>CAVOML010000001.1:0-46617 GCA_963697015.1 uncultured Alphaproteobacteria bacterium
CTATTACGGTGACAGTGCACTAAACCCTCCAAGTTAAGTGCACCGTAATACCTGTCACCGTAATACCCAACGGTGGTGCTTCCGCGAATTTCGCCAGCATGCTGGGTATGAAGCCCATTCTCTGTTGCATGGCCTCCATTACCGGGCGCACTTCGTCGGGCGCGGTCTCGATGGTGTGCGCCGAGAACGTCTCACTCACAGTCACCTCGTTTTGCGATCAGAGTTTGCGTGTGGTCGGACGCAGCGCCCAGGAGGTGACCACGAGACTGCCGATCGCCAGCGGGAGAATGATTTGCGGAAGAGGGTCCCCGAGCGCGCCGCGCGACCAGCCGGCGAACAGTGCGTCGAACACCATGCCGGCATAGGCCCACTCCTTGAGCCGCGGAAAACCGGGCGCGAGGATGGTTAGGGCACCGACGATTTTGAGTAGGCCGAATAGAACGAGGAAGTAACTGGGGTAGCCAAGCCGCGCCATTTCGACCGTGAAATGCGGCACGCCGATGAGAAGCGCGGAGCCCGGAATGGCGAACAAGAGGGCCACTGCCCCTGTGGCCAGCCAATAAAGAACACGCCGCCATTCCTTCATAACCATTGCCGTTTCCCGCGTAACGCAATATAAGTTGGTTGACTAACTCATAGATCGGCGAGGAAAAGAGGTCAAGGGAAAAGAGGAGCGCCCCTAAGGATGCTCCAAAGGAGCTGGATCGATATGACGGAGAAAATGGCGGCTGGTGACGACAAGCGCAGCCGCCTGACGCGTGCGGCCGCCGACCTGACCTATGCGCGCGGCTTCGCCAATGTCTCACTTGCCGATATAGCGGAGGCGGCGGATTTGCCGCTTGGCGGCGTTTATTACTATTTCCGGACCAAGGCGGCGATCGGCGAGGCGATCACAGCTCAGCGCAGCAAAGAGTTCCGACAATTGCGCGCGCATTGGGAACAGGCAAGGGCACCGAAGGAACGTCTCAAGGCCTTCGTTCACTCGACAGTCGAGAATCGCGATGCTTTGGCGCGCGCCGGCTGTCCGGTGGGCAGCCTTTGTGCTGAGCTCGGCAAAGAGAAAACGCCGCTTGCCGCGCACGCCGCGCGTCCCTTGCGCGACCTGCTCGGCTGGATCGAGACGCAATTTGCAGCGCTCGGGCGCAAGCGCGACAAGGCGGGATTGGCGATACACCTTCTTGCCGCGCTGCAAGGCGTCTCCTTGCTTGCCAATTGCTTCCGTGACCCCAATCTCGTGATCGAGGAAGGCAAGCGCCTCAACGCCTGGATCGATACGCTCTAAAGCTTAAAAGCGATGTGAGTTGCGCTTTTGTGCCGAATAACATATAGCCATATGGCTATGCAAAAAGAATCGCAACTCGATCTTACTTTCCGGGCACTCGCCGACGGCACGCGCCGTTCGATGATCCATTCGTTGTCGCGAGGCCGCTCGCGGAGCGCAAGCGAGCTCGGCCGACGCTTTCGCTCGGCGCAGCCGACGATCTCGAAACACCTCAAGGTGCTGGAACAGGCCGGGCTTGTTGAACGCACGGTCGAGGGGCGCGTGCACCGCTTTCGGTTGCGCCAGAAGCCGCTCGAAGACGCCGAACGCTGGATCGCACGGCAGCAGGCATTCTGGACCGGTGCCGTGGACCAGTTGGAGCAGCTGCTTCAGGAGTCTCGCCATGAGGCCTGACGCTACCGCCGCTGACATCCACCGCTACCTATCGGTAACCCCGGAGAAAGTATTCGCAGCCTTTGCCACCCCGATAATGGTCAGCCGCTGGTTGACGCCTTCGCCCGACATAAAACTCGAGGTGGTCGAATTCGATTTCCAGGAGGGTGGCAATTATCGGTTCGCCTACCACGTGCCGGGCGGTCCGGTCATGAGAGTGAACGGGGTCTATCGCCTGATCCGGCCGCCATCCGAAATTGTCTTTTCCTGGAACATCGAGCCTCCCGATGAGCATGCCGGTGTCAAGTCGGAAGTCATCGTAAGAATTACGCCGGACGGCGAAGGCAGCCAACTACACATTCGGCATGAGCGACTGACACCCGCCGGCGCGGTCGACCGCCATCGGCAGGGCTGGCGGGGAGCACTTGACCAGCTCAGCCATCTGCTGGCCCGACCGGAGCAGCTCACATGACCAGCGAGAAGCTGGCAGCCGATATTCGGGCGCATCTTGCGACCGCTGGAGCCATCCGCGAGGTCAAAATGTTCGGCGGCATCGGTTTCATGCTGGACGACAATCTGGTCGCCGCCGCATCGAAGCGCGGTCTCTTGCTGCGCGTAGGCAAGGACGGTCATGGCGAGGCGCTCAAGAAGCCGGGCGTACGTCCGGTGGAGATGCGCGGCCGCGTGATGGAAGGCTACGTTTTCGTCGATCCGGAAACGCTCAAAGGCAACGCCCTCAAGTCCTGGCTCGATAAGGCCGCGCAGTTTGCGATCGCACTGCCGCCCAAGACAAAGCAAACAACCCGGAAAGGAAAAAGAACATGAAGCGCTTTACCCTGGCCATTCTCGCTTATCTCGTACCAACCTTTGCGCTGGGTTTTGTCTGGCATCTCATACTTTTCGAGCACTACTATAAGGCGCTCGCGATGTATCGAAGCGACGTCATCATCCCCTTTGGCTTTCTGTCGATGCTGCTTCAGGCCGGTCTCTTTGCCTGGATTTATACAAGAGGGTTCGCTGGTCAAAATAGCCCCTTCTGGATGCGTGCCCTTGGCTACGGTGCCCTTGGGGCCATTCTTTCCTGGAGTTTCACTACCTTGGCCGTCGCCGCCAAGAACGTGATGACATCGGTGCCCGATTATCTCGTGATCGAAACCGCATTTACGACGGTGCAATGGCTGATGGTGGCGCCCCTTACGGTGTTGGCCTTCACTCAACGGGCGAGAGCGAGCGGCGAAGTGCAACTGGCGCGCTGAACAAGCCTGGCTAGTGTCACTGGCCTAGGATTTGAACTTGGCTCGCTCCAGGTCGAAATATCCGAGATCATGTGCGCAAATCTTTGCCGCTGGCATTTCATAGAATTACTTGAGCCGGAATGATCAAACAGCGGCAAGGCGGCGTTACAGGCCGCGATGGCCGGTCCGGCAACAATCCGGGTCAATCGAGGCCCGGAGGGTTCCGGAGCAGCAGCTTGACCTTCAGCCGTCGATTAGGTGCTTTAGCGAGTGTGATACTAGTGATCGTGAAGGAACGGCGATGAAAAAACTCGTTCTCTTAATCGACGAGCCAGAGCCGAAGAAGGCAATACGAGCCGACCGGCCTCCGACCGAAGGGTTCGCAACGATCGTCGACGGCCACTTCAAGTCAGAGTTCGACACAGTTGAGGCCGCTGAAGCATCGGGTAAGGTCCGTATTCGTTAAGCTAGTGAGCTTGGCTATCGCGTTGCAGAGGGTCGCACTCGCTCGCCAGGATTTCACGCTCGTTTCTTGATGGTCCAGTCCGCATTGTCGCGCCATCCTTGAAAATCGGCGTGTTCAAATTTCGGCTTGCTCCCCTGAGACCTTGTCATCTCACGCCGGTATCGTCATCGACGATAGAAAGGCCAGGCATCCCTGCCGGGCCTTTCTTTTTCTTTTAAGACTAAACGGGTTGGAGTTAGAAATCCATGCCGCCCATACCGCCGCCCGGGGGCATACCGCCGCCGGCGCCTGCGTTCTTCTTCGGAACTTCAGCCACCATGGCTTCGGTGGTGATCAACAGCGCGGCAACGGAGGCCGCGTTCTGGATGGCTACGCGAACAACCTTGGTCGGGTCGATGATGCCTTTGGAGATCAAGTTGACATATTCGCCGGTCTGGGAGTCGAAGCCGTAGGAGTATTGGTCCTTCTCCAGGATCTTGCCGACGATCACCGAGCCGTCTTCACCGGCATTGATCGCGATCTGGCGGGCTGGATAGGACAGCGCCTTGCGCACGATCTCGACGCCGGTCTTCTGGTCGTCGTTCTTGGTGCGAAGTCCCTTGAGGTGCTGGGAAGCACGGAGCAGGGCGACGCCGCCGCCCGGCACGATGCCTTCTTCCACCGCCGCACGGGTCGCGTGCATCGCGTCATCCACGCGATCCTTGCGCTCCCTCACCTCGACCTCGGTCGCGCCACCGACGCGGATCACCGCGACGCCGCCCGCGAGCTTGGCCAGACGTTCCTGCAGCTTCTCGCGGTCGTAGTCCGAGGTGGTCTCCTCGATCTGCGCCTTGATTTGCTGAACGCGCGCCTCGATGTCGGCCTTCTTGCCGGCGCCGCTGATGATGGTGGTGTTCTCCTTGTCGATCATCACCCTCTTGGCGCGACCGAGCATGGCGAGCGTGACGTTCTCCATCTTGATGCCGAGATCTTCCGAGATCGCCTGGCCGCCGGTCAGGACCGCGAGGTCCTGCAGCATGGCTTTGCGACGGTCGCCGAAACCCGGCGCCTTGACGGCAGCGACCTTCAGACCGCCGCGCAGACGGTTGACGACCAGCGTGGCCAGAGCCTCGCCTTCGACGTCTTCAGCGATAATTACAAGCGGCTTGCCGCTTTGCACTACGGCTTCCAGCAGCGGAAGCAATTCATTCAACTGAGATAACTTCTTCTCGTTAATCAGGACGTAGGCATCTTCCATTTCGACGCGCATCTTGTCGGCGTTGGTGACGAAGTAGGGCGAGATGTAGCCGCGGTCGAACTGCATGCCCTCAACGACATCGAGCTCGGTCTCAAGCGACTTGGCTTCCTCGACCGTGATCACGCCCTCGTTGCCAACCTTCTTCATGGCGTCGGCGAGGAACTTGCCGATTTCCACGTCGCCGTTGGAGGAAATGGTGCCGACCTGGGCGATCTCCTCGTTCGAGGTGACTTTCTTGGAGTTCTTGGCGAGATCGGCGACCACGGCTTCGACCGCGAGGTCGATGCCGCGCTTCAGGTCCATCGGGTTCATGCCGGCGGCAACGGACTTGGCGCCTTCACGAACGATCGCAGCCGCGAGCACGGTTGCGGTGGTGGTGCCGTCGCCGGCCGCATCCGCCGCCTTAGAGGCCACTTCGCGTACCATCTGGGCGCCCATGTTCTCGAACTTGTCGTCAAGCTCGATCTCCTTGGCGACGGTGACGCCATCCTTGGTGATACGGGGCGCGCCGAACGACTTGTCGAGCACGACGTTGCGGCCCTTCGGACCGAGCGTGACCTTGACGGCGTTGTTGAGGATGTCGACACCGCGCAGCATGCGATCGCGAGCGTCGACGCCGAATTTAACTTCCTTGGCTGACATAATGATCTCCGTTTTCAGCTGTCCCAATCCCAAGGGCCGCGCAACCGCGCCAGTTCTTGAGGGATGAGATTTTAGCTTGCGGCCGCATCCTTCGAGGCGCCGGCTGCGCCGGTTCCTCAGGGTGAGGGCGAGTTTCGCGCTTAGGCGGCCTTCTTCTTGGAGGCTGGAGCGTCGGTGAGCAAGCCCATGATGTCGCTCTCCTTCATGATCAAGCAGCTCCTGGCCGTCGATCTTGACCTCGGTGCCCGACCACTTGCCGAACAGCACGCGGTCGCCGACCTGGATGTCGATCGGGATCAGCTTGCCAGCCTCGTCGCGGCCACCCGGGCCGACGGCGATGACTTCGCCCTGGGAGGGCTTTTCCTTGGCCGTGTCGGGAATGATGATGCCGCCGGCAGACTTCTCTTCGGCGTCGATGCGCTTGACCACGACGCGGTCGTGGAGCGGACGGAATTGCATGCGATCCTCCTTGGCTTCTTTGATTATTTCTGGATTGGCAGTCGCAATGGATGAGTGCTAGCCGCTCCTGACATAAGACCGTGCCACTGGAACACAAGGGCTTCCGCCCGCGATATTGACGATAACTTGAGTTTCTCAAATAGAGTGAGCGCTGGCCTGCGGGATCCCTTAGCCTCTTCTCAGTTTGACCCCCAGCGGAAGTTGGCAACAAGAAAAGCCAAATGACTAGACAAATACAGGTTGTCTTATCGGAACTTATTCTTTGGTTGTTGTGATGCTGATCCCCGAAAGCGGAGGGATCGAAGATGAAACAGTCAGCAGCCGAAATGGTCAAATCACTGTCAGCCCTTGCGGTGTTAATGCTCCTCGGAGCCTCGGTTATCGCTTTGCCAGGTTTTGCCCCCAAGGTGCAAGCTGATGAGGTCGCGGTGCTGGCCAAGGGTGACCGGCTTGAGGTACGAGCCGCTGTCCCGAATTGCTCAACACAGGTCTGGCCGGATTTCACCGCATCCTGTTTGCGAAACGCGAGCTCTGGAGCGAAAATCCTGGAAGCCCGTCTTGTGACCGCCCGCCGATAAGTGCGGTCCCGTCTCATCCGTTTCCCTCACTGACGTATTGGACACTTCATGACTTATTCCGCACAACGGGGCGAGGTTGAGATCAGCCGCCTCCATAACGTGGCGATCTGCAAGGAAATCAGTGAACGGCTAGCCGTCGGTATGAAACCGGAGCCCTCTGGAATGCCGCCGCATTTGATCATGCTCATGAGACGATTGCGCGATAAGCCTCTCTCACCTCTGCCCGCCTATTCGCGCGAGTCATGGACGCCGATCTCGCGTTGAGATGACAAACGTGTCGGGCGCTGCGAATTAGCTCGCTATCCCTGCTCGAAAGGCGCAGCAATGGTCGATGCCGTGGCGCTCGGCGCTGAGCGGCGGGACGATTGCTGTATCAACGTTCGCTTCGGGCAACTCCATCGGCTCCCTGTGAGAGAGTGAGGCCACCCATGTCGACAGGTTCAACTCAGGTGCCGAACGTGCTTGTCGTGGAAGACGAGATGATCCTGCGTATGCGCGCGGTCGACATTGTGGAGGACGCCGGGTTTTGCCCCGTCGAGGCCGTCAACGCCGACGAGGCAATATCAATTCTTGAGTCCCGCTCGGACATCTCTCTACTATTCACCGACATCCAGATGCCCGGCAGCATCGACGGCCTGAAACTCGCTCACGCGGTGCACGAACGCTGGCCCTCGATCAAGATCATACTGGTTTCTGGTCAAATGAAGCCATCTGACGCGGAAAGGCCGGCGGACAGCCGGTTCTTCGGCAAACCGCTTGGCGTCGAGCAAATGATTACCGAGTTGCAGGCGATGGTGGGCACGGGTGTGCTAAGGATCGTTCCGAACGCAAACGATTGGCCGGCGGATCAGGCGCTACACGCCATGGAGACGGTTGATCCATCGTCCCGATCCGCGCAAGAGGCCGTCCTCTCGGCGGAGAACGACAGCCTTCGCCTCCTGCTCGAACAAGCCGGGATAGACGCGCAGGCCCTGCTTATCCAGGCTGGGATCGAAGCCGAGGAGCGCGATGCCGCCGACAAATTACAAAAGCTGATCCTCGGGGAACTTCATCATCGCGTCAGGAATGCTCTCGCCATGGTCAGCGCGATCGCGTCCCAGAGTTTCCGTGGAGCGCCAAGTATCGAGCACGGACAGAAGGCAATGGAAGGCAGGTTGATCGCGTTAGGACGGGCCCACGATCTGCTGATGCAGGTCAGTTGGGCAAATGCGAGCCTTACGCACACGCTAAGCAGTGCGACGGAGCCCTATGACAGCCAAGGGGACAGACGCTTTCATTTCAATGGACCGGATATCAGGATTACTTCCGTGGCCGTCATCGCACTTGCGATGACGTTCAACGAGCTGTGCACCAACACTACCAAATTTGGAGCCCTGTCCGTCCCCACAGGCCGCGTAGAAATCGCATGGACGATAGACGAGCTGAAGCAGAGGCTCCGCCTTGTTTGGACGGAAAGGGGAGGCCCGGCGGTCGAGCCTCCAACAAGGCGAAGCTTCGGCACGAGAATGATGGGCTCTCTCGGCCAACAATTGACCGGTCAGGTGCAACTCGCCTACGAACCGGGTGGATTCATCTACTCGTTGGATGTGCCGCTTGGCTCAGTCGCGGCGGTCGCGTGAATACTGTAATTTTCCGGCTATCGGCGCTTTTGAGACATGCCGACGAAGCTCAAGAATATCCGTTTGCCGGGGTAGACCGGTGGTCGTTTGCTCAGATCGTGTTCTTCCGGCTTTGACCCCATTACCAGAGAGAGCGATGGCTTCGATGATCGTCGTCATAAAACGCACAGCCATCAGTTGTTGAATCAAGTCAGACCCTTCTCTCGCAACACTTTCTCGTGGGGAAGCAATTCCAGCGATAGTGGTGCGGCGATCCAGCAGGAACGTCTTTTTCGGGCACGATTCGAAAGAGAATACGACTACGACAGCAGCGCTGTCTTGAACTTGCCTCGCGACCAGCCATGTGAGTTTAGTCGATGGGATGCGTAGGACTTATCGACGTCACGGTAGGCAACGCGGCGCGCCTCGGCGCATCGCAACGTTCCACCAAGCGACGCTGCGCGTCGCACCACATCGCTACGCAACGCGTGAGCCGCTCGGGACATCCCGGCGGCTCTCGTGCGTTTAGCGCGGAGGGTCTCTAAGTTGCCGATCTGCTTTAGATGAGGCCATCTCAGTTGGCGGCCCCTTTTGTGGTGAGCGAGACCTTGGAAAGGGACGCATATGGATAGAGCGCTCTCCTTGTTGATTTCAGCAGGAATAGCTGCCTTTGGCGTTTGGATCGCAGGCAACGCCATGGCGTCGGGATCGCCCTTAGGTTGGACGCTCATGGGAATTCCGTCGATCATACTGGGCTCGATCAGCCTTTATCAGGCAATCGGTGAGTCTAGGCTTACGTAGAATTGCTTACCGGCCCGCCAACGCCGCTCCGATCGACGAGGTAATCGAACGAGTCCGCGACTTCGGTTGTTGGCACTCAACGGACCTAGGCATCAGGAGTTAAATGTATGGCGGACGTGTCGAACGGAGCCCGTCAAACATAAACGCTGGCCCGGAGACATAGTTAACGGAACGTACCTGAGACATGGGTGACAACCTCGTGCCGAACGGGTTGTCGAGAGGTTGCAAGGGCTTTCCGCTCCAGGTCGAAATATCCGAGATCATAAAGCTGACGAGCCAAATGCCGTTGACGGCGCAGGGTCAGGTGCGTTCAGGCGGTTGCCGGCCGCGCGCGGTCCCACGGCAGCGCTGGCACGCGCAGCGTAAAGGCGCCGTCACCAAGCAGGGCCTGCGCGACCAGCATGAACACCCAGGCGAGCGGAAATTCCATGCCGCCATCGGCGAACCAGAAACCATTGCGCACCATCCAGTGATTAGCGACCGCCATGAGCACGGGGAGCAGCAGGCTGACATAGCGGGTGTAGACGCCCAGCAGCAACAGCACGGCGCCGGCAAACTCGATGGCGACGGTGTAGCCGAGGACCGCGCCCGGATAGCCCTGCTTGACGAGGCCGGTCCACCACGGATCGAAGCCGATCACGGCGAATTTTCGGATCAGATGCGCGAAGAAGAAGAACGACAGCGCGAGCCGGAGAACCAGCGCCGCGTAAGGCGCAGTGCGATTGTCGATCATGGCGACACTCCCCCTTGTCGTTTGCCCGGATTGTACAGCCGGGCTTTGGCTTGCCGCAAAGCGAAATCGAGGAACACGCTGGCCTGACAGGATTTCAGAGCGGAGCCCAGTCGCTACTGGGGGGCGACGTGGACCTTGCTCACGCCATTAATCGCGATCATCATTCCGGTCAGGCATATGGCAAGGCGGCGCAATGGTCATTGAAATTCCTTTGCTCGGCTGGGTCCGCTTCACGGCTGCCGTGCTTTGGGCCGTCGTCATGCTTCAATCCGTTGCGCATGCGGCATCGCCAGAGCCCGACAGCGTGTCGCTCAGCGAGCAGGCGATGGCCTGGCGCACCTTGAAATATGCGACCACGGCGGAGAATGGATTTGTCGATGGTTCGCTTGGCACAAAGACCATCGTCGATCGCACGTTCCAGGCCTACGTGCTGGAGAATCGCTATCTGAAGGTGACGCTGCTGCCGAAATTCGGCGGGCGCATCCTCTCCATCATCTACAAACCGACCGGGCACGAAGAGCTCTATCGCGCCGAGGTCGGCGTGCCCTACGGAATCAAGGACGGCAATTTCTATTACGACTGGATGATGGTGTATGGCGGAATCTTCCCCACCTTCCCGGATCCCGAGCACGGCAAGACCTGGCTGAAGCCCTGGGATTTCAAAGTGGTGAAGAGAAGCGCCGACGAGGTGACGGTGTCGATGTCGCTCACGGACGATTTCGCGTATTCGGCGCCGCCGGCGAAGTTCAGGAAGGGCGCGACGGGCCTGCAGGCGACCTACACCGTCACGCTGAAAGCCGGCCGCGCCGCCTTCGACGCGAACCTGGTGCTGAGAAACCCGAAGAGTGAGAGGATCGACTACGAGTACTGGACCTGCACGACGCTCGCCCCGGGTTCGGACCCGAACCATCCAAGGACAACCGGCGGCGCCGAAATCATCGCACCGATTGCGGCCTACACCACGCCCCGCTGGTCGGCCAATCTGGCCGATGGCGATGAGAGTCTGGGCCAAGGCCGGAGCCGTTTCGACAAGCTGCGCTACTTCCGGAACTGGCCGACGATGGGTATCGCCTACGCAGCGCCCGACATGGGGGCTGCGAATTTCTGGGGTGTGATCAACCACGACAATGAAGAGGGCATCATTCGCATCGCCGACAACAAGGTTACGCCGGGCCTGAAAATGTGGACCTGGGGATTTCCGACATTCACGAACGACACTGACCCGCGCAAGGATCCGAGCCCGGGACAGCCATACGTCGAATTGTGGGCCGGCGTGTCGGACCAGTTCTTCCACAGCGCGAGCTTCCCGGCGCTCGGCGAGGTGTCAGTCGGCGAAACCTACGCCCCGACCGTCGGCATGGGCAACGTGACGGATGCGAACGAGAACATGCTGGTCAATCTATCGGCCGAGGCGTCCCGCGTGAATCTCCAGTTCGTCAGTCTGGAGCCGGCCTCGCCGCTGCGCGTCACACTGACGCGCGACGGTGCGATGCTGTTCGACGGCATGGTCACCGCCGATCCGAAAAACGGCAATCGCATGTCGGCGCCCATTCCTGCAGGTGGCAGCGGCGAAGTGGTGAAGCTGAAGATTGCAACGGCGGAAGGCAGGGCGATGATCGAAGCCGAGACGAAGATCAGATAGCCCCTGCCGGCCCCAGGGCCACACGTCTGACCGGCGCCGGATTGACGCAGATCAAGCGCGGCGATCCCTGGGCCGCCTATGCTGGCGATTTGGCGCGACACAAAGCGGACGCGATGAACGACAGACCGGTATGGGAAAAGATCGCGACGGCGCCGTATGACCGCGATCTCGAACTGGCGGTGATCGAAGGCGGCCGCGTGCATCCCCTGATCTTTGCGTGCCGCCGCACGCCCGGTGGCTGGATCAAGATGCCGACATGCGAGCGCGTCACCGTCAGCCCGACGCATTGGCGGCCGTGGCCGACCCGTGACTTGTTTCATGACCAGTTTCATGGCCAGTGTGATGGCTGACCTCGGTGTTGCGTTCCGCGCTGCCTTGCTGCATTCCGGATGGTGCGATCGGCCGCCCTCTCACCCTTGCCGCGCCACGGGCCTGCTCACACCGGGTTGGACTGAATGACATCACAGCGCCGGTTCTGGCTTCGCTACGGCTCCGCCGCCCTTGCCGCCTTCCTCGTGTTCGTGCTGCGCTTCACGCTGCACCATTATTTCGAGGACCGAACCTTCACGGTCATCTATGTCCCGGTCGTGATCTTTGCCGCCTTCGCCGGTGGTCTCGGGCCCGCGATCCTTGCCACCGCGCTCTGCCTCGGCATCAGCTTGTATTTCCTTGGGCAAAGCCTCTACGCCAATCCGGCGAACCTGATCGACGTGTCGTTCTTTGCCGTGCTGGGACCGGTGCTCGGCTTCATCGGCGGCCGGCTATTCCGCGAATCCGAGGATGCGCGGTATCGCCAGGCCCAGCTGCAGTCGATCCTCGACACCGTGCCGGAAGCGATGATCGTGATCGACGACCAGGGAGTCATGCGCTCCTTCAGCGTTACGGCCGAGCGCCTGTTCGGCTGGAAGGCCAGCGAGGTCATCGGCAAGAATGTCTCGATGCTGATGCCAACGCCCTACCGGCAGGAGCACGACGGCTATCTCGATCGCTATCGCAGCACGGGCGAGCGCCGCATCATCGGGATCGGACGGATCGTGGTGGGCGAGCGGCGCGACGGCTCGACCTTTCCGATGGAACTGGCGGTGGGCGAGGCGAAGGTCGGAGCCGAGCGTTTCTTCACCGGCTTCATCCGCGACCTGACGGAGCGCCGGACGCAGGAGCGGCGCATGCAGGAGTTGCAGTCCGAGCTGGTCCATGTGTCGCGCTTGACCGCGATGGGCGAGATGGCGTCCTCACTGGCGCACGAGCTGAACCAGCCGCTATCGGCCATCACCAGCTATCTGCACGGCGCGGCGACGCTGTTGAAATCCGAGCAGCCCGACAAGGCGCGGGTCATCGACGCCCTGGATCGAGGTTCCGCGCAGGCGCTGCGGGCCGGCGACATCATCAAGCGCCTGCGCGAGTTTGTCGCCAAGGGCGAGACCGAGCATACGCTGGAGAATCCCGCCGTGCTGCTCGAGGAAGCCGCCGCGCTCGCTTTGGTCGGCGCGCGAGAGCAGGGCGTGCGGGTGTCGCTGCGCTGCGACCACGATCTGCCCGATATCATCGTCGACAAGATCCAGATCCAGCAGGTCGCGCTCAATCTGATCCGGAACGCGGTGGAAGCGATGGAGACCACCAGCCGCCGCGAGCTGACGATCGGCGTAGTGCGGCAGAACGGCGTTGTCTTCTTCTCGGTGACCGATACCGGGACCGGGATTGTGCCGGAAATCGCGCAGCATTTGTTTCAACCCTTTGTAACCAGCAAGGCGAACGGCATGGGAGTGGGACTTTCAATCTGTCGAACCATCATCGAGGCGCATGGCGGCCGCATCAATGCCCGCGCCAATAACGGCGGCGGCACGGTGTTCGAATTCACGCTGCCCTTCGCCGAGCCGGAGGCGGGCCATGAACAATAAGACGGGCAACAGGACCATCATCCATGTCATCGACGATGACGCCGCCATGCGCGACTCGCTGGCGTTCCTGCTCGATGTCAACGGATTTGGGCCCAGGGTCTACGAATCCGCCGACGCGTTCCTGGGCGGCGTCGACCTCGCATCGCTCGCCTGCGTGATCTCGGACATCCGCATGCCCGGCATGAACGGCATCGAGCTGGTGCGCAAGCTGAAGGGCGGCGGCTCCTCCTGTCCGGTGATCCTGATCACCGGCCACGGCGATGTCGTGCTCGCAGTCGAGGCGATGAAGGCGGGCGCCGCCGATTTCATCGAAAAGCCATTTGATGATGCCGCGCTCCTGGGCGCCATCCGTGCGGCGCTGGAGGCGCGCCCGGTGGCGTTGGGCGACAATGCGGCGAAGAAGGAAGCGGAAGCGCAATTGGCCGAGCTGTCGCCGCGCGAGCGCGATGTGCTGCAGGGCCTGGTCGCCGGCAAGATCAACAAGGTGATCGCGCATGAGCTTGCCATCAGTCCCCGCACGGTCGAAGTGTACCGCGCGAATCTCATGGCCAAGACCGGCGCGCGCAGCATGTCCGAGCTGATGCGGATTGCACTCGCCGCAGGTATGTAGGGAGGGGGCGCCGGCGACTTCTTCGGCGAGCTCGATGCCGAGGCAGGCGACCTCGTGGCCGCGGAGCTGCCGAAAACTCAGATCGAGCTTTCCTAGAACGGACGCCGCTTCGGGCGGGGCATTTCGGCCGGCGCAGCGGTGAGCTGGCGCGCATGCGGCTGGGCCCATGCCAGCGCGGCGGCAAAGCCGGCGAACAGCGCAACCACGGCGGCAAGGATCAACATGGTGGACGTGGTCATGGATCATCTCCCTCTCGAGACGAAAGAGACTATCGCAGATTCGCCTTACCCGTGTCTTGCGGCGGATCAACAATTTGTCCGTAAAACACCGGGGACCATGGGAACAAGTTCGGCCGTTCGCCTTCGCGCGGCGTCTGACTGATTTCGCGGTGCAACGCCGCATTTCAGCATCAAACGCGGTGTCGCTCAGGCGGCGCCGCACGGCGACTGCGGGACTTACGGGTTTATACTTAGGGGAAACATCCAGATTTCGGAATTTTAACAAACGGGCACAGTTCCGGACACGAATGAAGCGAACCGGAGACCTGCCATGCTCGCTCCCGCCCCCAACACCCCGATTCTCGTCCGCCCTGCTGCGCCGCTCCGCGCCGGCACCCCAGGCGATGGCCCGTTCGGAATGATCGGCGCGCCAATGCGCTTTGCGCGCAACTCCGAAATCTTCGGCGAGGACGAGCCGGCCGAATATCTCTACCAGGTGATCTCGGGCGCGGTGCGGACCTATCGCATGCTCGACGACGGACGGCGCCAGATCGGCGCGTTCTATCTGCCCGGCGACGTCTTCGGTTTCGAGGCGGGTGACGCGCATCAGTCGACCGCCGAAGCGATCAGCGACGCGCAGATCCTTCTCGTCAGGCGTTCCAGCGTGCTGGCCCGCGCCGAGCACGAAAAGAGCTTCGCCAAACAGCTCTGGATGCTGACGGTGCGCGAGCTGCAGCGCGTGCAGCAGCATTCGCTGGTGCTGATCAAGAGCGCCGAGGAGCGGGTCGCGGGCTTCCTGCTCGAGATGGCCGGCCGCAGTGCGCGCGAGGCCGCCGTCGAGCTGCCGATGTCGCGTCAGGACATCGCCGACTATCTGGGGCTGACCATCGAGACGGTGTCACGCACCTTCACGCATTTTGTGCAGTCGGGAACGATCGCGCTGGAAACCTCGCGGCGGATACGCTTCTGCAACCGCGCCGCGCTTAGTCGGCTGGATGCCTGAGCTGTCGGGAGATCATCTGGTGTCGCGCGGCGCGCCCAGTACCTTGCCGCCCATGGGATCGACGAAGTGAACGCCGGCGCAGGCGAGGCACCGGACGGTTTCATAGTGCGGCTCGCTTGTTCGGAAGGCTTCCTCGGCCACCAGGCCCTGCACCTTGTGGCCGGTCTGAGGGCAGTCGAACAAAATGGGTCGCCAGCTTTGCCGATCGGCCATTGCCTTGCTCCCGGCGTGTCGCCCCGACGCACGCAAAACGTGTGAGACGCCGTGGGATCAAGCGGCCTTCTTGCGAGCAGGTGCAGCGGCAGCCGTCTTCCTTTTCGCAAGCCTGCTTCGCTGCCAGCGGGCGGTGCGCTGATCGATCACCGCAAGCGCTATGGCAAACCCCAGGAATACGCCGCACACGGCGATCGAGAGAAGAAGCGAATCTGTTGGCATACGAACCTCCAGCGTCTGGAGGTCGAGTATCCGCCGAATTCGAAACTCGCTTTTGATTCAAATCAAATTTGCCAATCGCCGCCGACGGCTCCGGAGACACGTGCCGTTCGCACGCGCCTCAACTGATGCGCGAGATCGCAGGCTTACATGAGGCTTACATTGCCCGCGTTCTTCCAATGAAAACGAGGGTTCCGCGACAGGATTTGCTAGGGACTTTTACGCTAAGCTCACGCTCTTCGGGGGCATTGCCGCAAGGCTTCTCCGGGGGCGGCGACCCCGTCGTGTTCTCAGCGCGGCGGGGTCGCTTGTCTCTCAACTCGCGGCCTTCACGTCCTCCGGCGATTCCACATAGAAGCCGGAATAGCCGTCGACGAAACAGAGATGGTCGTGCACTTCCTTGACGCTGGCGGTGTTTTCGGCGGCCACGATGGTGGCCTGGCGCGCCTGGTCGGTGGTGATGATGCCGTGCAGATGCACGACGCCGTTGCGCACTGAAACCTCAAAGCCGATTGGCCGCCAGTCGGTATCATTGACCGCGCGGGTGATGCGCTCGCGGATATGGTCGTCGTCGGCGGTCGGATCCGGGATTTCGTGCGCCATGGAGGCGACGGCCTGCAGCAAATTGGAGCGGGTGACGATCCCGACGAGCCGCTTGCCGCTCTTGACCGGAAGCCGCTTGATGTCGTGTTTCTCCATCAGGCGCACGAGATCTTCCAGTGGCGTCTCTTCGCCGACCGTGACCGGATCCTGCGTCATCACGTCTTCAACCTTGCGGCCGCGCTCGTGGACGAAATCGGATGCCGCCCAGCCGGGCCCCATCAGGAACTGCAGCCACTTTGCCCGCTTGCGGCCGGTGCCGATTTCGCTGCGGCGAAGGAAGTCGCTTTCCGAGACGATGCCCACGAGCTGGCCCGCATCGTCCACGACCGGCAGGCCGCTGATATGGGTGCGCAGCATGATGTTGGCGGCGTCTTCGATCCTGGTGTGAGGCGTCACGGTGATGACGTCCTTCGTCATGATGTGATGGGCGCGCATGAAAGGCCTCCGTTGGATTCGATGCTGGCAACGGCGTAGGCCGTATCCAGCGATTGCGCCTTGACCTGGCTCAATCGCCGCCGGCCGCGCTACTCCAGCGTCTTCAGATAGGCGATGAAGTCGCCGACCTGGCGAGAACGATGCCGCCGAGGGCGGTGTGCCTGATTGAGGACGACATGGCGTCTCCTCCGTCAGTGCGACATCAGGACCGGGACGGTCATACTGCGGAACATCTCGCGCGTGACGCCGCCAAAGACGGCTTCCTGCAGGCGCGCATGACCGTAGCCGCCCATCACCAGCAGGTCGAGACGTTCGTCCGCCGCAAGCGACAGCAGGCTCGGCTGGACATTGCCGCGTTCGGCCTCGAGGCAAACCGTCATCACGGGCAATCCCATGCGTGCCATATACTTCGCCAGCTCCATCGGCGACGCTTCGCGTGGGACTTCGCGTTCGTTCAGCGTGATCGCCGTCAGCGTGTCGGCCTGGGCAAGAAGCGGCATGGCATCATGCAGGGCGCGCGCGGCGAGCCGGCTTCCATCCCAGCAGATGCCGATACGGGAAGCCCTGAACGCACCGCGGAAGGTGGACGGAAAGAACAGCAGCGGCCTGCCGGCTTGAAGCAGCAATTCCTGCGGCAGCTGGTTGTCGAAAGTGTCGCGATCGGGCTCCGCTTGCGAGACCACGATGAGATCATGCAGCCGCGCGGCCGCGGCGACGGTCGATACCACCTCGGTGAAGGTGCCGCTGACGGCGCGGCCGTGCTGACGGATCCCGGCGTTCCGCGCTTCGATCTCGAAGATGCGCAGCGCGGCCTCGGCGCGCGCCAACGCGCGTTCGCGTTCGAGCTCGAACATCGGCGCGATGGCGGCGCCGCCAGCCGAGACAAGGGGCAGGCTGGCCGGCTCATAGCCCGTTGCAATCGCGTCCAGGTGTGCGCCACAGCTCATGGCGAGCGAAGCCGATCCATCGACCGCGGGACGAGCCGAGCGCTCCGTCGGGATATGCACCAGCAGGTTCCTGTACATCATGGCTCTCCCATCGATGGATCAAGGGGAGCACGCGGCGTCATCGGCTGGTTTGATCTTGGTCAAGGCCGAACCACGCGGTAGCCTTAGGAGTGGCCGCGCCCGCTGGGCATATGCACGAGGCCGGACATGACCAAAGCGGCACCGCAATATCCTGCCGTCACCGAATTCGGGAGGGCCTAATGTCCACCTTTGGCCTGGAGCGTGTCTTCGCGCCGCGAAGCGTTGCCATCGTCGGCGGCAGCCCGCGACCCTCCTCGCTCGGAGCGATCGTCCTGCACAATTTGTCGAGCGGCGGCTTTGCCGGCGAGATCGCCGTGGTGAACTCGAGATATGCCTCGATCGGCGGACGGACGACCAGTCCCGATCTGGCGTCGCTGCCATTCGTGCCCGATCTGATCGTCGTCACCGCTCCGGCGTTGGCCACACCCGACATTATCGAGCAGGCAGGTCGGCGCGGCGTGGCAGGCGCGGTGATCATCTCCTCCGGGCTCGGCCATGGCGCCGGCTCGATCGCCGAAGCGGTGACGCAGGCGGCCCGCGCCCACAAGCTGCGGATCGTTGGGCCAAACTGTCTTGGCATCATGTTTCCGACCTCGGGCCTCAATGCGAGCTTTGCAGCCCGTCATCCCGCGATCGGCTCGCTCGCATTGATCTCGCAATCGGGCGCGATCGCCGCCGCCATGGTCGATTGGGGCGCCGAGAAGTCGCTCGGCTTTTCCGGGGTCGTATCGATTGGCGACCAGCTCGACGTCGATGTCGCCGACCTCCTCGACTATTTTGCCCTCGACGAAAAGACCCGCGCGATCCTGCTCTATCTCGAAGCGGTCGGGGACGCGCGCAAATTCATGTCGGCCGCGCGGGCCGCGGCAAGGCTGAAGCCGGTGGTCGTGGTCAAGTCGGGACGGATGGCGCAGGGCGCAAGAGCGGCCGCCACCCACACCGGCGCGCTCGCTGGCTCGGATGCCGTGTACGATGCGGCGTTCCGGCGGGCCGGGCTGCTTCGCGCGCTCGACCTTCGCGAGTTGTTTGATTGCGCCGAGTTGCTCGGCCGCCACGTGCGCGCGCCCGACGGCAAAAACCTCTCCATCCTCACCAACGGCGGAGGCCTCGGCATCCTGGCCGTCGATCGGCTCGCCGAGCTCGGCGGGATGGCGGCGCCGCTCTCGGACGAAACGGCGGCGAAACTGGACGCGGTCCTGCCGCCGACCTGGTCGAAGGCCGACCCTGTCGACATCGGGGGCGACGCTGACGCCAACCGATATCTCGCGGCCCTCGATGTCCTGCTCGCCGACCCCGCAAGCGACGCGGTGCTGGTCATGAACGTGGAGACGGCGGTTGCCCCGGCGGCCGGTATTGCCGAGGCGGTGGCCGAACGCGTCAAGTCGGATCGCGCGCAAAATCGTTCGCGATCCAAGCCGGTGCTCGCCGCGTGGGTAGGGACCGACCAGCTGGTTGCACCGATCTTCGACAGGGGCGCGATTCCGCATTTTCCGATCGAGGATGATGCGGTACGCGCCTTCATGCATCTGGTGAAGTATCGCGAGGCGATGGCGGCGCTGATGGCGACCCCGCCGAACGTGTCGTCGCTGTTTGCGCCCGACAAGAGTGCCGCAAGAAAGATCGTCGAGCGCGCGTTGCGGGACGGCCGGGCCTGGCTCGATCCGATCGAGATCGCCGGTCTGCTCGAGGCCTATGCCATCCCGATGGTGCCGACGGTTGCTGCGGACAACCCCGAGCAGGCGGCGGCGAAGGCGGAAGCCTTCCTCGCGCAAGGCCTTGCCGTCGCCGTGAAGATTTTGTCGCGTGATATCACCCACAAGTCAGATGTCGGCGGCGTCGTGCTTGGCGTCGCGACCAGGGACGGCGTCCGCGACACGGCAGCCGAAATCATCGCGCGAGTGAAGCGCGCGCGGCCGGAGGCGCGTATCGACGGGGTGATGATCCAGCCGATGATCAAGCGTCCCGCCGCACGCGAACTGATCCTCGGCATTGCCGACGATCCGACCTTCGGTCCGGTGATGATGTTCGGCCGTGGCGGCACTGCCGTCGAGGTCATCAACGACCAGGCGCTGGCGCTGCCGCCGCTCGACATGAACCTGGCGCGCGCTCTGGTGAGCCGGACCAGGGCGTCGCGGCTGCTGCCCGCCTATCGCGACGTCGCCGCGGTGCCGCCGGATGCCGTGCCGCTGACCCTGGTGAAGCTGTCGCAGATGGCAGCGGACCTTCCCGAGATACGGGAGCTCGACATCAATCCTCTCCTCGCCGATGCCGGCGGCGTGCTGGCATTGGATGCGCGTGTCGCCATAGCCGCGCCGACCAGGATGTTCGCCGGCAATACGAGGTTCGCGGTGCGGCCTTATCCGACCGAATGGGAGCGCGAGCTCCAGTTGCTGGACGGCTCGAGAGTCGACGTGCGTCCGATGCGCCCCGATGACGAGCCTGCGATCATCAAGCTGCTGCAGCATGTTTCGGCCGAAGACATAAGACTGCGCTTCTTCCATGCCGTGAAGGATTTCTCGCATCAATTCGTCGCGCGTCTGACGCAACTCGACTATGCGCGCGCCATGGCGTTCGTGGCGATCGACCCGGCCACGCGCGACGCCATCGGTGCGGTGCGGCTGCACTCGGATTCGCACTATGAGAAGGCGGAATACGCTATCCTGCTTCGCTCCGACCTGAAGGGAAGGGGCCTGGGCTGGGCGCTGATGCAGCTTCTGATCGACTATGCGCGCGCGGAAGGCCTGAAGTCGCTGTTTGGCGAGGTGCTGCATGAAAACACCGGCATGCTCGCCATGGCGCGCGAGCTCGGTTTCACGGTTACGAGCGATCCCCGTGATGCCAGCATTTCCCTCGTGTCGTTCGACCTCACCGCGGGCCATGCGTCGGCCCGGCGCACCGGTTGATCGGGGCTCGATCCATGGGGCAGGCGCCAGGCGCCTTTGCGCTGGATCAATCGGCCGTCCCCCGTCCGCTATAGCCTTGGCCTGATCGTGGCGATGCTGCCAGGCCGGCCCGCCCGCCTATGCTGCAGGCAGGTGAATCCGGCCGTAATGTCGAATGAGCCAGCCGAATGCCGTGACGTCGAGGCGAGCGCGATGAACCGGGCCGACGAGACGATCGATCGCGATCTTCGGCTGGACGTGTGTCGGGGCATCGCGCTCTGGTTCATCTTTCTCGATCACATCCCGGACAATGTCTGCAGCTGGCTGACCATGCGTCACTACGGCTTCAGCGACGCCACCGAAGTCTTCATGTTCGTCTCCGGCGTGACCTGCGCGCTGGCCTATGGCCGTATTCAGCGCTGCGATGGCTGGTGGTCAGTCGTCGGCCACACGCTGCGTCGTGGCTGGGAAATCCACATGGCCTTCCTCAGCCTGATCGTTGCCCTGGTCGTCATGGTCTACATGGCCGGCGAAAGCCGCTGGGCCGATGTCACCAACACACGCGTTCTGCTGCAGCATCCCGGTGCGGCGCTGGCACGTGCAACGGTGCTGCAATATCGCCCCGTCAATACCGACGTATTGCCGACCTTCGTGTTGTTTCACCTGTTGTTTGCGCCGCTGCTCTGGCTGCTCCTGAAGGCGCCCAATGTCGCGATCGCTGCGTCGGCTCTGCTCTATGGGCTGGTCCAGCTCTACGGCTGGAATCTACCGGGCTGGCCGATCAACGAGTGGTACTTCAATCCGTTCGCCTGGCAGTTTCTGGTGGTGCTGGGCGCGTGGTGGGTCGTCGCGGGGCGCAAACGCTTCCGCCCGGCCCTGATATCGCGGCCTTTCGTCGGCCTCGCCGTGATCTATCTGTTGTTCGCCCTCGTCATCGCCTTGAGCTGGAGCCTCCTGCCGCTGCAAGCGCTCGTCCCTCCGTTTGTCGCCAAGGCGATCTATCCGATCGACAAGACCGATCTCGATCCGCTGCGGCTGCTTCATTTCCTGGCGATCGCCATCCTGGTGGCGCGGCTCGTGCCGTCGGATTGGCCGGGACTGATGTCGCTGGTGCTGCGCGGCGCCATCCGCTGCGGCGAGAACTCGCTCGAGATCTATTGTCTCGGCGTGATGCTGTCGCTCGCCGCCCATATGCTGCTGTCGCATTTCTCAGGCGGAATCGCCGCGCAGATCGTCGTCAGCACTGCCGGTGTCATGATGCTGGTGGCGTTTGCGACGCTCTCGACATGGATCCGGATCGCAAGCCGCCGGCAGCCAGAATTGATGTGAATCAATCTGGGCGAAGGCGATCCATTGCGCTGTATCAAGGGAGCGGCGCCGGGCCGGCCCTATGCAGGTCAAAACAGGATTGTTCTCGTGAGCGATATGCCGAGCCTGACTGTAATCGGCGAGGGGCCTTGCGTGCTTCAGGCACGCGGAGCCTGGACGGTCGCCAATGTCGAATTGCTGGAGCGTCTTTGCGATGGCGCGTCCCGTCAAATCGGGCCCATCGATCTCAGCCGCGTGACAGCGCTCGACACGGTCGGCGCCTGGCTGTTCGAGAAGCTCGCCCGGCGTGATGTGGGGCGTCCTTCGGAGAACATGCTCCTTGGCGTTCCCGGCTCCTACGCCGGCTTGCTTGCCGAAGTTCGCGGGCTGAATCGAGGTCGGGTCGGAGGAAGGCGAGGCGAGGAATTCCTGGTTGCGCGTCTGACGCGCTTCGTCCGCGGTCTCGCCGCCGATGCAATCGCATTTCTGGATATGCTCGGCGCCGTCAGCGCTGCCCTGCTTGACGTGATGCGTCGTCCGGCCTCCTTCCGCCTGACCTCGACCGTCTACCAGATCGGCCGCGTCGGCTGGCAGGCCATCCCCATCATGGCGCTGATCACTTTCCTGATCGGCGCGATCATCGCGCAGCAGGGCATCTTCCATTTCCGCAAATTCGGCGCGGACTCCTATGTGGTCGACATGATCGGGATATTGGTGTTGCGTGAGATCGGCGTCCTGATCGTCGCGATCATGGTGGCCGGCCGTTCCGGCAGCGCCTACACCGCCGAGCTCGGCTCGATGAAGATGCGCGAGGAGATCGATGCGCTTTCGACCATGGGCCTCGATCCCGTCTCCGTGCTGATCCTGCCGAGGGTTCTCGCGCTGATCGTGGCGCTGCCTATCCTCGCATTCCTCGGTTCGCTGGCGGCGCTCTACGGAGGCGGCCTCGTTGCCTGGCTCTATGGCGGTATGTCGCCGGCTATCTTCATAGCGCGATTGCGCGAGGCGGTTTCGATCACGCATTTTGAGGTCGGCATTCTCAAGGCGCCGTTCATGGCGCTCGTGATCGGCTTGGTCGCGGCCTGTGAGGGATTGAAGGTCAAGGGAAGCGCGGAATCGCTCGGCCTGCAGACCACGGCGTCCGTCGTGAAATCGATCTTCCTGGTGATCGTGCTCGATGGCGTGTTTGCGGTTTTCTTCGCGTCGATCGGGATGTAGCCATGGCCGGGCAACGTGTCGCGATTCACGTGCAGGATCTCCTCGTCGGATTCGGCGATCGCATCGTCCTCGATCACCTCTCGCTGGATGTCCGCGAAGGGGAGATCCTGGGTCTGGTCGGCGCGTCCGGGGGCGGCAAGTCGGTACTGCTGCGGACGCTGGTCGGGTTGTTGCGGAAGCGGAGCGGGGAGATCGATTTTCCGGCCTCCTCCGAAGGCGAAGCCGCGCGCCGCGGGGTATTGTTCCAGCAGGGCGCGCTGTTCTCGGCCCTCAATGCCCGGCAGAACATTCAATTCCCGCTGCGCGAGGCGGCGCATCTGTCGGCGTCCTTGCTGGATGAGATCGCCAATGCCAAGCTCGAAATGGTCGGTCTCACCGCAGAGGACGGCGGCAAATTCCCCGCTGAGCTCTCGGGCGGCATGACCAAGCGCGTGGCGCTCGCTCGCGCGCTGGCGCTCGATCCCGCGCTGTTGTTCCTGGATGAGCCGACTTCCGGCCTCGATCCGATCGCGGCCGGCGAGTTCGATGCGCTGATCAGAACGCTGCAACAGACGCTCGGTTTCACGGTCTTCATGATCACGCACGATCTCCACACGCTGGCCGCGGTGTGTGACCGCGTCGCTGCCCTGGCCGACGGCAAGATCGCGGCACTCGGGCCGTTGCCGGCTGTGCTGGCCTCCGATCATCCCTGGGTGAAAGCCTATTTCCACGGGGCTCGGGCGCAGATGCTTCATTTGGGAGCTTGAGAAACAACATGGAAACGCGCGCACCTTTTGTCATCGTCGGGGCCTTCGTATTGGCAGCGATCGTCGCCGTGTTCGGCTTTGTGTATTGGCTCAACAATGCCGGCGGTATTGGCAAGCGGGACACCTATCAAGTGGTCTTCAGCGGCCCGGTGCCGGGCCTCCTAGTCGGCGCGGCGGTGTTGTTCAATGGCATTCGCGTCGGCGAAGTGACGTCGCTCGAACTGGTGGCGGACCGTCCCCAGGACGTCCATGTCACCATCGCCGTTGCCGAACATACGCCGGTTCGATCGGATACCAGGGTTGGACTTGATTTTCAGGGGCTGACCGGCGTGCCCGTGGTCGCGCTCGAAGGCGGCGAGCGCGCGGATGCGCCGCCGGTGCCGGGTGCGCTGATCGCCGAAAAGGGGGCCGGCCAGAGCATGACCCAGGCCGCGCGCGATGCGCTGCGCAAGGTGGATTCGGTCTTGTCTGAAAATGCGGCGCCGCTGCACGATGCCATCACCAATCTCAGCACGTTCACGGACGGTCTTGCGCGCAACACGCCGAAGCTCGACGGCATCGTCGCTGGGCTGGAGCGAATGACCGGAAGCGCCACGCCGCCGCGCAAGATCGTCTATGACCTGACGGCTGCGGAGGCGTTCGAGTCGCCGCGACGGCAGCTGGAGAGTGGCCTCGTCATCGCCGAGCCGACGGCAACGACGCGTCTGCAGACCCAGCGTTTCCTGTTTGCCTCCGAAGAGGAGCAGCATGACGACTTCGCCAACGCGCAATGGGGCGATTCGCTGCCGGCGCTGGTGCAGGCAAAACTGCTGCAGAGCTTCGAGAACTACGATATCGCGCATGCGCCGCTGCGCGGCGATGCTCTGTCCGAAGGCGGGACGCGTCTTCTGATCGATCTGCGCCGGTTCGAGGTCGCGTCCGCGCCGGAGCCCAGGGCCGTGATCGCGCTATCGGCGAAACTGGTCGATGGAACCGGCCATCTCAAGGCGGCGCGCATCTTCGATAGTTCGTCGCCGATCGACAGCCTGACGGTCGCAAAGGCGGCAAACGCCTTCGACCGCGCCTTCGAAGCGCTGGCGCGGGATGTCGTGATGTGGACGGCTTCTGCCCTATGACAAATAGAGCGACCGCGCCGCCCTTGATGTAGATCAACGCCAGCAGGCCGCGGTCGCCTAGGGTGCGGCGAGGCGACGGCCCGGATGCCGTCAATTGCTGACATCGAGAAGAGAAGCAGTATGTCCGTCGGAAGCGACGACACTGGACGACCGCGCCGCAAGCGCATGGAAATCTTCGCCTTCCTGTTCCTGACCGCGGTGGTGATGCCCGCCCTCGCGGTTGGTGTGGTCGGCAGCTACGGATTTGGCGTCTGGATCTATCACATGGTGGTCGGTCCGCCCGGGCCGCCGGCCGCGCATTGAGCACGAGGAGAAGCATCGTGCTCAAGACTGCGATCAATCGCCGCGCTCTGATCACCGGCCGTGCGCTTGCCGCCGATCCCGTCGTGGCGCCGCCCGGCGGCGAAATCGCCAGCATCCTGGTACAGGTCCGCCCCGAGCAACTCGATGAGGTCGAGGCCACGATCGTTGCGCTCCCGGGCTGCGAGATTCATGGCCGCGATCCGCGCGGCAAGCTCGTCGTCGTGGTCGAATCGCTTGACGCGGGCTCGCTCGGATCGACGCTCAACGCCATCGCGCTGCTGCCGCACGTTTACTCCGCCTCGCTTGTCTTTCACGCCATCGACGCTGGCTGAAGGCCGGCGTCGGGAGAATGTCCATGACCGCATCGAAGCTCGATCGTCGCCAGATGCTGAAGCTCGAGGCCGCTGCCATCGCCGCCGCAGCGGGGGGCATGCCCGTGCCGGCGCTTGCGGCAAACCTCGTGACCGAGCGCGAGTCCAGCGCGCTGAATTGGGACAAGGCGCCGTGCCGGTTCTGCGGCACGGGGTGCAGTGTCATGGTCGCCACCAAGGACAACCGCGTGGTCGCCACCCACGGTGACATCAAGGCCGAAGTCAATCGCGGGCTCAACTGCGTGAAGGGCTATTTCCTGTCCAAGATCATGTACGGCCATGATCGGCTGACGCAGCCTATGCTGCGCAAGACCAACGGCAAGTTCGACAAGAATGGCGAGTTCACGCCCGTCTCCTGGGACGAAGCCTTCGACATCATGACGGAGAAGTTCAAGGACGCGCTGAAGAAGCGCGGGCCGAGCGGCGTCGGCATGTTCGGCTCCGGACAATGGACGGTGTGGGAGGGCTACGCCGCCTTAAAGCTGTTCAAGGCCGGTTTCCGCTCCAACAACATCGACCCCAATGCACGCCACTGCATGGCGTCGGCCGTTGCCGGCATGATGCGCACCTTCGGCATCGACGAGCCCGCCGGCTGCTACGACGACATCGAGGCCACCGATGCCTTCGTGCTGTGGGGCTCCAACATGGCGGAGATGCATCCGATCCTGTGGACGCGGGTGGCCGATCGTCGCCTGTCCGCTCCGCACGTGCGTGTCGCGGTGCTCTCGACCTTCGAGCACCGTTCATTCGACCTCGCCGACATCGGCATCGTCTTCGCGCCCCACTCCGACCTCTTCATCCTCAATGCGATCGCCAACCACATCATCAAGACCGGGCGGGTGAACAAGGATTTCGTCGCGGCGCATACCGTGTTCAAGCGCGGCCAGACCGATATCGGCTATGGCCTGCGGCCCGACCATCCCCTGCAGAAGAAGGCGAGCGGGGCCGCCAAGGCCAACGATTCGACCGACATGAGTTTCGACGAATACGCAAAATTCGTCTCCGATTACACGCTGGAGAAGGCGGCGAAGATGTCCGGCGTGCCGCTCAACCGGCTGGAGGCGCTGGCCGAGCTCTATGCCGATCCGAAGACAAAGGTCGTCAGCTTCTGGACCATGGGATTCAACCAGCACACCCGCGGCGTCTGGTGCAACAATCTCGTCTACAACATTCATCTGCTGACCGGTAAGATCTCGGAAGCGGGCAACAGCCCGTTCTCGCTGACGGGCCAACCCTCGGCCTGCGGCACCGCGCGCGAGGTCGGCACCTTCTCGCACCGCCTGCCTGCCGACATGGTGGTGACCAACAAGGAGCATCGCGACAAGACGGAAGCGATCTGGAAGCTGCCGGAGGGCACGATCCCCGACAAGCCAGGCTACCACGCCGTGCTGCAAAGCCGGATGCTGAAGGACGGTCTGCTCAACGCCTATTGGGTGCAGGTCAACAACAATCTGCAGGCCGGTCCCAACATCAACGAGGAGACCTATCCGGGCTTTCGCAATCCCGACAATTTCATCGTCGTCTCGGACGCCTATCCGACGGTCACGGCGCTTGCCGCCGATCTCGTCCTGCCGACCGCGATGTGGGTGGAGAAGGAAGGAGCCTATGGTAACGCCGAGCGGCGCACGCAATTCTGGCATCAGCTCGTCACGGCTCCCGGGGAATCGCGCTCCGATCTGTGGCAGCTGATGGAGTTCTCCAAGCGCTTCAAGATCGAGGAAGTCTGGACCGAGGAGCTGCTGGCAAAGAAGCCGGAATATCGCGGCAAGACCATGTTCGACGTGCTCTACAGGAACGGGCAGGTCGACAAGTTCCCGCTGTCCGACATCGAGCAAGGCTACGCCAACGATGAATCGAAGGCGTTCGGCTTCTATGTGCAGAAGGGCTTGTTCGAGGAATACGCCACCTTCGGCCGTGGCCACGGCCACGACCTTGCGCCGTTCGACACCTATCACCGTGAACGTGGACTGCGCTGGCCTGTCGTCAACGGACAGGAGACCAAATGGCGTTTTCGCGAAGGTTCGGATCCGTTCGTCAGGCAGGGCGCCGTCGTGCAGTTCTACGGTTATGGCGACGGCAAGGCGCGCATCTTCGCGCTGCCTTACGAGCCGCCGGCGGAATCGCCCGACAATGAATATCCGTTCTGGCTTTCCACCGGCCGCGTGCTGGAGCACTGGCATTCCGGCACCATGACGCGGCGCGTGCCCGAGCTGTATCGGGCGGTTCCGGAAGCCGTCTGCTTCATGCATCCCGACGATGCGCAGGACGCGAAGCTGCGCCGCGGCGACGAGGTGAAGGTTATTTCGCGTCGAGGCTTCATCCGCGTCCGGCTCGAGACCCGCGGACGCGACCGGCCGCCGCGCGGCCTGGTTTTTGTGCCCTGGTTCGACGAGTCCAAGCTGATCAACAAGGTGACGCTGGACGCGACCGACCCGATCTCGCTGCAAACCGATTTCAAGAAATGCGCCGTGCGTATCGAGAAGGTGTAGCGGCCATGATCAGGACAACGGCAATCGTTCTGCTCACCGTTGTGCTCGCTGCCGGCACCGCTGCGCTCGCCGCGCAAACGCTGAGTGACGATCTGCGCGGCACAACTCCGCTCAATGACGAAGGTCCGGCCGCGCCGATGGCGCCGACGCGCAACACCGCCGAACGGGAGATGCGCAACTATCCGGAGCAGCCTCCGGTGATCCCGCATTCGATCGACGGCTACCAGATCGACCTGCGAAGCAACAAATGCCTGTCCTGCCACGCCAGGGCGCGCACGGGCAAATCCCAGGCGCCGATGGTCTCGATCACTCATTTCATGGACCGCGACGGCCAGTTCCTCGCCTCCATCTCGCCGCGGCGGTTCTTCTGCACCGAATGCCACGTACCGCAGAGCGTCACCGATCCGCCCGTCAGCAATGATTTCGTCGACATCGACACCATGCTGAGCCGCGGCACACCGGGTGGCAAGCGATGAGCGAGGTCGATCCGAAAGCCCCGCGTCCGGGTGCGATCAAGCGGGCCTGGAGCTTCCTGCTCGAGCTGCTCGACGTGCTGATCCGGCCGAGCACCGTGTTCAGCCTCGGTGTGCTGGTGCTGGGCGGTTTCGTCGCCGGCATCATCTTCTGGGGGGGCTTCAACACCGCGCTGGAGGTGACCAACACCGAGAAATTCTGCACCAGCTGTCACGAGATGCGCGACAACGTCTTTGCGGAGCTGAAATCGACCATCCATTTCACCAACCGGTCCGGCGTGCGCGCGAGTTGCCCGGATTGTCACGTGCCGCACAACTGGACCGACAAGATCGCGCGCAAGATGCAGGCCTCCCAGGAGGTCTGGGGCAAATTGTTCGGCTATATCGACACCCGCGAAAAGTTTCTCGACAAGCGGCTCGAGCTGGCACTGCATGAATGGGCGCGGTTCAAAGCCAATGATTCGCTGGAATGCCGCAACTGCCACAGCGCGGATTCGATGGACATCACCAAGCAGTCGCCGCGCGCGGCCGTGGCACATGAGCGCTTCCTGTTCACCGGCGAGAAGACCTGCATCGATTGCCACAAGGGCATCGCCCATCATCTGCCCGACATGCGCGGCGTTCCCGGCTGGCAGTGAAACCGCACCGGCTGCAAAGTCGATCCTCGATTTCGCCAATGGCCAGCAGCAGGCGACGCTGGAGAGCCCGGATGAGATCATGGCTCTGATCGACGGCAAAAAGGCACCGGCCAAAAGGATCGCGCGCCGCGACAAATAGCTGCCGCCGGAACTGTGACATCTCCCACATTAGCGGGGCGCGCGGCATGGCACCTTTCTCCACGACGGAGGAAAAGATTCATGTTCCTGATCGACGCGGCCTTGATCCTGGTGATGCTGTTCTTCCTGTTCCTGCCGATCGCGGATCGCAGGACGGTGCAGATGCGGCTCTTTGTCCTGTGTGCGCTGGCTGCTGTCTTCGCCGCGTCGGTGACGTGGACGCATGCGCCTCATCTGCAGCTTGCCGGAATCGAAACGAGCCGCTGACGTTTCAGGTGATCGCGATCGACGGTCGGCCGGCGCAGGCCAGCAGCCGCGGGATCTGGTTGTAGCAGATCGCAGCAATGCGGTAGCCAGCGGCTTTCCTTGCCTGACGCCGATCTGGCCATGCAACGACAGCACCCCGCGCTGCATTGTTCGGGCTCCCTTGAACACGATCGGCGCTACGGTCCCGGAATCGCCGATGATGGCGCAGGGAAAGCTGGAGCGGTCGACGATCGCCGGGGTATGGCTGCCTTCGAAAGCCGTGCGATAAGAGGTGAAGAATTCCAGGACGGCGGATACCGTGTCTGACGAGGCCATGTTCCATCTCCGGGAAAAATGATGATGCTGCATCAAGAACAAGGTCGCTACGGTACAGTCTGATGAATGCAGGAAATCCGGAAGCCGGTCCGGCGCAAACCACCCAAAAATCCGCGCCAGAAGCTGCGCAGGAATCCGGCCAAAGCTGGCAAGGCACGATCGCGCTGACCGGCTTTGTGCTGGTCGCCACCGCGCAGGCCTCCAACATGATCCTGGCGCGCGGGCTTGCCGGCTCGGTCCCGGCTTTTGCGCTCGCCTTCTTCCGCTGGTCGATCATCGCGGTAGGCCTCGCGCCGTTTGCGCTGGCCGAGGTTCGCGCCGGCCGGATCGCGCCTGGGAAGAACATCTGGCCGGTCCTGGCCGCGGGCTTCCTTGGCATGTTCCTCTGTGGCGGCCCGGTCTATGTCGCCGGCATCACGACGACCGCGATCCACATCGCGCTGATCATGGCGTTGTCGCCGATCGTGGTGCTGCTGATATCGGGCTTTCTCGGCATGGAGCGGGTGGGCCCGCTGCAATGGCTCGGCACGGCTTTGGCGCTCGCGGGCGCGTTGCTGATCATCTCCGGCGGCCATCTCGATCGGCTTGCGCAATCGAGCGCGACCGAAGGCGACTTGCTCGTTGTGCTCGCGATGCTCGGCTGGTCCGGCTACACGCTGCTGCAGTCGCGGGTAGCGGGCAGCGCCTCGCTGCTCGCGCGCATCAGCCTGTTCTCTGCCGCCGGTGCGCTGTTCTCGCTGCCGCTTGCGATCCGTGAAATGTGGATGACGCCCGCGCAGGTCTTCAGCGCGAAAGCTGCCGCCGCTTACATCTTTGCGGGACTCGTGCCCGGGCTGATTGCGTATGCCGGTTTCGCCTGGCTTGACGGAAGGTTCGGCTCGGTGCGGACCTCGCTCGTGCTCTATGTCGGCCCGATCGCCAGCGCGCTGCTGTCGTTCCTGATCCTGGACGAGCCGCCGACCTTGATTCATTTTGTCGGCGGTTTGCTGATCCTCGGCGGCGTCTGGGCGAGCTTGCGGAAATAGGCTGGCCCTACGCCGCGCCGGCGTTGCGCCGCGCGTAAACTTTCGCGAATTCCAGATACCAGTCGAGGCAGCCCGGATTGGCCATCGCATCCTTGTTGATGATCTTCTCGATGGCGTGGCCGAGCAACAGCCGCTTGATCGGCAGCTCCTGCTTCTTGCCGGACAGCGTCCGCGGGATTTCGGCCACCGCAAGGATCTCGTTGGGGAGGAAGCGGCGCGACAATCCGGCCTCGATCGCCCTGTTGATTTTCGTTTCCATCGCGCGATCGAGTTCCGTGCCCTCGCGCAGCACCACGAACAGCGGCATATAGCTTTCGCGGCCGAGATATTCGAGATCGACCACCATGGAATCCAGAACTTCCGGCAGCGCCTCGACCGCGGAATACAACTCGCTGGTGCCCATGCGCAGGCCATGGCGGTTGATGGTGGCGTCGCTGCGGCCGTAGATCACGCAGGAGCCATCGGCATTAATTCTGAGCCAGTCACCATGGCGCCACACCGCGCCGCGGCCGCTGCCATCGAAATTGTCGGGATAGGTCTCGAAATAGCTGGAACGGTAGCGTTCGTCGCCCGGGTCGTTCCAGAAGCGCAGCGGCATCGACGGCAGCGGCTCGGTGCAGACGAGCTCGCCGACCTCTCTCATGACCGGACGGCCTGACGCGTCGAAGGATTCCACCGCGCAGCCGAGCAGGCGGCACTGCATGGTGCCGAGAGCTTGCGGCAGCTCGCGGTTGGCGCCGATGAAAGCGCCGGCGAAATCCGTGCCGCCGGACATGTTGGCCCACCACATGTCCGCCTGCTCGCTGTTGCCGTTGCCTGCCGCAAGCCTGGCGAAGCGATCGTTGAACCAGCTTTGCGTGTCGGCGGAGAGCGGCGAGCCGGTCGAGCCGAGTGCGCGCAGCCGCGAGAGATCGCCACTGGCTGCAAGATCGATCTCCGCCTTGGTGCAGCTCGCAAAGAACGCAGCACCTGCGCCAAAGAAGGTCGCCCTGGCGCTGGCGACGAAGCGCCACAGCGTGAGCCAGTCCGGATTGTCCTTTGAGCCACCCGGGCTGCCGTCGAAGATGCAGCAGGTCGTGCCATTGAGCAGGCCGGAGACCTGGCAGTTCCACATGATCCAGCCGGTCGACGAGTACCAGTGGTAACGCTCGCTCAGCGACATCGGCTCATAGCTGCAGCCGATGTCGTTGTGCAGCACGTTGAGCGGCAAGCCGACGATCATGACGCCGCCATGCCCGTGCACGATCGGCTTGGGCAGCCCGGTGGTGCCGGAGGAATAGACGATCCAGAGCGGATGATCGAACGGCAGCCATTCCGGCTCGAACGCATCGATCGCGGCGCTACTGCCGGCGAGGATGGTTTCAAGCCGGTCCGCGCCTGCCGCATCGCCGTGCAGAACAAGATGCTCGACCGTCGGCAGCGCGCGGCGCAGCTCGTCGATCACGGGCCGCCGGTCGTGCCTGCGTCCGGCATAGATCACGCTCTCGCAGGCGATCAGCACTTTCGGCTCGATCTGCTTGAAGCGGTCGATCACCGCGGGCGCGGCCATGTCGGGCGCGCAGAGGCTCCAGATCGCGCCCAGGCTCGCGGTCGCAAGAAACGCGATCATGGTCTCCGGGATGTTCGGCAGGTATGCCGCGACGCGGTCGCCGGAGCGCACGCCGTTTTCCTTCAGATGCAGCGCTAGCGCCGCAACCTTGCGCTTCAGCTCCGGCCAGCTCGTTTCTCTGAGCACGCCGTCTTCGCCGCTGCTGACAATGGCCGGCTGGCCCGCTTCATGCGCCGGCTCGACATGCCGCAGCACTTGCCTCGCGTAATTGACCCGGGCGCCCGGAAACCAGACGGCGCCGGGCATTTTGCGTTGCGCCAACACCGCGCGGTGAGGCGTCGGCGATTTCAGGTCGAAATAATCCCAGATGCTCTGCCAGAAGCCGTCGAGGTCGCCGACCGACCATTGGCGCAGCTCTTCGTAATTCCCAAAATTCAGGCCGCTTCTGTCCTGGAGCCAGCGGCGATAGCGCGTCATCTGCGGGATTCTGGGTTCGGGCATGAAATTTCCAGCGCTTGGCAACGAAAGCGTCAGCCTGTCTTTGCGAAGCAGAAAATTCAAGCCGTAAAGCGGGCCGCGGGAACCAATGTCCTCGCTCGCGGCTTGATCACAGGCTCTCATCATTGAGGCTCAACAACATGAAGATGCTGAAGCGTCTCTTGTCGCTGGCGTGGCTTTCGCAGTCTTGGCGCCGGGCAAGCCGCAAGCCCGCCAATTTCCCGTCACCTTCGGTCGATCCGGAAGAGTTCGCGCGGCTGATCGGCTCCGGCCGCGTCGAGGATTTGCGGATCCTGGCAGAGAAATTGAGCGGACAGCCGAAGGCGCACGCGTGAGCGTGGCAGCGGCCAGCGTCTGGAAACGCTCCTCGCAGGCCGCAACCTCCCTGCCGCGCTATTTCGCCTTCTCGTGATTGGCGACGCCGATCGCCTTGTAATCATAGGTCGGATAGAACTCGGTGCGATAGGCGCCCCAGGCCGAAGTCTCGAAAATGCGGTTGACCTCGCGCAGGTGTGAGGCCGGCAGGCGCAGGGTGACGACCTGGCCTGCCCCCATCATCACATACCAGCTCACGACTTCCACGCCCTCGGGTGGGAATGCCTTGTAAAAGCCCTGCTTCTCGAGCTGGGCGTTGAGCTCGCCGAGCGGGCGCGACTGGTCATGCTTGAGGAAGATGGTCAGCATGACCGCGTTGTCGGGCGTCGGCGTGGCGGGAGCGGTCGGCGCAGGTGACGCGGTTGGCGACTGCGCCTCGCTCGTCGAATTGAACATCAAAGCGGACGTCAGCACCGCCAGCGCGCCCAGCAAAACCTTTCCTCGTCGCATCGCCGTCTCCCTCCTGTGTACCCGTGAGAATGGTCGAGGGCGATGACAGCAGTTTCGCTGGCCGCGCGCAATGCGCCGCTAGCGCGCGGAATACTCTCCCGAAATGTCCTTGCCGGTGTAATCGGTCATCAGCACGGTCGCGATCACGCTGATGACCGCGCAGACTGCGATGTAGATCGCGATCGACGTCGCGGAATGGAAGGTGCCGAACAGCCACGCCGCGATCAGCGGCGCGGGCCCGCCTGCGATGATGGAGGCGAGCTGGTAGCCGAGCGAGGCGCCGCTATAGCGCAAGCGGCCGGTGAAGCTTTCCGCGATCAGGGCGGCCTGCGGCCCGTACATCATGTCGTGCGGCACCAGCGACAGGATGATCGCGAAGAAGATGATCGGCAGCGAGCCCGTGTCGACCATGGCGAAATAGATGAAGCCGAACACGCCGGTCACGACTGCGCCGATCAGATACATGTTCTTGCGCCCGATCCGGTCGGACACATGCCCGAACACGGGGATCGACACGAACGAAACCACCGAGGCGGCGAGCACCGCGGTCAGCAGGAAGTCGCGGGAGACATGCAGCGTGCCGGTGCCGTAGGCGAAGATGAAGGCGGTGAAGATGTAGAACGGCGCCTGCTCGGCCATGCGCGCGAAGGCGGAGAGCAGGATCTCCTTCGGATGCTCCCGGAGCACGGCGAGCATCGGCGTCCGGTCGATCTTCTGCTCGGCGAGCAGCTTTGAGAACACTGGCGTCTCCATGATGCCGAGCCGGATATAGAGGCCGACGGCGACGAGCACGAGGCTCACGGCAAACGGGATGCGCCAGCCCCAGGCGAGGAAACTGTCGCCGGACATCTGGCTGAAGGCGAGCACGGCGAGATTGGCCAGGAACAGTCCGCAGGGTACGCCGAATTGCGGCCAGGAGGCGATCAGCCCGCGCGTCTTGTCGTTGCGCGCCCATTCCATCGACATCAGCACCGAGCCGCCCCATTCGCCACCGACCCCCACGCCCTGGATGAAGCGCAGCACGGTGAGGATGACGGCGCCCCAGATGCCGATGCTCTGATAGGTCGGCACCAGCGCCACCGCGAAGGTCGCGAGCCCCATCAGGAGCAGCGTCGCGATCAAGGTCGACTTGCGGCCGATGCGGTCGCCAAAATGGCCGAAGATAGCCGCACCAATCGGGCGGGCGATGAAGCCGACCGCATAGATCGCAAAGGCCTCGAGCGTGCCGACCCAGGGGTCGGAATGCGGGAAGAACAGCTTTGCAAAGACGAGACCCGTGACGGTCGAATAGAGGAAGAAGTCGTACCACTCGATCGTCGTGCCGATGGTGGAGGCGATCACGGCGCGGCGAAGCTGCACCTGATGTTCGGTCGAGGTGAGGGGAACGGGATTGGGGTAGGTCGTTGCCATTGGGGCTTTCTCCCTGGGCCCCCAACCCATTTATTGCTTGATTGCCCCGGGAAACGTGCGAGCAGGCCGTCCGGTTCCAGCGGCGTCCAAAGGTATAAGCGACCGCTGATGCCGCCGCCCCGCCGTCAATTGTAAATGAAAACTGTGAAGTAGGTCACATGCATCCCGCACTGCACACGCTATCCCTATGGTTGGCTGGGCTGCCCGCCCTGCTACCTAATCAAGGATGCGATCCATGACGACGCGGCGGAAAATGGTCTGGTGGTTCAAGTTCGTGGTCTCGGGCCGTTTCCTGGAGACGTTCCTGAATTTGCGGAGCCGGCGCACCTGATCAGGCGGCGTTGATCAGCTTCTTGAATTGGGCCGCGCCGTTCGTCACGGCGTCACCGGCCTTCCAGGCAAGAGAGGTCAATTTTCCCGCAAGCGAATCGTGGTTGCGCAAGCGGCGCGAGCCCAGCACGTGGCCGACCTCCGCCGGGAAGCGGCTGATTTCCGCCGCCACCAGCGCCTCGACCCCATCCATCAGGCCCTGCAGCCGCGTGCCCCACTCCGATTCGGCAAGCTGGTCGACGTGCTTCCTCAACGCATATTCGGTGTCGTAGATATCGCTGAGCAGATCGCGCGCGATGATGACGCGGTTTTGCTTCAGCGCGATGCGCAACGCCCTGCGGCCGTCGTCGATGCGATCGAGCACCATCGGGACCGCGATTGCGTAAGGCGTCGCCGCGACATCGGCGACGTTTTTGGACGCGGCCGCCTTGGTCGCGAGCCGGATCAGATGCCAGGGCGTCTTCAGCCGCCTGCCGATCATGCTGATCGCGAACGGCACCGCATCGGCATTGCCCTTGCGGAAGGCATCGAGCAGCGCCGTCATCTTCGCGACCTCGCCATTGTCGAATTTGGCGAATCTCTCCGGCAACGCCGTGTTGAATTTTGCGATGGGATCGCGGGCGCGCAGCGCGATCATTATCTTGACGAGATCGCCATAGGCCGAGCGGGCGGACGTGTAGTTCGCGAGCCTGGTGCGGGTCATCTGGGCAGCGGTGGGATCGGACAGCGTGTTCTCGAGATATTTGACCACCTTGGTCTGGAACACAGAGACCGCCTGCTTCAATTCCTTCTTCTTGTTGTCGTTGCCGATCAAGTTCCGCATCTTCGTGTTGAAGTCGCGCGCCATGGTCGGCAGCAGGTCGCGGCTGCTCCATTCCCAGATCGGCACCAGCGAGGGACGCGGGATCCGGCCGGGGCTGTCATAATCCGGCGCGCCCTCCATCAGGACAGGCTCGAGCGCGGCAAAGAAGTGGAATGACGGCTCGGCTTCCTTGTTCTGGGACGCGCCGCTGCGAAATTCGGCGCGCAGCTTGGCCTGGATGTCTGCCGAGCCGGGCATGTCGACGCCGCACAGTTCCAGCCGCTCCAGCTCCGTGAGGAGACAGCTTCGGGTCATGGGCGACAGCCGCTGCAGGAATTCCCAGATCCTGTCGATGTGCATTTTCGGGGGCCTGATTTTCCGCGAGCTGGATTGGCGAAAACGGACCCGCTAACCGAGCGAGTATTCAGGTAGGGAACCACAAAAACAGTTGGTAGCTGATTAAGAAGGCTAATAGCGATGGAACGAAACTTGGCGTCGAGGGACGGCAGTTCTCGGTAGAACTACGCAATTCCGGCAAGTTTTCGCAACCTTTGCGAGACGGCGCGCATTTCGACGCAATTTCAACGGGTAACACCTGCCTTCCCGGTAGCAATCTCCGTAGTCTTACGGAACGAAAAATTAACCATAGAACAGCATCGTGGTCGTAAATAATCGATATGTCACAGCATGAAAACCGAGTCGTGGATTCGCATTTTTCGGACTGGGGCGAAGGCAATCCCCCGCTCGACGAGCGCGACCTCGTGAGGTTGTCCGCAGCGCGCGCCCGCGCCATGGACGAGGCCGGCAATTCGATTGCGCGCCAGCTCAACGGGCCGCTCACGGCGCTCCTGCTCTACATGGAGGAGCTCCAGCATCACAGCCATCGGTTTTCGCCTGACGCCGGCGAACGCGATCACCTGCAGAAGGTGGTGCAAAACGCGCTGGAGCAGACTGAGCGTGTCTGCGCGCTGGTCAAGGAGATCGCGGGGAATGATCCCGGTGTCGCGGCGGTGCTGGCGGCCAACGGCGGATGGCAGCGGCGGGGCGAGCGTGCGCCGGAGGACGGTCGCGCCGCGGGCACCGCGGTGTTGTCGGATGCCAGCCAGAAGCCGCTGACCCGGCGCGAGCGCGAGGTGCTGAATTTGATCAGCGAGGGTTATTCCAACAAGCTGGGCGCGCTGCGGATGCAGATCAGCCCGCGCACCTTCGAGAGCCACCGCGCCGAGGCGATGCGCAAGCTCGGCGCGCGCAACACCGCCGACCTCGTCCGCGCGGTGCTGCTGCATCCGATCGACTAGCGCCTGTTGCGACCCGCGAACCCCCGATCAGAACTCAGCGCCGATCGGCTCAGAGATAATCTTCCGCAAAGCTGTTGAGGCGTGGTCCGGGCCGCTGCACGACCGGCCTCGCCTTCTCGGGGGCCGGGACCAGCGTGATGGTCCATCGCGGCGGGACCGAGGAAGAATTTTCCAGTACCGAACGGACCAGGCCCGTGACTATGGTCCCGCCGGACTTGACGGTCGCGGTGCGGCCGTTGAATTGCGCGATACGGAAACGCCGGACTTCCTTCTGGTCCGCGGTTTCATACGTGAACATGAAGCTCTCCTGTGCCTCATGCGACTATCGTCGTTCATTCTTAGCCAGATGTGAAAATCGAATGCCGTACTAGTACGGTTGCGCGGCGCAGCACGGGGCGCGTGGGCGCAGGCCGATGGATTTTCCAAGGCCGGCGCGTGAGCCGGACGGCGGGGCTCGGATGGGAAGGCGGGTCTCGGACTACTCGGCGGGTCCGAACACCGCTTCCATCTTGGTCTTCAAGGTCGCGGCGTTGAATGGCTTGACGATGTAGTTGCTGACGCCGGCCTTCTTGGCGGCGATGACGTTCTCCGTCTTCGATTCCGCCGTGATCATGATAAACGGCGTCTTCGACAGCTCGGGGCTGGCCCGTACTTCGCGCAGCAGGTCGTAGCCGGTCATCGGCTCCATGTTCCAGTCGGAGATCACCAGGCCGTATTTCCGGGTCTGCATCTTGGCGAGCGCGGCGGAGCCGTCGTTGGCATCGTCGACATTCTCGAAGCCAAGTTGCTTGAGAAGATTGCGGATGATGCGGATCATGGTGCTGTAGTCATCGACCACGAGGATCGGCATCGACAGATCAAAGGACATATCTATTTACTCCGCGAAGTCTCGAACGGCCGGACGAGCGCGACATTCGCGATGGGGGCGAATGGTCCGAAGCTCCTTATGGAACTCGCGCTGGTCGGCATCGTGACAATTATCAGCCGTCCTTGAACAGCGCGTTAATTCGGCGCCGAATAAATCGCGGGCGGGCCGTAATAGTACGGAGGAGGGGGCGCGCGCTGCGTGCGCCGTTCAGCCAGCGCGACTACGCGGCGAATTCTCCGCCGTGCAGCGCGGCTGGAACAGCCTCTCGTATTGCGACTTGACCGAGGCGTAGCATTCGCAGGCGGTCTTGCTGAGGCCTTCGATGTCGGTGATCTCGATGTGGCCGCGGCTGTAATGGATGTAGTTCGCCTGCTGCAGCGTGCTTGCGACCAGCGACACGCTGTTGCGCCGCGCGCCGATCATCTGCGCCATCGACTCCTGCGTCAGCACGAGCTTGCATCCGCCCGACAGATCGTGGGTCTGCAGCAGGCACCGCGCCAATCGGGATTCCACGGTGTGGGAGGCGTTGCAGCCCGCGGTCTGCTGGATCTGGGCGTAAACCGCCAGTCCATGCCGCAGCAGCGCTGCGCGGAAGGTCGGGCTCAGGTCGGCCGCCGCGCGCAATTTCTCCAGATCGATCGCCGAGGCGGGGCCCGGCACCATCACGACGGCGCTGTTGAGTGCGGTCGGATCGCCGAGCGCCGAGAACACACCGAAGATGCTCTGGCGGCCGATCATGGCGATCTGGACGTGCTCGCCGCGCGCCATGTCCACCACCAGCGAGATCACGCCACGGTGTGGCATATAGGCACGCTTGAGCGCTTCTCCGACGGAGACCAGCACGAAGTCCTGAACGAGATCGATAGTACGCAGATGCGGACGGATCAATTCGAAATCGTCCGCGCTGAGCGAAGACAAAAATCCGTTTGGTGAACGAGGACTAGAATCCAAAGCCGTCTCCTGCCTTACGGGCAAAACAGGTCTCTGGGCGGCCGGCGCCTATGCACATCAACAAACATGGTCCGCGAATATTTCGTTGGCAAGGAAAAATAGGCAACCCGATAACGTCAGCCGCAATGTCCCATTCCCGGGCGCCCGCTATCTGACCAGGCCCTGTTGCCTCGACTTGACGATGCGATAGCATTCGCACGCCGTCTCGCGCAGCGCCTTGAGATCGGTGACCTCGATTTGCCCGCGGCTGTAGGTCAGCACCCCGGCCTCCTGCAGCGCATGCGCAACGATCGAAACCGCGTTGCGCTGAACGCCGATCATGCGGGCGAGCAGCTCCTGTGTCATCGGCAGGGTCTCGCCATCCCAGAGGTCGCCTGCGCGCAACAGCCATCTCGATAGCCGCTCTTCGACCGAATGCGCGGCGTTGCAGGCCACCGATTGCTGGGCCTGCGCGAAGACGGCCTGCCCATGCCGGACCAGCAGGTCGCGGAAGCCCGCGCTTTGCCCGGCGATCGCCTTCAAGGGCGCGACGTTAAGGACAGAGGCGGTGCCGGAGCACAACACCACCGCATCCGTCAGCGCGATGCCGTCTCCGAGCGCCTCCACTGCGCCGATCGCTCCGTCGCGGCCGACCATCGCGACTTCGACCGCCTGTCCCTCGGACAAGCTGACCACCATCGATATGATTCCGGAATGCGGCAGATAGATCTGGGTCAGCTCGCTTCCTGCTTCAACCAAGACAGATTCCCGAGTCAATTTGACAATCTGAAGGTGTGGGCGCAGAGCTTCGAAATCTGCCGCGGGCAGTGTTTGCAACAGGCGGTTGGGCGGGCGTTGATCTGCCGGCATGAAATTTCCCGCTGACGAGCGGGGCTTCCGTCGGATTGCCATGACGAGGTGAACCTATGAAACCTCGACGCGCGATGCAATTGCGCTGGCGGCGAAGGCGTGTCACGCGCCTTATACACGTTGGAGGGCAGACAGCCCGCGGCATCTGCGGCGGAAGGGAAGGCAAGATTCGCGCACGCGCGCGCGAGTCATGCTGAAGATGCGATGGTGACGATCGCCGCCGATGCACATGGTTACGGGGAAGTTGCGCAACATGCTGAATTGATCTTTAGCCACGTCGACATCGCACGCGATCTCATCATGCCGCGATGGTTAGCAGGGAGCTAAAACCACTCGCGCGAAAATGCCGCTTCGCGTTGACGCCCCCGACTTGATGAATTGCAGTTGAATCAACGATTTCGTCGATGCGCCCGCGCATTTCTCGCGTCGCGTTGGGCGGGCAAGGTCTGCCCGTCGGTTAGCGCGCGATTAGTATTAACAACGGCGGCGCAGGCGTTTCGGCAATTTGCGGGAGGCGATTTAACCAACGGGTCACACCTGGGGGACAGGGTGGCAGGGTCGCCGACAAGAACAGATCGGCGATGCGTCACTTGTGTTCATCCAGAAGGAAAACAGTATGTCCGGTATCGTCCTTTCGGCGTCAGTCCGCCAGAACCTGCTCTCGCTGCAGTCAACGGCTTCGCTGCTCGCCACCACCCAGAATGACCTCGCCACCGGCAACAAGGTCAACTCTGCCCTCGACAATCCCACCAACTTCTTCACCGCCCAGTCGCTGAACAACCGCGCCAGCGACATCGGCAACCTGCTCGACTCGATCGGCAACGGCGTGCAGGTCCTGCAGTCCGCCAATACCGGCATCACCTCGCTGCAGAGCCTGGTCGCTTCCGCGCAGTCGATCGCCAACCAGGTGCTGCAGAGCCCGGTCGGCTACTCCACGAAATCCAACGTGACCTCGGCTACGCTGACCGGCGCGAGCGCCACGAACCTGCTCGCCGGCGTCACGACCACGACCGGCTCCGCCGTCAACAACGACGACCTCACGTTGGCCGTGGGCATCAGCGCCTCGACCAAATTGTCGGGCACCGCTACCTCGACGTCTAACGACCTCACCACCGCCTTTGCCACCAGCGACACGCTGGTCGTGAACGGCACCACCTTCACCTTCGTGGCCGGCACCACCTCCACCGGCACCAGCATCGGCATCGGCGACAACGTCGGTGACCTGCTCAACGCCATCAACGCGGTGACGGGCGGCACTTCGTCCATCTCGAACGGCGCGATCACCCTCAACGGCGGTGCCAACGGCATCACGCTGTCCGGCAACGCGCTGGCCAAGATCGGCCTCTCGGCGCAGGGCGACGGCCTGGTCAACGAAACGCTGTCGATCGCCGCGACCGGCGGCGGCACGGCGACCAACATCACCTTCGGCTTCGGCACGAATCAGATCTCGAGCCTGAACGAGCTCAACGCGGCATTGGCGGCCAACAACCTCCAGGCCACGTTCGACTCTTCGACCAACAAGCTCAACGTCACGACCACGAACGACGCGGCCTCGTCCACGATCGGCGCGATCAGCGGTACGGCCGCTGCCGCCAGCCAGGCCTTCAACGGCCTGAGCATTGCGGGGCCTGTTGCCGATCCGAACTCGCAGGCGGCGCGTGCGAGCCTGGTGTCGCAGTACAACAACGTGCTGACGCAGATCACCACTACCGCGCAGGACGCGTCCTTCAACGGCGTCAACCTGTTGAACGGCGACACTCTAAAGCTGACGTTCAACGAAACCGGCCGCTCGACCCTGAGCATCACCGGCGTGACGTTCAACACGGCCGGTCTCGGCCTGTCGAGCCTGACCGGTGGTACCGACTTCCTGGACAACGCGTCCGCGAACAAGGCGCTGACCGCGCTCTCGTCCGCTTCTTCCACGCTGCGGTCGGAAGCCTCGACGCTCGGTTCGAACCTCTCGATCGTGCAGATCCGTCAGGACTTCAACAAGAACCTGATCAACGTGCTGCAGACCGGTTCGTCGAACCTGACGCTGGCCGACACCAACGAGGAAGCGGCCAACAGCCAGGCGCTGTCGACCCGCCAGTCGATCGCGGTCTCCGCGCTCGCTCTCGCCAACCAGTCCCAGGCGAGCGTGCTGCAGCTCCTGCGCTGAGCCAGGCACCGCAACGACGACAAGATCGAGGCGGCGGGGCAAGCCCCGCCGCCTTCTACCTGAAGCTCTTGTACCTGAAGTCCTGGATGGCGATCGGCCTGCCGCGCGCCGACTGGCGAACCGTCCGAAGCGGTCATGCGGGACGCCGCGCACTCAGTGGAAGACGACGACGATGCCGCTCCGTGTCGAGTTGAAGCCGTTCGAACGCATCATCATCGGTGACAGCGTCATCATCAACTCGGGCAGCCGCACCTCTTTCCTGATCGACGGCGATACGCCGATCCTGCGCGAAAAGGACACCGTGACCGCGGAGACAGCGGATACGCCGGCCAAGCGGCTCTATCACTGCGTTCAGACGATGTATCTGAAGAACGACGTTGCGCGCTGCAAGGCGTCCTATCTCGGCTTGATCGCCGGGCTGCAGGAGAGTTGTCCGGGTTCGACCGAATTGATCGCCACGGTCAACCATCATGTCTCCACCGGCGCGCTCTACAAGGCGCTCAAGGAGATCCGGAAGCTGATGAAGCGCGAAGAAGACCGCTCGGCAGCCTGAAGCGTGCCAGTGTCGCCGGTATCGCCGCATCCTTCCAGCACTCACAAGATGCGCGAAAGAGCCCGGCGCGACGGCAGCGTTGGCCGCTACCGGTTGTCCCTCCGTATTAGCACGGAGGACGAAATTAACGGGAATGACAAACCAGCAAGGTTATCGATTGGAGAAGGGAATCCATTGACCTTTCCCGGGCGTAAACCTTGCGCACGCGGCCCGAGAAAAATGTCCGGTCAACCCGGCCAATCCGGATTTCGTCCGGTCTGGCGCCATCACGCGGTTGCCAGTCGATCGCAGCACGAATTCTCGGGTGTATTTCATGGATGATCTGTTGCGGGAGTTTTTGACGGAGACCAGCGAGAGCCTGGACACCGTCGACAATCAGTTGGTGAAGTTCGAGCAGGAGCCGAACAACGCCAGGATTTTGGACAATATCTTCCGCCTGGTTCACACCATTAAAGGCACCTGCGGTTTTCTGGGATTGCCGCGGCTGGAAGCGCTGGCGCATGCCGGCGAGACGCTGATGGGCAAATTCCGCGACGGCATGCCGGTGAAGGCGGAGGCCGTCACGCTGATTCTGTCGAGCATCGACCGCATCAAGGAGATTTTGGCGGGTCTGGAGGCCACCGAGGCCGAGCCCGAGGGCAATGATCACGACCTGATCAGCCAGCTGGAGGAGATGGTCGAGCGCGGCATGGCGGCGCTGGCTGCTGCTCCCGCGATCGAAGCTCCGCCGGTCGCTCCGGCTGCGCCGAAGCAGACCCAGGGCACGCTGATCGATCAGACGCTGGAGCGGCCCTTGCGTCCCGGCGAGGTCTCGCTCGACGAGCTCGAGCGCGCCTTCCGCGAGACCGCGATCGAGGTCGCGCCCGTACATGAAGCCGCTGCGCCGGCACCCGCTGCCGTTCAGCCGAAGGCAGAAGCCAAACCCAAATCCAGGGACAACGTCAAGGACGTGGCGAACAAGGATATGGCGAAGGAGGCCAAGGTGAAGGAAGCAAAAGCCGCTGCCGCAAAGCCTGCCGCCGGCAAGACCTCCGCTGATGCCGACATGCCCGAGGGCGACAAGGTCGCCAACCAGTCGATCCGCGTCAATGTCGACACGCTCGAGCATCTCATGACCATGGTCTCCGAGCTGGTGCTGACCCGCAACCAGCTTCTGGAGATATCCCGCCGCAACGAGGACACCGAGTTCAAGGTGCCGCTGCAGCGCCTCTCCAATGTCACCGCCGAGCTGCAGGAAGGCGTCATGAAGACGCGCATGCAGCCGATCGGCAACGCCTGGCAGAAACTGCCCCGCATCGTCCGCGACCTCTCCGGCGAATTGGGCAAGCAGATCGAGCTGGAGATGCACGGCGCCGACACCGAGCTCGACCGCCAGGTGCTCGACCTGATCAAGGATCCGCTCACCCACATGGTGCGCAACTCCGCCGACCACGGCCTGGAGACGCCCGCCGAGCGCGCCGCCGCCGGCAAGCCGGACACCGGCACCATCCGCCTGTCCGCCTATCACGAGGGCGGCCACATCATCATCTGCATCGCCGACAACGGCCGCGGCCTCAACACCGAGCGGATCAAGGCCAAGGCAGTCTCCTCAGGTCTCGTCAGCGAGGCCGAGCTGGAGAAGATGTCGGAAGCCCAGATCCACAAGTTCATCTTCGCGCCCGGCTTCTCCACCGCCGCCGCCATCACCTCGGTCTCGGGCCGCGGCGTCGGCATGGACGTGGTCCGCACCAATATCGACCAGATCGGCGGCACCATCGACATCAAGTCGGTGGCCGGCGAGGGCTCCTCGGTCACCATCAAGATCCCGCTGACGCTCGCCATCGTCTCGGCCCTGATCGTGGAAGCCGCCGGCGACCGCTTTGCCATTCCCCAGCTCTCGGTCGTGGAGCTGGTTCGCGCCCGCGCCAACTCGGAGCACCGCATCGAGCGCATCAAGGACACCGCGGTCCTGCGCCTGCGCAACAAGCTGCTGCCGCTGATCCACCTGAAGAAGCTCCTGAAGATCGACGACGGCTCGACCTCCGATCCCGAGAACGGCTTTATCGTGGTCACCCAGGTCGGCAGCCAGACTTTTGGCATCGTGGTCGACGGCGTGTTCCACACCGAAGAAATCGTGGTCAAGCCGATGTCGACGAAGCTGCGCCACATCGACATGTTCTCCGGCAACACCATCCTCGGCGATGGCGCCGTCATCATGATCATCGACCCCAACGGCATCGCCAAGGCGCTCGGTGCCTCCGGCTCCTCCGCCCACGAGATGAGCGAAGAGCATGCCGCCGCGCATGCCTCCTCGGGCGAGCAGATGACCTCGCTCCTGGTGTTCCGTGCCGGCACCCCCCAGCCGAAGGCCGTGCCGCTGGCCCTCGTCACCCGTCTGGAAGAGATCGCCGCCGACAAGATCGAGCTCTCCAACGGCCGCTACATGGTGCAGTATCGCGACCAGCTGATGCCGCTGGTGCAGATGGAGGGCGTCGAGGTCCGCTCCACCGGCTCGCAGCCGATCCTGGTGTTCGTCGACGACAAGCGCGCCATGGGCCTCGTCGTCGACGAGATCGTCGACATCGTCGAGGAACGCCTCAACATCGAGGTCGCCGGCTCCCGCGAGGGCATCCTGGGCTCGGCCGTGATCAAGGGCCAGGCCACCGAGGTGATCGATGTCGGCCACTTCCTGCCGATGGCGTTCGCCGACTGGTTCACCCGCAAGGAGATGAAGCCCTCGGCGCTGGCGCAGTCGATCCTGCTGGTCGACGACTCAGCCTTCTTCCGCAACATGCTGGCGCCGGTGCTCAAAGCCGCCGGCTACCGCGTGCGTACCGCGCCGAACGCCCAGGAAGGGCTCTCGGCGCTGCGCTCGGGCCAGACCTTCGATGTCGTGCTGACCGACATCGAGATGCCCGACATGAACGGCTTCGAGTTCGCCGAATCCATCCGCGCCGACCAGCACCTGCACCAGGTGCCGATCATCGGCCTGTCCTCGCTGGTGTCGCCGGCCGCGATCGAGCGCGGCCGCCAGGCCGGCTTCCACGACTATGTCGGCAAGTTCGACCGTCCCGGCCTGATCGCGGCGCTGAAGGAACAGACCGCCGAGCTGAACCAGGCGGCCTAGCGCCAAGGAGAATACGATGAGCAGCAAGACCCAAACCACCGAGGGCACGGTCGCCGAATACGTCACCGCCGTGATCGGCGGGCAGCTGTTCGGCCTGCCGATCTCCCGCGTGCAGGACGTGTTCATGCCGGAGCGGCTGACCCGCGTGCCGCTGTCGTCCTCGGAGATCGCGGGCGTCTTGAACCTGCGCGGCCGCATCGTCACGGTCGTCGACATGCGCGCCCGCCTCGGGCTGCCCAGGGCCGATGACGGCAAGCCGCCGATGGCGGTCGGCGTCGACCTGCGCGGCGAATCCTATGGCCTCCTGATCGACCAGATCGGCGAAGTGCTGCGCCTGCCCGAAGACGGCAAGGAGGAAAACCCCGTCAACCTCGATCCCCGCATGGCCAAGCTCGCCGGCGGCGTCCACCGTCTCGACGGCCAGCTCATGGTCGTCCTCGATGTCGATCGCGTGCTGGAGCTCGCAACCATCAACATATTCGCTCGCCGCCTGACGGCGGCAACGACAAAGCAGGAGAGAAGGCGAAAATGAAAACATGCCTTGTTGTCGATGACTCCGGCGTCGTGCGCAAAATCGCGCGGCGCATCCTCGAAGAAATGGGTTTTTTCTGTCATGGAGGCCGAGGACGGAGACCAGGCGCTCGAAATTTGCAAACATGCCCTGCCGACCGCGGTGCTGCTCGACTGGAACATGCCCGTGATGGATGGCTACGAGTTCCTCGGCCATCTGCGCCGCATGCCCGGTGGCGACGAGCCCAAGGTGGTGTTCTGCACCACCGAGAACGGCATGGACCATATTGCGCGCGCGCTGGCATGCCGGCGCCAACGAATACATCATGAAGCCGTTCGACAAGGACATC
>CAVOML010000002.1:0-59658 GCA_963697015.1 uncultured Alphaproteobacteria bacterium
GCGGGTAGCGGGCAGCGCCTCGCTGCTCGCGCGCATCAGCCTGTTCTCTGCCGCCGGTGCGCTGTTCTCGCTGCCGCTTGCGATCCGTGAAATGTGGATGACGCCCGCGCAGGTCTTCAGCGCGAAAGCTGCCGCCGCTTACATCTTTGCGGGAGTTGTGCCCGGGCTGATTGCGTATGCCGGTTTCGCCTGGCTTGACGGAAGGTTCGGCTCGGTGCGGACCTCGCTCGTGCTCTATGTCGGCCCAATCGCCAGCGCGCTGCTGTCGTTCCTGATCCTGGACGAGCCGCCGACCTTGATTTATTTTGTCGGCGGTTTGCTGATCCTCGGCGGCGTCTGGGCGAGCTTGCGGAAATAGGCTGGCCCTACGCCGCGCCGGCGTTGCGCCGCGCGTAAACTTTCGCGAATTCCCAGATACCAGTCGAGGCAGCCCGGATTGGCCATCGCATCCTTGCTCATGATCTTCTCGATGGCGTGGCCGAGCAACAGCCGCTTGATCGGCAGCTCCTGCTTCTTGCCGGACAGCGTCCGCGGGATTTCGGCCACCGCAAGGATCTCGTTGGGGAGGAAGCGGCGCGACAATCCGGCCTCGATCGCCCTGTTGATTTTCGTTTCCATCGCGCGATCGAGTTCCGTGCCCTCGCGCAGCACCACGAACAGCGGCATATAGCTTTCGCGGCCGAGATATTCGAGATCGACCACCATGGGTTCCAGAACTTCCGGCAGCGCCTCGACCGCGGAATACAACTCGCTGGTGCCCATGCGCAGGCCATGGCGGTTGGACGGTGGCGTCGCTGCGGCCGTAGATCACGCAGGAGCCATCGGCATTAATTCTGAGCCAGTCACCATGGCGCCACACCGCGCCGCGGCCGCTGCCATCGAAATTGTCGGGATAGGTCTCGAAATAGCTGGAACGGTAGCGTTCGTCGCCCGGGTCGTTCCAGAAGCGCAGCGGCATCGACGGCAGCGGCTCGGTGCAGATGCTCTCGCCTAATATTCCACCACCGGACGGCCTGACGCGTCGAAGGATTTCCACCGCGCAGCCGAGCAGGCGGCACTGCATGGTGCCGAGAGCTTGCGGCAGCTCGCGGTTGGCGCCGATGAAAGCGCCGGCGAAATCCGTGCCGCCGGACATGTTGGCCCACCACATGTCCGCCTGCTCGCTGTTGCCGTTGCCTGCCGCAAGCCTGGCGAAGCGATCGTTGAACCAGCTTTGCGTGTCGGCGGAGAGCGGCGAGCCGGTCGAGCCGTAGTGCGCGCAGCCGCGAGAGATCGCCACTGGCTGCAAGATCGATCTCCGCCTTGGTGCAGCTCGCAAAGAACGCAGCACCTGCGCCAAAGAAGGTCGCCCTGGCGCTGGCGACGAAGCGCCACAGCGTGAGCCAGTCCGGATTGTCCTTTGAGCCACCCGGGCTGCCGTCGAAGATGCAGCAGGTCGTGCCATTGAGCAGGCCGGAGACCTGGCAGTTCCACATGATCCAGCCGGTCGACGAGTACCAGTGGTAACGCTCGCTCAGCGACATCGGCTCATAGCTGCAGCCGATGTCGTTGTGCAGCACGTTGAGCGGCAAGCCGACGATCATGACGCCGCCATGCCCGTGCACGATCGGCTTGGGCAGCCCGGTGGTGCCGGAGGAATAGACGATCCAGAGCGGATGATCGAACGAAAGCCATTCCGGCTCGAACGCATCGATTGCGGCGCTACTGCCGGCGAGGATGGTTTCAAGCCGGTCCGCGCCTGCCGCATCGCCGTGCAGAACAAGATGCTCGACCGTCGGCAGCGCGCGGCGCAGCTCGTCGATCACGGGCCGCCGGTCGTGCCTGCGTCCGGCATAGATCACGCTCTCGCAGGCGATCAGCACTTTCGGCTCCTCGATCCGCTCGAAGCGGTCGATCACCGCGGGCGCGGCCATGTCGGGCGCGCAGAGGCTCCAGATCGCGCCCAGGCTCGCGGTCGCAAGAAACGCGATCATGGTCTCCGGGATGTTCGGCAGGTATGCCGCGACGCGGTCGCCGGAGCGCACGCCGTTTTCCTTCAGATGCAGCGCTAGCGCCGCAACCTTGCGCTTCAGCTCCGGCCAGCTCGTTTCTCTGAGCACGCCGTCTTCGCCGCTGCTGACAATGGCCGGCTGGCCCGCTTCATGCGCCGGCTCGACATGCCGCAGCACTTGCCTCGCGTAATTGACCCGGGCGCCCGGAAACCAGACGGCGCCGGGCATTTTGCGTTGCGCCAACACCGCGCGGTGAGGCGACTGCGATTTCAGGTCGAAATAATCCCAGATGCTCTGCCAGAAGCCGTCGAGGTCGCCGACCGACCATTGGCGCAGCTCTTCGTAATTCGCAAAATTCACGCCGCTTCTGTCCTGGAGCCAGCGGCGATAGCGCGTCATCTGCGGATTTTGGGTTCGGGCATGAAATTTCCAGCGCTTGGCAACGAAAGCGTCAGCCTGTCTTTGCGAAGCAGAAAATTCAAGCCGTAAAGCGGGCCGCGGGAACCAATGTCCTCGCTCGCGGCTTGATCACAGGCTCTCATCATTGAGGCTCAACAACATGAAGATGCTGAAGCGTCTCTTGTCGCTGGCGTGGCTTTCGCAGTCTTGGCGCCGGGCAAAGGGCAAACCCGCCAATTTCCCGTCACCTTCGGTCGATCCGGAAGAGTTCGCGCGGCTGATCCGCTCCGGCCGCGTCGAGGATTTGCGGATCCTGGCAGAGAAATTGAGCGGACAGCCGAAGGCGCACGCGTGAGCGTGGCAGCGGCCAGCGTCTGGAAACGCTCCTCGCAGGCCGCAACCTCCCTGCCGCGCTATTTCGCCTTCTCGTGATTGGCGACGCCGATCGCCTTGTAATCATAGGTCGGATAGAACTCGGTGCGATAGGCGCCCCAGGCCGAAGTCTCGAAAATGCGGTTGACCTCGCGCAGGCGTGAGGCCGGCAGGCGCAGGGTGACGACCGGCCTGCCCCCATCATCACATACCAGCTCACGACTTCCACGCCCTCGGGTGGGAATGCCTTGTAAAAGCCCTGCTTCTCGAGCTGGGCGTTGAGCTCGCCGAGCGGGCGCGACTGGTCATGCTTGAGGAAGATGGTCAGCATGATCGCGTTGTCGGGCGTCGGAGTGGCGGGAGCGGTCGGCGCAGGTGACGCGGTTGGCGACTGCGCCTCGCTCGTCGAATTGAACATCAAAGCGGACGTCAGCACCGCCAGCGCGCCCAGCAAAACCTTTCCTCGTCGCATCGCCGTCTCCCTCCTGTGTACCCGTGAGAATGGTCGAGGGCGATGACAGCAGTTTCGCTGGCCGCGCGCAATGCGCCGCTAGCGCGCGGAATACTCTCCCGAAATGTCCTTGCCGGTGTAATCGGTCATCAGCACGGTCGCGATCACGCTGATGACCGCGCAGACCGCGATGTAGATCGCGATCGACGTCGCGGAATGGAAGGTGCCGAACAGCCACGCCGCGATCAGCGGCGCGGGCCCGCCTGCGATGATGGAGGCGAGCTGGTAGCCGAGCGAGGCGCCGCTATAGCGCAAGCGGCCGGTGAAGCTTTCCGCGATCAGGGCGGCCTGCGGCCCGTACATCATGTCGTGCGGCACCAGCGACAGGATGATCGCGAAGAAGATGATCGGCAGCGAGCCCGTGTCGACCATGGCGAAATAGATGAAGCCGAACACGCCGGTCACGACTGCGCCGATCAGATACATGTTCTTGCGCCCGATCCGGTCGGACACATGCCCGAACACGGGGATCGACACGAACGAAACCACCGAGGCGGCGAGCACCGCGGTCAGCAGGAAGTCGCGGGAGACATGCAGCGTGCCGGTGCCGTAGGCGAAGATGAAGGCGGTGAAGATGTAGAACGGCGCCTGCTCGGCCATGCGCGCGAAGGCGGAGAGCAGGATCTCCTTCGGATGCTCCCGGAGCACGGCGAGCATCGGCGTCCGGTCGATCTTCTGCTCGGCGAGCAGCTTTGAGAACACTGGTGTCTCCATGATGCCGAGCCGGATATAGAGGCCGACGGCGACGAGCACGAGGCTCACGGCAAACGGGATGCGCCAGCCCCAGGCGAGGAAACTGTCGCCGGACATCTGGCTGAAGGCGAGCACCGCGAGATTGGCCAGGAACAGTCCGCACGGTACGCCGAATTGCGGCCAGGAGGCGATCAGCCCGCGCGTCTTGTCGTTGCGCGCCCATTCCATCGACATCAGCACCGAGCCGCCCCATTCGCCACCGACCCCCACGCCCTGGATGAAGCGCAGCACGGTGAGGATGACGGCGCCCCAGATGCCGATGCTCTGATAGGTCGGCACCAGCGCCACCGCGAAGGTCGCGAGCCCCATCAGGAGCAGCGTCGCGATCAAGGTCGACTTGCGGCCGATGCGGTCGCCAAAATGGCCGAAGATAGCCGCACCAATCGGGCGGGCGATGAAGCCGACCGCATAGATCGCAAAAGCCTCGAGCGTGCCGACCCAGGGGTCGGAATGCGGGAAGAACAGCTTTGCAAAGACGAGACCCGTGACGGTCGAATAGAGGAAGAAGTCGTACCACTCGATCGTCGTGCCGATGGTGGAGGCGATCACGGCGCGGCGAAGCTGCACCTGATGTTCGGTCGAGGTGAGGGGAACGGGATTGGGGTAGGTCGTTGCCATTGGGGCTTTCTCCCTGGGCCCCCAACCCATTTATTGCTTGATTGCCCCGGGAAACGTGCGAGCAGGCCGTCCGGTTCCAGCGGCGTCCAAAGGTATAAGCGGCCGCTGATGCCGCCGCCCCGCCGTCAATTGTAAATGAAAACTGTGAAGTAGGTCACATGCATCCCGCACTGCACACGCTATGCCGATGGTTGGCTGGGCTGCCCGCCCTGCTACCTAATCAAGGATGCGATCCATGACGACGCGGCGGAAAATGGTCTGGTGGTTCAAGTTCGTGGTCTCGGGCCGTTTCCTGGAGACGTTCCTGAATTTGCGGAGCCGGCGCACCTGATCAGGCGGCGTTGATCAGCTTCTTGAATTGGGCCGCGCCGTTCGTCACGGCGTCACCGGCCTTCCAGGCAAGAGAGGTCAATTTTCCCGCAAGCGAATTGTGGTTGCGCAAGCGGCGCGAGCCCAGCACGTGGCCGACCTCCGCCGGGAAGCGGCTGATTTCCGCCGCCACCAGCGCCTCGACCCCATCCATCAGGCCCTGCAGCCGCGTGCCCCACTCCGATTCGGCAAGCTGGTCGACGTGCTTCCTCAACGCATATTCGGTGTCGTAGATATCGCTGAGCAGATCGCGCGCGATGATGACGCGGTTCTGCTTCAGCGCGATGCGCAACGCCCTGCGGCCGTCGTCGATGCGATCGAGCACCATCGGGACCGCGATTGCGTAAGGCGTCGCCGCGACATCGGCGACGTTTTTGGACGCGGCCGCCTTGGTCGCGAGCCGGATCAGATGCCAGGGCGTCTTCAGCCGCCTGCCGATCATGCTGATCGCGAACGGCACCGCATCGGCATTGCCCTTGCGGAAGGCATCGAGCAGCGCCGTCATCTTCGCGACCTCGCCATTGTCGAATTTGGCGAATCTCTCCGGCAACGCCATGTTGAATTTTGCGATGGGATCGCGGGCGCGCAGCGCGATCATTATCTTGACGAGATCGCCATAGGCCGAGCGGGCGGACGTGTAGTTCGCGAGCCTGGTGCGGGTCATCTGGGCAGCGGTGGGATCGGACAGCGTGTTCTCGAGATATTTGACCACCTTGGTCTGGAACACAGAGACCGCCTGCTTCAATTCCTTCTTCTTGTTGTCGTTGCCGATCAAGTTCCGCATCTTCGTGTTGAAGTCGCGCGCCATGGTCGGCAGCAGGTCGCGGCTGCTCCATTCCCAGATCGGCACCAGCGAGGGACGCGGGATCCGGCCGGGGCTGTCATAATCCGGCGCGCCCTCCATCAGGACAGGCTCGAGCGCGGCAAAGAAGTGGAATGACGGCTCGGCTTCCTTGTTCTGGGACGCGCCGCTGCGAAATTCGGCGCGCAGCTTGGCCTGGATGTCTGCCGAGCCGGGCATGTCGACGCCGCACAGTTCCAGCCGCTCCAGCTCCGTGAGGAGACAGCTTCGGGTCATGGGCGACAGCCGCTGCAGGAATTCCCAGATCCTGTCGATGTGCATTTTCGGGGGCCTGATTTTCCGCGAGCTGGATTGGCGAAAACGGACCCGCTAACCGAGCGAGTATTCAGGTAGGGAACCACAAAAACAGTTGGTAGCTGATTAAGAAGGCTAATAGCGATGGAACGAAACTTGGCGTCGAGGGACGGCAGTTCTCGGTAGAACTACGCAATTCCGGCAAGTTTTCGCAACCTTTGCGAGACGGCGCGCATTTCGACGCAATTTCAACGGGTAACACCTGCCTTCCCGGTAGCAATCTCCGTAGTCTTACGGAACGAAAAATTAACCATAGAACAGCATCGTGGTCGTAAATAATCGATATGTCACAGCATGAAAACCGAGTCGTGGATTCGCATTTTTCGGACTGGGGCGAAGGCAATCCCCCGCTCGACGAGCGCGACCTCGTGAGGTTGTCCGCAGCGCGCGCCCGCGCCATGGACGAGGCCGGCAATTCGATTGCGCGCCAGCTCAACGGGCCGCTCACGGCGCTCCTGCTCTACATGGAGGAGCTCCAGCATCACAGCCATCGGTTTTCGCCTGACGCCGGCGAACGCGATCACCTGCAGAAGGTGGTGCAAAACGCGCTGGAGCAGACCGAGCGTGTCTGCGCGCTGGTCAAGGAGATCGCGGGGAATGATCCCGGTGTCGCGGCGGTGCTGGCGGCCAACGGCGGATGGCAGCGGCGGGGCGAGCGTGCGCCGGAGGACGGTCGCGCCGCGGGCACCGCGGTGTTGTCGGATGCCAGCCAGAAGCCGCTGACCCGGCGCGAGCGCGAGGTGCTGAATCTGATCAGCGAGGGTTATTCCAACAAGCTGGGCGCGCTGCGGATGCAGATCAGCCCGCGCACCTTCGAGAGCCACCGCGCCGAGGCGATGCGCAAGCTCGGCGCGCGCAACACCGCCGACCTCGTCCGCGCGGTGCTGCTGCATCCGATCGACTAGCGCCTGTTGCGACCCGCGAACCCCCGATCAGAACTCAGCGCCGATCGGCTCAGAGATAATCTTCCGCAAAGCTGTTGAGGCGTGGTCCGGGCCGCTGCACGACCGGCCTCGCCTTCTCGGGGGCCGGGACCAGCGTGATGGTCCATCGCGGCGGGACCGAGGAAGAATTTTCCAGTACCGAACGGACCAGGCCCGTGACTATGGTCCCGCCGGACTTGACGGTCGCGGTGCGGCCGTTGAATTGCGCGATACGGAAACGCCGGACTTCCTTCTGGTCCGCGGTTTCATACGTGAACATGAAGCTCTCCTGTGCCTCATGCGACTATCGTCGTTCATTCTTAGCCAGATGTGAAAATCGAATGCCGTACTAGTACGGTTGCGCGGCGCAGCACGGGGCGCGTGGGCGCAGGCCGATGGATTTTCCAAGGCCGGCGCGTGAGCCGGACGGCGGGGCTCGGATGGGAAGGCGGGTCTCGGACTACTCGGCGGGTCCGAACACCGCTTCCATCTTGGTCTTCAAGGTCGCGGCGTTGAATGGCTTGACGATGTAGTTGCTGACGCCGGCCTTCTTGGCGGCGATGACGTTCTCCGTCTTCGATTCCGCCGTGATCATGATAAACGGCGTCTTCGACAGCTCGGGGCTGGCCCGTACTTCGCGCAGCAGGTCGTAGCCGGTCATCGGCTCCATGTTCCAGTCGGAGATCACCAGGCCGTATTTCCGGGTCTGCATCTTGGCGAGCGCGGCGGAGCCGTCGTTGGCATCGTCGACATTCTCGAAGCCAAGTTGCTTGAGAAGATTGCGGATGATGCGGATCATGGTGCTGTAGTCATCGACCACGAGGATCGGCATCGACAGATCAAAGGACATATCTATTTACTCCGCGAAGTCTCGAACGGCCGGACGAGCGCGACATTCGCGATGGGGGCGAATGGTCCGAAGCTCCTTATGGAACTCGCGCTGGTCGGCATCGTGACAATTATCAGCCGTCCTTGAACAGCGCGTTAATTCGGCGCCGAATAAATCGCGGGCGGGCCGTAATAGTACGGAGGAGGGGGCGCGCGCTGCGTGCGCCGTTCAGCCAGCGCGACTACGCGGCGAATTCTCCGCCGTGCAGCGCGGCTGGAACAGCCTCTCGTATTGCGACTTGACCGAGGCGTAGCATTCGCAGGCGGTCTTGCTGAGGCCTTCGATGTCGGTGATCTCGATGTGGCCGCGGCTGTAATGGATGTAGTTCGCCTGCTGCAGCGTGCTTGCGACCAGCGACACGCTGTTGCGCCGCGCGCCGATCATCTGCGCCATCGACTCCTGCGTCAGCACGAGCTTGCATCCGCCCGACAGATCGTGGGTCTGCAGCAGGCACCGCGCCAATCGGGATTCCACGGTGTGGGAGGCGTTGCAGCCCGCGGTCTGCTGGATCTGGGCGTAAACCGCCAGTCCATGCCGCAGCAGCGCTGCGCGGAAGGTCGGGCTCAGGTCGGCCGCCGCGCGCAATTTCTCCAGATCGATCGCCGAGGCGGGGCCCGGCACCATCACGACGGCGCTGTTGAGTGCGGTCGGATCGCCGAGCGCCGAGAACACACCGAAGATGCTCTGGCGGCCGATCATGGCGATCTGGACGTGCTCGCCGCGCGCCATGTCCACCACCAGCGAGATCACGCCACGGTGTGGCATATAGGCACGCTTGAGCGCTTCTCCGACGGAGACCAGCACGAAGTCCTGAACGAGATCGATAGTACGCAGATGCGGACGGATCAATTCGAAATCGTCCGCGCTGAGCGAAGACAAAAATCCGTTTGGTGAACGAGGACTAGAATCCAAAGCCGTCTCCTGCCTTACGGGCAAAACAGGTCTCTGGGCGGCCGGCGCCTATGCACATCAACAAACATGGTCCGCGAATATTTCGTTGGCAAGGAAAAATAGGCAACCCGATAACGTCAGCCGCAATGTCCCATTCCCGGGCGCCCGCTATCTGACCAGGCCCTGTTGCCTCGACTTGACGATGCGATAGCATTCGCACGCCGTCTCGCGCAGCGCCTTGAGATCGGTGACCTCGATTTGCCCGCGGCTGTAGGTCAGCACTCCGGCCTCCTGCAGCGCATGCGCAACGATCGAAACCGCGTTGCGCTGAACGCCGATCATGCGGGCGAGCAGCTCCTGTGTCATCGGCAGGGTCTCGCCATCCCAGAGGTCGCCTGCGCGCAACAGCCATCTCGATAGCCGCTCTTCGACCGAATGCGCGGCGTTGCAGGCCACCGATTGCTGGGCCTGCGCGAAGACGGCCTGCCCATGCCGGACCAGCAGGTCGCGGAAGCCCGCGCTTTGCCCGGCGATCGCCTTCAAGGGCACGACGTTAAGGACAGAGGCGGTGCCGGAGCACAACACCACCGCATCCGTCAGCGCGATGCCGTCTCCAAGCGCCTCCACTGCGCCGATCGCTCCGTCGCGGCCGACCATCGCGACTTCGACCGCCTGTCCCTCGGACAAGCTGACCACCATCGATATGATTCCGGAATGCGGCAGATAGATCTGGGTCAGCTCGCTTCCTGCTTCAACCAAGACAGATTCCCGAGTCAATTTGACAATCTGAAGGTGTGGGCGCAGAGCTTCGAAATCTGCCGCGGGCAGTGTTTGCAACAGGCGGTTGGGCGGGCGTTGATCTGCCGGCATGAAATTTCCCGCTGACGAGCGGGGCTTCCGTCGGATTGCCATGACGAGGTGAACCTATGAAACCTCGACGCGCGATGCAATTGCGCTGGCGGCGAAGGCGTGTCACGCGCCTTATACACGTTGGAGGGCAGACAGCCCGCGGCATCTGCGGCGGAAGGGAAGGCAAGATTCGCGCACGCGCGCGCGAGTCATGCTGAAGATGCGATGGTGACGATCGCCGCCGATGCACATGGTTACGGGGAAGTTGCGCAACATGCTGAATCGATCTTTAGCCACGTCGACATCGCACGCGATCTCATCATGCCGCGATGGTTAGCAGGGAGCTAAAACCACTCGCGCGAAAATGCCGCTTCGCGTTGACGCCCCCGACTTGATGAATCGCAGTTGAATCAACGATTTCGTCGATGCGCCCGCGCATTTCTCGCGTCGCGTTGGGCGGGCAAGGTCTGCCCGTCGGTTAGCGCGCGATTAGTATTAACAACGGCGGCGCAGGCGTTTCGACAATTTGCGGGAGGCGATTTAACCAACGGGTCACACCTGGGGGACAGGGTGGCAGGGTCGCCGACAAGAACAGATCGGCGATGCGTCACTTGTGTTCATCCAGAAGGAAAACAGTATGTCCGGTATCGTCCTTTCGGCGTCAGTCCGCCAGAACCTGCTCTCGCTGCAGTCAACGGCTTCGCTGCTCGCCACCACCCAGAATGACCTCGCCACCGGCAACAAGGTCAACTCTGCCCTCGACAATCCCACCAACTTCTTCACCGCCCAGTCGCTGAACAACCGCGCCAGCGACATCGGCAACCTGCTCGACTCGATCGGCAACGGCGTGCAGGTCCTGCAGTCCGCCAATACCGGCATCACCTCGCTGCAGAGCCTGGTCGCTTCCGCGCAGTCGATCGCCAACCAGGTGCTGCAGAGCCCGGTCGGCTACTCCACGAAATCCAACGTGACCTCGGCTACGCTGACCGGCGCGAGCGCCACGAACCTGCTCGCCGGCGTCACGACCACGACCGGCTCCGCCGTCAACAACGACGACCTCACGTTGGCCGTGGGCATCAGCGCCTCGACCAAATTGTCGGGCACCGCTACCTCGACGTCTAACGACCTCACCACCGCCTTTGCCACCAGCGACACGCTGGTCGTGAACGGCACCACCTTCACCTTCGTGGCCGGCACCACCTCCACCGGCACCAGCATCGGCATCGGCGACAACGTCGGTGACCTGCTCAACGCCATCAACGCGGTGACGGGCGGCACTTCGTCCATCTCGAACGGCGCGATCACCCTCAACGGCGGTGCCAACGGCATCACGCTGTCCGGCAACGCGCTGGCCAAGATCGGCCTCTCGGCGCAGGGCGACGGCCTGGTCAACGAAACGCTGTCGATCGCCGCGACCGGCGGCGGCACGGCGACCAACATCACCTTCGGCTTCGGCACGAATCAGATCTCGAGCCTGAACGAGCTCAACGCGGCATTGGCGGCCAACAACCTCCAGGCCACGTTCGACTCTTCGACCAACAAGCTCAACGTCACGACCACGAACGACGCGGCCTCGTCCACGATCGGCGCGATCAGCGGTACGGCCGCTGCCGCCAGCCAGGCCTTCAACGGCCTGAGCATTGCGGGGCCTGTTGCCGATCCGAACTCGCAGGCGGCGCGTGCGAGCCTGGTGTCGCAGTACAACAACGTGCTGACGCAGATCACCACTACCGCGCAGGACGCGTCCTTCAACGGCGTCAACCTGTTGAACGGCGACACTCTAAAGCTGACGTTCAACGAAACCGGCCGCTCGACCCTGAGCATCACCGGCGTGACGTTCAACACGGCCGGTCTCGGCCTGTCGAGCCTGACCGGTGGTACCGACTTCCTGGACAACGCGTCCGCGAACAAGGCGCTGACCGCGCTCTCGTCCGCTTCTTCCACGCTGCGGTCGGAAGCCTCGACGCTCGGTTCGAACCTCTCGATCGTGCAGATCCGTCAGGACTTCAACAAGAACCTGATCAACGTGCTGCAGACCGGTTCGTCGAACCTGACGCTGGCCGACACCAACGAGGAAGCGGCCAACAGCCAGGCGCTGTCGACCCGCCAGTCGATCGCGGTCTCCGCGCTCGCTCTCGCCAACCAGTCCCAGGCGAGCGTGCTGCAGCTCCTGCGCTGAGCCAGGCACCGCAACGACGACAAGATCGAGGCGGCGGGGCAAGCCCCGCCGCCTTCTACCTGAAGCTCTTGTACCTGAAGTCCTGGATGGCGATCGGCCTGCCGCGCGCCGACTGGCGAACCGTCCGAAGCGGTCATGCGGGACGCCGCCCACTCAGTGGAAGACGACGACGATGCCGCTCCGTGTCGAGTTGAAGCCGTTCGAACGCATCATCATCGGTGACAGCGTCATCATCAACTCGGGCAGCCGAACCTCTTTCCTGATCGACGGCGATACGCCGATCCTGCGCGAAAGGGACACCGTGACCGCGGAGACAGCGGATACGCCGGCCAAGCGGCTCTATCACTGCGTTCAGACGATGTATCTGAAGAACGACGTTGCGCGCTGCAAGGCGTCCTATCTCGGCTTGATCGCCGGGCTGCAGGAGAGTTGTCCGGGTTCGACCGAATTGATCGCCACGGTCAACCATCATGTCTCCACCGGCGCGCTCTACAAGGCGCTCAAGGAGATCCGGAAGCTGATGAAGCGCGAAGAAGACCGCTCGGCAGCCTGAAGCGTGCCAGTGTCGCCGGTATCGCCGCATCCTTCCAGCACTCACAAGATGCGCGAAAGAGCCCGGCGCGACGGCAGCGTTGGCCGCTACCGGTTGTCCCTCCGTATTAGCACGGAGGACGAAATTAACGGGAATGACAAACCAGCAAGGTTATCGATTGGAGAAGGGAATCCATTGACCTTTCCCGGGCGTAAACCTTGCGCACGCGGCCCGAGAAAAATGTCCGGTCAACCCGGCCAATCCGGATTTCGTCCGGTCTGGCGCCATCACGCGGTTGCCAGTCGATCGCAGCACGAATTCTCGGGTGTATTTCATGGATGATCTGTTGCGGGAGTTTTTGACGGAGACCAGCGAGAGCCTGGACACCGTCGACAATCAGTTGGTGAAGTTCGAGCAGGAGCCGAACAACGCCAGGATTTTGGACAATATCTTCCGCCTGGTTCACACCATTAAAGGCACCTGCGGTTTTCTGGGATTGCCGCGGCTGGAAGCGCTGGCGCATGCCGGCGAGACGCTGATGGGCAAATTCCGCGACGGCATGCCGGTGAAGGCGGAGGCCGTCACGCTGATTCTGTCGAGCATCGACCGCATCAAGGAGATTTTGGCGGGTCTGGAGGCCACCGAGGCCGAGCCCGAGGGCAATGATCACGACCTGATCAGCCAGCTGGAGGAGATGGTCGAGCGCGGCATGGCGGCGCTGGCTGCTGCTCCCGCGATCGAAGCTCCGCCGGTCGCTCCGGCTGCGCCGAAGCAGACCCAGGGCACGCTGATCGATCAGACGCTGGAGCGGCCCTTGCGTCCCGGCGAGGTCTCGCTCGACGAGCTCGAGCGCGCCTTCCGCGAGACCGCGATCGAGGTCGCGCCCGTACATGAAGCCGCTGCGCCGGCACCCGCTGCCGTTCAGCCGAAGGCAGAAGCCAAACCCAAATCCAGGGACAACGTCAAGGACGTGGCGAACAAGGATATGGCGAAGGAGGCCAAGGTGAAGGAAGCAAAAGCTGCTGCCGCAAAGCCTGCCGCCGGCAAGACCTCCGCTGATGCCGACATGCCCGAGGGCGACAAGGTCGCCAACCAGTCGATCCGCGTCAATGTCGACACGCTCGAGCATCTCATGACCATGGTCTCCGAGCTGGTGCTGACCCGCAACCAGCTTCTGGAGATATCCCGCCGCAACGAGGACACCGAGTTCAAGGTGCCGCTGCAGCGCCTCTCCAATGTCACCGCCGAGCTGCAGGAAGGCGTCATGAAGACGCGCATGCAGCCGATCGGCAACGCCTGGCAGAAACTGCCCCGCATCGTCCGCGACCTCTCCGGCGAATTGGGCAAGCAGATCGAGCTGGAGATGCACGGCGCCGACACCGAGCTCGACCGCCAGGTGCTCGACCTGATCAAGGATCCGCTCACCCACATGGTGCGCAACTCCGCCGACCACGGCCTGGAGACGCCCGCCGAGCGCGCCGCCGCCGGCAAGCCGGACACCGGCACCATCCGCCTGTCCGCCTATCACGAGGGCGGCCACATCATCATCTGCATCGCCGACAACGGCCGCGGCCTCAATACCGAGCGGATCAAGGCCAAGGCAGTCTCCTCAGGTCTCGTCAGCGAGGCCGAGCTGGAGAAGATGTCGGAAGCCCAGATCCACAAGTTCATCTTCGCGCCCGGCTTCTCCACCGCCGCCGCCATCACCTCGGTCTCGGGCCGCGGCGTCGGCATGGACGTGGTCCGCACCAATATCGACCAGATCGGCGGCACCATCGACATCAAGTCGGTGGCCGGCGAGGGCTCCTCGGTCACCATCAAGATCCCGCTGACCTTGGCCATCGTCTCGGCCCTGATCGTGGAAGCCGCCGGCGACCGCTTTGCCATTCCCCAGCTCTCGGTCGTGGAGCTGGTTCGCGCCCGCGCCAACTCGGAGCACCGCATCGAGCGCATCAAGGACACCGCGGTCCTGCGCCTGCGCAACAAGCTGCTGCCGCTGATCCACCTGAAGAAGCTCCTGAAGATCGACGACGGCTCGACCTCCGATCCCGAGAACGGCTTTATCGTGGTCACGCAAGTCGGAAGCCAGACCTTCGGCATCGTGGTCGACGGCGTGTTCCACACCGAAGAAATCGTGGTCAAGCCGATGTCGACGAAGCTGCGCCACATCGACATGTTCTCCGGCAACACCATCCTCGGCGATGGCGCCGTCATCATGATCATCGACCCCAACGGCATCGCCAAGGCGCTCGGTGCCTCCGGCTCCTCCGCCCACGAGATGAGCGAAGAGCATGCCGCCGCGCACGCCTCCTCGGGCGAGCAGATGACCTCGCTCCTGGTGTTCCGTGCCGGCACCCCCCAGCCGAAGGCCGTGCCGCTCGCCCTCGTCACCCGTCTGGAAGAGATCGCCGCCGACAAGATCGAGCTCTCCAACGGCCGCTATATGGTGCAGTATCGCGACCAGCTGATGCCGCTGGTGCAGATGGAGGGCGTCGAGGTCCGCTCCACCGGCTCGCAGCCGATCCTGGTGTTCGTCGACGACAAGCGCGCCATGGGCCTCGTCGTCGACGAGATCGTCGACATCGTCGAGGAACGTCTCAACATCGAGGTCGCCGGCTCCCGCGAGGGCATCCTGGGCTCGGCCGTGATCAAGGGCCAGGCCACCGAGGTGATCGATGTCGGCCACTTCCTGCCGATGGCGTTCGCCGACTGGTTCACCCGCAAGGAGATGAAGCCCTCGGCGCTGGCGCAGTCGATCCTGCTGGTCGACGACTCAGCCTTCTTCCGCAACATGCTGGCGCCGGTGCTCAAAGCCGCTGGCTACCGCGTGCGTACCGCGCCGAACGCCCAGGAAGGGCTCTCGGCGCTGCGCTCGGGCCAGACCTTCGATGTCGTGCTGACCGACATCGAGATGCCCGACATGAACGGCTTCGAGTTCGCCGAATCCATCCGCGCCGATCAGCACCTGCACCAGGTGCCGATCATCGGCCTGTCCTCGCTGGTGTCGCCGGCCGCGATCGAGCGCGGCCGCCAGGCCGGCTTCCACGACTATGTCGGCAAGTTCGATCGTCCCGGCCTGATCGCGGCGCTGAAGGAACAGACCGCCGAGCTGAACCAGGCGGCCTAGCGCCAAGGAGAATACGATGAGCAGCAAGACCCAAACCACCGAGGGCACGGTCGCCGAATACGTCACCGCCGTGATCGGCGGGCAGCTGTTCGGCCTGCCGATCTCCCGCGTCCAGGACGTGTTCATGCCGGAGCGGCTGACGCGCGTGCCGCTGTCGTCCTCCGAAATCGCGGGCGTCTTGAACCTGCGCGGCCGCATCGTCACGGTCGTCGACATGCGCGCCCGCCTCGGGCTGCCCAGGGCCGATGACGGCAAGCCGCCGATGGCGGTCGGCGTCGACCTGCGCGGCGAATCCTATGGCCTGCTGATCGACCAGATCGGCGAAGTGCTGCGCCTGCCCGAGGACGGCAAGGAGGAAAACCCCGTCAATCTCGATCCCCGCATGGCCAAGCTCGCCGGCGGCGTCCACCGTCTCGACGGCCAGCTCATGGTCGTCCTCGATGTCGATCGCGTGCTGGAGCTCGCAACCATCAAGACTTCGCTCGCCGCCTGACGGCGGCAACGACAAAGCAGGGAGAAGGCGAAAATGAAAACATGCCTTGTTGTCGATGACTCCGGCGTCGTGCGCAAAATCGCGCGGCGCATCCTCGAAGAAATGGGTTTTTTCGTCATGGAGGCCGAGGACGGAGACCAGGCGCTCGAAATTTGCAAACATGCCCTGCCGACCGCGGTGCTGCTCGACTGGAACATGCCCGTGATGGATGGCTACGAGTTCATCACCCATCTGCGCCGCATGCCCCGTGGCGACAAGCTCAAGGTGGTGTTCTGCACCACCGAGAACGGCATGGACCATATTGCGCGCGCGCTGGCAGCCGGCGCCGACGAATACATCATGAAGCCGTTCGACAAGGACATCGTCGCGGACAAATTCCGGGAAGTCGGGTTGATTGAGGCCACGTCGCCTGAAACCGTCTGATCCTTCAGTCTTGCCCTTGAGAGGCCCTCAGTGACCCCGCCCGATTACGAGTACCTGCGCAAACTGCTGAAGGACCATTCCGGTCTCGATCTGTCTACGGACAAGCAATATCTGATCGAGAGCCGCTTGCTCCCGCTCGCGCGCAAGGCTGGTCTCGCCGGTCTCCCCGAGCTTGTGCAGAAGATGAAGGGCGGCTCGCCCAGCTTCGTTACCCAGGTGGTCGAAGCCATGACCACCAACGAGACCTTCTTCTTCCGTGACAAGGTCCCATTCGATCATTTTCGCGATGCGATCATGCCGGAGATCCTGCGGGCGCGGGCGGCTCGCAAGAGTCTGAGGATATGGTGTGCCGCCGGCTCGACCGGGCAGGAGCCCTATTCACTCGCGATGTGCCTGAAGGAAATGAGCGCGGCGCTTACCGGCTGGCGCGTCGAAATCCTCGCCACCGACCTGTCGCAGGAAGTGCTGGAGAAATCCCGAGCCGGCATTTACAGCCAGTTCGAGGTGCAGCGCGGCCTGCCGATCCAGCTGCTGGTGAAGAACTTCAAGCAGATCGGCGAACTATGGCAGATCAACCCCGACCTCCGCGCGATGGTGCAGCATCGCCAGCTCAATCTGCTGCATGATTTCTCGCAGCTCGGCCACTTCGACGTGATCTTCTGCCGCAACGTGCTGATCTATTTCGACCAGGACACCAAGACCAGCATTTTTGGCCGGCTGGCCCGCGCCATCGAGCCCGATGGCTTCCTGGTGCTGGGCGCGGCGGAGACGGTGGTCGGCCTCACCGAACAGTTCAAGCCGGTCGGGGACCGGCGCGGCCTGTACCGGCCGGGTGACTCGCGCATGCCGGTCCTAAAGCCCGCGGCCTCTCACATGGCCGCACCGAAGCTGACCGCAATGGCGGCGGGAGGCTAGGCGATGTCGGAAGAAGGCAAAGGTGCCGATCGCGTCACCTTCAGCCGCGGCTACGATGTCTGCATCATGGCCATCGATGGCACGTGGCGGCGCGACTGCCAGCTCAACGCGATCTCCGACAATGACGCGGTCCTGACCCTGGAGGGTTCCATCCAGGGGCTCAACCTCAAGGAGTTCTTCCTGCTGTTGTCGTCGACAGGTCTCGCCTATCGTCGCTGCGAGCTGGTGCGCGTCAACGGCACCGAGATGGACATCCAGTTCCTGAAAGGCAAGAACAAGAAGAAACCGCGCAGTTCCTCGCACGGCCAGGACGCCGCCTGACCTGCTGCGAGGCGTGTCTCCTTCACGATGCGGTGAGGCTCAACAAATCCGCCGTCGCGTGTTCCGGCCCTCGTCCCGAAATCTGTTGATCTTCTGCTTTTGCGATGCCGAAGGGTTCCGCTCGCGGCGCGCCAATTTGCTGTTGCAATGGACCGTCAAACGGATCGCGCCACGCTCGGACATCCCTGCGTCGAGGAACTGCAGCGCGGAGCCGAGGCTTGCATTGCGAGCGTTCAGCGCGCAGGATGGCCTAACATATTGCGGTGTGACAACGCGAGGCACGATCACGTTGGCCGCATGCTGATCGTTGTCTGATGTCGTTCGGACGATCGTCGTTTCGACACGTTCGATGGCCGCCCGAACGTGGCCGACCACGGATATCACTTCCGAAACGATCGCCCCCAAAACTGACGTTGCGCTCTTCAAAGATTCGCTCTGTCCACCACCTGATGCATGGTCGCTCTCCTTCTCGCAGGCTGGTCATACCGCGCGACTTGTGGGTTAACTGCTTGTCCCGTACAAATACGGGAGGGTCGATTCCACTCCGGGTGATAGCTTTCGGAGAGTGTGCGTCATGATGATTCATTGGCGAGGTTGATGGCACATGGCTGAGAAAGCAGCGCCCCGCGGCGAGATATTTGTGGTCGACGATGATCCGGCCGTCCGCGACACCCTGTCGATGGTGTTATCGGCGGGTGGTTATCAGGTGATCTGCTTTGCCGACGGCGCAGCCCTGCTTGCAGTGGCGCGCGGCCGAATACCCTCCGCGATCCTGCTCGACGTGCACATTCCCGGAAAATCCGGCCTCGATATCCTGAAGGAACTGCATGGCGAGGATTATCCCGCGCCGATCTTCATGATCTCGGGCCAGGGCGATATCTCGATGGCGGTCTCTGCCATCAAGAGCGGCGCGCTCGATTTCATCGAGAAGCCGTTCCGCGGCAGCGAGATCGTGGCGCGGCTGGACGAAGCGATCGGCGCCTACGCGCGGCGGCAGACGCAAAGCGGCGGCTCCAACGTCGCCACGCTGCATTTCCCCGGGCGCGAGCCCCTGACCCGCAGGGAGCGCGAGGTGCTGGAGCAATTCACCACCGGCGCCTCCAACAAGGAGGCCGGGCGCACGCTCGGCATCTCGCCGCGCACGATCGAAGATCACCGCGCCAACATCATGAAGAAGCTCGGCGCCAAGAATGCCGCCGATCTCGTGCGCATCGTCATGACCGCGCAGCAGCGCGCGTCCTAGGTTTATTCAAGAGATGGTTCGTTTCACCCATCTCCCGATGGAAGAGGTGCACCGAGCCCGCGGACAAATCCAGGCTAACCGTCCAGCGCCCTGCGGACCATGCGGGCGAGATCCGATTTGCGATAGGGCTTTGCGAGCAGCAGCACGCCGGCGTCGAGCCTGCCGTGATGAATGACGGCGTCCTCGGTATAGCCCGAGGTGTACAGCACCTTGAGCCCTGGCCGGTCCTTCGAAATCTCGTCGGCGAGTTGGCGGCCGTTCATCGGGCCCGGGATGATCACGTCGGTGAACAGGAGATCGAACTTCGCCCTGCTCTCCAGGATCGCAAGCGCCTCGTTGGCGTTGGCGGCATCAAGGGTGACGTAACCGAGCGAATGCAGTTGCGCGAGCACATAGGCGCGCACCAGCCGGTCGTCCTCGACCACCAGAATGGTCTCATGCCCGCCTTCGATCTCGCTGTCCGAGCCCGCATCCGCCAACGCGGATGCCACGGTGCCGGGCGGCAGGTACATGCGGATGGTCGTGCCCTGGCCCTCTTCGCTGTAGACCTTGATGTGGCCGGCCGATTGCTTGATGAAGCCGTAGACCATCGAGAGGCCGAGGCCGGTGCCCTTGCCTGGTCCCTTTGAGGTGAAGAACGGATCGAACACCCGGTCGAGGATCGCCGATGGAATGCCGTAGCCGGTGTCGCTCACCGCGATCATGACGTAGGGTCCCGGCCGGACGTCGTCGTTCTGGCCGGCGTAGCTCTCGTCGAGATAGGCCGAACCGGTCTCCAGGATCAGCTTGCCGCCGCCGGGCATGGCGTCGCGCGAGTTCAGCGCCAGGTTGAGGATGGCGGTCGCGAGCTGGTTGGGATCGACGGTAGCGACGCAGGTTTCGTCCTTGAATACCGATTCGATTTCGATTTGTGCGCCGAGCGTCGGGCGCAGCAGCTTTGCGGTGTCCATGATCAGCTGATTGATGTCGGTCTCGCGCGGCTGCAGCGGCTGCCGCCGCGCAAACGCGAGCAGGTGCTGGGTGAGATCGGCGCCGCGGGCCGCGGCCTCGTCGATCATCTTCGTGATCGCGGCGAGCTGCGGTTCCCTGGCGACGGCGCCGGCGAGAATCTCGATGGTGCCGGTGATCACGGTCAGGATGTTGTTGAAGTCATGGGCGATGCCGCCGGTGAGCTGCCCGATCGCTTCCATCTTCTCGGACTGGCGGATGCGCTCCTCCGCCGCGATCTTGTCGGTGAGATCGCGGACGAACCCGTTGAACACAAAGCCGTTGCGAGTCCTGAGCGCGCTGACGCTCAATTCGCCGGTAAATTCGGTTCCGTCGCGTCGTCTGATCCGGACGTCGTGGCGTGGATGCCGGACCTGCTCCAGCCCGGAAAGCAGGAAGCTTTTCAGGGCTTCTCGAATCGGTCCTTGCCCACCCGGCGCGCCCATCAAATCGAATACGTTCTTCCCGAGCGCCTCCTCGCGTGACCAGCCGAACAAGCTCTCGGCTTGCGGATTCCAGTCCCGGATGACGCCACGCTGGTCGACCTGGACGAAGGCGTCGATCGCACTGTTGATGATGCCCCGCGCCAGCTGCTCGCTTTCCTGCAACGTCTCCCGCGCCCTCGTGCTCTCGGTCATGTCACGGCCGATATAGAAATGACGCTTGATCGGTTCCGACCAGGCGCCCATCCAGGACAGCGTCACCACCCGCCCGTCCTTGTGGATGTAGCGTGAATCGCGGTTGCGCACCTGTTCGCCGCGACGGGCGGCGCGCATTTCCTCTCGCGCCTGTTCGAGGTCGCCGGGATGGAGAAATCCGATGGCGTTATGGCCGATCATCTCCTCCGGTCGATACCCGAGAATCCTCTCGACACTCGGGCTGACCTGCACCAGAAGGCCCCTGGGGTCGCTGATCAGGATCAGGTCCTGCGACGCCCCGAAGATGCGGCGGCGTTCTTCGAGAACGGCGGCCTTCGCATTTGCTTCCGTCATCGCCCGCGCAAAGGCGCGCGCCAGCACGCCGGTCTCGCCGCCGGCGTCGACGGGAATTGGGATCGCGTCCTTGCGGCCGTTGCTTTCGACCGCCGCCGTGAGCCGCAGGATCGGCCGGGTTAGCGAGCGGGCGACGATGATTGCGAGCACGGCCGCGCACAGCATCGCCACCAGGCCTACGAGCAGCGAGCTGTTGCGGACGGCGAGGGCCGGCGCCATGAGCACCGCGTTCGGTACGGATTCGATCACCCCGACCCACTGCCTGCCGGCCAGCAGCGTCGGCGCCAGTGCGACGCCGTTTCGTCTGCCGTCGGCATCGGTCACGACGCGCGCGGTGCTTTGCATTGCGCCCGCCGCGTCCGCAAAATAGGGCATGTCGTTCTGCCAACCGTCTTCTGCTCCGGAATGCGCGGCGAACTCGCGCGCGCGGTCGGGATGAACGAGATAGTTGCCGTTCGTATCGACGACATAGACTTTCTCGCCGGGCCGGACCGAGGCGCGGACGCGGTCCAGCGCCGGCCGCATGTCGACGTTGAGGACGACGATGCCGAACGGCTTGCCGTCCGCAACCGGTAAGGGCTTGGCAATCCGCATCGTCGGTACATGCGGTGTTTCGATCACGCCGTTCTCTTCGTTCAGGCTGACCGGCGAGACGTAGACCTGATCGGAGGGCAGATTGATGGTGTCGCGAAAATAGGGAGCGTCGCCGACCTGGCGCAGCTCGGCCTCGGGCACGATATGCACTGTGCCGTTCGGACCGGAGCGGTCGATACGGACGATTTCCCGGTGATTGTCGGCGATGCCGATCAACCGCAGCGAATAGGTCGGCTTGAGGCTCCATCTGAGCGGCGAGCCGGACTCTCCAGCCGCTCGCGCCAGATCGCTTCCGTGGTGTGATCTTCCGGATCGATCCCGCCATTGAGGCGGGCGCGCATCAGTCCGGCAACGGCTGCAAGGTTGGCGAACGTCGTGACATCGCCCGGTGCGGTGCGGACACGGGATTCGAGGTCGGCCGCAACGAAGCGCGAATGAGTCTCGATGCGGTCGAGCACGCGCGGCAAAACCACCTGCTCCACGCTGCGATAGCCGAAATAGCCGGCAGCAGACACCGTGATCGCCACCAGCAGGATCATGGCGATCGCCAGCTGTGTCGTCAGCGTCAGACCCGAGGTGAGCCCATGGCTTGCCGTCTCGCTGCTGTCCGGCACAACGGGGGAGGCCCGCTTGGTATCGGCGCTCTTGGCGTCGGCGCTCTTGGCGTCGGCGACCTTGGCGTCGGCAACCTTGGCGTCAGCGACCGGAAGCAGCATTGCGATCCCGCGCTCGGAGGCAGCTTTCGACTTTCGCCAGCAGCTCCGCCGGCCTGAACGGCTTTGGCAGACTTGAAATCGCGCCGAGCTTGATCGCCATTGCCAGGTAGTTCGGTTCGGCGCCGGCGTCCGTCACCAGCGGCCGGCCAGAGATCACGATGATCGGCATAGCCGGCTGTCGGCGGTGAATATGCCGCATGGCTTCGAGCCCATCCATCCCCGGCATGAAAATATCGAGAAACAGCAGATCAAAATTGCCTGTCTCGAATGCTGCAATGCCCTTTTTGCCGTCGCCGGCAACCACCACGCTGTGCCCCGCCCGTTCCAGGAGCAGGCGGATCGTCATCTGTACGGCAGGGTCGTCGTCGACGACCAGTATTTTCGCCAAGGCCCGCTTCCTCAACCCGACTTAAATCAATGGCAACGGAAGGTCGCAGAAATTGTGCCCAATCCGCGCGACCAGGCAAGCGCTTTCCTTGATTTTGCCTTCATTCGCGAAGGCTATATGCATGTTTGCGGGCAGAGATGCGCAAGGACCGGGCTTGCTGCCCTGCATCCTGCATGTCTCGCCGGAGTCGTTCGTTGGCGGGCCGCTGGCGCTGGCGAAGAACGGCGACGGGATCACGCCGACGGCGTCATTGTCATCCCCGCGCATCTCGCCGACGAGATAGCCGATGAGACCTTCGAGATGACGACGTTCGAGGATTTTGTAGCGAGGAAGTGGGCAAGGACCGATCCCCTCACAACATCCCCGGCCGGAACAGCTTTCGCCACTTCCTTGTCTCGCTGCCCGAGATCATGAACTCGCCATCGCCGCGATAGTGGATCGTCTTCGGCAGTTTCGGCGAGGTCGCGACATGCGCCTTCACCACCTCGAACACGAACACATTGTATTTCTGAACCCAGCCGGCATCAGTGAGCTCGCATTCGAAATTGGCGTGGCATTCGTCGATCAGCGGCGCGCGCACATGCGTGCCGGGCTTTGGCGTCAGGCCGAACTCGGCGAATTTGTCGATGTCACGGCCGGACGTATTGCCGATCTTCACTACTTTCTCCGCGATATCGACAGTCGGGATGTTGATCACGCATTGTTTGCTCTGGCGGACCAGCTCGAAGCTGTGGTTGCCGCCCGAGATCAGGCAAGTGACCAGCGATGGCGAAAACTCCATCACCATGTGCCAGCCCATGGTCATGATGTTGGTCTCGTTCTTGTGCGCGGAGCTGACGAGCACGATCGGCCCGGGCTCGAGCAAGCGGCGGACGTTGTGGACGGGGAAATCGGCCTTTCGATATTTCATCATGCGATTTCAGGCGCTGGGATTTCGATCTAGGACGGCTCCTTCCGCGCGACCAGCCGGCCATCTTCCTGCGAGATGCGGACGGCGAAGTCGTAGCGGTCGATGTCGAGTGCAATGTCCAGGTCGCCGGGATGAAGATGCGGCTTGGTGGAATCCGCGAAATCAGGGATTTGCGGTCCCGCAAGGATGACCTCGCGCGTACCAGACGCGCTGCCTTGTCGCCCCTGAAGCAGGTTGCGCAGATGGATCGCGCACAGCTCGTCCTCGTCCGTTCTCTTGCGGCCGTCCAGTCCCATCGCAACCAGCGTGACCTGTTGCGGCGAATGTTTTCGGATGGCCCGCGTTGTCGCCGTCGCCGTGAGCAGCGAACCCGCATAGAGCTGCACCGCCTGCTTCGCCGCGACGATGCCCTGGGTGCCGGCGCTCGTGCGCTGAATGATCGTCTTGCCCGCCAGATCAGCGCGCGAAGCCTCGTATGGCGAGTTGCCGAGATCGAAGCCAGGAGGCATGACGCCTCCGACTTCGCCCATGCAGATCTGTCCAGCGCCGGCACCTCTCAGCGCCATCGCCTCTTCGACGTCGCCGACCACGATGATCTTGTCGGCGCCTCCCGCGAGCGCCACGGCGGCGGTCGTGAAAGCACGGAAGACGTCGATGATGACGACGGCGCCGACCGCGCGTTCGGCGCCGGGCAACATACTGTCGATGCGGATATCCATTCCCTGCACTCTTACCTTGCCGATGCGCTAGGCGTTGTTGCCCGTCATCCCAACCGCCCACAGCGCGAAAGCATAGACGATCGCGACTTCATCCAGCCGATCAAAACGGCCTGAGGCTCCGCCATGGCCCGCGCCCATGTTGGTGCGCAACAGCACTGGTCCGCCGCCGGTCATGGTCGCGCGCAGCCGTGCGATCCATTTCGCCGGCTCCCAATAGGTCACGCGCGGGTCGGTCAACCCTCCCATCGCGAGGATCGCCGGATATTCCTTCGCCGCGACCTGATCGTAGGGCGAATAGGACAGGATGGTGCGGAAATCCTTTTCGCTGGCGGTCGGGTTGCCCCATTCCGGCCATTCCGGCGGCGTCAGCGGCAGACTGTCGTCGAGCATGGTGTTGAGCACATCGACGAAAGGCACTTCGGCGACGATGCCGGCAAACCATTCGCCGGCGCGGTTCGCCACTGCGCCCATCAGCATACCGCCGGCGCTGCCGCCATGGCCGACGATGCGTTTGGTGCTGGTATATTTCGCATCACACAGCGTGCGCGCACAGGCCGCGAAATCGTCAAAGCTGTTGGTCTTCTTCTCGCGCTTGCCGTCGAGATACCAGCTCCAGCCCTTGTCGGTACCGCCGCGGATATGTGCGATGGCATAAACGAAGCCGCGGTCGACCAGCGACAAGCGGTTGGCGTTGAAGGAAGCCGGCATCGCCACGCCGTAGGAGCCGTAGCCGTAAAGCAGCAGCGGCGCTTTGCCGTCGCGAACAAGATCTCGGCGATGCAGCAGCGAGATCGGCACCTCGGCGCCATCATCCGACTTCGCCATGATACGTGTCGTGACGTAGTCCGCCGGGTCATGGCCGGAGGGAATCTCCTGGCGCTTGCGAAGCGTGCGCGTGCGGCTTGCCATGTCGTAGTCGTAGATTTCCGAGGGCGTCGTCATCGACGAATAGGAAAAGCGCAAGTTCGTCGTGTCGAACTCGTAGGAGCCCATCGTATCCAGCGAATAGGCGGCCTCGTCGAAGGCGATCGCGTGCTCTTCATTCGTCTTGAGATCACGTATGATGATGGAAGGCAAAGCGTTGGCGCGCTGCAGCCGCACCAGGTGGCCCGAATAAAGATCGTGTTCGAGAATATAGATGTCCTTGCGATGGGCGATCAAATCGCGCCAGTTCTTGCGCTCGGGCGAGCCGAGCGGCGTGGTGACGATCTTGAAGTCGATTGCGTCGTCGGCATTGGTGAGGATGAACAACTTATCGCCTCGGTCGGCGATCGAATACTGTACGCCTTCCTTGCGCGCGGCGACGAGACGCGGCGGCGCATCGGGATTTGCCAGGTCGATCAGCCGCTGCTCTGATGTTTCGTGGTCGCCGCCGGCGATCACGCAAAACCGCCCGCTGGTACTCTCATGCAGATGGGTGAACCAGCCGGTGTCATGCTCCTCGTAGATGAGGACGTCTTCCGCCTGCTTCGTGCCGAGGCGATGCCAGAACACCTGCCGCGGACGATGGTTGTCGTCGAGCTTGACATAGAAAAAGCTCTTGCCGTCCTTGCTCCACACGGCCGTGCCGTCGGTCTCCTCGACGAGATCGTCGAGATCCTTGCCGCTCGTCCAGTCGCGCACGCGCATGGAAAAATATTCGGAGCCCTTGGTGTCGGCGCTCCAGGCCTGCAGCCCGTGATCGGGTGAATGCCGGCTGCCGCCGAACTTGAAATACTCGCAAGCCTCGGCGAGCTGGTCGCCGTCGAGCACGATCTTCTCCGCGCCGCCGTGGCGCGGCATGCGGCCGAACATCTCGTGCTGCCCGCCCTCGCGGAATTTCCGGAAATAGGCGTAATCGCCGTCCGGCGACGGCACGCTGGAATCGTCCTCCTTGATGCGCCCGCGCATCTCGGCAACCAGCTTCTTCTGCAGGGCAGAGGTATGGCCGAGCAGGCCCTCGGTATAGGTGTTCTCGGCCTCCAGATATTTGCGGATGTCGCCATCCAGCACGCTCGGGTCGTGCAGCACCTCCTGCCAGTTCTTGTCCTTCAGCCAGGCGTAGTCATCGTTCACCGTGATGCCGTGGGTCGTAAAGGAATGCGGACGGCGCGGCGCGACGGGTGGTTTGATGCTCTTGTTCACGCGATCCTCGTTCGGTCTTCGGCTCACTCGTCATGCGCGGGCTTGACACGCGCATCCATCGAAAAGGAGGTTTTTTTTCTCAGGGCGAGGGATTGCCGGATCAAGCCCGGCAATGACGATCGGTTGGAGCGATGGTCGTCTGCCTTATATCGGTTCCGCGGGCGGAATTACCAGAAGGGCGAAACGGGGGCGCGGCTGATGGGCACGCTTCAGTCGATCGACCCTACGGATGGTTAGCGCGCATTCGTCCCGAGCATCGGAATTCGATTCACCGCCAGCACCACGGCAAAAGTGATCACCAGCATCGCGATGCCGAGTACGGCGATCGCGGCGAGGTCGCCGCTTTCGTTGAGGTCGTAGATCAGGACCGAAAGCACTTTGGTCTGCGAGGTGAACAGCACGATCGCTGCCGACAGCTCGCGCATCACACCGATGAAGATGAAGCACCAGGTCGCGATCACGCCGGTGCGAAGCAGCGGCGCGGTGATCCGGATCAGCGATTGCAGCCGGGTGGCGCCGAGGATGCGGCTCGCGTCTTCCAGCTCCGGATGGATGGTCGCGAACGCCGCCTGCAATTGCTGATAGGCCTGCGGCAGGTTGATGGTGAGGTAGGCAACCAGCAGGATCCACAGCGTGCCGTAGAGCACCAGCGGCGGCCGTGTGTAGCTCAGGAACAGCCCGACGCCGAGTACAATGCCGGGCACCGCGACCGGAGCCGTGGCGAGAAAGCCAAGCACACGCGAACCCGCGATCGCCCTTCGCGTCGTGACATAGGCGATGACGAGCGCGAGAATGGTTCCGATGGTCGCGGTCGCAGTCCCCAGGATCACCGTGTTCTTCAGCACGAGGGCCGTCGAGGAAAGCTCGGTGAACACGAAAACGACGTTGTGGAAGGTCAGCGTCCACGGCGTCGCGAGTGTGGTTGCGTTCGGCGAGAAGGCGGCATTGAGCAGCGCGAAATAGGGCAGGAACACCGGTGCCATCAACACCAGCATGCAGAACGCGAACGCCGCCCAGCGCCAGCCTTCCATCTCGACGCGGCGTGGCGCGCCGTATTTGCCGCCGACCACCGAGTAGCTGCGGCGGCCGAGGATGAATTTTTGCGCCTGCAGCAGCAGGATGGTGAGCAGCAGCAGCGGCACGGCGGCCGCGGCGGCGAGCTCGAGTTTTGGCGGATACTGGAACAGGCTCCAGATTTTGGTGGTCATGGTGTGGAAGCCCGCCGGCAGCGCCAGGATCGCGGGCGAGCCGAACAGCGTCATCGCCTGCAGGAAGGCGATCAGCGAACCCGCCACCAGCGCCGGCAGCGCCAGCGGAATAGTCACGCGCCGCGCCGTGGTCCAGGCTTTCGCGCCAAGGATCGCGGAAGCATCTTCCAGCTCGCCCGGCATGGTGTCGAGCGCGTTCGCCACCAGCACGAACACGAAGGGAAAGGTGTAGCAGGAGATCACGAAGATGATCCCGCCCATCGAATAGATGTTGAAGAGATAGCTGTCGGACTCGGCACCAGTGAGGAATCGATAGAGCTGATTGAGCAGGCCGCTATTGGGTGCCGCGAGCAGCTCCCAGGCGACCGCGCCGAGGAAGGGCGGCGTCACGAACGATGCGGTCACCAGTGCGCGGATGGTCTGGCGGCCCGGCATGTCCGTGCGCGACACCAGCCAGCTGATTGGTGCCGCCACGACGCAGCAGATCGCCGCCGAACTGAAGGCGATGATCGCAGTGGTGAGCAGGGGATCGAGGAAGTCGGGATCGGAGAACAGCGTGACGAAGTTCTGCAGCGTCGGATGCCGTGCCTTGTCGGTGAAGCTATAGACCGCAAGCCACGACAGCGGCAGCAGGACCAGCGCGACCAGCACGATGGCGAACAGCCACAGCACCGGCGCCGTGAAGTCGATGCGGGATTTGGAGGTGTCGGTGGTTGTCGTGATGGTCATAGTGTCACTGCGCAGCACGCTGTGCTCCTTCGTCCCGCACTTGAGGGGAGAGGGTTGGGGTGAGGGGCTGTCTCCGCGAATTCTGGTAGCGACGTATGCAGAGGGTCCCCCTCACCCGGATCGCATCTGCGATGCGATCCGACCTCTCCCCGCAAGCGGGGCGAGGTAAGAAAACAGCATGTAAGATCGCGACCATCACATCACACCCGAAACAGCTTCGCATAGCGCGTCTTGATCTCTTCGCTTTGCGCGTCGACGCCGGCCGGATCCTCCTTCATCAGCTTGATGTCGGAGAGTTTCCGCCGCCCCGGCTTCGAGGTGACCTGCGGATGCACCGAATATTGCGCGGTGAAGTCCATGAAGAATTGCTGCGTCTCGCGGGTATGCAGCCAGGCCTGGAACAGCTTTGCGGTGTTCGGATGCGGCGCGCTGGCGAAGATGCCGGTCGGGCCCGAGATGGTCGGCGTGCCCTCGGTCGGATAGATCGGCTCGACTGGCTGACCCGCTTCCTTGAGCAGCACCACGCCATATTCATTGCCGTCGGCCATGACCGCGCGCTCGCCGAGCGACAGCTTCTTCGGCGGATCGGTCGAGGACTGCACCTGCATGACGCGCTGCTTCGAAAGCTTCTCGTAATACTCCCAGCCGAGCTCACGCACGAGCTGGAAGGTCGCGGTCATGATGGTGCCGGAATAGGCCGGATGGCCCTTGACCATCTTGCCCGCCCATTTCGGGTCAAGCAGGTCGGCAAAACTCTTCGGCGCATCCTCCGGCTTCACCAGATTGGTGTTGCAGGCGATCGACGACAGCCAGATACGCGAGGTCGCGAACAATCCGTCCGGATCGCGATAGGCTTCCGGAAAATATTTCGCGATGTCCTCGGAGACGAACGGCATCAGCCAGCCGTTCTTCTTCCAGGGGATGAAGTGCGCCGCGTCCGACGAGTTGATCACGTCGGCGGCATGGATGTTGGAGGAGAACTCCTGGGCGATGCGCTGGAACAGCCGCTCCGAGCCGGAGCGCTCGATCTGGATCTCGATGCCCGGATAAGCCGCCTCAAAGGCCTTGCCGAGCTTTTCCCCGACCGGCAGGTCCATCGAGGAATAGAGCACGACCTTGCCTTCCTTTTTCGCGGCATCGATCAGCTGCGGCGTGATCGTCGCCGCCGGCGGCGCGACGGCGCGGGCGGGGGTGGCGAACACCGTGCCGAGCGCGAGCGCGGTCGTGCCCTTCAAAACGTCGCGCCGAGAAAAGGAATGCTTCTTCATCGCGCGCTCCCTTGTTCTTACCGGCTCAGCGCCCGGCAGCGATCGGGCGGCAGCGTGAGCCAGACATCGCTGCCCTCGCCGACGATATTGCCGGGCGACGTGACGACACGCAGCGTCGTGCCGTCGGCTACCTCGACCAGATAGTCGCGGCTCGCGCCCAGAAACACCTGGCGCGTCACGCGCGCCTTCAGCGCGTTCTGCGGATTGGCCGTAGGCTGCGTGGAAAGCCGAATGTCATGCTGGCGGATCGCCACCGGCGCGCTCTGCCCGGCCGTCAACTTCGCGCCGATAACCTGCAAGGTCGTGTCCGCAAACGAAACATGGTTCGCGTCACGCGCCACGGCCTTGATCACATTGCTGGCGCCGATGAAGCGCGCCACGAATTCCGATTGCGGCTGGTCGTAGATGTCTTCGGGCGTGCCGAGCTGGTCGATCTTGCCGGCATTCATGACCGCGATCAGGTCGGCGGTCGTCATCGCTTCCGACTGGTCATGGGTCACATAGACCGTGGTGTAGCGGTACCGATCGTGCAACCGGCGGATCTCGAAGCGCATCTCCTCGCGCAAGTTCGCGTCGAGGTTGGAGAGCGGCTCGTCGAGAAGCAGCGTCTCCGGCTCGACGATCAGCGCCCGCGCCAGCGCGACGCGCTGTTGCTGGCCGCCGGAGAGCTCGCCGGGGTAGCGCTGCGCCAGCGGCTCGAGTTTGGTGGTGGCCAGAATCGCAGCGAGCTTCTTGCCGATAGCCTCGCGGTCGAGTTTGCGCAAACGGAGACCATAGATGATGTTCTCCGCGACCGTCATGTGCGGCCACAGCGCGTAGCTCTGGAAGATCATTGACATCTTCCGGTTCTCGGGCGGCACGGTCCTGGCCGGCGACGACACCACGCGCTCGCCGACGGCGATTTCACCCAAGGTCGGTTCGACGAAGCCTGCGATCAGCCGCAAGGTCGTGGTCTTGCCGCATCCCGAAGGGCCGAGCAGGCAGACGAGTTGCCCGTGATCGATCCGCAAGGAGACGTCATCGACCACACTGAGCGATCCATATCGCTTGGTCAGGCCGCGCAATTCAACCGACGCCACTCACACTCCCCCAAGTCACTTTTATTGGTCACTGCGGCCTTTTTAGGCGGACGCAGTTAGCACCAAAACCGAGACCCGGGAAAGGCGTCAAAAGTCGATCCTCCTCTCCTCGGAGGACTTCTGTTCTCGGTTTGGCACCCCGGCTTGCGCTCCAGACCAAATCTGTTGTCGCTCGCGGCCAAGACGGCGCGGCGGCGGTTCCCTAGCATTCCACGTCAACGCGCATTTCTCACCCGGGAGCAGATGATGGCTGAACGAGCAAAGTCCGTTGCGTTGGAAATGCCCCGATCCAGTCTCTTCTATGGGTGGATCATTGTCTGGGGCGGATTCGTTCTTTTGATGTTGTCGTCCGGCATCACCTATTCGACGCCGGTGCTGTTTCATTTGTTTGAAGCCGATTTCGGGATCGGACGGGGGCAGGCTGCCTTCATCTTTTCGTTCAGCCAGGTGATGGCCTTCGTGATCGGACCGATCGCGGGTTCGCTCGCCGAGAAGCGCGGACCGCGCGTGGTGGTCGGAGGCGGAGTCGTCCTGATGGCGGCAGGGCTCCTGGGTGCGTCGCTGGCGAGATCCTATGCGCCGCTGGTCGTTTGCTATGGCATGGCCGTCGGCTTCGGCAACGGCGCGATCTACGTGCCCTTGCTCGGATTGATCCAGCGCTGGTTCTATAAGCGTCGCGGCTTTGCGTCGGGGCTGGCGACCACGGGCGTCAGCATCGGCACGCTGATATTTCCCGTTATCGCCGCGAGCGCAGCTGATACCTTTGGCTGGCGGTCCCTGTATGTCGGTTTCGCGGTTGTTTGTCTTTCAGCCGGCCTTCTCGCCGCTTTCGTCCTGGTTGCCGATCCCGGCGAACGCGGGCTCAATCCCGACGGGGATCTGGATGCGGCGATGCCGGGGCCGGGCGAGACGACGATTTCGGGAATGAGTCTCGGCGCTGCGCTTCGCGACAGGCAATTCTACCAGCTTTATTTCTGCAGCTTTGGCGCGGCTGTGCTGTCGTTCATGGCGCTCGTCCATTTGCCGCAGCACGTTGCCGAAGTGAGCGGCGAACGCATGTATGCGGCGGCCATCATTTCCGTAATCGGACTGGCGAGCCTTGCCGCGCGCGTCGGTGGAGGATCCTGGGCCGACCGCATCGGCCGGGTCGCGATGATCCGCGGCGCGCTGGTGCTGATGCTGATCACGTCGATCCTGTGGGTGACGAACCCATGGGGCACGAGCGTCTATTTCGTCGTCGCAGCGCTTTTTGGAGTAACCTACGGCCTCTGCATTGCGCTGCTGCCCACCGTGATTGCCGACAGCTTTGGCAACAAGGAAATCTCCCGGATTATCGGCACCGTTTACACGTCGTTCGCGCTGGCGGGCTTGCTCGGGCCGACCGCCGCCGGATTGTTGCGCGACCGCTACGGCAATTACGATCTCGCGTTGATGGTCTGCATTGTCCTGTCGGTAGCCACGCTGATTGCGTCCGCGGGTGTCAGGAAGAGGTTTTAGCGCATGATCCGGAAAAGTCTGCCCCGCACTTGATGAAGGGTGGACACCGGCTTTCGGAGGAGATCACGCGGGCGGGAACTCATACATCGAGCTTGAATGGCGCGGTTTGCTCAATGTCCGCTTTGGTCCGGCAGCGACTGGATTTGGCAGGGCGCCGAAATGACGCTTTGTGCCAGACGCGCACATTTCGCCACAGCGCAGCAACGCTGATCTCAGTTAGCCACCACTGCGAAATTGCGTGATGTTCGGCGGAGGCGGATTTGGATATTTCTTGAGCGTTGCCAGGTACTCCTCGACAGCCTTGAGCGCCGGCTCCGATACCCAGCCAAACATTGCTGCAACAATGAGGTCCTCGTGTGGGTCCATTTCAATGTTGTAAATCTTCGGGTAGCCAGCCATCGGAGCGCTGGCGGAGAACATACCGGGCTGGCGCTGCGGCCCAATGCCGGTCGGATGGACGTCGGTAAAGTAAATGCGCCACTGCTTCCACCGCGCGGCGACGAGGTCTGCACCGATAAAGCTCAGAAGGCTTTCGCGACGTCCTACGGCTGTGCTGCCGAGCAAAACGTCGATTTGATCGACGCCGTCAATCGGCCGGTCCGTTGGCATCTTGCCGCCGACGATGTGGGCGAAAGTCGGCAAGAAGTCCATTATCGAGAACATGGCGTATGTGGTTGTGTGCGGCTTGACCTTGCCGGGCCAACGGATCATCGCTGCGGTCCGTATCGCGCCTTCAGTCGCTTCCCCTAACTCCCCTCGGAACGGTCCAGAATTGCCCATGTCTGGTGTTCCTTGGTTGCCGTGTTCGCGAGCGGTTTGGCCTTGTGGCCCGTTATCAGAGGCAAAGACGACGATGGTGTTGTCGTCAACGCCAAGTTCCTTCAGCGTGTCGAGGATCTGGCCGACGTGGTAGTCCCCCTCCATTATCTTGTCGCCGTAATTGCCGATCCGCGACTTGCCCTTGAACTGCTGCGAAGGCAGGTTCGGGAAGTGTCCCATCGAGAACGGCAGGTAGAGGAGGAAGGGCTTCCCAGCGGCCTTCTGACGCCGCATGAAATCTATTGATTTGTCCACCAATTCATTGTCAATGCTGGCACGTACCTCCTCTGTAAATGGCTTCACCGTCTGCAACGGGCCGCCTGCCTTCGCCTCAACGATCTGCGGCCCCGTTCTCAGTAACACTTCGTACGGCTCATTGATGGAGTGCGTGAGGGCGATTGTCGTCGGATATGTTGCTGCATCCCAGCTAATGTCTGGCGGGATACCGTAGAACTCATCAAAGCCGTGCGCGGTCGGCAAACTTTGGGGAGCACTTCCAAGGTGCCATTTCCCGAAGATCGCGGTGGCATAGCCAACACTCTTGAACAACTCGCCCATGGTGAAGGCGTTAGCGGGAAGTGTGTAGGGGCTGCCCTCAATGGCGATCAGCGACAGACCGTTGCGTATCGAGTATTGTCCAGTCATAAGCGCCGCACGCGAGGGAGTACAAGCTGGTTCCACTAGGAATTGCGTGAGACGCAATCCCTCTTGAGCCAGTGCATCGAGGCGCGGCGTCGGAGCCCCGCGCAACTCTCCGCCGCCATATGACCCAAGGTCGCCGTAGCCGACATTATCGGCGAGAATAAAAACAACGTTGGGCTTATTGCTTAGTTGCGCGAAGGCGGTCGCCGAGCCCATCAAAGCGAGTAGTGTCACCCCTGCAGCGAAGCGCTTTAAGGCCGCGATTTTCATGGCGGCAACTCCTAGCATTACAGTTGCCGTTTTGCTTTGAAGTGCGCACGTTGAGCGGCGGCTTGGTGAGCTCTACGCCAGAATGACCATGCAATGATATGTGCGGGTTGGATTCGCTTTCGAGCGAGTCTGATGGCGATGCGGCGGACTTCCTGGATTGACCAACGGATCAATGACGGCGTGGCGATGCGCTGGTTTTTGCCGTGGTTCGGCGTTTGGTTTTTTTTGGCGGCGGATTGGCGCGATGTCGGATCGCCGCCATCATGGCGAAGGCGAGCATCGCCATGGAAACGTGGCGATGCCAGCCATGCCAGGATCTGCTCTCGTTGTGATCGAGCCCGAACTCGTTCTTGGCGGTCTCAAAACTGTCTTCGATTGCCCACCGATGGCCTTCGACTGCCACCAGTGTTTCGATGGATGTTCCCGCTGGGCACCAGGTGGTGAAGAAGGCGAGATCGCCATCGGCGATATGGCGACGGATCAGCAGACCGCGCGTCCACAGACCCGGATTTGCGTCGTTTGATTCTTCGACTTCCAGATCGGCCAATTCGAGATAGCACCAATCATGCAGCCGCGGTCCTTTGGTCCCGGCTCCTGCGGACAGGCGTTTCCAGTCGGACGCAGGCCGCGTCCGGGCGATGTCGGCGGCCGTGCCGGCGACCGATCGACGCTTGCCCCGGGAATGGAATACATGAGCGCTGCTGACTCCGAGTACATAGCCTTTGCCCGCCTGGCGTAGTTGCTGTTCGATGTCGCCGACACCGTAGACCGTATCGCCAGCAACCCACTCGAATGGGACAGCCGCGGCTATGGCGCGTGCGATCATTCTCGTCGCAAGCTTGGGTTTGGTTGCAAAGCCGGCGTCGGGGGGCACGTACGCGGCTTTGAGGCGATCCGGATCGTCGGTCCATTCCTTCGGAAGATACAGCGCGCGATCGATGAAAGCATGGCCGTGGCACGAAACGTAGGCAGCGAAGACGCCGATCTGGCAGTTGGTGATTTTGCCCGCGGAACCCGTGTATTGCCGCGCTACCCCGCACGACGCCTTACCCTGTTTGAGAAAGCCGGTCTCGTCGATCACCAGCACCGCATCGTCATCCGCCAAATGCTCGATGACATAGTCGCGAACGATATCGCGCAAAGCATCCGCGTCCCAATCCCTGCGACCCAGGATCGCCTGCTGCCGCCATGGGCCGGGATCGCCAGCCGCTTCCGCGCGCATCCATCCGGTCTTGCGTTGCTCATCTCCGAGCAGGCCTTCCAGAAACAAGCCGGCATTCGTCGCAACACGATCTTGATTGAACAACGGACGTATCCGTTGCTTGATCTCACGAAGCGACGCCGCCCACAGCGCAAGCGTCTCTTCAATCGACGCTGTCTGCGCCCACGATCTTCGAATCATGGTTGCCCATGGATTCAGAACCGCTCATAAAGGGCAACTGTAATGCTAGGCCGTACCCGGTTGGAAACGTTGCCGCTGCATTCACTTGTCTCGAGCAATGGATGACGCCGCGAGGCAGTGGAGTGTGGATCGTCGTCATCCCGTGGATTGGTGTCCTCTGCGCAGGGGGCGATCACGGCCGACCCATTCAGCAGTAAGTCGGTCCCTGTCCGCTATGCGTTTTCGGCAGGAACGCAACATTGCGTTCTATGTCGGATTTTGTGAAGGGTTTCGGATGCCGGCCGCTTGAGGGACGGCGCGGCGTGTTCGGCGGCCGGCGTCCGAAACCCTTCACATTTGCAGACACATCCAAATTTTAGGGCGCATAATCGGAAGTCCCGCAGCATCGCCCGACAAGGCCGGAGACGTCACCATTCTTTGTAGGTCGGCTCCATGCACCCCCCGCAGACCCAAGGAAAGGTCCAATCAGCCGTACGCTTGGCGCTTTCGGGGAGATACCTGCTCCAGGCATCGGCGCGCACCGGGTTGGTTGACTGCCAAACGACGTCGAAGGTCCCGGAAGAATTTATTTTGCCTATGAACACTGGCTTGGAAAGATGATGATTGGTGTTCATCACAACCTCAAAGCCGCTCGGAGCCTTGACTCTTTGACCGTACATGGCCTGGCGGACTGCGTTGACATCGATGGTGCCGGCTTGGACAACGGCTTGCGCCCACATCCTGAAGCCGATGAACGTGGCTTCCATCGGGTCATTCGTGATTTTGTCGCGCTGCTCGTTGAAGTCGGCCCACATCTTGATGAAGGCTGCGTTTTCCGGTGACTTGATCGATTGGAAGTAATTCCAGGCCGCTAGGTGTCCAACGGGGACGATGTCAGCACCGTGCAACTCGCGGTCACCGATCGAGAACGCCATGACTGGAATTGCCTTGGCGTCCAGCTTTTGGGCTGTGAGCTCTCTGTAGAAGTACGTGTTTGCATCTCCGTTGATGGTTGATATGACCGCGGTCTTTTTTCCCTCCGAGCCGATGGCTTTGATCCGCTCGATGATTCCCCGCCATTCGGAATAGCCGAATGGCGTATAAATCGTCGTGATATCGTCTGGGGATACGCCCTCGGCGGTCAAATACGCGCTCAAGATCCGGTTGGTCGTGCGCGGATAGACGTAGTCAGTGCCGAGCAGAACCCACCTGCGAATTTCGCCTCCTTCCTTGCTCATCAAATATCGAACCGCCGGAATCGCCTGCTGATTGGGCGCGGCTCCCGTGTAGAAGATGTTGCGCGAGCTCTCTTCGCCTTCGTATTGCACGGGATAGAAGAGCAGGCCGTTCAACTGCTCGAAGATTGGCAGAACGGATTTTCGGGAGGCGGAAGTCCAGCAGCCGAACACGACCGCGACCTTTTCCTTCGTGAGCAATTCCCGGGCTTTTTCGGCAAACGCGTCCCAATCGGACGCCGGATCAACGACGATCGGTTCCAATTTGCGTCCGAGCAACCCTCCTTTGCTGTTCTGGTCGGCTACCAGCATGAGAACCGTGTCCTTAAGTACTGACTCGCTGATTGCCATGGTGCCGGACAGAGAATGCAGAATGCCGATTTTAATGGTGCCTTCGTCTGCGCGAACCGTCGGACCGACGAGCACGATCCGCAAAACGAGCAATCCGAGCACGACAACTCGCAGGACCGAAGCTGATTTCATGTCGATGCCCCGACGAGCTCGAAAACGAGTGTTTTCTTGGTCATGCCCTTGGCCAGGACAGGCTCCAAAGCCCTGAACTGGAAACAGTCCCGGGCCCGCAAATAGACGCCTTCGCTCACAAGGATATTGGTCCCAAACTGCTTGTTCAGGCCTTCGAGGCGCGCCGCCAGATTTACCGTATTGCCAAGGGCCGTGTAGTTCATGCGCTCCGTCGAGCCAAGATTGCCGACGACGGCTTCCCCGACATGAATGCCAAACCGCGTGAAGAACGGCTTTAGACCTTCAGTTTCGAACTGGCAGTTGAGTCTGTCACACGCCGCTCTGCCCGCAAGGGCTGCCCGGCAGGCCCGCCCAACGTGGTCAGGCTGCGGATTGGGTGCGTTCCAGAACACCATCACCGCATCACCAATGAACTTGTCGACCGTTCCGCCTTCGGCGAGGAACGCCTCTGTAAGCACGGAGAAATAGCGCGACAGCTGGTGCATGAGAACGTCAGGGTCGGCGGACTCGGCGATCGCCGTGAAATCCCGGACGTCGGTGAAGATCACGGTAATCTCGTCCCGGACCCCGCCAAGCTCGGTGGAGATGGAATTGTCGATGATCCTCCGGACGATTTCCTTGGGGATAAAGTGCGCGAACGACCATATGGCGCGCTGCGCGAGCTCCATGGCGCCGCCGAGCTCGTGAACTTCCTTGATGCGCGATGCGACTGACGAGGGGTCGGGCGCAGCCATCGTCTGAAGCTTGATCGCCTGAGCCGTTATGTTTTTCAGGGATCGCGACATTCCGCTGGCAAATATCCAGACCACGGGAATGAAGGCGGCGCCGGCGATAGTTGCGAGCATTAGTCCGGTGAACTGCAGGCTCCGAACATTTTGAGCAAAGTCATCCTGGGCCGCCAGCAGCAAAATGTTGGCGTTGTACTGCTCGCCCAGAGTGACTTTTGCCATCCTGAACAGATAGTCCCGCCCCTGGTCGTCACGGACGCTTCCTTCAAAGCGGTCGCGACCGAGCGATGCCCGCAAGGCTGCTGCCACGACGCCGGTGTTGATCTCCTTGACGTTTGGCAAATGTTGTGGGGATGGATGTGTCATCGCATCGACAACGAGCTGCGCAAAGTCGGGATGGGCGATGAGCGAGCCCATCGAGTCGAAAATCAAGACGATACCGTGCTCCCCAGGTCGTTGCGCCTGGACGAAATCGCTGAAGGTGTCGAGCTTGAGATCTGCGGCAAGGACCCCGGGGACTTTCCCTCGCAAGGGTGCGCTAACCGTGATCACGGGTGCGCCGATGCTAAACGCAAGGTACGGCGACGAGACCAGCGGACGGTCGGCTTTCATCGTCTCGCGATACCAGGACCGGTTGCGCGCGTCGTATCCGTATTTCCAGAGGTCGAGCTGTCCGACTTCGTTGCCTTGCCCATCTTCAAAGATTCGTCGCATCGGCAGTTCGCCACTTTGCGCAGGGCGGATCAAATTGATCGCAACGGTGGCCCCAGGCGTCGTACGAAGCCTCTCGCGTTGCTCGTCGTTGAGGTCGCCAATGCGCCGCACCTGCAACCAGGCGCCATTTTCGAAACCGGCATAGATACTGTCCATTTGGGGCAGTTCCTGCAGCGCGGCCTTGAACAGTGAGATCGCGGGGCCGGTCTCGGTTCTCTCATTTGAATCGGCTATGCTGGAACTGGTCGCCAGCACATGCGCCAACGAAGCTATCGCGGCGATCTCCGTCTGAAGGCGTCCCAAGGCCTTCGAGCTGGTTGCGTCCATATAGGCGGACGCAGCTTCCTTCGTTGCCCAACGAAGCGAGCGGACCTGAATGGCGATCAGCAAAACGGCAAGAGCGCCGATAAAAGCCATCACCGTGCAGGTGAGTGAGGTTCGAAACGTCAACATTCCGCATGCCCTCCTCAATCGTTAAGGGTGCAGCCGGTAGTCTCGTCGCCGCGGAACTTGTATCACATACCGTTGGCGCCAGGAGTATGTGTCACGACCCATGTCGCTTGGACTATGCGTTTGCGGCAAACACCAACAAAATGCCGTTTTTAATATTGCAGCCGTTTTGCATAGTCTTTGCGGATTTTGTTCACGAGCACTGGGGGCGCTTCGCCGTTGCCATCGCGAACTGTTCGGCGAACCCCCGTTGGCAACTTTGCAGCGACCGCCGGAATGCATGAAAAGAGATATTAGCGCTGCTTCTCTTCCTTCTCCCCTTGTCGGCGAAGGTGGCGCGAAGCGCCGGATGAGGGGTCGCATCCGCGGGCGCCAAAAGCAGTTTGTCCGCGGAGACAAACCGCTCACCCGGATCGCATCTATCGATGCGACATAGCCGAAGCTTTGCTTCGGCGTTCTAAGAACGGCCGCCAGAGGCGGCCTATGCCTGTCGCTGCGGCATCAATTCAAACTATTCACAGCGCGCCGACGTTCTCGCCGAGATAGCTGACCGACGCCTCCAGCCCGCCCTTGCCATGCGGAATCTCGAGCGCGTTGAGGCCGACCTCGACGACGCCGAGCGTGCCCAAAATCATCGGCGCGTTGACGTGGCCCATATGGGCGATGCGGAAGGCCTGGCCCTGCAGGTCGCCGATGCCGGTGCCGAGCACGAGACCGCATTTCTCCTTGCAGTAGCGCTGCAGCTTGGCCGGATCGTAATCGCCGGAGACCGTCACCGTCGTCACCGTGTCGGAGCGCTCGCTCGCTTCCGCGATGTTGAAGCCGAGCACCTGCCCTTCGGCCCACACCGCGACCGCGCGCCGCACGGCTTCGGCAAGCAGCCGGTGGCGCTGGAACACGTTGTCGAGCCCTTCCTCCCAGAGCATATCGACCGCCTTGCGCAGCGCGAACAACAGATGCACCGGCGCGGTGCCGGCATAGCGGCGGTAATGCTCGGTGCCTTCGCGCTCGCTCCAGTCCCAATAGGGCGTGCGCATGTCGGCTTTCTTGTGCACGTCCCTGGCGCGATCATTCGCGGTGACGAAGCCGAGGCCGGGCGGCGTCATCAGGCCCTTCTGCGAGCCACTCATCGCGACGTCGATGCCCCATTTGTCCATCTCGAACGGCATGCAGGCGAGCGAGGCCACCGCGTCGACCATGTACAGCGCGGGATGGCTAGAGGCCTTGATCGCCTTGCCGATCGCCTCGATGTCGTTGAAGACGCCCGAGGCCGTGTCGACCTGCGCCACCAGAATGGCCTTGATCTCGTGGTTCTTGTCTCGGCGCAGCCGCGCCTCGACTTCTTCCGGCCGCACCGCGCGCCGCCAGTCGCCCTTGAGAATTTCCACCTCGGCGCCCATCAGGCTCGCCGCATGGCCCCAGCCGACTGCAAAGCGTCCGCTCTCCAGCACCAGCACCTTGTCGCCGCGCGACAGCACGTTGGTGAGCGCCGCTTCCCAGGCGCCATGGCCGTTGGAGATGTAGATGTAGGATTTGTTCCTGGTCGCAAACAGCTTCGAGAGATCGGCGTGCAGGCCGTCGCTCAGGTCGACCATGTCCCTGGAGTAGATGTCGAGCGCCGGGCGATGCATCGCCTGCAGCACTTCGTCGGGCATCGTCGTGGGGCCGGGAAGGGCCAGAAATTCACGGCCCGCGCGAACGGTCATTGCTTCTGTTCCTTGTTTTCTTTGGGCATGATCCGGAAAGTGAGCACCGGTCTTCCGATAAGATCATGCTCAATCGCGAATCTGGCGCGCGATAACTTCATCGCGCTCCAGATCATGCAATGCAGTTTATTGAGCATAAATTCAAGCTCGCACCGGGCCTATTTTGGCAACAATTCCGCGATCACATGCCAGATCTGATCTTTCAGCTCGGTCGCGGGCGGGCTCGGCAGTGTCGTGACCGGCCCGGTCTGCTTCTGGCAGTCGTCGACCAGGCGCAGCAGCCAGACCTCGCCATCGGTGTAATAGGGATCGCCGCCGCCATTGCGTCCCGTCAGCGTCGGCCCAACGCCGGTCACCTGATATTTGTCGGTCGCCATGCCGGCATCCTCGATGTCCTTTGCAAGGGCGTCGCGCTCGGCGTCGATGTCAGCATCGATGTGATGGGTGATGGCGCCGGTGAAATGGCTGACGCCGACGCCCCTGTCGAAGGTGACCGCGCCGAGCCAGACCGGCCGCTGCTCCTCGCCCTTGTCGAGCACTCTCCAGAACCGCACGTGATGGCGGCGGTCGGCGCTCTTGCCGGCCGGCTTCTCGAAGGCGAGATCCTCGCGCCGGTCGAGATAGAACAGGGGGCTTACGGGCGCATCGGGATAGGCGCGGTCGAGCAGCACGCTGCCGGCAATCTCAATCGAAGATCTGAACGTCACGGGATCGGCCGGGTACCATTTGGCGGCGTTCATCGCGCACAGCACTTCCTTTTCGTTGCCGATCAGCCCGACATTGATGGCGTCGCCGGGAATGCCCTGCCTGGTGCGCGTCACCATCGGCAAGCTGGCGAGGTCCTTCTGATGCTCGTAATGCGTCCAGGCCGCAGGCAGTACGAGATAGGCGACCGCGGTGTAGGCCAGCACGACGGCTAGCATGATCAGCAGCACGCGCTCGAGCCGGGCGTGGTGATGGGCGTGGGGAAGCTGGTCGATGGGTTGATCGGTCACACCACCGTTTTACTCCCTCTTCCCGCACTTGTCCGCCGAACCCTTAGCGAAGGCGGAAGCGGGGCGAGGTGACCTCTACCGCCGCGTCTCGCGGCAGCCGGCGGCTTCGGCTTCCTCGACCGAGCAGAACCAGCGCGTGCCCTTGGAGATCTTCATCTTGATCTGCGCGTACCAGCGGCTGGTCGGCTTGTGATAGATGCATTCGCCGGCGGAGTTGACGTTGCCCTTGATGGTGCAGTCGGGCGAGGGCGCGACCTCGCCCGAGGCCGAGGCGAGCAGGATCGCGTGTGCGTTGTCGGGCAGCTTGATGGCGCCGAGGATCGCGGTCTTCTTGTTGCGCACGCGCCAGTCCCACGGCGCGATGAACGCGCCCTGCCACATCCCGGCCTTGGCCTCGCGCGCGGCCTTCTCGTCAGCCTCGTAGTCGCGCGAGACGCGGGTGAAGGCGAGCGCCCAGCCGTTTCTCACTATCCACTTCTGGATGTCCTCGCCGTCGACCTCGCAGCGCGCGACCGTGCGGCCGCGGCGGTCGATGGTGCGGGTGCGGCAGGTCCAGCTCTTGCCTCCGGCATGCTTGATCAGCTCGTCGCGCGCGGCGACCCCGCAGGTCCAGCGCTCGCCCTTCGGATTGAGGCAGAGCTGGTCGGTCGACGGCGCGTCGATGCCGCCCAGGCGAATACGCGTGGTGCCGATCGTGACCTGGTCGCCCTCGCGGACCTTTGGCACGCCGGTGACGTCAGCGGCCTGCGCGAGCCGTGGCAGCGCGAGAAGCAGAATGGCGGCAGTGAAGGTCCGGATCATGCAAAAAGCCAAACGGGAATCGATCGGGCAACGTTCCGATTGTGGAGCGGATTTTCGGCGCGGGCCAGCAATCTCCTTCACAATGCCCCGTCAATTTGGCGCGATGCTAGCGCATGATCCGGAAAAGTGGGCGCCGGTTTTCCGAAAAGATCATGCGCAAAACAAGAATTTAGCGTCGGCCCATCATCCCGCGGCGCGCCAGCGCGAGCCCCATCAGCACGAAGGCCGAGGTGACCTCGGGCCCGCCGACGAGGATCCGTGTCGGCGTCTTCATCTTGTTCCATTCGTAGGCGCGGAACGGCCCGTGCCGGCCGCCTTCGCCGAGCGAAGCGATGATGCAATGCAGCGGCGCCGCGTAGGTCGCAACATCGGCGCCGAGATGCCCAAGCGCGATCAGCGCCAGCGCCGCGTCGAAGGCGTTCATCTCGCCCGCGATCAGCTCGCCCTCGACATAGGCGAGCACGCGTCCGCGGATGAGCTCGAATGTGCCGCCTGGATCGATCGCGGCGCGCGGGGCCGTGGGCAGCGCTGTGAATGCGGCATAGCAGCGGCCGAAATAGGCGCAGTACAATTCCGGCAGGTAATAGATGTGCGAGCGCGGATTGGCGAAGGCGCCGCTCTCGGCGAGCCTCTTCTGGAAGCCGATGATGCGGTGAATGGTCTGGAGCCGCGACGGCGTCTCCATGATCTTCCAGCGCGCCAGATTGCGGAAGCTGACCTCCAGAATGTCGAGATTGAGCGTCGGATCGAGGTCGTTGCCATAGGGCCGCTCGCCCCTGAGATTGTCGATCCAGGTCGCAACGCCGCCCTCGTAATCGATGTTGTCGTTGAGCGGCACGGTCACCTTGGGCTCGTTGGCGCCCTCGCGCACCTGGTAGCCGGCATAGAAGTCGAGCAGCGGCTGGTCGAGGATCGGATCATCAGAGCCCGCCTGCGTCGCGGCCGAAAATGCACACGCGGTCGTGTCGCAGTCCGGCACGTAGACGCCGAAGCCGAGGTCCTGCTTGATTTGCGTGAAGAACCGCGAGAAGCGCGGATGCGGCGGCGGCGCCAGCGCCGTGATCACGGCCACCGTCGAGCCGTCATGCGAGCGCACGTCCTCGCGGCTGATGTTGAGGCAGAAGTCGACCATGTCTGATATCGCCGCCCGCGCCGCCTCAGTCTCGCCGGCCGACGCCAGCCCGGTTTCGAGATAGCCAAGCAGCGCCTCGGTGAAGAACGCGTCGTAATAGGCCGAGCGGTGACGGATCTGCATCGGCTGCCACATCGGCTCGGCGATGCCCTTCCACGGTGGATTGATGATGTCTCTCGCCTTCGAGCGGGCGATGAAGACCCGCGCGAGGTTGAACAGCAGCGTCGAGTTCTTGTAGCCGCGCGCATTCAGCCCGGTCAGCGCGGCGAGGAAATCGCGGCCGCGCAAATCAGGGTCGCCAATCAGGTTGAAGGCGGCATAGGTCGGCAGGAACCCGCATGTCCGGTAGGAGCCGAGCAGATGTGCGGCCGAAGCGCGGATCACCCGCTCGATCTCGCTCACGGCGGGCAGGCCGCCATCGGCTGGCGCCGGCTTTGGCTTCGGGTGCGACAGCTCGATGGTGTCGAGCAGCGCGGCGACGGGTTGGCCGATCGCTTCCCAGTCCGGCTCGGCCTCGTCGCGGGCGCGTGTCAGCGCCTCCCGCAATGCGGCAAATCGTGTCGCGTCGGAAAGCTCCGGCAGGCCGGCCCGGCGCAGCAGCGCCCGCAGCGGCGGATTGCCGAGCGCGGTCTTGTAGAATTTGGAAAGATGCGGGTCGCCGCCATGCCCGTTCACATGGCCGTTCAGCAGCACGCCATCGCAGAGGTCATAGAGCGAGGGCCCGGCCTTGCCGGCCGTCAGCGCGCGGTAGGCGGCCCCGGCGAAATACTGCAAACCCATGAAATCTCTTTCGCCCACTGCGACCGGTCAGGCGCGGCTGCGACCCCTGGTCGCCCGCCCCCCGCCCCAAAACCGGCAAGAGCGCAAAAACTGGCATGGAGGGGCCGGAAATACAAATGTGACGTAGATCACAATGGAGGACGGCAATTTGACGCCAGGATGGCCGTAAAACCACTGTCCCGGATGCCTAATTTCTTCTAAACGCACGAAATAAATGAATTTCATCAATGGCTTGTCTGGCAAGCGCGCTTATGTGTTGCCTCACGAGGTGGGAGCGGTTAAGGGTTTGTTTGTTGCGGCGCCGCAAATATAGCGCAATTGAGCGACACACGCTCCGGCAACCCCTCAAACCTCGGAAGCACAGGCCGCGACCAACCCGTCGCGCCCTCGGCAACGACCAACGATTTCGCCAGGGATGATCGTGATGAAGCTACTGCAGCCGAAACCCTCCCGCCGCACGCTGGCGATTGTCGCCGCCTTTGTGGCCACGGTGGGTCTGGCCATCGGCGCGCATGCGGCCTTGAGCCTGCGCGCGCTGGATGCAGCCAAGGCGGTCGGCAGCGAGGATTATTCGCAGTCGCCCCGCAAGGTGTCCCGCGTCGCGCTGATCATCGGCAACGGCCATTATCCCGACGCGGCCGAGCCGCTGACCCAGCCGATCAACGATGCGCGCGCGCTGTCGGCGCAGCTGCGCCATGACGGCTTCGACGTCGAGATGATCGAGGACGCCAACAAGGACGACATGACCCGCGCTGTCGGCCGGCTGCGCGGCAAGATCCGCTCGGACTCGGTCGTGATGCTGTTCTTCGGCGGTTATGGCGTGCAGGTCGGCCGCGAGAGCTACATGATCCCGGTCGACGCGACGATCTGGAAGGAAGTCGACGTGCGCCGCGAGGGCGTCAGCGTCGAGTCCGTGCTCGACGTGATGAAGGCGCAGGGCGCGCGCGCCAAGCTGGTCGTGGTCGATGCCTCCCGGCGCAACCCCTATGAGCGCCGCTTCCGCTCCTTCTCCCATGGTCTGGCGCCCATCAATGCGCCCGACAACGCGCTGATCCTGTCGTCGGCGACGCCGGGCAAGGTCGTGGATGACCAGAAAGGCGAGCACAGCGTGCTGGTCGCCGAGCTTCTGAAGAACCTCTCGACCAAGGGCCTCGGCGCCGACGCCGTCTTCAACAAGACCCGTATCGCCATCTCCAGGGCCAGCGAAGGCGAGCAGGTGCCGTCGGTGTCGTCGTCGCTGCTGGAAGACATCCGCTTCGCCGCCGCCGATGCGGCCGGCGGCTGATTTTTCCTTCTCCCCTTGTGGGAGAAGGGAGCGCGAAGCGCCGGATGAGGGGTTCTCTCCGCAGATGAACTCGTGGAGAGAACCCCGTCTCGCCATCGCTTCGCGCTGGCGATCCACCTCCACAAGGGGAGAGGGGACTTCACTCCGATTTATCGATGTTCCAGAACACCGGCGTGGCTGGGCCGTGGAGTACACCCGAAAGTGATTTCCGCCACGCGCTCACCCCGCGCCATTGGCCGAGCGGAACATAGATCGCTTGGTCGTACACTTCGCGCTGGATGTCGGCGGCGATCTTCTTCTGCTCCTCGCTTGAGGACGAGCGCACGAACGCATCACGCATCGCTTCCATCCTGGCGTCTTCCGGCCAGCCGAACCAGGCGCCGTTCGTGCCCTTGGCGTTGAGAAGGATGTTAACAACAGGGTCGACCACGTCGGCAATGACGAAGTTGGTGAACAGCATGTTCCAGCCGCCCTCTTTCGGTGGCTTCTTGCTGGCGCGGCGGGAAACTACGGTCTGCCAGTCGGTCGCCTGCAGGTCGACGTTGAAACCGGCCTGACGCAGCAGCTGCGCCGCGACGATCGGTTGCGGCTTGAACACCAGGGCATCGCCGGGCGCCATAATCACGACGGGTGTGCCGTCGTATCCGGATTCGGCAAGCAGCTTCCTCGCTTCCGCCATGCCGTTGCCTTTCACCAGCAATTCCGAGCCGATGTCGGTGGCGAGCGGCGTGTTGCAGCCGAAAACGGCGCCGCAAACCTGATAGTATTTGGGATCGCCGACCAGCGCGTCCAGCACGTCCTTCTGATTCAGGGCCAGGAACGCAGCGCGGCGGACCTTGACGTTGTCGAACGGCGGATGAAGGAAATTCATTCGGCCGATGGTCTGGAATCCCAGCTTGTCCAGGGTTTCGACCTTCAGGTCCTTGTTGGTGGCCAGCGTCGTCACGAGATCGAAGGGGACATTTTCCACAAAGTCGATGTCGCCGGCTTGCAGCGCGTTCACGGCGGTCTGTGCATCCGGCATGGTGATCCATTCGACGCGATCGACCTTCACCACCTTGCCCCCGGCGGTCCAGCTCGGCGGCTCCTTGCGCGGCACGTAATCCCTGTTCTTTTCATAGACCGCCTTCACGCCCGGCTGAAACTCCGCCTTGACGAATTTAAAGGGGCCAGAGCCGATCTGCTCGGGGATCTGCTGGCCGGGCGGTGTTTCGGCGAGGCGCTTGGGCATCATGAACGGGACGATCGAGGAGGGTTTGCCGATCAATTCCAGCACCAGCGCATAAGGCTCTTTCAGCTTCAGCGTAATGGTCTTCTCGTCGGTCGCTTCCAGGCTGGCGGTGAAGTCCATGAGCGTCTGGCCCATGGTCTCGTTCTTGCTCCAGCGCTTGAGTGAGGCGACGCAATCCTCCGCCGTGACCGGGCTGCCGTCATGCCACTTCAATCCCTCGCGCAGCGTGAAGGTGTAGGTGAGCTTGTCGTCGGAGACCTTCCAATCCGCCATCTGCGGTCGGATATGGAAATTGGCATCGGTTGCCAGCAACGTGTCATAGACCATGTAGCCGTGATCGCGCGTGATATACGCCCCGGTGAAGGTCGGATCGAGGATGCGCAGATCGGAATGCATCACTGCGGTAAGGGTCTTCGCATGTGTCGGCGAGGAGAGCGTTAGCGCAGCCGCGAGCATGCAGGTCGAGAAGGCAGCGGAAATGCCGGCCTGAGGCTTCATCGCAATACTCCCCCACTCGTTGGCAGAACGGCGTCGGCGCTGTCGATCCACTCCCGCGACGAGAGAGGGTGACAGAGCTGCTCCGATGAAGACGCTGCCTATGCCACAGCCTTGTTTTCGCTTTTCAAGCCCGCCCGCTCCAGGCCGTACAGCAACTGAGCCACAGCCGCTCGGACCGTGGGATGCTGGTATTGGCCTTCGCCGTAATATCCGGCGATCCAGTCGAGGTCCGCTCGCGGACCATGATGTTGCCGGAATCGATCGAGCGCCTGCTTCTTTGCTTCCGCCTCTCGATTGGTCAGGGCATAGGCTGCGATCAGCCAGGCATGGCTGAACCACATGTTGGGCCGTACACGGACCAATTCCTCAAGAGCTTCGACCGCATTCTCGTATTCACCGAGGACGAAATGAGCGCGTCCCTTGACCCAGAGGAAGACCTGGAATGACCGGTCATTCGGGCCGAGTTCAATTGCCTTTTCAGCCATCGTGATCGCGCCCCTGGCATCGCCAAGGAACACCATCTGATTGGCGGCCTGGCCATAGGCTGACGCGTAACCGGGATCGATCCTAATCGCCTCATTGAGGGCGTCGAGCGAGGCTTGATGGTCGCCATGCAGGCGATGGACCCATCCGAGAGCCTGATGTGCAAACGGCAAATTGGGGTCGAGGCTGATCGCTTTTCTGACGGCCGCTTCCGCGCGGTCCACCTCGGCCTCGCCTGCGTCGTTCCAGCCATTGAGGACATCCGAACCCAGCCTGAAGGCAAGCAAACCCAGCAGACGCGCATTATCCGGATCCGCCTTGAGACCGGCCTCCGCGTTCTGGCGCGTTTCGAAGGACGTTTCGGGCGTTGGAAAGCTTGCAGCCATCGATCTTATCCTTTCATCCCAAAAAGTACCACGGTACACAGAAAAAACTTCTTTTGCCACTTCGTCAATCCCTGGTAGAAAACGACCAATGGTTGAAGTATTCGATGTTGACCAAGCCTGACGCCGAATGACCTGCCCCATGGCACGCAATCTGGCGATGCAGGCCATGGTCCGATAACGGGCCAGATGATGGGGCCGCGCTGGATTCGGAGGTATAATGGGCGCTGCTTTGGCGGCACCGACGAAGCTGGTTGATCTAGTCGCTGACAACCGATAACGTCGGGTGCACAGTTGTGATCGATATGCGCTTCGGCCCCCAGCGTGTCAGCATGACGCTGATACAGGACGATGAGCCCAGCAGCACCATCGACGACGCGGCAAGCACGAAGAAATTCTGCGCGGTCGCGCTATGTGTCGACAGCCAGAAGCTGCCAGCCGAGATGAACGCCAGCCGTGCGGTCTGCGCCAGCACGGGGCCAATCATCCTTGCAGCGCCCTGCGACGAGAAATACATCGACATCGCAAGCCCAATGAACGGGTAAAAGGGCGCGGCCGTCGACAGATACTCCCGGCTGGCAGCGCGTACAGCCGCATCTTTGGTGAAGATGTCGACCCAGAGGCCGGGAAAGACGGCGATGATGGAGGCGATCGCGCCGACCGAGACGAAGGAGATCAGGCCCGCCGTCCAGGCAATCCGTCGTGCGCGGGAAATCTTGCCGCCGCCGATCGCCATGCCGATCATCGGCACGGAGGCGATGCCGACCGAGAACGCCACCAACGTCAGCATGAATTCGAGCCGCGCGCCGATACCGTAACCGGCCAGCACCGCAGTGCCGAAGCTCGCCAGCATGTGGGTGAAGATCGAGATCGTCAGCATCGATTGCAGCGGCGAGAAGCAGGACACCGCGCCGACCTTCAGGATGTCGAGAAACATCGCCGCCTGGAGGTGAAGGCCGCGGATTTTTGGAACTACGCGCGCGCGGCCTGAAAAGATGTACCAGCCCATCACGGAGATGCTAATCATATAGGCGCACAGCGAGCCCGCGGCGACGCCGCGCACTCCGAATTGCGGGATCGGGCCGAGGCCGAGCCCCAGCGCGCCGCCCAGAATGATCTGGCACAGCGCGGAATTGAGCATGATCGCGGACGGCAGCTTCATGTCGCCGGTGCCACGCAGGATGCCGACCATCGAGTTTGACAACCAGAGAATGACTGCACCGCCGAAGAATATCTGTACATAGGCGACCGCCTGTGCCAGCACATTGCCGCGGCCGCCCAACACTTCAAGCAGGTATGGGCCAAAGATCAGCATGACCAGCATAAAGAAGACGCCGAAGCCGATCGCGTTTAGCATCGCGTGCGTGGCAAGCGTCGAAGCACGGTGCATATCGCCGGCGCCGAGCGCCCGCGCGATCGCCGACGCTACGCCGCCGCCCATCGCGCCGCCCGACATGGTCATCATCAAGATCACGAAGGGAAATACCAGGGCCATGGCGGCCAACAACTCCACGCCGAGCCTGCCGATATAGGAGGTCTCCGCGATCACCACGCAGGTGCTGGCGGAGAGCGCGATCACATTGGGCCACGCGAGACGAAGCAGTGTCGGCAGGATGCGACCGTCTAGCAGGGCGTTGCGCTCCGGCGGCAGCAGCGGACCTTCATCCTCGCCCTCGCTGTCGCTCATATGACAACATCGGTTAGCATGATGGTTTTTGGTCTTGCGACAATAGAGGGTGGCGAACCTGCTCCGATGAAGACGCTGCCTATGCCACAGCCTTGTTTTCGCTTTTCAAGCCCGCCCGCTCCAGGCCGTACAGCAACTGAGCCACAGCCGCTCGGACCGTAGGATGCTGGTATTGGCCTTCGCCGTAATATCCGGCGATCCAGTCGAGGTCCGCTCGCGGACCATGATGTTGCCGGAATCGATCGAGCGCCTGCTTCTTTGCTTCCGCCTCTCGATTGGTCAGGGCATAGGCTGCGATCAGCCAGGCATGGCTGAACCACATGTTGGGCCGTACACGGACCAATTCCTCAAGAGCTTCGACCGCATTCTCGTATTCACCGAGGACGAAATGAGCGCGTCCCTTGACCCAGAGGAAGACCTGGAATGACCGGTCATTCGGGCCGAGTTCAATTGCCTTTTCAGCCATCGTGATCGCGCCCCTGGCATCGCCAAGGAACACCAACTCGTTGGCGGCCTGGGCATAGGCCGATGCGAAGTTGGGATCGATCCTGATTGCCTCGTTGAAGGCGTCGAGCGCGGCTTGATGGTCGCCACTGATACGATGGACCCATCCGAGCGCATGATGTGCAAACGGTATATCATGGTCGAGGCCGATCGCTTTCGTGGCGAGCATCTCAGCACGCGCCACTTCGGCTTTGCCCGCGTTGTTCCAGTCATTGAGGAAATCCGACATCAGCCAAGCGGCGAGCAGGCCAAGGAGGCGTGCATTTTCCGGATCTGCCTTTAGGCCAGCCTCTGCGTTATGACGGGTTTCGAGGGACGTTTCGGGCGTTGGGAACCTTGCGGCCATGCGCTCGTCCTTTCATCCGGGAAAACAATCAGAGCTACAGAAGAAGCGGCTTTTTTGCATTTCGTCAATCTGCGGTAGCGTCCAAATTCTCCACGAAAGCCGAGCGGGCTCGACTTGGTGCGGGCCAGACGCACATTGCCTCGCTGTCTACCGCGCACACGCTGCGCTGCGGCCAACGTGAGGTGAGCACTCTTCACTCCGACTTGTCGATGTTCCAGAACACCGGCGTGGCGGGACCGTTGAGCACGCCGGAGAGCGATTTCCGCCACGCGGTCACTCGGCGCCATTGGCCGAGTGGAATGTAGAGCACCTGGTCGTAGACTTCGCGCTGGATATCGGCGGCGATCTTCTTCTGCTCCTCGGGCGAGGAGGAGCGGACGAAGGCATCGCGCATCGCCTCCACCCTGGCGTCCTCCGGCCAGCCCCACCAGGCTCCCTTCGTGCCTCGACCGTTGACCAGTTCATTGCCGGCGGGGTTCACCACGTCGGGGACGATGAAGTTGGCGAACAGCATGTTCCAGCCGCCTTCCTTCGGCGGCTTCCGGCTGGTGCGGCGGGAAATCACGGTCTGAAAATCCATCGCCTGCAGGTCGACCTTGAAACCGGCCTCACGCAGTAACTGCGCTGCAACGATCGGCTGGGCCTTGTAGGCGAGGTTGTCAGCAGGCGCCAGGATCACGACGGGTGTGCCGTCGTAGCCGGATTCCGCAAGCAGCTTCCTCGCTTCCGCCATGCCGTTGCCTTTCACCAGCGATTCCGAGCCGATGTCGGTGGCGAGCGGTGTGCCGCAGCCGAAAACGGCGCCGCACACCTGATAGTACCGGGGATCGCCGACCAGCGCGTCCAGCACGTCCTTCTGGTTCAGCGCCAGGAACGCCGCGCGGCGGACCTTGACGTTGTCGAAAGGCGGATGGAGGAAATTCATGCGTGCGAGAGTCTGGAAGCCGAGTTTGTCCAGGGTTTCGACCTTCAAGTCCTTGTTGTCGGCAAGCCTCTTCACGAGGTCGAAGGGCACATTCTCAAGGAAGTCGATGTCGCCGGCTTGCAGCGCGTTCACGGCGGTCTGTGCATCCGGCATGGTGATCCACTCGACGCGATCGACCTTCACCACCTTGGCTCCGGCGGTCCAGCTCGGCGGCTCCTTGCGCGGCACGTAATCCCGGTTCTTTTCATAGACCGCCTTCACGCCCGGCTGGAATTCAGCCTTGACGAATTTGAACGGGCCGGAACCGATCTGCTCCGGAACCTGCCGGTTGGCCGGCGTCTCGGCCAGGCGCTTCGGCATCATGAATGCAACGGTCGACGAAGGCTTTGCGATCAATTCCAGCACCAGGCCATAGGGCTCCTTCAATTTCAGCGTGATGGTCTTCTCGTCGGTGGCCTCCAGGCTGGCGGTGAATTCCATGAGCTTCTGGCCCATGGTGTCGTTCTTGCTCCAGCGCTTGAGCGAGGCGACGCAATCCTCCGCCGTGACCGGGCTGCCGTCATGCCATTTCAGCCCTTCGCGCAGCGTAAACGTGTAGGTGAGCCTGTCGTCGGAGACTTTCCAGTCCGCCATCTGAGGTCGGATCGTGAAGCTGGAATCGGTGGCCAGCAAGGTGTCATAGATCATGTAGCCGTGATCGCGCGTGATATACGCCCCGGTAAAGACCGGATCGAGCGTGCGCAAATCGGAATACATCACCGCGGTGATGGTCTCCGCCTGTGCCGGCGAAGAAAGCGCCAGCACGGCCGAGAGCACGACGCTTGACAGAGTGGCGATGGACACCGCGCCACGGCGTTGCCGAGGTGAGATCTGAAACATCATGAGTGCCAGAGTGCAGCCGGACTGTGTGTTGGCAATATCCTTGGCCGCGGCAACCTCATTTCAGGCGCAAGCCGGCAGGCCGACTTGTGCTGAGAGAAGCTACAACGGTTCTTCTACTTCACGCCCGCCTTCTTCAGGCCGTTCAGCATCTGAGTCACCGCTGCTTGCGCCCCCGGTTCCTGGAATCGGGCTTCGGTATAGTGTCGGGTGATAGCAGCGAGGTCTGATCGCGCACCGTGCATCTTCTTAAATCCATCGAACGCCAGCTTCGCGTCCGCATCTCGATTGCACAAGGCAAGGGCTGCCACCAGCCAGGCGTGGACAAACCAGAGGTTTGGCCGCGCACGCACCGATTGCCCCAGAACTTCGGCCGCCTTCTCGTAATCACCGATCGCGAAATACGCGCGTCCCTGGATATACCCGAACACATGGATCAACTCGTCCTTGGGGCTGAGTTCGATGGCCTGTCCGACCAGCGGAAGCGCGCCCTTCGCATCGCCAAGAAGCAGCAGCTCGTTCGCGGCCTGGGCATAGGCCGCCGCGAAGTTTGGATCGACCTTGATGGCTTCCCTGAAGGAGTTGAGCGCGGCCTTATGGTCGCCATGTATCCGATAGACCCACCCCAGAGCAGCATGCGCACGCGGAACACTGGGGTCGAGGCTGATCGCTTTTCTGGCGGCCGCCTCCGCACGGTCTACCTCAGCCTTGCCTGCGTTATTCCAGCCATTGAGGACGTCTCGAAGCCAGCCAATAGGCGAGCAGACCCAGCAAACGCGCATTGTCCGGGTCTGCCATGAGGCCAGCCTCCGAGTGCTTGCGCGTTTCGAGAATCGATTCGGGGGTTGGAAACCCGGTGCTTGCCGCCATTGCTCTCATCCTTTCATCCAAAGGGTTGTGATCGGCCGCCAGCGTGCCGACTTCGTGTCGCACGCCGGTCTTGACCACTTCGTCATTCAATGAGGTGGCGATCCGGCCCATCAACTTATCCTGCAGATCGACCAGACTGCCGGTTTCGTAGGCGAAGGAGTTGGCCCAAAGGTTGGTGCCGCTTTCGGTGTCGATCAGCTGCGCGTTCACCTGAACCAGCGGTCCCGTGCGCCGGACGCTGCCCTCGAGCGCGTAGCGCACCTTGAGCTCGCGGCCGACCGCGCGCGGGTCGTTCGGCTTGTCCTTGTAGGTGAAGGCGGTGCCGGCGGCGATCACCCAGGCGCGTTGCAGCCGCGTTAGCTCGGTCGTCAGATCGTCGGTGATCGCATCGGCCAAATAGGTATCCGTCGTGCTGGCATCCAGGTTCTTGAACGGCAACACGACGATCTTGTTGGTCCGGGCAACCGCCCCATGCAATTCGCTGAACATCAGCAATGACGCGAGGCAGGCGACGGCGATCGCCCCGATGCTGGCGGCGATCACCGTACCGCTCAGGCGGGCGGCGGACCAGCGCAGGAACGGCACGCGTATCCGCTCGTAGGCGACCTCGTAGACCTGGACCGGATGGGGGATGTTCTTGACGCGGCGCTCGCCGCGGTCCGCGAAAAAGAACTGCGGCAGGGCGCGCGTCTGGTCGTAGATGCTCTGGCTGACGCAGACCGTTCCCGGCGTTGCCAGGGCCTCGAGCCGGGCGGCGATATTGACGCTGTTGCCGTAGATGTCGCGCTGGTCGACCAGCACGTCGCCGAAGTTGATCCCGATCCGGAGCTGGATACGGTCCTTCCTTTCATTCGCCTGGCGCTCGGCAAGCCCGCGCTGGATATCGAGCGCGCAGCGTACTGCGTCGACCGCGCCGGAAAACTCGACCAGTATTCCATCGCCCATGCTGCGCACGAGACGTCCGTTGTATTTGGCAATGGTCGGCTCGATCAATTCATTCGCATGTCGCGCAAAGCGCGCATGCGTCTCGTCCTCGCTGCGGCTCATCATGCGGCTGTAATTGACGACGTCGGCCAGCATCACGGCCATCGATCGACGACGATGCGCGGCGGCCGGCTCAACGGCCGTCGAGGCAATTCGCGCGGTGACCAGCTCAACTCCCATCGAAGGTCCTCAATCGATCAACAATACGATTCGCGCGCCGCCGAAAGCGCAAAATACCAACAATGCCGCGTAGCAATGGCAGCTTTTGGCAGTTCGTCAATACCGCCAACTCACATCGGCGCCACAAAATTCGCTCGCCTCCAATTGGGTTTAAGCGGTCTACCCCGGGTTGAACGGCCTGTGGCTGGAAAGACTTGGGCGCCGGCCTGTGCCATCGTGGGAAAGGGTAAGTGACACTGTCTTGTGATAAATTCACCGTGTTGTCACGAGATCGTCACATGAGCGGGTGCGGGACCTGCCTCCTGGCCATCGGCAGGGCGACGGTGCGCGGGAAATATGATAGTCTGCAGACATCATTCGCAGTGAGTTAGCCATGTCGAAACCCGTCATTTTCACGATTTCCGCGGCCTGGGACGACGAGGCTTCGGTGTGGAGCGGGCATTGTGACGACATTCCCGCCGCCGCCGATGCGCCGACCCTCGATGGCTTGCTCGAAAAAATCTCCGCGATGGCGCTCGACCTGCTGCCGGACAATCATCCGGATGTCGACCCACAATCGCTGTTCCTGCAGATCACGGCGCTTCGCGAAGCCGAGCCGGCCGCAAGCTGAATGGCGCCACAGTTCGATCGGGCATTGCGGGAGTTGCTGAAGGCTGCCGGCTGCACGATGGTGCGCCAGGGGGCGCGGCAGTCACGAGATCTGGCATAGCCCGATCACGAAACGCAATTTCGCCGTACCGGTTGGTATCCCCAGCCGTCACACTGCCAACGCGATCCTGCGTCAGGCTGGATTGCCCAAGGCGTTCTAAACCGCTGGCGCAATGTTCGGCCTCGTGATCCGCCTCCTCGCCCTTGCCTTGCCGCTGCTTGCGGCCACCGCCGCCATGGCCCAGCCCGAGACCGTCTATTTCAGGAGCGCCGACGGGACGACCGAGATCGTCGGCTATCTCTTCAAGCCGGCGGGCGACGGCCCGCACCCCGCGATCGTGCTGCTGCACGGCCGTGGCGGGCCGTACTCCGCCAACGACAACTCCGACTGCACCTTCGTCGGGCGCGCCGTGACCTCGCCCTGCAACGCCGCCACGCTGTCGAAGCGGCACAAGATGTGGGGCGAGTTCTGGGCACAGCGCGGCGTGCTCGCGCTGCTGCCCGACAGCTTTGGCCCGCGCGGCAAGGCGCACGGTTTCGGCCGCTTCACTCATGGCGACCCCGATCGCGACGCCACTAACGAAAAGACGGTGCGCCCGTTCGATGCCGAGGGTGCGCTGGCCTGGCTGCGTGCGCGCGACGATGTCGATGGCCGCCGCATCTTGCTGCAGGGCTGGTCGAACGGCGGCTCGACCGCGCTCAACGTGATGATCCGGCAAGGCGCGCGAGACGGCTTCCGCGCCGCGCTCGCCTTCTATCCCGGCTGCGGGAAAGAGGCGTTGCTCGATGTCGCGGTGAAGACCACGGCGCCCGTCGCGATGTTTCTGGCAAGCGACGACGAGGAAGTCTCCCCCACCATCTGCCAGCACGTCGCCAAACGCTCGATCGACGCCGGCACGAGCATGACCGTCACGCTCTATCCCGGCGCCACGCATGATTTCGACGATCCCGGCAAGAAGCGGCAGGCGGTGCCGGGGAATATGGCGGCGAGGGCGGATGCGATGAAGCGGGCGGCGGCGGCGGTGGAGGGGATGAAAGAGTAGGGGGCGAAATGAGCGCGACCGAGCACAACGTCAGCTGTCTATCTTCAAAGTAGGTTCGTCGCGAGTGTAGAAGCGGCCAATATGAAATTCTTCGTCATCCAAATCCGGAGAAATCATAGCGGTGGCATAGATCATCTGGTGTTCAACGTTGGCCTCTTGAGACTTGCGAAGGATTTGATTTTGAAAGTTATGGCTCCGCTCGGGCTCCATTCCTTTGTCTTCTATAGTATCGATCATTACGAACCTCGGATGCCGAAACGATAAATCCCTTGTCGCCGCTGCGAAGAAACCTAGGAAAAAGCTGCTCTTTAGGATCACCCGAGAACTCGCCGAAAAGTAGGTGTGACCATCCACGTTGATTGTATTGGAAGCAAAATCAAACTGGATGTTACGGGGATTCTCGAAGCTGTCCTGTCTACGAAGATCGTGAACGAGCAAATCTCTCACTTCGTCAGCAATCAGGGTCTTGGCACGTATTAGCTGCCTCTCTTGGGTAGCCTTGAGCTTCTCGTTCTCGCTCCGCACTTGACCAATTCGATCGTTTAACTGGTCCTTTCGCTTCGATAGGTCATCGACGAGCTTGACGATATCTTCCCGTTTCGCCAGATCTTCCACCTGTCTTTGGAGGTAGCCTGCAGTTCTGTTCAACTCGCGCAATTGCTCTCGGGCCTCAGTCGAAGGCAAGCGCTGAGCTGCGGAAAGACGAGCAGAGGCAGTCTGCCATTCTCGAGTCCTCGCGGCTATTTTTGCGTCATGCTCCCTTGTGCGATTTGCTCTCTCAGTCTGAAGCTGCTGGGATTGCTTAAGCTGAATCGCGGCCTCATTGATGGCGGTAACGATTCTCTCGCGCCCGCGCCCTCCCGTGAAGTCCGATTTGCACAAATGGCAATGGCTGTCGCCGTGCCCGGCGTCAGCTACGGGAGTCAAGCAAGCTGGGCAAAAGCTGAATTGAACATCGCCGAAATGTTCAGCGACCGCAGAAGCGTCACCGAGGGTTCCGATTTTCTGCTCAAGCGCACGAATGAATTTATCGGAGTCGGCGATTGCCAGGTTAACCGCATCGCGCTTTTGTTGAATATTAGATAGCTCAGTCTGCAGCCGCTGAACGTCAGCATACGCTTCCTCTTGAGCTTTCAGGCTTAACTTGTCGGCCCCAGCAGATGTTACAATTTCTCGTTCGATCCTTTCAATTTCTTTTTGTGTCTCCCCTTGCTCGGCCGCTAGGTTGCTTCGCTCCGCTGCAAGCCAGTCAAGAGTGAGAGCTTGGTCGGTTCTCCCTAGTACAGCAAATAAACTCTTGAGTTCGGCGCTTAGCGCATCGAAGTCTCTAGTTAAAGTCCGAATCTCGATTTCGTTTTGATAGAGCCGATTATCATATGATCCGCAAAGTAGACGGCCTACCGCATCTCGCAAAGCGGGCGGATCGAACCTCAAATCATATCGAAAGAGCGTCTCTACGGGGCTCAGCTGATCGGAATATAGTATTCGCAAGATTTGATGGATTGTAAGATTGCCCGAGACATCGCTCGCCACCTCAGGGATGGCCAACAATCGAAAGATCGCTTGAGAGAAACTTTCCTTGTTGGCTGATCTTCTGTACGGATATTTGATCCATTCGCTTCGTGGCGCACTTAGTGATGCTTCGTAAGAGTCGCCGAATATCTCCATCGGCTGACCTGTTTCGCTTGAGATATCGCGGCTGAGGGTGGCAGTGAGACCATTAAGTCGAACTTCCAGAATGACGCGCGAACATAGCAATGCGACCTCGCTCCAATCCGCAAGATCGCCTCCCAGGCCATAGTAAATACAATTTAGTACCGTCGACTTGCCGGAGGAGTTCTCACCCCGAATAACATTCACCCCCTCGTGGAACACCTCGTCGTAAGCGCGATATTCATTGCGTAGAATGACCAATCGCGTCACGACGAGACTGGGATCATACCGCGTCATATCGATGTTCCAAAAGCCCAGTGCGATCTTTCAGCCCGCTCGTACCCAGCAATGGGTATTCTGAGCCCAAAGCTGAAATTGCTTCCATGAGCTTGGGCTCGCTTGCGTTCGCGCCTTCAATTCGCTTTGCGAGTTCCGGCGGCAAGGAAGTGTCGGACCGAAGCACCTTCCCATTTTTTAATTCGGTAGCATCTACGATTTGTTTTTTTGCCAAGGTTTCCAGAGCCGCAATTTGCATCGGCCTCATCCGAGCGAAGACCTGTGTGCTGTCCGGCTCTTCGCCATAGGGTCTCCTATCTTCGTACTCAGTGGCGACAGCTCGAAATTTCCTGTGCTGCGGTGTCATCCGAATTGAAGATATCTTGAAGGGAAAGAGTAGGTAGAAGTCGAGTATCCTGATGTGATCCACGAAGAGTGACTTGGAACGATCAATTGCATCTAGTATGCGCAGATTGCGATACATCGCATGGAACGGGTCGAAGGCTGCTTGATAGGATAGCTGTATCATGTGTGCCACCGTACGAAGCACTGCTCTGCTAGCCAGTAGATCATCCCCATGGCGGTGCTGTAATTAATAGTGAACACCGTTGATCCACACTCTTCAACTATCGGAACGATGATTTGATCCCGCACCAGTGCATTGGCCTGTACCTTGGATAAGGAGTAGAGCTGCGGACGCACAACGTAAGTGAACTCATACTCGGCCTTCGCCAATAGATGGGCGAATATCTCCTGTGCGGAAGCGTACAATGACCAACGTTCGAGCAATTTTGCGAAGAGTTCCTTCTTCTCAATGGCATCCAAATATTCATCGGATCGCGCCGCCGCCTCCAACTTTGCCTCTAAACCTTCGATGCCGTCGTGCGATCGGCGCCTTTGAAAGTATGCTAACAATTCGATCGTGTGACGGACGTGTTGGTTGTTTTCGACCTCCTTCTGAAGCTTATTGAGCAACTGCTCTACAACGCCCGGCGTTCGGCGAGGTAGGTGAATATGTTGTTCGTGCTTGTCTCGGCCGACAATATCGCCGTGCGCTGTGGCGCCAGCTTGGTCCACTTTCAGAGACATGGCTTTTTGCTACCGGAGCGAAAGCTCAACGTTGATCCCGACCCACGGTCTTGTCGCGGCCAACAACGTCGCCGCCGGCTTTGGCCCTTGATTGATTTATATTCGAGCTGCCCCGGTCTAGGCGGGTTGTGCGCGTAAATCTGAGCGTCAATAATGAGCCGCCAGCGAGGCCGGCAACAAAACTCAAAAGTTCCGATGCGTATTTTGAGATTATATCCACCAAATCCTCTTACGGTCCAAAAAATGCATTTCCGTAATTACGAAAGCAAGCGGGAGTTGTGACTGAGGTCGACTTATACCCAGCCGCTCATGCGATTTGCAATTGCCCTCTCGTCTAAGCAAGATTGTGCGCCGCGGCAGACCCTCGGTTGGGCGAGAGGTCTACGCAAGAAA
>CAVOML010000003.1:0-795426 GCA_963697015.1 uncultured Alphaproteobacteria bacterium
GAACGCTGCGCCGCGTCCGGGACGCGAGAGCGTCACAGCGTCACGACGATCTTGCCGAGATGCTTGTTGGCTTCCATGTGCTCGAACGCTTTGCCGATGTCGTCGAACTTGTAGACCTTGTCGATCGGCAACTGCAGCTTGCGCGATTCTACCGCGCCCCAGATATCCTTGCGGACCTCGTCGAAAATCTCGCGGATTTCGTCGATGGTGCGGGTGCGGAAGGTGACGCCGATGTAGTGGATGCGGCGCGCGGCGTGCAGGTCGAAATTGAATTCAGCGCGGGTGCCGCCGAGGCGGCCGACATTGACGATGCGGCCCTTGATTTTGGTGGCGGCGAGATTCTGGCTCATGACCTTGCCCGACACCTGGTCGACGATGAGATCGACGCCTTCGCCATTGGTCGCCTTCAGCACCTGATCGACCCAGCCGGGGTCGGAGGAATCCACCGCGAGGTCGGCGCCGAATTCCTTCAGGCGTCCCGCGGCGATAGGCATCGGTCGAGGAGCCGACCACGAGCTTCGCGCCCTTGAGCTTTGCGATCTGCATTGCCATCAGGCCGACGCCGGAGCTCGCGCCCTGGATCATCACGCTCTGGCCCGGCTGTAGCGCGCCATTGGTAACGACGGCGTTGTGCATGGTCGCGAGCGCGACGGGGAGCGTCGCCGCCTCGTCGAAATTCATGTTCGACGGCGAGCGGAACAGCCGGCCGTGATCGGCCAGCGTATATTCGGCAAAGGCCGCGCCGCCCGAGCCCATGATCTTGTCGCCGACCTTGACGCCCCTGGCGTCAGGCCCGAGCTCGGCGACTTCGCCGGCCCATTCCATGCCGAGCACGGTGCCGACGCCGCCGGCCGCGCCATGGGCGTGGCCCTTGGTCATGCCGAGATCGGCGCGGTTCAGCCCGCAGGCATGGACTTTCACTAGCACCTGGGTGCCCTTGGGCGAGGGTTTTGGAACGTCTGATATGGCGGCACCGTTGGTGCCGTAGACATAGGCTTTCATGGGATCACTCGTGGTTCGATGAGGTGAAAAAACGTTCGGAGCAAAAATCGCAAAGCGGGTTCGGTTTTACCTCACCCCGCTTGCGGGGAGAGGTCGGATTGCATCGCAGATGCAATCCGGGTGAGGGGGTACAGGTCTATCAACTAACACCGCTTTCCCGAAGAGAGCCCCTCACCCCAACCCTCTCCCCGCAAGGGCGGGGCGAGGGAGAACTACTACTCCGCGGCCTGGCGCTTGGCGCCGGACATCATGGCCTCGAACCGTTCGCGCATGATCGCCTCGGCATCGCGGATGATGCGCGAGACGAGCTCGGCGCAACTCGGAATGTCGTGGATCAGCCCCTGCACCTGGCCGGCCGACCAGATGCCTTCATCGGCATCGCCGGACGCATAGACCATCTTGCCGCGCGCGCCGGCGACGAGCTCGCGAATGTCCTCGAACTTCGCGCCTTCCTTCTCCATGGCGACCACCTTGGTCGACACGGCATTCCTGGCGACGCGCGAGGTGTTGCGCATGGTGCGGAAGATCAGCTCGGTCTCGCGCTCATCATTGGCGACGATCTTTTCCTTGATGAGCTGATGGATCGGGCTTTCCCTGGTAGCCATGAAGCGCGTGCCCATGTTGATGCCCTCGGCGCCGAGCGCGAGTGCCGCGACCAGGCCGCGGCCGTCGCCGAAACCGCCGGAGGCGATCATCGGGATCCTGACCTTGTCGGCGGCGGTCGGGATCAGGATCAGGCCAGGCGTGTCGTCCTCGCCGGGATGGCCGGCGCATTCAAAACCATCGATCGAGATGGCATCGACGCCCATGCGCTCCGCCGACAGCGCGTGGCGGACGCTGGTGCATTTGTGCACGACCTTGATGCCGTGCTTCTTGAACTCGGTGACATGCTCCTGCGGCTTGTTGCCGGCGGTCTCGACGACCTTGATGCCGCTTTCGATGATGGCCTGGCGATATTCCGCATAAGGCGGCGGCTTGATCGACGGGAGAATGGTGAGGTTCACGCCGAATGGCTTGTCGGTCAGGCCGCGGCAGCGCGCGATCTCTTTCGTGAGGTCCTCCGGGGTCGGCTGGGTCAGCGCGGTGATGAAGCCGAGCGCGCCGGCATTGGCGACTGCTGCGACCAACTCGGCCCGGCCGACCCACTGCATGCCGCCCTGCACGATCGGGTGTTCGACGCCGACTAGCTCGGTGAAACGTGTTTTGATCATCCTGCCCTCGGTTTACGCTGCTTTTTCGTGCCGCGGGACACGGCCCACGCGCTGTTTATGGATTTTCGAGCGGAAGGATGCCGCTCGGCCCGGCAAAAGTCCATCGGGCAGGGGAGGTGGTCCCATGCGGAAACGGAAGGCGTGCCGGCGCGGGCGCTCGAGGGGCTGTTCGGCGGCTTTGTCCGCCACTGTTCGCGCGCTTGGGCTCAGCGCCCGCATCTGTTAGGCTGCCCTGAGAAGGAACCAAGTCATGGGCGTGCCTGGACCAGAGCGCAGGCTTGCAGCGGTCCTTGCCGCCGACATGGTCGGCTTCAGCCGGCTGATGGAGGCCGACGAGACCGGAACGCTCGCCCGTCTCAAGACCCATCGGATCGAGCTCATCGATCCGGCCATCGCAGAAAGCCACGGCCGCATTATCAAGACCACCGGCGACGGCATGCTGGTCGAATTCCACAGTATCGTCGATGCGGTTCTGTGCGCTGCCGAGATCCAGCGCCGGATGGCGCGGCGCAACGCGGACATTCCGCCGGCGAGATGGATGCAGTTTCGCATCGGCATCAACCTCGGCGATGTGATTGTCGAGAACGAGGACATCTTTGGCGATGGCGTCAATATCGCCGCGCGCCTGGAAACGCTCGCCGAGCCCGGCGGCATTTGTGTTTCGGGCGCGGTGCGCGACCAACTCGGCCAGCGGCTGGAAGATATCGAGTTCGACGATCTCGGCGACCAGAGTGTCAAGAACATCGCACGTCCGATCCGCGTCTTTCGCGTCAGGCTCGAAGTCAACCGCAACCACACCGCCGGAGACGCCGAAGGATGCTGCGGCGGAGACAACGGTCTTCAAGAAGCCGTCGATCGCCGTGCTGCCGCTGGTCAACATGAGCGGCGATCCGGAGCAGGACTTTTTCGCGGACGGTCTCACCGAGGACATCATTACGGAGCTGTCGCGTTTCCATGACCTGCTCGTGATCTCGCGCAACTCGACCTTCGTGTACAAGGGCAAGGCGGTGAAGGTGCAGGACGTCGCGCGCGAATTCGCCGTCGACTATGTCCTGGAGGGCAGCGTGCGGAAGGCCGGCGGCCGCGTCCGCGTAACCGTGCAGCTAATCGACGCAGAGACCGACCGGCACGTCTGGGCCGAACGCTACGACCGCGAGCTCGAGGATATCTTCGCCATCCAGGACGAGATGACGCGTGCGATCGTTGCGACGCTCCCTGGCCGCGTCGAAGCCGCCACGCATGACCGCGCGAAACGCAAGCCGACCGACAACATGGCTGCCTATGAGTGCGTGCTGGCAGCCAAGGTGCTGCATCATCGCTCAACCCGGGACGACAACACGCAAGCGCAGCACCTGCTGGACCGCGCCCTTGCCCTCGATCCGAACTACGCGCATGCGCACGCCTGGAAGGCATGCGTCCTGGGCCAGACGTGGGTCTATAATTGGTGCGTGGATCGCGAAACCACGTTCCAGCAAGTGGCCAGGGAGCTGGAGATCACCCTGGCGCTCGATGACAATGACAGCGACGTGCACCGGATTCTCGCCGCGCTGAACCTGGGCCGCGACGATCACGACAAGGCCGGCTACCATCAAGAGCGGGCACTCGCTCTCAATCCCAATTACGACCTCGTCGTTGTGCAGCAGGGCGAGCTCCTGACCTGGCTTGGGCAGCCCGACGAAGGCATCGACTGGATCAAGAAGGCCATGCGGCTCAACCCCTACCACCCGGAGCGCTTCTGGAGCCATCTCGGGCGCGCCTGCTATTGTGCGGAAAAATACGCTGAAGCCGCCGAGGCCTTCTCGCGGATCACCCGGCCCGACCACACGCATCATGCCTTTCTCGCCGCTACATTCGCGCAAATGGGCAACGCCGTCGCGGCCGCCGCGCATGCCGCAGAAGTTCTGAAGCGGGAGCCGACATTCAGGGTGGCCGACTATCTCACCACCCAGCACTACAAGCGCGAAGCGGATCGCTTGCGCCATGAGACCGGCCTGCTCAAGGCAGGCTTGCCGGCCTGATGGAGCCGAGCGCCGGCGCTGACGCCTTTCGGCGTGAGCGCTCCGAAACCGGCTGCACCTTCGTGACGGAAGCGGATCCAGGATCCAGGCGGTCATGCGAAGGCCGGGGCAGGCGCTTTGGTCGCGGGCGGCGGCACGAGGCCGTCATAGAGGCCGGCGATCTTGGCGCGTTGGGCGACCAGCGCCAGCACGGCATCCAGGGCAGGGGTCGGCGTGCCGGTGAGGCGGCCCATCTCCTGGACCACGGTCACCAGCGGGTCGATCTCCATCGGGCGGCCACGCTCGAGGTCCTGCAGCATCGAGGTCTTGTGTGCGCCGACCTTGCGCGCGCCTTCGATGCGGCGTTCGACATCGACGCGGAATTTGACGCCGAAGCGCTCGGCGATGGTCTGGGTCTCCAGCATGATCGCCTTTGACAGCGCGCGGGTGTCGGGATCGGAGCAGATCACGTCCAGCGTCGCATGGGTCAGCGCGCTGATCGGATTGAGGCAGACATTGCCCCACAGCTTCAGCCAGATCTCGTCGCGGATGCGATCGAGCACGGGCGCCTTCAGGCCAGCGTCGGTGAACAAGGCCGACAGGTCCCGGACGTCGTCGGTGATCTCGCCCGAGGGCTCGCCGAGCGGGAAGTGATTGCCATAGACGTGTCTGACGACGCCGGGCGCCTCGATCTCGGTGGCGGGATAGACGATGCAGCCGATGGCGCGCTCGGGGCCGAGCTCGCGCCACTGCCGTCCGCCGGGGTCGATGCTCTCCAGCGTCGAGCCCTCATAGGCGCCGCCATGCTTGTAGAAATACCAGTAGGGGATGCCGTTGACCGCCGTGACGATGCGCGTGCGCGTGCGCGCGCCGAGCAACGGCTGGATCTGGCCGATCACGGCCGGAATGGAATGCGCCTTCAGGCAGATGATGACGACATCCTGCACGCCAAGCCCGGCCGGATTGTCCGTGCAGCGCGGGTGCACCACGTGCGTCTCATCGCCCTTCAAGAGCTTCAGGCCGTTGGCACGCATGGCGGCCAGATGCGGTCCTCGGGCGACGAGGCTGATGTCCGCGCCGGCGCGCATCAACTGCACGCCGAGATATCCGCCGATCGCACCGGCGCCGTAGATACAGATCTTCATCGTCTCTCTCTGAGGTCAAGAGTTGACGCGCGGGCTCGAGCGCGTGCTCAAAGCCCGTTGCTTGCGGCTGACAGGGAGGGAATTGCTTCAGGCGGCGGTCTGCGCCGCGCCGTTCGCCGCCTCGTCGAAGGCGCTCGAGACGTCGCGCATGCTGATGACGCCGGCGAGCGAGAAACTGTCGATGACGGGAAGATGCCGAATGTGATGCACGTTCATGAGATGGCGAACGTGTTCCAGCGTGTCGGCCGAGGTGCAGGACACCAGCCGCTGCACGGAGACGAACTGCGAGACCTTCATGCCGACGCCGGCAGCACCATGCTGGGCGACGGCGCTCACCACGTCGCGCTCGGTGAACATGCCGACCGCGGTATTGCCCTCGGTGCGGACCACGTCCTTCACGACCAGCGCGCTGATATTGCTGGTGCGCATCAATTGCGCGGCGACGGCCACAGTCTCGTTCATCCGAACCGTGACGACGCGGGTCGATGTCTTCTTGCGCAGGATGTCTCCGACCTTCATCGCAACCTCCATGGGGGTGATACGCCAGTGTTTTGATGGCGCCAGATTGGTATACATTATGCCAATTGTCAATTCAGTTGCGATGCTCAAAACAGGATATAAAGTGACAATATTACTGACGTTTATGTGGCTTGCATGCTTTCGGATCGACGCCTTCTTCTCGGACAGGAGAGTTCTTTGTATCTTGCATGCAAGCTCATGGAGCTCAGCCGGTTTTGCGCGAAATCTGATATGCGGAGCCTATCGATCGAAATCGGCGAGCAGGTGCGCGATCCGTGAAAGTGCCCGACACCAAGCGAGACTGCGGCGCCTGCACCGCCTGCTGTGACGGCTGGTTGCAGATCGAGGTACGCGGGCATCGGGTTCGTCCGGGCAAGCCGTGTCCTTTCAGCGTCGACCATGGCTGCTCGATTTACGCGGAGCGGCCGCAGCATCCCTGTCGGGAGTTTGTCTGCGGGTGGCTTGTTGCGTCCAGCCCGCTGCCCGATTGGATGCGCCCGGACAAATCGGACCTGATCATGCTGGCCGCGAACTTTGTCTGGCACAGTCTGCCGGTCGACGTGATCGTCGCTGCCGGCGAGCGCCCGAAGCAAAAGGCTTTGGACTGGCTGATGAAGTTCAGCGCCGAGAATTGTCGATGCCTGATCTACCAGATCGGCGAGGAGTGGTTCGCTTTCGGTCCCCCGGCATTCCAGGCGGAGATCTCGGAGCGCATCGGCCGCGGCGAAAAGCCTTGGGCGGAATGACCTGGGCGGAATGACTTGGGCAAACGCCCATAAGCGACACGCTCAATCTGGAACAACCAAAGATTGTATCAATCTGAGCCTCTGGCATGCCAGTATCTACTGTGTATTGCTCATTTTTTTCGTCTAATACGAGCATTGCTGCGACAAAAGGCGTGACCGCCTGCGACAAAATGCTGCATTGCAGTAGTATCAATGTACCATTTTTGTAACAGGTTATGAGAATTTCATTAACCAAGGAATGGGCGGCTTCCATTTGGTATCTGGCATACCTACGCTCACCTCACCTAGAGTTGAACGCTAGGGTTGGGGATGACGCCATGAAAAACAAATTGCTATCGGGCACTGCATGCGCTGCGCTTTGCCTTCTTGCGTTTGGGGGAACAGCACGATCCGCCACGCTCGACGACGTGATGGCGAGACTGGACAAGATTGAAAAAGAGAACGCGGAGCTGAGATCGAAGGTCAAGGCCATGCAGGCCGCAAAGCCGGCGCCGGTCGCGACTGCGCCGGCGGCGACCGATCCAAGCAAATTCAAGGGCAACCCGGTTCTGCATGCGGCAGTCGCGACCTCGCCCGCGCCGCCGCCACCTGTTCCGCCTGTGCGAACAATCGGCGGCATTCCGGTCAAGGCAGGTCCGCTCGGACCGATCATCGACAACACCAGCGTTACGCTCTACGGATCGATCGATGTGTCGGGAGACATCTTCAATCCATCGGTTTTCGATCAGGGCACGAAGCTCGGAATCGCGAGCAACATCTCCAGCTTCGGCATTCGGGTCAGGCATAACCTGGCGCCGTATGGCTGGGACGGCATGGCGGTCGTGGCGCAACTCGAGTCTCAGGTCGACATTGCATCATTCCCGACCGAGCGGGCCGCCTTCGGCACGCGCGACAGCTTCCTGGGGCTGGAGAGCCCGTGGGGTTCGATCAAGGCCGGCAAGTCCGATACGCCTTACAAGAAATCCACCAACGCGATGGATCCGTTCTCGCGTACGCTCGGCGATTATAATTCGATCATGGGCAACACCGGCGGCGACAACCGCGCCGAATTCGATTGGCGCATGCCGCACGCGGTCTGGTACGAATCGCCGATCCTCAGCGGCTTCCAGTTCAGCGCGCTGTTCTCGCCGGGACAGAATTACGCCCAGGACAACAGCGACTATGCGTACGGCGATTATTTCCAGTGTAACGGCGCCTCGACGCGCGGCAGCGGCAGCAACTTCCCTGGCACCGGCGGCGCCGTTCCCGGCAATATCGGGGGCAATGGATGCACCGACGGCTCCTACGGCAACGCCTATAGCGCGGCTTTGACCTATAAAAACGGTCCGTTCACGGCGATTGCCGCCTACGAGCTGCACGAAAACGTCAATCGTCACGGCGATGATGGGCTGGAGCCTGGTCAGGTCGCTCCGGTCTTCCTGGCCGACGGCTCTCAGGTCCTGACAGGGGTCCACAACGAATGGGCCGCGAAGGTGGGCGGCGGATATCGCGTCAACGACGGCATCGGCGATCTCCAGCTGAACGCGGTCTATGAGTGGATCCGGCGTGAAGTGACTCCGATCGAGCAGCCGTTCAATGAGCGTTCGCGCGACGGTGTGTTTGCAAGTGCGACCCAGTTCATCGGCAGGCAATGGTCGGTGAGCGCGTCCTATACGCACGCGTTCAGGACTCCCGGCAACCCCGCCATGCTGAGTGTCAACGATCCGGTGCTGGCACCGGCGGCAACTGTGCAGGCGAATCTGTTCGACGATTCGGCGACCCAGTACGCCATCGGCGCGCGATACTACTTCAACAACTGGGCCAGCTGGTATATTGTCGCGTCACAGCTCAACAATGGACCGGGCGCGCACTACTGCCTCGGTGCGAGCGGTCACGGCTATCAGGTTTGCTCTCGCGACGCTGCCAACGACACGATTGTCGGTGCGAAAATCAGGGCGGCGACTACGGGTATGACGTTCAATTTCTGAACGGCAGCGAACGGACATGATGAAGGGGGGGCTTGATGAAGGGCCCCCCTTTCTTCATTTTAGAACCATCTGTCCTGGTTGTAGCGTTAGGGAGCAGTCGATGGATATGCAGCAGCCGCCAGCCATTGTGCAGGTTCAGCAGTCCGAAGTGCCGCCCAGCGCGCCGGTCGAACCAACTCCGATCGAGGTCAATGTATCGAAATATATTCCCGAATCGGCAGTTGCGGTCACGATGATCGTCACGCTCACGCCGCCGACCGGCCAGGCGCTGATCTATGCCCCCGGCCACGAGAGCGATGGGACCCTGTTCAAGGGGCCGCGCTCGATCGACGAAGTCAAGCTGGCTGGTTCGATCGTTTACGTCAAACTGTATGGAGCGGCCAGTTTCGATATCCAGTACACCAATTACCGGCAGCCCGACTGAAGAGGGCTTTCTTCCAGGAAGCGAACGGCACCGTGGCCCATTCGACGCCGGAACAACTGATGCAACAGGCGCTTTCGGCGCAGCGCCGCGGGGCGGTTGCGGACGCGAAGCGTCTCTATGATTTGCTGCTGAGCATTGATCCGTCCAACGCGGCGGTCTGTGGCAACCTTGCCATTATCGCGGCCCAGCAGGGCGACCTCGCGACTGCCGAACGGCTGATGCGCCAGGAAATCAGGCTGCGGCCAAATTATGCCGTGAGTTACAACAATCTCGGAACCGTGCTTCAGCAGCAGGGCAGGGGCGCGGACGCCGTTGCCGCGCACCGGCATGCTATCGCGCTCGATCCGAACTACGCCGAAGCTCATCTTGCGCTGGGCAATGCGCTCAAGCAGCACCATGATCTCGACGGGGCAATGCGGTCCTATCTCGCGGCCGCCGCTATCAGGCCCGCTTACGCCGAGGTGCACAACAATGCTGGCGTCGTCCTGCAGATGCTGGGCCGCTTCGATGAGGCCGCCTCGGCCTATCGAAAGGCGATCGCAGCAAGACCCGCCTATGCCGAGGCGCTGTTCAACCTTGGCAGCGTCTTGCACCAGATGCGCCAGCTTGAGGCAGCCGCGGACGCGTATCGTCAGGTTGTCGCGATCGATCCGAAGGTTGCCGTCGCGCATAACAATCTTGGGGCCGTTTTGAAGGACGAGGGCCGTCTCGACGCGGCGCTCGCTGCCTTCGATCTTGCGATTGTCCTGAACGCGGATTACGCCGAAGCCCACTACAACCGCGGCACGGTTCTTCAGCAACAAATGAGACGTGAGGAGGCGCTTTCCGCCTACGGCCAGGCGATCATGCTTCAGCCCGACTACGTCGATGCTGCCAACAATGCCGGAATTATTCTTCAGGAGCTCGGGCGCCACGTCGAGGCCATCGATCTCTATCGCCGGCTGGCTCGGCCCATGCCAGCGCATGCGGATCTCCACAACAATATGGGTACGGCGTTGCTGGCCGACCGGCGATTTGAGGAGGCAAGGCAGGCATTCGAGCAGGCGCTGGTGCTGCGGCCGGATTTTCCCGAAGCCGCCTATAATCTCGGGAATGCATTGCGCGAAATGGGCCGTTTGGCCGAAGCCATGGCGGCGTGGCAATTGGCGCTGGAACTTCGAGCCGATTACCCCGATGCCTTCAGCCAGCTCGTGCATCATCGCGCGCTCGCTTGCCAATGGGACAATCATCGAGCCGATCAGGAGAAGCTGCTGGGGATGGTGCGAAGTGGGGTTCGCGTCCCGCCGTTCTATCTGTTCGCAACGTCGGCGACAGGGGCCGATCAATTGCTCGCCGCCCGCCAATGGATTTCACCGATCCAACCGCCGCCACAGGCGCGCTTTGAACATCGTCGCCGCCCGATTCAGGAAAGACGCTTGCGTCTCGGCTACCTTTCGGCAGATTTCCATCAGCACGCCACATCACAGTTGATGGCGGCGCTGTTCGAGCGTCACGACCGGGATCGTTTCGAGATCATTGCCTACGGCTATGGCCCTGATGACGGCAGCCCGATGCGCGCCCGGCTCACCCGTGCCTTCGACCAGTTCGTCGACGTCGGCAAACTGTCGCATCGCGACGCCGCGAAGCGGATCCATCAGGACAAGATCGATATCCTGATCGACCTGAAGGGTTATACCCACGGGTCCCGGCCGATGATCCCTGCATTCCGCCCGGCGCCCGTGCAGGTCAGCTATCTCGGTTTTCCCGCAACCATGGGAACGAATTTCATCGACTACATTCTGGTCGACCGCGTTGTCGTTCCCGAAAGCGAGCAGGCGTTCTTCTCCGAGAAGATAGTCTCACTGCCGACCTGCTATCAGCCAAACGATGCCGGGCACCATGAGATCGCTCCTCCCACCTCGCGCGGCGACTGCGGCCTTTCGGAAGAGAGCGTGGTGCTGTGCTGCTTCAACAACAGCTACAAGCTCTCGCCAGGGATGTTTGATATCTGGATGCGGCTGCTCAAGGAGACACCGCGGAGCGTCTTGTGGCTGCTTGCGACCAACGAGCCGGCAGAGAACAATCTGCGCAAGGAGGCGATGGCGCGGGGCGTCGATACCGGCCGGCTGGTTTTCGCGCCGCGCGTTTCATCCGCCACCCATCTTGAGCGTCATCGGCACGCCGACCTGTTCCTCGACACGCTGCCATGCAATGCGCACACGACCGCCAGCGATGCGCTTTGGGGAGGATTGCCGGTCCTGACCTGCCGCGGCAACACATTCGCGGGTCGCGTGGCCGGCAGCCTGTTGAGCGCGATCGGCATGGCGGAGCTGGTCACCGCCTCGCTTGAGGACTATGAGCAGATGGCACTGGCGTTGATCCGCGCGCCGGACCGCCTGAGGGCAATGCGTCGGAAAATTGAACGGAAACGCGATGTCAATTCATTGTTCGATCTGCCAAAATTGACCCAGTCGATCGAGCGAGCCTATCAACGGATGTGGCAGCGCTGGCTCGCCGGCGAGGAGCCACAGGCGTTTGCGATCGAGAACGAATGAAAGGACGGAGCCATGCTGATACGATCCATTCTCTTGCTCGCAGCCTTGCTGACGGTCGGCACCGATGTCGCGTCGGCGAAGTCGCGTCACTGGCAAGGGCGTCAGGTGCATGCCACGATCGTAGAGCCATTGCCGGCCCCATATACTGGCCCGACGCTGGTGCTCCATCCCGCCAACAACATTGCATGCAACACGCCGTACCGGTCGACACGCGCGCTGCCTTGTGACCAGCCGGTCTGGGTGTATGGCCGTCCTTGCGAGATCGACCTTGGGCTCGGGCGCTACCGGTCCTGCGACTGAAGATTTTCAGGCGTATCGAGATGACAAGCGCGCGCGACAGCGAACAGATGCTGGCGGTCGCGATGGGCCACTTGCGCGCCGGCCGGCTGCTGGATGCCGAACGTCTGCTGCGGTCGGCGTGTGAAGCCGCGCCGCGTGACGCACGTGCTTTCCATGTGGCGGGGGTGGTGGCTCATCAGCTCAAACGAGCCGACGCGGCCGCGTTGCTCGAGCGGGCCGTGACCATCGAACCGAGATTGGCCGAAGCACATAACGACAGGGGCGTTGTCCTTGCAGCCAATGGAATGTTTTCGGAGGCGTTAACGAGCTTCGAAATGGCCGTCGAGCTCAAGCCCGATGACGTGGAGGCCCGCAATAATCTGGCGCGCGCTCTCCAATCGGTGGGACGGGCGGGCGAAGCTGCGCCGCAGCTTGAACGCGTCCTGAAGGCCTCGCCCAATTCGCCGCTGGCGCATTTCAATCTTGCCGTTGTGCTCGAATTGAAGGGAGAGACGGCGCGCGCGGAACAGCACTACAAACGAGCGATCACGCTGCGATCGGATTTTCTCGACGCGCATCTCAGGCTGGCCGTACTGCTACTGGCGATGCAACGGCTGCCGGAGGCGCTGGCATCCGCTGAACGCGCAGCCACCATTGCACCACATATTGCCGGCGTGCGGAGCAATCTCGGCAACATCCTGCGCGCCATGGACCGGCGCGAGGAAGCGATCGCGCAATATCAAGAAGCTCTGCGCATCGATCCTGCTTCGTCCATCGCGCACTACAATCTCGGCATGGCGTTGCGCGGCGAAACCCGGATCGCCGAGGCGCGGGAGCATTTTGCACGCGCGGTTAGCCTGAAGCCGGATTTCCTGGAAGCCGAGCTCGCGCAATGCGTTGCCGAGTTGCCTGCGCTTTATGCAGTCGAGGCTGAAATCGACGAACGGCGTGCGGCCTATGCTCGCCGCCTGAAGGAATTTACCGCGAGGTTGGCGCAGGTCAACGTGCCCGCCGCCTTTGTCGAGGCGATCGGCTCGCATCAGCCGTTTTATCTGCCGTATCAAGGCCGCAGCGATCGTGAGCTGCAATCGCAATACGGGGCAGCGGTTTGCAAGGTCATGGCTGACCGCTACCAGGCGCCCGCGATGCCGGCGCCGCCAGCCGCGCATGAGCCGATCAGGCTCGGCCTTGTCAGTGGCTTCTTCCGGCACCACTCCAACTGGAAGATTCCGATCAAGGGTTGGCTGACGAGGCTGAACCGGAATCGGTTTCGTGTGTTCGGCTACTACACCGGAGTTGATCGTGACGCCGAAACCGAGGCAGCGGCCGCGTTGTGCGAGCGTTTCGTGCCAGGCACCCGACCGCTCGAGGCCTGGCGGGGCGCGATTGCCGCCGACGCGCCGCATGTCCTGCTGTTCCCCGAGATCGGAATGGACAAGGTCTCGGCGCAGCTGGCGGCGATGCGGCTTGCGCCGATTCAATGCACGTCGTGGGGCCATCCGGTCACCAGCGGATTTCCGAGTATCGACTATTTTCTCGGCAGCGATCTGATGGAGCCGCCGGATGCCGAAGATCACTACTCGGAGAAGCTGGTCCGGCTGCCCAATCTTTCCATCTATTGCGAGCCGGGGGATGGTCCGGCAGTCGAAATCGAGCGGCCCGAGCTCGGGCTCCGCGCCGATGCCGTGGTCTACTGGTGTGCGCAATCGTTGCCGAAATACCTGCCGCAGTTCGATGAGGTTTTCGCACGCATCGCCGCCGAAGTGCCGAACAGCCAGTTCACCTTCATCGAATTCCCCGGGGGCAGGGGTGTCACCGAAATGTTCAAGCGGCGTCTCGAGCGCGCGTTCCACGCGGCCGGCCTGAACGCCGTGGATCATTGCGTGTTCCTGCCACGGCTAGCGCCGGAACGCTTTGTGGCCGCGATGGGGAGGTCCGACGTCGTGCTGGACAGCATCGGCTGGTCCGGCTGCAACTCGATCCTGGAAAGCCTTGTGCACAATCTGCCGATCGTGGCGTTTGAAGGCGAGTTAATGCGTGGCCGGCATGCGGCGGCGATCCTGAACATGATGCAGCTGCGCGAGACAACGGCGCGGAGCATCGATGAATATGTGTCGATCGCCTCTCGTCTTGGCCGCAACGAGGCTACGCGACGGAAGATTTCCTCGCGTGTTGCCGTCAACAAGCATCGGGTCTATTGCGATCTTGACTGCATCGCAGGGCTGGAAGCGTTTCTCGACCGGACGGTTCGCGGGAGCTAGGCCAAGGGCAAGGAAAAAGAGCGCAGCCTGCGCTGCGCCCCTTGATCCAGAAGCCTTAACCGGCCCTCATTTTCACTCGGCCGGTTGTCCCACGGCGCTCTTGTTCTGCGATTCCGTGATCGAAGCCCGCATCGGCCGCACGACGAACAACGCCAAACCGACCACGGCGAAATTCATGATCGACGCGATGAAGAATATGGAGTGCCAACTGCCCGTGTGCGACTTCAAGATGTTGGCGAGCGGCACAACAAATGCCGACAAGCCCTTCGCAGTATAGAGCAAGGCGGTGTTGGTTGTGGCATATTTCGCGCCGAACGTATCGGTGCAGGTCGAGGGGAAAAGACTGAAAATCTCACCCCAGGTGAAGAAGATGAGCGCCGCGCAGATGACGAAAGTCCAGGGTGTCGTGCCAGCCACGCCGAGCAGCCAATAGGCGATGCCGCCTGTGGTGAAGGCAATTGCCATCGTGTACTCACGCCCGATCTGATCGGATATCCAGCCGAAGAACGGCCGCGCGCCGCCATTGGCGAGATTGTCGATGATACCCGCCACAATCAGCGTGGTGCCGCCGAACAGGATGACGGTCTGCGCAACGCCGTAGTCTTTCGCAATGATCGCAATCTGCGCCGTAACCATCAGGCCACTGGCGGACACCATCACGAACATCAGATAGAGCAGCCAGAAGATCGGAGATGCGAGCATCTGACCTGGCGTGCTGCTGGTTTTCGACTGCAGGACCTTGACGGTGGAGGGGGTTGGAGCTTCACCCGGGAACGGTGCCCGCAGCAGCCAAGCCAGGACGAAAACAACGCCGCCTTGAACGATCGCGAACCAGAAGAAGGTGTCCGCATAGCCGATCGAAGCGATCATCATTTGAATGGGGATGACGGTGACGACGGCTCCAGCACCGAATCCGGCGGCCGTCAGTCCCACCGCAAGGCCGCGGCGGTCTGGAAACCATTTCACGGCGTTGCCGACACAGGTCGCGTAGACGCCGCCAGCGCCGATGCCGGAAATCGCTGCGCCGACATAGAGCACCTCAAGTGAAGTGGCCTTCGAATTGATGAACCAGCCGAGTGCAGCCAGGATGCCGCCGGCCGCGACCATGAACTTGGGGCCGCGAACGCCGAGAGAGTCGACGATCCATCCTTGAACCGGCGTAAGCCAAGTTTCGAGCGCGATGAAGATGCTGAAGGCAACCTGGATGCTGCCAACCTGCCACGAATTGGCCTTGGCCATCGGACCGACGAAATAAGTCCAGCCATATTGGAGATTGGCCATCATCGCCATGCAGATGAGGCCAACTATAAGCTGCGTCCAGCGGTATCCGTCGGATACTCTTTGGGCTGGCGCAGCGTCGTTCGTGTTTGAAGCCATGATGTCCTCCCAAGCTGCGCTCAATTAGAGTTCTGTGACCTGGTGTCGCAAACTCGTGACTTGTTGTCGCAAGCGCTCTTCTTGGGAGCTTGGTATATTATATTCCAACATGCAAGGCGCATTTTCTGATGCGCCGCAGCATACTGCCTAGGCAGTTTGAATGAGACGGTGTGCTGACGGCAGTTCCATCGCGGGTCGCCGCGAGCACGGTGGATGCTCCGTAGCGTCCACAAAAACTCAAAAAAGCAAAGCGCCTGCCCGAGCGGCCGGGCGCTCTATCTAACGTGACGTGAGATAGCTGGGCACTAAGCGGCCGCTTTCTCCACAAGCGCCTTGCGCAATGGCTTGAGAGCGACGATCGCAATCAGCGACGCCAGAATGTTGGCGCCGGCTGCGATGAGAAACACCTTGTCCCAACTGCCTGACGATTGCTGCACGTAGTTCGCGATCGGAACCAGCAGCGCGGCCGTCCCCTTGGCCGTGTAGAGAAGTCCCGCATTGGTGGTCGCAAATTTCGCGCCGAAAGTGTCGGTGCAAGTCGAGGGGAACAGCGAATAGATCTCGCCCCAGGCGAAGAATACCAGTCCGGACAGGATCACGAACCAGATCGGATCGTGACCGAGCATATACAGGGTCCAGATTCCGACGCCTTCGAGGCCGAAGGCGATGAACATCGTGTTCTCGCGACCGATCATGTCGGAGACCCAACCGAAGAACGGTCGCGTCAGGCCGTTGAGGATGCGGTCGATGGTTGCGGCGAACGTCACCGCCGTCATGGTCATGCCCATGAGTGTTACGGGAATAGTGTCGATCTTCCAGTCGACCCCGATCGGCTTGAGGTTCGCCGTCACCATTAGTCCGCCGGCGCCGACGATCACGAACATGAGGTACATGAGCCAGAAGATCGGGTGACGCAGCACCTCTGATGGCTCGTAGTTGCGCCGGCTCTGGACAAGCGCAAGGTTCTGGACGGTTGCGGGGACTTGTCCCGGCTTCGGAGCGAACAGGAAGAAAGCAAGGATCACGATGATGATTCCCTGCCCGAGGCCGAAAGAGAGAAATGTCGTTTGGAAGCCGGAATCTCGGATCATGGCCTGGATCGGCGCCACCGTGAGCGCCGAGCCCGCGCCAAATCCGGCCGCTGTGATGCCTGCGGCAAGACCGCGCCTGTCCGGAAACCATTTCAGCGCGTTGCCGACGCAGGTGCCGTAGACAGCTCCCGCGCCGATGCCGGCGACGATCATCCCGAGATAATAGCCGCTGAGCGACATCGCCTTCGCGTTGATGGCCCATCCGATCGCGCAAAGGACGCCGCCGACGAGGACGACGAGACGCGGACCGTATTTGTCGACGAACCAGCCTTCGATCGGCACCAGCCAGGTCTCGAACAGAACAAACAACGTGAACGCCCACTGGATCGAGGCGCGATCCCACCCGAATGTTTTCTGGATGTCGGGGACGAAGAACGTCCAGCCATATTGATAATTGGCGATCATCACCATCGCGGCGACGCCGATCGCGAGTTGTGTCCAGCGAAAACTATCGGTGACGCGTGCGGTCGTAGGCACGGTCGCCTGAGCCATGTTTGTCATAGAACCTCCCCAAAAGGCGTGCGCTTCTGTTGATGAACAGCGCTGGGGAGCATTGTTGTATTCGTTATGCCAAGTGCTCAAGCGGTATAGAGCCGCACCGGGCGTAAATGCCGCAGCGACTTTTTGTCTGCGACAATTTGGATCGTGCGCATCGACCGGACGCAAAGAAAAACGGCTCCGAAAATTCGGAGCCGTGTTTCGAGACGTTGATTTTCGCGGGCGCTCAGAGGCCGAAGCGCGGCACATCGCCATTGCGGATGGCAGTCTCTGCCCAAGCCAGCAGCCACCGGTCGATCGTGCTGAAAAGCCGGCCGAACAGCGTGTTGGAGGGCGAAAAAGCCATGGTAGCAGACTTGGACATGGTAGCTCTCTGGTTGCCGGGCGGCGATGGCCATCCCGTTGTTTCCAGTTCGATCTAATGTATACCAGATGCCAGAACAATGGCTTTGTTTGCATAGCAGCATTTTGATATGTGCAATGCAACATGGGCTATTTCCCACACGAATTGGCCCATTCAAAGCAAAAAAGCCGCCGGAACTGGCGGCCTTCGCGTCGTTTTGTGGGGCCCAACCTACTCGGCCGCCTGTTTGCGCGGCGGGTCGAGCGCGCCGGAGTCGTGGATTTCGGCGACCTGGTGATCGCTGAAGCCGAGCACCTGGCGCAGGATTTCGTCGGTGTGCTCGCCGAGCAGGGGCGAGCGCTGCACGTCGCTTGGGCTGTCCGACAGCTTGATCGGGTTGCCGACCGACAGATATTTGCCGCGGGTGGGATGGTCGATCTCGACCACAGTGCCGGTCGCGCGCAGCGACTTGTCTTCGGCCAGTTCCTTCATTGAGAGGATCGGTCCGCAGGGGATGTCGTCCTTGTTGAGGATGTCCATGGCCTCGAACTTGGTCTTGGTCATGGTCCACTGCTCAATGCGGGCGAAGATTTCGTTGAGCCGCGGCAGGCGGGCCGCCGGTTTGGCGTAGTCGGGATGGGTCTTCCAGCCGGGCTCGCCGATCACGTCGCAGATCTTTTCCCAGACCGGCGCCTGGGTGATGAAATAGATGTAGGAGTTGGGATCGGTCTCCCAGCCCTTGCATTTGAGGATGCGGCCGGGCTGGCCACCGCCGGAATCGTTGCCGGCGCGCGGCACCGCCTCGCCGAACGGAACGCCCTCGCCGAACTGGCTGTATTCCTTCAGCGGACCATGCGCGAGACGCTGCTGGTCGCGCAGTTTGACGCGCGCGAGATTGAGCACGCCGTCCTGCATCGCCGCGGTGACGCGCTGGCCCTTGCCGGAGTGGGTGCGCTGGTAAAGCGCGGTGACGATGCCGAGCGCGAGATGCAGCCCGGTGCCGCTGTCGCCGATCTGTGCGCCGGTCACGAGCGGCAAGCCGTCGCGGAAGCCCGTGGTCGAAGCGGCGCCGCCGGTGCACTGCGCGACGTTCTCATAGACCTTGCAGTCCTCGTACGGCCCGGGGCCAAAACCCTTGATCGAGGCCACGATCATCTTCGGGTTGATCGCCTGGATCTTCTCCCAGGGAAAACCCATGCGGTCGAGCACGCCCGGACCGAAATTCTCGACCAGCACGTCGCAGGTCTTGATCAGCGCGGTGAGGACTTCCTTGCCCTTCGGGTTCTTGGTGTCGAGCGTGATCGAGCGCTTGTTGTGGTTCAGCATGGTGAAATACAGGCTGTCCACGTTCGGAACGTCCTGCAACTGACCGCGGGTGATGTCGCCGACGCCGGGACGCTCGATCTTGATCACGTCGGCGCCGAACCAGGCCAACAATTGCGTGCAGGTCGGTCCGGACTGGACGTGGGTGAAGTCAAGGATGCGAACGCCCGTCAGCGCCTTGGTCATTGCTGGAACTCCGTCTCGTATCTGTTACCGCCTGCGCGGAAGGGATGGTGGTCGAGGCTCGCCGCGGCCCGACCGGTTGGCTTACTTCTTCTTCAAAACGCTTTGCGGATTGAGGTTGCCGATGCGGCCGCTCTCGGAGCCCGCCGCCGGATCGATCACCGCGTTGATCAGCGTCGGCTTGCCGGAATCCATCGCGGCGTTGACGGCGCGCTTCAGCTCATCCGGCGAGGTCGCGTTGACGCCGACGCCGCCGAAGGCATCCATCATCTTGTCGTAGCGTGCGCCCTTCACGAAGTTGCAGGTAGCAGGGTCGGAGTTCGCCGTATTGACGTCGGTGCCGCGATAGATGCCGTCATTGTTGAAGATGACGATGCAGACCGGCAGCTTGTAGCGGCAGATGGTCTCGATCTCCATGCCGGAGAAACCAAACGCGCTGTCGCCTTCGACCGCGAGCACGGGCTTGCCGGTCTCCACCGCAGCCGCGATCGCATAGCCCATGCCGATGCCCATCACGCCCCAGGTGCCGACATCGAGGCGCTTGCGCGGCTGGTGCATGTCGATGACGCCGCGCGCCAGATCGAGCGTGTTGGCGCCTTCGTTGACGAGGATCGCGTCGGGCCGCTCCTTGACGATGGTGCGGAGCACGCCGAGCGCGCCGTGGTAATCCATCGGCGAGTTGTTGTTCATCAGCCGCGGCGCCATCTTGGCCACGTTGTCGTCGCGCTTGGTCTTCACCGCATTGAGCCAGTCGGCGGGCGGGGCGGTCCAGCCGCTGCTCATGCCTTCGAGCAAAGCATTCACGCAGGAGCCGATGTCGCCGACCACGGGGGCCACGATCTCGATGTTCGAGTCCATTTCCTTCGGCTCGATATCGACCTGGATGAACTTCTTAGGCTGATCGCCCCAGGTCTTGCCCTTGCCATGCGAGAGCAGCCAGTTGAGCCGGGCGCCGATCAGCATCACCACATCGGCGTCCTTGAGCACGGTCGAGCGTGCGGCGCCCGCGCATTGCGGATGCAGGTCGGGCAGCAGACCCTTGGCCATGCTCATGGGCAGGAACGGCGCACCGCTCTTTTCCACGAAACTCCTGATGGCGTCGTCGGCCTGCGCATAGGCCGCGCCCTTGCCGAGGATGATCAGCGGGCGCTTTGCGTTCTTGAATACGTCAAGCGCGCGTCTGATCGAGGCAGGGGCGGGGATCTGCGCGGGGGCCGCATCGATCACCTTCACCAGCGATTTCTTGCCGGCCTCGGCATTCATCACCTGGCCAAATAGCTTGGCGGGGAGGTCGAGATAGACGCCGCCGGGCCGGCCCGATACCGCGGCGCGAATGGCGCGTGCCAGGCCGATACCGATGTCCTGGGCATGCAGCACGCGGTACGCCGCCTTGCAGAGCGGCTTTGCGATCGCGAGCTGATCCATCTCCTCATAGTCGCCCTGCTGCAGGTCGACGATCTCGCGCTCGGAGGAGCCCGAGATCAGGATCATCGGGAAGCAGTTGGTAGTGGCATGTGCCAGCGCATTCAGGCCGTTGAGGAAGCCGGGTGCCGACACCGTGAGACAGACGCCGGGCTTCCTGGTGAGAAAGCCCGCGATCGACGCGGCATAACCCGCATTCTGCTCGTGACGGAAGGAAAGCATGCGGATGCCGGCCGCCTGTGCCATGCGGCCGAAATCGGTGATCGGAATGCCCGGCACACCGTAAATGGTGTTCAGGCCATTGAGCTTCAGCGCGTCGATGATGAGGTGGAAGCCGTCGGTCAATTCCTGCTCGGCGCCCGATGCTTCAATCTTGGCAGCGGTATTCTGCATGGGCTTCTTCTCCCTTATCCTTGTTCTGAGGACGAGTTGATCGTCTTCTGTTGTGTACGTGTCGGCTAAACCAGTTCCTGACCGTGCGCCTCGATGAAGGAGGCGAGGCCAAGCGTGTGATCGCGCGACCGCTTTTCCGCGAGTTCGGTGTTGCGCTCTTCCAGCGCCTCGATGATGGCGAGATGCTCGGGCAGCGAGGCGGCGATGCGCTCGGTGCGTCCGATGGTGAGTTGACGATAGCCGCGCACATGCAAGAGGATCTCGTTGGTCATGTCGACCAGCGTGGGCGATTCCGACAGCGAGATCAGCGCCTGGTGAAAGGCGATGTTGGCCTTGGAATATTCGTCGACGTGATCCTGGGGCAGGCGATCCTTGAGATTGAAGTCCTTGAAGAAGTCGCGCAGCGCCGAAATGTCCTTCTTGCGCGCGGTGGTCGTGATCAGCCGCGCCGCCATGCTCTCGAGCGCCGCCCAGGCGCGGATCATGTCGACGATTTCCGCCTTGGTCCGGCGCACCACGATGATGCCGCGACGCGGCACGGTCTTCACGAAGCCGTCCTGCTCCAACATTGCGATCGCTTCGCGGATCGGCGTGCGGCTGACGCCGAGACGCTCGGACAGCGCGCGCTCGTCGAGCATTACCGGCTCAGGCGTCGCGTAGATGTCCATTTTGAGGATCGCCTCTTTCAAGGCCTCATACGCCTTGTTCTTGAAGCTGGTCTCCGGGGCAATCCTGACAATTGCAATATCTGCATCGGCCATGGGTAGGGATGCCTTGGTTGGTTTGCGAATCGGCACGACGATCTCCTTCTGGGGAGCCGTCTTTTACCTCAAAATGTATGAGCTGATTTTTGGCATGCCAGATGCCAGAATGTCAAGCAGTGAGCTTTTTCAGCGTTTGAGGCTAAGTGGCTGCTTGACAATTTTGTCACTGGCATACCAAATGCCATAAAATAGACCGTCCCCCAGGAGGAAGCCAATGTCGAATGCAAAAGATGCGGTCCGCAAGGTCTTGAATCAGGTCAAAGCGGACAAACGCACGAGCCTGACGGCGCCCGAAGGCAAGATCGTCTGCGACGCCTACGGCATTCCGGTTCCCAAAGAGGGCGTGGCCAAATCCGCCGCCGAGGCCGCCAAGATCGCGACCGGCATGGGCTTTCCCGTCGTAATGAAGATCGTTTCCCCGGACATTCTGCACAAAACTGAAGCCGGCGGCGTCGTGGTCGGCGTGAAAACCGCTGATGACGCCGAAAAAGCCTACGACACCATCCTCGCCAACGCCAGGAAATATAAGGCCGACGCCAGGATCGAGGGCATCCAGGTGCAGCAGATGCTGGCCGGCGGCACCGAGGTCATCGTCGGCTCCATCACCGACGGCTCGTTCGGCAAGCTGGTCGCCTTCGGCCTCGGCGGCGTGCTGGTCGAAGTGCTGAAGGACGTCACCTTCCGCCTCGCGCCCGCAACCAAGCAGGACGCGTTGTCGATGCTCGACGGCATTCAGGCACACGAAATGTTGAAAGGCGTGCGCGGCGGCGATCCCGTCAACCGCGACGCTCTCGCAGATGTGATCGTCAAGGTCTCGCAGCTCGTCAGCGACTTCGTCGAAATCGTCGAACTCGACCTCAATCCGGTCTTCGCCACCAGGAAGGACGCCATCGCCGCCGACGTGCGCATCGTCGTCGACTTCAATTACAAGCCGCGGGAGAAGCCGCGCTCGACCGAACAGATCGTGGCAGCGATGAACCGGATCATGCAGCCCAAGGCGGTCGCCGTGATCGGCGCCTCCTCCGAGGACGGCAAGATCGGCAACTCCGTCATGAAGAACCTCATCAACGGCGGCTACAAGGGCGATATCTATCCGATCCACCCGAAGGCGGCCGACATCCTCGGCCACAAGGCCTACAAGAGCGTCAAGGACGTGCCCGGCGTGATCGACGTCGCGGTGTTCGCGATCCCCGCGAAATTCGTCGCGGCCGCGCTCACTGAATGCGGCGAGAAGAAAATCCCGGGTGCGGTGCTGATCCCGTCGGGCTTCGCGGAAGCAGGCCATCCCGAGCTCCAGGCCGAGATCGTCGAGGTCGGCAGGAAGTACGATGTCCGCCTGATGGGGCCGAACATCTACGGCTTCTATTATACGCCCGCCAATCTCTGCGCGACCTTCTGCACCGCCTATGACGTCAAGGGCCATGCAGCGCTGTCGTCGCAGTCAGGCGGCATCGGCATGGCCATCATCGGCTTCTCGCGCTCGGCCAAGATGGGCGTCTCCGCGATCGTTGGCGTCGGCAACAAGTGTGACATCGACGAGGACGATCTGCTCGCCTTCTTCGAGCAGGACCCCAACACCAATTTGATTGCGCAGCACTGCGAGGACTTGAAGGATGGCCGCGCTTTTGCGGAGGCCGCCAAGCGCGTCTCGAAGAAGAAGCCGGTGGTCGTGCTGAAGGCAGGCCGTACCTCGGCCGGCGCCAGGGCGGCGTCGTCGCATACCGGCGCGCTCGCCGGCAATGACAAGATCTATGAGGACGTGTTCAAGCAGTCCGGCGTGATCCGCGCCCGCAGCTTGCGGCAATTGCTCGAATTCGCGCGCGGCGTGCCGGTGCTGCCGACGCCGAAGGGTGAGAATGTGCTGATCATCACCGGTGCCGGCGGCTCGGGCGTGCTGCTGTCGGACTCGGTGGTCGACAACGGCCTGTCGCTGATGCCGATGCCGCCCGATCTCGACGCGGCCTTCCGAAAATTCATCCCGCCGTTTGGTGCGGCCGGCAACCCCGTCGACATCACCGGCGGCGAGCCGCCGATCACCTATGTCAACACCGTCAAGCTCGGCCTGTCGGACGAGCGCATCCACTCGCTGATCCTCGGCTACTGGCACACCATCGTGACGCCGCCGATGGTGTTCGCCCGCAACATGGTCGAGGTGAAGAAGGAGATGGAGGCGAAGGGTTTTGTGAAGCCGATCGTCGCCTCGCTCGCCGGCGATATCGAGGTCGAGGAGGCCGCCGAATATCTCTATCAGAACGGCATCCCGGCCTATGCCTATTCGACCGAGCTTCCGGTCGAGGTGTTGGCGGCCAAATACAAATGGGCGCGCGGCGCGGGCCTGCTCTGAACCCCAAATCGTCATTGCGAGGAGCAAAGCGACGAAGCAATCCATCTTTCCTCAACTGGCGAAATGGATTGCTTCGCTTCGCTCGCAATGACGACGTTTTAGACCGGCATTGGATCAGCTCTCCCCGTCAGCACGAGAGCAAGAAGAGTCTCATCACGCGAGCGAAGAGGCGAGATGTGATCCGACGCAAGGCCACGGGCGGCAGAGAGGTAGATCACCCTTCCGAGGTGAGGGACGGCGGCGTGCAGTCCGTCGATCGCGCGCTGCAGATCATCGAAACTCTGGCCGAGGACGACGAGGGTTATCGCCTCAGCGATCTCGCGGTCCGCACGGGGCTGTCGACCTCGACCGCCCATCGCCTGCTGACCACGCTGGAAAAGCGCCGCTTCGTGCAGTTCGACCGCACGGAGTCCAAATGGCATGTCGGCGCACAGAGCTTTGCCGTGGGCGCGACCTTCACCCGCCGTCGCAATTTCGTGGCGCAGGCGGTTCCCTACTTGCGCAAACTGCGCGACCAGACCCGCGAGACCGCCAATCTCGCCGTGGTCGATGATGAATCCATCATCGTGCTGACCCGCGTCGAAAGCCGCGAGATCATGCGTTCGCTCACCAAGGTCGGCGGCCGCGTGGCGATGGTGGCGTCCGGCGTCGGCAAGGCGGTGCTTGCGACCTATGCGGACGAGGATGTCAGCGCCATCATCCGCCATCACGGCATGCCGCGGTTGACGGAGAAGTCGATCGTGCGGGCCGGCGATCTGTTCCGGCAGCTCGAGACCATCCGCCGCCAGGGCTTTGCCGTCGATGACGAGGAAGCCTGCATGGGGCTGCGCTGCGTCGCGGCCGTGGTCTTCAACGATTGCGGCGAGGCGCTGGCTGCGATCTCGGTGTCCGGCATGACCGGCCGCGTGACGGAAGCGCGCCTGCCCGAGCTCGGCAGGGCGGTGTGCGAGGTGGCTGCCGAATTGACGACGGCGCTCGGCGGCGTGATGCCCGAGGCGAAGTCCGCCTTGGCCGGGTTTGCGGTCGGTCGAGACCCCTCTGAAGGAATTTAGGTCTGGCGGCGAGAGCCCTAACGTCGGAATATCCATCCATCGCCGCGTCGAGGGCTATGTCCCCCGATTTGGCAGCTGACCGGTACCGCCGTCGTCAGGAGTTTTGCGGCCGTCGCATCCTATAGGGGAAAGTCATGCCTTCCGAACTCCGCTCGCCCCGTCTCGCGGTCCTCATTGACGCCGATAACGCTTCCGCCAAGATTGCCGACGGACTGTTCGAGGAGATCGCCAAAATCGGCGAGGCCAGCGTTCGTCGCATCTACGGCGACTTCTCCAATCCTCGATCCAGAGGCTGGGCCGATATTCTGTCGAAGCACGCCATCATACCCCAGCAGCAGTTCGCCTATACGACGGGAAAGAACGCCTCCGACATAACCCTGGTCATTGATGCGATGGACCTGCTTCACAGTGGCCGGTTCGACGGGTTCTGTCTGGTGTCTTCCGATAGTGATTTTACACGTCTGGCCGCCCGCATCCGGGAGCACGGGGTCGACGTGTTCGGGTTCGGCGAACACAAGACGCCGGAAAGCTTCCGGCAGGCCTGCCGAAGGTTCGTATATACGGAGAACTTGCTTGCCGGCACGCCGAACAATCGGGATGCTGCCGCGAGGTCGACGCCCCTTCAAGCCCCGGACGCGGCGACCCCGATCATCAAGAAGGTCATCACCCAGATGGAAAGCGAAGACGGCTGGGTGGCGCTTGGGGAAGTCGGGAGACAGCTTGTCAACCTGGTATCCGATTTCGATCCGAGGACCTATGGCTTCCGCAAGCTGAGCGACCTTGTGCGAAGGACGAATTCCTTCGAAATCGATCAGCCGAAAGGCGGGTCCATGCGCATTCGCATCAAGTCCACCGCGGCGTCGCCTCCGAGAAAGCGAGCTCCGCGAAAGCCCGCGGAACGAGAAACGCAATGACGCGTCTCCACGCGACGATGATTCCAAGCGATTGAACCTGCATACCTTTCACACTCCTTCCCACTCCGCGGGAAATAAAATCTGTCGCGTTGCGATTACGCGTTGCTGCCGTGAAGATCGCATTCGGGCCAACATGGTTGAGCGAGGCGCGACATGGCGAAGATGCGGGCAATCGATGCCGCGGTGCGAATTCTGGAGAAGGAAGGCGTCACCTGCGCCTTCGGCGTTCCCGGTGCGGCGATCAATCCGCTGTATTCCGCGCTGAAGGCGCGTGGGTCGATCCGCCACATCCTCGCGCGCCATGTCGAGGGCGCCTCGCACATGGCCGAGGGCTACACTCGCGCCAAGGCCGGCAATATCGGCGTCTGCATCGGCACGTCAGGGCCGGCCGGCACCGACATGATCACCGGGCTCTATTCTGCGATCGCAGATTCCATTCCGATCCTTTGCATCACGGGGCAGGCGCCGCGGGCCCGGCTCTACAAGGAAGACTTCCAGGCCGTCGATATCGAGGCGATCGCCAAACCCGTGACCAAATGGGCGGTCACCGTGCGCGAGCCGGCGCTGGTGCCGCGCGTGCTCAGCCAGGCATTTCATGTCATGCGATCGGGCCGCCCTGGACCGGTCCTGATCGATTTGCCGCTCGACGTGCAGCTTGCCGAGATCGAGTTCGACGACGACGTCTATTCGCCGCTGCCGGTTTATAGACCCGCGGCAACGCGCAAGCAGATCGAAAAGGCGCTGGAGTTGCTCAACGCCTCCGAGCGGCCGCTGATCGTCGCCGGCGGTGGCGTCATCAATGCCGATGCCTGTGGGCTGCTGGTCGAGTTCGCGGAGACCGTGAACGTGCCTGTTGTGCCGACCCTGATGGGGTGGGGCGCGATTTCGGACGATCATCCGCTGATGGCGGGCATGGTCGGACTGCAGACCAGCCACCGCTACGGCAACGCGACGTTGCTTGAATCCGATTTCGTGCTCGGCATCGGCAACCGCTGGGCCAATCGTCACACCGGCTCGATCGAGACCTACACACGCGGACGAAAGTTCGTGCATGTCGATATCGAGCCCACGCAGATCGGCCGCGTCTTCAATCCCGATCTCGGCATCGTCTCCGACGCCGGGGTGGCGCTCGAATTGTTCGTGAGCGTGGCGAAGGAGTGGAAGCGGTCCGGAAAGCTCAAGTCGCGGCAGGCGTGGCCGGCGGCGTGCGAGGGGCGCAAGCGCACCATGCTGCGCAAGAGCCATTTCGACGACATTCCGATCAAGCCGCAGCGCGTCTATCACGAGATGAACAAGGCGTTCGGCCGCGACACCTGCTACGTCACGGTGATCGGGCTGTCGCAGATCGCGGGCGCGCAATTCCTCCGCGTCTACAGCCCTCGCAACTGGATCAATGCGGGGCAGGCGGGGCCGTTGGGCTGGACACTGCCGGCTGCCCTCGGCGTACGCGCCGCCGATCCCGCCCGCGAGATCGTGGCGCTGTCGGGCGACTACGACTTCCAGTTCCTGATCGAGGAGCTTGCGGTCGGCGCGCAGTTCAAGCTGCCTTACATCCATGTGGTCGTGAACAATTCCTATCTCGGCCTGATCCGCCAGGCCCAGCGCGGATTCGACATGGATTACCAGGTGCAGCTGTCATTCCCGAACATCAACGCGCCGGAGCTCGGCGTCTACGGCGTCGATCATGTCGCGGTTGCCGAGGGACTCGGCTGCAAGGCGATCCGCGTCACCGATCCTCATCACGCGCAGGCCGCCTTTGCGACCGCGCGCGAATGGATCAAGCAATACGGCGTGCCCGTCGTGGTCGAGTTCATCCTCGAGCGCGTCACCAACATCGCGATGGGGACCGAGATCGACAATGTCATCGAATTCGAGGAGACGCTCGATCTGCCGCTGGACGAAGTTTCCGGCGGCCGCGAGTTGTTGCTGCCGGTTTGATTGACTTTGCGACGCCGTCGTCAATGATCGCCGCGTGATCGTCGAGCCGCGCACGCGCGAGGTGATCAAGATCATCCAGATGGGCGTGTGGTTATTGATAAGCCCGATGACGTCCCTAGAGCGGCTGCCGGATGCCCATACCGTGCATGAAACGCTCCCTGATCTGGACGGGATCGCGCCGCGTGGTTCCGGTGCCCGGCTTGTCATCGATGCGCACGCCGATGAACGCCGGGCCGGAAGCCGTCATCGATTGCTCGATTAGCCGCTCGAAATCCTCTTCATCCGCAGCCCAGGCGCTGCTCGCGATTCCGCTCGCGATCGCGATCGCGACGATGTCGGCCGCGGCCGCAGCCGGCGTCGGTTGCGCGCCGGTGATCTGGTAGATGCCGTTGTCCATCACCACCATGGTGAGGTTTTTCGGCGCGAGCATCGCAATGGTCGAGAGCGAGCCGAGCTGCATCAGCAGCGAGCCGTCGCCTTCGAGCGCGAAGACGCGGCGGTTCGGCTGCGCCAGCGCCACGCCGAGCGCGATCGGGAAGGCCAGTCCCATGCTGCCCAGCATGTAAAAATTTTGCGGGCGATGGCCGGCGGCCCACAGGTCGAAATTGGTGTTGCCGATGCCGCCGATCACGGCCTCTTCGTTCTGCAGCTTCGCAACGAGGCGTGAGGTGAGATCGAAGCGGTTCATCATCTTGGTGTTGCGGGCGGGCGGTGGGGTCTGTGCGTTCATGGCGGCGCTCACTTGTCGAAGACCTTGCCGCCGGTGAGCAGCGGCGAGAGGATCAGCGCCACCGGCGCCTGGGTGGTGATGGCCTGCTTGATCGAGCGGTCGACGATGAACTCGAATTCGTCCAGGCGCGTGCAGGTGTGATTCTCCACCGCGAGCGAATCAAGCACCGGCCGCATGGTGCGGCAGACCAGCGCCTGGCCGTAATTGAATTCGCCGAGCGTGCCGCGTTCGGAGACGAACATGATCAGCGGGATCTGGTAGGGCACGGCGAGCGAGGCCAGCACATTGGCGAGTGTCGCAAAGCCGGAGGTCTGCATCAGCACGGCGCCCTTCATGCCGGCCATCCAGGCGCCGGAGACGATGCCGACGGCTTCTTCCTCGCGCGCGGTGGGGAATGTGGTGAAATAGGGATCGGCGTGGAGGTTCTTGATCAGCGTGGTCAGCACGCGATCGGGAACGTAGGGCACCAGCCGGATTTCGTTGCGCTTCAGCGTCTGCTGCACGATGCCGTGCCAGCTCGGAGACGCATCTTCCGGAGACGCTTGCGGCGAAGTTTTTTGCTCCGCGACTGCCATCCCGTACTCCCTTTCTTGCGACCATCGTTGATGCCGGCCGTGCGTGCCGAAACTTGACGCGGCGGGCGGGATTGTCAACATGTCCCGGAGGTTAAGGGGTCTGCGCTGCGTGGCGATGCCAGGGCATTCGCCGGCATGCGATAAGGGCCGAAAATGGGGAGGAAAACATGGGCGGGCGGTTCTGGATCGCAGCTATTGCAGCAGTCGTGTTCGCAGGCTGTGGCGTCGCGTCCGCCCAATCGACATTCCCGACCAAGGCTGTGCACATTTACGTACCGTACGCCGCAGGCGGCGGGGTCGACATCCTGACGCGGACGCTGGGTGACGTGGTTTCCCGGCAATGGGGTCAAACGGTGGTGGTCGAAAACCGCCCGGGCGCCGGCGGGGTGGTCGCCTCGCAGGCGCTGGTGCAGTCGCCGCCGGATGGCTACACGCTCATCATGGTTGCGAGCGGACATGCCACCAATCCGTTCCTCTATCCGAAAATCCCCTACGACACCTTCAAGGATTTCACGCCGATCTCGCTGCTTGCGTCGTCGCCAAATATCCTGCTGGTGCGTAAGGATTCTCCCTTCAAGAATCTCGCCGACGTGATCGCAGCGGCGAAAGCAAAGCCGGGCAGCCTGTCGATAGCGCATGCGGGGACGGGGACCTCGACCCATCTTGCCGTCGAACTCCTGAAGAGCCTCGCCAAGATCGACCTCAACGCCATCCCCTACAAGGGCGGCGCGCCCGCGATCAACGATCTGCTCGGCGGCCAGATTCCGCTGTCGTTCAACAACGGACCTGAGTCGGTCGGCCAGCTTCAGGCCGGCACGGTGCGGGCGCTCGCGGTCACCACAGCCAAGCGGGCAGCATTCCTGCCCGATGTGCCGAGCATGGGCGAAACCGTGCCGGGCTATGACACCGAAGTGTGGTGGGGCCTGCTTGGGCCGGGCGGCATGCCGCACGAAATCGTGGAAAAGCTGTCGCATGATTTCGTCGCCGCCCTGAATACGGATGCGGTCAAGGAGCGCCTTGCCAAGCTCGGCGCCGAGCCGATTGGCTCTACGCAGCAGGCGTTCGACAAGAAAATCCACGACGACTACGACAAATGGGGGCCGATCATCCAGGCCTCCGGGATCAGAGCGGACTGATGGCTTCAGCTCCGCCCTGCCTGCCGCCGCGCGAAGTGACGCGGCCCAAGGTGCCGCCGCCGCCCAACGCCTGCGACACCCATGCGCATGTGTTCGGCCCGGCTGACCGGTTTCCCTATGCCGATGACCGCAGCTACACGCCGCCGGATGCGCCGCTTGCAAAATATCTCGGCATGCTCGACGCGATTGGCTTTGCACGCGGCGTGCTGGTGCAGGGCAGCGCGCACGGCCGCGACAATGCGGCGATGCTGGATGCGCTTGAGCGGCGGCCGGACCGGCTGCGCGGTGTTGCGGTGGCGGACGAGAATGTGACGCCGCAAACCCTGCGTGAATGGAACAGGCTTGGCGTGCGCGGGCTTCGTTTCAATCACTTCTTCCGCGGCGGCCAGTTGCATTATCGCGGCGGCGTGCCGCTTACCGCAGCCGAGACGCTCGCGCCCATCATGAAAGAGCTTGGGTGGCATCTGCAGCTCTGGATCGACGTGAAGGATTTACCGGACACCATTCCGGTCCTGAAAAGGATCGGGCTGTCGGTCGTGATCGATCACATGGGCCGCACCGATGCCCGTGCCGGCACGGGCACGCCGGGCTTCCAGAGCCTGCTGCGCTGCGTAGGCGAGGGCTGGTGCTGGTCCAAACTTTCCGGCGCGCATCGGCTGAGCCAGCGGGCGCCTGATTATCCCGACGCGCGGCCGTTTCATGAGGCGCTGGTCAAGGCCAATCCGGAAGCGTTGGTCTGGGGCGGCGACTGGCCACATCCGCGTGTCGAGGGCGAGATGCCCCATGCCGGGCACCTCTTCGAACTATTCCAGCAATGGACGCCCGATCCGGCCGCGCGCGAGCACATCCTCGTCGCCAATCCCGCAAAGCTCTACGGATTCCAGTAAACTGAAAGCCAATCGATGACCGTCAACAACAAGCGCGTGTTCTACGTCAAATATCTCGCTCACCAGATCTATGTCGATATCCTCAAGGCCCGGCCCGACGTGCGGCTCGACCGGCTCGAGAATGAAAGCCCGGAAGGCGACTTCGCGCCGATCCTCTCGGCTGCGCATGCCTATCAGATCGGTGCGGCGCGCGATGAGCTGGCGCCGCATTTCCATGTCCATGACGAATTCCTGCGCCGTTCGCCGAATCTGCTGATCGTCTCCTCCAATGGCGCGGGCTTCGATCCCGTCGATGTCGAGGCCTGCACCAACGCGGGCGTGCTGGTCGTCAACCAGTCCGGCGGCAATGCGCATTCGGTCGCCGAGCACGCGCTCGGCATGCTGCTCACGCTGTCGAAACGCATCATCGAGGCCGATCGCGCGCTGCGCCGCGATCGTGACGTCAACCGCAATGCGCTGATCGGCACCGAGGCGCAGGGCAGGACGATCGGCATTGTCGGCATCGGCAATGTCGGCCGCCGCATCGCCGAGCTGTGCCGGGGCCTGCTCGGCATGAATGTGCTGGCGTATGATCCCTATCTGTCGAAATCCGAGATCGCCGAGCGCGGCGCGCAGAAGGTCGAGCTCGACGACCTGCTGCGTCGCTCGGACTATGTCTCGATCAACTGCCCGCTGACCAAGGAAAGCCGCGGCATGATCGGCGCGAAGCAGTTCGCGCTGATGCAGCCGCACGCTTATTTCATCACCACCGCGCGTGGCTTCATCCACGACGAGGACGCGCTGCTGGAGGCGCTGCGCGCGAAGAAGATCGCGGGCGCCGGCCTTGACGTCTGGTCGAAGGAGCCGCCGCCGCCGGAGCATCCGCTGTTGCAGTTCGACAATGTGCTGGCGAGCCCGCACACGGCCGGCGTCACGCGCGAGGCACGCGAGAACATGGGTCGCATCGCAGCCAAGCAGATACTGGACGCGCTCGACGGCAAGCGGCCGCCGCGTATCATCAACCCCGAGGTCTGGCCGCATTACAGCGAGCGCTTTGCCCGGACGTTCGGGGTGACCCCGAAATAGCGCAGAAGGTTTTCGCCACCACAGCTTCTACGGAGGCAACAAAACCACTGCCGTCCGGCCCCCGGACGGCAAGGACATTGCTATTTTGCGCAAGCCCTCGACACCGGCTTGGCCAGCGACCATTTTCCGTTGTGCGCCATAGCTTTACGGGCGGTTCCTCCGCCGGCGCAGAAGGGTTTTTGTCATGCAACGGGTCCGTTCATTGCTGCGCGCGACGCCGGGCCGGATCAGCCGCCGGATCGCACAGTTTGTTGCGATCGCCGCCGCGAGCCTGCCCGACGCGGGCGCCTGAGGCGCGTTACGCCGCCTTCCGGTGCATGTCGCGAAACAGCCGCGGCGCAACCCCGAACTGAGGTTCGAAGGCACGGTTGAGCCGGATCGGCGTCAGTCCGACTTTCGCTGCGATGGTCTTGAGCGGCATCTCTTCCGAGATCAATGTTCGCGCGGCTTCCAGCCGCACCATCTCGACGAATGCGCCGGCGGCGAACCGACGGCGACCGGCCTCGCTGCTCGCGGGCGAGCAGGTCGCAAAAACGTTGCAGCTCGGCATCGAATATTACCTGTCGCCGCCATTTCCGGAGAGCAGCGCGCTGGAGGGCGCCCCGGAAATCCAGCAACGCATTCGCAGCTTCGAAAGCACCGGCGCGCACGCAGATGAAGATTACCGCGCCGTTCAAGGATTTGTTCGCGGTCGAGCCGGCCTGACGGCGCAGGTTCCACCTGACCGGCGAGAGCGGTTCCGTGCAAAATCGTGCAGACGACCCTCACGGTGAGGGATAACATACCCTCCATAAAAAAAGCGTACCGGGAGGGAACCATGTCACGATACGTCGTCCACTTCATGAAGGACGTGCTCGGCGGCAATGGCCGGCAGATCGAAATCTGCCAGCGTTCGGTTCTGATCGACGCTCTGAGCGAAGATCAGGCCACGGAATTGGCGAAGCTGAAGTTCTGCGAGACCGAGCGGCTTTGCGAGTGGTCGCTGCATGCCGATCGCATCAGGACCGATCTCGCCGCCTGACGTCTAAGTTTTCAGCGGCACGAATTTCAACGTGAAGCGCGCGCCGTGGGGCTCGCGGTTCTCCACCGTGATTGCAGCCGAATGCAATTCGGCGATACGTTGCACGATCGAAAGCCCGAGGCCGGTCGAGCCCTGCTTGCGGCGGTCGCGGCGCCAGAAGCGGCGGAAGATGAACTGCCGCTCGTTTTCGTCGATGCCGGGTCCGCGATCCAGCACGCTGACGGTGCCGTCGCCTTCGACGACGAATTCGACGGTAGAGCCCGTCTTGGTGTGGTTGATGGCGTTTTCGGCAAGGTTGCGGATGGCGCGGCCGAGCATCTCGGGATTACCCTTGACCCAGACCGGTTCGCTCGCCCCCGACAGAGCGACATCCTTGCCTTGCGCGAGCGCGAGGGGCGCCACGAACTCGGCCACCCCGGCGGCGACCGATTGCAGATCGGCCTTTTCCTCAAGTCCGACCACGACGGCATCAAGCTCGGCGATGTCCAGCAGCTGGCCGACGATATGCGCCATGCCATCGACGTTGTGGCGCAAGGCCTGCCGCAAGTCCGCATCATCGAGCAGATCGATGCGCGTGCGCAGCACGGCCAGCGGCGTCCGCAATTCATGCGCGGCATCGGCGGTGAAATCGCGCTGGACCCGGAAGCCCTCCTCGAGGCGGTCGAGGCCCTGGTTGACCGCGGAGACGAGCGGGCGAACCTCTTGCGGAATTTCGCCGGTCGGCAGCCGCACGCCGGGGCGCGCCGGTCCGATGCCCTCGGCGATTTCGCTGGCTTCCCGCAGCGGCCGCAGCGCGCGGTTGAAGATCGCAATGTCGGCGATCAAGAGCACGAGCAGGATCGGCAGCGTTATCCAGCCGACGTCCCTGTAGAAATCAGCGACGATGTCGTCGGTCAGCACGTCGCGATTGGCGAGATCTTCGCCGGTCTGGATCCAGACCGTGCTGTCGCCAACGGTCTTACTGACGCTGGCACCCGAGACAGTGGCGTTGCCGTGTCGCTGCTGCAGGTATTTGACGTCGGCCGCGCGGGTGTCGGCGGGAAACAGGGCGGCGTGATCCTCGCGCGATGAGAACAGCACCGCGCCGCGATCATCGATCACGGCGTAGGAGTAGCGGCCATAGGCCTGCGAATACAGACCAAGAAGATCAAGGGGCAGGTTGAGCTCGAGGCGGCCGTCGGGCGTGGCGCTCAAATGGTCGCCGACCGAGATCGCCTGGTCCTTCATCGCCTTGTTGTGGATGTTGTCGGTTGCGTAGCTGAGCAGCCAGGACAGCGCGAGCGACATCAGGATGGAGGTGATCGCAACGACGACTATATGAAGGAAGACGATGCGTGAGATGATCGACGGGAATCTCAGCACTCTATTTCTCCTCCGCGATCAGGTAGCCGACGCCGCGGATGGTGTGGACCTGAACCCTTGCGCCGCGCTCGGAGAGCTGTTTGCGCAGGCGGTGGACATAGACCTCGATCGCGTTCGAGGCGACGTCGCCGGAATGTCCGAAGATGTGGTCCTCGACCTGCTTCTTGGAGACGACGCGGCCCTTGCTGCGCATCAATAGCTCGAGCACCGCGGTCTCGCGCGCGCTGAGCACCTGGGGCTGGTCGTCGATCGAGGCCTGCCGGTTCTGCGTGTCGAAGGCGAGGTTGGCGATGCGCAGGCTGGAGCCGAGCAGTTGTCCCGGCCGCCGCAACTGCGCCTCCAGCCGCGCCACCAGCTCTTCCAGCGCGAACGGCTTCACCAGATAGTCGTCCGCGCCGCTGCGCAGGCCATGCACGCGATCGTGCAGGCCGCCGCGCGCGGTCAGCACCAGCACCGGTATGGGATTGTCGCGCTGCCGGATATCGCGCAGCAACTCGAGCCCGTCGCCGTCGGGCAGGCCGAGATCGAGGATCAGCGCCGCGTAGAACGTCGTGGCGAGCACCGCGCGGGCATCTTCCACCGTCGACAGCACGTCGCACTGATACCCGGCCGTCTTCAGCCCCTTGGCCAGAAGCTCGGCGAGCTCTTCATTGTCTTCGACAATCAGCAATCTCATAGACGTGTCACCCAACCGACACTGCGACCGCAGGCCAAAATGGTCCATGATAAGTTCAGGCGAATCGGCCCGATCGGAAGCCACATGATCGGCGTGCCGCCCGCTAGTGTAAGGCCCGTGTAAGCATTAACGATTCAGTGCGCGGCGCGCGATGCAATCGCAGCATTTGGCGCGCCGAAAGGCAAGATTCTTGCTGTTGATCCGGCAGCGAATCGGTGCCCGGGAATCGGTCGGACACAGCCTCACCGCAGCGGCTTTGGCCCGGCGACACTGTGCTATTGCGGCAGTCCGAAATGACCAATATGACGAGGGTCCGGAACCGCTACCGCAAGCATCACACGGGTATCGGCAGCGGCGGATGCCTGACGCAATGCAAGAAGTTGTCACATGACATTGGGCGCAAACTGGAGCCCGCGGCGGCTGGCGTTTGCGCTGGTGGCGATCACGCTTGTGGTCGGCGCCGTCATCGGCGCGAGCAGGACGTTCGTTCAGCGCGCCAATTCGGAAACCACGCGCGTCGCCAAGGGCAATTCCTCGCGCTTCATGCCGACCGATGCGGAATGGGCTAGCCTCGCTTTCGAGCCTGCCAACGAGCAGGTGTTTCGCGCCGAGCACATCACCGAAGGCAAGATCGCCGTCAACGAAGACAGTTCGACGCCGATCTTCTCGCCCTATTCGGGACGCGTCGTGAAGCTCCTGGTCAAGCCGAGCGACGTCGTCGGGCGTGGGCAACAGCTGTTCGTCATCGAGGCGACTGACACCGTGCAGGCGCTGAACGACACCATCACGGCGTTGAGCGCGCTGAACAGCGCGCGCTCGAAACTCAACCTGGCGGTCATCAACGAGAAGCGTCAGAACGATCTCTATGCCGGCAAGGCGGTGCCGCTGAAAGACTGGCAGAACGCGCAGAACGATCTCGTTACCGCGCAGAACGACGTGCGATCCGCCGAGACTGCGCTGGAGGCGGCGCACAACCGCCTGCGCATTCTGGGGCGCTCGGAAGAGCAGATAACGGCGTTCGAGCAGTCGCGGCAGATCAGCGCCGAGACCCCGATCTATTCACCGCTCGCCGGCACCGTCGTGCAGCGCAAGGTCGGACCCGGCCAGTTCATCTCGACCGGCGCCAGCGATCCCGTCTTCGTCATCGGCGACCTCTCGACGGTATGGCTGACCGCCTTTGTGCGCGAGAGCGAGGCGGCGGATGTGCGCGTCGGCCAGGACATCGATTTCAAGGTGCTTGCGCTGTCCGGCCGCACCTTCAAGGCCAAGATCGACTACGTCGCGGCGGCGATCGATCCCACGACCCGAAGGCTGATGGTCCGGGCGAGCATCGACAACAAGGACGGGCTGTTCAAGCCGGAGATGTTTGCGAGCGTAACCATCTATGCCGGGGACGAGCGCAAGTCGGTCGGCGTGCGCAAGCAGGCGCTGATCTACGAGGGCCAGCGTGTCCGGCTTTGGGTCGCCAATGACGACAAGTCGCTGGAGCTTCGCGATGTCCAGACCGGCCTCATCAATGGCGACTATGTGGAGATCCGAACCAACCTGAAGCCCGGAGAGAAAGTCGTCGTCAAGGGCAGTCTGTTCATCGACCGGGCGGCTTCCGGTACCTGACCGCGTGTAGAGATCGCAGATCGAATGGATCGCCTCGTTTCCTTTGCTGTCGAACGCCGTTTCCTGATGGTCGGGCTGTTTCTTGCCGTCATCATTGGCGGGTTGGTGGCGTTCCAGCAGCTCAATATCGAGGCCTATCCCGATCCGACGCCGCCGATGGTGGACGTCGTCACCCAGAGCCCGGGCCTGTCGGCCGAGGAAATCGAGCGCTACATCACCATTCCGCTGGAGACCCAGGTCGCGGGACTGAAGAACCTCAACGTCATCCGCACGATCTCGCTGTACGGCCTGTCCGACGTCAAGCTGCAGTTCTCGTTCGAATTCACCTACGAGCAGGCATTGCAGCAGGTTCTGAACCGGCTGGCGCAGATGACGCCGCTCCTGAACAACGCACAGCCGCAGATTTCGCCGCTCAGCCCGATCGGTGAAATCTACCGCTACCGGCTGGTCGGGCCGCCGAATTATTCGGTGCTCGATCTCAAGACGTTGCAGGACTGGGTGCTGCAGCGCCGCTTCCGCACGGTTCCGGGCGTCATCGATGTCACTGGCTGGGGCGGGAAGACCAAGGTCTATGAGCTGCAGGTCGATTTCAACAAGCTGGTCGCCAACGGGCTGACGCTGCCGCAACTGCTGCAGGCCGTCAGCAATTCCAACATCAATGTCGGCGGCAACACCGTCAATATCGGTCAGCAGTCGGCGGTGGTTCGCGGCGTGGGCCTGATCCGCTCGATCGACGCACTGTCCAGCACCATGATCGCGGCACCCAACGGGACGCCGGTACTGGTCAAGGACGTCGCGACCGTCACGGTGGGTGAGCAGCCGCGGCTCGGCATCGCAGGCGAAAACCAGGACGACGACATCGTTCAGGGCATCGTGCTGATGCGGCGCGGCGAGCAGAGCTCGCCGACGATCGCGCGCGTCGAGGAACTGGTGGAGCGTATCAACAATTCCACCATCCTGCCGCCGGGCGTGCATATCGAGCGCATCTATGACCGCAAGGACCTGATCGAGACCACGACCCGGACCGTGCTCGAGAACATGGTGGTCGGCATCACCCTGATCGTGCTGCTGCAATGGATATTCCTCGGTGATCTCCGCAGCGCCTTGATCGTCGGCGCGACCATTCCCTTCGCGCTGTTCTTTGCCGTCATCATCCTGGTGCTACGCGGCGAATCCGCCAACCTGTTGTCGGTCGGCGCGATCGATTTCGGCCTGATCGTCGATGCCACCGTCATCATGGTGGAAGCCATTTTCCGTCGCCTGTCCCAGACCGAGCGGCTGTCGGAGGCGGAGCTCGAGACGATTTCCGCGAACACGGTCATGGACATGAAGCACCATGCCATCCTGACGGCGGCGGCCGACGTCTCGCGCTCGATCTTCTTCGCCGCCGCCATCATCATTGCCGCCTTCATTCCGCTGTTCACGCTGAGTGGCGTCGAGGGCAACATCTTCAGCCCGATGGCGCGCACCTATGCCTATGCGCTCGCGGGCGGCATGCTGGCGACGTTTACGGTTTCGCCGGCGCTGAGTGCGATCATCCTGCCGGCGCATGTCGAGGAGACCGAGACCTTCGTGATGCGGCTGCTGCACCGGATCTATATTCCGGTGCTGCGACGTTCGCTGGCGAGCCGCCGTTTCGTTTTGATCGGCGCCGGCGTGCTGATCCTGATGACCGTGATTGGCGTTCGCTTGCTCGGACTGGAATTTCTGCCGAAGCTGGAAGAGGGCAATCTGTGGATCCGCGCCACGCTGCCGCCGACCATCTCGCTGCAGGAAGGCAACGGCTATGTCAACGAGATGCGCAAGCTGATCGCGGCCCGGCCCGAGGTCGAGGCGGTCGTATCGCAGCACGGCCGTCCCGACGACGGCACCGACGCCGCGGGCTTCTTCAACGCCGAGTTCTTCGCTCCGCTGAAACCGGCCAAGCAATGGCCGGGCGGCGAGGACAAGGATGAGCTGACCGCCAAGCTGCTCGCGCAATTGCAGGAGAAATTTCCCGGCGTCGAGTTCAACTTCTCGCAATATCTGCAGGACAACGTCTCGGAAGCCGTCTCCGGCGTGAAGGGCGAGAATTCGATCAAGCTTTACGGCAACGACCTGCAGGCGCTGACGGATACCGCCAACAAGATCAAATCCGTGCTGGCGACCGTGCAGGGTATCACGGACCTTGCGGTGTTCACCTCGCTCGGGCAGCCGACCATCCAGATCGAGATCGACCGCGCCCGCGCTGCCCGTTATGGTCTGACGCCCGGCGACATCAACACCACGATCCGCACCGCGATCGGCGGCGACAGTGCCGGCGACCTCTACGAGCCCGGCAGCGACCGGCATTTCCCGATCATCGTGCGCCTCGCACCGGAATATCGAAGGAGCGCGGAGGCGATCCAGAATTTGCGGATCGGCGCGCAGGGCCCGAATGGCATCACGCAGGTTCCGCTTTCGGAAGTGGCGTCGATCAACCTGGTTTCAGGCGCAGCCTATATCTACCGCGAGCAGCAGGAACGCTATTTGCCGATCAAGTTCTCGGTGCGCGAACGCGACCTCGGCAGCGCCATCCAGGAAGCCCAGCAGAAGATCGCCGAGCAGGTGCAATTGCCGCCGGGCTCGCGGATCGAATGGGTCGGCGAGTTCGGCAACCTCCAGGATGCGATCAAGCGGCTCTCGGTCGTGGTGCCGATCAGCCTCGCGCTGATCGCGGTGCTGATCTGGTTCAACTTCGGCTCCGTCGTCGACACCATCCTGACCATGAGCGTGATCCCGATGGCGGTGTTCGGCGGCGTTCTCGGTCTGCTGGTGAGCGGAATCCCTTTCAGCGTCTCAGCCGCGATCGGCTTCATCGCGCTGTTCGGCATCTCCGTCATGGACGGCATCATCATCCTCTCGCAATACAACGCGCTCATTGACGAGGGGATGGAACGGGGGGCTGCGATCCTGCGCACCGGTGAATTGCAACTGCGCCCGGTGCTGATGACCTGCGTGGTGGCGGGCGTCGGCCTGTTGCCGGCGGCGTTATCCACCGGAATAGGTTCGCAGGTGCAAAAACCGCTGGCCGTGGTGGTGGTTGCCGGCATGATGCTCGCGCCGGTCGTCATTCTGGTGACGCTGCCGGCGTTGATTTCAATGTTTTCGAGGCGGACTCGGCGAGGGTTCGCCTCGGAGGGTTAGGGTTCGGTCGAATAATGGGCCGGCGGTATGGGTGGGGTCGTGAGTAGGGCCATTTTCGGGTGCTGCCTGAACTTCCGCTTGCCGGGAGCAGGGCTCGCATGCGCGATTTTCGGCCTGCTTGCCACCGCCACGATCTCGTCCGCCGAGACGTTGCAGGATGCCTTGGTCAAAACCTACCAGACCAACCCGCAACTCAATGCCGAGCGCGCGCGCCAGCGCGGCACCGACGAGAACGTGCCGCAGGCGCTATCGGGCTATCGGCCGCAACTGGTCGCGAGCCTCTCAGCCGGCCTGCAGGCGGTACGCAATGTCCTGCCTGATAACACGGTGCAGAGCGCAAACCTGAAGCCGTGGACGATCGGCCTGACCGTCTCGCAGGTGCTGTTCAACGGTTACAGGACCGCCAACAATGTTCGCGTCGCCGAATTCCAGGTGAAGTCCGGACGGGAAGCCTTGCGCAACATCGAGCAGGGCGTGTTCCTCGATGCGGTAACGGCCTACATGAACGTGATGGCCAATTACGCGCTCTACGAGGCGCAGCGCACCAACGTCATGGTGCTGCGGGAAATCCAGGCGACCACGAAGCGGCGGCTCGATGCCGGCGACGTCACGCCGACCGATACCGCGCAGGCCGAATCCCGCGTCAGCCGGGGGCTGGCCGATCTCAACGCCGCCGAAGTCGCGCTTGCGATCTCCAAGGAGATCTACACCCAGGTCATCGGCGAGGCGCCGACGGCGTTGACCGCCGCAAGCCCGGTCGATCGCATGATCCCCCTCTCGCAACCGGCTTCGCTCGAAGCTGCCAGCCATGGGCACCCGGCGGTGCTTGGCGCCGGCTACGACGTCGACGTCGCCCAGACCTCGATCAGGCTCGCCGAGAGCGCGCTGCTTCCGCAAGTGTCGGTGCAGGGCAGTGTCAGCCGGCAGGTCCAGAATGATCCGACGCTCTCCGTGCAGAAGAACGATCAGGCCTCGGTCGTAGGCCAGATCAACGTGCCGATCTACGATGGCGGCATGGCGGCGTCACAGACGCGCCAGGCCAAGGAAGTCACCTCCCAAAGCCGGCTCGTGCTCGAGCAGGTAAGAAATCAGACCCGAACCGCCGTGGTCACCGCCTGGGTTTCCAACGAAGGCACCAAGGTTGCGCTGCGCGCCTCGGAGTCCGAGGTAAAGGCGGCCGAGGTTGCATTGCAGGGAGTGCGGCGCGAAGCGCAAGGCGGGCAACGTACCACCATCGACGTGCTCAATGCGCAGCAGGACCTGACCAACGCGCGGTCCCGCCTGATCGCCGCGCAGCGCGACCGGGTGATCGCATCCTATACCCTGCTGAGTGCGGTCGGACGGCTCGATATCCACACGCTCAACCTCGATACCCCCGATTACTCGCCCGACGTCCATTATCACCAGGTCCGCGACGCCTGGCACGGGCTGCGTACGCCGTCGGGTCAATAGACAAAACGTCGCAACCACCCCACTTTTGGTTGTGTCTGTCATGCCAAGGGCCGTATTCCCGACTCGCCCGGGAAATCATTAACTGACCAGTAACTTACAACACTCTTGCGAAACGACTATGTTGAGGGTCGTTAAATCGGTCCAGGCGTCGTCAATCGAGGCCCGAAGGGCTTCGGCGGTCGGCCTGGGGAGGTCGTCATGGCTGGTCACATCATTGTCACCGACGAAGGCGCGACCCGCATCATCGTCATGCGCCGGCCGGAGAAGAAGAATGCACTGACGCCCGAGATGTTTCTCGCCATGAGCGAGGCGATCAACTCGGCGCAGTCGAATCCAGACATTCACTGCCTCATCCTGAGCGGCCGCTCGGGCGTATTCACGGCCGGCGACGACGTCGGGGATTTCGTCGAAGAGGCGACCACCAAGCGCGAGGAGGCGAAGCCGCGCAACGCTGTCGCCTTTGTGCGTTCGCTCATCACCAACAAGAAGCCGATCATTGCGGCCGTCGACGGCATTGCGGTCGGCATGGGCGTGACCATGGTGCTTCACTGTGATTACGTGATCGCCAGCAACACCGCTTCGTTCGTGTCCCCCTTCATTCGATACGGCCTGGTGCCGGAAGGTGCTTCGAGCCTGCTGCTGCCGCGGATGGCCGGCCATCAGCGCGCCTTCTCGCTCCTGGTGATGGGCCGGCCGATGAGCGCGGTGGAGGCCCGCGAAGCCGGCTTCGTCAACGAGGTCGTGGCGGCGGGGCATGCCATGATCGAGGCCCAGAAGGTCGCGCGCGAGATCGGCGAACTGCCGCCGGAAGCGGTGGCGATTTCCCGGAAGCTTTTGAAGCTGCCGACCGAGGATCTCTTGCGCAGGATGGACGAGGAAGAGCACCTCTTCAGCGAGCGCATTCATGCGCCGACGGTGCTCGCTGCCGTCAAGGGCTTCATGGATCGCAGGAAGCGCTGATCGCGCTGCCTTCAGCGCAGTCGGCCTTCGTCATGTCGCCGGCACGCGCCAGTCGAGGCCCGCAAACCGGGCGAAATCGCGATCCTCGCGCGCGGACGCTGGCTGCTTGGCGCCGTCGACGACGTCCGCGCCAGCCGATGATCTGCAGCGGCGCGGTGCTGGTGCGTCCCGATGGCTATGTCGCCTGCCGCATGCCTTACGGCGAATTACGGCGTGTTCCTGTGGGGTCCCACGATCGTTGCGCTGCTGATGGGCGTGCCGCCGCAACAAGTCGCGCATCTCTTCATCTTCGTCAGCCTTACCGGCATGATCGGCCGCACCGCCTTCTCTTTCCTGCCGCACTATATCGGCCGGCGGCGCTGTGGCGCGATCATGGGCTATGGCATCGCGATCTCGCTCGGAGCGGCCGCGATCTTCTTCGACCGCACGTTGTTCGGTTATCCCGCCTTCATCGTGCTCTTGATCCCGGCCGCGCTGTTCTTCGTCGGCGGCTTCTCCAACATCGCGCCATACTCGGCCGAAATCTTCCCGGTGCAACTCGCCGCGCGCGGTGTCGGACTTGCTCAGGCCGCCAACGGGGTCGGCAAGATTGCGGGCCCGCTGTGTCTCGCGTTGATTGCGGGCGCCACCAACCTGATCACGCCGAAGGCGACGATCGAAGCAGTGACGCCGGCGTTCCTGTTCCTCGCCGCCTGCGGCCTGGCGATCGGGCTCGCCTTCACACTGCTCGGCGTGGAGACCCACGGCAAGCCGCTGGCGCTTGAGAAGGAGGCACTTCCTGCGGCGGCATCAGAGGCCTTCGCGATGCGGGAGCAGACCGGCTAGCTAGCGCATGATCCGGAAAAGTGGGCACCGGTTTTCCGAAGAGATTATGCGCAAAGCAGACAAGAGGCTGGAGAGCGATGTCCCGTCGCGCTTTAGCCGCCTGTCTTCACGGCGCGCAGGTGAAACTCGACGAAGCATGTACCGGGCCGGACTTGTAGTGCGGCCAGGCCGGCCATTGACAAAGCGGCAGCGCCCGCACGGCGGCGAACGCGGGCGCCTCGATTTTCTGCTCGAGCACTTCGAGGTCACCGGGCGCCTGGCCCTTCTCCACCCAGTCGACCAGCACGCTCAGCATATCGACATTGGCCGGCGCGCCCGAGCCGACGTGATCGAGGCCGGGCGCGGTGTAGAGCCGCGCGAACTCCGCGGTCTCTGACTTGCCGAGCTTGCGTTGCACGCTCTCGAAATAGCGGATGCCGGCATAGGGGCTCTGCGCGTAGTCGGACATGTGCTCGAGCATGATCAGCCTGCCGCCGCGGGCGCGGAACCGGCTGAGATCCGGATCGGTCGAGTCCATCAGCGCGGAGACGGCAAGGACTCTCTCCTTGTGGTCTTCCGGCTTGTATTTGGTGACATCGAGCTTGGGATCGCGCGCGAACACATACTGGATGCCGCCGGCGCCGTAGATCCAGGCGATGCCGTTGCCGGGCAGCGGCGGTTGCGCCGGAGCGGCCTTGCCGAGCCACCACGACATCCAGCCACCGGTCGGGCCGAATGACGGCGTGTTCTCGCCCGACACGCCCCAGCCCGGATAATCGTCAAGCCCGTCGGCCAACACAAAGCTGAACTTGTAGGGAGCATGCAGCGTATTGATGGCGTTGATCTGTGCGTCGGTGAGGCATTGGTCGCCGCTCTGGCCCTCCGTACAGCGCAACGTCTCGGGTTTGAAGGCCGCCTTGCAGCCGACGGCGTCCTCGACCACGAGATCCTCGGCGCCATCGGCCTTGTCGCAAGCTTTCAACACGGCGTCCGCCACCAGCTTGACCTGCGCCGGGCGGATCCAGCCGTCCCCCATGGTCGCTATCCCGGCACGCGTGCCGGCATGCTGCAGGCCAACCCAGTTGATGACGGGAACGCGCGCGAAGATGCCGTCGAAATCCTCGGGGTAGCGCTGCGCCATCGTCAGTCCTTCGCGTCCGCCCTCCGACGATCCCATGAAATACATTTTCTCGGGCGGCCTGCCGTAGGCGCGCACCATCAGCGCACGGGCGGCGTCGCGCACCTTCTTGTAGGATCTATGCGCAAAATTCTCGAAGGCCTCGTCGTTGAGCGCGAACAGCTGCGGCGGCTCGCCGCTCTTTGCTTCGTGGCCGGAATCCGTGCCATAGGTGACGAAGCCGCGCGCCAGCGGCGAGGGCTTGTCGTAGGGGTAGGCGGGCGGCAGGCCCAGCCCAGTGATCAGCGTGCCGTTGAAGCCGCCGCCGCCATATTGCAGCGAGCGGCCGTTCCATTCGACCGGCAGGTTGACCTCGAATTTGATCGGCGGAGCGGCGGGATCGGTCGGCTCGACATGGCCGAGCACCTTGCAGAAGGCGGGGTTCGCGGGCGAGATTCGCGCAGCCGGCGTCGGCGCGCGTTCGGCCACGGCCAGCTGTGAGGCGGATTGCAGCGCAGCGGAATCGACCTGCACCGCGGCGCCCGCGCCGTCGGCAAGACCGGCACAAGTAGCCTTCGGATCACCGACGAAAGTCGCGGCCTGTGCGGGAGGAACCAACGCAAGAACCGCTATGACAACCGCAAGCCCGAGACGCGCACCGACCATTGTTTTCGCCCACTGCTTGTTCGCCGCGGCTCTTGCGGCCGGGCTTTCGCATTCAAATGCCCGTGCGGCCGGGCGTCAACCGGGCAAGTCCAGCAGAATAGTCTGTCATAGACAGCTTCCTTGTCCCCGCGCTGGACAGAGTTTGAGGGCATTGGACACTGAAAACAGCAGCCGGGCGCTGCGGGTCGAATTGTCGGGCGCGCGGTAGCTCAGCGGGAAGGCGACGCCGATGTCGGCCTGGAAATCATCCCAGAAGAAGAAGCGGATGCCGCCGCCGGCCGAAGTCAGCGCCAGACCGTCGCCGATCCTGAAGCCGTCGTTCCAGACGGCGCCGGCGTCGACGAAGGCGTAAAGCTGGTAGCCGGCCAGATAGTGGAAGTTCGGCCGCTGGTCGAAACGCAGCTCGAATGAACCGGCGAGCCCGTTATCGCCGCTGAGCTCGGCCGCGCCATAGCCGCGTCCGAAGGCCGCGCCGCCCAGATAGAATTGCTGCGAGGTGTAGAGAGGGCCGGAGGCGGTCTGGCTCGCCATCGCGATCTTGGCTGAGAAGCTCTCAAACAGCTGCTGATAGCGTGTGAAGTAGAAGTCGAGCACCGAGAAATTCGGCGCCGCGCCGTCGCGCGAGACGAAATCGTCGCCGAACTGCGAGGCGCCGAAAATGTCGAGGCCCTGGCGGTAGGTCAGCGTGGCATAGTTGATCCCGCCAAAGCCGTCCTGCAGTCGATAGTCGGACGTCAGACTCACGGTTCGGATGCGATCGTTGTAGACCGGACCGAACATGTCGTGCTCGGATACGTTGCTCAATCCCGCGGCCGCGGTCAGTACGAGACTCTGCCGCTGTGACTGCACGGGGACGATGCTGGCGTGGACTTCGAATGCCTCCGTCGCGGTATTGTCGTTGAAAAGACGCCGCCAGTCACCCGGATGAACCTCGCTGTAGAGCGCCGAGGCTCCGATGCGCATGCCGTCGGTGCCGACGGGGGCCTCGTAGGACAGCCGACCGAAGCCGAGCTGGCGCGGGTCATTGGCAATGGTCGAGAGATTGAGCGCGAGCGTATCGCCCGGCAGCAAATAGGAATTGAACGCGCCGGTCGCGTAGGTCTGCCAGGGGCCGACCGAAGCCGAACCCAGATTGTCCGCTCCAGCCCAAGTGTAAATGTGCCATGTCTTCAGATAGATCACGAGGCGGAAGTGGCCACTCGTCCCGCCGATCTCCTCAAGCGCGGAATCGAGGATGCGCACGCCGGGCGAGCCGTTGATCAGCAGCAGCTGGCGCTCCAGCGTCGCCAGCCGTGACGGATATTCCGCGAGGACCGGGTCGACCAGCGGCCTGACGCCGAATTGCTCCGCGCCGTCGCCCTTTAGCGACACTTCCGTGATGGCGCCTTCGATCACCTGGATGCGCAGGCGGCCGTCCGCGATGTCCTGCGGCGGAACGATCGCGCGGCTCAGGTGAAAACCGGCGGCACGATAGAGATCGGTGATCGCCTGCGCGATCGCGACCAGGTCTGCCTGGGACACCTTCTTGCCGAGATAGGGCTGATAGGTTGCCGCGAGACGATCGTGCGAGAACGCCGTGGCGCCGACGAGGCTGACGCCGCGAAGCACGAAAAGCGGCTTGTCGTCCGCAGCGATCTCGGGCCGCGCCGCCTGCGGCATCCGCAGAGGCGATCGCACCGGATGCCCTTGATGGGATTGCCGCTCATCAAATTGTTTTTCGGTCTGCCTTGGATCGTAACCGGGGTTCGCCTGCTGCGCGACAGCCGGTCGCACCGTTGCGACCGGCAAGACGAAACAGGCGATCGCGAGAATAAGGGTAGTCCGGTGTGGGCTCTTCGGCGCGCGCGCGTTGGCTCCCCCGTAGTTCCACCGAGGACACTCCGTGAACGCGCGGATGATCGTCGACCACATAACACTTTGTAAATTTTCATGGTCAATGAATGGTTAATTCAGCAGTCCGGCCTATCGCGAGTCGCGATAATCCTATCTTGAAACATTTCCTCTAACCCTCGGGGCTAGACGGCGGGCAACTGAGGAAAAGCATGCGCTCGGCAAGGGGAATGCGCCACGTCGTGGCGATGGCGTTCGTACTTGTTGGAAGCGCGAGCGCATTGGCCGCCGACGACGGCGTCTGGTCTGTCAGCAAATCCTCCGGCGAGGTGTGGATCAGCACGACCGGAGCGCAGCCCGCTTCGCTGAAGCAGGAAGACAACCTCAAGCCCGGCGATACGATCCGGACCGGCCGCAACGGACGTGTGCTCCTGGTGCGCGGCGAGGAAACGATCCTGATCGCGCCGAACTCGGTGATCGGCGTGCCCACGGAGAAGACGGACGGGCTGTCGACTACGATCCTGCAGCAGGCCGGTTCGATTCTGCTCGAGGTCGAAAAGAAGAACGTCAAGCATTTCGAGGTCGAGACGCCTTACCTCGCCGCCGTCGTCAAGGGCACGCAGTTTTCCGTCACGGTCAATGCCGTGAGCACCAGCGTCGATGTGAAGCGCGGACAGGTCGAGGTCTCCGATTTCAAGTCCGGCCAGATCGCGCAGGTCATGCCCGGCCAGGTCGCGACGAGTTTCGCCAACGGCAAGGCCGGCCTATCGCTCAGCGGCTCGGGCATCTTCAATCCGATCGAGCAAGGCAGGCCGCGCGCGTCTTCGATCGAACGCATCCCGGTTCCGAAGAGCGGCCTTCCGGCACCGCATGTCGGTGATGGCAAGCTCATCCACGCGGTTGCGCCGGTCGACGCGTCCTCGAGCAAATTGGCAAATGCGTCAACTCAGCAGCAGCCCGCCTCCGAGAGCCGGTCGGTGAGCAAGAATGTCGTCCATATCTCAACCGCACTCGGCGAAGTCCGGCTGAACGTGAACAAGGCCACGCACGGTCTCGCACACGGTGCCCCCGAAGGGGCGCTTGTCAGAAATGCTTCCAGGGACACGACCAGCAACACGGTCTGGAACGACAACAAGTCGAGCGTCAGCACTGCGAGTGCGATTGGTCAGACCGGCTCCAATGCATCGGGCGGCAATGGCAGCGGTAATGGTGGTGGCAGCACGGCTTCCGCTGTTGCAACGACCACAGCGGCGGCTGCAACCACCGTCGGAACGACAGTCGCAGCGGTCGACGGCACAGTAAGCGATGTCGTTTCCGGAACCAGCGGCGTGGTGAATGCCGCCGTTGGCAATGGAAAGGGCCTCGGCAAAGCGCTGGGGCTTGGCAACGGAAATGGCGGGGTCGGTAACGGCAATGGCAACGGCAACGCCAAACACTGACCACCGCTGATTGGGATCGAGGGGGCGCACTGAAGCGGGGAAGCACAGTGCGCAGGGGAACGAGTTGAAACACTATCGACCGCATATTCTGGTGGTGATCGCGCTGGCGATGGTGCTGGCATCGGGCTGGCACGACGCCTTGCGCAATGCGCTCGCCGATCTGCGCTTCGCCACGCTGCATCGCCAGGCCAGCGGCGACATCGTGGTCGTCGCGATCGATGCCGCCTCGATCGAAAGGGTCGGTGTCTGGCCCTGGCCGCGGCTGCTCCATGCCAATCTGATCCGGCAGCTTGAGAAGGCCGGCGTCCGCGATATCGCCTTTGACGTCGACTTCAGCGCGCCGTCAGATGCCGTGTCTGATCGGGAATTCGCCGCGGCCCTGCAAGACGCTGCCGGATCCGTCGTGCTGCCTGCGTTCAAGCAGCCGGGAACGGACCCGGCCGCGATCCACATCAACCGGCCGCTGAAACCGTTTGCCGGCGAGTCCTGGACGGCGGTCGTCAACGTCGCGGTCGAGCCCGACGGAAGAGTACGGCAATATCCATACGGCGAGAAGCTGGGCGACGAATTCCTTCCTTCCATGGCTGCCATGCTCGCCGGGAAATACAACAGCAAGGATGCTCCGTTCCTGGTCGACTTCAGCATCCGCGCCGCATCTGTGCCGAAGGTTTCCTACATCGACGTGCTGCAGGGCGATGCAGCGACCTTCGAACGGTTGAAGGACAAGAAGGTCGTCGTCGGCGGCACCGCGCTCGAGCTCGGCGACCGCTTCAGCATTCCGAACGGCGGCATCGTTTCCGGTCCCGTGCTGCAAATCCTGGCCGCCGAGTCGATGCTGCAGAACCGCACCCTGCACTGGACCTCGGATGTCGCTACGCTTGCCGGAATTGGCATCATTGTGGTCATTATGTTAGTCGCCTGGCGCCGGCTGCTCGCGGGCCGCCGGGCCCTGCTCTTGTTGGGCATGGCGTTCGCCGCCGAGCTGATCGCCGTCCTGTTGCAAGCCTTTTTCCCGCTCGTTCTGGATACCTCGCTGTGGCATGTGACGATCGCGGTGTACCTGGCGGCGATTGCGCTCGACGAAATCGATTTTCGCGGCGTGCTCGGCCGTATCGCCGAAAGCCGTTTTCAGCGGATCGCGATGTCGCTTGGCGACGGGCTGGTCTGCACCGATCAGGACGGTCTGATCACGGTCTGGAATCCCGGTGCCGAAGCGATCTTCGGCTATGGCGCCGAGGAGATTGCGGGACAGCCGTTCGACGTCATCTGTGCCGCCGCCGCTGCCGGTGCGCCCGGGCCGTTCTCGATCCGCGACGCGCTACGGCGGTCCGGCGGCGCGGTCATGGAGTTCGAGGGGCGGCGCAAGAATGGCGAGGTGTTTCCGGTCGAGGGGTCGTTCTCCGGCTGGCAGGGCACCGAGGGCTTTCAGTATGGAGCGGTGCTACGCGACATCTCGGTGCGCAAGCGCGAAGCCGAGCGCATCCGCCATCTCGCGGAATACGATTCACTGACCGGGCTCGCCAATCGCAACACGTTGCACGCCGGCCTTTCAGCGATGATTTCAAATGCTGACAAGCCGGCTGGCGAGGTTGCCTTGCTGGTGCTTGGCCTCGACGGCTTTCAGCAGATCAACGACTTGCTCAGCCACTCAAGCGGCGACCTCGTGCTGCGAGCTGTCGCGGAGCGGCTGATGGGAGAGGCCGGCAGCGAAGGCCTGGTTGCCCGTCTGAGCGGCGATGAATTCGCGATCGCGATACCCTGCGCGGAATTTCCGGAAATGGCGGCGCAATTCGCCAATCACCTTGCACGCGCCTTCGAACGGCCGGTCTCGGCGGCTGCACGCGAGCACCGCATCAAGGTCAGCATCGGCGTCGCTGTGTATCCGCAGGACGGCGACAACGCAGACGAACTCCTGAGCAACGGCCATCTTGCGCTGTCGCGCGCCAAGGCGGCGCGGCGCGGCGGCCACGTCATATTCGAGAGCGCGATCCGCGAGGAACTCGAGGCGCGATTGACGCTGGAGGTGGAGCTTTCGCGCGCCGTCGAACGCGGCGAGTTCGAGTTGTTCTACCAGCCCCAGGTCCGGCTGGTGGATGGCGGCCTGATCGGCGCGGAGGCGCTGATCCGCTGGCGCCATCCGGAGCGCGGCCTGGTTTCGCCGGGCATGTTCATGCCGGTCGTCAATACCGCCTCGATTTCCGAGCGTATCTCCAGCTGGGTTCTGGAGACGGCGTGCCGGCAGGCGCGCAAATGGGAACTGGCCGGATATGGCGTACGCGTCGGCGTCAACCTGTCGCCGTCGCAACTTCATTCCGGCGATCTCGCCAAATCAGTTGCGGAGGTGCTCAACAGCACCGGACTTTCGCCGTCCCTGCTGGAGTTGGAGGTCACCGAGGATGTCCTGCTGCGGGATGAGAAGAGGGTGCTCGACCTGTTCCGCAGGATCCAGCAACTCGGCGTCCGCCTCGTGTTCGACGATTTCGGCACCGGTTATGCCAGCCTCAGCTATCTGAAGAAGTTCCCGCTTGATGGGCTGAAGATCGACCGGTCGTTCGTGCTCGACCTGCTCACGGACTCCGACGACGCGGCGATCGTCGGCTCGACTGTCGGGCTCAGCCGGCAGCTCGGCCTGTCTGTCATCGCCGAAGGGATCGAGAGCCGTGCGATCGCCGACCTGCTCATCACCATGGGATGCGAGCAAGGGCAGGGCTATTTCTTCGGCAAGCCGATGCCAGCCGGCGAGCTTGAAGGGCAATTCATGGTCGCGCGCGAGGCTGCTGCGGGCTGAGCATCCAACCGCTTCTTCGCTCCTGAAATCGGCATCGCTGGCAATTATCCTGCGCTTGTCGCCCGCTCCACAAACCGTTGGCCACTGCTTTCCCTCTCTTGCAGCACCAGGGCGAACAACAGGCTCCACAGCGAAAGCAGGGCAATCGGGATCGTGTAGTAGGGCGTGGCGATCGGATGGGTGAGGAAGAAAGCCAGATTGACCGCGAGATTTCCCAGCGTCACCAACGCGACGCGCCTGGCGCTATCCTCGCGGCCCAGCAGCCAGAGTGAGCCTGCGATCCCGAGGAGAAGGAGCACGACCTGCAGGGGGTCGTGCAAATAGTCCGAAACGACGGAGAATGAGAGATCGAGCGGCTTTACGTCGGGACCGCCGCTATAGGTCGAAGTCAACGGACTTCCCGCGTTGATTGTGTGCGAGGCAATGGTCGGTGCCAGGCCGGCGACAAACGCGATTGCGAACAGCGCGCCCTGCAGAAACTGCGGCGCCTTGCGCGACTTCAGAAAAGCGACCAGCAAAAACAGGCAATATCCCGCAGCCAGGAAGAGATTTGCCAGCCGGAAATTGACGGCAAGCCCGAGCACGAAGCCGAGCGGCATGATCAGCCCAATTCTCGAATCGTGCTGTGGGCCTGAGAGCCATCGCGCCGTGAGAAATCCTGCCAGCGCGCACAACACGACTGTCGGCGCCATCGAATAGCTCGCCTTCACCGGATTGATCATCAGATAAACGGCAAGACAGCCAAAAACCCCTGCAATCGGGATCGAGTTGATCTTTCGCGCGAGAAAAATGGCAAGCAGCGCAAAGCCAAACACCGCGATCGTGGCCAGCATGTACATCGGCACGACCTGATGACCCGCCGGGAACAGTGCCAGCACGAGCCCTACCCCGGGTGGGTACTGGATCACGAGCTTGCCCGTGGCGCGCATGAGATTGTGACACGGTCGCGTCGCGTCATTCCGGGTCGGATAGCCGATCGCGTTGAGCTTCGACGTCAAATAGCCGTCGTCGTCGCGGGAAATGTCAGTGTCGAAGCCCGCGAGCCCGAATCTCTGGAACAGGTGCGCCTGCCGCAGGTAGCAGATGTCGTCATAGACGCCGCGATCCTCATTCCATCCCGACATCGCCCACAGATGGCTGGCAAGCACCGCAAGACACAGGAAGCCGAAGACAGCCTTGAGCGAGCGCGCCATCTTCCATCCTGCCCGTGTCTTATTGCTGCGATGAAGTTTTAGTGGAGCGCGAGATAAAGATTGGACGACAGCGGGCCGAGCAGCAGTCCGGTGCAGCCAACCGCCGCACTCTTCGCGGCCGGCGCAGCAATACGCCACAGCCTCTTTCGTGTCATGAGCGTCAGGTTGTCTTCCTGTGTCCACTCCGATTTGCCGGCAAGCTATCACGCGATCTAGAGCGTGCCGTGATTAAGGCTACTGCGGGAGGCGGGAGACCACAATCCGATAATCGTGTCCAATCAAGCGGATAGGGCGGGCACTTTCATCCGGAATAAATAGTCAAATAATATGACTAGTCGATGCGCATCATCCGTGGAATAGTGAAATGGACTGGCCGCCTATGGGCGGCCGGCGCCATCATACCGCAGGGCAGCGGACGGGCGCCGAATAACAGGTGGGGGAGAGCGCAACCTATGATTTCTCAACGGATTTTTGCGTTCCCGCACCTCTATCGCAGGACAATGCGCAGGTGAATCGGAAGCGACGTGGCGGCGGCTCAGCCGATCTCGAACCTCAAGCAACTCCAAGCAAAGCGAAATTGCCACACGGGCGTCCGTACATCTGTGCCAATCTCGGAAATCTCAACCAAGAAAAATCACGATCGCTACTCGAAGGGAGTGAAGCATGCTTAGACTGAAGACCACGATCATCGCGCTGGCGCTCGCGGCTGTCGCGGCCGCACCATCAGGCGCGATCGCCCAGGGCAAGGGAACCGTCGGCATCGCCATGCCGACCAAGTCCTCCGCGCGCTGGATCGCCGACGGCGACAACATGGTCAAGGCGCTGAAGGAGAAGGGCTACGGCGCCGACCTGCAATATGCCGAGGACGACATCCCGAACCAGCTCTCGCAGGTCGAGAACATGGTCACCAAGGGCGTCAAGGCGCTGGTGATCGCGGCGATCGACGGCACCACGCTCTCCGACGTGCTGAAGCAGGCCAAGGCCAAAGGCGTCATCGTGATCGCCTATGACCGCCTGATCCGCGACACGCCGAACGTCGACTACTACGCAACCTTCGACAATTTCCAGGTCGGCGTGCAGCAGGCGCAGTCGATCGAGCAGAAACTGGGCTTGAAGGAGGGGAAGGGGCCTTTCAACATCGAGCTGTTCGGCGGCTCGCCCGACGACAACAACGCCTACTTCTTCTACAACGGCTCGATGTCGGTGCTGAAGCCCTACATCGACAGCGGCAAGCTCGTCGTTGTCTCAGGCCAGATGGGCATGGACAAGGTCGCGACCCTGCGCTGGGACGGCGCCACCGCACAGGCCCGCATGGACAACCTGCTCTCGGCCTATTACGGCAAGAAGCATGTCGATGCGGTGCTCTCGCCCTATGACGGGCTCTCGATCGGCATCATCTCCTCGCTGAAGGGCGTGGGCTACGGCAGCGCCGATCTGCCGATGCCGGTGGTCAGCGGCCAGGATGCGGAGGTGCCCTCGATCAAGGCGATCCTGCGCGGCGACCAGTATTCGACCATCTTCAAGGACACCCGCGACCTCGCCAAGGTCGCTGCCAACATGGTCGACGCGGCGCTCAACGGCAAGCAGGTCGAGGTCAACGACACCAAAACCTACAACAACGGTGTCAAGGTCGTGCCGTCCTACCTGCTCAAGCCGGTTGTGGTCGACAAGGGCAATTGGGAGAAGGTTTTGGTTGACTCCGGCTATTATAAGAAGTCGCAATTCGACTGAGCGAAGCACTGCCGGCAGGCGCCTCGCGCCTGCCGGTTCCGTGGGACCGATGAAAATGACGGCAATGCTGGAGATGCGCGGCGTCAGCAAGAGCTTTGCCGGCGTGCGGGCGTTGCGTGACGTCAATTTCACCGTGGAGGCCGGCCGGATCCACGCCCTCGTCGGCGAGAACGGCGCCGGCAAGTCGACCCTGATGAAGGTGCTGAGCGGCGTCTATCCCGCGGGCAGCTATGAGGGCACTATTGTCTTCGACGACGAGGAACGTCGCTTCCGCGACATCAACGACACCGAGCGGCTCGGGATCATCATCATCCACCAGGAACTGGCGTTGATCCCGCTGATGTCGATCGCCGAAAACATCTTCCTGTCGCATCCGCCGTCACGGCTCGGCGTCATCGACCGCGAGGCGGTCTACCGGCGCACGGCCGACCTGCTGGCGCAGGTGGGCTTGCGCGAATCCCCGGACACGCTGATCACCGACCTCGGCGTCGGCAAGCAGCAGCTGGTCGAGATCGCAAAGGCGCTTTCCAAAAGAGTGCGGCTGCTCATTCTCGACGAGCCGACCGCGAGCCTCAACGAGGCCGACAGCGCGGCGCTGCTCGACCGGCTCATTGCGTTCCGCGAGCAGGGCATCGCCTCGATCCTGATCTCGCACAAGCTGAACGAGGTCGCCAAGGTCGCCGACCGCATCACCGTGCTGCGCGACGGCCGCACGGTGGATACGATCGACTGCCGGACCGAGCCGGTCGAGGAGGACCGCATCATCCGCAGCATGGTCGATCGCGACCTCGCGCATCGGTTCCCCGAGCGGCAGGCGGAAATCGGCGAGCCGGTCCTGGTAGTGGAGAACTGGTCGGTACAGCATCCGCTGCATCCCGAGCGGCAGGCGATCAAGAATGTCGATTTCCGGGTGCGGCGCGGGGAGGTGGTCGGCATCGCCGGGCTGATGGGCGCCGGTCGCACCGAATTCGCGATGAGCCTGTTCGGCGGGGCCTGGGGCAAGAACATCCGCGGGCGTGTCCGCCTCGACGGCCGCGATGTCGACCTTTCCAGCGTGCCCGCTGCGATCGAGGCGGGGCTCGCCTATGTCACCGAGGACCGCAAGCAGCTCGGGCTGATCCTGGCCGACGACATCAGAAAGAACATCACGCTCGCAAGCCTCACCCAGGTTTCCTCGCATGGGGTGATCGACGATATCGCCGAGCTGAAGGCCGCGAGCGACTACCGCAGCCGCATGCGGATACGCAGCCAGGACGTCTATCAGGAGGCAGCCACGCTTTCCGGCGGTAACCAGCAGAAGGTCGTACTGTCGAAATGGCTGATGACGGACCCGAAGGTGCTCATCCTGGACGAGCCGACACGGGGAATCGATGTCGGCGCCAAATATGAGATATATACGATCATCAATGGTTTGGCCGAGGCCGGCAAGGGCGTCGTGGTGATCTCGTCGGAATTGGCCGAGCTGCTCGGCATTTGCGACCGAATCTCTGTCATGAATGATGGCGCCTTTGTCGGCGAGTTTGCAGGCAGCGATGCGACGCAGGAGAAGATCATGCGCGCGATCATGCGCAATGAGCGGCTCAAGGCCGGTGTACAGGGAAGCGAGAGGCGCGTGGGAGAAATGCAGTCATGACCGACAAGTCGGTGTCGCTGCCGGAACAACGCAAGGGCGGCAACTTCATCAGGAACAATCTGCGCAATTACGGCATGCTGCTGTCGCTGCTTGCGATCATGCTGTTCTTCCAGGTCATGACCGACGGCACGCTGCTGCAGCCGCTCAATCTCACCAATCTCGTGCTGCAGAACAGCTACATCGTGATCATGGCGCTCGGCATGCTGCTCGTGATCGTCACCGGCCATATCGATCTGTCGGTCGGCTCTGTCGCCGGTTTCATCGGTGCGGTCGCGGCCGTGCTGATGGTGCGCTTTCACATCGACTTTCCGCTCGCGGTCATCGCCTGCCTGATGGTCGGCGCGGCGATCGGCGCAGCGCAGGGCTATTGGGTGGCCTATTTCCGCATTCCCTCCTTCATCGTCACGCTCGCGGGCATGCTGGTCTTCAAGGGGCTGGCGCTCGCCGTGCTGCAGGGCCAGTCCGTGGGACCGTTTCCGCCGACGTTCCAGAAACTGTCCTCGGGCTTCATCGCCGAGGTGCTTCCCGGTCTCGGCACCATCCATCCGACCTCGCTCCTGATCGGGGTCGTGTTGGCCTTCGCGCTGGTCTATGCCAGCGCCAAGGTGCGCGCGCGCGAGGCGTCGCATGGCATCGAGGTCGAGCCCTACGGGCTATTCTTTGCCAAGAGCATCGCGCTGGCCGGCGTGGTGCTCTATTTCACCTACCTGATCGCCTCCTATCGCGGTTTCCCGAACGTACTGGTGATCATGGCTGTGCTGATCGCGCTGTACGGCTTCGTGACGCGGCGGACCGTGATCGGCCGGCAGATCTATGCCGTCGGCGGTAATGCCAAGGCGGCAAAACTGTCGGGCATCAAGACAGAGCGGCTGACGTTCTTCACCTTCGTCAACATGGGAGCGCTCGCCGCGCTCGCGGGGCTTGTCTTCGCCGCGCGGCTCAACACGGCGACGCCGAAGGCTGGCACCGGCTTCGAGCTCGACGTCATCGCAGCCTGCTTCATCGGCGGCGCGTCGGCCTATGGCGGGGTGGGGCGGGTCGGCGGCGCCGTGGTCGGCGCCATGATCATGGGCGTGATGAACAACGGCATGTCGATCCTCGGCGTCGGTATCGACTACCAGCAGGTGATCAAGGGCCTGGTGTTGCTGGGCGCCGTCTGCTTCGACGTCTATAACCAGCGCAGATGAAACGGCTCACGGCGGCGTGGTTGCCTTGGCCGCGATCGCCTTCAGCGCGCCCGCCATCGCCGTGACGGTGTCGTTGGCGGATTCGTCGAGGCCATGACGGCGCGTGAGGTAACCCGGATCGTTGTAGGAAAGCCAGGTCGTGCCGGAGGCGTCCTGCCAGACCAGTGCCTTCAGCGGTAGATCGATGCCGATGCTCTGCACCGATTGCATCAGCGGCGTGCCGCCCTTGGCATTGCCGAAGATCAGGAGATCGGTCGGTCGCAGCGGCAGGCCGACCGCGGCGGCGCCCGCGGCATGGTCGACATGGGCGAACACCGTCATGCCCTTGGCGCGGACCTCGGCCTCATAGCGGTTCATGGTCTCTTCCGGGCCGAAGCTGCTCTTGACCGTTATCAGTCCATCTGTCGCCATTACCCGTACTCCCGATAACCATATCGCTGCGACCAATACGAACGCCGCGGCTTTTATCGCGGCCTTCGCGAGACGCGCCATGTCGGATCGAGCTCCGCGAAGCATCTGCGACTGCCGAACACTACGTGCTCGAAATACCTCGAATCATGACGGAAGGGTTCCGAAATCTCGGAAGGCCGCGCGCAAGACCGTGCGATTTCAAAATTGTGAGCGTGTAGGTTCGGCTTGTTCCGTCGTGATCCTTCAAGCCGAAAGCTTCGCCAGGCCCTTCCAGTCGAAATTCATGCCATGGCCGGGGCGTGTCGGCGCCAGCGCCATGCCCTGTTCGAGCACGAGTGGATGCTCGATGTAGCGGTCAAGGCCGAAGCCGTGCGCCTCCAGATAGGAGCGGTTCGGGCAGGCCGCGAGCAGATGCACGGTGATGTCGTGCGCGCCGTGGCTGGTGACGGGAAGATTGAAGGCTTCGGCAAGCCGGGCGATCTTCATGAAGGCGGTGACGCCGCCGCAATTGGTCACGTCGGGCTCGGGATAGGAGACGGCGCGGCTTTCGATGTAATTCTTGAATTCCCAGAGCGAGCGCAGATTCTCGCCCGCCGCGATCGGGACACCGCCGCCTGCGAGAATCCGCGCGTGGCCGGCGACGTCATCGGGAATGATCGGCTCCTCGAGCCATGTCAGGTCGCAGGGCTGCAGGGCGCGCGCCGCCCGGATGGCTTCCTCGACCGTCCATTTCATGTTGGCATCCGCCATCAGCGGAAAGCCGTCGCCGAGATGCTTTCGCATCGCCTGCACGCGTGCGATGTCCGAGCCAAGGTCCGGCCGGCCCACCTTCATCTTGATGGCGCGAAAGCCCTTGCGCAGATTGTCGTCGGTCTGCTGCAGCAGGGCCTCGACCGAGAGATCGAGGTCGATGCCGCCGGCGTAGCAGGGCACGCGCTGGTCGAAGCCGCCGAGCAGGCGCCAGAGCGGCAATGCCGCGCGACGGGCCTTCAAGTCCCACAGCGCGATGTCGACGGCCGAGAGCGCCAGCACCGTCGGTCCGCCGCGGCCGCCATAATGCAGAGCCCACCAGATGCGATGCCAGATGGCTTCCGTGTCGTCGGCCTCGCAGCCCTCCATCAGTCCGGGTATCTCGCGGCGAAGGATGTCGGCGACCGCGCCGCCATTGCGGCCGACGGTATAGGTATAGCCCACGCCTTCGGCGCCGTCGGTATCCCGGATGCGGACGGTCAGGAGCTCGAACGCCGTGATCTGGCCATGCGTGCTGTCGGACAGCGCGACGGGGAGGGGAATCCGATAGTGTCCGATTTCGGCATTCTTGATGCGTGTCATCGCGTTCCCATCCGGTTTTTTAGGCACAGTAGAAGTCGCGCCCCGGCACCGCAATCGCCAAGAACGGAAGGTAGCAATCGTGCCCGCGCATGCCCGTCGGGATTGGCGCGCCTTCGATCGAACTGCTAGAACGCCGTCAATGGTTCAGGCTTGAAGAGAAGGTTTTTGGCGATGATCGAGATCGTGGGCGTGATCGGGGCGGGCACCATGGGCAACGGGATTGCCCAGGTTTGCGCGGCGGCCGGATTGCAGGTGGTGATGACCGATATCGCCGACGCAGCCGTCCAGCGCGGGCTCGCCACCGTCGGATCGAGCCTGGAACGCCTCGTCAAGAAGGAGAAGATGACCGCGGCCGACCGTGAAGCTGCGTTGGGACGCATCAATGGAACGACGGACAAGACCAAGCTGGCCAATTGTGACCTCGTCGTCGAGGCGGCGATCGAGAATGAGGAATTGAAGCTGAGGATACTGAAGGATCTCAGCGCATCGCTGTATTCGCGCGCGATCATTGCCACTAACACGTCGTCAATCTCGATCACCAGGCTTGCCACCGCAACCGACCGACCGGACCGCTTCATCGGCATGCACTTTTTCAATCCGGTGCCCGTCATGGCACTCCTGGAACTGATCCGCGGGCTGCAGACTTCGGACGACACGGTCGCCAAGGCCGAAGCTTTTGCCAAGCGCGTCGGGAAAGTGCCGATCACCGCGAAAAACAGCCCCGGTTTTGCCGTGAACCGCATCCTTTGCCCCATGATCAACGAGGCGATCTTTGCGCTGCAGGAGGGGATTGCGACCGCCGAGGAGATCGACGCCGGCATGAAGCTTGGATGCAATCACCCGATCGGGCCGCTGGCACTCGCCGATCTGATCGGTCTCGACACCATGCTGTCGGTGATGGACGTCTTCTACAAAGGCTTCAACGATCCGAAATACCGCGCAGCACCGCTGCTGAAGGAGATGGTCGACGCCGGCTATCTCGGCCGCAAGACCGGGCGTGGCTTTTACGAATACGGCAAGCCGTAATTTCGCGGCGCCCCGCGATTTCGGGAAAACTGTTTTCCGAAACGCTTCGACAATGAGAGAATATTCCGGCTCGCAGCTTGTAAAAGGTCCGAATGAAGCGTTTGGTAAATTTGAAGAGACTGGGGTTTTTTACGCGGCTTCTCGATCAGGCGACGGCGGCGGAACGATATCGCCTGGCGGCCGAGCAGATCGTGCATGCGGAGAAGGCCGGCCTCGATTCCGCATGGATCGCGCAGCACCATTTTCACGAAGCCGAGGGCGGACTTCCCGCGCCTTTTGCGTTTCTGGGTTTCGTCGCCGCGCAGACCTCCCGCATTCGTCTCGGCACCGGCATCGTCACGTTGCCGCTGGAAAATCCCGTACGGGTGGCTGAGGACGCGGCCGTGCTAGACCTGATGTCGAACGGCCGGTTCGAGCTCGGTGTCGGGACCGGCGGAAACCCGTCGGCGTTTGCTGCTTTCGGGCTCGATAGCGCCGAGCGTAACGACATCTTCGCGCGCAATCTCGACATCGTCCGTGAGGCCTTGGCCGGCCGGCCACTCACGGGCGGCGACACGCTCTATCCGTCACGACCGCAGCTGTGCGAGCGGATCTGGCAGGCGACCTTTTCGGTAAGCGGCGGGGCGAGAGCAGGCAATGCAGGCGACGGCCTGCTGTTGTCGCGGACGCAGCCGCGGTCGAAGGACGCGCCGCACGCGACGCTGGCCGAGATCCAGCATCCCATCATCGATGCCTATATGGCCGCGTTGCCGCCGGGATGCGAGCCCCGGATCATGGCGTCGCGCACCGTCTTTGCCGCCGACGATCGCGAGACCGCGCTGCGCCTGGCCGGCATCGGATTGCGGCGTGCGCTCCCGAATTTTCTCGCGGGCGGGCACTTGCGGCCCGGAGAGGGGCTGTCCGACATGATCGCGGCGTTCGATACCCATGTGGGCACGCCCAACGACGTTATCGCCTCGCTGCGCGCGGACAGCACGTTGGAGCGGGTGACCGATCTGGTGTTTCAGGCGCATTCGGTCGACCCGCCGCATCCATATATCCTGCGATCGATCGAGTTGGTGGCGGAGAAGGTGGCTCCGGCGTTGGGATGGACAAAGACCGCAGCGGCCGATGTGGCGCTGGTTTGAAAGAAGCGGAATGATGAGCACAGCGACAATGGATATCATCGATCATCTTGCCGGCGTCGAACCGGGATCAAGCCTCGACGGCATCCGCGCCCGGCGGTTGCAGGCGCGCGAGAACGCGCAGAAGAGCTATCTCGCCTTGTTCGAACCAGCCGACTTTGGCGATGTACCGGCCTCAGACCGCTACGCGGTCGCAGCCTTCGTGGCCGGCCTCCATGATGAGCTGACAGTAGCGGCCTTCTATCTGGCCAAGCTTGCCAACCGGCCAGAGCTGGTCGAAGCACTCAAGGCGGAAATCGAACGAGGGAGGACCAGAGGGCCGTATGGCGCATTTCCGGCCGGACCGCTCTCGGTGGAGGACAAGACCGGCTTGATCTACGGCGTGGCCGGCGATCGCAAATCGGTTCTTGGCGCCAAGCTCTCCGCTGCGCTCGAACATGCGCATCTCCTCGTGTTTCGTCCCCGGGACGCAAACCCTGCGGCCATGCAGGCGCTGCTCGATGCCGGCTGGTCGACAACCGGTATCGTCACCTTCTCGCAACTTGTGGCGTTCCTGTCGTTTCAGGTCCGCTCCGTCGTCGGCCTGCGGACGCTTGGCGCTTCGCTAGCGAAGCCGGCCCATGCTGCGGCTGCGGCCAAGGCCAGTTAGGGAGTAATGACATGAGTGATTCAATCGTCGTTCATGCCAACGAGAATGAGCCGGTGGTTTTCACCCAGGACGAGTTGGGTTGGCTGCCATGGCTGGAGCCGTTCCCCGAAGCCGATTTGACGGAGCGGCATTTTACCGGCCTGGTCGATAAATCCCGCGCCAAGTCCGATTACTTTCGCCTGCTGGTGCGCGACCCCGAGGTTCTGGAAGCGCGAACCAGGACCGACAAGGACATCTTCTACAACACCGCGGACGGCCTGCCGCGGGCCGAACGCGAGCTCGCGGCGGCCGCGACCTCGCGCTACAACGGCTGCATCTATTGCGCATCCGTGCATGCGCGCTTTGCCACCACCTATTCCAAGCGCCGCGACGACGTGCAGCGATTGCTGGACGAAGGCGTCGGCGCCGATCTCGGGGCGCGCTGGAACGCGGTGGTGCGGGCATCCGTTGCGCTGGCCTCGACGCCCATTGCATTTGGTCGGGAGCATATCGAGGATCTGCGCAGCGCCGGTCTCGATGACGCCGAGATCGTCGACGTGATCAATAGCGCGGCCTTCTTCAACTGGGCGAACCGGTTGATGTTGTCCCTCGGGGAGCCGACGGCGACGTCCGCGAAGTGATCGCTGGCATGGAAATTGCCACCGAATGAGCAGGATTTTTCACGAACAGAACGGATGGAGCCGCGTATGAACAATGTCGATCGTCGCACTTTGGTCAAAGGGTCTTTGGCTGCCATCATGATGGGAGCGGCCACTTCGCGCGCTGCCTTCGCAGAATCCGCCGAGCCGATCATGCTCGGTGTCAGCGGCCCCTTGACCGGACCGAACGCGCAATATGGCGCGCAATGGAAGCAGGGTTTCGATCTCGCGCTGGACGAGATCCACGCGTCGGGCGGCATCAAGGGGCGCAAGCTCGCCTACACCTTCGAAGACAGCCAGAGCGATCCGCGCCAGTCGGTCGCCATCGCCCAGAAATTCGTGTCGGATCCGAAGATCGTGATGGAGCTCGGCGACTTTTCGAGCCCGGCATCGATGGCGGCCTCGCCGATCTATCAGCGCGCGGGCCTCGTGCAGTTCGGCTTCACCAATTCGCATCCGGACTTCACCAAGGGCGGCGACTTCATGTGGAGCACGTCCGTCAGCCAGGCGGACGAGCAGCCGCTGCTCGCGCGTTATGCCGTGAAGGGGCTTGGGCTGAAGAAGCTCGCCGTGCTGCACCAGAATACGGATTGGGGTCGCACCAGCCGCGACTATTTCGTCAAGGCCGCCAAGGAATATGGCGCTGAGATCGCCGTCACCGAAGGATATATTGCCGACGAGCGAGATTTCCGCTCCACGCTGGTGCGGGTCCGCGACACCAATCCTGACGGCCTCATTCTGATTTCATACTATTCCGACGGTGCGCTGATCGCGCGTCAGGCGCGTCAGGTCGGGTTGGAGCAGGTGATCTGCGCCGCGAGCTCGGTCTACTCGCCTAAATTTATCGAGCTTGGCGGCGGCGCCGTCGAGGACGTGCATGTCGGAACCAGGTATTTCCCGGAAGACCCGCGTCCCGAGGTCCGCAAGTTCATCGCCGCGTTCAAGGCGAAGTACAACGGACTGGAGCCGGATTCCTTCAACGCCTATTCCTATGACGCGATGAACATGGCGGCCGCCGTGCTCAGGATCAACAGCACCGATCGCAAATCCATCCGCGACGCCTTCGCCAAGGTGAAGGACGTGCCGTCAGTCATTTTCGGAAAGGCCACGTTCGACGTCGAGACGCGCCGTGTGAAAGGCGCGATGAATGCCGAGCTCGTTGTTCGCAAAGGTCAGTTCACGATCTGGGACGGCAAGCCGACCTGATCTCTGTTTTTAGGAACGCTGCGTGTCTTCCTGGCTCGACTACACGATCAACGGGCTGATCGTCGGCAACGTCTATGCGCTGGTGGCGGTTGGGCTCGCTCTGATCTTCGGCGTCAGCCGGCTGATCAATTTTGCGCAAGGCTCGATCTATCTCGTCGGCGCCTATGTCGGCTGGGTCGCGGTGGTGCAGCTTCGGACGCCGCTGCTGGTCACCGTGGTGCTGGTAGTGACGGTTTCGGCGCTGGTCGGATTGCTCATCGAGCGGTTCGGGCTCCGGCCGTTGCAGAACTCGGTACGCATCGCGCCACTGCTGGCAACGATCGGCATCAGCTTCGTGCTCGACCAGATCGTCATGCTCACCTTCTCGCCAAATCCGCGCGCGTTGCCGAGCCAGCTGCCCGATATCCGGTTTCAGGTGGGCACGGGCACGATCGGTCCACTCGACCTCCTGATCGCCGGTGTCGGCGTCACCAGTGCGCTCCTGCTGTTCGTGTTCCTGCGCTTCACCAAGCTCGGCTGGGCGGTGCGCGCTACGGCACAGGACCGCGACGCCGCCATGCAGATGGGCGTCGACGTCAACCGCGTGAACCAGACCGTGTTCGGCATCGCCGCCGGCCTCGGCGGCCTCTCGGGCATGCTTGTCGGCATGTATTATAACCAGATCGACACCGCGATGAGCCTGCAGGCAACGCTCAAGGGCGTGGTGGCGGAGGTGGTCGGCGGCGCCGGCAACGTGCCGGCCGCCGTGGTCGGCAGTATGCTGCTGGGACTGGTAGAGAGTTACGGCGTGGCGGTGTTCGGCACCAGCTATCGCAACCTCTTCGCGTTCCTGCTGTTGATCCTCGTGCTCGTCCTGCGGCCGAACGGCCTGTTCGCCAGCGCACGGCAGGCGCCGCCGGAACCGCTGACCGGAACCTTCATCGCGCCAAGCCGCCCGGTCCGCATCCCGCGCTGGGTGCTGCTCATCGCGGTCGGGGCATTCGCGCTGCTACCGCTATTTGCGGTTTCATCCTATCTGCTGCAGACCCTCATCAACGCCTGGCTGCTCGGCATGCTGGCGCTCAGTCTAACGCTGGTCGCGGGCTCCGTAGGGCAGGTCTCGCTCGGACATGCTGCGCTGCTCGCGATCGGCGCCTATACCTCGGCGCTGCTGTCGCTGCGCCTGTCGTTTCCGGTCGGCCTCGCGATCATCTGCGGCGGGTTGATGAGCGCGGCGCTTGGCACGCTGCTAATCTCGCCGTCGTTCCGTCTGCGCGGGCACTATGTGTCGATCGCGACGCTTGCGATCGGCGAGATCGTGTCACTCGTCATCCTGAACTGGGAGTCGGTGACGAACGGGCCGATCGGGCTTTCCGGCATCCCGCCCCTGTCGTTGTTCGGCTATGACTTGTTCAGCGCAAGATCGGTCTACTGGTTCAGCTTTGCGGTCATGGTGCTGCTGGCGCTGTTGCAGACGAGGCTGCTCGGCTCGCATCTCGGCCGCAGCTTTCGCGCGATTCGCGATGACGATGTCGCGGCACGCGCCTATGGCCTCAGCCTGAACCGCTACAAGGCGCTGGCCTTCATCTTCGGCGGGTTCGCTGCTGGCGTCAGCGGCGGCATCGCTGCCCATCTTTATTCCTACATCAATCACGAGACCTTCAATACGCAGCAGTCCATCCTGGCGCTGACCGTCGTGATCCTCGGAGGACTGGGCAATGTCGCCGGCGCGATCCTGGGCTCGCTGGCCCTGGTCGGCCTGCCCGAAGCGTTTCGGATCGCGGCCGAGTACCGCATCCTGATCTATGGCATCGTGTTGCTGCTCCTGGTCCGGTTCAGGCCGCAGGGCCTGTTGGGAACGATCTGATGTCCGGTGCAACGCCCTTGCTGTCGCTGCGCGGACTGACCCGCCGCTTCGGCGGGTTGACCGCCGTCGACGGTATCGATCTCGAGCTCGGCCAGGGCGAGCTGGTGAGCATCATCGGGCCGAACGGCGCCGGCAAGACCACCCTGTTCAATCTCGTGACCGGGCTCGACCGGCCCGATGCCGGCGAGGTCCGTCTTGACGGCAAGGCCATCACCGGCTTTTCACCGGAGAGACTGGCAGGCGATGGCATCGCGCGCACGTTCCAGCTCGGCCGCGTCTTCGGCAATCTCAGCGTGATGGATAATGTGCTGATCGGCGCGCATGCACGCCTGCGCGCCGTCAAGCCGGCGATCCCGTTGATCGGTCCCTTGCTCGAGCTTGGCCTGGCGCTGCTGCGGCCTCCCTCGGTCAAGGCCGAGGAGGAGCGACTGCGCGAGGAGGTGAGGGCGATCCTGGCGCGGTTCGGCGATCGTCTGCTGCCGCGGATCGATCAGCCGGCCTATGGCCTGTCCTACGCCAATCGCCGCCGCGTCGAGATTGCGCGTGCGCTGGCACTGAAACCCCGTCTCCTGCTGCTCGACGAGCCGACGGCCGGCATGAATCCGACCGAGACGGCTGAGATGCAGGCGCTGATATCGGAGCTTAAGGCCGAAGGCCTGACGATCCTTCTGATCGAGCACAAGCTCGACATGGTCATGCGCCTGTCCGACCGTGTCATGGTCATGGACGAAGGCAAAAGGATCGCCGAAGGTGCTGGCGAAGAGGTGCGGTCCGATCCGAAGGTGATCGAGGCCTATCTCGGCCACGGATTGTCGCAGGGCGCAAGCGATGAGCGGGAGACGGCGGCATGAACGATGTGGCCATGTCCCCCGAGCCGATTTTGCGGCTGTCCAACGTCAACACCTTCTACGGCCAGGCGCAGGTGCATTTCGATCTTTCGATCGAGGTGCCGCGCGGGCACATCGTTTGTCTCCTCGGCGGCAACGCCAGCGGCAAGTCGACGACGATGAAGATCATCCTGGGCCTGGTGCGGCCGCGTTCGGGCGAGGTGACCTTCGACGGCGCCTCGACGCTCGGCCTGACCACGCCGCAGATCGTGCGCCGCGGCATTGCATCGGTCCCGGAGGCGCGGCGGCTGTTTGCAGACATGAGCGTGCGGGAAAACATCCTGATGGGCGCGTTCGTGCGCAATGACGGCGCCGAAATCGCGCGCGATCTGGAACGCCTGCTGGCGTTATTCCCAAAACTCGGGCAGCGGCTGTCGCAGCGCGCCGGCTCGCTCTCGGGCGGCGAGCAGCAGATGGTCGCCATGGCGCGCGCCTTGATGAGCCGGCCGCGGATGATCGTCATGGACGAGCCGACCATGGGCCTTTCTCCGCTCTACGTCGATCGCGTGCTGGAGCTGATCCGCACCGTCAACCACGATGGCGTGTCCATCTTCATGGTCGAGCAGAACGCGAGCCTGGCTCTGGAAATCGCGCACGAGGCCTATGTCCTGCAGACCGGCCGCATTGTGTTGTCTGGCCTAGCGCGGGCGCTCAAGGACGACGCCAGAGTGCGCGACGCCTATCTTGGCGGCGCCGACGCGGCGTGATGGCTCGGCGCGGCCTTTCGCACTTGCGCTGCCCGCATCTCAATTCCTTAATGCGATTACGAAGCCTTAGAACGACCCGAGCATCGAGCCGAGAGCGATAATCGCGGCGAGGCCGATGATCGGCCCGACGATGCCCACGATGACGATATCACGATAACTTTCGCCATGGGTCGAGCCACAGACGGCGAGCAACGTGACCACCGCGCCGTTGTGCGGAAGGCTATCGAGCGTTCCGGCGCCTATCACTGCGACCCGATGCAGCAGAGCGGGAGCCAGCCCGATGTCCGCCGCACGCTCCATGTAGGTCCCGGCCAGCGCGTCGAGCGCGATGGTCAACCCGCCGGATGCAGAACCTGTCAGTGCCGCCAACACGTTGGTCGCGATCGCAAGCGACACGAGCGGGCCACCTTCGACTGCAAGCACAGCGTCGCGCACGACACCAAAGGCCGGCAGCGCCGCCACCACCGCGCCGAATCCAACCAGGCTCGCCACGCTGAGGGCGGGCAGCACCGACGCGTTCGCTCCCGCGTCCATCGTCTCGCGGACCGCCGGCAATCGGCGGTAGTTGATCGCGAGCACTGCCACAATCGCGCAGACAAGAGCCGTCATCACGGCCCAGACCCCGCCGACCGCCGCAAGTGACGTCTCGCCCCAACGGATTTCGCTGAGGAAGGACGTATCGAGCCGCGGCAGCAAAAACATCGACATGGCAAGGTTGACCGACACGACAATCACAAGCGGCAAAGCCGCTGGCAGAATTGCCAGCGGCGTTTCACTTGGTTTGGCGCGCGTGATTTCCGCCGGATCGAATTCGCGCGCGGTCGTGGCCCGCTCGCGCAATATCTCGTCAACGGCAAGCCGTTCGCCGGAGGGGGCTTCGCCATCTCCAAATCCTTCCCCGGCTCGTCTGGCGCGAGTTTCTTCACGACCGAGCCACCACATGCCGAAAGCGAACATGATCAGCGATGCCAGAATGCCGAGTCCGGGTGCGGCGAAGGGCGTGGTACCGAAGAACGGCATCGGGATGGCGTTCTGGATCGACGGCGTTCCCGGAAGGGCCGACATGGTGAAGGTCGACGTGCCGAGCACGATCGCGGCTGGCATCAGCCGTCGCGGAATTCCGGCAGAACGAAACAGCTGCTGCGCCATTGGGGCGAGCACAAAAAAAGCGACGAACAGACTTACGCCGCCATAGGTGACGATCGCTCCGGCAATCACCACGGCAAGCATCGCACGTTGAGCGCCCAGCCGTTCCGTGGTGAAGCGGGCAATCGCCGTGACCGAGCCGCTATCCTCCATGAGCTTTCCGAACAGCGCCCCAAGCAGGAACAGCGGAAAGAACTGACCGAGGAAACCCGCAGCGCTGCCCATGAACGTCTGCGTCCAGTGCGCCAGCAGCGGTTCGCTGGAAAAAAGCGCGGTGACCATCGCTGCGAGCGGTGCCAGAAGCAGCACGCTCCACCCGCGATACGCGAGCCAGATCAGAAGACCAAGGCCGATCAGGATGCCGGCGAGACCAAGCAGGATCATGGCCTCAGCACTCCTGCAGCAGCACGTCAAGGTCGGTGGTGGATTGCTTTCCCAGGTCGTCGGCATGGGCGGCCAGGAAGCGATCGGCGCTGTGGCGCCCGTCTTCCTTGAGCATGGAAACGAATTCCCATTCGGCGTTCAGCTTTGAGGACGCGCCATAGGCAGCAAGCTTGTCAGTCCAGATCCTGTGGGTGCGCATCTCGGCCCAGCGCGAGCCTTCTCCGTGACCAGGATTGGCAACCTGCTTGAGTAGTGCGATCATTCGCAGCTCTTTCATGAGCGGCGAATTGAATGAGATCTCGTTAAGACGATCGATAACGTCGTTTGCCGTGCGCGGGATATCCGTTCGCTCCCGCGGATTGATCTGCACCAGGATCGTATCGTGCGCATCGCTTTCGCGAACGAGCGGCGTGATGGTCGGATTGCCGGCGAAGCCGCCGTCCCAGTAGTGCTCTCCATCGATTTCGATGGCCTGGAACATCGTTGGCAGGCAAGCAGACGCCAGGAGCACATCCGCGGAAATCTCGGCATTCCGGAAAATGCGCCCGCGTCCGGTCCGCACGCTCGTGGCCGTAATGAAGAGCTTTATTGACGAGCGAGCCAGCCGATCGAAATCGATGCTCTTGGCGAGGATGGCGCGCAGCGGATTCAGGCCGAGGGGGTTGAGATGATAGGGTGAGAAGACGCGTGTCATCAGATCGAACGCAAGATAGCCCGGAGAGTTATCGAGAGACCAGCGGCCGAGAAGCCTATCAAGTGGTGACCGCTGCAGCGGGCTGAGCGCGGCCCCGCGGGCAACCAGGCGCCAATAGGAATCCAACGCCGCTTTTGCGCCCGCTGCGCCGTCCCGCGTCCAGCCATCAGCAAGCACCGCAGCGTTCATCGCACCGGCTGATGTTCCCGAGATCGCCTCGATGCGAAGCCAGGGCTCCTCGAGCAGCCGGTCGAGCACGCCCCAGGTGAAGGCGCCATGAGACCCGCCGCCTTGCAGAGCAAGATCGATCAGAACCTGGGGCCGTGTCGTGACAACAGTCGTCTCCGGCGACATCGCAATTCTCCCAAGGAACGTCGAACCGTTCTTGATCAGGGCCTGCCCAGTTTTCTCTTGTGGGCGAGGGCACTCCTGATCGATGAGAGACGATGGTGTGAGGAAACATCGACCAGGAAAACGACCGCGCCGCCATGAAGTACAGTAGTATCAAACATCGCTTTATCTTCGGCGCTTTCTGGCTGCTCGATGCGGAAGGGAACCATTTGCGGATCCATCTGTCATCCTGTTCGATCCAGTACTGTTTGCCGTCCTCGGACAGACAGGTCGGCGCGCGCCAGTTAGACGATTGACGGGTGCGTCCGAGCTTCGATGAACATACAGCATGGAGCCTGAAGAGCCGTCCCACAAAACCCTGAACTCCGGCAGAGAGTATACCGAGTTTGGAACATCATCGTGATGCGGGTTATTGGCGCCCGGTTGGAAGATATGCCCGCTGCGCCGATGGTCATTTGTGTCTGCCTCCACTCCACAGCACAAGCGAAGTTGCAAACAGCCGTGTGAAGCCGCCCCGAACCAGGTCAGCAGGACTGCCCAATCTCCGTCACATGGTCGTTATCTCCCGCGCCATATCACGCGCGCTGGCGGCATGTCGGTCCAAAAGGGTGGCCAGCTCGTTGAAACACATTCCGGTTTCTCTTTCCGGAAAATCTTTAAGAAAATGGATTTGATCGGAGCGCGCTGGTCGAAAGTTGGGACGCTCAGCACATTCGTCGAGATTCTCTACCTACAGTATTTCTACGTAGTGGTTTATAGTGATGGTGGCTTGCTGAAAGTCTGTAGCCCGATGATCTGCTCAACCAGCGGGTAATTCGTCTGAACCTGACTCAGAACCGGCGCTTCGTTAGTCGCTGGAGAAAAGTGAGTGTGTCGTGTCCCTTCAGAATTCATTGGTCCGCGGGAATCTTCGAAATGCCTCTGGAGGGGTGAGGCGGACGTCCAGGCTGGATTCGGAATTGGTTGCGCTGCAAGAAAAGCTTTATCGGCGAATTGCGTCAGAGCTTCACGATTCAACGTGTCAGCATTTGATCGCGGCGAGCCTGGGCGTGATGCAGATAAGGAGCGCGCTGAGGGATCCACGGAAGGCAGAGGAGCATTGTGAGCAAGTCGACCTCTCAATCAATCTCGCGCTGAAGGAATTGCGTTCTCTCACATATCTGCTGCACCCGCAGAACCTGTTTGAGGGAGGGCTGAAGACTACCATTGAGCGATACGCCGAAGGGTTCGCAATTCGGACAGCGTTGGTAGTCGAGGTCTCGATATCGTCTGCGGTGGATAGCCTGTCGCGCGAGACGCAGCGATCGCTCATGAGAATTGTCCAGGAAGCGCTGACGAATGTCTACCGTCATGCAAAGGCAACGAGGGTCGACATAACGATCGAGGCCAGGGGGAGAACGCTCCAGCTCGAGATTCGAGACGACGGACAAGGCATGATGGCTGGCAGCCGCCCATGTCGCATCCGCCCGCCGGCGCTTGGGACCGGGCTTCGCATCATGTACGACAGGCTGGACGAGATGGGGGGGCGGCTCGAGATATTATCGGCGCCGACAGCGGCGCGCCGAGGAACGACCCTGCGTGCGACCTTTCCGTACGATTTCGCGATCGAGCAGAACGACCGCGGGTGTGCACTCAAAGAAAGCTGCTAGCGACGGGTCTCATGGCTCGTTTGGTTGTTCCCGGCAGCGGATCATCAGGGAGTGCCTCCAGTGAAACAAATCCTCATAGCTGACGATCACGATGCGGTGCGATGTGGAATACGAGCGGTGCTGGAGCAGCGTCCGGGCTGGAATGTCGTTGCCGAGGCGGCCGATGGAAAGACGGCATTTGCGGCGGCTCTTGAAGAGCGGCCCGACGTTGCGATCGTCGACTTCTTCATGCCGCGGATGACGGGCGTGGAAGTCACGAGAGCGATCAAAAAGCATCTCCACGAGACGGAGGTGCTGATTTTTAGCGCGCATGAATCGGAGGTGCTGGCGCAGGAGGCGTTTCAGGCTGGCGCGCGCGTATTCATGGCGAAGTCAGATGCGAACAGGCTGCTGCTGGCAGCCGTCGAGGCCCTCATGGCGCACAGGCCATTTGTGGGTGGACGATTTAGTGTTCACTCGGGCCGAGAGAGGGAGGAAACAAGCGAAGGACATGTGCGGCTCTCTCCGCGAGAGCGGCTCGTCGTCAAGCTCGTGGCCGAGGGATATAGCAACAAGACTATTAGCGCCATCCTGAACTCAAGCGTGAAAACCACGGAAACTCATCGGGCGTCAGCCATGGGAAAACTAGGCGTAAACTCGATCGCCGGGCTAGTGCGTTACGCGGTGAGGGCCAAGCTGGTCGAACCATGAACGATCGGCGCACCTTGCCACAGAAGCGTAACTCTATCCTCCGCGGTCGGAATACGGATTGTCATTGGTCGCGCTGTCGTCGATCGCTTTTCTCGCCGCATTTCCCAGATAATCCTTGAGCCTTGCGAGTGCTTCGGGCGACCAGTGCCGCACATCTGTTACGGCAACCCAGGCTTCGACATAATGCTCCGGCGCGTAAACATGACCATAGCCCATCGGAGTATTGGTCGCGACGGCCATGTCGAGAGCAAGCTGCAGCATCGTGACGATCGGATACCATTGCAGGTCCGGTGAGACGTCGGGACCGCGCGGCTGCTTCATCCAGGCCGGAGGCTGGTATGCATCCCGGTATGAGAACAGCACGATAGGGTCACTCGCATATTGCAGGTAGACGACACGCATCGGTCCCCATGGCGCATCACCGGGGACCGTCGCTCCGTTATGGTTCATGAATCGCACGAAGCGGCCGTCGCGAAATTCCGGCAGCCACGCCGGAGAGCCTTCGTTGCGGTTCGCTGTGATCGAGCGCCAGATGCGGCTCTCGAACGGCGGCCCGCTCCACAGCGCCCCGGCGATCGGATCGCCGATCGTCTCGAATAACTCCGCCGATCTTTCCGAATTCATGGCTCCAAGGCTCAGGCCGTGCAGATAAAGTCTGGGGCGGTTGTCTTTCGGCAATGTCGTCCAATAGCCGTAGATCTCCGCGAACAGGGCTTGCGCGGCTGCCGCGCCGTAATCGGGCTGAAACAGCAGCGACAGCGGGCTGTTCAGATAGGAATATTGCATCGCGACACTGGCAACATCGCCATCATGGAGATACTCGACCGAGTCCATTGCTGCGGGGTCGATCCAGCCGGTGCCGGTCGGCGTAATGATGATGAGGATGGAGCGTTCGAAACCGTGCTGGCGCTTGAGCTCGTCGAGCGCCAGTTTTGCGCGGGCTCGCGGCGTGTCGGCGCCGCGCAAGCCGACATAGACGCGGAGGGGTTCTCGGGCGGGCCGGCCGGTGAATGCGCCGATCTGCTCGGCGGTTGGTCCCGCCGCCACGAATTCGCGGCCGGCACGACCGAGTTCATCCCATTTCACCAGGGATGCCGCGCTTCCCGTTTTTCCAGGGGCTGTCGGCTGCGGCCGCTCAGGTTCCAGCAAGGCGTCAAATTCGCGGAAGGAGGAATCGAGCGCGCGGAAAGCCGTGCGAATGAGGAGATTATTGGCGATCGACCAGAACAGCAGGGCTGCCGCAAGCACGCCGACGACATTTGCAACCCTTCTCGGAATGAAGGACCGAATGCGCGAGGAAAGGAAGCGGGTCACGAGCGTGAACAGCCGTGCCAGGGCCAGGAGCACCGCGAACGTGATCAACGCGATCGCGCAGACCTTGAACGGATGAGCGGTTTCGACCGGAGGCAGGCTCATTGCGGCACGAACCGAGTTTTGCCATTCCGCGGCCCGCCAGAGAAATGTAATGACAACGGCGAGGCTGGCGACCGCGACGAATGCGTTGGTGGTTGATCGAAGGCGCGCCGAAGGTTCGGGCAGTTCGAGGTAGTGCCACAGCCAACGCCAGAAAATGCCAGCCGCGTAACCAATGGCAAAGCAGCTCCCGGCAAGGACACCCTGGGTCAGATAGCTCCTCGGAACGAGTGTCGGCGTGAGCGAGGCTGCAAAAAACAATGCGCCGAGAACAACCCCGACGCCACATAGCGACAGCATTTGCTGCCTGATGACCCAGGCCGTGTTTTTCATCATGCTCACGGTGCGTTCCTCCAAGGAGGCCCCTGACTGACCAGAAATACAGGACTATGCGGTCCGATTGAAAGGGGCGCGTTCCAGACATCTCGATCTTACCTCACGTTCGACCGGAACCGCGAAGCCGATTTGTCCTTGGAGATTGTCGCTGGCGAGCACCGGGCTCGGGATCACTGAGCTTCTCGAAAACATCCAGGTGAACAAGGCCGCGACTTGGGAGCGTACATCGTGCCCGCCTTGCTCCAGGCCAGGAACAAAACTGCGGGCTCAACGCATCTTACTCTCGCGGCGTCCTGTCGCTGCGCGCCGGTTCGTCGTAGCCTTTGCGTTGGCTGTAGTACATCAGCGCGGTCAGGCCGCATCCGGCCACCAAAGCCAATACTACGGCCACGCCCAGGATGATGTTGCCGTAGAGAGGCATCGACGCTGTCGACCGCCAGATCGCCACGCAATACCAGAGTGCGGCGACGAGGAGCGCCACCATCCCTCCCACGAGAAACCATTGGCTTTTGTTGCTCACGGCGTCCTCCGCCACTCGGATGAATACGCTGTCCTCCGCACGGACCGAAGGGCGTAGAGCAGCCAGGCCAGACCGTGCGAAATCAGGTCGACGCCCAGAAGGAATCCAAGGAACCAAATGCTGATGGACGGGAAGCCAAACAGGATCAGGACGCCGGCGAGCACTCCGAAGAGGCCTGATATCAGCATCATCCAGCCGTTCTGGCGCCAATGGGCGAAGCTCAACACACAGCGAATGAGACCCGATGCAAGCAGCATGGCACCGAGGAAGTAGGTCAGAATGAGGGCGCCGGATACCGGCTGGGTAAGCAGCAGGAGTCCGAAGGCGAGATAAGCCACGCCGAGCAGGATCTGCCACAGGAAACCGCCCCATCCCCTGGTCCAGAACGCATGCATGATCTCGAACGCGCCAGCCACGATCGCGATCACTCCGATGAATTTGACGCTTATGAGGGTCGCGAACGCAATGTCGCCGAGCGCGAGGATGCCGGCGGCGATGAACACGATGCCGAGGAGCGCGCAGACCCATAGCGAGGGAGGTCCCAGCGCTTTGACGGTGGGTCTGCTCTCATAGGTGGTCATGCCGTCCTCCGGTCTCCGCGACACTTCTGTTCGAACGCTTGGAATGGTAGCTGCGACCCCGCAACGCCAACATCCGACGAAACCCTGAGCAGCAGGATGGGAATATTCCCGACTTCCTCGATGTTCGTCGATCGCGAGAACTGCCGATCAGCACGTTCGCGCCGGGACCGAAACCCAATGAGGCTCGTGCCGACAAAAGTCGTCGCAAGGTCCGGTTGCTCACCGAGTTTCTGATCGAGCGCCTTGGTCGCGGCGCTGTTTGCCGTCCGGCAGCCGTGGCTCCTTGCCCCAGGACGCCTGAATTATCTCCTGCCGCCAGAGTTCAGCGTCAGGCGCGTGATTCCCGCCGCGAAGTTGAATCCGATCGCTCGCTCGACTGACAGCGGTTGCAGGACAATGGTCCGGCGCGAGCCTCCGATCAGGGCGTTGACGCCGAAGCCAGGACCCACTGCAACATTGGCGCTCGCGCCCACATAGCTTCCGCGCAGGGTGCCTGGGCCGATGCGCGAGTTCCTGGCGAGGACGGCCCAGGACAATACGCCAGCACTGGTCGCGCCGAGGTCGAGACCGGCCCGGCTGATCCGTCCTACATAGACATACTGCCGCGGCGGATTTGTCCCATGGAATGTGCAGCGAAGCGACTGCGCCGATCCAAGCACCCGTCCGACGCGCGGCGTGCTGGCACACAGGAGCCTGCCGACCCTGAACGCCTCGGCGCAGGCGGGCATCGCGATGGCGCAACTCAACGCGGTTGCGCCGATGGCGGCGAGAAGCAGGTTGATCCGCATTCAAGCCTCCATTTCGCTTTTGCTGTTCGCGCGCCTAGCTCTCGGCCGGCGGTCCTGGCTGAGCCAGAACGTGATGCCAAGGCCGATCAGCAACGCGGCCCCGAGCAGGAAGAAGAGGACCGATTGCTTCAGCCAGGATATCGCGGGAACCGCAAGGCCCATCGCAAGGCCGAGGAAGGCGATTTGCAATGAAAGAAGACTGACGCCGGCGAGGAACGTGCCGAGCGCGAGTAAGATGAGGAGGACAAGGCTGGTTGCCGGGGTCGGGAGCAATTGCTGAACGCCCGATACCAGCATGATGTTCATCGTGACGAGGACGGCGACCCAGTGCAGCGCCTGGGTCCAGATCAGGCGCCATCGGGCCTGTTTGCCGTCGATTTCCGGCCACTTGGTGATGACGCAGACGACACCGATGGCAAGCGCGAGAAACTCCCAGTAGCGAACGAGAGGCTGGTGCGAGGCGTTGGTGTAGGCGACGCCCGCGATGGCGAGCACCAGCGCGACGATGTAAGGAAGTTGCTGCCACAGAAAACGAGCCACGCTCGAATGCGTCGGGGAAGGGTCCGTACCGTCGTTCGGCTCGCGTTCGATCTCGTTCATGGATCACCTACCTACCGTCCTTTGGACGTCTGCTCGGCGTTGTCGCCAAGGTAGTCCTCGACGTAAAATCTGATGATCGCGACCCGGCCGATGGCGACCAGCGGCATGGCGAGCGCGATCCCCAGGACGCCGAACAGCGCGCCCAAAAGGACAATCGCAACCAAGGTCCACGCAGGCGGCGTGTCGACCGCCTGGCGCTGGATCAGCGGGCCGATCACATAACCCTCGATCGACTGAATGATTGTGTAGATGACGACGGCCCAAACAAGCGAGGAACCGCCGAGCGGCATTGCCACAAGCGCGATCGGGATTGCGGCAACGATGGGTCCCAGATAGGGGATGAAGTTTGACAGGCCTGCCTGGAGCCCGAGCAGGAAAGGACCGGGAAGCCCGATGAGATAAAGCGCGATCCACACGCACAGCGTCATCAGGACGATGCGGATGAGCTGTCCGACGAACCAAAAGCGCAGGACTTTGCCCATCTCGTCCATCACCGCCCGCATTCGGGCGCGATAGGATTGCTTCGCCAGCATCACCAGGCTTTCGCGGTGGCTGGTAGGATCGAAGGCAAAGAGGATCCCGAGAAACACGATCACGAGCGTGCCGGTCAGAACAGTCGATGCACCGCCAAGGACGAACCGGGCATGGCTGAGAAAACGGCCCTGATCGGAAAACAGCCATTGCGTAAAGTCCCGACCCCATTCAGGGCCAAGCAGGTCGACACCGTAGGCCACAAGATGTCCCTGGAGGACGTCAAGCTGAGTATCCATGACCTTCAGCAGGAGACGCGTTTGTTCCGGCAGCTTGCCCGCGCCCCAGACCAGGCCAAATCCGGTCAAAGCGGTGAGCAGCAGAAGCACGAGTGTGAGCCGCAGGGTACGATTGAGCGGAAGAACGGGCGCCAGGGCCCTCGCGGCGGCATCCAGAAAGGCTGCGAACAGCACTCCTGCGAAGACGATCAGGAGGCTCGAGACTGTTTGCCACACCAGAAAGAGAGCGACGCAGGTTGCGAGCAGGGTGAACCCGGTCGCGAGGATGCTGCGCCGACGGTCAGCCGCGGGTAGTTCGCTGGTGGGGTCGTCGCGAATCACAACCTCGCGGAGCCGTTCTTGCCCTGTCCTGGTATCGCTCATCGGTCGGCCAATTCGAAGGGACTGAAATGATCGGTGCTGCGACCGGGCCCTAGGTGCGAACGCGGCGACTGCCATAGTGCGGATGCACACCGCCGTGGTGACGCCAGTAGCGATGCTTCGTCGGGTTCGTGTTGGTATTGGGCGTGGAGCTGCTGGGCGCCGATGCACCGGTGTCCTTCACCGACGTGCCCTTGTCGTTCGACTGGGCCAGGGACATGGTCGTTGGTGAGATCATTGCCACCAATCCACAAAGGATCAGGGCGCCGCAGACGGTCGGGACGTTCATGATAGCCTCCAAACGGCCAACGAGTGGCAACAACAGGGCTTCGGATCGAGATCCAGCATAAGCATGCCGGCGCCCGCAATGATCCAGGCGATCGTAGCCCCGAGCGCCCCAGTAGCTCGTCCAGACGATGCCGGCGATGCGAAGGCGCCGCATCCGACCATCGACCCGATCACGAGTGCGGTGGGCGCGCTGCGCGAGAGCTTCTGATCGGCCTCGTTCGGCGAAGGAGCCATGACGGAGGATGGCCTTCCAGTCGGACACGGGCCAGCGCGACAGGCAGCCCTAAACGCGGGGTGCTGGCCAACCCTTGGAGAAGGACGTTAGAAGCAGCCCTTTAGTCCGCAAATCAGGGATTCTCTGTAGAGAGCAGGGGCAGGAAATCGGCACGCCAATTTCCGGCCGGGCGCCTCTGTGAAGGAAGCGCCCATGCGTTGGTTACGACCGGATATCGATCCGGGAACGGCAGCCCGCGACAAGCACGAAGCTCGACCGGAAAAATTCACCGGCCTTCGCGAGCTCGGCGGCAATGTGCCTGGCGTGCAGAACGGCCGCGTCCTGGTCGGCATGCTCGCATCCGGTTCGGTCCGGAGAAAGGCCGTACTTGTCGACGATATGAAAGAAGAAGCGCATGCGGCCGGATTAGGCCGGAGCATTGCCGGCTTCCAGTGACAAACGTGTAAGGGGCCTTCGCCAAAAGGATGAGGAATCCGAGGAGGTCTCAGGTTACGGTTCTGTAAAGCGATGGTGATGACCGGCCGGCAGGGAGGCGCCGGGGATAGGGTATTTGTCCTCCCGGGCTCGGGTAATCATCCGATATCCTGGGCAAGGCTTGTCAACTAGCGTACCCTGCTGCTGATCCGAGAGGAGGTATGCGATGTCAAACTATGATCAAAACCTGGCGACATCCGGGGCCGGCGACACTGCGCTCGCCATTGACGCCGGTCTGCGCAGCTACATGCTGCGCATCTACAACCACATGGCGGCTGGTGTCGCCCTGACCGCGCTGGTCGCATGGCTGACGTATCAGCTCACCGGTCCGGCGCTGCTGCAGAGTCCACTGATGTGGGTATTCATCCTGGCGCCCCTGGGACTGGTGTTCTTCATCAGCGCGCGCATCAATACCCTGTCGGTGACAACGGCGCGGTGGCTGTTCTTCGTTTATGCGGCCCTGGTCGGAGTATCGCTCTCAATCCTGTTCCACATCTATACGAATTCGTCGATCACACGCGTATTCTTCATCACGGCCGCGATGTTCGGGGCGCTCAGCCTCTTTGGCTACACCACCAGACGTGACCTATCCGGATTGGGTACCTTCCTGTTCATGGGGCTGATCGGCGTCATTATCGCAAGTCTGGTCAATATCTTCCTGAGGTCGACCGGGCTTGACTGGCTGATCTCGGTCGTGGGCGTCGGCGTCTTTGCCGGCCTGACCGCCTACGACACGCAGCGGATCAAGGCGATGTACGACAGCACGGATGATGAAACCTCCGCGGGGCGCAAATCCGTAATCGCCGCGTTGTCGCTCTACCTCAACTTCATCAACCTGTTCATGATGCTGCTGCGCCTCGCCGGGGGGCGGCGCTAATCCCGTCGGACCGGCGCTGACCCCGCGATCACGCCGGGCCAGCGCGTCGAGCTATCTCGGTGCTAGGCCGCCGGCTTCACCGCTGCGCTCGCGAGTGCATCGCGCAGCGCCTTTTCCTTGGCGTCATCCAGGGATGTTTTCAGCACCACGCCACCGGCGTCCTGAATTTCCCTGAGCACCTTGTCCGCGGTCATATTTTTAACAAGGACGAACAGGGCGGCGTCGCCGGGGTGGATGCTCGTTGCCAACCCCTTCATGAAGGCATCGTCGATGCCAAAATCGGTTAGCGCGCCGCCAAGCGCGCCCGAGGCAGCGCCGAGCGCGACACCCACGATCGGATTGAGGAACAGCACACCAATCAGAAGCCCCCAGAAGCTTCCCGAGACCGCGCCTCTCGCGGTCGTATTGACAAGCTGGTTCAGCTTGATGTCGCCTGAATCGGTTTTGACGGCGATGACGGCGTCGCTCAACGTTATCAAATACTCCTTCTGCAGCTTGAGGAGACGTTGACGCACTTCTTCAGCTTTGGCTTCGGATGGATACACGATGGCTACGAGATCGGACATGAAAGGCCTCCTGCTCGATGAAGCTTCCGTCGACTGGGACTGGAAGGGTGGCTGGCGTATTGCCCAGAAGCTATCCAGCAAGGCCCTGTTGCGGCACCCGAGAAAACCCCTAAGCGCAAGGATGAATGTCCCCCGAATGCTCGGATATCCCTGCGCTTTTCAGGATCGCAGCATCAGAAGGACATGAGCATTGACGCTCCAAACAGCGCCGCCAGCGTCAGGAGCAAGATGCATGCCGTGGGCCACTGACGGAGAACATTGTCGCATCTCTCGACGATCGCGCTCAACGCAAGGCCTGCGCGACGGACCGGGCCGACCACCATCGCGAGTGCCTTCCAGCCCGATAGATATCCGGGCGGACGCTCCCAGCGACCCAGCCAGATCGCCACCACTATGCCTCCAAGGATGGGAAGGAGCGTTTTCGAAAATGCTCCAAGGCTGAGCTTGTCCGACACGGCACCGTGCGCAATCGGTAGATAGGGCTCCCAGGGTACGAGGCCGAGCAACAGGGAGCATAGCGCCAGCGCGAGCGCTGCCACCCCTCGAATACGCGGTGCGGAACGGTCCAGGGTATTCGGCCCGCTTGCGGGCGCCATCGCATGTGCCAGCACCAGCACGACGTATGCAGCCGTAAAGATCCCGCCTGCCTGAAGCACGATAACCCACCACCACTGCCCTTTCTCGGCTGCCGCCTGAAGCAGCAGCTCCTTGGCAAAGTAAGCGCCGCCCGGCGGCAGGCCCATCAGCGCAAGACCACTCAGCGCGAAGGCGAGGACGCTGATCGGCAATATCCGTCCGACGCCGCCCAACGCCGTGATCCGGTCCTGACCCAGTGCAGCATAGATCGACCCGGCCGCCATGAACATTGCGGCCTTCGCGGTGGCATGAGAGACCGCCTGCAGCAGACCTCCCGCCAACGCGCCTCCACTCTCAAGCCGTCCGGAGGCACCGAGCGCGAGCGGAAACATCAAGAACAGATATCCGATCTGGGCGAGGGTTGAATAGGCAATCAGGAGCTTCAATCGCTCCTGGCGCAGCGCGACAACGCTGCCGAACACGATGGCCGCCCCGCCAAGCGCAGCGAGCAACTGCGTGGCAGCGAAGCCAGGCAGGCCAGGCATGACGTTGAACCAGAGCCGTACAATGATGAAGAAAGATCCCTTCACGACCAGGCCAGACAGAATCGCACTGCCTGCCGCCGGCGCGCCGGCGTGGGCGGGCGGCAGCCAAAGGTGCAGCGGGAAGAGCGCGGTCTTGGCGAGAAGGCCCGTTGTCATCAATGCCGCCGCGACGAAAACGGCAGGCTCCGGGCCGATCCGACGCGACAGCAGCACGATGTCAAGTGTGCCATGCAGGCCATAGAGGAGTGCCGTGCCCAGCAAGTAGAGGACGGAGCCGAGCAACGCAAAGATCAGATATCGCAGCGCGGCCCGCAGCGTCTCCGCCCGGCCCTCGAGCGATACCAGCGGCACCGCGGCAAATGTCAGCAACTCCAGCGCAACATAGAGGGTGAAAAGGTCTCCACCCAGGAAGATCGTGTTCAGCGCCCCCCAGATCGCCAACAGCAGGATCCAGAACGCGAATGTTGCGCGTGTTTCGGTCGCCCTAGGGGAGAAATCAGCGGCGGCAAAGGCGGCGACCGCGCCGATCACGACTGCAGTCGCCGCGAGCATCACTGCCGACAATCCGTCAGCGCGCAGCGCTATTCCCAGCGGCGGCGGCCAGTCGCCCAACAGGTAGACGATAGGGCCCTTGCTCCCTGGCAGTGCGACGAGAATCGCCACGGCAATCGCCAATCCAAGCGGGATAATCGCGCATGCGACCAGCCTGACGTACCGGTCGCCGAGAACGAAGGCCAGCAAAACGCCTGCGACCGGGACGACGATCGACAGCACCAGCAGGAAACCGCCCGTGGTTGTTGTCGCGTCCAGCGCCGGGGCGGGGGCCAGCATCAGCCACCAGGCGGATCGGAGGCGGCGCTCGACGACGCGCCGTCGCTCAGCGTTGTGGAGCCGGCCTTCTGGAGCAGCCGCAGCAACAGCGCAATCGCCAAAGCGGTTGCAGAGAACGCGACAACGACGCCGGTAATCACCAAGGCCTGCGGAACCGGATCATTGCCGACGCCCGCCGCCGCGCCCCGCCGTCCGATGACGCCGAACAGGAGGAATACGCCACTGCCCAACAGATTGAAGGCGATGATCTTGCGCAGCGGCTGCGGATTCGTGATCAGGCTGTAAAGCCCAAGTCCGACCGCGACAGCGGCGCACACTCCGAACACTGTCACGCCGCTCATCACTTCACGCTCCGTGCAGGAGCACCAGCGAGCAGCAGACCGAGGGTTGCCGCGATCGTCAGGATCATCGCAACCTCGATGCCAAGTATCAGTGGCTTGGCTTGCGCCGGCGGATAAGCAAGGAATGCGGTACCAAACCAAAGGCCCCCGAGGCCGACGACAAGGAACAGGCCAGGCCCGGCGACGAGGATGAACCGAAGCCATCGGCGCCTCACGGGTGGCGTGTCCGTCAACCCGGCCATGATAGCCAGCAGCCACATCGACGCGAGAATCGCGCCACCCTGAAAGGCTCCGCCGGGATGATCGGCGCCGGTCCAGAAGATATAAATCCCGACGACAATCCCGATGGGCGGCAGCAGGCGCGCAAGAAAAACCAGAACGCCGTCTGGATCGGCCTGATGACGAGGTCCCGGATGGCCGCCCCAGGCATTATCCGGTGCGAGGGACCAAACGCCGATGATGGCCAGCAACAGCACGACCTTCTCAAGCATGGTGTCCATCGCGCGGAATGCCATGAGCACGTTGGTGACGGGATTGGTCAGACTTGTCGCCCACGCATGCGCAACGACTGTAGGAGCAAGCGTTGGTGTAGAAGCGGGCAGCAGCAGGACCGCGGCGGCCAGCGCCGCGGCGGTCAGCACAGACAATGCTGCCGCGCTCACTCGCGTCGCCTTGCCCGGTGCTTCCGTCGCCGCTTGCTCGGCCTGCCGCAACCGCGCCGCCGCACCCAACAGCAATACGCCTCCCAATCCCCCGCCGATCGCGGCCTCGGTCAGCGCAACGTCGACCGCGTCGAGGCGCACCCAGATGAGTGAGACCAGCAGTCCATAGGCAACGAAACCGACAGTCGCCGAATAGGTCTCGCGCACTGCTATCGTCCAGATGCCGAGGCCCAGCACCACGGCGGCGAGCACGATCTCGAAGACGGTTGCGATGCTCATTTTGCAGTTTCGCCTTGTCGCGCGGTGCGCGCGATCAGTTGGGAGACCGTCGCGCCTGCGAGCAGCCCGAGCAGCCAGATGCTGATCAACTTCAACCCGTCGCGCGGGCTGGCAGCCTGCGGGAGCAATCCAAGTACGACGAGACCGAGGCCGAGATTGTCCGCCTTGGTGAGCGCGTGCAGACGCGTCAGTGTATCGGGAAAGCGCAGCAGGCCGACGGTGCCGGCCAGAAAAAAGAACGCGCCCGCCGATACTGCCGCAATCGTCATCACGTCGCGTACGAGGCTCATTCATTGTCCTCCGTTGATCCGTTCCCATTAGCCTCGAGACTGGAAAGCCCCTTCTTGACGAACGCAATGGACGCAAACGTGGCGAGAAGTGCCAAAGTCAACGCCACGTCGACTGCCGCGGGTACGCCCGTCGCGGTGCCGACCAGAAGCAACGCAGCAATACCTGCGGTCCCGATCAACTGCGCCGCCATCATGCGGTCGACGTCTGCCGGACCACGCAGGATCGACACCAGCCCCAGCGCGAGCATCGCCAGAATGAACCCTACCGCAGCGGTCAGGAACTCAGTCATTGTAGAGCGCTCGGACCAGGGCCACTTCCTCTGCGGCAAGCTCGGTGACCACCGGCTGCTCGACGTCAAGGCAGTGATAGACAAGCTGCCCGTTTTCCTCTCCGGTTGGCACGGTGCCGGGCAGCAGGCTGGTGAGTGTTGTGAACACGTTACGACGCATCCCAGGCGAAAGACGGGTTGGGTACGCCACAAATCCCGGGCACAGGGGCAGCCGGGGATCGAGCGCGCGCCGGGCAACATCGGCTCCCGCGACGATGGAGTGATACAGGAAGAGCAACACCAGTTGGACGATGGCACGAGGCGAGCGCCGCGATGCGTTCGGTTCCAGCAGACGCAAGCTCGTCCACGTCGCTGCGGCGACAGCAGCTACTGCGGCAGGAATATCTTCGGGGTCGGCGCCGGCAAGCACCAGCCAGAGGCAGCTGAACCATGCCGCTCGCGAGGCCGCGCTCGCCCACCATCCTCCGGCCGTGATGGCCGCGGGCATGTTTGGTGTTCCTGAGGATCCTGTCATGCTGGAATTCCTCGATCGGCATCGGATTGTGTCGCCGGCCTTGCGGAGGTTGAAGCACCGGTCCCGAGCATTCGATAGGGACAGATTCCGGCGCCAGTGCCGTAGTCGGCGTCTGCAGCCGGGAATCAGTATTCGCGCCGGTGCGCGACTTCGCATAGCGATACATCATCATCCAAAACGGCTCGGATGGCGGCCACGAGCCGATCGTTCGCTGACTTCACTTGAGGATCGCACCATGCCCTCGCCATGGCACGCGCGATATCGGGTGATTGCCTGATCACGCGTCAGGAATTCCCTAGAACGCGCATCCCGATTACCGCGATTGCATCCGGTCGCACCAAGTAGATTTGCCGATGCCCGCGGTCGGTCCTTTCGGCAAAAGTGCAGGAGGCGCGATCGCCGGAAAGGCTGACCTTCTCGGCAATATTTCGAAACTCGGAGGGCTATCGGGATGCGTGGCAAGCGAACGGTGCCTCGACAAGCCCTCTCCCTGGCGCTGGTGGCAGCAGCATGTTCGTTGACGCTGGCAGCCTGCGGCCGGCAGGCGGAAACGGAAGCGGCGCCCCCGCCGCGCCCGGTTCGGACCACGACGATCGAGAAGCGGGAGGCCTCGACACCGCTGACCTTCACCGGTCGCATCGAGGCAGAGGACGAAGTGAGCGTCGCTTTCCGGATCTCAGGACGCCTGCTGGCGAACGACACCAAGATTGGCGACCGGGTTGAGGCCGGACAGTTGCTGGCGCGGCTGGAGTCGCAGAACGAGCTGAACACGTTGCGGCAGGCACAGGCGGCCCTAGCCGCCGCGCAAGGCCAGTTGACGCAAGCGCGCAATCACTACGAACGTCAGGAGACGCTGTTGGCGCAGGGGTGGACCACGCGCGCCAATTTCGACGTGGCAACCCAGGCGCAACAAAGCGCCCAGTCCCAAGTCGAGGCGGCGGAGGCCCAACTGAGCACCGCCCACGATCTCGTCAGTTTCACCGAGCTCAGAGCCGACGCGCCGGGCACGATCACCGCGACAGGTCCGTCTGCCGGAGAGGTCGTTCAGGCCGGGCAAATGATTGCGAGGATTGCGCGGCAGGACGGCCGTGACGCGGTGTTCGATGTTTCGGCCCAACTGGTCAGATCCGCGTCGACCGGTCGGCAGGTCAGCGTCAGCCTGACAAACGATCCGAAGGTGACGGCGCAAGGGCGCATTCGCCAGATCGCGGCACAAGCCGACCCGGTCACGCGAACATTCGAAGTCAAGGTCGGCCTGACGGATCCCCCCGCAGCCATGCAGCTCGGCGCGACCGTGAACGGGCGGGTCGAAACCAGCTCCGGACCGGTGATCGACATCCCGGCAACGGCCTTGACGCGGATGAATCGGCAACCGGCGGTGTGGGTTGTCGATCCATCGAACAACGTGGTTTCGGCCCGCAACGTCGATGTCCTGCGGTTCGATCAGGCGCAGGCGATCATCTCGCAGGGCCTGGATGCCGGCGAGGTTATCGTCACCGCCGGCGTTCAGGCACTTCATCCAGGCCAGAAAGTGCGCGTGCTCGGGTCAGAGCGATGAGCGGATTTAATCTTTCCGACTGGGCACTGAAACACCGCTCGTTGGTCGTCTATATGATGATCATTGCGGTGGTCGCCGGAGCGCTGTCCTATTTCCGGTTGGGGCGCAATGAAGATCCTGCCTTCATCATCAAGACCATGGTCGTCCAGGCCGCCTGGCCCGGCGCATCCGTGGACGAGACGATGAAACAGGTAACGGAACGCCTCGAACGGACCTTGCAGGAAACACCTCATCTGGACTTCCTGCGAAGCTTCACAAGAGCCGGTGTCGCTACCATCTTTGTGAATTTAAAGGGCAGCGCCAGCGCGAAAGAGGTCGCCGACACGTGGTACCATGTCCGAAAAACGATCGGGGATATGCGTCATACGCTTCCCGCCGGCGTGATCGGGCCCGGCTTTAATGACGAATTCGGCGATACGTTCGGCATTATTTACGGCTTTACCAGCGACGGCTTCACTCAGCGTGAGCTGCGCGATCGGGTCGAGGACATTCGCTCGAGGCTGCTTCTCGTGCCTGACGTGTCTAAGATCGAGATTTTGGGCGCGCAGGATGAGGTGATTTTCGTCGAGTTCTCCACGAAGGAGCTTGCGACCCTCGGAATTGATCGGTCCGCTCTCATTGCGGCGCTCCAGTCGCAGAACATCGTGCGGCCGGCGGGAACGATACAGACCGGCTCGGAAAGCATCTCGCTTCGAGTGTCAGGCAGCTTCCAGTCCGAGCAGGACATCGCAAACATCAATTTTTCCGCCGGCGGGCGCATACTTCGCCTGAGCGATATTGCGCGGGTGCGGCGCGGTTATGCCGATCCGCCTCAGCCGATGTTTCGGGTCAATGGGAAACCGGCGATAGGGCTTGCAATCGCCATGCGGGATGGCGGGGACATCCTTGCGCTTGGCACCAATATCAGGAAGGCAATGGCGCAAATCACCGCGGACCTTCCGATCGGAATTGAGCCCAGCCTGGTCGCGGACCAGCCCGTCGTGGTCAACCAGGCGATCCACGAGTTCATGGTTTCGCTGGTGCAGGCGATCGCCATCATCATGGCGGTGAGCTTCATCAGCCTCGGCGTGCGACCCGGCCTGATCATCGCGCTCGCCATACCGTTCACGCTGGCGATTGTCTTTCCGATCATGGCGCTCGTCCAGATCGATATGCAGCGAATATCGCTCGGCGCGCTCATCATCGCGCTCGCCTTGCTGGTCGACGATGCGATGACGACGACCGACGCGACGCTCACCCGGTTGGCGGAGGGTGCGAGCAAGGTCGAGGCCGCGACATTCGCATACCGGACTCATGCGATGGCAATGCTCGCGGGCACGCTGGTGACGATCGCGGGTTTCATACCGGTGGGATTTGCGGCGAGCTCGGCTGGCGAATACACGTTTTCACTCTTCGCCGTGGTCACGATCGCGCTTTTGGTTTCCTGGTTCGTTGCCGTCATTTTCACGCCTCTGCTGGGAGCGGTCATCCTCGTTCCGCCCAAGAAAACAAACACGTCGGAACCGGGCAGGATTTTCCGCATGTACCGGAGCTTCCTGACATTCGCGATGCGCGCCAAATGGCTGACGATCGCAGTATCTTTGGCACTGTTTGCTGCTTCGGTTCTTGCGTTGCCATTGATCCCGCGGCAGTTCTTTCCGTCGTCAGATCGTCCGGAACTGCTCGTGGACATCAGCCTGCCGCAGAATGCGTCAATCTACGCGAGCCAAGCGGCGGCGAAGCGCCTGGATGCGGCGCTCTCGGCCGATCCCGATGTGGCGCGGTGGAGCACCAATGTCGGACGCGGCGCCATTCGCTTCTATTTGCCCCTGAATGTCCAGCTCCCAAACGATTTCTTCACGCAGGCCGTCGTCATCGCGAAGGATGTTGCCGCCCGCGAGCGCCTGCACTTGAAGCTCGACACGCTGCTGGCGGAGCAGTTTCCCAATGCCGTTGCCTTCGTTTCTCCCCTTGAGCTTGGACCGCCGGTCGGATGGCCGCTGCAGTATCGGGTCAGCGGGCCTGATGTGGAACGGGTACGTGAGATCGCACTCAAGGTCGGACAGATCGTCGCCGCCAATCCGGACGCCAAGCAGGTAAATTTCGATTGGATGGAACCCGATCGCCAGGTACGCATTCGCGTTGACCAGGACGAAGCGCGCCATCTCGGTCTCAGTTCGCAAGCGATCGCGACCGTCCTGAACGCGGTCATATCCGGCACGCCCGTCACCCAGGTCCGCGACGACATCTATCTGGTCAATGTAGTGGCGCGCGCGACCGACGAGCAGAGAGTCTCGCTGGATAGTCTCCGCAATCTGCAGGTGCCGCTGCCGGGCGGGCGGACCGTCCCTCTCAGCCAGTTTGCTTCCTTTGAGTATGACCAGGAATTCCCGCTGATCTGGAGGCGTGACCGCGTTCCTACCCTGACCGTCCAGGCTGCCATCGTCGGCGACAAGCTGCCGGAGAGCATCGTTACATCACTGGCGCCGGCGATCGAGAACCTCAGAAGGACTCTTCCTCCCTCATACGGCCTGGTCGTCGGCGGGACCGTGGAAGAAAGCCAGAAATCGCAGGCATCCGTGCTCGCGGTGGTGCCGGTGATGCTGCTCGTCATGTTTACGGTCCTCATGGTACAGCTACGGAGCTTTCCGAGACTTTTCATGGTCCTGAGCGTGGCACCGCTCGGCCTGATCGGTGTCGTCGCAGCGTTGATGCTTTCCGGCAGGCCCTTGGGTTTCGTCGCTATTCTCGGCGTGCTCGCGCTTCTCGGCATGATCAGCAAGAACGCGGTAATTCTGATCGGTCAGATTGACGCCGAACGCGCCTTGGGCAAGACGCCCTGGGACGCTGCGGTGGATGCCAGCAGCTCCCGTTTTCGGCCCATCATGCTGACCGCGATATCGACTGTCCTTGGGATGATTCCAATCGCGCCAACGGTGTTCTGGGGACCGATGGCATTCGCGATCATGGGCGGCTTGCTGGTTGCAACGGTCCTTACGCTGGTCTTCCTGCCCACGCTCTATGTGGCCTGGTTCGGCGAAAAACAGCGAGCCGACCCTTCCGCGCCGCAGATGCCATGACAAGGGTGGGGACAAGGCCCGCTGCGGGAATCCTCCACCCTCGACCAGGTAATCACCCGATATTCAGGCCGCTTGCAAGGCGCATCGTGCGGACTGCAGACGAACTGGCCGGCCAACATGCCTGCCTCCGCCCGGGGCGTTCACATGAGTGCGACGACAGCCACCCAAAAGCTCTCGCTATTCGCGCTGACCGCGATGGTGGTCGGATCGCGAGCGGTAGCGGCAGCCGCTAGTCTAGACTAAGCTAAGACTAGCGTTGTATGCACCCGTCCCAGAACGGCATTGACGAGCTCGTGGCCGGGATCGTCGTCCCTTTGATTGGCCTCCGTTGGTTCCTTCAGCGCCACCGCGGAATGGCGGACGTGCGGTTTGGGCGCTGCAGCGTTGCGAGACAGAGGGCGGAGGATCGCATATATTCAGTACATGCGCCCGCGCGTCTGCGGGTTTTGTGGGATAACCCTTTGAATGGCTAGCAGTACGCTGACGCAATTTTCCTGCTGCTGATCGCCCGACAGGTCGAGGGCTGGTATACGGGAACGACACCGTGAAGCGCATCGTGATTGCGGATGATCATGAAGTCGTACGTTCTGGGCTGCGAGCAATCGTTGAGACGCGCTCCGACTGGATCGTCAGCGGAGAGGCGACCAACGGTGAGCAGGCGGTCGCGCTGGCATTGGAGACTCGATCGGACATTGTGATCGTCGATTATTCGATGCCGCTGATGAACGGCCTGGAGGTCAGCCGCCGTCTCAAGTCGCTCCACCCGCGCAGTGAAGTCCTGATTCTGACGATGCACGAAAATGAGGAGTTGCTGACCGAGGCCATTCTCGCGGGCGTCCGCGGGTTCCTGTTCAAGTCGGACGCCAGGAAGCACTTGATTTTCGCAATCGAGGCGCTGCTCGATGGCAGGCCCTACTTCACCAGCGTTCTGCTGGAGAAGCTGCTCCACGACTACAAGAGCAACAAGCAGAACAGGTCGGATATGCTGCTGACACCGCGTGAGCAGAGCGTCGTCCAGCTCATTGCGGAGGGACACACCAACAGATCCATCAGCACCGTCCTGAAGCTGAGCGTGAAGACGGTCGAGACCCATCGCGCGTCCGCGATGCGCAAGCTCGGCATGTCCTCTGCGGCCGAGCTCGTCCGCTACGCCATTCGCAAGAAGCTCGTCAGCCTTTGATAGAGCCATGCCAACGCCGGCGCAAGACTCGACCGTCACATCAGCGATTGGCCGTCATTTGCTTTCGATAGCGCTCGGCGTCCCAGTTCAGCAGAGCCAGTTCCTTGTCGGGGGGCCATCGCCGCCGACCAGGTGGCCGAGGAGGTTCGCCGCGTTCTGGCGGGCGAGCGGCCACTCAATCCGTGCTGAAGACGAAAGGCATTAAATATGACCCGTGAGGAACGACAATTGCGCCAAGCGATCATTGCGAAGTGCCGGTGGATGAACGCCTCGGGCCTCAATCAGGGCACATCCGGCAACATCTCCGCCCGCTACGGCGGGGAGATGCTGATCACGCCATCGGCAGTTCCCTACGACGCGATGAAGCCGGAGATGATTGCATCGATGCCACTGGAAGGCGAATATGGCGCATGGAGCGGACCGCTGCAGCCGTCCAGCGAGTGGCGTTTCCATCTCGACATCATGCGCGCGCGCCCCGACGTCGGCGCCATCGTCCACACCCATTCCACCTATGCCACGGTGCTCGCGATCGCCCGCAAGCCGATACCGGCCTGCCATTACATGATGGCGGCATTCGGCGGAACCGATATCCGCTGCGCCGGCTACGCGCGTTACGGCACCACGGAGCTGTCGGATCATGCGCTTGCCGCGCTCGAAGGGCGAAACGGCTGCCTTTTGGCCAATCATGGCATGATCGCGCTCGGCGCCAATCTGGACAAGGCGATGTGGCTCGCCGTCGAGCTCGAGACGATCGCGCGCCAGTATTATCTGTCACTGGCGCTCGGCTCTCACGTCATCCTGACCGATGAAGAGATCGCCGAAACGGCGCGCGGATTTTCGACCTACGGCCTGCAGACTTCGTCACCAAAGGCGATCGCATCGGCGAAGGCTGCGCCGCGCAAGAAAAAGAAGCTCAGCAGGAAGCGATGACGGGCACTGCGCCGGTCGCGGCCAGGGATCACGGACTTGTCGATATCGCCGTCATCGGCGGCGGAATCAACGGCGCCGGCATCGCGCGCGATGCCGCCGGTCGTGGCCTGAAGGTGCTTCTCTGCGAGAGGGATGATTTCGCTGAAGGCACGTCCTCACGCTCGGCAAGCTCGTGCATGGCGGCCTCCGCTATCTCGAATATTACGAGTTTCGCCTGGTGCGAGAGGCGCTGATCGAGCGGGAAGTGCTGCTCGCGTCTGCGCCCCATATCATCTGGCCGATGCGCTTCGTGTTGCTGCATTCGCCGGAGCAGCGCCCCGCCTGGCTCGCTCGTACCGGGCTGTTGCTCTACGATCACCTCGGCGGCCGCGAGCGCCTGCCGCCGAGCCGCGGCCTCGATCTGTGGCGCGCCCCGAGCCACGCAAGAGCCATCGGAACACCCTTGTCCTGATTGACAAGCTTGGACGGCGTAATTTCTAATGGGCACAGGCTCGCATGCATGTTGCGACGCGAAGCGGCGCGATGGCACGATCCTGAATAGGAGACGATACTAGTCGTTCGACAAGGCGGGAGGGCAGGTGCTGTGTTAAGCGATAGCCTTCGACTAAATGATGAAGGGGCGCCGCAACGCGTGGACTCCGCGCTGCTTCGGATCGATCGCGTTTCCAGGCGCTTCGGCGGAACTCAGGCTCTCAACGACGTCAGCATGGCGGTCGGGCGTGGCGAAGTCGTGGCCCTGCTCGGCGAGAACGGCGCCGGCAAGTCGACGTTGATCAAGATTTTGGCGGGTGTTCACTCAGTCGACAGCGGAACGGTCTCCTACGGCGGAAATGACATGACATCCGCGGTCCGGCGCATGCCGATCTCCTTCATTCATCAGGATCTCGGATTAATCGACTGGATGACGGTGACGGAGAACATCTGCCTGACGCTGGGCTATCCGCGCCGCTTCGGCCTCATCGAGCGGTCCGGGGCGCGAAAGCTGGCCGAACGCACGCTGGAAAAAATCGGCGCCGATATCGATCCGGATCTCCGCATCCAGGATCTGACACGGACGGAGAAATCGCTGGTTGCGATCGCACGAGCGCTCGCAACTGACGCAGAGATTCTCATTCTCGATGAGCCGACGGCGAGCCTTCCGGCGGACGAGGTCATGCGCTTGTTTGTCGCGCTCCGGCGCCTGCGTGAGCATGGCGTCGGCATGATCTACGTTTCGCACCGGCTCGACGAAGTGTTCGAGATTGCCGACCGGATGGTGGTGCTGCGCGACGGCCGCGTCGCCGGCGAGCGGGTAGTTGCCCGAACGTCGCCGGACGAGACGATTCTCCTCATCGTGGGACGCGAGCCTTCCCTGGTATTCAGGCGGCCCGCGGAGCGCGAAGGCGCCGCGCGACTCGAACTCGAGGGTGCCGTGATCGGTCCGGTCGGGCCGCTCGATTGCCGCATTCACGCGGGTGAAATCGTCGGGCTCGTCGGCTTGCGCGGCGCTGGCCACGAACAGGTCAGCCGCGCATTGTTCGGCGTCGAAGGCGTCACTGGCGGTTGGATACGGATCGACGGTGTGCCCGTCGAACTCGACTCTCCGCGCCATGCCATGGATCTCGGTGTGAATCTCGTCTGCGCCGACCGCGTCGGGGAATCGATCATTGCCGGGCTGTCCGTGCGCGAGAACTTCTTCCTCAATCCGCAGGCGGCGGGACGCAGGTCCTCGGCCTGGCTTTCGCCTGCGAGAGAGCGCGCGGCCGCGAAGCGGCTGGGAGAAACCGTGGGTCTTCGCCCCAATGATCCAAACCTTGCCATCGAGTTGCTCTCCGGCGGAAACCAGCAGAAGGTGGCGGTCGGACGCTGGCTGAACCTGAAATCGAAGATCTACGTCTTCGAGGACCCGACCGCCGGCGTGGATGTCGGCTCGAAGGCGGAAATCTACAAGCTGTTCGACGTCGCGCTGAAGGAAGGTGCGGCTATCCTGATCGTGTCAACCGACTTTGAGGAGGTCGCGAAGGTCTGCCATCGCGCGCTGGTGTTCAGTCGCGGTCGGGTCGTGCGCGAACTTCACTCGGAAGATCTTTCCATCAGCAATCTGCTCGCCGCGGCTTCCGCCAGGGTTGCGAGGGATGGTGTCGCAGCGGCGAGCGCAGTTCACTGAGCGAGGGTCAGGATGCAGTCGATCAAGTCCAATGCGCTGGAGCCGACGCGGCCGGAACTCGCTGCGCTGTCCAGCGGGCAGACCGTCCTGCGGTTGCTTCCCGTATACGGCCTGCCCCTGCTGACCTTGCTGCTGATCGTATTCTTTTCGCTCGTTCTTCCGGATACGTTTCCGACCTGGCTGAACGCGCGCTCGATCCTCGCGGACAAATCGATCGTTGCGCTGCTGGCGCTTGCCGCAACGCTGCCGATGATGGCCGGCCGCATCGATCTCACAGTGGGATTCGGCATCGTGATGTGGCACATCCTGGCCATCAGCTTTCAGGTGAGATACGGCATCCCCTGGCCGATCGCGATCCTGCTCGTGGTGGCTTGCGCCGGATTCGTCGGTCTGGTGAATGGCGTGCTGGTCGAGGTAGCGCAGGTTGACGCCTTCGTTGCGACGCTCGGCACCGGCACGATCCTTTATGCTCTCGCGCTGTGGCACACCGATGGCCGCCAGATCATCGGCACGCTGCCGCCGGATTTTCTCGCCATCAACGCGGCTTCGCTGTTCGGAATACCAATCCCGGCCTTCTACGTGCTCGGCCTGGCGTTGCTCCTGTGGATCATCAGCGAGCGCCTGCCGATCGGCCGGTTCATCTACGCGATCGGCGCCAACGAGAAGGCGGCCGCGCTGAATGGCATCCCGGTGCGCGCCTATGTGATCGGCGTGTTCGTTGCCTCCGGCGTCATCACGGGCCTCGCGGGTTGCGTGCTCGGCGCGAAGCTCAGGATCGGCCAGGCCAATGTCGGTCTCGACTTCCTGCTGCCGGCGCTGGTCGGCGCCTTTCTCGGGTCGACCACGATCAAGCCCGGCCGCGTGAACGTCTGGGGCAGCGTGTTCGGCATCCTCATTCTCGCGGTCGGCATTTCCGGCATCCAGCTGTTGGGTGGCGCCTTCTTCGTCGAGCCGCTCTTCAACGGCACGACGCTGGTCGTCGCCATCGCGCTCGCCGCCTTCGCGCAGCGCCGCCGCACCGTCGTCAAGCCGCCACCGCGCGATCCGAAGTCGGCACCGGCACAGTCAGAATCCGCGAACGCAACCGGGGCCGCCTGAGGCCTGTGCGTAAACGCCGGCGAAGCCGGCCGGGCGACCCTCAAGACGCCGCCCGTCAATCCTGGGAGAGAAGCAATGATAACGACCAAAGTGATCAAGGGAGCGCTTCTGGCTTCAGTGAGCGTTCTATTGCTGGAGACGACCTTGGCGCGGGCTGACGACGATGCCGCCTATATCGAGAAGGCAAAGGCCTTTCTCGAGAAGGTCGCGGCACCCGTAACCAAATGGGACGGCCCAACGACGGGTCCGAAGGCGCAGGGCAAGAAGCTGATTGTCATTGTCTCGACCGACCAGCGCAACGGCGGCGCGCAGGGTGCAGGCGACGGCGCTGCGGAAGCGGCCAAGGCGATGGGCTGGGACGTACGCCAGCTCGATGGCCAGGGTACTGTGTCCGGGCACGCGACCGCCTTGACGCAGGCGATCGCGATGAAGCCCAACGGCATTCTCAATGTCGGGATCGACAGCAAGGAGCAGCAACCCCTGCTCGAGCAGGCCGGCACCGCCGGAATCAAGATCGTCGGCTGGCACGCCGGTCCTTCTGCCGGACCGGTTGAGGGCATTCCTGCCGTGTTCACCAATGTGACCACCGATCCGCTCGAAGTCGCGAAATCCGCCGGTCTCGAGGCGGTCGTGAAGTCCGGCGGCCATGCGGGCGTCGTCCTGTTCACCGATTCGATTTATGCCATCGCAACCGCCAAGACCAACGCGGAGAAGGCGGCCGTGGAAGGCTGCAAGGGTTGCAAGGTGCTCGAAGTCGCCGACACTCCGATCGCCGACCTTTCCAACCGGATGGGCCAGCTCACGACCTCGCTGCTTTCCAAATATGGCAAGCGGTGGACCTATTCGATCGCCGTCAACGATCTTTACTACGACTTCTCGGCTCCCTCGCTGCAGGCGGCAGGGGTGGATCCGGCCAATGGCTTCCCGCAGCAGATATCGGCCGGCGACGGCTCGGTTCCCGCGTTCAAGCGCATCCGCGACAAGCAGTATCAGATCGCGACCGTGGCCGAGCCGCTCAACCTGCAGGGCTGGATCATGATCGACGAGATCAACCGCGCTTTTGCCGGCGAGAAGCCGAGCGGGTTCGTGCCTCACGTCCACCTGTTCACGGCTGACAATATCGAGAAAGACGGCGGCAAGGAGAACAAGTTCGATCCCGGCAATGGCTACCGCGACGAGTACAGGAAGATCTGGGGCGTGAAGTAAGCGCGCTGCAGTCGAAGAGACCAGAACGGACGGTCGCGCAATCTGCGGCCGCCCCCGGCTCACGCCGTCGGGGCGGCAGCTTCCCTTGCAATTTTTCTTTTCAGAGGCAACCAATGAGCAGTGATCTTCCCAAGCCCGACTACGCCACCTCCAACCTCAAGCTGGTGGGCCATAGCGACCAGGGCGGGCGATGCGACGGGGTCCAGATCATGGTCCACAAGGGCTTCGCCTATGTCGGCCATATCTTCTCCAAGGGCTTTACCGTCGTCGACGTGCGCGACCCCAGGCGGCCGAAGACCGTCAAATATATCGCAGCGCCGCACAATACGTGGACGCTCCACCTCCAGGCGGCGGAGGACAAGCTTCTTGTCATCCACAACAAGGATATGTTCGCGCAGGCCGAGCTCGCCGACGAAAAGAACTATTACAAGGGTTCGGTCGGCCATCATGCCAGCGAGAAGCCCGAGGAGCGCGATTGGTCGGCGGGCATGGCCGTCTATGACCTCTCGACGCCCGGCGACCCCAGGCAGATCGGCTTCATGCCGGTCGAGGGCACCGGATTGCATCGCCTCTACTGGACCGGCGGCCGCTGGGCCTATGGGTCGGCGCTGCTCGAAGGCTTCACCGACTACGTCATGATCGTGATCGACCTTGCCGATCCGGCCAGGCCGCAGCTCGCAGGAAAGTATTGGCTGCCCGGCATGAACGCGGCGGCCGGCGAAGTTCCGAGCTGGCCGACCAGGAACGGCCGTTTCGGGCTGCATCATCCGATCGTCCGGGACGACATCGCCTATTGCAGTTGGCGCGACGCTTGCCTCGCCGTGGTCGACGTGAAGGACAAGTCTAATCCAAAGCTCATCACCCACAAAATGTGGGCGCCGCCCTTCGGCGGCGGCACGCATAACGCCCTTCCGCTGCCTCGCCGCAACCTGCTCGTCGTCGTCGACGAGACCGTGCTCGACAACCAGGAAGACGGGTTCAAGCCGATCTGGATATTCGACAATCAGGTCAAGTCGAACCCGATCAGCATCGCGACCTTTCCCGCGCCGTCGGACAAGGACTATCTCAAGGTCGGAGGCCATTTCGGCCCGCACAACGTCCACGAAAATCGGCCGGAGGCCTTCTATAGCGAGGAGCTCATCTTCGCGACCTATCAGAACGCCGGCTTGCGCGTGTACGACATCAAGGATCAGTTTCGTCCGAAGGAGATTGGCGCCTTCGTGCCGCCGCCGCCCGCGAAATGGATGGATCCGCGGCCGAACCGTCCGATCGTGCTGCACTCGGCCGACGTGTTCGTCGACAAGAACGCGCTCTGCTACGTCACGGACTTCAGCGCCGGCCTCTATATCGTGGAGTTCAAGGCCTGAACCCGATGGCCGTCCAATCCCATGGGGCGACCCACGCGTCGCAGAGCTGGCGCTCGTCAGCCGGACCTAGCTTCGCTGGGGCGGTCGCCATGCGCAGACAGGATCGGAGAACAGAGCAGGGGACTAGCTTTTGATCAGGCTGCGTCCGAGATGCGCATTTCAACATGCAAGCCGGCAACTCCGATCATATTGACCAAGGTATCGAGGCCAAACAATTCGATCTTGCCACGCATGAGATCAGAGATACGCGGTTGGGTAACACCAAGCAGCTTGGCGGCCTGCGATTGGCTTAACCCTGTCCGGGCGATATGATCCTTCAAAGCCATGATCAACGTGGAACGGAGCTTCATGTTCTCAGCCCGCGCAGGTGTATCCTCAATTGCATCCCACACATTGGCAAAGCGTTTCTTGCTCATTAACCTAGCTCCTTTAATAAATTCCGGTAACGCTGCGCGGCCAGTTTCAGATCCGCTTTGCTCGTTTTCTGTGTCTTCTTCTGGAAACAATGCAGCACGTAGATAGCGTCATCGAACTTCGCCACATACAAAACTCTGAATGCTCCGGCGGTATCGCGAATTTCCGGCACCCCTCGGCCGACGGTATTCATGGGCTTCCAGTCGTCCGGCTCGCGCCCATGCTGGATTTGGTCGAGCTGATGTCCCGCCTCACGCCGGGCAGCTGACGGAAACGCGCGCAAATCGTCGAGTGCGCTGCCTCGGAATTCAACGGGCTTTGAATCGACCATTGGACTCAATATACAAAATTTTGTATGATTAGGCGGCTTCTTTCTACAGATGGCGCGCCTCGCCAGCCAATGGCGATTGGCGATCCTTGAGTTGGATCGCTACATACAGGACTGGTATTTTTCGGGAGAATATGAGCCGGCGTGCGACAATCTTCACGATGAAGCAAACAGACGCCAGAATTGCTGAACTCATGTCCCGGCTCACTGTGCTGGAGCGCGAGCGCGTGGAGATCGTAGCCGAGATCAATGCTCTGCGGTCGATGCAGAGTGAGGGGGCCGCGGCTATTAAGGTTTCGGGAAAAGCCGGCGATCCCGTCGACCGGAATTCGACAATCGAAAAGAAGATTGCGCGGTTTCGCCGGCTTTTCCGGGGCCGCTCCGATGTCTTCCCCATCCGTTGGGAGAATCGTACGACGGGGCGCAGCGGCTACGCACCCGCCTGTGCGAATGAATGGCAGCGTGGGATTTGCGAAAAGCCGAAAGTTAAATGTTCGGCATGTCCAAATCAGGCATTTCTGGCCGTAGATGACGTAGCAATCGAACGTCATCTCCGCGGGACCGATGCGAACGGCGCTCCGTTCGTTATGGGCGTCTATCCGATGCTTGCCGACAATACCTGTTCATTCTTGGCCGCGGATTTCGACGAAGGGGAATGGCGAAGAGATGTCTTCGCTTTTAGGGACTCTTGCGAGCGTCACGGAATACCTGTTGCCATTGAGCGGTCCCGATCCGGAAACGGTGCCCATGCCTGGATTTTTTTTGGTGAGCCGATTCCAGCGGCATTGGCGCGCCGTCTTGGAGCCTTCGTGATTACCGACACGATGGAACGCGTCCCCGACATCGGTTTCGGATCCTACGATCGGTTTTTCCCGAGTCAGGACATAATGCCATCGGGTGGCTTCGGCAACTTGATTGCCTTGCCGCTTCAGGGACTCGCGCGAAGTCGTGGCAACAGTGAGTTCATCGACGAGTCTTGTTCGCCATATTCGGATCAGTGGGCCTTCCTTTCCGCGATTGGGCCTATGCCGCAAGCGAAGGTGGAACGTCTGGTCGAGGAGGCAAGTGCATCTGGAAAAATTCTCGGCGTGCGTATCCCTCTCGTCGATGAAGACGAAGAACCGTGGCTTGCCGCGCCGTCGCGTCGACAGATTCCGACCGCGATCAGCGAGCCACTGCCAAGTGCAATCACTCTCGTGCGGGCGGATCAGACATATATCCCGCGTCACGCGCTGCCACCGCCTTTGATCGCGCGCCTTATTCGCCTCGCTGCATTCCAGAATCCCGAATTCTACGCCGCACAAGCAATGCGCCGATCGACCCATGACGCGACTCGGATCATCTCTTGCGCAGAGTTGACTAGCCATCATGTGGCGCTGCCTCGTGGGTGCTTCGACGCCGTATTGGATCTGCTTGCGTCACTGGGAATTACTGTAACAATTGAAGATTGCCGTTTTTCCGGTGCTGCTATCCCATTTGCTTTCACTGGCGCATTACGCTCCGATCAGGAAACCGCAATCACAGCCCTGTTGCCTCATGATACCGGCGTGCTCGCGGCGACAACGGCGTTCGGCAAGACGATCGTGGCCATCCGGATGATGGCCGAACGCGGACGGAATACATTGGTCCTCGTTCATCGCCGTCAGCTCATGGATCAATGGATCGAGAGGCTCACAGCGTTCTCAAGTATGCAGCGTGACAAGATTGGCATGATCGGCGGCGGTCGTCGCAAACCGAAAGGTCATGTCGACGTCGCCCTGATTCAGAGCCTCGTTCGCAAGGGAGAAGTCGATGATATCGTCGGCAATTATGGGCATCTGGTGGTCGACGAATGCCATCATTTGTCGGCTGTAAGCTTTGAACTGGTCGCGCGCCGCAGCAAGGCCCGCTACGTCCTCGGCCTGTCAGCAACAGTTACGCGAAAAGACGGACATCACCCGATCATCGTCATGCAATGTGGTCCCGTTCGCCATCGCGTAGATGCACGATCCGAGGCAGCCAAGTGTCCATTCGATCATGTGGTGCGGATCAGGGATACCAGCTTCCAACTTCAAGCCACATTGGGCACTTCTGCTCCTTCCATCCAGGATGTGTTCAAGGAGTTGGTTGATGATGAAGCACGCAATGATCTGATATTCGATGACGTCTTGTGTGCTCTGGAGGCGGGCCGTTCACCTGTCGTGATAACCGAGCGTACCGCCCACTTGGAGACTATCGCAAAGCGTCTTGAGCGTTTCGCAAGGCATGTAATCGTATTGCGCGGCGGCCAGAGCGAGAAGCAGCGCCGCGACATCGCCGCGCGGCTCGCTGCAATTCCCCAAGCCGAGGAACGTGTCATAGTCGCGACCGGACGCTATCTCGGCGAGGGGTTCGATGATTCTCGTCTCGATACCCTTTTTCTTACCATGCCGATTGCATGGAAAGGTACGCTTGCGCAGTATGCTGGCCGATTACATCGTTTCAACGACGCCAAGCGCGAGGTGATCATATATGACTATGTCGACATGAGAGTGCCCGTTCTGGCTCGCATGGCTGCGAAACGCCGAGCTGGCTATCAGGCAATAGGCTACAAGATGTTGGGTACGCGCGATTTGTTTTCCAGTCAGGCGGTATCCCTTCGATTATTTGTCGGTCCAGGAATCGATTGGACCGGCTTAATCTACAAAGCTAAATGAAAACAATATGTTATACCACCGTTTTTCCGTCGCCCCGATGATGGACTGGACTGACCGGCATTGCCGGGTGTTCCATCGTTTGCTCACGCGGCGGGCGCGGCTTTACACCGAGATGTTGACGGCGGGCGCCATCATCCATGGCGACCGCGCGCGGCTGCTTGGCTTTGACGCGAGCGAGCATCCCCTCGCGCTGCAGCTGGGCGGTTCCGATCCGGCCGATCTCGCAACGTCTGCGAAGATCGGCGAGGATTTTGGCTATGACGAAATCAACCTCAATGTCGGCTGCCCCTCGGATCGCGTCAAGGACGGCCGCTTCGGCGCTTGCCTGATGGCGGAGCCGGCTCTCGTCGCTTCCTGCGTCGAGGCCATGAAGCGCGCGGTCAGGATTCCGGTCACGGTGAAATGCCGGATCGGTATCGACGATCAGGATCCGGAGATATCGCTCGACACGCTGGCGCGCGGCGTCATCGCTGCGGGCGCCGATGGGCTGATCGTGCACGCGCGCAAGGCGTGGCTGAACGGCCTGTCGCCGAAGGAGAACCGCGACATCCCGCCGCTCGATTACAACAGGGTCTATCGGCTCAAGGCCGCGCTGCCTCACGTGCCCATCATCATCAACGGTGGCATCGCTGATCTCGAGGAGGCCAAAGCGCATCTCGCGCATGTCGACGGCGCGATGCTCGGACGCGCCGCCTATCAGGAGCCGTGGCGGCTTCTCGCTGTCGATCCCTTGCTGTTCGGCGATACCGCACCGCATGCGACGATCAAGGACGCGTTCGAGGCGATGATGCCCTATATCGAGCGCGAGCTTTCGCGCGGGACGCGGCTGCATGCGATCACGCGGCATTTTGTCGGCGCATTCCACGCGGTGCCGGGGGCGCGCGCCTTCCGCCGCCATCTCGCCGAGCGGGGCGTCACGCCGAATGCTGGTGTGAACGTTCTGCGCAATGCGATGACCCTAGTTGAAGAGCGTACCGCGGCCGCGATCGCTGCGTGAGGTCACGGGCTCGGGGAAGCCGCGCAGCACCAGCTTGTCGGCGCGCACTTCCCAGCTTTCCAGCCGGTCAAGAAAGCTCATGCCGAGCAGGTTGGTCTTCATCTGCCCGTGCGGCACCACCAGCGCCGGCACCGAACGTTCGACCAGCTTGCCGATGGCAAGCCGATCGAGCGTCAGCCGCGCCGCCTTGGTGTGGCCGCCGGCGGTTTCGACATCGACGTCATATTCCAGCAGCTCCAGCGGCAGGCCGACCGCCTTTGCGGTCTCGTAGGTCAAGACCACCGAGGTCGCGCCGGTATCGATCACCATGGGGGCTGCGACGCCATTGATTCGCGCGTGCAGCGCGAACTCGCCGCCCTGGCCGCGCGGAATATGCACGGCGGAAGCGGGCGAGGAGGCGCGCTTGTGCAGGAAGTCCGAGATGGTGTCGGTCGCGCGCGCGACCTGTTCGGGGTCGCGGTAGGCGGCGATGGCGCTGGCGGTCGCAGCCAGGAGAAACAACATCAGCAGGAGGCGCGTCATCGCGTGCCTCCTGCATAAACGTAGCGGCGGCTCAGTAGCGCTTCGCTTGGCTCGCGGTTCGCGCCAACCCGGCCTTCTCCATACGGTCCGGCAACTGCGCCATCACCGCGCGCCGTTCCGTGCTCTCCATCCTGTGCCAGCGCGCGATCTCGGGAAGCGTGCGGCCGCAACCGAAGCAGAGGCTGGTCCTGGGATCGATCTGACATACTGCGATGCACGGCGTTTCCTGGCTCATTCCGCAAGTTTGACTGACAGGGTGGTGCTGGCGCAAGGGCCCAGTTCTTCAACAAGTTTCATAGCCCCGTACCGGCACTCATGATCGGCTTGTTGCGGGCGCGATGCTTCTCGTCGGTTACGGGGGGTGTGGTTTCCGGCTGCAGCGGCGGCGCTTCTTCCGTCAACGGCGCAAGCGCCGTCATCACGCGCTCCGGCGGGAAGGTGACGATCACCTCGGTGCCGATGCGCAGTTTCGATTTCAGCGTGAAGGTGCCGCCATGCATGTCGATCAGGCTTTTTGCGATCGGCAGCCCCAGGCCCGCGCCCTGTTCGGCGGACTTGATCGAGTTGGAGCCTTGGCCGAAGGAAGCCAGCACGATCGGGATCTCGTCCTCGGGAATGCCGGAGCCGGTGTCCCGCACGCTGAGATATTGCCCCCCGGAGGCGGTCCAGCCGACCTTGAGCCAGATTTCGCCACCCTGCGGCGTGAACTTGATCGAGTTGGAGAGCAGGTTCAGCACGACCTGGCGGGTGGCGCGCTCGTCGCCCCAGATCCGCGGCATGCCCTGCTCGAACACTTCGCGGATCGTGAGGTTGCGCGTCGACGCACGCAGTTTCAACAGATGATGGCAATCGGCCACGACGTTGACCAGCGAGACCGCTTCCTCGTTCAGCTCATAGCGGCCGGCCTCGATGCGCGAAAGATCGAGAATCTCGTTGATGAGGTTGAGCAGGTGGACGCCGGAATTGTGGATGTCGCCGGAATATTCCTTGTAAACCGGCACCGCATGCGCGCCGAAGATCTCGCTCTTCATCACCTCGGAGAAGCCGAGGATGGCATTCAGCGGCGTGCGCAGCTCGTGGCTCATCTGCGCGAGGAAGCGCGATTTCGCCACGTTGGCGGATTCGGCGCGATGGCGCGCTTCGTCGGAGATCGATTTCGCCTGTTCGAGCTCACCGATCAGGGCGTCCTTCTCGGCGCGCGCTTCCAGCGTCGCCAGCGTCGTGGAATGCAGGCGATGGGCGAGCAGGGCGAAATAGCCTTCGGCCGCGATCGCGAACGCCGCCAGCACGTAATTGTCGAAGGTGCCGCTCAGGAGGAAATTGAGCGCAATTGCGACCGTGATCGGCACGGTGGCGGCCAGCGCCGCGATCGGCAGGTTGGCCGCCAGCATGCTCGACACCGCGATGACGAGCAGCATCAGGAACATCATCAGCGTATCGGAGACCGCGCCCAGCGCCGGGTGGACCAGGATCGCCATCCAGCCGAGCCCGTAGACCAGGTCGAGCAGCACGAAGCGCGAGCGCCATTTCCTCGTGGCGGCGAGCGTCGGCTGCTCGGCGAGGAAGCGGACGCAGGCGCGCATGATCGCGAGGTGGATGCAGAGCATGCTGACGGTCCAGGCGGCGGCCGAGACCGGCTGCACCCAGACGCCGAGCAGGAAGCCGGTCGCGACCACGAGCAGCATCACGACATAGGATGCCGATATCCGGGTTTGCGCGTATTGCCGAAGCAGCTCCTGGTCGAACGCGGGGCGGGTTCCACTGGTCGACGTTAACCGGTCGCGCGCCTCGCGAACCCGCTGCGCGGCGGCGCGGCGATTGCTCGCCGGCGCGGCTGGAGGCGGATCGGCCGGAAGCTGCACGACTTCAGGCTTATCGGCGGCGTTACTCATGAAACAACACAAATCCCGCCCGAAAGGCACGGGCACTTTTGCATTGTCTCATGTGTGGGCTCAAATCCTTAAGAGGTGCCTTAAACAACGAAAAATTTCCCTTAACGAGAGGTTAAATTAACGTTTGGCGGTCACCTCGCGCCGATGCTGGTGCCACTGGCGAGATTGATGGGTTTGCTGGCGCTCAACCCATCCGGCGCAACCGTCAAACAGCAATTCGATGTCATCGCCCGGCTCCACCGGGCGATTCAGTAATCCGAAACGCCAGTAGTTCACCGAGAGGGCGCGGCGTACTGGATGCCCCCCGCCGGAGCCTGTCATCGGGCGCGCGTTCGCGCGACCCGTTGGCAGGGCATGACAGCGGAGAGAACGTGACTCCACATTCCCGCGGCATGAAATGCCCGAGTGATGCAACATTTGTGTCCCTCCAGATCAAGAGGGCGCAGGGAATGCCGGATGCTGGCCGCACCCGCGAGCCTTGCGTGCAAAGAAAGTGCACTTTACGCACGCAAGCAACGACAGGGCAGCCGAGACAATCCGGCATTCCCTGCGCAATGGTTTTAACGGCTGCTCCGCGCTCTCCTCGGGGCTCCGGCTTGTTGGCCCCCGTCACCTTGCGACATCAGTCTCGCAGGCTTGACCCCAGCGTCGGGGGGACAGGACCACACGGCTTGGCCGTCCGAGAAGATGCCTTCGTCGGCGCGCAAGCGCGCTTTAAGCATCCTCTCGTCCACCGCATCCCGCTTCCAACGTCCGTGACGATCGCGATACGCCCCTCTTGGTGGAGGCGGGATACGAGGAGACAATCATATATTTCTGTAAAACGGAAGAAAGATATTTTTATCGAGCGGGGTTGACAAGATTTCTGATAAGGCGAAGTGATTTGCCCGTCGGGTGCCGTCGTTTTTGCAAACTGTCGCCCCTCGTGGTATGAATTATCCATGTCCACCCGAAAGAAGTCCTCTGCGAAGGAGCGCGTCGCCAAGGTCGTGATTGGTAGAGATCGCTTTGCCAAGATCAGCGCGGTGGAAGGCATCAAACCGTCGGCGGCCATGCGCAAGCGAGTCGCACAGTTTGACCGCCAGGGATTGTCGGCTGCGGAACGCCGCCGTGAAATCATCAAAGCTTACAAGAAGGGCTAGAGGCCTGCATGTACGATGCCGTTGAAGACCCGTATTGCTATCCGGGCACAACGGTTCTCAAGAACAAGCTTAAGCTCAAAACCCAGAAAGAACTCGACGAGTTCGAGGCCGAAATCACGGCCCAGCGCGCAGAAGAGCCGCTTCCGACGGGAAAGCTAACGTATTCCCACTACCGCGCGATCCACAAACACCTGTTCCAGGACGTCTATGACTGGGCGGGAAAAATCCGCACGGTCCGGATTTCCAAGGGCGGCAGCATGTTCTGCTACCCGGAGAGTATTGACCGCGAGATGTCGAAGCTCTTCAGCACACTTGCCGGCCAACAGCAGCTCAAGGGCAAAACGACCAACGAGTTTGCGACGATGGCAGCGCATTTCCTCGCGGAGCTCAATGCTATCCACCCGTTCCGCGAAGGCAACGGCCGAACTCAACTTACTCTCCTGACCTTCCTCGCCGAGACCGCAGGTCATCCGCTCCTAATGCAGCGTCTCGACCCTGACAAGGTCATGCAAGCCATGATCGACAGCTTCGGTGGGGATGAGAAACCGTTGGAAGCGCTTATTCGCGATCTGGTCGAGAAGTAGGACCAGGGTCTGAACTGCATCAGCGAGAAGCCAGCCGCCGCATGCGCCGCAAGAGCGATCGATCGCCGAACGAATTAAGTGCACTGGCACCGTAACTCAAGGGCGGTGAGACCATCGTGGCGCTGCTTCTGATGGGCTACAGCTTCGTAACCCAGCTGTTCCCCTCGCTGGTGCTCAGCCTCGCACGCCACAACATCGCCACGCGCGAGGGCGCTGCGGCGGGCATCATCGCCGGCGTCGCCACGGTCGTCGCTGTCAGCCTGACCGGCGTGAACTTCCACAAGCTGCCCTGGCTGCCGGCCGGTCCAGGACCTCAACATCGGCATCGTTGCGCTGGCCGTGAATTTCATCGTGCTGATCGTCGTCAGCTACGCGACGCGCCGAGGCTCCGGCTCACGCCGCCGCGGAATAGGTGTCCGCTGCGCAGGGTGGGTAGAGTGCGCAGCTACTATTCTTTGTCCGCATGCTCAAGCCTTGCCAACAGGCTCGACGTATCCCAGCGCTTGCCGCCGATCTTCTCCACCTCCGAGTAGAACTGATCGACGAGCGCAGTCACCGGCAGGCTCGCGCCGTTGCGGCGGGCTTCGGCGAGCGAAATCGAGAGGTCTTTGCGCATCCATTCCACGGCGAAGCCGTAATCGTACTTGCCTTCGTTCATGTTCTTGTAGCGGTTCTCCATCTGCCAGGACTGGGCGGCGCCCTTGGAGATGGTGTCGATCACGTCGGGGACGGAGAGGCCCGACTTCTTCGCAAAATGGATGCCCTCGGAGAGGCCCTGGACCAGGCCCGCGATGCAGATCTGGTTGACCATTTTTGTCAGTTGGCCGGCGCCGGCCGGTCCCAGCCGCTTGCACATCCGCGCATAGGCACCCGCGATGATGGGCTCGGCGCCCTTATAGGCGTCCTCGTCGCCGCCGCACATGACCGTCAGCACGCCGTTCTCCGCGCCGGCCTGGCCGCCGGAGACGGGACCGTCGACGAATTTGAAGCCGCCCTTCTTGGCGGCCGCATCCAGCTCGCGCGCAACGTCGGCGGAAGCGGTAGTGTGGTCGACGAAGGTCGCGCCCTTCTTCATGCCGGCAAAGGCGCCATCGGGGCCGATCGTGACCGCGCGCAAATCATGGTCGTTGCCGACGCAGCACATCACGAACTCCTGGCCCTCGGCGGCGGCCTTCGGGGTCGGAGCTGTCTTGCCGCCGAACTTCTCGGCCCATTGCTTCGACTTGGCCGCGGTGCGGTTGTAGACGGTGACCTCATGGCCCCCCTTTTTGACGAGGTGTCCTGCCATGGGAAAACCCATGACGCCGAGACCGAGAAATGCGACTTTGGCCATATCTGCTACCTTGTTGGGGCTTCGCCGGCGCATTCGGGCCGGCGGCTTCGGAGGGAGGTGCACCATACCCGCTGCGCAGGAGAGGGCAACGGCTTCATTGGACGACGGGGAGGGGATTTGTGCTAGGGTCCTCCCATCAACGAGCGTCACAAAAAAAAGGAGTGTTTCGCATGGGTATGAGCGTAGGCGTGCTCGACCACTTCAACATCCGGACCAGGGATCTGGCCGCGACCGTCAACTTCTATGAGAACATCATGGGCCTGGAAAAGGGCCCGCGGCCGAACTTCGCCTTCCCCGGTGCCTGGATGTACAGCGAGGGCAAGGCGGTGGTGCATATCGTCGATATCTCCAAGACCGACGAGCCGCAGAAGCCGGATTCCGGCGTGGTCCACCATGTCGCCTTCGTCAGCCGCGGCTTTGACGGCATGCAGGATCGCCTCAAATCCAAGGGCATGCCGTTCGATGCGCGCCAGGTTCCGGGCGGCGACCTCTGGCAGATCTTCGTCAATGACCCGAACGGCGTCATGATCGAGCTGAACTATGAGGCCGCCAAGGAGCAGAGCGTTTCGGCGCCGAAGGAAACCCGGGCCGACGTCGGCGCAAAGCTGGCCTCCTGAGCGGGATCGCTCTATAGGACGCATCTCGCCGGGTTGATTTGGAGCCGCATTGACGGTCCACCTCTCCCCCTTGTGGGAGAGGCATAGGCCGCCTTCGGCGGCCGTTCTTAAGAACGCCGAAGCGGAGCTTCGGCTATGTCGCATCGAGAGATGCGATCCGGGTGAGGGGTCTGTCTCCGCTTGCTCGCGCCCGGGGATGCAAACCCTTATCCGTCGCGGACTTCGTCCGCTCCACCTTCTCCCACAAGGGGAGAAGGGAAAATTCCTCCGCTATAAGAGACACGTCTTGAGCGTTAGTCAGCAACAGGTCCTGGATGTGCTTTCCAAGGTGATGTCGCCGCGCGGCACAGCCTTGACGGAAGCGGGTGTGCTGTCGGCGATCGCGGTCAATGACGGCAAGGTCTTCTTCTCCATCAATGTCGATGCCCATGAGGCACGCGCCTGGGAAGATGTGCGCGCGCAGACCGAAGCCGCGGTGCGCGCCATTCCCGGTGTGACCACGGCGATGATCGCGCTGACTGCCGAGCGAAGGCCGGGCAGTGCGCCGCCGCCTCGGCCGCGCCGGCCCGGAGGAGGTGTGCCGCCGGTCTCGGCGCACCGGGGGCCACCACAAGCTCCCGGCGGCTCGCCGATGTCGCGGCAGGCGGAAATCCCTGGTGTCGCCGCCGTCATCGCGGTCGCCTCGGGCAAGGGCGGGGTAGGTAAATCCACCACCGCGCTCAACCTTGCGCTCGGCTTGCGCGATCTCGGTTTGAGGGTCGGGCTGCTCGATGCCGACATCTACGGCCCGTCGGTGCCGCGGCTGACCGGCATCCACGAGAAGCCTGAGCTCAATGACAACAAGAAGATGATCCCGATCGAACGCTTCGGGCTGTCGATCATGTCGATCGGATTCCTGGTCGAGGAAGACACCGCGATGATCTGGCGCGGGCCGATGGTGATGAGCGCGATCACGCAGATGCTGCGCGACGTCGTCTGGGGTACACTCGATGTGCTCGTGGTCGACATGCCGCCCGGCACTGGCGACGCGCAACTCACGCTCGCGCAGAACGTGCCGCTGAAGGGCGCCATCATCATCTCGACGCCGCAGGATCTCTCGTTGATCGATGCGCGGCGGGGGCTTGCGATGTTCAAGAAGGTCAACGTGCCCGTGCTCGGCATTGTCGAGAACATGAGCTATTTCCAGTGCCCGCATTGCGGCACGCGCTCGGACATTTTTGGCCATGGCGGTGCACGGCACGAGGCCGAGCGGCTCGGGGTGCCGTTCCTCGGCGAAGTGCCGTTGCACATGGCGATTCGCGAGACCTCCGATGCCGGTAATCCCGTCGTTGTGAGTGAACCCAATGGACCGCATGCGGCGATCTATCGCGCCATCGGCGCCAAGGTTCGCGAGCAGCTTTCCGGCGTGATTGCAGCAGCTTGAACAGTGCGCTTGCAGCGAATTTGCTTTTGGGCGACATGCGACTTTCGTTCAGCCCTGTCATGCCATTGTCGCGTTTTCGCCCTCCCACATCCGTGTTAAGCCCCGCCTGAAAGCCTTCGATTTGGCGCGCGACCAGCGTCCCCCGGGGAGGGCTAATGAGCAATGGGAACGCCCCTAGAAGGAGATGCCTTAGATGAAGCGTCGTGATTTTCTGAAAGTTTCTGCGACCGGTGCCGCGGCGGCAGCGGCGGTTGCGTCGCCCGCGATCGCGCAGTCCGCGCCCGAGATCAAATGGCGCATGACGTCGAGCTTCCCGAAGTCGCTGGACACGATCTATGGCGGCGCCGAGCAGTTCTCGAAATTTGTGTCTGACATGACCGACGGCAAATTCCAGATCCAGATTTTCGCCGCCGGTGAAATCGTTCCCGGCCTGCAGGCGCTGGACGCGACTTCGAACGGCACCGTCGAGATGAGCCACACGGTGTCGTACTACTATGTCGGCAAGGATCCGACCTTTGCGATCTACGCGTCGGTGCCGTTTGGCCTCAACGCACGCATGCAGAACTCGTGGTGGTATCAGGGCGGCGGCATGGAGCTCGGCAACGAGTTCTTCAAGAAGTTTTCGGTGATCGGCTTTCCCTGCGGCAACACCGGCACCCAGATGGGCGGCTGGTTCCGCAAGGAGATCAAGACCGTCGCCGATCTCTCCGGGTTGAAATTCCGCATCGGCGGCATCGCGGGCCAGGTGCTGCAGAAGGTCGGCGTGGTGCCGCAGCAGCTCGCCGGCGGCGACATCTATCCGGCGCTGGAAAAAGGCACCATCGACGCGGCCGAGTGGGTCGGCCCCTACGACGACGAGAAGCTCGGCTTCCAGAAGGTCGCGAAGTACTACTACTATCCGGGCTTCTGGGAAGGCGGCCCGACCGTGCACGCCTTCTGCAATCTCGACAAATGGAATTCGCTGCCGAAGAACTACCAGGCGATCGTCACCGCCGCGACCACCTATGCCAACACCTGGATGGCCGCGCGCTACGACCTGCAGAACCCGTCGGCGCTGAAGCGTCTGGTGGCCGGCGGCACGCAGCTCCGTCCCTTCACCAACGAGGTGCTGGAAGCCTGCCTCAAGGCGACCAACGAATTGTGGAGCGAAATCTCGGCCAAGAACCCCGAATTCAAGAAGTCCATCGATGCGATGCAGGCCTATCGCTCGGATGAATATCTCTGGTGGCAGGTTGCCGAATATACCTTCGACAGCTTCATGATCCGCTCGCGCACCCGCGGCTGATACCCGCGCCAGCGACTAAGCCTTAAGTCGAAGCCCGGTCTCCGTTGGAGGCCGGGTTTTTGCGTTGGCGGGGGATGGAAATCGGGAACCGGATGTTCCATGCTTGCATGGAAAGCCTCGACAAGAAGGCTGACACAATCACCGGAGGAGGAAGCAAAACATGAAACGTCGAGATTTTATCAAGGTCACCGGATTGGGCGTGGCCGGCGCGGCGACGATTGCGGCGCCGGCGATCGCGCAATCGATGCCGGAGCTCAAGTGGCGCATGACGGCGAGCTGGCCGAAATCGCTCGACACGCTTTACGGCGGCGCCGAGGTGATGTGCAAGGCGATCGCAGAGGCCACCGACAACAAATTCCAGGTCCAGCTTTTTGCCGCCGGTGAAATCGTGCCCGGCTTGCAGGTCCTCGACGCGGTGCAGAACGGCACGGTCGAGATGGGACATACCGCCTCGTACTACTACTTCGGCAAGGATCCGACCTTCGCCTTCGGCACGTGCGTGCCGTTCGGGCCCAACGAACGCTTGAATCAGGCCTGGTATATCCATGGCGGCGGCAAGGAGATCCTCAACGAGTTCTACAAGAGCTACAACGTGATTTCCCTGCTCGCCGGCAACACCGGTTGCCAGATGGGCGGCTGGTTCCGCAAGGAGATCAAGACGGTCGCCGATCTGAACGGCCTGAAATTCCGCATCGGCGGTTTTGCCGGAAAGGTCGTGCAGAAGCTCGGCGTCGTGCCGCAGCAACTCGCCGGCGGCGACATCTATCCAGCGCTGGAGAAAGGCACCATCGACGCGGCCGAATGGGTCGGCCCCTACGACGACGAGAAGCTCGGCTTCAACAAGATCGCGCCCCACTACTACTATCCGGGATGGTGGGAAGGCGGGCCGATCCTGCTTGCACAGGTCAACCTGGACAAGTGGAACGCGCTGCCGAAGTATTATCAGTCCGTGATCACCCAGGCCGGCGCCCTGGGGAATGCCTGGATGATGGCGAAATACGATCAGCTCAACCCGCCGGCGATGAAGAAGCTCTTGGCGGGCGGCACCAAGCTGCATGCCTTCTCGCCGGAGATCATGCAGGCGTCGTTCAAGGCGGCGATGGAGCTATACGCCGAAATCTCCGCGACCAATGCCAACTTCAAGAAGGTCTATGCGTCGCTGAGCGACTTTGCCAACGACGGCTACCAGTGGTGGCAGGTCGCCGAGCTTAGCTTCGACAGCTTCATGGTGCGGAACAGATTGACAGGTTGAGACGGCGTCGCCGGTAATGCTTGAAACCCCGGAGCGAAAGCTACGGGGTTTCTGTTGCGCTTGCTCGGCCGCGACTATTGCTTCGGCTGTCCGAAATCGAGGGGTGGCAGCTCGATCTGCGGCACCTCGATCTTGACCTTGTTGAGGTCGACATCGAGGGGCTTGTCGAGCAGGCCGGTCACCGTCCACGGGAAGGCGATGACCAGGGCCACCATGATCGCCTGCAGGCCGATCCAGGGCATCGCGCCCCAATAGATGTCGGAGCTCTTGACCTCCTTTGGAGCCACGCCACGCAGGTAGAACAGCGCGAAGCCGAACGGCGGATGCAGGAACGAGGTCTGCATGTTGACGCAGAGCATGACGCCGAACCAGATCAGCGCGGCGTCGGGCCCCACCACCGGCGCCAGGACCTTCTGCGCGACCGGCGCAATCATCGGCAGGATGATGAAGGCGATCTCGAAGAAGTCGAGGAAGAACGCCACGAAGAAGATGAAGAGGTTGATGAAGATCAGGAAGCCCCAGACGCCGCCCGGCAGCGAGGTCAGCAGGTGCTCCAGCCACACGCCGCCGGAGACGCCGAGAAACACCACCGAGAAGCAGGTCGAGCCGATCAGGATGAAGGTGACCATGCAGGTGATGCGCATGGTGGTCTGATAACCCTGCTTGATCAGGTCGCGCAGCTCGGGAATGCGCACGGCCTCGAGGCCGATCCATACGACCGCAAGATAGGTCACCGCAAAGGCGAGCTTGAAGACGATGTTCTCGCTGTAGAGCATCGCAACGATGGTTCCGATGCCTGCCGCGATTACGCCGACGATCAGGATCTTGTTGCCGGTCGAGCTGAAATCCTTGTGATGGATCGCGGCGAGCACGATGGCGCCAACCGCGCCCATGGCGCCGGCTTCGGTCGGGGTGGCGAGGCCCATCATCATGGTGCCGAGCACGACGAAGATCAGCACGGCCGAGGGAATGATGCCCATCAGGCATTTCTTCCACAGCGCCCAGCCGGTCAGCGTGCGCGCCTCCTTCGGCACCGGCGGCACATGGTTCGGCTTGATGAGGCCGAGCAGGAAGGTATACGCGGCGAACAGGAAGATCTGGAACACCGAAGGGCCCCAGGCGCCGAGATACATGTCGCCGACCGACTTGCCGAGCTGGTCGGCGAGCACGATCAGCACCAGCGAGGGCGGCACCAGCTGCGTGATGGTGCCGGAGGCCGCCAGCACGCCGGTGATGTAGCGCATGTTGTAGCCGTAGCGGATCATCACCGGCATCGAGATCAGCGCCATGGCGATCACCTGAGCCGCCACCGTGCCGGTGATGGCGCCGAGGATGAAGCCGACGATGATGACGGAATAGCCGAGGCCGCCGCGGATCGGGCCGAACAGCTGGCCCATCGAATCCAGCATGTCTTCCGCCAGCCCGCATCTTTCCAGCACCGATCCCATGAAGGTGAAGAAGGGGATCGCGAGCAGCAGCTCGTTCGAGAGCACACTGCCGAACACGCGGCCCGGAATCGCCTGCAGGAAATTCAGGTCGAAGAAGCCGAGATGGATCGACAGGAATCCGAAGGACAGGCCGACCGCGGCAAGCGTGAACGCCACGGGGTAGCCGATCAGCATCGCCAGAACCAGCCCACCGAACATCAGCGGCGGCATCATCTCCAGCGTGATCATTGCGTCGGCCTCTCGTATTTCGCATCGATGGTGACATAGCCCCGGAGGGCTGCGATGCGCTTGATGACTTCCGAGACGCCTTGAAGAGCCAGCAGCACGAAGCCCGCCGGGATCACGAATTTGATCGGCCATCGGATCAGGCCGCCGGCGTTACCCGACATCTCGCCGACCGAATAGGCCTGCATGAAGAACGGCCAGGACAGATAGGCGAGCAACAGACAGGCGGGGATCAGGAAGAACAGGGTACCGATCATGTCGAGCCAGAGCTGGCCGCGCTCCGACAGGAACAGGTAGAAGATCTCGACGCGGACGTGCTCGTTGCGCTTGAAGGTATAAGAGGCGCCGAACATCACCACGATCGCAAACATGTACCACTGCGCCTCGAGCCAGCCGTTGGAGCTGTAGTCGAAGGCGTAGCGAACCATCGCGTTGCCGGCGCTGACCAGGCAGGAAAGCAGCACGAGCACGTTGCAGATATAGCCGATCTTCTCGTTGAGTTCGTCGATGGCTTCACTGAGAGCCAGCAATGGACGCATCATGTTCTCCGCGGCGGCGTCGTTGCCGAGCGCGCCGATGAATTCACCCACACAAGCTTTTACCGCCGCGCGAACGCGTGCAGCCGAGGCTCATCTGCAAGAGCGATTGCAAGGCTAGTCCTCCCCGCCAGTGCTTTTGCCGTCTTGGCTGCGCGAAAGTCGCGTAGCGGCCTATCCGGCCGCGCAGGCATAAAAGCAGGGCGCACCATTACTGCGCGCTCCGTTCCCGTCAATCGGAAAATGGGCAAATTGACGCAAGTTCAAGCCGTTGCCGGGGGTGGTAAATCCCGGCAGTGGGCAGAGCCCTAGCCGCCGGTCACGCTCATGTGGCGGCTGACGCTCGGGCGGTTGTGGCGGCGATCGATGATGAAGTCGTGGCCTTTCGGCTTCAAGCCGATGGCGCGGTCGATCGCGGCAGAGAGCAGCTCGTCGCTTTGCGAGGCCCGCAAGGGCTTGCGCAAATCGGAAGCATCCTCGTGGCCGAGGCAGGTGTGCAGCGTGCCGGTGCAGGTGATGCGCACGCGGTTGCAGGACTCGCAGAAATTATGGGTCATCGGCGTGATGAAGCCGAGCTTGCCGCCGGTCTCGGCGACATGCACGTAGCGCGCCGGGCCGCCGGTATCCTCGTCGAGGTCGGTCAGCGTGTAGTGCTTGGCAAGCCGCGCGCGCACCAGCGACAACGGCACATACTGGTCGATGCGGCCTGCGCCGATCTCGCCCATCGGCATCACCTCGATCAGGGTCAGCGCCATGCCGTTGCCATGCGCCCACTGCATCAGCGAGGGGATTTCCTCCTCGTTCATGTTCTTCAGCGCCACCGCATTGATCTTGACCGCGAGGCCCGCCTTGCGCGCCGCCTCGACGCCGGCCTTGACCTTGTCGAGCTCGCCCCAGCGCGTGATGGCGCGGAATTTCGTCGGATCAAGCGTGTCGAGCGAGACGTTGATGCGGCGGATGCCGCAATCGGCGAGCTCGCCGGCGAAGCGCGCAAGCTGCGTGCCATTGGTGGTCATGGTCAATTCGCGCAACGCGCCCGTTTCGAGGTGGCGCGCCAGCGAGCGCACCAGCGACATTACATTGCGCCGGACCAGCGGCTCACCGCCTGTCAGCCTGAGCTTCTTGACGCCCTTGGCGATGAAGGCCGAGCACAGCCGGTCAAGCTCTTCCAGGGTGAGCAGATCGGCCTTGGGCAGGAATGTCATGTCTTCCGACATGCAATAGAAGCAGCGCAAATCGCAGCGGTCGGTGACCGAGACCCTGAGATAGCTGATGGTCCGGCCGAACGGATCGGTCATCGGCCGGTACAGCGAGGGAAGGGAAGGCGGTCCGTTCATTCAAGCAAGCCTTGCGCAGAGCTTTGGGCAAAGCACCGCACGCCCTGGTGCGATGCTTGTCGCAATCTAAGCATGATGGGACCGCGCCACAATGCGCAAGGTTCCCGGGATCGGTCGTTCTGGAAATGGTGCGCTGCGAGCGATCAGCGGCTCGGCGCCGTGTTCGGATCAGGGAAGGGCGATTGCGAGCCGGTGGATGCAGCCGGCTTCGGCTTGGTCACATGGTTCGGCTTGGTGCCCTTGTGCGCCTTCGGCGGCGGGCCCGCGGGCTGCAGTTCCGCGAACACCGGGTTGGGATCGGTGACGGTCGTGGCGGGCGAGGAGAAGTCGGCGGGATTGTGGATCACGTGCACCGGCACGGTCGCGGGCTGGAACTTGTTCAGCGTGTACATCACCGAGAAGCCGGCATCGGGCGCGTTCACGGTGACGGAGCACGGCGTCTTGCAGCCAGGTCCGAGCGAGGTCTTGGCGTCAGCGCCGGGCGGATTGGATTCGAGCTGGACCTGGATCGCCGGCGGGGTGGATTTGAAGTAGTCGCTGACCGAGAATGACGAGCAGCCGCCAAGGCTTGCTCCCGCCAAAGCAATCGCGATTACACGACGCATGCTTCGATCCGCCATCACCCCTGCGGCCATCAGCCACATTGCCCGGATCAAACATGTAGGAGTCCCTGGAACCCCACGCAACCAGACCAAAGCTCATAGTTAATTGACGGTTAACGCCGGTGCGGCCGCTATAAATCCTTATACTTCAATACCCTTATAGCGCGTTTCAGCGCGAATTCAGCTCCCCCACCGCATCCGGCAGGTCGCGCATGTGGTGGATCAGCCGGTCCGGCTTGAGCTCGGCAATCGGCACTTCCGTGTAGCCGAAGCTGACGCCGATCACGGGAACGCCTGCGCGGCGCGCAACGCCGATATCGGTGCCGGCATCGCCGACCATAATGGTGGAGGCGAGCGCGCCGCCCGCGCGCGCCACCGTCTGCTGCAGGATCGCCGGATCGGGCTTTGACACACCAAAAGTGTCGGCGCCGCAGATCGCCGCAAAGCGCCGGCTCAGTCCAAGCTGGTCAAGCAGCCGCTTCGACAACCATTCCAGCTTGTTGGTGCAGACCGCAAGCAGGAAGCCGCGTGCGGTCAGATCGTCGAGTGCGCTCTCCAGCCCCTCGAACGGCCGCGAGGCGTCGGCGATGTGCTCGGCATAATAATCGATGAAGTCCGCGGTCATGCGGTCGATGTCCTTCACTGTCACGGCGCGGCCTTCCGCTTCCAGCCCGCGCTCGATCATCTTGCGCGCGCCGGCGCCGATCATGTTGCGCGCCGACGCCAGCGGCACCGGCGCCAGCCCTTCGCTGTTGAGCACGAAATTGAGCGCGCCGATCAGGTCGGGCGCGGTATCGACAAGCGTTCCGTCGAGATCGAAGGCGATGGTCGGATGTTTTGACATGGCGCAGCGCTATCGATCTCCGTGACATCGTGCAAGCTGGATGTGCTAGAAGGCCGCCAAATTCGAGATCGCGGGGGGAGAAGCAATGCACGAATTCACGGGAAAAACGGCCTTCGTCACCGGCGGGGCGTCCGGCATCGGCCTTTCAATGGCGAAGGCCTTTGCAGCGGAGGGCATGAACGTGATGCTCGCCGATGTCGAGCAGAGCGCGCTGGATCAGGCGCAAAAAGACTTAAACCAGTTTGGCAATCATGTCCGCGGCGTCGCTTGCGACGTCGCCGATCCCGATGACGTCGAGCGTGCCGCGCAGGCGACTTTCTCGACCTTCGGTAAAGTCCACATCCTCTGCAACAATGCCGGCGTTGCCGCCGGCGGCGGCATCGACCAGATCTCGGTCGACAATTGGCGCTGGGTCGTCGATGTCAATCTGATGGGCGTCCTCTACGGCATCGGCTCTTTTCTGCCGCACATGCGCGCGCACCGCGAAGGCGGTCACATCGTCAACACGGCCTCGATGGCAGGCGTGATCAGCGGCATGGGATTGAGCCCGTACACGGCGACGAAATACGCCGTCGTCGCCATGTCGGAAGGGCTCAGGCCCCAGCTTCAGCCGTTTGGCATCGGCGTCAGCGTGCTCTGTCCGCATTTCGTGCGGACCAAGATCGGCGAGAGCGGGCGCAATCGCCCCGAGCGCTATGGACAGGCGCAGCCGCTTGACCCGAATAGTCCCGCCGCCGCTGTCGTCGCTGACATCGCACGGCAGATCGCGACCGGCCTCGACCCTGCCGGCGTCGCCGCCCGAGTCGTCAATGCCATCCGCGCCGATGAACTCTACATCTTCACGCATCCGAACATGCGCGAGATCGTGGACGGCCGTTTCGCGGCGATCCAGGCCGCCATGGACGGGGTGACCGCGGTTTAATCAAAAAGCCGAGGGACCGACCTCCTTTGCGGCTATTCCCCGCCCAAAAACGAGGCTAAAGCGCGACGGCGGGGCCATCGCACTTTGGCTTTTTTGGTTTTGCGCATGATCTTTTCGGAAAACCGGTTCCCACTTTTCCGGATCATGCGCTAGAACCCCCGCGAAACCGATCCGGGGGTGGGTTTTCGCGTGGACATGGAAGCATTGAAACGGCAGGCGGCGGCCCGCGCACTGGACGAGGTACGCGACGGCATGAGGCTGGGGCTCGGCACCGGCTCGACCGCGAGGCATTTCGTCGATCTGCTCGGCGAAAAGGTGCGCGCCGGGCTCAAGGTCGTGGGCGTGCCGACCTCGGAGGCGACTCGCGCCCAGGCGGAGAGGTGCGGCATCGCGCTGACCACGCTCGATGACATCGACCGGCTCGATCTGACCGTCGACGGCGCCGACGAAGTCGATCATTCGCTGAACCTCATCAAGGGCGGCGGCGGGGCGCTCTTGAGGGAAAAGATCGTGGCGGCGGCGTCGGATCGCATGATCGTGATCGCCGACGAGAGCAAATGGGTCGAGATGCTCGGCCGCTTTCCGCTACCGGTCGAGGTGATCCCGTTCGGGCTGGCGGCGACCCGGCGCGCCATCGCAAAAACCTTCACACAATGCGGCGTTTCCGGCGAAATGGTGCTCCGGAAAGGCAAGGACGGCCACGTTTTTGTCACCGATGGCGGCCACTGGATTGTCGATGCCCACCTCGGGCGCATAAAGGATTCCCCGCGCCTGGCGGGTCATCTCGACGCCATTCCCGGGGTCGTCGAGCACGGGCTGTTCACGGATATGGCTGACACGATGGTTCTGGCGGGCTGGCAGGGAATTCGGGTTGTTGCGCGGCGGTAGGCCGCAAATTCCAAGGAGAAGCGGAATGAAGAGCGTTTTTAGGATTTTGCCTGTTGCGGGACTTGCCATGGGAATGGCCTTGGCCGGCCAGCCCGCCGCGGCGCAGCAAGCCGCGGCACCCCAGGGCATGAAGCAGGGTACGCCCGCCTGCATGGCGGCGGCCCGCGAAATACTGCAAATGAAGCATGCGGCGGCGATTTACGCCAATGCGGTGCCCAATATTGTCACGAAGACCAAAGATCAGCTGATGACCACCAATCTCAACTATCAGAAGGATCTCAACGAGGTTGCGCCGATCATTGCCCAGAGACTGGCCGGCAGGGAAAAAGAGATCGGCGAGGGCATGGCGCAGATCTACTGCAATGAGTTTACCGAGAAAGAGCTGGTGGACCTCGTGGCCTTCTACAAGTCGCCGCTCGGCCAGAAGCTGCTGACGAGCGAGCCCCGGGCAGTCCAGTACAGCATGTCCTATATGAACGGGTGGGCCCAGAATTTCGCCGAGATCGTCAATGGCGAGTTCCGCGCCGAAATGCGCAAGCGGGGCAAGCAAATCTAGGCATGATCCGGAAAAGTGTGCAGCGGTTTTCCCTCGCGACAAACGCGGAGCGTTTGCTCGGAGATCATGCTCAAAAAATAAGGCGTGATCTCAAGGGAAGGTCGAGGTTGAGAAATGGCTGAATTCGACGTCGACCTGTTTGTCATCGGAGGAGGTTCGGGCGGAGTTCGCGCGGCCCGGATCGCGGCCGGTCACGGCGCCCGCGTCGTGATCGCCGAGGAATACCGCATGGGCGGCACCTGCGTGATCCGCGGCTGCGTGCCGAAGAAGCTGTTCGTGATGGGCTCGCATGTCCATCAGGAGATCGAGGATGCCGCGGGCTTCGGCTGGACCATTCCGACGCCGACCTTCGACTGGCGCACGCTGGTCGCCAACAAGGACAAGGAGATCGCCCGGCTTGAGGGTATTTACACCAGCAATGTCGAGAAAGCCGGCGCGGAAGTCGTCAAGACGCGCGCGGTAATCCTGGATCCGCACACGCTTCGGCTGACCGACGGCAGGACCGTGAAGGCCCGCACCATCCTGGTTGCGACCGGCAGCACGCCCAACCATGGGTCCGGGATTCCGGGCATCGAACACGTGATCTCCTCGAACGAGGCGTTCCATCTGCCCGCGCTGCCGAAACGCATCGTGATCCAGGGCGGCGGCTACATCGCGCTGGAGTTCGCCTGCATCTTCGCCGGCTTCGGCTCCGACGTGACCGTGATCTATCGCGGCGATAATATCCTGCGTGGTTTCGACGAGGATGTCCGCACCCATGTGCGCGCCGAGATGGAGAAGCAGGGCATCACGATCCTGACCGGCTGCACCGTCACGAAGATCGACAAGCAGGGCAAGGATTTTACCTCGCATCTGTCGAACGGCTCGAGCCTCGCCTCCGACCAGGTCATGTTCGCGATCGGCCGGCATCCGAACGTGGCCAAGCTCGGCCTCGAGAACGCCGGCGTTGCCATCAACCCGCATAATGGCGGCATCGCCGTCGATGCCTGGTCGAAGACGTCGGTGCCGAACATCTATGCGATCGGCGACGTCACCCATCGCGTCAACCTGACGCCGGTGGCGATCCGCGAGGGCCACGCCTTCGCCGACACCGTGTTCGGCCAGCGGCCGGTTCAGGTCGATCATGCCACCATCCCGACGGCCGTGTTCTCGCAGCCCGAAGTCGGCACGGTAGGCCTGACGGAAACCGAGGCGCGCGCGCAGTTCAGCCATGTCGACATCTACAAGACGACGTTCCGGCCGATCAAATCGACCATGTCCGGCCGCGACACCCGCGTGCTGATGAAGCTGCTCGTTGATGGCCTGACCGACCGCGTGCTCGGCTGTCACATCGTGGGCGACTCTGCCGCCGAGATCATCCAGGCCGTGGCGATCGCGGTGAAGATGAAGGCGACCAAGGCCGATTTCGACGCCACCGTCGCGCTGCATCCGACCGCGGCCGAAGAACTCGTGACCATGCGCACCCCGACCGCACGCCATGTGCGGGCCGCGGCGGCCGAGTAGGAGCCGCTGGGTTCAATTTTTCCCAAAGGCCTGCGTGGATGGCCGCCGGAGGCCATCGCAGGTTTGCGACGCGCAGCCACAGGCGATCGTGCGGTTCCCCGCCCAAGTGAAATCAGAAATTCCTCCCCTTTTTGGACCCCGATAGCAGGATACTGCTCGAGGATCACATTGAGGAGGCATCAGCCAATGCCGACGAAAGACGGTTTTAGTCCGGACCATCCTCTGCCTCTCGTTCTCGCCGATCAAATCGAGCAGCAGGGTCTCGGGATTCTTCGTGACCGAACCGTCACCCCGTTGCGGGTCTTGAAGACGGGCGTCCTGGTCGCAATCGCCACAGCGACCGGTATCGCGGCTCTATCCGTGCGAGATCCCGTGGCTGTCTTTGCGGAGGTCAAGGCTTCGCTGGTTGGTAATTCGGAGCTGCAGCCTGGCGCCGATCGGTCGACGCCAACGGTTCAAGCTGCCGCCGAGGCACCGGCCTTGGTTCAACCTGCCGCCGATGCTCAGGCGCTGCCGCCGACCGCACAGGATGCGCCGGCCCGCGATGAAATAGCCGCCGCTGAACCCGCCGCGACAGATCAGACGGAAAAGAGTGATCCAACATCTGACGCGCTGTTCAGGCAATTCCAGGCTTGGGCGGCAGAGAAAGATACGAACGCGCAGGTCGAGCCCGCACAGCCCGTTCAAGACGCCCCGGCACAGGCTGTGAAAGAGGGTCCGGAACAGGTAGCGGAGAATGCCCGGGTCTCGCATCGGTTCGTGCAGAAGCACCGACGTATCCTGCCCGTCCGCAATGCGCGGGCAGAGATGCGCACGCAAAACCGAAGACAGGTCCGGCGAACGCAAAATGCGCGAGTAGAACGGCCGCCGGTGGAAGATGCGCGAGCACAGGTCCAGCCTGTGCAAAATGCCCAGGCTCCGTCGTTCCTGCCAAGCTTCGGCCTGCGAAATTAGACCTCGCACTCGCGAAACTCATCGGCGCGGGTGGAGAGCATGACCGTGCCGTGCTCGACCGATCCAGCTAACGAGGTGAAGCGGGACCTATTCGAAGGCGTCCTGCGCGGCGTCATCCCTCTCCAAGGTCCGCGCGCCTTCGCGCTCCCTAGCAAGACCCCCGCTGCCATCGCCGATCCCCGCTCACCGCTGATTTTCTCGGGAACCTTTCCAGGACCCGGCCATCCAAACCATGCGCTTGGAGCGTTCTCCGATCCCGGGTGCCGGCAACCAGCAAGGAAGAGCTTTTCGATGAGCAGCAACATCCGTCCATTCGAGCGTGCCCAGCATTCCCATAACGAGCTGGAGCGCCCCAGTCGAGGCGATGTTGAGGCTGCGGTTCGAACCATCATCCGCTGGGCCGGAGACGACCCCCGGCGTGACGGTCTTGCGGAAACGCCATCGCGCGTAGCGCGCGCATTTGAGGAGTTCTTCGCCGGCTACGCACAGGATCCCGCGGAGATTCTCCAGAAAACGTTCGAGGAAATCGAAGGCTACGACGAGATGATCACCCTGCGCGGCATTCCGTTCGAGAGCCATTGTGAGCACCACATGGCGCCGATCATTGGCCAGGTGTGGGTGGCCTATATTCCGAATGGTCGCGTGGTCGGCATCAGCAAGCTTGCGCGCGTGGTCGATGTGTTCGCCAAGCGGCTGCAAATCCAGGAAAAGATGACCGCTCAGATCGCCAACGTGATCCATGAAGTGCTCAAACCGCAGGGTGTCGCCGTCGTCATCAAGGCCATGCACCATTGCATGTCTACCCGCGGCATCCACAAGGCCGGCACCGATCTCGTGACCAGCCGGATGCTGGGTTGCTTTCGCGAGAACGCCATCACGCGCCAGGAGTTTCTCGGGCTCACGGCCTGAATTCAGTCGGTCGATCGGACCGCAGCCTCAGTTCGGCATGCACGCGCCGCCATCCGGCGCCGAAAAGTAATTTCGCTACAGCTCCCGCTGCAGCCATTCCGCGGCACCCCGCCACAGCGTGTCGCGATGGTTGGGGCGGAAGAAGCCGAAATGCCCGAGCTTGCTGGCGCCGACATCGGCGGGCGTCACCGTGATGATGTCGGGTGCGGTTGCGATATAGCCCTTGCAGAGCAGTTCGACCGCCGGCCGCGTCGCCCAGGGATCGTCGGAGAGGCACAGCGCGCGCAGCGCGCCCTTGTATTTGGCAAAATTGGCGAGGCCGAGCGATTTGTCGTCAAAGAGATAATGCGGGCTGTTCACCCAGACGGTCCATTGCTGGAACACACCCTTCGGCAAATCCTCGCCGAGCCCGCTCCAGCCCGGCGCATAGCCGAGCGCACGGGTGAGGGGACTGCCGACGAAGTTGAGCATGACATAGACACGATAGCGTTCGGGCGAGGCCATCAGTTTCCAGTAGCCGGCCTGCGCCGCGACAAGCAGCGCGCGCGAGACCTCGCTGTTATTGGGAAGCAGCCCGAGCGCCTGGCCACCGAAGGAGTGCCCGACATAGCCAAGCGGCAGGTCGCGATAGCGCTCGCGCATCCAGCGCACCGCCGCCGTGACGTCCAGCGCCGCCCAGTCCGCCATGGTCGCCTTGAAGCCCTTCAACGATTTTTTGCGGTTATAGCCTTCCACCGCGAGTTGCCTGGAGCCGCCGATGCCGCGGTAGTCATAGGTCAGCACCGCGCAGCCGCGCCGCGCCAGATAGCCGGCAAAGCCGCGATAGATCTTGCGTGGCACCGCGGTCGCCGAGCTGATCAGCACGGCGTGGCGCTTGGCGCCCCGGGGCAGGAACAGGGTCGCTGCCAGCGCATAGCCATCGGTGGCCGGAATCGTGATGTCATCGGCGAAAACGTCGTCCAGCGCGGCTTCCGTCACAGCGCCTTCCCCCAACTCTCAGTGTTTTGCTTTAGCAAATGCGAGTTTGGCTTTTGCCGCAAGGGCTTGTCTTCTCGCTTATCTTGGCGGAATAAATGCAGGTAGCAGTTGCAGGGGAGCCAGCGTATAACGCGGCCCTTCAGAGATCATCGATAAGTAGCGGTTTTTGTTCAGGAGTTAACGTAATGTCCGAGCGGTGGACACCCGACAGCTGGCGCGCCAGGCCGGTGCTGCAAATGCCCGACTTCCCTGACGCCAGGGTGCTGGCCGACGTCGAGGCGCAGCTCGCCACATTTCCGCCGCTGGTGTTCGCGGGCGAGGCGCGTAACCTGAAGAAGGCGCTGGCGCGCGTCGCCGCGGGCGAAGCCTTCCTGCTGCAGGGCGGCGATTGCGCCGAGAGCTTTGCCGAGCACGGCGCCAACAATATCCGCGACTTCTTCCGCGTGCTGCTGCAGATGGCGGTCGTCCTGACCTATGCCGGCGCGCTGCCGGTGGTGAAGGTCGGCCGCATCGCCGGACAATTCGCCAAGCCGCGCTCCTCGCCGACGGAGAAGATGAAAGGCGTCGAGCTGCCGAGCTATCGCGGCGATATCGTCAACGACATCGCGTTTACGAAGGAAGCGCGCACGCCCGACCCGCAGCGCCAACTGATGGCCTACCGGCAGTCGGCCGCGACCTTGAACCTGCTGCGCGCGTTTGCGACCGGCGGCTTCGCCAATCTCGGCAGCGTGCATCAGTGGATGCTGGGCTTCCTGAAGGATTCCCCGCAGTTCCGCCGCTACAAGGAGCTGGCCGACCGCATCTCGGATGCGCTGAATTTCATGCGCGCCTGCGGCCTTGACCTCGAAAGCCATCCCGAGCTGCGCGCGACCGATTTCTACACCAGCCACGAAGCGCTGCTGCTCGGCTACGAGCAGGCGATGACGCGGGTCGATTCCACGACCGGCGACTGGTACGCGACCTCAGGCCACATGATCTGGATCGGCGACCGCACACGTCAGCTCGACCATGGCCATGTCGAATATTTCCGCGGCATCAAGAACCCGATCGGCCTGAAGTGTGGCCCGTCGCTGAAGAGCGACGAATTGATCAAGCTGATCGACGTGCTCAATCCCGACAACGAGCCCGGGCGGCTGACGCTGATCGCCCGCTTCGGCGCCGATAAGGTCGCCGACAACCTGCCGGGCTTGATCCGCGCGGTGAAGCGCGAGGGCCGCGTCGTGGTGTGGTCGTGCGATCCCATGCACGGCAACACCATCACCTCGACATCCGGCTACAAGACGCGGCCGTTCGACCGCATCCTGTCGGAAGTGAAGAGCTTCTTCGCCATCCACAACGCGGAAGGCACGCATCCCGGCGGCGTTCATCTGGAAATGACCGGCCAGGACGTTACCGAATGCATCGGCGGCGCGCGCGCGATCACGGATGAGGATCTCAACGACCGCTATCACACGGTCTGCGATCCGCGCCTGAACGCTGAGCAGTCGATCGACATGGCGTTCTTGATTGCGGAATTGCTCAAGCAGGAGCGGGGCGGCAAGGTGAAGGCCGTGCCGGCGGCGGCGGGATTTTGATTTGCTGAGAATTTGGCGGGCCACGATCAACTCTCGCAACGGCATGATTTTCGCGGCTCGCTCCGAGCAGGCGATCCGCGAGGAGCTGGTCGCGCTGCTGCTCGCGCTGCCGGCGGCCTGGCTGGTCGGCGCGACCGTCATGCGCCGGGTGGAGCTGGTCTGTGCGGTAGCGCTGATCCTGGTCGTCGAGCTGCTCAACACGGCGATCGAAAAGCTCGCCGACCGCCTCACCATGGATCGCGATCCGCAGATCGGGCGGGTCAAGGACATGGGCTCGGCCGCGGTCGGCGTGGCGCTGCTGATGGGCGCGGCGTTCTGGCTGTTTGCCCTCGCCGAGCGCATAGGCGCGATCTGAAGAGGACAATTGAAGTTCGCCGCGCCGCGGTGCACCATAACGCCATGACCGACCGCGTCACCCAATTCGTCATAACCCTCGCCCAGTTGAACCCGACTGTCGGCGATGTGGAAGGCAATGCCGCCAAGGCCCGCGCTGCGCGCGCCCGCGCGCATGCCGAGGGCGCCGATCTCATGGTGTTGCCCGAGCTGTTCTTGGCCGGCTATCCGCCCGAGGATCTGGTGCTCAAGCCGGCATTCCAGGCGGCCTGCCGTTCGGCCACCGAGCAGCTTGCGCGCGAAACCGCCGATGGCGGGCCGGCGATGCTGATCGGCACGCCCTGGGTGGATGACGGCAAGCTCTACAATGCCTGCGCGCTGCTCGACGGCGGCCGCATCGCCGCGATCCGCTACAAGGTCAATCTGCCGAACTACGGCGTGTTCGACGAGAAGCGACTGTTCGCGCGCGGACCGGCGCCGGGGCCGATGAACATCAGGGGCATCCGCGTTGGCGTGCCCGTGTGCGAGGACATCTGGCTGGAAGAGTCTCCGGATTATGAAAACGTGGTCGAGTGTCTGGCCGAGACCGGGGCCGAGATCATCGTGGTGCCGAACGGTTCGCCCTATGCGCGCGACAAGAGCGATGTGCGGCTGTCGATCGCGGTCGCCCGTGTCACCGAAAGCGGGCTGCCGCTGATCTATCTCAACCAGGTCGCGGGCCAGGACGAGCTGGTGTTCGACGGCGCCTCGTTTGCGCTGAATGCCGACCTTTCAGTGGCGGCGCAATTGCCGGCCTTTGTCGAGAGCATCACCACGCTGCGCTGGAAGAAGGGCGAGGACGGCGGCTGGCGCTGCTCAGGCCCGATCGTGCCTGATCTCGAGGGCGACAAGGCCGACTACGCGGCCTGCGTGCTCGGCCTGCGCGATTACGTCGGCAAGAACGGTTTTCCGGGCGTGCTGCTAGGCATTTCCGGCGGGATCGATTCCGCGCTGTGTGCGGCGATCGCGGTCGACGCGCTCGGAAGAGAGCATGTGCGCGGTGTCATGCTGCCGTTCCGCTTCACTGCGCAGGTCTCGCTCGACGATGCGGCGAAGCTCGCGAAGAATCTCGATATCCGCTATGAGGTGCTGCCGATCGCGGATGCCGTGAACGGCTTTGAGAAGATTCTCTCGGCTCCGTTCGCCGGCCTGCCGCGCGACATCACCGAAGAAAATCTGCAGGCGCGCGCCCGCGGCACGCTGTTGATGGCGATTTCCAACAAGACCGGCGCCATGGTGGTTACCACCGGCAACAAATCGGAGATGTCGGTCGGTTATGCCACGCTTTACGGTGACATGAACGGCGGCTTCAACCCGATCAAGGACATCTACAAGACCGAGGTGTTTCGGCTGTCGTCCTTGCGCAATTCCTGGAAGCCCGAAGGCGCGCTTGGCCCCGCCGGTGAGGTGATCCCGCCCAACATCATCACGCGCCCGCCGACCGCGGAATTGCGCGAGAACCAGACCGACCAGGATTCGCTGCCGCCCTATGATGTGCTCGATGCGATCCTGGAACGCCTTGTCGAGCGCGAGGAGCCGCTCGCTTCCATCGTCGACGCCGGTTTTGATCGCGACGTGGTGGCTCGCATCGACCGGCTGCTCAACATCGCCGAATACAAGCGAAGGCAGGCAGCACCGGGGGTGAAGGTGACGACGCGCAATTTCGGCCGCGACCGCCGCTATCCCATCACCAACCGCTTTCGCGATAGCGGCAAGCCGTTGCCCGAGGCGGACGAGACGCTGATCATGCGCGCCGCGCGCGCGTCCGCCGAGGCGTTCGACGGCTAGCGCGACAATCAGCGCGGGATCGACGGTGTCTTGTTGTCCTGCAGGAATTTCGGACCCACCGTGCGGATCGGCTTGTTCTCGGACGACGAGGAGGCGGTCGTATTGGCGGGCGGCGCTGGGGTGTCGGGCGTGCTGGCCTGCGCGGGCGGGGTGGCGCCCTTCTTGCCGGGCGCGGATTTTTGCTGCTGCGCGCGCTGCTGCATCTTCTTCGCGCTTTCCTCGGTGACGATGATGTCGCCCTGCTGCGCCGCCTCGGCCTTGTCGTCGATCGATTTGAGCGCATCCGACCAGGTCTGTCCGGGCGCCTTGCATGCGCACGTCGGATTGAACTCGCTGCGGTATTTGAACGCATTCGGCAGCGCGGTGTAGGGCTGGCCGTTGACAGAGACCGCCTGGTTGATGTCCTCGCCGGGATTGCGATAGGCGTAAAGGGCTGCTTCGGTGGCCGGACACAGCGCCTTGCACGCCTTTTCGTCGTCGGGGAAGCGCGCGGGCGAGGTCGCAAACGAGATCGGGAAATAGCCGCCGTCACAGGTGCGCACGCAGACTGTGCGGAAGGTGCCGGACGGCTGTCCCATGTCGACGCCAGGCGGTGCGGCTGGGTTATTATTGTTGCCGAACAGATTGTTCAGGAAGCCGCCGGGACCGGGCGCAGCCGCGGCTGCGGCATTGGCATATTGCGGTCCGCAATTATTCTGTGCGAGCGCAAGCAGGACCGAGCGGCGCTGGTTGTCGCGATCCGCACCGCCGAAACCGCCGCCTGCACGCAGCCGCTCGAGATTGTTCGTGATCTGATCGAGATTGGCGCGCATCTGCTGGATGCGGGTGTTGACCGGGCCGCACCGCGCCGACTGGCCGCTGAACAGCGAGAAGAAGCCGGAGCTCTCACAGCCCATGCGCTTGGCCTGCATGGTGACGCGGTCAAGCTCGCCCTGCTGCTGGGCCTGGGCGTCCTGGTAGCGGCGGATCTGGTCGTCTTTCGCAGGATCACCGGTGCCGCCGTGATCGATGGTGGCCAGTTGCCCCTCGAGGCGCGGGCAGACCGGATTGACCGCCGGTCCGGGCGCGCCTTGCGGGGGAGGGCCGGGAGGAGGCGGAGGCTGCATGCCCGGCTGCATCTGTGCGAGCGCGGCCGAACTCGCAAGCAGACTACCAAGCAGCGCGGCGCAGGCCAGCATTCGTCTGGAAGAAAAAGCGTTCAACGTTTCAGGCATGTCCGGCCAAGAGGGAATCCGCGAGCCCTATCAGGCGCGGTCGCCTCCCATAGCGGCTTCCGGCGGCAGCGTCACGTCGTTTCCGCGGCGCCGATGTGGCAGGAACCTTACCATTATCGCTGGCAGGTGATGGCGACGTATTCGTCGCATCCGCCGTGTGGGCAATTGGCGCCGTCTTTCGGCACCGAACCGGTAATTTCGTCGGGGTCGACGCGACGAAAGGCGGAGGCCTGCGCAAAATCGCGTGATTGGCAATAGGCGCGGGCCGCATGCGCGCCGCACTTCTCGCCCTTGGCCAGGCACTGGTCGATGCCATAGGTGTCCGCGTGGTTCGCGACGATGAACACGCGGGTCTCGGCGGACGCCGCTGATGCAAGGACGAGGAATCCACTGGCCAATACCGCCTGGAAAAACCGCATGGGGCACCAATGAACGAGAGAAGCGCTCCAAGCGATAAGCCCGAATGATTAATAATGATTAACCATGGGGAGTCCCGTCTGGCGGGCGAAAGCGGCTTTTTCGGGGAGGCGACCTTGACGCGGAGGCCCAGCTTGCCGCATGGTGTGTTCCATGAACGGCTTCCTCGCCATTTGCAGCATTTGCGAGATTATGAGCTAGCGATTCGCTGGCTGAGGCCGTCTTTTCTCAACACACTGAGATCACTGGACGCCCGGCTAGCAGGCACGGGTGATCCATGGATTTGCGCCTTTACGATACGCTGACCAAAGAAAAGCGGCCGTTCCAGCCGATCGATCGCGCGCGCGTGCGCATGTATGTCTGCGGACCCACGGTCTACGATTTCGCTCATATCGGCAATGCGCGCCCCGTCATCGTGTTCGACGTGCTGTTCCGCCTGCTGCGCCACCTCTATGGCGCGGACCACGTCACCTATGCCCGCAACATCACCGACGTCGACGACAAGATCAACGACCGCGCCGCGCGGGATTTTCCGGGACTGCCGCTGAACGAGGCGATCCGCAGGGTCACGGAAGTGACCTTGAAGCAGTTCCACGACGACGTCGATGCACTCGGCGCGCTGCGGCCGACGGTCGAGCCGCGCGCGACCGAGCACATCGCCGAGATGCGCGTGCTCATCGACAAGCTTGTCGAAGGCGGCTTCGCCTATGTCGCGGAGGACCATGTACTGTTCTCGCCGGAATCAATGAACGCTGCGAACAAGGTGCTGCCGCGTTACGGCGCGCTCTCCAATCGCTCGCTCGACGAGATGATCGCCGGCGCCCGTGTCGATGTCGCGCCCTACAAGCGCGGCCACACCGATTTTGTGCTGTGGAAGCCCTCGAAGCCGGGCGAGCCGTCCTGGCCGTCGCCGGCGGACATCAAGGCGCCGGGGCGTCCGGGCTGGCATATCGAATGCTCGGCGATGGCCTGGAAGCATCTCGGCGATCAATTCGACATTCACGGTGGTGGCATCGACCTGGTGTTTCCGCACCATGAGAACGAGCTCGCGCAAACCTGCTGCGCTTTCCACGCGGATTTCATGGCGAGCATCTGGATGCACAACGGCTTCCTGCAGGTCGAAAGCGAGAAGATGTCGAAGAGCCTCGGCAACTTCGTCACCATTCGCGAGCTGCTGGCCGATTGGCCGGGCGAGGTGCTGCGTCTCAACATGCTGAAGACGCATTACCGCTCGCCGATCGACTGGACGCTGAAAGGGCTGGAGGAAAGCAAAAAAACAGTCGATGGTTGGTACGAAATGTTGCGGCGACGACACCCAAGTCTCGGAAGAACCAGACCATGAAGTTATTGAAGCGCTCGCTGATGACTTAAATACGTCGAACGCGATCACCCGCCTGCACGCTCTTGCCACCCAAATTCGAGGGCGCGCTTCGGGCTTTCCGCAGATCGAACTCAAGCGGAATCTCAAGACATCTGCAATGTTGCTGGGTTTGCTTGGCCATAAGCGCAGAGACTACCTGTCAAGCGACCCTCGTGCTGTTGTTGTCGATGAGGCGGCCGTTAAAAACCTCATAGAGCAACGCACTGCCGCGCGCGCGCGAAAGGACTTCAAGGAGTCCGACCGCATCCGCGATCAACTCGCCGCGATGGGCGTCGCCATCAAAGACTCCAAGGAAGGCACCACGTGGGAGGTCGCGCGATGAGCGGAGTCTCCACCCCCGCGCTGCGTCCGTTCCTCTCCGCCGACACACCCGTGCTCGCCGCGATCTTCGCCGCCGCGATCGAGGAGCTGACCGGCGATGACTACAGCAGCGAGCAGCAGGAAGCCTGGGCTTCCGTTGCCGACGACGAGGAAGAGTTCGGCAAGAAGCTCGCGGGCGAGCTGACGTTGATCGCGACCCTTGGGAACGCACCGGTCGGGTTTGCCTCGCTGAAGGGTAAGGACCACATCGACATGCTCTATGTGCATCCGAGCGCGGCGGGGCAGGGCGTGGCCTCCAGCCTGCTCGACGCGCTGGAGAGGCTCGCCGGCGGTCGTGGCGCCACGAGCCTCACCGTCGATGCCAGCGACAATGCGCAGGAGTTTTTCCGGAAGCGCGGTTATGTCGCCAGGCAGCGCAACAGCCTAACAGTGAACGGCGAATGGCTCGCCAACACCACCATGCAGAAGACGCTTCGTGAGGGCGAGAAATGAGCCGCGAACGCCTCTACCTCTTCGACACCACGCTGCGCGACGGCGCGCAGACCAACGGCGTCGACTTCACGCTGGCCGACAAGCAGGTGATAACAGGCATGCTGGACGATCTCGGCATCGACTATGTCGAGGGCGGCTATCCCGGCGCCAATCCGACCGATACCGAATTCTTTGCGGAGAAGCCGAAGCTCAATCACGCGCGCTTCACCGCGTTCGGCATGACGCGGCGGGCAGGGCGGTCGGTATCCAACGATCCCGGTGTGGCCGGCCTGCTCGAAGCGAAAGCCGACGCGATCTGCTTCGTGGCAAAATCTTCCGCCTACCAGGTCCGCGTCGCGCTGGAGACCACCAACGAGGAGAATCTCGCTTCCATCCGTGACAGCGTAGCTGCGGCGAAGAAGGCAGGCCGCGAGGTGATGCTCGACTGCGAGCATTTCTTCGACGGCTACAAGGAGAACGCCGCCTTCGCGCTCGCCTGCGCCAAGGCGGCTTACAACTCCGGCGCGCGCTGGGTGGTGCTGTGCGACACCAATGGCGGCACCATGCCGCACGAGGTCGAGACCATCGTTACCGAGGTGACAAAGCATGTTCCCGGTGATCACGTCGGCATCCACGCCCATAACGACACTGAGCAGGCCGTCGCCAACTCGCTCGCCGCGGTACGCGCCGGCGCGCGGCAGATCCAGGGCACGCTGAACGGGCTTGGCGAGCGTTGCGGCAACGCCAATCTCTGCTCGCTGATCCCGACGCTCAAGCTAAAGCGTGAATTCGCCGACGCATTCGAGATCGCCGTGTCGGACGCGAAGATGGCCAACCTGATGAAGGTGTCGCGCACGCTCGACGACATGCTCAACCGCGCGCCGAACCGGCATGCGGCTTACGTCGGCGAGAGCGCCTTCGTCACCAAGACCGGCATCCATGCCTCCGCGGTGCTGAAGGATCCGCAGACCTACGAGCATGTTACGCCGGAAGCCGTCGGCAATCATCGCAAGGTGCTGGTGTCCGACCAGGCCGGCCGCTCCAACGTCATCGCCGAGCTCGATCGCGCCGGCATTGCCTATGACAGGAACGATCCGAAGCTCGCGCGCCTGGTCGAGGAGTTGAAGGAGCGCGAGGCGCAGGGCTTTGCCTATGAATCCGCGAATGCCTCGTTCGATCTCTTGGCGCGCCGCACGCTCGGAAAAGTGCCGGAATATTTCCGGGTGGAGCAGTTCGACGTCAATGTCGAGCAGCGCTACAACGCCAACGGCCAGCGCGTCACGGTGGCGCTCGCGGTGGTGAAGGTCGACGTCGCCGGCGAGCATTTGATCTCGGCCGCCGAGGGCAACGGCCCGGTCAATGCGCTCGATGTGGCGCTGCGCAAGGATCTCGGCAAGTACCAGAAATACATCGAGGGGTTGAAGCTGATCGACTATCGCGTGCGTATCCTCAATGGCGGCACCGAGGCCGTGACGCGCGTGCTGATCGAGAGCGAGGACGAGGCGGGCGAGCACTGGACCACGGTCGGCGTTTCGCCGAACATCATCGACGCCTCGTTCCAGGCGCTGATGGATTCGGTGATCTACAAGCTGGTGAAATCAGGCGCGCCGGCGTGAGTCACACGGACGCTGTCATACCCCGCGAAAGCGGGGTATCCAGTACGCCGATGCCTCTCCGTAGCGCACCGGCGTCTCGGATTACCGGGCGTCCGGTCAAGCCGGGCGATGACAGCTGAGGTGAGGCGCGGCCGGGCAATGATGGATGGGGTATTCCATGATCGACCACGTCTCCGTCGGTGTCGCCGATCTCGAACGCGCCGCGCGCTTCTATGAAGCGACGCTTGCCGCGCTCGGACTCTCGCGTCTGGTGACGCGGCCCGCGACAATCGGCTTCGGCAAGGCCTATCCGGAGTTCTGGATCAATCTCCGCACGGACATGAGCCAGGTGCCTCACGCAAGCGGCACGCATATCTGCCTGCGGGCGAAGGCCACCGCCGAGATCGATGCCTTCCATGCGGCGGCATTGGCAAGCGGCGGCACGTCGGACGGCGCGCCAGGCCTGCGCCCGCACGACCGCGTCAGATATTACGCGGCCTTCGTGCTCGATCCCGACGGCAACCGCATCGAGGCGGTGACGTTCCCGCAAGGCTAGCCGCAAAGTGGCCTGACTGATCACGCCGCGGCTTCGCTCTCCCACGGCACTTTCATCTTGGCAAAATCCGCCCATGCATTTCGCAGGCGCCGCTCGGCGCCGACCATGGCGTGGGCCTGCCAGCCGGTGATCGCGGCGGCCGCCATGTTGCCGTCCCCCGAGCCGGCCTTGAGGTCCGCCAGCAGCGACGTCGTCGTCGCCATGTCGTTGTAGGAGCCAAGCTCCTCCTGCAGATCAGCCAGCCTGCCGAAGAACCGCCGGCTTGATTTCCCCTGGCCGTACATCGGCAGCAGGAAATCAACGGCGTAGCGCAGCTTCTTGATCGCGAGTCTGAGCCGGTGCCGCTCTTCCACCGAAAGCGATTTGAAGCGGCGGCCGCGCTTCAACGCCTTCGCATGCCGCTCGGAGAGGACGCGCCCGGCAAAATTGATGGCGGGTTCGGCCAGCTGTCCAAAATCTTCGGGAGGAACGTCGCTGCGCCAGCCGCGGGCTTCAATCCAGCCACCAAGCTCGATCACGAAGCGTGCGCAGCGGCGGTCGGCCAGCGCGACGCGCGCCTCGTGGTAGGCGGAAGACCGGCGCTGCTCCGCGACCTCGCCCAGGGCGTCGAAGCCTGCGATGGTGGGGCAGCCCTCAGCGATGGTCGGCAGCGTACGTTTTCCAAAGATGTCCCAATCGCGCGCGGCGGAGAGGTTTCGCGCCAGCCAGCTTGCTTCCGACCGCAGCGCTTCGAGCTTGCTCAGTGAGCCGGCCGATCGCATCAGGTCGAACGCCGAGCGCAGACGGCGCAGCGAAACGCGCAGCTGATGCACGCCTTCGGGATCACGGCCATCCTCGGCAACCGGCAGTGACTCCAGCAGATGGTGCAGGCAGGCGCGCAGGATCGTCGCGAAGGCGTCGTCGAGGGCAATGGAAGGATCAAGCCGGAGCTTGCGCGGCTTTCTCGCCGCCGGCGGCACGTCGGAGGCAAGATCGAAGCCGCGCGCGGATTTGCTGCGGATGGAGGGGCGCACGGGCCCATGCTCCGCCAGCTGCAGCGCAAGCTCGTAGATGGCCGACGCGCTGCCTGCCTTCAGCTCCAGCTCGATCTCGCTGACCGGCAACGACCGGTCGCCGGCCTTCAGGACGCCCCGGTCGAACGCGACTTCCACCGTGCCCGAGGGCAATTCAACGATGCGCTGGTGCCGGCGGATGTCAGTCACGAAGACCTGGTCCAGCCTGTCGGCCGCGAGTTCGCCGCGAATTTTCTCCGGCATGAACGGCATCGCGAGCGCGAGATCGGGTGTCATGGAAGGGACGGCCGCTTCCCATTCGCCGCGGCGGAGCGGATCGTCGCCGGCTTCCGTCTTCACCGTCTGCACGAAGCGCGCGCCGGTCTGACGAACCCGCAAGCTCAATTTGTTGCGCCGGAGTGTTTGCCTCGGCGTGTCGTAATAGGCGGACTTGAGATGCTTGCGCGCGCCCTTGTTGCGCGCGTTGGTCGCGATGACAGGCGCATTGTTGAAATCGGCAAGCCGATCGGCGTTGACGAGGAGCTTGAGCTCGATTTCGCCCGCGCCGGGTGCTGCAACATTCGGCGCGGCCTCTTGCGGCAATTCCTGCGATGAAACTGGCTCAACCGAACCCGTCTCCTGCGGACGGGGCTCGGCCTGCATCGCGGCCGCATCGACGAAGTCTTCCGTTTCCTTCTTCTGTGGAGAGACAGATTTTCCCTTGAGCCCCGCAGCAGCAATCGCGTCCGCGCCGCCAACTCGAATCGGAGCAGTTTCTGTCATCGAAGGTAATATGACGCCTGGATGAAGTTTCGCTAACGTAACGCTGCCTCTGTGCAAACGGAAGTCACGATAAAATTCACTGCACGGAGATCAGTGCCGTATTCAGAATTCGCGTGAAGTGAATCAAAAATAGCGGCAAATCCAATAGGATGCCGGCGGTTTCGGGCAGGCGCACCACATGAAGAATGCCCCCGCCAGCCGCCATCAAAGGTCTGTCAGAGCCGGCGCGCGACTTCCGGCGCCAGCTGCATCGCTTCTTCGGATACCAGTGCCGCAGCGGCGCGCAGGCGCGGCAGAATGTCCTCGACCCGCTCCGCTTTCAGCACTTCCACGGGAAATCCCGGCCGGATGAATTGCGTCGCGCGCATGTGCGTGAGCAGGGCGAGAAGCGGCTCCCAGAAGCCGTCGATGTTGGCGAGCAGCACCGGCTTTGAATGCCGGCCGAGCTGCTGCCAGGTCAATTGCTCGACGAGCTCTTCCAGCGTGCCGACGCCGCCGGGGAGCGCCACGAATGCATCCGAGCGTTCGAACATCAGCCGTTTGCGCTCATGCATGTCGGGGGTGACGATCAACTCCTGCACGCGGGTCAGCATCCGCTCCCGCGTGTTCAGGAATTCCGGAATGATGCCGGTGACGCCGCCGCCATGATCGAGCACGCCGTTCGCTATCGCGCCCATCAACCCGGTCGATCCGCCGCCATAGACCAGCCGGATGCCGCTCTCGGCGAGGATTCTTCCGAAAGCCGAGGCGGCTTCGATAAAGCGGCCATTATTGCCGGAGCCGGAGCCGCAGTAGACGCAGACAGTCTTGATTTTGTTCATACGGGTCATGTGGCACTGCAGCGTAAACGGCGTCAAGACGGTTATGTTTCGCAGAAGCGGCTGATTTTACCTGCAAATAGCCGCGATTCGCGAAAGATTTGCTGCGGGTCATAGTGCAACAATCGGTCAAAGCCTCTATATGACCGCCGACACAGATGAAAAAAACGGCAGCCGCGTCCCGGGCTCTCAACTGATGGCTCATCCTCACTTGTCCCCGCCTTCCGGCGAGGCGCCCGTTCAGGGGCGGCCGGCCGACGAGCGGGCGACCCTGATCGGGACGCTGATCCACCTCTGGCCCTATATCTGGCCGAGCGAGCGCACCGACCTGAAGATGCGCGTCGCGTGGTCGGTTGTTCTGCTGCTGGTGGCCAAGCTCGCGACGCTGGCGGTCCCCTTCACCTTCAAATGGGCCACCGACGCGCTCTCCGGGAAGGGCTCTGCGCCCATCCAGGCCTCGAACTGGACGCTGTGGATCATCGCCTCGCCGCTGATCATGACTGCGAGCTATGGGGCCTTGCGCGTCCTGATGGCGGTGCTGACGCAATGGCGCGACGGCATCTTCGCGCGGGTGGCGATGCATGCCGTGCGCAAGCTCGCCACGATCACCTTCGTTCACATGCACGAATTGTCGCTGCGCTTTCACCTGGAGCGCAAGACCGGCGGCCTGACACGCGTGCTGGAGCGCGGCCGCAACGGCATCGAGACCATCGTGCGGATGGTGATCCTGCAGCTGATGCCGACCATCGTCGAGGTCACGCTGCTGATGGGCGTGCTGCTCTGGCAGTTCGACTGGCGCTACGTGCTGGCGACGCTGGCCATGGTCGTCGTCTTCATGTCGTTCACCTATTACGCCACGGAGTGGCGGATCGGCATCCGCCGCAAGATGAACAATTCAGACGTCGAGGCAAATACCAAGGCGATAGATTCGCTTCTGAACTATGAAACCGTGAAATATTTCGGCGCCGAACAGCGTGAAGCCGCCCGCTACGATCGCTCGATGGAGCGCTACGAGCAGGCGAGCGTGAAGACCTACACCTCGCTCACGCTGCTCAATACCGGGCAGGCGGTGATCTTCACGGCGGGGCTGACCATGACCATGCTGATGTGCGCGATCGGCGTGCGAAACGGCCACAACACGGTCGGCGATTTCGTCATGATCAATGCCATGATGATCCAGCTCTACCAGCCCCTGAATTTCATGGGCATGGTCTATCGCGAGATCAAGCAGGCGGTCATCGACATCGAGAAGATGTTCGAGGTGCTGGCGCGAGATGCCGAGATCAAGGATGTGCCGGGCGCGAAACCGCTGGCGGTGACGGCAGGCCGGGTGCGCTTCGACGATGTGCGCTTTTCCTATGATCCGGAGCGGCCGATCCTGAAGGGGCTGAGCTTTGAAGTCCCGGCCGGCAAGACGGTCGCCATCGTCGGTCCTTCCGGCGCCGGCAAGTCGACGATCTCGCGGCTGTTGTTCCGCCTTTATGATGTCTCGAGCGGCACCATCACGATCGACGGCCAGGATATCCGTGAGGTCACGCAGTCCTCGCTGCGTGCCGCGATCGGCATGGTGCCGCAGGACACCGTGCTGTTCAACGACACCATCCGCTACAACATCCGGTACGGCCGCTGGGACGCCGGCGACGCCGAGGTCGAGGAGGCCGCGCGGCTGGCGCAGATCGACGGCTTCATCCGGATGTCGCCAAAGGGCTATGAGACCCAGGTCGGCGAGCGCGGCTTGAAGCTGTCGGGGGGCGAGAAGCAGCGCGTCGCGATCGCGCGCACGGTGCTGAAGGCGCCTCCGATCCTGGTGCTCGACGAGGCGACCTCGGCGCTCGACAGCCATACCGAGCACGAGATCCAGGAAGCGCTGGAGCGGGTCTCGCGCAACCGCACCTCGCTCGTGATCGCGCATCGCCTCTCCACCATTGTCGCCGCCGACGAGATCATCGTGCTTGATCAGGGCCGTATCGCCGAGCGCGGCACCCATGGCGAGCTTCTGGGCAAAGACGGCCTCTATGCCAGCATGTGGAACCGCCAGCGCGAGGCGGAAGAGGCGCGCGAACGGCTGGCGCTGGTCGACGACGACAGCGAGGCGCCCAACCGCCTGCCGCCGCCGGTCGACGAGACCATTGCGAATGCGGCGGAGTAGGTGCTTTCGCTGCCCTCGATTTTGAAATAAGAGGTCTCGCAACATGCCGCCCTCTCCAGCGGGAAGGGCAACACGCAAGCTGGAAAAGAGCGTAACCCCAGATGTCCATTGGCAATTCCATCCGCGCGCAGGTTCCGCCGATCCATCCCGAAGGCTATCCTTTCATCGGCGGCTTTGCGCTTGCGAGCCTGGTCCTGTTCTGGCTGTGGACCCCGCTGGGCTGGATCGGCACGATCCTGACCGTCTGGTGCGCGCTGTTCTTCCGCGATCCCGTGCGCGTCACGCCGGTGCGCGACGGCATCGTGGTGTCGCCGGCCGACGGCCGCGTCTCCATGATCACGCATGCGATCCCCCCGGCGGAGCTCGGGCTGGGCGACAGGCCGCTGCCGCGCGTCTCGATCTTCATGAGCGTGTTCAACTGCCATGTGAATCGCGCTCCCGTCGCGGGCCGGATCGACCGCATCGCCTACCGGCCCGGCGCCTTCATCAATGCCGAGCTCGACAAGGCGAGCGAGGACAATGAGCGCAATTCGCTTGTGATCTCCACGCCGGCCGGGCGCATTGGCGTGATCCAGATCGCGGGTCTGGTGGCGCGGCGCATCGTCTGCTTTGTGCGGGAAGGGCAGGCAATCGGTGCAGGCGAGCGGTTCGGGCTCATTCGCTTCGGCTCGCGCCTCGATGTCTATCTGCCCGACGGGACCCGTGCGCTGGTATCGGAGGGCCAGACCGCGATCGCGGGTGAGACGATTCTGGCCGATTTCGGGCTCCGCGACGAGGCGCGGACGTTCCGCACCAATTAACCATTTGCACTGCGGCATCGGCGCACCTTTTCGCCCGATGGCGAAAGCCGGCCGCACTTGCTATATCTGGCTGATGCAATTCGAACGCCGAAACCGCTATGGTGACCTGCGCCGCCCCCGCTTTCGCCCGATCCCGGTGCGGATGCTGGTGCCCAATTTCATCACGCTGCTCGCGATCTGCGCGGGGCTGACTGCGATCCGGCTTTCCACGGAAGGGCGGATGGAGCTCGCGGTCGCCGCGATCGTGTTCGCCGCCGTGCTCGACGGTCTCGACGGCCGCGTCGCGCGCATGATCAAGGGCCAGTCGAAATTCGGCGCCGAGCTCGACAGCCTCGCCGACTTCGTCAATTTCGGGGTGGCCCCGGGACTGATCCTGTATTTCTGGCAATTGCACGAGCTGAACAATGGCGGCTGGATCGCGGCAATGGTGTTTGCGATCTCGGGCGGGCTGCGTCTGGCGCGCTTCAACGCCTCGATGGACGATCCGAACAAGCCGCCGTTCGCGTCGAACTATTTCACGGGCGTACCCGCGCCGGCGGGCGCGGTGACCGCCCTGCTGCCGGTCTATCTCGCCTTCCTCGGCGTGTTCACATTGCCGGCCACGGTGACAGCGGTGTACACGCTCCTGGTCGCGTTCCTGATGGTGTCGCGGCTTCCGGTGTACTCGGGCAAGAGCGTCCGCATGCGCGTGCCGCCCGAGCTGGTGCTGCCGGTGTTCGTGTGCGTGATCTTCTTCATCGCACTCCTGATCGGCTATCCCTGGTACATCCTCTCGGCGGGTTCGGTGCTCTATCTCTTGAGCCTGCCGATGGGCTGGAAGTCCTATCGCGACCAGAAGCGCGCCTACGAGGCCGCCCACGCGCCGGCTGCCGCCGCCGCGCCGCCGGCGGGCGCGCCGTCGATGGCATCGCCGGTGGTCGAAGCCCCGAAGGACGAGCGGCCCGAACGGCTGCATTGATGCTCGCGGCAGTGCGTAGTCCGTGGGGCGGACCCTGTTCAGCCTCTTCCGCTTCCTAACACCAAGGTTGTCTTCCTGCCTCAACGATGTAGCAATTGTTGAATCCGCTCACCTCCACCGAAGCTCCTTACGTCACATGATTCTGCCCCTGATATTGTTGGCGGCTATCGGTGTCATCGTGCTGGCAGAACGCAGCGCCGAGCACCTGCCATTCGCGATCGCGGCGCTCTTCTTCAGTGCGGCTGCAATCCTGGTCATCGTTGGCGATTTCGACAGGGCGGTGCTGCTGGCCGGGGTGCTGGCAGCAGCGATCATCGCGGCATCAGTCATCAAATATCATCACAGCGCGCTGAAGCTGAGTGTCACCGATTTGCCCCTGATGTTTGCGGGTACGGTGCCTTTTTTCATCGCGCAATATCCGCGCGCCGTATTGGCTGTTCTGACTGGAGGTGTCGCGCTCATCGCCGCTGTAATCGCGATTGTGATGTACGGAACCGGGTTGCCGGTTCCGATGGACGTCAGGGTTTTCCTGTTCAGCCTTGCACTCGTTGGCGTTGCAGTAGCATTCAGAGTGAGCGGTGGAGGCGTTTCCTTTCAGCGGATCATGGCCGAGCGGCGCTGCTTCTACTCGACCTTCATGGCCTCGCTGATCAATCCTCATTCCTGGCGGCGATTTGGTGGATTGACGCTGAGCGATATTGCGAATGAACCATTGCCGCTCATGGCAGCCGTACCGGCGCGCTCGATCGAATATCCCGACATCATCGTCATCCAGCACGAATCGATCTTCGATCCCCGCGTTCTTGGACTTCCGATCGAACCGGCTGTCGAAGCGTTTCTGTCCCCGAAGAACGGTCTCTATGGAATCCTCAACGTCGACATTTTTGGCGGAGGTTCGTGGCAATCCGAATTCAGCCTGTTGACCGGTCTTTCAAGCGCAAGCTTCGGCTCGAATGCCTATTACCTTTTCAAGCAGGGCGTGGGCCGGTTCCACAACAGCCTTCCTCATTCGTTGGCTGCGCTCGGCTACAAGACCATGCTCGTGTCGAGCTGTCGTCGCAATTTTCTCAACTACGATGAATTTTATGGCTCGATTGGCATGAGAGAACGCATCTTTACGGACGATTTTCCTCCGCCGTTCGACGTCGATCAGTTCGAGACGACAAATTCCGATGCGCTCTTTCTGAAAGCGGCGTTCGCGGCCCATGCGAAGGGTATTGCTGGCGACCCGACGCCTCGCTTTCTGTATGTGCTGACCAACTTCAATCACGGTCCTCACAATCGAAGGATGGCGGCTCCCGGACAGTATGAGGGGGAACGTGGCTTTGCTGCATCAAGCCTGCCCGATGCTCAATATGCCGAGTACTACGCACGACTTGCGGAAACGGCTTCGACCTGGAAAGGGCTCAAGTCCGAGCTGGCAGCGAATTTTCCCAAACGTCCGATGCTCATCGTGCACTACGGGGATCATCAGCCCGTCGTGGCGAAGCGGATTGACCGGCAACTCAAGCTCCCTGACGACGCGCGGCGCGCGTTCCGCACGTTTTATGCGATCGAGGCTCTGAATATCGTTCCCGACCGCCTTGCTCGCGGACGGGGCGCGGACCTGGATATTGCCTTTCTCGGGACTGTCGCCCTGCAGCAGGCAGGTCTGCCGCTTGATCCGATATTTGCCACCCGCGCCAGCCTGCTCGAGCAATGCCGTGAAACCTACTTTGCATCGCCATCCGAGCAGAAGCGCCGCTTCCACCGCACGCTCGTGGATTTGGGCATGATCGACATGGGGCCGAGCGTTCAAGGCGGCCGCTACTCACCCACGGCGATGAAGTGATCGTGAGTCAGCTATGCCCACTGCCTGAAGACCTCGCGTGTCTCTTCGTTCATGGGGAAGAAGCTCGGATTCCATCTGGACGGGAGTTTCGGCCGGTCGCCACGTTTGGGGCGCCGCCAGACCCGATATTGCTTCATCCGGAAGATATCTGCCATGAGTTGGGTTCGGCCGTGATCTCGGGTATACGGCTTTCGCGACCAAAAATCGTCCCAAAAATCCGGAGAAACGCCTGTGACCAACGCCGCGCCCGTACCCGCATCCGTCCTCGAAGCGCTGGGGCGCTACGACACGCCGACGATCTGCAACGCGATGGAGGTGATAGCGCCGGAGCGGCGGTTGATCGGTTACACCACCAAGCCGCTGGTCTGCCCGTTCCCCGACCTGCCGCCGATCGTCGGCTATGCCCGCACGGTGGCGATCCGCTCGGTATTGAAATCTGGCCTGCCGGCTGCCGAGCAGGCCAGGCGGCGCATCGAATACTACGAATATGTCGGTACCGGCTTCGGCCCGCGCATCAGCGTGATCCAGGACATCGACGGCGCCGATGTCGGCTATGGGGCGTTCTGGGGCGAGGTGCAGAGCAATGTGCACAAGGCGCTCGGCTGCCTCGGCGTCGTCACCGACGGCTCGATCCGTGACATCCCGCAATGGGCCCCTGGCTTCCAGGCGCTGGCCGGCTCGATCGGCCCATCACATGCCTGGGTGCATGCGGAAAGCTTTGGCGGCGAGGTGCGGGTTGCCGGCATGACCGTGAAGTCCGACGATCTCATCCATGCCGACCGCCATGGCGCGATCGTGATTCCCTATGATCTCGCGGCGAAACTGCCCGACGCTTGCGAACTCTGCGCCCGGCGCGAGACGCCGATCCTGGAGATCGCGCGCAGCAAGGACTTTTCGCTGGAGAAGCTGAAGGACGCGCTGAAGCGCTCGGCGGAAATCCACTGAGGCTGAAACCATGGACATGCGCGGCAAGACGGTCTTGATCACGGGTTCGACTGACGGCGTCGGCCGCTATGTCGCCGGCGAATTGGCCAGGCAGGGCGCGCAGGTGCTGATCCACGGCCGCGACGCCGCGCGCGCGAAAACGTTGATCGACGAAGTCAAGACAAAGGGCCACGCCGCGCCGACGTTCTATCAAGCCGATCTATCGTCGCTCGCGGGCGCGCGGCAACTCGCGGACGCCGTGAAGGCCGACCATAAGAAGATCGACGTCTTTGTCAGCAATGCCGGGATCGGATCGCAGAACAACGGCTCGCAGCGGCAGGAGAGCGCCGATGGTTTCGAGTTGCGCTTTGCCGTGAATTATCTCTCGGGCTTCCTGCTCGCTCATTTGCTGCTGCCGCTGATCAAGGCCGCCGCACCCGCACGTATCGTCAACGTCGCTTCCCTCGGCCAGCATCCGATCGATTTCGACGACGTGATGATCACGAAGAATTATTCAGGCTCGCGCGCCTATTCGCAGAGCAAGCTGTCGCAGATCATGTTCACCATCGATCTCGCCGATGAGCTGAAGGGCACAGGCGTCACCGTCAATTCGCTGCATCCGGCGACCTATATGAACACGACCATGGTGCGCGCCGGCGGCATCACGCCGATCTCGACGGTGGAGCAGGGCGGGGCCGCGATCCTGCATCTCGTTCAAGGCGATGATGTCGCGGGCAAGAGCGGCCTCTTCTACAACGGCATGAACGAGATGAAGGCGAATGCTCAAGTCTATGATGAAGCCGCGCGAAATCGTTTGCGCGAGCTCAGCTTCAAGCTGACCGGGCTTCCGGGCTGACGCTTTTATTCCTTCGCCGCCGCCTTGGTCGCGAATTGCGGGAGCAATTCGGCGATGACGGGGCCATCGGTGCGCCAGGAATAGCAGCCGCCCACAAAGAACGGCGGCTCCTTGGCGTCGCGCTGGTTATCAACGGAGTCGCGGCCTTCCGGATCCTTTCCGTTGGACATGGTCTGGAACAGCGTGGTCACAGCGGGACCCAGCAACTCCGAAAGATGCGTGCAGGTTTCGAGCTTGCCGATCTTGCGGCGGACCGTTTCGCGCCAACCCTTGCCGATCCGCTCGCCGACCAGGCGCTGCAGGATGCCCTCGACGTCGACACAGGAAGGATACGGCGTCGCCTGCATGGTGGTGCCGGCTTCATGGATGGTGAGCTTGTCATCGACCGCCAGCCGCAGGCGGATGTCGTGCACGGGGTCGCCCGGCTGCCGCAGGCCGTGACGGCGGTCATGGCGGGCAAACGGCTTGGTGTCCACCAGCCGCGCCTCCACCTCCCAAAGGCCATCGTCGCGGAGATAGCCGAGGCATTCGACCGAGCGGCGGTGCATCAGGCGGCGTTTTTCGGGCGCATTTGGTTCGGTCGCAGTCATCGAGACTCGCATGTGATTTGCGCGGAATCCAAACAAGCCGCATGCGGCAAAGTCAACGTCCATGGGCGCGAGGCTGGGCTGTTCCGCGTGCTCAGTCGAGCTACGCCCACGAGCAATCGGATCGCCGCGAGGTGCACGCGGAGCTATTGGCGCGACAGCGTCACGTCCTGGCCGTCGCTGGTTCTGCCCTCATAGCGGTCCGGGCCAACCGGCGAAAGCTGCGCCAGCGTTTCCGCCTTGTGGTCGCGGATGACGAGGCCGCCGGTGACATAGGTCCATTTCCGGCTGGTGAAGAAATTGAAGGGACAGCCGCCGGCGGGCGCGATGGTGCCTTCGGTCGCGTCCGGCTGCGCACCGAAATTCATCACGCACGATCCCCCGCCGGGCGATGCCAGCATCCATTTGCCGGCGAGATTGGTCGGCGGCGCGACGCCTGGCGCCGCATTCATCGCCGTACTCTCGGCCGCCGGACGGTCCAGGCTCCAGCAGCCCGCGAGCAGGGTAGTTGCGAGGAGGAGCGGAAGGAGCGCGAAGCGAATTGCCATGTCGTCGCCGATGTTGAGGTCGAGCGGGCTTATGGTTAGCAGATAGTTGAGATCATGTCAGGGCAACAGCGGTTCGCTCCGACTTGAGGCCAAAGCAAGGCCCCGGCCATGCAGCGCACGCGCTCCGTCGTTTAACCTTTACGCGTCTTTAATGGCACCACCGTAGGGTTTCAGAACGCGGTCAGGATGAGCCGCGCGCCGTCCAGGATGGCCGGCGTTCGCGTACGTGTTGGAGTCTCTCATGGATATTATGACAAGCGTAGGCTTGGTCGCCGGCACGATTGTCATCGCAACCCTGATGCTGCTGGGCGGCGATATCGAGATGTTCGTCTCCGAGCACGCCGTGATCATCATCTTCGGCGGTTCGATCTCGGCGACCATGATCCGCTTTCCGCTCGGCGTCATGCTGCACGGCTTGCCGCTTGGCGCCAAGTATGCGTTCACGATGAGCCGCCTCTCGGCGCGCGACCTCGTTGACGAGCTCGCCCGCATCGCCGAGATCGCGCGCAAGCAGGGACCGGTGGGCCTGGAAAAGGTCGAAGCCGACGATCCATTCCTCGCCAAGGGCATTCGCTACGTCGCCGACGGCTATGATCTCGAATTCATCCGCGACAATCTCGAGCGCGACCGCGATAACTTCCTGATGCATCTCGACGAGGGCAGCAAAATCTACCGCGCCATCGGCGACTGCGCGCCTGCCTTCGGCATGATCGGAACACTGGTCGGCATGGTGCAGATGTTCGCCAACATGACCGATCCTTCCAAGCTCGGCCCGTTCATGGCGACTGCGCTGCTCGCAACGCTCTACGGCGCGCTGGTTGCGAACCTGTTCTGTCTGCCGATCGCCGACAAGCTGCACGGCAAGCTGCTCGACGAGGAGACCAACCGCACGCTGATCATCGACGGCATCCTGATGATCCGTGACTCCAAGAGCCCGGCGCTGGTCCGCGAAATGCTGCTCGCCTACCTGCCGGAGAAACACCGCCACGAGGAGGGCGAGCCGGTCCCGGCCTGAGGCCTGAGGGCAGGGCGGAGCGCAGTCGATGGCCAAGAAAAAACGCGGCGATGCGCATGGAGGCGGCCACGGCTGGTTCGTGACCTTCGCCGACCTGATGGGACTGATGATGAGCTTCTTCGTGATGCTCGTCGCCTTCTCCACCCAGGACCAGCAGAAGCTGAAGATCGTCGCCGGCTCGATGCGCGACGCCTTTGGCGTGCAGACCCAGTCGCGCTACTCGGGCATCATCGAATCCGATGGCCTTCCGACCCGGCCGAAACTGAAAAACACCGCCCATATCAATCCCGAGGATGCGTCCAACACGCCGACCCCGGACCAGCAGGACAACCAGAAGGTCTCCGGCGCCAAGCTCAAGATCGACCGCGAATTCGCGCTCGCATCGGCCTCGCTGCGGCAGGCGCTGCAGGACATGCCGGAACTGACCGAGATCTCCAAACACATCATGTTCGAGGAGACCAAGCAGGGGCTCAATCTCGAAATCGTCGACCAGGACGGCCGCTCGATGTTCCCGGATGGCTCGAAGGAACCCTATGACCGCACCCGCCGGCTGCTGGAGCGGCTCGCGATCCCGCTCAAGCAAACTCCGCTGCGCCTGAGCATCACCGGTCACACCGCGGCGGGCTTTGTGCCCGCGCGCGGCGACTACGGTGCCTTCGACCTCTCGGCGGACCGCGCCAACGCCGTTCGAACGATCCTTGAGCATGAGGGCCTGCCGCCCAATCACATCTATGCCGTGTCCGGGGAGGCCGATAACAAGCCGCTGTTCCCCGACGATCCCTCGCTGTCCGCCAATCGTCGCGTCACCATCACCTTGATGCGGGAGGATCCGGCGGTACCGCCCAATCTGAAGCCGTAAGGCATAGAATACCATAATACCGCGAAAAATTGAGTCTCTGGCGTGGCGACGGCGCGGGGGAGAAGCCCCCGCACTGCTATGCTTGGCTAATTGACAGGCAGGGCGAAGCGTTCGATAGCCGGCGGCCTGGATCAACCCCACCGTTGGAAGCGTTCTCCATTCATCATGGCGGTCAGCGTCTCCTCTACCGAAGCCTCTGAAGGGCAGCTCACCTCGGGCTTCTGGGCCTTGGCGCTCGGCAGCATCGGCGTCGTATTCGGCGATATCGGAACTTCGCCGCTCTATGCCTTCCGCGCGGCGGTCGCGGACGCCGCCCATGGCGCACCGGTCACGCGCCTGATGGTGCTCGGCGTGCTGTCCCTGATCCTGTGGGCGCTGTTCGTCGTCGTCACCACGAAATACGTGCTGCTCCTCTTGCGTGCAGACAATGCGGGGGAGGGCGGCACCCTATCCCTGATGGCACTCGGCCAGCGCGCTCTCGGCCGGCGCAGCGGGTTCCTGCTTGCGCTCGGCGTGGTCGGCGCCTCGATGTTCCTGGGCAACTCCATGATCACGCCGGCGATCTCGGTGCTGTCGGCGGTCGAGGGTCTCAAGCTCGCGACACCGGCGCTCGACCATTATGTGGTGCCGCTCACCGTCTTGATCCTGGTCGTGCTGTTCTCGGTGCAGTCGCGCGGCACTGCGCGCGTCGCCTCCGCCTTCGGTCCGGTCATGGTCGTGTGGTTCGCCACCCTCGGCATTTTGGGGCTGATCCACATCGTCGATGATCCGAGTGTGCTGGCGGCGATCAATCCGCTTTACGGCGTAGAGTTTCTGCTGACGCATGGCACGATCGGTCTGGTGACGCTGGGCGCGGTGTTTCTCGCGGTCACGGGCGGTGAAGCGCTGTATGCCGATCTCGGTCATTTCGGACGCAAGCCGATCCAGGCCGGGTGGCTGTATTTCGTGCTGCCGTCGCTGCTGTTGAATTATTTCGGGCAGGGCGCGCTGGTGCTGTCCCATCCGGAAACGATCGAGAATTCCTTCTATCGCATGGTGCCGAAAGAACTGCTGCTGCCGATGGTGGTGCTGGCGACGGCTGCGACCGTGATCGCAAGCCAGGCTGTCATCACCGGCGCCTATTCGCTGACCCGGCAGGCGGTGCAGCTCGGCCTGTTGCCGCGCTTCGAGGTGCGTTTCACATCGGAAACGCACGCGGGGCAGATCTATCTGCCGCGCGTCAATACGCTCTTGCTGATCGGCGTGATGTTCCTGGTGCTGATGTTCCGCACCTCGTCGAACCTCGGCGCCGCCTATGGCATCGCGGTTTCCACCACCATGGTCGCCGACGGCATCATGGGCTTTGTCGTGATCTGGAAATTGTGGAATTGGCGCGCAGCGAGCGCGGCCGCGCTGATCATTCCGCTGGTCACCGTCGATCTCATCTTCTTCTCGGCCAATCTCCTGAAACTTCTGGAAGGCGCGTGGGTGCCGCTGCTGTTCGGCGTGGCGATGGCGGTGATGATCTGGACCTGGCGGCGCGGCTCGGCGATCCTCTCCGACAAGACGAGGCGCACCGAGGTGCCCCTTGACGGCCTGATCAAGAGCCTCGAGAAGCGGCCGCCGCACGTGGTGAAGGGTGCGGCGGTCTTCCTCACCTCTGATCCCAATTTCGCGCCGACGGCGCTGCTCCATAATCTCAAGCACAACAAGGTCCTGCATGAGCATAATGTCGTGCTCACCATCGAGACCGCGCAGACGCCGCGCGTGAGCCTCGCCGATCGCGTGCGCATGGAGACGGTCAGCGACAAGTTCGCCAAGGTGCGGCTGCGCTTCGGCTTCATGGAGACGCCGAACGTGCCGAAGGCGCTGGCGATCGCGCGAAAGCTGGGCTGGCAGTTCGACATCATGTCGACGTCGTTCTTCGTGTCGCGGCGGGCGCTGAAACCCTCGGCACAATCCGGCATGCCCAGATGGCAGGACCGCCTGTTTATAGGGCTGTCGCGCTCGGCCAACGACGCGATCGACTACTTCCAGATCCCGACGGGGCGGGTGGTCGAGGTCGGAACTCAGGTTACGATCTAAAAAGCAAGGCCAAAATAAGCGCGGCCTGAAAAGTCCGGAGTTGAAAAGCGGCTGGGTTAAAATATATGCGTTTTCGCATGCCGCCGTCGCGAAATCAGGACGGGTTGTGCGGCCGACGGGGGACTATAAGCCGCCGTCGCTTTGCGAATGGTGCTCTGAGAAGCATTTAGGGCCTTAAACACTCCATGACGACTGATGCTGTAGCACCGCCTGCGGAGACCGCGGCGGCCAATGGGCATGGCGATACCCACTCGACCGCAAGCTTCGCCGCGCTGACGCTCGGCAGCATCGGTGTCGTTTATGGCGATATCGGCACCAGCCCCCTCTATGCGCTGCGCGAAGCCGTGACCGCGGCCAGCGCCGGCGGGGAGGCGACGCCGCTGGCGGTCACTGGCGTGGTCTCGATGATCCTGTGGGCGTTGATCGTCGTGGTGACGTTGAAATATGTCGTCATCCTGCTCCGCGCCGACAACCATGGCGAAGGCGGCACACTGGCCTTGATGGCCCTCGCACAGCGCGCCGTCACCAGCAAGGCGGCTGGCGCGATCATATTGCTCGGCATCATCAGCGGCGCGCTGTTCTATGGCGATGCCGTGATCACGCCGGCGCTCACCGTGCTGTCGGCGATCGAAGGCATCAAGCTCGTCACCGCGGCGTTCGACCCCTATGTCGTGCCGATCACCGTCCTCATTCTGGTGGTACTGTTCGCGGTGCAGTCGCGCGGCACCGCGCGCGTTGCCGCCTTCTTCGGCCCGGTGATGCTGGTCTGGTTCCTGGTCATCGGGCTCGCGGCGTTCCCCGCGATCGTACGGCGGCCGGAAATCCTGTTTGCGCTCAATCCGCTCTATGCCGTGTCGTTCATGCTTCATCACGGCGTCATTGGCTTTGTCACGCTTGGCGCCGTATTCCTTGCCGTGACCGGGGCCGAGGCGCTCTACGCCGATCTCGGGCATTTCGGCAAGAAGCCGATCCAGACCGCCTGGCTTTTCATCGTGCTGCCGTCGCTGGCGCTGAACTATTTCGGGCAGGGAGCGCTCGTGATCGACAACCCCAAGGCGGTCGAGAACCCGTTCTTCCTGATGTTCCCGGATTGGGCACTGATACCGATGCTCGTGATGGCAACGGTTGCAGGCGTGATCGCGAGCCAGGCCGTGATCACCGGCGCCTATTCGCTGACGCGCCAGGCGATCCAGCTCGGGCTGATGCCACGGTTCGAAGTTCGCCACACCTCGGAAGCCCATTCCGGCCAGATCTTCATCCCGCGCATCAACCGCATGCTCCTGATCGCGGTGATGCTGCTGGTCTTGATGTTCAAGTCGTCCAGCGCACTGGCCTCGGCCTATGGCATCTCGGTGACCGGCACCATGGTGGTCACGGCGATGATGGGCTTCGTCGTGATCTGGAAGGTCTGGAGATGGAAGCCGCTGGCGGCCGCAGCCCTGATCGCGCCCTTCCTGCTGCTTGATCTCACGTTCCTTTCGGCGAACCTGTTGAAAGTGCTCGAGGGCGGCTGGGTGCCGCTCGCACTCGGCGGCTGGGTGATGTTGTTGATGTACACTTGGCGTCGCGGCAGCCGGTTGCTGTTCGAGAAGTCACGCAAGCTGGAATTCCCGCTCGCCGATCTCGTGGCAATGCTGGAGAAGCGTCCGCCGGCCCGGGTGCCCGGCACCGCGGTGTTCCTGACCAGCGACCCCGTCAGCGCGCCGACCGCGCTGATGCACAGCCTGAAGCATTACAAGGTGCTGCACGAGAAGAACGTCATCCTCACCATCGAGTCCGCGCCGACGCCGCGCGTCGACCTCTCCGAACGGGTCAAGCTGGAGCAGATCAGCCCGACCTTTACCAAGGTGACGCTGAAATTCGGCTTCATGGAATCGCCGAACGTGCCGAAGGCGCTGGCGATCGCGCGAAAACTCGGCTGGCAGTTCGACATCATGTCGACCTCGTTCTTCCTGTCGCGGCGCGCGTTGAAGCCGGCGGCGCATTCCGGCATGCCGCGCTGGCAGGACCACATGTTCATCGCACTGTCGCGGACCGCCAATGACGCCACCGACTACTTCCAGATCCCGAGCGGACGGGTGGTCGAGGTCGGAACGCAGGTTACGATCTAGGGTTCAACGAGCGCCTCCCTCTGGCGCATGATCTTTTCGGAAAACCGGTTCCCACCCCGCAAGTGCGGGGCGGGCCTTTTCCGGATCACGCGCTAAACGCTTTCCGGAGCTTGATTTTTGCGCCGACTGGGGCGAGTTTGGCGCCCTCATTACGGATTGCCGGGAGATTGAAGCGTGGCGGATTACAAGGTTCATGATTTGGTGCCGGAGGACGTAGCGAAGGGTGTGGCGGAAGGCCGCTATCTCCTGGTCGACGTCCGCGAACCCAACGAGGTCGCCGTCGAGGCCTATCCGGCCGGTGTGGTCGTGCCGCTCTCGACCTTCGATCCCAAGGCGATCCCCGATCCGCAAGGCAAGGAGGTCGTGTTTGCCTGCCGCTCTGGAAAGCGCTCGGTGACGGCCTCGCTCGCGGCGCAGGCGGCCGGGCTGCCGTATGACAAGCATCTGGCCGGCGGCATCATTGGGTGGAAAGCCGCAGGCCTGCAGACCAAGGTTGGCGGCTGACATCCATGGCCTCCACCAACAAGGTCTTCGCGGACCTCCCTGTCACCGTCTTCGAGGCAATGTCGCAAGCCGCGCGCGATAACAACGCGATCAATCTCGGCCAGGGTTTTCCCGATGATCCCGGCCCCGAAGACATCCGCCGCGCCGCGGCCGACGCCTCGCTGAACGGCTATAACCAGTACCCATCGATGATGGGCATTCCGGAGCTGCGGCAGGCGATCGCGGCCCATTACGGCCACTGGCACGGGCTCAAGCTCGATCCGATGACCGAAGTGATGGTGACCTCGGGCGGCACCGAAGCGCTGACTTCTGCGATCCTCGCCATGGTCGAGCCCGGCGACGAAGTGATCGTGTTCCAGCCGGTCTATGATTCCTATCTGCCGATCATCCGCCAGGCCGGCGGCATCCCGAAATTGCTGCGGCTCGAGCCGCCGCATTGGCGGCTGTCGGAGGAGATGCTGCGCGGCGCCTTCACCCACAAGACCAAGGCGGTGCTGTTCAACAATCCGCTCAATCCGGCCGCCGTGGTGTATCCCCGCGAGGACCTCGAGCTGCTCGCGCGCTTCTGCCAGGAGTTTGATGCGGTCGCGATCTGCGACGAGGTCTGGGAGCACGTGATCTTCGATGGGCGCGAGCACATTCCGCTGATCACCATTCCCGGCATGCGCGACCGCACTATCAAGGTAGGCTCTGCGGGAAAGATCTTTTCGCTGACGGGCTGGAAGATCGGCTTTGTCTGCGCTGCGCCGCCGCTGCTCCGTGTCGCCGCGAAAGTGCACCAGTTCCTGACCTTCACCACCGCGCCCAATCTGCAGGCTGCCGTTGCTTACGGCCTCGGCAAGTCAGACGATTATTTCTTCGACATGCGCCAACAGCTTGCGAAAAGCCGCGACCGGTTGACGGCGGGGCTGGAAAGCCTCGGCTTTCCGGTGCTGCGCTCACAGGGCACCTACTTCCTCACCGTCGATCTCTCGCCGCTCGGCCTCAACGAGACCGATGAAGCCTTCTGCAAGCGCATCGTCAATGACTACAAGGTCGCCGCCATTCCAGTGTCGGCGTTCTACGAGCAAGACGCCGTGACCTCGGTGGTGCGGTTTTGTTTTGCGAAAAAGGATGCCACTCTCGACACCGCGCTGGAGCGTCTGTCGGACGCGGTGCATCGCCGGAGAAAGGTGGGCTGACGATGGAGCAGGCAAGCCGATTTCGTTTCGTTGCCGCACTGGCCGCGGCAGCGGTTCTGATCTCGGCTCCGGCAAAGGCCGCAGACCGTGTCGTCAATTTCTACAACTGGTCGAACTACATGGCGCCGGATGTCCTCGAGGCCTTCACCAGGGAGACCGGCATCAAGGTGGTCTACGATACGTTCGACGCCAATGAGACGCTGGAGACGCGGCTGATGGCCGGCAAATCCGGCTACGACGTCGTCGTTCCCACTGCTTATTTCCTGCAACGCCAGATCACCGCGCACATCTTTCAGAAATTGGACAAGTCGAAACTGCCGAACCTCGCCAATGCCTGGCCTTTCGTGACACAGCATCTGGCGACCTACGACCCCGGCAATCTCTACGCTGCCAATTACATGTGGGGCACCACGGGGATCGGTTACAATGTGAAGATGGCGCAGAAGGTCCTGGGACCCGGCGCCAGGATCGACAGCTGGGACATCGTCTTCAAGCCGGAGAATCTCGCCAAATTCAAAGACTGCGGCGTGCACATGCTCGACTCCGCCGACGATATCTTTCCGGCGGCGCTCGGCTATCTCGGGCTCGATCCCAACTCGACCAGGCAGGCCGATCTGGAGAAGGCGGCCGACCTCGTCAGCAAGGTTCGTCCGTACGTCCGCAAGTTTCATTCATCGGAATATCTGAGCGCGCTTGCGACCGGCGAGATTTGTCTCGTGGTCGGCTGGTCCGGCGACGTCATGCAGGCGCGCAGCCGCGCGGCCGAAGCCAAGAGTAATGTCGAGATCGGCTACACGATCCCGAAAGAGGGCGCGCAGATGTTCTTCGACAATCTCGCGATCCCCGCCGACGCCCGGCATGTGGCGGAGGCCTACGAGCTGATCAACTACCTCTATCGGCCCGACGTCGCCGCGAAAAACTCCGACTTCCTGTCCTATGCCAATGGCAATCTGGCGAGCCAGAAGCTGATCGATCCGAAGATTATCAACGACAAGAACATCTATCCGGACGATGCAACGCTTGCAAAGCTGTTCGTGATCACCGCGCGCGACCCGGCGACCCAGCGCATCATCAACCGGCTCTGGACCAGGGTGAAGACGGGGCGGTGACTCCCTCGTCCTTGCGAAGCAATCCGGAATCCTCCCTCGGAGTTGTCTTGGCTTGCTTCAATTCGCTCGCAATGACGAATGCGTCAGCTACCTCCATCTCCGGTGCAGCCACAACCACTGCTCGGGATGTTCGCGCACCCAGCCTTCGATCACAGTGTTGATCGCTTGCGTCATGCCCTGAACGTCTATCCGTCCCTCGGCGTCGCGCACCGGCGGGATTTCTTCGGTCAATTCGGCACGGAAGCGGTGGCCGGGCAGGCGGATGATGCGCACGCCGTGGACGGGGCATTCGACCTGCCGCAACAGCCGCGCCAGCAATGGATTGGCCCTGGTCTTGCGGCCAAAGAAGGTGATCTCGACGCCGCCGGTCAGGTACTGATCGACGAGCATGCCGACGTGCTGGCCCTTTTGCAGGGCTTCGGCGAGGCGAATGGGGGCGTCGCGTCCGGCCGGGATCAGCGTGCCCATCTTCACCTGCCGCATCTCCTGGATGATGCGGTCGGCGGAGGCGATGTTCGGCCGGCGATACAGCACCGCGGCGTCGAGCCCGTGGGCGACCGCGGCGAGCGCCGGCATCTCCCAATTGGCGAGGTGACTTGTGAACACCAGCGCCGGCTTGCCGTCGAGACGGAGTTGGTGGAATAGCTGGTTGGTACGCTTGGGCACCTCGATGCGGCCGAGCTCGGGCTGAGCTTCGACGTGGTCCCAGATATGATCGAGATGGGCGAATTCGGCGCCGAGCCGGCCGAGATTGTCCCAGACTCCGTCCAGGATAGCTTCGATCTCTTCGGGTGATTTCTCAGGGAAGGCCGCGGTCAGATTGGCGCGACCGATCCGCTGTTCGCGCAATCTGGGTCCGACCAGGCGGGCGATGCGGCCGAACATGTTGGCCGTCTTGTCGGGATCGAAATAACGGGTGGTGCGCAGCATGCCGATGGTGAGCGCACCGAGCGCCGCCTCGCCGAGCGGCTTTGCCACGCCGCGAATTCGCTTCTTGATAGGCGTCGACATCGGCAAAACGGGCGAGCCGGCTAGGCCGGTTCACGCGTCAGAATCAGCGAAGCGTTCTGGCCGCCGAAGCCGAACGAGTTGGACATCACGGCGGTGACACGCGCGTCGCGTGCCTTGTTGCCGACGACGTCGAACTGGATCGTGGGATCCGGGATTTCGTAGTTGATCGTCGGCGGGATGCGTTGATGCTCGAGCGTCAAGAGCGAAAACACGGCTTCGACTGCGCCGGCTGCCGAGATGGTGTGGCCCACCATCGATTTGTTCGATGTCACTGGAATCTGCCTGGCGCGCTCGCCGAACACGATGGAGGTGGTCTGAAATTCCATCTTGTCGTTTTCCGGCGTCGCGGTGCCGTGCGCATTGATGTGGTCGATCTGCTCGGGTGTCATGCCGGCGTCTGCGAGCGTCTTCAGCATGCAACCGATGATCGGCTTGCCATCCGGACTCGAGCGGGTGCGGTGGAAGGAGTCGGTAAGCTCGCCGCAGCCGGCGATCACGCCGAGGATCGGCGCGCCGCGCGCGATTGCCGCCTCATAGCTCTCCAGCACCAGGGCACCGGCGCCCTCGGCCATGACGAAGCCGTCGCGATTCTTGGAGAACGGTTTCGATGCCGCCTGAGGCGGAATGTTCTGGGTCGACAGCGCCGATAACAGCGAGAAGCGCACCAGGCCTTCCTGGTTGACGGAAGCTTCGGTCCCCGCGCACAACGCAGCATCGGTCTCACCGCGACGGATGGCTTCGACTCCGAGCTGAATCGCGGTCGCGCCGGAGGCGCAGGCCGTCGACAGCGAGATCGGCGACCCTTTGGTTCCGAAAGTCTCCGCCAGGAAATCCGCGACCGAACCCATCTGGAAGCGATGGTGATAAGGTTCGAATTTGCCGCCGCCGCAGACGCTCAGGAGATCGTCATAGCTGAAGTCGGGTGTGCCGACAGTCTTGCCGAGCTCCTCGCGCTGCGGCCATTCGATCTCGACGGGGGGAACCGCAAGGAACAGCGGGCCGGGAAAATCGCCCTTGGCTCCGATGCCGGCCTGCGCGATGGCTTCTTCGGCGGCGAGCACGGCGAGACGTTCGGAGAGACCCACGGATGAAAACGGCTCGACCGGGATAAAGTCGATGGTCCCGGCCATCGTGGTCTTGAGGCCCTCGATGGGAAAGCGGCTCAGCGTGCGGATGCCGGATTCGCCGGCGGTGAGCTTGGCCCAATTGTCGGTCTTGCCGGCGCCCAGCGACGTGATCACCCCCATTCCGGTGATGACGACGATCGGTCTGCCGAACTTGTCGCGTGGTGCTGTCATGTTGTCCCCACCTCTCACAACGCCTGGCGCGCCCGAGCTATTGCCTTAACCGATGGCCTCGACCAACGCCATGCCTTCGCCCCGCCAGTGTCCGGTGGCCGTTACCACAATCTGGGTCGGCGGCTTGGACATTTCAATCTCCACGCCGGAGGAATCGCCGGGCGGAAACAGCGCGCCGCGCGAGATCGACAGCGCTGCAAGCCCGATGCCCAGCGCAAACTGGGTGTCCAGGTTATGACCAAAAGGGGTGCCGGTGGCGCGCACGGCGAAGTCCGGATGCTCGCCGAGGAAGGTTCGCTCCTCCGATGTCGCGGGCTCGGCGCCGGTCGCACCCGTGAGGATGGCGCCGCCACCCCTGAGCTCGCCGAGTTCGGACCACAATTTCGCGAGCGAAACGGTGATCTCGCCCGGCTGCCGGCGAGCGCTGCGGTCGGAGACCACGCGGGTCAGGCGCGCAAACGGCTTTGCCCCGCGCGCGGTCGCGTGCGCTTTGGATTCGATGACCAGAAACGCCCCCGTGGAGCCGAGCGCGAAACCGCTGTGCTCCTGCCGCGCCCAGACCGGCGCGAACTTGTCGCGGAGATTGTAATCGCCGAACTCGTAGAGAACGAGCAGATCCTTGCGCTCGCCATTGTGCGAGCCGCCGATCAGCGCGATGTCGCTTTGCCCGGCGGCAATGCGCGCGAGCGCAATCCGTGCTGCGTCTACGCCGGCGGCTTCCTCGCCCATGAAGGTACGCGATGTGCCGCTGACGCCGTGCACGATGGCGATGTTGCCGGCCAATAGGTTGGAGAGCTGCGCCAGGAACAGCGTCGGGCGCAAATCGCTCATCAGCCGTTCGTTCAGGAAGCCCGGAGCCGCATTGCCCTTGGCGTGCGCATTCAGGATCGTGGTGTCGACGCGGATGTCGCGCTCGCCGCCGCCGGCGGCGATCACCATGTCCATTCGTCCCAGGATCTGCTTGTCGCCCTTGACCCCTGCCGATTCCAGCGCGAGGCCGGCGGCATAGGTGCCGATGCGCTGCCACGCCTCCATCTGGCGCTGGTCGCCCTTTTTCGGGATCTGCGTGTCGAGATTCACCTGCATAAAGGGATGCACGACGTAAGGCGCGAAATTTTTCTCGTCGACGTTGACGCGCCCGGCATTGAGCGCGTCCCAGTTCGCATCCAGCCCTTCGCCGAGTGACGTAGCGAGGCCAATGCCGGTGATCCAGACTTCCGCTGGTTCCGACTTCAAAGCCGGCGTGTCGGTCATGGCTGCAGCGCTCGCTGCGGAAAACCGATGCGCTTGGCCACGGCAACCATGTGGCCGCGCAGATCGGGATTGGGGAAGGGCACGTGGCTGAAGGTCAGCGTCGAGTTGGAGCGGAGCTTGCCTCCAACCTTGATCCTGGCCTCGGTGATGGCATAGCCCGAGCCTTCGTGAACCAGGCTGGCATCGATCGTGAGCGTCTCGCCGGGCGAGACGAAGCCGCGCATTTTGGCTTCCTTGACCGCGGCCAGGAACGGCATGCGCTCGAAGTTCATCAGCGCAACCAGCAGCCAGCCCGAGGTCTGCGCCATCGATTCGATCAGGAGCACGCCGGGCATGATCGGATAGCCGGGGAAATGCCCTTCGAAGATCGTGCTCTGCTCGGGCACATGGGATTCGACCGTGATTTTCTTCTCGACCGTGTCGAGGTCGAGAATACGGTCGATCATCTGGAAATATTCGAGATGCATGACGCGCGCACCGCGCCCTTTATGCGCCGGCGCCCTTGGCGGCGACCAGTTCGTCGATGCGGGCGCAGAGGTTCTTCAGCACGAAATACTGTTCGGTGGTCGCCTTGCCGTCGTTGACTTCCTGGGTCCATTTTTCCAGCGGCAGTTTGATCCCGAAGGCCTTGTCGATGGCAAAGGCGATGTCGAGGAAATCGAGGCTGTCGATGCCGAGATCATCGATCGCGTGGCTATCCGGCGTGATCGTGTCGCGCGGGATGTCGCAGGTTTCAGCGATGATCGTGGCGACCTGATCGAATGTGGATGACATCACTAAGCCTTTGATATATTGGATATAAATCCAGATTGATTGGGCGGGCAGGCGTTCACGCCCGGGATCCCTGTTCCCGCCGCCCGTGAGTTGAGTGCCCGTATATCGGAGCGCCGCCGTTAGTTCAATGGAGGCGGACAGGGCGGGTCAGGTCGAATTTGAGGCAGCTGCGCGGGCCCGGTCGGGCACCGGTTTTACTGGGTGGAAATCCGGATGCAGTCATGCCGGCCCATCAGCACGCAATCCTGGGTCTTGCGCAGGTCGGCGATGCTCATGGCAAGCCAGATGCCGACCGCCGTGAGCGCAACGGTGAAGGCGAAGGCGGCGATATTGGCGAGCATGCGGTGGCGGAAATCGTCCGGTTCCTCCCGGGGTTTCTCGTAACGCGAAAGGTCGAGGCGCGACAGCTCGGCTGGCTCGGGCGCCGGATCGTGATGCAGCTGCTTGACGACGGCGTTACCCCGCAAGGCCTGGGCTTGCGGCGCATTGCGTGGCCGGAATTGCAGCACGCGGTGCTCTTCCTCCGTCGCGATGGGCCGCTCAATCTTCACTGCTTCGGCTTCCGAAACCTAGAGCTGTAGTTTGCAAAATGTAGCACGGCCACAGCGGCGCACACAGGAAATGTTGGTACGCCGCAAATGCATACAAAGGTTAACCTTCGAAAGTGTCATGGAACCTGCCGTAATCGATCCTGACGCGGCCATCGACCGAGGGGTAGACGACGTCGACGTAGCGCTGGCCAAACATGATGTCGGAATGGTCGTAAGTCTTTCGAGCATGCACGGTTTGCGCCGCAACAACATCATAGCCGGTGACCACCGCCACGACCGAAATGTCCGATGCCTCCAGGTCTTCGGCCGTCAGCCCAAAGAGCGGGCTTTGCTCGTCGATCACATGGTAGAGCGTCCAGCTCAGCGCGAAGGCCGGACTTTCGTTCTTCAGTAGCCGCAACTCGTCGAAACGCCGCGCCGGATGGCCTTCCGCCGTGACAAGGTTCTTGAGGATCCAGAGCTTGGCGGTGGCATTGCTGATGACATTGTGCCGCTCGTTCGCGAAGCGGACCATCAGCGTCAGCGCGCCTTCGTGTTTGGAGATGACGGCGCTGTTGGCGAACAGCACCCGCGAGCTTGGCCGGGAAAACCGGGCGAAGATCAGCCCGGTCATCAGCGACATCGAGAAGATGCCGGTGAAGAGCTCGACCGCCGCGATGAAGTGGCCGTAATGGGTCTGCGGATGCATGTCGCCGTAGCCGGCGGTCGAGAGCGTCTCGATGCTGAAATAGAGATAGTCGATGTAGGCCTTGTGGGGCACGTTGGAGATCGGATCATTGCCGATCCAGTACAGCGCCGCGAATGCGGCGTTGAAGGCGATAAAGACGAAGACCGCACCGGCGATGAAGGACGGCCAGGACGCCGTCATGCAGCGGTGACTGATGTCGGCCCAGAAGCTGAGCTGCAGCCCCTCGGCGATGACCTCTCGGCTGCCGAGCCGGATCACTCGCGGCTTTGGTGTCCGGTCGCCTGCGGTCCGCAGCATTTGTCTCAATTCCCCTTCAGCGTGCGCAAAGCCATTTGATCGCCCGCGCCGCCGTGCCATAATTGAACGATTTCAGGGAATTATTTGGCAGCCAACTACGGGAGTTGCAAGCGATGTCCGGTCCACGCGAGCCCAGCGTCCACCCGATCCCGATCCTCGATCTGCGCCCGACCCAGATGACCGTCGGCATGCGCGAGGTCAAGGAGAAGCGCACGCGCTTCGCCGAACAGGACGAGAAAAAGCAGAGCAAGGCGATCGGCAAGCACATGATCCCGGTCGTGATCGGGCCGGACAAGCGCTATTATGTCGTGGATCATCATCACCTGGCGCGTGCGCTTCACGACGAAGGCATCAAGGATATCCTGGTGACCGTGATCGGCGATCTCAGGATGGTCGAAAAGGACGCCTTCTGGGGCGTGATGGACAACAAGCGCTGGGTCTATCCCTATGACGCCAAGGGCGAGCGCCGGCACTTCAAGGATCTGCCGAAGTCGATCAAGGATCTCAAGGACGATCCGTATCGCAGCCTCGCAGGCGAATTGCGCCGCGCCGGTGGCTTCTCCAAGGATACGACGCCGTTCAGCGAGTTCCTCTGGGCCGATTATTTGCGCCGTCATGTCCAGCGCAAGATGGTCGAGGATCATTTCTCCAAGGCGCTGGAAAAGGCGCTTGCCGCGGCCAAGAGCCACGACGCGATCTATCTGCCCGGCTGGTGCGGGCCGGCCGACGAAGATTAGCGATACCGCATGTGTTACTTCGGCACGCGTCCCATCAGGTAGAACTCGTCATTGGCGCGCATGCCCGTGACATTCGCCAGGCGGTTCGAGAGCGCGAAGAACGCCGATATGGCCGTAATGTCCCAGATGTCGTCCTCGCTGAAGCCATGGACCGCCAACGCCGCAAAATCGGCGTCGGAGACTTCTTCCGCCGCGCGGCTCACCTTCATCGCGAAGTCGAGCATGGCGCGCTGACGCAGCGTGATGTCGGCCTTGCGGTAGTTCACGGCGATCTGATCCGCGATCAGCGGGTTCTTGGCGCGGATGCGCAGGATTGCGCCATGCGCAATCACGCAATACTGGCACTGGTTGGCGGCCGAGGTCGCCACCACGATCATCTCGCGCTCGGCTTTGGTGAGCCCGCCTTCCTTGTCCATCAGGGCGTCGTGATAGGCAAAGAAGGCGCGGAATTCGTCCGGCCGCCGCGCCAGGGTCAGGAACACGTTCGGCACGAAGCCGGATTTCTCCTGCACGGTGAGCAGCCGCGTGCGGATGTCCTCCGGCAGCGTGTCGATGGCGGGCGCGGCGAAGCGTTTGGCTGAGGGCTGGGTCATCTCAAGGGCTCCGGCATATCGAAAGACAGGCCGAAACCATAATGGAAGCGCGATTTCAGCGCAAAGCGCGAGGTTTCTACCGCAGCGGCTTCTTCAGCAGCGAGAAGCGATCGGGATCGAGCCCCTGCGAGGGCTGCAGCATCGGCGCATCGACCGGGGAAAGCACGCGCTGCGACGGCCGCTCGGCAAGAACGGGGTCATTGGGGGAATGCGTGTCACGCTGCGAGGTCGCGCCGCGCCAGCGTTCCAGCACCGCGCTGACGAAGTGCATGTCGTGGCCGGCCGCCACCGTCGGCACGGTCTTGATCGCGGCGTCGCTGCGCGGCAGTTGGTGCGGCGGCACTTCCTTGAAGCGCAGCCGCGTCGGCAGCGCCACGCCTTCGCCGAAGGCCAGCACTTCGCGGGTACCGAGCGAGGGTACGAAGGAGAGCAGGTTCGCGGCGGCATCCGATACCGCCGAGCGCAGCAGCGCCTGGTCGCGGTCATTCGCCAATCGCATCGAGAACAGCGTATTGCACTGGGAGATGATGGTGGCGTCGAGCTCGGCCGGACGCTGTGTCACCAGACCGAGATAGACGCCGTATTTGCGGCCTTCCTTGGCGATACGCGAAATGGCCTTTCGGGTCGGGCCGAAGCCGATATTGCGGTCGGCGGAGGCGTAGCGGTGGGCTTCCTCGCAGACGAACAGCAAGGGCGAGACGCCATCGCTCCAGAGGCCGAAATCGAAGGCCATGCGGCACAGCACCGACACCACGGAATCGATGACCTCGGCCGGGAAGCCGGCGAGCTGCATCACCGTCATCGGCCGGCCATTGGCGGGCAGGCGGAACAGATAGCTGATCACTTCCGCCATGGTGTCGCCGCCGACATTGGCATTGTCGAACATGAAGGTGTAGCGCGGATCGTTGCGCACGGTTTCGATGCGCGAGATCAGCTTGTGATAGATGATGCGCGACGAGCGGTTCTCCAGCTTGCCCATGCGCTCGTCGATCAACGAGATCAGGTCGACCAGGCGGTACGGCACCGGGGTATCGACGGTGTAGCCGACCTGCTTGGGATCGGCACGCTTCAACCCGATGCGGTCGGCGTTCTGGTATTGGGTATAGATACCCTTTGCCATCGGGATGACTTCGGCGAGGATATCCAATTCGTCGGGGATGCCGGGGCGGCCCGCGAACAGGACGTCGACGATTTCCTCGAAGTTGAACAGCCAGAACGGCAGTTTCAGGTTGCGCGGGTTGAGCACCTGTGCGCGGTCGCCGAAGCAACGGCCATATTCGTTGTGAACGTCGAGCAGGAAGAGACGCAGATTCGGGCGAGATTTCAGGATCTCGTTGAGCAGCAGCGAGACGCCGGTCGATTTACCGACGCCGGTCGAGCCCAGCACCGCAAAGTGCTTGGAAAGCATTTCCTCGACGTCGACATAGGCGATGACGGAGGGGTCCTGCTGCAACGTGCCGACATTGATCTGGTCGGAGCCGGAGGGCGCATAGACCGTGCGCAGTTCCTGGTTGCTGATCAGCTCGACCGTGTCGCCGATGGTCGGGTAATGGGTGACACCACGCTGGAATTTTGGCTTCTCGCCGCCGACGATTTCGCCGAGCAGGTCGACGCCGGCGCTCGCGATGTAGTCGGCCGAGGCTGGCAGGTTTTCCGACGTGGCGTCGGTGATCATGGCGACGATGGTGGCGTTGGCGCAGCGGATGCTGACAAAGCGGCCAACGGTGCCCCGGACCTCCGAGAGCGGCATCTGGTTTTGTGCCAAAACCCCGACCCGAGCGAACGAGCCGCGTACCGAAATCACACGTCCAAAGGATGTCACGGGCTAAACCTGGCAAGTCATGAGATGGACCCCGGAACCACTATGGGACGCGTCCTTGCACAAACGGTTAAGCCGCCAAAGCCGCTACTCCGTTAAATCTATCGTATTTTGGCGGAGTTGCCGTACGAGCCCGGCCGAAATCGTTAAGAGCGCTTGAGAAACCGGGGTTTTTTCATCTTCCAGGAGCCGGTTGGCCTTAACGTCCGGTTTACCAACGCCGAAGGTGCGCGTTTTGGCGCAGCCGCCAGCGGTCAGGTGACGCCGGTCTACAGGCGGGCAAAACCGTGATACTCGCCTGAGAGGGGAAACTGAAAAGCAAGGGGCATGGACCGGACCGACGTACTCATCATCGGCGGCGGCATCGCCGGCATTACCACGGCGCTCGATCTGCTCGACGGGGGTAAATCCGTGCTGCTGGTCGACCGCGACGAAGAGGCGGTGTTTGGCGGGCTGGCGCGCGAAAGCTTTGGCGGCATGTTCTTTGTCGACTCGCCGGAGCAGCGCCGCCAAGGCATCCGCGATTCCGTCGATCTGGCCTTGCGCGACTGGTGCAGCTTTGCCGAGTTCACCCCCGAAGATCGCTGGCCGCGGGCCTGGGCCGAAACCTACGTGTCGCGCTGCTCAGCCGACGTCTATCCCTGGGTGCGCCGCCACGGCGTCAGCTTCCTGCCCGTCGTCAATTGGGTCGAACGTGGCGAATTCATTCCCGGCAATTCCGTGCCGCGTTTTCATGTGAGCTGGGGCACCGGGAAGGGGCTGGCGGAGGCGCTGATCGCGGCGCTGCGTGGCCATCGCAATGTCGCACGCCTGACGCTTCGCTTCAACCAGCGGGTCGAGCGGCTCACCCAGCAGAGCGGCCGGGTCGATGGCGCCGCCGGCGTCGACGAGAAGACCGGCGCGCCGTTTGAAGTGAAGGCCGAGCAGGTGGTGGTGGCCGGTGGTGGCATCAATGGCGGCGATCTCAGTCGCGTGCGGCAGAACTGGCATCGCGATTGGGGCAGGCCGCCGGCGACATTGCTCTCCGGCTCGCATCGCTTCGCCGACGGCAAATTGCACGATGCGACGGTAGCGGCGGGTGGCGTGCTGACGCATCTCGACAACATGTGGAATTACGCCGCCGGCGTTCATCACCCGAAGCCACGCAAGCCCATGCACGGCCTCTCGCTGGTGCCGCCGCGCTCGGCGCTGTGGCTGAACTGGCGGGGCGAGCGCATGGGGTCGCAGCCGCTGGTGTCGGGTTTCGACACGCGGCGGCTGGTCACCGACATCTGCAGGCAGGAGCGGCAATATTCCTGGCAGCTCATGAACATGAAGATCGCACTGAAGGAATTGGCAATCTCGGGCGCCGAGCACAATCCCTCGATCCGCGACAGGAAAAAGCTCGGCGTCCTGCGCGACGTCCTGTTGGGCAATCGCTGGCTGGTGAACGAGATGATCGCCAATTGCCAGGATTTTGTCACCGCCGGCTCACTGCCGGAACTGGTCGAGAAGATGAACGCGCTGCAAGGCGACAATGCCGTCGAGCTCGCCCTCGTCAGGGATGCCGTCGATCATTATGACGCCACCATCGCCCGCGGTGAGAAGCTGATGAATGACGAGCAACTGCGCCGCATCGCGGCCTTGCAAAAGTATCGCGGCGACCGCATCCGGCTCTGCAAATTTCAGCCGATCAACGATGCAAAGGCATTGCCGCTGATCGCGGTTCGTGAATTCATCATCAGCCGCAAGAGCCTCGGCGGCATCCAGACCGATCTGCAGAGCAGGGTGCTGGATGCATCGGGCCAGCCCATCTCCGGTCTCTATGCGGTCGGCAAGGTGGCTGGTTTTGGCGGCGGCGGCGTGCATGGCTTGCGCGCGCTGGAAGGGACGTTTCTCGGCGGCTGCATTCTCTCGGGACGCATCGCCGCCGCTTCGATCGACGGAAGAACATCAGGGAGCTAGCCGCCATGAAGAGAACCGGAGCCTGGCTCACGGTTTATGCGCTGGAGCAGATCGGCGCGCGCTTCACGTTCGGGATTCCGGGCGTGCATACGACCGAGCTGTATGATGCGCTCAACAACTCCAACCGCATCACGCAGGTGCTGGTCACGCATGAAGGCGGGGCATCGTTCATGGCCGATGCAGTCGGCCGGCTCTCCGATTCCATCGGTGTGCTGACGGTGGTGCCGGCCGCGGGGCTGACCCATGCGGCAAGCGGCATCGGCGAAGCCTTTCTGGATGGCGTGCCGATGCTGGTGTTGTCGGGCGGGCCACGCAGCGACACCGGCCACCGCTATCAATTGCACCAGATGGACACCCACAAATTCATGAGCGGGCTGACCAAGGCGACGTTCCGGGTCGACCGTCATGACCAGGTCGTACCCACGCTGTTCGAGGCCTACAGGATCGCGACGTCGGGCGAGCCGGGGCCGGTCTTTGTGGAGCTGCCGGTCAATATCCTGCTGTTGACGGATGAGGCGGGTGAGCTCCCGCAGTTTCAGCCGCCGTCGCCGCCGCGCGTCGAAGCCGCCGGAGAGATGGCGCAGGCCGTCGACCTGCTGCGCGATGCCAAACACCCTTGCGTCTTCGCCGGCTGGGGCGCGCGCGACGCTACGGGAGAGCTCATCCGCCTCGCCGAGTGGCTGGACGCACCGGTTGCCACCACTTTGCAGGGCTTGTCGGTGTTTCCCGCCAACCATCCGCTCCATGTCGGCTTCGGTTTTGGGGCTTCCGCCGTGCCGGCGGCGCAGAACGCCTTCAAGGACTGCGACTGCATGATCGCGATCGGTACGCGGTTTTCCGAGATCGCAACCGGCAGCTATGGCGCGGATGTGCCTGCCAATCTCGTTCACATCGATATCAATCCGGACGTATTCAACGCCAATCATCCGGCCAAGGTCGCCATAACAGGTGATGCCGGCGCAGTATTGATGCAGCTCCAGAACGCGATTGAAGCGAAACTGCCACGACGAAACGCAAGCGGCGCGTTGCGTGAGAAGATCAAGGGCGATAAGGCCGCCTATCGCGAAAGCTGGTACCGAAACGACGCCAGGGACATTGTCAATCCTGCACGCTTCTTCGACGGACTGCGGCGCGAGATGCCGGACAACGGCATCATCGCCATCGACGACGGCAACCACACCTTCCTCACGGCCGAGCTGATGCCGATCTTTGCCCCGAAGAGCGTGATCCTGCCGACCGATTTCAACTGCATGGGCTATGCCGTGCCGGCCGCGATCGGTGCCAAGCTTGCCTGTCCCGACCGTTCGGTGCAGGCGATTGTCGGCGACGGCGCCTTCATGATGACCTGCATGGAGATATTGACCGCGGCTACCAATAATCTCGGCGTGGTCTACTACGTCTTCAACGACGGCGAGCTGGCGCAGATCGGGCAGGCGCAGGCCATTCCCTATGGCCGCAAGCCGTGCACCCGGATCGGCAAGCTCAACATCGAGGGCGTAGCGATCGCCACCGGCGCGGCCTATCTGCCGATGAACGACAACGAGTCGATATCAGGCGCGATCGGAAAGGCCAACGAGATCGCCGCCGGCGGCAGGCCCGTGATTGTCGGCGTGCGCATCGACTATTCGAAGAAGACAGCGTTCACGTTAGGGGCGGTCAAGACCAATTTCGGCCGCTTCCCTCTGAACGAAAAGCTGCGCTTTCTCACCCGTGCGGCGGTTCGGCACGTGGTGGGGTAGCGCCTGCATTGCGGCGATGTGGATGGCCGGGTTGACACCGCCTCCGCCAACGTTACGCTCGCGTCCAACATAACAAGAACAGGGCAGGGTGGAACGCCGTGAAACACGTCGTCGCGTCTTGAGCGGGCCCGCGCGGATTTCCGCGCTCGCACCCTTCAGCATCCGCAATTATCGCTTCCAGTGGCCCGCCGATCTCATCACCTCCTGGGCGTTCGAGGTGGAGAATCTGGTGCTCGGCTGGTACATCATGACCGAAACCGGCTCGGTGTTGATGCTGACCGTGCTCGCATCGCTGAACTATGCCGGGACACTGATCGCGCCGGTATTCGGCATGATCGGAGATCGCATCGGGCATCGGGATCTTCTGGCCGGCATGCGCTTCACCTACACTGTACTCGCGACGACCATCATGACGCTGGCGCTGACCGGCCATCTGGCTCCGCTCAACGTCATGATCATCGTGACGATCATGGGGTTGGTCCGCCCCTCGGACCTCGGCGTGCGCGGCGCGCTGCTCGCCGACATCATGCCGCCTGAAAGACTGGTTGGCGCGATCAGCGTATCGCGTACGACGCAGGATAGTGCGCGTATCGCCGGCGCATTGACGGGGACCGGACTGTTCGCCGCTTTTGGCATTGGCTTTGCGTATGTGGCGATCGCCTGCCTCTATCTCACGGCCGCTGTCCTCACGCTCTGCATGAGTGCAGAGAGGCCTCACGGCGCGGCCCATCATTCGGCGGGTGATTGGCCCGTGTCGTCACTGTGGCGCGACCTGAGGGAGGGTATTGTCTATGCCTGGAGCGGTCCTGGAATGCTGCCGGTGCTCTGCGTCGCCTTTCTGGCCAATCTCACCGCATTTCCCCTTACAAACGGATTGCTGCCTTACGTCGCCAGCGCAATCTTTCATACGGACCAGGCCGGGCTCGGCTTGCTCTCGGCGAGCTTCGCGGCTGGCTCGCTCATCGGTTCGATAACGCTCAGCCTGGCCGGCGGCGTTCGTATCGCTCGCCTTTTGATCGGCGCCACGCTTGCCTGGTACGCGATGCTCCTGGTGTTCGTGGAGATCAGGACGATGCCGGTGGCGATGGCCTGCCTGGTGCTTGCCGGCATCGCGCAGAGCCTGTCGATGATCTCCGCCGCCGTGATCCTGATGCGCACCGCGAGCGCACATCTCCGCGGCCGCGTGATGGGTGTACGCATGATGGTGATCTACGGCCTGCCGCTCGGGCTGCTTTCGGCGGGCAGCCTGATCGATCTGATCGGCTATACCGCGACCGGTACGCTCTATGCGGCGTCCGGATTGATGGCCATGGCCGCGATCGCGCTGCACTGGCGCGAGGATTTATGGCCCGTGCATGCGCCGGCGAATGCGCGATGAGCCTCGCGCGAAGGACACGCCCTCTGACATAAATCGGTCAAGTCGGCCGTCTACCGCCCGCCGTGCGCTAAGTCGTCGCGCTCGCGGTGGTTGATTCGCGCCGATCTCTGCGCTACGCTGGAGTTATTGATCGATTTGATTTTGATATTTGCGTTACCGTAGGTGATTGCGATGCAGCGCATTTTAGTCAAGGCTGCGCCTGGTCTTTCCGAGACGAAGCTGACATTTGGTGCAACGGCTGTACCATTTGAGGTCGAGCCGCTGTTCAAGAGCATCGGCTCGCAATCCGCGCTCGGCGCTGTCGCCGACGACGTCTGGTATGTGCTGAAGCCGACGGCCGCCGCCGACACGAAAAACCCATGGGATCTGTGCCATGCGCTGATGCAGCAGGGCTTCGGAATTGCGGGCGCCGCTCCGCCGAAATTCGCTGAGCCGGACATTGAGCAGAAATGGATCACGGGAAGCCCTTCAGAGGCCGGTCAATCGCTGGTGCAATCTTGCGCCGACCATGACCCGCAAAATCCCGCTTTCCCTGCAAACAGCGACAATTACTGGTTCCGCGACGACACGCATTCGCAATTCAACGCCGCGCTGGCCGCAATCGGCGGCCCGAACGTCGGGTCAAAAGTCCGCATCGCCCATTTCGATACCGGCTACGATCCAAAGCACCATTCGTTGCCGAAACACCTGCGGCGGGACATCGCGCGCAATTTCGTCGATGACGACAATCCCAATGACGCCAGTGACCAGACCAGCGGACTTCTGACCAATCTCGGTCATGGCACCGGCACGCTAAGTATCCTGGCCGGTAGCGCGATCCCGCCGGCGACTGCGCTTGGCGGGGCACCGTTTGCCGAAGTGGTCCCGGTCCGGGTCGCCAACCGCGTCGTGCTCTTCAGCAACAGCGCGATCGCAAAGGCGTTCGACTATGTGCATGGGCTGAATGCGGCCGGGACCCGCGTCGACATCATCACCATGAGCATGGGCGGGCTCGCTTCGCAGGCCTGGGCGGATGCGGTGAACGCGCTGTACGAGCAGGGCGTGTTCATCGTCACGGCAGCCGGCAACAATTTCGGCAATCTGCCGACCCACAACGTCGTCTATCCCGCGCGCTTCAACCGCGTGGTGGCCGCCTGCGGAGTGATGGCGAACGGCAAACCATATGCCGACCTCGCGCTGAACCAGATGGCCGGCAACTACGGACCGATCGACAAGATGTCGACGGCGATTGCGGCGCCGACACCGAACGTGCCATGGGCGCGCCTGGGTTGCTCCGACATGATCGATTACGACGGCGCCGGGACGTCGGCGGCCACGCCGCAGGTGGCGGCCGCAGCCGCACTCTGGCTGCAGCAGAACCGTACGGCCGTCGATGCCTATCCGGAAGGATGGATGCGGGTCGAAGCCATCCGCACGGCGCTGTTCGACAGTGCGCTGCTCGACCATCCCGTGCCAACGCCCGATCTGCACCTCGGGCGCGGAAAGTTGCGCGCCGATGAAGCCTTGAAGCATGCGCCGGCGGTGGCGTCCGCGCTACGCAAAGCCCCGACCGACACCGTATCCTTGCCTATTCTGCAGGTTCTGGGTGGCCTCGGCATCACCGGAGAAGACCCGAGGCAACGTATGCTGCAACTGGAGGCGCTGCAGCTTTCGCAAAACACCGACATTGAAAGCGTCATTCCGCGCGATCTGGCCAACGCGAGCGCCGCCGACAAGCTGCGTGTGGTGTATGCGCTCGCCGACCACCCGAACGTGTCCGATGCGCTGCGGGAAGCGCTGGCCAATGCAGCTACGAACGTGCCCCTGGGTCCGCCCCAGGCTCCGACGTCGCCGGCGCCGTTTGGCAACGCGGTGCTTAACTATCAACTCGAACACGCCAAGAATCCGAGCCCGCCTCAACCGGCGGTCCGGCCGTTGCGCGTCTACGCCTATGATCCGGCGCTTGGCGCCAAGCTTGATACGATCGGCATCAACGAAGCGACGCTCGAGGTCAAATGGGAGGACGATCTGGAACCCGGACCGATCGGCGAATATGTCGAGGTGATCGATGTCGATCCGGCAAGCCAGTGCTGCTATGCGCCAGTCGACCTGAATCATCCTTACATCCTGACACGGTCGGGACTGGCCCCCTCGGAAGCGAGTCCGCAGTTTCATCAGCAGATGGTCTATGCGGTTTCGATGAAGACCATCGAACATTTCGAGAAGGCGCTCGGGCGCGTCGCGCTGTGGGCGCCCCGCGAGGTCGAGGAAGCCAGGCCGCAGCCATCCTCGGCAGCGCAGCCTCCGAAGACAGCCGACGCAAACGCCGCACCAAAGAAGGTGCTCAAATACGTGCAGCGGCTGCGCATCTACCCCCATGCATTGCGCGCCAAGAATGCCTATTACAGCCCGGAACACAAGGCGCTGCTGCTCGGCTATTTCAAGGCCGCCAACTCCGCGGCAGAGGGATTGATACAGGGTAGCATCGTCTTCACGGCGGTGTCGCATGACGTCGTCGCGCATGAGACGACGCATGCCCTGCTGGATGGCGTGCACCGTCGCTTCCGCGAAGCAACCAATCCGGATGTATTCGCCTTTCACGAGGCCTTCGCCGACATCGTCGCGCTGTTTCAGCACTTCACGCTGCAGGAAGCGCTGCGGCAGCAGATCGCGGCGACACGCGGTAATCTCGAGGAACAGAACCTGCTCGGACAATTGGCTGTCCAGTTCGGCGAGGCGACCGACCGGTATGGCGCGCTGCGTGACTATATCGGCAAGATGCAGATGCCCAAGGACGGCAGCGACGAGGCACCGAAATGGGTGCGCGCCATACCGAAGCAGAGTGACTATGAGGACGCCCAGAAAACCGGCGATCCTCACCTGGTCGGTGCGGTTCTGGTCGCGGCCGTGTTCGATGCATTCCTGCAGATCTACAAGCGCAGGACGGAAGACCTGCGCCGGATCGCCACCGGCGGCACGGGCGTCCTGCCGCAGGGCGCCATTTCCATCGATCTCGTGAACCGGCTTGCGCGAGAGGCCAGCAAGGTGGCGGGTCAGATGCTGAACATCTGCATTCGCGCGCTCGATTATTGTCCGCCGGTCGATATCATGTTTGGCGAATATTTGCGTGCACTGATCACGGCCGATACCGATCTCGTGCCCAATGACCGGCTCGGATATCGCGTTGCCTTCATCGAGGCGTTCCGCGATCGCGGAATTTATCCGCGCGACGTGAAGCATCTCTCGCCCGGCAGTTTGCGCTGGGAGGCGCCGCCCTTGCCGCTGAAACAGGCGAGGGTGAAGGAGGTGCTGCAGAAGATGTCGACCGATTGGGATCTGAACAGCGAGCGCGAGGATGCTTATGGACTGTCGAACAAGAATGCGGAGACGTTCTGGCACTGGCTGATGGACAAGAAGTCGGTCGGCGACGAAGAATTGGCGGCGCTGGGATTGCTCAGGATCGACGAGCCGCAGCCCTATCGCATCGGCACCTATGATGGCGAGCTTCGGCGGATCGAGGTGCACTCGGTACGACCGGTACGGCGCGTCGGTCCCGACGGCAATATCCGGTCCGATCTCGTCGTCGAGATCACGCAGAGTTTCTGGCCGAAGGCCATGCCCGGGGCGCGCTTCCGTGGCGGCTGCACCCTGATCATCGACCTCGCCACTGCGGAGGTTCGCTACATGATGCGCAAGAAAGTCGACAGCCCCTGGCGCATCAAAAATCAGTTCGGATTTGCTGCCAACGCCGGTGATCTCAGCGCCAATTACTTCAGCGACCAGACGGTGGGCCGCGAACCCTTTGCGATGATCCATCACGTGCATGGATAGGAGAAGACCGTTGGCGCGTTCATCGAAGAAGAAGTCGGCCAAAAAATCCTCCGCGAAGAAGCCGTCGGTGCGGGCTGCAGCGGCCGGCCGCGCCGGCACTTCTGCCGTGGCGGGCCGATCCCCGGTCGGCTCCGCGGGTTATCGGGCGAAAATCAGGATGTACCGCCAGGGGCTTGGCGACTGCTTTCTGATCTCGCTGCCATGCACGGACGGGAGCAGCCGGCCGTTCTACGTCATGATCGATTGCGGGGTCGTTCTGGGCACGTCCGATCCCGGCACCATCATGACCAAGGTGATGGACCACATTGTCGCGACAACGGGCGGCGAGGTTGATGTTCTGGTGGCCACCCACGAGCATTGGGATCATCTGTCGGGCTTCGTTCAGGCCAAGCCGTCCTTCGACCGGTTGAAGGTCGGCGAGGTTTGGCTCGGATGGACCGAAGATCAGAGGGACGAGCTGACACGGAAGCTGAAGCAGGAAAAAGGATTGGCGCTTGCGGCTTTGCGTATGGGCTTGAGCCGGTTGCAAATGGGAGGGGATTCCGAGGACGCCACGGAGCTCGGCGGAATCCTGGAATTTTTCGGCGCCACCAGGGGGCCCACGACCAATGACGCCCTCACAAACGTCAGGTCCAAAGTGAATGCGCCGCGTTATCGGCTGCCGAGCGACGAGCCGGAGGTGCCGTCCGGCGTCAGCGCGCGCTTCTATGTGCTTGGGCCGCCGCATGACGAGAAGGCGCTTCGCAAGATCAATCCGTCGGCCTCCAACAAGGAAACCTACGGCCTCGCCATGGCCGGCTTTGAAATGTTCATGGACGGGGCGGGCACTGCGCTTGGCGACGGGGACGACGGCCGTCCCTTCGATCAGCAATTCGAAATCCCCTTCGCCTACGCACAGACTACGCCGGAGCTCGAATTCTTCCGCAAGAACTACTGGCAGACGAACGGACCCGAGGCTGAACCCTGGCGACGGATCGACGGCGATTGGCTGGATGGCGCGTCCGAAATGGCGCTGCAACTTGACAGCCTCACCAACAACACCAGCCTGGTGCTGGCGATCGAGCTCGCGCCGGATGGCGACGTCCTGCTGTTTGCTGCGGATGCGCAGGTCGGCAACTGGCTGTCGTGGCAGGACCTGAAGTGGCAGGTTGGCGAAAAGGCCGTCACGGGGCCGGACCTGCTCAATCGCGCGATCTTCTACAAGGTCGGCCATCACGGCAGCCACAACGCGACGCTCAAGGAGAAGGGCCTGGAGGAGATGAAGAACCTCCGGGTCGCGATGATCCCCGTCAATCACGAAATGGCGCTCAAGAAACGCTGGGGAAAGATGCCGCTCGAAGAGCTGGTCACCGCTCTCAACAAGCAGGCGAAGGGCGTGGTCCTGCGCGTGGACGAGCCGACGCCGGCGGAGACACATGGGGAGCGCGTGGTCGAAGATCCGCTGTTCTACGAAGTCACATTCTGAGGCCTGAGCGGGCGCACTCAAGCGAGCCTGGCCTTGTAAAGCGCGCAAGGCGCCGCAGCGCCGCCCACATTTATTGTTGACCGGACCTGATGATTTGTACATACGTACAAATCATGGTCCGCGGTTTCAGCCGGAAAGAACCCCATAGCCGCAAGCCGAACATGCGCGAGGCAATTCTGGCGGCTGCCGAAGAGTTGTTCTCGACCAACGGCTTCAACGCGGTGTCGGTGCGCGACATCGCGCAGGCCGCCGGCGCCAATCCCGGCAGCGTCACCTATCATTTCAAGACCAAGGACGGCTTGTTGCTGGAGATCTATCGCCGCCACTGCGGGCCGATGAACCACCGGCGCGCGGAACTTTTGGCCGCGGCGAAGCGCGTGCGCGATCTGCAGGACCGGCTTGAGGCGATCGTGCGCGCCTATGTGCTGCCGGCCTTCTCCTCCGGCAGCGATCTTGCCGGCGGCGGCGCGCGCTTCACGCGGCTGCGCGCGGTGATGTCGGCGGAAGGCAACGAAGTCGCGCGCAAGATCATCGCGCAGACGTTTGACGACATCAGCCACTCGTTCATCGATGCGATCGGTGACAGCCTGCCGCACATCCCGCGCACCGAGATCGTCTGGCGCTGCCACTTCCTGCTCGGCGCCCTGTATTACTCGCTGGTCACTCCGGAGCGTGTCTCGCGCCTGTCGCGCGGTGAGGCCGATGGCTCCGACGCGGCCAGCGCGATCGAGCAATTGGTGCGATCGACCGTCGCCTCGCTGCAGGCGCCCGCAGTGGAGGAGGCGGCCTCCATCCGTGCGCGCGTGACGACCAAAGGCAGGCACTAGCTCATGTTCAAGCCGACCATTCCGGGACCCGACCCGAATACCCGGACGCCGATATTCAAGCTGCCGCCTCTGGCCTGCGATACGCACTGCCACATCTTCGGCCCCGGCGCGAAATATCCCTATGCGCCGAACCGGCCCTATACGCCGCCCGACGCGCCGCTGGAAGATTTTCGCGCGCTGCATGCCAAGCTCGGGGTCGGCCGCGCCGTGATCGTTAATGCCAGCGTGCATGGCACGGACAATCGCGTCGCGCTGGACGCGATTGCCGCGAGCAGCGGCGCCTACCGGGCGGTCGCCAACATCGACGATCGGATCACCGAGCGCGGCTTGCGCGAGCTGCATGAGGGCGGCTTTCGCGGCTGCCGCTTCAATTTCGTGCGCCATCTCGGCGGCGTGCCGGACAAGCGCGTGTTCGAGCGCGTGATCCAGATGATCGCGCCGCTCAATTGGCACGTCGATCTGCATTTCGATGCGATCGACATCCCCGAATACGCCGACATGCTGGCGCATCTCGCCGTGCGCTACACCATCGACCACATGGGCCGCGTCAAGGCCTCCGACGGGCTCGATCAATTGCCATTCAGAACGCTGATCGAGCTGATGCGTCGCGATGAGAAGTGCTGGGTCAAGGTTTGCGGCTGCGAGCGGGTGTCTTCCGCCGGTCCGCCCTTCGTCGACGCGGTGCCGTTTGCGAGAAAGATTGTCGAGACGGCGGCCGACCGCGTCATCTGGGGCACGGACTGGCCGCACCCGAACGTCAAGGCGATGCCCAATGACGGTGATCTCGTCGATCTCGTGCCATTGTTCGCGCCGGAGCGCGAGGTGCAGGAGAAAATCCTGGTCTCCAATCCCGCGCGGCTGTTCGAATTCGCGTGAGCTGCATACGAAAATGGAGTGCGCATGAAAACTGGTCTTGTCGTCACCGCCCATCCCGGCGATTTCGTCTGGCGTGCGGGAGGCGCGATCGCGCTGCATGCCAGGCGCGGCTACCGCATGAAGATCGTCTGCCTGTCCTATGGCGAGCGCGGCGAAAGCCAGTTCGCCTGGAAGGAAAAGGGCGCGACGATGGCGTCGGTGAAGGCCGGCCGCAAGGACGAGGCGGAACGCGCGGCCAAAATGCTGGGCGCTGAAATCGAATTCTTCGATTGCGGCGATTACCCGCTCAAAGTCAACGAAACGCATTTCGACCGCATGGTCGACATCTACCGCGAGTTCAATCCAAGCTTTGTGCTGACGCATGCGCTGGAGGATCCCTATAATTTCGATCATCCCGACGCCGCGCATTTCGCGCAGCAGACCCGCGTGGTGGCGCAGGCCATGGGCCACAAGCCCGACGCCAAGTATCAGTACTCTGCGCCGCCGGTGTTCCTGTTCGAGCCGCACCAGCCCGAGATGTGCAACTTCAAGCCGCAGGTGATCCTCAACATCGACGAGGTCTGGGAGACCAAGCGCAAGAGCTTTGAGATTCTCGCCGCGCAAAAGCATCTATGGGCCTATTACGAGCGCGTGGCGTTGCAGCGGGGAATGCAGGGTGGGCGCAATTCGGGCAAGGCCATGACCTATGGCGAAGCCTATCAGCGGCTGTTCCCGATGGCGGTGGAGGAATTGGCATGAAGAATATCGTGGTCAGGAACATCAAGCGGACCGATGCCGAGTCTGGTGAAGCGGCTCGGCGTGCTCGGCGTCGCCACCGTGCACGAGGCCTATGGCCGCAACGGCCTGATGAAGCCCTATCTGCGTCCGGTCTGGCAGGGCGGCGAGGCGGCCGGCACCGCGGTGACGGTGCTGGCGCATCCCGGCGACAACTGGATGATCCATGTCGCGGTCGAGCAATGTCAGCCCGGCGACATTCTCGTGGTCGGCTGTTCCGCCGACAACACCGACGGCATGTTCGGCGACCTGCTCGCGACGTCACTGATGGCGCGCGGCGTCAAGGGGCTCGTGATCGATGCCGGCGTGCGCGACGCCAAATCGCTGCGTGAGATGGGCTTTCCGGTGTGGTCGAAGGCGATCTCGGCCAAGGGCACGGTGAAGGCGACACCGGGCTCGGTCAACGTGCCGGTGGTCTGCGCCGGCATCAATGTCCGGCCCGGTGATGCCGTGATCGCAGACGATGACGGGGTCGTGGTTGTGAGTCCAAAGGATGCCGCCGAGGTCGTCACCAAGGGTGAGAAGCGTCATGCCGACGAGGAAGGCAAGCGCAAGCTGCTTGCCGCCGGCGTGCTCGGACTTGACATGTACAACATGCGCGAGCCCCTGAAGAAGGCCGGGCTCGTCTATGTCGACGAGCCGCCGGAAGATTGAGATGACGATGCGGCTGCGAACGCTCCTCGGCGATCATCCCGGAACCAGCGCGCTGAAGAAGGGCGCGATCAAGTCCGATCTGGTCGAGTTCGATTTTGTCGACTACACGCCGACCAATAAGGGCTTCAAGCCCATGGTCCGCGAGCAAGCGTTCGACGTCGCGGAAATGGCGATCGTCACCTATCTGATGGCCAAAAGCTTTGGCAAGCCGATGGTGCTGCTGCCCAATGTGGTGGTGGCGCGGTTTCAGCACGCTTACGCGCTCTACAACGCGAAGCTGGGCACGTTGAAGCCCGCTGGTCTCAACGGCAAGCGCGTCGGCATCCGCTCCTTCACGACCACGACCGGCGCGTGGCTGCGCGGCATCCTGGCAAACGACTACGGCGTCGACCTCAATTCGATCGACTGGGTCACGTTCGAGGACGCCCATGTCGCCGAGTTCAAGGATGCCACCAAGCGCGCGTCTGCCGGCAAGCAGATCGTCCAGATGCTGGTCGATGGCGAGCTCGACGCGGTGCTGGGGGAGAAGGTCGAACATCCCGACCTGAAGCCGTTGTTTGCCGATGTCGCGGCGGAGGAGAAGGCGTGGTTTGCCAAACACAAGGTGCAGCCGATCAACCACATGGTCGTCGTGAGCGAGAGCTTGTCCGCGAAACATCCCGATGCCGTGCGTGAGGTGCATCAGCTGCTCGCCGAGTCCGCCAAGGCGTCACCCGCATCGCCGCGCTTTTCCGCCGACGAAATCCGTCGTTCGCTCGAGCTGATCACGCGATACACCGCCCAGCAGGGGCTGATTCCGCGCGCCTCAGCCGTCGACGAGCTGTTCGACGACGTCACGCGCGCGCTCATCTGACGGAGGCTCATATGCATCCCGAGCCGATCTTCGATCTCGCCCATCTCGGCCACATGGAATTGCTGACGCCGAAGCCGGAGGAAAGTCTGAAATTCTTTGTCGACGTGATGGGCATGACCGTCAGCGGGCAAAAGGGCGAGTCCGTGTATCTGCGGGGCTGGGACGATTATGAGCGCTATTCCCTGAAGCTGACGGGCTCGAAAACCTCGGGCATGGAGCACATGGCCTTGCGTGCGCGCAGCCCGCAGGCGCTGGAACGCCGCGTTGCCGCGCTGAAAGGCTCGGGGTTCGAGATCGGCTGGGTCGACGGCGACATGGGGCAGGGGCCGGCGTTCCGCTGCCGCGATCCTGATGGCCATATCGTCGAGCTCTATTACGAGACCGAATGGTATCAGGCGCCTCCCGAGCTGAAGCCCGCACTGAAGAACCAGGCGCAGCGCTTTCCCGCGCGCGGCGTCAATGTGCGCCGGCTCGACCATCTCAATTGCCTTGCCGTCGACATCAAGGCCAACCGTCTCTTCTTCGAAAATTATCTCGGCTTGCGCACCACCGAGCAGATCGTGCTCAACGACGGCACGGAAGCTGCGATGTGGATGACCATGTCAAACAAGAGCTACGATTTCGCCTACACCCGCGACCATTACGGCAAGAAGGGGCGCTTCCATCACGTCACCTATGCACTCGACAGCCGCGAGGAGATCCTGCGCGCCGCCGATATCTTCCTCGAGCACGGCGTGCACATCGAGACCGGCCCCCACAAGCATGCGATCCAGCAGACCTTCTTCCTCTATGTCTGGGAGCCCGGCGGCAATCGCGTCGAGGTGGCGAATGCCGGCGCGCGGCTGATCCTGGCGCCGGACTGGAAGCCGATCGTCTGGACCGAGGAGGAGCGCAAGAAGGGCCAGGCCTGGGGGTTGAAGACGATCGAGTCCTTCCATACCCACGGCACGCCGCCGGTTGCGGGCTAGCCTCGCCTCAAGCGGGCGTAGCGGTGACCACGTCAGACATATGCCGTCATACGACATATGCGTGCGCTTATTTGGCAAACTTCTCCCTTGCCGCCTGCGTCGACGTTGGCGAAACTGCCCGAACAAGAAACAAGAAGTTCTGGGGAGAAACCGATGCGCCCGCTCGCATGCGCTATTGTTCGGCTTGCCGCCATTTCCATCATGGCGTTCGGGCTTTGTGTCCAGCTGCCGCCTCGCGCGACAGCCGCGGAGAATTGGGACCTCTACATCTATAACCCTGTTGCGACGGTCGCCGCCGTCAAGGGCATGAACGTCATCATCGAGCAGATCGAGAAGGAGACCAATGGCGAGTTGAAAGTGCGCCTGCATCTCGGCGGCTCGCTCCCGATCAACACCACCAACATCACGCAGGCCGTCAGCGACGACGTCGTGCAGATGGGCGACGACGGGTATTTCACCGGCAACGTGCCGATTGCGGGCATCCTGCGGCTGCCGATGCTGATCCGCACCCGCGACGAATATGCGAAGGCGGCGGGCGTGGTCGACCCCTATCTCGAAGCGGCGTTCGGCAAGAAGGGGCTGGTCGTTCTCGGCCAGTATCTCTATCCCTTTCAGGTCGCCTATTCCCGCAACAAGCTGACCAGCCTGGCCGACTTCAAGGGTCAGAAGATCCGCGTCACGTCGCCGGAGCAGGGCGAGTTCATCAAGCGGCTTGGCGCCGTGCCGGTCACGCTCGGTGCCCCCGAGGTTCCTTCGGCGCTCGACCGCGGCGTGGTCGACGGCGTGCTGACCGCCAACACGGGCGGCGGCAATACGTGGAAGGATCTGCTGAAATTCAATTATCGACTCGGCATCAACTATTTCAACTCGGTCGTGATCGCCAACAAGGACCGCTTCGCAAAGCTGCCGCCCGACGTACAGGAGAAGGTGAAGAAGATCGTCAAGGACAACATGCCCTTGATATCAAGCGCGATGGAGAACGACGAGGACAACCTCACCAGGAAATTCGCCCAAGGTGGCATGACCGTCACGGAAGCGAGCAAGGCCGATCAGGACGAGGCCGCCAAAATCGTCGCCAGCTTCTGGGATGACTGGGCGAAGTCGAAAGGGCCGGATGCGGCCAGGGCCGTGCAGCAGGTTCGGGCCGCGCTCGGACGCTAGCCATGTCCGATCATTTGGAGGTTTCCGAGGACGGCGCGGTCCATCGCATCCAGGTGCCGACGGCAGGTGCGAGCCTGATCGACATCGGCTCTGAGGCCGTCTGCAGTCTGTTCCTGCTTGCGATGATCGTGATGATCGGTGCTGAGGCCATCGCGCGCAATATCTTCGGCACCTCGTTGCAGATTACGGACGAGGTCGGCGGCTACCTCCTGGTAGCGCTTACCTTCCTCAGCATGTCGGTAGCCGAAGCCCGCGGTGGTTTCCACCGCGTCGAATTCGTGCAGATGCGCCTGTCGCCGCAGGTCCGGATCATCTCCCAGATCGTGTTCGAGCTGATGTCTCTCGCGGCTTCCGCGCTGGTGACGTGGCAATTGATACGGCTCGCGCTCAATTCCTTCCACACCGAGGATGTCGCGCCGACGCCACTCGCCACGCCGTTGTGGATGCCGCAGACCTCAATGGGGGTAGGCATGGCTTTGTTGTGTCTTGCATTGATGCGGACCATCATCGCCAAGGTGAGGGTTCTGCGCGCGGGAGCCGTGCAATGAGTTCCGGCGTCGAGCTCATCTTCATCCTCGCCGTTTTCCTCGGCCTGCTTTGCGTCGGGATGACCATCCCGTTTGCGATCCTAGTGCCGTCCGTGCTCTATCTCCTGACTCATGCCGGGCTTGCCGGGCTGAAGGGGCTCGGTCTCGTGAGCTGGGGCAGCATGGACAGCTTTACGCTGTCGGCGATCCCGCTGTTCATCCTGATGGCGGAGATCCTGCAGGAGAGCAAGCTTTCGCTGCGCGTCTATCGCGGCCTGTCGACGCTGGTTGCCTGGATGCCCGGCGGGCTCCTGCAGACCAATATCGCGGGCTGCGCGATCTTTGCGGCGATCTCGGGCTCCAGCGTGGTGACGGCGGCTTCCATCGGCCGTGTGGCGCTGCCGGAATTGCAGCGGCGCAATTACAGCCCGCGGCTCTCGGCCGGCTCGCTCGCCGCCGGCGGCACACTCGGCATCCTGATCCCGCCGTCGATCGCCATGATCGTCTACGGCACCTTCACCGAGACGTCGGTCGCAAAACTGTTCATGGCCGGCGTGCTGCCGGGCCTGCTGCTCACGACGATGTTCATGGGCTACATCGCCGTTCACGCCTGGCTGCGGCCGGGCGTCAGCCCGATCGTCACCCGAAGACATTCGGCGCGCGAAATCGGTTCGGCCTTTGTCGACGTCATTCCCTTCGTGGTGCTGATCGGCGGCACGATCGGCAGCATCTATTCCGGCCTGGTGACGCCGACCGAAGCCGCCGCCGTCGGCTGCATGCTGGCGATGGTCATCGCCTTCTTCTGGGGCGAGTTCAATTTTGCCGTGCTGCACCACGCGCTGCAGGCGACGGTGAGGGTGTGCGGCAATATTCTCTTCATCATCTATGCAGCCTACGTCTTTTCCTATGCGATCTCCTATGCCGGCGTCGGCGAGCAGATCACGCAATTCCTGGTGGGACTGAAACTGTCGCGGCTGGAGTTCTTCGCCGCCCTGTTCGTGCTCTATACCGTGCTTGGCTGCCTCGTCGAAAGCCTCGGCATGATCGTCGTCACCGTGCCGCTGCTTTACCCGGTGCTGCTGCAATACGGCGTCGACCCGATCTGGTTCGGCGTGATCCTGGTGCTGTTCATCGAGATGGGCCAGATCTCGCCGCCGATCGGGATCAACCTGTTCGTGATCCAGAGTATCTGGACCGGGAAGCTCGCCGACGTCGTGATGGGTACCATTCCCTTCCATCTCATCATGTTCGTGCTGCTCGGACTTCTGGTGCTGTTCCCGGAGCTCGCGATGTGGCTGCCGGGGAGGGTGGGCGCGGGACCTTGATGGCAGGCGTGACGGCGCGCCAGGGCGGCGATATCGCGGACAATCCCTTCATGAGAAGGAAAGCGCCGAGTCGATGTTGCCCGTTGCGAACATCTCGCGGTTTTCCTCCTCGGATCGTGCCAGATGACATGTACCTGAAGGGGAATCGGGTAGGACGTCAGGAACCAATACGCTTCGCGTCGTTACTCGGCCCTTGCATCGGCGACGGCGCGTACCATCTCCCCCACGACTGGCAAGCTATGAAGGACGAACGATGGCCGTACACGTCGATTTCGCCAGCGAAGCATTTTTCCGGGATCCCGCCACTGCGGTTGCAACGCTCCGCGCTGCAGGCCCCGCCGTGGCGACGCGGTTTCCGGTGGTCGGCAAGGTGTGGGTCACGACCACCTATGAAGCGACCGCGCGCGTGCTGAAGGAAAGCACGACGTTCTCCTTGCGCAAGGACAACGGAGAGGTCACCGGCCTTCGCTGGTGGATGCCGGCCTCGATCGCGCGGCTTGCCAGCAACATGCTGACGACCGACGAGCCGGATCACGCCCGCCTGCGCGGCCTGGTCGACGAGGCTTTCCGCCGCCGTGCCGTGCTCGACATGGAACCGCATATCCGACGCCTTGCGGATGCGCTCGCGGATGAGCTGTTCGCGCAGGGCAGTCCGGCAGATCTGGTCCAGCGCTATGCGCGCGTGCTGCCGCTGTCGGTGATTTCCGAGCTGCTCGGCCTGCCGCAACAAGACCGGCCGCAATTCATCGCCTGGGCGAATGCGATGGGACGGTTCTCCGGCCTGATCGGCTTTCTGCGCATCATTCCCGTCGTTCGCAGGATGCGGCTCTATTTCGAAGAGCGTCTGCGGCATGTCCGGGAACATGGCGGGGAGGGGCTGATCGCCGAGCTGGTGAAGGTCGAGAAGGAGCAAGGTCAGATCAGTTCGGACGAAATGGTGTCGATGTTGTTCCTGCTCCTGATGGCGGGGTCGGAGACGACGGCCCACCTCGTCAGCGGCGCGGTCTTCGAGCTCCTGAAGAATTCCGCCCGGCGCGACTGGCTTGCGGCGGACTGGAGCCGGGCCGGCCTCGCGATCGAGGAATTCCTGCGTTTCGTATCGCCGGTGCAGTTCTCGAAGCCGCGTTTTGTGCGGAAGGATGTCGAGCTCGAGGGCGTTCGCCTGAAGCGAGGCGACAAGGTCATGGCCATGATCGTATCGGCCAATTTGGACCCCGAGGCCAACGAGCACCCCGAGCAGCTCGATCTCGAGCGGCGGCCGAACCGGCATATCTCCTTTGGCACCGGCATTCATTTTTGCCTCGGCCATCAGCTCGCGCGCATCGAGGCCATCTGCGCGCTGCAGGCGCTGTTCACGCGCTGGCCGAAGCTGAAGCTCGCCGTCGCGCCTTCGGAATTGCGCTGGCGCCGACGCCCCGGCCTGCGCTCGATCGAGAAGCTGCCGGTCATGGCAGGTTGAGAGCGGGCGAGGCGCGGTTCACCCTATCGCGCGAAACTCCACGCCGTGAAGGTGTATCGTCGGCGACACTCCGAAATGATGGCCGCCGAACACGCGCATGCGGCGCTCCAGCTCTTCCTTGCTGATGTTGAGCGGAATGTCGCAGATCGCCTGATAGGCCCGGCGCGAGTTCTTCCTGTTGCTCCAGCTCAGGGGTTGCACCGGCAGCGGCGCGGCATCGGTCGCGAGCATTCGGGCAAGTTTCCAGTACATCTTTGCAAGATGCGCGTAAGCCAGCCCCTCCAGGCCCATCACGCTGATATTGCCGGGAAGCGGAAACAACGCTGCATCGACGATTGGGCCGGAATCGACGCGTTCCGCCATCACATGCACCGTCGCGCCGAAGGAGGTCGCGCCGTCATAGAGCGCGAAATGCGCCGGCGCCCAGCCCGGATAATTCGGCGGACCGGGATGGAAATTATAGGCGCCGAAACCGAGCGCGGCGAGCACACCAGAAGGCACGATGACGGGTGACGAAAAAGCGATCAGCCGCGCGCGCGGCAGGATCGCCGGATCGAGGGCGGCGAGATGCTGCGAGGTCGTCACCGGGTAGATGGTGAGCTGCGAATTATGGCCGCGCAGCACAGATGCCAGCGCGACCTGTTCCACAGGCCCCGCCAGCAGGATGATCGTATCGAACATCGCTTCTCCAACGCCGCAATGTTCGCCCCTGAGTCAAGATGTCGCAGCAAGCGTTAAAATCCCGTTAACCATGATGGTTCGCGGCCTGGCTGATTCCGGACGTCACTTTTTTGGATTGACCGGCGCCATCGCACGGCAGGCTTCGAACCGGCGCAGCGGATCGCCATGGCCGTTCCAATGCGCGAGCTCCTGCCGTGCGACTGCCTCGACATTAGCCGGCGAGTAGTCGCCGCGCAGGTTTCGATGCGTGCCGCCGAGCACGAGGATCGAGACCGGGGCGCCACTGTCGATATCGAGCGACCACGTTGCTTTCATGTTGAGAAAGGGCTCGCCGAATTTTCCAAGCAGCATCGCGTTCAGCGCGATCGATGCTTCGCCGAGCTTGGTTGCCGGTCCCCCATCGCCAACCACCGCGTACACGACCTTGTCCTTCCGCCACACGATGGCGATGTCGCCGACCTGCACCTGGCCAAAGCCGCCCTTCGGCAGCACGATGAACGGCACGCGCTCGGCGTCGAGATAGCGGTGTGGCGCGCAGCCGTCCGCCCGATGCGCCGTATTGGCCTCCAGCGTCGTGGCCGAGATGAAATAGCCGTTGCGCAAGCCGTCTGCCGGCCCATACCGGCACGGATATCCCTCGCGGTCCTTCGGAATGATGTTGCTCTTGAAAAACGCCGTAAGCCCGCGTTCGCGCCAATGAAAGAAGTAGAAGTCCTTTGGCACGTCCGGATAGACGTCCGCGAGCACGATGGGTTTGAGCGATCTGTCGCGGATTTTGGGCCACATCGAAAGCCAGCTTGAAACGAAAGTGTCTTTCGAAAGCTTTTGCGTTCCGCTGAAAACGTAGGCGCCTCCACTGGAGAATTGGTCGAGCGCGCAGATTCCGTTGAGCGTGGGCTTGCCGTCGGCGTCGGTCATTCGCTCGCAAACGCCCTTGCCGAGCGGGTCTTCGGGATGATAGGCGCGACCCGCACCGTCGGCATCCACGGCGACGCGCGAAAGCGTCGCAAAAAACTGCCGCGGCGATTCCGCGCCTTCGACATGATCGACCAGAACGGAAAACTCCCGAACCGTGCTGCCGTTGCGCGTCAGATTCATCCGCGCCGGTTCCAGGCGACAAAGCTCGTCGACAGTACCGGACCTGCGATGAAAGGTAATGGCAGTCGGGACCGGCTTGCTGGTGATTTGTCTCACCATCGCGTCAAGCTCATGCCGTGGCGGCAAATCCTGCGCGCGCCCGGCGTGCAGCGGGATCAGCCACAGCAAGAACGCGAAGTACAGATGTCGCAAGTTCATTGCGGATCCCGGCATTGTCATCGGCATCGAATCGTCAGCACGCAAAATTACCCCTGAAATCGGCTATCGGCCAGATCGCGGAACCTCTGCTGACGCGTCAGCCCGGCCGATTTATGGCGAGATTGAAACCAGCCAGCCTGTGATATCGTGGACAAATCCTGCCGCCACGGCGTTAGCGGATCGGAGGCCGCGCGCATCAATGAATTGCGATAACGGACGCGGCCGCAGCCTGTTGCGGTTCAATTGGCAGTTCGCCGGGTTCGTCGCGCTGCTGATGTCGTTCGCGGCGGCGCCGGGTTCATCGGCAGAGTCCGGGAGCGGCGAACCCAAGCCGGCTCCTGGACCTGCTTCAGTTCCGGCGGACGCGGCGACCACGCCAGCGCAGGGCGAGGTGCCACCGGCAGCGACAGCGCAGCTGGCCGTCTGCAACCCCCCGGACTTTCGGATCGCGATCGACGTCGGGCATACGGAGACGAACTACGGCGCCGTGAGCGCGCACGGCGTTCCCGAATACAAATTCAATCTCAGACTGGCCCAGGAGCTCGTTCAGCAGCTTTGGGCCAAAGATTTCAGGCAGGCGGAAATCGTGATCCAGGTCGATTCAGACCTCGCCAAACGCGCGCGCGACCTTTCCAGCCGCAGGCCGAACATCGTGCTGTCCCTGCATCATGATTCCGTACAGGACAAATACCTCAAGACCGGAATGCTCGATGGTCAGATGCGAACCTATACGGACGGCTTTCACGGCTACTCGATCTTCATCTCGCGTGACAATGCCTATCTCGACGACAGCAGAAAGTTTGCCAGGCTGCTCGGTACCGAAATGCTGGCGCAGGCTCCGCTTCTGACGCCGACCTATCATCATGAAGTGCAGGAGAACCGGCAGGCCTTCGACAGGCCGATCGGCGTATTTTTCTACGATGGCCTCGTGGTCCTGCGCGAAACCACCGCGCCCGCAGTTCTGCTGGAGAGCGCCGTCATCACCGATCGCTCAGACGAGCAGAAAGCCAACGACGCAACTTTCCGCACGCGCGTCGTTAACGCGATCGTGGCTGCCGTCTTCAAGTTCTGCGATGCCGTCGCCGCCCAGGTCCAGCCACCGACCGCGTTGCCGCCGGCTGCCAGGCCCCCAGCCTCCGAGCAGCAAGGCGGCCAAGGATACTCGAAGTCGCGAAACTGAACTCCCGAAATAATTCAATCGATCTCTGGTAGGCGACGACGATGGACATGCGGCCACGGAACCGCAGGACAGGATGGTCCATACAATCCGAACAAAGCCTGCATATTTGCCGCACCGCGCAAAAACGCCTTGGAAATCAGGAATAAAACGGTAACTTCGACGTCGTTGCATCCCCGCGGGTCGTCGTCTCATTTTGGGCGGCATCGGTATGCCAGCCGCATGAACCCGGTGTCGTTTGATTAAGAGCTGGACGGTCTTCTTTCCGTCGTCCGGGAATTGGAATGTCAGAAAAAAAGGCGCGGGAAAGCCTCGCTCGGCCGGTCCAGTTTCCTGTCGAGCCCGGCGTGACCAACGTGCCGGCGGCAACTTTCGAATTAATCGGCAGAGCCTCGTCTATTCTGGAACTGAGAGGCCTTCTGTCGGAGTGTCGCGTGGTGACGCTGACCGGGCCCGGGGGCATCGGGAAGACCTCGCTGGCGCTTGAGGTCGCCCGGGCCGTTGCGCAGGATTTTCAAGACGGCCGGATTCTGGTCGAACTGGCGACGCTTTCCAACCCGGCGCTGGTGCCGCCGGCGGTTGCGAGCGTCATGGGCCTCAAGCTCGACGGTCAGCAAACCTCCGCCGAATCCGTCGCGCGGGCGATCGGCAAAAAGCGGCTTTTGCTGGTTCTCGACAATTGCGAGCACCTCGTGGACGCCGCGGCCGAATTGATCGAAGCCATCATGAACCACTGCGAGGGTGTCACGGTCCTCGCGACCAGCCGCGAAGTGCTGCGGGTCGATGGCGAGCGTGTTTTTCGTGTTCTGCCGCTCGATGTGCCGCCGGAAGACGAAAGGCAGCAACGCGATCCGCGCAGCCATCCCGCTGTCACGCTGTTTCTGGCTCGCGCCCGCGCCCTGGGAGCCGGCTTCAATCTGGACGACGACAATCTCAATGCCATCGCGGCGATCTGCCGGCGTCTCGACGGTATCCCGCTGGCTATCGAGTTTGCAGCCGCCCGGGCGGCGTTGCTGGGTCCCGTGGCGATCGCAGCCCTGCTCGATGACCGGTTCAATTTTTTGACCACGGGTCGCCGCAGTGCGTTGCCGCGGCACCAGACGCTCCGGGCCACGCTGGATTGGAGCTATGACCTGCTATCGGAGACGGAAGCCCAGCTGCTGCGCCGGCTTTCGGTTTTTGTCGGCGATTTCTCGCTGGCCGCGGTTGCCGCCGTGACCGGCCTTGATGCGATCCTGGCGGCGGATCACGTGGCGAGTCTTGTCGTGAAGTCGCTTGTGGTGGCCGACCTCCGCGGCGAGAGCCCCCATTATCGCCTGCTGGAAACAACGCGCGTCTATGCCCTCGAAAAGCTTCGAGACAGAGGGTATCATCGGGAAGCCGCGCGTCGACATGCGGAATTCTACCGTGACCTTCTGATCGGGTCCGACAGCCCGGACAAAATGAGCCAGCCAGATCGGCTGCCGATCCATGGCCGGCACATCGACAATGCGCGCGCCGCCCTCGATTGGGCATTCGCGCCGGACGGCGATGTGCAACTCGGCGTGGTGCTGACGGCTGCGATGATCCCCCTGTGGGTTCGCATGTCGCTGTTCGCCGAGTGTCGTCAGCGCGTCGAGCTCGCGCTCGCAAACCTCGATGATGGCGACGTTGCCGCGCCGCGCCTGCGCATGCAGCTCTCGGGCGCGCTGGGCTGGTCGCTGATGTATGGCGTGGGCCGCGCCCGGGAGGCAGCCCCAGCGCTCGCGACGACCCTGGAACTCGCCGACCGGCTGGATGACAAGGAGTACCGGCTGCGCGCCCTCTGGGGACTGTGCATCGACCAGTTCAACAACGGTGAATTCCGCAAGGCGCTCGAATTTGCGCATCGTTTCGTAAGGGCGGCGGAAAATTCCTCGGACCCGACCAACTCCATTATCGCCGATAGGCTTCTGGCCGTGTCGCTGCACTATCTCGGCGATCAGAAGGCAGCACGTCGGCACATTGACCGCGTCGACGCGCGCCTGAATGAACTGGAAGAGAAGCCCAGGATATTTCCGCTCGATCTGCAGTCGTCGACGCATTATTTCCGGGCGCGTATCCTCTGGCTGCAGGGTTTTGCCGATCAGGCGTTTCATCTCGTCGCGGAGAATATCGACGAGGGACTGGCGAACGGGCACGCCTTGACCTTTTGCAGCGTGCTGGGGCAGGGCGCCTGTCCGATCGCGTTCCTGGCTGGCGATTTCGACGCCGCCGAGCGCTACGGCTCGGCGTTGCTCGAACATACCGAGCGCCACGCCATACGCGTCTGGCGGCTCTGGGCCGGCTGCTTCAAAGGCATGGTGATCGCAAGGCGGGGAGAGCTCGCGGCCGGATTGGAACTGTTGCGCGCCGAGCTCGAACGCGCCGGCGACGCCAGATTCCTGCCTCGCTTCCTGTTTCCGCTGGGCGAGTTCGCGGCCTGCCTGGGCGATGCCGGCGAGGTCGGGCAGGGGCTTATCATCGTCAACGAGGCTCTCGAGCGCTGCAAGGCGAGGGATGAGCTTTGGTATTTGCCTGAGCTTCTGCGCATCAAAGGCGTATTGCTTCTGAAGCAAGCAGAACGTCAGTCCGCCGTGGCCGCGGAACGATGTTTTGACGAGGCGTTGCGGCTGGCCCGAGAGCAGGGCGCGTTGTTTTGGCAATTGAGAAGCATATTGAGCCTCGCGCGCCTCAGGATCGAGCAGGACCGTCCAGCGGACGCCGCGCGAATGCTTGTGCCCGTCTGCGAAGCCTTCACGGAAGGTTCTCGTGTGGCCGACCTGCGCGAAGCGCGGGCCTTGGTCGCGCGGCTTTCAAGCTGATACACATTCCGGTTTGGCGCGGATCGGCGTGCGTTTCGACCACGGCGCGCCATCCTAAACCTATCTAGCCGTCAACATCGACCACGATCTTGCCCTTGGCCGAGGCGATCGCGGCGTGCGCCTCGCCGACCTTGGACAGCGTGAAGCGGCGGGGATCGAGGCGAGGGCAACTTGCCGGTGTCGACCAGTCGCGTGGCCTGTTTGAGGATTTCGCCGTGATGCGCGCGGCCCTCGCCGGTCAAAAGCGGGAGCAGGGTGAAGACGCCGGAATAGCTCGCCGCACGAAAAGACAACGGCGCCAGTGCATGCGTGCCCCAGCCGAGCGCGCTCACGACATGGCCGAAGCGTCGTACCGCGCCGAACGACGCATCCAGGGTCGTGCCGCCGACGGTGTCGTAGATCAGATCGAAGCCGCGACCGTCGGTGTGCTCGGCTACATAATCCTCGATCTTTCTCTCGCGATAGTTGATCGGAACAGCGCCGAGCTGCTCGATGAACGACAGGCTTTCAGCCGAGCCGGTCGCGAATGTCTTTGCGCCGAAAGCGTTCGCAAGCTGGACGGCGATGTGGCCGACGCCGCCGGCGCCGCCATGGACCAGCACCGTTTCGTCCGGCTGCACGTGTGCGCGATCGACGAGCCCTTCCCAGGCGGTGATGAAGACCAGCGGCAGTGCCGCAGCCTCCCGCATCGTCAGGCCGGCTGGCTTGAGCGCGAGCAGGGCGGCATCGACCGTGGCAAATTCGGCCAGCGAGCCCGGCACGCCGCCAACACCGCCAGTCATCCCGTAGACCTCATCGCCTTCGCGAAAGCCCGATACGTCGGAGCCAACGGCTTCGACGACACCGGCGAGGTCGATTCCAAGAACTGCGGGCAGGGGATGGCGAGCGTGCGCGGCCTCGCCCGCACGGATCTTGAGGTCGAGCGGATTGACGCCGCTGGCCCTGACGCGAACGAGCACCTCGCCACGCTTTGGCTGCGGGCGGGAGATCGAATTGACCTTGAACGGCAGGTTGGGTCCGTCGAGAACGGCCGCCCGCATTGTTTCCCGATCATCGATCGAAGTTTTCTGCATGGTCGCATCTCCGGGAGCAACAGAGTTCAATATCGCCAATCTGGCGATGGTGCATAACGCCGTCTTTCAATCGCCGGAACGTTATCAGAATTGCACGTCCACATTTGCGAAAATCGCCCTGGAATGCGCAAGACGGAAGGCCGGCGTCGATGCACTGATGACCTCTGTTCATCCTGCAGGCAAAGGGGATCGTCATGGGACAGAACGCCTCTGGCCCACGTCACCGTGCAATCTTGGAAGTGAGGGCACTTCCGAAAGACGCCATCGGTCGTGCATTGCAACTTTGAGCCAAAGCTTCGCAGGCAGGTGTCAATGAATGTCAGGTTTCGCAGGCAAGTAGTCGGTCACTCCGAGGTATTTTATCGCGAGGCGGGACCTGAACATGCGCCGGTGATCCTGCTGCTGCATGGTTTCCCGACATCCAGCCACATGTTTCGGGACCTGATCCCCGAACTGTCCGGCCGATATCGCGTGATCGCGCCCGACCTGCCTGGCTTCGGCGAGACAACGTCGCCTCCGCGAGGCGTGTTCGATTACACCTTCGACAATCTGGCGCGCGTGATGCAGCATTTTGTCGATCAGCTGGAGCTCGACCGCTTCGCACTTTACGTCTTCGACTACGGTGCTCCTGTCGGTTACCGGATGGCGAGCGCCCGGCCGGAACGGATCAGCGCCATCATCAGCCAGAACGGCAACGCCTACCTGGAGGGATTGAGTGACGCCTGGGGACCCTGGCAGACTTATTGGCGCGAACCCACCGCAGCCAATCGTGAAGCCTGTCGGGTGTCGCTGTCGGCACAGACCATTCGCGACTGGCAGTACATGACGGGCGCCGACGCCGGGCGCATGTCGCCGGACGGCTACAGCTCGGATATCGCCCACATGGCGCGGCCGGGTGCGGAGGATATCCAACTCGACCTGATCCTCGACTATCGAAGCAACCTCGATCGCTATCCCGAATTCCAGGCGTATTTCCGCAGTTGGAAGCCGCCTTTCCTGGCGGTCTGGGGCAAGAACGATCCCGCATTCCTGCCGGTGGGCGCCGAAGCCTATAAGCGCGATCTGCCCGATGCGCGCGTGCATTTGATCGACGCCGGCCACTTCGCTCTCGAGACCCATGCCCCGGAAATCGCCGTCTTCATGGTCCGCTTCCTGGCCGAGCACGGCATTGCATGACGTCGGCGCGAAACGCCGTAACCTTCACCAGCACCTCGAAGATTTTGACCGACATCCGGCGATGATATCGTCCGTATCCCCATTATCCTTTCGCTGGATGGAATAAGCGCGATTGCCGTTATTTGACGAAAAAGGCGCAGATTTGTCGCGCCCTTGATGCCGTGTAGCATGAAAGGTATCGTTATGCGCCGGTTGGGGGCCGCAAGCTACTCGCAACTCGAAAGACGATGATGCGGGATCAGTCCCGGAAGGAAATTTTCTGCTGCGGCCCGTTGGAGATTGACCTCGATCGCCTGGAGATTCGCTCCGCCGGCGCGGAAGTATCGATCGGCAGCAGGGCATTTGCCATTATCGAGATACTCGTCCAGTCAGCGGGCGAGGTCGTCAACAAGCGTGACCTGATGCGCCAGGTCTGGCCCGGCACGTTTGTTGAGGAGAATACGCTGCACGCACACATCTCGGCGGTGCGCAAGGCGCTCGGCGCCGAGCAGGGCGGCCTGCTGAAGACGGTGACCGGCCGCGGCTATCAACTGCTCGGTGGCTGGACAGCGCGAAAACCCGACAACAAGGCGGCGGCGGAATCGCGGACGAATGCCCCGCTAGTCGAGTTGGCTCCGACGCGCGCCGCCGGGTCTTCGACGAACCTGCCCGTCGTCGCCCAACTCCTTGTTGGCCGCGCCGAGGCGCTGGATCAACTGCAGGAATGTCTCGCGGCGCACCGGATCGTGACACTGACCGGTGCCGGCGGCATCGGCAAGACGGCGCTCGCGCGCGAAGTCGCGCGGCGCCTGTTGGCGAATTTCACCGGCGATGTGCGCTTTGTCGAGTTGGCTTCGATCTCCAACCCGGATCTCGTGGCCACGACTGTCGCGACAGCCTTGGGCCTGCGCGTCGGCGACGACGAAATCTCCACGAGAGCGGTGGCATCCTCGATCCGGGATCGAAGGGTGCTTATCGTGCTCGACAATTGCGAGCACCTCGTCGATGCCGTGGCCGAACTGGCGGAGGCGGTCACACGCATGTCTGCGCATGTGACGATCCTTGCCACGAGCAGGGAATTGCTCCGGATCGATGGCGAATATGTTTACCGGGTGCATGCCCTCGACGTGCCGAACGGCGACATGGAATTCGAGATGGCGCTCCAGCAAAGCGCCGTCCAGCTGTTCACAGCCCGCACCAAAGCGCTGCTGTCGGATTTTGCGCCGAACGCCGAAAATCTTCCGACCATCGTCTCGATCTGCCGGCGTCTCGACGGAATCCCGCTTGCCATCGAATTTGCCGCGGCGCGCGTCGCAACGTTGGGGCTGCAACAGGTCGCTGCGCGCCTGGACGACCGGTTCGCACTGCTCACCAGCGGACGCCGGATGGCCATCGATCGCCACCAGACGCTTCGCGCGACTCTGGATTGGAGCTATCGGCTGCTTTCCGATAGCGAGAAGCGGTTGTTCCGGCGTCTGGCCGTCTTTTCAGGCGGTTTCACGCTGGATGCCGCCGCTGCCGTCATGAAGGACCAGGAGAACGACGCGACCCTCGCGCTCGACGATATTGCAAGCCTGGTCTCGAAGTCGTTTCTGACCCTCGACGGGCCGGCCTTCGGCGACCGCTGGCGCCTCTTAGAGACCATCCGGGCCTACGCATTCGAGAAGCTCGCCGAGAGCGGCGAGGGGCCCAGGATTTCGCGCAAACATGCCGAATTCTTCCAGCAGTTCATGGCTGGTGCCAATCTGGGGACGCGCCTGAGGCCGGACACCCACGATATCGCTCGCTTTGCCGGCGAGATCGACAATGTGCGTGCCGCCCTCGACTGGTCGTTTTCGCCCGGGGGCGACGTTGCGATCGGTGTCAATCTCACCGCGGGCTATGCGCCCGTCTGGATGCATACGGCGCAACTGGTGGAATGCCGGGAGCGGATCGAGCGCGCGTTGAATGCGGTCGATGTCGAGGCGGGATTGGAGAAGCAGGTTCGCATGCAACTCTACCTCGCACTTGGTTATGCGCTGGTGTTCACCATGGGCGCGGTCGAACGCACCAGGCGCGTGCTGACAACCGCGCTGGAATTCGCCGAAAGCCTGGATGACCGGGAGGCGCTGGTCATCATCCTCGGTGGGATTGGGGCACTGCAATTCATGAACGGCGAAAGCCGCGGTGCGCTGGAAACCGCCGAACACTTGCTTGGCGTCGGACGCCGGTCTGGTGATTTGTCCGCTATGCGGATTGGCGAGCGTTTCGCAGCCAATGCGATGCATTTTTCGGGCCGGCAGACCGAAGCGCAGGCCCGTCTCGAAAATCTGCTGAAGCATCCGCCGCTGCAGGAAAGTCAGATCGGCGCGCGGACCCATCGCTACGATCAGCATACATTTGCCAGAGCGATGTTGGCGCGGGTGTTGTGGCTTCGCGGCTCGGCGACGCAGGCAATGGCGCACGCAAAAGCCAGTGTGAAGGAAGCTCGGGCGGCCAACGATCAGCTCTCGCTGTGCTGGGTTCTCTACTACGGCATGTTTCCCGTGAGCTTCCTGACGGCCAATTTCGCCGGGGCAGCGCAGGCCGTATCCATGCTTATCGATCCCGCGATCGGTCTGCCGACCGGCCTCTGGCGCGCCGCCGCGCGGTTGTTGCAAGGCAAGGTGATGGTTGCGCGCGGCGAGGAAGAGCAGGGCGTCGCCTTGCTGAAATCCGCGATCGAGGCCAGCGACCGGAACGGATGGACGCTGTCCTATCCGGAGTTCCTGTGCTCGCTGGCAACGGGCTTGGCCGCAATCGGCCAGCGCGACGAGGCGATGACGGCGATCGACAAGGGCTTCTCCCTGATCAAAGAGGACAGGGAGCGGTGGTACCAGCCGGAATTGATCCGCACCAAGGGCGAACTGTTGCTCGACGGATCCGACAGCGAGTTGATCAGCGCGGCCGCGGAGTGTTTCACCGAGGCGATCGATCTGTCGCGCATGCAGGGGGCGTTATCCTGGGAATTACGCGCCACCCATAGTCTTGCGCGACTGAGAGAGACGCTGGGGCGGGGCGGCGACGCGCGCCAGATTCTCGGGGACGTCTACAGCAAGTTCACCGAGGGGTTCGAAACCCCTGATCTGATCGCTGCAAAGGCGACGCTCGAAGCCCTGGCCGCCTCATGAGCGCCGTACTGCGAATGACGACAAATACCATATATATTTCAAATAGTTATATCTGAAAAACAAGCACTCAAGTTCTGAAATTTCCTGATTTTCACACCTCTTCACTGGCTCCAGCCCCACCTCGCGATCACCATCCCGTTCATCGAACCGATCCCGTAGCGATTGTGGCCTCAACGCAAGAAAGCGTGAGGCAGTCCGCCCGGGATCGCGCTGCAAGGGAGATGGAACATGATGAGCGAAGGTGCGATCTGGCAGCCGCAATGGCAGGAAAATGATTTCGATCTGCCGGACATGTCCGCGGCAGATCCGGCCGACGAGCGTGACGAGGGAAGGGGGATATTCGAGGAGCTGCGGTGGCGCGAACCCGGCGGCTGCTCGGTTAGCAGCGCCCGGCATCCGGAAATCGAAGTTTCCAGGTGGACCGCCGCGCATGGCGAGGAGCGCTGCGAAGTTTCCATCACGCCGCGCCATTGCCACATCGTCAGCCTTTCGCTCGCCGTCTCGCGGGTCAGATGGACGACGGCGTCGGGCACGCTCTTCGAGGGGTTGATGCCTGCGGGCACCATGCACATCAGCGCGCCGCGCCAGAAACTGACGGCGCAGTTCACGCCGCCATTCGATTTTTTGCATTTTCACGTCGACAACCGCTTCCTCTGCGAGGAGGGGATTATTGCAGACGAGACCAGTGCGCTCGAGAGCAGCCACCTCCCGTTGTTCCGCGACGCGCTGGCGGAAGCCCTTGGCCGTTCGCTGCTCGATCCCGGCGACCGCGGCCATCCGCAATATCTGGCGAGCGCCTGCAAGGCCATCGTCATGCGCGCCCTGGCGCGCCAGCAGGACGACAGGCGTTGCAGCGCGCTGCCGAAATGGCGGTTGCGGCGCGTCGAGCAGTACCTCCTGGCAAATATCGCAAAGCCGATCAGCCTGCACGACATGGCGGCTGCGGCGGGTCTTTCCCGCATGCATTTTGCCGCGCAATTTCGTGCCGCGACCGGTTTCAGGCCCCACGAATATCTTCTGCTCAAGCGCGTCGAGCACGCCAAGATTGCTCTCGCCGAGACCGGGATGCCGCTGGTCGAGGTGGCCTTTTCCGTCGGATTCAACGCGCAGGCGCACTTCTCGACCGTATTCAAGCGCTTCACCGGCAAGTCGCCGGCGCGCTGGAAGAACGAGTACCGGGCCTTGAACGGTGCGACCGTGAACCGCCGGCTGCGGGAAATCCCCCATCTTGCGAAGGCGAGACCCGGCGAAACGAGAGAGATGGAGCTGCGCGCCGGCGTCTCGCTCTAGGTTGAAATCGTGCGAATGGTGGAGGAAGCGGTGTCCGAATTTCTGCTCGCCCTTGTTCGAAATTGCGGGGTTGCGATAGCCATCTCCATTTTCTTCGCTGCCGCTCGGCACCCGTCGAGCCCGTCTCACCCGGGTGAAGCGAGCCGCACGACGGCGGCGGTTGCTCATGTCGCGATCATGGCGAAGTAGTCAGGCCTGCGCGGGATGTGCCAAGGCTGGCGGCGCCCGCCGCGAGCCGCCGGACGCGCCGTCAGTGTCACGCGCCGTCAAGCCTGCGCGGCCTCAAGGCGGCCGCAAGACTTATGAGCCCTTCCCCGAAAGAGGAAGAGCAGGGCGAGGAACCTCGCGTTCGGGATCGAGTTGGTTCGAGAACTGGGGCTGATTGCTCAGGAGTTCTTCATGGCGACCCAAATAGTGATGGATCACACCGGCGACAGCCGTCATCAATTCGATCCGCATGATGCCGAAGCCGTAGCCAGAGCCGAAAGGCGATTCAGGAGATTGACCGGCGCGGGCTTTATCGCGGCCGAACGAACGTCGGCCGGCCAATCGCGCCGCGTCGGCTCCTTCGATCCGTCGGCCGAAGAGACGCTGTTCTTTCCGCGCCTGGCAGGCGGGTGAACGGTTGGGCGGCGATCGATGCGTTGGTTCAAGCTTCGAGCCTTCGAGAAGTCCCTGCAGAAGTTAGGTCGACTTCTCGCCCTTCGCGAGCTGTACAGGCTTGTCAACGAAAAGCATTCGCCGGAAGCGCGCGGGCGCAATCTGTTGCGAGCGTGGCTGACGCCCGAACAGCGTGTCCAGTTTAACTCGTTCGGCTATTTCGACGTGAAAGGCTGCGCCAGCGGCAAGAAGTACCGCATCCATTTCGGGATATCGGCCAATGTGCACGAGCTTGGCGAGGGCGACCTCCCGAAAATGGGCTGGTGTTTCGTGCCATCGGGAAATCTGGTTCCCGGAGATGTGATGCTTGCCCAGAAGATAGCTCTGGAGACCAGCGAAAAGGCAGCATTGGCAGTGGCAAACCCGTTTCCGGCGATGCCGCCGGCTTATCGCGGTCAGTTGGATCGACATTTCTAGGATCGGCGCTTTCGCTCGTGCAAAAATGAAAGAAGCCGCCGACCGCGGCATCCCAAAAAGAAAGGCCTGGAGCACCGGCGGCGGCGTCCAGGCCTTTCCCGGCGAAGCTTCGCCGCCGCCTGGCTCAAATCCCTGGCAAGAGCTTGCGCATTAACATGCGCAAGTCGAATTGATTTATTTGCAGCACAAGCAATCGGGTCACAGCACAAGAATTCGTCATCGCGACTAACCTGGGATAACGCGCAAACCGCGAATCGCGCCCATCCTCGGTTGATGGAAGAGCTGATCGCAAAGGCCAACCAGGTGATCCTGGAATCGCAGTGCCTGCGTAGAGAGGGGCGCTCGCTTCGTTTCGCGGCGTCGGTGCTGGCGAGCCAGCTCGGTGAGACGATCGTTAAATCCCGCCAGACCGAGAGAGAGTTTTCCGATCTCAAGAGGAGCCTTGATCAATCGCTTTTCGAGGGGGGGCCTGAGCTGCGGTTATTTGAAAATCGGTCCTCAGTGATCGATTTTCCGGTTTCAGCATAGCAACCTTTGCATACTTCCCGTATTTTCACGATATCACCGGCCAGGACAACGTTCCGTGGGCGTCGTGGCTGAGAGACCGATCGCGCTCCGCCTGCAGAAGGAGGAGCGCGATGAACGCGCTCTCTCAGGTGTTCCTGATCATGACCGCCAATTCGCGCGCCACTGCTTTGATGTCGAGGGGTTTGCCCCAAAGCCGCACATCCTGGAATTCCGGCTCGATCGAGCTCCTGTCGTAGCCCGTCGTGAAAACGAGCGGCACCTTGCGGGAACGCAGGATCCGCGCCAGGGGGAAAATCATGCCGTCCCGTAAATTGATGTCCACGATCGCCGCGTCGATCGCGATATCGCGCTCCACGACATCGGTTGCTTCATCAAGACCGCCGTAAGGTCCTATGATGCGTGCGCCGAGCGCCGTCAGTGCTCGCGCGATGTCGTCCACAAGAAAATACTCGTCCTCGATGACGAGGACGCGGCGACCCGAGAGCGGACCTGCGTTGGCGGCTTGCGGGCTCATCCAAGTCCCGATCCTGACGGCCAATTTTCCAATAGGAACATGTGTCGTGGGCCAGCCTTGTTGCAAACCACAACGGGTTTCCCCGGGGATCGGTTCCATGAGCAACCGCGATATTATCGTCATTGGAGGCTCTTCGGGCGCCACGGCGCCGCTGAAGGACATCCTTGGGCGGTTGCCCATCGATCTGCCGGCGGCGGTGTTTATCGTCCTGCACATTCCGTCCCAGGGTATTGGCATTCTGGCGACGGTTGCGAGTGCCGCCGGCCGGCTGCCGGTGGTTCAGGCAAAGAGCGGCATGGTCATCGAGAATGGCCATATCTACCTGGCAGCACCCGATCATCACCTGCTGCTTTCCGAGAGCCACATCATGCTGGGGCGCGGTCCGCGGGAGAACATGGTTCGCCCGGCGATCGACCCGCTTTTTCGCTCCGCGGCGCTCCAATATGGGCCCCGCGTCATCGGGGTCGTTCTGTCAGGATTGCTGTCCGACGGCGCCGCCGGTCTCACTGCCATCAAGCAGTGCGGTGGTTTGGCGCTGGTGCAGGATCCGGCGGATGCGATCGCCGACGAGATGCCGCTGCGGGCGCTGGAGGCGACCACCGTCGATCTCTGTGTGCCCGGCTCCAGGATCGGCGACGTGCTGTCCGAGCTTGTGCGGGAGGAGCCTGGAACCAGGCTCCCAGCTGCTGAAGGCCGAAAAGGACATCGAGGAGGGCGGGAAGCGGCTGCGCAACCAGCAGGATCTGTTCCTGGAATTACAAGCCTCCGGTCACGACACCGCACAGGCGGAGCGGCTCGCTGAGCTCCTGCGGCAAAGCCCTCGTCGAATGGGAACGGCACCGAACCTTGATCGAGCAGCGGGTGGCCTACCTGGGAAGACCCGAAGGCGCCCCGTGAGAGCCAACGCGCCGCGCCCTCGTGAATTCGGCGCCAATCTCGAACATGTGATCCAGTTGTTGCAGGACGCTTCGACGCCAGTGGTCGTTCTCGTGGAGCAGGCGGCGGGCATGCGCGCTCGCAACCTCGGCATGGCTGAACAGAGCCAAGAGTTCGTCGACTGGTTCGTCGACTGGTTCGTCGACTGGTTCGTCGGATGGCTCAATGGCAGGTTTTACGACCACGGCTCACTCTGGTCCCTCGTCGCGTCCATGACAACCGATGTCGTTCGGCAGGCTTGACCCTGATTTCGTTGATGTTCTGTTGAATATGCTCGCAATCTGCTATTCACGACCAGTCGGACAGATAGCCCGTATGAACGCAGAAAGCCGCAGGGATGGATGAACCCGGTCACCCCTCACAGGGAGACGACAATCGTCGGGCAAAGTCTCCGCTGGTGATCGGCGTTGGCGCCTCCGCCAACGCCATGGACAGCATCGAACGATTTTTGTCCAAGCTTTCGCTTGATGCCGGGCAGGCGATCGTTCTCGTCCTGCAGCACCGGGAAGCATTCAGCGAGGGCTGGTTGCGCGGCATCCTGGAACGTCTGAACGGCACCAGGCTTGCCGAGGCACGCGATGGCGGGGAGATCGAGGGCGGCACGATCTATCTGTGCGCGGTCGATGCGATTACCACGATCCAGAACAACCGGTTCGCGGTCAGGCCGGCGCAGCAGGCGCCTGGGGAACGGGCGACGATCGACAGTTTCATGGTCTCGCTGGCCGAAGAGCGGGCGGAAGAATCCATTGGGGTGGTGCTGGGCGGCACCGGCGGCGACGGTACGCTTGGCGTGGCCACGCTGAAGGATCACGGCGGACTGGCGCTTGCCGAGAAGGCCGCCAACGAAAATTCCGATCCTCTCGCCGACAGCAGCAGGCCGGCGGCGATTGCGGACTTCGTCCTGCAACCCGAAGACATTCCCGAACACATCCAGGTCTATGCCCGTCACTTGCGCCGGCTTGAGGAGAGGCAGGGCTTTGACGAGGTGCTCGCCGCGGCCGCCACGTCGTTGTCCCGCATCGCGGACATTCTGCGGACCGAGACCGGCAACGATTTCCACGGCTACAAGCAGAACACGTTCCTGCGGCGCGTACAGCGGCGCATGCAGGTCGCGCAGATCGACGACATCACCTCCTACGTCGATTTCCTCCGCACCGACAAGGACGAGGTCCAGTCGCTCTTCAACGATCTCCTGATCGGTGTGACCGAATTCTTCCGCGACAAGCGTGAATTCGAGATGCTCGAGACGCATGTGGTCCCGAAGATCTTCAAGGGCAAGGAGGCCGGTCAGCAGGTGCGCATCTGGGTGCTGGGCTGCGCCACCGGGGAGGAAGCCTATTCGATCGGCATCCTGTTGCGCGAGCACCTGGCAAAGCTGGAATCTCCGCCCCAGGTGCAGATCTTCGCGACCGACATCGACGGACGGGCGCTGGCGACTGCCCGGGTCGGCCGCTACCGGATCAATATCGAGGACGACATGTCGCCCGAGCGACTGGCGCGCTGGTTCGTGCGGGAAGGTGACACCTATTGCGTCGTCAAGGAGCTGCGCGAGATGTGCATCTTCTCGCAGCACAACGTCATCAAGGATGCACCGTTCTCCAAGCTCGACCTGGTGTCCTGCCGAAATCTCCTGATCTACCTCAATGCGGAGCTGCAGAACCGGGTCATTCCATTGTTTCATTTCGCGCTGCTGCCCGGGCGCTTTCTCTTCCTGGGCAATTCGGAGAATGTGACACGGCACCCGAAGCTGTTTGCGCCGGTCGATCGTCGCGCGCGGATTTTCAGGAAGCTCGAGACCGGGACGCGGCTGCCGCCGGAATTTCCGATTACGACGGCTGCCGGGCGAGCCGCGGTCGAAATGTCTCCGGCGCGAAACTTCGGACCTGATGCCGGCCTGGAGCGCCGCGCCCAGCGCATCGCGGAACGATATGCGCCGGCCTATGTGATAACAGACGAGAATTTCCAGATCCTGCATTTCTCCGGCCGTACCGGCCGCTATATCGAACCCACCGCTGGCGCGGCGACGCTCGATCTGCTCGGCTTGGTGCATCGCGATCTGCGGCTCGAGCTGCGCAGCGCGCTGAACCGTGCGCTGGAGACCAACGAAGGGACCCATGCCGAGCAGGTCCAGCTCGGATTGAACGGCCACCGTATCCTTGTCGATATCACTGTTGAACCGGTCCTGGATAGATCGGCCGGACAGCGCAATTTCGTTGTGTTGTTCAAGGACGGACCGGTCCGCGTGGTCGATGCCGGAGACAGCAATCCGAATACGCTGGTTCGGACCGAACATGTCGAGCGGCTTGAAGGCGAATTGCGTGCCATGCGCGAACGATTGCAGGCGACCATCGAGGAGCTCGAAAGCACCAACGAGGAGCTGAAATCCTCCAACGAAGAGTATCAGTCTCTGAACGAGGAGCTGCAATCGGCCAATGAAGAGCTGGAAACCTCGCGCGAGGAGCTGCAGTCGGTCAATGAGGAGCTTACCACCGTCAACGGCGAGCTGGCGCATCGGGTGCAGGATCTTACCCGGGCGACCAGCGACCTCATGAATTTCCTGGAAAGCACCCAGATCGCCACCGTCTTCCTCGACAACGACCAGCGCGTGATGAACTTCACGCCGGCGATCACCCAGGTGCTCCACCTGGTCGAAACCGATGTCGGCCGTCCCATTGCGCATATCAAGGCCCGCATTCCGATCGAAAATCTTTACGACGATGTCCGCAAAGTGCAGCGGACGCTGGCGAGCGCCGAACGGGAGCTGACGGCGCCGGATAGCGGAACGCGCTACATCATCCGCATCCTGCCTTATCGCAGCATCGACAATTTCATCGCGGGCGTCGTGATCACCTTTATCGACGTGACAGCGATCACCCGGGCCGAGGAGCGTCAGCGCCTCCTCTTGGCCGAGCTGCAGCACCGCGTGCGCAACACACTCGGCGTGGTCCGTTCAATCGCGCGACGCTCGGCGGAAACCTCTACCAGCGTCGAGGATTATGCCTCCCATCTCGATGGCCGACTGAACGCCTTTGCGCGAACACAGGCCATGGTCACGCGCGATCCCGAGGGCGGCGTGGATCTCGAATATCTCGTGGTCGAGGAGTTGCTTGGATATAATGCCCACGAGGGCGAGCAGCTTCGGGTCTCCGGCCCGGCCGTCCGTTTCCAGCCGAAAGCGGCCGAAACCTTCGCGCTCGCCATCCATGAGCTCGCTACCAATGCCATCAAGTACGGTGCGTTGAGCCAGCCGTCCGGCGGGGTAGACGTTTCCTGGCGGGTGGATGATGCCGCCGATCCGACCCAATTGATCTTCGATTGGCGCGAGAAGGGCGGACCTTCCGTCAAGTCTCCGCGGCGCAAGGGGTTTGGCAGCGAATTGCTCGAACGGACGCTCGCCTTCGAGCTCAAGGGCAGGACGACGTTGACCTACAATGGGTCGGGCCTTCATTGCACGATTGCGATCCCGTTGAACCGCCGTGTCGTTCACACGCCGGCCGTCGGTGCGTAATGTTGTCGAGGGACGATAGCGGTCACGAGCAGCCGGTCGTTCGGAGACTCAATGCATTGCGGCGGCTTTCCGAGCCCGGCATCGCCGCGATCAAGACGGCCGTACGCGAGAAAGTCCTCAAGGCGGCCGCGGGCGAGGATATTGTCTGCGAGGGCGACAGGTCTGACACCATTCGCGTGTTCCTGTCGGGCTGGGCCTGTCGCTACAAGGCGCTGGAGGATGGAAGGCGGCAGATCGTCAGCTTTGTCCTGCCGGGAGACACCTGTGACGCTCACATCCATCTTCTCTCGACAATGGATCACTCCGTCGCCACGCTGACGCCGGTCATTTATTCCGAGCTTGATGGAGCAGCCTTCGAACGATTGATGTCTGCCGACAAATCGGTTGCCGAAGCATTCCATTGTGAAATTCTCGCGGCGAGAGCGATTCAGCGCGAATGGGCGATCAATCTCGGACGGCGTGATGCACTCGAGCGTGTCGCGCATATCATCTGCGAATTGTTCGAGCGGCTGAAAGTGGTCGGCATGGTGGACGGAAACTCGTTTGCCTTTCCTGTCACCCAGATGGATCTCGCCGACGCCATGGGTCTCTCGACCGTGCACCTCAACCGTACGCTGCAGGAGTTGCGGGCGTCCGGCCTGATCACGTTGAGGGATCGAAGTCTGACGATCCTCGATCTCCGGGCGCTGGCCAACGCCGCCATGTTCAACCCGAACTATCTGCATCTGGACCGGAAATAAGTCCGGCCGGCCGCCTTTCGTGGCGCCACCCGACGCGAGCTTCGTCACAGGCCAGATTTACGGCTCCGCCGGCGGCACGGGCAAGCCCTGAAGGACATTGCGATTCACCTATGCGAATGCGGTTCCGTCCGATCTGCGTCATCGTCAACAGGTGGCCTGCGATCGCGCCTCCAGGAGTTGGGCCGCCGGCGGCCTCGGCGCTCGACGTGCTGAGGCCGTCTTGGCTATGGCAATCGGGGAGGCCGAGCGGCAATGGACCGGGTCGAGCGCTTCTTCATGATCATAACGGTGGTTGGCATCGTCGGCGCCGCCATCGGCATTGTGTGGATCATGGTGAGTTGACGGGATTCAAAAAGTTGTTCGGCGGACGGGACGCGGCGGCCTCAGCATCTTTGGAACGCTGAGGCCGCAGGGGCTGGATTATCAATGATCGCGGCTATCTCAGGCCGATCTGAGCGGAGGCTTGCTGGCCGAGCGCGCCTTCTCGTCCTTGTCCACCGCCGTCACCAGATCACCCGGAGAAAGTTCTCCGGGAGAAGCCAGCCAGGCGTCGATGCGCAACGCGGTCTCGGCCTGACGCGCCTTGCGCCAAAGCTCGGTCTGCTCCGGGCCAGCCGACAGGTGTTGCGCCCGTTCGCGCAGGCGGTTCGCTTCCTGAGCCAGGCGTTGGGCCAGTGTGGTGGTCTGCTTGAAGCGGCGCCGCCGTTTCTCCATGATTTCCTTGTCGTCCTGCAATTTTCGACAGAGGAATATTAGCGTGCGCTGGAGGCGCAGTCGTCAGCCAGGAAATACTCGTCTTCTACGACCAGAATCGTACGTGGCGTCATCTAAGCCAACGTCCGACAGTGGCAAAAGGTACCAACTCAGAAATGCTCAAGTGTCGTAACGCCTTCCAAACGGACGCGGCGTCCCGGCGGGCATCAGTCAGGCGGATTTCCTCTCGTTCGTGGCCTTGACCAGCGCCGTTCGCGCAACGACCGCAAGGCCGCCGAGCGTGGTGTTGCCCTTTCGCGCGCTTTCCAGGAGCTTCTGCGCGATTTTCTTCCGCAGGGCATGGTCGCCGCCGTGGGGCAGCTCGCGGCAGGCCTCCTCCAGCGCGACGTCCAAATTGGCTCGCATTCGATCATCCAGCTTTGCCATGCTCGGTCCTCCCGCCATAGGGATCGCGGAAACCGAGACTAGCAAGCAGCGAACGGTTGAAAATAACATGTGATAACGTCATTGCAGTGCAGGAAAAAGAGCTGCAGGAACGATTTCCGCGCCGGTCCATTGTCCGCGATGGCCACGACCGTCAACATCCTCGAAAAGCCGATCGAACGCATCCGCGAGACGTGCGAGATGATGGGGGCTGCCGACAAATTCGATCGGGTGTTGCCCGAGCTCGAGACCCATCTCGAGGCGGAGATCGCGGCCGGCGAAACCAGCGAGACGCGGCTTACCTTCGAGGGCCTCTGCTTTCTGAAGCAGGCCTTCTCTCGCCTTTGACAAGACGCACACCGGAAGGAACCCATGAGCAGGCCGATCCGGATCATCGCTTCGGAGCCAACGACATCCCGCGCCGGAGCATTGCGGGCTACTATCCGGAGTGTAATGGGCCCATTCCGTTGTGGCAGTATGCCGAGGGCAGCAAGGTCCCTGCGGCGAAATCCGTTCCGGTTCGTATCTCCAGGGGATGTCGCGCCTGAGGTGATCGAAGGCGGCGAGATACCGATCTCCGCGACATGAGAAAAGGGAATATCCAGAGCATTTTGGGGTCAGCTGGCTGCGGCATCATGATTGATCTCGGCCTTGGCAAGGTCGGTCAGCAATTTGTCGGCGCGCCGTTCTTGCTCGAGAATCGCATGCAGCTGTTTTTGATCCTCTCGAAAGTCGAGCTGGCCGGCAAGGGCGGCTGCGCTGCCATAGGCTGCGATCTCATAATGTTCGAGTTTCTGCGCCGACACAACGAGGCCGGCATCGCGAAGATCGTCGCCTTGCAGGATGGTTGCCATTTTCTCGGCTTCTGCGATCAGTGCCTGCACTGATTGATCCGTATGTGCCTGCCGGTCGGCCCCATGTCTCTGCAGGATAGTTCGCACCTGATCACCCTGCTGCATCGTCTCAAGGCGATGCTTCTTGAAGAGAGCTTTCAGCGACGGATGCGAGGCTGTTTCGGCCGACTGCTGGAGCATATCGGCAAGCTGGCCTTCCATGCTGACCAGCTCTTGAAGCTCGGCGATATACATGTCCATGAAGTGGGTGATCTGCATTTAGGAAATCTCCTTTGGAAGGCTCCAGTCGGGACGCGAGTTGTAAATATCTTCAACGCGTCTGACGTGAGATCCGGAGGCGAGAACCTGACCGCCTTCCGACAGCCGCGTTCCTATTTCAGGAGACCAGGGACAATTCGACGGTCCGCGCCTTTCGATAGCGTTGATAGGCGGCAATCGCGCGGTTGGCCAGCAGGAGCCTGTTGCGGTGTCCTTGCGCGATCATGAAGCCAACCTTGTTGACGAGGAATTGGCAGGTCTCACCGATGTCGTCGATCTCGCCGGCGCGATCGAGAAAGTCGACAGCAATCTTGACCGAATCTTCTAGCAGGAGCGGCGGTGCATTGTTGAACCAGGCTGACATGGCCGAACCTCTCTGGCCTTGGATGAACGAGCCCCCGATCGTGAGGGTTCCTAATACTTTGGAAGGAGGACGTCCTTCGTTCCTAAAAGGCCGGATGTCAGCGCTATATTGGAACCTCGAACCCGTTCGGGCCGTTGGCGGACATCGAAGCTCATCAGCGGAATTCCCGATGAAATCTAAGTCAATCAGCGATGGCGTGGAACGAACCTTTGTGCTGATCCTCGATCAGGACGAGGAGGCATTCAAATCCATCACCGACTTTGCTGATCGTGAAAAGATCAGCGGCGCCTCCGTTTCGGCGATCGGCGCCTTCTCGAAGGCCAAGGTCGGCTGGTTCGATCTCGCAGCCAGGAAATACAAGCCCATTGAGGTCGGCGAGCAGTGCGAGGTGTTGAGCTTGATCGGCGACATCGCACAAGGCGACGACGGCAAAGCCAGCCTTCATCTGCATGCAGTGCTTGGTCTGCAGGACGGCACGCTCCGCGGCGGACACTTCCTGTCCGGCTCTGTTCAGCCAACGCTTGAAGTAACCATCACGGAGAGCGTGGTGCATCTCCGCCGGAAGAAGCGTCCCGATCTGGGTATTGCGCTTATCAGCCTTTAGCGACCCAGGCGGTTTGCTACGAACCGCTTAGGAAACCAGGCAGCCGACCCGGCGTTCACAGGCGGGAACCGGATGGCGCCGCAGCCCGGGCGGCTGGTTGTAAACTTTCCTCAGGCATTTTCATACGTCGCTTTGGTCAACACGGCGCACAATCTCGCGCCGGCGAAGCCGCCCGACAAGCGCGAGGACATCATGCGACCCGGCAATCATTCCGCTGCCTGAGAGAGATCGGAATTGGCCTCTTCGAATTTGCTGACCTGACGGGGTGGCCCCATCAGGACCGGCTGGAACAACACTGCGGCACCCATCGTGCACAACAGCGCCAACGCCATCAATTTTCCCATGCTGGACATGCCGGGATAGTTCGATGCCCACATGCTTCCAAATGCGATCGCGTTCGTCATGGCGCTGAAGACGACGGCGCGGGTCAAGGCCGATTGCAGCAGGCCCGTCTTTCCACCTCGCCAGGCCATGATGTAGTAGATCTTGAACGCGACACCGACGCCCAGCAGCAGGGGAAGGGCGATGATGTTGGCAAAGTTCAGCGCCAGCCCGTCGAGGACGCAGACTTCGAGGGTTACTGCGCCGGCGAGTAGCAGCGGAATGAGCGTGAGCAGTACATCCACCAGCCGCCTGAGGGTGATAAAAAGCAGGATTGAGATCGCCGCCAAGGCAAAAGCGCCCGCTTCGACGAATGCCGTCGTGACGGTCCTTCCGCCTTCGTAATAGGTGATGGCCGCGCCGGTGGCCGTGGGTTCTGCCTTGAGAACGGCCGCGGCAAATTCCTGCAGAACTTTGGAATCGTTTGGATCCCCCTTGGGGAGCGCCTCGACGCGCGCCCTGCCATCGGGCAGCACCCAGTCGCGGAGCAGGTCGGGCGGAAGATTACCTATGCTGACCGGTCGGGGTGACAGGCTCTGGCGCAACTGGTCGAGGTCAAACAGTAGCGGCGTAACCACGGCGGCCTCGGCCTTCTGTCGGACACCGGCATCCGCGTCGGCGAGGCGCGTCAGTTGCGCGGACACGTTTCTTGCTGTATCCGCGGCCGAGCCTCGTTTGTTGCCGGCGGCTTCCGACAAGGCTTTTGCGGCATCCCTGATTGAAGCGACAGTCTGCTCGTCGGTCGGTGCGGGGTGATTGCCGGACTTGAGCGCAGCGTGAAGCCTGCCGGAGCGCGACTTCAATTCTGCGATCTTCGCGTCCTGATCACGGGGGATATAGTTGTTCACGGTGATGGTGCGAGAAACCTGCGGGAGCCCGTCCAGATGCTTCGCGGTTGCTTCCGCCTGCTCAATGGACGGTGCCAATACCTCGACGTCGCTGCCACTGGTTTGGGGATCTTTCTGCAACTGGTGGTACGTCACGACGGCCGGCGAGTCCGGACTCTGCAGGTCGACCGGGTTGAAGTCGAACGGCAGATGCAGCAACAGCGGCGAGGCCGCTACGACCACGCCGATGGTTGCAATCACAACGGCGATGCGATGGCGTTGGAGAAAATCATCCACCGGTCCAAGAAACTTGAAACCGACCGGCGCCGCTTCGCCCGGTGGATTGAGCAGCGCCAGCATCGCGGGCACCAGCGTGACGCTGCAGGCGAACGCAATCAACATGCCGCAGCCGGCGATCAGCCCGAGTTCCGAAAGGCCGCTATAGCTCGTGGGCAGGAACGCAAAGAAGCCAACGGCAGTTGCTGCGGCGGCGAGGGCGAGGGGGCTACCGACTTTCTTCGCCGCACTCCTCAGCGCCGGGTGCAATGCCCCTCGGTCGTGACGCTCGGCGCGGTATCGCACGCTGAATTGAATGCCGAAGTCGACGCCAAGGCCAACGAAAAGCACGAAGAAGGCGATCGAAATCAGATTGAACGAGCCGACCATGGCGAGGCCCAGGGCTGCGGTTGTCGCAAGTCCCACCACCAGGCTGAAGAAGACCGCGGCAATGATCTTCCAGGATCGCAGCGCCAGCCACAGGACGACGAGAACGCCCAGCGCGGCTGTGAGAGTGTCGCGCAGCGCGCTGTCTCGTATGACCGAAAATTGCTGATCATCCATGGGGACCCGGCCGGTCAGGCTGACCGTCGCGCCGAACTTTTGCTGCAGGTCCAATTGCGCCGCCGCCTCGTGAATGCCTTGATCCGCGGCTGATCCAGGCTGGAGCCTGGTGAAGTCAAGGCGCGGCTCTATCTCGAGGAAATGTCGCCGCCCTTCCACAGGTGAATGATGACCCTGTAGCAGGTCCTTCCAGGAGAAGGCCGCTGGTTTGCTGGATAGCACGTCATTCAAGGTTTCGTTGGCGAGCGTTAGCGGCCAGTTCAATTGTTCGAGCTTGAGCCGGCCTCGCTGTACTTCGCCTGCCGCGGACGACAGGACATTCATCACGCCGGGAAGACTGGGATTGTGCGAGAGCTGACTTAGGATCGGTTCCGCCTGAGTGAGTCCGGCGATGGTCCGTTTGACGTCGGATGTGGAGGCCAGCAAAAGCTGGTTGCGATCGAAGAAGTCCCCGCTGTCGGGCTGCGCGACTCGGGGAAAAAGCTTGGGATTCGTTTTCAGGGCTTGGGCAAGCTCATCCGTCGCCTGCTCGGCATTTTCTGGCGTTGGCGCGGTTACGACCGCTGAAATGCCCTTCTGCGGAAACGCCTTCGTGAGGGCAACCTGGCGCGCGTGCCACGGCAGGTCCTGTGAGATCAATTTTTCCACGTCGGTGTTGATCGAGAAGTGCGTCACGTCGAAGATCGCGGCTCCCGCCAGCAAGACCGCTCCGGCAACGATCACAGTCCAGTGAAATCGGGCACACGCGGAAACAATTCTGACGATGGCCGAACGGATCATTACAATTTGCTCATCCGCATTTGAGACCGGGAACAATAGGCAAACGCACTGCACCGGCAGATTGTTCGTCGCCGAGGCCAGAAACTTCCGTTAGGAACAACGAATGCCGAGACAAAGTTAGGGAATTGCTGCGGGGGTTATGAGCATCCGGCCCAATCCTTCGGCTTCGCATGATCGCCACCCTTGGCGCACCCTTGGCGTAGCGCTCGAACAGCGAAACCGCATTCCTGACGCGGGACCCACGCGGGCAACAGGAACAGCGGACCCGTTGGCCGGTTGATCGCTGTGAGGGCCGGAAGATCAGCCATGGGCTCGAACAGGGTCGAGGGAAACTGGAAGCAGGTGAAGGGCGAGGTGAGGGAGCAACGATGGCTTTCGTTTCGGCGCGACCTACTGTCCTCGACATTGCGATCGCAAATGCGATAGCTGCGCACACAAGCCGACCGGCCGAGCAGATCGCGGAAGTGCTGACCTGGAGCGCCGACGAACATTTGCTCTTGGCATTGACCGCGGTCTGGTGGCTTTGCTCACGCGGACAGTCGCAGCCCCGCCGCAGGGCCGCCGATCACTTCCTCCTGACCGCACTCGTCGCTTCCGGCTTGCCGCATCTGCTGAAAGCAGTGTTCGATCAGCGACGCCCGGACCGGCTTACAGTAAGAGGGCATTGGCATGGTGTACAGTTTTCAGGTATTGCGCTCGACGCATTTCCTTCCGGCCACGCCGTGCATCTTCCGGACCGCCTTGTTAGGGTGAATGGCGCAGGCGTGCGCTCTCTCAAGCAACGGCGGAGGCCGTCGTTGGCGTCGTACTCACCTTTGGGGATGAATAGTCGCGTTTTGTCGGTGGCGCCCGTGATGGGTCGATGCTGCCGGCGATCTGTTCCGCCAGCCTGGTGTCCGGCGCGTATTCGCGACAGCAACGTCAGCTCTCGGCGCGGACATCCATCCTGAACCGCAGGTGAGAAGCGCATAGGTTGAGGGGTCAAAACACTCTCAGGGTCTTGGTTAGCCCGTATTCCTGACCGCGTCAGCCAGAATGGCGTAAAGCTGGCGCTTGCCAAATTCTTTGGTCTGCTGCCCATCTCGCGGTTTCGACACCTTCTTTGCCGCCGGTCGGGTACAGGCCGCCAATGCCGGCCTGGGCTTCGGGATGGGTCTTATCTTGGGCTTCGCCGTGGGTACCTTGTGACCGCGCTTCAGGCCCAAACGAGCTAACCGGCCGCAGACCGCATTACGGCTGCATCCAAGGCGGCGCGCAATCTGCGCCGCGCTCAGTCCTGCGGCCCATAGGTCTTCGAGCAGCGCGACGTCTTTCGTATCCCGGCTCATGAGAGATACTATAACGCCGATTGCCAAGTGCAGGCTAGTCCAGTCTTCGTGCGGCTCGCGGATCGCCGGCACGGTCCTTTTCCATTTTCTGGTCTTCAGGATGCCCACGCAAATTCAGGACGCAGACCGTCGAGCGTCTGTTCGATCAATGATCAAATGCGAGGAATTCGATTGATCTCGGCGTGGAAACAGTTCTCGGGGTTTCATTGACTATCTGCACGAAGCTGCGCGCGGGGACGCAAAAGCCTTACCGATGAAGGCAGGAATAAATACGAATAAGCTCCCGCGTCCGTGACGGAACCGCGCGCGTGGCGTTTTCATTTTGCGTTGCCGTGGCGCAGGACAGCCAAAAGTAGTTGCCAGCAGGATCGATCACCAACCGCTTTGGCGAGAAATTCGCGAGGATTACCGAAAGGTACGGAACCGTTGAGAACCAGGATAGAGAGTTGAGACTGGGCGAAATCCGGGCTGAAGAGACGAAGTCCGGATACCCCAGCCATGGATCCGATTCTTGCCCCAACGCCAGGCCCGCAATCGCGTTGCGGTATTCTGCCCATTCGCGCGTGAACTTTTCAGTTTCGACCGCGTGGATCAACGTCACAACGGTGAACGCTCCGGCAAACGCGTAAACTACTCCCTGATTTGACAAAATCAGGAGATCGCGAAGCGTGACAAAGGGATTTAACGTGATCTCATCTTCTGCCATCGCTGACAAGGCTGCCGCCACGCCGAACATTGGAGTGAGAAGCACCAGCGCAGTGCGTAGATAGTAACGCCCGCTGGCGTGGATGAATTGGTCGAACTGCAGCCAATAGACGCTGAGCGCTGCGAGCGTTATCCCGAGCGAATAGATCCATGCCCGCTCCGGAGAAATCATGGAGATCACCACGAAGACCGCAGCATAGCCTGCCAGTGCTGCCGACAATAGCAGGACGATTTCCTCCCTGAAGATTTCAGGATCGAAGAAGTGCAAAGCGGCCCTCAAGAGTACGCCCGCATAGTAGTCGTCGGGCGGAAGCGCTACCTTGGAAGCGGCGGCCAACGTCAGGATCACAATCAGGCTGATCATTGCGCGCTTGAACTGGACGCTTCGTAAGCCGCGCGGGATCAAGGTCGCCACAATGGCAATCAGCAATACCAAAGCCCCCTCATGCGTGAAGGCAAGCAAGAGCTGCGAAACGAAAACGAGAAGAGATCCGGCAATCGTTCGCTTCGCGTAGTGACTAATTGCAAGCGCGGGCCAGAATATCGCGTGGGCGAGCCACATCTCGGTTGGAAAGCCGAAGATCAATGGGCACGACAGGGCGGTCGAACAGCAGCCGTAGAAGAATATGGATCGGCGACGCGAGCGATCGGCCACGTACGTCAAAATCAAACCGATCAATGGTGCGATATAGAAGAGTAGGCCATAGGTGACAAGTCCCGCCAACGGTCTACCGGTAAGTCCGACCATTGTCTCGGCCGGAAGCAGTGTCAGAAAGAAGACTGACGAGCGGCCGGAGACGTTATGCCAATGAAATGCCCAAACGTCCTGCACCGCGACGGCGTAGGAGAACATCGCGCCATCGCCGTAAAGCTCGAGCTGATGGTAGAGAGCAATAGCAGGGAACGCGATCGACCAACCCAGACCGGTCCCGATGACCAGAAGCCGCAAGATGCGACTGTCGACGCGAGAGAAGGGACCTGACATGTCACGGACCTCAGCGCAAACGGTGATGCAGCTCGCGCAAATACTGCATGGCCTTTATCGCAACTTTCTAGCGAGTGGAAGGCGCGTTCAGGTAGCGGTCCTCAGGACTTTTCAGGGGCGAACGTCTTCAGGTTGAAAAGCTGGTGTCCGGAACGCGCTGCTTTTGTGGTCAGGTACCGCTTGTTATGAGGATTGATCGGCGCCTCGAGGGGGATGCGAGCGGCAATCTCGATACCGGCCTGCGCTAGACCATCGAGCTTGGCAGGATTGTTGGTAAGCAACAAAACCCGTGAGCAGTTCAATATTTGGAGCATGCGCGCGGCAACGCCATAGTCGCGTTCATCATCGTCGAAACCAAGCGTCGTATTTGCATCGAAGGTATCAAGACCTTCGTCCTGCAATCGGTAGGCCCTCATCTTGTTTGCAAGGCCGAGGCCGCGTCCTTCCTGGGCAAGGTACAGAATGACGCCGCCACCAAGACCTTCAACCCGTGTCAGAGCGAGCGCGAGCTGGTCGCCGCAGTCGCACCGCCTTGATCCGAACACGTCTCCGGTCAAGCAAGCCGAATGAAGCCTGACAGGAACCGGCATTGCAAAATCAGGTTTGCCGACAATGATGGCCACCTGGTCTGTAAATGTTGCATCGCGAAAGACAATGAATCGTGCCGTAGTGCCGGACACGAGCGGAACCATGGCTTCGCTGGCGACGGTCAGGGAATTTGCCGTGTCGGCCGTAAATCGATCGACGGCTTCCGCGTCGACAGCAACGATCGAACCATCCAATCCGACGCTGCGGCCGGCTATGTCGGCGGCCAGTACCGCAGGCAAGCCGCGGGAAAGTTTGATCAGTTGAATGGCGGCGGCGGAGGCGGAGCTGGCAACCCTGGCTTGGGCTATGAAATGGCTCTGCCGCGCGGCCACCAGGTCGAAGACATTGCTGGAGTCAAACGCTTCAGGAAGCTGCACTACCATCGGGGTCGATGCATCATCGAGACCGATCGCGAGCGCTCGCTGTTGGGTTATGATGACATGCGGTATCGCGGGCCGGCAGAGCGACACGAACTCTGCAAGTCGCCGATCATCAAGTCCCTCGACCGGCAAAATGAACAAAGCCTCTCCGGACGCGTTGATCGTTACGGGTCTGCGGGCTTGCAATTCTCCGAGGGCGCGGCCGACGCTCACATATTCCCGATTACCGAACAGGGCAGAAGTAGAGGACGCTTGCGCAGCGCTCATTGGCAAACCTCTTATACCGGGCGCCCTGTAACTAACACCGCTAGTTCCAAATCATTCCGGTCGTAATCGGATGATTTTTGTGCCAGATTTGTCAACATTGGCATGATACCGCATCAAGATCGACCCTGATCAAAACCGTGCAGCTTAGCAGCCCTACAGCCAAATTGGCGCCCAGCGATCGCTGGGAAGATTTTGTCTATCCATTTCGCAATGGACAGCAGACTCTCCCGCAAAATTGGGTGGACGTGTTCGGTCCCCTTCGCAATGGCGCCGTGGATGATCTTGTGATCGTCGGTCAGCTCGGACAATCGCTTGATGGTCGAATTGCGACAGCTTCCGGCCATTCGAAGTATATCAATTGCCCTGCCGGCATTGAGCATCTTCACAGGTTGCGTGCGCTGGTGGATATCGTTGTTGTCGGCGTCGGGACGGCGATAGCTGACGATCCCCAATTGACAGTCAGGCAAGTTGCGGGCCCGCAGCCGGTCCGAGCTGTTATTGATCCGCGAGGGCGTCTCGAGGCTCGTGCCAGACTGTTTGCAGATAATGGTGTTCGTCGTCTGTTGATCACGTCTGAAGGGACACGCTGCGATCCGCCGCCTGGCGTCGAAACTATCGTATTGCCTGCGCATGAGGGGAATATCGAACCCTCGGCTATCGTTGGTGCGCTGGCGCGCGTCGGGATGCGCAGGATCCTGATCGAAGGGGGCGCCGATACCATTTCGCGTTTTATCGCAGCTCAGTGTCTCGACCGGCTGCACGTGACCGTGGCACCGGTCATGTTGGGAGCCGGTGGTCCTGGTATCGCGTTGCCACCGCGTGAGCGTGCCGATCAGGCGCCGCGCATGCCGATGCGTGTTCACCAGATCGGAGGCGATGTGTTGTTTGACTGCGATCTCACGGATCAGCGCATCGAACTCGGAAATGCGAAGAAATCGACGTGACCCACGCGCATGGCCGAGCGACCTGCGCTGACTACGTCGGCGCGCCGCTGCAGCCAACCGACGATCTCGGCAGAGGTTACCGTTTCGAGCTCGCACGCAGCATTCGCCCATCCTTCAAGCAGTTCGTTTTGCATCACTCGATCGTTCGGACCGATATTCCAGTCGGATACGCCGCTAATGACGGAATATCCAAGTGCCTCGAAGCTTGCGATGGCCGCGCTCGCTGCCGATGGGCCAAGTGCAGGTCCAAAACCTTTGTCAGTGCGCTGATGCGCATTCACGCTGGAAACGATGGCCGCGTCGAATGAATCTGCGGGTGATAGGTCGATACGGCCGTCATAGGTCAGCGCTGCGTAAACGGGTAGGGCACGAGCTGCGACAGCGCAAGTGAATTGATGCAGCCAGGCCTCGGAGACCAGATCGAGCAACGCCGAGATCGTGATCAAGTTGATCGTGCTGCCGAGTGCCGCCTCAAAATTGCGACTTAGATCGAGCGGGACGGCTTTCAGCGTGACGTCTTGATCAAGGTCTTGGTTGCATGCAAGCGTCAGGAGCCCGGGATCATTATCAACCAAATCCCAATGTTGGGGGGCCGGTAGCTGCGCATGGAGGGCGCGCACGGTGGAGCCCGAACCACAGGCGAGGTCGACGATGTACGAAGAACGGGACTTGAGTGAAGCGGTTACCGCGCCAAGCACGTTCGAATTCCGAGCTGCCAAATCATAGCGCTCCCGCAACGCGAGCCACTCAGCCGTGAACCCGCTCACGTCAGCCTCTCGAGCGCACCGGAGAAGATCAACCCGGACTGCGGCCAGGTCGGTAACTGCCGCGCGGCGGCGAAAGCCGCCTCCGCCAAACGTAGCCGCAGGGCGGAATCGCTGATAACGCGGCGCAGGGCCTCGGCCAATGCAGCAGGATCGCCCGCAGTGACCAGCACGCCGGCTTCGTGCGGGACCGTCTCCGCTATCGCGCCTGCCTTTGTGCCGATCACTGGCAGACCGTGCGCCAAGGCCTCCGAATAGGCCATTCCATACCCTTCAAAATAAGAGGACAGGACGAATAGATCGGCGGTATGATAAAGCCTGGCAAGCTGCTCGGATGTTACGGCTCCGAGAACCGCTATTCGGCCGGTCAATCCGTGGCGCGCTATCTGGGATTGAAGCCGTGCGGCGGTCGTGGCGTCGCGCGTGAGATCGCCGGCGATCGTCAGTCTCCAAGGTAGGTTGGAAAGTGTAGCAAGCGCCGAGACCAGCACGTCAAATCCCTTGCGTGGCACCACCGCGCCGACCGATAGCAGGTGAGGGGGGCCGACTTGGCTCCCGCGTGCCCGCGGAACGGAATCGTTGCCGGGCCGCGCCACCGTGATGCGGCTGAGCGGCACGCCGTAGTCGGATGCGACAATCCGCGCCGTCGCGGGACTTGTCACGATCACGCCCCGAGTTGAAGCCAGCGCCGCCCGCTCGCTGCGCAGCAAAATGTCGGCCTGATCGGCGGACAATCCCCATTCCAACGCCAGCGGATGATGCACCAGCGCGAGCAGCGGATTGTGACTGGCAAGCTCTGAGGCGACTTCCGGCAGGACGCCGAACGCCAGGCCGTCGACGGCGATCGGCCAACCGCTTGGCACCTTCAAGAGCCGAGTGTGCGCGGTAGCCAGGGTTGCTTCAGTCGGCCAGGGAAATCCGTCGCCAACATCTACCAATTCGATATGCCAGCCCAAGCGTTCGAGCTCGGCGATGATACGTCGATCGTAGGCGTAGCCGCCGGTCGGGGTCTGAAGATTACCCGGCACGGCGAAAGCAGCATGCTTCACCACAAGCGCGCCTCGTATTGCGCACGTGCGACATGAGACTCCGAAATAGTAACGCGGATGGCCCTGAGCTCGCGGCCCTCTCGACCCAGTTCGCCGGCGCGAGCGGGCTTGGCCAGACCGTCAACGATAAATTTGCAGAGAAATTCGGTGGTCGTGTTGATGCCCTTGAACTCGGGCAATTCGTCTAGATTGCGATAGTTCAATGGAGTCAATACCGCTCGTAGTGCATCGTGGGCACGGCCTATATCGATAACAATGCCATTGCGGTCGAGGGACTCGGCAATGAAAGCCGCATCGACAACGAACGTCGCGCCGTGGAGTTTTTGCGCGGGTCCGAACACCGAGCCCTGGAAGGAATGAGCGATCATGACGTGGTCGCGAACTTCGACTGTGAACAAGGCAGCTCCTTTAGGGGTAGGCGATGGGTTGGCAGAGTATCCCGCTTTTGGAGTCCAGGATTCCCGGCAGGCGCTTGACCAGATCCTGAAAATTTATTGCCGGCGCCAGCAACGCGTCGAGCCGCGGATCCTCGAGCAGAGCGACTGCCGCGGCAAGACGGCGACGGTGCGTCCATCGTGGCCGGTGCGATGGCGCGACCTTTCCGACCTGGCTCGAGACGAGTCGCAGCCGACGGCTGTGGAAGGGGCCCCCGAGCATGGCAGTCACGGGCGTATCGCCATACCAGCTCATTTCAAGCACGGTTGCCTCGTCGCCAGCCAGCTCAATGGCCGTCCGCAGCCCATCGGGGGAGCCGCTGGCATGAACGACGAGGTCGCAGTCGTCTCTCGCTTCAACTGGCCCTGCGAAACCAACCCCGAGCGCTTTCGCTAATTCCGCTCGGCGCGGATTGATATCGACAAGCGTGACATCGGCGCCTGGAAGGTGTCCGCACAGATAAGCCACCAGCGCTCCAACTACGCCCGCGCCGACGACAGCGATGCGGTCGGACGGTCCGGGCGTTGCGTCCCACAGGGCATTGAGAGCGGTTTCCATGTTGGCGGCGAGAACCGCCCGTTGCGGAGGCATGGCCTCCGGCAATTCCACGACGGCGCTTGCAGAGACGTTGAAAATGGTCTGGTGCGGATGCAGCGTAAAGACGGTTCTGTCGCGCAACGCTTCAGGGCCGCCCTCGATCCGCCCGACGGTGGCGTAGCCATATTTTACTGGAAAGGGAAAATCGCCCGCCATGAAGGGCGCGCGCATCCTCTCAAATTCGCTTCGAGGTACTTTTCCGTTCCATACCAGGGTCTCCGTGCCGCGGCTGATCGCGCTATAAAGGGCACGGACACGTATCTCATCTCCGGCGGGCGCTCCAATGGCTTCTTGACGAATCTCGACCTGACCCGGCCGGCAATACCAAAGGGCCGAGGCGATATCGGTGCTCTCGCTAACAGCCATTTTCTTCGATCTCGGACTGGAATTGCCGGCGGGTTGACGTGTTATAAGCGGTAGTGTGCACTGCCTGCCGGTAAATGAGAAGTCGCCACATTTCGTGCTGGAGCATACCCCACCCCAAATGATGCAAGCCGATCTGGCCGAGGAGGAATTAATGGCTCGGCGGGTGGCTTTCGCGACACTATTTGTCATCACGATGGCTGTGTCGTTGTGGCTTGCGGTGCTCGCGCTGGCGCCGGGCGGGTTCGGAATCCTCGATCTGGCAGCGCTTACCCTTTTTGCCGTGACTCTGCCCTGGATGGTCGCGGGGTTCTGGAATGCCGTGATCGGCTTTGTCGTCATGCGCTTTACTGCCGATCCGGCCATGGCGGTCATGCCGTCATCCGCGCGCGTACGGAACGACGAGCCCGTGAGGGCGTCGACCGCAATCTTGTTGTGTGTTCGCAACGAGCTGCCGGCCCGGATCATTCGAAACCTCGAACCGATGCTGGCAGGCATCGCGGCTTCAGGCTACGGCGAGCGTTTCCATCTCTACATTCTCAGCGACACCAATGATGCTGATCTGGCCCTGAAGGAGAACGCGCACTTTTCCGACCTGGTGCGGCGCTGGAGCGATCGTGTCGCGATCACTTACAGGCGCCGCACGGTCAACACAGGGTATAAAGCCGGCAATATCCGAGACTTTTGTGAGCGCTGGGGGAACATCCACGAATTCGCCGTTACGCTTGATGCCGATAGCTTCATGACGGCGGGTGCCATTCTGCGTCTGGTGCGTATCATGCAGGCGGATTGCAGGCTTGGCATCCTTCAGGGGCTCGTCGTAGGGCTGCCGTCGACAAGCCTGTTCGCGCGCATCTTCCAGTTTGGGATGCGGCTTGGCATGCGCTCTTATACCATCGGTAGCGCATGGTGGCAGTCCGATTGCGGACCTTACTGGGGCCATAACGCAGTTCTGCGGCTCGAACCCTTCATCAAGTACTGCGAACTCCCAGTTCCGATGCATGGGGAAGGTGAGCGCCACATTCTCAGCCACGACCAGATCGAAGCGGCGCTGATGCGATCCGCCGGCTACCACGTGCGCGTGGTGGCAGAGGAGGACCTGGGATGGGAGGAAAATCCGCCGACGTTGCTCGAATTCATGCGGCGCGATCTACGCTGGTGCCAGGGAAATATGCAGTACTTTCGGTTTCTCTCGCTTGGCAAGCTCAAGCCCGTAAGCCGCTATCAGTTGATGCTCGCCATCGTGATGTTCATCGGATCTCCGGCATGGATCGGCTTGCTCGTGCTCGCGACGATAGCGCTCGTGTCGTTCGACAGTCCCTCTCGCTTCATTCGCGCCGATATCGGGAACATGCTTTTCGTATGGGTGCTTGTGATGTGGTTCTCGCCAAAAATCGCCACGTTCATTGACCTTCTGCTCCGGCCAGACGCCCGCAGAGCGTTCGGAGGTGCTGGGCTTGTCATTGTCAATTTCATCGTCGAAACCGCATATTCCGTTCTGCTGTGTCCGATCCTCTGGATCGGCCACACCATCTTTCTGGGCGGCCTGCTTTTCCATCGCGAGATTGGCTGGATCGGACAGGTACGCGACGACCACGCGGTCTCCTTCAGATTGGCGCTCTCCAGTCTATGGCCGCAGACGCTCCTTGGATGGACTGCCATCGGACTTGTATCGGCAACACAACCGGCTGCGTTGCCGTATGTTCTTTTTCTCGCTGGCGGCCCGGCCATGGCCGATCCCGTTCGCAATGCTGACGGCATGGGCGCCGCTCGGCAAGCTTGCGGTCCGCATCGGCATCGGGCGGCTGCCGGAGGAGACGACAACTCCGGAGGAATTGCGGCTGTTGTCGCTGCCGGCCATCCGGACGACAGTCCAACCGGCCACAACCGGTTCGGTGTAGCGGTGTTGGCCGCCGTCAGGACCACGCGCGCCACCGTCCGATCATTGCGTATCTACTATGGCGACAAGGCGCGCGCCGCGGCGATGGACCGGCTGTATGCCGATTTCGTCCGGCCGGGTGACCTCGTATTTGACATCGGCGCTCACGTCGGCGATCGCGTCGCGTCATTCCGCCGGCTTGGCGCACGTGTCGTCGCTGTTGAACCGCAACACACGATGATCAGGGTTCTCAGGCTTCTGTATGGCCTGAGCCGGAAGGTCACAATCGAAGAGGTGGCGGTCGGACGTGAGCCCGGCAGGGCCCGCATGCTGATCAACGCCGACAATCCCACGGTGTCGTCGGTGTCGGCGGCGTTCGTTGACGCCGCGCGCGGCGCGCCCGGTTGGGAAACGCAAAGCTGGACGAATTCGGCTGTAATCGACGTGACAACGCTCGACGCGTTGATCGCAAAGCATGGCCGCCCGGCATTCATCAAACTCGATGTCGAAGGTTTCGAGGCCGAGGCGCTGCTGGGAATGTCGCGAGCTGTGCGCGCGCTGTCGTTCGAATTTACGACGATCCAACGTGAGGTCGCCTTTGCCTGTGTCGAGCGCTGCAAGGCGCTGGGCTACACCCGCTTCAGTGCCGCACTTGGAGAAAGCCAAACGCTTGTGAGCGAATGGGTGAATGCCGACCATATCACCCGTTGGTTGACGGAACTGCCGCAGTCGGCCAATTCCGGAGACGTCTATGCAATCGCAGGCTGAACACAAGGTTCTACCTCGGAGTCTTCTGTTCGGTGCTGCCGCCATACTACTCGCCGCCGGCTATGGCTTGACGTTATGGATTTTTTACCCCGGCATCATGACCTACGATGCCAAGTTCGTTTACGAGGACATCGCCAAAGGCACGCTGGGTGACTGGCAATCTCCGGTCATGGCGTGGCTGTGGGGCGTGATCGATCCGATTGCGCCCGGCGCGGGCAGCATGTTTCTCCTGACTGCCACCTCTTATTGGCTCGGCTTCGCTCTCCTGTCCTTTGTCCTTGCAGCGCGAGCGAGGAGCAGCGCGCTGCTGCTGCCAATCCTTGCTCTCATGCCGCCGGCATTGGCGTTTGTCGGGATAATCTGGCGGGACGTCTTGTTTGCGACCTGCTGGTTGCTTGCGTCGAGCATGGCCTTCTCCGTTTCTGAACGGCCATCGCCGATCAAGCCGCTGGTCCAATTCCTGGCGCTTGCACTGATTACCATGGGCGTCCTGCTGCGGCCGAACGCCTTGCTCGCCGCTCCGATTCTCACCGCCTACGTCGTCTGGCCGGCCAGATTTTCGCTCCGCCGGGCCGCCATCCTGTTTGTTCCGGCGGCGGTCGGCTTCTTTGTCGTCGTACAGCTTCTCTATTATGGCGCTTTGGGCGCCACGCGGCAGCACCCGTTACAGTCAATCATGATCTTCGATCTCGGTGGCATCAGTCACTTTGCGAACGAAAACCAGTACCCGGTCGACTGGAGCGATTCGCAACGCGTGAAGCTGTTGAACACCTGCTACCAGCCAACCCAATGGGACATCTATTGGCGGCTTGAACCCTGCGATTTCGTAATGGCAAAGATCGAGCGCGAAAAAGGCCTGTTCGGTACGTCGGCGATACCGAGGGCCTGGCTGCTTGCCATTCTGCGGCATCCGCTTGCATATGTGCAGCACCGCCTCGCTTTCATGTGGAATTTCCTGGCCGCGGACAATCTGACGATGTGGCTCACCGACGTTGAGCATCCGACGCAGCGCGTCTTTGCCGACCGCGCGGCTTTCACCGCTTTGGTCTCGGTTCACAACGTGCTCAAGTCGACGCCATTGCTTCGCGTCGGATCGTGGCTCCTGACCTGCATCGCGTTGTGCTGCTTCGGCTGGCGGCAACGCGGCGCCGGCGACGGCGCCTTCGTGCTTGGTGTCTGCGGGTCTGCCACGATCTACGTATCGAGCTTTCTTTTTGTCGGTGTCGCCTCGGACTTTCGCTACGGCTATTGGGCAGTGCTGGCGGCTATCGCCGGCGCCATCGTTGGAGTCTCCGGCCAAAGCCAACGGGCAGCAGCGAAGGCTGAGCCGAAACGTGACCGCGAGCAGCCTGCTATTGCTTAGCGGGAGAGGCGGGGTCTGCCGGCTCTGGCGATTCCGTCCAGGTCTTGTAGTCGGCTTCTGACGCGCTCGGCAGCTTCTTGACGAAGGCGACGATCGACCAAATCTCGTCGTCCTTTGCGCCGGCCTGTTCGAAGCTTGGCATGCCGGTCATGTTGATACCGTTCTTGATGACCCAGAACAGCTGGGCAGGCGACAGTCCGCCGGCAATGTCTTTCAGATCAGGCGGGTCGGGATGAAGACCCTCGGAGAATTTCTGCCACTTGACGCCGGGTGCGCCATGGCAGTTTGCGCAGCCAAATGTCGCATAGGCTTTGGCGCCGGCTTGCACCGTCCTGGCGTCACCGATCGATGCCGGCGGCGTGGCGTTCGCGTGGCGATCGATCGAGGCAGTCCGCACGCGCGTCAGCGCCCAGGTAACGGCTGCCGGATCGTCGGCCGTTCCGGCAACACTGTAGAAGCCGCCGAAGAAATAAACGGCACAGGCGATGCCCACCACGATTGCCAAAGCGCCGATTACCGAAAGGACGCGCATGCAAGCCTCCGATTCCTTGACCGTCTGCAGGTCGCTCGAAAATAATGGCTTCAGGGTGAAATAATTAGCCGCTTCAAAGGTTGCACACGGTACAATGTAATAACACGCTATTTGCAGAACGTTTTGTGACCAAAGTTCAATGGTTGGTGATTTGGCGGACGGGTTTGTAAGCCGTGCGGAAGCGATCCGCTCCGAACTTGCTGTGCGCTAATGCGGTATGGCGCATCCAACCTTTCTTCCGATGCTGTCGCCGTAGACGCGGCCCGCCGCACAGGATCGGTCGCGTTTTGGCTTGTCCTTTCCCTGCACGTCCTCGCGATCGTCCTTATGGTGACGACCGAGGTCAGCTCATTGGGCATGGTCGTGTTCCTGCTCGTGTGGGCCATACTGAACGGTCTGTGGCTTGCTCTCGTTCGTCGACCGAGCATAGCGGCGCTCATATCCCTGGAATTCATCGTAGCACTGACGCTGCTTTCGCGATTCAAATACGACAAGCTCTGGATGACGATCGACTTCCTTGATGTCCTGATCGTGGATCAGGACACATCCGCCTTCCTGCTCGCGACGTTTCCCGCCCTGCGCTGGTGGATACTGCTATTTGCCGCGGCGACAACGGTGGCGATCATCTTGGCACGGCGACTGGACCATTACCGTGCGAGCCGACGCGCGAGCCTTGCCGGTTTCTCTATATCCGCCCTCGCGCTCGTTGCCATATCGCTGTTCTACCCGACCGATCTGCACGAGGATTTTGCCGGGCGAAGCTATGTTTCGAAATTTGCGCGAACCGGAGTTGAGGCGATCCAGGAACTATCCTCGCGCGGATATTTGGAAGCTGCCGACGAAACCGGCGAAAGGTTGATGGGGGCGGGGAGTTTCATCTGTCGTCCCTCGCGTAGGCTTCCGCACATTATCCTGTTGCATGATGAATCCAGCTTCGACATAACAGCGGCCTCCGGAGTCACGGTACCGCGCGGCTATCGTGAGCATTTCCGATCGTTCGACGGCAAGGAGCGAAAGCTCGTAGTGGAGGGGATCGGCGGACCGAGCTGGTTCACCGAGTACAATGTCCTCACCGGTCTTTCGGTTCGGTCATTCGGTCGCTTTGCCACGTCGGTGACGCGGATCGCGGCCGGTCATGTCCATCGCGGCCTGCCGCGTCTATTGAACCAATGCGGCTATCATACCTTCAGTCTCTATCCGTTCTACGGCTCCTTTCTCGATTCACGCGCCTTTCAAACGACCACGGGAATTTCGCATTACCTGGATATGCGTGATCTCCGCACCCGCGATTTCGAAGCCGACAGTTTCTATTTTGATAAGGCCATCGATTTGATTGAGCGCGAGCGCGGCAATGGGCCGCTATTCCTCTATGTTTATACGGTGGCGAACCATTTCCCCTGGGATAGGCGGCTGCGCCCCGAGCTCACCCCCGATTGGCATGACCTGGGTAACCCGCGGGATGTGGACGAATACATTCGCCGGCAGGGAATGACCGCCAGAGACTACCGAGAATTTCTGGCAAGGCTGGCCCGGAAATTTCCGACCAAATCCTTTCTCATCATTCGTTACGGCGATCATCAGCCCCAGTTTGCCGCCGGTCTGATTGATCGTCCTCTTGGCAAAGAAGAGCCCCTGACGCGCGCCGAGGCAGCTGACCCCCGTTACCTGACAACTTACTACGCGATCGATGCCGTACACTTCGAGCCGGCCGACGTGTCGTCGGCTCTCGACAGGCTTGATTCCCCGTATTTGCCGGTCGTCCTGTTGGAAGCGGCGGGTGTTCCGATGGATCCGAGTTTCGCCAGGCAGAGGGCAATGCTGCATGGATGCGCCGGCGTCTTCTACGACTGCGAAGAGGGAATGGCAGTCAGAAGGCTAAATCGTCTCTTGAAGGATGCCGGTCTCATTACGGGCTTGTAGACTTGCTATCGCCGTGAAGCCGACTGAACCGGGAGATGCGGATGGAGCTATCCTACTCACAAAATCTCGAGGACTATCATCTCTCACTAGCCTTCGCAGGACAGACGACTGGAACGTATGTCGATGTTGGGGCAGGCCATCCGATTGCCGACAATGTGTCGTTCTGGTTTTATGAGCGCGGTTGGCAAGGAATTGTAGTCGAGCCGCAGTCTCAACTTGCGGGCCTGTATCAGCGCCTGCGTCCACGCGATATCCTGGTTCGGAGCTTGGTCGGACGACAATGCGGCGAAATCGACTTCCACGTGATCGACCGTCTGCACGGGCTTTCGACGACATTGGAGGACTACGCGCAAAAGGCGCAAGCGTTTGGCGCCGGCTACCAGACCGTTCGTATGCCTGTGACTACGCTGGCAAAATTGTTTGAAGGGAGCGCCCCGGGCTCAATCGACTTCCTGAAGATCGACGTTGAAGGCGCCGAAGGCGATGTTCTATTCGGCGGTGATTGGAAACGGTTTCGGCCCAAGGTCATCGTTGCGGAAGCTGTAACTCCCATGACGTCAGAGCCGTCATGGCAAGGCTGGGAGCCGTTCCTGATTGCTCAGGGCTATCGCTTTGTTTTGTTCGACACGCTTAACCGGTTTTACGTGGCGCAAGAACATCCAGAAATCATGACGCAGCTGCCGTCCGAGCGAGCTCCGTGGGACGTGGTTAGTCACATGTACGAGATAGGCCGTGCTCCGGAAAATGAGCAACATCCAGATCATGCGTTAGCGCAAGATCTGGCGCGTGGATTTTGGGCGAGTTTGCCGTATCTCAATTCAAGCGTCATAGCGTCTATTTTGGGTCGCGCCCGGCGAATTGCTGAAGACGATGACTTTGCAGCGCTTGCGTCCATGGTCGATAGCGAACAATTCCGTGCAGCGCTTGGGCGGATCGCTTGCGGCTATGACGGCGGACAGATCATTGATGAGGCCACGTAACCGAACCTTCCGACGTTCAATTCCCGGCGGGGAGACGGCGGAGGTCCCGATTAGTGCTTGCCTAAGAAGGGATTTGGGACATCTGTGCCTCGGCGGCGCAAATAGGAAGGCATCGGCAACTGGCTCCCGTGGACCATGGTGGTGGCCCATCGGCGGCCGACTTTCGAGTCGACGATCTAAACTATTAGAATTGAAGAGCTATTTCGGAGGGTGGCTGGGGAACCTGGATTCGAACCAAGACAAACAGAGTCAGAGTCTGTTGTGCTACCGTTACACCATTCCCCACCGAAGTGGCTGATTTGACAGCACTTTTTTCGGAAGTTTTCCAAGATCGCCAAGGAGTTTTCCAAATCGGGCGTCTGGCAGCGGTGATATAGCCGTCCAAACGTTCGCGGTCTAGTCCTCCTTCGAGACCAGCCGAAACCGCTTCTGCCCTTGGGCAGCGACCTGCATCTGATCCTTGAAGCGCATGTAGTGCTCGACGTTCTGCCTGGACATGCCGATGTCGTTGGCAATCTGGTCGACCTCGTAGGCTTGCTCGGCGCGCGCCAGGATGCCGGTGCCGCGCAGGTCGTGGATGGTCGGATGGTCAGCGTCGTCGGGCTCTATGTCCCAATCGTACTTCTTGACCTGGGCGGCGACCCATTCTTTCCAGCGGCGACATATCACGCGGCCTTCCGGGGTGTTGGCAAGCCAGCGACCCCAACGCGCGCGCAGGCCGTCAGCGGTGTATTGCGCGCCCTTCGGCGAATAAAGGTAGAGGTCTTCGCGGAAGCGATCGATCGGCTTCAGCCAGCGTGAATTCGTGAAGGTCACCGGCGTCTTGGCCCATCTCGAGCGCGTCGGCGGCCGCGAGGGGAATGCGAAAGGACCCGCGGCTCTTGCGTGGCACATTCGACAGCGGACAGACGGCCTGAAAACTCTCAACAGTTTTCGAGCTGCTATTGTCCCGTGGGACAATAGGAAAGGCATTGTGCGAAGCCTACCACGGGCTGTTGGATGTCGGAACCACCGGCCTTGAGAGGCTCAACTGGTTCGCATTTTTTTGCAATCCATTGCAGCCCGTCGAAGCTGCATGGCTAACAGCCCAATGGATCATCATTCTTGCCAAATGGAAATGTCGTCTTTGTCGTCGATGACGACCCCGCAATGCTACGGAGCGTAGCTCGAATGCTGCGGCAGTTCGGCTATGCGAGCGTGCAGTTTCCATCTGCGGAGGCTTTCGCAAACCAGAACGATTTCAACAGCGCTGTTTGCGTCCTTCTCGACATCAACCTAGGCGATGGATCAGGGATCGAGTTGAGGCACCTCAAGCCCGTGCTCCCTGTAGCGGTCGAAAATCTTGTTTGCCGAGATTGACGACGATAATTACTCCCACGAAAATAAGCACCGCGAACACGACAAAAGCGAATGCGTCCAGCACTCCGAATGAGGAATCCACCGCCGGCACTCCCTTGCACAAGCTTCAACTGAATAAGCACAATCACAGCAAGCCCGTCCGGCCGCTGGCTTAGGGGCTTCTGTTCGCTCTGCGCAAGCAGCCATCCTCGCGCAGTTGGACCGTTCGTCTTACGGATACCCCAACCGGTTAATAGCCGCAGCGCGGAGTTCGGATATCATTGACTGCGGCTCTGCGACTATATCCTGCTCACTGCTAAGGCTGTCTGACCGGCCCGATCTGCGGCGTGCGCACCGGCTTGGCCATGCCGTAAAAGATCGTGACGCCCTGGCCGCCGCAGCGGGTCGAAAGAGCCTCAGGAAGTCTGCCAAAGCAGGCGCCGATGTCTTGCCAGTTGTTCATTACCCAGACGTTCCCCGCGGGATCGATGGCGAGATCGGTCTCCATCTGCAGCCCGCCGCCGACGTAGCCAAAGGGCGGCGAAATCGGCTCGCCGGTCTTGAAGCCTGGCGGACAATTCTCTGTGCGTACGCCGCACAAGTGCGCGATCTGTCCCGAGGCGCCGGCGAAGTTGGAGACCCAGACGTTGTCGTCTCCGTCTATGACCGTTGCCCAGGGTCCGGGCAGACTGGCGCCATAGAACGGCGAGCCGGGGAATTCGCTCCCGTCCGGCCGCAGCAGCGTCACGCTGCCGCCTTCCCAGCCGCCGGTCTGCTCAAACATCTTGTAGGTCAGGGCCTCATCCGCGTTGCCGCCCGTTTTGGCGACGAGGCCAACCTCAACAAATTTCATGAGGCCCCGCGGCGAGCTGCCCAATCGATTGGTGATCCAAACGTTGCCCTGACTGTCGACGCTGAGTCCGCTGCCGCTATAGCCGGCCTTGAAGCTTTCCGCCTTGGTCGGATCGGACGCGGGAAAGCGCGTGACGGAGTCGCCAAAGGCGTTGCTCACCCATATCCTGTCATGCTGATCGATCGCGAGGTGAAACGGGCCCTTGAGCGATTTGCAGGGTTCCTCCTTGTCGCCCTCGCAGAGCAGTTTGCCCTGGGTGGGGTCGCCCTTGGGAAAGAAGACGAGCTGGTTCTTCCCGAGTCCGACCACCCACACGTCCCCGCCCGGCGTGACGATGGCGCCTTGCATCAGGCCGAGCTTGCCGTCGAACGTGATCCCGTCCGGCGGCGTCAGCGGCCTGCCGTTCTTGTCGAACACCGCGATGGATTTGCCGCCGTAAGTTGGGAACCACGCATTGTCCTTGGCGTCGACGGCCAGCCCAAAGCTGCCGCCCTGCATCCCGCCGCCGGAAAAGCCGGTGGTCATTGGCGAGAGCGGGCGACCGTTAGGGGCGAACTTGGTCGCATTGCCCTGCCACAACGTGTCCCCAGCTTGCCAACCCACGGTGAAATTGTTGCCGGTCCACAGGTTGCCCTCGCTGTCGAATTGCGCGCCGCCGCCCGCCCGGTAACCACCGCCATCAACCTTCAGCGGCAAGACCCAAGCGCTGGGCGCGACGCTCAAGTAGGGCATGAACGGAGCCGCGCGAAGATTCTTGCCTGCAGGGACCGGATAGAATTGGTCGAGCAGGGCGAACAGGCCCTCGGGGTGGCGCCATGGGTAACGGGCGACCGCTTGCGCTGCCGTCAGAGTGTCGGTCGGCGCGGCACCTTTCGGCGGCGTCGCCGCCAAGAAGAGCTTGTCGCAGGCGTCGACCGTCACCCGCGTCGCGCAACCGGAGAGCGCGTCCGCCAACGTTGCGAAATTGGCCATCGTCGGCGTCTGGGCGCCGTTGAGCGGCTCCTGAATTGTCGCGCCCCATCCGCCCGTTTGCAGATCGACGAAATTCGGCACATTGCCGGCGGCGATGCGCAGGCCGAGCGCGTGACCCTTAATCACTGTGCCGTCAAGGAACTGTGCATTGGTCCACATCGAAGCCACCGTCGTCATTTCGTTGATGACGACCTTGACCGGCGGCGTGCTGCCTAGCACGGTCAACAAACCGATCGCCGGATTGTCGCCGCTACGTTTGGTGACTGTGGCTTGACCGCCTTGGGCGACCAGATACAGGCTAACATCGGTACCAGGAGTTTCCTGACTGAGAAGCTCAAATCGACCATCACTACCGGATTTCGTTTGAGCCAGTTGCTTGGGATCGCCCGCGCTTGCGGCCCATAGGGTCACGGTGGAATTTGCGAGTGGCCCGCCGCCCGCCTGGACTTGGCCCTCGATCCGAACGGCAGCGAAAGACGGTGCGCACATCAAGCCGAGCAGCCCGCCCGTTAAAAGCATTGCGGCTATGTGGGCCTTGTCGATCTTGAACATGTGAAATCTCCAATTGGGGAAGTGAGACCGTTGGCTAAATGGGCGACACTTTGGCAATTGAAGAGATTGAAGAGGAAAGAGCTCGCTCTGCCTATGCAGTTTCGGCTGTTGGGTGGCCTGCCAGCACTCAGAACAAGGCTCCGTATGCCATCATAGCAATTGGCGAGCGTCGGCAAGCAAGCAACGCTGCATGTAACAGATGACACTTTCGAGACATGCCGGGATGTCAGCTATTGGGGCGCCGCGGCCGATGAAGATGGGCACTACTCGTTCGCCGTGGCGCTACGATGCGACAGCCCGCCACTCGCCTGACCAGGCCAATATGCGAGGGCCTGCGATCTCGCGCGCTGCTCCGGTCGAAGCGGCAAATGTGCTCCCTCACATTCGCCCGGCGCTTCTGAGAACCGCGATCGTCCGCAGTGCGATATCGCGCATCAATCCGATCTCGGTCATATCCCGACCATCGACGAGTGCTTTCGCAACGAGCGCGAGCTCACGCCAGCAGAGATCGGCCTCCGGAGGCGCCTCGCGCATCCATAGGGCCGTGCGCAGAACAATCTCGGCCCATTTGTCTCGGTTCCGCGCAATGAGGCTCTGCAAGAGATAGCTGGCCAGCTTTTCGCGACTGCCACCGCCTCCGCGCTTCACTGCTTGTGCGACCTGAGGGTCATCCTCGAACCAGGACTCTTCGATGGTCTCGAGGTCGGCCAGTTGGCCGCTCACGCGCAGCACCGCGGTGAGGGCCGCGGGCTCGCACATCGCCGCCGGAACCTCGGCGATCAATCCGGCGAGCGTTTCGTTGAAGTCCATCCGCGCAGGTTGCCAGTTTGCACCGCCGATCGTCTCGGCAACCTGGAGCAGGCCCAACGGCGGCGTTTCTCCTTTTCCGGTGCTGAGCGCTAAGTGGTGCGCCACAATTCGGTCGAGATACCGGCGAGACACTGCGAGCTTGGGCGCATTGACTCGCGCGCCGGCGAGGTTCGCCTCGATCCGGCGGCGCGACTCCGGCTCGCTGCTCCAGGCATCGGCAATCCCACCTTTGGTCAGAACCGACGACAACCGCTTCTTCCGTCCGGCCGGCGACACCAGCAGGAAACCTTGTGTTGCGGAGCCATCGATGCCCGAGGCGACGACTGCCTCAATTTTGCCCGCCTCCCATCGCTCGCAATTGACCCCAGCCGCCCGCGCCTTGCGGATGACCGCGTCGACTTCGTCTCGTTCGCCTTCCGGCCGCCAATTGCGCATCGCGATCAGCCGCCGAACATCTGTCGGGGTCAGCGAGGCCGCGACTTGATCAAGTGCTCGGGCAACCGCGCGGCGAACAGCCGAATTCGGATCGAGCAGGAACAGAACCGCGGTGGCGCGGGCTTCCGGAATCCCGGCGAGCGCCATGGCTCCTGCCAGAGAGTTGTACGCTTCTGTCGGCATGGCATGGCTGCTCTCGATCAGCGAACCGACAACCATGAACGGATCGCCGCCGCAGGCTTCGATGATGGCGCCGAGCGCGGCGCGGACGTCGGTCGGAAGCGGCAAGCCCTCGTCCTGATCGGTGGCGTGCTTGGCCGACGCGGCGACAAGCTCCAGCGACGCCGGGATTTTCGATTGATGCAACGCTCCTCCTACGAAAGCGAGCATGCGTGCGTCAACCTGTCCCGCCTCAACCCGTGCGACGACATCGGCCTGAAAATCCGCGATCAGCCTGGCTGCGTCCGGATAGCCGCGATCGGTGCGATAACGCAGATGCTCGAGCAGCCGCTGCAACAAAAACAGATAACCGATGCCGAGCGCCTCGTTCTTGCCTGCCGGAGGCATATGCCGGGCCGCGCCCGTGAAAGCCGCAAAAACTTCGCGTGGGGAGCTTTCGCAGTACCGATCGAGGTCATCGCTGAGCGGGGGCGGTCGGCCCTTGGATACATCGCGGGCAATCAGTCTCGCATAATCGTCCGTCGACCAAGACTTTGGCTGGGCTCGAGTCATCGACGTTACCTCCACGAATCACGTCAGGTTAGCCGCGAGGTGTGTCTCCGCTCCTTCAAGATCGGTGAAATCCACAGCTAACCTGCCTTTGACAGGGCGACAGCGCGGCACGGCTACGACGAAACTCTTGGCATAGTCTGGCGCACATGACCGTCGATCACGCCCCCCCTCCGGAAACAATATCGTGGAAAATCGAAAGGTGGCGCGCCCGACACGATTCGAACGTGTAGCGTCCACCTTCGGAGGGCAACGCTAACCGTTTAAGCGACCGCCTCAAATAGCAATTTGAGATCGTTGCGCGTCCGGGATTTAAACCTACTCAGCGGACAGCTCAAACGTACGCTGGTAGCGTACGAAGGGCGGTTCTTGGCAAACTTTGAAGATGCCGCGTAGCGAGTTACGCTGCCCGCCGAAAAGAAAACAGGATCCCCACGGTAGTGGTCGCGACGTAGCGGACCACTGACTCGAATCTCCGACTGCTCACCCAGCCCCCGCAAGTACACGCGCATCGAAAGATCCGAATGCTGCAGCGAGCCGTTCTCGCTGAGAACGCCGCAAATGAATCGCAACGAATTGGGTCTCTCTGTCCACCCCGCTGGACAACGCGGGACTGAAATGCAGCTTGACCGATTACGTCGGGCGCAGGGGTCGCGGCGAGCGTGCTGCGACGGGCCAGGGCAGGAGTTTTGCAAACGTTTCAGAAGTGGCCGGAAATGACCGGATCAAAATATGGGGAGCTTGCAAAACCAGGTTGAGAGATTTCAAAGGCTTAGCCCGAAAGCCGTTGTGCTCCCGTTACACCATTCCCCAACAGATTACCGAACAAATTCAATAGGGTTGATGGGTTGCTCGGCGGCGGCCGCGACGGCGGGATACGCAAATCGGCGGCCGGACGTGGCGCCCTTCTACCCGCTACCTCCCGCCCTTGGCAAGGGTGCCTCGCTTCGGCTTCGGTGGTGCGTTCGCAGCGATGTCGTTGCCTCGCCGGCCTGACGCTGACGAGGACATCTCTCGTCGCGCGCGCGTCTGTACACCGAGATCAGCTTCGGGTTGCCTATTCCTGTCGCCAGCCCCTGCATAAGATCGCCTTCGACAAATTGCCCAGCGGCGCGCGACGGCACGGTGCACCGGCCTCGGCTTGCCCACCATGGAGCGGCATGCAATGCTCCCGCACCGCAAAAAGCAGGGCAGGGGCGCCAGCGGTCCAACGTGCGCGACCTGTCTTAAAAACCAAGACAGCGACACGTTGGGAGACCTATCATAATGAAATTCAAAACTGTTCTCGGGCTGGCTTGCGCGGCCTCGATTGCGCTTGGCCTTGCGACCGGTGCTTCTGCCGAGGACAAGGTCGTCAAGATCGGCGCGGTGTTTCCGATGAGCGGCGGCGCTGCCTCGATCGGAACCCACGTCAAGGCCGCCTTCGATGTCGTGACGGACATCGTCAACAACGCCCATCCCGAGCTTGGCAATTTCCCGCTCGCCAAGAGCGCAGGCCTTGCCGGCCTCGGCGGCGCCAAGGTCGACGTCGTGTTCGCCGACAACCAGGGCAGCCCCGCCACCGGCCAGAACCAGACCCTGCGCCTGATCACGGAAGAGAAGGTGGTCGCGATCACCGGCGCCTACCAGTCCGGCATCACGCTGACGTCGAGCGCGATCGCCGAGAAGTATGGCATTCCCTACGTCAACGGGGAGTCGGTCGCCGCCAACCTCACCGAGCGCGGCTTCAAATGGTTCTTCCGCACCACGCCGATCGCCTCCGACTTTGCAAAAGTCTTCTCCGAGTTCCTCGCTGACATGAAGACCCAGGGCGGCAAGATCGACAGCATCGCGCTGGTGCATGACAACACCGAGTACGGCACCTCGGTTGCCAACACCATCACCGCCACGTTCAAGGAAAAGGGACTCAACATCGCGCTCGACATTGCCTACGCATCGAACGCGACCGACGTGCAGAGCCAGGTGCTCCAGCTCAAGGAGAGGAAGCCCGACGTGGTGCTGATGATCTCCTACACGTCGGATGCGATACTGTTCGCCAAGACCATGCAGGCCCAGGACTACAAGCCGGGCATCCTGCTTGCCGACGACGCCGGCTATTCCGACCCCGACTTCATCAAGGCGGTCGGCAAGATCTCGCAAGGTGCGTTCAACCGGTCGTCCTGGACCAATGGACCCGCGGGCTCGCCGAGCGCTGTGATCGCCGACATGTACAAGAAGAAAAGCGGCGTCGAGATGGACGACACCGTCGCACGGCAGATGACGGGGCTCTTCGTGCTGCTCGATGCCATCGATCGCGCCGGCTCGACCGAGCCTGCGAAAATCCAGGCGGCGTTGAAGGCGACCGACCTCAAGCCCGATCAGCTCATGATCGGCTACAAGGGCGTCAAGTTCGACGACATGGGCCAGAACATCCTGGCTTCCGGCGGCATCATCCAGCTCCAGGACGGCGAGAATTATGTCTCGGTGTGGCCGAAGGCGAGTGCCGAGAAGGCGCCGGTGCTGCCGTACAAAGGCTGGTAATGTTGGTCGACGTCATTGCGAGGAGCGAAGCGACGAAGCAATCCGTGGCTCAACAAGCGGCAACATGGATTGCTTGTGCGCCAGGAGAAGCTGGCGCGATCCAACCGGTGGAAGTCCGGTCCGGGTAAGCCGTAGCGGGCGCCCGGTAGTGAGTGTTGCGTAGTCGTCGGCAACGGCGGGTGCGAAGCGTACACAACGATCCTGTGGGGTGGGCTATTGAGCCGCGAAAGACATAAACTCGCAGAGGCCGAGGCGGTAAGCAACGTCGAAGGCAACATGTGCGGCGTCGTGATGCGAGACGCTGACGCTCTGCCGTGGTCGAAGACCCCATCACGCAGGAAGGGATCGCGTCGGAACCTGGGAGGTCCCGCGTTCGGCCGGTGGCGAGCACCGGCCCGCATCGGGAAGGCGAGGAGCCGAAGCCGATGATGCACGAACGCGGGACGTCGGACCCAGTCATAGTAGCCGTGAAGCCGGCGAACAAGGTGGAGCGATCCGCTGCGGAGCCGGTGGAGCCAAGGGCTGGGACCAAGGGGAATGCGGACCGGCAAAGCACGTCCCGGACACAGGGCCGGACAAGCGTGACACAGGCGTTGGACCGCATACGGCGAACTGCAAGGGAAAGGAAGAAGGAGAGGTTCACCGCGCTGCTCCACCACATCGACACCGACCTGCTCGAAGCGGAGTTCTTTGCCCTGCAAAGGGGAGCCGCCGCGGGTGTGGACGGGGTAACGTGGCAGGATTACGAGCGCAACCTCAAGGCCAACCTTGAGGAGTTGCATGCCCGTATCCACGGGGGAGCGTACCGTCCCCTGCCGTCGCGGCGGGTTCATATCGACAAGCCGGACGGTGGGCGGCGTCCGCTGGCGATTGCCTCCCTTGAGGACAAGATCGTGCAGCGGGCGACGGCTGAGGTGCTCAACGCGATCTACGAGGAAGACTTCCTCGGGTTCTCGTACGGGTTCCGGCCCGGGCGCGGCGCGCATCATGCGATGGATGCGCTGGTGGTCGGGATCGAGCGCCGCCGGGTGAACTTCATCGTGGACGCCGATATCCGTTCGTTCTTCGATACGGTCAACCAGCAATGGCTGATGCGTTTCGTCGAGCATCGGATCGGCGACAAGCGCATCATCCGCCTGATCCGCAAATGGCTCAAGGCGGGCGTGCTGGAGGAGGGGATCGTCAGGGTCAGTGAACAGGGGACGGCGCAAGGGGCGGTGATCTCGCCGCTGCTTGCCAACATCTACCTGCACTACGCCCTCGATCTGTGGGCCGAGCGCTATCGACGGCGCGAGGCCACGGGCGACATGATCATCGTGCGCTACGCCGACGACTTCATTGTCGGTTTTGAGCATGAGGACGACGCCCGGCACTTCCTCGAGACGCTGCGCGAACGGCTTGGGAAGTTCGCGCTGTCGCTGCATCCTGGGAAGACCCGGCTGATCGAGTTCGGACGCGATGCGGAGGATAACCGCAAGCGGCGCGGGCTCGGCAAGCCGGAGACCTTCAACTTCCTCGGCTTCATCTTCATCTGCGGCAGATCCAAGCGAGGCAGGTTCCAGATCAGGCGCAAGTCTCGCAACGATCGCATGCGGGCGAAGCTGCAAGCGGTGAAGCAGGAACTGCGACGGCGCATGCATCAGCCGGTGTCCGAACAGGGCAAATGGCTGAGGCAGGTCGTCACCGGGTACTTCAACTATCACGCGGTGCCGACCAACAGTCGGGCGCTTGCCGCGCTTCGCTACCATGTCACCGAACTCTGGAGGCGGACGCTCCGGCGCCGCAGCCAGTCCGACGGCATGACATGGGAGACGATCACGCGGCTCGCGAACGAATGGCTCCCAAGACCGCACATCCTTCATCAATGGCCCCAAGCACGATTCGCCGTCACTCACCCGAGGTGGGAGCCGTATGCGGGAAAGCCGCACGTACGGTTCTGTGCGGGGGGCGCTCAGCAATGAGCGTCCCTACCGCGACCGCTTCGCCAACCCGCCCTGCGAAGCTACGGCGCTATTCCATCTCCGCCTTCAATAGCAGCAACAAACAATCCGCAAGCCGCTGCTCCATTTCCTTGTCGTGAAGCGAGAGCGGGCCGGGATCGTTGAGAATGGCGTTCACCAGCGTCCCCAGCACGACCTGAAAGCCGAGCGCAATCGCGCGGGTCTTGGCGGATTTGCGGCCCCTGCCCATGGCCGGCAGCAGGAGAGGGGTGGCGCGAGCGGTGGTGGTGCGGGCGAGAGCCTTGAACGTCGTCCATTTGTCCGGCCGCGTATCGTCATGCTGAAGGGCCGCGCGCATCACGCCCTCATGCCGGCGGATCCAGTTGACGATACCGGCGACGAGGAAGCGGCAGAGGTCGTCGAGCCGGGCATCCTTCGGCACGCCGTCGCGGCGCATCTGCTCGAGCCGGCTTTCGCCGTCGCGCGCGGCGAGCGCGATCAGCGCGTTGAAATAGGCCTCCTTGCTCTCGAACCGGCTGTAGAAAGCGCCGACGGTGGCGCCGACTTTCGCGCACAGCGTTTCGATCGACAGCTCCGCGAGGCTTCGGGTCCTGAGCAATTCGGCGCCGGCCTGCAACAGCGCAAGCGTCGTCTCGCGGCTGCGCTTCTGCCGCGACGGGGTGACGCCGGGTAGGTCGAAATCGCCTTGAAAAGCCTGCATCCGCGCTTGCATCTCCGAATAACCATAATCATAATTCGGATTACTATTCATGGCAATCCGGCTCGCGGGGGCGAGGCCGGAAGGGCGAGCGGCGCATCGACCGCGCTGGCGTCGACAGGGAGGAAGCTATGAGCGCAGGCGAAACACCGCCGTTCGGCGGCACCATCGGCAAGACCATTGCCGGCTCGAAACCGTGGTGGCCCGACGCGAAAAAGCCGCCGGCCGGTGCGCCGAACATCCTGGTCGTGCTGTTCGACGATGTCGGCTTCTCCGATTTCGGCTGCTATGGCTCGGCGATCAGGACGCCGACCATCGATCGCCTTGCGGCCGAGGGCCTGCGCTATTCTGGCTTCCATACCACCGCGATGTGCTCGACCACGCGTGCAGCGCTGCTCACCGGGCGCAACCATCATTCCGTCGGCGTCGGCTGTCTCGCCAATTTCGATTCCGGCTATCCCGGCTACCGCGGCAAGATCGCGCGTGAAGCGGGCACGCTCGCCGCGATGCTGCGCGCGCACGCCTACCGCAACTACATGATCGGCAAGTGGCATGTGACGCCACTCACCGAGAGTGGCGCCACCGGGCCGTTCGACGGCTGGCCGCTGGGCCGCGGCTTTGACCGCTTCTACGGCTTCCTCGACGCCGAGACCGACCAATATGCGCCCGAGCTCGTCTCCGACAATACGCATATCGATCCGCCCGGTACCTATGCCAACGGCTATCATCTGACGTCCGACCTGATCGATCAGGCCATCCGCTTCATTGGAGACCACATCGCCGACCGGCCCGATCTCCCCTGGCTGACCTGGGTCGCGCTCGGCGCCTGCCACGCGCCGCATCAGGCGCCCGCCGACATCATCAAGAGCTATGACGCGATGTTCGCCCGCGGCTGGGATGTGGAGCGTGAGCAGCGGCTGGCGCGGCAGAAGGCGATAGGTCTGGTACCGGCCGACACCAAGATGCCGCCGCGCAATGACGGTGTAAAGGCATGGGGCGACCACAGCGACGACGAGAAGCGCGTCTTCACCCGCCTGCAATCGGCGTTTGCCGGCATGCTCGATCATGCAGACCGGCATCTGGCGCGGTTGATCGCTTTTCTCGAGGCCGCCGGCGTGCGCGACGACACGCTTGTTATCGTGATGTCCGACAATGGCGCGAGCCAGGAGGGCGGGCCGCTCGGCTTCATCAACGCGATGGGGCCGTACAATCTGCGACCCGAACCGATCGCGGAGAAGGTTCGCCGTATCGACGATATCGGCGGCCCCGACACCCACTCCAATTTCCCGCATGGCTGGGCGATGGCGTCCAACACGCCGCTGCGCCGCTACAAGCAGAACACCCACGGCGGCGGCATCCGCGACCCCTTCGTGCTGAGCTGGCCGAAGCGGATCGTGGCCAAAGGCGAGCTGCGCCATCAATTCGTGCATGCCTGCGACCTCGTGCCGACGCTGCTCGATCTCATCGGCATCGATGCGCCGGGCGCGATCGCGGGCTGTCCGCAAATGCCGATCGAGGGCGAGAGCTTTGCGCGCTCGATCGCGGACGCATCCGTGCCATCAAAAGCCCCGCCGCAATATTTCGAGATGTTCGGCCATCGCGGCATCTGGCATCAGGGTTGGAAGGCGGTCGCCTTTCATCCCTCGGGCACGCCGTTCGAGAACGACAAATGGGAGCTGTTCCATCTCGATCGTGATTTCTCGGAGACCGATAATCTCGCAGAAAAGGAGCCGGAGCGTCTGGCGGACATGGTCAAGCTGTGGTGGAGCGAGGCCGAGAAGCACAACGTGCTGCCGCTCGACGACCGCTTTGGCCCGCGCTTTGCCGAGAATGCCGCGCGCTTCCATGGCGCGCGCCATCAGTTCACCTTCCATGCCGGCATGGGTCACGTGCCGACGGACGTCGCGCCCGATGTGCGCAGTCGTAGCTACACCATCGAGGCCCATGTCGAGATCGCGGACAGTGGCGCCGAGGGCGTGCTGATCGCCCACGGCGATGCCACGTCAGGCTACAGCCTCTACATCAGGGACGGCCATCTCGTGCACGACCTCAATATCGGCGGCGGCCACGAGATCCTGCGCTCGGATCGCAGGATCGCACCCGGCGTGCATCGGCTGGGCCTGCATGTCGAGCGGCTGGTGCGCACCGAGCCGCCGGCCAAGGGCGCGCGCACGGGATTTAGCGCCTACACGCTGTTGATCGACGGCGAGGCCGCGGGCTCGATGCAGACGCAACTCGCCTTCCACAATTTCGTCTCGTGGTCGGGGCTCGACATCGGCCGCGACCGCGGCAGCCCGGTGTCGCACTACCAAGCGCCGTTCGAATTCACGGGCAAGCTCAACCGCGTCACCGTGAAGATGCATGACGACCAGAAGCTCGACGGCGAGGGCGTCGGCAACGCGCAGATGGCGCGGCAATAGATAGGGCACGCGCGTCCCGGACGCGGCGCAGCGCGTAGCGATGCACCGCAGAGCCGGGACCCACGATCCACTTGCGGGTGGGCCCCGGATCAGCAGCGCACCGCAAAGATGCGCTGCGCTGCATCCGGGGCACGATCACCTGCTACTTGATCTTGTCATAGGCCGCGGCGAAATCGGTCAGCGGCATCGGCTCCGGAACGAGCATTCCGATGGGCCGGCAGCAGATCAAGGTCAAGTCACTCAGCGGCTTCCTTGACCGAGCCGTGCTCTTCGCCCTCATCGGCATCGTCGGCCTTCGAGCGGCCCCAGCCCGCGAACGCATTGGAGAGCTTGTCGAGATAAAGATAGATCACCGGTGTGGTGAACAGCGTCAGCGCCTGGCTGACGATGAGGCCGCCGACCATGGCATAGCCAAGTGGCTGGCGGATTTCCGAACCCGTGCCGGTGCCGAGCATCAGCGGCACGCCGCCGAGCATCGCCGCCATGGTCGTCATCATGATCGGGCGGAAGCGCAGCAGCGCCGCCTGACGGATCGACTGTTCGGAGGAGAGGTGCTGGTCGCGCTCGGCAGCGATCGCGAAGTCGACCATCATGATGCCGTTCTTCTTCACAAGACCGATCAGCAGGATGATGCCGATCAGCGCAATCAGGCTGAAGTCGTAGCCGAACGCCATCAGGATCGCGAGCGCGCCGACACCCGCCGACGGCAGCGTCGAGAGAATGGTGATCGGATGGATGTAGCTCTCGTAGAGGATGCCAAGGATCAGGTAGACCACGACCAGCGCCGCGAGGATCAGGAGCGGCACGGTGCCGAGCGACTGCTGGAACGCCTGCGCAGTGCCCTGGAAGCTCGAGTTCAGCGTCGGCGGTGCGCCGAGGTCGTTCATGGCCTTCTGCACCGCTTCGGTCGCTTGTCCCAGCGCCACGCCCTGGCCGAGGTTGAAGGAGATGGTGATCGCCGGGAATTGGCCCTGGTGGCTGATCGAGAGCGGACGCACGGGATCGCTGGTCCAGCTCGCAAACGTCGAGAGCGGCACCTGGTCGCCTGTGGTTGGCGAGCGGACATAGATCTTGTCGAGCGTGTCGATCTTGCCCTGCAGCTCCGGCAGGATTTCCTCGATCACATGATACGAGTTGAGCTGCGTGAAATACTGCGTGACCTGGCGCTGCCCGAATGCGTCATAGAGCGTATCGTCGATCAGTTGCGGCGTGATGCCATAGCGCGACGCCACATCGCGGTTGATGTTCAGCACCAGCGTTGTGCCCTTGGTCTGCTGGTCGGTGGCGACGTCGCGCAGCTCCGGAAGCGTCTGCATCTTGGCCAGGATCTTCGGCGCCCATTCATTGAGCTCGGCGAGGTTGGCGTCCTGGAGCGTGAATTCGAACTGGGTACGGGTGGGGCGGCCGCCAAGGCGGACGTCTTGCGCCGCCTGCATATAAAGGTTTGCGCCCTCGACCTTGGCGAGCTTCGGCCGCAGCCGCGTGATGATCTGCTGGGCGGAAGCCTCGCGCTCGCTACGCGGCTTCAGGGTGATGAACATGTTGCCGTTGTTGCCGGCGCGGCCGCTGCCGCCGATAGCCATCGCGGCGGTAGCGACGTCAGGGTCTTGCAGCACGATGTTGACGAGCTGCTCCTGCTTGTTCTTCATCGCCTCGAACGAGACGTCCTGTGAGGCTTCCGAGGTCGCAGTGATCAGGCCGTTGTCCTGTTGCGGGAAGAACCCCTTCGGGATCACCACGAACAGATAGACCGAAAGGCCGAGGGTGGCGAAGAAGATCAGAAGCGTGACGCGCTTCCAGCTCAGCGCCAGATCGAGCCCATGTTCGTAACCGCGCAGCATCGCGTCGAAGCCGCGCTCGCTCAGCTGGTAAAGCCTGCCGTGCCTGGTTTCGTTATGCGCGCGCAGAAAGCGCGAAGCCATCATCGGCGTCAGCGTCAGCGACACGATCATCGAGACGAAGATGGTCATCGCCAGCACGACGGCGAACTCGCGGAACAGGCGGCCGATGATGCCGCCCATCAGCAGGAGCGGGATCAGCACCGCGACCAGCGAGACGCTGATGGAGACGATGGTGAAGCCGATTTCGCTCGCGCCCTTGAACGCGGCGGCGAGCGGTCTTTCACCTTCCTCGATATAGCGCGAGATGTTTTCCAGCATCACGATGGCGTCGTCGACCACAAAGCCCACCGCGATCGTCAGCGCCATCAGCGACAGATTGTCGAGCGTGTAGCCGAACACCCACATCAGCGCGCAGGCGCCCAGCAGCGCCAACGGCACAGTGACGGTTGGAATCACCGTTGCCCAGAAGCTGCGCAGAAAGACGAAGATGACCATCACCACGAGAAAAATGGTCACCAGCAGCGTGAACTGCACGTCCTCGACCGCGGCGCGAATGGTCGTCGTACGGTCGCTGATGATACCGATCTTGATGGCGGGCGGAATCGCGGCCACCAGCCGCGGCAACAGCGATTTGATCTTGTCGACGGTCTCGATGACGTTGGCGCCGGGCTGCTTGTAGACGACCAGGAACACGCCGCGCTTGCCGTTGGCCCAGGCCGCCTGCTTGGCATCTTCGGGGCCGGTCACCGCCCTGCCGATGTCGCGGATCCGCAACGGGCCGCCGTTGCGGTAGGCGATAATGACATCGTTCCACTTGTCGGCATCAAGCAGCTGGTCGTTGGCATAGATCGTGTAGGCGCGCTTGTCGCCGTCGATATTGCCCTTCGGGCTGTCGACGGTGGTGAGCGCGATCTGGCTGCGGATATCTTCCAGCGACAAGCCCTTGGCGACGAGCTTGGCGGGATCGACCTGGATGCGGATCGATGGCTTCTGTTGCCCGCCGATGTTCACCTGCGCCACGCCGGAGATCTGGCTGATCTGCTGCGCGAGCTGGGCGTCCACGGCGTCGCTGACCGTCGTCAGCGGCAGTGTGTCGGACGTCGCCGACAGCAAGAGGATCGGCGAGTCCGCCGGATTGACCTTGCGGTAGGTCGGCGGCGAGGGCAGGTTTTTCGGCAGCTGCCCGCTCGCGGCATTGATGCCGCCCTGCACGTCGTTGGCGGCGCCGTCGATGGAGCGGTTGAGGTCGAACTGGATGGTGATCGCCGCCGTGCCGAGATAGCTGGTCGACGTCATCTGGGCGATGCCGGGGATCTGCGCGAATTGCCGCTCCAGCGGCTGCGCCACCGAGGAAGCCATGGTCTCTGGGCTGGCGCCGGGCAGTTGAGCGGTGACTTGAATAGTCGGGAAGTCGACCTGCGGAAGTGGCGCGACCGGCAGCTGTGGATAGGCGACGAGACCGACGAACAGGATACCCGCCATCAGCAGCGAGGTGCCGATCGGGAATCGGATGAAGGGAGCCGAGATCCCTTCGCCTTTGACGCCGGTCTGCGCGCTCATTCAGGTTTGACCTTGTCCGGCGCCTGATCGGAGCTCGCGACCGCCGTGGTGACGAGCGAACCCGGCTGCACCTTGAACTGCCCGCCCGTGATCACCCGTTCTCCCGGCTTCAGTCCTTCGTCGACCACCGAACGTCCGTCGATCGACTGGCTGACCTTGACCTTGCGCAACTCCGCCTTGTTGTCCGCCGTCACGGCGTAGGCATATAGACCGTTGGTGCCGTGCTGGATCGCGTCGTCAGGGGCCACGATCGCATCCTTCAACGTCTTCACCAACAGCCGCGTCGAGACCGACTGGCCCGGCCACAGTGCATGGTTCTTGTTGTCGAACACCGCCTTGAGCCGAATAGTCCCGCTGGTCGTATCGACCTGATTGTTGATCACCGAAAGCTGGCCTTCCGCGAGCGGCTTCTTGCCGTCGGTGGTGATCGCAATCGTCTTCAGCGGGGTCACCTTCTGGGCTTCGCTGATATAAGGCAGTTGCTCTTCCGGCGCGGTGAAAATCACGGTGATCGGCTCGATCTGCGTCACGGTCACGATGCCGGTCGCGCTCGAAGCGTTGACGATATTGCCGATGTCGACCTGGCGCAGCCCGACCACGCCCGAGATCGGCGACTTCACCTGGGTGTAGTCGAGCTGAGTCTGGGCATTGGCGATCGCCGCGTCGTCGGCTGCGATCTGCGCGGTCAGTTGCGCGACGGTGGAGCGCTGGGTATCGGTTTGCTGGCGCGTGGCGAACTCGCCGAGCTTGGTATAGCGCTGCAGGTCGAGATTGGCGTTGGCGAGGTTGGCCTCATCCTGCACCTTCTTGGCCTTGGCCTGGTCGAACGCCGCCTGGAACGGCCGCGGATCGATCTCGGCCAACAGGTCACCCTGGCTGACCGCCTGGCCTTCCTGGAACGCGATCTTGTCGATCTGGCCGTCGATGCGGGTTCGTACAACTACGGTGTTGAAGGCTTGAACTGTTCCAAGACTGGTGAGATAGACCGGGAAGTCCATCTTCTGCACCTGCGCGACGCTGACGGGAATGGCCGGCCGGCGCGCAGCCGCCTTCCGGGCATTCTCTGCCTTCGCGACGGCCTCAGGGCCGTAATATCGCTGCCAGCCGTAATAGCCTGCAGCGGCGACAACCGCGATAAACAAAATCCACCGGATCGTCCGCTTCATATTCGTCCGTTCGTTGAAAGAAAAAACAATAGCGGGTCTTCACAACCGTTCTCAGCGCACCAGATATAGTACGCATGCACTTTATGTGTAAACACACTAGAACTTGAGAATCCTAAACATTTGGCAAGCTTTAGAGGGGGACTATCCGCAGCATGTCGCTCGACCTGAGGCGCCAGCTGGTTGCGCAGTTAGTAGAGAGTTCGAGATTGCTGCGCAATTATATCAACCATCGCGCGAAAGGTCGTGGCACGACGCGCGCGCAGTGGATTGTGCTGTTTCGCCTGCGCCAGCAGGAGGGCCTGTCCCAGGTCGACCTTGCCGATGTGCTCGAACTGCAGCCGATCTCGCTGGTAAGGCTGCTGGATCGCCTGGTCGAGCACGGCCTGCTCGAGCGCCGGCACGATCCGAAGGACCGTCGCGCCAATCGCCTGTTCCTCACCGCCAGCGGCAAACAGCTCGTCGACGATCTCGACAGCCTGCGCGACGCGATCGCGACCGACGTAATGCGGGACCTGCCGGACGACGCCATCAAGACCAGCCTGTCCACGCTGCGCGAGATCAAGGACCGCATCAAGGCGATATCCGATCCGCCCGATCACATCGCGGCGAAGTAACCGGCTCGGGCAACTTCGCTCACCGCGCGCATCTCGCGAACGCCTCTAAAAATGTTTCTAAATCCATCCGCGTTGCGCCGCGGATGTCGCTCGTTCATACGACCGCGACCAACCGGGGAGCGGCTGATGGACGAGCTGAACGGAAAAATGATCGCCTGCCAAATCCTGATCACAGGATTGATCGCGCGCGTTGCCAACGAGTCTCGTGACCCCTTGCGGTTTCTTACCGACTTTCGCGACGAGATCCGTGCCGTCGTAAAGGGCGTCAACATCGCGGGCATGGAGAATAGCGATCGCGTACGCTACGTCGCGCAGCAGACGGTCGACGAGTTGTTCTCGCTGATGAAACCGCCGAGCAGCGATTAGGCGTGCAGCAACCGCTGCGCGAGAAATCGGTATCTGGAGCCGGTTTTCTGGAACGCTTACAAAGATTTGTTAGAACGTTTTCAATCTGCATTTTAGAATCGCTTTGATCTGGAAATATTCAAGCGTCTCAGGTGTCCCGGCCGCGTTGACCCGAAATTTCTCGCTCGATACGAAAACCCTCATCGCTCGCTTTCGATGGGAATGAGCGATCAAGAAAAATTTCAGGTCATGGGGCGTGTAGAAAAATGGGGCATGCAGTAGCACCGCGATCGCTGCGTTCGTTCGCGGCGGTCAATCGGATCGAAACGGATTTCGACGGTTACTCCGGCAAGAAGGCATCGGCGGTTGCCGGTCTCATTGTCGTGGCGTCGATGGGCGGCGCCGAAGCGCAGCAACCAACCAACCTCCCGCCGGTGAACGTCGATGCCCCGACCGCTCGCCCGCGTCCTGCTGCCTCCAAACCGACACCGGATCAGGTTCGCGCGCGCGATGCTCTCCGCCGTGCGGCCCGGAGGGCGCAGCCGACCCAGGCTGCGCCCGTGCCGTTTCCCAATGCCGGCGAATTGCGCGCGGACCGCAATCCCTATGCCGATGCCGCGGCGCCCTACAAGGTCGACCATCTGCAGGCTTCGGGAAAATTCCCGGAGCCGCTGCTCAACACGCCGAAAACCGTGACGGTGCTGAGCAAGGAAGTGCTCGAAGACAAGAACGCAACCACGCTGAAGCAGGCGATCCTGTCGACCGCGGGCGTCACGCTCGGAACCGGGGAGGGCGGCAACGCCTTCGGCGATCGCTTCTTCATCCGCGGTTTTGACGCACGTAACGACGTCTTCGTCGACGGCGTTCGCGATTCCGGCGTCAGCGTCCGCGAGAATTTCTTCACCGAGCAGGTCGAGATCCTGCGCGGGCCGGCCTCGTCCTTTGCCGGCCGCGGCACCGCCGGCGGCGCGATCAACATCGTGACCAAGCAGGCGACGACCGAAAAAAGCTTCTACAACGCAGACACTACCTTCGGCACCGACAACACCAGGCGGGTGACGCTCGATGTCAACCAGGTGATCAGCCCAACGCTCGCCATTCGTGCCGGCGGCCTGTTCCAGGACGCCAATGTCGCGGGACGCAACTACATCGCCGACAACCGCGACGGCGGTTTCGTCGCGGCCACCTGGAAGCCGGTCGATGCCGTGAAAATCACCGGCAACTACATCCATACCGAATTGACCGGCATCCCGGACTTCGGCGTGCCGTATTACCGGCCGAGCACGGCTACCACCGCCGGCGGGCCGTTCCCCGACTTCGGCGTCCCCCGCAACAATTTCTACGGCTTCGTCAACCGTGATTTCTTCCGCACAGGGCAGGACATTGGCACCATCAACGCCGAGGTGCAGATCACGCCGGACCTGCTGATCACCAACAAGATCAGGGACTCGCGTTCGACCCAGAACTACGTCGGCACGCTTCCGGAAGCGCCGGTCATCACCAATCCCAATCCGTTGTTGTGGACCTTGTCCGCCAATCCGCAGAGCCGCCTGCAAATCACCGACGTGCTCGCCAATCAGACGGAAGCGACCTACAAATTCAACGACGGCTTGGGTTTCAAACACACCGCGCTCGCGGGCGTCGAACTCGACCGTGAAACGTCATCGATCGACAAATATGTCGGGTTGAACTCGGAAATCACGACCGGTCCGACGGCCTTCACGGGCAGCGGATCGCTACCCGGCGTGAGCGTGTTCGCGCCGCAATACGCCACGATACCGTTCACGCATGGCCTGGCGTTGGCGGGCATGCCAACCACCATTGGTATCGACACCAGAAGCGGTTATGTCCTCGATACCGCCAACTGGCACGATCTCGTGATTCTCAACGGTGGCGTCCGCTACGACGATTACAACATCAACACGGCCGGCTTCGGCACGGTCGGCGGCAAGACCACCTACGGCCAGCAGCAGGCCGAGTTTGGGATTCCGAATTTCAACCTCGGACTTACGTTGAAGCCGTTGCCGAACGGTAGCGTCTATGTCGCCTATGCGACCTCGGCGAATCCCGTGGGCGCGGAATTCGACGGTACCAGTACGGCCTATGGCGGCCTTTCGCCCGTTCTCAATGGTGCTTCGAACCAGATATTCGGGCCAGAAAAGAACAGGGCTGTCGAGATCGGCACCAAGTGGGAATTGTTCGACCGACACCTGCTGCTGACGGCGGCGCTGTTCCAGACCAACAAGGACAATGCGCGCGAGTCGCAAAACATCACCAAGGGGTCCAATGTCCCGGGTTGTCCCTATCCGATGGATCCCAGCGTAACGGGTACGGTGTCCTGTATCACGGCCGGCGCCGCCTATTACGTCCGCGGCATCGATCTCGGTGTCGGTGGCAAGATCACCGACAAATGGAGCATCTTCGGCGGGCTGGTGTTGATGCAGTCCGAAGTGACGAAGTCGCTGGCGCCGTCTGCCAACCTGCTGCTTTATCCCACCAATGTCGGGCGGCCGCTCGCCAACATCGCGCACCAGTCCTTCAGCATGCTCACCAAATACCAGCTTAACGACACCTGGGAGCTTGGCGGGCAGGCGGTGTATCGCTCGAAGATCTATGGCGGCACGCTGCTTGCGGCAAACCAGGGTACGTCGATCCCGAGCTACTGGCGCTTCGACGCCTTCGCGGAGGCAAAAATCGACAAGAACTGGAAGGTCAAGCTGTTCGTCAACAACATCTTCGACAAGCGCTACTATGACGCGTTGTACCAGAGCGCTGCTCCCTTCGTGCTGGAAGCGCCGGGACGGGCCGCCTACCTTGTGTTGTCGGCGCGTTACTGATGCTGGTCTGTGTACCGAATGTACTGAGCAAGGATGATGTGGCGGAGTTCCGCCGCATCATGGATGCCAGCGAATGGGAGGACGGCCGCTCCACGGCCGGCGCGCAGTCGGCGCTGGTGAAGCGCAACGAGCAGCTGCCGCCTGACAGCGAGATCGCGCGAAATCTTGGCAGCCGCATCTTCTCGGCACTGACCAGCAATCCGCGTTTCCTGGCGGCAGCGATTCCGCTGCACATTTTCCCGCCGCTGTTCAACCGCTACACGGCGTCCGACGGGCATCATTTCGGCATTCACGTCGACAATGCCGTGCGCGGCGACCGCCTGACGGGATTGCGCATCCGTACCGATCTCTCGGTCACGCTGTTCCTGTCGGAGCCCGAGGAATATGACGGTGGCGAGTTGGCGATCGAGGAGACCTACGGCTCGCATGAGGTCAAGCTGCCGGCCGGCGACCTCGTGCTCTATCCGGCGTCGAGCCTGCATCTGGTGACTCCGGTCACGCGCGGGGCGCGGGTCGCGTCCTTTTTCTGGCTGCAGAGCATGATCCGCGACACCCAGGCTCGCAGCCTGATCTTCGATCTCGACAATTCGATCCAGTCGCTGGTCGGGCGGCTCGGTCGCGACGATCCCGAGACGGTAAAACTCTCCGGCATCTACCACAACCTCATCCGCCACTGGGCGGAAGTGTAGTCCGCCAGCGGTTTAGACTTTTTCCAATTCCAGACTGTCGGATTCTCGCGCGGTGTTGCGCGCGCTCCATTGCGGCATCCCGGGAAATCTTCGAACGATTCAAACAACGCAAAGCGGAATGACGGTAACGGGCGCGGGTTCAAGTGCTCGTTATCCGCATCAAGCGGCGGCTGAATTTAGAACGGTTTTAAAGGGCGGCGCGATGAATGAATCACAACAAGCACGATCGGGTACAACGATCGGCTCGCGCGGGTGCAGGCACCTCCTGGGCGCGGCAAGTGTGATCGCCATGGTTGCAGCGCTCGGCGCGTTCGCTCCTGTTGCACCGGTCGCCGCGCAGACGGCAACCGCCGAGGCGCCGGCTCAGCCCGGCACGCAATTGCCGCCCGTCAATGTCACAGCGCCCGAAATGCATCGCGCGGCGCGGCCGACGGTGCCTTCGAAGCGTGCCGACCGCAGTGGCGCGCAACGGCAGCCGCAGCAGGCGGCGCATCAGACCGAGCCGGCGCCACCGGCACCGAAGGCGTTTGGCCCGTCGTACGACGCGCGTACCGGCACGGTCGGCTATTATACGAACAGCACGTCGGTCGCGACCAAGACCAACACGCCGCTGGTCGATATTCCGCAATCGATCAGCGTCATTACCAAGGATTTCATCCGCGATCAGAGCCCCCAGAATCTTACCGACGTGACGCGCTACGTTCCCGGCGTTGCCGTGCACCAGGGCGAGGGCAATCGCGACGAACTGGTGATCCGAGGCGTCGATTCCAGCGCCAACTTCTTCGTCAACGGTTTTCGCGATGACGTGCAGTACTTCCGCGACCTCTACAACGCCCAGAGCATCGAGGTGCTGAAGGGACCGGCCGCGATCACCTTCGGGCGCGGCGCGGGCGGCGGACTGGTCAACCGCACGCTCAAGGAAGCCGATGGCACCCGCGTCTATGAGGCGACCGCGCAGACCGGCTCATGGGGCGACCGTCGCGTCACGCTCGACGCCGGGCAGGCGATCAACGAGAACGTCGCCGCGCGGTTGAACGTGTTCTACGAAGGCGCCGACGCCTTCCGCGATTTCAACCATCTCGAGCGCTACGGTATCAATCCGACGGTCACGCTCGCGCCTGACGACAACACCAAGGTCAAGCTTTCCTACGAATATTTCCACGACGGCCGCACTTCCGATCGCGGCAATCCCTCGCAGCAGGTGGTCGGCGGCGCCTCGCGCTTCAATCCGACGACGCCGTTCGCGCCGAACGGAGATTTTTCGACGTTCTTCGGCAGTCCCAGTCTCAACAAGGCTATCGCCACGGTGCAGACCGGCATGGCGATCATCGAGCATGATTTCAACAACGGGCTGACCGTTCGCAACGGCACTATCGTAGCCGACTACAAGAAGTTCTATCAGAACGTCTATCCAGGGAACGGCGCGTTATCGGGTGCCGTAGATCCCACCGGCACCACGTTCAATCTTGCGGCCTACCAGCACACGACCAACCGCGACAACGTCTTCAACCAGACGGACTTCACCTACAAGACCTGGGTCGGCGCGTTCCACCACACGGTCGGATTCGGCACCGAGTTCGGCCGGCAGACCGGCGTCGACATCCGCAATACCGGTGATTTCCCAAGCTCGACAAGTCCAATCGGCCTGAGCAATACCATCGTAATGAATCCCTTCGCGCCGACCTATTTCGGTCCTGTGACGTTCATTCACCACTATACGCCCACCGACATCGGCGACGGCGTCAAGGCGGCGGACTCGAACAGCCGCTATGGTCTGAACATCCAGTCGGCCTATCTGCGTGATACCATCGACATCACCCGCGGCCTGCAACTCATCGGCGCGGCTCGCTATGACCGCTTCGACATGTCGGCGCTCGACATGAATACCAACATCCAGCGCGCCCGGCTCGACAACCTGGTCTCGCCAGCGGCCGCCGTGATCGTCAAGCCGCGGGATAACCTGTCGATCTACGGTGCCTACAGCATTTCTTATCTGCCCTCGACCGGCGATCAGTTCAGCGCGCTAACCAACGGAACGTTGATCCTGCAGCCGCAGAAGTTCGAGAACAAGGAAGCGGGATTGAAGTGGAACATCAATCCGAAGCTCCTGCTTTCAACCGCCATCTTCCAGCTCGACCGCACCAATCAACCGATCCCGGTGCCGAACGCGCCGACCGGCTCCGGCCTCGCCATTCCAAACGGTGCGACCACAGTCCGCGGCGTCGAGGCGAGCCTCAACGGTTACATCACCGACTACTGGCAATCGCAGCTCGGCTACGCCTATACCGACGCCCGCATCGCCAAGGACCTCACCGCCTCCGGCGTTGTGCCGCCGATCGTGGCCGGCAACCGGGTGCAACTGGTGCCGTACAACCAGATCGCCTGGTGGAACAAGTTCAAGTTCACGGAGATGTGGAGCGCCGGCGTCGGCATTATCTATTTCGGCGATTCCTACGCCACCAATGACGACACGGTACGACTGCCGGCCTTCGTTCGCGTCGATGCCGGCCTCTATGCCAGTATCGACCAGAACTGGAAGGCGCAGCTCACCGTCGAGAACATCTTCAACACGAACTATTGGGCTTCCGCCGACGGCGACAACAACATTTCGCCAGGGCAGGGACGTACCGTTCGGCTGAAGGCCATGTACAGGTTCTAGAGCTGCGCCAACTTAGAGCGGTTCTGGTTCATTCGGAACCAATTCCGCTCTAAACCATCTCTGTATCGGAAAAGCCATTGCTTGATGCGCGCTTCGGGAATTTTCCCGATCGGCGCGCCTCAAAACCTTTTGTCTTTTGGTACCGGGAATTGACTTTGAATGGCCGGAATTTCAGGCATAACGACGGGCGTATCGGCCACGGACAGGGCGCTAATGTTTAGAACCATTCTTAAATTGGTGGTGGTGTCGGCGATTGCCGCGCTGACCTCGGCCGCCTTCGCCCAGCAGAACGCCGCGCCCGCGCCGCAACCTGCGCCTTCCCTCAGTCAGCCTGCCGCGCAGGTTCCGGCGCCGAGCACGCCCGCTGCCCAAGCACCTCTTGCTCAAGCACCTCTTGCTCAAGCGCCTGTTGCCCAAGCGCCAGCCGCCGAAGCGCCTGTTGCTCAGGTCCCTGCGACCCAGCCGGCGCAACCTCCCGCAGCGGCGCCGGTCGACGCCCCGCCGGCAAAGCCGGTGGCGCTGCAGGTGCCGCGCGAATTGTCGCCGTGGTCGATGTTCCTGACGGCCGATATCGTGGTGAAGGTGGTCATGATCGGGCTCGCCTTCGCCTCGCTCATGACCTGGACGATCTTCATTGCGAAAACGATCGAGCTTTCGGTCGCACAAGGGAAAATCAGGTCGTCGCTCCGCAAGGTCGACGACGCCCGCTCGCTGGCCGAAGCGCAGATGGCGCTCGGCAAGAGAAAGGGCGTGCTGTCCGCCTTCCTCGCCGAGGCGCTACATGAGGCGCGCCTGTCGGCCGGCATTTCCTCGGATGCCGGCATCAAGGAACGCGCGGCCTCGAGCTTTGCGGAAATCTCCCGCGCCGAGGCGCGCCGCATCCGCATCGGCATGAGCCTGCTCGCGACCGTCGGCGCGACGTCACCTTTCGTAGGCCTGTTCGGCACGGTGTGGGGCATCATGAACAGCTTCATCGGGATTTCGAAAGCGCAGACGACCAACCTTGCGGTGGTCGCGCCCGGCATCGCCGAGGCGCTGCTTGCCACCGCGATCGGCCTGGTGGCCGCGATCCCGGCCGTGATCATCTACAATCATTTTGCGCGGATCACGAGGAGCTATCTGGAGCTCGTCAATCGCGCCTCGGGCGCGGCGGCGCGGCTGTTGTCGCGCGATCTCGACCGCAGCCACGGCGGCGGTCATGTGAGGGCGGCGGAGTAGGCGATGGGTGCTTCGATCGCAGAAGGTGGGTTCGACGACGACGAGGAGTTCGCGGAAGCGCACGAGATCAACGTCACGCCGTTCATCGATGTCATGCTGGTGCTGCTGATTATCTTCATGGTCGCAGCACCGCTCTCCACCGTCGATCTCCCGGTCGATCTGCCGACCTCGACCGCGACGCCGCAGAAGAAGCCGGACAAGCCGACTTACCTGAGCATCAAGTCCGACCTGACGCTTGCCATCGGCGAGAACCCGGTCAAGCGCATCGACCTGATCGGATCGCTCGACGCGGTGCCGGGCATGGACAAGGACCATTATGTCTTTCTGCGCGCAGATCGCCTGGTGCCCTACGGCGAGTTGATGGGCGTCATGGAGCTCCTGCGCCAGGGCGGCTTCACCAAGATCAAGCTGGTTGCACTGGAAGCGGCGGCCGCAAACCCGGCGGCGGCGCCGGCGGCCGAAGCGGCAAAACCCTGACGGACCGCGATGTCGGACCTTGATACCGCGCAAAGGCCATCTCGCCGGCTCTGGATCCTGGCGGCGCTGGCCGCACTCGCGCTGCATCTCGGCGGCGCTGCGCTGGCGTTTGGACACCTGAAGACCGATGAGGACGACGGCGCCCTCGGCGCGGCCGGCGCCGAATACGCGGTCGAAATGGAATCGCCCAAGCTGCCGGAGGACGACCTGCCGCCGGGACCGGATTCGGACGCGGTGCAGGCCTCGCAGCAGCAGGTCGAGCAGAAGGCCGAGCTCAAGCAGACCGACCTTCCGCAGGAGCGTCCGAACGTCGACGAGGAGGCCGATCGCCTGGTCTCGCCCAACAACACCACGAAGCCCCAGGAGGAGGATCCGAAAGTCGCGGCCGTGCAGACCGAGGCTGCGCCCGAGCAGGAAGCTTCCGAGGCGACGGCGCGGCAGACGCTGGATGACAAGGCGCGCGAGTCGGACGCGCCGAAGGCCGCGAACAGCGGGATCGGCAAGGACAACCATGTCCTCGCGGCAAAATGGATGAAGCAGATCAGCGCCTATCTCGAGCTGCATTTGCGCTATCCAAAGGTGCCGCAAAAGAAGGACAAGGAAGTGACCGTGATGGTCGCGCTCGTGCTCAATCGACAGGGCCACGTCGTGTCGCTCGGCATAGCGAATACCTCCGGCGATCCGCTATTTGACGAGGCCGCGATGTCGATGGTCCGCCGCTCCGATCCGGTGCCCAAGCCGCCGGCGGCGCTGACCGATGACACCTTCAGCTATGTGCTGCCGGTGAAGTTCAACAAGCCGAAATAGCCGTGCCGAACGCGCTTGTCGCGAGGGAAAACCGCTGCACGCTTTTCCGGAGCATGCGCTACCGCCAGAAATAGCGGATGCCGACATAGACCACGACGAGGCAGGCGAAGATCAGCGCCACCGGCAGCTGCGGCCTGCCGGCCGGCCCGAACGATGATTGCGGTTTCGGCTTGGGAGCAGGACGACGGAACGCCGTGACGTTATCGGCCACCGGCCCGTTCTGGCGTTGCGGCCGGACGTCCGGCGGGGTGCCGACGCCGCCCATCTCGGCGTAATAGGCCGTGTAGACAAGCTGGATGGCAGCTTCGGTCGCGTCGCCCTCCGGCATTTCGCCGAGCAGCCTCTTGTAGCTCGCAAGGAAATTCTGGGCGTCGGCCGGCAGCGCGGAAGCGCCGTTGAGCTTGGCCATCATCTTCCAGGTCGCAAAGTCCGCGCGCGCCCTGGTATCGGCACGTCGCGCAATCAGCATATCCGCAGCCTTGACCAAGAGCCCTTGGGTCCTTTTTCGCCCGTGCGATCAGGCGTTACCGGTTAGAAAAAGAATGAATCCAATGATGGCGCCAGTCGCTTTCCGCAGTATTGCCGAAATAACATCAAGATTGAGACCGAACTGCGAACCTGCAAGTGGCAGCAGGATCAAAATCGCAATCAGGATCAACATTCCGAACGGTTCCAGCCGGGCAAGAGGCATGGCGAGCGACCGCGGCAGGATGCCCACGGCTACCCGGCCACCGTCGAGCGGCGGTATCGGCATCATGTTGAACACCGCCAGCACGACATTGATCAGGAGCGCATTCTTCAGATTGTCGAACACCCATTGCTGCACGTTGGCGGGCAGGACGGGCAGCAGGTGAAGGGCGGCGGCGGCGATCAGCGCCATCAGGATGTTGGTGGCGGGCCCGGCCAGCGCCACCAGGATCATCCCGATCCGGGGATCGCGGAGCGCGCGGAAATTCACCGGAACCGGCTTGGCATAGCCGAACAGGAACGGCGAGCCCGTGAACAGGAGCAGCGCCGGCAGCATCAAGGTACCGAAGGGGTCGATATGCCGGATCGGGTTGAAGCTGACCCGGCCGAGCTTGAAGGCGGTGTCGTCGCCGAGCCGATGCGCGACAAAGCCGTGCGCCGCCTCGTGGAAGGTGATGGCAAAGATCAGCGGCAGCACCCAAACCGAAAGGCCGTAAGCGGTGACGTTCATGAGTGGTCGACCCTCTCGCTCGGCCTGGTCCGCCGGACTGCGTTACGCGGTTTATACGGCAAGGATGTTTCGGCCGATATCATCAGCCGCAGATGATCCGCGAGCAGCGTGCCCGCGCGCGACAGGTTGGCGGACCGGTGCAGGCAGATGTCGGCAGCGGGGAGGGGCGGCAGGCCGTCGCGCTCGGTGAGCACACGAAGCCGCGAGGGAAACGTGCCGCGCTTCACGACTGTAACGGCAAGCCCTTGCGCCGCGATCGCCTCCACCGCCGCCAGGCTGTGGCTGACAAAAGCGAGGCGCCAGCGGCGCTTCGCAGCATCCAGCGCCTCCATGGCCCATCTCCTGAACAGGCAGCCTTGCGGATAGAGCGCGACGGGTAACGGGTCCTGCTTCTCGACGGGATGCTCGGCGCTGCTTGCCCAGACAGCCTGCTCACGGCGCAGGAATTCGCCGTCGCCACGGCCCGCGGGGTGCATGGCGATGACGAGATCGTAGGCCTCGCCCAGCCGCGCCGGCATCGAAGCGGTGAGCCCGGTTTCCATCTCGACATGGATCCGCGGATAGCCGGCGAGGAAGCTTGCGAGCAGCGGCGGTACGATCGCGGTGCCGTAATCGTCCATCACGCCGAGCCTCACCACGCCTTCGATCCTCTGCTCGCGCAGCCGCGCCACCGCTTCCTCGTTCAGCGTGAGGATGCGACGGGCATAGCCGAGCAGGCCCTCGCCAGCCGAGCTCAGATCGACATTGGCCTTGGTGCGGTGGAAGAGTTCGACGCCGATGCGATCCTCCAGCCGCTTGATCTGCATGCTGACCGCGGACTGGGTCCGGTTCAGCGTCGCGGCCGCGCGTGTGAACGACCGGTGGTCGGCGACCGCCACGAAAGCCTGCAGCAGTTCCGGATCGAGGGCGGGGATATTCATCACGAAACGTTATTTCATGCATCAATGAAATTCGATTTTGTGATTAGTAACCCCTCCTTATGATTGCCTGCAAGCTGGAAGTTCGGGGCAGGCGGCGTGGGGCGAGGTTGAATGAGTGAGATTTGGGGTGTTCTGGCGGCGATGCTGTCGAGCGGCCTCGGCGGCACCTCGATCGGCGCCACGCGCTATCTGGTCAACGCGGTTGATCCGCTCGCCATCGGCTCGTTCCGCTTCGGCATCGGCTTCCTGCTGCTGTTGCCGATCGCGTGGTTGAAGGGTTCCTGGCCGGCGCGGCGGGACTGGGTGGGGACGGCCGGACTTGGCGTGCTGTACTTCGCGCTGTTCCCGATCCTGTTCAACGCTTCACTGATATCAACGACGGCCGCGCGCGGCGCGCTCGCCCTATCAACGCTGCCGCTGCTGACCATGCTGGCAGGTGCGGTGCTCGGCAGCGAGGCGCTGACGACGCGCAAGACGATCGGAGTCCTCATCGCCATGTGCGGTGTGGCGCTCGCGCTCTTATCAGGGCTCGCCTACGCGCCGGCAGGCGCCTGGCGCGGCGATCTTCTGATGATGGCGGCTGCACTTTGCATGGCGTTCTACAGCATCTGGTCAAGGCCGATCATCCGCCGCTCCGGTCCGATCCCCTTCACTGCGATGTCCATGGGCGTCGGCGCCGCGTGCCTGATCCTGCTATCGTGGTGGCGCGGCAGTTTCGATCCGGTGGCATCCTTCGGGCCACCGCAATGGTTCGCCGCCGTCTATCTCGGCGCCTTCGGCGCCGCACTCACCTTCTATCTCTGGGCCTTCGCGCTGGAGCGCACCACGCCGACGCGGGTGGCGATCTCGGTCACCGTCAATCCGATCACGGCGTCGCTGGTCGGCGCGGTGCTGCTTCGGGAGCCGCTGAGCTGGAATCTCGTCGCCGGCATCGTGACCGTGTTCGCCGGCATCTGGATCGCGACCACCGCAGACCGCCGCGCGATTGCTGCGTAGCGGAATGTCGCGAAGTGCGGGAATGGGATATTCCAACACTTACACCGCAGCCAAGATCACGTGTGCTTGAATTTTGGCAGCAACCTCGCCGCTGCCATGTCTGTGTGCGATCGCGGATGCGGCGTAGTCGGTTGCAGCTTCCAGCTTTCCCGCCTCTCTGGCCTCGATTTCGTTGCGAAGAAGAGTTCCCTGACAATAAGCAACGGCCGGAAGGCGCGGTGAGGATGCGCGGCTTTGCTCGGCCCTCGTCTCGATCACCACGTGAGAGAAACCTGCGTCCTCCAGCTCGCTGCGGATCAGTGCCGTATCGTGGTAGCCATGCGGCGTGCGTGCCAGAAAGCGCGGCGGATCGTTCGGAAAAATCCTTGCGAGTGCATTCGTCACATCATCCGCAAATACATTCTCCTCGATGCGATCCCATACGTTGAACAAAAGATGTCCTCCGGGCTTCAGGACTCGCTTCGCTTCGCGGTAGGCAGATGAGCGGTCGGGAAAGAACATCGCGCCGAACTGACAACAAACGAGATCGAAGGCCGCATTTTCAAACGGTAGCGCGAGAGCATCCGCTTGTCGCCATTTGATGCGGCTGTCTGGAGCTTGTCGCGAAGCGGCGTAGTCGAGCATCGGCCGGTTGAGGTCGGTTACGATATAGCTTGCGCCGTGGGACAGCTTTGGCGCCAATGCGCGGGTGACAACCCCGGTGCCTGCGGCGGTTTCCAAAACGGCGCCTGGAGAGAAGGACGCTGCTCGTTGTGCAAGATCTGCGGCGAACAACTCGAAAATCAACGGCACCATATGGCGGTCGTAGTTTTCCGGAATCGAGCCAGCGAACACCTTGTCCGTTTCCAACATCGCTATCACCCCCCCTCTGTTTTTGGCGGGCGAGACTAACTTATGATTGTCCGCTTTGGATCGTTTTTCGACCGGGAGGCGTCTGGGAGCGGATCAAGGTATGGTCGCGCGTTAGTGAGTCCGCGCCTAATACGTCGCCCGCCCGCCGGAGATATCGAACACCGCGCCGGTCGAGAAGGCGCAGTCCTCGGAGGCGAGCCACGCCACCATGGCGGCGAGCTCTTCCACGAGCACAAAACGGTTCTTCGGAATCTTCGACAGCATGAAGTCGATGTGCTGCTGGGTGAGCTGGTCGAAGATCGCGGTTTTTGCTGCCGCTGGCGTCACCGCATTGACCAGGATGTCATGCGCGGCCAATTCCTTGCCAAGCGATTTGGTCAACGCAATGAGCCCGGCTTTTGAAGCCGAGTAGTGCGCGGCGTTCGGGTTGCCTTCCTTGCCGGCGATGGAGGCGATGTTGACGATGCGGCCGTATTTCTTCTCGATCATGGCCGGCACGATCGCCTTGCAGCAGATGAAGGGGCCGTCGAGGTTGATGCGCATCACCTTGCGCCATTCGTCGAGATCGGTGTCCCACACCGTCTTGTTGATGCCTGCGATGCCGGCATTGTTGACGAGGATGTCGATCCTGCCGAACGCCTTCAGCGTGGCGTCGCGCGTCTTTTCCACCGCGGCAAGGTCGCTGACGTCGACCTTGAACGCAGACACTGCATTGCCGATTTCCTTGGCGGTCTTCTCAGCCAGCGGCTGGTCGAAATCCCAGATCGCGACCTTGGCGCCGGAGGCGACAAAGCGCTCGACGATGGCGCGGCCAAAGCCCTGCGCGCCGCCGGTGACGACCGCGGTCCGGCCGTTGAGATCGATCTTGTTCTTGCCCATGTCTTGTTTCCTTAAAGCGTCCAGCCGCCATCGATCACGTGCGCAATACCGGTGGTGAACGCGCTCTCGTCGCTTGCGAGATAGATCGCGAGCGAGGCAATCTCTTCCGCCGTGCCGAGCCGGCCCATCGGCTGCCGCGCCACGAACATCTCGCGCCCGCCAGAGCCGGCCGTTGCCGCGCGCTGCAGCATCGATGGCGTCTCGATGGTGCCGGGACAGATGCAGTTGCAGCGGATCTGCTTGCCGACAAAGTCGCAGGCGACCGAGCGTGTCAGCGCCGCCACGGCGGCCTTGGTCGCGCCATAGACGTAGCGGTTCGGCGCGGCCTTCACGACGCCGGCGGCGGACGCGATATTGACAATCGAGCCGCCGCCGCCTTCCAGCATCATCGGCAGGAAGGCGCGGATCGTGCGGTGCATCGATTTGACATTGAGGTCGAACGAAAAGTCCCAGTCGTCGTCGGAGCAGTCGAGGATGGTGCCGTGGTGCACGAAGCCCGCGGCATTGAGCAGGATATCGGCCGCGCCTGCGCGTTTGGCCATCGCGGCGACGTCGGCGCTGCTGCGCGCGTCGAGTTTTGCGACTTCGGCGATGCCTTCGCTCTTGAGCGAGCCAAGTCCCTTCTCGTCGATATCGGTCGCGAACACACTCGCGCCCTCGCGCGCAAACGCAACCGCACAGGCGCGGCCGATCCCGGCGGCGGCGGCGGTCACGAAGGCGCGTTTGCCCTTCAGGCGGTCTGACATGGGTTTCTTCCCTTAAGCTCGTGAAATATTTTCGCTGTCATACGCGGGCTTGACCCGCGTATCCATCCTCTTCTGAAAATGATGGATTGCCGGGTCGAGCCTGGTCGAGCCCGGCAATGACAAGTTCGGAGTCAGTGATTATCCCTCGCCACGCCGACCTTGCCGGCGATGTCGTGGTAGCGCGTCGCAAGCTCCATGCAGGCGCCGGTAGCGTGTTGGCCGACGGTGAAGCGATAGAGTTCCTGCCACGGCGTCTGGTTAGGCGGATGCGGGAAACCGCCCTTGGCCTTCAGATCGGCATGGCGCTGCTTGATCTCGGCTTCCGGAATCAAAATGTTGGCGCTTCCCTTGTTGAGGTCGATGCGGACCTTGTCGCCGGTCTTGAGGATCGCGAGCCCGCCATCGGCGGCGGCTTCCGGCGAGGCATTCAAGATCGAGGGCGAGCCCGACGTGCCGGACTGCCTTCCGTCGCCGATGCAAGGCAGCGCCAGGATGCCGCGTTTGATCAGGGCGGCCGGCGGCTGCATGTTCACGACCTCGGCGCCGCCGGGATAGCCGATCGGGCCGGTGCCGCGGATGAACAGCATGCAGTGCTCGTCGATGTTGAGCGAGGGATCGTCGATCCGGTCGTGATAATCCTCCGGCCCCTCGAACACGATCGCGCGGCCTTCGAACGCGTTCGGATCCTTCGGATTGATCAGATAGCGGTCGCGGAACTCCTTGGAGATCACGCTGGTCTTCATGATCGCGGAATCGAAGAGATTGCCACGGAGCACCAGGAAGCCGGCGTCCTTCACCAGCGGCTTGTCGTACGTCCAGATCACGTCGCCATCGGGCTTGGCTGCCTCGCGGCAATTGTCGCCCATGGTGTGGCCGTTCACCGTCATCGCATCCTCGTGGATGCGCTTGTGCTTCATCAATTCGCCTACCACGGCCGGCACGCCGCCGGCGCGGTGATATTCCTCGCCGAGATAGAAGCCGGCGGGTTGCATATTGACCAGCAGCGGCACGTCGTGGCCGTGCTTCTGCCAGTCGTCAATCGACAGCTCGACGCCGATATGGCGCGCCAGCGCGTTGATGTGGATCGGTGCGTTGGTCGAGCCGCCGATCGCGGAATTGACCACGATGCAGTTCTCGAACGCCTTGCGGGTCAGGATGTCCGAGGGCTTCAGGTCTTCCCAGACCATGTCGACGATGCGCCGGCCGGTGTCATAGGCGATCTGGCCGCGCTCGCGATAGGGCGCGGGGATCGCCGCACAGCCGGGGAGCGACATGCCGAGCGTCTCGGCCAGAGAGTTCATGGTCGAGGCCGTGCCCATGGTGTTGCAGTGGCCGACCGAGGGCGCCGAGGACGCCACGATCTCTATGAATTGCTCGTAGTCGATTTCGCCGGCGGCGAGCCGCTCGCGGGCTTTCCAGACCACGGTACCGGAGCCGGTGCGCTCTCCCTGGTGCCAGCCGTTGAGCATTGGCCCGCCCGAGAGCACGATCGCGGGCATGTTGACGGTCGCGGCCGCCATCATGCAGGCTGGCGTGGTTTTGTCGCACCCCGTCGTCAGGACCACGCCATCCAGGGGATAGCCGAACAGGATTTCGACCAGGCCGAGATAGGCGAGGTTGCGGTCGAGCGCGGCCGTGGGGCGCTTGCCTGTTTCCTGGATCGGATGGGTGGGGAACTCCATCGCAATTCCGCCGGCTTCGCGGATCCCTTCCCGGACCCGGTGTGCCAATTCGAGATGGTGGCGGTTGCACGGCGAAAGGTCGTTGCCGGTCTGCGCAATGCCGATGATCGGCTTGCCGGACTGCAGCTCCTGCCGGGTCAGGCCGTAATTGAGGTAGCGCTCGAGATAGAGCGCGGTCATGCCCGGGTTGGTCGGATCGTTGAACCATTCGCTGGAGCGGAGTTTGCGCCTGGTGACGCCGGTGAGCGGCTTGTTCATGTTTTCTCCCGCAGCGCACTCGCCTTATTATTGTGCGCCTGTTAAGGCTGATTTTACATGCCACTGATTGCTTCGCAATCGCGATGGCAAGAGCCTTGTCTTACGACTTTGATCCGAGGACAGGGCGGAAAAAGTCTGGTAAGACGCGTCCGAATAAAAGCAAGACCGTGGCGGTGACCACGGGGCAGATTTTACGATTGGGAGGGGAATGTATGTCGTCCGTACAAATTCGTGACGTGCGGAAATCGTTTGGAGCCTTTGAAGTCCTGCACGGCGTTTCCATACCGATCGAGGACGGCGAGTTCGTCGTGCTGGTCGGGCCCTCCGGCTGCGGCAAATCGACCTTGTTGCGCATGCTCGCAGGCCTCGAGAACATCACTTCGGGGACGATTTCGATCGGCGACCGCGTCGTGAACAATGTCCAGCCCAAGGAGCGGGACATCGCGATGGTGTTCCAGAACTACGCGCTTTACCCGCATATGACCGTCGCGGACAATATGGGCTTCTCGTTGAAGCTGCGCGGCGCCAAGGGCGACGAGATCAAGATGGGCGTGGCGCGCGCCGCCGAGATCCTGGCGCTGACCCCGCTGCTCGAGCGCTACCCCCGGCAATTGTCGGGCGGCCAGCGCCAGCGCGTCGCCATGGGACGCGCCATCGTCCGCGACCCCCAGGTCTTCCTGTTCGACGAGCCGCTCTCCAACCTCGACGCAAAGCTGCGTGTTGCGATGCGCACCGAGATCAAGGAGTTGCACCAGCGGCTCAAGACCACCACCGTCTACGTCACCCACGACCAGATCGAGGCCATGACCATGGCCGACAAGATCGTGGTGATGCATGACGGCATTGTCGAGCAGATCGGCTCGCCGCTCGAGCTCTACGACAAGCCCGAAAACCAGTTCGTCGCCGGCTTCATCGGCTCGCCCGCGATGAATTTCCTCAAGGGCAAGGTGAAGGCGAACGGCTCGGCGGGCTTCGAAGGCCCGAACGGCGTCAAGCTGCCGCTGAAGTCGGCGCCCTCCAATTCCGACGGCAAGCCCGCGGTCTATGGCGTCCGGCCCGAGCATTTCACCATCGCCGATGACGGCGCCGAAGCCGAGATCCTCGTGGTCGAGCCGACGGGGTCGGAAACCCAGGTCTTCGCCAAGCTCGGCGGCGAGCAGGTGGTCGCGGTGTTCCGCGAGCGCCACCAGTTCAATCCGGGCGACAAGGTTCGTCTGAAACCGGATCCGTCGCTGGTGCATCTCTTCGACGAGACCACCGGCAAGCGGCTCGACGCGTAAACTACAACCAAACCAAAAACTTCAGAGGGAGAAATGGCAATGCAAGACTTTACCCGCCGCGCTCTGCTTCAGGGCGGCACCGCGCTGGCGACCGCCGGTGCGCTGACCGGACCGGCTCTGTTTGATTGGGCCAAGGCCTGGGCCGCGGACGCGCCGTTCAAGGCGGAGCAGGGCGCCAAGCTGACCCTGATGCGCTGGAAGCGCTTCGTGCCGGCGGAAGACGAGGCGTTCATGCAGATCGTGGCGGCGTTCAAGGCGGCCACGGGTACCGAGTTCAACGTGTTCTCTGAATCGTTCGAGGACATCCAGCCGAAAGCTTCGGTTGCCGCCAACACTGGCACCGGTCTCGACATGGTTTGGGGCCTCTACACGCTGCCGCAGCTGTTCCCGACCAAGGTCGTGAAAATGAACGACGTTGCCGATTATCTCGGCAAGAAATACGGCGGTTGGGCCGACGCGCCTGCCCGGACGGTCAAGAAGGGCGATGACTGGCTCGGCATCCCGATCGCGACCGTCGGCGGCTACCTGACCTATCGCAAGTCGGCGGTCGACAAGGCCGGCTTCAAGGAGTTCCCGAAGGACTTCCCAGGCTTCCTCGAAATGTGCAAGGGGCTGAAGAAGAACAATACGCCGGCCGGGTTTGCGCTCGGGCATGCGTCCGGCGACGCCAATGCCTGGCTGCACTGGATCCTGTGGGGTCATGGCGCCTACACGGTCGACAAGAACGACAAAGTCGTCATCAACTCGCCCGAGACGTTCAAGGCGATGGAGTACGCGAAGGCACTGTCGGACACCTTCATCCCCGGCGTTGCGTCCTGGAACAACTCCTCCAACAACAAGGCGTTTCTCGCGAGCGAGCTGTACTGCACCTCCAACGGTATCTCGATCTATATCGCCGAGCGCGACGCCGGGGAGAAGGATCCGAAGATGAAGGAGCTCGCCGACGACACCTATCACGCGCTGTGGCCCACCGGTCCGGTGGGGCACCCGGCCGAGCTGCAGCTCGTCGTGCCCATGCTGGCGTTCAACTTCACCAAGTATCCGAACGCGGCGAAGGCCTTCATCACCTTCATGCTGGAGAAGGAACAGTACGACAAGTGGCTGACCGGCTCGCGCGGCTACCTGACCCAGACGCTGAACGCCTACGCGTCGGCGCCGGTCTGGAAGGCCGATCCGAAAAACGAGGTGTTCTCGCACGCTTCGGAGCGCGCGTTGCCGGCGTCGGGCGTCGGCACGCCGGACGAGCGCGCGGCGACCGCGATCGGCGACTTCATCGTCGTCGACATGTTCGCCAACTACTGCACCGGCTCAAAGGATGCGAAGTCCGCGGTTGCGGACGCCGAGCGGCAGCTTAAGCGGATTTATCGCTCGTAACGGCAAAGAGAGGCGGGCGGCAGGCGACTGCCGCCCGTTCATTCACAGTTTCGGGAACCTAACCCATGGCCGACATTGCCCTCGCGCCCCAGCGCACCAAGTCGCAAATCCGCGAAGCGACCACCTGGGACCAGCTCAAGCACAACAAGAACTGGCTCGGCTTCTGGTTCATGTTGCCGGCATTGGCATTCCTGATCTTCTTCCTGGCCTATCCGCTGGGCCTGGGCATCTGGCTGTCGTTTACCGATACCAAGATCGGCCGCGTTGGCGAATTCATCGGCACCGAGAACTACGAGTGGCTTTGGGGCGATACGGTCTTCTGGCTGTCGGTCACCAATACGCTGCTCTACACGGTGGTCGCCAGCGCTTTCAAATTCGCGATCGGCCTCTATCTCGCGCTGCTCCTGAACGAGAACATGCCGTTCAAGGCCATGCTGCGCGCCATGGTGCTGATCCCCTTCATCGTGCCGACCGTGCTCTCGGCACTGGCGTTCTGGTGGATCTTCGATTCGCAGTTCTCGATCATCTCCTGGTCGCTGAAGAATCTTGGCCTGATCAGCCACAACATCAATTTCCTCGGCGACACCACCTGGGCGAGGATCTGCGTGATCTTCGCCAATGTCTGGCGCGGCGTGCCCTTCGTGGCGATCACGCTGCTCGCCGGACTGCAGACCGTGCAGCCCTCGCTCTATGAGGCCGCCACGCTCGATGGCGCGTCGCGCTGGCAGATGTTCCGCCACATCACCTATCCGTTGCTCACCCCGATCATCGCGGTCGTGATGACCTTCTCCGTGCTGTTCACCTTCACCGACTTCCAGTTGATCTGGGCAATGACCCGCGGCGGTCCCGTCAACGCCACGCATCTGATGGCGACCTTGTCCTATCAGCGCGCCATCATCGGCGGCCAGCTCGGCGAGGGCGCGGCGATCTCCAGCGCCATGATCCCGTTCTTGCTCGGCGCCATCATGATCTCCTGGTTCGGCCTGCAACGGAGGAAGTGGCAGCAGGGAGAAAACAATGACTGATCTTCCTGCCAACAAGGTCGACCTCAAGTCCATTCTGTCGACGTCGGCGCGGGTCGATAACAGCGAGGGCATGAGCTATCTGCAGTCGCTGCCGCGGCGGCTGGTGACGCTCTATCTGCCGCTCTCGATCATCGTCGTCATCCTCCTGTTTCCGTTCTACTGGATGGGGCTGACCTCGTTGAAGCCGGACGAGCAGCTGCTCGACATGGACACCTACAGTCCGTTCTGGGTCTGGCATCCGACGCTAAAGCATTTCCACAAGCTGTTGTTCGAAAGCTATTATCCGCACTGGCTGTGGAACACGATGTATGTCGCGATCGGCGCCACCGTGCTGTCGATCATCGCGAGCGTGCTCGCCGCCTATGCCATCGTCCGGCTGCGCTACAAGGGCGCCAACCTCGTCGGCGGACTGATCTTCCTCGCCTACCTCGTGCCGCCGTCGATCCTGTTCATTCCGCTCGCAACCGTCGTGTTCCAGTATGGTCTGTTCGACTCGCCGCTCGCACTGATCCTGACCTATCCGACCATCCTGATCCCGTTCTCGACCTGGCTGTTGATGGGGTATTTCAAGACCATCCCCTTCGAGCTCGAGGAATGCGCGTTGATCGATGGCGCGAGCCGCTGGCAGATCCTGATCAAGATCGTGCTGCCTTTAGCTGTTCCCGGACTGATATCGGCCTTCATCTTCTGCTTCACGCTGTGCTGGAACGAGTTCATCTACGCGCTGACCTTCCTGCAATCGAGCCAAAACAAGACGGTCCCGGTCGCGATCGTCAACGAGTTCGTCGATGGCGATGTCTATCGCTGGGGCGCGCTGATGGCCGGCGCGCTCGCCGGCTCGCTGCCGCTCGTGATCCTTTACGCCTTCTTCGTGGAGCATTATGTGTCGGCGATGACCGGCGCCGTGAAGGAATAGGCGTCAGGTCTCGCGCATAAGAAAAGCAAGAAGGAGCTAGCGCTTGCACGTATTGGTTCTGGGCGCAGCCGGCATGGTCGGCCGCAAATTGGTCGCGCGTCTCCTGAAAGACGGCCGGCTCGGCAAATCCGACATCACCAGAATGACGCTGCATGACGTCGTGGCGCCCGCCAAGCCCGAAAAGCCGGGCTTTCCCGTCGACGTGCACGCCGGCGACTTCGCCGTGCCGGGTGCCGCGGAAAAGCTGATCGCCGGCCGGCCCGACGTGATCTTCCATCTCGCCGCCATCGTCTCCGGCGAGGCCGAGCTCGACTTCGACAAGGGTTATCGCATCAACCTCGACGGCACGCGCATGCTGCTCGATGCGATCAGGCTCGTCGGCGGCGGTTACAAGCCGCGCCTGGTGTTCACGTCCTCGATCGCGGTGTTCGGCGCGCCATTCCCCGACGCCATCGGCGACGAGTTCTTCCATACGCCGCTCCTGAGCTACGGTACGCAGAAGGCGATCGGCGAGCTCCTGATCTCGGACTATTCGCGCCGCGGCTTCCTGGACGGCATCTCCATCCGCCTGCCGACCATCTGCATCCGCCCGGGCGCGCCCAACAAGGCCGCGTCCGGTTTCTTCTCCAACATCCTGCGCGAACCGCTCGCCGGCAAGGAGGCGATCCTTCCGGTGTCCGAAGATGTCCGCCACTGGCATGCGACGCCGCGCTCGGCGGTCGGCTTCCTGCTGCATGCCGCGACCATGGATCTCGCCGCCGCCGGCCCGCGTCGCGGTCTCACCATGCCCGGCCTTTCCGCTACCGTCGGCGAGCAGATCGCGGCACTCAAGCGCGTCGCGGGCGATAAGGTGGCCGGTCGCATCAAGCGCGAGCCCGATCCCTTCATCATGGGCATCGTCGACGGCTGGCCGCGCAATTTCGAGGCCAGGCGCGCGCGTCAGCTTGGTTTCACCACGGCCGAGAAGACGTTCGACGACATCATCAAGATCCATATCGATGACGAGCTCGGCGGCAAGTTCGTGGCTTGAGTTGTCGCGCGCCATGGCCAGGGTTGCCTGCATCGGCGAGTGCATGATCGAGCTGAAGCAGGCTCCCGGCGGCCTCTACTCACGTGGTTTTGGCGGCGATACGCTCAACACCGCGGTCTATCTCGCCCGCCTTGGCGTCGCCGTCGACTACATCACCGCGCTTGGCGATGATCCGCTGAGCGATGAGATGGTCGCCGGCTGGGCCGCGGAGGGCGTTGGCACGGCTAAGGTGGCGCGGCTCGCCGGCAAGCTTCCCGGCATCTATCTGATTGCAACCGACGACCGGGGCGAGCGCCGCTTCTTCCATTGGCGCGAGACCGCAGCCGCCCGAAGCCTGCTGGATCTGCCCGAGACCGAACATCTGCTGCAATCGCTCGGCGCTTACGACCTCGTCTATCTCTCGGCGATCACGCTCTCGATCTATACGGAAAGCGGACGGGGACGGCTGTTGGCGGCGCTGCGCGGAGCGCGCTCACGCGGCACGCGCATCGCCTTCGACACTAATTTCCGCGTCCGCGGATGGCCCGATCTTGACATCGCCCGCCGCGTCTTCCGCGAGGCGTTCGAGACATCGGATATCGTGCTCGCCTCGACCGAGGATTTGCTGCCGCTCTACGCGAGCGAGACCACGGAAGGTTTGCTCGCAAAAATCCCGGGCGGCGAGGTCGTGCTGAAACTCGCCGAGCCCGCCAGCATGCTGCGCGTCGCAGGCACCCTGCATCGCATCGAAGCGGAGCCTGTGATCGCAACCGTCGTGGACACTACCGCGGCCGGCGACAGTTTTGCCGCCGCCTATCTCGCGGCCCGGCTCGCGGGCGTTGAGCCGGTCGAGGCGGCGCGCGCCGGCCACAGCCTGGCGGGGGTTGTGGTATGCCATCCCGGTGCCATTATTCCGCGTTCAGCCATGCCGGCCGATCCGCTTCTCCTTCGCAAGGCCAAGTAAAGAACACGTCATGAGTACGTCGAAACAGGAAAAGCTCGCCGCGCTGTTCAAGTCCGCCCGCGTCGTCCCCGTGCTGACCATCAATCGGGTCGAGGATGCCGTGCCCCTGGCGCGCGCGCTGGTGTCCGGCGGCGTGCGCGTGCTGGAAGTGACGCTGAGGACGCCGGTCGCGATCGACGCCGCCAAGGCGATCATCGCCAACGTGCCCGACGCCTTTGTCGGCATCGGCACCATCCTCAACGCCGATGATCTCGCCCGCGCTGAGGAGCTCGGCGCGAAATTCGGCATCAGCCCGGGCGCCACGCCGGAGTTGCTGAAGGCGGCCGCCGCCAGCTCGTTGCCGTTCGCGCCGGGGATCGCCACCGCCTCCGAGCTGATGCAGGCATTGGCGCATGGTTTTGACGTGGTGAAATTCTTTCCGGCCGAGCAGGCCGGCGGTATCAAGGCACTGCGGGCGCTGGCGGGCCCGTTCCCGCATGTAAAGTTCTGCCCGACCGGCGGCATCGGCGAAACCAATGCGCCGATGTGGCTCTCCGAGCCCAACGTGATCGCGGTCGGCGGCTCCTGGCTGTGCCAGGCCGTGGACATCAAGTCCGGCAACTGGGCGGGCATAACCGCCATGTGCGAGCGGTCGGTCAAGTCGGCGAAAGCGGCGTGAAGTCCGGCTGCCGATGGGCTAGAACCGAATTAAGCCAGATTTCAGGGAGAACGCCATGACAGCCAGCATTGTTGGATGGGCGCATACGCCATTCGGAAAGTTCGACGCCGAGACCGTCGAAAGCCTCGTCACCAAGGTCGCCAACGAGGCGCTGGCCGATGCCGGCATTTCGGCCGGCGACGTCGACGAGATCGTGCTCGGCCATTTCAACGCCGGCTTCTCGCCGCAGGATTTCACGGCCTCGCTGGTGCTGCAGGCCGATCCGCAGCTGCGCTTCAAGCCCGCCACCCGCGTCGAGAACGCCTGCGCCACGGGATCAGCCGCCGTGCATCAGGGCATCCGCGCCATCGCGTGCGGCGCGGCCAAGACCGTGCTGGTGGTCGGCGTCGAGCAGATGACGCGCACGCCCGCGGCCGAGATCGGCAAGAACCTGCTGAAGGCATCGTACCTGCCGGAGGACGGCGACACGGTCGGCGGCTTCGCCGGCGTGTTCGGCAAGATCGCGCAAGGCTATTTCCAGAAATATGGCGACCAGTCCGATGCGTTGGCGATGATCGCGGCCAAGAACCACAAGAACGGCGTCGCCAACCCCTATGCGCAGATGCGCAAGGATTTCGGTTTCGACTTCTGCCGCTCCGAGAGCGAGAAGAACCCGTATGTCGCGGGTCCGTTGAAGCGCACCGACTGCTCGCTGGTCTCCGACGGCGCCGCCGCGCTGGTGCTGATGGATTCCGAACGCGCCAAGGGCATGAGCAAGGCGATCAATTTCCGCGCCACCGCGCATGCGCAGGACTTTTTGCCGATGAGCAAGCGCGACATCCTGCAGTTCGAGGGCTGCACGGTTGCCTGGCAGCGCGCGCTGGAGCAGGCGGGGGTGAAGCTCACGGATCTCTCTTTCGTCGAGACCCATGACTGCTTCACCGTCGCCGAGCTGATCGAATATGAAGCGATGGGCCTGACGCCGAAGGGGCAGGGCGCGCGCGCGATTCTGGAAGGCTGGACCCAGAAGGACGGCAAGCTGCCGATCAATCCGTCCGGCGGTCTGAAGTCCAAGGGCCACCCGATCGGCGCCACCGGCGTGTCCATGCACGTGATGACCGCGATGCAGCTTGCCGGACAAGCGCCCGAGGGCATGCAGATCAAGAACGCAAAGCTCGGCGGCATCTTCAACATGGGCGGCGCCGCGGTCGCCAACTACGTCTCGATCCTCGAGCCGGCGAAGTAAAGATCCATCAAGACGGTCATGCCCGCGAAGGCGGGCATCCAGTATTCCAGAGACGTTCAATCATGGGCACTCTGAATACTGGATCGTCCGCCTTCGCGGACGATGACAAGCAAAAAAACCAAGGACGGAAATGCGCGGACGTCGTGTGCTGATGGACTCCTTTGTGGCGCATGGTGTGCGCCACATCTTCGGCAATCCCGGCACGACGGAAACGCCGCTGCTCGACAGCCTGCCGGCCTATCCGCAAATCGAATACGTCATGGCCCTGCACGAGGGCGTCGCCGTCGGCGCGGCGAGTTTTTACGCGCAGGCCGCGCGCCGGCCGGTGGTCGCCAATCTCCACGTGGCGCCCGGTCTCGGCAACGGCATCGGCTCGCTCTACGGCGCGCTGAAGGCCAATTCGCCGGTCGTGGTCACGGCCGGTCAGCAGGATACGCGCATGCGGCTCACGCATCCGCTGCTCGGCCACGATCTCGTGGCGATGGCCGCGCCGGTCACCAAATGGAGCGTGCAGATCGAACGCGCGGACGAGATCGCGCCGATCCTGCGCCGCGCCTTCAAGGTGGCGACGGATGCGCCGCAAGGCCCGGTCTTCGTGTCGCTGCCGATCGACGTGATGGAGCAGGAGACCTCGGTCGAGGCTGTTGCGGCGGACAAGCTATGGCGCGCCCCGCATCCGGATCCCAAAGGCATCGAGGCGCTCGCCTCACTTCTCCTTAAATCGCAAAATCCCGTGATCGTGGCCGGCGACGACGTGGCGCGATCGGGGGCGACCGGCGCGCTAGTCGCGCTGACGGAAGCGATCGGGGCGCCGGTGTGGTTCGAAGGGTTGCGGCACCACGCTCCGTTTCCGACCAGTCATCCGAATTATCGCACCTCGCTCCCGGGCGATGCAGCGCAGGTGCGCAAGGCGCTCGGCGAGGCCGATCTTGTGCTGCTCCTGGGCGGTCCGTTCTTCGAGGACATCTGGTTTGCGCCTAGCGGCCATATACCCACGGGCGCCGTCGTCGTTCAGATCGAGGAATCGGCGGAGCGGCTGGCGTTCAACAACCGGCTCGATGGGGGCGTCGTCGGCGACATGGCGGTGAGCCTTGGTGAGCTGGTCAGCGCTCTGACTTCGCGCGCGTCGCAGGAATACAAAGCCGCCGCACAACGCCGCAATGCTGATCTCGCCGACTTGCGCGCGAGGGAGAAGGAGAATTATCGGGCAAGACTTGAAAAGAGCTGGAACCGCGAGCCAACCTCGATGCCGCGCGTCGCGGCCGAGCTTCGGCGCGGCCTGCCCGAGAATGTCGTGATCGTGGACGAAAGCATCACGGCGAGCCTCGATCTCGCGCGCGCCTTCGACTATCGCGGCTTTGGCGATTATTTTGGTGGCCGCGGCGGCGGCATCGGCCAGGGGCTGGCGGGCGCGATCGGCGTCAAGGTCGCGATGCCGGACCGTCCGGTCGTCGCGATCTCCGGCGACGGCTCCGCGATGTACTCGATCCAGTCGCTGTGGACCGCCGCTCACCACAAGCTCGCAATCGTGTTCGTGATCCTGGCGAACCGCGAATACCGCATCCTCAAGCACAATACGGACGTCTGGCGGCAGAATTTCGCGGCCGGCACGCAGCATCCCTATCAGCAGATGGATCTGACCGGACCGGAATTCGATTTCGTGCTTCTGGCCGCCGGCATGGGTGTCGAGGGCGTCAGAGTCGAGAAAGCCGACGACATTGCGTCGGTCCTGGCGAAAGCGGTCGCGGCCAGGAGGCCCTATCTCGTCGAGATCGCGATCGAAGGAAAGCGCTGACGCGCCGCAGGGCGTCGCTTGGGCTATGGATTTTACTCCGCCGCAAAGTCGGCCCGCTCCAGCAGCCAGGAGATGGCGAGACCTGCGAGCAAACCCCAGAAAGCAGCGCCGATGTTCAACAAGGGTACGTCGGCGACGGTGACCAGGAAGGCGACCAGTGCGCCGAGCGAGAAGCGCTTGCTGAATGCGGTGACGAAGGCCGTTTGCAGGATGCGCAGCATCGCAAGACCGGCCAGCGTGATGACCAGCGACTTGGGGGCCATCAGCAGGAGGCGGGTGAACGTCGGCGCGAGCAGCCCAAAGACGATCGCCAGGCATCCCACCACCAAAGCGGAGGTGTATTGGCGCTTGGGCTCGCCGCTGGCGACCAGGATCGCGTTGGTCGGTCCCGTGAGGCAGGTGCTGACCGCGCCGGTGACGGCGCTGGCGACGGCGCCGACGCCACAGGCGATGGTGATGGCGTCGATTGGCGGCGTATGCCCTGCGGCCTTGAGCACCGCAACGCCCTGGCCGTTCTGCACGACCAGGACAGTGATCGCGAGCGGCACGACGAGTTCGACCATGGCGGCGAGCGACCACGCCGGCATCTGAAATACCGGCCGGATGAGTTCGAGTTGCAGCGGCGCGGAGCCGTCAAACCTGCCGAGCGCGATGGCGCCGAGTCCGCCGACCAGCAGCGCCCCGATGATGGGCGGACAACGCCGTCCCAGTCGCGGCAAGCACGACAACAGAAGCCAGACGACGACCATCGGCGCGACGATAGCGCTGTCGGAGAACAGCGCCCGGACGAGGTCCAGCCCGAAACGCAGGAAGACGCCGGCTACCATGCCCATCACGATCGGCATCGGTGCAAGCTCCGTGGCGCGCTTCACCCATCCGGTCGCGCCGAGCACGAGCATCAGGACCCCCGTGACGTAGTAAGCGCCGACCACTTGCTGGAAGGTCAGGTGCGTCAGGGATTGGCCGACCAGCACCGTGCCGGGAATGGTCCAGAAGAAGGCTAGTGGCTGCCGGTAGAGCCAGCTGAACAGGATGGTGATCAGGCCGTTGATGAAGAAGACGCCGAAGATCCACGAGGCGATCTCGGCCTCCGACAGGCCGCCGCTCGAGCCAACCGCGAGAATGATGGCCACCGGCGCGGTGACCGAAAACAGCCAGCCGATCAGTCCGTTTGCGGCGTAGAGAAGGCCGAAGTCGGAGAGCATGCTCCGAAAGCCGGGCGGTGGGCCTGTTGGCGGTCCGATCTGGATGAGCATCAAGGGGCGGGCGATTGCACGGCTTGCGGGCCTTCCGGAAGGTCTATGGCAAAAAAGCCCGCAAGTCGCCTCATTGGATCACGCCGCCCGCACGATGACGGGCGCTCCCTTGCCCCGCACTTCCGCTTCCTCGTACTCGGCCGCGGCGATCGCCCGGTCCAGCGCGGCGCGCAGCTCGATCGCACTCTCCAGCGTCAGCTCGGCCGCGGCGCGCGCGCCGGGCTCGAGCTCGCTGTTGAGAAAATCGAGCGTGATCACGTCGCCCAGATTCGCGTGGCGCGCGTGGTCATAGGCGACGACCGCGTGCGAGAGCGGAAACCATTCATCACCGCGCTTGGCCATGCCTTCGGCGCTCGTGACTTCGATGATCGACGTGCACATCGTTCTGTCCTCCTATTTCGCCAGATGCTTGCCGTAGAAGGCGAACACCTTGCTCCAGCCGTCCATGGCCTGCTCGGGCCGGTACAGTGGCCGGTGCCAGTAAAAGAAGCCGTGGCCGGCGCCGTCGTAACGATGGAACTCGTAGTTCTTGCCGTGCTTCTTCAGCTCGGCCTCGTGCTGGTTGACCTGCTCGGGGCTCGGTGCGCGGTCGTCATTGCCGAACAGGCCGAGCAGTGGGCAGGAGAGATCCTTGGTCAGGTCGATCGGCGCGACCGGCGTCTTGTCGTTCAACTCTTCCTTGCCCATCACCACGCGTCCGCCCCACAGCTCGACGCAGGCGTCGACGTCCTTGCGCTGGCAGGAATAGATGAAGGCGTGCCGGCCGCCGGAACAGGAGCCGAAAACGCCTACCTTGCCGTTGTGGTTCGGCTGCGCGCGCATCCACTTCACGGCGGCCTCGGTGTCGCCGACCATCTGGGCGTCGGGGATGCCGCCCTCGGCGCGCACTTTTGCGGCGACGTCGTCCGGGTTGCCCTGGCCCGCGCGCTCATAGAGGTTGGCGCAGATCGCCATGTAGCCATGATGCGCAAAGCGCCGCGTCGTCTCGATGTACAATTCGCTCCAGCCCGGCAGATGGTGGACCAGCACGACGCCCGGAAAAGGACCGGCCCCGGATGGTTTCGCGGTGTAGGCGGTGATCGGCGTGCCCTTGTCGCCCTTGATCGTGACGTTCTCGCAGGTCATGCCTCGGTAAAATGACATCTTTCTTGCTCCCTGGACCTTGTTTCTTCTTGGGTAAGGCGGCGGCAGTATTCGACAGTCGGATACCAAGTGCAACACGCACGCGCCGCTTTGCATGCAACCGCTTGAGCTTAAGCTATCCCTCGAAGCCACTCCAGCAGTGCCGCATTGACCTCGGCCGGACGTTCCTGCTGGATCCAGTGGCCGGCGCCGTCGATGATCCGGACGAGCCGCAGATCGGCGACCTGCTGGCGCATCACCTCGACAAGGTCGACGCCGGGGATGAAGGCGAGAACGGGATCGAACTGGCCCGCGATGAAAGCGGCCGGCTGTCCGACCTTGCGGTTTGCGATTTCCGCCTGCTGGGTGAAGTCGAGCTCTGACGTACGGTAGCGGTTGAGCGGTCCGCGAAAGCCGCTTTGCTCGAACTGTCCGACATAATAGTCGAGATCGGCGGTTGTGAGCCAGGCCGGCAGCGGGTCGGGATCGACGAGGTCGTCGAGATATTTGGCGTCCGCCGGCTTCGGCGGCCGCGGTCCGGCCTTCCGGCCTTCGCCGGAAGCCTGATAATAAATTTTCCGGAGTGCCGTGCGCAGGTCGGCCTCGAACTCGGCTTCCGCGACCCCCGGCTCCTGGAAATAGATCTGATAGAAGAAGCGATCCTTGTAGAGGTTCTTGAACAGCTGGATGCGCGGAGCCGGTCCGCGCCCGGTGTAGGGCACACTCAATCCGGCGACCGCGCGAACCCTGTCCGGAAAGAACAGCGCGGTGTTCCAGACAATAGGGGCGCCCCAATCATGGCCGATCAGGATGGCCTGCTTCTCGCCGAGACTCTCGACAAGGCCCGCGATGTCGGCGCACATCTCCTTGATTGCGTAGGCCTCGATCGCATGCGGCTTGTCGCTGCCGCCATATCCGCGCACGTCGACCGCGGCCACCCGATAGCCCGCCGCTGCGAGAGCCGGAATTTGGTGCCGCCAGGAGTACCAGCTCTCCGGCCAGCCGTGCACCAGCACGATCAGGGGGCCTGTTCCGGTCTGCGCGACCCGAAGTCGAACGCCGTTGGTGTTGACGAGGACAAAATCCGGTTTCATTGACTACTCCGTGAGCGGCGTGCTCGCGCCATGAAGATGGCCCGTGCTTGTACTACGGATGCCGTTGACGAAGGAGTCTGATCGGCGACGCGTCGGGCAAATCAGTTGCTTGATTTTGGTGGATTTGATTGCGCCCGCCTGCGCAACGCCCCGCAAAATTCCCTGCGCCGGCAAACTGGTTTCGTGAGCCGGTTCAAGCTGATCCGGTTGCTCAGTCCTTGGGCGACGAAGATTTTACTTCCGTTTTCCAGAAATACATGCTTGTGTGCGCGCATCCCGCCTCGATCGGAGGGGCGTACGCGTCGTCACGGACGTCGGGCGGGATGCGATGGACGCGGGCTGCATCATCTGACGAGGGATGCGGCTGGCGGCGGCAAAAGCGTGTGGTCCTGATCTCCCGACGCTGGGATCAACCCCCGGGTCAAGAGCCCGGGGGGACGGTGGCTAAAAGCCCGGACACCGGGGAGAGCGCGCCATAAGCTGCAAAACCATTGCGCAGGGAAGGCCGGAATGTTTCGGCGTACCTGTTAACTCGTGTGCTTTCTGCTTTCTGCCTCGCACACGAGGCTGCGGGTGCGATCGTAGCATCCGGCTTTCCCTGCGCCCTCTCATTTCTCGAGGGTCCGTTTGACGCAAGACTCGGACATTCCGTGCCGCGAGAATGCGGAGTCACGCCTAACTCACGGTCGTCATTCCGGGGCGCGCGAAGCGCGAGCCCGGAATCCAGAACCACCACCTCGGAGTATGGATTCCGGGCCCGCGCCTCACGGCGCGTCCCGGAATGACGACGGTGAGATGTGGAACCAAACCGCATGCCCCCATACCCCTACCACCCTTGATCTCGGTGACGGCCTGCCGTTACTTGGCTCCACAACAAACCGGGAGAGAACGTCGCCATGGGCCCATTGCAAGGCATCAAGGTCATCGACATGACGACCGTGCTGATGGGGCCGTATGCGACCCAGATGCTCGGCGATTACGGCGCCGAAATCATCAAGATCGAGTCGCTCGACGGCGACGTCACGCGCCTGATCGGCCCGACGCGGCATCCGGGCATGGGGCCGGTGTTCCTCAACACCAACCGCAACAAGCGCTCGATCTGTCTCGACCTGAAGAAGCCCGCGGGCCGCGAGGCGGTGCTGCGGCTGACCGAGCAGGCGGACGTGCTGATCTACAATGTGCGGCCGCAGGCGATGGCGCGGCTCGATCTCGGCTATGACGTCGTATCAAAACGCAATCCGCGGCTGATCTATGCCGGCGTGTTCGGCTTCGGCCAGGACGGGCCGTATGCCGCAAAGCCCGCCTATGACGACCTGATCCAGGGCGCGACGGGGTTGCCGGCGCTGATGGCGCAGACCTCTGACGGCATGCCGCGCTATGTGCCGAACGCGCTGGTCGACCGCATCGTAGGCCTGACCGCGGTGGGCGCGGTCTGCGCCAGCCTCGTGCATCGCGATCGCAGCGGACGCGGACAGCGGCTCGACGTCCCCATGTTCGAGACCATGGCGGGTTTCGTGCTCGGCGACCACATGGGCGGCCTCACTTACGAGCCGCATCTCGACAAGGGCGGTTACGCGCGGCACCTGTCGCGCGACCGCAGGCCCTACAAGACCTCCGACGGCTATATCTGCGTCATCGTCTATAACGACAAGCAGTGGGAGAGTTTCTTCAAGGCGACCGGCCGCGACGATCTCCGGCAGGATCCGAAATTCGCGAGCTTCGCCGGCCGCGCCGTCAACATCGACACCGTCTATGGCGAGCTCGCGCGCATCTTCGAGACGCGCTCCACCGCCGAATGGCAGGAGCTGCTGACCAGGGCCGACATTCCTGTGATGCCCATGCATGATCTCGAAAGCATGCTGGAGGATCCGCATCTGGTCGCGACCGGCTATTTTCCGATCGTCGAGCATCCGACCGAAGGGCCGATCCGCAGCATGAAAGTGTCAGCCACCTGGTCGGAGACGCCGGCCGAAACCGTGCGGCTCGCACCGCGCCTCAACGAGCATGGCGCGGAGATTCTTCGACAGGCCGGATTCTCGGCCGAGGAGATCGCGGCGATGATCCGCGACGGCGTCACAAAACCCGCTGCATAGGATTGTTTCAGATGGATTTCGAGCTCACCGCCAACCAGGAATCGATCCGCGATGCCGTTGCAAAAATCTGCGCGCGCTTCGACGACGCCTATTGGCTGAAAAAGGACAAGGAGGGCGGTTTCCCCGCCGACTTCCACAAGGCGCTAGCCGACGCCGGTTGGCTCGGCATCTGCATCCCCGAGGAATATGGCGGCTCCGGCCTCGGCATCACGGATGCCGCGATCATGATGCGCACCATTTCGGAATCCGGCGCCGGCATGTCCGGCGCGTCCGCGATCCACATGAACGTGTTCGGCCTCAACCCGGTGGTGGTGTTCGGGACGGAAGAGCAGTGCCGCCGCATGCTGCCCGGCATCGTCGAGGGCAGGGAGAGATCCTGTTTCGCCGTCACCGAGCCGAACACCGGCCTCAACACCACGCAATTGAAGACCCGCGCGGTGCGCAAGGGCGACAGATATGTCGTCAATGGCCAGAAGGTCTGGATTTCGACCGCGCAGGTCGCGGAGAAGATTCTGCTGCTCGCACGCACCACACCGCTGGAAGAGGTGAGGAGCCCGACCCACGGATTGAGCCTGTTCTACAGCGATTTCGACCGCAAGAAGATCGCCGTGCACGAGATCGAGAAGATGGGCCGCAAGACCGTCGACTCCAACGAGCTGTTCTTCGAGAATTTCGAGATTCCGGTCGAGGATCGCCTCGGCGAAGAGGGGCGGGGCTTTGAATATATCCTGCATGGCATGAACCCCGAGCGCATCCTGATCGCGGCCGAAGCGGTCGGCCTCGGCCAACTCGCCGTGTCGCGTGCGGCGGCCTATGCCAAGGGCCGCGTCGTGTTCGACCGCCCGATCGGCATGAACCAGGCGATCCAGCATCCGCTCGCAAAAAGCTGGATGGAACTGGAAGCCGCATGGCTGATGACGCTCTCGGCCGCCTGGCAATACGACAAGGGCCTGCCCTGCGGGCCGGCGGCGAACTCCGCCAAATATCTGGCGGCGGAGGCCGGCTTCCATGCCTGCGAGCAGGCGGTGATGACGCATGGCGGCTTCGGCTACGCCAAGGAGTTTCACGTCGAGCGCTATCTGCGGGAGTCGCTGATCCCGCGCATCGCGCCGGTCAGCCGCGAATTGATCCTGAGCTTCATTGCCGAGAAGGCGCTCGGCCTGCCGAAGTCGTATTAGCCATGAGCTACATCACCGGCGTCGGTCTCACCTCCTACGGCAAGCACGAAGGCCTTTCCTCCCTCGACCTCATGAGCAAGGCCGCCGGGCTTGCCATCGCCGACGCCGGTCTCGATCGCGCCGAGATCGACGGCATTCTCTGCGGCTATTCCACGGTATCGCCGCACATCATGCTCGCCACCGTCTTCGCCGAGCATTTTGGCATCCGTCCCGCCTATGCCCACGCCGTGCAGGTCGGCGGCGCCACCGGCCTCGCCATGACCATGCTGGCGCATCATCTGGTCGAGGACGGCGTCGTCAGGCATGTGCTGGTCGTCGGCGGTGAGAACCGCCTGACCGGACAGAGCCGCGACGCTTCCATCATCGCGCTGGCGCAGGTTGGCCATCCCGACTACGAGGTGCCGCTCGGGCCGACCATTCCCGCCTATTACGGCCTGATCGCGTCGCGCTACATGCACGAATATGGCGTGACGGAAGAGGATCTCGCTGAATTCGCGGTGCTGATGCGAAAGCACGCGCTGACCCATCCCGGCGCGCAGTTCCATGAGCCGATCACGGTCGCCGACGTGATGGCCTCGAAGCCGGTCGCGTCGCCCCTGAAGCTTTTGGATTGCTGTCCGGTCTCCGACGGGGGCGCGGCCTTCATCATCAGCCGCGAGCCCACCAACGCGGCGCGGGTAAAGATCCGCGGCTGCGCGCAGGCGCACACCCATCAGCATGTCACCGCGGCGCCGGCCTTGAGCGAGCTCGGCGCCGAGATTTCGATCGCCAAGGCCAAACAAGAATCGGGCGTGGCGACATCAGACGTGCGCTATGCCGCCGTCTATGACAGCTTCACCGTTACGCTCGCAATGCTGCTTGAAGACCTCGGCCTCGCCAAACGCGGCGAGGCGGCCGCGCGCGTTCGCGCCGGCTATTTCTCCCGCGAGGGCGAGATGCCGCTCAACACCCATGGCGGTCTGTTGAGCTACGGCCATTGCGGTGTCGGCGGCGCGATGGCGCATCTGGTCGAGACTCATCTTCAAATGACCGGGCGCGCCGGCAATCGCCAGGTTCGTGACGCCTCGGTCGCGCTGCTCCATGGCGACGGTGGCGTGCTGTCGTCGCATGTCAGCATGTTCCTGGAGCGCGTGTGATGGAAAAGCCGGCCGACTGGACCAGGGGCTTTGAAGCGATTCTCTATCAAGTCTGCGGTGCTTGCCAAACCCCGCAATATTTCCGCCGTGGCTTCTGCGCGGCCTGCGGCTCGAGCGAACTGGCAGAGCAGCGTGCGAGCGGGAAGGGCACGGTTTACGCCACATCCATCGTCATGCGTGCCGCGACGCCGGAAACCCGAGCGCATGTGCCCTACAACATCGTGCTGGTCGACACTGAGGAGGGCTTTCGCATGATGGCACATGGCGCGAACGATCTCGCGATCGGCGATCGCGTCGCTGCGCGCTTCGCGCAGTTCGCCGGACGCCTCGTGCCCTACTTCGAGAAGGCGAAATGACCAGGAAAGGAACCGAAGCAATCCAGGACTGCAGACAAACGCTGGATGCTTCGACGCGGAGCTTGTTGTCGGCTCGCGCTTGCGCGCGACCCTGCCCGCTCCACACGATGACCGAGGTCATCGCGCATAGAAAAGGACGCTGGCGATGACGAGCATGGCTGTCACCGCCAGCATGTGTGCGAGTGCCTCCGAGGTTGCCCTCTTGGTGGCTTCCTTCATGCCGGTTCTCTCCCTAAACCCGGGCGCGACGATCCGTGGCGCGGCATGCGCGCACAGTCGTCAGAATTTTACTCGGAACACCCCACATCGAGCATCCGCCTTCATGAGTCCCCACTCGGCGGCGTCGACTGTGCCACCGTCGAACAGTATTGCGGCGGCAATTTGACTCCAGCGTGGCCACCGGCGGATAGTGTTTTGTCAAAAAAAATCAACAGGCTGAAGGCAGAGGAAAACATGGCCCGCATCGACTATAGCGATCCCGCAAAGCACAATGATCGCACTCGCGAATTGCTGGGCAAGAATCGCAACGCCAATATCTTCCGCATGATGGCGCATTCGCCGAGCTACCTCTCGCAATACTGCCGGCTGGGAGGCGCGATCCGAAACCGGGGCGAGCTCGATCCCGTCGTGCGCGAGCTTGCGATCACGCGCACCGGCATTTTGTGCGAGGCGCCGTACGAAATCGTCGCCCACAAGCGTATCGGCAAGAGCATCGGCGTCACCGACGAGCAGAACGAGGCGCTGGAGAACTGGCAGACCGCGACCTGCTTCAACGACGTGCAGCGCGCCGCGCTCGCCTTCACCGATGAGATCGTGAAACTGCGCCGGCCGACGGATGCGACCTTCAGCGCGATCAAGTCAAAGCTGACGCCGGGCGCGCTGGTCGAGCTGCAGCTCTCGGTCGGTTTCTACATCATGACTTCGAAATTCCTGGAAACCTTTCAGATCGATATGCAGCCGGCTGCGGAGGTGGTCTGAGAAGCCGCCTCCGAATGGCCTGGTGACCATGGGGTAGGCGAATGGTGGATCCCGACGACCGAGGGAGGCAGTCCAATCCGCTCTGGCGCGCCGTCTTTTCCGGCGAGGATGCGCGGCTGCGCTGGGGCCGGCAGATGTTCCGCGTGATGTCGCCGACGGCGCGTGAGCGCTGCCGGCTCTGCTATGCCGGCTTTGACGGATTTTCCGCGCCCTTGATGCGGGCGATGGGTCGCTCTCCCTGGCTGCGCAACCCGCATTACTGCCAGAAGTGCGAGTCGGTGCTGGCCGAGCAGCGCGGCGGCGCGGAAATCGAGATTGCCATCCTCTATGCCGATGTGCGGGGCTCGACCGAGCTGGCGGCGAGGGTCGGGCCGACGGCCTTCGCCGATTTGATGCAGCGCTTCTTCCAGGTCGCGGTGAAGATTTTCACTCGAACCGACGCCATCGTGGACAAGATGGTTGGCGACGAGATGATCGGCCTCTTTGTCCCCGGTCTGACCGGGGCCGACTACCGCCAGCGCGCGGTCGCCGCCGGTTTCGAGCTTTTGCGGGCGACGGGCCATACCGATCCTGCCGGTCCCTGGCTCCCAATCGGGGTCGGTGTGCATGCCGGGCGGACCTTCATGGGCTCGATCGGCGTCGAGGGTGGCAACTACCAGTTTGCGGCGCTGGGCGATGCCATGAACTATGGCGCGCGGCTGGTCGGCGCGGCCAAGGCCGGGGAAATGGTAATGAGTGAGGCGATCTGGGGTGCTGTTTCCGGCGATATTGCGGCCGAGCCTTGCAACCTTGAGCTGAAGGGCTACGTAGAGCTACAAAGGGGCTATGTGGCCCGGCTGCTACGGGATTGAATTGAGCGATTTTTGCTCATATTGCGATGACCAAAATATTTCGGAGACGCCATCATGGGCAATGGTTGGGATAGTTCTGCGCCTGCCTGGATCGAATCCATGGGTGAGCAGGGCGATCGCGGCGATTGGGGACGCCAGCATGTCCTTGATCCCGTGATGATGGCGCGCGTTGCGGCCGGCCGGTTCCGCAAGGCGCTGGACGTCGGCTGCGGCGAGGGGCGTTTTTGCCGGATGCTCCGCGCAGCCGGCGTGAAAGCAACCGGCATCGATCCGACGGTACCGCTGATCGAGACTGCGAAACGGCGCGATCCCAAGGGCGATTATCGGCTCGGCCACGCCGAGCAGCTCGATTTTCCTGAAGCGAGCTTCGATCTCGTCGTCACCTACATCACGCTGATCGACATCCCCGATTTCCGGGCCGCGATCCGCGAGATGGCGCGGGTGCTGAAACCCAGCGGCTCGCTGTTGATGGCCAATCTCACCGGTTTCACCTCGGCCTGCGCGGCGCGCGGATGGGTGAAGGATGCCGAAGGCCGATACCTGCATTATCCCGTTGACCAATATCTCGACGAATTTTCGTTCTGGCTCGAATGGTCCGGGATCCGTATCGAGAACTGGCACCGGCCGCTTGCGGCCTACATGAATGCCTTCATGGAGAGCGGCCTGACGCTGAAATTCTTCTCCGAGCCCGGCGCGGTGTCAGGCGCGGAGGTGCATCGCGAGCGCCAGCGCCGCGTGCCCTGGTTTGTCGTGATGGAATGGCAGAAGCCGGCCGCTTGAAGGAAATCCGGCGCAAGGTCGCGGCCGGCTGGTGAGCTCAGCTCGACGTGAGCAGGTTCACCTTGGTGTTCGCGACAATCAGCCGCTCGGCCAGAATCTGCGCGAGGTTGCGCATGATGCGCTCGCCGGCCTTGGGATGCCGATCGCGGAAGCGCTCGAAATCACCGATCGGGATTTCGACTGCGATCGCGGATGCGTCGGCCAGCACGTCGGCGGAACGGCGCGGCTCCAAAAGCGCCATCTCGCCAAAGGCCATGCCGGCGGTCAGCGTGGCAAGGCGGACACCGTCGGGCAGGGTGACATGCACCACGCCGCTTCTGAGGAAGAACAGGGACGTGGCGGGCTCGCCGGCGCTTACGATCTTCTCGCCGCGGCGATACGTCTTCGTCGTTCCAAGCGCGGCCAGCGCCGCCAGCTCTTCCGCCGAAAGGCCCGCCAGCAGCGGCTGCTCGGAAAGCTCAGTGGTGTCGTGGAAATCGATCGAGCCGCCATGGCGGTACACCACCTGGTCCTCCGCCCATTCGATCGCGGCATCGAGCAGGTAGAAATCGCGCAGGTTGGAAATGTCCTCGGTCCATTCGCGCACGATCCTCCAGCCCGCCGACGAGCGCTTGATGCCGGACAGGATCACCGTGACATCGAAGTTCGCGAGCTCCCGAAACTCCTCGGCGATCAGCCGCGCACCGGCGCGCGTCACCGCCGCGACGCGGCGGAGGTCGAAGATGACGAATTGCGGGCGCGGCTTGGCCGCAAGCTGCCGCGACACGTAGTCGACATTGGAAAGCGACAGCGTGCCGACCAGCTCGATGACGCGCACGTCGTGGTGATGCGCGGCCAGAATTTCCTGCTCACGCCGCCTGCGGCTGCGGCGCGACGGATTCTTGCCGATGGTGTAGTCGGCGATGATGGAGTTGCGGGCGTCGTCGCTGCGGTTGAGCATGTGCAGGTCGTAATGCGCCGAGATCGCCTCGCAGACCTTGATGCCGCGCACGGAGTTGCCGTGCTTGTCGAGCCGCGGGGAGTAGCTGCCGAGCCCGAGCCGCGCCGGCAGCGACGCCAGGATGCCGCCGCCGACGCCGCTCTTGGCGGGAATGCCGACGCGGTAGATCCATTCGCCGGCATAGTCGTACATGCCCGACGAGGTCATCACCGACAGCGTGCGCGCGATCGCGTAAGGCGTCGCGACCTGCTCGCCCGTCACCGGATTGATGCCGCGATTGGCCAGCGTCGCCGCCATGATCGCGATGTCGCGCGCCGTCACCAGGATCGCGCATTGCTGGAAATAGACATCGAGCACCGCGGTGACGTTGTCCTTGATCACGGCATTGGTGCGCAGGAGATAGCCGATGGCGCGGTTGCGGTCGCCGGTCGCGCTTTCGGAAGCAAAGACCGCCTCGTCGACATCGAGCTCGCGTCCGGCAAAGCGCGACAGCTCTCCGCGGATATGTTCGAACGCGCTTGCGCCCTTGGCCTCGTGGATCAGCCCGGAGCAGGCGATCGCGCCGGCATTGACCATTGGATTGAAGGGATGGTTTTCCGTGTTGAGCCGGATCGAATTGAAGGGATCGCCGGAGGGCTCGACGCCGATCACGCTTTCGACCCGCGATGCGCCAAGGCTGTCGAGCGCCAGCGCGAACACGAACGGCTTCGACATCGACTGCACAGTGAACGGCACGCGGGTGTCGCCAACCTCGTAGACATGACCATCAAGGGTCGCGAGGCTGATGCCGAAACGATCGGGATCGGCCTTGGAGAGCTCGGGGATGTAGCGGGCTACGTCGCCGCCGGTCTCGGACAGAAAGTCGGCGTGGCAGCGGTCGAGAAACCGCAGCAAGGGCGGTTTCGAGCTGGCCCAGGCCGCGGCGTGGGGAGAGACCGGTTTCATGGCGAATGTTTTGCCGCGCTAGCGACGCGCGCGCAACCGGCTTGCAAATTGGGCAGGCTGCCCAATGATTCAGGTTTCGATGATCGCGACCGCCTGGCCTTCGGCGACGACGTCGTCGACGGCAACCAGGATGGATTTCACCTTGCCCGCGGCGGGCGCAGCGACCGGGATTTCCATCTTCATGGATTCGACGAAAGCGATGTCGTCGCCATCGCCAATGCTCGCACCGGCTGCAACGGGAAGGGCGCAAACGCGCCCAGCGACTTCGGTCACTACTCTGATATCTGGCATGCCAACCGGCTTCTTGTTGTGGGAGCAGATTGCCTGAGGTAGCCTTATCTGCAAGTGGAATTTTATTCCGTATAATGGAAAATAGTGAGGAGCGCATGGGACGACGCTCGGAGCGCCTGAGCAGGCAGGGGATGCTCGCCGGCGATTTGGCTGGGGAAGGCGACGTCATTCAGGTGGTATCGCGCGCGTTCGACGTCCTGCGATGCTTCGAGGGCCACGAAGCCAGGCTCGGCAACCTCGAAATCTCCAACCGCTGCGGCCTGCCGCGCTCGACGGTATCGCGGTTGACCCATACGTTGACCCGGATGGGACAGCTCGTCTACCTGCCGCGCGACCAGAAATACCGCATCGGCCCGAGCGCGGTGGCGATGAGCACCTCGATGATGAAGGGGCTGCAGCTCCGCAACCTGATCCGGCTCCGCCTGCAGGATATCGCCGAGCAATTGCCGGGCACAGTCGGCTTCGTCATCCCGGACCGCTTCCACCTCGTCTATCTCGAATATGCCCGCGCGGCGAACGCGCTCGGCCTGCATGAGACCACCGGCAGCCGCATCGCCATGGGCACCACGGCGGCGGGCCACGCCTATACGGCCGCGCTCCCGCCGGAAATGGGCGACGCTCTGCTCAACGAGATGGAGCGGGAAATGCCGGACACCGCGAAGACGCTGCGTCCACGCATCGAGAACAACCGCTGCTTCCTGAAAGAGCACGGCTATGTCGTCGCCTGCGGCCTCTGGAGCCCGCACATCAACGGCCTCGCGGTGCCGCTGTGGTCGCCGCAGTACCAGACCTTCGTCGTGGTCACGATCGGCTTGTTGTCGGCCATGTTTGACGAGAAACGGTTGCACAAGGAGGTGGCGCCGCAGATGATCGAGTTGGGAGTTGCCGTCGGCGGGCTGCTCGAGGGCTCCGAGGGCGACATCTTCAACAACCGGCTGGAGCGCAAGCCGCTCCCGGTCCGGACCAATAGCAACAACACGATCATCAAGACGGAGGAGACGAATGATCTGGAAGCCCGAACTCGACGAGCTCGCTCGGCGCGAAGCGTTCGCGCGCGAGATGGGCGGCGTTGAGAAGGTCAAGCGGCAACGCGACCAGGGCCGGCTCACCGTCCGCGAACGCATCGACAAGATGGTCGATGCAAATAGCTTCCACGAAATCGGCGCCGTCTCCGGCATCGGCGAATATGACGAGCAGGGCGAGCTGAAGCAACTGACGCCGGCGAACTGCGTGTTCGGCCGAGCCAAGGTCGATGGCCGCACGGTCGTCGTGGTCGGCGATGATTTCACCGTGCGCGGCGGCTCGGCGGATGCGTCGATCTCGGCCAAGCCACTGATGGCGGAAGAGATGGCGCATGATTTCCGCCTGCCCATCATCCGCATCATTGAGGGCTCCGGCGGCGGCGGTTCGGTCAAGACCATCGAGACCAAAGGGGCGGCCAATCTGCCCGGCGGCATCGGCGGTAACCGCTGGTACCGCTACACGACCGAAAATCTCGCGCATGTGCCCGTAGTGGGCCTCGGCCTTGGATCAGTCGCAGGCCTCGGCGCGGCACGGCTGGCAGCGAGCCATTACTCGGTGATGACGCGGGCTTCCGCAATGTTTGTCGCGGGGCCGCCCGTCGTGAAGCGGCTGGGCCACGATCTGACCAAACAGGAGCTCGGCGGCGCCGACATCCAGACCCGTGCCGGTGGCGTCGATGACGCGGTCGATACCGAGGAGGAGGCGTTCGCGAAGGCGAGGCGCTTCCTGTCCTATCTGCCGTCCTCGGTGTTCGAGCTGCCGCCGACACTGCCGTGCAACGACGATCCGGAACGAAGCGAGGAGTCGCTGATCAAGGCGGTGCCGCGCAGCCGCCGCCAGGTCTACAAGATGCGGCCGATCATCGAGTCCGTGGTCGACAAGGGCTCGTTCTTCGAGATCAACTCGAATTACGGTCGGCCGATGATCGTGGGGCTGGCGAGGCTCGAGGGGCGCGCGGTGCTCGTGCTCGGGAGCGACCCGTTCCATTATGGCGGCTCCTGGACGGCGGAAGCCTGCCAGAAGGTGGTGCGTTGGGTCGACTTCGCCGAAACCTTCCATCTGCCGATCGTCTATCTCATGGACTGCCCGGGCTTCATGATCGGGCTCGACGCCGAAAAGTCGGCGACCATCCGCTACGGCGTGCGGGTGATGGCCGCGGTCAACCAGACCACCGTGCCATGGTGCACGGTGATCATCCGTAATTCGTTCGGCGTCGCGGGCGTCGTGCATCAGCCGGCGGACCGTTTCTCGATCCGCTACGCCTGGCCGTCGGCCTACTGGGGATCGCTGCCGCTCGAAGGTGGCATCGAGGCGGCCTATCGCGCCGATATCGATGCGGCGGACGACCCGGCAGCAAAGTTGAAGGAGATCGAGGATCGCCTCAACAAGCTGCGCTCGCCGTTCCGCTCGGCCGAGAAATTCTGGGTCGAGGAGATCATCGACCCCCGGAAGACGCGCTCGTTGCTTTGCGAGTTCGCGCGCCTCGCAGAACCCCTGCGAACGCCGGGGCTTGCCCAGAACATGACCATCAGGCCGTAACCGACTTCGGCGGACGCGAGATTGCGAGCGCGATCAGCGCGGCGATGATGCAGAGCGCGCCGGCCATGAAGAACGCCGGAAGATAGGTGGCGAGCAGGGTGCGCGACAGGCCCGCGCCGAACGCCGCCGTGGCCGCGCCGAGCTGATGGCCCGCGAACACCCAGCCGAAGACCAGATTGGCGCGCTCGGCGCCGAACCGCTGCGCGGTGAGCCGCACCGTCGGTGGCACCGTTGCGATCCAGTCCAGCCCATAGAACATCGCAAACAGCGACAGCCCATAGAACGAGAAATCGGTGAACGGCAGGAACACCAGCGACAATCCGCGCAGGCCATAATACCAGAACAGGAGCCAGCGGTTGTCGTAGCGGTCCGACAGCCAGCCTGAGACGATGGTGCCGAAGAAATCGAACACGCCCATCGCGGCGAGCAGGCTTGCGGCCTGCACCTGCGGGATGCCGAAATCGAGGCACATCGAGATGAGGTGCACCTGGACCAATCCATTGGTCGAGGCGCCGCAGACGAAGAAGGTCGCGAACAGGATCCAGAACACCCGCGTTTTCGACGCATCGCGCAAGGTGCCGAGCGCCGCCGCCATGATCGGTGCCGTGTTCGGTGGAGGCGCCGGCAACGGCTCGGTGCCGGTATCGCCAAATGGCCGCAAGCCCATATCGCTCGGACGATCGCGCACCAGCAGCAGCACCGCGGAGGCTGACACCAACAGCATCGCGCAGATCAACGCCAGCGCGATCCGCCATCCGAAGCGTTCGGTGAGGTGCGCCAGCAGCGGCAGGAACACCAATTGTCCGGTCGCGACGCTCGCGGTCAGAATCCCTACCACGAGCCCGCGGCGGCCGACGAACCAGCGCGCGGCCACGGTGGCGCCCAGCACCAGCGCCGTCATGCCGGTGCCGATGCCGATCACGACGCCCCACAACAGCATCAACTGCCAGACCTTTGTCATGGCAAGCGAGGCGATTAGCGCCGAGACCACGATAAGTTGCGCGAGCAACGTCATGTTCCGCAGGCCGTAACGGTTGAGGAGCGCGGCGGCGAACGGCGCCATCAATCCGAAGAGGATGAAGCGGATCGACAGCGCGGAAGATATCTCCGCGGTGGTCCAGCCGAATTCATGCTGCAGCGGCACGATGAACACGCCGGGCGCGCCCACTGTGCCGGCTGTGATCAGCGCGGTGAGGAAGGTCACGCCGACCATCACCCAGCCGTAGTGGATGTTGCGGCGGGCAAGTGCGGCTGCGAGCCAGTTCGAGATCATTGAGCCCCAAAACCTTGATTACGTTGGATCGAGTTGTTTCTTGCATGAGGTAGCGCACGGCTAGACTGCCATGCTTCCCTCAATTCAGGACATCCTCTCTTCAGTGTACGATGCGCTCGACCGCGATCGCGGTGGCTTCGCCGCCGCCGATGCAGAGCGCCGCCACGCCACGCTTCAGGTTCTGCGCCTCCAGCGCGTGCAGCAGCGTCACGATCAACCGCGCACCGGTCGCGCCGATGGGGTGGCCGAGCGCGCAGACGCCGCCGTTGATGTTGAGCTTGTCCCTGTCAATGCCGAGATCCTTCTGGGCGGCCATCGCCACGACGGCGAAGGCCTCGTTGATCTCGAAGAGATCGACATCGCCGACCTTCCAGCCGACCTTGTCGAGCAGTTTTCTGATCGCCGGGATCGGCGCGGTGGTGAACCATTGCGGTTCCTGGCTGTGGGTGGCGTGGCCCTTGATCTCGGCGAGATAGGGCAGGCCATCGCGATCGGCGAGCGAGCGCTTGGCCAGAATGAGCGCCGCGGCGCCGTCGGCGTTCGCCGAAGAAGCAGCCGGCGTGATGGTCCCGTTGGCGCGAAACGCCGGCTTCAGCGACGGGATTTTCGCCGGATCGACCTTGAGCGGATGCTCATCATTGGCGACGAGGCGAGGACCGGCCTTCTCCTTGAGCGTGACCGGCGCGATCTCGGCCTTGAAGGCGCCGCTTTCGACCGCCCGGCGCGCGCGGGTCAGCGTTTCCATCGCATAGGCGTCCTGGTCGGCTCGGGTGAATTGGTAGGCTTCGGCCGTCGCCTCGCCGAAATCGCCCATCGAGCGGCCGGTCTCATAGGCGTCCTCAAGCCCATCCATCATCATGTGGTCGATGATGCGGTCGTGGCCGGCGCGGTAACCGGCGCGCGCCTTCGCAAGCAGATAGGGCGCGTTCGACATGCTCTCCATGCCGCCGGAAACCACGATATTGGCCGAGCCGGCATTGATGATGTCGTGCGCCAGCATGGTGGCCTTCATGCCGGAGCCGCAGACCTCGTTGATGGTGGTGGCGCCGGTGGCATCGGGAAGGCCCGCGCCGCGCGCGGCCTGGCGGGCCGGCGCCTGGCCCTGTCCGGCCGGCAACACATTGCCCATGAAGACTTCGTCGACCTTCTCCGGCGCCAGCTTGGCGCGTTCCAGTGCGGCGCGGATGACATGGGACCCGAGCCTGTGAGCGGCAAACGGCGTGAGCTCGCCCATGAAACGTCCGAGCGGGGTGCGGGCGGCGGAAAGGATGACGACGGGATCGGAGGTTGCGGCCATGACGGAACTCCATGGGAACAGCGAGTCAATTTCACATGATGATCATCATATGATGCGCTGCAAAAATTTCAATGGTAGCATGTCATGACAAAATGTCGTGGTCGGATGAGCGATGCGCAGTCGAGCGCCTACCGCTTTCGATTGACAAAAGCCTGCATCAGCCGGGTCGGCTCGTCGGTCAGGAACGATTTCCCGAACACGCCGATGCTCAGATTGACGGACTCCGTCAGCGGCAATTCTTCCCATTGCCGCAGCAGCGCCTTCTGCGAGCGCAGTGCTTCCGGGCCGCATTCGAGCAGCATGCCAATGACACGCTCGACCGCCGCATCGAGACCGCCCTGCGGCGCAACCACGTCAACCAGGCCCCAGGCCAGCGCTGTCGGCGCGTCGATATTTTCGGCGGTCATCACCAGCCAGCGCGCGCGGCCCCAGCCGATCAGCCGTGGCAGCAATGCGGCATGGATCACTGAGGGAATGCCGACGCGCACCTCGGGCATGCCGAATTTGGCGTCATGCGCGGCGATGCGGAAATCGCAGGCGGCGGCGACTTCCAGCCCGCCACCGAGGCACCAGCCGGGCATCCGCGCGATGACCGGAGCCGGGAAGGCGCGCACGGCTTCGCAGAGATCGCGCAGGCGCGAGATGAAGGCTTCCGCCGACTTCTGCTCCAGCGTCGCCATCTCCTTGATGTCGGCCCCCCCGATCATGCTCTTTTCGCTCTGGCCGGCCAGCACCAGCACCCGGATCGTGCGGTCGGATGCGAGCTGTTCCAGGCCCTCGCGGACGCCATTGATGACCGCCGAACCGAGGATATTCAGCGAACCGGCGTTGCAGATCGAAAGCCGTACGACGCCGCGCGTGTCGCGATCGACGCCGCAATACTGATTGAGCATATCCATGGAGGGTCTCGCGATAGGGGGCAGAAAGAGCTACTTCCCGGAGAGGATGCGCCCTTGTCAAGGGCCGCGGTAAAACTCCCGCCTTAAGCGGAATTAACGAAATAACCGCGGATTTTTCGATATCGAACTGCTATTATATGACTGCAAACATTTCATGGGACGACCTATGCGCTATTCGAAAGAGCACAAGCAGGAGACTCACGCCCGGATCGTGCGGAAGGCCTCGGTGCGGTTGCGCGAGAAGGGCGCGCATGGCATCGGCGTCGCCGACCTGATGAAGGAGGCGGGGCTGACCCATGGCGGCTTCTACGCGCATTTCGATTCGCGTGATGCACTCGTCATCGAGGCGTTCGGTTATGCGATGGACCGCTCGATGGAACACTGGCGCAAGACCGCTGCGGAGACGCCGCCCGAGAAGCGGCTTGCGATGATCGTCGATTCCTATCTCACGCCCCTGCATCGCGACGATCCCGGCCGTGGCTGCGCGGTTCCGACGCTGGGCGCCGAGATCGCCCGCGAGAGCCCGAAGACCCGCAAGGCCTTTGCCGCCAAGCTCGATCAGATGATCGACATGATGGCCGATCAGATCCCCGACCTGCCACGCAAGGCCGCGCGCAAGCAGGCTTCCGCCACGCTGGCGACCATGATGGGAACGCTGGTGCTCTCCCGCATTGCCGGCAACGGCGAGTTCTCCGAGGAAATCCTCACCGCCGGCCGCGAGGCGGCGCTGGGACGGGTGGCTGCGGCAAACTCGGCGACCAGGAAGTCTGCCAAGGCAGCGTCTGCGCGGCATTGAAGCGCAGTCTTAGGGTATTCGGCTAAGCCATTGGTCGAATGGGTCGCATCGACGGGCACGAAGCTCGGCGTTTTCGCAACACCGAACCGCGCATATACCCTTTCCAAACGCCATAAAGACTGCAAGATGCCGGCCAAAACCGGCATTCGGCAAGCGTGGAGGAAGATATGCGCTCAATCGGACATTTCATCGGTGGCAAAGAGATCAAGGGCAACTCGGGCCGCACGGCCGATGTCTTCCAGCCGATGACCGGCGACGTTCAGGCCAAGGTGGCGTTGGCCTCCAAGGCCGAGGTTCGCGCCGCCGTCGAGAACGCCAAGGCAGCTCAGCCCGAATGGGCGGCGACCAATCCGCAGCGGCGGGTTCGCGTCTTGATGAAGTTTCTCGAACTGGTCGCGCGTGACAATGACGCCCTGGCCGAATTGCTCGCGCGCGAGCACGGCAAAACCCTTCCCGACGCCAAGGGCGACATTCTACGTGGTGTCGAAGTTGTCGAGTTCGCGCTCGGCATTCCGCAGCTCATGAAGGGCGAGTTCACGGAAGGAGCCGGCCCCGGGATCGACCTCTATTCGATGCGGCAGCCGCTGGGTGTCGTTGCCGGTATCACGCCGTTCAACTTTCCGGCCATGATCCCGATGTGGAAATTCGCGCCCGCGATCGCGTGCGGCAATGCCTTCATCCTGAAGCCGTCCGAGCGCGATCCTGGCGTGCCGATGAAGCTTGCCGAATTGATGCTGGAGGCCGGGTTGCCGCCGGGCATCCTCAATGTCGTCAACGGCGACAAGGAAGCGGTGGATGCCATTCTCGACGACCACGACATTTCCGCCGTGGGCTTTGTCGGCTCCTCCTCGATCGCTCAGTATATCTACGAGCGGGCGGCCGCGAACGGCAAGCGCGTGCAGTGCTTCGGCGGCGCCAAGAACCATCTGATCATCATGCCTGACGCCGACATGGACCAGACCGTTGACGCGCTGGTTGGTTCCGGATACGGCGCCGCGGGCGAGCGCTGCATGGCCGTCTCGGTTGCGGTTCCCGTCGGGAAGACGACCGCTGACCGGTTGATGGAAAAGCTCATCCCGCGCGTCGAGAACCTCAAGATCGGACCGTCGCTCGACGCGAGCGCTGATTTCGGACCTCTTGTGACGCGCGAGGCGCTGCAGCGGGTCAAGAATTACGTCGACATCGGGATCAAGGAAGGCGCCAAGCTCGCGGTCGATGGCCGCGCGTTCAAGATGCAGGGCTATGAAAACGGCTTCTACATGGGGGGCTGCCTGTTCGACAACGTGACCAAGGACATGCGTATCTACAAGGAAGAGATCTTCGGACCCGTGCTGTCGGTGGTGCGCGCGCGCGACTACAAGGAAGCTCTCGCCCTGCCGTCGGAGCATGAATATGGCAACGGCGTTGCGATCTTCACCCGCGACGGCGACGCTGCGCGCGACTTTGCCAACCAGGTCAACGTCGGCATGGTCGGCATCAACGTGCCGATTCCGGTGCCGGTCGCCTACTACACCTTCGGCGGCTGGAAGCGTTCGGGCTTCGGCGATCTCAATCAATACGGACCGGATTCGATCCGCTTCTATACCAAGACCAAGACGGTAACCGCGCGCTGGCCATCCGGTATCAAGGACGGAGCCGACTTCGCGATGCCGACGATGAACTAGCACCCTCAAGCCGGGACGATGCAGTTCACGCTCAACGAGGACCAGATTGCGGTTCGCGAGATGGCGCGGGATTTCGCCGCGGAGAAGATCGCGCCGCATGCGGTTCGCTGGGACGAGGAGAAGCATTTTCCGGTCGAGGTGATGCGCGAGGCGGCAGGCCTCGGCATCGGCGGCGTCTATATCCGGGACGATGTCGGCGGTTCGGCGATGACGCGCTTCGACGCGGCGCTGATCTTCGAGGCCTTAGCGCAGGGTTGTCCGACGGTGTCGGCTTTCATCTCAATTCACAACATGGCGTCCTGGATGATCGATGCCTATGGCAACGACACCCAGCGCCACAAATGGCTGCCAAAGCTCTGCACCATGGAGCTGATCGCCAGCTACTGCCTTACCGAGCCGAACTCGGGTTCGGACGCGGCGGCGCTGCGCACCCGCGCGGTTCGCGATGGCGATCATTATGTGCTCAACGGCCAGAAGCAGTTCATCTCGGGCGCGGGCGGCGGCGACCTCTATGTCGTGATGGTCCGCACCGGCGGCGACGGACCCGGCGGCATCTCGACGCTCGTGGTCGAAGGCGACACGCCCGGACTTTCGTTCGGTGCGAACGAGCGCAAGATGGGCTGGAACGCACAGCCGACGCGAGCCGTGATCTTCGAAAATGCGCGGGTCGCCGTCGCCAATCGGCTCGGCGATGAAGGCATCGGCTTCAAGATTGCAATGGCCGGCCTCGACGGCGGCCGGGTCAACATCACCGCCTGTTCGCTCGGCGGTGCGCAGAGCGCGCTCGACAAGGCGCGCGTCTACATGAAGGAGCGCCAAGCGTTTGGAAAACGTCTGGACGAATTCCAGGCGCTGCAGTTCCGGCTCGCCGACATGGCAATCGAGCTCGAGGCCGCGCGGACTTTCCTCTGGCGCGCGGCCGCCGCGCTCGACCGCAAGGACCCGGATGCGACCATGCTCTGCGCCATGGCCAAGCGCTTCGGCACCGACGTCGGCTTCGATGTCGCCAACCAGGCGCTGCAGCTGCATGGCGGCTACGGCTATCTGAGCGAATACGGCATCGAGAAGATCGTGCGGGACTTGCGCGTGCACCAGATCCTCGAAGGCACCAATGAAATCATGCGGCTGATCGTGGCGCGCAAATTGATCGAGGGCGCGCGATGATGGACGCGGTGGCAGAGCCCGATCTGATTGCGCGGCGCGAAGGTTCTGCCGGCATCATCAGACTGAACCGGCCGAAGGCGATCAACGCCATGACGCTGGAAATGTCGGAAGGCATCGACGCCGCGCTCGACCGCTTCGAGGCCGATCCCGATGTCGCGGTGGTCGTGCTTGAAGGTGCCGGCGAACGCGGACTGTGCGCCGGCGGCGATATTCGCGGGCTCTATGAAAGCTCGTGCGCGGGTGGCGATCTCGGCAAGCGGTTCTGGCGCCAGGAGTACATCATGAACGCGCGGATCGCCCGGTTTCCAAAGCCCTATGTCGCGTTCATGGACGGACTTGTGATGGGCGGCGGTGTCGGGCTTTCCGGTCATGCGCGTCACCGGGTGGTGACGGAGAAGACCAGGCTCGCGATGCCGGAAGTTGGTCTCGGCTTCTTTCCCGATGTGGGTGGCACTTGGCTGCTGTCGCGCCCGCCGGGCGAGATCGGCACTTATTTCGGGCTGACCGGCCAGACCATGAATGGACCGGACGCGATCCATGCGCGTTTTGCCGATGCCGTGGTGCCGTCGGCGAAGCTGCCGGCGTTACGCGAGGTGCTGACCGGGGTGCGTCGGGAGACCAATTCGAACGAGGTAAAGGCCCTGATCGAAGGCTTTGCCACCGGCGAGAAAGCGGGGCCGGTGGCAGCGATGCAGTCGCAGATCGATGCGCTGTTCGCGCATGACCGCATGGAAGATATCGTTGCGGCGCTGAAGCGCGATGGCTCCGAGCTCGCGCAAAAAGCCCTGAGGACACTCGCCGAAAAATCGCCGCGCGGGATGGTGGTGACGCTGAAGTTGCTGCGGCTGGCGAGAAAGGCGGCTACGCTGGAAGAGTGCCTGGCGCGGGAATATCGTGCGGCACTGGAAGTATTTCGCAGCGACGATTTCCGCGAGGGCGTGCGGGCGGCCGTCATCGACAAGGACCGCAATCCGAAATGGTCGCCGCCCGATATCGAGGATGTGACGCCTGACATGCTGGCGCCTTACTTCGCCGAGATCGGCGCCGACGAATTGAAATTCCCTTAAAGAGCAGAAAAGCCCACGCGGAGGAGATTCATATGGCAACGATCGCATTCATCGGCCTCGGCAATATGGGCGGTCCCATGGCGGCCAATCTGGTCAAGGCCGGCCACAAGGTGGTGGCGTTCGACCTGGTCGCGGCCTCGCGCGATCAGGCGAGGGCCGACGGCGCCGCGATCGCGGAAAGCTCGGTTTCCTCGGTGAAGGGCGCCGAAATCGTGATCACCATGCTGCCCGCGGGCAAGCACGTGCTCTCGGTCTGGAGCGAGGTCGTGCCCGCCATGGCAAAGGGCGCGCTGATCATCGATTGCTCAACCATCGATGTCGAAAGCTCCAAGCAGGCGCATGCGCTGGCGGCGAAGCATGGGGTTGCTTCCGTCGATGCGCCGGTTTCCGGCGGCACTGGCGGGGCCAAGGGCGCGACGCTGACCTTCATGTGCGGCGGCGAGGACAAGGCGTTTGCGGCGGCCAAGCCCGTGCTTGAGAAGATGGGCAAGAAGATCGTGCATTGCGGCGGCGCGGGTGCCGGGCAGGGCGTCAAGATCTGCAACAACATGGTGCTCGCGGTTTCCATGATTGCGGTCGGCGAGGCCTTTGCGCTGGCCGAGAAGCTCGGGCTGTCGCACCAGGCGGTGTTCGATGTGGTCTCCACTTCGTCGGGGCAGTGCTGGGCGTTGACCTCCTATTGCCCGGTGCCGGGTCCGGTGCCGGCATCGCCCGCCAATAACGGCTACAAGCCGGGCTTTGCCACCGCCCTGATGGTCAAGGACCTGACCCTGGCGCAGGATGCGGCGAAGGCCTCTGGTGCGGCGACCCCGCTCGGCAGGCAGGCGCAGGAACTCTACAAGGCGTTTGACGCCAGCGGCAATGGCGGCGTGGACTTTTCCGGAATTATCCAGCACGTTAGAGCACTTGCCGGGAAAAGCTGATGACCAATTTTCAGGAAGCGCGTGCCTTTCTCTTGAAGCACCGCATGGATTACGACGCCGCGGTCAAGGGATTCCGCTGGCCGGATCCATCTCCCTTCAACTGGGCGCTCGACTGGTTCGACGCCGAGCTGGCGCGCGATCCCGAAAGCCGCGACCGCACCGCGCTCTGGATCGTCGATGCCGGCCAGGACCGCGAGACAAAGCTCTCCTTTGCGACGCTGTCGCGCCGCTCCAACCAGGTCGCGAATTTTCTGCGCGCGCAGGGCGTGAGGCGCGGCGATCACCTCTTGCTGTTGCTTGGCAATGTCGTGCCGCTCTGGGAGACCATGCTGGCGGCGATGAAGCTGGGCGTGGTCGTGATTCCCGCGACAACGCTGCTCACGCCTGATGAGTTGCAGGATCGGCTCGATCGCGGCCGGGCGCGGGTGGTGGTGGCGACGCAGGACCAGGTCGGCAAATTCGCCAATCTGCGCGCCGACAAGCTCGTTCGCATCGTCGTCGGCGCGAGCGCCGATGTCGAGGGTTGGATATCGTTCGAACAGTCCGCCGAACTTCCGGAAGCCTTTACGCCGGACGGGCCGACCCCGGCCGACGAGCCGATGCTGCTTTATTTTACGTCGGGCACGACGGCGAAGCCGAAACTCGTGCGGCACAGCCAGCGCAGCTATCCCGTCGGCGCGCTGTCGACCATGTACTGGTTGGGCTTGCAGCCAGGCGACGTGCATCTCAACATCTCCTCGCCGGGCTGGGCCAAGCATGCCTGGAGCTGCTTCTTCGCGCCCTGGAATGCCGGCGCCACCATCTTCATCGTCAACCAGCCGCGCTTCGAGGCCAAGCAGTTGCTGTCGACGATCGGCCGCTGCGGGGTCACCACGCTGTGCGCGCCGCCGACGGTATGGCGCCTCTTCATCCAGGAGCGGCTGGCGGACTTCAAGGTCAGTCTGCGCGAGGTCTGCGGCGCCGGCGAGCCGCTCAATCCCGAAGTGATCGACCAGGTCCGCGCCGCGTGGGGACTCACCATTCGCGACGGCTACGGCCAGACCGAGACCACGGCGCTTGCCGGCAACTCGCCGGGACAGAACGTCAAGGTCGGCTCGATGGGCCGGCCGATGCCCGGCTATCGCGTGCAAATCAGGGACGCGGACGGACATGTCGCCAGGGAGGGCGAGGTGACGCTGGTGCTTGGCGCGGATCGTCCGGCTGGCCTGATGCAGGGCTATCAGGGCGAGGACGGCAAGCTTTCCGGCACCGAAGGCGATCACTATCGCAGTGGCGATGTGGTGTTCGTCGACGACGAGGGCTATCTCACCTTTGTCGGCCGCTCCGACGATGTCTTCAAATCCTCCGACTATCGTATCAGCCCATTCGAGCTCGAGAGCGTGCTGATCGAGCACGAAGCTGTGGCGGAGGCCGCCGTGGTGCCGAGCCCCGATCCGATCCGGCTTGCGATTCCGAAGGCCTATGTACTGCTTACCGCCGGCATCGAGCGCTCGCCGGAGACGGCGCTGTCGATCTTCAAGCACCTGCACACGCGCCTTGCCCCGTTCAAGCGTATCCGCAAGATCGAGCTGGTCACCGAGTTGCCAAAGACGATTTCCGGAAAGATCCGCCGCGTGCAATTGCGCCGGCTTGAGCACGACAACAACCGCGAGGATCCTCTTCGCGGCAAGGAATATCGCGAAGAGGATTTCCCGGAGTTGCAGAAGGTGCGCACCGCCGGGTCGGAGCAGCGTTAGAATGAATGAAGTCTGGAAGAAGCCGCCGGTTTCGCTGGAGGCATATCAAGCAATGGTCGGCAAGGAGGTCGGCGTCTCCTCGTGGCATCTGGTCGATCAGGACCGGATCAACGTCTATGCGGACGTGATCGAGGATCACCAGTTCATCCATGTCGATCCCGAGCGTGCCAAGCGCGAGACCGCGTTCGGCAACACCGTGGCGCACGGCTTTCTCACGATGTCGCTGATGTCCATCATGTCCTATGAGGTGATGCCCGTGATCGAAGGCACGACCATGGGTGTCAATTACGGCTTCGACAAGCTCCGCTTCATCTCGCCGGTGCGAGCGGGCAAGCACGTCCGTGGCCGCTTCGTGCTGGCGGAGACAAAACTGCGCAAGCCGAAGGAGCTGCAGTCGCGCACCAACGTCACCGTCGAGATCGAAGGCGAGGACAAGCCCGCGATCGTGGCGGACTGGATCGGGCTGATTTATTTCGCGTAGTATCGGTCGTCACGGCCGGGCTTGACCCGGCAATCCATCACTGATCAAAAAAGCCAGTCAATCCGAGCGCTCGTACCCCTTGTGGGAGAGGGTGCCTCGCGAAGCGAGGCGGGTGAGGGGTTTCTCTCCGCGATCGCATCTGTGGAGAGAACCCCTCATCCGGCGCGCCGTGCACGCCACCTTCTCCCACAAGGGGAGAAGGAAGAAGAAGCAAGGAATGCATCCATGACAATCAGGTTTGACGGACGCGTCGCCATCGTGACCGGCGCGGGCAATGGGCTCGGGCGCGCGCATGCACTGGGGCTGGCGAGCCGCGGCGCCAGGGTCGTGGTCAACGATTTTGGCGGCGCGCGCGACGGCACCGGCGGCTCGCTGTCGCCGGCGGAAGCCGTGGTCGAGGAGATCAGGAAGGCCGGCGGCACGGCGATGGCCGACGGCGCCGACGTTTCCAATTTCGAGCAGGTGACGGCGATGGTCGCACGCGCGACGAAGGAATGGGGCAGCGTCGATCTGCTCTGCGCCAATGCCGGCATTCTGCGCGACAAGTCGTTCGGCAAGATGGAGCCTGGTGATTTCGCCAAGGTGCTGGACGTGCACCTCGTCGGCAGCTTCTATTGCTGCAAGGCGGCGTGGGACGGCATGCGCGAGCGCAATTACGGCCGCATCGTGCTGACGACCTCGTCATCAGGCCTTTACGGCAATTTCGGCCAGGCCAATTACGGCGCGGCGAAATCCGGCATGGTCGGGCTGATGAACGTGCTGGCGGAAGAGGGACGCAAGTACAACATCCGCGTCAATACGATCTCGCCAACCGCGGCGACGCGCATGACGGAAGAATTGCTGCCGCCGGAGCCGCTCAAGCTGATGCGCCCCGAGGCGATCACGCCGGCGGTCGAATACATGCTGAGCGAGGACGCGCCGACCCGCACCATCATGGGCGCGGGGGCCGGTTCGTTCGCGGTGATCCAGGTGATCGAGAGCGAAGGCATCAACCTGCCGCCGTCGGAATGGACTCCCGACGCGGTCGCAGCTCATTTTGCCGAGATCAGCGACATGTCGAAGGCGAAGGCGCTGGAAGGCGCGTTCCAGCAGACCCAGAAATATGTCGGCCAGGCCGCCGCGCGGGCCGGCGTCAAGCTCTAGTCCGTGGACGCCGCCGTCATTGGTGCGGGTCCGGCCGGGCTGATGGCGGCGGAAATGCTGGCGCAGGGCGGCGCCGGTGTCACCGTCTACGACGCGATGCCGTCGGCGGGCCGCAAATTCCTGATGGCCGGACGCGGTGGGCTCAACCTCACGCACAGCGAACCATTGCCCGCGTTTCTAGCGCGCTACCGCGAAGCCGCGTCGCGACTTGAGCCTGCGATGTCAGCGTTTCCGCCGGAACGCTTGCGGGAATGGAGCGAGGTGCTCGGGCAGCCGACCTTTGTCGGCTCCAGCGGACGAGTGTTTCCGCAAAGCTTCAAGGCGTCGCCCTTGTTGCGCGCCTGGCTGCGCCGGCTGGATATGCAAGGCGCAAAGTTTGCGTTCCGGCATCGATGGATCGGCTGGGATGAGCAGGGACGATTACGGTTTCTGACGCCGGACGGCGAACGGGTAGTCGAAGCGCGCGCGACAGTGCTCGCGCTCGGCGGCGCAAGCTGGCCGCGGCTCGGGTCTGACGGAGCGTGGGTCGAATTGCTCGCAGCCAAGGGCATTGCGATCTCGCCGCTGCGGCCTGCCAATTGTGGTTTTACGGTCGAATGGTCGGATGTTTTTCGCGAGCGCTTCGAGGGTCAGCCGCTCAAGGGCGTCGCGTTCGAATATGGCTCGCAAACCATTCGCGGCGAGGCGATCATTACCCGGACCGGAATCGAAGGCGGCGCGATCTACGCACTCTCGGCCGAATTGCGCGAAGCCATTGGGACGTCTGGCGAGGCGGTCCTGCGTGTCGCCTTGCGGCCTGATCTCGGGAGGGACGAATTGGCCGCGCGATCCTCAGTGCCGCGCGGCAAGCAATCGCTGTCCAATTTTCTGCGCAAGGCGTTCAGTCTTTCACCGGTCGCAATCGGCCTGTTGCAGGAGGCGATGATTTCGTCAGGCCAATCGCTGTCCGCGCTCTCGCCGCACAGCCTCGCCGACTTGATCGGCGGCGTTCCCATAAAACTGACTGGTATCGCGCCGATCGCGCGTGCCATCTCTACGGCGGGCGGTATTTCCCTCGATGAGCTTGATTCAGATTTCATGCTCCGAAAGCTGCCCGGCGTGTTCGCAGCCGGCGAAATGCTCGACTGGGACGCGCCGACCGGCGGCTATCTGCTGCAGGCGTCGTTTGCGACGGGTGCCGCGGCGGGCAGGGGTGCGCTGAAGTGGGTCAAGATGCGAATGGCGAATAGCGAGTAGCGAATGGGGCTTCGCTACTCGCTACTCGCTACTCGCTATTCGCTTAGCGCAACTTCCCCCGCGCCGCGACCGGCAGTACGCCGATGATCTCGTCGCCGCGCACCATCACCACCTCGTCCATCATGTTGACGACGACGCAGACATGGTTCGGCACGATGCGGACGACATCGCCGACATTGGGCCGCGTGTTGCTTCTGACGAGATCGAGGAAGCCGTGTTCCTCGGCGAATTTCGCGATTCTGGCCTCGGGATGTTCGAGGATCAGGCCGTGGCCCTCGAGTCCGCCACCGGTGTCCGAGGTCAGGGTCTTGGAGCCGGCATCGAGGATGCCGCGGTCGGGACCGGCGCGACTGACCACGGTGGAATAAATGTTCAGCGCGCAATCGTCCCATGAAGCGACGCCGGCTGCGACCTGCATGCGGTCGTTGTAGATGTAGGTGCCGGGCCGATGCTCGGTCGCGCCCTTGAGCTTGCCGAGATTCTTCAGGTTCGGCGAGCCGCCGGTCGAGACCATCTTGGCGTCAAGGCCGAGCGCGCGCACGCCGGCCAGCGCTTCGTCGTAGAATTTCTGTGCGTCCGCCCAGCCGGTCTCGGTCGGGTAGAGCATGAAGCCCGCAAATTGCAGGCCCTTCGAGGCGGCAATCTCGCGCGCCAGCGCGATCACTTCCGCGGGCGTCTCCACGCCGGCGCGCTTGCGGCCCGTGTCGCATTCGACCACGACCGACAGCGGACGCCCCGATGCGGCCGCAGCCTTCGGCAGGTCGGCGATCACGACGGAATTGTCGGCGGCGACCGTCATGTTGGCCTTGGCCTGTAGCGCGGCAAGCCGCGCCATTTTCTCGTCGCCGAGCAGATTGTAGGAAATGAGGATGTCGTCGATGCCGGCTTCCGCCATCACCTCGGCTTCACCGAGCTTCTGGCAGGTGATCCCCTTCGCGCCGGCCTTGACCTGCATTTCCGCAAGCAGGGGACTCTTGTGGGTCTTGATATGCGGCCGGTTGGCGACGCCGGCCGCGTCACAGGCCGCCTGGATGCGCGCGATGTTGCGCTCGACCTTGTCCATGTCGATGACGGCACATGGCGTGCCGTATTCCTTGGCGATTTTAGCGGCGAGGGGTGTGGTCATGGGTTAAGCCTGTTCGATTTCTTCGCGTAACACTTCCAGCTCCAGCCAGCGGTCTTCGGCCGCGGCCAATTCGTGCTGCGCCTTGGCGATAGCGGTGGAAACTTCCTCGAATTTCCTGCGATCCCTGGTGTAGAAGTTGGGATCGTCAAGCAGCCGCTGCTGCTTTCCGATCTCCTCCTGCAGTTTCGCAATGGTCTTCGGCAGCATTTCCAGCGCGTGCTTTTCGTTGAAGTTGAGCCGGCGTTTTGGCACTGAAGCGACCGAGGGCGCGGGAGCCTTCGCTTCCTTTTTCTCCGGCGCAGCCACTTTCGCTTCCTCGCGCTTCAGATCGGAGCCGCGTTGCGACAGCATGTCCGAATAGCCACCGGCATATTCGATCCACTGACCATTGCCGTCAGGCGCGATCACGGAGGTCACGACGCGGTCGAGGAAATCGCGGTCATGGCTGATCAGGATCACCGTGCCCTCGTAATCGCCGAGCATCTCCTCCAGTACGTCGAGGGTTTCCAGATCGAGATCGTTGGTCGGCTCGTCCAGCACCAGCAGGTTCGACGGCTTTGCCAGGGCGCGCGCCAGCATCAGCCGGCCGCGTTCGCCGCCGGAAAGTACCTCCAGCGGCGTGCGCATCTGCTCGCGTGCGAACAGGAAATCCTCCATGTAGCTCACGACATGCTTCGGCTTGCCGCCGACCATGACATGGTCGCCGCGGCCGCCGGTGAGCGCTTCCGCCAGCGTCGACTTGGGATCGAGACTCTCGCGGTGCTGGTCAAGCGTCGCCATCTCGATATTGGCACCGAGCCGCAGGCTGCCGTTATCGGGCGCGTCCGCGCCCGTCAGCAGGTTCACCAGCGTGGTCTTGCCGGCGCCGTTCGGCCCGACAATGCCGACGCGGTCGCCGCGCCGCACGCGAATGGAGAAATTCTCGACGATTTTGCGATCGCCATAGGCCTTGCTGATGCCTTTCGCCTCGATCACCAGCCGCCCTGATTTTTCCGCTTCCGCCGCGGCAAGATTGGCGTTGCCCGCCGCGCCCCGATAATTCCTCCGCTGCTCGCGGAGCGCAAATAGATTGCCGAGCCGCTTGACATTGCGCTTGCGGCGGCCCGAGACGCCATAACGCAGCCAATGCTCCTCGTTGACGATCTTGCGGTCGAGCTTGTGCTGGTCGCGTTCTTCTTCGGCCAAAACCTCGTCGCGCCAGGATTCGAAGGCGGCAAAGCCTCGGTCGATCTGCCGGATCTGGCCGCGGTCGAGCCAGGCGGTGGCGCGCGAGAGATTGGTGAGGAAGCGGCGGTCATGGCTGATCAGGACCAGCGCGCTGCGGCGGCCGTCCAGCTCGCTTTCGAGCCATTCGATCGTCGGCAGGTCGAGATGGTTGGTCGGCTCGTCCAGCAGCAGGATGTCGGGCGACGGCGCCAGCACTCGCGCGAGCGCCGCACGCCGCGCCTCGCCGCCCGAGAGGTTGGCCGGATTTTCGTCGCCGCGAAGCCCGAGCTGTTCCAGAAGATAGCGCGCCGCATAGCGGTCGTCGCCGGGACCAAGACCGGCCTCGACATAGGCGAGCGTGGTCGCGTGATCGGCGAAATCCGGCTCCTGCGGCAGATAGCGGATCGTCGATCCCGGCTGCACGAAGCGGCTGCCGCTGTCGGACTCGACCAGGCCGGCGGCGATCCTGAGCAGCGTCGATTTGCCGGAGCCGTTGCGGCCGATCAGGCAGACGCGCTCGGAGGGCGACACCGAGAGCTCTACGCCGGTCAAGAGCGGCGTACCGCCAAAGGTGAGCCGGATATCTTTCAGCTGGATCAGCGGCGGCGCCATGGCGTCAGCCCTGGTCTGTCGCCGCCTGCTCGGCGCGGCGGCGCTGGACGCGGCGGATGGCCTGGTCGAGCGCCGACAGGAAGGCGGAGCGGTCGCGCGGCGAGAATGATTTCGGCCCACCGGTGACTTCGCCCGACGAGCGCAGATCGGTCATCAGGTTCCGCACGGCGAGAGTCATGCCAATGGAGGCCTCGGAAAACGGCTTGCCGTTTGGCGCGATCACTTCGGCGCCGGCTTTGACGCAGCGGCTCGCCAGCGGAATGTCAGCTGTGATGACGACGTCGCCGGGGCCTGCGCGTTCCGCGATCCAGTCGTCGGCGGCGTCCATGCCGGAACCGGCCGCGATGCGCTCGATCAGCGGATCCTGCGGCACGCGAATGAATTGGCCTGCGACCACGCTCACGGGCACGCCGAGCCGGGTCGCGACGCGATAGATCTCGTCCTTTACCGGGCAGGCATCGGCATCGACATAGATGCGGGCGGTTTGAGGGGTATCCGTCATTGCCCCGGCGTGTACTCCATCAGGCGGAAAATTGCGAGGAAAACGCTGGTCTTGCCACGCGTCCGGGTTCGACTACCATTGGCTGCAGAAAAGACAGGGAATAAGGGGAAACCCATGGCTGGCCTGCAAGTCCACCGCGTCTCGGCCTACAACACCTCAAAATTCTCCGAGAACAAGATCCACGACGACACGGTGGCGCGCAAATACGGTTTTTCGGGTGGGCTCGTGCCGGGTGTCGATGTGATGGCCTACATGTTGCACATGCCCGTCGCCAGATGGGGGCGCGATTTTCTCGAGCGCGGGCTGATCGAGGCACGCTTCGTCAAGCCGGTCTATGATGGCGAGATTGCCGAGGTGAGCGCCGTCGAGGATGCGGGCGGGCTGACCATCGAGGTGCAGAGCAAGGGCGAGCTTTGCGCCACCGGTAGCGCGTCTCTGCCGGCGTCCGTGCCGTCCTACGCGCTCGCCGATTACACCGCGGTAGCTGCCGTGAGCCAGCGCAAGCCGGTGGGTGCTGCGTCCTACGAAGTCGGTAAATGGCTGGGCGTCGAGCCTCGGCGGTGGGCCGGCGAGGCGGCCAGGGAATATCTCGGCGATATCAGGGAGACCGATCCGATCTACGACCGCGAAGGTCTCGGTCACCCCGGCCTGCTGCCGCGGGTCATGAACAAGGTGCTGGTCGACAACGCCATCCTCGGCCCCTGGATTCATGTCGGCACGAAGATGCAGCTTCTCAGCCCCGGCAAGGTCGGCGACGAGCTCACTGCGCGAGCGAAAGTCGTCGGCAATTACGAGAAGAAGGGCCACCGCTTTGTCGAGCTCGACGCGCTGGTGGTCGCCAACGGCACCACGCCGCTCGCCCATTGCTGGCACATCGCGATCTATCGGCCGCGCGAGCAGGCCGCGGCTTGAGGCACGACGCCACAGCATTCTCCGCTGTCATGCCCGGCGAAAGCGAGGCATCCAGTACGCCGCGGCTTCGCGGTTCCTGCTGCGCCGTCTCTGGAATACTGGACCGTCCGCTTTCGCGGACGATGACGGTTGTGTGGGATGGGTTTCACCGTCCTCGCGGGCGCTTGCCTCAAACCGTAAAAATGCGCCCGGGATTGAGGATGTGATGCGGGTCCAGTGCGCGCTTCAGGGTGCGCATGGTTTCGATCTCCTCCTCGGTGCGGCTGAGCTTCAGGTACGGCCGCTTGAGCAGGCCGATGCCATGCTCGGCCGAGATCGAGCCGGCAAAATCGGCGGTGATCCCGTAGACGAGTTTGGTGACTTCCTCGTTCCTGTCCACGCCCGCTGGATATTTGGCGTTGACATGCAGATTGCCGTCACCGGCGTGACCGAAGACGATGGCATAGGCGTCGTTGTCGATCTTCTGCTTCAGCTCTTTTTTGATGGTGTCGGCGAACGCCTCCATCTTGTCGATGGCGAGACTGATGTCGAAGCCGACCCCGTTGGGGCCGATCGCGCGGCCGAGCTCGACCGAGGAGTCGCGAATCTTCCAGATCGCCGCGGCAGCCGCACCGGAGCTTGCGATGGTCGCATCGAGGATGATCTCCTGCTCCAGCGCCTTCTCGAGCATGTTCTCGAGATCGCTCCGGATACGCTCGGCATCGCTGCCGGATGATTCCAGCAGAACGTAGAACGGATGGTTGGTCGGCAGCGGCGCGGCGACACCCTTCACCAGCTCGGTCGTAAGACGGTAATACTCGTTCCACATCACCTCAAAGGCCGTGAGGTCGCCCCCCAGCCGCGTGCAGGCAAGGCCAAGGAACGCACGGACCTTGTCGAAGCTTTCAAGGGCGCAAAGCGCCACCTGCTGCTCGGCCGGTGCCGGGAAAATCCGCAAAGCCGCGCGCGTGACCACGCCGAGCGTGCCTTCGGTGCCGACGAACAGCTGTTTCAGGTCGATGCCGGTGTTGTTCTTGATGTACTTGCGCACGCCCTTGAGAATGGTGCCATCGGCGAGCACCGCCTCGAGCCCCAGCACGAGATCGCGCGTCATGCCGTAGCGGATCACGCGGTTGCCGCCCGCATTGGTCGAGATGTTGCCGCCGATCGTGCAGCTTCCGCGCGCACCGAGGTCGAGCGGGAACATGAAACCGCTCTCCCCGACGCGTTCCTGCAGCCGCTGCAGCGGCACGCCGGTCTGGGTGATGACGACCCCGCCGCCGGTATCGACCTCCTCGATCGCGTTCATGCGCTCCATCGACAGCACGATCTCGCCTGATAGCGGCATGGTGGCGCGCACCAGGCCGGTCATGCCGCCCTGCGTGGTCACGCCCACGCGCGCCTGATGACAGAGTTTGAGGAATTTCGAGACATCCTCGGTCGAGCGTGGCCGCATCACCGCCGGCGGTGGCGCGACGGGGAGGCCGGCCATGTCGGTGTGATAGCGCGCGTCGATGTCGGCGCCGGTCAAAACCGTCGTGGCATCGAACGCCGCGCGGAGATCGTCAATGATGGCGGTTGACACTTACGCTGCCTTCGCTTTCGCATCCTCGATCGCGCGCCAGACTTTCTCCGGCGTCAGCGGCATGTTGATTTGCTTGACGCCGTACTCGGAGAGCGCATCGACCACGGCATTGACGACGCAGACGAGGCTGCCGGCGCAGCCAGCCTCGCCGCAGCCCTTGGTGCCGAGCGGGTTGCTTTTCGCCGGCGAAGGATGGTCGCCTACCTCCATCGAGGGAATGTCCTCCGCGCGCGGCAGGGCGTAGTCCATGAACGAGCCCGTGATCGGCTGGCCGCTGGTGTCGTAGTTCACCTCCTCCATCAGCGCCTGGCCGATGCCTTGGGCTACGCCGCCATGGAGCTGACCCGCCACGATCATCGGATTGACCACCGTGCCGAAATCATTGACGGCGGCGTACCGCACGATCTTGATCACGCCGGTGTCCGGATCGATCTCCACTTCGGCGACATGGCAGCCGTTGGGGAAGGTGGACACGGTCTCCTTGGTCGCGTGATCGACATCGAGCGAGTTGGGTGTGCCGTCAGGCATCTTGCCATCGCGCACGCGCTGCGCGAGCTCCATGATGCCGATGGAGCGGTCGGTGCCGGCGATAGTGAAGCGGCCACCGGAAAACTCGATGTCGCCTTCAGAGGCTTCCAGGAAGTGCGCGGCCGCCTTCTTGCCCTTGTCGACCACCAGCGCGGAAGCTTCGACAATTGCCTGTCCAGTCGCCGTGATCGAGCGCGAGCCACCGGTGCCGTTGCCGAAGCGGACGAGATCGCTGTCGTTCTGCTGCAGCTTGATCCTGTCGAAGGGAACGCCGAGCTGCGAAGTCAGCACCTGCGCGAACGGCGTGGCGTGGCCCTGGCCGTAATCGAGCGTTCCCGTCGTCAGCGTCACCGATCCATCAGGATCGAAGGTGATCTTGCCGAGCTCGCCGCTCGGCGGCGCGGTCACCTCGAGATAGGAGCCGACCGCGATGCCGCGCAGCTTGCCGTTCTTGCGGCTCTCGCGCTTGCGCTTCGCAAAGTTCGCGTGGTCGGAAATCTCCAGCGCCTTCGCAAGCACGCCCGCGAAATCGCCGCTGTCGTAGGTGACGCCGGAAGCGGCCGCGAACGGCAGTTGCGCCGGCTTGATGAAGTTGCGCTTGCGCAAGGTCAGGCGATCGATGCCCATTTCATCGGCGGCGCGGTCGATCAGCCGTTCCATGTAGTAGTTGGCCTCGGGGCGGCCGGCGCCGCGATAGGCGCCCATATGCGTGGTGTTGGTCAGCACCGTTTTGATGTCGACGCCGAGCAGCGGCGTGCGATAGACGCTGGCAAGGTTCTTGCCGGTGTTGAGCGAGAGCGGGCCGGGCGCCACGCCGGTGATGAAGGCGCCGAGATTGCCGTAGCCGGACAAGCGCACGGCGAGGAATTTGCCCTCGGCATCGAGCGCGAGCTCGGCATGAATTTTCTGCGCACGGCCCTGGCTGTCGGAAAGGAAGCTGGTCGAGCGCTCGTCGGTCCATTTCACCGGCCGGCCCAATGCCTTCGCCGCATGCAGGATGCAGGCATATTCGGGATAGTTCAGGTTCTTCATGCCGAAGGAGCCGCCGACATTGGCGGTGAGGATGCGGACCTTCTCCGGCGGCACGTTCAGGATCCGCGCCATGACCGCCTTGTTGCCGGACACACCCTGCGTCGGCACCTGCAGCGTGTAGCGCTCGCTCGCCTTGTCGTAATGGCCGAGTGCACCGCGCGGCTCCATCGACACCACGGCGACGCGGGTGTTGACGATGTCGAGTTTTGTGACATGCGCGGCGCCGGCGAACGCCGCCTCGATCCTGGCGGCATCGCCATAGTGATAGTCGAGCGCGACGTTGTTGGGGATGTGATCGTAGAGTTGCGGCGCGCCGGGCTTTGCGGCCTCCGCCGCGTCGGTCACGGCGGGCAGCTCCTCGATGTCGAGTTCGACCGCTTCCGCCGCGTCGCGCGCCTGCGCGACCGTCTCGGCCAGCACGAAGGCCACGGGGTCGCCGACATAGCGCACCCTGCCGCTGGCGAGCGGCATGCGGTTGGTCTGCAGGAGGGCCGAGCCGTCACGGCTCTTCAGCGGCAGGCCGCAGACGAAGGGTTTGTACTCCGCGAGGTCGGCTGCGGTCCACACCCCAAGCACGCCCGGCAGGGTTCTGGCGGCGGAAGTATCGATCCCCTTGAGGATGCCATGGGCGTGGCTGGAGCGAACCATCCAGCCATAGGCCTGCCTGGGCAGGCTGAAATCGTCGGTGTATTTGCCCTTGCCGCGGACCAGCGTGTCGTCCTCCTTTCGGCGGACCGGCTGTCCGACGCCGTATTTTTGCATTGCAATGGCGTTTTCGAGAGAGGCGGGTGAAGTGTGATCTTGCATTGAAAGGGGCCTGTTTTCGCGCGATTTCGCGCCGTTCCGGTCAGATAACGCACCGATCCGGCCGCCACAATGGCCGATTAGGCATAGTCCTATGTGGGGGTTGTTGCACACCCCTCACGCGCTGCTAAAGTTTGTGTGAATAGATATTCTAGGCAGGCTGCCAACAGCCGCGGAAAGACAGTTTGAATGAACGATGACACGCGGCTTCGCGGCGGCCCGATGCCCTGCGGAGACCTGCAGGGTGGTGGCGCAAGTGCGGCGCACGGCGCGGCGCCCGCGCAGCCTTCGCAGGCCCAAAGAACCGAGCATGGAACCGAGGTGTATGCGGCGCTCGACCTCGGTACCAATAATTGCCGGCTGCTGATCGCCTGTCCGTTCGGCGACAGCTTTCGCGTGGTCAATTCCTTCTCGCGCATCATCCGCCTCGGCGAGGGCGTATCGGCCACGGGTTGCATCAGCGATGCGGCCATCGAGCGTGCCATCGGCGCGCTGTCGATCTGCCGCGACAAGATCGAATTGCGGAAGGCGCGTCGGCTGCGGCTGATTGCGACCGAAGCCTGCCGCGCGGCCTCGAACGCCGATTGCTTCCGCGACCGCGTCGCGGCCGAAACCGGCATCTGCCTGGAGGTGATCGATCGCGAGACGGAAGCGGCGCTCGCGGTGATCGGCTGCTCGCCGCTGCTCGACCCCAAAGGCCGCGGCGCGATCCTGTTCGATATCGGCGGCGGCTCGACGGAATTGGTGCGGATCGAGCGCAATCGGCCCGACAAACCGTGCGAGCCTCGCATCAAGGCCTGGATGTCGATCCCGCTCGGCGTCGTGACGCTGGCCGAGCATCACGGCGGCCGCGACGTGACGAGAGAATCCTACGCGCGGATGGTTGAGGAGGTCGCAGGCCACATCGCGCCGTTCGCGGCCGAGCATGGCGGCGACATCGGCGGCATGCATCTGCTCGGCACCTCCGGCACGGTGACGACGCTCGCCGGCATCCATCTCAATCTTGCGCGCTACGACCGCCGCCGGATCGACGGCATCTGGATGGAGGACGCGGATGTCACCGCGACCATCGACCGCCTGCTCTCCATGAGCTATCAGGACCGCGCCAACAACAATTGCATCAGCATCGAGCGTGCCGACCTGGTGCTCGCCGGCTGCGCCATTCTCGATGCGATCCGCCAGGCGTTTCCGCTGCCGCGGCTGCGCGTCGCCGATCGCGGCTTGCGCGAGGGCATGCTGGTCGAGATGATGCGCGAGGACGGCGCGCTCGGCCTCAGGTGATTCCATGGCAAAGGACAAGACCGGCCGGCTGCACGTCACCGTCAGGACCGGCGGCAAACGAAAGCTCTCATCAAAGCTCTGGCTGGAGCGGCAGCTCAACGACCCCTATGTCGCGCAGGCCAAGCGCGACGGTTTTCGCTCGCGCGCCGCGTACAAATTGATGGAGATCGACGACAAGCACCGCCTGCTCAAGCCGGGCATGACGGTGGTCGATCTCGGCGCCGCCCCCGGCGGCTGGAGCCAGATCGCGGCCAAGCGCGTTGGTGCTGCCGAAGGCAAGGGCAAGGTGATCGCGATCGACCTGTTGGAGATGCCGGAGATCCCCGGCGTCGAGTTTGCCCAGCTCGATTTCCACGCCGATGACGCGTCGGAAAAACTGCGGGCGATGATGGGCGGCCGCGCCGATGTCGTCATGTCCGACATGGCCGCCAACACCACGGGCCACCGCAAGACCGATCAGTTGCGCATCGTAGGCCTCGTCGAGATCGCCGTGGCGTTCGCCGCCGAAGTGCTCAATCCCGGCGGCGTGTTCCTGGCAAAGGTGTTTCAGAGCGGCGCGGACGCTGAACTGCTGGCGCAATTGAAGCGCGACTTCGCCAGCGTCAAGCACGTCAAGCCGGCCGCGAGCCGGCAGGATTCCGCAGAGCGCTATGTGCTGGCGACGGGGTTTCGAGGCTCGAACTACCCCAGCCTCTGATCCCTTGCGTCCTGGGTGCCCTCGGTGGCGACGACGGTCGCCTCCTGCGCGGCCTCCCGGGCCGCGCCCTTGCGGCTGGAAATAGCGATCGCCTTGCGGCGGCCCGAGATCTCGTGGCCGGCATCGTCGGGCATCTGCCAGAAGAACCAGCACGAGACCGCCGAAATCAGCGAAACCACCAGGAAGGCCGGCCCGAAGACGCTCGCCGTCAGCTCGCCCTGATGATGAATCCACATATTGGTTTCGACCGAGGCCGCGCCGACCGCCACGCCCGTCGACAGCGCCAGTTGCTGGTTGACGCTGACCAGCGTGGTGGCGCGGCTCATCTGCGCCGGCTCGACCTCGGCATAGGCGACCGTGTTGATGGCGGTGAATTGCAGCGAGCGGAAGAAGCCGCCGACGACCAGAATGATGAAGATCAAAAGCAGCGGCGTCGTCACCGTGAACAGCGCGCAGGCGGCGAGGAAGAAGGCGCTGATGACGGCATTGACGGTCATCATGTTGCGGAAGCCGAAGGTGCGGATGATGCGCGCGGCCAGCGTCTTCATCCCCATCGCGCCGACGGCGGAGGCAAAGGTGACGAGGCCGGACTGGAACGGCGACAGGCCGAAGCCGACCTGCATCAACAGCGGCAGCAGGAACGGCAACGCGCCGACCCCAAGGCGAAACAGGAAACCACCGATGATCGCGGCGCGAAGAGTCGAGAGCCGCAGCAGCGAGAAATCGAGCACCGGCGAACCGGTCCGCCGCGCATGAATGACATAGAGCGTCATCGAGACCGAGCCGACCCCGACCAGTGCGGCAATGACGGTCCAGGGCAGGAGATTGAGGCCCGCGACCGACAGGCCGAACGCGATGCCGCCAAGCCCGATGCCGGCGAGCACCAGGCCATAGAGGTCGAAGCGTTCAGGATCGATGCTCTTGATAGGGTCGATGAATTTCATCGCCATGAAGATGCCGAGCAGCCCGATCGGAATGTTGATCAGGAAGATCCAGTGCCACGACAGATAGGTCGTGATGAAGCCGCCGAGGGGAGGGCCGACCACCGGTCCGATCAGCGCCGGCACCGTGACCCATGTCATCGCGTTGACCAGCGCGCTCTTGTCGATGGTGCGCAGTAATACCAGCCGCCCGACCGGCGTCATCATGGCGCCGCCCATGCCCTGCAGGATGCGCGCGAATACGAAGTTGGTCACCGACGAGGACAAGGCGCAGCCGATCGATCCGACCATGAAAACGCCGACCGCCAGCGCAAACACCATGCGCGCGCCGAACCTGTCCGCGGTCCAGCCGCTCGCCGGAATGAACACGGCCAGCGATAGAAGATAGGACGTGATCGCCAGCTTCAGCGTCAGCGGGCTGGTCCCGATGTCGGCGGCAATGGCCGGGAGCGATGTCGCGATGACGGTCGAGTCCATGTTTTCCATGAACAGGGCAGTGGCGACGATGAGCGGGATAACGCGCTGTTTGTCCATTAAAATGCGGTTAGTGTGAAAAGAGGCGGGCAAGGGCGGCTACGGGCGCTGTATCACCCTCCAGTCCGACTGGCTATTGCGGAAGGCGCTACAAAATCCAAGTCATGCGTGCCTTGCGTTTGCGCGTACCCGCGGCCTGCTCACGGCTTCATCGCATTATGCGATCTTTGACTTGCCTTTTTCATCGTATTATGCGATAGGTTGGGTGTGATGGCGCAAGCTTACCGCAGCGACGCGCGCGCAAATCGACGCGAAGCTTAGGGTTTTCGCGGAAACCGGCGTCGGTGACGTGAAGGCGCTTAGGGGAGCGTCTGGCTTGCGACTGCGCTCGGGCGACTGGCGCGCCCTGCTCACGGTGAAGGGCAACACGATCACAATCCACGCGGTGGGACACCGCCGCGAAATTTATGACTGAGAAACGTCATGGCAAAAGCCGGAACCGTAAAGAGCAATGTCCAGTTCATCCGTACCCCCGGTGGGGATGATCTCGCGGTGCTGCCACGCAACGAATATGACCGTCTGATGGCCTTGGCCGCCGAAGTGCGGGAAGATGCCGCCGCGAGCCGGATCGTTCGCAATTCGGTGCGCGCCTTGAAGGAGGGGCGCGAAGTGGTATTGCCAAAAGCCGTCGCCGACTGCCTTGCAAATGGCGATAATGCGATCCGCGTCATACGCGAATGGCGAGGCATGATTCAAGGTGAATTGGCCGTCGCGGTCGGCATCAGCCAGAACTATCTGTCCGAGATCGAGACCGGTCGACGCAAGGGACCCGTGGCGCTACAAAAGAAATTCGCGCGTGCCTTGGGTGTGCCAATCGCCGTCTTGATCGACTGACATCCGGATGACTTCCGCCTCGCGCGATTTGGCCCGAACAGATTTTGAGCCGCCGCTTCGAACCCGGCCTATTGCTCTGAACGGGTAACCACCTAAATGCGGCCTGACGGTTTTCGCATTGGTCAGTGGGTTTCAACGATGATTTACGTCCTCGCTGCGCTGGTGCCCCCGCTCGGCCTGCTTTTCAACGGGCAGCCCTTTGCGGCGATCTTCAACCTCCTGCTGCTGGTAATTTGCCTGATTTTGGGCCTGTTTTTCCACTTCCTGCTGCTGGTGCCTTCAGCGCATGCCGTGATCGCGGTCCATATGAAGCGGGAGGAGCGCCGGCACCGGGAAATGGTGGAGGCGATCCGCCAGCACGGCCCGCCGCCGGGCTATTTCAGCTGAAACGGTAGCGATGAAAAGGCTGTGGTTGGTGCTTTGATTCGTCACAGCACCATGCTATCGACCAGCGTCAACCCCACCGATGGGCCTCAATTCGACGGCGGAACGCCATGTTTTGCCGAAGGCGGTGTTCATCCCGAGAAGCTTGCAGCGGCCGCTGAGCCGCGGATAAGGAGTTGGCAAATGGCGCAGGGACTTCAGGGCTTTCGCGAAGCCTATACCTTCGATGACGTGCTTTTGCAGCCCGGTCCTTCGGAAATCCTCCCCTACGAGACCGACATCCGCTCCCGCATTACCCGCGACATCCCGCTGAACATCCCGATCATCGCGTCCGCGATGGATACGGTCACCGAAGCACGCATGGCGATCGCCATGGCGCAGGCCGGCGGCGTCGGCGTCATCCATCGCAATTTCGATCCCGAAGGGCAGGCCGCCCAGGTGCGGCAAGTGAAAAAGTTCGAATCCGGCATGGTGGTCAATCCGCTCACCATCGGACCGGACGCGATGCTCTCCGACGCGCTGGCGCTGATGAAGGACCACGGCTTTTCCGGCATTCCCGTCGTCACCGGCGCCACAAAGGGGAGCCCGGGCAAACTGGTCGGCATTCTGACCAACCGTGACGTCCGATTTGCGACCGATCCCAGGCAAAAAATCTCCGAGCTGATGACGCACGAAAATCTCGTTACCGTGCGCGAAGGCGTCAGCCAGGACGAGGCGAAGCGGATGCTGCACCAGCATCGCATCGAAAAACTGCTCGTCGTCGACGATCAGTTCCGCTGCGTTGGATTGATCACGGTCAAGGATATGGAGAAGGCCGTCGCACATCCGTTGGCCTGCAAGGATACGCAAGGCCGCCTGCGCGTCGCCGCCGCAACCACCGTCGGCGAGAACGGCCACGAGCGCACCGAACGGCTGATCGACGCCGGCGTCGATCTGGTCGTGGTGGATACCTCGCACGGCCATTCCGCACACGTGCTGAAAGCCGTCAATCGCATCAAGCGGCTTTCCAACGCCGTGCAGGTGATCGCCGGCAATATCGCGACGAAAGAGGGCGCGCAGGCGCTGATCGATGCAGGCGCGGATGCGATCAAGGTCGGCATCGGCCCCGGCTCGATCTGCACCACGCGCATCGTGGCCGGCGTCGGCGTTCCTCAGCTCACCGCGATCATGGATGCGGTCGAAGCCGCGAGGAAGGCCGACGTGCCCGTGATTGCCGACGGCGGCATCAAATATTCCGGTGATCTGGCGAAGGCGCTCGCCGCCGGCGCCGACATCGCCATGGTCGGCTCGCTGCTCGCCGGCACCGATGAGACGCCGGGCGAGGTGTTTCTGTGGCAGGGCCGCTCCTACAAGGCCTATCGCGGCATGGGCTCGGTCGGCGCGATGGCGCGCGGCTCGGCCGACCGCTACTTCCAGCAGGACATCAAGGACACGCTGAAACTCGTGCCCGAGGGCATCGAGGGACAAGTGCCCTACAAGGGGCCTGTCGCCAATGTCATGCACCAGCTCGCCGGCGGCCTGCGCGCGGCCATGGGTTATGTCGGCGCGAAAAATATCGCCGAATTCCACGAGAAGGCGCAGTTCGTGCGCATCACCGGCGCGGGCCTGCGCGAAAGCCACGTCCACGACGTGACGATCACGCGCGAGGCGCCGAACTATCCGGGCGGGGTGTAACGGACCGGCCCGGCGCACGATTCAAAGCCGTCATTGCGAGGAGCGCAAGCGACGAAGCAATCCATTCTTTTTCGTTGACGAAGATGGATTGCTTGTGCGCCAGGAGAAGCTGGCGCGATCCAACCGGTGGAAGTCCGGTCCGGGTAAGCCGTAGCGGGCGCCCGGTAGTGAGTGTTGCGTAGTCGTCGGCAACGGCGGGTGCGAAGCGTACACAACGATCCTGTGGGGTGGGCTATTGAGCCGCGAAAGACATAAACTCGCAGAGGCCGAGGCGGTAAGCAACGTCGAAGGCAACATGTGCGGCGTCGTGATGCGAGACGCTGACGCTCTGCCGTGGTCGAAGACCCCATCACGCAGGAAGGGATCGCGTCGGAACCTGGGAGGTCCCGCGTTCGGCCGGTGGCGAGCACCGGCCCGCATCGGGAAGGCGAGGAGCCGAAGCCGATGATGCACGAACGCGGGACGTCGGACCCAGTCATAGTAGCCGTGAAGCCGGCGAACAAGGTGGAGCGATCCGCTGCGGAGCCGGTGGAGCCAAGGGCTGGGACCAAGGGGAATGCGGACCGGCAAAGCACGTCCCGGACACAGGGCCGGACAAGCGTGACACAGGCGTTGGACCGCATACGGCGAACTGCAAGGGAAAGGAAGAAGGAGAGGTTCACCGCGCTGCTCCACCACATCGACACCGACCTGCTCGAAGCGGAGTTCTTTGCCCTGCAAAGGGGAGCCGCCGCGGGTGTGGACGGGGTAACGTGGCAGGATTACGAGCGCAACCTCAAGGCCAACCTTGAGGAGTTGCATGCCCGTATCCACGGGGGAGCGTACCGTCCCCTGCCGTCGCGGCGGGTTCATATCGACAAGCCGGACGGTGGGCGGCGTCCGCTGGCGATTGCCTCCCTTGAGGACAAGATCGTGCAGCGGGCGACGGCTGAGGTGCTCAACGCGATCTACGAGGAAGACTTCCTCGGGTTCTCGTACGGGTTCCGGCCCGGGCGCGGCGCGCATCATGCGATGGATGCGCTGGTGGTCGGGATCGAGCGCCGCCGGGTGAACTTCATCGTGGACGCCGATATCCGTTCGTTCTTCGATACGGTCAACCAGCAATGGCTGATGCGTTTCGTCGAGCATCGGATCGGCGACAAGCGCATCATCCGCCTGATCCGCAAATGGCTCAAGGCGGGCGTGCTGGAGGAGGGGATCGTCAGGGTCAGTGAACAGGGGACGGCGCAAGGGGCGGTGATCTCGCCGCTGCTTGCCAACATCTACCTGCACTACGCCCTCGATCTGTGGGCCGAGCGCTATCGACGGCGCGAGGCCACGGGCGACATGATCATCGTGCGCTACGCCGACGACTTCATTGTCGGTTTTGAGCATGAGGACGACGCCCGGCACTTCCTCGAGACGCTGCGCGAACGGCTTGGGAAGTTCGCGCTGTCACTGCATCCTGGGAAGACCCGGCTGATCGAGTTCGGACGCGATGCGGAGGATAACCGCAAGCGGCGCGGGCTCGGCAAGCCGGAGACCTTCAACTTCCTCGGCTTCATCTTCATCTGCGGCAGATCCAAGCGAGGCAGGTTCCAGATCAGGCGCAAGTCTCGCAACGATCGCATGCGGGCGAAGCTGCAAGCGGTGAAGCAGGAACTGCGACGGCGCATGCATCAGCCGGTGTCCGAACAGGGCAAATGGCTGAGGCAGGTCGTCACCGGGTACTTCAACTATCACGCGGTGCCGACCAACAGTCGGGCGCTTGCCGCGCTTCGCTACCATGTCACCGAACTCTGGAGGCGGACGCTCCGGCGCCGCAGCCAGTCCGACGGCATGACATGGGAGACGATCACGCGGCTCGCGAACGAATGGCTCCCAAGGCCGCACATCCTTCATCAATGGCCCCAAGCACGATTCGCCGTCACTCACCCGAGGTGGGAGCCGTATGCGGGAAAGCCGCACGTACGGTTCTGTGCGGGGGGCGCTCAGCAATGAGCGTCCCTACCGCGACCGCGGAGCTTGTCATCGGGCGCACGTTCGTGCGACCCGTTGGCTCGCAATGACGAACAACAAAAAGCGGAGGAAACATCATGGCCCAGGCCAAGCGAATCGTTCTGGCATCCCGGCCCGTCGGCGAGCCGAAACCGTCGGACTTCCGGATCGAGGAGACTGCGATCCCGACGCCGGGCGAGGGGCAGGTGCTGCTGCGCACGATCTGGCTCTCGCTCGATCCCTATATGCGGGGGCGCATGGCCGACGGTCCGTCCTATGCCGCGCCGGTGCCGATCGGTGGTGTGATGGAAGCCGGCACCGTCAACGAGGTGATCGCCTCCAACAATCCCGGCTTTGCCAAGGGCGACATCGTGCTGGCGCGCGCCGGCTGGCAGACGCATGCGCTCTCCGACGGCAAGGGCCTCGCCAGGATCGATCCGAAGATCGCGCCGATCTCGACCGCCGTGGGTGTGCTCGGCATGCCCGGCATGACCGCCTATACGGGGCTGCTCGATATCGGCAAGCCGCAGGCCGGCGAGACCGTGGTGGTCGCGGCGGCCTCGGGCGCGGTGGGCTCGGCAGTCGGCCAGATCGCGAAGATCAAGGGCGCGCGTGCGGTCGGCATCGCCGGCGGCAAGGACAAATGCGAGCACGTGAAGAACGAGCTCGGCTTCGATGAGTGCCTCGATCACCGCGATCCTGATCTGGCGGCAAAACTGAAGCAAGCCTGCCCCAAGGGCATCGACGTCTATTTCGAGAATGTCGGCGGCGCGGTGTTCGAGGCGGTGTTTCCGCTCCTCAACAATTTCGCGCGCGTGCCGGTGTGCGGACTGATCGCGCATTACAACGACACCGAGGCGAAGCCGCCGAAATGGGCGGCCGTGATGATGCGCGCGGTGCTGACCAAGCGCCTCACCATCCGCGGCTTCATCGTCAGCGATTTCGCCGCCCGTCACGCCGACTTCCTGCGCGACATGTCGGGTTGGGTGCGCGAGGGCAAGGTCAAGTACAAGGAGTTCGTGACCGAAGGCCTCGACAGCGCGCCCGGCGCCTTCATGGGGCTCCTGAAGGGCGCCAATTTCGGCAAGCAGCTGGTGCGGGTCGGGCCGGATAAGGCCTGACGGCGCACGGCCGGGCGTATCTCAACGGCAACAGTGGCGCGGATTGGTTCTGTTTTGGCATCCCCGTACCTTGACGGGTATGCCAAGACATTGAAAAATAGCGCCAATTTCTGGTGCTGCCATGTTTGAGATCGGTATTTTCTGCGTCATCCTGTTCGCGCTCGGGTATTGGGCGACCCTTTTCATCATGGGCCGTCGCGAAGATGTATTGCATGGTGAATTCGTCGAGCCGGAGCCTGAATTGGCTACTGATAGTGAGGGGATGCCGGCATATGCTCCCGCGCCGATCTTTCCGCCCGGGCCGGCGATCGCGCCAAAGCCCGCGCCGACGACGATAACCGCACCCGCGCCGCAGCCCGCTGTCCCAACGACGCCGGAGAAGCCCGCCAACGTGGAAGCGCTGCAGTCGCTGCTGGTGTCCATCAAGCAGGAATTGAAGAACGCCGCGCAGATTTGACGCGACCGCTCGTCATTGCGAGCGACGTGTCCGCCGTAGCTCGCAGAGCGAAGGCGGAAGCGAAGCAATCATGTCGCAGTCGAGAGCGCCGCCTTCGGCAGGTGGATTTCGAACTCGACGGCGGGCTTGGACGGATTGATGCCAATATAGGCCATCGCCGCGCGGCGCATGTCAGAGGCGACATGTTCATCGCGGCATCTCGCTGGCTCGCTGCCAAAACCCAAAACGACCTGAACTATCGGCAGTTAGTCACGTTGTTCCGCCCGGCGGTTCAACGGTGGCGGCCGGCCTTGTTGTCACAACGGAAGGCGGCGGCTATTAGCTTGTCGCCGGCAGCCTCGGTGCCAAGGGGAAGTCAAGGGGAGATTCCCATGTCGATTCAAATGGTTTTGCTGCCAGTCTTCGTGCAGGTGTTCCTCACCTTCGCGCTCCTGATGGGCATGGCGGTGACCCGCGGCCAGGCGCTCAAGACCGGCGAGACCAGGTTCAAGGACATTGCGCTGCGCCAGCCAAACTGGCCCGCCCGCGCTACGGCGATCGGCAACTGCTTTGCCAACCAGTTCGAGGTCCCGGTGCTGTTCTATGTGCTGATCGCGTTGGCGCTGCCGCTTCGCCATGCCGATCTCGTCATCGTGATGCTGTCCTGGGTGTTCGTGGTAACACGTTTCGCGCATACCGGCATCTTCGTCACTTCCAACGATGTCCGGACCCGCTCGCTGGCGTGGTTCGCCGGCGCGATCGTGGTGTTCGTGATGTGGCTCTATTTCGCGCTGAAGATCCTGCTCCTGCTCTGAAGGATTTCAATGACTCCCGCTGCACGGCTGTCGGCCGCGATCGAATTGATCGACACCATCGAGGCGCAACGCGCCCCTGCGGCCAAGGCGCTGAAGGACTGGGGCACGTCGCATCGCTTCGCCGGCTCCGGCGACCGCGCGGCGATCGCGGGCCTGGTATGGGACGTGCTGCGGCGTCGCGCTTCCAGTGCGTGGGTGATGGACGACGACACGCCGCGCTCGCGCGTGCTCGGCATGCTCAAGGTCGAGCGCGGCATGGACACTGCGACGATATCGGCGCTGTTCGACGGCGGCCGCTTCGCGCCGGAGCCGTTGACCGAGACGGAGCGCAATGCGCTGCTCTCGCGCTCGCCCGAAGATGCGCCGGCGCCGGTCGCGGGCGATTATCCGGAATGGCTCGATCCCTATCTCGCAAAAGTGTTCGGCGACGACCGAGCGGCGGAAGCCGCCGCGATGGCAAGCCGCGCGCCGCTCGATCTGCGCGTCAACACGCTGAAGGCCAAGCGCGAGAAGGTGCTCCCTTCGCTCAAACATCTGGGCGCGCGCGCCACGCCGTGGTCGCCGATGGGCCTGCGCATCGAGCTCGGCGCCGACGCCAAAAATCCCGGCATCCATGCCGAAGAGGATTTCATCAAGGGCTTCGTCGAGGTGCAGGACGAGGGCTCGCAGCTCGCGGCCCTGTTTTCGGCGGCAAAGCCGGGCGAGCAGGTGATCGACCTCTGTGCCGGCGCCGGCGGCAAGACGCTGGCGCTTGCGGCGTTGATGCAGGGCAAGGGCCGGCTGATCGCAACCGATCACGACAAGCGGCAGCTCGCACCGATCCATGAGCGGCTGTCGCGCGCCGGCGTGCACAATGCCGAGGTGCGGACGCCGAAGGGCGAAAGCGAGACGCTTTCCGACATCAAGGCTTCCGCCGATCTCGTTCTGATCGACGCCCCCTGCACGGGCACCGGCAGCTGGCGCCGCAATCCCGACGCCAAATGGCGGATGCGGCCAGGCGCGCTCGAAATCCGCATCAAGGACCAGATCGAAGTGCTCGATCGCGCCAGCCGCCTGGTCAATCCCGGCGGACGGATTGCCTATATCACCTGCTCGGTGCTGTCAGAGGAGAACGGCGAGCAGGTCCGCGCGTTCGTCGCGCGCTATCCGGAGTTTTCGATTGTGCCGCCGGAGGAGACCGCTGGTGTGTTGTCGGACAAGGCCGAGACGTTTGCGGAAGCGGCGTTGAAGTCCCAAGAAGGCTGGCTTATGACCCCGCGCCGGACCGGAACGGATGGATTCTTCGTGTCGGTGCTGAAGAAGTCGTAGAGTGGGCAAAGGCGCGCAAGCGCCGTGCCCACCATTCATCAGCGACTCTGAAAGGCGGTGGGCACGCTTCGCTTTGCCCATCCTACGATTTCTCGATCAATCCGCCAGATGGTTCGCCGAGCCCTGCCGGATCTTGCCGGCGGCATCGAGCCGCAGATATTCGCAGATCTTCTTGCCGCGCTCGTTCTCGTAGAACACCACGACGCTGTCGGGGCTCACATACGTATCGATCAGCGTGAAGTGGAGGTTCGGGATCAGCGTCAGCGCCTTGCTCCAGTAGGCCCGCAAGTCGGCCTTGCCGCGCACCGTGCCGCTTGGATCGAAACCCATGGCCGGAATCCGGTCCGAGGTCATCTCGGTATCCTCGGCATAGAGCGACAGCACCCGCTCGAGATCGCGGGAATTCCAGGCTTCCACCCATTCTCGGCCGAGCGCCGCCAGGTGCGAGGCCGGATAGTGCGAGGCCGTCATGATTTCCTCCCGTTCTTGGCAACCAAATTATGTCAATAATACTGACATATATCGATTTGTCCATGCCTCCAGAAGAATGTGGGTCCCTGGTTTCCCGCGGTTGCGATGCCGCCCCCCGTCGCGTATCTGCTGTCCATGACAGCCGCACCCAAAGCACAGGAGTCGCTGGCGCCCGATGTGGCGTCGGCGCACGACAAGATTTTGATTGTCGATTTCGGCAGTCAGGTGACCCAGCTGATCGCCCGCCGCGTCCGCGAGCAGGGCGTCTACTGCGAGATCGTCCCGTTCCAGAAAGCCGAGGCCGCGTTCCGCCAGATGCGGCCGAAGGGCGTGATCCTGTCGGGCGGTCCGGAATCGGTTCATGCCGAGGGCTCGCCGCGCGCGCCGCAGCTGATCTTCGATTCCGGCGTGCCGGTGCTCGGCATCTGCTACGGCCAGATGACCATGGCGGCGCAACTCGGCGGCGAGGTCGAGGGCGGCCATCACCGCGAGTTCGGCCGCGCCGATGTCGAGGTGAAAGCCGACAGCTCTCTGTTCGACGATACCTGGTCGACTGGCGAGCGCCATCCGGTGTGGATGAGCCATGGCGACCGCATCACGAAGATGCCGCCGGGCTTTGCCGTCGCCGGCGTCTCGGCCAACGCGCCCTTTGCGATCATCCAGGACGAGAAGCGCAAATATTACGGGTTGATGTTCCACCCCGAGGTGGTGCACACGCCCGACGGCGCCAAACTCTTGCGCAATTTCGTGCGCAAGGTCGCGGGCCTCACCGGCGACTGGACCATGCGCGCCTTCCGCGAGGAGGCGATCGAGAAGATTCGCGCGCAAGTCGGCAAGGGCAGGGTGATCTGCGGGCTGTCCGGCGGCGTCGACTCGGCCGTTGCCGCCGTGCTGATCCATGAGGCGATCGGCGACCAGCTCACCTGCGTCTTCGTCGATCACGGCCTGCTCCGGCTCAACGAAGCCGAGACCGTCGTCGACCTGTTCCGGCATCACTACAACATTCCGCTCGTGCATGTGGATGCCTCGAAGCAGTTCCTCGGCGAGCTTGCCGGCGTCACCGACCCGGAAGTGAAGCGCAAGACCATCGGCCGCCTCTTCATCGACGTGTTCGACGCGGAAGCGAAGAAGGTCGCAAAAAAAGGCGAAGGACCGGCCGAATTTCTCGCGCAGGGCACGCTCTATCCTGATGTGATCGAGAGCGTGTCGTTCACCGGCGGCCCGTCGGTGACCATCAAGAGCCACCACAATGTCGGCGGCCTCCCGGCGCGCATGAACATGAAGCTGGTCGAGCCGCTACGTGAATTGTTCAAGGACGAGGTTCGCGCGCTCGGCCGTGAGCTGGGCCTGCCCGAAATCTTCGTCGGCCGGCACCCGTTCCCGGGCCCGGGCCTCGCCATCCGCTGCCCCGGCGACATCACGCAGGAAAAGCTCGACATCCTCCGCAACGCCGACGCCGTCTACATCGACGCGATCCGCAAGGCCGGCCTCTACGACGAGATCTGGCAGGCGTTCGCGGTGCTGCTGCCGGTGAAAACCGTCGGCGTGATGGGCGACGGCCGCACCTATGAGTACGTCGTGGGCCTGCGCGCCGTGACCTCGACCGACGGCATGACCGCCGACTTCTATTCCTTCGACATGAAGTTCCTCGGTAACGTCGCGACGCGGATCATCAACGAGGTCAAGGGCGTCAATCGGGTGGTGTATGACGTGACCAGCAAGCCGCCGGGGACGATTGAGTGGGAGTAGCTGTTCGTAGACAAGCCAACAGCTTAACTGGTCTGCTGTAACGCAATGCCTAGCATCGCCATCCTTGTTGGAAATTCGGAATACCGCTCCCTCGCCAACCTTGATTGCTGCAAAGCTGATGTCACGGCGATGAGTGAGCTGCTCGAAGCCACGGGCAAATACGAGACGATCGCGATTATCGAGAATGCAAATGCGAACGACCTGAAGGAGAAAATTCGCGCCGCCGTTGACAGGGTCAAGTCGCCAAGCGAACTCTTCTTTTACTACACCGGTCATGGGTTCTCCCATGAGGAGAATTCTTCTACTGTGCAACTAATTTCGACTCGAGTCGCCCGAACGAAACGGGTCTCTCCACGACCGACCTCCACACTTTCCTGCGCCTTGCGGATGCGGATCTGGTGATCAAAGTCGCGGATGCTTGCAATTCGGGAACCCATCTCGTGAAGGCCGAAATCGGTCTCTCACCACAGAACAAACAAGGCTTTAAAAATCTTATCCAAATCTCGTCGTGCCTTGACGATCAGTCATCTCTTACAGGCGATCCGCTCAGCCTTTTTACTTTGAAATTTCGAAATGCAGCGCTCAGCAAGACTGAGGGCATCGTCTATTACACCGACGTGATCGCATCGCTACGCGATCAGTTCATGGGCAATGATTCTCAATTCCATTCTTTGTTTCGCAATACACCGGGCGTGAACAATTTACGGACGACGCGCACAAGCTCAGCAAGCTAAGGCAAGCCATAAAGGACCGTGAAGAAGAGGCGGCGGCAGATTTGATTGTCACAGAGACGGCGTCTCCGGCGAGGCCGCCGACGCTGGCGGAACTTTTGCGTTCAGCGGAGGCCAAGCTCGTGACGCCCGAACTACTGAATGGCTTTGTTGCCACATTATTCGATCACCTCAAAGACCAGCTCATAAAGGCTGACTTTGCCGAATTTTTTGAACTTGAGTTTGAAGAGCATGAAAAGTTTCAGGAACTGACCACAAAACGTTTTATCATCGATGTTTTGTCTCGTGAGAAGCGCTCCGATAACTTCGTTGTTGCTGAGGTTTCACGCGAACGTCGTCGGGCAAATCCTTTGTTTGGTGCGGCAATAACGATGGCCCTCGCTGGCTTGTACAGTGACGAAGAATATGTCGAGATGTACGACCTTGATCTGAATTGCAAGATGTCGCGCGCACAATTGCGCGTCACTTTGACGCCGAAGTTCGCCGCGCTTCGTCGTATCGTTCTTGTCGTCACTTGTGCGCCAAGTCTCGAAACCTGCTACGTGTTCGAAGTGGCCACCCAGCATATGTTGCGCGACTTTGGAAAGTTTGATGTTGATGGTACTAAGTCAATTCAGCGTTGGTACAAGTTCGGCTGGACGGAGAACACGGACGGCGTCGTGAAAAAAATTTCCGAATTCGTTGTCTACGATTGTTCGGGATCACATCGACAGCGCATCTAAGCAATTCGGCGGTGGCGGCTCGTAGGGTGGATTACCCAAAGGCTTAATCCACCATGTCCTTTAATCGAGCCGGGCTCGTAATGCCGGGTCACGCGTTCGCTAACCCGCCCTACGGCTTTCGCGACAGCTTCTCAAACCGCTTGATCAGCCGCTCGCGCTTGAGGCGGGACAGCCGGTTGATCCAGAACAGGCCGTTGAGCTGGTCGATCTCGTGCTGGTGGCAGACGGCGCGCAAGCCATCCGATTCCTCCGTCTGCATGTTGCCGTCAACATCCTGATAGCTGATCCTGACGCGCGCATGACGTGGTAACCTCATCGTTGACACCGGGCATCGAGACGCTGCCTTCCCGGTGCAGGATCATTTCGGATGATGCCCACTCAATTTCCGGATTGACGTAACTGCGCGCGCCTTCGTTTGAGCCGAGGTCGAGAACCACGACCCGCAAGGCGACGCCGATATGCGGCGCCGTGATCCCGATGCCGGGAGCCGCGTGCATTGTCTCGAGCAGATCCTTGGCCAGGTCCCGCAACGCGCCGTCGAATTCGGTCACAGGCCGAGCCGGGATCGCAAGCCGGGGGTCGGGATAGCGGACGATGGGGCGGATGGTCATGATCTCCGGGGATTCTGCAGGTGAGTTCGTAGGGTGGATCAGCCGAAGGCGTAACCCCACCGCATTCCCTCGTCGAGATGCGCCATGGCAATGGCGGGTTACGCTTTCGCTGACCCGCCCGACGGACTGAATCAGTCGAAAATGACCCAATGGGGACATGAGCTTTCCTAACGTCTTGCGCAAATCGATCAGCATTGCTGACCGGTCGACGTCTTCACTTTTCGAGCCCATCTAAGGGTCTCGAGTCATCGACAAAGAGAGGACGTCAATCATGAAGATTGTCGTAATCGGGGGCACAGGGCTGATCGGCTCGAAGACCGTCGCCATTCTGCGCCAGGGCGGCCACGAGGTCGTCGCCGCCTCGCCCAAAAGCGGCATCAACACCATCACCGGCGAGGGGCTCAAGGAGGTCATGACCGGTGCGACGGTGGCGATTGACCTCGCCAATTCGCCCTCATTTGAAGACAAGGCGGTGATGGAGTTCTTCGAGACCTCCGGCCGCAATCTTCTCGCGGCGGAGGCCGAAGGCGGCCTGAAGCACCATGTCGCGCTCTCCATCGTCGGAACCGACCGGACGCCCGATAATGGCTACTTCCGCGCCAAGGTCGCCCAGGAGAAACTGATCGAGCTTTCAGGCGTCCCCTATACGATCGTCCGTGCAACCCAGTTCATGGAATTCCTCGGTGCCATCGCCGCTGCAAGCGCGGATGGAAACCTGGTCAGGCTCTCGCCCGGCCTGTTCCAACCAATCGCGGCGGACGACGTGGCGGCCAACGTTGCTGATGTCGCACTCGCGAAGCCGCGAAACGGCATCGTCGAGATCGCCGGCCCGGAACGAGCGCCGTTCAACGAAATCATCGCCCGCTATCTGAAGGCGGTCGGCGATCCGCGCAGGGTCGTGAGCGACCCTGAGGCCCGATACTGGGGCGGCCGGGTCGAGGAGCGTTCGCTCGTGCCGTTGGGTGAAGCGCGTCTCGGCCGCATCGGTTTGGACGAATGGCTGCGCCGTTCACAGGCAGCAGCCTGATCCGCAACAGCTCGTAAATTGGATTAGTCCTACTGCGTCCCTAAACCCTCATGGTGAGGAGCGCCAACGGGTCCGCGCAAAAGCGCGGCCCGATGACAGGCTCCGCGCGTCTCCGGACGATGCTTCGCATCGCCGGGAGAACCATGAGGCCTCTCGACGGTGGCCTCATCCTTCGAGACGCTTGCTCCAACGCCCTGGTTCGCCGCGATGAGGTCAACCTGCTTGGGCTCCGTTGGTCAGATTACCAGGCTCGTAAAGAATGGCTCGGTGATCTCGGCGACCGACGGCTCCCTCTCGTCAGAAATGACGACGGTGACAAATTCGTTCTTGCAGCTCCAGCAGTGCCAAAGATTTTGGAATTCGTGCGCTTCGACGCGTTCATGCCATTCGAGGTGAACCAACTCGGAACCACACTGAGGGCACTTTTCCGAATGTGGTATTGAAACCGATGCCATGTGGAACCTCCCTCGTTTCTCATGGCAGCGTGCAACTTCTGGCGCTCTTGGAAATGATCCAGATCAAATCGTTTGGGCGACGGGCCAGATTATCGGGGTGCCGCTCCGGAGCGAATTTTTCGGCAACGTGGTCATTTTTCCGATGTCGGATGGGTCAAAGGCAGATATTCCCGGGTCTTCAGAGCGTGTCTGCACGGACCTGCGCCAAAACCATAATTTTCGCGAGCGAAATCAAACCGATTTGGCCAGTCCAGCCCTTCGCGCAAAAAGATTCCGCTTAACCCGTCGGGCAAATCAATGAGCTTAATTGGCGCGTCTCACCCGAATGAGGGGCGGCTCGCGATCGTCACGAACGTTGCGGTGAGATGCGATGGACGCGGTGTGCGCGACTGACGAGCGCGCGCAAGGCGGACGACGAAATCGTGTGGTCCTGGCGCCCCGATGCTGGCGCCAAGCTTCGCAGGTGGCGACATCCGCGAAGTGACGGTGGCAAGAAAAGCCCGGTCACCGGGGAGAGCGCGCTATAAGCGTTAACACCATCGCGCGGGGAAAGCCGGAGTGTTTCCGGTTGAACCTGTGGTCCTACCCCGTGCTTTTTGTTGCACGGGACCCGCGGGTGCGATCGGCGCCCGGCTTTCCCTGCGCCCTTTGCTTCAGGAGGGTCCAAGATGACGCAAAGCTCGGACGATTCACGTCGCGAGAACGCGGACTCATACCCTCACGCTGTTTGACATGTTGAATCAAAAAATGCGGTGGGCTGCGTCCCTCACTTCGGCCGCCGTACAGCTCTCACCTTGCCGCTGTTTCCGCCTCCGCAGAAGAACTGATCGCTGCCATTGGATTCAAGCCCCGACACGGCGACGCCTTGCGGCATCTCGATCTTCTCCAGCACTTCTCCCGTTTGCGGATCGATGCGCCTGAGGTCGCTCTCGTCTCCTTCCCAGGTGCCGTGCCACATCTCGCCGTCGACCCAGGTGACGCCGGTGACGAAGCGGTTGGACTGGATGGTGCGCAGCACCTCGCCGGTCTCGGGATCGACCTGGTGGATCTTCCGCTCGCGGTGCTGGCCGACCCAGAGCGTGCCTTCGGCCCAGGCAAGCCCGGAGTCGCCGCCGCCGCCCGGCGCCGGGATCGAGGCGAGCACGCGGCCGGACTTAGGATCGATCTTCTGGATGCGCTTCTCGGCGATCTGGTACAGATGCTCGCCATCGAACGCGGTGCCCGCGTGGCCCGCGACGTCGAGCGTGCGCAGCCGGTTGCCGCTCGCGGGATCGAAGACGTTCAACCCGTTGATCGACGCGAACCAGACGTTCTTGCCGTCGAACGAGACGCCGCCGACTTTATCGGCCTCGCCGAAGGGCCCGTATTCGCGGATGATCTCTGCCTTTGATGTTTTCATGCCTGCATCTTAGCCGACCGGGAGCGGCGCCGTGAGTAACAACGTCGTCGCGAATCCGGGGAGCGGTGGGGTCATCCAGCGTTGGGCCCGGCCGCGGCCGTAGGCCTGCACCTTGCCGGCCGCCGCAAGCTCCTTCAGCGCGCGCTGCACGGTGCGCTGGCTCGCGCCGAGAGCGAGCGCCAGCGCCGAACCCGACCATGACTCGCCGTCCGCGAGGAAGGCAAGCACCGCCGCGTGCCGCTCCTCCACCGGCCGCGCCAGGACCACGACCTCACGCGTCCCGCGCGGCGTGAGCGCAAAACCCTGTTTCGTCGCAGTGATGCGCGCGACGGCACGCAGCAGCCGGCGGAGCCGCCCGATCTCGACCCGCAACCGCGCGCGATGGGATTCGTCGGCGTGCCTGGCGCCGAAGGCGTTGGTGAGCAGCACGTCCCGCGTCACGTCTTTGGGCCACGCCTCGCCGAGCGTACGCGCCAACGCGAACAGCACCGGGCGCGTTGCCAGCGGCACGAGCGCGTTTCCCGCGCGCACCAGATTGCGGCAGGCGTCGATGACGAGCGTTTTTGAGGCGAGCAGCGCCTCGACTTCTTCCAGGAGGAGAAGGCGCTCCTTATCGCGCGAAATCAGCCGCGCCACAGGCGTGTCGAGGACATTGATGGCCTGCTCGACCTCGGCTGCGAGCGCCGGAATGCGCGCCCAGCGCGCGGCTTCCTCGGCGCGGGCAAGTGCTGCCTGTGCCGCTTTGGCCCGGACACGCCGCATCGAAATCCCGGCGAGCGCAAGCTCATGGATGGCACGCAGCGCGGGCGTCAGGGCCGAGAGATCGATCCGCGCCAGCTTGTGCTCGGCCTCGTCGAGACGCCCGATCAGGAGCAGGCGCCGCGCTTCGAGATAGCGCGCATGCGCCGCGTTGGCCCGGTCGCCATGCGCTTCGAGGATATCCGCCGACGCGGCGAGCACCTTCGTGGGCCAGGCGAGGTCGCGCGAGGCGAGGGCGATTTCGGCCTCGACGACGACGCATCGCGCGCGGGCCACGGCCTCTCTCGGGCCGAAGGCGCGCGCCGCCCGCCGCACCAGCGCCTTGGCGCGGTCGAGATCGCTGAGCTGGGCCATGGCGATGCCACGAAGCGCCAGCGCCGGCGCGTCATCGCGGAGCGCCACCCTGTTCAGCGCGCCGAGGGGATCGCCCAGTGCCAGCGCCTGTGCCGCCGCCGTGATCAGCGAGTCCATCGAAATCCCGTCACACTTGTCACTCCCGCAAAGCGCATGCCCGATCCTAGTCTAACCCGCAACGGTAGCGATAACGGAGAATGACCATGACTTCGCACAAGATCGGAACCCGTGAGCAATGGCTTGCGGCGCGGCTCGAGCTGCTCGACGCGGAAAAGGCGCTGACGCGGCAGAGCGACGTGCTTGCACAGCGGCGGCAGGAGCTGCCCTGGGTTCGCGTGGACAAGGACTACAGGTTCGACACCGACGAGGGAACGGCGTCGCTCGCGGATCTGTTCCGCGGGCGCTCGCAGCTCCTCGTCTATCACTTCATGTTCGGGCCGGACTTCAAGGCGGGCTGCCCGTCCTGCTCGTCGATCGCCGACGGCTTCAACGGCATCGCCGTGCACCTCGCCAACCATGACGTGATGCTCTGGGCGGCATCGCGCGCGCCGCTTGCGAAGCTCGTGGCGTTCAAGCAGCGGATGGGCTGGTCCTTTCCCTGGGCGTCCTCGCAGAGCGGCGGCTTCAACTACGATTTCAACGTCTCCGTCACCGAGGAACAGCAGCGCAAGGGCGGCATTGAATACAATTATCGTCGCGGCGGTCACGCGATGAGCAGCGCAAAGCTTCCGCCGACCTCCGTCGAGAACGCGGTCAAGTCCGGAGCCGAGCCGGCCGCCTATATGCGCGAGCGGCCGGGTCTCAGCGCTTTCGTTCTCGAGGATGACGCCGTCTATCACACCTATTCGACCTACGCCCGCGGACTGGACGGACTCTGGGGCATGCATCAGTGGCTCGATCGCGCCCCAATGGGACGCAACGAGCAGGGCCCGTGGTGGCATCACCACGACAGCTACGAGCAGGTGGCGTCATGATCGCCCCCCGGACCGAAACCGTGCACAGGAAAGCAGGAGACACCGCCATGAACACGCCGAAGATCGTATCGCAGCAGGAGTGGGAAGCAGCCCGCCAGCAGCTTCTCGTCAAGGAGAAGGCGCACACCCGCGCCGGTGATGCGCTGGCCGCCGAACGGCGGCGGATGCCGTGGCTTGCCGTGGAGAAGGCCTACGCGTTCGACGGACCCAAAGGCAAGGTGAGCCTGCTCGATCTGTTCGAGGGCCGCCATCAGCTAGTCATCTACCGCGCCTTCTTCGAGCCCGGCGTGCATGGCTGGCCGGAGCATGCCTGCATCGGCTGCTCGCTGGGGGCCGACCAGGTCGGCGACCTCGCTCATCTGAATGCGCGCGACACGACGCTGGCCTATGCCTCGCGTGCGCCGCAGGCCGACATCGCGCGCCTGAAGACGCGGATGGGTTGGGAGGACATCCCCTGGTACACCATCACCGACACCTTCGATGCCGACTTCGGGGTTGATGAATGGCACGGTCACAACGCATTCATCCGCGACGGAGAGCGCATCTTCCGCACCTACCTCATCAACAGCCGCGGCGACGAGGCGATGGGCACCGTCTGGAGCTATCTCGACATGACGGCGCTCGGGCGTCAGGAGGAATGGGAGGACTTGCCGGAGGGCTACCCAAAAAGCCGGCCCTACAAGTGGTGGAACTGGCACGACAGCTACGTTCCCAACGCCGCACCCGATCCGAAATGGGTCGCGGTGTCGGATGCCGGAGAGGCTGCTTTCCGAAAGCGCGGCGCGACATGACCGACCTGGTTGATTCCAGCATCGCGCGAGGTCGGAAACGGACCAGAGCGAGCGCGGCCTCCTTGCTGTCGCTCGCGGCCACGCCGACCTTCGCGATCATGGCGCTGCTCACGGCCCTCCATGGCGGCGGCATGCCGGATATGATCTGCTCGGCGGACGGTTCGCCGCTGACCGGCATGCTTCCGATGTACCTGTTGATGAGCGCCTTCCACCTGGCGCCCTGGCTCAGGCTGCTCTCCGGCCGATGATGTGGCGTCCGAGCCTCGGAGCCGAAAAATTATCCGGCAGGCCCGTCGGCCTGTCGGTTCCCGCCGATCCCGTTCGTCTTCCAGCCAGTGAGAGCCTTAACCGGAGAAAAGGAATGGAAAATTCTCGCTATCGCTGGGTGATTGTCGCGGCCGGCGGCCTGCTCGGCTGTGTCGCCATCGGCGGCATGTTTTCGCTGCCGGTGCTGCTGCAGCCGATCGCCAAGGACACCGGCTGGTCGGTCACGGGCGTGTCCAGCGCCATGACCATCGGCTTTCTAGCCATGGCGCTGACCAGCATGATCTGGGGCAACCTGACCGATCGCTTCGGTCCGCTGCCGGTGGTGTTGACCGGCTCGGTCGTGATCGCGGCGAGCCTGGCGCTGGCGAGCCGCGCGACCTCGCTGCTTGCCTTCCAATTCATCTTCGGCGTGATGGTCGGCGGCGCGACGGCCGCGATCTTCGCGCCGATGATGGCGACCGTCACCGGCTGGTTCGACACCCACCGCAGCCTCGCGGTGTCGCTGGTCTCCGCCGGCATGGGGATGGCGCCCATGACCATGTCGCCGCTGGTCGCCTGGCTGGTCTCGCATCACGACTGGCGGACCACGATGCTGATCCTCTCAGGCGTCGTCGCCGCGATCATGATCCCGGCCTCGCTCCTGGTGCGCCGTCCGCCGGCGCTTGCTGCCGCCCCATCGGCGCCGGCTGCACGCGCCACGCCGCAAGCCGATATGTCGCTGGGAGAAGCGCTGCGCTCGCCGCAGTTCATCATCCTGATCGCCACCAACTTCTTCTGCTGCGCGACGCATTCGGGTCCGATCATCCACACCGTGAGCTATGCCATCAGCTGCGGCATCCCGCTGGTGGCCGCGGTCACGATCTACAGCGTCGAGGGTTTTGCCGGATTGTTCGGCCGCATCTTCTTCGGCATCGCCGGCGACCGCCTCGGCGCCAAGCGCGTGCTGGTGGCGGGCCTGCTGGTCCAGGCCTTCGGCGCGCTCGCCTACGTCTTCGTGCACGAGCTCGCCGGGTTCTACACCGTGGCGGCGATCTTCGGCTTCATCTATGCCGGCACCATGCCGCTCTATTCGGTGATCATCCGCGAGAACTTTCCGCTGAAAATGCTGGGCACCGTGATCGGCGGCACCTCGATGGCCGGTAGCCTCGGCATGGCGACCGGGCCGTTGGCCGGCGGTCTGATCTACGACAGCTTTGCCAGCTACGCCTGGCTCTATATCGGCTCCTGGGCCTTCGGGCTCGGCGCCTTTGCGATCGCGCTGACGTTCAGGCCGTTTCCGAAAGCCGAGGTGCAGCCCGCGCTGGCGTAGCTCTGCCAGCTCGTCAAGCAGTGCCAAACGGACTCGATTGCGGCACCACGCTTGACGAGAGCGCGCACGCGGTACGGCCTGTCCGCATTTGGATCACGCTGCCATTCCTTGTCCGCCGACGCTGTCAGCGACGTCGGTCTCGCTGCGATGGAGGATGCGCACGCGTGTTTCCGTGAAGCCGATGAGCCCGGCAGCTGTAAGCCGTTGCAACATCTGCCAGGCGGCGCAATCGAGAACCTCCGTCTGCAGAGTTGAAGAGGCAAGCCGCGCTCGCTCGGCGGCTACGAGCGAAGGCTCGGCGTCGAGAACCAGGACGAGACGTTCCGCCCGGAGCTCGGCATGAATAAGCCGCGCGCCATGGCGCATTCTGATGTCTTCGACGAGCGCTTCCTCGGGTGGAAGGATCTTGATCTGGATCGGTTTGCTGGCATCCAACGCGGCCTGCAAGCGCTCGACCAGCGCGGCGCGGCCCGAGGGTATCGCGATCTTCGAGAAATCCTCTGCTCCGTCGAGCACGCCATCAGCCAGCGCCTGTTTATGGGAGAGAAGGTGCAGGATGGAATGTTCGATCGAATTTTCAGTGACGAAATTGACGACGGTCACCACGCTCTTCTGACCCTTGCGCCAAGCGCGCGCGATACGTTGTTCGAGCTTCGCCGGATTCCAGGGCAGGTCAAGATTGATGACGGCGTTGGCCGTCTGAAGGTTGAGGCCGGTCGCACCCGCATCCGAGGTGAGGAACAAGCGACAAGCAGAATGCTCACGGAAGCGGGCAATCTCGGCCCGGCGCTTGAGCTGAGGCACATTGCCGGTGTGCCAGGCGTAATCCACGCCCATTTCGTCGGCCAGTTCGCGCACCAGTGTCAGCATCTTCACCCATTCGGAGAAGATCACGATCTTGCGCGAGGGATCTTCCAAAAGCTCGGACAGCACACCTTCGAGCTCTTCAAGCTTGGGGCAGACACGGCATTCGGGATCGAGAATGGCCGGCGTGTCGCAGATCATGCGCATGCAGGCGAGATATTGCTGCATGCGGTCGAATTCTTCCTTGGTCAGCGGGCGGCGCTGCGCTATGGCGGCGAGCCTTTGCGCCAGATATTCGTACTCGCCATAGCGCCGCGCCTGCTCTTCCACCATTGGCACGAAAAACGTCTTCTCCGTGCGACCCGGCAGCTCGTTTTCGACATCGCGCTTTCTCCGGCGCAGCATTACGCTGGACAGGCGCCGATGCAACACATCGAGGTTCTTGTAGCCTGCCGGCCGGCCGCGCTCGTCGAGCGAATAGAAATCGCGGTTGAAGCGGAACAGCGGACCGAATACTTCGGGATCAAGATACTGCACGATGGAATAGGTCTCATCGATGCGGTTCTCGAGCGGCGTTCCCGTGAGAACGAAAGCGTGAGGCGCGACGAGTGATTTCACGCGCCGGGCGGTCTTGGTCTGCCAATTCTTGATGCGCTGGGCTTCATCGAGAATCACGACATCCGGCTTGAGGAAACGGTTGATGTCATCGGCATCCCGCACCACCTGCTCGTAGTTGACGAGGGTGAAGAAGGCAGGCGCCTGATAGAGTTTCAGCCGGTCCTGATAGAGGCCGGCCACGAAGCGCGCGTCCCGGTCCGTGAAGCGCGCGATTTGCTCCTCCCATTCTGCCTTGACGGAAGTGGGGGAAACAACAAGCACGCGCCGAATGCCCTTTTGTCGCACAAGGATCTCACAGGCGGCGATCGCCTGCACAGTCTTGCCGAGCCCCATCTCGTCGGCGAGCATCGCGCGTTCGTGAAAGGCCAGATGCGCGGCACCCTCGCGCTGATAAGGCAGGAGCGGTAATTTGACGACGTCGAAGTCCGCTTTTCCTGCTTCAACTGCGGCCAGGAACTTCGCCCGTGCTTTTTCCCGCGTGGCGAGCCGCCTTTCGCGCTCGATCGCGGGACCAAAATGGCGGGAGATTCGCAGGCCATCCGGCGCACCGGGCGCGACCGCGAGGAGTCGCGTTATCACTTCAGCATCGGAGGCGAGCATTCCGTTCTTGGCAAGGAACGGCTTGATAAAGGCACGTACGTCGCCGATCAAGGCCGCTCCACCGAGCATGGGCGACGGTTCTCCAATGCGACGAACGAAGGCTTCCACGCGTGGCGAGCCCTTGGCGGCGGCAGCCGCGAAAGCTCGCGCGCCCATCTTTTTCTTCAGCGCCAGCAGCACACCTTCGATGTGCTTGCAGGTCCCAAGACCATTCACGCGATGGTCGATGCAGCCGCAGGAATTGGTCCGGGCGGTGAGATCGCGAATCTCGACCTCATAAAGACCCCCGGTCCCCGAGTGCACGCGGAATGTGCCATACGGCCCGAATTGCGGCTCCAGCGCCTCGACCTTGGCAATCTCCGCGCGTCCGCGCCACTGCCGGATCTGGATCTCATCCGCGTCAGTTGTATTCCAGCCCAACAGTTGCGGTTTTTCCAGGACCTTGCGAGCTTTGCTCTTGCGTTTCGTCATGTGCGGATCCGAGCGAATCAGAGGATGGTCCCGAACACGATGGCCGAAGGCATTGGCCGCCGCGAGGGGGGATCCGGCAAGAAAAATTGTTAGTCCACCTCAAAAAATTGTTAGCCTGCCTTGGCGCCGTCAATATCGTTTCGACAGCTCTGCTATTCCGGTTGAGCGGTGCCAAACGCGCCTCGTTGTGGCAGCATCGGCCGCAACGGAGGGTGAAGCGATGTCGCGCGTCTCGATCAAGACCAAAGACGATCTGCCTGCCGGGCTCCGGCCGCTCTGGGACAAGATGACGACCTATGGCGCGTTCGAGAACCAGGCCGGCGTGATGGCGCATCGGCCGCCGATCTTTGAGCATATGTGGTCGCTGCTGGTCGATCTCGCCGACGAGGCCGTGCTGTCCAAGCGCCATCTCGAGCTCGCGCTGGTGACGGTCTCGCTCTTGAACAAATGCGATTATTGCGTCTCGCACCACGCCCCAAAACTGGCGATCCAGGGCGTCTCCGAAGCGGGCGCCGAGCGATTGCTCGACTACAAGGATCATCCCGAGCTCGATGCCGTCGACAAGCTGGTGGTCGAATATTCCATCGCCGTCACCAACAACTGGAACAAGACCCGCGACGAAATCTTCACGCGTCTGCGCGAGCATTTCTCCGAAGCAGAGATCGTCGAGCTGACCTGGCGCATCGCGCTGTGCGGCGCCTTCAACCGCTTCAACGACATCCTGCAGTTCGACATCGAGCAGGGCGTCCCGCACCGGGAAGCCGCCGAGTAGTCTCGCCACACCCCCAGCATCAGGGAATTTCAATGGCACGCGTGCGCTGTATCACCGAAATGGGCATGGGCGTCGACGTCCACGGCAAGGACGGCACCAAGGCCGCCAGGCGCGCGGTATCGGACGCGATCCGGCATTCGAGCCTCGGCTTCTTCCGTATGCTCGGCAAGACCGCCAAGGACATGTTCGTTGATGTCACCATCGCCGTACCAAACCCCGATACGGTCGACACCGCGGCGGTGGCTAAGGAGCTGCCTTACGGCACCGTGACCGTCACCGTGGTCAAGGGCGGGCTCGAAATCCCGTCGGATCCGGCCGGCGATCCCATTATCATCGCCAACGCTGCCGTCATCGTCAGTCTCGACGACGGCAAGTAGCGCCTCACGCGGCCCGGATCCGTCCCACGAACGCCTGCACCTCGCGCCGCATCTCCTCGAACCGGACGCGCATGAGGGTGGAGTATTCCTCGACCTGGCGTGCCGCCCGATCGGTGCCGCTCACGGATTTGGCGACCTCGGTGATGGTCTGGGTGATGGCGCGGGTCTGCTCGGCGGTCACGGTGGTGTTGCGGCTGATCTCGGAAGTGGCCGCATTCTGCTCCTCGACGGCGGCGGCGATGGTGCCGGCAAACTCGTCAAGGCCGTTGATGGAACGCGAGATGTCGCGCACCGCATCGACCGCCTGGCGCGTCGCATCGCGCACGGCTTCGATGTTCTTGCGGATGTCTTCGGTCGCCTTGGTGGTCTGGCTCGCCAGCGCTTTCACTTCGGAGGCCACCACCGAGAAACCTCGGCCGGCTTCGCCGGCGCGCGCCGCCTCGATGGTCGCGTTCAGCGCCAACAGGTTGGTCTGCTCGGCGATAGTGTTGATGATCTCGATGATCGAGCCAATGGCTTCGACACTGTCCGACAGCGCCGCCACGCGTTGCTCGGTCTGATTGGAGATGTTCCTGGTCTGCTGCGCGATGTCACGCGTGTGGTGAATCTGACGCCCGATTTCGTTGATCGAGGCCGAGAGCTCCTGGGCGGCTGAGGCCACGGTCTGGATGTTCTGGGAAACCGACGAAGCCGCGCCATCGACGCGCTCGGTCCCTTCGGCCGAAGCTTGCGCGCTCCTGGAAAGCTGCGCCACGGTTTCGCCCGTCCGCTTGACCTCGGCGAACAGGGATTCGACGACCGAGCCGACCGCGGTGTCGAACTCGTCGGCGACGCGCGCCATGGTGTTGCGCCGGTCGATCTCCACCTGCCGCTCTGCATCCATTTGCCGCGCCCGCAGCGCCTCGGTTTCCTTCATCTTGTCGCGGAACTGCACGAAGGCGCGGTTGAGCCGTCCGATCTCCGTCCGGCTCGCATCGTCAGGCACTTCGGCGTCGAAGCGTCCCGCACCCAGCTCTTCCAATGCGTTCACGGTCCGATCCAGCGGGCGGGTGATGGAGCGGCCGAGCATCAGCGTGAGGAGCAGGCTCAGAGCGAGACCGGCGATGACCGCTCCGGCAATCCAGATCGAGCGGCTGATAAACAGTGCGTTGACGTCATCGACGAACAGGCCGGTTGTGACGACCCAATTCCAGTGCCTGTCGAACGCGCTCAGGAACAGTTTTGGCGCATCGTTGACCGTCGAGCCCGGGCGCCGGCCGACGAAGACGCTGAAGCCCTCCAGCGGGGCAGATGTGGTGGCCGCATTCAGATAGCCGATATAGTTGGTGCTGATCTCCAGCTTCGGGTCCAGCATGTTGTGGCCGATGTCATCCTTCCGCGTCGGATGCATCTTCAGGATGCCGCTGCGGTCGAACACCAGGAAATAGTTCTTGCCGTCGAAATTCATGCCGGCGAGCGTTGCGAGCGCATTCTTCTGCGCCTCCTCGACCGGCATCTTACCGGCGGCCGCGAGATCGCCATAGCGATTGACGGTGTTGACGGCGGCTTCCACCAGCGCGCGCAGCTTGGCCTTGCGGTCCTCGTACATGCCGCCGCGCATGTCGAGCAACATGTAGCTCGTCACGCCCACGAGCACGGTCGAGAACACGGCGACGATGAGGAGAAGTTTCTTGCCGATGGTAAGCTTGTGGAGCATTTCGAACCGCGCATTTCGCCAGAGATTTCCGATTCTTAAGATTGTCTCCTCTGCGTTGCGAAACTGTTAAGTATGCCCTGCCGAGATACGGGTTCCGCGCAGGGCCGCCATGATATTTAGAGGGAGAGCCGCACGAATGGCGGCGATTTCGATGGCCGGAGCAGCCTGCTGCCAAATTGACATATTGGCCTTTCGTCGAATCCGCCCGGCCTCGTTGCCAAGACGGCGCCGGCTAGTCCTCGCCCGGGCGCCATTCCGGCAATTTGGGAACAGCGGGATCGAGAAAATCCCAGGAATATCCGCGCGCGGCGTAGAGAATCGCCGCGGGTTTAAACGCGGTGGCGTCGTCGAGGCTCCCGACGTAGATGCCAATCAGGTCGGGAAACTTGTCCGGCTTGTTGTAGACTGAGACGCCGCAGGCCGGGCAAAAGCCCTTGCGTTTGGTGGTGCCGCGGTCGCTGGTGCGCGCGATTTCGCGCACCTCACCCGATAGCTCGTGGGCCGCCCGCGGGAACACGAATACCGAGCTGTGCCCGCCGCCGGAATCCATCTGGCAATCCCGGCACTGGCACTGAAAGGCGCGAACCGGTTCGGCTCGAAGAGTGTAGCGGACCGCGCCACAGGAGCAGCCACCTGAAAAGCCCATGGTCGCTTCCTCGCCAGTCACATCTGCAGCATCATCTCGAAGCCGCCGAAGATCAGGCGCTTGCCGTCGAAGGGCATGTCGCCTTTCAGGCGCGAATCGGCCATGACCTTTTCCATGACCGCGTCGCGCTCCGAGCGCGAGCGGTAGACGATCCAGGAAAAAATGACGGTCTCGTCGTCCCTGGCCTGCACCGCGCGCGGGAACGAGGTCAATTGCCCATAGGGCACGTCGTCGCCGACGCATTCGACAAAGGAAAGCGCGCCGTGCTCCATCCAGACCTCGCCGGCCTTCTTGGCATGCGCCTTGTAGACTTCGACCTTGTCTTTTTCGACCGGGATCACAAAACCATCGACATAGGGCACGGGAACCTCCTCGGGCGTGGTTGCATCAGTGCCCCAAGGACGATCCGGCGAAGCGGATTCCGACATTGCGGTCAAAAGAAATTTTTCCACCTGGCTTCAGCGACTTGTCACGAGCGAGGACCCGACAGGCAAGGTTTCAAAAATCGTGTCACCTGGCCGCGCGCTGCGCGTAGAGCCGCTCATCCCACCATACCGGTTCAGGCAGGGTGTGGGTAACGCCCTTGGCGTCGGGATGAAGCGGGTTGATCAGGATGTTGCGCTCGATCCGCGCCGGCATCGAGGGGACGATCAGCAATGCGGAGCGTTGCCCGTCAAACCAATCCTGCCCAAACTCCTTGCAGATGGTTTCGTTCTTCGAGTCCCAGCCGGGATGGGCTTCCGTCTGGAAGATTTCGTAGGCAACACCGTTCGGGATCGTTATCTCGATGAAATGCTGATTTGCCGGCAGCACCAGATTGGCGTGGACCAGCTTCTCCAACATCGCCGTCGAATAGTGTCCGGACGCGTAGATGATAGGGCTCGTGTGCGTGTTCCAGCGTCCGGGATAGAGGCGGGCACCTTCGGCGTCGTAAATGGGGAAAGCGCCGTCCGGATCGCCAATTCGATAGCAGGTCAGGACGCGATCGGTCCTTTGCGCACTCATACGCCGCCGCTATAGGCGGCGCGGCCGAGCAGATTGATGACGGCGTCGGCACCGGGGCCGGTCGCCAGCGCAATCTCGAGCGGCGCCTTGTCGTCCAGCATCGGATGCGGGGAATCGAGAAAGCGGCGCACCTTGGCCTCATCGCGGAATATCTCGAGGGCGAAGGCGAACACTTTGGCGATGCGCGCCAGACGATCGCTTTCTTCCGTCGTCAGCGGCTGCTTTTCCTTGCGGCGGCGCTCAAGTGTCGGCTTTGGCACCACGCGATAGGTGAAACGGCGGACATCCTGCGGCGACACCACGCCGGCAAACCTGTCCAGCGCGGAAACTGGCAGACCCTTCTGCACGGAATAGGCAAAGCTCAACGTAGTGTCGGGCCTCTTCGGCGTTACGCCAAGGAGTTCAGCGACGGTTGCGCTCTTGTAAGCCATGAAATCCTCGTCTCAATTGAGGCAAAAATATACCTCATGTGAGACAAAAGTCAATGGCGACGTTGGGTGGAGGCGGCTGTCCAAATCGTGAGTCTCGACGCGAACACATTTGTGCTGATATCCCTGCCGCGCGATCCGGGAGCGAAGATAGATGCACGCCAGAACTCATGATTTTTCCGCTGTACGGGCGGCCATGCAGCGCTACGTCGATCAGGAGATCCTGGCCGGCGTCTCCTGGACGGTGCTGCGCGGGCGCGACATCGCCGACCAGCAATGCGTTGGCCTGGCTGACCGGGAGGCGAACGTCGCGCTCCGGGGTGACCATATCTTCCGCGCTTTCTCCAATACCAAGATCTTCGTCACCTGCGCGATCATGATGCTGATGGAGGAGGGACGGATCGGTCTCGATGACAGCATCGAAAAATTCCTGCCGCAACTTGGCAACCGGCAGGTGCTGAAGGCAGGCGCGACGAGCCTGGCCGATGTCGAGCCGGCGAAGAGCCCGATCACCATCCGCCAGCTGCTCACGCACACGGCCGGACTTTCCTACGGACTTTTCGATCCGGGCTCGGTGACCTTCAAAGCCTATAACGAAGCACGCGTGCTCAATCCGCTGACGCCGCTGACGGACATGATCGACAAGCTGGCCGACCTGCCGCTGATCTACCATCCCGGCATGTCCTGGGAATATTCCGTTGCCACCGACGTGCTCGGCCGTGTCGTCGAGGTCATTTCCGGCCAAGCGCTGGATGTGTTTTTCAAAAAGCGCATCTACGATCCGCTTGGCATGGTCGATACCGGCTTCTTTGTGCCGGAAGCGAAGCAGGGCCGGCTGACCGCCTATTATCGCGGCGCGGACATCATGGACCCGATGAAGCCCGGCCTGTTCCGGATCGATGACAAGCCTTACCCGCAGGCCTATCTCCGGCTGTTTCCGCGGTTGTCGGGTGGTGGTGGTCTGGTCACGACCATGCCGGACATGCTCGCACTGGTGCGCGCACTGCTGCCGGGATCGGACACGCTACTGAAGCCCGACACCATCCAGCAGATGATGACCAACCAGCTTCCCGCGGGCGAAATCATTCGCTTCGCCACGCGTGGCCCGATGCCCGGCAAAGGCTTTGGGCTGGGCGGCGCCGTCACCTTCGCACCGACGCGGATCGATCCGCCCAACTCCAGCGGTGAATTTCAATGGGGCGGCGTGGCCGGAACGCATTGGTGGATCTGTCCGCAGGCGAACACGGCCGGCGTGCTGATGGCGCAGCGCGAGCTGTCGTTCTGGAACCCGTTCTTCTTCGAATTCAAGCGGTTGGCTTACGAAGCGGCTGGGGCTGGTTGATTTTGAAATGGACGAATAATCATGCCTGATCTTTCCGCCTTCCCAATCACAAAGCGCTGGCCCGCTACATATCCCGACCGCTTGCAACTCTACTCGCTGCCGACGCCGAACGGCGTCAAGGTCTCGATCATGCTGGAAGAGATCGACCTGCCCTACGAGGTGCATCTCGTCGACTTCAACAAGGATGACCAGAAGACGCCGGAGTTCCTGTCACTCAATCCCAACGGCAAGATTCCCGCGATCCTCGATCCCGATGGTCCCACCGGCGAGCCGCTGCCGCTGTTCGAGTCGGGCGCGATCCTGCAGTATCTCGCGGAGAAGACCGGTAAGCTCTTGCCGGCGAACCCGCCGCGGCGCTGGCAGGCCATCCAGTGGGTGCATTTCCAGATGGGCGGCATCGGCCCGATGTTCGGCCAGGTCGGATTCTTCAATAAATTCGCGGGCAAGGACTACGAGGACAAGCGGCCGCTGCAGCGCTACGTCAACGAGTCGAAGCGCCTGCTCGGCGTCATGGACATGCATCTCCCGGGCCGACAATGGTTCATGGATGACGAATATACCATCGCCGATATCTCCATGCTCGGCTGGGTGCGCAACATCATCGGCTTCTATGAAGCACGCGAGCTCGTGGCCTTCGATGATCTGAAGCATGTGCCGGCCTGGCTCGAACGTGGCTTGGCTCGGCCCGCGGTGCAGCGAGGGTTGAACATCCCGAAACGGCCGTAAGCGGTGGTGAGTTTCGATGACGCGACAAGCTGAAGCCGCGCTCGTCCATGGCATGGCCGACGTCGAGCCAGGTGTGCGGCTGCATGTCAGCGAATTTCGCGTGCCGCGAACCGGCCACTGGATCGCTGAAGAAAATCCGGACGCGCTGATGAAACGTCTCGGAGAGTTTCTCGGATCATGAATTGTCGGATGTTTTGATGCATTGCGGCGTATGTCACGAGGCAGAGGGAGTGAATTTGAGTTGTCGGCGAGCCCGCGCTATTTCATGATGGTGATCACAAGCCGTCTTCACCAGCGAGCGCTCCATGCCCACTGAAATGGCTCGACCGGCCGTCCACCATCAGCCCTGGTACAAGATCCTTTATGTGCAGGTTCTGATCGCGATCGTACTCGGCGTTCTGATCGGACATTTAAATCCCGGTCTCGGAAAGCAGCTGAAACCGCTCGGCGACGGCTTCATCGCGTTGATCAAGATGATGATCGCGCCGGTAATCTTCTGCACGGTCGTGCACGGCATCTCCTCGATGGGCGACCTGAAGCGCGTCGGCCGCGTCGGCCTGAAGGCGCTGATCTATTTCGAGGTGGTCTCGACGGTGGCACTTGCCGTTGGCCTGCTCGTCGGTGAAATCCTCAAGCCCGGGGCGGGCTTCAACATCGATCCCTCCACGATCGACCCGAAATCGGTCGCGACCTACGTCACCAAGGCCAAGGAAGAGGGCATCGTCAATCACCTGATGGCGATCATTCCCGACAGCTATTTCGGCGCGCTCGCCCGCGGCGATCTCCTGCAGGTGCTGCTGGTCTCGATCCTCTCCGGTTTCGCCATCGCCTTCATGGGCAAGGTGGGCGAGCCGATTTCCCATGCCATCGACCAGGCGGCCAAGGTGTTTTTCGGCATCATCCGCATGATCGTGCGCGTGGCCCCGATCGGCGCATTCGGTGCGATGGCATTCACCGTCGGCGCCTATGGTCTGAACTCACTGTGGAACCTGGTCCAGCTGATCGCGACCTTCTATCTCACCAGCATGCTCTTCGTGCTGATCGTGCTGGGGGCGATCGCGCGGCTTGCCGGCTTCTCCATCATCCGCTTCATCGCCTATATCAAGGATGAGCTCCTGATCGTGCTGGGCACGTCGTCGTCGGAAACCGTGCTGCCGCAGATGATCCAGAAGATGGAGCATCTCGGCGCCTCGCGGCCGGTGGTCGGCCTGGTCATCCCGACCGGCTACAGCTTCAATCTCGACGGCACCAATATCTACATGACGCTGGCGACGCTGTTCCTGGCGCAGGCGACCAACACGCATCTGACCATCTGGCAGGAATTGGGAATCCTTGGCATCGCCATCATCACTTCCAAGGGCGCCTCCGGCGTCACGGGCGCCGGCTTCATCACGCTCGCGGCGACGCTCGCGATCGTGCCCGACATCCCGATCCAGTCGATCGCGATCCTGGTCGGCATCGACAAGTTCATGAGCGAATGTCGCGCCCTGACCAATCTGATCGGCAACGGCGTCGCCTGCGTCGTCATCAGTCTCTCCGAAGGCGAGCTCGACAAGGAGAAGCTGCACGAGATCATGGCGCATCCGCTCCAGCTCGGCGAAGCGCTCGAGCCGGGAGGGGCGGGCTAGCGGCGGGATGCGAGATCGATTGATACCGCTATATCGGTGATCGAGCGAAGCAAGATCAGCGGATCGGATTTCGACGGCATGAATCCAAGCCGCTTCCAGAACTCCGCGGCCTCGATATCGACCGCCTTGACCATCAATGCTCGGCCGCCAATCAGACCTGCGGCCGTGACACAACGTTGCAGGGCGTGCTTGACTAGCCCGGTGCCAATTCCCTTGCCGATCCAGTTTCGGTCAGTTGCTAACTGTCCGAGCAGCAGACAGGGAACGGGATCCGGCGGTTGACCGGTGCGGATCGAACGCGGGAGGATCGCGGGCACGACAGCGGTGGGCGCCAGGCCGTAATAGCCGACCACGCGATGAGCCTCATGAACGACAAGAACGGCGGTGAAGCCCTTTTCCTGATTTGAAAGCGCGCGCGTCTGGAGCCAGCGATCAAGCGACGGCTTTCCGCAGGAAAACGTGGAAATATCATGGTTGGCGGTCAATGGCTCGGGGCCGGAGATCACCACAGTTTCACTTCCCGGCTTCGGTTTCCCAAGGCGCTTTGCGCCGGAGCAGTTTTATCATTTCCGGTACTGCCGCAGCGGGCTTCGAAAGCGCATCCATGAATGCCTTGAACGCCGCGGGACTCATACGAATGGGCGCCGTTTCCATCAGTACATCCTCGGCCGCGCGCACGGCAGCCTCGCGTACGAAGTCGGTCCGGGAGCGGCCGCGCAGGTTTGCCGCCCGATCGATGATAGCGATGTCGCTCTCCGGTAATCGCATCGATAACGGGTGTTCTTTTCGCTTTGCGAGTTTCGGCATGGTGCTTCTCCCAGGCGTTAAGATATAAGCCGTGCGTAGTGTATTTTGCAATACGGTGGTTCGGCGACAGATTGGATCTTTACAACTCAAGATGTTCATTGTTTGTTCTAGGTCATGGCAACCATCGACACAAGCCGTGGCGGCAATTTGTTCCTCGCGGTTCTTCCGGACGCCGATGCGTCGGCGCAGATCTATCAGCAGGCTGAGATAATCCGGCACGCCCACGGATTTACGGCCCCGCTCACTCCGCGCGACCGACTGCATGTGACATTGTTGCCGCTGAACGGATTGGCTGAGTGCGTCGAGCAGGTTTGTGACGCCATCAACGCGGTGCGGTCGGCGCCGTTCGAGGTCGCCTTCGACCGCACGGTGAGCTTTCGAGGCCGGCCCGGAAGCTGGCCGTTTGTCTTGACGGGCGGCGATGGACTGGACCGATTGAAATCGCTCCGACGGTCGCTCGCGGCGGCATTCAGAAGTAGAGGCTTGGGAATTCTGGGACGCCGGGAGTTCACGCCGCATGTCACGCTGCTGTTCAGTGACCGCGTCGTGGAGGAAAATCCGATCTGGCCTATCGGCTGGACCGTCCGCGATCTCATCCTCATCCACAGCATGAAGGGCCATCGACATCTTGCGAGTTGGCCGTTGCGTGTATGATGCCGGCACATACGACCGAGAACAGCGACATGACCATCACCATCTACGGCATCAAGAATTGCGACACCATGAAGAAGGCGCGCGCCTGGCTCGATGGCCACGGCGTGAAATACGATTTCCATGACTACAAGAGCGAAGGCATCGGCAAGGAAAAGCTGAAAGCCTGGAGCGATGAGCTCGGCTGGGAGACGCTGCTCAACCGCGCCGGCACCACGTTCCGCAAGTTGCCCGACAGCGACAGGGAGGGCCTGAACGAGAAGAAGGCACTCGCCTTGATGCTGGAGCAGCCTTCGATGATCAAGCGTCCGGTCCTCGACCTCGGGAAGAAGCGCCTGGTCGGTTTCAAGCCTGATGTCTACGCCAAGGAGGTGAAGCGCTAGCCCACGTCGACGATGACGATATCGTCGGAAGTGCGAACGCCGGCGGGCCGGCGCGCGATCTCGCGGTCGACGATCGCATTAACGATCCGCGCGGACTCGGCCATCGAGCGGAGCCCAAGCAGGTTGTTCACCCTGAAGCCACCCTCGATGCTGATCGCCTTGTAGGAGCCGATGATGTGTTCGACGGTGCTCCCGCGGCCAAACGGCATCAGGAGCCGCTCATAGGACACGTCCTTGCCGTCGGCGTCCTGCACGGCCGTGATCGAATAGGTTGGCCGTTTCCGAATCACGCATTCGCGATAGCAGGTGACGACGCGGGCATAGCGGTCCGGCCCGATGGCGTCGTGAAGATAACGGTTGGTCCGCTTTTCCGGCGCGACATCCTCGTTGCCATAGGTCGCGGCGAGCCGCGTTCCTTCCTGCGTGATCACGAAGCGTGCGGATGCCTCGTCGCCTTCGACGTCAAAGCCCATCATGTCGGCAAGCTCTTCGATGCCGGTGTCGGGCTCGAAGTCGCTCAGCGCAGGCAGCGGAGACGACTTGCGCAAGGCGTGCACCCACGCATTCAACAGCACTCGCTGCCGGATGGAACGAACCACCGAAGGATCGCTGCTCACATATTCCATGATCTAGCTGAACTCGATGACGTCGCCCGCCTGGATTCGGCCGGGTGTGCGATGAAACAGGTCGCGATCGATGACGCTGCGCAGTTTTGGCGTCGGCAGCGTGTCGTTGCCGCGCATCAGATTCCTGATCTCGAAGCCGCCATCCTCGGAGATGGTCTTCAGCGAGGCGATGATATGCGTGACTCCGCCGCCGTCTGAAAACGGCAGCAGCAGCCGCTCATAGGCGACGATGCGGCCATAGATATCGTCGATATGGGCAATGGTGTAGACCGGCAGCTTGCGCGCGATGCATTCGTAATAGACGGGCATCACGATCGGTGCGAGGCGCGCGCCCAGATAGTCGTCGAGGAACTTGCCCTTGCCGGTGTGGCCATAGGCGCTCGACATCCGCGTGCCGTCGCTGTCGATGATGAGGCGCGGCGGCGCAGTCGTGGTATCGACGGTGTAGTAGACGAGGTCCGGCAGTTCGTCCTTGAGCCGCTCCGGCTGATACTCCGCGATCTGCGGCATCGACTGCGCGCGGGTGTAAAGACGCAGCCACGTGTTCAGGAGATCACGCTGCTTGATCGATTTCACGACCGAAGGTTTGGCGCTCTCGAATTCCACCGCGATGATCCCGGCCCCATAAACTGGCAAAGCATCGGCGGAAGGGGAAAATTTTTGATGAAGCGATGCGGGTATCGGCCCAAACAGCGTTAACGAGAGCTTTCTGCGCAGGCTCGACGTCATCTTGACAGGGCAGGTGAGGGCTTTGCCTCAGTCGATTGCAATCCCTAGACTAACGGCCAATGCAGCACGTCGCCACAGCTGGTGACTGCCCGAGCTTTCCGCCTTGCGTAATGCAGTGCAATGACGGCATATTCCGGCCCCGGAGGCGGTGGTCCGGGACGGTTTTGAGGAGCGTCCGGAAGGCCGATGTTTGAGAAAAAGCCAGAGGCGCAAGGCGTGCGCGCCTGGCAGGGGGAAATTTGTTTGGCCGATGAGTTCATTCTCGAAACCCACGGATTGACCAAGGAATTCGCGGGCTTTTTCGCCGTTCGCGATGTTGCGCTCAAGGTCCGCCGTGGCAGCATTCACGCGTTGATCGGTCCGAACGGGGCCGGCAAAACGACGTGCTTCAACCTCTTGACCAAATTCCTGCAGCCGACGGCTGGCAGCATTCACTACAAGGGACAGGACATCACGGCGATGGCGCCTGCGGACGTGGCGCGCCTTGGCCTGGTGCGATCGTTCCAGATTTCGGCGGTGTTCCCGCACCTCACGGCGCTGGAAAATGTGCGCGTCGCGCTGCAGCGGCAGCATGGTCATTCCTTCGATTTCTGGCGCTCCAAAACGGTGCTGAACCGCTTCAACAACCGCGCGCTGGAACTGTTGAGCGACGTCGGCTTGAGCGAGTTCGCCAACACGCCCGCCGTCGAGATGCCCTATGGCCGCAAACGTGCATTGGAGATTGCAACAACGCTCGCGCTCGATCCGGAGATGATGCTGCTGGACGAGCCGATGGCCGGCATGGGCCATGAGGACATCGACAAGATTGCCGCGCTGATCAAACGCATCTCGGCGAAATACACCATCCTGATGGTCGAGCATAACCTCAGCGTGGTCGCCAATCTCTCCGACATCATCACGGTACTGACGCGCGGGCAGGTGCTTGCGCAAGGCAACTACGCCGACCTTTCGAAGGACGAGCGCGTCAAGGAAGCCTATCTGGGGGCCGGTCATGCCTGAGCTGAAAATGGCCGCAGCGCCCGCCGCCGCTTCCGCGACCGCAGCACAGCAGGTGCTCGCCGTCAAGAATCTCGAGGCCTGGTACGGCGAGTCCCACATCCTCCACGGCATCAACTTCAATGTGAATGCCGGTGAGGTCGTGACCCTGCTCGGGCGCAACGGCGCCGGCAAGACCTCGACGCTGAAGTCGATCATGGGGATCATCGGCAAGCGCACCGGCTCGATCCGCTTTGACAATACCGAGATCATCCGCGCGTCGTCCGACCGCATCGCGCGGATGGGCGTGGCATTCTGCCCGGAGGAGCGCGGCATTTTCGCAAGCCTCGACGTGCGGGAGAACCTGCTGCTGCCGCCGGTAGTGCGCCCGGGAGGCTTGTCGCTCGATCAGATCTTCGACCTGTTCCCGAACCTGAAGGAGCGGCTGAAGAGCCAGGGCACGAAACTTTCCGGCGGCGAGCAGCAGATGCTGGCGATCGCGCGGATCCTGCGCACGGGCGCGAACTTCCTGATGCTGGACGAGCCGACGGAAGGCCTCGCGCCCGTCATCATCCAGCAGATCGGCCACACCATCGCGCGGCTGAAGAAGGAAGGCTTTACGATCCTGCTCGTCGAGCAGAACTTCCGTTTCGCGGCTACCGTGGCGGACCGCTATTACATCGTCGAGCACGGCAAGATCATCGACGGTTTTGCCAATTCCGAGTTGCAGGCGAACATGGACAAGCTCCACACCTATCTCGGTGTTTAACAACAAGAAGAGGAAACCACTTCCCATGAAGAAATCGATTGCGGCCCTGTTGCTGGGTACGGCGCTCTCGCTCTCTGCCGCGAGTGTGGCGTCCGCCGACGACAAGGTCGTCAAGATTGGTTCTCTGTCCGACCAATCCGGCCTGTACGCCGACCTCGGCGGCCCCGGCTCGGCGGTTGCCGCGCAAATGGCGGTCGAGGATTCCGGGCTGACCGGCAAGGGCTGGAAGATCGACATCATCACTGGTGACCACAATCCGCATGACGGCGCCAAGGTCGTCGCCAAGATGAAGGAAATGCCGACCGACGATCCGCTGTTCGGCAAGGGCAGCATCGAACCGAACGGCCGCACCATTCATCCGGCCTATCTGTTCGAGGTGAAGAAGGCTTCTGAATCCAAGGGCCCCTGGGACTACTACAAGCTGGTCGCGACCATCCCGGCGAACGAGGCCTTTACGCCGCTCGACAAGAGCACCTGTCCGTTGCTGAAGAAGTAAACCGGAGACCTGTCCGGCTTCCGCCGGGCAGTTCGCCGAGACGAACGAGCACGAGAGAGAACCGATGCAAGCGCTTTATGCCCAGCTTCTGGTGGGACTGATCAACGGCTCGTTCTACGCGCTGCTCAGCCTCGGGCTTGCCGTGATCTTCGGCATGCTCAACATCATCAATTTCGCCCATGGCGCGCTCTACATGATGGGCGCGTTCGTGGCCTACTTCCTGCTGAACGGGATCGACGTTCCGAGCCTGGGCTCGCTCTTCTCCGGCAACTGGCAGACCGTCCACATCGGCATCGGCCTGAACTACTGGTGGGCTCTCTTGTTCGCGCCGCTGATCGTCGGCCTGTTCGGTGTGGTGCTCGAGCGGACGCTGCTGCGCTGGCTGGCCGGTCTCGACCATCTCTATGGTCTGCTCCTAACCTTCGGCATTGCCCTTATCGTGCAGGGCCTGTTCCAGAACTTCTTCGGTTCATCAGGCCTGCCGTACTCGATTCCCGACCAGTTGAAGGGCGGCACCAATCTCGGCTTCATGTTCCTGCCGGTCTATCGCGGCTGGGTGGTGGTGTTCTCGATGGTGGTCTGCTTTGCGACCTGGTACCTGATCGAGCGCACCCGCCTCGGCGCCTATCTGCGCGCTGCGACCGAAAACCCGACGCTGGTGCGCGCCTTCGGCATCAACGTGCCGCGCATGATCACGTTGACCTATGCCCTCGGCGTGGGGCTTGCCGGCCTCGCCGGCGTGCTGTCGGCGCCGATCAATCAGGTGCGGCCGCTGATGGGTGCCGACCTCATCATCGTCGTGTTCGCGGTGGTCGTGATCGGCGGCATGGGCTCGATCATGGGTTCCATCATTACCGGCTTTGCGCTCGGCGTGATCGAGGGACTGACCAAATATTTCTACCCTGAGGCTTCCAACACCGTGGTGTTCGTCCTGATGGTGCTGGTGCTGCTGGTGAAGCCAACGGGTCTGACGGGAAGGGCGGCCTGACATGACGGCATTGACCGATGACACGCTGGCGACAACCCCACACGCGATGCGCGACGAGATGGTCGTGTTCGCGATCATGGCGGTGCTGCTCGCGATCGTACCGTTCACCAGCATCTATCCGTTCTTCGTGATGCAGGCCTTGTGCTTTGCGCTGGTTGCCTGTGCGTTCAACCTTCTGATTGGCTATGGCGGCCTCCTGTCCTTTGGACACGCGATGTTCCTCGGCACTGCCGGCTATTGCAGCGCGCACGCGCTGAAGGTCTGGGGCCTCGAGCCTGCGCTCGGTATCCTGGTCGGCGTCGCGGCCGCTTTCGCACTTTCCGTCATCACCGGCTATATCTCGATCCGCCGCCAGGGCATCTATTTCTCGATGATCACGCTGGCGTTGTCACAACTGCTCTACTTCGTCTACCTGCAGACGCCGTTCACCCATGGCGAGGACGGTATCCAGGGCATTCCGCAAGGGAAGATGCTGGGCTTTATCGATCTCTCCAAGCCGACGGTGCTGTACTACGTCGTCCTGGTCGGCTTTCTCGCCGCGTTCCTGCTGATCTTCCGCACCATCAATTCACCGTTCGGCGAGGTGCTGAAATCGATCCGCGAGAATGAGCAGCGTGCGATCTCGCTGGGCTACAAGGCCGACCAGTACAAGCTGCTGGCCTTCGTCCTGTCCGGCACCATCGCGGGCTTCGCCGGCTCGCTGAAGGTGTTCGTCGCCCAGAACGCCTCGCTCACCGACGTGCACTGGAGCATGTCGGGCGAGATCGTGCTGATGACGCTGGTCGGCGGCCTCGGCACGGTGTTCGGTCCCGTGGTTGGCGCCTTCGTCATCATCGCCATGCAGCAATATCTGGCGAGCATGGGCCAATGGGTCACGGTAATCCAGGGCGTGATCTTCGTCGCCTGCGTGCTGCTGTTCCGCCGCGGCGTCATCGGCGAGATCGCGCATCTTCTCAAGCGGTCGCTGTAAGCGGCGGGTTTTTCAGAGCAATTTTCCATCCACAAAGCGGTGGATGACCCGGATTTTCTGCTTCGGGAAAGCGGGTCTTTCGGACCAAAGCCGTCTATGACAGTTTTGCGACGGGCCGCCCAAGCGGCCGTTCCAGAACGGTGTATGCCCCATGTTCCGTTGGTTTCGTGCCTTTCTCCCCAGGGAAGAACGCTTCTTCGACCTGTTTGCCCGTCATTCCGCTGTGGTCGCCCAGGGCGCCCGCGCGCTGCAGGACATGCTGAAGGGCGGCGACGAGACGCCGGTCTATTGCCAGCGCGTCAACCAGTTCGAGAATGACGCCGACGGTATTACGCGCGAGGTGCTGACCGCGGTGAGGCGCACTTTCATCACGCCGTTCGACCGCGGCGACATCAAGAACCTGATCACGGCGATGGATGATGCGATCGACCAGATGCAGCAGACCGCGAAAGCGGTGCTGCTGTTCGAGGTGCGTGAGTTCGAGCCGTTGATGCGGGAGATCGGAACGCTATTGGTCGAGTGCGCCGATCTGGTCGGCCGCGTGCTGCCGCTGTTGCAGTCGATCGGCCACAACGTATCGATGATCACGTCGATCACGGAAGAGCTGACCAAACTGGAAGGTCGCGTCGATGATCTCCACGACATTGGCTTGCGAGAGCTCTTCCTCAAGCACCGCAATGCCAACACCATGGATTTCATCGTCGGCGCGGAAATCTATGACCATCTGGAGAAGGTCGCCGACCGCTTCGACGACGTCGCCAACGAGATCAGCTCGATCATGATCGAAATGGTCTAGGGCGGGGGCCGCGCTGTGGACAACACGCTGGGCCTACCGGTTCTGACAGGCTTGATCGCGGTCGCGCTGCTGTTCGACTTCCTGAACGGACTGCACGACGCGGCCAATTCGATTGCGACCATCGTCTCGACGCGCGTGCTGCGGCCCCAATACGCGGTGTTCTGGGCGGCATTCTTCAATTTCGTCGCCTTCATGGTGTTCGGACTGAACGTCGCCCACACCATCGGCACCGGTATCGTCGATCCGTCCGTCGTCGATACCCAGGTCATCTTCGCAGCCCTGATCGGCGCCATTGTCTGGAATCTCGTGACCTGGGCTCTCGGCATCCCATCATCGAGCTCGCACGCACTGATCGGCGGCCTCGTCGGCGGCGGCATGGCGAAAGCCGGTATTTCCGCCGCGGTCTGGAGCGGATTGTCCAAGACGCTGGCCGCGATCGTGTTGTCGCCGCTGATCGGTTTCCTGCTCGCCATGATCCTGGTCGCGATCGTGTCGTGGATATCGGTACGCTCCACGCCCTTCACCGTCGACCGCGCCTTCCGCGTGTTGCAATTCGCTTCCGCCTCGCTCTATTCGCTCGGCCATGGCGGCAATGACGCGCAGAAGACCATGGGCATCATCGCGGTGCTGCTCTATTCGCAGGGAAAACTTGGACCGGAGTTTTCGGTGCCGTTCTGGGTGGTGCTGGCCTGCCAGGCCTCGATGGCGCTGGGCACCTTGATGGGCGGCTGGCGGATCGTGCGCACCATGGGACTGCGGATCACCAAGCTGACGCCCATGCAGGGCTTCTGTGCGGAGACGGGAGGGGCCATCACGCTGTTCATGGCCACCGCGCTTGGAGTTCCGGTGTCGACCACGCACACCATCACGGGCGCCATCGTCGGCGTCGGCGCCGCGCGCCGCGCCTCGGCGGTGCGCTGGAACGTGGCCAGCTCAATCGTCTACGCCTGGGTGATCACGATTCCGGCCTCCGCAACGGTGGCGGCGCTGACCTACTGGGCGGTGCAAATCATCCTGCGCTGAATTACGTGACGAGCTTGAGCCCGACGATCCCGGCCACGATGAGCCCGATGCTGGCGAGGCGGGCCGCGGTGGCGGGTTCGCCGAATAATGCGATGCCAAGAAGGGCCGTTCCGACGGCGCCGATACCGGTCCATACCGCGTAGGCCGTTCCGAGCGGCAGTGATTTCAGCGCGAGTCCGAGCAAAATGATGCTCGCGACCATCGCCGCGAGGGTCAGTACCGACGGCACCAGCCGTGTAAAGCCTTCGGTGTATTTGAGGCCGATGGCCCAACCGATTTCCAGCAGACCCGCTGCGACCAACACAAGCCAAGTCATGACAACCCTCCGAGCCATGCAGGGTCGTCCCCGCGGATGAGCTGTGAGTTGGAAGGCCGTCCTTCCCCGCTGCCGATATGGGGCTGGCGAGCTGCCTCTGCAATCACCAAATGAGGCTTGATTAGGCCGGGTTTCCCTGCCAAACGCTCACCCCGATGTCCGACATTGCCGTCACCGCCGAATCGCCGTCCCGCTCGCTGCTGTCCGAAGAAGTGGCCCGGCGGCGCACGTTCGCTATCATCTCGCATCCGGACGCCGGCAAAACCACGCTGACCGAAAAATTGCTGTTGTTCGGTGGCGCCATCAATCTCGCCGGCCAGGTCAAGGCCAAGGGCGAGCGGCGCAACACCCGTTCCGACTGGATGAAGATCGAGCGCGAGCGCGGCATCTCGGTCGTGACCTCGGTGATGACCTTCGAGTTCGAGGGCCTGGTGTTCAACCTGCTGGATACGCCGGGCCACGAGGATTTTTCGGAAGACACATATCGCACGCTCACCGCGGTCGACTCCGCGGTCATGGTGATCGACGCGGCCAAGGGCATCGAAGCGCGGACACGCAAGCTGTTCGAGGTCTGCCGTCTTCGCGACATTCCGATCATCACCTTCATCAACAAGATGGACCGCGAGAGCCGGGACACTTTCGAGCTCATGGACGAGATCGAGAAGACGCTGGCGCTCGACACCACGCCGATGACCTGGCCGGTCGGCCGCGGCCGCGACTTCATGGGCACCTATGATGTCGCCAACGGCGGCGTGCGCCTGCTTGAGGGCGGCGGCGCCAAGACCGGTCAGGCCCGGCAGATCGACATCGCCGAGCTCGGCACCCGCAACGCCAATCTCGACGTCGGTGCGATCAAGGACGAGCTCGAGCTGGTGCGCGAGGCCTGCAAGCCGTTCGATCTGGATTCCTTCCGCGAAGGTCATCTGACGCCGGTCTATTTCGGCAGCGCGCTGCGCAATTTCGGCGTCGGCGACTTGCTCGAAGGCCTCGGCAAGTTCGCGCCGGCGCCGCGCGCGCAAGACTCCGACCTGCGCAAAGTGCAGGCGGCGGAGCCGCGGATGAGTGCCTTCGTGTTCAAGATCCAGGCCAACATGGATCCGAACCACCGCGACCGCATCGCCTTCGCGCGGCTCTGCTCCGGCAAGCTCAGCCGCGGCATGAAGGCCAAGCTCGTGCGCACCGGCAAGAGCATGCCGCTGACGAGCCCGCAGTTCTTCTTCGCCCAGGACCGATCGGTCGCGGACGAAGCCTTCGCCGGCGACGTCGTCGGCATTCCCAATCACGGTAGCTTGCGCATCGGCGATACCTTGACGGAAGGCGAGGACCTGACCTTTGTCGGCGTGCCGAGCTTCGCGCCGGAAATCGTCCGCCGCGTGCGGCTCACCGATGCGATGAAGGCGAAAAAACTGAAGGAAGCGTTGCAGCAGATGTCGGAGGAGGGCGTCGTCCAGGTGTTCCGCCCGCGCGATGGCGCGCCGGCGCTGGTCGGCGTCGTCGGGCCGCTGCAGCTCGACGTGCTCAAGGCGCGGCTCGATGCCGAATATTCCCTTCCCGTTGAGTTCGAGGTCAGCGAGTTCTCACTGGCGCGCTGGGTTTCCTCCGATGATCCAAAGAAGCTCGAAGCCTTCATTTCGGCCAACGGAAGCGGCATCGCCGACGACGTCGACGGCGACCCGGTGTTCATGGCCAGGAATGAGTTCTATCTGGGCTATACCAAGGAACGCGCCGAAGGCATCATCTTCTCCAACGTCAAGGACGTGAAGAAGAAAGCGTGAGCACGGCGCTCGGGCTGATACCGTTATCCCAAACTCCGCGTCGTCCCCCGGCTTGACTAGGGGACCTGTACGCCGCGGCCTGTCGGCTCAATCACTGCTGTCTCTGGGATACTGGATCACCCGCGTTCGCGCCGCTTTCGCGGGTGATGACAGCGGAGTTTGACGTTGACGGTATGAACGCGCGGTTGTGAACGGACGCGGCCTTGATGCGGGCTGCCAGAACTCTCATTCTTTTCGCGGCACCGCGAGGTCTTCTCTCCATGCTGCGACGCATTCTTCTCATTGCCGGTGTTCTGCTGCTCGCCATCGTCTGGACGAGCCAGGCCGATGCGCGGCGACGCCATCAGATCAATCCGATCCCGTTTTCGCACGAGCCCTGCAGCGTCCTCGATGGCCGGCCATGCACGCCCTCGTTCTGCAGCGTGTTCAATCACGGGCCCTGCATTCCCGAGATCGACTATCCCTATGGCCAGAACCTGCAGCTCACGGTCCAGACCGTGCCGGCCAGGGACGACGAGGAAAAATACAGGAGGCCGGACCATGAGCTCGACACGATCGGCGACCTCTTTGCCGAGTTGCGCTCGTGCTGGTCGCCGCCGTCGCCCGACGTCGCGCGCGCGGGCATGGAGATGTCGGTGCGCTTCAGCTTCAAGCGCTCCGGCGAGATGATCGGCCCGCCGCGCATCACCTTCGCGACATCAGGCGTGCCGGCAGACACCCGCGAGACCTACCTCAAGGCCATCAACGCCTCGCTGGACGCCTGCATCCCCATGAAGTTCACCGACGGGCTCGGTGGCGCGCTGGCCGGCCGCCCGATTGCCATCCGCTATGTCGACAATCGCGAGCTGAACAAGCCGCGGGACAAGCCCTGACCTCCGGCATTGCCGGCCCGGCCTCGGAAGTGATACCCGATAGGAAAGGTATCAAGGGAGAACGCCGTGGGACTGCTGGTGATGATTGTCGGCCTCGTGCTGTTCCTTGGCGCGCATACCTTCACCACGCAGCGCAAGGCCCGTGCGCGGGCGATCGCCGCGATCGGCGAGGGACCCTACAAGATCGTCTATGCGCTGGTGTCGCTTGCCGGCCTTGTCCTGATCGTCTGGGGCTTTGGGCATTACCGCGCGGGCGGCGAGATTCCGGTCTGGACACCGCCGCGGGCGTTGAAGCGCCTCAACGTGCTGCTGATGCTGCCTGCCGTGATCCTGGTGGTCGCGGCCTACATCCGCGGCCGCATCTACGCCACGCTGAAGCATCCGATGCTGGCCGGCGTAAAACTCTGGGCCTTCGGCCATCTGCTCGCCAATGGCGATCTCGGCGGCATCATATTGTTCGGCTCCTTCCTGGCCTGGGCCGTATTCGACCGGATTTCGCTGAAGCGACGTGCCGACCCAGGCGCGCCGCCGATCCCCGTCGGCGGCGTCGGCAACGACCTGATCGCGGTCGCGGTTGGCGTCGTCGTCTATCTCGCACTCGCCTTCGCGTTCCATCCGGTCGTGATCGGCGTGCCGGTGATGGGGAGCTGAGACGATGGACTGGTCGAAGGTTGCCATCCCACCCATGCGGCTTGAGGCGCGCTTCGGCGACCGCGTGGTGCCGGCCTTTTGCGAGCGGCCGAAAAACCTGTGGGCGATGATCGAGCAGGCGGCTTCCCGCAATGGCGACGGCGAGGCGCTGGTGTGCGGCGACAAGCGGCTCACCTGGCGCGAGGCGGTGCGCCGCGCGCAGGAGATCGCAACCGGGTTCGGCAAGCTTGGCCTTCAACGCGGCGACCGTGTCGCGATCCTGCTCGGCAACCGCATCGAGTTTCCGTTGATCCTGTTCGCCGCGGCGCAGGCAGGTCTGGTCACGGTGTTGCTTGGCACGCGCCAGCAGAAGCCCGAGATCGCCTATGTGTTGTCGGATTGCGGCGCAAAGGTTCTGATCCACGAGGCCCCGCTTGCCGAGCGCGTGCCCGATGCGCAGGACGTGCGTGATCTCGTGCATCGTATCGTCATCGACGATGACCCGCGGCTCTCCACCTTCGCAAAGCTCGCAGACCATCCGCCGTTGCTCGAGGCCGCCGAGGTCGGCGAAGAGGACACTGCGATGATCCTCTATACTTCCGGCACGACCGGGCGGCCGAAGGGGGCGATGCTCGCCCACTGCAACATCATCCATTCCTCGATGATCTTTGCCTCGAGCATGGAGCTGACGGCAAAGGATCGCTCGATCGCAGCGGTGCCGCTTGCCCATGTCACCGGCGTTGTCGCCAACATCACGACCATGGCGGCTTGCGCCGGCGCGCTGATCATCGCCGCCGAGTTCAAGGCGGCCGACTATCTGAAGCTGGCAGCGCGTGAGCGTGTCACCTACACGGTGCTGGTGCCGGCGATGTATAATCTCTGCCTGCTGCAGCCGGATTTCGACAGCTACGACCTTTCGTCCTGGCGCATCGGCGGCTTCGGCGGCGCGCCGATGCCGATCGCGACCATCGAGCGGCTGGCGAAGACGATCCCCGGCCTGAAGCTGATGAATTGCTACGGCGCGACCGAGACCACGTCACCGTCGACGATCATGCCGGGCGAATTGACCGCCGCTTATATCGACAGCGTCGGGCTGCCCTGTGCGGGTGCGACCATCATCGCCGTCGATGCCGGGGGCAGGGAGCTGCCTTCAGGCGAAATCGGCGAACTCTGGATTCGCAGCGCGTCCGTCATCAAGGGCTACTGGAATAACCCGAAGGCGACCGCCGAAAGCTTCACCGGCGGCTTCTGGCATTCCGGCGATCTCGGCTCGGTCGACGTCGATAATTTCGTGCGCGTGTTCGACCGTCAGAAGGACATGATCAACCGCGGCGGCCTGAAGATCTATTCGGCCGAGGTCGAATCCGTGCTCGCGGGCCACACCAGTGTGGTCGAGAGCGCGATCATCGCCAAATCGTGCCCGGTGCTCGGCGAGCGCGTTCATGCGGTGGTCGTGACGCGCGATGGCATCACCAGCGAGACCCTGCGCGCCTGGTGCGCCGAGCGGCTGTCCGATTACAAGGTGCCGGAGACCATGCTGCTCACGGCCGATCCCCTGCCGCGCAACGCCAACGGCAAGGTGCTGAAGCGGCAATTGCGGGAAAAGCTCGACGCCTAGCGCGCGAGGAAGAACCGCAGCATTTCGCTTGTGGCGTCCGGTCCTCGCGGATCGGTGTAGGAGCCGGCGGGACTGCCGCCCGACCAGGCGTGGCCCGCGCCATGAATGTTCCAGTGCTCGGAGATCACCCGGCCGCTCCGGTCGGTAACGATGGTGCGAGTGTAGGCATGCCCGTCGGGCGCCCGTCCGCGAAGCACCTTCGTTGCCGGAGTTGTCGCTTTGGCGGACTGCTTGAGAATTCGGTCGCCGTTGTCGGGATGCACAGTGGTGTCGCGATCGCCATGGAAAACGATAGTCGGCACAGGCGATCCGGACTCCGTGACGGCTTCGGACCCGCCACCCTGTCGCATCGCCGTGAATGCGGAGGGAAGGTCGCTGGCGGCACCGCAGGCGAGGCCGGAATGGATGCCGACGGCTGCGTACAGGTCCGGGTACGTCGCTCCCATGATGGCAGCAGCGGCCCCGCCTGCGGACAGGCCTGCGACGTAGACGCGCTTCGGATCTATCACATGGTCCCGCATGATCTGGCGGGTGATGCCCGCGATCAGCGAAGGTTCGCCGCCGCCCCGCTGCTGGTCGCCTGTGCGAAACCAGTTCCAGCACTTCGCCTGGTTGGCTCCGCTGGGCTGCTCCGGATAGGCCACGAGACAGTTCTGCTCTTCCGCCATGAAGTTCATCCTCGTGCCGGCAGCGAAATCGTCGGGCGACTGGGTGCAGCCGTGAAGCATGACGACCAGAGGAAGCGGTTGTCCCTGAGAGCGGCTTGGAATGAATAGCTTGTAGGTCCGGCTTCCCGCTGCGTTGCTGAAGGTGCCTTCGATAAATCTTGTGCCCTTGGGCGCGATATCCGACGCGGGCGGCGGAGCGCGCCTGATCGAACCTCGCAGGCGGAGTCCGGAGAAGTCTTTCATACTGTCGAAACGCGAGGGGCTTCTCGGTCGTGCAGGAGACGAGGAAGCCTGCGGGAGCCGGCTTTCCCTCTGCTCGACTACGTTGGCCTTCACGTCGATGGTTGGCGGCTCGAGCCTCGCCGGCGCGGCACGGGCAGTGCTGCCGGAACGTTCTGGAGTGCTCTCGCCGCGGAGCATGCGCTGCAGAAGCGCGGTGGCCTCGACCAGCTGGCCGGCGCGAGTCAGCCGGGTGGCTTCGCGAACTATGTCATGATTGAGCATCTGATCACCTCGTTCTGTCGGCGAGAGCGGCCTTGACCGCGGGAGTGGCATGGAGCGCCCCCAGCACCGAGATCGAGGCAATGGTGGCGCGGGCCAGATCGGGCGTGACATCCTGGGCGATAGTCGCGAGCCCCAAAACGTTGATGTGCAGCATCTCGCCTGCGCGACGGGCGACTTCGAGATCTTCCCGGCTGAAATTCCGCAGACCGAGGTCCAGCCTCTTCCGGGCCGTAGACTGCTTGACGACGTCTGCGTGACGCTCGAGCTGATTGCGGATCGCCGTCCGGATGAAATCGGTCCGGTTGGAAAAGAATCCCTCCTGCACCATCAGATCGATCTGACCGAGGTCGACATAGCCAAGGTTGATCGTGATCTTCTCGGTGTCTGGGGTCTTTGGACGCAACTCGCGCAGATTGTCGGGCATAACAGCATCCACTTTTGCCATCCAGAGGGATGGTCGATGGATGTCAGATGGATGTTGAGTGGACGCTTTCAAGGGGGCCGGTCGAGAGAGCAGAGCCGGCTAGCGAAGCCGCTCTTCATGGATCGCCATCGCGCTTCAGCGCTTTCTCTTGCGCGCACGATCTCCGCGCGGACGCTATGCGTTTGTCGCGATGGAAAGCCGGTGCCCACTTTTCCGATTCACGCGTGCCTAAGCCCTTGAAGAAACGTGGGAACGTCCCCGCGTTAACGCTTTGATCCTGCTCACTTTGCCTTGCCAGCGCCATATCGTTAGGGTAACGCGGCCGCGAAGCTGGTGTGAGCCGGGGCCGCGCGAGATGCCTCGGACCTTCCGAGTTGCGGGGATGGGATACCTTTAAGTGTCTGAATTATTTGACGAAGTAGACGAGGAAGTACGTCGAGAGCAACTCAAAAAGCTCTGGGACAATTACTCGATCTACATCATCGCGCTGGCCATCCTGATCGTCGCCGCCGTGGGCGGCTGGCGCGGCTATCAGTATGTCGAGGCCAAGAAGGCCGCCGTGGCCGGTGAGGCCTTCAACCGCGCGGTCGATCTGTCCGAGCAGGGCAAGCATGAGGACGCCGAGAAGGCCTTTGCCGATCTCGTGACGAAGGCGCCTTACGGCTATCGCCTGCTGTCGCGGTTCCACATCGCCGCCGAAGTTGCCAATCGCGATCCCAAAGCCGCCGCCAAAATGTTCGATGATCTCGCCGCCAATTCTTCGATCGGCGCCGAGCAGCAGGAGCTGGCGCGGATTCGCGCTGCCGGCCTGCTGGTCGACAGCGCAAGCTATGCCGACATGAAGCAGCGGCTTGAGCGGGACACCACACCCGAAGCGACCTTCCACCATACCGCGCGCGAGTTGCTGGCGTTGTCAGCCTTCCGCGCCAACGACACCTCGGCGGCGCGGCTGTGGCTGGACCAGATTTCGGCGGACGCCGACACGCCGCCGAGCCTGCGCTCGCGCGCCGAGGCGCTGCAGGCCTTGCTGCCACCGGTTGCGAAGAGCTGAGGAAGATGACTGAGAGATCGACTATGCGCTTTCCGCAACGTCTGATCGCAGCCGCCGTCCTGATCGCGTTTTCGGGTGTGCTCGCGGGCTGCTCCAGCAGCTTCGGCGCCGGCTGGGATCCGACCGATCTGCTTGACTTCCTCGACACCAAGAAGAAGCTGCCCGGCGAGCGCAAGCCGGTGTTCCCCGACGGCGTGCCGGGCATGGAGCAGGGCGTGCCGAAGGAGCTTTACAAGAGCAATGTCGAGAAGCAGGAGCAACTCGACCAGCAGAACGCGGCAGCAGCCGCTGCGCCGCCACAGCAGCCGCTGGAGCCTCCGCCGGGAAGCAAGGCGGCGCTGAAGAAAGCCAAGGGCAAGCAGCAGGCTCCTGCCGCCGCCGCCGCGGCACCAGCCGATCAATCCGCCGAGCCCGACGGGGAAACGGCTGCGGCCTCGCAGGAAGATGCGCCGCCACCGCCGCCCAAGAAGAAGATCGTGCGCAAGCGCACCACCGCGCCGCCGCCGGACCAGCCCGCCCAGGCTGCGCCTCAATCCCAGGCTGCGCCTCAATCCCAGTCGGCGCAGCAGGCACCGGCAGCATTCCCGGCGCCACTGCCGGGCGGTACTTTCACGCGCTAGTTTCGCAAGGCTGGTTTCAAGCCTGATTTCATTGACATGCGCCGTCTAAACGGCACACGGATCATTCATGTCTTTCACGATTGCCATCATCGGCCGGCCCAATGTCGGCAAATCGACGCTGTTCAACCGCCTGGTCGGCCAGAAGCTCGCGCTCGTCGACGACGAGCCCGGCGTCACCCGCGACCGCCGCGAGGGCGAAGCCAGGCTCGGCGATCTCGAATTCACGATCATCGACACGGCAGGGCTCGATGAGGGCGCGAAGGGTTCGCTGACCGCGCGAATGCAGGAGCAGACGGAGACCGCGATCAAGCTCGCGGACGCCCTGATGTTCGTGGTCGATGCCCGCGCCGGGCTGACGCCGACCGACCGCGCCTTTGCCGACGTCGCCCGCCGCGCCGACAAGCCCGTCCTGCTGCTCGCCAACAAGAGCGAAGGCAAGCAGGGCGACGCCGGTGCGATGGAGGCCTATGCGCTCGGGCTCGGCGATCCCATTCAGGTTTCTGCCGAGCATGGCGAAGGCTTGGGGGAACTCTATGATGCGCTCCGTGCGCTGATGCCGGAGCCGCCGGAGGAAGACGAGGAAGCGGCCGAGGACGAGACGGAAGAGGATTTTGCGACGCGCCCCATTCGCGTCGCCATCGTCGGCCGGCCCAACGCCGGCAAGTCGACGCTGATCAATCTTCTCGTCGGCGAGGAGCGGCTGTTGACCAGCCCCGAAGCCGGCACCACGCGCGATTCCATCGCGGTCGAGATCAGCTGGAAGAGCCGGGAATTCCGCGTGTTCGATACCGCGGGGCTGCGCCGCCGCTCGCGGATCGAGGAGAAGCTGGAAAAGCTGTCGGTCGCGGATGCGCTGCGCGCGGTGCGTTTTGCCGAAGTCGTGGTGCTGATGCTGGACGCGCAGAACAGGTTCGAGGAACAGGATCTGCGCATCGCCGATCTGATTGAACGCGAGGGCCGGGCGCTCGTCATCGCCGTCAACAAGTGGGATTTGATGGCAGGCAACCCCGGTCAGATCTCCGCGCTGCGCCGCGACGCCGACCACTGGCTGCCGCAGGTCGCGGGCGTGCCTGTAGTGGCCGTCTCCGGTTTGATGGGCGAGGGCATCGATCGCCTGATGCAGGCGATCATCGATGCCTACGCCGTCTGGAACAAGCGCGTCCCGACCTCGGCACTCAATCGCTGGTTCGAGCAGGCCGTCTCGGCCAACCCGCCGCCGGCGGTGTCGGGCCGGCGGCTGAAGCTGAATTATATCACCCAGACCAAGGCGCGGCCGCCGAGCTTCGTGGTGTTCTGCTCGCGTGCCGATGCGGTGCCGCAATCCTATTTGCGCTATCTCACCAACTCGCTCCGCGAGGCCTTCGATCTCCCGGGCACGCCGGTGCGCATCACCTTGCGCGAGAAGGCCAATCCCTTCGCGCATAAACGGAAGCGGCTGTCGTGAGCGGGAAGTCGCCGGAGGCCGCCGTCGAAGTTTCCGCGCCGCGTAACGCTACGGTCGCCTTCATCTTCGTCACCATCCTGCTCGACATGATGGCGCTGGGTGTCGTCATTCCGGTCCTGCCGAAGCTGATCGAGAGCTTTGTCGACAACGATACCGCCAGCGCGGCCCGCATTTTTGGCCTGTTCGGCACCGCCTGGGCGCTGATGCAGTTTCTGTTCTCGCCGGTGCTGGGCGGGCTGTCCGACCGGTTCGGCCGGCGTCCCGTGGTGCTCTTGTCGAATTTTGGGCTCTCGGCCGACTATGTGCTGATGGCGCTGGCGCCGTCGCTCGTCTGGCTGTTCGTGGGCCGGCTGATCTCGGGCATCACCTCGGCCAGCATCTCGACCGCGTTTGCCTATATCGCCGACACCACGGAGCCGGAAAAGCGCGCCGCCTATTTCGGCAAGATCGGCGTCGCTTTCGGCGCCGGCTTCATTCTCGGCCCAGCGCTGGGCGGGCTGCTCGGCGATTATTCAGCCAGGCTGCCGTTCTGGGTCGCCGCCGGCCTGAGCCTGCTCAACGGCCTTTATGGCCTCTTCATCCTGCCGGAATCGCTGCCGCCCGACCGCCGGGCGCCGTTTCGCTGGAAGAGCGCCAATCCAGTCGGCATGGTGCATCTGTTGCGCTCCAGCCGCATCCTCGCCGGCCTGCAGATTTCGAATTTCTTCTCGCAACTCGCGCATGTCGTGCTGCCCTCGACCTTCGTGCTCTATGCGACCTATCGCTATGGCTGGGACGTCAGGATGGTCGGGCTGACGCTCGCCATCGTCGGCGTCTGTTCGATGGTGGTGCAGGGAACGGCGATCGGGCCGATCGTGAAACGCCTCGGTGAGCGCAACGCGTTGCTGCTCGGGCTTGCCTTCGGTTCGGTCGGCTTCCTGATCTATGGCGCCGCGCCGACCGGGCTGCTGTTCTGCGTCGGCATTCCCGTGATGTCGCTGTGGGGCGTCTCCGGTGCGGCGACGCAGGCCTTGATGACGCAACGGGTCGCGCCGGACCAGCAAGGTCAATTGCAGGGCGCGACCTCGAGCGTGCAGAGCATCTCGCAGATGCTCGGACCGTTCCTGTTCACGCTGATCTTCGCGTTCTTCATCGGCGACCGCGCGCCGTTCAAGTTGCCGGGCGCGCCGTTCCTGCTGGCGGCGGGATTGATCGCACTGGCGCTGGTGATCGCGGCGCGGACGCTGGCGGCGAAGAAGTAATAAGGGTGGGTTAGCCGAAGGCGTAACCCACCGTCTTCGTTGTCAGTAAAGGGTGGGTTACGCTTTCGCTAACCCACCCTACAAAGTCGCGACCGTTATTTCTTCACCAGCGGGCACTCGCTCGCTTCCAGCGGTACGGCGGCGTCTTCCGGTGCGATGGTGGCGATCAGCTTGTAATAGTCCCACGGCCCCTTCAACTCTTCCGGCTTTTTCACTTCAAACAGATAGGCCGGAATGATGTGGCGGCCGTCGGCGCGCAGCACGCCCTTGCCGAAGATGGGATCGTCGGTCGGCATCTCCTTCATCTTGGCAACCACCTTGGCGCCGTCATGCGGATTGCCGCCGAGCGCTTCCAGCGCCTTCAGGTAATGCAGCACGGCCGCGTAATTGCCGGCCTGGGTCATCGACGGCATGGTGTGATTGCTCACTTTTTCCTGGAAGCGCTTCGACCACGCGCGCGTCTTGTCGTTCAGGTCCCAGTAGAAGGATTCGGTCAGGGTAAGGCCCTGCGCTGTCTTCAGCCCCAACGCGTGTACGTCGGTGATGAAGAGCAGCAGGGAGGCGAGTTTCTGGCCGCCGGCAACGATGCCGAATTCGGCCGCCTGCTTGATGGCGTTGGTGGTGTCGCCGCCGGCGTTCGCAAGTCCGATGACCTTTGCTTTCGACGCCTGTGCCTGCAGCAGGAAGGAGGAGAAGTCCGCCGTGTTGAGCGGATGCTTGACGGAGCCCAGCACCTTGCCGCCATTGGCGGTAACGACCGCACTGGTGTCGCGTTCCAGGGCGTGGCCGAAGGCATAGTCGGAGGTCAGGAAGAACCAGGTGTCTCCGCCTGCCTTGGTCAGCGCCTTGCCGGTGCCGTGGGCGAGCATATAGGTATCGTAGGTGTAGGAGATCGTGTTGGGCGTGCAGGCCTTGCCCGTGAGATCGGCACTCGCCGCGCCCGAGTTGAGCAGGATCGAATTCTTCTCTTTGACGAGATTGCTGATGGCAAGCGCGACACTGGAGGTCGGCGTGTCGGCGATCGCATCGACCTTCTCGGTGTCGATCCATTGCCGTGCGATGTTGACGCCGACGTCGGGCTTGTTCTGGTGGTCGCCGCTGATGACCTCGATTTTCCAGCCTTTCGCGGCGAGGCCGGAATCCTCGATGGCCATCTTGACGGCGACCACCGAATTAGGGCCGCCGATGTCGGCATAGAGGCTCGACATGTCGTTGAGGACGCCGATCTTGACGACCTTGTCGTCCGCCAGCGCCGAGGTGGCAATTCCAACTCCAATTCCGGTAAGGGCAAACAGCGCGGCGGAGCGCCACGCAAGTGTGGTCTTCATGAAATCTTCCTCCAGTTGCAGTGCCGGGGTGGCTCTCTTGGCGGAGCCTTTCGCCCGTGGCTTAATCGGATCTTTCGATCTCACCCCCCGTTAGCCGTTGTGGCGGCTTGCTGCAATGCGCCTTTTTGCCGGTTTGACCTGGACGGGCCTGGACCGCGTCAACGTGCCCTACTTTAAGGCATCGGCGTTCGTCAGCCTGAACTTCTGGATGCGCTTGGCGTTGTCGACCTCGCCGGTATACACGTTGCCTGATTTGTCGACGGCCATCGCGTGAACCCAGTGGAATTGCCCGGCGTTTCGGCCGCCGCCGCCGAACCGGCCGACCACGCTGCCATCCTCGCGCTTGATGATGCGGATTTCGTTGTTCTCGCCGTCGGCGTTCAGAAGGTACGTTTGCTTCGGGTCGGGCCACAGCGCGAGATCCCAGACCGCGCCGTTGCCGAGCGTGTTCTTCTCGAAGAACCACTCTTTCACGAAGGTGCCGTCCTTCCTGAAGACCTGAATGCGGTTCTGCGTGCGGTCGCAGACATAGACGAGACCGTCGTTGGCGATCTTGACGCAATGCACGGGGTTGCCGAACTGCTGTTGCGCCGGCGCCTTCGGATCATAGGCGGCCTGCTTGTCATCGTTGGGCACGTGACCATAGGCGCCCCAGTGCCGCTTGTAGGCGAGCGTGGTGGCCTCAAACACGATGACGCGGCGGTTGCCGTAGCCGTCGGCGACATAGATTTCGTCGGCCGCCTTGTCGATCGCGGTCTCCGCCGGCTTGCCGAGCTGTGTCGTGTCGTTGCTGTTGGTGCGGGCTGCGATCTTGCCGATTTGCGAAACGAACTTGCCGTCGAGGGTGAATTTCAGGATGACGTTGTCGTTGTCGGCATTGCCGCCGATCCAGACGAAGCCGCGCTCGTCGACCTCGATACCATGCTCGCGGCCGACCCACTCATAGCCGTCGCCCGGACCGCCCCAGGAACGCAGCAGATTGCCGTCGGTGTCGAACTCCAGCACCGGGGGCGCCGGCACGCAGCATTTCGAGCGCGGCGGATTGAGGGTGGCGCCCTTTTCGTCGTCGGTCAGGGAGCGCGGGCGGTGGATCACCCAGATGTGGCCCTGCCAATCGACGGTGAGGCCGCCTACCTGGCCCATGATCCAGTTGTTGGGCAGCGGCTTGGGCCAGGATGCGTCGACGGCGAAGGTCGGCACGTCGCCGGCGTAGGTGGGATGAGGAAGCAGCGATGCGCCGATCGACAGGGCTGCGGTGAAGCAAAAACTCGTGGCAAAGCGTGCAGCGGCGCGCATGGCATCCTCCCGTATGTTCGATGCGGTTGATCCGCATTCGCGGGCAGTCAATCGCGGGGAGGGAGTGGAGTCAATTGCGCTATTCGGGCGCGCGAAAACTCATCAGCGTGCGCGTCTGGTAGTCGTAGAACTTGCCGGTCTCGATCCAGTCGGGCGCGCACATCGGCACGATGAGCTCGGCCGCCTGCTCGGGCGTATCGAGCGTCATCGGGTCTTCGCCGGGAAAGACGGTGGCGCGCATGCGGGTGCGGATCGGCCCCGGGTTGAACAGGTTGACGCGGAGGTTGGTGCTCGCGGTCTCGTGCGCCCAGACCCGCACCAGCGTTTCGAGGGCTGCCTTGGACGCCGCATAGGGACCGAGATAGGCGGCAGCCTTGTTGGCCGCGCCTGACGTGACGAACACCGCGCGTCCCGCGTCGGATTGCTTCAGCAGCGGCTCCATGCAGCGGATCAGCTGGAAATTCGCGGTCACATTGACCGCCATCACGTCGTTCCATGGCTTCAGGTCGATATGCCCGAGCGGCGAGGAGGGGCCGGCGACGCCGGCATTGCCAACGAGGATATCGAGCTTGCCATGACGGTCGTTCAGCGCCGCGCCCAGCCGCGCGATGCCGTCGCTATCGGTAAGGCTGAGCGGCACCAGCGTCGCGCTGCCGCCGTCTTTGCGGATTTCATCGTCGAGCTCTTCCAGTCCACCTTGCGTGCGCGCCACCGCAATGATGTGCGCGCCGGCCTTGGCAAGCGCGCGCGCGGTCGCATGGCCGATGCCGCGCGAGGCGCCGGTGACGAGAGCGATGCGGTTGGTGAGGGGTTTGGACATCGAGCGCAACTCTCTCCACGGTCGTCCCCGCGAAAGCGGGGACCCATACTCCGTGAAGTTTATGATGAAAGAAGGTGTTTCTGGCTAGCCTTGTTCGACCGACGATAGCCGGTGGCTATCAGGTCCCGGCTTTCGCCGGGACGGCTGCTAGCTCGCCTCAGCCAATAGCGAGAGTTGCCGTGGCTGGGCCTCGACGTGGTCCTGATCGGTGAGGCTGGTCGGATAATCGCCGGTGAAGCAGTGATCGGCGAATTTTGGATTGGCCGGGTCGCGGCCGGGATAGCCCATGGCGCGATACATGCCGTCGATCGACAGGAAGGCGAGCAAGTCCGCGCCGATGAGCTCGCGCATCTCCTCGATGGAATGGGTTGCGGCCAGGAGCCCGGTGCGGTCGGGCAGATCGATGCCGTAATAGTCGGGATAGAGGATCGGCGGCGAGGCGAGGCGGAAGTGCACCTCGCGTGCGCCGGCATCGCGCATCATCCGCACGATCTTCTTCGAAGTCGTGCCGCGCACCAGCGAGTTGTCGATCAGGATGATGCGTTTGCCTTCCACCGCGATACGGTTGGCGTTGTGTTTCATCTTCACGCCGGATTCGCGGATGGCCTGCGTCGGCTGGATGAAGGTGCGGCCCACATAGTGGTTTCTGATGATGCCGAGCTCGAACGGGACGCCAGAATGCTGGGCATAGCCGACCGCGGCCGGCACGCCCGAATCCGGCACCGGGACGACCACGTCGACATCCACATGGCTTTCGCGCGCGAGCTGCGCGCCAAAGTTCTTGCGCACCTCGTAGACCGAACGGCCATGCACGATGGAATCCGGCCGCGAGAAATAGATGTATTCGAAGACGCAGGGCCGCGGCGGCTTTGGCGGGAACGGCTTGTGGCTTTGCGCGCCAAAATCGTCGAACACGATGACCTCGCCGGGATCGATGTCGCGGACGAATTTCGCGCCGATGATGTCGAGCGCGCAGGTCTCCGAGGTCAGGATCGGGCAGCCGTCGATCTCGCCCAGCACCAGCGGACGGATGCCCAGCGGATCGCGGGCGCCGATCAGTTTCTTGTTGGTCATCGACACCAGCGCATAGGCGCCTTCGATGGCGCGCAGCGCCTCGATGAAGCGTTCGATGAAGCGGTTGCGCCGGGATTGCGCGACAAGGTGCAGGATCACCTCGGTGTCGGTGGTCGACTGCATCATGGCGCCGTTGCGTACCAGCTCACGGCGGAGCGTAAGGCCGTTGGTGAGGTTGCCGTTATGGCCGACCGCAAAGCCGCCCGCATTGAGCTCGGCGAACAGCGGCTGCACGTTGCGCAGGATGGTGGCGCCTGTCGTGGAGTAGCGGACATGGCCGACCGCAACATTGCCGGGCAGACGCTCGATCACCTCGCGGCGGGAGAAGGTGTCGCCGACCAGGCCGAGCCGGCGTTCGCTGTGGAATCTGGCGCCGTCGTAGGAGACGATGCCGGCGGCTTCCTGGCCGCGATGCTGGAGGGCGTGCAACCCGAGCGCGGTGATGGCTGCGGCATCGGGGTGGCCGAAAATGCCGAACACGCCGCACTCTTCGCGCAGCGTGTCCCCTTCGAGGTCGTCCTGGGTCTCGATCGCGGCCTGGCCGAATCCGGGATCGAGCTGGGCGTCATCGGAGGGGTGTTGCATCTCGTCCATCGCCTCTCTTGGTTGGCCTCTCAAATCCGAAGCATCAAATTCGGATTTGGCTCATTTTGCCGCCGGCTTCTCGATCAGCTTTTTGAGCTGGTCGCGGGCAGGCTTGCTGTAGCCGTCACTCGGGCTGCCCGGTGGGGGCGGCTCGGTATCAGTCTGGTCTTCTTCAGGTTTATTCTTCTTGAATTTCTTTAAGATGGTGTTCTCGGGATCGTCCGGCAAGAGCGACATTAACCAATCCCCGGTTCCCTGCAGGACGACCCGGGATTTCGCGCCTGAAACCCAGTCCGGACGCTGCTTTTCCGGCACCAGCCAGCTGAAGAAGAGGAAGGCGACGACCACGATCAGGAGCCCGCGGGCGAGCCCGAACAGGAAGCCCAGGGTGCGGTCGAGCGCGCCAATCCGCGAATCGAGGATCATGTCGGAGATGCGGACCGTGATCACGGAAACCACGATCAGGGTGCCGACGAAAACGCCAGCAACGACAACCACCGAGGCGACGGTATCGTTGTTGAAATAGGTCTTGGCGATCGGCAGCAGCTTGTTGAACGAATACAGGGTCACCAGCGCCGCCGCGCCCCAGGCCGCGATCGACAGGACCTCGCGCATGAAGCCGCGCACCATTGCGAGCAGGCCTGAAATCAGCATGACGCCGAGCAGGATGAGATCGAGAAGCGTTACTGGCATCGGCTGGTCTGGTCCGCTGGCAAATCCAAAGTCTCGAATCGGCGTGTCGGTGCCGTACTACCTAGAGGGGCTCAGAGGGCGTCCGGCAAGGCCGGAAATCGCGCTGTCCATCACGCTGTTACGCGCGGTTTGTATAGCGGCGCGAAGCGCCTGCGTCACGCCCGCCTAGCCGTTCTCGCGGCGGAATCTGGCCGGTGTGGCATTTTTTTCAGATGAGCCCGATTCACGGTTCATTTTGGGGTTTCCCCGCGCGGCAACCTCGGCGACCAGCGTGGTAAGCCCGCCGACCGTGTTGAGCGAAAGACCGGCATCGTGGCCAGCCTCGCCGCGCGCCGATTCGGGCAGCACGGCGCGGCCGAATCCGAGCTTGGCCGCCTCCTTCAGCCTCGCCGCCGTCTGGGCCACCGGCCGGATCGCGCCCGAAAGCGAAATCTCGCCGAAATAGACCGCATCCGTCGGGAGCGGGGCGTTGACCAGCGAGGACACCAGCGCCGCGGCGGCGGCCAGGTCAGCCGCCGGTTCCTGAATCCGCAACCCGCCGGCCACGTTGAGATAGACGTCGTGGCCGGAGAGTTTTACCCCGCAATGGGCCTCCAATACCGCCAGCACCATCGACAGCCGGCTGGGGTCCCAGCCGACCACGGCGCGGCGCGGGGTGCCGAGCGAGGTCGGCGCCACCAGCGCCTGCAATTCGACCAGCACAGGGCGGGTACCTTCGATGCCGGCAAATACCGCCGTGCCCGGCGTGCCGAGATCGCGCTCGGACAGGAACAACTCGGAGGGGTTGGAAACCTCGCGCAGGCCCAGGCCGGTCATCTCGAACACGCCGATCTCGTCGGTCGGTCCGAACCGGTTCTTCACCGCGCGCAGGATGCGGAATTGCTGCGAACCTTCGCCCTCGAAGGAGAGCACCGCATCGACCATGTGCTCGACCACGCGGGGACCGGCGATCTGGCCGTCCTTGGTGACGTGGCCAACCAGGATGATGGCGGCGCCGCTCTTCTTGGCGAAGCGAATGAGCGCCTGCGCCGAGGCGCGGACTTGCGTGACCGTGCCGGGCGCGGAATCGACCGTGTCGGTCCACATGGTCTGGATCGAGTCGATCACGATCAGGCGCGGCACCGTGCCTTCGGAAAGGGTCGAGACGATGTCCTCGACGGAAGTCTCCGCGGCAAGCTGCACCGGCGCATCCGCGAGCCCCAGGCGTTCGGCGCGAAGCCGCACCTGCGCGATCGCCTCCTCGCCGGAGATGTAAACCGCGCGGTGGCCGGCGCGGGCAAGCAGGCTGGTCGCCTGCGTCAGCAGGGTCGACTTGCCGATACCGGGGTCGCCGCCCACCAGCAGCACCGAGCCGCGTACAAAACCGCCGCCGGTGACGCGATCGAGCTCTGCCATGCCGGAGGAGAGGCGCGGAGTCTCGTGGCTCTTGCCGGTGAGACTCTCCAGCGCAAAGGTCCGCCCCTTGCGCCTGGCGCGGACCGACACTGGCACGCTGCCAGTCGTATCCTCTTCGGCCAGCGTATTCCACTCGCCGCAGGACTCGCACTTGCCCTGCCAGCGATTATACGCCGCGCCGCAGTTCTGGCAGACAAAGGAGAGGGTGGATTTGGCCATTGATTCGCAGGTCACCTACAGTAGGCGCTCTCCTTAGCATGGCTCAGGCGCACAAGCGCATGATACGATAAATCGTCTGTCGCACGGGTGCCGGTTCTGCACTACAACTTGGTGGTTAGGCGGGCGCTACGCCACGAGATGAAGCCGTTCCAAATCTAACCACCTGCGCTTAATTGTATAAGCGCTCGAGAGAATTCCATGGCCGAAACATCAATCGAATGGACCGATGCGACTTGGAACCCTGTGGCGGGCTGCACGGTCCTCACGGCGGGCTGCACGAATTGCTATGCCATGCGGATGGCGGCCAGGCTTGAGGCGATGGGCACCGAAAAGTACAGCGGTCTTACCCGGAAGAGCGGGCGGCGAGCTGTCTGGACCGGCACGGTTCGTCTGGATCATGCATCACTCAACATACCGAAGACCTGGCGGATACCGCGTAAGGTGTTCGTCAATTCAATGTCCGACCTTTTTCATGAAGATGTTCCAACAAAATTCATCGCTAAGGTTTGGGACATCATGAAAGATACGCCTCGCCACACGTACCAAATCCTCACGAAGCGGCCCGAACGTATGGCCGAAGTTCTAGCTCAACCATCATTCGAAATCCTCCCGAACGTCTGGCTCGGGACGAGCGCCGAGGATGGCCGAGTCCTGAATAGATTGGACGCTATTCGACAGGTGCCTGCCGCGATCAGATTTGTTTCGTTTGAGCCCCTAATCGGGTCCGTGGCTAGCGGCGATCTGACACGTATCCATTGGGCGATCGTCGGCGGCGAGAGCGGCCCGCGCGCTCGCGAAATGAAACCGGAATGGGTCGACGAGATCAAGGCGATGTGTCGGTCCTCTGGAACCGCCTTCTTCTTCAAGCAATGGGGTGGGAAAAATAAGAAGGCATCCGGTCGCATGTTAAACGGCAGGACCTATGACGAGATGCCTGACCTGAGGCTCTGACCTTATCGATATTTCTTGAAGATTGCGTCGATGATTTTTTGCGCCACCGGCTTCTGCGAAGCAAAGAAGAGATAGTAGACAACGGCGTTGGTGCTGTTCTTCATTGGTAGAGGCTCGGGAACGAACTGAAATCCTGCGACTTTTCTCAGCCTTTCGCGAAACGCCCCTACGATCGCATCATTGCCTTGCTTTATGATGTCTGGTGTACCGAACAAGTTGCCTTGTGGATGCTCAGCGTAGGCGGCCTCTCTCCAAAATTCGTCGCCCCAAAAGCGGTTCATCCGACCAATGCCGTCTTTTGGAACGGCGCCAGGGGTGCGCCAAATGGCGTTCCTGTTCATGTCCATCACCGGAAAGTTCAAGAACATATCGATGGCACGGGACTTACCTGCCATCTCCATCGCGCTCCATTCTAGGTGAAGACCGTAAGGATCGAAGAGGCAGAGCGCTCGCTTGTAGTCTTCGTACCTGATCGTCGGTAGAAGCATTTGGGTAAGGTATTTGGAGGCATCGCCTGTTTCGATATGGACGTCGCTGCGGCCTGCACATAATTTGCTCAGATGAGCCGTTTTCTGTGCGTCCATGTCGATGAAAAAGAAACCGTCGAACGACGGTGACGTTCTTAATGCACGTGCGGGACTGCCATCGATTTGTCCGCCGCTTCGTTTTGAGATGTGTACGCCGGCGCCGCTGAACGCATCAATATAGAATTTTCTCAGACCTGGCCGGTTGGCAAAGGCTGCCGTATAGGCGGAGCCATATTTTTCGACGATCTCGAGCTTCAGCTCGGACCAGATACCAACCTCATCAAATTTAAACGGTGTCGGCACAAGCACTAACCATAGTTGCCGCCACGTTCCCAAAAGCCTTAGTCGGCGGTTGCTGCAAGGAGGGTTCAAGCCCGACAGCATTCTCCCAAGGTTCGAATAGCGTTTCAACCCCCGATTGCGATTCGCTGTCTTGTTCGCCGAAGCGCGGATCAATAACGGTCGGCTCCTGACCTCCAAAGGCGATTGTGCCGATCTTCGCACTGCCCAAAGTCAGGGGGCGACAATGCCCAGAACTTCATCTCGGGCACCATCGCCGCGATCGTTTTCGCCGCTTACTTCACCGACACGAACGGCACCGACGAGCCTGGCACCATCGTGGTCGGCAGCGCGCCGTTCCAGCGCTCGGCCTGCACCAGGGTGACGAGGTTGGGGTTCGAGGCGAGCGCCTTGCCGCGCGCCTCGATCGCGGCGGCTTCGGCTTCGCCTGTGATCTTGATGTTGGAGGCCTTGGCTTCGCCGTTCAGCCGCAGCGCGTCGGCGGCAGCCTGAGCTTCGGCGCGGGTGGCGTTGGCTTTGGCGGTTGCCTGCGTCACTGTGATCTGCGCCTGCACCTTCTCGCGCTCGGCATTCTGCTGCAGCTTCTGCACCTCGACTTCGGCCAGCATGCGCTGCTCGATCGAGTGCAGATAGTTCTGGCTGAACTCGATGTTCTCGAGCTGGACGCTCTCGATGATGATCATCGGGTCATATTTCAGCGTGTCCGATATCGCGTCCTTGATGGCGCTGTTGAGCGTGCCGCGCTCCTGGATCGCCTTCACCGCGGTGTAGCGGCCGAACACGACCTTGACCTGCTGGTTGACGACGGGGCTGACCACCTGGTGACCGCCGCATCGAGCGTGCCGAACCTGCCATAGAGGTCGGCGACCTTTTCCGGCGCGGCGCGCAAGGTCACGCTGATCTTCAGATCGGCCGGCTGCTGGTCGTAGGAATACGAGTTCATCTTGTCCCAGGTATAGGTCACGGTCTTGACGTTGACCTTCTGGACGCTGTCGAACATCGGAAGCTTGAAGCCGAGGCCCGGCTGCGCGGTGCCGATGACAGCGCCGTTGCGCAGCAAAACGCCGCGCTCGCTTCCACTCGAACAGTTTCATCCAACGCGGGTCGGCGCCTTAACGCCGGTCCCAACTCGCAATGACGATGGACCCAGCGCTAGCGCTCATTCTGGTTAACCCGGCGTTACCGCGAAAGCAAAGATGCGAGGGATTTCCCGGCCCGATCCTTAGAATTTGAGGCGTATTGCTGGCATCCACGCATCAAAGAATTTGAGCAAAGCGATGAGAGACGAGCATCAGTTTTCCGCCCTCGACCGGCATGCGGTCCTAAGCGGCTCCGACGACGGCTTTCCCTGGTATGCAGGCTCCATGCTGGCGATGGAAGCCAGCGAAGTCGTCCGCCTGCGTCTGGAGAAATTCGCCGACGGCGGCGAGGATTGCGAGCATGAAGCGCAGTTGATGGTGACGGAGAAGATCTCTGCGGCATTCGAGGCCTGCGCGAGCTGGCTCGCGGGCGCCTCGGCCTCTTCCATCATCTGCCGCTACCGCGAGCACGTTGCCGCCAACGCCAAGCGGCTCACCACCGTCTAATTCGACAGACCCCTGCTGCTGACACAATGTTGGCAGCAGTCGGCTGCTATGGCCTCTCCGACATCAGCGCGAAGGGGAGTGTATCATGGCCATCAAGGGAAGCTGCCATTGCGGCAAGACGCAATTCGAGGTGACTGAAGCACCTTCCGCCGTCACGCGCTGCACCTGTTCGCTGTGCTCCAAGCGCGGCGCGCTGTGGGCCTATTACAAGCCCGCGCAATTCCGCCTGGTCACGCCGTCCGAAACTGCCGCGACCTATCGCTGGGGCAGCCGCACCGTCAAACATAATTTCTGCGCGGATTGCGGCTGCGGCACCTATTCGGAATCGCCGGACTGGTCGACCGGCAAGCCGGACTTCGACAATCCCAAGGTCGGCATCAATGCGCGACTGTTCGACGATTTCGATCTCGACGCGGTGCCGGTCACCGTGATCGACGGCAGGAATTTGTGGTGAATTATTTCAGCACGATCCAGGCCGGCGCATGGTCGCTGGCACCGTCCTCGCCGCGCAGCTTGCGGTCCACGCCCGCCTTGATCAGCCGCGGCGCAAGGGCAGGACTCAGCAGGAAATGATCGAGCCGCAGGCCGGCGTCGCGCGGCCAGCGGTTACGCTTGTAGTCCCAGAAGGTGTACATCGGCTTTGACGGATGGAGCGTGCGGATCGCATCCGTCCAGCCCTGCGCGACCAGTGCGGCAAAGGCGGCGCGGCTCTTTGGCTGGACCAGCGCATCCTTGTCCCACGACTTTGTCGGATAGATATCGAACGGCGTCGGCGTGACGTTGTAGTCGCCCGCCAGCACGACCGGCAACTCCTGCTTGACGAATTTTGCGGCGTGCTTGCGCAGGCGGGCAAACCAGTCGAGCTTGTAGTCGAACTTCGGACCCGGCTGCGGATTGCCGTTCGGCAGATAGATGCAGGCGATGACGATGCCGGAGACCGCGGCCTCGATATAGCGCGCCTCGCGGTCGCCGCGGTCGCCGGGCAACTCGTTGCGGATCAGGACCGGCTCCGACTTGCGCGACAAAATTGCGACGCCGTTCCAGGTCTTCTGTCCGCGCCATACCGCGTGATAGCCCGCCTTCCCGATTGCGGCATGCGGAAACTCCTCAGCGGCCGCCTTCAACTCCTGCAAGCATACGACATCGGGCTTTGCCGCGCGCAACCAGCGCAGCAGGTTGGGAAGCCGCCGGTTGACATTGTTGATGTTGAAGGTGGCGATTTTCAAGTCATCGGGTCGGCAGAGGAGGCGGGGTCTCGGCGGGCTTGCTCTCGGTGATTGCCGCCATCTTGCCCTCGGTCGCCTCCGGCAGGCCGGCCTGGATCGGCGGCGGCGGACTGCCGCCCCTGTAAACCCGCGCGTAGCGCTTGCCGAGGCTGGTGAGCACCTCGTAGCCGATCGTGCCGAAATGATGCGCGAGCTCGTCGACGGTGATGCCTTCGCCGATCAGCGTCACCATGTGGCCGCGCCGCGCCGCGTTCGGCGGCAGGTCGGTGATGTCGACGGCCATCAGATCCATCGAGATGCGGCCCGCCACCGGGCAACGCTTGCCTGCGACCACAACCTCGGCGCCGCGGGTGCCGTCATTGGCGCTGGCCGCGCGGAAATAGCCGTCGCCATAACCGGCGGCGGCGATCGCCAGTTTCGTCGAACGCCGCGCGGTCCATGTGCCGCCGTAACCTACGGTCTCGCCGCGCTCGACATTGCGGATCTGGATGATGCGCGCCTTCAATTCGACGACGCCCTGCATCGGGTTATCAGCCTCCGGCGTCGGATTGACGCCGTACAGCGCCGCTCCCGGGCGCACCATGTCGAACTGGAATTGCGCCCCGAGATAGATTCCGGAAGAGTTCGAGAGCGAAGTCTGCACGTTGGTGAACAGGCTCGCGATCTCGCGAAAGGCCGTGAGCTGCCTCGCGTTGGTCGCGTTGTTGACGAGCTCGGCGGAGACGAGGTGGCTCATGACAAGCGAAATGCCGTGATCGCCGGCATTGATGCGCGGGATGATGCCCTGCGCCTCCGCGACCGTGAACCCCAGCCGGTTCATGCCAGTGTCGATCTGGATCGCCGCGCCGCCGTTCCACCCTGAGCGGCGGCAGAACACGTCCCATTCAGCCAATTCGTTGAGATCGCCGATCACCGGTTTGCAGTCGATCTTGGCGTAGGCCTCGCCGGTGTTCTGGAAGAAGCCATTGAGTGCGTAGATGGTGGCTTGCGGCAGTGCGGCGCGCAGGATGCCCGCTTCGTCGAGGGTGGCGACAAAGAAGGTCTTGCAGCCGGCGGCGGCAAGCGCTTTCGAAACCGGTTCGATGCCGCAGCCATAGGCATCTGCCTTGACGACACCAGCGCATTCGGCCGGCACTGCGGTCTTTTCGAGCTTGCGCCAGTTCGCGATGATGGCGTCGAGATCGACGGTCAGGACGCCATTATAGCTCGCGAGTGCCGCGGCCTGGCTTGCTTCTGGCGACAATAAGATGCCAGCCAACGCCGGACTGGGATCGCTAATAATGTTCATGCCGCCAGCTTAGGCGGCGCGCGCCGTTCCTTCAACCGCACGAAACCTTGAGACGGAACTATCAATAAGTCCGATCCGGCAATTGCCCGTCGGGGGAAAGGTCGCTGAACCGGGTGACGCTGCCGTCGAATTGCAGGTCGACCGTGCCGGTGGGGCCGTGACGCTGTTTGCCGATGATGACTTCGGCCTTGCCGTGGGCGAGGTCCATGTCGGTTCGCCATTTCTCGTGTTCCGGTGTGCCCGGTCGCGGCTCCTTGTTGGCGAGGTAATACTCCTCGCGGTACACGAACAGCACGACGTCGGCGTCCTGCTCGATCGAGCCGGATTCGCGCAAATCTGAAAGCTGCGGTCGTTTGTCATCGCGGTTTTCGACCTGGCGGGACAATTGCGACAGGGCAACGACGGGGACGTTGAGCTCCTTCGCGAGCGCCTTCAGGCTGGTGGTGATCTCGGTGACTTCCTGCACGCGGTTGTCGTTGCCGCGTTTGCCGGAGCCCGACAACAGCTGGATGTAGTCGATTACGATCAGATCGAGGCCCTTCTGCCGTTTGAGGCGGCGCGCCCTCGCCGTGAGCTGTGAGATCGAAAGGCCGCCGGTTTCGTCGACATAGAACGGCAGCGACTGCAGCTCGATGGAGGATTCGCGGATTTTTTCGAAATCGATTTCACTGATGCCGCCACGGCGGATATGGCTCGAGGGAATCCCGGTGCGCTCGGCGAGAATACGTGTGGCGAGTTGCTCTCCCGACATTTCGCAGGAGAAGAAGCCGACAATACCACCATTGACCGTCTTCATGGTGCCGTCAGTCTGCAACTCGGCCTGATGGGCCCTTGCGATATTGTAGGCGATGTTGGTGGCGAGCGCGGTCTTGCCCATGCCGGGGCGGCCGGCGACGATGATCAGGTCGGAGGGCTGAAGGCCGCCCATCTTGGTGTCGAGGTCGCGCAGGCCCGTGGCGATGCCCGACAGTTTTCCGTCGCGCTGGAAGGCCTTCGCGGCCATGTCCACGGCAACCGTGAGCGCCTGCGAAAAGCGCTGGAACCCGCCGTCATAGCGGCCGGTTTCGGCGAGCTCATATAGCCGGCGCTCGGCATCTTCGATTTGCGCCCGCGGCAGGAAATCCACCGGCGCGTCATAAGCGACATTGACCATGTCCTCGCCGATCCCGATCAGGTCCCGCCGCAGCGCCAGATCGTAGATGGTACGGCCGTAGTCCTGGGCGTTGATGATAGTGGTCGCTTCCGCGGCAAGACGGGCGAGGTATTGGCCGACCGTCATGCCGCCGATATCGGTATCGGCAGGCAGGAAGGTCTTCAGCGTGACGGGAGTGGAGATCTTGCCCATCCGGATCAGGCTGGCCGACGTCTCGTAGATGGTCTGGTGGATCGGCTCGTAGAAATGTTTCGGTTCCAGGAAGTCCGACACCCGGTAGAACGCGTCATTGTTCACCAGGATCGCGCCCAAAAGACTCTGTTCGGCCTCGATATTATGCGGCGCACTCCGAAAAGGCTGAGGTGCCGCGTCGGGTGCGAGCTTGAGGACGTTCGAATCAGGGGGAGCCATGGCAGCGATTGTCTTAGCAACTTTGTCGGATGCGGGGCGGCGATAAAGCGCCTGTCGCGCCCAAAGCGGAAGCGAAAGCTCGCGGCAATTCACCGTTCTTCTGAGGTGTGGATGAATCCCGCTTCAATCGATCGCGTTGCTTGACGGCTTTCGGCCGAAATCCGGCGGCGGTTGGGCCGCTTCATGAGACCTTGGAAGAATTTTCGACGGTCGGCTGAACCTTGTTCCGACCAGCGCGTACCCATCTAGAGGTCGTCGCGCGATCAGCCTGCCTTTTGGCTCAGGTCAGGAGCAGGTAGGCAAAGGCAGCCAAGGCCGCTCCGACCCCCGCGGCAATCAGGACATAGTCGGTCCTGAGGTCGCCTTGGACGTCGGATGAATTTATTTGGTCTTTGCTGGCCATTCCAAACGTTTAGGCCAGCGGAACAACGCAATTTGTGAGGTAGTTCACATTCGCCGGGTTTTATTTACGGCACTTTAGGCGGTCCGGCTTGGAATAGGACGAAGATGGGTCAGCGGTTCAATACATGGCAGAGCGGGGGCGGCGAACGGCAGTGGCTGTCGCTGCTGGTCGACGCCATGGAAGAGGCGGCGCGGCCGGAAGTTCGCGCGGTGCCCTGCGAAGCCGCGATCCTGCAGGCGCTGCGCGCGCAACTGGCGCAACCCGTGTCGCGCTATCCCTACGTGCCTTCCGTCTTCAGCCTGCGCAACTGACCTTCAAAAGCATCATCCGCCGGCGAGCTGGAGCCGCGGCTTCCTTCCATTCTCTGCCGCCCGCAATCTGTTCTCGGCCTGCACGATGTAGTCGCGCGTCATCGGCACGACGCCCTGGCGCTTGGTAAGTTGAATCTGGAAGTTCATCAGCCCCTGCTTGCGGAAGGCCATTTCCGAGGCCGCCAGGTAAAACTCCCACATCCGGGCAAAGCGCTCGTCATAGAGCCGCACCGCTTCCTCGCGCCGCGCCATGAAGCGCTCACGCCAGGCCTTGAGCGTCTCGGCATAATGTAGCCGGAGGATTTCGATATCGCAGACAAAGAGGCCCGAGCGCTCGATCACGGGAAGCACTTCCGACAGCGCGGGGATATGGCCACCCGGGAAGATATACTTGGCGATCCAGGGATTGGTGGCGTCCGGGCCGGTCGAGCGGCCGATCGAATGCAGCAACATCACGCCGTCGTCGGCCAAAAGGTCTGCGCAATGACGGAAGTAGGTTCCGTAGAAGTCGACGCCGACATGTTCGAACATGCCGACCGAGACGATACGATCGAACCGGCCATCGACATCGCGATAATCCAGCAACTGAAATGTGGCTGATCGGGTGAGGTTCTTCTCCTTGGCCCGCACGTTCGACAACCGCAGTTGCTCGCTCGAGAGCGTGACGCCGGTGACATGGGCGCCGGTCATTTCGGCAAGATAAAGTCCAAGGCCGCCCCAGCCTGAGCCGATGTCGAGCACACGCTGGCCGTGCCCAAGCAAAAGTTTCGCTGCGAGGTGGCGCCTCTTGGCGAGCTGGGCGTCGTCGAGGCTCTCGTCCGGGCGGTCGAAATAGGCACAGCTGTATTGCCGGTCGGAATCGAGAAAGAGCGAATATAGACGGCCGTCGAGGTCGTAGTGATGCGCAACGTTTCGGCGCGACGTCCTGCGCAAATTGAACTCCCTGACGTGTCGCATCAGATACCGCGTCCACCATTGTGGCTTCGCCCAGCCAGGCAGCACTTCGGGTTGACCCAGCAGGACCGCGAGCACGTCCGCAATCGAACCTTCCTCGACGATGAAGCTGCCATCCATATAGGCTTCGCCAAGCGCGAGCTCGGGATTCAGCAACATCCGGGTTTCGGCTTGTCGGGTGAGGAAGCGGGCGGCGACGTGAGTACCGGTTCCATCGCCGCAGGTGAACTTTGCCCCGGCAGCGGTCGTGAATGTAATCGAACCGCTGTGGATAAACCTGCCCAGAAAAAGACGTAAGAGGTGGTCCATTGAACTCCCCGCAACGCACTATCGCGGAAGATGCTGATTTCCCCAGCTATACATCAACGTCAAATGGGGCGTCGTGGTTCCCATTGCGTCCAGATTTGCTCAAATTCGGCGGGGGCGGTGTCGCCGCTAGTGCATTGTAGACACAGTGGATATTTCAAATGCGGCATTCACGCAGTTGCGTCGGAGGGCCTGCTTCCATTCGCGCGATAATCGGCTAAAAGGTGACCCGCCGCGAGCCGCCCGAGTGGAGTCCCGGCGACGCTGGACACGGATTTTCCGCATCTGGAGAGTTGAGAAGAATGTCGAGCCGAGCGCTCAGTCTAGCGACGGTGCTGCTGTCAATCGGTCTCTTGGCCGCAGGACGGGCGCAGGCGCAGGAAAACCTCGATGCCGGCAAAACTCCTTCGCAGATTTTTGCGGGCACCTGCAACGCCTGCCACAAGAGCCCGCGAGGCCTTTTGAAGACGGTGTCGCCGTCATCACTGCCGAGCTTCCTGCGCCAGCATTACACCACGAGCCCCAATATGGCCGGCGTGCTCGCGTCCTATCTCGTCTCCAATGGCGCGACCGATACCCGCATGGGCAGTGATGCGCCAAAGGGAGCCAAGGAGGGAGCCAAGGGGACCAAGGAGGGATCTAAAGAGGGCGCGAAACAGGAAGCCAGGCAAGAGTCGAGGCCCAACGGACCACTCGAGCAACTCGACCGTTGGGGTCGCAGAATCCATCCGAACGCTGGACCGCAAGAGGCGACTGCGCCGACGGCCGAGCCCAGGCAGGAGCCCAAGCCGGAAGCGGAGCGGGCGGGTACCGAGCGCGGACCGGATGGTCGCAAGAACGCCAAGCAAAAGCTGACCAAGCGCGGCAGGCCCGGCGAGGAATTGCCGAAGGAATCGTCCAGGGAAACGCCGAAGGAAGAGCCGGCTGCCTCCGAGGCGCCCAAGAGCGAGTCCAAGAGCGAGAGCGCCGCCAGGGAAGACAGCAAGCCTGAAGCCAAGCCCGAGGCGGCGAAGCCCGCGGAGGAGGGGCGTTCGCAGGCAGCCAAGGCCGAGCAGCCGGCTGATACGCCGGCGCTCCGGCCCGATCCGGTCCCGCCGGTAACGCCCGTGCCATCGACGGCTGCAACCGGGCCTGCAACAGCCCCGGCGCCAGCCGCGGCAACGCCGCCGGCTGCAGCGCCAGCCCCGGCGCAGACTGCCGCAGTCCCCCCGGCCCCGGCGGGCACAGAGATGGCCGTTCCCCTGCCTGCCAACGCCACGCCGCCGCCAGCGGCACCCGCCGTGACGGCGTCAACCGAGCCGCTCCAGCCTCCGGTGGCACCGGCCGGACCGCCTGCACCGCCGATTTCGCAATAACTGCGCCGCTTGAACGACAAATCACGCGCCAGTCTGCGTTGAGGAGCGAGTTGCAGCAGCACGGCTTCTTCCAAGGAGTCGTCACCGCATTCCTGTTCGACAACGCCACCACGATCCTGGAAAAAACGTAGGAAAAAAGCCAAGAAAAAAGCCCGGCTTGAACAAGCCGGGCTTCTGGGATGCGAGAGAGAGCGTCTTAGTTCGGGGCGGGCGCCTCCGGCTGAGCCGGCTGCTCGACGTCGTCGCGCTGGGCTTCCGGATCGAAGAACTCGCCGGCCGCGGCCAGCGCTTCGGCGGCGGCGTCCTGATCTTCCTGACGGGTGGAGATGTCCTCGCCGCGCTTGATGCGCTCGGCCTCATCGGCGCTGCGGGCAACGGTCACGGTGATCGTGGCCTCGACTTCCGGATGCACGGCGATCGTGACCTTCTGGTAGCCGATCGCCTTGATCGGCGCGTCGAGCCAGACCTGCGGGCGGCTGACGTGGATCTTGTCCGCCTCGAGCGCGGCGACGATATCGCGCACCGAGACCGAGCCGAACAGCTGGCCGCTTTCCGAGGCCTGGCGGATGATGATGACGTCGCGCCCGTCAATCTTCTCCGCGGCCTTGCTCGCTTCCGACTTGGCCTGGAGGTTGTTGGCCTCGAGGTCGGCTTTCATGCCGTCGTACCTGGCGCGGTTCTCCGCCGTCGCGCGCAGGGCTTTCTTGCGCTTCAAGAGAAAGTTGCGCGCGTAACCGTCGCGAACTTTTACGATTTCGCCCATCTGACCGAGCTTGGCCACACGTTCCAGCAAAATGACTTCCATATTCGTTCTCCTTATGAGTGGTGTGTTCGAGTTCAAGGGTTGATTTCAGGGGGCGGGCAGCGGCGGCGGCCGCGAGCGCTGATAGCGGGCGCGCAGGCCGAACACGGCGTCGGCAAGTCCGAGCGTAACCACGACCAGCACCGGCCAGCCGAACAGCACGACGACGGTGTAGGTCGAGCCCAGCCAGAACGCGCGGCTTTTGAGCGCCAGGGTCAGGGTGTGCAGCACCGCGAAACCGGTGAAGGCGTAAGCCATCATCAGCGCCGAGGTGATGATCTTGGCGAAGATGGCCAATAGCCCGCCGGTGAAACAGAGCGCCACCGCTACGCAGAGCACGGCCAGCGTCATCGGCGGCAGTGCGGCGGTTCGCAGATCCGGCCACGGGCGATGCAGTTTTCCCGACGTCGCCGTGATCTTCGCAGCGAGCCACAGGTTCAGTGTCAGCGTCGGCATGGCGACGGTGGCGGCTGCGATCGGCGCCAGCGTGGCCAGCGCGCCGATCCATTGCTGGATTTCGGCCGGCGCAGGTTCTCTGTTGGGCGGGTTGAAGATGTGCGTCAGCCCGCGCCGCAACGTGTCGGAAATGGTGGCGGCATCGGTGCCGAGCGTGAGCAGCGCGGCAATGGTTGTGAGCGCAGCGAAGCCCGCGATCCAGAGGAGGAGGCGGCCGACCGGGTACCATTCGAGATCGGGCTCGACCGGAGCCGCGCCGTTGCCGGACGGCGCTGCGCCCGCAACCGGCCGTCCCAGCAGCACGAGATGGCCGAGCCACCAGCCGGGCAGAGCAACTCCGATCGCAAAAGCGATGCAGAGCGGCAGTCCGAATATTGCGCCAAGGCAGACGGAAGCAACGATGCCGCCGATCGAAGCACAAAGCGGTCCCCATCCGATCGCCGCCACCATCAGGGGCAGCGGTGTCAGATAGAGCAGCAATAGTGAGATCAGCGCGCCCGAGTTGAGCGCGGCGAACATCAGCGCCGACGCGCAGCCGGCAGCAAGCCCAATGAGAACGGTTACGATCATCAGCTGTCCCGCCCCCTTCGAGCGGTTAGAGGCGCCCCTGGAGCCCCAACCATCGGCAACCGGATGACCCGGAAGCCTTATGAATGTTGCGATCGGCGGCAGAGACCGCCGATCGTCGATGTACTAGCGAATAACGTAGGGAAGCAGCCCAAGGAAGCGCGCGCGCTTGATGGCGCGGGCGAGTTCACGCTGCTTCTTGGCGGAGACGGCGGTGATGCGGCTCGGCACGATCTTGCCGCGCTCGGAGACGTAACGCATCAACAGCTTGGAATCCTTGTAGTCGATCTTCGGCGCGTTCGGACCCGTGAACGGGCAGGTCTTGCGGCGGCGGAAAAACGGACGGCGTGCACCAGCTTCAGCCATGATTCTTACTCCTCACCGCCGGTAGCTTCGGGGGCGTCTTCGCGGGGACGGCGCGGGCCGCGATCGCCACGGAAGCCGCCGCCTTCGCGGTCGCCGCCACGGAAACCGCCGCCTTCACGGTCGCCACGGAAGCCACCGCCTTCGCGGTCGCCGCGGAAGCCGCCACCGCCACGGTCGTCGCGCTCACGGTCACGATCGGCCTTGCGCATCATCGCAGACGGGCCTTCCTCGTGCTCCTCGACGCGGACGCTGAGATAGCGGATCACGTCCTCGCTGATGCGCTCCTGCCGCTCGATCTCGGCGATCGCCGAAGACGGCGCGTCGATGTTGAGCAGCACGAAGTGCGCCTTGCGGTTCTTGTTCATGCGATAGGTGAGGGAACGCACGCCCCAGTTCTCGGTCTTGGTGATCTTGCCGCCGGCCTGTTCGACAATGCCGGTCATCTGGGTGGTCAGTTCTTCCACCTGTTGGGTGCTCGCGTCCTGACGCGCGAGGAATACATGCTCATACAGAGGCATGAGGGTCCTTTCCTTCATGTTGGCGTGGCTCTCGGCGTCAAGCCCTTCGAGACCTTCGGAAAGGACTCGCAAGATAAGCTCAAAGGCGGAAACACGGGACGACGGGCCGACTGGCCCTGCCACATCAACTCAAGGAATGAATTGTTGAGACCGTCCGTTCAGCTCCCGGCCGGGGACCCACGGATGGCGCGCTTTATACGGATTTTGCGCGGAATGGCAAGGAAAAGAGGCCTGAAAAAGTGCGCGATTTGGCCCAAAACGGCCGCTTGGCTTGACATGACGGGCATGGCCGGTGTCTTACGGCCCAAACTTGGGCCAGATTGGACGTTTGGGGGGCGCCGATGACGGCAGCATTCACTTTTCCGGGGCAGGGTTCGCAGGCGGTCGGGATGGGCAAGGCGCTGGCCGAGGCCTTTCCGGCTGCCAAAACCGTGTTCGACGAAGTCGATGCGGCACTCGGCGAGAAGCTCACCCAGACCATCTGGGAGGGACCGGCCGAGAGGCTGCAACTCACGGAAAACACCCAGCCGGCGCTGATGGCGGTCTCTATCGCCACCTTGCGGGTGCTGGAGACCGAGGCCGGCTTGTCGGTCGGCCGGGATGCGGCCTTTGTCGCCGGCCATTCGCTCGGCGAGTATTCGGCGCTGGCGGCGGCCGGCAGTCTGACCCTATCGGATACCGCTCGGTTGCTGCGCACCCGTGGGCTTGCGATGCAAAAGGCGGTGCCGGTCGGCGTGGGCGCCATGGCCGCACTTTTGGGCCTGGATTACGAGGCAGCAGTTGTGGTCGCGAGCGAAGCGGCCCAGGGCCAGATTTGCCAGGCCGCCAATGACAATGGCGGCGGACAGGTCGTGGTTTCCGGCGACAAGGCGGCGGTGGACCGCGCCGTCGAGATCGCCAAGACCAAAGGCGCCAAACGCGCCATGCTGCTGCCGGTGTCGGCACCTTTCCATTGCAGGCTGATGCAGCCCGCCGCCGACGCGATGGCGAAGGCGCTCTCCGAGGTCGCCATCAACAAGCCGGCCTCGCCGCTGGTGTCGAACGTACTGGCGTCCGCCATATCGGATCCCGACGAAATCCGCCGCCGCCTGGTCGAGCAGGTCACGGGAACGGTGCGCTGGCGCGAGTCGGTGGCCTATATGGCCTCGCACGGCGTCACGCGATTCCTGGAGATCGGCGCCGGCAAAGTGCTAAGTGGGCTCGTCAAGCGCATTGCCGATGGCGCAATTGGCGTTTCGGTCGGGGGACCCGGCGATATCGCCACGGCCAAGGACGCGGTTGCGGCCGCGCAGTCCGCGTGAGGAGAATTTGATGTTCGATTTGAGTGGCAGGACGGCGCTCGTGACCGGTGCGACCGGCGGCATCGGCGGCGCGATCGCGCAGGCCCTGCATGCGCAAGGCGCCGCGGTTGCTATCTCGGGGACGCGCCGCGAGGTGCTGGACGGCATCGCCGCCAGGCTGGGCCAGCGCGTGCATGTGCTGCCCTGCAATCTCTCCGACAGCGCCGAGGTTGAGGCGCTTGTGCCCGCGGCCGAGGCGGCGATGGGGCAGGTCGACATCCTCGTCGCCAATGCCGGCATCACCCGCGACAATCTCTTTGTGCAGTTGCGCGATGAGGATTGGGACGAGGTCATCAACGTCAACCTCTCCGCAACCTTCCGCCTGGCGCGGGCCGCGACCAAATTGATGATGCGCAAGCGCTTCGGCCGCATCATCGCCATCACCTCGGTGGTCGGCGTCACCGGCAATCCCGGGCAGGCCAACTACACGGCGTCGAAGGCGGGCCTGATCGGGCTGATCAAGACCATCGGTGCCGAATACGCCAAGCGCAACGTGACCGCCAATTGCATTGCGCCTGGATTCATCAAGACGCCGATGACGGATGCGCTCAACGACAAGCAGCGCGAGACCATCCTGTCCAAGGTTCCGGCGGCGCGGCTTGGCACCCCCGAGGACATCGCCGCCGCCGCGGTTTTCCTCGCCTCCAACGAGTCCGGCTACGTCACCGGACAGACCCTCCATATCAACGGCGGCATGGCTATGATCTGAGGTGGCGGCCGAAGCCCCGGCATGCGGCGAAACGCCGTTTCCCTGCGCTATCCGGGACTTATGGCCAAGGCTTTTGAAGTATGATAACCGACCCCCCCGAATGGGATGGGCAAAGAACGCCATTGCAGGATTTGGAAACCCTGTATATTGGCGGAGCGGAGCCTGCCGTGACGCGGGGGGTTTTGCGTCGGCCAGTGCCGCCGATTGAAGTTCCTGTGACCTGCCGCCACGATGGTTCACGAGCTTTGAAAACACGGGGCGCTGGTAATGGGGCCAAATCAGGTTTATGCGCGACTTTCGAAGGAAGTTTAACGACCACGATGGCTCGTATCATCCTGGGGTCGGGTCAAGGAAACAAGCACGAGGTTGAACGATGAGTGAGATTGGCGAGCGGGTTAAGAAGATCGTGGTCGAACATCTTGGTGTTGAGCCCGAAAAAGTGGTCGACAACGCGAGCTTCATTGACGACCTCGGCGCTGACAGCCTCGACACGGTCGAGCTCGTGATGGCATTTGAAGAAGAGTTTGGTTGCGAGATTCCCGACGACGCCGCGGAAACGATTCTCACCGTCGGCGACGCCACCAAGTTTCTTGAGAAGAACGCAAAAAGCTGACGCCTCGCGCGGTAACGACGAAACCGGCCGAGCCGTAATGCGGTCGGCCGGTCTCTTGTTGCAGGCCGCCGTTTCCGGGCTGGAGTCGCACACATGAGACGGGTTGTCGTCACGGGCCTCGGCATGGTGTCGCCGCTCGGCTGCGGCGTGGAGGCGAGCTGGCAGCGGATCCTCGAGGGGGCGAGCGGTGCACGCGTTATCGACACTTTCGATGTGTCCGATCTGCCGAGCAAGATCGCCTGCGTCGTTCCGCGCGGTGACGGCGGCGACGGCAGCTTCAATCCCGACCAGTGGATGGAGCCGAAGGACCAGCGCAAGGTCGACGATTTCATCATCTTCGCGATGGCCGCCGCGAAACAGGCGCTCGATGACGCGGGCTGGCATCCTTCGACGGAAGAGGAGAAGTGCGCCACCGGCACCATGATCGGCTCCGGCATCGGCGGTCTCTCCGGCATCGCCGACACCGCGATCCTGTTGAAGGAGCGCGGGCCGCGGAAGGTCTCGCCGTTCTTCATTCCCGGCCGCCTGATCAACCTCGCCTCCGGCTATGTTTCGATCGAGCACGGGCTGAAGGGGCCTAACCACGCGGTGGTCACGGCCTGTTCGACCGGCGCGCATGCGATCGGCGACGCCAGCCGGCTGATCGCGCTCGGCGACGCGGACGTCATGGTCGCGGGCGGCACGGAATCGCCGGTCTGCCGGATCGGTATGGCCGGTTTTTGCGCGGCACGTGCGTTGTCGACGGGCTTCAATGAGACGCCGGAAAAAGCGTCGCGGCCCTATGACAAGGACCGCGACGGTTTTGTCATGGGCGAGGGCGCCGGCGTAGTGATCCTCGAGGAATATGAGCACGCCAGGACGCGCGGCGCGAGGATCTATGCCGAGGTCACCGGTTATGGCCTGTCCGGCGATGCCTATCACATCACGTCGCCCTCGCCGGACGGCGATGGCGCCTTCCGCAGCATGTCGGCTGCGATGAAGCGCGCCGGCATCACGGCCGCCGATATCGACTACATCAACGCGCACGGCACCTCGACGCAGGTCGGCGACGAGATCGAGCTCGGCGCAGTCGAACGACTGCTCGGCAATGCGGCGTCAAAGGTATCGATGTCGTCGACGAAGTCCTCGACCGGGCATCTGCTGGGTGCGGCCGGTGCAATCGAGGCGATCTTCTCGATTCTCGCGATTCGTGACAATATCGCCCCGCCGACCATCAATCTCGACAATCCATCGGTAGCAACGGCGATCGATCTCGTGCCGCATGCGGCGCGCAAACGCGAGATCAATACGGCGCTGTCCAATTCATTCGGTTTTGGCGGCACCAACGCTTCTGTCATCCTTCAGCGCGTAATCAATTGATGCAGCTCACGGGGAATCGGGTAGCTAGAAACACCGTTTCGCCGCATTCAGTGCTAAATCGTTAGATCGGGCGAAGACCACCGGCCGCTCGCGCAAGCGTGAGGCCATTAGAGTGCGACAGGATCAGGATGAACTGCTATCGCGCTCCAGATTCTTGATTGAGCATGATGTTCTCGGAAGACAGGCATCCACATTTCCGGATCATGCTCTAGAGCGACAGGATTCAGGTTGCATCGATGAGTGAAAGGCCGCCCATTTCGCCCCGGAGTCCGCGCGCCGCGCTGGAGCCCGAGCAGGTACCGCCGCCGCCCAAGCGCTCCGAACGCGCCCGCAATCCCTTTGTCGTGGTCGGCAACGCCATCATCACGATCGTGCTGCTGCTGCTGATCGGAACCGGCACCGCGTATTATTATGGCAGGCAGGTGCTGGAATCGCCGGGACCCTTGAAAGAGGACAAGGTCGTCAATATCCCGGCGCGCGCCGGCAAACGGGACATCGCCAACGTCCTGCAGCGCGAAGGCGTGATCAACGTCAATCCCTGGATGTTCATCGGCGGCGTGCTCGCGATGAAGGCCAGTTCCGAGCTGAAGCCGGGCGAATACTCGTTCCAGAAGAACGCGAGCCTGCGCGACGTCATCGCCACCATCGTCGAAGGCAAGGTGGTGCAGCATTCGGTCACGATCGCGGAGGGGCTGACCTCCGAGCAGATCATCGCAAAACTTTCGGACAATGATCTCTTCTCGGGCTCGGTGCGCGAAATCCCGCGCGAGGGGACGCTGTTGCCCGAGACCTACAAGTTTCCGCGTGGCACCAGCCGCGAACAGGTGATCCAGCGCATGCAAGCGGCGCAGAAGCGCGCGGTCGCCGAAATCTGGGAGCGTCGCAGTCAGGACGTTCCGCTCAAATCGCCGGAGCAACTGATCACGCTGGCTTCCATCGTGGAGAAGGAAACCGGCAAGCCTGACGAGCGTAGCCGCGTTGCCGCGGTGTTTGTCAATCGCCTCAAGCAGAAGATCAAACTGCAGTCCGATCCGACCATCATCTACGGCCTCGTCGGCGGCAAGGGTACGCTCGGGCGACCGATCAAGCGCAGCGAGATCACCCAACCCTCGCCCTACAACACCTATGTGATCGACGGCCTGCCGCCCGGGCCGATCGCCAATCCCGGCCGCGCCTCGCTGGAGGCCGCCGCCAATCCGGCGCGCACGCGTGATCTGTTCTTCGTCGCCGACGGCACTGGCGGCCATGCCTTCACCGAAACCTACGACCAGCATCAGAAGAACGTCGCCAGGCTCCGCACGATCGAGAAGCAGGTCCAGATCGACACGGTCGAGCCGGCCGACGACGCACAGGCGCCGGTCGCGGCTGCGCCCGCTGCCGCAGATGCGCTGCCTGCGACCGGGACCACCCCCACCAGGCCGCCGGCTGCAAAGCGGCCGGTGCGAGCGCCCGCGCCCCGGCAAGGAGCTGCGCAATCGGCGCCAGCTGCGCCGACGGTCCAGCAATAGCTGTCGGTCCGGCGTTAACGCCCCGGACTCCACATTTCCCAAAAAGGTCTTATGGTCCGCGCGCGTTGGTGTTACGCGAATCTGCGACCATCTTTTTGTCCGTCCCTCGGAGAGTTTCAGACCATGGCGCTGTCGAGCATGACCGGCTTTGCCCGCAGCCACGGCGCAAGCGGACCCTACGCGTTCGAGTGGGAGCTGAAGTCGGTCAACGCCAAGGGCTTTGACCTGCGCCTGCGGCTGCCGCCGGGCTGGGACGAACTCGAGGCTCATGCGAAGAAGCGCGCCGGCGAGGTGTTGTCGCGCGGCACGGTCTACGCCAATTTCAACGTCAAGCGCGCCAACGCGCTCTCGAGCGTGCGCATCAATGAGGACGTGCTTGCCTCCGTCGTGAAGGTCGCGGGCCAGCTCGCCGCCAGGATCGATGCGGTCGCGCCGAGCATCGACGGGCTGCTCGCGATCAAGGGCGTCATCGAAGTGGTCGAATCCGAAAGCAACGAGGAAGAGGACAAGGCGGCGAAGGCCGCGGCGGCGGCCGCCTTCGACGAGGCGCTGACAAACCTCGTCGCGATGCGCAAGCGCGAGGGCGCAGCCCTCGGGCAAATCCTCTCGCAGCGCATGGACGAGGTCGAGGGGTTTGCCAGGCGGGCGGAGGCTGCGCCCGGACGCAAGCCCGAAGCCGTTCGCGCGCGGCTCGCCGAACAGGTCGCGGCCCTGCTCGAGACCTCCGATCGCTTCGATGCCGACCGCCTGACCCAGGAAGCGCTGCTGATCGCGGCGAAAGCCGACATCCGCGAGGAGCTCGACCGTATCGCCTCCCACATCTCGCAGGCCCGCGAGCTGATCGGCAAGGGCGGGCCGATCGGTCGGCGACTCGATTTCCTGGCGCAGGAATTTCACCGCGAGGTCAACACCTGCTGCTCGAAATCCAACGACATCGAGCTGACCAACACCGGGCTGGAAATGAAGAACGTGGTCGAGCAGTTCCGCGAGCAGGTCCAGAATCTGGAGTGAGTCGAGATGGCGCAACGGCGCGGCTTTGACGGAGTGGAACGGCGCGGCCTGATGTTCGTGCTGTCCTCGCCCTCGGGCGCGGGCAAGACCACGCTGTCGCGCCTGTTGATGGAGCGCATAAGCGGGTTGCGGATGTCGGTGTCAGCGACCACGCGCCCCATGCGTCCGGGCGAGGTCGACGGCAAGGACTATCTCTTCGTCGATCACGCCCGCTTCGAAAACATGGTGAAGCGGAACGAGCTGCTCGAATGGGCCAATGTGTTCGACAACCGCTACGGCACGCCGCGCGGACCCGTCGAGACCGCGCTGACGGCGGGGCAGGACGTGCTGTTCGACATCGACTGGCAGGGTACGCAGCAATTGCGTGAAAAGGCGCGCGCCGACGTCGTCAGCGTATTCATCCTGCCGCCGTCGGCGGCGGATCTGGAAAAGCGCCTGCATTCGCGCGCGCAGGATTCGGCCGACGTGATCCGCCGCCGGATGAGCCGCGCCAGCCACGAAATGAGCCACTGGGCCGAATACGATTACATCGTCATCAACCACGAGATCGACGAGGCATTTGCCGAGGTACAGTCGATCCTCAAGGCCGAGCGGCTGAAGCGCGAACGCCGCACCGGGCTGACCACCTTCGTGCGCGAGCTGGCGCGACAGCTGGAGAAATAGACGGCCTCGCCGCGGTGCTGTCGCTATTGCTGTGTGACAACTATCACGGCGACCGATGACGGACTGTCCTAGCCCTTGCGATCACGGTTGACGGGAATGGTCCCGTCCCGAGACAAGCAGGAAAATGTCATGACCGATCAAAATAGCGAAAATCGTGAATTGAGCGTCGACGAATTGACAGTCGACGAGCTGGAGTCAGTCAGCGGCGGGCGCATCAAAATTCAGAAGCCCCCAGGCCTGATTGCCTGGGAGCTTGCCAAGCTCCAGCAGGATTGTCCTGGATTCGTCTAAGACGGATTCCGATCGCCGTATGAGGCCGCCGACTGAGGTGGCCTCATACGGCGATCTGTCCATAATCTCGCGCGCCACAGGCGTGCTCCGCAGGATGAGGATCGAACTTCACGACGGCGCGTGTGCATCGCGCTCGCCGCGCGTCTCCATCTCCTGACGCAACTGTGCGGTCAGGCGGGCCAGAAATTCCTCGATCTTCTCAACCTGCTCGTCGGTGTCCTCGGGTTCGCCGACAGAATCTGTAAAATCAGACTGCGGCACAACCCCGGGCACCTCGTCGAGGTCCGTCAGCGCCGTGTGCGGCTGCGCGAACGCGGGTTCAACCCATGGCGGGTTATCCGGATTTTCTTCCGATTGCCAGTTGGACCTCTGGCGCAGCCAGTCGTTGCGTTTGCGGCGGCGGCCCAGGCGGTACACGGCGCTACCGGTCAGTCCGGCCAGCGCCAGCGCGCCGCCCGCCACCAGGAGCAGCATCTGGATCGAGCCGGTCTTCCGCCCGGGCGGGGCGGACATCGGAGGCGGCGGAACGCCGGGCTGCTGCTGCTGCGCGGGATCGGCGGCCGTGTCGGGTTGCGCATCCGCGACCATCAGCGAGGCTTCGGGTGCCTGTTCCGCCGGGGCCGCGCTCGAGTCCGCTGGAGCCGCGCCGGTGGATTGGGGCCAGCGAGACGCCAGCGGCGAGTTTCCTGCATTGTTGTCGGCAGGAGCGGCAGGAGCCGCCGGCGCGGCCGCCGCCACTGGCGGGTTCGGCCAAACCGAAGGTGTCGCCTCGTCCGCGACGCGCGTGCTGATCTCGGCGTGCGCATCGGCGATCGAACGCGTGGTTGCAAGATCCTCCCTTCGCGGCGCCGGCCTCGCGGAGGCAACGGCGTCTGGCGCGTCCGCGCGCGCGGCTTGTTCGCCTTCTCCGCGCAGGTACCAGCATTTGCGGCCGGTGCCGCGCTCGCTACGATAATACCAATGTTGGCCTTGCGGCGTTGCGCCCTGCGGCTCCGTCAGACAGCCGTCGGCTGCCTTTGCGGTGTAGTCCGGTAGTCCCGTTGCGGCAGCGCCCAGGCCAATGGCGGCGGTGACAAAGAGGGCCGACGCGATTTTCGCTGGGACGTTCGACATACGCATCTCCGGTTACGCTACGCGGCATATTACGAGTTCCCAATCTCGTCGAAGAGTTGGGTCGCAATAGGCCGCAAATCCGGAGAGGATTGGGCTTAATTCGGGCTAGGTTCTCGCCCCCGAAAAGCCAGGATTTGGGGGCGCGCGCCAGCCTCCATCACTCGCTCGCGAGCACGTCGGAGAACAGCACGTAGCGCTCGCCGTTGAAGCGCACCAGCCGCATCTGCTTGATCGGGCGGTGATCGGTCGGGCTCGACGTCAGCTTGATGCCCGGCAACAACAGCGGCAGCTCCATGTCGAGATGCGTGGCCTTGTCCATGATATTCTCGCGCGTGAGATTGTCGCCGCACACTTTGAGCAGCGCCACCACCGCGTGGCCGATGTTGTAGCCGTAGGGCGCGTAATAGTCGCTCTTGTCGACATGCGGATTGTATTTGTCCATCCACGCGTTCCAGACCTTCATCTCGGGATCGTCGCGCCATTGTGGATCGGCCGGGTCCTTCTGGTAGGCAGCGGAGATGATGCCCTTGGCGGCTTCGAAGCCGGCCGGCCGGATCGCGCCGGCAATGGAGGAGCCAACGCTGGAGACGAACTCCTGCGGGTGCCAGTCGATGTCATAGGCCTTGCGGATCGCTTGCGCGGCAAATTTCGGCACCGAGAAGATCATGAGCACGTTGGCGCCGGCGGCCTTCATCGACACGATCTGTGAATCCACCGTCGGGTCGCTGGTGTTGTAGGTCAGCTGCGACACGATCATCTTGTCGGCCTTCTCGCCGAGCCCGCGCTTGAAGCCGATGAGATAGTCGCGGCCGAGATCGTCATTCTGCGAGAGGATGCCAATCTTGGCGTCGGGCTTGTTCGAGAGAATCCATTTGGCGTAGATCCCGCCTTCGGAGGCGTAGTGCGGCGTCCAGCTCAACGTCCACGGATAATGTTCTGGATCGTTGAAAACGGTCGCGCCGGAGCCGACGAAGAGATGCGGCACCTTCTTCTGGTTGATGTATTTCACCACTGCCATGTTGGTCGCCGTGCCTACGGGGTTGACCAGGAACAGCACTTCCTCGCTTTCGATCAGGCGGCGGATCTGCTCGACCGTCTTCGGCGGGCTATAGGCGTCATCGAGGGCGATGTAGTTGATCTTGCGTCCGTTCACGCCGCCTTCGTCATTGACCTTCTGAAAATAGGCGGTGGCGGAGACCGCACCGGCCGAATAGGCGGAGGCCGGGCCGCTGAAGGGTGTCGTCGTGCCGATCTTGATTTCCTTGTCGGTGACGCCGGGGCCGTATTTCTTCTGCGCCAATGCCGGGTTCGCGGCGACAAGCGCAAGTGCCGCAACAGCTGCGGCGTGCGCCAAAGGTTTCCTCCAGGCCATCTTCTTCCTCCCGTTTTTTTACGGCGAGGCCGGCGAGACTTTTATGGTTCTAGTTTCTTAAGACGATACGTCCCACGACTTTCCCGGCTCGCAACGCGTCGATCCATTTTTGAACATCGCCCATCGGCTCTTCCCGCATGGGCGTCGGCTTGATCTTCCCGGCGCGCGCCAGCGCCATCAATTCGTGCCCTTCGGCGAGGGTGCCAACCATGAACCCTTCGATGGTCATGCGCTTGTAGACCCACTGTACCATCGGCAGGCTGAAATTGCCGCCCATCAGGCCGGACACCACGATCTTGCCGCCGCGTGCGACCACGGAAACCGCGAACGCCATCGACTTCTCGTTGCCGGCGAAGTCGACGATCTCATCAAAGCCGCCTTCAGTCTCCCTGACAATTCGTTTAACGATGTCGGGCTCAGACGGGTCGTAGGCGAAGGCGGCGCCGTTCTGCAGCGCGGTTTCCCGCGCGGCGGGATTTAGATCCGCCACGCTGATCTTCTGCTTGAACATGGCCTGCGCGAACGACAGGCCCATCTGGCCTACGCCGCCAAGCCCGATGAGCAGCAGATTGCGCTGCCGCGGCCGGTCGACCAGCCGCTTCAGCGCGCCATAGGCGGTCACGCCCGAGCACATCAAGGTCGCGGCCTGGTTGACCGGCAGCGGATCATAATCAAGGAGATATTTGGCGTCAGGCACCAGCACATGGGTTGCAAAGCCGCCGTCGATGGAAACGCCGAGGAAGCGCTGCTTGATGCAGAGATTTTCATCGCCGTTCAGGCAATCGCGGCACTGGCCGCAGCCGATCCAGGGAAAGACCGCCTTCTTTTTGCCGATCAGGTCTTTTACGACGTCAGGTCCCACGTCATCCACGACGCCGGCGATCTCATGGCCGAGCGTAAAAGGCAGCGTCATGCCGCGCGTGGTGTCGAGCCGCTTGCCGCCGCCGAGATCGGCGTAGCCGTCCTGGATGTGCAGGTCGGAATGGCAGAGCCCGCAGCGCTCGATGCGGACCAGCACCTCTTTGCCTTGCGCCTTAGGCGTATCGACGATGGTCTCGCAGAGCGGCGCATCGAATTTGACCAGCGATTGCCGGCGCATCTGTGCCATCTGGAATTCTCCCTTATTGTTTGCGCATGATCTCTTCGGAAAGCCGCTTCACATTTTGCGCTAACGCGGCCCTTGGGTCCGGATCATGCGCTAACGCTTGTTCGATTTTTCATTCCGTGTATCCGCCAATTCACGCGCCATGGCAACAAAGCCCGAGACTGGAACGGTCTCGGCGCGCCGTGCGGGATCGATGTCGGCGGCGGCCAGAAGCCGCAGCGGATCGACTGGCAGCGATTTCAGGCTCTGGCGCAGCATTTTCCGGCGCTGGTTGAAGGCGGCGGCAGCAACCTGCTCCAGCGCCCGGCGGTCACAGGGCTCTGGCTGTGGCCGCGGCACCAGCCGCACCACTGACGACGTCACCTTGGGCTGCGGCACGAAGGCAGCCGGCGAAATATCGAACAGGATTTTTGTCTCGCAGCGCCAGTTGGCGAGCACGCCGAGCCTGCCATAGGCCTCCTCGTTCTCGCGCGCGACAATGCGCATCGCCACCTCGCGCTGAAACATCAGCACCATCATGTCGTACCAGGGCGGCCACGGCTCGATCGAGAGCCAGCCGATCAAGAGGTTGGTGGCGATGTTGTAGGGCAGGTTGGCGACGATCTTGGCCCTGGCCGTGCCGAGATAGGGTGTTGGATCGAAAGCCAGCGCGTCGGCGCAGACGATTTCGAGTCGCCCCGGATAGCGCCGCGCGACCGCCTCAAGCGCCGGGATGGCGCGCTCGTCATGCTCGACGGCGATGACATGCGCCGCACCGAGCGCGAGCAGCGCCCGCGTCAGTCCGCCAGGGCCGGGGCCGATTTCGACGACGGTCGCGCCTTCCAGCGGCCCAGCCCCGCGCGCGATGCGGGCCGTGAGGTTGAGATCGAGCAGAAAATTCTGGCCGAGTGATTTGCGCGCCGACAGCGAATGTTCGCGAATGACGTCGCGCAGCGGCGGCAGGTCGTCGATCGCGCTCATGAAGTTTTCGCGGCCGCCATGCGGTCGGCCAGGCGCAAGGCCGCGACCAGACTCGCCGGATTGGCTCGGCCGCTTCCGGCAATATCGAAGGCGGTGCCGTGGTCGGGCGAGGTGCGGATGAACGGCAGCCCCAGCGTGACATTGACGCCATCGTCGAAGGCGAGTGTCTTGATCGGGATCAGCGCCTGGTCGTGATACATGCAGACCGCGCAGTCATAGGTTTTCCGCGCGGCTTCGTGGAACATGGTGTCGGCCGGCAGCGGGCCTCGCGCGTCGATGCCATCGGCGCGCAGCATTTCCACGGCCGGCGCGACGATAGCCTTGTCCTCGCCGCCGAGCGAACCGTCTTCGCCCGCATGCGGATTGAGACCGGACAGCGCGAGGCGAGGGCGGGCGAGGCCGAAACTTCGCTTCAGGCCATCGGCGACGATGCGCGCGGTCGAGACGATCAGCCCGGTCGATAGCTGAGCGATTGCCTCGCGCAGCGACAAGTGGATCGTCACCGGCACCACGGCGAGCGTGGGGGACCACAGCATCATCACCGGCTGCGGGGCCGTGCCGTTGCTCGCTGCGAGCTCGGCGAGAAACTCGGTATGGCCGGGATGACGAAAGCCCGCGCTGTAGAGCACGCTTTTCGCGATCGGATTGGTAACGACGGCGCCGGCGTGTCCCGCGCGCGCATCGGCGACCGCGCGGCGGATCGAGGCAATCGCGGCTTCGGCGCTGGAAGTGTCGGGCCGGCCGGGTTCGGCGGTTGCAGGCTTGCCCGTCGCAACAACCGGCAAGGCATCGGCAAAGACCGTGAGCGCGTCATTCGGGCCGACTTCCGCAAGCGGTACCTCGACGCCCAGCGCGCGGGCACGCCGTTCGAGAAAGCCGGCGTCACCAAGAAGGTAGAACGGAGGAAGTTTCAATTCATCCCGGCGGACCCAGGCCAGAAGCGTGATGTCGGGCCCGATGCCGGCGGGTTCGCCCAGCGTCAGCGCGAGCGGTCGAGTGCCCACTTTGCGGGGCTCGTGCTCCATCGCGGCATCCACTTCACGAACTTCGGAAGGTCATTTGAAAAGTCATGTTTCGGCGATTTCCGGACGATCGCAAACGGCTAGTTGCGGCGCCCTTTCGATTTCTTGCCCGAATTTTCCTCCGCATTCGAGTCTTCGGCGCCGGCCTGACGGTATTCGATCATGGCAGCCTTGCGGATTTCGTTCAGATAGGCGTTCGACGTCGCCTCGTATTTCTGCTGATACATCTTGTCGCGCATTTCCTTGCGCTGCGGCGTGTCGATGGTGGTCGGTTTGCGTGCGCACAGCGCCACCATCTCGATGCCCTGCTTGGTCACCTCCGGCGGCGTCAGGTGGCCGACCGGGGTGTCGTCAAGCACCTTGCGCAGATTGGCAGGAATGTCGGCCGAGGTCCGGATCACCATATCGCGGATCGCGGCGTTGGGCATCGACTTGAAATACTGGTTGGCCTGTTCACAGCTCTCGATACGCGAGCGCAGGGTCTCGGCATCCTTCTGCCGCAGCTCGATCGCGGTTTGCGCCGATCCCTTCGGCACGATCAGGACGACCGGCTGCATCCGGTATTCGAAGGCGTCGGCCTTCTGCGCATCGTCGCCGCCCTCGGCCTTGACCTTCTCCTCGACATCCTTTTCACCGACCTGCAGGCGTTCCTTGTAGCGGCCGCGCACCAGGCTGCCCCAAACCATGTCGGTCTTGATCTTCTGCTTCAGCGTGTCGGGGCGGATGCCCTGCTTCTCCAGCGATGCCGTCAGCTGATCGGGCGTGATCCGCATGCGCTGGCTCATCTGCCCGTAGGCCTGATCGATGTCGGAGACGCCGGGGTCGACGCCGAATTTCTTCGCCTCCTTGATCTTCAGCTTCTCGTCGATCAGCTCCTTGATGACTTCCTGGCGGCTCGACTGCTTGTGGCTGGAGACGAAGTCGAACTTGCTGCGCGACTCGATGTCGAGATCGGTGATGGGCTCGCCGTTGACCATCACGACGACGGTTTGTGCCTGCGCGGGCGAGGGCGGTATCAGCATGGCGAACGCACAGAGAGCGATGCATCCGGCCAGGAGAAAGCGAAACTGACGCGAGAAGATGGCTGTCATGATCATGTTTGATCTCGACTATCCGAATTAAGGTTCGGCCGGGCCGGGGGCTTCGCCCTCCGCAACCGGCGCCGGCCTATTGAATACCACCCGCGCCGGAGGCCGCCGAGGATGTGTTGGCAAGCGTACGCAGGCCGATCTGCAGCATATAGGCATGGCCCAGAGTCGGCGGCGCGGAACCCGCCGAATAGTTATAGGACGTGACGTAGTTGGCCGCCAGAACGAAGCAATCGTCCACATAGCCAGCGCCGACCACATATTGGTTGAGCTTGTTCGCTTCCAGGTCCCAGCGCAGCGCGCCGGTGGCAACCCAGTTCGCCGCGACCTTGACCGAGCCGCTCGCGAGCAGGCCCTCGCGGCGGGTCAGGTAGCCGAGTTCCGGCTGCGGCGCGTAATTACCGTACATCATGCTGATCGACCAGCGATTGTAATTGGCCCGCGCCTCGGCCTCGAAGCGCTGCACGTTCCAGGTCTGCTCGTCGAAGCGCGAGCGCACGCTGAACGTATAGGTCGAGTTCGGCGAATAGTTCACGCTGGAGACATAGTCGGATCTCGGTGTCGCCAAGCCCGAATCGACGCCGGTATTGATGACGTCGTGGACCGCGAAGGAGTTGAGGCCGAACAGCTGGTAGGACTGGCCGAACAGCACCTTGATGGTCCCACCGCGGTCGAACTGCACGGTCGACTGCACGCCGACATTGGCGCGTCCGCCGCCTTCGACGCGGTCATAGCCGGAGAACTTGTCGACGCTGAACAGGTTGCTCGCGTCGTAGACCAGGCTCTGCGCGTCCTCGTTGGGCAGCTTGCCGGCATAGCTCTCGTTAGGCCGGATGATGACCTGCGCGATCGGCTCGATCGTGGTGGAGCCCCACGGCTGCACATTGATGAAGGGATAGCGATATTCGAGGCCCACCGTCGGCATCAGCCGCAGCGCTTGCGTATCGCCCACGGGCAGGAAGTTGGAGACGCCGGGCTGGTTGGAGACGTCGGCATTGATGGCGTCCGCCCGCATGATCGCGAACGGCGTCCAGATCTCGCCCATCGGATCGGTGAATGAGCGCCGCCACTGCGCTTCCACCGAAAGGCGGGTATAGGTGCCCGGGAAGCCGCGCAGCAGGCACTGCGAGGGAGTTCGCGCGAGCGGGTCGGCGGAAGCGACCGTGCAGAGACCGTTGGTGTTGGCGAGCGTCGTGATCGGATCGAACACCGCGTCGTTGCGCGTCAAATTGGTGAAGTTCGTCTTGTAGGAGACCTCGCCGCCGAAGATCGGATAGTTGAATACGTTCGAGTAGTCGAGCACGGGATAGACGACGGGGACCTGCTGCTGGTTGCCCGAGAAGCTGAGATAATAGATCGAGCGTAGGTCGAAATAGCTGCGATTGCCGACGCCGGTCAGATAGAGCTGCGAAACAGCTTCCGTCGGCAGCGCCAGGAAGGAGTTCATCGCGTCCTTGTAGACCGACAGGCGGTAGTCGGACATGAAGTAATAGTCCGACAAGACTACGCCGTCCCAGCCCCAGACCCATTTGTCGTTGATGGCGAACTGGCCCTTGGTCTCGACGCCGCCGCGGAACTGGCGGTCGCCCGGCCCGCCCGCGAAGGCGCCGGGATCGAGTTGGTCGATGCCATAGGCGCGGATCTGATAGGAGCCGTTGAGCAGGCGCTGGCGGAACTCGGCCTGCAGCAGCACGCCCTGACGCGTGGTGATGCGCGGGGTGAACGTCGCGTCCATATCCGGCGCAATCGCCCAGTAATAGGGGATGTCGACGCCGAAACCGTAGGTCGAGTTTTCGGTGAAGCCCGGCATCAGGAAGCCCGACTTGCGCTTCACAGTCGGATCGGGCGTCGAGAAGTAGGGCATATAGGCGAGCGGCACGCCGAAGAACTCGAGCTGCGCGGTCTCGAAATACAGCATCTTCTCGGCCTGATCGTGGATGATGCGCGCGCCTTTGACCTGCCAGAGCGGCGGCTTCTTCGGATCGTCCTTGCAGGGGGCGCAGGCGGTGTACACGCCGTTCTCGAACACGGTGTAATTGCCGTTGGAGCGGTCGGAGCGCGTCGCGGCCATGCGCGTCGCATCGGCGGTGTCGACGCGCAGCGAATCGACGAAACCGTCGCGATAGTCGTCGGAAAGATCCATGACATTGGCATAGGTGATCTTGCCGTCGGCATCCGTCATGCGGATGTTGCCTTCGGCATGCAGCCGCTTGGTCTTCTGGTCGTAGATCACCTTGTCGGCTTCGACGCTGGTGCCGTTGTAGAACAGCTGCACATTGCCGACCGCCGACACGCGGCTGTTGTTGTAGTCGTAATCGACCTCGACCGCCTGCACCAGCATCTGGTTGTCGGTGGGCACGCGCGGCCGCGTCGGCTGCGGCGGCCGTGGATTGTAGGTGAAGCCCTGCGCGGCGGCGGGGTGCACGCCCGCAAGCTCGAACGCACCGGCCATCAGCACGGCGAGCACGAGCGCGAGCAGGGGCCTGATCGCGGCAAAAAGCCTCTCGTTGCGGCGCACGCGGGCGTGGCGCCGGGACGCAGACAGGCTGATCTGGAGGGCGGCGACGACTGCCACTACCCGTCCTCCTGGTACAGCAAGGCCAAAAAGCCGGTGAGGCCGCCCACAACCACGGGCAACCACGCCGCAGCGATCGGATGCATCAACTCGGCCTTGCTCAAATCCTCGGTTACTTTCGACAGGACGTAGAGCAGAAAGCCCGCGCCCACGCCACTTAAAACCATCTTTTGCACGCCGCCGAATCGGAAGAAGCGCAAGGACACGGATGCAGCCAGCATCACCATCGCAGCCAGCAAAAACGGCTGTGCCAGAAGCTTGTGGTACTGCAGGCGATAGCCGGCGGTCGCAAAGCCAGAACTTTCGGACGAGCGGATGTATCCGGGAAGTTGCCAAAAGGACACAGTTTCGGGGGTCGAAAAACTGTTGCGGACCTGCGCGACCGTGAGCGTGGTGGCGAGCCGCAAACTCGCCTGATCGACCGGCGGGGCATCGAGCGAGAATCGCCTGACATCCCTGAACAACCAATAGCCGTCCTCGAGCGTCGCCTCGCGCGCTTCGATGCGTTCCTTGAACGCGTTGCTCGTATCGAATCGAAACAGCGTCAGTCCGGTGAGGCGCGCGCCCTGTTTTTCGCTGCGCGCCGCGTTGATGATGGTCTGGCCGTCGGCGTTGACCTGGTTGATCCAGAAACCGGAAGCATCCTGCACGCCGCCGCCCGGCGCGCCGCCGAACAATTCGGCTTCCATGCGCTTGGAAAGCTCGCGCAGATTCGCGGACATCGGATTGTAGGCGACGGTGGCGAGCACCCCGAGCAGGATCGCGGCTGCGAGCGCCGGCGCGATGAACTGCCAGGCCGAGACGCCGGCGGCGCGCGCGACCACGAGCTCCAGCCGCCGCGACAGCGCGAGATAGCAGGTCATGGCGCCGATCAGCACGCAGAACGGCATCATCTTTTCCAGGAGCTGCGGCACGCGAAACAGCGAGGTCTCCGCCACCATGATCGGCGAGGCTGATGCGAGCCCTGAGGTCTTGCGCACCATCTCGATGTAGTCGACCAGCACCAGCAGCACGAAAATGCTGGCGAACACGCCGAGCGCCGAGACCACGAAGCGGCCGGCAAAATAACGCCCGAGAGTGTTGGTGATCATGCTGCTCATGCGACGGCCGGACGTCGGAACAGCCGGAGCAGGCGTTCGTTGGAGTTGTTGATCGCTTCCATGATCGCGGCCGGCGGTTCGATCACGACGCCGGCGATGATGATCCACAGGCCGGCGCCGATGCCGGCAAACAGCATCCCGTACTGGACGACGGCAGCCATCGGCGACTTCACCGTCATGACCGAGCAGGCGAAGCCCGCCATGCGCAGGCCGAACACGGCGATGATGGAGCCGCCGATCGAGAAGTTGCGGCTCTGGCGCGTGGTGCGCGGTGCGCCGAGAAAGGCGAACGTCAGCGCGGCGAACGCGAACGGATAGATCGGCGACATGAAGCGGTCATGCAACTCGGCGCGGAACTGGCCGGGGACCTGCTTGTACATCGGATCGTTTTCATCCGGAGACACCAGTTCCCAGAGATAGCGCTCGCGGATGCCGAGCGCGACATCGCCATGCTGCGAGAATTTCGACATGTCGAAGGCGTAGCGGCCGAACGCGACGATCGCCGGATCGCGCTTTCCTGCCTCGAATTTCTCCAGATTGCCGTCCTCGAGCACGAGGAACGAATTGCTGCCGCTCTGCACCACGGTGCCGTGGTCGGCGACGATCGAGATACGCTCCTTGGGATCGCGGCGGTCGTCGATGAAGATGCCCATCAGGAGGCCACCGGGCGCCCGTTCGCGTATCCGGATGGTCAGATTTTGATCGAGTTGGGCGAAGCGGCCCGGCTGCAGCACGTTGGTGAGCACGTCGGCGGTGATCTCGGCGTCCCATTGCTTGATTCGGCGCATGCCGTCGGGAGCGAGATAGGCTGCGATGAAGGCAACCAGCAGCGCCACCACGATGGTGGCATAGACGAAGGGACGGAACAGCCGGAACGGCGAGAAGCCGGCGGCGTTCATGACGATGATCTCGGAATCGGTCGCGAGCTTGTTCAGCGTGTGCGAGATCGCGATCATCAGCGCCACCGGCGCGATGATCAGGATCAGCGCGGGGATCACGAGGCTGGTCAGCCCCAGGAAGGTGACGATGGTCTGGCCCTGACTCGTCATCAGGTCGATGCCGCGCAACGCCTGCGTAATCCAGATCACCCCGGTGAGGCTGATCAGGACCAGCGCAAACGACGCGAGCGTCGTGCGGAAAATATACCTGTCGATCGACCCCATCGTTACCGCACGATCCCGCCCTGCCACCGGTGGACTCGCGAACACCAACCAACCCCCTGAAAAGGGGTCCCCTTTGGTCGCGCCGCCAACCCGTCCTACCGGCTTATTCTCACACTAGCATCCCTTTGATCCGTCAACAAAATGGCTGCGCCATGGCACGGTCCCCGCAAGGTTAATATTTCGTTCGATGTGGCGGCGCGGCAACTAGCTCTCCACGGGGTGCTTGGCAGCCGGACAGAAGGCGGGCCATAGTGGCAGATCAAGCTTTGCGGCGGCGCAAAATCGCGGCCGATTCGACCCTGCCAAGTTCGCTTCTCATTGAGCGAAAGCCCTGAATTTTGGAGGATTTATCTATGTCCGACGCCATCAAGGTCGGCTTTGTACCGCTTTCCGCCGTCCCGCGCGGCATCCTGGTGGTGTTTTGCGACGATGCGTTGAAGCTCGGGCAGGCCGCGCGGAAGACGCTGGGGAAGGCGGCGGATCTGGTGAAACGGGCCGCCGCGACCAACCAGTTCAAGGGAAAGAGTGGATCTGCGCTCGATATTTTGGAACCGGAAGGAATCAAGGTTCAGCGCTTGATTGTAATGGGAACCGGCAAGGCAGCCGATCTGAAAGAGAGGGATTTCCTCAAATTTGGTGGGGCGTTAGCCGGTAAACTCAATTCGGGCAGTGAAGCGATCACAATCATGGCGGAACTGCCGGAGGGCGCGATGCAGCCGAATCAGGCGGCCTCGATTGCCGCCGGCATGAAGCTGCGCGCCTACCGTTTCGACCGCTACAAGACCAAGAAGAAGGACGGCGAGGATCGGGGCCTCCGCGCCGAGGTATCGCTCGCGGTCGAGGACGTCGCCGCTTCGAAGAAGGCGTTCGCGCCCGAAGCCGAGATCGTCGATGGCGTCATCCTGGCTCGCGAGCTCGTCAACGAGCCGCCGAACATTCTGTACCCTGAGGAATTCGCGCGCCGCGCGGGCCAGTTGAAGAAGGTCGGCGTCGAGGTCGAGATTCTCGATGTCAAAGCGATGGCCAAGCTCGGCATGGGCGCACTGCTCGGGGTGGCCCAGGGCTCGGCGCGTCCCGGCCGCACCGTGATCATGCGCTGGAACGGCGGCAAGAAGGGCGAGGCGCCGGTCGCCTTCGTCGGCAAGGGCGTCTGCTTCGACACCGGCGGCATCTCGATCAAGGGTGCGGCCAGCATGGAGGACATGAAGGGCGACATGGGCGGAGCTGCGTGCGTCGTCGGGCTGATGCATGCGCTCGCCGCCCGCAAGGCCAAGGTCAACGCTGTCGGCGCCATCGGCCTCGTGGAAAACATGCCCGACGGCAACGCGCAGCGGCCCGGCGATATCGTCACCTCCATGTCGGGCCAGACCATCGAGATCATCAATACCGACGCGGAGGGACGGCTCGTGCTTGCCGATGTACTCTGGTACGTTGCGAAGAAGCACAAGCCGAAATTCATGATCGATCTGGCGACGCTGACGGGCGCCATCATGGTCGCGCTCGGCACGGAAAACGCGGGCCTGTTCTCGAACAATGACGAGCTTGCCGATCGGCTGATCAAGGTCGGGCTCGCAACGGGCGAAAAGGTCTGGCGCATGCCGCTGTCGGCGGAATACGACAAGCTGATCGACTCGCAATTTGCGGATATGAAGAACACCGGCGGCCGCTATGGCGGTTCGGTGACGGCAGCCCAGTTCCTGCAGCGCTTCGTCGACAACACGCCATGGGCGCATCTCGACATCGCGGGCACCGCGATGGGCGCGCCGAAGACCGAGATCAACCAGAGCTGGGGGTCCGGCTTCGGCGTGCGCCTCCTGGAACGGCTGGTGTCCGAGTATTACGAGAAGTGACCCAAGCAAATGACCCAGGCAAATGACTGAGGTCCTGTTCTACCATCTGCAGAACATGTCGGTGGAGAACGTGCTGCCGCCGCTGCTCGAGAAATCGCTCGAGCGCGGCTGGCGCGTGGTCGTGCAATCGACCTCCGAGGAGCGCGCCGACGCACTCGACGCGCATTTATGGACCTATCGCGACAATTCGTTTCTGCCGCACGCGACTTGGCGCGCGGGCGACGCGGCGGATCAGCCGGTCCTGCTCGCGGTCACGGACAGCAATCCGAACCGCGCCAATGTCCGCTTCCTGATCGATAGCGCGGCCTTCCCAGCAGATTCCGATTCCTATGAACGCATGGTGCTTCTGTTCAACGGCGACGACGCCGATGCGCTCGCGGCCGCGAGAGGCGCCTGGACCGACTGCAAGTCGCGCGGTTTCGAGGTGACCTATTGGCAGGCGGACGAGCAGGGCCGCTGGCGGCGGCGGGAGTAGTGACCGCGCGGAATTACGGGATTAACGACCCGGCGGAATTAATGATATTCTGCGGTATCTGCACTCGGGACTTCCTTCAGCCACGCTGACGCCGCAAAGTGATGGTCGGACAAGCGGTTAGAGCATGATCCGGGGGGCATGCTCGGGCCTGCAAGGCCGGGACGGGGAACTTAAGCGATCGTGCGACACGACAACCAACATTCCACGCGGCTTTGGGCGCTGCTCGCGCTGGCCCCGCTGATCGCGGGCTGCTCGAGCGGGTCTGACCTGCTGTCGCGTGACGCGGAATGGTTTTCGCGTCCGGGCCGGCTGTTCATCCGCAACGTCTCGATCGACACCCCGCCACTCAACCCGACCACGCCGGTGGCGGCCGACGATCTGGTCAGCGCCGAGGGCGGCTGTCCCGGCTTGGCTCCGCCCGGCGGTCCTGCCGAGGCGCAAGCCCTGACCAATGGACCGGCCGGCGCGCCGCCGGCCCAGCCGGTTGGTGGCTCGGTGGCACTCGGTCATACCGAATGCGACGTGGTGCGCGGCATCGGCGCGCCCGACAGCGTCAATCTCTCCTCGAATCCGCGCGGCGAACGGCAGGCCATCGTCACCTGGTCGCGCGGCCCGCGCGCCGGCATCTACACTTTCACCGCCGGTCGCCTGAGCTCGGTCGAACGCGGTCCCGAGCCGGTGGCGTCGCCGAAAGCCGCCAAGCCGAAGGCAAAGAAGAAAACGGCGACGTAAGGGCCGCGATCTCAGGATGGGTTGATCGCAAGCGTAACCCATCTTCCTCTCGACAAGCATGATGGATTTCACCTTCGTTCAACCCATCCCGCGGACTGCTCGATCAACATCATCAGAGATCGATCACCACGTCGCCCCGAGGCTTCGAGCAGCAGATCAGCAAATTGCCGGTCGCCGGCGGATCGATCGGGTCGGGTCGATAGGCGACCGTTCCGGCCACGAGCCCACTTTCGCAGTTGTGACAGACCCCGGTGCGGCATGCCCATCGCGTGGGGACGTCACATGCTTCGGCAAGTTCGAGCAGGCTCTGAAACGCCGGATCCCAGCGGACGTTCAGGCCACTGCGGGCGAACGAAACCAGCGGTCCGGTGCCGGAAGGACCGGCAGGCAGATGCGGCGGCCAATTCGAAGCGCCGACGACCCCCGGATTGCGCGATGGACCCGCGCCGAACAGCTCGGAATGGATATGACCTGCAGCGATGCCCCAGGCTTTGAGGCCCTCCGTCAGCTCACTGATGAAAGCCGATGGTCCGCAGATGAAGAAGTCGGCGTTGCGCGGCACTCCCAACTCGCGGAGCACGCCGATCTCCAGATGTCCGCGATCGTCGAAATCCGCACCTGGCCTGTCCTCGGGAGAAGGCGAACTGTAGCTGATGTGACTGTGGCCGTGGGCCAGCGCTTTCAGCAGAGTCCGGACCTCCCCGGCGAAAGGATGCTCCCGGCTGTCACGGGCTCCATACAGCCACCAGATATCCCGCGATGACGCCTCGGTCGCCAGCGCGTGCAGCATCGCAAGCACGGGCGTGACGCCGACACCTGCGCTCAGCAGGACGATCGGCGCATCGCCGGGCCGCAGGGTGAAGTTACCGCGCGGCGCGCTCACCTCGATCACGTCGCCGATCTGCAACCGCTCGTCGATATAGGCGCCCGCGACGCCGTCGGGGTTTCGCTTGACGCTCACACGATAGGAGCTGGCGCCGGGCTCGCCCGACAACGAATAGCTGCGCGTCAGCGCCGGCGCACCGGAGTTTGGCGTGAGCCGCAGCACGACGAACTGGCCGGGGAGGGCCGTACCCAGGGGAAGTCCGTCGGTGGGCTCGAGCATGAGCGACGTCACGCCGCGGCTTTCGCGAATCTTGTTCGACACTTTCATGCGGCGGAATCCCGCCCATTTCGGTGACAGGCTGGACCCCGGACCCAATCCGGCATTTCCCGACGCCGCGTTTCCGCTCTTCGCCTGCGCGAGCATCGCGTCAAAGGAGCGGTGCCAGCCCGGGCTCAGCGCGGCGATGCGCAGCGCATGCTCGAGCTGGCTCCTGGGGTGACCGGGCTTGTAGAGCAGATCGTTGATCTCGGCGACGGTCATGCGCTCGGGTCCCGCTGCGACCTGGACGATCTCGTCTCCTGCTTCCACCTGGCCTTCCTCCAGAACGCGAAAGTAGAAGCCCGGCCTGCCGCGCCCGACCAGCAGCGCGGGCATGCGTGGCTCGTTCATGCGGATGCCGACCCGGTAGCAGGTGACGCGCGGCTGCGTCACTTCGAACAGGGCCGTCCCGATCCGGAAGCGATCGCCGATGCACACTTGGTCGTCCGGCAGGCCGTCGACCGTGAAATTTTCTCCGAACTGTCCATGGACGAAGTCGTTCCGTTCAAGCTCGTCCTGCCAATATCGATACGAGTCGATCTGATAAACGAAAACGGCACGCTGCTCGCCGCCATGCCCGTGGGGGTCTCCCTGTCCATCGCCGTCGATATTGAGGCGGCGCACGGTGCGGGGGCCTTGAACCTCAGTTTTCCAGACCCCGGTGTAAACGGTTTTTCCCTGCCACGCGATGTCCTTTGGCAAGCCGACATTGACTGAAAGCAAGCGAGCCATTGCACTCATCTCCTTCGCCTGCAGGTGTCCTCTTGGAGCATCTTCCCGCAGAAGCCCGCAAATTACCCGTTATGAGTTGTTAGCGGCCGTTAGTAGCCGAAGCCCGTTATGAATGCGGCGTACGAAGCGATCGAAGAAATTTGAAAGCGGGATGCGATGATCGCGCGCGGCCCGTTGGTCGCCGACATTAGCCGCGTTCGGCGCGAGCCTCCGTCTTGATATCCGAAGGCGTGACGCCAAATCGTCTCTTGAACGATCTGTTGAAATACGAGAGATCGTTGAAGCCGACCGAGAGGGCGATATCGCTGACCTTGCGATAGTCAGTGGACTCGTGGAGCAAAAGCCGGCGGGCAAGTAGCAGTCGCTGCTCGAGAACAAAGTCGGTGAAAGTCGTCCCCGAGAGAGCGAACATGCGTTGAGCTTGCCGCCCGCTGAGACCGTTTGCCCTGGCGACGGTTTCAATCGTCAGATTGCTCTTGTCCAGGTTTCTGAGAACGTCGGCCTTCAGGAGGTTTAACCGCGCAATCGAGAGTCCACGTGGCAATACTTTCTTCTGCTCGGCGCCTGTTTCGATGAAGTGGCCTACGAGATCGGACAGGTGCTGCGCCGCTGCCTGCTGACCAGTCGCATCGAGTTCGCCGGCGACTTCGCTGCAAAGCAGAGAGTAGCGCTCGATCATGGCGCTCAAAGCCCGATCATGTCCGAGCGCTCGGGCCAGCTGCGTCTCCGCCGAAGGCGCCACTTGCAAGAGCAGGCTCCTCGGGAAACGTGTCGTCGTAAACCCGCCAGCCTGGTTGAGGTCGACCGCACCGGCGATGTTCATCTCGGTCAGGCACATTTGTCCGGCCGTCAAATCGATCGCCTTGCTTCCCTGCGTCACGCGCACGTTGCCGCGCGTGGCGAAAATCAAAACCAGGTCGTCGCAGCCGTCCTTCAGCAGATCGCGCGTCCGCGCAAAGCGCGCCGAGGTCCCTTTTGGCGTTGCGATGGCGATGGGGCTCAACAAGATGAATTCGTTATGGCAGTCGATGTAATCATCGTCTGCCGGTCCCACATCGAGCCGGCAAAAGCCGCGGCAAATGCCCTCGCGCCAGGCTTCATAGGCCGCTCCTTTGGAGATGCCCTGATGAAAGATCGAAAAGCGGTTCGGCAGCTGTGTCTCCCGCATGACACCTGCATCCCAAAGAGTGAAAGCAATGAATTAGGCGAGTAGCAATGGATTTCGCGACAGGCCGCGTGTCGGCTCAGTCCGCGCGGCTGGCGCGAGAGTCCACGATTGCCGTCCTCGATATCGATAGCACTCTGTCGACTTCAGGTAAAGTTATCCGCGAGACCGCACGCGATGGCACGCCATGACGAAGCTGCGGGCGACCGCGCGTGGCGTTTTCGAGAGATTGCACTTCCTTATCTCGATGACGCTTACACGCTCGCCTGTTTCTTGATTCAAGATCGGAAGGATGCCGGGCATGCCGTGCAGAAATGCTATGAGGGCGCGCTTCGTGATTTCGATCGCTGGCCCGCAAGCGCCATCAAGCCGCGGCTGCTCGCGATTCTCAGAAAGGTTTGTTATCGGGAGCTCGACCGGCGCGGTCGACAGAAAAGCCAGCCGAATGTGGCCTATCGTGAGCTTTTGCGGCGGCAGCCACAAACATCTTCCGCCTGGGAAATGCTGAAAGGCGGGAAGGACGCGGCGATCCCGCGGCTTATCGATTCCCTGCCCGTGGAATTTCGTGAGTTCATCGTGCTGCGCGAGCTCAACGACATGTCTTACCGCGAGATCGCCGAAGTGGTCGGCGTGCCGCTCGGCACTATTGCGCCACGTCTCGCACAGGCCCGCGCAATGCTCGCCGCCGCCAAATGCCCGCTACTACCTGCGCACGGCCCAACCGCGGACACGCTGCCGCAGTTCATGGCGTAAGGTCGGTATGGCAAGGCGGACGACATCGCCAACGCCGTTGCGTTCCTGGCGAGCGCCAAGGCCCAGTACATCACCGGCTCGACGCTGACCGTTGACGGTGGCGCGAAGCCTAGCCAAAGGGGGCGGCAGGACGTCATCCTGCCGCCTCATCGACCTGCGCGCTGGCCTCGAGCCATTCCTCTTCGGCGCGTGCCAGCGCGCTTGCGGCGTTGGTGCGGGCTTGCGCGAGCTGCGCGGCCTGTTTGGGATCGCGGCTGTAGATATCGGGCAGGGCGAGCGCCGTGTCGATCTTTTCGATGATGCCGTTGATGCGTTCGATCTCGGCCTCGGCTTCCGCAATGCGCTGTTTCGGTGCTTTTTGCCGCACCGTCTTGCCGCGCTCCGGTTTTGCGCGGGCAGTATTGCGCTCGACCGCCTCGCGCGAGATGTCACGCTCGCCGCGCGACGACAGCACCAGCCGGCTGTAATCGTCGAGGTCGCCGTCAAAACTCGTGACCGCGTGATCGGCGACCACCCAGAGCCGGTCGGCGCAGGCCTCGATCAGATAGCGGTCATGCGAGACCATGATGACCGCGCCAGGAAATTCATTGATGGCTTCTGCCAGCGCCGCGCGGCTGTCGATGTCGAGATGGTTGGTCGGTTCGTCCAGAATGATCATGTTGGGGCCGAAGAAGGTCGCAAGCCCCAGCAGCAGCCGCGCTTTCTCGCCGCCCGACAGGCTCTTCACCGGCGTGTCGGCGGCCTTGCCGGAAAAGCCGATCGCGCCGGCGCGGCCGCGCACCTTCGATTCCGGCGCCTCCGGCATCAGCTTGCGGAAGTGGTCGTAGGTCGACGCCTCCTCGTTCAGCTCGTCGAGCTGGTGCTGGGCGAAATAGGCGATCGTGAGTTTTTCGGCGCGCGTGATCGCACCCGAAAATGGTTTCAGGCGGCCCGCGAGCAGTTTCACCAGCGTCGACTTGCCGTTGCCGTTGGCGCCGAGCAGCGCGATGCGGTCGTCATTGTCGATCCGCAGCGTAACGCGGTTGAGCACCGGCTTGTCCGGCTCATAGCCGACCGCGACATTGTCGACGGCGATGATCGGCGGCGACAGCGTCTTCTCCGGTGCGGGAAAACTGATCTCGCGCACGTCCTGCGTCACGAGTGCGGCGATCGGCTTCATCCGCTCCAGCATCTTGACGCGGGACTGCGCCTGCCGCGCCTTCGAGGCCTTGGCCTTGAAGCGATCGACGAAAGCCTGCAGCCGCTTGCGCTCGGCCTCCTGCCGCTTGACCTGCTTGGCGTCGAGCATTTCGCGGGTGGCGCGCTGCTCCTCGAACGAGGAGTAGCTGCCGCGATAGAGCGTAAGCTTGCCACGGTCGAGATGCAGGATCTGGTCCACCGACGTCTCCAGCAGGTCGCGGTCGTGGCTGATCACGATCACCGTGCGCGGATAATGCGCCAGGTGATCCTCCAGCCACAGCGTGCCCTCGAGATCGAGATAGTTGGTCGGCTCGTCGAGCAGCAGAAGATCGGGCGCGGCGAACAGCGTGGCGGCCAATGCCACCCGCATCCGCCAGCCGCCGGAAAATTCACTGACCGGCCGCGCCTGGTCGGCGGCCGAGAAGCCGAGCCCGCTCAGGATTGCTGCCGCGCGGGCAGGGGCCGAATGCGCGTCGATATCGACCAGGCGGGTCTGGATTTCGGCGATCCGGTGCGGGTCGTGCGCGGTGTCGGCCTCGCACAGCAGCGCGTCGCGCTCGAGATCGGCCTTGAGCACGATCTCGACCAGGCTCTGTGGCCCGTCAGGTGCCTCCTGGGCGAGCGAGCCGACGCGCCAGCGCGGCGGGATGGTGATCGTGCCGCTTTCGGTCGCGAGCTCGCCGCGGATGGCGCGAAACAGGGTCGATTTGCCGGTGCCGTTGCGGCCAACCAGGCCGACACGCGCGCCGGGCGCGATCTGCACCGTCGTCTGGTCAATCAGGAGCCGGCCCGCAAGGCGGATCGAAATGTCGGAGATGGAAAGCATGCGGCCTTGTCACCGCTGCCGCCGCCAAACGCAACCCGCATTTTACGGGAAAAATTGCTGACGGCGGCCTTGCGCCGCTGTGCCCATGCCATGGTCGCTTTCGCGCCGATGCAGCTCCTCGATCAGCCGCTCCAGATCGGGCGAGGGGCCCATGTGCTGGGGACACAAGAACTGCTGCAGGCGCGCTCCCACGGCGTCGCAAATCGATCGGCTGGTCTTGCGATCGATCATCTCGCTATCATGGGTTTCACGAGCAGTCATGGCAGGTTCCGTCCGGCAATTCCGTTTCAGTATCAATCATCCAACGCTTGCCAACCTCAACTCATCGGTCGCCGAATTGTTTCCGCGTCCCCGGGGGCCTGCATGGACTTAGGTAAAATTTGCATGAAAACCAAAACCCCCGCGCGCGGCGGGGGTTTTGCAACCAGTCAGGGCGGCGAATCGCTCAGTAGCAGCGGTTCACCAGCCGAACGCGGGGACCCCAGGGGGTCGGAACCAGCTCGCGCACATAGCAGCCGCCATAGCCGAACGAGACTGGCACGCCATTGTAGAAGCGCGGACCCCGCCAGTGATGATATCCGCCCTCGTAGCCTCCGTGCCAGCCCCAGGCGGCGGCCGGCGTCGGAGCCAGGGCCGCGGCACCCACGGACACCGCGGCAACTGCAGCAAGAGCGAGTTTGCGAAACATGGTTATCTCCCTGTGTTCGGCACCCGATGGTGCCTGAGGTGAAATCGCTTGGCCGGTGGCGCCTCGAAGCGAGGAGGCGTCCGGTCGATTTTCAGCCTACCGCTGCGCATCTGAACGCGACCGGACGGGGTGCTGCAGGAAGGGTTCACCTTCGTGAAATTGTTGTAATTGCGGGTGGTTAAGGCGGCGGCGGCACCCGTGTCGGGCGCTTGCCGTGCGCGCGAGGCGCCGATATAAGCGCGGCCAACTCCACGAGGCGTTACTTTGAGGACTGAAAATCATGGCGATTGAACGTACTTTCTCGATCATCAAGCCCGACGCGACCGAGCGCAATCTGACCGGCGCGGTCAACGCGTTGATCGAGAAGGCGGGCCTTCGCATCGTCGCGCAAAAGCGCATCCGCATGAGCCGCGGCCAGGCCGAGACCTTCTACTCCGTGCACAAGGCGCGTCCGTTCTTCGGCGAGCTCGTCGACTTCATGATCTCGGGTCCGGTCGTCGTACAGGTGTTGGAAGGCGAGGGCGCGATCGCCAAGTACCGCGACGTGATGGGCGCGACCGATCCTGCGAAGGCGGCAGACGGAACCATTCGCAAGCTGCATGCGAAATCGATCGGCGAAAATTCGGTACACGGCTCGGACGCGCCGGAGACGGCCGCGATCGAGATCGCGCAGTTTTTCTCCGGCAATGAAATCATTGGCTGAGGCACAAGAGCCGCGCTCGGCGGCCGTCTGGAGATCAAGGGGATAGGGTGTGAACTCGCTGCTGCAGATCTTCGATCCAGCCAATATCGGCGCCTTCTTCACGCAGTTTAAGGCCGACATGCAGCAGCCGTCGTTCTGGCTCGCCGTCGGCAAGATCATCTGGATCAACGTGCTGTTGTCGGGCGACAACGCACTCGTGATCGCGATGGCCTGCCGCGGTCTGCATGGTGCCCACCGCCTGTGGGGTATGATCATCGGCGCCGGCATCGCCGTGGTGCTCCTGATCGCCTTCACGGGCATCGTCGCGACCTTGATGTCGCTGCCTTACCTGAAACTCGTCGGCGGCATCGCGCTCCTGATCATCGCAGCCAAGCTGCTGGTGCCGGAGGACGAGGGCGACGAGGTCGCGGCCGGCACCACGCTTTGGCACGCGGTGCGCATCGTCGTGATCGCCGACATCATCATGAGTCTGGACAACGTGATCGCGGTCGCAGCCGCCGCGAACGGCCAGCTCTCGCTTCTCATTCTCGGCCTTGCCATCTCCATTCCCATGATCATCGCGGGCGCGGCACTGATCATGATGATCCTCGACCGCTATCCGGTGCTGGTCTGGCTCGGCGCCATGCTGCTCGGCTGGATCGCGGGCGACGTGATCGCGAGCGACCCCATCGATGCGTCGCTGTTCCACCGGATGCTGGATGGCCATATCAGCATCGATGCGACTTCCACGATCCTCGGCGCGTCGCATTTCAATCTCAATGGCGACCTGATGGATTTCGTGGCGTCCGCGCTCGGATCGATCGCTGTGCTGATCGTCGGAACCGTCTGGCGCCGCCGCAAGATTGGGCAGCCGCATCCCAAGATCGAGGCAACGCAGACCGCCGAATAGCGACAAATCGCCACCCCGACGTTCCCTGCGATTTGCGTTACCGAGTGACGGCGTACGCTGCTCTCGGAGGTCGGATTGAACTGGTTGTCGGATTTGCTTGATCCCGTGGGCGCGCTGTTCCGGCAGTTCGGCTCCGAGATCAGCCACCCGCAGTTCTGGGTGAATCTTTCGAAGATCATCTGGATCAACATTCTTTTGTCGGGCGACAACGCGCTCGTCGTCGCCATGGCCTGCCGTGGCCTCGAGGCGCGCCAGCAATTCTGGGGTATGGCGCTCGGCACGCTCGCGGCGGTGCTGTTGCGGATCGTCTTCACGGTGATCATTGCGAGCGTGATGGGACTGCCTTACCTCAAGCTCGTCGGCGGTCTCGCGCTGCTCGTGATCGCCGCCAAGCTCCTGGTGCCGCAGGACGATGCACCACACGGCGTCGGTTCGGCGTCGCATCTGTGGGCCGCGGTGCAGATCGTTGTCGTCGCCGATATCGTGATGAGCCTCGACAATGTCATCGCGGTTGCCGCCGCCGCCGATGGCAGTTTGCCGCTGTTGATCTTCGGGCTCGCCAGCAGCATCCCGCTGGTCATCGCCGGCGCCGCGCTGATCATGGCGCTGCTCGGCATGTTGCCGGTCCTGATCTGGGCCGGCTCGGCGCTGCTCGGCTGGATCGCGGGCGAGGTGATCGCGACCGATCCGGCGGTGCATCCGCCGCTGCAGGCGCTGTTCGAGGGCGCCATGGGCATCGAACTGGACGCGCTGCTCACGCTGCTCGGCGTAGCGCCGCTGTTCGTCGGCGGCAGCGGCGGCGAGGTCGCCTTCGCCGTGCTCGGCGCCATCATCGTCCTGATTGCCGGATCGATCTGGCGGCGGCAGCGGCAACACGTTGTCGCGCCGCAGGCGCGATCGGCTAGCGGCGGACGATAGAGCCGGCGCGGCCGACCAGCCGCGCCAGCTGCTTGAAGCGGCTGCCGACGCGGTCGGCGACGAGATCGACCATCCGGTGCTCGAACACCAGCATCAGCTTGCGGCCCTGGCTGCGGAAGTGCGTCGCCGGCAGCACGCCTGGCCGTGCCGCCGAGATCAGATGTGCCACGCGGAACGCCGCTCCAAGCACCTTGGCGCGCTCCAGCATCGTGGCCGTGACCTGCTCCTGGATGATCGCCGGCGGCTGGTTTTCCTGGCTCAGGCCCGCATAGCGGAAGAACACAGACAGCGCGACAAAGGCGCGGCCCTCGTGGCTGATCGAGCCGAAATTGCCGTTGGTGATGATTTCGAGCGTCTGCTCGCCGCGGTGATCGGGATGCGCCCGCCAGCCGATGTCCGACAACAGGCAGGCAGCATGGCGGAGCCGACGTTCCTCCTCGGTCTCGCGCAGATGCACGACCCGCACCAGGCGGTCGGTCCACGCGATCAGCTCCTGCGCATGGCGCGCCGAGCGCGACAACAATTCATTCAGCTCCTGCGCCGCGCAAATCAGGCCGTCCTTGTTGCGCTCGGCCTCCGGCAGCATCGAGAACAGCAGGCCCTCGCGCACGCCAAAAGTCGAGAATGTGATCGTCTTGGGCCGCGCGGTGCGGATGATGTGTTCGAGCACCAGTGCCGCGTAGGTGAGGAGCGGACGGCGGGCGTCGGCGACAGCCTCGATATTGGCGAGCATGTTGGCGGCCGCAAGCCGGCGCAGCCGCTGCGCGAAGACCAGCGCCTCGGCGGCGGGGATGGAATAGCCGTGCATCACCTTCAGCGGATAGCCGCTCTGGATGATGTGGATGCGCGCCAGCGCGCGCCAGGTGCCGCCGACAGCGTAGAACGTGCGCCCGCGCCCGGCCGCAAGGCGCTGCACTTCCGACAGCTCGTTCCTGACGATGCGGTCGGCGCGTTTCAGCGATTTATGCGCGAGGTCCTGCAGCGCGAGGCTGCCGAGCGGCAGGGTGACGCCGCCGCGCACCTGGTGGCCGCGCACGTCGATCAGCTCCAGCGAGCCGCCGCCGAGATCGCCGACAATGCCGTCGGGCCGGTGGATGCCGGAGACGACGCCGAGCGCCGAGAGCCTGGCTTCGCGCGGCCCCGACAGGATCTCGATCTTCGCGCCGCAGATACGTTCCGCCCTGGCGATGAAGTCAGGCCCATTGCTCGCGTCGCGGCAGGCGGCGGTCGCGATCGCATAGACGCGGCCGACCTTCTGGATCTTGCACAGCGCGTGAAAGCGCCTCAGCGAGGTCAACGCCTTGTCGACAGCGTCGGGTGCGAGCAGGCCGGTGCTTTGCACCTCGCGTCCGAGGCCGCACAGCGTCTTCTCGTTGAACACGGAGATGAGACTCCGCGCCATCTGCTCATAGACGACGAGACGGACCGAGTTCGAGCCGATATCGATAACCGCGACGCTGGCGGCACGCTTGCGCGGCCGCTTCACAGGAGGGAACCCTCAGGAGCTGTGATGGCGTTCATTGCGGCGCGTGAGGCGGCGCGGCGAAGATTCCTTGAGCGACTTTCCACGGCCTGAGAGACTCGGATTCGTCATGAAATAGTTGTGCAAATTGAAGGACTCCTCGCCCTTTGCGGCCTTCATACGCGTTGACGACCCGTCCGGCAACAACTGCCAGCTCTGTTCATTGTCCTTCAGGTTGGCGACCATGATCTGTTCGAGAACCTGCTGATGCACCGTTGGATTTTGCAGCGGGCAGAGCACCTCGACGCGGCGGTCGAGGTTCCGCGGCATCATGTCGGCGGACGAGATATACACAGCTGCTTTGGGGCTCGGCAGGCCTTGTCCCATGCCAAAACAGTAGATCCGGCCGTGCTCCAGGAAGCGTCCGATGACCGATTTCACGCGGATGTTCTCGGAAAGGCGGGGCAGTCCCGGCCGAAGGCAACAGATACCGCGCACCACCAACTCCACCGGGACGCCGGCCTGGGAGGCCTCGTACAGCGCGTCGATGATATCGGGGTCGACCAGGGAATTCATCTTCATCCAGATCGCACCCGGCTTGCCGTGGCGGGCGTGGTTGGTCTCGCCCCGGATGTGCTCGATCATGCGCTTGCGCAGCGTCAAGGGCGACACGGCCATCTTCTCGATGTCGATCGGCTCGGCATAGCCGGTGATGAAGTTGAACACCCGCGCCACGTCGCGCCCGATGATCGGATCTGATGTAAAGTAGGAGAGGTCGGTGTAGATGCGTGCGGTCACCGGATGATAATTGCCTGTGCCGGTGTGGACATAGGTCGTGAGGTTGCCGCCCTCGCGACGCACGATCAGCGACAGTTTCGCGTGGGTCTTCAGCTCGAGGAAACCGTAGACCACCTGCACGCCGGCCCGCTCGAGGTCGCGCGCCCAGCGGATGTTGGCTTCTTCATCGAAGCGTGCCTTGAGCTCGATCAGCGCGGTGACCGACTTGCCGGCTTCGGCGGCTTCCGCCAGCGCGCGCACGATCGGCGAATTGTTGGAAGTGCGGTAGAGTGTCTGCTTGATCGCGACCACGTCGGGATCGCGCGCGGCCTGCTGCAGGAACTGCACGACGACGTCGAAGGATTCGTAGGGGTGGTGGACGATCAGGTCCTTCTGCCGGATGGCTGCGAAGATGTCGCCGCCATGGTCGCGAACGCGCTCGGGATGGCGCGGCACATAGGGCACAAATTCGAGGTCGGGCCGATCGAGCCGCGTCAATTGCGACAGCTCGTTCATCGCAAGCACCCCGTCGACCAGCAGCATCTCGTCGTCGGTGGTGGAGAGTGCGCGCTGCACGAAGGCGCGCAGCTCCTCCGGCATGTTGGCCTCTATCTCGAGCCGGATCACCGATCCGCGCCGCCGCCGCTTCAGCGCGGTCTCGAACACGCGCACGAGGTCTTCGGCTTCTTCCTCGATTTCGATTTCGGAGTCCCGGATGATGCGGAAGGCGCCCTGGCCCTTCACGGTGTAGCCGGGGAAGAGCCGGCCGATGAACAGACCGGTCGCCTGCTCCAGCGTGATCAGGCGCGCCACGCCATCCTTGCTTGACGGGAGCCGGATGAAGCGGTCGATCTTGCCGGGCATGCGGATCAGCGCGTTCATCGGTTTGCCGTCGGAAACGCGCGAAAGCTGCAGCGCCACAGTGAAGCCGAGGCTCGGAATGAAGGGGAAGGGATGCGCCGGATCGATCGCCAGCGGCGTCAGCAGCGGGAAGATGTTGTGGAGGAAATGATCCGCGATCCAGCTGCGCTCGCTCTTGGCGACGTCGCGTCCGTCGACCAGCACGATGCCGACCTCGGCCAGGATGTGGCGCAGGTCGCGCCAGATCGCCTGCTGGTCGGTCGCGAGCTGGGAGACAGTCTTGTTGATGAGCGCAAGCTGCTCCGACGGGGTCAGGCCGTCCGGGCTGCGCTCGGCAATACCCTCGCGAACCTGCGCCTTGATGCCGGCGACACGGACCATGAAGAATTCGTCGAGGTTATTGGCCGATATCGACAGGAACCGCACCCGTTCCAGCAGCGGGTGGCCCGGATTGACCAATTCTTCCAGCACGCGGCGGTTGAAGTCCAGCCAGGACAGCTCGCGGTTAATGAAGCGCTCGGGACTTCCGGCGATCGGCGAGATGGTTACGGGAGCGATCTCTTTCTCTTCAATTACAACAGCTTGTGCAGATTCCATGAGAATTCGATCCAATCGCGAATCCGTGCGCTCGCCTACGTGTTTAACGGGATGCCGCGCAAATAATGTGTCACCGGAATGACAATTCACCGGCCATGATGGCCCCCTCCGCCATGGCGTCAAGGTGCCGGGATGATCAAGGTTTACGCAGTACTTCGGCCGCCAGCGCCCGGGTTACGGGACGGCCAAGGCTAAGCGCTTCGCGGTCCAAAAGTTCGACAGCCTGCCGCACCGCGGCATAAGACCGCTCGATCCGGGTTACGAGATAGCCGACCACCGTCTCATCCACGGCAAGCTGGCGATCCGCGCAGAACTTGACGATCAATGCGCGGAACAACTGATCGTCAGGTTCCTGCAACGATACCACGGGAATCGCGCGCAGCCGCGAGCGCAGGTCGCGCAACTCGATCTCGAATGAAGCAGGCGGAACGCGCGTGGTAATCAGTACATAGGCCTGATCCTCGCGCGCGAGATTGAGCAGGTGGAACAGCGCGCGCTCGTCGAGATCGGCCGGCTTCAAATCCTCCACCACCAGCGCGCCGGTCGCGAGCGCCGCCGGCACGTTTGCAGCCGTCAACGCATGCGCGGTGGTGGAACGCGCGCCGGCGGCCTCGGCCCAGATCGCGGCGAGGTGGCTCTTGCCAGAGCCTTCCGGGCCCGCGAGCAGCACGGTGCGGCTCGGCCATTCCGGCCAGGCATCGATCAGCGCGAGGCCCGCGGTGTTTGCCGGTCCTTCCAGAAAATTGTCCCGCGTCAGGCTTTCCGCATGCGGCAGCACGAATGCCAGTTGTCGGGGATACACACGGCCTGCCACGCCAAGACTCCAAAAAGGGGCTTCCAAATGTGCAGCGCAAATCAGCGTGCTTCGAGCGTGCTCATGTGCCGTACCCACTCGACGAGATAAAGCGATACCGAGGAAAGGGTAAAGATGGTCACAAGGCCCATGAGGATCACGTCATAGGGCGCCGGCTTGAAATTGAAGCCCAGCGAAGCCAGCACCAGCGCCGCGAACGCCACCTGCGCCACCGTGTTCAGCTTCGAGACCATCGACGGCTTCATCGCCACCGGCTTGTCGAACAGCCAGGACACGATCACCGCAGCCACGATCATGAAGTCGCGCGACACCACCAGGATCACGATCCAGCGCGGGATCGCGCCCCAGATGCCGAGCGCGATGAAGATCGAGACCAGCAGCGCTTTGTCAGCCAAAGGATCAAGAAGTGCGCCCAGTTCGCTCGTCATGTTGAAGCGCTTGGCGAGGAAGCCATCGACGGCATCGCTGACCCCGGCCACGACGAAGACCACAAACGCCAATTCCATCTGCTCGGAAGCGATCGCCCAGATGACGATGGGCACGAGCAGGATACGGCCGAGCGTAATCAGGTTCGGAATAGAGGTTGGAATACTCACACGGCGCTTCCCGGCTACCGGTCTGATTTTACACATAATCCGGCTCTTTGCGGGACGAGCCGGTTGTTATCTACATAGTACACCGCAACCTCGCTTGCGAGCCATTGCGCGACGGCCCAATCCGACGTAACCAGCCGCGATAATCTTGGAAATAGGCATGGCCGGGCGCAAAAACGGGCTCACTTACGCGGATTCGGGTGTCGATATCGACGCGGGCAATCGTCTGGTCGACCTCATCAAGCCGATGGTGCGGGCCACCGCGCGCCCCGGCGCCGATGCAGAGATCGGCGGGTTTGGCGGCTTGTTCGATCTCAAGGCCGCGGGCTTCACTGATCCCGTGCTGGTGGCCGCGACCGACGGCGTTGGGACCAAGCTCAAGGTCGCGATCGAGACGGGCATCCATGGCGGCATCGGCATCGACCTGGTGGCGATGTCCGTGAATGATCTGGTGGTGCAGGGCGCCGAACCCCTGTTCTTCCTGGACTACTTCGCCTGTGGGAAGCTCGATCCCGACGCTGCCACTGCGATCGTGGCAGGGATCGCGGAAGGTTGCCGCGAATCCGGCTGCGCCCTGATCGGCGGCGAGACCGCCGAAATGCCGGGTCTCTACAAGGACGGCGACTACGATCTCGGGGGCTTTGCGGTCGGTGCGGCCGAGCGCGGCACGTTGTTGCCGAGGCCCGACATCGCCGCCGGCGATGCCGTGATTGGCCTTGCCTCGTCGGGCGTTCACTCCAACGGATTTTCGCTGGTACGCAAGATCGTCGAGATGAGCGGTCTTCCGTTCAACGCGCAGGCGCCGTTTTCGCCGGTGATGACGCTTGGCGGCGCGCTGCTGACGCCGACGCGGCTCTATGTGAAATCCTGCCTGCGCGCGATCCGGGAGAGCGGCGCGGTCAAGGGGCTCGCGCATATCACCGGCGGCGGCTTCACCGACAACATCCCGCGCGTATTGCCCAAGCATCTCGGCGTCGGCATCGACCTCGCGCGACTGCCAGTGTTGCCGGTATTCAAATGGCTGGCGAAGCAGGGCGGTGTCGCCGAGCTGGAACTGCTGCGCACCTTCAATTGCGGCATCGGCATGATCGCGATCATCAAGCCGGACGCGATCGAGCAGGTCACCGAGTTGTTCACCGCCAATGGCGAGACCGTCACGCTGCTCGGCGAGGTCATTCCGGCAGCAGGCGAGCACCGCGTCGTCTATAACGGCCATCTCGATCTCACAGCATGAAGCGCCGCGTCGCCATACTGATTTCCGGGCGCGGCTCGAACATGGCGGCGCTGATCAAGGCCGCGGCTGCGGACGATTATCCGGCTGACATCGCGGTTGTCGTCTCCAACCGCACCGATGCGCCGGGGCTCGATCGGGCGAAGGCGAGCGGCATTCCGACGGCCGTGGTTGAAAGCAAGCCATATGGAAAGGATCGCGCGGCGTTCGAGGCGGCGCTGCAGGCGGTGCTGGATCGGCACAAGGTCGAGCTGATCTGCCTCGGCGGCTTCATGCGGCTGTTCACGCCTGACTTCGCGCAGCGCTGGTATGGCAAGATGCTCAATATCCATCCCTCGCTGCTGCCGTCCTTTCCCGGGCTCGACCCGCATGGCCAGGCCTTGCGCGCGGGCGTGAAGATTTCCGGCGCCACGGTTCACTTCGTCATCCCGGAGACCGACGCAGGTCCCATCCTGATGCAGGGCGCGGTCGGCGTCAGCGATCACGATACGGCGGAAACGCTGTCCGAGCGCATCCTGGAGGTCGAGCATCGCATCTATCCCGACGCGTTGCGGCTGCTCGCGAGCGGCGCGGTCCGGCTCGACGGCGAGATCTGCAAGACGCCCGACAGCGCCGGCTCCGGCAATTTCCTGATCTCGCCGGTCGCAAGCGCCGACGGCACCTCGGTCTGAATCAAATTGGCTCTGAATCAAATTGGCTCTGAAAATAAAAATCCCCCGGCGTTGGCCGGGGGTCGCAATCATGACGCATAACGCGGATGAAAAAAAGTTAGGAGACCTTCAGGTTTTCCGCGGAGGACTTGCCGCGATTTTCCACGAGGTCATACTCCACGACCTGATTTTCATTGAGAGTGCTGAGCCCGGCACGCTCGACCGCAGAGATATGGACGAACACGTCCTTGTCGCTGCCATTCGGCTTGATGAACCCATAACCCTTGGTCGGGTTGAACCATTTGACGGTACCCTTCGGCATCGCCTGTCTCCTGATCTGGACGAAAAAAAGACGCAGCCACGCTTTCACGTGCCACGCCACAAACGGGCTTCCGGTAGTCTGCTGAATTTCCGAGTCTTCGCGAAACGCACAGTCGAACGGCCAAATTCCGATTGTGAAGGGATTGCAACACGAAATTCGTATCTTGGCAAGCTTTTGATGCACCTTGGGAAATCCGTCTCGCCCCCAAATCCTGGCCCAATCACCTGTGGCGGCCGGGGCACAATGGGCCGCAATCACCCCGGTGGCGATTGACCCTCCGCGGCAATCAGGGGCAAATCAGCGCGAGTGTATGACGGCTTTGTCGGGCTGAATTCCTTCTGGAAATGGCATCCATGCGCTGCTTGTTGCGGCCGTCGCGGGCAAGGGAGAGCGGAGCCGGCTCGCGGCTCATGCGGGCAGTTTTAGCGGCTCTTGCGTTCGCGCTTTCGGTTGCCGCCGGTTCAGTGCCGGCGTTTGCGCAGTCGCCCTCGCCATCGCCAAGCCCTTCACCAACGCCAATCCCGTCGCCGACGCCCGTTCCGACCCCGACCCAGATCAATTCCGACATCTCGACGGGATCGCAGGTGCTCGACCTCGGCAGCAATTTCCTGGAGCGGCTCGCCAACCAGGCCACCAACGGCTTCGGGCGCGGCTTGCGCAACAATCCCGGCGGCGGGGGGGCGTCCGAGGCGACCGATGGTCCGCGCTACCGGACCTGGGGCGAGCTCTACGGCCTCTCGATCACGACCGGTCCGCAAGCCGACTATTTTGGCGACAAACGCCGCACCTTGGGCGGGGTCGCGGGCTTCGGCGTGCGGGTGGCACCCGGGGTCAATGTCGGCTTCTCCGTCGACCAGAGCCGCACCACCGTCGACGTGCCGCTGGCGTTGCAATCGGCGACGCTCGACGTGACGCAACTTGGCTTCAACGCTTCCGTCGACAAGGGGCCATGGACCTGGGCGATCGCGCTGGTGCACGGTTTTGGCGGCGTCTCCTCGGGACGTGATACCGGTTTCGGCTTCGCCACAGCGCGATACGGGGCGCAGATCGACGGGGCCCTCACCGAGCTCGACTATTACTGGACAATGCAGCAGAGCCGCATCGTGCCGAAGGTCGCCCTGGAATATGTGCGCGGCTCGACCGGCGCGTTCCAGGAGATGGGCGGTCTTGATCCGCTGACGGTGAGCGGCGCCAACATGTCACGCGCGCGCATCCTCGCCGGCGCCGAGGTTGGACACTACTGGATCTTCGACCAGAAGATCCTGGACGTGTCGGCCTATGGCAAGTTCGTCGACAATTTTTCGCAGCAGTTCAGCTCGGTGCTGGTGAGCCTCGGACCGCAGAGCATTTCGGTGGCCGGCATCGGCGAGAGCCGGTATGGCGCGGACGCCGGCGCGTCGGCGTCGCTCTGCATCACCAACACGGCGCGGGTTTATCTGAATTATGACGGGAGATTCCGCTCGAACCTCACGTCCCACCAGGGCACGCTCGGGCTTGAGATGAAGTTTTAGCAGGCCTCGCCAAACGGCTTGGCCGCGACATAACCCTCGAGACCATAGGTCTCCTTCGATCTCGCCATCAGCGGCACCAGATCATGCGGGTGGATGAACTCGTCGCGGAAGCAGGGATAGGCCCGAGGATCGAAGATCTTCCTGATCCAGTCGATCACGATCTTGTGCCGGTCGGAGTTGCGGAACTCCTTGTGGTAGGCGAGCCAGAGATCGGCGTGGTGGTGCACGCCGAGATCGACGGCCACCAGATCGGCTCCCAGGGCCACCATCGCGGTCGGCAGGAAGCCCATGCCGGCGCCACGTTGGATGGCATAGAACACGCCGATGCTGGAGTTGGTCTTGATGCCGATGATGCCATCCATCGAGGTGAGACCCAGCACCCGCGCATAGGCGGAATCGTCGACCTGCGGCGCCTGCTGGATCACCAGCCGGTGGCTCCTGAGATCGGCCAGCGTCGGCAAGCCGTGGAGCTTCCGGTATCCTTCGGAGACGAAGGCGTAGATGTGCATCCGGCCGAGCTTGGTGACGATCAGGTCCGGATTGGTCGGCGGCTCGAGCTGAATCGCGATGTCGGCCTCCAGCCGCGAGACGTCGGCGGTTTCCATGGCGCAGCGCAGGTCGACGGTGATCTTGCGATAGGTCCTGTGGAAGTCGATCAGCCGCGGCAATATCCAGAAATTGCCCGGGCCCTCCGTGACGGCGACGCGAACAGTTCCGGACGTATCGTTCGATTGCGAGGCGCGACGCAGCAAATTGAAGGCGTGACGTTCCATCTCGATGGCTTCGCCGATCATCGCGGTGCCGTCTTCGGTGAGCGTCAGCCCGCTCTGGTCGCGCAGAAACACCTTGCAGCCGAGACGTTCTTCCAGCCGGTCGATCCTGCGCATCAGCGTGGTGCTGGTGACGCCGAGCATGTCGGCGGCGTTGCGGAAACTCTTGTGCCGCGCGCAGGCGAGGAACGACTTCAGGTCATCCCAGGACGCATCCAGCACATCGTCGGTCCGGTGCTGCGTCACCGCAGCACCCCTGTGCAATAGTTGCTGCATACCTCAAATCCCCACCCGCTAAGCTGGCAATCACGGGCAGGAGAGACGATAGATGCCTGATCTGCTTAAGGAAAGGGGCTCATTGGTCGCAAGGCATGATTTCGACATGCTGCCCCGGAGCCGGGATATCGAGGTGCGGCAGGCCAAGCGTGCCGATCTTTCGGCCGTTGCCGAAATGGGCAACACCATGGTGCCCGGCGTTAATATCACGGTAACCGATCTGGAACGCTATTACGGATTCGATCCCGACAGTATCTTGACGTTCGCCCGGCAGGGCAAGCTGCTCGGCGCGGTCGCTTTCATCTATCTCAACCGGCGCGGGCATGACGCGCTTCTGCACGCCGAAGTGCGACTGACGCAGCCGGATCTCTCTCTGCTCGCCAGTCGGTTCGAGCAGGTGTCCGCGATTTATGTCTGGGCCATCGCAGGCCAGGGCCGGGCGATGGCCGGCCTCGGCAATGTATCGGAGCACCTTTGCAAGAAGCGGCTCGCGCCCGCCGATCTCTATGCCCAACCCTCGAGCGAGGACGGCCGCAACTTGATGATGGCGATCGGTTTCGAGCCGATCGAAAGTTCTCAGCAGGAGCTCTGGCGTTACCAGCGTCCCTGGAATCGTACGTCAGCGAACGAAGGGGCGGGCGCGTCAGCAGGGAGTTTTGCAAATGCACGGCACTAGAACGCCATCGTCGCGTAAATCCAGTTCGCGCGAGATATCCATCCGCATCGCCCGCGATCCCAATGATCTGATGCTGGTGACCGCCATCCGCTCGGCCACCTATCTCGCCGAGCAGGATTGCCCGATCGAGGAGGAGTTCGACGGCAACGACCTCGTCGCCGCGCATTTCATCGGATACATCGGCAATGAGCCCGCGGGCTGCCTCAGGGTGCGCTTTTTCGGCGAGTTCGCCAAGATCGAGCGGCTCGCGGTGCGCCATCAATTCCGCCGCTCGCGCATCTCGTTCAAGCTGGTGCAGGCGAGCTTCGAATACATCAAGCGCAAGGGCTTCAAGAAAGTCTACGGCCACGCGCAGGACCGGCTGGTGAATTTCTGGTCGCATTTCGGTGCCAGGCCGCTCGGCCATAATCGCAAGATCACGTTCTCCGATTTTTCCTATACGGAAATGGTGCTCGATCTCGAGCCTGGTCCGGACGCGATCACGCTCGACAGCGACCCCTACGTCATCATCCGCCCCGAGGGCGACTGGGACCGGCCCGGCGTGCTGGACGCTTCCGCCGGCCGCGCGGTGACCTCGCCGCTGCGCACGCCCGCGATGGCCGACTGACGATGTCGAACCGCAAATCCATGCCGGCCTTGTTGGATGACCATCCGCTGATCCTGGTCTGCGCCGATCTGCAGATCGAGTATCTCACCGAGGGCCGCAGCCACGTCATCTCCGATGCCGAGGCGATCACCGCGCGCTGCCTGCAATTGATGACGCTGTGGCGGGAGCATCTCTGGCCGGTGATGCATCTCAAGCGCATCGCGCAGGCGGCCTGGTTCAATCCGGCCTCGAACCTGACCGACTGGATCGCGGAGCTGAAGCCGCGGCCGGGCGAATTGACCTTCGAGCATCCGCTGCCTTCGGCCTACAGCTCGGCGCGGTTCGCCGAATACATGTCGAACATGCGCGGCATCCGCTGCGTGCTGATGGGCTTCTCGCTCGACGAGACGGTGCTCTCGACCGTGGTCGACGGCTATCACCGCAGCGATCGTTACCAGGTCGTCAGCGATGCCGTGGCCTGCCGGCATGGAGGCATCGACGATGCGGCGTCCTACCAGCAGGCGGTGGTCAGGGTGATCGGCAATTTCGCCGGCGTTCAGCAGAGCCAGGACGTGATCGAGGCCGTAGGCCGCATTGCGGTGTGACATGAGGCGGCAGGGCGTTGTTCGGCGAACGACCTGGCCCGCGTGACCTGGCTCACGGTCGCTTGTACCGGGTTGATCCAGTCTCCTGAAGCAGGAATTACGGTGACAGTGCACTAAATTGACTCGTCGCGCGTTTACCGTCATCATGCAGCATGGCCCGCCTCGCCCGTGTCGTCGTCCCCGGTCATCCGCACCATGTCACCCAGCGCGGCAACGGCCGCGCACGGACCTTCTTCGGCGAGGCCGACTATGCGGGATTACGGTGACAGTGCACTAAATTGACTCGTCGCGCGTTTACCGTCATCATGCGGCATGGCCCGCCTCGCTCGTGTCGTCGTCCCCGGTCATCCGCACCATGTCACCCAGCGCGGCAACGGCCGCGCGCGGACCTTCTTCGGCGAGGCCGACTATGCGCTCTATCGCGACCTGCTCGCCGCCAATTGCAGCGCGGCCGCCGTCGAGGTATGGGCCTGGTGCCTGATGCCGAACCACGTTCACCTCATCCTGGTGCCGTCCGATCCGGACGGGCTGCGCCGGGCATTGGCACGTGTCCATCGAAGTTATGCGGGAATCATCCAGGCGCGGCGCAAACGCAGCGGTCATTTCTGGCAGGGCCGGTTCGGCGCCGTCGCCATGGACGAACAGCATCTGGCGGCGGCGCTGCGCTATGTGTCGCTCAACCCGGTGCGGGCGCGACTGGTGGAGCGGGCACGGGATTGGCGGTGGTCGTCGACGCGCGCGCATTTGCGCGGCAAGGACGACGGCGTCACCGCGCTGGCGCCGGTCCGGGATCGTTTCCCGGACTTCACCGATCTGCTCGCAAGCAAACCGGAGACGGATCTGTTCGCTTCGCTCCGCGCCGCGGAGAGCATCGGCCGGCCGCTCGGCGATGACCGCTTTCTCGCCCGCCTCGAGCGACGGACCGGACGCGTTCTCAAACCAGGCAAACGCGGGCCGAAGCCGTCTGCACTGGAAGAGGCCGATCGTCGACCGACTAATTAAGTGCACTGTCACCGTAATCCGTAATCCATAAGGGAATTTGTTCTGCCCCGATCTCGGGCGACGTAGCTCTTTCTTGTAAGCGAATTAACGGTGTCCCCGCCTGATCTTAAGGACTACCATACGAAGGCAATAAACAAGAGGGAGGACGTAATGAAGGTAACTATCGCAATTATACTCGCCTCGAACTTTCTAATGGTCGGCATTGCCCAAGCTCAAGTACGAACAGTGACCAAAACCGGCCCCAATGGGAAAACACTGGTACTGAAGATGGGAGCGGTAAATATTCTACCTGCCTCCGGGATGGCCAACGCCTCGGCTATTCGCTTAAATCGAAGCCACTCGGTTTACTGTGGCGAATTCCCTGCCAAGATCTGAAAAAGTGGAATTGATGGCGCAAGGACCAAGTATTACGAAGGACCAAGTATTACGAGTATTACGGTGACAGTGCATTCAATTCCCTTGTCGCCCCGACGGGGGCATCATGCGGCATCGCCGGCCTCACAATGGGTTAAGTGCACTGTCACCGTAACTCGACCGTAACTCGTAACTATGAGGCGGCAGGGCGTTGTTCGGCGAACGACCTGGCCGCGTGACCTGGCTCACGGTCGCTTGTACCGGGTTGATCCAGTCTCCTGAAGAGAGGAAGCGAAAGCCTTCCCTCGCCATCGGAACAGGAGCGAATAATGGATACGCAGAAGGACCGTGAACTCAGCGAACTCGAATTGACGGCCGAGGAACTCGACAACGTGAGCGGCGGCTTGAGGAACAATCAGACGGAATGGTGGGCCGCCGTTCAAGTCGGAATAATTCAGGGAGTCGAAAAGGCCAGCGGCGGCGGCTCTTGTGGAATTCTCTTTTGACAAAACGGGCGGCCGCCCGGTCGGCCACGCAACCAGGAGATGGAGATGACTACGCAGAAGGATCAAGTCCGCAATACGCAGGACAGTGAAATCACGCCGCGTGAATTGACGACTACAGAACTGAATGGCGTGAGCGGCGGCTTAAGGAACAATCAGACGGAATGGTGGGCCGCCGTCCAAAGGGGGATGGATATGGGACAGATAATGGCCGGCGGACAACCGGTTTGCTGGTTCTAGAAACGATCAATACGATCGAGAGGCCGCCTCAGTTGGCGGCCTTTCATTAAAGCCTGCTTTGTTTGGACCGGCCGGATCGCGGTGTGAAGGCGGCCGCCGCTCAGCTCTCGACCGTGCTGCGCTCGACGCGGACGACGCGGCCGCGTTCGATGGCGAGCGCCAGCCGTCCGTGCTTCAGCGAGAGCGCGGCTTCGCCGAACAGGTCGCGGCGCCAGCCATGGAGGGCGGCGACATCAGCCTGGTCGTCGGCGGCGATCTGCTCGAGATCGTCGACGGTAGCGATCACCTTGCTCGCGACCGCGTGGCGCTCCGAGGTCATCCGCAGCAGCACTTTGAGAAGCTCGACGATCGCCCCGCCGTTCGAATTGTTGCGCGGCTTTTCCAGTTTCGGCAGCGTCGACGGATCGCGCGCCAGCCCGCGCTGCACGGCCGCGACGATGTCGGTGCCCCATCTGGAGCGGTCAAAACCCTTCGGCAGCGAGCGCAGATTGGCGAGCTTTTCCAGGCTGTTCGGCGCATGCGTCGCGATGTCGCCGACCGCATCGTCCTTGAGCACGCGCGAGCGCGGCACGTCGCGGCTCTGCGCCTCCTGCTCGCGCCAGGCTGCGACTTCCATCAATACCGCCAGCTCTTTGGGCTTGCGCACACGCGTCTTCAGCCGCTCCCAGGCGCGCTCGGGGTGGAAGTCGTAGGTCCGGGGCGAAGTCAGGACTTCCATCTCCTCCGAAACCCAGTCGCTGCGGCCGCGCTTCTTGAGGTCGACATCGAGCGCGGCGAAGACGTCGCGCAGATGGGTGACGTCGGACACCGCGTAATGCATCTGCTCCTTGCTCAGCGGCCGGCGCGACCAGTCGGTGAAGCGGTGGGTCTTGTCAGGCCGGTGGCCGGCAATGCGCTCGACCAGCTGGTCATAGGCGATGCTGTCGCCATAACCGAGCACCATGGCCGCGACCTGGGTGTCGAAGATCGGGTGCGGAACAATGTTCGCCAGGTGCACGATGATCTCGATGTCCTGACGGGCGGCGTGGAACACCTTCAGCACCTTCTCATCCGCCATCAGCGCGAAAAACGACTGCAGATCGATGCCCTCGGCCAGCGCGTCAACGACGACGGCCTCGTCCGGGCTCGCCATCTGCACCACGCAGAGCAGAGGATAATAGGTGGTTTCGCGCAGGAACTCGGTATCGACCGTGATGACGGGGTGTTTGGCCAGGCGCGCGCAAACGGCAGCGAGTTCGGACGTGGTCGCTATCAATTCCATGACAACAGCCGTTCTGCCGAAAGCGCTGATATGTCAAGGGTCTTGCAGCCAAATTCGAGCCTTGCATTGTGAAGGAAACGTCATCTTCGCAACCGGGGAGCGAGTCTCGGAGGCTGGCCGGCGTGAGCCGGAATCAGCGATGGCGGGCCCGCTCGGAAGCTTCCCGGCGTGACGACGGCACCGCCATCACGATGACGCAGAGCGCAAGCATCGCCAGTCCCATGAATTCGAAAACAAGAGCGTCCACGGCAATATCCCCCAACCAACCCGCCAAGGTTTGCGAGGGGCGGCTTGAACGTTCCTTTAATTCGGCGCGTCGGGCTCAGCGGATGGTGGAGGGTGAGTTAACGCTCACGTTCCGCAGAAGGTCTGGCAGACCCGCTCTTCCGGCTTTGGCGGATTGGCGTAGTCCGCGAATTCCGGCTGGTCCTCGAAGGGTTTTGCCAGGACCTTGATCAACTCCTCGAACGGCGCGGTGTCGTCGGCGACCGCGGCCGCGATCACCGCCTCGATGCGGTGGTTGCGCGGGATGAAGGCGGGATTGACCGACCGCATCGCGGCCTTTCGATCGGCCGGCGATTGCGACTCCTCGGAGGTGCGTTTGCGCCAGCGCACGGCCCATTCGTCGAACGTGGCGGGATCGTCGAACAGCGATCGCACCGGTTCATCGGCGGTCGTGTCGGCCGCAGCATCGCCAAGGCGGCGGAAGGTGAGGGTGAAGTCGGCCTTGCCCTTCGCCATCGCATCGAGCAGATCCTGCACCAGCGCCTCGTCGCCATCGCGGGTCGTGAACAGGCCGATCTTGGCGCGCAGGCCGGCCTGATACGCGGCGGTGAATTTTTCCGGGAATGCGCCGAGAATTTCCTGCGCCTCCGCGATCGCCTTTTCCTGCTCATCGGAAAACAGCGGCAGCAGGCATTCGGCGAGCCGGGTCAGATTCCAGAGCGCGATCCGCGGCTGGTTGGCGTAGGCGTAGCGGCCCATCTCGTCGATCGACGAGAACACCTGCGCGGGGTCGTAATGGTCCATGAAGGCGCAGGGGCCGTAATCAATGGTCTCGCCCGAGATCGAGGTGTTGTCGGTGTTCATCACGCCATGGATGAAGCCAACATGCAGCCAGCGCGCGACGAGAGCCGCCTGGCGCGCGCTCACCGCTTCCAGCAGCGCGTGGTAGGGCCGATTGGTGCCGGCGAGGTGAGGGTAGTGCCGTTCGATGACGTGATCGGCCAGCCGCCGCACGGCGCCGGTATCCTCTCGGGCCGCAAAATACTGGAAGGTGCCGACCCGGATGTGGCTCGCGGCCACGCGCGTCAGCACCGCGCCGGGCAGCACGGTCTCGCGCATCACGCTCTCGCCCGTGACGACGGCGGCGAGCGAGCGCGTGGTCGGAATGCCCAGCGCGAACATGGCCTCGCTGACGACATATTCGCGCAGCACGGGCCCCAGCGCGGCGCGGCCGTCGCCACGGCGGGAGAAGGGGGTGGGACCCGAGCCCTTGAGCTGGATGTCGCGGCGGACGCCGTCCTTGTCGATGACCTCGCCGAGCAGGATGGCGCGGCCATCGCCGAGCTGCGGGACAAAATGCCCGAACTGGTGGCCGGCATAGGCCATGGCGATGGGGTCGGCGCCGTCCGGCAGCCGCTTGCCGGAGAGGATTTCGGCGCCTTCCGGCGTTTCCAGCAGGTCTGGATCAAGCCCCAGATGGACCGCCAGCGGCCGGTTCAGCTTGATCAGCCGGGGCGCGGCCACCGGCGTCGGCGCCACGCGGGCGAAAAAGTTCGCCGGCAGCGCGGCATAGGTATTCTCAAAGGGGAAATGCACCGTCATGGCTCCAAGATAGGCGTGGCAGCCGCCTTTTTCGAGCCCCAAACAAGTTCCTCCCCTCGGTTGCCGCGCCTGCCGTGCTCGGGTAAACCCTCCCGCGCTTCGGGCCGGTCTTTGGACCCCCAATTCCCCGTATCCTTCCGACATCCGTTTGAGACATCCATGCATCGTTACCGGACCCATACCTGCGGCGCGCTCCGCGAGAGCAACATTGGCGAGACCGTTCGCCTGTCCGGCTGGTGCCATCGCATCCGCGACCATGGCGGCGTGCTGTTCATCGATTTGCGCGACCATTACGGGCTGACCCAGTGCGTGGTCGATCCGGACTCGCCGGCGTTTTCGCAGGCCGAAAAACTGCGCTCGGAATGGGTGGTGCGGATGGAGGGCAAGGTGCGCCGCCGCCCCGAGGGCACCGACAATGAGGAATTGCCGACCGGCCATGTCGAGCTCTATGTGGCCGACATCGAGGTGCTGGGCCCGGCCGCCGAATTGCCGCTGCCGGTGTTCGGCGAGCAGGAATACCCGGAGGACATCCGCCTGAAATTCCGCTTCCTCGACCTGCGCCGCGAGAAGCTGCACCAGAACATCATGACGCGCGGCGCCGTCGTCAATTCCATGCGCCGGCGCATGAAGGGCCAGGGCTTCTTCGAGTTCCAGACGCCGATCCTGACCGCATCGTCGCCGGAAGGCGCGCGTGACTTCCTGGTGCCGTCGCGCATCCATCCCGGCCAGTTCTACGCGCTGCCGCAGGCGCCGCAGCAGTACAAGCAACTGTTGATGATGTCGGGCTTCGACCGCTATTTCCAGATCGCGCCGTGCTTCCGCGACGAGGACCCGCGCGCCGACCGCCTGCCCGGCGAGTTCTACCAGCTCGACGTCGAGATGAGCTTCGTCACGCAGGAGGACGTGTTCGACGCGACGGAGCCGGTCATATCAGGCGTGTTCGAGGAGTTCGCCAAGGGCAAGCCGGTGACGAAGAAGTGGCCGCGAATTCCCTTTGCCGAAGCCGTCCGCAAATACGGCAGCGACAAGCCGGACCTGCGCAACCCGATCGTGATGCAGGAAGTATCGGAGCATTTCCGCGGCTCCGGCTTCAAGGTGTTCGCGCGGATGCTCGAGGACAAGAAGAACCAGGTCTGGGCGATCCCGGGCAAGGGCGGCGGCAGCCGCGCCTTCTGCGACCGCATGAATTCCTGGGCGCAGGGCGAGGGCCAGCCTGGGCTGGGCTACATCATGTGGCGTGAAGGCGGCGAGGGCGCGGGTCCGCTTGCGAACAACATCGGGGCGGAGCGGACGGCTGCGATCCGCGAGCAGCTTGGTATGAAGGAGGGCGATGCGGCCTTCTTCGTCGCCGGCGATCCCGAGAAATTCTGGAAGTTTTCAGGGCTTGCCCGCATGAAGGTCGGCGAGGAGCTGAACCTGATCGACAAGGATCGGTTCGAGCTCGCCTGGATCGTCGACTTCCCGATGTACGAGTACAATGAGGAAGACAAGAAAGTCGACTTCTCGCACAACCCGTTCTCGATGCCGCAGGGCGGCCTCGACGCGCTCAAGTCGCAGGATCCGCTGACCATCAAGGCGTTCCAGTACGACATCGCCTGCAACGGCTATGAGATCGCCTCCGGCGGCATTCGCAACCACCGCCCCGAGGCGATGGTGAAGGCGTTCGAGATCGCGGGCTATGGCGAGAAGGACGTGGTCGAGCGGTTCGGCGGCATGTACCGCGCGTTCCAGTATGGCGCCCCGCCGCATGGCGGCATGGCGGCGGGCCTGGACCGCATTGTCATGCTCCTGTGCGGCACCACGAACCTGCGCGAGATCTCGCTATTCCCGATGAACCAGCAGGCCGTGGACCTGCTGATGGGCGCGCCCAGCGAGGTGACGACGAAACAGCTGCGCGAATTGCACATCAGGCTCAATCTGCCGGACAAGCAGTAGGCTATCAGGGCGCGGACGCGTGCATGGCCTCGGCCCACAGGACGGGGAAGTCGACGGCCCTTAATTCAAAATTGAGCATATCTCCGGTCTTGGGTTGATCTGGTTGGAACGTACCAACTTAGTGATGTTCGCGGACTAATTTGATCGCGGTCCCACTCGCTCGAGTACGTCGAATGAAAGGCTGCCTCATCTCGCGCGGACGGCTCGCCAGCCTGTCGCGCCATGGCAGGATTAATGCAGTGACAGGGAATGGATCGCCTCCGCTCCATGGCCGGGACGGCTGGCTCGATCTTCTGCGCGCGCTCGCGGTAAGCCTCGTTCTCGCCTCCCATGGAAGCTGGTTCTTTGAACGGCCGCAGCAAAGCGCGTTTGCCAACGTCACGGCGGTCCTCGGCGTTGAGATATTCTTCGTCCTCTCCGGGTTTCTGGTCGGCGGCATCCTGTTCGAGCAATTCAAGTCCGAAGCGTCATGGCAAAGCTTGCTTCCGAGCTTCTGGTCGCGCCGGTGGATACGGACATTGCCGAACTACTATCTGTTCCTCGGGCTCAACGTCCTGATCTACCGGCATTCGGGGCTTCCGCCGCTCGCTCCGTACTTCGCCTTTCTCCAGAATTTCGCCAGTCCCATTCCGCCTTTCTTTCCCGAATCCTGGAGCCTCGCCGTCGAGGAGCTCTTCTATTTTCTCTTCCCTCTGGTCGTGATGGCATTTGGCAGGGCGTATGGCCGCTCCACGCAGGCCTTCGTCGCCGCGGGCGCTTTCGTCTTCCTGCTCTCTCTCGCCACAAGGATCGGCGCCGTGATCCTGTTTGAACCGGCGATGGAGGAGGGAATCAGGAAGGTCGCGATTTTCAGGCTGGATGCGATCATGTCGGGAGTGTTCGCCTATGTCGTTCTCCGGTGGATCAGGCCGGGACACAGGCCAGCGCTTCTCGCCGCGGGCCTGATGATCCTCGCGTTTTCGGTCGCAATTCTGACACGACCTCAGGTGGAGCTGGACCACAGCTTGTTCGCCCGAACATTGCTGTTCAACGTCTTGCAGCTATCGATTGCCATGCTGCTCCTCTGGGGCTTCGGACGGGTCGATCTCCCGGGCGCGGCGGGCGGCGGCATAACGGCCTTATCCAAATGGTCCTATTCGCTGTACCTGGTCAATATGCCCGTCGTCATCGTGGTCCATTCCTGTTGGCCGTTTGAGCGTGGCATTGCCTTGGCCACGGTTGTCTCCGCGGCGCTTTACGGCGGCATCTGTCTCGTTCTCGCTGCGGGACTTTACCAATATTTCGAGCGGCCAATTCTCGGTTGGAGGGATCGAAAGAATTTTGGCGAACGCCTGGCCAGTACGACATCGCCTGCGACGGCTATGAGATCGCCTCCGGCGGCATCCGCAACCACCGCACCGAGGCGATGGTGAAGGCGTTCGAAATCGCGGGCCATGACGGCGGCCTGCGCTCAGGGCCGCCACGGTAACCCGGTTCACCTGATCTCCATCCGATACGCGGCGGTTGTCCTCGCGCCATGAGGATCCCCGTGCGTACCGGAGGAGGTACGAGCCGGCGATGTGGTGGTGAAAGCCGCCCTTGGCGCGGCGCAGCCGGGAGAAGTATTCCTCAGCCACGTCAATGCACGCGCCATCGAGGCTGTATGCCTCTTGATGGCCGATGCTCTTGATCGCGAAACGCTCATGCGAGTCATCCCATGTCGCCGCTTCATCGGCATGCACAACCGTTCCTTCGCGATGCGAGCGCGAATGAATGAAGCAGCATGGCTTTCCGAATTGAAAACTGCGGGGAAACGGAATTGCCGTCTTGCTCCCGAACTATCCCGACAACCTTGCACCTGCGGCTTTGGTTCCCTGCGAAACGACGATCACGACGATGTGCTTTGACATTGGTGGTCTTCACGTCGCCGTCGAAATGACGGTCATCGACCTCACAACCCTACTCTTGACGGGTTGCCCGAGCGCGTAGGGCGGATTGGAGCCGAAGTCGTAGTTCGCCATCTTGGCGAGCAAGACGGCGGATCACGATCCGCCCTACGAGCTACGAGCTGTCACCGTAATGCCGATGGCCCGTTCATTTCCCCAACGCGTCGCTTTTCACTTTCGCCCGATTATCGTTGCCGCCCTCTGTCGGCTGCATCGATGACGCGATAGGACATGAAGCTCGCAGGCTTCAGGCCATGCATCGCGATCGGATCAACTCATTTTCGTGCAATCAACGGAGACCATCGTGACCAAACCAAGCATCGTTTTCGCTCACGGCCTCTGGGCCGATGGATCATGCTTCAGCAAGCTGATCCCAACGCTCCAGGCCGAGGGCCATGAAGTGATGGCGAGTCAGCATGGCCTTGATTCACTCGCGACCGACGTCGCCGCCGTGAAGATGTGTCTTGCTCGCGTCCGCAGCCCGGCGATCCTCGTTGGCCATTCCTATGGCGGCACCCTGATCACGCACGCCGGGACCGATGCGCGGGTGGCCGGGCTCGTCTATATCGCGGCGCTGGCGCCGGATGCCGACGAGACCTCGCAGAGCCAGCTCGACAAGTTTCCAACGACCCCGGTGTTCGGGCATATCGAGGTGACAGACGGGCGCGTCTGGCTCAAACAAAGTGGCGTCAAGCACTTCGCGGGAGACCTGCCCGACGCGGAGCAGAAGCTGGTCTATGCAACGCAGGGGGCGCCTGTGGCAGATCTGTTCAACCAGAAGGTCGAGGGTACGGCGTGGAAGTCCAAGCCGAGCTGGTATGTCCTCGCCAGGGAGGACCAGACGGTTCACCCGGATCTGCAACGCTCTGCCTCGAAACGCATGAAGGCCGCCACGACTGAAGTTACGTCGTCCCACGTCCCCATGCTCTCGAAGCCAGACGTGGTGCTCGATGTCATTCGCAAGGCCGCGAGCACGGTGTCGTAATTACGGTAATTACGGGTAATTACGGTGACAGTGCACTCTGTTACAGCCTTGGTATGAGGTTGAGTGCACTGTCACCGTAATACTGTCACCGTAATACTAGAAATTATCGTGTCTCGTTCCAGGGGTGCAGTCCAGTGCCGTCAGCCGCTGCGTTCTACCGCGCGAGCGGTTGACTATTTCTTGGCGCTGTAATGCACTTGAGACCAATGACGCTCACTCTTAGGCCCTCCTTTCAGGAATCGCAGCTATGCGCAATTTATGTCATTGGTTGGTCTTACTGACCGCTGTGCTGCTTCCAGCTCATTCACACGCGGAGTCACTTACCTTCAGAAGTGAGGCCATTCCCACGGATTTGACCGCCACCATTGGCGGTGAGCTCTCCCTTCCAAAAGGGAAAGGCCCGTTTCCGGTCGTCATCTTGTTGCATCCATGTGGAGGGCTGGATGAAGTTGTCCTAACGACACTTCGAGCTCACTCCCGGGAGTTGCTGAGCGGCGGATTTGCGACGTTGATTTTGGATAGCTACGGGTCTCGAAATCTGACGGGTGGCAAAATGTGCAGCAATAGATTGTACAGATCAGATATCCGGTATGGGATCAGACGAGATGACGCATTCAATGCGATGGCTGCTCTGCAACGCCATGCAAGCATCAGCAAGGAGAACATATTTCTTCTTGGTCTAAGCGATGGCGGGAGCGCCGCCCTCCTCAGCGCTAAGGGAGGGCCGGTCGACCACTTTCGCGCGATTGCTTCCTACTATCCTGATTGTGGAAAATTGCTCGGGGGAATTGGCTACGTTTATAAGTCGCCGACAATTGTCTTTGTCGGAGAGAAAGATGATTGGACCCCGCCAGCTGAATGCATCAAATCGAAAAGTCCTGGTGTCGTCACGGGCGCAGAGTTCGAAGTTATATCTTATCCAAACGCGTACCACGGCTTTGATCAGCCACGGCCGATGAGAAAAGTCCTGGGGTACACGATGGCATATGACCGTGAGGACACGGTCGACAGTCGAAAAAGATACATAGAGTTCTTCACCAGGAATCTGACGGCTGAACTGAAAGCCGCGCTTCCATTTTTCTGGAAAGGCAAAGTGAGGTAGCGTCGCTTGCAGTTCTTTCAAAGCACGGGGCGCACCTGGGTCGGGGCGGATTCCCCACGGCAAGAGCGATTGACCGCGCGAGGCCTGCCACTTCTGAGTGACCCTCAACCGACATTCGGTCATCGTTAGGAAAGACACCATAGCGGCCTCCCGTTGTGGAGCTTTCGAATGTCACCTGTTGGGCCGGTTTGCGAATAGAACGGTGCGCGAATTCCGCTTCGGCACGCGGGCGGATGCGCCGATCTATGATCACTGCCCTGTCGCTGCCATGCCGCGCAGATGCACGGCGGGGAGCAAAAGCCCGCGCCTCGCTTTGCAGTGATGCTCTTCCCGTGTACGATCGCGCCAAGACGACCGGCATTCAACGGTCGCTATGGCAAGGGGAGGAATTTTCATGCGTCGCAACATTATCGCCGCGCTCGCGCTCCTGTTGTGGGGAGCGGGGCTGACCGCCGCGGTCGCTCAGCAGCCCGTGAAGCTCGGTGTCCTCAACGACCAGACGGGACTGTACGCGGATCTGACCGGCATGGGCTCGGTCCACGCCGCACGGATGGCGGTCGAGGATTACGGCGGCAAGGTGCTTGGCCGGCCGATCGAGGTCATCTTCGCCGACCACCAGAACAAGCCCGACATCGGCGCCAACATCGCGCGGCAATGGATCGAGACCGAAGGCGTCAACGTCATCCTCGACATCCCTAATTCGGCCGTGGGACTCGCCGTGCGCGAGGTGACGCGCACGCACGACGCCATTGACATTAACACCGGCGCTGCCACCTCGGATCTCTCCGGAAAAGCCTGTTCGACCCACGGCGTGCACTGGAGCTTCGATACCTATGGCCTTGCGGCGACGATCGGTCGGGCGTTGGTGAAGCAGGGCGGAGATACCTGGTTTTTCATCACCGCCGACTATGCATTCGGGCATGCCCTTGAGCGCGACACCTCGGCGTTCGTCACGGCCGGCGGTGGCAAGGTGCTGGGGGCCGTGCGGCATCCGCTCAATACCGCCGACTTCTCGTCCTATCTGCTGCAGGCCCAAGCCTCGAAGGCGAAGATCGTCGCTCTCTCGAACGCCGGCGGCGACACCATCAACGCGATCAAACAGGCCGCGGAATTCGGCCTAAGCCGCAGCGGCGACCAGCGCGTAGCGGCGCTTCTGCTGCAGTTTCCCGACACCAACGCGCTTGGCCTCGAAACAGCGCAGGGCCTGACCGCGTCTGAGACTTTCTTCTGGGACCTCGACGACGCGACCCGCGCCTGGACCAAACGCTTCCTCGCCCGCAATAACGGCAAGCCGCCAAGCATGATCCATGCCGGGACCTACGGCGCGACGCTGCACTACCTCAAGGCGGTAGCGGCAGCCGGCACGACCGACGCCACCAAGGTCGTTGCCAAGATGAAAGAACTGCCGATCGATGACTTCTACACCAAGGGCAAGGTGCGCGAGGACGGCCGTGTGATGCGGCCCTATTATCTGCTGCAGGTGAAGAAGCCCTCGGAATCCAAATATCCCTTCGATTATCTCAAGCTGCTCGCTACGGTGCCGGCCGAGGAAGCCGCGCGCCCCCTGAGCGAGAGCGAGTGCCCGATGGTGAAGCACGGCTGAGTGGGTCGCGGCGACGCGTTTGCACAATTTGCCCGTCGTGCCAATCTGCCGCACGCATTCGCGCTTGCTCCGTCGGGCAAATCACAACGATGCTCTCGCGCATCCCGCCTCGATGAAGAGGGACGTTTCGGCCGATCGTCACGATACGTGGGGCGGGGATGCGATGGACGCGGAGGTGCGCAGGACGTAGCGCGCGTAACGCGTTCGACGAAGCCGTGTGGTCCCGACACCCCGATGCTGGTGTCAACCCTTAGGGCTCAAGAGCCCGGGGGACGGTGACTAAAACGCCCGGTACGCCGAGGAGAGCACGGAATAAGTCGTCAAACATCGCGCGGGGAATGCCGGACGTGTTCGGTTGTACCGTATCCATCCGGTGACGGCCGCCTTGCCGAATGAGGCGCGGTATTGAGAACTGTCCTTATGGACAGTGATAGGCGCAGCGCCCAAGTGGAGCGGCTCGAGGTGGTGGACACAGGCCGGCGGCGGCGCTGGTCTGAGGATGAGAAGCTCAAGATCGTCCTGGAGAGCTTGCAGGCGCCGCGCCAGGTTGCGGCGACGGCGCGGCGATATGGCGTTTCGCGGTCATTGCTGCTCCGATGGCGACGGTCGTTTCGCCCCGAGCCGAAGGATGCCGGCCATCAAACGGGCTTCGTACCGGCGATGGTGGTCGCGGAATTAGGAGCGACGCCTGGTCCAGTCGAGCCGGCCGCCGGCGGCGCAATCGAGATTGAGTTTGCGGCCGGGGTTCGCATGCGGATCACCGGCGCGGTCGACGCGGCGACGCTGAAGGCCGCGGTCGCGGCGCTGGCAGATGGACGGCCGCGATGATCCCCATTGCGTCGGGCGTGCGGGTGTGGATTGCGACCGGCCACACCGACATGCGTCGCGGCATGAACTCGCTGGCCGTGCTGGTGCAGGAAGCCTTCAGGCGCGACCCGCACGGCGGGGACCTCTACGTGTTCCGTGGCAGAAGCGGCAAGCTGATCAAGATCCTTTGGCACGATGGGCTGGGCATGTCGCTCTATGCCAAGCGACTGGAACGCGGCCGTTTCCTCTGGCCGTCGCCGGCTGATGGCGTGGTGACCATCACTCCAGCCCAACTTGGCTATCTGCTGGAGGGCATTGACTGGCGGATGCCGCAACACACGTGGCGGCCGCAGGCGGCTGGCTGATCGCTGAGATTTGAATCGATAACACGATCGGCAGTTCGGACAGAGACGGCGTATTGTGATTCTCTGGTCGGCGATGGGCGCCGATGATTCTCTTCCTGACGATGTGACGACGCTGAAGGCGATGCTGCGCGCTGAGCGAGCGGCCCGGTTGGCCGCGGAGGCGGATGCCCAGGCGCAGATATTGCTGATCGAGAAGCTCAAACTCGCGATCAAGAAGCTGCGGCACGAGCAGTTCGGACAGTCCTCAGAGCGCGGAGCATTGTTGGATCAGCTCGAGCTGCAACTCGCCGATCTGGAAGAGAACGCCGCGCAAGCCGAGACCACGGCGCAGATGGCCGCAGCCGACAAAATCACGGTGCCATCGTTCGAGCGCCGCAAGCCGGCCCGCCGGCCGCTGCCGGAGCATTTGCCACGGGAGCGCATTGTCTATCCGGTGCCTGCCACCTGCCCCTGTTGCGGTGATAGCCGGTTGCGCAAGCTCGGCGAGGATGTGACCGAGACACTGGAACTCGTCCCGCGCCAGTGGAAGGTGATCCAGCATGTGCGCGAGAAGCTCGTCTGCCGGGCCTGCGAAGCGATCGCCCAGCCGCCGGCTCCCTCGCACCCGATTGCGCGTGGACGTGCGGGACCGAAGTTGCTGGCCCATATCCTGTTCGCCAAGTACGGCCTGCACCTGCCGCTCCATCGTCAGAGCAACGTCTACCGGCGCGAAGGTATTGACCTCGATGTCTCGACGCTCGCGGACTGGGTGGGTGCCTCCGCGGCAACCCTGACGCCGCTGGTCGATGCGATCCGAAGCCATGTCTTCGCTGCCGAACGCATCCACGCCGACGACACCACGGTGCCGGTCCTGGCCAAGGGCAAGACCCGCACCGGCCGGCTCTGGACCTATGTGAGGGACGACCGCCCGTTTGGCGGCCCCGATCCACCGGCAGCCGTATTCTTCTATTCGCCGGATCGTGGCGGTGAGCATCCGGAGCAGCATCTGGCAGGCTATGCCGGGCTGATGCAGGCCGACGCCTATGCTGGCTTCGGCAGGCTCTACGAGGCCAATCGGAAGCCAAGTCCTATCGTCGAAGCTGCGTGCTGGGCGCACGGCCGGCGCAAGTTCTTCGATCTCGCACGGCTCACCAAGGCGCCGATCGCGGCCGAGGCGGTCAAGCGCATCGATGTCCTGTTCGCCATCGAACGCGATATCAACGGCCTTGCGCCGCAGGAGCGTTTGCGCGTCCGCCAGGAGCGTAGCCGACCCCTGATCGTCGAGCTGCAGGCGTGGTTGCGCGAACAGCGCGCCAAGCTCTCCAGGAGCAACGATACGACCAAGGCGATCAATTACTGCCTCAGCCGCTGGGACGCATTCACCCGCTTCCTCGACGACGGGCGTCTGTGCATGTCGAACAACGCCGCTGAACGCGAGCTACGGGCCGTCGCCGTCGGAAGAAGAAATTGGACCTTCGCCGGCTCGGATGAGGGCGGCCGGCGCGCGGCCGCGATCTACACCCTCATCGCCACCGCCAAGCTCAGCGACATCGATCCACAGGCTTGGCTCGCCGACGTGCTGGCCCGCCTGCCGGACCACCCCGCCAAGCGCATCCACGAACTCCTGCCTTGGAATTGGCGCCCTCAGAACGTCGCTTACGCCGCCTGAGCGCAATCAGCCATCCTCTCAAGATGACCCAACCAGGGCCATCACCGGATGCGTACGTTGTACCTGTGACAAGCTCGTGTGCGTTTCCTTGCTATTCTTGCACACGAGACCGCGGGTGCAACGGCGCCCGGCATTCCCTGCGCCCTCTTCGTTTCCCGAGGGCCAAGTCATTGGCAGTACCCGGGCGCGAACGCGTCGCGGGATCGCGGTGGTGTGTTTACAATGCTGTGGGGTGGGGATATTTGGCCGGCCTCATCATGACCGGGGCCGGGCTGCTAATCTGAGCCGTTTCAGAGGTTGCGCGAGGGCACTTGAGCGTGCTTCACATCCGGACCGATTTGCAGCAGAACCAAAACCGCCCCAGTCGGACAATCGGGGCCGGGGGTAGCGAATGTCCTATTCCGAAGACCTGCATTCCGCGGCGCTGGCCTATCATCGGCTGCCGCGGCCCGGGAAACTCGAAATCCAGGCGATCAAGCCGCTTGCCAACCAGCGCGACCTCGCGCTGGCCTATTCGCCGGGCGTGGCTGCGGCCTGCACCGAGATCGCCGGCAATCCGGCCGAGGCCGCCACGCTCACGGCGCGCGCCAATCTGGTCGCGGTGGTCACCAACGGCACCGCCGTGCTGGGCCTGGGCAATATCGGCCCGCTCGCCTCCAAGCCGGTCATGGAAGGCAAGGCGGTGCTGTTCAAGAAATTCGCCGGCATCGATGTGTTCGACATCGAGATTGCCGCCGACACCATCGACCGCGTGGTCGAGACCGTGGCGGCGCTGGAGCCGACCTTCGGCGGCATCAATCTCGAGGACATCAAGGGTCCGGAATGTTTCGAGATCGAGACGCGCCTGAAGGAACGCATGAAGATACCGGTGTTCCATGACGACCAGCACGGCACCGCCATCATCGTCGGTGCCGCCATTACCAATGCGCTGCGGTTGAACGGCAAGAAGCTGCCGGACGTGAAGATCGTCTGCTCCGGCGCGGGCGCCGCCGCGATCGCCTGCCTCAATCTTCTGGTCTCGCTCGGCGCCAGGCGCGAGAACATCTGGGTCTGCGATATCGAAGGCCTGGTCTATGTCGGCCGCGAAAAGCTGATGGACCGCTGGAAGGGGGTTTACGCGCAGAAGTCCGACAAGCGGAAGCTCGCCGACGTGATCGGCGGCGCCGACATCTTTTTGGGGGTTTCCGCGCCGCGCGTCCTGACCCAGGACATGGTCAAGCAGATGGCCGACAAGCCGCTGGTGATGGCGCTGGCCAATCCGGACCCCGAGATCATGCCGGACGAGGCGCGCGCGGCGCGGCCCGACGCCATGATCTGCACCGGCCGCTCCGACTTCCCGAACCAGGTCAACAACGTCCTGTGCTTCCCCTTCATCTTCCGCGGCGCGCTCGATGTCGGCGCCACCGCCATCAACGAAGAGATGAAGCATGCCGCCGTTGCCGCCATCGCGCAACTAGCGCGCGATCCGCCGTCGGACGTGGTCGCGCGCGGCTTCGACAGCGGCGAGGCGCAGGGCTTTGGGCCGGGTTCGCTGATCCCGAGTCCCTTTGATCCCCGGCTTATTCAACGCATCGCGCCGGCGGTAGCAAAGGCCGCGATGGATTCCGGCGTGGCCACGCGGCCGATCAGGAATTTTGACGAATATACCGCGCTGCTGGAGCGCTTTGCCTTCCGCTCCGGCCTGGTCATGAAGCCGATGTTTGCGAAAGCCAAAACCCAGCCGGTCCGTGTTATCTATGCCGAGGGCGAGGACGAACGCGTGCTGCGGGCGACGCAGCAGGTGCTTGAGGAAGGGCTCGCGAAGCCGATCCTGGTCGGTCGTCCCGCAGTCGTCGAGGCGCGGATCAAGCGGCTCGGCCTCGACATCAAGGTCGGCCGCGATTTCGACCTGGTCAATCCCGAGGACGATCCGCGTTATCGATCCTATGTGCAGTCCTACATCGAGGTAGCCGGCCGCCGTGGCGTTACTCCGGATGCGGCGCGGACGGTGGTTCGCACCAACAACACCGTGATCGCCGCGCTTGCTGTCATGCGCGGCGAGGCGGACGCCATGATCTGCGGTGTCGAAGGCCGCTATATGAGCCATCTGCGCCACGTCCGCGACATCATCGGGTGTCTTCCCGAGGTCAGCGATTTCGCAGCGCTGGCGCTGATGATCACGCGCCAGGGCGCCTATTTCATCGCCGATACCGAAGTGCGCTCGAATCCGACCGCGGATGAGCTGTGCGAAGTGGCTGCACTTGCGGCGAGGCACGTGCAGCGCTTCAACCTGAAGCCGAAGATCGCTTTCCTGTCGCATTCCGATTTCGGCAGCTACGACACGGATTCCTCGCGCAAGATGCGACAGGCGCATGCGCTGTTGAAGTCGCACCATCCGGAGCTCGAAGCCGACGGCGAGATGCAGGCCGACACGGCGCTCTCCGAGGCCACGCGAAAACTGATCCTGCCGAGCTCGAATCTGGCGGGCGAGGCGAACATCCTGATGATGCCGAACCTGGACGCTGCGAATATCGCCTATCAGATGGCCAAGGTGCTGGCGGATGCCATTCCGGTCGGACCGATCCTGATCGGGCCGGCCCGCCCGGCGCATATCCTGACCCCCTCGGTGACCGCGCGGGGCGTCCTGAACATGACGGCGGTCGCAGCCGTCGAAGCCCAGGAGCGTGCGACGCGGCAACAGCCGAGCCTGTTCACCTAGCGCATGATCCGGAAAAGTGTGAAGCGGTTTTCCGAAAAGATCATGCGCAAACAAGAATCTAGAGACAACGCGCGGTCGAGGTTCCCGATTCGGTTGTGGCCAGCGATTTGAACGTTTGAAAAGGCGAGGCGGACCCTCCATAATCCGTCCGCGACCAGCGACTCCCGCCCCAAACCTCCGGTGAGGCCGACGATGCCAGCTTTGATAATCTTCGGGCGAGTTCTGTTCGCCGTGCTCTTCATCTACTCCGGCGCGACGAAACTGTTCGGCATCCAGGCCGCCGCCGACGCCATCACCGCCAAAGTCATGATTCCCGCGCTGATTGCGCCCTACACCGCGCAGATCGAGACGGCGACGGGCATGGCCATGCCGCAGATACTGGCGATCGCATCCGGCGCCTTCGAGATCATCGCAGGGTTGATGATCGCGCTCAATTTCGGCGTGCGGTTCTTCTCGATCCTGCTCATCATCTATATCTGCCTCGTCACCTTCTACTTCCACGATTTCTGGGACCAGGTCCCGCCCGACAACGGCAAGACGCTGGTGGATGCGCTGAAGAACCTGTCCTTGATCGGTGCGCTGTTCATCCTCGCAGGCTACGGCAGGGGGCCGCGGATCACCGAACCTGCCTATGGGGATGTTTGAGCTGCGCGTCGCCAGGGCGTGACGCTGACGTCGTCAGCCGGATCCAGCATCTTTGGCTCGCCGGCCTTCAGCCCGTGGGAGCCGAGGATTTGCTGTGGCGTGCGCTCGGGCACGCCGGGGAAACAGCCTTCGCCGTCGGGGATGCGCACGCGCGGGGCCAGCGACAGCCAGAACGTGTCGTAGCGGTCCATGAACATGGCGAAGACCTCGGGGCCGCCGATGATGGCGACCGTGCCGGAGCGGACGCCGGCAGTCTCGGCCGCTGCTTCGAAAGCCGCACCCGCGGGATTCCACAGCACGGCCTTTGGATTGGACGGATCGGCGGCGATCGCCGCCGCGCGGCGGGTCACAATCACCCGCTTGCGCCTGGGGGAGTTCGGCTGGCCCTCTCCGGAATGCCTGCCGTGCACGATCAGGTCGGCGCGGTCGAGGGCGTCGGTGAAAAACTTCTTGTCGCCCTCGAATTTCAATTCACCCGGCATGACATGCCGGGCATTGGCCAGCATCCCGTCGGAGGAGACGATCACATAGCCCTCGAAGCGAAACACCTGCACGCGACGTAAGCGCGCTTACTGCGTCACATCGGTGACGACGCTCGACACCGGACGCTGGGTGAGCGTCGGCAGCTTGGAATCCTTCAGCACTTCCTCGTCATATTGCGGCAGCGTCTGCACCGGCGCCTTGGCCCGCATCGCCACGACCTTGAAGCCTTCGGCCTTCAGCCGCTTCAACAACTCGGGCAGGGCCTCGGCGGTGTGCTTGTGGAAGTCGTGCATCAGGATGATGCCCTTGCCCAGCTTCTCGAGCTTCTTGAAGGTGACATCGATCACCTGCTTGGCATTGCGCGCCTTGAAGTCGAAGGAATCGAGATCGCAGGAGAAGATTGCGATATTGCGGGTGCCGAGATAGGTGACCATTTCCGGCGGATGCTGCAGCGCCGGGAAGCGGAAGAACGGTGCCGGCGAAACGCCGCCCAAGGCCCATTTCACCGCGCTGAAACCCTTCTCGATCTCTTCCTTGCGCTGGTCTTCGGTCAGCTTCTTGTTGACGAGGGTGGCATGCGACCAGGTGTGGGTGCCGATGGTGTGGCCGGCCGCGTAGACCTGCTTGGCGATCTCGGGGTAGTAGGTCGCGTGCTTGCCGATCTCGAAGAAGATGCCGGTGGTGCATTCATCCGCCAGAGTCTTCAGGATCGATGGCGTGTTCTCAATCCAGGGGCCGTCATCGAAGGTCAGGACCACCTCATGGTCCTTGAGGAAGTCCAGTTCCTTGAAATGCTCGAAGCCGAAGCCCGGGCCGCCGGTGGTGTCGATCTCGACCGTGCGGGCGACGCCCAACGCATTCGGGTTGTTGCAGGCGGCGCGCGCGGGTTGGTGAGGCTGTGCCGGTGCGGCGGCCGCCGGAGCCGGAACAGCAGGGGCTGGCGCCGCGGCGGCGGTTGCCGGCTTCTGGGCCACCGTCTGCGACCAGGCGAGAGTTGGCGCACAAAACGCAACCGCAACGAAAATTCCTGCCGCAATACGCATTTCGATTTTCCCAGATTTTGCGGCTCGCGCGCGGTTATGCCGCCATCGTCCGCCATCGTTCCCCCAAAGCGGATACTAGCCTAGCCAGACCAGCCGCGCCAAGGCAACGGCACCCTGCGGAAGGGTCCGACTTGTCACCACTTCGGTTAATTCCGGGAACTGTGGCTTAGGTATCCGCGAGCGCCCGCGCGATGGCGGTCTTGATCCTTGTATCGGTGGGCTCGACTGCGGAGGGGAAGACTTCCGCGATATAACCGTCGCGGCCAACGAGGTATTTGTGGAAGTTCCACTTCGGCACGTCCTTCGGGCGCGCCTCGGCGGCCCATTTGTAGAAGGGATGCGCACTGGGCCCGGTCACCACGGCCTTGGCCGCGATCGGGAAGGTAACGGCATATTGATGCTGTGCGGTCTCGGCGATCTCGGCAGCACCCCCGGGTTCCTGTCCACCGAAATCGTTGGAGGGCACGCCAATCATGCCAAAGCCGCGGACGCCAAATTCGGTCCAGATCTCCTGCAGTCCCGCATATTGCGGGGTGTAGCCGCAGAGCGAAGCCGTGTTGACCACCACGAAAGGACGTCCGGTATATTCGGCGAGCCTGATATCGCCGCTGGTCAGTCCCGGAAAGGAGAAGGCATAGGCCGTGATTCGGCTGACGGACGCTTGCGCGAAAGCGCGGGTCGGGAGCGGTGCCGACAGCGCGGCGAGTGCGCTTCCAATCAAAATTCTGCGGTCGATCACGGGTGCCCTCCCTGATGTACGTCGCCATCCTAGCGCAGCCGAGCGCGAGCACTCGCTCAACAAGCCGTTATGAGGGACACCACGGCACCGGCATCAGCGGCATGTAATAGCGATTCCACTCGCAGATCGATTCGTGGCCGGAGCGCTTGAAGGCGTATTTGATCGGCTCGGCCTGGCCGACCGCGATGTGCAGGCCGAACAGCGTGGCCGCGATCGGAAAAGCCCATTTGTGCAGTCGGACGCCGGGCAGTGCCTCCAGCAGGATAGCGCCGGCGAGAATGATCAAGGGGTCGGTGAAGATGAAATATTCGATCTTCAGCCCGCGCCGCACTCCCAGCGTATCGATCCCGATGGCCGCCGCCATCAGCGCCACCGCCTGCAGCGCTGCCAGCCGCTCGCCGTGTCGCCAGGCGTAGATGATGCCTGGCAGGATCAGCCAGGTCAGGAACACCGTCGGCCGCGGTGAGGAGTGCAGCATGAAGGTGTAGCGTGCGAGGACGGAGGCGAGCCCGTCGAGGAGCAGCAGGAGCACGGCGAACGGATTCGATCCGTTGGCCGCGTTCGTGGTGCCGGCGTCGGCGAAGACCAGCATCTTCTCCAGCGGATTGACCACCGCGATCACATCGCTGGTGTTGTAGTCGACATCGAGCACGAGCAGGGCGATCGCAGCACCCGCGGCGGCCGCGAAGATCGATGCGAGCGTCTCGCTGGGGCTCACGCGCCAGATCGTTGCATAGCCGATCATGCAGAGGACGATCAGCGCCAGCAGCGCGATCTGATAGATACCGAAACGGCCGAGCAGGAGTGGATGAAACTGCGCGGCATCGAGCAGGACGCGGTCGAGGCCCGTGGCGATCAGCGGCCATGCCGCCAAGGCTGCGGCGAGGGCTAGGATCGCCGCAATCGCGGCGGCGAGCCCGCTTGCCGGCGCCCGCCAGAATTTGACGCTCGCGCCTTGTTCGCTGCCGAACGGCAGGATCGCAAACGGCAGCACGCCGATCAGGAGGATCGCCTGCACCTTGTTCTCCAGCCCGATCACGCAGAGCGCAGCGGCAGCCGCCACGCCGATCGGACGTGCCAGATGCGCGCGGCGCCCGATCGCGATCAGGATCATCAGCGCGAAGATCACGGGGCATGCGGCGACGAGCTCGCTGCGCAGGATCCGCGAATGCACGGCAATGCCGCCGGACAGCGCAAACGCCAGCGTAGCGAGCCACGCCACGCGCCAGTCGCGAAAGATCAGGCGCGACAGGCCGGCGAAGATCAGCACGCTGCCGATGGCGATCAGGAAGGCGAGCACGCGCCCGGCGTGCACGGCATGGGTCATCGCCACATCGAACGCCGCGGCATCCTGAGGCATCGCGGGCAGGGTCCATGCCTCCAGCAGGCCGAGATCGTGGAGCAGCGCGAACCAGGATTTGAGCGAGAGGATGGTCAGATAGGCGGTGTGATCCATGAACTGCTGCGGCTTGCCGGCATTCATAGCAAGCGCGCTGTAGATCACCATGAAATCCATATCGGCGTTGCGCCAATAGGTGACGAAATAGCCGAACAGCAGGAATGATACCGCCAGCCCAATGACGATCGCGGCGAGCCCTCCGGACCAGCCGAGAAATGTCAGGCGGTCGAAAACGTCGCGCGGCGCGTCGGATTTTTGGGCGATTGGGGCGGAGGCCTCAGACATGTCAGCGGCTTTTAGCCGACCCGTCCCGGAGGCGCCACGCCTTGCAGAGGAACTCGTTCAGGCAAGCTCCTCACTGTGGATCAGTAGGTGCGGATGATGAAGTCCGTGTATTCGCCGGTTTCGCCCTGGTTGATGCCCTGGTCGGAGACGACGAACGAGCCGCCCGTGGCCAGCGCTTCACTGATGCGCGCCATCACATCCACTGGGATCGTGATGCGGTCGAGCGCTTCCGCCGGGCTGTCCGGCAGCGGCGCTGGCTTCGCGTCGACTGACGGAGGCGCGTTCTTGCCCTTTCGGCGGGAAGCGCGTGGCATGTCGCTGTTGCGCATTGCAGCCCGAGCCGACATCGGCACCGTGACCACGGACCAGTGCAGGATGTTGGAATCGTTCTTGTCGACGGTGGCGGTGAAAACGTGCGTGCCGAATGGACGATCGCTCGGCGCAATCGTCACGGGCACCTCGAACCACGGCGCAAAGTTCTGGCGCACATAGAGCTTGGAATCCTTGCGGCTGATGAATACCGCGACCTGGCCGTCGCGGCGCTTCTCCGGCTTCGCGGCCGGCTTGATCTCGCTCAGCCGGGTCTGATCCTTTTTGGCATCCGCGGCGGGTGCCGGTGGGCTCGCGGCATCCACCGTCTTGACCGGCTTTGCTGCATCGTCAGCGGGCTTGGCGGCGACATCAGCCGGCTTGGTGTCCGCGGGCCTGGCGCTGGAAACAGCCTCATGTTCGAGCTTGGCTGCTTCGGCCGGTTTCGCGTCGGCGCTGATGTCGGTCTTCGTGGTATCGTTGGCGTCGGCGCCCTTAGTGTCTTTGCCAACGGTGTCGGTCGATGCTGACGGCGGGACGCCGTCCGTCTTGGCCGTCTCGACCTTTGCAGCGTCGGCATTGGCGGTATCCGACTTGGCATCGTCGGGCTTTTTGGCTTCCGGCGAACTGATGGCCGAGGGTACGCTGGTATCTGCCGCATGGATCTGGTCGGGCAGCGCAGCCGCATCGCTGTGGCCGACGGTAGAGCGCAATTGGAGACTGGCTTCGATCGGCTTGACTTCCGGCGCACCTTTGTCAGCTTTCGCGGCAAGCGGCTCGTTGGTCTCGGACTGTTCGGCGACCGCCGGCTGCGGCACGACCTTCATGGCCGGCAGCAGCGGATGCGAGAAGGCCAAAGGCGACAATTCACTGGGGGTGACGATCACCCGCGCGCCCATCTTGGTCCAGCCCCACATCTTTACCGCAAACGATTCCGGCATGCGGATGCAGCCATGAGAGGCCGGGTAGCCCGGCAGCACGCCCGCGTGCAGTGCGACGCCGCCCCAGGTGATGCGCTGCATGAACGGCATCGGCGCGCCGCTATAGATAGTCGAGTGGTGATAGCGATCCTTCTGGATGACGCTGAACACGCCCATCGGAGTCCCGTGCCCCGGCATGCCGGTCGAGACCGGCGCTTCAGCGAACAAGCCGTTGGCGTCGTATACCATCACCCTTTGCCGGGCGATCGAGACGTTGATGATCAGCGGCATCTGCGGATGGACTGCCGCGTCCTTCACCACTCCCTTTTTCGCCGCCGCGCGGCGGGCGCGCTGCTGACGCGGGGGCTGAATGACCTGGCGCTGCGGGTAGGAACCGTAGCCCGGCTCCATCTCGCGCCAGTAGTAGGATTGCGCGCTGGCGGTGCCGGCAGGACAGACGGCGCCGAGGCCACCGGCGGCGGCAAAAACAGCGACGCGCAGCAGCATCCGGACGGCAACGGACGAACGCGGCGCGATTGCGCTTGGCATTTTCAAGTCCTTGATCATTCGCTTTTCTTCATTTTTGCAGACGCGAAGTGCGTTAACCAGCATAACGCTTCTGATTTCAGAGGTTTCCGCGGCAAGCGTAGCAAAAAAGCCTCACATCTTCTTAAAGGGCAGTGGCGTACGGGTGGCCTTCCCAAGGCATTGTTGCACGCCTACATGGCGGAAACCCGCCAACGGAGAATCTTATGACATCCCAAGCCGTAAGGCCGTGCAGCACGCGGCCGAAAGCCATGTTTTTGCTGCTGTTTGCCAGCCTGTTTTGGTGGGTTTCGCAGCCGGCCTTTGCCGCCGATGAACCAGATTTGATCTTCCGCCGCTCCACGGTGTTCAAGCTGCTGAGTCCGAACGACAAGTTGGCGACCTACGGGGTCGACGATCCCGAGGTCGAGGGCGTGGCCTGCCATTTTACCGTGCCGGAAAAGGGCGGCTATGCAGGCTGGCTTGGGCTGTCCGAGCAGGTGTCGGACATCTCGCTGGCCTGCCGCCAGATCGGCCCCATCCGCTTCAAGGACAAGATGAGCCAGGGCGACGACATGTTCCGGCAGCGACGCTCGCTGTTTTTCAAGAGGATGCAGATTGTCCGCGGCTGCGATGCCAAGCGCAACACGCTGGTGTACATGGTCTATTCCGACAAGCTGATCGACGGTTCGCCGAAGAATTCGACCTCGACGGTGCCGGTCATGCCTTGGGGCGCGACCGACACTGCCGTCCAGAAGTGCGGTGATTTCATCCAGTAGAAAACGAGGCTAGCGCCCGCCCGGCGGGCGCGGCTTCGGGTCGCGGCAGCCGACAAGATGCAGGAATTTCTGGGGCGTCGACATCGCGCCGCTGTCGGAGCGCTGTTGCGACATGGCGCCACAATGGCGCTCGACGGAAGTGGTTTCGGCCAGTTGTGTGGACGCCTTGGCACCCTTGGCCAGGCTTTTCACGATCACCGTCCTGGAAATGACTTTGGGTTTTCGGGCGGAGGGATTGCTGCCAGCAATGATGTCGCCACTGCCCATGACTGCCATCCTTTGTGGAGGGGGAAGAGACAACGCGCAACGCTCCCCGAAGTTTCTCGGAATTGAGGTGAGTCGGCGCTCGCGTGGCCGCGGTTCACGGCTGAGGCTGCTGCGGCCGCAGTTTTCCACCAGAAAGATGCAAAAAAGCCGCTTCGACCCCGTCGCCCGCCCGTCATGTGCGGCCGTTTCCACCCCGAATGGCCATCGCCCGAGGCCACCCTTGATCTTTGAACCGTTCCCATAAGTCACTGAAATCATTAGCATCGGTTTCAATTGTTTCGTCGGAGCTGCCGACGACGAAACAATTCTCGGCGTGACGAAACCATTTTGGGCTTTTGGCGCAGAACTCCGGAAACGCCTCGTGGTTATTAACGCGGCCAACAAAGAGGGCGTCAAATGCCGACAGGGACAAACCGGAGACAGTCAAATGCGGACCATCAGCTTGATCCTTGCCTTCGTTTTTGTGGTGGCCGGTTCGTCGATGGCGGGTTCCGCTGAAAATGGTCTGCCCGGGATCGGAACCTTCTCCTACAATGGTTCCCCGGTTGTGGCCTCGCATTCTCTTGTGGTGGCTGCCGTGCGCTAAGGCAGTTGAAAGCAGACCCGTGAAAGTTTCCCGTAAGGTCATCATGTACCTTCGCATTTGCGCCGTCGCGTTCGCCGCAACCTTTGCCCTGAATCAAGCCGCACAGGCCCAGGCCTCGCTCCAGATCCGCGCCGCGATGCATTTGCCCGATCTGCGCGCGGATTTCGTGCGTCAGTGCGCACCTCGCATGCTCGGCCGCTGGGCGCATCCGGAAGAGGTGTGCGGCTGCCTGCATGACCATGCCGCCGCTGTCGTGGAGGACAGCGATCTCCGCCAGGCGCTGCTGCGTGGCATCAGCGAAACCGGCGTGCCGACCATCGAGAACGAGTGGGTGCCGGCGTCAAAGCAATCCGAGATCGGCCCGACCTTCACCAAGATCGCCAAGCCGACCCTGCAGTGCATGTTCGAGCCGGCGAAGTAAGCCGGCAATTATCCCTCACCGAAGGCGAGCACGTAGCCGTTCAGGTCGCGAACGATTAGTTCGCGCATGTCGCCGCGAGCGCGACGCGCTGTGGCGCCGGTTTGTCGCCCGTTACGGGATCTGGTAGAGGCCCGGCGCGCGGACACGCGGTGTCATTTCTTTTTCGGCGCGCGCGGAACGCATGTTCGCGTGGCCAATACGCCTGTTGGCGTCATCTTCGCGCCGGACACTTCCTTGATCGTGCCGGCCGGGCAGGTTCCGTCGTCGACCAGCACGCGCTGGCCAAGGCGCAATCCCGTGATGTCCTGCTCGCGCGGGACCTGGTTGTTCATCGCAAGCGCCGTGGACGCTGTTCCGAGCAGGAGCAGGCTTGAGAGCAAGGTGCGTGAGAAGGTCATGACTCCAAGTGTAGGGACACGGTTGCGATTCTGAAAGGCAGGATCGCCTGCACATGGCCGCCGAAGTGTGATTTGATCGCCCAGAACGGGACGGGACGATCAAGATCATGAACGCCAGCAATACCCAGAAAATCGTCGATGCCGTCGATGCCGGCTTCGACGCCCAGCTCAAGACCACGCGCGATTTTGTCGCGATCCCCTCGACCCGCGGCGCCGAAGGGCCGTGCCAGGACATGATCGGCGACCTCCTGCGGGAGCGCGGCTATGAGGTCGACGACTGGCATATCGATCTCGACGATCTCAAGGATCTGCGCGGCTTTGGCCCGATCGAGCACGATTTCTCGAAAGCGCGCACGGTGGTCGGCACCTATCGGCCCGCGACCAGCGCCGGAAAGTCGCTGATCCTGCAAGGCCATTGCGACGTCGTGCCGACCGGCCCGCTCGACATGTGGGAGACGCCACCGTTCACGCCCACGATCAAGGACGGCAGGATGTACGGCCGCGGCGCCTGCGACATGAAGTCGGGCACGATCGGCGCGCTGTACGCGCTCGACGCGATCAAGGCCGCCGGTCTCAAACCGACCGCGCGCATCCATTTCCAGTCCGTGATCGAGGAGGAGAGCACCGGCGTCGGCGCGCTCTCGACCCTGCAGCGCGGCTACCGCGCCGACGCCTGCTTCATCCCGGAGCCGACCGGCGGCACCATGATCCGCTCGCAGGTCGGCGTGATCTGGTTTCGGCTGAAGGTGCGCGGCTTTCCCGTGCATGTATCGCACGCCGGCTCCGGCTCGAATGCGATCATGGCGGCCTATCATCTGATCGATGCGCTGGAGAAGCTGGAGATCGAGTGGAACGAGCGCGCCAAGGCCGACCGCCATTTCAAGGAGGTCTCGCATCCACTCAATTTCAATCCCGGCATTATCAAGGGCGGCGACTGGGCTTCCAGCGTGCCGGCCTGGTGCGACGTCGATTGCCGCATCGCGATCCTGCCGGGCTGGTCGATCGCCGAGTGCCAGAAGGAAATTCTGGGTTGCGTGTCGGCGGCGTCGCGCGACCATCGCTTCCTTTCCAATAATCCGCCCAGCGTCGAATGGTCCGGATTCTTGTCGGAGGGCTATGAGCTCGTGAATTCGGCGGAGCCCGAAGCCGCGTTCGCCAAGGCGTTCAGTGCCGTCTATGGCGGTGTGGTCGAGGATCGCGCCTTCACCGCGCTGACCGATACGCGGTTCTACGGCCTGAATTACAACATCCCGAGCCTCTGCTTTGGCGCCAGCGGCGCCGCGATGCATGGCTTCAATGAATATATCGACCTGGAGTCGCTGAAGAAGTCGACCAAGGCGACGGCACTGTTCATCGCCGAATGGTGCGGGGTGGAGAAAGCTTAGGCGCGTCCACGGACCGCCCCAATATCGGCGGGAGGGAAGTGCGGCATGGGTCTCAACATATGCCGCATGGTCTGCGCCTTGTCACCGCAACCATTACCTCGGAAGTCATTGCCTCCCTTACCCGTCCGATCCATTCTGCGCGCAAATCCAATGGGAGGACCAATGACGCCGCTCGAAAGAATCCAGTCGATGAAAATGCCTTTTGCCGAATTGAAGGGCGTGATTTTCGTCGAAGCCGACAAGGATCGCGTGGTGGCCAGAATGCAGGTAAGGCCGGACCTCTGCACGCTCCGCAACACCATCCACGGTGGCGCGATCATGGCGTTTGCGGATTCGGTTGGCGCGGCCGCCACCGTGATCAATCTCCCCGAGGACGCCAAGGGCACCACGACACTGGAGAGCAAGACCAACTTCATCGGCGGCGCCAAGGAGGGGACCACGGTGACCGCGACCGCAACCCCTGTGCATCGCGGCCGCCGCACCCAGATCTGGACCACACGGGTTGAGTCCGAGGACGGCAAGCTGGTCGCGATCGTGACGCAGACCCAGATGGTATTGTGAAGTTCGAGAGCTGTTAACAAATTGATTCTGAACAGCAAAATCCAGGACTTGAAATATCTTGTTGCAATGCACAATATCCGGGGCCTAGGGATTCGACGCCTCCTCGAGGAATGCTGAGAGGAGATTTGACGTGCAAGATGTAGATACCTTTCGTCCGCGGCCGGGCTTTGGCTATGTGCGGACACTGAGCCAGCAGGAAGAATTGCCGCTGTTGCGCGATCATCTGCTGCGGCTCGATCCGCAAAGCCGCCACGATCGCTTCAACGGCTATCTCGATGAAAGCTTCATCGAGCGCTATGCTGCGAAATGCGCCGACGACGGCACGGTCATCGTGGCCTACATGGAAAGCGGCATCGTCCGCGGCGCGGCCGAATTGCATCCGCCGGAGCAGTCCGAGGACGGATTGCCGGAGATCGCCTTCAGCGTCGAGAACTGCGTGCGCCGCCAGGGCGTCGGCAGCCTGTTATTTCGCCGGCTGATCTCGGAGGCGCGCTGGAAGGGATATCGCACATTGCGCGTCACGACGGGCGCCGGCAATGAGGCGATGCGGGCGCTTGCGAGCAAGTTCGGTGCGCACCTGGAATTCCGGCACGGCGAATCCACCGGCACAATCGATCTGTCGCCGCAGCCGCAAGACGAACTCGCCAAATTTGCGGTCGATGCGCCGCTGAACGCGGCGCGTGCGATGATGGATTTCAACCGCGCCTGCTGGAAGCTGTTCGCCAAGATGTACGAAGGCGGCGGACGCGCGGCCTAGACGGCGCCCCGCTGGATCGAAGCGTTTCGACGAAAGTGGCTCAAGTGCCGGTGCGCTTGTCGTTGCCGAACCTGCGTACCACGCGGCGCTCGACCACGACCGAACGCTGTGCGCCTTGCTCGCCCGCGATCACCCGCGTCGAGGCGGCGCGCGCGTTGACGCGGCCCTGCTTCTTCACCTCAGTGAGCACGGCCTCGTAGGGCATGCCCATCAGCGAGGCCGCGATCTCGGCCTGCTGCTCCTGGTCGTCGGTGATCCCGACGGCGGCGAAGATCGCCTCGTCCAGGGTCGGCGGATCGCGCCGGACGCGTCGCGGACCATATTTGGTATTCCAGTCTTCGCTCATTGGGGCCTCTCATCTCGCCCGCGATACCTAAGGGTGAGCATGTTGCATTGCAATATGAATTTGATGTGGCAGGTCAGCTATGCACACACGCAATTCACAAGCCTTCCAGCATCTGGGCGTCATAAATCTGGATGTCGGACGCTTCAGCCGCAAGCGTCCGCAGCGCTCGCACGAAATCGCGGGATGCGGGGACGGCAAAATGCGCCGACAGCACGGCGCGATCGGCCCATTGCTCGATGAACACCAGTCGCAGCGGGTTCTCGCAATCGACATGCACGGCGTGCGAGATGCATCCGGGCTCGGTGCGCGAGCGATGTGCATGCTCGAGGCTCAGCTTCTTCACCTCTTCAAGCGAGTCGGGCCGCGCCGTCACGCTGCCGGTCACCACGATCATGTCGCAAAACTCCCCGATCTCATGGCGAGGCTGCTTCCATGGGCTGCTGAGGCCAGCGCTTGAGCGCGGCGCGCCCGGCATCGGTCAATTCATAGACGCCGCGTTCGGCGCGGTCGAACCAGCCGTAGACGTTGTGCAGCAGGATCTTTCCGGCATCGGGGATGTCCTTGCGCAAATCCCGCACTTTTTGCGGTCCCTGCGATAGCGCGGAGGCACAGGCGAGCGCCTGCTGCCGGTAGGCGGTCATGATCGGCGCCCTGGTCGAGCCGCCCATGGCGGGATCACCGATGCGGCGCTGGTGCTCGGCCACCAGCCGCGAACGCTTCTTGGGATCGCGGCGCGGGGCTGTGATCGGCGGCTTCACCAGCACCTCGACATCGCCGCGCGCGGTGACACCAAGCATGCCGAAGCCGAGGCGGCGGCATAGATTGCGATAGCGCGCATCGCTCTCGCGGCCCTTGCCGTTGACGGACATCCTGGCGGCGAGCCAGACCTCATCGGCCGCGCCGGCGCGGTCGACCGCCTGCAGCACCAGTTCGAGATTGAACGACAATTTCAATTCGCCGATCACGACGATCGGCGGCTCGCTGCCGCCGAGCGCGACGAGGTCGCAGCCGCCGATCTCGCCCTTGACCGCGAAGCCGAGCTTTTCGAGGAAGCGTTTGACGGGAAGGTAAAGCGCGGTTTCCAAGGGACACCAGTTCCGGCGGCATCTCGGCCGCGACTCAATGTCGGGATTCTAGCGGAAATTCCGGGAAGCGTTTGGTTGCATGGCCGAGGCGGCTGTCGCTCAGACTTTTCCGGCTACCGGGATTAGCGCGCCGGTCACGGCGCTCGCGGCGCCACTGACCAGGAAGAGGATCACGTCGGCAAGCTCGTGCGGGGTGACCCATTTGGAAAAATCCGCTTTCGGCATGCTGACGCGGTTGGCCGCGGTGTCGATGGTCGAGGGCAGCACCGCATTGACGGTGATCTTGCCCTTGTGCTCGGCGGCGAGCGCCTCGGTCAGGCGATGCACACCGGCCTTGGAGGCCGCGTAAGGACCCATGCCTGCGCCTGCCTGCAGGGCGCCCATGGCGCCGATGTTGACGATGCGTCCGGCCGAAGAGGCGATCAGATGCGGAATCGCGGCCTTGGAGGCGTTCAGCGCGGTCAGCACGTTCAGCGCGTACATGCGCTGCCAGTTCTGGATGTCGCCGTCGGCGACCGTCTCGAAGGTGAAGCCGCCGGCGATGTTGACCAGCGCGTCGAGCCTGCCGAAATGTGCCGCCGCCGCATCGATGGCGTGCTTCGCCTGCTTGGCATCGGACAGATCAACGCCGCCGAACTCGATCCTTTCCGGCGTTGCCGCCGCCATTGACGAGGGCGCGTGATCGACGCCCGCGACCCGCGCGCCGCGCTTTTGCGCGGTCTCCGCGACCACCCTGCCAAGCGCACCGAGCGCGCCGGTGATGACAATGACTTTTCCGTTCATGTGTGGCCACTCCGCGAAACAGAGAATGCACACTAGCGCCAGAGGAAAATGACTTGCAATGGCACACAATTTGACGGCGAAATGAGCCTGCAACGTCAGATGGTGCGCGCGATGATCCACCCTCCGCCCGTAGTCGACAGTCCCGACAGCCTTGTCACCTTCAAATACGAACTGCCGCATTTCTTCGAAGCGCTTCATGGCGACGCGCCTGTGCGTATCGTGGCGATGGGTTCGTCATCGACGGCCGGCAGGGGTGACGATGTGGTGCCTTACCCGTCCAGGCTCGAAATGTATCTCCGATGGGAATACCAGGCGCGGTTCCCGCCGCAACTGAAACTTGATGTCCTCAACCGTGGTAAAGGCGGCGAGGAGGCGCCCGACGAGTTGAAGCGATTCGATACTGACATTTTTGGCGAAAAGCCATCGCTGGTGATTTGGCAGGTCGGAACAAATGCGGTTTTCCGAAAGACCCACAAGATCAAGGACGCCGCCGAGGCCATCAACGAGGGGTTAAGGAAGTTAAGTGGAAAGGAATTCGATGTTCTGCTGATTGACCCGCAATATGTCACGGCAATGCTGCGAGACGAGTGTGCCGACAACTCGGAGCAAATGGTGTCCCTGATTGCGGCCGCCGCCAAAGAGGCTGAGGTCAACTTGTTTCGCCGCTGGGCGTTGATGCGGCATTGGCACGTTTACAACAACGTTGCGCTGGCGGACATGATTGATTCATCGGATCTGCCTGACCAGCTTCATCAAAACGACTGGAGCACCATGCTGATCGCCAAAACGCTGTTTAAAGCAATTAAGGACGTGTTTACGAAGATGGACCGGTGCTCTTCACACGGTGTCTAAAATTTTCCGCTTCTTTGTAAGCGGATGGCAGAAGGGACCCGCTAGGCTGATGCTCCGAACTTAAAGGGGACCGGAGTTTGAAGATGGGAAATCTGCCTGATCATGGGCTGCCGCTGGTTCAGCTCAAGGAGCAGCGGCGCGACCTGGTCGTTGCCCTGCAAAACCGCAACGGCCCGGTCAGCGGCTGGGAGCTGATGCAGATCGCTGCGATCCAGCAGGCGATCCAGGCTTTCGAGGAGGTCATTTCCGACCTCGATGCCGAAATGGAAATGGAAGCGGCGGCCTAAGTCTGGGTCGATCCGAGGCTGTAACTTACGCCTGCAGGTATCGCGCTTTCAGCTCCTTGCGCTCTGGTGCACCAAGCCCCAGCCCATCGCTGAAATAGCTTTCGAGATCGCCGTATTGCGCGCTGACCGCGTCGAAGCCGGCCGCGAGGAAAGAGGCCTCGACCGATCCGATCGCCTGCCTGACATCGGCGGGCAGATCAGGGGCGGAATTGGGATCGCGCCGATAGAACTGGTTGGTGAGGAGATAGTCCTCGGAGATCACCTGATCGGGCACGTCGAGCGCATGCAATATCAGCGCGCAGGCAAATCCGGTGCGATCCTTGCCCGCGGTGCAATGGATCACGAGCGGCGCGCCATCCTCGAGCATATTGGCGAAGAGCTCGCGGAAGCTGTGCGTGTTGGTGCGGACGTAACCGCGATAGGATTCGCGCATGATATCGAGTGCGTCGGCGGACGACAGCGCGCGCGCCTGTAGCTTTGCGCGGAGGGCTGCGACCACGGTCGGCTCGATCGGAAGCGAATGCACATTGATCTCCTCGATCACGCATTCGGCGGCCTTGCGCTCATCGGCCCCGCGAAAATCGAACGCTCGCTTCACGTCCAGCCCGCGCACGACCTTGACGTCGTCTTCCGTGAGGTGGCCGAGATGGTTGGAGCGGAAAATACGCCGCCAGCGAACATTCCGGCCGTCGCCGGTTTGGTAGCCGCCGAGGTCGCGGAAATTGCTGGCGCCTTTGAGACTGAGGTGACGGGGAGGGAGCTGTGTCATCGGCGGAGTTTAGCCATTTCGGTGCGGCAGAGAAATGACGTTGAGCGTGATTGGCAGCGCGGTTCCGCTCTGGTCTATACTGCAGTTTCCAGGGGGGCAGATATGAACCGGTACAGGAATATTGTTCTTGGCGCAGCGTGTGCCGCGTTTGTCGCCGGCCTGACGCCCGTTCTGGCGCAGAGCACGACGTTCCGCCACTACCATTGCGCCGACGGCAGCGAATTCATCGTTGGCCTCTACCCTTACGATACGCGCGCCTATCTGCAGATCGACGGCGGCCCGGTTACGCTGCGACGGCGGCTAGCGGTATCGGGCAGGCGCTATGCGGGCGGCGGGGTCACTTTGAAGGTCAACAAGGCCGGGCGGCTCACGATCAAACATGCCAGGCAGCCGGAAACGGCGTGCGAAGTCCTGTAGGAGCGGGCAAACAAAAAGGGCCGAAACCATTTGTTTCGACCCTCTTTCAACTTTCGAACTCGACCAAGTCGCGGCTTCGTTGGCGCGCCTTCGGATAGTGGCGCGGCATCAGTGATCCCGCGTCTGCTTGAATGAAGGATCGGACTCCCGGATCGCCTCTTCGTGATACCAGCTGCCGCTGCAGACTACTTCGTTCACACGCGGCTGCTCGATCGCCGGCTTGGTTTCGCGGTAGCGGCGACCGCCGAGAGCTGCACGGCCCCCGGCCGGGAATTGATAGATCCTGGCGGATCCCTGATTCAGATTAGTGCTCATCGATAGCTCCTTGAGCCCTTGCGCTTGCCTTCATGCTGCGCCCGACTCGTTCTCTTGTGGTTACCAGGTTCGATATCGTTCACGCCCTCGCCAATGCAATGTGATTAAAAGAAGATCATCTTCTGCATATTTTGCGGGCATTTCGATCATTGCCTTTCGTGAGGCACTGTGGAGCTGGGTAACGCCCGGGCGGACGCAAAGGTTGCGGGGGTGACCGACCACCGTCCGGGGACCCCGCGCTGGACTGCCGCGACTTTAATCTTGCGAGGGGAGGGGCGTGCCGGCTGCCACCTAATCGAGCGAGAATCGGGCAATAGCGCTGTCATTTCATCGGTCTTCAGCCACCCCAACCGCGCTGCTTTGCCGCACCCAATTTTTCTGGCGGTGGCGGCTTGGCGGGCCCCGGTTTTTCCGCAGCGGAAAAGGCCCCCAGTGCAGCAGCTGGCACGCTAAATGCTTTATGACAAACGGCTGAATTTGGCCGGGTATGCGTGGGGCACCTCTTCCTTTCGGTCTCCCACCTTTTCGAAAAGATCATCAATAGAGAGGCTCAATGACGAAATACAAGCTCGAGTACATCTGGCTCGACGGTTACACGCCGACACCGAATTTGCGCGGCAAAACTCAGATCAAGGAATTCGCCTCGTTCCCGACGCTGGAACAGCTTCCGCTGTGGGGCTTTGACGGCTCCTCGACCATGCAGGCCGAAGGCCACAGCTCCGACTGCGTGCTGAAGCCGGTTGCGGTCTATCCGGACGGCGCGCGCACCAATGGCGTGCTCGTGATGTGCGAAGTCATGATGCCCGATGGCAAGACGCCTCACGCCTCCAACAAGCGCGCGACGATCCTTGATGACGAAGGCGCGTGGTTCGGCTTCGAGCAGGAATATTTCTTCTACAAGGACGGCCGTCCGCTCGGTTTCCCGACCACTGGTTATCCGGCGCCGCAGGGCCCGTACTACACCGGCGTCGGCTACTCGAACGTCGGCGACGTCGCCCGCAAGATGGTGGAAGAGCATCTCGATCTCTGCCTCCAAGCCGGCATCAACCACGAAGGCATCAACGCGGAAGTCGCAAAGGGCCAGTGGGAATTCCAGATCTTCGGCAAGGGCTCCAGGACCGCCGCTGATCAGATGTGGATGGCCCGCTACCTGATGCTGCGTCTCACCGAGAAGTATGGCGTCGATATCGAATTCCACTGCAAGCCGCTTGGCGACACCGACTGGAACGGCTCCGGCATGCATGCCAACTTCTCGACCAAGTACATGCGTGAAGTCGGCGGCAAGGAGTATTTCGACTCGCTGATGGCTGCCTTCGAGAAGAATATCATGGACCACATCGCGGTCTACGGGCCGGACAACGACAAGCGCCTGACCGGCAAGCACGAGACCGCGCCCTGGAACAAGTTCAGCTATGGCGTCGCCGACCGGGGTGCTTCAATCCGCGTTCCCCACTCGTTCGTCAACAACGGCTACAAAGGCTATCTGGAAGACCGCCGTCCGAACTCGCAAGGCGACCCCTACCAGATCGCTTCGCAGATCCTGAAGACGGTCTCCTCGGTGCCAAGCGGCGCCAAGGCTGCGGCATAAGCCAAGAGGCTGCGGCGTAAGCCAAGAGGCCAGGGGGCTGGGGCGCGAGGGCCCCAGACTGGACATGACCCGCCAGAGCATTGCCGCTCTGGCGGGTCATTGCTTTATGACATGCATTCCAGATGCTTTTCCCGGTGTCATGAACCGCGCTAGATAGCGCCAGCATTGGTGTGCCGGGGACTTCACGTGTTTGGGGGCTTTTACACCGTCAGGTTCCAGGTCAACGAGGCGGTCGGCCGCAGCGTGATGTACGCGCATGGCGGCCAGATGCTGGGCGGCAACTCGGCCTTCGCCCATATCGGCACCTATCTGGAAGCCGACGGTGAGATTATTATCGAGATCAAGACCGTTCGTCACAACCCGGACCCCAATTATCCCGCGATGGCCGGCACTGACGATGCGACCTTGAGCGCCCGCGGCAAGGCTCTATCGCTTCGAGGGCAGCCTCGACGTCCTGCCGGGCGCGGTGTTCAAATCGGTGATGACGCCCGTCGAGGAGCAGCCGGTGCCGATCGCCGGCGGTGTCGGCGAGGGCGGTGTCGTCAATGGTCTTTATTCCATTCAGCTCCGGATGCTCGACGGCGTCGACGGCGGCCTCACCGGAGTGATGCTGCTCAACAATGGCCGCATCCTCGGCGGTGACGCGTTCTTCTACTATATCGGCAGCTACACCAGCGAGAACGGCCGCTGGAAAGGCCAGATTCTCAACCAGGAGCACACGCCGGCCAAGGGTGAAAACCCCGTGTTCGGTGGCCACGAGGTCGGCATCGGCTTTTCCGGCACCTGCGATGAGGAGGGGGCGCTTCTGGAGGCGACCGCGCTGGCCGGCAAGCGCAGCCTGCGGCTCACCGCGGGCCTGAAACTGATGCGCCGGGCGTAACGCTGGAGTGCGGATGGACAATATGCTTCGCCTGCTTTCGACCCTGGCGCTCAAGAGCGCGGTCGAGCGGTTTGCCGGGCAATATCGGGCGGCCACGGATGCGCGGCTGGACGCCGATTTCGCACCGACCGTTGGCCTCTTGAAACGGTTGCGGGAGGGCGAGAAGGCCGACGTGCTGATCCTTACCCGCGAGGGGTTGGAGGAGCTCGTTGCCGAAGGCGCAGTAGTGGCTGCAAGCAAGGTCGATCTTGCGCGTTCATGGGTCGGAATCGCCGTGAAGCGAGGTGCGTCCCATCCCGATATATCGACCGAGGCGGCGCTACACACGACGCTGCTTGCGGCACGATCGGTGGCCTATTCACGCATCGGCGCCAGCGGGATTTATTTCGCCGAGCTGATCCAGCGGATGGGCATCGCAGCCGAAATCAACGCCAGGGCCACCGTCACGGCAGGGTTCACCGCCGAGCGGCTCATCACCGGCGAGGCCGATCTCGCCGTGCAGCAGATCAGCGAGCTGAAGCAGGTCGCAGGCATCGAGGTGGTTGGCCCAATACCGCACGAGCTGCAAGCTGCCGCGGTGTTCACCGCCGGCCGCATGGCGTCGTCACGGAAGTCGGCGGAGGCCGATGCGTTGCTCAAATATCTGGCGTCGCCGCAGGTGGTGCCGGTGCTGCGGGAGGCGGGCTTGGAGCCTTGAATTTGTCGGGACGGCGACGCAACCTGGAACGGCCGGTGTGTGCGATTTCGATCAAGGACAGGGGCGGGAATTTTGTGACGGATCTGTGCTGGTGAGGCGATGGTGCGGAAGGGCAGCCAGACAATGAAAGACGGCTCAAATCTCGCGCGAACGCTTGGCGTGATGGTCCGCGACGGCCTCTTCCGCTAGCCTGTCAAGTTTCCCGCTGCCGATGTCCTGCTCAATCGTGGCGTCGAAATGACCTGTATCGAAAGCATCAAACCACGCGCGCAGACGGGCAAGTTCGCTCGGCGTTCGATAGCCTTCTCGATCTCTTCGGCGGTGGTCATGCAATCAGCATAATCTGGGAACGCGGGTCCTCCCACCGCGTTCTCGGTGTACGTTGAGGGAGCTTCGCCATGATCCGTAAACTGGCATCCGGGCAATACCGTCTGTATTCCCGCAAGGTCAATCCAAAGACCGGCAAGCGCCGCAATCTCGGCACGTTCAAATCCCGCGCGGCCGCCGAGAAGCACGAGCGCGACGTGCAATATTTCAAACGGCATTGAGGGCGGGAAATACGCTTCCCCTGCTGCGCGGGATAGAATAAGAGCGGCCGCGACGATTTCTCTTTTTTCGCGTGCCCATGATCCGCCTCGACAATATCAGTAAGCAGCAAGGCCACCAGATTCTGTTCATCGAAGCTTCTGCGGCGCTTCAGAAGGGCGAAAAGGCCGGCCTGGTCGGACCGAACGGCGCCGGCAAGACCACGCTGTTCCGGATGATCACCGGGCAGGAGCAGCCCGATGAAGGGCAGGTCGCGGTCGATCGCGGCGTGACCATCGGCTATTTCAGCCAGGATGTCGGCGAGATGTCGGGCCGCAGCGCGGTCGCCGAGGTGATGGACGGCGCCGGTCCTGTCGCAGCCGTGGCTGCCGAATTGAAAGAACTGGAGGCGGCGATGGCCGATCCGGATCGCGCCGATGAGATGGACGAGATCATCGCCCGCTATGGCGAGGTGCAGGCCCGCTTCGAGGAGCTCGACGGCTACGCTCTGGAAACCCGCGCGCGCGAAGTGCTGGCCGGGTTGAGTTTCAGCCACGAGATGATGGACGGCGATGTCGGAAAACTCTCCGGCGGCTGGAAGATGCGCGTGGCGCTCGCGCGGATCCTCCTGATGCGTCCCGACGTCATGCTGCTGGACGAGCCCAGCAACCATCTCGACCTCGAAAGCCTGATCTGGCTGGAGCAGTTCCTGCAAGGCTATGAGGGTGCGCTGATGATGACCTCGCATGACCGCGAATTCATCAACCGCATCATCACCAAGGTGGTCGAGATTGATGGCGGCTCGCTCACGACCTATTCCGGCAATTACGAATTCTACGAGCAGCAGCGTGCGCTGAACGAGAAACAGCAGCAGGCGCAGTTCGAGCGTCAGCAGGCGATGCTCGCCAAGGAAATCAAGTTCATCGAGCGCTTCAAGGCGCGCGCCTCGCATGCCGCGCAGGTGCAGAGCCGGGTCAAGAAGCTGGAGAAGATCGAGCGGGTCGAGCCGCCCCGCCGGCGCCAGACGGTAGCGTTCGATTTCCTGCCGGCGCCGCGCTCCGGCGAGGACGTCGTGTCCCTGAAGAAGATTCACAAGCGTTACGGCAGCCGCACGATCTATGACGGGTTTGACTTCATGATCCGCCGCAGGGAGCGCTGGTGCGTGATGGGCGTGAACGGCGCCGGCAAATCGACATTGCTAAAGCTGGTGGCGGGCTCGACCGAGCCGGATGACGGATCGGTGACCGTCGGCGGCAGCGTGAAGATGGGCTATTTCGCCCAGCACGCCATGGACCTGCTCGACGGCGAGCGCACCGTGTTTCAGTCGCTGGAGGATACGTTTCCGCAGGCCGGCCAGGGCTCGCTGCGGGCGCTCGCCGGCTGCTTCGGCTTCTCCGGCGACGATGTCGAGAAGCGATGCCGGGTGCTGTCGGGCGGCGAGAAGGCACGGCTCGTGATGGCGAAGATGCTCTACGATCCCCCGAATTTCCTGGTGCTGGACGAGCCGACCAACCATCTCGATCTCGCGACCAAGGAGATGCTGATCGCGGCGCTCGCCGAGTTCGAGGGCACCATGCTGTTCGTGTCGCACGACCGACATTTCCTGGCGGCGCTGTCCAACCGCGTCCTGGAGCTGACGCCTGACGGCGTGCATCGCTATGGCGGCGGCTACACCGAATATGTCGAGCGTACCGGCCATGAAGCGCCGGGCCTAAGGAGCTGATGAGCTGCAAGGCTCTCGCTTGAACGCACCTTCGCCTCCCGCTACGGTGTCTGAAAAGCGGGAGAAAACGATGAAGCAACTTCGGATCGGCGACATCACCATCGATGCGGTGATCGAACGCGAGGGACCGTGGCGCCGGCCGCAGGACTTCTTCCCCGCTTATGACGATGCCGTCTTCAAGCACCACCTGCCTGCCATGGAGCCGGAGGTGTTCGACGCCGCATCCGGCAAGATGGTGATCACCTACCAGACCTTCGTGGTGCGGACGCCGCGCTACACCATCCTGGTCGATACCTGCACCGGTGAGGACAAGGGCCATCCGCCGCCCTTCGATTTTCCCGGCAAGGAGCGCTGGCGCAACGAGCTGTTCGCGCTCGGCATCTCCTACGACAAGATCGATTACGTCTTCTGCACGCACCTCCACATCGATCACACCGGGTGGAACACGATCCTGCGCGATGGCCGCTGGGTGCCGACCTTCCCGAACGCCAAATATGTCTTCCACAAGCGCGAATATGCGGTCTGGGAAGAGCAGCACAAAAAGGGCGCCAACCCGCCCGGCACGGTGTTCCGCGACAACTGCCTGCCGATCGTGGAGGCCGGGCAGGCGCTCCTGGTCGACGACGACTATGCCCTCGACGACACCATCACGTTGACGCCGACGCCGGGTCATTCGCCCTGCCACTGCTGCGTCAACATCTTCTCCAAGGGGCAGCGCGCGGTGGTCGCCGGCGATCTCATGCATCATGCGATCCAGTGCCGCGAGCCCGACTGGTCGGCAAAGCCGGATTGGGACATGAAACAGTCGGCGGTCTCGCGCCGGAAATTCTTTGCGTCCGTCGCCGACACCGACACGATGATCCTGCCTATACATTTCCCGCGTCCGACGGTTGGCCTGATCAAGGCCGATGGCGACCGTTTCCACTATCGCTACAAACGGGACTAGGCGGCGGAGGCGATGAGAAACGGATCAACCACGAAGACGAAGGTTGCGATCGCGGGGCTCGGCGCGATCGGCACCGAGGTCGCGAAGGCCCTCGATGCGGGCATCGATGGGCTCGAGTTGGCGGCGGTCTCTGCCGCCAATATCGAAAAACACCGGCCCTGGCTCGCCAAACTCGCGAAGATGCCGGCGACGCTGCCGATCGAAGGGCTGGCGGATGCCGCCGACATCGTCATCGAATGCGCGCCGAGCAAGCTTGTCCGCTCGATCGTCGCGCCCGTGGTTTCGCGCGGCAAGACCGCGATCGTGCTCAGCGTCGGCGCGCTGCTCGAGAACGAGGACCTGATCGCGCTCGCCAAGACCCATGGTGGGCAGATCGTGGTGCCGACCGGCGCGCTGATCGGCCTCGATGCCATGACGGCGGCGGCGGTGGGCACTATTCATTCGGTGCGGATGGTGACGCGCAAGCCGGTCGCCGGACTTCTCGGGGCGCCCCATCTCGTCGAACACAAGATCGACATCGAGGGGATCACCGAGCCGCTGAAAATCTTTGAAGGGAGCGCACGAGAGGCTGCGAAAGGTTTTCCGGCAAATCTCAATGTCGCCGTTGCGCTGTCGCTCGCCGGCATCGGCGCGGACCGCACAAGGGTCGAGATCTGGGCCGACCCGACGGTGACGCGCAATACGCACCGGATCGAGGTGGATTCGGACTCCGCGCGGTTTTCGATGGGAATAGAAAATATACCGTCCGCCAATCCCAAAACCGGCCGGATTACCGCGCTCTCGGTGATCGCCTGCCTGCGCAAGCTTCGCGCGCCCTTGCGCATCGGGACCTGACCGTGCGGCGATTTGCTCAATGCATGGGTCTAGTCGTTCTTTGACGCTTTTTCGGCACTTTCCGGCGCGGAGACCTCCTTCGGAAAAATCTCCTTGGCCCACAGCGTCTCCGTTTCTCGCCCGAAGTTTTGCATGTAGCTCTTGAGACTATCTGACTTTGGCCTCCCGTTGCGAGCTAGGTCGTCCAAGATGCCTATCGTAAATCGGACGATGCCGAACGCGTTGTCGTATCTGTACAAAGCAAGGCGCCATTCGACGCCGACCTGCAATTCTGGATGTTCGATGGTGTCGCCGGCATCACCTTTGGGATGAACGGCGCGGTCACGGAGATCGTAGATTTTCGCGACATTTTCTCGGAGTATCTTGAATCCGTTTTGTTTCAGACCAAACGCCAGCTTTATAGTCTCGGAGACCTGAGATGATCGGGAGGGGCGCTTCTTCTTCGCTGCGCTTTTAATCCGCTTCGGTGCTCGCTTCGGTCCCATCTTGTCTTTGACAACGGCGTAGAAGGCATCAATTGCGATAGCAGCCGCGACTATCGCCTGCATCGATGCTTCGAATTCGCGCTCAAGCGTTGCGACCTTTTTCTCTAGATTATCCTTCTGCCATGCAAGAACGCGCTCGTCGCGGCATGTACGAGCTGCATGGAGATGTTCGATCGAGAGCCTCAACCACGTCGGGCAAACGTCATAGTGAGCCTTGACGGCAATTGCGCCCGCGAGAAAGTTGGTGCCTGCGGGAATCGTTATTGTCATTCCTTTGGTTATGAAAATGCCTGGCATACTGGCCGATTTCCCCGCGCCCGCTTAGTCTCTCCTGTAGCATGAAAACCGGGGTTCCAGCGACCATTAGCCTTATCGGCCAAAGCTGCTATGCTCGCGCAAAGCCACGCGGAGGACCGCCATGGATGCCGTGACGCCGAAGGGCCACGACACTGCCGACACGCATTCCCACCTCGTTCAGCCCCAGCACTTGGAATGGCAGAAGACGCGCTTTCCCGGCTGCGAGGCCAAGACGCTGCTGTTCGATCGCAAAACCGGATTGATGACGGCATTGATGCGGTTCGCTCCCGGCGCGGTGCTGCCGGATCATGAGCATGTCAATATCGAGCAGACCTATGTGCTCGAAGGCTCGCTGGTCGACAAGGATGGCCCGGCGAAGGGAATCGAATGCAAAGCCGGCGAGTTCATATGGCGCGAGGCGCACAGCCGCCACGTGGCCTGGTGTCCTGAAGGCGGCTTGATGCTTGCCATCTTCCAGGTCCCGAACAAATTCTTCGAGGCCGATGGCCGCGTCATCGACGCCAATGGCCAGGACTGGGACGAGGCCTGGGGCCACACGGGTAACGCCTGAACAATTCCTCAAAAAACAAAGGCGGCCGATCTGGCCGCCTTTTACGTGAGCCACGATAGGCCGGCCTAGCTAGCCGCCCGCTTCGCACTTCTTCATGAAGCTGGTCTTGGCCGCGCCCGCGAGCTTCTTGCCGTCGGAGCTGACAGCCTTGGTCTCGCAGGAATCCGCCATGCACTTCTTCATGAATGAGGTCTTCGCAGCGCCAGCCAGCGCCTTGCCGTCCTTGCCGACGGCCTTGGTTTCGCAGGAGTCCTGAGCAAAAGCCGAGCCGGCAGCGAAGGTAGCAACGATGGCAGCCAGAATTATCCGCTTCATGGGGTGTCTCCCTAAGAGAAAAGTAGGCGGATTGGAGCGTGGAATCCTGGCGCGATCAAGCTCCGTGGCAGTAAATTTGCCGGAATAAATTCCGCCAGGAAGGCCGCCGCGTTCATCGTCCAGTCAGGATTACAGTTGCCGGTTCAGCAAGGCGCTGAAATCGGCCCGCGCAAGCTGTGCCTCGGACTTGGCGACCGCAGAAGCCTCGCCGAGACCGAAATAACCGTGGATCAGGCCTTCGCCCGCATAGTGCTTCACCGGTACGTCGACCCTTTTGAGCGCGGCAGCGTAGGCCGCGCCTTCATCGCGCAAGGGATCGAACCAGGCGGTGGTGACGATCGCGGGCGCCAGGCCTGCATGGTCCCTGGCCCTTAGTGGCGACACCCGCCAATCGGCCCCGTGAGTTTTGTCTGCAAGATAATGGCCGCAAAACCACTCCATTACCGCGCGCGACAGAAAATAGCCTTCCGCATTCTCGGTCCGAGACGGAAAGCGCATGTTTTCGTTTGTGTCCGCGTAGTTTCCGAACGCGTCCGTGACGGGATAAACAAGCAGTTGCGCAACGAGCTTAATGCCGGCGTCGCGGCAGGCGATGGCGCTGGCCGCTGCCAGGTTGCCGCCGGCGCTATCGCCGGCGACGCCGAGGCGGTTGGCATCGCCGCCGAACTCGCCGATGCGTTCGGCGACGTCGCGCACGGCAGCAAAGGCGTCCTCGAACGCGCCGGGAAAGCGCGTTTCCGGCGGCCGGCGGTAATCGACGGAGACCACGACCGCCCCGGTCTCGATGGCAAGGTTGCGCGCCTGCCGGTCGTGGGTTTCGAGATCGCCGGCCACCCAGCCGCCGCCGTGGAAGAATACCACCGTCGGCGATTGGCCTTTGCCATTGCGGTAGACCCGCGCGGCGAGCGGTCCGGCGCCGCCCTTGACCTTGACGTCCTCGACGCTGTCGACCGGCGGTGGCGGAACGGCCGCGCGGGAAGCGGCCAGCGCACTGAGTGCATCGCGGCAGCTTTGCGGGGTCATGGTCCTGGGGTCGCGCAAGGGCAACAGCGGAATGATCTCGGCGATCACGGGATCGAGCGGGGCGGGCATGGCGGTCCTTGAGCCTTTTCTTGCTGATTTTGCATCAGCATAGATATTGCCCCTGGCCGCCGCAACCCGGCTGGAAGTTACCGCGTGAGCGCCACCGCCTTGAAGGCATTCACCAGCGGCTTTTCCAGCTTGCCATTCATGTCGCAGAGAATGTCGTAGGCGTCCGCCCGGGATCTTGGCGCCTTGTATGGCCGCTGCTCGATCAGGGCTGCAAAGATGTCGGAGATCGTCAGAACGCGAACGAGATCGGCAATGCTCTCGTCGCAAAGTCCGTCCGGATAGCCGCTGCCGTCGAGGTACTCGTGGTGATGCCGCACCGCATCGAGAATCTCGGCGGAGATGTGCTCGTTGTCCTTCAGCACGTCGTAGCCCGCACCCGGATGCGTCTCGATGAGGGCGCGCTCATCGGGATCGAGGCGGCCCGGCTTGTCGAGGACCGCGAGCGGGATCGTCGCCTTGCCGACGTCGTGGAACATGGCCGACGAAGAGAGCCGTTCGACGTCGGTCTTGGGAACGCCAAGGCTCAGGCCGAAATCGACGGCAACGCCGGTGACCAGGAGGCAATGCTGGTAGGTGCCCTCATGGTGGCGCCGGACGGTGGTGAGCCAGTCCGCCAGTCCGTGTTCTTCAACCGCGGCGGCAATCCTGGCGCCGGCGTTCTTGGCGCCTGCCACATCGATCGCGGTGTTGCTTGCCACGGCGGTAAACATCGAAGCCAGGGCGACTTCGCCGGACGCGGCCGCTGCGGCCGCACTAAAGTGGTCCACGATGGCGGTGGCGTCGCCGGCCAGCAGGTTGGCCAGCTCTTTCAGCAATCTGGCTTGATTGAGCGGCCCCGGCAGCACGGTCGTTGCGCCCAGGGCGTATGCCTGTGAAATCGACAGATGTGCCGACTCTTCCACCAGAAAGATGCGTTTTTCGATGTGGGTCAGGTCGGCCAGAATCTTCTTGAGCGCGCAGATGTTGTCGATGGAGCGCATATCCACCTTGATGACGAGCGCGTCGATATTGCTGCGTTGGACGCTGATCCCGCGCAGCAGTTCGGACGTGACGGCATGCTTGCGCTCGAGCACGGCGCGGACGCCGGCGAGCCTGGCAGATGTATCGGCTATGACATGAACCGGCATCGGCGTCGCCTTGTGCCCCGGACGCATTCGGAACGATTACGTCCGGAACGATATTTGAAATCCCGCATCGATGAGGTCTGAAACGCTTGAACTTCATTCATTTGGGATTGGCCGAGCGCGCCTTCTTGTTCTTGTCGGCGCTCGTGAACTTCACGCCGACTTGCGTTCCGTCGACCCAGACCAGCTCGCAGCGCCGAAACGCGAGGCCGGTCGAAGACAGGAGGAGGAAAAATTCGCGCGCCCGCAGCACTTCGGGCGAGCCTTCCACTTCAAGCTTCGCGCCGCTTTGGGAAACGTCGAGAAGCACGCAGCTTCGTCGCCACGTCCCGTCGACACCCATGAGGTTGACCGGATAGGGGTGTTCGAATTGAACGCGCGCCGCCCGTCGACTATCCCCCGTCATCGCTGACCTCCCGCCGCCGCGATAGTCTTGCTGTTGGATCCTGATTTGGCCGCCGCATTCACCGGCGGTTCAAAACGGATGGTGTATTGGGCCGCCGAGACGTAGAGCAGCTCGAACACGTCCCTGAGCTGGTCGAGTTGCGGCTGTGAAGGCGGCGGGACGCGGCGATTGTTGAGGATCGCCTGGGTCGTCTGCCAGTTCAGCCGAGAGCCGCGACAGGCAATGATCAGCCCGCTGCCGCTCTCTTCCTCCATGAGCTGTGCAATGACTTCAAGGTCGGCGCCTGACAGCAGGGTCAGTGCTGCGATGACGTTCGGATATTCGCGTCGCATCGCGAAGCGGTTGACGGAGGAGTCGCTGAGCTTTCCGCCTTTGTTCAGCACGACGACGGCAGCCTTGGCTTCAGCGTAGTCGTTCGACGTCGCTTTCTTCGCGCCGGCGGCGGCTTGCGAGGGGCCGCTAGCGAGCGCGGCCTGTATTCTTTCGCGCACCTGCGGCGAGGTCGCCTTCGATAGCCGCGCGCGAACCGTTTCGCTCGCCCTGGAGAGCAGACTATGGAGCATCTCCTCCGGAAGGTCCGGCCGTGAGCCCAGGGATTCCGCGACATTGTCGTCGCGCTCGGCGGTGGCAAGCAGCGCGGCATAGCCTTGTGCGGTAAACCGGGCAGCCGGGTTCTTCACCACTGCACGAGATGCATCCTTGCCGGCATATCTGAGGACGGCGTCCGTTACGGCTTCATCAAGGCTGGATCGGCTGGCGATGGCGACAAGGTGCTGCTGGCTGCGACGGCTGGATATCTCAACCAGGTCCGAATTTGTCAGCGCTGGCGATTTGAGCAGGACCGGAGCCGCCACGGTCGGGTTCTCATGGTGGGCGAGCCGGCCGACCGTAGCGGGCGGCGCCGGCGTGACGTTGGCAAGCGCGGCGCTGAGTTCGACCAGCGCGCGCGCTTCCATGCGCTCCATCAAACGCATCAGGATGCCGTCGAAAACATCGACGTGGGACGGACTAAGGCGCGCGGCGGCCTTGAGATAAAGTTCGGTTGTGCATCGCAGCATTCGGATGCCGCGTTCAGGCGTGCAGTCTCGGGCGGCCGCCTCGAGCTCCGCAATCAGTTCGGCTGGAGCGATGGCATTCATGGCCGGCGCAAATTCCGCTGTGAAAACATCCTGTTTCCGGGTTGGAAGTTCACGCGCAGGTTGTTAACATTTTACCTACTGAGGATTATACTAGGTACTTAAATACCTGTCGCAAGATACTGAAAAGATATCGAAATTCGGCAGATAGGATGTCGCATCCCCGGGGGTGCGGAATCGCCGCTAAATCGAATTGGGACACGGGGCGGTTGCACCGCACCAAAAATTTCTGACAGGAACGGGATGGGCGAAGATGCGCTCGAGCCAAGCCTGACGCCGAAGATTTTTCGGTTCAGCGATATTGATCATTTTCGTAGTTCGGTCCGCGGCCTCAATGTGGAGTTCACCCCGTTCGCCCGGAAGATTTCGGCCGAACAGATCATCCTGAATCTCGGTGGCTGCGACCTCAACGTCACGCGGGCATTTCCCCGCATCGTCGACGCGCAACTGCTGCCGAATTGCACCGCTGTCGGATTCACGATGGACGACGGTATTCCAATCCGCTTCAACGGGGTCGAGCGGGATAGATCGGTCATCGTGATCGGGACCGACGGCGCGGCATACACCGCGGTCGAACGCGTCGAGCGGCGCTACGCCTCGATCGTGTTCACGCCCTCGATCAGGGATCGCGGCTGGCCTGTCGCGACGTCGAACTTCAACATGTTCGAGACCAGCCCGACCGGGCAGCATAGGTTGCGCGAACTCGTGATCCAGATCCTGTCGGCTGCACCGCAATTGGACGCTTCCGCGAGCGTGAACGAAACCGCAGCCGCGATCAGGGAATCCCTGCTCGCCTGTGTCGATAGCGTGTTTGCCGAAGTGCTCCCGACCAAATGGGCATCGCATGCCAATTCTACCCGGCAATTCAAGATCTTTCAGGATATCCGGGCGGTCCTGGCGGGCAGCCTTGGCAAACCGATCTACAGCGAAGACCTGGCCCGGCAGATCGGCATCTCGGTTCGCTCAATGCACGATGCGATCCTGCGCTATCGCGGCATGAGCCTGCACCGCTATCTGCGCCTGCGGCGGCTCTGGCTCGTGCGCCAGCAACTGCTGGCCGGCGCCGAGAGTGTCAAAGCGACCGCGCTCGCTTTCGGCTTCTGGCACCTTGGCGACTTCTCCGGAAGTTATCGCCTGCAGTTCGGCGAGCCCCCGTCGCAGACGCTGGCCCGCTCACGCAACGCCTGATCCGCCAGGAAGAACATCGTGATCTGCTGTGACGGCACCGGCAACGAAATCAGCGAGAACATTTCCAATGGGTTGAAGCTGTATCGCTGCCTGAGGAAAACGCCCAGGACCGAACCGCGGCAACTTGTGTTCTACGATCCCGTCCCTCTGGGCAGGAATAAGGCCGTTGCGGCCTGCTTCCGCAGCCGCTAGGACCAGTTGGTGCGTGGTCGATTGGGAAGCTGGGGAATGGATTTCAAGGAGCTGGTGCAGACGCGCCGCAGCGTACGCGGCTTCAGGAAACAACCGGTGCCGCGCACGGCGATCGAGGAGATCCTCGAAGTCGCCAAGCGTGCGCCGTCCTCGATGAACACACAGCCCTGGCACGTCCACGTGCTGACCGGCGAGCCGCTGGAAGCGGTGCGTCGGCGCAACATGGAGGAGATGATCGCCGGCGCCAGGCCGAAGCGCGACATCGTCAGCCATGGCGAATATCAGGGCGTGCATCGCCAGCGCCAGGTCGACATCGCCAAGAAGCTGTTTGGCGCGATGGGAATCGCGCGCGACGACAAGCCGATGCGTCAGGACTGGGTACTGCGCGGCTTCCGGCAGTTCGACGCGCCGGTCTCGCTGGTCCTGACCTATGACCGCGCGCTCGATCCAGGTGCTACCTGCCATTTCGATCTCGGCGCGCTCTGCTATGGCATCGTGCTCGCCGCCTGGGATCGCGGGCTCGGCAGCGTCATCAACGGGCAAGGGATCACGCGCTCCGACATCGTGCGCGAGGTCGCCGCCATCCCCGAGGACCAGGCCATCATGACCTGCATCGCGATGGGCTATCCTGACAATTCCTTTCCGGCCAATGGCGTGCGCTCCGACCGCCGGGACAATGATGATTTCGTCCGCTATGTCGGCTTCGCCGAGTAGAGACCCCCCGCTAGCGCGGCTCTTCCTCGCCACCCTTGGCCACCGGCTTGTGCTGGGTCTGCCCGTTGCCGAACTCCTGGCAAGGCAGCTGTTGCCATGATCCGTCGGCCGCCTGCTGATAGGCATGGCAGGACGACGAGGTCGACTGGTTTTCTTCGGTTTTCTGGGCTTCTGGATGCTTGGCGAGCGCCGGGGCCGCCATCACCATCGTTGCCACAGAACCGGCAAAGATCACTTTTGCGATCTGCATCTTGGGTCCCCTTCCGTGAAAGCGGGGGCATTTCCGAGGGCGATTGTGGTGATTTTGCGCTCCGCGAATACGCATTTAGGAGGTCGGCGGCCCATTTGCCTGGCGCTTGGCTCTGCCGGCAACTCCGCGCATAAGAGCTTGCGTTGTCTCGATTATGCCGTAGTTTTAGCTCTGACTATCAGTTCGGCTGGTCGAAGTGGCCTTGGCAGGGTTGGGTACCCAACAAGGTCAGAACTGGGGATGTGATGGCTTCCGGCAGATCGACGGTGGGCACCTATGTGCCGCGCCGTCGTATGGAGCGATCGGAAAGGACCGTGCTGGTGGCGGGAGCGCTCGCCATTTCGCTGGGCGCTGCGGCGTGGCTGACCCAGGTCAACTCGTCAGCTCAAGCGAATACCGCCAACGTCATGTCCTTTGAAGATCGCTTCGTTCCGGTGTCGGCGGCCGAATCATTTCACAGCAATCGCATCTTGCAGCCGCTGCTGGATCATTCCGCGCTGGCCAAACTCGAAGGCAAGCTGCGCGATGCCAAGGGCGTGCTGGCCCGGCAACTGACGTATTCCGATTGGCGCGCCACGCTTCTCGGTGACAGCAGACCTGCGGCCGCGACCACGTCCGTGACTGAGACCACGTCCTCGACTGAGACCGCGTCCTCGACTGAGACCGCGTCCGATATCCCGTTGCCGCGCTCGCGCCCGGCCGTGGCCGACGTTCAACTGGCTGCCGCCGACGCGGCCCCGGCGCCGCGCCCGGATGATCGCAGCATGCTGCAAAAGCTGTCCGACCTGCTGCCGGCAAAGATGACGCTGGCGTCGCTCACGCCGAATAGCGGACTGTTCCAGCGGGGACCGGACCTTGCCGCACTCGGCTACGACAATCAGACGGCGGTCTACGACATCTCGGCGCATGCGGTTTACCTGCCGAACGGATTGCGCCTGGAAGCGCATTCGGGCCTCGGCAGTCTGAGGGACGATCCTGACCACGTGGACCAGCGCATGGTCGGCGCCACACCGCCGGCGACCTACGATCTGAAGCCGCGCGAACGGCTTTTCCACGGCGTCCCCGCGCTTCGCATGCTGCCCGTCGATGGCAGCTCCACCCTCGGCCGCGCCGGCCTGCTCGTGCACAGCTTCATGCTCGGGCCCGATGGCGATTCCAACGGTTGCGTTTCGGTCCGCGACTATGAGCGTTTCCGCAAGGCCTACGACAATGGCGAGATCACGCGCATGGTCGTTGTTCCGAACCTCGGTGCCGGACAGACGGCGCAGCGCACGACCTCCCAATCTTGACGTACTTTGCGCCCGACACGAGCCTGGCGTCGAACTCCGAAACGCCGCTGCGCACCACGTTCAAGATCAAGCTGAACGGCAAGACGATTCCGATCGCGACCGTCGGCCAAGCCTACCAGTTCCTCACCACGCTGAGCTCGGTTGAATGGATGGAGTTTCGCGCGCTCCATGACGAGGCCCTCTACTCGCTCGAGCGCGCGGCCTCCAATGCGATGCTGGCGGTGCAGGCGACCAACGCCGTGCGCGCCCTGTTCGTCAACGCCAAGCTGCTGTGAGCGCTGCACGCTTCGGTGCGTAAGCGCCCGGAAGATCGTCCGCGCGCAGGATGTGAGCGGCGATCTCGGGGTGGACGAGCCCGGCATCCGTGATCGGCAGCATGTGGCCGGCCTCCGGAAAATGATGCGACCTCGCGCCCGCGATGGTCAAGGCAAGTCGCTCGACGATGCGCTGGGTCATATAGGGCGACAACCCGCCGGAGAGCAGCAGCGTCGGGACGCGCAGGCCGGCGGCAGCGCCCGCCACGTCTTTTTCCAGAAAGGCCGCGGTGAAATCGAAGGCGATTTTCTCGATGCGTTCGATCATGCGCAACCTTGCCTCCGGAGACAATTGCTCCGAGCGCGCCGATCCTTTCCAGTACGACATGAACTTGTCGGTCGCCTCCATCCCCATCGACAGCGCGAGGTCGTTGCAGATGTCGCGCGCCAGTTTGGCGAAGCGGTCATGCAGCCGTCGGTCCGCGGCATTGTCGTCGAGCAGCGTCGGCAACACCGGCTCGATCAGGGTCAGGCTGTGCACGCGTCCGGCGAAGCGCGAGGCGGTTGCGATCTTGAAGGCGATTGCGCCGCCATAGGAGTGGCCGACGAGATGGATGGGCCCGATCGCCCGATCGATGCGGCTGTCCAGAAACGCGACTTCTTCCGCCAGCGTCGTCGGCAGGTCGAACGTGATGCGATTGTCGCCATAGCCGGAGATGTCGGGAGCGATCACCTGGTAGCCGGGCCCAAGCTGCTGGCTCAATTTGTTCCACTGGCGGCCCGAGCCAAGCGAGCAGTGCAGGGCGATGACGCAGCCTTTATGGCCCTCGAAGGGTTGATTTGAGTTCGTCATGGAGGAGCTTCTCGGGTTGAGCGTTGCGCGCTGAGGTTCACGAGACGATCCGGGCTCGGCGGGGCGCGAACCCGGATCGTTTTTGAAGGTGACTTGAAGGAAGGCGCGGCGATTACGCCGATCGGCGCCATGGCACGATCATCGCGACCCGTTGCCGGTAGCGACGATAGTCGTCGCCGAACAGGTCCACGAGATCACGTTCCTCGAGCAGGATGCCGACAAAGATGTACGCCGTGGTCACCGCCGCAAACAGCAGGTGGCCCGCCGTCATGGTCGGTGCCGACCAGAACGCGATGATGAAGCCGAGATAGAGCGGATGCCGCACGAATTTGTAGAGCAGCGGCGTGCGGAACCGGATCGGCGGCATCGGGCGAGCGGTGAGGTTGTTCACCACCTGATGCAGCCCGAACAATTCGAAATGGTTGATCAGGAAGGTGCTGGTCAGCACCAGCAGGAAGCCGAACAGCGACAATCCGATCAGCAGATGCGCAACCATCGGATTCTCGACATGCCAGACGACGGCCGTGATCGGCCGCCACTGCCAGCACAGCAGTGCCAGTGCCGCCGTCGAGAACAGCACATAGGTGCTGCGTTCGACCGCTTTTGGCACGAACTGTGTCCACCATTGCTTGAATTGCGGACGCGCCATGACGCTGTGCTGGATCGCGAACAGCGACATCAGGATCAAGTTGACGATCAGCGCTTCGGTGACGGGCGCCTGCGGGCCGACGTCGATGGTCTGTGGTACGAGGAGGTTATCGACGAAACCGATGGCGTAGAGAAACGTGATGAAAAAGAACGCGTAGCACAACGCGCCGTAGAGAAATGCAATCAATCTGCCCATGGGAAAATGCTCCTGGTCCAACTTGAGATGAACCGAGCATGATCACGGACGGTCTCTGAAGACTCGGAGGCCGCGTTGATTTTGCGTCGAGAGCAGCTTGATTTTTTCTTGAGACCGGCTGACCGGCGAAACCGGGTGCCCAGATACCTGTTGAAATTCAGGCGCTTGGCGCCCGTCGCTGGAGAATTCGCTGCGCGATGCGCAGAGGCGCTATTCGAGGCCCTGGACGGGGGGCGCCGAGGAGGCGGTTCTCGGTGCCGGGAGGGGAACCGGGGCTGCCGCCGGTGTCGTTGTCGTGGCGGGAGCGCCGGACACCTGGGCGGCGTCCTGTCGCGTTGGTCTCGTCCGCCTCGCGGCCGAATGCGAGCGTCGGAAACCCCAGGAATGGGCAATCGATGGCCCGGCGGTGTACCCCACGGCCGCGCCTGCGATGGCCCCGATCGGTCCGAACACCACCGCGCCGGACAGCGCGCCAAGTGCCGCGTCGCCGCCTCGATGCTCATCAGCGCGTGCCTGTGCAGCGGTCAGTGACAGCGACAGTGCCACAATCGCGATCGTTTTTTTCATGCGGGTCCCCTCGATCCTGGCCGAGCGGTATCTGAAAAATGCGGCGAGAAGACAGTGCGAATTAGGGCGTCGAGCAGGCGCGAAAGCGCCCTCACTGAGCCATTGGTTCCATCCCTAAAACTTACGGCGGGCGCAGGCGCGGAGCTGTGACCCGGATTAAGGCGTTTGACGCCAGTGACGAGTGTAAGCTTCACTGGTAGCCGCCCTACGGCAACGGAGTGTTCGACCTCATGAGCCTGTTCAATCCTGTCTTCGATCCCGCCCACGAGGCTGCGCTCGTCACCGGTGCGGGCAACGGCATTGGCCGCGCCATCGCGCAGGCGCTGGTGGGCGAGGGCGTGCGCACATTATTCGCCGATATCAGCGAGGAGCGCGTTTCTGCCGCGATCAAGGCCTCGACCCGGCACGAGCTTTGCGTGCCTTTTGTCGGTGACCTCGCCGACCGCGCCGTCTGCGACGCACTACTGGCGCATGCCGAGAAGACCCTTGGCCTCGTGACCCATTTCGTTCACTCGGCCTCGCCGCCGCGGCGCGAGGCCGATCACGCCCTTGCCGTGAATGACGAGACCTGGAGGCAAATGCACGCGGTCAATATCGACGCCGGCTTTCATCTCTCGCGCGAGCTGGCGCGAAAGCTGATCGCGGCGAAGCAGCCCGGCTCCTTCCTGTGGCTGACCTCGCTGCATGCCGGCACGCCGCGCAATCTGCCGCATTATTCCAGCGCGAAGGCGGCGATGGCGATGCTGGTGAAGGAATTGGCCAAGACATTCGGGGGCTTCAACATCCGCATCAATGCGCTGGTGCCGGGCGCGATCGCGGCGGGCGGCTTTGTCGCCGATCCCTCGCTCGCCAAACACATTCCGCTCGGCCGGATCGGTCAGGCCGAAGACCTGGCCCCGATGGCGCTTGCGGTGCTGTCGAACCGCATCTCCGCTTACGTGACGGGAGCTTCGATCGTCATTGACGGCGGCCTGTCACTCACCAACTGGTTCGATCCGCCGGCCCTTGATCTCTGATTGGGCTCTTGCCAGCCGGCATCTGGAGCGACGCCGACATGCTCGACTGGGTGCGCGCCGAGAGCACCCATCATCCCGACGGCACCTGCAAGATGGGATCGGACGCAATGGCTGTGGTCGACCGCGAATTGCGCGTGCACGGCATCGACGGCTTGCGGGGCGCGGACGCCTCCATCATGCCGACGCTGACAATACCAACGCGCCCTCGATCATGATCGGCGAAGAATGCGCCGAGATGGTGCAGGCCGCCGCGGTGGCCAGCAAGAAGGCGGCGTAAGGGACAAATTGTGTCCGGGCCGCCAGGGAACGAGAGCTCATCCCCGGACCGTTTGATAAGTGCCCGGCAAACCGGTCGCCGTGGCTTCAAACGGTGGAACCAGGGAGAGCCACATGATATCCGAAACGCAGATTCACACGATCGCACGCCAGATGTTCGAAAAGCACGGGCCCGCGGCGATCGCGCAAGCCGCGCAGCAAGCGCAGGCTTGTGAAAGCAGTGGCGATACCGAGGAGGCGCGCGAGTGGCGCCATATCGAGGAGGCCATGAAGATGATGCGCGGCCCGCATCAAAGCTGACGATCTTGTCATCAATGGGGGCGCACCCCAAGGCAGGTCAAGGCAGGTTCAGAGTTGCGGAAACGGCAAAGCTGACGCAAAGTCCGGCTGAACGCCGCAACGCAATCGGCGAGATCACCAGAGGGAGTACGCCATGTTCAAGGTCAGCGTCATGTATCCGAACAAGGAAGGCGCGCGTTTCGACCATAGCTATTATCGCGACAAGCACATGCCGCTGGTGAAGGACCGCCTGGGCGAAGCCTGCAAGTTCTATACGGTGGACAAGGGCCTGGCCGGCGGCGCTCCCGGGGCGCCCGCGACCTATGTCGGCATGTGCCACATCTTCGTCGACTCGCTCGAGGCCTTCCAGGCTGGCATGGGCAAGCACGGCAAGGAGATCATGGACGACATAGCGAACTACACCGATGTCGCCCCGGTGATTCAGATCAGCGAAGTGGTGGTCGGCGAACGGTAAGGGCGCGTCCGCTCGCGTCTTCGTGAAGGCCGAGAACAACCGTCCGGGCGGCTGCCGCCCGGCGAGGCGATTTTTCTTTGCCCGGCCCATGCGGCGAAAGCAACGTTGCTATTTCATGGAGGCGCTTGCCGGGTAGGGATTGCCGGCAAACATTGGAGTGACAACTCATTCATCGGGAGCAAAGGCAAATGGGCCTGCAAGAAACAAGAATAGACTCGCTTCCTTTCGTCACCGCCGAGCTGAATTATCTGGAGCCGACCGCCGGCAAGCCGCGGACCTACGCCTTCGATCCCCCGCCGGGCGAGCCCAAATCGACCAATCTGCCGGAGCCGCACCAGGTGCCGATCTTCGACGGCCGCCTGATCGCCAAAAACTTCTCGCTCGACCGCGAGGGATTTGAGCTGGTCAAGCATCCGACCGGCGTGAAGAACTTCCACGACGAAGCCGAGATCAGGCGCGTCTACTATCCGGCCGTCGAGGCCTTCATGCGCGCCGCGCTGAAGGCCGACCGCGTCCTTATCTTCGATCACACCGTGCGCAAGCGCGTCGATGGCGCGGCCGACATCCGCGGCGCAGGTCCGCGTCAGCCCGCAACGCGTGTCCATGTCGACCAGACCATTGCGTCGGGGCCGAACCGCGTGCGCGAGCATTTGCCTGATGAGGCCGACGAGCTTCTGAAGGGGCGCGTGCAGGTGGTCAATCTGTGGCGGCCGATCCGCGGGCCGGTGCGCGACGCACCGCTCGCGATGGCCGACGGCACCACGGTGGCGCCGGAGGATCTTGTCGCCTCAGACCTGATCTATCCGAACCGTCGCGGCGAGACCTATTCAGTGAAATATAATCCGAACCATCGCTGGTTCTATTTCCCCGAGATGACGCCGGACGAAGCGCTGCTGCTCAAGTGCTATGACTCGGCAACCGACGGGCGCACGCGCTTTGGGCCGCACACGGCCTTCGTCGATCCGACCACGCCGGTCGATGCGGCTCCGCGCGAGAGCATCGAAATTCGCGCGCTGGTGTTTCACCGGACATAACAGGCGAGCGCGAGGGCGCCTCGCCGGATCATCGGCCGCTTCCGCCATTTCTTGACGAAATCGAGAAAGACGCGGAGCGGCACGGGCGTCTGGCGGCGGCTCGGGTAATAGAGGAAGACACCGGGCAGCGTGCCGCTCCACTCCTCGTGCAGCACGACCAGCGACCCCTGCGCGAAATAGGGCGTCGCCAGCGGCTCCAGAACATAGGCGACGCCAATTCCGTCGAGGGCCGAGCTCAGCACGAGATCGATATCATTGACGACCAGCGACCCCTGGACCGTGATCTCGATCTCCTTGCCGCGGCCTTGCTGAAAACCCAGGGCTGGATCGTGCCGCCCCAAGGCGTTCGGTAGCGGATGCAATTGTGAGCGTGGAGATCCTGCGGCTGAGATGGCGTGCCATGCTTTTTCAAATAAGTCGGCGAGGCCACGGCCAGCATGCGGAAATCGTCGGCGAGCCGCAACGCGGTCATGTCGCGCTGGACACGCTGGCCGACCTGGATGCCCGCGTCGAAGCGTCCGGCGACTAGATCCTGGACGGTGTCGTCAACGACCACTTCGAGCCGGATCGCCGGATATTCCGCCATGAAGGGCTGCAGCAGCGGCGCGAGCCGTCGCGTTGCCGACGGCCGCGAGACCACGAGCCGCAATGTGCCGATCGGCTTGTCGCGAAAGAGATTGACGCTCTCCAGCGCCTGATCGATGCCATGGACGATCGGCTGGATCTCGGAAAGCAGTCGTTCGCCGGCCTCGGTGAGGGCCACGCTGCGGGTCGTGCGGTTGAATAGCCGCACCCCGAGACGCTCTTCCAGCGAGCGGATGGTCTGGCTCATGGTCGGTAGCGCAATGCCGGCCTGGGCAGCAGCCTTGGTGAAGCTGAGATGCTGCGCGACAGCGACGAAGGCGGTGAACTCGCTATGAGACACACTGGCGCAGTGCCAGGCCACGCAAGCCGGCAAGAACGGCACCTGCGCCCGCGACCGCTTCTACAAGGATCCCAAGGAAGCGCTCGCGCAGGCCCCCAAGCGCCATGGTTCGCCCAGCGCGGTCAGGCATTGAGTGAAATGCGGCGCGTCTGCGCCGGCTGAAACGATGCCATCGCCTCAAGCGAAGAGAGCGGCCAAAGGCCGCTCTCTTTTTCGTGATCGTTTTGTGAACGTGCCCTTCGCTCCCGCTCCAGCTCCAGGCACGTTACTTCTGGCGCGAACGGCGCTCCTGCTCCTTGAGGAGGGATTCGAGCTCCTCATTCTGGACCCAGAGGCGGTCGGCGTTGCGCTCTTCGTCCGCGGCGCCGGATTGCACGGCCGCCTGCTCGGTGATCTGCCTGATATTGTCGCGCACGATCGCGATGCGGTCGGCGAGCTCCGTGGAAGACAATGAGCTGAAGTCGGTCAAGCCTGTTGTTCTCCTCTGGATGCGATCATGAAAGAGGCCCACCTCGTGCGATGAATTCGCCCAGAAAACGCAACGGCTGCAGCAAGCGCTCCCTCAAATCCCGAAGCCGCGTCATCGTTTCCGCCGGCTCGTGAAGGACGAGCCTATCTCCAACGATGATTTCTGAATCCTTGAACCGAAGAGCGCGCTCCAGCATCGCCATTTCCTCACGCGATTTTCTTGGGCGGCCGATCGGACGCGGAATTTCCGCATCATGTTGGGTCCCGATCGATCTTTCAAGCAGCCCGTTCTGAAACGATCTTCTTCTTCGATGTGATTGCCGCATGGCACGCACTCTGGCGCGTGCGGCGCGAAAAGCGATTGATCTGGGTCAACCCAGGGGTCTGCAGGAGGGCGTTGACTGACGGCAAGATCGAGGGGGATGCCGATGGGGGAAATCGCTCAGCTCATCGCCATGCCCGGACTCCACCACCACCGTGCTGAGGCGGTTTGGCAATGTGCCGGAAGACCTGCGGATTTGATCAGCCCTTCGGGACGCTTCGCCGTCATTTTGACAGGCTTGCGCACTAATCAGCGTTGGCGCAGGGAAGGGTAATCGTTTGCGGGGCATGATGAAAGCGATGTTGCGGGGGCGTGTTGTCCTGGCGCTCGGCGTTGTGGCGTCGTTGAGCGGGGTGGAGGCGCGGGCCGAAAACCTCGATGCCGGCAAATCGGGCGGCAGGCTGTTTGCAGATAGTTGTGCGGCTTGCCATCACGGCGCACGAGGGCTGACCAAAGGACGCTTTCGCCTGACGCTCTACTTCTTCCTGCAACAGCATTATGCCACCAATTCGAGCTCGGCCTGGGAGCTCGCGTCCTATCTCGAATCCGTCGATGATAAGTCACGCGTGCGTTCGCGCGCTGCGGCGAAACACGCCCCTGCAACGGCATCGAGATCAGGCGGCCTGCGGCCGCCGTCGTCGATCCCGCAGCGTTAGAGCATGATCCGGAAAAGTGTGTAGCGGTTTTCCGAAAAGATCATGCTCAAACAAAAAGATAGAGCGGGATGACAATTCGAGGAAAAGTCATCGCACTCTAGACCCGGCTCATCTTCATCGCACCGGCATCGGCGGCCGCACCACGGGATCGCCGTCCGGCTGTGCTGGCGTGAGCTGCACCGGAGGCGCGGCGGAAGGCGGCGGCGGAGCGGCCGCGGCTTGCGCCGGGGCATAGATGACCGGTTTCGGCTTGTGCTGAACCAGCGTGCCAAGCGGCCGCGGCGGCGCCCCAAGTTGCTTGGGACGCGGCTCGGCCAGCTTGGGCTCTGCGGGCTTGGCCTCGGCGACGCGGCTCGCCATGTCGCGTGTCAGCTGCTCCTGGGTCGCCTTCAATTGCGCGATGCTGGCCTTGAGCTCGCCGACCTGTTGCGTGAGGCTAGCGACGTCGCGGGACATCGTTTGCAGGGTTTGCGCGGCGTCCTGGGGCAGGGCAGCAGCCGGCGCCGGCGTGGCGCTATCTGTGGACTGAGCCGGGGGTGCCGTGGGCGTCTCGGCTTGATCCGTCGCGGCGGCCTGCGGAACATCTGTATTCGGCTGCGCGGCCGCCGCATCGCGTTGCAACGGCAGCCACGAACTCAAGTCCGGGACGATGTTGCGGGGCGTGAAATCTGCAACCATCGCTTGCGCCTGATCGCCATAGCGCTCCCAGGCGGCGGTGGCAAACGCGCTGCCAAGTGCGAGCAGGAAAGCAACGGAGACCGTTTTGATCCATCGCCCGCGCGGCCGGACACCCTCGTTGACATCGCTGGCGCGAAACGTCGTATCAACCTCGGGCGCATACGCGGCAGAATAGGCCGAGTCCATGTTGGGCTGCCGGTCGTACGGCTGGCTCATGGGGGCGGGCGAGAGTGAGGGAAAATCCGCAGCCGCGCGCGCGACCAGAACAACGTCGGGTGCGATCTCGAGCACGTCGTGCGGATCGTTCCTGGTGTCCGGCGTGGATTGCATTGGCGTCCCCTGGTTAGTCCAATGTCATCCGCCCAGAAGGGCGTACGCGCTTATGCTATTTCGGGCGGACCCGGCCCGCCACCACGACTCCAGCGCGGTTTGACCAAAGCAAGGCGCAGGCGTGGAGAGGTTGGGGCCGATGCGTATGGAACCCGCTGGAAATACGGGCGTCAGGCGACATCGGCCTGCGTGCCCTGCTGCACTTCAGCAGCGAGCGCATCGAGGTCGACGAGCTGGGGATCGTCAGCGGCAGGCTCGGCCTTCGCTTCGCCGCTGCCATGCACATGCATCAGGGTCTGCACGCGCCGCGCATTGAGATAGTCCGCATGCTGGTGCCGCAGCGCGACCGGCAGCAGCGCCTTCGGCAGTGCGACCATGGCAAAGGCCGGTGCGGTCTTGACCTCAGTGCCTTCCCGCCACGAGAGCGCGTTGAGCGTATAGATCATCTGTCGCTCGGTCCCGGCGGAAGGTGCCTGCGCTGGCGTCGGCGGCGCCGCCGTCGTTGCGTTCGCGTTTCCGGCGCGCGTCCGCACGGCTAGCGTCCGCAACTCCCAGCACACGAGATCCGCGGCCGAAAGCACCTCGCGCCGCACGGCATCGACGCTCGTCGAAAACAGCGTGGCTTCGGCGACCTGCGTCGCCCCCTTTGTCACGGCATCAACCAGCGCCGCCGCGCCGGCGCCAAAACCGGGAACGGCGCGCTCGATGCTTGCGGCAAGCGACTCGATCTGATCGGCCAGGAGCTCGCGGTCGCGCTGCGCCGTTGCCTCGGCGAGAGCGCGTTCGGCCGACACGATCTGTTCGTCGATGTCGACCAGTTCGGCGCGCAGCGTTCGCGCGCGCTCCTCATCGGCGCGCATCTTTGCTTCGGCCTTTTCGAGCCTCGCATTGCTGGCGCCGCTCACCGCGAGCTTCTCGGTCGTGACGCGCTGTTCGGCCAGCGCCGTGTCAGCGAGCCCCAGGCGGGCCGCAAGCTTCTCGCGCTCGCCGAGCTTTAGTTTCAGCGCATTCTCGAACCGCTCGACTGGGCTGAGTTCACGCTTGAAAAATGCCATCAGCAACCCCTCGTAATCAAAAAGGAGACCGTCCGCCGAATCGGTTCAAGTGTAACGTGAGCCGAGCTTATTCGGAAACTTGGATGACATTGCGGCTTATTCCGGCGTGGTGCAGAGCGGGCGGGTGTGGATACAATTGAGGGGAAGCCGTCAGAAGGAACCGGTCCGGATGACATGGCAGTCGAATCGCATTGGCGGCGTCATCTGCCTCGTGCTCGCCGCAGCCTTCAACTGTTGGGTCGCGTCGGCCGCGGCGGATGACCTCTATCGCGCCCGGACCATCGTCACCGGCCAGGGCGAGGCCAACCGCATCATCGGCTTCGCCGACGGCCTCGAGGACGTGCTCATCAAAGTCTCCGGGGCGTTCCAGCTTGCGGGCGATTCGCGGCTGGAACCGTATAAGGCCAAGGCCGGCGATTTCGTCAAATCCTATGACTATCACGACCAGATGTCCGGCAAGCCCAAGCGCGACGAGCAGGGCACCCGCGACCGGCCCTACGACCTGATTGTCGACTTCGACGCGAAGAAGATCGACGGCGCGCTGACGGCGCTCGGCCTGAAATCATGGCCGTCGCCACGGCCGGGGGTCGGCGTCCTCATCGGGATGGAGCAGGGCAGTCGGCAATATATCGTCACATCGGATGCAAAGCAGTCGGATCTGCAGCGCAATTCCCTGCTTGCTGCGGCCTTGAAGCGGGGCATGGCGGTCGCATTGCCGAGCGTCGCGGACCTGGAGAAGGTCAAGATCAGCGCGGCGGCGCTGATGACGACGCCAGCCGCGACCCTGACGTCGGCGGTATCGGGCGACGCCCTGCTTCGCGGGCATCTCGTCTGGAGCGAGGAGAACCTCGGCTGGATCGCCGATTGGCAGATGGATTTCCGCCGGCAACCGCATCGTTGGCAGTTTCGCGGCGTCACCTTCGATGAAGCGTTCCGCCGCGGTCTCGGCGGCGCCGCGCGGATCCTGTCCGGCAATGGCGAGCCGGGCTGAGCGGTTCCGCTTACGTGTTCGTGAAGCGCTTGCCGCGCCTGGAAGCGCCCGGGGCATGGTATAAGGCTGCATCTATCAGAGGAGCCCGGCCATGAGAACGCTCGTCGTCGCTACCGCCTTTGCCGCTGTTGCTCTTGTCGCCCAATCCGCCTCCGCCTGCGACTGGAACCGCGAAGCCAGCACCGAGCAGCAGGTTGTCGCCAACACCGCGCCATCGGCGCCGACCACCTCAACGGCAACGCAGACGCCGGCGGTCACCGCCGATACCAGCAAGCCGGCCGAGCCGGCGGCACCGGTCGTGCTGGTCAACGACCGCCACTGACAACATCGTCCTGATCGCTAACGGCCCCCGCTAGCATCGCCCGCGGGGTTTCGGCGCGTCCTCAATACGCCGGCCGCGCGATGTGCCATTGCTCGGACGCTGCGGTGCCGTTGGCCTCGCCCGGGGCCTTGTCGGTCTCGGAGGTGTAGAGCGGGCGATAGCGATAGGCCCACATCCTGCTGCCGTCGTCGCGGGTGATGACGGTGAAATCGCCGGTGGGCTGCGAGTCGACGGATGCCGCGAGCGGCGCCCAACGCTCGGTGCATTTGCCATTGCAGTTCGACTTGTTGCCGCTGTCGTCGCGGTCGAAATAGTAAAGCGTCATGCCCTTCATATCGACGAGCATGGCCCCCTTGTCGGTCTGGACCACATTGGCCGGCGCGCTCGAGAGTCCCTTTTTCGGCGGCGGTGCGGAGGAACTCGCTGCCATGCGCAAGCACCTCGTTCGCCGACAGCAGCACGGCTGCCGCGATCACCAACAACCTCAACATCAAAGCCCCAATGGTAAATCGTTCATTAAGCAGTCAATGGAACCCACAATAGCAGCGGAAGGTTAGTTCGACGTTTCCGGAAACTGCGACAAATATGGGCAAGCCTCTCGCTGACCCGGCCTGCGACAAAAGGTTCACGCCGGCTTGAACGCTGCGCCGGAACGGCTCCTGGCATCAGGCCGTTGCAGCTTCTGAAGTCACATGGAGGAGATACCGATGATGAAGCTGAAACTGCTCGGCGCCGCCGCAGTGCTGTCGACCGTGCTCGCGACCCCGCTGATGGCGCAGGAAGCCACGCAAGAGCCCGGCATGATCGGGTTCAACTATCCCAATTCAAACTACCTGACCGGCGGCTATGGCGTGCGCACGCCCTACAACACTGGCCGCTATCCGCGCATGCCCTATGGCGGCTATGTCGCCGTCGAGCCGGCGCCGGTCGGTGTTGCTGTTGGAGTTGGTCCCGTCGGCGTTGTCGTCGGAGGTGGGCCGTACGGTGCCTACGCCTACGATCCGTATTGATCGCGTCTTGCATGCGAGCAGAAGAGCGGCCTCCGCGGTCGCTTTTTTGTTGTCCGCCGACAACACGCTGCGCGCTTCACCAAATCGCCATGCTGTCGGCGAATTGCGGCCAAAGCCCGTCGATCTGATCGAGCGCAGGGCATGGAAAAATAAGGGACAGGAAAATTGGCCTACAGGATGATTGCAGAACGCGAGAACGAGACGGTCAAGGTCGAACGTCAGAGCCGGTTGATGATTGCCGCCAAGGCGAAGATCTTTGCAAGCGAGGGCTGGAAGGTCGTGGTCACCGACGGTGAGGGAAAGTCGTACGAGTCACCCGAGTTCGAGAAATTGCTGGCGGCATAAGCTGCGGCAGCGAACGGCTTTAATTTTCAACCACGGAAGGCGAAGAGTCGACCGCTCAGGCGGGCGCCAAGAGCCCGGTGCTCGTCAAATCCCTACGCCGCTTCGGGACCGGCCGGATCTGCGTCCGTATGTCCAGGCGCTGGCTTGCCCGCTTGTGGCCGGGCCGCCGGCCTTAGCCGCTCCCGCACCGCCTGGAACGTCACGTATAGCGGCGGGATTGCGAAGATGCCGATGAATGAGGCGAGAATCATGCCGCCGAACACCGGGGTGCCGACGTTACGACGCGCAAGCTCGGAGGCGCCTGTTGCGATCACCAACGGCAACAATCCGAGGATGAAGGCAAACAACGTCATCATCACCGGACGGAAGCGCATCCGCGAACCCTCGGTGGCGGCCTCGAGCAACGGTACTCCCCTTTCGCGCTGCTCCTTGGCAAACTCGACGATCAGGATGCCGTTCTTGGCGGCGAGGCCGATCAACACCACCATGCCAATCTGCGCGTAAAGATCGAGCGTGAGGCCGCTCAACGCCATGGCAATGAAAGAGCCGAGGATGCCGACCGAAACCGACAGCAACACCGGCACGGGAATCGTCCAGCTTTCGTACAATCCGACCAGGAACAGATAGGCGAACAGCACCGCAAAGCCGAGGATGATCCCGGTCTTGCCTTCGGCGCGCTTCTCCTGGAACGCCGTGTCGGTCCATTCTCCGGCGTAGCCGGGCGGCAGCGTCTTGGCCGCCACGGCTTCCATGGCCTTCAGCGCCTGTCCGGACGAGACGCCAGCGGCGGGGCCGCCCTGAACGGTCACTGCGCGAAGATTGTTGTAACGGATCAGCGCCGGCGGTCCGACCGTGACACGCGCTTCCGCCAGGCTTCGCAGGGGGATCATTTTGCCTTCAGCATTCCTCACGTTGATGCGATAGATATCGTCGACGCGGGCCCGGTCCGATGCCTCTGCCTGGACGTTGACCTGCCACCGCCGTCCGAACAGATTGACGTCATTCACGTAGATGCCTCCCAGCGACGCCTGCAGCGCCTGGAAGACATCGCTCAGCTGCACGCCGAGAATCTGGACCTTGTCGCGGTCGATATCGAGATAGATTGACGGATTGGTGGCCGAGAAGGTGCTGAACACGCGCTCCAGTTTCGGGTCCTGGTTCGCGGCCACGACCAGGCCGCGCAGCACCTGGGCCAGCGCCGTCGGGTCGCCGCCACGGAGGTCTTGCAGCACGTAGGCGAAGCCGCCTCCGGTGCCGAGCCCGATGATCGGGGGCGGCGCTAGGGGTACGACGACGCCATCGCTGATCTGACGGAACTTGGTGCTCAGACGTGGAATCAGCGCCCGGACACCCAGCGATCGATCCTTCTTGCGCTCATCGAACGACTTGAGGCTCACGACAATGAATGCCGTATTGGGTGCCGAATAGTTGTCGATGAAGTTCAAACCGGTGACCGAAGTATAGTCGGCAACCGCCTCGTCCTCTTTGAGAATAGCCTCGGCCTGCCTGATCACGTCACCGGTCCGCGCGACGGACGCGCCGCCCGGCAACTGGATGACCACGAACAGCGCTCCCTGATCATCCTCCGGCAGGAAACCGGTGGGCGTGATTTTCGCCAAACCGACCACACCCGCACCGGCAACGGCGACCATGAGGAGCCCGATGATCGCCACGCGCACGATGCGGGCTACCGCTGCGCCGTAGAGGTCGCGCACGTAATCGATCCCCCGCATCACATAGCCGATCGGACCGCGTCGGGGCCCGTGATGCGGCCGCAGCAGTACGCCGCCCAGCGCCGGAGAGAGAGTAAGCGCGTTGATCGCCGAAAGGAGCATCGACACTGCGACGGTGACCGCGAACTGCCGGAACAGCTCGCCGGAGATGCCCGGAATAAACGCGATCGGCACGAACACCGACAGCAGCACCATGGTGATGGCGATGATCGGAGCGGTGATCTCCGCCATGGCGCGTTTGCTTGCCTCGGCGGGCGACAGCTCGGGATGCTCCTCCATCACCCGCTCGATATTCTCGACCACAACAATGGCGTCGTCGACCACGATGCCGATAGCGAGCACAACCGCGAGCAGGGATACCGAGTTAGCCGAATAGCCGACGGCGAGCAGCACGATGAATGTCCCGATCAGACTGACAGGAACCGCAACAGTCGGAATGAGGGTCGCGCGCAGGCTGCCGAGGAAAAGGTAGACCACGATCACGACGAGAACGAATGCCTCGAACAGCGTCTTCAGCACCTCGTGAATCGTGTCGGTTACGAAGACCGTCGGGTCGTAAGTGACCTTCCAGTCCAGATCCTCGGGGAAGCGCTTCTGCAGCTCCTCGACCTTCTCGCGCACTGCCTTCAACGTGGCGATCGCGTTTGCGCCGGGACTCTGATACATGGCGATTGCCGCTGCCGGTCCGCCGTTGAAACGCGTATCGCGGTCGAGATTTGCCGCACCCAGTTCGATTCTCGCGACGTCGCCCAGGCGCAGCACCGATCCGTCCGGGTTGGTGCGCACCACGATGTTTTCGAATTCCTTCGTCGAAGTCAGGCGGCCTTTGGTCTGAATGTTGAGCTGGAGCTGCTGGTCATTCGAGATCGGACGTGCGCCAATCCGTCCGACCGCCGCCTGAACGTTCTGCGCCTTGATCGCATTGATGATGTCGCCGGTCGTCAGGTTGAGGCCGGTCAGCCGATCGGTCTGCACCCAGGCGCGCATCGAATAGTCCTGCGGCCCCCACAAACTCGCGTCCCCGACACCCGGTGTGCTCTTGATCGGATCGAGCATGTTGATGGTGACGTAATTCGACAGGAACAATAAATCGTGGGTGTGCTTGGGCGAATAGAGTGCGATCACGCCGAGCAGGGCGGACGACTTCTTCTTTACCGTGACGCCTTGCTGCTGGACGGTTTGCGGCAGGCTGGAGAGCGCGACCTGCACCCGGTTGTTCACGTTGACGGCGTTGATATCGGGATTGGTGCCGAGCTCGAAGGAGACAATCAGCGTATAACTGCCGTCGTCCCCGCTGACGCTCTTCATGTAGATCATCTTGTCGACGCCGACGACCTGCGCTTCGATCGGCTGGGCGACCGTCTGGTCGACAATGGCGCTGTTGGCACCGGGATAGACCGTTGTAACCGACACCTGTGGCGGCACGATGTCGGGATATTGCGCGATCGGAATCGAATAGAGCGCGAGCGCGCCGGCAATCGTCGTAACGATGGCGATGACAATCGCGAGCCGCGGTCGATCGACGAAAATGGCTGACAGCATTGCCTCAGCCCCCCTGGTCGAGGGCTGGCTGAAGCGGGGTAGCGCGCACCGGAGCACCGGGGCGCACACTCTGGAGTCCCTGGACGATGACCTGCTCACCGCCGTTCAGGCCGGACTCCACGACGACGCCGGTGCCGGATTCCTTGCTGGGCTTGACCCGCTTCACGACCGCCTTGCCGTCCTCGACCACGAACACGTAGACCCCTTCCTGGTCGGCGATGAGGGCGGACTGCGGCACCACGACCTGCTCCTTTACGCTGCCGCTTTCCAGATCCACGCGCACGCGCACGAATTGACCGTCGATGAGGGCGGAATCGGGATTGGGGAAGGTCGCACGCACCAGCACTGTATCGGTGCTGCGATCGACGGTCACATCGATGAAGTTGATGCGTCCGGTCTGGTCGTAGATGGTTCCATCCGCGAAACGGAGCTGCGCCTTGATGGCGCCGACGTCGAGCTTGGTCCCGGTCTCGCGCGCTCTCAGAAAATCGCGCTGGCTCACGGGGAACGATACATACATCGGGTCCTGGCTGACGACTGTGGTCAGCGTGCCGGTGTCGGGGCCGACCAGATTGCCTTTGGTTATGTTGGTCTTGCTGACCTTGCCGGCGATCGGGGACACGACATCAGTATAGCCGAGATTGATCTTGGCAGTTGCGAGGTTGGCTTGATCCGAGGTGATCTGGCCCGCAGCTTGATCGTCGGCCGCCTTCATCTGATCGCGTGCCACAGCCGTTCCGGCGCTTTTCTCGAGCAAATCCTGGGCGCGCTGGAGTTGTACTGTGCTTAGCTCCTTGGCGGCCTTGCTGCGCTCTAGCGCGCCTTGCGCCTGCTCGACCGCCGTCTGAAACAATCCCTTTTCGATGCCGTAAAGGGGGGCGCCTTCCTTGACCGTATCGCCTTCCTTGAACAAGACCGCTTCCAGGAAGCCGGTTACCCGCGCCTTGATCTCGACCCGGTCGATCGCCTCGACGCGTCCGACGAAGTCGAGCGACGACGTCACCGGTTTGCGCTCGGCCTTGACGACGCCGACAGGAACAGGAGCGGGTGTCTGTTGCGCATGGGAAGGCAAGATAAACGCGCCCGCTACCACTGCGGCGAAGATCGCAATACGCATTGCAGCTCCCCTTGTTCGTATCCCCACGTCGTTTTTTTGGCCCCTCCGAACCGTCAAGACGCTGACGACGGTTCGACAAGCCGCCGGTCGGCTCACGGCCGCTCGGCGTCATCTGCAGGACTTGCGAGTTAGAGACGCCAGGCCGCAAGGGGCGGTTGATCAAGTCGAACCAGCTTCATCGTCGCCGCCGAAAAGTCAATAATGGCCAAATCAATGATTGCGGGTGGGACTGGCTGGCATGACAGGATAGCATGCGGGTCAATGGCGCGGTTGTCGGCAAGGAGTTTCGGATGACCATGGTGAAGAATTTTGCGGCGGCCCTGCTTGCGGCTTCAATGCTGACCGCGTTCGGCGCGAGCGCGCAGGCTGCGACATGCGGTAACGGCCCGGGCGCGTTCGAGGCCTGGAAGCAGCAGTTCGCGGGCGAGGCGAAGGCCAACGGCATCGGTGCCACCGGGATCAACGCGCTGATGGGAGCGAACTATGCCAGCGCGACGATTGCCGCCGACCGCAGCCTGCACAGTTTCAAGCTTTCGCTCGACGCGTTCATGGTCAAGCGCGGCGCGGCTGCGATCGTCGCGCGCGGGCGTTCCATGAAGCAGTCGCAGGCGGCGATGTTCGCCTCGATCCAGGCGCGCTATGGCGTGCCGCCGGGGCCACTGATCGCGATCTGGGGCATGGAAAGTGGCTTCGGCAGCCAGCGCGGCAATCAGAACATGCTGTCGTCGATCGCCACGTTGGCCTATGACTGCCGCAGGCCCGAATATTTCACCGACCAGCTCTACGCCGCGCTGAAACTGATCGACCGCGGCGTGCTGTCAGGGAGCACGCGTGGCTCCATGCACGGCGAACTCGGCCAGACCCAGTTCCTGCCCAAGACCATGCTGGAATACGGTACCGGCAATCTCGACAACGCCGCCAATGCGCTCAACTCGACGGCCAATTTCCTCAAAGCCCATGGCTGGCGTGCCGGCGCAGGCTACCAGCCTGGCGAGCCGAATTTTGCGGCGATCGAAGCCTGGAATGCAGCGCAGGTCTATCAGAAGGCGATCGCGATCATGGGACGGCAGATCGACGGGCAGTGAAACCGTGAAGCGCAGGACAATGCTTCACGACACGTGACCCTGGTCGATATAAGACGGCGTCTTCTTCGCGCGCTGGGGCGTCATCACGGCCGGATCGGGCGCGCCCTTGACGCCGCGCGGCCCGAACTGCTCGCGCTGAATGTCGTCTTCGGAGAATGCCGGCTCGACGCCGTTCGGCTCGCGTTGCCTGGCTGGCGGCCGATCGAGAGGCGAGCAGGCGCCGGCGGCGTCTTCCTGCTCCAGGTAGCGCTGGCGCGTCACTTCCTCGGCCTTGCGGTCGGCGGGGCGATCCCTGTAGCGATAGCTCAGCGTGCCGTAGATCAGCGCAACGAGAAGCGCGAAAGCTCCGGCAAAAAAGACGATCTCAAGATCCATCGATTGCTCCCGATCCGGCCTGCAGGGCTCTCCCCTGAGAGAAACGGCGGGAGCGCGACTGTGTTCCTGGGCGGCATTTCGATACGGCGCGCCGGAGCACGATCGCGAGGTGTTCTATTTTGTCAAATCGGAGCGAATCCTGTCCCGCCACAGCGCCTCAAACGTGCCGGCATCATCCGGGACTTGCGCCTGGGCATCCATGATATCGCGATGCTTCGCCGTTGGAGCGCTTGCAAGCTCGTGACTGGTATCTGGCTGTGCGGCGCGCTGCGCCGTCCATTCCAGGAGTGATTTCGAAAGCATGGGCTTGCCTTCGTACCAGCATTTTCGCCCATCGATCATGCGCCATGACCAGTAGCCTCCCGGACGTGCGGCGGCACTGCATTGCTGTTTCGCCTGCACCATCGTCCCGACGGAGAGCGTAGCCACGAAGGCGGCCAAAGTGATTACCGGAATATGACCTCGCACGGCACTGACGGCTCGAAGAGCCAAGGGTTGATCAGCCATTGCTTTTTACTCATCCAAAACATTACTAAAGTACCGCGCGAGTCGGAAAAGAGCGCAAAATCAAGTCGATAGTAGGGGGAAGAAATCAACTTTTTGCGAGATGAACAATGAGCCAGGCGTCATACGCCCACTATGCTGCATTAATCCGGCCGATGCGGCTCCATCACCGCGACGCGGGCGGCGACGCCAGATGCCGCGCACGCCATTTGGGTCCCGGTCCGCGCATATAGTGCAACTCGGGCCGATAGGGATTGAGGACGGCGTCGATCCGCGCGAGTCGCGTTGCGATGATCGCCTTCAGGCGCCGGGCAAGCTGCGTCAGGGACGGTTCGGCGCGCATCATTGGCGTCCTCTCAGTGCAACTTGCCGAGGACGGAGGCAAACGGAACCGAGAAGAGTTCCCCGCCGAGTTCGTCGGTCGCATGCAGGACCCAATTGCGCCAATCTTCCGCGCCGGGCGTCATTACGTAGGAACGGACGATGCGATCCGCGTGCTCGAATGCATCGACCAGGCGGTCGATGGCGACGCCGCGCACGGTGCCCAGCACGCGTCCGTCGTCGGTGCAATGGAAATAGACGTCCGTCATGTTCCGAATCCCGTGGCGCTCTTCACGTACACGGGTACCAGCACGGAGCCTGGCAAAGAATCCGGGAGATTGCGGGGATTGCCCGCGATTCAAATCAATTCGATTTGATCAGGCGGCGCGCACCTCCGACAGGAAGCGATTGACCTGCGCGGCGAGGTCGCGCGACTGCGAGGAAAGCTCGCCGGCGGCGCCCAGCACGCGGCTCGAGGCAGCACCCGTGTCGTCGGCAGCGCGCTGCACGCCGGAAATGTTGGAATTGACTTCCTGCGTGCCGCGCGCGGCTTCGGAAACGCTGCGCGAGATCTCCTTGGTGGCCGAGCCCTGCTCTTCGATCGCGGCCGCGATCGCAGTTCCGATCTGGTCGATCTCGGTGATGACCTCGACCACGTTGCGGATCGCCGCCACGGTCTCGTCGCTGGTCGACTGGATCGCGGCGATCTGCTCGGAAATCTCCGTTGTCGCCTTGGCGGTCTGCCCGGCCAGCGATTTGACCTCGGCGGCGACGACCGCAAAGCCGCGGCCGGCTTCGCCGGCGCGCGCCGCCTCGATGGTCGCGTTCAACGCCAGCAGATTGGTCTGCTCGGCAATGCTCTGGATCAACGTCACCACATCGCCGATCTTCTGCGCGCCTTCGGCGAGCGAACGCGCGGTATCGCCGGTGCGGCGGGCATTCTCGACGGCGCGTCCGGCGATCTCGGTGGATTGCGCCACCTGACGGCTGATTTCCGCGATCGACGAGGTCAGTTCCTCGGTCGCGCTTGCCACCGTCTGCACGTTGCTCGACGTCTGCGAAGATGCGGTGGCGACAATCGCAGCCTGGCGGTTGGTGGCGCCTGCGGTCTCGGACATCGACTGCGCGGTTTGCTCCATCACCGAGGAGGCGGCCGACAATCCGCTGACCAGCTCGCCCACCTTGGTCTCGAAGGCGCGCGTAAGATCGTCGAGCGCGCGGGCGCGGCGCATTTTGACGTCGTTCTCGGCTTCCTTTTCGGCGGCGAGACGGTCGGCGCTAATCTTGTTGTCCTTGAATACCTGCACGGCGGCGGCCATCGCGCCGATCTCGTCGCCGCGCGCTGCCCCCGGGATTTCCTCGGCGACGTCGCCCGCAGCCAATCGCGACATGCGGCCGGTCAGCGCGACAATGGGGGTCGCGATGCGGCGATACACCATTGCGATCAGCGCGCTGCTTGCGGCGGCGACCGCGACCAGACCTGCAAGCGCAACCAGGAAGGAAAAACGAGCCGACGAATAGGCTGCTTCCAGACCCTGCTCAGCGTTGTCGTAGAAGGCGTCGCGCACCGCGATGATGGCGGCGAGCCCGATCTGCGACTCCTCATAGAAAGTGTTGATGTCGTGCTCGTATTTGCCGCTTGCGGCACCTTCACGGGCGAATTTCAGCTCCTTGCCGAAGCGCTCGATATAATCCGACTGCATCTTGCCGAGCGCAGCGACGACGTTGGCGGGCGTCGGTCGGATTCTTGCGCAGCGCCTCGAGCGTGGCGAGGATCTGTTCGGTGCGCCCGTTGGAGCGGGCCAGATCCAGCGTCTCGGCGTCGGTCGCCGCGCGCTTGGCCGCCACCAGGCTCTTGTGCATGCTGGCATTGAGGCCGCCGATGTCGCGCAGCGTCATGGCGACATTGGCGTAGCTCGCCTGCCGGTAGGCCACGCCGTCCAGCGCCGCGAGCCGGCGGACCTGCTCGTCGAGCAGAAGGGTAGCATCGGCGTTCAGGGCGGCGTTGTCGGCGACGATCTTGTTGGCGGCGGCGCGGCGCGTGTCGGCCGGCGCGACCAGCGCCGCCGCAATGGCCTCGCGCAAGGCCGCGAATTTCGCCTTCAGCTGATCGATCGTGCCTGCGACGGCATGGCCGTCCTCGAGCGGGCCGGGCAGGGTGGCGCGGACCTGGTTCACTCTCGCCATGGCGCCGTCTGTCAGCGCGCGGAGCTTGTCGAGATTGGCGGTCTGCTTCGGGTCGATCGCGTTGCCGCCGAACAGGATGTTGGTGGCAAAACCGCGCTCGGGGTTCATGTGGCGCGGGATGTCGCTGATGGCGCGGACGATCTCGAGCCGCGCCTCGGCCATCGAGACCCTGTCCATGGTCTGGTATTTGGTGGCGGCGATATAAGCGGCAAGGCCGCCGCCGACGGTGGCGAGCGAGACGATGGCGGCAGTGAGGAGGGTACCGATTTTCATGAGATTTCAGGCCGTTTGCGCTGGTCTTGACATTGGGCGGCATCCTAAGACGCCGCGCATTAATCCAGTGTTTACGCTGGGAATTGCTGGTCCGCGGGGAGGCCCACCGCCGGTTGCGAAGGCGTTTGCGCGCTTGCCATTGGCGCGAATTTCCGGGAACTGTAGCCTTCGACACAAACGGCTGACTGGGAAAACTTACGCCATGGCCTTTTCGCTCTACGACGCCACCGTTGCCAATTTTCTGCAGATACTCGGCGCGACCGAGGCGCTCATGACCAAAAGTCTGGCGCATTTCACCGAGAAGGGCGTCGATCCCGCCGAAATCGTCGAGACGCGGCTGTGCGCCGATATGCTGCCGCTCCGCTTCCAGGTGGTCTCGCTCGCGCATCATTCGCGCGGCGCCATCATGGCGGCGCAGAACGGCGTATTCGTGCCGCCCTCGGGCAAGCCGGACCTCGATTATGCCGCGCTGCAGGCGTTGGTGACGGAGGCTCGCACCGGCCTCGCCGCCCTTTCGCCCGAGACCGTCAATGCGCTGGTCGACCGCGACGTCACCTTCAAGATCGGCGACCGCACGCTGCTTTTCACGGCGGAAGGTTTCCTGATGTCGTTCTCGCTGCCGAACTTCTTCTTCCACGCCACCACGGCCTACGACATCCTGCGTCACAAGGGCGCTCCGATCGGCAAGCGCGACTTCATGGGGCGCCTGAAGCTGAAGACGTAAGCGCCGGCGACGCCGCCTTTTTCGCTAATCGGTCCGGTCGACGGCGATGGCATCGAACCGGCGTTTCGGATCAACGAGAACGGCGGCGCTTTCGACGATGCGCATTTCCTCGGTGCCGCGCGCCGCGGTGCGCTCCAGCACGGCAAAGACGGCGGAGGCGGCGTGGCTCAACGCTTCCGGCGTCTCCGCGGTCCGAACGCGGGCGGATACGAACAGCGAGGCGAAGAGATCGCCGGTGCCATTCGGGCTGATCGGCAGTTTCGGCGTGCGCACGCGCCAGGCTTGCGATCGTTCGATGGCCAGGGTTTCGATCTGGCCATCGGGCGTATCGGCGAGCTCGGCCGAGGTGACGACGACCGTCGATGGACCCGTGAGCGCTCGCGCCTGCACGATCAGTTGGTCAATCGTCGCGACCTTTGCCCCGCTGAGCCACTCGAACTCGAAATGATTGGGCGTGATGATGTCGGCGAGCGCGCACAGCCGGTCGCGCACCAGCGGCGGAATCTCGGGCCGGACGAACAGGCCGCGGTCGCGATCGCCCAGCACGGGATCGCAACAATAGAGCAGCGCGCCATTGTGGGCCTTGGCGCGCGCCACGAAGTCGGCAACGACAACGGCGATCTCGGGCGAGCCGAGATAGCCCGACAGGATCATGCTCGCGTCCTCGACCGCGCCGCGCTCCTCGATGCCGGCCAAGAGATCGGCGACGAGTGGCGCCTCGAGCACGCGGCCGCGAAGCGTCGGATAGCCCGGCCGGTTGCTCAGCAGCGTGGTGGGCACCGCGATCACGTCGATGCCGTGCATCTGCATCGGAAAGACCGCGGCGCTGTTGCCGACATGGCCGAAGGCGACCTGCGACTGTATTGAAATGACACTCGTGCGGTGGGCTGAAAGAGCGGGTTCCATCCCCCGTGAGTTAACACATTGGTGATTTCTTTGCGGTCATTTTCACGGCTTCATTCAACAGGGAGGCACCATGTCTGACGTCACCATTCCCGGCGGCAAGATTCGTTCTTTCGTCGAAAGGATCGAGAACCTCGACACTGAATTGGCTGAGCTCAACGAGCAAAAGAAGGAAGTGTTCTCGGAGGCCAAGGCCGAAGGGTTCGACGTGAAGATCCTGAAGGAGATCATCAAGCTGCGCAAGCAGGACCAGGAGGAGCGCGACGAGCGCGAAGGCCTGCTCGATCTCTACATGCGCGCCATGGAGCAGGCGGCCCCGGAGAAGGTCGCGAAAGCGGCGTGAGCTTGTCGCGAATGAAGGGCGGATTGCGCTTCGGCTAATCCGCCCTTCGCACTTGTCAGGCGGAGGACCGATCAGCGCCGTCGGTGCTTTCGACGAACTTCCCCAGATCGGCTTCCAATTCCAGAACGATATCGTGGAGCAAAAGAGCCGCGAGCGGCTCCGTGGTTTCCTGCTCCAGCATTCGGTAGCGCGAGACCTCATCTGCGCGCTGCTTCCAGCTTTCGGTACCAGCCATGTCGAAGTGCTCCCCATGTCTGACCCAAGCCCGCCACGTTGTTTGCTCCGAACTGTGAATTTTATTGGACGCCCCGAAGAGGTTTCGGGCGTCAATAAGGCGCAAATGCGCCGACCGCTGCGTGCCTCGTGCAATCATGTATTTCTGAAAAGCGAAAGTAAATTATTTTTGCCACCGGCGCTGAACATGACGGGAAAATCAGTGATCGGCGGCGTCATTCGGGCGCAGCCGGGGAGACGGAAGTCTTCTTGCCGCGAATTTGATTCCCATCCCTTGACCCGCCGTCAGCCGAACAGCGCGACATAGATGACGTAGAGCCAACCCAGGATGCCGTGGATGATCGCCCACAGGATCGAATGGTTGTTGCTATAGGAAATCGCGATGGCGAGCGCGGAGCCGAACCCCACGCCGTATTTCGCGCCCTCGACCCGGATCGCGTAATTTCCGTTCATTGATGATCCTCCAGCGCGGCGACGTGTGGCGGTCACTTGCGGACGGCGCCTGACCGCGCAACCGAAGCAGCGCGCCGGGCCCGCGTCATGAAGATGAACGGGAACCCGGCGCGATTTTTTTGCATTCTAGCGCACAGGTAACCCTTGCGCGCGGGTTTCGCCGGGCGCACGCTTGCCACGTCAGGTTGAACCGGTTTCACAGCAAACGGACGGAGGATGCGGGCATGCCAAAGGTCAAGCAAGCTTCGAAGCGGAAACGCACAACCAAAGCCGCCGCCGTGACGGCGCTGGGTGCCGCCGGACTGGGGCTTTCGCTGGCGGGTAACGCATCCGCATCCACCGTGCCCACTGCCAATCTCCCGCAAACCGACAACAACTCGCCCAACCAGCGCTTCGTCCTTGGCGAAGAGGAAATGGCCGACGTCAGTCTCGCCACGTTCTATCTCTTCGATAGGGAGAATTTTGGCCCCGCCGTGCAGATCGCGCGTGGATGCGGCGGTTGCCATGGTTGCGGCGGCTGTCGTGGGTGCGGCGGCTGCCGGGGTTGTGCCGGCTGCCATGGATGCGGCGGCTGCCGGGGCTGTGGCGTCGGGATCGGTGGCTGCTTCGGTGGTGGCATCGTGGTGGGATGCGTGGGCTGCGCGGGTTGCGCGGGCTGCTGCCTGTCCTGGGGCGCGTGCCGCCTGTGCTAGGCTGGGCTGTCGTATGATTTTCCGGAGCAGGGGTGAGAGCGGGCGAATTGCGCTACGCTAATCCGCCCTCGATGCTCGCGCACCGTCACGGTGCGCGAAGCGCGTACAGCCGTTGATAGATCATCCGCTCGGGGAGCCAATCCAGCAGCCTGTAGCCAAGCGGCAGCTTGAGAAGATTGGCGACAATTCGCGATGAAAGCGGATGCCAATAGACCGACAGGTTGTGAAATCTGACGACGGTGAATCCAAGAGCCTTGAACTGGAACATCAATCGCCTGTGACTGAAGTACCTCTGATAATCGTTGATTGGACCCGAAAGTAAAAGCAGCTTGCCGGAGTGTTGCCTCGCAACCTTGTCCAGAAATGCTCCCTGCTCCTGGTGGGACAGATAGTAGATGCATTCGACGGCGGCTATCACGTCGTAACCGCCGAACGACGTTTCCAGGAGGTCGGCGGTCCTGAAGCCGGCATTTCGCAAGTTCAACGATTTCGCGCGAGCAATCGCGACATCGCTGATGTCGACGGCCATCACCGACTTTGCCTTGTGAAAAACCACCTGGGTGAGGTGGCCTTCGCCGCAACCAAGCTCGAGAACTGACTTGTTGCGCGTGGACCGCGTCAGGTGTCGGCGCAAGACCCTGTCCCTGAACGTCGCGCGCGTGACACCCCACGGATCGGGCGTCGCATAGTAGCGATTGAAATCGTCGGCCGTGCGCATGGCGGCGGGCTATACGCCATGATTTCTACACTATTGGGGCAGCAGATCGAGTGGTGACGCTTTGGAGGACTGGCGATGCCGAGGTCCGGGCTCGCATTTTTGTTGGTGGGACTGCTCGCCTTCGCGCTCAGCGGCTGCATGCAGGCGACGCTGGCGCCAACCTCGAATGCAAGTTTCACCGCGAGGGACCGGCAATTGCTGGCCCATCCACCCTACGCGCGGGCGGACATTCCGGAGACCTATCGCCGGCACATCGTCGACTATTCGCGTAAGGAGGCGCCGGGCACCATCCTGGTCGATACCGACGCGCGTCTTCTCTATTACGTCCTGCCGGGGCGCAAGGCGATCCGCTACGGCGTGGCGGTGGGAGAGGAGGCAATGGCCTTCTCCGGCGTCGCGACGGTCGGCCGGATGTCCGAATGGCCTGACTGGATCCCGACGCGTGAGATTCAGGCGCGGCTCGGCCCGTACCCGTCACGCGTTCCCGGAGGTGCGGCCAACCCGCTGGGCGCGCGGGCGCTCTACCTTTACGAAGGCAACAAGGACACGCTGTTCCGCATCCATGGCACCAACCAGCCGGAATACATCGGCCAGGCGATCTCATCCGGCTGCATCCGGATGACCAACGAGGATGTCATCGATCTGTTTGACCGCGTGAGGATGGGCGCGACCGTGGTCGTCCTGCCGCCGGGCCAGAGGGCATCGTTGCCGGCAATTGCAAGCAGGGCAGGTTAGCTAATCCGCCCGTTTGCTAGTTCTTGTTTCGGCTTTTGCTCGCGCCCCTCAGGTCCATGGTTGGTGTCAGCTTCGCCGGATCGTTCATCTGTATGCAGGTCAGCAGGTCGACGTAGCTGCCTTCTCCGAGAAGAGTCGCTTCCCGCTCGCATCGCTCACGGATTGGAGCCGAATATGTCGACCAGACAGCATCAAGCTGCTGTCTCGCCTCATTCTCGTCGCGCATGCAATTCGCAAGGGGTTGAGCGAGATCGATGCGTCCTTCCTTGTCTGCGGTCAAACTATCCTTGCAAGTCTTCTCGACATTGATGACCGGCATACGATCTGCCACGGGTATCACCAATGGACTTCCAAATTGACTGACGAGTGCGATTGATAGGAACGCGACAATCATGGGTTCCTCCCTTCAAGGCCGAATGATCTGCTTGGCCTGACCCAACACTTCCCGGCGCTTGCTGCGCATCAGGTGACAGAGGTAAGCAAGACGCGTACTCACGCGGGAAACGCCACGGGCTCCATTGATCTAGATCAATAGGAAAATGGGGCTGCAGCAAATGGCGGACTAAACATCCGCCTTCGCTCTGCGAGCTACGGCGGGACAAGCCGCCAATTCGCGCTACGCCTGCTGATTCAACCTGTCAAACACCGCGTGCTCCGTCGATTTGGTCACGCCGCCTCGCCCGGCCAATAGACCGGCGATGGAGATGTCCTCGTCGAGCGCTTCTCAGTGCAAGCCGAAGCGGCTGATTTCAACCTGCTCGCGTTCCGCCGGGGTCGCGTGCAACAGCCGCGGAAACCAGGCAAGCGGAACACCAAGTGTCCGCCCGTCGGTCAACCCGACCCACATGGCATCTTCGTCGAAGCGGACCTTAGTTGCCGAAATGGTCATTCCAGGCTCTCACAATGAGATCGTGGTTTTCCGCGTTGGATGAAGCTATTGCTGCGCCGGTGAAGTGTGCTGAAGATTAGCAGTTAATGCCTGACCTTGGCCACATCGAGGATCCGGCTCATCCCACATGTGAGGCCACGGACCATGCACATCCTCAGACCCCAGTTTCGAATGGCGGAGCAAGCGGCGCTGCAGTTCGCGGCCGAGCGCGGTTTTGGCATCGTCGTCGCATCGGACGAGCGCGGCCTGCGGGCCTCCCATGTGCCCTTCGTATTGCACGCGCGCGGGGAAGGCGTCGTGGTGCAACTGCACCTGACCGCGAAAAATCCGCTCGTCGCACTGGCCGACGGCAGCCGCCGCTTCCTGCTGATCGTCCCGGGCGCCGACAGCTATGTCTCCAACGACTGGTACGTCTCGCCCGACAACGTCTCGACCTGGCTCTATGAAGCGGTCCACCTGTCTGGCGTCGCGCAGCAGCGTGCGCTCGACGATAACCGAGCCCATGGCGACGCACTGCTGGCGGTGTCCGAGGCGCGCCTGCCGAAACAGCCGTGGCAGCTTGCGGCCATGGAGCCGACCAAGCGGGAGACCATGCTCGCCTCGATCCGGGTCATCGACATCGTGGTCGATGAGATCGAGAGCCAGTCGAAGCTCAATCAGCACAAGGGCGATGCGGACCACGTCGCGGTGGCGAACCAGTTGGCGCGTTCGCAGGATACGGCGAGCCGGTCGCTGGCGCGGAAGATGCGCGCGTTGCGGCCGGGGTTGGAATATGACGTGCCGGGGGAGCAGGGCGGGTTAGCGAAAGCGTAACCCGCCGATCTGTCTCAGCAAGGGGCGGATACGCTTCCGCCTTCGCTCTCCGAGCTACGGCGGACAAGCCGCCAATCCGCGCTGCGTTCGCTAGCCAACCGGAAAAACCGCGGAGATCGATGTCCAGCTCTTGCGCCAATTGGTGTAGCCACGGATCAGCGAGACGTTGCCGTGGCCGTCGGTGCGCCAGAATTCGCCGGTTCCGGTCGACGGTTCATAGAACAACAGGTCGGTGAACGGTCCGCCGGAGAATTTGCCGGGGATGATCATCGACCAGTCCTTGCGCCAGTCGTTGTTTGCACCGATCAGCGAAACGTTGCCGCGACCGTCGGTGCGCCAGAACTCGCCGGTTCCCGTCGCGGGTTCGTAGAACAGCAGATCGGTGAACGGCCCGCCCGAGAAATTGCCCGGGACAATAATCGACCAATCCTTGCGCCAGTCGTTGTTGGCGCCGATCAGCGAAACGTTGCCGCGGCCGTCGGTGCGCCAGAATTCGCCGGTCGCGGCGGACGGGTCGTAGAACAGGAGATCGGAAAACGGACCGTTCGAGAACTTGCCTGGAATGATCAGCGACCAGGACTTGCGCCAGTCCGTATTGGTGACGCCGATCCGCGACACATCGCCGTTTCCGGTGCTGTAGAATTCGCCTTGCCCCGCCGAAGCGTCATAGAACAGCAGATCGTCGAATGAGCTGTTCGAGAAATGGCCGCGCACGATCTGTGTCCAGCTCGATCGCCAGTCGGTATGTGTCGATCCGACCTGCGTCAGACTGCCGGTGCCATCGGAGCCATAGAACTCGCCGGTGTGGTTGGCGGCGTCGTAGAACAACACGGTGCTTCCGAACGCCTGCTGCGAAAAGCGCCCGGGGAGGATCCGTGTCCAGCTCGGCCGGAAATCGCTGCGCTGGATCTGTATGGTGATGTCGGCCTGCCCGTTCACCGCGTAGAACTCGCCGGTTTTCGCGCCCGGATCGTAGAACAGCAGTTCGCTCGTGCCGACGGGCCGGGGTGGCGGATAGGCGCACGCGGCCTGCGACGCCGGACAATCGCCGGCGTGGTCCGGGCGAGCGACGCCGGTGATGAAAAAGCTGAAGTCCAAACCAGGTGGTATCGAATTGGTCGACTGCAGATAGGCGTTCGCCAGTGACGGAGCCGGCTCGAGGAAGAAGTTGCGCCACGTGAAGCTGCTGCAATTGGTGTCGCAGCCGTCGCAGACCTCCTTGTTGAAGATCGAGTCGTCCGGGTCGCACACCATCTCGGCGACCTCGTGGGTGAGCGAAGCGGCATAGGAGTCGGCCCGGTCCTGGACCGTGAACGGGAATGACAATGCATTGATGAAGCAGTAAGTGGCGTCCGCCTTGTCGTGATAGCCGAGCACCCCCGCAGCCGGGTCGCCATCTGTATTCACCATGCCGGGAGGGTTGATGATGATGATGCAGGAGCTGTCGTGCGGCAGGTTGTTCTGACTGACGATGTCGTTGACGATATTTTGCACCGCGTCGTCGTTGTAGAGGCCGCTGGTCACGGCGATGCCGAACTGCAGAACCGTCGGCGAAACGTCGATTCGATTTTCTCCATATTGCGAGCAATAGGCCGACACCGCCGGTGCCGCGAGCGTCATGTACTGGATGGCCGTCGCCAGATCGCCGTCGTTCACCGAGAGGCTTGCGCCATTGGCTTCCTGGAAGAAGGTGATCTTGGCGAAGTGCAGCGTCCCCTGGAACGGCGAGTCGCCGAACAGGCGGGGCGATATCCCGGGACGGCGTGGCTTCGGCGTTTGCGCATGCAGCTTCTTGAGCGCGTCGAGGAGATACGGACGGCCTTTCAGGTCGGCCTCCGTCATGGCGTGGAATCGCCTCAGAATCTCCATCGGCACGAGGCTGGCAAATCCCTTCAGTGGCTCCTTGGCGGGAATGATGTTGGGGGCCACCGACCTGATGAATTTGGCATTCTTGATCGCGCGTGTTGCGCAGAAGCGTTTCATGAAAGCCCTCCTGATCTTGCCAAGGACGTGAGCGGGCCAATGATTTTGTCCGCGCACATACCTCAGCGTCGGTTCACTTCTATAGTCGCGATTGATCATACGCGAGGAGGCACGTTCCGCGTGTGGACTGGTTCACACCTGCGCCAGGCTATCCGGGATACGCTGGTGGAAAGGCGGAGTGCTCCGTTACGCTAATTCCTGCCGTCGGCCGCAAGGCGCAGGAACTGCCGCTTCATCGCACTGACTTTTGCGACATAGGCCGCGACGAGGTGATCGCCGCAGCGTTCGCCGGCCATCATCTGAAAATTGCGGCGCGCAAAAGCCGTGGCGGGACCCGCGCCGCAGAGATGGATGAAGGCGGCAAGATCCTGCCTCTCGCGCGGGCTTGCCGTCACATCCCCGGCGCGGGCGAGAACATCAGCGACATTGCGGTCCAGATACACGGACGCGAGCTCGATGGCATGGCTCGGAATCGCGCGGATATAAAGACTGGTGAACCCGCAGCCGGTATCCGTGACCGCATGCTCCCGGATACAGAAACGCGCGGCCTCGGCGTAGGCGCCATCGGTCATCTGGTAGAGGCCGACGGCGCTGGAGGCGGGCTGGTAGATCGCGAAAGGATTGAGGCTCAATCGCCAGCGCCAGTAGGTGCGCGCCACCGGATTGCCCGAACTCTCGACCTGCGCCAGCGCGGCCAGCAATTCGGGCGTGATCGTGCCGGTGGAAAAGCTACGGTACAGCGGGGCGTATTGCCGCCACGTCTCGACCGGCTCCTTGTCGAGGGCGTTGCCGACAAGGAAGAACAGCTCGGTCGGCTTGCGGATCACGTGATAGGCGAGGTTTGTCAGGGCGAGGCCCGCAAGCAGGATCGCCACGCTGCCCGCGATCCGAATCGCCCGCGGTGCTCTCGCGAGCTTCCGTCGCGCCCAACGTGCGCCCCGCCGCCAGCGGCGAAGGCGAGGGAGGAAGCTCTTGCTTTTTCTTGACATGCGTCGTGTGGGAACACGTGGGTACAATAACCAAATGTATTGCGCCGACGATCTCAGGTGGCGGATTGCGCTACGCTACTGGTCCGCCTGATCCGTGCTGCCGCAACCTATTTCGCGATCCATTGTCCGGACTTGTCGTAGAAAACGGACTGCTCATATCCGGCAGCGTTCCAGGCTAAATTTACGATCGGAAATGCAATCGACTCTGCGCTCGCATTGAAGTCTTCGATCAAAACGTCTGGACATAGAATTTCGGGTGCATCAAAGGGGAGTTCACGTTCGTACCCCCATTGCCTGCCGCTACCCATAAGTCTGCCCTCCATCCCCAGCAGAGCGAGCATGGCAGCGATCGGTGCCTCCATTTTTAGCGCTCTATACAACTTTTGAGCGCCACGGATCATGCCTTGTATTCTGCCATCGAAATGTTGCCCGGGCACGAAGTTGTGGCCCCTGACGTTCCACGGGGGAACGTGATCAACCGCTTCTAGCTTCCCATCCCGAAATAGCTGGACATAGCTTGAAGTGCCACTGCTTTCCGCATGCGCAGAGGCGAGGTATCCGTCCAGGTTAACCCTGCTGCGCCCACCTGATTCCAGGATCGACAGTAGGTCAGACGCGTTTGCCTTAACGGTGCTCAGATCAACAGCAGTCTTCGTAGCGAAGGTTCTGGTTGGGACCAAGTGCAAGACGATCTTCGAGCCAGGTAACAGCTTGGCGGCGGCCGTGTTGGAGACGATCTTCGCGAGCCGATCCGCGCGAAACGCTTTGATGCGATCCGTAAGCTCCGGGCCGTAGCGAAACGCAAAACGAAGAGCATCAATGTCAAGTTGGTATTTGCCGTTCGAAGCTCGACCAACAAAACGAAAAGAGCCCGGTTGCCCTATTTGATGCGGTCCGTTCCAGCTTTTGGGAATACGCATCACGATTGCAGATTTGCCCGAGCTTAGTGGAATGCTCGAGCGAATATTCCAGGTATTACAGGCCGTGACCCAGTCCTGATGATCTGTTCAAGTCGCAATATCTCTTGGTCGACGTTGGTGGCTGTTACGCCTACGACATGGGTCGGAATGCCGTTAGTCTCAGCGAGACCGAACAGTATTTCACCTCCCGCTGAGTTCGCGAAGGAGGAAACATCAGCCAGGAACTCGTAGCGTTCTTTATCGCTCGTACCAATAGTATCCTGCTTGTAGTCTAGAACCGTGCTTTCTGGGATTTTTTGCGCGACCAACGAAGCGAGATCCGCTTCCATGAGGGCTTCTAGGCGTATGGCCAACAATGACATTGAAGTTGAAGCCGTAGCAGCATCAGTTGATTGAAGGAGGATAGAGAGGCGCCAGGAGGTGATGAACCTCTCTATAGAGGAAGTGAAGGACGGCCTCTTCGGCCGCCCTTCGTGGATGCGCCCCGAGAAGGTACAAAGATCCGCACTTAGATCACGAACACCCCGTCGTACTCCCGCACGTATCGCACTTCATGCAGGTCCCGTTCCGCACCAGCGTGAAGTTGCCGCACTCGCCGCACATCTCGCCTTCGTAGCCTTTGGCTTTCGCCTCGGCGCGGCGCTCGGCCTTGCTTGGCGCGGTGGCGGCAGCACTGCCGGCCTTGCTCCACTGCATGGCCTCGAGCTTCTCGGTCGGAGAAAGGTCGTGGCTTGCTTCCTGCTTCAGCGCCACCGCGCCTTCGAGGGTGTCGGAGACGCGGCCCTGAGCGCCGTGCGAGGACAGCGACGTGACCTTGCTGCCGCCGGCCGGTGCTGAGTCCGAGCCGGAGGAGATCGCGGTCGAGCCGCCGCGCATCACCACGAGATTGTCCGTGCGCGAGCGGGTCAGGCCCTTCGACAAATATTTGGTCGCCTGGGTCTGGCCGGGACCGTCGCCGGGCTCCTTGCCTTCCTCGACGCCCTTGCCGAGTGCGTCGAAACCGCTTTCGTTGGGATCGACATGGGCGAGATCGAAGCGCGACATGTAGCTCACTGCGAGCTCGCGGAAGACATAGTCGAGGATCGAGGTCGCGTACTTGATGCTGTCGTTGCCCTGCACGGGGCCCGCCGGCTCGAAGCGGGTGAAGGTGAAGGCGTCGACATATTCCTCCAGCGGCACGCCATATTGCAGGCCGAGCGAGACCGCGATCGCAAAGTTGTTGATGAAGGAACGTAGCGCCGCGCCTTCCTTGTGCATGTCGATGAAGATCTCGCCGATACGGCCGTCGTCATATTCGCCGGTTCGCAAGTAAACCTTGTGGCCGCCGACAACCGCCTTCTGGGTGTAGCCCTTGCGGCGATCCGGCATCTTTTCGCGCTCGCGCATCACAACGATGCGCTCGACCAGTTTCTCGACGATCTTTTCGGAAACCTGGGTAGCGCGCGCCGCCATCGGCTTCTCATAAAACGCCTCGACCGCATCGTCCTCGTCCTCATCGTCGGCGATGAGTTGCGAGTTGAGCGGCTGGGAAAGCTTCGAGCCGTCGCGGTAGAGCGCGTTGGCCTTCAGCGCGAGCTTCCAGGACAGCAGGTAGGCGGACTTGCAGTCCTCCACCGTGGCGTCGTTCGGCATGTTGATGGTCTTGCTGATCGCACCTGAAATGAACGGCTGGGAAGCCGCCATCATGCGGATGTGGCTTTCCACCGAGAGATAGCGCTTGCCGATCTTGCCGCAGGGATTGGCGCAGTCGAACACGGGATAGTGCTCGGCCTTCAGATGCGGCGCGCCCTCGACCGTCATCGCGCCGCAGATGTACACGTTGGCGGCCTCGATCTCGCGCTTGGTGAATCCAACCGCGGAGAGCAGGTCGAAGTTCGGCGCAGCCAGCGCCTCGGCGCCGATGCCGAGCTGGTCGCGGATGAAATCCTCGCCAAAGGTCCACTTGTTGAAGGCGAATTTGATGTCGAAGGCGGTCGGCAGGGCCTTCTCGACCTTGGCGATCGCTTCGTCGGTAAAGCCTTTGGCCTTCAGCGTCGAGGCGTTGACGCCGGGCGCGTTGGAAAGCGAGCCGTGGCCGACCGCGTAGGCCTCGATCTCCGCGATCTCGCTTTCGCGGTAGCCGAGCGCGCGCAGCGCCTCCGGCACCGCGCGGTTGATGATCTTCCAGTAGCCGCCGCCGGCGAGCTTCTTGAATTTCACCAGCGCGAAGTCGGGCTCGATGCCGGTGGTGTCGCAATCCATGACGAGGCCAATGGTGCCGGTCGGCGCCACGACAGTCACTTGCGCGTTGCGATAGCCGTTGGTCTCGCCGAGGGAGAGCGCGTCGTCCCAGGCCTTGGTTGCATGCGCGACCAGGTCGGCTTGCGGGCAGGAGGCGTGGTCGAGCGGGACCGGGTTGACGCTAAGTGCTTCATAGCCACTCATGTTGCCATGTGCGGCGCGGCGGTGGTTGCGGATCACGCGCAGCATGTGCGCGGCGTTCTTCTTGTAGCCGGGGAAGGTGCCCAATTCGCCGGCCATCTCCGCCGAGGTCTTGTAGGCGATGCCGGTCATGATCGAGGTCAGCGTGCCGCAGAGCGCGCGGCCTTCCTTGCTGTCGTAAGGAAGACCCATGGTCATCAGCAGGCCGCCGATGTTGGCAAAGCCAAGGCCCAGCGTGCGGAACTCGTAGGAGAGCTCGGCGATCGCCTTCGAGGGGAACTGCGCCATCATCACCGAGATTTCGAGCACCAAGGTCCAGAGCCGGCAGAGGTGCTCGTAGGCCTCGACATCAAAGGTCTTGGTCGTGGTGTTGAAGAACGTCAGAAGGTTCGCTGAGGCGAGGTTGCACGCCGTGTCGTCCAGGAACATGTATTCCGAGCACGGATTGGAGGCGCGGATGTCGCCGGACGCCTTGCAGGTGTGCCAGTCGTTCATGGTGGTGTTGAAGTGCAGGCCGGGATCGGCGGAAGCCCAGGCGGCGTAACCAATTTTTTCCCAGAGGTCGCGCGCCTTCAGCGTCTTGGTCACCTTGCGCGTGGTGCGGCCGATCAGCTTCCAGTCGCCGTCGGTTTCGACAGCGCGCAGGAAGTCGTCCTTGAGCGAGACCGAGTTGTTGGAGTTCTGGCCGGAGACGGTCAGATAGGCTTCCGAATCCCAGTCGGTGTCGTAGGTGTCGAACGAGATGTCCTTGTAGCCCTGCTTCGCAAACTGGATCACCCGCTTGATGTAGTTGTCGGGCACGAGGTTGCGGCGCGCGAGTTTTATCTCGCGACGAAGGGCCGGGTTCTTTTCAGGGTCGAAGCAGTCGTCGCCAGATCCTTCGCAGTTGACGCAGGCCTTCATCACGGCCTTGAGGTGCTTCTGGTTGATCTTGGAGCCGGTGACGAGAGCGGCGACCTTTTGCTCCTCCTTCACCTTCCAGTCGATATAGGTCTCGATGTCGGGGTGGTCAGCGTCGACCACGACCATCTTGGCGGCGCGGCGCGTGGTGCCGCCCGACTTGATCGCGCCCGCGGCGCGGTCGCCGATCTTGAGGAAGCTCATCAGGCCGGACGAGCGGCCGCCGCCGGACAGCCTTTCGCCTTCGCCGCGCAGGCTCGAGAAGTTGGAGCCAGTGCCGGAGCCATATTTGAACAGGCGCGCCTCGCGCACCCAGAGGTCCATGATGCCGCCGTCGTTGACGAGATCGTCGTTCACGCCCTGGATGAAGCAGGCATGCGGCTGCGGATGCTCGTAGGAGGACTTCGACTTGGTCAGCTTGCCGGTCTTGAAGTCGACATAGTAATGGCCCTGGCCGGGACCATCGACGCCATAGGCCCAATGAAGACCGGTGTTGAACCATTGCGGCGAGTTCGGCGCGACCATCTGCATGGCGAGCATGTAGCGGAGCTCGTCATAGAAGGCGGAGGCGTCTTCCTCGCTCGTGAAATAGCCGCCCTTGTAACCCCAATAGGTCCAGCAGCCGGCCAGCCGATCGAACACCTGCTTGGCCGAGAGTTCGCTGACATAGCGCTCTTCCTCGGGCAGCAGCGCTAAGGCCTCGGTGTCCGGCACCGAGCGCCACAGGAAGGACGGCACCGTCTCTTCCTCGACCTTCTTCAGCTTTGCGGCAACGCCGGCCTTGCGGAAATACTTCTGCGCCAGCACGTCGCTCGCGACCTGCGACCAGGCCGTGGGAACCTCGACATTGTCGAGACGAAAAACCACCGAGCCGTCAGGATTCCTGATCTCGGATGTCGTCAATCTGAAATCAATCCCTGCATAGGGTGACTGGCCGGAAGTGGTGTTGCGGCGTTCGATTCGCATAGGTCGTGCCCCGTACTTATCTGGCCGTACTGCTACAGGCAGCCGGCGCTTGTTTTCCTTTACGCGAACCTCCCAATCCGCCGCGCAAACGACGGAACGATAGTCCGCATGCTCAAGCCGGTGGATCCGGCCCTGTTTCTCTCGTGGACGTAGCTCGATCCCGGAGGGATCAATCTCGTCCCGGCATGCCCCTCGAGCCCACCCCTGGGATTGCTCCCCCTCGGGTTCAAAAGACCATGCGTTCAACGCGCCCTAACTCAACGTGTCGCACTTCATGCTGGTGCCAACCGGCACCTATGTGAAGTTCGCGCCCGAAGTCCCTTTTTGGGCAGACAAGCCCTTCACCCGCGGCAATCAACTGGCCGGCGGAGGTGTCATTTTGGAACCCTTATGGGAGCGACCGGCGGGACCCAAACACACTCGCGCCGAACAGGTCGAAAACTAGGACGACTCCGTTACGCCCGTCAAGGACTAGTACGAGTTCCTGAATCAAATACTAAATATGGTGGACGGGGCGGGATAACAGGGGACAATGCCGCGCCTGTGATGGGCCCAAGTATCAGTGAGTCCTCAGGGATTCCCAAACGAAAAAATTGTGCCTGAGGGTGTGGATTTCAGACTTCGCCCGCTGTTCACAGGGAAGGTATTTTTTCTCACCCCGCCATTGAATTTTCAGGACTCACGTGGGGGTACGGGAGTCGTGAAGCAGGCATGTCGGGGAGATGGTGGCCGTCGGGCCGGATCGCGGCCAAATAGGCGGCTTCCGAATGCTCCTTTGATTCCTCCTTTGATTCCTTGGCCGGTCCCCACGAGATGCATGATTCGAGATTGCCGATCGCGCGAGCGCGCATCACGCCCGCGGGGCTGATGTTCCTCGCCATCACCTCCATCGGCTGGGGATTCAACTGGCCCGCGACCAAATTCCTGATCGGCGAATTGCCGCCGCTGACGCTCCGGGGGCTGAGCGGCGTGGTCGGCGCGCTGCTGCTGGCGGCGCTGGCGCTGGCGAGCCGGCAGAGCCTGCAGGTGCCCCGCGAGATCTGGCCGCGGCTGATGGTTGCCGCCACGCTCAACGTCACCGGCTGGATGGTGCTGATGGGGCTCGCGCTGCTCTGGCTGCCCGCGAGCGAGGCGGCGCTGATCGCCTACACCATGCCGGTCTGGGCTTCGCTGCTGGCCTGGCCGATCCTGGGCGAGCGGCCGACTCTGATCCGCACGCTGGCGCTGGTGATGGCGTTTGCGGGGATCGCCTCCATCATGGGCGGCAACGGCATCTCCGCGAGCGAAGCCAAGCTGCCGGGCATCATCATGGCACTGGTGGGGTCGTTCGGCTTTGCGGTGGGCACCGTGCTGTCCAAACGATGGCCGATCCATCTTCCGCCGATCCCGGGTGCGGCCTGGCAAGTCGGGCTCGGCTGCCTTCCCGTCGCCATCGTCGGGCTCCTGATCGAGACCTCGCATTGGGGCGCGGTGACGGCGCTCGGCTGGGGGCTTCTGGTCTATTCGGTCGTCGGCCAGTTCTGCATCGCCTATGTCTGCTGGTTCGCGGCACTCGCGCGCCTGCCGGCCTCGGTCGCCGCTATCGGCACCATGGCGGTGCCTGTCATCGGCGTGGTGACTTCTGCGATCACACTGCATGAGCCCCTCGGGCCAGGGCAGATCGCCGCCCTGATCTTCACGTTGGCGGGCGTGGCGCTGGCGACAAGGTCTTGAAGGACGCACGAAAAAGGACGGCACAAATCATTGCGCCGTCCTTCGATCTCGAAACGCTCAGCCGGGATTACGGGCAGGGATGGCGCTGGCCGTCATAGCCGAGATAGGTGCCAGAGGCCGGATCCCAGGACTTGTAGCGCTGCGCGCAATAGCTCGCATCTCGGCCACCGCCCGGGACCACGGCGACCTCGGGACCGGTGTCGTAGCCGTTGTCGTAGTAGGTGTCGTTGTAATAGTCGGGCCCATAATAATAGTCAGGGCCGTAAGCGTAAGAGTTCGCGATCCCGGCGCCGATTACGGCGCCTGCAACGGCACCGGGGAAGAAGCCACCGCGGCGATGATAGCCGCCATGCCAGTTCCCGCCATGCCAGCTCCCGCCTTGCCAATTGCCGCCGTTCCGGGCGGTGCGTCCGCCGGTGAAGGTTGCGCCGCCGCCAGGCCGCGCTGCCGGGGCTGTCGCTGCAACGCGCGGGCCTGGGCCGCCGCCGTTGAAGTGCATGCCGCCACCGCCGCCGCCAGCGGCGAAGTGCCCGCCACCACCGCCGCCCATGTGCATGCCACCACCGCCACCCATGTGTCCGCCGCCGCCACCCATATGCGCGCCCCCACCGCCGCCCGCGTGTCCGCCGCCGCCACGGTGCTGGGCGAAGCTCGCGCTCGGGGCTGCCACCAGCAAGGCCAGCGCCGTGGCGCCAGCCAGAAGTTTTGAACGGGTCATCCTACTCTCCATCTTGGGGGGTCTGTGCTCTAACCTCAGCTGCGGTCAGACGTTCCCTTGCCCGCGCATTGATTATGCGTGAGAAGAGGCTGGGCGGGGCAGGCTGTACGCGGAATGAACGGGCCAGACTGACCCCTCCGTTACTGGACAATTCCGCGTGTGAGTGGCATCAGGTCGCATCTGGGAACCATAGCCCGCGAGCCCGCATGAAACAGTTCTTGCTCAAAATCTTCACCTGGTGGAACGGCCAGACCTTTGGCACGCAGTTCTGGACCAGCCGCTACGGCGAGTTGGTGGGCGAAGACGAGCAGGGCAACCGCTACTACCGCACCAAGGGCGGGGCGATCGACCCGACCCTGCATTTCGAGCGGCGCTGGGTGATCTATAATGGCTATGCCGAGGCAACCAGGATTCCGCCGGGCTGGCACGGCTGGATCCATCACACCACCGACATTCCGCCGACCGAAGCTAATTACACGCCCCGCGAGTGGGAAAAGCCGCATGTGCCGAACCTGACCGGCACGCCCGGCGCCTACCGGCCCTCCGGCTCGACGCTCGCCTCTGGCCGCCGCCCCAAGGCGACCGGCGACTACCAGCCCTGGACGCCGGGCAACTAGGAGCAGGGCGCATTTGCGTGATCAAGGTGCGTGCCGTTCGGCCGCACCCGGACTACTTTCGTGGAAATGCGATAGCTTTCGCCCTTGGCGGAAGCTTGTCATTCTGCGCCGAGCTGCCGGCACCCGAATTCGAGTTCACCCCCGCCGATGTTTCGAAAATCCATCAAACAGAAGATCATCGGCATTGCCGCCGGCCTGATCGTGCTTGCGGTGATAACCTCCATCCTCTCGATGGTGATGGCCGAGCGGGTCGGTCATCTCCTGGATGAGCTGACCAACCGGTATGTGCCTGCCTACGGCGGGCTGGCGCGGACCAATATCCGTTCGCTGGAGCGTGCGCTCGCGCTGCGTCAGATGATCATCGAGAAGACGCAAAACCCGCCGGATGAAGCGAGCTATGCCGCGCATCTGAAAAACTTCCAGGCGCTCGATGCGGACGTCACGGGTGAGGCGCAGAAAGCGCGCGACCAGATCGCGGCGATCATCGAGGACGCCTCGACGCCGTCGGACAATGCCGCGCTCGGACGTCTCGACGATCGCATCGAGAACGCGATCAACGATCTCCGCCATCGTCTTTACGAGCAGAACGCGCGGCTGCTGCAGCAGCTCGATGCGCACAATTTCGACGAGGCGAGGCGGACGCTCGTCCAGGCGGACACGCTGCGTCAGGAGTTCAATCAAAAGATCGACGGCATCCGCGCCGACATGCTCAAACAGGTGCATGCGAGCGCCGCGGTCGTCATTGCCCAGCAGCGGCAGGCGATCTGGATTTCGGCGATCGTGACGGCGGTTGCGGCCGTGCTGGGATTCGTTTTTGCAATGATGGTCGGCAGCGGCATCACGCAGCCGGTGCTGCGGCTGCTCGAAGGTACGCGCGAGGTCGAGGCCGGCCGGCTCGACCAGTCGATCGCGGTGACGACCGGGGACGAGATCGGCCAGCTCTCGGCGGCGTTCAACCGCATGATCGAGCGGCTGCGGCAGAACCAGCGCGTGCGCGAAACCTTCGGCCGCTACATCGATCCCAAGGTCGCGGAAGGGCTGCTCGATCAGGGCGTGGCCGCGGCAACCGAAGGCCAGCGCCGCGTGATGACCGTCTTGTTCTGCGACATGAAGGGATTCACGACACTGAGCGAAGGTGTCACCCCGCGCGGCCTCGTCAAGATCATGAACCTCTATCTCTCGACCATGTCCGAGCCGATCCATGCCCATCGCGGCGTGATCGACAAATATATCGGCGATGCCATCATGGCCTATTGGGGACCTCCGTTCGTCGAGGAAGTCGAGCAGGCGAATTTCGCCTGCCTCGCCGCGCTCGACATGATCGGACGCGTCGAGACGCTGCGCAAGGAATTGCCTGAACATCTGGGCGTGCGCACGATCCCGGCCGACTACGACATCAGGATCGGGATTGCCACCGGCGAGGCGCTGGTGGGCAGCATCGGCTCGGAGTTCATGATGAGCTTCACGGTGACGGGCGACACCGTGAACCTGGCCTCGCGGCTCGAGGGCGCCAACAAGGTCTATGGCTGCCGCTGTCTGATCTCGGAGGGCACCGCGAAAATGTGCGCGGCCGGGTTCGAGCTTCGCGAAATCGATCGCCTGGTCGTGGTCGGCCAGCGCCAGCCGCAGACCGTCTACGAGATCATGGGTACGAAGGGCACGCTCACGCCGCAGCAAACGCTGTTGCGCACGCATTACGCCGAGGGGCTTTCGGCCTGGCGCGCCCGGCGCTGGGACGAGGCGCGCGCGGCTTTTGCCGCGGCGCTCGAGGCCATGCCGGGCGATGGCCCGTCGGCGGCGTTCGTGACGCGCGTCGGTGAACTCAAGCAAAATCCGCCACTGGAGGATTGGGACGGCGCCTGGCACCTGGAACGCAAATAGCGGTGGGCGCTTCCAGCGTATGATCCGGAGAAATGTGTAGCGATTTTCCGAAGAGATCATGCGCAAACAAAAATCCGGAGCGCGATGACGGTCCCATCGCGCGCTTGGGCGAGCTTCGTGCCACGCAATCCAGAGCCGCAGGGTGGGTTACGGTCCTTGGCGCCTAACCCACCCTAAGCGCGTCATTCCACGCCGAATTGCACGGCCAGCTCCGCTTTGCGGATCGTCTTCACGTCGTTTTCGGCGTGCTTCACCGGCTCAAGATGGATCTCCACCTTGCGCAGCTTTCCGGTGTAAGGATTCGGCGATTTGTAGTCCTCGCTCACCGGGGTCGCCGAATCCAGGCCGATATCGAAGGTCTCATCCGGCGAGAAGCGTGCGAGAACAGTCTTCTCGACACGACCTTGAGCCACCTTCTTGTCGTTGACGAACATCGTGACTGTGCCGCCTTTCGCGACCCCACCGCCGTCGTAATTGAAGTCGATGCGAATGATGGCTGGACCGGGAGCAAGCTTTTCCGAGCTCGCCACCTTGTAGCGCTGTTGCGCGAACCAGTTGTATTCGTAGCAGGGCTTGCCATCCTTGACGTACAGCGCATATCCGGCAGCGAAACCACCAGCGGCGACGAGCACGCCGTCGCCGCCCGTTTGCGGCACATCGACATGGGCCGTAATCCGGTACGAACGGTTCTTCACGTTAGGTGACGAACTTTCCGGAATATGGGCGGCCCCAGGGTAGTAGGTGAAATCGGTTCGCCCTTCGATCAGACTCGGCCGAAGGCTCGGATCGGCGCGCTCTGCAAAGCGGTCGTCGAGTGGCAAGACGTCGTACTTCGCGGCCTCGACCCAGAACAGGTCTTGCATTGCCCGAAGTCGCTCAGGCTCCTTCGCCGCCAGGTCGTTGGCCTGGCTGAAGTCGCTTTCGATCCGGTAAAGCTCCCATTTGTCCTTCGCGAAATCGTAGGAGCCCGAATTTTCCCACGGCAATCTTCCATGGCGCACACAAGCGACCCACCCTTCGCTGTAGATCGCGCGATTGCCGAACATTTCGAAGTACTGGACGCGGTGACGTTCCTCGGCCTTGGCATCATCGAAGGTGTAGACCATGCTGACACCTTCGATCGGCTTCTGGGCAATGCCATTGACGGACGATGGCTGCTGGATTTCCGCCGCTTCCAGAATCGTGGGCACGATGTCGATAACGTGGTGAAACTGAGTCCGGATGCCTCCCGAGTTTTTGATCCTGTTCGGCCATGAGATTACAAGCGGATTGCGCGTGCCGCCGAAATGCGAGGCAATTTGCTTGCCCCATTGGAACGGGGTGTCGACCGCCCACGCCCATCCGACCGGGATGTGATTGTAGGACTTGGGGCCGCCGATGTCCTCGAGGTGCGCCAGGATGAAAGCCGGGTCCTCCTGCTGCCCGTTAAGGGAGGTCATTTCGTTGAAACTGCCGCTGAGGGTGCCCTCCATCGACGATCCGTTGTCGCCGATCTCCCAGAAGACCATGGTGTTGTCGGTTTGTCCGACCGCCTCGATGGCGTCGAGGATACGCCCAACCTCGAAATCGATGTGGGCCGTAAAGGCGGCAAAGGCCTCCATGAGTCGAGCCGCGATGCGTTTGCGATCGGGCGACAATGAGTCCCATGCCGGGATTTCCGCCGGACGCGGCGTGAGCTTGGTGTCAGGCGGAATGACGCCGAGCTGAAGCTGTCGCCTGAACGTCTCCTCGCGGTACTTGTCCCAGCCTTGATCGAACTGTCCCTTGAACCTGTCGATCCACGCCTTCGGCACGTGATGAGGCGCATGGGTCGCGCCGGGGGCGAAGTAAACGAAGAAGGGCCGGTCGGGTGTCACCGACTTCTGCTGATTGATGTATTGAATTGCCTCGTCAGCGAGGTTTTCGTTCAGCGTGTAGTCGGCTTCCCGCCCTTTCGGAACTTCCATTTCAACGTGACTGTGATCCCTGTGCAGAGGCGGCGCCCATTGATGCGTCTCACCGCCCAGGAAGCCGTAGAAATGGTCAAAGCCTTGACGCGCCGGCCAGCGGTCGTAGGGGCCTGACACGCTGGTTTCCCAATCGGGGATGTTATGGTTCTTGCCGAACCATGCTGTGCTGTACCCATGTTGACGAAGGGTCTCGGCGACCATCCCGGCGCTGCTTGGAATCTGGCCGCTGTAGCCGGGATAGGCGTTGCCCAGTTCTGTGATGGTTCCGGTCCCGGCGGAGTGATGATTGCGGCCCGTGAGCAGCGCGGCCCGCGTTGGCGAGCAAAGCGCTGTGGTATGAAAGCGGGTGTAGCGCAGACCGGCTTTCGCAAGCCGATCCAGGTTTGGCGTCGGAATCTGTCCGCCGAAGGTGCCCCATTGCCCGAACCCGCAATCGTCGATCAGGACGAGCAGAACATTGGGGGCGCCGTCGGGGGCTTTGGTAAGGGGGATCTTGTCTGGGACTGAATCCGTGTAGGTGGTGCCGATCTTGCCTTTGAACGCTGCCGGTGGAAGCGGCAACACTTGCTGTGCTTGCGCAGGATTTGGGCGCGGGACTCCGACAGAGCGGTCGCCGCCGCCGCGGTACCGCCAAGGAGCACTCCGCGCCGGCTGAAGTCGTTTGGACGATCGCCGGATTGACTGTCATGCTCACTCATTTGCAACTCCTCGTAGCAAGGTGTGGTTCATTCGCGCCGGATGCGGCGGATTTGATCTTTGGTGACCAGTGGACGCGCCGATCGGCTCGGCGTGCCCGCCTTTCGTCATTGCCGACTTAACGCCCGTTTGGCGGTCGCATTGCGCTCTTCCTGAGTGTCCTGGAGCATCTGTCCGGACACATCCGCCGTCACCTTGAAGATCGTGCCGGTGAATGCGAACGGCGGTCCGTAGAGCAGCGAGACGGGCGAACCGGGATTGCGGCCGACCGTCAGACCGCCGCCGAGCCCCATGAGCAGCGGCACGGTGAACGGAAGGTCGGCTGGCCGACTAGCTTGTCGTTGATGTAGAGCTGGGCGCGGCCCGGGGAACCTTTGCCCTTCGCGATATCGGGCTTGCCGGTCGGCTCGAACTCATAGCGCAACTGTGATTTGCCTTCCGGCACCGGCTCGCTCGACTCGACATGGAATTCCTGCGCGCCGACATAGTTGTGGACGTAGTGCAGCTTGTTGTCCTTGACGAACAGCGAGTAGCCGCCGGCATTGCTGCCGTGGCAGATGAGCACGCCGCTCGCTCCGCCCTTGGGAATTTCAACTTCGGCCGTAAGGCTATGCGCGCGATTGAGCACTTTCACCGCGACATTTTCCGGCACGGTCTGCGTGCCCGGATAGTAGACGTAGGTCTGCCGATCCTTGGTGAGCTGAGGACGTTCGTCGGCGAAGCGCGCGGTGCCGCGGCTGTCGAGCGGCAGCACGTTGTACTTGCCGGCCTCGACGTACCACAGCGCGATCATCTCGATCAGCTTGGCGCGGTTCGTGTCGGCGAGGTTCTTGGTCTCGGCCGGATCGTCGATGACGTTGTAAAGCTCCCACCCTGTGGCATCGAGCTCGCGCAGCTTGTCCTCGGTGAGCTCCAGCTGGCCGAAGAATGCCTTGGCTTCGGTGAAGGAGTCGCCGGGGAATGGGCACACCGCGCGCCAGCCATCGTGATAGATCGCGCGGTGCGCGAACATCTCGAAGTACTGGGTGTGATGGTTTGCTGGCCGCCTTGGCGTCGTTGAAGGTATGCGCGAAGCTCACGCCCTCGATCGGCGACTGGGTCACGCCGCGAATGACCGCCGGCGGCTCGATGCCGAGCGCGTCGAGCACGGTCGGCACCATGTCGATCGCATGCGCGTACTGATGCCGGATCTCGCCCTTGGCCTTGATCCCCTTCGGCCAGTGCACGAGGAACGGATCGGACACGCCGCCGCGAAAGGTCTCGCGCTTCCAGCGCTTGAACGGCGTGTTGCCGGCGAAGGTCCAGCCCCAGGCGTAGTGGTTGAAGTATTTCGGCCCGCCGAGGTCGTCGAGCGCCGCGAGGTTCTGCTTCAGATCGTCCGGCACGTTGTTGAAGAACTTGTTCTCGTTGGTCGAGCCGGTCGGGCCGCCTTCCGAGCTGGCGCCGTTGTCGGAGATGAGCATGATCAGCGTGTTGTCGAGCTCGCCGGTCGCGGCGAGGAAGTCGATCAGCCGGCCGATGTGATGATCGGTGTGCTCGAGGAAGCCGGCGAACACTTCCATCATGCGGGCGTAGAGCCGCCGCTCGTCGGCGGACAGCTTGCTCCAGTCCTGCACGTCGGGGTCGTGACGCGACAGCACGGTGTTCTGCGGGATGATGCCGAGCTCTTTCTGCTTGGCGAACACCTTCTCACGATAGGCGTCCCAGCCGTCGTCGAACTTGCCCTTGTACTTGTCGGCCCACTCCTTCGGGACGTGATGCGGCGCATGCTGGGCGCCGGTCGCGAAGTAGACGAAGAACGGCTTGTCTGGCGCGAGCTGCTTGCTGTCGCTGATGAAGCTGATCGCCTTGTCCACCAGGTCGGGCGTGAGGTGATAGCCCTCCTCCGGCGTCTTCGGCGGTTCGACCTGGCGGTTGTCGTAGACGAGATCGGGGTAGTACTGGCTGGTGTCGCCGCCGAGGAAGCCATAGTAGCGCTCGAAGCCGCGCCCCAGCGGCCAGCGGTCGTAGGGCCCGGCGGCACTGATCTGCTCGGCGGGCGTCAGATGCCATTTCCCGAGCGCGTAGGTGTTGTAGCCTTGCCCGAGCAGAATCTCGGACAGGAAGCCATTCTCGAACGGGATCGCGCCGTTGGCGCCGGGATAGCCCTCCGAGCCTTCGGTGATGCACGCCATCGCGTTGGAATGATGATTGCGCCCGGTCAGGATGCAGGAGCGCGATCGGCGAGCACAGCGCGGTGGTGTGCATGTTGGTGTAGAGCAGGCCGTTCTGGGCGAGCTTGTTGATGTTCGGCGTGTTAATCGGCGAGCCGTAGCAGCCGAGCTGGCCGAAGCCGGTGTCGTCGAGCACGATGAACAGCACGTTCGGCGCTCCCGGCTTGGCGCGCACAGGTGCCGGCCATGCCGGCGAGGATTCGCCGATGGTGCGGCCCATGCGGCCGGGAAACGTCGTCCCTGGCTTGTACTCTTTGAGTTCGGCGCGCGCGGAATTCGTCAGGCCGGACATGGCCGATACTGCCAGCAGGGAACTGCCGCTGAGCAACAGATCGCGGCGCTTGATACCCGCGCGTTTTTTTCGGGATTGTCCTGCGGTTTCCGACCAGATGGATTGTCACTCACGGTGCAATCCTTTCCTGATCACACACCGAAATCCGACATGACTGGTTGACGTATCGACGGGCTGCGCATGCCGCGCTGCCGGGCGGTAACGGCGGCAGTAGTTCGGCGCGCACAAATGCGAGCCGCCCTTGATCACCTTGCGCGGAATTTTGATGTTGGGCTGGCCGGGGTCGTAGCTTTCGTCCTCGCGCCCACCGCGCGGGTTCTCCGGAATGCAGCAGGCCTTCGGCGCATCGGCCTCGTGCTTTGGCGAATACCAGTCGGCCGTCCATTCCCAGACGTTGCCGATCATGTCGTAGACGCCGTAGCCGTTAGGCGGGAACGCCGTCACCGGCGACGTGCGCTCGAAGCCGTCTCGTTGAGGTTCTCGTGCGGAAAATTGCCCTGCCAGGTGTTGGCCATGTGCCGGCCGCCGGGCGTGAACTGATCGCCCCAGGCAAATTCGGCGCCGTCAAGTCCGCCGCGCGCCGCAAACTCCCATTCGGCTTCGGTCGGCAGCTCCTTGCCGGCCCATTTCGCATAGGCAGCCGCATCGTCGTAGCTGACGTGCACGACCGGATGATCGTCGAGCGCGTTGATGTTGCTCTTGCGCCCATAGGGATGGCGCCAGTCCGCATCCCTCGTGAAGTCCCACCATTGCGACCAGTCGCGCAGATCGACCGCATGCTTGGGCGGCGTGAACACCAGCGAGCCGGCATAGATCATATGTGGCAGCGCGCCGGGATAGTCCGTCGGGTCGGGCGGGATTTCGGCGGACGTGACGTAGCCGGTCGCGCTAACGAATTCCTTGAACTGCCGGTTGGTGACTGGCGTGCGATCGATCCAGAAGCCGTCGACCGTAACATGATGGACCGGCGCTTCTTCCGGGTAATGCCTGTCCGATCCCATGCGGAACGTGCCGCCGGGAATCCGGATCATCCCTTCTCGAACGCCGTCCGCGACGATTGCGGCGCCTTGCTCGTGGTAGGCCATGAACATCTCCCTCGCCGCAAATCGAGGAGATTGTCTTGCGACGTGCGAGCAAAGGTACATCGCGCGTTCGTCAATCTTCAGTGTATGAATGGATAGAACGCTATACTTGAGTATATTCGGCTCGCCGAAACCCGACCGGGCACGCGCTATCGCGCGGTTTCAAGGTTGGAAGCGCGATAGGTGTGACATCCAAGCGCAACGACTACGAGGCTGGATCAGTCCTGCCGCCAAGCGCCCTCTCCAGGCACTCTGTCAGGCTTTCGTCGCTGAACGGCTTGGTCAGGAAACCACAGGCGCCAGCCTTCATGACGCGCGCACGGATCTTTGGGTCGGGGAAGGCGGTGATGAAAATGATCGGCAAGCGATACCCGTCGGCGATCAACCGATCCTGCAAATCCACGCCGTTCATGCCGGGCATCTGTATGTCGGAGATCAAGCAAGCCGTGTTCGCGACGCGAGTCGACCGCAGATACTCCTCGGCGGAAGCGAACGTTTCCGCGGCATAGCCCATCGATCGAACGAGTCCTTTTGTGGATTCTCGAACGAACCCGTCATCGTCGACGATTGAGATCAGGGGAACTTCTGGCATTGACCAGGCCTTGGTAAAGCGGCACATGCGAACACTATCATGGCCATGTAGAGCGCCTGGGTAATTATACTTGAGTATCGAGTGCGATCACGCCGGAGGGCGAATGCTCAGGGCTTCAGCCATCCGCACGAGATCCGCCAGCGACCTGGCTCCCATCTTTTGCATGATGCGACCGCGATGGACTTTGACCGTGATCTCGCTGAGCCCGATTTTGCCGGCGACCTGCTTGTTCATCAGTCCCGACGCAACCAGGGCCATGATTTCCTGCTCACGCGGGGTCAGGGACTCGAAGCTCGACTTCAGTCCGGAAGAAGCCTTCTCGGACTCGATCCGGCTTTGATCCCGTTCCAGCGCAAGCTTCACCGCATCCAGCATGTCCTGTTCGCGAAAAGGCTTGGTCAGGAATTCCACTGCGCCGGCCTTCATGGCCCTTACCGTCATCGGGATATCCCCGTGACCGGTCATGAAAATGATGGGGATATGAATATTGCGTCTCGATAGTTCGGCCTGAAAATCCAGTCCGCTTGCGCCGGGTAGCCTGACGTCGAGCACCAAACAGCTCGGTAGTGGAGGCCGCATTTGCCGCAAAAAGTCAGACGTAGAGCCGAAAACCCGCGTCTGCAGGCCGACCGATCGAAGGAGGTCGAGACGGACTCACGCACCAGCGGATCATCGTCGACGACGAATACGATCGATTTCTCCGAACTATCGTCCTTCATTCGACAGCCCTCTGGCGCAACGAGGGTAGAGCGGCCTTATACTGCATCACAAGTCGTCGATAGGCAAAGTTATCCGAAAGACCGCGCCGTAAGGTTCGTTGGCAGATGCCTGAAGACTTCCGCCATGGGCCTCAACGATCACGCGGCAAATGGTAAGTCCCACTCCAATCCCGGTCGACTTTGTCGTAAAAAAAGGTTCGAAAACACGATTGCTGCTCTCATCTTCAATTCCAATACCGGAGTCTTCCACGGTGATCGCAACTTCGGAGGACTCCTGAATTAGAAAAGAGCGGATACGCAAGTCACGGGCACGATCGGTGACGGAACTCATAGCTTCAATCGCGTTCGAAATTAGATTTAGAAATACTTGCTGCAACTGGCCTCGATCGCCCAACAATTGGGGGAGGCCATTGCCTAGATCAGTTGTGACCATAATGCGCTGCGTCCTCAAATCGAGGTCAACCATTGTGAGTATTTCTCGAACGAGCTCGGCTATGTCGAACAGTTTTTGCCCGTGAGCCCCCTTCTTGAACATTGAGCGGACGCCGTCGACAATTTCACTCATTCGCTCACCGGCGTTGGCGATGCCATCAAAGGAGGAATACGCCTCGCTCAGATCCGGTGTTGCCCTCTTCAACCAACGTCGGCCTGCGCTGGCATTTGATATTATTGCCGCTAAGGGTTGTTTGATCTCGTGCACAATCGAAACCGCCATTGCGTCCATGGCAATCTGCCGCGCGTGGCGGTCGCCGCGCCGCCTGATGATTGATTGTGCAAGATTTGCGTAGAGGGCCAGCGTCTCGGAAAGCAATGCAAGCAAGACGACAAATGTTGCGGCGATTCCGAAAATGCGACCGGCATACCAGCCAAGACTGAACCGTGCGCCGACGAAGAGGGTAGCGGTAGTGGTTTCCAGCAACCATGCGCAGCAGACGACCATGAGCCACAGATCGAGCACGGAGCGCCGCCTGATCCATAGCAGCACCAGCGCGCTGCCGGCCAGCGCTATGATCGAAATGCTGAGCGAAGTAGCGATCGTTCTGTTCAGGCTAACGCCGTCAGGCAGGACTATCGTTGGGAGAAACCGTTCTCCTGCAATCGTGAACCAGGTCAGTCCGCACGCCGTCGCGGTAACGACAGCGACACTTAGGCCGACGGCCACGGCCGGATGTCGCCGCGATTCGCCTGGTTTGTTATCCAGGTCCTTCAGGAGAACCGCGACGATCAGAATGAGCGGTGATCCCACGTGCCAGTAGGTATAAAGCCATGCCGTGGTCTGTCGTCCGGCGCCGAGAAGACCGGTGGGTGAGAATACTCCTGGAAATGCCAGCGCCCATGGAATGACGATCAGAGATGTAAACAAATACCCGCTGGCGAGCACCAGCAGCGCCCTCCGCAGGGCAATGGAGTACTGAGAAAATAGCAAAATCGAGGTAATGAGGTCGTTGATTACGGTCGTGGTTGCAAGAATTGGAATGAATGCGTCAACGCGCGGTAGCTGAACATTTACATAGTTCACCGTGACGCCGAACAAGATGAGCATGGTCACGACGACGACAAGCGCGGCCCGAACCTGCCGTTGTGATGGCGGCAGAGTTGCTAGAAGTAGCTGGCGTTGATCATACGCTTCGTGCACCAACGTCGAAACGACCCCTTCGTGCGACCAATTCATTCTTGGCACCAGCCGACGCTATGCCAGGACCAGCCTGTTCACGCCCGGTGAGTCATGCCGCTGCGACAGGCTCTCCGGCGCTCCTCGGCAAATCTGGCGAGCTGTTGATGCAGGTAGCGCGGCTGAGCCAATTGGTCCGGGTTCGGCCAAACCAGGCAGGCTAGCGCGGATGCATCCAGTTCGTGTCTTGCTGACCGACAGCAGCTTATCGCGAGCGATATCGATCCCCTACGACTGGGTCGATCTGTGATCACGACAACTTCTCCCAACTCGCCCAAGCCGGGGAAAACCAGAGTACCTGTCGAAACGCAGAGCACTTCACGTTGGGTCGTCATCCAGGGTTGTGGGTTCAAACTCCAGGCTGACCGCGACCATCGGGCGCAGGGTTACAGGAACTTTTGCGATTTAACGAGGAGTTCCCTGAGCCGGAGAGCGAATACGCACCATGCCGTCGCCCGCCTCGCGGCTAATCGTCTGACCTTCATCAAACTCGCAGCTATTCGCATTTGGTTGCGCGCCAACGAGTCCCAGCCCTGGATTTGCTGCGCGCGCGTGCAATGTCCCGCTTTTGCACCTGCGTTGTGGACAACGGTAACAACGGGGACAGTGTTGAGAGCGTCGTTGCGCCTCCCGCATGGGTGGGGCTTACTAGGGTCATCTTACGGAGATGGGAAACCATCGCGACGGATCGGGCAACAGGATCGCGACTGCCCCGATGTGCAGCGGTACCCGATCAGGATCTGCCGGGAGATAGGCCCCCTGGCACCAAAGGTTCTGAGATCGCCCGTTAATGTGGCGCCGCCGTGAGACAGGAAAGGCCGTTCGGGAAACCGGGCGGCCTTTTTCTGCTGTGCGGGCGATGGTTTGAGCGAAAGCGAGTGGGCCACCCCACCCAATGTCCGCTATCGTGCGCTAGCCGAATGGTGTCCCCCCGGACGAAGCTCCATGTCCTCCTACGCAATACCGATGGGTCTGATACCTTGAACACATGAGCGGTGAAGCGTTTCATGAGGGAGGGGCGAGCCCATGCATCAAGCCGGTATCCTCGACGAAGTCCGCGAGCGCGTCACTCGCCGCCGTGGCGGCGTCGCGGTGTTTAACCGCATCGTTCCTCGTCGGACCGCACACATCGTCGTCGATTTGCAGAATGGCTTCATGGCGCCTGGACAGGTCTTGGAAACGCCGATGGCCCGCGCCATCGTTGTCAATGTCAACCGCATCAGCGCCGCCCTGCGTGCAGCGGGCGGCGTCGTGGTCTATACACAGCACACGGCGGATGCGGAGGCGGTCCGCAACTGGCCGGTGTTCGCATTTTGCGACGTGCGGGATACACAGTCTATGTTGGACCTGATTGCGGCAGCTTGAACTCAAACCGCAATGCTCGCGGTTGGCATGTGCAACGTTGCGAATATCATGGTCATCCCGGTCGATCGGCGGCACCGGCAAATCGGCCGGACGATTGCACTGCCGGGGACGTTGCGGCCCGCGGCAAAAGCTGCCCCCCCCCGTCGCGCGCCGGTTCGCGAACGACCGACCGGTTGCGAAATCCCCGATGCTCGCTGACGGCTTCCCCCAAGTGTGATATGCCAATGCTCCTCATGGACGAGAATGGTTCCATGGCGTACCGGGGGCAGGATGAGATAGGGGCCAGACCACACGATGGGAGGAGACTATGACCATCGAAAGCATTCTGAGCCGGAAGGGCACCGACGTCACGACCATAGCTCCGGAAGCCAGCATCAAAAGGGCGGCAGATTGGCTCCGCGCAAAGAACATTGGCGCTCTCGTGGTGACGAGCGGGAACGCAGTTCTTGGTCTGGTTTCCGAACGTGAAATCGTTCACGCATTTTCTCGCTATGGCGAGACAGCCGGGTCGATGTCCGTGAAGGAAATCATGCAATACGGTGTGACCACCGTATCCCCGGACGAGAGTATCAATCGCGTGATGAACCTGATGACGCACCATCGTCTGCGTCATATGCCGGTACTGCGCGGCGGCAAGCTGGCCGGTATCGTCAGCATCGGCGATGTGGTCAAGCACCGGCTGCAGGATTTGGAGCTTGAGACGAACGTGCTGCGTGATGTCTACAACGCCGCCCGTTGACGGCCCGGACGTCGGCTCGCCGGAGGCCCGCCCGCGCCTGAATCGCATTATCGTCAGCCGGTGGGCGCGGTCTCCGTCAGCCGCGCGGCGGCACGTGCGACAGCTTCCTTGCGCCGCGCCTGGAATGGCGCGATCCGCTCGCGGATCAACGCCAGCGTCTCCGCGGGCGCGGTGTCGGGCGAGCCGGAGTTGAACGGCGGCGCGGGGTTATATTCGAGCCGAAGCTGGATCGCTTCCGCGGTCTTCCGGTCGACCAGCATCGACACCAGCGTCAGCGCGAAATCGATTCCGGCGGTGACGCCGCCGCCGGTGACGCGGTTGCGGTCGATGCAGACGCGCACTTTGGCCGGCGTGGCGCCGAAGGCCGCGAGATTGTCGATCGCGCTCCAATGCGTCGCGGCGCGATAGCCTTTCAACAGGCCCGCAGCACCGAGCACCAGCGAGCCCGTGCAGACCGAGGTGACGTATTTCGCGCCGCTTGCCTGTTTGCGGAGGAAGTCGAGCACCTCCTCGTCGTTGAGGAGATCGTCGCTGCCGACGCCGCCGGGCACGCAGATCACGTCGAGCTGCGGGCAATCGGCGAAAGCGATTGTCGGCGTCAGCATCATCACGGAATTGCTCGGCACAGGCTCGAGCCGTTTCCAGATCAGATGCACCTTGGCGCCGGGCACGCTGGAAAACACCTGCAGCGGACCGGTGAAGTCGAGCTGCGTGACTTTCGGAAACACGAGAAGTCCGATCTGAAGCGGGGCCGACATGGGAGCCTCCAGTTTGCGCTTGACGGACCAAGGATGGCATGTTCGTTTCAAGTCCGAAATGGCTTATTTCCCTCATTTTCCGACATGAGGCCCAAACCATGATCGGCGTGCTGGTCTTTCCGGACTTCCAGTTGCTCGATGCCGCGGGTCCGATCTCGGTGTTCGAGATCGCGAACCGCCTGGCGAAAAGAGATGTGCCGATCCGCCTGATGGCGGCCAACCCGGGGCCGGTGCGCAGCACCTCGGGCGTGGAGATGCTGGCCTGGAAGTTCGGCCCGCCGGGCGCGCTCACGACCTTGATTATCGCCGGCGGCGAGGGGATCGAAGCGGCCGCGCGTAATACATGCACGGCGAATTTCGTGAAGGCGGTAGCCAAGCGGGGCACCCGCGTTGCCAGCGTCTGCTCGGGCACATTCATGCTTGCCGAGACCGGCCTGCTCGACGGCAAGCGCGCCACCACGCATTGGCAGCGCACGCGGCAATTTCTTTCGTGCTATCCGCAGGTGAAGCTCGAGCCCGATCAGATCTTCGTGCGCGACGGCAATATCTGGAGCTCGGCCGGCATCACCGCCGGCATCGATCTCGCGCTCGCCATGGTCGCGGAAGATCACGGCGACGAAATCGTCCAGAAGACCGCGCGGCAACTCGTGCTCTATCACCGCCGCAGCGGCGGCCAGTCGCAATTCTCGTCACTGCTGGAATTGAAGGCGCAGACCGGGCGCTTCGGGCCGCTGCTGACCTGGGCGCGAGAAAATCTGGACGCCAAGCTGACGGTGGAGGATCTCGCCGATCGCGCCGGCATGAGCGCGCGACATTTCACCCGCGCCTTCATTGCGGCGACTGGATCGACGCCGTCGAAGGCGATCGAGCGCTTGCGCATCGAGGCGGCGCGGGCGCGCGTGCAGTCGTCGAGCGAGGCGATCGAGCGCGTTGCCGAAGTCACCGGCTTCCGCGATCCCGAACGGATGCGGCGGGCATTCATCCGCGCTTTCGGTCAGCCGCCACAATCGCTGCGCCGCGCGGCGAGGGCGGGATAGGGTTCGAGACCGCAATAAGTTTGGAAATCCGATCTGGCCGGATCGGATTTCGGGACCTATTTTGTGGTTGAGGACGCTACGCGGTCGGAACGGATCAGGCGATGATCGGTAATTCGAGCTTCCAGATTCTCTTCCCGGCCCCGTACTCGATCGAATTTTCCAGGCTGCGGCAGCAACTCGAAGAAGCGCACTTCGCCTGGAAGACGGAATGGAAGCGCCAGCAACTCGACTTTGTGATCGAGAACATCCGTTTTGTTCACGACCCGCTCTGGAACAAGCGCTTCTTCAGCCTGCAGTCGGCGCGCGACGGAGGAAGCTGGTTCTGGCAGGTGACGCATTCGCTCGTCACCTTTGGGGCATTTTCGATCTGAATGATATGAAACGGACATGGAATCGACCCTATCAGGGGGTAAGGGGAACCAATCCAGTCATTGGGCCTTATCGGAAGATGAAAAGCCGGGAGACCGCCATGAAGATCGCGACATTTCTGCTGGCCGGAACCGCAACCCTCGCCATCCTCACCTCAGCGGCTGTCGCCGAGGACGACATGAAGGGGCAGGTGACCCAGGTCAATCGGCTGAACAACACGGTGGCCATCCGTCCGATTCAGGATGGGACGGTGGGCGCGAATACCGCAGGCACCGAGCAGCAGTTCAAGGTCAAGGACGGCGTGTCGCTGGAAGACCTTCACGCCGGCAACCGCATCACCTATTCCACGATGGAAACGGGCGGGACGAAGACCATCACCAAATTCAAGGTGCAGTGAGGTTCGGGCCTTTCGCCGCCTGGTCGGCCTCTTCCATCAGACCCAGCCTGCGCCCGAGCCATGCCGTGGTCGGCGCCTGGATCAGGATGGTCATCAGGATCGCGACAAAGGTGACCGACGCGATCGTCGGCGCGCCGGGTGCGTTGGCGCCGAGCAGGAGGCCTGCGAGCGCGGCCGGGATCACGCCGGTCTCGCGCGTCCAGCACATGAACAGCATTTCCTTTAATTCCCAGCGCGCGCGGCGATCGGGCAGGGCGCAGAGGAACACCGTCAGGGGACGAGCGACCAGCATCAGTACGGTGACGACGGCGACGCCGCCGAGCCAGTGCCGGCCGATCTCGGCGAAATCGACCTGGGTGCCGAGCAGGATGAAGATGAAGAGCCGCATGATGAAAGACGTGGTCAGCACGAACTCATCGAGCCTCGAGGCTTCGCCCGGCTCCATCTTGAAGCCGAAGGCTTCCTTGTTGCCGAGGACTGTGCCGAACACGAACACCGCCATGAAGCCGGAGGCGTGCAGGCCGCTTGCTGCGAAATAGGCGCCGATCACGGCGACCAGCGTCACGACCGGCGCATATTCGGCGAGGAACCCCCATTTCTCGTGCGCTATCAGGAGCGCGGCGAGATAGCCGAAGGAGAGCCCGGCGGCGATGCCGATCACGGATTGCTCGACCAGCGCGAGCAGGGCATGCGACAACGAAAATTTGCCGCTGCCGGTGGCCACCGCCAAAACCGAGAAGGTGAGGATGGCGGCCATCGCGTCGTTGAAGGCCGACTCGCTCATCACGGTCTGCGCGACACGGTCGCGGATTTTGACCTGGCGGAAGATCGGGATCAGCGTCGCGGGATCGGTCGAGGCCAGCGTGGTGCCGAGCAGCATCGCCACGATCATCGGCAGGCCGAGAATGTAGTACGCGGCAAGGCCGGTGATGGCGCCGGTGATGACGACGCCGATGGTGGCGATCACCACGATGGTGATCCAGACCTGTTTCAGGACGTTCAGCCGCAGCGCCGCGCCGCCGTCGAACAGGATGTAGCTCGCGCCGAACAGCACGATGATCTCGTTCAAGGCGGAGCCGGCCGGGACATGCACAAGCCCCAGCGCATGCGGACCGATCAGGATGCCGGCGACCAGGAACACCGCGACGTTGGGCACCCTGATTTTTTGCGCAGCGAACGCCGCCAGCGTCCCGATCGCCAGCATCAGCCCGCAGGCGAGCAGGGTGTGCTGGGCGATGGCGGAGGAGGGCGAATCATCGAGCTATCCGTGGAAGGATCGGTCTAGACCAATTCCAAGCGCAACGACCGCCCGACCATCTTGGCCGCACGTTGTAGCGTTGAAAGGGTCACGTTTCCGTCTTTCGGATCAAGCAAGCGGCTGATCTGACTTCGGCTGGTCTTCATTTTTTCGGCCAACCCTTTCCGAGTGATGTTTTTAGCTTTCATGGCCTCCAGGATTTGCCACGCCAAAACTTCCTTGATGGCTGTAGCCTGAAATTCCTCAAGCTTGCCGTGATCCTTCAGGAAGCCGTCGAGCGTGCTCAGATCGGCCGTAGACCGAGCGGGTTTCTTCTTTTTCCCCTTGCTCATGTTGTGCCCCTTCAACTTTCAAATTCCCTCTTTCGCTTGCGCGCCAACGCCAATTCCCCGTCGGGAGTTTCTGTGTCTTCTTGATGAAGGCGTGACGTATGACGATTTGCTCCTCAGCCAAGCAAAACAGCACTCGCGCAATTCGACTATTGGGCAGGCCGGTGCGAACCTCCCAGAGCCCATCGCCCAGCGCGCGGCACAGCGGCATGCCGACCGGCCATCGAAATTGCACGCGCATCAGATCGAGCCCGATCGCGTTCCGATCTTTCTCGCCAAGAGCGCGAAGCCAATCCCGCACGATCTCGCCGCCCCCGCGCGTTCTGCAAAACACGACCGGTATTTTGCGCGGGTCGCTACCGGCCATGATGACCTATATATGGGCCATGTACCATATAATGTCCAGATCGGGTAATCGAGACGACGGCGTTCTTGTGCTTCAGCCAAGCCCCTTCAGCCAGACCGCGATCTCGCTCACCGCGACATTGGCCTGGTTGAGCAGCTTGCCCATGGTGAAGAAGCCGTGGAATTGGCCGGGGAAGTGCCGGTACGTGACGTCAACGCCGGCTTCCTTCAGGCGCGCGGCATATTCATCGCCTTCGTCGCGCAGCGGATCGGCACCTGCGGTCAGCACGTAGGCTGGCGGCAGTCCGGCGAGCGTTTTGGCGCGCGCGGGCGAGGCGCGCCAGTCGGTCCTGTCGGCGTCGCCCATATAGTGGTTCGCGAACCAGCCGATCACCGAATGCGTCAGCAGGATCGAAGTCTCGGGCTCGCGATGCGAAGCATGCGTTCGCGCAAACTCGGTGGCGGGATAGACGAGCAGCTGGCCGGCGATTTCGGGGCCGTTGCCGTCGCGCGCATCGAGCGCCACCACGGCGGCGAGATTGCCGCCGGCGCTGTCGCCGCCGACGATCAGGCGCGAGGCGTCGATGCCGAGCTTCTTCGCGTTGGCGGCGATCCATCTTGTGGCGATGATCGAGTCGTCGACGGCGGCCGGGAATTTGTGCTCGGGCGCGAGGCGATAGTCGACGGAGATCACCCTGAGCTCACCTTCACTGGCAAGTTTGCGACACACGACATCGTGGGTTTCGAGATTGCCGATCACCCAGCCGCCGCCGTGGAAGAAGACGAGGCATGGTGCGAGCCCGTTTCGCTCGCGCAGCGTCTTCGGCGTGTAGAGCCGCGCCGGGATCGCGCCGTGCGAGGCGGGGATCGCGAGCTCCTCGACCGCTTGCAGTTCCGGCGGCTCCGGATTGCTGACAAGGCGCGCCTGCATGTAGTAGTCGCGCGCCTCCGGCGCCGTCAGGGTTTCATAGGCGGGACGGCCGGCTTCCTGGAAGGCCTTGTAGACGGCCGCGGCATCGGGATCGAGAACGACGGGCATGCTGGTAGAACCTCTCTTGGATCAGGCGGCGGTGCGGCCGCCGTCGACGGTGTAGGCGGAGCCGGAGACATAGCTCGCTTCGTCGGAGGCGAGGAAGGCGACGATCGACGCAACCTCCGAGGCCTGTCCGAGCCGGCGCGCCGGAATCCGTTCCACCATTTTTTCCACCGGCGGCGGCGCGTTGCCGCCGGAGCGGCCGACGAAGATCGCGCTCAGCATGCGGCTGTCAATCAGGCCGGGGCAGACGCAGTTGATGCGCACGCCGGTGCCCGTACATTCCCACGCCACGCTCTTGGTGAGCCCGATCACCGCGTGCTTGCTCGCGCTGTAGACCGCGATATGCGGCGAGCCGACGAGACCGGCGATCGAGGCGGTGTTGATGATGCTGCCGCGGTTCTGCTTGAGCATCACCGGCAGCACATGCTTCATGCCGAGGAATACGCCGACCACGTTGACGTCGAGCACCTTGCGAAAGGCTTCCAGCGGATAATCCTGGATCGCCCTGACCTCGCCTTCGACACCGGCGTTGTTGTAGAAGACATCGATGGTGCCGAACTTGTCGACCGCGGTACGAACATATTCCTTGACGCCATCCTCCTCGGTGACATCGGCGGCAACGGCCAGCGCTTGTGCCGAGGCGGGCAACTCCTTGATCGCCGCTTCGAGATCGGCTTGGCGGCGGTCGACGGCGATGATCCTGGCGCCACGCTCGGCGAGCAGGCGGATGGTAGCGCCGCCGATGACGCCGGCAGCCCCGGTGACGACGGCGACCCTGCCGTCCAGACGAATACGATCGGCCATGAGGTTTCCCCTGAAAACTCCGGTTGTCCCGGGTGGTTTGGCGCAACGGGATTGCGCAGCTGTTTCAACTCGGAAACGGAACTATTTCACCTGAAACCGGAGCTGACCAGTGGGGCCGGGGGGAACGGCCCTTTCCCCGCCGTATTCCGCGTGTTAACCCGTCGTCCTGCGAGCGGCGGCTAAGGTCTTAGCCCTGTACAATGCCTCCTAGAGCCCGATTCGCCCGTTTGAAGCCGCGCGAGATGCCAAAAACCATTGCCTCTGCCAGTGTCTTGGCCGGTTTTGCGGCCCCGACTGCCGCGCTTGCGATCACCCTCGCTGTTTCGCTGGCGCCGCCTGCGCGCGCGCAAGGCATTGGCAACATCTTTTCCGACCCGGTGCCGCGTCCGCCCGCGAGCATTCCGCGCGGCAATCAGCCGCCCCCCGATGAAGAGGAAGAGGTGCCGGCGCTGCCGCAGGGCCGCGTGTTGCCGGCGCCGAACCGGCCCTTGCCGGGGCAAAGCTCGAACATGCCCGGTCCCGTGCAGTCGCAGCCTTTGGCGCCGCCGCCGGGCACATCCGTGGTTCCGCAGAACGTGCCACCGCCGGTTGCGGTAGCGCCGCCACAGCCGGGCGGCCAGAACGCTGGCGTCAATCCGGCGCTACCTGGCTTGCCGCCGGGGCAACGCCAGCCCAAGGGCGTGCCGCAGACGCCGGCGAGCCTGCAGCCGGGCGACGAGGTGGTGCAGGAGCCGCCGGCGCAGAAGATCATCAACAAGAAGGCGAGCTTCTCCGGTCTCGACAAGATCACCGGCCGCATCATCAATTTCGACGAGGATATCGGCGAGACCGTGCAGTTCGGCGCGCTGCGGGTGAAGACCGACGCCTGCTACACGCGGCCCGCCACCGAAGCCGCCAACACCGATGCCTTTGTCGAGGTCGACGAGATCACGCTGCAGGGCGAGGTGAAGCGGATCTTTTCCGGCTGGATGTTCGCGGCAAGCCCCGGCCTGCATGGCGTGGAGCACCCGATTTACGATATCTGGCTGACCGACTGTAAGGGACCCGAGCAGACCGTGGTCAGCGCCGCGCCCGACGTGAAGCCGACGCCACCCCCGACACCGGCCCCGGCTGCGCAAAAGCGGCCACCGGCGCCGAAGCAGGCGGTGCCGCGTCCGCCGCCGCAACAACAGGTGCAGCAGCAACCTCCGCCACCACCGCCGCCCCCGCAGCAGCAGCCGGGTGGGCTGTTCGGGATCTTCCGCTGATTTAATTCGAATTCCGTGCCGCGATGATCTCGAGCGCCTCCGCGCCCGGGATCGGCCGATCCACCGGCAACCTCTTGAAAGGCGCGGGCTCGCCCTTCACCGCCTTGTCGAGCAGGGACGTGTAGCGGCGCCGCGGAATTTCGACCGCGCCGAAGGTTTTCAGGTGCTCGGTGACATATTGCGTGTCGAGCAATTCGAAGCCGCCCGCGATCAGCCGCGCCACCAGATGCACCAGCGCCACTTTCGACGCGTCGCGGACGCGGTGGAACATGCTCTCGCCGAAAAAAGCGCGGCCGAGATTGACTCCATAGAGGCCGCCGGCGAGGTCGCCGTTCTGCCAAACCTCGACACTGTGGCAATGGCCGAGCGAGTGCAGCCCGACATAGAGCTCGCGGATACGCTTGTTGATCCAGGTGTCCTCACGCCCCGCCGCCGGCGCGGCGCAACCGGCCATCACGGCCTTGAACGCGGCGTCGACGGTGACGGTGAAGGCATCCGAGCGCACGGTGCGGGCCAGTCGCGAGGAGACGCGAAAGCCATCGAGCGGGATCACGCCGCGCATCTCCGGCTCGACCCAGAACAGGGTCGGATCGTCGGCGCTCTCGGCCATCGGGAAGATGCCGCAGGCATAAGCGCGCAGCAGCACTTCGGGGGTGATTTCGGCAGCGGCGGAGTCGCGCGAGGTCATGGCCGCGAGACTAGCAAAGCGCGCGCGACCTTCAATCGCCAATGCCGCGCGAGCTGGCGCTCATTTTGCAGCGGCAACATTGGCGGCCTTGTTGGCCGGCGCCCGGGTGCGAGGGAACCGCACCACGATCCTTGTGCCGGCATGGAGGGGATCGCGGTCGACGCAGGCCTCGAGCTTGGCCGCCATCGCGCTCACGATGCGCTGGCCCATGCCGGTCGAACGCGGGTCGTTGCACTTGGCGTCGAGCCCGACGCCCTCGTCCGCGATCGACAGCACGATATCGTCGCCGGTTGCGCGCAGCTCGACATGGATCGGGCCCGAGCCGTCGGGATAGGCGTATTTCACCGCGTTCATCACCAGCTCGTTGACGATGATGCCGATCGCAACGGCCCGGTCGGGATCGATCTCGATCGTATCCGACTGCACGGTCAGCCGTGACATCTTGTTGCCCTCGGCAGAGCGGCGAAGGTCTTCGAGCAACGCGTCGAGATACTGGTTGAGCAGCACGCTCTTGAGGTCGTGCGAGGTATAGAGCCGGCGGTGCACCTGCGCGACGGCGGTGACGCGGCCCATGGCATTGGTCAGCGCCGCCTTGACCTCGTCCTGCGGCGAGGAGCTTGCCTGCAGATGTAACAACGACGCGATGATCTGCAACGAATTGCCGACACGGTGGTTGACTTCGCGCAGCAGCACCTCGCGCTCGGCGGCGAGCGCCGCAAAGCGGTCGCGCGAGGCGTGAATCTCGGCTTCGGCCTCGGCACGGGCGCGCTCCAGCGCGGCCTGGCGCAGCGCACCGTTGACGGCGACCTGCAGCAGCGGGATGAAATCGCCGCGCGCATCCTTGACGAGATAGTCGGCCGCGCCCGCTTTCAGTGCGGTCACCGCGATCTGGGAGTCCTGCGACGCCGTCACGAACACCACGGGCGGGGCCTCCGGGATCGTCCTGATCTGCTCCAGCGTCTCCAGCCCGTCGAGCCCGGGCATGTATTGATCGAGCGCGACGACATCGATGCCGCCCGCCTTCAGTCGCTCGAGGCCCGCCGAGCCACTCGAGGCATGCACGACCTTGAGGCCGAGCCGCGTCAGGCCGCGGTCGACCAGACGCGCCAGCGCGTCGTCGTCGTCGATATAGAGCAGCGTGGGCATGGCGATAGTCATGAGCAAGCCGGCGGTACCTGAATGACGGAGAAGAATAGACCCAACTGGCGGATGGCGTTGGCAAAACTTTCGTAGTTCACGGGCTTCGTGATGTAGACGTTGCAGCCCAGCTCGTAGCAGCGCCTGATCTCGTGGGAGTCGTCGGTGGTGGTCAGCACCACGACGGGCACGGTCTTGAGGTATTTATTGTCCTTGATCTGCCGCAGGATATCGATGCCGGTCATGTCAGGCAGGTTGAGATCGAGCAGGATCAGCAGCGCATGGCCCTTGTGCGTGAGGCCGGTGCCGTCGCTGCCAAACAGATGCTTCATCGCGTCTGTACCGTTGGTGAACGGGATGATCTCATTGTTGACACCGGAACGGCGAATGTTCCGCTCGATCAGGCGGGCGTGGCCTTCGTCGTCCTCGATCATGACGATGGTGACGGGGTTGTTGGCGTTCATGACTCTTCGTTCCGGTTATTGGCGGTCCAATGGATGGGAAGGGTTATTGTAAAGGTACTGCCGGTGTTAAGCTCCGACGAAACCGACATGGTTCCACCAAGCCGGCGCACAAGAGTACGCACATGGGCAAGCCCGATGCCCTGTCCGGGCTTGTCCTGGGTTCCCGCGCGCCGGAACAGGTCGAAAATACGCTGATAATCCTTGGGGTCGATGCCCCTGCCATTGTCGGAGATTTCAAACACCGCAAAGCCGAGCTTGGTTCGCCCGCGAATGGCGATTTCGCCGGGAACCCCGGGCCTGAGATATTTGATGGCATTGTCGATCAGGTTGGAGAAAATCTGCTCCAGCGCCAGACGGTCGCTGACGACGGGCGGCAGCGGCGAAACGTGTATCTCGGCCTGCGCCTCCGCGGCTTGATGCGCCAGCGTCTGCACGATGGTTTCGATCAATTCGCGGGTTTCGATGCGCACCGGCTCGAACTGGCGCCGTCCCTCGCGGGTGAGGTTGAGGATTGCCGTGATCAGACGGTCCATCTTGGCGATGGAAGATTTGATGAAGCCCAGTGCTTCGGAAAAATCCGCCGAGAGCTGCTTGTCCTGGTTGTTGAGCTCGGGCTCGGCGTCGGCCGCCAGCACCGGCACCGGTTCGGCCGCGATCTGGGCAAGCGCCGAGATGCGCCGGAAGATATCGTTGCGCAATTCCTCCAATTCGCTGGTGAAGCCCATGATGTTCACCAGCGGTGACCTGAGGTCGTGACTGACGATGTAGGCGAAGCGCTGGATCTCGTCATTGGCTTCGCGCAGATCGGCGGTGCGCTCGTCGACGGTCGCTTCGAGATTGATGTTGTTGTCGCGCAGTCGCGCTTCGGCTTCGTCGCGCGCCTGGCTCTCGCGCCGTACCAGGAAAATCGAGATTCCGGCGAGCGCGATGACGAGGCCGGAGCCCGCGATCGTCACCGTGGAGGCGAGCCGCTGGCTGCGATCGGCGTTCGCAGTCCGCAACGCCAGTAGTTGCTGCTCTTCGGCGCGCATGGCGTCACCGATGTCGCGAATGGTCGAGTTGGTGTTGCTGACCGCGGCTTCGCGCACCAATGCGGCGGCGTTGTTGGCTTCGCCCCGCCTGACGAGATCCATTTCCTGCGCGAACTGTCCAAGCCGCGTCTCGATCGCGGCGCGCATTCTCCTCACGTTTTCGACCTGCACCGGATTATCCTGGGTCAGTGTGCCGAGCTTGTCCAGTTCGGGCATGACCTCCGCTACCGCGGCCTCGTGATCGGCACGAAATTCGTCCCCCTTGGTGAGGAGATAGCCGCGCGCGCCGCTTTCCGCGCGGCGGATTTCCAGCAGCAGGGTGCTGGTCTGGTTTTCGACTTCGACGGTGTGCACGACCCAGCCGGAGTCGTCGCGGGCCTTGTTGACGAGCAGGACGGATGCCGCGCTGATCGCAACCAGCACCAAAAATCCCGCCGAAAGCAGCAGGATTTGGCCTAATGCCCGGCTCGACCTGGCGTCGGGCGCCACCAAAAGCTTACTTCGAGAAGGTATTCGAATCCCCCGAGCGGAATTGGTTGCCCAACCCCTGCAAACGCAGGTCGAGGCCGTTGGTTCCAACGGTTCTTGTGGTTTTGGAGCTTTTTCCGCGAAGCGGCGGGTCAACCGCCCTGCTGGCCCGACAGGTATTGTTCGAGCCAGTGGATGTGGTAGTCGCCATCGATAATGGCCGGCTCGCGCACCAGCGCGCGGAACAGCGGCAGCGTGGTCTCAATGCCCTCCACCACCATCTCGTCGAGCGCCCGCCGCAGCCGCATCAGGCATTCGCCCCGGGTCTTGCCGTGCACGATCAGCTTGCCGACGAGCGAGTCGTAATAGGGCGGGATGACATAGCCCTGATAGACGGCGGAATCGATGCGCACGCCGAGCCCGCCGGGCGGATGATATTGCTGGATCTTGCCCGGCGAGGGCCGGAAGGTTTGCGGATTTTCGGCATTCACACGGCATTCGATGGAATGGCCGATGATCTGGACTTCTTCCTGCGTCATCGGCAGGTCGCCGCCGGCGGCGATGCGGATCTGCTCCAGCACGAGGTCGATATCGGTGATCATCTCCGTGACGGGATGCTCGACCTGGATGCGGGTGTTCATTTCGATGAAATAGAACTCACCCTCCTCGTAGAGGAACTCCACGGTGCCGACGCCGAGATATTTTATCTGCTGCATCGCTTTCGCCACGGTCAGCCCGATCTTCTGGCGCGCGGCGGCGCTGAGCGCAGGCGAGGGGCCTTCTTCCCAGACTTTCTGATGGCGCCGTTGCAGCGAGCAATCACGCTCGCCGAGATGCAGCGCGCCTCCGCGGCCATCGCCGAGCACCTGGATTTCGATGTGGCGGGGCTTGGTCAGGTATTTTTCCAGATACACCGAGGCGTCGCCAAAGGCGGATTTCGCCTCATTGGCAGCCGTGCTCAGGGCAAGCGCCAGATCGGCCTCGGTCTGCGCGACCTTCATGCCGCGGCCGCCGCCGCCGGCGGCTGCCTTCACCAGCACGGGAAAGCCGATCGATTTTGCAATCGTCAGCGCGTCGCCGTCGGCGCTCACAGCGCCGTCGGAGCCGGGGACGACGGGAATGCCGAGCTTCTTCGCGGTCTTCTTGGCCTCGATCTTGTCGCCCATCAGGCGGATGTGCTCGGCCTTGGGGCCGATGAATTGCAGATTGTGCTCTGCAAGGATCTCGGCGAAGCGCGCGTTCTCCGAGAGGAAGCCGTAGCCGGGATGCACGGCGTCTGCACCCGTGATCTCGCAGGCCGCGAGCAGCGCCGGCACGTTGAGATAGCTGTCCTTTGACGGCGGCGGGCCGATGCAGACGCTCTCGTCCGCAAGCCGCACATGCATGGCGTCGGCGTCGGCGGTCGAATGCACCGCGACCGTCGAGATGCCGAGCTCCTTGCAGGCCCGCAGGATGCGAAGCGCGATCTCGCCGCGATTGGCTATCAGGATCTTGTCGAACATCTATTCGATAATCACAAGCGGCTCGCCGAATTCCACGGGTTGGCCGTCCTCGACCAGAATTTGCGTCACCGTGCCGGCGCGCGTCGACGGAATCTGGTTCATCGTCTTCATCGCCTCGATGATCAGCAGCGTCTGCCCGGCCGAGACCTTGGACCCGACCTCGATGAAAGGCTTGGCGCCGGGTTCCGGCGCCCAATAAGCGGTGCCGACCATCGGCGAGGGCACGACGCCGGGATGTTTGGAGAAGTCGGCGCCTACAGCGGCCGATGCCGCGGACGCAGCCGCTGCCACCGCAGGCCCGGCAGCCATCGTCGGCAGGCTCGAGATTCCGGCGGCAATCGAAATATTGCGCGCGACGCGCACGCGCAGGCCTGCGCGCTCGATTTCGATCTCGGTGAGGCTCGTCTCGTCGAGCAGCAGCGCCAGCTCGCGAATGAGCGCGCTGTCGTCGCTTGAGACTTTGGCGGTGGTCTTTTCCTCAGGCTGGCGCGCCATGATCTTGATCCGAAACTCTGCTTTGAAGGTTGGGTAGCGGAGGCGTCAGGCTTTCGGCCTGGCAGCCGTGGCGCCGATTTTGGCGGCTAGGCCGTTGATCGCAAGCCGGTAACCGTCGATGCCGAAGCCGCACAGCGAGGCAAACGCGGCCATGGCGGTGAACGAATGATGCCGGAAACTCTCCCGCGCGTGAATGTTGGAGATGTGAACTTCCACAGTCGGGATCTGCACTGCCTTGAGCGCATCATGCAACGCGATCGACGTGTGCGAATAGCCGCCCGCGTTGATGATGATGCCGGCGGCTTTCTTCGCATGGGCCTCGTGGATGAAATCGACCAATTCGCCTTCGCGGTTGGATTGGCGGCAATCGGCCTTCAGGCCGAATTGCGCTGCGACATCCACACAGAGCTTCTCGACGTCGGCGAGTCTTGCGTGGCCATAGGTTTCCGGCTCGCGCGTTCCCAACATGTTGAGGTTGGGGCCATTGAGAACATAGATCGTCTGGTCGGTCCCTTTGGCCATCCCAATCCCGGCAATGTGGCTGATGTGGGCGGGGGTTATAGGTAACATCCGGCCCAAGGGGAAGCTTTAAGCCTCCTTGTCAGGCGGTCAAGCACTTCATCCAATCCACGAAAGACCGCATGGAAACTACGGAAAATGCTTGTTAACCAGTCTTGACGATTAGCGCAAGGAAGGCCATCGCAAGAAAAAGGGCGAGCCAACGGCTCGCCCCGGACCACGTAGCCTGACCTTCGGCTTACGATTCGATGATCTCGACGATCTCGTAGGTTTTCGGATCGATGATCACGATCCGGTCGTGGACTACAATGTAGTCATAGCCGCGCCACTGCGGATAGATGGTCACGACTTCCGCCGGGACCCGATAGAAGTGCACGCCCTCGCGCGGCACGCGGGTGCCGACCGATATCGAGAAGTTCACATTGTTCGCGCTCTGGACGTGCTCGTTCTTGATCACCGAGGTGATCTTGGTGCGCTGCTCGGTGGTAAGCTTGGCGCCGGCGCCGGCCTGGCCGGTCGTGATCTGCGTGCGCTCGTTCGTGCTCTTGTTCTCGGCCGCGCTCGGGGCATTCTTGTCACGGCCTTCCGCCTTCATGTTGTTGTCGCGACCTTCGCGACCTTCCGCCTTCATGTTGCCGGACTTCTGGTTCTCTTCCGCGCGCTGCTTGCTGTCCATGCCCTTGGTTTCGGAGCCCTTGGCGCGATCCTCGGCGCGCTGGCTGGTGCTGCCGCCCTTCACATTGTCTTCCGCGCGCTCATTCTTCATCGCGCCGGGCTGCTTGTGCTCGGACTGGGTGGACTTCATGCCGCCCTTCATCTCGCCCTTTTCAGCTGATTCAGACTTGGCTGCACCAGTCGACTCGGACCGCGACGAACCGGCCGAGGTATCAGCCGGCGACGAATGCTGCACCGTGCTACCGCCGGTCGCGCCGCCGGACTCCTTGCCCATGCCCTGCGCATTGGCCATTCCCGTTCCGGCGATCAGCGCCAGCACCGCCACCGAAATCATGAAGCGATTAGTCATACGAATATCTCCTCAGGTGTGTTCTCGCATTGCCCGCGGCGACAACGACAGGAGATATGAGATGTTCCGAGCGGGCGGCGGTTCCACCGCATTTGTTTTCTGAATGCGCGATGAACAGCATTGCCCAAACAAAAGGCCGGCTGGTAGCCGCCGGCCTTTTGCTTTCGTGGTGGAGGGAAGAGGCGTCAGCAGGTCGCTTTGCCGCAGCGTGCCATGCCGATCTTTTCCTTCAGGCCGTCGAGGCCGACCGCGCCGACCACAACCTGCTTGCCGATGACGTAGCTCGGCGTGCCGTTCATGCCCATGTCTTCGGCAAGCTTGAAGTTCTCTGCGATGGTCGCCTTCACCTCGGGGCTCGCCATATCCTTCTCGATCCGCGCGGTGTCGAGACCGGCGTCCTTCGCCGCCGCCATCGCGCGCGCCTTGTCGGCCGGACCGCGGCCGCCGAGGAGCTTCTGGTGGAAGTCGAGATATTTCTGTCCCGTGGGATCCTGCATGCGCACGGCGACCGCGACCTTTGCGGCTTCGACCGAGCCTTCACTCAGCACCGGAAACTCCTTCAACACGACCTTCAGCTTGTGATCGTTCTTGAGGAGATCCATCATGTCGGCCATGGCGCGTTTGCAGTAGCCGCAATTGTAATCAAAGAATTCGACGAAGGTGACGTCGCCGTCCTTGTTGCCGAGCGTGACGCCGCGCGGCGAGTTGAAGATCAGGCTGGCGTTCTTGGTGATGCTTTCCTCATGCTTCTGCGCTTCCGCGGCGGCCTGGCGCTTGGAGAGCTCGTTCATCGCTTCTTCCAGCACTTCGGGATGGGCGATGAGATAATTCTTGACGATGGTCTCGATGTCGCCGCGCTGGGTGTCGGTAAAGCTTTGCGCGGACGCGGCCGTGGGCGCGCCCAGGCAGGCGAGCGCGATCAGGGCAGGGGCGAGCAGGCGGAAAGAGCGCATCATGTTGTCCTTTGGGTAAAGCCTGAGTTCCTTGAAACCGTTTACAACCTGGTTTTTCATTATCTCATTAACACGGATCGGGCTCAGTTATTCTCTCAGTTATTCTCTCAGTTGTTCTTGGAGTCCGGCAGCGGTTTCGCGGAAACGATGTCGTCGGCCTTGACCCAACCGGGGGTTCCGACGGCGAAACGGGTCTTGGCGCGCGAGGCGAGCTCGCGGGCGGTCTTGTTGTCGCCGCGCAGATAAGCGGCCTGGGCGGAGGCGAGATCGGCTTCGGCGTAGTTTCCCTTCCGGCCATAGGCCATCGCGAGCTGGCTGTAGCCCAGCGGCGCCTCGGTCTCGCGCGCCACCGCGGCCCGAAGGATTGATATCGCTTCGTCGGTGTGGGCCTTATTATCGGTAGCGACGAGGGCCTGCCCAAGTAACATCTCGATGAGGGGGGCGTTATTGGAGAGCGCCAGGGCCTTGTGCAACGGCGCGATCGCCTCAGTTGGCCGGCCGCCTTCGAGCAGTGCCTGGCCGCGCAGCTCATAGAAATAGGCATTGTTCGGCTGCGCCTGGATCAGCCCATCGATCTGCGTCAGTGCGCTGTTCAGGTCGCCATGCAGATAGGTGGTGATGGCGCGGGCATAGCGCGCCGGCAGGGTCGAATTGGACAGAGGATAGCGGCGATAGACGGTGTCCTGACGTTCCATGAAGGCGGAGATCTTCGCCCGCACCATGTCGTGGCGAAATTGCAGCGCGGGATCGTCCTTCTTGTCCCAATAGGGGCTCGCGCGCGCCAGCCCCTCGAGCGCCGCGACGCGCTCGGCCGGCATCGGGTGCGACATCAGATAAGGATCGGCGCCGCGCGCAGCGAACAGGCTGTCGTTGGTGAAGCGCTTGAAGGTGTCGTACATGCCCTTGGCGGACTGACCGGTCTCGGTCAGGAACTTCACGCCGGCGCGGTCGGCACTTTCCTCCTGCTGGCGCTGGTAGGAGAGCAGGCTGCGTCGGATCATTTCTCCGGGACCTGCCATTGCAGCGGCGCCGGCGTCCGCCATGCCGGTGGAGTTGCGGGAGGCGCCCGCCACGACGGCTCCGGCGCCGAGCAACATGGCGATGATCATCTGGGTCTGCGCCTGCGCCAGCCGCTCGCGCAGTCGCGCGAGATGGCCGCCAGCCAAGTGGCCGGTCTCGTGCGCCAGCACACCGATCAACTGGTTCGGTGTCTCCGACTGCAGGATCGCGCCGAAATTCACGAAGATGCGGCGGCCGTCGGCGACGAAAGCGTTGAAGCTCGCGTCGTTGATGATCACCATCTGGATGTTCTGCTTCTCGAGGCCCGCGACGCGCAGAATGGGCCTCGTGTATTCGCGCAGCAATTGCTCGGTCTCGGTGTCGCGTAGAACCGCCGGCCCCTTGTTCTCCTGCGCTGCAACCCGTGCGGCCGGCGCGAGCGCCAACGCCGCCGCGACGATGGCGGCGGTCAGGCGAAAAGTTCTCTTGCGAAGCGCGAGGTCGAGCAGCATGGGTCTAAAGCGATTGGACTTGGTATTGGCGGCCGATACGGGCTATGCCCTACCAAACCGTGGAATGCGGCTAGTCTGGGGCACGGGCGACATACCCCGGATTTGGCCGGGGAAATAGCAGATATCGATGCGTGAAGCGACCTTGAGCGAGCGTGTGGCGGACCTGCTGTCGGCGTCAGGCCGGAGTAATGTTCCGCCTTTCATGGTGATGGACGTAATGAGCGCGGCCGAGCGGATCGAGGCGGCCGGCGGTCATGTCATTCACATGGAGGTCGGCCAACCCGCTGCGTCCGCGCCGAAAACGGCGCTGGCCGCGGCACATCGTGCGCTCGAATCGGGGCGGATCGATTACACCTCCGCGCTTGGCATCCCGTCGTTGCGCGAACGCATCTCGCGGCATTACCGCGATTCCTATGCAACCGAGGTCGATCCCGCGCGGATCGTGATTACCACAGGCTCGTCGGGCGCGTTCATCCTGGCGTTTCTCGCCATGTTCGAGCCGGGCGATCGGGTCGCGGTCACCGTGCCCGGCTATCCGCCGTACCGTCATATCCTCACGGCGCTCGGCTGCGAGCCGGTGTTGATCGAGACATCGAGCGAGACCCGCCATGCCCTGACCGGCGAGGCCTTGCTTGCCGCCCATCGCAAGTCGCCCGTGAAGGGCGTGCTGGTCGGAAGCCCGGCCAATCCGACGGGGACCATGATGTCGCGGGAGGCGCTGACTGCGCTGATCGCAGCGGCGGAAGGCGCCGGCATCCGCTTCATCTCCGACGAGATCTATCACGGGCTCGATTATGCCTTTCCGGCGGTCACCGCCGCGGAGCTGGCGCCGAACGCACTGGTGATCAATTCCTTCTCGAAATATTTCTGCATGACCGGCTGGCGGGTCGGCTGGATGGTGGTGCCCGAGCCTCTGGTGCGGCCGGTCGAGCGGCTGCAGCAGAATCTCGCGATCTCGGTGCCGACCTTGTCGCAGATCGCGGCTGAAGCGGCGTTTGACGGCAGGCAAGAGATGGAAGCGATCAAGCGCGGCTATATCGAGAACCGCCGCATCCTGATCGAAGGTTTTCCCAAGGCTGGTCTTGCCGATTTCCTGCCTGCCGACGGCGCCTTCTATCTCTATGCCGACGTCTCCAGGTTCACGTCGGACAGTTTCGAGTTCGCCAAGCGCATGCTGGAACAGGCACATGTCGCCGCAACGCCCGGTGTCGACTTCGATCCCTTCCATGGCAAGCAGTTCATCCGCTTTTCCTATGCGCGCTCGGCCGACGAGATGCGGGAAGCGGTGGCGCGGATCGCACGCTGGCTAGGTTAGCACCGCGACAAATTCACGTTCGGCCGGTGTGACGCGGCGCTCCTTGTGGCGGAGCAGAAAGAAGCGCCGGTTCGGCAGCGCGAGCGCGAGACGCACCAGCGAGCCTGCCCGCAGCGCATTGGCGGCAACCAGCTTTGAGATGAGCGTGGCGCCGGCGCCGGCCTGGACAGCCGTGCGCACGGCCTCGTTCGAGGGCAGCTCCAGCGCGATCGTGACGTCGGTCAGTGCAATGCCGAAGCCCTTCAGCGCCTGTTCGAACACGGCGCGCGTGCCCGAGCCTTTCTCGCGCACCACCCATTCGATCACGCGCAGGTCCTGGGGCTTCAAGGAGCGCCGCTTGGCATAGGGGTGTTCGGCCCCGACCACCAGCACCAGTTCATCTTCGATGATCGGCTGGATCGAGAGCCCGGGTGCGTCGACGTCGCCCTCGACAACGCCGAGATCGGCTTGCCCCGCTTCGACCCAATTCGCCACTTGCTCGGTGTTGCCGATCTTCAGGTCGACGGAGATGCCCGGATATTTCTTGCGGAAGGTATAGAGCGGCGCCGGCAGCCAGTAATTGCCCGCGGTCTGGCTTGCCGCGACCGACAGATGCCCGCGTTTCAGACCTGCGAAATCCGAAAGTGCCGCTTCGGCGGCGCCGGCGCGCGACAGCACGCTGCGAGCTTCGGGGAGGAACTGCCGGCCGGCATCGGTGAGGCGTATGTTGCGGCCAATGCGGTCGAACAGGCGAGTGGCGTAACGCTCTTCGAGCGCGGCAATCGCCGCGCTGGTGGCGGATTGGGTGAGATTGAGACGCTGGGCCGCGCGGGTCACATGTTCGAGCTCGGCGACCGCGACGAAGATCCTGAGCTGCTCCAGCGTCATCAAAGGTCCCTCATGAGACAAGCTTCACCAGCATGAGGCTGAAGCCGGCGACGAAGAGGAAAGCGGCCGCACCCAGCAACAGCGGGCGCAACCCGCGCGCACGAAGTTTCCGGATGTCGGTATCCAGCCCCATCGCGGCCAGCGCCATCGACAACAGGAAGGTGGTGGCCGTGACGAGCACACTCCTGGTCTCGGCCTGGATCGTGATGACGCTGTTGAGCGCGACCATGGCGACAAAGCCGAGCACGAACCACGGGATCGGCGCGGAGGTCTTTCGCGCGTCGGGGTGGGTGGACACCGCGCGCCGCGCCATGAAGCCCAGCACGATCACGACCGGCGCCAGCATGGCAACACGCGTCAGCTTGGCGATGGTGCCGAACTCGCCCGCCTTCTGGCCGTCCTGGAATGCCGCGGCAATCACCTGGGCGATCTCGTGGATCGAGGCGCCGCTCCACAGGCCGTAGGCCCGGGCGTCGAGATGCAGGAGCGCGGGCAGCAGCGGATAGGCAAACATCGCGATCGAGCCGAACAGCGTGACGCAGGCGACCGCATAAGCGACGTCCTCGTCGTGTGCGTTGGTGACGGTGTTGGTCGCGATCACGGCGGAGGCGCCACAAATCGAGGTGCCCGCCGCGATCAGTTGCGCGAGCTTGCGCTCGACGCCGAGCACCTTGCCGAACCAGGTGGTGAACAGGAAGGTTGCGGCGAGCGTCAGGGCGATGACAACGACCCCGCTGTATCCAACCGCGGATATCTGGGCTGCGGTAAGCTGCAGTCCGAGCAGGATGATGGCAAACCGCAGCAGCCGGCGCATCGTGAACCTGACGCCGGCTGAGGCCGAATGCGGCGTGCCGACGATGTTGTGGAACAGCATGCCGGCGATGATCGCGAGGATCATCGGGCTGAGAATGCTGGCGCCGGGCACGACGAGCCGGCTGGCGAAGGCGGTGATCGTCATGAACACGACGAGCACGATGCCCGGTATGATCGCGGCGACATCGGCGATCGCGCGAGAGACAAAAGCGAAACTGGGGAAAGTGTCGTTGCCCGCGGCAGCGACGAGGGGGGCGTGGCAGGTCATGGCCGAACTCCATCGTGGTCGGCGCAACATCGCAGGCTTCGATCAATCAGTATAATCTATAATTTTTGACATTATAATCGGTTTTATGAATGTATTGCAGACCAAAAACCGCCCGGCGCGGACCGGGCGGCTTTTGGCTTCCAGCCTGGACTGGCTCTATTCGCCGCCGCCGAAGCGGCGTGACCACCAGCCTGCCTTGCGTGGCTGGTTGTCCGATGTGTCGGCAGCCGGCCCAGGTTCGGACACCGCTCCGGATGATGGCTCGGGCGTGCTCTGCGCCACCGGTGCCGGTGCGTCGGCGACAGGTGCGCTGCTGCCAAAGCTGACCTTCTCGCGCACGGTGGAGCGGCGCGCGACAGGCTTATCGTTTTCCGCTTCAGTGTCCGGCGCGCTCACCGCCTCCGGCGCGTGCTGCTCGGTAAGCTGCGGCTCATGCGCCGGCGCGATCGGCTCTGGCTGCACTTCGGGCAGCGACGGAGCCGGCGGATGGCCGCCGTCGAAATCGGCGACCGCATCGGCCGCTTCCGGTGCCGGCGGCGGGATCAGCTCATCCGTAATCGATCCGGCAAGACCGTCCTCCCGCTCGCCGTTGCCGCGGCGACGGCGGCCACCGCGACGGCCGCGACGGCGGGGCCGGCGTTCGCCGTTTGCCTGATTGTCGCCACGGGCAAGGTTCGGCTGTTCCTCGGATTCGTCTTCCTCGGCCTCGCCTTCGTCGCCCGGACCTTCGAGCGAGGGGCTCGCTTCGCCAAAGACCGGCTCGCCTTCCTCGCGCGGCTGGCCATCCTCCCGCTCACGCGGCTCGCCACCACGGCCACGCCGGCGACGGCGCCGCTTGCGGCGCTGACCCTGGCCCTCCTGCTCGGATTCACCTTCGCCGCCTTCGCCGGCGGCAAACTCCTCACCGAGCCCTTCGCTTTCCTCGGTTTCGACCTCGGATTCGAGCTCGGCGTCGAACGGCTCGTCCTCGTCCAGCGCCTCTTCGCTCTGCGCCGGCACGATCGAAGCCTGCGCCGCCAGCAGCGCCTTCGCGGCCTCCAGCGTATGCACCTGCTCGCCGCGATCGATGATGTAGGACTGAAGCCCGCTCACATTGGCGTCGGACACGATCGACAGCGTCACTTTGAACGCGTTTTCGAGATCGCGCAGATGGCCGCGCTTGTGGTTCAGCACATAGAGCGCGACGTCGTTGCGGGTGCGAACCACGAGATTGTGGGTCGCGCCCTTCATCAGGATTTCCTCGATGCCGCGCAACAGCTGCAGCGCCACCGACGAGACCGAACGCACATGGCCGGTGCCGCCGCATTGCGGGCAGGGCTCGGTCGAGCTTTCCAGCACGCTGGCGCGGATACGCTGGCGCGACATTTCCAGCAGACCGAAATGCGAGATGCGGCCAACCTGGATGCGCGCGCGGTCCTGCCGCAGGCAATCTGAAAGTTTCCGTTCCACCGCGCGGTTGTTGCGCTTCTCGTCCATGTCGATGAAGTCGATGACGATCAGGCCGGCGAGGTCGCGCAGCCGAAGCTGGCGGGCGACTTCTTCCGCGGCTTCCAGATTGGTCTTGAGCGCGGTGTCCTCGATATGGTGCTCACGCGTGGCGCGGCCGGAGTTGACGTCGATCGAGACCAGCGCCTCGGTCTGATTGATCACGACATAGCCGCCGGAGCGCAGTTGCACCGTCGGCGAGAACATCGCGTCCAGCTGGCTCTCGACACCCATGCGCGAGAACAGCGGCTGGCCGTCGCGATATTGCTTTACGGCGCGCACGCTGGCCGGCATCAGCATCTTCATGAAATCGCGCGCTTCGTCGTAGCCGGCTTCACCCGCGACCAAGATATCGTCGATGTCCTTGTTGTAGAGGTCGCGCAGCGAGCGCTTGATCAGCGAGCCTTCCTCATAGACGAGCGTCGGCGCCTGCGATTTCAAGGTGGTGTCGCGTACCGTCTCCCACATCCGGATCAGATATTCGAAGTCGCGCTTGATCTCCGGCTTGGTGCGCGCGGCGCCTGCCGTGCGCAGGATGATGCCCATGCCCTCGGGCACATCCAGATCCTGCACCACTTCCTTCAGTCGTGAGCGATCCTGGGCACTGGTGATCTTGCGGCTGATGCCGCCGCCGCGCGCGGTGTTGGGCATCAGTACGGCGTAGCGGCCGGCGAGCGAGAGATAGGTCGTCAGCGCCGCACCCTTGTTGCCGCGCTCTTCCTTTACGACCTGCACCAGCATCACCTGGCGGCGCTTGATGACTTCCTGGATCTTGTACTGGCGTCGCGGACGGAACGAACGCTCCGGCACTTCCTCCAGCACATCGTCTCCACCGACGGATTCGACGACTTCTTCCTCTTCGGCTTCCTCGCCGTCGTCGTCCTCATGCGCCTCATCGCCCTGCGGCGCCAGCGCATGTTCGGGATGCTCCTCGAGCGACGAGGTCGCATGTTCCTCGTAGGCATGCTCGATCGTCGCGTCGTCGGCATGCGCGACGTTCTCTTGCGCCTGCTCTTCATGCACGCGCTCGTCATCGGGCTCGTCGTGATGGCCGGCAGCGGGCTCTTCCGCAGATGCGGCGACGGCTTCGAAGACTGCGGTCAACGGGGTCTCTGCAGACGCTGGCTCCGTCAGCGGCGCCGCAACATGCTCGTGGTGTTCATCGTCATGATGATCATGCTCGTGATGATCATGGTCGTCGTGCTCATGGGCGTGATGCGCATGACCTTCGTGGTCATGATGCTCCGCGTGCTCATGGTCGTGATGCTCGGCTCCGGCGTGGTGCTCCCCGTCATGATGCTCCCCGTCCTGGGCGTGCGCCTCCGGCGCGTCGGCGTGCCCGACGATGTCGCTCTGCACCCGGTCATTATGGCCGCGGCGGCGGGAGTTGCGGTGGCGCGAACGGCGGCGGCTGGAACGATTCTCGCTCTCCTCCTCGGCCTCGCGATGGGCGCGCTCGTCGGCCTCGATCAGGGCCTGGCGGTCGGCGACCGGGATTTGATAATAATCGGGATGGATTTCGCTGAAGGCGAGGAAGCCGTGGCGGTTGCCGCCATATTCGACAAAGGCAGCCTGAAGTGACGGTTCTACCCGCGTGACCTTGGCGAGGTAGATATTGCCGCGCAGCTGCTTGCGGTTGGCGGTCTCGAAATCAAACTCTTCGACGCGATTGCCACGGACCACGACGACCCGGGTCTCTTCCGGGTGGGTGGCATCGATCAACATCTTGTTGGGCATTTTGGAACTCTTGGCGGCGGCGGGCGCGTAGGGCCGAGGGCGCAGGAAGCGCGGTCGGGCGACGCGACGGTCCACCTGATTCGGGGGTGAGGGGAAGGCCGAAACGCAGCGAGCTGCGCCGCACCGACGCGGGCCCTTGCGGAGAGAGCCGCCGGCCGGAGCTGGCGCTCCGCGTCGGCGCAGTTCTTCCGCTGGCTTTGGTCGGTAACACAGTCTGGCGCATCAAGCGTCGGCCCGTCTGGAACATGCTGGCGGCAGGAGGTGCCGCCTTGTTTGTCGTTGCTGATGGCCCGGTGTTTGGCGCAGATTGCGCTCGCCTAAAATCACCTGCGAACCCCTTGCAAGAGTCCGATATCGGGGTTTGTCGCCTCAAAACCGTCCCTAGAACGTGGGACTGGACGCCGCTCGGGCTTGGAACCGCCCCTCTTTTCTGGCCGCGCGGCTCGCGCTGGCTCTTAAGAGAAGGCCGGAAAACGCTGGAATCTCGGAAATCAAGAGGTTCCACCGCTGCACCGGGAGGCTGAATGCGACGCAACCGGGAGTATTAGCCGTCAGCCCCTTGTACATACGTGGATTGGTGCCCCCGTGCAAGGGAAGCGTCGCGGGCAGGCAACACTCCTCACTATTCACTGGGATGCCATTATGGAGTCGTTAACCCTGTGGTCCTAATTGGGGTAAGCAGGCAGCTCGGAGGCACAGAATTGGTGGCGAGCCGCGCAAATCAACGGATTTTGCTGGGTTGCGGGCTGCTGTGCGGCGCAGCATTGCTGTGGGGCGGCCTCACCCTGGTCAGTGCCGCGGAGGAACAGGCCTATCCGGTCGCCTCCGACGCGCGGCTGGCGGGCGATATCAAGCAGACCCGCTTTATCCTCGATCTCGACAAGACCATCCCGTTCCGCGCCTTTGCGCTGGCCGATCCCTACCGGATGGTGGTCGATATTCCACAGGTCAATTTCCGTCTGCCGGCCGGGACCGGGGTCTCGGGCCGCGGGCTGGTCAAGGCGTTCCGCTATGGCCTGGCGATGCCGGGCGGCTCGCGAATCGTGTTCGACCTGACTGGACCTGCGAAGGTCACCCATTCCTACATGCTCGATTCCGCCAATGGCCAGCCGCCGCGGCTGGTGCTGGAGCTGGAAGAGACCGATGCCAAAAGTTTCATGCAGGCGCTGGCCGCGGAAGTGCAGCCGCAGCTGAAGCCGTCGGTATCCGATTCGACGGCGGCGATTACGTCGCCGCAGGCGGTGCCGGCCAAGCCCGACCCGCGGCCCGTGGTGGTGATCGACCCCGGCCATGGCGGGGTCGACAACGGTACGCGTTCCGGCGAGGAAACCGAGAAGAACCTGGTGCTGGCCTTTGGCCTGGCGCTGCGGGAGCGGCTGGAAAAGAGCGGCAAATATCGGGTCGTCATGACCCGCACCGACGACACCTTCATCCCCCTCGATGACCGCGTGAAGGTCGGACGCACGCAAAAGGCGGCGCTGTTCGTCTCGATCCATGCCGATTACCTGCCGAGCCGCGAGGGCGAAGCACAGGGAGCGACGATCTATACGGTGTCCGACAAGGCAACCGACGCCGAAGCCGAACGGCTGGCGGAATCGGAAAACCGGGCGGATGCCATCGGCGGCGTCAACCTGACCCAGGAGCCGACCGAGGTCGCCGACATCCTGATCGATCTCGCCCAGCGCGAAACCCGCACCTTTTCAAACCGCTTTGCGCGCATGTTGATGGGTGAGATGAAGAGCGCCACGAAGATGCACAAGCATCCGCTCAAATCGGCCGGTTTCCGGGTCCTGAAGGCGCCCGACGTGCCCTCCGTGCTGGTCGAGCTCGGCTACGTCTCCAACAAGGCCGACCTCGATCACCTCGTCTCCGATAGCTGGCGTTCCAAGACTGTCGGCTCGATGGCCCAGGCGATTGACGCCTTCCTGGCCAAAAGGCTGGCCACGGCGGGGCCTGCAAACTGAAATGGAGGGGCCCGTAAGCCCTAGTTTGGCCACAGCGGCGGCCTTATAAAAAATTGCTGTAAGGTATTCGGAATCGCTGAAAATTGCGCCGCAACAAAAGTAATATGGACCCGAACAACCCGGAGGGGTTGCCGGCCGTGTTTGGAAGGCCGCGCCGCCTTGTACTGGCGCCAAAGGTTTGAACGGAACAGAGCGGATCGATAATGCGCTTGCTGGTGCGGTTTTTGGGATTCCTGTTCGCGGCCGGAACCGTGGTGTTCCTGGTCGGTGTCGCGGCGGTCGCGGGCGCGATCTGGCATTTCTCCAAGGACCTGCCCGACTACTCGCAGCTCCAGGACTATGAGCCCCCGGTGATGACCCGCGTCCACGCGGTGGACGGCTCACTGCTCGGTGAATACGCCAGGGAGCGGCGTCTCTATCTGCCGATCCAGGCGGTTCCGAAGCTCGTGATCAACGCGTTCCTCGCCGCCGAGGACAAGAACTTCTACGAGCATGGTGGCATCGACTATTCCGGCATGGCGCGTGCCGCGATTCTCTATGCGCAGAATTACGGCTCCGGCCGCCGCCCTCAGGGCGCCTCCACGATCACGCAGCAGGTCGCGAAGAACTTTTTTTTCACCAACGAAGTGTCCTTCAGTCGCAAGATCAAGGAAGCTTTGTTGGCGATGCGCCTTGAGCAAGCCTATTCCAAGGACAAGATCCTCGAGCTTTATCTGAATGAAATCTACCTCGGGCTTGGCGCATATGGCATCGCCGCCGCCTCGCTGGTCTATTTCGACAAATCCGTGAATGAACTCACCATCGCGGAAGCGTCGTTCCTGGCGGCGCTGCCGAAGGCGCCCGGGGCGCTGCATCCCGTGCGCAATCATGACCGCGCCGTCGAGCGCCGCAACTACGTGATCGACCGTCTGCAGGAGAATGGCTGGATCAAGGCCTCCGATGCCGACAAGGCGCGCAAGGACCCGCTGGTCGTGGCCGGCCGTTCCAACAGCGCGCACACTTTCGCCGGCGAATATTTCGCCGAGGAAGTCCGCCGGGACATCTTTGAGCGCTACGGCGAGAAAAAGCTTTATGAGGGCGGCCTCTCGGTCCGCACCACGCTCGATCCGAAAATCCAGGTGATGGCGCGCAAGACCATGGTGGCCGGCCTCGTCAAATATGACGAAGAGCAGGGCTATCGCGGTCCGATCCAGAAGCTGGATATTTCGGGCGACTGGGGCGTCAAGCTCGCCGAAATCAAATCGCTGTCCGACATCTCGCCCTGGCAGATGGCGGTGGTGCTGGAGACCAGCGATCAGTCCGCCCGCGTCGGCTTCCAGCCCGCACGCGATCTCGGTGGCGCCGTGAGCAAGGAGCGCAAGACCGGCCTCGTCTCGCTCGATGGCGTGAAATGGGCGAGGGCGGCCTCCGGTGGGGCGAAGGGCAAGACGCCGACATCAGTGTCGCAGGTGCTGCAAGCCGGCGATGTGATCTATGTCGATCCCCTGTTCCGGGAGGGCAATCCGGTCGACGGCCAATATCGTCTCGAGCAGATACCGGAAGTGTCGGGTGCCATGGTCGTAATGGACCCGTGGACTGGCCGTGTGCTTGCGATGGTCGGCGGCTTCTCGTTCGACCAGAGCCAGTTCAACCGCGCCACCCAAGCCTATCGGCAGCCGGGTTCGTCGTTCAAGCCGATTGTCTATTCGGCGGCATTGGATAACGGCTACACGCCTTCGACCGTGGTGCTCGACGCACCGATCGAAATCGACCAGGGGCAGGGCGCCGGCGTATGGCGGCCGGAAAACTTCTCCGCCAACAAATATCAGGGACCGGTGACGCTGCGCAACGCGCTGCGGCAGTCGCTCAACACCGTTACGGTGCGGCTGGCGCAGGATATCGGGATGCCCTTGATCTCGGAATATGCGCGCCGCTTCGGCGTCTATGACGAGCTGCCGAATTATCTCTCCTACGCGCTCGGCGCAGGCGAGACGACGGTCATGCGCATGGTGACGGCCTATTCGATGATCGCCAATGGCGGACGCCGCGTGAAGCCGACCCTGATCGACCGCATCCAGGATCGCTACGGCCACACCATCTTCAAGCACGATGCCCGCGAGTGCCGCGGCTGTGACGCGCCAGGTGGCTGGAAGAACCAGCCCGAGCCGCAGCTCGTCGACCGCCGCGAGCAGGTGCTGGACGCCATGACCGCCTACCAGATCACCTCGCTGTTGGAAGGCGTCGTCAATGCCGGCACCGCGACCGTCGTCAGGGAAGTTGGCAAGCCGATCGCCGGCAAGACCGGGACCACCAACGAGGCAAAGGACGCCTGGTTCGTGGGCTTCTCGCCCGACATCGCGGTCGGCATCTATATGGGCTATGACAAGCCGCGGCCGCTGGGCAAGGGCAATGCGGCGACCGGCGGTCATCTCGCCGCTCCGATTGCGCGCGATTTCCTCAAGCTCGCACTGGCCGACAAGCCGGCAGTGCCGTTCAAGGTTCCGGCCGGCATCAAGCTGATCCGCGTCGTTTCCAAGACCGGCATGCGCGCGGGACCTGGCGAGAACGCCGGCACCATCCTGGAAGCGTTCAAGCCGGGCACGGCGCCGCCAGATAACTACTCCGTCATTGGCGTCGCCGATGCCGACTTTAACCGCGTCCTGATACCTCAGGGTACGTCGCCCGATGCCGGCACCATCATGCGTCCGGGCACCGGCGGGCTTTATTAGCGGCGGAAGGCAGTAGATAGAAGGCGCGGACCGATTGCGCCTCGGCCCGCCCGCCGCTACATCCCCTTTTGCAAATTTGAACCCGAGAACACCATGCGCGCCGAAATTGAACGGTTGGTAGAAGAGATCAAGCAGTCGGTCGGGCTGCTGAGGAGGCATCTTTGACGTCGAGCAATCGACGGCGCGGCTGGCCGAGCTGAACAAGCTCGCCGAAGACCCCAATCTCTGGAACGACCCCCAAAAAGCACAGAAGCTGATGCAGGAGCGCACCTCGCTGGAGGATGCGCTGTCGGGCATCGGCAAGGTCGAGCGCGAGCTCGAGGACAATGTCGGCATGATCGAGCTCGGCGAGGCCGAGAACGATGCGGCCGTGGTTGCCGACGCCGAAAAGGCGCTGAAGAACCTCAAGAGCGAAGTCGCGCGGCGCGAGCTGGAAGCGCTGTTGTCCGGCGAAGCCGACAAGTTCGATTCCTATCTCGAAGTCCATGCCGGCGCCGGCGGCACCGAGAGCCAGGACTGGGCGCAGATGCTCTTGCGCATGTACACGCGCTGGGCGGAGAAGCACGGCTTCAAGATCGAATATCTCGAAGAGTCCCAGGGCGAGGAAGCCGGGATCAAATCCGCCACCATCCAGATCTCAGGTCATAACGCCTATGGCTGGCTGAAGACGGAGGCCGGCGTGCACCGGCTGGTGCGCATTTCGCCGTTCGACTCCAACGCGCGGCGGCACACTTCGTTTTCGTCGGTGCAGATTTTCCCTGTGATCGACGACAGCATCAAGATCGACATCAAGGAGAGCGACGTCCGCACCGACACCATGCGGTCGGGCGGTGCCGGCGGCCAGCACGTCAACAAGACCAAATCAGCGGTGCGGCTGACCCATCTCCCGACCGGCGTTGCGGTGGTCTGCCAGGCCGGCCGCTCCCAGCACAAGAACCGGGCGCAGGCCTGGGACATGCTGCGCGCGCGGCTCTACGAGATCGAGCTGAAGAAGCGCGAGGAAAAGGCCGCCGCCGATCAAGCCGCCAGGACTGATATCGGCTGGGGTCACCAGATCCGCTCCTACGTGCTGCAGCCCTATCAGATGGTGAAGGATTTGCGCACCGGTGTGCACACGTCCGACACATCAGGGGTGCTTGACGGCGACCTCGACGAGTTCATGGCGGCGACGCTGGCGCAGCGCGCCTTCGGCACCACGGCGGATGCGATCGAGGACGTGGATTAGCCATGACCCGCGTCGCATTCATCGGTCTCGGGCGCATGGGCCACGGCATGGCCGGCCGCTATCTCGATGCCGGCCTCAAGGTCGCGGTGTGGAATCGCAGCAAGGCGAAGGCCGACGATCTGGTCGCTCGCGGCGCGCGTTGGGCGACGTCGCCCGAGGATGCCGCGATCAATGCGGACGCGGTCGTCACCATGGTCGCCGATGATGAGGCCTCGACGCGCGTCTGGCTCCGCAAGGGCGGCGCCGCGGCGACCATGAAAGCCGGCACGCTCGCGATCGAATGCTCTACGGTGTCGTATCAGCATGCGCTCGACATGGCGCGTGAGTTGCGCTCGCGCGGACTGATCTACATCGATTGCCCCGTCACCGGCCTGCCGTCAGCCGCTGCCGACGGCAAGCTGACGCTTCTGGTAGGAGCCGATGCAGCCGACCTCGACAAGGCCAGGCCTTACCTCGCACCGATCGGCAGTACCATCCGGCATTTCGGCGCCGTTGGCACCGGGACGGTGTTCAAGCTGATCAACAACCTGATGGGCGCCGTGCAGATCGCAAGCCTCGCCGAGGGCGTCGCGATGGCAGAGCAGGCCGGCCTCGACATGAATCTGGTGGCCGAAGCACTGGCCACCGGCGCGGTGGCAAGCCCGCAGGTGATCCGTCATTCAAGGCGCATGGTCGCCCGCGACTTCTCCGGCGCCTCCTTCACCGCGGCGTTGCGCCACAAGGATGCGGCATATGCCGTCGCACTCGCCGAGGCGCTGCTTCCGGCCGTACCGGTCAGCCGCGCGGCGCTGACCGCCTATGACGATGCCAAGGCGCACGCGCCGGATGGCGACGAAGGCCAGATGATCGAGATCGTCTCCAGGCGGAAGCGCTAAAATCTCGTGCAGCAGCGCTTAAATACGCTGCCGTAATCCCTTAAAATGGGTTGGCTAGACTGGCGATTGGCGCGTATGAGTGCGCCCGGCAGCGCTGGAGGCACCGCCATGGCACCGAGAATCTTCATCGACGGCGAAGTTGGCACGACCGGCCTGCAGATCCTGCAGCGATTGGCCGGCCGCAAGGATATCGAGCTGATCTCGATTGATCCCGCCAGGCGGAAGGACGCTGCCGCGCGCAAGCAGATCATCAGCCGCGCCGACGTGGTGATCCTCTGCCTGCCCGACGCCGCCGCCCGCGAGGCGGTCGGCTTCATCGAGAACGACAGGACGCGGGTGATCGATGCTTCCACGGCCTATCGGACCGCCGAGGGCTGGGCCTATGGTTTTCCCGAACTGACACGAACGCAGCGCGCCGTGATTAAGGCTGCGCGCTACGTCTCCAATCCAGGCTGTTATCCGACCGGATTCATCTCGCTCGTGCGGCCGTTGACGGACGCGAAAATTCTCCCGTCGAGCTGGCCCCTCTCGGTCAATGCCGTCTCCGGCTATTCCGGCGGCGGGCGGAAGATGATCGAGGAATTCGAAGACCAGGGTTCGCAAAATTTCACCAAGGTGCCATACCGCATCTACGGGCTGTCGCTGGCGCACAAGCATGTGCCGGAAATGAAGCTGCATGGCGGGCTCGAGCATCCGCCGATCTTCGCGCCGTCGGTCGGCCGCTACGCCCAGGGCATGATCGTCGAAGTGCCGTTGCCGCTTTATGCGCTGCCCTCGGTGCCGAAGCTGAAGGATCTGCAGGCAATGCTGGCCAGGGCCTATGAAGGCGAGCGCTTTGTCGAGGTGGCTTCGCTCGAAGAGGCCGCTTCGCTTTCGACGCTGCAGCCGGAGAGCCTGAACGGCACCAATGCGATGAAGCTCTACGTGTTCGGCTCCGACAAGTTGCAGCAGGCGCGCCTCGTCGCGGTGCTCGACAATCTCGGCAAGGGCGCCTCGGGCGCGGCGGTGCAGAACCTCAACCTGATGCTGGGACTGGACGAGACCGCCGGCCTCATCGACCGCTTCGACTGGTCGACCACGCCGGCCAAGAGTTTTGACGCGGCGGCGAGTTAGAGGCGTTTACTCATTGATCATGGCGCGCTGCGGATCAAGTCGCGGTTGATGTGCGCCATGTCTTCGAGAACCGCGCGAAAGCCTATAAGTCAGGGTCGGCCAGAACCGGGACTCGCGCATGTCAGCAAGAATGCCTATTCGATCACCTCGTTGGCGCCGACGAGCAATGTCTGCGGCAGCACCACTCCAATTTTCTGGGCCGCTTTCGTATTGATTGATAGGCGGAAATTGGTGGGTTGCCGGAACGGCATCTCTGCGGGGGACTGACCGGATAATATCTGCCCCATCTGAGCGGCTAACTGCCGAAACGCATCAAGCAAATCCCGATAGTACGCCATGAGCCCTCCGGCCACGACAAGATCACGAAAAGGATAGCAGGTTGGGATTCGAACGCTGGTGGCTAAATCAACCAGAGTTCTACTACGGGATAGGTGCTCTGGTTCATCCGAGACCAGCAGCATATCTGCCTTGGTCCAATCGGTTGCTGCGAAAGCTGTCTCATAAGCGGCATCGTTCAAGTTACTCCCGAGGTCTGCGTGCGCTAAGGAAAGCTTGGATGCTTGTGCCGCCTCTCGGACCATGGCGGCTTGAGGCTGCTTCCATGCCGACGAAGATGCAAGATAGACTACTCGCGAAGCCTCAGGCCTTATCTCTCGTAAAAGGCCCAGCCGCTTTCCATGAAGCTCTATCCCAGCATCAACGGTAACGCCGGTCACATTTCCGCCCGGCCGCGCGAGACTTGCCGCAAGCCCCCAGACGACGGGGTCCCCTATGATCGTGACTATTGGAATGCTCTGTGTCGCTGCCTTGAGGGCGAGGGTCATGGGACCGGCGGAGGTCAGGATTGCCTCTGGATTTTTGCTTACAACCGTTCGGGCCAACTCAGGATAGCTGTCCATATGGCCGCCTCCCGAATAGCGATCAATGACCAGATTTTGCCCTTCGACAAAGCCCAAACGCGCAAGCTCATCGAGAAATGCCCGATTAACTGGGTTCGTCCTGAGATCCTCTATCGAGCGGGAAGGTGCCACAATCGCGATCCGTCTCTGTTTTGACGGCAGCTGCGCTCTGGACACACGGGGCAACAGAACTGAACTGGCGACAAAGCCTCCGATGAATTCCCGCCGCCTCATTGGACCACCTCGTCGGATTTGACGACGCCGAGAATATGACTTGGGCGGTGGCTTAAGACCAGCACTTTGCGACCAAGGCCAAGGCAGCGAATAGAAAGTGGCACCCTGACCAGCCTCAGAAGCTGGTCAGGCTCCATGTCTCAATGCGGTCAAATGCGGTAAGTCTTGGATTGAGGGCAGCAATTAGGCTGCCCTCGAAAGCGAAGCGGACGTAGCGTAAGTGGCGGCGCGGGCAAGTCTACGCCCTACCGCGCGGCCTTCCACGCCGAAAGCCACCCGGTAAACCGGCCGCTGTCGCGCGCGCCGCCGTGCCAGGCGGCGGTGACAGCGCCGTTGCTCGCGACCAGCAGCACCACGTCCAGCCCCTTCGAGCGCCGCAGCGTGTCGATCGCCTGCTGTGGCGTCTGCGCAATGGGACCAGCGACATTGAACGAGGTGTTGACCGACATCTCCACGCCGATGCGGCAGCCGAGCGCTTTCAGGTAGGCGTAGGTGAGGGGATCGTCGTCCGCGCGAACGATCTGGATGCGGCCGGTGCCGTCGGCATGGATCACGGCCGGAATTCTCTCCTTGGCATGCGGCTTCGCGCGCGCAGTCAGCACCATGTAGTTGTAGGCGTTGTAATCGCTGTCACCGGCGCCTTCGAGCAGCTCGAAATACTCGCGCGCCGCTTCCAGCGTCGCCATCGGCGCCAGCGGACGGATCGCCTCGCGGTATTTGACGCGCTCGTTGAGGTTTTCGCGCGCGGCGGCGTTACAGGGGTTGGCGAGGATCGAGCGATGGCCGAGCGCGCGCGGACCGGTCTCGGCCGCGCCCTGGTAGATCGCGATCACGCCGTTTTGCGCCACCATGAAGGCCATGAGATTGGCAACCGCGTCGCGGCCGGCATCGGTGGAGATGTCGCCGATGCGCTGCGAGGCGATATCGTCGGCCTTGATTGCGGCTTCAATATCGCCCTGCACTGGCGGCAGGCCGCAGTAAAATGCGTGCGTCATCGGCGCTCCGCGCGGCGCACCCGCCAGATGTGCGAACAGCCAGGCCGCGCCGATGGTGACGCCGGGATCGCCGGGCACCGGCGGCACCCAGAGATGCAGGCGCGCCTTGCGCTGCTGGTTTTCCGCGAACCATGTCTCGTTAAAATGTTCGAGCAGCCGCATGTTGCCGACGGCATTGAGCGCCACGCCGCCCGTCAGCACCACGCGGTTTGCACCCGTGACGCGCAACAGATGATCCACGACATGGATCATCGCGTCTTCGAACACGAGCTGGGTCGCGGCCGCCTTGTCGAGCCGCTCCTGCGTATCGCCCCGGTGCTTGATGTCCTCGACGCGGAGCACGGCATCAGGATTCCAGAGCTGCTCGGGTTTCAGCGGTTCTCCCAGGATGTCGATCAGCGGAGCCTTGTAGGGGTGGATCGAAGGGTCGCGGTACCAGTTCGCCATGGCGCGATTGAGCCGCACTTCGCCGTTGCCACCGAGCTGCAGGACTTCCTTCAATCGCGCGTAGTAGGGGTTGCTGGTCCGGTTCATGTCGCCCCAGGCTGCCGCGCCCATGTAGCGGCCTTCGCTCGACAGCCAGGTCCAGCCCCCCTGCGTCGAGGAGATCACGCTGTAGAACATTCCAAGTGAATCGAAGATGCTGTTGTTGCAGTAGAGCGGCCGCATCGCGCCCTTTTCGACGACGTAGAGAGATATCGACCCGGTATCGCCGGTGCCATCGAGCACGGCGATAGCCACAGGTTCATCGTCATCGGCAAAGGGCGAAGCCGCAAACGAGAACCATGCATGATTGCCGTGATGGGGCATGCAGATCAGCTGGACTCGCTCCGCGAGCCCCAACTGTCGCGCCAGGATCTTTGGCGAACGCGTCATCTGGTCCAGCCGCCGGCGATCGAACGCCGTCGCGTCCGCGACACCCGCCAGCGCAAGGCTTTGCGGAGCCTCTTCCAGCATCGTACGTGCCAGGGTTCCGGCCAGCGCGATGTAATTCCAGCTGGTGAGCCAGGCGTCGATGTCGCCGACGTCGCGGCCAATTCCGCGCAACGCCGCGATCATGGCATCGATGGAGCGCGCCGGATATTCCGTGGTGTGCTTGTTGCCGGAGAAACGCTCTTCCTCATTGTTGAGGATCAGACGGGGCCCGTTTTGCCGTGTCACTTCGACAAGTGCCACGCCGGAATTGTGCGTGCCCGGGAGCCCGATCCCCGCGAGAAAAACTGTCCCGCCGCGTGCCAGCTTTGCACGAATCTCGTCGATGCAACGGTCGGCAAACCCGGAACCGAGGGGGTGAAAGCCGGCGGGTCCCATGGTCCGCGCGGCGAGCCATCGCGCCACGTGGAAGCCGGCTTCGCCGAGCCGGGGGTGTCGCGGACCTATCCTTCTCTCTGCCAAGTCAAATCCCTCATCGCCATTCTGCATCAATCACAATTGGCCGCTGGCAACAATGCTGTTTCGCGCTGCGGAATAAGTTGAACGAAGGCCGTGCTTGCAAGCCGGCGCGCCGCTTGCGAAGCTTGGGCAAAACAAATCATTTGAAGTGGGAGAGAACGATGCGGGCCGTTACGAGACGTCGAATTTCGATTGCTGCTGTCGCCGCCGCCGCGGTTTTCGTGGCAAGCGCAGCCGAGGCCCAGAAGAAATACGATCCCGGCGCGAGCGATACCGAGATCAAGATCGGCAACATCATGCCCTATAGCGGGCCGGCTTCATCCTATGGCGTGATCGGCAAGACCGAAAAGGCCTACATCGACATGATCAATGCGGAAGGGGGCGTCAACGGCCGCAAGATCAATTTCATCAGCTATGACGATGCCTATAGCCCGCCGAAGGCGATCGAGCAGGCTCGCAAGCTGGTCGAGAGCGACGAAGTCCTGTTCATCTTCCAGTCGCTGGGCACGCCGTCCAATTCGGCGATCATGAAATACATGAACGCCAAGAAGGTACCGCAGCTCTTTGTCGCATCGGGCGCCACCAAATTCGGCGATCCCAAGAATTTTCCGTGGACCATGGGTTTCCAGCCCAACTACCAGAGCGAAGGCCACATCTACGCGAAATACATCCTCGAGCATTTTCCGAACAGCAAGATCGCTGTGTTCTGGCAGAATGACGATGCCGGCAAGGATCAGTTCAAGGGCTTGAAAGACGGGCTCGGCGCCAAGGTCAGCATGATCATCGCCGACAAATCCTATGAGGTCAGCGATCCCTCGATCAACTCGCAGATCGTCGCACTGCATGATTCCGGCGCCGACATCTTCTTCTCCTGGGCGGCGCCGAAGGGTTCGGCGCAGGCGATCCGCAAAGTCGGCGAGCTCGGCTGGAAGCCGAAATTCTTCCTGGCCAACACGGCGACCACAATCGCCTCGGTGCTGAAGCCGGCGGGCCTCGAATATTCCAAGGGCATCATCTCGACCGCCTACGTCAAAGATCCGACCGATCCGATCTGGAAGGACGATCCCGGCATGCAGAAATGGCGGGCGTTCATGGACAAATGGTACCCGGAGGGCGACAAAGCCAATTCCAACAATGCTTATGCCTATGTGGAATCGCAGGCGCTGATCCAGGTGCTGAAACAGTGCGGCGACAATCTCACGCGTGAGAACGTGATGAAGCAGGCAGCAAACCTGAAGAACTTCACCTCCGACATGTTGCTGCCGGGAATCACCATCAATACCTCACCCGATGACTACAATCCGATCGAGCAGATGCAACTGATGCGCTTCAACGGCGAGTCATGGGAGTTGTTCGGGCCGATCATCACCGGTGAAGTCGGCCACGACGCGAGCCACTAGCTAGCCCGCGCTGAGGCGGACGCCGGCGCGCAGGAATTTTTGGGGATCGACGGCTTCGCCATCGATGCGCGTTTCATAATGCAGATGCGGTCCGGTGGAGCGTCCGGTCGAGCCGACTTCGCCGATCACCTGGCCGATTCTCACGGCGTCGCCGACCTTGACGTCGATTTGCGAGAGATGGCCGTAGCGGGTGGAAAGCCCGTTGCCGTGGTCGATCTCGACCATGCGGCCATAGCCGCCGCTCCAGCCGGAATTGACGACCTTGCCGTTGGCCGTCGCGCGCACGGGATCGCCCATCTGGGCGCGGAAATCGAGGCCGGTATGCATCGCGGGCCGGCCGAGGAAGGGATCTGAGCGCACACCAAAGCCCGAGGTGAACTCGACCTCGCCGATGACGGGCTTGCGATAGGGCACCAGCGCCAGCGTGCGGTTGAGCCGGTCCATCTGCGCGCGGGTGATGTTGATCCGGTAAAGCTGGCGGTCGAATGCGCTTGCATCGCCTGACAGTTTCACGGGGACAAAAGGCCCGCCCATCGGCGCGCGCGGCGCCGCGGCTTCCAGCTGCGCCATGTCGAGGCCGAGATCGGTGATGACGCCGCGCATCCGGCGCACCCTCGATTCCATGCCGTCTTCATACGAGCTCAGGGCCGCCATCTGGCGGCTCTCAATCTGGTCGAGCGAGCTCTGCAGGCGTACCAGCGCGCTGTCGACGCCCTGATTTTTGGCGAGCTGACTCGGGGGCGGGCCGCTGAAGATGGGCGCTCGCGATTCGAGCCGCGCCTCCCGATCCGGAGGGGCGACGAAGATCACCGTGTCGCTAATAGGGTTTGGCTTGGGTGTTCCAGTACCCGGTTCGGAGGCCGCAGCTCCGCGGGCCGGTGGACGGATCGATCCCGTCACATCGGGAATGGTGCCGAGCGCGGTGGCGCGCGATTCCAGCGCGGTCTGCCGGCGCATGATCTGGTCGAGCTTCTGGTCGAACTGTTCCTGATCGAGCAATTGCCGGCTGGTGGTGCGATCGACCTTGGTGCGCAGTTCGGCGATGCGATCCTCATAGGCATATTGCATCTCGGCCTGACGGGCGATCAGGCGGGTCAGGACGTCGTCGCGGAAAGCGAAATAGGTGGCGGTCGCGGCCGACCACATGCCGAGGAGCGTCACCGTGCCGACCACGATCCAGAATGCCACCGGGCCGAAGCGGACCTGCTTGCCCGCATGCATGATGGTGTAACCCGATAGCGCTTGCGCCGACGCGACGGCAACCGTCGCAGGAGCAGCCTGGGGTGCGGCGCGGCTCTTGAAGGGCCGGCCGTGATCGTGCGGGTGGTGCTGGGAGTACTCTGAATACTGACCGGAACGGTTCGACATCGGCACTCCCGTGCCGGTCGGAAGCGGGTTCCGTACGGCCAAAATTGCGAAGACAATCTGACCCCGTCATGGTTAATTTTCTGGAAATGCGTCGTTTTCGTCAAAGGGTCTGCGCCGCGGCCAGCACCTGGTCGGCATGTCCATCGACCTTCACATGGCGCCAGATTCGCGCGACCTGGCCGCCGGAATCGATCAGCACCGTGGTCCGAATAATCCCTAGGAACGTCCGGCCGTACATCGATTTTTCGCCCCAGGCGCCATAGGCCTCGAGCATCTCGTGCTTTTCATCCGACATCAGAGGAACCGCGAGTTTGTGTTTGTCGCGAAACTTCTCCTGCGCGCTTTGTGAGTCGCCGGAGATGCCGAGCACTTCGGTTCCACAGTCGGCGAACGCGCTCTTGAGCCGCGTGAAGTCGATCGCCTCCCTGGTGCAACCGGGCGTATCGGCTTTGGGGTAGAAGAACAGCACCAGCTTCTTGCCGGCGTAATCCGATAGCGCGATCATGCCGCCGCCGTCGCGGGTCAGATGGAAGGCGGGGGCTTTGGCGCCGTCGGTCAGGACATGAGCTTTTTCCACGGCTGAACTTTTGGTGCGCGAGGTTGGGGAGGCGGCCGAGGAAGGAGATTTTAACCGTTTCGATGTCGCCTTGTGCGATGTTCCAGTCGATCCTTTCTTGCTCGATGCCGTGTTCGATTTTCTGTTCGGCTTCTGAATCGATTTCCTGGGCGCTTCCTTGGCCGTTCGGCTGGCCTTGGTGATCCGGGTTTTAGAGGCTTTCGACGATTTTGCCTTTTGCGGTTGCCTGGAGGCGGGTTTGGGGGATTTCTTGCGCGATTTCTTGGACATACGCCTTCCTTTCGTCGCTTTCGGCGGATCAATCATTACGGTATTGCGAACCTTCGGCGTGCCGGATTCGGGCCGATGGCTGGGCAAGTCTGACGGCCTCGGGGTATGGTTACAAGGATTTCGACGCACCGCCTGTCCGCTCGTTGAGTGAGCTTTTAGCGCCAGATGATGAGCAACAGGACCAATCAGGAACTGGCATCGATGCCCGCACAGGGGCGTTCTCCACCTGTCGACGGGCGCAGCCAAAGCGCCGATCAGTCCAATGGAGAACGCCGGTCGCGGAATCCGTCCGCCCAAGGTCAACATCAAGACCAACATCAAGGGCGGTCAAAGCAGGCCCCCCGCGAATGGGACGACGCCGGCTGGGACCATGAGCATGACGAGGCGGCCGGCCATCGCGCGCGCCGGCTCCTTTCCCGCCCGACTTCCGGTATTCACCGCATTGGCGACCGGATTTCGTCGGTGCAGAGATGGCTCGCAGGCGAACGCTGGGTCCGCCGCCTCGCCGTCGTCATCGCGACGCTGGCCGTGATCTTTGCCGTCTGCTTCGGCGGTTTGTGGTGGCGATTGGGCGCGGGCCCCATCAGTCTCGACATCGCAACGCCGTGGCTCGCCGCAGCCATCGCGGACAATATCGGCAACGGCAACACCGTCGAAGTCGGCGGCACGCAGATCGAACGGGCAGGGCGGATACGCATCGCCGTTCGTATCCGCGACATCGTCGTTCGCGACCGCGACCATGCGATCGTGGCGAGCGCGCCGAAAGCCGAGGTGCGGCTGTCCGGCATGGCGCTGCTGATGGGTCGGTTGCGCGCCGAAAGCCTCAATCTGGTGGACGCCGAGCTCTCGATCCGCATTACGCCGGACGGCTACGTCACGGTCTCGACCGGTGACACCAACAAGCCGCTCGCAACCGGCGTCGCCTCGAAACGCGCAGCCGCCACGGCTGCAGGTGGCGCGCTTGTTCCCGGTCAGCAGCCCGCCGCGGGCGCGCCGGCGGCGCCCGCCATCCCGCTGCCGCGGCCGCCGCCCGCGTCCTCTGCTTCAGCGACCAGCGGACTCCTTGCCGGGCTTGATTGGCTCGATAGCCTCAGCCTGACCGGCCTCGACGGCCAGAACCTCAACGAGATCGGTCTGAAGAACGGCAACCTGATCGTCGATGATCAGCAGCGCGGCAACAAATGGAATTTTGAGAATATCAGTCTCAGCCTGCGCCGGCCGAGCGGTGGCGGCGTCGCGCTCAGCTTCGGCGAAGAGGGCGCAAAACCCTGGTCGCTCCGCGTCACCGTCGGCCCGCGAGCGAACGGCGTGCGCTCGGTCGACATCCGCGCCAAGGACGTCCCGACCTCCAACATCCTGCTCGCGCTGCGGCTGAAGGATGTCACCTACAGCGCCAACCTGCCGCTGACCGGCGAGCTCAAGGGCGAACTCGGCCGCGATGGTTTGCCGACCTATTTCCGTGGCAAGCTCGTGGCTGGCGCCGGCACCATCATCGACACCGACACGCCGGATTATCCGATGGCGATCGACTCGGCGGAAGTGAACGTCGAGTGGGATGCCGGACGGCGCGTGCTGGTTGCCCCCTTCAAGATCATCTCCGGCGCCAACCGTATCACGCTGCTCGCGCATCTCGAGCCGCCGAACGACAGGGTCAACGACTGGCAACTCGGCCTGTCCGGCGGCACCATCGTGCTTGCCGGCATCGACAACAGCCCGCCGCTGATCTTCAACCGCATCAACATAGGCTTCCGTTTCGATACCGAGCACAAGCAGGTGGTACTGGCCCAGGCCGATATCAGCAACGGCGAGGTCGGCGTCGCCGGCACCGGCAGCATCGACTATGCGAACGAGCCGCTCATCAAACTCGGCTTTGCCGGCACGCCGATGTCGGCGTCCGCCTTGAAGCGGCTCTGGCCGGCGCTGATTGTGCCGGAGGTGCGCGAATGGGTGATCGAGCGCATCGAAGGTGGGTCGCTCCAGCGCATCGAGATCGGCGTCAACACGCTGGTGAAGAATCTGCCGCGCAAGGGGCCGCCGATTCCCGATGACGGCCTCTCCGTCAACATTGTCGCGAATGGCGTGACGGTACGCCCGGTCGACGGCCTGCCGTCGGTGCATGATGCGGATCTGAAGGCGCATGTCACCGGCCGTACCGCGACGGTGACGATCGGGCAGGCGATTGCCGACACGCCCAATGGCCGCAAACTCACCATTTCTGATTTCTCGTTCGAGGTGCCGGACACGCATTCCAAACCGCCGCCCTCGCGGGTCAAGCTGAAGATCGACGGGCCGGTGCCGGCCGCGGCCGAGATCATGGCGTCCGACCGCCTCAGCGACGTCATGGCGACGCCGATCGATCCCAACACCAGCAAAGGCACGTTCTCGGCCGTCCTCAATCTGGGCATGCCGGTCAAGGGCGAGCTGACCAAGGAAAACACCAGTTACGCCGTCACCGCCGACCTCAACGGCTTTTCGGCCGACAAGCTCGTGATGAGCCAGAAGCTTGAGGCCAACAGCCTGAAGATCGTCGCCAACAATCAGGGCTATCAGGTCAAGGGCGACGTGAAGATCAACGGGCAGACGGCGACGCTGGATTATCGCAAGCCGACCGAGGGCGATGCCGATGTTCGGCTGGCGGCAACACTGGACGATGCCAGCCGCGCGCGGCTCGGGATTGATCTCGGGCCTGCGATGTCCGGCTCGATCCCGATCAAGCTGGTCGGCAAGATCTCGAGCGATCATGACAGCAAGATGGGCATCGAGGCTGATCTCACCCAGCTCAAGCTCGACAACATCCTGCCCGGCTGGACCAAGGTGCCTGGCCGATCGGGCAAGGCGACCTTCAACGTCGTGCCGAAGGCGCAGTCGACGCGGTTCGAGGACATCGTTATCGACGGCGGTCCGGGCGTTTCGATCAAGGGCTCGCTGGAAGTCGACCAGAACGGCGATCTCTTGAATGCGAACTTCCCGACCTACTCGCCGAGCGAAGGCGACAAGGCCTCGCTGAAGGCCGAGCGTGACCAGAACGGCGTCGTCAAGGTTACCATGCGCGGCGATGTGTTCGACGGCCGCGCTTTCCTCAAATCGGCGATCTCGGGTAGCTCCAAGGACGACGCCAAGAGCAAGACCAAGAACGTCGATTTCGATTTCGATCTCAAGCTCGGCGCGATAGCCGGTTACAACGGCGAGGCGTTGCGCGGCGTTGATCTGAAAATGTCCCGCCGCGGCGGCGTCATCAAGGCCTTCACGCTCAACGGCAAGGTAGGACGCGACACACCGGTGACTGCGGAACTGCGTGGCCGCGGCCAGAGCCAGTCACGCGACGTCGTCATGCTGCAAACCAATGATGCGGGTGCGTTCTTCCGTTTCACCGACACCTATTCCAAGGTGATCGGCGGCCAGCTCATGTTGGCGATGGAGCCGCCGACATCCGAGCCCAATTCCAAGGAAGGGTTGCTCAACGTCAAGGATTTCTCGGTGAAGGGAGAGGGCGCACTCGATCGCGCCGCGGCTGGCGGGCCGGCCAACGCTCCGAACGGCATCTCCTTCTCGGCGCTGCGCGCCGAGTTCACCCGCCAAAGCGGCCAGCTCGCGATTCGCGAAGGGGTGGTCAAGGGCCCGACCATCGGCCTGACGATCGAGGGCAGCATCGACTACAACACCAACAAGGTGTGCATGAGCGGCACCATCGTGCCGATGTACGGGCTGAACAACATGTTCGGCCAGATCCCGTTATTCGGCATATTCCTCGGCGGCGGCAGCAACGAGGGACTTATCGGCGTCACCTATGAAGTTGTGGGATCGCCGGGCGCGCCGGTGCTGCGGATCAATCCGATTTCCGCGATCCTGCCCGGGGTGACGCGGAAGATCATGGAATTCAACACCGGCAAACAGGGCAATCCGATCGACCTGCCGGCGAGCAATTCATCCGGCGGCACTTCGCCAACGCCTGCAAGCCCCTGTTAATGCAGCGATAACCGACTTTCCTAACGTCCCTTTTGTGGTCTCGCCGCCTCTTCAAGATCGATCGCTCCTTCGTGACGGAAGTGACGCAGAGCTCCGGCTCGGCGTCCATCATCGGGGCGGTGGTCGGGATTGCGGCCGAGTTACTAGCTAGCGCCGCAGTGCGGGCACGACCAAGAACGGCAGCATGCCGAGGATGACGTTGATCAGGGAGAACACGATCAACTGGCTATAGCTGTGCGTGAAGTCGTGCAGCAGGCCTCCGGTCCAGGAACCGAGCGCAGATCCCAGTCCGCTGCCGATCGAGATCGTGCCCAAGATGGTTCCTACCCGTTTGCCGCGGAAGAACTTGATTGCGGTGGCGCTGATGAGCGGACCGCGCGAACCGATCATGCTGCCGAAGGTGAGCACGAAGGCGGTCAAGAGCCAGTAGTTCGGGTAATACTGAATGAGCCAGAGCAGGAATATCCCGACGATCGAGATGGCGTAGCTGATCAGCACCGAAGGACGGCGGCCGATCAGCCCGTCGAGCGAGGTCACGCCCAGCATGCCGAACAGCAGCACGACTCCAGAAAAGCCCCAGGCGGTGGCGGCCTGCAGCGGAGGAAATCCGGCGTCGATCAGATAGGCTACGATCTGCGCCGAGATCGCATACATGCCGACAGCGGTAAAGAAGAAAGTCGAGAACAGCGCCCAGAAGGCGTGGTGGCGCATGGCGTTGAGTAACGTCCAGCCTTCGTCACGGAGATCGTCGTCCGCTTTCCTCATGACATGCGGCGCGCCGTCGGCGAAACGCCGCCACGGCAGGAGCGAGAGCGGCACCAGCAGGCCCAGCACGATCACACCGAAGAGCTGGTAGGCGCCGCGCCAGCCGACGTGATCGATCAGGAGCTGTGAGGTCGGCAGCAACACCAGCACGCCGCCGCCCATCGCCGAATAGACCACGGCCATCGCGGTCGGCAGCCGCGGTCCGAACCAGCGGCCGAGCAGGATCGAGTTGGGAACATTGCCGATCAGCGCGGCGCCAAAGCCGACGCAAAGACCGATGCTCAACTGGAACTGCCAGAGGTGCTGCGCATACGCCGCAATCAGGAACGCGACGCCGAGGAGCAAAACACCAAGCGAATAGACCGCGCGCGGGCCGGAGCGATCGAACACGCGGCCGACCAGCGGAGCCATCAGGCCACTTGCGAGCCACGTCAGCGAATAGACCGAGACCACCTCGGCGCGGTCCCAGCCAAAATTCTGCGAGATCGGCTTGAGAAAGACGGTAAAGCTTTCGCTGAGGCCGCGACCGAGCACCGCGAGCGCAAAGCAGAGGGAAAGCACGACCATCGCCATGCGCGCCGGCTGCGTGACGGTCTCCTGCCGCGGCGTCGTTTGATCCATGAGCGGAGGGAGCGCGTTTTGCAGAGAAAGCGCAAGCGCGCTCCCGGAATACGCCTATGCAGCCTTGAGCAGCACGTGACGCTTCTTGCCGAGTGACAGCTTGATCACGCCTTCGGGCGTGAGGTTCGCATTCGACAGCGTCATCTTCTCGTCGGTGACGGCGATGTCATTGACGCGCAATCCGCCGCCCTTGATCTGCCGTCTCGCTTCGCCGTTCGACGCCACAAGGCCCGCCTTGACGAACGCGGTCAGCACGCCAAGGCCGGCCTCGAGTTCGCCGCGTGGAATTTCGACCGTTGGCAGGTTTTCAGCGATCGCGCCTTCCTCAAAGGTCTGCCGCGCGGTTTCCGCCGCCCGGCGCGCGGCCTCAGTGCCGTGCAGCAGCGCGGTGGCGGCGTCTGCCAGCGCCTTTTTGGCTTCATTGATCTCTGCGCCCTTGAGCGCCGAAAGCTTCGCGATCTCGCTCATCGGCAGGATCGTGAACAGCTTCAGGAATTTCGCGACGTCGGCGTCCTCGGTGTTCCGCCAGTACTGCCAGAAATCGTAAGGCGAGCATTCCTCCGCATTGAGCCAGATCGCGCCCTGTGCGGTCTTACCCATCTTGGCGCCGGAGGCCGTGGTAAGCAGCGGCGTCGTCAGCGCGTAGAGCTGCGCCGTGCCCATGCGGCGGCCGAGATCGACTCCCATGATGATGTTGCCCCATTGATCGGAGCCGCCCATCTGCAGCCGGCAACCGGCGCGCCTGGCCAATTCGACGAAATCGTAGGCCTGGCAGACCATGTAGTTGAACTCGATGAAGCTCATCTCCTGCTCGCGCTCGAGCCGGAGCTTGACTGAGTCCATGGTCAGCATGCGGTTGACCGAAAAATGCTTGCCGACGTCGCGCAGCATCTCGATCCAGTTCAATTTCGTCAGCCACTCCGCATTGTCGAGCATGATGGCGTCGCTGGAGCTGGCGCCGAACCGCAGCACCTTGGCGAACACGCCGCGGATGCTTTCCTTGTTCGCCTCGATCTCCGCGATCGTGCGCAGCGCGCGAGTTTCGTCCTTGCCGGAGGGATCGCCGACCATGGTGGTGCCGCCGCCCATCAGGGTGATCGGCTTGTTGCCGCTCTGCTGCAGCCAGTACAGCATCATCATGGTCAGGAAGTTGCCGATATGCAGCGACGGGGCGGTGCAGTCGTAGCCGACATAGGCGGTCGCCTGTCCCTTCGCGGCCAGCGCGTCGAGGCCGTCGAAATCCGAGCATTGGTGGATGAAGCCGCGCTCCTGCAGCACGTTGAGGAAATCGGACTTGAAAGCGGTCATCTTTCGGCGACTCTGATCATGCTTGTTTTAGGTTAACTGCAGCAAATTCGGCGGGCCCACCCCGGACTACCTGCCGCGGCGCGCTGTGGCATTATAAGATGTGCCCGCGCGGTACAAGCTTAGGGAACCCGAAATCTGCCGTAATGCGCGCGCAGGGCGGGGTTTCGCGAGGGTACTGACGACCATGATGTTGACGACACTCGGTCTGATGAGCGGCACCTCGCTCGACGGGGTTGACGTTGCCATGATCGAAACCGATGGCAGGAAGGTAAATGCCTTCGGACCATCGGGCTACCGGCCCTATACCGAACGCGAGCGCGGCCTGCTGCGCCAGGCCCTGACCGAGGCGGTTCACTTGCCGCAGCGCGACGCGCGGCCGGGGATCCTGCGTGAGGCGGAACAGGCCGTGACGCAAGCCCATGCGGAGGCGGTCGCGACCTTCGTCTCCCAGCACCGCATCAGCGTGGAGGATATCGACATTGTCGGCTTCCACGGCCAGACCGTGCTGCACCGACCCGAACGGCGCCTGACGGTGCAGATCGGCGACGGCCCAGCGCTGGCCAAGGCCATCCACATTCCCGTGATGCATGATTTCCGCGCCGCCGACGTTGCAGCGGGCGGGCAGGGCGCGCCCTTTGTACCGGTCTATCACCGCGCGCTGGCGCAATCGCTGCAGCGCGAGGGGCCGATCGTCGTGGTCAATATCGGCGGGGTCTCCAATATCACCTATATCGACGGCAGCGACACGCTGATCGCCTGCGACACCGGGCCCGGCAACGCGCTGCTTGACGATCACATGTTCCGGTACTTGAATCAGCCGTTCGACAAGGGCGGCAGCTTCGCTGCGCTGGGCAAGGTGGATGAAGCCTGGATCACCAAGGCGCTGGAACTGCCGTTCTTTTCGCTGCCGCCGCCGAAATCGCTCGACCGCAACGATTTTGCCGCACTGAAGCCTTGCCACGTCGCCCCCGCCGATGGCGCCGCGACGCTGACGGCGTTCACGGCGGCGGCGATTGCGCGAGTAGTCCCGCTGTTGCCGAAGCCGCCGAAGAGCTGGATCGTGTCCGGCGGCGGCGCGCGCAATCTCACCATGCTGCGCATGCTGCGCGAAAGGCTTGCCCCGGCCACGCTGGAAGCGGCTGACACGCTGGGCTGGGCTTCGGATTCGATCGAGGCGCAGGCCTTCGGTTTCCTGGCGGCGCGCGGCCTGAAAGGCCTGCCGCTGAGCTATCCCGCCACGACAGGCGTGCCGATGCCGATGACCGGAGGGATCATCTCGCGGCCTTATTGAGGCAACTTGACGATCCATGCAATTGCATGTAATTAGATGCAGTTGCATGAATATCAAAGGGTGCGTCATGGCCGCGCCGCTAAAGCTCGTCAGCCACAAGCTCTGTCCCTATGTGCAGCGCGCGGTGATCGCGCTCACCGAGAAGGGCGTTGCCTTCGAGCGGATCGACATCGATCTCGCCAACAAGCCGGACTGGTTCCTCAAGGTGTCGCCGCTCGGCAAGACGCCTGTGCTTCTCGTTGGCGATCACGCGATCTTCGAGTCCGCTGTGATCCTCGAATATCTCGAGGAGACGCAGGCCAATCCGCTGCATCCCGCCAGCGCCTTGCACCGCGCCGAGCATCGCGCCTGGATCGAATTCGGCTCGGCCGTGCTCAACGACATCGCGGGACTCTATTCCGAGGTCGATGAGGCGGCGTTCAAGGTCAAGGCGGCGCAGCTCGAAGCAAAGTTTGCGCGGCTGGAAGCGCGGGTCGTCGGACCGTGGTTCGACGGCGAGAAATTCTCGCTGGTCGATACGGCCTTCGGCCCGGTGTTCCGCTATTTTGATGTGTTCGATCGGATCGGCGATTTCGGCATTTTGCACGATAAGCCGAAGCTCAAGCGCTGGCGCGAAAGCCTTGCGGCGCGGCCGTCGGTCAGGTCGGCGGTGAGCGCCGACTATCCGGCGTTGCTGCGCGATTTCATCGACCGGCGGCGTTCGCACCTCTCACAACTGCAGGCGAAGCTCGCCGCTTAGGCGAGCTCGGCGGCCATCTTCGCAACCGTAGCGACCGTATTCATGTTGCGCGCGGTGCCGGTCTTGGCGGCGGGAATGACGAGCTTGGACTGGCTCATGCCCTCGCCGTAGTGGACATAGATCTCGCGTTTTCCAAGCTTGATCTCTTCGTCCTTGCGGCCGCGCACTGCGGCGAGCGTGTCCTTCGGCGGCGGCTCGTCGAGGAAGATCGCCATGGTGCGGTTCGGCGCGGCCTTGGGAAACGGATTGTCGAATGCGACTTGCGCGATCTCGCCAGCGCTGCGCACCAGCACGCCGACCGCCTTGCCGGCATAGGCGGCAAGGCGCTTCTCCAGCACCGCCTTCACCGCCGCTTCGGACTTGCGGCTGGCAAAGACCACATTGCCGCTCGCGATATAGGTTCGTACCGAAGTGAAGCCGAGTTCCTCGCAGATCGCCTTCAAATCGCTCATCGGCAATTTGCCGGTGCCGCCGACATTGACCGCGCGCAGTAATGCCACGAACGACGTCATGAAAAAGGTCTAGCGGACGTTGGCGAGCCGCATGTCGAGATAGGCCGTGATGGTCTCCATCAGCGGCTCCATCTTCTCCTCGAAGAAATGGTTCGCGCCAGGAATGGTCTGCTGGTCGATCACGATTCCCTTTTGCGTCTTCAGCTTCTCGACCAGCGTGTTGACGTCTTTCGCGGGCGCGACGATGTCCCTGTCGCCGTGTACGATCAGGCCCGAGGAAGGGCAGGGCGCCAGGAATGAGAAGTCATAGCGGTTCGGCTCCGGCGCGATCGAGATGAAGCCCTCGACTTCGGGCCGGCGCATCAGGAGCTGCATGCCGATCCAGGCGCCGAATGAGAAGCCAGCGACCCAGCAGGCGCGCGCTTCGGGATTGATGGTCTGCGCCCAGTCGAGCGCGGAAGCCGCATCGGACAGTTCGCCGGCGCCGTGGTCGAACGAGCCCTGGCTGCGGCCTACGCCACGGAAATTGAAGCGCAGCACGGAAAAGCCGCGCGCGGCGAAGGCGTAATAGACCTGATAGACGATGGGGTGATTCATGTTGCCGCGGAACTGCGGATGCGGGTGCAGCACCATCGCGATCGGCGCGTTCTTCTGCTTGGCCGGATGATAACGGCCTTCCAGGCGGCCCGCCGGACCGGTGAAAATTACCTCAGGCATGAGAGATCCTTAAAGACCATCAACCGATATGTGCCGGCTCGCAGCGATCGGTCGGCGGGCCTTGCGAGAGAAGGGGTTCTTGCGTCGGGTGATGCGCGAACGGCGCCCGGTGAAACTCGGCCGCGTTCTAGCATGAGGCGAGGGGCAAAAAGCAAGCATCTTGAACATCCGGTAACCGCCTCAATGTGTTATCGCGGGCGGTTGCCGAAGCGCTGAAACATTGCCAATTGGCGGGTGCGGCGCTCAATCCGCGGCCGAAGTAAGGTATTATTGTATTCGATGCCCGATCGGGTGTATCTCGACTGGAATGCGACCACGCCGCTGCGCCCCGAGGCCAGGGCGGCGATGGCGGCCGCTTGGGAGCTTTCCGGCAATCCTTCCTCGGTCCACGCCGAAGGCCGGCAGGCGCGCCGGCTGGTCGAGGATGCCCGTGCGGCGGTCGCGGGGGCGCTGGGCGCGCTGCCCCGCCACGTCGTCTTCACGTCAGGAGGAACGGAAGCCAATGCGTCGGCGCTGACGCCTGCCCTTCGTGGTCCCGCCGGCAGTCCCGTGCAGCGGCTTCTGGTGTCTTCCGTCGAGCATCCCTCCGTACTGGCCGGCGGCCGGTTTGGGCCGGAAGCCCTGTCCAAGATCGCGGTAACGCCCTCTGGCGTGGTCGATCTCGGCGATCTCCGCGCCAGGCTCGCCGCCGGCCCGCCGGCCCTGGTGTCGATCATGGCAGCCAATAATGAGACAGGCGCGCTTCAGCCCCTTCTTGAAGCGGCTGAGATGGTGCATGGGGCGGGCGGCCTTCTGCATGTCGACGCGATCCAGGCCTTTGGCAAAATACCGCTCGATATCAGGACATTGGGGGCCGATCTTCTGACCGTCTCGGCGCACAAGATCGGCGGTCCCAAGGGAGTCGGCGCGCTCGTGCTTGCCGAGGGCCTTTTGGGCGTTGAACCGCTGCTGCGTGGCGGCGGCCAGGAGCGCGGGCATCGGGCCGGCACTGAAAATGTCGTTGGGATCGTCGGCTTCGGCGCCGCTATGAAGGCTTCCATGGGCGCGCTGGAAGCGGACAGGCAGCGTCTGGAAGGCCTGCGGGATCGCCTGGAAGCTGGCCTGCTCGGGACGCCAGGGGCGATCATCTTTTCCCGGGAGGCCCCTCGGTTACCCAATACGACGCTGTTTACGGTTCCCGGGCTCTGCGCCGAAACCGCCGTGATCGGCTTTGATCTGGAGGGGATCGCCGTCTCCTCCGGTTCCGCCTGCTCGTCGGGCAAGGTCCAGCCGTCCCATGTGCTGGGGGCGATGGGAGTGGGCCCAAAGCTCGCCCAGGGCGCTGTGCGGTTCAGTCTGGGCTGGTCCACGACCGAGACAGACATAGATTTGGCCCTTCAGGCTTGGCGAAAGCTTGGCAGTACCCTAATTAAGGGTAGCGACGAAACACAGCTTGAACGGTTCTAAGCAGGTGATTTTCGCGCTAAAGCATCGTAAGAGAGCTTTGGAACTGTTCCACCGCGGTCCTTGAAACCGCGAGCGGAGGAATGAATGCCAGCCGTGCAAGAGACGGTCGACCGCGTCCGGCGGATCGACGTCGACCAATACCGTTATGGGTTCGAAACGTTGATCGAATCCGACAAGGCCCCGAAGGGTCTGTCGGAGGATACGGTCCGTTTCATTTCCGCCAAGAAGAACGAGCCGGCATGGATGCTGGAATGGCGGCTGGAAGCGTATCGCCGCTGGCTGACCATGACCGAGCCGACCTGGGCGCGCGTCGATTATCCGAAGATCGACTATCAGGACCTCTATTATTACGCGGCGCCGAAGCCGAAGAAGCAGGTCGGCTCGCTCGACGAGATCGATCCCGAAATTCTCAAGACCTATGAGAAGCTCGGCATTCCGTTGCGTGAAGTGGCCGTACTCGAGGGCGTCGTTGCGCCGGAGGGCGAGCAGCCGCGCAGCAAGATCGCGGTCGACGCCGTGTTCGACTCGGTTTCGGTCGCGACCACCTTCCAGAAGGAGTTGAAGGCCGCCGGCGTGATCTTCATGCCGATCTCGGAAGCCATCCGCGAGCACCCGGAGTTGGTGAAGAAGTATCTGGGCACGGTGGTGCCGACCTCGGACAATTTCTTTGCGACGCTGAACTCGGCGGTGTTCTCCGACGGCTCGTTCGTCTATGTCCCTGCGGGCGTGCGCTGCCCGATGGAGCTGTCGACCTACTTCCGCATCAACGAGCGCAACACCGGGCAGTTCGAGCGCACGCTGATCATCGCCGACAAGGGCGCTTACGTCAGCTATCTCGAAGGCTGCACCGCGCCGCAGCGCGACGAGAACCAGCTCCATGCCGCCGTGGTCGAGCTCGTCGCACTCGACGACGCCGAGATCAAATATTCGACGGTGCAGAACTGGTATCCCGGCAATGCCGAGGGGAAGGGCGGCATCTACAATTTCGTCACCAAGCGCGGCGATTGCCGCGGCAAGAACTCGAAGATCTCCTGGACGCAGGTCGAGACGGGCTCGGCGATCACCTGGAAATATCCGAGCTGCATCCTGCGTGGCGATAATTCCCGCGGCGAGTTCTACTCGATCGCGATCTCGAACGGCTTCCAGCAGGTCGATAGCGGCACCAAGATGCTGCATCTCGGCAAGAACACGACGAGCCGCATCATCTCCAAGGGCATCGCGGCGGGGCGTTCACAGAACACCTATCGCGGCCTCGTCACCGCGCATCGCAAGGCCACCGGCGCCCGGAACTTCACCGCATGTGATTCCTTGTTGATCGGCGACAAATGCGGCGCGCACACCGTGCCCTACATCGAAGCGAAGAATTCGTCCGCGACCTTCGAGCATGAGGCCACGACCTCGAAGATATCCGAGGACGTGCTGTTTTATTGCATCCAGCGCGGGCTGTCGCAGGAAGAGGCCGTGGGCCTCGTCGTGAACGGCTTTGTCAAGGACGTGCTGCAGCAGCTGCCGATGGAGTTCGCAGTGGAGGCACAGAAGCTGATCTCGATCTCGCTCGAGGGATCGGTCGGCTAGACCTATTCTGGCTGCCCGTCAGCTAACCGGAAAAAAAGAAGATGGCATTACTTGAAGTGAGAGACCTGCGGGTTCGTGTTGAGGATCGCGAGATCCTCCATGGCCTGTCGCTGACCGTGAACAAGGGCGAGGTGCATGCGATCATGGGGCCGAACGGCTCCGGCAAGTCGACGCTCTCGCACATCATCGCCGGCAAGCCGGGCTACGAGGTGACCGGCGGCGAGATACTATTCAATGGCGAGAACCTGCTGGAAATGGCGCCCGACGAGCGCGCGGCCAGGGGCGTTTTCCTGGCGTTCCAGTACCCGGTGGAAATCCCCGGTGTCGCCACCATGAACTTCCTGCGCACCGCGCTGAACGCGCAGCGCAAAGCGCGGGGCGAGAGCGAGTTCTCGACGCCGGACTTTTTGAAGAAGGTCCGCGAGGTCGCGAAATCCCTCAACATTCCGCAGGACATGCTCCGTCGCGGCGTCAATGTCGGCTTCTCCGGCGGCGAGAAGAAGCGGAACGAGATCCTGCAGATGGCGCTGTTTGAGCCTGCTCTCTGTGTCCTCGACGAGATGGATTCCGGCCTCGACATCGATGCGCTGCGCATCGCCGCCGACGGCGTCAACGCGCTGCGCTCGCCCGAGCGGGCGATGGTGGTCATCACCCATTATCAGCGGCTCCTCAACTACATCGTGCCTGATGTCGTGCACGTGATGTCCAGGGGGCGTGTGGTCAAAAGCGGCGGCAAGGAACTGGCGCTGGAGCTGGAAGAGTCCGGCTATGCGCAGTTCGAGGACGCGGCCTGACGAATGCGGATTTTGCAATGAACGTTGTGTTGGCAAAGACCGAGACCGGACGCGCGGTGGAGAGCCTGTTCACCGTGGCGCGCGACCGCCTGCCCGGAACGGGCAAGGTCGCCGATCTGAGGCGGCAGGCGTTCGAAGCCTATGAACGCGCGGGGCTCCCGCACCGCCGGATCGAGGAATGGAAATATACTGATTTGCGCGTGCTGATGCGCGAGGTGAAGCCGCTTGCGGCCAAGCCCGATGCCGCGGCACTCAAGCGCGCGAAGGCGGCGCTGAAGCCGATTGCGATCGCAGGCTGCGGCCAAGCTCGTGATGGTGGATGGGGTCTTTGCGCCCGAGCTTTCCGACAAGGCTCCGGCCGGTGTGAGCATCGGCTCGCTCCGCGAAGCGCTGGAGAAGGGTGCCGGCGATCTTCTGGAGACCAGCGCGATCGACGCGATGATTTCGCTGAATGCGGCGCTCGCGACCGATGGCGTTGTTGTCAGCGTTGCCGATGGAGCGGCGCTCGCAGCTCCGCTGCAGCTCATTCATGTCGCGACTGCGTCTTCTGCATCGGCCTTTACCCGCTCACGGGTGAAGATCGGCAAGGGGGCGCGCGCGACGCTGGTGGAAAATTTTGTCGCCGCCGACGGCGCCAAGGCCTATCAGGCCCATGACGCGGTGCTGCTGTCGATCGGCGATGGGGCCGAGCTGACGCAAGTGCGGCTGATGGCCGACGGCACGGATGCCGTAAACGTCACCTCCGCGATCATCGCTATTGGCGCCAGGGTGAAATTCAACCTGTTCAACATGACCGCCGGCGGCGCGGTCAGCCGCTTCCAGGGCTTTGTCACGATGGCCGGCGAGCGGTCGGAACTCAACGTCAACGGTGTCAACCTGTTGAAGGGCACGCAGCATGGCGACACTTCGCTGGTGGTCGATCACGCTGTGCCGCATTGCACGAGCCGCGAAGTTTTCCGCGCAGTGATCGACGACCGCGCCCATTCGGTGTTCCAGGGCCGCATCATCGTGCGTCCCCACGCGCAGAAGACGGACGGCAAGATGATGACGCGCGCGCTTCTGCTCTCCGACGAGGCGGAGGCCGACAACAAGCCGGAACTGGAGATTTTTGCCGACGATGTCACCTGCGGCCACGGTGCCACCGCCGGCGCGCTCGACGAGAGCCTGCTGTTCTATTTGCGCGCACGCGGCCTGCCGGAAAAGGCGGCGCAGGCGCTGCTGATCCAGGCTTTTGTCGGCGAAGCCATCGAAGGCATCGCCGACGACAATCTGCGCGAGGCCGTGATGGCCGCCGCCGAGCGCTGGCTGGAGGCGAGAGCATGAGCACGCATCCCGCTGTCGCCAATGGCTCCTACGACGTCGCTCGCGTCCGCGAGGACTTTCCGGCGCTTGGGCTAAAGGTCTACGGCAAACAGCTGGTCTATCTCGACAATGCAGCCTCCGCGCAGAAGCCGACCGCCGTGCTCGACCGCATGACGGAAGCCTACAAAAGCGAATACGCCAACGTCCATCGCGGCCTGCATTACCTCGCCAATGCCGCGACCGAAGCCTATGAAGGCGGCCGCGCCAAAGTCGCAAAATTCCTGAACGCCCGCCGTAACGAGGAAATCGTCTTCACCCGCAATGCCACCGAGGCGATCAACCTCGTGGCCTATTCCTGGGGCGAAGCGAACATCAAGGCCGGTGACGAGATCGTCATCTCGATCATGGAGCATCATTCCAACTTCGTGCCCTGGCATTTCCTGAGGGAACGCCATGGCGCCGTGATCAAATGGGCGCCGGTCGATGACGAAGGAAACTTCCTTTTTGAGGAATTCGAGAAGCTGCTGACGGAGCGCACCAGGCTGGTCGCAATGACCCAGATGTCAAACGCGCTCGGCACCATCGTGCCGGTCAAGGAGGTCGTGAAGGCGGCGCATGCGCGCGGCATTCCCGTGCTGATCGACGGCAGCCAGGGCGCCGTGCATCTGGCCGTCGACGTGCAGGAGATCGACTGCGACTTCTACGTCTTCACCGGTCACAAGGTTTATGGCCCGACCGGCATCGGCGCGCTCTATGCCAAGCACGAGCATCTGGTGGCGATGCGGCCCTTCAACGGCGGCGGTGAGATGATCCGCGAGGTCGCGAAGGACTGGGTGACCTATGGCGATCCACCGCACAAGTTCGAGGCAGGCACGCCGGCGATCGTCGAGGCGGTCGGGCTGGGTGCTGCGATCGACTATGTAAATTCCATTGGTAAAGAGCGTATCGCCGCGCATGAGCACGGGCTTTTGACTTATGCGCAGGAGCGCCTGCGCGAGATCAACTCGTTGCGCCTGATCGGTACCGCGAAGAATAAGGGCCCCGTGATCTCCTTTGAAATGAAGGGCGCGCATCCCCACGATGTCGCGACAGTGATCGACCGCCAGGGCGTTGCCGTGCGCGCCGGCACCCATTGTGTGATGCCGCTTTTAGAGCGGTTCAACGTGACGGCGACCTGCCGCGCCTCGTTCGGCATGTATAATACCCGCGAAGAAGTCGACCATCTCGTTCAGGCGCTGATCAAGGCCGGGGAATTGTTCGCATGAGTGATGTAGCCGAAGTCAAAACCGCGAACATGGAAACGCATTCCGCGTTGCCGCCGGAAGAAACCGAGCGGTTGAGCATGGAAATCGTCGCGGCGCTGAAAACGGTGTTCGACCCGGAAATCCCCGCCGACATCTACGAGCTCGGCCTGATCTATAAGGTCGACATCTCTGACGAGCGCGCGGTCGACGTGACCATGACGCTGACGACACCGAACTGTCCCGCAGCCGGCGAACTGCCGACCCAGGTCGAGAATGCGATCGCGAGCGTTCCCGGCGTAGGCGTGGTCAATGTCAACCTGGTCTGGGACCCGGCCTGGTCGCCGGACCGGATGAGCGACGAGGCCCGCCTCGTGCTCAATATGTGGTGAAGCGTTAGGGAACGCGGATTAGGCTTTGAAATTCGGGCATTGATTTGCCGCCAGGACTGACCAAATGACTGACATGACACCTGCCACACCTACTCCCTCCGCCAAGCCGAGGCGGCCGCGCCCGCAGGTCATGCGGCTGACGGATGCTGCCGCCGGGCGCATCCAGGAGCTGACCAAACGCGCCGATTCCGAGATCGTCGGCCTGCGGGTCGGCGTCAAGAACGGCGGCTGTGCTGGCCAGTCCTATACCGTCGAATATGCCCATGACGTTCGGCCGACCGACGAGGTGGTCGAGGACAAGGGCGTGAAGATCCTCGTCGATCCCAAAGCGGTGCTGTTCCTGCTCGGCACCGAGATGGACTACAAAGCCGACAGGATGCAGGCGCAGTTCATCTTCAACAATCCGAACCAGGTCTCAGCCTGCGGCTGCGGCGAGTCCGTGCAACTCAAGCCCGCGCAGATTTGATCTTCGGGACGCGGTGCATGGACCGCGAATTCCTGATCGACCTGTTTTCCGACTTCGGCCCCGTCACCATCCGCCCGATGTTTTCGGGCTTCGGCATTTCCGTCGACGGCGTGAACTTTGCGATGGCGCTGCGCGCAGGGCTCTATTTCCGTGCTGATGAGGTGACCATTCCGCAATTCGAGGAGGAAGGGTCAAGGCCGTTTCAGTATCAGACCAGCGCCAGGAGCGTCCTGGTCAATTCCTATTGGCAACTGCCGGCGCGGCTGTTCGACGACACCGAGGAACTGAGCCGGTGGGCGAGGGCGGCACTCGGCGCAGCGCAACGTGCGGCAGTGAAGAAACGGCCGAGGGTGCGTAAGGCGGAGAAGGGCAGGAAATCGCCGACAAAAACTGTCGCGAAAAAAAACGCTTCGAAGAAGCGCAGGGTGGGCAATGCGAAGCGTGCCCACCAGTCAAAGCGACGATCAAGATAACTTGGTGGGACGGCGCTTTGCGCGTTTGCCCACCCTACGACACCAACATCAAGCCACCTGGCCCTGCGTCTCGGCCGTGTATTCCGGATCGGCTTCGCAGATGACGCGATTGCGGCCGTTGCGCTTGGCGGCGTAGAGACAGGCGTCGGCGCGCTCGATCAGCGAATCCGTGTCGTCGCCCGGCTTCAGCATGGAGACGCCGACCGAGATCGTGACGCGTCCCAGAATCTCGCCGGTCGATTTCTTCTTCAATTCCTTTGCCATTACCGCGCGGCGGATGTGATCGGCGACCGTCAGCGCCTGGCGCAGCGCGGTGTTCGGCAGTACCACCGCGAACTCCTCGCCGCCATAGCGGGCGGTGATGTCCTGGCCCTTGATGGTCTGCTTCAACGACATGCCGACCAGCCGCAGCACCTGATCGCCGGTGAGATGGCCGTAGGAATCGTTGAACGACTTGAAGTGATCGATATCGAACATCAGGAGCGACAACGGCTCGCTGTGTGCCAGCGCATGCTGGACCGCCGTGTCGATCATGCGGTCGAAATATTTGCGGTTGCCCAGCCCCGTTAGCGGATCGGTCAGCGACTCCGCGCGGATGGCCTCCAGGCTCTGCTGCAGGTTCGAGATTTCATTCTTCGACAGCGTCAGCCGTTCTTCGAGTGCCTTGTTGGCCTCGCGCATCTCCTGCGTCGACTTGAGCAGCGATTCGGCGATCGCCTTGACCTGCTCGCTGCTGTTTGCGCTCGAAAGATTCTCCGTCGCGCCGTTCAGGCTCGCATCATAGCTCGCCGACACGCCTAGCGCGTCAGTCAGCAGCACCATCACATCGTCGATCTCGCCGATCACGCGCGCGCCGACCTTGTCGATGCGGTCGGTGGCCTTGATATGGGAGAGATAGGTCTCGTAGATCTGCTCGAGATCGGATTCGGTCAGCTTGCCGTTGCGCGCCAGTGTCTCGTTGATGATCTTGTTGAGCGACGCGTTGTAGCCGGTCGCATAGACGTACCAGATCTCGTAATTGCGGGGGATTGCGGTCTGGCGGAGCGATCTGATCTGGCCCAACGCGACTTCCGCGAAGGCCATTGTGCGTTCGTGTTCGTCGAGCACCTTGACCACGGACCACGTCCCCATGGCGGGGACCGCCCGCCTGCCGCAATAACTGAAATTATGGGTGCAAAGGTAGTGGACGATCGTGAACGACCGGTAAATGAGTTCCGGTCGCACAATCCTATCGGTTTTCTGCGCGTTAGACGCGGGCGCGAACGGGCCTCAGCAAGAACGCCGGGAGATGCGAGTGATCGGCGGGCTCCGATTCATTCTCGCGGGAAGCGCGCCGCGGCTCGTTGCGCGGTGCCGGTGTGCTGCGCGGCGCCGGGCTTTCCTGCGCGCCGCCGTGATGGCGTTGACCATTTGCGCGACGCGGCTCGCGTTCGCGCTGTGGTTTGCCGCGGCCACGGCGCGAACCTTCGCGCGAGCGATGCTCGCGTGGCGGCGCGTCTTCGGAATCCTCCGTGTGCGCGCTGAAATCGCCTTCGGCGCGAGGGATGCTCTGGCCGATCAGCTTTTCGATTGCAGCGATCGACTTGTGATCGAGCGGGCTGACGATGGAAATCGCAGTGCCGGCGCGGCCGGCGCGGCCGGTTCGGCCGATGCGGTGCACGTAGTCGTCGGGATGATGCGGCACGTCGAAGTTAAAGACGTGGCTGGTGGTGGGAATGTCGAGGCCGCGGGCGGCGACGTCGGAAGCAACTAACAGCGGAATTTCGCCCTTGCGGAATTGATCGAGCGCGGCCGTGCGCGCCGATTGATCCATGTCGCCGTGCAGGGCGCCGACGCTGAAGCCGTGCTTCTGCAGCGATTTGTGCAGCACCGCGACCTCGCGCTTCCGGTTGCAGAAGATGATCGCGTTCTGCAGGTCCTTGGCGTCGCGCAGCAGCCGGCGCAGCATCTCGCGCTTCTCGTGCGGCTCGCGGCCGACGCTGACCTGGAATTGCGAAACGCCGATCGCCGTGGTCGCGGGCCGGGAAACCTCGATCTTCTGCGGATTGTGCAGGAAGGCCTCGGTGATGCGACGGATTTCGGGAGGCATGGTCGCGGTGAAGAACAGCGTCTGCCGCGTGAAGGGAACGAGCTTGCAGACGCGCTCGATGTCGGGGATGAAGCCCATGTCGAGCATGCGGTCGGCTTCGTCGATCACCAAGAGCTCGACGCCGGTGAGCAGCAGCCCACCGCGCTCGGTATGGTCGAGCAGCCGGCCCGGCGTTGCGATCAAGACGTCGACGCCGCGCGTCAATTTGGAGTCCTGGTCGCCGAAGGAAACGCCGCCGATCAGAAGCGCGACGTTGAGTTTCTGGCCGACGCCGTAGCGATCGAAACTCTCTTTCACTTGCGCGGCGAGTTCGCGCGTCGGCTCGAGGATCAGAGTGCGTGGCATGCGTGCCCGCGCGCGGCCCTTCTCGAGGATGGTGAGCATGGGCAGGACGAAGGCCGCGGTCTTGCCGGTGCCGGTCTGGGCGATGCCCAGAACGTCCCGGCGTGCCAGCACGTGGGGGATGGCCTGTTCCTGAATGGGGGTAGGGGCCGTGTAACCGGTGGCCGCGACGGCGGCGAGAACCTTGTCGGACAGTCCGAGATTGGAAAAAGACATTGCGCCTCTAATCGACACCGCCGTTCGGAATCGAGGGGTAAAAAGGTGGTCGCGTTCGGCCCCGAAACGGCGCGCTTTAAACAAGCTCAAGGGCGGTAAGTAACGCTGACCAGCGGCTGATCGACAAGGAATCGCGTTCGACCCAAATCCGCTTTGAGTGGAAACATAGGGTCGAACTGGCCAAAGTCAATCTGGGAGCAGGGCAAAAGGGTCAAAAACCTTAATGTTTTCGCACAAATAACGCGCCCTTTGTCATTTCGCCTTCAAATCCGGGACAACCGGTGAGAACCTAAGCAGGGGGAATCCGCAGCCGTGCCGAATACTTCAACCGCGAATATGTCAACTGGTGGCTGGTCTATTTGCTGCTGATCACCTTCGTGCCGTTCTCGACCATCGTCGTCGGGCGCTACGCATCACTCGCACCGGCGATCTGGCTTTACGCCGGGCACATGCTGCTCGTCGCTTTGGTCAGCATACGCATGGTCGCGCTGACGCCTGAGCTGGAGCGCGGCGATCACTTGCGACGCCGAACGACGTCAGCCGCTTTTCTCGCGGTCTCCTCGGTGCTCACGCTGGTGCTGAGTTTCGTGAACCCCCGGATCGCTCTGTGGGGGCTTGCCCTCAATTTCGCCCAGCCGGTGATCGAGAGATGGCGCTACCAGCAGCCGACGAAGGATTGAACCCGGGTAACCGCTTCTCCGACTACGGCTAAAGGCATTCTGTCTCGGGCGCAGGCATTAAAAACCCGATCTCGCTTAAATACGTCTTGGCGGCACTGTTCATCGCAGTGTCTTCGGGGCTGGCCGTGCCGGCGCATGCCGAAAAGCGCGTCGCGCTCGTGATCGGCCAAAATGACTACAAGAACGTGCCGAAGCTGCAAAAGGCGGTCAATGACGCCCGCACGATGGGCGAAACGCTCAAGCAGCTCGGCTTTACGGTGATGGTCGCGGAGAACCAGAACCGCACGCAGTTCAGCCAGAGCCTGCTCGCGTTCGACAACGCGGTCGGCCCCGGCGATACCGCGTTCTTCTTCTATGCCGGCCACGGTTTTGAGATCGCCGGCCAGAACTACCTGCTGCCGACCGACGTGCCGGCTGCGACCGAAGGCCAGGAGGAGCTGGTGCGCGATGCCTCCGTGCTCGCCGATCGCATCGTCGAGCGCCTGCAGAACAAGAAGGTGCGCACCTCGATCCTCGTTTTCGACGCCTGCCGCAACAATCCGTTTGAACGCTCCGGGACCCGCGCGGTGGCGGGCGGCGGCGGATTGGCGCCGATGTCGCAACTGCCGGAAGGCGTGTTTTCGATCTTCTCGGCTGGCTACAAGCAGACTGCGCTTGACCGTCTGTCCAACGACGACAACAGCCCCAATTCGGTGTTCACAAGAACGTTCTCCAAGGAGCTGCTGCTGCCCGGCGAGAACCTCGTCGAAGTCGCCCAGCACACCCGCAAGCTCGTCAGCGAGATGGCCGACAGCATCGGCCACAGGCAGATTCCGGCCTATACCGACCAGATGGTCGACAACGTCTTCCTGAATGGCCTTGCCAAAGCGCAAGCAGATGCCGGCAAACCGGCTGAGCCCGTGCAGAAGGTCGCCGCCGCAATTCCGCCCGTGGTCGCGCCGCGCAACCCCAATCCGCCACCTGATTCCCTGAACGCGCCGATCGCCTCTTTCTCCCGCCACAATGGCGGCTGGACCGTGGTGTTCTCGATTGCCGATCCCACGCTCGGTATTTCGTGGAGGATCGGTGATGCCGGCGATTTCCGCGAGACCGGCTTTCTCGACACGCTCGATCCGCGCACGCGCAAGCGCATGCCCAATCCTTCGATCGAGCTGGAGGCCGATGCGCCGGCCGCGACCATCCAGCTCCGCTATATCGACGCCTCAGGCGAGATGCAGGGACCGTTTCCGATCAAGTTCGATCCTGAAGCGGCGCTGCTGCGCGACCAGCGCAAGATACTCGACATGACCGCGACGAGCTGGTTGTCATTCCGCGAGTTCAATGGCCTGCTCGTCTACTACACGCATCTGGTGTCGTACCGCTGCGCGATCCGCGAGGTGCGTGTTGGCATCGACAGCGCAGTGCCGGACAAGGTCTTGAAGATGCCGCCCTGCGACATGAGGGGTCCGAACGAGATTCCCAACGGCGCGCAGATCTATATGAAGCTGCCGCCGACGGCCCGGTTCGTGTCGGTGGAATTAACCTATCGCGACGGCAGCGTGTCGGAGATCAAGAGCTTTCGCCGCTGAGCCGACGGCACGGTATTGCGGCGCCGGCGGGCTTGATCAGCCCATGATCGAAAAGCCGCCGTCGACGGGAATCGCAGTGCCGGTGACGAAGTCGGATGCCGGTGATGCCAGAAACACGGCAATCCCGGCAAAATCGTCGATCGCGCCCCAGCGCGCTGCCGGCGTGCGCGCCAGCACCCGCTCGTGCAGGCCACCCACCTCGACGCGGGCGCGCTTGGTGAGATCGGTGTCGATCCAGCCCGGCAGGATCGCGTTGGCCTGAATGTTGTCGGCCGCCCAGGCGCAGGCACAGGCGCGGGTGAATTGCACGATGCCGCCCTTGCTCGCGGCATACGCTGGGGTGAAGCTCGCGCCGAAGATCGACATCATCGAGCCGATGTTGATGACCTTGCCGCCGCCTGCTGACTTCATCGCCGGATAGACCGCCTTCGAACACAGGAAAGCGCTGGTGAGGTTGGTGTCGATGACGCTGCTCCATTCCTCCAGCTCGAGAACGTGCGGCGGTTTCCGGATATTGATGCCGGCATTGTTGACGAGGATGTCGATCCGGCCGAGCTCGCCCTTGACCTGATCGACCATACGCCCCACCGCCTGCTTGTCGGTGACGTCGGTCGTGACGGCAATCGCCTTGACGCCGCGTTCCCTGAGATCGGTGACTGCCGTCTTGGATTTTTCCTCGTTGCGGCCGACCACGGCGATGTCCGCGCCGGCATCGGCGAGGCCGCGCGCCATGCCGAGCCCGATGCCGCCATTGCCGCCGGTAACGATGGCGACCTTGCCTTTCAGAGCGAACAATTCCGATTTCATTGGCCAGACTTTCCAGATTGGCTTTGCCAGATGAAGATCAGCCCGAGGCCGGCCAGCATCGCGCCATAGAGAGCCCACTGGATCTCATTGATCATGAAGCTGGTCTTGGGCCAGGCCACGACCCCGGTGCCCTGGCCGATCCAGAGCATGCCGATGGCGAGCGCGAGGAATCCGACGATGAGAAGCGCTCTGCGCATGGGCCTTCCTCCTGGCCGGGCTGGCTTTGGCTACATCGCCGCCCGTTTGATGGTGTCGCGTAAGCCGCAAACCCTGCGCAACCGTAGCTTTCGATCGGTGAGCAAATCAACAAGGAGACGCGCAGGCCAACAAAAAAGCCCCGGCTGACGCCGGGGCTTTCAGGTCGTCCTGAGAACTCAGGGAGGAGATCAGTACTTCGCAACCACCGGGCCGTTCCAGTTGAAGCGATAGACCAGCGAAGTCGAGATGGTCTGGGTCCAGTTATTGAAGCGGATGTCGCGGCCTGTCGACAAGTTGGTGCCGTCGAAGAACTCGGAGTCGTTCCTGGCGTTGTAGAACGACGAACGATATTCGGTCTTCATGAACCAGCCGGGCGAGGTGATACCGAAGATGTTCAGGTTGTTCTCGACACCGCCGCCGATGAACCAGCCGTTACGGTTGAACGAGTCGGTGTGGATGCCCGACGGGGCACCCGTGGCCGTCACAAGCATGTTCGTGCCGGAGAAATGAGCACCGGAGTAACCGCCGTTCACGTAGGACAGGACGTTCGGAGCCACCAGGTAGCCGACGCGCACGCCAGCCGCCCACTGGTCCTGAAGGTTCTCATAGCCGGTCAGGCCAACAGCGGTATCACGGATCGTGCCGCGCATGCTGCCGAACATGCCGTCAGCGAGCACGCCGACCACCCAGCTCGGGCTGACCTGCCAGTCATAGCCGGCACCGACCGTGCCGAACCAACCGGAACCGCCGTTGCGCTGGTCGATCGCAAGGGGAATACCGCCAACGGTGGTCTGGGTATGCTGATCGGCAGCCCACAGCCCGCCGCCGCCGCCGCCGAAGATGTAGAAGCCGGTCCAGCTCGGAGCCATAATCGGGGGTGGAGCCTTGGTATAAGTCCGGGCGGGCAGGTCAGCCGCAAGCGCCGAACCCGTGAAAGCCGCCGCGGCGGTCAAGGCGAGCAAGAGCTTCTTCATTCTCAATTCCCCAGTATTAGACGTTCAAACTCAGGTCAGAAGCCAGCGATTCCCCGGCCCGTTGCAAAGCACTATAGACATTTCGGCCTAAAATGCTGTTGCCCGACAAGCACACTCGCCGGAAAACGACGGCCGGCGCGGCGAGCAGCAAAATTCCTAAGTATTTGAAATTTCATAAGAATTTTCTGCCTGCCGAATGGTGGACAGCGGCAAATTCGCGGCAATTGGTTGTCGCAAGCTAGACGTCGAGCAGATCGTCGCTCGCGAACTCGGCCTTGTCGGAGATGAAGGCGAAGCGGGCCTCCGCCTTGGTGCCCATCAGCCGCTCGACCGAGTCGGCCGTGCCCTCGCGGTCGTCGGCCAGTAGCACGACACGCAGCAGCGTGCGCTTGGCCGGGTCCATGGTGGTTTCCTTCAGCTGTGCCGGCATCATTTCGCCCAGACCTTTGAAGCGGCTGATATCGACCTTCGCATTGGCATTGAACTGGCTCTTGAGCAGTTCGTCTTTGTGCGCATCGTTGCGCGCGTAAAAACTCTTGCTGCCATGGGTGAGTTTGTAGAGCGGCGGCACCGCAAGATAGAGATGGCCCTCGTCGATCAACCGCGGCATCTGCCGGTAGAAGAAGGTGATCAACAGCGAGGCGATATGGGCGCCGTCGACGTCGGCGTCGGTCATGATGATGATGCGCGAATAACGCAAATCCTCTTCGCGGTAATGCGCGAGCGTGCCGCAGCCGATCGCCTGCATGAGATCGGCGAGTTGCGCATTCGCGGTCAGTTTGTCCTTGCCGGCGGAGGCAACGTTGAGGATCTTGCCGCGCAGCGGCAGCACGGCCTGGGTCTTGCGGTCGCGCGCGTGCTTCGCGGTGCCGCCGGCCGAATCGCCCTCGACGATGAAGAGTTCGGAACCCTCGGCGGCGGTATTGGTGCAATCGGTGAGCTTGCCGGGCAGGCGTAGCTTCTTCACCGCAGTCTTGCGTGAGATTTCCTTTTCCTGACGGCGGCGAATGCGCTCTTCGGCGCGCTCGACCACGAAGTCCAGGAGCTTGTTGGCCTGCAGCGGATTGCCTGACAGCCAGTGATCGAACGGGTCCTTGATCGCTTGTTCGACGATGCGCTGGGCTTCGGCGGTGGCCAGGCGGTCCTTGGTCTGACCCTGGAATTCGGGCTCGCGCACGAACACGGAGAGCATAATGGCCGCGCCCGCCATGACGTCTTCGGAGGTGACGCCGGCGGCACGCTTGCCCTGGCTGACGCGCTCGGCGTGATCCTTCAGGCCGCGCAAGAGCGCACTGCGCATGCCGGATTCATGGGTGCCGCCGTCCGGCGTCGGCACCGTGTTGCAGTAAGAGGAAAGGAAGCCGTCGGCGTCGGCGGTCCAGGCGACAGCCCATTCGCAGGCGCCATGCGCGCCGTTGCGCCCCGATTTGCCGGAGAAGATGTCGGGATGCACCAGCGTGTCGGCATGAATCGCAGCGCCGAGATAGTCCTTCAATCCGCCGGGAAAATGGAATTTGTCCTCGGCCGGTACATCCTCGATGCCCTTGAGCAGATCGGGCGCGCAGCGCCAGCGGATTTCGACGCCGCCGAACAGGTAGGCCTTCGAGCGCGCCATCTTGAACAGGCGCTGCGGCTTGAAGGTCGCCTTCGCGCCGAAAATGTCGGTGTCGGGCTTGAAGCGGATCTTGGTGCCGCGGCGGTTGTTGATCTTGCCGAGGTCTTCGAGCTTGCCCTTGGGATGGCCGCGCTCGAAATTCATCCGGTAGAGTTTCTGACTGCGGGCGATTTCGACTTCGAGCCGCGAGGACAGGGCGTTCACCACGGAGACGCCGACGCCGTGCAGACCGCCCGAGGTCTCGTAGACCTTGGAGTCGAACTTGCCGCCGGAGTGCAGCGTGCACATGATGACTTCGAGCGCCGACTTCTTAGGAAATTTCGGATGCGGGTCGACGGGAATGCCGCGGCCATTGTCGGTGACGGTCAGGAAGCCGTCGGAATGCAACTCGACCTCGATGAAGTCGGCGTGGCCGGCCAGCGCCTCGTCCATCGAGTTGTCGATCACTTCGGCAAAGAGGTGATGCAGCGCCTTTTCATCGGTGCCGCCGATATACATGCCGGGCCGGCGGCGTACCGGTTCCAGCCCCTCCAGCACCTCGATGTCGGCCGCGGTGTAGCCGGCCTCGGCCCCGGAGCCGCGCGCGGCGACCTTCAATGCGGCGCGGCCTTTCGGCTCAACCGCGGCAAACAGGTCATTGGATTTGGTTTTTGCAGAAGATTTCAACGGTTTAGGCATATCTCTTCATGTGTTGGCGTGGGCCGTCGGCGCGGCGAATCGGTTCCTCTGACTATGCCACGGATAGGCCTGAAAATGTGACGGAGGGCCGTCTACGCCTGCGCGGTGCGGAACACAATCACAGCAAAAAGTGCCATCGCCGCGATCATGATCAGCGATCCCAAGATCGGGATGGCGATGAAGGCCGTGCCATGCGTCACCACGACGGCCACGCCCACCGGCATCAGGATGCCGCCGATGATATGGAGCCAGCCTTGGGCTTTTGCCAGTGCGCTCAATCCCGCCACCGGCACGAGGCGGTAGTACAGCCCGAACAGAAACAGCAAGACGCCACCGACCAGGTTGAGATGCGCGTGCGCCGGCTGCAGCGTGAAATCCTCGCGGATTCCCATCACGATGCCGAGCACCATCCCGAGCAGCAGGACAACGACGCTCACGCACATCATCAATGGTCCGATCATTACCAACTTCCTCATGGTTCTCTGGGGATATGCAAGCCCGCCGGGAGGGTGATTGCTCACAATCACGTGGCGCTTTGTGACTTGAACTCACGCAAGCGCCCGGCTTACCTGCTGTTAGCCTGTGGGGCCACAAAAAGGTTCAAGACCAGACCGGGGCAGGAAGGTCGTTTGGGAATGGAAGACTATGCGCACGCACTCGCCGATTTCGTGCGCGACCACCAGGCTTGGGCGGCTCCGATCGTGATGGTGCTGGCCTTCGGCGAATCGCTTGCCTTCATCTCGCTGCTGGTTCCAGCCTGGGGCGCGCTGGTGGCGATTGGCGCACTGATCGGTGTCTCCGGCATCAGCTTCTGGCCGCTGTGTATCGCGGGCGGGGTTGGCGCGGCGCTCGGTGACTGGGTCTCCTACTGGTTCGGCTACAAATACAAGGAGCAGGTCGCGCAGATGTGGCCGCTGTCGCGCTATCCCGATATCCTGCCGCGCGGCGAAGCCTTTGTGCGGCGCTGGGGTGTACCCAGCATTTTCATCGGCCGCTTTTTCGGACCCTTGCGGGCCTCGGTGCCGCTCGCCGCCGGCATTTTCGAAATGCCCTACTGGACGTTCCAGATCGCCAATTTCGTCTCGGCGCTGATCTGGGCGGGGGCGTTGCTGATGTTCGGCGACGTGCTCGCGAAGGTCATGGAATGGCTGTGGCGCGTGTTTTGACCCTGCCGGAATAAGCCGGAGGTTGCATCGGCAAGCGGCGAAAAGGCTGATAGGCTGGCCACAACAGAAGCGGGTAAACCGCTTTGACCTTGGGAGGAAATCGATGGGCGGCCCATCACGACGTGACGCACTCTTGGGAACTGCCGCGATTGCGGCTGCACCACTCATGACATCATCAAAGGCGGACGCGGCGGCCCCGGTCGCCGACAAGCAGGCGCCGAGCTTCTATCGCTACAAGGTCGGCGACATCATGGTCACTGTCGTCTCCGACGGCAAGAACGTGTTTCCGCTGACGGACGCGTTCATCCCGAACGCCAAAAGGGACGACATCAATGCCGCACTCGACAAGGCATTCATGCCGCGCGACATGGTGACGATCTGGTTCGCGCCTCTTGTGATCCAGAGCGGCGGCAAGCTGATCGTGATCGACACCGGCACCGGTCCGGTCGCGAAGGTCAACAGCAAGGGCGCCAACGGTCTTTTCCTGGAGAACATGACCGCTGCCGGCTTCGATCCCAAGAAAGTCGACATGGTCGTGATTTCGCACTTCCACATCGACCACGTGAACGGTCTTCTCACGGCGGACGGCAAACCGGCATTCCCGAATGCCGAAGTGCTGGTGCCGGCGACCGAATGGAAATTCTGGACCGATGACGGCGAGATGAGCCGCGCCAAGGGCGAGCGCATGGTTGGTCTCTTCAAGAGCAACCGCAATGTCTTCGAGACCGGCCTGAAGAAGAAGGTCACCCCGTACGAATGGAATAGGGAGATCGCGCCGGGACTGACTTCGGTCGAGACCATCGGCCATACGCCGGGCCACACCTCCTATGTGCTGTCGTCGGGGGCGGCGAAGGTGTTCATCCAGTCGGACGTGACCAACAATCCAAACCTGTTTGCGGCGAATCCCTCTTGGCACGCCGCCTTCGACCAGGACGGCGACGTGGCGGAAAAGACCCGCCGCAGGGTTTACGACATGGTGGTGGCCGAGAGGCTGCAGGTGCAGGGCTTCCACTATCCGTTCCCCGGGCTCGGCAATGTAGTGAAGGATGGCGACGGCTACCGGGTCGTTCCGGCGCCGTGGAATCCGGTCATCTGAGGCATGCCGTCATTCCGGGATGGTGCGCAAGCGCCAGATCCGGAATCTCCGAGATTCTCAGGAGCGCAAGTGCGCTCCACAGTTCGATGCTGCGCTTCGCCCCGGAATGACGGTGTCAAAACTTGACGGAAGCCGCGCGCGCCCGTATAGGGCGCGCCCATGATGTATCTTGCGACCAGCTCCATCGCCCGCCGCCGCCGTAGCCTTGCTGCGGTATGGGCGATCGCCTGCGTCTAGAGATCACCCCTGCCGCTGGATGAGCTCCGCGGCATTTCCTCGAAAAAAGCAGCGTAACTGATCCGGCGGCTCCTACTATCCAAGCAGGAGTTTTAGCCATGTATACGCCTCCGCCTTTCAAGTCCGACCGCGCCGCAAGTCTTGCCTTCGCGGAAGCGCGTGGTTTCGGCACGGTCTGCGCCTTCGACGGCACCAAGCCGATCGCTTCGGTCCTGCCGTTCTATCTCAGCTATGCCGATGACGGCACGCCGCGTGCGCTGTTTCATGTCGCGCGCGGCAATCCGCTGGTGAAGCTGGCCGACGGCATGTCGCGCTGGCTGCTCGCCGTCAATGGTGCGGACGCCTATGTGTCGGCCGACTGGTACGTCTCGGCCGACCAGGTGCCGACCTGGCTCTATCAATCCGTGCATCTGACCGGCACGGTGCGAACACTTTCCCAAGACGAGCTTGCAGCGCAGGTCGACGCGCTCAGCGCCAAGTTCGAGGGCTGGCTCGCGCCGAAAAAGCCCTGGACCTCGGCGAAGGTGACGGCAGCGCGTCTTGACATGTTGAAGAAGGCGATCGTCGGCTTCGAAATGACGATCGAGGAAGTCGAGGGTAGCTTCAAGCTCAACCAGCACAAGTCCGCGGTCGACTACGTCGCGGTCGCCAATGCGCTTGCTGCGCAAACCGACGCGGGCTCGCGCGAGATCGCAGGGCTTATGCGCGAGATAAGGCCGCAGGCGTTCGCGGCGGAAGCGCTCGAGGGGCAGAAGCCATGAGCGCGAAAAAGAAGATCGCCGTGCTTGGCGCGTCCGGTTACACCGGCGCCGACGCGGTACGGTTGCTTGCGCGGCATCCGCAGGCCGAGATCGCAGCCCTGACCGCCAATACCCATGCCGGCAAGGCGATGGGCGAGGTGTATCCGCATTTCTTTCCCCTCGATCTGCCGCTCCTGACCGAATGGGAGAAGGTGGACTGGACCACGCTCGACGCGGTGCTCTGCGGACTGCCGCATGGCATGACGCAGGAGATCATCGCGGCCGTGCTGAAGGCCAATCCCGCGATCAAGATCCTCGACATGTCCGCGGATTTCCGCCTGCGCGATTCCGCGTCCTACGCGCAATGGTACGGCCATGAGCACCGCGCATTGGAGCTGCAGGGCGAGGCGGTCTACGGACTGACAGAACTTTATCGGCGAGAGATCGCCGCCGCTCGGCTCGTGGCCTGTCCAGGCTGCTATCCGACGGCGGTTCTGCTCGCGCTGGTGCCGCTGGTGAAGGCCGGTCTCGTCGATGCCCATGATCTCGTCATCGACGCGAAGTCCGGCGTCACCGGCGCAGGGCGCGCTCTGAAGCAGAACACGCTGTTTTCGGAAGCGGGCGAGGGGCTGTCGCCCTATTCGATTGCGGTGCATCGTCACACGGCGGAGATCGACCAGGAGATCGGCGTCGCCGCAGGCACGGCGGTAACGGCGAATTTCACGCCACATCTCATTCCGATGGCGCGGGGTGAGCTCTGCACCTGCTATGTCCGGCTCAATGGCGCCACTGCGGACGATCTGCGCGCAGCGCTGGAGGAGGTGTATCGCGATGAGGCGTTCGTACATGTTGCGAAGAAGGGCGTGCTGCCGCAAACCCAGAACGTGCGCGGCTCGAATTATGTGCAGATCGGCGTCTTCGCCGATCGCATCAAGGGGCGCGCGATCGTGATTGCAACGCTGGACAATCTCGTGAAGGGTTCGGCCGGGCAGGCGATCCAGAACATGAACCTGATGTTCGGTTGGGCTGAAACCACAGGGCTTGAGCAGATCGCGTTGTTTCCGTGAGGACAGAAGTGGACGACGACACGCTGCAATTCTACCGCCGCAACGCCGAGGCCTATGCCGGATGGGCCAAGGCGCCGTCGACGCGGCTGGTCGGCTTCCTCGCGCAGCTTCCTCCCGGCGGCTCGATCCTCGAGCTCGGCTGCGGCGCCGGCAATCATTCTGCCGAAATGCTGTCATGCGGATTCAAGGTACGCGCCACCGACGGCTCGCCGGAAATGGCCGAGATTGCCGCACGCCGCCTCAACCATCCGGTCGAGGCGATGCTGTTTCATGAGCTGGACGAACAAGGCGCCTATGACGGCGTCTGGGCCAGCGCGTGTCTCTTGCATGTGCCGCGAGATGAACTCGTCGCCGTCCTGACACGTATCCACCGCGCGCTGAAGCCGGACGGCCTGTTCTATGCAAGCTACAAGGTTGGCGATGGCGACGGCCGCGACAGTCTCGGCCGCTACTACAATTATCCGTCGGTCGAATGGCTCGAGGCGACCTACGCCGCCTCAGGCCAATGGCGTCAGATCAAGTCCGATACGAGCGTGATCCAGAGCTTCGACGACGCCCCGGCAACGATGCTGCATATCGTTGTGCGCAAGGCGTGAACTCGATCAGCCTCACACCAGCTTGAACACCGCGAGCGCCAGCACGGCCTGCGCCAGGAAGCCGACGGTGAACGCCAGCGTGCGGAACACCGGCAAGCCCATGGTATAGACCACGAGATGAGCCACGCGAGCCCAGAAGTAGACTGCGCAGGCCCAGACTGTCCATTTCGTCGAGTAGTCGACCTCGTTGAGGATCAGCACCAGCGGCGCGAAGATCACGAGATTTTCCACCGCATTGTCATGGGCGAACATCAGCCGCGTCGCCCAGGCCGCGTGCGCCTTGTCGCCGGGTTTGGGATTGGCCATGGCGCCGCCGAGGCCGCGCACCATGCAGCGGTTGAGGATGTAGGGGACCCACAGCAACCCCGTCAGAATGACCGTCAAAGTGAGCCAGAACAGCTCGGGCGTCAGTAATCCGGGCGTCATGATTTTCCCCTTACTCGATTTCGCGATCCCTTCGGGATGAAGCGTTATACCCGAGCGCGTCGCTTCGCGCTACGCGCGAACTTTCACATAGCTGCCGGGCGCGTCCTCGATCGGTGTGAGCGCTTCACTGCCGACGCTGCGAGCCGGCACGTCCTCGGCATCGATTCCGCCGAGCCATTCGCGCCAGTTGGGCCACCAGGAGCCCTTGTGCTCCTCGGCGCCCTTGATCCAGTCGGCGAGCGACACATCCTTGATGTTGTCGTTAAGCCAGTACTGGTACTTGCCCCCCGACGGCGGATTGACCACGCCGGCGATATGGCCGGAGCCGGAGAGCACATATTTCACCGGTCCGCCGAAGAATTGCGAGCCGTAGAGCACGGAATCGGCCGGCGCGATGTGATCCTCGCGGGTGGCGAGATTATAGACGGGCACCTTCACCTTGGAGAGGTCGAGCAGGGTATTGTCGAGCACCATGCTGCCCGAGGACAGCCGGTTCTCCAGATAGCAGTTGCGCAAATAATAGGAATGATTCGACGCCGGCATCCGCGTCGCATCCGAGTTCCAGTGTAGCAGGTCGAAGGCGGAGGGTGGCTTTCCCTTCAGGTAGTTGCTGACGACATAGGACCAGATCAGGTCGTTCGAACGCAACATGTTGAAGGCCATCGCCATCCTGGCGCCTTCGAGCACGCCGGATTCGTGCATGTCGCGCTCGAGCGCGGAAATCTGCCCCTCGTCGACGAAGACGAGCAGGTCGCCGGCATGGGTGAAGTCGACCTGCGCGGCGAGGAAGGTCGCAGAGGTCACGCGCACGCGCCGTTTCTCCGCAAGCCAGGCCAGCGTGGTGGCGAGCATCGTGCCGCCGACGCAATAGCCCATGGTGTGGACTTTCATCTCGCCAGTCGCCTTTTCGATGACGTCCATCGCGGCGAGCGGGCCTTCCTTCATGTAGTCTTCCCAGGTTTTCGCACCCAGGTTCTTGTCGGGATTGACCCAGGAGATCACGAACACGGTGATGCCCTGGTCGACGCACCATTTGATGAAGGATTTTTCCGGGCGCAGATCGAGGATGTAATACTTGTTGATCCAGGGCGGCACGATCAGGAGCGGCGTGCGCAGCACGGTCTCCGTGGCAGGCTGGTACTGGATCAGCTGCATCAGGTCGTTCTGGTAGATGACCTTGCCGGGCGTGGTCGCCATGTTGACGCCGACGACGAGGTTCGCCGGATCGGACTGGCGGATGCGCAGCGTGCCGTGGCCGGCCTCGATGTCCTCCACCAGCATCTTCATGCCGCGCACCAGATTGTCGCCATTCTGCGCAAGCGTTTCGCGCAGCACCTCCGGATTGGTCAGCACGAAATTCGACGGCGCCATCGCATTGGCGATCTGGTTGACGTAGAACTCGGCCTTCTTGCGGGTGTGCGGATCGACGCCCTCGGCATTGCGTACGAGATCCTGCGCCCACTGCGTCGTGAGCAGATAGGCCTGCATCATGAAATCGAAGAACTGGTTCGATTTCCACTCGGGATCGGCGAAGCGTTTGTCGCGCGGCGAGGGCGAGATCGCGGGCATCGCCTCTTCACCGGCCATGCGCCGCATCGCCGAGCCCCAGAGATCGAGATAGCCCTTGGCCATCCTGGTCTGCAGGTCGGAGGAACGCTCATTGTCGGAGAGCCAATATTCCGCAACCGTCGTCAGCGTCTTGACGACCTCGCTCATCTCCTCCGTCGATTTGTCCTTCAGCTCGCCGCTCTCGCGCGGCTTCAGATAGGCCGCCAGCGCCTTGCCGCCGCTCTCCATCGCGCGTGCGATGTTCATCGCAAACGCTTCGGCGTCGAACTTCTTCTCTTGTTTCGTTTCGGTCGCGTCGGTCATGACAAGGAACACTATCGTTTCGTTTCGCTTTCGTCACCGCGAGAGATCGCAGCTAAGGCAGAGAGATTAATCTTTGTTTAGGTATGTGTTGCACTGCGACAAATGATCTTGGTTCTGTCATATTGAAGCCCCGGCGGTGCAATTACCTGTTTAGGCTTTAACCGCTTTGGGCAAGAATGGTTTGAGCTGCGCATGCGGGTGGGCTGAAGTTTCTGGAAACAGGCTTAGATCGGTTGCGCTGCGAAGCGGGGACCTTGTGGTGTGATGTTGGTGGGTCGACCAAAACGATTGCTGCTGGGAGCGGTGCTGATATCGGCGCTGGCTCTCGCCGGCTGCACCAGCCAGATCGCCGATCTGCCGCTGGTCGGTACGCCTGCCGACGCGCCTGCGCGTCCGAAAGAGCAGGGTGCCTTTCTACCGGTCAATGATCTGCCGCCCGATCGCGACGAAGCCGCAATGGACCCGAAGGAACGGGCCAAGATCCAGGCCGAGCTGACGGCTGCGCGCGACCGCCAGGCGGTCGTAACCTCAGGCAAGGATGCGGGCGCCACCGCCAAATAGGCACGCCTTCAGGCCAGGTAATCACTGGCGCGGGCAGGCGTCCGTGGTAAAAGAACCAACTCAACCGTCAGGGTGACATCCGAATTGTTGCCGAATTCCAGCTAAATATCTGATTTGGCGCGATTTTGGCAAATTGGATTCCGGTTCGCGTATTGCCGAGCGGGCTTTGCGATTCTGACCCCAAAACGGTTGTCCGGAGCCTGAGGACCCATGGAAGATTTTTACCGCATCCGCCGCCTGCCGCCTTATGTGTTCGAGAAGGTCAACCAGGCCAAGGCGGCCGCGCGGAATGCCGGCGCCGATATCATCGATCTCGGCATGGGCAACCCGGATCTGCCGGCGCCGCCGCATGTGCTGGAGAAGCTGAAGGAGACCCTCGGCAAGCCGCGCACCGACCGCTATTCCGCCTCGCGCGGCATTGCCGGACTGCGCAAGGCCCAGGCCGCTTATTACGCCCGCCGCTTTGGTGTGAAGCTCAATCAGGATACGCAGATCGTTGCGACCCTGGGTTCCAAGGAGGGCTTTGCCAATGTCGCGCAGGCGATCACCGCACCCGGCGATGTCGTGCTGTGTCCCAATCCAAGCTATCCGATCCATGCCTTCGGCTTCCTGATGGCGGGCGGCGTGATCCGCTCGGTGCCGTCGGAACCGACGCCGCAATTCTTCGAGGCGGTGGAGCGCGCGATCATCCACTCGATCCCGAAGCCGATCGCGCTGGTAGTCTGCTATCCCTCCAATCCGACCGCCTATGTCGCGAGCCTCGATTTCTACAGGGACCTGGTTGCGTTCGCGAAGAAGCACGAGATCTTCATCCTCTCCGATCTCGCCTATGCCGAAGTCTACTTCGACGACAACAACCCGCCGCCCTCGGTGCTGCAGGTTCCCGGCGCGATCGATGTCACCGTCGAGTTCACCTCGATGTCGAAGACCTTCTCGATGGCCGGCTGGCGCATGGGCTTTGCCGTCGGCAACGAGCGCATCATCGCCGCGCTCTCGCGGGTGAAATCCTATCTCGATTACGGCGCTTTCACGCCGGTGCAAGTCGCGGCCACCGCCGCGCTGAACGGCCCGGAGGACTGCATCCGCGAGATGCGCGAAACCTACCGCAAGCGCCGTGATGCGCTGGTGGAGTCGTTCGGCCGCGCAGGCTGGGACATTCCGCCGCCGGAGGCCTCGATGTTCGCCTGGGCGCCGCTGCCCAAGGCGTTCCAGGGACTCGGCAGCATGGAGTTCGCAACCTTGATGGTGGAGAAATCCGGCGTCGTGGTCTCGCCCGGCGTCGCCTTCGGCGAGCACGGCGAGGGGTTCGTGCGCATTGCCATGGTGGAAAACGAACAACGTATCCGCCAGGCCGCCCGCGGGGTGCGCCGCTTCCTTGAAAGCGGCATCGAAACGTTGCACAACGTGGTTCCTCTCGCCAACCGGCGCTAATTCTTCCGCAGGTCTTTTCGGATGGTCGCACCCCTGAAGGTGGGTATTGCGGGGCTCGGCACTGTCGGCGCCGAAGTCGTTCGCCTCATTGAGAACGAGAGCAAGGCATTGTCCGCGCGCTGCGGTCGCGGCGTGCGCGTCGTTGCGGTTACGGCGCGCTCGCAGGCGAAGAAGCGCGGGCTCGACCTGGGCGGCATCGCCTGGGCCAGGGATCCCGTGACGCTCGCCGGCGACCCCGGCATCGACTGCTTCGTGGAACTGATGGGCGGCGCCGGCGAGCCGGCGCTGTCAGCGGTCGAGGCTGCGTTGAAAGCCGGCAAGTCAGTCGTCACGGCCAACAAGGCGCTGATCGCCAAGCACGGCATCCGGTTGGCGCAGGCTGCCGAAAAGCATGGCTGTACCTTGAACTTCGAAGCCGCCGTCGGCGCGGCAATCCCTGTCATCAAGACCCTTCGCGAGGGCTTGGCGGCGACCGGCATCAACCGCGTCTATGGCATTCTCAACGGCACCTGCAACTACATCCTGACGAGGATGGAGCAGGAGGGACTGTCGTTTGCCGAATGTCTGAAGGATGCGCAGCGGCTCGGCTATGCCGAGGCCGATCCGTCCTTCGACGTCGACGGCCATGACACCGCGCAGAAGCTCGCCATTCTCGCCAGCCTCGCTTTCGGCACCAGGGTGGCGCAGAGCGCGGTCTATGTCGAAGGCATCTCCTCGATCGCGCCGGAAGATCTTCGCGCAGCATCGGATCTCGGGTATCGCGTGAAACTGCTCGGCGTCGCCGTGAAGACGGCGAAAGGCATCGAGCAGCGCGTGCATCCGACCATGGTGCCGAAATCCTCTTCGATCGCTCAGGTGATGGGCGTGACCAATGCCGTCACCATCGATGGCGAGGGCATTCCGCCGATCACCCTGGTCGGCCCCGGTGCCGGTGGCGCGGCGACCGCCTCCGCGGTTCTTGCCGATATCGCCGATGTCGCGCGCGGCGTCCGCGTCAATCCCTTCGGCCGCCCGGTCGAGCGCCTGCGCGCGACCGAGAAGGCGCCGATGGAGCGGCATGAAGGCGGCTATTACATCCGCCTGATGGCGCGCGATCTCGCCGGCACTGCGGCGACCATCGCGACGCGCCTTGCCGAGCAGAAGATTTCCATCGAATCCATCGTGCAGCGTCACGGCAATGGCAGCGACGCGGCGAAGTCGAAGGGAAAAGGATCACAGGTACCCGTACTCCTGATCACCTATGCCACCCACGAGGATGCGGTGTACCGCGCGCTTGCCGCTGTGCAAAAGGACAAGGTGATCTCTGGCCGTCCGCAGGTGATCAGGATCGAGAAGAATTGATGCGCGAGGAAACTGTTGGCGCATCGGGGAATTGTTGAGGGGTTTTGAGGGAGTGCGCTGATGTCGACCCATATTTCCGTTCCGCCGCAACTATTGCTCGAGCGCATCCTTACGCTTGAAATCGTCCGCGTCACCGAGCGCGCCGCCGTGTCGGCGGCGCGGCTGCGTGGCCATGGCAATGAGAAGGCGGCCGACCAGGCCGCGGTCGACGCGATGCGCCGCGAGCTCAACAAGCTGCCGATCGAAGGCACCATCGTGATCGGCGAGGGCGAGCGAGACGAGGCGCCGATGCTGTTCATCGGCGAGCAGGTCGGGCTGAAGGCCGGACCGCAGGTCGATATCGCCGTCGATCCGCTCGAAGGCACCACGTTGTGCGCCAAGAACATGCCGGGCGCGATCGCGACCATGGCGATGGCCGATGGCGGTACGCTGCTGCACGCGCCCGATGTGTATATGCAGAAGATCGCGGTCGGTCCGGGTTACAAGAAAGGCGTCGTCGAGCTCGATGCCTCGCCCGCCGACAACGTCAAGCGGCTTGCGAAGGCAAAGGGCGTCGAGCCCTCCGCGATCACCGTGCTGGTGCTGGACCGTCCGCGCCATGCCGAGATCATCCAAGGCGTGCGCTCGACGGGCGCCGCGGTGCGGCTGATCACCGACGGCGACGTCGCCGGCGTGATTCATTGCGCCACTCCCGAGGAGACCGGCGTCGACATGTATATCGGCACCGGCGGTGCGCCGGAGGGCGTGCTGGCCGCGGCGGCGCTGCGCTGCATCGGCGGGCAGATGCAGTGCCGCCTCATTCTCGACACCGAGGAGAAGCGCGAGCGCGCCCACAAGATGGGCGCGACCGATCCCAGGATGATCTACGGCATCGAGGACATGGCGCGGGGCGACTGCCTGTTCGCGGCAACCGGTGTCACCACCGGTTCGCTGCTCTCGGGCGTGAAATTCAGGAAGGATGTGATCGAGACTGAGACCGTGGTGATGCGCTCGGTCACTGGCACCGTGCGCTATATCAAGGCCGAGCACCGGCAGCTCGACAAGTTCCATCTGGACTGACCAGCGCCGTCATTCCGGGATGGTGCGTTAGCACCAGGCCCGGAAACTCGAGATTCTCAGGTGCGCGATTGCGCACCATCGTTTGATGCTGCCCATCGCCCGGGAATGACAAGAAAAAGGAGCTAACATGTCCGACATATCAGGAGTGAAGGCGCTGGTGTTCGACGTGTTCGGCACCGTGGTCGACTGGCGCACCAGCCTGATCAACGACTTCACCAGATGGGGCGATGCCAACGGCAAGAAGGCCGACTGGACCGCGCTGGTGGACGGCTGGCGCGCGGTCTACGCGGCATCGATGGATGTGGTGCGCAAGAACCCGCAGAACGGCTATGTCATCCTCGATGCGCTGCATCGCCAGTCACTGGAGAAGCTGGTCGAGCAGCTCGGAGTCAAGGGCCTGAGCGATGCCGATCTGCATCATCTCACCATGGGCTGGCATCGGTTGCACGCCTGGCCCGACAGCGTCGCGGGCCTGACGCGGCTCAAGACGAAGTACATCATCTCGCCGCTCTCCAACGGTAATGTCGCCCTGCTCACCAACATGGCGAAGTTCGCGGGGCTCCCGTGGGATCTGGTCATGTCGGCGGAATTGTTCGAGCATTACAAGCCCGATCCCGAGACCTATCTCGGCGCCGCCAAGTTGCTCTGCCTGCCGCCGAGCGAGGTGATGATGGTCGCGGCCCATAACCACGATCTCAAGGCCGCACAGAAACTTGGTCTCAAGACCGCCTTTGTCGCGCGGCCGACCGAATACGGCCCGCTGCAGAAATACGACTTCGAGGCCAGGGGCGACTGGGACATCGTCGCCAAGGACTTCGGCGGCATCGCCGACAGGATGGGTTGCTGACGCGCGGTATTACGCCGCCGAATTGCGTTGCAGCATATTTGTGGAATAGAGCTAACGGCCGGTTTAGTTTCCGCGGGCAAACGCGTAATTTGCGAGGTCGGGCTGCATCTTGTTTTGGCAGTCAGCCGCTTTTTTTCGGCAAGCTTTGCAATTCTCCCTCATCTCGTGCGCGCTTTATCTGCTACGCAGACACAACCATGTCGCTTGCCGCCTCCGCCATCCCGATCGAATCGCCGCCGGCCTTTCTCGGCGTGCAGCAGTCGCTGACCGGAAAGCTTTGGCGCGACCGGCTCGATGCGCGTGGTGCGGCGCGGGCGCTCGCGATCGCGCAGCGCCACCAGGTGCCGGAGATGTTGGCGCGTGTGCTCGCCGGTCGCGATGTCGAGATCGAGGGCGTGCCGGATTTCCTCGATCCGACCATCCGCAAATTGATGCCAGATCCCTGCACCGTGACCGACATGGAGGTGGCGGCGAAGCGCATCGCGGATGCGGCCGTCAAAGGGGAGAAGGTCGCGATCTTCGGAGACTATGACGTGGATGGCGCGACCTCGGCGGCGCTGCTCGCCTGGCATCTGCGCCACTGCGGCCTTGATCCGCTGATCCACATTCCCGACCGCCTGTTCGAGGGCTATGGCCCCAACACCGAAGCCGTCCGCGCGCTGGCGGCGAAGGGCGCCACGCTGCTCGTCACCGTCGACTGCGGCACCACCAGCATCGAGCCCCTTGCGGAAGCCAAGCGCCTCGGCATGTCGGTGGTCGTCATCGACCATCACCAGGCCGGCGAGGAGATGCCGCAGGTCGACGCGCTGGTGAATCCGAACCGCCCTGATGATCTCTCCGGCCTCGGCTATCTCGCCGCGGTTGGCCTCACGCTGGTGACGCTGGTCGCAGTCAATCGCGAATTGCGCGGCCGCGGCTTCTGGAGCGCGGAAATGCCGGAGCCCGATCTGCTCGGCATGCTGCACGAGGTGGCGCTCGGCACGGTTGCCGACGTCGCGCCGCTAATCGTGCTGAATCGCGCCTTCGTCGCAAAGGGCCTGGTCGCGATGCGCCGGCGCGATCATATAGGCCTCACCGCGCTGATGGATGTGTCGCGGCTGAACGGCCCGCCGGAAGCCTGGCATCTCGGCTTCATGCTGGGGCCGCGCATCAATGCCGGCGGCCGCATCGGCCGCGCCGATCTCGGCGTGCGGCTATTGCTGGAAGGCGATGTTTCCGAGGCCGCGCGGATCGCGATCGAGCTCGATCGGCTCAACAATGAGCGCCGGGTCATCGAGCAGGCCGCCGAAGCGCAGGCCGAAGCTGAAGCGCTGGCCGCGCTCGGCCTCGAGGACAAGGGCAGCGTCATCGTCACGGCATCCGAAGGCTGGCATCCCGGCGTGGTCGGTCTCGTCGCGGCGCGGCTGAAGGAGAAATTCGCGCGGCCGGCGTTTGCGATCGCGCTCGAGCCCGGGGGCATCGGCACCGGCTCGGGCCGCTCGATCGGCGGTGTCGATCTCGGCAAGGCGGTGCGGCAGGCGGTCGCCCACGGCATCCTGATGAAAGGCGGCGGCCACGCCATGGCCGCCGGCGTGACGTTGCGCAAGGAGAGGCTTGCGGATTTCCGCGCCTATATGGAAAACGCGCTCGCCGACGACGTCGCGCAATCGCGCCATGTCAACGAGCTCTTCATCGACGGCGCCATCACGGCGCGAGGCGCGACGCCCGAGCTGGTGGCGACCCTCAATCGCGCCGGGCCGTTTGGCGCCGGCAATCCCGAACCTGTCGTCGCGCTGCCGTCGCATGAGCTGGTGTTCGCCGATGAAGTCGGGCAGGCGCATCTGCGTCTGCGCTTCAAGTCCGGCGACGGCGCCTTCGTCAACGGCGTCGCCTTCCGCGCGGTCGGGCAAAAGCTTGGCAATGCGCTGGTTGCCCATCGCGGGCAGATCCTGCATGTTGCGGGGTCGCTCGTGGTCGACCGCTACCAGGGCGCCGAGCGCGTGCAACTGCGCGTGGTCGATGTCGCCGTGCCCGACCAGGGCCCGGCACTGATCAGGTAACAACACAAGACGAGTTGAAGTGGAAATGGCAGGGTATCTGGCTTCCGACGCATTGCGCTGCGTGACCGGGACGGAGCTTGTCATCGATGGAGGCATGAACGCGGGCGGCGTGCCGCGGAGGGCGTGAGCGCCGAGGCACGCGACACCGACGTCACGAACCTTGTCGCAACCGCGCCAGGACTTTCAATCCGCCATAGCCGTCGGCAGGTGTGAGCCCCGCCTTGATCTGAAAATCCTTGATCGCCTTCACGGTGTCGTTGCCGACCCGGCCGTCGGTGCCGCCGGTGTCAAAACCTGCTCTGGTGAGGCGCGTCTGCATTTCCTGCACTTCGGCGAGGGTGAGTGCGCGCTCCGAGCCGGGGAAGGGCTGGATGAAGGGCGGCCCGCCTAGAATGCGGTCGCCGAGATGGACGATCGCGAGCGCATAGTTCATTGAGGGGTTGTAGCTCTTCACCGAGTAGAAGTTCGGCCCGAGCAGGAATGACGGTCCGCCCGGCACCGGCGTCCACAATTGCGCCGACGCATTCGGCTGCGGGAATGGCTGACCGTCGGCGCGGGTGACGCCGGCGCTGGCCCAGGCGGCGTAGGTGCGACTGCTGCCATGGCCGCTTGCGCGCACCTCATAGCCCCAATGTTCGCCGCGGCGATATTTGCCGCGATTGACCAGATATTTCGCCGTCGATCCGAGCGCGTCGTCGGGTCTGCCGAACGGCGAGATTTTTCCGTCGCCGTCGTAATCGATGCCAACATTGAGCCAGACCTCGGGCATCCACTGGGTGTGCCCCATGGCGCCGGCCCAGGAACCGTTCATCTCCAGCGGCGTGCTCCAGCCCTTGTCGACGATGCGCAGCGCGTTGATGAGTTCGGCCTCCCAATAGGCCTTGCGGCGCGGCTCGTTCCAGGCGAGCGCGGCGAGCGAGGGAAACACCGGGCGCATGTGGTTCTGCTGCACCAGCGGATCGCCGAAGGCGGATTCGACGCCCCACAGCGCGAGCAGGGTGCCGCGCTCGACACCAAAATCCTTCTCGATGCGCGCAAACAGCGCCTCGTTATTCTTCAGCGCGATCTTGCCGTTGATGATGCGCCAGTCGGAGACGCGGCGATTGATGTATTGCCAGGTCTGCTCGGTGAACTCCGGCTGGTTGCGGATTTCCTTGAACACGCTCATGTCCGGCTCGACGCGGGCCATGGCGCGGTTCCATGTTGCCTCGCTGATGCCCTTGGCGAGGGCGCGCGAGCGGAAACCGTCGCGCCATTGATCGAAGCCGGCGGGTGCCGCGGCACGGGTGCCGCGCGGCTGCGCCAACAGCGCGGATGCGCCAAGGCCGGCGCGCAGCAGGGCGCGGCGCGTCAGGGAGTTCCGGGAATCAGCTGGTTTCATGGACCCAATCTAACGCCGCCGCCGCGACGGCGCCAAAACAACAACTTGCGGCGTGATGCCGCCTCATTGCTGCAAATCTGCGGCAATTTTGGCGAGCCAGCGGCGGACCATCGCCTGGGCCTGGCGGTTCAACCCAGCTCCGAGCCGCCGCTCCAGCGCCATTGCGTGCTTCCTGCATTCTTCCAGCAGCGTCTCGCCCTGCCTGGTCAGGGTCCATTGCAGGACACGGCCATGTACGGGATGCGGCGTCATCCTGATGGCGCCGCCGCGCTCCAGGTTCCGGATGATCACGCCAACGGTCTGCGGGGTAAGCAGCGCGACGCGGGCGAGGTCGGCGCCCGACAGTCCCGGATAGGCCTTGAGCATGGTCAGTACCACGAATTGCGGCGGCGTCGCGCCGAGCTCGGCGAGCGCGCGCTCCAGCGTCAGCCGCGAGGCGGCCGCCGCCTGCCGCAACAGATAGCCGAAATAGCCCTGTTCGCCGCGCCTGCCTTCGCCCGGCGGGGGCGGTGGGCGGACGCCGTCGCGCGGCGGCTTCGTCGCTGAAGCGGGCTTTTGTCGTTTCCCGTTTTTCGCGACCTTGCCGGATCGCCGCGATGTGATCGGTTGCGTAATCTTGCGCATCATATAAGGGCTCTTATAATAAATCAGGATTCTTATAATGCAGGAAATATCGACATGTCACATGCCCGCCAGGAAAACGGCCAGCTCAAGCAGCTCGCGCCCGACATCTACGCCGCCGTGCTGGCGCTGAGCCAACTCGCCGGCAAAGCCGGTCTCGACAAGCAGATGCTCGAGCTCGTGAAGATTCGCGCTTCCCAGATCAACGGCTGCGCCTTCTGCGTTCAATACCACATCCTCGAGGCGGAAAGGCTCGGTGTTGATGTCGACAAGCTCAATCTTCTGGTGGTCTGGCGCGAGGCGCCGCAATTCTCCAAACGCGAGCGCGCGGCGCTGGCCTGGACGGAAGCGCTGACAGAACTCAAGGGCGACGTCAGCGACGAGATCTACGCGGAGGCGAGCGCCGAGTTTTCCGAGAAGGAGCTGGCCTACCTCACCTCTGCTGTTTCGGTGATCAATGTCTGGAACCGCTATGGCGTGGCCTATCGCTGGACGCCGCCGGCGCGGCATAAGGCCGAGAGCGCGGCGGCGTCCTGAGACGCGTTAATTCTCCGCGCCTTCCTGCATGTCAGCGGGATGAGCGGCCTCTTCCGGCATGGCATGCGCGACCGCGGGCGCGGCGGCGATCTCGGGGCCGATCTCGCGGCCGCGGCCATGGATCAGCCGCTCATAGGCCGAGACCAGCGTGACGTAGGGACTGACCCAGATCCAGCCGTCGCGGGTGAACACCTGCACGTCGAAATGCAGATGGCGCGTGGTGCCGTTGGGATGGTCGAGATAGTTCGAGACCACGCCGATCTTCTCGCCCTCGGCAACCGTGCGTCCGTTCAAGAGGCCATCGGCATCCATCACGGAGGGGTTCATGTGCATGTAGCGGAAGCGGATGTGCTCGTTGCGGGTGTTGATCTGCAGCGTAGCCGACTGCTGTTTGCGCGAGCGGATCACGATGCCGTCGCGCACGGCGAAGATCGGCTGCTTCTTCGGATCGCAGCCGCCTTCGATGCGCGTGGGGCAGGCGCCGGGGCGCACGTCCTCGCCCTGGTGGCCATAGCCATTGGCGCACTGGCCGACGGAAAAGCTGCGTGCCTCGCAGAAATTATCGCGCCAGGGATAGGCGGCATTCGGCGCATCCGCCTTGTCGCCGGATCGGCGCTTTTGCGAATGAATGAAAGCCGGCGCTTCCAGCGGAAAGCGGATTTGCGAATAGGCGTTGAAATCGGCGCGGCCGGTTTGGCGGTGATAGCCGGTGCCCGCGATGATGTCGCCGGGCGGACGATAGGTGAAATCGGCGGAGCGCTCGGCCGGCCGTTCGGCCGTTTGCGACGGGATGTCCAGGCGCGGCCGCGCCGGCAGGCCGCCGGCGATCCGCAGCGCTTTCAAAAAGCGTTCGGCGACCGGATAGGCCTCACGGCAGGCGAGCCGTTTCGCCCGCGGCGCGGAGTCGAGGCACTGGATCGAAACGACGTAGGGTACGCCGAAGCGGGTGAAGGCATAGCGCACATAGCCTTCGCGGATGAAACGCCGGATATCCGGATATTGCGCCGCCAGCGCCTTCACCGGCTCGCCCTTGCCGCCTTGTGGATCTGATATGTCGTAGGTCAGGAGCGATCCGGTGATCTGCACCTCGACCGGCCTGGCAAAGGTCCGCGACGGCAGGCCAAAGCCTGCGCCCGGCTCGAGCGAGAACACCGCGTCATACCCGGCCGGGCCGGCATCGAAGAGGTCGACGGGACGGAAATCCGCCTGATAGCGCGGCAGCACGCGTTCGGGCGTTGCATTGTTCAGCCGCGCATCGAGAAAGGACGCGGTGTCGAACGGCAGCAGCACCGGCACCGGGCTGCGCCCGATTCCGTTGAAAATCTGCGAGGTCACGCCATTGAGCTGCACCAGCGCCGGCATCGACCTCGGATCGGAGGCGCTGACGCGGCGCTGGCCGGCAAAAGTGAAATTCGAAGCGGCAACCGGTGCAGCATCAAGCTCCGAACGGAACTGGTCCAGCACAGTGCGCCATTCGACACGCACCGTCGAAACCGAAGGGGTCTGAAACTCCTGCGCCGAAAGCGATACCGCGCACGCCGGAACGAACGAAAGCACAGCCAGCAAGCGCGCAAGGATTCCCAACACTCTGCCCGTCACCGCGTCGTCCCCTCGGCGCAAAACATCCCCGAGGGACAGTTTAGTCTTTTGCGCGCTCGACGTAAGACCCATCCTCGGTCATCACGACAATGCGTGTCCCGACGGACACATGCGGCGGTACGGCCGTCCGCACGCCGTTGGAGAGCATGGCGGGCTTGTAGGAGGAGGAGGCGGTCTGCCCCTTGGTGACCGGTTCCGTCTCCACGACTTCCAGGGTGGCCCGTTGCGGAAGCGCGACAGAGATCGGGTTCATGTCGTGCAACGAGAGTTTCACGACCATGTTTTCTTGCAAATAGGCCGCGCCGTCGCCCACGATGTCCTTGGGGACCTGGACCTGATCGTAGGTCTCGGGGTTCATGAAATGGAAGCCGTCGCCATCCTCGTAGAGATAGGTGAAATTGCGCTCTTCCACCGTGGCCTTTTCGACCTGGTCGGTGGTCTTGTAACGCTCGGAGATCTTTACGCCGTCGCTGATTCGACGCATTTCGATCTGGCTGACGGGCGTGCCCTTGCCGGGATGGATGTTCTCGGCGCTGACAACGACGTAAAGCTTGCCGTCTTGCTCGATAATGTTGCCCTTGCGAATAGAACTGGCGATGACTCTCAAAGCGGTTTTTCCTGATGGTTTGGCCCTGCACCCCGAAGTGCGGCGGCGCCCGAGGGCGCCAGAGGCGGTTTCGGGGCGCAACATACTGATTTTGGCTGCCCGCGCCAGCCTTTTGCAGCCTTTTTGGGCGGTCCGTTAATGTCGGACGACGACGCCCTTTCGCCCTGGTGGTCGGCGGAGCGGCACGCCGATATCAAGCCATTTCTCAACGCCCGGGGCGCGATTGCCCGGGAGGTGCGGGCCTGGTTCGAGAGGGAAGGGTTTGTCGAGGTCGAAACCGGGATTTTGCAGGTTTCGCCGGGCAACGAGACCCATCTGCATGCGCCGCGGACCGAGCTTTTCCGTGCCGATGGCAGCCGGGCGACGCGTTATTTGCGGACCTCGCCGGAATTTGCCTGCAAGAAGCTGCTGGCGGCCGGCGAGAGCAAGATCTTCGAATTCGCCAAAGTGTTTCGGGACCGCGAGCGCGGTGACCTGCATCTGCCCGAGTTCACGATGCTGGAATGGTACCGCGCGGAAGCCGGCTACGACGCCATCATGGCCGATACCATCGTGATCGCGGCCCATGCGGCTCAGGCGACCGGCATCCGGCAGTTTTCGTTCCGCGGGAAGCCCTGCGACCCCTTTGCCGAGCCGCAATTGATCGCGGTCGCGGCCGCCTTCGAGCGCTATGCCGGCATCGACCTCCTCGCCACGATCGATAGCGGCGAAAGCGACCGTGCGGCGCTGGCGTCCGCGGCTACCGGTAAAGTGCGGATAGCCGACGACGACACCTGGTCGGACATTTTCAGCAAGATATTGGTCGAACATATCGAACCCCATCTGGGGCAGGGGCGTTTGACCGTTTTGTTCGAGTATCCCGTGCCCGAAGCGGCGCTAGCGCGGGCAAAAGCCTCCGATCCGCGCGTGGCCGAGCGCTTTGAGGTCTATGCCTGCGGCGTGGAGCTTGCTAACGGCTTTGGCGAGCTGACCGACGCCGGTGAGCAGCGCCGCCGCTTTCAGCTCGCGATGGAAGAGAAGTCGCGCCGCTATGGCGAGCGCTATCCACTGGACGAGGAATTTCTGGCCGCGGTCGCCGGGATGCCTGAGGCCAGCGGCGTCGCGCTCGGTTTCGACCGGCTGGTGATGCTGGCAAGCGGGGCGCTCAGGATCGATCAGGTGGTGTGGACGCCACCGGCAGGAGAGAGATGAGTAGAACCAATCTGGCGCGAACGCTGCGCGAGCCGAGCGAACTCGTGGCTCATGGCCTTGCGCGCGCTACCGATCTCGCCGATCTCGAAAAGGTCGCCGCGCGCTATGCGATCGCGGTGACGCCTGCGATCGCCGCCCTGATCGACCGCGATGATCAAAGCGATCCCATCGCGCGCCAATTCATTCCGAGCGCCGACGAATTGGTAGGGCAGCCATCCGAGCGCGCCGATCCGATCGGCGACGACGCGCATTCGCCGGTCCCCGGCATCGTCCATCGCTATCCCGATCGCGTGCTGTTTAAGCTCGTTCACGTCTGCGCGGTCTATTGCCGCTTCTGCTTCCGCCGCGAAATGGTCGGGCCGGGCAAGGAGAGCGCGCTCTCGGAGCCGGCCTATGCCGCTGCGCTGGATTACATCCGTTCGCACAAGGAAATCTGGGAAGTCATCCTGACCGGCGGCGATCCCCTGATGCTGTCGCCGCGGCGGCTCTCCGGGATCATGGCCGATCTGGCCGCGATCGATCACGTCAGGATCATCCGCCTTCACACCCGCGTGCCCGTCGCCGAGCCCGCTCGCATCGGCACCGAGATGGTTGCGGCGCTGAAAGTGCAGGGTGCCACGACCTGGGTGGCGCTGCATGCCAATCACGCCCGGGAATTGACCGGCGAGGCGCGCGCGGCAGTGGCGCGGCTGATTGACGCCGGCATTCCCATGGTCAGCCAATCGGTGCTTCTCAAAGGCGTCAACGACGATCCGGTCGCGCTGGAAGCATTGATGCGCGTTTTCGTCGAATGCCGGATAAAACCCTATTATCTGCATCATGGCGACCTGGCGCCCGGCACGGCGCACCTGCGCACCACGCTCGCGCAGGGCCAGGAATTGATGCGGACCTTGCGGGGCCGGGTGTCCGGATTATGTCAACCGCATTACGTGCTCGATATCCCCGGGGGGGCCGGCAAGTCGCCGGTCGGCCCGAGCTACCTTTCGCCACAAGATTTTGGTGCCGGCCACGGTGAAGTCGGCGAAGAAACGCGCTATCGTGTCACCGATTATTGCGGCGATGTGCATCTTTACCCGCCGGCGTGAGGCGTGGCGGGTTTACGGACGGAGGAGCAACATGAAAAAAATGATGATCTCGATGGCGCTCCTGGTGCTGATCGGTACGCCCGTGGCCATGGCGCAGAGCGGAAAGTCGGGACCGGGAACGACAAAGAGCGGAGGCATTCCGGAAGCGCCGATCGGGCACCGTCAGCCGCGTGCGGGCGACGTTCCGAGCGAGAAAAATCTTTCCAACCCGAACGATCCGATCAACAAGGAAGACGCGCTACTCGACAAGAAGATCAAGAGCATCTGCCGCGGCTGCTGAGGCCAAACGGCAAGGCTTCTTGAAGAAGCCCTTGAGGCTGTTGGGCGTCTGCCACCGAACAAGCCACGTGAAATCGCGTTCGTCATGCCGAGCCTGAGCGGAAATGAGGATGAGCTCGAGGGAGGGCGCTATCCGGTCATGCGCGCCACCGCGAACATCAATGACATCAAGACCACGATAACTCCGGTGGTGAAAACCAGCCGGTCGGCAAACAAGCGGCGCATCTGAGACCTCTTTACACAAAGCTGTAGCGTTCGGAGTGATACTTCGACATCGGCACGTTCATCTCGCCGAGCGCCTTTTCGATCGCGTCCATCATCACGTTCGGCCCGCAGATGAAATACTCGTGGTCGGCGTATGGTGGAGGCAGGTGACGCCTGAACATGTCGGCATTGATGAAGCCTCGCTCACCCGTCCAATCAGCCGGCGGCTTTGCGACCACGTACACAATTGTCAGGTTGAGTCGCGCCTTCAGCGCTTCGATCTCCTCACGGAAAGTGATCGAATCCCAGTCCTGAACGCCGTAAAGCAGGACGACAGGCCGCTTGTCGGCTCGGTCGGCGAGCGTGCGGATCATGCTCATCATTGGCGTCACGCCGATGCCACCGGCGATCAACACATGCATGTCCGCCGGGTTGCCGATCGTGAACGCGCCGTACGGTCCATCAAGATAGACACGCTTTCCGGTCGGGACCTTGTCAATCTTGCTGGTAAAATCGCCCAGGCTCCTGATCGTCATCTCGACCCGTCCATCCGCGGCCGCCGCGCTGGATGAGAATGAAAACGGGTGCGCGGTAAGCTTGAAAGGACTGCCCCACAGCGTCAGCCAGCCGAACTGGCCAGGGCTGAACCGGAAGCCGGGGTGACGATCCGGCCGCATCACCAACGTCATGGTATCCCCGCGTTCCTTGCGTACTTCCGAAATAATGTAGGGCCGGCGAAGCATGAACAGCGGCTTTGCGATTCGCACGTAGAGCAGCAATCCGATCCAGAAGATTGCCAGGCCGATCCACAAGGCGCGCTTCCAGGGATCGACCAGGTAGAAGCCGGATCCTGCCATGTGGACGACTCCCGCGGTGATGGCGACAACCGCGAGCACGACATGGATGAGATGCCATGTCTCATATTTGATCTTCAGCGCCAGGCGCCAAAGGGCGGTGACCACGAGTGCGATCACCGAGAAAATCGACAGAAACGCGAAGTAGGCGCTCAACGGTGCGTCAAGCATATTGGACGGCGCCAACAATTGCGGCTGAACGACGACCAGAATGACCGGATGCACGACGATCAGGCCGACTGCTACCAGCGAAATCTGGCGGTGAAAATGGTAGATGACGTCTTCGCCCCACGGCTCGGTGACGTATCGGAAGCGCGCGGTGAGGCCGAACTGCAAACCCATCATCGCAAGGCCGGAATAGCCGAGGGCGACAGAGAACTCTGTCCAGAAATCGCGCGTCGGCGGATGCGAGCCGAGCAACAATGCGAACAAGGGAGCGAGAATGAACAGCAGGTAGACGAGAAGCCAAACGGCCCCGCGCAAACTATAAAGAAGCTGCATAAGCTGATCCCTCTTACCGAAATGACGATCAGGCTGCCGTCTTCACCATACGGTCACTGATGCGCGACACCAACAGCATTGTGGGCTGGAAGCCGCCGGGGGTTGCACTCCACCATTGACATCTCGGTGCGGGGCCGCGGGCAAACAAGATCGCTTGCGCGAGTTGGAACGGCTCTTAGTCTTCGGCCGTTTATTCCGCAATGCGGTGGAGTCCTGATCGCCTCTCAGTATTTTCCCTCTTTTTCTTTCCACGCGATTATGCGTTCCTTATTGAAAGCGAGCCGCGTGCATAGCGGGCCGCTTATTGGGGGCAAGTGTCATGCCAGATGCCATGATAGCCTACTGCGGTCCCGCCGCCGTCCCGGACGACCTCTGGACTCGCTGGAATCCGGATCCGCTGCTGATGGCGATACTCGCTGCCTTGGCGCTTGCGGTTGGTCGCGGCCGATCCGCCGACACCCGGGCAGGTTGGGGGGCGATCGTGCTCATGCTCATTATCTTCGTCTCGCCGCTTTGTGCGTTGTCGTCAGCGCTGTTTTCGGTGCGGGTATTGCACCACGTCCTGTTGATCGCCGCCGTAGCGCCTCTTCTGGCACTGGCTTTTCCGCAACCGCGCATGGGTTCGCCGCCACTCTTCGTGCTGGTCGCGGCGCATGCAGTCATCCTTTGGCTATGGCATACACCGGGGGCCTATGCCTGGGGCCTCGCCAGCGTGCCTGCCTATTGGCTGATGCAGACTTCGCTGCTTGGAAGCGCTTGGCTGTTGTGGCGGGCGATCCTCGCGCCGCCGCAATCCGGCCCGGCGCTGGTTGCGCTCGCCGCAACGATTGGGCAGATGGGCCTTCTCGGCGCGTTAATAGCGTTCGCTCCCAGGCCGCTCTATCCCGTGCATCTGGCGAGCACGGCAGCCTGGGGGCTCGCGCCGCTCACGGACCAGCAACTTGCCGGCCTGCTGATGTGGGTGCCGGCGATGCTGCCTTATCTCGGTGCGGGGCTCTGGATCGCGTGGTCCAGCCTGCGATCGAGCGAACCCGCGCTGTGACAACCTTTCTGAAATTCGTGCATCTTGCCTCGATCGCGCTCTGGTCGGGCGGATTGATTGCGCTACCCTTTCTGTTTTGGCAACGCCGCACGCTCGAGGCGGGGCTGGATCTCGACCGGCTGCACCGCGTCGCTCGCCTGGTCTACGTAGAGCTGACCTCGCCCGCCGCATTCGTCGCCATCGCAAGCGGAACCGCGCTGATCTTCCTGCAGTCCACCTTCACGGAGTGGTTCTCGCTGAAGATGGTGCTGGTCGGGATCATGGCCATGCTGCACGTCGTGGCCGGCCTGGTCCTCGTGCAGTTGTTCTTGCCCGAAGGCCGGTTCGGTTGGTTTTCCTATTTGGCCCTGACTAGCGCATATATCGTGTTGATCACTGCGATCATCTGGGTCGTGCTGGCCAAACCCCACATCGATGCGAACCAGTTCGCCACACGATTATTCGAACCCGGCGGACTAGGGCGTTGGCTGCATCAGTCCTTCGGCGAAATCAGAATGCCCACGCCATGATCAAACACGAGCTTGCCCCCGTGCCAGCCGGCAAAGCCCACCATCACCGATGCGAGGGCCGAGAGAGCGAGGCCGTGCGGCAGGATCGACGACGGATCGATCAGACGCAGGCCCCAATTGGCGCCCGCGATCGCAACCAGCGTCATCGCCGCCACGGCATGGGACCAGCTTGCTTCAAGCAGCCGAATGCCACGTACGAGCAACAGCTCGCCGGTGCCCACGATGCTTGCGGCTACGCCGCTCCAAAAGGCCATGCCGGTCGACCAGATTCCGACACGCGCCCAGAAGGCATCTCCCGAGAACCAGTAGAATACGTCGACCCCGAGGGTCGCGATAACGAATGCGATCGGGAAATGCACCATTATGACGTGGATCGGATGCCCGACCAGGGCAACCGCCGAACCCACGTCGAGTTCGAAGCAGTTCCAGCGTGACCTCACTGCGGGGCTGGGTCTCAAGGTGGTCTTGCGTTGCCATCATCCCACTCCATCGCCGCGAGCACGACATCCTTCAGGCCGCTATCGTAGTCTCTTGCGCGTCGCGGTCCAAGTCGGAACGCTCGGAATACTTCCCGGCTGCAATGCGCCGCTGTCGACGCTCGATCCCTCGGGGCCGGCCGGGGCTTCGATCGCCACGCTGTGGTGGGTGATGCTGGTCGGTGCGGCAGTTCTCTTCGCGCTCGTGATGACGCTATTCGCATTGGTGATCCGGCGTCCGGGCTGGGGGTCGAGCGTGTCGCCCGGGCGCTGGATCGTGCTCGGTGGCCTGGTTCTGCCAGCCGTGGTCCTGCTGCCGCTTGTCGCCTATGCCTTGATTGCCGGGGAAAGCCTCCTGCCGCTACCTGGGGACGCGCCGCCGCGGATCGAGGCCGTCGGTCGGCAATGGGTATGGACCTTCCGCTATCCCGACCATGGCGGGGTGGAGACCCGGAACGTCCTGCACCTGCCCGCGGGGGCGCCGGTCGACATTTTCGTCACAAGCCAGGACGTCATTCATGCCTTCTGGATACCCCGCCTCGCTGGCAAAATCGACGCTGTGCCCGGGCATGTGAACCGCCTGCGCATACAGGCCGATCAACCAGGACGCTACGCAGGCCAGTGCAACGAATTCTGCGGTCTCGGTCACGCGGGGATGCGGTTCGATGTCATCGTCCATCGCCCGGACGACTTCTCCGCCGCTCTTGCGCGGGCGGCTGCATCAGGGGAGCCGGATAAAAAATGAGCGAATCCGTCGAGCAGCCGTCGCAGGGGACGACAGCGCTTCGGCTGCACCGCGAGCTCGCTGCGATTTGGGACACAGGGCCCGGGCTGCAGCGTCTTGCCGCCGTCAACCACTCGATCATCGGCATGCGCATGATGATCACGTCGTTCGTGTTTTTCGCCATCGCCGGCGTGCTCGGCATGTTGACCCGCGTGCAGCTCGCGACGCCGAATGGGGACTTCATGGACCCCGAGACCTACAACCAGGTCTTCACCATGCACGGGTCGATGATGCTGTTCCTGTTCGCCATCCCGATGGTGGAGAGCTTCGCGGTCTACCTCACCCCGAAGATTCTCGGCACGCGCGATTTCGCCTTTCCGCGGCTCACCGCCTATGGATATTGGTGCTACCTGTTCGGCGGCACGATTCTGACCGTGGCGTTGATCGCCGGCGTCGCACCCAACAGTGGCTGGTTCATGTACACGCCGCTGAGCTCCAATGTGTATACACCTGGGGTCAACGCGGACGTCTGGCTGCTTGGCGTGACCTTTGTCGAAATCTCGGCGCTGTCGCTGGCCATGGAAATCGTCGTCTCGATTCTGAAAATGCGCGCGCCCGGCATGTCGCTCGACCGCATGCCGATCTTCGGCTGGTATATCCTGGTCACCGCCGCGATGATGATCGTTGCCTTTCCGCCGCTTATTCTCGGCTCGATCCTGCTGGAAGCGGAACGCGCCATCGGCCTGCCCTTTTTTGACCCGACGCGGGGTGGCGATCCGCTGCTCTGGCAGCATTTGTTCTGGCTGTTCGGCCATCCCGACGTCTACATCATCTTCCTGCCGATGGCCGGCGTGCTGTCGACGATCATCCCGGTCTTCGCCAACCGGCCGCTGGTCGGTTACCGGGCGATCGTCGTCGCGATAGTTGCGCTCGCCTTCCTGAGTTTCGGCATTTGGGTGCACCACATGTTTACCGTCGGAATCCCGCATCTTGCGCTTGCCTTCTTTTCCGCAGGCTCGGCGATCGTCGCGGTACCGACGGCGGTGCAGATCTTCGCCTGGCTGGCCACGCTGGCACACGGCAGGCCGCGCTGGGACGTGCCGATGCTCTACGTGTTCGGCTTCTTTTTCATCTTCGTGATGGGCGGCCTGACCGGCGTCATGGTCGCCATGGTGCCGTTCGACTGGCAGGCCCACGACACCTATTTCGTGGTCGCGCACATGCACTATGTGGTGGCTGGTGCCCTCGCTTTCCCGATGCTTGCGGGGTTCTACTACTGGCTGCCGTTGCTGACAGGGCGCGCCGCCGTGCACCGGCTGGCAGTGCCGGCCTTCTGGCTGGTATTCGTCGGTTTCAACCTGACTTTCTTCATGATGCACTTGACCGGCCTGCTCGGAATGCCCCGTCGCATCTATACCTATCAGGGCGATGAAGGATGGAACTGGCTCAACCTGCTATCCTCGGTCGGCGGGTTCGTCATGACGATCGGCTTCGCGCTGGTGGTGATCGACCTGATCGTGCAACTCCGTTACGGGCGTCGCGTGCGTCGCAATCCCTGGGGCTCGGCAACGCTGGAATGGGCCATGCCGATCCCGCCGCCATCCTATGCCTTTGCTTCGATCCCGTCTCTGGGACCTGGCTCCGGTCAGATTGCCGGCGGCGATCTCGCAGTGTCGCTGGCGCGAGGCGAAGGCTATCTCGGCTTCGCACGCAACGGCTGGCAGGAGACGCTGGGCGTGCACGTGACGACCGGCGAGCCCGAGCAACTGATTGTGCTGCCGCAACCGACCTACCTGCCGCTCTTCACCGGGCTCGCAACCGCGGCGGCGGTGCTGGCGCTTCTTTTCAAGTTCTACCTGCTGTCCCTCATCGCGGCGCTGGTGACTGGCGGCCTGTTCGTGCTCGCCGCGCAGCGCGCAGGTCTCGCGCGCGACTACGGTCCGATGCTGGTCGGTCATCGCGTCAGCGTGCCGCCTCACACCGAAGTGGCCGAGGCGCCAGCGTGGCTCGCGTTGATCTGCACGCTGGTCGCCGACGGCACTTTGTTCACATCGCTGTTGTTCGGGACTTTCTATCTTTGGATTGCTGCGCCGAATTGGCCCGCGGCGACCGCACCCGAACCGAGCCGCATGCTTGCGCTCGTCGCGATGGTGACTCTCGCCGTAGCCGCCGCGGCGGCGCGCGGATCGATGCGAGCGGTCGCCGCCGGTGGCAAGGCGGGCGGCTGGATTGGTCTCGCCATGCTGGCGCTTCTGGCGACTACCGCTGTGACCGTCGGACTAATCGTCAGCGTGGTGCCGCATCCGCGCGAGCATGCGCTGGGTGCGACCGCGGCGGCACTGCTCTTCTATGTGGCCCTGCACGCCGGTATCGGCGTTCTGTTCCTCGTCAGCAATTTCCTGCGTCTCGGCGCTGGCTTCATTGCGCCCCGGCGGATTCTGGATCTGCGGCTCACGCGATTATGGCTGGATTACACGTTGGTCACGGGAGTGATTGCAATTGGCCTCGTTCTCGCACTGCCTGCGCTCGTTGCGGTGCTGGGGGCCCGGCCGTGAGCGAGCGTCCGGTACCACCAAGGCACCTCTGGTGGCTCGCAGCGGGTTTCGCCGTTTGGTGCAGTGCATTGGTTGCTCTCTACGCATTCCACGGCATCGGCTGCGCGTTTGGCTGGTCGAGCGGTTCGCTGCGTCTTTGGCTTGCCGCCGTTCTCCTCGCGCACTTGATCGTGTTGGGCTGGATGTGGCGCGACGTCGCCCGAGCTGGCCCCAATGCCGATTTCGGTCCGACCGGCGCGTTTCTGCATTGGGTCGTCATCGGGACACTTATCGCCGCCATCGTCGCGACCGCTCTTACCCTTGGTCCACCGCTGCTACTCGCCACATGCATCTAATCCATCTGGATCAACCTTCAAACGCTTCAGCAGAGCCGCGGCTGGGAGCTTTTTGCGTTCGCTGCTTCGCTGTCCGATGGGCAATCGCTCGCAACTCGTTCGGTGTGACGAGGTCAAATAATCCCGTACAGATTTATGCCTTGATGACAAATATCGCGTTTAGTACCATGTCCATCAACCGTGAGTAGCGGGGAATGTAATGCCGACCATAATCAAAATTGAAGGCGACTCGCCATATTCACTCCCTCACGTGGATCATATCTCGGCAATAGCCCACGGCGAAAACGTAGATCTGACAATGTACGTGGCGTTGCCGGGGCATGTGGACCTGGAACAGGTTTATGTGCAACTGAGCCTCCCCGCCGCAGACGATCTATTAGCTCAGCTAGCTCGGGCCGTGGCCGAGACCGCGAAAGATCGTTCGGAGCCTTAGTTGCGCGCGGGCCAAGCGCAAGCGTCTCGTGCGGATTGCATGGCTCCTCGATGCGTGAGTCCGCGACCACTCTGAATTGTTGGGTTGACGCCCTGGATTTACCGAAGAGTCGCGGCCGCCCGAAGACGGCCGCGGCTTTTTCAATTTCAGGCGGCTGTCTCCACCAGCGTGAGTTGGGGCACCAGCTCCTTGCCCCGCGTCTCCGGGCTGAATAGCAACGTGACGACGAACGCGACCGCCGCGACGGTGGTCGTGATCATCATCGGCACCGCGAAGCCGAGGGGTTGGCCGACGGCGAAGAACGTCAGCACCGGCCCGGTGAAACCTGCCCAGATCGCACCCTGGTGATAGCAAAAGCCGGATGCCGTTGCCCGCACCTCGGTTGGGAAGCGTTCGGTCAGGTAGGACGGATTCTGTCCGTAGATCGCGCCGAGGAACGCGCCCTGCAGGATGAAGGCGCCGGCCACCAGCGCGTAGGAATCAGAGAACAGGTAGAACGGCGTGACCAGGGCGCCGATCGCCGCCGGGATGATCATCGCCCATCTGCGTCCGAAGATGTCGGCCACAAAACCCCAGAAGCCGCTAGCGAGGAAGGCCACCAGATTCGCCAGCGCGATCGGCATGGCAACCAGCGCAGGGGAAAGATGCAGGTCCTTCTGCAGGTGCGTGGCGAACATTCCATAGACCGAGTAGTAGATCACGAAGCCGCTCGCCATCCACAGGCATGCCATGATGGTGTTGCCGAGGATGCGCCGGCGGAAGATCTCGAGGAGCGGCGCGCGGAATTCCTGCTTCTGCTCGCGCTGAATGCGGCGGTTCTCCACCCACACCTTCGGTTCCTTGACGTAAAGGCGGATCCACACCACGGCCAAGGCTGGCAGCACGCCGAGGATCAGCAGGCCTCGCCAGCCGATCTTGTCGTAGAGCAGCCCGTAAGCCGCGCTCGACAGCAGGAATCCGATGCTCCACGACCCCTGCAATACACCGCTCATCAGGCCGCGCGAGCGCGTCGGCCATGACTCCATGGCAAGGGCGGCACCGGCGGGCCACTCCGCTCCCATGCCGATGCCAAGCAGCGCGCGGAACAGGAAGAGGAACGCGAAACTCGGCGAGAGGCCGGCGGCCAGATTGCAGACCGAGTACCACAGGATCGAGATCATCAGCGGCGTCTTGCGTCCGATGCGATCGGCGAGCCAGCCGGAGCCGACGGCGCCCACCAGCCGCAGCCACAGCGTGATGGTGAAGACGGCCGTCACTTCGATCAGCGGGACCTGGAAGGATTCCGCGATCGGCACCATGATCAGGAGGAAGATGGTGAAGTCGAACGCATCGAGGGTCCATCCGAGCCAGGCGGCGATCCATGCCATCCACTGGTCCTTGGTAGGCTCTTTCCACCACGGCACTTGACCGGGCACTTCAGCCGTCATCGTCATATGCGTTCCTCCGTTAGCCGGTTTAAGTCGTATTCATTCTCCATCTGCTGCAAGCGGACCGCCGTCTTCGCCGCCCAAAAACGTTGGGACGCGCAAAGTCGCCAGCCGTGATTCCAAATTCAAAAAGCGATGACGCTCCGCCTTGATGGCGGCGAGACTCGCGCCAGGTTCGAAGTCGTGTGCCGCATCATGGGCGGCGCAAGGGCGCTGCACGTTGTCGTGTCATTCGCGTGCGGCAGTATGTCACGCGCCTACTGCATGACAAGGGGGGCGGGCGTCACTCATCCAATAAGTTTGGATGGAGTCGGCACGACGGCGTTGGTCGAGTTCACGATGATGCGTCGCAGCAGTCCGCCGCCGGAACTCCAAAGCGAGGCTGCTTCAGCACAAAGCGATCAGCTTGCGAGAGGCCTGCGGGACTCGTTGGCTTCCTCGAACATGCGCATCGCGCGTTGCGGGTCATATCGACCTTCCTGCAAGGTCTCCGGATCCCATTCGCTGCGCTCCGTGGCAAAAAAATCCCCGCCATAGACATGGATAGCGCCGGTCAGCCGTGGAATTGGGTTGGTGACGGAATGAATGATGTTGTGACCCAACGGCTCCGCGTCACCGACGCAAAGCGATATGGCGCCGGCCGCTTCAACGCGGCGATGATCGTCGGGCAAGCGACGCCAGAACACGTTGTCTTCGCGGCCGGTGTAGATGCCGATGACCGCCCACATCTGGTGATTGTGGGGCATGACCGTCATCCTGGGCCCCCAGACCAGGTTGAGAATGGTGAGATCGGGCGCATGGTACAGCTTTTGAATCTCCGCCCGCTTCGGTTCGCCAAGTGCCTTGAGGATGCCGGTGGGGTCCGAAACAGCACGCGCGACTACTTCACGGACCAGTTTGTGTGATGAATTTGCCGTAAGCGCGGCGCGACAGTCGGCGGTAAATTGCTCGAGGTCGAACATGTTCACCTCCATTCTTGAAAAATGCATTAGCAGCAATGAATGCTGAATTGTCAGCATCGCTGACAATTCAGCACCCGCAATGTTAGCCGATGTCCGGTTGCCCGGATAGCTCAGGCCAAGCGCTCGCGCAGGTCGCCGTGCCCTGTCGTTCGTCGCGCCGCAACGGCGTCGGCGAGTTCCTGCAGTAGGCGCGCGGTCGTCTCCCAATCGATGCAGCCATCGGTGATGCTCTGGCCGTAGGTCAGCGCCACACCGGGCACGACATCCTGCCGCCCGGCGACCAGATGGCTTTCGATCATGAGGCCGATGATGCGCCGGTCGCCGTCCGAAACCTGGCGAGCGACGTCGGCGATGACCTTCGGCTGGTTCTCCGGCTTCTTGCCGCTGTTGGCATGGCTCGCATCGATCATCAGGCGCGCGCCGATGCTGGCGCGATGAAGCTCGGCGGCGGCCGCCTCGACGCTGTCGGCATCATGGTTCGGCGCGCGTCCGCCGCGCAGGATGATGTGGCAATCCTCATTGCCCGAGGTCGCGGCGATCGCCGAACGCCCGCCCTTGGTGACGGCCATGAAATGGTGAGGATGCGAGGCCGATTTCACCGCTTCGGCGGCGATGCGCACATCGCCGTCGGTGCCATTCTTGAAGCCGACCGGGCACGACAGTCCTGACGCCAACTCGCGATGGATCTGGCTCTCGGTCGTGCGCGCGCCAATCGCGGCCCAACTCACGAGATCGGCGAGATATTGCGGCGTGGTCATATCAAGGAACTCGGCCCCGGCGGGCAGTCCGAGATTGTTGACGGCGGAGAGCACGCTGCGCGCCAGCCGCAAGCCCTTGTTGATGTCGAAACTGCCGTCGAGATCGGGATCGTTGATCAGGCCCTTCCAGCCGACGATCGTGCGCGGCTTCTCGAAATAGACGCGCATCACGATCTCGAGCCGGTCGGCGAGACGTTCACGCAACGTGGCGAGGCGCGTGGCGTATTCGATCGCGGCCGCGGGATCGTGGATCGAGCAGGGGCCGACAATGACGAGCAGGCGATCGTCGGTCCCGTTGAGGATGGTGTGGATGGCGTTGCGGGCGCCCATCACCACGCGCGTTGCGGTCAGCGTGCGCGGGATTTCGCCTATCACCTCTTCGGGCGTACTCAATTCCTTCAGTTCGGTGATGCGAAGGTCGTCGGTGGTGCTCAACATGGCAGGCTCCTGGTTTGATTACCTGCCGGCCAAACAAAAAGCCGCCAGGTCTGGCGGCTTGTTCGGACTTTGTGCTGCAATTGTCTCTAGATTGCGCGCGATCCTCCCACCGCCAGCGAGCTGTCGTACCTAAAGTACCAAAAATAGCTGGTGGCGCGGTTGATCATGGGCGCTCTCTTAGCCCAGGCGATTTGGCTTGTCACCCATTAAGCGCGGATTTTCAGAGTTTGGCGTTGCGCGCGGCCAAGGCCATGCCGATCAGGGTCGCGCCGCCGAACAACATATTGATGCCGACCAGGAGGCCGATCGCCCATTGTGCGGAACCCGGCAGGCCGGCGATGATGAAGAACGCGATCAGGATGTCCATCAATCCCGCAACCAGGAGCCACGACCAGCGCCCCGACAATTCGCGGCGGTGCTCCAGCGCGTACATGATGGTGGCGACGCCCTCGGCGGCGAAATAGGCGCCGACCACGATGGTGAGCGTCAGCACGCCCTGCATCGGCCGTGCCAGCAGGATGCCACCGGCCAGCACCGCCAGCGCCGCCGAGATCAGCGACCACCAGAAGCCGGGCATGGCGCGCGCCCAATAGGTCATCACCAGCCCCGCAACTCCGATGACCAGGAACATCCAGCCCAGGAAGATCGTGACCGCAAGGCTTGCAAGCGGTGGCACGATCATGGCGGCAAGGCCCAGAACGGCCAGCAGGATGCCTTCGAACAGGAAGGCCTTCCAATGCTCGCGCACCGCGGCGCTCATTTTCGACCGAAGCTTGTCGAGATCGTTGGGAAGGGTCATGGGCAGATTCTCCCTACTACGGCGGCACGCGGGATGATTTCACAATCGCCCGATCTTAGCGCATGGTCCGGAAAAGTGGGCGGCTGCTTTCCAGGAAGATGGCCCGCTTTAGCCGCCGGCTACCGACGAAACGCCCTCCGTCCCCGTCCGCAACCGGTTGCGGCCTGTAACATAGATCGCGGTTGTGACAACCAGCAGCGCGCAGCCGAGCGCGATCGAGGCAAGTCCGATCGGGATCAGCACGAAAGCGAGATTGCGGTCGGGATTGAGCAGCCAGTTGTGCACCGAGGTCAGCACGAACACCAGTCCGATGAAGCCGGCGCCGCAGCCGCCGACCAGCACGGCCCACATCTTGCGCAGCTGGCTCAGCCGCTCGCGGTCGCGATCGGTGCGCGGCGCGTGATGGCGGGCGACGCGCCGCACCAGCCGCATCGCAAACCCGATCGAGGAGAAGCCGATCAGGATGCTGGCCAGTCCGAGCCATAGCCGGGTGTCGGGATCGAGGCCCGGATCCTTCTGCAGCATCAGCAGCGGAAAATCGAAACCCGCATGCAACGCGACCGGTCCCGCCAGCATCAGGATGTAGCTGGTGATCTTTGCCCAGTCGCGGTGAAAGCGATGGGCGCCGAGTGCGGTGCCGCTGCGCGCGATCGCGAGATAAGCGCCGGCGATGACGCCGAGTGCGCCGTGGAAGGGCACGGTGAGCACGCTGCGGAGTGCGGCGAGCGAGCGCCACATCTCCGCATGCTGCACGAGGTAAGCGAGGTTTTCGTAAGCCGCAAAGCCAAGGCCCGCAGCCGCGCCATAGACCACGGTGTCCATGGGGTCGGCGAACGGCCGCCGCCGCAGCGACACCGCGGCGATGGCCGATATCTTCACCATCTCTTCCGGCAGGGCCACCCCGAACACGGAATGTAGCGCCTGGGCGGCCCAGGGATTTTCAGGCGCAAAGCCGATTTGCGCAAAGGGCGCGCGAATGATGCCGAGCAGGAGGATACTGGCCGCGCCAAGCGCAAACGCGGTCCATATCTTGAGCGGCGGGCCCGGACGTTCGCCTGCCGCCACCACAAGCCACAGGATCAGCAACGCAGGGGCGACCGCCGCTGTGCCGATTACGCTGGGGAGGGATTCAAGCAGGTTCATCTGGATCGCAAATAGCCCATTTTCCGGACCACGCTACGTCTCGCACCCAACGACCTTTCGTCGCACGGGTGAACCATCACAATCTAGGCAAAGAACGTGCCTCAACAACCTCGGCAGATGCTGTTCATCTTCGCGTGAAGCGTCGCGTCCTCGGTGTTGTCAGAGGTTTCGGCCATGCCGGGGGTGCCGTCGGGCCGTGTCAGGGGAATCGGATGCGATGGTTTCGGCAACGGGATCGGGTAGGTGGCGATCGGTGGATTGATCTTGTCGTAGCAGTTCAGCCGGGCCGCGGGGTCGGTGAGCGTCTTGCAGTCCTGCGTTTCGGCGTGAGCTGCCCCACTCAGCGCGCAAAGCGCTGCCAACGTGGCAAGGAATCTCATCTCAGATCCTTCTTTTCGCAGGAGAAAGCGGCAACCGGGTGGCTTCCGGCGAATCTTGCGATTGGTCGGTCAAATCAATGGCTTTTGTGGAGTTTCTCAAGATTAAAATGCATGCATTCGCGGTCCCTGTCCATAAGCGGAATTGTGACCGGTAGCGCTGTTCCGAGGAGGTGGACGCGGTCTTCCCTCGCGACAAACGCGAAGCGTTTGCGCGCAGATCATGCCCAAACGGGAATCCAGAGCGCGATCGCGACTATTCACGTCACACTCGAGGGAACCGGAGGGCGGGTTGCGCGTGATAAATTTACCGTGGTCGAGCAGGGAGGCACCGGGTGACGCTTTTTCGCGGGGCGGAAACGCATACGAGATCGGTACTCAAGGCGGTGAGCTGGCGCACCCTGGGGACGCTCGACACCTTTGCCATCAGCTGGTTCATGACAGGGCGGATCGAGATCGCCGGTTCGATCGCGGGCGTGGAGATCGTCACCAAGATCGCCTGGTATTATCTGCACGAGCGAATCTGGGCCGCCGTCCCCTGGGGACGGCGTCAATACGATCGCATCGCCTGAATTTTGAATGTGGAAGGCCGCCTCACTGTGGCTTGGCGTCGGTGCTGCCGGCCTTGGTCCTGGTCTTCGCCGTCTTGGTGGCAGCTGGTTTCGGCGGATCGCTGCGCATGGTGCCCCAGGGATCCTGCGGCCCCTTGTCGGGAATGACGCCGAGCGAGCGCTGATAGGCATCGGCGGCGGCCTTGTCGGCGGCCTTTTCCGAGGCGGTTTTATCCTTATCGGGCTGGCCGTATTCCTGCATGTGCTTCTGCTGGGCCAAGGCAGGCGTGGCCAAAGCAGCGGCAATCAGAACGGCCAGAAGAACGCGCATGGTCGGCTCCCTCGATTTGAGCGCAAGATAGCCCAAAGCCGGCTCGTGTCGAAACCAAAAAGCGGTCGAAAGTTGGGGGCGGCGGATCGTTCCGCCGGCGAGTCGAGGCCAACCCGCGCGATGCCGCGGCTTAGATTTCGCCAATGGAACTCCATCCGACGACTGGCGCATCTCGATGCAGCCGACGGAAGCATCTTCGGCCGGCGCGCAGCCCGTCTTGGGGGGCTGCCGAAGGTCAGCTTGTCGTCGCGCCTGCGCGTTTGAGCACGAGCCGGCAGGTTTCGACAAAGACTTCCGCGCCGATGAAGATGTCGGCGTCCGCGGTGTTCTCGGTCCAGTGATGGCTGATGCCGCCGACCGACGGCACGAACAGCATGGCCGCCGGCATGACAGTTGACAGCACCTGCGCATCATGGCCGGCGCCGCTCGGCATGCGCGCGGATTTGCCGGCGGCAAACGTCTGGCTCGCGGTTTCGATCGCATCCTGGAAGGCGGCATTCATCAGCGCCGGGGCGCCGGTCCGGATCCGCTCGACCGCCACGCTCACGCGGCCTTGCGCAGTGACGCCGGTCGCCATGTCGCGCAGTCTGGCTTCCAGCCGCTCGACCACGGCGGGATCGTCGTCGCGCATCTGGAACAGCATTTCCGCTTTTCCCGGAATGATGCTGGGCGCACCGGGATCGAGCGTGATGCGGCCGGCGGTCCAGACCGTGCGCGGGCCACGCAAAGCAGGGAAGCTGTCGTCGATCGCGACGCAGAATTTCGCGAGCGCAAGTCCCGCGTCCCTGCGGATCGCCATTCGCGTCGTGCCGGCGTGGTTCTGCTCGCCGGTGAAGGTGATGCGGTATTGCCAGATGCCGACGATCGAAGTGACGATGCCGATCTTGAGGCCGCTGGCTTCCAGCCTGTCGCCCTGCTCGATATGGGCCTCGAGATAGCCGATATGGCGGCCGCGTTCCGCCAGGACGCGTGCGCGCCCCGCAAGCCCGACGCTCTCGAGCGCCTGCCGCATGGTGCGATCGCTGTTGCGGTCGCGCGCGGCATCGATATCGGCCTCGCCCACCGCGCCGGCGAAAGAGCGGCTGCCGAGGAAGGAGCCGAAATGGCCTTCCTCGTCGCACCAGGAGGCGACCTCGACCGCGCCGTAGAGGGCGCCATCGGCATTGAGCGCGCGCGCGGCCTCGAGCGCGTAGATGACGCCGAGCGGGCCGTCGAGCCAGCCGGCATAGTTCTGGCTTTCGAGATGCGAGCCCGCAAGGAGCTTTGGGCCGGGCTTGGCGCTGATGCCGACGACATTGCCGATACCGTCGATTGTGGCGGCAAGGCCTGCCTCGGGCAGCCGCGCGCAAAGCCATTCCAGCGAACGCATATGAGCGTCGGAGAAGGTCGGCTTGTGCACGCCGCTCTTGTAGGCGCCGATCGCCCGCAATGCGTTGAGGTCGGCAAGGACGCGGGCGCCGTCGGCGCGCAAGTGATCATCTGACATCGGTCGCGAGCTTGGCCGATTTTCGGCGCGGCGTCGACATCGGTCTTTGGCCGTCCTCCGTCGCGCTCGGGCGAGGATAGATTGGCGCGCCGTCGCTATCGTCTGTCGCGCAGGGTCTTCCTGCATCTCCACAAGGCGCGGCTGCGCAATCAGATCGTCGCGACGTAGGGATTGCCGGTGGACTGCGCGCGCCGGACGGGACGCGGTCGCCGTCAGGGATGATGAGACCGTTGTATCCCGCGGCAAATTTTTACTGCGGCAAATTTTTACTTGCCAACCTGTGCGCGCGGGTGGAGAATTTTCGTCGGAAACAGCTGTACTTTCGTGAGAAGGCCGCCGCAGCACCAGCCGTTCAATATTGCAATGGAGTTTTTGTTTTTTAAGTCATTTGGAGGCAATACGCGTGTCAAGCCTGATACACGTCGTTGACGACGATGCGTCGTTCCGTGCTGCCATTCAGCGACGATTGAAACTGGCCGGATACAAGGTCGAGACCTATGCGTCGGCCGAGCAACTGTTGGATCAATGTCCCGACGACAACCAGCAGGGATGCATCCTTCTCGACGTACGTATACCGGGACTAAGTGGTCCGGACCTGCAACGGCGGCTGGGTGAGCTTGGGTCAACGTTGCCGATCATCTTTCTTTCCGCATACGCCGATATCAACACGACAGTGCGGACCATAAAGGCGGGGGCGGAAGATTTTTTGACCAAGCCGGTGGCCTCAGAGCAACTATTCGCCACCATTGAACGTGCGGTAGCTCGCCACGAGAAGTCGCGCGAGATAAATAGCAAATTGGACATGCTGCGAGGTCGCGTCGCCACGCTGACACCACGAGAGCGGCAAGTGTTTGAGCGTGTTGTTCGCGGCAGGATGAACAAGCAGATTGCAAACGAATTGGGCTCGACAGAAAGAACCATCAAGGCGCACCGGCAACGAGTCATGGAAAAGCTGATGGTTCAGTCGCTGGCCGAACTCGTCTCGGTCGCCGTACGCCTGGGTCTGGTGTCCGATATCGGAGATGGGGCAACCGCAATCAGCCGATGAAAGCCAGATACTGCTTTATCCTGTGTTGCGTTGTTGCGGCGGTCTCCGTTCTTGTTTCATTGAATGCCGCCGCGGCCGACCCCAAGCAGGTGGTCGTTCTTCATTCATACGGACAGGATTTCAAACCTTGGAGCGACTATGCCAAAGCGCTCCGACAGGAGCTTGACCGTCAGTCCCCCTGGCCGCTGAACATTCAGGACTTCTCGGTGATCACGGCACGCAACCGTGACGAGAGCGCCGAAATTCAGTTCGCTGCATATCTGAACGCCCTTTTTTCCAGGGACGCACCGGATATCATTGTCGCTTTTGGTGCACCTGCCGCTGCATTTCTGCAGCGACACCGGGCTGACCTGTTTCCCACCACGCCGGTGGTCCTTACCGCCGTCGACCAGCGACGCGTCAGGGAGACGGCTTTAACCGGGAAAGATGCAGTGGTCGCGGTGCGGCTCAGCATTCCTGTGTTGTTTGGAAACATCCTGCAGTTGCTTCCCGATACAAAGACCATCGCTGTGCTGATCGGGAATTCTCCCAACGAACGGTTCTGGATCGAGGAAATGCAGCGAGAGTTGGAGCCATTGAAGGATCGCGTGAAGATTCTTTTCTACAATGAACTATCGTTCGAGGATACGCTCACGCGGGTTGCGGCGCTTCCACCGAATAGCGCAATATTCTGGGCCCAGCCGCAAGTCGACGTGACGGGCGCAACTCACGAGGGTGAGCGAGCGCTAAGTCTGCTCTCCTCGATTGCCAACGCACCCATCTTTTCCTTTGACGATGCGTTTTTTGGTGAAGGGATTGTGGGCGGCCCGATGACTTCGGTGTTTGATGGGGCGCGCAAGACATCGGAAGTCGTGGTGCGTATTCTCAGGGGAGAGAAGCCCGCCGATATCAAGACGCCGCCGTTGGGGTACGGTCCTCCGAAATTTGACTGGCGGCAATTGCAACGTTGGGGCATCGGCGAAAGCCGTTTGCCCCCGCACAGCGAGATTTTCTTTCGCGAGCCTCCCGTTTGGCACACCTATCGCTGGCAGATAGCGCTTGTCTGCACGGTGATCGTTTTACAGGCCGCGTTGATTTCCCGCCTTCTTTACGAGCAGCGCCTTCGCCGGTACGCGGAGATGCAAGCGCGTCAGCGCATGTCAGAGCTTGCCCACATCAATCGCTTCTCGACAGCCGGAGAGTTGACGGCCACGATTGCGCACGAGATCAACCAGCCGCTCGGCGCAATTCACACGAATGCCGAGACGCTGGAGTTGATGTTGAAGTCGCCCAGTCTGAACATGGACGAGGTCAAGGAGATCGTTGCCGACATTCGCCGAGATGACGCGCGCGCCAGTGACGTCATACTCCGCTTGCGGAGCCTGCTGAAGAGGGCACCTTTTGAGCCAAAAGACGTCGATCTCAATGATGTTGTCCGCGAGACCGTCGACTTCCTTTCTGCTTTGGCCATTGCGCAGCGCGTGGAAATACGCACGTCCGCGACGCTTTCGTCGTTGCCAATCCGTGGTGATCGCGTTCAGCTACAACAGGTGATTGTGAACCTGGTTGTGAATGCAATGGACGTGATGGCAGATTTGCCGATGGCCGAGCGCAAGATACTGATCTCGACCACTCGTTTCGAGGATTTTGCTGAAGTCGCCATTTCCGACGCGGGGCCTGGCATTCCTTCCGACGCAATCAAGGAGGTGTTCGAACCGTTTTTCACGACCAAGACAAACGGCATGGGAATGGGCTTGTCCATCGCGCGCACCATCGTCGAGGCTCACATAGGGCGAATATGGGCGGAAAACCTTCCCTCTCGAGGTGCTTCCATTCATATCAAGCTGCCAATTGTCAGATAGGGCCAGCGAGTAGGCCGCGAGGCGGTATGAGACATACCCTGCAGCCGATAGCGCGTTCGCGATCAGGCTACATCGCCAACAAAAGAACGCCGATCGCCACGCTTGCCATGGCAAGTGTCGCGGTTAACAAAATGACAAACGTCCAGTCGAATTGGGACATTGGCCAGCCTGCAGGTTCCTCGACCATACGGTTGGGTCGGGCTTGTGCGGGGCAATTGATGTGGATCAAGAGCGTGGAGTGCTTTTAAGGGCGGCTAGGCCAGGTTCAATTGCGTTCGAAAGCCGGGTGAAGGAACTACAGCATAAAGCCCGTCGCCCAGCAGGGCTTGGGTCACAAGCATTGCCGCCCAGACCACGGGCAATTCTGCGCCCGCCCCGGTAAAGAAGAACCCCTTGCGGATCACCCAGAAGTGCGCTGCGCCTGCAATCAATGGAAGTGTGTAAAGCGCTGCCCAACGTGTCCAAACGCCCGGTATCAACAATATCGCGCCGACGAACTCCGCCGATATGCAGTACCATGGGGTGATCGGCGGGTATCCGCTCTTTGCAAAATTCGCCCACCACGTCTCAAGACCACCGGGGAGAATGGCGAACTTCCAATAGAGATGAGCGATGAAAAGCGAGCCGAGTGTCACACGCAGCAACAGCGCCGCCCATGGTGCGGTACGTTGATCAATCATCCTTCCCCCCTATGATCGAAACATTATGCGAGCTGAAATCGCATTCTATCACGACGAACCAAAGCCGCCAACGTCGCACTGAGGCGGCGATGATGCGCTGCGGCAAGCGGGACTGATAATTCTCGGTTTCGTTCCTCCAGTTGCGATTGTTGTGTTATCGTTGCGATCGGGACTCCATTTTTTCAAAGCACTGATTGTTGGGGAGGAATTACAGATGCGATGGTTTTACGTCCTATGCTTCTTCGTGGCCGCATTCTCCGTGCCCGCTTCTGCTGCTGATGCAGATCAAAACCTCAAGCAGGAGGTGGAAAAGATCGGGGTAGCATATGCTGACAGCTTCAACAGGCAGGATGGTGATGGGATCGGCGCACTCTTCGCGACTGGTGGGATGCACGTTAATCCAGCAGGGCCGCGAACAGATATTGCAGAGTTCTACAAAGGTGCGTTCAACGCCGGATTTAATCACGAGGAGATAACCGTTGATCAGGTTTGGCCGTTGGGAGCTGACGGAGCTATCGCGTTGGGCGAATTCCGGATCACGGGTAAAAATCAGAGTGGAGCGCCTATTGAGACTGGCGGCCGTTGGACCTCGGTGGACGTTCGCGAGGGTGGGAAACTGAAAATCCGGATGCTGTCGGCTTTCCCGAAGGCGGCGCCGCCTCCAAAGTAAGCTTGGCTCGCAGGCTCCGGGCAACGATGGCCACTCCTGGCAGCCGGAACTACGCTACACCGCTTTCCGTGTGCGACCGGGATCAGACCGGGTCGCACCCTGTTGTTTCGACGCGATGGGATCCCATCAGCTACCGGTTTGCCAAATCGCGTGAAAACGAAACGAAGGCGAAACGAAACGAAGCTGATCAACGACGCCTTGGGGATCGGCGCTCCCTAGCGGAGCCGCCGTTTCCTTAAACATCAATGGGTTAGCGACGATGTTGGGGAAGACGCCTTCTACTGCTTTCCAATAGCTTTTTTGGGTTTCCCCAACGCAAAAGCGTAACCCCCGATCACCGTTCGTGCAACGTCGCACCAAGGGCGAGGGTCGCGCGAAGGCGCTACGCGCTCCTTCTTGGCTCGTCGAATAAGCACGCAACAAAATAGCCCGGCGCGGTCTCAACCACCGCTGCCGGGCCTGGCCACCAACCGCTTGAAGGAGAAGCAGGGTGAGCCGAAATCGAGAGAAAAGCATTCCGGGCCAATTCGCGGCGCGTCTTGTTGAAATGCTCGAAGCGCCAGCTTATCGGGTTTTGTCCCTTTCAGCACATCGTATTATCAGTCGCGTCGAGATCGAGCTTGGTCACCACGGCGGCAACGATAACGGCCGCTTGCCTGTCACCTACGAGGACTTCGAGCGCTACGGCATCGACCGCCACTGCATACCCCTGGCGATCAGAGAAGCGGTAGCGTTGGGCTTCTTGCAAGTCACCGAGCATGGGCGGGCGGGCAATGCTGAATGGCGAAGACCTAACTATTTTCGACTGACGTACAAGCCAGCGAAGGGTCTACCCGGCTATGGAACGAATGAGTGGCGGCGATTTCAGACGGTTGAGGAAGCGCGAGCTATCGCCAATGCCGCGCGCGCCTGCCAAAAACAAATTCCCAGTGCGGGTATTTACCGAAAGTCGGTGGAAAATCCCCCACCGAAAATGGCCTTTCCATACCGGGGAAACCCCCACTACATGCCAACGTGGAGAAACCCACACTACTCTCGATATCTCGGGTAGGGATGATAGCAGAACCGGCTCGCGGAGCGCGCTCATCAAGGAGCGCCGTAGCGAGCGAGCCGGTTCTGCTGGAGCGAACCGAAATAGTTCAAAATCGGATTGCGATGCGCCTGGGTTCCGATGGCTGGCGCATTCTCGCTCTCCTGCCATCTAGCGAGCTTGACCGCATCACGGAGCTTGAACGGCAAGCGAGACTGACAGATGAAGCACTTGCGGCATCACTGAAAGGATTGCCCAATGAGCGGACCGCGCCCGCGCAGAAAAAGGCGTAGACACCCAATCTAGATGGAAACGGGCGCGCCCATGTCTCGCGGCTTGCACCAATTGGCACTGATCTCGCTGCTTAGTTCCATGGCCGATTTGTGTTAGTGCTCAATCGCCTAGCCGGGAGAATAATATGGGTCGCCCGATTGGAAGCCCGAACCGAGAAAAGCCATTCAATGACGCGCTCAGAATGGCCCTTCGTGCTCGCCCGTACAGCCTGCGCAGGATCGCCGACAAATTGCTTGATAAGGGCGAGCAAGGCGATCTGGCGGCAGCGCGTGAGGTTATCGACCGGACCGATGGCCGGGCTGTTCAAAGCGTCGAGTACGGAGACGCGCCCGCCATGGAATTGACCGACAGCCAACTTTACGAGATCGCGGGGCGCGGGTTGGCTGAAAGAGACCATCTGGTGTTGAAGGCATTGCCACCCCCGCGCGGCAAGGCCTAGCAGCGCTCCCGAGCGCACGCCCAAACCGCCGCTGATATCAGCGCCGCAGTCGCCGCCGCAGTGTCAAATGGTGCCGTTACCCTTGGTGAAGCGGCCGAAGTTGCCAAGCTAATTGAAGCTTATGTGAGAGCGTACAAGGTCGCCGAACTCGACGACTGCGTGGCGCAGAGCCGTCTCGGCGAAGTCGCTCATCGATCCGCTCGACAGAGCATCCACCCCATTGGCGCGAAATCCCAAATTTATGGCGCACACTCACAAGAATTGGATGTTGTGTTTCGCCATATTGGGAGGCACGCGTTTAATCATCAGCCGGTCGCCGCGAATATTAGACCTGCCGCATCGCCGCGCGCCACGCCGAGCGATGGCCCGCCGCTAATGTGAGGTCGGCCGCGTCAGTCCCTGCGACTAGGCAGCAACCGCCGACCTTCAATACAACCGGAATAGCAAGATGCGAAAAATTGCGACAATAACAGCGCTCGCTATTGCGTTCGCCTTGGGCGGATGCAGCGCGATCGTGCAGGGCTACCGCGAGGGCGTCTACGAGAAGAAAGTCGCCGAGACCAAAGCGCAGGCAGATACCATGGCCGCCGAGTGTTATGCGAAGTATCCCAAGCAACGCGGCCAATATCTCAATCGGGTGCGCTGTCTACGGCCCGCGCAAGATCTGTATCTATCTATTGCCCCTTATCCTGACCTGCTTGAACAGCGAAACGCAGCGGGGCTGGTCATTGCGGAAAAAATCGATAACGGCACCATGACGGTACCACAGGCTGAATTAGAAATGGCTCAGCTAACTTCGCAACTTACCGCTGAGGAACAGCGGCGCAATCTTGCAGGCCGATCCGTAATGGCAAATGAAGCCGTGGCTGCGGAAGCGTCACGGGCAAACACTATCGCCACGCTGAATAACATACAAATGTCGATCAATAGCCCGCCTACGGTGACCTGCACCCATCAGCCCGGCGGCATGGGCTTCCCGGCAACGTCAACGTGCCAGTGATTTCGGGCTTGCGATTGGAAATTCTATTCGGGCAGATACTATCGGCTGGACCAAACTAGATGGCAGCACAAACTGGGGGATTAAAATGACTTCTTTTCGAAGGTTGGTGATGGGAATTGCCGAAATGATGGCGGTGCTTTCGATATTTTTCGGTACCTTTGTCGGAGGAATTTACGGTGCGGCGTACGGCACGTTATGGTCTCGCATTTTCGGAATTGCTTCCAACGTTGACATCAGTTTGCAAGGCATCGGCCAGGTAGCGACTACTGGAACCGTGTTCGGGTTTATCATGGGCGCTATTCTAGGATTTGTTCTTTCGTCATCATTGGCGGGCACCATCTTCTTTTTTGCCCAAATTGAACGGAACACCCGTAGTCTATTGGAAAGAGAATGCTTTGAAGAGCCAACACAATATCGGACCGCCCCGCGTTTCTAAGCGATCACCGGACGTCGCGCATTTATAAGTACACGCCCTAGTTGCGTGAAGGGGGGCCGCTAACACGCGCGGCCAGGCACATGCAAACTTGGATATTTCAGGGAAATCCCGACGAATACGACATCGACGGCTATCTCGCTTCCCGCCCGTCACAGGTCGTTTGGCTAGTAACTCGGTACGCGAACGAGATTGCGTCCGGGGATCGCGTGTATCTTTGGCGTAACCAAGGAAAAGCGAAAGCCGTAGCCGGTGTCATTGCCGAAGCGATTGTCACTGAACCGCCGACGCTACGCAGCGAAGACCCGGAGGGCGCACGTTTTTGGCGGGAAATCTCTGAAAAAGGGGGTCCGCTCCGCAGGTCCGAAGTGCTCTCCGCCTAGTAAGGGTTGCTTCAAAAAAAACGGAAGTGCTGCGCCGCAATTGGATGTTGGGTGATCCCAGCCTGAGCGAGTTGCCAAATCTCCGGATGCAGGCAGGTACGAACTATAAGGTTTCTCCCGCACAGGCGGACCGGCTAGACGCGCTGTGGAGCAGGACTGGTCAAGATTGGTCACGCGATGAGGCGGTTGCGGGGCTGTGGGCATATGGCCAAACTTATGGCGGGGCGATATCGAAGCTTCCTAACTCGCCTGTGGCCGATGTGGCACTTCGCATTGGTCGAGCAGTATCCGGCGTCTACGCAAAGGTCATGAACTTTCGCTCTCTTGACCCGCGAGTGCCGGGGCGGGGCATGACCGGTGCAGGGGAAGCCGACAGATTGGTTTGGGCCGAATATTTCGATGCGGAAAGTTCTACGCTGCGCTCGGTTCAATTGAACAATGAGTTTAATCGCATTTGGGCGTCTGAGCAGAGTTCGGTTGACGCGAAGATCACGGCCGCTGCCGTGCAGCTAGAAGCTGATCGCCTGGAAGCGCAGGACTTGTCCCAACTGATGGCCAAGTACGCGGCAAGGTCACGACCCGCACGAAGGCCTGCAGCAAGGCCACTCAGCACGCGGGCCTATGATCGCGACCCGCTAGTAATTGCTATTGGCAGGAAGCGGGCCGATCACCGATGCGAGCTTATAGGTTGCGAACATCCGATATTCGAAACAGTCGAAGGCGATCGATATGTCGAAATTCATCACATCGTCCCACTAGCGGATGGGAGCGAGGATGCTATCGAAAATGTTGCGTGTCTCTGTCCTGCGCACCACTACGTCAACGTCTGCCCGACCACTTTCGATGAGATGGTGGATGATGGGCGCATGCCGAAGCCGGTAGCGCTGTCAGAGCGTCGCTTTGGCTGGATACAGCGAGAGCTTGATGCGTCGGTTGGAGCGCTGCCGCGCAGGGATGAAACGGGGCGGAGCGTCCCGACTGAAAATATGAGTGAACAGGAAAAAAAGGCAATGGAGAAATTTGATGCAGCCCGCAAAGCCGCACAGGCGAAAAAATCTCCTGCCCATATTGATGCCGTTGTAGATCGGCGCAACGAACAGCCCGTCGTGAGGTATTACTACCGCGTTGGCAAGGGACCGCGCATCCCGCTCCTGGGCGTGCCATACACTGACGAATTCATGGCATCATATCAGGCGGCGGCCGAAGGCCGTATCGGCATCGTAATGCCTTCACTAACGCGACGCCCGACGGAGGTGCGCACGATCTCACTTTTGATCGCCGACTACCGGGCGAATAACGAGCAGTTCAAACGAAACCGAGCCGGCACCACGAAGAAGGGTTATGGCTCGCGTCTGCGCGCTATCGATCGTGACTATGGCGATTGTCCATTGGTGGGGTTCACCCGCGAACGTATCATCGATTTCCTAGAAGACTTCGACGACAAGCCCGGTTCGGGTCTAGACACCCACAAGAAACTTAAAATCCTGGTCAAGCACGCCATCAATATCGGCTGGATGAAAGGCGATCCGATGGTCGGGCTGAAGCGGCCCGCAGGCGGCTCGATCCGGCCGTGGACGGAGGATGAAGTCGAGCAATTCAAAGAACGTTGGCCGCTGGGGACACGTCAGCATCTTGCGTTTTGCCTGACCGAGTTTCTTGGGCAGAGACGAAGCGACACGCATCGAATGTGCTGGACCGACATCAGCCCGCGTACCGGGCGCATCAAGGTCGTGCAGCAGAAGACCGACACCAAGCTCGAAATTCTGATCCACGAAGACCTGCTTTACGTGCTGGACGACGCGCATGCCAAGCGCGGCAAGGTGGTCGGACTGAACGATCCAATCATCAAGACAGAAGCAGGGATCGGCTTCACTGTGGCAGGCTTCTCAGATTGGTTCCGCGACGCGATCACGGCTGCGGGCCTGCCGCTCGACTGTAAACCGCACGGGCTTCGGCATCTTGCTGGAGTACGCATGTCGGAAGCTGGATGCACGGACGAAGAGATGATGGCCGTGCTCGGGCATCGTTCAGCTACGAGCCTGCGCATTTATACCAAGGGTGCCGAACAATGGCGGCTTGGCGAGAACGCTATCGCCAAGGTTGAACAGAACCGGCACAAATCTTCCCCAACACGGAGCTTCAAATTTGGGGAATTGCCGAAAAGAGAAAGGAACACAGCCACATAGGAAACCTTTGGCGCTCCCTAGCGGAATCGAACCGCTCTCTCCACCGTGAAAGGGTGGCGTCCTAACCGATAGACGAAGGGAGCAAAATCCTCGTAAAATCAATGGTTTATGGCGATGATTTCACCGTGTTGGGCAACGGCGCGGGGCGCGCTGCCAATCACGGCGGCGAACGTATAGAGGCGTTTTGGTAAACCGGCAAGCGCCAGCGGCGCCTTTCCATTACCTAATGGAAAGCCTGACTATTCAATCAAATCAACGCTTTCGAAAGGTGCCCAAGTATAGGTGTGGGCAAGCGAGAGCGAAACATGCCACTGCCGAAAAAAAGGGAAGCGCGAAAACTGTTGGGCCAGCCGGCGTGGATCACGCTGGAGGGTGGCTTCGCCGCGCGCCAATGCGTGGTGCAGGACATTTCCAGCTCGGGCGCCCACATCATCGTTGACAATGCGGCGGCGCTGCCCGCCATGCTCCGGCTCGCCTTTGCGCGCGATGCCCGCACCGGCCACAGATGCCAGGTCGTCTGGCGCCGCGGCAGCTCTGCCGGCGTCAAATTCGTGCGCTAGTTAACGTCGTGCGTCCGGGCTACAAGGCGGCATGCGAAAGACCTGCGTCATCTGCGCCGCCTTGGCGATCACAGCACCGGCATCCGCCAAATCCACGCGTCCGCCGAAATTCGACCAGTCGACCAGCGCGCAATCCGTGCCAGTGAAGCAGCCAAAATACGACAGTTCCTGCGCCGCCTATGGTGCCGGCTTTGTCAAAGTCGACGGCACCAACACCTGTGTGAAGGTCGGCGGTTCGATCAGCGTCGGTGCGGGCACCAACGTCCGCCGACATTAGCTCATCGGCGTTGCGAGCTGTTTGGCAAAGCTCGACCGGCTCGAGATATCCTTGTACCAGCGCTCGACATGCGACAAGGTCGGCTTGTTGATCCCGGTAAAGCCGAGCCAGCGCCGCGCATAGGCGCCGACCGCGATGTCGGCGATCGTGAACTGATCGCCTTCCATATAACGGCGCGTCGAAAGCTGGCGGTTGGCGATCGCCCACACCGGCGCTTCGGCGTCGACATCCTTCTGGATCTGCGCCATGTCCTGCTTTTCCTTCGGCGTGCGGATCAGCGCCCAGAACACCGGGCGGTCGACCGGCTGCACCGTCGACAGCGTCCAGTCGAGCCAGCGGTCGACCGCGGCGCGCCGCTTCGGATCGATCGGATAGATCGGCGTGCCCTTGCCATACTCCATGCAGAGATAGCGCATCACCGAGTTGGATTCCCACAGCACGTAATCGCCATCGACCAGCGTCGGCACGCGGCCGTTGGGATTCATTGCGAGATAGTCGGGCTCGTTGTTCTTGCCGAACTGCATGCCGGCGTCGATGCGCTCAAAGGGAAGTTCGAGTTCGGCCAGGCACCACAGCGCCTTCTGCACGTTGACCGAATTGGACCGGCCCCAGATCGTCAATCGCACGTTTCACTCCCGACATTTTCGCGCTTCTCGCTGCGTTCATATCGGAAATTTTTGAGTTGCGCGCGCAAAAAGAGCCCCGCCGGCGGGCGGGGCCTTTCTTGCGTGATACATCTGACAGCCTAGTGGCCGAAGAATAGCCACAGCAGGATGATCACCGGAATCGGTACACCCAACAGCCAAAGCAAAATTCCTCTTCCCATGAAAAGCCTCCTCGCTTCCTCACTTGGAGGAGCAACGCGAAGCGCGGAGGGTGGTTCCCGCGCGAGATTGTTTCTCATTTTGGAATTTCGTCCGCCTTCACCGCGAGCCGATACGCGGGATGGCGGACGTGCACGAAGAATTTGTACAAGGCCCTACCAGTGGCCGGTGTTCGGCATCGACGACCAGGGCTCGGCCGGCGCCTTCGGATCGCCCTTCTGCAACAGCTCGATCGAATGCAGGTCGGGTGAGCGCACGAAGGCCATGCTTCCGTCGCGCGGCGGACGGTTGATGGCGATGCCCATCTTCATGAGCTTGTCACAGGTCGCGTAGATATCGTCGACCTCGTAGGCGAGGTGGCCGAAATGGCGGTCCTCGCCGTATTTCTCCTCGTCCCAGTTGTAGGTGAGCTCGACCAGCGGCGCGCCGCGGGTCTGCGGCAGTTTCCTGAGCTGGTCGACATCTTCAGGGGCGCAAAGGAACACCAGCGTGAAGCGGCCCTTGTCATTGTCGATGCGGCGGACCTCCTTCAGCCCCAGCGCATCCTGATAGAATTTCATCGCGACATCGAGGTTGCGCACGCGCAGCATGGTGTGAAGGAAACGCATTTTTTTCTCCCTGACGGACTGTTGTTGGTTCGGGGCGTTCAATAGCAGCAAAATGGGCGTGGGGGCAGGGGGCCTTGATATCTCGAAAGATGCGTGTCGGGGACTGAGCACCCCAGCCATGGCGCACGATGCGGCCGGCGGAATCTCGACGATGCGAGTTTGGCTTCGTTCCGCGACCTCAATTCAGCGCAAAAGAAAACCCCGCCGCGGTGTCGTACGGCAGGGTCTCCATAGAGCAGCCTTGAAGAAGGCCCTTTTATCTTCACACGTTGAACGGGGTTTTGCCAATCAAGTAAACGCGAGGCTGGAATGAATAAAAAAAGCCCCGCACATGGCAGGGCTCTGCAAAAGATAATCGGGTGAACTACAGCATCGCCTGGACGGAGCATTATCGTCAAAGCGGCGCCGAGCTAATCGCTGGGCCCCTTAAATCCCCAGCCATCCTGTGCGTCTTTGGACCAGCAAAAAGGTTCAAGAGAAAACCTCCCCTGATCCGAAAACGCCTCGGCCGCTGGCGCACGAACCAATCGTTAGGGATTTGTCGGCCTCGACTTTTGCGATTCCGATTCGTTCTTTGCGAACAAATTGGAGTCGGATGCGGAACAAAAACGCCTCGGCGGTCACTGTCCCGTCCAAGATGGAAAATGTTGACCCCGGAACCGCGTCGCTCGCGTTACGACGGTGTAGCGCCGGAGCAGGAAGAGATAGAGGGTGCGTTGTTGTGGCTGCTTGGCGTGCCGCTGCCGATCTGCTGATCGCGCTATTCCGGCATCACTAAAGTCGAAAAGGCCGCGTATTGGGGCCTTTTTTATTGCCTGTTCGTTGCCTGGAACCAGCTGTGCCCTGCAAACCACAACTTGCCGACAAAACTGTGGCGATAGCGGCCGGCCGATTGCCCGCGATTCAACGAATCAACTAGACCGAGTGTGGGGCTGGGAAGCGGAGAGTAGGATGAGAGTCGCTTCCTTGGAGAGTGTGTTGGCGGTGGCCACGCTGGTATCGGCCGCCGTTGTGGTGCTGTGGGGAGTTAAAATCCTCTACGGTACTTGAACAGGCAGAACGCTTGCGTCGAACGAGAACCTCCAAAGAGGCGCTTGGCACAGGCAAACTTCCGCGGCGGCGGAAGTCTGCTGTTCAATCAGGCAGAACGTGCCGATAGCGCCGGTCGCGGAATGCGCGATCAAGCCGAAAAAAATTGCTCCGTAGCCGTCATCGCGACGTGATGAATTTTTGATCCAATTATTTTACTCGCGATCCGCATTTTTTCGGGAAGCGTTGCAGAAAAACTCATGGCTTCGTGCTGATCAAACGAAATGGTCGAAAGTAATTGACGGCGGCTACAACGCCGCTAAGAACAGGGACAGTCATCACCAATGCGTATTGAAATCGGTCCTCGGCCTTGCGCTCTCACGCGTGAGCCGGAAGAGAGCATTTGGCTCAAGGCGCTCATGCGTTTCGGCTTCTTCATGATGATCACGGCATTCGTCATCATGGGCGCGGAAGTCGCCTATGCGCTGTATCAGCTGGCCGGTTTGATCCTGTGAGGCGACGCGGCTTCCTTTCCGCCATAGGCGCGAGCAGAAGCAGGCGTTCCGGTTCTGCTGAAAAACGCCGACGAGACCTTTCACGATTCCCGCTGACATTGTTCAATTAAGCCAAGATCCAAATCGCCTTGTTGACCTCAACTCGGTGCCCGTCCGGCCAATTGGTCCTGAGATAATAAGGGCCCAAAGGTACGCTTCTCTCCCGCGACGCTGACGTTATAATCGGCTTGGGTGAGGGGACGGCGGCACCCTGATGAAGAACGGGCTTTTTTCAATCCGGATCGAGATGCTTGACGGCGTCCCGGGCCACGACAGCGGGGTCACGATCCTGCGCGACGGGCAGCTGATCAGCGGCGGCCCGCACTTCTGGTCGGTCGGCTCCTACACGGCGGGGAACGGGTCCTGGAAAGGGCACTTTGCCACCAACCAGCACACGCCGTTTGCCGACCCCTTGGTGCGCCCGCTGTTCGGCGGGCATGAAGTCACCAGCGGATTTTCCGGAACCTATACCGACGACGAGGCCGAAGTGTTCGGCACCACCCTGGTCGGCGGCACTCGTTCGCTCAGCTTCCATGCGATGCTGAAGCGCCTCACGGATATCTGAGGCGCCTGTCTCACCGTGGCGACGGCTTGCCGCCTTTGGGCGGCGATTTGCGCCAACTGGCAATGGCGATGAAGCCCGCAAAACCGGCCACGTCGAGCAAAACTTCCAACCATGCTGGCATCGGCCAATCCCCCTTTGCCAATCCCCTTTCGAAGGCCAGCGCAAAGACCCCGCCGGCATCCGAAGACGTCGACGGGGTCTTTTTATGCACTAGCTCTCCAGCGTCCCTCTAACGTGGGGATGCCGATTTCGTTCCGCCACCTCCAAAGTTCTTTGCAAACTTCCTTGCAAACGATTTCTTGCAGAAAATTTAGGCGGGTTCCGCCGGTGGCGCGGGTTCCATTCGCAACCATCAGCGGTGCGGGACGTTGACTTCCCGAGTTCGAGAGGAGGATCAATATGATGATCAAGAAGACATTGGCAGTCTTGGCTACGGTCGGCGCCGTTGGCGTCGCCGCGGTGGCGGCACCGGCTCCCGCCGAGGCGCACGGGTGGGGACACGGATTTGGCGGACCGGGCCTCGCGTTCGGTCTGGCGGCTGGCGCATTGACTGCGGGCGCAATTGCAGCGTCGCAGCCTTATTACGGCTACGGCCCCGGTTACTATTACCGGCCGCGGGCGTATTACGCCCCGGGTCCGTATGCCTATTACCGCGGGCCATACTATCGCCACCACCACTATCGCCACTGGTAACGCACGTTGCCGGTCAAACGAAAGCCCGGAGCCAACGCTCCGGGCTTTTTGCCTGCATGCCGATCAAGACCAATGATGAATCGGCTTCGCCCGGCGCGCGTTCTGCAATGTCGTCTCGAAATATTCCTCGCGCTCGCGCTGGAATTTCGCCTGCATCGCCTTGAACCTCGCAACCCGCGCAGCAATCTCTTCACGCTCTCTGGCCAGCCGCTTTTCCCTCTCAGTCATGCCTATCCTTGCTTCTTGATCATCGAATCACTTGAGCCGTGTCCGCGATCATTCGCGCGCCTGATTGGGGCGCGATTGCGGAAGCAGCGGTGCAGGATTGTGATGTGCACAATTCCGATGGAAGTTTGCATCGCCTGCACCAACATCGGAGCCGCCGGTCGCGGAAGCGGCGTGAAGTGGCGCTGTCAAGTGAGGCGTTGACAGCGAAATCGGTTTTGGCCGTGCTATAATCGGCCCGAAACGGATTTCGTGAGAGATGATTGCCAAGGATATCCAGAGCGCGGCCGAGCGGCTGGGCGACATGATCGCCGGCGCTCGCACCATCGTTCCTTTTACCGGCGCCGGTATTTCGACCGAATGCGGGATTCCCGATTTTCGCTCGCCGGGCGGATTGTGGACCCGCAACCGGCCAATTCCGTTCGACGAGTTCGTAACGAGCCAGGACGCACGCGACGAGTCCTGGCGCCGACGCTTTGCCATGGAGTCAACCTTCGCTGCTGCAAAGCCCGGGCGCGGCCACCGTGCACTCGCTTCGCTCTATCGCGCGGGCAAGATTCCCGCGATCATCACCCAGAACATCGATAATCTGCACCAGGCTTCGGGCTTTGCGGCCGATCATGTCGTCGAGTTGCACGGCAACACGACCTATGCGTGCTGCATCGGATGCGGCCGCGCCTACGACCTGACGTGGGTGAAGCAGCGCTTCGACCGGCATGGCGGCGCGCCCGACTGCGCCGATTGCGACGAACCTATTAAGACCGCGACCATCTCGTTCGGTCAGGCGATGCCGGAAGCCAAGATGATGCGCGCGACCGAGCTTGCGCGGCATTGCGATCTCTTCATCGCGATCGGGTCGTCGCTGGTGGTATGGCCGGCTGCCGGTTTTCCGATGATGGCGAAGAGTTGCGGTGCAAAACTCGTAATCATCAATCGCGAGCCGACCGATCAGGACGAACTCGCTGATCTTGTGATACCTTTTGACATTGGAGAGACGTTGGGACCGTTCGTCGGTAACTGAGCACGCACTTGATTCGGGCCTGTGCAAGGCTGTTCATAGGTTCCGACAAATTTGTTTTTTATCTATGCGCCGCAAACGGGGATGTTATCTTTTGATTCGTAGAGATTCGCGCGGGCTATTACGAAAATTTCGGTGGGGCGCGATTTTGGGGCGGTCGCTTAGGCGCGGTGGACCGCAAAATGATGTGTGAGGTCCGGGGTTATGGGGTCGGACGGATTTGAGTCCAAGAAGGGGGTTCCGGTGTCAGGCGGGGCATCGCCCGGCCGGCTTGGACCGGGGGAGTTTCCTGGCAGCATCGGACGCGATGCGGCGATCGATGCGCTGTCGGGTTTAGGTGAGGCCACCAATCTCATCGAAATCTCGGGTGTCATCAAATGGTTCGACGCCTCGAAGGGCTACGGTTTCATCGTACCCGACAACGGCTGGCCCGACGTACTGCTGCACGTTACCGTGCTCAGACGCGACGGCTACCAGACCGCGTATGAAGGTGCGCGGCTGGTGTGCGAATGTGTGCAGCGCGCCAAGGGCTACCAGGCGTTTCGCATTCTTTCGATGGACGAGTCGACCGCGATCCATCCGGCGCAGATGCTGCCGCCGCGCACCCATGTCACGGTCACGGCGACCAGCGGGCTGGAACGGGCGCAGGTGAAGTGGTTCAACCGGCTGCGCGGCTTCGGCTTCCTCACCTGCGGCGAGGGCACGCCCGACATCTTCGTCCACATGGAGACTCTGCGCCGCTTCGGCATGACCGAGCTTCGGCCCGGCCAGTATGTGCTGGTCCGCTTCGGGCCCGGCTCCAAGGGCATGATGGCCGCCGAGATCCATCCCGAAGGGGGATCTCCGGTCGCTTCTCACTAATATTGGGCGTATTTTGCGTCCTGACGACGTTCCAGCCGCTCCCGGGCAGCCTTGCTGCCGGTGGCTTGAGCGTGTATCGACGTGGCCTGCCCAAAAATCGGGGTATAGCGCAGCCTGGTAGCGCGGCAGTTTTGGGTACTGCAGGTCGTTGGTTCGAATCCAGCTGCCCCGACCAATAAAATGATGAAATCGCTGAGATAGTCGCCCGATCGCCGCGCGTCTCATCGGCGGCAGTCAAAGAAACATATCATCGACATCGACGGTCGATCGAACGCCAACTGCATCGAAGTTCTGCGCGAGCCATTTGCCTGCCGCCTCCTGTCCCTCGTCGCGCAACTGGCAGAGCAGGGACCATTCGGGGTGAAACTGCGTGGCGGTGCCGAGCTCGGACATCAGACGGTCGTTGCCGATCCAGTGGATTAGCATTCGGCTGTGCCTGGTCCCATCCAGCTCGCCCTGGTCGATCAGCCGGGTCGCAAAGGCGACCGCGCGCATTTCCCGCATCAAGGACGAGTTGAAGCTGATCTCGGTGATGCGGTGCAGGACGTCCGCGGCGCTCGCCGGCAGCTCGTCGCGCCGGATCGCCGTCACCTGCACGATTACGACGTCCTTGGACCCCCTACGATAGATCAGCGGATAGATGGCGGGATTGCCGAGATAGCCGCCATCCCAATAATGCTCGCCGTCGATTTCGACCGCCTGGAAGTAGGGCGGCAGGCAAGCCGAGGCGAGCACCGCATCGATACTGATCTGCGGAGTCTCAAAGACTTTGATCTTGCCGGTACGAATGTTGGTCGCATTGAGAAAGAGCCGCGGCGCCTCGAGTGACTGATTCAGGCGGTCGAAGTCGATCACTTTCAACAGCACCGCCCTGAGCGGGTTGAGATTGAACGGATTGAGCAGCGTGGGCGGCAGCACGTGGGTGAAGAAATGGATGGCGGAATGCAACGGATGGTATTCGGGCGGCAATTTCAGCGCCTGAATCCACTGGTTCAGCGGCGAATAGAGATCGAACATCAAGTCCGTTCGTGAAACCTCCTCCCAGAAGTGATGCAGGGTTTCCCGGGCGCCTTTCGGCCCGCCGACGGCCATGCCGGATGCCAACGCAACCGCATTCATCGCGCCCGCGCTGGTGGCGCTGATCGCCTCCACTCCGATGCGACCATCCTCAAGCAGACGGTCGACCACGCCCCAGACGAACGCCCCATGCGCACCGCCGCCCTGGAGGGCGAGATTCACGTTTTTCATGGATCGGACTCACTCTGTTCAGACACCGCCGGCGGCGTCCGGCAAGTATCTCCGCAGGACTGTTGGAGGGTTTAGCACCCCCGGCAGCAATAGGATATGCGGCCAACGGGAACCAAAGAGAGATGATCCGATCAGCCGCGCCGAAGCGGGTGAATTTTAAGACGGCATCTTTGCGCCGATCGCGGGACGCATGCGACATCATCGCTCGTGTGAGGCAGAGCACAGTTGCGCCGGGGCGGTCCTCCTAGACTGCGCCCAATCAGTCAGCAACAAGGGGCGAGACATGAGTTACGTTTCGTCAGTCGCAGAGCGTGCCATCCATTCGGTCGATCGTTTCATCAGTCAGGCGATGACCTACGCCTGGACCTCGACCCTGGAGCATCGCTGTACCGGCAGGGAATTCACGCCGCCGCTGTGGAGAGCGCAGCCTGAGGGCGAGGAAAGTCATGGCTGCGGCGACCACCGCCCGCCCGACACACACAACTAAGGCGGTCGCGACGGACTGGTCTCGGGAAATCGTGCCCGGCCTTGGACCGGGCGGTCCCGACCTGTCGTGATTTCGTTCGCGGCAATTACAGCAGCCGCGCGCGAACAACGGTCACCAGAATTTCCGCCAGTATCACGACCACGAATATGGCGATGAGCACGACCGCGACCTGGTCCCAGTAAAGCAGGTTCATGGCCGTATCGAGTGCGACACCCACACCGCCGGCGCCAACGATGCCCAGCACGGCGGATTCGCGGATATTGATGTCCCACCGAAACAGGGCGATCGACCAGAAGGCAGGGCGGACTTGCGGCCAGTAGCCCCAGAGCAGGGTCGCAAGTTTCGACGCTCCGCTGGCCGTGAGAGCCTCGATCGAACCCTTGCCGGACTCCTCCAGCGCCTCCGCAAAAAGCTTTCCGGTGAAGCCGATCGATCGGAATGCGATGGCGAGTGTGCCGGCCATGGGTCCGGGACCGAAAATGGCGACGAAGAGCAGCGCCCACACCAGCGAATTGATCGATCGCGAGGTCACGAAGACGAATTTGGCAAACAGGTTAGGCGTCAGATTGGGCGTCACGTTGCGGGCTGCCAGCAGACCTACCGGGACCGCCATCATGATCGCGATGATCGTGCCAAGGGTCGCGATGTGGAGCGTTTCGATCAGTCCCTTCATGGTTGGGCCGACATAGGACAGGTCCGGCGGCCACATCCGGCTCACCAGGTCGACCATCTGGTCCGGTGCGTCGTACAGGAACTCGGGAATGACATCGATCGTGCGCAGCGACGCCACGAGGGCGGCGACGGCGAACAAATAGAAGCCAAAGCGCGACAGCCGTTGCAGCGGCGTGAAGCGCTGCCAGTCACGGTGGAGGGCGTCGGCGACCGTCACTGGAATACTCGCCTGGCCCAGCCCGACACGATCTCCGCGATCATGATCAAGCTGACGATGATGATCAGGATGGCGAGGACCACGTCGAAATCGAAACGCTGATAGGCCGTGAACAGGGCCGCGCCGATCCCGCCGCCGCCGACGATGCCGACCATCGTCGAGTTCCGCAGGTTGGAATCGAGTTGATAGGTGGCAAAGCCGATAAAACGAGGCAGAACCTGCGGCTGGACGCCCATGATGAGCGTGCTGATAAAGCCGGCGCCGGTCGCGCGCACGGCCTCGACCTGCTTGAGCGAAATTTCCTCGATCGCTTCGGCGAACAGTTTCGATATGAAGCCGATGGATGCCACGATCAGCGCCATGACCCCCGCCAAGGCGCCGAAACCGATGGCCTTGACGAACAGGATGGCCACGATGATCGGATGGAACGACCGGCAGAGCGCGATGAACCCGCGCGTCGGCCAGCTGATCCAGCCCGGTACGAGGTTGCGCGCGGCAAGCAAGCCGATCGGCAGCGACAGCAGGATTCCGAAGAAGGTCGCGATGACCGCGATCTGAAGGCTCTCGAGGATGCCGCTGGCGATCAGCTCCCAGCGGTTGAAATTCGGCGGGAACATCCGGACCAGAAAGCGGTGGCCATGCTCGATGCCGGCCGAGAAGCGCTCGGGGCTGAAGCCGAGCTGAGAGCCGGCATAGACGACGTAGAGCGCGAGCAGGAGCCAGCCGACGCGTGCGCCCCAGCTCGGCGCGAAGGCGACACGCCCGCTGCTCTTACCGTGTGGCGTCATTCCATCCAGCTTTCGCCGCCATAGATGTTCTTGAGGTCCGTGTCGGTAAGGCCGGCGGGCGGGCCGTCATAGACCACGTTTCCTCCGGTCATGCCGATGACGCGCGACGCGTAACGCCGCGCAAGCTCGACATTGTGGATGTTGACGATGACGGGGATCGCTCGTTCACGCGCGACCTGTTGCAGGATCTCCATGATCTCGACCGAGGTCTTGGGATCGAGCGAGGAGGTGGGCTCATCAGCCAGGATGATGTCGGGCTCCTGCATGATGGCACGCGCGATGCCGACGCGCTGACGCTGTCCACCCGACAGGGCGTCGGCGCGTTGGGATGCGAACCCGGGAAGCCCCACCGAATCCAGGAGGTCGAAGGCGTGTTGAATGTCGCCCTCGGGAAATTTGCGCAGCCATGCGCGCCAGACCGGAACGTAGCCGAGGCGACCGCACAGCAAATTCTCCATGACGGTCAGGCGTTCGACGAGATTGTACTCCTGGAACACCATGCCGATGCGACGGCGTGCGTTCCTCAAGGCGCGGCCCGACAGTTTCGCGAGGTCATGACCGCGAAAGAGGATTTGACCGGAGGTCGGCTGCACGAGGCGGTTGACGCAGCGGATCAGCGTGCTCTTGCCGGTGCCGGAAGGGCCGATAATGGCCGTCAGGCCCGAGCCGGGAAAAGTCAGGTTGATGCCGCGCAGCACCGGCTGACCGCTTCGGTACTCCTTGTAGAGATCGCGCACGATGAGGGCGCGATCTTCTTCGGGGACGGACGTTCCTCTGTGGGCCGTTCCGGTCGCGGCCGGTGTCATGGCTTCTTGGCCTGCTCCGCCTTCTTCTTCGCGGCTTCGGCTTCGCGAGCGCTTTCCTTCTCGTAGGCAGACTTGTTGTACGGCGTGCCGGAATCCTCGGCGACCTTGCGGATGATCGCCCAATCCTTCTTGTAGGTGATCGGGAAGAAGCGATCGTCACCCTCGAAATCCTTCTGCATCTCCGGCGGAAAGCGGAAGTCGTGGAAGCATTGCTTGAGCTTGTCGGCGAGTTCGGGCTTCAGGTCATGCGCGTAGGCGAAGCCTGAGCTCGGAAAAGTCTCGCTGCGATAGATGATGCGGAAATCGTCGCGCTTGACCGTGCCTCGCGCCGCCATCCGCTCGAACACGTCGGAGGCGACAGCCGCGGCATCATAGTCGCCCAATTCCACGCCAAGCACGGACTTGTCATGGCCGCCCGAGAAGACGATCGGGTAATCGTCACCGGGCTTGAGGCCCTGGTCGGGAAAGAGTGCCTTCGGCGCCAGATTGCCGGAGTTGGAGGAGGGCGCCGTGTGAGCGAGCTTCTTGCCCTTCAGGTCGCTCAGCTTCTGGTACGAGCTGGACTTCTTCACGATGACGATGAGGTTATAGCCCTCGACACCCTTCTCGGTACCTTTCGCGGCAAAGGGGACGGCTCCGGCCATGTTGACGGCAAATCCGACGGGACCGGTTGAGAAGCCGGCCACCGTCAAGCGGCCGGAGCGCATCGCCTCGATCTCGGCGGAATTGGACTGAACCGGGTAATAGACGACGCGTTTGCCGGTGCATTTGCCGAGATATTCGGTGAAGGGACGAAACGCGTTCTCATAGACCGCAGGATCCTCGACCGGTGTGTAGGCGAAGACGATCACGCTGGGATCGCGGGTCTTGGCCGGGACGTCGGCGACGAGATCGCCATCCGCGTCGCAATAGGCCTCGTCCAGTTCTCCGCGGCTGGGACAGGATTGCGCCGCGGCGAACGACGGAAACAAAAATCCAATGGCAATGGCTGCAAAACACAGCGAGCGCGTCAGCGGCGTCATGTCTGTTTCTTCCCTCTAAATCTCTTGTGCGCCGCACGCGTCGATCCCAGTCCGACCAATCGTTTTCCGGTTGGTGATCAAGCACTTCAAAAATCGGACCTTGAGGTCGACCGGCAGGCTTGTAGGTTATATGACAATTTTATGACAGTGTCGTTCTGCTGTCGATCAGGAATGCGCACCCGAGATGCGCAGCAACAGGTTCAAGCAGACCGAGGGTCTGCACGGGAGGTCTCATGCACGCCAAGGATGTTGGGAGTCACGCAAGCCGGTCGCCGCTGAGAATCAACCGCCGCGGCGTCGTGATCGGTGCCGTCGCCGCACCCTTTCTCCTTCGCCGCGCCAACGCCGCGGAAGTGATCCGAGCCTATTCGATCTGGCCCGAGAACTACGCGCGCCCGATGCTTGAGGCGTTTGAAAAGGCGACGGGCATCCATGTGAACTTTGTCCGCTTTTCCTCCGGCGAGGCGTTGGCCCGGCTGATCGCCGAGAAGGGCAACCCTCAGGTCGACGTTCTCTTCGGAGGTCCCGTCGAGACCTTCACTGCCGGCGAAGACCAGGGAATCTTCGAAGCCTATGTGCCGCCGGGCGCGGCTGATCTGCCGAAGCGCTTCAAGAGCGCGCAGGGGATGTGGACTGCGATCGCAGACGATCCGCTGGTGTTCATGACCAACACCAAATTCCTTGCCGAGCACAATCTGAAGCCGCCGGGCTCATGGCAGGACCTGCTCGATCCCGCCTACAAGGGGCAGCTTCAAATGGCCGACGCGCGGACCTCGGGAACGGCGGTCACGCGGATATTCTCGATCCTCCAGGTGAACAACCGCAACGAGGATGCGGCGTTCGCCTATATGAAAAAGCTTCGCCAGAACGTTCAGGTCTATACCAAGAGCGGCGGCGGCGGCACCGTGCCGGTTGGTCTTGGACAGGCCGCGGGCGGCATTTTCTTCATCGTCGATGCCTTGTTCACGCGGCAGAAGGGGTACGACGTACAGATTTCCTTCCCCAAGGAAGGCATCGGCTCAGCCGCGGAATGCATCGCGCTCGTCAAGGGCAACAAGAACACGGCAGCAGCGAAGAAGCTGATCGACTGGGCGACAAGCCCGGATATGCAGTCGCTGCTGGCGCCCGCCAAGATCAACTTTCTTCCGGCCCACCCCAAGGTCGCGCCCGATCCCGATCTTGCCGCGGTCCTGAAGGCCGCGAACATCATCGAGATCGATGACAAATGGGCGGGGGAAAACCGAAAGCGCATCGTCGATCGCTGGGTGGCCGAAGTGCTGAACGCCGGCTAGCGGCGTGTCAATCCCGTCCCACGCGCGGCGGCGTTTTGCGCTTCCGGACTGGGTGACGCAGCGGGGCAGCCTGCTCTTCATCTGGCTGCTGCTCGTGCTCTTCGTCGTCTATCCGCTGGCGATGCTGTTGCAGCGCGCGGTATTCGATAATGGTACGCTCTCGCTCGGGACGCTGGGCAGCGCGCTGAAATCCGCCAGCAACCTGCGCGCCTTGCGCAACAGCCTGGTATTGGCGGGATTGGTGGGAATAGCCGGCACGGCGGTCGGCTTCGTCTTTGCGTTCACGGTGGAGCGCTTGCGGCTCGGAGCGACGCTACGGGCCTTGATCGACCGCTCGACGTTTCTGCCGCTGATCTCGCCGCCGTTCACGACATCGATCGCCATCATCTTCTCGTTCGGCCCGCGCGGTCTGATCACTTACGACCTTCTCGGGCTGCAGAACGTCAAGGTATACGGGCTCGCGAGCACCTTCGCCGCGGAGACGCTCACCTATTTTCCGATCGCCTACCTCGCGCTGAGGCCGATGCTGGCGTCGATCAGCAATTCGCTGGAAGAGGCATCTTTCAGCCTTGGCGCCTCTCGCTGGCGCGTATTCCATACGGTGACGCTGCCGCTCGCGATGCCCGGCCTCGCCAACGCTTTCCTGCTTCTGTTCGGCTGTTCGCTGGCCGACTTCGCGACGCCGCTCATCCTGGCAGGAAGCGATTTTCCGGTTCTTCCGACCGAAGCCTATTTGCAGATCACCGGCATGTTCGATCTCAGAAGCGGCGCCATCCTGTCGCTGCTGTTGCTGGTGCCCGCCGGACTGGTTTTCGCGGTCCAGGAGTGGCTGGTCGCGGGGCGTTCCTACACCACGGTGACCGGAAAGGCTTCCGCGATATCCTCGAGAAATTCCGCCTCCGGTGTCGCCGCGGCCTGCCTGCTGCTATTTTGCGCCATCACTTGCGGCGTGATCCTCTATTTTTACGGCTTGCTCTTTTATGCCTCGATCGTCCGGGCCTTTGGCGCCAATCATACGCTGACGCTCGAACATTATCGCGTCATCTTCAGCGAAGGGCTGCCTGCCATCGAGGACACGCTGATCATCGCGCTGGTCGGCATGCCGCTGGGCGGCCTTTACGGTATTACGGTCGGGTATCTTGTCGGCCGCAAGCAATTCGCGGGCCGCAAGGCGATGGAGCTCGTCAGCTTGCTCAATTACGCGCTGCCGGGAACGATCGTCGGCATCGCCTATCTGATTGCCTTCAACGACAGGCCGATCGCGCTGACGGGAACGGCAACGATCCTGATCGCCTGCTACGTCTTCCGTTACAGCCCGACCGGAATCCGCACGACGATCGCGCTGTTGAAGCAGATCGATGGGAGCATGGAGGAGGCGTCGGCCAGCCTGGGCGCTGGCGGCTACTACACGTTTCGCCATGTGATGTTGCCGCTGATCATGCCGGCGTTCTTTGCGGGCCTTGGCGTCGTGTTCATCCGCTCGATGACGGCCATCAGCGCCACGATCTTCCTGGTTTCGATCAACTGGACGCTGATCACGGTCAAGATTCTGGAAAACATGACGGAAGTCGCGCTGGGGCCGGCTGCGGCATTTTCCGTCTTCGTTATTGTTGTGGTGCTTGTGGTGACGGAATTGCTCAATCGCGCGCTGCTCTACCTTACCGCGCCCAGTTTGCGCATCTCCCGCATCGGAACCTGAAGCATGGACGCAACTTCGCTCGGCATCAGACTGGACGGCGTTTCGGCCATCTTCCGACATGCGCGGCGTGGGGATGTCACTGCAGTGCGCGACCTCCATCTCGATATCCATCCCGGCGAATTCCTGACCCTGCTGGGGGCGTCCGGCTGCGGCAAGACGACGGTGCTGCGCATGATCGGCGGCTTCCAGAAGCCGAGTGCGGGCCGTGTCTTCTTCGGCAGCCGTGAAGTTACGGATCAGGCTGCCAATCGCCGCGATGTCGGGTTCGTATTCCAGAGCTACGCCTTGTTTCCGCACCTCTCGGCATTCGAGAATGTTGCGTACGGGCTCCGTGTGAAGCGATTGGGAGGGGATGAGATCCGCTCGAGGGTCGAGGACGGCTTGCGGCAGGTCGGCCTTGCGGGTCTGAGCGACCGGATGATTTCGGAGCTTTCCGGCGGCCAGCAGCAGCGTGTCGCGCTTGCGCGCGCGATCGTGATCCAGCCGCGGGTGCTGCTTTTCGACGAGCCGCTGTCGAATCTCGACGCCCAGCTTCGGGTGCAAATGCGTGGCGAGATCAGGCGATTGCAGAAGGAGCTGAAGATCACGGCAGTCTATGTGACGCACGATCAGGAGGAGGCGATGGCCATCTCCGACCGCATCGCGATCATGGATGCCGGACAGATCGTCCAGATCGGGACCGCGGAGGAACTCTATCGTCGTCCTGCTTCGCCGTTTGTCGCGACCTTTCTCGGTGAAGCCAACCTCGTCCGGTGCAGGATCGTCGATGTGGCGATGGACCTGCTCACGCTGGGTATCGCAGGTTCAAGCTGGACCATCGCAACGACCGCGCGGGGACCGGTTGGGGCGGAAGTCGAAGCGGTGGTTCGCCCGGAGGCGATCAAGCTGTCCGAGAAACGTGGATTTTCGGGGCAAGTCTTGTCCAGCACCTATCTTGGTTCGAAAATCGAGTATCTGGTGCGCGTTGGCGATCAGACGTTGAAAGTTGTCCAGTCCGATCCGACTTTCGGCACGCGCTTTGCCGAGGGAGCTGCGGTCGACGTCACGCTGCCCCATGCCGGCGTGCAGGTCCTCGGCGATGCCGTGCATCAGTCGCGGCCGGGCGGTTGACGCAAGGCGCTACTGGAGAGCGCACAAGCTCAGACGGGGTCACGCAGCGCGAGGACGGAGGCGAGCGCGATCCATAATTCCCCCTGACGAAAAATCGATCGAGCCTTGGTCTCAAGGGAACGAGGCAGGAATCCGGCTTGCAATTGGGGGGTAGGCGCTAGATGATATTACCACAAAAATAAGATTCATTGCCGGGATGGGACCCTTGCGGCTGACACAGCAAACCATTGTGTTTGGCATTTTCGCTGTGATGTTCGCGGCGTTTGCCCTTCTCCTGCCGGGATTTGCCACCACCCAGAACATCTTCACGCTGCTGCAGAACGTTGCCGTGCTCGGAATTCTCGGGCTCGGCATGGCGCTGGTCGTGATAGGGCGCGGCATCGACATCTCGCTCATCGCAGCCCTCGCCGTGCCGCCGGGCCTCGTTCTGCAGATGGTGCAGGACGGCCATGGGCTGCCATTCTCGATTGGCACTGCGCTGCTGCTGTCGCTGGTGTTCGGCGCCATCAATGGCTGGCTGATCGCCTATGCCGAGGTGCCTTCGCTGTTCACGACGCTCGCCAGTGGCTTGCTGCTGGCCGGCCTGGGACAAGCCGTGCTGTTCAAGCTCGACGTGGTGCAGTGGAGCCCCGGCATGGACGGATTCGAGTTCCTGGGGCAGGGCAACGTCCTGGGCGTTCCGATGCCCATCATCGTGTTCGCGATCGCCTGCGGCCTCGTTGCGTTCCTGCTGCGCCGGACCCGGATCGGGGCCTACATCTATGCGATCGGCGACAATCCGTTCGGCGCGCGGGTGACCGGTATTCCCTCGCGCCCGATCATCGTCCTGCAATATGTGCTGGCTGCCCTGATCGGCTGCTTCGCCGGGCTTGTGTTGGTCTCATCCGTCAACAGCGGACCCACGCGCATCTTCAACTCGACCCTGATCTACGACGTCATCCTGGTGGTCGTGCTCGGCGGCATTGGCCTTTCCGGCGGCCGCGGCGGGGTGTTGAATGTCGTGATCGGAACGCTCCTGATCGGTACGCTGCTCAACGGCATGACCATCATGGACGTGTCCTATTCCGCGCAAAATCTTATCAAGGGAGTCGTGCTGCTCGTGGCGGTGATCGCGGACTCCTTCCTCAATCCGCGCAACGAGGAAACGGCGCAGCAGGGCGATATCTGAACCCGACGCAATAACATCCAAGGGAGGTTGCAATGCTTTTGAAGATGACGAAGTGCCTGATCGGGGCCGCGGCGCTCAGCGCGTTCGCGGCGTTGCCGGCTGTCGCCCAGCAGGGGCTCGATGAGCCCTTCCAGGCCTCCTTCAAGCAGGCTTTGGCCGGCAAGACGGTGGCCTACATCCCCGTTGCCATGAATTTCGACCTGACCGAGGGCTGGTTCGCCGGCCTCAAGAAGGAGCTCGAACCTTATGGCATGAAGGTGATCGTGCGCGATGCGAACTGGAGCACGAATGCCGGCGCCCAGGCGCTGACCACGCTGATCTCCGAAAAGCCTGCGGCGATCGTCGTTCACAATCCGGACGTGCAGACCTATGCCAAGCTGATGCAGCGTGCCGAGAACGAAGGCATCTACATCATCCAGATCAACATGGGTTCCGTCTATCGGAGCTCGGCCTTTGTCGGCGCCAACTGGATCGAGATCGGCGAGCGCGACGCCGAAGCCGTCGTGAAGGCCTGCGAGGGCAAATCGAACAAGATCGCGGTCGTGCAGGGCGCCCTGTCGGCCGCGGCATCCGCCTACACCCTGAAGGGTGTCGAGAACGTGCTCGCCAAACACCCTGAGGTCAAGGTGGTGTCGAGTCAGGCCGCCGATTGGGACGCCTCGAAGGCCAAGGCCATCGTCCAGACCGTGCTGAAGCAGCATCCGGACCTTTGCGGCATCGTCGGCTTCTGGGACGGCATGGATATCGGCACTGCCGCGGCCGTGAAGGAGGCGGGGCTCACCGGCAAGGTGTTTGTAGCGACGTCCGGAGGCGGCGAGCGCAAGGGCGCCTGCGAGCTCGTCAAATCGGGAGCGTTCGACCTCAACGTCAGCTACGACGTGCCGACGCAAGCCGCCGACATGGCGGCGATGATCAAGTGGCTGCTGTCGTCGGGGGTGAAGCCCGGCTCGGTAAAGGGCTCCGCCTATACGACCCTTATCCCGATCACCAAGGAGAATGCCGATAGCAGCACGGCCTGCTGGAATTTGGCCGATCTGAAGAAGTAGCGCCTTGTCGCAACGGCTCCGGCGCCTGCCTCGGCAGCGCCGGAGCCGCCTGTCAGCAGACGTCACATGGTTCGCCGATGCAGGAAGCTTTTGTTCGACTGAAGGCCAGATACTGGCCCGACCATCTGCTTGGCGAAATCCTCAGCAAGCGCTGGACCGAAACCGCGATCCCCGTGATCGTGCTGATGATCGTCGCCATCGCGCTCAGCCGCGAAATCGACAATTTCTTTTCCGCGTCGTCGCTCGCCGATACCGCACGCCAGGCCGGCGAGATCGGCTTTGTCGTGCTCGGCCAGGCGCTGGTCGTCATTGTTGGCGGCATCGATCTTTCGGTTGGCTCGATGTTTGCGCTGTGCGATTTCTGCGCGCTCTATTTCCTCGACGTGCTGGACTGGCCGGTGCCGGCGGTGATCGCGGCGACGTTAGTATGCGGCGCGCTGCTCGGCGCCGTCAACGGCCTCCTGATCGGCTATCTGCGGCTGCGGGCGTTCATCACGACCCTGATCACGCTGATCATCTATCGCTCGACCTACGATCTGCTGCTGTTCAGCAACTCGACCAAGATCGCGGCGGCCTTTCCGGATTTTCCGTCCTGGAATTTCATCGGCGGCGGCGATGTGCTCGGCGTTCCCAGCGTCGCCATCCTTTATCTCGCCGTGGCGATCTTCGGCCATATCTTCCTGACCCGGCTGCGCCCGGGCTGGCATGTGACGGCGATCGGCGGCTCGCGCCGCTCGGCCTATAATTCCGGCATTCCCGTCCGCCGGACCATCGCCCTTTGTTACGTTGCGTGTGGAGTCCTGACCGCGACCGGCGCGCTGTTTTTCGCGGCCCGGCTCGGCACGGTCGGCGGCGATGTCGGCGTCGGCCTGGAGGTGACGGTCCTCACCGCAACCGTGCTCGGCGGTATCACGCTCGGCGGCGGGAAGGGATCGGTCGCCAAGGCCGCGGCTGGCACCTTGATCGTGCTGCTCGTCACCAATGGTCTGACCACGATGTCGGTCCGGGGCGGCTTCAACCGCATGGTGCTCGCCGGCATCCTGCTGGTCGCCGCCGTGATCGATATCCGCTGGCTGAAGAACCGGACGCGGATCATCAGCAAGGTCTACGTCGCGCCGACCTATCACCGTCTGCCGGCGCCGCCGCCGACCGAGATCGGCGGGGGCGGCCCGTTCGAGCAGAATGACAAGCTGCGCGATGTATCGCTGATCGGCCTCGGCCGCATCGAGGCGCCGGAAGACGTGATCCTCGATCGCCACGACAATCTCTATGCGGGATCGCGGCATGGCGACATCATCCGCTTCTTTCCGCCCGATTACGAGAAAATGGAGGTCTACGCCCATATCGGCGGCCAGCCGCTCGGCATGGCCTTCGATCGCCAGGACAACCTCTATGTTTGTATCGGCGGCATGGGGCTCTATCGCATCACCCCCGACCGCAAGATCGAAAAGGCCACAGACGAGACCAATCGCAGCATCTATTCCGTCAATGACGACAGCCGGCTGCGGCTCGCCGACGACCTCGATATCGCCGACGACGGCCGGATCTTCTTCTCGGAGGCCACCGTACGTTATGAAATGCATGAATGGCCGGTCGATGGCCTGGAGGCGCGCGGCAACGGGCGCATCGTGTGCTACGACCCCAAGACCAACGCCACGCGCACCGTGTTGCGCGGCCTGAAATTTCCCAACGGTATCTGCATTGCGAGCGACCGGCAGTCGATTCTGTTCGCCGAGACCTTCGGCTGCTCGATCAAGCGCTACTGGTTCGATGGTCCGAAGCAGGGCGCGGTCGAGGTCGTCATGGACAACCTTCCGGGCTTTCCCGACAACATCAATCTCGCCTCCGACGGCAATTACTGGCTCGCCATCGTCGGCATGCGTTCGCCCGCGCTCGATCTCGCTTGGCGAATGCCAGCCTTCCGCCGGCGCATGGGCAAGCGGCTTCCGGTCGACGAGTGGTTGTTTCCCAATATCAACACTGGCTGCGTCGTGAAGTTCAACGAGAAGGGCGAGGTGCTGGAGTCTTATTGGGACATCAAGAGCATCAACCATCCCATGATCACCTCGATGCGCGAGCACCGCGGTCACCTCTATCTCGGCGGCATTTCGAACAACCGGATCGGAAAATACCGATTGGAGAATGCGGATCCGAATTTCGTCCAGTACGACAAGCGATGGGGGAAATCGGCGTGATCCCGGCGCTGGAGGAGTTTTTCGATCGCTTTCTCGGCCGGGGCGATGCCGCGATCACCGTGCCGCCGTTCGATGGCTCGCTGAAGCCTAACCAGGTGCTCGAGCACGCGGAAGTCGTCGGCAAGTTCGCCGAGCCGGAAGACCTGGCGGTCGTGGATGGTGCGCTTTATCTCGCCGATGGATCGGTGCTGTGGCGTATTGAGGGGAATTCGTCGCGGGAAGTTCGCCGGTTCGACCGCCCGATCACGGCGCTTGCCGGTCTTTCCGGCGGCCGCCTTGCGGCGGCGCTCGGTGGAACGGAAATACAGGTGTTTGCGGCGGCCGAAGGGACCGGCGCCGGCAAGGCGATTTCGGGCGGCATGTCCGCCGTCAACGCGCTAACCGCCGGTCCCGATGGCACGCTGCTGGCGACGGACGGCTCGGCGAGCGAGCCCTACCAGGAGTGGGGGCGCGATCTTCTCAACCGCGGTCGGAGCGGGCGATTGCTGTCAATCACCCCCGACACCGGCAACATCAGAGTGAGGGCATCCGGGCTGCACTACGCGTTTGGCGTGGCGTCGGTCGGCAATGACACTCTGGTTAGTGAAAGCTGGCGGCACCGCCTGATGACGGTCGCTGCGAATGGCGCTGTGCGCCCCGTATTTGACCAGCTGCCGGTCTATCCATCCCGGATCGCGCCGGCGTCCGACGGCGGCTTCTGGCTCACCGCCTTCACGGCACGGACGCAACTGATCGAGTTCATCCTCCGCGAAAGCGGTTATCGCAAACGCATGATGCGCGAGGTGCCACCCGAGTTCTGGGTCGTGCCGCGGCTTCGTTCCGGCGCCTCGTTCCGCGAGCCGATGCAGGGCGCTCACCTGAAGACCATGGGCGTGGTCAAGCCGTGGGCGCCGCCGCGCTCCTATGGCCTTGTGATCCGACTGGCGAGCGATTTCTCGCCCATGTTCTCGTTCCACAGCCGCGTCGATGGCGAGAACCATGGCGTCGTCGCCGCAGCCGAACTCGACGGTGCGCTCTATGTGCTGGCCAAGGGGCCGGGGCGGCTCTTGCGGCTGTCGATATCGCAAGCGAAAGAGGCGCTCGCCGCATGACCGACAACGTCGTCGAGTTCCGTAAAGCGACCAAGCTCTATGCCGGCGTGCCTGCCATCCAGGACGTGGATTTCGAGCTCCGCCGCGGCGAAATCCATGCGCTCGTTGGCGAGAACGGCGCCGGCAAATCCACCCTGACCAAGGCGATGGCCGGCGTGGTCACGCTGACCTCGGGATCCATGTTCGTGAACGGCGTTGAGGCCTCGCCGCAGACCCCGCTCGAGGCGCGTCATCTCGGGATCGCTATGGTATTCCAGGAAAACAGCCTGGTGCCGACCATGACGGTCGCCCAAAACCTGTTTCTGGGCCAGGAGAAGTTCTACAATCGCCTGCGCGGCATCTACATCGCCGCCCAGCAGTTCCTGCAGTCGCTGAACTTCGACGTCACGCCGACCACGACGGTTGGACTGTTGGGAGCGGCCAAGAAGCAGATGGTGGAAATCGCGCGCGCGGTTCTGCACCAGGCCCAGGTCATCATCTTCGACGAGCCGACCGCGTCGCTTACGCCGGAAGAGAAGAATTACTTCTTCGATCTGGTGCGGTCGCTGAAAAAGCGCGGCGTCTCCATCGTCTTCATTTCGCACGCGCTGGAAGAAGCATTGTTGCTTGCCGACCGCATCACAGTGCTGCGGGACGGCAAGCATGTCGTGACCGACGACGCCGCCAAATTCGATCGCGCACGGATCGTGCAGGCCATGGTCGGCCGCGACCTGTCGAACACCCTCTATGGCAAGCGCAAGACCGAGGCGCGCGCCGCAGGCGAGCGGGTGCTCACGGTGCAGAATCTCAAGATGGCGCCGATGGTGAAGAACAATTCGTTGTCGGTGTTCGCAGGGCAAGTCACCGGCGTGTTCGGGCTGGTCGGCGCCGGTCGCACCGAGACCTTCAAGATCGTGGCGGGCGTCCTGAAGCGCGACTTCTTCCACGGCGGCGAAATCCTGCTGCGCGGCAAGCCGGTGCGCTACCGGGTGCCGGCGCCGGCGGTGCGGGCCGGAATCGCGTATGTCACGGAAGATCGCAAGGTCGAGGGTTTCTTCGAGACCATGTCGGTCGCCCGCAACATCTATCTCGGCATACTCGCCAAATTCCCGCGCGGTCGTTTCTTCCTGTCGGGCCGCGAGTCGCAGAAGGCAGGCGATGACTGGATTTCCAGGCTGAATGTGCGCGCCACCGGCACCAGGGCCAAGGTCGTCGAGCTGTCAGGCGGAAACCAGCAGAAGGTGGTGATCGCGAAGTCGCTCGCGCAGGAACCCGAGCTCATCATTTTCGATGAACCGACGCGGGGCGTCGACGTCGGCGCCATCGTCGAGATTCACGAGTTGATCAACCGGCTGGCCGACGAGGGCAAGGCGGTTGTTGTCATTTCATCCTATTTGCCGGAAATACTCGCATTGTCTGACCGGGTCCTGGTCAGCCGGCAGGGCAAGGTGGTGGAGGAGTTTTCCGCGCTGGAAGCGACCGAGGAAAAGATCATGTACGCTGCCATCCACTGAATGGAGAGCAAGCGAGGTTTTTCGTGATCCCCAGATATTCCGATCACGCCGCCAACGAGCGGACCTTCCTGGCCTGGGTCCGCACCGGCATCGCCACGATCGCGTTCGGATTCGTGATCGAGAAATTCAACCTGTTCATACTGGCCCTGGAAAAAGCCAACCAGCTCACGCCGCGCGAGCATCACGTACTCGGAAGGCTGTCCGGGCTGTTCGGGGAGTATGACGGGACCGTGCTGATCCTGATCGGGATAGCGTTCATCGCACTTGCTGCCGTTCGCTTCGTCCGCACCAGCAAGCTGATCGACGATCAGGAAACCCATTCGGTGCAGAATATCCGCATCGAGATTGCGGTCTCATTGGTGCTGATCGTGGCCGCGCTCGCCGCCTATGTGGCACTCGATTAGCGGTGGCGCGCTGGAAATTCGCCGGCTCCCTCGGGCGCTGCGCGGCCGAGCGCGAACTGGCCGACGGGACCTTCGACATGGAAGGGCTGTCCGGTCATCTTCGCGAACAGGTCGATGTTGCCGGTGCCGATGGCACAGCCGCCGAGCCCCATGTCGGTTGCGGTCAGATAAAGCGTCTGCAAGAGCACGCCGACGTCCTTCAGGATCAGCGAGTACGCGATGGCACTGTACTTCCAGGCGATGCGGTTGAAGCGCGCGGCGATGGTGACGAGGATCTGCGGCAGGCCGGGCGCGTCCATGGCGAAACTCGCGGCGGCAAGCTGCGCCTCCAGCGCATCAGCGCGCGCCTCGACCGGTACCAGCGCATGGCGATCGGCGTCGTAATGATAAAGGCCGCGCGCGAGCCCCTCGCAGGCGTTCACCGTCAGGTAAAGCTCCAGCTCATAGGCGCTCCCGGCGGAGGGATAGAGGCGCGAGGTGTAGTCGAGATCGGGGCCCATGGTGCCGTCCCCGAAATCGAACGGGGTGGTCCATTTCGATTGCACGCGCACGGCCGCATCGAGAAATCGCGCAAGCTCGGCAAGCGTGATCGGCTTTGCGTCATCGAAATCGCGGACCGAGTGTCGGGCGCGCAGCAGCGCAGCGAACGGCGAGGTGGGTTCACCGGAAAATCCCTGCAGTTCAATCGCGGTGCCGCCCCATGGCGCCCGGACCGCCGGCGGCGGCGCGATCTTGCCGACATAGGGAAAGCGCCCGCCCAGCACATTGGCCTGGCGGCCCTCGGTCGAATGTATGTGAAACAGGAGGTCATGAAAATCCCAGACCACGAGGTTTTGGTCGCCCTCATCGTGCCGCAAGCCCTCGCTCTTGGCCGCAACCTTGAACAGGATCTCGCACTCGACGAGCAGGCCAAGCAGTGCGAGCCCGGCAAAATCCTTGTCCTGGCGGAGCTCGCTGATTTTCCGCGGCGTCGTGAGTGCGGCGAGCGCAGCAGCGATCCCCAAATCAGCGATGCGGAACAGCGCCGGAGAGCGCGGCAATTCCAGCACGAGATCGCTGCCGCGCCGTCGAAGGTAAGCAAAGCGCGACAGCACGATGGTATCGGCGTTGCCCAGCTTGGCGATCTGCGGCCAGTAGTCGGGCGTTTGTGGTTCGATCGCGACGACGTCCTCGCCAGCCCGCGCCGCAAGGCCATATTCCAGGAGGCCGCTGCGGGCGAGATGGCGGGCCAGCGCCTCGATTTCGCGGTCGACGGGTTTGCGTGCCGGCGAGAACGAGCCAAGCGGCAATCCCTCGCTCAGCTCCCGCGCGCGTTTCACCGAGCCGGGGCCGATCATGCCGATCTCGAAGGCATACCCGTCGACGTAAGTGCCGACCTTGCCGTCGGCATAGACCTCAAGCGTCACCTGGTCGTTGACGCGCGCCACGAGGACGGCAGAAGTGGCCTTTTGGGCGGCCTTCTTCCCCCGCTTCTTCCTGGACATGCGCGCGGCGGGCATGGGACCTCAGGTGTGCGGCAGGAATGGTGTGAGTTCGTCCTCCCGGAGCGGCTTGTCGAGCAGCCCCATCTTGACGGGCACGTCGTACAGCCGACCCGGGCCAAAGCGCATGTAGAAATGGCGCAGGCCCGGAACGATCACGCGCACGACGGGCACCTCGACGTCAGGCCGCGTCTGGTCGCGCACGAGGAAGTCATATCCGCCGCGGCGGGCGACCTCGACGCAGGCCTCGACCTGTGCCTTCACGTCATCGAGGGGAACGTCAAGGCCGAGCGGCGGTGCGGCAATGGAGTCGTTGGCCGGCAGCAGGAAGGGATAGTTCTCGAGCTTCAGCGGCGTGACGCCGTCGAGCGACGACTGGTCGCCGCGCAGGCCGCTTTCACCGATCGACAGGAACTGGCTCAGTTCGGTCAGCGAGCGCAACAGCGCAATGCGTCGGTCGAAATGCGCGCCGGAGCCGAACTCGATGTTCTCCTTGCCGTCCTTGATCCAGTGCATCATCGCGACATAGGTGGGGACGCCGAGATCGCTGGTGATGTCGAGCACCCAGATCCTGCGGCCGTGATCGGCGAACTGGCTCTTGATGTCGCGGATATAGGCGTCGTCGAATTCGCCGAGGTCGACTTCGGGGCGCCGCAGGCGGTTGTACCACCAGATCGCGTAGGCATCGCGTTCGACAAGTTCGAGAAAACCCTGGACGATCGCCTCCTCGCGGGTATTGCCGGCAGCGCAGCCGTTCGAGTCGGTGTGGAAATCCTCGTAGAAGAAATAGAGCAGGCCGGTCGGAAAATATTTGAAACGGTGGTCCCGCAACGACCAGGCTGGCGACCACTCGATCTTCGCGTCGGGATCGATGGGATCGGGCACGTCATGTGTGCCATCCTGCCGGCTGGCGAATTGCGTCGCGCTGTAATTCTGGACCTCGTTGGCGAGCATGGCCTCGCCATCGGCGAAATCGGTGAAGCGGCGCGTCATCCGGATCTCGTCACCCTGAAAAATTCCGGAATAGCGCTCGATCGCCTCCATCAGCGCGCTCGCCTCGGCCTGTTCGGCGGTCGAGCCTTTGCCGGAGCTGCCACCATTCAATCCCGATCGCAGCTGATCCACGCTCATGGCGGGCGCCGAGAAATTATGATGGGCGAAGAAATTGGTGTTGAGCGGCAGATCTCCGTCCATCTTCTCGAGCTTGGTCACCACGCCTGTCAGCGCACTGACATGCTTGCGATAGCGCGCCACGGTCTGGCGCGAGGAGACCGAGCGATAGCCGCCGCTGGTCATGATCAGCCTGGTGCCGGGATGGATATCGACGGGTTCGGGCGCGCGCTTCGGGTTCTGCAGCTTTCTGTTGCCGCAGATCGGGCATTGCGGGCGATGCGCCACGAAATGCTTGGTGATGGTCGCGCCCATCAGGTCGAAGCTCGCGATGTGATCGCGCAGATCGGTGCGGAAGCCGGACGCGATCGCCTTCGCAATTTCAACGGCGGCGAACTGGATTGCGCCGTGTCCAAAGGGATTTTGGACCAGCGGCAATTCCGCAACGATGTGCGCTTCGGAACGATCGAGGAAACCCTTGATTTCGCGGTTGCGCAGCATGCGGTCGGAGAGGCAGGTCCAGCACGCGGTTTCGCTGGGCTTGAACACGGGGCCCACCAGCGGAAATACGCCGGAGGGCTGCACCAGGAGCCAGGGCGTCCTGTCGTCGACGTGCTTCCTGTTCAGTTCGGCGAGACGGCGGTCGAGATAATCGTTGACCAGCCTGACCGTCAGGTCCGCCGCGCGGGCGACGACGCGGACCCCGAGATTGGTGAGCGCGGTCGTGAGCTCCTTCGCGCCTTTCACGTCGATCGCCTCGACGCGCACGCGGCAGCCCGCAAGGCTGCTTTCGGCGGCTTCGGGCGGCAGGCCGAGGCTCGCCCAGAAGCCGGCGACAGGGCCAGTGGTGACGGGCGAGGCGATCGTCACGTAGCGCCGATCATACAGCCGCTTCAGGGCTTCCTGGATCTGGTCGACCGGGAATTTCCGCGCGAGCTCGCCGATGAGGACCCGGGTGTCCTTGCCGTTTTTTCCGATCGCCTCGGCGACCGCGACATAGAGCTCGCCATGGAGGAAGAACTTCCGGTGTTCGGAGTAAAGGCAGATCGTGGCGGGCGGCAGTACGTAGGCGGTGAAGCTCGGCGCGAATTGCACGATCTCCTTCGCTGCTTTCTTCACCGTCTGCCGCCGCGCGCGCGTCTTCGCGCGGGTCTTGGGTTTGGCTTTCATCGGGTCAGCACGCTGATTTTGTCTACCGCCATAAATCGCCGGCGCATGGCGAACGCCCCGCCGGCAGGGACATCGTCTCCGGCTTGCGCGCTAGCATTTTTTGATTGGTGTGAAAATACACGCTTGTCACCTGCTGCCTCGATTCGAATGGCGAGCGTTGCAAGCGCACACATGAATTGGCCGGGTCGATGGACGAACCCGGCCAATGAAACGCTGATTGATAAAGCGCAATCGGGAGTCGCCGCGGCTCAGCAGAGACGGCAGAAACCCCACGACGCGCAGCAGCGGGCGCAACCGCCACAGCCGCCGCAAGCACGGCAAGCACGGCAGCCGCCACAGCCGCGGCAACCACCGCAACGGCAGCCCCAGGCCATCTGCTGGAAGCCGGTGCCGCCGTGCTCCTTGTCGAACAGATGGAAGGTCGCCAGACTGACGTCGGCGATTTCTTCTTCGCCGAGCAGCACGGATTGGTCGGGCGCGAAGTTTAGTTTCTGCGCAGTGTCGGTAGCCGGCAGAGCCGATGCTGAAGCGCCCCCTGCGAGCGAAAAGGTCAGTCCGGCAGCGCCCAACGCCGGCATCACTGCGGCTTTGGTGACACGCTTTCGCTTAGAAGCTTGCTTCGACATAGTCGCATCTCCATACCTGTAAGAACAGTTTCCGATTCATCCAACCCGAGACGATCCTACGCTGAAAGAGGCTTGCCGCGCAAGACCGCCGCCCTCACTAACGTGTTGTTGTACATTCAGTTTCTATTCATCTTGATGAATGTCATTGTGTCGGTCATGCGATGACAAGGGCATCATCGCGTGACAACTTTGGCGGCATCGAAAAATGTTGCGGCGCAGTTTTGTCCTGACGATGAGGAGAAGCCGTTGAGTGATCGTCACGGGCGCTTCGCCTGGTATGAGTTGTTGACCACCGACATGGTCGCCGCAAAGAGCTTCTATGGCCGCGTGGTCGGGTGGGAGGCGAAGAATGAGGCGGCGTCGTTCCCCTATGCTGTTTTCAGCACCGGCGGGACCGAGATCGGTGGGCTGATGGAACTGCCGCCGGACGCGCGGCGGATGGGGGCGATGCCGCGCTGGGTCGGCTATGTCGAGGTCGACGACATCGATGGCGCGGTGGGTCGACTTAAGCGCCTGGGCGGATCAGTGCTTGTGCCGCCGACCGACAGCAATATCGGCCGCGTTTCGATCGTCGCCGACGCTCAGGCGGCAACTTTTGGTTTGGTCACCGGACTGAAGCGCGGCGAGGCGGAGGAGGAGCCGGAGAAGTCGGGGCAGGTCGGCTGGCACGAGTTATTGGCGGCAGACGGAAAAATGGCCTTTGCGTTTTATAGCGAGCTGTTCGGCTGGCAGCAGCCCGCTCCGCGGGAAAACGATCCGCTGGAAACCTACCAGTTGATTGCGACTGGCGGACGTACTTTCGGCGGCATGTTCCCCAAGCTGCCGCGGGTGCCCGTGCCGTTCTGGTTGTATTACGTCGAGGTCGACGATATCACCAACGCCGTGGCGCACGTGAAAGAGGGCGGCGGCAGGGTGGTGCAGGGCCCGATGGAGCTAACGGGCGGGGGCTGGATCGCACGCTGCATCGACCCGCAGGGCGCAATGTTCTCGCTGCAGGGCAAAACCAGCCAGACCGGCATCGAGGCAGCCTCGACCAGTGAACTCGACTGGGCCGCCGAATGGGGCGGTTTCTCCTCGCGCGGCAAGGTAGTCGCAAGACCCAAAACTGCCGACCGCCGGAAACCAAACCGGGAGGTCAAGTAGCAGGCGGTGCGGCCGGAGCAGGCGCGGCGGCCTTCGGTACTTTCGACGCAGGCTTGTCCTGCCTTTTCGACCAGGAGATGTAGTAGGCGACAACGGTCATGATCATGATGCCGGCGAGGCTGACCAGGATCTGCGCCAGCACCGAGCCGGAGCTCAGCGTCAGGGTGAAATGCGCGACAAAGGACAGGAACACGCCGACGCAGAACACCGCAAGCGATTGCTGGCCGCAGACGATGGCAGGATCAAAGCCCTTCCACTCCAGCGCCGGCCAATCCTTCGGGATGAAGCGCACCACCAGCATCGCGATCACGATGAAATGGATAAAGCGATAGGGTGCCATGAAGGTCTTGTCGTTGGGATTGAAGGCCGAATACAGCCAGTTCGGGAACAAGGCGCCGAAGTCCGAGAAGCGTCCGGCAAAAGTCATGATCAGCGCGAAGATCAAATAGGCGACGCCGAGATAGAGCGCCGGCTTCGACGTGATGATCCAGGCTGCTTTTTTCGCGCCGCCCAGCGCGCACCAGGAGCCGAACACGAACAGCACCTGCCAGCAATAGGGATCGAAATACCACGAGCCGGCCGGATAGGCGTTGAAATTCCAGCCGAAATGACGCGCGAGCAGCCACACGACGATCGATGCCAGCATGGTCAGGTCGGGCTGGCGCAGCATCATCCAGAGCACCGGCGGCAAAAATCCCATCAGCACGATGTAGAGCGGCAACACGTCCAGGTTGACCGGCTTGAATTTGAGCAGGAGCCCCTGTCCCAGCGTCTGGGTCGCATGATCGACCAGACCGGCCACGTTGAACTCGTTGATGATCTCGGAGTCGCCAAAGCGCTGCGCAAGGAAGCTGATGGAGACGATATAGATCACGAACAGGATGATGTGGGCGACGTAAAGCTGCCAGACGCGCTTGAACAGGCGGGTAGCGCCGACGATGAAGCCGCGTTCGATCATCATCCGCGCATAGACGAAGGAAGCCGTGTAGCCCGAGATGAAAACGAAGAGGTCGGCGGCGTCGGAGAAACCGTAATTCCGGGTCGTGACCCAGTTCACGATGTTGTCGGGAATATGGTCCAGGAAAATCGCCCAATTCGCGATTCCGCGAAACAGGTCGAGCCGGAGATCACGTCCTTTTTCGGGGAGCACTGCGTTGATTTTCATGGGCGCCGTTTCGAGGATGTGCTTTCGCGTGGGTCGAGAGGCTTTCGGGTCGTCACAGCGCAGCAATGACATTGTCACAGCGCAGCACAATGACTATACCGGTCGGCAACGGGTAACATTCTCGACAGGAATCAACGCTTAAGGTCTTGAATCCCATCTTGGACGTTTCCACTAAAGGCTTCAATATCGCATTTCTCAGGGAACCCCGCCATCCATGACCGCTCGCATTTTTAAGCCTGCCAAAAACGCGATGCAATCGGGCCGGGCCCAGACCAGGGAATGGCGGCTCGAATACGAGCCGGAGCAGCCGCGCGCGATTGAACCTTTGATGGGCTGGACCTCCTCCGGCGACATGAAGCAGCAACTCACGCTGCAGTTCGACAGCAGGGAAGAGGCTGTCGCCTATTGCGAGCGCAAGGGCATCCCCTATCAGGTGATCGACCCGAAGCAGTCGGCTCATCGCCAGATCGCCTATGCCGACAATTTTGCGTTCAGGCGCGGCGAACCCTGGACGCACTAGGACGCGCAGTGGCAACCGAACGGGGGGTTGCCTAGGGTGGCATTGCGGTGACACCATGCCGCTGTCGCAACGACCGCGGCGCACCATAGATCGCTGAAGGCCATGCCGCTTCACTCTGCTCTCGATCCCGCATCACCTGATTTTGCGCGCAACGCCGAAGCGATGCGCGGCCTCGTCGCGGAACTGCGCGAAAAGCTCGCGCTGGTCGCAGGCGGCGGCGGCAAGGCGTCGCGGGCGCGGCACACATCGCGCGGCAAGATGCTGGCGCGCCAGCGCGTCGATCTCCTGCTCGATCCCGGCACCGCGTTCCTCGAATTGTCGCCGCTCGCCGCCCACGGCCTTTATGGCGGTGACGTGCATTCGGCGAGCATCGTCACCGGGGTCGGGCGCATCGCGGGCCGTGAATGCGTCGTCGTCGCCAATGATGCCACCATCAAGGGCGGCACCTATTATCCGATGACGGTGAAGAAGCATCTGCGCGCGCAGGATGTCGCGCGCCAGAATAATCTGCCTTGCGTCTATATGGTGGATTCCGGCGGGGCCTTCCTGCCGATGCAGGACGAGATTTTTCCGGACGAACGTCACTTCGGCCGCATTTTCTTCAACCAGGCGCAGATGTCGGCGCAAGGCATTCCCCAGGTCGCCATTGTCATGGGCTCCTGCACGGCAGGCGGCGCTTATGTGCCGGCGATGTCGGACGAGAGTATCATCGTGCGCAATCAGGGCACGATCTTCCTCGGCGGACCGCCGCTGGTGAAGGCCGCGACCGGCGAGGTGGTGACCGCGGAAGAACTTGGCGGTGCCGACGTGCATTCGCGGCAGTCGGGCGTCACCGATCATTATGCGCAGAACGATGCGCATGCGATCGGCATCGCGCGACGGATCGTCGCCACCTTGAAGCCGCCCGGCGCGCGCGCCACGCTCAATATGCAAGAGGTGCGCAAGCCGCTCTATGCCGCGGAGGAAATCTACGGTGTGGTGCCGGTCGACGGCCGCAAGCCATTCGACGTTCGCGACATCGTCGCCCGGCTGGTCGATGGATCGGAGTTCGACGAATTCAAGAAACTCTATGGCCAGACGCTGGTCTGCGGCTTTGCGCACATCTGGGGGTATCCGGTCGGCATCATCGCCAACAACGGCATCCTGTTCAGCGAGAGTTCGCTCAAGGGCGCGCATTTCATCGAATTGTGCTGCCAGCGACAGATTCCGCTGGTGTTTTTGCAGAACATTACGGGCTTCATGGTCGGCAGGAAGTACGAGGCCGGCGGCATCGCGCGCGATGGCGCCAAACTCGTGACCGCGGTTGCGACCGCGAGCGTGCCGAAATTCACCGTGGTGATCGGCGGCTCCTATGGCGCCGGGAATTATGGCATGTGCGGGCGCGCCTATGGTCCGCGCTTTCTCTGGATGTGGCCGAACGCGCGGATCTCCGTCATGGGGGGCGAGCAGGCGTCGATGGTGCTGGGCCAGGTTCGCCGCGACAATATCGAGGCCAAGGGCGAGAGCTGGGCGGCGGAGGAGGAGGAGAAATTCCGTGCTCCCATCCGCGCGCAATATGAGAGCCAGGGTAATCCCTATTACGCCACGGCGCGGCTGTGGGACGACGGCGTGATCGATCCCGCCGACACGCGGCTGGTGCTCGGGCTCGGGCTATCGGCGGCGTCGAATGCGCCGATCGAGCCGACGAAGTTCGGCCTGTTCAGGATGTAACGATGGATCGCGCAAAAATGTATCGGCGCTTTCGCACGCTCCTGATCGCCAATCGCGGCGAGATCGCAGCCCGCGTGATCCGCACCGCGCGGGCGATGGGGCTGCGCACGGTTGCGGTCTATTCCGAAGCCGACAGCGGCGCGATGCATGTCGCGATGGCCGATGACGCGGTGCTGCTCGGACCTGCACGCGCCCGCGACAGCTATCTCAATATCGAACGGGTGATCGAGGCCGCGCGCCAGACCGGCGCCGAAGCCGTTCATCCCGGGTACGGCTTCCTCTCGGAGAATGCCGAGTTCGCGCAGGCCTGCGCGAGAGCCGGGCTCGTCTTCGTCGGCCCCACGGCCGAGATGATGACCGCCATGGGTTCGAAATCCGGCTCGAAAGTGCTGATGGAGAAAGCCGGCGTGCCGCTGGTGCCCGGCTATCACGGCGAAGACCAGGACGACGCGATACTCGCGAGAGGCGCCGACAAAGTAGGCTTTCCGGTGCTGGTGAAAGCGTCCGCCGGCGGTGGCGGCCGCGGCATGCGCGTGGTCCGATCTGCCGCCGAGCTTGGCCCCGCCATCGTCAGCGCCAGGCGTGAGGCCAAGGCGGCGTTCGGCGACGATCGCATGTTGATCGAGAAATATGTCGACAATCCTCGCCACATCGAGGTGCAGGTGATCGGCGACAGCCACGGCAATCTCGTGTCGCTGTTCGAGCGCGAATGCACCTTGCAGCGGCGGCATCAGAAGGTGATCGAGGAGGCGCCATCGCCGACGCTCGACGCGAAACAGCGCGAGGCGGTGTGCGAAGCCGCGCGCAAGGCAGCGGGCGCCGTGAACTATGTGGGCGCGGGAACCATCGAGTTCGTTTCCGACGGGAAGGACGTGTTCTTCATCGAAATGAACACGCGTCTGCAGGTCGAGCATCCCGTCACCGAGTTGATCACTGGCATCGATCTCGTCGAATGGCAGTTGCGCGTTGCCTTCGGTGAACGGCTGCCGCTCAGGCAGGACCAGATTAGAATGAACGGCCACGCCGTCGAGGCGCGGGTCTATGCGGAAAACCCCAACAAGAATTTCATGCCGTCGGTCGGCAAGATCCGAAGCTGGCGCCTGCCGGCGCAAACGGATGGCTTGCGTATCGACGCAGGCTATCGCGAAGGCGACGCGGTCTCGCCCTATTACGACGCGATGCTGGCCAAGGTGATCGCTTGGGCGCCAACGCGGGAAGCGGCGATCGACCGGCTTAACCGCGGGTTGGAAGAGACCGACGTGCGTGGCGTCGTCACCAATATCCCGTTCCTGTCGGCGCTGATCACGCATCCGAAGACGCGCGGCAACAGGATCGATACCGGCTTCATCGAACGCGAATTGAAGGTGCTAACGCCTGCCGCGGCGAGCCCTGGCGATCTCGAACTTGCCGCGGCGGTCGCCGCGATCGTCGGAGAAGAGGTCAGAGCGGAGCGGGGCGAGGCAAATTCGCCTTGGCAAACCTTTGGCTGGATGCCGGTCGGCCGGCGAGAGCGGGTGTTTCTGTTCCGCGTGGGGCAGGGCGTCGAGAAAAAGGTCACGCTGCATTACGGCATTGGCCCTTCGACGCTGACGGTCGACAACCGTGAAATCGCATTCACATCGGGAGCGTCGGAGCTAGGTGGCTACGATGTGACGCTCGACGGCGTGAAATCTCATATCGTCGCCGTGATCGACCGCCAGGAGCTCTATCTACGTACCCGCAACGGCCGCTTTGAATTGCATTGGGTCGATCCCTTCGGCGGCGAGGACGAGGAGCAGGTCGGCGAGGACAAGATCGTGGCGCCCCTGCCAGGCACGGTGGTGGCGCTCCTCGCGGAGGAGGGCGCGATGCTGGAGAAGGGCGCGCCGATCCTCACCCTTGAGGTCATGAAGATGGAGCAAACGCTGCGTGCGCCATTCGCGGGTGTCTTGAAGAAGATCAAGTGCAAAGTCGGCGATATCGTGCAGGAAGGTGTCGAGCTCGCCGAAGTTGAGCCTGCGCCGTGAGGTGAGCCATGAGCCACACCGTACGCATTGTCGAGATGGGCGCGCGCGACGGGCTGCAGAACGAAAAGACGCCCGTCAGCGTCGACAACCGCATCGCCTTCATCAAGAAGCTGCATGAAGCGGGCCTGCACACCATCGAGGTCGGCGCCTTCGTCTCGCCGAAGGCGATCCCGCAGATGGTCGGCTCGGACGAGGTGCTGCGCGCTGTCAATCATCTGCCCGGCGAATTTCATGTGCTGGTGCCGAACGAGAAGGGCTATGAAGCGGCGCAGGCCTGCGGCGCCAGGGTCGTCTCGGTGTTTGCGGCGGCCTCCGAAGGGTTCTCGCGCGCCAATATCAATTGCTCGGTTGCCGATTCGATCGAGCGCTTCAAGCCAGTGATCGATCGCGCCAAGGCCGACGGCGTCAAGGTGCGCGGCTACGTCTCCACCGTGCTGGGCTGTCCTTTCGACGGCGAGGTCAAGCCCACGGCTGTCGCCGATGTCGCAAAGGCGCTATGGACCCTCGGCTGCTATGAAATTTCCCTCGGCGACACCATCGGCGTCGGCACGCCGACCAGGGCCAAGGCAATGCTGCGAGCGGTCGGTGAGCATGTGCCGGTGGAAAAGCTCGCGATGCATTTCCACGATACCTACGGTCAGGCGCTGGCAAACCTCTATGCCGGGATGGAAGAGGGCGTCACGGCGATCGATTGCGCTGCCGGCGGACTCGGCGGCTGCCCGTTCGCGCCCGGCGCGACGGGCAATGTCGCGACCGAGGATGTCGTCTACATGCTGGACGGCATGGGCATCAAAACGGGCGTCGACATGGAGAAGCTTCTGGCCGCGACCAACGAGATCACGGCCCTCATCGGCCGCTCGCCCGCGAGCCGCGTCGCGAGCGCGCTGAATGCGAAGGCGAAACGCGCGGCGAAATAGCCGCTATGGGCTGCCGTCCGGCCCCATGATCAGGTTGGGCAGCCCGGTCGAAATCTCCGGCACGAAGCAGAGCACGAGCACGGCCAGCATCATCAGGAGCACGAAGGGCAGCGTACCCCAGATCACTTCGCTCAGCGAAATGTCCGGCGCGACGTTCCGGATGACAAAGATGTTCAGATCCGACCGGCGGGTGGATCAGCCCCATCTCCATGACGATGGTCATGATGATGCCGAACCAGATGATGTCGAAATTGGCGGCGCGCAGCGGCGGCAGGATGATCGGCGCCGTCATCAGGATGATCGAAACCGGCGGCAGGAAGAAGCCGAGCATGACGACCATGACCAGGACCGCTGCCAGCAATTCCCAGCGCGGCAGGTGCATGGCGACGATCAATTCCGCGGCCGACTGCGAGATGTGCAGATAGCTCATCACGTAGGAATAGAGCAGCGACATGCCGATGATCATCATCAGCATGGTGGATTCGCGGATGGTCGAGGTCAGGATCGGCGCGAGGTCGCTCGGCCGCCAGACGCTGTAGATCATTGCGATGAGCACCAGAGCCAGAAGCCCGCCGAGGCCGGCGGTTTCCGACGGCGTGGCGTAGCCGCCGTAAAGGGCAATCATCACGCCGGTCAGCAGCAGCACGAACGGGACGACACGCGGCAGGACGCTAAAGCGTTCGGCCAGCGTGAACTCATCCCTGGCCAGGATCGCCGCGGGTGTGCCGCTTTTCTCGTAAGCGAGTTGTGCAGCCGCATATTCCTTGCGGAAGCGCGTCACCGCGTAAATGCCGAACAGCGACACCAGCAGCAGGCCGGGGCCGATGCCGGCGAGAAACAGCCGTCCCAGCGACTTTTCCGCGGCGACCGCGAACAGGATCATGGTGATCGAGGGCGGCAGCAGGATGCCGAGCGTGCCGCCGGCGGCGATGATTCCGGCGGCAAAGCCGCCGGAATAGCCGCGCTTGCGCATTTCGGGGATGCCGGCCGAGCCGATCGCCGAACACGTGGCGGGCGAGGAGCCGGCCATCGCCGCGAACAGCGCGCAGGCAAAGACATTGGCGACCCCGAGCCCGCCGGGGACGCGATGCAGCCACGCATGCAGTGCGGAGTAGAGGTCCGCACCGGCACGCGACCTTCCGATCGCCGCGCCCTTGAGGATGAAGAGCGGGATCGACAGCAGCGTGATCGAGGCCATTTCCTCGTAGACGTTCTGCGTCACCGTATCGAGCGAGGCGGCGGGCATGTAGATGCCCATGAAGACGACCGCGACGGCGCCCAACGCAAAGGCAATGGGCATGCCTGAGAACATCGCAAACAGCGTCGCCAGCCCGTACGAGACGCCAATTCCAAATACACTCATCGCCGCGCCGCTCCGCTCAGCGGCACGATGAGCTGCAGCAGGATCTGCAAGCAGAGCAGGGTCATGCCGCAGGCCATCAGGCCATAGGGGATCGCCAGTGGCGGCGACCACATCGAATTGGAAACCTGACCGTCGACATAGGCTTCATGCGCCAGCGTCCAGGACTTCCAGGTGAAGAAGACACAAAACAACAGGCTCGCGAGATCCACGAGCCACAGCCGGACGCGGTTCACCGCCGGCGATAGCAGCCCGATAAATGCCTCGATGCCGATATGGCCGCGCCGGCTCTGCACAAAGGCCGACGTCATGAAGGTGGCGCCGACGAGCAGGAATACCGCCGCTTCGTCCTGCCAGTAATTGGCGGCATGGAAGAGCGCGCGCCCGAGCACGCTGTAGCTCAGGATCGCGCAGGCCGCGATCAAGGCGACCGCACCGAAAACCACGAGAATGGTGTTGATCAAGGATAGCGCACGTTCGAAGGCGGCTACGAGAGAGTTACCCGAGGCCGCCTCCGATTGGTTTTCACGATCCCCCAGCGGACCGTGCATCATGCGGAGACGTTGGACGCGAGCTTCAAGAGGTTGGCTGCGGTTGTGGTCTTGGCGCTATAATCCTTCCACGCGGTATCGCGGGCGATGTCACGCCACTTGTTGACGGTCGCAATGTCGAGCTTGCTGATCTTGGCGCCGGCTTTCTCATAGACCTTGGCGACCTCGACGTCGTCATCCTGCGCGCCCTTCTTGCCGAAGGCTTCGAGCTCGGTGCCGACTGCCAGGAGGATGTCCTGATGCTTTTTCGGCAGCGCGTCGAACACGCTCTTCGACATCATCAGTGGCTCCAGCATGAACCAGTAGGAGGCGCCAGCGCCCGAGGTCAGCGCCTTCGATACTTCCTCGAGGCGGAACGAGATCAGGCTGGTGGAGGAGGTGATGCCGGCATCGCAGGCGCCGGTCTGCATCGCGGCGTAAATTTCGTTCGAGGGTACCGACAGCACCGAAGCGCCCGCGGTTTGCAGCACCATGTCCATCTCGCGCGAGCCGCCGCGGACCTTCAGGCCCTTGGAATCTTCCGGGGCGACGATCGGCCGCGAGCGGCTGGCAACGCCGCCGGCCTGCCAGACCCAGGTGAGCAGGATGATGCCCTTGTCAGCGAGGAAATCGGTGAGCGCCTTGCCGACCGGCTCCTTTTTCCAGCGCAATCCCTGGTCGTAAGTTGCAACCAGACCGGGCATCAGGCCGATATTCGTCTCCGGTAATTCGCCGCCGGCATAGGGCATCGGGTACAGGCTGATATCGAGCGCGCCTTTGCGCATCGCCGAGAACTGGGCGTTGGTCTTGATCAGCGAGGAGTTCGGATAGATCTCGGCCGCGAGGTCGCCGCCGGAGCGCTTGGTTATTTCGGCCGCGAACATGCGGCAGAGCCGGTCTCGGAAGTCGCCCTTGTCGATGGTGCCGCCCGGAAACTGGTGCGAGATTTTCAGTGTGGTTGCGGCTTTTGCGGTCCCGGTCCCGAGCTTCAGTATGGCGGGCGCGGCAAGCGCGGATGCGATGACGTGACGGCGTGTAAGCATGATAACTCCCCTGACGACCTGTGATTGAGTCTAAGAGCCGGCGTTGCCCTTAGTACCGGCATACCTGCTGAATTTCTCTAGTCCGATAGTCGGTTCCGATAAAGCGGCTAGATTTGCTGCGGCGCACATTGGCACTGCGGATGTGCGGCCGCCGAACTAACACGCCTTTCACGGGCGAAATTGTGTCGGCCGTGCGGAGGAAAACCCCGGCGATGGTGGCAAAAATCCGACCCTCAAGAAAATTTCGCTGATCTCGTAACAACCGCCCCCGCGCATCCGTCGAAAGTCGAGGCGGCATCAGTCGCTCCAACTCACTCCTTGAAGGGATGATCCATCATGACCAATCGCACCCGCTTAGCGCTCGGAATTTCGGTTGCCGCCCTCTCGCTCAGCCTCGCGCTGGCCCCGGCCGCCTTCGCGCAGGACAAGATGGGCAAGGACGACGGCATGAAGAAGGACACGATGTCCAAGGATAACATGAAGAAGGACACGATGTCGAAAGACACGATGTCCAAGGACTCCATGTCCAAAAACTCCATGTCCAAGGACGGCATGAAGAAAGACGGCATGAAGAAAGACGACGGCATGATGAAGAAGAACTGACCGAACGTCATTCCAGGACGATGCGAGGCATCGAGGCCGAGATCCAACCCACCATCCCGGAATGACGGATCACGACGCGCGACGCGCCCGATCCGTCATTTCTTCTTCTTGCCGCGATCCTTCCGCGCGGCATAGCGCGCATCGCGCTTCGCCTTCTGCTCGGCCTCGATCGCTGCCTGTCGCGTGGCTTCCTCCTCTTTCTCGCGCGCGGTGCGCGCGGCCTCGACAGTGGCTGCCTCGTCCTCTCGTCGCTTGGCCTCGGCTTTCTCGGCCTCGCGGGCCAGACGCGCCTTTTCGCGGCTGGCGGCGAGCGTTTCGCGCTCGGCGCGGCGCCTGGCCACCTCCGGATCATCCTGCCCCGGCTGGGCGCGGAATTTGTTCAAAAGATTTTGCTTGGCCTGCTGCGCCGCTTTCTGCCGGTCAGCGAAGCCGGGTTCCCTAAAATTACTCATGGAAACGAGCCTTTTATCCTTTCGTCGCTCTGTTTTCTGGACTGATTTTTTCCGATCTCGCGCGCCGCTCAAACAGCGCTCGCTCATTGGTGAGCGATGTACATCCTCGCGCGCCCCAGCGCCACCCATTATCGGCGACTACCACCCTTGAGATCAGCGAAAAGCCACCGAAATAAGGGCGGCCACGAGGTTCGAGACCGTCGCTGTGCAAATTGGTCGCATGTGATTTCAATCACAAGGGAAACAGGCGCTCGGTCCTATGGTCCGGTCACCTCAAACGGGGAGTGACGGCCATGACCGGCTCATTCTGGAATCGCAAAGCCCTTTTGCTCATCGGCGCGGTACTGGCCTGCGTGACGTTGGCCATCTCGATCGGCCTCGCTTATCCGACCCCGGTCGAAAGCCCGACACTCGGGGCCGAATGGCAGTGCCGCAGGGCCGCGATCGTGACGACCTGCCGGCGCGTCAGCCATGCCGAGCCGACGGTCCATCATACGCACAAGCATTTGATCGATACGCGCCGGGCGTAACGGTTTGGCGCCCGGTCGTGCTAGAAGCGGCGCGCCGCTTCGGCGAGAACAACGACCGCGCGATGACCGACTCCAAACGCGAGCCACAAGAACCGGACGACAATCGGCGCGGCGCGATCGCTGGTCTCGTTATCGCCGTCGTCCTTCTCGCTGTGGGAATCTGGCTCGCTCGCGACCTCACCGCGGCCAGCAAGATGCAGGACTGCGTGATGTCCGGGCGGACCAATTGCAACGTTATCGAGCCTGCGCGATAGGGATCGGCCGTTCGTGAAATGCGATTCGCGAGCCTCCAGTCTGACGCAAAATTGTCGCGATCTTACTGATTTGTAACAAGACAAGGCGTGACAGGCCGGTCAGCAATGTTGCCCGCGTCGTCGCATGGGGTGGCGCCATGGCCTGTGGTAGCCTGCAGCACGACCAACAAGGGGGTTTTGCGAGAATGAACGCATTCAGCCGACCAAGGATTGTCCTTCCACTGGCTTCGCTGATGACGATGTTTGCGCTGGCGGCGCAGGCCGAGGAGCCGAACCAGCAGCACAAGGGCCCTCCGCCCGGGGCAGGCAGGCCGCCGGTACAGGCCGCGAGACCCTCCAATCCGCATCCGCCGGGCCCCGCCGGCCCCGCGGCAGCCCACGTGTCGCCGGGTGGTCCGGGCGGTCATGCGCGCGTCGTCCATGGCGGCCCGATGCCGTCGCGCAGTTTCGGCGGCCGCCCTTATCGCGGCCATCTCGCCTGGGAAGGCGGCCACTGGCGGCATGAGATGCACAACGGACGCATGGGCTACTGGTGGGACGTCGGCGGCGCCTGGTATTTCTACCCGCAGCCGATGGAGGGCCCGCCGGCCTATATTTCCGACGATTATGCCGACGACGTCGGCTATGGCGATGTGGGGCCGGCCGCGGCCTATGCACCGCCTCCCGGCGCCTATCCGCCGCCGCCGCCGGATCCGGGCGCCAGCGCCATTGGCGGCGCGATTGTGGGCGGCGTGCTCGGTGGTCTGTTGACCGGGCGTGCCAGCGGCGCGGCCGCCGGTGCCGTCATCGGTGGTGCCACCGGCGCGATTGCCGGCGCCTCCGCGGCATCACGTCCGGGCTACTGGATGGCGGAAGGCAATTGCTATTACCGCTATCCCAACGGGCAGTACGTGCAGGCCGATCCGCGCTGGTGCTACTGAGCTGGATTCACGATTAGGGAGAGAACGGGAAGCGCGGATGAAAGTCCGCGCTTTCTTTTTGTTTGAGCATGATCTTTCCGGATCATGCTTATTTCTGGCATGGCGCGGAGCGCCGTGACTGGCGCGATTTGACCGGCGTGGTGTCCGGTCGATGACTTGGAGGTGAGAGTCCTCTACGGACCCTGGTGATGGGAACCGTTAGCCGAACAGCAAGGGCTGTCGCCGCGAGGCGGGGTCTGAAGGAAGCTGTAAGCAAAGTGCCGGCCTGACGAACAGCCAGCGCATAAGAGGCGTCCGCATCCGGGCGAGGGAGCCCAAATACCCGAAGCCCGATATCACCCGGAGGATGCGGCCGTAGATGCGACAGGTATATGGCACGAAGGTCACGCGACTGACCCTGGGAGGTCTGTCGTCCTGCCCCCGGCAACGGGTGTGCTACCGGCGTCGCAAGGCGTCGGGATGGGACGGCAGAAGTCAGCAGAGGCCGTAGTAGTCGGCAGCACCAAGCCGGCGAAGGGCCGAACGTCGAGTACCGGAGGAGGCCGGTCTGTCGATGGTGGCAACAGATGCAGACGATGACGCTGAGATGCGTTGTGCTCCCCCCGAGGGCAGCGGCCGGAAGCCGCCAGAGCAGGGAATGAGTGCATCAATCGCCACGGCAAGACCGCAACCTTCCCCTCCGGAGGTGGAAGTGCGGCTGATGGAGGAGATCGTCAGCCGAGATAACATGATGGCGGCCTACCATCGGGTGATGGCGAACAAAGGCGCTGCGGGCATCGATCGGATGAGCGTGGAGCAATTGCAGCCGCATCTGAAGGAGCATTGGCCGCGCATCAGGGAAGAACTGCTGGAAGGCCGCTACCGGCCGCAGCCGGTGCGCGGGGTGGATATCCCCAAGCCCGGCGGAGGGATGCGCCAATTGGGCATTCCGACGGTGGTGGATCGGCTGATCCAGCAGGCGATGCATCAGGTGTTGATGCCGCTGTTCGATCCAGGCTTCTCTAAGGGCTCGTACGGCTTCCGTCCGGGGCGCAGTGCGCACGATGCGGTGCTTGCCGCACGGGCGCATGTGGTCGAAGGCCGACGCTTCGTCGTCGACCTTGACCTGGAGAAGTTCTTCGACCGGGTGAACCATGACGTGCTGATGGCACGGGTGGTGCGCCGGGTCGCGGACAGACGGGTGCTGCGGCTGATCCGCCGCTACCTGCGGGCTGGATTGATGACGGGCGGGATCACGACGGCACGGAGCGAAGGCACGCCGCAAGGCGGTCCTTTGTCGCCGCTGCTGTCGAACATCCTGCTCGACGATCTGGACAAGGAACTCGAGCGACGGGGCCATGCCTTCTGCCGTTACGCCGACGACTGCAACATTTATGTTCGGACGCGGCGGGCCGGCGATCGGGTGATGGCGTCGATCACGCGATTCCTGACCGAGCGGCTGCGGCTCAAGGTCAACGCAGCGAAGAGCGCGGTTGACCGTCCTTGGGTACGGACCTTCCTCGGCTACACCATGACCGCTCACCAACAACCGCGCCTTCGGGTGGCGGCCAAAAGCGTGAAACGGTTGCGGAGCAAGCTGAGGACGACGCTGCGCCAAGGGCGTGGACGAACACTGGCAACGACCGTCAGAACCCTGACCCCCATCCTGCGCGGCTGGCTGCAATACTTCCGGCTGGCGCAGGCCAAAGGGGTGTTCGAGGAGCTTGACGGTTGGATGCGGCGCAAACTGCGCTGTGTCCTCTGGCGCCAGTGGAAACGACCACGGACGCGCCGCAAACGCTTGATGCAACGCGGGCTCGATCCGGAGCGGGCATGGCGATCGGCCTATAACGGCCGCGGTCCTTGGTGGAATGCCGGGGCCAGCCACATGAACGATGCCTATCGCGCCGCCTTCTTCGTACAACTCGGTTTGCCGTCCCTCATCGGACTGCACCGCCACCTCAATCGTGCTTGACGAACCGCCGTATACGGGACCGTACGTACGGTGGTGTGGGAGGGGGACGCCGCAAGGCGTCCTCCTACCCGATCGATCTCCGGGCTTCGGCACGTGGGCGCGGTTGGCGAAGGAGACGCCGATCTGGCCGCCATTGACCCAGATCAGCCGGCAGCGGCGGTAGGCGAGGCCCGTCGAGGACAGCACCAGAAAGAACTCGGTGAGCCGCAGGTCGATAATGGAATCGCCGACGGTCAATCGGGCACCGCCGTCGGAGACATTGTCGATCGTGCATTCGCGCCGCCAAGTGCCATCGATCGCCATCAACTGGGCCGGCACCTCATGCTCGAACTTGACGCGCGGACCGATGCGCTTCTCCAGTTCGCTCACGGCACGGCCACCGCCAGTTGAGATGACCCGCTCGCCGTCTGCTCGGTGCGGATAATCAACCGCGAGAGATCGTTGAGGCTGTGCTTCTCGACAAACTTGACCGCGAAACCCGTGTCGAAGATCCGCACGACGCGGCCGACCAGGGAGCCGACCGCGAGCGGCGTGCCGATTGCCGGCTGGACTTCCGCGGAGACGGCCGCACCAGTCGCCGAGACATCGATGATGAAGCAGGTGACAACCTTGCCGTCCGCCATCGTCAGCGTGGTGTGCGAGACCTGCGGAACGAAGCGGGCCTCTTCCCGCACATCCTTGATCGAGGGATCCCTGCGTGTCTTTTCCAGCCAGGCGAGCTTGTCGGCCATCCACTGGCGCCGCTCGGACGTCATCTCGAGCTCGAGCAGGATGCTGCCGCGGCTGCTGTCGCTGATACTTCCTTCGAATTCGCCGAACTCGCCGAAATGGGAGGTGATGCGGTCACCGATCCGCCCGACCACGGGCACATCGACGATCATGCGAAACGGCGAGACGCGCGTAGAGCGGCAGGCGAGCGTCCTGATCTTGCCGTTCGGGTCGAGCCAGCGGTGCAGCGTATATTTGCCCTCGCAGGCGATGTTGACGGCGTGCTCTTGCTGGAATTCCTTGACGGACACGGTTCGAGGCCTCGCGGTATAGCGCGCGGCCGCAATGACTTTGCCGGCGACAAACCCTGCGGGACCGCGCCGGCGCACGACCGAGCTTCATTCCGCCCGATTTTTACCGGCGAAAGGCTAAGAGACGCTGAAAATTTGCCCCCAGGAACGCAGTCCCCGCGGGCGAGCCTGAGGCGGGCGGTTTCCGCTTCCTTAATTCGGAGCCAGCGGGAGCACGGTCTGCGCCGCGTCGCGTTTTTGCCCGCGTCAGGTTTCGTTGGTCCTGCGGCTACTGAATTATTGCTGGGGTAGGTTGAGGGAGCAGGGGCGTGGACTGGCAGGTCCACGCTTCCCTTTTGTGCACTACTCGTAACCGGCGCGCCGCACGGTGACGCGGCAGAGGCCGTCGCAGCCGATCTTTCGTGCAGCACCCAGCGAGAAGTCCAGCACGCGGCCTTGCGCGAACGGTCCGCGATCCTGCACCGGGCATTCGATCTTCTTGCCGTTTTCGAGATTGGTGACGATGAAGATCGTGCCGAACGCCTCGGTCCGGTGCGCGCACGAGACTTCATTGGGCTTGAAGCGCTTGCCGCGCGCGTCCCACTTGTCTTCCCAATAGACGGAAGCCTCTTCATTGTCGGCGGGCGGCCGCGCAATGCGGCCCATCCACTTCTGCTGGAAAGAGTCGGCCTGCGCCGGGAGTGAACCCAGCAGCAGTGCCGACGCAACCAGCCCCGCAACACGGCGATAGGCAGCCATTACCCCAACTCAGTCCCACCCCAGTCCCAACGCAACGCAACGCTACACAACGCGTACAAGCAGACCGATCATGGTAAATGCGCGGGTAGCAAATTGGGCGTTGGCGTGTCGGAGTCGGGCGTTCGCGTGGCGAAGATGAGGCAGCCGCGCGTGAAACGCGAAGGGGCGCTCGCTGCCACTCAGTACTTGAATTTCAAAAAAGGTCGGGGACTGGACCATCGAGACGCGCTCGCAGGACAACCATTGCAATGCAAGCTGCGGCTACAAGGACAAGGAAAACCGCGATTACGTGATCGTGCTGTCCTGTTCCGACAAGGCTGAGTGTAGGGCGGCTTCGCGGAGCCGCAGGCCTCGACACGGCACCGTGCTTGGCCGTGAAGCTTCGCTCACCGGTCGCGGGATAAGTGACGGGCGCAAGTTCGCTGCGGCCCCTGCCTGGACCACCTGGACCGCGCTATTCAGGCGCTCGCACCAGGTTGGCGCGTCGAAGGGCAAAAGCCGAAACAGGGGATTTCAGCGGCGCGGCTTCTGGCAATTCCGGTGTTATTGCCGCCTGCAGCGTTGCCACGTTGACGAGCTCAGGCATCTCGCCGATCGGCACCCGCTTCTGGAGAGCGCGCCAGTCGATTTTGTCGGTAGCCTCCAAAAAAGCCGCCAGAAGGCCGTGGTGCTTGTGCAGGCCCATGATCACCGCGCCCTTTTTCGTCGCGAGTCTTGATGAGCGATGGTGCACCAGCGTGGTTAAGACGCAGTAAACCCTCAACTGGCCAGACGAATTCGCGTCATTCGCAGTCGCGCACGTACAAGATGAGGCCGCACGGCCAAGCCTGCGGACCACGGTGGGCCGCCATCCAAGACTTTTACCAGCGCGGTTCTGGCCTGGAGACGTAGTAAAACACGTCGCGCCGGCGCTCGATCAGCCGCGAAAGCACGTTGACGCACTGGATCAGAGATAGAATAGCAGTGATCTCGATGATCATTTCAAAAAGCCTCCGCAAGAAGGGGGCAGAAATTATTGCTTTGCGATTCGCCGGGTTCGAAATTTAGCAGTTTCTAAAATGCACGCAGCCTCGGTGACGTAAAATCTAGGTCCAACCCGGAACGGGCGTAAATGGAAATGTGCAGTTCCAAGGCAGGAACAAGGGTTGAGTTGCCAGGCGGCAACAGCATCGGGAGATTGTTTCGTCGCGACATGGCTGGCTTGAGCGTGTCTCCTGAGGAAAAGTTTAGGCGAGAGCGCGCCAGTTGACTGCTTCGCTCTGTCAAAATTCGACCATGATATTTCGGGAACTGCTGCGGATGCGCACGCTCCTTCTGTCCTCCCTCTTCATCGTCTTCGCTTTGGTGTTTTTGCACCAGGCCAATCACGCCCACGCGGGTGAGCCGACCCGCTGCGGTTTCTGGGGGGCGATGGAAGCCGGCATGTCCTGCCGATAGGGCAACTCGATGCGCGTTCCCGGTGTCCGCGCCGGCGAAACGCTGGGGACGCTGAAGATTTGTGAGGCGAATAAGTAAGTAAGGGTGGGCGGCTGCATGAAGCTTCCACAGGGCAGGACCGAGGCGGGTCACGCGCATCGGTTGGCGAATACCTGATCCTTGACGCCAACCTGCCTGTGGGTGCCGGTCCGCTCACCCTTAGTAAAGAATTCATTGCTTCGTTATATCCTCCACGGCATTTGCTTGGCTGCGGTTTGTTTATCGATGGTCGAAACCAGGATTGCATCGCGTTACCGAGTTGATAAGCGGGCCACCGCCGAGTACGGCGGCGACAAATACCCATGCACGGTGCGCGACCTTTCCTCGACCGGCGCAGCGGTCGAATTTCGTGACCCCGTCAAGTTTCTTCCGATTGCGAAAGCCTTCAACCTGATCCTGCCGGAGGATGGGTTGAAACTGTCGTGCCGCGTGGTCTGGAAAAGAGACTTCCGGATGGGAGTCACTTTCGATTAGGCGCGGAGATTGAATAGGAGCGAGGACGGCTTCGCGTCCCGGCGATCCCAGATTTTCAGTACGAGTTCATCGTGACGATCGGCTCCGCATTTCGGCCGTGGTAACTCGCCACCGATCTTACCAAAATCGTGATCCTATGTGACCGTCGACCGCCTTCTTTTGGCCCCTTTGAACAAGAAGCTGTCAGATAGGGCGTCAGCGTCAGGGGCGGGCCCGCAATGACATATCAATTCCAGCCACTAGACAGCGATCTGCGCAGGCTTGCCCGGATCATTTCAGCCTGTACGCTCGGCCTGTGGGCATTCGCGGCGGGTCTGCTGATTGGGACCTTTTTGTTTTCGTGATGGCTTCATCGGAGACGAGTGTGGCCAAGAAAACAGCCAAGAAAACAGCCAAGAAAACAGCCAAGAAAACAGCCAAGCCATCGAAATCGCTCACCCGCGCGACACCCCAGCCAAGGAAGGAAACTCGAACCGGCAGCACTTCGGGTCAATTCCAGCTCCATCTGCCGGACGGGATGCGTGACGAACTCGTCGAAGCGGCGATGGCAAATGGACGCTCGCTCGATGACGAGATCATCCATCGTCTCGTCCAGTCCCTCGAGCTTGACGGGACGCGGCAGAAGCTATCCGACCGCCTCAAGGCGCAAGGCGATCGCCTTGCGAAGTTCGAGGGTGACATCGCCGCCATAGTCGAGCAGCTCAGGCTACGCGACGATTAGAGGCTGTCCGGGATCATGATGATTTTTGACAGAGCTTTCGCAGCATGAGGCGGATTGAGGCCAAGCGCACGACGGCGATGAAGACATGTTCGCGGGGGGCATTTTTCCAATCCGTGTGATCCGCCTCGCGGAAGCAGGTCGAGCTACTCCGGTGGCTGCAGGCCCGGCGATCTCAGCCATTCGCTAATCTGCGCGCCTATCTCGGCTTGTCGCGCCAGTCGAAAAAGGCGCTCACGTTCAAAGCCGGGTGGCTTGGCCTCGGCTTCTTCACGCGACCGCGCTGCCTGCTCTGCAAGCTCGGGCCTCGGACGAATAAGTGTCTGGAAAGTTATGGCACCGACCTGGCCCGAGCGATGCTTCACCAACAACCTGAGCGATCCTAACGTTAGCGCTGCTCCCTAGCGGCGGACTATGCGTTTTCGGCAGGTGGACGGATCGACGTCCCATTTTTCGTTGACCGCTGCTGAGAAGCTTGCGGCGGACCTTTCGGCTAAGACCGGCCTCTCGCTTGAGGTAGGTTACCGGCGTGTTGGACCTGCTGCGGCGGCATCGTCGCTGTCGTCGCCGCCGCTTGTCATCGCATCCATCCCCCTTATCGCTCGCCCGGCCACCAATGCGACGGCGGGTCGCTGGCGGAAATCTTCCTCGCCCGCAGCGCCGCCAAATGGCTACGCTTGAAAGGATAGCCGCGGACCTGCGAGCGTCTTTGCAGCGCATGTACCGCTCCAACTCATGGATTGGCGTCGCCTTCGGCCGGCGGATGATATCGAGAGCGACCGTCTGGTGGGTGTCGCAACCAAGGCATCGAACCTCAAGATATCGGTAGCCGGCATTCAGCGCGTCACCGAGCGCCGGGGAAGGCTGCGCTGGCCCCTGATAGCCGAGCATTCGCATGTTCCAGGCTTCGCAGGCGAGCTTGTCAGCAGTCTCGCGCGCCTCCTTGGCGCGTCGGGCCGATGCGCGAATTGAAGCGCCGTAAATTGTCTCGCGCGACTTCTTCCCATCGCGACAGGATGCGCCCGTCACGGCGGAATCGGCAAGCCGTCGCGGCTCGTGAATTGCTGTTGCGACCAGAACAAAAGCTGACTCACGGTGTTGCGTGGAGTGAGCGGTAGCCGGTGGGAAACCCTTGAAATTGCTGGTGCTGGCTGGAAACAAGTCGCAACACGAAAAAGGCCACTCGAACGAAACCGAATCCGCGAGAAACCCTTATTTTATCGGCACAAATGCTGGCGATCCCGGCAGGATTCGAACCTGCAACCCTCAGAGTAGAAATCTGATGCTCTATCCAGTTGAGCTACGGGACCGTCTTGGTCCTTCGGAGGCGGGGTGGCCCGATTCCTGACCTTGGAACGGGGGTGACCGCCGTCACGCTACATAACACCCCCAAAATGAAAAATCCTTTTTTCGGACACCTCCTCGAACCGGTTTTTGGGAGGAAACGACTAAGCGGAGCGGGGGACTGTGTCCGCCTCTCCGCTGATGCCGTCAGGTCGTTCATCTAGCTGAACGGCCGAAGTCAGGACGTTGTCTTTGCTTATGGCCATGTCGTATGCGACCTTTTGCGGCGCCAGTTCCAGTGCCATCAGTCCGTCACCATTTCGCGCATTCCCTATCACGACGCGGATTTTGCCCCGCGAAGGAGCTTCCCCATGATCGGTTTGGTTCGCGCCGCAGCAGTTTGCGCAACGCTGGCGCTTGGCCTCACTTCAGCGCTGGCCGCGGATAAAGCCTTCAGGCGCGACGATCTCAGTGATGCCGCGATCAAGCTGGAAGCCCAGATCAAGAGCGAGGCGGGGGCGGTCTCGAAGTCACCGGCGGCCTTGCGCAGCGATGCGGATGCCGCCTTCAGGCGCAATGACTTCCGCTCGGGTCTTCAGATCCTTGGCCAGATCGCCGCCACCACACCGGAAGACAGCGGCAACTGGCTGAGACTCGCCCGCACCATCTTCCAGATCAGGCCGCAGACATCGAGCGAGCAGACCTTCTTCCTGGAGCGTGCCTCGACGGCGGCCTACATCGCCTATCAGCGCGCCGGCAACCAGCAGGATGAGGCCGATGCGCTCGCCGTTCTCGGCAAGGCGTTTTCGGACCGGCAGATGTGGCGCCCGGCGCTCGATACGCTGCGGATGTCGCTCGACCTCCGCGAAGTCGCCGACGTCCGCGCGCAGTATGAGAAGCTCCGCGACGACCACGGCTTCAAGCTCGCCGACTACAGCGTCGATTTCGGACTCGGCTTCGCCCCGGGTCTGTTTCCAGTTCACCGAGGATCTCGCCAAGCGCACCGATTTCACCCCGTTCGTGACGCTTGCCGGTACCGACAAGCCGGCGCTGACCTCGGAAGACCGGCAGCTTTGCGTCGACGGGCTCAAGCATGGCGAGCGCTACAATATCAACCTGCGCGCCGGCCTGCCGTCGCAGGTCAAGGAGGGCCTGCCAAAATCGGCCGAGTTCAACATCTATGTCCGCGACCGCAAGCCGTTCGTGCGCTTCACGGGCCGGGCCTATGTGCTGCCGCGCACCGGCCAGCGCGGCATTCCCGTGGTCAGCGTCAACACGCCGGCGGTCACCATCAACGTGTTCCGGATCGGCGACCGCAACCTGATCAACACGGTCGTTGATAGTGACTTCCAGCAGCCGATCAGCAAATATCAGTTGTCCAATCTCGGCGATGAACGCGGCCAGAAGGTCTGGACCGGCGAACTGGCCACCGCGACTACGCTGAACCAGGAAGTCACCACCGCATTCCCGGTCGACCAGGCGCTCGGCGACCTGCAGCCCGGCGTCTATGTGATGACGGCGGCTGCCAAGATGCCCGGCGCCGATGATGATTATCAGCTCGCGACGCAATGGTTCATCGTCTCCGACCTCGGCATCGCCGCCTTCTCCGGCAATGACGGCATCCACGTCTTTGTGAACTCGCTGGCGACGACGGATGCTGTCGCCCGTGCGGAAGTGCGGCTGGTCGCGCGCAACAACGAGATTCTCGCAACAAAAAAGACCGACGAGTCCGGCCATGTGCTGTTCGAGGCCGGGCTTGCGCGCGGCGAGGGCGGCTTGTCGCCGGCTATGCTCACGGTATCGGGCGAGAAGACCGACTACGCCTTTCTCAGCCTGAAATCGAATGCCTTCGACCTTACCGACCGCGGTGTCGCAGGCCGCGAAACGCCTGACAGCGGTGCCGACGCCTTTGTCTATGCCGAGCGCGGCGTCTACCGCTCCAACGAGACCGTGTATCTCACCGCGCTCCTGCGCGACGGCAAGGGCAATGCCATGGCCCGCACGCCGCTCACCATGGTGGTCGAGCGGCCCGACGGCGTCGAGTTTCGCCGCGCGGTGCTGGCCGACCAGGGCGCCGGCGGCCGGTCGCTGACCGTGCCGCTCAATTCCGCGGTGCCGAGCGGCACCTGGCGGGTACGCGTCTTCACCGATCCCAAGGCGGCATCGGTCGGCGAGACCACCTTCATGGTCGAGGACTACATCCCCGAGCGGTTGGAATTCGACGTCACATCAAAGGACAAGGTAATCAAAGCTGACGCTCCAGTGGAGCTTCAGGTCGCCGGCCACTTCCTCTACGGCGCGCCGGCTTCCGACCTCCAGCTCGAGGGCGACATGCTGGTCGCGCCCGCGGCGGAGCGTCGGGGCTTCCAAGGATATCAGTTCGGCGTCGACGACACCGAGACCGCCTCGAACGAGCGCACGCCGATCGAGAACCTCCCGGTTTCTGACGACAAGGGCAACGCGACCTTTCCGGTCAGCCTCGCCAAGCCGCCGACCTCGACCCGGCCGCAGGAAGCGCGGGTCTTCATCCGCATGGCGGAAACTGGCGGCCGCGCGGTCGAGCGCAAGATTGTGCTTCCGGTCGCGCCGACCACCAATTTGATCGGCATCAAGCCGGCGTTCGGCGACAAGAGCGTGGCCGAAGGCGACAAGGCCGAGTTCGACGTCGCGTTCGTCTCGCCCGAAGGCAAGACACTCGCGCGCAGCGACCTGCGTTACGAGCTGCTCAAGCTCGAGTCGCGCTATCAGTGGTATCGGCAGAACTCTTCCTGGGACTATGAGCCGGTCAAGACCACCAAGCGCATCGCCGACGGCGACGTGGCTGTCGCCGCCGACAAGCCGGCGCATCTCTCCTTCTCGCCGCAACCCGGCCGCTATCGCCTCGACGTCAAGTCGGCGGATATCAACGGGCCGATCACCTCGGTGCAGTTTGATGTCGGCTGGTATTCCGACGGCAGCGCCGACACGCCCGATCTCCTGGAAACCTCGATCGACAAGCCGCAATATGCCTCCGGCGACACCATGGTGGTGTCGGTCAATGCGCGCACGGCCGGCAAGCTCACCGTCAACGTGCTCGGCGACCGTCTGCTGACGACGCAGAGCGTCGATGTCAAGGAGGGCACCTCGCAGGTCAAAATCCCCGTCGGCAACGACTGGGGCACCGGGGCCTATGTGATGGCAACCCTGCGCCGTCCGCTCGATGCGGCCGCGCAGCGCATGCCGGGCCGCGCGATCGGACTGAAGTGGTTCGGCATCGACAAGCAGGCGCGGACGCTGCAGGTGAACCTGTCGCCGCCGGCGCTGGTGCGTCCGAACACGTCGCTGAAGATTCCGGCGAAGCTCGGTGGGCTCAATCCCGGTGAGGACGCCAAGATCGTGATCGCGGCCGTCGATGTCGGCATCCTCAACCTCACCAATTACAAGCCGCCGGCGCCGGATGATTATTACCTCGGCCAGCGCCGGCTCACCGCCGAAATCCGCGACCTCTACGGGCAATTGATCGACGGCATGCAAGGCACGCGCGGCCAGATCAAGACCGGCGGCGATGCCGGCGCCGAGCTGCAGGGCTCGCCGCCGACGCAAAAACCGCTGGCGCTCTATTCCGGCATTGTCACGGTCGGCGCCGACGGCACCGCCGAGGTCAGTTTCGACATTCCGGACTTTGCGGGAACAGCGCGCGTCATGGCGGTGGCGTGGAGCGCCACCAAACTCGGCCGCGCCACCACGGATGTGATCGTGCGCGATCCCGTGGTGCTGACCGCGACGTTGCCGCGCTTCCTGCTCACCGGCGACCACGGCACCATGAGCATGGACCTCGACAATGTCGAGGGTACGGCGGGCGACTATGTCGTCAACGTCGCGGCATCAGGTAGGGTGAAAGTTGCCGGCAATCCCGCGACCACGCTGAAGCTGAACGCCAAGCAGCGCAGCTCGCTGACGCTTGGCCTCGATGCCGGCGGCGCCGGCAAGGCGGAGCTCGATGTCTCGATCGATGGGCCCAACGGTCTGAAGCTGGCACGGCATTACGCGCTCGATGTGAAACCAGCCACGCAGGTGCTGGCGCGGCGCTCGATCCGCACATTGGCGAAGGGAGAGAGCCTGACGCTGACCGCGGACATGTTCAGCGATCTCGTGGAAGGCACCGGCAGCGTCTCGCTCTCGGTCGGCCTGTCCACGGCGCTCGATGCCGCGACCATCCTGCAGGCACTGGACCGCTATCCGCATGGCTGCTCGGAACAGATCACCAGCCGCGCCATGCCGCTGCTCTATGTCAACGAGCTCGCGGCAGGAGCGAAGCTGGCGCAGGACGAGAATCTCGATGAGCGCATCAAGGATGCGATCGAACGGTTGCTGGCTCGGCAAGGCTCGAACGGCTCGTTCGGCCTGTGGTCGGCCGGTGGCGACGACGCCTGGCTCGACGCCTATGTCACGGACTTCCTGACCCGCGCCCGCGAAAAGGGCTTTGCAGTGCCGGACGTGCTGTTCAAGAGCGCGCTCGACCGCGTCAGAAACTCGGTCGTCAACGCCAACGAGCCGGAGAAGGACGGCGGGCGCAATCTCGCCTATGGCCTTTACGTGCTCGCGCGCAATGGCGCCGCGCCGGTCGGGGATCTCCGCTACCTCGCCGACACCAAGCTGAAGGATCTGGCCACTCCTATCGCCAAGTCGCAGCTCGCGGCGGCGCTGGCGCTGGTCGGCGATCGTAACCGCGCCGAGCGCGTCTATGCCTCGGCGCTCGAAGACCTCAACCCGAAGCCGGTGCTGGTGTTCGGCCGCGTCGATTACGGCTCGGCGCTGCGCGATGCCGCCGCATTCGTATCGCTCGCCTCCGAAGGCAATGCGCCGCGCGCGACGATCTCGCAGGCGGTGATGCGGGTCGAAGCCGCGCGCGGGCTTACACCCTACACCTCCACCCAGGAAAATGCCTGGATGGTGCTGGCGGCGCGCGCGCTCGCCAGGGAGACGATGGCGCTCGACCTCAATGGCCAACCGATCAAGGTCGCGCTCTACCGCAACTACAAGGCCACGGAGATCACGGGCCAGCCGCTGAAGATTACCAATGCCGGCGATGCGCCGGTGCAGGCGGTGGTCTCGGTGTCGGGTTCGCCGGTCACGCCGGAACCGGCGGCCTCGAACGGCTTCAGGATCGAGCGCAGCTATTTCACGCTGGATGGCAAGCCGGTCGATATTTCGACTGCGAAGCAGAACGACCGCTTCGCTGTGGTGTTGAAGATCACCGAACCCAAGCCGGAGTATGGACACATCATGGTATCGGATTATCTGCCGGCTGGCCTTGAGATCGACAACCCGCATCTGGTGTCGTCGGGCGACAGCGGCACGCTGGACTGGATCCAGGACGGCCAGGACCCGGTCAATACGGAGTTCCGCGATGACCGCTTCACAGCGGCGCTGGATCGTGCCACGGACTCGAAGGCGGTGTTCACGGTCGCCTATGTCGTGCGTGCGGTGACGCCCGGCAAATATGTGCTGCCGCAGGCCTATGTCGAGGACATGTACAACCCCTCGCGCTATGGCCGCAGCGGCACCGGATCGGTCGAGGTGCGCGCAGCGAAATGAGCAATGAGGCGGCGAAAGTACTGGCGGCTTTGCCGCGCCGGTCGCGGATCAAGAAGGCGGCGATTGTCCTGGTCGTCACCGGTTTGGTCGTGTCCGGTGTCTTCGCCGCCTGGGTCGCATCGCTCGGGCCGCTGCCGCTGGCGCAAGCCCGCCAGGTCTCCACCACCGTGATCGACCGCAACGGCAAACTGCTGCGCGCCTACGCCATGGCCGACGGCCGCTGGCGGCTCCCGGTCGACGCCAAGAAAGACGTCGATCCGACCTACCTCAATCTTCTGCTCGCCTATGAGGACCAGCGTTTCCGCCAGCACGCCGGCGTCGATCCGCTGGCGTTGGCACGCGCCGCATTTCAGCTAGCTACCCGCGGCCATATCGTCTCCGGCGGCTCGACCATTACCATGCAGCTCGCGCGGCTGATGGAGGAGCCCGAGCATCATCGCTCGCTCTCGGCCAAGCTGCACCAGATCGTTCGCGCGATCGAGATCGAGCGGCAGCTGAGCAAGGACCAGATTCTCAATCTCTATCTCGCGATGGCGCCGTTCGGCGGCAATCTCGAGGGCATCCGCGCGGCGTCGATCGCCTATTTCGGCAAGGAGCCGAAGCGGCTGTCGCTTGCCGAAGCGGCGCTGCTGGTGGCGCTGCCGCAATCGCCGGAAACGCGGCGGCTCGACCGCTATCCGGAGCGGGCGCGCGCCGCGCGCGATCGCGTGCTCGATCGCATGATCTCCGAGCATCGCGTCACGGCGGAAGATGTGGCTCAGGCGAAGACAACGCCCGTGCCGAAGATGCGCAAGCCAATGCCGATTCTGGCGCCGCATTCCTCCGATCAGGCCATCGCGACGATGAAGGATGCGCCGGTTATCAAGCTGACACTGGATGCGAACCTGCAGAAGGTGCTGGAGCCGCTCGCGCGCGACCGCGCGCTTGCGTTGGGTCAGAACATTTCGGTCGGGATCATCGTGGTCGACAACGCGACCGGCGACGTGCTCGCGCGCGTCGGATCGGCCGGCTATTTCGACGCCAGCCGGGCAGGGCAGGTCGACATGACCCGCGCGGTTCGCTCGCCCGGCTCGACGCTGAAGCCGTTCATCTATGGGCTCGCCTTCGAGGATGGCTTCGTGCATCCGGAAAGCCTGATCGAGGACCGCCCGATCCGTTTCGGCTCCTATGCGCCGGAAAATTTCGACATGACCTATCAGGGCACGGTGCCGATCAAGCGCGCGCTACAGCTCTCCCTAAACGTGCCGGCGATCGCGCTGCTCGACCGCGTCGGCTCCAGCCGATTGTCATCGCGGCTCCGGCAAGCCGGCGCCAACCTGGTGCTGCCGAAGGACGAGGCGCCGGGGCTCGCGATGGGGCTCGGCGGCGTCGGCATTACTCTGCAGGATCTGGTGACGGTCTATACCGGTTTGCCGCGGCTCGGCACCACCAGGTCTTTGCGCGAGATCATGGACGGCAAGCCTGAGGACCGCGAGCCGATGAGGCTGATGGATCAGGTCGCGGCCTGGCAGGTCGCCAATGTGCTGATGGGAACTCCGCCGCCGGAAAACGGCGTCGGCGGCCGCATCGCCTTCAAGACCGGGACGAGCTACGGCTACCGCGACGCCTGGTCGGTCGGTTTCGACGGCCATATGACCATCGGTGTCTGGGTCGGCCGCCCCGATGGCGCGCCGGTTCCGGGCCTGATCGGCCGAGTAGCCGCAGCTCCCATTCTGTTCGATGCCTTCGCCCGGACCGGAAAATTGCCGGCGCCGTTGCCCAAGGCGCCGAAAGGCGCGCTGATCGCCTCCAACGCCAAGCTTCCGTTGCCCCTCAGGCGGTTCCGCGCCGTGGGCGAGTTGGTGCGGAGCGGTGGCGAGCAGGCGCTGCATATCCAGTTCCCGCTCAATGGTTCCCGGATCGACGTCGATCGGGGCAACGGTTCCGAGGTGACTCCGATGCCGGTGAGGGTGGCCGGCGGGGCGCTGCCGATGACCGTCCTCGTCAACGGCCGCTCGGTGGGTGAGATCGACGGACGCCGCCAGCGCCTGATCGATCCGCCGGGGCCGGGGTTTGCCAGGCTTACCGTCATCGACGCCGTGGGCGCGGCGGACACAGTTGTCGTGAGAATACAGTAGAGGCACGCTAAGCGGTTGTCCGCACGATGGTTTCGGCGTATGCGGAACCAATGCACGAGACCTATCCCCGCCCTCGATTTGGCAGCCCTCGCGAGCCGAAAAACCAGGTGAATCCGGGCAATCGGCTGGTGCGGATGATCGATTTCGTCACCGAGAGCCATGCGCGCTGCATTGCGTTCCTCCTGGTGTGCGGCGCACTGTTTTTTCTGCCCGGGTTTTTCACCATTCCGCCCGTCGACCGCGACGAGGCGCGCTTTGCGCAGGCCACCAAACAGATGGTCGAGACGGGCGATTTCGTCGACATCCGCTTCCAGGACGACGTTCGCTACAAGAAGCCGGTCGGCATCTACTGGATGCAGGCGGCGGCGGTCGAGAGCCTGAAAGCACTCGGCCTGCCAAAGGCCGAAGTGCGCATCTGGGTCTATCGCATTCCCTCGCTGATCGGCGCGGTTGGCGCCGTGCTCCTGACCTATTGGGCGGCGCTCGCCTTTGTGACGCGGCGAGCGGCGGTGTTCGCCGCGCTGATGATGTGCTCCTCGGTGCTGCTCTCGGTTGAAGCGCGGCTGGCGAAAACCGACGCGATGCTGCTGCTTACCGTGGTCGCGGCGATGGGTGCGCTCGCACGAATTTATCTGTCCTGGCAGCGCGGCGAGGATCCCGAGCATCCGTCCTGGAGTTGGCCCATCATCTTCTGGACCGCGCTTGCCGGCGGCATCCTGCTCAAGGGACCGCTGATCCTGATGTTCGCCGGGCTCACCATCCTGACGCTCGGCATCCTCGACCGCAACATCTCCTGGCTGTGGCGGCTGCGCCCGGTATGGGGACTGATGTGGATGCTGATCCTGGTGCTGCCGTGGTTCATTGCGATCTACTGGCGCGCCGGCGGCACCTTCTTCACCGACTCCGTCGGTGGCGACATGCTGAACAAGCTCGCCGCGCAAGAGTCGCATGGCGCGCCGCCCGGGCTTTATCTGCTGCTGTTCTGGATCACCTTCTGGCCCGGCGCGCCGCTCGCGGGAATGGCGGCGCCTGCGATCTGGCGGGCGCGGCGCGAGCCTGGTGCGCAATATCTGCTGGCCTGGCTGGTGCCATCCTGGATGGTGTTCGAGCTGGTATTGACCAAGCTGCCGCATTACGTGCTGCCGCTTTATCCCGCAATTGCGATCTTGACCGTCGGCGCGCTGGAGCGTCGTGTCCTGTCGCGCTCCTGGCTGATGAAGGGTGCGGCCTGGTGGTTCGCTATTCCCGCGCTCGCCTCGATCCTCGCCGTGGTCGGCGCCATCGTGCTGACGCGGCAGCCGGCGTTCCTGGCCTGGCCGCTGCTTGCGGCCGCGATGATCCTCGGCCTGTTCGCATGGTGGCTCTACGAGGATGGCCGCGCCGAGCGTTCGCTGTTGAACGCGCTGGTTGCCGCCGTCTTCCTGGCCTTTGCGGTCTATGGCGTGGTGCTGCCGTCGTTGAAAACACTGTTTCCGAGCGCCGAAATCGCGCGTGCGCTGCGCTATGCCGTCTGCGTCAAGCCGAGACTGGCCTCGGCCGGTTTTGACGAGCCGAGCCTCGTGTTCATGACCGACACCTCGACCGTGCTGACGGACGGCTCGGGCGCCGCGGACTTCCTGAACGGGGGCAGTTGCCGCTTCGCGCTTGTCGAACAGCGTTCCGAGCGCGCCTTCGTGCAGCGCGCAGAGGCCATCGGCCTGCGCTACAACGTCGCCACCCGGATCGAGGGCTACAACATCTCGCGAGGCAAGCCGGTCTCGATTTCGGTGTTCCGCTCCGAAGGCACGGAGTGATGAACGCGCCATCAACGATCAGCGAAACCCAGAGCTACGCAACACAGCTCCTTGCCCTGATCGGACGCTCAGTGTCGCAACTGGTGCGGCAGCCGGCTGCGCCGCACCGGCTTGACGCGGTCCGTCGCTTGCGTACGCAGTCGCTGTGGCTGATCGGAATCGGCGCGGTTCTGATCGTCGCGCTCATGTTCGGCTTCGACGCGACCGAAATCAGCCTGATGCCGCCGCGCGGGGCGCCGAGCGCCTGGCCGGCGCGCGCCATTACCAATTTCGGCAAGGACAGTTATGTCCTGACGTCGTTGGGGGCAGGGCTGATGGTGATGGCGCTGGCGTTCCCGCTGCTACGCGGCGCCTCACGCGCCCGGCTGCTCCGCTTCGCCGGCCATGTCGAATATCTGTTCCTCGCGGTGGCGGTGCCGGTCGCGTTCACCGAGATCGTCAAGAACGTGGTGGGCCGCGGCCGTCCCTTTGTCGGCGGCAAGGCCGACCCGTTCAATTTCCAGCCCTTTCATGGCGCCGAACCCTATTTCAGTTTTCCGTCGGCGCATTCGGTGACGGCGTTCGCGCTCGCGCTTGGTATTGCGATGATCTGGCCGCGATGGTGCATCCCCGCGTTCATCTATGCGATCTTGATCGCAACGAGCCGCCTCGTGATCCTCGCGCATCATCCGAGTGACGTCGTGGGTGGCACGGTGGTCGGTCTGGTCGGTGCGCTGGCCGTGCGCTACTGGTTCGCCGCGCGCAATCTCGGATTTGCTGTTGAGCAAGACGGCAAAATCGTCTGCCGCTGATCAACGTTCAAAGGGCGCGAGGTGCGTTTTTCCTTGTGCGCAATCCGGCACCCGCCCGATCGCGCCTGCTTCAGACAGCCCACCGGATAACGAGCCGCCGGGCTGGCCCGCGCGTGATGAGGCAACGATCTGCGGATGCGATCGAACTGTTGGCGTGTGTCGCGTGCCAACGAGAACGAAGGAAGATTTTGGTCGAAAATCCGGCCGAAATCTTCGGTTTCCCGCCGGCTGGCCGGGCATCAAAGGGGTTGCGACGGCCGTCGGGACGCGATAAGCGCGCGGGCGAAGGCGCCTCGACGTGCTAACCTCAATTCTCTCGACGGGCTAGAAGCGGTAACTTGTCTTCCTCCGACACCGATGTCGCGGTTTCCATCGTCGTTCCCGTCCGGAACGAGGCGGAAAATATCATTCCGCTGATCACGGAGATCGCAGCCGCGCTCGACGGCCGCTTCGCCTATGAGATCATCTACGTCAACGACGGCTCGACCGATGCGACCGCCGATCGGCTTGCGGCAGCAATGAGCCAGCGCGCCAATCTGCGCCGGATCGATCATGCCGGATCGACGGGACAGTCCGCAGCGGTCAGGAGCGGCGTGCGCGCCGCGCGCGGCGCCATCGTGGCGACGCTCGACGGCGACGGGCAGAACAACCCGGCATTCCTGCCGGACCTGATTTCAGCGATCGTGAAGGGCGGCGAACGCATCGGCCTCGCCGCCGGCCAGCGCGTCGGGCGCAAGGATACCGGCTTCAAGAAATTCCAGTCGCGCGTCGCCAACCGCTTCCGCAATGCCATCCTGAAAGACGGCACGCGCGATACCGGCTGCGGCCTGAAGGCGTTCCGCCGCGAGGTGTTCCTGATAATGCCCTATTTCGACGGGCTGCATCGCTTCCTGCCGGCGCTGGTGCGCCGGGAGGGATATGAGATCGCCTATGTCGACGTGATCGACCGGCCGCGCCATTCCGGTGTCTCGAATTACGGCTTCTTCGACCGGCTGTGGATCGGCATCATGGATGTGGCCGGCGTTTGGTGGCTGATCCGCCGCAAGAAGCCGACGCCGGTTGCGACCGAGGTGAAGTGATGTTGATCCAGTTCGGGCAGGCGCTCAACGACTATCTCTACGAAGTGTTCGTCGCCAAATTCGATTTCTGGCTGGCATTCGGCCTGGTGGCGCAGCTGTTCTTCACGGCGCGCTTCCTGGTGCAATGGATCGCGAGCGAGCGCGCGGGAAAAAGCGTGGTGCCAATGGCGTTCTGGTTCTGCTCGATGGGCGGCGGGTTGATGACGCTGGTCTACGGCTTCGTGAAGCGCGAGCCGATCATCATCATCGGGCAGGCACTGGCGACCATCATCTATATCAGAAACATCATGCTGATCTGGAAGCACCACGCCCGCGGGTCGGAGTCGATGGACAGCTGAGGCCAATCCGGCTCTTCGTCAACGCAGCGCGCTCGGCGTGACACCCAGTGCGATCCAAGGGAGGCGGAACATGCCGCTGTTTACGCTGGACGAACTTTCGATTGCCACCGCCTGCGTTCGCAGCCTGGTGCCGCCGACGCCGGCTTACGCCTGGCCGCTATTGGGCAGGCGCATCGGGGCCAGGGTCATCGTCAAGCACGAGAACCACACACCGACCGGATCCTTCAAGGCCCGTGGCGGCCTGCTCTATGTCGATGCGCTCCGTCGCGCAGGTCAGCTGCCGAAGGGCTTTGTCACGGCCACGCGCGGCAATCATGGCCAGTCGGTTGCCATCGCTGCAGCACGCAACGGCGTGCCCGTCGTGATCGTGGTGCCGGAGGGAAATTCGAGCGAGAAGAACGCCGCCATGGAGGCGTTCGGTGGCGAATTGATCACGGGTGGCAGGGATTTCGATGAGAGCCGCGTCATCGCGGAGAAAATCCGCAGGGAGCGCGGCTATCATTACGTTCCGTCCTTCCATCCCGAGCTCGTCAAGGGGGTTGCGACCTACGCCCACGAGCTGTTCGCAGATTGCCCCGATCTCGATGTCGTCTATGTGCCAATCGGCATGGGTTCGGGAATTTGCGGCATGATCACGGTCCGCGACCTGCTCGGGCTTCGCACCGAGGTGGTCGGCGTGGTCGCGGAAAATGCACCGGCGTTCGCGCTGTCGTTCGAGGCCGGCCGCCCCGTGCTGACCAATTCGGCACGGACGTTCGCCGATGGGGTCGCGTGCCGGGAGCCACCGGCCGAGGCGCTCGACATCATCAGGCAGGGCGCGGCCCGGATCGTGCGCGTCAGCGAGGACGAGATTGCCGAAGCGATCCGCGTCTACTACGCCACGACACACAATCTTGCGGAAGGCGCCGGTGCGGCGCCGCTCGCGGCCCTGATGAAGGAAGCGCCGCACTATGCCGGAAAGCGCGTCGGCCTCGTCCTGACCGGCGGCAATATCGACATGCCCGTCCTCCAGGACATCCTGGGCGGTGCGACACCGAAGGTTTGAAGGTACACGTAGGAGCGGAGCGCCAGGCTACGCCGCGTCGAACACCGCAAAGCCGCGATCGAGATCGGCCTTGAGGTCGTCGGTATTCTCCAGGCCGATATGCAGCCGGAGCGTCGGCCCCCCCGGCGTCCATTTGGTCGCGGTGCGATAGCCGCTGCAGTCGAAGGGGATGGCAAGGCTTTCAAAGCCGCCCCAGGAAAAGCCCATGCCGAACAGTTTCAGGCTGTCCAGCATCGCGTCCACCGCCTTCTGGGGCTTCGGCCGCAGCACAATGCTGAACAGGCCGGACGCGCCGCTGAAATCGCGTTTCCAGATCGCGTGGCCAGGGTCGCTTTCCAGCGCCGGATGCAGCACTTGCTGCACCTCAGGGCGCTGCTGGAGCCAGCGCGCTATTTCGAGCCCGGAGCGATAATGCTGCGCCAGCCGCACGGAGAGCGTGCGCATGCCGCGCAGCGCGAGATAGACATCGTCGGGGCCGGCGCAGACGCCGAGCAGGCGGATGTTTTCGGCGAGGATCGGCCAGACTTTCTTGTTGGCCGAGATGGTGCCGAACATGATGTCGGAATGGCCGCCGATATATTTGGTCCCGGCCTGGATGCTGATGTCGACGCCAAGCTCCAGCGAGCGGTGAAACAGCGGCGTTGCCCAGGTGTTGTCGTCGATGACGAGCGCGCCGCGCGCTTGCGCCACTGCAGCGATCGCCGGGACATCGGGCATCTCGAAAGTCTGCGAGCCCGGCGCCTCGACCAGCACCGCGCGGGTGTTGGGCCTGAACAGCTGCTCGATGCCCGCGCCGATCAGCGGATCGAAATAGGTGGTCTCGACGCCATAGCGGGCGAGCACGCCATTGCAGAAATTGCGCGTCGGGCGATAGGCGTTGTCGCAAATCAGCAGGTGGTCGCCGGCCTTGGCCACCGCGAGCAAGGTGGTGGAGATCGCAGCCAAGCCCGATGGCGCGAGCCCCACGCCGGCGCATTGCGCCCCTTCGAGGGCCATCAGGACGTCTTGCAGCGCACGGGTGGTCGGGGTGCCGTGCCGGCCGTACTGGAACTCGCTCCGGTGGGCGTGCAGATCCTCAGCGGTTGGATAGAGCACGGTGGAACCGTGGAAAACCGGCGGATTGACGAAGCCCTTCTGCGCCTTCGTGTCGCGGCCGGCCGTCACCAGCCGGGTTTCTGCTTTGTGCGGGTTTTGTGCGCCCGGCGGTTGCGAAGAATCCATGCCCTCAGCCGTTATTGCTTTGATTTTATTTGCGGCCGGCCGTGTCTCGGTGGCGCTGCCGCCGATTTGGGCCGGGTCTGTTAATAACAGGACAAGGAAGAGGGGCGTCAACCCCTTGACCCGGCTCGCCAGTCGTTCTGTGATGTGCGCGAGCTATTCTGTCGCCGCACGTTGAGGGGCTTGCCGCGACCTTCGATCCACGTTTGGCCTGACGGCGCTACCTTTTGAGGCAAGACCTTTTAAGGATTTGGCGCCTGCATCCGTGGATCATCTGGGGTGGGCCCGTCTGACGTTGCGCGACGAAAAGCGACCGCTGCCAACAAACGTTGCCAAGACGAGCTAAAAGACGACTTTAGAGCCGACCTTCAGCGCCGATCTAATAAGCACTCCTCGAAAGGCTTAAGCCCATGAAACGCGTATCCCTGGTACTCACCCTTGCACTCGCCGCCGGCTTCGCAGCCCAATCTGCGAGCGCCCAAACGCTGAAGGCGGTCAAGGACCGCGGCCAACTATCCTGCGGGGTGAGCCAGGGCCTCCCGGGCTTCTCCAACCCCGATGACAAGGGCAACTGGACCGGCCTCGACGTCGACATCTGCCGCGCCATTGCCGCCGCCATCTTCGACGATCCGACCAAGATCAAGTTCGTGCCGCTGTCGGCCAAGGACCGTTTCACCGCGCTGCAGTCGGGCGAGATCGACGTGCTGTCGCGCAACACGACGTGGACGCTGTCGCGCGACACTGCGCTCGGCGCCAACTTCACCGGCGTGACCTATTACGACGGGCAGGGTTTTCTGGTGAAGAAGTCGCTCAAGGTAAACTCGGCGCTGGAGCTCTCCAGCGCCTCGGTCTGCGTGCAGACGGGCACTACCACCGAGCAGAACCTCGCCGACTACTTCAAGGGCAACAACATGAAGTATGAGGTGATCGCCTTCACCTCGGCCGACGAGACTATCAAGGCCTATGAAGCCGGCCGCTGCGATGTGTTCACCTCCGACGTATCGCAGCTCTATGCCGAGCGTCTGAAACTCGCCAACCCGGCCGATCACGTCGTGCTGCCCGAGGTGATCTCCAAGGAGCCGCTCGGTCCGATGGTGCGCCACGGCGACGACCAGTGGTTCGATATCGTCAAATGGACGCTGTTTGCCATGGTCGATGCCGAGGAGCTCGGCGTCACCCAGAAGAACGCCGACGAGATGGCGAAATCGGACAAGCCCGATCTGAAACGCGCCTTTGGCACCGACGGCAATCTCGGCGAACAGCTTGGTCTCACCAAGGACTGGTTCGGCCGCATCATCAAGGCCGTCGGCAATTACGGTGAATCCTTTGACCGCAATGTCGGCTCCGGCTCCAAGCTGCAGATTTCGCGCGGGCTGAACAACCTCTGGAACAAGGGCGGAATCCAGTACGCGCCGCCGATCCGCTGATCGCCGCGCAGTCTCGCGGGCCCGCCGCATCATGAGCATCGAAGCCCGGTCCCCACCGCCGCAGTTCGCGTTTCGGCTGAAACGCGCGCTCGGCGGCCGGGCCGGGTGGAACGGCTTTTTCCTGCAGATATTGTTCGCGCTGGTCCTGGTCTGGATCGGCTACGAGATCTTCGTCAATGCCAGGACCAATCTGGAAAACCAGCGGATCGCATCCGGCTTCGGTTTCTTGAACAACACCGCGGGCTTTGACGTCAGCCAGAGCCTGATTCCCTATTCCGGCTCCGACACCTACACGCGGGTCTTCCTGGTCGGGCTGCTTAACACCATCCTCGTCGCGGTCATCGGCATCTTCTTCGCCACCGTGATCGGCTTCATCGTGGCGCTCGGGCGCTTATCGCCGAACTGGCTGATCTCGCGCGTCGCCGGCGGTTATGTCGAGCTGATACGCAACCTTCCGCTCCTGTTCCAGATGCTGTTCTGGTATCTCGCCGTGCTCGCCGCACTGCCCGGACCGCGGCAGAGCATTTCGCTGTTTGGCGTTTCCTATCTCAATAATCGCGGCCTGATCGTTCCGCGCCCGATCGGCGAAGGCGGTTTCGATGCCTTTCTGATTGCGATACTGGTGGCGATCGCCGTCTGGGTGATCCTCCACTATTACGCGCGCCGGCAATTGTTCCTGCATGGCAAGGCCATGCGGATCTGGCCTTACGTGCTTGGCCTCCTGATCGGTCTGCCGCTCGTGGCCGCGGTCATTTTTGGCGCGCCGTTCAAGGTCGAACTGCCGGAACTGAAGGGATTCAACTTCGCCGGCGGCCTTCGCGTCATTCCCGAACTTGTGGCTCTCGTGGTCGCACTCTCGACCTACACGGCCGCATTCATCGCGGAGATCGTCCGCGCCGGCATCCTGTCGGTGCACAAGGGGCAGATGGAAGCCGGGCTGTCACTTGGTCTCGGCCGCGGTTCGGTGCTGCGGCTGATCGTGATCCCGCAGGCGATGCGCGTGATCCTGCCGCCGCTCACCAACCAATATCTCAACCTGACCAAAAACTCGTCGCTGGCGGTCGCGATCGGCTATCCCGATCTGGTTTCCGTGTTTGCAGGAACGACGCTGAGCCAGACCGGGCAGGCAATCGAGATCATCGCCATCACCATGGGCGTCTATCTCGCGCTCTCGCTTTTTACCAGTGCGATCATGAGTTTCTACAATTGGCGGCTGAGCCGGAGCCTGGGTGCATGAGCGACGTCGCGTTGCCAATTTTTGTGCGCAAGGACCTCGCCGCGGAGCGGGCGGCACCAGTCAAGACCACGGGCTTGGTCGGCTTTGTGCGCACACGGCTGCTCAACTCGCCGACCAATATCCTGCTCACCATCGTGGGCGCGCTGCTGGTCTGGTTCACGGTCGTGCCGGCCATCAGATTCCTGCTGGTCGATGCGGTCTGGCATGGAGCCGACCGCAATGCCTGCCTGGAGCAGAACGCCGGTCATCCCGTCGGCGCCTGCTGGCCCTATATCGGGGCGAAATTCGACCAGTTCATCTACGGCTTCTATCCGCAAGCCGAGCGTTGGCGGGTCAATCTGACCTTCCTGCTCGGCGCCATCCTGCTGTTGCCGCTGCTGATCCCGCGGCTGCCGGCCAAGAGCCTCAACGCCTCCCTGTTCTTCCTCGCTTTTCCCGTGGTCGCCTTCTTCCTGCTGCATGGCGGCGGGCTCGGCGGCTTTGGCGTGAGCTGGACGTCGAGCCTGCTCTCGGGAGTCGCCGGCAGTTTCGACAGCGCCGGCAACGCGCTGATCCGTGCCGAAGCGGCGACGGCGGTGATTGGTCCGCTGCTGTGGCTGATCGGAAAGCTCCTCGTCCTGATCGGCATGGCGATTTCGCTGGTGGTCTGGCCGCTCACATGGTTGCGCGATCAGATCCAGGCTTCGAGCCAGCCGGTATGGGCGGATTTCGTGGTCACGGCGATCGTCATCTCGGCGATCGTCTGGTTCCTCGCGGGCGGCCTCCGCCGCGGCCTGAGGCCGCTGATTTCATGCCTCATCACTTTTGCCGGCATCGCGCTGGTCATCGCTATCATGCGACTCGACCGCGGCGGACTGCCGATCGTCGATACACGGCTCTGGGGCGGCCTGCTGGTGACCATGGTGATCTCGGTCGTCGGCATCGTGGCCTCGATGCCGATCGGCATTGCTTTGGCCCTCGGACGCCGATCGACCATTCCGCTGATCCGCTTCTTCTCCATCGTCTTCATCGAGTTCTGGCGCGGCGTGCCGCTGATCACCGTGCTGTTTTTCGCAACCTACATGCTGCCGCTGTTCCTGCCCGGCAATTTCACCGTGGACGGGTTGGTGCGCGCGCTGATAGGCACCGCGCTGTTCGCCGGCGCCTATCAGGCCGAGATGGTGCGCGGCGGCCTGCAGGCGATTCCGCGCGGGCAGGGCGAGGCGGCAGCCGCGCTGGGGCTGTCCTGGTGGAAGACGACGTTTTTGATCGTGCTGCCCCAGGCGCTGCGCCACGTCATCCCCGGCCTCGTCAACAGCTTCATCGCCCTGTTCAAGGACACCTCGCTGGTCTCGATCGTGGCGCTCTTCGATCTCCTGGGATCGCTGCGTGCCTCGTTCTCCGATCCGAACTGGGCGACGCCGACGACGCTGTTTACGGGCTTCGCTTTCTGCGGGATGATCTATTTCACGTTCTGTTTTGGCATGTCGCGGTATTCGCTGTTTGTCGAGAACCGGCTGAACGCGCATCGGCGCAACTGAGGGGGAAGCGCATGGCGGAAAATTCGATTGTCAGCATTGCCCACCTGAACAAATGGTACGGCGACTTCCACGTGCTGCGCGACATCGACCTCGCCGTCGGCAAGAGCGAGCGTATCGTGATCTGCGGTCCGTCCGGGTCGGGCAAGTCGACCCTGATCCGATGCATCAATGCGCTGGAAGAATTCCAGGAAGGCGAGATCGTCGTCGACGGCATCGACCTTGGTCCAAACTTGCGCCGCGTCGACGAAGTCCGCCGCGAAGTCGGCATGGTGTTCCAGAGCTTCAACCTGTTCCCGCATCTCACCGTGCTTGAGAACTGCACGCTGGCGCCGATCTGGGTGCGCAACATCCCGCAGAAGGACGCCGAAGCGGCCGCGATGAAATATCTGGAGCGGGTCAAAATCCCGCATCAGGCGAACAAGTATCCGGGACAGATGTCGGGCGGCCAGCAGCAGCGCGTCGCGATTGCGCGGGCGCTCACCATGAATCCCAAGGTGATGCTGTTCGACGAGCCGACCTCGGCGCTCGATCCCGAGATGGTCAAGGAAGTGCTCGACACCATGGTGGACCTGGCGAAAGAGGGCATGACCATGCTGGTCGTCACCCACGAAATGGGTTTCGCCCGCGAGGTGGCGAACCGCGTCGTGTTCATGGATGCGGGGCAAATCATCGAGTTGAACACGCCGCAGGAATTCTTCGCCAACCCGCAGCACGCGCGGACGAAGCTGTTTCTCAGTCAGATTTTGCGATGATCTTCGCCGTCATTGCGAGCGAAGCGAAGCAATCCGTGCCGCGGCATGACGGATAGGTGGATTGCTTCGTCGCAAGTGCTCCTAGCAATGACGCGGCGACGGCAGCGCGGTCACCTCACACCTTCTCGAACGGCACGTCGATCTCTGTGCGCTTCTCCAGCCATTCCGGCACCGGCAGCTTCTTGCTTCGCATGAAATCCGGATTGAACAATTTTGACTGATAGCGATTGCCGGAATCGGCCAGGATCGTGACAATGGTCTTGCCGGGCCCGAGTTGCTTCGCAAGCTTTATCGCGCCGGCGACATTGACGCCGGTCGAGCCGCCGAGGCACAGGCCTTCGTGCTCGAGCAGGTCATAGATCACGGTGACCGCTTCCTCATCCGAGATCAGGAAGGCGTCGTCGACAACAGCGGTCTCGATCACGGGTGTGACGCGCCCGAGTCCGATACCCTCGGTGATCGAGTCGCCCGGCGTCGATTTGGCCTTGCCATTCTTGAACAGCTCATACATGGCAAAGCCGTGCGGATCGGCACAGGCTACGAAAATGTCCTTGTTCTTTTCCTTCAGGGCGCGGCTGGTGCCGGCGAGCGTGCCGCCGGTGCCGACCGAGCAGATGAAGCCGTCGATCTTGCCGCCCGTCTGCTCCCAGATCTCGGGTCCGGTGGAGTCATAATGCGCCTTGGCATTATCGAGATTGTTCCACTGGTCGGCGAACAAGACGCCGTGCGGCTCCTTTTTCCGAAGCTGAGCGGCAAGGCGCCTGCCGACATGCTGGTAGTTGTTCGGATTGGCGTAGGGCAGCGCCGGCACTTCCACGAGCTCGGCGCCGCATAGCCGGAGCATGTCCTTCTTTTCCTGGCTTTGGGTTTCCGGAATCAGGATCAGCGTGCGGTAGCCGCGCGCGCTTGCGACCACGGCAAGGCCGATGCCGGTGTTGCCGGCGGTGGATTCCACTACGAGGCCGCCCGGCTTGAGATCGCCGCGCTTCTCCGCCTCCAGGATCATCCATTTGCCGGCGCGGTCCTTCACGGACTGGCCGGGATTCATGAATTCGGCCTTGCCCAGAATGGTGCAGCCGGTCGCTTCCGAAGCCCGCTTCAGCTTGATCAGCGGCGTGTTGCCGATGGCTTCGACGACGTCTTTGTTGAAAGTCATATGGGGAATCCGCTGGACGTTTCCTGAAGGAGCTTCCAGCGAACCTAATCAACGGCGGCAGGCTATACAAGCCGACCAAACCGCGTGGCTTCAGCGCGGTTTCGCAAAAACCACCTGTCGCACGTCGATGTTTCCGGAGAGGAATCCGGCCTCGCAATACGCGAGATAATATTCCCAGAGCCGCCGGAAGCGTTCGTCGAAGCCGAGCGGCGTGAGGTTCGGCCAGGCGGCGCGGAAGTTATTTCGCCAGGTGGCGAGCGTCTTGGCATAATCTTGCCCGAAAATGCGCTCGCGGATGACAGGCACGCCAAAGCGCTCGCCGAGGTTCTTCAAGACCTCAGGCGAGGGCAGCATTCCGCCTGGAAACACGTACCGCTGAATGAAATCGACCTCGCGCCGATAGCTCTGGAACATGCTGTCCTGGATGGTGATGGCCTGGATGCCGGCCAGCCCGCCGGGCAGCAGCCGATCACGCAATTGCGAAAAATATCTCGGCCAGAACTCTTCGCCGACGGCTTCGATCATCTCGATCGAGGCGATGCGGTCGTAACGGTCGCGCTCGTCGCGATAGTCCTGCAGCCTGATCTCGACCTTGTCGTTGAGGCCGGCGTCGTGAATGCGCTTTTGCGCGAAGTCGCGCTGTTCCTTGCTGATGGTAAGGCCAACGACCGTGGCGTTGAAGGTCTTCGCTATGTATTCCGCGAAGCCGCCCCAGCCGCAGCCGATCTCCAGAACCTTCTGGCCCGGCTGCAAGTCGATCGCCTCGGCGAGCCTTCGGTACTTGTTGTTCTGTGCGGCGGTGAGGTCGGACGTATCGTCCTCATACAGCGCCGAGGAATAGGTCATGCTCGGATCGAGCCAGGCGGAGTAGAATGCGTTGCCGATGTCGTAATGCGCATAGATGTTGCGCCGCGCCTGGCTCCTGGTGTTGCGGTTGAACCAGTGCCGCACGGCTTGGACAAAGCGGACCAGCGGCCTGTCGCTCAGCATCGACTGGATCAGCTCGTGATTGACGCAGAACAGATACAGGAACCGGGTGAGATCGGGCGTGTCCCAGTCGCCGCGCAAATAGGCTTCGGCGATTCCGATGTCGCCGTTTTTGATGAGCCGCGAGGCAAATCCGTAGCTGTGCAGCGTCATCGCCGCCGCGGGTCCCGGCTCTGCACCGCCAAACCGCATCACGCGGCCGTCGAGCAGGGTCACGTCCAGCGTGCCGCACTTCAGTTTTGCCGCAAATCCGAGTGCCAGCTGCACCATGCGTGGCAATTCGGCGAGCTTCATCCTTGCATTCTCAGGTGTCACCTGGATCACGTCGCCCATGGCAGTCCATCAACCGCTGTGGCTCTGTGTCCGCCTTCCTCTCGCGTGAATGGCCCACCGGCCATCACCGGACCAGAGCGCGCCCCCGCGGTCAGTTGGCGCTCATGCAATATAAGCGCGGTTTTTTCCGCTCGCCAAGGAGGTATTATCGGCTTTCGCAGCTGCGGTATGCGGACGCGGCTGAAGCCTGGCTCCCTTGCGCCAGAGCCGCAGCGCCTCCCGCTGGATGGAGGCCATCACCTTGAAGGTGACCAGCGCCAGCACGACGAACGACCGCAGCAGCCCGGAAGTGGTGAGCGACGAGCTGCACATGCCCGAAGGCATTCGCGGCAGCTTTGACGGCAATGCCGGCGACTTCAACAAGACCAGCGGCCGGCAGCCCCTTCTGATCCTCGGCGCGCTGGTGGCGATGTATATCGTGCTGGGCGTGCTCTATGAGAGCCTCGCCCATCCGCTCACCATCATCTCGACCTTGCCGTCGGCCGGTTTGGGCGCGCTTCTTGCGCTGCAGATCACCAACACACCGCTGACCATCATCGCCTTTGTCGGGATCATCATGTTGATCGGCATCGTCAAGAAGAACGGCATCATGATGGTCGACTTCGCACTCGAAGCCGAGCGGCATCGCGGCCTGTCGTCGGCGGAGGCGATCTTCGAGGCCTGCAGCGCGCGCTTCCGGCCGATCCTGATGACGACGCTGGCGGCGCTGTTCGCCGGCATTCCCCTGATCGTCGCGACCGGTCCCGGCACGGAGCTGCGGCGGCCCCTCGGCATCACCATCGTCGGCGGCCTTCTGGTCTCGCAGATCCTCACGCTCTACACGACGCCGGTGATCTACCTCTTGATCGACCGACTGCGGACGCGGCCGGCGCCGGAAGCGATGGCCGCGCCCGCGGAATAGCATTGTTGATGCTGCGGGACTTGGGGCGTATAGCCGCCTGATGTCGAACCCATCTGACGAAGCAGAGGTCGTAATCGCGGACTGCCCGCGTTGCCAGAAGCCAAAGCCACTCTGCATCTGCGACAGTGTCACGCCGATCGACAACCGCATCGCGCTGTTGATCCTGCAACATCCGCAGGAGCAGGACAGGGCGCTCGGCACCGCCAGGCTGACCGCGCAGCATTTTGCGAAAGCGATCGTGAAGGTCGGGCTGTCCTGGCCGAGCTTGGCCAAGGCGCTGGGCCGGCCGGTCGCCGATCCGTCGCGCTGGGCGGTGCTCTATCTCGGCTCCGCCAAGGTCGCCGATCTCGACAGCAAGGCGGACATCGTCGCTATCGACCGCAAGGGCGCGCTCGCGCCCGACCAGCGCGGCAGTCTTCGCGATATCGAAGGCGTGGTGCTGCTCGACGGTACCTGGAGCCAGGCCAAGGCGCTGTGGTGGCGCAACGCCTGGATGCTGAAATGCCAGCGCGTGATCCTCGGGCCTAGGCGGCCCTCGCGCTATGGCGAACTGCGCCGCGAGCCGCGCCACGACGGGCTTTCGACCATCGAGGCGGCGGGCATGCTGGTCGCTGCGCTGGAAGGGCGGCCCGATATTGCGGAGACGCTCAATGCGAGCTTTGAGCGGATGCTGGCTCGTTTTCGGCAGGTGCAGGCGACCCATCCGGAGCTCGCGCCGCGCCCAAAACCGAGACCGAAGCGCGACCTCCGGCGGCGGAAGCGGAGCTGATCACTCACGACAAAGGCCTCGGGCCGCCGCCCGAGGCCTTTGTCGCCGAGAGAAAACTCAGATCAGTACTTCGCGATGACCGGACCGCCGAAGCGGTAGTTCACGCGCACCGTTCCCATGTCGACGTCCTGACGCACGTTGTCGGTGCGGCCGACAGCGATGGCCGTGGGCTGGAAGACGATGTTGTGGGTCCCCATGAACAGATGGTTGTATTCGAAGGCAACCGACCAGTTCGGCGCAAAGCTGATTTCGACGCCGGTGCCCACCGTGCCACCCCAGCGGGTGTCGTTGGTTTGGTTGAATATGGTCCTGGTCGCGGTGAAGTAGCTGTTGTACTTGTTGCCGGTGATCGCCGCGCCGCCCTTCACGTACCAAAGCACATTGTTCCAGGCGTAGCCGACCTGGCCGGTGAAAAGGCCGATGGCGTCGATCTTGGTCTGGTTGGTGTAGGGAACGATCGCCGTCAGGCTGGAATTCGTACCTTTCAGATCGGCCCAGTCCCCCTGAACTTCAACGCCGAACACCCAGCTGGGGCCCCATTGCCAGCGATAGCCGAGCTGGCCGCCGACCACGCCGCCGGTCGCGTCGTGACAGCCTTCCGAACCCGGAGCAACGGCTACGCCGGCAACGCTGGTGATGGTGTAGCAGTTGCGGCTCGATGCTCCGCCGCCATTGACGCCGATATACGCGCCGCTCCAGTCGTAGAAGGCCGGTATCATGGAGGGCGCCTTGGTATAGGGCGCCGCGGGTAGGTCGGCGGCAGAGGCCGCGCCCGCAAATCCGGCGATCGAAAGAAGTCCAGCCGCGACGATCGCGATACGATGCATTCCCATTCCCAGCCCCTGTTCCGGCTTACAGGCATTGCTCAAAACACTTCAATGGCTTGTGCCATAAAACGGCAGGCCGAGACAGATTGGCTCAGCTCCAAGTTGAACTTTGGTGGGGATGTGTTGTTGCGGAAATACCGCATACTGCGCGACTCGCATTCGTCCGCGCAGGTCATTTGACCGATCCAGGAATTGGAGGCCACGTCCGGAATTGAACCGGAGTAAACGGTTTTGCAGACCGCTGCGTAACCACTCCGCCACGTGGCCCCATTGGGGGGCTTCTTATACGGCCTGTCCGGGATAGGCAACCAAGCGGTTTAGCTGGTTTCGGCTCCAAAAATCCCGCTTTATCCCGTTCCGGCGGCGATGCAGACACCTGTAAGCCGACGCTGCCCAGAGGTAAATTCCGGCATTAACCGAAGCGAACATCGCCTGGTGCCGCGCAATCGCTTCTTGGCAAAAGAGGAGAGCTCATTAGCCGCAGCGGGATCAGCAGGCGGCGTACCAGCCTTCCGGAAACGGAATCAGCGGCCACACTCGCCCGTTGTCGTTGGCGGCTTTCGGCGGCGCATTGAAGTTCAGCTGACGGGCCAACATGGCATCCTCCTCCGGCACGGGCTCAATCGCCGTCCGCACGGCATCCAGCAAAAGATCGAACTCGGCTTCACTCATCGTTCGGGCCCTCCCAGACTCGGGAGAGCACCGTCTCAAAACTGTCTTTTCTCCGGATTGACGGGATCGCTCAAATTGAACCGATCCGGCTCTCGCGGCTCGTTTGGTTACTGATTTCTTTCAAGTTCTCTTCCGCACGCTAAGAGGCATACGCGCGCGGAGAGTGTGAGAAAAATCACGTTTAGTCGGAAATAGTTCGCGTATCTCGCAGCAATGAGCAGCGTCTTAGCAGAAACGCCCAAACCATTGAAGGGGAATGCTGCCATGGGCGCAAAGATCATTGCATCTTCGGCCTCTCATCGCCTCACGGCGGCGCTTGGACTGGTGTTGACGCTGGTTTCTGCGAGCGCGGCTTCAGCCTATCAAGGTACCGCGGAACAACGCCGGCACCGCACCCGACCGCCTCGCACAGGTGTGGATGAGTGCGCAGCAAGCCATTGCATACGCTCTAAATTGCCGCATGGGGCGGCTGTGGATATGCTGCGGAGAAGCAGGGGGCAAGTGCGCACTATCGAAGCTCGGCTTCGCTCGCCGCCCGGATCTCCGTCTCCTTGATCGCCGGTACGCAGAGCTGGATGAAGCGGCAGGCGAAGCCGCGCAGATAGTTGCCGCGGCGAATCGCGATGCGGGTGGTGTTGGCCTCGAATAGATGCTCGCTCGGCACAACATGCAGCGTCTCGTCGCGGCCAGGATCGATCGCCATCGCCGCGACGATGCCAACGCCGAGGCCAAGCTCGACATACGTCTTGATCACATCGGCGTCGAGCGCCGACATCGCGATCTTCGGCGTGATGCCGGCTTTCGCAAAGGCCGCATCGACCCGCGCGCGCCCGGTAAAGCCTTCACTGTAGGTGATGATCGGAAACTCGGCGAGCTCGGCAATCGTGATCGCGCCGCGGGCGAGCAGGGGATGGCCCTTCGGCACGATCACGGCGTGGTGCCAGCGATAAAAAGGGAAGGTCGCAAACTCCGGATAGTTGTCGAGGGCTTCGGTGGCGATCGCAATGTCGGCGCGGCCCGACATCAGGTGCGCCACGATCTCGGCCGGCCCGCTCTGGTGCAGCACGAGCTCGACGTCGGGAAACTCCTTCTTGAACTCGGAGACCACCGCAGGCAGCGAATAGCGCGCCTGAGTGTGGGTGGTCGCAAGCACGAGGTGGCCGCTGTCGCGGCTGGTGAAGTGAGCCGCGACGCTCCTGATGTTCTGCAGGTCGAGCAGGATGCGGCCGACCAGGCCTGAAAGCTCCTTGCCGGGTTCGGTCAGGCCGACGATTCGCTTGCCGCGGCGGACGAAGATGTCGACGCCGAGCTCCTGCTCGAGGTCCATGATGTGCTTGCTGACGCCGGACTGCGAGGTGTTGAGCGCCTTGGCGACCTCCGTGAGATTGAGATCGCGCCGAAGCGCTTCTCCGAGAATACGAAGCTGCTGCAAATTCATTACAGGCCGCTCTAACGACGTTTCGTCGCAGCAGGAGCTGCTGCACTGCGCAATGCGTAGCATGGAAGCCACGGGATGGATCGGTCGTCCTTGCACAGGAAAAGGGAAAAGTCTTCTCGTTGAGGCCGTGGAAGGACAGCTCAATGCCACAACGGTTTCTGAACCGTATCGCCCACGCAAAAGGCTGTGCGAAGGCCTTGCGCTTGATGCGTTGATCGGGGACCCTCACTCAACACGCGTGAAAGCCAATCCGCAAAATCAATCGTTCGAGACGGGAGGTAACATGAGTGATGCGCTCGAGCCGTTTCGCATTTCGGTCGCAGACGACGTGCTCGCCGACCTGAAGGCGCGGTTGCGCAACACGAGATGGCCCGAAGCGGAGCTGGTGGACGATTGGAGTCAGGGCATTCCGCTGAAATGGGTCCAGGAAATCTGCCGTTACTGGGGCGATGCGTATGACTGGCGCGCCCGCGAGGCGAAGCTCAACCGCTTTCCGCAGTTCAAGACCGACATCGACGGGCTCGGCGTGCACTTCCTGCACGTCCGTTCGCCGCATCCGCAAGCGATGCCGCTGATCATCACCCATGGCTGGCCCGGCTCGGTGGTCGAATTCACCAAGGTGATCGAGCCGCTCACCGATCCGACCGCCCATGGTGGCGCTGCGGCTGATGCCTTTCACGTGGTCTGCCCATCGCTGCCGGGGTTTGGCTTCTCCGGCAAGCCGAAAGCCAAAGGCTGCGGTGTCGAACGCATCGCAGCGATCTGGGCCGTATTGATGGCGCGCCTCGGTTATATCAGCTACGCGGCGCAGGGCGGCGATTGGGGCTCGGCGGTGACGGCCGCGATCGGTGCGCAGGATGCGGCGCATTGTCTCGGTATCCATATCACGCTGGCGATGGGCTCCCGGCCCAAGGTCGGCGAGCAGCCGACGCCGGAAGAGACCCGTGCGCTCAAGGGCATCGAGCACTATCGCGATTGGGATTCCGGTTACTCCAAACAGCAGGCGACGCGGCCGCAGACGCTGGGTTACGGCCTGACGGATTCGCCGAGCGGGCAGGCGGCCTGGATCCTGGAGAAATTCTGGGCCTGGACCGATTGCGACGGCGATCCCCTGAACGTCCTTACCCGCGACGAGCTGCTCGACAATGTGATGCTCTATTGGATCACGGAAACCGCGGCCTCGTCGGCGCGGCTCTATTGGGAGAGTTTTGGGCGTCCGCGGTCCTACAAGGTCACGGTGCCAACCGGGGTCGCCGTATTTCCAAAGGAGATCGTGCCGCCGGTGCGACACTGGATGGAGGAGGCCTTCCCGAACATCCAGCACTGGAGCGAGATGCCGAAGGGCGGTCATTTCGCGGCGTTCGAGCAGCCCGAGATGTTTGTGCAGGAGGTGCGAAGCTTTTTCCGCAAGCTGCGGAGCTAGGCAGCCTGCGGACTGCTGGTCAGCCAGTTCGCAGGCCCCTTGTGCCGATCAGCTTTCCGCGACGACGTCGATGATGGCTTCGGCAAAGGCTTGCGGCGCTTCCTGCGGCAAATTGTGGCCGATGCCGCCTTTGACAGTCCGGTGCGAATACTTGCCGGAGAACTTCCTGGCGTAGGCAGACGGCTCCAGATGCGGCGCACCGTTGGCATCGCCCTCCATGGTGATAGTGGGCACGCTGATCACGGGACCCTGCGCGAGCTTCTTCTCGATGTCGTCATATTTTGCCTCGCCTTCGGCCAGGGCTTGTCGCCAGCGATAATTGTGGATCACGATCGCGACGTGGTCCGGATTGTCGAAGGCCTTCGCACTGCGCTCGAAGGTAGCATCGTCGAAATTCCACTTCGGCGAGGCGAGTTGCCAGATCAGCCTGGAGAACTCGCGGCGATATTTGTCGTAACCGGCGCGGCCGCGCTCGGTCGCGAAATAGAACTGATACCACCACTGCAATTCGGCCTTCGGCGGCAGCGGCATCTTGCCGGCCTCCTGGCTGCCGATCAGATAGCCGCTCACGGAGACCAAAGCCTTGCAGCGCTCGGGCCACAGCGCGGCCATGATGTCGGCCGTGCGCGCACCCCAATCAAAGCCGCCGATGGTCGCCTTCTCGATCTTGAGCGCATCCATCAGCGCAATGATGTCGGTGGCAAGCGCTCCGGGCTGGCCGTTGCGGAAGGTGGAGTCGGCGAGGAAGCGCGTCGTGCCGTAACCGCGCAGATAAGGCACAATCACGCGGTAGCCTTCGGCCGCGAGCAGGGGCGTCACGTCGACGAAGCTGTAGATGTCGTAGGGCCAGCCGTGCAGCAGGATGACGGCGGGACCGTCGGCGGGGCCGGCCTTGGCATACCCGACATTGAGGAGGCCGGCATCGATCTGCTTCAGCGCGGCGAACGAGGTGCTCGTTCCAGGCTTCACTTTGTGCAGACTGGCTGGCTTTGGCTTGGTCGGCTGCGCGGCGAAAGCGCCGTTCAGGGCGAACTGGGCGGCGGCCATGCTCATGGCGGCGCTGCCAAAGAATCGGCGGCGCTGATGGTTGATCTGGTCTGACATTTTTTCTTCTCCCTGTCGGGTTGGCGATTTGGTGACGCGAAGATATTCGGCGGATCGGTTGGGCGAGTTCACATCGCCCGTTGCCCCATCACATTCGCGCAATGTTCGTACGATCAGGCAATGGCGCTGACCGTTGCGGAGAGATCGCGATGACCGAAGCCTACGAGATCATTGATCACGACTACGATGTCGTGATCGTCGGCGCCGGTGGCGCGGGCATGCGCGCCGCGCTCAGGATGGCGGCGTCGCTCGGCAATATGGGCGACGGCGACGACTGGCGCTTTCACATGTACGACACGGTGAAGGGCTCCGACTGGCTCGGCGACCAGGACGCGATCGAATATATGTGCCGCGAGGCGGTGCCCGCCGTGCTGCATCTGGAGCATCTCGGCGCCAAAATCCTGCATGAGCGGCTGCCCGGCATCAGCGAGACCGCGCAAATCTTTACCGCCGTCGATGTGACGCGCCAGCCAATCCCGGTGCTGCCGACCGTGCACTACAATATGGGTGGCGTGCCGACCAATCGGCATGGCGAAGCCGTCACCAAGCTTGACGGCAATCCCGACGCGATCGTGCCGGGACTGATGGCATGCAGCGTCACTGCGCCGTGTTCCGCACCGGTTCGCTGCTCGACGAAGGTTCGCAAAAGCTCGACAATGTCATTGCCATAATGCGCGATGACCTTGCGGTTGCCGACCGCTCGATGATCTTCAACACCGATCTCACCGAAACCCTCGAGCTCGACAACATGCTGGCGCAGGCAAGCGTCACCATCCGCTCGGCGATCGGGCGCACCGAAAGCCGCGGCGCTCATGCGCGCGAGGATTTCCCTAGGCGCGACGACGAGAATTAGCTGAAGCACACGCTGTCGTGGCTGGACGCCGCCGGCCGCGTCCGTCTCGACTACCGGCCGGTCCACCTTAAGCCGCTGAGCAATGATGTAGCAACGATCCGACCGAAGGAGCGGGTGTATCAAGACCGCGGCAAAAGGCGCTCCTCATGCACCTGTGAGAAAGCCAACACTTTCGACCCGCCCGTCCCGATAGCGGCCGCGGTGGCAGGTCATCTTTTGGCCAATTGACTGTACCGTCATAGACGACTGTTATACTCGCAAAAGAAGTGAGGGGAGCGTCATATGAAGTGGGCTGCGGTTGTTGCTGTGGGTGTTTCCGTTCTCTTGGCTAGTTGTAGTCGCGATCCCGGTCCCAAGGGCGAAACAGGACCGCAAGGTCCGGCAGGTGCCCAAGGCGCGCAGGGGATCCAAGGTGTTCCGGGCCCGCAAGGCGCTCAAGGTGCACAAGGCCCCCAGGGGCCGCAAGGCGAGAAGGGACCGCAAGGCGAGAAAGGGGCGAAAGGCGAAGCTAGCTCCACCAATCTGCGCGTTGTGCAAACTGACAGCACTGTCAGCTGCGACACAGGCGAGACGCTCGTATCGGTTTTCTGCCCGGGTGGCGGCGCGGCTGATGGTGCGAAATGCGGAACCTCGCCAACTATCGGTCTGTGCTTGAAGAAGCCCTAGAGACTTCATCATCATATTATGTGTGAAGTGTTGCGTGGCGCCTCTGGCGCCCGCACGTGTGCGGTCGTGCCGGGGCCGCCTAACCTTCGCTGGGTCGTTTCTGAAGTCGAAGCGCACATAGAACGTCTCCTCGCAAAGCGCGCGAAGACGGTAGAGGCGATCGGAAGTGATGCCGCCTGGAAGCGGATAGACGATCCCACTTTCGATTGTGGCAGTTCATTTTGCCATCAAAGAACGAACTACGTGGCGAGTCGTGGCGGTCGAGACATCGAGTCGGCAACGGCTTATTGGCTGAGGGGCAGTGTACACGATAAGAGTCTCATCAAAGGCTTCTGTCGCCTGTTGTCAGGGCATTGCCAAGGTATGTGACACGCATCACGATTTGATCGTTGCGGTTGAAGCTAATAACATGCGACCGACCAAAAGAGAGGGGCATGTATGAAAAACAAGCGTCATTGGTGTCTTTTATGGAGTTTGCTTGCATTAATCACAACGCAATCGGAGGCTCTCGCGGATGTACGGATTGCTCTGGTTATTGGGAATGGCGCCTATCTTAACGCTCCGAAACTGCCCAATCCTCCAAACGACGCAGAAGATGTTGCTGTCGCTCTCCAGCGGGATGGCTTTCAAACTACCGTTTTGACCGATCTCGATAAGAACAAGATGGAAGACGCAACCATAGCCTTCGCAAAGGCCGCAAGGGAAGCAGATGTGGCCCTCTTCTATTACAGCGGCCATGCCCTCCAATTTTCCGGCGTAAATTATCTTGCGCCGATCGACATCAACCTATCGGACGAAGCCGATCTGCGACGTATGGTGCGAGTTGACGAAATCATCTCTGATCTCCAGCAGGCCAAGTCTTTACGTATTTTGGTCCTCGACGCGTGCCGCGACAACCCGCTCGCCGACCAATTAAAGCGATCAATTGGGTCGACGAGGGCGCTATCGCTACAGAATGGCCTGGCGAAGATCGACGCCCGGGGCATCATCCTCTCCTATGCCACCCAGGCTGGTCAAACGGCTGATGATGGGGACGGGCGCAACAGCCCATATACGAGGGCATTCCTGAGACACATCGAGGAGCAAGAGGAGGTCGGCACGATTTTTCGGCGGATCAGCAACGACGTTTATGAATCGACCGCTCAGAAGCAGCTTCCAGAGCTTTCGCTTTCGATTACGGGCGAATTTTATTTGCGCGGGCGCGTTCAAATCGTACCAGGACAAACGCCGGCTCCCGAACTTATACCTGATGACCAAATCAAGGCGCGGATTGACGCTCCTGAGTCTGTCAAATATTTCGTGATTCACGAAAATGTTCAGGGCCGTCGCGGTCCGGATGCCAAGACCGACGGTTTATTCCGGCTTCCCATTCGGTCGCAGGTAACAGCGCTCGCGGAGTACAACTTAAATTATTCCGAAACCGACGATAAATTTCCGGCCTATGCGATTGATCATACCTGGGTGCGGGTCGTTACGGATAATGGGAAGACTGGATTTGTGCTAAAAACGCACTTGTTGGCGCCAAACCAATTCAAGGTTTGGTCCGACCATCTAGACGTAATACCCAAAATGGATGAGTTTTTTGTTCGAGCTGAAAAGGAAAATTCTGGCCCGTTCGCTAAATACAAAGGGGTCTATTGCACAGGAACTTGTAAGCTCGATCCGGTGCTTAACAACCCGGGCACACGGTTACTTCATCTATCGCTCTCTTACCTAATGTGGTTTCAGGGCGACACGATCCACTTGGTCAAACTCGGCAACGCAAGGGAACAAGTTGGAACAATGACGCTCAAAAAAAGCGTTTCATTCTCCCAGCCTGCGGAGCCTCCCTTTAAGAACGTCAAAAATATACCCGGCGTTGTTGTGACTTGGAGCTCTAGCGCTGAAGACTGGGCGTTTAATGATACGCACATTTTTACCGCTTCACATGGAGATAATGACTACCATTATCTTGTAAAGGAAACACCGTTGGCTGCGAGGCTGCAGCTCAAGGATGAAATTCCTATGATCGCTGAAGGGCTCGGACATTTTCAAAAGGTGACATCCACCGCTCCTTAAGGCGCGTTGCTCCAACAGCATCGGGTAGTCTAACAGCTCGATAGCATAACGTCACCCGACATCTCTTGGTGTGCGATCGAGCGTCGTAGCAGAGGAAACGAACTCAGGAATCTTTCCAAGTGATTGAATTTCGAAGGGCTTCAATCGTTTGCAGCGGCCATCATTCTTACTTGATAGCTCAGGCGATCGTTGACGCTGCGGGCGCGTCAGGAATTGCGTCTCGCGTTGACGCGCTCACAGACGGCGATCCACGGCGGGAAAAAATACGCTTTCCAAGTCGCGGGATTGAGGTTGTACCTACGAACAAAGTACCCACTAGAGCGGAGAAAGTTTCTAGGGTTGCGCAGCAAGATCAACAAATACAACAGCAACAGGGCTGGAGCGAAGTATGGCAGGTCGTGTTAATCTCAGCTGTGGGCGCCGCAGGCATCGCTAAGTTTGCCAGAGATGTTTTGGGAATAATTAAAGACCTGCCGAAAGCGAACGATGAGAATTCTTACGTCGGACCGCCGCTGATTACAGAAGAGCAACTTGTTAGCTTGCTACGAGACGATGGGGATAAGTCGCCGGACGACGATCCTCGGCGACAGTGATATTGCGCGTTGTGGCCGCGGAAAACGGCCGCCATTTGCGACGGCCCAAGTTTAGGGAGTTGCCGTATACGATGGCGTCCCTTTGGCTTCGACCTCAGCCCGATCTCGACCAGCCGGCGCTAGGAGCCTGTCTGAATAGTCGCTGTTCAAGTGTAAGCGAGTCTGATTCAAGCTTGGGCTATGAGCAAGTATTTTCGGCCCTGGAACATCGATCAGACGCTGCTGCTGCCGGCGAATGTGCAGGACTTCGTGCCGAAAGGCCATGTTTCGCGATTTATCGTTGAGCTGGTGCGGGAGAGCCTCGATTTGAAGAAGATCACGGGCAGCTATGTGAGCGGTCTCGGGCAGCCGCCGTTTGACCCGCGGATGATGGTGGCGCTTCTGCTGCACGGCTATGCGAGTGGGTTGTATTCGTCGCGGCGGATTGCGAAGGCCTGCCGCGAACGGAATGATTTTGTGATGATTGTGGCGCTCGATCCGCCGGACTTCCGCACCATCAGCGACTTCCGCAAGCGGCATTTGAGGGCACTCGGTGCGCTGTTTCTGCAGGTTCTGAAGCTGTGCGAGACGGTCGGGCTGGTCAAACTCGGCCACGTGGCCTTGGATGGCACGAAGATCAAGGCGAACGCGTCGAAACATAAAGCGATGAGTTATGAGCGCATGAAGAAACGCGAGGCGGAATTGAAGGCCGAGGTCGCGCGCATGCTGGCGGCGGCCGAGGCGGCGGATGCCGAAGAGGACGAGATGTTCGGCAAGGACAAGCGCGGCGACGAGCTGCCGGATTGGGCCGGCGACAAGCAGAAACGGCTGGCGAAGATCCAGCAGGCGATGGCGGCGCTGGAGGCGGAGGCCAGGCTGGCGGCGGAGGAAGAGCGTCGCATCGAGGCCGAAAAGCAACAGCAGCGCCAGGCCGAAGGCCGCAAGAAGCCGGGCAAACCGGCAGCGCCGCCCTCGGACCAACCCGATCCCAAGTCGCAACGCAACTTCACCGATCCGGAAAGCCGCATCATGAAGTCGAAGGATGGCTTCGTTCAGGCCTATAATGCCCAGGCCGCCGTCGACGCAGGCGCCCAGATCATTGTCGCGCACGAACTGACGCAGTGCGGCAGCGATCAGGGCCAGATGGTGCCCCTGATCGAGGCCATCGAGAACAACCTCGGCCGCAAGCCTGAGCAGGCCTCGGCGGACTCCGGCTACTGCAGCGAGGCTAATCTCGAAGCGCTGGAAGCATACGGTATCGACGGCTATGTCGCGCCGGGACGCGCCAAACACCCGACAGCCGCGAACGGAAAAATCGGCGGACCGCTGACCCAACGGATGCGAAAGAAGATCGACGATGGCGGCTTCGAAACACCCTATCGATTGCGAAAGCAAGTGGTGGAGCCGGTGTTCGGACAGGTCAAACAGGCGCGCGGCTTCCGCCAGTTCCTGTTGCGGGGCGTCGAGAAAGTGCGGGCCGAGTGGGCCATGATCTGCACCGCCCACAACCTCCTGAAGCTGTTCACCCTCGCAAACGCCGCCTGAGCCGGCTACCCTGCAACAAATGCCAGGTCGCGATGCCTATCTGGACGCGCTCCTAGGTGAGGCGGGGCATGGCGATTATTCAAACGAATGCCGAAAGCAGAGCAGGCCAGAAACAGGGCGCGCGCTTACCGGATGCCTACCCGCGGCAAATCACGATGCGAGCTTACATCGACAGAAACGCCATTTTGTATAATGATTTCAATTGGCTCCCCGGGCTGGATTCGAACCAGCGACCATTCGATTAACAGTCGAATGCTCTACCGCTGAGCTACCGAGGAATAGGCGAGCACACATGTTCGCGAGCGGGCAGCGTATAACAAAGCCTTTTCGGCTTGCATAGGACGAATTGGCCCGCAGCCACCGGATTTATGAACGCGCCAAAAGCCGTGATCCGGCAGGGTCTTGCCGCTCACTTTTAACCTCGAAGCCGGACCCAGGGCGAGCCATCCGCGCAAAGATCCGGGGAGCCATGCGCGGGGTCCGTCGCGACGCCAAATCGTCATATTTGCTGCCAAGCTTGGCTAGGGCCGGGGTTTCTCGAAGGTGATTCGATGCCAGACATCATCCAAGCCGTTCGCGCCAGGCGCGTGCTCTCGGTCGTTCCCCGGAAACTGCCAGCCCCTCCTAGCGATGACGAATGCCTGGAACGGCTGGCGCGTGCCATTGCCGCGCACGATCCCAGCCGTTTGGAAGAGGTCGCGCAGCTGATCGCACGGCTCGCGGTCACGATCGAATGAGCGGATTGTTGCGATAGGCGAAGCGGCAGGCCGAGCCTGCCGGCGGCTCGTCGCCATGTTGCGTTTTGACTGGCGTTGTTCCAAAGATGGCGCGATTTTTGTCCCTTCCGCGGCATGTCCGCCTTGTCTCTCGCAGGCCTACAGATGACTGGTTTTGCCATTGCACGCCAAAAAATGGTCGATGGCCAGGTGCGCACCAGCGACGTCACCGACGGCAGGATTCTCGATGCGATGCTCGCGTTGCCGCGCGAGGATTTTGTGCCGGAAAGCAAGCGCGCGCTGGCCTATCTCGACCTCGATCTTGATGTGACCGAAGGCGGCACGACGAAGCGGTTCCTGGTCAAGCCGGCGCTGACCGCAAAACTCTTTCAGGCGGCCGAGCTGAAGGACAGCGACAATGTCCTGATCGTTGGTGCTGCGACCGGATACGCTGCGGCGCTGGCGGCGAAACTGGGGGCGAAGGTGACCGCGGTAGAGAGCGATGCGGCCTTGTGCGCAAAGGGCAGGGATGTTCTTGGCAGGCTCGGGCTGGACGGAACCGTGACGTATCGGACTGCGGAGGCGGCAGCCGGCGATGGCGCCGGTGCGCCTTATGACGTGATCTTCCTCAATGGCGCGACCGAGATCATGCCACAGACCTTGTGTGACCAGCTCAAGGAAGGCGGCAGGCTGCTTGGGGTGTTCGCGATGACCCGGCCGTCACGGGCCACCCTCGTGACTCGTTCGCATGGCGATTTCGGGCATCGAATCCTGTTCGACGCAGCGGCGCCGATTCTGCCCGGCCTCGAACGGGTTCCGGCCTTCGTGTTTTAGGGCCGATTCGCTTGGCGGGCACCAGATGGTTGCCGCAGCCGGGTACCGCCGATGGGCGGGAACTCGGATCTTGTGGACATCTGGGCATCGTTTGAGCGCAATCGATCGTTAAAAATTCTGTTCTAAAATCAGAAGTGTGGCCGGGAAGCTGCACGTGAAGAGTTTCCGCTTCACTTGTCCCAGAGGTGGTTCCGTCCCGCCCGCGCCCAGAATAAGGTGCGATGGGTGCTCACAGATGTGATCGCTGGGTCAATGCATTGGCCGGCGACAGAATGAATGGATTAACAGGGATGTACCGGGTGAAGGTCGTCACCGCAGTCTCGGCAGTGGCCCTCCTGATAGCACAGATCGGTGCTGCGCCGGCCCTGGCCGATACGATCGAGGCTGCGCTGGTGCGGGCCTATCAGAATAACCCGCAGCTCAACGCGCAGCGGGCGCAGGTACGTTCCACCGACGAAAACGTACCCCAGGCGCTTTCGGGCTATCGCCCCAAGGTCGCGGTGACTGCGAGCGCAGGTTATCAATACGCCGACACGCTCACGACCTCGGGCGGCTCGCCGACTCAGCTCGTCAGGACCGAAACCCACGGCACGAATCCCCCGCGCAGCATCGGCGCGACCGTTACCCAGACGCTCTTCAACGGCCAGCAGACCGCCAACAGGACCCGCGCGGCGGAGAGCCAGGTTTCCGGCGCGCGCGAAGGCTTGCGCGTGCTGGAGCAGACTGTGCTGCTGAGCGCTGCAACGACCTACATGGATTACCTGCGCGACTCCGCCATCGTCGAGGTGCAGAAGAGCAACGTGCGGGTGCTGGAGCAGACGCTGAAGCAGACCCGCGACCGCTTCAATGTCGGCGAGGTGACGCGTACCGACGTCGCGCAATCCGAAGCGCAGCTCGCGGCCGGCAAGACCCAGGAACTGACCGCCGAATCCAACCTGGTGACGACGCGTTCGAACTTCCGCCGCATCATCGGCAACGAGCCGTCGAACCTGGCGCCGGGTTCGCCGGTGGACCGCTTCCTGCCCGGCACGCTGCCGGCGGCGGTGGAACTCAGCCTGGTAGAAAACCCGAACGTAACCGCCGCCATGTTCGGCATCGACGTCAACTTCCTGACGGTGAAGATCAACGAGGGCGCGCTGTTGCCGACCGTCAGCCTGCAAGCCTCGGTGCAACAGTCCTACGAAACGACCCTGTTCTCCCAGCGCACGTTCGGCGCTTCCGCCGTCGCGCAGGTCACCGTGCCTGTCTATCAGGGCGGCGCCGAATATTCGCTGATCCGCCAATCCAAGGAAAACCTGGCGCAGCAGCGCCTCAATCTTGAGACGACGCGTGATTCGACCCGCGCCAACACCGTTACCGCCTGGGGCCAGCTTGAGGCCGGCAAGGCGCAGGTGTCGTCGGCGCAGGCGCAGGTGACGGCCTCGGAAGTCGCGCTCAACGGCGTGCGCGAAGAAGCCAAAGCCGGCCAGCGCACGACGCTCGACGTGCTGAACGCGCAGCAGGCGCTGGTCAACGCGCGCGTCGCGCTCGTCACTGCGCAGCATGACCGCGTGGTCGCTTCCTATGCGGTGTTGAATTCGATCGGGCGTCTGTCGCCACAGGTCCTCAACCTGGCGACCACGACCTACGATCCGAGCGTGCACTACCAGCAGGTGCGTGACAGCTGGTTTGGCCTCCGCACGCCCGATGGGCGCTAACTCGGCGTATCCTCGCGGGCTTCCTGCGAGGAGCACGAGCCTTCTTCATCAGCCACAGCATGATCGAGTGCTCGCTGCAGCACACATGGCGGCAATTGTGCGCTACGAATCAACCCGCTCCGCCGGCCGTTGCTTGCAATCGTCAATTGCCATGACATAGCCTTTATAAAGGCAGCCAAGCAATTCGTGGCACGCGTGCGGCATCCGCCATGACGCTTCGATGCCCCGAGCAGGGGCGGAGCTGCGCGATGATTCGCGCAGCGCTGATCTGGGGAAAAGTGAGGCCTGCGACGAAAATTGCAGAGCCCGTGCAACCGGAGCCAGCCAAATCCGTCGTGCTTGGTGTAAAACAACGCATACGAGGGCGTTGATGATTTGGAGTCGGAGATGACGCAGCCTGCAAAGGTCCAAGAACCCTCCATGGAGGAGATTCTGGCGTCGATCCGGCGTATCATCGCCGACGACGAAGCGAAGCCGCCGGCAGCAGACAACCGACCGTCAGCGGGCGAAGCCAAGCCATCGGCAAGTGAAGCCAAGGCGCTCGCCGCCGAGAAGCCAGCCAGTCCTGCCGCGCCTGCGAAGCCGGACAAGCCCGCCGCCGCCGCGCCGCCGCCGAGGCCCGCGATGGCTGACATTCCGCCGTCGAGGATACCGGCGGCGGCCGCTGCTGCTGAGAAGAAGCCAGCACCTGCACCGCCTCCGGCGCCGCCACCTGCGGCTGCTGCGGCGCCGGCCGCCGGCCCACCCAACAACCAGGACGATATCGACGCGCTCCTGAACGGGCTTGATGAGGCGACGACGGAAGACGAAATTCGCCCGGCAAAATCTGACGGCGAGGTGTTCGAGCTCACCGACGAGATGGCCGTACCAAGCGTGGAGCCTCCGCCACCGACGTCATTCCACAAGATTGAGCCGGAAAACGATATCGAGTTTGCGGAATCGGCGGCCTCGCGGGCGATCAACCGGCCGCCGACCTACGCCCCGCCAGCCTTCGATCCGCCATCTGCGCCGGCAGGCCCGATATTGTCACAGACGACCGTATCGGCGGTAGAATCGGCCTTCAATACGCTTGCCCATACCGTGCTCAGCAACAACGCACGGACGCTGGAGGATCTGGTCAAGGAAATGCTGCGGCCGATGCTGAAATCCTGGCTCGACGACAATCTGCCCGGGCTGGTCGAGCGCATTGTAAAGGCCGAAATCGAGCGCGTATCGCGCGGCCGCTCGCAGTAGCGCCGCCGCGACACCATATAAGCCCCGATCAAGCCGTCTCCGGCCGCTTTTATGCGGCTTTTCGCGCCGCTGTCGTGTTGACTTGGCGCGTCCCGGCGGCTTTCTAAGCTCCGGTCCATTCGTCCATTGCAAGCCATGATCGAGAAAAACTACCAGCCCGCCGATATCGAAGGCCGCATGTCCCTGGTCTGGGAGGATTCCCGCGCTTTCCGCGCCGGCCGTCCCGACCGGCGCGACGCTAAACCCTTCACCATCGTGATCCCGCCTCCGAATGTGACGGGTTCGCTGCATATGGGGCACGCGCTCAACAACACGCTGCAGGACATTCTCTGCCGCTTCGAGCGCATGCGCGGCCGCGACGTGCTGTGGCAACCCGGCACCGATCATGCCGGCATCGCCACCCAGATGGTGGTCGAACGGCAGTTGATGGAACGGCAGCAGCCACGCCGCCGAGACATGGGGCGCGAAAAGTTCCTCGAGCGCGTCTGGCAGTGGAAGGAAGAGAGCGGCGGCACCATCGTCAACCAGTTGAAGCGGCTCGGCGCCTCCTGCGACTGGTCGCGCGAGCGGTTCACCATGGACGAGGGCCTGTCGCGTGCCGTGGTGAAGGTGTTCGTCCAGCTCCATCGCGAAGGGCTGATCTACAAGGACAAGCGGCTGGTCAACTGGGATCCGAAGCTGCTGACAGCTATCTCCGATCTCGAAGTACAGCAGGTCGAGGTCAAGGGCAGCCTCTGGTATCTGCGCTATCCGATCGAGGGCAAGAGCTTCAGCCCCGACGATCCCACGAGCTTCATCGTGGTGGCGACCACGCGGCCCGAGACCATGCTCGGCGATACCGGCGTTGCCGTGAACCCGGAGGACGAGCGCTACAGGCATCTCGTCGGCGGGCATGTGATCCTGCCGCTGGTCGGGCGCAGGATTCCGATCGTCGCCGATGAATATTCCGACCCGGAGAAGGGCTCGGGCGCCGTGAAAATCACGCCGGCCCATGACTTCAACGACTTCGAGGTCGGCAAGCGGCACAATCTCGCGCAGATCAGCGTGCTCGATCAGGAAGGCGGCATGGCCCTGGTCGGCAACGAGGACTATCTGCGCGACCTGCCCGAGGGTTCGGAGGAGTTCGCGAGGGAATTGCATAAAGTCGACCGCTTCGCCGCGCGCAAGCAGATCGTCGCGCGGCTGGATAATTTCGGTTTCCTCGAGCGGATCGAGCCGAACACGCATATGGCGCCCCATGGCGACCGCTCCGGCGTGGTGATCGAACCGTATCTGACCGACCAGTGGTATGTCGACGCCAAGACGCTGGCCGAGCCCGCGATCGCGGCGGTGCGCTCCGGCCGCACCAAATTCGTGCCGGACAATTGGTCGAAGACCTATTTCGAGTGGATGGAGAACATCCAGCCATGGTGCATCTCGCGTCAGCTCTGGTGGGGCCATCAAATTCCGGCCTGGTATGGGCCCGACGGCAAGGTCTTCGTCGCCGAGACAGAAGAGGAAGCGATCGGCCACGCGCTCGGCTATTACGTCGAGCAGGAGGTCATCACGCCCGAGCAGGGCCGTGAGATGGCGCTCGACCGCAACAAGCGCGCCGACTTCATCACGCGCGACGAGGATGTGCTCGACACCTGGTTCTCCTCCGCGCTGTGGCCGTTCTCGACCTTGGGCTGGCCCGACGACACGCCGGAAGTGAAGCGCTACTACCCGACCGATGCGCTGGTCACGGGCTTCGACATCATCTTCTTCTGGGTCGCGCGCATGATGATGATGGGCCTTCATTTCATGAAGGATGCGCCGTTCTCGACCGTCTACATCCACCGCCTCGTCCGCGACGAGAAGGGCGCCAAGATGTCGAAGTCGAAGGGGAACGTCATCGATCCCCTCGGCGTCATCGAGGAGTTCGGAGCGGATGCGTTGCGCTTTGCGCTGGCGCGCGGCGCGGCGCAGGGCCACGACATCAAGCTGTCGCCACAAATGGTCGAGACCAACCGCAATTTTGCGACCAAGCTCTGGAACGCCTGCCGCTTTGCGGAGATGAACGATTGCGTCCAGCCGGAAGGTTTTGACCCGACCAGTGCAAAGGACACGCTGAACCGCTGGATTGTGCACGAGACGGTGCGCGCCACGCGCGAGGTCACCGAGGCGATCGAAGCCTGCCGCTTCAATGACGCGGCCAATGCGATCTACCGCTTCGTCTGGAACGTCTATTGCGACTGGTATCTCGAGCTCGCAAAGCCGATGCTGATGGGCGAGGAGGGCGCGGCCAAGACCGAGACCCGCGCTACGGTCGCCTGGGCGCGCGACGAGATCCTGAAGCTGCTGCACCCCTTCATGCCCTTCATTACCGAGGAGTTGTGGGAGGTCACGACGCGCCGCGACACCTTGCTCGCGCTATCGCAATGGTCGCGCAAGGCTGACGCGATCACGGCTGAGCAGGTGGCGATGATGGCGGCCGCGAACCCGAACGAGCCGATGGTGCCGCCCGCCCTGCTCGATGTGGCTCCGGCCGATTTCACCGACGAGGCGGCGGAAGCCGAGATAGGCTGGGTGGTCGATCTCGTCACCGCGATTCGCTCGGTGCGCGCCGAGATGAATATCGCGCCGGCGACGCTGACCACGCTGGTGCTGTCGGGTGCCTCCGCCGAGACCAGGAAGCGTCTTCCCCGCTGGAACGACGTCATCAAGCGGATGGCGCGGCTGTCGGACATTTCCTTTGCCGATCGCGCGCCGGAGGGGGCGGTGCAGATTCTGGTGCGTGGCGAGGTCGCAGCCCTTCCGCTCAAGGGCGTCATCGACCTCGCGGCGGAGCGGACGCGGCTCGACAAGGAAATCGTCAAGGCCGATGCCGACATCAAGCGCGTGGACGCCAAGCTCGGCAACGAGAAGTTCGTGGCGAATGCGCCCGAGGAGATCGTCGAGGAAGAGAAGGAAAAGCGCGAAGCAGCCCTGGCGCGCAAGGCAAAGATCCTTGAGGCGCTGGAGCGGCTGAAGAACGCGTCGTAGGCGATGCGCGCGGGGCAACCCAGCCAGACGGCGAGAGGGGCTGCCGCGTATCGCGCGATCCACCAGACGCATGAAGGCGGCGCGATCTTCAAGGATCCTTTCGCCGTCAAAATCCTTGACGAGGAGACCCGCGCGTCGCTGGAACAGATCGCGGCCGATCCCGCGCAGCGGCGGATGCGCCTGTTCATCACCGCGCGCAGCCGCTTCTCCGAGGACGCGCTCTCCGCCAGCGTCGCGCGCGGCGTGCGGCAGGTCGTGGTGCTCGGCGCGGGCCTCGACACCTTCTCGCTGCGCAATCCCTTCGCCGATGAGGGCGTGCGGGTGTTCGAGGTCGATTATCCCTCCACCCAGGCCTGGAAACGCGAACGGCTGGCCGCAGCTGGTCTCACCTTGCCGGCCTCGCTGACCTTCGCTCCCGTTGATTTCGAGCGGCAAAGTCTCGCGGAGGGATTGGCGAACGCCGGCTTCGACCACGGCCGTTCCGCCTTCTTCCAGTGGCTCGGTGTCGTTCCCTACCTGACACGCGAGGCGATTTCGACGACGCTCGACTTCGTCGCGGGCATTGCGGGTTCGGCGGTCGTCTTCGACTATACCGAGCCCTTCGAAAACCATTCGCCCGGACGGCGGGCCAGTCTGATGGCGACCGCGGAGCGGGCGGCGGCGCGCGGCGAGCCCTGGCTCTCGTTTTTCAATCCGGCCGAGGTCGCGGCCATGCTCCGCGACAAGGGATTTGCCGACATTGAAGACCTCGGTATTGCCGAAATGGTCAAACGCTACTCCAGCAAGCTCGCCCAAGGCATCAATGCCGGCCCCGGCGGCCACGTCGTGCGCGCGGGCCGCTGATCACGCGACCGGAAACGGCTTGCTCAAGGACTTCGATCCCTTCAACCCATAGCGCCAGGGCAGGTCGACCGCCTTGGTGATGCCGATCCGGATGCCGCTAACCACCTCCACCTTGCCCTTCCGCGCGTAGAGCGCGAATGGCGGCGCATCAAGCGCGAGGCCATTATGCTCCCGCGTGATGCCAAGGGCCTCCGTCAATTTGCCCGGTCCCGAGCACAGCGTGCGTTTATCGGTCGAGCCTGCGGCGCCGGCGCATCGCGGCGAGCCCATGGGAGGGCTCCAGCGCGCGGATCAGCACGGCGCTCGCAGAGCCTTCCTTCTCGCAGACAAAATTTACGCACCAATGGATGCCGTAGGAGCGGTAGACATAGACAAAGCCGGGCGGGCCGAACATCACCTCATTGCGCGGCGTCGGTCCGTTATAGGAGTGCGCGGCCGGGTCTGTGTGGTGATAGGCCTCGACCTCGACGATGACGCCGCCGACGCCGTTGAACAGCAGTGTCGCGCCGATCAGGTCGGGTGCAACCTGGTGCACACTGCGCGCGAAAAAGCCGCGTTTGATCGGCTTGCCGGGAGCAGGGGCGTTCGCGCCCGATTTTGTGCTTTGAGCCATTTTAAGGGGATTAGAATCAACAGCAACGGACCGGAATGCTGCCAATATCCGGGGCGATCTGCTAGCCTGCCGCAAGCCGGGTTGCGGGCCGAGCGCGCACGGCTTACCTAGAGTTTCTCGCCAATATCGACAAGACACCATGGTCACCCTGATCGACACCGTTTCGCCAAACCCCTTGCGCCCACGTCACCCCGAAAAGGTGAACCGGCCGGACGCGGTGTCGCCGCCGAAGCCGGACTGGATCCGGGTGCGCGCGCCCAACACGCGCGGTTATGCCGACACCCGCAACATCGTCCGGAAGAACGGCCTGGTCACCGTATGCGAGGAGGCTGGCTGCCCGAACATCGGCGAGTGCTGGGACAAGAAGCACGCCACCTTCATGATCATGGGCGACACCTGCACGCGGGCTTGCGCCTTCTGCAACGTCAAGACCGGCATGCCCGGTGCGCTCGATGCCGGCGAACCCGAGCATGTCGCGGAGGCGACATCCAAGCTCGGCCTGGCCCATATCGTGGTCACTTCTGTAGACCGTGATGACCTCGCCGATGGCGGCGCGGAGCATTTCGCGCAAACCATCCGCGCGATTCGCGCCCGCTGTCCGACCACCACGATCGAGATCCTCACGCCCGACTTCCTGCGCAAGGACGGCGCGCTCGAAGTCGTGGTCGCCGCGAAACCCGACGTATACAATCACAATCTCGAAACCGTACCATCGCGTTATCTCAGCGTGCGGCCGGGCGCGCGCTATTTTCACTCGATACGGCTCTTGCAGCGGGTCAAGGAAATTGACCCGACCATCTTTACCAAGTCCGGCATCATGGTCGGCCTCGGCGAGGAGCGCCATGAGGTGCTGCAGGTGATGGACGATTTGCGCTCCGCCGATGTCGATTTCCTGACCATTGGGCAATATCTGCAGCCAAGCCGCAAGCATCACGCGGTCATGCGCTACATCCCGCCGGATGAGTTCGCAGGTCTCGAAACGGTCGCCTACACCAAGGGATTTTTGATGGTGTCGGCGAGCCCGTTGACCCGCTCGTCGCATCACGCGGGCGAGGATTTTGCCAAACTCAGGGCGGCTCGCGCAGCGGCCGCCCGCTGAGCGCTTGATATGCCACGCTTTTCCAACAGGCGGCGCGTGCAGCACCGCGCGGAGCGGATGTTCGACCTCGTCGCCGATGTCGAGCGCTATTCTGAATTCGTGCCGCTGTGCCAGGCGCTGAAAATTCGCCAGCGCAAGCAAAACCCTGATGGCACCGAGACCGTGGTCGCCGACATGACGGTGTCGTTTAAGCTGGTGAAGGAGATCTTCACCACCGAGGTGACGCTGGACAAGCCCAGCCTGACAATCCTGGTGCGGTATCTGAAGGGACCTTTCTCCAATCTCGAGAACCGCTGGACCTTTGAGCCGAAGGGCGAAGAGGCTTGCGACGTCGGCTTCTTCATCGCCTATGAGTTCAAGAGCAGGATGCTCGCCGCCCTGATGGGCGCGATGTTCGACGCGGCGTTCACGCGCTTTTCCGCAGCGTTCGAGAAGCGCGCGGACATGATCTACGGGAAGCGGGTGGTTGGGCCGACGTAGTCCACCGGTCTTGGTCGGCTCGTACGCTCTTTGTCTTATCGATTATCGCATCGACGCCCGGTTCATTCGATCACATGACATGTCCTGCCGCGTCTCAGGGAACGTCAACTCGAGTGGTGCTGTCGGTCGATTGGGCTCAGGACCACCTCGGTGTCGGATTTGACGAGAGAACCGGGCGCATCCGGCTGTCGCGCCTGGGGCGGCGGCCTGCTATGAAGCGAGATATGCCGCACGCCAGCATGGAGGCCGCCATGACCGACCCGATCGACCGCGCCCCCTTCTACCACGACGGCATGCGCGAGCTGCAGGACCGCTATGATGGCCGCCGTGTCGCCGACGCCCTCCAGAAGCATCGCCTCCATTTCGAGTTCTGGGAGCAGGACCGCAAACTCATCGAAGCGGCGCGGTTCTTTTTCATCGCGACGACCTACCAGGACAACGTCGATTGCTCGATGCGTTCGGGCGATCCCGGGTTTGTCAGGATCACCGGACCCGACACAATCGAGTACCCCGAGTATGACGGCAACAACATGTACCGCACGCTCGGCAATATTCACCGCAACCCGAATGTCGGGCTCTTGTTCGTGCACTTCGACGGCAAGACGTTCCGCACGCGCATCCGGGGCAAGGCAACCATCCACGACAGCGCGGAAACGCTTGCCGCCCATCACGGTGCGAAGATCGTCGTGCGCGTCAAATGCGAGATCTTCCCGAACTGCCCGCGCTACATCCCCGACCTGATGGGCGCTTCCGAGCCTGTTCCGGCGAATCCGTTCGTTCCCCGACCCGGCTACGAGCCGCCGCCTCCGGAATGGAAGAGCCGGGATTACCTCAAGGACGCGCTCTCGAAATACGATCCGCATCGTAAAGGCGAGGGATAGCGGGCGGCCCGGATGAGCCAACAAAGCGGACCAGTCGGGCCGGTCCTGCGATGTCCGTTGGTTGGGATAGACCGGGTTTTTGGCGGGCGGCGCGTCAAACCGACGCGGTTGACCTGAAAGGACATTCGGCCAGTGATCGTCTGGGAACTTTTTCGACCCCTTTTTTCCTTGCTGGCCATTCGCAAAATCCTAGAGCCTGTCATCAATTGAGCCAGATGATAGCAGCCGCGAGGTGGATTGCGGCGAGGAAATTTCTGGCGGTTTTGTCGTAGCGGGTGGCGATGGCGCGGTATTGCTTGAGCTTGCAGAAGAAATTCTCGATGAGATGACGTGCCTTGTAGGCGTCTCTGTCGAAATCGCGTTGGACCTTGCGGTTTCTCTTGGGCGGGATCACGAACGACTTCCCTCGTGCCCGTAGCGGCTCGATCACCCGCTCGTCGGCATCGAAGGCCCTGTCTGCCAGCAAAGTCTCGGCAGCCATATCCGGCAACAGCGCGTCGGCCCCTTCCAGATCATGGGCTTGGCCCGGCGTCAGGATAAAGTCCAGCGGATTGCCCAAGGCATCGACGAGCGCATGAATCTTGGTGCTCAGCCCGCCTTTACTGCGCCCGATCGCCTGGTCTTCGCCGTCTTTTTTTGGGCGCCGGCACTGTGCTGATGCGCCCGTACGATCGTACTGTCGATCATGGCGTACTCATTGTCCGCATCGCTCGCCAGCATCTCAAACAGCTTCTTCCACACCCCGCTTTTGGCCCAGCGCGAGAAGCGCGTATGTATCTTGATCGGATCGCCAAAGCGTTCAGGCAAGTCCCGCCAAGGGATTCCGGCCCGATAACGGTAGATCACCGCCTCTACAAACAGTCGGTTGTCCTTGGCCGTTACCCCCACATGCCCTTCGCGTCCGGGCAAAATATCCTTGATCCTGTCCCATTGATCGTCCCGAAGGGCGTAGCGGCGCATATGTCAGCTCCAAATCAGCTGACTGCCTATAAATCACGCGATAATATGCTTGGGAATCCTCTAATTGAGGACAGGCTCTAGCATTACAGTTGCCGTTTTGCTTTGAAGTGCGCACGTTGGGCTACGGCTTGGTGAGCTCTACGCCAGAATGACCATGCAATGATATGTGCGGGTTGGATTTGCTTTCGAGCGAGTCTGATGGCGATGCGGCGGACTTCCTGGATTGACCAACGGATCAATGACGGCGTGGCGATGCGCTGGTTTTTGCCGTGGTTCGGCGTTTGGTTTTTTTTGGCGGCGGATTGGCGCGATGTCGGATCGCCGCCATCATGGCGAAGGCGAGCATCGCCATGGAAACGTGGCGATGCCAGCCATGCCAGGATCTGCTCTCGTTGTGATCGAGCCCGAACTCGTTCTTGGCGGTCTCAAAACTGTCTTCGATTGCCCACCGATGGCCTTCGACTGCCACCAGTGTTTCGATGGATGTTCCCGCTGGACACCAGGTGGTGAAGAAGGCGAGATCGCCATCGGCGATATGGCGACGGATCAGCAGACCGCGCGTCCACAGACCCGGATTTGCGTCGTTTGATTCTTCGACTTCCAGATCGGCCAATTCGAGATAGCACCAATCATGCAGCCGCGGTCCTTTGGTCCCGGCTCCTGCGGACAGGCGTTTCCAGTCGGACGCAGGCCGCGTCCGGGCGATGTCGGCGGCCGTGCCGGCGACCGATCGACGCTTGCCCCAGGAATGGAATACATGAGCGCTGCTGACTCCGAGTACATAGCCTTTGCCCGCCTGGCGTAGTTGCTGTTCGATGTCGCCGACACCGTAGACCGTATCGCCAGCAACCCACTCGAATGGGACAGCCGCGGCTATGGCGCGTGCGATCATTCTCGTCGCAAGCTTGGGTTTGGTTGCAAAGCCGGCGTCGGGGGGCACGTACGCGGCTTTGAGGCGATCCGGATCGTCGGTCCATTCCTTCGGAAGATACAGCGCGCGATCGATGAAAGCATGGCCGTGGCACGAAACGTAGGCAGCGAAGACGCCGATCTGGCAGTTGGTGATTTTGCCCGCGGAACCCGTGTATTGCCGCGCTACCCCGCACGACGCCTTACCCTGTTTGAGAAAGCCGGTCTCGTCGATCACCAGCACCGCATCGTCATCCGCCAGATGCTCGATGACATAGTCGCGAACGATATCGCGCAAAGCATCCGCGTCCCAATCGCGGCGACCCAGGATCGCTTGCTGCCGCCATGGACCAGGATCGCCTGCCGCCTCCGCGCGCATCCATCCGGTCTTGCGTTGCTCATCTCCGAGCAGGCCTTCCAGAAACAAGCCTGCATTCGTCGCAACACGATCTTGATTGAACAACGGACGTATCCGTTGCTTGATCTCACGAAGCGACGCCGCCCACAGCGCAAGCGTCTCTTCAATCGACGCTGTCTGCGCCCACGATCTTCGAATCATGGTTGCCCATGGATTCAGAACCGCTCATAAAGGGCAACTGTAATGCTAGATTGCGGACACTCGACCATCGCCCCCCTGGAGGCACATTTGCGGCAGCGGAAATTCATCAGTGTTCTTGGCGGAGCGGCGGTCACATGGCCGCTTATGCGCAGCAACAAAAGACTTGACGCGTTGAACATCTGATTTCTGGGACGTCGTGGCGCTGATCGCTCACGCAGCAAACTCCCTCGAGAAAATATTCAATGGGGCGAACCCCGCAGAGTTGCCTGTTGAGCAACCGACTAAGTTCGAATACGTGATTAATCTCAAGACTGCAAAAGCGCTTGGCTTGACGCTTCCCGAATCCGTGGTGCTGATGGCCGACAAGGTCGCTGAATAGGCTTGACGTTTGAATCTGGCACGAAGCGGACATCGGGCACGCCCAACAGCGATGCCGGTTCGGCCCCTATCAAAGTAATCGGTTTCGTCGCTATGATGCGTCTTCAAAGCTTGGAGTCGAGCATGAGGCGGCGCGAGTTCATAACGCTTCTCGGCTGCGCGGTGGCGGCGTGGCCACATGCCGCGCCCGCGCAACAGGCCGGGCGGCAGTATCGCATTGCGATCTTGGCACCTGCGGGATCGCAAATCTTCCTCGATGAACTTGGCCAAGCCGGATTTGTGGAAGGCCGCAATCTTGAAATTGATAGCCGCGGCATTGGCATAGCCTCTGCTGCTTACGAGAAGGTCGCCGTTGAGCTGATCAAAGCGCGGCCGGATGTGCTCGCGGTATTCGGAACCGAAGCAGCGCGTGCTGCACAGAAAGCAACTCAACGCATTCCTATCGTGGCGCTTGCAGACGACTTGCTTGGCAGCAAGCTCGTCGCCTCCATGCCTCATCCCGATGGCAACACAACCGGTGTCGCTATCTTTGCATTCCAGCTCGATGTAAAGCGATTGGAGCTGTTGCATGAGGCACTCCCTGGAGCTCGACGGATAGCCGTATTTGCCGATCACGAGCCAATACGAAACATCGACGCTCTCGAAAGTGCTGCCCGCGCATTGGGCATCGAGATCGTTCCGTTTGCCGCGCGGTCTGAGGACGAAGTCATCCGGGCGATAGATGCCATGAAGGCGACACGGGTCGAGGCAGTCAACCTCTTGGCGTCGCCCATTCTCTCGGGCGAGTTCCGTTTCCTGATCCGCGACCGCTTCGCCCTGCATCGCCTGCCGGCCATTCTGCAATGGCCTGAAGAGGCTGAGGTGGGCGGCCTGATTGCCTATGGTCCCCGTCTCAGCGTGGTTTTTCGCCAGTGCGCCCGTCAGGTCGCGAAGCTGTTGCGAGGTGCCAAAGTGGTTGATATGCCCGTTGAGCAGCCGACTGAGTTTGAGCTGATCATCAATCTCAAGACTGCCAAAGCGCTAGCTGTCGAAATCCCACCGACGCTGCTCTCTCGTGCCAACACCACGATCGAATGAGGCCGCGACTTCAGAGGCCTGCGCAACAGAAGTGCCGTACTGGCATGTCGTCGCGAACCTGGTCTGATACAGCCCGGATGAGCGACTTGTCCGCCGAAGCTCGGTGAGCGAAGACGAAAGCGATATGGGTGCGACAATGCACCTGACATTCCCTGCGCCCTCGTATTTCAAGGGTAGTCGACGAGCAATCCGGGCAGCCATGCCGCGAGCACGTGAACGCGCGCCGTCACTAGAATTCGAAATGGGAAGACGCCCACTTCCTCGGCGCTGTTCGTTCGTCATCGCCGGCGGAAGACCAATCGTGGTTGCGGACCATTGTGCCCAATCCTAGTCTTGCGGTGTTGGTCGCCAACCACACCACCTCTAATAGGCATCAAACAGCGGCCAAGGAGGAAACAATGCGATACAGCAATCCAGACCGTCGAACCATTCTGAAAACCATGACGTCATTGGCGGCGGCATCGTCGATCGCAAAAATGACCGTTGGACGTGCGGAGGCCGCCACCGCTTCCGATCCGGCCCTCAGTCCTGCGCTTGGGGATGTCGATCAGGCGCTGCGCCAGGCCGTCAACGCGCGGACCGTGCCGGGCCTCGTTGCCATTGCGGCAAACGACAAAGGCATCGTCTACGAGGGCGCGTTCGGGCCCTCGATCACCGCGGACAGCTTGTTCTGGATCGCGTCGATGACCAAGGCGATCACGGGCGCCGCCTGCATGCAACTGGTCGAGCAGGGCAAGCTGCAGCTCGATCAGCCGATGGGCAAGCTGCTGCCGCAACTCGAGCAGCCCAAGGTGCTCGAGGGGTTCGACGCCAGCGGCGCACCGAAGCTTCGCCCCGCCAAGCGGGCGATCACGCTGCGCCACCTCCTCACTCACACTGCGGGTTTCACCTACAGCATCTGGAGTGAGCCGATGACGCAGTTCGAGAAGGTCACGGGAACTCCTTTCATCGGCGAATGCAAGAATGCCACCTTCAACGCGCCGCTGGAGTTCGATCCCGGCGATCGCTGGGAATACGGCATCAATATGGACTGGGTCGGCAAGGCGGTTGAGGCCGTGAGCGACCAGTCGTTGGAGGTCTATTTCAAGGAGAAGATCTTTGCGCCGCTCGGCATGACCGATACCGGCTTTCTGATCAGCTCCTCGCAAAAGGCCCGCGTCGCGCCGATGTTCAGCCGGCAAGGCGACGGCTCGCTCAAGGCGATGGATTTCGAAATGCCGCAGCGGCCGGAATTCTTCATGGGCGGCGGTGCGCTCTTCTCTACGCCGCGGAACTACATGGCGTTTCTGCAGATGTTGCTGCACGAAGGCACGTTCAACGGTGCCCAGGTGCTGAAGCCCGAGACCGTGGCGTTGATGCGGCAGAACCACATCGGCGATCTCAACGTGGTCACGTTGAAGACGGTCCACCCGGAGAGCTCGAACGACGCGAACCTCTTCCCCGGCATGACCCAGAAATGGGGACTGTCGTTCGACATCAATACCGAACCCGGCCCCGCCGGACGCAGCGCGGGCAGCCTCGCCTGGGCAGGACTGTTCAACACCTACTTCTGGCTTGATCCGAACAAGCGCGTGACCGGCACGATCATGACGCAGCTCCTGCCGTTCGCCGACGATCAGGTTCTGAAGCTGTTCGCCAAGTTCGAGAGCGGTCTCTATGCCGCTGTCGCCTGACGCATGATCCGGACCCGGAGGACGATGTTAGCGTAAAGGGCACACCAGTCTTCCCTCGCGGCAAACGCGTGGCGTTTCTGCTGAGACCATGCGCAAACAAAAACCAAAGCGCGACGGCGATTAGGGCCACCGCGCTTTGGCGCAATCTCATTTCTCAAGGGTACGCAGGGCCATCGATCCAGGATCGGTACGGATCATGCTCGCCTTCCGTCCGTCTTCGGTGACGAAGATATCATAGTGCGTCTGCAGCCTGGGATCGGCCAGCGAGACCAATGTCATTATTCCCGAGCAGTCGTTGCTCAGGGTATACGTGCCTTTCAGCATCTGCTCTCTGGCAACGTGTCCGCCACGACTGGAAGTCTCCTTGCCGGACACATTCGAGACGCCATCAAAAACATAGATCCCGGAATGCACGCGCTGAACATTCGGCGCGAGCGGCTCGATGAAGCCTCTTCCCGCGAAAATGTACTTCCCCCGCAAGATCGACGGTGAGCATTCTGCATAGGCCGAGGACACGGCGAGCAGGTAGTGAATCACCGCGCTCGCGAGACAAAAGGCGAGAATCCTGCGCATTCGAAAATCACCCCCGCGGCGGCCGCGGCCTCCGCTTCACCGCATGCCTTCGCGGCGTGCGCGTCACGCGCGGGCGGATGCGGCTGACGGCGGCGCGCTTCGGCTTGACCTGCTGCGGGCCGCGGGCGAGCTCCATCAGCATGCGCAGGGCTTCCACCACCGAGCGGGCGCGCACGGCGCTGCGGCCGATCGCGCCGAAACGGTGCTCGCGATGGAGGATGCGGCCGTCGCGCGCGGCGACGGCGAAATGCACGAGGCCGACCGGTTTGCCGGGCGTGGCGCCGCCGGGGCCGGCAATGCCGGTGATGGAAACGGCAAGGTCGACATCGGCGCGCTCCAGCGCGCCGACCGCCATTTGGGTGGCGGTCTCCTTGCTCACGGCGCCGAAAGTCGCGAGCGTGGAGGCCTCGACGCCGAGCATCGCGCGCTTGGCTTCGTTGGAGTAGGTGACGAAGCCGCGGTCGATGACGTCGGAGGAGCCGGGAATTTCGGTCAGCGCGCCGGCGACGAGGCCGCCGGTGCAGGATTCGGCGGTGGCAATCGTCAGCCGACGGCTGCGGCAGAGGTCGAGCAGCGAGCGGGCCAAAGCGCGGGCGTCGCTGCCGCTCATGCTATTCGCTCCAGGGCAGACGGATGGTGGCGCTCGCGGTCGCCGCGATGCCTTCCTCGCGGCCGGTGAAGCCGAGCTTTTCGCTGGTCGTCGCCTTCACCGCCACGCGCGAGACGTTGACGCCGGTGATTTCTGATATCCGCGCCCGCATGGTATCGCGCAGCGGGCCGATCTTCGGCCGCTCGCAGATCAGCGTCACCTCGAGATTGGCGACGCGGCCGCCGCGAGCGGTGACGCGCTCGACCGCATATTTCAAAAACTGGTCGGAGGAGGCGCCCTTCCACTTCATGTCGCTGGGCGGGAAGTGCGAGCCGATGTCGCCATCGGCGAGCGCGCCGAGGATGGCGTCGACCAGCGCATGCAGGCCGACATCGCCGTCGGAATGGGCAAGAAAGCCTTTCGTATGCGGGACGCGGACGCCGCAGATCATCAAATAATCGCCGGTGCCAAACGCATGCACGTCATAACCGGTGCCGGTCCTGATATCGCCGAGCCCTGCTGCCAGGCGCGATTCCTCGCGGACAAAATCTTCAGGCGTGGTGAGCTTCATGTTGGCAACATCGCCCTCAAAGGTCGCTACCGTCAATCCCATCCACTCGGCGAGCGCCGCATCATCCGTGAAATCGCTGCGTCCCTCGCGCGCGGCGCGGCGATGGGCCTCGAGGATGACATCGTATCTGAATGCCTGCGGTGTCTGCGCGATTCGCAAGCGCGCCCGTTCTGGCGTGGCTTCGACATGGCCGCCATCGTCGACGAGCTTCACGGTATCTGTCACGGCAATGGTGGGGATCGCGGCACCCGTGCGGCCGGCAGCATCGATGGCGCGCGAGATCAAGGCCTGCGAGACGAAGGGCCGCGCCGCGTCGTGGATCAGGACGATGTCTGGCTTCTCGCCGGCGAGCGCTTCCAGCCCCGCATGCACCGAGGCCTGGCGCGTGGCGCCGCCCGGTGTCGGCGGCGCGTGATTGAGACCGTCGCAGGCGGCATTGAACATGGCGGCATCATCGGGATGGAGCACCGGCTGAACGGCGGCGACGTCCGGATGTCGGCAGAACGCCTCCATGGCACGGAATATGACGGTCTGCCCGCCGATCGTCCGGTACTGCTTTGGCCCACCCGCGCCGGCGCGCAGCCCTCGGCCGGCGGCGACAAGGATGGCTGCGGTGCGCGTCGAATTGGGCATCGGATTTGCTTGATCAGGAGGCAGGGAGGCGGTCGCGGCTCGCCATACCATGTGCCGTGCACAAACAAGAGTGCGATTCATCACGTCGTGGGGAAAAGGACTTTTTGCTGCAGTGCACTTGCAAGATCATTGGAAATGTCTAAAGTGTAGGCAAGCAACTTGACTGCACAAGAAATGTGCTCACAATAGGCAATGCAGCGCGATGAAGCGCCTGTCGGAAGATACGAGACGTTTCGTGACCGGCTCGGGAAATACTGGCCGTAAGCCATTGAAAATTGGCGATATTGATCTCGCCAACCCGGTTCTTCTGGCGCCCATGTCGGGGGTGACAGACGCGCCTTTCCGCCGGCTCGCCGCGAGACTCGGGGCGGGACTTGTCGTCTCCGAAATGACCGCGAGTGACGATCTGGCACAGGGCCGCCCCATATCCCGGTTGCGTTGCGAAGCTGCAGGCATCGGGCCGCATGTGGTGCAGCTCGCGGGATGCGAGAGGCGCTGGATGGCGGAGGGGGCGCGGATCGCGGAGGCCGCCGGCGCCGACATCATCGACATCAACATGGGCTGCCCGGCACGGCATGTGACCGGCGGGCAGTCCGGCTCGGCCTTGATGCGCGATCTCGATCATGCGGTGAGCCTGATCGAGGCGACCATTTCCGCCGTGAAGGTCCCGGTCACGCTGAAGATGCGGCTCGGCTGGGACGATCGCACGCGCAATGCGTCGGAGCTGGCGCGTCGCGCGGAAGAGGCGGGCGTGCAGATGATCACCGTGCACGGCCGCACCCGCTGCCAGTTCTACAAGGGCGAGGCCGATTGGGGCGCGGTGCGCGCGGTGAGGGAGCAGGTCTCCGTGCCGCTGGTCGTCAATGGCGACATCACTTCCTACGAGACCGCGCTGGACGCGCTGCAAGAGTCCGGCGCCGATGCTGTGATGATCGGGCGCGGCGCGCAGGGGCGACCCTGGCTGCCCGGCCAGATCGGACGGCGGCTTGATGGCGGAGGCGCGGAGACGGCACCGACACTGCCGCAGCAGCTCGGCACTATCCGCGCGCTCTACGACGAGATCTGCGTGCATTACGGCATGCGTATCGGCTTGCGCCATGCGCGAAAACATCTCGGCTGGGCGCTCGACGTTGCAGCCCATGTCGGCCGCGTGCCGGCGGAGAGGCTGAAGGCCTGGCGGCAAAAGATATTGACCTCGGAAGACCCGGGCTCGGTGCATCAGGCGCTGGGCGAGGCCTTCGACGATTTTGCATGGAGCGCTGCTGCATGAACTCTGCCGCAGGACATCGCAAACCCCTGGCGGGCGACAGTGACGCCATCCTCAACGCGTTGCCCAATCCGGTGGTCCTGATCGGTCCCGATGGCAAGATCGTCGACGCCAACATGGCGGCCGAATCCTTCTTCGAAATTTCAACGCAATTCCTGAAGCGCCAGTCGCTGAAGGAGCTGGTGCCGTTCGGCAGCCCGCTGCTGGCGCTGATCGACCAGGTGCGATCAAGCCATTCGCCGGTCAATGAATACAAGGTCGATCTCGGCACGCCGCGCATGGGCGGCGACCGCCAGGTCGATCTGCATGTCGCACCCTTGACGGAGCGGCCCGGGCACATCGTAGTCATGCTGCAGGAGCGCACCATCGCCGACAAGATGGACCGCCAGCTCACCCACCGCAGCGCCGCGCGGAGCGTGATCGCGCTCGCCGCGATGCTCGCGCATGAGATCAAGAACCCGCTCTCCGGCATTCGCGGCGCGGCGCAGCTTTTGGAGCAGCAGGCATCCGCTGAAGACCGCATGCTGACGCGTCTGATCTGCGACGAGGCCGACCGCATCGTCACGCTGGTGGATCGCATGGAAGTGTTCGGCGACGACCGGCCGGTCGCGCGCGGGCCCGTCAACATCCACTCCGTGCTCGACCATGTGAAGCGGCTGGCGCAGTCGGGCTTTGCGCGCAACATCCGCTTTGTCGAGGATTACGATCCCTCGCTGCCGCCGGTGCATGCCAACCAGGACCAGCTGATCCAGGTGTTTTTGAACCTGGTCAAGAACGCCGCCGAAGCCGTGGTCGACCTCGGCTCGGATGGCGAAATCCAGCTCACCACGGCGTTCCGCCCCGGCGTGCGCCTGTCGGTGCCCGGCAAGAAATCGCGGGTGTCGCTGCCGCTGGAGTTCTGCGTGAAGGACAACGGCTCCGGCGTGCCGGAGGATCTGTTGCCCAATCTGTTCGATCCCTTCGTCACCACCAAACGGACCGGCAGCGGGCTGGGGCTCGCGCTGGTCGCCAAGATCGTCGGCGACCACGGCGGCATCATCGAATGCGAGTCGCAGCCGCGCAAGACGACGTTCCGTGTGCTGATGCCGATGTTCAGCGGCGCCAAGCAATCAGACCAAACCAATCGCGATGACGTTTCGGGTACGCCGTTGCACGCCTCACAGGGCACAAGATGAGGAACAACAATGCCTGCAGGTAGCATTCTCGTTGCCGATGACGACACCGCCATCCGAACGGTTTTGAACCAGGCCCTTTCCCGCGCCGGCTATGAGGTGCGGCTGACCGGCAACGCGGCGACGCTGTGGCGATGGGTGAGCCAGGGCGAGGGCGATCTCGTCATCACCGACGTGGTCATGCCGGACGAGAACGCGTTCGACCTTCTGCCGCGCATCAAGAAGATGCGGCCCAATCTGCCCGTGATCGTCATGAGCGCGCAGAACACGTTCATGACCGCGATCCGCGCCTCCGAGCGGGGAGCTTACGAATACCTGCCAAAGCCGTTCGACCTGAAGGAATTGATCGCGATTGTCGGACGCGCGCTGGCCGAGCCCAAGGAGCGCACTGCGGCGCCGGCGGAGGAAACCGAATTCGATTCGATTCCGCTGGTCGGCCGTTCACCGGCGATGCAGGAAATCTACCGCGTGCTGGCGCGGCTGATGCAGACCGACCTCACCGTGATGATCTCCGGTAAATCCGGCACCGGCAAGGAGCTGGTGGCGCGCGCGCTGCACGACTATGGCAAGCGGCGCAGCGGACCGTTCGTCGCGGTCAACATGGCGGCGATCCCGCGCGATCTCATTGAATCGGAATTATTCGGCCATGAGCGCGGCGCCTTCACCGGCGCCAACACCCGCGCCTCGGGCCGGTTCGAGCAGGCCGAAGGCGGCACGCTGTTTCTGGACGAGATCGGCGACATGCCCATGGAAGCGCAGACGCGGCTGCTCCGCGTGCTGCAGCAGGGCGAATACACCACCGTCGGCGGCCGCACCCCGATCAAGACCGACGTGCGCATCGTCGCCGCCAGCAACAAGGATTTGCGCATCCTCATCCAGCAGGGCCTGTTCCGCGAGGACCTGTTCTTCCGCCTCAACGTCGTGCCACTGCGGCTACCGCCCTTGCGCGAGCGGATCGAGGATCTGCCCGACCTGGTGCGGCATTTCTTCTCGCTCGCCGAGAAGGACGGGCTGCCGCCGAAGAAGCTCGATACGCAGGCGCTGGAGCGGCTGAAGCAGCACCGCTGGCCCGGCAACGTTCGTGAGCTCGAGAACCTCGCCCGCCGTCTCGCCGCGCTCTATCCGCAGGACGTGATCACGGCCTCCGTGATCGACGGCGAGCTGGCGCCGCCGGCGGTAACTTCAGGCGGCAATGTGAGCCTGGGCGTCGACAATCTCGGCGGCGCGGTCGAGGCCTATCTGTCCTCGCACTTCTCGGGCTTTCCGAACGGCGTGCCGCCGCCGGGCCTCTATCATCGCATCCTCAAGGAGATCGAGGTACCGCTGCTCACGGCCGCTCTCGCAGCCACCCGCGGCAACCAGATTCGGGCTGCCGACCTCCTGGGGCTCAACCGCAACACGCTCCGCAAGAAGATCCGGGACCTCGACATCCAGGTTTACCGCAGCGGTGCCTAGCCCCACGGCGAGACGTCGGCTCGCCGGTGCTCGCCCGTGGGGCGAAGCGCTGCGGTGGATGGCGTATATTGGTAGCAAAATACGCCGTGGAATTGTCGCAATTCGGCAACTGAGTAAGCAATCCTGCCGGTTCGGGGAGTTACAGAAATCCCTTGGGCGGTCTGGTCAGAGTGCGCCGGGTGTCCGGGATAGCGGATGACCCTCGGGCGGTGGATAAACGATAGGTGCTTGAAATATTTCAAGCCATGATTTTTGCCATGGGTCCTGTTCAACAAGAGGCAAATCAAAGCCCTGCAAAGTAATTATATTGAATGCGCCGATTGTCTGCGAAATGAAATTACATTCCGTGATGAATTGGTTCATTTCTCGCTCATCAAGTGATGCTTTTGAGCCGATCATCCAGCCAGCCGGAGGGCGCAGATTGAGGCGCGCCGCTTCTGGGTGAGGTTTGCTCAAGTCGATATCTTGAACCGTGTGCCAGTGAACAATCTCATTCCGTCTCTGGTCCATTCGTCGTAAGAAGGTTTCGACAGAGTTCCAAAACAGATTGTATTGGTCCGGTTGTTTTCTCTTCCGGAGGTCTGCTAAAATTTTGTTGCGTGCTCCGCTATTGGTTATCCTGAAAAATACTATGCCCGCTATGTCGGTTTTTATTCCAAGCAAAGCGGAAAACAAACTGCACAGCGATTGTTCGAGGTTTGCATAGCTCTGAATTGCAGCGGCTCTGAGCAATAGCAATTCATTCTGGTTGACTGGCGGATGGGCACCTAGTTGATAGGCCGTCTCTCGCTCATTCATGACGATGGCTCCCCACTTCAAAGCTGGTCTGAACCTTCCCAAGCTCTAATTGCTCGCTCATTTAGCTTTGCCTTGTTCGCCTCACGGCAATAGTGTAGGGCCATCTTAGACGTTTTGTGGCCAAGCACGGCCATGATTTCCAACTCGCTGCAACCTAGTTCGGCCAGCGTCACTGCGGCGCTCTTGCGCAACCCATGTAGCGTGTAATTTGGCGCGCAAATTTCCTTCAATGTGCGCTTTACTGCTGTCGTCAATGCACCCGGCGTGCACGGCTTGCCCCATCGGTTTGTGAGGACGTGCTCGCCAATGCGCGGCGTCGCCTGAAGCAGTTCGCGCAATCTCCGGTGCAGGTGAATGGAAACAGTCTCTGCTGTCTTCTGTTGTGCGATATGGATTTTCTTACCATCAAAGTCGCACCACTTCATGGCTACTACGTCCGCCCGGCGCTGGCCTGTGTAAAGCAATAAGTGGAATGCTAGCTTGAGCGTCGGATTGGCCGCTTGCAAGAATGTACGCTGCACGGATACCGGCCAAGGTTTGTGAGGAGACTTGACCTTGTAATGCTTGTTCGCGCTGGTGGTGGGGTTTGATCGGCCTTTTCGTCTGCACTCCCGCAGTCCCTTGCTAAATTTCCAAAGGGTGGAAATCAGGTGACGGTGTAGATCAGCGCTGGCAGCCCCTTTTTCGTTGGCGATTTGGGTGCAATAGAAATCGATATCATCACAATCGAGGCGAACAAGAACGCGATGCCCAATGTTTCCGCGGATCGCCTCAAGCGCTCGCCTGTAAGCTTTACGTGTGCCATCAGCCAATGCGGCGTGTTGGTTGGATTTGAGATATTTCCCAACGACTGATCCAACGCTGCCGGGAAGCCACTTTGGGCGCTGTGCGCCACCAACCCTAGAACCGGACCTTACGTTCCGCTCGCCCGTCTGGTGCAGGGCAAGTAGGGCACGGTAGTTTTCAAGATATTCTGCTGAACCCGGCTCGCCGCGTATCGGATAGCCTACACGTCGTATTCTCAGATAATGCCGGGTTTTGCCGGAACGACTAGTTACGCGGTGAACGTACTTGAGCCGCTGTTCGGGCATCCCAACAAGCTCGCGCTAGATTTTAAAAGCTACTCATAGTCTGTCGACCTATCGTCATCTAGACGACCGTAATCGTCGGATGAAGAGGGGTTCGCAGGTTATCCGCCGGTTATTCGCCACCAATCTCAGGCGAGAACGAGAGGCGCAGGGGATTTCTCAGGAAGCCTTGGCAGACCTGGCGGGGCTGCACAGAACCTATGTTGGCTCTGTCGAGCGCGGCGAACGCAATATCAGCATCGATAACATCGAACGGTTAGGGCGGGCGCTTGGCGTCGAGCCGGCCGACCTTTTGCGAAAGGCGGGGCTGATTTGCCGTGCAAATTGGTAAATTTACCAATTTACCAAAAATCATCCTTCTAACTCATTGAAAATACTTAGGTCTTTTTAGTGCCGTATTCCGGCAACAATGTGATATGAATGCATCAGTCCGCTTTGGCGCGGGCAGTAAGGCCTTGAGCATCACCGTGATTATCTTGCCGGAATGACGAGCGCAGAGACCTCGGCCGTATCGTTCGATCCGCCGGCTGCCGAACGCAAGGGGATATCCCTGCGGCGGTGGCTGGCGCCGTTTGCGGTGGTGCTGGCGCTGTTGTCGGCGCTCCTGACCTTCGTCGTGCTGACGGCGCTGACCCCGATCGAGCCGACGCCCGAGGTCGTCCGTACCTTTCTGGCGATCAATGCCGGGACCATCCTGCTGCTGGTCGGCATCATCGTCCGCGAAGTCTACCAGATGGTGCTGGCGAGGCGGCGCGGCCGGGCGGCGGCGCGGCTGCATGTGCAGATCGTCGGCCTGTTCTCGGTCATTGCGGTATTGCCGGCTGTCGTGGTCGCGATCGTCGCCAACGTCACCATCGAGCGCGGCCTCGACCGGCTGTTCTCGGGGCCGACGCGCGAGGTGATCCAGAACTCGCTGACCATTGCCAGCGCCTACATGAACGAGCATGCCCAGCTCATTCGCGGCGACATCCTGGGCATGGCCAATGACATCTCCAATGCGCGATTGACGCCGCTTTATGACCAGGACCGACTCTCGTTTCGCGAATTCCTGACGGCAAGCGCGACCGCTCGCAATCTTCCGGTCGCGGTGCTGATGGACAAGGATGGTCACATCATCGAGAGCGCGGAGACCGGCGTTCACTTGAAATACGCGCTGCCGCCGCCCGAATTTCTCAGCAAGGTCAACGACACCGAGCCCGAGATATCGGTATTCCCGGAAAGCTACGTCGCGTCCGTGGTCCGGCTGCGAACCTTCGATGACACCTTCCTCTATGTGGCGCGTCTGCTCGATCCGACCGTCGTCGCCCAGCTCAAGCAGACCCAGACCAGCGCCGCTGAATACGCCCAGCTCGAAGCGCGAAGGCTCGGCATCCAGGTGGCGTTCGCGCTGATGTTCGCGGTGATCGCGCTGACCATCCTGATGGCCTCGGTGCTGATCGGGCTCAACTTCGCCAACTGGCTGGTGGCGCCGATCCGCCGGCTGATGGGCGCGGCCAGCGCTGTATCTACCGGGAACCTCAATGTGCAGGTGCCCGTCAACAAATCCGAAGGCGATCTCGCGCAACTGGGCGAGACCTTCAACAAGATGACGCAGGAGCTGCGAAGCCAGCGCGACGAGCTGGTCAACGCCAGCGAAACCATCGACAGCCGCCGCCGCTTCATCGAAGCGGTGCTGTCGTCGGCCTCCGCCGGCATCATCGGCGTCGACGCCTCCGGCAGCGTCGGCATCCTCAACCGTTCTGCCGAAAAGCTGATTGGACATGCGGAATCGGAGACGCTGGGACATCCGTTGTCGGACGTGCTTCCCGAGCTCGACGACATGATGAAGACCGTGCACGAGGGCACCCAGCGGCTGGTGCAGGGCCAGGTCACCGTCCTGCGCGATGGCAATGAACGCAACCTTTCGGTCCGCGTCAGCGCCGAACAGACCAGCCAGTCGCGCGACAGCTACATCATCGTGCTCGACGACATCACGGAACTCGTTTCCGCGCAGAGGACCTCGGCCTGGGGCGACGTCGCGCGCCGTATTGCTCACGAGATCAAGAATCCGTTGACGCCAATTCAACTCTCGGCCGAGCGCATCCGCCGCAAATTCGGCAAGACCATCACCGAAGAGAAGGACAAGTCGATCTTCGAGCAGTGCACCGACACCATCGTGCGCCAGGTCGACGATATCAGGCGGATGGTCGACGAATTCTCGCGTTTCGCACGCATGCCAAAGCCGGTGATCGAGGGCGAGGACGTCGCCGACACCGTGCGGCAGGCGGTGTTCCTAATGAGGGTTGCGCATCCCGAGCTCGATATCGAGGCCGACATCAAGCAGGACCCGCTGCACGCGCAGTTCGACCGCCGGCTGATCTCGCAGGCGCTCACCAACATCATCAAGAACGCCACCGAAGCCATCGAACAGGTACCACCCGAGGAGTTCGGCAAGGAGAACGGCAAGGGTCGTATTGATGTCATCGCCGCCCGCGAGAACGACGACATCGTGATTGACGTGATCGACAACGGCATTGGCTTGCCCAAGGTAGCCCGCCAGCGGCTACTGGAACCCTATGTAACTACACGCGAAAAGGGCACCGGCCTGGGGCTCGCCATCGTTGGCCGGGTGCTCGAAGACCATGGCGGCAAGATCGAGCTGAAGGACGCCGCCGACTTCCGGGAAGGCCAGCGCGGGGCCTGGATGCGGCTGCGATTTGCCGTCACCGGCCACAGCAAATCCAAGATCGAAGTGCAGGAGCAGGCCGCGTCGTCCGACAAGCCGGCCGCCGATGCGAACGAGGAAGCCGCCCCGTCAAGCCCCCCGGCCGCCGAAACAAAGGCTCCGGAGGTGGAAACCAACGGGCAGCAAGAAGCGACTAACAATGAAACAAAAATCGAAGCCGCAACAGGCAACTGACGAGCGGGGGGCGACCCATGGCAAGTGACATTCTCATTGTCGATGACGAAGCCGATATCCGGGAGCTCGTCGCGGGCATCCTGGATGACGAGGGGTTTTCGACGCGGACTGCGCGCGACAGCAATTCCGCGCTCGGCGAAATCGCCAATCGCCGCCCGCATCTGGTGTTTCTCGACATCTGGCTGCAGGGCTCCAAGCTCGACGGGCTGCAACTGCTCGAGCAGGTCAAGAAGGATCACCCCGATTTGCCCGTCGTGATGATCTCCGGCCACGGCAACATCGAAACCGCGGTCGCGGCGATCAAGCGCGGCGCCTATGACTTCATCGAAAAGCCCTTCAAGGCGGACCGGCTGATCCTGGTCGCGACCCGGGCGCTCGAAACCTCGCGGCTCAAGCGTGAGGTGAGGGAGCTGAAGCAGATGACGCCGGCCGCGAGCATCCTGACCGGCCGCTCGCCCTGCATGAACCAGCTACGCCAGACCATCGAGCGCGCGGCGAAAGCCAACAGCCAAATCCTGATCGTCGGCCCCTCCGGGGCCGGCAAGGAGCTGGCGGCGCGCACGCTGCATGCGGCTTCAAGCCGGGCCGAGGGGCCGTTTGTCGTCATCAATGCGGCGGCGATCACGCCCGAGCGCATGGAGGAGGAGCTGTTCGGCGTCGAGCAGTCCAATGGCGAGCAGCAGCGCAAGACCGGCGCGCTGGAAGAAGCCCATGGCGGTACGCTGTTCGTCGATGAAATCGGCGACATGCCGCGCGAGACCCAGAACAGGATTCTGCGGGTGCTGGTCGATCAGACCTTCCAGCGCCAGGGCGGCACCACCAAGGTGCATGTGGATGTCCGTATCATCTCGTCCACCGCGCGCAATCTCGAAGAGGAAATTGCCGCCGGCCGCTTCCGCGAAGACCTCTATCATCGGCTCTCGGTGGTGCCGATCCGCGTGCCACCGCTCTCGGAGCGTCGCGAAGACATCCCTGAATTGATCGACTATTTCATGGACCAGATTTCGGGCGCGACCGGCCTGCCGAAGCGGCAGATCGGTCAGGACGCGATGGCCGTGCTGCAATCGCATGTGTGGCCGGGCAACGTCCGTCAGCTCCGCAACAACGTCGAGCGGGTGATGATTCTCGCGGGCGGCGGACCGGAAATCATCATCACCGCGGACATGCTGCCACAGGATGTCGGCTCGATGGTGCCGGCCATGCCGACCAGCAACAATGGCGAGCACATCATGGGCCTGCCGCTGCGCGAGGCGCGCGAGGTCTTCGAACGCGATTATCTGATCGCCCAGATCAGCCGCTTCTCCGGCAATATCTCTCGCACAGCGGAATTTGTCGGGATGGAGCGCTCCGCGTTGCACCGCAAGTTGAAGGCGCTCGGCGTGGGCTAACCCTCATTTTGCCGACATCCATGCATTTGCTTGGGAAAATCAGGCCCGCTTTCGATGTTTTGACGAGGATTGTCACGACTTCCGTATGACAGAAGTGCGAAGCGGCTTGCCTAAAAACCGCGGCTGCCCTCTAATCCCATGGCCAACGTCCCAGGAGGGGGATCTCTGGGGATCGCGGCTACCGGGGGACGGCTCCGAAAACAAAGAAAGAGCTGCCATCGGTTCAAATATAAAAAACGCAAAGAGCGGGATAACAACAATGGCGGCAGACCGCGCACAAAACCTACAAGACACCTTCCTTAATCACGTTCGTAAAACAAAAACGCCACTGACGATATTTCTGGTCAATGGAGTCAAACTGCAGGGAATTGTGACCTGGTTCGACAATTTCTGCCTGCTGCTTCGGCGCGATGGGCACTCGCAGCTTGTCTACAAGCATGCGATCTCGACCATCATGCCGGGCGCTCCGATCCAGCTGTTCGAAGGCGGCGAGGATGCTCCGGCTTGAGAGTGAACTGATTGGAACCCCGGAATTGGGAAGGGGGCGCTGACCGCCCGCGGTCGGCAGGGGCAAGAAACTCAGGGCGGGTGATCGTCATCGGCCCGTATGTACGGATGCGCCGCGGCGAGGCTGACGCGCAAACGGATGAGTACGCCTTGCGCGATTTCGACGCGCGGCTGGAAGAGGCCAAGGGTCTCGCACGCGCCATCGATCTCGAAGTCGCCGACGCGCTGGTTGCCCCCGTCGCGCAGATCCGGCCCGCCACCTATCTCGGCAAGGGCAAGGTCGAGGAAATTGTCGGCCTCGTCAGCGGCAACGACGTCGAGCTGGTGGTGATGGATTGCGCGCTGTCGCCGATCCAGCAGCGCAACCTGGAGAGGGCCTGGAACGCCAAGGTGCTCGACCGCACCGGTCTCATTCTCGAAATCTTCGGCCGCCGCGCCAAAACGAAGGAAGGTTCGCTGCAGGTCGAGCTGGCGCATCTCAATTATCAGCGCAGCCGGCTGGTCAGATCCTGGACCCACCTCGAACGCCAGCGCGGCGGCTTTGGCTTCATGGGCGGCCCCGGAGAAACCCAGATCGAGGCCGACCGCCGCCAGATCGGCGAGCGCATCGTCCGCCTCTCGAGCGAATTGAAGAAGGTGCAGGCGACGCGACGGCTGCATCGCGCCGGCCGCCGGCGCGTGCCCTATCGCGTGGTGGCGCTGGTCGGCTACACCAATGCCGGGAAGTCGACGCTGTTCAATCGCCTGACGCGCGCCGATGTGCAGGCGGCCGACATGCTGTTTGCGACCCTCGATCCGACCTTGCGCGCGCTGAGCCTGCCGCATGGCGGCAAGGCGATGCTGTCGGACACGGTTGGCTTCATCTCCAACCTGCCGACGCAGCTCGTCGCCGCCTTTCGCGCCACGCTGGAAGAGGTACTTGAAGCCGACGTCATCCTGCATGTCCGCGACATCTCGCATGAGGATGCGGAAGCGCAGCAGCGCGACGTCGACGCGGTGCTGCGCCAGCTCGGCATCGATCCCGAGGCCGGCGGGCGCATCATCGAAGTCTGGAACAAGATCGACCGCTTCTCGCCCGAGGAGCGCGAGAATTTGCAGAACATCGCCGCGCGCCGCCCGGCGGAGCATCCGTGTTTCCTGGTGTCAGCCGAAACCGGGGAGGGGATCGAAGCCCTGCTGGTCGCGATCGAGGAGCGGCTGGCGGCGACCCGCACCACGCTCAACCTCTCGATCGACGCCTCCGACGGCGCCGGCATTTCCTGGCTGCACCGCAACGCCGAGGTGTTGAACAAGGAGCTGCACGACGGCCGCTTCGACATGACCGTGCGGGTGGACGAGACCAAGCGGGATATTGTGGTGAACCGCTTTGATGCGGTGCCGTCTGGTGCGTCATAGAAGCTGTCGTCCTCGCGAAATTTCGGTAGGGTGGGCAAAACGCAGCGTGCCCACCGTCAAGCAGAGACCGTTGCACGATGGTGGGCACGGCACTTTGCGCCTTTGCCCACCTTACTTGACCGCTTCACTTGACGACGAATTCTCTTTGGCCTTCGCCTCGTTCCATAGCTCATCCATTTCATCGAGCGTCGCCTGCTCAAGCGAGCGCCCCTGCGCCGCCAGCGTGCGCTCGATATAGGCGAAGCGGCGCTCGAACTTGGCGTTGGTCCGGCGTAGGGCCATTTCGGGATCGGCATGCACATGCCTTGCGAGATTGACCAGTGCGAACAGGAGGTCGCCGGTCTCATCCGCCAGCTCCTCGGCGTCGTTGCGATCGAGCGCGGCTTCGATCTCGTCGGCCTCTTCCCTGATCTTGTTCAGGACGGCGCGCGGGTCGTTCCAGTCGAAGCCGACGCTGGAGGCCTTGCGCTGCAGCTGCGTCGCGCGCGTCAGCGCGGGCAGGCCGGCCTTGACGCTTGAGAGCAGGGACGAGTGCTCGTGCGCCAGTTGCGGCCGTCGTGCGGCGCGTTCGGCCTTCTCCTCGGCCTTGATCCGCTCCCAGGCGCTTGTGACGCCGACGGGCGCGATGTTGCCGTCCTTGTCGGCGAACACATGCGGATGCCTGCGGATCATTTTCCGCGTGACGGCCTCGACCACATCGCCGAAGGCAAATGCCTTTTCCTCCTCCGCCATGCGGGCGTGATAGACCACCTGCAGCAGGAGATCGCCGAGCTCGTCCTTGAGATCGTCGAAATCGCCGCGCGCGATCGCCTCGGCCACTTCATAGGCCTCCTCGATCGTGTAGGGCGCGATCGTCGCAAAATTCTGCTCGAGGTCCCAGGGACAGCCGGTCACGGGCGTGCGGAGCTGCGCCATGATCTCGATCAGGCGGGAGATGTCGCGGGAAGGGGTCATGCGGGCACCAAATCTGGAACAGTCGGCGCTTTATGCCGTAAGACCTGCACCGATCCCAGCGGCAAAACAGCTATTTTCATCATCCGCACCGGCCGTGCTAAGAGCCTGCCGATGACTGAGAAAATGCAACCCGGGACCGCGCTGGTGCTGTTCTCCGGCGGACAGGATTCCGCGACCTGCCTCGCCTGGGCGCTGAGCCGCTTCGCGCGTGTCGAGATGATCGGTTTCGATTACGGCCAGCGCCACGCCATCGAACTCGCCTGCCGCGAACGTCTTGTGGACGGCATCAAATCGCTCAATGCGGATTGGGCGGCCAGGCTCGGCGACAGCCATACGCTGAAGATTCCGACGCTCGCCGAAATCTCCGACACCGCGCTGACGCGCGATGTCGCGATCGAGATGGGCGCGGATGGTTTGCCCAACACTTTTGTGCCCGGGCGCAACCTGGTGTTCCTGACCTTTGCCGCGGCGCTCGCTTATCGGCGCGGCATCACCGATGTCGTCGGCGGCATGTGCGAGACGGATTATTCCGGCTATCCCGATTGTCGCGACGAAACGATCCGCGCGCTCAATGCCGCGCTCAACCTCGGCATGGCCAGGCGCTTCGAGCTGCATACGCCACTGATGTGGCTCGACAAGGCCGCGACCTGGAAGCTCGCGCATGATCTTGGCGGGCCAGCGCTGGTCGACCTGATCCGCGAGCACTCCCATACCTGCTATCTCGGCGAACGCGGCGCGCAGCATGACTGGGGTTACGGTTGCGGCGAGTGCCCGGCGTGCAGTCTGCGCGCGAAGGGGTGGCGGGAATACAGAGGCACGAATTCGTAGGATGTCGTCATTGCGAGCGAAGCGAAGCAATCCATAGCGCCGCAGTGGAAGCAATGGATTGCTTCGCCGGTCCCAACTCGCAATGACGGACGGCTACGAGAAATCCTCCGCCCTGAGCTCGATCGGTGTGCCGTGCGGCGTGCGGTCGGCGGCGTGGTCCCACGCGTCGCGGTAGCGATGCAACAGATCAGCCGTGGCGACGCTCTTGGCGGCGACGAGTCGTTCCAGCGTCGCGAGCCAATGGCGGTAATAGGTCTCGCCGGTGTCGGGATCGCCGGCGGCCTGCGCCCGCTTGATTTCTTCGGCGAGCGTGGCGGCCCATTCCGGCCAGGTGAAGACGCCGCGCTCGTGCAGCATCAGCGCCATGGCAAAGGCCTGGGCTTCCCAGGGCTCACGGAATACGGGGCCTTCGGCGTCACAGGGAATGTCGGGGAGGGCGCGCGTCGCTCGCGCCGCCGGCGTGTCCATCACGCCGGCTCCAGATAGGGCTCGAAGGCGTCGATCGATATCTTCACGGTCGGGTCGGCGTCCGCGCCCCACAGCTCGGCACCGTCGAACACGACGGTGTGGAGCCATTGCGGATTCTCTCCCGCTTCGTTGGCCGCCGAATCCGGAAACACCTGGACGCCGTGATCGCGTTCGACCACGCCGACATGGCCGCGCACATAGCGCGGCAACCGCGTATGCGTGGCGGGGTGGATATTCTTCGCGCGCACGCGATCGCCAGCCTTGAACCTTGCCGGCGCCTGCGCGTCGCGACCGAATTTGCCGCGCACCATGATGCGCTCGACATCGTTGGCGGTGAACTTGCCGCGCTTCAACGGCTTGGCCGGTGCCAACGCGTGTCCCTTCGCCACCTCATCCTTCCCGATGAAGCCCTTGGCGATCAGCATATCCTCGAGCCCGAGCAGCCATTTCTTGTAATAGGAGCTCGACAGATAGACATGCGGCGGCAGGGCTTCGCGGTAGAAGCGTGAGGTGTCGATGTTGAACGCGCCGGAGGCGCCCATCGCGCGCACCATCGCCAGCACCCGACCTTCCCATCGCGTATGGAACATCGGCTCGTTCGGCTCGGACTCGACCTTGCCAAAGCCGTCCATGCCGCCCATGTCGTGCACGCCGTTCACGACGGTGCGCCCGGTGTCTTGGGAAATCCGGTGCCGATCATGCTGTCGCGCGTCACGAGCTCGGCGAGCTGTTCCTCGCTCCAGCCATTGGTCCCTTTGGGGCGCATTGGCAGCACCAGGAAGCGCGTTTCGGCCGTCGAATCCCAGACGCGGATCTCGGTTTCCTTCGGCAGGCTGACGCCGAAATCCCTGAGCACGCCGCGCGGATCCTTGACCGCGCGCGAGCGGTAGGGCGCGGCCTTGTACCAGACCGGCGGCAGGCCCAGCATTTCCCAGGGATAACAGGAGCACAGCGTGCACACGACCATGTTGTGCCGATCAGGCGTATTCTCGATTGCGACAAGGTGATCGCCGACGCGACTGACGTGGCCGAGTGTGCCGACCGCCCTGGTGGCGTCCTCCAGCAGCGCACGCTTGAATCCGGGATCGGCCCAGGCCTTGGCGACAACGCGGGCGCCGTTATGCGGGCCGATCCTGGTTTCGTAGGCCTGCACGATGGCGTCGAGCGCGGCGGGGTCGACATAGCCTTTCTCGCTCAACACCGTTTCCAGCGCGCGCACGCGCAACTCCATCTCGGAAAGCTCCGAGTGGTCGTGGTCATGATGGTCGTGATCAGGTTCGCTCATACCTGAGAGAATACAGGAAAAATTCCGGCTATGTCGAGGCGGCAGGCTCCGCTATCGTCTCTCAAAACAATGTCAGTGGGAGGCGATCTCGTGGCGGAATCGGTTGCTCGTGTGTCGGAATTTCTCAGCATCGAAAAGGGGCTCGGCCCCGATGGCCGCATCGCCGTGGTCCGCTTCGACCGCGGTGACGGCCTCAACGGGTTGTCGCCGGAAGCGATGCGCCAGCTAACGTCTGTCGCGCGCGGCTTCGAGGACGATGCCGACACCTCCGTCGTGGTGCTGACCGGCAGCGCCAAGGCGTTTTCCGCCGGGTTTGATCTGAAGGACCCAGAAGGCCGGTCCCGCAGGGATATGGACCTCGGCGGACTCAGGCGGGCGCTGAAGGTCGGGCCGCGGCTGACCCGCGCCTGGCAGGAGGTCGAGCAGATCACGATTTGCGCCATCGAGGGCTTTGCCGTCGGCGGCGGCGTGGCGCTCGCGGTCGCGCTGGATTTCCGGGTGATGGCTGAGAACGCGCATCTGCGCGTGCCCGAGATCGGGCTCGGCATGAACATGAGCTGGCAGAGCGTGCCCCGGATGCTGCATCTGATCGGGCCGGCGCGCACCAAGCAGGCGGTGATTTTGGCGGATCAGCGCATCTCAGCGCAGGAAGCGCATGATTGGGGCTTGGTGGAAGAGATCGCCGAACCCGGCAAGGCCTTCGATGTCGCGATGCTGCTTGCCGAGAAAGTTGCGCGCCAGCCGCCGATCTCGGTCGCGATGACCAAGCTCACCGTCAACCGGCTCACTTATGCGCTCGACGATCTCGCAAGCCATATGGACACCGACCAGTTTGCGCTCGCCAGCATGAGCGAGGATCACAAAGAGGGCGTTGCCGCGTTCCGGGAGCGGCGAAAACCGCGGTTCCGCGGCCGATAAAGCATCGCTACCGCGCCGCGGTGCCGCCGATATTCCAGCCGCGACCGCTTTGGCCAAAGATCTCGTAGCCGGTCGGCGTGACCGCGACCGTGTCCTCAAGCTTGATGAAGCCGCGCTTGGGATGCTTCATCGTGGTTTCGATCGACACCACCATGCCCGCTTCAAGCGGCCGGTGCGCATCGTAATCGTCGTAAGGGACGGGGCCGCTGTTGGTCAGGCGAGGGGCTTCGTGGCTGACCACACCCATGCCGTGCGCCAGGAATTCGCTGTGGTCGCGCTGGCTGGTTTGCGCCAGCCGCTTCTCGGCGGCAGCGTAGATGTCCCCGCCCATGGCGCCGGCCTTGACGGTGGCGAAAGCCGCCTGCTGGACGGCTTCGATCTCGGCCAGCAGATCCTTCAGCTCGCCGTCCGGCTCGCCCAGAACGGCCATGCGCGCGAGGTCGCCGATATAGCCGTGGTAGTTGCCGCCGGAATCCAGCGACAGCACGTCGCCTTGTTCCCAGCGTTGCGGCGAGGGCGCACGGTTATGGCTGTCGCCGCAGGCGAGCAGGCAATATTCGAAGGTCAGCCCGCGATTGACCTCCGCGACACGCAACGCGTCGAACAGCTCGCGCTTGGTCGTGCCCGGTCCGTGCCGGGCGATCACCTCGAGCATGGATTCCGTCACCAGCTCGGAGGCCTTCTTGAGCTTGGCGAGCTCGGCCGGTGATTTCACCGCGCGCAGCCGCTCGAGCACGAACAGCGCGTCCTTGATCTCGCTGCCGGGAAACGCATCGGCAAGCGCCTTGCCGGCGTCCATGGGCAGGAATGCCATCTCGACGCCAATGCGCTTCATCGGCGCGCCGGATTTCCTGATCATCTCCGCGGCGCGGGTGATGGCGTCGACCGAACCCATGCTCTTGTTCTGGACCTCGGGCACCCAGAGCGGCACGACGGCGCGCTGGTGCGCTTCGAGGGGATTGCCGACATAGCCGGCCTTCTCTGGCGCGCCCCTGGGATAGATGAAAACAGGCAGATAACGGCTGACCCCGAGCGCATCCATGTAGTCGAAGAAGATCGCGCGCTCGGCATCGAGCAGATATTGCACGTTGTGCTTGGAGGTAGCGATGAGCAGGTCGATCCCGGCTTGCTCCATCAAGGCATCGAGCTTGGCGGTGTCGAACGGAATGGCGCGAGATTGGGCCGGACGGCTGACGCTTTCCTGCATGATGGACCTCCCGTTGGCGGCTGTCGGATAACCGCTTTCGCCGGCATTGTGTTTCGTCGGCTTGTTTAATTCATCTGGCGCATTTTGGGCGCGGTCGGCGCATTTGACCAGTGCCGAAATGATATGGCGCGTTCCACCAGCGAGATCGCTTTTCGCGAAATCCCCGATGCCGCAGAAGGCGTCGGGGTCGAGACGGGGCCGCCGACGTTTGTGTCCTGATCCGCAGGCCGTACACCCTACATTTTGGCAGATATAAGGTTTGGATCGCGGCGCTACGGTGAACAACTCCGTTGCCTGGCTTGATGAATCATTCGAACATGGTCCATAAGCGGCGCCCCGCAGCCGGCAACCTGGTTGCCTCGGGTGATTCAGTGGGAGTTCGCGTGGCAAAGATCCAGCAGCAGATTGCGCAAGAGCTTGGCGTTCGGGAACAGCAGGTCGATGCCGCCGTCGCACTGCTCGATGGGGGCGCCACGGTTCCATTTATCGCCCGCTATCGCAAGGAACTGACCGGCGCACTCGACGATGCGCAATTGCGTACTCTGGAAGAGCGGCTGACCTATCTGCGCGAACTCGACGAGCGGCGCACCGCCGTGCTCAGTTCGATCCGGGAGCAGGGCAAGCTCGACGCTGCTCTGGAAGCGGCGATCCTCGCCGCCGACACCAAGGGGCGCCTCGAAGACATCTATGCGCCGTTCAAGCCGAAGCGCCGCACCAAGGCCGAGATCGCCAGGGAAGCGGGCCTTGAGCCGTTGTCCGAGATGCTGCTGACACAGCCGCAAAGCGACCCACAGGCCGTAGCGGCTGCTTTCGTCGACGCCGAAAAAGGGGTGGGGGACGTTGCCGCGGCGCTCGAGGGCGCGCGCGCCATCCTGACCGAGCGCTTTGACGAAGACGCCGATCTGAAAGGCGCGCTGCGCGAGGAGATGTGGTCGCAGGGATGGATGGGATCCGCTGTCCGCCGAGGCAAGAAGACGGAAGGAGAAAAGTTCAAGGATTATTTCGACTTCAAGGAGCCTCTGCACAAACTGCCGTCGCACCGCATCCTGGCGTTGTTCCGCGGCGAGAAGGAGGAGATTCTCGATCTGCAGATGCAGCCGGAAGCGCAGCCGCCGGCGCCAGGCGTTTCCAGCTCCTACGAGCTGAAAATCATGAAGCGCTTCGGCATTTCCCAGCAGGGCCGTCCCGGCGACAACTGGCTGGCCGAAACGGCACGCTGGGCCTGGCGCACCAGGATCCAGGTGCATCTCAATATCGATCTGCGCATGCGGCTTTGGACACAGGCCGAGACTGAAGGCGTGCGCGTGTTCGCGTCGAACCTGCGCGACCTGTTGCTTGCGGCGCCGGCCGGCGCCCGGGTGACCATGGGTCTCGATCCCGGCTACCGCACCGGCGTCAAGGTCGCGGTTGTCGATGCGACCGGCAAGGTGCTGGCCACCACGGCGGTCTATCCGCATGAGCCGCAACGAAAATGGGACGAGGCGCTGGCGATTCTGGGAAAGCTCGCGATCACGCATCGCGTCGATCTCATTGCGATCGGCAATGGCACGGCGTCCCGTGAAACCGACAAGCTCGCAACCGAATTGGTGAAGCGGCTGCCGGACCAGAAGATGACCAAGATCGTCGTCTCGGAGGCGGGCGCTTCCGTCTATTCGGCCTCCGCCTTTGCCTCGGAGGAATTGCCGGAGCTCGATGTCACCCTGCGCGGGGCCGTGTCGATCGCGCGGCGCCTGCAGGATCCGCTCGCCGAGCTCGTGAAGATCGATCCCAAGGCGATCGGCGTCGGCCAGTACCAGCACGACCTCGGCGAAAGTCATCTGGCGCGCTCGCTCGATGCCGTGGTCGAGGACTGCGTCAATGCGGTCGGAGTCGACGTCAACACGGCGTCTGCGCCGCTGCTGGCGCGGGTGTCCGGCATCGGCCCGGGCCTTGCGCAAAGCATCGTGCAGCATCGCGACACCAATGGTGCGTTCAAATCCCGCAAGGGGCTGAAGGAGGTGCCGCGACTTGGAGCCAAGGCGTTCGAGCAATGCGCCGGCTTCCTGCGCATCAATGGCGGCAACGATCCGCTGGATGCATCGGGCGTGCATCCGGAAGCCTATCCGGTGGTGCGGCGGATCCTGGCTTCGACCAAAAGCGACATCAAGGCGCTGATCGGCAACAGCGAGATCGTGCGTCAGCTGAAGCCGCAGGCTTTCGTCGACGATACATTCGGGCTGCCCACTGTGACGGACATCCTGCGCGAGCTGGAAAAGCCCGGCCGTGATCCGCGTCCGGCGTTCAAGGCTGCGGTGTTCAAGGAGGGGGTAGAGGAGATCAAGCACCTCAAGGTCGGCATGATCCTGGAGGGGACCGTCACCAACGTTGCCGCGTTCGGCGCCTTCGTCGATATCGGCGTGCACCAGGATGGGCTGGTCCACATCTCCGCGATGTCGAAAACTTTCATCCGGGACCCGCGAGAGGTGGTCAAACCGGGCGACATCGTCAAGGTGAAGGTGCTGGAAGTTCAGGTTGCCCGCAAGCGCATCGCGCTGACCTTGCGTCTTGACGATGAGACCGGCAGCAAGAAGGAGGCGAAGGGTTCTTCGCGGGAGAGTTCCAGCAGTCCCACGAAACCATCGTCGTCGCGCAAGCCCGCGGCACAAGCCGCAGGAGACGGGGCGCTCGCGGAAGCCCTGCGCCGGGCCAGCGAAAAAAGCGACCGCGGCAAGACGCGGCCCTGAACCAAATTCGCCTGTCGTCGCGAATGCGCCCGTGAGGCGGCGCGCATTCAAGTCGCGCTGCCCTCGCGTTAGGCGAAATTCAGGGGGTATCCGTGGCGCCGGGGCCACATCTGCCGAGGGGGGAGGGTAGTAATATCAGGATCGGGAGAGGCGGCCAAACCGACGGTCTTTTTTGACCTTTCCCATCCTCCGAATGTCGTACGGAGATCGGGTCATGGAAGCCAGATTTATCTATCGCAACCGGTCTGATGGCCGATTTTACGATGCCACCGAACGAGGAAGGCGGGGCGGTCCTGACAAGGTGATTGTGTACGTCAATGGCGTCCTTTGCGCGATGGATCGAGAGGCAAAGATCACCATACCCGTCTCACGGTGGAAACTGGCGAGGATCGGCGTGGCCTGTTTCTGGGCGGCGTTCAGAGGTGAGGGGGAAACCCCGCGTTCGCTTGAGGCAGTACCCGTTCCTGAACCGGCTCCAGAAGCACCCCCTCCGGGAGCCCTCTCCGAACCACAGCCGGAAACGATGCATCAGGAGAGTGACGAAGCCCGATGGGAGCGTCTCATACAGGAAATGCGGGATTTATCTCGATAGTAGACGGAATGTTGGGCCGTGCGAAAAATGATCCTGGGAGCCGGCGATCGTCACCGCCAGCCCAGGGCGGGAGCGACGGTCTTCAGAATCGCCTCCATGATATGGGCATTGTAGGCGACGCCTAGTTGATTGGGGACGGTAAGAAGCAGAGTGTCGGCCTCGGCAATTGCTTCGTCGTCCCTGAGCTGCTGGATCAGCACATCCGGCTCGGCGGCGTAGCTCCGGCCGAAGATCGCGCGCTTGTTTTCTCCAAGCAAACCGATTTGGTCATCCTCATTGCCCTCGTGACCAAAATAGGCGCGATCGCGATCATTGATCAGCGCGATGATGCTGCGGCTCACCGACACCCTGGGTTCGCGTTCGTGGCCGGCCTCCTTCCACGCTGCTCGATAGGCGCGAATCTGAGCGGCTTGCTGGATGTGGAAAGCCTCGCCCGTCTCGTCGTCCTTGAGAGTGGAGCTCTGCAGGTTCATACCGAGCTTGGCCGCCCAGACGGCTGTCGCATTTGAACCGGCACCCCACCAAATTCGTTCCCGCAGTCCTTCCGAGTAGGGTTCGAGGCGGAGTAGGCCGGGCGGATTGGCGAACATGGGTCGCGGATTGGGCTGAGCGAAGCCTTGGCCGCGCAGAAGGTCGAGGAATATCTCGGCATGGCGCCGTCCCATGTCGGCATCGCTCTGACCTTCGGCCGGTTGATACCCAAAATAGCGCCATCCATTAATCACTTGCTCCGGCGACCCCCTGCTGATTCCAAGCTGCAGGCGCCCGCCGGCGATCAAATCGGCGGCGCCCGCGTCCTCGACCATGTACAAAGGATTCTCGTAACGCATGTCGATGACAGCCGTGCCGATCTCGATGCGGCTGGTCTTCGCACCCACGGCTGCCAAAAGAGGAAAAGGAGAGGCGAGCTGACGTGCGAAGTGGTGCACCCGAAAATAGGCTCCGTCGGCACCCAATTCCTCCGCAGCGATCGCCAGGTCGATTGACTGACGAAGCGTGTCGGCAGCCGAACGGGTCTCAGAATCCGGCACGGCCGTCCAATGCCCAAATGAAAGAAAGCCGATCTTCTTCATTCGCGTACAGTACCGATGTATTGGACCCGCTTGAAGGAGCCCAGCCGTCAGGAACAACGCGCCGGCGATCGTCATCGTGGGAAGGAAGAGCAGCGCCAGTGTAGCGTTCGGTTCACCCTGAGTCTGAACTACCAAATATCCTAGTAAATTCAATGGTGTCGCCACAATCGACCTTGAGTTTGAGTAAGTCTGATTCTTAGGCTGCGGTAGATTCAGCAAGTCGAAGATTGAGTCTCCGGAAGACGCTGTAAGCTGCTGTAATAACACAAAAAAACAGCGCCCTCTTAGAAGCGCTACCGAACGGAGCCGGAGAGTGCCGTCAATGTTAGGTAGGCGGCATCCTGCTCATCGGATGATGCCGCTCAATAAGATCGGACATCTCTCCTGCGGAAGCCGGGACCGGCTTCGAGAAGGGAAGCAAATTATATCCGCCGGCGGCAGCGGCGACCGTCGCGCCGTGTCCCGCCTTCAATGCATCCCCCACTACGGCTCTGTGAAGCGTGGCCGGCGAAAGACCCGTGCCTGTCATGCCCGTCGCTTCGATCGCCAAGCCGATTTCGTTCGAAATCGAACGGCAAGCAAGACGGGCAAACGGGATCAGGGGCGACACGAATAAAGCTCCGTCGGACACCGCGGGTATCTTCTGCCTCAGCCGCATATAGTCGTCGACGGCGTTCAATCCGTCGCCGCCAAGAAGGAGGTCGCGTTCATTGCCGGCGGACCGTCCAACGCGAACATGTTCCCTGGCGGCAAGCGTCAAGCTGACGTTGACGTAATCGAGGATCGAGATCTCGGAGCAGAATGCACCGGCCGCCGAAAACGACAAGATGGCTAGGCGCCGCTTCTGAACGAACATAGTGCGCATTGTCGCGCGCATGGTTATCAGCCGCTGCTTGTCGAGCAGTTCTCGAACAAGTGCGTCGTCAACGTCGTATCGAACGAAGTCTCTCGCGTAGGCTGGCGGTTTCAAGCCGCTCGACGGATCGTCATCCCGAAGTCCGGCGCCCAACAACATGGCGAAGATCAACCTTATGAGCGCCACCAAGCGAGCCATCGAACGAGGATTTCTGGTCTTCGCCCGTTCGTCGCAGAATGCTGCAACATCCCGCCGGGGCTGCGGTCAGTATCGTGACAAATCTGGCAGCAAAGAACGCGGCCATCCACGGCAACACCAGGTTGGCTTCTTTCGCCTCGTTGGCGCTGATCGTCTTCCCGATGCGGTCTACGACCATCGCCTCGACAGGGTTCAACGTTCGACGTCTCATCAGATCCTCGCTAACAGGTCGAGCAAACTCGCGGCGGCGCGTGTGGTTGAATGCTGGCGCATAATGACGCTCACCCGCGCGTAGGCGACCGAGTTGGCTGTTCTCGCATTCCCGGCCCGATAGAACTCGAACGCCTGGCGGATTCGATCCACCATGGCGTCCCTGCCGCCGAATAGCGATTTGACCGCGGTGGAACGACACCAAGCGTCTACTTGGTGCGAGCGCGCTTCGAGCGCAGCCAAACGATCAACGAAGGACAGGATGTCCGCCTCCATCCAGGTCTGGATTTCGCTGGGCAGCTTCCGCCGTTCACGGGTCCGCACGGAGGGATCCGACGAAAACAGCTTGGCAAACAACCGCGGGTATCCGGTGTCGGGCCAATGTGAAGCGCAGGCTTTCGAGAGCCGTGCGGAGCAGACGGAGCACCGGTCCAGATCGCGCGTGTCGCACCAGAGCAGATCGCCCCCGCAGGAGGGGCATGTCGAAATTAGCGGATAGCCGGAATCCGGATCGACATCCAATGCACGAATGTCGACCGCTTGCATCAAGCGGCCGGGAGCAGGGCAGTGATCGACCTTCCACGGACGACTCGACCTTGTCCGGTGTAGGCTTGCTCGGCGACGAGCCGGCGGGCGGATTTCCAGGACGACCTGATCCGCCGCAACGCTGCCTGGGCAGAATTGGACGCCGCCGCGCTGCCAGACGGGGACGCTGAACTCAGTCAGATGGACTTCTCGACCTTCGCCGTGCCGTCTTGCTCATCCTGCGGCGGTGTCCTCAAGCCCGACGTCGTGTTCTATGGCGAAAACGTTCCGCGAGCGCACGTCACCTCGGCGATACAGGCGCTAGAGGAGGCCGACGCCATGCTGGTCGTCGGTTCGTCCCTTATGGTCTATTCGGGGTTCCGGTTCGCTCTGGCAGCAGCTCGGTTCGGCATTCCGATCGCGGCCGTCAATCTTGGCCGGACACGTGCCGACGATTTGCTGACCCTAAAGGTCCAGGACCGCTGCGAGGCGGCGCTCGGGTTTCTCCTGTAGCTCGACCAGAGCATCGCGCGCGCCCAACGAGGCTGTCAAACTCAACTTCCTGGGCTGGACTTAAGATAGGGCCCACCAGACTCAATTTGGATCGATCGCCACAGCCAGCCTGCGCGATCCCGATATCCATGATTCGCATAAGGTATATTATGGAATATTTATATATTCAATTAGATCAGATATTTAGAGCGAAAAGCTGCGCTGGCAGGTGATCTACATGAAGATCGCCGCGGCCCCCGACGCCGACCCGCATGCCGCTCGGACGATCGTCTGAAAGCCGATATTGCCGCCGCCTCCGGACGCTGCAATAAGCGTCGGGATTCACGGAGATCGCAGATGACCTGACAGCGTCGGGGTCCGTACGGGATTGCGGCTCAGAAGAACAAGAAAATCGGAGAAACGAGAATGAGCTTTTCACGCCGCACTCTACTGAAGGCCTCCGCCGCGACTGCCGTGCTTAGCGGCGTCAGCGCACCGCATGTCGCGCGCGCCCAGACCGCCGAGTTCAGCTATAAGTATGCCAACAATCTTCCGGATTCCCATCCGCTGAACGCGCGCGCCAAGGAAATGGCGACGGCGATCAAGGCCGAGACCAAGGGCCGCTTCGAGCTTCAGATTTTTCCGAACAACCAGCTCGGTTCCGACACAGACATGCTGAGTCAAATTCGTTCCGGTGGCATCGAGTTTTTCACGCTGTCGGGTCTGATCCTGTCGACCTTGGTGCCGGCGGCCTCCATCAACGGTATCGGCTTTGCTTTCCCGGATTATGACACCGTCTGGAAGGCCATGGACGGCGATCTCGGCGGCTATGTGCGCGGCGAGATCAAGAAGGCGGGCCTCGATGTCATGGACAAGATCTGGGACAACGGCTTCCGGCAGACCACGTCGTCGACCAGGCCGATTAACGGTCCAGACGATTTTAAGGGCTTCAAGATCCGCGTGCCGGTATCGCCCTTATGGACCTCGATGTTCAAGGCCTTCGATGCGGCCCCCGCCTCGATCAATTTCAGCGAGGTCTATTCGGCGCTGCAGACCAAGATCGTCGAAGGCCAGGAGAATCCGTTGGCGATCATCTCGACTGCGAAGCTTTATGAAGTCCAGAAGTACTGCTCACTGACCAATCACATGTGGGACGGCTTCTGGTTCCTGGCCAACCGTCGTGCCTGGCAAGCGGTGCCGGCCGATATGCAGGCCATCGTCGCCAAGCACGTCAACGAGGCCGCCATTAACGAACGCGCCGACGTCGCCAAGCTCAATGCCAGCCTGCAGCAGGATCTGGCCGGCAAGGGTCTGGTGTTCAACCAACCGACCGTGGCGCCGTTCCGCGACAAGCTCCGTTCCGCCGGCTTCTACGCCGAGTGGAAAGGTAAATATGGCGAGCACGCCTGGGAGTTGCTCGAAAAGGCGGTCGGCAAGCTGTCGTAATTGAGGGCCGTCATGGCTCAGGTTGAGGTCACGGAAATCGGGGTCGAGGAGGTCGCGCTGGCGCCCCCTCGCCGGCCTTCGGGTGTGGCTCTGGTCGAGTTTTACCTTGGACTCCTGGTCGAGATACCGGCGGCGATTTTGGTGGTTGCCGAGATCGCCATCCTGTTTGCGGGCGTGGTGGCCCGTTATGTCCTGCACCAGCCGCTGATCTGGTCGGACGAACTCGCCTCCATCCTGTTCCTGTGGCTCGCTATGCTCGGCGCCGTCGTGGCACTCCGCCGTTCCGAGCATATGCGCATGACGGCGCTGGTTGCGAACGCAAAGCCGGCGATGCGGGCCTATCTCGACGTGGTCGCCACCTGCGCCGCGCTGGCGTTCCTGCTTTTGATCCTGCATGCGGCCTACGAATACGCCTACGAAGAAAGCTTCATCACCACACCGGCGCTGCAGATTTCCAATAGCTGGCGCGCGGCTGCGTTGCCCGTCGGCACCTGCCTGATGGCCGCATTCGCGCTGTTGCGGCTGGTCCGGTATCGCAATTATCGGGTGGTTGTGGCTGCGGCGGTGTCGGTTGCCGTGGTCATTGGGCTGTTCTGGCTGGCGCAGCCGCTCCTGCGGCCGCTCGGCAACCTCAATCTGGTGATCTTCTTTGTCGGCGTCGCCGGCTTCTGCGTGTTCTCGGGCGTGCCGATCGCCTTCTCGTTTGGGCTTGCGATCCTCGGTTATCTCGCACTCACGACGCACACGCCGCTGATGGTGCTGGTCGGACGCATGGACGAGGGCATGAGCCACCTCATCCTGCTGGCGGTGCCGCTGTTCGTCTTCCTCGGTCTTCTCATCGAAATGACCGGCATGGCGCGCGCCATGGTGGCGTTTCTCGCCAGCCTGCTCGGCCATGTCCGCGGCGGCCTGCATTACGTGCTGGTCGGCGCAATGTATCTGGTGTCGGGCATTTCGGGCTCGAAGGCCGCCGACATGGCGGCGGTGGCGCCCGTCCTGTTTCCGGAGATGAAGCAGCGCGGCGCCAAGCCTGGGGATCTCGTCGCCCTGCTCGCTGCCACCGGAGCGCAGACCGAAACCATTCCGCCTAGCATTACAGTTGCCCTTTATGAGCGGTTCTGAATCCATGGGCAACCATGATTCGAAGATCGTGGGCGCAGACAGCGTCGATTGAAGAGACGCTTGCGCTGTGGGCGGCGTCGCTTCGTGAGATCAAGCAACGGATACGTCCGTTGTTCAATCAAGATCGTGTTGCGACGAATGCAGGCTTGTTTCTGGAAGGCCTGCTCGGAGATGAGCAACGCAAGACCGGATGGATGCGCGCGGAGGCGGCAGGCGATCCTGGTCCATGGCGGCAGCAAGCGATCCTGGGTCGCCGCGATTGGGACGCGGATGCTTTGCGCGATATCGTTCGCGACTATGTCATCGAGCATCTGGCGGATGACGATGCGGTGCTGGTGATCGACGAGACCGGCTTTCTCAAACAGGGTAAGGCGTCGTGCGGGGTAGCGCGGCAATACACGGGTTCCGCGGGCAAAATCACCAACTGCCAGATCGGCGTCTTCGCTGCCTACGTTTCGTGCCACGGCCATGCTTTCATCGATCGCGCGCTGTATCTTCCGAAGGAATGGACCGACGATCCGGATCGCCTCAAAGCCGCGTACGTGCCCCCCGACGCCGGCTTTGCAACCAAACCCAAGCTTGCGACGAGAATGATCGCACGCGCCATAGCCGCGGCTGTCCCATTCGAGTGGGTTGCTGGCGATACGGTCTACGGTGTCGGCGACATCGAACAGCAACTACGCCAGGCGGGCAAAGGCTATGTACTCGGAGTCAGCAGCGCTCATGTATTCCATTCCTGGGGCAAGCGTCGATCGGTCGCCGGCACGGCCGCCGACATCGCCCGGACGCGGCCTGCGTCCGACTGGAAACGCCTGTCCGCAGGAGCCGGGACCAAAGGACCGCGGCTGCATGATTGGTGCTATCTCGAATTGGCCGATCTGGAAGTCGAAGAATCAAACGACGCAAATCCGGGTCTGTGGACGCGCGGTCTGCTGATCCGTCGCCATATCGCCGATGGCGATCTCGCCTTCTTCACCACCTGGTGTCCAGCGGGAACATCCATCGAAACACTGGTGGCAGTCGAAGGCCATCGGTGGGCAATCGAAGACAGTTTTGAGACCGCCAAGAACGAGTTCGGGCTCGATCACAACGAGAGCAGATCCTGGCATGGCTGGCATCGCCACGTTTCCATGGCGATGCTCGCCTTCGCCATGATGGCGGCGATCCGACATCGCGCCAATCCGCCGCCAAAAAAAACCAAACGCCGAACCACGGCAAAAACCAGCGCATCGCCACGCCGTCATTGATCCGTTGGTCAATCCAGGAAGTCCGCCGCATCGCCATCAGACTCGCTCGAAAGCGAATCCAACCCGCACATATCATTGCATGGTCATTCTGGCGTAGAGCTCACCAAGCCGCCGCTCAACGTGCGCACTTCAAAGCAAAACGGCAACTGTAATGCTAGCCTCGTGCTGATCACCATCGGCTCGGTGACGGGCGTCTCGATCTCGGCGCTGTTCACCGGTGGTCTGTTGCCCGGTGCGGTGCTCGCAATCACGCTCTCGGCGCTGGTCTGGTGGCGCTACCGGAAAGAGGACTTGAGCCACGTGCAGCGCGCAAGCGCGAGCCAGATTGGCCGCACCTTTGTCGTCGCCCTGCCCGCGCTCGCGCTGCCGTTCGTGATCCGTTACGCCGTGGTCGAGGGCATTGCGACCGCCACCGAAGTCTCCACCATCGGCATCGTTTATGGCTTCATCGTCGGCCTGCTGGTTTATCGCGGTTTCGACTGGAGGCGGCTGCTGCCGATGCTGGTCGAGACCGCGTGCCTGTCGGGTGCGATCCTGCTGATCATCGGCAGCGCCACCGGCATGGCCTGGGGCCTGACGCAATCCGGGTTTTCCCGGGCGCTTGCGGCCGCGATGACCGGCCTGCCGGGTGGCGCCGGCAGCTTCATAGCCGTGTCGATCCTGGCGTTCGTGATCCTCGGCAGCGTGCTCGAAGGCATTCCCGCGATCGTGCTGTTTGGGCCGCTGCTGTTTCCGATCGCGCGCGCCGTCGGCGTGCACGAAGTGCACTATGCGATAATCATCATCCTTGCGATGGGCGTCGGATTGTTCGCGCCGCCGTTCGGCGTCGGCTATTATGCGGCCTGCGCCATCGGGCGCGTTGATCCAGCCCAAGGCATCAAGCCGATCTGGGGCTATATGCTGGCGCTCCTGATCGGGCTTGCGTTTGTTGCAATATTTCCGTGGATTTCCATAGGCTTCCTGTAGAGTCTTCACCCTGGAGGTGACCGATGAGCGAATATAATGTCGGTCTGGACAAGAACGCCGCCAACTACGTGCCGCTGACGCCGCTGAGTTTTCTGGAGCGCAGCGCGACCGTCTATCCCAACCATGTCAGCGTCGTCTATGAGGGCCGCAGCTTCACGTGGTCGGAGACCTATGAGCGCTGCCGGCGCTTTGCGTCGTATCTCGCGCGGCAAGGCATCGGCGAAGGTGACACGGTCGCAGCGATGCTGCCGAACGTGCCTGTCATGAATGAGCTGCATTTCGCCGTGCCGATGGCCGGCGCGGTGCTGAATGCGCTCAACATCCGCCTCGATGCGTCCTCCATCGCGTTCCAGCTCGATCATGGTGGCGCGAAGATCATTCTGGTCGATCCGGAATTTGCGGGGGTGATTACGGATGCGCTCAAACTGATGAGCGGGCCAAAGCCGTTCGTGATCGACGTCGATGACGCGTCCTTCGCGGGCGGCAAACGCATCGGCGGGCTGGAATATGAAGCGGCCATCGCGCAGGGCGATCCGAATTTCGTTGCGAGGCGGCCGGGCGACGAATGGAACGCGATTGCGCTGAGCTATACCTCGGGCACCACGGGCAATCCCAAGGGCGTGGTGACGCACCACCGCGGCGCGTATCTCAATGCCGTCAGCAACATCCTCGCTGGCGGCCTCGGCCAGCATCCGGTCTATCTCTGGACCTTACCGATGTTTCATTGCAACGGCTGGTGCTTTCCCTGGACCATGGCGGCCTCTGCCGGCATCAATGTCTGTCTGCGCAAGGTCGATCCGGCCAAGATCTTCGAGCTGATCGAGGCGCACGGCGTCACCCACATGTGCGGCGCGCCGATCGTCTACAACACCCTGATCAACGCGCCCGATGCGCCGAAGGGTAAAAGCGCGAAGCCCGTGGTCGGGCTGATCGCAGGGGCGGCGCCCCCGGTCGCGGTGCTCGAGGGCGCCGAGAACATCGGCATCAAGCTCACCCACGTTTACGGGCTGACCGAAGTCTATGGCCCCGCCTCCGTCTGCGCCGAGCAGCCGGGCTGGGATGACCTGCCGGCCGCCGAGCGCGCGCAGTTCAAGCGGCGGCAAGGTGTCGCCTACCCGCTCGAGGAAGCCGTCACCGTGATCGATCCCCAGACGATGAAGGAAGTGCCGCGCGACGGCGAGACCATTGGCGAAGTCATGTTCCGCGGCAATATCGTGATGAAGGGCTATCTGAAGAACGAGAAGGCGACGAACGAGGCCTTTGCCGGCGGCTGGTTCCACACCGGCGACCTCGGCGTGCTCGACGAGCACGGCTACGTCATCATCAAGGACCGTTCCAAGGACATCATCATCTCCGGCGGCGAGAACATCTCCTCCGTCGAGGTCGAGGATGTGCTCTACCGGCATCCAGCCGTGCTGTTCGCCGCGGTGGTTGCAAAACCGGATCCGAAGTGGGGCGAGGTGCCCTGCGCCTTCGTCGAGCTGAAAGACGGCGCGAAGGCGACTGAGGCCGAGATCATTGCCTACTGCAGAAACCACATGTCCGGCTTCAAGACGCCGAAGGCGGTGGTGTTCTGCACCATCCCGAAGACGTCGACCGGCAAGATCCAGAAATACCTGCTGCGGAACGAGGTGCAGTCGGCCAAGGCGATCTCAGCCTGAGGCATCATTCGGCAGGCGCTGCGACGGCCTCCGGCACCACCGGCTTGGGAATGTGCAGGAACAGCGCGCAGACGAGAGCCGAGATGAAGCCAAGCAAGGCGAGCCCGTAGAGCCCGCCGGCATAGCTGCCGGTCATGTCCTTCATGACGCCGACATACCAGGGCCCGAAGAAGCCGCCGAGATTGCCGAGCGAGTTGATCCAGGCAATGCCGGCCGCGAGCGCCGGACCGGAAAGGAACATCGGCGGCATGGCAAAGAACGGACCCTTGGAGCCATAGAAACCCATCGCGGCGATCGACATCCCGACGAGTGCCCACCACGTCCCCATGGTCATGCCGGCGATTACAAGGCCCAGGGTCGAGAACACGCAGCCGAAGAACAGATTCCAGCGCCGTTCGTTCATGTGATCGGACACACGCCCCCAAACCACCATGGCGATGGCGCCACAGATGTAGGGGATCATGGTGAGCCAGCCGACCGTCATGTTGCTGTAGTTGCCGAGCGACTTGATGATCTGCGGAATGAAGAAGAGCATGCCGAGGCTTGCGGTGACGATGCCCAAGAAATTCAGCGCCAGCAGCAAGACCTTCGGATTGTACAGCGCTTCCCACAGCGTGTAACGGCGCACCTGCTCGGTGGCCCGCCGCTCCCCGGCGATGGTGTCGACCAGCCAGTTGCGCTCCTCGGCGGTGAGGAATTTCGCCTGCTGCGGACGGTCGGTGAGCACGAAATAGGTGATGACGCCGAGCACCACGGTAGGAATGGCTTCCGCAATGTACATAACCTGCCAGCCGCGCAACCCGAACAGGCCGTCGAGACCGAGGAGCGCCGTGGAGATTGGCGAGCCCATCGCGACCGCAACCGGGAGGCCGACCAGGAAGCCCGCGACGATCCTGGCGTGATGGTTGGACGGAAACCAGTACGTGAAGTAGAGGATGATACCAGGGAAGAATCCGGCTTCTGCGACGCCGAGCAGGAACCTCACGATTCCGAAGCTCGTCGAATCCTTCACGAAGGCGGTCGCCGCCGCGAGGATTCCCCAGGTGATCATGATCCGCGCGATCCAGATTCTGGCGCCGATCTTTTCCAGGATCACGTTGCTCGGCACTTCGAAGAGGAAGTAGCCCCAATAGAACACGCCGACGGCAAAGCCGAAGGTTGCGGCCGACATCCCAATGTCGTCGCGCATGGTCAGCCCGGCAAAGCTCACATTGATGCGGTCGACATAGGCGAGAATGTAACAGAGCATTGCAAAGGGCAGCAGGCGCAAATAGACCTTGCGCATGGTCGAACGCTCGAGCGTAACGTCCACGGCTTCCTCCCCGGATAGATTGCATGGACGGGGCGAGCTTACGCCGAAGTTGCAGTATGCTGCAAAGCGATAAACACGTCGGCGGCGTCACTCCGCCGCGAGCTTCATCCCGTCATAGGCCGGCACGACGCCTGAAGGCAGCGTCTGCCGCAGCACTTCATAGTCGAGATCGGAGTGCATGTTGGTGATGACGGCGCGCTTCGGCTTGAACCGGTCGATCCAGGCGAGCGCATCGTTGACGCTGAAATGGCTGGGATGGCCGGCATAGCGCAGCCCGTCGACGATCCAGAGATCGAGGTTTTCCAGCGCCGGCCAGCTCTCGCGCGGGATGTCGCTGAGATCGGGCGTGTAGGCGGCATTGCCGATGCGATAGCCGAGCGCGGGGATGGTGCCGTGCTGCACGTTGAACGCCGAGAGCGCCACCGCGCCGCCCTTCCCTGCGATGGTACGGCTCTCGCCCGCTTCGATCGGGTGATGATCGAGGATCGGCGGATAATCGCTGCCGGGCGGCGAGACGAAGCAATAGGAGAACCGGGTCAGGATCTCTCTGCCGGTGGATTCATTGAGATAGATCGGAATGCGCCGGCGCTGGTGCAGCACCACCGAGCGGAGATCGTCGATGCCATGGGTCTGGTCGGCGTGCTCGTGGGTCAAAAACACCGCGTCGATGTGATCGACGTTGGCGTCGATCAACTGCTCGCGCAGGTCGGGCGAGGTGTCGATCACGATCCGCGTCGTGCCCTGCCCGTTGGTCTCTTCGACCAGCAGCGAGCAACGGCGGCGGCGGTTCTTGGGATTATTGGGATCGCAGGCGCCCCAGCCGAGCGCCGGGCGCGGGACGCCGGCCGAAGAGCCGCAGCCAAGGATTGTCAGCGTCAAGCTCATGCGGCGGCTGGCTGCGGTACTTTCGAGAACAGGCGGAAGAAGTTTTCTGATGTCTGGCGCGAAATCTCGTCCAGCGAGACGCCGCGCGTCTCCGCCAGCACTTTCGCGACCTCGACGACATAGGCCGGCTCGTTGCGCTTGCCGCGGAATTTGCCGGGCGCCAGATATGGCGCGTCGGTCTCGACCATGATGCGGTCGGCGGGCAGATCGGCCGCGAGTCCGCGCAAGCTCTCCGATTTCTTGAAGGTCAGGATGCCCGTGAACGAAATCGAGAGCCCGAGCTCGATCGCTTTCATCGCAAGCTCGCGCCCGCCGGTGTAGCAATGCAGCACCGCGCGGAAGGGGCCGTTCGCCACCTCTTCTTCCAGGATGCGTTGGCAGTCCTCGTCGGCATCGCGGGTGTGGATGACGAGCGGCAGTCCTGTGGCGCGTGCGGCTGCGATATGGGCGCGAAAGCCGCGGGCCTGCGCTTCCGGCGAGCCGTTGTCGTAGAAATAGTCGAGACCCGCCTCGCCCAGCGCGACGACTTTCGGATGCCTGGTGAGCTCGATCAGCTCGTCCGGCGAGATTCCGTCTTCCTCGTCGGCGTGATGCGGATGGGTGCCGACCGAGCAATAGACGTTGGGAAAGCGCCCGGCGATATCAAGCAGCCCGCCGAGCCGCTTCACCCGCGTCGAGATCGTCACCATGCGGCCGATCCCGGCCTCTGCCGCTCGTGCGACAATAGCGTCGAGATCGGCGGCGAAATCCGGGAAGTCCAGATGGCAATGGCTGTCGACGAGCATGGACGGTATCTATGTCGCCGTGGGCTCGATGTAACGGGGGAAGACTGCTTGCGGCGCAGGCAGCATTGTGCCGGGCGCAATCCGTGCCTTCCCGCCCAGCGCTGAGAACATCCGCGCCCCGCCACGGGGAATGCCGAGGCTGTCGAGCAGCTTTTCGGAGGCTGCCGGCATCACGGGCTGGGTGAGGATCGCGATCTGGCGCACGACCTCGGCGGTGACATAAAGCACTGTCCCCTGCCGCGCCGGATCGGTCTTGGCCAGCGCCCACGGCGCCTCGCCCGCGAAATAGCGGTTGGCTTCCGCCACCACCGACCACACGGCATTCAGCCACTGGTGGATCTGCTGCGTTGCCATCGCCGTGCGCGCCACGCCGACCATGGCGTCGGCTTCCGCCAGGATCGCCTTGTCGGTCTCGGAAAACTCGCCCGGTGTCGGCAGCGTGCCGCCCAACTGCTTGGCGATCATCGACAGCGAACGCTGCGCCAGATTGCCGAGGTCGTTGGCGAGATCGGCATTGATGCGCGCGACAATGGCCTCGTGGTTGTAGTTGCCGTCCTGGCCGAACGCGACCTCACGCAGGAAGAAATAGCGGATCTGGTCCACGCCATACTGGTCGGCGAGGTTGAAGGGGTCGACGACATTGCCGACCGACTTCGACATCTTCTCTCCGCGGTTGAACAGGAAGCCGTGGGCATAGACGCGCTTCTGCACGGGAATGCCCGCTGACATCAGGAACGCCGGCCAGTACACCGCGTGGAAGCGGATGATGTCCTTGCCGATGATGTGCACATCGGCCGGCCAATAGCGCCAGTTCTTGTCGCTCTCATCGGGGAAACCGACGCCGGTGATGTAATTGGTCAGGGCGTCGACCCAGACATACATCACGTGTTCGGGCGCGTTCGGCACCTTGACGCCCCAGTCGAAGGTGGTGCGCGAGATCGAGAGATCCTTCAATCCGCGCCTGACAAAGCTCATCACCTCATTGCGGCGCGCGTCAGGTCCGATGAAATCGGGCTCGCTCTCGTAGAGCGCCAGAAGCTTGTCCTGATAGGCCGCCAACCGAAAGAAAAACGTCTTCTCCTCAACCCATTCGACCGGCGTGCCCTGCGCACCGCGGCGGACGTTGTCCTCACCGACGGTGGTTTCGTCCTCGGCGTAATAGGCCTCGTCGCGCACCGAATACCAGCCGGCATAGGTGTCGATATAGATATCGCCGTTCTCAAGCATGCGATTCCAGATCGCCTGGCTGGAACGATGATGCTGCGGCTCGCTGGTGCGGATGAAGCGGTCGAAGGAGATGTTCAACCGCTCGTCCATCGCCTTGAAGCGGCCGGAATTGCGCGCCGCAAGCTCCTCGGTCTTCAGGCCCTCGTTCTGCGCCGTCTGAACCATCTTCAGCCCGTGCTCGTCGGTGCCGGTCAGGAAGAATACGTCCTTGCCGTCGAGCCGCGCAAAGCGCGCGATCGCATCGGTCGCGATCGCTTCATAGGCATGGCCGATATGCGGCTGGCCGTTCGGATAGGCGATGGCGGTCGTGATGTAGAAGATGTTGCCGCGCGATGAAGCCGGAGCTGCGGCGGCGACGGGCTTCGGAGCCATCGCTTTGGGAGCCGTCTCTTTTGTAGACTCCGGTATCGCAGCCTTGGTTTCGGGTGCTTTGGCCTCGAAAGGCTTGACCTTGAAAGGCTTGACCTTGAAAGCCTTGACCTCGAAAGCTTTGGACTTCCGAGCTTTGCCTTTCGCAACCGATTTCTTCGCGGCCTTCTTGGCAGGCGCCTTCTTTGCGGCTTTTTTGGCCGGAGTTTTCCTCGCTGCCTTCTTCGCGGCTTTCTTGCCCGCCTTCCTGGCCTTCTTCACGACGCGCTTCTTCGGCGCCGCCTTGGCATCCTTCCTGGCAGCCTTCCCAGACTTTTTTTTCTTCGAAGACTTTTTCGCCACAACGAAATCCTTGACTGTCGGCTCGAACGAGGTGGTTGGAATGGATAACGGGAAACGCCTACCGCGTGGCTTCCGCTAGCATCGAGAACACCGAGAAAACCAGCGGTTTTCGTTCAAGATTGTAGTCCTGGGTGTCGCGCGCGGCGCGGGCGATCTTTTCCCACACCTCCGCCAGTCGTGCAAGGCGGGGCAGGTTGGCGTTGGACCGGCCGTCGGTGCGCAGGCGCTCGGAAATCCAGCGCTCGACGCTGTCGATGAAGGTGGTCAGCGCCATCCGGTCCGAGAGCGGTAGCGCCTCGCCGAGCGCATGCAGCTCGCGCGGATCGACCTTCGGCAAGTTCTCGAGCATCGCGGCGGTGCGCTGCTGCAGCTTCAGGGCATCGCCGCCGAGCAGCGTCAGCGCGTGGGCGACGCTGCCCTCGGAGGCCGCGGCGGCTGCGGCCAGCGCGGGATCGCTGGTCTCGCGCGAGGTCGCCTGCGCCGCCGCGCGGATCACATCGTCGGTCGCAAGCGGCCGCATCGGCAATTTGCGGCAGCGTGAGAGGATGGTTGGCAGCACCCGCGCCGGCGCGTGGCTGATCAGGAGGAACAGCGATTGCTGCGGCGGCTCCTCGAGGATCTTCAACAGCGCATTGGCCGCATTGGGATTGAGCTCGTCGACGGTGTCGACGATGCAGACCCGCCAGCCCTCAACCGCCGCGGTCGAGCCGAAGAACGAGATGGTCTCGCGCGTCTCGTCGACCGTGATCACGGTGCGCAGCACGCCCTTTTCGTTGGCGGTGCGCTCCAGCGCCAGCAGGCTGCCATGCGAGCCGGAAGCGATGTGGCGTGCGGCCGCCTCATTCGGATCGATCGCGAGCGTCTCGGCGCGCTGCGCCTGAGGTGCCAACGGATTACGGTGCGTCAGCACGAAGCGGGCCATGCGATAGGCCAACGTCGCCTTGCCGATCCCCTGCGCGCCGCCAAGCAGCCAGGCGTGCGGAATGCGCCCGCTCTTGTAGGCATGGAGCAGGGCTGCTTCCGCAACGCGATGCCCGAACAGCACGCTCGTTTCGCGCGGATGCGGTGAGCTGATCTCGGCCTCGGCCTGGCGTGGACTCATGCCGTAGAGGCCACGCTGGCGGCGGGTGCCGCAAAGAAGCGCTCGCGCAACGCGGCCCAGACAGTCGCGGCCACTGTGTTGGCGTCGGCGTTGGCATCGATCAGGACGCAGCGCTTGGGCTCGCTTGCAGCGATCTCGCGATAGGCCTCGCGCAGGTTCTGGTGGAACTTGATGTCCTCCAACTCGAAGCGATCGGGCGCGGCGTTGCCGCGGCGGGCGGCGGCGCGCTTCAAACCGACTTCCACGGGAATGTCGAGGATGAAAGTCAGGTCCGGCTTGAGATCGCCGATGGTCACGCGCTCCATGGCGTTGACCAGGCCGGTCGCGACATGCCCCACCCTGCCCTGATAGACGCGCGTCGAATCCGAGAAGCGGTCGCACAACACCCACGTGCCCTGATTGAGCGCGGGCTGGATCACGGTGCGGACATGGTCGTCACGGGCCGCGGCAAACAGCAGCGTCTCCGCTTCGGCTCCGAGCAGCTTTCCCATGCCGGACAGAATGAGATGCCGAATCACCTCGGCCCCGGGAGAGCCGCCGGGCTCGCGGGTTACGATCGTGCGCAGCTTCGCCGCTTCGAGACGTTCAGCCAGTTTCTTGATCTGGGTGGATTTTCCGGAGCCTTCGCCGCCCTCGAAGGAGATGAAGCGCCCTCGCCCTGCCGTACGTCTGATCACGGTCTCCGCCATGTCAGAGCCTCGCGGCGCCGGCGCGGAACATGCCGATCACGAGCTCCTGGGCGCCGTCGACCGCCCGCCGCATCGTCGAGCCGACGCCGACCGCTTCCGCGGCATAGACCGGCTGCTCCATCGCGACATTGCCACCGCGCCAGACCCGGACCACGCCGACCTGCTGGCCGGCCGTAACCGGCGCGCGCACGGGTCCGTTGTAGACGAGGCGCGCAATCAGCTTGTCGTTGCCCTGCTTCGATACCATCACCTTGACCGGCTGCGGGGACGTCAGCTTGACCGAGCGGCTCTCGCCGCCGAACACCCGCGCATAGCCCAGCGTCTGATCGGCCGCGAACAGCGTGCGCGGCTCGAAATTGCGATAGCCCCATTCCAGCATCTTCTTGGCTTCGGTGGCGCGATCCTCGGAGTCCTCCAGGCCGTTGACGACGACGATCAGCCGCGTGCCGTTCTGGGTGACCGATCCGACCATGCCGTAGCCGCCCTCCTTGGTGTAGCCGGTCTTCAATCCGTCGGCGCCTTCCATGGAATTGAGCAGCGGATTGCGGTTCTGCTGCCGGATCTTGTTCCAGGTGAATTCCTTCTCGCCGAACAATTTGTAGAACTCGGGATAGTCCAGAATGATGTGGCGGGCGAGGATGGAAAGCTCGCGTACCGTCATCTTGTTGGCCGGATCAGGCAGCCCGTTCGAATTGCCGAAGGTCGACTTGGTCAACCCGAGCTCGCGCGCCCGCTTGGTCATGTAGTCGGCGGCGAAGATGCGCTCGTTGCCGGCGATACCTTCGGCGAGCGCGATGCAGGCGTCGTTGCCGCTCGGGATGATCGCGCCGTGCAGGAGATCGTCCACCGATACCTTGCTGTTGATCGCGGCAAACATGGTCGATGTGCCCGAGGGCGCGCCGCCCCGGCGCCAGGCGTTCTCGCTGATCCGGTACTCGTCGGTCAGCTTGACCTTGCCTTCCGTGATCTGGTGGAACACCACCTCCGCCGTCATCAGCTTCATCATGCTGGAGGGCGCACGCATCTCGTCCGCATTTTTCTCAAACAGCACGCTGCCGCTGTTCGCCTCGATCAGGATGGCGGTCGGCGCATCGCCATCGAAGGCGAACTCCTCGGGCTTCTTGGCGCCCTGCACGCTCTGATTGGCGGCATGGGTGTAGCCGCCCCACCCGATCGCAGCCACGACCAGGCCGGAGATCAGGCAGCGAAACAGGCCGCGGCGCGAAACCTGGAACGTGCGGAACGGTAAAAGCCTGGGTGCCATCGGCAAATCGCCTGTTGGATGACGCGCGTTCTAACAGTTGGACCCTACCCAAACAACCGAGCTTTTGCGCGTCTCTTCACCGGAGAATGTGGCCCCCGTCGAAGGGATGGCAAGCCCATAGAGCGCGGCTAATAGAGCCCGCGGCCGCTCAGGATTTCGCTCGGGCCGCGCGGATCCACCGGCGCATAGGCCGGGCTGTAGCGCGCATCGCCCTCGTAGGAGACTTCGCGCGGATTATCGAGCACGCGTCCGCGGGCGCGGCTGGAAGCCGACATTTCCGAGGTTGCGTTGATCGAGGCGTAGTCGGCCTGGGTATTGCCGAGGCTGTAGGGCCGGTCCTCCGGCATCGGAACCTCGCCGCGGACGGCATGACCGCGTGTCGGCGCCTCCGGCACGAAGGGATGGGCCGAGGCCACGCGCACCAGCGACGGCGACGGCGCCGGCACTCCGGTGCGCAACGTTGCCATCAGCTGGCGGTCGTCGGAGCCTTCCAGCGGGGCGCGACCGACATATTCGACCCGGACGCGGGCCACGCCGTTGTTCTTGAACTCGAGCAGCTCGGCGGCCTTGTTGGAGACGTCGATCAGGCGGTTGCCGTGATAGGGCCCGCGGTCATTGACACGGACGATCAGCGACTTGCCGTTACTGAGATTGGTCACGCGCGCGTAGCATGGCATCGGCAGGGTCGGATGCGCGGCGGTGAGCGAGTCCATGTCGAACACTTCACCGTTGGCGGTCAGCCGGCCATGGAAATCATCGCCGTACCAGGACGCCAAACCATCCTCGCGATAGTTGACGTCCTCCTCCGGCACGTACATCCGGCCCGCCACCATATAGGGCTTGCCGACACGGTAGGTGCCGCCGCCCTTTGGCACAGCCTCGCCGTAAGCGACCACCCGCGGGCTGGAGGAGACGCCGTATCTCGGGTCTACCCGGCTGGCGAACTTGCCCGACGAGGCGCAGTTGGCGAGCGCCAGACAGGCACCGACGACGGCGGCGCTTCGCGCCACCCGCCACGCCGAATCTATCTGCTGGATCCCCATTCGCCCCATTTACCATTCCACCGGGCAGCCGCCCGTCTCGAGGCAGTTCCGGTCATTGGCAGTGATGCGGGCCCGCCTCCGCACCAGGAAACACAGGATACCGCAAGGAGAACACGGCGGAAATGGGGTGGCTTTTACGAGGATGTCACGATGGTGAATCAATCGTTGCTTTTGCGCCACTCCCGCAACTTTCGCCTGCTCTGGTTTGACACACGTGTTGCGCCAAATCCCCAGTCGCTCCCCATTGTGGGCGGCTTGCCGGAAATCCTTTTGACTGTGCGGGCTTGCGCGTCGTTTGCTTCGTGCGGGGCGCAAAGGAAGTTTGCGATGTTCGAAATGTTCACAGCGGTGATGGGTCTGGTTGGCGCCGGGATCTTCATTGCCCACGCGTTCGAGGGAGTGCTGTCGCGGGCCTGATCCCGCGCGGCCAAACGACTCCCGAAGTGCCACTGCATCACCTCGTTCAGTTAAACCCGTTCGGAAAGTTTTAAACAATTCGGGCGAGCGTCGGAAAAGGAGGATGTCACATGCGCCATCATGACCTTGTTGCCGACGGCTTCCTGGCCCTGACCGCAGCCGGCTTTGTGCTGCTCTGCTCGGGCCTTCTGGCCTTCGCCTTCGCCACCTGACACCAGCCGATATTGACGGAGGCGGCCGCCCCGCCTCCGGAATTTGACGGCCCCCAATAACGCAACTCGCGGCTCACGCGCTCTCCCCGCCGTCAGAAGCAACGGACTTCGACGCCGCCTTCACCAAAGCGGCCAGTTCCACACGGACGCGCTCGATGACGCTGCGATATTCGCGCGTCTCGCCCTGCCGGAAGATTCGCAACGTGGGATACCAGGGGCTGTCGTTGCGGCCGAGCAGCCAGCGCCAATCCGGCACGAATGGCACCAGCAGCCAGACTGGACGGCCCATAGCCGCGGCCAGATGGACGACGCTGGTGTCGACGGAAATCACGAGATCGAGACACCACACCAGCGCCGCGGTCTCCGCGAAATCGGAGAGATCGGCAGTGTAATCGACGATCTCCGGCCTCTCACGCAGCGCCTCGGCGTCCTCTCCCCTCGGATTCTTCTGCAGGCTGACGAAATCAGCGTCGACATCGAGCAGGGGAAACAGCGTGCGGAGCGGCATCGACCGGTTGCGGTCATTGCCGAAATGCGGATTGCCCGACCAGACGAGGCCCACTCTCAATCTTGTGCGCCGGCCGAGGCGGCCTTCCCAGGCCTTGATCCGCTCGGCGTCGGGCGGAGGCAAATAGGATTTTGCCGCCGGGATGCTGTCCAGCCTCGTCCCGAACGCGAGCGGCAGGCTGTCGATCGCAACATGAAAGTCGAACGGCGGCACCACCGTTTGCGGTGATTTCATCAGGCACTCGGATACGCCGGTCAACCGGCGGAGCAGTGGATGGAGCTGCGCATCGACCACGAGGATGACGCGTGCGCCACGTTCCGCCAGCATCGGGACGTAGCGCACGAAATGGATGCCGTCGCCCAGCCCCTCGGTCTGGCAGACCACGATCGTCTTGCCGGCGATGGGCTCTTCCCCAAGCCACATTGGCCTGTCCGTGATCGGATAGCCGGCCATCAGCTCCGGAATATTCCGGCGCGCTTCCCGGCCGCGCCAGCCCGCCTCGAAATCGCCGATCAGGAGCTGCAGCAGCGAGAGATTCCACACGGCCCTGGGCTGGTTCGGATCGAGAGCCAGGGATTGCCGGTAGGCGGCCATCGCCTCACCGAAGCGTGCGAGCGCAGTGAGCGACATCGCGCGGTTGGTGGCGCTGGCGCCGTCCGGCCTGATCTGGAGCGCGCGGTCGTACCAGGACAGCGCCTCCTCGTGCCGTTCGAGCGCCTGCAGCGTATTGCCGAGATTGACGCAGAGATCGGCATTGCCAGGATCAAGCCCGATCGCCTGCCTGTTATCGGCGATCGCGTCCTCGATCCGGTTCAGGCCCTTGAGGACGACGGCGCGGGCCTGCAGCGTCGGCACATGATCCGGCTGCAGCTCGGCACTCCGGTTGAGAAGGACGAGCGCCTCCTCGAACTGCTCCATGCCGTGGAGGATGTGCCCGGCCTTGAAGGCCGCATCGCCCCGGCGCGGATCGAGCGACAGGGTATGGCGAAAGCACAACAGCGCATCCGGCAGGCGTCCGGCTTCGACCAGCGCGTTTCCAAGAATGGACCAGAGCTCGGCGTCGTCAGGCTTGAGCTGCACCGCCTTGTCGAAGACCTGCAGTGCCTCGTCACGCCGCCCCTGCCCGCGCAAGGCGGTGCCGAGCGTCGTTAGGTAGGTCGGATCGGGAACCTTCCAGATCGCGCGCGAAGCCCATTCCACTGCATGATCGAACTGCCCGGCCGCGAGGCTGACCAGCGCCATCAGATGCAGGAGCTCGGGGGTATCTGCGCCCCGTTCGAGCGCGCGCAGGCAAAGGCTCTGGGCTTCGAGCAGCCTTCCCGCGCGCAATTCGTCGGCTACGGCGGCGCGAACCGCAACGACCTCGTCGGCCGCGAACGCGTTCACGTCGAGCCTGCCTTCCATGGCTTCATCCGGGGTGTCCCAGGCAAGCTCTAGGTGATTCCCTTGCGCACAGTAAGCGACCCTCACGCCGCCGGCATGGGCTTCAGGTCCAGGATCACCGTCGGGATCAGCTCGGACACGGTGGGGTGGATCGGCACGGCCCAGCGCAGCTCGTCGTAGGGAGTTTTGGCGTTGATGGCGTCCAGAATGCCGTGAATGGCTTCGTCGCCGCTCACGCCGAGAATCGATGCGCCAAGAATCTGTTTGGTAGCCGGATCGGCGAGAAGCTTCATGAACCCCAGCGTCTCGTCCTTCTCGACGGCGCGGCCGACGCGCGTCATGGGGCGGACCGAGGAGAGATAGGGTTTTCCGCGGGCACGCACCTGGGCTTCGGTCAGGCCGACCCGCCCGAGCGGCGGATCGATGTAGAGCGCGTATCCGCTCACGCGGTCGCTGACGCGGCGCTTGTCGCCGTCGAGCAGATTGGCCGCGACGATCTCGTAATCATTGTAGGAGGTGTGGGTGAAGGCGCCGCGGCCGTTGCAGTCGCCGAGCGCAAAGATGCCGGGGACATTGGTCTGAAGACCGTCGTCGACCGTGATGTAGCCGCGCGGGTCGAGCGCGACGCCGGCGCGATCGAGGCCGAGATCGTCGGTGTTGGGCCGCCGGCCGACGGCCAGCAGCGCGTCGGAGCCCATGACCTCCGGCGCACCTTCCGTGCAATCGACCTGGACACACACGCCTGGATTTCCCTTCCTGAAGCTGATGCATTCAGCCGAGGTGCGGATATGGATGCCTTCCCGCTCGAGGATATCGCGCACGGCATCCGAGACGTCGGCATCCTCGCGGCCGACCAGCCGCGGTCCCATTTCGACGACGGTCACCTCGGCGCCGAAGCGCCGGTACATCTGGGCGAATTCGAGCCCGATATAGCTGCCGCCGATGACGACGAGGTGCTCGGGCACGCGTTCGAGCTCGATGATCGAGCTGTTGGTCAGATAGGAAATTTCATGGATGCCCGGCATCTCGGGCACGGCCGCGCGGCCGCCGACATTGATGAAAATGCGCGGCGCGGACAGCAGCTCCGAGCCGACCCGCACCTCCTTCGGCGCCTCGAACCTGGCCGTGTCGTGAAAGACGGTGCAACCTTTCATGCCGCGCAGCCAGCTCTCGACGTTGCGGCTGGAGTTGGCGGAAACCGCCGCCGCACGGCTGCGCACCTTGCGCATGTCGATCCTGACCGGCTGATCCAGCATCACGCCATAGTCGGCGCCGCGGCGCGCCAGATGCGCGGCATAGGCGCTCGCGACCAGCGTCTTGGTCGGCATGCAGCCGGTGTTGACACAGGTGCCGCCGAACTTGCCGCGCTCGATGATGGCGACTTTCATTCCGCTCGCCGTCAGACGGTTGACGAGCGATGGGCCGGCCTGCCCGGCTCCGATCACGATCGCGTCGAACTGTTGGGTCATCTTTCACTCATCCGAATTTGTTGAAAGGGGCTGCCGTATGTTCGCGCCTGATGTGCGGATGTTAGCAGACGAAATTCGGGAAGATTTCGAAAAGAACTGGCGCGGCAGTTCACGTTCCCGCGGCGGAAATCCGCCCGGGTGATACCGCCTTCGTGCCCCTCAGAAGATAGAGGGTGCAGGGAATGCCGGGTGATGGCCTCACCCATGGCCCGCCTGCAACAAAAAACGCAGGCGGCAGTCACCACAGGTTCAGCCGGATTCGCCGTCAGGCCAACAGCTATCGAAATTTACCCAGCACAGGGTTCGGCGACTGCGCGAGGAGGCTTCCTTAAACTTCTGATGGCACAACTAAAAGGGCCGCATCCGCCGCTGCGGCTGGGCAGTCGGATGCCGCGCCTTTCACCTACCCCAGGGCACGCGCATTCGACTGCCTGCACCATAGCACCGCCAAACCGCTTGGCTAGAGCGCCCGCGTCCCCTTCTCTCCCATCGCATCCTGGAACTGACTTCATCAGGCTAGGTCCGAAGAAGCGCCGGGAAACAGGCCTCGGCCATCATGTGACCGTCGATGATCAAAGGAAGGGGAACCTCATGACTGCTCTTGCACAAGCCGCTATCCGCCAGGCCGAGCGCGGTTCCGATTTCGGCATCGTCGCGATCTTCAGCCTACGATCAGGCTAGGAGCAATGCCCCATTCTTGCGTCGATAGGCCATGAAGCCAATCCCGCAAAAGCCAAGGATCATCATCGCCCAGGTGGAGGGTTCGGGGACGCTGCCTATCGTCTCGGTAACGCTGAGGATTTGTGCATTGATTTGAGTACGATCAATAAAATTGTTTGCGCTATCGAGGGTCTCGAAGAGAACTTCGCTGAATTGGATATCAGTGGATACCGGAGTATATGTGAAACCCGCCGTAATCGAACCCGGAATTGTTCCTTGATTATTGTAGACGTAGTTGTTGAGAACGTTGAAGCTGGTCATGTTACCAGCCGTAGCGACATCTTCGGCTAGATGATTTTGCTCGCTTGTATTACCGGGGCCAAAATTCGCACCTTCGATTACGCCGGCATACGATCCTGAGATGGATGGCGTCGCATAGCCGTTGAGGAAAGCTGTTGCGCTGAGGACCGGCGATAAAGTGGAATACTCTTGGCCACCGTAGGCATAGTTTTGATTCGTGGACGAAGAAGTGGCCCCCTTCGAAGTGTCAAATACATAAACCGCCTTGTAGCTGTCACCGACGAGAGTACCGTCGCCACTGTTGGCGCCAAAACCGCTTGTCATCTGAGAACTAGACGTGATCACGCCGGTGTAGGTGACGGTCACGATATCCGCACGGGCTGCCGAAGAAACACAGACAGCGGCTACAGCAGCGATCGCGGTGCATCTAACATTCATTGGAGCCCCGATTTAATTAAATTAATCAGGTAGCCTTTCAAAAAAGGGACATCCTGTCAATTGAAATAGCAATCTCTTCCTAACTGCCGGTTGGAGTTCCCGACCCGGAACAGGCTAAAGGTCAGGAATGCCCAATTGACGGGCCAAACTATTACCCCAAATGGGGTATGCGGCCTCGGCCGGACGCAATGACAATGAGCGCCGATCGTCCAGAAAATTAAATAAGGGAATTAAATGCCGCTCAGACCCCGTCCCTCGTCTGCGCGAACATCTCTCTGATGTCGGCAATGCGAGCCGGCTTCTCCCGCGGCCCCTGCTACTCCCTGGGCACGTGCATCTGCCGAGCGGCGATCTCGTCTTTCCTGATCGTGTCGTGGCCGGCGCAAAGGAGGCCTGCATGTCGCGGACGAAGGCGCACGCGACTGCGGGCGGGAGTTCGATGCGTTCGCGGGGCATGGACCGGACAAAGGCGCTGCCGCGGTCAATTGCAAATCCGGGTTCGCGACTGTAACAATCAGGCATGACCTGGACAGCCCTTATCTTGGTCTTGGTGTTGGCGATTGCAGCCTCGAAACTTGCGCGCCACTCGCTCACGCTGCTCGCCGGTGCAGCATCGATCGCGGCACTAGTCTGGTTATTGGTCGGTCATCCCTCCGACCCTGAGCCCCACGGCAGCAGCTCTCGTGCCAGTTTGACGCGAGCTATTCGGTAGCCCCTCGGCCTATGTCGACCGTCAGGTGTGCTTGCATCCCGCGCTATGCGGTCGGCCACAGAAATACTCTCGATGCCCCGTCTCGCATTCCGCGTAGTTGCCGATTGCTTCCTTGATCGCTTCGAGCAAGGCTGCCGTGTGATAGTGCGCAGCCAGGGTTTGCAGCCCGGCCTTCGGACGTGGCGCAGAGTTTGGCTTGCTCCGGGCAAAATGCTCGAGCCGAAGCATTTCACTCCGATGGTTTTTCATGCAGGTGTCGGAACGGGGCGAGGCCGGACGGTCAAGCTCGCTCACGGAGTTCTCAACTGGTTGTTTGAAAGAAAGCTTTCCAGCAGCGCGACCAGCGGATCCGGTTTCTGCCGTTGCTCCTTTTTCTGGCCCAACAAGCGCGCAATCTCCGTTGCGTGCTTCATGTTGCCTGTCGCCAACAAATGCGAGAGACGCTCGATCTCACAGTCTTTGAGGTCCGACATTGGCTTGCCTCCCAGTGCCGGCATCCTGCGTCCGTCGGTGCTGCCGACCAAGTTAAACTTTCTCAACGTTTTTCCACGCCTGTAAGCTGACTGTAAGCTTGACGCTCGGGGAACGGCCGAGCGCCTGCGCCAAAACACCACCGGACAGGTTGGCTGCGTTCGCGTACCAGGGCGGCAACGCGAGAGTCACTACAAATGAGAGAGGCCGCCAACCGAGGCGGCCTTTCCGTCGCTGGCGGCGATTTATCGGCCAATGAACCTGATGCCGACAACGCCTTGGGCCTGGGCCTGGGCAATCATGGCGGCCGCGGCACCGATTTCGTTCAACGAGCCGCCGCTCACGTTATCGAGTTCCTCAGTCGTCAATTCGAGTTCGCTGATTTCACGATTGCTCAACTCGTTTTTCTGCGCAGTCATTTGTTCAGTCTCCTCTCGTAAGACGAAGGGACCATCCGCATCGTCCGGTTGGAGGAGGCTATAGATGCTCGCCCGACAACCTGCCGTGACGCGAGTCACAGTCTACAGCGCCAGCCTATCGGCTTCCTTCCTGGCTTTCTTAGCTCGCTCTGCTGCCGCGCGGATTGATGCGCCCTAGATTGCCTCTCGCGATTTTGTTCCCATGCCGGCATGATCGCGCCGATGCTGGCTCGTGGAAAGCCGCCAGGATTTGGGGCGCGCCGTGGGTGACGTGCCGGGGTATCGTGGGTGTGGATAGAAAAATGCGGCCTCAAGGGGAAGACCAGCGCGGTACAATGCCCCCTTGAGGCCGCGTGCGCCGAACTGCGGATCGAACGCTATTACAGTGTCCTGATTCGGCGGCGCGACATTGCGACGCGATGGCGGCCCATCCGAGAGTCTTCAATGTCGGAACTGAGGCACAGAGCTAACAGGCGTAAACTTTTTTCTCGATGAGTGGCGGGCTCGGTTGTGGAGCGCAGCAAAAACCCGCCGGCGCAATGAACGTCGGCGGGGTTCAAGTCAGACGATGCCGATGCGACATCAGCCGCCGAATGTCAGTATCGATGCGGGCGGCGAGCCCAGCGGCATGCCTCCCACGGAAACAGGTCCGACAGGTCTTCGCAGTCGAGATATTTTTCTGTGCGAAATCCTCGTAAACCGGGTGCGCGCACCTGGCTCCGGGATCGAGGAGGTCGTCAGCGACAGAGAGTCGACCTTCGCTATGAGCGTGGAAAGCTGAGCAGATATCTTCCTCACATCGACATGTTCATCCGTGATGCTCTGCCTTAGAGAAGCAAGCGTAGTTAAATCCTGCTGAAGCAGAGCCGTGTTTTGTTGCAGTGAGGAGCTATTCTCTTGCAGCGAAGCAACGTGCTGCTGCTGGGCCGACTGAATATCCTTCAAAGCGGCGACAACCGGATCCGGTATTGCAGCGGAAGCTTTCTGATGCGGCAGCAGCTCGGCCAAATTGCTGACATTCGGCAGGGCAAAATCGGTAGGCGACAGTGTATAGACGGCCGCGGTAGCGTTTAGGCCAAGAGCGAACACCGACAGCGCCAAGATCGATTTCCGGCTGGATCGCCCGCTCGGTGCTGTGGATTTGGGTTGTTCGGTTTGGCTCTGCGTTTCCGATGTGCTGGTCACGTGCATCGACCTCAAATGAGTGAACAAAAAAGGGAGCCGTCGCTGGATCGTCCTCGCGACGGCTCCTCTTACGCGCACCCACCTAACTGCCTTGGACTATAGGCTGATGAGATTAATTCCACGTTAGCGCCTCAAGCGCATGGCTCGCGTCAACAGCCGCTGCCATTACGCTTCCGGTGAGATCGGCGCCGGCGCTTCAATAGCGATAGCTCCAGTTCTTCGCCGTGGGTCCGACGACGATGAAGGCGCTTCGTGAACAAGCAAGCACCCTGGCCATCATGCCAGATCACCTTTAGCAGTTTGCCGCGACGCCCACGGAAGCAAAACAAATGGCCACTCAAAGGATCGCGCTGCAAGATCTCCTGGACCTGCAGAGCCAGAGACGGAAAGCCCTTCCGCATGTCGGTGCAGCCGGTCGCAAGCCATACCCGCACCCCGGTCGGCAACGGGATCATAGCTGCTCCAGGCCTCGCACGATCCGAACCAGAGCAGCGACATTAATGCCCGCTCCGACGATGACCCGACGACCATTCGCGGTCACAACCTCGACGCGGCTTTCCCCCGATGCAGTCCGTTCGACCACTGTCTCAAGCTCCGGCGTCACGATTGCCGGTACAAATCCCGCCGCGCCGGCTTCCTTTCCAAGCCGACCCTCGCGCCATGCCTTGCGCCAGTTCAGCAGAAGCTGTCGTGATATCCCATGCTGGCGAGCTGTCGCAGATGCAAGGCGCGGCCTCGGCAGGCTCTCGCGCACGATCTTCAACTTCTCGGCTTCGCTCCAGCGCCGACGCCGACCGCTGTCCACCACCTCGAGCCGCCGAACCCGATGATGACTGTCGCTAAGGATGTCCATAACGACAGTCAGCACCGCCCGGGTCAGACCTGCAAGGCGGCCCTCAGCGGAGGGTTACGCTTGACCCCCAACAGCGGCGCACAAGCAGACATGCCAATATCGACGCTCTGGGCCAACAATGGTCATGGGCGGCTTTGCAAGAACGCTTTGAGCACATCGAGCTGGCTTCGACGACGTTTTAGCGCGAAGTCTCGTTGGCCTCACTTCATAGGCAAGACGGTCGGTCCTGCGTGTAGCTGCCTGATCTCAATTCTGATCTTCGCGACTGGCGAGTTTGCGGTAGGTGGTCAGGTCTTCCGGCGTAGGTCCCTCACCACGCCGCCTGTCAGAGCCCATGTTCGGTCCAAGCGCCAGTGAGGTGCCAAGGCCGGCATATAGGTATCGTGCACCAAAAGCCTTCTTCAGGGCCGCAAAGGTCGGTTCACCTGTACAGTGCCCTGGGGCGACGTTTTCGACCTTGAATTTGTCCTTGAGAGCGGTCACTACCTTTTCGATCACCTCATCAGAGGCGACTACGAGGTGAAAGCCGCCGGCGATCAGGTGAATTCTTGGATTGATAGCGGTCGCCGCCTCGACGATCCGCTCGATTCCCGGATGCGAACAACCGACTAATAACACCACCCCGTCCGGCGTATTCACCGCCAACGATAGCTCCTTGAGCTCCTTCGTGCCTGGCGCATCGGAAATCAACGCAATCAGTGTAATGCCGGGCGCGATCTCGGTGGTCTGATCGATGAGTTCGAAGTTCGCGCTTGCCCACGCGGCACCGAACTTCATAATCTCCGGCGGCTTTCCGTCATAGTATCGCATCTCTGGCGGAAGCGAATTGTCTTTCCGATAGAAGCTGGATGGTAGTGCCGAGCCGAAAATGCCAAATCCTTCCTTCGGGGCGTAAATCTTGACTTTCGGATTGAGGCTCAGGACATAGGTTAATCCAGCCATGTGATCAGAATGCCGATGCGACAGGACGACAAAGTCGAGATTTTTGAGATCGACGCCTTTTGCCCTCACGTTGGCCGCAAAGATATCAGCGTTATCGCCGGTATCGAACAGAATACGTTTTCCGGCGACTTCGACCAGGGCCGAAAAGCCCCAATCCTTCGTCATCGCGGGATCTGTGCCGAATGCATCGTAGAGGATAGTGATTTGCCCCTCGGGCTCGGCCGCAGCAGTCACAGCCGGATTCGATAGCATGACGATGCTTGCGAATACCGATGCAATAAACAACATCATTCTAGAGTTCATGGAAGGTTCCTCCCGTTCGAATACAACCATCTGAAAATGGCTCATCGCTCGGCCTTGCGGGCCCGCGATTAGTTCGATTTGCGAGATTTGAAAGCTGACTCTTCGCTCGCTTTTCCTGCACGGTATCCGCCGAGCGAAAGACAAGAACCATTGTCTGCCGCGGCAGATCATCGCATGGCTCCCTCGATGTGTGTCGCCGTGCAGAACACCCAAAGGCATGGCACCGATGCCGCAGCCGAAGTACCGCACCCCCCGCCATCCATTTGGCGGACAGAGAGCATGGCGGAACGCTGTCGTGCGGCAAGTCTGTTTTTAGTACTGGCCAATTCGGCCACCGGTGTGGTTCAATGCTCTTATGAAGGGCTATGGACAGTTCTGCCCTGTTGCGAAGGCGTCCGAGATTTTTGCGACGCGCTGGACGCCGCTCGTTCTGCGCGAACTGATGCACGACATTCACTCATTCAACGACATACACCGTGGTGTGCCGCTTGTATCGCGCGCGGTCCTCGTGGCACGACTGAGAGATCTCGAACACCATGGTGTCATCGAACGTCGATCACGCGCCGACGGAGCCGGTCATGAGTACTGGCTTACGCCAGCAGGCGAAGAGTTGCGTCCAGTCGTGGCCGCGTTGGGTCTTTGGGGACTGTCTCATACGCGCGACCGGATCAAGCCTACCGACCTTGATCCCGTTCTCTTGACGTGGGGCTTTAGGAAACGCGCGTTGGCACACATGGGAGCGCTGCCGGATCATCGCGTGGTCGTGCGCTTCGATTTTTCCGGCGTGCCGGCGAGCCGTACGAAATTCCGCGTCATGTGGCTGTTGTTGGAACGCCTGGACGTGGATGTGTGCCTCAAGGACCCAGGATTCGCCGTCGATCTCATCTGTCGGGGCAATATCGCTGATTTTGTCGCCGTCTATCTCGGTCATGTCGCTTGGCGCGCCGTGGTAGGAAAGGCAATTTCGATAGAGGGTGACCGCCAGATGGCAAGGCAGCTTCCGGTTTGGCTGCGGCTTGACAAGGCACCCGGCAGAGATTTTCCGGTTGTCCGTCCGGCCGCTTAATCCACCCCCAGCGCTATCGTACCAGTTTGTCGGCATGGCAGCCGACGCTGTACGTTTTCGCAAGGGCAACGATGCTTCACCTCGGCTCTGACGACTGCTTCGGGTCATTGGCGTCGTTCTTGCAATGTCGGGTCCTTCGTCCGCTTCGCGCGACACCGGACATTGGCGTGAAGGGCTGCCAGTGGCCGCGCATCGCCGTAGCTTGCCAGCCATGACGTTCTCCTAAAGCCACGTTCTCCTAAAAACGTCCTCCGAACCCGCGAGAAAAAACGACGAACAACACGCGGATCCTGGCGGACGATCACGGAAGGTAAAGCGAGTTGGCTGCAGAAAGCGCCGGTTTCGCAGGGCCTTCCGAAGACTGCGGAAAGCGGCGGACACAAATATACTGGCGGAAGGGGTG
>CAVOML010000004.1:0-190318 GCA_963697015.1 uncultured Alphaproteobacteria bacterium
GCGGTGCGAGCGAGGCGGCGGAGTGAGATAGACAGAAAAGCGCAGGATAGTCGAGCTTAGCGAAGCCCGTCACCCTCGCAAGAATGACATCTTACGCCACTAAGCTTGTGGTGGAGGACAAAGTCCAGAAATTTGCTGAGCTGGACACTGTCAATCGACATTCACTCTCTCTTTCGTTCCGAGTTCGTTGACGCCACTCAAGCCGCATCCGCCGGCCGCACAAGGCGGGTAATTTCGGCGCCCTTCTCCCACTCCACTACGCCGATGTCATATTGGCTCTGCAAATCCAGCGAGAATTGCGCGCTGCTGCCGAAATATCGACCAAGCCGAACCGCCGTGTCGGCCGTGATCGCGCGACGCCCATTGAGGATGTCGGTGATCCGTCCTGACGGCACGCCGAGGTCCAGAGCAAGGCGATTGGCACTGAGCTTGCGAACCGCCAATTCGCGCTTTAACAAGCGACCCGGATGGACAATGTAAGCCATCGTGTTCAACCCTTGTAATCTCACTGGAAGCGAAATAGCGAAGCGCATGCTGGCACTTTCGTCCATCTTACAGTGCAATATGCCTCCTTGCGACATTGGGTTGGAATCAAGGCGGCCATGAACGAAACTCTCCGTCGCATACAAGCATTGGTTGGCCGCGGCGAGTATCGCGTCTCACAACACGGCTTCCGCGAACTGGTTGCTGATGATATTCTGACAGAAGACGTGTTAGCGAGTATCGGATCGGCAGTCGTCATTGAAGACTATCCGGACAGCCGAAAGGAACCGTCTGTACTGGTCTTGCAGCACGACGCTGAAGGGCGCCCTATCCATGTCATGTGGGGTATCCCTAAAGTCGATGGAACGCCCGCGGTGCTGGTTACGGCTTATCGACCAGACCCTGATCGCTGGTCTCATGATTTTCTGAAGCGGAAGAAGCCATGACACGAAAATCAAAAGAATTCATCCACGAAGGCAAATATGCGGCTGAGGTGCCTGTCGAATTGATCGAAGACGACACCGCTTGGTCACCTTACCTCTCGCCTGAAGATGTCAAAAAGCTCAATTCCGTGCGGCTGGCTCTCCGCCGCGGTGACCTCGCCGAAGCTGCAAAACATGGCTGCATCTTCGAGTTAAGGCCGGTCGCCGCAGAATAGGCAAAGAAAATACCTTGGCTGTCCTATGCGTAGGATGTGTTGAGCGTACAGAAACCCATCGTCCTTCGCGGCAATGGCAAGTTTGCTCATTCCACCAGACACTCTATCCTCCAACAAATTCGACAATTGTCTCGCCTCGCTCGATCGCTGCGCAAAGCCGTGGCAGCGACTGCAACAGTCGTGCGGTCAAGATTCGATTTCCGACGTTACCCATTCGAACCCATAGAATAGTCGGGCCAGTTTGAACGGCAGCACGCTGTGTCGCGAAATCTCTCTCCTTAGTGATCAAGACGGCTGAACGGGTCACAGCCTCTTTCCAAATCTGACCGTCCGTGGCAGCCGCCAGGTCGAGATCGGCAACATGCATCGCCTCATGCCCGGCCTGACGCAAAGCACCAGCAAGCGAAGGCGGCAATTGCGCATCCACGAGAAAAAGCAAAGCTATTTCGCCGCGATGATGGGATGGTCGGCTTGACGGGCAGCAAACTTGAGCACCGCGTCGATGTCGGCGCTTTCAAGATAGGGATAGTCTTCGAGGATCGACTCCCGCGATTGACGCGCGGCAAGCAAACTCAAGATGTCCGCAACAGTGATACGCAAATCGCGGACGCATGGACGCCCGTGCATGCGTCCAGGATCGATCGTTATTCTGGCCATGAGATTTGACACTTCGGCACCTCATCTCCGAAACATATCACCAAGCTAAACAGTGCGTAGGAGGGGTTGAGCGCAGCGAAACCCATCATCCTCACATAGGGTGGGTTTCGCTCCGCTCAACCCACCCTACATTTCCTCCCCGATCGCCGCCTCCACGAACCCCCGCGGATCCTCGAAAAACTCCCGCAGCGTCTTGTAGTGATCGGTCTGCTCGACCGTCGTCGGCTCCAGCCCGTATTTCGTCAGCCGCAGCAGCGTTGCATCGGGATAGGCCATCAGCATGGGCGAGTGGGTGGCCATGATGACTTGGCAGCGGCCGGACCTGTCCATCATCTGCAGTAGTTTCAGGAATTCGATCTGGCGAGTCGGCGACAGTGCCAACTCCGGCTCGTCGAAGATGAAGATGCCCTGGCGCTGACAGCGCTCCTCGAAGAAGCGCAGAAAGCCCTCACCGTAGGAATGTGAGAGGAAGCCCGGTCCGACCTCCCCAGCCTCCCGAGCAGCCTGATCGAGATAGCGCGCCACAGAAAAGAAGCTCTCGGCGCGAAAGAACCAGCCCTTGGTGATCTTCGGCAACCAGCTCGCGCGCAGCGCCTCCGATAATTCGCCGCCCATGACTTCGAGCGCGCCGGAATGATCGACCGTCCTATAACCCTTGCCACCGCCGGCTCCGTCATAGCCGGCGAGCGCGGCGATCCCCTCGAGCAGCGTCGATTTGCCCGTCCCGTTCTCACCGACGATGATGGTGATGGCGCGCTCGAAGCCCAGCTCGAAGTCGTCAGCCAGGAACGGCAGGCAGAACGGATAGGCTTCGCGGTCCGACACGCGCGCCGGATCGAGCCAGAGCCGCTTGAGATACGGCGCCGGCAGGTTGATGTCGCGCTGTCGTCTTGCCATGATGATCCGCCTCCATCGCTCACTTCACTCAGTCATCCCTGCGCCTTGACGCCGCAATGCCTGCAATAGCCCCGTTTGTCGGGCGAATGCCTCCCGAACAAAAAACAGAGAAGAAAACTCAGCAGCTCCACGGCGGCGTTACCTCCCCACACACCCAGCGCGAGGTCTCTCCTTCATCGCACAACCAAGAGAACATAACAAGAACAATGTGCCATAAGCGCCGTCTTGCGTCCGATGCTACGGTCAATCCAGCCAGCGCAGCGGGCTGTGCCCGTTCAACAGGATTCCGCCGATGCCCCCTTGCCCCCGGAAGGTTTCAAGCCGCTCCCGCTCGGTGAAGGGTTCATCGATCACAACGGCCCCTATTACTGGCGGCGCGATGAGACCGGCGCGGCCGAATACGGTTTTCAGAGCGACAGCAGGCACGGCAATCCCTATGGCTTCCTGCATGGCGGTGCGGCGTTGGGCTTCCTCGATACCATCCTGGGCAGCACGCTGTTCGCGGCGACCAGACGCCGCTGCGCGACGGTCTCGCTCGACAGCCGCTTTGTCTCGGGCATCGCGCCCGGCCCATGGATCACCGGACGCGCTGCCGTGAAGAAGGTGACGCGCACCTTCGCGTTCGTCGACGCCGAAGCTTTTGCGGGCGAGAAGCTGCTCGTCACGTCAACGGCGGTCTTTCGCGTCTTCGATGAATGAGCGGCCTGCATGCCGTCCGCGACCTACACGCTGTTCCGCCATGCCATCCTCGGTGAGCAGCAGGTGATCTGCAGCTATGAGGGGCGCCATCGCGAGCTCTGTCCGCACATCATCGGCACCAACAAGAGCGGCGAGGAAGTCGTACTGGCCTGGCAATTCGCCGGCGACAGCTCGGGCACGCTGCCGCAATGGCGCTGCCTGCGGCTCGCCAATGTGAGAGATGCTCGTGCCCGCGCCGGCCGATGGCACGAGGGCGGCTCGCATCGCACCACGCAGACCTGCGTCAGCGACATCGATCTCGACATCAACGTGCATGTGCGCCAACGGCGAAAGCCGCGCGGTCACAAGGGGTTATGAAAGCTGATTTGCCCGTCGGGCGGCGGTTCGAAAATCCGTCAAGCTGCGCCGGTAAAAATATTTCGCTTTATCCGAAACGCAAATCATGCTTATGGTAGCGCCATCCCGCTCCGCAGGAGGGGCGTATCGCGATCGTCACGGACGTTGGGTGCGGGATGCGATGGACGTATTGGCTTCGCCCGACGAGCGATGCCGATACGGACGGCGAAGCTGTGTGGTCCTGATCTCCCGACGCTGGGATCAAGTCCGTAGATGATGATCTATGGGCGACGGTGGCTACAAAGCCCGGCACACCGGGGAGAGCGCGGAATAAGCCGAAAACCATTGCGCAGGGAATGCCGGACTGTTCGGCGTACCTGTGGTGACTGCCGCCTGCGTTTTTTGTTGCAGGCGGGCCATGGGTGCGGCCTGCATCCGGCATTCCCTGCGTCCTCTGTTTTTTGAGGGCGATGTTTCGCAAAGCTCGGGCCAATCGTGCCGCGAGAAGGCGAAACTGTGTCCGGCTCGTCATTGCGGGCGTAGCGAAGCAATCCATTTCTCCGCTCGTTGACGCAGGGATTGCTTCGTCGCTTCGCTCCTCGCAATGACGGCGAAATGCTGTCTGACAGTTGAATCTGAAAGCCTCGCGCTACAGCACCTCGAGCACCAGCTCCATGGTCATCAGCACGGGGTTGTCGCCACGGATCAGGCGGCCCTCGCCGATGCCGCCGGTGTAATCGATCAGGGCGACGTCGAGCGTTGCTTCCAGCGCGCCGCCCGCGCCCGGCGCGACGGTCCCGCTGGTGATCGCAAGTTCCGTGGCGAAGGGTTCGATCACGCTGCCATCGGCAAAGCGCGCACCGATGGTCGAGCCGACGCCGCCCCGGATTTTTGCGCGTGCGAAGCCGCGCTCGCGGCAAAAGGCTTCCAGGCTGCCCGCAAAATCCCGGTTCGGCCGCAGCCGCAACGCGAAGGCACGGCTCGTCGTATGCGCACCCATGGCAGCGCTCGCCACGGGACCGAACAGTTTGAAATTGGTTTCCGGGTCCGGCTCCGCCGCGAACATCGCGCCGTCGATGCCGAAGGCTTCCACCTCGAGCGGCTCAGCGACGAACGTTTCTTCCGGCAGCATATGGCCACCGCTCATCTTGCCGTCGGCCTCGCGCCAAAGGCCATGGCAATGGAAGAACGGTTCGCCGTCGCGCACGCCGAGCGTCAATGTCGCAAGACGAAGCTGCGTGAGACCGGACGGACGAAACGTCTCGCTGTAGAACGCGGCGTTCTCGCCGGTCCTGGACAGCGCCGGCATCACATAACCGAACGGGCCGAGCGTCCCGCTTCCGATGTTCAGCGTGCCGCTCGCAAATCCCTCCGCCGCAAAGCCGAGGCGTGCGGCTTCCAGCAGCGGCAAGCCGGCTTCGAGCGTGAAAGAAAAAGCGCGGCCGCGCACTTCCACCCACTGGATGCGATAGGAGACGGGCGGCCCGGGCTGCTTGATGCTGCGCATCAGGTTTCGGCCGGCTTGTTGAGATCGAGCAAGCCGCGCGCTTCCAGCTCATCGCGCACCAGCCGCTTGGGGATTTTGCCATAACCGGACTTCGGCAACGCCTCCCAGAAGAAGAACCGCTTCGGCATCTTGTAGCGCGGCACCTTTGGCGCAAGGAATTCCGCCATTTCCGCTTCGCTCACGGCCTTCGCACCTTCGCGCGCGACGCAGACGGCGACGCCGACTTCACCCCAGAACGGGTCGGGCACACCGAGGACGGCAACCTCGCCGATATCGGGATGCGTGAGAATCTTCTCCTCGACCTCGCGCGGATAGATGTTGGAGCCGCCGGAGATGTACATGTCGGAGGCGCGGCCGGTGATGTAGACAAACCCCTCCTCATCCATATGGCCGAGATCGCCGGTGCGGAACCAACCGTCGCGAAATGCCTTCACGTTGGCGTCCACGTTGTCGTAATAGCCGGCGAACACGGCGGGCCCGATCACGCAGATTTCGCCGGTCTCGAACGGCTTCAGCTCGCGGCCGCTATCGTCCTGGATCGAGACCTGCATGCCCGTGCGCTCGAAGCCGCAGGTGCCGATCCGCGCCAGGGGTCCGTCCTCTTCCTCATGCAGCGAGGCCGGAAACACCGTGATGTTGCCGGTGACCTCGCCGAGGCCGAAATATTGCACGATCACCTTGCCGAGCTTCCTCAAGGCGAACTTCTGGTCCTCGCGGTACATCGGCGCGCCCGCATAGATGACATAGCGCAGCGAGGAATGATCGAACTGGTCGACTGCGGGATGCTCGACCATCATCTTCAAAATGGTCGGCACGGTGAAGAGATTGCTGACGCGATACTTCTGGATCAGGCGAAAGGCTTCTGCGATGTCGAAGCGCTCGGTCGGCAGCAGGATGGTCGCCACACCACGCGCGGCCTGCATCAGCTGGTGCACGCCGGCGCCGTGCGAGAGCGGCGCGACCACGAGCGAGGTGTCCTCTTCCGTGGTGCCGGGCGTGAGGTCGGCGAGATGGTTGGTGACGACAAAGGCCATCTGGCCGTGGGTCAGCACCGCCGCCTTCGAGCGGCCCGTGGTGCCCGAGGTGAAAAAGAACCAGCAGGGATCGTCATGCTCGACTGCGACATTTGCAACCGAAGCGCCGGCATGTATCGCCATCGCCTCGCGCAACGAACTCTCGCCGAAGGCGCCCTCCTCGCCGATCCGCCAGGTGAAAGCGGCGGTCGTGACCGCCCTCGCATGATCCGGGAAATCGCCGTGACACAGAAACGCCTTCGCGCCCGAGGAGGTCCCGAGATACGCCACCTCATCCGGCATCAGCCGGAAATTGGTCGGCACCCAGACCGCGCCGAGCCGGAAGGCCGCGAACATCGAGAAAAACATCTCCTCGCAATTTTTGGAATGCACGAGGATGCGGTCGCCCTTTCCGATGCCGCGCGCGGCGAGCGCGGCCGCAAGCGCCGAGACCTGCGCGTCGATCTCGCGCCAGGTAAAACTCTTCTCGGCCCAGATGAAACCGGCGCGGCTGCCATGCCGCCGTACATTCTGCGTCAGCATGTAGGCGAGGTTCATGACCTTGCGCGACATCCGCGCCTGACTGCCGAGCGGCTTCTCGGCGTTGATGGGGTACCCGCTCACTTCAGCGCCGTCCCATGAAGATGCCGGCACCGATCAGGACCAGGCCGATCACGCCAGAGACGACGCCATGCTTCATATGCACCCGCGCGACGCCATTCTCATGGCCGGGAAAGAAGCCCGGCAACTGATCGGCCGGAACCACGAAATAGACGGCGGCAATGACAAGCAGGACGACGCCGAGCAGGGTCAGCACGAGCTTCATGGGCTTCCTCTTGCGGGAGGGGCGCTTGAGAAACGCCCGCGTGGACGGGATTTTGGCGTCCTGTTTATCGCCTTCGGGCGATATCCCGCAAGGGCGGCAAGCCATCGCTATTGGTGCGCACGATCCGCGACCGGGTTCGCTGCAATCAGAAAAATATCGTCGCAGCGCGCGTGTATGTTCCGATCTATAACAGGCCCGACATCGAATTGAGGAGCCGCATGATCACACGCCGCAGCCTGGTCCTGACAAGCCTGCTTGTAGCCGCCTCAGCGCCGCTTGCCCGCCCCGAGCCTGCCTCTCCCAATGATCCTGTCGCGATCATCAACGCGATTTACACCCGCGCGGCGCCGGCGCGCAAGCCGGCGGATCAGGTCGTCCGTTATGTCTTCGTGCGCGAGGCCAGCGCGTGGAAGATCGACGACATCAAGGGTGCCAGCGCCGCTGAAGCGTGGTCGATCCGCGCCATGCTCACGGACTCCCTGAAGCAGTGAGGCAAGCGATGAGCGACGTCGTCAACAATCCCGCTCACCGTCGCTACGAGCTCGTGGTCGACGGCCATCTCGCCGCCGCCTATTACAAGCTCGACGGCAAGGTCATCACCTTCGTCCACACCGAGGTGCCACCGGAGCTCGGCGGCCGCGGCATCGGCTCAAAGCTGGTTCAGGGCGCGCTGGATCAGGCGCGTGCGAGCGGGCTGAAGGTGATCGCGGAATGCCCGTTCGTGAAGGCCTGGATCGGCAAGCATGCGGAATACAGGGATCTGCTGAAGAGCTGAGGGTTACATCGCCACGGTCATTGGCCTACATGAGGCAGGCAAATCCGTCTCAGGGAATAAGACCATGGCCGCCGTCCGCGACAACAAGGCAAGGCAGCGTTTCGAGCTCGACGTCGAGGACCAGATCGCCTTTGCCAATTACCGGCAGACGCCGCAGGCGGTCATCATCACCCATACCGAAACTCCGCGGAGCCTGCGGGGGCGCGGCGTTGCCTCGGAGCTGGTAAAGGGCGCGCTGGAGATGATCCGTGCCGACGGCCACAAGGTGATCGCCGGCTGTGGATTCGTGGTGGATTATCTGGGCAAGCACCCGGAATACCGCGACCTCGTGGCGTAGGGAGATCAGAGTATCCGATCGACACGTCAGGCAATCCGTCGAGCTTGCAGAGTAGCAATTCCGGATTGACGCGAAAAAGCCCATGTCCGGGACACGGGCCTTCAGCGTCAGGGTCTGAAAAAATCTACGCTACTAATGCTTGATTTCCGGGGGCAGCTTGCCGCCGTTCGCCGCAAGCTTGGCCATCACCTGCTTGTGCAGCCAGACATTCATGCTGGCTGAATCATTGGTATCGCCGCTGTAGCCCAGTTCCTTGGCGAGTTCCTTGCGGGCGGCGAGACTGGAGTCAATATCGAGCGCCTTCATCAGGTCGACGATCGACGTCCGCCATTCCAGCTTCTCGTGCTTGGCGGCGGCCGCCTTGTCGACGATCGAGGCGACGTCGACGCTCTGCGCCGGCGCCGCGGAGGGCGCGGCCGATGCGGTTGAACCCGAGCCAGCGGGCGCTCCGCCGCCACCGGCTGGAGCGGCGGCGCCGCCGGTCGAAGCAGCTGTGGCCGAATGGCCGAAGATCGCGCCCATGATTTTTCCGAAAATGCTCATAAATTGCTCCCCAATCGAATTCGAGGCGGTGGTACGGCCTTCAACAACCTTCGTTGCCCGGCGGCACCGGTTTGGATCGCGGCACTGACCCTAGACCTCGCGATCGGGCTTGCCAATGCGACCCTAGGACAAGGTGTGGAGCTTAGCCGCGGCGAAATGACGGCGGAATGACGTGCAGGGCGTTTGCGCTGCGGCATTTATTTTCACCCAGGCGTGAGCGACGACGGAACAATTCAGGAGTATGCTGATCATTCAGCTCGCGACATGGCCAGAAGAAACGTCCGGCCACCATCGTGATCGTTCCATCGGCGGCCGCGCGCCCCGACCCGGCGCGAGTTCCGGCCGTCCGAGGCAAGGGAGTTAGCGACCATGGCCACAACCTATCACGACAATGTCCCCTCGCAGGTGCAGCCCGTGGAGGCGGCACCTGAAATTCGCACTATCCGGCTTTCCGATCTGCACCGCGCACTCAAGCTCGGCTGGGAGGATTTCAAGGCGGTGCCGAGCCACGCTATCATCCTGTGCGTAATCTATCCGGTGCTGGGCTTGCTCATCGCGCGCGCCGCTTTTGGCTATGCGGTGATACCGCTGTTGTTTCCGCTCGCCGCCGGTTTTGCGCTGCTCGGCCCGTTTGCCGCGCTCGGCCTTTATGAGCTCAGCAGTCACCGCGAACGCGGCGAAGAAGCTTCGGCCTGGGATGCGCTCGATGTGCTGCGTTCGCCTTCCTTCGGCGCGATGCTTGGGCTCGGCACGCTGCTGCTCGCGCTGTTCGTGATTTGGATCGCAACCGCACAGGCCATCTATATCGCGGTGTTCGGCTATGGCGGCGCCTCGAGCTTCTCCGATTTCGTCACGCGCGTACTGACCACATCGCAAGGCTGGTGGCTGATCGTCGTCGGCTGCGGTGTCGGCTTCCTCTTTGCGCTCGTTGCACTCTGCATCAGCGTGGTCTCGTTCCCGATCATGCTCGACCGTCACGCCAGCGCCGGTGAGGCCATGGCGACCTCGATACGCGTCGCCACGAAGAACCCGATGACGATCGCGGTCTGGGGCCTGATCGTCGCGGCGCTTTTGGTCGTGGGATCGCTGCCGCTATTCCTGGGGCTTGCCGTGGTCATTCCCCTGCTCGGCCATGCCACTTGGCACCTTTATCGCGAAGCCGTACTGATCGACCCGAATGCGCAGCCAATTCCGCCGCGCCCGCCTCACCAGCGCAAGCCCGCGGCCGATTTCCCCGCCAACCTGTTTCCGTGGCGGCGCCGGGATGATACCTGAGCGACAAGAGTAGCCCCTGGATAGAGACCAAGCCGCCGGCCATCCGGCGGTTTGGCGTTCAGGAACCAGCCTTGTTTTGGCCGCGGTTGACATCGACATTTTGCGCTGCACGATCAGGACATTCGAGTCGGAACCGGAATTCGTGGCAACGAAACCTCGCTTCCTTGCAGCTTTGGCGTTCGGCGCCATGCTCGCCGTTGCCGCAGCGCCGGCGCGTGCGGCTGCTCCCTGCAGCACCGGCAATTTCAATTCCTGGCTGACGGCGTTCAAGAGCGAAGCGGCTTCAAAGGGCATTTCGCAACCGGCCATCAATGCCGGGCTCACCGGCATCACGCTCGACCAGTCCGTGCTCAATCGAGATCATTCGCAGAAGGTGTTCGACCAGACCTTTGAGCAATTTTCAGGCCGCATGGTGCCGCCGCGCATGACCCGCGGATCCAACATGCTCAAGCAATATGGCTCGGTGCTGTCCCGCATCGAGCAGAGCTATGGCGTGCCCGCCGAGGTACTGGTCGCGATCTGGGGCCTGGAGACCGATTTCGGCGCCAACACCGGAAAATTCCAGACGCTGCGCTCGCTGGCAACGCTCGCCTACGACTGCCGGCGCGCCGACGAATTCCGCAGCGAGTTGATGGACGCATTGCGGATCGTCGAACGCGGCGATCTTTCTCCGCAGGAGATGCGTGGCGCCTGGGCCGGCGAACTCGGCCAGACTCAGTTCATGCCGTCGTCCTGGATCAAATACGCCGTCGATTTCGACGGCAATGGCCGCCGCGACCTCTTGCACAACGTGCCCGATGTGCTCGCCTCGACCGCCAACTACCTCGCCAATTACGGTTGGCAAAAGGGGAAGGACTATCAGCCCGGCGCGCCCAATTTCACGGTGCTGCAGCAGTGGAACAAGAGCGAGGTCTACGCCAAGACTGTCGCTTATTTTGCCGGTCAGCTCGCCCGCGCGCCGTAGCTCAATATGAGAAGGCCGATCGCATCGGCGACCGGCCCCCTGCCCCTAAGCTTGTTGCGGCGAACTTACTTCGCCATGGTCGCGTGCATCGCCTTGCCGAGATGCGCCGCGCAACCGCCCTTGCCATTTAGCATGGCGTCCTGGGCCGCCGCGATCTCCTTCTGGGCCGCCATCTTGCCCTCACCGTCGGCCATGGTCTCGATCGCAAACTCAGTCTTGGCGAAGCCTGCGCCGTTGCAGCCGACGCCCATATGAGCGGCTTGAGCGGGAGCAATAGCGAATGCGACAGCCGCGACCGCGGCAACCCCAAGTAACTTCTTGAGCATGTTACTTTCCTTTTCTTTTTTGCGCAGATCCAACGTCATTGCCGGATTCTGCAGAATCGATTGTGCGCCGATCGGTCGCACCCTGATGAATGAATTCCCCGCGAGATAAATGTGATCGGCATGCGTTGCAGAGCCTCATGCGAAACATCGCATTTTGATTACAGCGTCGTAATGATCGCGGTCCTTTTTCGCAGTGGCGAATGCGGATTGTCGCGATGATCGCATCTTCACTCGTCGGGCCGTTGGTGGGTTGCAGTGCGCGGTCGACGTTCCGGGATGATGTGTTTGACAAGACTTGCCGGTCAAAACAGACAAGACTTGCCGGTCAAAACAGACAAGACTTGCCGGTCAAAACAGATGTACACGCCTCCACGACCGCTTCCGCGCGCAGATGCGGATCACAACACGCCGCGTCTCGTCCGGACATGGACCCTGGCCAGTGGTCGATCCGACTTTTCATGGGATCGCGAGGCACGTGCATCGCAAAGTAACAGTGATTTTAAATTCACTTTTGTGGTCAGATTCCCATGCGAATCACGCATGAAATTCTGGGCTAATTCATTCCCACTGAGCGGAGCAATACCCGCTTGAAATCGTACGGTCTTGCCCCATCCAGGCCTACGGAAAAATCCAACGAAGACACGCCAATTCAGTGATTTCACACGATTTTTATCGCCTTGGTTCGATCAGCGGCGAGATCGGGGGCAGCTATGCGGAAAGGTTAATCGATCCTCGGTTTCGCCATGCATTTTATACCTAGCTGCATCGCAACATCGGAACTACTGATCGAATGAGTCCTAATCTACATTCACTTCAACGGTGAGGCTTTCTCCAAAAGCTGAATCGCCAAGACTTAAGGAGAACTATCATGTTGCTCTCGCTCATCCGCATGATCCAAGCGTTCCGGAATTATCAGCGCAATGTCAACGAGCTGACCCAGCTCAGCGATCGTGAACTCGCCGACATCGGCCTCGATCGCTCGGATATTCCGCGCGTTGCAGCTGGCACCTATAACGGCTGACACTTGAGCCGATTGAAATGAACGGATAGCGCCCGCGTCATCGCGGGCGTTGTCGTATCTGAGGCTGGACGCGCTTTACGCAGGTGCACCTCGCATCAAAAAGCGCTAACCCTGCGCCCCATGACCGGGACCTCTTCCTCTTCCAACATTGTGCATGTGATCGGTGCCGGGCTGGCCGGCTCCGAGGCGGCCTGGCAGGTTGCGCAGGCCGGCTGCCGGGTCGTGCTGCATGAGATGCGGCCGGTACGGATGACCGAGGCCCACCGCACCGACTCCCTTGCCGAGCTCGTGTGCTCCAATTCCTTCCGCTCCGATGACGCCGCCAACAACGCGGTCGGCCTGCTGCATGCCGAGATGCGCAAACTTGGCTCGCTGATCATGGGCGCAGCCGATGCCAACCAGGTGCCCGCCGGCGGGGCGCTCGCGGTCGACCGCGAGGGCTTTTCCGCGGCGGTGACTGGGGCACTGAACGGACACCCGAACATCGAAATCCGCCGCGGCGAGATCGCGTGCCTGCCGCCGGCCGACTGGCGCAATGTCATCGTTGCGACCGGCCCCCTTACTTCGGCGCCATTGGCCGATGCCATCCGTGAGCTTACGGACGAGAACGCGCTCGCCTTCTTCGACGCGATCGCGCCGATCGTGCACAAGGATTCGATCGACATGTCGGTGGCGTGGTTTCAGTCGCGCTACGACAAGGTGGGTCCGGGCGGCACCGGCGCCGACTACATCAACTGCCCCATGACCAAGCAACAGTACGACGCCTTCGTTGATGCGCTGCTCGCGGGCGAGAAGACCGACTTCAAGGAGTGGGAGACCAACACGCCCTATTTCGACGGCTGCCTGCCGATCGAGGTGATGGCCGAGCGCGGCCACGAGACGCTCCGCCACGGGCCGATGAAGCCGGTCGGCCTGACCAATCCGCACGATCCGACCGTAAAATCCTACGCGATCGTGCAACTGCGCCAGGACAACAAGCTCGGCACGCTCTACAACATGGTCGGATTCCAGACCAAACTGAAATACGGCCCGCAGCAGCAGATCTTCCGCACCATTCCCGGGCTCGACAAGGCGGAGTTCGCACGGCTCGGCGGGCTGCACCGCAACACCTTCCTCAACTCGCCAAAACTGCTCGATACACAACTGCGCCTGCGCGCCGAACCGCGGCTGCGCTTTGCCGGCCAGATGACGGGCTGCGAGGGCTATGTGGAATCCGCCAGCATCGGGTTGATTGCCGGGCTCTACGCCACCGCCGACGCGCGCGGTGCATCGCTGGCGCCACCCCCGGCGACCACGGCGCTGGGCGCGCTGCTCGGCCACATCACCGGCGGCCATATCGAGACCATCGAGCCCGGCAACCGCTCCTTCCAGCCGATGAACATCAATTTCGGCCTGTTCCCGCCACTTGCCTCGCCGCCGACCAAAAAGCCCGACGGCAGCCGGCTCCGCGGCAACGAGAAGACGGTGGCAAGGAGGCAAGCGATCAGCGCGCGGGCGCTGTCCGATCTCGACCGCTGGATTACCGATAATCTGCGCGCGCAAGTGGCGGCGTGAGCATCCCATGAATTTGCCCAAAGACGACGCCGAAGCCGTGTCGGCGCGCTGGAGCGAAGGCGTGCTGCTCAAGCGCGACGTATTCTCCACCGTCGAGCGCGGGCGCTTCCGCGGGCCAACCGGCGAGGTCGACGCGGTGCTGCGCCGGCTCGATGAAGTGCCGTGGTGGTCGTTTGGGCTGGCGCAGCACCTGTTTGCGCGCGAGCGCCGCGCGCTGAGGCTCGCCAAGGGGCTAAACGTCAGTCCCGAGTTACTCTGGGCCGGACGCCGCGTGCTGGTGCGCGGCTTCATCGACGGCGTCGCGCTGCATCTGGCCAAGCCGCACGGCGACATCGCCTATTTCCGCTCGGCCAAGCAGGCGCTGCGTCGGCTGCATCGCGCCGGCATCTGCCACAACGACCTCGCCAAGGAGCAGAACTGGCTGCGCGGCTCCGACGGCCGCTGCTACGTCACGGACTTCCAGCTTGCCGCCTGCTTTGTGAGCCGCAGCCGGCTGTTCCGGATCGCGGCCTACGAGGATCTGCGTCATCTCCTGAAGCACAAGCGCACCTATGCGCCCGAGGCGCTGACGCCGAAGGAACAAAAGATCCTGGCGCGCAAGTCGGCGGTTGCGCGCATCTGGCTGATGACCGGCAAGAAGGTTTACCGCGCCATCACCCGCGGCCTCTTCAACTTCACCGATCGCGAGGGCGGTGGCCGCAGGCTGGTCAATGATGCGCCGGTGCTGGTCGACCTGATCCGCAAGAACCCTGACGTCCGCGACACCGCCATCGTTGCCTTCGCCGATCGACGAACCGGCGTCGGGCTCTACGCCTTCGTCGAGGCCGACCAGACGACGCTGGAAGGCCGGTTACGCAACGAGCTTAGCGCCGCCAAGGGGCCGAAACCACCGGAGCATATCCAGGTGGTGCACGCCCTCCCACGCGACGCGAGTGGCAAGCCACGCACCGAAATCCTGCAGCTCGTCGCCATGAACCAGCTCGATCTGATCGAGCCGATGATGAAGAACGAGGCCGACCGGGCGTTCCTGAAGGACATCCTGGAGCAGCGCAAGAACTTGCGCGACCGTTTCAATTTCGAAGCCGGCGATCTTCAGCTGCCGACAAGCTGAGCGGTCCGCCTCAGGCTACCCCGCCCAGATACAGCCGCTTGACGATGTCGTTGGCCTTGAGCTCGTCGACGGACGCCGCCGACACCGCGATCTCGCCGTGCACGATGATATAGCCGCGGTCGGCGATGCGGATCGCCTGATTGAAATTCTGCTCGGCCATCAGCACGGTCAGGCCGAAGCTCTGCTTGAGCTCGCCGATCTTGGTGATGGTCTGCGACACCAGAAGCGGCGACAGGCCGACGGAAGGTTCGTCTACGAGCAACAAGCGTGGCGATGACATCAGCGCGCGGGCGATCGCGAGCATCTGCTGCTGTCCGCCGGACATGGTGCCGGCAAGCTGGTTCTTGCGTTCCTTCAGCACGGGAAACGTATCAAAGGCCATCGCCAGATTGTGCTGGATGGCGCTGCGGGCCGCCTTGCGAAACGCGCCCAGCATCAGGTTTTCCACGACCGTGAGCTTGGGAAACAGCCGCCGGCCTTCCGGCACCAGCGCCACGCCGAGATCGACGATCTCCTCCGGCAACAGCTTTGTCAGGTCGCGCACCTCGCCGTCGATCGTAAGCGCGACGCTGCCGCGTGTGGGACGCACCATGCCCATGACGCATTTGATCAGCGTGCTCTTGCCGTTGCCGTTGGTGCCGAGCAGCGCCACAGTCTCGCCGGTCTCGACGCGCATCGAGACGCCGCGCAGCGCCTTCACCGCGCCGTAGCCGGCATCCAGGCCCTCGATCGCCAGGCTAAGTGCCAAGATAGGCCTCCTGGACACGCGGGTTTGCCATGACCTCGCCGGGCGCGCCGATCGCGATGATCTTGCCGGCATCGAGGCACATCACGCGCTCGGAGAAGCGCATCACCGCCTGCATGATGTGCTCGATCATGATGATGGCGATGTCCTCGCTGCCGAGGCTGAGCAGGAGATCCAGCACCTCATCAACCTCCGACGTCGACAGGCCCGCCATCGCCTCATCGGAGATCAGCAGCTTCGGGCCGGTCGCCATGGCGCGTGCCAGCTCCATCTTGCGGAGCTCGACCTGGGTCAGGGTCCCTGTTGCCGTGTGTGCCTTGGAAGCAAGCCCGATCCGGGTCAGAATCGACATCGCGGAGTCGCGCCGGTGCGCTTCCGTTTCCAGGAGGTGACGGTGCGCGGCAAAGTCGAGCGCCACCATCAGGTTCTCGAGCACCGTCATGCTCCGGAACGGCCGGGGGATCTGGAAGCTGCGGGCGATGCCACGGTGCGAACGCTGGTTCGCCGGCAACAGCGTGATGTCGACTCCCGCGAATACGATGGCGCCCTTGTTCGGACGAAGCGCGCCGGAAATACAATTGACCAGCGTGGTCTTGCCGGAGCCGTTGGGGCCGATCAGGCCAAAGCGCTCGCCTTTACGGATTTCGACATTGATATTGTCGAGCGCGACGAAACCACCAAAGTTCTTGTTCACGTCATCGATCCGCAGCAGCGGCGCTTCAGGCGCGGAGGCGGTCATGCGCGATCTCCCTTGCGCCCGACGCGGCTGACAAGGCCGATGATGCCCTTTGGCGCGGCGACCACGAACAGCACCAGCATCACGCCAAGCACGAGCACGTTGATTTCGGAGGAGATCGTCACCGCCAGCAGCTGCTGGGTGCTGGCGAGCAGGATCGCGCCCAGTACCGGGCCGATCCAGTGCGCGGTGCCTCCGATCAGTGACATCGCCAGCACCGAGATTGAGTAGTTCAGGTTGAAGGCCGAGTCGGGATTGGCGAATTGCAGGTACATGGCCGCCGGCGCGCCGCCGGCCGACATCAGCGCGCCCGAGATCACGCAGGCGAGCAGCTTCAGCCGCAAGGTTGGCACGCCCGTGCATTCGGCGGCGAGCTCGTCGTCGCGCAACGCGTGCAGGCCTCGCCCCATCCGCGAGCTCTGGATGAAGCGCGTGATCGCAACCGCAATCACCACCAGCAGCGCCTGCACGAAGAACAGCATTTTCACGTAGCTGTCGAAGGGCGGCATCACCGGCGGCCGCTGCAGCTGGATACCCGCCGCGCCGCCGACGAACCGCCAATTGGTAATCGCGGTCTCGATGATGATCGCGAGCGCAATGGTCGCGATCGAGAAGAAGATGCCCCGCATCCGCAGCGTGAGGAGGCCGACACCGAAGCCGAGCAGTCCGCCGACCACCGCGGCCACCACAATCTGCACCCCGAGCGGCGCGCCATAGGCCTGGACGAGCAGCACGGCAGTGTACACGCCGACACCGAAGAACGCGTTGGTACCGAAATTGACGTAGCCGGCATAGCCGCCGAGGATGGTCCAGGCCACCGACAGCACCACGAATTGCAGGATCACATAGCCGGCAAAGAACGGATACTCGTTGCGCAGGTATTGCGTCATGAAAAAGACGGCGGCCAGGAAGACCACTGCACCGGACCAGAAAGCGATCGAGCTGCGCTGCATGGTCACCTGCCGAGCAGACCTTGCGGACGCACCGCCAGAACAGCCAGCAGCAACCCAAACGAGATCGCCGGCGCCCAGGATGCCCCGAACATGGTCAGCACGATCAACTCGGCGACGCCGAGAATGATCGCGGCGATCAACGTCCCGGTGATACTGCCAAGCCCGGCCATGACCACGACGCAGAAGGTGCGTCCGATATAAACGCGGTCGAGCGTCGGCTCGACGGGGGCGATGATGATCAGGAGCGCACCGGCCACTCCCAGCACAGCGGTCGCAATCCCGAACGCGTACTGCTTGATCCGGACGGGGTTGGCACCCATCAGCCGCAAGCCCTCCTCGTCCTGCGCCACCGCACGAATCGCCCGTCCCATGAAGGTCTTCGACAGGTAGGTGGCGAGCAACACCGTCAGGCCTAACGCAACGCCGAAGGCCACGAGCTGCCGGATCGGGATGCGCAGATCGCCGATCTGCCAGGCCTTGCCGATATAGGAGGCGGTCACCGAGCGCTGGTCGACGCCGAATTGCAGGATGATCAGCACCTCGATGATGAAGGCGACCCCGAAGAAGAAGGCGATGCCGCGCACGGCGGCATCGCTGCCACGCCTTTCGAACGTCTCATGGTAGATGCGATAGGTTATCACCCCGAGCACGAACAGCAGCGGCGCGATCAGAAGACCAGCCAGCAAGGGATCGATTTCGTAGCTGTCATTGAGCCAATAGACGCCGTAGGAGGCGAGCACCAGGTAGGCGGGGTGCGCAACGTGGGGCACGTCGAGCAGGCCGAATGAAATCGACAGCCCGACGCTGACGGCCGCGTAGAAGCAGCCGAGCAGCACGCCGAGCACCACTGCGTCGCGCAGCAGGTCCATCGAGAACACTTGAAGTCCCCCTCCTCGCCTCCTCCGGCCCGCAGGTTATTTGCGCGCGGCCTCGAAGGGAGCGACCAGATCACCCGTCTTCAGATTGTCGGGGAACAGGATGACCTGCTTACCCGGCTGGCGAAACTGGTCCATGTTCTTGTCCTTGATGCCGCGGAACTGCGCCTCCAGCGTCACGCTCTGCTTCCATTCGCCATCATCGGCATAGGAGATCGGTCCAACGATGGTCTTCATGGTGTTCGCGTGCAGGTACTTCGCGATGCCCTTCTGGTCGAGCGATTTGGTCGCATTCACCGCCTGCTCGATCATCTGGCCCATGGCGTAACCGTAGGGCGCAATGTAGAAGCCGAGCGGGTCGACCTTCGCCTCGATGGCGCGCTTGGTGTACTTGTCGAAGAACTCCTTGGTCCCGTCAAAATACATGCTGGGTTCCGGCAGCCACGTGTTGTAGTTCACGACGCCGTTGAGCAGCGACCCCATGTTCTCCATCACGGCCGCGAATTGCAGTCCGACCATGGCGCCGCCAAAGATCTTGACGTTGTCGCCGACGCCAATCTCGTTGACGGCCCGCATGATTGCTGCGGAATCCGGCGGGTAGGACGCGACAAAGACGATGTCGGGCTTGGCGGCACTGAGCGCGCGAATGATACTGGAAAATTCGGCCGTGCTCGGCGGATAGGCCTGGTCGTACACAATCGGGATATTGAGCTTCTTGGCGACGTCGCGGGCGGTCGTTGCGAGATTCTGGGCAAACTCCTGGTCGGCCGAGAGCAGCGCCATGGTCTTGCCGCCGGCCTTCTGGCCAAGCTTCAGGAAGCCGGTTGCCCAGCTATCCGCCGGGCCCCATGGGGCGTTGTTGAACCACATGTCATGGTGAACCTTGCTGTTCACCTGGAATGAGAAATTGCCCATCAGGAGCAGGCCGCGCTGCTTGACCAGCGGCATGATCGGCGCGGTCGGCACCGTGCCATAGGGCGCGAAGAGCAGGTCGACCTTGTCGACGTCGAGCAGTTTGGCGTAGAGCGCCGGCGTCTCGGAGGCGCTGGATTTGTCGTCATAGACGACCAGCTCGACCTTGCGGCCGAGCAGACCGCCCCTGGCGTTGACGTCGTCGCGCCAGATCTCGATGCCGAGCAGCGAGGCCTTGCCGCCGCCGGCGAGACCGCCGGTTTGCGGCATCGACATGCCGATCTTGATCGGCGGCCCCTCCGCGTTCGCGACCGACGTCAGTCCAAACACAATCGCGGCCGTTGCCCAGCCGAGCAGCACTCTACGCTTCATATTTCCCCCTCTACACCGTGTCCTTGGTATTTGGCGCCCTGTTGATCAGCCATTAGCTTGCCGCAAGCGCCGCTGCGGCAACTTTTGCTTCCTTCAGGATCGCCGACGGATCGGAGCCGACGCGACCGCTGGTCTTGTCGGCCTCGCCCTCGCGCGACAGCTTCAGGTCGAAGCGAATGCTCGGCACGCCCGGTATCGGACACTCCCGATCATTGGGCGCGATATCGACGGCGAGGTCATCGGACGAGGCGAATACGACGTCGTCGGCCAGATGCGGGTCGTCGCGCAAATAGAGCGCGGTGACCAATTCGCGATAGCCGGGTGAGCCAACCAGGAAATGGATATGGGCCGGGCGCATGCCGTGCCGCCCCTGTGCCTTCACCATGCCGCCAACCGGACCATCCATCGGGATCGAATAGCCGCGCGGCTTGACCGTGCGCACGACATAAACTCCGTTCTTGTCGGTCGTGAACACGCCGCGATAATCTACCGCGGATGCGTTTTCCTGGATATCGTAAAGGCCGTCGGCGCTGGTCTGCCAGACCGAGACCGTCGCATCGGCGAGCGGCCTTCCCTTGATGTCGGACACGCGCCCGTAGAGCACGCATTCGGTGCCGGGCTTTACATGTTTGGCGATCTGGCTGCCGGCGGCGAGTTTCGGCGAGGCCTCGCGGTAGAACGGACCGAGCAGGCTGGTGTGGGTGCCTTCTTCCAGCGCCGTCTCGTCGTGCAGGCCGTTGACCAAGGCCGAAAGACCGAGCGTGTCCGAAAGCAGGATGAACTCCTGGCGGGCCGGCGTGCACATTTTGCCGACCAGGGTCATGAATTCGATGCCCTTGATCCATTCCCCGGGGGTCAGGTTCACTTCGCGGGCGAAGGCGTGCAAATGCTTGACCGCCGCCGCCATGATCGCGCGCAGACGCGGGTCGGACGTCGTCGACATCTGGTCAAGGACGGCATCCGTGATGGTTTCCGGCGTCAACTCCTGCATGGCGAAACCCTTCTTGACCCGCCGACGTGTCGCGGCAGCGACCGCAGCCTACCGCCCCGGACCTGACAACGTCCATAGCGCAGAAAGGCTTAGGGAACGAATGGATTAGGGGGTGGCGACCCCCTGGCGTTCCCCTGGACGCATCGCGACAAGGGGACCTTGCCCACCCTTCCCTCACGTGCAGCGAGCGTCCAGTCCGGCTGCACTCAATTTGGTCAGGACATCGTCGAGATGCGCACGATCGCGGGTCTCGATTACCAGTTGGAGCAGGGTGGCCTTGGCCGGCAGATCGGAAAAGGTCCGCTGGTGCGAGACCTCGATAATGTTGGCTCCGACTTCCGCCAGCAGCGCCGCGACCGCGGCCAATTGACCCGGCCGGTCAACGATATCGAGCGACAGCTGCGTCAGCCGGCCCTCGCGCGCGAGTTCGCGGGTGAGGACCGAGGCGATCAGGCGGGTGTCGATATTGCCGCCCGTCAGTACCAGCCCGACTTTGCGGCCGGCAAACAGCGCCGGATTGGCCTGTACCGCGGCAAGACCCGCGGCACCCGCCCCCTCGACCACGGTCTTCTCGATATTGATGAAGGCCGCCACCGCGCATTCGATCTCGGCTTCGGTGACAAGCAGGATGTCATCCACGAGATGACGGATGATCTCCGTGGTGATTTTCCCGGGCGATTTGACCGCAATACCCTCGGCCAAAGTGTCGCCGCGCATCGGCAGGCGCTCGCCCTTGATCGCATTGTACATCGACGGGTAAAGCTCCGCCTCGACGCCGATGACGCGAAGTTTCGGCTTCAACGACCTGGCGGCGATCGCAATCCCCGAGATCAGCCCGCCGCCGCCAATGGGAACGACCAGCGTGTCCAGCGTAGGCACCGCGTTGAGCATTTCCAGCCCGATCGTGCCCTGCCCCGCAATGATCAGCGGGTCGTCATAGGGATGGATCATGGTCAGGCCATGGGCTTCGCCGTGATCGAGCGCGACGGGCCCCGCCTCCTCCACGGTGTTGCCGGCGATGATGACATCAGCGCCATGCCGCCTGGTGTTCTCGATCTTCACCATCGGCGTGCCAACCGGCATGACGATGGTCGCGGGGATGCCGAGACGTTTGGCATGATAGGCAACGCCCTGGGCGTGATTGCCCGCCGACATCGCGATGACGCCGCGTTTTCGCTCCTCGTCCGAGAGCGCGTTGAGGCGGTTGAGCGCGCCACGCTCTTTGAAAGTGGCGGTGAACTGAAGGTTCTCGAATTTCAGCCAGATGCGGCAGCCGCAGATCTCGCCGAGCGTACGGCTCTCATTGCAGGCGGTCTCGATAACGGCGCCGCTGATCGTCTTCGCCGCATTTGTGATGTCGGCCAGTTTGACCGGAAGCTTGTCCATGACGGGAGTGTCCAGCATCTCCCGCCGCGTATCAAGCGACGCGCGCGGCGCGGTTCATTCGTTCGATGATGCGAAACACATCCGACGCAGCGCAGGGACGGCTGAAATGGAACCCCTGTGCCTCCGTGCAGCCGGCCTGCCGCACCAGTTCGAGCTGTTCGGGGGTTTCGATGCCCTCGGCCGTGGTTTCCATGCCGAGATTGGCACCGAGGCTCGCGATGGTACGCACGATCGCCTCACTGCCGGTGGATTCGCCAAGCGTGCCGACGAAGGAGCGGTCGATCTTGATCTTGTCGAACGGGAACTGGCGCAAATAGCTCAGCGAAGAATAGCCTATACCGAAATCGTCCATGCTGACGCGGATGCCAAGCGCGCGCAGCTGATGCAGGATGGAAATGGTCGCGGCGTCGTCCTGCAGCAGCGCGCTCTCGGTGATTTCGAGCTCGAGGCGATCGGGCGCGAGCCCGGTCGCAGCCAGCGCGCTGGTCACCATGGCGGCGAGCCCGCGGGTGCGGAACTGCACGGGCGACAGGTTGATCGCGATCCGGATGAAGTTCGGCCATTGGGCGGCGGTCGCACAGGCCGTGCGCAGCACCCACTCTCCGAGCGGCACGATCAGGCCCATCTCTTCCGCGATCGGGATGAACTCCGCCGGGCTAATCGATCCCCGCTTGGCGCTATTCCAGCGCAGGAGCGCCTCGAAGCCGGTGAGTTCACCGGTGCCGAGCCGGATCTGGGGCTGGTAGACCAGATGGAATTCGCCGGCCTCCAGCGCGCCCCGCAAATCCGTTTCCAGCAAATGTCGCGTCCGCGCCTGTTGCTCCATTTCGGAGCGGAAGAATTCATAGGTGCCGCGTCCCCTGGCCTTGGCCCGATAAAGCGCCAGGTCGGCGCATTTCATGAGATGCTCGGCCTCCAGCCCGTCCGTAGGCGCGATGGCGATGCCGACGCTGACCCCGGAATGCACCAGCTGATCGTCGAACGGCGGTGGACGGTTGATGATCTCCACCAGGCGGCGCGCCAGCCGTTCGGCGGATTCCGGCTGCGGCCCGGATTGCAGCACCGCAAATTCGTCGCCACCGAGCCGGGCAACCGTATCGTTTTCGCCGACGCATTCGCGCAGCCGGTCGGACACCCAGCACAACAACCGGTCGCCGATCGCATGACCCAGCCGATCGTTGACCGTCTTGAAATTATCGAGATCGAGCCACAGCACCGCCAGGGACGTACCTTGCGCGCCCACCCGCGCGAGCCCCTCGTTCATCTTTTCCCGGAACAGCACTCGGTTGGGCAAATCCGTCAGCGCGTCGTGCTGCGCCATGCGAGCCACCCGCGCCTCGGCCTTGCGGCGCTCGGTCACGTCCTCATAGGTGATAACCCACCCGCCATGCTCCATCGGGCTGTGATGGAGTTTGATGATACGGCCGTCGGTGAGATGGCGATGGATGGTTCGCGCGCCGCCATTCAGTTTCGCGACATAGCCGTCGTACAGTTCCTGCGCGGTCGTTCCGGGATGGTTACCGATGCCGCAGCTGTGCTCCATGATCTCGCGCATGCTGACGCCGGGCCGCACGATGTCGGACGACAGGCGGTAGATGTCGAGATAGCGCTTGTTGCAGACGATGACGCGCAGCTTGCTGTCGAGCATGCACAGCCCCTGCGACATGTTGTTGAGCGCCGCGTCGAAGCGCCGATGCTGCTCGCTCAGTTCCTCGTGCGAGCGCTCGCGCTCCGTAATGTCCTCATAGGTGCCGACAAACCCGCCATCGGGGAGCGGACGATAGCGAACGGCGATCAGCCGTCCGTCCGACATGCGCCGCCGCAACACCGCATTGTCCTGGTTGGTGATCCGTTCGCGGGCAGCCGCCATCATCTCTTCGGCACTACATTCTTTTGAGACTGCACCGTGCCCGATCGTGCGAGCAACGAGATCGGACAAATGGGTCCCAGGTCGCGCCTCATCCGGCGACAGCTTGTAGAAGTCGAGATAGCGGCTGTTGCGGCAAACCAGCCGGATGTCCTTGTCGTAGACGCACAGGCCATGCGCCATGTTCTCCAGCGCCGCGTCGAGCAGCAGGTTCTGCTGCTTGAGCGAGTCTTCCCGGCGCAGCCGGTCGGTGACATCGTGGCACGCGCTGACCCAGCCGCCATCGGGCATCGGGCTCGAGATCGACTGGATGGTGTGGCCGTCGCTGCGGATCAGGTGTCCGACGGTGGACTCGCCTTGACGAATTTCGCTCATGCGAAGGGTATAGACGTCTTCCGCCGAACGCCCGGGCGCGTTGCCGCGCGACACGAAGTGCTCGATCACCTCGCGATACGTGATGCCGGGTTTGACGACATTTGGATCGAGCCCATAGACCCGCAGATATTGCTCGTTGCAGACGATCAGGCGCTCGTCGGCGCCGAACATGGTCAGGCCATGCGACATGTGCGCGACAGCACGCTCGATGCGCTCGGTCTGAAGCTGCAGCGCGCTTTCGAGCCTGGCCCGCCGCGTGATGTCATCGGCAACGGTGATCCATCCCCCATCGGGCAGCGGTCGGATGTCGAGAGTCATGATGCTGCCGCCCGGCATCTCCTGGTGCACGCTGAACCGCTTGCCGGCCGCGAGCAGGGCCAGCCGCTCGCGGCAGATCGGCTCTACCCTCTCGGAGGCAAAATTTCCCTGCGCGGCGCTGTGCGCCATCACCTCGCGATAGGTGAGCCCGGGCCGGATCACCTCCGCCGACAGATTGAACAATTCGAGATAGGCGCGATTGAACAACACCACGCGGTTGTCCGCATCGTAAACGCAGATACCCTGCGCTGCGCTGTCGAGCGCGATGTGGCTCAGGGTCAGCAACGCATCACTGGCCGCACGCTCAGGGACGCGGGCATTCCTGCGGTGGCGCTGGGTCATCTGGGCTGACAATTCCGGGGTTAAAACGACTTGGCAAGCATGCTAATTCTCCCGACAGGCTAGCGGCCTCGCCCGAAAGGTCCCTTAAGGATGGTAGTTTACGGAGCGTGACCGCGACTACCCAACTTTGAACTGCTTCGACCGCGACGCCCGCCACAGCGTCCACAGGATCGAAAATCGCGATCTCGCGCACGGCACGAACGGATCGTTGTCCGCACGCGACATCCGCGCCAGATCGCCGCGCACCAGGGCCAGGGGCAGGAAGACCAGCCGCACCGTCGGCGGCACTTCGGCCAGGAGCTCGAAGGCCGTCTGCAGATGCCGCCGCGCCTCGCCGATCAATTGGTCGATCGCGGCGCGCGCTTTCGGCGTCTGCTTGCCGGCAAACACCTCCTCGATGCCGCTGCCATGGCTCTGCAGGAACTGCAGCGGCAGGAAGAGTTGTCGCCGCGCCGCGTCGCGCGGCAGCGAAGCGATCACCTGAACAAAGCCCAGCGCGAAGCCCGCGTGGCGCGCGGCATGCTCGATCTCGGCGGATGGCGGCGCCATGATCCGCGCTGCCATCGCAAACAGCGCCGACGAGGTTTCGTTGACGTAACCTTCGAGCGCCGCCAGTGTCGGCATCGGATCGTTGTAGAGATCGAATTGATGCTCATCGATCAGCCGCGACAGCGGCTCGGCAGGCAGGTTGAAGCTGCGGATCGCGAGCATGAGCTCGGCCGCGACCGGACTGCCCTCGACGCCGCCATGGCCGGCACCCGCAAGCAGATCAGTCCACCATTGCATGCGCACCTCGCCCGGCAAGGGCTGGCTGACCTGATCGCGGATACGAAAAATCTCAACATTGAAGGCATAGAGCGCGAGCAGCGCGCGCCGCTCGGAGGCCGGCACGAAAAGGGCCGAGGCATACCGCGCAAAGTCGTGGCTGCGCACGAGATCGGCGCAGAAGGCGCTCGCGTCCTTGCCGCCGAGGCTCATGGCACCGCGATCAGCGCCGCAGCAACACGGCGCCGTTCTCCCAGCATGATGTTGTAGGTGCGGATCGCCGGTCCGGTCTGCATCGCATCCAGCACCACGCGGACAGCCCGCAGCGCCGCGCGGAGATCCTGCGGCGGCACCCAGACATTGGTGCCGGTGCCGACAATCAGCGTGTCGATGCCGTTCGCGGCGGCGAAAACGCGTTCAAGCGAGAATTTGTCGATCTGCTCCGGCCGGGCTACATCCCAGGCCCAGATCGCGTCGGGCAGGCACAGCAGCGAACCCCGATGCGACATGTCGGCAAACGCAAAGCCGCCCTTGCCATAGGCATCGATCGGCGCCGACCTCGGAAGATGCAGTCCATCGGTTTGTTGGGGCATGATCTGATTCCGAAAACCGGTGCCCACTTCTCGCCGATCATGCCCGGAAAATTGCCACGACCGCTTACTTCCTGGCTGCCGTGTCCGCCTTCTTGGCCGGCGTGTCCGGGGCGTCGGCTCGCGTCGTACCGACGCCGAGATAGATCAGGATGGGAGCGGCGATGAAGATCGAGGTGTAGGTGCCGACCAGCACCACGCCGAACATCATCACCGCGGTGAAGCTGTGGATGGCCTGACCACCGAACAGGAGCAGCGCGAGTAACGCGAGTGTCACCGTGACGTGGGTGATGATCGAGCGCGACAATGTCGAATTGATGGATTCGTTGAGGAGCTGCGGCATCGGCATTTTCTTGTAGCGTCGCAGCATTTCGCGGATTCGGTCATAGATCACGACCGTGTCATTGAGCGAGTAGCCGAGAATGGTCAGCAGCGCCGCGATGCTGGTCAGGTCGAAGTCGACCTGGCTGATCGACATGAAGCCGATGGTGAGCACGATATCGTGCACGTTGGCGATCATGGCGCCGAGCGCGAACTGCCATTCGAAACGGAACCAGAGATAGATCAGGATAGAGATGATCGCGAGCATCAGGCCGAGCATGCCATAGGCGAGCAACTCGCCGGAAACGCGCGGACCCACGACCTCGACGCGGCGATAATCGACACTGTCGCCGAGTGCGCCGCGGACCTTGCCGACCGCCACCTGCTGCGCGGCATCGCCGCCCGGCTGTTCGGCCACGCGGATCAGGACTTCTTCCGGTCCGCCGAATTGCTGCAACTGGATGTCGCCGAGCCCAAGCGTGCTCAGGCTTGCGCGCATCGAGGCAATATCGGCCGTACCCGACTTGGCGCGCACTTCGAGCAGCGTGCCGCCCTTGAAGTCGATGCCGAAATTCAGCCCGTGGGTGAAGAACAGCGTGATCGCGACGATCGACAGCGTCGCCGAGATCGGGAAGGAGATGCGGCGGAACTGCGTGAAGTCGAAATGCGTATCGTCGGGCACGATGCGCAGCGACGGAAGGATGCCGAGCGCGCTGACAATCGTCAGAATGACGATCAGGACGCCGAGGCCGATGAGAACGTAATAAGTCACAGATGGCCCCGTATTAGATCGGCACGGTTTGCGGCCGTTTCCACCTCACCCACCACGCCACGATCAGGCGGGTCAAGGTGAAGGCGGTGAAGACCGTGGTGAGAATGCCGATGCCGAGCGTCACGGCAAAGCCGCGCACCGGCCCGGTGCCGATATAGAACAGCACGGCGGCGGCGATAAAGGTGGTGATGTTGGAGTCGAGGATGGTCGCGAGCGCCCGCTTGAACCCGGCATCGATCGCCGAGATCGCGGTGCGGCCGCCCCGCAGTTCCTCGCGGATGCGCTCATAGATCAGCACGTTGGAGTCGACGGCGATACCGACGGTGAGCACCACGCCGGCAATGCCAGGCAGCGTCAGCGTGGCATTCAACAGCGACAGCACGCCGAAGATCATCGCAACGTTGATGGCCACGGCGATGTTGGCGAACACGCCGAACAGCCGATAGGTCAGGAGCATGAACACGATCACCATGATGGCGCCGACATAGGCCGCAAGTTCGCCCTTTTCGATCGAGTCCTGGCCGAGGCCCGGGCCGACGGTGCGCTCCTCGACGACGGTGAGCGGGGCCGGCAGCGCGCCTGCGCGCAGCAGCACCGACAGGTCGTTGGCGGATTGCACGGTGAAATTGCCGGAGATCTGGCCCTGCCCGCCGGTGATCGGCTCCCGGATCACGGGCGCGGAGATCACCTTGTTGTCGAGCACGATGGCAAAGGGCTGGCCGACATTTTCGGTGGTTGCCTGCGCGAACTTGCGCGAGCCGGCGGTGTTGAACTTGAAATTCACCACGGGCTCGCCGGAACGCTGGTCGAAGCCGGTCTGCGCATCGGTCAGGTCGCCGCCCGTGACCAGCACCTGCTTCTTGACGACATAGGGGATCGGCGGGCTGGAGGTGCTCATCAGCACTTCAGAATCGGGCGGCACCCTGCCAGCCTGCGCCTGATCCGGCGGCACGGTCGTGTCGACCATGCGGAATTCCATCTTGGCGGTCTTGCCCAGGATTTCCTTCAGATGGGTCGGGTCCTGCAGGCCCGGCACCTGCACCAGAATGCGATCATTGCCCTGGCGCTGGATCAGCGGCTCGACCGTGCCGAGCTCGTTGACGCGGCGCTCGACGATCTGGATCGACTGCTCGATGGTCTTGCGCAGGCGATCGTTCATCGCCGCTTCCGGAATGGTCAGCCGGATCAAGCCGCCGCCGGCGTCGGCCACATCGAGATCGCGCTGGCCTCCGGAGCCGATCAGGCCGCCAAGCGGCTGCGACAGCTCGCGCAGCTTGGAAACGGCATTCGCCTGATCGGTGTCCTTGGTGATGCGGACCTCGACGGCGTCGCCCTTCACCGCGAGGCCGGTATACTGGATCCTGGCAGCTCGCAGCGTCCGCTGCACGTCTTCGCGGATCTGGCTGAGCCTGGTCTTCTTCACATCATTGGAATCGACCTCGAGCAGCAGATAGGAGCCGCCCTGCAAATCGAGGCCGAGCACCAGGCGCCGCTGCGCCCAAGCGGGCCACGTCTTGACCTTCGCTTCCGGAAAGAAATTCGGGACGGCGCACAGGCACACCACCAGCGCCGTCAGGATAATGCCGAACGCTTTCCAGCGGGTGAAATACAACATCGAGTTGAACTCGTCAGCGTGAGAGGTGGCAGCTCGCCCGAAGCCGCTCGAGAAGAATCAGCTCGCGGACGTCTCGTCCTTGGTGATTTCCTTGGCCGGCTCGCCCTTGGCGCGCACCCCTGAAATCATCTGGCGCATCTGCCGCACACGCACGCCGTCCGATATCTCGAATTCGATCTGGTCGTCGTCGACCACCTTGGTGACCTTGCCGACCAGGCCGCCGGTGGTCACCACCGTGTCGCCGCGGCGGATGTTTTTCACGAGCTCGGAGTGGTCCTTCACCTTCTTCTGCTGCGGTCGCAGAATCAGAAAGTACATGATCACGAAGATCAGCGCGAACGGCAGAAGCGACATCAACATGCTGTTGGTATCGCCGCCGGCCGCAGCCTGGGCATAGGCGGGAGTGATGAACATCAGGAAATCCTCGTGAGACGGGGTGAACCGGTGCGCCTGAAAGGTCCGGTTCGGCCAAATTCGCGCGGAATATAGCGGTCGCGGTCCCAATTGCAACGCTGAGGCGTCCCTTCATTGGGCTGGCTTGTAAGACCCCTCAAGGCCCGATAAGGCTGCGCCGTCAGGAACTTGAGACATGTCGAGAAAACCCCGCAAAACCTCCTCCCGGCGCGCTTCCATGGCAATCGCACGGCAGGCCCGGAAAGTCGCGGCAAAACGCCCCACAGCGCGGCCCGAGACGGACGTGCCGGCGCGGATCGCGCGGGCGCTCGAGGCCATCGCGGCCCATCTTTCCGCGAGCGCGCCGACGCCGCTGACGCACGACTTCGACAATGCGGACGCCTTCGTCTGGCACCCGGACGGGCGGCTCTCCGAGGTCAAGCGCGTCAGCCGGGTCGAGCTTTTCCTGCTCAAGGGCATCGACCGGATGCGCGACATCCTGATGGAGAATACCGAGCGCTTCGCCAGCGGCCTGCCGGCCAACAATGCGCTGCTCTGGGGCGCGCGCGGCATGGGCAAATCTTCGCTGGTGAAGGCGGCGCATGCCAGCATCAACCGCGACCGCAAGGAAGCCGATCGCCTGAAGCTGATCGAGATCCACCGCGAGGATATCGAGAGCCTGCCGGCGCTGATGGAGCTGCTGCGAGCTTCACACTTCCGCTTCATCGTGTTTTGCGACGACCTCTCCTTCGACGGCAACGACGCCTCCTACAAATCGCTGAAGGCGGTGCTGGAAGGCGGCATCGAGGGCCGGCCGGACAACGTCATCCTGTATGCCACCTCCAACCGCCGGCATCTCCTGGCGCGCGAGATGATCGAGAACGAGCGCTCGACGGCAATCAATCCGGGCGAAGCGGTCGAGGAGAAGGTGTCGCTGTCGGATCGCTTCGGGCTGTGGCTCGGCTTCCACCGCTGCAGCCAGGACGAATATCTCGCCATGGTGAACGGCTATTGCGGCCATTTCGGCATCAAGCTCGCCGAAGCGGAGCTGGAACGCGAGGCGCTGGAATGGTCGACGACCCGCGGCTCACGTTCGGGCCGCGTCGCCTGGCAGTTCGTGCAGGAATTGGCGGGACGTCTCGGCGTGAAGCTGAGCGGGAAGTAATCGCGCTGTCGCCAGGCATTACGCCGTCATTTGCCGCGAAAGCGGGGAATCCAGTACGCCGCGGCCCGTCGGCTCAAGCACTACCGCCTCTGGAATACTGGGATTGCTCAGTCAAGCCGGGCAACGACATCTTTTAGCTGGACTGGGCGCAAGCCCTTACGCCCCGCTCAGGAATTGAAGCGGGTCGACGGGCTGAGAACCCTTGCGGATTTCGAAGTGGAGCTGCGGCGACCCCACCTCGCCCGACTGACCCGATTTGGCAATCACCTGACCGCGCTTGATGGTATCCCCGCGCTTCACCAGCAGCTCACTCGCATGGGCATATGCGGTGACATAGCCGTTGGAATGCCGAACCAGGATGAGATTGCCGTAACCCTTCAACTCATTGCCGGAATATGCGACGACGCCATCCTCGGCGGCCTTCACCGGCGTGCCCTCGGGCACCGCCAGATTGATGCCGTCATTGGACTTGCCATTGGTCTTGGCGCCATAACCTGCAATCACCTTGCCGCGCACCGGCCAGCGGAAGGTCGGCAGCGCGCCGGTGGCTTCGCTTGCCTTGATCGGGGCTTCAGCGGCCGGCGCCTCCGGCGGCGGATTGGCCTGCGCCAGTCGCGCGCTTTGCTGCGGCGCCGCGGCAGCGACCTTGGTCCCGGCGGCTGGAATGGCCGTTACGGCTGGCGCAGCGGCAACGCCGCCGAGCGGCGTGGCTGGAGCGGCCGCCGCGACCTTCGAAGGCACGGTCAGCCTCGCGCCGAGCTTGAGTTTCGAGGTCGGACCGAGATTGTTGGCCCTGGCGAGTTCGCCGACCGTGATGTGATTGTGGCGGGCGATGCTTGCCAGCGTCTCACCGGGATTGACGATGTGAACGCTGGGTGGCGCTGCCACAGCAGCGACTGGCCTGCTTACCGGCGCAGCCGCGACAGGCGCACCGGCGACCGGTTGCGCCGCGGCGACAGCGGGTGAATGCGGAATGATCAGTGACTGGCCGGGGGACAGCGTGCGCGGTCCCTTATAGCCATTGGCGGCCAGGATCGCGGCCGGCGCGACGCGATAGCGCCGCGCCAGCACTTCGAGCGTATCGCTGGTACCGACGATGATAGTGGTGTTGCCGGCAGGACGGGCTGCTGCGACCGAGCGCGGCGGAACGCTCGCGGTGGTCTCGAGCTTGGGCTTCGCCGGCGGAGCGTAGGAAGCCATCCCCCGCCCGCCACCAGCCACGCCGGGGCTCATGACGGAGTAGGACTGCGGCGCGGAGACCGCGGGCGGCGGCAGCGACGAAGACTGATAGGCCGAATGGGAATATTGCGGCAGTTCGTGGCGCTCCACCTGGGCTTGCGGTGCGGGCGGCTGCTGCACGGTGCCGGTCGATTCGCCCTGATAGTTGAAGGGATTGGAGAGGCGCGACGACATGTCGGCGCTGCAGCCTGCGACCCCAAACGAGATCAGCGCCAGCGCCGCCAGATGCGGAACGCGGCGCGAGCCAAAATAGGCGCCTGCACGGGACATGATTACTCACTCGTACGCAACAAACAACGTCTTTGAGTAAACACGTGCCCAGTAAACAACCGCTTAAACCCCCGAATAAGATATTGGCCGGAAAGCCAATCCAGGGGTTTACCGTTACTTCAAAGCTCCCGCGCAATCCCCGGAAGCGCCGGCACAAAACGCACGTCAACCAGCTCTTTTCGCTCGATGCCGGAAACCGTTTTGGCAACGCGCACCAGTGTCTGGACACCGTGATGCGGTCCAACTGGCGCGATCAGAATACCGTCCGTGTCCAGCCGCTCGATCAGGCTGTCCGGGATTTGCACCATCGCGGCAGTGACAATGATGCGGTCGAACCGGCCGATATTGGTGGGCAGGTCATAACCGTCGCCCAGCATGACCTCGACGTTGTTGTAGCCCATCTTCTCGAGCCGCCGGCGGGCGGCATCGGCGAGGGTGCGGAAGCGCTCGACCGTCAGCACATGCTTGGCGAGCTTGGCGAGAACCGCTGCCTGGTAGCCCGAGCCGGCGCCGATTTCGAGCACGCGATGGCGCTTCTGCAGCTGCAACTGCTCGGTCATGTAGGCCACGACGAAGGGCTGGCTGATGGTTTGCCCGCAGTCGATCCCGAGCGCGCTGTCACGATAGGCATCGGCGCGGTCGCCCTCCGCGACAAAGCCTTCGCGCGGTACCTCCTCCAGCGCCCGCAGCACGGCCTGATCGCTGATCCCGCGCCGCCGCAGGGTCAGCTGAAACAGCATTTTCTCTGGAGGCGGGCCTTGCTTTGCGGACATCTCAGTCTCGGATGGCTTGGGCGAGGGAATCACCCCCTTGCGCATTTGATGCAATATCTCGCGGCGACTTAAGGAACATTTTTCGTCTCATCTCCTGTTCCCGCGCCGGAACCAGCCATGATAGCTTGGCGTTGAAGCGCGGGTCGTTCATTCTGCTGCAGTCAGGGCTGCGGCCCACAACCGGTTGTGTCGCGCTCCCACGATGTAAGCGTTGCACCCGCCAGCGAATTTTGCGAACCTGACATCCGGATGGGCAAGGACTTGATCTGATGACTGTGACGCGGCCGCCACGCGGCTCTGTGTTCCTCGTTGAAGACGAGGTCATGATCAGGATGATGGTTTCCGACATGCTGGAAGAACTCGGCTACACCGTCGCTGCCGAGGCCGGCGAGATCAATGAAGCGTTGCGCCTTGCGGAAGCGACTTTCTTCGATCTGGCGATCCTCGACGTCAACGTCAATGGCAAGATGATTTCCCCGGTCGCCGACCTGATCAAGGCGCGCAACCTCCCGTTTATCTTTGCGACCGGCTATGGCTCCTCGGGTCTGCCCGAGGAATACCGCGACCGCCCGGCGCTGCAGAAGCCGTTCCAGCTGGAAACGCTGGGCAAGATGATTGAAACGACGCTGCGCCGCGCGACGGTGTAGCGAATTCCGCTGTCATCATCCGCGAAAGCGGATGATCCAGTATTCCAGAGAGCTTGCGGCTGAACCGAGACGCCGCGGCGTACTGGATCCCCCGCTTTCGCGGGGGATGACCCTTCGGGTCACTTCAACAACTCCGTCAGCTCTTCGGAAAACGCCTCATCGGTGCGGTCAAGCCTGAGCGGCGTCACCGAAACATAGCGCGCGGCGAGCGCGGCGAGATCCGTGCCTTCGGCCGGCGTGTCCATCGGCACAGCGCGTTCGAAGCCGATCCAGAAATAAGGATTGCCGCGGCCGTCGCGACGCTGGTCCACCTTGAGGAAGCCGAGATTGCGCTTACCTTGCCGCGTGACGCGGATTCCGACCACCTGCTCCGGCGCGCAGGCTGGAAAGTTCACATTGATCACCGTGTTCTTCGGGATTCCGGCTTCGAGCACCTTGCGGATGATGGACGGGGCAAATTTCAGCGCTGTGCCCCAGAGCGGCTTCTCGCGCGTTTCCATTGAAAATTCCTGCGACAGCGCAAATGACGGCAGTCCCAGAATGGTGCCTTCGAGGGCCCCCGCAATCGTGCCGGAATAGACGACATCCTCGGCGACATTGCGTCCCTTGTTGACTCCCGAGAGCACCACGTCCGGTCTGGTCGGCCCAAGAATGTGGCGTGCGCCCATGATGACGCAGTCGGTCGGCGTGCCGCGCACGGCAAAATGGCGTGGGCCGACTTCGCGCAACCGCAGGGGATCGTTCAGCGACAGCGAGTGCGACACGCCGGACTGGTCAAGCTCGGGGGCCACGATCCAGACGTCGTCGGACAGCGCACCCGCGATCTCCTCGACAACCTTCAGCCCCGGCGCATGGATGCCGTCGTCATTGGTGCAGAGGATCCGCATCCCGCCAAAACCCTTTTTCGAGCGATTCTTGTGAGCTTTATGGCGCCCTCTTAACCGTTGGGGATGGGGGAGGCAAACCGGACGGAATGGGGCAAAAAAGCCGCTTTTGCCGACCACTTGTGAAGCCAACCCTTGCTTTTAGCGGGCTTGCGGAGCCAGTAACGTAGAGATTAGCTCTTGTGCCCTATTTCTGGATGGCGACGGGGTTTCTGCATGACCCGCATTTTGGCCGCTGCCGCGTTTTTGATCTGTTTGGCTTTTTCCATTCCTGCGCATGCGCAGTCGGACCGGACCATAGCCACCGACAATGGCTGTTTTCCCTGGCAGGATTTCAAGAACGGACAATGCGTCGCCAAGCCTGCGCAGACGCCCCCGCCCGCCTTGCCTGCGCCGGCCGAGCCGGCCGTGGCGTCCCCGCCGCCTCCGACACCGGTCGTTGCCGCACCGTCGCCGCCCGCTGCTCCGCCCCCCGTGCTGGCAGATCCCGTCACACGCGCTTCCCCTCAACTCGCGATCGTCTGCGATGGCGGCACGGTGACGAATGGGATCTGCGCCTGCCCCGCCGGTTACAACCTGATGCCGGCGCCCGACAATGCCGGCGGCACCTGTGTGCGCACCAATGCGGAAAACTGCCTCGGCGGTGAATTGACCGTCGACGGCAAATGCATGTGCAGCGGGCAGGTCACGATGGACGGCGAGACCTATCTGCTCGAATATTCCAACGGCAAGTGCCTGCCGACGCGCTGCCCGGTCACGTCGTCGTTGCGCGATGGCCGCTGCGTGGCAGGCCCATCGCCGAAACTCAGCTCCGAACCCGAGCCGAAGCCCGTGAAGGAAACCAAGGGTTCAGCTGATGACTCCGAGCCGCGCCACCATTGTGAGCGCGGGATGGTTTACACCCGTTCGGGCTGCGTGCCGGCGCGCCGCCGCGCGCAAGACAACTACGAGTCCCGCCTGCGGCAATACTACCGGAACTATCAATTCCCGGGCATGACGGGGCCGAACTGATGAAAACTCGCGTCAGCGCTTGACCCGCCACTGCGGCAGGAATTTTGCCGAGGCGCGTTCCATCCGCAGCGCCGGCAGGGGAATGTCCGGCTTCGCCAAATCCGCCGGCGCGATTTCGCTCGGACGCACACCTATCTCCACCGGCAGCGGCGCCATCGTCTTCGCCGGCTCCGCCGACGCCGGCTGAATCAACTCCAGCACGCTTTCAACCAGCGGCAGGCTTTTGCGTGGCGGTGCCGGAAAGCGCGCGCGGGCAACCTCGAGTGCCTTGTTGAAGTCGTCGATATTGATCCAGGCCAGCGCTCCCATGCGTTGCGTCAGGTCGTCTTCCCACAATTGCGCCAACTCAACGTCGAATGTGCCCTTGAGGCGCTGATCGACCGCCTGCACGCCAAATCCGGTGACGGCCCATTGTCTGCCCACCCAATAGATGTTGCGATGCAGGGCCATCGGTACAGTTTCTCAAAAATAAAGGCCGGTCTTACGAAACGATCATGCGCAAATAATATGCGCGACGGGAAGATACCGGGCTGCCCGGCGTTCGCAACATCGAACGCGGTCACGCTCAAAAGATTCGCAACTGAAAAAGTTATTTTCCAGCTTCGATGGTCTTGAGCCCGCCCATGTAGGGCTGCAGCACGTCGGGTACGGCAATCGAGCCGCCCTGCTGCTGATAGGTCTCCATGATCGCGATCAGCGCGCGCCCGACCGCGGTTCCGGAGCCGTTCAGCGTGTGCACGAAGCGCGGCTTGCCGTCGGGCCCGCGCGAACGCGCACCCATGCGGCGCGCCTGGAAATCGCCACAAACCGAGCAGCTCGAAATTTCCCTGAAGGCGCCGCCCTCGCCCTGGCCGGGCATCCACACCTCGATGTCATAGGTCTTCTGTGACGAGAAGCCCATGTCGCCGGCGCACAAAGTCATCACGCGATAATGCAGGTCGAGCTGCTTCAACACTTCCTCGGCGCAGGCCAGCATGCGCTCATGCTCGTCCTTGCTGGTCTCCGGCGTCGCGATCGACACCAGCTCGACCTTGATGAACTGGTGCTGCCGGATCATGCCGCGGGTGTCGCGGCCGGCAGCACCGGCTTCGGCGCGGAAGCACGGCGTCAGCGCCGTGAGCCGCATCGGCAATTCCTTCTCATCGACGATGGATTCGCGGACGAGATTGGTGAGCGAGACTTCGGCGGTCGGGATCAAGCCAAGGCGTTCAGTCTTCAATCGATCATCGGGAGCGATCGTTAATTCGCCTCTGACGGCCCAGAACTGATCGTCCTCGAATTTTGGCAACTGGCCCGTCCCGAACATCGCGTCGTTGCGCACCAGGAGCGGCGGATTGATCTCGGTGTAGCCGTGCTCATTGGTGTGGAGGTCGAGCATGAATTGCCCGATCGCGCGTTCCAGCCGCGCAAGCTGCTTCTTCAGCACCACAAAGCGCGCCCCCGACAATTTTGCGGCGGCCTCGAAATCCATATAGCCAAGACCAATGCCAAGGTCATCATGCGGCTTCGGCGCAAAACCGTATTCACGCGCCTTGCCGAATACGTGTCGCTGCACATTGCCGTGCTCGTCGGCGCCGTCAGGCACTTCCGGCGCGGGCAGCGGCAGGTTCGGGATCGCGGCAAGCTCTTTCGTTAGCTCCTCATCAGTCGCTTTCGCAGCCTGCTCAAGCTCGGGCATGCGCGTCTTGAGTTCGCCAACTTCGGCCATCAGCTTCGCGGCACGCGTCTCGTCCTTGGCCTTCTTGGCGTCGCCGATTTCCTTTGATGCGGCGTTGCGGCGCGCCTGCGCCTGCTCCGAGGCCAGGATCGCGGCGCGGCGTTTCTCGTCGATCGCGAGCAGCGACGCGGACAACGGCGCCAGCCCGCGCCGCTTCAAGCCGGCATCGAAGGCTTGCGGATTGTCGCGGATCGATTTGATGTCATGCATGGGAAAAGCCCTTGAGTCGCGCCGTCGAGAAAGGCGCCTTCCAGTAACCTGAATGGAACGGATTTGGAACAGGCCGCGGTGCGCCGATAGATAGCTCGGCAGTAGCGCGATAGGGCGCCCTACTCGGCGGGATTGGCCGCCGGCGGGGCCCCGGTGGTAGACCTTTGCGCGGCCGCCTTCTTCTCGACGATGCTGACCGCGATGATCGAACCCTCATAGAGCAGCAGCAGCGGAACCGCGAGCGAGGACTGGCTCAGAACATCGGGCGGGGTCAGGACGGCCGCGATGATGAAGGCGACCACGATGAAATAGCGCCGCTTCTCGCGCAGCATCTTCGAGGTGACGATGCCGATCCGGCCCAGCAGCGTCAGGATCACCGGAAGCTGGAAAGCGATACCGAAGGCAAAGATCAGCGACATCATCAGCGACAGATATTCGCCGACCTTCGGCAGCAACTGGATCTGCGCGGTCTCCGGGCCACCCATCTGCTGCATGCCGAGCGAGAAGCGGACCAGCATCGGCAGCACGACGAAATAGACCAGCATCGACCCCATCACGAAGAAGACGGGCGTCGCGATCAGGTAGGGCAGGAAGGCATTGCGCTCGTGCTTGTAGAGGCCGGGCGCGACGAATTTGTAGATCTGGGTGGCGACGATGGGAAACGAGATGAAGCCGGCGCCGAACAGCGCGAGCTTCAACTGCGTGATGAAATATTCCAGCAGCGCGGTGTAGATGAATTTCGAGTTCTCGGCGCCCGCGACCCAGACGAACGGCCAGACCAGGATGTTGTAGATCTGCTTGGCGAAGAAGAAGCAGAAAATGAAGGCGATGCCAAAGCCGAGCAGCGCCTTGATCAGGCGCGAGCGCAACTCGATCAGGTGATCGAGCAGCGGCGCCTTGCTGGCCTCGATGTCTTCGGCGCTCATGACGCTTTGGCGTCCTTGAGCCCATCGGTCGCGGCCAGCGCGTTGTCCTGCGGCGCGGCCTCTGGTTCAACCTCGCGCGTGATCGCGAGCGGCTCCGCGGCCTCATGGGTCGTCGCTTCCGCAAAGGTCTCGGGCGCCGGCGCCTCCGGCGTGGTCGGAGCAGCCGGCGGTTCGATCGCCGCGGTTGTCGTTGTCTCAGCCGGCTTGTCGATGTCGTCGATCCGCATCGCGTCCGAGACGTCCTTTTGCAGCGAACTCATGAGGCCGCCGCCGGAGGTGAGACCGGAGGCAGCTTCCCGCACCTCGTCGAAGCTCTTCTTGAGGTCGGCCATTTCGGCCTCGCGCATGGCTTCCTGGAACTGGCCCTGGAATTCGGCGGCCATCTTGCGCGCCTTGCCCATCCATTGCCCGACCATGCGCAGGACGCCCGGCAGTTCTTTCGGGCCGATGGCGATCAGCGCAACAACTGCGATGACGACCAGTTCACTCCACCCGATGTCGAACATGAAAGATTCCGCTCACGCAGATCCTCGCCCCAATTCGTCAAAAGGATTGGGGCCGTCCGCGTTTCCTAGGAAAACCGTCTGGCTTCAGACGGCCTTGCTGCCAACGTCCGTCCGCGCAGGCGTGGATGACGCGCTGTTGTGATCGATGGACTTCACCGGATCGAGCGGCTTGTTGTTGTCGAGCGCGGTGTCGTCGTCCTTCATGCCCTTCTTGAAGGCCTTGATACCCTGCGCAACATCACCCATCAGATCGGAAATCTTGCCGCGGCCGAACAGCAGCAGGACGACTGCGATCACCACGATCCAGTGCCAAATGCTCAGTGAACCCATCCTGCAAACCCTCCAACACGAATGGCCGGTTACCCAGCCTGATCTTGTCGGAACGTAGGCTTGGGAGGCGTCAAAAACAAGGACTTACGCTACGTCAAATCGCCGTTGACGCAACCGTAATGTGGCTACCGTTAACCGGCCTCTTGGGCCGCGCACAGCCTACAAAAGGCTTAGCTTTCGCCCTCGTTACCGCCACCCTCGGGCTCCACGCGCGGCGCCAGCGTCAGTTCCAGATCGCCGGGTTCAAGGGGATCCTCGTCGTCACGCAGCTGCGGATCATCTGACGGTGTCGGAACGCTGAAACCAGTCGGCAGGCGCGAATCCAGCAGCCCCGTGCCCTTCAATTCGTCCAGGCCCGGCAGGTCGCCGAGCGCCTCCAGGCTGAATTGCGACAGGAATGTCTCCGTGGTTCCGAAGGTCAGCGGGCGGCCCGGCGTCTTGCGGCGGCCGCGCGGCCTGATCCAGCCGGTTTCGAGCAGCACGTCGAGCGTGCCCTTGGAAGTGATGACGCCGCGGATTTCCTCGATCTCGGCGCGTGTCACCGGTTGGTGATAGGCGATGATCGCCAGCACCTCGATTGCCGCCCGCGACAGCCGCCGCGTCTCCGTGCTTTCGCGCGTCATCAGCCAGGCGAGATCACCGGCCGTGCGAAACGTCCATTTGTTGGCGATGCGAACGAGATTGACGCCGCGCGGGGCATATTCCGCCTGCAGCTGTGCCAGCGCCGCCTTGATGTCGACGCCGTCGGGCATGCGCTTGGCCAGCGTTGCCTGGTCGAGCGGTTCGGTCGAGGCAAACAGCAGTGCTTCGAGCAGCCTCAGTTCTTCCGGCCGCGCTTCGGGACCCGCGGGAGCGTCCTCGGCTTCATCCATGCGTTTTTCCGCCAGGCTTGCCATGGCTTCTCCTTCTTGCACTTACAATTCCGGCGCCGGCGTCGTGCCAGGGGCGGCTTGCGCCGAACGCTTCCGGAAATAGAGCGGCGCGAATGCCTGTTTCTGGTTCAACTCCATCTCGCCTTCGCGCACCAGTTCCAGCGCCGCCGCGAAACTGGAGGCAAATACGGTCGCGCGCTGCGAGGGGTCGACGACGTAAGTGAGCAGGAATTCGTCGAGGCAGCCCCAGTCTTCGGACTCGGTCATGCCGATCAGGCGCTCCAGCGAAGCGCGCGCCTCGGCGAGCGACCAGACGCTGCGCTTGGCGAGATGCACGCTGGCGAGCACACGCTGCTGGCGCTGCGCCGCATAGGCCGTCAGCAGGTCGAACAGGGTTGCGGTGTATTTCGGATGACGAATTTCCGCGATCTGCTCGGGATTGCCACGCGGAAAGACCTCGCGCTGCAATTGCGGCCGGTTCATCAGTCGATTGGCGGCTTCACGGATCGCCTCGAGACGTCGCAGCCGGTTGGCGAGCGCGGTCGCCATCTCTTCCGCGCTCGGACCGTCCGCCACCACCGGCTCCGGCAACAGCAGCCGCGACTTCAGGAAGGCGAGCCATGCCGCCATGACCAGATAATCGGCGGCAAGCTCGAGTCGGATTTTTCGCGCCGCCTCGATGAACTGCAGATATTGGTCGGCGAGCGCCAGGATCGAAATCTTGGAAAGGTCGACCTTTTGCTGCCGCGCAAGCGCGAGCAACAGGTCGAGCGGGCCCTCATAGCCCTCGACATCGACGACCAGCGACGGCTCGCCCTCGGCAAGCTCCGCCGGTCGGCCGGTTTCAAACGACAAAATCTCTGCGGTCATGCGCTCGCCGCTCCCAGACGATCGATCAACCCATCCAATTCCGCCCGCGCCGCTTCCCGATCGAACGGCTTTGCGGATTTACGCGATGCCAGCGCCGCCTTGGCGCGCTGCAGCGCCTTGCCTGACAATTCAGGCGTCTCACCGGCGACCTGATGCATTTCGTCGGCTTCGCCGCTGCAAGCGAGCACCATGTCGCAGCCGGCAGCCAAGAGGGCCCTTGTCCGCTCGGCGATCGATCCCGCCAAAGCGTTCATGCCGACATCATCACTCATCAACAAACCCTGGAACCCGATCAAGCCGCGAATCACTCGTTCGATCATTGTCGCAGATGTCGTCGCCGGTTGGGCGGCGTCATATGCGCTAAACACAACATGCGCGGTCATGGCCATCGGCAGGTCGGCCAAGGGCCTGAAGGCGGCAAAATCAATGCTTTCCAGCTCATCTTTTGGCGTATCCACCACCGGAAGCCTCAGATGGCTGTCCGCCATGGCCCGGCCATGACCAGGAATGTGCTTCAGGATCGGTAAAATACCACCCTCCTCCAACCCTTCCGTGACCGCCCGCGCGATCGCTGAGACGGTCTTGGGGTCGTTGCCGTACGCTCGGTCTCCAATCACGTCGTCGGCGCCGGCGATCGGCACGTCCGCCAGCGGCAGGCAGTCCACGGTCACACCGACCTGGGCCAAGTCATCAGCGATCAGCCGGGCACTCAGCCGCGCCGCCTTCAGCCCCAACGGGGGATCGAGCCGATAGAGTTGCCCGAACGCGGCGCCGGCCGGATAGAGTGGCCAGTTCGGTGGCCGGAACCGCTGCACCTTTCCGCCCTCCTGGTCCACCAGGATCGGGGCATCGCCGTCGGCCAGCACCTGGCGGACGTCGGCAGTCAACGCAGCGACCTGGGCCGGGGTTTCGATGTTCCGTCGGAACAGGATGAACCCCCATGGCCGCTCGGCGCGGATGAAGTCGCGTTCGGCGGCGCTAAGCACGGTTCCGGACAGGCCGGTGATGAATGCCTTGGTCATGCCGCCGAATAGCGCGCAGCGCGCAAAAGGGTCAAGGAAACAGCGATTATTTCCTCTGGATGGCCCTCAGGGGACGAAGCACTGGCCGCCGGCAGACTTGTAGCTCATGCAGAAACGCGCGGCCTCCTCGTGGGACGCGAACGGGCCGACCATCGCCCGGTAGCGGATGCCCTTTTCACCGAGATCGGCCCGCTTGATGACCGGCGTTTGCGAGCCGAGCTGATCCGGAAACTTCTTCTGCAGCGATCGGAAGGAAGCCTGCGCCTCGCCCTCGCTGGGCTGCGAGGACAGCTGTACCAGGAAGCGGCCTTCTGCCGCGGGCGCAGCGTCGCTCGCCGGCGTAGCCGCCGTTGGCGTGGTCGCAGCCAAGCGGGTCCGCGGCTCGGCCGGAGCCGTCGGCAGCGAAGCCTGGGCGGAATCGGGCGAGAGCGATAGCGGCGCATTGCCGGCGGCCGGCTGATTACGCGTCGCCGCGGCCGGCGGCACCTGCCGCGTGGCGACGGTAGGCTTGGCAGCAGCCGACGCGGCCGTCACCGGGGCGGCGGCACCGTCCGGCTGATCGCTATGAACCGAGAAGGTCCTGATCTTGCGCGGCTCGCCGTTCGGCATCGTGCCGTTGGATGGCGGCGGGGCAGCCGCGGCCGCCGGTGGCGGCATCGCGTTGGGCGACACACTCGCCGGCGACGGTGGATTGGCATTCTGGTTCAACGGCGGGAATACCACGCGTGGACCGGCTGTCCGGGCGCTGACGTCAACGGGAGCTTCCTCGCGCGGCACCAGTTTTTCGGTACCATCACCGGTCGGCAGCCGGTCCGGAGTCTTGCCCGAACTGTCCGATGGCGCCGGCATGATCTTGGTCGGGCTATTGTCGGCCTTGATGATCGGCGGCTCGCCGGTACGGGCTGAGCCGACATAGGTGCGATAGGCGAACGCAGCGCCGGTGCCAACAATGGCGAGCGCAAGGACGGCGGCGACGGTCAGCAAGCCACCGCGGCGTCGCGGCCTCTCTTCCGGCTCCTCTTCGTAGCCGTCCTGATAGGCGTAGGGATCATCGGGATAGGCCGGCTCGCGCTGGAAATCCTGCGCGCCGGACTCAAGCTGTCCATAGAGCGCATCGTCGTAACGCGATGGATCCGGCTGCTCTTCCGCCTGCTCGCGATAATCCTGCTGATAGGCAGGCGCTTGCTGCGGTTGCTGATAGGCAGGCTGCTGTGCGGCGTAACGATGCAGCGGATGCACCGCGCTCCGATAGTCTTCCGCCGGCTCTTCGTAGGAATTTTCGTGCTGAACCTCGTGCGGCAGCTCTGGCGGAATATCGCGCCGGGTTTCGCGTTGTGGCGCAGCCTGCACGGCCTGGCGCTGAATGTTGGCACGCTGAATCCATTGCGGCGGCCCGGACAACGCGGACGGCTCGTCGTCTTCGACGGGCGCTCGATGTTGCGGCTGATATGGCGTGCGCGGCGCGGTCGCACGCGGGGGTGGCGGCGGCGCAGGACTGGCACGGCCCGTACTTCCAAACGGATCGGTCTGGCCGATCAGGCGGGCGAGTTCGGCGAGCGGATCGCTTTCGCCTCCATCAGACCCATGCTGATCACCACGACCATAGTCGTCGGCAGGAAAAGGTCTGTTCGAATATCGATCAGCCATCGTGATGATGCGTTCCCTTCGGGAAGGTGCCCCCACCAAACTCAAGAACGATCCGGCCCCCACCGGACGGCCCTATAGGTCCCACACATGGTAGTGCTGGTCATCCCCGGCGGGGGCCAGACTACCGCATTTCGTTCGGAGCGTGGACGCCCAAAATGCCTAGCCCCGACGCCAACACCAACACGACGCCCTGAACCATTGCCAGTCGCGCCTTGGTGATCTCTGCATCATTATTGATAATGAAGCGTAAATAGGGCAAATCGCGCCCCCTGGTCCAAAGCGCGTGGAATTCGCTGGCGAGATCATACAGATAAAAGGCGATTCGGTGTGGCTCATGTGCACCCGCCGCGCCTTCGATCACCCTTGGGTAGAGCGCCAGCCGCTTCAGGAGGTCGAGTTCCACCGGATCAATCAACCGCTCGACCGGGGCGGTTGAGAGATAAGCCACCCTCGCCTGATCGTCCTCCGGCAGGTCGTGCAGCACCTCCTCCCGTGCGTTGCGGAAAATCGAATGCCCGCGGGCGTGGCCGTACTGGACATAGAAGACGGGGTTGTCGCGCGACTGCTCGATGACCTTGGCGAGGTCAAAGTCCAGCACCGCGTCATTCTTGCGATAAAGCATCATGAAGCGGACGGCATCGTTGCCGACCTCATCGACGACCTCACGCAGCGTGACGAAGTCCCCGGACCGTTTCGACATTTTCACCGGCTCGCCGTTGCGCAGCAGCTTGACGAGTTGAACGATCTTCACGTCGAGCGTCGCCTTGTTCGCAGTGACCGCTTTCACCGCCGCCTGCATGCGCTTGATATAGCCGCCATGGTCGGCGCCCCAGACGTCGACGAGATCGCGGAAGCTGCGGTCGAACTTGTTCTTGTGATAGGCGATGTCGGAGGCGAAATAAGTGTAGCTGCCATCGGATTTCAGCAGCGGACGATCGACGTCGTCACCATAGGCGGTGGCGCGGAACAGCACCTGCTCGCGATCCTCCCAGTCCTCGACCGGCGCGCCCTTCGGCGGCGGCAACCGGCCTTCGTAGACATCGCCCTTGGCGCGCAGGAAATCGATGGTCTCGGCAACGCGGTTGTTGCCACCCTCGATCAGCGAGCGCTCCGAGAAGAACACATCGTGCTTGATGTTGAGCGCGGCGAGATCGCCCCTGATCTCATCCATCATCATCGCGATGGACTTGTGGCGCACGATCGGCAGCCATTGAGGCTCGCTCATGGAAAGCAGCTTGTCGCCGTGCTCCGTCGCGAGCGCCTGCCCCACCGGCTTCAGGTAGTCGCCGGGATAGAGGCCGTCCGGAATCGCGCCGATGTCTTCGCCGAGCGCTTCGCGATAGCGCAGGTAAGCCGAGCGCGCGAGCACGTCGACCTGGGCGCCGGCGTCGTTGATGTAGTATTCGCGCGTCACGTCATGGCCTGCGAAATCGAGCAGGCTCGCCAGCGCATCGCCGAACACGGCGCCGCGGCAATGGCCGACATGCATCGGCCCTGTCGGGTTTGCCGAGACATATTCAACGTTGACCTTAGGCGTCGAAGCCGGCGCGGCCCGTCCAAACGCATCGCTTTCGCGCAACACGGTGCGCAGCGCTTCGCTCCAGGCGGAAATCTTCAGCGTGAGATTGATGAAACCAGGCCCCGCGATATCGACCTTCTCGATCAGCGGGTCGCCGCGCAGGCGTGCAGCGATCGCTTCAGCGAGATCGCGCGGCTTGGTCTTGGCCTCTTTGGCGAGCACCATCGCGGCGTTGGTCGCCATGTCGCCGTGGCTGGCATCGCGCGGCGGTTCGACCACGACGCGCGAGAAATCGGTGCCGGCGGGCCAGCCGCCTTCGGTCGCAAGCGCAGCGCAGACCGCGTGCACGCGCGCCAGCACGTCGGCAAACAGATGGATTGATGCGGTTTTTTCGACCATGGGCGCCGCCTAACGCAATTCCGGGGTCGAGTCAAAAAGCCTTTGATGCTCGGTCAGCGCGAACCGATCGGTCATCCCGGCAATGAAATTGCCGATCCGCCGTGCACGTGCAGTTTCGCTCTCATGCTCGGCGCCGTCGAGCCATTCGGCGGGCAGGTCGGATGGGCTTTGCTGGTAGCGCGTGAACAGGTCGAACACGATCTGCTCGGCCTCGCCCATCACGCGCATCACCCAGTGATGCCGATACATGTGCTGCTTCAGGAACGCCTTGATGCCGGTTTCCGCCTCGGCGACATCAGGCGAAAACACGATCATCTGCTCGCCATGGTCGCGGATATCGTCCACCGATCGCGGTTGCGCGGCTTCGAGCCGCTTGCGCGCTTCCGAAAACACCGATCCGATCAGACAGGAAATCAACTCGCGGACGAGCTCGGCGCCGCGGCGGTTCTGATCGAGATGCGGGTAGTGCCTGTCGATGCCCCTGATCATATCTGATGTGAGCGGCATCACCTTGAGATCGTCGACGCTGAACAGGCCGGCACGGAGGCCATCGTCGATATCATGGGCGTCATAAGCGATGTCGTCGGCGACGGCTGCCACCTGCGCCTCCAGCGATGCGCAGCTCCATAATTCCAAGTCATAGTTCTTCACGAAGTCGGCGACGACGAAGGGAATGCCGCCGCTGTCCTGATGTTTGCCGAGCGGCGCACCGGCGCGGTCCGTCAGTGGGCCGTTGTGCTTGACGATGCCTTCCAGCAACTCCCAGGTCAGGTTCAAGCCGTCGAACTCGGGATAGCGATGTTCCAGCGAGGTGACGACGCGCAGCGACTGGGCGTTGTGGTCGAAACCGCCATGCGCCTTCATGCTGGCGTCGAGCGCGCGCTCGCCGGCATGTCCAAACGGGGGATGGCCGAGGTCATGCGCCAGCGCCAGCGTCTCCGTCAGATCCTCATCGAGCCCAAGCTGCCGCGCCAGCGCGCGGGCGACCTGCGCGACCTCGAGCGAATGGCTCAGCCGGGTACGGTAATGGTCGCCCTCGTGGAACACGAAAACCTGGGTCTTGTGCTTCAGGCGGCGGAAGGCGGTGGAATGGATCACCCGGTCGCAATCCCTTCGAAACGGGCTGCGGGTCCTGCTTGGCGGCTCCTGAACGAGCCTGCCCCGGCTCTGATCCGGGTTACAGCCATAAATCGCTCGCGGGGCTGCCATTCCGACCGACACGGTGGTTTGATCCCTTCAAGTTGATTCCGCCCTCGGGGGCACTTAACTATGGGGCTGGCCGCATACCAAATGAAATGGATATGACGGCCGAACGGAGAGACCAGCGCATGACCACAGCCGTGACCATCAGCGAGCGGGCCGCCCGGCGCATCGGCGAAATCCTCAAGGGCGAAGGCGGTGGCGCCATGCTGCGCATCTCCGTCGAGGGCGGAGGCTGCTCCGGCTTTCAGTACAAGTTCGATGTCGACCACGCCAAGGCTGAGGACGATCTCGTGATCGAGCGCGATCAGGCGGTCGTGCTGGTCGATCCAGCCTCGGTGCCATTCCTGGCCGGGTCGGAGGTCGATTTTGTCGACGACCTGATCGGCGCCTCTTTCCGTGTGCATAATCCGAATGCCACGGCATCTTGCGGTTGCGGCACCAGCTTCTCGATCTAGACTTCTCCGATGCGCATTGCGACCTGGAACGTCAATTCGATCCGGCAGCGGCTTGAGCTTTTGCTCGCCTGGCTGAAGGAAACCTCGCCCGACGTCGTCTGCCTGCAGGAAATCAAATGCACCGACGACGCGTTTCCGCGGCTGGAGATCGAGGCGCTCGGCTACAACGTCGTCACCCACGGCCAGAAGACGTTCAATGGCGTGGCGCTGCTGTCGAAGCTGCCGTTCGACGAGACCAAATCGGGGTTGGCTGGCGACGACGAGGACGCCCATGCCCGCTTCCTCGAAGGCGTGGTGCCGACCAAGGGCGGCGTGCTGCGCATCGCCTGCCTCTATCTGCCCAACGGCAACCCCGTGGACAGCGAGAAATATCCCTACAAGCTCAACTGGATGTCGCGGCTTCTTGAGTATTCGAGACAGCGACTTAAAGCGGAGGAGCCGCTGATCCTCGCAGGCGACTTCAACGTCATCCCGGCGGCCGAGGACGTCTACAACCCGCCGGCCTGGGTCAATGACGCCCTGTTCCGCCCCGCCACGCGCGAAAGCTTTCAGGCGCTGCTTGGCCTGGGGTTGACTGACGCGCTCCGGGCGGTGACCGACGCGCCGGGACAATACACCTTCTGGGACTATCAGGCCGGCGCCTGGCAGAAGAACTGGGGCCTGCGCATCGATCATCTCCTGATGTCGCCGCAGGCGAGCGACCGGCTGATCGACGTTGGCGTCAATTCCTATGTGCGCGCCTGGGAGAAGCCGTCGGACCACGTGCCTGTGTGGGCGGACCTCGATCTGGAAGCCGCGTGAAAATCCGTGACGCGACGCCGGCGGATGCGGCCGCCGCAAGTGCGGTGCTGCGCGCGTCAATTTCCGAACTCTGTGTCGCCGATCATCGCAACGATCCCGAAATCCTCGGCCGCTGGCTTGCCAACAAGACGCCGGAGAATGTGGCGCTATGGGCAACTGACGCCAACGCGTCGCTTCTGCTCGCCGTGGAAGATGATGCGGTTTGGGCGGTGGGATCGGTGAGGAACGACGGCGAAATCACGATGAACTACGTTTCTCCGGCTGCACGCTTTCGAGGTGCGAGCTCGGCGCTGCTCGCAGCAATGGAAGCGCGGGCAAAGGAACATGGAAATAAAATTTGCAAACTACTCTCGACCGAAACCGCGCGTCGATTTTATCTGTCGCGCGGTTATTCGGAGGCTGGCGTGCCGCTGGGAAAGTTCGGCACGAGTTCTTCTTATCCAATGACGAGGAAGATTTGACGCGACAATTGTCGCGTCACTCGCGGCGGTCCTGCAGCCAGTATTTCAGCATCTGCGCCGCCATCGCGCGGTCGTCTTCGGTCGCCCGCGTGACCGCCTGGTTGTAGCTTTCCTTGATCCAGGCTTCGTCGGGGTTGGCGCCGTCGCTGGCCAACGCCATCCACATCAACCCGCGCGCCTTCTGCGGCGGCAGGCGATCGCCGTTGAACAGCATCTGGCCGAGCATGGCCTGCGCCTGATGCTGCCCCTTCTGCGCGGCGAGGCCGAGCCAGCGGGCGCCATAGGTGAAGTCGTTCGGCGACGCATTGGCGGCCTTCAGATAAAGCCGGGCCAGATCGTATTGCGCATCCGCGCTGCCGAAATACGACGCGGCGTAGTACAGCATCTCGCGCGCGCGGTCCGGATCGGACTTCACGTCCGTGTTCGGAATGCCGGCCAGGTAATAGCGCGCCAGCGCCACGAAGGCGTTGGCAACGATCGCCGACTGCGGTGCCGACGGGCTGTCCTGCGCATGATCCCTGGCGATCCGGCTGAAATAGTTGAAGGCGCGCATATCGTCGCGCGCAAGCCCGCCGTCGCCGGCCGCGTACATCCGGCCGAGCTTCCACTGCGCGACGGCATAGCCGTCAATATCGGCAGCGTATTGCAGCGCTTTCACCAACTCCGGGATCGAAGCCGGGGCGGCCGGTTGCTTGCTGACCGTGGCTGGCGGCCCCGACAGCAAGGGGATCGCAGCATCCCGCTGATTGACCGGAGCACCGTCGAACGCAAACGCAGGAACGGCGACCAACGCCGTCCCCAACATCAACGCAACAATGGTACGGTCAAATGTCCGCATAGCACTGTTTCTCGTGCGCGCTGCCCGGATGGGTTACGGCCCCATCCACTGCCGGCCCAACCTGTTGGGCATATTTCCAGAGAGCCCCCGACGTGTGATTCGTCGCGCGCGGGCGCCACTTGGTTTTGCGTTCCGCAAGCTCTTTTTCAGTCAATTTTACGTCAAGGGTTCCGATGACGGCGTCGATCTCGATGATATCGCCGTCCTGCAGCAAGCCGATCGGTCCGCCGATGGCCGCTTCCGGCCCGACATGACCGATGCAGAAGCCGCGGGTGGCGCCCGAAAACCGGCCGTCGGTGATCAGCGCGATCTTGCCGGAGGTGCCCTGGCCGGTCAGTGCCGCGGTGGTCGAGAGCATCTCCCGCATGCCGGGGCCGCCGCGCGGCCCTTCGTAGCGGATGACGATGACCTCGCCCTCCCTGTAGGTGCGCTTCTGGACGGCCTCGAAGGCGTCCTCCTCGCAGTCGAAGCAGCGGGCCGGCCCGGTAAACCTCAGATTGGACATGCCCGCGACTTTCACGATCGCCCCTTCTGGCGCAAGATTACCCTTCAACCCGACCACTCCGCCGGTGACGGTGATCGGCTTGTCCGCTGGATGCACCACATCCTGGTGCGGGTTCCATTTCACGCTTTTGAGGTTTTCTGCGATCGTGCGTCCGGTGACGGTCAGGCAGTCACCATGCAAATAGCCATGATCAAGCAGGGTCTTCATCAGCAATGGAATGCCGCCAGCTTCAAACATGTCTTTGGCGACATAACGGCCACCCGGCTTCAAATCGGCGATATACGGTGTCTTTTTGAAGATTTCCGCCACATCAAATAGATCAAATTTGATGCCGCATTCGTTCGCAATTGCAGGAAGATGCAAACCGGCGTTGGTCGATCCGCCGGAGGCGGCGACCACGGCAGCGGCGTTCTCCAGCGACTTCCGGGTAACGATATCGCGCGGCCGGATGTTGGCGCGGACCAGATCCATCACCCGCTCGCCCGCGGTCATGCAGAAGGAATCGCGGATCTCGTAAGGCGCCGGCGCGCCGGCCGAGTACGGCAGCGCCAGTCCGATCGCCTCCGAGACGGTCGCCATGGTGTTGGCGGTGAATTGTGCGCCGCACGCGCCCGCCGAGGGACACGCCACCCGCTCGATTTCGTCGAGATCCTCATCCGACATGGCGCCGACGGAATGCTTCCCGACGGCCTCGAACATGTCCTGCACCGTGACCTGCTGGCCGCGGAAAGTGCCGGGCAGGATCGAGCCGCCGTAGATGAAGATCGACGGGACATTGAGCCGGAGCATCGCCATCATCATGCCCGGCAGCGACTTGTCGCAGCCGGCGAGGCCCACGAGGGCGTCATAGGAATGACCGCGAACGGTAAGCTCGACCGAGTTGGCGATGCATTCCCGCGACGGCAACGAGGAACGCATGCCGTCATGGCCCATGGCCATGCCGTCGGTGACCGTGATGGTGCAGAATTCGCGCGGCGTGCCACCATTGGCGGAGACGCCCTTCTTGACCGCCTGGGCCTGGCGCATCAGCGCGATGTTGCAGGGCGCGGCTTCATTCCAGCAGGAGGCAACCCCAACCAGCGGCTGGTGAATCTGCGCAGTGGTCAGCCCCATGGCATAGAGATACGAGCGGTGCGGAGCCCGCGCGGGACCCTCCGTCACGTGACGGCTAGGAAGTCTGCTTTTGATGTTGGTCTTGGCGTCCATCGCGTACCTGTCTCGCCAGCCCTTCTCATAGTTAGGACTGAAGAACCGAAAAGTTCCCGGTTCCTTATCCGAGCGCTGAAAAGTGCTTACGAAAGATTTCATAGAGGGGTGTGGCTAAAAAGCGGCGTAAGCAAGAACCGGGCGCGACGGGCGCTAAATGGTCACAGGCTGTTGCGGCCACGCCACAATCGTTGCGCGACGGCAACCATTTTAACTGAAGCATTCCGTAAATGCTCACCCTTTCGTTGAGCAGAGTGTGTGGTTCGCGTCCGTCCGGGCGCACGGCCTTCGCCCCCGCCGCGCGGAGCGCGCCCGGGCTTCGGCACCTGTAACAATTGAACGACTGGAGGCGGCGATTGCGCTGGTCGAACGGCTGATAGCCGAAGACGGCGACGTGCATCAGCACTTGCTCAACAGGCTGAAACAAAAGCTGCGCGAGAAGCGCGCGAGGCAAACCTCCCAATGAAGCGATTGGCCGGAGAATAACCCGATCGATATCAGGACTTGCTGCGGTCCTGCCGGTCTCTTTCGCGCTTGTTCGCGGACACGAGCTTTTCCTGCAGATAGGCGATGAGATTGCCGACTTCGGTTTCGATGTCCGTTTTCGAGAAACCCTGGGATGCCGCCATTTCCAGGCAACGCCGCGCAAGCTCGATTGCGCCCTGTTCACTGCCGGCAGTGCCATATTCCTCGGCCGCGTGGACGCTGTTCTCAACCCAGAAATCGATAAACTCGCGAGCCTTTGCGCTCATGAATTTCCCCAACCCGAAGTGACCATAGACCACGCAGATCGAGATGCCTATGGAACTCGGGCGGGCTTTTAGGCTGTTCCGGCAGATCAGTGTTGAGACGGTGCGTCCAGCGAGGATCGCACCGCGGCGGCAAATTCGGCCGGCCGAAACGGCTTGTGCAGCAGCACGGCTTTGCCGACGGCCTTCTCGATGGCCGAGGTGTCGGAGTAGCCGCTGACGAAGAGGATACGCAGGCTGTCGTTCTGCTGTCGCGCGCTCGCCGCCACTTCGGCACCGTTCGCACCGGGCATGCCGAAATCCAGCACAAGCAAATCCGGACGATAGTCCTTCAGGATATGGAGCGCCGCTTCGCCGCTAGCGGCCTCCCGGACCAGGTAGCCGACGTCGGAAAGCACGCCAAACATGATCTGGCGAACATCGGGGTCATCGTCCACGATCAGGATTGTTTCCGAGCCCCGCGACACGGTGCCCGGTGCGGCGCTTTCATGCTCGGCGAGCGCATCGGCAATGCGCAGGGCGATGCTGATCCTGGTGCCTTTGCCGGGAGCGGTATCGATGGAGATGTCACCGCCGATCTGCCTGACGATGCCGTAAACCTGCGAGAGTCCGAGGCCGGTCCCCTTGCCGGAAGGCTTGGTCGTGAAAAACGGATCGAACGCGCGCGCGACCACCTCCGGCGGCATTCCCGTTCCGGTATCGGCCACACAGACGATAACCCGCTGCTTGTCGACGGCGTCCGATCGTGTGGAAATCGTCAGCGTGCCGCCATCTGGCATGGCGTCACGCGCGTTGATCGACAGGTTCAGGATGGCGAGTTCGAGCTGGTTGGCGTCCGCCAGCGCGTGCGGCAGGCCATTCGACAGCTCGGTCTTGACCGTGATCTCGGCGCCCAGCGTTTGATTGACGAGCTCGCTCATGCCCGAAATCAGCGCGTTCAGATCGACCGGCGCCGCGGCGAGCTTCTGCGTGCGGGAAAACGCCAGCAGTTGCGCGGTGAGTTTCGAGCCGCGCTCGGCTGCCCTGAAGGCATGCTCGGCCCGGCGAATGATGCGGGGATCGGTCGCGCGCGTGCGGATCAGATCGAGATTGCCGACCACCGCCGTCAGCAGATTGTTGAAGTCGTGCGCCAGTCCGCCCGTGAGCTGGCCGATGGCTTCCATCTTCTGGGACTGCACCAGCGCGGTCTCGGCGCGCTGCCGCTGCTCGATCTCGTACTTCAATTTGAGATTGGCGGCCTCGAGGTCGGCGACACGGTCCTTCACGCGCTGCTCGAGCGTTGCGTTCAGCGTTCGCAGATTGTCTTCGGCTTTGCGTATCCGCAGCAGGGCATTGACGGCGGCGGCAAGCTCAAGCGGTTCGGCGGGTTGCACGAGGTAGGTATCCGCACCGGCATCGAGACCACGCGTGCGATGGAACGACGTCGTGAACGTGGAGGACGTCATCAGGACCATCACTCCGGGCCATTTCTTCTTGATGAAGGCGCAGACGTCGTAGCCGGTGATGTCAGGCAGCTCCACGTCAAGGAGAACGATGGGCGGCTTTTCCGCCTCGATAAGCCGCAGTGCTTCGGCGCCCGTCCGGGCCTCGATGACCGTGAAACCGGCCTCCTGAAGGTCGCGCGTCTTGACGTAGCGCGGAGCATCCTGGTCGTCGACATTGACAATCACGATGATGCTGCGTTCGTTCACGATGCCTCCACCATTGCATCGCGAAGGAAGAGCGAAACGTTCTCGCGGGAGACGAGCTCGGCCACGGTACCCACGTTGCCAGCCATTTCGCACGCTCCCTTCCGGGTTACTTCTGAAAAGGCTTAGCTGGCGCTCGCAACAATGGCAAACGGCCAGGCGGCAGACGGTTAATCTCAATCTCCACGGCAAGCGCGATTTTTGTGACGGGCTGTGGAACGAACCCGATCCCCGCGACTTGTCTCTCTTCGCGCTTACGTTCACTTGTGCACAGACGGAAGCCTGGAGGCTGGACCACGCATCTCGCCGCCACCCGTCTCTTCAGATCGGCGCGGTCAGTGCGTCGTAGTTGAACAGCCAGTCGTATCGCTCGCGCACCCGCTCAGGCTGCCACTCCCGCGAAACATATTCATTGGCGCCTTCGGCATGGGCGAGCGCCGGATTGTGGAAGCGCTTCGCGTTCTCTGCCGACTTGACGACGATGGAATTCGTTCGGGGCAGCCGCGCCTGCTGGTAGCGCTGCAGCGCTTCCGCGGCCGGAAATTCGTCGAGGCATCGCGCCAGCACCATGCCGTCCTCGATCGCCATGTTCGCGCCTTGCGCCAGGAAGGGCAGCGTCGGATGCGCGGCATCGCCGATCACGCAGGCGCGTCCGGCCACAAAGCGATCGAGCGGCTCGCGGCCGAGCAATGCCCATTTGTAGGGCACGTCGAGGTTTTCGATGATGGCGTGGATCTCCTCGTTCCAGCCGGCAAAGCAGCCGCTGCAGGCCTCGCGCGTCCCCTGCTCCGTCCAGGATTCCACCGGCCAGCTCTCGCCTTCGAAAATGCCGACGAAATTCAGAAGCTCGCCGCGGCGGACCGGATAGGTGATCACATGACCGCCGGGCCCAACCCAATTGGTGCCGACGTCGCGCTGCATCGACGACGGCAGACGCTCCATCGGCACGAGGCCGCGCCAGGCCGCTACGCCCGCGAAGAACGGTTTTGTATCGCCGCCGATCTGGCGGCGGATTTCGGAGTGAACGCCATCGGCTCCAACCACCACATCGCCGTGATGCCGCTCACCGCTCGCGAGCTTTAACCGGATGTCGTCGCCGTCTTCCTCAAAGCCGACGCAGCGGCCGTTGAGATGCAGCCGGCCCGGCGCGCGCGCATTGAACGCATCGACCAGCACGCGATGAAAATCACCGCGATGGACCATCCAGTACGGCGCGCCGTAGATCGCGCGCGAGGAAGCACCGAGGTCGAACAGCTTCCAGGTTCGCCCCGTACTGAACAGCCTGATCTGCTTGCCTTGGGGCTCGCTGGCAATGCCCTGCATCTCCTGCTCGAGGCCGAGCGCGATGAGAATCCTTGTACCGTTGGCGCTGAGCTGGACGCCGGCGCCGAGCTCGCGTAGTTCGCTGGCCTGCTCGAAAATCTCGACGTCGATCCCGCGCTGCAGCAGCGACAAGCCAGCGACCAGGCCACCGATGCCGGCGCCCGCGATCAGGACTTTTGGAGGTTTGGCATGCGCGTCCACTGAACTGCCCCGCCTCGACTAGTCCTTCATCCCGGTGATGGAGGCACTGACCGCGCGGGGATCGCGTTGCGGCCAACGGTGGCTTTCGACCTGGGACAGGAAATCGCCGACAATACGATTGTACTCTTCCGGCTCTTCGAGATTGATGGCGTGGCCGCAATTCGCCATCACCGCGAGCGCGGCCGACAGAATGGTTTGCTTCATGAGGACGCCGGGCAGAAGGCACGGCCAATCCTCATCGCCATGAATGACAAGCGTCGGCACCGTGATGCGTTTCATCTCCTCGACCAACGTGTAGAGCGACGGCCGCTCCTTCTGTACGCCCTGTTGCGTATTGGCCGATCCGGTCGCAGAATGCTCCGCCAGCATTCTCTTGAACTCAGCGTGTCCGCGCGGATCCTTGTTCTGGTATTGCACGCGCGTCGGCCCATAGGCGTAGCGTTCGGCGAAAGCCGCCATGCCCTCGGCGCGCAAGGCTTTGGCGATCACGTCGGCCTCGGCGCGGAACGTCGCGCGCTTGTCGGGCTCGGCGCCATAGCCGCAGCCGCCGATGCACAGCGACAGCGCGCGCTGCGGATGACGCAAGCCGAAATGCAAGGTCGCGAATCCGCCCATCGACAATCCCACGATATGGGCTTGCGCCTCACCGATATGATCGAGCACCGCGAGGATATCGTCGGCGGCGCGGCCTTGCGAATACGACGCGACCTGCTCAGGCACGTCCGACGGCGGGAAGCCGCGCGCATTGAAGGCAATGGCGCGGTAGCGCTTGCCGAAATACCGCATCTGTGGCTCGAAGCTGCGATAGTCGCCGGCGAATTCGTGGACAAAGATCACGGGCCGGCCTGATCCCGTTTCCTCGAAATAGAGGCGCACCCCGTCATCCGTCGTCGCAAAGGGCATCAGGCCTTCCTGTTCTGGAAATTGTTGGTCCGCGGCAGGACGATGATGAACTCGGTGAAGCAGCCCGGCTCGCTCTCGACGTCGATCGTCCCGCCATGCTGCTTGACGATGATGTCGTGGGTCATGGACAGGCCGAGGCCGGTGCCCTCGCCGGCCGGCTTGGTGGTGAAGAACGGATTGAACATCTTGTCCTTCACCTCGGGTGGGATGCCGGTGCCGTTGTCGCGGATGCGGATTTCCACGCTGTCGGAAAGCCCCTTTGTGGCGGCCTGAAGCGTCGGCTCGAAGCCGGCGCCCGCCTCTCCGGCGCGCCTGGTCGCCGCATAAAACCCGTTGGAGATCATGTTGAGCAGCGCGCGCGTGATCTCCTGCGGATAGAGCTCGATCGCACCGGCGCCGGGGTCGAGATCGCGCTTGAGCGTGATGTTGAAGTCCGATCTCTCGGCGCGCGCGCCGTGATAGGCCAGATTGAGGCTTTCCTCGACCAGCGTATTGATATCGGCGGTGCGGCACTCGCCAGAGCCTTGGCGCGAATGCAACAGCATGTTCTTGACGATGGAGTCGGCGCGCCTGCCGTGCTGCACGACCTTTTCGAGATTGCCCGTCAGCGTGGCGGTCAGCTCGCTGATGTCGCCGCGAGTCTTGGCATCGAGCGCAGCGGCGGCAAGGCTCTCGTTGAGCTCTTCGATCAGTTCGGCCGAAAGTGCTGAGAAATTGTTGACGAAATTGAGCGGGTTCTTGATCTCGTGGGCGATGCCTGCGGTGAGCTGACCGAGCGAGGCCAGCTTCTCGGTCTGCACCAACCGGTCCTGCGCTGCGCGGAGGTCGTCGAGCGATTGAGAGAGCTCCTTGGTACGCGCCTGCACTTGCTGGAACAGCCCGACATTCGAGATCGCGATCACGGCCTGATCGGCGAACACCTCGATGGCCTGGATCTGGCGCTCGGTAAAAGGCTTGAGGTAGGACTGGCGCAGCACAATCGCGCCGATGACCTCACCCTTGTTGAGGAGCGGCGCCACCAGGAGGGCGCGTGGTCCGCCAAGGCCTGTGCGACCCTGGCTCAGCTCCGGATCATCCATGACATTGGCGAAGTGGAGCGTACGCTTTTCCCGGAGCAAGCGCCCAAACAGCGAACCGGGCGCGTCGACATTCAATGGGTTGGTGCGGATATCCTGAAGGCTTTTTGGCGCCGTTCCGGCCAGCGCCGCGAAATGAAACTCGCGGTCGCGCAACAGGAAAATCGTGGATGCATCCGAGCCACAGAGCTCGCGCGACGTCTCGACAATGGCGTCCAGCACAGGCTGCAGCCGGTCCGGCGATTGGCTGATGACCTTCAGCACGTCGGACGCCGCGGTCTGGAATTGCAGCGATTCCGAAAGCTCCCTGGTCCGGTTCTGCACCTGCTGGAACAGCTCAACGTTGGAAATTGCGATGACGGCCTGATCGGCGAAGGTCTTCAAAATCTGAACGTGGCGATCATCGAAACGTCCTGGTTCGATGCGCGTGACGGTGATGACGCCGATGGGATTGCCATCGCGAAGCAAGGGAACGCCCATCCAGCTGCGCCAGCCACGAAGCCGCGCGAGCTGCCGTTGGTAGGGTCTCGTGACGAGATCGACTTCGGCGTCTGCGACGAAGGCAAGCTTGCCCTTTCCAATCAACTCACCCCACCCCATGCTTGCCAGCTGCGCCGGAAAGGCCGCCCTGAGCATCGCATCAGCGTCGGGGCTGATGGGTGTGAACGCCATCAGATGCAACATATCGCCGATCAGGCTGTAGACCGCCGTCGACAGGCCATTGACCAGACGGGTCGACCGCTCCGCGATGGCATCGAACACCGGCTGCACGTCGTCGGGCGAGCTGGCGATGACCCTGAGGATGTCCGCCGTCGCCGTCTGCCGCTCTAGCGCCTCGCGGGTCTCATTGATGAGCCGCGCATTCTCGATCGCGATCACGGCCTGGTCGGCGAAGGTCTGAACGAGTTCGACCTGTCGCTCACTGAACTCACCGAGTTCGTCACGCGTCAGCGCAAAAACGCCGACCCCTCGCCCTTCTCGCATCAAGGGCACGGCCAGAAACGCCTTGAAGCCCATCAACTGCCGGAACTTGCGCAGCTTCGTATGCGGATTATTTTCGAAATCGCCGATATTGGCGACGGTTCCGGTAAGGACTGCCCGCCCCATGTGTAACTCGTCGTTGAGTGGGATCGGGTTTGCCCTCATGAACTCCTCGTGAGCCGGCTCGAAGGCCGCAGTGCCCCGCCCCACCAGCATATCGCCGTCGCGTAGGAACAAGGCTGCGGTTCTCGATCCGCAGAGATCGAGTGCCGAACGCGCCAGGGTGTTCATGACGGTGTCGAGGTCGAACGCCGAACGGCTGATCACCTTGAGCACGTCGGCGGTGGCGGTCTGCTGCTGCAGCGACGCCTGCAAGTCGCGGGTCCGCGCCTGCACTTCCTCGAACAGTTCGACGTTCTGGATGGCGATGACAGCCTGATCGGCAAAGGTGCGCACAAGCTCGACGTCCTTCTCGACGAACGACCCGGGTTCCTTGCGCGTGATGCTGATCGTACCAATGACGTCGTTATCGTCCTTGAGCGGCACGAGCAACCGGCTACGCCAGCCGCGCAACCGCGCGAGGCTTCTGATTTCGGGATGAATAGCCTCGGACTCAGTGTCGACAATCTGCGCGACCTCGCCGAGGCCAACCCCTTGGGTTTGCGGATCTTCGCCGATTGGCCTCGGAAATAGCGCCCGGAGCACCGCGTCCGCTTCCGGGCCAACGGGCGTGAAGGAAGCCAGTTCAATCAGGCCGCCGACATAGCGAATCACTGCGGTTGAGTGGCCGCCGATCAGCGCCTTCGAGCGCTCGGCGATGGCATCGAACACGGGCTGAAGGTTGGAAGGTGACGATGCGATCACCTTCAGCACATCAGCCGTGGCGGTCTGCCGCGCCAGCGCGTCGCGGGTTTCGTTGAACAGCTGCACATTCTGTATCGCGATCACGGCCTGGTCCGCGAAAGTCCGCAGCAAATCAACCTGGCGGTCCGTGAATGAACCAGGCTCCGCACGGGTGACGCCGATGGCGCCGATAGCCCTCTGATCGCGCAGCAATGGAACGAACAGCGCGCTGCGCCAGCCACGCAGCCGAACCATCTCCAGTGCAGCCGGGCGTGCCGCGAGTTCGATTTCGGAGTCGACAATTCGGTATATGTCGCCCTCAAGGACTGCCTCATTCCAGCCGACTTCCGACAGAGGTCGAGGGTAATAAGCCTTGAGCGCTGCATCGGCTGCGGGGGTTGTCGGCGTGAACGCCGACAGGTGCACCGTGTCATCGACGATACTGAGCACAATTGTCGCAAAGCCATCGATCAGCTGGTTCGATCGCTCGGCAATCGCTTGGAACACCGGCTGGACGTCGTCCGGCGAACTGGCGATCACCTTGAGGACGTCCGCCGTCGCCGTCTGCCGCTCCAGCGCTTCCCTGGTCTCGTTGAACAACCGCGCGTTCTCCATGGCGATGACTGCCTGCGAAGCGAAGTTCTGGAGCAGCGCGATTTGCTTGTCTGAGAATGGCCGCGCCTCCTGGCGGTAGACGTTGATGATACCAAGCAGTGTTCCGTGTCGACGCAACGCGACGGACAATGAGGCCCGCACGCCGCTGACATCGACGAGGTCGCGAAATACGGGATCGCTGAGGTATGCTTCCTCCTCGCGCCGGTCGGCCACATGAACGATGTCCTCGCCGCGCGCAATGCGATCTGCTGCACTGCCAAGAATCGGCGCGACGGGACTGTGTTCTTCCAGCCATTTCGTGAACCACGGATCACCCCGCGCCGCGACGGCGTGGAGCAGATGGCCATCGAACCGCCACACGTGACAATGCGACGCCTCGCAGAGCCGAGTGGCATTTTCCAGCATGGCATCAAACACCGGCGCGAGGTCGCCGGGCGAACTGGCGATAACCTTGAGGATATCCGCCGTCGCGGTCTGCTGCTCCAGCGTTTCCTTCGTCTCGTTGAACAGCCGCGTATTCTGGATCGCGATGACGGCCTGATCGGCGAAAGTCTTGAGAAGGACGAGCTCCTTTTCGGAGAACGGGTTGGGCGGCTGCCGCATCACGGAGATCGAGCCGATGCCGCCGTCTTCCCCCAACATCGGCGCCCACGCGATTGAAAGGTGGCCAATCTGATCCCTCATCTCCCGCACCGTAGGCGGCAGATCCTGCACCTCTGCGGTGTTCGGGATATGGAGGACGGCTCGGTTTCGGATGACGATCCCCGTTGCGGTCTGTTCAGCCGGTCTGGGAAGGGTACCGGTCACGGTTTCCAGGGCGGCACCGCGCCAAGCCCCAGCATGTACCTGGCCATCGGGCCGTAGAAGAAAGATGCCCAATTGCTCTGAGGCAAAAAGGTTCTCACAGCTATCGAGAATTTTTTCGAAAACTGGCGCCGTGTCAGCGATCGAGTTGCTGATGACGCGCAGAACCTCAGACGTCGCCGTCTGCTGGGCCAGTGCTTCCCTGGTCTCGTTGAACAGCCGCGCATTCTCGATCGCGATCAAGGCCTGGTCGCGGAAGGATTCGGCGAGCGCAATTTTGCCCTCGTCGAACGTGTCGGTCTGTTTGGCGGACAGCGCGAGCAGGCCGATGCATTCTCCCTGCCGCACCAGCGGCAAATAAAGCGATGAATTTATGCCATACTTGTCACCGATCATCCGCTCGTATTCGGGAAGCTCGATCAGCGACCAATCGGGATAGTGCACCGTCTGCTTCGAAACGATCGCACGCGACGGAAAGTTGGCAGCGGGATCGATGCGTTCTGCGCGGCTGGCAGGTGCGGAGAACGATCCATCCGGCACCGCGATCGCAAGAGGATAATACGAGTTGCCGTCGCAGCGCATGATGTGGGCGCGATCGCATTGCACCACTCGCACGATGATGCGAGAGATCGCTTCGAATACCGGCTTCACGTCATCAGGCGAACGCGCGATGACGTTGAGTATCTCTGCTGTCGCGGCCTGGCGGCGCCGCGCCTCGTTCAGCTCGCTCGCAAGCCTCACAACTTCAGTGTTCGTGCCGGCCGTTCCGGAAGGATGGTGGGCCGCCTTGTTTGCAGCTTTTGCGGTTTCCCTTGTCGTCTTTTTCCGCGCTTTCTCAGGCACGCTGCGGCGCCTGGGCGCGCTTTTTCCGCCGCGCCGCTTCTTGCTGGTCGAGCCCCCTTTTCGAGGATCGCGCGCCATGTCCGCTCCCTGGGCTGGCCACAGTCTATCGGCCCGGCCGAGGAATCGAAAGTGGCGGAGTCGGCGTCGCGTTGCCTCAATCGACCTTGACGTGGGCAGCCTTGATCACCGGCCACCATTTCGCAATTTCGGCTTTCTGCCAATCGCCCAGGGCCTCCGGGGTCGATTTGTCGGCGGGCGGCATCTGGAGGCCCAGGTTTTCGAGCTGCTTCATCACCTGCGGATCGGCCAAGGCCTCGAGCACAGCCTTGTTGAGCTTTTCGATGATCTCCTTCGGCGTCCCCTTCGGCACCCACAGGCCGGACCATAGCGTCATATGAAAATTCGGCAGACCCACCTCGTCGACGGTCGGAATGTCAGGTGCCTGGTCGACGCGTTTGGAATCGGTCACGGCATAGGCGCGGATGTTCCCTGCCCTGATCTGGTTGATGGAGTTCGATGTCTGATCGACGATGATGTCGATCTGGCCGGCGACGAGATCATTCAGCGCCGGGCCGGTGCCGCGATAGGGCACATATTGCAGTTTAATGCCGGCGGCGTTCTCGAAGGCGAGGCCGGCGATGTGGCTGCCGGAGCCCGCGCCCGCCGTGCCGGCCGTCGCCGGCTGTGGCCGCGACTTCAGCCACGCGATCAGTTCCGGCAGCGTCTTGGCGGGCACGGCGTTCTTGCTTACGACCACCATGGGATTGCTCGGCAGCAGTACGACCGGCTCAAGGTCGGCAACGAGATCGTAGTTTAGCTTGTAGATCGCGCCATTGGCGACATGCGTGCCGAGATGGCCGAAGCCGACCGTGTAGCCATCGGGCGGCGAATGCACGACGCGGCCGACGCCTATTGATCCTCCCGCACCCGTTGTGTTCTCCACCAGGATCGCTTCGCCCAACGAAAGCTTCATGCGCTCGCCGAGGATGCGCATCATGGCATCCGACGGGCCACCAGCGGAGAATGGCACGACGACCGTGATTGGATGCGCGGGAAATTTTTCATCGGCCGACGCAACGCCGGCAAACGTCGCCAGCAAGGCGCAAGCGGCAAGAAGGGTCTTTCGCATCTTTATCCTCCAGCCCCGCTCCTCTTGGTGAGGAGCTTTGCGCAGCAAGCGTCTCGAACCGTGAGGCCAAGACACGGGCCTCATCCTTCGAGACGCGGCGAAGACGCCGCTCCTCAGGTTGAGGAGTTTACAGCTTCGCGTAGTCGATCGACTTGAAGCGATCGAGCGTGCGCGCGACCGGCGGCAGCGGGTATTTAAGGCCCGTGGCGCAATTGAAAAGCATCACACGATCGGTCCTGGCAACACGACCTTCGGCGAGGCTCTGCTGATAGGCGGCGTAGGTCGCAGCGCCCTCGGGGCACAGCAACAGGCCCTCCTCGCGCGCGACTTCATTGAGCGCGGAAGAAATTTTCTCGTCCGTCACCGCGATGGCAAATCCTTTGCTCTCGCGCACCGCCCGCAGGATAAGGAAATCGCCGACCGCCTGCGGCACGCGGATGCCGGAAGCGATGGTGTGCGCGTCTTCCCAACGTGGCGCGTGCTCGGTGCCTGCTTCAAAAGCGCGCACCATCGGCGCGCAACCGGCCGCCTGCACTGCGACCATGCGCGGGCGCTTCTTGCCGATGAAGCCGATTGCCTCCAACTCGGCAAAAGCCTTCCACATGCCGATCAGCCCGGTGCCGCCGCCGGTCGGATAGAAGATCACGTCGGGCACGTCCCAGCCGAGCTGCTCGGCGAGCTCGAGACCCATCGTCTTCTTGCCTTCGATGCGATAGGGCTCCTTGAGCGTCGAGGTATCGAACCAGCCGGCCCTGGCCTTGCCTTCGCCTACGATCTTGCCGCAGTCATCAATGAGGCCATTAACGCGGTAGACGGTCGCGCCCTGCAGCTCGATCTCGCTGACATTCACTTCCGGCGTGTCGGCCGGACAGAAGATGGTGGTCTTGATGCCGCAGCTTGTCGCGTAAGCGGCGAGCGCCGCGCCGGCATTGCCGTTGGTCGGCATCGCCATGTGCTTGATGCCGAGCGCCTTGCCCATCGACACCGCCATCACCAGCCCGCGCGCCTTGAACGAGCCGGTCGGCAGCCGGCCTTCATCTTTGACAATGATCTCGCCGCCGCCGAGCTTCCTGGCAAGCTTTGGCAGCCGGATCAGCGGCGTCATGACTTCGCCGAGGCTGACGATATCGGCGCACTTGCGGACCGGCAGCAGCTCGCGATAGCGCCACAGGTCGGCCGGGCGCTGGGCCAGCGCATCCCTGGTCAGCGTCTTCTTCACGCCGGCCAGGTCGTAGCGCACCAGCAGCGGCTTGCCCGCCTTGGAGAGGTTATGGATCTGGTCGGCGGGATAGTGATCGCCTTCCATCGCGCATTCGAGATGGGTCACGAACGTCGGACGTTCGATGGTGAGATTCTCGTTGTCTTTCACTGCTTGGCTTCTTTCTTGCATTTTGTTGCGTCATTGCGAGCGAAGCGAAGCAATCCAGAAATGCATACGCGGAAACAATCTGGATTGCTTGTGCGCCAGGAGAAGCTGGCGCGATCCAACCGGTGGAAGTCCGGTCCGGGTAAGCCGTAGCGGGCGCCCGGTAGTGAGTGTTGCGTAGTCGTCGGCAACGGCGGGTGCGAAGCGTACACAACGATCCTGTGGGGTGGGCTATTGAGCCGCGAAAGACATAAACTCGCAGAGGCCGAGGCGGTAAGCAACGTCGAAGGCAACATGTGCGGCGTCGTGATGCGAGACGCTGACGCTCTGCCGTGGTCGAAGACCCCATCACGCAGGAAGGGATCGCGTCGGAACCTGGGAGGTCCCGCGTTCGGCCGGTGGCGAGCACCGGCCCGCATCGGGAAGGCGAGGAGCCGAAGCCGATGATGCACGAACGCGGGACGTCGGACCCAGTCATAGTAGCCGTGAAGCCGGCGAACAAGGTGGAGCGATCCGCTGCGGAGCCGGTGGAGCCAAGGGCTGGGACCAAGGGGAATGCGGACCGGCAAAGCACGTCCCGGACACAGGGCCGGACAAGCGTGACACAGGCGTTGGACCGCATACGGCGAACTGCAAGGGAAAGGAAGAAGGAGAGGTTCACCGCGCTGCTCCACCACATCGACACCGACCTGCTCGAAGCGGAGTTCTTTGCCCTGCAAAGGGGAGCCGCCGCGGGTGTGGACGGGGTAACGTGGCAGGATTACGAGCGCAACCTCAAGGCCAACCTTGAGGAGTTGCATGCCCGTATCCACGGGGGAGCGTACCGTCCCCTGCCGTCGCGGCGGGTTCATATCGACAAGCCGGACGGTGGGCGGCGTCCGCTGGCGATTGCCTCCCTTGAGGACAAGATCGTGCAGCGGGCGACGGCTGAGGTGCTCAACGCGATCTACGAGGAAGACTTCCTCGGGTTCTCGTACGGGTTCCGGCCCGGGCGCGGCGCGCATCATGCGATGGATGCGCTGGTGGTCGGGATCGAGCGCCGCCGGGTGAACTTCATCGTGGACGCCGATATCCGTTCGTTCTTCGATACGGTCAACCAGCAATGGCTGATGCGTTTCGTCGAGCATCGGATCGGCGACAAGCGCATCATCCGCCTGATCCGCAAATGGCTCAAGGCGGGCGTGCTGGAGGAGGGGATCGTCAGGGTCAGTGAACAGGGGACGGCGCAAGGGGCGGTGATCTCGCCGCTGCTTGCCAACATCTACCTGCACTACGCCCTCGATCTGTGGGCCGAGCGCTATCGACGGCGCGAGGCCACGGGCGACATGATCATCGTGCGCTACGCCGACGACTTCATTGTCGGTTTTGAGCATGAGGACGACGCCCGGCACTTCCTCGAGACGCTGCGCGAACGGCTTGGGAAGTTCGCGCTGTCACTGCATCCTGGGAAGACCCGGCTGATCGAGTTCGGACGCGATGCGGAGGATAACCGCAAGCGGCGCGGGCTCGGCAAGCCGGAGACCTTCAACTTCCTCGGCTTCATCTTCATCTGCGGCAGATCCAAGCGAGGCAGGTTCCAGATCAGGCGCAAGTCTCGCAACGATCGCATGCGGGCGAAGCTGCAAGCGGTGAAGCAGGAACTGCGACGGCGCATGCATCAGCCGGTGTCCGAACAGGGCAAATGGCTGAGGCAGGTCGTCACCGGGTACTTCAACTATCACGCGGTGCCGACCAACAGTCGGGCGCTTGCCGCGCTTCGCTACCATGTCACCGAACTCTGGAGGCGGACGCTCCGGCGCCGCAGCCAGTCCGACGGCATGACATGGGAGACGATCACGCGGCTCGCGAACGAATGGCTCCCAAGGCCGCACATCCTTCATCAATGGCCCCAAGCACAATTCGCCGTCACTCACCCGAGGTGGGAGCCGTATGCGGGAAAGCCGCACGTACGGTTCTGTGCGGGGGGCGCTCAGCAATGAGCGTCCCTACCGCGACCGTCGCTAACGCTCCTCGCAATGACGGCAGCATCAGATATTCAACACCCGCCCATAGGCGTCGAGCACGGCTTCCTTCATCATCTCCGATAGCGTCGGATGCGGGAATACGGTGTGCATCAGCTCTTCTTCCGTGGTCTCCAGGTTCATCGCGACCACATAACCCTGGATCAGCTCGGTTACCTCAGCACCGATCATGTGCGCGCCGAGAAGCTGGCCGGTTTTCTCGTCGAAGACCACCTTGACCAGGCCCTGGTCCTCGCCGAGCGCGATCGCTTTGCCATTGCCGACAAAGGGGAAGCGGCCGACGCGGATTTCGCGGCCGCCTTCTTTCGCCTTGGCCTCGGTAAGACCAACCGAGGCGACCTGCGGGTTGCAATAGGTGCAGCCGGGAATGAGATTCTTGTCCATGGCATGTGGATGCAGGCCCTTGATCGCCTCGACGCAAATCACGCCCTCATGCTCGGCCTTGTGCGCCAGCATCGGGGGACCTGAGACATCGCCGATGGCGTAGATGCCAGGCACGCTGGTCTTGCACATGCCGTCGACGACGATGATGCCGCGATCGGTTTTGACACCGAGCTTTTCGAGGCCGAGATTTTCGATATTGCCGACCACACCGACCGCGGAAATCACCCGCTCGAATTCGGTCGTGACCGGCTTGCCCTTGCCGTCATCGATAGTGGCAACCACGCTGCCGGCCTTCTTCTCGAGCTTCGTGACCTTGGTCGAGGTCATGATCTTGATGCCCTGCTTCTCGAACCGCTTGCGAGCCAGCCCCGCGATCTCCGCGTCCTCGACGGGGAGGATCTGCGGCAGCACTTCAACGACCGTGACTTCCGAACCCATGGTGTGGAAGAAGGACGCGAACTCGATGCCGATCGCACCGGAGCCAATCACGAGCAGCGATTTCGGCATCCGCTCCGGCACCATCGCCTCGAAATAGGTCCAGATCAACTTCTTGTCGGGCTCGAGCCCCGGCAGCACGCGCGGCCTCGCGCCGGTCGCGATGATGATGTGCTTGGCCTGATAGGTGCCCTCACCCAGCACTCCCTTCGGCCCCTCGACCGGCGATTTCTTCACGGTGACCTTGCCGGGCGCGTCGATAACGGCCTCGCCCCAGATGATCGGAACCTTGTTCTTCTTCATCAGGAAGCCGACGCCGTCGTTGAGGCGCTTCGACACCCCGCGCGAGCGTTGGACCACGGCCTTGGCGTCGTAGCCGACCTTCTCGGCGGAGAGCCCGTAGTCCTTGGCGTGCTGCATGTAGTGGTAGATTTCGGCCGAGCGCAGCAGCGCCTTGGTCGGGATGCAGCCCCAGTTGAGGCAGATGCCGCCGAGATAGGATTTCTCGACGATCGCGGTCCTGAGGCCGAGCTGCGCTGCGCGGATCGCCGTGACATAGCCGCCGGGCCCGGAGCCGATGATGATGACGTCGAAGGATGTGTCGGCCATGGCTATGCGCTCGTTCTCATCGTTGACCGGCTCCACTGTGCATTCCCGTCATTGCGAGGAGCGAAGCGACGAAGCAATCCAGCCTGCCGGTCGGGATATGGATTGCTTCGCTGCGCTCGTAATGACGGCTTGCGGCACCGATCCCTCACACCATCATCATCACGGGGTTCTCGATCAGCTGCTTGAATGCGCCGATCAGCTCGGCGCCGAGCGCACCGTCGATGGCGCGGTGATCGCAGGAGAGCGTCACGCTCATCATGTGGGCTATCTCGATCTGGCCAGCCCGGACCACCGGGCGCTCCTCGCTGGTGCCGACCGCGAGGATCGTGGCATGCGGCGGGTTGATCACGGCGGTGAAGTGATTGATGCCGTACATGCCGAGGTTGGAGACGGCCGTGGTGCCGCCCTGATATTCCTCCGGCTTGAGCTTTCGGCCCCGGGCGCGCGTGGCAAAATCCTTCATCTCGTTGGAGATGGTCGAGAGCGTCTTGGTCTCGGCCTTGCGGATGATCGGCGTGATCAGACCGCCCGGCATCGCCACCGCGACGCCGACGTCGGAATGCTTGTGCCTGACCATGCCGCCTTCGGTCCAGCTCACATTGCAGTTCGGGATCTTCTGCAGCGCGACCGCCATCGCCTTGATGACGAAGTCGTTGACCGAAATCTTGTAGAGCGGCTTCTTTTCCTTGTCCTTTGGCGCCGCCGCGTTGATCTCCTCGCGCGCGGCCAAGAGCTTGCCGATGTCGCAGTCGATGGTGAGATAGAAATGCGGAACGTTCTGGATCGACGCCGTCAGGCGCTGTGCAATCGTCCGCCGCATGCCGTCATGCGGCACGATCTCGTAGCTTCCCGGCTCGAACAGCGCCAGAATCTGCTTGTCCGACATCGACGGCGCGATGGCGGGTCCGGCGCCAGGCGCGGCGGCCGGAGCCTTCAGACCCTTGCCGGATTTTGCCTCCTCGACGTCGCGGGCGATGACGCGGCCATGCGGTCCGCTGCCGTCGATGCGGCCAAGCTCGATGCCCGCCTCTTTCGCCAGCCGGCGCGCCAGCGGCGAAGAAAAGATGCGGCCCTGGCCATTGGTCTGCGGCGCAGGCGATGCCGCCTGAGGCGCCGGCGCCGCGGCCGGCTTTGGCGCAGGTGCCGGAGCAGCAGCGGATGCGGTGGCCGGCTGCGGCGCGGGCGCTTCCGCCTTCGCGGGGGCAGGCGCGGGTTTCGCCGCGCCAGCCGAGACGCCGGCGGCCTTCACGTCCTCGCCGTCGCCGGCAAGCACCGCAATCACGTCATTGACCGGCACGTCCTGCGTGCCCTCGGGCACCACGATCCTGGCGATCGTGCCCTCGTCGACGGCCTCGACCTCCATGGTCGCCTTGTCGGTCTCGATCTCCGCGATCACGTCGCCGGACTTGACCTTGTCGCCTTCCTTCTTGAGCCACTTGGCAAGGTTGCCCTTTTCCATGGTGGGCGACAGCGCGGGCATGAGGATGTTGATCGGCATTGTCAGTGACCCTATTGCGTTCGCGGCATGGTGTTGCCCATGTCGGTCGGCCGCTCGATTTCGGCTTCAAACATGTCGACGATGCTGGCCAGCGCGTCTTCCTCGGTGATGTCGCTCTCGCGGGCGTAGGCGCGCGCGGCGTGGCGGGCGATGTCGACCAGAAGCAGGCCCCACATCTCCGGCTCTTCGAAAGCGCGCTGAAACGCTATGGACAGCCCGCCATCGACGACGAACGCGCGCAACACCTCGACGGCGTCCTCGCGGCCCGTCACGTCAGGCGGCAGCGGCTGCTCTTTGGGACCGGACATAGATTGGACCTGCTTTGGATCACCGATAGGAAACGGCCTTGGCGGCTTGCACCACCTCGGCCACGGAGGGCAATGCGAGCTTTTCGAGGTTCGCGGCATAGGGCATCGGCACGTCCTTGCCCGACACGCGCGCCACCGGCGCGTCAAGATAATCGAAGGCATGCTCCATGATGCGCGCGGCAACCTCCGCGCCGACGCCGGATTGCTGCCAGCCCTCCTCGACGCAGACCGCGCGGCCCGTCTTTTTTACGGAAGCGATGATGGTTTCGGTATCCATCGGGCGCAGCGTCCGCAGGTCGATCACCTCGGCCTCGATACCCTCCTTGGCGAGTTCATCGGCGGCTTTCAGCGAATAGGTCATGCCGTTCGACCATGCGATGATGGTGACGTGCTGGCCCTTGCGCACCACGCGCGCTTTTCCGATCGGGATCACGTAATCGGGCAGTTTAGGCACTTCGCCCGAGTGCCCGTACAGCATCTCGTTCTCGAGGAAGATTACCGGATTGGGATCGCGGATCGCGGCCTTCAGCAGGCCCTTGTAGTCGGCGGCCGAGAACGGCGCGATCACCTTCAGGCCTGGAATTTGCGAGTACCAGGCCGAATAGTCCTGGCTATGCTGGGCGGCGACGCGGGCAGCGGCACCGTTCGGCCCGCGGAACACGATCGAGCAACCCATCTGGCCGCCGGACATATAGAGGGTCTTGGCCGCGGAGTTGATGATCTGGTCGATCGCCTGCATGGCGAAGTTGAAGGTCATGAACTCGACGATCGGCTTCAGACCGGCCATCGCGGCCCCAACACCGACGCCGGCAAAGCCGTGCTCGGTGATCGGCGTGTCGATCACGCGCCTGGCGCCGAACTCCTGCAGCAGGCCCTGGGAGACCTTGTAGGCGCCCTGATATTCCGCGACCTCTTCGCCCATGAGGAATACGTCGGGGTCGCGGCGCATCTCCTCGGCCATGGCGTCGCGCAATGCGTCGCGGATGGTCTGGGTGATCATCTCGGTGCCCGCGGGCACTTCCGGATCGGGCTCGGCGACGACCTGCGGCGCGGCCGGCGCTTTCTTCTCGCCACCTTCCAATGTTGGCTCGGCCTTGGCCTGCGCGGGCGGCGCAGCCTCGGCCGGCTTCTCCGGCTTGGCGGGCGCCGGTGCCTTCGCAAGATCGGCTGCACTTTCGCCATCGGCCAGGATGGTCGCGATCGGCGTGTTGACGGCGACGTCGGCGGTGCCTTCGGGGATCAGGATCTTGCCGAGCTTGCCTTCGTCGGTCGCTTCGACTTCCATCGTCGCCTTGTCCGTCTCGATTTCGGCGATGACGTCACCGGACTTGATGGTGTCGCCTTCCTTTTTCAGCCATTTGGCGAGGTTGCCCTTCTCCATCGTGGGCGACAGCGCAGGCATCAGCACTTGAATGGGCATGGTAACTCCGGATGTAGCTTGCGCGCGCTCAGCGGTAGACGTCGGTGTAGAGTTCGGACACCTCGGGCTCGGGATCGTGCTGGGCGAAATCCGCCGCCGCATTGACGATCTCGCGCACCCCGGCGTCGATGTCCTTCAATTCCTGCTCGCTCACTTTCGCGGCGAGCAGCCGGCTGCGGACCTGCTCGATCGGGTCCTGGTCCTGGCGAACCTTTTCGACCTCTTCACGGGTGCGATATTTCGCGGGGTCGGACATCGAATGGCCGCGATAGCGGTAGGTCTGCATCTCCAGGATGTAGGGACCCTTGCCGGCGCGACACCAGGCAACCGCCTTGTCGCCGGCTGCCTTCACGGCGCGCACGTCCATGCCGTCGACCTGTTCGCCCGGAATGTTGAAGGACGCGCCGCGCTTGGAGAAATCGGTCTGCGCGGAAGAGCGCGTCACCGAGGTGCCCATGGCATAGCGGTTGTTCTCGATAACGTAGACCACCGGCAGCTTCCACAGCTCGGCCATGTTGAAGCTTTCATAGACCTGGCCCTGGTTGGAGGCGCCGTCGCCGAAATAGGCCAGGCTGACGGAATCGTTGCCGCGGTAGTGATTGGCGAAAGCGAGGCCCGTGCCGAGAGACACCTGGGCGCCGACGATGCCGTGGCCGCCATAGAAATTCTCGGCCTTGCTGAACATGTGCATCGAGCCGCCCTTGCCCTTGGAATAGCCACCGCGGCGGCCGGTCAACTCGGCCATCACGCCCTTGGCTTCCATCCCGGTGGCGAGCATGTGGCCGTGGTCCCGGTATCCGGTTATGACCTGATCGCCCTTCCTCAGGGCCATCTGCATGCCGACCACCACGGCTTCCTGGCCGATATAGAGGTGGCAGAAGCCACCGATCGCGCCCATGCCGTAGAGCTGGCCGGCCTTCTCCTCGAAGCGCCGGATCAGCAGCATGTCGCGCAGCGCCTTGAGTTCCTGCTCCCTAGTGAATTCCGGCGGCGAACCGCTTGTCTTGCCTTGCTCTTTCTCCTGCCCCTTTTCCTTAATGTCGGTCTTCTTGGGTGCGGTGGCCATGGCAAATCCGGCTGAATGAGAGAGGTCGATGAGCCCTCTCTAGCCCAACTCAATCCGGCGTTAAAGGATTGCGTGGTGCGGCAAAAGCTTTGCTATGCCGCAGTGCAACGCGACATGAAACTTTCGAAATCGATTGGGTCAGTTTTTGGAATCGGACTGCGCGGCGGGCGGCATCATCCGCACCAGATCGTGCGGATTGGCATAATCGAGTTGGAAGCGCGCGCGCTCGTCCAGCATGTCGGGATCGACCCGGTCGGAGCGGAGCAGCGAGACGCGTTGCTCGCCCTCGGCGCGCTCGTGCTTGAGCCGCGCGAGCTCCGACGTCAGCGCGATGATCTCCTGGTCGAGCTCCAGCCGCGCGTTCAGGCCATATTTGCCAGTGTAGGCGTTGACCCCGAAATAACCGATCATCGCGGCCGCCATCGTGTAGAGGGCGAGCCCCGTCAGGAAGGATTTCAGGCGCGAGCGAGAGACCATGACCGAACATGCGACGGCCCGGTTAACGGAGTGCTAACCAAACCTGCTAAGCCCCCGCCTATGGCGGGGCGAAAACAGGAAGTTTTACAGCTACGGGAATGAAGTCATGAAGTCTCCTTGGGGAACCGCCAAGAACCCTCAAGGAGACCATGATGGAAGCAGAGTTCAATCATCTTAATCACGCGACCTGGGAGTGCAAGTACCACGTCGTGTTTACGCCGAAGTACCGGAAGAAGCTGCTATTCGGCAAGATAAAGCGGCATCTCGGCCAGGTGTTTCACGATCTGGCGCGACGGAAGGAGTGCCGGATCGAGGAGGGGCATTTGATGCCGGATCACGTCCACATGCTGTTATCGATACCTCCCAAATATTCGGTGGCGCAGATCATCGGGGTACATGAAAGGGAAGAGTTCGATCTGGATCGCGCAGAATGTCGAACGCAAGATGCGGAATTTTCTGGACCACAAGTTCTGGGCGCGGGGATACTTTGTAACGACCCGTTGGCCGGGACGAGGAAGTGATCCGCGCCTATATCCGAAACCAAGAACTGGCCGATCGGCAGTCGGAGCAGTTTGAGCTGAAGATTTCAGCAGCCCAAAATCCAAACAATCGTCCAAACGTCCCTTAAAACCGCCTTTGGCGGTTCCCAATCAAACCTCCAGCTTTGCTGGAGGTTATTGGCTCCCCATGACGAGGAGGCCGCAACGGGGACAGCGACGCGCTGCAGGGCTGTCTGAATTTAGCGATTTTGCCTTTCAAGCCAGGCGGCGAACGCACCGAGAAATTGCTCCAGCACCTTCTGCAGCAACTCCTTGGTCAACTCGCCCTTCTCGTTGAAGGCGTCGCCGATGCCATTCAGATAGGTCTCGGGCTGGCCCATGATCGGTCCGGAGATGCCCGGCAGGATGTTCTGCAGATGCTTGGCCGCGCTGACGCCGCCAAGCGGGCCCGGCGAATTGGAGATGATGCCGATCGGCTTGCCCATGAACGAGCTCTTGCCGTAGGGCCGCGAGCCGACGTCGATGGCGTTCTTGAGCGCGCCCGGGATCGAGCGGTTATATTCAGGCGTCACGAACAGCACGCCGTTCGACTTCTGCAGCTTTTCGCGGAAGGCGAGCCAGTCGGCCGGCGGCGCGCCTTCCAGATCCTGGTTGAAGAAGGAAATGCCATGCGGCGTCATCACCTCGAGCTTCAGCGAGGCCGGCGCGAGTTTTGCGAGTGCATTGGCGACCTTCAGCGAAAAGCTTTCCTTGCGCAGGCTGCCGGCGATGGTGACGATGTGATGCGTGGCCATGGATCGTCCTTGAGGCAAAAAACGGAAAACGGAACCCGCAATAAAGCCGGATCGCGACAAGCATGCAAGTGCATGTACCGCGCGATTTTGGAAACGGTACGTTTGCTAAAATTGGTTCCAACGCAAATGGGCCGCCCTTCCCGGCGGCCCATACCGTTACCCCAACTCCGATCAGATCGTCGGATTCCAGGCCGACGGGATCAGCCGGTATTTGTTGCCATCCTTCTCGACATGACCGATCGAGGGGAAGGTGAAGTGGAAACCGACCACGGTGGCCTTCTCCGCCGCCGCCATGTCGTAGAATTTGTGCCGGGTCTGCTGCGCCAGATCGCCGTCGACGTCGAAGGCGACATGCCAATCGGGATTGCGCAGGAACAGTTCAGGGATATTGGTGACGTCGACCTGGAGCAGGACCTTTGAATTGCCGGAGGCCACCACAAACGACGTATGTCCCGGCGTGTGGCCGGGCGTCGCGATCGAGGTGATGCCGGTCACGATTTCCTTGCCCCACTCGTACTTCGTCACCTTGGATTCGATGCCGTTGTAGATCTTCCTGACATTGGCAAAGTAGTTCTTCATCATCTCGTTGGATTGAGCCTTGGCGGCGTTCTCGTCGCTCATCCAGAAGGCCCAATCGACGGCCGGCACCATGATCTCAGCATTTGGGAACGCCATTGATCCGTCGGCGGCGCGGATGCCGTTGGTGTGGTCGGGATGCAGATGCGACATCAGCACGACGTCGATGCTCTTGGGGTCGACGCCGGCAGCCGCGAGGTTCTGCAGCGTGCGGCCGACCGCACCCTTGCTCGGCTCGAGCATGGATACGCCGTTGCCGCAATCGATCAGCACCAGTTTGGAGCCGGTGTTGATGAGCTGCGGATTGAAGGGAATGGTGACCATGCCCTTCGGCATGTAGGCGGCCTCGGCAGCGGCCAGCACCTCCTCTTTCGGGACGTTCGCCACGAGCTTGTCGGGGATCGGGAAGGTGCGCGCACCGTCATTGATGGAGGTGCATTCAAAAGTGCCGACCTTGTAGCGGTAGAAGCCCGGGGCCTGGGCGCCGGTGGGAGCGACAGAGGCCTGCGCCGCCGGGATGCCGAGCGGCGATAATGCGCTGGCGGCGCCGGCCACGGCCGCGCCCGCCAGTAGTTGGCGACGATTGAGATCAGTCATCAATTTTCTCCCCAAGGATTTAACAACAGCGGCTTTCCCGCTCTTGTTGAGGCCGCGAATGTTCTCCCGTCATTGGGAGAAGGCAAGCCTCCTTTGGTCGTCAAACCCCGGGGAGAGCTGCTTCATCCACCCTTGTTCGGGTTGATCAGGAATTTCTCGCCGGTCGCACGCTTGGCGTAGACGGCGAGATTGGACAGGTCCAGGATCTCCTGCAACGACACGACCTTGGTGTAGTGGCTGGCGAAAGTGGTCTTGAGCTCGCTGACGACACGCTCCCTGAGCTTCTGGCCCTCGACCGGACCGACCTTCATCAGGAACGGAAACAGCAGCCAGCCGCCGACGCCCCAGGCCATGCCGAAGGCCCGGTTGATCTCGACCGGGCGGGGATCGAGGGTGCCGTAGATGTAGACCTGCTTGTGCACGCTGGACCCGTAGCGGCTGTAGGCCTTGGCCGTCATGTTGATGGCGGCCTCCATGGCGGTGAGGATCTGGCCGGCGAGCTTACCGCCGCCGATGGCATCGAAGGCGATGGTGGCGCCGGTCTCGGCCAGCGCGTTGGTCAGGTGCTCCATGAAGCCTGGCGCGGAGGAGTCGACGGCATGCCTGGCGCCGATCTTGCGGAGCAGATCGGCCTGCTCCTTGCTGCGCACGATGTTGACGAGGCCGATGCCGTCCTTGAGGCAGATCTTGTTCAGCATCTGGCCGAGATTGGAGGCGGCCGCGGTATGCACCAGCGCCTTGTGGCCCTCGCGCCGCATGGTCTCGGTCATGCCGAGCGCGGTCAGCGGATTGACGAACCAGGAGGCGCCGTCGACGGCCGTGGTCCCGGCCGGCAGCGGCATGCACTCGTTGACCCGGAGCGTACGGTACTGCGCGTACATCGCGCCACCGATCATCGAGACCGTCCTGCCCATTAGGGCCTTGGCGGCAGCCGCCGAGCCCGTGTTGATCACGACGCCGGCGCCCTCATTGCCGACCGGCATCGATTCATCGAGCCGGCCCGCCATCGCCTTCATCCCGGCCTCCGGGACCTTTGCGGTGATGACGGGAAACTCCTTCGTGCCGGAAACCTTCGCCGTCGAGAGATCGGCGGCACCGGTCAGAAGTCCGAGATCGCTTGGATTGATCGGCGTCGCCTCGACCCGCACCACGACCTCGTCGGGCCCCGGCTCGGGCGTCGGCACGCTCAGCAGCGAAATCTCGAGCTCGCCGCTCTTCTTGATCAGCGAACGCAGCTGCAGGCCGCTCTTGGCGTCACTCATGATACTCTCCTCCGTTGAAGCTTTTGTTTTTGAAGTTCAGGCCAGCGCCTTCAACGCGCCCTTTCCGGCATATTTCGCCTGCTTGCCCAGTTGCTGCTCGATGCGCAGCAGCTGATTGTATTTGGCCGTGCGGTCGGAGCGCGCCAGCGAGCCGGTTTTGATCTGGCCGCAATTGGTGGCGACCGCAAGGTCGGAAATGGTGGAATCCTCGGTTTCGCCGGAGCGGTGCGACATCACGGCGGTGTAGCCGGCCTTGTAGGCCATCTCGACCGCGGCGAGCGTCTCGGTCAGCGTGCCGATCTGGTTGACCTTGATCAGGATGGAATTGGCGCGGCCGTTCTTGATGCCGTCGGCGAGCCGCTTGACGTTGGTGACGAAGAGATCGTCGCCGACGAGCTGGCATTTGTTGCCGATGAGGCCGGTCAATTCCTTCCAGCCCTCCATGTCGTCTTCCGACATGCCGTCCTCGATCGATACGATCGGATAGCGAGCAACGAGATCGGCGAGGTATTTGGCCTGCTCGGAGCGCGAGCGGGTCTTGTTCTCGCCGCCATAGACGTAGTTGCCGTCCTTGAAGAACTCGGTCGCGGCGCAATCGAGCCCGAGCATGACGTCACCGCCGGCCTTGTAGCCGGCCTTGCCGATCGCGGCCATCACGAAGTCGAGCGCGGCGTCGGCCGACGGCAGGTTCGGCGCAAAGCCGCCCTCGTCTCCGACATTGGTATTGTGGCCGGCCTTCTTCAGCTCGCCACGCAGGGTGTGGAAGATTTCCGAGCCGCAGCGCAGCGCTTCGGCGAAGGTCGCAGCACCCACCGGCAGGATCATGAACTCCTGGAAATCGATCGGGTTGTCGGCATGTACGCCGCCATTGACGATGTTCATCATCGGCACCGGCAGTGTTCTAGCCGAGGTGCCGCCGACATAACGATAGAGCGGCATGTCGAAGGAGTCGGCCGCAGCCTTGGCACAGGCAAGCGACACGCCGAGAATGGCGTTTGCGCCGAGCCGGCTCTTGTTCGCGGTACCATCGAGATCGATCATGGTCTGGTCGATCGAGACCTGGTCCTCGACCGGCCGGTCGGCCAGCGCCTCGAAGATCTCGCCGTTCACGGCGTCGACCGCCTTGCGCACGCCCTTGCCGAGATAGCGCGACTTATCCCCATCGCGGAGCTCGACGGCCTCATGCGCGCCGGTCGAGGCGCCCGAGGGCACCGCGGCGCGACCCATCGAGCCGTCCTCCAGCACCACATCGACTTCCACGGTGGGGTTGCCGCGGCTGTCCAGGATTTCGCGGCCAATGATGTCGACGATGGCGGTCATGAGTGCCTCTTTGGAATTATTGGGGATCGGGCGGTCGGCGCCGCTTCTACCGCAACGCAAGACAGCGGAAAAGGTCGCGTGACGGCGCGGATATGTTTGGCTAAGAGGGCGCGACGGAGACCATAATGGCGAAGAAGCCCAATAAACCAGCAAAGTCAGGCGAACTGCAGCTCGGGCGCGCGGTGGAATGGCCGGCGACGCCCGACGCCGCGCAAATCGACCGCGTTCCCAATCCGCAAAAAGACACCGACTATCTGGTGCGTTTCACCGTGCCGGAGTTCACCTCGATCTGCCCGGTTACGGGACAGCCGGATTTCGCGCATCTGGTGATCGACTATGCGCCGGGCCAATGGCTGCTGGAGTCGAAATCGCTCAAGCTCTATGTCGCGAGCTTCCGCAATCATGGTGCGTTCCACGAGGATTGCACCGTCATGATCGGCAAGCGGATCGCCAGCGAGATCAAGCCGAAGTGGCTACGCATCGGCGGCTACTGGTATCCACGCGGCGGCATTCCGATCGACGTGTTCTGGCAGACCGGCCGCTTGCCGAAGGGGCTCTGGGTTCCGGATCAGGGCGTCGCGCTCTATCGCGGCCGCGGTTAGGCGCACATCCCGGTATGACCTGAACCGGCGTCATCGTAGGGCTGATCGTGGGCAACGACATCGGTGCGCGTCTCGCCAACCAGGTCGACCGCTCCGCGCTGCATGTCATGATGGTGTTCTTCGTCACGCCGATGGTGCTCTATATGACCTGGAAGGCGCTGTCCTGACCGTCTCGGCTCAACCGGCCTTGCGCATCCGCAGGCTGTAGCCGATCGCTGGCGGTCCCGTTCGCCTGTGCTAGAATCTTCCGACAGAATCGCCCAGGAAAAGTCCTTGCAAAGCCCCGCCGGCTCTCGCGCCGTCCAGAACGAGAAGCTGCAAAAGAAACTCAGGAAGCAGGCGGAGGCGCTGCTGGCTGCGTTCGCCGCCTATCGTGAGGGCAGGCATGAGGAGGTTCAGTCGCTCTGCCGACGTGCGCTCCGGGACCTGCCCAATTCCTTTGGCGCCATGCATCTGTTGGGCGTGTCCATACTCGACTGCGGGCGGTTCGAGGACGCCAGGCGCATCCTTGAGCGCGCGGTTGTCCTCGACGAGGGCTCCGCGGATGCTCATTCCAATCTCGGTTTCGCGCTGTTCAACCTCAAGCGCTATGACGAAGCCCGTGCCTGCTATGAAAAGGCACTCGCGCTGAAACCGAATTTCCCGCTAGCCCTGCGGAACCTGGGCAATGCCTTGTTCCGCCTGGAACTGGCCGAACAGGCGATCGCAGCCTTCACGCGCGCAATCGAGCTAAGGCCCGATGATGCCGACGCCTATTGCAATCGTGGCGTGGCGGAAATGATGCTCAAGCGATACGAAGCGGCCGTTATCAGCTCGGAACGGGCGCTTGCACTTCAGCCGCACCACTTCGAAGCCATGGTCGGCTATGGGTTGGCCCAGCTCGAGCTCCGCCATTTCGAGGTGGCGGAAATGTCTTTCAATGCTGCGCTCGCGATCAGGCCGGGCATGGCGGAACTCCTGGCCCACCGCGGACGGCTCTATTTGCTGTCGGGACGGCGGAGCCAGGCGGAAGCCGATTTTGATGCCGCGGTTGCGCTCGAGCCTTCACTTGAACTGGGCTGGCGGGGGAAGGCTCAGGTCAGCATGCTCTCGGGCGGCGTGGCGCAAGCGATCCTCGCCTGCAAAAAGGTGCTCGAACAAAATCCTGCTTCCGAGATCGGTCTTGTCTTGCTGGGCGCGTGTCTTGGAAGGCTTGGAGAAATTGCCGCCGCAATCCAGCATTTCGATCGGGCGCTGGACATCAAGCCGGATTGCGATGAAGCGATCACCAAGAAGATTTTCTATCTGGATTTTCTTCCCGAAGCGGATTTCGCGGCACAACAGGCGGCGCGAAGATACTGGTGGGATGCGATCGGCTCCAAATTCGAAAGGCGCAAGCTTGCGGCCCGCCTGCTGGACCCGCAAAAGCGCATCGTCGTTGGATATGTTTCTTCCGACTTCCGGACTCATTCGGCGGCGTTTGCTTTCCTGCCGGTACTGCGATCCCACGACAAGACGAACTTCCAGATCAACTGCTACTCTTGTTCGCCGACGCGAGATTCGCTCACCGGCACCTTCCAGTCGCTGGCCGATGTCTGGGTCGACGCCGCCGCTCTTTCCGATAATGAGCTGGCAGACCGCATTGAAGCCGATGGCGTTGATGTCCTTGTCGACCTGTCAGGCTATACCGCGGGCAATCGCCTGAGCGTGTTCGCGCGCAAGCCCGCGCCGGTACAGGTCACGGCCTGGGGTCACGGCACCGGGACGGGCATTCAGGCCATGGATTACTTTTTCTCAGACCCGGTGAGCATTCCCCGGGACGTCCGGCATTTGTTTGCGGAGCGCGTGTATGATCTGCCGACGGCGATCACGATGGAGCCGATATCCGAAGCCCGGCCTTCCGCGCTTCCAATGCTACGGAACGGTTTCATCACCTTCGGTGTATTCAACAGGATCGACAAAATATCCGACGAAGTGCTGGCGGTCTGGTCGAAATTACTGCGCACGGTGACGGGATCGAAGATCGTCATCAAGCACTTCGCCCTCGACGAAGCGCTTCTGCGCGATGGTCTGGTCGGTCGTTTCGTGGCTCAGGGTATTGCGGAGGAGAGGGTCATTTGCGTGGGCTCGACCGGGCGCCGTGACCATCTGCTGGCCTTCGCAGACATCGATATTTCGCTCGATCCGTTTCCGCAGAACGGCGGCATCAGCACCTGGGAATCGCTCTACATGGGCGTACCGATCGTTGCCAGGCTCGGCAACGGCGTGCCATCCCGCATTACCGGAGCCATCCTGAACGCCATCGGCCTCGACACCTGGGTCGCCGCCGACGATGATGGCTATGTTGCGATTGCGCAGAAATATGCGTCCATGCCCTCGCATCTGGAGAAGCTGCGGGCGGATCTTCCGGCCAGAATCGCAAACTCGCCGGCAGGAAATGTCGCGGTCTACACGCAAAAGGTCGAGGCGGCTTATCGGCAGTTCTGGCGCGACTATTGCGCGACAGCTTCCGACGCCGACCTGCCCGCAGGCTAAGGCTGGACGTCGGGTCGTCCCGCCGCATCCGCCGGCAAGCGTTGCCGTAAGAGCCGCGCGCAGACGAGCCCAAGCACGATCATGCAGGCGGCCGCCGTCGCGAGTGTCGTCACCTTGCCGGCGTGCTGCAGGCCAAAACCATAGGCGATCGGTCCGACCGTCTGGCCCATGAAGAAGAAAAAGGAATGCAGCGACAGCGCGGTCGCACGCGCTTCCACCGAAAGCTCGCTGGCAAACACCTGCATGCAGCCGTGGATCATGTAGAAGCCCCAGCCCATCATGAGCATGCACAGGAACTGCAGCTTCCAGGCCGGGCCGAAGGCGGTCGCGATCAGTTGCAGGCCGACAAGCGTGGCACCAGCGATCATCATGCCCCTCATTCCGATCGCCGGCAGGAAGCGCGACACCGTCATGGTGTAGAACAAGCCGCCGATCGCAAATCCTGCGATCACGATGCCCGCCACCGACAGCGAGGTTTCGCCGAGATCGAACAGGAATGAAGCGATGAAGGGAAACAATCCGAGCACGCAGCAGCCTTCGACAAAGACCGCGGAAAAACAAACGCGCGCATTCGGGTTTGTGAAGATGGTGTGATAACCGCTCCTCAGTGCGGACAGATTGCTCCGCGGCGGATGTTTAAGCCGCGCCCCGCGGAATCCGGCCGCCACGGCAATCGCTGCAACGACGACAAGGCCGCCGAGGATCGCAAGCACGCCGCGCCAGCCAAGGAGATCGCCGATCAGGCCCGAGAAGGTCGCGCCCAACAGATTGCCGCTCATCGAGCCCGCCAGAGTCCGGCTGATCGCGACTTGGCGCTTCTCCGAACCGACGAGATCGCTGGTCAATCCGAGTGCGACGGGAAACACGCCACCCGAGCCGATACCGGCCAGAATGCGCGAGACGAACAACAGCGGAAACGAGGTCGCGAGCGAGCCGATAACATTGGCAACGCCGAGGATCACCAGGCAGAAGATCATGAGCCGCGCCTTGCCGAAGAGATCGGCGGCGGCCCCGATCAGCGGCTGGATCACGGCGAAGGTGAAGGCGAAGACGGCGGAGAAGCTCGCGGCGGTCGCGATGCTGATGCCGAAATCATCCGCGACGTGCGGCAGCACCGGATCGAGCGCGCGAGCCGAGAGGCTCGCCGAAAACGTCGCCAGCGTGACGATGTTGATCGCGGACGGCCGGCGCTGATCCTGCGGCCTCGACAGCATTTGATGCATCAGGGCGCTTTGCCCTTGTCAATTTCCTTGGCGATCGCATCAAACGCCATCAGCCTCTTCACCAGTCCCTCGAATTCGCGCAGCGGCACCATGTTGGGCCCATCGGATGGCGCGTGATCGGGGTCGGGATGGGTCTCGATGAAGACGCCGGCCACGCCCACCGCGACCGCCGCACGCGCCAGCACCGGCACGAACTCGCGCTCGCCGCCGGTCGTATCGCCCTTCCCGCCCGGCTGCTGCACCGAATGGGTGGCATCGAAGATGACGGGCGCGCCGGTGGTGCGCGCAAGGATCGGTAACGCGCGCATGTCCGACACCAGCGTGTTGTAGCCGAACGAGGCGCCACGCTCGGTCACCAGCACGTTCGGATTGCCGCCGCCGGTGATCTTGGCGACGACATTGGTCATGTCCCACGGCGCCAGGAACTGCCCCTTCTTGACGTTGACGACCTTGCCGGTCGCGGCGGCCGCCAGCAGAAGATCGGTCTGCCGGCACAGGAAGGCCGGGATCTGCAGCACGTCGACGGCCTGCGCGACGTCGGCGCATTGCGCGGCTTCGTGAATGTCGGTCAGCACGGGCAGGCCGAGCGAAGACCGGATTTCGGCAAAGATCGGCAGCGACTGTTTGAGCCCGAGGCCGCGCGCAGCCGACGCGCTAGTGCGATTGGCCTTGTCGAACGAGGTCTTGTAGACCAGCCCGATCTTCAGCCGGGCCGCGATCTCCTTCAGTGCGCCCGCGACTTCAAGCGCATGCGCCCTGCTCTCGAGTTGGCACGGACCCGCGATGATCGAGATCGGCAAATCGTTGCCGAACCGGACCGGGCCTACGCTGACGACGGGGGCTGCCGAGCTCAAGACGCTATCCTTTCCGGCGCGACCATAAGGGCCGCGTCGGAAGGATCAACCCAATTTCGGGCCTGAATAACAGGATTGCGCGGCCGTTCACTTCACGGCGGAGAATGGCGTTGGCACCAGGAGCTGGCTCACGATATTGCCGACGATCTGGCCGTCTTCCTCGGTCTTCGCGCGCGCGGAAATCCATTCCTGATCGCCCTGGAATGCCGTCCACTTCTTCTCGCGGTCGGCGAGCAATTCCCAGGCCAGGAAATAAGTCAGCTCCTGGTTGGATTCACCGATCAGCGTGGTGAAGAAACCGGCCTGCTTGATACCGTGCTTCTCCCAGAGTTTCAGCGTGATGGTGTCAAAGCGCTTGAGCAGCGCCGGCAACCGGCCCGGCAGACAGCGATAGACGCGCATTTCGTAGATCATCGACACACTCCCCTTGTTTTGTTCTTGCGGTAGCGGGAGCTGTTGTTGCAACAAATTGCGACGTCGTCAAAGGCGCATGAGAGCCGGCTACACCAGCCGGCTCTGTACCATCGCGGCCTGGATGAAGGACGCGAACAGGGGATGCGGCTCAAATGGCCGCGATTTCAATTCGGGATGGAATTGCACCCCGATGAACCACGGGTGATCCTCATATTCGACGATCTCCGGCAGCACGCCGTCGGGCGAGAGGCCAGAGAATTTCAAGCCGTGCTGTTCGAGGCGATCCTTATAGGCGGTGTTCACCTCGTAGCGGTGACGGTGGCGCTCGGAAATCTCGGTCGCGCCGCGATAGACCTCGGACACCCGGCTGCCGCGGTTGAGCACGGCGGGATAGGCCCCAAGCCGCATAGTGCCGCCGAGATCGCCGCTCCTGGTGCGCTTTTCCAGCTCATTGCCGCGCAGCCACTCCGTCATCAGGCCGACCAATGGCTCTTTGGTCGGGCCGAACTCGGTCGAATTGGCCTCCTCGATGCCGACGAGATTGCGCGCGGCCTCGATCACGGCCATCTGCATGCCGAAGCAGATGCCGAAATACGGCACGTTGCGCTCGCGCGCGAACTGCGCCGCCTTGATCTTCCCTTCCGCGCCGCGCTGGCCGAAGCCGCCGGGCACGAGAATCCCGTTGACGTGCTCGAGGAACGGCGCGGGGTCTTCGTTCTCGAACACCTCGCTCTCGATCCAGTCGAGATTGACCTTCACCTTGTTGGCGATGCCGCCATGCGAGAGCGCCTCGATCAACGACTTATACGCATCCTTCATGCCGGTATATTTGCCGACGATGGCAATCGTGACGTCGCCTTCGGGATTGCGGACGCGTTCGTTGATGGTGTGCCAGCTCTGCAGCGCCGGCGGTATCCGCGGCGCGATGCCGAACGCTGCCAGCACCTCGTCGTCGAGGCCGGCCTTGTGATAGGCCTCCGGCACCGCATAGATGTTGTCGACGTCGCGCGCCTCGATGACGGCACTTTCGCGCACGTTGCAGAATAGCCCGAGCTTGCGCCGCTCCTCCTTCGGAATCTCGCGATCGGTACGGCAGAGCAGGATGTCCGGCTGGATGCCGATCGAGCGCAATTCCTTCACCGAGTGTTGCGTCGGCTTGGTCTTCAATTCGCCCGCGCTCGGGATGTAGGGCAACAGCGTCAAATGAATGTAGATCGCGTGATCGCGCGGCAGCTCGTTCTTGAGCTGACGGATCGCCTCGAAGAACGGCAGGCCCTCGATGTCGCCGACCGTGCCGCCGATTTCGACCAGCACGAAATCGTACTCGTCATTGCCTGACAGCACGAACTCCTTGATGGCGTTGGTGACGTGCGGCACGACCTGGATGGTCGCGCCGAGATAATCGCCGCGCCGCTCCTTGGTCAGGATGTCCTGATAGATACGCCCCGTGGTGATGTTGTCGGCCTTGGTGGCCGGCCTGCCCGTGAAGCGTTCGTAATGGCCGAGATCGAGATCGGTCTCGGCGCCGTCATCGGTCACGAAGACTTCGCCGTGCTGATACGGCGACATCGTGCCTGGATCGAGATTGAGATAGGGGTCGAGCTTGCGAAGCCGGACCTTGTAGCCACGGGCCTGAAGCAGGGCGCCCAACGCTGCCGATGCCAGACCCTTTCCGAGCGAGGAAACCACGCCGCCGGTGATGAAGATGTACCGCGCCATGGGACTTTACCTTTAAGGGCACCTGCTCGATTCGCCAAAACAATTCGTCCAACCCCGCAAAGTTTTGCAGTAGCTGTGGGTAGGAGAAAAATGAAAGCGTTATCAGCGCTGTAGTGGGTATTCCTGATGCAGGAGACTAGCCGCGTTCCTGCATGGCCCGTCTGCTTTATTGCGAGCGCGGCGCTTGCGGCCCTGCCGGCGCCTGCTTCTGCTGCTCATCCGCCTTCTTCAGCGTATCGAGCACCCCGCCGCTGGTCGGCGGCGCGACCGGGGTTGCGCCACCGGCCGGCTGCGACTGCGATGCCGGCGCCTGTGTGCCGATGATCGAGGACGGCTGGCGACTGAAGCCTGCGATCCAGGAAAGCAGCAGGCTGGTGGCGAAGAATCCGACCGCCAGGATCGCTGTCGTGCGCGTCAACAGATTGGCGGTGCCGCGGCTCGACATGAAGCCCGCGCCGCCGCCCATGCCGAGGCCACCACCTTCGGATTTCTGCAATAGCACCGTGCCGATCAGCACGATGACGATCATGAGGTGAATGACGATGATGACAGTCTGCATTTCTACCTTCCGTCACAAGCCGGGGATGGCCGGCATCCGGCTCGTGGACTTGCAGGGTTTTCGTGAAGTCGCGCGGTGTTACACGATTGCACGGGGCATTGTCACCCCCGACATAGGCGCGCTTGCCGCGCTCGCAAGCGGTTTTGGAACGTCATTTTCCGATCTTGCAGGTGGCCTGCCATTTCTATTATAACAGACGAATGGATACTATGGTAGACGATCTAAGCCGCCGTCTCGCCCAACGCCTGCGACTCGAGCGCGACAGCCGCGGCTGGTCGCTGGCGGAGCTGGCCGACCGCTCCGGCGTCTCCAAGGCAACCATCAGCAAGATCGAACGCGCCGAGGTCAGCCCAACCGCCGTCGTGCTGGTGCGGCTCGCCAGTGCCTTCGATCTAACGCTCGCAGGCCTGATGCTGCGCGCCGAGGGCCAGGGCGAACGGCTTTCGCGCGCGGCAGACCAGCCCGTCTGGCGCGATCCCGAGACCGGCTATGTCCGAAAACAGGTGTTCAGCCGGCCCGATCATCCCGTCGAGCTCGTGCGGGTCGAACTGCCGCCGCGGCAGCGGGTTACCCTGCCCGCCTCCTCCTACGCCCATATCCGCCAACTTGTCTGGGTGCAGTCAGGCAATCTCGTCATCACCGAGGGTGGCGAGCGGCGCACGCTGAGCGCCGGCGATTGCCTCGGCTTCGGCTCGCCCGCGGCACACGACCTTCGCGAACGAGACAAACTCCGCATGTGTCTATGTCGTCGCGTTGGCGCGGAGCTAAATACATGAAAGGCATCACCATCGCCGCGTTGACCGATCAGCCGCACATTCGCCGCGCTCTCAGCGAATTGCTGGTGGAGACAGTCGCGAGCGGCGGCTCGGTGAGCTTCATGCATCCCCTGCCGCCTGAAACCGCCGGCACGTTCTGGCGGGACTCGCTTGCCGCAGCCGGCCGCGGCGATCGTATCGTGCTCGGCGCGTTTGAGGGCGAGAAAGTGGTCGCAACCGTCACGCTGTTATTGGGTCTGCCAGCAAACCAGCCGCATCGCGCTGAAATCGCGAAGATGATGACGAAGGTCAGTCATCGCCATCGCGGCATCGCCACCGCGCTGATGCGCGCGGCGGAGAAAATGGCGATCGAGCGCGGCCGCACGCTGCTTGTGCTTGACACCGCCGTCGACGACGGCGCTTCAGCCCTCTACGAAGGCCTGGGCTTCAACCTGACCGGCGTCATCCCGGATTACGCGTTCAAGCCGCATGGCGGCCTCACCGGCACGATGATCTACTGGAAGCGCCTCGCCGCATGATCCCGGAAAAGTGGGAACCCGTTTTCCGATAGGATCATGCGCAATCAACAAGCGGCCGCAGGCCGCCTAACACGCCGCGGCAATTGCCAGGAAATCCGAGGCCTTCAGGCTCGCGCCGCCGACCAGCGCGCCGTTGACATTGGCAACCGCCATCAACTCTGCGGCATTCGACGGCTTCACCGAACCGCCATAGAGGATGCGGATTTTGGCACCCTCAGCCTTGAAGCGGCTCGTGAGAGAGTCCCGGATAAACCTGTGAACTTGCTCGACATCCTGCGGCGTCGGCGTCAAGCCGGTGCCGATCGCCCAGACCGGCTCATAGGCCACCACCAGATTACCGGCCGTTGAGGCGTCCGGAAGCGAACCCTTGAGCTGGCCGCCGCAGACATCCAGCGTCTTGCCGGAATCGCGATGCTCGCGGGTCTCGCCGATACAGACGATCGCCGCGAGGCCGGCGCGCCAGGCCGCTTCCGCCTTCTGACGAACCAGCGCGTCGCTCTCGCCATGATCGGCCCGCCGCTCGGAATGGCCGACAATGATTGCCCGCGCACCGGCATCCGCCAGCATTTCGGCCGAAATGTCGCCGGTATGCGCGCCGGACGCCTTGGGATGGCAATCCTGTGTCCCAACCGCAAAAGCTTTTGCGCCTTTTGCCCTCTCGGCAAAAGCCGCCACCAGCGTGGCCGGCGGGCAAACCAGGAGATCGGCTTTGCCCGCCATAGATGCGGCGCCCGCAAGCATTGCTTCAAATTCACCCAGGGAGGCCTTGAGGCCGTTCATTTTCCAGTTGCCGGCGATCAGCGGCCGGATGGCATCGGTCATGACGAAATTCCCAAATTTCAATGCGCAGCGCTAGCAGAGCTGACGCAACAGTTCCAGATCACGGCCCCGGCATTAACGATTTCGCGCGTCGTTCGTGTCGTCTCCAGACCCCGCTTAAGGTTGCGGGGGGATGACTGCCACTTTATGATGCTTTATCAGCTCGGTGACGGCCTTTTGCGAACTACGCTATAAGGCGCGCCCTTCCCTCCTTAAGACAAGTTGGACCCATGCTTCGAGGATTACGCAAAGCCTCATCAAACTGGCTCGGCAAGACCATCATGGCCGTTGTGATGGGCGTATTGATCGTCAGTTTCGGCATCTGGGGCATCGCCGACATCTTTCGCGGCTTTGGGCAATCGACGCTGGCCACGGTCGGCCACACCGAGATCTCGACCAACGAGTTCCGCGGGATCTATACCGACCGGCTGCAGCAGATCGGCCGCCAGTTCGGCCGTCCTCTGACCATGGATCAGGCCCGCGCCTTCGGCTTCGATCGCCAGGTGCTGACGCAGACGCTCGCGGAAGCAGCCCTGGATGAGAAGGCCCGGCAACTCGGCTTGAACCAGTCCGACGCGGAGACTATGCGCGTGATCCTTGCCGATCCGAACTTCAAGGGCATGAATGGTCAGTTCGACCCGGCACGCTTCCAGGCCGTCATCCGCCAGTTCGGCTACACCGAAGCGCACTATCTTGCGGACCAGCGGAAGGTCTCGCTGCGGCGGCAGCTGACGGGCACGCTCGCCGCGGGACTTGCGCCTTCGAGCACGCTGATGGACGCCCTGAGCCGCTTCCAGAACGAGAAGCGCTCGGCCGAGTATGTCAGGCTCGGCGCGGCACAGGCTGGTACCATCGATCCGCCCTCGCCCGAGACGCTGGCGAGCTTTTTCGATGAGCACAAGGCGCAGTTCCGCGCGCCTGAATACCGCAAGATCGCCTTCGTCGCGGTCACACCGGAAGAGGTCGGCAAATGGTCCGACGTCTCCGATGAGGACGCAAAAAAGCTGTTCGAGCAGCGCAAGGATCGGCTGGGCACGCCGGAGAAGCGGCAGGTTTCGCAGATCGTCTTCCCGAGCGTGGAAGAAGCGCAGGCCGCGCGCAGCCGCATCGCCTCCGGCACCTCGTTCGAGGATCTTGCCAAGGAGCGCAATCTCAGCTCCGCCGACTATGATCTCGGCCTCGTCACCAAGTCGGGCATTCTCAATTCCGCGATCGCGGACGCCGCGTTCTCGCTGCCGTCGGGCGAGGTCAGTCAGCCCGTGCAGGGCAAGTTCGGCGTGGCGCTGGTCAAGGTCGGAGTGATCCAGCCGGCGATCGAGCCGGATTTTGCGAGTGTCGCGCCCGACCTGAAGAAGGAAATCGCCGTCTCCCGCGCGCGCGACCAGGTCGCGAGCCTGCGCGACAAGATGGAAGACGAGCGCGGCGGCGGCGCCAGTGTCGTCGAGGCGGCGCAGAAGCTCGGGCTTACGCCGGTGACGATTGAAGCCGTCGATCGCTCGGGCAAGACGCCGAGCGGACAGCCGGCCGGCAACATCCCGTCCGGACTGGACGTGGTTTCGCAGGCCTTCAACAGCGATGTCGGCGTCGACAACGACGCGATTTCGTATCGCGGCGGCTATGTCTGGTACGATGTGCTCGGGATCACTCCGCCGCGCGATCGCACGCTGGACGAAGTCAAGAACGAGGTCGAGACGCGCTGGAAGAACGACCAGATCGCGAGCCGCCTGAAGACCAAGGCAACCGACATGGTCCAGAAGCTGGAGCAAGGCGGCAAGCTTGCAGATGAGGCCGCCAGCATTGGCGCGAAGGTCGATACCGCCGCCGGATTCAAGCGGGAGGATTCCCCGCCCGGCGTGCCCTCAGGCCTGGTCGCGGCCGCCTTCCGTACCGCCAAGGATGGCGCCGGACAAACGCCGGGTTCGGACGGCACCGAATGGATCGTCTTTCGTGTCACCGACGTCATGGTGCCGCCGGTCGATCTCAACTCCGAAGACATGAAGAAATTGAAGGAGCAACTGGTGCGGGCGCTCAGCGACGAGCAACTCGCGCTCTATGTTGCGAAGCTCGAAAAGGATATCGGTACCTCGATCAACGAAGCCGCCTTCGCGCAAGTGACCGGCGCCAGCAGTAACTGAGTGATCCCAATAACTGAGCGATCCAAGGCAGGCGATGGACGACCTCAAATCGATCATTGGTAAAGTCGCTACCGGCGCCACGCTGTCGCGCGAGGAGTCCGCGTCCGCCTTCGACAGCATGATGTCGGGCGAAGCGACGCCGTCGCAGATGGGCGGGCTGTTGATGGCGTTGCGCGTCCGCGGCGAGACCGTCGACGAGATCACCGGCGCGGTTTCGGCAATGCGCGCAAAAATGCTGCGGGTAAGCGCGCCGGCCGACGCCGTCGACATCGTCGGCACCGGCGGCGACGGCTCCGGCTCGGTCAACGTCTCGACCTGCGCCTCGTTCATCGTCGCAGGCGCGGGCGTGCCAGTCGCCAAGCATGGCAACCGCGCGCTGTCGTCGCGCTCGGGCGCGGCCGATGTGTTGGCTTCGCTCGGTGTCAAGATCGATCTCCAGCCAGATCAGGTCGGCCGCTGCGTCAAGGAGGCCGGCATCGGCTTCATGTTTGCGCCGTCGCACCACCCGGCGATGAAGAATGTCGGTCCGACCCGGGTCGAGCTGGCCACCCGCACCATCTTCAATCTGCTGGGCCCGCTGTCCAATCCGGCCGGCGTCAAGCGGCAGATGGTCGGCGTGTTCTCGCGGCAATGGGTGCAGCCGCTGGCTCAGGTGCTCAAAAACCTCGGCGCCGAATCCGTTTGGGTGGTTCACGGTTCCGACGGGCTGGATGAGATCACCCTCACCGGCCCGACTTTTGTGGCGGCGCTCGAGAACGGCAATGTCCGCACCTTCGAAGTGACGCCCGAGGAAGCAGGGCTTGGCCGCGCCGGCGGCGAAGGCCTGAAAGGCGGCGACGCTGACGCCAATGCGGTCGCGCTCAAGAGCGTGCTCGACGGCAAGCCCAGCGCCTATCGCGACGTGGCGCTGTTGAATGCCGCGGCAGCGCTTGTCGTCGCCGGTAAGGCCGCGACGTTGAAGGAAGGTGTCGCGCTCGGCACCAGGTCCCTCGACAGCGGCGCTGCCGCGACGCGGCTGAAGCAGCTGATCGCGATATCCAACGACCAAGTGTGAGATGTCGGATATCCTGACCAGGATCGAAACCTACAAGCGCGAAGAGATCGCGTCCGCCAAACGCGCGCATCCGTTTTCCGAGGTCGAGGCGCGAGCCAGGGCCGCGTCCGCACCGCGCGGTTTTGTCCGCGCGATCCGCAGCAAGCTCGCCGCTGGCGCATATGCCTTGATCGCCGAGGTGAAGAAAGCCTCGCCCTCCAAGGGTCTCATCCGCGCCGATTTCGATCCGCCTGCGCTCGCCAGGGCCTATGAGGCTGGCGGCGCTGCCTGTCTCTCCGTGTTGACGGATACGCCCTCTTTCCAGGGTCACCTCGATTTCATGGTAGCGGCGCGCGCGGCCACCCATCTGCCGGTGCTGCGCAAGGATTTCATGTTCGACACCTACCAGGTGGCCGAAGCGCGCGCCCATGGCGCCGACTGCATCCTGATCATTCTCGCCGCACTTGACGACGCCGCGGCGAAAGACATCGAGGATGCCAGCCTTGCTTTTGGCATGGACGTGCTGATCGAGGTTCATGACCGCGCCGAGCTCGATCGCGCACTCAAACTCCGTTCGCCGATGATCGGGGTCAACAACCGCAACCTCCGCACTTTCGAGACCACGCTTGCGACCAGCGAGGCGCTGGCGCCGCTGATTCCGCAAGACCGCTTGATGGTGGGCGAGAGCGGCATCTTCGCGCCGGCAGATCTGGCGCGGCTTTCGCGCGCTGGCATGTCGACCTTCCTGGTCGGCGAAAGCCTGATGCGGCAGGCCGACGTGACGGCCGCGACCCGTGCATTGCTCGCACGCAGCGAAGCCGTCAGCGCGACAGGCACGCGCTGATGGCGCGCAAGTCGTCCAAAGCTGGCCCCGCCCTCACCCATATCGATGCGGGCGGCGAAGCCCGCATGGTCGATGTCTCGGAAAAGCCCGCCACCGAACGCACCGCGGTTGCCGAAGGCCGCGTCGTCATGAGCAAGGCGACGCTCGAACTGGTCGTCTCGGGTCATGCGAAGAAAGGTGACGTGCTCGGCGTGGCGCGTGTCGCCGGGATCATGGCGGCGAAGCGCACGCACGAGCTGATCCCGCTCTGCCATCCCCTGGCGCTGTCCAAGGTCAGCGTCGATATCGCACCCGACGCCACACTGCCGGGCTGTGTCGTGCGTGCCTCCGTGAAGGTAACCGGCCCCACCGGCGTCGAGATGGAGGCGCTGACCGCCGTCTCGGTCGCCTGCCTCACCATCTACGACATGATCAAGGCGGTCGAGCGCGGTGTGCGCATCGAAGGCATTCATCTCGTTGAGAAAAAGGGCGGCAAGTCCGGGCATTATCGCGCCTGAGGCGCGTGCTCTCACGACGGCGTGATGCGCACAGGGGGAAGAGCGCCGCGACTGCGGTGTTGGTTCTTGGTTTTCCGCGATCTGTGATCCAACGGGAGCAAGCCAATGTCGATTGTCGGGATTTTTGCCGCGGCCGTGGTTCTGTCCGCCATTTCGGCAACGCCGGCGCCCGCGCAGCAGGCGATGTCCGAGCCCGCTTATTGCGCCTTCTTCTATCCAAACGCGAACTGCCAGAACAAGGGACCGGGCAATCCCTACACCGACCCGAACTATCGCCGTAACGGCGGCCTGAGCTCCGGCCAGTGGACTGGTGCGACGGACGCGCCAGCGCCGAAAGAGACGCGCCGGTCGTCGAACGCGTCGGCGCGGTGGTAGACGATCCATCGCAGGGCAGCTGCTGCCGATCGCGGCCCATCCTGGCTCGACGTTCGCCCGATCCGGCGCGCATGACTTAACCGCGCGTTAACCCATATTGCTAACGTCAACTCCATACCGCTGTCGTAGCTTCTGGCTGGACAGGCGCGGGGAAGGATGTGCCCGGCCACTGAGCTTCGGGCAACAATCAAGATCCACGCATGACCAACGCCAGCGCTCCCGTCGACGTGAAAACCTCCGTTCGTGGCGGCCCGATCCGCTGGCTCGTAATCGGCGGCCTGATCCTGATCGCGGCGATCACTGTCGGCACCACGATCATGGCCGGCAATTTCCGCGAGCGCGCGTTGCGGAGCAGCGAGCAGCAGCTCGAAAACACCGTGCTTCTGATGGCTCGCCATTTCGACCAGCAGCTCGAAGATTTCATGGGAATCCAGCGTGAAATCGTCGCGCAGATCGAGAAGTCGCGGATGGCGTCGCCGGATGCCTTCCGGACGCAGCTGTCGAGCCCGGAATGGCACGACCTGTTGCGGCTCAGGCTGCGCGCCTATACCGATGTCGCCGGCGTTAACGTGTTCGATGCCAACGGCCAGCTGATCAACTCCTCGGAAAACTGGCCCGTCCCCAACGTCAAGATCGCCGACCGCAACTTCTTCAAGGCCTTCAAATCGGGCTCTCCCTTCGAGCGCTTCCGGATCGAACTCGTGCGCGGCCGCTTCCAGCAGGGCTGGGCAACGGTGGTCGCCTGCAAGGTGACCGGTCCAAACGGTGAGTTTCTGGGCGTCGTGACCCGCGCGATCACGCCGTCGAGCTTCGAAAGATTCTTTGCTTCGGTGGCGCTCGCCCCCGGCGCCGCGATTTCGATGCATCATCGCGACGGCACGCTGCTCGCGCGCTATCCGCAGACCGAAGAGATGATCGGGCGGAACTTCAAGCGGGGGCCCGCCGGACAGCAGAAGGTGTTCGAGCTCAATCAATACACCGCGCGGCTGGTCAGCCCGATCGACGGCGAGTATCGCCTGTTATCGTCGCGCGCGCTCGCCGATTTTCCGATCGTAATCGTCGCCACCACGACCGAAGCCGCGGCGCTGGCCGACTGGCAGGAACAGATGGGGTTTCTGATCAGCGTCGGTGCCATTTCGGTAGTGCTGATCGCGGTTCTTCTTTTCCTTGTGGTGCGCCGTCTCTCGCGGGATCACGCGACGTCGCAGCAGCGCCTGACACTGGAAAAGCAGCGGCTCGACAGGGCGGTCAACAACATGACGCAGGGCCTGTTGCTGTTCAATTCGTCCAGACGGCTGGTGATCTGCAATCACCGCTATCTCGAGATGTATGGCCTCTCGCCGGAGATCATCAGGCCAGGGGCCAGTTTCCACGAGATCATCATGCATCGCATGGACACGGGGTCCTTTGTCGGCGATCCGGACGAATATATCGAGGCCACCTTGCGCGATATCGGCAAGGGAAAGCTCACCGTCATCGAGACCCCCGACGGCCGCTTCGTGCAGATCGTCAACGAGCCGCTGGCGGACGGCGGCTGGGTCGCGACCCATGAGGACGTCACCGAGCGCCGGCGCGCCGAGCAGCGCATCACCCATCTTGCGCACTATGATGTGCTGACCGACCTGCCGAACCGCGCCTTGTTCCACGAACGGCTGAAGCAGGAGCTCACGCAGATCCCCCATCGCCGGCAGCTCGCCGTCTATTACATCGACATCGACGAGTTCAAGAGCGTCAACGACTCGCTTGGCCATCTGATCGGCGACGAGCTCCTGAAATCGGTCGCCGTCAGCCTCAGTCAATGCGTCGGCGCCGGCGGCTTCGTGGCCCGGCTCGGTGGCGATGAATTCGCCATCGTCCAGACCGGCGTCCAGGCCACCGAGGACGTCATCGATCTCATCACGCGCACCTTCGACGCCATCCGCACACCCTTCGAGTGCCTCGGCCATCAGCTCACCGCGGACGCCAGCATCGGCATTGCGCTGGCGCCCGGCCACGGCACCGAGCTCGACCAGATCCTGAAGAACGCCGATCTTGCCATGTACGCCGCCAAATCGGCCGGCCGCCGCACCTACCGCTTCTTCGATCCCGGCATGGATGCCAGTGCGCGCGCGCGGCGCCAGCTCGAGGTCGATCTGCGCCAGGCGATCACCACCGGCGCGCTGGAGGTCCATTACCAACCCTGCGTCAACCTGCAGGACAACCGCATCACCGGCTGCGAGGCGCTGGTGCGCTGGCGCCATCCCGATCGCGGCATGGTCTCGCCGGCCGAGTTCATCCCGATCGCGGAAGAGACCGGTCTGATCAACCAGCTCGGCGAATATGTGCTGATCACGGCCTGCAGCGAGGCCGCAACATGGCCCGACGACATCCGGCTGGCGGTCAATGTGTCGCCGGTGCAGTTCAAGAGCGGTACGCTGGCGCTGAAGATCATGTCAGCGCTCGCGGTATCGGGTCTTGCCGCCGGCCGGCTCGAGCTCGAAATCACCGAAGCGGTGCTGATCCGCGACGACGAGGCAGCACTTGCAATCCTGCACCAGCTCCGCGCCATCGGCGTCCACATCGCGCTCGACGATTTCGGCACCGGCTACTCGTCACTGAGCTATCTGCAGCGCTTTCCCTTCGACAAGATCAAGGTCGACCGCAGCTTCGTGAAGGACATCAGCGCGGCCGACGGCGGCTCCACGCACATTGTGCAGGCCGTGGTGAACATCGCCGCCGCCCGCCATATGACCACGACGGCCGAAGGCGTCGAGACCGAAGCCCAGCGTCAGGCGCTGCGCACGCTCGGCTGCTCGGAAATGCAGGGCTACCTGTTCAGCGCGGCCAAGCCCGCTGAAGAGATCAGGGAGCTGTTCGCTGCCCATCGCCAAGGCGCCGCCCTTGTGAAAGAAAGCCGGAAGCGGCGGCCAAAAACGGCTTAAGCGAAATTCCAATCATTCACTTCAAAAAACATTAGGGCGGCCAAGGGCCGCCCTAAGCACATTATGTCTGCATCAACCCGCCTCAGTTCGGCACGGTCGCTTTCGGCTGCGGCCGCACGTCCGCGTTGACCTGGACGCCGCGCAGGAGGTTATAGGCCGCGGCCAGCGCCTTGTCGTCCTTTTCCTCCGGCGGCACGTAGGATTGCGATCCGCTCTGCTCGCCGGCTTCGGCGGAGAGATGGCCACGCATCGAGGCCTCGCCCCTGACGTCGACGCGGCCCTTCAGCTCGTCCGGCACATCCTGCAGCACCTCGATGTCGGGCTTGATGCCGAGCGCCTGGATCGAATGTCCCGACGGCGTGTAGTAGCGCGCGGTGGTGAGCGCCAGCGCGCCATTGCCGGCGCCGAGCGGAATGATGGTCTGCACCGAGCCCTTGCCGAACGAGCGCGTGCCGATCAGCGTCGCGCGCTTGTGGTCATGCAGTGCGCCCGCCACGATTTCGGAGGCTGAGGCCGATCCGCCGTTGATCAGGACCACCAGCGGCTTGCCCTTGATGAGATCGCCGCCACGGGCCGAGAAGCGCTGGGTCTCTTCCGGATTGCGGCCGCGGGTCGAGACGACCTCGCCCCGCTGCAGGAACGTGCTCGACACCGACACCGCCTGGTCGAGCAGCCCGCCCGGATTGTTGCGGAGATCGACGACGTAGCCCACGAGCTTGTCCGCCGGAATCTCCTTCTGGATGTCGGCTACCGCCTTGCGCAGGCCTTCAGTGGTCTGCTCGTTGAACGAGGTGACGCGGATGTAGCCGATATCGCCGTTATCGGTGTGATAGCGCACCGGCTTGACGCGGATGATCTCGCGCGTGAGCGTGAAGTCGAGCGGCGCGTCCTTGCCTTTGCGCAGCACCTTCAGGTGTGTCTTGGTGTTGACCGCGCCCTTCATCTTGTTGACGGCCTGCTCGAGCGTCAGCCCCTGGACATTGTCATCGTCGATCTGGCTGATGAGGTCGCCGGAGAGCAGTCCGGCCTTCGCCGCCGGCGTGTCGTCGATGGGAGCAACGACCTTGACGAGGCCGTCTTCCATGGTGACCTCGATGCCGAGACCGCCGAACTCGCCGGAAGTAGTCTCCTGCATCTCGCGCCAGGCCTTGTCGTTCATGTAGCGCGAATGCGGATCGAGCGAGGTCACCATGCCGTTGATCGCGCCTTCGATCAGGCTGGTGTCGGAGGGCTTCTCGACGTAGTCCGCGCGAACGCGCTCGAAAACCTCGCCGAACAGATTGAGCTGGGAATAGGTGTCCCCGGCGTTCGCGGCGGCCTTGGCTCTGGCGATGATATTTTCGCCCGGCCCGGTGACCAGCAGCGTCAGGCACACACCCGTCACAGAACCCAAGAGAAATAGGAAATTCTTCCGCATATGTCCGCCGCCTTCCGCGCTGGATTTGTCGCCCAAATGGGGTCGAAACCGAAAACTCACAATACCTTTCGGGTTTCTTCAAGGCCAGATTGCAACCCGACCTGCCACGTCGAAGGCTGTGTCCCGAACCCGCGTTTGGCCCGTGTACCGAGCCACCAGCCGAATTGCGGGGGCACGTTACGGAACGGACCATCGACGCCTAATTTCAGGGCAGCATCCATCGGCCAGTTCGGATTATTCAGGATTTCGCGGCCGACTGCGATCAAATCCGCCTGACCTTCCCTTAAAATCTGTTCAGCTTGGTCGCCATGGATAATTAGCCCGACCGCCATGGTCATGATACCGGCGTGGCGGCGGACATATTCCGACAACGGCACCTGGTAGCTGTATTTGATCTCCTTGCCGAGGATCGGTGCCTGGTCGCTGATTCCCCCGGACGAGCAATCGATCACGTCGACGCCCCTGGTTTTCAGTATCTTGGCGAGTCGCATGCTCTGTTCCGGTCCCCAGCCGGCATTGTCCTCGACGGACAGGCGGACGAACAACGGCTTGTGATGGGGCCAATGGGTGCGGACCTCCTCCGCGACCTCGATGATGAAGCGCATCCGGTTCTGCTCGGAACCGCCGTATTCGTCGGTGCGCTGGTTGGAGCGTTCCGACAGGAACTCGTGCACGAGATAGCCGTGGGCGCCATGCAACTCCAGCACCTCGAAGCCCGCTTGATGCGCCCGCCGCGCGCCATGGCCCCAGGCCTTCACCAGATCCTTCACTTCCTGGCGTTCCAGCGCCCGCGGCACCGGCCATTTCTCGCTGTGGGCGATCGCGCTCGGCGCGACCGGGCTCCAGGCGTCCCAGTCGTCGATCTCGGGCGGGCGCTTCAAGGGGCCGTCGCCCTCCCAGGGACGGTTGGCGCGCGCCTTGCGCCCGGAATGGCCGAGCTGGATTCCCGCGACCGCGCCCTGCTCCCTGATGAATTTGACCAGCCGGCTGAGCGGCTCGACGAACGCGTCGTCCCAGATGCCGAGATCGCCGACGGTACCGCAGCCGCGCCGCTCGACCTTGGTCAACTCGACCACGACAAGGCCTGCGCCACCGGCCGCGAATTTTCCGGCATTCATCAGGTGCCAGTCGGTCGGAAAGCCCTTCACCGCCGAATATTGATGCATCGGCGGTACCACGACGCGGTTGCGCAGCTTCACGTCCCGGATCGAGAACGGCGAAAACAGCATCAACCCGGACATGACCATTCCCTCGCGCGATATTTTGATTGTCCGACGATATCGGGCGCGTCGCCGGCCGCAAAGCTGGAATCCCACCGGCGCCAAGGGGACTCCGCCAGCAAGCCATGCAATTTTGGGATGGCATGAAGCCTCGGGAAGCGATACGCGAGTAAGCAACAACAGCCGAATGAAGATCGGGGGAGGAAACCATGAACGAAGCGATCCGGCCAACGCGCAGTGCCGAGCTTGGGGCGAGCGCCGAGCCGTTCCAGAACCTGCATGAGTTCGTGCGCAAGGCCCGCGCCAACCTCAATCAGAATGCCTGGGATTATGTCGTCGGCGCCGCCGAGACCGAGACGACGATGCGGCGCAACCGCATGGCGCTGGATGAGATCGCGTTCCGCCCGCGCGTGCTTCGCAACGTCGCCAACGTCGACGCTACAGCCGAACGCTTCGGGCGCAAGATGCGGCTGCCGGTGATGCTGGCCCCCGTCGGCGCACTGGAAATCTTCGATCCCGCGGGCGCGGCCGCCGTTGTGCGCGGCGTCGGCAAGTTCGGCGCCGCCCACATGCTGAGCTCGGTATCCGAGCCGGGCCTGGAAAAGACCGCGGAAGCAGCTCCCGACGCGATGCGGCTGTTCCAGCTTTACGTGCGGGGCGATGACGCCTTCGTCGAGGACCATGTCGCCCGCGCCATTGCCGCCAAATACACCGCCTTCTGCCTGACCGTCGACACCGCGCATTACAGCCGGCGCGAGCGCGATATCGCCAAGCGCTATGTCCGCGAAAGCCGGGCACGCTCGACCGGCGGCGACTTCCAGAAGGGGCTGGAATGGCGCACGGTCAAGCTGATCAAGGACAAGTACAAGATTCCGCTGATCATCAAGGGCATTGCGACCGCGGAGGACGCGAAGATCGCGCTCGATCACGGCGTGGAATGGATCTACGTCTCCAACCATGGCGGCCGCCAGCTCGATCATGGCCGCGGCGCCATGCATGTGCTGCCGGAGATCGTCGACGCCGTGAAGGGCCGAGCCAAGATCATGGTCGATGGCGGCTTCTGCCGCGGCTCAGACGTGGTGAAGGCGATCGCCATGGGTGCCGACATCATCGGCATCGGCCGCCTGCAATGCTGGGCGCTGGCCGCGGCCGGCGAGACCGGCGTGTTGCGAATGCTGGAGCTTCTTGAGGACGAAGTGATCCGCACGCTCGGGCTGCTCGGCGTCACTTCCTTTGCGCAGCTGGAAAAATCCTACTTGCATCCGGCCGCGCCGGCCAACATGCCGAGCGCGTTCAGCGCTTATCCGCTGCTGGACATCGAGCCCTATCGCTACTGAAGATTCTGGCGAGGCGGGTGGCGTGTCATCATTGTCACGCCACTTTGCTTTGTATATCCCTCCGCCATGACCCTTCCCCGCCTTTCCCCCGGAGACGCCGACGCGCTGCTGTTCGATCTCGGCCGCGTCGTCTTCAATATCGACTTCCCAAGGGCGCTCGCCTGCTGGGCCGGCCATGCCGGGTGCAAGCCGGCCGATATCGCGGCGCGTTGGGTGGCCGACGAATCCTACCATCATCACGAGCGAGGCATGATCAGCGACGAGGCCTTTTTTGACAATTTGCGCCGCGCGCTCGGCATCACCATCACGGACGCGCAGTTCCTCGAAGGCTGGAACGCGATCTTCGCCGGCGAGATGGAAGGCATCGCGCCGCTGCTCGAGCGCGCCGCGAAACATCTTCCGCTCTACGTCTATTCCAACACCAACCGGCCGCATGTCGCCTATTTCACGCAGATCCACGCGCACACGCTGAAGCCGTTCCGCGAGCTCTATTACTCCTCCGCGATCGGCCACCGGAAGCCCGACGCCGCGGGCTTCGATCATGTCGTCAAAGCGATCGGCAAACCTGCCTCGCGCATCCTGTTCTTCGACGATCTCGCCGACAATGTCGAAGCCGCGCGGGCGTGCGGGCTGAAGGCGGTGCATGTCACCTCGAGCCGCGACGTCGCGGACGCGCTCGACGCGCTGGGGATATAAAGCCATGCCCGTAGGGTGAGCAAAGCGAAGCCTGCCCACCATTCAGGACGATCGTCTGGGATGGGTGGTTGGCACGGCGCAATTGCGACTACCGCGCGGCGACCTTGGCCTTCTGTGCCTCCTCGACATGCCGCCGCTGGTCGAGGAACGCCTGGCTCGACCTCGTCTTGTAAAGCTCGAGGCTCTCGGTTTCGTCGGTCGAGAGCGTGAGTGCCTGGTCGCGGTACTCCAACCGCCGCGGATCGTTCTTGACCTTGCGCGCGACGAGCTCGAGGCGGATCGCAAGCGTCGCCCAGCGGATGGCCTTCACCACAGTCTCCGCAAAATAGCGCGGATAGAACACCCGGACCGGCTCGACCGGCAGATCGGGACGGCGCTCGTGCCGGCTCTTCATCCGCAAGCCCCCGCCTTCCAGCGGATGGACCTGCTCAATCGGATGGTAGCCCCTGAAATAGAGGGCGTAGGTCTTGATCTTTCCGACGCTGTTATCCATCGCCGCCGCGCGCCGCATGATCGTCTCGATGTGCTCCCAACTGTAATAGGTGTCCCAGGCAAGCCTGTAGGCGCGCTCCCAATCCGCTTTCGACATGGTCGAGTGCGAAACGCAGACGTGATCGAGATCGTATTTGTTGAGGTCGGGATCCATCGCAACGCCCTTGGTATGAAGCGTCTTGTGGTCCTCCGAACCCGGCAGCGGCGTCAGAAAGAAAAACTCCAGCATGTCGATCGGCAATTCGTGCTGGATGATCTTGATGTCGCGAGCGATCAACTCCGGCGTATCGTTCGGGAACCCCAGGATGTAACCCGCAACCGTCATGATCCTGGCCTTCTTCCAGGCCAGCATCATTTCGCGATAGTCGGTGATCTTGTTCTGCCGCTTCTTGGCGCCGAGCAGACTGTCCGGGTTGATGTTTTCAAGGCCAATGAAACAGCGCCGGACGCCTGCCCTGGCGCACTTCTCGATGAAATTCGGCAGCTTGTGGCAGAGCGTGTCGACCTGGATCGTGAACGAAAGCTCCCATCCCTCCTTGTCGCGCAGCGCGATGATGCGGTCGAGCACGAGCTCCCAATCCTTGTTGCGCGCAAAATTGTCATCGGTGATGAAGAAGCCGCGGATGCCCTGCTGCACATTGCCGCGAATGACGGCTTCGATATCGTCGGCGGACCGCCGCCGCGACTTGCGGCCCTGAACGTTGATGATCGTGCAGAACGAGCACTGGTAGGGACAGCCGCGTCCGGCGTCAAAGCTCGTGGTGTGGCCCCAGACGCGCGCGATCTGCTGGTGCGGAATGATGGGAAGAGGCTGACCCTCGAGGTGCGGCAAGTCGGCCATCGCGTTGTACAGCGGCTGCAATTGACCGGCGACCGCATCCCGCAGCAAACCCTCGAGCCGGCCCTCCGCCTCGCCCGCGAATACGGACACGCCGATATCCATCATCTCCTGAACGCCTGCATCGCGCTCCGGCAGCATCGCGAGCGTGCCGGAGACATGGAAGCCGCCGATCGCGACCGCAATTCCGCGCTTGCGAAACTGTCGCGCGAGATGAAGCGAGCGCGGAAACTGGTTGGACTGGACGCCGACCAGCATCACCATGCCGGCATCGGCCGCCTTGATCGAGTTCGCGAGCTTATCGACCCGGACCTTCCAGTTGGTCTCATCGATCGCTTCGACCTCGATGTCGTAGCTGATACCGAGCACTTTCCGCTCGCGACAATCCAGCGCGATGCCATAGAGGCAGGCCAGCGAGTTCGAAGGCAACCCGCCGCGCCACCACCGGATGACGTAGCCGTCATTGTCGTAGTGTGATGGCTTGATCAGAACAAGCCGAAACGTTTTGCTGCTCGTCCGCATCGGCAACTCGCAATCGGTTAAAATCAATATCCGCCAGAACGCTTGAATTTCGTGCGCTTCCGAGCGAGGGGCGCACGCACTTGCAAAGCCACCGATCGTAAAATTTCCAACCGATCGGCGCCTGTAACGCCGAACCTCACCCTGTCATGCTATCATATCGCCGGGAGCGCCCAAGCCGATTGATGCACCAAAGCGCCTGTATTCCGGCTATTGGGCCTTTTTCGACACAATCAGCCGTCGGCGGGTGACATTTTCGCCCTTCATATTTCAGCATAAATCTCGATCACATTGCCGTCGGGGTCGCGGAAGAAGATCGTGCGATGGCCGAAGGCGTGGTCGGTCAGCGGATGCGTCAACTTGATGCCCTTCTCTTCCAGCTGAGACGCGCATTTGGCCACCAGGCCGGGCGCGACGCGGAAGGCCAACTGTAGCGACAGCGCTCCCTTGGGCGGCGGGGCATCGTTGAAGAGCCCGCCATAGCATTACAGTTGCCGTTTTGCTTTGAAGTGCGCACGTTGAGCGGCGGCTTGGTGAGCTCTACGCCAGAATGACCATGCAATGATATGTGCGGGTTGGATTCGCTTTCGAGCGAGTCTGATGGCGATGCGGCGGACTTCCTGGATTGACCAACGGATCAATGACGGCGTGGCGATGCGCTGGTTTTTGCCGTGGTTCGGCGTTTGGTTTTTTTTGGCGGCGGATTGGCGCGATGTCGGATCGCCGCCATCATGGCGAAGGCGAGCATCGCCATGGAAACGTGGCGATGCCAGCCATGCCAGGATCTGCTCTCGTTGTGATCGAGCCCGAACTCGTTCTTGGCGGTCTCAAAACTGTCTTCGATTGCCCACCGATGGCCTTCGACTGCCACCAGTGTTTCGATGGATGTTCCCGCTGGGCACCAGGTGGTGAAGAAGGCGAGATCGCCATCGGCGATATGGCGACGGATCAGCAGACCGCGCGTCCACAGACCCGGATTTGCGTCGTTTGATTCTTCGACTTCCAGATCGGCCAATTCGAGATAGCACCAATCATGCAGCCGCGGTCCTTTGGTCCCGGCTCCTGCGGACAGGCGTTTCCAGTCGGACGCAGGCCGCGTCCGGGCGATGTCGGCGGCCGTGCCGGCGACCGATCGACGCTTGCCCCGGGAATGGAATACATGAGCGCTGCTGACTCCGAGTACATAGCCTTTGCCCGCCTGGCGTAGTTGCTGTTCGATGTCGCCGACACCGTAGACCGTATCGCCAGCAACCCACTCGAATGGGACAGCCGCGGCTATGGCGCGTGCGATCATTCTCGTCGCAAGCTTGGGTTTGGTTGCAAAGCCGGCGTCGGGGGGCACGTACGCGGCTTTGAGGCGATCCGGATCGTCGGTCCATTCCTTCGGAAGATACAGCGCGCGATCGATGAAAGCATGGCCGTGGCACGAAACGTAGGCAGCGAAGACGCCGATCTGGCAGTTGGTGATTTTGCCCGCGGAACCCGTGTATTGCCGCGCTACCCCGCACGACGCCTTACCCTGTTTGAGAAAGCCGGTCTCGTCGATCACCAGCACCGCATCGTCATCCGCCAAATGCTCGATGACATAGTCGCGAACGATATCGCGCAAAGCATCCGCGTCCCAATCCCTGCGACCCAGGATCGCCTGCTGCCGCCATGGGCCGGGATCGCCAGCCGCTTCCGCGCGCATCCATCCGGTCTTGCGTTGCTCATCTCCGAGCAGGCCTTCCAGAAACAAGCCGGCATTCGTCGCAACACGATCTTGATTGAACAACGGACGTATCCGTTGCTTGATCTCACGAAGCGACGCCGCCCACAGCGCAAGCGTCTCTTCAATCGACGCTGTCTGCGCCCACGATCTTCGAATCATGGTTGCCCATGGATTCAGAACCGCTCATAAAGGGCAACTGTAATGATAGGCCGCCAGCGCCAGCGTATTGGCGCCGACGCGATACTCGATCCATTTGTCGCTTAGCTTGCGATGGAGCGGAAACTCCATCACCGTTTCGTAAAAGCGGCGCATCGCCGCCATGTCGCGCGCGAAGATCACGGTGTAGTCGATTTGCCTGACCTCATGCAGCGGGTTCATTGGCTCCTTGACTGTTGCGATGCGGCCAAACCGAGGGACAATGGCGAGCCTATCGCAAAGCTACGGTCCTCCCCGAAGCGCATCTCCCGGGACTGCCAATCGCCGTTATTTCCCGCCGCAGCCAACGAGGACGAGACCAAGGCGGCGTTGCCGGATTTTGCCTCCGCAGCCGCTCTCGGCTAGAAGGCTAGTCGGTCGCAAATGTGGAGTGTTGCCGTGGCGCTGATGCCGGTTGCCGATGCCCTTGCCGCAATTCTTGCCGGCGCAGAGCCGATGGGCGAAGAGGGGGTGGTGCTGGAGGAGGCCCATCACCGCGTGCTCGCGCACGATATCGCCGCCAAGCGCACGCAGCCGCCGCAGGCGATGTCGGCGATGGATGGCTATGCGGTGCGCGCGTCCGATGCCTCGCAGGTGCATGCAAGACTGAAGGTGATCGGCGAAGTCGCCGCGGGACGTCCGTTCGATCGCGCGCTCGGAGCCGGCGAAGCAGCGCGCATCTTCACCGGTGGCGTGATCCCGCAAGGGGCCGACGCCGTCGTGATCCAGGAAGACACGGTCGCCGACGGCAACTGCATCGCCATCAGTGAAGCCGCGGTGACCGGCCGGCACATCCGCCCCGCCGGCGTCGATTTCAGGGAAGGCGACGTGCTCTTGTCAGGGGGAAGCCGGCTCACCGAGCGTGACCTCTCGCTCGCCGCCAGCATGAATTATCCGGAACTGCCGGTACGCCGCAGGCCGAAGGTAGCGCTGCTGGCGACAGGAGATGAATTGGTGATGCCGGGCTCGACGCCTGGCCCCGGCCAGATCGTTTATTCCAACGGCTACGCGCTGCGGGCGCTGGCGCGCGCCGAAGGCGCCGACACGGTCGACCTTGGCGTCGCCGCCGACACCATGGAAGCCACCACCGCGGGCATTCGCCGCGCCCGAGACGTTGGCGCCGATATCCTGGTGACCACCGGCGGCGCATCGGTCGGCGACCACGACCTGGTCAAGGAATTGCTGGAGGCCGAAAAGGTCACCATCGCGTTCTGGAAGATCGCGATGCGGCCCGGCAAGCCGATGATGCACGGCCGGCTCGGCGCGATGCGCGTGGTCGGCGTGCCCGGTAATCCCGTCTCGTCCTATGTCTGCACATGGCTGTTCGTGGTGCCGTTGATTCGGGCGCTGTCGGGCCGCAAAATGATTCACCACACGCGCGTGAGCGCCCTGCTCGGCCGCGATGTCGGCGCCAATGACGTTCGCGAAGACTATCTTCGCGCTCGTCTCGAGGAGCGCAGCGACGGCACATTGATCGCGACACCCGTCAATCACCAGGACTCCTCGCTGCTTGCGAATCTCGCTGCGGCACAGGCACTTGTGATACGTGCACCGTTTGCGCACGCCGCCAAAGCGGGCTCGTCTTGCGAGATCCTGCGGCTGCCGAACTAACGCTTGCGCCAGCATCGCTGACCGAACTTTCTCGCGTTCACCCAAAATTAAGTGGTTGCGGAACACATATCGAACATATAGTGTCCGTTCATGATTTGTTTCGAGTTCTAGTATCTAATTCTCGGAATCGAACGACATCACCAACCGGGGGACTTGCTCGAGATGCTTACGCGCAAACAGTACGAACTTCTGCGTTTCATCAACGAACGGCTGAAAGAGGCCGGCGTGCCGCCTTCCTTCGACGAAATGAAGGATGCCCTTGATCTGCGCTCGAAGTCCGGGATCCACCGCCTCATCACCGCTCTCGAAGAGCGCGGCTTCATCCGGCGGCTCCCCAACCGTGCGCGCGCGATCGAGGTGATCAAGCTGCCGGAACTCTCGCCCGGCGGTGGCGGCGGCAACCGGCGTGGCTTCACGCCGAGCGTCATCGAAGGCAACCTCGGCAAGGTGCGCGGCGGCGGCGCGGATGACGGCGAGCGTCCGGTCGCAGTCCCCGTCATGGGCCGGATCGCGGCCGGTACGCCAATCGAGGCATTACAGACCCGCAGCCACACCATCAGCGTGCCGCCCGACATGCTCGGTTCCGGCGAGCATTACGCGCTCGAGGTTCGCGGAGACTCCATGGTCGATGCAGGCATCCTCGACGGCGACATGGCGCTGATCCAGCGCAACGAGACCGCCGACACCGGCGACATCGTGGTGGCGCTGATCGACGAAGAGGAGGCGACGCTCAAGCGCTTCCGCCGCCGCGGCGCCTCGATCGCGCTGGAACCCGCCAACACCGCCTATGAGGTGCGCATTCTGCCACCGAACCGGGTCAAGATTTAGGGCAAGCTGATCGGGCTGTACCGCAAGTACTGAGGCGCCCTCACTTGCGGCAGCGCCCTCGTTCGTCCTGAGCTGTATCAAAATCCGCCGGACGTTTCCGGCGGATTTTTTCTTTTGCATCGGTCAAACCGGAATTTAGGAACCGGAGGCCCTTCAACGGATTTGTGATCAAGTTCACCGCCGCGAGCCGCACATTTGCCCATAAGCGGGCAGACGCTTCGAGGCTGGTGTTCACTCTGATAGAGGCCCTCGCCTCTCGAGCGTGAGCCAGAAAAGATCACGCTCAAACAACAAGAGAGTGCGCGGGTTGGCTATCTCGAATGAGGAGCAATCCGATGTGTGACTATAGTCTACATGCCGTGACGTCGCGCCCTGCCGAGGTGGGAGAGACGCTGGTTACGACGACCTTCCGCGGCACCTCGACCCGCGGCTTCGCGTCAGAGAAGGATCCAGGCGTTGCGGTGTGCATGCTGCCTGGAACGGAACTCGCCTTCGACGAGGACGTGAAATACGACAACCGCTGGATCTGGACCCGCTCGATCAATTCGCGTGTGGGTAAGTTCGGCAAGATGGACCCGCACGTGCCGGATCGCCATCATGACGCCATCGAATTTCCAGATGGAAACTTCGTGCTGGTGACGCAGCTGTGTGAGGGACAGCGGGTGACGGTGCTGCAATTGCCGGTTACTGCGCCCGTGAAGCCGGCCGTGCATACTGCAACCAGCGCGCCGGCGGCGCCACGAACGCTTCCGGTCGACTGAAGTTTCAGCCCGCGGATGGTCCCGCCGGTCAAGCTCCCGGCGGAGCCTTCGTGCACGACAGCCAGCGCCGTCGGGGACGTCAGGGTGGTCAACAAGATTACGTGGCAAAGAGCCGGCGGCGTGACCGAGCCCGGCCGTTACATGTTTACGTTCGGTTGGCTGACGGTGACGTCGGACGACCTCAGGATCTGGAACCAGTTTCCGGACGCTGCCTTCACGCTGGTCGAACTGCCGGTCCATGCGGACGACCGCGAAGAGGCGGAGGAAGTTCATGCCGAGGAATTTCACCTCGGCACGTTCGAGCTGCCGCCGCCCGCTTCTGACAGGCCGGACCACTGACGCGCGATAGTTGCATCACCATCGCGCTTTCTGACCGCACCTTTTTCGGAAAGGCAAGCTGCCCGGCAGCTCCCGCGCTGCCGCAAGCTATGATCATACAACATGAGTTGATGGTCCTTCGGTCTCTCCGCGATTATCGCACCGCCCGTGCAGAGACAAGGAGCCCCGGTTCGACCGGGCTCTTGCACACTCACTCCTCCGCCTGGAAATCGGCCTCCGACGGCGTAGCGTCGCGATCGCGCGGCGGCGCCGGCCGCGAGACAACAGCCGTGTCGGTATCACCGTCGCCTCCTGCCGCGGGCGACCATGGCCGATCAAACCCGCGCGGCCTCACCGCCTCGACCGCAAATCCATCCCCCTTTCGCCGCAGCGCCAGCGCGCCCTGACGCTGCAACCGCGCCAGATCGATCACGGCGGCGGCGCAATCCTTGGGCGGCTGCCGCGCGGTGACGACGAGCGCGGCGCGCTCGCAATCATCTGCCAGCGCGTCGCTGCGGAGCGACTGCGCCACCAGGCCCCCTCCCTTCATCTCCATCACGCAGCCGGCGTCATCGCAGGAAACGCCTTCGGCGAGCGAAGCGTCGCCCGCGGCGCGCGCATCGGCATCCGCCGCAAGCCACTCCTTCTGCAGGAACGCATCCCTGGTCGAATGCATCAGATGCAGTCTTGCGTCCATGCCGCGCACGGCGATGGTGTGGCCATCACCTGAGATCAGGATATCCGGCTTCCGCACCGACAGCGCCCAGGCGATGGACGCGGCCAGCACCAGCGCACCCGACCAGCGCAGTGGCGTGCGCAACAGCCCCATCAGGATGATGCCGGCGCTCGCCGCCATCAGCGGCCCGGTGCCGAAGGCGGCGAGGCGGCCGATCGCGCCCGGCAAATTTGCGACCCACTCCGTCACCACGATCATCCAGTCGATGCCGATCCCCATCAGCCACCAGAAGAAGCCGTCGAAGCCGAATGGCATCGCAGCGAGCCCGAGCAGGCCCGCCGGCATCACCAGCGCCGAGACCACCGGCATCGCCGCCAGGTTAGCCAGCACGCCATAGGGCGTGACGCGGTGAAAATGGAAGGCGGCATAGGGCGTCGTCGCAAGCCCCGCCACCAGCGAAGCCAGCAGCAGCGTCACGAGCTCGCGCCCGCCCCACAGCGCGACGCGGGCGGTCGCCGAATGATCGGGGGTCGCAAACAAACGCGGCATGCCGATCTGCACCAGCGCCACCAGCCCGAGGGTGGCTGCAAACGACATCTGAAAGCTCAGATGAGACTTCCGTTTTTGTTTGTAGCATCAACATTTTACCCTACCTTTCTATCGTCTTTCCGGGATTTTTTCCGGGACTCCGCGAGCCGCTCGACGGCGGCTGCAACATCGTCATCCAGCACATGCGCGTACCGCAGGGTGCTCTGGATATCGCGATGGTTCATCGCCTTCTGAACCAGCTTGAGATTGCCGCTGTCGCGAAGCAGTTTGGTTCCGAAGTCGTGCCGGAAGTCGTGGAAGCGGAAGCCGATCAGGCCGGCGCTGGCGCGAATGCGCTGCCAAGCCGACTTGGCGCCGTTGTAACTGATCGGGTATCGCGCGCCGCGCACCAGACCGAGCCGCCTGTTGCCGTAGATAGCGACATAGGTGAACACGAATTCTTGATGCTGGCCTTGCAGCGGGAACAGGATGTCCCGAACGCTATCAGTGATGGGAAACACCACGCGCCGGCCACCCTTGCCGGTGCGAACAATCTGACGGGCACCGAAATCGACCTCCGACCAGCGCAGCGTCACGCATTCCTTCAGCCTCATGCCGCTGGCGCGCGCGAAGTCGAAGAAGGGACCATAGTCATCGCGCATCGCGCCTTCGATCGCATCCGATTCCTCGCTCTTCAACTCGCGGACGCGCTCCTCCGGCTCCGGCAACAGCAGCTCCTCCCACTTCGGCTCGCTGTCGAACACCGCTCCCTCGGCCTTGGCGAAGGCGAACAGCCGCTGCAGCACCTTGGTGGCGGAACGGTTTACAGTGGCGTTGGAAATCAGCGGCAGCGCTTCCCTCTTCTCTTTGGTCAGCTTCCCGCGCCGGTAAACCCGATGCCCCCGCCGCCACGCGACTAGCTTCTTGGCCTCGCTATGGTCAATTGCAGTCATCGACCTTGCCTCCCCGAAATATTCAATGAGCCGCGCAAGATTCGTTTCGGTGGCCTTCGGCTCCGCGTCATATTGCGCCTGATCGTTCCACAGCCGGTCGGCAACATCGTCGATCGCAAGCGATGCCCTGGAGCGTCTCGCGGCCTTTATCAGCGCCTTGGCGCGATCCTGCTCTGCGGACTCGAATTTCAGGGCGTCCTTACGCGACGTGCATTTCGTTGAGCCATGAAACCGATGACCATCGATCTGGAAATCGAACTGGTAGTACGGCGATCGCTTATCGCGGTAGACAGACACACTTCCCTCCTGCGGCGTCTCTCGAAAAATTCCTGAATGTCCTGCTCGGTGTATCGTCGGCGCGGACGCTTTTTGCCGCGCCCGACGTTGATGTAGCTGATCTCGCCGTCCGCCGTGAGCGCGCCAAGCTGCTCCTCGGTAATCCGGAGTTTGCTGGCGGTCTCTTTGGGGGTTAGCAGGATCATCAGGCCGTTTTCCAATTCGACAGGATTGTTTGCAGAGATTCCAGTTCAGCCGCGTTGACGGTTTCGCAGCGCGCCCAAGCTATCGGCTCAATCAACCTTCTGATTTCCTGCTCGACGCAATCGCGGAGATCATTTGGGTCCATGGCGTCAAGCTCCCAGCAATGTCGCCCATGGTTGGAAACGAACCACTTGTAGCGCCTATCATCCGCCTTGTCGGACGCCGGGAATGACGGCAGTCCCGTGGTCTGGTCCGGCGTCAGCGCGATGCGCCGCAGTTTGATGTGGCCGCCGTCGTACTTGGCGAAGCGCTTGGGCAAGTCCTCCTCGGACATGTACAGACCGCTCGGGTCAAAGTCGCCGACATAGAGAATGATCAGATCGCGTCCGTCGTCATCCTCGGCGAGGTCATGCGCCGCAGTCGCGCTCGCAAAGCCGTGGACTGGAAAGAAACCCACAGCAAGATGATCGAGCACGGGGCGCAGGACGCCGCGGACGGTGCCCTTCTCGCTCATGACGAGAATGCGGTGCGACTGCTGGTCCCAAAAGTCACGCCTATAAGACCTAGCAACGGTCCTCGCGTATGCCTCTGGATCAGCCCATGTAGACACCCGCTCGATCTCGCGCGTCTCATCAACAATCCATTCCCACGGGATAATGCCGCGCTCGCGGGCTTCCTTCAGGAGCCGGTAAACCCGCTGCATATCCGATCGGGACATCGATGGAATGAGTCCCCTGGTGAATAGCTTGTAGCCGACGCCGCGACCGGTGATCGGCTGCGCGACCTCAGCGATGGCTCGCATCGCCTCGATTAGGTCGAGGGAGCGCTGCGCCATGCCGCGCCCCTTTTTGGAACAGGTTTCAAAATACTCGGAAGTGCTCAAAAGAAAGTCTCCATTGGACGCTCGGCCGGCCAAGCCTCCAAGCGCGAGGTTCACAAAAAATGCGAAACCGAGGTCCAATGGAATTGGGAAACTGGATTTCGCTTGTCCGGTTTGGCCACCGGGATTTCGTTACACGTTACTGCTAAGGCCTCGCGTGACTGCTTCGCAAGGAAATGGAACGCTCAGTTCACCGTTTCCGTAAATTGTGGATAGAGTTCCCCATTACGGTCGGCAAATCACTACGCAATGCTTGGTGCATTCTATCTCTCAACTTGCGAACTGGCGCGGACAACGGCGCGCTGTTCACATGCCAAAAGGGACCGGCGCGAACCGGTCCCTTCTGCAAATGCCGCGCGTGCGCGGTTTTCGGTCAGGAGCAAGTGTTGAACACGCCGCCGACGAACTCGAGAAGGTCATCGATGCGGGATTCGCAGTTCAAAACGCAGAAAGCCAATCTCTCGCCCCGGTCGCGGGCGATTTTGAAGTCGGGGTCCTCGGCGCCCTCAGCTTGTAGATCCATGCTGATCTCTCCGGCGAAGCCAGCCATGTGCCTCAACTCCAACAGTCGCTGTTGAACCTCGTTGAGCATCTCGAAGGTAAGGCGCTGGCGCGATGGCGGGCACATCAAATGTTGGACTGTCATGATTGCTGCTCCGGCACGATGCGGAAGCCGGCGTCGTTCAGCCGTTCGATGATGATCCGGGCCGCCGCCTCCGGGTTGATGATCTCGTGGTCGAAATCGGCGCCGCCCAGGAGGTCAATCAGGACATCGAGCGGATTCAGTTTGTCGGCGATCAGGCGAAGGGCTGCGGCGCGCGACAGACGCCAGCGACGGAGGATATTGTCCCCGCGTTCCTGTGACGTGAGAGGGCGCGGTGGTGACGTGTTTGTCCGTGGCGTGCTATGCACGCTGTCAGCTCGGGTCATTTAGATTCTGGTCCTTGTGGCTCGGGTTAGAGCCGGGGCGGAAGTTAGCGCTTCCCCTCGGCTTGCTTCTGTGATAACACGGTTTCTATGAAACGTCAAACCGTGATAACAAAGAAACGTCGAGGCCCGCCCCCTACCGGTAAGGGCACGTTGATCGGCGTGCGGCTCCAGCCCACCCTATTGAAGGCGCTCGACAAATGGAACAAGAGCGACCTGTCGCGCCCCGAAGCAATCAGGCACCTTGTCGAGGCTGCCCTTGATCCAAGTGCTTTCCGCCTTTCCGAGCGATGCATCGTCGCCATCGATACCTGGGCGCAAGCTCACAGCCTGAGCCGGGCTGAGACCATCTGCCGTTTTGTCGAGATTGGCCTCAAGGCGAAGGGCAAATAGCCTTGCAATGTCGATCAGGCTCATCAAACACGAGGCAGTGCGCGGCTGCGGCAGCTATGCTCAGGCAGTATCAAGGTCCGCGGGAAAAGCCGGTTCGCATTCCCGATGTGAAAGAGATGTTCTTGCAGATGAGGGATCACGTGTGACCGTCTGGATTTACGTGGATAGCCGCAAGCAGGTCGGCGACAAGGATCACCTGAAGGTCTTTGCTGATCAGGATGCCGCTCGAGAGTGGTTCGGCGAGCATGACCGCGAGGGCGTGGCGTTCGAGTATTCGGTCCGCGAATAGAAGTCCGCAGTTCCCTTTTTCTGATTGACTCAACCGACGCAGGAGGGATGAGCTTTGGCTGAAGACAAAGGGCAAGTGAGGAGGACAAACGATGGCGATATCAATTTGGTTTGTGCGCAAGGACACCGGCCTGCCCGATCGCAATATGCCGGTGCAGAATGTCGGCACGGCTGACGAGGTCATTAAGCGCGTGACCGATCACAAAGCCGGCGTGCATGGCCGCAGTCACTACATGAAAATTTTTGCACCTGGCGGATTACTAAGTCCCGAGGACGATCAGCGAATCCGCGAAGCTGGTGCAGAATTGTCTGATGAGTTTTTGCCTGACCATCCGGCAACCCCGGATCCTTAGCGGTCGGGGTTTGACCCACCAAAAAGGCGCCGGTCTAAGGCGGTCAGGCAATCTGACCCTACGACGCAATCGCGAGCCGAGACTAGGCCAGCAAAAGCTGCGAATAATGCGACTGCATTCCCTCCCCCTTTGAGATATTCGCGTGCTAAGTTCTCGGCGAAACCCGCCGCCTCTAGGGCTTGGCGCGGCAATTCGGGAGGTTCGCGATGGTCAATGCCGATTTTCATTGGTCTGAATACATTAAGACGGGCTCCGAAGCTTTTGTTCTATTAAAAAGCCTCTATCCGCTGCTGCCGACCAGCTCGTCCAGGGATGAAGTCGAGGCTAAGATCTTGGCGGCTGAGGATGCACTTAAGAAAGCTGACGTGGCTCTTGCCACGGCGTGGGGATTAAAGCTTCATGACTGCACCTTTCCTCCGCAGATAATGCTCTACGATAAAAACGTCAAAGAGGCTGACCCGAAATTAAGTTGAGTGATTTCAGTCATTTGTGATTCAGTCGTAGTTGCGAGCTACGACGGAGACACAAGATGGCTTGGACTGAAATCACTCGCCCGAAATATCGACGAGATGGGCTGCGGTATGCAAGCGATACCACGGATGAAGAGTGGGCGATGATCGCACCATACATGCCCTGCAAGAACCGACGCGGCCGGCCGCGTATGACGGCGATGCGAACATTGTTGAATGCGATCTTTTACATCGCTCAGAGCGGATGCCAGTGGCGGTTGCTGCCGAAGGAGTTTCCGCCCTACACGACGGTGCAGCGTTATTTCTATCGGTGGCGCGATGACGGCACCTGGCAGAAGATCAACCACCATCTTGTCATGAAGGCGCGCGAAGCCGACGGCCGAGAGGCGAGTCCCAGGGCGGGGGTGATCGATAGCCAATCGGTTAAAACCACCGAGGCGGTGGGCCGCGCGGATATGATGCCGGCAAGAAGATCAAAGGCCGCAAACGCCATCTCCTCACGGACACCGCTGGCTTCTGATCGCAGCCATCGTGCATGAAGCCAGCATCCAAGATCGCGACGGTGCCCCGCGCTTCTCCAGTTGATCCGAAGTCCTTCCCATGGTTACGCCATGTTTTCGCCGATGGCGGCTATGCCGGTACGAAACTCAGGAAGGCGCTCACCTCAATCGGTCGCTGGACGATCGAAATCGTCAAGCGTCGGATGCCGCCAAGGGCTTCAAGTTGCTGCCACGTCGCTGGGTTGTCGAACGAACTATCGCCTGGCTCAACCGCAATCGCCGTCTCGCAAAAGATTTCGAGGCCACGATTGCGAGCGCCGAAGCTTGGCTCATGATCGCCAGCGTCAAGTTGCTCTCGCGCAAACTCGTCAGAGCATGATCCGCTCCAAAAACATTATAAGTCAAACTCAAAGATCGGGTGTGCCCGAACTGCCGTTTCACGCTGAACTTCAATCGCACATTGAGCGGCGAGTATGAGGACGAATTTATCTCCGTGCCCCGCTAGACTCCTTCAGGCCACGCCGAACCGTTGATAGTTCAGCGGCCGATTGAAATCGTTCTCAGGCCCGCGTCTTAGCCAATTCTCACGCGTCAATCTTCCCGCGATCTTGTGGGCGTCATCGCCGGCGCCAAGACGCACCTTCTTACCGGTCGGTAGCCCTTCCTCGCTGCACATGATCACCATGCCGTTCTCGACCTTGTAGAAGCCGACATCGACCTCGCCGGGATCGTCGCCCCGCGGGGGCCGTGTCGTAATCCAGACTGCCTTGACCTCTGACATTAATAATAACCCTGGTTGGAATAGATGATCTCGCGATTGAAGTTGAGCAGTACGCTCCTGGGCACAGCGCCCCCGCCGGCTTCGGTGAAGCACAAAGCTACGGCATCAGCCTCGTCGGGTGATACCTGACCACGCCGCCGCATGTCCTCTTTCGACTCCAACAGCAGCTTTCCGTCGCTGGTGTATTTGAACCCGATCGAGGTCAGGTCGCCCTGCAGGCTCTGGCTGTCGGGCAGTGAGAGTTCACCTTCAAGCGCATCGCGCAGGTTCTTGTACATTTCGGCGCGCCGGTTCGCACATCCCCCGATCGGGCGCCCAAGCTCGTCTAATGGCGGTGGTTCTGTTGCCTTGGAACCGAAATTAACCGCATGAACTACGTTGCCGTAGCCTTGCTCGACTAATCGGTCGTAGACGCCAACGCCGAGGCCGCCAACGTCAACATTCACCACGCTCGGGGCGTCGTCCCTGATGATCTTCGCTACCAAACCAGCAACCTGCATCGTATCAAGACCGCGACGGCTTTCAATTTTTTCAATACAAGAACCTCTGCGCCAGGCAATCGACGTGCGATCAGCGCCGCGACCAGCTGGGTCAACGCCCACGATCAGATAACCGGAGTTAGCCTCATTGTCCCGGCGGCGCGCCTTGAGGACAAGCTCCGAAGGAATGTAGCTATCGAAGCTGTCCGAAATAAAAGCTTCATCAGCGGTCAGCGGGTATTCCTGGGCAAACAGGTCTTCGCTGGAGAGTTGAGATATCTTGTTTCGACGCCAGCAAAGCTGCTCCGTATCCAGGCCATGCAGCTCAGCGAGCATGGCCTCTTGGTCCGTCATCCGAAAGTCTTCAGGCGCCGCCGTGCGATACGATGGATCGATGGACCACGGCAAAAACACCGGCATGAACTCAGACTGCCCAGCCTCAGCCTTCCGCCAAAGTTGGTTGAAATCATTATAGCCGTTGGCCGTGCTTTCAAGAATGACCTCAGTCCCCTGGTCGGGAATGGTTTGCATCAGTGCCGCGAATTGCGTCGGTAAATCTTTCCAGAACGCCACTTCCGAAGCGTGGAGGTTCTGAGCAGTAGCAGAACGCCCGGCACCTTCCTCGGTGGCAGTCGCGATGATATAGCCCGAATCCAAACTATCGAAAATCAACTCATCCGCATTGCTCACCCCGACACGAGGCTTCATTTCATCGGGCAAGTTGTCGTGGAAGCGCCGCACCAGTTGGTAAAGGTTCTTAGATGCTGCGCGCTCATGTCCGATCACGATCGTGCGGAGACCCGGACTGGCCGTTGTCAGTTTGTAGAAGCGAGCGGCCGTGTATGAGCTACAACCTAATTGTCGGGCTTTAAGCACTATCGCTCTAACGCGGCCGGTTCTGGCTTTCTGGTCCTCCAAGCGCCTGTGCAGCTCGAGCTGTGCCGGATTCAGAACAAAAGGGACCAACCCTCCGCTCTTCGGGCGCAGCTTTAGAAGTTCCTGGCAATAGAAGCCGAAGTCGGTGTCGAGCCGTACCGCCCGATCGCCGTCGGCTCGGAGTTGATCTAGCCAATGCATGTTTAACGCTTTCGATCAAAGTCGACGTGAATGACGTTGGATTCAGCGGTCGCCAGCTCGAGCTCCCTAAGGCGTTCAGCCGCTCGCTCACGCTGGATTTCATAGGACCGCTCCGCAGAGCAGCCCTCCGTCTGCTGTATCTCCAGCGCCTCGGTCAGGTAGCCGAGCAAGCCTTGGTGCTTCATGCGCCCCTCTCGATCGCCTGCAGATAGGCCCTGCATTGGCATCCGTTTGAACGTGCCGTGAGGAGTGCCCTGATCACGGCCAAGGGCACGTTGGCGGCTGTCTCTTTCTCCTTTGCTGCAAGGGTGTCGATCCAGGCGTCGATTTCGTCCTGCAGGGCTTTGACCCGCTCAGCGTCAAGCGGCGGTTTGCTTGGTTTCAGTAGTGCCATTTTCGTGTCCTTTTGTGTTCAGTGTTTCCAGCTCGGCAATCCGGGCCTCCGCCAGGGCCAGCTTTTTTAGCGCCTCGGCCTTATCGTTCTGGGCGCGCCGCACTTCACGGTCGCGCTCTTTTTCCCGGGTCACGTAGTAGGCTTGGAGCTCTTGCGGCAGATGCGCGAAGGCGAGCTTGGCGTCTTTTGACCAAGACCGCGGCGCATAGTTAAGAGCAACCAGTCGCTCGTTGGTCCGGGCAAGCGCCAAGGCCTGCATGACCGCCGATGTCACCGGTTCACCCGGATCAAGCGCTGGTGGATCTCGCCTAACTCGGACCGCAGGAGGGCAAGGTCGGCCGCACGCCTCATCGCCCCTTCGGAGGACGATATCTCGCCACCGTTACTCAATTCGGCATCAATCTGATCAAGAGAAGATGCGCGCTTCTCTCTGCCGTATAGGGCAAAATTATTCACCAGAGCGTCGGCTGAGTAGTCCAAACCTCGATTGGCCCAGTGCTTCCGTGTGCGTTCAATGAAATCGTCTTCTGACATGATTAACCTGCTTTCAATTCGAGGATGCGTCTCGCGATCTTCAATTGCTGGGCTTGGCTCTTGCCGTCCATCTCGCGGTATAGACCGTTAATTTCAGCCTGGGGGCCTGATGCCTTTGCCTGATACACGCCCGGTCGCTGAATGGGAGGGACCTGCCTCGAGGCAATCGCCTTGGGCGCATTCATGATCGCGTCGTATCTCGCAGCCTTCCAAACTGTTTGGCGAGCCTCTGCAGTCCTTAAAACCGGATTTTGCATGATCACGTTCAACTGCTGGTTTCTCGGAACACCGTTCTCGGTCAGATAGGCGATCATCGCCGCGTTGGCTTCATTCGCGGCCTTCTCGCCGCCAACCATGTCGATTAGGCGCGCATCCTCGGCTTTGATCTGAGTCTCGAACTGCTGTTGCTGCTGCTGCTGGTCGTAATGCGCAAGCAACTGTTGACGCTGATTGAGGGCAGCAACATTGTTGAACATCGTCGCAAGCTGCTGACCGCGAGCCGGGTCAGCCTGCGCGATCATGTTGATGCCTTCAGCCCATCGCTCCAGCGGGACCTGCCCTAACTCAGGGGCAAGGGCAAGGATCGCAGCCTGGCCAAAAGTCTGGTTGTGGCTTACCGCGTCCTTCAAATGCTGAACTGCCTGCTCGGTTTCGGCCGCGTTCGTTTCCAGGAATTGGCGGACCTGCGGGTTTTTCAGTGCAAGCTTCGTGTCTTCGGCCAAGCCTTCGATATCTGCGTACGGATCGGGCTGATCAGGCTGCTGAGCGACTTGCTCGGCCTCAACAGGCTTCTGCACCGGAGGGATTTCCAGTTCCTTTTCGATGCCCGGATTGGCCTCAACCGCATCGCTGCGCATTTTGTCGATGGCTGCCTGGAAGGTGCTATCGATGGACGCGGCCCTGTTGTCCACCACCTGGCTTTCGTAGCCGGCCAAATCATCGGCGGCACGCTCCAACTTGATAGTCTCAACCGGGCCTTCCCGGAGGTCATCGTTTAGGCGTTCGCCGGACTGCCGGTCGAAATAGACGACAACATCTGTCGCGGGCTGCTCTTGCTCAGCCAGTGCATCCGCTGCCTCGCGCGCGGTAGCGTATTCTGGTTGCTCTTCCTTCTCGGCGGAGGGCATCGGCCGATATCCATCCGCGGCCTCCAGCCCGGCCTCGCCGGTTAGATGCTCACCGACCGCGGTGAATTGACCACTATCGGTCCTGGGTTGTTCTTCGGTCATTCATTCTCCATATTGTCGTTTGTTTCCAATGGCCCGTGGTCGCGCCGCGCGACCACGGTGTTGATTATCGTTTGTTTTCAATCCAGAGTGTCCACGCGGCGTGGACACGTCATGACGGCCGCGGCGGTCAGCTCAACTCAGTGCAGTTCAAAGTGCCCGCAGTTGCAGTCACAAGGCCATTCGTCGCCGCCTGGATGACACTGAGTTTCTGCCCCGGCTGCACAATTAGGTATTCAACCCAATTAGCCGGGAGGAACGAGCCGTTGGAGACAGTTGCCGCCGTAACGCTGGCGGCCTCGCTGATCAGGTAATGGCAGGCCGAATTGGAGACGAGACGGATTTGAAATGTCTCGCTTCCAAACGCATTCGTGATCGTCGCAGCCGTGCCGGTGTAGGCGACAGTTTGCACCGCGCCTTGCCGAGAGGCCGCGACCTTGGGGAAGAGTGACGCCATTATTTACTCTTCGCGGGTTCGGTCTTGACGATGCTGTAACTAAGCTCGCGCAGTCGGGCGAAAACCACATCTGCCTCGGTGTGATTTAAGTGGCTAAGCTCGTCGTGCGCAACAGTTCGTGCTTTAACAGTTCCATCTCTCGATCGGTCATCTCAGGTGCTCTCGTCACGATTGGATTTTTTGGTCATGTCGGAGCTGGTTGGTTGGGGGTTCACTTCTCGCTGCGATCGAGTGTCGCTAATGCTGTTCAAACGCTTGCTGGTGATCGAGTCTTTGAACTCTTTCATCGGCGTGTCGCTGAAATCTGAGTGCGGAATTTTCCAGTCTCTGTTCTTTGCCATTTCAGTTTTCTCCAATAAAAAAGCCGTCCGGAATGGACGGCCTGGTGGGTCTAGGGTGGTTGAGGTTATTCAGTCGGTGGAATGATCTTGTATTTCTGCTGCAGCATCCACTCGAAGACGGTGCGCGCCTCCATGTTGGAAAGCTGATGCAGTGATGTTTTCTCCTGGAGCAATCGCACCAGGGTGTGCTGTTCGTCTGCGGTCATGCAGACGCTCTGGAATTACGCGCAATCGAAGCCAAGATTGATTGGGCGATAGGGTCCTTGACGGCGACGGTGGCCACCATGTCCCGTAGCAACTGGATGCTCTCGCGCTCTGCAGCGTCGTCGTACAATGACAGCATTGCGTAGAATACTCCGGACGCCACCTCCTTGAGCGTTTGAGCTTGGTCGTCAGACATCGAGAAATCCTTATAATGAAAAGCCGGCCCATAGGCCGACTGGTTGAATTGCTTCCCTAATACAGGTGGACTCAAGGCCCCATGTCACATTTTGACCACCTTCAGGCGTAGCTCTCGGAGGAATAGTCATCATAAACGGGGCAGCCATCGTCCCCACGGGCTGCATAGGTCTCGCAGTCCAGCCTCCGGGTGGCCATGTCATCTCTCTCGGCCTCTTCACCGAAGGGCTTTGGATCGCCCTGTCTGCGCGGCTTGTAGACCTTCATTCCAGTATCAGTGCACGTTGACAAAATCTCTGACCGCCATGCCAAAGGCTCGTCGTTGGGAACCTGCCATCGTGGCCGTGCGAGCCTCGGGCTTCTCAGCTGCTTGCGTTGCCACCGACGCCACTCGGCTTGCGCGACCTTTTTCCGAAAGAGCGGATCACCCCGTCGGACAATCATGATCTCGTCGATGAGCTTTTTGTGGGTCTCCGTGACGCGCTTCAGCGCCTGTCCGATCAGAGTTGCGTCCATCCCATACAGCTCTCCACGCAAATAGGCGCGGATCACAGGACTGGCGCACATCAACTCAGCGATCTCGAACTCGATCTCGTCAACGTCGATGGACGGCGGCTTTGGGCGCCTGTCGTCAGGATAGCGGTCAGCCGACATGGGGATCTCTGGCGCAAGGCCCCCATAGCTCTGAAGCATTTCATTTAATCGCAGGTGATTGTCGATCTTATTCGGCTCGAACTGCCACGGCCTGGACCAGTATTGCCGGGCATAATCCAGCGCCTCGGTACGGTTCATTGCGCATTCCGGTGAAGGCGATCATGGATCCCGACGCATGGCGACCACTTGATCCGGTCGATGACGACCAGGGCGGCGCCTGAGCGAGATGGCGCCGTTGGATGCAGGTTTTGATCTCAGTATTCGTGGTTTCGGTCAAGCTTCAGGTGGAGCTCGAGCGCGGCGCGGAGTGACCGCCGCGAGTTAGACGCAGCGCCGCGGACGGGCGGGCTGTTGGTGACGGTGGTCATTTTTTGACGGCCTTCGCCGACTTTGTGGCTGTCGCATCCGCCATTTCCGCGACCGGTCCTGCGGTGTCCGACCTGGACATCTTCGGATTGCGCATTGACGGGCCGTCCAGTGCAAGGCGGTAGGCATTGTGCACGAGGCGATCGAGGATGGCATCAGCGAAGGTTGGTTCGTCGATAACGTCATGCCATGCCTCGACCGGCAGCTGGCTGGTGATCAGCGTCGAGCCGGCGCCGTAGCGGTCTTCGACAATCTCCATCAGATCGCGGCGCTGGTTCGGATTGAGACGATCCGGCCCCCAATCGTCAAGGATCAACAGATCGGCCTTGGTGAGCATGCGGAACAGGCGTGCGAAGCGGCCGTCACCGTGCGCCAGTTCGAGGTCGGCGAACAAGCGCGGCACGCGCGCGTAATGCACGGTATAGCCGTCGCGGCAGGCTTTCTGTGCCAGCGCGCAACTGAGCCATGACTTGCCGACGCCGCACGGGCCGGTGACGAGCAGGTTGCGATGCTCGGCGATCCAGCGACCGGCGGCCAACTGCTGGAACAGTGCCTTGTCGAGCCGCCGTGGCGTGCGGTAGTCGACATCCTCGATCGAGGCCTGGCCGTGGCGCAGCTTCGCATTGCGCAGCCGGCTTTTGAACCGCTGCGTGCCGCGATGGGTCGCCTCGCGATCGAGCATCAGCGCCAACCATTCGGCGGGTGCGAGATCCCTGGCACGGTCTTGCGATTGCAGTTCGACGAAGGCGTCGGCCATGCCGTCGAGCCGCAAGGCTCGGAGCTGGTCGAGGGTTGAGTGTGTGAGCATAGATTGTTGTCTCCTCAGTGGAAGTAGCGGGGGCCACGGATGTTGGAATGAACTATCGCAGGCCCGTCCGTGGCGGGGTCAGGCCGTCGGCGATCGAGATTGGTCTTCAGGATCGAGGTGACCGAAGTGTAGGAGCGGGCGCCGATCTCGAGGGCGCGTGCGCAGGCCGCCTCCAGCGGCTCATGTCCAAAGCTGGTCGCGTGCCGCAGGATACCGATCGTGGCGCGGAAGCCTTGCTCCGGATGCGTTCGCTCGCGCAGAATGATCTCGATCAGCGCCGATGTCTTCGGCCCAATCTCGTTCGCCCGTCGCTGGATGCGTTCCGGCGTCCAGTCGGCATAGCGCCGGTGGCTGGACGGCATATGTTCGCGCACGGTCGTGTGGCGGCGGTTGGATGACGAGCGCACATGGACGGCGACGCGATTGCTTTGATGGAAAAGCTCGATGGTCCGCGCGGTGATCCGCGCCCACAGCGTCTCGCGCAGCAGCGCATGCGGCACCGAGTAGTAGTGCTTCTCGACCTCGACGTGATAATCGAGGCCAGCCTTGCACTGCTTCCATTCGGCGTAGACGTAAGGCGCTGTTGGGAGCGGCTTCAAGGCCGATCGGTCTGTCGCGTCGAACAAGGTGCGCCGGCTCGCGCCCAGATGCCGCGACACTCGGTCGTTGAGTGTTACGAGGCACTCCCGGATCGCCGCGTTCAGTTCCGGCAGCGAGAAGAACCGGCGGTTCCTGAGCTTGGCGATGATCCAGCGCGTCGCGACCTGCACGGCGACTTCGACCTTGGCCTTGTCGCGCGGCTTCCTGGGCCGCGCCGGCACGATCGCCGTGCCGTAGTGCGCCGCCATCTCGGCATAGGCGCGATTGACGGCGGGCTCGTAGAAGCAGGCTTTGGTGACGCCGGACTTCAGATTGTCGGAAACCACCATCGCCGGCACACCGCCGAAAAATGCGAAAGCGCGTGTGTGCGATCCGATCCAGTCGGGCAGCGACTGCGTGGCCGTCGCCTCGGCGTAGGTGTAGCTCGACGCGCCGAGGGTTGCGACGAACAGTTGGCAGGCATGCACCTCGCCGGTCGTCGCGTCAAAAATGTCGATCGTCGTGCCGGCATAGTCGACGAACAGCTTCTCACCGGCCACGTGCGCCTGCCGCATCGTCGGCGACAGGCGGCCCTCCCAGGCGCGGTACAGTTCGCAAAACCGGCTGCGGCTGTAACCGTCGGGATGGGTGGCGCGGTACTCCTCCCATACCAATTGCAGCGTCACGCCCTTGCGGCGCAACTCGCGATGAACCGCCGGCCAGTCCGGCAATGACCGCCAGTCCTTGGTCGTGGCGGCAGGCACCGGATACAGGCGGCGTTCCAGCGCGGCGTCGCCGAGATCGTCCGGCAACGGCCAACTGATACCGGCTTCACGCGCCCGGCGCAGACACGCCCCCGCAGCGGTCGGGCCGATTCCGAGGCTCGCTGCGATCTGACGCTTGGACAGGCCGGCGGCCGACAGCCGCAGCACATCCCGGATCTTGCGCATGGGTAATCTCGATTGGGCCATTCCCGCTCCTCTGGAAAAAGGAGCGAGGTCCGGCTGATTCGCGGATCACCCAACGGCGTTCATCACGCCCGTCCACAGCCCTGTTGCCCGGGTCGCCATCGACCGGAACAGGTGGTCGTCATCGATCGGAAATGGTGGTCGCCATCAATCGGATTCACCGGTCGCCATGCCCCGGAGCGCGCACGGTTCATGCCTCGTGGAAACGTCAACGGCAGATTGGGCATGGCAACCGGGTGTGGCGGCACCAGGGTTCGCTGCCGGCGCTTGTTGTAGAGACGGCCGTTAATGCGCGTCCTAAGCCGCTCCGCATAGCTTGGAATATGGCTCGACCGGAGACGCGGAATGCGAACCTGGAGCGGCGTCTCATCCGGTGTGAACAGGTCCTTGATTAGCAGCCCAAAGAATGCGTCCCGCACCGTCGCTTCGAGTTCGTGCAGACGCACGGCGCGCTCGCGGAACCGCGCTGCGCGGCTTGGTTCGTAGGTCGTGCCGGCACTCCCAAGCAATCTCTGTAGGTCCTTGAGGGAGTTAGAGCGCCGGGGTCGTCGCACGGGCGGGTGTAGTACCGTCATGCTGTTCCTATGTTGAATGTGAAATGGGGAACGCAGACGCAACTAAATCAACGATGGACCATGATCCGTAGAATGCCCGTCAGTGACTCACAGCGAGTTGCCGGGGCGTTAAAACGAAATCCGCTACCTACCCAGCCGCGAGCGCGAAGGCCTCCTAGTGGCCAATTCTGAGTCTTGTATCTTTCCTAGTGTTGCAGTTTTGACTCACGCCTAGGACCAAGGACTTGGGTATCATCGTTGTCGAAAATGGGCCGGCAATGCAGCGAGGCAGCGCGATGCTCTTCTTATTTCTCAGCCCATGGGTTCTATTCAACGTCTGCATCGCCTCTCCGCTGCCGGTGGTGTCCTGGCCACCTAAGTCATCTCCAAAAGTCCCTGAACCGGATGGTGAGTTGACTCCTCCCGATCGTGCGGCGGCGGCGTAGCAGGTCGCCCAACCCATTCAGTCCAACGGTCAACAGCAGCGCTGCAATCCAGCCGAGGATGCCGGCCAGGTAACCGTTCGGAGTCCAGTGCCAGTGAATATTAGACGCCACTACACCGAAGATGATCACGGACTGCATGGTGATCCACATTGTCGGCTCATCAAGGCAACATGCCGCGCGCGATTTCGGACAGGAGCAACCGTGCCAGAGATTCGGCACCAACACGGTCACGGACCCATGTGCACTTTTGGTGATCGCCGGACCTGACGTAAACGGTCCGGCCGCCCTCGGCCAGCCACCACACGCCATTATGGGTTACGCCGTCGTGTTCCAGGCTGATTTCGTGAACTGGTTCTGGTCTACTCATTGGCTCCTACGCCGCTTCTTGGGCTTCGGGTTGAAGCGCCCTCCAAATGGTGCCGACGCCGCAGTCATACTCAGCAGCCAGCTCCGGCATCGTCTTTCCGGCGGCATAGAAGTCCGCGATCTTGCGCTTCTGGCCATCGTCAAGACGCTCGGGCCGTCCAAACCGTTTTCCAAGCTTCCTGGCGCGCTCGATACCTTCGTCACAGCGCTTACGGATAAGGCCACGTTCGAAGTCGGCAATGCCGCCCATAATCGCGAATAGAAGCTTGCCTACATCCGTGGTCGTGTCGCACCAGCTCTCCCCAAGGCTTTGGAAGCCCACTGACAGCCCCTCCATCTCGTGCAGGATGTTGTGCAGGTCACGGCTAGAACGCGCCAGACGGTCCAGCTTCGTCACCACGACGGTATCGCCGGGCAGCAGCGCCTTCATGAGCTTGGCGAACTCAGGACGGCCATCCCGAGACTTGCCCGACTGCTTCTCGCTGAAGACCTTCTCACAGCCGGCCGCCTTCAGGGCCTCGACCTGGGCCAAATAGTCCTGCGTCTTCGAACTAACCCGCGCATATCCGTATTTCATCTCAAAACCCCCATTGTGGAAATCAACATTATGGAAATCTAGAACATCCGTGATTTCAACGTCAACTGGTTTCTTTCCAAATGGGTGACTTTGTGGAAACTGTGAACAGCCTCAGCCCTCGACCGGCTTAGCGTACTCAGCCCGCAATGCCGTCTCGATGGTCTCGAACACCTGCGCCGGCTCAGCACCCTCTGGCGCGCAAGCCTGGATGATGTCGAGCACGCGACGCAGCGCGGCCCATTCATCCGGCTCCAGATTGCCCGGTGCTCGCTGCTCCACCGAAATGAATACGTCCCGCGGCAACAGGCCGTAAGCGATCTGTGCCAGCTTGCCGGGCTCGGTCAGCGCCAGGCGCTCCAGCACGGTTCGACCGTGCTCTTCCCAGACTTCCGCGAGATCAGCCAGGAGCTTTTCCGAGATGCGCTGTCGGGCCGCGAGTGGTCGTCCAGTTGGATTCGGCGGTGGTGTTCCTTTGAGCCAGCGTCCGTTAGCTGACCTATTTACGTTTTGCATTACGATCTTTCCTATCCTTGTCAGTTGGTCACCGGTCATGCGTTGGACAGTGGTGACCAGTAAATCTCCAGCAACCTTTGCTATCTTTTAAAAACATACTGGTGACAGTGGTGACAGTGGTGACCATGCCTGTGCCGCAAGGGTTTCTGTGGTCATCAGTCTGTGGTGACCAGGGTTAGGTCACCAGTCTAAGCGGCGTTACGTTCGCGGTCTGGTCTTCCTCCATCACGGGCTTGCGGTATTTGTATACCCGCTTGTTGTCGGTCCGGTCACCGGTCCTCACTTGAACCCGGCGGCAGCCGAGCAGCGTCAGGCATCGAGCTACCCGGTTCATCTCGGGTTGCCCGCAGCGCCCGATTTCGAGGTGCAGCGCATTTCTGAGAACCTCATCGATTGTCACCTCGGAATGGAGGTCCATGTAATTGCCGATGGCCTCGTCCCAAGGATCTCCGACATAGCGGTCGCGCTGGTGGCGTTCGGCGTCGGCCAGGGTCTGTTTCTCGGTTATCCACCAGGACTCGCCGGCTTCGTAGAGAACGACGGCCTCTGCCCATAGCTGGTCACGGATCTCCCGAAGGAGGGCGATGTTGATCTTGCCGCTCTTCACCGGCCAGAACCGCCGACCGCCGGTCTCGTCCTTCAGGTATGCGTCCGAGTTGGTCGTTCCCCAGAAGACGCACGAGCGCGGGCTTTCCACCAGACGACTGCCATATGGAGGTCGAAATCTATCCGTTGTCCGGGTGATGAAGGCCTTGATACGCGAGACCTCAGTGCGGGCCATGGAGTCCAGCTCAGATACCTCGATGCCCCAAACGCCGCGGGTCTGCATCGCAGCGTCCTTGGAGCCGAGGTCGGCGAGCTCGTCGGTGAACCATGGATCGAACAGCGCCTTGATCGCCGTCGACTTCATTTTGCCCTGGTCGCTCTCAAAGATCGGAACGGTGTCGACCTTGCAACCGGGTACATCGATCCTGGCAACAGCGGCGATCATCATCGCTCGACCGATCGTCGCGGTGTAGGAGGTGCGCTCAGCGCCCCAGCATGTTGCCAACCAAGTATCGAGACGAGGTATGCCGTCGTACTGCAGGTTAGACAGATAATCGCGGACCGGATGAAAGGACCTATCCCGCGCAACCACCTCAACGGCTTGAGCCGTTATCTTGCTCTGCACGTTTATGCCGGCTTTCTGCAACCAATCCGTTGCCAGCAGATCGTCATGGTCGGTCCACGGCCGTTCAACCCATTTCGAAACCTGCATATCCCACGGCGGATGACTCTGGATTACCGTTTCCCGTCTAAACTCGTTGTAGGCAAGCACGCACTGCCATGCCGGCGCCTCGCGGAGAGCAATGATGGCATTCGCCAATATCGATCTCGGGTTTTTTGTTGGCGTTAGGATAAGGAGCAAGCGCCACGCTTCATTGGAATCGGTCACGGCGTCGTCTCCATTGATTGCGACACCACGTCCAGGCAACCGGGTGCGACTTCCTCGCACCAATCGATCGCGCGCTGCGCCGAGATTAGGCCTCGCTTCAGAGCAACCCCGATTTGAATGACCTGATGATCGATGAGTTTTAACCGCTGGCTGGTGCAGCGGAGCGCAGCCAGCACAAATTCAGTGTCGGGCTGGGCAGTCTGTGCGGGCTTGATGTGCGCATTCATCGCGGCAGCCCCCACACGAGAGGGGCAAGCGAAGTCGCAAGGGCAAACCCAACAGCGAACCGTTCTTGCAGAGATCGTGCTTGACGTTCTCCTGCAGCTTCGGCAATGATGTCGGTGCTTGTTAGGGGTTTCGAATTCGGGGTGCCGTGTCCAGCGGCGCCCCTATTCGTTTCCGGATCAGGCGGTCCGCGCATGGCGCACCCCCAACTCCCACGAACGAGACGTGAACGCATTCCGGGACTTTTTCCGGGACTTTGCGCCGTCCGACGCTGATTTTAGCCCTCTTTCGACCTGTTTTTGTTCGCTTGGGCCAGATTGGGTCGAATGGAAAAACCCAAACAGTTCAACGGGTTTACAGATCAAAACGCGTTCAGCGCCGCCTGCACATTTCAGTTCTGAAAACTCGGATGCACCAGCGCTTCCGGCGCCATCACCAGCACGATCATGGCGGCGACCGCGAGCGTGCGGAAGGTGACGGCGCGGCGGTCGACCATCACTGCGATCAACACCACGGCCGTCATGAAGAACGATCTTTGCGTCGCGACTTCCGCGCCCGACAACAGGAGATAGAAGGCAGCCGCAATAAGGGCCGCCGCCGCCGACCATTTCTTGATCGGCGCGCTGACGGCAAGGCCCGCGAGCAGCGCGAGCAGCGCGCGGACCGCAAAGAACACGACGCCTGCGACCACGGCCATGTGATAGCCCGAGATCGACAGCACATGGCCGAGGCCGGAAATGAACATCGCGTCGTTGACCGGCGTCGTGATCGCATCGCGCCGGCCGGTGAGCAGCGCGGTCGCGATGGCGCGCTCGTCGCCGTCGAGACGGCTGCGGATGCGTGCGTCGATGGAGTCACGCAGTCCCTGCATGAAGGCGGCATAGCGCAGCGCAAGGCCACCGCTATCCTTCGGCTCGACGGTCTTGATCGCGCCCATCGCAAAGCCGGACGCGGCGATGCCCTGAAAGAACAGGTCGCGCGAAAAGTCGTAGGAGCCCGGCCGCGACGGCGCGAGCGGCGGCAACAGCCGCGCCTTCAGCTCGACAAAGCTGCCGACATCGGGCGCGGTGCCCTTCTTCACCGACAGCCGCACGCGCTCGAGTTTTGTGGAAAACCGCGGCGCATCCATCGCGGTCACGCGCAGTACGAAGCGGTCGGTGCGCTCGCGGATGTCGCGGGTCTCGACAAAACCCGACAGCGAGACAGAATAAAGCGGCCGCGCCAGCACGGTGTGGGCGAGGTGCGCGGTTCTCCAGGTCGCGGTGGCAAAGCCCGCGGCAACGGCCGCGGTCATCACCGCAGCCGCAAAGAACCGGCTACGCCGCAAGAGAAAAGCGGCGGCGCAGAGTGCGATAGCAGCGCCGATGCCGACGGAAAGAACCGGCTCGTGCGAAGCCGTGAAATAGAGCGCGATGCCAGTGCCGAACGCGACCGGCACCCACGGCAGAAGCCGACCGGCGCCGGCTTCCGCGCGGGCCCAGGCACGCAGGCGTTCGAGCAGCAAAGACCAGAACGAAGAGCCCGACGGCGCGAAAGCCCCGCTCTGCGCGGCGCCGCGCGGCGGCCAAGTCCCTGCAACGCCCCCGGCAATGCCCCGTGTGCGGTGGCGCGACCCTTCCCGCTCTGCCATGCGGCCAACCCCTGCTACTTCCGGGCCATCAGGCTACCGAAAGTTGCGCCGGGCGATAGAGAACGGATGCAGAATGCCGGTGCCGCTTTACGCGCGGAACGTGTCGGGTGCGATCGGCAGCCGTGTCACCGGCGGCGGCGAAGGAACCGGAGCCGGATCGGCCGTGCGGGCCTTTTGCGCAGGCCGAGCCGCATGCTTGCGATGAAGCGAGCCGGTCGCATCGGCGGCAAAAGCCGGCAGCAGCAGGAATGCGATGGCGATGGTGAGCCGCTTCATGGGAGCCCCTGACCTGAGGAAAGTGCTGATCTGTTTATCTCGGAACGCCTGTGATCTGGATCACGGAAGCGCGATCGGGAGGGTCTAGCCCTTCCCGATTTCCTTCGCAAAGGTGTCGCGCAAACCGATGGTTCGGTTCAAAACCAGCCGGTCCGGGGTCGAATCTTTGTCGCGAACGAAGTAGCCCTGCCGCTCGAACTGCATCGGTTCGGCCGAATTGGCCTCCGCGATGGCAGGCTCGATCCGGGCGTCTTTCAGGACCTCCAGCGACTGCGGATTGAGGTCGGCGGCGAAGTTCGCCGCATCCGGGCTCGGCTTGGCGAAGAGCTGGCTATAGATGCGGATTTCGGCCGGCTTCGACTGCGCCGCCGGCAGCCAGTGCATGGTCGCCTTGACCTTGCGGCCGTCGGGCGCGTTGCCGCCCCTGGTCGCGGAATCGTAGGTGCAGCGCAGCTCGACCACCTCGCCGGCGGCATCCTTCACGACGCCGGTACACTTGATGAAATAGGCGTAGCGCAGCCGCACCTCATTGCCAGGAAAGAGCCGGAAGAATTTCTTCGGCGGGTTCTCCATGAAATCGTCCTGCTCGATATAGAGCTCGCGGCCGAAGGCGATCTTGCGCGTGCCGGCTTCGGGGTTGTCGGGATGGTTGATCGCCTCGATCTCCTCGACCTGCCCTTCCGGATAATTCTCGAGCACGACTTTCAACGGCCTGAGCACCGCCATGCGCCGCAGCGCGGTGCGGTTCAGCTCCTCTCGGATGCAGAATTCGAGCATGCCGACATCGACCACGCTGTTGGCTTTCGCAACTCCAATGCGCTTGACGAATTCACGGATCGCCGCCGGCGGCACGCCTCGGCGCTTCAGGCCGGCAATGGTCGGCATGCGCGGATCGTCCCAGCTTGCGACATGGCCGTCGCGGACGAGCTGGGTCAGCACGCGTTTCGACAGGACGGTGTAGGTGAGATTGAGACGCGCGAATTCGTACTGATGCGGCTTTGACGGCACCGGCAGTTTTTCGATGAACCAGTCATAGAGTGGCCGATGGTCTTCGAACTCCAGCGTGCAGATCGAGTGCGTGATGCCCTCGATCGCGTCTGACTGGCCGTGCGCGTAGTCGTAGCTCGGATAGATCGACCATTTGGTGCCGGTGCGCGGATGATGCGCATGCAGGATGCGGTACAGCACGGGATCGCGCAGGTTGATGTTGCCGGCGGCCATGTCGATCCTGGCGCGCAGCACCCGCGTGCCGTTCGGAAACTCGCCGGCCTTCATGCGGCGGAACAGGTCGAGATTTTCCTCGACTGAACGGTCGCGGAACGGCGAGTTCTTGCCGGGCTCGGTCAGCGTGCCGCGGTTGACGCGGATATCATGCTGCGTCTGGTCGTCGACATAGGCGAGGCCGCGCTTGATCAGCCCCTCGGCCCATTCATAGAGCCGATCGAAATAATCCGAGGCATAGAGCGGCTGGCCGGCCCATTTGTAGCCGAGCCAGCTCACATCGGCCTGGATGGAATCGATATATTCCTGCTCTTCCTTGGCCGGATTGGTGTCGTCGAAGCGCAGGTTGCAGCGGCCGGGAAATTCCTGCGCGATACCGAAATTCAGCGCGATCGACTTGGCGTGCCCGATATGCAGATAGCCGTTCGGCTCCGGCGGGAACCGGGTCACGATCTCCTTGTATTTGCCCGTGTAGAGGTCGGCCTTGATGATGTCGCGAATGAAGTCGCGCCCCGCCTCAGCCGCCACCGGTTCTGTCGTCGTCATCATCATAAGACCCTAGCCGAATTCAACGGCCCTTCTGCCAAATTCGCTTTCCCACGCCAAGCCCGCTTTGCCCGGATGAAGGCTTTAGTTATGCACCGATCCTGCTATACACCACCGCCATTGTCGCGACCCCTGCCCCGCTAATGACTGATTCCATCGTCACCCGCTTCGCTCCCTCGCCCACCGGCTTCCTCCATATCGGAGGCGCCCGCACCGCGCTGTTCAACTGGCTCTATGCCCACGGCCGCGGTGGCAAGATGCTGCTCCGGATCGAGGACACCGACCGCGAGCGTTCCACCAAGGAGGCGATCGACGCCATCCTCGACGGCTTGAGGTGGCTCGAGCTCGATTGGGACGGCGACGTCATTTACCAATTCAGCCGCGCCGCACGGCATCGCGAGATTGCGGAATCGCTGCTCGCAGCCGGCAACGCCTATCTCTGCTATGCCACGCCGGACGAGCTCGACGAGATGCGCAAGAAGGCGCGCGCGGAGGGCCGCACCCGCCTCTACAACGGCCTGTGGCGCGACCGCGATCCGTCCGAGGCACCGCCCGGCATGAAGCCGACCATTCGCCTCAAGGCACCGCTCACGGGCGAGACCGTGATCGAGGACCAGGTGCAGGGCCGCGTGGTCTGGCAGAACGAAAATCTCGACGACCTCGTCCTGCTGCGCGGCGACGGCACGCCGACCTACATGCTCGCGGTCGTCGTCGACGATCACGACATGGCCGTGACCCACGTCATCCGCGGCGACGACCACCTGATCAACGCCGCCCGGCAGAAGCATATCTATGACGCGCTCGGCTGGGACGTACCGAATATGTCGCACATCCCGCTGATCCATGGTCCCGATGGCTCCAAGCTGTCGAAGCGGCATGGCGCACTCGGCGTCGACGCCTACCGCGCCATGGGGTATCTGCCTGCCGCTCTGCGCAATTACCTGGTCCGGCTCGGCTGGAGCCATGGCGACCAGGAGATCTTCTCGACCGAGGAGATGGTCGAGGCGTTCGACCTGTCCGGCGTAGGCCGTTCCGCCGCCCGCTTCGATTTCGCCAAGCTTGAAAACCTCAACGGTCACTACATACGCCACGCAGATGATCAATCCCTCGTGACACGGTTCGAGGGCGTGCTGGATTACGTTCCTAACGGCGCGGCGGTAAAGGCCAAACTCAACCATGCCACGCGCGCGCAACTGTTGGCCGCGATGCCGAGCCTGAAGGAGCGCGCCAAGACGCTGATCGAGCTGATCGACGCCTCCTGCTTCATCTTCGCCGACCGGCCGCTGCAGATCGAGGCGAAAGCGCAGACCTTGCTGACACCGGAAACCCGCGAATTGATTGGCCGGCTGCGCGCGGCACTGCAGGCGGTTTCGCCCTGGAATGTCGAGACCACCGAAGCTGCAATGCGGGCATTTGGCGAGGAAAACAATCTCAAGCTGGGCGCGGTCGCCCAGCCGCTGCGCGTGGCGCTGACCGGTAAAACCACCTCGCCCGGCATTTTCGAAGTGCTTTCGGTCCTGGGTCGGGACGAGTGTCTGGCGCGCCTCGCCGATCAGGCTGGGGATCGGGCCACCGCATAGCCGAGACGGGCTGGCGGAGGCCATCTTGCAGCGCACATGGCAATACGATACCCATTTGTTCAGCCAGTTTTCTGGATAATTCCGGCCTGCCTCGCCATATCAAACATGGCCTCCGGTCAGCCCGCTAACGATCTCATCGGGGACGAACGATGGACGCAAAATCCGCAAGCAAGACCGCGACCCTTACGGTCGGCAACAAGACCTATGATTTCCCGATTCTGAGCGGCACTGTCGGGCCCGATGTCATCGACATCGCCAAGCTCTACGCCCAGGCCGGCATGTTCACCTACGACCCGGGCTTCACTTCGACTGGCAGCTGCCAGTCCAAGATCACCTATATCGACGGCGACGCCGGCATCCTCGAATACCGCGGCTACCCGATCGAGCAGCTCGCCGAGCATGGCGACTTCCTGGAGACCTGCTACCTCTTGCTCTACGGGGAATTGCCGACCGCCGCGCAGAAGAAGGACTTCGACCATCGTGTGATTCACCACACCATGGTGCACGAGCAGATGGCCCGCTTCTTCCAGGGTTTCCGCCGCGACGCCCATCCGATGGCGGTCATGGTCGCGTCCGTCGGCGCGCTCGCCGCCTTCTATCACGACTCCACCGATATCAACGATCCGCAGCAGCGCATGATCGCCTCGATGCGGATGATCGCGAAGATCCCCACCCTGGCGGCGATGGCCTACAAATACACCATCGGTCAGCCCTTCATGTATCCGAAGAACGCGCTCGGATTCGCGGAAAACTTCCTGCACATGTGCTTTGCCGTGCCGTGCGAGGAATACAAGGTCAATCCGGTGCTGGCGAATGCGCTGGAGAAGATCTTCATCCTGCACGCCGACCACGAGCAGAACGCCTCGACCTCGACGGTGCGCATCGCCGGCTCCTCCGGCGCCAACCCGTTCGCCTGCATCGCGGCTGGCATCGCCTGCTTATGGGGTCCGGCCCATGGCGGCGCCAATGAAGCCGCGCTCAACATGCTGTACGGCATCGGCTCGGTCGACAACATTCCGGACTTCATCAAGAGGGTGAAGGACAAGAACAGCGAAGTCCGCCTGATGGGTTTTGGCCACCGCGTCTACAAGAACTACGATCCGCGCGCCAAGATCATGCAGAAGATGTGTCACGCCGTGCTCAAGGAGACCGGCCACGGCGACGATCCGATGCTGAAGGTGGCGCTGGAGCTGGAAAAGATCGCGCTGAGCGACGAATACTTCATCAGCCGCAAGCTCTATCCGAACGTCGACTTCTATTCGGGCATCACGCTGAAGGCGATGGGCTTCCCGATGTCGATGTTCACCGTGCTGTTCGCAGTCGCCCGCACCGTCGGCTGGATCAGCCAGTGGAGCGAGATGATCGAGGATCCGCAGCAAAAGATCGGCCGTCCGCGCCAGCTCTACACCGGCGTCGGCCGCCGCGACTATGTCGAGATCGGCAAGCGGAAGTAGTTGCGGGAAATCACGAAGCTCGAAGCGGCGCCGTCATTTCGACTGGCGCCGTTTTCTTTTTCCACGGGCAACTTCGGTCGCGAGCGCGTCGAGTTTCGGCAGCCAGAATGACCTGAACCGGCCGAGCCAATCGTCGACCTCACGCAAGCCCGTCGTCTGCACCGCATAGATGCGGCGGGTTCCCTCTGCGCGCACCGACGCAAAGCCGGCATCGCGGAGCACGCGAAGCTGCTGGGATACTGCCGATTGGGTGATGCCGAACTCACGGCCGATCACGGTAACAACGTCGCCGGAACTATGCTCGCCGGCGGCAAGTAGTTCCAGAATACGCCGCCTGACGGGATCGCCGAGGACGTCGAACGCGTGCATTTTTGGTTAGCCCCCGGGTTCCGGCTCGCCGCAATAGAAGGCGCTGGTGCGCGCCGCCGCGGCGCGGGCTGCCACTTTGTCGGTGCCGGCCGCGGCTGAGGCTTGACCCCAGGCCTCGCTGCTGCCCCGCATGAATCTTTTGCCCTCCTCCGAGCTTGACCAGGCCATCGCCGCTGCCCGGTCGACCGCCACGCCCGAGGCGAGATGGAGCCCGAGTCCCATCAGTGCCAGGTCCCAGCCGACGCCGACAGCGCCCGGCCCAAAGCGGTCCCAGCGATCGCCGTCGACATGAGCGATGTGTTCCAGCTCCAACCGCGTACCACCGGAGGAATCACCTTTCAGTGTTACGGTAAGCCAGCTTACCTCGCCGCCATATTCCCAGGTCACCGACAATAGAAGCGGCGGTTCGCATCGCGTGATCTCACCGCCGGCATTGCCCTCGAACTGGTAGCGGCCGCCGAGCCTGAGTTCACCCGAGATCGGCAGGAACCAGCGCGGAATCCGCTCGGCGCTGGTGAGCGCGTCCCAGAGATCGTCGATGTCGGTGTCGTACCGGCGCGTCGCGATCACCCCCCGGGCCGCTTTTCCCCGATGCTCCCGTTCGGCGACTTCGCGAATGACGGCACCCATTGTCGCGGCAGGATCGATGTTCATGGCAGGCTTCCGATTCTTATTATTACCTGATACTAATATTAATATAGTATAATATTAACACAATCTAATATTTTGGGTCCGTTGCGACCGGATGCCGCTGCCGAGGAACTACGAGGCGTGCCGTCCCTTCCGCATCGTGGCCAGCACGATGTCGGCGGCGCGCACGCTGGGCGCCGTGTTGCCGGTCGACATGATGGCATCGATCTTCGCGAAGCCGTCCATCTGCCTCTTCCGCTCCGGCGTATCCGACAGCAACGGACGCAAGGCGCGCGCCAGATTTTCCGCCGTGCAGTCCTTTTGCAGGAACTCCGGCACGATGTTCTCGCCCATCACGAGATTGGCCAATATCACGGACTGCACCCTGATCGCGCGCGAGAGGATGGCGGCTTCCGCGCCGCCGACGCGATAGGCCGTCACCATCGGCACGCCCGACAGGGCCAGCTCCAGCGTGACGGTGCCTGACTTGGCGAGGGCTGCGCGCGCGGTCCGGAAGACTGCGCGCTTCTCCTGCTCACCCACGACGATCTTCGGCGCGACCGGCCACTTCTCCGCGCCCGCACGGACGGCGTCGACGAGATGCGGCATGGTCGGCAGCACCAGATCGAACGCCACGCCGTCCGCCTGCAGTTTGCCGAGCGCCGCGCCGAACACCGCCATATGGCGCCTGATCTCGCTGCGGCGGCTGCCGGGCAGGACAAGGAGCAGCGGTGGCGCACCCTCGCGCCGTACGCGCTCCTCGGCATTGGGCCGGAGCGAATTGAGCTGTTCAGTCAGGGGATGGCCGACATAGCCGCAAGGCGGCCCACGCAGGCGGCGATAGGCCTCGGGCTCGAACGGCAGCAGCGCCAGCACATGGTCGACGTAGCGGAGCATGGCGCGCGCCCGGCCCGGCCGCCACGCCCATACCGTCGGCGAGACATAGTCGATGATCGGGATTGAATCATCCTTCGCGCGCACGCGCCGCGCCACACGATGGGTGAAGTCCGGACTGTCGATGATGACGAGAATATCAGGCGCGCTTGCCAGCACGGCAGCGACCGTCCGCCGGATCAGCCGCAAAATCTTTGGCAATTGCGCGACGACCGCGGCAAGCCCGATGATCGACAGCTCCTCGATCGGAAACAGCGAGTTCAGTCCCTCGCGCGCCATGGCGCGGCCGCCGACGCCCTCGAATTCGACGGCGCCGCCGAGCCGCTGGCGCAACACCTTCATCAGGCCTGCGCCCAGGCGGTCGCCGGATTCTTCGGTGGCAACCAGGAAAATCCTCCGCCCGGCGGTTGTCGCGCGTACCGGACTCACGCGGCGACGCCCGTAATGAACAGGCCGGCCTTGTCGGCGGCAACAATCATGGCCTGGGGATCGGCGATAAGGGTGTGGCCGGCGACGATGGCGATCCCGGCAAGTTTCGCATTCGCCGCGCCTTCGACGGTGCGCGGGCCAATGGTCGGCAGGTCATAGCGCAGATCCTGGCCGGCCTTGGGCGCCTTCACCAGCACGCCGTGGCCTGCGGCGGAGCGGATACGCCCCTGCTCGCGCAGGCGCGCAATCCGCGCCAGGAGGCCATCGGTGCCGTCGATGTCCTCTACCCCGACCACATGGCCGTCGATCACGACCGAGGCTTGCCCGATGTCGAAGGGGCTCAGCGCGGCCAGCACCTTGCGTCCCCTGGCGATGTCGGCTTGTGCCTGCTCGTTGGGCCTCGCCCCGGTCAGGCAGCCCTCGGGCACCAACAGGTCGGGCGCGACGTCCTTGATCCCGACCATGCGAAACCCCTGCCCTTCCAGGATGCGCCCGATGCCCGACAACAGATGGTCATCGCCGCCGCGGAAGGAAGCCCAGATTTTTCCGATCGCGCGCACCGTGCCGAAATCCAGCCGCACCTCTGACAGCGCCGGGCGCACCAGGGTTCCGATGAACAGGAGTTCGCGGCAACCTTCGTCCCGGAACAGTTTTGTGGCGCGCCCGAGTTGGCCGACCGAGATCCAGTGATGCCGGTAGCGTTCCGCCTGCTTTGCGTCGCAGGCGCCCCTGATCGCGAACAGCACCGGCGTGACGCCGCGCGCAGTGAGGGAGTCCGCGACCGCAAAGGGCATGGCGCCGCCGGCAGCGATCAGGCCGACGGGCGAAGAATTGCCTCTCGCCGTCGTAGCCATGGTCAGTGCCGGCTGCCGTTCTCGGCCGGCAGGCACAAGGGCCGATGCTTGCCGTCTCCGATGAAGTTGAGGATTTGCGCGATCGCGGGATCTTCGTGCGCGAGCGGCTGTACGCTTTCGAGCCGCTCGGCAAAGATGCCTGGCCCGTGGAACAGTTTCTGATAGAAGGCGCGCACGGTGGCGAGCCGCCCGCGGGTGAATTTGCGGCGCTTCAAGCCGATGATGTTGAGGCCTTCCAGAACGGCGTACTGGCCATTGACGAGGCCGAACGGAATCACGTCGCCGCGCACACCGCAGACGCCGCCAACCATCACCTGCGGCCCGATCCGGGTGAACTGGTGCACCGCCGACAGTCCGCCGATGTAGACGAAATCCCCGATCTCGCAGTGACCGCCGAGCGTTGCCGAGGTGGCGAAGATCACCTCGTTGCCGACAACGCAGTCATGCCCGACATGGCTGTTGTTCATGAAGAAGCCGCGGTCGCCAACCTTTGTGAGGCCGCCACCCTTCACCGTGCCGACGTTCATGGTGACGCCTTCGCGCAGCGTGCAGCCAGCGCCGATCTCGAGCCGCGTCGGCTCGCCGCGATAGCTGAGATCCTGCGGCGCGCCGCCGAGCGCAACAAAGGGCGAGATCACGCAATCGGCGCCGACCTTGGTGTGTCCCATCACCTGCACATGCGAGAGCAGCCGGCAGTTCTCGCCGATCACGGCATTCGCCCCGATGATGCAATAGGGACCTATCACCGCGCCGTCGCCGATCACGGCGCCGTCCTCTACCCGCGCAGTGGGATCAATCTTGGCCATGTATTCCTTGTCAGTGTCGTCCTGTCAGTCGGTGAGCATCGCGCCGACGTCGGCCTGCGCCATGACGACGCCCTTTACCTTGGCCTCGCCGTGAAACCACCACATGGTATTGCGACGGCCCAGCGAGCGCATGTGGTATTCGACGGTATCGCCGGGCATCACGGGTTTGCGGAACTTGCATTTGTCGATGGTGAGGAAATAAACTGCGCGCGGCTTCTCGGTGCCCTCGACCGACTTGATGCCGATCACGCCCGCGGTCTGCGCCATCGCCTCGATCATCATCACGCCCGGATAGATCGGCCGGTCGGGGAAATGCCCGAGAAAGGGCGGCTCGTTGAAGGTGACGTTCTTGACGCCGATGCCGCTGTAATCGGCGCGGATGTCGATCACCTTGTCGATCAACAACATCGGATAACGGTGCGGAAGCGTCTTGAGAATCTCGTTGATGTCTACGACTGCGAACCTGACTGGTGACTCCCCCGCCATTACTCCTGCCCTTCACCCTTCGGACCGGCCGCTTGATCACGCACCAGACGCTCCACTGCAACAATCTCCCTGAACCACTGTTTGGTCGGCTTGGCGAAATGCCCACCCCAGCGGCCGTTCGGAGGAATGTCGTCCTTCACCGCACTCATGGCCGTGACCTGCGCGCCGTCACCGATCTTGAGGTGGTTGTTGATGCCCACCTTTGCTCCCAAAGCCACATTGTCACCAATCGTCAGGCTGCCCGCGAGCCCGATCTGGGCCGCCAGCAGGCAATGCCTGCCGATGGTCACATTGTGGCCGATCTGAACTTGATTGTCGATTTTGGTGCCCTCACCGATCATGGTATCGCGCAGGCTGCCGCGGTCGATGGTGGTGCCCGCTCCGACCTCCACATCGTTCTGGATTAGGACCCTGCCGGTCTGCGGGACCTTCAGATGTCCCTCCGGCCCGAAGAAAATAAAGCCATAGCCATCCTGACCGATGCTGCAGCCAGGATGGATCAGCACATTGTTGCCGATCAGGGCGCATTGGATGACTGTCCGCGCGCCGACATTGCAATCCCGTCCGATCTTGACCCCCGGGCCGATCACCGCGCCGGCGCCGATCACCGTGCCGGCGCCGATCTCCACGTCGGCACCGATCAGAACCAGCGGATCGACGATCACGCCATCTTCCAGATGCGCCGTGGGATCGATGATCGCCGACGGCGCAATGCCGTCCGAACCGAACCAGGACGCCGGCCGCAGCGCGTCGCCATGCCATTCGCGGGCGAGTTGCACGAAAGCGCGAAAGGGCTGGGCGGCGCGCAGCACCGCGACGTGGGCGGGAACGCGGGCCGCGAAACGCTCGCTGACCAGGCAGGCACCGGCCTTGGTCGCAGCGAGTTGGTCGGCGTATTTCAGATTGTCGAAAAAGGTCAGGTGCATCGGGCCGGCTTCGTCGAGCGATGCCAGCCCCCGGACCTGCTGACCAGCCCGCGAGGGGTCAACCAAATGCGCCCTCGTGCGCCCGGCGATATCGGCCAGCGTCGAATCAGGCGATGTTGCAAAGAATGTCGGCTGCGCCATGCCCCCGTCGCAATCCGGCCGGTATGAGAAAAGCGGCCCCGCGGCGATGCGGGGCCGTGTCTGGATCACTATTTGCCGTGTTCCGGCGGCGCTGACCAGTAACTTAGAACGACGTTCCGCCACCAAACTTGAACTGCTGGACGCGGTCAAACTGCCCCTTGGTCAGCGGGACCGCATAGTCGAAGCGCAGCGGTCCGAACGGCGAGGCCCAAATCAGGCCGATACCCACCGACGAGCGAACGACATTGCCATTGTCGTAAACCAGGCCCGTGCAGGTCCCGGACGTCGGAGGCGTCACCGTCGGCTTGATACAGTTCGAATTGGCTGGCGTGGTCAACTCGCCGGTTGCAGCCCAAGTCGTCGGCCCCTGATAGTCCCACAGACCGCCAGCGTCGGCATAGACCGCACCCTTCAGGCCGACTTCCTTGGGAAGGAACCAGAACGGCATCTGCAGTTCGAGCGATGCACCCCAGTACTTGGTGCCACCGAGTGCATCCATCGTGCCGAACGGGTTGATGTCGCGCGGACCGATGCCGTTCGGGGCGAAGCCGCGCACGAGGTTCGGGCCCATTTGGAACTGGTCGAGCATGCGCAACTCGTTGTTGCCGATCTTGTTGAGCATACCGCTTTGCAAATGGACCAGGCCGACGATATCGGAGACCAGCGGGGTGTAGTACTTGGCGTCGAACTGGCTCTTGAGATAGGTGACGTCGCCGCCGACGCCGGCGAAATCCTGGCGCCAGTCGATCAACAGACCGTCGGTCGGGTTCTTGTTGTTGTCGAGCGTGTTGTAGTTCAGCGAGTAGCCGACCGACGAGGTCAGCGCATGACCACTTGCGAGTTCCTTGCGAATCGGCAGCGAGGCTTCGCCGTCGCTGTAGCACCACAGGCCGAAGCCCGAGGCGTCAGTGGCGGTCTGCCCCCCTGCCGTTACTGAGCCGCCCGCTGGAGTGCCCGGTGCATTCGCCGCCACCCAGGCCGGCGACGGATTGAAGGCAAGCAGGCCATTGCCCGGGTTGTTGTTACAGTTGGCAAGATAGCTCGGCAGCGAGATGTCCTGCTCATAGAGCGAGTAGCGCAGCTGCAGAGACAAATCCTCGCGCAACTGGAAGCCGAGCCGCGGGCTGAAGCCGATGGTCTTGGTGCCGTACGAGATGAAGCTGTTGGGCAGTTGCTCGCGGTAGTAGGCATCGAGACCCAGCGCCACGCGGTAGTCCAGGACATAGGGATCGACGTAGGACAGCGAGAGGCCGCGCGCATACTGGCCGTAGGTCACGGCCGCCTTGGCAAACAGGCCGCGGCCCAGGAAGTTGCGTTCGGAGATACTGACTTCGGCGAGCGCGCCGTCGGTGGTCGAATAGCCGCCGGAGACCGAGAAGTCGCCGGTGGACTTCTCTTCGAGATCGACGAGGAGGATCACGCGGTCGCTCGAAGAGCCCGGCTCGGTCGTGATCTTCACGCTCTTGAAGAAGTCGAGATTCTTCAGCCGCCGCTCGGCGCGGTCGACCAGCGCGCGGTTGTAGGCGTCGCCTTCGGACAGGTCGAACTCGCGGCGAATCACGTAATCGCGGGTGCGGGTATTGCCGCGGATGTTGATGCGCTCGATATAGGTGCGCGGCCCCTCTTCGATGGAGAACACCACCGATACGGTGTGGGCCTCGAAATTGCGATCGCCGCGCGGACGCACCACGGCAAAGGCGTAGCCGCGACGCGACGCCTCGATCTGCATTTCCTCGACGGATTTCTCAAGCGCCTCGACGTTATAGAGCGAGCCGACGCTGACGCGGGAATAGGAGCGCAGCGAGGCGGTGTCGAGATTTGCGATGCTCGTCTGGAAGTCGACGGAACCGACGCGATATTGCTGGCCTTCCTCGATCTTGAAGGTGACCATGAAGCCCTTGCGTTCCGGATCATATTCGGTGAGCGCCGCAACGACCTGCACATCGGCAAAGCCGTGCTTCAGATAGAAACGGCGAATCAGATCGCGGTCGGCCTCGACACGATCGGGATCGTAGACGTCGTTGCCGCCGAGGAAGCTCAGCAGATTCAACTCGTGGGTCTTGATGATGTCCTTCAGGCGATAGGACGAATAGAAGCTGTTGCCGACGAACTCGATGGACTTGACCGATGTCTTCGCACCTTCCTGGATCGTGAAGACCAGATCGACGCGGTTGTTCGGCCGATCGATCATCTCAGGCGTGACGGTCACGTCATAGCGGCCGGCATGGCGGTAGATTTCGACGATGCGCTGGGCGTCCGACTGCACCATGGGACGCGATAGCGTGCCGCGCGGTTTGGACTGGATCTCGGCTGAAAGCTGGTCGTCCTTGACCTTCTTGTTGCCCTCAAACGCGATGCGGTTGATCACGGGGTTCTCGATGACGGTAACGACGATCTTGCCGCCCGGACGGCTGATCCTCACATCCTGGAACAGACCGGTCTCGATCAGCGCCTTCAGGCCGTCGTCGATGGCGGCATTGTCCAGCCTGCCGCCGGGACCCGCCTTGAAATAGGAACGAATGGTCTCGATCTCGACGCGCCGGTTCCCGACGACTTCAATTGAATTCAGGGTCTGCGCGGCCGCCTGCGTGGAGACGATCGCAACCGTCACCGGGGCAACCGCCGGCACAGCGAACATGATCAGGGCGGCGAACAAGCCCCCCCGGACTCGCATTCCAAACATCATGCGCGACGCGCCCTCGTCCTTCCGTACCGGATCGCAACCCCACGAGCCGGCAGATTCCCATTTGTTGCTTCGGTTGTAACCAAAATCGCCGAGGCAGCAACTTACGATGTCAGTTCGATTCCATTTTCATTCCAAGACGTTGCCGATGGGCAACGTCATAAAAAAGCCGCGCTTCATGAGGCCGCGAAGCGCGAACTCAGATGCAGGATGTCGTGATAGGTTGCAAACACCATCAACATCAGCACCAGCCCCAATCCAATGCGGAATCCCATCTCCTGCGCGCGTTCCGACAGCGGCCGCCCGCGTACGGCTTCCACCGCATAGAACAAAAGGTGGCCACCATCGAGCAGCGGAACCGGGAACAGGTTCAACAGCCCGATCGAAATGGAGAGCACCGCGGAAAGGTGAATCAGCGCCGCCAGGCCGATGCTCGCGACCTGACCTGATATCTGGGCAATTCGCAGCGGCCCGCCGATCTGGTCGGCGGCCTCGCGGCCGGTAAAGACGCCGCCGATATAGGCCAGCGTACGGTCGACCACGAACCAGGTTTCCTTGATTCCCAGCCACATGGCAGTGACAGGATCGACGCGCTCGGTCACGGCTTCGCCGGGCACCGTTTGACGTGTGATACCGAGGATGCCGCGCCGTTGCTGGTTGCCGAAGGCGTCCTTCTCCTCCCGCAATTCCGGTGTGCCGCTCAGTTGCACGACCTTGTCGCCCCGCTTCACCGTGAAGGTCAGCGTGTCGCCGGCGTGGATGCTGACCACGCGCTGCATCTCGTTGAAGCTGTCAATCTTGGCGCCGTCGATGTCGGTTACGATGTCGCCGACCTGGAAGCCCGCCGCGGCGGCCGGGCTATTTGCCTCGACCTTGTCGACGCGAGCGGTCGTGCTCGGCTTGCCGAAAAAGGTGAAAAGGCACGTGAAAATCACAATTGCCAGAATGAAATTTGCGATCGGGCCGGCGGCGACGATCGCGGCGCGCGGCCCAACCTTCTTGTGATGGAAGCTGCCGGCGCGCTCCTCGTCGCTCATTTTGGCGAGCGCTTCTGATGAAGGCGTGGAGGCCTCGGTGTCGTCGCCGAGGAACTTGACGTAACCGCCCAGCGGAATCGCTGAAACCTTCCAGCGGGTGCCATGACGATCATTGAAGCCGACGAGTTCCGGTCCGAAGCCCAGCGAGAACGTCAATACCTTCACCCCGGCCCAGCGGGCGACCAGGAAGTGGCCGAGCTCGTGGAAGAAAACGACGATCGCCAGGACGAACAGGAAGGGGACGACATACCCGATGAGCACATGGCTCAAGTTATTGAAACTATGCAGGAAAAACTCAGCCATTCGAATCCCCTTAAACCGGAACCGAAAGGCCCCGCCCCTACCCTCTAGGATGCCTTTAAGGCAATTTGAGGCAATAGGGTGGCAGCCTTATTTCGCGCGCTATAGTCAACAGCGATGGCGTCGTCAGCGGACTCCAGGGGTGCCAGATTGCCGGAGCGAATCCAGGCATCGAGGGTCGCCTCGACCAGCCGCGCGATGGCGCCGAATCTGATCTTGCCAGCGATGAAGGCCGCGACCGCCACCTCGTTGGCGGCATTGAATACCGTAGTTGCGCCTCGTCCGGTCCTTAAGGATTCGTAAGCCAGCCGCAGGGCCGGGAACCGCTCGAAATTGGGCTCCTCGAAGCTCAGCTGGCCGATTTTAGCGAGATCGAGCCTTGAGGCCGGCCCCTTGCTGATCCGGTCCGGCCAACCCAGGCAATGCGCGATCGGGATGCGCATGTCGGGCGCGCCGAGCTGGGCCACCACCGAGCGGTCGGAAAATTCGACCATGCCGTGCACAATCGACTGCGGATGCACGAGCACATCGATCTCGTCAGGCGTCAGGGAGAACAGATAGGCGGCCTCGATGACCTCGAGTCCCTTGTTCATCATCGATGCCGAATCGATGGTGATTTTCTGCCCCATGCTCCAGTTCGGATGCTTCAGCGCCTGCGCCAGCGTTGCCTGCTCGATATCGGCCGGCGCCCAGGTACGGAACGGTCCGCCGGAAGCCGTGATGATGACGCGAACGAGTTCCTCACGATTTCCCGAGCCTAGTGCCTGGAACAGCGCGTTGTGCTCGGAATCAGCGGGCAGAATGCAGGCACCCGCCTTCAGCGCCCGCTGCATGAAGAAATCGCCGGCACAGACCAGGCATTCCTTGTTGGCGAGCGCAACGGTGGCGCCCCGGTCGACCGCCGCGAGCGCGGGCTTTAGTCCCGCTGCGCCGCTGACGGCCGCCATCACCCAATCCGCAGGCCGCGCCGCCGCTTCGATGATCGCGCTCTCGCCGGCGCCGCATTCCGTACGGGTGCCGGCCAGCGCTTCCTTGAGTTCGGCCAACCGGCTCGCGTCCGCAACGGCGACAAAGCGCGCGTCGAATTCCCTCGCGAGCTTGGCCAGTCCCTGCACATTGCTGTTCCCGGTCAGCGCCTCGACCCGGTAGCGCTCGGGCGCGCTGCGCAGCAAATCCATCGTGCTGTCGCCGATCGAGCCGGTGGCCCCGAGTACGGTGACGCTGCGTACGGCGGATGCCGCGGTCTTGTTGTTACGCAAGGGAACTGCGCTCATGTGCTCACCAAACCATAACACCGCGGCCGACGCCATCCACGCCGTGCCGCAAAAGCCCGACAATTGCCGCCAGGACGATGGCAGCTACAAACCCGTCCAGCCGATCCATTAGCCCGCCGTGGCCGGGAATTATGTGACTTGAGTCCTTTACCCCGAACCGGCGCTTGACCGCGGATTCGAAGAGATCGCCAAATTGCGCGGCAATCGACAGCGTCGTTGCCAGAATCAACAGTGGCAGCGGCTTGCCAAGGCCGGCGGCAGAAAACCCGATGGCGACCAGAAGGCTTGCCACAAAGCCGCCGATCGCGCCGGTCCAAGTCTTTTTCGGGCTGACCCGCGGCCAAAGCTTCGGTCCGCCGATCGCCCGACCCGCGAAATAGCCACCGATATCGCTCGCCCAAACCACCAAAAGCACCAGGATCAGCGCGGAAAATCCCTCGACCTGATCGAGCCGCACCACGAGGGACGCGATTTGCGCCGCGGCGGCGTAGAGAAATCCCGCCGCAGCCCAGCGCCGGGGTTCTGCCGACAGCGATGCAACGAGCGCGAGGCCGAGCACCAACACAACGATCGACACATCAATTCGTGCCATCGCCAGGCACAGTCCAGAAATCGCGAGCGCCGCAATGCCCGCCACCATGACGCGGATTTCGCCCGCCGCGCCGACCACCGTCAGCCATTCGACGAACAGGCCGATGGCCGCAAGCGTCACCAGCGTGGTCCACAGCCAACCGCCGGCATAGGCGCAGGCGATCGCGACCGGCGCCAGCACCAACGCAGCGGCGACGCGCATCATGAGATTGCGCTGGTCCTGTCCGGCGACCGCAGCCGGCGCGGCTTTGTGCTCGCTCACGATCCGGTTTTCGCAGCGAGCCCGCCGAACCTGCGCTCGCGTTTGCCGTATTCGGCGATCGCGCCTTCCAGCGCCGCCTTGTCGAAATCCGGCCAGTGGATCGGCACGAAGACGAGCTCGCTATAAGCGGCCTGCCACATCAGGAAATTCGACAACCGCTGCTCGCCGCTGGTGCGGATGATCAGATCGGGATCGGGGATGTCGGGCGCGTCGAGATATTGTCCGAGCGTATCGGCATCGATCGAAGCGGGATCGCGTTTGCCTTCGGCGACTTCACAGGCGAGGCGCTGCGCGGCGTTCGCAATCTCCTGCCGTGAACCGTAATTGAAGGCGACGACGAGATTGAGCTTGGCATTTTGCTTTGTCAATTCTTCCGCTTCATTCAGGAGCGCGCAGATATCGGGCTCAAGCCCCGCGCGCTCGCCAATCACGCGCACCCGCACCCCGTCGCGATGCAGGGTCGCGAGATCGTTGCGGATGAAGCGCCGCAACAGGCCGAAGAGATCGCCGATCTCGCTCGCCGGCCGCGACCAGTTTTCCGAGGAGAAGGAGAAGATGGTGAGGTAGAGGATGCCGAGCTCATGCGCGGCGCGCACCACGCGGCGCAGTGCTTCGACGCCGCGGCGATGGCCTTCGGCGCGCGGCAGGCCGCGCGAAGCCGCCCAGCGGCCGTTGCCGTCCATGATGATCGCAACATGCAACGGACCATCGGATCGGTCTGGTCCTTCCCTGGCCGGGACGGCGTTCGACATCGGTCGATCCTTAGACGGTGAGGATTTCTTTTTCCTTGGCCGCAAGCAACTGGTCGATTTCCGCGATCATGCCGTCGGTCGCCTTCTGCACGTCGTTGGCGAAACGCTCCTGATCGTCCTCGGAGATCTCGTGATTCTTCTCGAGCTTCTTCACGGTGTCGAGGCCGTCGCGGCGGACATGGCGCACCGCGACCTTGGCGGCTTCCGCATATTTATGCGCGACCTTCACGAGCTCCTTGCGGCGCTCCTCGTTGAGCTCGGGGATTCGCAGGCGAAGCACCTGCCCTTCTGTCGCGGGCGACAGACCCAGATTGGAATCGACGATCGCCTTTTCGACCGGCTTCACCATCGACTTGTCCCAGACCTGCACCGAGATCATCCGCGGCTCCGGCACGCTGATGGTGGCAAGCTGGTTCAGCGGCATGTGCGAGCCGTAGGCCTCCACCTGCACCGGCTCGAGCATCGAGGCCGAGGCGCGGCCGGTACGGAGGCCGCCGAGTTCATGCTTGAGCGACTGGGTTGCGCCCTGCATGCGGCGCTTCAACTCGTTGATGTCGAAATTACCCGTGGGCATAACGCTCTCCCGTTCCACAAAAGCTTGTTGTCGAGGCGCTCGCCTTAAGACAGCTCAGCCGGCGACGATGGTCCCGCGGCCTGTTCCGCGCAGAATCGCGCCAATCGAACCGGGCTCGGCGATCGAGAAGACGATGATAGGCAGCGACGTCTCGCGGGCAAGGGCGAATGCAGTCGCATCCATGACCTTGTACCCCGCTTCGATCGCCTGCGAATGGGTCAGCCGGTCGAAACGCTTGGCGGAAGGGTCCTTTTTGGGATCGGCGCTGTAGACTCCGTCGACATTGGTTGCCTTCAGGACCGCCCTGGCGTCGATCTCGGCCGCCCGCAGCACCGCTGTGGTGTCAGTGGTGAAGAAGGGGTTGCCGGTTCCCCCGCCGAGCAGCACGATCCGCCCTTCGGCGAGACATTTGTGCGCTGCACTACGCGTGAAGAGGTCGCAAATCTCCGGCATCACGAAGGCCGACAGCGTCCGCGCCGGTGTCCCCTTGCGCTCGATCGCCGCTTCCAGCGCCAGGCAGTTCATGACGGTCGCAAGCATGCCCATGGTGTCGCCGGTCGGCCGCGATACGCCGCGGGAGGAGACCTCGACCCCGCGCACCATATTGCCACCGCCCACCACGACCGCAATTTCGGCGCCCAGTTTCTGGGCAGCGATCAGGTCGGAGGCGATCCGGTCGACAGTGGTCTGGTCGATCCCGGCACCATTGCTTCCGGCGAGATACTCGCCGGAAATCTTGATCACGACGCGACGATAGACCGGCTCAGCCATCGATGAGTTGCTTCCCTATCCCGCGCGGATCCTATCCGACGCCGCGCGCGCCGGAAGGAATGAGCCAGCCGTTACTTCTTGCCGCTGGCGGCCGCGACTTCAGCCGCGAAGTCCAATTCCTGCTTCTCGATTCCCTCACCGAGAGCATAGCGCACAAATCCGGTAACCTTCACCGGCGCGCCAACTTTGCCCTCAGCTTCCTTCAAAGCCTGGGCGACGGATTTGCCGCTGTCGTGGATGAAGGCCTGCTCGAGCAGGCAGACTTCCTTGTAGAAGGTCTTCAAACCGGACTCGACGATCTTCTCGATCATGTTCTCCGCCTTGCCCTGCTGGCGATACTTGTCGGCCAGCACGTCCTTCTCACGCTTGACGAGATCGGCGGGAAGGCCGGACGGCTCGACGGCCTGCGGATTGGCGGCGGCAACATGCATCGCAAGCTGGCGGCCGAGCGTGGCAAGCTCATCGGTCTTGCCGGTCAATTCCAGCGCGACGATGACGCCCATCTTTCCGGCGCCTTCGATGACGGAGTTGTGGATGTAGCTCGACACCACGCCCTTGCCGACTTCGAGCGAAGCGGCGCGGCGCAGCGTCATGTTCTCGCCGATGGTGGCGATCGCATCCGCGATCGCGGCTTCCACCGTGATGCTGCCTGCCTTGGCCGCCTTGATCTTCTCGATATCGGCACCCACGTCGAGCGCGACCTGGCCGATCATCTTGACCAGGCCCTGGAAGTGCTCGTTCCGCGCGACGAAGTCGGTCTCGGAATTGACCTCGACCACGACGCCCTTGGTGCCCTTGGTGACAGCCGAAATCAGACCTTCCGCGGCGACGCGGCCGGCCTTCTTCGCGGCCTTGGAAAGGCCCTTCTTGCGCAGCCAGTCCTGGGCAGCCGTCATGTCACCGCCGGTCTCGGTCAACGCGGCCTTGCAATCCATCATGCCCGCGCCGGTCAACTCGCGCAGATCCTTGACCATCGCAGCGGTGATTGTAGCCATTGCTAAGCGTCCTTCTGCCTGTCCGTGCTGACGGTGACGCGGCGTTTCTCGGCCCGGCCTGCGCCTGCCATCAGGTAGTGCTGAATTAATTGAAAGCGATGGCCGACAGAGCGCCGGCCATCGTGATTGTTATTCCGCCTCGGCCGTGAGCGCCTTGGCCTTGGCGACCCAGGCATCCGCGCGGCTCGGAAGTCCGACTTCTTCGCCGATCTTGTGCGCGGTGTCGTGATTGAGCTCGGCGAGCTGCCAGTAGTGGAAGATGCCGAGGTCGTTGAACTTCTTCTCGATCGCACCGGAAACGCCCGGGAGCTTCTTGAGATCGTCGGCGGTGCCACGCGGGCCGGCCAGGCCCTGGAAGCCGCTCGCGGTCGGCGCGGTCGGGATTTCCTCGGCGGCCGGCTGGGCCGAAGCGCCGATGTCGATGCCCGAATCGCCCTGTCCGCGCGAGATGCCGTCAATCGCGGCGCGCGCGACGAGATCGCAATACAGCGAAATAGCGCGGCCGGCGTCGTCATTGCCGGGCACCACATAGGTGATGCCCTTGGGGTTGGAATTGGTGTCGACGATTGCGGCAACGGGAATGTTGAGCCGCTGCGCCTCGGCGATCGCGATGTCTTCCTTGTTGGTGTCGATCACGAAGATCAGGTCGGGCAGACCGCCCATGTCCTTGATGCCGCCGAGCGAGCGGTCGAGCCTGTCGCGCTCGCGCTGCAGGGTCAGCCGCTCCTTCTTGGTGTATTGCGAGCCCTCGCCGGAGCCCAGCATCTCGTCGAGCTGGCGCAGCCGCTTGATCGAAGCGGACACCGTCTTCCAGTTGGTCAGCGTGCCGCCGAGCCAGCGCGAATTGACGAAATACTGTGCCGAGCGCTTGGCCGCTTCGGCAACGCCATCCTGCGCCTGGCGCTTGGTGCCGACGAACAGGATGCGGCCGCCCTTGGCGACGGTGTCGCTGACCGCCTGCAACGCGCGATGCAGCATCGGCACGGTCTGGGCGAGGTCGATGATGTGGATGTTGTTGCGGGCGCCGAAAATGTACTCTGCCATTTTCGGATTCCAGCGGTGCGATTGGTGACCAAAGTGTACGCCAGCTTCAAGCAGCTGACGCATAGAGAAATCGGGTAGCGCCATTGGTTTAGTTCTCCGGTTGGTTCCTCCGGAAACGTGTGAGCAAACGAGCCTGTCGGCCCGGTTGCCACCGGACGGCCTCTTCAGCCATGTTTCCGTGTGAGATGGCGCGCTGTATAGCCGGTTTTCGGCGATACGCAAGGAAATAAGGCCGGTTTTGGGGCCTATTTGCCACCCTCGAACCGGCTTTTTCGGTCCTCAAACCACCATATCGACCCGGCCGTCCTTCAGCCGGTAGATGCCGCCGACCACCTTGAGTTTGTTCTGATCCACCGCGGCGTTGAGGATGGGCGCGGCCGATTTCAGTTTGGCGACGGTATCGATCACGTTCTGGCGGATGGCGTTGTCGAGCTGATTACCCGTCTGCTGCGCCACCGCTTTCACCGCCGGCGCAAGGCCCGTGACCAGAGTGGGCATATGGCCCGGTAGCGGCTTGTCGTCCTTCAGCGATTTGATGGTGGCATCGACAGCGCCGCAAGCATCGTGACCGAGCACGAGGATCAAGGGCACGTTGAGCACAGCGATGGCGTATTCGAGGCTCGCCACCGTCTCGTCGGTAGCGAAATTGCCGGCGACACGGCAGACAAAGAGATCGCCGCGGCCGCTGTCGAAAGCGTATTCCGGCGCGATCCGCGAGTTGGCGCAGCTCAGGATGGCCGCATAGGGGTTCTGGCCGCCCACCAGCGCCTCGCGCTCGTGCTTGAAATCGTGGCGCCGCGCCACGCCCTCGATGTAGCGCTCATTGCCCGCCATCAGGCGCTTCAGCGATGCATCTGGCGACAGGACATTTTCAGGCTTGGGCGGCGCCTTGGCCTCCTTGGCATGCGCGGCGCCAGCGAGCGAGAGGCTCACCGCCGACGCTGCAAGCAGGAAGCGCCGCCGCGTCGGCGCAAAGCGATGAAGTGAAGGCTGCCCACATATCTCGCACATCGAACACTCCCTGCCCTTGCTCTGATTAGAGCCTGTCATCAATTGAGCCAGATGATAGCAGCCGCGAGGTGGATTGCGGCGAGGAAATTTCTGGCGGTTTTGTCGTAGCGGGTGGCGATGGCGCGGTATTGCTTGAGCTTGCAGAAGAAATTCTCGATGAGATGACGTGCCTTGTAGGCGTCTCTGTCGAAATCGCGTTGGACCTTGCGGTTTCTCTTGGGCGGGATCACGAACGACTTCCCTCGTGCCCGTAGCGGCTCGATCACCCGCTCGTCGGCATCGAAGGCCTTGTCTGCCAGCAAAGTCTCGGCAGCCATATCCGGCAACAGCGCGTCGGCCCCTTCCAGATCATGGGCTTGGCCCGGCGTCAGGATAAAGTCCAGCGGATTGCCCAAGGCATCGACGAGCGCATGAATCTTGGTGCTCAGCCCGCCTTTACTGCGCCCGATCGCCTGGTCTTCGCCGTCTTTTTTTGGGCGCCGGCACTGTGCTGATGCGCCCGTACGATCGTACTGTCGATCATGGCGTACTCATTGTCCGCATCGCTCGCCAGCATCTCAAACAGCTTCTTCCACACCCCGCTTTTGGCCCAGCGCGAGAAGCGCGTATGTATCTTGATCGGATCGCCAAAGCGTTCAGGCAAGTCCCGCCAAGGGATTCCGGCCCGATAACGGTAGATCACCGCCTCTACAAACAGTCGGTTGTCCTTGGCCGTTACCCCCACATGCCCTTCGCGTCCGGGCAAAATATCCTTGATCCTGTCCCATTGATCGTCCCGAAGGGCGTAGCGGCGCATATGTCAGCTCCGAATCAGCTGACTGCCTATAAATCACGCGATAATATGCTTGGGAATCCTCTAATTGAGGACAGGCTCTAGATCAGAAGCTTCCGAAAGTTTTTTGACGGCCTCTACAGCGTCTCCACCATCTCGACGCCGGTGACCGCCTTGATCGCGCCGGCGATTTGCGGCGACACCTGGAAGCGGCCTTCGAGCTTGAATTCCACCTCGGTCTGCATGTCGAGGCGCAGCACGATCGCGATGTCGCCGCTGCCGGACTGTCCCGCCGGCGGTGAAAGCCGCTTGGCGATGGAATCCAGCGGCTTGGTGTCGCGGAGGAAGATGCGCAGGCCCTTCTGCGTCTTGGCGGCGGCATCATCGAGCGGCTCGGCATGCAGCACCCGGGCGCGGACGTCCTCGCCCTGCAATTCGGCCCCGAGTTGCAACAGCACGGCCGCGCCCGGCTCCAGCACGTCGCGATATTGCGCAAGCCCCTCGGAAAACAGCACCGCCTCGAAGTGCCCGGTGGGATCGGAGAGTCCCATGATGCCCATCTTGTTGCCGGTCTTGGTGCGCCGCTCCATGCGCGAGACCACGGTGGCCGCGACCTTGCCCGCGGTCGCGCCAGTCTTCACTGCGCGGGAAAACTCCGCCCAGGATTGCACGCGCAGACGCTTCAGCACGGTGGCGTAATCGTCGAGCGGATGGCCGGAGAGGAAGAAGCCGATCGCGTCGTATTCGCGGCGCAACCGCTCGGCCGGCAGCCACGGCTCGATCTGCGGGAGCATGATGGTCGGCGCATCGGCAGCGTTGCCGAACATGTCGTTCTGACCGATGGTTGCCGCCTCATGGCTGCGCTGGCAGGCCGCCAGAATCGCATCCGCACCACCAAAGACGCGGGCGCGGTTGGGCTCGAGCGTATCGAAGGCGCCGGCGGCGGCGAGACTTTCGATCACGCGCTTGTTGATCGCGCGCGGATTGACCCTTGAGGCGAAATCCGCAAGCGAGGTGAACAGGCCCTTCCGGCGTTCCTCGACGATCATCTCGATCGCCTGCGGACCGACCCCCTTGAGCGCTGCGAGCGCATAGTAGATCGTGTTCTCGCCGACCTCGAAGGTCGGGCCGGAGCGATTGATATTGGGGGCTTCGACCTTGATGCCGAGCCGTTGCGCCTCGGAGCGGAATTCCGAGAGCTTGTCGGTATTGTTCAATTCGAGCGTCATCGACGCCGCGAGGAACTCTACCGGATAATGCGCCTTCATGTAGGCGGTGTGATAGGACACCAGCGCGTAGGCTGCCGCGTGGCTCTTGTTGAAGCCGTAGTCGGCGAATTTCGCGAGCAGCTCGAAGATGGTATCGGCCTGCCCTTTCGGCACGCCATTCTTGACCGCCCCTTCGACGAATACCGCGCGCTGTTTTTCCATCTCGGCGCGGATCTTCTTGCCCATGGCGCGGCGAAGGAGATCCGCCTGGCCGAGCGTATAGCCCGCCATCTGCTGCGCGATCTGCATCACCTGTTCCTGGTAGATGATGACACCGAATGTCTCTTTGAGGATCGGCTCCAGGATCGGGTGCAGGTATTCCAACTCCTCGTCGCCATGCTTGCGCGCGCAATAGGTCGGAATGTTCGCCATCGGGCCCGGCCGGTACAGCGCGACGAGAGCGATAATGTCCTCGAAGCGGTCGGGCCGCATGTCCACCAGCGCGCGCCGCATGCCCTGGCTTTCCACCTGGAACACGCCGACCACGTCGCCGCGCGCCAGCATCTGGTAGCTCGGCGCGTCGTCGATGGGTAGCGTCGCCAGATCGACGTCAATCTTGCGCTGCTTCAGAAGCTTGACCGCGACATCGAGCACGGTCAGCGTCTTCAACCCAAGGAAGTCGAATTTGACGAGACCAGCCGGCTCAACCCATTTCATGTTGAACTGCGTCACCGGCATGTCGGATTTGGGATCGCGGTAGAGCGGCACCAATTCGCTCAACGGACGATCGGCGATCACGATGCCGGCGGCGTGGGTTGAGGCATGCCGGGTCAGGCCCTCGAGGCGCTGGGCGATGTCGAAGGCGCGCGCCACCACGGGATCTTCGTCGCGGAAGGCCTGCAGCTTGGGTTCGCCGGCGATGGCTGCCGCGAGCGTCACCGGCGCGGCGGGATTTTGCGGCACCAGCTTCGTCAGCTTGTCGACCTGGCCATAGGGCATCTGCAGCACGCGGCCGACGTCGCGCAGCACGCCGCGCGCCTGCAGCGTGCCAAAGGTGATTATCTGCGCGACCTGGTCGCGGCCATAGCGCTGTTGCACATAGGAGATCACCTCGCCTCGGCGGTCCTGGCAGAAGTCGATGTCGAAGTCCGGCATCGACACGCGTTCCGGATTGAGAAAGCGCTCGAACAGCAGGCCAAAGCGGATCGGATCGAGATCGGTGATGGTCAGCGCCCAGGCGACGAGCGAGCCCGCGCCCGAACCGCGGCCTGGACCAACGGGAATGTCGTGCGCCTTGGCCCATTTGATGAAGTCGGAGACGATCAGGAAGTAGCCCGCATAATTCATGCGGTTGATGACGTCGATCTCGAAGGCGAGCCGCTTTTGATAGTCCTCTTCCACGGTACCCGGCGAGAGGCCGTGCACCTTCAGGCGCCGTGAGAGCCCCTCCTCGGCCTGATGCTTGAGCTCGGCCGCCTCTTCGCTGGCGGCGTCGGAGCCCGATCCGGCGCCGACGGTGAAGCGCGGCAGAATCGGCTTGCGCGTCATCGGCCGGAACGAACAGCGCTCGGCGATCTCCACCGTCGAGGCTAGCGCTTCCGGGATGTCGGCGAACAGCACCGCCATTTCGGCGCGAGTCTTGAAGCGATGATCCGCGGTCAGTTGCTCGCGGTCGGTCTCGGCGATCAGCTTGCCGCCGGCGATGCAAAGCAGCGCGTCATGCGCTTCATAGTCGTCGTTGGAAGCGAAATAGGGCTCATTGGTCGCAACCAGCGGCAAGCCCTTGGCGTAGGCGAGATCGATCAGCCGGACTTCGATACGCCGCTCCTTGTCGATGCCGTGGCGCTGCAATTCCACATAGAGGCGGTTGCCGAACAAGCTTGCGAGCCGTTCGCAGCGCGTCGCCGCGAGATCAGTATGGCCGGCGGCGAGCGCGAGCGAAATCGGCCCATCCGGGCCACCGGTCAGCGCGATGATGTCCTCGGCCTCACCCTGCAGCCAGTCGAACTTGATGTGCGGAAGCTGGTGGACCGGCGTCTCCAGAAAGGCGCGCGAATTGAGCCGCATCAGGCTGCGATAGCCGCGTTCACGCGCCGCCAGCAGCACGATCCGCGATGGTGGCGCGGCGTTGCGGGCGTTCGGATCCTGGTCTGCGAAATCGACCGCGAGCTCGCAGCCGACGATCGGCTGGATGCCGTAGCCCGCCATCTTGTCGGAGAACTCGAGCGCCCCGAACATGTTGTCGGTATCGGTCAGTGCCAGCGCCGGCTGGCGGTCGGCCTTGGCGAGCTCGCCAAGCTTGGCGATCTTGATCGAGCCCTTCAGCAGCGAATAGGCCGAGTGGACGTGAAGATGGATGAATCCGGCGTTGGACATGCTTGGTTGCGGCGAGAGATTTAAAGAGATCGGAGCGACCTCAAGGCCGACTCAGCCGCAATATGGTGATGCCTCGCGCTGGCGGAGTCCACGCGGAAGCCGCCGATCCGCCGAGCCGTCCGGCTTTTCCCCAGGGACAGCCAAGGCGCGATCAAAGCCACGATCAAATCCTAGAACTGGCTGACGAGTTGCGCCCAGACCGCTACCATCCCGACAAACAGCGTGATCGACGCCAGGGCCGCTGCTTCTTCCACGAAAATCCGCAACATCACCGCCTCCTTGATTCAGAACATAGAGGGAACATTGTTCCTTTTTTGTTCTGAAGGCAAGAGGCGGTAGTGGGCTTAGTTTGAAAGCTGCGCTTGAAAGAAAATCCCTGGTTAACGGGCTGGCTTTTGGCAGGAACTGTCAGCAGTTCGTGCGCCCCGTGGCGGCGGCTTAGTACTTCTTTTTGCCAAAGACGGGCGCCCGCGACCGGATGCCCTCCCAGTTGAAGAATTCGTGATAACCGGACCAAGCGTGGACCTCAGTATCGCAGACCCTGCAATTGAAGCTGCCGGAGCGCTTGTCCTGATGTTCTTCTCTGGTCGCGGTGTAGTTCATCCCGCAACTGGGACAGGTGAACTCCTCGGTAGTCCAGATGCTGTTGGCCATCTCGCAAATCCGCTGCCGGCGGTCCATTTCCGGCCCATGCAGGCCGCATACCCGAATCGATACCCCAAGGGACCTTTCAAAGACTCTAATCCGAATGCCGCCAATTGGTTAACGGGCGCGTTTTTGGACCTCCCTCCGAGCCCAAAAAATCGGGTAGGAGGACGCCTTGCGGCGTCCCCCTCCCACACCACCGTACGTACGGTCCCGTATACGGCGGTTCGTCAAGCACGATTGAGGTGGCGGTGCAGTCCGATGAGGGACGGCAAACCGAGTTGTACGAAGAAGGCGGCGCGATAGGCATCGTTCATGTGGCTGGCCCCGGCATTCCACCAAGGACCGCGGCCGTTATAGGCCGATCGCCATGCCCGCTCCGGATCGAGCCCGCGTTGCATCAAGCGTTTGCGGCGCGTCCGTGGTCGTTTCCACTGGCGCCAGAGGACACAGCGCAGTTTGCGCCGCATCCAACCGTCAAGCTCCTCGAACACCCCTTTGGCCTGCGCCAGCCGGAAGTATTGCAGCCAGCCGCGCAGGATGGGGGTCAGGGTTCTGACGGTCGTTGCCAGTGTTCGTCCACGCCCTTGGCGCAGCGTCGTCCTCAGCTTGCTCCGCAACCGTTTCACGCTTTTGGCCGCCACCCGAAGGCGCGGTTGTTGGTGAGCGGTCATGGTGTAGCCGAGGAAGGTCCGTACCCAAGGACGGTCAACCGCGCTCTTCGCTGCGTTGACCTTGAGCCGCAGCCGCTCGGTCAGGAATTGCGTGATCGACGCCATCACCCGATCGCCGGCCCGCCGCGTCCGAACATAAATGTTGCAGTCGTCGGCGTAACGGCAGAAGGCATGGCCCCGTCGCTCGAGTTCCTTGTCCAGATCGTCGAGCAGGATGTTCGACAGCAGCGGCGACAAAGGACCGCCTTGCGGCGTGCCTTCGCTCCGTGCCGTCGTGATCCCGCCCGTCATCAATCCAGCCCGCAGGTAGCGGCGGATCAGCCGCAGCACCCGTCTGTCCGCGACCCGGCGCACCACCCGTGCCATCAGCACGTCATGGTTCACCCGGTCGAAGAACTTCTCCAGGTCAAGGTCGACGACGAAGCGTCGGCCTTCGACCACATGCGCCCGTGCGGCAAGCACCGCATCGTGCGCACTGCGCCCCGGACGGAAGCCGTACGAGCCCTTAGAGAAGCCTGGATCGAACAGCGGCATCAACACCTGATGCATCGCCTGCTGGATCAGCCGATCCACCACCGTCGGAATGCCCAATTGGCGCATCCCTCCGCCGGGCTTGGGGATATCCACCCCGCGCACCGGCTGCGGCCGGTAGCGGCCTTCCAGCAGTTCTTCCCTGATGCGCGGCCAATGCTCCTTCAGATGCGGCTGCAATTGCTCCACGCTCATCCGATCGATGCCCGCAGCGCCTTTGTTCGCCATCACCCGATGGTAGGCCGCCATCATGTTATCTCGGCTGACGATCTCCTCCATCAGCCGCACTTCCACCTCCGGAGGGGAAGGTTGCGGTCTTGCCGTGGCGATTGATGCACTCATTCCCTGCTCTGGCGGCTTCCGGCCGCTGCCCTCGGGGGGAGCACAACGCATCTCAGCGTCATCGTCTGCATCTGTTGCCACCATCGACAGACCGGCCTCCTCCGGTACTCGACGTTCGGCCCTTCGCCGGCTTGGTGCTGCCGACTACTACGGCCTCTGCTGACTTCTGCCGTCCCATCCCGACGCCTTGCGACGCCGGTAGCACACCCGTTGCCGGGGGCAGGACGACAGACCTCCCAGGGTCAGTCGCGTGACCTTCGTGCCATATACCTGTCGCATCTACGGCCGCATCCTCCGGGTGATATCGGGCTTCGGGTATTTGGGCTCCCTCGCCCGGATGCGGACGCCTCTTATGCGCTGGCTGTTCGTCAGGCCGGCACTTTGCTTACAGCTTCCTTCAGACCCCGCCTCGCGGCGACAGCCCTTGCTGTTCGGCTAACGGTTCCCATCACCAGGGTCCGTAGAGGACTCTCACCTCCAAGTCATCGACCGGACACCACGCCGGTCAAATCGCGCCAGTCACGGCGCTCCGCGCCATGCCTGGCGCACCCAAATAAAAAGCCCCGGCCGAAGCCGGGGCTTTTCGATCCGCCGTAAAGCTTAAACAAAAGCTCAGTAGCGGGCGACCATCGGGCCGCCGAACCTGTAGTTGATGCGGGCGGTGAAGAGATCGACGTTCTGCTTGATGCTGTCCGTCTGCGTGAACGCCGGATTGACGAATGTGACGTTCTGCCGGTCCATGAACAGATGGTCGTACTCGACGCCGAACGACCAGTTCGGAGCGAACCCGTATTCGAGACCTACGCCGACCGTGCCGCCCCAACGGCTGTTGCTGGTCGAGGCGAGTACCCCGCCGCCCGCGCCCGAGATGATGTCGTACTTGTTGTCGGTAACGGCCGCACCGCCCTTTGCGTAGAGCAGCGCGTTGTTCCAGGCGTAGCCGATCTGCCCGGTGAACAGGCCGAACGCGTCGATCTTGGTGCGGTTGCGATCGGGCGCGAATACCGCGCTGACATTGTCGCCGCTCAAATCGGCCCAGTTGCCCTGCGCTTCCAGACCGAACACGATCGGTCCAGTCTGCCAGCGATAGCCAATCTGGCCACCGACGGTGCCGCCAGTCGCGTCGTGGCTGCCTTCCGTCAGGCCGCCAACGATATCCCAACTATTGTGGCTGGTGCCGCCGCCGCCGTTGATACCGATGTAGAAACCACTCCAGTCATACGCAGCCTGAACCATCGGCGGGGCCTTGGTGTAAGGGCGCGCCGCGAGATCAGCCGCAACCGCAGGCGCCGCCGCGCCGAGCGCGACGAGACTCGCAGTAACGAGCATCAACTTCTTCATTCTTGATTCCAGTTCCAGTTTTTTACGGTGGCCCCCAAAGCCGCCGTCTGCCTCTTAACAGTGTGAGCGCGAATTGCTGTAACTCGACCGCAACACCTCGCGAGAAAGCAGGCGCGCGGCTTAACTCAAATTAATGTTGTACTGCAGGCACTTGTGGAACTATTGGTTCCACCTTACAGACGAGCGAGACGACGCGCATCACAATTGGGTCAAAACCGTGTCGCGCAGCGCGGGCAGGCAACGCCGCGGAGGTTTTCATGCGCAAAATCGTTGTCGCAGCGCTCGTTCTGGCCGCGTTCGCGCTTGCCGGCACGATGCCTGCGCATGCGGTAGGGACGCGTCACGCTTTCTGCCTGCAGGGCGATGAATATCCCGCACTGAGCTATTGTCCCTTCGACACCTATGAACAGTGCCTGGCGTCGGCGTCGGGCCGCAATCTGCAGTGCATGGCCAATCCCTTTTACAACGGCCCATCGGACGACCCCTACGCCTACCAGAATCGCGGCCGCCCATTTCCGCCGACTTATGTTCCGGTCCCGCCCAACGCCTATCGGCGCTATTGATCCATCTCGACATTCGCCGGACGACGCGCGCGAACGTGAGTTGACCGCACTTTGCGACGCTGTTGATTTCTTGGAAACCGATGGGCTGGAGGAACGGTCATGAAGATCCTGGTCGCGCTGTGCGCGATTGCGACGATCTGCCTGCTCAACACTGTTCCAGCGGCGGCGCAGAACTCCGCCTTCTGTTTGCGAGGCTGCGATTTCGGCTACAGCAATTGCACCTTCAGCAGCTACCAACAGTGCCAGGCGAGCGCGTCCGGCCTCACCGCCTGGTGCGAGGCCAATCCCTATTTCCATCAAGTGAGCGGCCCGCAGCAGCCCGCGCATGCGCGCTACTCCAAGAGGAGACTCTGATGCGCCTTCGCGGCTCTCGCCCTCGGCACGGCATTGACAGCAACGCCGGCGTCAGCCCAGACTTATGGCTCCGGCTATCCTGTCTGCCTGCATGTTTACGGCCCGGCGACCTATTACGAATGCAACTATTCGTCGATCGCCCAATGCAACGCGACTGCCTCGGGCCGCGCGGCGCAGTGTGTCGTCAATCCCTTTAACGCAAACGCCGGGATGGATGAGCGGGCCGTTCACTATCGTCATTACCGCCGGGCCTATTGAGGGAACGTTCGATGCGCCGTCTGGCACTGATCACACTGGCACTGGGTACGTTGGTATCGACGGCTTCGGTGCAGGCGCAAACCTACGACCCCGCCTATCCCGTTTGCCTGCACGTCTTCGGCAGGATCACTTATTACGAATGCGGTTACACCTCGCTCGCCCAATGCAACGCAACTGCCTCGGGCCGCGCGGCGCAGTGCGTGATCAATCCCTATTACGCGGGCGCAGGCGTTGCCGATCCGCCGCTGCGTCACCGGCACCGTCGTCGCGTCTACTGACGTGCGGTCGTGATCAAACCCTGATTATTCCAGCTCGACGATCTGGCCATTGACCAGTGACACCCGGCGATCCATGCGACCCGCAAGCTCCATATTATGGGTCGCGATCAGCATGGCGACGTTCGTCGCCTTCACGAGCTGCATCAGCGCCTGAAACACGTGGTCGGCCGTGTTTGGGTCGAGGTTGCCGGTCGGCTCGTCCGCCAGCAGCGCCCGCGGCGCATTTGCAACCGCGCGCGCGATTGCAACGCGCTGCTGCTCGCCGCCGGAGAGTTCAGCGGGGCGATGCCGGACGCGATCGGCGAGGCCGAGATAGGTCAAAATTTCCGTCGAACGCTTGATCGTCTCGGAGCGTTTCAGTCCGCGGATCATCTGCGGCAGCATGACGTTTTCGAGCGCGGAGAACTCCGGGAGCAGCCGGTGCGACTGGTAGACAAAGCCGATATCGGTGCGCCGGATCTGGGTCCGCTCCATGTCCGTCAGTTGCGAGGTCGGCGCGCCCGAGACATAGACCTCTCCCTCGTCCGGGCTCTCCAGAAGCCCCGCGATGTGCAGCAGCGTCGACTTGCCCGAGCCTGATGGCGCAACCAGCGCCACCGACTGTCCTCCCCACAGCGCGAGCTTCGCGCCATCGAGGATCACCAGCGGCACGTCGCCCTGCATGTACTGGCGTTTTATCTCATGGAGATAGATGACCGGTACATCTTGCGCTTCCGCCCCCTCCCCCATCAGCCCCTCACTCGTACCGCAGCGCTTCGACCGGATCGAGGCGCGCGGCGCGCCACGACGGGTAGAGCGTTGCCAGGAACGATAGCGTCAGGGCCATGATCACGACGGCGGTGGTTTCGCCGAAGTCGATCTCCGCCGGAAGCTTGGAGAGGAAGTAAAGCGTGGGGTCGAACAGCTCGGTATTGGTGACCCAGGACAGGAACTGCCGGATCGACTCGATGTTCAGGCAGATCAGCAGGCCGACGAAGAAACCGGTCAGGGTGCCAACCACACCGATCGAGGCTCCGGTGATCAGGAATATCCGCATGATCGAGCCTTGCGACGCGCCCATCGTGCGCAGGATCGCGATGTCGCTGCCCTTGTCCTTCACCAGCATGATCAGGCCGGAGATGATGTTGAGCGCCGCCACCAGCACGATCATGGTGAGGATCAGGAACATCACATTGCGCTCGACCTGCAACGCGTTGAAAAAGGTCGAATTGCGCTGCCGCCAGTCGACCAGGAACACCGGCCGGCCCGCCGCTTCGGTCACGCTCTTGCGGAAGTCGGCAACCTTGTCGGGATTGGTGGTGAAGACTTCGATCGAGGAGACGTCGTTGACGCGGTTGAAATAGGCCTGAGCTTCAGGGAGCGGCATGAACACGAAGGTCGAATCGTATTCAGACATGCCGATCTCGAACACCGCCGCAATCTTGTAGGGCTTGATGCGCGGCGTCGTGCCCATCGGCGTCACCGCGCCCTTGGGCGAAACGAGCGTGATGCTGTCACCGGCGTGCAGCGACAATTGATCCGCAAGCCGGCGGCCGATCGCGACGCCCTGCCCCTCATCAAATCCCTCGAGTGTACCCTGCTTGATATTCTTTGTGATCGAGGTGAGGTTGTTCAGGTCATCGGCGCGGATGCCGCGCACGAACACGCCGGACGCGTTGAACGGCGAGGACGCCAGCGCCTGACCATCGACGACGGGCGCGGCCAGCCTGATGCCCTGAACCTGGCTGATGCGCTCGGCGACGTCCTTCCAGTCCGTCAGCGGCGATTCCAGCGGCTGCACCAGGATATGGCCGTTGAGGCCGAGAATCTTGTCGAGCAGTTCCTTGCGAAAGCCGTTCATCACGGCCATCACGATGATCAGCGTGGCGACCCCCAGCATGATGCCGAGAAAGGAAAAGCCGGCGATGACGGAGATGAACCCTTCCTTGCGGCGCGCGCGCAAATAACGCGCGGACAGCATCCATTCGAAAGGCGCAAAAGGCGCGGTTTTAAGCGGCTCGCTCATGGTCTCATCCATCGCTCGACAGTCCCACGATTATGGTTTTTGCTTTATCTTCAAAGGTTCCCAACGAACTATTTGGGTCGGTTTTGAGGCCGCGCGAATCCCCGGACGATCCGGCGGATCATAGTGCGGTAAAGGAGCCTCGGCCAATTAATCCCAAAGTTTTCCTCATACTCAGGCCGACGAATTGCGCGCGAAACAGACTTACAGGCTTGTCATGTCCGCCTGACCGGACCTCACCGCACACGAACGCGCGAGGCGAATGATGTGGCGGCAAGGCCTATGAGGTTCCCCGCAAGCCCCCGCTAGAAGCGGGCTAGAATATCTGCAGGCGCCAGATTCTCGCGGGAACCGTCAGCGCGGCGCTTGAGCTCGACCTTGCCATCGGCCAGTCCCTTCGGGCCAACCATGATCTGCCAGGGAATGCCGATCAGGTCGCTCGCGGCGAATTTGGCGCCGGCGCGCTGGTCGGTATCGTCGTAGAGCACATCGATACCCTTCGCGGTGAGCTCGGCATAGAGCTTTTCGCAGGCGGCATCGACGGCCGCGTCGCCCTGCTTGAGGTTGAGGATGACGGCGCGGAACGGCGCGACCGCCTCCGGCCATTTGATGCCGGCGTCGTCATGACAGGCTTCGATGATGGCGCCGACCAGGCGCGAGACGCCAACGCCATAGGAGCCGCCATGGATCGGCACCTCGACGCCATCGGGCCCCGCGACCAGCGCTTTCATCGAGTCGGAATATTTGGTTCCGAAATAGAAGATCTGGCCGACCTCGATGCCACGGGTATGCACGCGCTTGTCCGCGGGCACCTCTTTCTCGAAGCGCGCGGAATCATGCACGTCCTCGGTCGCGGCATAGACCGAGGTCCACTGCTTGATGATCGGCGTGAGGTCGCCGTCATAGTCGACGCTGGCGTCGGGAATCGGCAGATTGAGCACGTCACTGTTGCAAAAGACACCGGACTCGCCGGTCTCCGCCAGCACGATGAACTCGTGGCTGAGGTCGCCGCCGATCGGCCCGGTCTCGGCGCGCATCGGGATCGCCTTCAACCCCATCCGTGCGAAGGTGCGCAAGTACGCGACGAACATTTTATTGTAGGCGCGCCGCGCAGCGGCTTCGTCGATGTCGAAGGAATAGGCGTCCTTCATCAGGAACTCGCGGCCACGCATCACGCCGAAGCGCGGGCGTTGCTCATCGCGGAATTTCCACTGGATGTGATAGAGATTGAGCGGCAGGCTGCGGTAGGACTTGATGTAGGCGCGGAAGATCTCGGTGATCATTTCCTCATTCGTCGGCCCATACAAAAGTTCGCGCTTGTGGCGGTCGGCGATGCGCAGCATCTCCGGGCCATAGGCGTCGTAGCGGCCGCTCTCGCGCCAGAGGTCGGCGAGTTGCAGGGTCGGCATCAACAGTTCGAGCGCGCCGGCGCGGTCCTGCTCCTCGCGCACGATCTGCTCGATCTTCTTCAACACACGATAGCCGAGCGGCAGCCAGGCATAGATGCCCGCCGCTTCCTGCCGCATCATGCCGGCGCGCAGCATCAGCCGATGCGAAACGATCTCTGCTTCCTTGGGATTCTCCTTCAGGATGGGGAGAAGGAACCGGGATAATCGCATGGCTTTACTCGAGGATTCGAAACTTGGAGACGCAGTGAAAGCGGATTGACGGCCAAAACACAAGACCGGGGGTGGAGGAAAAGCCGCTAAGCGGCCGAATTTTCTGACGTTTTGTTGTAGCCGCTATTGGGTCGCGACGTCGATGTCGTCTTCCAGGATGATTTTCTCGAAATCGGTCACCAGCGCATCGATCCGGACATGCCAGCGGCCAGGGACGGTAAGCGGCACCTTGGCGACGTGCCAGAAGCCATCCGTGCCCAATGTCCCCTGCCGCTCGATCTCATCGATGCCGCGCTCCGGCAGGCTCAAGGTCAGTGTCGCCTCCTTGGCGTGCAAGGGCGTGCCATCACCGTTCATCAACTGCAGCACGAAATCATCCGAGCCCACCCTGCCCGGCGAAACCAGCACCTGGAACATCGCCTTGTCGCTGTGGATATGGATCGCAAGCGGTGCATCGGGGATCAGCGAGCGCGGCGGCGGCGTGAAGCGCCAGCCGGCGACGACGGCGAGAATGCCGATCGCGAGCACAGCCTCGAGCAGGATTGATTTCGACAGAGGCTTTGTCGCGTTGGTGTCACGTACAAGGGCCGGCGTGAAGCGGAAGCGGTTGAGCGCGGCGAGACCCAGGAGCGCGGTGACCAGCGCGAGCTTGATCGTGAGGATGATGCCGTATTTGGTCGTAACCAGCGCGGCGAAGCTTTCGAGCTGAAGCGTTGCGAGCGTGAGACCCGTCAGCGCAAGGACGGCGACCACCACGATGGCAACGCCGGAGAAGCGTTGCAGGATCGGGAGCGGCTTGGCTTCCGGCCGTCGTATAATCGCAAGCAGCGGCGCAAACGCGCCGAGCCAGAACGCCACGCTGACGCCATGGAGGAAGACCGCAGGTCGTGTCAGGATTTCCGGCGGTGCCGTGGCGGCGTGCCCGCTTGCCGCCAGCGACAGACCTACGCCTGAAAGCGCCAACGCCGATAAAGTTCGGGAAAGGCCCGATATGCGGGTCCGCAAGTCCGCAAGTCCCAAAGCGAACGCAGCGATCGCGATCAGCACCGATGGCCCAAGACTTGTTCCAAGCGCGACCTTCCAGGATACTCCGGCAAAGACATCGCTGAGCGGCAGGCCCAGTACATCGAGGCCCTGAAGCCCGAGCGAAGCCATCGCGCTTACCATCCCGACGACCAGGGCGGCCGCGATCAGCCTCGAAGCTGCTCTCTCCCGCGCGATCCAGCTGAGAAAAAACACCCCGCCGATGCCAAAGAAAAAGCCGAGGTAGAGGCCGATCCGCGAGAGCCAGATCAGGCCTTTGATCCCGGCGCCCGCATTTTCCGGCGCCTTGTTGGAGGTGGGTTCGCCGATGGAAAAGGTGATCGCCCCCGATACGGGGTGGCCGTCCTGCGAGATCACGCGGTAGCTGATGATCTGCGTCCCCCGCGGCAGATCGGCCGGCATCATAACCGTGATCGCTTCGTCTTTCGCCTCGACCGTCGCATCGGACCGCAGCTTGCCCGCGGCGTCGATCAGTTTGACCGCGCCAGCCATGACGCTCTCATTGAAACGCAATTGAACCATCTTTGGCGCCTTCGCCAGCACCGTGCCATCGCGCGGCTCGCTGAAGGCGAGCGAGGCGTGCGCCGACGCCTCGCCGACAAAACAGATCAGCAATAGCAGCGCCGCTAGAAGACGCATCAGGGCTTTGTCAGTTTCACGCCGGGCGCGGGCCACTTGCCCTCATGCGAATGGGTGGCGCCATCGGGCGGAATCTCGATCCAGCGGCTCGCGCCCTGCTCGCATTCCTGCACCACGGGAAAATACAGCGTGGTGTTCGGCTTGAGGCCACCGGTGAGGTAGGTTGCGATTACGAACTCCTGCCGGGTCTTGTCGGGCAGCTTGCCGCCGCTCCAGTCGACTTCCTTGATGCCTTCGGAGACCTTGGCGCCCTTGTAGTCGTACTCAATGGCGTATTTGCCCTGGACAGTCTCGACGTTCCAACCGGCAACGGGCGTCGCCTCGGTCGCAATCACGCCTTCGGGAATCTGCACACGCAGCTTGATGGTTGGCGACCCCGCGCAGCCGTGCGGGACGACGAATACGGCCTTGTATTCCGCGCCAACAGGGGCCTGCTTGCCTTCCAGGAACACATGTGCGCTCGCAGGTGTTGCCACGAGCAACGCGGCGATCGGGAGTGAGAAGCGGATCATTATCGCGACCTCACATCTTCGTGCCCTTGTCCATCTTCTTCATCTCCATGCCGCCGCCCGGCGCTGCCGCGCCGACGCCCTGCACGTCGAGGGTGACCGCGACCTTGCCGGCCTTCTCGAACTGCAATGTCACCGGCAGCTTGTCGCCCTGCTTCAGCGGGGCTTTCAGATCCATCATCATCAGATGATAGCCACCCGGCGCGAGCTTGACGATCTTGCCAGGATCGATGGTGAGGCCACCCTCGACCGGGCGCATCTTCATGACGCCGTCAGTCGTCGTCATCTCGTGCACCTCGATCTTGCCGGCGCCGTCGGCGGAGGCGCCGATCAGCTTGTCGGGCGCGTTCCCCTTGTTCTCGATAGTGAGAAAGCCGCCGCCGATCCTGGCGCCGCCCGGGGTGGCGCGGGTCCAGGCTTGGCTGATCACGAGGCCGCCGGCCTTGACGTCCTCGGCGCGCACAGACGTCGCCAACACGCCGGCGATGAGGGCTGCGAACACGAACCCGGTTGTTATTCTCTTCATGTGAGGCTCCTTGTGCTGGTCCGTGCTTTAGAAGGTGTATTTGGCGGCAAGAACATAGGTTCTGCCCGGGAATGGATGGAACAGGAAGTATTGCTCGTTGAAGAGATTGTCGATCCCGAAATCAAAGGCAAAATTCCTGGTCGCGTTATAGTGAACCTTCGCGTCGACCACGAAGTAGTTATCGAAGGCCCCGAACACGTGCGGGATGATGTCGGTATTGTCCAGTGTCGAATACTGCTTGCCGCTGTAGCGCGCAGCGACGGTATAGGCCCAGCTGTCGTTCGGCCGGTAAGTCACGCCGAATTTGGCGCGCCAGTCCGGCACGAACGGCACGCGCTTTCCGACCACCGTGGTCGGCTGGTTCGTCAGGGGGTTGAGACCAGCCCAACTTGCATCGGCGAGTATTCGTAAATCGACATAGGTGACGCTGCCGAACACCTGCAGGCGATCGATCAAGACATTGTCCTTGTCGGCCGACAGCTCGACGCCCTGCATGCGGATCGCGTCGACATTGCTGATCACGGTTGTCGGTGTTTGCACGCCGGTTGCCGGGTTGGTGACAAGATTGGTCTGCGAGATGATGGCTTCGTTGGTGTGCTCCCGGAACAGGGTCAGCCTGATCCGGCCATCGTTCCAATGCCGTTCGATGTTCAGCTCGCCCGTGAAATCCTGCTCCGGCAGAAGATTGGGATTGGCGAAGGTCGCGACGCCCCCGACCGTGAGATTCTGGTAGAGCTCGATCACCGTCGGATAGCGATACGCCTCGCCGAAATTCGCGGTGATGTTCCAATCCTTGTTGGGGTCGTAAGACAGCGATGCCTTCGGTGAGAAATTGGTTGATGAAAGACCCGGCTGACTGATCGACGCCGTCGAGGTGATGGCGCCTGCGGCACTGGTCGTCGTGTTGAGGTTGAAGCCGTTGATCGCCTCCCAGCTTTCGAGCCGGCCACCCAGCGTCAGCTTCAGATTGGGCAGGATTTTCCAGACGTCCTGCAGCCATAGCGCGCCGGTGTGGGTCACGCCTTCGCCGTCGGAATAGAGTTGGCCGGTTCCGCCCGAGGGCGTCGCAAACCAGACATTCGATGCATAAACCGGATTGTTCAGTTGGTAGCGGTCGCCATGAACGCCAAAGCTGATCTCCTGCGGCCCATCATAACCGAACGGGCGCCAGATGCCCTTGGCGTCGGCGTTCTGCCAATTGGTACCGTCCATACGGGTGATCTTGCCGTTCAACGAATAGCCCGTGCCTACAGGCCCCACGGTGAACGGATTGAGCTGCGTATCTTGAAGATAGTTGTAGCTCGAGGCCGACAGGTCGAAATCGAACACGCCTCTTGTGTTGCTCTTGATCGAGACGCCATTGCTGACGTGGGTTTGGTCCCAGATGTATTTGTTGCTTGCGAAACTGCTGATGCCCGCAAAGGTCGGCTGGCCCGTCGCCGTTGACCGGAGATAGGTCTGGGGATCGGACACCTGATGATTGTTCCAGACCCCGAATGAATAGGTCGCCTGCACCAATGGGCTGACATCATAGGCGACCCTGAAATTGCCGGACTCCTGCTGCGAATGCGCAAGCGCGCCCGTGCCAACCACATTGGCGATGACGCCCTGCTTGTTCAGGGCAGAAAACGTCCCGGTCGTGCCTGCCGGAATGCCGCTCGGGTTCGCCGCCGTTGCGCCGTTGGTCGTATAGGTCAGCGGCTGCTGGAAACTGTCGAGGTAGTTGGCGCTGACGAGCCAGGAGAGATTGCCGTCGCGATTTCCCGCGGCCGCGGTGGTCTGGCTGGTCGGATAAACGTCTTTGGTGCCGTATTGATTCCACGGCATCACCGAGACCGTTTCTTTCGCCGTCGCGAACGGCTTGTCCGGCATTTTCGAGGTAATCAACAGCACGCCGCCGATGGAATTGCCGGGATAGGCAGCCGCAAACGGACCGTTGAGGAAATCGATGCGCGCGATGGCGTCCGGCGAGATCAGATTCCATTTCGGCGAGGCGTTGGTGTTGTTGTTGCCGATCAGCGCCGAGATCAGCAGATCGTCGTAATAGATCAACGAGCGCGCGCTGGAATTGAGGCCCCAGGTCCGCGTCGCCAGCACCGCCTGATTGTCGCCATCATTGCGTTTGCGGACGAACAGGCTGGGCATGTACTTCACGGCATCTTCGGGATCCTTGAGGTTGATCGTCTCCTCGATCTGCTTCGCATTGATGCTGAAGGACTCCTGCGGAAGCTGGAAACGCGTTACCGCCGCGGGCGGCCCGAGCGAGGCGCTGGTCGCCTCCTCCGGCGAACGGTTGACCGGCACGAAAACGCGCTGCTCGGGCGCGGGCGCCGGCTTTTGCGAGCGGCGTGCGGCCACCGCTGCGGTACGAGTGGCGGGCCTGCGCGCGGCGCGCGGCGGTTGCTGTTGCGGCGCCTCTACTGTCACCGGCGGCAGTTTTTGTGCAGTCCCCTGAGCGCTGGCAGGGCCGCTCGGCACCAATAGCGCCAGCGGAATTGCCAAGGCACTCACGCCGCAAAGGGCATGAACACGGAACATCCCTGAAATACCTTCCTGGCAGCGACGCCAACGCGTCCGCCGCAAAACGAGCATCCGCGCGGCTCGAGGGCCGCGCCGGCCGGTTCAAGTCAGGAAGGGAAAGGAGGCGCGCGCGCTTTCGCGTTCGAGCCGATGCGCGTACCCGAAAAGTCCCGCGCCTGCTCGTGCCAGATCACGCGCGCCGAATCCCGATAGGGATTGGCCAGCGCGACCGGCGTCGGCGTATCGACGGAGGCGCTCGCGCCGGCGAGGCAGCAGATCGAGCAGGTACCACCGTGCTCACGATGCTGGCCGTTCTGATCGCCCGGCTGGCCGACGGCACCTGACGTGTCGTGACAGATTGCAGCCGCGCCCAGCGGGTCGGAGGCGGCAATTGCGGCGGCCCAGCATGCGGCAACCGGCGCAAAAACCTGCACCATCAGCGCGATCAAGACGATCGGAAGAAATCTTTGGTAGCGCCGCCGCATCGGTCGGAACCGTTTCACTCGATGCGAACAAGGTAATCACTCGCCCAGAGTCGAGTCGAGAACATCTGTGCCACAGGTCGAGGACGTAATGCCGGAAACCGCCAAATATCTTTGATTGCAAGCGCGAAATATCCCGCCGATTGAGGGGTTTTTGCCCGCCCGAAGGGAGGCGAACCGCCTTACTATACTACCTTAACATAAGGGTGTGCATACAGGTGCGAGTTCAAGGTGGGCAATTTCCAATCATTTCCTAAATTGCATGAACTTTGAACATTCGTTGCCGAAAATGGTGACAAAGCTAGAAAGATGGTCTAGGAATTTGGCCTCAGGCTCGCCGCAAGGTCAAAGTCTGGTGGTCCAAGTCTCGGGAGGAACCCTGACGCGCACAAGCAGCGTCAACCCGCCAATCAACACCAAATCCAAATTTGCGGGAAAACAGGGTCGACACAATTTTTGGAGCAGGGCTTGGCGCCCTGCTCTTTTTTTGTTGAGACCGATCATTCTCGATCGCAAATCATGCCATCGGCAAATCCGATTGAATTGAGCTTCGAACTCGCCGCGGAATGCTGCGACGATCTTACGCCGCTGGTCTATGCGCGCCTGCACCGCGAGCGTCCGGAGACGCGCGCGATGTTTCGCACCGAGGGCAGCGAGCTCGTGAAGGGCTCGATGCTGTCAATGACCATCGAATCGATCCTGGATTTCGCAGGCGAGCGCAGCGGCAAATTCCGCATGATCGAATGCGAAGTGTCCTCGCACGACGCCTACGGCACGCCGCGCGATCTGTTCGTCGCGTTCTTCGGCGTGATCGCCGCGACCTTGCGCCAGCTGCTGGGCGCCGACTGGTCGCCCGAGATCGATGCCGCCTGGAAGAAATTATTGACCGAGATTGAAGGCGTTGTCGCACAAGGCGACGCCTGACGTCCCCCTTCCGCCTTTCGCTCGGCAGCCCGTAGCGTTAACATTCCGATTGTGAGACACTGCCCGCAATCCGCGGCGCGAGCAACGACGCCTCGGGGGACAAACAGCAACAAGGGAGTGAGCGATGTCCGGGAATGACAAATCCACAACCACCAGGCGCGACCTTTTGCAGGCGGTGGCAACCGCCGGCGCCGCTAGCGCCCTGCTCGGCGGATTGGGCATGAGCACATCGGCGCTGGCGGCTGAACTGGGACGATCGGAAAAGCCGCTGAAAGCCGCCTTCTCCAACGCCGGCCTGCAGGCCACCTGGTGCGCCCAGGGCAAGCAGGCTGCGGAAGCATGGGGCAAGCTGTTCAATGTCGAGGTGACCTGGTTCGACGGCCAGCTCGATGCCGTCAAGCAGCGCGCCGCCATCGACAACATGGCCTCGCAGAAGTGGGATTTTGTCGCGATCCAGGCGTTTGGCATCGGCACCCTGACCCAGCCCGTGCAGAAGATGATCGACGCCGGTACCCCCGTGATCGACATGGACACGCTGATCGCGCCACTCGACCAGATCAATGTCCACTCCTTCCTGGCGCCCGACAATGAGTTCATGGGCGCTTCGGTGACCCAGGCGCTCTGCAACGCAATCGGCGGCAAGGGCAAGATGATCATGACCCAGGGCGCGCTCGGCCATACCGGCGCGCAGGGCCGCGCCAAAGGCTTCAACTCCGTCGTGAAGCAATTTCCCAACATCGAGGTGCTCGATACCCAGCCCGCCGATTGGGACGTCTCCAAGACGGCGCGCCTATGGGAGACCTATCTGACCAAATACCCGCAGATCGACGCGGCCTTTTTCCACAATGACGACATGGCGCTCGCCGCCGCCAATATCATGAAGGCGCATAACCGCACCAACATCCTGATCGGCGGGGTCGATGCCATGCCGCCGGCGATCCAGGCGGTGAGCGAAGGCCGGATGTACGCGACCGTCCGCAATCCCTCCTGCCGCATCCATGGCGGCGCGATCGTTGCGGGTGTCGCTGCCGTCGTCGCCGGCGAGAAGAGCGGCCAGGGCATTCCAAAGAGCGTGGTGACCGACGGCCCCGTCGTGACCAAGGCCAATGCGGCGGGCATGCAGTGGATGGAGGATCATTTCCTGATCTGAGCCGGCCGTGGCGGAAGGCTCCTCCCCCCTCCTCGAACTAAAGGGGATCGGCAAGACCTTTGGTGGCGTCGAGGCGCTGCGCGGGGTCGACTTCGCGCTTCTTCCCGGCGAGATCCATGGTCTCGTCGGCGAGAACGGCGCAGGCAAGAGCACGCTGATGAAGATTATCGCCGGCGTGCACCCGGAGTTTTCCGGCCGCTTCCTGCTGGACGGACAGGAGACCCGCTTCCGGTCGGCGCGCGATGCGCGTGCCGCCGGCATCGCCATGGTGCATCAGGAGCTCAGCATCGCGCCTGATCTGACGGTTGCCGAGAACGTGTTTCTCGGCAACCAGCCGACCAACGCCATCGGCCTTGTGCAATGGCGCCGCATGGCGCGCGAGGCCGGCGAGCAACTCGCGCGCTTCGGAATCGACGTCGATCCGCTCTCCCGGCTTGGCGACCTGCCCATCGGGCTGCAACAACTGATCGAGATCGCGCGCGTGCTGTTCTCCGGCGCCCGCATCATCATCCTGGATGAGCCGACGTCTGCGCTCTCGCCGCCGGAGGTCGAGCGGCTGTTCGCGACGTTGCGGCGACTTCGCGACGAAGGCACGGGGATCGTCTTTATCTCCCATTTCATCGAGGACATTTTGCGGGTCTCCGATATCGTGACAGTCTTCCGCAATGGCCGGAAAGTCGCCGAGACGGCGGCCGCGGCGACGACCAAGGGCGCGCTTATCGAAGCCATGATCGGCCGCGCCGGCGAAGCGCTGGAGCACAGCTATACCGACGACCTCACCCTCCCGCCGCCCAACGCCGGATCGGTAGTTCTAAAGGTCGACCAACTCTCGCTCGCCCGCAGCCTGCAAGACGTCTCGTTCGAGGCGCGTTCCGGCGAGGTGCTGGGCATCTATGGATTCATGGGCTGCGGGCAGCAGGAGCTGTCGCGAATCCTGTTCGGCAAGCTGAAGCCCGACAGCGGAACGCTTGTGGTGGACGGTACCAGAAAAGCCTTTTCCAGCACAGCTGCCGCGCGACGCGCAGGCGTTGCCTTGGTGCCGGAAAGCCGCCGCGCGATGCTGTTCCACCAGGAGCCGGTCTACAAGAACATCTCGATCAGCATTCTGGAGCGCATCTCGGCCCTGCTGCTCAAGCCCGATCGCGAGCGGGAAATTGCGAAACGGCAGGTCGAGCAATTGCAGATCAGGCCGCCGGTCGTCGGCCTCGACCTCGGCATGCTCTCCGGGGGCAATCAGCAGAAGGTGGCGCTGGCGAAATGGCTGACCTATCCGCCGCGGCTTCTGGTGTTGTGCGAGCCGACCCGCGGCATGGATGTCGGCGCCAAGAACGACGTCATCAATATCGTTCGAGATCTCCGCGCCAAGGGGCTGGCGATCATCGTGTTGTCGACGGAACCGGAAACGGTGCTGTCTTTGGCCGATCGCATCCTCGTGCTCAAGCGCGGTACGGTCGTGCGTGAATTCGCCAATGAGGTGGTGAGCAAGGACCGCCTGCTGGAAGCGGCGTAACGGAGAGGCGTGATGGCGAGCAGTGAGACAGTTCCGGCGGACCGCAAGCCACGCGGCATCGCCTCCTTCCTGCGCTCGCAGATGCGCAACATCGCGCCGTTCCTGACGCTGATCCTGCTGTTTGCCTTCTTCGCCGTTGCAAGCCCGTCCTTTGCCACCATCGACAATATCGGCAACATCCTGACCCAGGTGTCGGTGACGGGCGTCATCGCCGTCGGGCTGACCTTCGTCATCCTCTGCGCCGAGATCGACCTTTCGATCGCCAGCATCGCCAATGTCACGGGCATCGCGGTCGCCTATTTCACCCTGCAGGAATCCTATGTGAACATCGCCAACATCCCGTTGCCCGGATGGGCGGCGATCCTGCTTGCACTGCTGCTCTGCGCCCTGCTCGGCGTTGTCAATGCGCTCGGCCTCACCCTGATTGGCATCCCCTCCTTCATCATGACGCTCGCCATGATGCAGATCGCCGCCGGCATTTCGGCACTGCTGGTGCGCGGCCAGATCGCCTACAAGGTGCCGCCGCTGATCTCGACGCTGGGATCCGGCTCGATCGGCGGCATCCCGTGGATCGTCATTGTGGCAGCCGTGATGCTGCTCGCGGGTCACCTCGTGCTGACCTACACGCGCTTCGGCCGCTATGTCTACATGGTCGGCGGAAACCGCGAGGCCGCCGAATATTCGGGCCTCAACGTCAACCTGATCCTCGGCAGCGTCATGGTGATCGCGGCGGTCTGCGCCGGCATCGGCGGCATGCTCGGCGTCGCCCATTTCGGCAGCGCCCAGCAGAACGAGTTCGACACCTATCTGCTCGACTCGATCGCCGCCGTCGTGGTCGGCGGCACCAGCCTGTTCGGCGGCCGCGGCGGCATCGGCAATACCATTGTCGGCCTGTTCGTGCTCGGCGTCCTCAACAACGGACTCGACCACGTCAATATCGACAGTTTCCTGAAGATATTGATCCGCGGCCTCATCCTGCTCGCGGCGCTCGTGATCAACGTCTATGCGCAGCGGCTGCGAGCCAAGGCTGCAGATTAGCTAGACCCTAGCGGACGAAGTCCGGCTGCCAGTCGCGCACTTCGCGAGCGGCCCTGGTCACGGCAGATATGGACGGGAATGAGCCGGTGTTCACCAGCATGTCGCGCGCCAGCCGCAGGCTCCGCGCCTCGCATGTGGCACGAAGCTTCTCGTCTTCGATCAATTCGAAATCGATGTTGTGCGCGAGCCCCAGGATACGGCGGATGGTCTTTGCGGCGGCGAAACTCACGGTATCCGCAAACAGCCGCGCGATGTAGGCCTGCCGTTCGACTTCGAGCCGCTGCACTCCAGCGCTGCCCTCAAATAACGTCGCCGGATAGGCATCGCCGTTGGCCTCGTTGCGCCAGAGCTCCAGGAACTTGCGTGCGAACTCCGTCCAGACCTGTTCGACGGTCTGCAACACCCAAGCCTCGAAGGCGCGCCGCTCATTCGGTGAACGCTCATGGCCGGGCGATGCCACATAGCTCATCAAGAGATTGCCGATCACCGCGCCGATATCGAACCCCATCGGCCCATAAAAAGCGAACTCCGGATCGATCACCCGTGTTTCGCGCTCGGTCACCATGATCGAGCCGGTGTGAAGGTCGCCATGGATCAATGCTTCCGGCGAACCCAGGAATTTCAGCTTGAGACGGGAGATCGCGACATGCGCCTCGAGGTCTTCGCGGAAGCTTTCAGCGGTCGCGTCGAGCCAGGGCGAAGTCCAGCGGTTCTGCTCGGCGACGCGATAGGGATCGGTGAAAATCAAATCTTCGGTGATCTTGCACAGCGCATGATTGCCGGCAAATGCCGCGATCCCCTCCTTCTTTTCGGCCGCCGGCAACGCGAGATCGGAGCTGAAGAACAGCGTCCGCGCCAGAAAGGTCGTGATCTCCTCGACGAAGTGCGGGTACGTGGTCCCGGCGACCAGCCCCTTGCGCATGATGATATGGGGCTCGAGCAGCTCCATGGCGACCAGCGCCAGCGCCTCATTGTGATGGAGCACGGCCGGAACGAGTCCGGGTGCGAGCCGGGCCTGATGAGTCAGCGCCAGATATTCGTAGTGCGAACGCGACAGCGGCAGCGGCCAGCTTTCGCCGACGAGCCGTACATAGGGCAACGCCTGCTTGACGGCTATACCGCCTTTAGTGCCTTTCACGATGAAGACGAGATTGAGGTTGCCGTCTCCCACCTCGCTGATGGTCCAGCTCGCCGCTGCACCGCCCAGCCTTCCCGCAACCTCGGAAAGCCCCGACAAGTGATCGCGGAGATCGGCCTCTTTCAGAATTCGATACCGGTCAGATCGGAGATCGCCGGCCGGTCGCTGCTGTGATGTCATGGGACCACGTCCGGAAGCGACTAGAATTCTTCACGCTCGAGGAAATTGTTGCCGATACTGGCCTTGTGCTTGATCGGATCGTAGTCGCAATAGACGCCGTCGGCGACCAGCGTGTAGCTCGAATTCACGGTGAATTTGTCGAGCTTGACCGAATTGAGGCCCACGATCGAGGTGTTGGTGCCGCCGTTCCATTTGAACGGCGTCGAACTCTGCGTCTTCTCGCAGGCCGCGACCGCTTCGGCAAAGACATAGCTTTCGGCGAAGGATTTCAGCGTGCGGACCTGCACGGCGAGCTTCCAGTCGGTGTAGAACGCAGCACCAAGCCCTGCGATGATCAGCACCAGGAGCCCGATTACGATTCGCTCGAACATGGTCATGGTTTTCTCCCGGAGAGCCGGCATGGATTCTCTTTTACGCATGATCTTTTCGGAAAAACCGCTACACACTTTTCCGGATCATGCGCTAGAACGGCATCCCCATCAGCTTCGATAGCCGCTCGATGGAGAGATAGCCGGCATTATAGGCGAGCATCGCAAGGCCGAAAATCACTGCTGATATGATCGTGGTCCAGATCAACTTTCGGCCCATCCGGGTTGCGATGGGCGCGCCGGGATCCGTTCCGGGCGCGCCGACGCCGTCCTCGTGCTGGCTGCGCACGCCGAACGGCAGCGTCAGAAACAGCGTGATCCACCAGATCACAAAGTAGATCGCGAACCCAGTTGAGATGGTGTAGGCCATCTTCTCTAGCTCTGTTCGATTTCGACGAGCGCCCCGGAAAAGTCCTTCGGGTGCAGGAACAGCACCGGCTTGCCGTGCGCGCCGATCCTGGGCGTGCCGTCGCCAAGCACCCGCGCGCCTTCCTTGATCAGGGTATCGCGCGAGGCAATGATGTCTGACACCTCGTAGCAGACGTGATGAATGCCGCCGTCGGCATTGCGCTCCAGGAATTTTACGATCGGCGACGTTTCGCCGAGCGGCTCGATGAATTCGATCTTGGTGTTGGGCAGCGTCACGAACACGGTGATGACGCCGTGCTCGGGCAGCGGCACGGCCTTTGAGATTTCGGCGCCGAAGGCTGCGCCATAGATCCTGGCGGCCTTCTCGGCATCCTTGACGGCGATGGCGACATGATTGAGCCGGCCGAGCATCATTCCCTCCGTTTACACTTCGAGCACATGAACAAGGCAGAGTGGCTTCTTGCCCCACTGCTCGTTCAGCGCCGACCGCACAGCCCTGCGCACCAATTCTGCCAGCGCATCCGGATCGCGCCGCCGCGCCCTTGGCAGGCCCTCCACTGTGGAAACCACCACATCGAACACGATGTCGTCGAGCTCCTCGCCAGCCTTATTCTTCTCGGGGATGCCGACGAGATCAACCTCGGGATCGTCGGCCAATTCGCCCTTTTCGGTCATGGCGATCGCGACAAAGACGCAGCCGGCAAAGCCCATCCGACGCCGTTCGACCACGGCGCGAGACTTGGCATCTTCCAGAATGGTGCCGTCTTTGTAGAGCCGCCCCGCCGGCAGCTGGGCGATGATGCCGGGGTCGCCAGGGCCGAGCTTGATCAGGTCGCCATTGCGGCAGGTCAGGACCTTTGGCACGCCAGCGGCACGCGCCAATCGCGCGTGCTCCGACAGATGCAGCGCCTCCCCATGCACGGGAATCAGGAGCTGCGGCCGCACCCAGGAAATGATGTCGCGCAGCTCGTCGCGGCGCGGATGGCCTGACACGTGTACCAGATGCGTGCGGTCCGTGATGACCTCGACACCCTGCGCCACCAAGCCGTTGATGATGGCGCCGACCGCCTTCTCGTTGCCGGGAATGGTGCGCGAGGAGAAGATTACGCTGTCGCCCTTGTTCAGCGTCACCTGCGGGTGATCGTTGCCGGCGATCCGCGCCAGCGCCGCGCGCGGCTCGCCCTGGCTGCCGGTGCACAGCGCCAGCACCTTGTCCGCCGGAAAATGGCCGTAGAGATCGGTGCCGCGGAAATTCTGCACGCCGTCGAGATAGCCGGTCTCGCGCGCGACCTGCACCACCCGCTCTATGGCGCGGCCGACCACCACGACTTCGCGGTCGGCGGCCTTGGCGGCGTCCGCCACCGCCTTGATGCGCGCGACATTGGAGGCAAAGGTCGTGACCGCGACGCGACCCCTGGCAGACTTCACGAGCTCGGTGATGGTCCTGGCGACCTCGGCTTCCGAAGGCGAACGGCCCTCGCGCACGGCGTTGGTGGAATCCCCCACCAGAGCCAGCACGCCGGCATCCCCCAGTTCGCGCAGCCGCCGCTCATCCGTAGGAAGCCCGATGATCGGGGTGGGATCGATCTTCCAGTCGCCGGTATGCAGGACGGTGCCGATCTCGGTATGGATCGCGAGCGCATGCGACTCGGGGATCGAATGAGCGACCGGAACGAACTCGACACTGAACGGACCGATATCGACGCGGCCACCCGACGGCACCACGGTGACCGGTATTTTCGGCGGCTCGCGCTCGGCCGCACATTTGGCCTCGAACAGCGCGGCGCTGAACTTCGTCGCATAGACCGGGCATTTCAGCTTCGGCCAGAGATCGAGGATGGCGCCGAAATGGTCCTCATGGGCGTGCGTCAGCACGAGTCCAACCAGGTTCTTCCGCTCCTTCTCGAGAAAGCCGATGTCCGGCATGATCAGGTCGATGCCCGGCAGGTGCTCCTCGTCGCCGAAGGAGACGCCGAGGTCGACAGCGAGCCAGGAACATTGCTGGCCTTTGCCAAGACCGTAGATCGACAGGTTCATGCCGATCTCGCCGACGCCGCCGAGCGGCGCAAAGGTGAGTTCGTCAGGGCGCGCCATCAGCTCGCTCCTGCGGAGGCGGCCTCGCCGAAATAGACGTCGCCCGCGGTGATCGGCACCAATCGCCCTCCCTGTGTGCGGACGATCATGCAGCCCTGCTCGTCGATGGTGTCGAAGGTGCCTTCGATGGTCGTGCCCGCCGACTTGATCGCGACCGCCTGCCCGAGGCCGGCGGCGCGCTCCAGCCAGAGCCTTCGAATCTGGCCGAAGCCGCGGCCATTGCCCCAGATGCCCCGAAACTCCGCCCAGCCGTCGGATAGCGCGGCAAACAGTTCCTCGGCGCCGACATCGATGCCAAGTGCCCGCAACGAGGTCGCCGGTGTCGGTGTGCCCTCGGGGGCGGCCACGACATTGGTGCCGATGCCGACCACGACCGCAAGGCTGTTATCCACGGCTTCGGCCTCCAGTAAAATGCCAGCGAGTTTCTGGCGGCCGGCCAGCACGTCGTTCGGCCATTTCAACGAGAAATTCAGCCCGGCCGCGCCGGCCCGCATTGCGGCCTCGACGCTGACTTTGCGAAGTGCGGCTTCCAGCGCGAGCCCGGCGGCGAAACCAAGGGTGGCGGCAACCGCAGGCGCGACGTCCATGACTTCCAGGATGCTGCTCGCCAGATTCCCACGCGGTGCGACCCAGGGCCGGAAACGCCGTCCACGGCCAGCGGTCTGCTCCGACGTCACGAACCAGACCGGCCCGCGCTCACTGTTGCGCGCGCTCGCCATGGCTTCGGCGTTGGTCGAACCGACCCGGTCGAAAGGCCGGAGCCGGTAGCCGGCCGACATGGCGCGCGGACCGAGCGTGAATGGCATCTAGAACAGCGACTTGGCCGCGGTGGTCGCCGCACTGACCAGCGGGCCGGGATAGAAGAAGAACAGGATGTTGAAGAGGCCGGTCACCGCGACCACGGTACTTACCTCCACGCGCACCGGATCAAGCTTGGTGAGCGGATCGTCGAAATACATCACCTTGACGATGGTGATATAGTAGAACGCGCCCACCACGCTGGTCAGCACACCGATCACGGAGAGCGTGAACAGCCCCGCCTTGATCGCCGCGACGAACACGTACCACTTGGCGAAAAAGCCCGCGAGCGGTGGGGCGCCGGCAAGCGAGAACAGGAACATCGCGAAGAAGAAGGCGAGCAGCGGGTTGGTCCGCGACAGACCCGCAAAATCGCTGATCTCCTCAAATGCCTGGCCGTTACGCTTTATCGCAAGAATGACGGCGAAGGCGCCGAGCGTCATCGCGACATAGATCGCCATATACACCAGCACGCCCTGTGCGCCTTCGGCCGTGCCGGCGGCAAGACCGATCAGGGCGTAACCCATATGGCCGATCGAAGAATAAGCCATCAGGCGCTTGATGTTCTTTTGGCCGATGGCGGCGAACGCGCCGAGCACCATCGAGGCGATCGAGACAAAGACGACGATTTGCCGCCATTCGCTGGTGATGCCAGGGAAAGCCGTCATCGCCACGCGCACGAACACCGCCATGGCAGCCACTTTCGGCGCAGAGGCGAAGAACGTCGTCACCGGGGTCGGCGCGCCCTCATAGACATCCGGCGTCCACATGTGGAACGGAACCGCCGAGACCTTGAAGCATAGGCCGGCGAGCAGGAACACGATGCCGAACACGATACCAATGCTGCCGGTCTTGGCGGCTGCGGCGATGCCTGCAAAGCTGACCGTGCCGGTGAAACCATAGATCAGCGAAGCGCCGTAGAGCAGCATACCCGATGCCAGCGCGCTAAGGACGAAATATTTCAAGCCGGCCTCGGTCGATTTGGTGTTGTCGCGGTCGGAGGCCGCGACGACATAGAGCGCGAGCGACATCAGCTCGAGGCCAAGATAGAGCACAATCAGGTCACCGGCCGAGATCAGCACCATCATGCCGAGCGTAGAGAGCAGCACCAGGATCGAATATTCGAAGATCCGCCGCGACGGATCGGACACGAATTCCACCGACAGGAGCAGCGTCGCGACAGAGCTGATCAGGGCCACGATCTTCAGGAACCGGGCGAAGCCATCGACGATGAAGCTACCGCCGAAGGTCGTGAGCCTGCCTGCCGGCAGCATCAGCTCGATTGCGCCGGTCGCAACCAAGAGGCAGACCGCGAGCCAGGTGACGAGCGCCGTCGTGCCCTGCCCGCGAAAGGCTCCCAACATCAGGAGCAGCATGGCGCCGACCGCGAGCACCAGCTCGGGCAGGACCGGCAGCAGTTGATAGCCTGCGGTTTCAAAGCTCATGGGCCACGCCTTAGTGCATCAGCGCGGCGGCTTTCACGGCCGTCACCGCTGTGGTGTAATTGTTGACGAGTTGCTGCACCGAGGCCGCAGACATGTCCAGCACCGGCTTCGGATAGACGCCAAAGAAGATCGACAGCGCCACCAACGGGAATAACGTCACGCATTCGCGCAAGGTCAGGTCCTTGATCGACATCAGCGACGGTTTCACCAGCGCGCCGAACACGATCTTGCGATAGAGCCACAGCGCATAGGCCGCCGACAGGATCACACCCGTCGTCGCGAGGACGGCTGTCGAGGTCGATACCTTGAAGGTGCCTATCAGCGTCATGAACTCGCCGATGAAGCCGACCGTGCCGGGCAGACCGACATTGGCCATGGTGAAGACCATGAACACCATCGCATAGAGCGGCATGCGGTTGACCAACCCGCCATAGGCCGCGATTTCGCGGGTATGCATGCGGTCGTAGATGATGCCGACGCAGAGGAACAGCGCGCCGGAGACGATGCCGTGCGAGATCATCTGGAACATGCCGCCGGCCACGCCCTGCATCGTGCCGGCGAAGATGCCCATGGTGACGAAGCCCATATGGGCGACGGAGGAATAGGCAACCAGCTTCTTCATGTCATCCTGCATCAGCGCCACCAGCGAGGTGTAGATGATGGCGATGACCGAGAGCGTGTAGATCAGCGGCGCGAAATCGTGCGAGGCGAGCGGGAACATCGGCAGCGAGAAGCGCAGGAATCCGTAACCGCCCATTTTCAGGAGGATCGCGGCCAGGATCACCGAACCCGCGGTCGGCGCCTCGACATGGGCATCCGGCAGCCAGGTGTGCACCGGCCACATCGGCAGCTTCACCGCGAAGGAGGCAAAGAACGCGAGCCATGCCCAGGTCTGCAGGGAGCGCGGCAGCGATGCATGCAGCAGGGTCGGAATGTCGGTCGTGTTGCCGTTCCAGTACAGCGCCATGATGGCAAGCAGCATCAGCACCGAGCCGAGGAACGTATAGAGGAAGAACTTGAAGGACGCATAGACCCGGCGCGGTCCGCCCCAGACGCCGATGATCAGGAACATCGGAATGAGGCCGCCCTCGAAGAACAGATAGAACAGCACGAGGTCGAGCGCCGCGAAGGTGCCGACCATCAGCGTTTCCAGGATCAGGAACGCCATCATGTATTCGCGCACCCGGACCGTCACCGAGCGCCAGCTTGCGATGATGCAGAGCGGCAGGATCGCGGTGGTCAGGATAATCAGCGGCAGCGAGATGCCGTCGACGCCCATGTGGTAGTTGATTCCGGTCGCAAGCCACGAAGTCTTCTCGACGAACTGGAAGTCCGTACTCGAGGGATCGAAGCGCCAGACCAGGATCAGCGAGATGCCGAAGGTGACGATCGTGGTCCAGAGCGCGATCCAGCGCGAGTTGCGCTTCGCCGCCTCGTCGTCGCCGCGGCTGATATAGACGATCAGCGCGCCAACCAGCGGCAGGAAGGTGACGACGGAAAGGATGGGCCAGGTTGTCATTTACTGGCCTCCAAGCCGAACATGAACCAGGTGATCAGGCCCGCGACGCCGATCAGCATCGCGAAGGCGTAGTGATAGAGATAGCCGGTCTGGATCTTGACGACGTTGCGCGTGACGTCGAGCACCCAGGCCGAGACACCATCGGGGCCGAAGCCGTCGATGATGTAGCCGTCACCCTTCTTCCACAGCATATAGCCGATCCACTTGGCGGGGCGCACGAAGATCAGGTCGTAGAGCTCGTCGAAATACCATTTGTTGAGCAGGAACTGGTACAGCATCGGCTGCTGCGCAGCGAGCTCTTCCGGGAGATAGGGTCGGCGGATGTAGAAGATGTAAGCGATCACGGCGCCGAGTACCATCATGACGAACGGCAGCTGCCCCAGCAGATACGGCATGTGCTCCATATCTTCGAGGATATGCGGGTTCATCTTCAGGGAATCGCGAAAGAATTCCTCGACGCCATGCGGGCTGGCGAACAACGCCTTGAACGGGAAGCCCGCGAAAATCGAACCGGCGGCGAGAACGCCGATGGGTACCAGCATCCAAAGCGGACTCTCATGCGCCGCTTCATAATGTTCCTGATCATGGGGCTCTCCGAAGAAAGTCTTGCAGATCAGACGCCACGAATAGAACGAGGTGAGGCCAACCGCGACCACCGTCAAAATATAGGCATAGGTCGCGACGGAATTGTGCGAGGCATAGGCTGACTCGATGATCGCGTCTTTCGAGAAGAAGCCGGCAAACAGCGGAAATCCGATTAGCGACAGCGTCCCGATGCACATCACCGCGAAGGTGTAGGGAATCTTCCGCCACAGCCCGCCCATGTTGCGGATGTCCTGCTCGTGATGCATGGCGTAGATCACGGAGCCCGACCCCAAGAACAGCAGCGCCTTGAAGAAGGCGTGTGTGAACAGGTGAAACATGCCGACCGAATAGGCCCCTGCCCCCATCGCCACGAACATATAACCGAGCTGCGAGCAGGTCGAATAGGCGATGATACGCTTGATGTCGTTCTGCACGAGGCCGATGGTCGCGGCGAAGAACGCCGTGGTCGCGCCGAAGAACATCACGACCGCCTGCGCGTTCGGCGCGAGCTCGAACAGCGGCGACAGACGCGCCACCATGAACACACCGGCGGTCACCATGGTCGCCGCATGGATCAGCGCCGAGACCGGGGTCGGGCCTTCCATCGCGTCCGGCAACCAGGTGTGCAGCAGGAACTGCGCCGACTTGCCCATCGCGCCCATGAACAGGAGCAGGCAGATCAGCGTCAGGGCATCGGCGTGCCAGCCCATGAAGTCGATGGTCTTGCCGGTGAGCCCTGGCGCGCCGTGAAAGATGGTCTCGAAATCAACCGAGTTGAGCATCATGAAGATCGCGAATATGCCGAGCAAGAAGCCGAAATCGCCGATGCGGTTGACGACGAAGGCCTTGATCGCCGCGGCGTACGCCGCCGGTTTCTGGTACCAGAAACCGATCAGCAGGTAGCTCGCGAGACCAACGCCCTCCCAGCCGAAGAACAGCTGGACGAGATTGTCCGCGGTCACCAGCATCAGCATCGTGAAGGTGAACAGCGACAGATAACCGAAGAAACGCGGCCGGTACGGATCCTCGTCCATGTAACCGATGGAATAGAGGTGGACGAGCGAAGAGACCGTGTTGACCACGACCAGCATGACGGCGGTCAGGGCGTCTACGCGCAGCGACCAGTTGACCTGCAAATCGCCCGAGACGATCCAGGGGAACAGCGGAATGGTGGCATCGTGATGCATGAAGCCGACATCGACGAAGACGACCCAGGACAGCGCAGCGGAGACAAACAGCAGTCCGGTCGTGATCAGCTCGGCCGCGCGCGAGCCGGCGGCTGGCGGCTCGGAGACGTGGCGATCATCATGACCGTGGTCGTCGGCTTGGTCGTCATGGGCTTCCGAAGCGTGCGCGTGGGCGTCGCCATGCGCATCATCGTGATGCTCGACGGTGTCGCCGCCCGGACAGCGCGCATGCGCGCCGACCAGCGAGATGATACCTGCCAGGATGGCGCCGAGCAGCGGCAGAAAGACGATTGCCTCGATCATATCCGCTGCCCTAGCCCTTCATCAGATTGACGTCTTCGACCGCAATCGAGCCGCGGTTGCGGAAGTAAACAACCAGCACCGCAAGACCGATGGCGGCCTCAGCGGCCGCGACCGTCAGCACCAAAAGCGCAAACACCTGGCCGACGATGTCGCCGAGGAAGGTCGAGAACGCCACCAGGTTGATGTTGACCGAGAGCAGGATCAGCTCGATCGACATCAGGATGACGATAATGTTCTTGCGGTTGAGGAAGATGCCGAGAATGCCGAGCGTGAAAAGGATCGCGCCGACGGCGAGGTAATGTCCGAGCCCGATCGTCATTTCACCCACTCCGCCGCGTCCTGCTCCAGCAAGCCCTGGCCCGAGGCGACCTTGCGCACCGCCATGGCCGTTTCCGGCGTGCGCGCGTTCTGCACGTTGATGTCCTGCCGCTTGACGTTCGCCTTGTGCCGCAATGTCAGGACGATGGCGCCGATCATGGCGACCAGCAGCACCATGCCGGCGAGTTGGAAATAGTAGATGTATTTCGTGTAGAGCACGAGGCCGAGCGCCTCGGTGTTGCTGACGTTGGTCGGGATCGGCGCCGTGATCTGCTTGGTGACGCCGGGATTGATGACCCAGGCGCCGACCGTGAGCAAAAGCTCGAACATGAAGATGCCGCCGATCACGACACCGACCGGAAGGTACTGGATGAAGCCTTCGCGCAGCTCGGCAAAATCGACGTCGAGCATCATGATCACGAACAGGAACAGCACTGCGACTGCGCCGACATAGACCACGATCAGGATCATCGCCAGGAATTCGGCGCCCACCAGCACGAACAGGCCGGAGGCATTGACGAAGGCGAGGATCAGATAGAGCACCGAGTGCACGGGATTGCGCGACACCACCACCATCACGGCGGAAGCGACGCAGACGCCGGCAAACAGGTAAAAGAACAGCGCGGGAACGATCATGCCCTCATCTCACCGGTACGGCGCGTCGAGTGCGATCGATCTCGCAATGTCGCGCTCCCAGCGGTCGCCATTGGCGATCAGCTTCGCCTTGTCATAATAGAGTTCCTCGCGCGTCTCGGTCGCGAATTCAAAATTCGGCCCTTCCACGATGGCATCGACCGGGCAGGCCTCCTGGCACAGGCCGCAATAGATGCATTTCACCATGTCGATGTCGTAGCGCACGGTGCGGCGGGTGCCGTCATTGCGGCGCGGGCCGGCCTCGATGGTGATCGCCTGCGCCGGGCAGATCGCCTCACAGAGCTTGCAGGCGATGCAGCGCTCTTCGCCGTTGGGATAGCGGCGCAGCGCGTGCTCGCCGCGGAAACGCGGTGAGATCGGCCCCTTCTCGAAGGGATAGTTCAGCGTCGCCTTCGGCTGGAAGAAATAGCGCATGGTGAGGAAGAATGCCGATACGAATTCGGACAGCAGCAGCGAGCGGGCGGTGGCGTTGATATTGATACCCATGGTGACCCTCACTTCGGCGCGATGTCGGCGAAATGCAGCACGCCGGCGACGATGATCACCATCGCCAGCGAGAGCGGCAGAAACACCTTCCAGCCGAGTCGCATCAGTTGGTCGTAGCGGTAGCGCGGCACGATCGCCTTCGCCATCGCGAACAGGAAGAACATGAAGAACAGTTTCAGCGCGAACCAGATCACCCCGGGGATCCAGTTGAACGGCGGCAGGTCCACCGGCGGCAGCCAGCCGCCCAGGAACAGGATCGTCGCAAACGCGCACATCGTGGTGATTGCGACGTACTCGCCGAGCATGAAGAGCAGATACGGCGTCGAGCCGTATTCGACCATGAAGCCCGCGACCAGCTCGGACTCGGCCTCGACGAGGTCGAAGGGCGGCCGGTTGGTTTCCGCCAGCGACGAGACGTAGAACACCACGAACATCGGGAACAGCGGCCACACATACCAGTTCAGGATGGTCAGCTTCGGCAGGCCGATCAGGCTGGCGAAGCCATGCAGCTTCTGGGCCTCGACCACGGCCGAGAGATTGAGCGTGCCGGCGCAGAGCAGGACCGTGATGATGACGAAGCCGATCGAGACTTCGTAAGACACCATCTGCGCCGCCGAGCGCAGCGCGGCCAGGAACGGATATTTCGAGTTCGACGACCAGCCGGCCATGATGATGCCGTAGATCGACAGCGATGAGATCGCGAAGATGTAGAGGACCCCCACATTGATGTCGGAGATCGCCCAGCCGAGATTGGTCGGGATCACCGCCCAGGCCGCGAGCGCGAGCACGCAAGACACCAATGGAGCAAGGAGAAACACGCCCTTGTTGGCGCCGGAGGGAATGATCGGCTCCTTCAGCACGAACTTCAGCAGGTCGGCAAAGGATTGCAGCAGGCCCCAGGGTCCGACCACGTTGGGACCGCGCCGGATCTGCACAGCCGCCCAGATCTTGCGGTCGGCGAGCAGGATGTAGGCGATCGCGATCAGGAGCACGACGAGCAAGAGCACGCTCTCCGCAACCATGATGATTAGCGGCCAGAGGAAGCCGGTCCAGAACGAGCTTGCGAAGAAATCAGCCATCAGTTCACGCCTATTCCGCTGCCGTCAACATCTGCCCGGAGGCAAGGCGGGAGCATTCCGCCATGACCGCCGAAGCGCGAGCGATCGGATTGGTCAGGTAGAAATCCTCAACCGACGACTTGAACGGCGTCTTCTCGAGGCCGCCGCCCTTCCCCGCCAGTTTTTTGATGTCGGCCGCGTTGCCGGCTTCGATCTGGTCGACACGCATCAAGTGCGGCGCGACCTTGAAGATCGCTTGCCGCAGCGCCGGCTGCGAGTCGTAGGGCAGCTTCTTGCCCAGAACATCCGAGAGCGCCCGGATGATGGCCCAATCCTCGCGCGCCTCTCCGGGCGGGAACGACGCACGGCCACCGATCTGCACCCGGCCTTCCGTGTTGACGTAGATCGCGGACTTCTCGGTGTAGGCCGCACCTGGCAGGATGACGTCGGCGCGGTGCGCGCCCTTGTCCCCATGAGTGCCGATGTAGACCACGAAGGTACCGTCGGGCACCTTGATCTCATCGGCGCCGAGCAGGAAGAGCACGTCGAGCGTTCCAAAGGTCGTCATCTGCGCTGCGCTCAAGCCGCCTGCGCCAGGCACAAAGCCGATGTCGAGCGCGCCGACGCGCGAGGCGGTGTCCTGCAGGACGCCAAAGCCATTCCAGCCGTCCTTGATCGCGCCGAGATCGCCCGCGAGCCTTGCGGCGAGCGCCCGCACCGCCGCGCCGTCGTGCCGTGCGGCAGCGCCGGAGCCGACCAGCACGATCGGATGCTGGGCATTCCTGAGAACGTCGGCGAAGGCGCCCTTGCCAGCCGCGAGATCGCTGAGCGTGTCGGTGCCCGCGCCGAGATATTCATAGTCGTACGTGAGATCGGCCCTGGCGCCGATCACGCCGACCTTGAGCTGTCCGGTGCGCCAGCGCTTGCGGATCCGCGCGTTGAGGACGGCGGCTTCCCGGCGCGGGTTGGAGCCGATGATCAGCAACGCATCGGCCTGGTCGATGCCGGCGATGGTCGGATTGAAGATGTAGGCGGCGCGGCCGAGCTTGGGATCGAAGGCGTCGCCGCCCTGCACCGCGAGATTGGCCGAGCCGCATTTCGCCAGCAGCTCCTTCAGTGCGAACATTTCTTCGACACCGGAAAGATCGCCGGCAATGGCGCCGATGCGCTTGCCGTCGACGTGGCCGGCTTTGGCCGCGATCGCACTGAACGCTTCGGTCCAGGAGGCGGCGCGGAGCTTGCCGTTCTCGCGGATGTAGGGCCGGTCGAGCCGTTGCGTACGCAGGCCATCGACCACGTGGCGGGTCTTGTCGGAAATCCACTCCTCGTTCACGGCCTCGTTGATGCGCGGCAGGATGCGCATCACCTCCCGGCCGCGGGTGTCGACACGGATCGACGAGCCGACGCCATCCATCACGTCGACGGATTGGGTCTTGCCGAGCTCCCAGGGCCGCGCCGCGAAGGCATACGGCTTCGAGGTCAGCGCGCCGACCGGGCAGATATCGACGAGATTACCCTGCAGTTCGGATGTCAGCGCATGCTCGAGATAGGTCGTGATTTCCATGTCCTCGCCGCGGCCGGTCGCGCCCATTTCCGGCGCCCCGCAGACTTCGGCGGAGAAGCGGACGCAGCGCGTGCATTGAATGCAGCGGTTCATCGAGGTCTTGACCAGCGCCCCCAGATATTTGTCCTCGACCGCGCGCTTGTTCTCGGCGAAGCGGCTGGCGTCGACGCCATAGCCCATCGCCTGGTCCTGCAGGTCGCACTCACCGCCCTGGTCGCATATCGGGCAGTCCAGCGGATGGTTGATCAGCAAAAACTCCATCACGCCTTCGCGCGCCTTCTTCACCATCGGCGAACGCGTGGAAATCTCGGGCGGCTCGCCCTTGGGACCTGGACGGCAATCGCGCACGCCCCAGGCGCAGCTTGCGACCGGCTTCGGTCCGCCCTTCACCTCGACCAGACACATCCGGCAATTGCCGGCGATCGACAGCCGCTCATGGTAGCAGAAGCGCGGGATCTCGGCGCCCGCGGCCTCGCACGCCTGCAGCAGCGTGTATTCCGGCGGAACATCGATCTCTTTGCCATCGACGATGATCTTGGTCATTGCTTCTACTCCGCCGCGACCATGTGCGCGGGATCGAGCACGCCCTGATCGTCGAGATCCGCCTTGCGCGAATATTCGTCGATCCGTGCTTCGATCTCGTGACGGAAATGCGCGATCAGGCCCTGGATCGGCCAGGCCGCGGCATCGCCGAGCGCGCAGATCGTGTGGCCTTCGACCTGCTTGGTGACTTCCAAGAGCATGTCGATCTCGCGCTTGTGGGCGCGACCCTCGGCCATGCGGCTCAAGACTCGCCACATCCAGCCCGTGCCCTCGCGGCAGGGCGTGCACTGGCCGCAGCTCTCGTGCTTGTAGAAATAGGAGATGCGCGCGATCGCCCGGATCAGGTCGGTCGACTTGTCCATCACGATCACCGCCGCGGTGCCGAGGCCGGAACGCAGCTTGCCGAGGCTGTCGAAATCCATCGGCGTGTCGATGATCTGCTCGGCCGGCACCATGCGCACCGACGAGCCGCCGGGAATGACCGCCTTGAGATTGTCCCAGCCGCCGCGAATGCCACCGCAATGCCGCTCGATCAGTTCCCGGAACGGAATGCCCATGGCTTCTTCGACGTTGCAAGGACGTTCGACATGGCCGGAGACGCAGAACAGCTTTGTGCCGACATTGTTGGGCCGGCCGATGGCCGAGAACCACGCCGCTCCACGGCGAAGGATATCGGGCGCAACCGCAATCGACTCGACATTGTTGACGGTGGTCGGGCAGCCGTAGAGGCCGACATTGGCCGGGAACGGCGGTTTCAGCCGCGGCTGGCCCTTCTTGCCCTCGAGGCTTTCCAGCAGCGCGGTCTCCTCGCCGCAGATATAAGCGCCGGCCCCGTGGGTCACATAGAGATCGAACGGCCAGCCGTTGACATTGTCCTCGCCGATCAGCTTCGCCTCATAGGCCTGATCGACTGCGGCCTGCAGATGCTCGCGTTCCCGGATGAACTCGCCGCGCACATAGATGTAGCAGGCATGCGCGCCCATCGCGAAGCTCGCGAGCAGGCAGCCCTCGACCAGGAGATGCGGGTCGTGCCGCATGATCTCGCGGTCCTTGCAGGTGCCGGGCTCGGACTCGTCGGCATTGACCACGAGATAGCTCGGCCTTCCGTCCTTGGATTCCTTGGGCATGAACGACCATTTCATGCCGGTCGGGAAGCCCGCCCCGCCGCGGCCGCGCAGGCCGGAGGATTTCATCTCGTTGATGATCCAGTCGCGGCCCTTGTCGATGATGGCCTTGGTGCCGTCCCATGCGCCACGCTTGCGCGCGCCTTCGAGGCCCCAGTCGTGGAGGCCGTAGAGGTTCTTGAAGATGCGATCCTTGTCGTCGAGCATGACTAAACAGCTTCTCCAATCAGCGGTTTGCGTTTCGCGCGAGCCCGCATCAGGTGACTTCCTTCAGCGTGGTCGGCCCGGTGATGGGCGCGGAAAACTGGCGGCCGTTCTGCGGACCCGGCTTGGGTGGATTGCCGGACGCAAAGCCGTCGAGCACCTTGCCAAAGTTCTCCTTGGTCAGGTCCTCATAGGTATCCTTCCAGATCAGCACCATCGGCGCGTTCACGCAGGCGCCCAGGCACTCCACTTCCTCCCAGCTGAAATTGCCGTCCTTGGAGAGATGGAAGGGATCGTGATGAATGCGGCTCTTGCAGACGTCGATGATGTCGCCCGCGCCGCGCAGCCGGCAGGGCGTGGTGCCGCAGACCTGGACATGCGCCTTCTTGCCGACCGGCGAGAGCTGGAACATCGTGTAGAAGGTCGCGATTTCCAGCATGCGGATGTGGGGCATTTCCAGCAGATCGGCCACCGCACGGATCGCAGCTTCCGATACCCAGCCCTCATGCTGCTCCTGCACTCGCCACAGAATGGCAATTGCCGCCGACGCCTGGCGTCCCGGCGGATATTTGGCGATCTCCTTCCTGGCCCAGGCGAGGTTCTCGTCCGAGAACGCAAAACTCGCGGGCTGCACTTCCTTGGGCGCTAGGCGGCGGACGGACATCGTGCTCTAGTCTTTCATTGCATGCGGCGCGCGGCATTCGCATTAAGCGCATTGATCCGGTTTTGCCAGAACGCGCTTGCGGTGCCGAACACATTGTAGCCGACGTGGGACGAAACCTTGATGCGGTCGAGGATCGAGAGTTCCTTGACGGTCTCGAGCCGGCTCGAGAGCGGATCGTAGACCATCAGCGTGAGCGGCGTCTTTTCCAGGATATAGCGCGACACCGTGTGCTCGCGGTCATTGCCGTGTTCTTCGCACAGCACGACGCTGTCGGTCTGCAACAGCCGCGACCCGCCCTTGATCGCCTCGATCTCGACACCCTCGACGTCGAGCTTGATGAGATATTTGCCGTTGGCCGAAACCCTGCCGTCGTCGATGAGGTTGTCGAGCGCAATGACCGGCACTTTCTCACCGCCGCTGCCCGCGCCGGCGATGCTAAAGGCTTCGTGCTTGGTACCAGTGAGATGCGCCGTGCCACGAACCGAGCCAATCGCGCATTTCATCAGCTCGAAACGGTTGTCGTTGACGCGCGCATTGTTGGCGAGCTTTGGAAAATTCTGCCCTGAAGGCTCGATCGCGATCGCCTTGTGCGCGCCGAACGGCTTGCTCGACACCAGCACGGACCAATAGCCGTAATTGGCGCCGCAATCGACGAAGGTGTAGTCGACGTCAACGGAGTCGCGGAACAGCAGCTCCAACTCGTCTTCATAAGAGTACGAACGGTTGAGCAGCTTGCTCCAGTAGCCGTCGCCATAGGGAAACTCGAACACGGCGTCCGAGTTCAGCTTGATCGCGATATTGCGCTCCGGCAGCGTCTTGCGCAGCAAATTGGCGCAGGAATTGTAGCCGCGATGCGAGAAGTGCGAGGAGATTTTCGAACCTGTGGCGAGCGCCAACGCAGCCGTCCGCTCCCACAGGTTGGCCCCGTC
>CAVOML010000005.1:0-463138 GCA_963697015.1 uncultured Alphaproteobacteria bacterium
GGACTACACCCGGGCCACAAAAGCAGGGAGGAAGATCATGCTTATCACGAGACTTCAGGCACTCAGAGACAGCACGTTCGCCTTCGGGGGCGCGGTGGCGACCTCGCAATTTGCAAAAGCCGAGACCGCTGCATCCAGGCCGTCGGGCCAGAATACAGGCATCTACCGTTGCGCGGGATGGCGCCGCCTATCGCTGGGTGCCCGAGCATTGGCGTTGGGACCTCTGAGGTCGCGCCCCGTTTAAGCGTGCCAAACGTGATATCCTGGGACATCTCCGATGGCGTAGGTGCCGTATGGAATGCCTGAGCTGCTATGCGAAGGTACCTGAGGAGAAGCGTTTCTGCACGGAGTGCGGGGCGCCGCTGCCCATTCCATGTCCGCGTTGCGGCTGTTTTAACTCGCCAGCTTCAAAGTTCTGTGGCGATTGCGGTACGAAGCTCGGCCCCGCGTCAGGGCTGGTGCAGCTGGGCCTCCAACACGACCCCGCTTTGCCGCAATCGACTGCATCCGCCGAGCGGCGGCAACTGACGGTGATGTTTTGCGATCTCATCGGCTCGACGGCGCTCGCCGCGCGTCTCGATCCCGAGGACCTGCGCGATGTAATCGGCGCGTATCACCAATGCGTTGCCGATACCGTTCGCCGCTTCGATGGTTTCGTCGCCAAGTACATGGGCGACGGGGTGCTCGTCTACTTCGGCTATCCCGCGGCACATGAGGACGACGCCGAGCGGGCGATTCGAGCTGGCCTTGCGCTCGTGGACGCTGTCGGGCAACTCCCTGCTCCAGAGGTGCCGCTGCGGGTCCGTATCGGCGTCGCGACCGGACTCGTCGTGGTCGGCGATCTCATTGGAGCCGGCGCTGCCCAAGAGCAGGCTGTGGTCGGCGAGACGCCGAATCTCGCCGCCCGGCTGCAAGCTCTTGCCGCACCAAACGCGGTGGTCATTGACCGAGGCACGCATCGGCTGACCGGCGGTCTCTTCGAATACGAGGACCTCGGCGCAGCCGAAGTGAAAGGTTTTGTCGAGCCTGTGCCGGCTTGGCGTGTCTTGGAAGAAAGCAAGGTCGAGAACCGGTTCGAAGCACTGCATCCATCCGGCGGTCAGACGCCTCTTGTTGGGCGTGAGGAGGAGATCGAGCTGTTGCTTCGGCGCTGGCAGGGGGCCAAGAGCGGCGAGGGTCAGGTCGTGCTGCTTTCCGGCGAGCCAGGCATCGGCAAGTCGCGCATTACCGCTGCGCTCCAGCAGCGGCTGGCGAGCGAACCACACACGTGCTTGCGCTACTTCTGCTCGCCGCACCATCAGGACAGCGCATTGCACCCGATCATCGCGCAGCTGGAGCACGCCGCCGGTTTCGCGCGCGAGGACACGGCGGAGACCAAGCTCACCAAGCTGAAGACACTGTTCGCCCCGACGCAGCCGTCGAACGAGGACGTGGCGCTTCTCGCCGAGCTTCTGTCGATCCCGGCCACCGCCACTGGCCGTTACCCGGCCCCGGACTTCACGCCTCAGCGCAAGAAGCAGCAGACGTTCGAGGCGCTGCTGCGGCAGCTCGCGACGCTCGCGCAGCGGGGGCCGGTGTTAATGGTGTTCGAGGACGCCCATTGGGTCGATCCCACGTCGCAGGAGCAGCTCGACCAAGTCGTGGATTGGGCGCAGCGTTCAGCCGTACTGCTCCTGATTACGTTCCGACCCGAGTTCTCGCCGCCCTGGACCGGCCAGAGACACGTGACCACCCTGACGCTTGACCGGCTGGACCAGCGCGACAGTGCGGCGCTGGCGCAGCGGGTCGCAGGGAACAACAGGGCCTTGCCGGCCGAGGCGGTGCACGAGATCGTCGCGCGGACGGACGGCGTGCCGCTCTTCGTGGAGGAGCTCACCAAGGCGGTGATCGAGACCAATGAGCACGAATGCGGTGCGCAGCTCGTTCTTTCCAGGACGCCGGCCGCCGCGCGCGCCGTGCCCGCGACGCTGCACGCCTCGCTCATGGCCCGGCTCGACCGGCTCGGGCCGGCTGCGAAGGAAATGGCGCAGGTCGGCGCCGCTATCGGGCGGGAGTTCTCTTGCGAGCTGCTCGCGGCCGTCGCCGCGCCGCGGAGCCAGACGGAGGTGTGGCATGCATTGGACCGGCTGGTTGAGGCCGGGCTGCTCTTCCAACACGGCACACCGCCAAACTCGTCCTACATCTTCAAGCACGCGCTGGTACAGGATGCCGCCTACAGCACCCTGCTGCGCAAGCAGCACCGGCAGCTCCACCGCAGCATCGCGCAGAGATTGGAACACGATCCGGCCGTCGTGCAAGGCCAGCCCGAACTGCTGGCTTATCATTGCAGCGAGGCCGGTCTCCGCCATAGCGCCATCGCTTACTGGACGGCCGCGGGGGAGCATGCGGTGCGGCGCGCCGCCAACACGGAAGCGGTCCGGCACTTTCGCCGGGCGCTCGCGTTGCTCGATGCCGAACCCGACACCCCAGAACGCGCGACTGCGGAGCTCAAGATCCTGGCTCAGCTCGGACCTGCGATGATGAACGTGCAGGGTTGGACCGCGCCCGAGGTGGAGAGAGTCTACGACCGGGCGCTTCAACTCGCACGCGCGATGGACAGTTCGGCCGATTTGGTGGCGCCTCTCATTGGTCTATGGCTGTTCCACAATACCCGGGGCGAGTTCGGGAAGGCGCGGGAGTTGATCCAGGAGCTGTTCCGGGTCGCCCATGCCTTGAACGACCCCAATCTTTTGCTCCAGGCGCACCATGCTGCCTGGCCCACACCCTTGCTCTGCGGCGACTTTGCAACAGCCTACAAACATGTCGGGCAGGGCCTCGCTCTTTACGACGAGCGGCGGCATCGACATCACGCCTTCCACTACATCGGACACGATCCGGCGGTGTGTGCTCATGCGCTCGGAGCGATCTTGGCCTGGGTGCTCGGTCATCCCGAGCGAGCGGCGCAGCACGCTGACAGCGCGGTGCAGCTCGCGCGGCGATTAGAGCATGCGCCCACGCTCGCCCATGCTCTCTGGTTCGTGTGCGTGTACCACATCTTGCGGGCGGATGTAGCGGCAGCACTCGCGACAAGCACCGAGACGTTGGCGCTTTGCGAGGAGCACCAGCTTGTGCAGCCGAAAGCCGCGGGAATGTTGTTCCGCGGATGGGCGCTGGTGCGCATCGGCGAGATTGCGGAAGGCCTGTCACTCGCGCGCAGCGGGTTGATGCTATGGGAGCGAGGCGGGGTCGGCGCGTTCCTCCAGCAAGGGCGATTTGTTCTTGCCGAGACCTGCAGCCTCGCCGGCCGTCGCGATGAGGCGGTGGAACTGTTGAAGATGGCGCTAGCGCATGGCCACCAGACCGGTGAGAGATGGTGTGAGGCGAGGGTGCATCATCTGCGTGCCCAGCTGTTCATCGAGTCCGAAGAATGGGCTCACGCAGAACAGTGCCTGCGGAGGGCGCTTGACATCGCGCATCAGCAAAACGCGCGCTCATTCGAGATTCGAAGTGCCGCCAGCCTCGCTCGGCTCTGGCGCGACAAGGGCCAGCGCCGGCAAGCTTACGACCTTCTTGCGCCGGTCTACGGCGAGTTCTCCGAGGGGGTCGACACGCCGGATCTTCGCCAGGCGAAGGCGCTGCTTGACGAGTTGCACTGATCGAGCGCGCTACCAAGAAGCTTGCTTGGTATTGAGGCCGCGAGCCGTATTCACAGTGGAAAATACCAAACGACCTCACTCGGGAGCATGGACTGAAGATCCTCAATTGACGAAAGGGCGCGGGCCACCAGGCGCGGTTGACTATAATGAGTTCGCCACTACAACCTCCGCTGGTTGCTCCAATCTTGCGACCGCGTCGGGAAAAGATGAGCCTCGGAAGCGCAGGTGGGAGGGTGAGATGGACGATCGGACCGTGCGGGCAGCGCTGCAGCGCCATTGGGATGCTTCGGATGCGAGCGATTTCGAGGTCGAGCATGAAATCTACCACGAGGATGCCGTGCTCGATTATCCGCAATCGGGCGAGCGCATCCGCGGCCGGCGCAACATTCAGGAGAGCCGGACCGTCCAGCCCAACAAGAAGCGTTTTACGGTCCGGCGCATGATCGGCAGCGGCGATCTCTGGGTCACTGAATTCGTACTCACCTATGACGGCATACCATCATACACGGTGAGCATCATGGAACTCCGCGACGGACAGGTAGTCCACGAAACGCAATATTTCGCCGATCAATTCGATCCTGGCCCCTCGCGCGCGCATCTCGTCGAGCGAATGGCAACGTAGTCGATCCGCCCTGCGGGAGTCACACCGGGGCTACAGGCCCACGACGCTGACAAGCCGCGCTGAACTGCAGGCGTCTCGTATGTGTTTCAGCCCTTGATAGGTTGGACCGTTGTAAAACTCTTCCCACGCCGCGAAGGAGGGAAATTCCAGCAGTACTATTCTACGAGGCTCCCAATCTCCCTCGTGGACTTTATGCGCTCCACCGCGCGCCAGGTATTTCGCACCCGCCTTCTCCAGGGCCGGCTTCACGCCATTCATGAATTCCTGATAGCGCGCTGGTTCGCGTATCTCGACATCGAAGATCACGTAGGCGCTCATGTTCCTGGCCCTGTTGCGCTTGGAGCATGATCCGGAAAAGTGCAGCGGTTTTCTGGAAAGATCATGCTCAATCAAAAACCTGAAGCGAGACGACAATTCAACCTCATCTCATCGCGCTTTAGGCGGATTGTTGGCACGAAAACGCTCTCGTGCGCCATCAAGATAACGTGCTGATCTACACCGGCCGCTCGCCCTTGACCGTGACCCGCGTCCCCGCGCGGGTGTGCGGCCAGTAGTCCCACATCGCGCGGTGCTGGGCGCATCGGTTGTAGAGATAGGCGAGCATGGCGTCGCTCTCGTCGCGCGGGATACCGATGATATGGCGGGTGAAGCCGCGGTTGACATAGAGCGCCTTGTTGCCGGTCACCGGATGGGTGCGCACCATGGGATGCTCGGCGCGCGGATAGGCCGGCTTGTCGGCGACGCCATCGATGGTAAATTCGCGGGGCAAATTGATCGCCGAATGTGCCTTGCGAGGCTACCGAAGAGTTTGGCGTTTTCGGACATGCCGCGCATTTGATTTTGAAGAAGGGCAAGGCCCTCCTCGAGCGCAGCGAATTGCTCTAAGAACCGCTCCTCAACGAGGTCCTGTTCCGGGAAGCTGCCTTTGTTGCGAGTGTCGATTAGATATTTCATAATGATACTCCTTTGTGTTGGATTGGGCCTGAGAGGCTCATGCCCCGATCTCACTTATTTTTTTGCTCTTGTCGCATTAAGTATTTCGCCACAAGAGGCGAGCGATTTGCTTCGCCAATTTGATTCACCCCGTTCGTTCGAGATCGCTCGATCTGTTGCATCCGGATTCGACATCTCGCAGCTTCCGCCAGACCCTCTCCGATGTCACCCCGGGTGAGGCCGATGTCCTTCAATTCTCGATCGCTGAGCCGGCGAAGGATCACGATATCTGCCTGGCGCGCCCGGTGCGCGATTGCTGCGGCAATCACATGATTCACGAGACGACCAAAACGGTTGAGAAAACGCCCGAACTTTCTTCGAATTTCCGAAGAAGTCGTTGCGGGGTGCGGGGTCATGTTAATTATCGTCATCGCAATTTCCTTCGAAGGGTTTCGCAATCCGGGTTTCGGACTCGCAATAAACTTGGTCAAACACGCAGGCGATCAGGCCACGCCCATTCCATGACATCTGGTTCGAATGGTCGCTGGTCAGTGCCGAGCCAGAGGGTCGCATTATTTCGCACGATGCGGTCCTGGAGGATCAGTCGATGACCAAGGTCGGCTTAAGGCCGACGGCCTGAGACAGGTTGTAGAAATTGGGCGAGGTGGCCATTACCGCCTCGTGGACCTCGGCGAACTGCTCCTTGGTGCCGTTGCCCTTGATGCTAACAGTGTAGCTCAGGTTCTCGTAACCCTGCGGCACGGCAGGATCGATTCCGAGGAAGCCGCGGAGGTCGATCTCGCCGTCGGTCTCGATCGCAAGGCTTTCGAGGGTGATTCCGCGCACCGCGCACTGCGCTACGTATCCGACTGTCATGCAAGCGTTGAGCGCCGCGATCAGATGGTCCTGCGGATTGGCGAAACAGTTCGATCCGCCTAGTTCTCGGGGCTCGTCGATATCGATCGAGAACCGGCGCGGCACCTGTTCTCCGCCGATCTCATAACTCTCTATTTCCGCCCGGCTCCGCGCTTGGCCCTGCCAGGTCGTAGTGACGTGCCAGTTCGTCTTGCCTTTTGCAGGTTCCCGCCTGACGCCCTCGATCAGGGCAAGCAGGTCGTTGACATTGATGCCGTTGACGACGGCGGGCTTTGCAGTCTTCGTTTGAGCAGACACAACAAGTCTCCTTTGATGAGTGATGATATCAGTTACGTCATTGCAGCGTGGCGAGCGCCGACTGGATTCGCTTGCCTTGACCTTCGTTGATCAGGCTGGAGAGCACCTTTCCGAAATGCGGATGCTGGGCGCCTGAGTGGATATATTGCCAACGGTAGGCCTTGAGAAATGCGGTTTCGATTGCACGCACCTCCGCCTCGTGGACCGCGCGGCCGCACGTTGTCGCGAAGTAATTCCCGTCGGCTTTGGCCTGGGCCTGCAGGATACCGTCCACCGCGGCGACCAGCTCGATGAATTCACTGACCGCGGAATCGCGTTGGTCCGCCGTTATCCCGGCGTCGTGACGCACCCACTCGAGTTCGTCGAGGATCGCGTGCTGGCTTTCTTCTTTCCAGTGAAAGAAGAAGACGTCCCTGAAGAGTTCCGACAGTTCGGTGTCTGGATCAATGCTCTGGCGATAATGCACCTGAGTGAACAACTCGATGTCCAGGGTCAGCGCCAATACCGCCCAGGTTGACTTGCCGAGCACCGCCCGGGCTACGTCGTTAGGATTGACATCGAAGCGATAACCATCCGGCAGAACCTCGGCGACCATCGTGTCGACGAGACGGAAGAGCTCCTGGTGCTTCAATTCTTCATCGCTGAATTGGACCAAAGCCTCGAGGGCGACCTGGTCTCCGAGCCAATGCTCGTTACTGAGCTCTAGAACCTTGGCATTGATGAAGCGCTCGACCAATCCAAACATGTTGGCGTACGTGCGGCCCTGAATTTGACTGGCAAAGCGCTTCTCTTCGGCGGACAGGGTCGTGAAGGCATCAGCCATCGAAAGCGCGTCCGGCAAGAACTTGTGGGCGTTGTTGAAACGGCGCCCCCGGATTACATCCTTGTCGATGTCCCAACGAACCCGCTTGGACGTTTGAATGCAGCGTGCGTACCGTTCGCTGCTGCCCGGCATTTTGCCGATTATGTTCATTTCAGTCTCCTTTCGCGGAGTGGTGCACCGATGGCACAGACAACGTGATCGGCTGGTGCAGCGATCTATAGGTCGCCAGACGCGCGAGGGTCTATGACCGGCCCGCCTTGAGACATGACTGGAACACCGGCTTCTGATAGAGAGGTCGGTATGGATGCATTGTCCGACGTTCTGAGAGTGGCCCATTTGACTGGCGGCGTGTTCTTGCACGCCGATTTCTTCGCGCCATGGTGTATGGCCGCCCGCGTCGGGCCAGAACATTGCGCGCCTGCTCTCGGGCCAGCATCGCATCTGATTCTTTATCACTACGTCGTCGAGGGTGAACTCCGCATCCGGGTCGACGGCGAAGATGGAGAAGACCTCGTACTTGGGGTCGGTGATGTCGTTCTCTTGCCACGCAACGACCTGCACCTTGTGGGTAGCGACCTGACCCTGCCGCCGGTAGCTGGTAGTGATATTATCCAACCGCCCAAGGACGGTGGGCTATTCTCGATCCGCTACGGCGGTAGCGGAAGACGCACGCGGATGATCTGTGGCTTCCTTGGCTGCGATAGCGAAGACAATCCGGTGATCTCGACTTTGCCATCACTGCTAAAACTCGATGCCGAGCAAGGTGGGGCAGCGGAATGGATCCGCTCGACCTTCCAATATGCCGCCGAGGAGGTGGCCGCTGGCCGCCCAGGTTCGGAAACCGTACTGGCGAAGCTGTCTGAGCTGTTGTTTGTGGAAGCCGTGCGGCGCTACGCTCAAGCACTGCCACAGGGACAGACCGGCTGGCTCGCCGGTTTGCGCGACCCTCACGTTGCGCGGGCGCTGGCGCTACTACATCACGACATCACCCGGCCTTGGAACGTGGATGACCTGAGCCGTGAGGTCGGCCTGTCGCGTTCTGCGCTGGGCGAGCGCTTCATTAGGCTGGTTGGCATGCCGCCGATGCACTACGTCGCCAGTTGGCGTATGCAGGTTGCGACCCAGAAGCTCCGCCTTACCAACGCATCCCTTGCACAAGTTGCCGATATGGTCGGCTACAGTTCCGAGGCCGCTTTTTCGCGCGCCTTCAAGAAGGTGTTCGGGACCGCGCCGGCTACGTGGCGACGATCAAACGGATAGACCACGTCGAACCCATATTTTCACAGTCTCGTCGAAGGCGCGCGAATGCATTGCCAAGATGGGTCCGTTATTTGGCAGTTTTCGGAAGTGCCGTAATGTCCGACTTGAGTCAGGAATGTGCACCAAGGCGGACGTCCGCCGGCCACTCTGAATTTATGGGCTCACGCCCTGGAGTAGCGACGTCCCCTCACACCGGCCGCTCGCCCTTGACGGTGACGCGGGTGCCCGCGCGGGTGTGCGGCCAGTAATCCCACATCGCGCGGTGCTGGGCGCAGCGGTTGTCCCAGAACGCGATCGCGTTCTCGGTCCAGCGGAAGCGGCACTGGAACAGCGGATTTTCCGCGTGCTGGTAGAGATAGGCGAGCATGGCGTCGCTCTCGTCGCGCGGGATACCGATGATATGGCGGGTGAAGCCGCGGTTGACATAAAGCGCCTTGTTGCCGGTCACCGGATGGGTGCGCACCATGGGATGCTCGGCGCGCGGATAGGCCGGCTTGTCAGCGACGCCGTAGTTTGCGTAAAGACCACGATAAGTCGACTCGCCGTCATGCAGCGCGTTGAGCCCGTCGAGATAAACCTTCATGCGGTCCGACAGCGCCTCATAGGCCGCGTACATGTTGGCGAACAGCGTGTCGCCGCCGCGCGGCGGACACTGCCTGATGTAGAGAATCGAACCCATCGGCGGCTCGAGGTCGCAGGACACGTCGGTGTGCCAGCCCTCGCCATTGGCGCGTGGCGAATCCTTGTCGGCGTAGATCTTCATCAACGCGGGATCGTCGCCCTCATGGGGCGCGGCTGGATGAATATGCAGCTCGCCGAATTTGCGGCCGAAGGCGAGATGCTGCTGCGGCGTGATGTGCTGGTCGCGAAAGAAGATCACGAGGTTCTCGGCGAGCGCGCGATGGATCTCGTCCATCTGGCGGTTGGAACGCGTGTCGCCATCGACAAGCTTGCCGATCTCGACACCGGAAATCTCCGCGCCGATGATCGGCGTGAGCTTCTCGACGGCGATGGTTTCGTACGGCTCGGATTCATCGGCAATGTGCCGATAGCGGGGTCCCTGCTTGCCTGACAGCGAGCTCATGGCGTTTCTCCCGGCTTATTTCGCGGCATCGAAGCGTAACCCGCCGCTTGTACCACGCAAAAAAGAAAGGCGGATTACGCTAACGCTAATCCGCCCTACGATTCCTGCGATTTTGAGGCTGCAGCCTACTCCGCCGCGGTCACGGTCTCCGGCGCCTTGGCGCCCTTGCCGTAGCGCTGGTCGATATAGTCGATCACCAGTGCCTGGAAGTCGGCGGAGATGGTCGGCCCGCGCAGCGTACGGAACTTCTTGCCGTCGACGAACACAGGCGCGGCCGGCGCTTCACCGGTGCCGGGGAGCGAGATGCCGATATTGGCGTGCTTGGATTCGCCGGGACCATTGACGATGCAGCCCATGACCGCGACGTTGAGCTCCTCGACACCCGGATATTTCGTCTTCCAGGCCGGCATCTCGTCGCGGATGAAATCCTGGATCGAGCGCGCCAACTCCTGGAACGTGGTCGAGGTGGTGCGGCCGCAGCCGGGACACGCAGCCACCAGCGGCACGAAGGTTCGAAAGCCCATGGTCTGCAGCAGCTCCTGGCCGACCTGCACTTCGCGGGTGCGGTCGCCGCCGGGCTCGGGTGTGAGTGAAATGCGGATGGTGTCGCCGATCCCCTGCTGCAGCAGGATGCCGAGCGCGGCGGAGGAGGCGACGATGCCCTTCGATCCCATGCCGGCTTCGGTGAGACCGAGATGGATCGCGTAATCGGAGCGGCGCGCCAGGTCCAGATAGACCGCGATCAAATCCTGCACGGCCGAAACTTTCGCCGACAGGATGATGCGGTCCTTGGGCATGCCGAGCTCGATGGCGCGCGCGGCCGAGAGCAGCGCCGACTGCACCATCGCCTCGCGCGTCACCGCGCGCGCATCGCGCGGATTGGGCGAGGCCGTGTTCTCGTCCATCAGCCTGGTGAGCAGCTCCTGGTCAAGCGAGCCCCAGTTGGCGCCGATGCGGACCGGCTTGTCGTTCTTGTTGGCGATCTCGATGATGCCGGCGAATTGCGTGTCGCGCTTGTCCTTGAAGCCGACATTGCCGGGATTGATGCGATACTTGTCGAGCGCCTCGGCGCAGGCCGGATATTGGGCGAGCAGCTTGTGGCCGATGTAGTGGAAGTCGCCGATCAGGGGCGTGTTGAGGCCCTCCTTGCGCAGGCCGTCGCGGATATGCGGGACGGCGGCGGCCGCCTCCTCGCGGTCGACGGTGATGCGCACCATTTCGGAGCCGGCGCGCGCGAGTGCCGCGACCTGGGCGATGGTGCCCTCGATATCGGCGGTGTCGGTGTTGGTCATCGACTGCACCACGATCGGGGCGCCGCCGCCGACAGCGACGTTGCCGACTTTCACCTGCGTGGTTTGATGCCGCCCGCTCGGGCCGGCGATGTCGATATCGGAGATTTTCTCGGGCTTGTTCATAGGGCAACCGAATATCAGGTTTTGGTGACATTCACCAAGGGGGTGGGGGCGGGCGTCGCGGGTTTACCGGAATGGAGTGTTTCCATCGTTAATTCAACAGCTTATCAAGCCAGCCGCGATCTCAGGCCAGCCGTTCCGGGGCCGGCTTGCCTGACCGCTATATTGGACCGGATTCCCCCAAATCAAAGGGCAATTCGCCGCCTTTTCATGTGACCTGCCGCACCCTAGGCTTGCTTGAAATAGGTCGGGAGACGGCCATGTCGGTTCGAAATGAGTTGATTGCTACTGCGGAACTCGAAGGCCAACTCGGCCAGTCGGCCTTGCGCATCTTCGATTGCACGACAAGGCTGGAATATCTGCCGTCCGGCAGCGAAGCGCCCTACAACGTCGTGCCCGGACGCGACACGTTTGCGGCCGGACATATTCCGGGCGCCGACTTCCTCGATCTGCAGGGTGAGTTCTCGGACCAGAACACCAAACTCCGCTTCATGATGCCGGAGGTGAAGCAACTGGAGAGCGCGTTCGGACGTCACGGCGTCGGTGCCGACAATTTCGTCGTGCTCTACTCCATCGGCACACTGATGTGGGCGACGCGGTTCTGGTGGATGCTGAAGTCGCTCGGCTTCGACAATGTCGCCGTACTCGACGGCGGATGGGACAAGTGGAAGGCGGAGGGCCGCGCGATTGAGACCGGCGCGGCAAAGGGCTATCCGCCAACGAAATTCATCGCAAAACCGCGCGCGGGATATTTCGTCGACAAGCACGATGTCCTCGCGGCCGGCGGCAACCGCGACACCGTGGTGGTCAACGCGCTCAACGAGCAACTCCACAAAGGCCTGGAGCCGAGCCGCTATGGGCGGCCAGGACATATTCCCGGCAGTTGCAACGTCTCGGCGGCGACGCTGGTCGATCCCGCGACCAAAGCCTTCGTGCCGCTGGCGGATGCCGAGCAGAAATTCGCGGCACAAGGCTTTTCCCGCGACAAGCGCGTGGTCGCCTATTGCGGTGGCGGCATCTCGGCGACCATCGACCTCTTCATGCTCTACCTGCTCGGCTACGACAAGCTCACGCTCTATGACGGCTCGATGGGCGAATGGGCGACGGATGCGTCGCTGCCGATCGAGACCGGCTAGCGTCTCCTCACCATGAGGATCAAGCCGGCACATTCGGATCGGGCACCACCTTCGGTCCCGTGACCTCGGCCCGGTTGACGAGGGACAGCCCCGCGATGACCAGCAGCGCGGCGGCGCCGAACGACAGCGTCAGCTCATCGTGCAGGACCAGATAGCTCGCCACCACGCCGAACAGCGGCGTGATGAAGCTGAAGGCGGAAAGCTTGCTCGCGGAATAGGACTGCACCAGCGCGAACCAGATCGTAAACGTCAAGCCCACCACCCAGATCGCCTGATAGGTGACGACGGCGAGCGCAAGCGGCCCCGGGAAGTGATCAAGTTTCTCGCCGAACAACCAGGCCGCGGCGCCAAGGATCGGAATCGAGACTGCGACCTGATAGGCCAGCGCCTTTTCCGGCGCGGCGAGCCGCAGCTTCGTGCCCTTGGCGATCAGCGTGGTCGCGCCCCACATCGCGCCGCCGCCGACCACCATGAGATCGCCGAGCAGCACGTTGGTGTCGACATTGGCCTGCGGCACGCCGATTGCGAGCGCGACGCCGAAAAAACAGAGCGCCAGCCCGCCCCATTGCGACGGGCGCAGGCGTTCGCCAAGCACCTGATAGGAGCCGAGCGCCACGAAGAACGGCGCGGTATAGAGAAACACAGCCGCGCGCGATGCTGATGTGAAGCGCAGGCCCTGATAGATCAGCGCAAATTCGATCCCGAACAGCAAACCCGCGAGCAGGCCGGGACCGAGCGTGCCGTCGCGCAGGGAAAAATTCGCCCCGCGCAGCCAGCCCACGATCAGCAGCACCGGCAGCGCGCCGATCGAGCGGAACATCGCCTGCATCATCGCTGGAATATCAGGCAGCGCGAGCTTGACCGCGACCTGATTGAATCCCCAGGACAGGCAGAGCATCAGCATCAGCGCGATGGCGCCCGGGCTGAGCGGCCGCCCGGCGGTGGAATTCAGATCGTTTTCGGACATTTCTTCCCTTGGGCCGGCTTACACGCCGTGTTCTTGTTCAAGCAGCCTTCTGGCAGTGCGCGCAGGTGCCGGTGATTTCGACGACCGAAAGTCTTGGCGCAAAGCCGGAGGCGCGCGCCGCGGCGGAAAGGCTCTGCGCCACCGACGCGGCCGGAATCTCGCCGACCGAGCCACAGCGTTCGCAGATCAGGAACGCCACCAGCGAAGCCGCATCATGATCGTGCGCACAGGCGAGATAGGCGTTGCGGCTTTCGATCCGGTGCACGAGACCGTTCGCCATCAGGAAATCGAGCGCGCGGTAGATCGTGATCGGCGCCGGCCGCGGCATCGATTTGGAGAGTTCGTCGATCACCTCATAGGCCCCGAGCGGCCGGTGGCTCGACAACAGCGCCTGCAACACCTGGCGGCGGATCGGGGTGAATTTCTGCGCCCGGTCCCGGCAGACCTTCTCGGCATGGCTGATTGCTTCCGCCGTGCAGCGGTTGTGGTCGTGGTCGGGCGCGGGAAATGCGGGTCTTGTCGAGCTCATATCGGCGTTTTCTAGCATTTTGGCCGGCGATCCCAAAGCCCGGCCGCCAGCCATGCCCGAAACGCGGGTCTGCCCCCGTTGAAAAAATCATGAGCTAGCTTATTATATTCAAGCTCATTGGAGACCAAGCTTATGTCCCCCGGTTCCGTGGATATGAACTTTCTGTTTACCCTCGGCGAGGTGCAGCGCCTGGTGCGCGCCTATGCCGACAGGGCGGCCGCGCGCTTCGGCATCACCCGCGCGCAATGGGCCGTGCTCGCCAAGATCGAGCGCAGCGAAGGCATGAAGCAGACCGAGCTCGCCGAGCAGATGGAGATGCAGCCGATCACGCTGACGCGGCTGATCGACAAGCTCTGCGACAGCGGCTGGATCGAGCGCCGCGGCGATGAAAGCGATCGCCGGGTCAACCGGCTCTATCTGCGCAGGGCCGGCCGCCAGCTGCTGGGCAAGCTCTCGGGCCTGCGCTCGGAACTCACCGCGACCGCGCTCGACGGCATCAGCCCGGTCGACGCCCAGCGGCTTCTCTCGCAAATGGAAGCAATCAAGGAAAACGTGCGTAACGCCATTCAGAATGCCGAGGCGGACGTGCTCAAGAAGGAGCAGCGCTATGGCTGAACCGGTACTCAAATTTCCGCCCGAACAGAAGGGCGCGCCCGCCGGCCGGCCGACCAGGAAGCTCGCCGCCGAGCCGCGCCGCCGGCTGATGGCCGGCATGCGGCGCTACCGCCGCTTCCTGCTGCTGGTCGTGCTGCCGCTCGCGGCCGCGATCGGCGGGTTCGTGTTCTATCTCAATGGCGGCCGCTATATCGGCACCGATGATGCCTATGTCGGCGCGCAGAAGGTGCTGATCACGCCCGACATCTCCGGCAAGATCATCAAGGTGGTGGTCAAGGAAGGCCAAAACGTCAAGCAGGGCGACGAGCTGTTCGAGATCGATCCCGAGCCATTTCAGTTTGCGCTCAACCAGGCCAAGGCGCAGGTCGAACAGGCCAAGACGACCTATGACAACCTGGTTGCCAACATCAAAATCTACGGCCAGATGGCCGACCTCGCGCAGCAGGGCGTCGATCTGAAACAGCGCGACGTCGAACGCAAGCAGCAGCTGGTCAACCAGAAGGTCGGCTCGCAGCTCGACCTCGACAACTCCGCCACGGGCCTCGTTACCGCCGGCGCGCAGGCGCAGTTCGTCAAGCAGCAGCTGTCCAACGCCAAGGCGCAGTTGCTCGGCAATCCTGATTTGCCGATGGCCGAGTTCCCGCCCTACGCCCAGGCCAAGGCGCAGCTCGACATGGCGCAGCGCAATCTCGACCATACCGTGCTGCGCGCGCCGATGGCGGGCGTCGCCACGCAGGTCGAGCAGATCCAGCTCGGCCGCTTCGTCACCGCTGGCACGCCGGTGTTCTCGGTCATCGACATCGCCAACCCCTGGGTCGACGCCAATCCGAAGGAATCGGACTTCACCTATGTCAGCGAGGGCCAGCCGGTCGCACTCGACGTCGACGCCTTCCCGAACCATTTGTTCAAGGGTTATATCGGCTCGCTCTCGCCCGGCACCGGCGCGCAATTCGCGATCCTGCCGCCGCAGAACGCCACCGGCAATTTCGTGAAGGTGGTGCAGCGCGTGCCCGTCCGCATCTATTTCGACAAGGACGATTCGTTCGTGAAGAAATTGAAGGCCGGCATGAGCGTCTATGCCACCATCGACACCGGCCACAAGCGCTCGCTCGCGGGCCTGCTCGGCTTCGCGCCGGCGACCGCCGGCCACCAGGACTAACCAGCGATGTCGCCGACCACGCTGCCAGCCGCCTCCATGGTTCCCGGCCTGCGCCGGAACATGGTGACGATCTGCGCCATGACGGCGACCATCATGCAGGCGCTCGACACCACGATCGCCAACGTCGCGCTGCCCTATATGCAGGGCACGCTGTCGGCCTCCCAGGACCAGATCAACTGGGTGCTGACGTCCTACATCGTCGCGGCCGCGATCATGACCGCGCCTGTGGGATGGATCGCCAACCGTTTCGGGCGCAAGCGCATCTTCATCATCTGCTCGGGCGGCTTCACCATCGCCTCGGTGCTGTGCGGGCTCGCGCAGGACATCAACCAGATGGTGCTGTTCCGCCTGCTGCAGGGCGTCTTTGGCGCCGCGCTGGTGCCGCTGTCGCAGGCCGTGATGCTCGACTCCTACACGCTGCAGGAGCGTGCCAAGGCGATGTCGATCTGGGGCATGGGCGTGATGATGGGCCCGATCATGGGCCCCTCGCTCGGCGCCTGGCTGACCGAGACCTATTCCTGGCACTGGGTCTTCTTCGTCAACCTGCCGTTCGGCTTCTTCACCGTGCTCGGCCTCATGGTCTTCATGGATGAAACCAAGAAGGACCTGAACCTGCGCTTCGACTGGCTCGGCTTCTCGGCGCTGGCGCTCGGCATCGGCTCGCTGCAGCTTGCGCTCGACCGCGGCGAACAGCTCGGCTGGCTGGAATCGAACGAGATCATCGCCGAATTCATCGTCTCCGCCATCGGCTTCTATTATTTCTTCGCGCACTCCTTCACGACATCGAAGCCGTTCATCCAGTTCTCGCTGTTTCGGGATCGCAACTTCCTCACCGGCTGCATCTTCATGACGGTCATGGGGCTCGTGCTGTACTCGACCATGGCGCTGGCCTCACCCTATTTGCAGAACGTGATCGGCTATCCCATCATCACCGCCGGCGTGCTGCTGGCGAGCCGCGGTTGCGGCACCTTCGTCGCCATGATGATGGTCGGCCGCTTGATGCGCTACATCGAGGCGCGCACGCTGATCATCTGCGGCCTCGGCCTCACCGCGCTGTCGCTGTATTACATGACCGGCTGGACCGACCAGACCCAGTCAAGCGAGATCGTCACCATCAGCATCATCCAGGGTTTTGGCTTCGGGCTCGTGTTCGTGCCGCTGTCGACCGTGGCGTTCATGACGCTGCCCAATCATCTGCGCACCGACGGCACCTCGATGCTGACCTTGATGCGCAATGTGGCAAGCTCGGTCGGCATCTCCGTCGTGATCGCGCAGCTCACCGAAGGGTCGCGGCGCATCTACGCGATTCTCAACGAGCACGTGACACCCTTCAACCACGCCATGCAGATGCCGGACGTGAGCGCCATGATCAACATGGGCACCGACAAGGGCCGCGCCATGGCCGACGTGATGATCGGCGTGCAGGCGCAGATCATCGCGTTCTCGCAGGACTATCAGCTGGTGATGCTCTTCATCCTGTGCTCGATCCCGCTCGCGATCATGATCGGCTCGACCAAGGCCGCGCTGCGCAAGCAGGTGGCGGGGCCGGAACATGCGGTGATGGAGTAGCTGTCCGCGCTGATGCTCGCGGACCAGCGCGTTTGTTACATCTGAAATCCAGGATCATCCACGACATCATCACCGCGTGAACGCGCGCGGCGCAATGCCGCGCTCGAAGTGTGTGCCACTTCACGTGCGCCCCGCGTGGTCGGGTCCTACGTTCGCATGACACATGTCTTGCCAAACGAGGAAGCCTGCCATGAAGCCGAGCATTCGTAAGCTAGTCCTGGCGGCGATGCTGCTTTTGTCCACGACCCTTGGCGCGCGCGCCGAGGATGATGCAGTCGCACTCGGGATCGGCAGCGCGTTCAGGCTTTCCCTTCAGAAGACGTTCGAAACCGTGATTGTCAGCGATCCCCTCGTCCTCGACGTCCGCACCGACGACAACCAATCCGTCGTGATCGAGCCGCTAAAGGCCGGCGTGACGAATCTCGTCTTCGTTGATGCGCACGGCATGGTGACCGCCAATATCAAGGTGTCGATCTGCGGGGCTTCCTCGGGCTGCGCGACCCGCCACCCGTTACTGTAGTTAGATCTTCACCTCTACCCACACTGCAGGGAGAGGTGAAAAGCAAAGTCACACGTCGAAGAACACCGTCTCGCCGTCGCCCTGCAGGCGCAGGTCGAGCTTGTAGACCGCGCTGCCATTGCCAGGCTCACGCTCGGCGATCAGCGTGCCGCGGCGATCGGACGGCACCAGCGCCAGCACGGGATCGCTGCCGTTGGCCGCTTCGCCGCCGAAATAGACCCGCGTGTAGAGATGGCGCAGCATGCCGCGCGCGAACACGGCGAGCAGAAGATGCGGTGCCTGCGGCTTGCCGTCAGGATCGGGCACTGCACCCGGCTTGATGGTGTCGAAGGCATAGGCGCCGTTGGCATCGGTGCCGACACGGCCGAAGCCGCGGAATTTGGTGTTCGGCAGCGCGCGCTTGTCCTGCGGGTCGGCGAAACGGCCCTGGCTGTCCGCCTGCCAGACTTCCAGCATGCAATCCGGCACCGGCGCGCCGTCGCCGTCGAACACCCTGCCCTCGACGCGGATACGTTCGCCCGAGGTATCCGGCGTGACCAGATTGCCGGTGAACGCGTCGTTCCAGTCGTACTGGCCGTTCGGCGTCAAGCCATATTTGAAGAACGGGCCGACGGTCTGCGACGGCGTGATACCCTTGTCCTGCACTTAACTGTTCTCCATGGGCGTGGCGTTCTTGCCGCGCAGCACGATGTTGAAGCGGTAGCACAATGCCCATTCCGGCTGCGTGTTTTCGAGATCAAACGACGACACCATCCGGACCCGCGCTTTCTGGTCCGGCACCGAATTGAAGATCGGATCGAACTCGAACAGCGGATCGCCCGGGAAATACATCTGCGTCACCAGGCGCGAGACGAAGGAGTGGCCGAACACCGAGAAGTGGATGTGCGCCGGCCGCCAGGCGTTGTGGTGGTTGCCCCAGGGATAGGCGCCGGGCTTGATGGTGACGAACTTATAGTAACCGGAGGCATCCGACTGCGCGCGGCCCGCGCCGGTGAAATTCGGATCGAGCGGCGCCGGATGCTGGTCGCGGACATGGATGTAGCGGCCGCAGGCATTGGCCTGCCAGATTTCGACCAGCGTGTTCGGCACGCCGCGGCCGTCCTCGTCGAGCACATGGCCATGCACGATGATGCGCTCGCCGAGCGGCTCACCCTTGTGCTGCGTGGTGAGATCGGCATCGCCGTCGCGCACGGTCTCGTGGCCGTAAACCGGACCGGTCAGCTCCGAGAGCGTATGGCGCATCGGGATCAGTGACTTTTGCGGCGCGCGCTTGATCGAGCTCTTGTAGCCCGGCGACAACGGCAGCGGATGCGCCTTGTTGCTGTCCGTGGGATAGAGAAGGGTCATGAAGGCCTCTTTGGTAGCTCCTCACGGTGAGGATCGACAACGTCAGTTCAGCTTCTCGATCGCGACCGCGACGCCCTGACCCACGCCGACGCACATGGTGGCGAGCGCGCGCTTTCCCCCACGCTTCTCCATGCCGTGCACCGCCGTCATCGCGAGACGCGCACCGCTCATGCCGAGGGGATGGCCGAGCGCGATCGCCCCGCCATGCGGGTTGACGAAGTCGGCATCCTCTTTCACGCTGAGTTGCCGCAGGCACGCTATGCCCTGCGAAGCGAAGGCTTCATTGAGTTCGATCAAATCGAAATCAGATATTTTCAGGCCCAGGCGCTCCATCAGCTTCCGCGTCGCCGGTACCGGGCCGATGCCCATGATGCGCGGCGGCACCGCGGCCGAGGCGAGGCCGAGGATTTTCGCCCGCGGGGTCAGGCCATGCTTCTTCACCGCCGCTTCGGAAGCCAAAATCATCGCCGCCGCACCGTCGTTGACACCTGACGCATTGCCCGCCGTCACCGTGCCGGGATTGCGCACGATCGGCTTCAGCTTGGCGAGGCCTTCCATCGTGGTCTCCGGCCGCGGATGCTCGTCCTTGTCGACCACGACGGGACCGGCCTTGCCGCCGGGAATGGTGATCGCCGTGATTTCTTCCGCGAAATAGCCCGACGCAATCGCGGCACCCGCGCGCTGCTGCGAGCGGATCGCGAACGCATCCTGATCGGCGCGCGAGACCTGGAATTCCTCGGCGACATTCTCGCCGGTCTCCGGCATCGCGTCGACGCCGTACTGGGCCTTCATCAGCGGATTGATGAAACGCCAGCCGATGGTGGTGTCGTAGATATCGGCCGCGCGCGAGAACGCTTCCGCGGCCTTGCCCATCACGAACGGCGCCCGCGTCATCGACTCGACGCCACCGGCAATGGCGAAATCGATCTCGCCGGCGCGGATCGCGCGGCCCGCCGCTCCCACCGCATCGAGGCCCGAGGCACAGAGACGATTGAGGGTCTGACCCGGAACCAATTCGGGCAAGCCCGCGAGCAGCAGCGCCATGCGTGCGACATTGCGGTTGTCCTCGCCGGCCTGGTTGGCGCAGCCGAAAAAGACTTCATCGACTGACGACCAGTCGAGCTTGGGATGTTTCGCCATCAGCGCCTTGATCGGAACTGCGGCGAGGTCATCGGCGCGAACTTTCGCAAGCGAGCCGCCAAAACGGCCGATCGGGGTGCGGACAGCATCACAAATAAAGACATCACCCATCGACGCTCTCCCTGAGACGGCTCGAATTTAATGGCGAGTTGTAGGAGGGGCATTTCGGCGCGTCAATTGACGGTTTCGCCCGGCAGCGCTGCCTTGCAGGGGTGGAAAACCGGCATCACAGCGGCAATTGAATAGGATGGCCCGGTGAAATTGGCTAGGTTGCGCCCGCCCATGACCATCCAGCAGCCCGTGCCTGTTCCACCCGCTCCACCTACTGAGGCCACACCGACGGCAGACGCCAACGTGCGCGTCACGCCCATGATGGAACAATACCTCGAAATCAAGGCCGCCCATCCCGGGCTGCTGCTGTTCTACCGCATGGGCGATTTCTACGAGTTGTTCTTCGAGGATGCCGAGATCGCTTCGAAGACGCTTGGCATCGTGTTGACCAAGCGCGGCAAGCATCAGGGTCAGGACATCCCGATGTGCGGCGTGCCGGTCGAGCGCTCCGAAGATTACCTGCATCGCCTGATCGGCGCCGGCCACCGCGTCGCCGTGTGCGAGCAGACCGAGGATCCGGCGGCCGCCCGCGCCCGCGGCGCCAAGAGCGTGGTGAAGCGCGCCGTGATCCGGCTGGTGACGCCGGGCACGCTCACTGAGGATACGCTGCTCGATGCGCGCACCAATAATTATCTGCTTGCCATCGCGCGCGCCCGCTCGTCGGCCGGCGGCGACCGCTTTGGGCTGGCGTGGATCGATATCTCGACCTCCGAATTCATGGTGACGGAATGCGCGACCGGCGAATTGCAGGCGACGCTGGCGCGCATCAATCCGAACGAGGCTGTTGTCACCGACGCGCTTTATAGCGACGGCGAGTTTTCAGACCTGCTCAACGAATTGCCGGCGGTAACACCTCTGACCCGTGACGTCTTTGACAGCGCCACCGCCGAGCGGCGGCTGTGCGATTATTTCGCGGTTGCGACCATGGATGGCTTGGCGGCGATGTCGCGGCTGGAAGCCACCGCCGCGGCCGCCGCCGTCACCTATATCGACCGCACCCAGGTCGGCAAGCGCCCGCCGCTGTCGCCGCCGGCGCGCGAAGCGACCGGCTCGACCATGGCGATCGATCCGGCCACTCGCGCCAATCTCGAGCTGACCCGCACGCTATCGGGCGAACGGCGCGGTTCGCTGCTCGACGCCATCGACTGCACGGTGATGCCTGCGGGCTCGCGCCTGCTGGCGCAGCGCCTTGCCGCGCCGTTGACGGATAGTGCGCAGATCGCGCGAAGGCTGGATGCGGTCGGCGCTTTCGTCGCCGATAGCGCTGCGCGTGAGGACATCCGCTCGATCCTGCGCGGCGCGCCCGACATGTCGCGCGCGCTGGCGCGGCTCTCGGTCGGGCGCGGCGGCCCGCGCGATCTCGCGGGCCTTCGCGACGGGATTCTGGCCGCCGACCAGGCGCTGGCGCGGCTGGAAGAGATGGAGCACCCCCTGCAGGAGGTTGCTGCCGTAATCGCGAGCCTGCGAAAACCGCCGCGGGAACTGGCGCGCGAATATCAGCGCGCGCTCGCCGAACAATTGCCGCCGATCAAGCGCGACGGCGGTTTTGTGCGCGAGGGCTATGAGCAACCGCTGGACGAAGCGCGCAGCCTGCGCGACGCCTCTCGCCTCGTGGTCGCCGCCATGCAGGCGCGCTATGCGGACACGACCTCCATCAAGGGCCTGAAGATCAAGCACAACAATGTGCTCGGCTATTTCGTCGAGGTGACGGCGCAGCACGGCGACAAGCTGATGTCGCCGCCGCTGAACGCAACCTTCATCCATCGCCAGACGCTGGCGGGCCAGGTCCGCTTCACGACCTCCGAGCTCGGCGAGACCGAAGCCAAGATCGCCAATGCCGGCGAGCGGGCGCTCAATCTCGAGCTGGAAATCTTTGAACGACTGTGCGCGAAAGCGCTGGAAGCGAGCGACGACCTGCGCGCCGCCGCCCATGCCTTTGCCTTGCTCGATGTCGCAACGTCGCTCGCCAAACTCGCGGTCGACGACAATTACGTGCGGCCCGACGTCGACGGCTCGCTCGGCTTTGCCATCGAGGCCGGAAGGCATCCCGTGGTCGAGCAGGCGTTGCGGCGCGAGGGCCAACCCTTCATCGCCAATACCTGCGATCTCTCCCCCGCGCCGGCGCAAAAGTCCGGCCAGCTCTGGCTGATCACCGGGCCGAACATGGCCGGCAAGTCGACCTTCCTGCGTCAGAACGCGCTGATTGCGCTTCTTGCTCAAATTGGCTCGTTTGTGCCGGCGGCGCGCGCCCGGATCGGCATTGTCGACCGGCTGTTCTCGCGCGTCGGGGCGGCGGACGATCTCGCGCGAGGGCGGTCCACCTTCATGGTCGAGATGGTCGAGACCGCGGCGATCCTCAATCAGGCCAGCGAACGCTCGCTGGTGATTTTAGACGAAATCGGCCGCGGCACCGCGACGTTCGACGGGCTCTCGATCGCCTGGGCGGCGATCGAGCATCTGCATGAGAGCAACCGCTGCCGCACGCTGTTCGCCACACATTATCACGAGCTGACCGCGCTCTCGGCAAAACTGCCGCGGATGTTCAACGCGACCGTTCGCGTCAAGGAATGGCAGGGTGACGTGGTATTCCTGCACGAGGTGCTGCCCGGCTCGGCCGATCGTTCCTATGGCATCCAGGTCGCAAAGCTCGCCGGCCTGCCGCCGCCGGTGGTCGCGCGCGCGAAGGCTGTGCTCGCAAAACTCGAAGCGCAGGACCGCGGCCAGACCGCACGCGCGCTCGCCGATGACTTGCCGCTGTTCGCTGTCCCATCGCGCGCCGCGGCCGAGCCCGCACCACCGAGCGAGGCTGAGCAGTTGATGGGAGCGGTGAAGGCGCTGCATCCGGACGAGATGTCGCCGCGCGAGGCGCTGGAAGCGCTGTATCGCCTGAAGACCCTCGCCGGAAAGGGCCGGCCATGAGGTTCGCGGCATGGCTGTTGGTGTGGCTCGCGCTCGCCATCGGCCTGCTGCAGGTGCTGACTTGCGCCGTGAAGCTGTTCTCGTCAGGCTGGGCCGCGCCGGCCATATTCATCCTGATGCTGCTGCCATTCCTGCCGCTGATCCTGATCTGGGAAATCGGCGTCTGGCGCAGGCTTGACCCGGTGGTGCCGGCAACAGCCGCCATCATCTCGATCGCAGTGTCAGGCGGGTTTTATTGGGAGCTGTTCCGGCGGATGGCGGAGTGAGAGACCCGAATTGTAGGGTGGGTTGAAGCGTAACCCACCATTTTTGGCCGCGACATGGTGGGTTACGCCTTCGGCTAACCCAACTTCGCCCTTCTCCGCCCAACCCACCACAGCATCAGATTCCAGCTCACGCAGGTCGCTAGGAGCGCGTCCAGATAGGCATCGCGACCTGGCATTTGTTGCAGGGTAGCCGGCTCAGGCGGCGTTTGCGAGGGTGAACAGCTTCAGGAGGTTGTGGGCGGTGCAGATCATGGCCCACTCGGCCCGCACTTTCTCGACGCCCCGCAACAGGAACTGGCGGAAGCCGCGCGCCTGTTTGACCTGTCCGAACACCGGCTCCACCACTTGCTTTCGCAATCGATAGGGTGTTTCGAAGCCGCCATCGTCGATCTTCTTTCGCATCCGTTGGGTCAGCGGTCCGCCGATTTTTCCGTTCGCGGCTGTCGGGTGTTTGGCGCGTCCCGGCGCGACATAGCCGTCGATACCGTATGCTTCCAGCGCTTCGAGATTAGCCTCGCTGCAGTAGCCGGAGTCCGCCGAGGCCTGCTCAGGCTTGCGGCCGAGGTTGTTCTCGATGGCCTCGATCAGGGGCACCATCTGGCCCTGATCGCTGCCGCACTGCGTCAGTTCGTGCGCGACAATGATCTGGGCGCCTGCGTCGACGGCGGCCTGGGCATTATAGGCCTGAACGAAGCCATCCTTCGACTTCATGATGCGGCTTTCCGGATCGGTGAAGTTGCGTTGCGACTTGGGATCGGGTTGGTCCGAGGGCGGCGCTGCCGGTTTGCCCGGCTTCTTGCGGCCTTCGGCCTGGCGCTGCTGTTGCTTTTCGGCCTCGATGCGACGCTCTTCCTCCGCCGCCAGCCTGGCCTCCGCCTCCAGCGCCGCCATCGCCTGCTGGATCTTCGCCAGCCGTTTCTGCTTGTCGCCGGCCCAATCCGGCAGCTCGTCGCCGCGCTTGTCCTTGCCGAACATCTCGTCCTCTTCGGCATCCGCCGCCTCGGCCGCCGCCAGCATGCGCGCGACCTCGGCCTTCAATTCCGCCTCGCGTTTCTTCATGCGCTCATAACTCATCGCTTTATGTTTCGACGCGTTCGCCTTGATCTTCGTGCCATCCAAGGCCACGTGGCCGAGTTTGACCAGCCCGACCGTCTCGCACAGCTTCAGAACCTGCAGAAACAGCGCACCGAGTGCCCTCAAATGCCGCTTGCGGAAGTCGCTGATGGTGCGGAAGTCCGGCGGATCGAGCGCCACAATCATCACAAAATCATTCCGTTCCCGGCAGGCCTTCGCAATCCGCCGCGACGAATACAACCCACTCGCATAGCCGTGCAGCAGAAGCGCCACCATCATCCGCGGGTCAAACGGCGGCTGCCCGAGACCGCTCACATAGCTGCCCGTGATCTCCTTCAGATCGAGGCTCTCCCGCACCAGCTCAACGATAAATCGCGAAACATGGCCTTTCGGCACGAAGTCCTGCACATTCGCCGGCAGCAGCAGCGTCTGATCGATGTTCCAGGGCCGAAAATACTTGCTCATAGCCCAAGCTTGAATCAGACTCGCTTACACTTGAACAGCGACTATTCAGACAGGCTCCTAGCCCCAGACTCAAGCCCGCCGCCGAGCCGAGATGCAGCGCGCCGGCATGCAGCACGGCGATCGCCATGCCGAATCCCATCAGGCCCCAGGCGCTATTGGCGATCACGGCGGCGGTCGCAGGGCCGCCAATCCGCGGATGCAGGATCAGCATCATGCTGGAGAACACCGCCGGAAACAGCGCGAGGATGCCGCTGATGCTTGGACCGACCCGGCCCGACAGGGTCACGACGGCCAGCACGAGCGTGGCCACCAGCGACGCGCGCAGGGGCACGTCGTACCAGCGTCGCGCGACCGGCGGCATCCTGGCGTGACGATAGCGCTGCATCAGCGGCGTGCAGATCGCAAAGGCCACCGCGTTGACGAGAAGACCGCCCCACAGCGACCACTGCAATGAGCCGATGATCGCCGCGATGCCGATCCAGACCGCGGCTGCCGCGCCATAGCTGACCAGCAGGTTGTTCCGCTGCGCCAGCAGCGTGTAGGTCATTCCCAGGAAAATCGTCGCGGCATTGATCGGCAGGCTCATCAGCGCGCCCTGCGCAACGAAGGCCGAGTCGTGATCGAGCGCGAGAAAGACATAAGCCGGCCCCGCGGAGATCGGCAGGGTCGCCACCAGCGCGCCGATCGCCGGCCCCGAATGCTCGGCGATGAAGGAGGCCGACACCACAAAGGCAGCCGCCACCGCCATGCGGAAGCCGAGCAGAATGAAATAAGTGAGATCCGGGGACATTTATTTATTGTCGTCCCGGCGAAGGCCGGGACGACAGCTAACTAGATCCGCTTCATGCTCACCGAAACCTTCGGGCCGTTCTTGATGGTCTGATAGACCACGCAATAGCGCTCGGTGAGTTTCAATAACAGATCGAGCTTGTCCTGCGGCGCGTCGGTCTCGACCTCGAAGCGAACGCGGATTTCCTCGAACCCGACGGGGGCTTCCTTGTCGACGCCGAGCGTGCCGCGGAAATCGAGATCGCCTTCGGCGTAGACAAGGCCTTTTTTCAGGGGCACGTCGACCGCGGTCGCGACCGACTTCAGGGTGACGCCAGCGCAGGCGACCAGCGCCTCCAGCAGCATGTCGCCGGAGCAGAGTTCCAGCCCCGAACCGCCGGTTGCGGGATGCAGGCCCGCAACGGCAAGCGCCCGGCCAGTCTCGACCTTGCAGGTCAGGCCCTCGGTGTCGGTTGAGCCCTTGGCCTTCAGGGTGATGATCGCGGCTGCGGGGTCCTGCTTGTAGCGTTCCTTGATCGGAGCCTGCATTGCGCGGAGTTCGGCGGCGTCCATGTCTTTTCTCCCAGAGCTTGTTTTCGAGGCCGGATTTAATGCGAAATCGCGGCTGTGTCACCACCACATCGACTCGCCGACGCGCGATGCGGCGTCGCGATCGGGGATGCTGCGGTCGAGCGAGCGGTCGAGAGCGGTCAGGACATGGCGCTTGAAGCGCTCAAACAGTTCCGATTGACGGTCGCGCGGCCGCGTCAGATTGACCTTGATCTCCTCGAACAGCCGGCCCGGCCGCGGCCGCATCACCAGCACGCGGTCGGCCAGCACGACCGCCTCGTCGACGTCATGCGTCACGAGAATCAAGGTCGGCCGCGTGTCGGCCCAGAGGTCGAGCAGATGATCCTGCAGGTCGCGCCGGGTAAAGGCATCAAGCGCGGAGAACGGCTCATCCAGAAGCAGCACTTCCGGCTGCGGCACCAGCGCGCGGGCGATCGCCACGCGTTGCGCCTGTCCGCCGGAAAGCTCGCGCGGCCAGGCATTGGCCTTGTCAGTGAGGCCGACACGCGCCAGCGCAGCGGCGACCTTCTCGCGTCTTGCGCTGGCCGGCAGGTCGGACAGGCCGAAGCCGATATTGTCGGCGACGCTGAGCCAGGGGAGCAATCGAGGCTCCTGGAAGATGATGCCGATCTTGGCATGCGGCGAGAGAATCGTGGTGTCGTCGAGCGTCACCCTGCCCGCGGTCGCGCGGTCGAGCCCGGCGATGGCGCGCAGCAAGGTCGACTTGCCGCAGCCGGAGCCGCCAATGATCGCGATGATCTCGCCGGGATTGATCTCGGCGGAGAAGCGCTCCAGCGCATGCACGCCATTGGGATAGATCTTGCCGACCTTGTCGAGCGCGAGCATCACGCGCCCCCGCTTTGTCGGCCGAAAGCGTCCTGCCAGCGCAGGAAGGGCGCAGCGGCGATCTCGATCAGCCAGTCGGTCAGCTTGCCGAGGATCGCGAAGATGACGATGGCCGCGAGAATCTGCGCGGGCTTGCCGAGCTGCTGGCCGTCGATCAGGAGATAGCCGAGCCCCTCGGACGCGCCCATGAACTCGGCGGCGACCACGAACATCCAGCCCAGGCCCAGCCCCACGCGAAGCGAAACGACATAGGCCGGCAGCACCGCGGGCAGCAGGATGCGGCGGATCATGGCAAAGCCGGAAAGGCGGAAGGTGCGGCCGACCTCGACGATCTTGCGATCGACCGAAAGGATCGCACCCATCACGCCGAGGTAGACCGGAAAGAACACGCCGGCCGCGATCAACGCCACTTTCGAGGTCTCGAAAATGCCGAGCCAGAGAATGAAGAGCGGCACCCAGGCGATCGAGGGAATGGCACGCAGCGCCTGCACCGTCGGATCGAGCAGCCGCCGCGCCAGCGCCCAATAGCCGGAGACGGCGCCGAGGATGGTGCCGGCGATGACGCCAAGACCGAAGCCGAGCGCAACGCGCGTCAGGGTCGCGATGATGTGACGCGAAAGTTCTCCGCTGCGGGCGAGCTCGACAATCGTGACGAGCACGCGGCTCGGCGGCGGCACCAGCCGCCCGTTGGAATAGCCGAGCCAGACGATCAGCTCCCAGAGCACAGCGACGCCAACCGGCAACAGCAGCCCGAGCGCCGGCCGCGCATAGCGCGACAGCCGCGCCGATTGCGTGCGCGGTACAACGCGGCTGGTTTGCTCGATGGGCAGTTCGACGGTCATGTCCATAGCAAGACGCTTCTCGGTACGGGATTGCAAGGCGGTGGTTGGGCGACACACGCTCCGCTTCCCTTCTCCCCTTGTGGGAGAAGGTGCAGCGTTGTCAATTCGTCGGCAGCGGGACCTGGTCGTCGACCAGCGAATCCAGTGCGGCCTTCACATCGACCTTGGCGTCGATCACGCCGGCCTGCTGCAGCGCGACGCCGGCGGCGAGGATGGACTCCCTCTGCGGCGCGCCGATCCGGCTGTGCGTCAGCTCGGTGCGCTCCTTGAGCTGCTTGTCGACGACGTTGTCCGGCAATTTCGTGACCGCCATGAACGTCTTCTTCAGATCGTCGTAGTTCGCCAGCGAATATTTGCGCGCCTCTTCGTAGGTCGCGAGCACGCGGCGGACGATGTCGGGGTGATCCTTCAGGAATTCCTCACGCACATTGAGGATGCCCCAGGTGTTGGCGTCGGCCTTGCGATAGAACAGCCTGGCGCCGTCCTCGATCTCGGCCTGCGCCATCATGGGATCGAGCCCGGCCCAGGCATCGACATCGCCGCGGATCAAAGCGGTCTTGCCATCGGGATGCTGCAGCAGCACCGGCGTGATGTCTTTTTCGGTCAAGCCCGCGCTGAGCAGCGCGCGGACCAGGAAGATGTGCGGATCGGTGCCCCGGGTCACCGCGACGCGCTTGCCCTTGAGGTCGGCGACGCTGTTGATTTTCGAATCCCTGGTCGTCACCAAAGCGGTCCATTCAGGCCGCGAATAGACATAGATCGACTTGATCGGGTTGCCGTTGATCTTTGCGACCAGCGCAGCCGAGCCCGCGGTCGAGCCGAAATCGATCGAGCCCGCGTTGAGGAACTCCAGTGCCTTGTTGGATCCGGCCGACTGCACCCAGACGATGCTGATGCCGTCTTTGGCAAATTCCTTCTCGAGCAGCCCCTTCTGCTTCAGCACCATCGAGACCGGATTATAGGTCGCCCAGTCGATATGGATTTCCTTCAGCGCATCGGCGGCGAATGCCCCCGGCGCCGCCATGAAAGCCGCCGCGATCGCAACCAATGCCCATCGTGCTATTTTGCCCATTCGAATATCCCTCACTCGCGCCCTGCTTGAAACCGCGTTTCATTTCAATATCTTATACATCGAGGTCAACAAGAAAATCCGACCATGCGAGCCGAGCCGGCGAGAACAGCGTTGCCCAAGAACGCGCCAATGCAGCATGGGGGTGCTGTTCGGCCACAATGCCCCGTGACAGCGCAGCCGCTGTCCGATATCCGGTTAAGCAATGGATCACATCGTCGCAGAGACTGACAACAAGGACGACTGCAAGGCCGACACCGGCTTCGATTCGCAGCGCATCGCGGCTGCGGTCGACGCGCTGGCGGAAAAGCATGCCGGCCGCGAGGACGTGTTCCGCGCCTCCGTGGCGCAGCTCCTCAAAGCCGAGCTGGTCACCGCGCGCGACGCGGCGCAGGCGGTGCTGCTCAGGGATCGACACGGAAGACGTTGCGCCGAGCGGCTCTGCTTTGTGCAGGACGAGATCATTCGTATCCTGTTTGCGGCGGCAACCCAGCATCTCTACCGCTCGCCGGTCCCATCCGGCGCCGAGCGCATGGCGGTCGTGGCGACCGGCGGCTATGGCCGCGGCCTGATGGCGCCGGAGTCCGACATCGATCTCCTGTTCATCCTGCCCTACAAGCAGACCGCCTGGGGCGAGCAGGTCGCCGAAGCCATTCTCTATTGCCTTTGGGACATGGGGCTGAAGGTCGGCCACGCCACGCGCTCGGTCGATGAATCGATCCGGCAGGCGCGCGGCGACATGACGATCCGCACCGCGATCCTGGAGACACGGTTCCTGACCGGTGACAAGCAGCTCTACGACGAGTTGCTCGAGCGCTTCGACAAGGCGGTCGTGCAGGGCACCGCGGCCGAGTTCGTCACCGCAAAGCTCGCCGAGCGCGAGGAGCGGCATCGCCGCGCCGGCCAGTCGCGCTACCTGGTCGAGCCCAATGTGAAGGACGGCAAGGGCGGGCTGCGCGACCTGCACACGCTGTTCTGGATCGCGAAATATGTCTACCGCGTGCGCGACACCGACGAGTTGCCGGAGCGCGGCGTGTTCGATGCGCAGGAATATCGCATTTTCCGCCGCTGCGCCGATTTCCTCTGGTCAGTCCGCTGCAACCTGCATTTCCTCACCGGACGCGCGGAGGAAAGGCTCTCCTTCGACCTGCAGCGCGAGATCGCGGTCCGGCTTGGCTACACCTCTCATCCCGGCATGCAGGATGTCGAACGCTTCATGAAGCATTACTTCCTGGTGGCCAAGGATGTCGGCGATCTCACCGCGATCCTCTGCGCCAAGCTGGAAGACCAGCAGGCCAAGCCCGCGCCGGTGCTGAGCCGGATGATGGCGCGGCTCAGGCCCGGCACGGCGCGGCGGCGCGTGCCCGACAGCGACGACTTCATCGTCGACAACAACCGCATCAACCTCGCCGCGGCGGACGTGTTCAAGCACGACCCGGTCAATCTGATCCGGATCTTCCGGCTGGCGCAGAAGAACAACCTCGCCTTCCATCCCGACGCGATGCGTAACGTCACGCGCTCGCTGAAGCTGATCGACACCGGCTTACGCGAGAACCCCGAAGCCAACCGGCTGTTCATGGAGATCCTGACCTCCAATGACGCCGAGACCGTGCTGCGGCGGATGAACGAGACCGGCGTGCTCGGCCATTTCATCCGCGCCTTCGGCAAGATCGTGTCGATGATGCAGTTCAACATGTACCACCACTACACGGTGGACGAGCATCTGCTCCGCTGCATCGGCTTCCTGCAGGACATCGAACGCGGCGGGAATGAGGAGCTGACACTCGCCAGCGACCTGATGCGCAAGATCCGCCCCGAGCACCGTCCGGTGATCTATATCGCCGTGCTGCTGCACGACATCGCCAAGGGCCGCCCGGAGGATCACTCCATCGCGGGCGCCAAGGTGGCGCGGCGGCTCTGCCCGCGGCTCGGCTTCTCCCCGAGCGATACCGAGCTCGTGGCGTGGCTGATCGAAGAGCATCTGACCATGTCGACGGTGGCGCAATCGCGCGACCTCTCCGACCGCCGCACCATCGAGAATTTTGCCGCCGTGGTGCAGTCGGTCGAGCAGATGAAGCTGCTCACCATCCTGACCACCGCCGACATTCGCGGCGTCGGCCCGGGGGTGTGGAACGGCTGGAAGGCGCAGCTGCTGCGCACGCTTTATTATGAAACCGAGCCGGTGCTGACCGGCGGCTTCTCCGAAGTGAACCGCGCACGCCGCATCGCCGCCGCGCAGGCCGAATTCCGCGCGGTATTCACCGAATGGCCGGAGGCCGAGATCGATACCTATGTCGGGCGGCACTATCCCGCCTACTGGCTCAAGGTCGAGCTGCCGCGCAAGATCCGCCACGCCAAATTCATGCGATCAAGCGAAGAGGCCGGCCACAAGCTCGCGATCAATGTCGGCTTCGACGAGGCCCGCGGTGTCACCGAGCTCACGATTCTGGCGACCGACCATCCCTGGCTGTTGTCGATCATCGCCGGCGCCTGCGCTTCCGCCGGCGCCAACATTGTCGACGCGCAGATCTACACCACGACCGACGGCCGCGCGCTCGACACCATCGCGATCTCCAGGGAATACGACCGCGACGAGGACGAGGGCCGCAGAGCCACCCGCATCGGCGACATGATCGAGGAGGTGCTGGAAGGCAAGCTGCGCCTGCCGGACGCCGTGGCGCGGCGCGGCGCCGGCCGCGGCAAGCTCCGGCCGTTCGTGGTGGAGCCGGAAGTCATCATCAACAACCAGTGGTCGGAGCTTTATACCGTGATCGAGGTGTCCGGCCTCGACCGGCCCGGCCTGCTCTATCAGCTGACGACCGCGCTCTCGAAGCTGAATCTCAACATCGCCTCCGCCCACGTCGCGACCTTCGGCGAGCGCGCCCGCGACGTGTTCTATGTCACCGACCTCCTCGGTGCGCAGGTCAGCGCGCCGACCCGCCAGGCCGCAATCAAGAGCGCGCTGTTGCATTTGCTCGCCACGGACGAAGCCGTGGCGAAGCCTGCGGCTTGAAGCATCTCTTCACCTCTCCCGTAGGAAGAACGGGGAGAGGGAGAGGACAGACCAGCCCTAGAATTTGGTGATCGGCTCCAGCTTCTCGCCGGAACGGAACGCCCGCAGCGGCGCGGTGTCGCTATAGACCACCTCCTCCGCGATCTTGCCGTCTCTGATGCGGAACTTGTCGACGCCGCGCCAGGAGAAGCGCGCACCATTCACATTACGCGTGGTCTGCCATTCGATGATCACGACGTCGCCGCGCGAGGTCCAGTCGAGCAGCTGCCAGACGAAATCCGGCGCGGACACCGTCTGCACCTCCATCAACCGCGCCAGCTCATTGCCCTTGATCGACCGGTCCACCAGCGGCGTGGTGAGCGTGCCGTAGGGATGCCAGAGCTCGAGAAAGGCATTGCCGTCGCGCGCCGCCCAGGCGGCCGCAAAACGGGTGACAAAGTCCTGCACTTCTTCCGTCGTCATATCGTCGTCTCCATCGTGAGGTATTGGAGACGCTAGCGACGATGTGGAAATTCGTCTGGCGGATATCGGACCCGACGTGTTCTCACACGTCCGGCTTCAGTGCTACGCCCTCATGCGTCAGCAGCCAGCGCTTGCGCGCGAGCCCGCTGCCATATTTCACCAGCGAGCCGTTGGCGGCGATCAGGCGATGACAGGGAATGACCACGCTGATCGGGTTCGAGCCATTGGCATGGCCGACCGCGCGCATGGCATTCGGTGAGCCAAGCTTTGTCGCCATCGCGCCATAGGTCATGGTTTGGCCTGCCGGAATTTTCGGTAGCGCGCTCCAAACCTTGCGCTGGAACGGCGTGCCGGCGATGCGCCATTCGATCGACTCCAGCGCATCGAGGCGGCCGTCGAAATAATTGGCGAGGGCCGACCTGAGCGCCTTCGGGGCGCGCGTCTTCTTCAAGTCCACCGCACCATATTGCAGCCGCAGCAGTTCCCTGATCCGCGAGGAATGATCCTCCCAGTCGAACGCGCGCAGCATGCCGTCGGCATCGGTGACGACCAGCGCCGGCCCGATCGGCGTTTCCAGCCGATCGACCGAGAAACTTTCAGGCGGCTTCGCGCGCATCGGTCTTGTCGTGAATCTGTTCCGATGTCGCCGCACCTGCGGCCCACAGATGCAGCGCGGCGTAGGCACGCCACGGCCGCCAGCGCTCGGCACGCGTGAGCAGTTCCTCCGGCGAGGGCCGCTGGCCGCCGGCATCCGCCATCGCGCGCAACAGTCCGACATCGGTGGCGGGAAACGCATCGGGCTCGCGCAACTCGCGCATGGCGATATATTGCGCGGTCCATTCGCCGATCCCCGGCAGCGCGCGCAATTTGGCGGTCGCCTGCCCGAGACTGGCGCCGCGGCTGAAGATCATGGGATCCGCCGAGATCGCCTCCGCCAGCGCGATCAGCGCCCTCGCCCGCGCACCGGGCATGGTAAAGCCGGCGGGATCGGCAGATGCGATCGCCTTCGGTGACGGAAAGACATGGCTCAGCCCGTCGCCATCCCGGATCGAAGCAGCGAGCGGCGTGCCATGCGCCTGCACCAGCTTGCCAAGCAACTTCGTCGCCGCCGGCACCGTGATCTGCTGGCCGCAGATCGCGCGCATCGCAAGCTCGAACCCATCCCAGGCCCCCGGCACGCGCAGGCCCGGCCGAGCTGCGACCAGCGGCGCCAGCGTCGAGTCCTGCGCCAGATGCGCGCCGATCCGGTCGGGATCGGCGGCGAGATCGAACACCCGCCGCACCCGCGCGATGATGGAGGGCAGCGCGGCCATGTCGGGGAAGCCCACGGTGACATCGACACGATTTTGGCCCGCGGGCCTCACCGTCACCACGCCGCTGTATTTCCCAAAGGCAATGCTGCGCTTGTAACTGTCGCGCTCCACCAGTTCGAGGCCCGGGATCGCGCGTGCGCCAAGAAACGCGAGCATCGCGTCCCAGTCATAGGGCGGCCGATAGGAAAGATGCACCGACAGCGCGTCGGCTTGGCGCCGCGGCTTGTCTTTCGTTCGTCGCAGCGTCGCCGGCGGACGGCCGAACAGGTCGCGAAAGGTCTCGTTGAAGCGGCGGACGCTGCCGAAGCCCGAAGCGAGCGCCACTTCCGCCATCGGCAACGAGGTCTCGTGAATGAGCTGCTTGGCCAGCAGCACGCGCCGCGTTTGCGCCACCGCGATTGGCGAGGCGCCGACATGCTGGCGGAACAGCCGCCGCAATTGCCGCGCGCCGACGCCAAGCCGCTCGGCAAGGCCGGCGACATCGTCGGCATCGAGTCCGCCGGCCTCGATCAGCGCCAGCGCCCGTGACACCGTGTTGGAGGTGCCGCGCCAGAACGCGAGCTCCGGCGAAATCTCCGGACGGCAGCGCAGACACGGACGAAAGCCTGCCTCTTGCGCCGCCGCGGCGGACGCGAAGAACGAGACATTCTGGAATTTCGGCGTGCGCGCCGGACAGATCGGCCGGCAGTAGATGCCCGTGGTCTTTACGCCGACGAACAGCCGGCCGTCGAAGCGGGCGTCGCGGGTCGAGATCGCGCGGTAGCAGGCAAGGCGGTCCATATCCATGGGCGCAACATGATCCTTCGAGGCATCTCTGTCTCGCGGTTTCCGGACATGGTCACTTTCCATGCGGCGAGGTAGCGAGGGACCGTCGCACTCTCTCGCCTGCGGCTGCTGGCGTCCACCCGAAAACCGGAGGCACAGCATGGGCCTGATCGCATTGATTTTGCTTTGTTTAGCCTAAGGTTGGTTCACCGTTCCGCATCGCACCATCTTGCATTGCGGGATAGCTTCATCCAGTATCCGCGTCCAGCGATGGCTACCTAAAGACCATCCGGACAATCCCCACCCACGAGGAACGCATCAATATGAGGAACGGTTTTTTCCATTTTGCCAGTACTGCCGCGCTCGCTTTGGCGCTGTCGGCGTCATCGGCTTTTGCGCAGAAGAAATACGACACCGGCGCCACCGACACCGAGATCAAGATCGGCCAGACCAATCCATTCAGCGGACCAGCCTCCGCCTACGCCACTATCGGCAAGACCCAGGCCGCCTATATCAAGATGATCAACGATCAGGGCGGCGTGAACGGCCGCAAGATCAATCTGATCCAGTATGACGACGCCTACAGCCCGCCGAAAACCGTCGAGCAGGTGCGCAAGCTCGTCGAAAGCGACGAAGTGCTGCTCACGTTCCAGGTTCTCGGCACCCCTCCGAACGCAGCCGTACAGAAATATCTCAATGCCAAGAAGGTGCCGCAGCTGTTCGCGGCGACCGGCGCTTCGAGGTTCACCGACCCGAAGAATTATCCGTGGACGATGGGCTTCAACCCGAACTACTTCGTCGAAGGCCGCATCTACGGCCAGTACATCATCAAGAACTACCCGAATGCCAAGATCGGTATCCTCTATCAGAACGACGACCTCGGCAAAGACTACCTCAATGGCATCAAGGCGGGCCTCGGTGATAGGGCCGCGACCATGATCGTCGGCGAAGCCTCCTACGAGGTCTCCGACCCGACGATCAATTCACAGATCATCAAGTTGAAGGACTCCGGCGCCGACCTGTTCTTCAGCGCCTCGACGCCGAAGCAGGCGGCGCAAGCGATCAAGAAGAATTTCGAACTCGGCTGGCACCCCGTACACATCCTCGACATCAACGCCACCTCGGTCGGTGCCGTCATGAAACCGGCGGGGCTCGACGCTTCGAAGGGGGTGATCAGCGTCGGCTATACCAAGGATCCGGTCGATCCGACCTGGAAGGACGATGCCGGCATGAAGAAATATCTCGATTTCATGGCCAAGTATTATCCCGATGGCGACAAGAATTCGAACTTCAATGTCTACGGCTATATCACCACGCAATTGCTGATCCATGTGCTCAAGGAGTGCGGCGACAACCTCACCCGTGAGAACGTGCTGAATAAGGCCACTCACCTGAAGAACGTTCAGCTGGACCTGACGCTGCCCGGCATCGTCAACAGCACCTCGCCGACCGACTATCGCGTCAACAAGCAGTTGCAGATGATGAAGTTCGACGGCGAGCGCTGGGAGCTGTTCGGCCCGATCCTCGAGGACACCGGCGCGGCGGGCTAAGCGCAGCAGCCTCTCTGGAAAACCATCGGCGGCCTTCGGGCCGCCGATTTGTCTCGGACCGTGATTGCCGGGCTTGACCCACGGCTGTCATCCGATTTTGGAATGCCCCGAGCAGATTCGATGCGACCTTTTGTCTCTCCGGGTTTGCGTTTTCCAGTGACTGGACAGCGATTGTTGCAAGAGATTAATCCACTAGCCACTCTGGCGTAATTCGCCCGGACCTATCTCCAGCAAGCGTTTCGAACCCGCAACTTATTCACGCGTGGTCGTCTGGAGAATTTGCGTGAACCGAATTTTGAAATCCGTAATGTTCGCGCTGGCGAGCGTCCACTTCTTGGTGGATGCGGTCTTTATGACCGTTGCCCGGCCTCTCGCCAACCGGATTGACGCGCACTGGATGGTCGGAAGTCTTCGCGCGCAGATAGTTTCGCTACGCCCCTACCCGACCCTGGCCTTGGTTGCTGTGCTTCTGATCGTTCTTGAACCAGTCAAGCCGGCGGCCGCTTATTTAGCTGCTACGGGCCACATCACGACTGGCATGACTATTCTTGTCGTGGGCGAAGTCCTAAAGCTTGTGCTCCTCGAGCGCCTGTTTAGCGTGAGCCGCGATAAGCTCATCTCAATTCCCGCATTCGCCCGGACATATGGGATGCTCTTGCAGGCCAAGGAATGGCTGGAGTTGTTTGAGGCATGGCAAGCAGCGCGACACTGGAAATGTCTCGCCCAGTGCGTCGTCCGCAGCCACGTTCAGGAAGTGAAAGCGTCCCACAGGCTGGAACGTGCCCCGTTCCAGTCCGGCTAACGCCACCGTGCGATACTTTTTTCATATCTGCGACGGCCCGAAAGTCTTTCCCGATGAAGTGGGAGAGCAGCTCTCGAGTCCAGAAGAAGCCATAGATCAGGCAAAGTGCCTTGCTGCCGAATTGAGGAAGGCCGGCGAGTTCTGCCGGTCAAGTCTCATATTCGTGGTGGACGAAAACGGGCACCGCATCTTCGAATGCCGGGCTTGATGAAGGGGCGGGCCATGCCTCAGCGCTAATTCAGCTGCAGACAGCTCGTCTCGCGGTCGCGGCGACCCTGTGTGATCCCTCAAACCGTCATTTGGCCGTTTGGGATCAAACGCCGCGTCGAGGTAATCGCGACCTGAAATGCCCATTCATGAACATACAGTAACAGGATACGACGGACAAAAGATTGTAAGCATCCAGCCACGGCCGACCGCGCGCCCATCGGCGCCGATTGCTGATTGCAAATCCAGTTCAGAGAATCGGATACCATGGCAGAGCACAGTCTCTGGCGTTTCTCACGCGCGGTGCACAGCGCGATCAATGAACGCCGGCCCGAAGATCTCGAGTCTCAGATTGATGACGACGTCGATTGGGTGATCCATGGCCCGATCGAATTGTTTCCGTTTCTCGGCGCACGCCGCGGTAAGGCTGCCGTGCTCAAGGTATGTCGGCAGATATCCGAAAACGTGCGGGTCCGCCGCTTCCATCGCGAGTCGATCGTTCTGGGCGAGGATACGGCCGCGTCGATGATGCGTTACTCGCTAACGGCACTGGACTCGAATAAGCCGATCAACCTGCGGCTCGCTCATTTCGCGCAATTCAGGGACGGCCGGCTGCTCAACATTCGTGTCCTTCTGGACACCTACGACCTGATGGAGCAGGCGCTCGGACCAATGCACCTATGATAATGCGATCGATCCCTGATCCGCGGCAACTCGCCTACCTCGGAATCTCCCCGAATGTCCTCCCAACGGGCAGCACGGCGTGGCGGATCAGGCGCGAATCCTCGACCGCCGCCTGGCGATGCTTGACCGCCTCGCGGTAGACAGGATCGCGGATCATTTCGACGAAGGCGGCCACGCTCGGATACTCCGCGATGAAGCAATGATCCCAGCGCTCCTCTGGCGGTCCGATCAGCATCAACTCGAACCGGCCCTGCCACACGATCCGGCCGCCGAGCCGCTCGAACACCGGCCGGCTCTCGCGGCCATACGCCGCATAGGCCTCGGCGCCGGTTGCCTTGCGGCCATCCGGATACGCCGCCTGCGCGCGCAGCCGCACCAGGTTGAGCATGTGGATGGGCACTGGCCGGTCGCTCTCCCGAAATTGCGCGAAAGCTTCCCTCGTCGGATCGATATGGCCCATGCGGCACTCCCAGAAAAATCCTGAATGTCGCCAACTTATCAAGCTCGCTGCCCCACCCCCTAATCACGAATTAACCTCTCCGTAACCGGCCCTTAAACCCTGCGGCGTAGCGTTCGCGCGAAGTCGTGTGGGCGTATCTCGGATGGCGTGGGGACGGAAGAAAAGCGGCGGACGCAAGGAGCCGCGCTTCGGGCTTGTGGCGGCTCTGGCCGACCTGCGCCTCGATCCCAGGGACCGCATCCCGGGCGCCGGCGAAGCGAAGCCGAAGAAGGCTTCCAAACGCAAAGTCGATCAAGACGACGATGACGACGAGGAACCGCCGGTGGAACGAAAACCGCGCGCTTCCCGAAGCGGCAGCGGCCGCCGGGCAAGATCGCCCTCCCGCCTGAGTTTTGGACGCCTGGTCTATTGGGGCGCGGTGCTCTCGCTGTGGGCCGTGATCGCCGTGGTCGGCGCGGTGGTCTGGGCCGGCGCGCATCTGCCTCCGATCCAGTCGCTGGAAATCCCCAAGCGGCCGCCGACCATCGAGATCGTCGGCACCGACGGCAGCGTGCTCGCCCAGCGCGGCGAAATGGCCGGCGCCAACGTCTCGCTCAGGGATCTGCCGCCCTATCTGCCAAAAGCCTTCATCGCGATCGAGGATCGCCGCTTCTACTCGCATTACGGCGTCGACCCCTGGGGCATCCTTCGCGCAGCCGTCACCAACGTCCTGCACCGTGGCGTGTCGCAGGGTGGCTCGACGTTGACCCAGCAGCTTGCGAAAAACCTGTTCCTGACCCAGGAGCGCACGATGGCGCGCAAGCTGCAGGAGGTCGAGCTCGCGCTCTGGCTGGAACGCAAGCATTCCAAGGCCGAGATCCTCGAGCTCTATCTGAACCGCGTCTATTTCGGCTCCGGCGCCTATGGCGTCGAAGCCGCAGCCCAGCGCTATTTCGGCAAGTCGGCCAAGAACGTGACGCTGGCGGAAGCCGCGATGCTCGCAGGCCTCGTCAAATCGCCGTCGCGGCTGGCGCCGAACCGCAACCCGGAGGGCGCGGCGGCTCGCGCAAAGACCGTGCTTGCGGCGATGGCGGAAGCGAAATTCATCACCGAAGCCCAGGCGCAGGCTTCCAGCGCCCATCCCGCGATCTCGGTGAAGCCGGCCGGCGCCGGCACCATCAACTATGTCGCCGACTGGATCGGCGAGGTGCTCGACGACCTGATCGGCCAGATCGAACAGAGCGTCGTGGTCGAGACCACGATCGATCCCAAGCTGCAGAGCGTGGCGGAAGCCGCCATCATCGACGAGCTCGCCGCCAAAAGCGTGAAGTTCGACGTTACCCAGGGCGCGCTGGTTGCGATGAGCCCCGACGGCGCAGTGCGCGCCATGGTAGGGGGCCGGAACTATGGCGAGAGCCAGTTCAATCGCGCGGTCACGGCCAAGCGCCAGCCGGGCTCGGCATTCAAGCCGTTCGTCTATCTGACCGCCATCGAAGCGGGCCTGACGCCGGAAACCATCCGCCAGGACGCGCCGCTCGATGTGAAGGGCTGGAAGCCCGAGAACTACACCCACCAATATTTCGGGCCGGTGACGCTGACCCAGGCGCTCGCGATGTCGCTCAACACGGTGGCGGTGCGGCTCGGTCTGGAAGTGGGGCCGAAGAATGTGGTGCGCACCGCGCACCGGCTCGGCATCTCCTCCAAACTCGAGCCTAATGCCTCGATCGCGCTCGGCACCTCGGAAGTGTCGATGCTGGAGCTCGTCGGCGCCTATGCGCCGTTCGCCAATGGGGGGCTTTCGGTCTCGCCGCATGTCGTGACCCGGATCAGGACGCTCGAAGGCAAGGTGATCTATACCCGGCAGGCAGACGAGGCCAACCAGGTGATCGACCCGCGCAGCGTCGCGATGATGGACACCATGATGGAGCAGACGCTGATCTCCGGCACCGCGAAGAAGGCGGAGATCCCGGGCTGGCCGGCCGCCGGCAAGACCGGCACCAGCCAGGATTTCCGCGACGCCTGGTTCATCGGCTACACCGCCAATCTCGTCACCGGCGTCTGGCTCGGCAATGACGACAATTCGCCGACCAGGAAGGCCACTGGCGGCGGCCTGCCGGTGGAAGTCTGGACGCGCTTCATGCGCGCCGCGCATCAGGGCGTGCCGGTGGCGGCGCTGCCGAACTCGCGGCTGACGGGACCGACACTCGCGCAGATCGCCTCTCAGATCACCGCACCGACACCACCCGCGCCGGTGCAGGCGGGTCCGCCTACGCGGCAGCCGCGCGGGCCGGTGCGGCCCGAGCCCGCAGCGGGGCTTGATGGCTGGTTGATGGACCGGCTGTTCGGCGGGAACAGGTAGCTTTGACTAAACCGCTTATTCGGTGTCCTGCCCCGCTTCAAGCGGGGCATCCAGTACGCCGCGGCCTATCGGCTCAAACGCTCTGCCTCTGGAATGCTGGGCGGAGTAGGTGAGCGAGGAAGAGGCTAATCCTCGATCCCGTAGCGGTGCAGATCGTTGCCGTAGGTGTCGAGCCATTTCTTGGCGCGCTCGACCGAAGGACAGACCCGCGCCACCAGCCGCCAGAAGCGCGGCGAGTGGTTCATCTCGACGAGATGCGCCACTTCATGCACAGCGAGATAGTCGAGCACAAAGGGCGGCGCCAGGATCAGCCGCCAGGAGAACGACAGCGACCCTGCCGAAGTGCACGAGCCCCAGCGGCTCGACTGGTCGCGGATCGAGAGACGCTTGACGCGAACGCCCAGCGCTTGCGCGTATTCCATCGCCGACTTCTGCAATTCGCGGCGCGCCTCGCGCTTGAGGAAATCATGCACGCGGCGATCGATGAAATCGTAGCCGCCGGCGACGCAGATGACCTTGTCGCCGGAGTCGCGCGTCTCGGTCCACACCGTCCCGCGTTCGCCCGAGCGGTGCACGATCCTGTGCGGCACGCCGCGCAGCGGTACCACAGTGCCAGGTTGAAACGGTGCCGCCTTGGGCAGACGCCCCAGGCGCGCGGCGATCCAGCCGCCGTGAAGCTGCGCGAACTCGCGCGCTTCGCCAATCGTGCCGCGCGGCGGCATGGTGAGGATGGCCTCGCGGTCGGTCGGATGGATTCGCAACGTGTACCGGCGCGCGCGCCTGTGCCGTCGGAGCCGGATCGCAAAGACTTGCGAGCCATGCTTGACCAGGAGAGTCGAGGGTTCGGCGGGGCGCCGATACAGGAGCGCGCGGGTAGCCATGTCTGCAAGTCCGGGGAGGAGCAATTCGCCCGGATTCTGCCATATCCGCCGCCAGGGAAATCGCTCGGCGCAAAAACAAATCATTTGCCCAATATACAGGGGCTATCCCTTCACCAGGCTCTACCGGATGGGGCTGAAGGCGAAATTTTTCGATGGGAACCCGACCCCGGAGGTCTCTCAAGCGGTGAGTTAATACTCACTCCTTCAGGAAGCCTGGAATCGGACATTCCTAACGAGGATTCAGTGACTTAACCAATGCGCCGATTCGCATGCCGGCACGATGATGCGCGCGCTATTCAGACACGAACGCGATGAACATCGCTTATTCAGCAGCGAGCGCGAGCAGTGACTTGGGATTCGCCGCCGACAACATGAAATCGTTGATGCGTGGCACGATCTCCGAGCGGAATCGGGAACCATTGAACACACCGTAGTGTCCAACTCCCTTCTGCATGTAGTGAACACGGCGATGATTGGGGATCGAGGTGCAGAGTCCATGCGTCGCTTCGGTCTGGCCGAGCCCGGAAATGTCATCCTTCTCGCCTTCGACCGTCATCAACGCGACGCGCATGATCCTGGAGGGATCCACCGGAAGGCCGCGATGGGTCATCTCGCCCTTCGGCAACGCGTGCTTGATGAACACGGTTTCGACTGTCTGCAGGTAATACTCGGCCGACAGGTCCATCACCGCCAGATATTCGTCATAAAACTCACGGTGCTTGTCGACGAGATCGCCGTCGCCCTTCACCAGATTGGCGAACAGCTGCTTGTGGGCGTCCATGTGCCGGTCGAGATTCATCGAAATGAACCCGTTGAGCTGCAAAAAGCCCGGATAGACGTCGCGCATCACGCCGGGATGCGGGAACGGCACCTTGGTGATGACGTTGTTGCGGAACCAATCGATGCCTCGCTCTTCGGCTAGATCGTTCACCGCCGTCGGATTGCGGCGGGTATCGATCGGCCCGCCCATCAGCGTCATTGACAGCGGCACGAAGGGATCGCGGTTGGCCTCCATGATCGAGACCGCGGCCAGCACCGGCACCGACGGCTGGCACACCGCGATGATGTGCATGTTGCCACCCAGCTCATGCAGCATCTCAATGACGTAGTCGATGTAATCGTCGAGATCGAAGCGGCCTTGCGCCAGCGGCACCATGCGCGCATCCGCCCAGTCGGTGATGTAGACTTCATGGGTCGGCAGGAAAGCTTCCACCGTGCCGCGCAAGAGCGTCGCGTAATGCCCGGACATCGGCGCCACGATCAGTACCCGCGGCTGCGGGATACGCAGCGGGCGGGTCAGCTTGCGGTCGAAATGAAGCAAGCGGCAGAACGGCTTTTCCCACACGCTCTTGACTTCGACCGGCGTGTGGATGCCGTTGACCTCGGTCTCTTGCAGGCCCCATTCCGGCTTGCCGTAGCGGCGCGTGGTGCGCTCGAACAATTCGCAGGCCGCCGCAACCGATTTGCCGAACTCGGTATGCGTCCAGGGATTCATCGGATTCTGAAATAGGATCTTCGTGGCATCCGTCACCGCCCGCGCCGGATTGAGAGAGGCCTGAGCCATCTCGTACATCCAGTACATCGGCGTCGTCAGCGCCGGACTGCCTTCGGCCGCCAGCGGCGGCGGCTTGCCAAATTCACCAATCGCCATTGATCTCAGACCCCTGTTTTGCGCCGCAGCATACTGGACAATGCAAAATAATGCGTCAATGCAGAGATCGGTATATCTACGCGTAAGGACCAGCGAACAGTCCGGAATTCCACGGGAAAGTGACTTATTCACCACCCCCGAGCAGGGATCCGTGACGTCGGGCGCTGTTCAAGAGGGCAATAAATGCCGCAAACGAAGCCACCAGCAGGCCCGCGTTGATGGCGAGGGCCGAGAACATCAGATCGGCGCGGAAAACCTGATCGGTGAGCAGCGCCCGCAGACCCTCGAACACGTAGGTTGGCGGCAGCAACCAGGAGACATGCTGCAGCCAGAGCGGCAGCACCTTGACCGGGTAATAGACGCAGGCAAGCGGCATCAACGCGAACATCAACGTCCAGACGATGCTCTCCGCGCCAAGGCCATTCCGCAGCACGAGGCCCGAGACAAGGATGCCGACCGCCCAGCTCGTGAAGATCAGGTTGCAGAAGAAGGCGATCGCCGGCAGGCCGAGGCCGTAGAAGTTGAAATGAAAGAAATACCAGGCGAGCGCCGTCATCGGGACCACGCCGATCGCGAGCCGGATGAGGCTCATCGCCATCAGCGCAAACAGGAACTCGATCGGCTTCAGCGGGCTCATCATGAGGTTGCCGAGGTTGCGCGCCCACATCTCTTCCAGAAAGGAGATGGAGAAGCCGAGCTGGCCGCGGAACAGGATGTCCCACAGGATGACGGCGCCGATCAGCGTCCCGCCCGCCCGCGCGAAGAACCCCGCATTCTGCGCGATGTAGGTCTGCAGGAAGCCCCAGGTAACGACCTGGAGGACCGGCCAGTACATCAGCTCCACCAGCCGCGGCCAGGATGAGAGCAGGAGATACAAGTAGCGCAGGATCATCGCGCCGATGCGCTGCAGCGAAATGCCGCGATGGAGCGCAAGCTCGCTCATGACACGGGCAGCTCGACGCGGCCGCGTGCAACATCGAGGAACACCTCCTCGAGATTGGCGCGGCTGTAGCGGGCCATGATGCGATCGGGGCTGTCGTCCTCCTCGATGCGGCCACGCTTCAGGATGATCACGCGGTCGCACAGCCGCTCGACCTCGAACATGTTGTGCGAGGCGAGCAGGATGGTGGCATCGTGGCTCTTGCGATACGTCTCCAGATGCTCCCGCACCCAGTCGGCCGTATCGGGGTCGAGCGAGGCGGTCGGCTCGTCGAGCAACAGCAGCTCCGGCTGATTGATCAGCGCCTTGGCGAGCGCAACGCGGGTCTTCTGCCCGGCCGACAGCTTGCCGTTCGGACGATCCAGGAAATCGTGGAGGTCGAGGTCGGTGGCGAGCTGGTCAATGCGCCCGCTGAGGTTCTCGACCGCATAGAGCCGGCCGAAGATGGTGAGGTTCTGCCGCACCGTGAGCCGCATCGGCATGTCGACATAGGGGCTCTCGAAATTCATGCGACCGAGCACGTAAGCGCTGCCCTCGGGCATGGGATGGCCGAGCACGGCGACGCGGCCGGAGGTCGGCAGCACCAGCCCCATGATCATCGCGATCGTCGTCGTCTTGCCGGCGCCGTTGCCGCCCAACAGCCCGGTGATGCTGCCGCGCGCGATGGAAAACGAGATGTCGTCGACGGCGCGGGTCTTCTTGTACTGCTTGACCAGGCGCACGGCCTCGATGGCGGCGGGTCCTGCAGGTTCCGCCTCGGCGTTCGAGCCTCCGCTTGCGTCATTATGGGCCATGCGGGGCGTTCATTGAGCCAATACATCAGCCAACGCAACCTCCGCTGGTCGCTTCCGGACCAATTTGTGATCGAGCGGCCACCTGATCTTTGATTTGAGGCATGATCTCTTCGGAAAACCGGCATCCACTTTTCCGGATCATGCCCTAGACTTCAAAACGATGACCGAAATCGCGGCTGCTTCCGACTTCCGCCATCCGCGGCGTCATGTCCGGCTGGACACCATCCTGCGGCTGCGCTGGCTTGCGGCGCTGGGCCAGCTTGCGGCCATTTTCGTGGTGGCACAGGGTTTCGAATTCGACCTGCCAATCGTCCCATGCCTCGTCATCGTCAGCCTGTCGGCGCTGCTCAACCTGGCGCTGCAGATCGCGTTCAACCCGATGCAGCGGCTCGAGCCGCTGCACGCCGCGAGCCTGCTTGCGCTCAACATCATCGAGCTTGCCGCTCTTTTGTATCTGACGGGCGGGCTGGAGAACCCGTTCTCGTTCCTGTTCCTCGCCCCGGTGCTGATCTCGGCGACCGCGCTGCCGGTGCGGCTCACCATCACGCTCGGGCTGCTCGCGGTGGCCTTTGCCACTGTGCTGGTGTTCTTCCATCAGCCGTTGCCGTGGGACAGCGACGAGCCGCTGATCCTGCCGCCGATCTATCTGATCGGGGTCTGGTTCTCGATCGTGCTGGCGATCGGCGTCACCAGTCTCTATTCATTCCAGGTCACCGAGGAGGCACGCCAGCTTTCGGATGCGCTTGCCGCCACCGAGTTGGTGCTGGCGCGCGAGCAGCACCTGACCCAACTCGACGGGCTCGCGGCCGCTGCCGCGCACGAGCTCGGCACGCCGCTCTCGACCATCGTGCTGGTCTCGCGCGAGCTGGAAAGGACGCTGGCCGAAAATCCACCCGCCAACTCCCAGGTCTCGGGCGACATCAGGACCCTGCGCGAACAGGCGCAGCGCTGCCGCGACATTTTGTCCAAGATCACTCAGCTGTCGTCGACCGGTGCACCATTTGACCGCATGAAACTTTCGACGCTGATCGAGGAGACGGTGGCGCCGCATCGCGATTTCGGCGTCGCGATCAAGGTGCGGATCGCCGTCGCGGGCAGCAAGGAGCCGGTCGGCTCGCGCAATCCGGCGGTCCTCTATGGCGTCGGCAACATCCTGGAAAATGCAGTCGATTTCGCGCGCAGCGAAGTTGAGGTGAATGCCTGGTGGAACAACGAAACCGTTGAAATCATGGTGTCTGACGATGGTCCGGGCTTCGCTCCCGACATCCTGAAACGCATCGGCGAGCCCTATCTGTCACGCCGCCGCGTGGCCGACGACGCCACAAGCGAGCACGGCGGACTCGGGCTCGGCGTGTTCATCGCGCGTACCCTTCTGGAGCGCACCGGCGCGAAAGTATCGTTTACCAATCGCGTCTTTCCCGATCACGGTGCCGTGGTACAGGTCGCCTGGCCCCGGGAACGTTTCGAAGGTAAAAGCCATGTTGACCCAACGCCTTAAAGGCATAAGACGTTTGGTGACCTTGGCAGCGCGCCTGAGCCACCCATATCCTGTACAGACGCAACCGGGATGCAAAACCTTGAACGCCACCGCTGAGCCTGCCGAGCAGACCGACCGCTCCCTCCTGATCGTGGAGGATGACAAGCCGTTCCTGGAACGGCTTGCGCGCGCCATGGAAACGCGCGGCTTCGAGGTAACGTCCTGCGACACCGTCTCCGACGGGCTGGCGCAGATCGGCAAGGCCGCGCCGGCCTTCGCCGTGGTCGATTTGCGGCTCGGCGATGGCAACGGGCTCGATGTCGTTTCGGCGCTGAAGCGCAAGCGGCCTGATGCACGCGCGATCGTGCTGACTGGCTATGGCAACATCGCCACTGCCGTCACCGCGGTGAAGATGGGCGCGGTCGACTATCTCGCCAAACCCGCCGATGCCGACGACGTCGTGGCGGCCCTGCTTGCGACCAGCACGGAAAAGTCCGAGCCGCCGCAGAATCCGATGTCGGCCGATCGCGTCCGCTGGGAGCACATCCAGCGCATCTATGAAATGTGCAACCGCAACGTCTCCGAAACCGCGCGTCGGCTCAACATGCATCGCCGCACCCTGCAGCGGATCCTGGCCAAGCGCGCGCCGCGCTGAGCGGCGACGCGATCTTCCCGCGAAGTAACGGCGGCTAGAACTCAGCGTGGCCCAGCGGATCGATCAGCCGGTTGATCCGTAACGCCGCCGCCATTGCAAAACGCACCGTCATCAATTTGCGGGTCGGCGCCGGCAGGCGATGCTCCGGCGCCTCGCAAAGCATATGCGCGCCGTAGGCGTCGGCAACGATCAGGCCGGTGTCCTTGGGAAAGATCTCGTGTGATACGTCCTGGGTGAAGGCAAAGAACAGCCGGTCGCAATGGGCGCGATAGTCCTCCCATTTGTGGTCGGCGCGAAGATCCTCGACCGAGGACTTGATCTCGACGATCCATATCTCGCTGCGCTCGTTCAGCGCCACCAAATCAGCCCTGCGGCCCGACGGCAGCGGCAATTCGGCTACCGAGGTGAAGCCGAGCGAGCGCAGCAGTCGCGCAGTGCCACGCGCGACCGCCAGCGCCGTTTCGGACTGTCGGCCGTCCGGCGGGGGAACCAGATTGATCTGGCGGAGTGGCGATTCCATCGCCATATCCTAGCCGATTTCACCACGCCGGCACGTATCTTTCGCTTGGCGCGCTCCCGGAAATCGGCAAAGTGCGCCCATGGAAGAGAAAATGGCACAGGCAACCGAGACCCAAACCGAGACCCAGGCGAAGGCCGGCGCGATGATCGTGCCGGTGACGCTATTCGAGCAGAATTGCACCATCCTCTGGCACGAGCCGAGCAAAAAGGCGGTGGTGATCGATCCCGGCGGCGACGTGCCGAAGATTCTGGAGGCGATCGAGCAGGCCGGCGTCACCGTCGAGAAGATCTGGCTGACCCATGGTCATATCGACCATGTCGGCGGCGCCGCCGAGCTGCGCGACGCGCTGAAGGTGCCGATCGAGGGCCCGCACAAGGCAGACAGCCACATGCTCGAACATGTGGTGGAGAGCGGCGCGCGGTTCGGCATGACCGGCGTGCGCAACTTCACGTCCGACCGTTATCTGGAAGAAGGCGAGCAGGTCAGAATCGGCGAGCTCACCTTTGACATCCTGCACTGCCCCGGCCATTCGCCGGGCAGCGTGGTGTTCTTCAACAATGAGCTGCGCTTTGCCCATGTCGGCGACGTGCTCTTCAATGGCTCGGTCGGCCGTACCGATCTGCCCGGCGGCAGCCACGAGACGCTGATCAAGTCGATCATCGAAAAACTGCTGCCGCTCGGCGACAACGTCGGCTTCATCTGCGGCCATGGCGCGGGTTCGAGCATCGGCCAGGAGCGGATGACCAATCCGTTCATCACCGGCGAGCTTTGATCCGCCTCTCTGCTCGCTTGCGGGCAGAGAGGGGCGTCCTACTTCCTCAATCCGGCAGCCGTGAGCGCGCGCGTGATCACGGCACCGACATCGATGCCGCGGCGCCGCGGCTTGCGCCTTGGCTGCTTGGGACGCGGCTCCGATGTCGCGAGCGGCCACAATACTTTCGAGATATCCGGCATCGGCGCGGGGACTGGCGCCTGCATCGGCGACACCACCGGGATCAGTTTGGCGCTCGGCGATTCCGCCGTGGCCACTTTTGGCGCCGGCTTCTGCTGACGAATCCATTCGGTCAGGCCGAAGAATTTCGCGATGTGATAGGAGGACGATATCCCGGCCTCGATCATGAACGCGCCCCGCGCACCGTAGCGCAGGTCGTTGTCGGCTACCCCGAGCGGCGTGCCATGCGCCATGTCGGCGATGGTGTAGGACTCGACGATCGTTTCGCCATCCGCATTCCACCAGACCTGATGCGGATGACCGTCGACCACGCCTTCCGACATCGGTTCAGCCGGCAGATGATGCAGGTCGAGCCACTGCTTGACGATCTCATTGGCGTTGCCCGGATGCACGACACGATCGGCACTGCCATGCCACACCGAAAGTTTTGGCCATGGGCCCTCGTAATGCGACGCCTTGCGCACGAGATCGCCGAGCTTGCGCGGCGTACGCGCTGGCGAGGCCCGCATGCCCGTCAGCGCCTCGCGCACATTGCCGGCCACGCCGTAAGGCAGCCCGGCGATGATGGCGCCTCCAGCAAGTACTTCCGGATAGGTCGCGAGCATCACCGACGTCATGGCGCCGCCGGCGGAAAGCCCGGTAATGAAGATGCGGCGCTGATCGATGTGGTGGTCGCTGACCATGCGCGCGATCATCTGACGGATCGAAGCCGCCTCGCCGCGCTCGCGCGCGATGTCGTCCGGATTGAACCAGTTGAAGCAGCCATTGGCGTTGTTCGAAACCACCTGCTCCGGCATCAGCAAGGCAAAACCGTAATGCTTCGCCAGCGTCGACCAGCCGGCGCCGTGATTGTAGCCGGCCGCGGTCTGGCTGCATCCATGCAGGACGACGACGAGTGCACGTGAAGACTGCAGCTGCTGCGGCACAAAAGCGAACATGCGCAGATTGCCCGGGTTCGATCCGAAGTCGCGGACCTCGACCAGGCGACCGCCATCCGGACGCGAGCCGCGGCCGAGCTCGGGCAGACGGTCGAGCTTCGGCAGGCGTCTCAGAAAATCGATGTTATCGGCAAGCGACACCGGCAACTCCATCACGAGAGATTCGTGAACCTCAGCATGGCAACATAGTTGCTGCGTCGCAAAATAAAAAGGCCGCGTGCTGTCAATCAACAGCGAAACGTCGCGATTGACGCCGATTTGCAACGGTTAACGCGCGCGTGATGCGCGCTCAAACTTCAGGCAACTGCGCGACGCATCCATGACAGCAATGCGGCGCTGGTAATAATCGATAGCATAAACAGCGCAATCGAAACGAATATTGCTTGCTGCGCCGAGTGCGCGGTTTCGATCGCAAAGAATACCGCTCCGATCGCGGCGACGCCGGCGGCATTCGCAATCTGCGCCGAGGTGCCGTACATGCCGGAGCCGGAGCCGGCGCTTGCGGGTTTCACACTTGACAGCACCACACCAGACAACGGCGCCATCACCAGCCCCTGGCCATAGCCGAAGATGGTCAATATCAGTGCGAGCAACAGTGCTGTCGGCGCCTGCACGAATTCGATCGCCAGCGCCAGAACCGCGAGACCCGCGATCTGGATCGCGCAGCCTTCGATCAGCACCAGTGTGCCGCGATGCCTGGCGCGGACGCCGCTGTAGCGGGACGCGGCGACAAAGGTGAGCGCCAGCGGCACGAAGACGAGACCGGCCCTGACCGGCGGAATTTGCAGCGCCGTCTGCATGTACATGGTCATCACCAGGTAGAATGACAGATTTGCGAAGAAGAAGAAAAACGCCGCGACCAGCCCACGCATGAAAGCCCTGTCCGACAGCAGCGTGAGGTCGATCAGCGGCATGCCGCCCCGGCGTTCGACGGCGCGTTCGAGCCTGACGAAGGCCGCGACGATCGCGACGCCGGCCACCATGACAAGCCACACCAGCGGCGACCAATGAAAATCACGGCCGAACAGCAGCGGCCCGATCAGGCACAAGAGACCGAGAAACAGCAGAATGGCACCGGGAACATCAAGCGTTGTGCCGGCCCGGCGCGGCACCGACGGCATGATCCTGATGGCAGCGGCCATGATCAGAATGCCGAACGGCACGTTGACAAAGAACACGGCGCGCCAGCCGACGCCGGCGAGATCGAGCGTCACCAGGATGCCGCCGAGCGCGAATCCAGCCGCGCCGGCGAGCCCCAGCGTGATACCGTAGATTGCAAAGGCTCGGCTCCGCGCAGAATCCGAAAACAAGAGATGCAGCGTCGCCAGCACCTGCGGCACCATCAGCGCCGCGGTCGCGCCCTGCGCCAGCCGCGCGACGATCAACTCGGGCCCGGACTGCGCCAGCCCGCACCACAGCGACGTCAGCGTGAAGCCGAGCACGCCGGCCAGAAACACGCTCCGGGTGCCGTAGATGTCGCCGAGCCGGCCGCCCGTTACGATCAGAGTTGCATAGGCGATGAGATAGATGGCGATGACGGACTCGATCTCGGCCGTAGAGGCGTGCAGCTCGGCGGCAATGGTCGGGATCGCGACATTAACCACGAAGGCGTCAACGCCGAACATAAATTGCGCCGCGACGACGATCGCGAGCACCCACCAGCGCCGCGACGTCGCGAGATTGGCCGAAACCATCTGATGCATGGGAAGGAGTCCGACTCGAATTCCGTTGCATCAGATGTGAGCGATCGCGGTCAGCTTTGCGATTACCCCGGAGGTAAGGTTTCCGTCATTGCGAAGAGCCAACGGGTCGCAATGACGAGGCGTCTCAAATCGCCTTCAGTTTCCGGTACGCGAACCAGACCATCTTCAGCAGCAGCCAGCCGTCGCGGAAGCGCGATATCTGGGTCTCGCCGAAGGTGCGCGCCTTGTAGTGGATCGGCGTCTCGATGATCTTGAGATTCTGTTTCGCCGCGCCAAAGATCAGGTCGAAGTCGCCGAACGGATCGAAATTGCCGAAATAGCCGCGCTCCCTCGCCAGCACCTCGTAATCCCTGCGCATCAGCACCTTGGTGCCGCAGAGCGTATCGGTCAGGCGGGTGTTGACGAGATAGGAGAACATGTAGGCGAAGAAGCGGTTGGCGATGAAATTCAACGGTCGCATCGCCTCGTCTTCCATCGGATAGATCAGCCGCGTGCCGTTGACGAAATCGGCCTTCCCGCTCTCGATCACGGCGTGATACTTCGGCAGCGCTTCGGGCGGCATGGTGAGATCGGCGTCGAGGATCATCAGCACGTCGTTTTTCGCGGCCGCAAAACCCTTGCGCACGGCATCGCCCTTGCCCTTGCCGTCCTGCTTCAGCACCGTGATGTCCCACCGGCCCCTGTAGGCGTCGCGGACGCGCTCGCATTCCTCGAAGGTGCCGTCGCTCGAATTGCCCTCAACAAAGAGAATCTCCTGTGCGCTGCCGAAGCGCGGCATGCGCTTGATCGCATTCTCGATATTACCGCGCTCGTTGCGGCAAGGGATGAGAATGCTGGCGGAGAACTTGCGGTCGGGAAACAGCCGCAGCGGCCGGCCGACCAGATAGGTGCGCAGGCAGAGTTTGCGGATCCCGGGCAGCGGCGCGATGAAACGGTTGATGAAGCGGCCGAGCCCGAACCAGCGCTGCGGCAGCAGCTGGCGCTGCTCGCGGCCGATGACCTCGAAATCGGCGAGGTCCATCAGATTGAGGAAATCGGTGGTGGCGATGAAGTTGATCTTCGGCTGTTTGCGACGCAGACCCGCGGCCTCGGCCGTCTTCAGCACCGGCTCCCACAGATGCGAATAATATGAAATGACGATGCGGGTCGAAGGCGCGCAGAGCTTGTGGATCAGGTGCAGCGTGCCGTCGATGTCCTCGAACATGCCGATGGTGTCGGCAATCACGATGTAATCAAACGGGCCTTCGATTCCCTCCAGCGTCGCCGGCTCCTCGACATCGCCCAATATGAAGGTGAGGCCGGGATGGCGCTGTCGCGCGCGCTCAAGCGTCTGCGCGCCGAAATCGACGCCGACGCCGCAGGACGGCTGCAATGCGGCGAGCAGACCGCCGGTGCCGCAGCCGAGTTCCAGCACCCGCTTGCCCGGCGGAATCAGGAAACGCATGTATTTTAGGTCGTCTTCGTGATAGGCGGCATTGAACTCGCGCCAGCGCTCGGCATCATCGAGGCTCGCCTCGATCTCCTCCATCAGCTTCTGCTTGCGCGGATTGGCAAGCGTGAGCGAAGCGGCGGATGGCGCCAGGTTCATGAAGGCCTCGAAAACCGACTATTCGTGAGCGGACATCGCCGGCAGGTCACCCTGCGCCGGCGCACGCCTTTTAGACGGAATGATCCTGCAGACAACAGCGATTTTGACCCCGTACCAGCGGAAATCGCTTGCAAAAGAGGCTCAAACGTCGCCCCCGAATGCGGCAAATCCATCCCGAAATATGCGTCCAGTCGCTACAGCGCGCGCCACCTGTCGCAGGGTGGGAAAATGCATCGCCGCTCCGCCGGCCTGGACGTTGAAACCGGGCCGTGGCTGGCTTACGAATGAGTTCGGAAAGAACGGCAACAACAGCACAGGAAACGACATGGCGCGCCTCAAGTTCGGAGCCTTCCTCGCCCCGCATCACCCGATCGGCGAGCATCCGACGCTGCAATTCCGTCGCGATCTCGATTTCGTGCAGCAGCTCGACGAGCTCGGCTATGACGAGTTCTGGTGCGGTGAGCATCATTCGAGCGGCTGGGAGATGATTGCCTCGCCCGAGATGTTTCTGGCCGCCGCCGGCGAGCGCACCAAGCGCATCAAGCTCGGCACCGGCGTGATCTCGCTGCCCTACCATCATCCCTTCAACGTTGCGCAGCGCATGGTGCAGCTCGACCACATGACTGGCGGCCGCGCCATTTTCGGCTCGGGTCCCGGCGCGCTCGCCTCCGACGCACATACGCTCGGCATCGACCCGATGACCCAGCGCGACCGCCAGGACGAGGCCATCGCGGTCATCCGCCGGCTCTTCAACGGCGAGCGCGTCACCGCAAAGAGCGACTGGTTCACCATGCAGGACGCGGCGCTGCAGATTCTGCCCCTGCAAGAAGAGCTGCCGTGCGCCGTGGCCTCGATGATCTCGCCGTCAGGCATGACGCTCGCCGGCAAATACGGCATCGGCATCATCTCGCTGGGCTCTATGTCGACCAAGGGCTTGATGTCGCTGGCGCAGCAATGGCAGTTTGCGGAGGACGCCGCGAAGAAGCACGGCACGACGGTCAGCCGCGCCAACTGGCGCGTGCTGCTCTCCTGGCACGTCGCCGAGACCCGCGAACAGGCGCGGCGCGAAGCCCGTGAAGGGCTGATGCGCTGGCACAATGAATATAATGTCGGCACCTTGATGCGGCCGGGCATCGCCGCGTTCAAATCGCCCGACGAGGCCGTTGACCAGACCGCCTTCGTCGACGGCGCGGCCTCCGCCATCGGAACGCCCGACGACCTCGTCAAGCTGATCAAGAACGTGATGGAGCTGTCGGGCGGCGTCGGCGCCGTCATCGGTTTTGCGCACGACTGGGCCAACATCGAAGCGACGCGGCGGAGCTGGGACCTCGTGGCGCGCTATGTGGTGCCGGAGATCAACGGCTATGTGGACAGCATGCGCAAGTCGCAGAGATTCGTGATCGAGAACCGCGCCGTTTTCGAGCGCGCCGGCGAAGCCGTGATGGCCAAGATCATGGGCAACGAGAAGGCGGCCGCCGCGCTCGCGGACACCGGCCCGGGCCGCATTCCGATCGCGACGGCGAACGCGCCTGACCTGCAGAAGGAAGCGGCGAAGGTGAAGAGCAAGGCTTGAGCCGAGCGGCGCGCGCCACAAGCTCAAGCCGTGTCATTCGATCACCTCGTCGGCCTGGGCGATCAACGATTGAGAAATCCTGAAATCAAGCGCTTTCGCGGTCTTGAGATTGATCACCAACTCGAACTTGGTCGGTAGCTGCACTGGCAGCTCGGCGGGCGATGCTCCACGCAAGATCCGGTCCACATAGGCGGTGGCGCGCCGAAACAGGTCCTCGGTATCCGGCGCATAGGCAATCAGCGAGCCTCCCCGCGAGACGCCGGAAACCACGGGAATGCGAAATTGCAACGCTTTCTCGTTCGCCGCGGCGCTGTTCACAGTCAGGAAAGGATCGCTCATCAACACCATGCCGTCATCGCGGCTTCTAGTAGCGAAAGCCTGCTCGATATCGGCAATATTGCCGACCGGCAGAGCGACGGGCGTCACGCCGATGGCCTCGGCGGCTTTCTCGAACGGCTTCAGGTAATACTCGAAATAGGTGGCTGTCGAAGGATTGTACATCAGCCCGGCACGCTTGATGCTCGGCGCCACTTCCTTCAGAAGTCCAAGCCACTTCCCGGCAATTGACGCCTCGACATTGACAAAGCCGGTAATATTGCCGCCCGGCCGCGCCAGGCTGGCGACGAACCCGCTGCCGACCGGATCGGAAACGGTAGCGAACACCACGGGTATGGTGTGCGTTGCGCGCTGCACGGCGGCGGTGGCGGATGTGGAGTTGACGAAAATCACGTCCGGATTGAGTCCGACCAACTCCTTCGCGAAAGCGCTGTTCTTCACTGCGTCGCCGCCGCCATAACGAAAGTCAATTCGGACATTCCGATCTTGCGTCCAGCCGAGAGCGGCGAGTCCGTTGAGGAAAGCCGCAACGCGCCGCTGCGTCGCCGGATTGTTCGAGAATCCGATCAGGACTGCAATCCGGCGCATCGAGCCGGTCTGTTCCGCGCGCGACACACGCGGCCACACAGCCGAAAAGCCGAGCCCCGCGATGAACGTCCGCCGTCTCATTCGATCACCTCGTCGGCGCGGGCGAGTAGCGAGGGCGGCAGTTCCAGGCCAATCGCTTTTGCGGTTTTCAGATTGAGGATCAGATCGAATTTCGTCGGCTGCTCGACCGGGATGCCGGCGGGCCTGGTGCCGCGCAGGATCTTGTCGACCTGCTCGGCGGCGTGCCGGAAAAGCTCCGCCCAATTGGGCCCGTAGGACATCAGCGCGCCGGCTTCGGGATATTCGCGACCGCCGAAAATGGTCGGCAGCCGCTGGGCCTGCGCCAACGCATTGATCCTGACGCGGTTGCTGAAGATCAGCGGGTCGGTCGCGACATACAGCGCATCGGCGCGCCCTTTCAGCGATTCGATCGCCGGGAAGACCTCGTCCGCCTGCCTGACTTCGATCGGCGTCGCCTCCAGCCCGAGCGTGCGCGCCGTCGTTACCACCTCGCGCATCTCGATCATCGCGCCCGGCGCACCGGAATTGGCCATCACCGCCAGCCGGGCGAGCTTTGGCACAACCTCCCGCAGCAATTCGATGCGCTTGCCGGCCGTATCGGTCTGCTGGATCGACATGCCGGTGACGTTGCCGCCGGGCCGCGCCAAGCTCGCCACGACGCCGGCACCGACGGGGTCCATCTGCGCGGCGAACACGATCGGAATTGTCGCCGTGGCGCGTTTTGCCGCCAGCGTGGGGGCCGACGCCCAGGTGACGATGACGTCGACCTTGCGGCTCGAAAATTCGGCTGCGATCTCGCTGTAACGCTCGCTGCGCGCCTCCGCCCAGCGATAATCGATGGCGATATTGCGGCCTTCATCCCAACCGAGCTCGTGCAGACGCTTGACGAAAGCCGCAACCCAGGGGCCCGCGCTCTCGCGCGATGCCGATCCCAGGAATCCGATGATCGGTGCCCTTGCGGATTGCTGTGCGCGTCCCGCGATCGGCAGCGCCGCGACTGCGCCGAACCCCGCGAGGAACGCGCGCCGCCTCACTCGATGACCTCGTCGGCGCCGGTGCGCAGCGCCGGCGCCACCTCCAGCCCGAGGGATTTCGCGGGCTTCAGGTTGATCGGCGGCGTTGGCTGCTGCGCTGCCAGAACTTCCCTGATCATTCCCAGCACGTTCACTCCTACCCGACTGATGCGGTTTTTCCCAATCTAGCACAAAGCGAGGCTTTGTCGCTTACGCCGGATCGGCGCATTTTTGCCGGATACAGCCGGCGGGCTTTGCGGATGGCCCGCCAACGGGCTATCTATCCGGAGATCGGATCATTGCCTTGCGTCCAAAAGAAGGAGCGCCTGCCATGTCGATGCAGAGTGTGGCCACTCCCGCGTTCAGCTTCACCCCGCCGAAGCGCAATACGCTGACGCATATTCCGGGCAATGAAGGCTGGCCGATCATCGGCAAGACGCTGCAGGTGCTGGCCGACCCCAAGGGCTTCATCGAGAAGAACGCCGCGAGATACGGCCTGGTCTATCGCACCCATATGTTCGGCGAGACCAGCATCTCGCTGCTCGGCCCCGAGGCGAACGAGCTCGTGCTGTTCGACCAGGCCAAGCTGTTTTCATCGACTTACGGATGGGGCGCGATCCTCGGGCGGCTGTTTCCGCGCGGGCTGATGCTGCTCGATTTCGACGAGCACCGGCTGCACCGGCGCGCGCTCTCGGTCGCCTTCAAGTCCGGGCCGATGAAGTCGTATCTGGCCGAGCTCGACAAGGGCATTGCCGCGCGGGTCGCGCAGTGGAGGACGAAGCCCGGCGAGATGCTGCTTTATCCCGCCATGAAGCAGCTCACCCTCGATCTCGCCGCGACGTCCTTCCTTGGCGCCGACATCGGACCCGAGGTCGACGAGATCACGCGCGCCTTTGTCGACATGGTGGCGGCTTCGGTCGCGGTGGTCCGCAAACCCCTGCCCGGCACGCAAATGGCGCGCGGGGTAGCGGGACGCAAGCGCATCATCGCCTATTTCTCGGAGCAGATTCCGATCCGCCGCGCCAAAGGCGGCGGCGAAGATTTGTTCTCGCAGCTCTGCCACGCCACCCATGAGGACGGCGCGCTGCTGTCGACACAGGATGTCATCGACCATATGAGCTTTTTGATGATGGCGGCGCATGACACACTGACTTCATCGCTCACCTCCTTCATCGGCGCGCTTGCCGCTCACCCCGAGTGGCAGCGCAAGCTGCGCGCGGAGGTATTCGCGCTCGGCCTTGCAGCGGACGCACCAACCAGCTTCGACAATCTCGAAGCCATGCCGCTGTCGGAGATGGCGTTCAAGGAGGCGCTGCGGGTCAAGCCGCCGGTACCCTCGATGCCGCGGCGGGCGGTGCGCGACTTCACCTTCAAGGGCTTCGCCCTGCCCGCCGGCATCCTGGTCGGCATCAATCCGCTGTTCACCCATCACATGCCGGAGATCTGGCCCGAGCCCGATACATTCGACCCGATGCGCTTCACCAAGGAGGCGGAGCGCAACCGCCATCGGTATGCCTGGGTGCCGTTTGGCGGCGGCGCGCATATGTGCCTCGGCCTGCATTTCGCCTATATGCAGGCGAAGACCTTTGCGCGGCACTTCCTGCAAAATCTCGAGGTGTCGCTGCCGCCCGGCTACCAGCCGGACTGGCAGATGTGGCCGATCCCGAAGCCGCGCGACGGGTTGCGGGTGGTGGTGAAGCCGATGTGAACCGCGGATCGTCATTGCCGGGCTTGACCCGGCAATCCATCGTTCTTCGAAAAGGATTGTCTTGCGATGGATGCGCGGGTCAAGCCCGCGCATGACGAGTGGTGGCTATTCCAAAAACGTCGTCAGTTGCGCGCCTTCGTCGGCAACGAACACAGCGATCAATTCCGCGGGCTCGGTGGCGCTGGCATTGGCCGATACGATATGTGTCGAGCCCGGCGGCTCGAAGAACGACTGCCCGACCTTGAAGGTCTCGGCCGGACCGCCGCCGAGCTGTGAGCGGATTTCGCCCTTGGTGATGTAGGCGGTGACCGAGCCCGCATGCTTGTGCGGACGGGTGAATCCGCCGGGACCATAGAACACGCGCACGATGGTGACGCGCTTGCCCGGCACGTTCGGCAGCGCGTAGGAGCCGATCGGCTCGACGACATCGAGCTTCGAGCCCGCGGGCTCGGCGGTCGCGCAGAGCGGCTCGATCGCGGTCGAAACCGCGCCGATCATGGTCGGCAGCGTCTTGCCGATGGCGAAGGCGCAGGCGAGACCGCCGATGGCGGCCATCAGAAGCGGGCGCGTGTCGAGGCGCGACGGCGATAATGCGGATGTCGAGAACATCGTGATCTCCCTCTATCTATCCCGTCACTGCGAGCGAAGCGAAGCAATCCGCCTCCCAGGCAAGAAACTGGATTGCTTCGTCGCTTCGCTCCTCGCAATGACGGGCCTAACCCGTATTCTGACCGAACGCCTTGCGCAGCGCAACGTAGCCCTGCTGCTGCTGGCTCCAGTTGCGTCCGCCCGTGATCGCGCCGTCGACCACGAGATCGTGGCCGTTGATGAAACTGGACTCGTCGCTCGCAAGAAACACCGCGGCATGCGCGATATCGTCGGGCAGGCCGGCGCGCTGGATCGGCTGTGCGGTCTTGTAGACCTCACGCATGACAGCGTCAGTCTTCTCCGCCGCATCCGTCGCCAGCCCCAAGGCTTTGCCGATGATGCCGGTTGCAATCGCCCCCGGCGAGATCGAATTGACGCGGATTCCGGATTCGCCAAGCTCCATCGCCGTGCATTTGGTGAGATGGATCACCGCGGCTTTGGCCGCGCCATAGATCATCGAGGAGGAGAAGCCGGCAAGCCGTCCGGCGATGCTGCCGTTGTTGATGATGCTGCCGGAGCCTTGCTTGCGCATAGGGGGCGCGGCGTGCTTCATCCCGAGCATGACGCTACGCACCAGCGTCGCCATCGCGGCATCGAAGCGGCCGACCTCCAGGCCTTCGATTCCGCCGGTCTGCGCCGGGCCGCCAGCATTGTTGAACAGGCAATCGATCTTGCCGAATTTCTCGACCGCGAGCGCAATCAGCGCGCGCATCTGCTCTTCTTCGGTGACGTCGGTCTGGCGGAAGATGCAATTGGCGCCGAGCTTCTTCGCCAGCGCCTCGCCTTCCGGTACCCGGCGGCCGGCGATGACGATCCTGGCGCCTTCGTCGACGAAAATTTCAGCCGTGCGCAGGCCGATACCGCTGGTGGCACCCGTGATGACCGCAACCTTGCCGTCGAGCCGTCCCATGTCGTTATTCCTTATACGATGCGTTTGAAGTCTGCCTGGCGGGCGGGAACCGTCCTATTGGAACCGATATTTCCGGCGAGCTCAAGACGGACGCTTTGAGAAGGTCCTTGGGACAACTATGCGCAGGCGCGGGAAACGCCTATTTTTTCCGTCGTCGGCGGCCTTAATTTGGATCGGCTGATCGGGCTGATGTGGCGCATGAAGCGATTGATCGACCAATTCCGGCACGGCTGGCAGGGGATCGCAGAGCCGACGCCGCTGCTTGGCATCGGATTCGGCGCAGTCTGCCTGGGGCTCTCGACACTTGCGCGCTGGGGCCTTTCCTTGATCCGGCCCGACGTGTTCTTCACACCCTATATTCCGGCCGTGTTTTTCGCGACCGCGGTCGGGGGCCTGCGCATCGGCGTGCTGACGGCGCTGGCCGGGGGCGCACTCGGCGTCTCCGTCAATTTCGGCAACGAGTGGGCCGACCCCGCACGAATTGCGCTGCTCGCGATTTTCTGGATGGTCTGCGGCTTCACCATCTGGGGGATCGAGCACTATCGCTCGATCGCTACCCGGCAGCGGCAAATTTCCAGGCGCCTGATCGAGGAGGAGGAATACCGCAAGCTGATCGTGGGCGAACTTCAGCACCGGCTGAAGAATCAGTTGTCCGTTATCCACGCGGTGGTGCACCAGGTGCTGGACAAGGAGCCGAAGGTCTGGAGCACCGTCGACCATCGGCTGCGCGCTCTGTCGGCGACCGACGATCTGATCGGGCGTGTTGCCGGCTCGGGCTGCGACATCAGGGATTTGCTGCTCTCCGAGCTCGGGCCCTACGGCCACGTGCGCTTCAACCTGAACGGCGATCCCCTCTTTCTTCCCGCGAAACTGGCGGTGTCGCTGGCGTTGATCTTCCACGAGCTTGCCACCAATGCCGGCAAATACGGCGCGTTTTCTTCCGCGCGCGGTTTCTTGCAGGTGTCGTGGACGTTGATGGACGACCGCCTCAATGTGATCTGGGACGAGACCGAGGGGCCGGTGGTGGAGCAGGTCGGCGCGGCCGGTTTCGGCACCAGATTGCTGAAATCGGCGTTGACGCCGTTCGACGGCAAAACCGAGATCACCTATTTGAAAACCGGCGTTCATTGCACCATGCAATGCCGCGTACCCCAAAACGAGAAATAGCGGGGCATCTAAAATGCCGTCGATACTCTGTTAATGACGATCGGCGGCGTCGGATTGCGACGCCACAAATCCGTTCAAGCCGACCCGCTTTTATACGGATCGCTTAACCAAAACTAAGAGGGAACCCATCACACTCCGCAGACCATGCACCACCGTGTCGCCCTCGATCTCGAGACTGTCCGGACAGAAGCTGATGATGTCAGCTCGTCGGAAATCTCTCTTTTGCGAGATGTGCTGCGGATGCTGCCGGCGGGTGTCACGGTGCAGGACGCAGACGGCCGCTTCCTGATCGTCAATGATACCGCCGCGGCTCAGCTCGGCATAGCAGATGGGGGGCGGCCTGAAGCCTCGCCGCATCTCGACCAGCGCCGCAAGGCCGGCCGCGATCGCTTTCGCTCCGGCCGGGCCGGCGTCACCGAGGAATGCATCGAGGACGGCAAGGCCAGGCAGGTCCTGCTCACCAGCCATCGGCCGGTCCGCATCGGCGGCCGTGACCTCGTGATTTCCAGCTCGACCGACATCAGCGAGCAGAAGGCATTCGAGGACCAGCTGTTCCGTTCCGCCTATTACGACGAATTGACCGACCTTCCGTCGCGGCGGGTGATCGAGCATCGCACCAACTCGCTGCTGAGGGGCGGCAGCGAGCACGGCAAATTCGCGCTCGCCTTTCTCGACATCGATAATTTCAAGCACATCAACGACTATTACGGCCATGCGATCGGCGATGCGTTGCTGATCGAGCTCGCCAGGCGGCTCGGCCGGGAGCTGCGCGACTCCGACATGCTGGCGCGGATTTCCGGCGATGAATTCCTGCTGCTGCTGAGCCCGATCCAGGGTCAGCAGGAAGTGGCGGATTTCCTGGAACAGATACGCAAGCGTCTGACCGCGCCGTTCTTCATCGATGGCTCGGAGATTTTTGCCTCGACCTCGGTGGGCGTCAGCATCTATCCGGATCATGGCCAGAGCTACGCCGTGCTGCGCCAGAACGCGGATCTCGCGATGTATCGCGTCAAGAACGACGGCAAGGGCGCCGCCGCCTTTTTCGACGCCGGCATGGAGCACGAGGCACTGGCGCGCATGAAGGTCGAGCAGTCGCTGCGACTGGCGATCCTCGAAAAACGCTTCTGCTGCGCGTTCCAGGCCAAGGTCGACATCCGCACCCAGGAAATCAATGGCATCGAGGCGCTGGTGCGGTTGCGCGACAACGAGGGCGTCATCCAGGCGCCCGGCACCTTCATCAATCTCGCCGTCGAGCTCGGGTTGATCGACGACTTGACCCATCTCGTACTGGCGGAGATCGTGAAATCGATCGACCTCATCAACGAGACCTTCGGGCCCACCGCCACCATCAGCATCAATGTCGCAGCCAAGCAGGCTGGCAATCCCGAATTCATGCAGTCCTTTGCGCGCGCGCTGGAGGCGACCGGCTATCCCACGCGTTTCATGATCGAGGTGACAGAGGATGCCTTCGTCACCAAGACGCATTTTCAGGACAAGATCCTGCCGATCTTCCGCAAGCTCGGCGTCGGCATCTCCATCGATGATTTCGGCAGCGGCTATTCCTCGCTGTCGGCGCTCGCCGACATCACCGCAGACGAGATCAAGATCGACCGCTCCTTCATCACGGACATCCACAACCGTCCACGCAGCCAGGGCATCCTGCGCGCGATCGAATCCTTGAGCGAAGCGCTCGGCATGACCGTGATCGCCGAGGGCATCGAATCCTTCGAGGAGCTCGCCTATCTGCAGGCCGCGACCCGGATTCGCTATGCGCAGGGCTTTTATTTCTCGCGGCCTGTCTTCCTCGAAGAATTGAGGCCGGCTACGCCGGTCGCGAGCGAAGCGCGCGTCAGCCTGTCGAGCCGTCCGGTGCAGGAGAATCGCCCGTCCCATCCGCGCCGCGAGCGCTACCGCCGTTAAGGCGGCGTTAACCCAGGCGCGCACCGTCGCTCGCGCCGGATGACGACAGTGATGCAGCATGAGTTGCGGTGAATCGCAGCGGGCATTGCTGCCCGTAGCATCGATTAAATTGAAAGTAACCCGATTTCCTAACGGGTTATGCCATCTCCGCACTGTATGCATGGCCCTCCTGGGAGTGGGGAATGCGCGAGTTGAGTTCAAGCATTCGGGGCAGAATGTCTCGCATCGGGGCAGCCACGCTGCGGCGCTTTGCCGTGGGGCGCGGCCGCGACCCGATCGTCTGGCTGATCATCTGCGGCTGCCTGCTCGTCGCGGCCATCACGCTAGGCACCATGATGATGGTCGGCGAATTCCGCGAACGCGCCATCGCCAACAGCGAGCGCGAGCTGCAGAACGCGGTTCTGCTCCTGACCCGTCATTTCGATCAGCAGTTCGAGGACACCGAGATCATCGCGGGCGACATCGTGGCCCAGATGAAGGTCGCCGACATGACCTCGCCCGAAGCTTTCCGAGAGAAGATGGCGACTGCCGATGCACATCGCATGCTGAAATCCAAGGTCAGCGTGCTGACCTATATCGGCGACGTCTTGATCTTCGACGCCGATGGTCGGCTGATCAACTCGTCAGGCGACTGGCCGGTGCCCGCGGCCGACATCTCGGGCCGGGCCTATTTCCACGAGTTCAAGTCCAATCCTCAAGCCGAGTCCGTTCTCACCGAGCCCGTGCTTAGCGTCTTTACCCATGGCTGGACCACGGTGATCGCGCACCGGCTGAGCGGGGCCGACGGCGTATTCCTCGGCGTCATGGCGCGCCGGATCGATCCGGCCACTTACGAGAAGTTCTTCGCCTCTGTCACGCTCGGGCCGGGCTCCGCGATCTCGATGTTCCATGGCGACGGCACCATGCTGGCGCGCTATCCGCATGTCGAGAAGATGATTGGCAGGAAATTCAGGTCGGCGCCGCTGATGCAGGCCGTGCTGGACCGGGGCGGTCTGCAGACGCTGCGGGTGAAGAGCCCGGTCGATCATCTGGATCGTCTCGGCGCCGCGGCCATGCTGACGCGCTTTCCGATCGTGGTGGTCGCCACCAACAGCATCAATTCCGCGCTCAGCGACTGGAAGGCGCAGACCCGCTTCCTGGTGATTGCGGCCGCATTGTCGGCCTCGGTGATCGCCTTCATCCTGTTCATGATCGTCCGCCAGATCAACCGGCAGAACGCCGATGCGCGCCGACAGCTGGCGGCGGAAAAGCAGCGGCTCGACACCGCGCTGAACAACATGACGCAGGGCCTGCTGCTCTACGATTCGTCGGCACGCATCGTCACCTTCAACCAGCGCTATATCGACATGTACAATCTGTCGACCGACGTGGTGAAGCCGGGCCTGCACTATTACGACCTGATCCAGCACCGCAAGGATACCGGATCCTATAACGGCGATGTTCGCGCCTTCTGCGACCCGATCATGCGGAACATTTCGCAGGGCAAGGCCAACAGCATCATCATGGAGACGCCGGACGGGAAATCCTACCTCATCATCAACAAGCCGCTCGCGACCGGCGGCTGGGTGGCGACGATCGAGGACATCACCGACCGTCGCAAGCTCGAGCAGGAACGCGACCGCGATCGCGCCTTCCTGCGCGAGATCATCGATCACATCCCGACCCAGATCACGGTGAAGGACACGCAGAACAGCCGGTACGTGCTGGTCAATTCCGTGGCCGAGGAACAATTCGGCCGGGCAGCCGAGGATATCGTGGGCAAGACACCCCATGATCTGTTTGCGAAGCATCTCGCCGAACGGATCATCGCCGATGACGCACTGTCGCTGCAATCCAGCGGCACGGTCTTCATCGACGATCATCGCTGGGAAACCCGCACGCAGGGCAGCCGCATCATCACCTCGAAGCGGCTGGCGATCCGCGACAAGGAAGGCAGCGCCCGCTACATCCTCAACGTCGTGGAGGACGTCACCGACCGCCGCGACGCCGACGAGAAGATCGCGCATCTCGCGCATTACGATTCGCTGACCGACCTGCCGAACCGTGTGCTGTTCCGCGAACGCATCGAGCGCGAATTGAAGAAGGCCGCGGAGGGCCACCAGTTCGCGCTGTTCTACATCGACATCGACGAATTCAAGGGAATCAACGACTCGCTCGGACATCACGTCGGCGACGAGCTCCTGAAGACGGTCGCCAGCCGCATCCGCGGCTGCCTCAAGGAAGGCGACCTGATCGCCCGTCTCGGCGGCGACGAATTCGCCGTGGTGCAGACCGCGATCGGTTCGGCCGACGAGGCCGCCGATCTCATTGCGCGCATTCATGCTGCGATCCGGCAGCCTTACCAATGCCTCGGCCACCATCTCTCGACCGACGCCTCGATCGGCATTGCCCTTGCGCCGCAGGACGGCGTCGATCATGACCAGCTCATCAAGAACGCCGACCTTGCGATGTATGCCGCGAAATCCAGCGGCCGCCGCACCCATCGCTTCTTCGAACCGGCCATGGATGCGAGCGCCAAAGCGCGCCTGATGATGGAGCAGGATCTGCGGCAGACGCTGGCCCATGGCGGCTTCGATCTCCACTACCAGCCGCTGGTCCATCTCGGCCGCAACGAGGTATCCGGCTGCGAGGCGCTGTTGCGCTGGCGCCATCCCGAACGCGGCATGGTGTCGCCGGCCGAGTTCATTCCGGTCGCGGAAGATACCGGCCTGATCAACGAGATCGGCGACTGGGTGCTGCGCACCGCCTGCGCCGAGGCCGCGACCTGGCCCGAGCACATCCGGCTCGCCGTCAACGTCTCGCCGGTGCAGCTGAAGAACCAGACGCTGGCGCTGCAAATCGCGGGCGCGCTCGCCGCATCCGGGCTGAAGCCGGGCCGGCTCGAGATCGAGATCACCGAAGCGGTGCTGATCCGCGACGACGAAGCGGCGCTCGCGATCCTGCATCAGCTCCGCGACATCGGCGTGCGCATCGCGCTCGACGATTTCGGCACCGGCTTCTCCTCGCTGAGCTATCTCAAGCGATTTCCGTTCGACAAGATCAAGATCGATCGCTGCTTCGTCAGCGATATTTCCGAAGTCGACGCCTCGTCCTCGATCGTGCAGGCCGTGGTCAACATCGCGACTGCGCTCAACATGACGACGACGGCGGAAGGCGTGGAGACCGAGGCGCAGCGCGAATTGTTGCGCAAGCTCGGCTGCACCGAGATGCAGGGCTATTTGTTCAGCGCTGCGAAACCGGCCGCGGAAGTGAAGCGATTGTTTGCAATGGCCGGCGACGCCGTCGCCGTGGCGTAAATAAATCGGCCGTCACGGGCCGCGCCGCCAAAGCTTCACTGTCGCTTCCGCCGCAGCGCCCTTATATACAGGGACGCATCCTCATGCGGTGGAGGCTCCCATGCAGCCTGTCTCTATCCTTCTGAACGTGCTCTGGATTCTCATCGGCGGCGCCTGGATGGCGGTTGGCTGGCTGGTGGCTGCCGTCATCATGGCCATCACCATCATCGGGATTCCCTGGGCCCGCGCCGCCTTCAACATCGCCGCCTACACCCTGCTGCCGTTCGGCTCGAAGGCGGTGAACCGCGTCGAGATCACCGGCCAGGACGACATCGGCACCGGCCCACTCGGCGTCATCGGCAACCTGATCTGGCTCATTCTCGCGGGCTGGTGGCTCGCGCTCGGGCATCTCGTCACCGCCATCCTGATGGCGCTGACCATCATCGGCATTCCCTTTGCCTGGGCGCATCTGAAACTGGCCGGCATCGCACTGTGGCCGATCGGCAAGGTGATCGTGCCGGCCTGAAGCGCGATGATGAATCATCATCACGCTTCAGTCTATTTTTGCTGCATGATCTTAACCGCTACACACTTTTCCGGACCATGCGCTAGCCCTGCTTCATTCGCCTCACGGAGCGATCCATCGTGAACGCCTTGTTTCTCGTCGTCTCGACGCCGCGCCCCGAGCGCCCTTCCGAGCAGGCCGCGCGGCGGCAGAGTTTCTGGCCCTGGATCGGCCAATACGAGAGCTCGGGCATTTGCAGGCACATCTACGCCCGCGTCGGCCGCGGCGCCGTCGCGGTGTTCAACGTCGAAAGCAACGAGCAGCTTCACCGCATCCTGAACGAATGGGCCGACATCATCCCTGCCGAGTTCGACGTCTATCCGCTGGTCGACATCGAGGCGACGCGGAAGATGCTTGCCGCGCAGGTCGCCGCCAACAAGAGCGGCCAAACTCCGTCTTGACCCTCTAAGCCGCCAGCCGCCCGCGATTGTTTTCGGCGAGGATCGGACGCACCAGGCGGCCGAAGCGTTCGGCCTCCTCGTCATGCAGATAACCGGACAGGCAGAACGAGTGGCAGCCGGCGTCGATGAACTGCTGCAGCATATCGGCGCATTGGGCGGGATCGCCGACCACCGCAATGCCGGCGCCGGGCCGCACCCTGGTGATGCCGGCCCACAGATGCGGCAGCAGGAGATCGCCGTGCTCGCGCGCGAGCTGCCGCACGCGCTGGTTGGCGACCGAGTTGTTGTAGAGCGTGTCGCGCTCCTGCTTCAGCCGCTCGGTGGCGTGCCGCACCAACTGGTCGGCGGCTTCCCACGCCTCCTTCTCGTTTTCGCGGCAGATGATCTGCAGGCGCATGCCGAAGCCGATCTCGTTCTCGCGGCCATGGGCGCGCGCCATTTCACGGATATCGGTGATGTTCTGCGCGATCTTGTCCGGCAGGTCGCCCCAGAACAGGTGCACATCGGAATGTTTCGCCGACATTTCCCAGGCCTGCAGCGAGCCGCCGCCGAGATAGAATTTTGGAAACGGCTTTTGCAGCGGTTTCGGCCGGATGTGCGCGCCGGAGAGCGTGTGGAACTTGCCCTTGAAATGCACCGGTCCCGGCGTGGTCCACAGCGCTTTCAGGATCGAGACCTCCTCCTCCATCAGCGCGTAGCGCTCTTCCTTGGCGTAGTGCACGCCTTCGGCCTCGACCTCGCTCTCGTTCTGCCCCGCGATCAGGTTGATGCAGATGCGCCCGCCCGACATCTGATCGAAGGTCGAGATCATTTTCGCCATCAGCACCGGGTTGATATAGCCGGGCCGGGCCGCGATCAGCGGCTTGATCGTCGCCGAGCGCGCCGCCATGAAGGCGCCGGAGATCCAGGCCTCCCAGCAGGTCGATCCGACCGGGATCAGCAGATATTCGAATCCCGCCTTCTCGGCGGCGGCAACCACCTGTTCGCACAATTCCGGCGAGCCCGCGATCTGCGCCTCCGCCAGCCCATAGGCCGTGGTGTCGCCGTGGGTCGGCAGATACCATCCGAATTCGAGCGGACGCATGGACTTCTCCTGAACGCGGGCTTTGCTTTCGGCCGCAGTTTACAGCCTCCACGGCGCCGGACAATCGGCCCGCCGCGCGGGGCCGCCCATTGCCGATATCAGGCCAACCGGCTAAATGGTGCCCTCAAGCGCCCGTAGCTCAGCTGGATAGAGCGTTGCCCTCCGAAGGCATGTGTCAACCCAGTTGGTGCAAAAAAGGAGCCTGAAAGAGGTTAGAAATTCAACGGCTTGCGGGACGTGTGTTCATGGCTTCACACTCGCAAGAAATCCGCGTAAGCACTGCGTAAGCAGCAGATGCACCCGTAGCTCAGCTGGATAGAGCGTCGCCCTCCGAAGGCGAAGGCCACACGTTCGAATCGTGTCGGGTGCGCCATTTCGGAATACGCTGTTGCTGCCGAACACCGCCGATTTCCCGCCCCGACGAAACGCTTACGCCGCCGACCTTCGTCCGCGCGATTGCGGCGGTGCGATCAATGCTTCCGCCGGAATGCCCTACTCGCGGTGCAGCCGCCAGGCCATCCGCATCGTGAGGGGACGCTTCCTCGTCAGGATGCCGGATGCGCGCTGTCGTGAGCCGAGCAGTCGGCCGAGATCGGCTTGCGTATAGCCGCCCATCGCTATCCGGTAACGGATCGCGTCGACCGTATCAGGCGGTTCGATTGGCCAGTGCTTGCGTTCGTAGTCCTCGATGATCAATGCGAGAAGATCATAACGATCGGCCTCCGGTGTCCCGGGCGATGCGCATTAAATTCTAGAGCCCCGAGTTTGAGCGGGGCTGTTTTTTTGCGCGACGGTTTCGTCAGCTCACGCCACTGCCTGAGCAGTGCCATTGCCAAGCAAATCGCCGCACAGCGTTCTGCTCGCGAATAACCCAAACGCATTGCAGCTACTGATGAGTTACCGCATTGTCACCGGGTGCCGCGCGGCAGCACTGCCGGGGCCGCCCCTCTGGGTTCGACCGACACGAAAGAAAAGAGCACGCAATGGCGACATACCGGCGGTGGAAACCGAAATGGAGCGAGCCCTGCCCGTGCGGTTCCGGGAAAAAATTCAAGCAATGCTGTCAGCGGCGCCTGCCAGATTTTGAAATCGGTAAGGCATACACGGCGGCCCTGCGGGAAAAGCACCTGGACCGGGCGCTTCTCGCAACACGCGCCGACGTCACGCAGTACACGATCTGGCATAAGACAAACACCGCGCCAGCGCTGGTGGCAGGCGGGGTCGGGCTGCAGCTGCTGCGCGTCGACGTGAACGCATTGAGCGCTTACGCTGGCCGCTTGTCCTCCCTGTATTTCCACCTCGGGCGTTGGAAAGGCTGGCCCGCCGTGTTGGATCGGCTTCGCACCAATATCCAGCATCCTGCCTGGTACAGGAAGATCGCGTATTACCTCGCGTTCTATTACCTCAGCCCCGACGGTGATCGCGCAAAAGCCCGGCAAGAGCTGGCGAAGGCTGGCCCGATTACCAAGAAGGAAGAGGACCTTGAGCTTCTGCAGCTGGATGTCGATCTTGAATTTGATGATCTGCCATTTGCAGCTCGAATGGATATATTGGACCGCATCCTCGAACTGGATAAGGACCGCGAAAATCAACTGCAGTACCGGGGGGCCAAAGCCGTTCAATACTTCATGATCGGTGACACTCAAACCGCCGAGCAACAGTTGGCCGAAGTCATTGGCCTTGTGCGGCAGACTGAAGCGGATGAGCCGCTGGAGGGGTACGAGAAGCACCTATATGGCAGGCTCCTTCAACTTCTCGGTAGCTTGAAGCGTGATAAGCCGACGCTGAGGGAGTCGGCATTACAATTTCACGCGCTGCTGCTTGAGGACCGCTGGACGCAACGCGGTAAGGCCGCCATTCAGCGCGAGTTGGGCGACAGCTACCGATATGCCGACGAGTGGGATCAGGCAGACACGGCCTATCGTGAGGCAATTGCGCTTGGCGGGTCTGACCTCGATAAGGTCCACGTCGCGGAATGCTTGCTGTATCGCAAGCAGGTCGATGCTGCCGCTACCGAGATCGACACCGTAAAGCGAGAGACCCTGCTGCTGCATGAGTTCGAGGATTTTGTGTTCGCTTATGCTGCGATCGCGATTTGGTCGGCTAAAGCGGTACGCCTGACCGAGGCGAAAACGCTTCTTCAAGCTCTGGGCCCGGCCGAGCCAATCTTCAATGATCGCCGCCTGAACCTGCTGCTCCGCGTGACGGAAACTCTTGCCAGCGGCACGGCATCTGCTGCGGCGAAAGCCGACAGCACGCCCAAAGGCGGCCTAGCGACGGTTGCCGGCTTCTTCGAGCTAAAGCCGAACATCGCCGGCATTGGGTTCAATTTCAACGCGATGATCGACTATTTTGCGCGAAAGAAAACCAAGGGTGAGCCTGATAAATCGGAGTAATGCCGTTATCGAGCGGTCATGCTAGCGCCCGCTGGATGGCTGGTTAAAGCCGCAATTTGGTTTATCCGTATTTCAGCAGCTCCAATTTGCAACGGACTTGCGCAACAGTCGCTGCATAAGCGAGTGTCTACCGGCGTTGCATATATTTTGACTTATGCAACATCTACTCAGCGCCGGACGCCGCCGCTTCATCGGCGACGAGCTGGCGGTCGCTCAGCTTGAGGTCGCGGCCGTCGAAGTCCAGGAGCCAAAACGGCCCCGTGCCGCGATCGGTTTCGCTCCACGCTTGGCGCTCGCATTTGTCCTGCATCGCGGCCGCGATCGAGTCGATATTGCTCGTCACCAGCGTATGACGCTGCGCGTCGGTCAGGTGCGGCCGTCCACGGAAATAATCGTCAAGCGGCTCGCGCGGAATCTCATAAACGACGCGCCGCTTATCGTAGTAGCCGCCAACCTGGATCATAGAGCCAATTGGCCGCTCGTTCACTTCGACGTCAGTCAGCTTCATTGTATTATCCCCTTCCGATACCGCTAAAATGGGGAACCCTGGCCGCCTTTGCAAGAAACAGCTGGTGGGCTTCGGATCCAGACGCCAGGCCCGCGGCCATTGTGACACTGAGACTGATCCTCTTGAGAATGAGCAATCCTGACCGCAACGGATCACCTCCGCACTCGGCACGCCCTTCATGTGGAGGTTTGCGGACGACGGCCCCCGGAGTGTGTGGCGCCGTCATCATAGGCCGACATCGGAAAAATTTTACACAAGCGGTCATCACCTACCCGGTGCGGAAATGCTGGCGATCGAGGGCGAGAGCGAGGACGCCCCCCACGGTTTCAACCAGAGTGGCGGGCCTGGATGGACGCTCATCGGGGTCGAACGCCAACCCAATGACGGCCCACTGTCCCGTAGGCGTCGACACGGGCCAGAAGTCGAAGCGCGAGGCGTCGAATGGGTAAACCCCTGCAGGGACTGACCGACAAGTCGTCAGTGAAGACTGCGCAGCCTCCATTTCGACACCGGAGGGCTCGAGTTTGCCGCGCCTTTCGATGAACGCTACTACAGTCTCCGACATAAGCATTACGACAACAGGAACGTGGAAGAGCGCTTCAAGAGCGGTGGCCGCGAGAGAGACGATCTCCTTTGCATCGTCGGCACCGACGACATCGTGACTATAGAGCTGCAGAATTGTTGCTTGCCGCGTTAAGAGCGCTGCGTCGTCCGCCCTGCGCCTGGCGATCGAGGCCACGCCGCTCGCAATACATCCGACAACGAAAAGCAGCCCAATAGCCCAAACGTTGGCCGGGTCATCGACCATGAGCGTATAGCGCGGCTCAGTAAAAAAGAAATTGTACGCAAGCGCTCCGAGGACTGCTGAGCAAAGGGATGGTCCCAACCCGAAAGCGACGGCAGCGACGACGACGGGTATGACATAGAGGAGAGAAAGATTCGGTATGGTTACCTTGCTGTCCAACCCGACGGCGATTACTGTTGCAAAGGCCGTCATGACAACTGCAGCAAGATATCGCACCGCGATTGGAGCGCTCGACAGTCGCAAAACCTGAAAGGGATCAGAATCTGCGGGCTGGCTTACCTCGTTTGGCAACGTTGCTTTCGGAGTGGTCATGGCGATTGCTCTTTTGGAAGGCAGGCGCTCGTTGATATGGTCATCGTTTATATGGTCCCGGGCAAGGAGCGTCGAGCGCAAAGGACCTTCCTTAGTCCAGTATCCCTCGTCCACGGACCCGCCTTTTTAGTTTGGATCGTCATGGAGAGCGCATGCTGCGACCATGTTGGCCTGCGTGATGGAGCCGAATCCAAGGGCAGGCCCTTTTGGGTGCTAAAATCGTTCAGGCCGCAGCAGTGCGTAGAGCAAGTAACACAGCAAACCGGCCGCGACGAGGGCGGCGAGTGTATAATCGAAGGCCATCTTCGTTCTCCTCAGAGGCGTTCGCAGGCATGCACACGACCCACCGCCACCAAAAAGAAGCCTGGCCCAAGCGTCACCATGAAGACATCAGACATGAGGTGCTCCGCGCGCGCTTGTTTCCGTGCACGACGGTTGCGCGCTCCAAGATAGAAAATTGCGATGGATCAAGAACGATAAACGTCAAGTCGCACCGAGCGTAATGTGTCACGTTCGCTCGTATGTTTTCGAGAGAGGTGTTACGGCTACGTTATAGGAAAGTAATAAGGGGCGGGAGGTTTTGACGCGAGCCATTGCAAGAAGCCGAACCCAAAGCGAGGCGCTTGGCGTCGGCTTAGATAAACTCGCATACCCAGGCGAACGTCCAACGATCGCCATGAACACCCACGATTTGCATGGCAAATTGATCGATAATTATGACCTCACGCCCGAGCATCCGCATCGCCCGAAAAGCCCGCTCCAAAGCTGAGTCGGATTTTGCAACTTGGCTTATGATGGCCAAGCTCGGAGGCTTCGATGACTTGCCTCCAAACGCGCAGGGGTTCTTAACTAATTATCGAGGCAGGCTAGAACGGATGAGCGAGGCCGAGTCGACGGTGGTGGCAATTCGCGAGGTCTACGCTGCCTATTATAGCGAGATGGGAGGCACGGGCGTGGCGCCAGAGCCAGAAGCCCCCAGTACATCGGCGGATGACAGCGTCGTGCGGTTTCAGAGGCCGCGTAAGCCTAAGCCCGCTCCGCCGGCCGCGGGCGCTTCGTTCAAGCCAGCCGCCCGACAATCCTTGCCGGCCCTTCTGATTTTCGCAGCCATGGTGGCTCTAATCGCCGCCTACAGGTTTCTGACGCATTGAGCCTCAATGCCCGCAGATTGCGGGCTTGTGGGGGCAATTTTTGCTGCGACGTGGCGCCCCAATACTCCTTACGGAAGCGCTGACCACAATAACTCAATTTGCAGACAATGTGACCATCGTAACTCCGATGGGATCGACGGTCGATGCATGAATTCTTTCTTATTTTGCAGCGCGATATGCGCGTGGACTAAAACTCCAGCTGTCGTGAAGCGCCAGCCTAACGTTGGATTCAGTTCGGCTCAGATTTCGGTCGATTTTGAAGAGGCACTCTCAGGACCGAAATTATCATCAAGCTGGAGGCAGCAACAAATCCCTCTCGACATCGGCGGCCTACAAAGGGTTTTTGGTCTCGGACACTAACCCGATGCGCCAGATCGCACTGGTTCTGCTAGACGATAACTGAATAGAGCTCGGACGCATTTTTAGCGCCCCGCAATCGAGCAAGATTCGCTGACGATCTCAAGGTTCGGGCAACCAGTGCGAGCGCCCCCAATTGTCCGTTGTCTGCAGGCGCCGGCAGCAAAAGAACAAATATGATGTCCACCGCTTGCCCGTCGATTGCATCAAACTCGAGCGGATGCCTCAGCTTCGCCAACAAGCCGTAGGGTCGCTGCAAATCTGGAAGGCGCGCGTGGGGAATAGCCACGCCGCGGCCTATGCCGGTCGATCCGAGATCCTCCCGCTTGAGGAGGTACGGCGCGGCCTGATCAAGATTCAAACCCAGACTGCTTGCTACCTTCGTGGCGAGGTCCTGCAACAGTAGTCGTTTGTTTGCGGCACGAACGTCGATCAGGACGTCTGCAGGCGACAGCAGATCGGAAATCCTCATGGCCGCTCCTGGGGCGCGCACTGTGTTGAGCATCGGTTAGATTTCGAGCGACGCGACTGGTTTGATGTCGTCCGGCGCGCGCAGTCGGTAGCCAATTCCGGTTTCGGTCAGCACGAATTGAGGACGTTCCGGATCCGCTTCGATCTTTTGCCTGAGCTGCCGGACATAGACGCGGAGGTACTGCGCGTCGGTCGTCTGATCCCAAAGCTCGCCGAGCAGGAACTTGTGCGTCAACACTTTGCCAGCATGTTGCACCAAGATCCTCAGCAGCTCATATTCTTTTGGTGACAGTTTGATTTCGTTATCGCCGACCTTGACGATGCGGCGCACGAGATCGACAGAGAGTTCGCCTGATCGAAATATCGGGCGTTCGCCATGGATTTGCAATTGATGCCGCAAGGCCGCGCGGATGCGGGCGAGCAGTTCATCCATCCCGAACGGTTTCGTGAGATAATCGTCGGCGCCGAGATCGAGCGCCTGTACCTTACCGGCTTCGTCCCCTCGGCTGGATAGTACGACGATTGGCACGCTGTCGTTGCGCCCGCGGATCATGCGAAGCAGGTCATGACCTTGAATGTCAGGAAGACCCAGATCCAAAATGATCAACGCCGGCTTATACTTCAAAAGCTCCAGTGCGATCTTGCCATTGGAGGCTTCAATGACGTCATAACCTTGTGTGCCCAGGCCCATCCGCAACAATTTGCGGATCGGCGGCTCGTCATCGACCACCATTATCTTGAGCGGTGCGGCGGCGCTCATGCGGCCGTATCCAATATCTTGACACCAGTCGGAACCGGCAACTTGATCGTCATGGCTGCCCCAGTTTGATCGGTGCGGTTCGCAGCCGAGATCGTGCCGTGCATGGCCTCAATGAACCCGCGGGAAATGGCAAGACCCAAGCCCGTACCGGGACGGATGTGGTCGCCTTTTTGTGCGCGATAGAATTTATCGAAGACGGTCTCAAGCTCTGCCGGCGGGATGCCGTCACCTTCATCGAGGATTTGCAGGCATATCGAACCGCCGTCGCGGAAACCTTTGATCAATATCGTCGTGTCGACGGGCGCATATTTCGCCGCATTGTCCAACAGGTTAAAAAGCACCTGCTCGAACAAAACCGCGTCAAGCTCCGGCATCGGCAAGTCAGCGGCGAGCTCAAGCGAAATCTTGTGATGCGCGAGGATCTTGCTGGCGCGCCGCAATGCGCTGCCAACGATCTCGCCGATATCGTGGCGGGCGGTATTTGGCACGATTGCGCCGGATTCCAGCTTGGTCATGTCGAGCAAATTGGCGATGAACCGGTTGAGCCGCTCGGATTCGTCAATCACCGTGGCGAGCAGATCGCGCTTTTCGCTATCACTCAGACCACTGGAAAGATCCCGTAACGTGCTGGCCGCGCCAAGAACCGATGCCAAGGGTGTCTTCAGATCATGGGAGATGGAGGTCAACAGCGCCGAGCGCAAGCGCTCCAATTCCACGGTGCGCTTGACGCGATCCATGTCCTCGACTAGCAGCACCCGTTCGATGGCCAACGCGCCCTGGTCCATCAGCGCGTCGAGCAGGCGGCGCTGATCCGGCGTCAGCAGCGGTCCGGTCTTATCGTCGTCGATGCCGATGACGCCGATCGGTCCGCGCCCGGTCCGCATCGGAAGAAACAGCCGCTTGGCGCCGGGCAGCGTATCCGAGCCACGCCCCGCGGCACGATCATTGTCCCACGCCCAGTTGGCGGCGGCGAGATCGGCCTTGTCGAGCTGGTCTTCGGGTGGGTAACCCGCCTTCACCGTCAACACGCCCTCCTCGGGCAACAGCAGGACGACCCGTACCCTGAGCATCAGCGCGGTTTGATAGGCTGTCGCCCACAATACGTCGTCGAGCGTGGCGGTACCCGCGAGCTTGCGGCTGAACGCGTAAAGCGATTCCGTGGTCTGCACCCTACCGATTGCGGAATCGGCCTGGGTGCGCACGCGCGCGGCGACGTTGGAAACCAGGATAGCGATCAACATGAAGAAGAAAAAGGCCGCAATATTGGTCGGGTCGGTGATGGTGAAGGTGAAGATCGGCGGCAGGAAGAAGAAATTGTAGCACAGCGACGCCGCGACGCTGGCTACCAACGACGGCCACAGGCCGTAGCGGACCGCCACGCCGACCACGGCCGTGAGGAACACGAGATCGACATTCTCAAGGCCTAATAATCGCTGGATCACCGCGGCGGCGGCAAGGCCGATTGCCACGATCAGTAGCGCGATCAGATAAGGCCGCGCATCGAACGGCTGGGTCCTTTCCGCGGTGCGCACGGTCTTCTTCGGAACCGGCTCCGCCGCCAGTTCCTCGCCGGCGATCACATTCACGCTGATATTGCCGGCGCGCCGCACCAGGTCCTGCACCACCGAACCGCGCCTGACTTTGAACCACCAGGAACGCGACGACTTGCCGACGATGATCTGGGTCACATTGTTGGCGTGCGCGAAGCCGACGAGATCGTCCGCGATCCGGCGTCCGACGCTGGGAATGGTGATCGCCTCGCCGCCAAGTGCTTCCGCCAACCGCAGCGTGTCGGCAAGCCGGTCGCGCTCTTCGTCGGCCAATTGCAGGCTGCGCCGCGTCTCGATGCTGACGGCGGTCCAGGGCGCGTGCAGGCGGTCCGCCAGCCGCTTGGTGTAGCGCACGAGTCCGGCGGCACGCGGATCCTCGCTGACGCAAACCAGGATGCGCTCGCCCGCCGCCCAGGGGCCGGCAATCGCATTGGCCTGCATATGTGTAAGCAGCTGTTCATCGACCCGGTCGGCCGTCCGCCGCAGCGCCAATTCGCGCAGCGCGGTCAGGTTGCCCGGCGAGAAATAATGCTCGAGCGCGCGTTCGGCCTGTTTGGGAACGTAGACCTTGCCTTCCTTCAGCCGCTGGATCAGATCGTCCGGTGTGAGATCGATCAGTTCGATCGAGTCCGCTTGATCGAACACCTTGTCCGGCACGGTCTCGCGCACCCGCACATGCGTGATCTGGGCGACCACGTCGTTGAGGCTCTCGATGTGCTGGATGTTGACCGCCGTGTAGACGTCGATGCCACGCGAGAGCAGCTCCTCGACGTCGAGATAGCGCTTGGGATGCCGGCTGCCGGGGGCATTGGTGTGTGCGAGTTCGTCGACCAGCGCGATCTGCGGCCGACGCGCGATGATCGCATCGAGGTCCATCTCCTCGAGGATCTGGTCCTTGTATTCGAGCCGCTTGCGCGGAATGACTTCGAGCCCCCGCAGCAGCCCTTCCGTTTCCGCACGCCCATGGGTCTCGACCACGCCGACCACGACATCGGCACCGGCCTTTACCTTGGCATGCGCGCTCTGCAGCATTTCATAAGTCTTGCCGACACCGGGGGCGGCGCCGACGAAAATCCTGAGTCGGCCGCTCTGAGCGCTCTCCCGCCGCGCCGCCTCCAGCAGCGCGTCCGGCGAGGGTCGTTTTTCGAGATCGCGGCGTTGATCGGCCATACGGTATTATAGTCGCCTCGACCTGCCGGGCCTAGCGGCCCTCATTTGGAGGCCGCTTCATCCAACGCCTGATTCAGCGCCAGCACGTTGACCCGCGGCTCGCCGAGCAGCCCCGCAAAGCGCCCCTTGGTGTTCTCCATAACCAGCGCGCGGATGCGGTCTTCCGGCAGCCCCCTCGCCCTGGCGACCCGCGGCACCTGAAACAGCGCGCTCTCAGGCGAGATATCGGGATCGAGGCCGCTGGCAGATGTGGTGACGAGGTCGGGCGGAACGGCCGCGGAAGGATTTTCGGCCTTCAGTTTGTCGACGTCTTCTTTAACCCGGTCGTTCAGCGCCTTGCTGGTCGGGCCGAGATTGGAGCCGCCAGAGTTGGCGGCGTTGTACGGCGCGGGGACGGTCTTGGTCGAATCGGCCGGGTCCGGAGCAGTCGTGGCCGAGGGTCGGCTATGGAAGTATTTGTCGTCCTTGAATTCCTGCCCAATCAGGACCGAGCCAACTACCTTGCCGTCCCGCTCGATCAGGCTTCCTGCCGCCTGCTTTGGAAAGAGCACGCCCGCGATCGCGGTCATGGCCAGCGGATAGGCGAGGCCTGTGATCAGGGTCAGCAGAGCCAGGACGATGATGGCCGGGCGAATTTCTCTCAACATGACTACCCTCCTCAGGCCAGATGCAAGGCAGCGACGACGAGGTCGATCGCCTTGATGCCGATAAACGGAATGATGATGCCGCCAATGCCATAGATCATCAGGTTGCGGCGCAGAAGCGCGCCGGCCCCGATAGCGCGATAGGCCACGCCCTTCAAGGCCAGCGGAATTAACGCGATGATGATCAAAGCGTTGAAGATGATCGCCGACAGGATGGCGCTCTGCGGGCTCGCCAGATGCATGACGTTGAGCACCGCGAGTTGCGGATAGAACGCCAGGAACATCGCGGGGATGATCGCAAAGTATTTTGCGACGTCGTTGGCGATCGAGAACGTGGTGAGCGCGCCACGGGTCATCAGCAGCTGCTTGCCGATCTCGACCACCTCGATCAGCTTGGTCGGGTTGGAATCGAGATCGACCATGTTGCCGGCTTCGCGTGCGGCCTGCGTGCCGGTGTTCATGGCGACGCCGACGTCGGCTTGCGCCAGCGCGGGCGCATCATTGGTGCCATCGCCGCACATCGCCACCAGCTTGCCCTTGGCCTGCTCGTCGCGAATGAGTTTCAGCTTGTCCTCAGGCGTGGCTTGCGCAAGGAAGTCATCAACGCCGGCTTCCGCCGCGATCGCCGCCGCCGTCATTGGGTTGTCGCCAGTGATCATCACGGTGCGAATACCCATGCGGCGCAGTTCGGCAAAGCGCTCGCGGATGCCGCCCTTGACGATGTCCTTGAGCTGGACGACGCCGAGCAGGCGGCCGTCCTTGGCAACAGCGAGTGGCGTTCCGCCCGCTTTGGAAATCTCGTCTGATATCGCCTGGATCTCGCGGGCCACTTCGGAATTTGCCGTGGATTGGATGGCCCGGATGGTATTTCCAGATGCCATGGTCTGCGCAGTTCCGCCGCCGACATAATTGAGGATTGCATCGACCGCGCCCTTGCGCACCGACGATCCGCCGGCATCGACCCCGCTCATGCGCGTCTGCGCCGTGAACGGAATGAACGTCGCGCCAAGTTCCGCCATGTCGCGGGCGCGGATGCCGTATTTTTCCTTGGCGAGCACGACGATCGAGCGGCCTTCCGGCGTCTCATCGGCCAATGATGCAAGCTGCGCCGCGTCGGCAAGATCCTGCTCACTCACCCCGCGAACGGGGCGGAATGCCGTCGCTTGCCGGTTGCCGAGCGTGATGGTGCCGGTCTTGTCCAACAGCAGCGTATCGACGTCGCCCGCGGCTTCCACCGCGCGACCCGACATCGCCAGCACGTTGAAGCGCACCAGCCGGTCCATGCCGGCGATGCCGATCGCCGACAACAGCGCACCGATAGTGGTCGGGATCAGCGTCACGAACAAGGCCACCAGGATGATGACAGATATCTGACCCCCAGCATAAGCCGCATAGCTTGGGATGGTGACGGTCGCGAACACGAAGATGATCGTCAACCCCGCGAGCAGAATATTGAGCGCGATCTCGTTCGGCGTCTTCTGCCGCTCGGCGCCCTCAACCAGCTTGATCATGCGGTCGATGAAGGTCGATCCCTGGGCTGCCGTGATACGGACGCGGATCCAGTCGGAAAGCACAACGGTGCCACCGGTGACCGCCGAGCGGTCGCCACCGGACTCACGGATCACAGGCGCGGACTCGCCGGTGATGGCGGCTTCGTTGACGGAGGCGACGCCTTCGATCACCTCTCCGTCGGAGGGAATGTTGTCGCCGGCTTCGACGAGCACGATGTCTCCGACCTTGAGGCTGGTGCCGGATACAAGGCGATAGTTATTGCTGGACCCCGTCAACAGCTTGGCCTGGCTCTCGGTACGGGTTTTTCGCAGCAACTCCGCCTGCGCCTTGCCGCGGCCTTCCGCTACGGCTTCCGCGAAGTTGGCGAATAGCACCGTGAACCACAGCCACAGGATAATCTGGAAGGTGAAGCCGAGGCTCTCGCCATCACCCATGACCAGATTACGCAGGAAGACCACCGTGGTCAGCGCGGCCACGACCTCGACCACGAACATCACGGGGCTCTTGATCATGATTTTGGGATCAAGTTTGGCGAAGGCCGAGCCGATGGCGGGCATCACGATTTTCGGATCGAGCATCGCCGAGGCCGGCGTCTTCTTCTGCAGTTTCATGGTTTCCATGGACGTAACTTTCGAAAATGAGATCGATCAGAACAGGGCGTTGGCGTTGCCGGCGAGATGCTCGACGATCGGTCCGAGCGCCAATGCCGGGAAGAAGGTGAGACCGCCGATGATCAGGATGACGCCGACGACCAGGCCCACGAACAGGCCGCCCGTGGTCGGCAATGTGCCGGCCGATGGCGGGATCGACTTCTTGCCGGCCAGCGAACCCGCCATCGCCATTGCCGGCACGATCATGAAGAAGCGGCCGACGAACATCGCGACAGCGCCGGTGATGTTGTAGAAAAAGATGTTGCCGGTGAGGCCCGCGAAAGCCGAGCCGTTATTGCCGGTTTGCGAGGTATAGGCGTAGAGAACCTCGGTGAAGCCGTGCGGACCAGCATTGGCCATCGAGGCCACCGCGGTCGGATAGACAACCGCAACGGCGGTCCAGCCCAGATACATCAGCGGCAGCACCAGAATGGCGAGCATTGCCATCTTGACCTCGCGCGCCTCGATCTTCTTGCCGACATATTCCGGCGTGCGGCCCACCATGAGACCAGCGACAAAGATCGAGATGACGACAAAGATGAGCATGCCGTAGAGGCCGGCGCCGACGCCGCCGACGATGATTTCGCCGAGCTGGATGTTGATCAACGGGATCATGCCGCCGAGCGCAGTGAAGGAGTCATGCATGGCGTTGACGGCGCCGCAGGAGGCCGCCGTGGTGATGACGGCAAACAGCGACGAGGCGACAATGCCGAAGCGGACTTCCTTGCCCTCCATGTTGCCGCCGGTCAGCCCGAGCGCGTGGAGCGCGGTGGTGCCATTGGCTTCCGCCCAATAGGTGACGGCGACGCCTACGATGAACAGCACGCCCATCACGCCCAGGATTGCCCAACCCTGCTTCTGGTTGCCGACCATGCGGCCGAACACGTTGGTGAGCGCGGCGCCAAGGGAGAAGATCGAAATCATCTGCACGAAGTTCGACAGCGCCGTCGGATTCTCAAAGGGATGCGAGGCGTTGGCATTGAAGAAGCCGCCGCCATTGGTGCCAAGCATTTTTATCGCGACCTGCGAGGCAACCGGACCGACCGCGATGGTCTGCTTGGCACCTTCGAGAGTCGTGGCGTCCACATAAGCACCGAGCGTCTGCGGCATGCCCTGCCAGACCAGGAACAGGGTGTAGACGACGCAGATCGGCATCAGGACGTAAAGCGTGCAGCGGGTGACATCGACCCAGAAATTGCCGATGGTGCGCATCGACGAACGGGAGAAGCCGCGAATCAGGGCCACCGCGAGCGCGATGCCGGTCGCCGCCGACAGGAAGTTCTGATGTGTCAGGCCGAGCATCTGCACGAGATACGACAGCGTGCTTTCGCCACCGTAATTCTGCCAGTTGGTATTGGTGATGAAGCTGATCGCGGTATTGAAGGACAGATCTTCGGCGACGGCGGATTGCTCCGCCGGATTGAACGGCAACAGGGCCTGAAGGCGCATCAATGCATAAATGATAAGAACACCGCCGACATGGAACAGCAGCATCGCGACCGTATAGGTCAGCCAATGCTGCTCACGCCTTTCGTCGACGCCGCCGACCCAGTAAATCCCGGCCTCGACCGGTCGCAGGATCGGGGACAGGAACGTGCGCTCGCCATTGAAGACGCGCGTCATGTACCAGCCGAGCGGCTTGGCCAGCGCGGCGATGATGGCGCAGTACAGAATGATTTGAATCCAGCCAATGGCGGTCATGGGATGTGCCTTTGATTTGCGCGGAGCCGGTGCGGGATTGCGGTCAGAACCGCTCGGGCCGCAGCAGGGCGTAGGTCAGGTAAAACAAGAGGCCCGCGGAGACGAGACCGGCGAGTGAGTAGTCAAAGATCATGGCTCTGCTCCTAAAGTCGCTCGCAGGCATAGGCGTAGCCTATTCCCGCCGCGAACAAGCCCAGCATGAGGGCCAGCATGAGGACGTCCAGCATAAGAGGCTCCTTGTCGCGCTCGGTTCGTGCGGATGTTGCACTGTCTCAGTCGAGCAAGTTGCGATGGATCAACGGCTATAGACGCTGATCGCGCGACCGTGAGGTGCCACGTTGCACATATGTTTTCGAGATGGCTGACGCGGCGACGTTATAGGGATTCCATAAGTGTGGCCGCCGAGAGTTGCCGCAACCCGTTGCAATAGAGGCACTATTCGGATCGCGCGGTGCTTGCTGAGCTGACAGTTAGGACGGTGCGCGGCCTGGACCGTTCTAAACCTCAGTCCATATTTTTTGCGTACGCCCTGGGCAGCGTTTATATCTTAAGGCGCCTTTCGATCTCGAATTCAAACGGCCTTTTCCTCACCTTAGCCGCGTTCACGTTGTCGCGCGGGAAATGCATTGAGGGAGGACGCCGTGTTACTTCATCACCTTCGCTCGGAGCAGCTGGAAACACTTGCTGACCAAGTGAGGACTACAGACGAACCAACGTCAGAGCTGGTTTCCGCCATTTTGGTCGGGACCGCGCGGCGACTATCGCTCCCGAGTTCGGCTGCCAACGCTGTCCAGCTTTCGCAATTCATTGATGCCGGCGCTTTGACTGAAGCGGCGTTGGCGCTGATTAACCTGGAACTACCCCAGTGGAAGCTGCGCCGTATCACCTACGATGAAGGCGAGTGGTACTGCGCGCTGTCGCGGGAGCGCGAACTTCCCGAGTGGTTAGACGAGGCAGTCGAGGCCAGACACACGAACCTCACGCTTGCAATCTTGAGCGCTTACATCGAGACAGTTCGGCAGATCGAGATGTCAAGACAGCCAAATCGCCCATCGGTCCCACAGACACAGCGAGAGCAATACGAGCCAGTTTGCTGCGATAACTACGTCTAGTTCGGTGCAAATCCGGCATTTGAAGATGGATCTAACCTAGGCGCAACCGATAGAGTTTCGAATCTTGGCCCAACTCCCGAATCTGCCGCGAGAATTGAGATCGGCCCAGGTGCTCGCTCGGTTTTGCCTGCGAACGATTATCCTGCTCGTTTTCGCTGCGTTTAGCAGCATCGAATTCGGCAGAAGCTTCGCTGCGTTGCTGTGGATGGCGATCATCGTTAGCTCGATCATCGGCCTCGTGAGACGAGAGCCTCCGTTCGACGCCGCGCTCAATCGCTGGGACGAAACCGTGGCCTACTTGGCTTTGTTTGCCCTGGTTAGCGTCTTCAACCACTCAGCTCCGGTTTGAGATAGCCCAGCGCGGCCTTATGCGGCTCCTATTAGATCGTCGTCTTGTCTCCCTCGAATTCATATCCGGCCGGGCAGATATTGGCAGCATGAGTAAAGCAGTCTCGACCGACGGCACCATTCTAGCATTTGCAGGCAGAACGACCCGGCGAAGGAACGTCCGCGGCCTCGGTAGCACGCGTTACTCGGCATCAGAAGGAATAACAACGTGAAGCTCGTCGAACCTCCATCGTGCAGCTCTGCATCTTCGATCGTCTTTATTGGCAAGAACAGGCGCGGCCACTGGGTCGCACAGGAACAGAATGGTCTCTATGGCGGCCTGTTCGTCAACCGCGCCCAGGCCGTGAAGTACGCGCTGTTCGAGAACGGCCGTCATCCCGAAACAATCGTCGAGCTGTCGCGCGAAATAGAACTCGATATGGGCGGCAAGTCCCTGTTCTCCGAATTCAAGCCCATCGCCGCCAGCACACGGCGCGTCGCATGAACAGCCCAACAGCCGTCACCCAGGAGGGCCAAATGGTTCAGCCCCATACCGCTCCAAGCCAGGAGCAGGTTGTTGATACCATGATCGGGCTCACCCGCTTGTCCAAACTGCATCGCGTCATCGTCGCCGGCAGCGATAGTCTCGAACTCTATCTGGCACTGCGACGGCGCGGGTTCGCCCGCGTGAACACCACCACGACCTGCCGCATTCCCAAGGGACAGCACGGGGTCGGATTGATCATGGAGCAAAACACCGTTAACGCCCTTGAGGCGGCGCTCGCCCAGATATCGCAATTCCTCTCTGCCAGCGCGGCCATAGCCGTGCTCATCGACTCTCGCGAAAGCGGTTTTTGTCTGAAAATCCGCTCAAAGCTGGAGCAGATGGGTTTTCGCATCAAGGCGGGTGTCAGGTGCCAGCAGGGCCTCGTGCTTTCCGCCTATCGTCATGGCTTCGGCCAAATGGAAAATGCGGCGTGAAATCCGATGAAACCCGTTGCATATCCCGCCACCTGGCTGACGGGCTACATACCCGATCTCCCCACCCCGTTCGATGAAGCGGGCCAGCTCGACGTGGCAGCATTCGCAAGGCTTTGCGAACGTCAGATCGAAGCGGGCGTCTCGGCGATCGTCGTCGGCGAAACAGCCGGCGAGGCTTCCACCCTGACGACGGTCGAGCACGAGACGATCATACGCGCCGCCGTCGAGATTGCGCGATCCCGCGTGCGCGTTATCGCCGGAGCCGGTTCGAACTCAACCAGTCAGGCAATCGAATTGACCCGGCGCGCCGAAGCGGCAGGTGCCGATGCAGTGCTTTCGGTCGTGCCTTATTACAACAAGCCGATGCAGGCCGGCATTTACGCGCACTTTCGGGCGGTCGCCGACGCGACCACCCTTCCGATCATCGTGCACGACATCCCCTCCCGGACAGTCCGCGAATTGGCAGATGACACACTCGCGCGGCTAGTAGAATCGAGGCAGTTCATCGGATTGAGGGATGGCACCGGCGACGTTGCCCGTCCGATGCGCCTGAGTTCACGGGTACCGCCCGGGTTTCGGCTGTTGTCGGGAGACGACGCAACGGCGCTCGCCTTCATTGCCGCTGGCGGAGACGGCTGCATATCCATGATATCGAACGTCGCGCCGGATCTGTGCCAGGTCATCTTCTCGAGTTGCCGGCAGGGACGATTTCAGTGTGCGAGATATTTACAGAGGCGGCTTGGGCCGCTGGAAACTTGCCTCTGCAGGGAGAGCCCGGCTGCCCTGAAATATGCGCTCAGCTTGCTCGGTTTCATGTATCCCGGTACCCGCCTGCCCCTCGTCGAATTGGGTGGCCCCGCAAAAGCCGCAGTCGCCAAAGCAGTCGCCGGAATCGCCGACGAGGATTTGGTCGAGGCTGCCGAAGCCTGATCTCGCCCGCGACGTTTTTTAAAGAAGGCGCCACAGATGGAGTCGCAGGGGTCAACTGGGTGGCACGACAGGACGGTGCGGACCTGGCAACTCGCGATTCTGCGCTTCGCTGTGACACTTGACGACGCCGACAGATTGGCCGTGATGGCAGCCGCAAACGAAATCGACAGGCTTGGTCTGCAACACGGCGGCAGGCCGGATTTCACTTTCTTTCGCAGGACGAGTGCAGCGTTATGCACAATTATTGTACAGCCGTACCAATCCACCGCGGCAACCTTGCGTCAATATCTCGCGCGAATTGACGATGCTCGCCTTAGACGGGCTTTCGCGGCCGCAATCGAACTTGACCAACCGAAGGTCACGCCGGCCAACAAGCCTGTCAACCGCAACAATGGCTTGTGGAGTGGGCTTTCCTGTCGAGGCGATCATTGACTCGAATGTGTCGTCGCTCGCAACTATATCGCGAGTTCAAATCCCGCCGACAGGAGTGCGATCAAGGGCGTGCTTTTCGCGTCACTTCGGCCCGGGACCGCGCATATAGTGGTCCTCGGGGTGATACTTCCCGACCGCCCCGTCCGAGAATGGGTTCGGCAACTTCAGTAAAGAGCGGATGGCGTGGCGCAGAAGCGCAACAAGAGCGGACGCGCTCACCGCGACTGGTCCGCTGATTGGGATTCGTACTCCAACTGACTACCGCTGGGCGGGTCGTAGCGAATACCGCGAAGCTCAAGCTCGCGCTGCATGCGACGCAGTTTCGCATCGGCGATAGCTTCGATTATGTTTCTAAAATAACCGTTGATCCGGCCTAATGCCGTTCGCCCGCGAACAGATTTTGCGCGCGTTCTGCCGAACCGGTAGGCGGCAAGAGGCGATCTATAATCATCGTCGTGGATCAAGTCGCGGCATTTTTCGCCGCTTGCCAGTAAATGAGCCATCTTGCATCTCCACCGTCAGCTCATATTGGGAGCGATCGGTCCGAAGATGCGCATAACGGCATAAGAAATCGAGGCAGCCTCCTGCTCTCTCTCATAGGCGCTTTATAAGTGTCAGGAGCGGATTAGAGCGGCGCTGTTGCCGTGCAGGATTCTTTATATCTCTCTTATGAGACGCAACGCCCGGCCATCTCGCATTCCTATGGCGTCATCGGCACATCATGACCTTAAATTCGCGAGGAGGTCGCCATGGCCGCGATCACTTTCAATACCGCCCATCAGAAAGGGCACCTCCGGGGACACCTCGAGGCCGTTTTCGCCGCTTTCCGCGAAATGCTTGACGCCTTTGTCAGTAGCCGGATGCGACGAGCTGCGGCGGAGGCCGAGCATGTTCGCCCGCGGCTCCTCACGGGCACACCTGCACAACCGTTGAACAGCCAATGATCGCCGTGCAACTAATGAGCCCAGACCTTTCGCCACGCGCGCCAAAAAATTCCTCCGCGGCGCTCTCGCGAGAACGCCCGCATGGTGGATGTCCGCCAGCCGAGGCGCCCGCAACCGTCACGGCGCAATTTAGGTCGCTCGATCCCGGGATCGTCAGCGATGCAATCCCGGCGTTTTTCATCGGCCGGAACAAGGAAGGCTCTTGGGTGGCCCGCGATGCGAATGGGCGGATCGGCGGAGTTTTCCTGCTTGAAAGCTCCGCATTGTCGTTTGCAAGAAGAAACAGTCGGTCTACGGGATGCGCGACAATATTTCCATCCGAGACGATCGAACTCGATCTCGAAAACCGGGGCAATCCATTTGTCACGCACCTTGCAGGGTTGAGGCACCTTGCGACACGTCTTTGGCGGCAAACGGCCGCCCTCAGCGGCAGAATGAAGGCCGCGGTCAACCGCCGGTTGAATGATTTTCACCTCCTTTGAGAATGAGGCCGATCGCCAACCAACATGGGCGGAGAGTTTCAAAAATGACTATGCTAATGCACACGCGCGGCACCCCTTTGCATCGGGAAGCCGGGAGACTATCGGAACGGCTGCGGCTGCCGTCGCACTCGGCGACCATCAAGCAATTCTGTGGGTGCGCACTCACAATTCTGATAGCTGGTGGCGCCATTGCCGGCATCATCGCGCTGAAAACTGCAGTCTATTTCTGGCGCTTTAATTATTGACGCACACATGAACTTCAGCAGTGCAGACCCGTCCACCACGCTGGATCGCATCCTCGACACAGCGGCGAACACGCATTGCAAAGCTACTGGTTCAACTAGATCTCGATCCCAACTGATCGGGGGACCTGGTTCGTTTGTGGTGTCGATTAAGGATCGTGAAAAATTCACAGATTGGCGAACCACTGCACGGCCGCCACTTCGAAACGGCTGGCACCGAATAGAACCGTCGCCGCAGAGGTCAACGTCATGCTGAAGAAGGTGAGCGAGAAATCGGCCGGACTATTGGGCCAATCACCGCGATTGGGGAACATTCGGGGAGCTTGTCGCTGCTAAGGTTGAATCGCCGACTTGGCACCGCATCTAGGCCGCCAAGCGGCGCTCCTCTGTGAATAAGACCCCGAGAGTGACCCTCCACCGCAAATTGGATCAATAGCTAACGTGCCGATCGGCGTCGGGACCCCGCGCCGATTCACACCAAGCCGCGCGATGGCGGCCAGCGCTGCGATATTTGGAGTCTCCGCGCCGCCCACCATGGGTCATGCCCGATCCTGCGGCGTTTCCTGCGAGATGGTGGGCGCATCTGTCGCCCGTTCCACAGCGAATGCCTCATTTCCCTTTGCGGCCCAGAGCGCTCGTGCCCGTTCGCCTTGATCGCTCTTGAGCTTGTCGGCGCTCCAGAGCAGCGCGCCGAGGATGATGGCGCGATCATCGCCGGTCAGGTCCACGATCCCGGCTTTGACGACGAGCCCACCGAGTTCGATGAGGTGCCGCGTGCGCTTGCGGCGCTCGACTTGCCAGGCGCGCATATCATGCCGCGCCCTTGCTGCCTGTTGACGGTTGCGCGCCGCCCGGTTGCGCCCGAGCGCCGCCAGTCTGGCGCTCAGCTGCCGGTGCAGTTCGCCGCGCCCGGCTCTGAAAGAACGCAGCTCCGCGCTTGGCCCACGCCTCCCTCTTTCCAGCATCTTTGGTCTCAGTCAGCACGATCAACGCGCCTGCCAGTTCATCGACGCTAAGGCTATCTGCCCCGGCGGCGATGACCAATTCGCCGAGCTGCTGCACCTTGCGGCTCTTGAGGTCTCGTGCCTTGTCCTGAAGCGCTTTCAGTTCCCCGTCGAAATCCCGCGGCTTGCGCATCACGCCCTCCAGCAATGTTGATGGAGCGATGATAGTTGAGCCCTGGGCATAATGCTGTAAGGTCGCCGGGACGGTTTGAGACGGTGTAATCCCTCCCGAGATTTTTTCGAGGGAGGGCGCGCTTATACGTCGTGCCGACGTGCGCTTCGCCGTGTAGATGATCTGGTCGCGATGGCGATCTATCATCTTCACGTCAAGGTCATTGGCCGCAAGTCCGGCTCCAGCGCGGTGGCCTCTGCCGCCTACCGATCCGCCTCGCGGCTGCGCGACGAGCGGCTTGATCGCAGCCACGATTTTTCCGCCAAGCGCGGCGTCGTCCATTCCGAGGTGATGCTGCCGGAAAATGCGCCCAAGGAATGGAGCGACCGCGAACGGCTGTGGAACGATGTCGAAGCCTTCGAGGTCCGCAAGGATGCCCAGCTTGCCCGTGAGATCGAATTCGCCATTCCACGCGAAATGACACAGGCTCAAGGGATCGAACTGGCCCGCGATTTCGTTCGGGCCGAATTCGTGGATCGGGGCATGATCGCCGATCTCAATGTGCATTGGGACATGACCGAGGACGGCGTGCCCAAGCCCCATGCCCATGTCATGCTGACCATGCGGGCGGTGGACGAGAACGGTTTCGGCCAGAAGGTGCGGGATTGGAACCGCACGGAGATGGTCGAGCGCTGGCGCGAACGCTGGGCAGCGATCGCCAATGAGCGCCTGGCCGAACTCGACATTGACGCGCGCATCGACCATCGCAGCCTGGAAGCACAGGGCCTCGCGCTTGAGCCGCAAAGCCAGATCGGCGCGCCCGCTAAACGGATCGAAGTTCGGGGCATCGAAGGCGAAGGACTCGAAGCCGACCGCGCCGAGATGCACCGCGAGATCGCGCGCGGCAATGGCGCGCGGATCATCGCCGATCCCTCCCTTGGGCTAGACGCGATCACCCAGCAACAGTCGACCTTCACGCAGCGCGACATGGCGAAGTTTGCGCACCGGCACAGCGACTGGATCGACCAGTTCAACGACGTCATGGGCGCGATGCGCAGCGCGCCAAATCTGGTCGAACTCGGCAAGGACGCTCGCGGCGAGGATCGCTTCACCACCCGCGAGATGATCGAGGCGGAACAACGCTTGCATCGCGCCGCCGAACTGATGGTGGAGCGGGAACGCCATGAGGTGCGTGACGCGGATCGCGAAGCTGCCCTGGCACGCGCGGAAGCGCGCGGCCTTGTCCTGTCGGGCGAGCAGGCCGACGCGCTGGCGCATGTCACGGACGGGCGCGATTTGAGTGCCGTGGTCGGCCATGCCGGCACTGGCAAGAGCGCGATGCTGGGCGTGGCGCGGGAGGCCTGGGAAGCGGCCGGCTACGAGGTCCGGGGCGTGGCGCTGTCCGGCATCGCGGCGGAAAATCTCGAAAGCGGATCGGGCATTGCGTCACGCACCATCGCCAGCATGGAGCATGGTTGGCACCAGGGCCGCGACCTGCTCACGACCCGCGATGTGCTGGTGATCGACGAGGCGGGCATGGTCGGCACACGGCAATTGGAACGCGTGCTGTCCCATGCGGCACAGGCCGGCGCAAAGGTCGTGCTTGTGGGCGATCCCCAGCAGTTGCAAGCAATAGAAGCGGGCGCGGCGTTCCGCTCGATCCATGAGCGTCATGGCGGCGCGGAAATCGGCGAGGTGCGCCGTCAGCGCCAGGATTGGCAGCGGGATGCCACGCGTGATCTGGCCAATGGCAGAGCCGCCAATGCGCTTGGAGCCTACCGCTCCCACAGCATGGTGCATGAGGCCCAGACCCGCGAGCAAGCGCGCGGCGATCTGATCGAGCGCTGGAATCGTGACCGGCAAGCATCGCCTGACAGGAGCCGGATCATCCTAACTCATACCAACGACGAGGTTCGAGCGCTCAACGAGGCCGCGCGCGAGCGGATGCGGGCCGCCGGCGATCTGGGCGATGAAGTGCATGTGACGATTGAGCGCGGCGCGAGAAACTTCGCCAGCGGGGACCGCGTCATGTTCCTGCAGAACGACCGCGGACTTGGCGTGAAGAACGGCACGCTCGGGTCCATCGAGCAGGTCAACGTGCAATCCATGACCGTGCGGACCAACGATGGCCGGTCCGTGCAGTTCGACCTGAAGGACTACAACAAGATCGACCATGGCTATGCCGCGACCATCCACAAAGCTCAGGGCATGACGGTAGACCGCACCCATGTGCTGGCGACGCCGGGAATGGATGCCCATGCGAGCTATGTCGCCCTGTCGCGGCATCGCGACGGCGTGGACCTGCATTATGGCCGCGACGATTTTGCCAATCAGGACCGGCTTGTCCGCACCCTATCGCGCGATCGCGCGAAGGACATGGCATCGGACTACGAACGCGCCGATCCGGCACAGAGCTTTGCCGAGCGGCGTGGAATCACCTTCCGCGAGCGCGTGGCCGAGATCGTGCGCAGGGTCGTACCCGGGAAGGTACGCAACATGTTCGACGGCCTTCGCTCTCCTGGAGATGTGCCCGGCCCGGCTGGTGAACGGAGGCCGGAGCGGGAAACGCCGGAAAGCGAAAGGAGCGGTACGGGAGCCGAGCGGCGCGAAACCGAAGCGCCGGAAAGGAGGGTGGCGGAAGACCCGGAAGCGGAAGCGCGTCGGGTGCGAACCCGGGCGCTCGTCCGCCATGCCCGCGCCGTGGATGCGATCTTCGAGGCGCAGGAGATGGGAGGCAAGGCGAGTCCCGAGCAGGTGAAAGAGCTGCGGGCAGCCCGCAAGGTCTTCGAGGACGTACGGCCCCATGGCTCGCACGATGCCGAAGCCGCCTACAAGAAGAACCCGGAGCTTGCCAGCGAGGCCGCTGGCGGACGGGTCAACCGCGCCGTCCGCGCCCTCCAGCTCGAAACCGAACTGCGCATCGATCCGGGCCGCCGCGCCGACCGGTTCGTGGAGCACTGGCAGAAGCTGGACCAGGCCAGCCAGCGCCAGTATCAGGCGGGCGACATCTCCGGCTACAAGGCCACGCGCTCGGCGATGGGCGACATGGCGAGAAGCCTCGAACGCGATCCGCAACTGGAGTCCATTCTGGCCAATCGCAAGCGGGAGCTCGGCATTACGTTTGAATCAGGTCGTCGACTCGGCCACGAACTCGCCTTCAGCCACGGCATCGATTTCGGCAGAGGCCGGGGCCTCGGAATTTGATCCATCCGATTTACCGCCGGTTCTACGCCAAAGTAGGGCGACGCGAAAAATGCTCTTGCGCGCCTGAACGGCCAGTCCCTGTCTCGCCCAGACGTCGTCAGAAGCAACGAGCAGGAGGCAGCGGGGCCATGCGAGAACCAGACCGTATCATCCGTCTGAAAACGGTCCTCGCGAGGACCGGGCTGTCCCGGTCCACCATCTACCGCAAGATCGCCGAGGGCACGTTCCCGGCTCAGCTCAAAATCAGCACCAACGGGACCGGCTGGCATGAATCCGACATCAACCGCTGGATCGCAGATCCCGTTTCGTGGCGTCCGAAACGCGAGTTCGATGAGACCTGATGAGGGGATTATAACAAAAGGTGTTAGCGCGGACAGAAATTTGAACCTGTGACCTTCAGGTTGTAAAATTGAACGTCGCAACTCAACCGCACCAGAACAGCCCGAACAAATCTCAACAAAACGCGCGATCGAAAACAAATGAAAATGCAGCAAAATCAACGAAGCTGAACAATATCCTCCCGCTGATAACGGTCTGGTTGCAGGTTCGAGTCCTGCCGGGCCCACCAGCAAATCAATTACTTAGCAGGTTTTCAGTTCGCCGCCTTTGGGCCACCGCACCAGAAACGTCTCGCTTCGTTGCTCGGTGCAATACTTCAACAGCGTGCAAGCTACCGCTCGGCAGTTAATCTGGCTATGGTTTCTCTACTCGGGCGTAAATTCGGCGGCCCTCATCGCAATAAACGGCAAACAGGTTGCCGGGCTTTCGTGGTCGAACGGGCCCATCAACGGTCGACCGTATTTGGCAAGTGCCCGCTCTGGCCGTTAGAGGCCCTGTCGCGAAGTCGCATTTTGGCTCACTTCCGGACGGCCCAAACGCCCACTTACATCCAAGCCTTTGATGCGCCTTCACCCATAGGTCACGGAAACAGCCCTCGCAGCTTCTTGCCCTCGCGTACCTTCTCAACCCCGATCGCCATCGCAGCCATGCGATGGGAGATGCCGTCGTGTCTCGCCCGGTGAACGACGCGCTCGAAGGTGACGTCCAGAATATCCTTCAACCGCTCATTGACCTCCTTCTCCGTCCAGAACAGCCGTTGCAGATCCTGAACCCATTCAAAATAGGATACGATCACGCCGCCGGAGTTGCAGAGGATGTCGGGAATGACGAAGATGTCCCCTCTTTGCTCGATGATCGCATCGGCATCCGGCGTCGTCGGCCCGTTCGCGCCCTCGGCCAGAATTCGGCACGACAGAGCCGACGCATTGCCTGCCGTGATCACCTGCTCGGTCGCGGCCGGGACCAGAATGTCGCACTTCCTGGTCAATAGCTCTGAGGGATCGATCGCCAATTCCTTCGACCAGCCCGCCAGATTTCTGTGCTGCCGAACGTGGCGTTCGACGGCCTCCAGTGGCAGGCCAGCGGCGTCGTAATATGCACCGGTGTGGTCACCAAGGCCGATGATTTTCACACCCATCTCGCGGGCCAGAATATAGGCCGAAATGCTCCCGACGTTGCCGAAGCCTTGAACGACCGCCGTGGCATTGGATGGATTGAGCTGGATCTGCTCGAGCGCCCGCTTCGCAAGATGCGCGACGCCGCGCCCGGTCGCCTCCCGCCGTCCGGCGGTCCCGCCGATGGCCACGGGCTTGCCGGTGACGATCTCGTTGATCGCATTCCCTTTGTACATGGAGTAGGTGTCCATGAACCAGGCCATGACCTGCTCGTTGGTGCCCATGTCGGGCGCCATCACGTCCGTGTTTGGCCCCACGAACGGGATCATCTCCTGCATATAGCGACGGCTGACCGCCTCGAGCTCGCGCGAGGAGAGTTTTTGCGGATCGCACGCGACCCCGCCCTTCGCACCACCGTAAGGCAGTCCGGCGAGGGCGCATTTCCAGCTCATCCAAATCGCGAGGGCAGCCACCTCGCCGACGTCTAGCTTCGGTGCAAAGCGAGTCCCACCCTTGGTTGGCCCTAGGGTGAGGTGATGCTGAACGCGATAGCCCTGGAAGACCGTTGTTTGCCTGTCATCCATGTTGACCGGAATCGAGACGGTGATCGCCCGTTTGGGATACAGGAGGCGGTCGCGCGCCTTCTCCTCGATGCCAATGTGATCGGCAACGAGATGAAACTGCTCCCGTGCCATCTCGAAAACGGGCCCGCTGTAGATGTTCATGTGAGGTTTCCTTGAAGAGTACTTAGACTGAGGACTTCACGCGCCTTTGCGCGCGCTGCCGTCGCCTGCAGCCACCGCAAACAGCAGCAATCCTCAGAAACTCAATTGAACCTTCATGGACCGGCTGCGGTCCCCTGCAAGGGTGAAGGCGGTTTGCACCTCGTCGAGCCCGTAGCATCCCGTGAGAAGCGGCTTCACCTCGACAGCCCGTCGATTGATGAGGTCGACAGCGGTACCGAACTCTTCATGAAACCTGAAAGTCCCGCGCACCTCGATCTCCTTTGCGACGATCGTGTTCTGCGGAATAGAGACGTCGCTTCCGAGCCCGAGCTGCAGCAATATGCCCCGTGGTCTCAAAACCTCGAGCCCGGAATGGATGGCGCGCTCGTTTCCGGAGGCCTCGAAATGCACATCGAAGTAACCCTTGTTGGCCGCGTAGGCGCCAAGCGTTTCCGGATGGATCGCAACGTTGATTGTGCGGTCGGCGCCAATCTGCTCCGCCTTGCTCAAGACCGGATCCATGACGTCGGTTGCGACGATTTCCTGCGCCCCATGCGCGCGCGCGGCGATGATTGTCAGAGCGCCGATCGGACCACAGCCGGTGACGAGGACACGCTTGCCAAGTAACGACCCGGCCCGCGCGACCGCATGCAATGTGACGGCAAACGGCTCGGCAAAGGCGGCCTCGTTGATCGAAACCCCGTCGCGCACCTTGTGGCATTGCCACTCCTCGGCAACGAGACGCTCCCGGAACGCCCCTTGGATGTGCGGCATCGGCATGGCGCTGCCATAGAAGCGCATGTTGAGGCATTGGTTCTGTAGTCCCCGCAGACAGTACTCACAGGTGTTGCAAGGCCTGCTGGGAGAAATGGCGACCCGATCACCAACGGCGAATTTCGAGACGCCCGTGCCGATTGCCTTGATCGTGCCTGCGATCTCGTGGCCCAGGATCATCGGCTCGCGAATCCGCACCGTACCGAAACCGCCATGATTGAAATAGTGCAGGTCGGAGCCGCAGATACCGCCCGCTTCGATGGCGACCTCGACCTGACCGCGTCTGGGAGTCTCGGGTTGCCGGTCCTCGACCCGGAGGTCGTGAGCGGCGTGAATGACGACGGCTTTCATCGCTTTCTCCTCAGACCACGGGTGTGATCAGTGCCGCGCCTGAGAAATGAGCGGCGAGGTTGTCCCTCACCAGCTTGCCCATGGCGCGGCGGGTTTCGACTGTGCCTGACGCATGATGAGGCTGAAGCACGACGTTATCCAGCGACCTGAACCGAGCGTCGATGCGCGGCTCATTCCAGAACACGTCGAGGCCGGCTCCCTTGATCGTCCCTGCCGCCAGCGCGTGCAGCAGATCCGTTTCATCGACAGTCGATCCGCGCGAGACATTGATGAGGATGCCATCTCGCCCAAGCGCATCGAGCACACGGGCGTTGATGATGCCTTTCGTGCTCGCCCCGCCGGCGAGGGTAACGATGAGGAATTCTGCGCGACGAGCTAATTCCACCAAATCGGGCACGAACTCGTAACAAAGATCGGCTCGCCGGTTGAGGTCAAAATATGCGACTTCACAGTCGAATGCCGCGAGCCGCTTGGCAACGGCCGCACCGACCCGACCCATCCCAACCACGCCGACGGGCTTGCCGCTGACTCGTGTCACCAGGGGCATATTGCCTCTGGTCCAGCTCCCTACACGCACAAATTGATCAGCATTGGGAATCTTCCGCGCGACCGACAACAACAGACCCACGGCCATGTCGGCGACATCAGCAGTCAACACATCCGGCGTGTTGGTGACCCTGATCCTGTTGGCTTTCGCGTGGGCGAGATCGATCGCGTCCGTACCGACGCCGTAGCAGGAGACAATCTCAAGTGCAGGCAGCCGCTTCATCAGCTCTGCGGATGCGCCCAACTCGCCACGGGTGGCGATTGCCCGGATCGCGGCTCGAGTGGCGTCGATCATGCGATCGCGGTCAGCAACCTCCCAGAGCTTATGCACGATATAGCACGCTTCGAGATCTTCCATGTCCCAAGCGGGATAGGGTCCGATCATCAGAACTTCCGGCTTACTCATTAATGCTCTTTCTTGCTCGAGATCTGTTCTAGGTCGCGACTACAGGCACGTCGTAATGCCGCCATCGACATAAAGCGTATGCCCATTCACGAATGACGAGGCATTTCCCGATAGGAAGACGGCAGCGCCAATCAGTTCATCGACGTTGCCCCAGCGCGCCGCCGGCGTCCGCTTTTCGAGCCATGCTGAAAATTCCGGATTGTCGACCAGCGCCCGGTTCAACGGTGTCTTGAAATAGCCCGGCGCGATTGCGTTGATCTGGAGGCCGTACTTCGCCCAATCGGCGCACATGCCGCGCGTGAGGTTCTTGATCGCGCCTTTGGTTGCAGTGTAGGGCGCGATGCCCGGACGCGCCAATTCGCTCTGAACCGAGGCGATATTGATGATCTTGCCTCTTCCGCGCGGGATCATATGCCGTGCGACGGCTTGTCCGACATAGAAGGCGCTCGAGATATTGGTCGTGAGCAGTTGCTCCCACTTCTCGGCAGGGAAATCCTCCAGGGGCGTGCGAAACTGCATGCCGGCATTGTTGACCAGGATGTCGATCGTTCCGATCGATTGCTCGATGATGGCAATGTTTTCCCGGACTGCCTCCGCAAGCGTCACGTCGAAACAGGCCATCGCTGCCTTGTGCCCGTGCGCAGCCAGGCTCTCACCTGCAGCCTCAAGCTTGTTGCGCTCGCGTCCATTCAGGACGACGGACGCGCCATGCTCGACGAGCCCGCGGGCGATGGCGAGCCCAATGCCCTGAGACGATCCGGTAACTAGGGCTCGCTTACCTGCCAGATTGAACAATTCAAACGCCATGGCGGCCCTCCGCTATGCCTTCGTGCTGCCAGCAAGGATTAGCGTCCGAGCATCTTCTTGACACTTGCCAGCCCAAGGCGGAGGAATGGATCCGAATGGACGTAAAAGTACTGAACGCCGCGCTCGCGCCAGAACGACAGTTCATCCAGAGTCACGAGCGTACCGGCAACCTTGCCAGCCGCTCTGATCTTCTTCACTGCAAAGCCCACCCGCTCGGTGACTGGCTCCGGCCGCGGCTGCCCGAACGGCGGAGCCGGCGGATATCCCATGTTTTGGGATAAATCGCCGGGACCGATGAAGAAGACGTCGATCCCCTCTACCGCGAGCAGGGCATCGATGTTGTCGATCGCCTTGGGCGTCTCGATCATGCCAACGACGAGCCACTTCTCTTGGTCGGCGGGACATGCGTAGCGCACCGCGTCGACAATGGCGCGCGCCTGGTCTGCTGTATCGACCATCGGAACCATGAGGCCATCGGCACCGGCATTGAGATAGCGAATGAGGATCGGCCGTTCGTGCGAGTGCGGGCGGACGATGGCGGCACCGCCCGCGCCGCGGATCGCTTGAGCCGTCACCCGCACGTCCTCAAAGCTCCAGGTGCCGTGCTCGCAGTCAACAAAGATGGCGTCGGCGCCAAGCTCCACCAGGCGCACAGCCAGTCCCGATGAGCTGTGATGTGGTGTGAGCATGGTGACCGCCTCGCCCTTGGCAAGACGTTCGCGCAATTTGGCTCCGTTCATGGGAGATCCTTTCTTCTCAACTCTTCGGCTTGTCGCGCAAGCTTGCGGGCGCACCGACCGAGCGGGCCGCCTCGATATCGGCGGAGGTATCGCGCATCAAGGTCGGGGAAATCTGAAGTTCGAGAATCACGGCGCCCTTTTGCAGGCTCGCGCACAGCAGCACTGCGCGGGCAACATCATGCGGATGCAGCATCACCGCCCGCTCCCCTTCCAGAGGTGGCCGCGCGCGATTGTCCATGATCGGGGTATCGGTCTCACCCGGCAGGATCGTCGTCGCGCGGATGCCCTGATTGCGATAGGTGTTGTGCAGGAAGGTCATGAAATTCTTCACGCCGGCCTTGGCCGCTCCGTAGGCGGCGCCGCCGAGCAGGTTCGGATTGAGGACCGCCAGCGAAGAGACCGTAATGATGGTGCCTTCCTTCCGGTCAATCATGTCCTCAAGCACCGCTTGGGTCAGATTGAACACCGCCGTGAGATTGACATTGATGGTGGCGTTCCACTCCGCCTCGCTGATGAAGCGTGCGTTCAGTACCTTGCTGGCGCTTCCGGCATTGTTGACGAGAATGTCGATCGGCCCGACATTGCTCTTGACCCAGGCGACCGCCTCCAGGATTGCCTCACGGGACGAGACATCGAGCGCGCGAGCGACAGCTTTGCCGCCGGCCTTGCCGATTGCCGCCGCGGCCTCCTGCAGCGGGGCAATGCGACGGCCGGTCAGGACGACAGTTGCGCCTTCATTGGCGAGAAGGACCGCAGTTTCCCGTCCGATACCCGTTCCGGCGCCGGTAACGAACGCAATCTTTTTCTCGATGAGGCCCATTGACGGTCCCTCTACTCGGCTGCGGTCGCCGCGAGCCGTGAGCGTTGATAGCCATAAACCTGTTGTGCGGCCGCTCGCGTAATCAAGCCCTCGGCGAGGTCAAGTTCAATCGCTGCCTCGGGCCGCTCGGAGGCTTGCCCCCAGCCACCGCCGCCGGGGGTTTCGACCTCGAGGCACTCGCCGGTCTTCAGGACGGTCTTTCCTTTCGGAAACTGTGCCTCGCCGTTCTTTTGCACCTTCCCAGCACTTCCGGATTGGCCGCCCACGACACCGAAGCAGGGGTGCCGTACGCGCTCGGACGCCACATAGACGCTCATCGGGTTGCTCCCGATGTTGCGCAACACGACGCGCTGGCCGAGACCGCCGCGGGTTTTGCCAGCCCCGCCGGAATCCGGAATGAGTTCCTTGCATTCGGTCAACACTGGAACTGCAATCTCGAACATCTCGATCGCGGTGACCTTGCAGTTCGAGGGAAAGCTGAGCGTATCGAGACCGTCGAACTCGGCGCGTGCGCCCTGCCCGCCGTGAAAGTTCTGAACCGAGCCGTATTGCGAGCCATCGTCGCGACGACCGACGCAATTGGCCGCCCAGATGGGCGCACCGCCGCTGTCGCCCATCACCTTATCCGGCACAACGCTTTCCAGCGCCTTGAAGATCAAGGACGGAATGACATGACCGATCAGATTGCGCGAGTTGCCTGCAGTCCATTGCTGCGGATTGAGGATGGAGCCGAGCGGCGCTTCATCGGTCATCGGCGTGATGCAGCCTTCATTGTTTGGCGTATCTGGATCGAGCAGACATTTCAGGGCATAGACCGAATGGGCGAAGCGATAGTTGGTGCGGCAATTGATGGAATGAAGCACCTGATCCGAAGAACCGGTGTAGTCGACGTGAATGGATTCATCCCGGACGATGACTGATGCCTTAAGCTTTACGTCGGTGTCGTAGCCATCGAGCAGGACCTCGGCTGTATAGGTGCCGTTGGGCCACTGCCGGATCGCCTTGCGCATTTGCGCTGCGGATCGCGTATGAATGACATCGGCGAGTTCGTCGACGCTATCGAGTTCGTACTCGTCCAGGAACTTCAACAATTCGCGGCCCATGACATTGTTGGCCGCAACCATGGATTCGAGGTCGCCCATCACTTCGGTCGGCAGGCGGACCGAGGCTGCAATGATGTCAAGAACGTCCTTGTTGGGAACGCCTGCTTCATGCAGCTTCACGATCGGGAACCGAATGCCTTCCTCGAAGATGTCGCTGGCCTCGGAATGCAACGGCCGACCGCCAATATCTGGTAGGTGGGCAATTGAGCCGGCATACGCCACGAGCTTGCCCTTCTTGAAGATCGGCGTGATCATCGTCACGTCCGGCAGATGGCCAGTGCCGATCTCTGGATCATTCGTGGCGAGCACGTCGCCCTCCTTGAGCGTTTCGGCGGGAAATTTCGGCAAGAAGTATTTCTGCGCCGCCACCGGAAGCGAGGTGATGAACACCGGGATCGACCATGTGCATTGGGCGAGCGCCCGGCCACGGCTGTCGAGCAGCACCGTCACATAGTCGTGGTTTTCGCGCACGATCGGCGAAAAGGCCGTTCGGCCGAGAACGACGTCGGCCTGATCGGCGATGAAGATCAATCGATTCCACATCACCTGAAGGTTGATCGGATCGTTGAAATCGGCTGCGTTCACAGACATCTGCTCATCGTCCTCAAGAGAGATTGATCACAAGATTGCTATGGATATCGACGTGGGCCTTGCCGCTCGGTCCCACGACCGCGGTCGACTCTCGCTGTTCGACGATCGCCGGTCCCGGAATTTCGTCGCCGACCGCTAATTTATAGTGGTCGTAGACCGGCGTATCGGCGTAATCGCCAAGTTCACTGAAATAGACTGACCGCGTACCCTTTTTAGCGTCAGCGGCTTGCCTCTTGTGCGGCCGCGCAACCCGATCCTTCTCACCGCTGGAGCGCAGGCGCCACGTGATGACCTCGACCGCCGAACCCGAGACCGTGCGACCGAACAGCTCGCGGTAAAGCTTGTAGAAATTTGCGAGGAGCTGCTCGAGAAACTTCTCGCGCGGCAGGTTGCGATCGGGCAAGGCCACCGTGATCTCGTGTCCCTGGCCGACGTGGCGCATATCGACAGTGTAGGTGTTGCTGATTATATCATGCGCGACGCCAGCAGCGCGGACAACCTCGGCACCTTGGGTCGCAAGGTCGCCGAGTAGCCGGTCCATCGCGCCGAAATCCCAGCTGTCGACACGCATCGGGAAGCTCGCCGAGAGATCGACCGCGACCGGTGCAATCAGAAGGCCGATTGCCGAAGTGACACCCGCTCCCGTCGGGCAAATGATGCGTTTGATGCCGAGTTTGCGCGCGATGCCGTAAGCATGCACCGGGCCAGCGCCGCCGAACGCAACCATTGGAAGGCTACGCGGATCAACACCGAGATCGGTCGCATGCACCGCTGCGGCCTTGCTCATGGATTCGTTGACGAGGTCGTGAATACCCCACGCGCAGCGCGGGACGCTGACTTCCAAGGACGTCGCAAGCGTGGTCATTGCGGCCAGCGCCGCATCTCTGGAGACCTTGAACGATCCACCGACGAAGGATTCTGTGCCCATGTAGCCAAGCAGAATGTCGGCGTCGGTGACGGTCGGTTCAGTGCCGCCGCGCTGATAAGCAGCGGGCCCAGGATCAGCACCGGCCGAGCGCGGCCCAACATCGAGGAGACCGAGCGGGTTCTTGGCTGCGATCGAGCCACCGCCGGCGCCGATCTCGATCATGCGGATCGATTGAATCTTCAGCGGAAAGCCCGAACCCTTGCGGAAGCGATGATAGTGGGCGACTTCCAGGTCGGTCCCGACCGTCGGCTCGCCGTTCGGGATCAGGCACAATTTGGCAGTGGTGCCGCCCATATCAAAGGACAAGACGCTGCCCTCACCGGCGATGCGGCCGAATTCGGCTGCAGCGACTGCGCCAGCGGCAGGCCCGGATTCAATCAGACGGACTGGCAGCTCCGCGGCACGACGGCTTGGAACGAGGCCCCCCGACGAGGTCATCCAGAGCACGTGCCGGTTAATGCCCTTGGCTGCGAATTCGCGCTGCAGATGGGCAACATGTCCCGACATCTGAGGACGGGTATAGGCGTTGACCACCGTCGTCGAGGCGCGATCGAACTCGCGGACTTCCGGGCAGACGTCGGAGGACAAGGACACAAAGATATCCGGATTTTCTTCGCGAAGCAGCGCGGCGATGCGCTGCTCGTGAGTCGGATATTGGTAGGCATGCAACAGGCAGACGGCGACAGATTTGATGCCTTCACCTCGTAACCGTCCGGCGATTTCTCGGACAGTTTCCTCTTTCAGCGCCGTGACAACATCGCCGTCGGCAGACATCCGTTCAACCGCACCGAAGCTGTTGGCGCGCGTTACCAATGGATCCGGGTACTTCAAGTTCAGGTCGTAAAGATCGTAGCGTCCCTCGTTTCGGATACGCAGCATGTCCTGAAAGCCGGCGGTGGTGATGAAGCCGGTCTTGACGCCCTTGCGCTCCAGCACGGCGTTGGTGACAACAGTCGTCGCGCCGAGCACCTGAACCTTGTCGAGATCGACGACGTCGCCGAACTGCGCAAGCAATTCGGATACGCCTTGAACGACGGCCTCTGCCGGATTGTTCGGCGTGCTCAGCACCTTGTGCAGATGCAGCTCGCCTTTATCGTCGAGCAGGGCGAAGTCGGTGAACGTTCCTCCGGTATCGAATGCGAGCTTTGCCATCTTTTCCCTCGAAGCGATCGCCTCGCCGGAATAGGCAGGCCGGTCGATATGGCCTGCTGCACCGCGCGATCAAAACATGGATCCAAAACACCGGATTCCACGATGAGTAGAGGATAGGAAATGCCACTGCCGCTCGCCAACACAACTCCGGTCTGCCGCTATAGGTTTTGTTTATGGACAGACAGCGAGTTGACGTTCAGATGGCCCGGATGCCTTGCGGGTGATTGCGCATCAGCTTCTCCACGACGCTTAAGAGCACGGCTCTGGTGGCCAGCGCAGGCTCCGAGAGTGGCAGATGATCGGATTCGCAAAGCGAAACAGTCGCCTCAATTGCAGGACGCACGAGCCGCCGCACCTCGACGCCGCCAAAGCTCGCGGCACTGGCCGCCACGGAAGCCGGCAGAATCGTGGACCCGAGGCCTTCGGTGACGGCGGCGCGGAGCGCAGAAACAGACTCGATTTCGGATACCACATTCGGCGTGACCCGCGCGCGCGACAGGGATTCGTCGATCAGGCGTCGCAAATAGTGACCCTGGCTCGGCAATAACAGTCTCACATCGGCCAACGCCGAAAGCGCGAGCGGCTCATCCAGCGGCTTCTTCGCCGCATCTTCTGTTCGGGAAATAAGGAACAGCTCCTCGCGAAAGAGCGGCTGCAGCTTGACACCCTTGATCGGACCGGAGCCGTAGATCATGGCCATATCCATCTTTGCGGTCATAATAAGCTCGCTCAGCACGTGACCAAAACTGTCGTTGATATGGACGATGATCTGCGGATGAAGCCCGAACATCTCCTTGAGAAGCGGCAGCGACAGGGTGCTTGAAGCGGAATACGTTGCAAGCCCGATCGATACGCGTCCGGCAAGCGCTTTGGCCGACTGGTTGATGTCGATCTGCGCCTGTTCGATCTGCTTCAGCAACAATTGGGCATGACGATAAAGGATACGGCCCGCTTCGGTCGGAACGATGCCTTGGTTGCTGCGAAGCAGCAGCTTGTGCTTGAAGTGACTCTCGAGAGCCGCGATCTGTTGCGATAGTGCGGGCTGCGCCGTTCGCAAGATACCGGCAGCGCGCGATACGCTGCCCGCGTCAACCACTTTGACAAAGCTCTTCAGCTTTCTGAAATCGACGCTCATGAGTGTCGCACGCTGTTCCGGAACCGAGACGCCGCGCGCATACCCGTGCCCGTCCGGCTCCCGATGTAGGCGTGGCCTGATCTGCACTATCCTTTTCTACTCCGTTGATTTCAATGAGATTCTTCTAGGACTCGGACCGAATTGTCCCGCTGTCCGCCGTCACGGATTGCTTTTCAGCGGAGTGCCCTGCAGGCCTGTTCGATACGGTCGCAGGCTTCCTTGATCGCTTCCATGGAGGTCGCAAAGGACAAGCGGAAATAGGGCGAAAGCCCGTAGGCTGCGCCGTGCACCGCTGCGACCCCGACGCCGTCGAGCAGGTAGAGCACGAAGTCGAGATCCTTCTCGATAACCTTGCCGTCCGGAGTGGTCTTGCCGATCACGCCGGCGCAGCTTGGGTACAGGTAGAAGGCGCCATCCGGAATAAGGCACGAGAGCTCCGGTATGGCGTTGAGCCGCGCACAGGCGTAGTCGCGCCGCTCTTTATAGAGCTCGACGTTTTGTCGTACGAACCTCTGGTCGCTGGTGAGCGCATGGGCCGCAGCGGCCTGGCTGACCGACGACGGACACGACGACATTTGCGACTGCAGCTTGTTGATCGCTGCGACCAGCGCCGCCGGACCAGCGGCGTAGCCGATCCTCCACCCGGTCATGGCATAGGCTTTGGAAACGCCGTTGGTGAGCAGAATGCGGTCCTTCAGTGCCGGTACGGCGGCAGCCAGCGTCGTCGCAGGCTCCTGCCGGTACCAGATCTGATCATAGATATCGTCTGAGAGCACCATCACGTTCGGATGCCGGCGGAGGACGTCGCCGAGCGTTTCCAGGTCTGACCGGGAATAGGCCGCGCCTGTCGGATTGGACGGCGCGTTGAGAATCAGCCAGCGCGTCCGCGGAGTGATGGCCGCCTCGAGCGCGTCTGCCCACAGCTTGAAGCCCTGGTTCTCCGAGCAGCGAACGATGACCGGCTTGCCACCATTGGCGATGACCATGTCGGGATAGGAGACCCAATAGGGAGCTGGAATGATGACCTCCTCCCCCTCCTCCACGCTCGCCATCAACGCGAGAAACAGGATCTGCTTGGCTCCGCCACCGACGCAGATCTCGTTATCTGCATAATCGAGCCCAAGCCGGCGCTTGTAGTCCGCAATGATCGCCTTGCGCAGGCTGACGGTGCCGTTCACCGGGGTATATTTGGTCTCTCCGCGATCGATGGCCTCATGCGCTGCTGCCTTGATGTGATCCGGAGTGTCGAAGTCCGGCTCGCCAATCGTCATGTCGACGATATCCCGTCCTGCGACCTTCAGCTCTCGGACGCGCGCCGAAGCAGCCGTGGTCGGAGAGACCTTGATGCGCGAAACCCGTGCGGCTGGTATGAAAATCGTCACTGTCGTTGTCCTCTGAACAAAATGTTGTCCGGCTCGGGCCTTTGATCAGGATTCGACCTCAGCCTCGCCGCGCATCCGACCCGTGAGAAAGAGTTCACCAAGTTCGTCGTGAGTGATGTCAGCAGGCCTGCCGTCCCAGATCACTTTGCCGAGACGCAGGATGACAGCTCGCTGTGCAACCGCCATGGCCTTCTTGGTATTCTGCTCGACCAGCAGGATGGTCTGACCGGCGGCATTGATGCGCAACAGCTCGTCAAAGACGATGCCAATGGCGGCAGGCGAAAGGCCAACCGAGGGCTCGTCAACAAGTAGGATTTTTGGCCGCTGCAGGACGGCCATCGCAACTTCCAGCAACTGCTGCTCGCCTCCGGACATATTGCCCGCAAGCGTAGCGCGCCGTGTCTTGAGGATCGGAAAGAGATCGTAGACATAGTCCCGCTCGGCCTTGACCCTGTCGTCGCGAAGGGTATAGGCGGCCATTTGCAGGTTCTCGTCGACCGTCATGACAGGAAAGTTGCAGCGTCCCTGTGGCACATAAGCGATCCCTTCCGCCAGGATCGCGCGCGACTTGTAGGTGCTGATGTCCTTGCCGTGCAAGCTTATGCTGCCGCCTTTGACCGTGGTCAGGCCAAAGAGCGTCTTGAGAAGCGTCGATTTCCCGGCGCCGTTCGGTCCCATGAGGGCGACGAACTGACCCTGGGGAATCTCGAGATCGACCCCATTGAGAATATCCAGCGAACCGTAGCCAGCGCGCAGACTTTTGATCGAGAGAGAGGAATTAGCCACCGAGATAGGCCTCCCGCACCGCCTGGTTCTGAACGATTTCGTCGGGCGATCCTTCTGCCAGTTTCCGCCCCTGGTCGAGCACGACGACGCGTTCGCAGAGACTGGTGACCACGTCGATATCGTGCTCGATGATCAGGAAGCTGACGCCGAGAGAACTGTTGGCGACGCGAATGCTCTCCACGATGCGTTCGATGAGCTTGGGGTTGATACCGGCCATCGGCTCGTCGAGCAGGATGAGCTTGGGCTCAGGCATCAACATGGAGGCAAATTGGATCAGCTTCTGCTGACCTCCCGAGAGCTTGCCGGCCGGCATATGAGCAACGTGGCCGAGGCCGGTCAGCTCGATCAACTCCTTTGCCCGCTTGCGCAGCGCTGCCACCCGATTGCGCGCGCCGGGACCAATGCCGAATGTCGAGAGCACGCTCGGAAAGGTGAACATCTGCCCCGCGGTCACGAGGTTCTCCTCGACGTCAAGGGCGCTGAACACCACCGTTTTCTGGAAGCTGCGGAGCATCCGCCCCTCGCGGGCAATGCGGTCAAGCGACCAGCCGGTGATGTTCTCGCCGTCGAGGGTCACCGCACCCTCATCGGGTTTGGCGAGGCCCGTGCTGCAATCGAAGAAGGTGGACTTGCCCGAGCCATTTGGGCCGATGAGGCCGCAGATTTCACCCCGTCCGACATGAAGATGAACACGGTCGACGGCCTTGACCGCGCCGTAGGACTTGCTGAGGCCAGTAACCTCCAGAATCGGTAGAAGGGGGGACATCATGCGGCTCCCTTGCCTGGCTTGCCCTCAAGGAAAGACCATGCCCACGTGAGGACGGGTGCGAAACCCCTTGGAAACCAGAAGGCGAGCCCGACCAGGCAGAGACCGAATAAGGTCATCCGCAGTTCGGGAGTGACGCGCAGCGCCTCGGAGAGGCCAACGAACAGGACCGAGCCGAAGACGACGCCCGAGATTGTCCCTGCCCCGCCGCCGAGCACAATCACGAGCGTGGTGATCGTGTAGTAGATCTCGAAGCTCAGCGGGCTGACGACCGTCAGATAGTGGACGTAGACGCTGCCGCCCAGGCCAGCGAACGCCGCGCTGATGACGAAAACCACGAGCTTGTAAGTCCATGTCGGAATGCCGACAAACTCGGCTAGCGTTTCGTTCTCGCGGATGGCCACCATATTGCGTCCGGCGGGTGAGCGAACAATCAGGTAGACGGTGAGCGTCGCCAGCGCTGCGATTGCGAGCGCCAGATAATAGAACTGCGGAACGGTCGTGACCTTGAACGACAGCAGTCCGAAATCGAAAACCGGCCTGGGCACGCTCGACAGTCCCATGTCGCCGCGGGTCAAACTCACCCAATTCTTGGCAACCGCCTCGCCGATCACGACGAAGCCAAGTGTACACATGACGAAAGAGGTCGCGCGCAGGCGCAACGCAGGAACGCCGAGCGGCAGTGCGACTGCGGCCGCCACCGCGCCGGCGGCGAAGAAGTTGACGTAGAAAGGCGTGCCGAAGTGAATGGCCATCAGCGCGGAGGTGTAAGCGCCGATCCCGAAGAATGCCGCCTGCGCCAACGACAATAGGCCCGTATAGCCAACCAGCAGATTGAGCCCCTGGGCCGGCAGCAAAAAAATCATCGCGACGATGATCGCGTGCAAAGCATAATTTCCGAGGAATAGCGGTGCCGACACGACGATCGCCAGGAGGACCGCGCCGACGAGCCAGCGAAGGTCGGGCCGCCAGTGTGTAACCGAGACTTCGCTTGCGGACATCGATCGATCCTCGAGCATTTGCAAAACAGGTCAAACGGGCGCGATGCCTCAGAACCGCGCTTGCGTCGAAAACAGCCCGTGCGGTCGCCACATCAACATGAGGATGAGGGTCGCAAACCCGACGGAATCCCGGAACTGCAGCCCGACATAGCCGGCAACCAGGCTCTCCGCGACGCCAAGCAGCATGGCTGCCACCAGCGTCCCGCGCACATTGCCGAGGCCTCCCATCACGATGATCGGCAGCGTCTTGAAGGTGATGAGGCCTCCCATCCCGCCATAAACGCTGACATTGACCGGAGCAGTCAGCACCCCCGCAAGCGCGGCCAGCGCAGCGCCCAGTACGAAAGTCCAGACCACCACCTGCTGCACATCGATGCCGACCACGGTGCAGGCTTCGGTGTTTTGCGACACCGCTCGCATCGCCTTGCCCATCCGGGTGTACAGAACCAGCAACTCAAGGCCTGCGAAAACCAAGAGGCAAACGACCAGGATCAGCAACCGCTGCTCGGTCAGGCTGAAGCCGAACATCGACACAGGATGGATGTAGCCGCCCCTGAACACCTTGTAGCCACCGCCGAACATCAGGACGACCACGTTCTGCAACACCAGGGAAATACCGAGGGTCGCAACCACACCGGCTTCCGCCGTGGCCCCGACCATGCGGGACATCACAAGCTTGCCGACCACAACTGCGATGATCGCGGTCGTGACGACGCCGATGACGAGCGCAACGGGATAAGGCAGGTGGAAATAGAGGATCGCCACCCAGGCGCCGAACGTGCCGACCATATAATATTCTCCGTGGGCGAAATTGATCGCACGCAGGACCCCGAAGATCATGGTCATGCCGACGGCAACGATGGCGTAAACCGAACCGGCGACGATGCCGTTGATGAGTTGCGCTGCGAACAGGTCGTACATGTCGGACTACCCTATCCAGCCGTTGTTTACTTCGACGGATATTTGATGTCGGCGACCTCGGTACCCTTGATCACCGGCTTGCCGTTATCCACTTCGATCAGGATCATCGGCCGGCGAGCCTGGTTGTGATCGTCGAACACGACTGTTCCCATCGGGCTGTCGTATTTTATCGCGCTGAGCGAGGCCCGAACCGCGTCACCTTCGGTTGACTTGGCATTGATCATGGCTCGGGCGAGCAGGTGTGTCGTCTCCCAGAACTGGTAGGCGTGCGTATTGGGCTCCTCGCCGCCATAGGCCGCCTCGTAGTGCTTGACGAAGGACTGGTTGCCGGGACTGTTATAGCTCGGCAGCCAGGCGGCCGCCTCAATGGCTCCCTCCATTGCTTCGGGCGCGGCTTCGATGTTGCTGGGCACGTTGAAATCGCCCGAGCCGACCAGCGGCAGCTTGCCCGCAAGACCCATCTCGATCATCTGCTGGCCGACGATCGCCGTCGTATCGGTCTGTGAGTACATCAGGATCGCCTGGGCGCCCGAGGCCTGGATCTTCGACAGGACCGAGTGGAAGTCCACCTCGCCCTCCTTGAAGTAGTCCTCCGAGACGATGCTGCTGCCGTACTCCCGCAGATATTTTTTGGAAAACGCCACCGCGCCGCGCCCGAAGTCGCTATCGACGGACAGCACGGCGAACTTATGGAGATCGCGTTTCTCGGCAGCGTATTTGACCACCATGGCGGCACGCGCTTCGTCCGTCGGGTAATTGCGGTATGTCCATTTGAAACCGCCGACGCCCGCCTTGTAGGTGATCTCGGGGTTGGACGATGCGGCGTTCAGCAACAGCACCTTGGCGTCCTCAACGACCGGCTCCATTGCCAACGTCACCGACGAGCAGATGTCGCCGATAATGAATTTGACCCCGTCCTGATTAATTAGCCGCTGGGTTGCCGAAACGCCTTCGACCGGCGCGCACTGGCTATCGCCGGTGTCGATCTGCAACTGCTTGCCATTGACGCCGCCCGCAGCATTGATCTCCTTCACGGCGAGTTCGGCGCCATGCATTGCGTAGGCGCCGTAACGGGAATTTGGCCCGGTCATCGGCGCGACAATGCCAAGCTTGAGGGGCCCGTCCGCCGCGTGGGCAAGATCAACGGTCGCGGGAAATGCCATGACAAGCGAGAGAGCGACGATTAAATCGCAAAAATTTCGGCGGCTAAAGGTGTTTCTCATGTTCCACTCCTTGGAGACCATCGCTCGGCCCAGGCCCCCCTGTGCGCGCTTCTTCTGCGCGCTTCCCCGCCTTTTCATGCGGTTCTAGTCTAAACCAGTTTGCCGGGTCGAAATCACAGTAGGTTCACCAAAGCCGCCTCGCCACCACAACTCCATTCTGCCGCCATAACGTTTATTTATGGCGGCGAGCACTGACGCGCGGGCCTAGGCATTCAGCCTCGAAACACCGCACCAGTTTCGCACCAGAAACAACCTGATCGAAACGCAACGAACGCGATCGAAACCAGACAAAATCCTTACAAGATCAACGAAGCTGATCGATTTTCAGCCGCCCATGACGGTCTGGTCAACGGTTGATGGCGCCAAGTGGTCGAATGCGTCAATGCGCTCAAGCAGCTATTTGCTGAGGGTTCTCGCGCACCGCGGACTGTTCATCAATGGCCTAGTCGGCACGCTCATCGTCGACGAGGACGGAATTTACGATCCTCGCCATCCCAACGATCGGCTGCTGCTTGGCATGAAGGGCACGATGAGCGAGCTTGAACTCTCGATGTTCCGCCAGCGCTCGCAGGAAGCGCTGAAGCAGAAGGCGCGCCGCGGCGCGCTGGTCCTCGGTGTCGCCGCCGGCTATGTGAAGATCGGTCGCGATCGCATAGAGAAGAATCCGGACAAACGCGTGCAGCACGCCCTGCAGCTGGTCTTCACCAAGTTCGCCGAGCTGCAAAGTGCAAGACAGGTGCACATCTGGTTGAGAGACGAGTGCATCGAGCTGCCGGTCAAGTCGCGCCAAGGCGAGGCGCACGGCGTCGTGTGGCGACTGCCGGCCTACAACATCGTGCACAACATCCTGACCAATCCGATCTATGCAGGTGCCTACGCGTTCGGGCGCACGACGAGCCGTGTGAGTGTCAAAGGTGGACGCAAGCATGTCCGGCGTGGTGTGCAAAAGCCCATGGCCGAATGGGATGTCTTGATCAAGGATCACCACGCGGCCTATATCACCTGGGACGAGTTCGAGCACAACCTCGAGGTAATCGCCAACAATGCGACCGGCATGAGCAGCGCGCTCGCTCGCGGAGCAGTTCGTAAAGGCGAGCTGCTGCTGCCTGGACTGCTGCGATGCGGCCACTGCGGCCGCAAGCTCCATGTGCACTACAGCGGCAAGATCGGCCGCTACAATTGCTACGGTGCACGTACGAACCACGGTGCCGCGCGCTGCATTTCGATCAGCGGCTTGAGCATCGATGCGGCGATCAGTAACGAGGTCCTGCGCGTCCTGAAGCCGCTCGGCATCGAAGCAGCACTCAAAGCGACCGAGGCGCAATCGAGCACGACGACCGCGGCCGAGCGCCAGCTGGAGCTGTCGCTGCAGCAGGCGCGCTACGAAGCCGCGCACGCGCGCCGACAGTACGACGCCGTCGACCCGGCAAACCGGCTGGTCGCCGGCGAGCTGGAGCGCCGCTGGAACGAGGCATTGCAGGCTGTCGCAAAGCTTGAAGGAGAGATCGGCGCCCTGATTGCGCGCCGTCCGCCGCGGCTCGGTGAGCCGGGGCGCCAGCAATTGGTGGCGCTCGGTGCTGATCTGGAGCGCGCCTGGTTGCATCCCGCTGCAACCGCCGCAACGCGCAAGCGTATCCTTCGCGCGGCACTCACGGAGATCGTCGTGCGCAAGGACGGCGCAATCATCCATGCGGTCCTGCACTGGCAAGGCGGCGACCATACCCAACTGCAAGTCAAACAGCGCCTGAATGCGGCCGGCCGACACAATCCACGCATCCCCGACGACACAATCGCACTCGTGCGTGAGCTGGCGCGGCTGATGCCTGATCGGCAGATCGCGCGCCTGCTCAATCGCACTCGCGTCGAGACCGGGCACGGCAATGCCTGGACGCAAGAGCGCGTGCGCGGCTTCCGCAATCACCACGACATCGCCGTCTTCCGCGATGGTGAGTGGGCGGAGCGCGGCGAGATTACGCTCGAAGCGGCAGCAAAACTCATCGGCGTCTGCAACATGACGGCGTTGCGTATGCTCCGCCGCGGCAACATCAAAGGCCGACAAGCTTGCGCGGGCGCGCCTTGGGTGATCAGGGCCGAGGACTTGGCAGGTTTCGCCAAGGGAAAGCGTCGGAAGCCTCCGCTAACACAAAATGCCACGCAGCACGCCTTTGACTTTCAATGAGTTAGCCGAGGTGCATTATGAATCATGACTGCTCGGCCGTACGAAACTGGAGAGCACCGTCCGATATCTCGGAATTAAGATAGGTGACGCTCCAAATATAGCCGAGCAGGTCGAGCTTTGATCGTCGGCGACCGGCATCACGCCGGTGCCGCTTACACGCCAAAACCCGGACGCGGCAGTTGAGATGGTGTACTGTGCTCTATTGATATTGAGATAGTTGCTTTCTCTGGCAGTTCTACGTACCGCCTTCACTTGATGCTTGGTCACGCCGCGCTGCCTAGTCGTGAGAAAGGCAATACCTACAATGATCATCGAATCTTCGGATCAAGTATCTCGCTTTTCTTGGCTCAAGCGGTTTCCCATTCCGCGAAATTTCAAGGTCACGCAGGAATCGCGGATCGAAACGGGACGAACATGGCCGGCCTCCGCAGACGCCAAGCGCGTGAAGGCATTCGATATCTACCGCTACGATCCCGACTCCGGCGCCAATCCTCGCGTCGATACCTTCCACGTCGATCTCGACGACTGCGGGCCGATGGTTCTCGATGCACTGTTCTGGATCAAGAATAAGGTGGATTCGACATTGACATTCCGCCGCTCGTGCCGGGAGGGAGTCTGCGGCTCGTGCGCCATGAATCTGGACGGCACCAACTGGCTCGCCTGCACGCGGTTCATTTCCGACATGGGGACGAAGGCAACTATCTATCCCCTCGCCAATATGCAGATCATCAAGGACCTCGTTCCCGACCTGACGCACGTCTTTGCACAATACGCCGCGATCGAGCCGTGGCTGCAGTCCCGGACGCCGGAACCGGAGAAGGAACGGCTACAATCTCCGCAAGAGCGCCGCCAACTCGACGGCTATTACGAGTGCATCCTGTGCTTCTGCTGCACTTCCGGATGCCCGAGCCACTGGTGGAATGGCAATCGCTTCCTCGGACCGGCGGTGCTCCTGCAGGCATGGCGCTGGCTGACCGACAGCCGCGACGAGGCCAAGGGGGAACGGCTCGACGCGCTCGAAGATCCGTTCCGACTTTACCGATGTCACACTATTCTCAACTGCACCCGCACCTGCCCCAAAGGATTAAATCCTGGCAAGGCCATCGCCGAAATCAAGAAGGCGATCGGCGAGCGCGAGGAATGATCATGAAGCGGACCGAAAATGGCAATTCGGCGTCCGCGCGGCCCCGTCCGCTTTCGCCGAATATCCAGATCTATCGGCCGCAACTCACATCGGTGTTGTCGATCGCTAACCGCATCACCGGGTTAATTCTGAGCCTCGGCGCCGTGGGCCTGGTGATCTGGCTAAGCGCTGCGGCGGCTGGTCCCCGGGCCTATGGCGTCGTTCAGAGCGTGATCGGATCTTGGGCCGGCCAGGTCGTGCTGTTCGGCTGCACCTTCGCCTTCTTCCTGCATTTGTGCGGTGGCATCCGTCATCTCGTCTGGGACACGGTCCACGGCTTCGAACTTCGGTCGATCTACATTTCTGGATGGACGGTCGTAGTGTCCAGCGTAGCGCTCACTGTGACGGCATGGGCGATCAGCCTGTTTGTCGCGGGGTGGCCTCAATGAATCGCCGTTCGTTCCGCTCGCCGCTAGCTCGCGCCCTTGGGCTCGGTTCGGCCAAAAGTGGCGTCCGGTACTGGTGGGCGGAACGCGCCACAGCCGTCGCGCTTGTGCCTCTGTGCCTGTGGTTCATCGCCTCGGTAATCGCTCATTCAGGGAGCGATTACGCGGCCTTCATCGCCTGGATGAGGTCACCGCTTGCCACCAGCTGCATGGTCCTCTTGCTGATCGCACTATTTCATCATTCCGCGCTTGGTCTGCAGGTGGTGATTGAGGATTATGTCCATTCAGATGTCAGGTTTGTGGCAATAGTCGCGATCCGGCTCGGCTGTTACGGTCTCGCCGTGCTCGGCATCATCGCCACTCTACACATTGCCCTCGGCGGTTGATAGCCCACGGAAGCCCTTGCCTCATTCCGGTTGCGTATCTTGAGCGGGATAAACCACCGTCCCGTCGTTGCGAACGACGGCGCCGGGTGTCAGGGTCGCCACATCGACATGCGATTTCGCGAGAATATGCTTCACTTGCTCCCCGGCGGCGAGAAGGTAGTCGGCAATGATCCGGCGGTGGCAGCGCCACCAGACCGCTTCGGCGCACATGACGACGCACCGTTGCTCCGCGCCGCGTTCCCGGAGCCGCGTCAGGCCGTTAGCGAACGGCGCCGTCAGGGCATAGTCTGCGTAGTTGCGAAAGCTGCGCACTCGCCAGTAGGAATTGGGGGAAGATTCTGACTCGCGGGACTTTCCTCGCCGGCCGCCAAGCTCGCTGATATGCTTATAGCCGATCTGCAAAGGGGCCAGGGTTTCCGGGAGACTGTCCTGATTGAATTGCGGGTTGGTCCGTGACCGGGGTATCGACCTGACGTCGATAACGAGGCGGACGTCGGACTCTCGCAAGAGATCGACAAATTCGGCGATCGTCCTGGTCGAGTGGCCTATGGTGAAAAAGCTGTTCGTGACATCGCTCCAGGCGGCGAAGGCGCGTGACAGCCCGCCTCACGGTTGATCCTAAGCGCCCGATGCGGCAAACAGAAGCGCGCCGTGCATTAGTCGAAAGATATTGAGGTTTTAAGGAACCGGCAGAGAATGCAGCGGTTAGTGCTTATGCCGCTCAACTAAATCTGAATTCAATGCAAGAACTGCCTCCTTTGCAGTTCTTTGGTGGCATCTGATTGAGCAATCATGCCGAAGAGCTTTAACATCCATGATCGCGTGAGCTGGAATTCCGAGGCGGGGCGCTTCAGTGGCACGATCACCCGGGTGCACACTCGCGAGTTCGAGGTCGAAGGTTATACCCACCATGCGAGCCCGGACGATCCACAATACGAGATCAAGAGCAGCAAGACCGATCATATCGCCTTCCACAAGGATGCCGCGCTCACCCGGCTTGGCGATTGACGCCTCGATTGTCAGGCGCGCTTGATGATCGACAACGATCGGCCGGTGCCCGCGAGTTCAAAATCTTTCCAGGTCGAGCCGCTCCGTGCAAAACTCAGCGATGCCGACGATCGCATCCGCCTCAATCACTGGATGCCGCCACAGCAGGGAATCGCGCCCCGGATTCGCATTGGCCGGCGCTGGATCAACACGCTGTGGGGCCTGCCGATCGCCGCCGCCGCACTGCTCTGCCTGGTTGCCTTGGCTCAGAGCCTGCGTGAGATTCCCGGCGTAGAAGCCTTTATCCGAAAGCATCCCGGCATTGCGCAGGCCGCTCCGTCCGTCGATTCGGGATTCCCGTGGTGGCTGCAGCTTCAGCATTTCCTGAACATGTTCTTCATGCTGTTCATCATGCGGGCCGGCCTGCAGATCCTGGCCGACCATCCCCGGCTCTATTGGGGCCGCGATTGCACACCGGGGACCGACTGGTTCCGCTTTCAGGTCCCGGTGCCGAAGGGTCGCGTCTGGACCGCCAAGGACGATTCCGTCACCTTGCCGACTTGGCTCGGCATTCCCGGCCTGCGCCATACCCTCGGGCTGTCGCGCTGGTGGCATTTCTCGGTCAACCTGCTGTGGCTGAACAACGGCGTTGCCTTTTATGTGCTGCTGTTTTCAACCGATCAATGGCGCAGGCTTGTACCACTGACCTGGGAAGTCTTCCCGGCCGCGCTGTCTACGGCGATCCAGTATGCTTCTCTGAACTTTCCGGTGGACCACAGCTGGACCCGGTACAACGGTCTCCAGCAGCTCAGTTATTTCATCACTGTGTTCGTCGCAGCGCCGGTCTCGATCGCCACCGGCCTGATGCAAAGCCCGGCGATCTCCAATGCGCTCGGATGGTTCGGCCGGCTGTTCAACCGGCAGGCGATGCGGTCGGTTCATTTCATCTCGTTCGCCTGGTTCGTGGGCTTCATTCTGGCGCACGGCGCCATGGTGTTCGTCACCGGCATCAGAGAGAACACCAACCACATGTTCGGCGGCGTGGACAATGCGTCCTGGACGGGCTTTCCGCTGTTCGTTCTGGCGATGATCATTCTGACGATCGCGTGGCTTCTGGCTTCGCCCTTCACGATCCGGCACGCCCGTCTGGTGCAGCGTACCGGCGCGTTCATGATCGGCTGGATGATGGGATTGGCCGAAAGCTGGGACGCACGTTCCCAGCTCACGAAGCAAGATATCTCGCCTTACTTCTGGCCAAACGGCACGATGCCCAACTCCAGGGAGTTTGATGATCTCGTCGCGGAGGAGTTCGCCAGTTACAGGCTGCGGATCAGCGGTTTGGTCGGGGCTCCGCAGGAACTCTCACTTGCCCAACTCAAGGCGATGCCGAAGCAGGAACAGATCACGACGCATTTCTGCATTCAGGGCTGGTCCGGGGTTGCCGAATGGGGCGGCGTTGCCATGCGCGATATCCTTGATCTGGTGAAGCCAATGTCCGAGGCTCGCTACGTCGTGTTCTATTCGTTGGCCGACGGTGCCGATGGTGGGCGCTACTATGACGTCCACAAAATCGAGAATATGCGCCACGCACTGACAATCCTCGCCTACGAGATGAACGGCGAGCCGGTCAGCGTGCTGCATGGCGCGCCGCTGCGGCTGCGATGCGAGAATGAATTGGGTTTCAAGATGGTCAAATGGATCGCGGCGATCGAATTTGTGCACGAATTCGTCGATCTCGGCGCGGGTCAGGGCGGTTATAACGAGGACCATGAGTTCTATGGCTATCGCATGCCGATCTGATCGCCCGCCGGGTTGACGAGTTCATGACTACATGAAGGAGCTACGCATGGTCCGAGAAAAACCCGATACCCTCAGCGACTGGAACCAGCGTCAACGTGCTCTGTCCAGATGGGACAACGAAGGGGGCGCGGGGCCCGACGGGCCCGCCACGGATTCGTCGCCAGACACCGAGCGAATTGCAGTCCCCGATCTGACCAATGCCGAACTCGTGACGCTGCGTATCCGTGTCATCGCGTTGGAGAATCTGATGATTTCCCTGCTTGCAACAGCATCGGATGACCAACTCCGATTGGTTCGTGAAATGGCAGGCTATATCTCCCCGCGGCCCGGCTTTACCCAGCATCCGCTCACGATTCATGCGGCCGCTCACATGATCGATCTCGTTGAGCGCGCCAATCATTTTCGAGACTCCGAATCTTGATTGTTGCGCCGCGATTTGCGGCAGGTGCCAGCTCCTTCGATTGATGTATTACTCAGTGCGACCAGCCAGTTGGTCGCAGACGGACCGCTGGCGATGTCCACGGCTGCAGTTGGAAGGCCAGACATGGATTGGACATTCCATTTCGATCGCAATTCGCACGTAGCCGACTCCGCAACTCTTACGAACGTCCGCTTAGTTAGCGCACCACAAGCGGTCGTTCCATAACCGTGCATTGCGGCTCAGGATCATGCAGCTAACCCAACTTGCGCAGTTGGGGGGTAGTTTTGCGATTTTGCGCAAGCTCGTGCGAGTCTAATCAAGGGGTTGGGCGGCGCGAAGGAGCGATTTGAGCGTGTAGTGCCGACCTTGGGTATTTTCTTTCGCTGCCGAGGTGGTCTGATGGCGCATGTACCTTCGCCACACGATTCGCAAGAAAGATGGAAAGGCTCACTGCTATTGGCGCCTGGTACGCAGCGTTCGTGTCGGGGGGCGTGTCATCCAGCAAACGGTGGCGCATCTTGGCGAACTCGACGAGCATGGCCGGGTTGAGGCGCGGGCGCTGGCTCGCCGGCCGATCGGCACACCCGAGCAAGCGCAGCTGTTCGATGACGGCAGCGAGCATATGACGGTGCCGGTTCGTTTGAAGGGCATCCGCATCGAGCGCTCGCGTCGATTTGGCGATGTGTATTTGGCGTTGGCATTGTGGCGCGGGACAGGCCTTGCAGAGCTGTGCGAGCGGCTGCTGCCGGCGGGCAAGGAGCGCATCTCATGGGCGAAGATGGCGGCCGTTCTGGTGGCGGCGCGGCTGTGCGAGCCGTCGAGCGAGTTGCACATTGCCGAGGATTGGTACCGCCGCACGGCGCTTTCCGATTTGCTGCAGCTTGAGGGCGATCAGGTCAACAAAGACCGGCTTTACCGCGCCCTCGATCATCTCATTCTGCACAAGGAGGCACTCGAAGCGCATTTGTCGCGGCGCTGCGGCGAGCTGTTTGCCGTTCAGAATGAAGTGCTGCTCTATGATGTCACGAGCACATATTTCGAGGGCCAGGCCGAAGCAAACCCGCTGGCGCGGCGCGGCTACTCGCGGGATCATCGACCCGATTGCAAGCAGGTGTGCATCGCGCTGGTCGTGACCTTCGACGGCTTTCCCTTGGGCTACGAGGTGTTCGCCGGCAACACCCACGACTCGCGAACCCTGCAGACGATCGTGGCCACTATGGAGGCCCGCCATGGCATGCTGGGCCGCGTGTGGATCAGCGATCGCGGCATGGCCAGCGCCGACAATCTGGCGTGGCTACGAAGCACTGGCCGCCGCTACATCATCGGTGCGCCGAAGTCGGAGCTGAAGAAGTTCAGCTCCGCGCTCGCCGCCGCAGACGGATGGCGCACGGTCCATGAAGGCGTCGAGGTCAAGCTCACGCGCCACCCCGAGACCGAGGAGACCGTGATCCTGTGCCGTTCCGCCGATCGGCGCAGCAAGGAGCGGGCCATGCACGACAAGTTCAGCCAGCGGATCGAAGAAGCGCTCCAGCGCCTGGCTGCGCGCTTGGCTCGTGCGAAGAAGCGTGTCGACCCGGCAGTTGTGAACCGCCAGATCGGCCGCATCCTGCAGCAAAACCAGCGATCCGCCGCCCGCTTCGTAATCACGCTGGAGCCGGATGGCTGTCCCGCGGGTTTCCGCCTTGGCGTCGCTTACAGCGACACCTTCGACGACTGGGCCGCCCTCTCGGAGGGCGCCTATCTGTTGCGTTCGAATATCGACGATTGGAGCGATCAACAGCTCTGGAAGGCCTACATACAACTTACCCAGGCCGAAGCTGCCTTTCTTTCGTATCCACAAGGATCAGCTAAACCTGCGCCCGATCTGGCACCAGCGCGCCGAACGCGTGCAGGCACATATCCTCGTCTGCTTTCTCGCCTTCGTGCTGTGGAAGAGCCTCGAGATGTGGCAGAGCCGCGCGGGTCTCGGTAATTCTCCAAGAACCGTGCTCGAAGAACTCGCGCGCATTCAATCGAATGATGTCGTGTTGCCAACCGCCTCCCACGGCCAGATCCGCCTGCGTTGCGTCACCCAACCCGATGCTGCACAGGCCGCTCTCCTCGACCGCCTCGGCATAGTCTTGCCAAAGCGCATCCGCCTCGCCGAACATGAACGGCCGGCCCTCGCCGCCAGCGCCTGATCGCCAACTCTTTGACCAAAAATGTAGTGCCGACTTTTCGGCTAAGCCTTTGATTTGCCTAAACCCGACCCTCGATTCTGCGCAAGTTGGGCTAAGTGGCGCTCCTCCTCGGCCACCTCTCGTTCACTACCTGAAGCCCTCTTCAGGAAGCGAGCCAGGGCGGCCTTGCGTGAATCGCGGTCCAGCGCGTAGGCGGTTTGCTTGAACTCAATGCCAGTCTCTGGCGCCCAGGCTCCGTGAAGCCCAATTGTGTAGCGAAGAGAGCGACCTCTCGTTCGGTACTGGATGAGGTAGCTGCGCTTGCCTGAACTAAAGACCCGGAGTCCGACGCCGGGCAGTTCGTCGTCCCAGATCAGGTAGTCCTTCTCTCTGGCTTCCGCCGCCTCGACAACCCTCTTTGTGATCTTGACCATGACATTCCTTCATTCCGGGCACTATCTCTCGCGTAAGCAACACGTAAGCAGGCCAGAGAAAATCAATGCGGGTTTTCGGATAGGAACGTCGTTTGTGTGTTTGAGAATATCCCAGTTGCTTCAGCTGGATAGCGTAGCGTGCCCTATCGCATTTTCCGGATGGGCCCGTTATCTTGCTCCGAAGGCAAAGGTTACACGTTCGAACCGTGTCGGGTGCGCCAGTTTCCTTATGTATCGCAGCACCGTATGCGGCTTCACGGAAAATTCGAGTCCTGCGCGATTTGAGTAAGCAGTTTGGTTATCGGCTTTACGACTATTGAATCTCTGCCGGTATTGCGGACTGCGTCTGCGTCGATGGCCATCCAAGTCGGTCTGTTAGTTTGGAGAGGCCGATTTTGATCTTGCGGTGGGCCCATCGTTCGAAGAAGCGCCAGACAAGGTAGGCGAGGACGAATGCGCCAACCACGATGGCGCCGGTGATGGCTGCGACGTGCGCCTGCGGGGCCAGCGCGGTGAAGATCACGTAGCCGAGTTGCATGTGCAGCAGGTAGAGCGGATAGGTGATGCCGCCGCCCGCCAGCGCCACCTTCGCCGGCAGCGGCACTCGTTTGATCCGCGTCGCGAGGAACACCATTCCCAGTCCCACGATGGAGATCGCGGCGACCACTCGCGGATCGTAGCTGGCGTTGGCGTGCAAGCCGAGGCGTTCCAGCTTGTGGATGGACTGGAAGACGGCGGTCCCGAGCGACAGCGCGGACAGCGCCCACCAGCGAACGTCGTGGCGGCCCCGGCAGTGCTGGTAGATGAGCAGACCGACGGCGAAGAACCCGCTGTCATCAGCCATGAAAAGCTTCTCGAAGATCGGCGCGTCGGTGGTGAGTTCGTTGGCAAAGGTGATCACGAGCCATGTGACGATGATCGCGTCGATTCGGCGTGGAAACAGCCCCAGCGCCATAAAGGCGGCGACCCATGCATAGAAAACGACCTCGATGACCAGCGACCAGTACGACGTGTCGACGTACGGCTGTCCGAGCATCGGCGCGGCGATGAAGAGGTTGGCGAACCACTGCGTCGTCGTCACCTCGAAATGGCCGGCGCCGAACACCACCGTCGTCGCGAAGGTCAGCGTCATGCAGAGCACGAACGTCGGATAGATGCGGCTGAAACGGGCGATGGCGAAGCCGACGGGTGTCCGCCCCTCCGCGGAGTAGGCGATCACGAAACCACTGATGGCGAAGAACACCGGGACGCCGAGGAACCCGTATTGTGCAATTGGGCCCAGCGCGGGCAGAGCAACTGGGTCACGCCGTGGGAGGCCGGTCCCCAGAAACCATAGTGGTACAGGATCACGGCACCGACGGCGGCGAGCCGCAGCAAGTCGAGGGCGGGCACCCGCGAGGACTCGGTCCGGTTCTGGTCCACGTGCAATCTCCAGATAGACCGGGAATTGTCGGCAATTTCGTTGAAGATCGGTTTAATTCGGCTGGCGAAATCGGCGGTTTTTCCGGGAAATCAGATCAGAGCCATCACGGCGCCGGCCGCAGCGCTGAACGCCACGACAACGAGTGGAGGGGCGCGCCAAGCGACAAGCAGAACGAAGCCGACAAGCGCGATGCCGAAATCCTTCCCCGTGTGGACGGTCGTGGTCCAGACCGGGTTGTAGAGCGCAGCGCCCAGGACGCCGACCACGGCGGCGTTGACACCCCGCATCATCGCCTGGGCGCCGGCGCGCTTACGGAACGAGTCCCAGAACGGCAGCGCGCCGAGCAGAACCAGGATGCCGGGCAGAAAGATGCCGATGAGGCCGAGCGCTGCGCCGGCGAACCCATGCGGTTCCGGAGACACCACCGTGCCGAGGTAGGCCGCGAAGGTGAACAGCGGGCCCGGCACCGCTTGGGCGGCGCCGTAGCCGGCGAGGAATGCGTCGTCGCTCAGCCAGCCAGGCGCGACGAAGGCCTCGCGGAGGAGCGGGAGCACGACGTGGCCGCCGCCAAAGACAAGGGCGCCGGAGCGGTAGAACGCGTCGAACAGGGCAATGCCCGTGGATCCCGTCAGGCCCCGCAGCGCCGGGAGCCCCGCCAGCAGGATGAAGAACAGGGCGAAGGTAATCACGCCCACGGTGCGCGACACGGGAATCTCGACATGTCCGGACGGCGCCGCCGCCTCGCTGCGGCACAGCCACAGACCCGCGAGGCCGCCGAGAACGATTGCGCCGATCTGGGCAATCGAAGCCGTGCTGAGGAGGATGATCAGCGCCGCCACCACCGCGATCGACGCGCGCTCGCGGTCGGAGCAGAGATTGCGCGCCATGCCCCAGACCGCCTGCGCCACGATAGCAACCGCCGTCAGCTTCAGCCCGTGCAGCAGGCCGGGTGCCGACCGGCCCGCTCAGCGCGCCGGCGCCATAGGCGAAGAGGACGAGAATTGCGGCCGACGGCAGGGTGAATCCGGTCCAGGCGGCAAGCGCGCCCAGGTAGCCGGCCCGCATCAGTCCGATCGAGAAGCCGACCTGGCTGCTGGCGGGGCCCGGCAGGAATTGGCACAATCCGACCAGGTCGGCGTAGGCATTCTCGTCGATCCACCTTCGCCGCACGACGAACTCGTCGCGGAAATAGCCGATGTGGGCAATCGGACCGCCGAAGCAGGTTAGCCCGAGCTTCAGGAAGATGCCCAGGACCTCCAGCGGCGAGCCGCGGCGGGCGGGGACAGTCGTTGTTTCGGCGGTGATATCCATGCGTCACGCGTAATCGAAGAGGGCCATGAAACCGAAGTCCATGTGCAGTTGCTGATGGCAGTGGAAGAGCGTCGCTCCCGGATTGTCGGCGACAAAGTCGAACTCGATGTCCTGGAATCCGGCGAGCATGACGACGTCCTTGAGCACGCCGGCGGTCGGCTTGCCGCCGACTCGCACAAGTTCGAAGCTGTGACGGTGGAGATGCAGGGGGTGGATGTCGTCGCTCGCGTTGCGGAATTTCAGGCGATAGCGCCGCCCCTCGCGCACCTTGTACATCGGCTTCATCGTCTCCATCGAGAACGCCTCACCGTTGAGCGTCCACTGGTTGAAGCCGTTCAGCGCGCCGTTGCGCTTGACGATGGTGAATTCCATCGTCTCGTCCGGCTTGGCCGGCGACGCGCCGGGCTTGCCGAACAGCGTGTAGTCCCACTTGTAGGGTTTCGGCTTCGTCCACTGCGGCTTACCCTTGGCGCCGGCGTACTCGACGACGATTCCCATTCCGCGCTTGCGGTCGTCATCGGCGAGGTCGCCCATGGTCCAGACGCCCGGATGGTTCATCTCGACGATCGCCGAGATGCGCTCGGCCGTCCCGAGCCAGAGCACCGGCACGTCCTTCGGCGCCGGCACGGAGTTGCCGTCGAGCGCCACGATCTTGAATGAGTGCCCCGGCAGCGCGAGGCTCCGGATCTCGCCGGCGCTGCCGTTCAGGACGTGGAACAGCACGCGTTCGCCCTGTTTGACGCGGACGGGCTCCCCGTGTCCCAACATCTTGCCGTTGATCGAAAACAGGTCGTAGCCGACCTCGAAGCCCTTCGTCTTTTCCTGTGCCTCGTCGTCGGACTTCTTGCCGAGGTCATTCAGATCCTTGATTGGCTCGCCGGCGAGGAAGTTCATCGCCATGTCGCCGCCGCGGCTGAAGGAGGGAGCGAACTCCTTGAGCACCAGGAAGACCTCGCGATCGTAGGCGCCGGGCTCGTTCTTCGGCTCGATGTAGACTGGACCGACCTGTCCGGTGTAGGTGCCGCGGTTGAGGTCGCCGCCGGCCACGACATGCGTGTGGTAGAAGCGAAAGCCGGAGGGCCTCGGCACGAACGAGATACGCCGCATGCCGTGGGGTGGGATGTAGGGCGTGCCTTCTTCCGCCGAGCCATCGACATCGCTCGGGATCATCTGGCCGTGCCAGTGAACGAGCTCCGGCACGTCGGTATCGTTGTGGACATCGACGACGGCGCGCTGGCCTTCCTTGAACCGCAGCAGCGGTCCTGGAAACTGGCCGTTGTAGAGCGTCGTCGACACGATGTGTTCCGGAGCCAGTTCGGCGAGACCGGTCGCGATCCGCAAGGTGTAGTCGGCCTTCTCAGGGTCGCCTTGGGCGAATGCGGGTGCGATCCGGCTCTGCAGACCGACCAGAGGGACGAGCGTGCCGGCGAGCAGGGAACGGCGGTCTATCGGCATTTCGGGGATCCTTCCACCAGGCTGCGCCCCAGCCCGCAGTCGTCTTTATCGGGTTCCGATATCGATAATCGATGTTCGGGCGAAGGCAAGTAACTTCCGCGCGGCGACCGTTCCTATCCCTCCATGGCCGCGCCGGTGAACTCCTTGACGCGAACCTTGGCCAGCGCGAGCCCTTTCTTGCCCAAGGGCGTGGCCCGGTAGAGCTTCCGGGCGGTGCGGCCCTCGCGCTGCTTTCGGGATTTGAGATAGCCCCGCTGTTCCATCGCGCTCAGGAGGGGATATAGCGTTCCGGGGCTCAGCTTATAGCCGTGTCGCGCGAGCTCTTCGATAATCCACTGACCGTAGATATCATGCTCCGCGGCATGATGCAGGATGTGCAGCCGGATGAAACCGCTCAGCAGATCCTTGAACTTCATTTGGTGCGCCTTTATCGGATTCCGTAAAGACAGGAACCAGGCCGGTCCTGTCAGGTGCTCACGATACATCAAAACCTGTCGAGGGCGATGGGGCCCAAAGCCTCTCTCGTTGCCGAGTTTGGTATGGTAAGGACATCGCGGGATGCAGAGTTGACCCGGCGCCGTCGGAGCGCAACATGATCACACGTCGAGCGTTGATGTTGGCAGCGGGCGTCGTAGCCTCGGCGACCGTGCTAGATGCGCGGTTCGGCCGAGGCGAGAGAACGCGCGGCGGCGGCCACCTTCCGATTCCACCATTGATCGACGCGCGTCGGCAAAACAACGTCGTCAAGCTCAGGGCGGGAGCAGGCTTCCATGAGTTCTTCCAAGGAAAGCCCGCGAAGACGTTCGGCTATTCGGGCCCTATCCTCGGGCCTACACTTCGCTTCCGTCGCGGAGATCACGTCGAGATGACCGTCGAGAATGCGCTCGACGCGCCCACGACTGTCCATTGGCACGGTTTGCTGGTTGCAGGCGCGGAGGACGGCGGACCTCAAGGCGTCATCGAACCCGGTGCCGCTTGGCGGGGAATCCTGTCGATCGACCAGACTGCGGCGACGCTTTGGTATCATCCTCATCCGCACCATGACACGGCGAGGCAGACCTACCTGGGTCTCTCTGGGCTGATCATGGTGGATGACGGCGGTCACCTCGATTTGCCGCATCGGTACGGCGTCGACGACCTGCCCATCATCATCCAGGACCGATCATTCGAGACGGATGGATCGCTGATCTACGAAGTCGACGAGCTCGGCGTCATCTACGGAGTCCGCGGCAATACGGTGATCGTCAACGGAGCGATCGAGCCGGTCGCCAAGGTGCCGGCGGGATGGGTGCGGCTGCGCCTGCTGAACGGCGCTAACGCCCAGAACTTCGATCTCCGCTTCCGCGACCGCCGAACCTTTCACGTCGCAGGATCGGACGGCGGATTTCTCTCGCGACCCGTGCCGATGACCCGATTGCGCATCTCGCCGGCGGAGCGGTTCGAGATCCTCGTCGATTTCTCGAACGGCAAATCGGCTCTGCTGGAGACCGGCCCCGACGAGGTCATGGGCGTGTTCGGCGCGATTTCCGAAGACGGCACTCAGGACTTCGTTCCTGTTATGCGCTTCGAACCGACTTCGGCCGCCGCCGCAGGGCATCTTCCACCACGGCTGGTCGATCCGGAGGCGGCAAATCCGGAGACCGCCGTGCAGCGTCGGCAGTTCGTGCTCAACAACGGCATCTGCGGACAGCGGACAGAGATGTCTGGTCACACAGATGTGCCAGCAATCATCGGCATCAACGGACGAACGCACGATCCGAACAGGATCGACGTGGAGACCAAACTGGGGACGAGCGAAATCTGGGAGATTTCATCCGTCGGCATGGCGCACCCCTTCCACGTGCACGGTGCGCTGTTCCGGGTCCTCTCCTTGGACGACAAGCCGCCCCCCGACCATTTGGCCGGATGGAAGGATGTCGTCCTGGTGGAAGGCAAGGCCGAACTGCTCGTCAAGTTCACGAAGCCGGCGACCCGCGAACATCCCTTCATGTTCCATTGCCATATCCTGGAACACGAAGATGCTGGCATGATGGGACAGTACATATGCACGTGAGTGCAACTAGAATTAGCTAGCAAGTTACAAGATGAACGAAGGTAGATTGACAAACGAGGCCGCAAGGTAAAGTGCTCAAGCAGCCATAAGACATTCGTCTTCTGCCCCCTCGGTATCATCACGCGAAGCCCGTTTTAGGAAACGAGCCAACGCAGCTTTTCGTGAATCGCGGTCCAGCGCGTAGGCAGTTTGCTTGAATTCGATGCCGTCAAGGAGCCCCTGAATGTAACCCGAGATCGTGTCCGCAGCCATGATGAGCGCCGTGTCAAGCGTATGGATGTACTTGCTCGTGACCGAACCCTTGGCATGACCAACCAGAGCGGCGATGGTCACCTCGGTAAAACCCAGATCGTTGGCGATACTCGCGAAGCTATGACGCAGCACGTGGGGAGTAATATCGGACAGCGGCGAGTCCTCGAATATGTGCTTCCAATGGTTCGGGAAACTGCCGAACGCGTTGTCCTCACCTTGTCCCGGAAAGACATATGTTCCGGCATTTTCGGTTCGCCGTCGCTCGAGATATTCGACGACAGGCAGTCCTATGGGGCGGATGGACTCACCCTCCTTGCTGTCCTCCAAGCGCAAGCAGCTCGACTCGGTGTCGGCCTCAGTCCACTTCAAGCTGATCATCTCACTGCGCCGGGAGCCCGTCAGAGCAATTTGACGAACAATGTGCACGACCGTGGCATTTTTCTCATGCTTGGCAGCGTCGCGGAGCATCCGACCCAGGATTCGGTACTCCGCCTCCGATAGCCGACGCTTTCGTACATTGTCCTTTGGCTTGCGGATACCATGCGCCGGGTTGGTCTCGATCATGCCCGCTTCGACGGCGTAAGTCAGAATGCCGCCTAGGAGACCGACCGTGCGTGTGGCCGTTCCCGCACCGCCCGTGACGATTGCTTTGCCACGCAGCTTCTTGGTCTTGACCGAAACCCGCGTCTTTCCGGCCATGATGTCCTTGAGGACCTTATTGATGTCGCTCTTAGTGAGATCCTTGACCCTCCGGGTACCTATGAGCGGAACAATGTGACGCTCGATGCGGCCGGTATCGGTGACGATCGTAGAACCCTTCTTCGGTCGCCCTCCTTTTCCCAAGATGAGGCCGGCCTGCAAATCGGCGAGATAGCGGGCACACAGTTCCTTCACAGTGTTCGCCTTGTGATTGAGCTGGCGATCTTCGACAGGGTCTTCACCCGCGGCAACCCGACCGAGTTGAACCTTTGCCTCGCGGCGAGCAGTCTCTGGCGCCCAGGCTCCGTGAAGCCCGATCGTGTAGCGGCGTGAGCGCCCGCTTGTTCGATACTGGATGACGTAACTGCGTTTGCTCGAACTAAAGATCCGCACCCCGAAACCAGGCAGTTCGTCGTCCCAGATGACGTAGTCCTTCTCTCGGGCATCCGCCGCCTCGACAACCCTCTTCGTGATCTTGACCATGACGTTCCTTCGTTCCGGGCGCGTTCTCCCAAGTAAGCAACACGTAAGCAGGCGGGGGAAAATCGGTGCGGGGTTTCGGATAGGAACGTCGCTGTTGTTGTTGAGAATATCCAGTTGCTTCAGGTGGATAGCGTAGCATAGCGTGCCCTATCGCATTTTTCGGATGGGTACGTTATCTTGCTCCGAAGGCAAAGGTCACACGTTCGAATCGTGTCGGGCGCGCCACTCGCAAGTCTACGCCAGAGCACGCCGTGGACCGCTAAAGGCTCCGGCTCTGCCCTGCCGTTCGACGGTCAGGCGGCTTCCGGGACGTAGTGCAAGATGAGCAAGTTCGCCCGCGGGCAGGGCGCGATCGCGTAGGCGCTACCTTGGTCGTCGCTGAACTCCACGAGCAACGTCTTGTCATCAAGCTTCTCGACGACAGTGCCGACCTGCCCGCGTGCAAGCCGCTGTGCAGGAAGGTCCGCCAGCAATGCCCCCACGTCCAAAACTGACGGCCTTTCGTTCTTTGCGTCCTTCTTCGCCTTCATCACAGCACCCAGCAGGTGACGAACCTCGGCACGGCTCTCGCCGGTCCGCACGATCCAGATCATTCTTACCACAGCACTCTTCCCTTGGCGCCTGATGGTCGCATCCAGGCGCCAATGTGTCCGCCACGGGTTCACCGCAATCGGGGAGGCCTCGCCGGAGCGTGCGGCTTCGAGTAGAGCTTCGCGCAGCGACGATGCATCGCTCCGCAGAAGATCGAGGGCCTCGCGGAATACCCGGGCCTTGTGCCGGCCTCGCGGGTGCGATGGGTTCGGGCAATAACCCTCGGCATTACGGTGCACTTAACTTGGAGAGTTAAGTGCACTGTCACCGTAATAGTGCGGTCGATCCAGAAGCCGTCGACGGCGACACGGTGAGCCGGTGCCCTCTTCTGGATAATGTTTGTCCGATCCCATGGCGAACGCACCGCCCGGAATCCAGACCATCCCTGGACGGCCGGGCTCATCCAACAAGGATACGCCTGCCACAAAGCCAGCCTCGCTCATACGGTACTCGCAGCGAACTCGTTTTGCCGTGACCTACGTACTCGCAGAGACGCAACCAGCCTATGCAATTTCGGCAGGAAGGGTCAATGACTTCGAGACGTGAATTCGGGAGACAGCGAGAAGTCCCTGGGCGGAGGCCGTGCCCCAGGCTCCCGTGTTGTTCTCCCAAGGCCGAAGTCATGTCCTGACGCAGCAAGCCCGTTCGAGTTAGTTTACAGGACTTGGACAAGCCTCCATGTGCGTGCCGGAGTTTGCTCGCGAGGCAATCTGCCGAATTTGCATAGCGCGCGCGGTATATCAGCGTACAATCGAGGGTGAATTGCCGGCCCAAACCTGGCTTTCCGATCCGGCGGAATATGCAAGGACAGCTGGCCCAATTCAGGGGCGGCTCGACGTTTATCGAACAGAATCCGGCAGTGCCTAATGATCCTTTGGAGACTTTCATGAGAACCTTCGATCCCTTGGTGCTGTTGATACTCCTCGTTGCTCAATCGCCCTCAGCACAGGCTGCGGATTTGAATGGAGCTTGGACGGTCGACACCGCGTCCTGCGGTCAGGTGTTTGCCAAGGAAAATAACAAGCTTTCGTTCAAGCCGGATGCTGATCTCCACGCGGGCGGCTTGATCGTTCAAGGAAAGCAAATATCCGGCACATTTCAAAAATGCACTGTCAAATCGTTGCACGATGACGGGTCGAATCTGAAAGTGATTGCCTCGTGCTCGGATGGCGTCGCGGTTTCCGACGTGGCATTCGACGTGAAATTCTCCGGAGAGAACAGTATCACACTCAGCCGCAAGGAGCCGGTGCCGGTGGAAATGCAATATGTTCGCTGTCCGCTGTGAAGCCTGGCAGCGAAGGCGCGAAGATTACACGCAGGTGGCGCGGACATGCACGTCGTGCAACACGGCTGTGCTCGCTCTTTGTGGCGCACCAACGGCAACTCCGGTGGAGCGCCGTGAAGGCGGTCATGAGTGGACGCCGGCAAGAGACGAGAAACGGCTGGGCAGCAACGCAGCCTGGCATGTAGACTGCCGCAATGTGTCCGACGGAGACTTTCCAAACAGCGCGCGGTAGGCGACCGCAAACCGACCAAGCTCCCAAAAACCATGATCGGTCACAATTCGCGTGACGGTGATCTTGGACGCATCCGAACGCTGGAGCGCCCGCCGCACGAGGTGCATCCGGCGCAGGGTAAGATAACGGATTGGTCCCATGCCGAGATGCCCCTCGCAGGACGCGCGAAGTGTTCGCTCGGCGACACCGATCGCGGCACATATCTCGGTGAGGTACAGTGGCCGACCGGGATTCGCCTCCAGGAATTCTACGAACCGCGTAAGGATGGTGTCGTGACGACGGCCTCCCATTGTCGATTCGACCGAGTGAATCTTTGGTGAGTCGCCTCCACGCTGCAACGAGGCGGCATTCACCTAGCGAACGGCGGGAGTGGTGTTGCTCCAGGTAGGCACCGCGTTGGTGACACCCACCGAAGGCCAACTGTATGTGCCGATCGACGGAGCAGTGACAGTTCCAACGGAAGTTCCGGATGTACCATAGCCACCGTTTCGCGGCACCGACACTCCGGCCGTCGGATAGGGGCCAGACGTCGACGTCTGATAGGAGATTGGATGCCTCGTATGCCTGTACTTCTTCGCTTGCGCAGCAAAGGGCGTAGCCGCCACCCCTGCAGCCACGAGTACGGCCATCGCCAGTCTGATCGTTGTCATCGGTCGATCCTCCTTCGTGGTAGATAGGGATAATGCAAGTTCTGCACGAGCCTCGAAATCAAAATCTTGTTGAGCTTATGTGATCGCCTCCCGGCCGCAGGAGCGCGTCGCAAACGTCGCCGGGAGAGAAATTCATGATGAAGTCACCCGCCAACCTCGCCGAAAAACTCACGACCTTCACCGATCGCTTCTCCCCGCGCACGGTTGCCACCTACAACGGCAACGACGTGATGGTAGCCAAGCTCGAAGGAGCGTTCCACTGGCACAAACATGACGACACGGACGATTTCTTCCTGGTGCTGTCCGGCACGCTCGACATCGAACTGCGCGACCGCACGGTCACCCTCAATCCGGGCGAGGTGTTCGTGGTACCGAAGGGCATCGAGCATCGCCCGGTGGCGTGGGGCGAGGTGCATATCCTGCTGATCGAGCCGACGGGAACGCCGAACACGGGTGACGCGGCCACCGCCGCACCACGCATCCTGGCTTGAGGCGGTGAGGTCGCGACCGCGGCGCGGTCGCTTCACCGGGCGCCTGTCATGCCTCGTTCAGTCCGGCCGGCTTCGCCGTAAAGTTCCTCGGGCTGGGGGGCCGCGGCTTCATGCTTCGGTAAGCATGTCATTGCTAGAATCAGCCGTCGGTTGCGTGGAGTAGGGGTATGATTGATTTCGAAGAGCTCCGTGGGCTCGCGGACCAGACCCGCAGTTTCATCCAGATGTCCGACGACAAGGCCCGCGCGCTGAGGGTCGTCGTCACCGAGCACGACGTCGTCCTGGGCATTTTCCCATCCGCCGACGAAGGAATCGGACTGCACGTGATCAAGGGCGAAGAACTGCTTCGCCACATCGCCAGGACACATTCGGCTGGCGACTACACGCACACCGCCATCGCAGTCCATAGTCGCGAACAGGCGGTTGCCCTGCAGCATGTGTTGGCCGCCTGATTGCTGCCGATGGCATCCTGCCGTACTGATCCTGGGATCAAACCCTCCGGGAATTGCAGATGGTGGCCAGCGACGCCTTTGCCGAGTTCCTGCGCGAGCACCTGGCGCCGCTGGGCCACGTCACCCTGCGGCGGATGTTCGGCAAGAGCGGCGTGTTCTGCGACGGCGTGATGCTCGGAATGGTGACGGAGAATACGCTCTATCTCCGGGTTGACGAGCTGAACCGCGAAACCTTCAGGGAAGCAGCGTCCTTATCCGCCGCTCAACTATTCGAAGAAGGGCAGCACCATCGACCTCGCCTTCTGGCGAGTGCCGGAGCGGCTGTTCGAGGAGCCCGACGAGTTCGTCGCCTGGGCGCGCGAAGCGCTGGCAGCGGCGCACCGGGTCGCGGCGAAAAGAGAACGGCCGGCGCCGAGGCGAAAACCAAAGCCTTGATCACGCCGTGTGCGCCGGGCGGCACTTATCTTTTGCTTAACCATCCCGTCACACTTCCAGCCGCCGGGCAGCGACCATCATCCGATCGATCCGATCAGTGATAGGTCGGCAGGCCCGCGCAGGCCCGGCCCTCGAAATAGGCCTCGAGCTCGACCAGCGCACGCTGCTCCCAATGCTCGGCCTGGTCCAGCAGCGACCAGCGCTGGTGCGGACGGAACGCCGCGGTCTGACGGTGCAGCGACGCGATCGCACGAAAGCGGCGGACGTTTTCCAGGATGGCTTCCCCCTTGATCAACATGTTCTTCTCCCCACGAACCTTGTCCCTTGATGCCGCGACTTTGCCCGGTACGGTTTTCCAAAACGTTAGCGGGGAAGGCCGAACACGGGGATGGTTTGCCAAACCTTGCCGCCGGCTTCGCGGGCACGAAACCGCTCTCAGTCCACTCCCGGACATTGCCGCCGACATCGAGCAGGCCGTTCGAGTTTTGCCCGAACGTGCCGACCGGCTGCGGCGCCAGCACCACGGATGCGGCGCATGGGAACACGGGGATTCGTCCCGACATTGCGCTAGCGCAAATCGCGCCGGGCCGTTTGGCGCTAGTTAATAGGCATCAATGCGGGGAGCGGGACCGCCCCGAAGCGGGCAAGCTGCTGGGCAGCTTACGGCCCGCACCGCATTCGAAAATCTCGAGCCAAGGGACTTCCCATGCCGAACGCCAGACTTCGCGATTATCAGGGGGCCGCCCTCTTCTCCTACGGCTTCCGGCCGTTCTTCCTGCTGGGTGCCATCTATGCAGGGGCGATGATCCCGCTCTGGCTCGGCGTATTCGAGGGCAAGCTCGAGCTTGCGACCGTCTTTGCGCCGCGCGACTGGCATGTCCACGAGATGCTGTTCGGCTTCGTTGCGGCCATTCTCGGCGGCTTCCTGCTGACGGCCGTTCCGAACTGGACGGGACGGCTGCCCTTGCAGGGTGCTCCACTCGCCGCGCTGGTCGCGAGCTGGTTTGCCGGACGCATTGCGGTCCTCGCGTCCGTGTGGATCGGATGGGCCTTGGCCTGCGCCATCGATGCGGCGTTCCTGGCGCCGCTTGCGGCTGCCGCCGCGCGCGAGATCGTCGTCGGGAAAAAGTGGAGCAACCTGCCGGTCGTGGCGATCATAGCGCTGTTTGGCGCCGCCAATGTCGCTTTCCACATCGAAGCGCATGTGAGCGGCATTGCCGAATTCTCGACGCGTTTTGCACTCGCACTCGTGATCACCCTGGTCTCCCTGATCGGAGGCCGCATCATTCCAAGCTTCACCCGAAACTGGCTGGCGCGGCAAAGGCCCGGCCGCATGCCGGCGCCGTTCTCCCGTTTCGACGGCATTGTCATGGCGACCAGCACGATCACGCTGCTGTTCTGGACCGTTGCACCCACATCACAAGCGAGCGGGGGCCTGTTGATGCTGGCGGGCGCGCTTCATCTCATGCGGCTGGCGCGGTGGGCCGGCTATCGGACCGCTTCCGATCGCCTCGTACTCATTCTCCATCTCGCTTATGCCTTCATCCCGGCCGGTTACGTTCTGTCAAGCCTCGCCGCTTTCGATGTCGTCCCCGCCAGTGCCGGCATTCATGCCTGGGCCGGCGGCGCAATCGGCACGATGATCCTCGCCGTAATGACGCGTGCCACCCTCGGCCATACCGGTCGCCTGCTGCAGGCTTCAGTCGGCACGCAATGCCTCTACGCCGCGGTCATTGCGGCGGCGTTGCTGCGGGTGTGCGCCTCGATCGAGCCCAACCACATGCAAACCCTGCTGTCGTTGGCCGCCGCCGGCTGGACCTTTGCCTTCCTGGGCTTCGCCGCGCTCTATGGCCGCGCGCTCTGCTCGCCACGCGCACCCTGATCTTCGCTCATCACGAATTACTTCGGCCCGCGGGCTCGACCTGCCCGCATAGATTTGGGAGGATGGCATCCGTCGCGCAACAAAAGGGATTTCGATGCTCACCGTCCATCACCTCGGCAAATCGCAATCCGAGCGGATCGTCTGGCTCTGCGAGGAGCTCGGCATTCCCTATGAGCTGAAACACACCGTGCGCGATTCGAAGACCATGCTGGCGCCCTCGGATTACAAGGCGCTGCATCCGATCGGAGCCGCGCCCGTCATCACCGACGGCGATCTCGTGCTCGCCGAGTCAGGCGCCGTCGTCGAATACATCGTCGCGAAATATGGCAACGGCGCCCTGGCGCTGAAGCCGGACCATCCGGACTTCGCCAATTTCCTGTACTGGTTTCACTTTGCCAACGGCACGCTGCAGGCGAACATGGGGCGGCTGATGATCCTGAACCGGCTGAAGCTCGAGGACGACAACCCGATCCTCGCCGGGACAAGAGCGCGCGTCGACCGCTGCTTCGACCTGGTGAATGCGCGGACCGGCGAGGCCGATTATCTTGCCGGCCAGGAGTTCACCGCGGCCGACATCATGATGGGCTTTTCGCTCACGACCATGCGCTACTTCCAGCCCTATGATCTGAAGCGCTGCCCCAACGTCCTCGCCTATCTCGCGCGCATCGGCTCACGGCCGGCCTACCGCCGCGCGATGGAAAGGGGCGATCCGGGCATGGCGCTGCTTTTGACCTGAGCGGCTGTCCGCGTATCAGGACCCGCGGCGTGGCGCCGACGTCGCGATCGCGTGGATCAGCCATGGCGCGGCAAGGACGATGACCAGCGCGAACCATTGCACCTCGCGCAGCAAGAGGTCGGCGAGGACAAGCAGCCACTCCGTCGGGAATCCCGCTATCACCAGCAGCACCAGCATGGTGGCTGCAACGAAGATGCCGTCGAGGATCCTGAAGGCCGTCAATCTGGAGATCATTGCAGCCTCCCATCCCTGAGCGGCGAGACGGGCAAGGCTGCACGCCTTCCGTCCGAATGGGCGACATGGCCGAGGCTGCCGCGATAGAGGCCTATGTCCTTGAGCTCGCGATCGCTGAGGTGATGCACCGCGCAGACCGCAGCCTGTCGCTCGCGTCGCGCCAGCATGGACGCGACCCACGTATCGATAGCGCGCTTCAGCCGCCGGCCCAGGCGCCGCGAGCGGCAACGCAGCCCGGCGATCACCCCCGGCAGAACCGGCCCGCGCGTTCCGGCTACCAGCAAATTCGTGGCGAGCGAGGTGGTGATGAAAACGGCGACGACGGTCGCGAAATACATTCTGCTCATGCGAGAGCTCCATCGGTATCGAAAAAGAACGTCATGCGTTCTCAATTTGTGCCGCAGCTAACGCGCGGCACCGAATCCGTCTTGGTTCACCGCGACGGAATATTGGACCAGCGTGAACTCGCCGGTCACACCTTGTCGCCGCGCACCTCGCGCGGCGTCAGTCCATATTGGCGGCGGAAACGGCGGTTGAAATAGGACAGGTCGCCGAAGCCGACGTCGTAGGCAATGGTCGAGATTGCGCTTGGGCCCGCCGACGGCTCGCACAACAGCCGATGCGCGCGTGCCAGCCGCTGTCCGGTCAGGAACTCCGAGAATGTCGTGCCGTCCGCCTCGAACAGCCGCTGCACATAGCGCGGCGTCACGTTCAGCCTCGCCGCGACACTGCCGACCGAGAGCTCGCGGCGATGACAGTGCGAGACGATGAAGGCTTTTGCCAGTTTCAGCCGCGCCGCGCGCAATCCGCGCGTGCGTGCGGTATCGGCAAAATCGGCAGTCGGGCCGATCGTCAGCGCCAGCAGATCCTGGATATGCCGGACCGAGAGGTTGAGCAGCTGCGGGTCGGCGGCGCCGGCATGGAACAGCCAGCCTGCGTAGTTCTCCATCAGCCTGAGGGCGCCCCGCTCCGTTGGAATTGGACGCATCAGCGCGTCGTCGACGCTGACCACGGTCGATTCGAACATCGCGCGCGGCACCCGCAACGAGAAGGTCCGGCCGTGGCTGGTGCGATGGAAGGAGGAGGCTTCGCCGCCGCTCAGCACGATGGCCTGGCCGGCGTGCAGGCTCTGCTCGCGGCCGCCGGAATGGGCGACGGCGCTACCCGAGCGATTGATCGCGAGCACGATGTCGTCATTGCCGTCCGCGAGATAGCTGCCGCCGCGCGAGACTTTGACCGGCGACGAGGCGGACTCCATCAGCTGCAGGCCCGGCAGCGAAAGGCAGCGGTTACGCGCCTCGAATATCCTGCCGGGCTCCGGCTCGAGATCCACGCGAAGCATCACATGGCCGAAATACTCGCGCCAGGTCGCCGTGCGATCGTGCTCGGGAACGCCATCGGTCGAAAATTCCAAAATACGAGGTACAAAATCGGTCATACGTGCAACGCCTTGAAGATGAAATCATCCCGCGTCCCCACGCTTGAAGCATTCCTCGCCCTGCCCGGCCTGTTAGCGGATCATCCACAGTCTCGCGTCCTCTGATCAGATGACAATATGAACTGCCTCACACTCAAATGACATTTAACTGTCACTGTCGCTCCAGACTGAGGCTTGGTCGCAACAGTCCAAGACGCGCCGCCGCGCCCATGGTCCGAGGATCGCGCTTTTCGAAAAGGAGTTCCTCGGATGAAATTGTCTGGAAAATGTTTCTGTGGCGCGGTCGAGATCGAGACCACCGGCGCGCCGGAAGCGATGGGTTACTGCCACTGCGCCTCCTGCCGCTCCTGGTCGGGCGGTCCCGTCAATGCCTTCAGCCTCTGGAAGCCCGAGACCGTGCACATCGTTTCGGGCGCCGAGCATGTGGCGATGTTCCAGAAGACCAAGCTCAGCCAGCGGCAATATTGCAGCAAATGCGGCGGTCACCTCTTGACCAATCATCCGCCGCTCGGCCTCGTCGACGTGTTCGCCGCGACGCTGCCCAGGCTCGATTTCAAGCCGGGCGTGCATGTCAATTATTCGGAGACGGTGCTGCCGATGCGCGACGGCTTACCGAAGCTGAAAGACTTCCCGAGCGAGTTTGGCGGATCGGGAGAGATGGTCGCGGAGTGATCGTGACCAATGCCCGGGGCCGGTCACCGGCTCCGGGCGACCGCTCGGGAGATGCTTAATCCGCCAGCCTCTTGTCGAAGCGCACCGCGCGCCAATCGGGCGAACGCGTGAATTTGAAACCGGCCTTGCGCGCCAGGCCCTTCATCTCGTCATTGCCTTTAAGAGTTTCGCCTTTAAGAGTTTCGCCGAACAAATCGAGATGGCCGCGGGTGATCGCGCGAGACTGCAGCGCGCGGAGCAGTGCCGAGCCCAGCCCCCTGCGCCGGAAGCGATCCGCCACCGACATCGCGAACTCGCCGGTTCCGCTCGCGCGGTCGAAAGCGCAGCAGGCTTCACCGATGATGCTATCGCCATGAGGCGCAGCGAAGCCTTTGCGGCCTGGAGCGAAATTCCAGAAAAACTAAAGGAAAACTTCATGCCAAAAGGTGCGGAAGCTGGTTTGTGCTGGAACTCACGGCGGGGGAATTGCGTCCCCTGGCCGGGATTACACAGGCGGCGTAGGCGGTGATCGGCGGACCGCTGCCGGCCGCAGTTCTGGAGCGACAATGTCGGACGATGATGTCGGTGTGCAGGCCGTCGAAGCGATCTTTCCCTTCACTGGAGAAGATCGGGTATCGGACGCATTGAACGCGACCGGACCGCGCCTTGGAATTCCGGCCCGCACACGCGAAGATCTGTTCGAGAACGCGCTCGATCTGCTCAGCGACGGGATCGCGCTTCTGCGCCGCGACGGCGCCATCGTCTACGCCAACACGACGCTGCGTCATCTTGCCGAACGCAACCGCGATTTCCGTATCGACCGCAACGCGGTCGAGTTCGCGACGCCGGACCTGCGCGGCCGCTTCGCCGCCGCATTGGGCGCGGTCGAGCGCATCCATGAGCCGCACGCCGCTCATCTCGCCGTCGACTTCGCCGTGCCGCGCGAGGACGGCCTGCCGCCCTACACGGTCTCCGTGCGGCCCCTGCAGCGCGCCGGCGAGGAGATTCATCCCGAGGCCGCAGCAATGCTGCTGGTACACGACCCGCTGCAGCAGAATCTCGGCGCGGGCCGGATGCTGCAGGAATTGTATGGCCTGACCAATGCGGAGGCGCAGCTGGTCCAGGCGCTCGGCACCGGCATGACGGCGGTGGCCTATGCGCGCGGCCGTCAGATCAGCGTCACCACGGTGTACACGCATCTGCGGCGCACGCGCGAGAAGACGGGCTGGAAGAGCGTCGCGGAATTGACACGGCGATTCCACGAATTGAACGTCTCGCTGCGGGCGAGCTGAGCGGCCCGCTCACGCTATTTCCGCATCACTCCCATGATGCCGCCGGCCATTGCGGTCGGCCGCAAAGCGTAGGATTTTCACCCCACCGACGAGATCGATGGGGAGTGTCCATGAAGCCGTTGCGTTTTGCCGCCGCTGCGATCGCCTTGCTGATGGCGCTGGCGGCGAAGGCCGATCCGATTCCGCCCGGCGGCGTCGGCCAGAATGTCGAGGCGGTCGGCTACAGCAATCTCAACGACAAGCCCGGCTTCAAGATGTCGATCCAGAAGGTCGGCGAGCGCTGGTATCTCTATCTCGGCATGCTCTGGAACGACGGCTGGCAGATCGTCGATGTCACCGATCCCAAAGACCCGAAGGTGGTCAAGGAGATCGAGGGCCCCGCCAATACCGCGACCGACCAGATGGAGATCGCGGACGGCAAGATGATCACGGCGCTGGCCAGGATCTCGCCGGGCTGGGGCGGCGATCCCAAAAAGCCATTCGATGAGGGCGTGTTGATCTGGGATCTGAAGGACCCGCTCAATCCGCAAAAGCTCGGCCAGTTCAGGACCAAATCGCTCGGCACCCATCGCAACGGTTATCAGGGCGGCAAATACATGCACCTGTCGGCGATCATGCCGGGCTACAAGGGCAATATCTATGTGATCGTCGATATCTCCGATCCGGCCAAGCCCAAGGAAGCCGGCCGCTGGTGGGTGCCCGGCCAGCGCGACGACGAGACGCCGCCCGCTCCTCCCGGCACCATGCTGCACGGCCCACCCTTCATCGTCGGCAACACCGCCTATCTGCCTTACGGCGGCGCAGGCATGATCATCCTCGACATCGGCGAGGTCGCGCGGCCGAAGAAGATCGGCCAACTCCAGATGAGTCCGCCCTTTGCGTCGAATATCGGCGTGCACACGGTGATCCCGGTGCCGGATCGCAAGCTCGCCTTCATCAATTCGGAGGCGATCGCAGAAGATTGCAAGGAGCCGCTGCAGCAGGCGTCGATCATCGATATTGCCGATCCCGCGAAGCCGCGGCTGATGGCGCTGTTTCCCTTGCCGCTGCCGCCGGCGGATTGGCCGATCAAAAGCTTCTGCGAGCGCGGCGGGCGTTTTGGTCCGCACAATCAAAACACGCTGCTGCATAATCCGGACGTCGCCCCGCAGGGCAATCTCGTCTATCTCACCTACTTCAATGCGGGCCTGCGCATCTACGACACGTCGACGCCGACGGCGCCGCGCGAGGTCGGCTACTTCCTGCCACCCGACCCGACCAAGCGCTACGGCGTGTTCCCCAAGGGCAGGCTGGTGGCGCAGACCGAGGACGTGCTGGTCGATACTCGCGGCTACATCTACATCACCGACAAGAACCAGGGCCTGTACATTCTGAGATATACGGGAAAGTGAGGATCAGGCTTGCGGCTCAAACGCCGCGACGAGCGTCTTCAGCTCCTCGCGGACGCGCGCGAGCACCCTCGTGTAGTCGCGGCTTTCGTCCTGCCGGAACAGTCTTGCGCCGGGGTACCAGGGGCTGTCGTCGCGGCCGAGCAGCCAGCGATAGTCCGGCGTGAAGGGCAGCAGGATCCAGGTCGGACGTCCCTGTGCTGCCGAAAGATGCGCGACGCTGGTGTCGACCGTGATGACGAGATCGAGGCAGGCGATCAGCGCGGAGGTATCGGTGAAGTCACCGAGATGTTCGGTGAGGTCGACGACCTCGCTGCGTTCGGCGAGCACGGCCTGGTCAGCCTCACGCGGCTCCTTCTGCAGGCTGTAGAAGCGCGCGCCGACGTCGAAAATCGCGGACATCGCCTGCAAATTCGTCGAGCGGTTGCGATCATTGGTATGCAGGGGATTGCCCGACCAGACCAGGCCGACGCGTAATCGGTCATGCGCGCCGAGCCGCGCCCGCCATTCCTTCACGCGCGCTTCCGGCAGCGGTGGCAGATAGGCGTGTGGGCCGGGGATGGTGTCGAGCCGCGTCTTGAAGGCCAACGGCAGGCCCGAGAGCGGACAGTGCAGGTCGAAGGCCGGAAGCTCGACGCCCTCTATCCTCGGCAGGCACTGCGCAACGCCTTCCAGGCCCGTCAACAACCCATGCAGGGAAGGCTCGACTTCGAGGATCACGCGCGCGCCAAGCTGCGACACCATGGCCGCATAGCGCGAAAACTGGATGGTGTCGCCGAGCCCCTCATCGCTGTGAAGCAGGATGGTCTTGCCCGCGATCGGCCCGCCCTTCCATTGCGGCCTGGTGAATTTCCGGTCGACGAAGCCGAGCGAGGCCACCTTGGCCCCCCACTCGCGCCCAACCCAGCCGGCGTCGAAATCGCCGATCCGCAGCCGCATCAACGCGAGATTCCAGTGATAGTCGGCGCGTTCCGGCTCGATCTCGATGGCGCGGTTCATGCTGGCGAAGGCATCTTCACAACGGCGCAACTCGAACAGCGAAATGCTGCGAATGTTGAAGGCCTCCGCAAATTCCGGCCTGAGCGCGAGCGCCTTGTCGACCCACGCCAGCGCTTCGTCATGACGGCCGAGATTCTGCAGCAAGAGGCCGACATTGTTGTTGAAGTCGGCATTGTCAGGGGCAAGCGCTACACCGCGCAGGCAATCGTCCAGCGCTTCCTCATACCGCCGCAGGCGGGAATGCGAGATGCCGCGCAGATTGAAAGCCGGCGCCTGGTTCTGATCGATTTCCAGCGAACGGGTAAAGCGAGCGATCGCCGCCTCATACCGCCCGGTCTCGAAATAGAGCATCGCGCTGGAGTTTGCCGCCTCGAAATAATCCGGCTTGACGTTCAGCGCCTGGTCGAAGCTCAGGATCGCTTCATCGAGGCGCTTCTCGTGCCGCAGCAACTCGCCCATCATGCTCCAGACCGCGGCCTGACCGGGATCGAGCACCAGGGCGCGGTCGAAACTCCTGATCGCTTCGTCGTGGCGGCCCTTGCGATGCAGCGCGGTACCGAGGTTGGCGAAGTAGTCGGCGATTGCCGGATTCTGCCGGATCGCGACGGCGAACCATTCGATGGCGAGATCATATTGCTTGCTGGCCATGCAGAGCAGGCCCATCAGATGCAGCGAATCGGCGTGGCTCTGGTCGAGCGCAAGCGCGCTCCGCCCGCACTTCTCCGCGTCAGCGATCTGCCCGGCCTGAAACAGCCGAAGGCCCGCCTCGAACCAGTCGGCGGGCGTCTCCTTGCGTGGGGGAGATGTTGAGGTGCTGGCTTCGCGTCGCTGCTGACGGTTCATTGGCGCTGGGTTGGCATGGCCGCAGCCCAGCGATAGATGATTCCCCGGCTAGCGGAAAGACTTGGAAGCCTACGGCGCCGCGCCGGGCCAGGCCGCGATGCGTGCGTTCAGCTCCGCACGCACGCGATCGAGCACTTCGGCATAATCGCAGGCGGCACTTTGCCGGAACAGCCTTGCCGTTGGATACCAGGGACTGTCGTCGCGATCGAGCAGCCAGCGAAAATCCGGCGCATAACACAGCAGGATCCAGCTCGGACGCGCAAGCGCGCCGGCAAGGTGCGCGACGCTGGTGCACACGGAGATCACGAGGTCGAGACACGAGACCATGGCCGCGGTCTCGACGAAATCGGTGAGATAGGCGGTGAGATCGATGATATCTGGCCGCGACCCGAGCGTCGCCTTGTCTTCGGGCCGCGGATCCTTCTGCAGGCTGAAGAAGCGCGCGTCGGCATCGAGGATCCTGCACATCGTGGCGAGCCGCATCGAGCGGTTGCGATCATTGCCTTGCGCAGGGCTGCCGGACCAGACCAGGCCGATCCGCATCTTGTCGTGCGGGCCGAGCCGCGCCTCCCAGGCCTGCCGAAGCCCGTCCTGCGGCACCGGCAGATAGGGCACATCGGACGGGATCGTCTCAATCCGTGTCTTGAATGCCAGCGGCAGGCCCGAAAGCGGACAATGCAGGTCGAATTCGGGAAGCGTGCCGCCGCCTTTCGGCAGGCACAGCGAGACGCCTTCGATGCCGGACAGGAGCGCATGAACGGGGCCGGGAACCTCCAGGATCACCCGGGCGCCAAGTTGCGCCACCAGCTTCACGTAACGCACGTACTGGATGGTATCGCCAAGGCCCTCATCGCTGTGCAACAGGATGGTCTTGCCTGCGATCGGCTGGTCGCCAGGCCAGTGAGGCCTCGTGAATTTGCGGTCGACAAAGAAACCGCGGCAGGCGCGGCCGCGCTCGCGCAGCGCCCAGCCTGTTTCGTAATCGCCGAGCTGCAGCCGCGTCAGCCCCATGTTCCAATGGGCAAGGTCAAAGGCCGGATTGATGGCGATGGCCTTGTCGAGCACCGCCAGGGCCTCATCAAAGCGATGCAGAGCCAGCAGCGACTGCGCACGATTGTTGAGCGCAAAGGAAAGCACGGGGTTGAGCGCAAGCGCCTTGTCGGACCAGGTCAGGGCCTCCTCGTCCCGCCCAAGACGATGCAACACCAGCCCGACATTGCTGGCGAAGTCGGCGCTGTCGGGGGCGAGCTCGAGCGCCTTGCCACAGCTCACCAGCGCCTCTTCCAGCCGCTCCAGTTCCAGGAGGCACACGCCCCTGAGATTGTGTCCTCCGGCAAGGTCCGGCCTCAGCGCCACCAGCCGATCAAGGCTCCCAATCGCCTGTTCGTATCTGCCTTCGTCGAAATGAAGCATCGCGCTGGCATAGGCCGCGCCGGCGTGACGGCGGTCCAGCTTCAGCGCTTGATCGAAGCTCAGGATCGCCTCATCAAGGCGCCTCCGGTGCCGCAGGCTCTCGCCCATCCGGAACCAGATTTCGGCCTGGCCGGGGTTGAGCACCAGCGCGCGGTCATAGCACTTGATCGCCTCGTCGAACCGATCCCTCCGCAGCAGCGCCATCCCGAGATTGGAAAAATAATCGGCGACGTCGGGGTTCTGCCGGATCGCCATCGCGAACCATTCGATGGCGAGGTCATACTGCCTGGCGGCCACGCAGAGCATGCCCATCAGATGCAGCGAGTCGGCATGGCCCTGGTCGAGGGCGAGCGCGCTGCGCCCGCATTGCTCGGCCTCCGCCAGTTGCCCGGCCTGCAGCAGCCGGAGCCCTGCCTCGAACCACGCGGTGGGTGTCTCCCTGGCATCAGCAGACGTGGATTCGCGGGGCGGCCGGGCGGCGTGCTCTTGCGGACGGTTCATCGCGGCTCGACGGGCATGGCCATGCCCCAAGCGATAGATGATTCCCCGATTCCCGGAAAGGCTGGCTACAACCTCAGAAGCTCGCCGCCGGCTCGAGCGGCAGCGATGGCAGTCCGCCGAAGCGGCGCTCCCGGCGATGGAATGAGGCCAACGCCTCGGCCAGCGCTTCGCCATCGAAATCGGGCCACATCCGCTCGGTGAAATACAGCTCCGCGTAGGCGCCTTCCCAGAGCAGGAAATCGCTCAATCGCTTCTCGCCGCTGGTGCGGATGATGAGATCGACATCGCGCAGGCCGGCTTCGCCGGTGACGAGCTCGGAGAACAGCTCGCGCGTCGGCGCGCTGATGCCGGCGAGCTTCGCAGCGGCAGTGAGGATCGCATCGCGTGCGGAATAGTCGATGGCGATACGGAGATTCAGCGTCTCGCCGTGGACGGTCGCCGCTTCCGCGCGCGCGATCGCGGAAGCAATGCCGTCCGGCAGCCGGTCGCGGCGGCCGATCACGGTGAGGCGGGCGCCGTTCTTGACGAGAGCCTCGACCTCGTTGGCGAGATAGAAGCGCAACAGCGTCATCAGCGCGGTAACTTCCGCTTTCGGGCGGCGCCAATTGTCGGTGGAGAAAGCATAGAGCGTCAGGGTGCCCACGCCATGATCGGGCGCGGCCTCGACGATACGGCGGATCGCCTCGACGCCGGCCTCATGACCTCGCAGCCGCGACAGGCCACGGCGTGCCGCCCATCTCCCGTTGCCGTCCATGATGATGCCGACATGCAGCCTGGAAGCCAGTTTGGCAGGGAAATTACTTTGCATTGCAAAGCTCCGAATCAAAAAAGGGGAAAGGATCAGATCGACAGGATGCCGAGCCGGGACACCGGCGCGCCTTCCTTGCCGGCGGCCTTCGCGGCGTCGCGCACGAGGCCTTCCAGCACGGCGAGATAGTCGAGGAAACGACGGCGGCCGGTCCGGGTGAGACGGCATGAGGTGTGCGGCCGGTTGCCTTCGTAGCCCTTGATAAGTTCAACCAGTCGCGCCTCCTGCAGCACCTGCAGATGGCGGGAAAGATTGCCGTCGGTTAGGCCGCATAGCTGCTTCAGGTCGGCAAACGCCAATCCCTTCGGATGCGCCATCAGCGAGGTCAGCACGCCGAGCCGTGCCTTTTCGTGGATGACGCGGTCGAGCCCGTCATAGGAAAACGGTGCGCTCGCACTTTCACTCTTCGACATCACTCTCTCCGGAAGCGAAATACAGGATCGTCGCCATCAAGGACTGGCCGACGACAAACGGCAGGCCCATGGTCCAGGGCGACAGCGCGTGGCTCTGGCTTGCGAGCAGCAGCACGACGAAGCCAGAGACGAAATACCAGCCGCCCGCAATCGCGACGTTGCGCGGCAACGAGCGGACCGAAGCGAACACGCCGAGCGACACCAGCACCTGCCACAGGCCCGGCAGCAGCCACAGCGACTCGGCTGCGAACTTCCACAGCACCACCGCGAGCAGGGAGCCGGCGATGGCGGCGGGCAGGAACTGCTCGACGGCCTGGTGAATCATCGCGTCGGCCAGACCCGAATGATGCCGGCGCGAGCGCGCGATCATCTCGGTCAGGATGATCGCACCCGAGAGTAGCGCCGCCAGCGCCCAGCCGAACAGAAAGGTCAGCGGATGATGGGTGGGATCGTCCAGGAAGAAATATTGCGCGCCAGCCGTGATCAGCGCGACAAAGGCGGTCGCAAAGATCGCCGCCGGGCCATAGCCGGCAAAGGCGGTGCCGGCCGCGAGCTGACTGCGGATCGCAACGATGTCAGCCAGCGCCTTGTCGAGATCGCGCATCTCTTCGGTCCGCACGCCCTTGTCCCCAGTCCAGCCGCCCCAAGCCCGATTCACTTTGCAGTACAAAGTATACCGGCTCATAAAGTGAATGCAAGGGTGTGGTGTCTCGATGCGGCGAACAACTTCCAGTTGCCTAACGGCTCCGGCTTCACGTAGAATGCGGCCGGGCCGGGGAAAATAATTATGCGTAACGCGCTTGTTCTTGTATTTCTTGTGCAGATCGCGATCGCCTCGATCGCCAACGCCGCCGGGCCTTATGGCAACATCCATGTCGGCAACTGGAAGGGCGGCGCCTTCACCGACGACAACAGCGGCGCCTTCTCGCATTGCGCGGCGACCACAAGCTACTCCAACGGAGTCATCCTCGTGGTCGGACAGAACGCCAGCAATTCGTGGCTGCTCAGCTTTGCGAGCCCCGGCTTTCACCTGACCAAGGGCAAAACGGTTCCGGTCGACGTCACCTTTGACGGGCAATCCCAGGCCAGGCTGTTCGCCACCGCCAATTCCGACATCATGGCGACCGCCATCCTGCCGCCGAACGTGGCCCGCACGTTTCAGAAGGCGAGCCTCATGGTCGTGACGGCCGGCAACGGCAATGCGTTGCAATTCAACCTGACCTCGACCGGCCCCCTGTTGGCCGTGCTCGCCAACTGCGTCAGCACTGTCAAGGCCAGAGCAATCAACGGCGCGGGTGAATTCACCGCGCCGAAGGCCGCGACGGCGAAGACCGACGCGCCGAGCAATCCGAAAAGCGGCAAAGGCGGCGGCAGCCAGACCGGCACCGGCTTCGTCATCAGCGCCACCGGCCACATCATCACCAACCATCACGTGATCGACGGCTGCGTCGGCGATATCAAGGGCAATCTTACCGGAGAGGCCGCATCCACGTTGCGGATCGTCAACAGCGATCGTGCCAACGATCTCGCGCTGCTGCAGGGGCCGGCTACCTCGTTCAAGGCCTACGCGAAGATCCGCGACCGCGCGATTCACTCGGGCGATTCCGTGGTGGCGATCGGATTTCCCTATCACGGCCTGCTCTCGTCGGATTTCACGGTCACGACCGGAATCGTGAGCTCGCTGAGCGGCATGCTGAATGATACACGCCATCTGCAAATCAGTGCCGCAGTCCAGCCGGGAAACAGCGGCGGTCCGCTGCTCGACACCTCCGGCGAGATCGTCGGCATGGTCGCCGCGAAACTGGATGCCCTGAGGGTTGCCCGCTACACCGGCACGATTCCGGAGAACATCAATTTCGCAATCAAGACCGGCGCGATCCGGGATTTCCTCGACAACAGCGTCGTGCCCTACGAGACCGCGGCCCCCGGCACCGAGCTCAAGACCGCCGACATCGCCGCCGACGCGCGCGCTTATACCCTGCTGATTTCCTGCACCGCGGGCGAACAGGAGAGTGCGAAGCGGTAGCCCAGACCCTCATAGTGGGGAGACGGAGTCGTGCGTAACGCCGTCAACCATGGCAGCACGCCGCCTTCGTCACGTCCGGCTGATACTGGTCGCGCAGCCGCACCCATTCCATCGAGAACGACAGCCCCTCCTCGTGGCGGCCGAGCGGCGTCAGGTCGAGATAGTGGTAGGCGGCATTCATCATGTCGAGGCCGCGGGCATAGCAGGAATAGGTATGGAAGATGTCGCTCGCCTCGTCGCGATAGAAAACGCTGATGCCGGGCAACTCGTCGCCGTAGAGCGGTGAGCCTCCATAATTGTATCGGGCTTCGCCCGCGTCGACCTGCTCGCGCGTGAACGAAACGCCGTAGTCGTAATTGAAGCCGTTATCGCCGGACGAGACCCAGTCGAAGGTCCAGCCCATCCGCTTCTTGAACGCTTCGAGCTTTGTGACCGGCGCCAGCGAGACCGCGATCATGGTGGTGTCGCGCGCGGCGAGGTGCGGGATCATGCGCTCGAAGCCGTCGGCCCAGAACGAGCAGCTCTTGCAGGCCGCCTCCCACTCCGGTGCGAACATCACATGCTGTACCACGAGCTGGTTCCTGTCCTTGAACAGGTCCGCGAGCGTGACCTTGCCGGTCGGCCCATCAAACGTGTAGACCTTGTCGACCGTGACCCAGGGCAGCGCGCGGCGCTCCTCGCTGAGGCGGTCGCGCGCCCGCGTAAATTCCTTCTCATGGACCATGTGCGCCTTGCGCGCCTCGATCCATTCTTCTCGCGAGACGATCCTGTTCGGTTGCATGGGACACTCCTTACGACGTTCAGGCGACTGATTGTTCGAGCTGGTCGAGGAACCTGCTCCAGCCCTGGCGGTGGCTGTCGCGGGCTTTTTCATCGGCGAACTGCTCATGGTGGAAGGTGAGCAGCGTACCGGCGGTGTCGGGCTTGAGCTGCACCGTCACCAGCGACTCGCGCTCGGGTGTCGAATGCCAGGCCCAGGTGAATTGCAGCCGCTGGTTCGGCACGACCTCGCGATAGACGCCGCCGACCTCGTGATATTCGCCACTCTTGTCGTCCGTAAAGCTGATGCGGTAGCGCCCGCCGACGCGAACATCGAGGTCGGCGCGCAGCGAGCCGGGTCTCGCCTGCGCCGTCGCGAACCACTTCATCAGGTTTTCCGGCTCGCTCCACGCGGCATAGACTTTTTCCGGCTTCGCGCGGAGCCGCCGCGTGAGGGTGAGGCTGGGGCATTGGTCGAGGCTGCTGGCAGTTGCTGGTTGGGCCATGGGTCTTCCTCCACAAAAGCGGCAAGGCGGTCGAGGTTTTCGGACCAGAAGCGCTGGTAGCGGTTGAGCCAGTCCATCGCCTGCTCCATCGGTCTCGCGGTCAGCCGGCAGGCCACGACGCGTCCGGTCTTTTCGCGTACGATGAGACCGGCGTCGGTCAGCACGTCGAGATGCTTCATGATCGCCGGCAGCGACATCGCAAAGGGCTGTGCCAGCTCGCTGACCGAGAGCGTGTCGCGGACCGACAGCCGCGCGACCAGCGCGCGCCTCGTCGGATCGGCGAGCGCCGCAAAGGTGCGGTCCAGGGCTTGATCACCATACTTAACCATATGGTTTAGTATAAGCGCGCTCAGCGCGATGTCAAGCGAGCGCATCCAGAAAAAATCTGGCGGAAAATCCGCGCCTCAGGCAATCAAAGACGAACGCGACCGAGCCTCGCGGATCGATCGCGTTCGTTTGGAACCAGATCGCTTCACGCGTTCAGGCCAATGACGGCCTGCTCGCGTCATTCAGCGATAATAGTCGTATTGGTAGTGGCGGCGGCCATGCGGCACCTGCTGGCCGAACGCCACACGCGGGTTGACGCTGCAATAGGCATAGCGGCCGGAGGCGCTCGCCATGCACTGGTTATAGGTCGTGTACGTGCAGTCGCCGGGATAGCCCATGTCCCTGCCCGCCACGCACCAGGGATAATCGTGGGCCGCTGCGGGAGCGGAAGTGGCGAGCGTGGCGGCACCGGCTGCGGTTACCGCCATCATGGCCAATATGAGCTTACGCATCGTCATCTCCTTCGCGCGGGAAAAGCGCCTTTTCTTCCTCGATTAGACTATACAACGCGCTGAAGGTTCAGCCGTTCACTCTACCTTGAGACCGGCGAATTCGACCACCTTCCTCCACTTCTCGGTTTCGGCGGCGATCTCGGCACCGAACGCCTCCGGACTCTGGATCCGCGGCTCGCCGCCGAGCTCGACCAGTTGCTTCTTCACGGCGGGATCGGCCATGACCGCGTTCACCTCGGCATTGAGCTTGGCGACGACTTCCTTCGGCGTCTTCGCAGGCGCACCCATGCCGAACAGCGCGCTCGCCTCGTAGCCCTTCACCGTCTCGCCGATCGCCTGCACGTCCGGCAATTGCGGCGACCGCTCGGCGGTGGTCACGCCGAGTGCGCGCAGCGCGCCACCACGAATATGCTGGATGATCGAGGGCATGTTATCGAAGATCACCTGCACCTGACCGCCGAGCATGTCGGTGATGGCAGGTGCTGCGCCGCGGTACGGCACGTGCTGCATCTTGCAGCCGGTCATCGCCATGAACATCTCGCCGGAGAGGTGCACCGAGGTACCGTTGCCCGATGAGGCCATGTTGACCTTGCCGGGATTGGCTTTCACATAATCGATGAACTCGGCAACGCTCTTGGCCGGCACATCCTTGTTCACGGTCATCACATTCGGCACGCGATTGAAGGACGCGACGGGTGCGATGTCGCGCACGAAATTGAATTTCAGGTTGGTGTAAAGCGTGGTGTTGATGAAGTTCGCCGGGTTGACCAGCATCACGGTATAGCCGTCGGGCTCGGCATTCACTGCCGCTTCGGTGCTGATATTGTTGCCGGCGCCTGGCTTGTTCTCGATCACGAATTGCTGGCCGAGCTTTTCCGACAGCCGCTGCCCGATCAGGCGGGCCAGGATGTCGGTCGCGCCGCCCGGCGGATAGCCGACCAGGAACCGCACCGGACGCGACGGATAGTCCGCGGCAAAGGCACGGCCAATCGCGAGGGTGGAGACGCCGGTGCCAATCAGGCCCAGCGCGGTGCGGCGTGAAATCATTGCGAATACTCCCGTTTTTGCTTGTTATTGAACGAATGCCGAGCCGCTTGTAACAAGCTGGGCGTGGCGCTGGAAGTGCGGCACGTGCGCATCTGATCGTACGAAAGGATAAGCCATGCCGGTCAAAGTCAACGCGCTGGACCATCTCGTGATCAATGTCTCCGACGTCGCGCGCTCGGCGGAGTGGTACGCCAGGATCCTCGGCATGGAGATCAGGGTGTTCGACCCCGGCGAAGGCAAGACCAGGCGCACCTCGCTGGTGTTCGGCAACCAGAAGATCAATGTCCGGCCGAAGGGCGCGGACAAGGTCGAATGGTTCACCGCCGATCACGAAGCCGCCGGCAGTGACGATCTCTGCTTCCTCACCTCGAGCACGCCCGGCGAGGTGGTCGCGCATCTCAATGCGCACGGCGTGAAAATCGAGGAAGGCCCGACCAGAAAGCAGGGCGCGCGCGGCACGCTGCTGTCGGTCTATTGCCGGGATCCCGACGGCAGCCTGATCGAGATTTCGTCGTATGAGGGCCGGACGAGTTAGCGGCGTCCCTGCGAATTGCGCACCGCCCAATAGGATGGCAAAACACTCCCGAGGTGCCCGTCGTGTTCATCATCCCGCAGTCTGGCATCGAAGCGTTGCCGCAGGATTTGCACGACAGCGTCATGACCGCCTGCCGCAACGGTCTCGCCGATTTCAAGGCGCCGCGCGAGATCAGGTTTGTCGACGAGATGCCGCGCGCGACATTGGAAAAAGGTGGCGAAAGCCGAGTTGCGGAAGATGCTGGCGTAGCCATGACGCGTCATTCCGGGATGGTCCGAAGGACCAGACCTCAGATGCGCAATTGCGCATCGGGGAATCTCGAGGTTCCGGGTTCGTGCTTCGCACGCCCCGGAACGACGGAAAAAAAGGAAACAACATGTTGCGCCCCGCCCTTGCTGCCTTCCTCGCTGCCCTCTCCCTCGCTACCGCAGCCTCGGCGCAAACGGCCGACACTGTCCTCTTCAACGGCAAGGTCGTCACCGTCGACAAGGATTTCTCCGTCCGCGAGGCAATCGCGATCGCAGGTGACCGCGTACTCGCGACCGGTACTTCCGCCGCGATGAAAAAACTTGGCGGCCATGCTCGCCTGGTCGACCTCGGCGGCCGCACCGTGATCCCCGGCCTGACCGACGGACACATCCACGGCATCCGCGCAGCCCTGACCTTCGGCACCGAAACAAACTGGACCGGGGTACCGACACTGAAGGAAGCGCTGGCGAAAATCGCCTATGCCGCGAAGAACCAGGCTGCCGGCAGCTGGATCGTGGTCGCGGGCGGCTGGACCGAGGAGCAGTTCGCCGAAAAGCGTCGCCCGACCCCGAAGGAGATCGCCGAGGCCGCACCGAACAATCCCGTCTATATCCAGCATCTCTACGACTGGGCGCTGCTCTCGCCCAAGGCCATGGAGGCCCTGAATATTCATGACGATGCCGACGTCACGCCCGGCGGCAAGCTCGAGCGCGACGGCGACAACAAGCCGACCGGCGTGATCGTCGCCGGCGGCAATGCGCTCGGAAAAATCTTCGACAAGCTGCCGAAGCCAAATCTGGCGCAGCAGGTCGAGGGCTCCAGGAAATTCTTCCGCGAGATGAACTCGCTCGGCATCACCGGCATCGTCGATGGCGGCGGCGTCAGCATGTATCCGGCGAACTACGAAGCAGTATTCAAGCTCTGGCACGACAAGCAGCTCACGGTGCGCGTCGCCTATCATCTCTGTGCCCCGAAGCCCGGCAGCGAGCTGGACGATCTCAGGAATCTGACACAGCTGTCGCCGCAAGGCTTTGGCGACGCCATGCTGCATTTCAACGGCCCCGGCGAAATCCTGATCTGGGCCGACTGGACCGACGGCGACATCACGTCCGACGGCAAGGAGAAGCTCGCCGAGCTTTTGCGCTGGGCGGCGTCCAAGGGCTATTCGATCCAGATCCACTGGAATCCGGACCGCACCGTCCACGATCTGCTCGACGTGGTCGCGAACGTCGAGAAGGACTATTCCGTCCGCGACCTGCGCTGGAGCGTACTGCATCTGTACAACGCCTCGGAGGACACTTTGAAGCGGATGCAGAAGCTGGGGCTGATCTGGGGCGTGCAGGACGGGCTCTATTTCGGCGGCGAGCGCTTCCAGAAAGACGTCGGCATCGATGCGGCGAAACAGATGCCGCGGATCGTGACCGCGATGAAGCTGGGACTCGTGGTGACGGGCGGCACCGACGCGCACCGCGTCTCCTCCTACAATCCGTTCGTCTCACTGCAATGGTACCTCGACGGCACCACCATCGGCGGCGTGCAGACCCGCGGCGAGGCGGGGACGCCTAGCCGCCGTCAGGCATTGGAGATGTACACCCGCAACACGGCTTACGCGGCCAATGAAGACGACAAGCGCGGCACGCTGGAACCCGGCAAGTTCGCCGACCTCGCGGTGCTCTCGGCCGACTATCTGACCGCGCCGGTCAAAGAGATCGGCAAGATCAGATCGCTGCTGACGCTGGTCGGAGGCGAAGTGGTCTATGCGACGGCGCCGTTCGCAAGTCTCGACCCGCCGGCGAGGAAGTAGCCGTCAGCAGCAACCGAACGCGACCGGGCGGAACGCCTGCAGCAATTGCTGGTCGAGCTTGGCGCCCATGCCTTCCATGATGCCGAAGGCGCGCGAATGCGTGAACGGCAGGCGGTAGGCGCGTTTCTCCACGAGCGCGGCATAGATGTCGACGATGGTGGTGAGGCGGACGATGTCGCTGATCTGGCCGTCCAACAGGCCATGCGGATAGCCCGTGCCGTCGAGCAACTCGTGATGATGCAGGATGACATCGAGCATTTCCGGCGGGAAGTCGCCCTGCGCCTTCAGCGCGTCATAGCCGAGCTGGGGATGCTGGCGGATGATCGTTTTCTCGTCGTCGCTGAGCTGGCCCGGCTTGTCGAGGATCGCGAGCGGGATGAATGCCTTGCCGACGTCGTGCAACAGCGCGGCACGAGTCAGGCGGCGCTGGTCGGCATCGCGCATGCCCAGATGCTGCGCGAAGGCGACCGCAAAACCGGTGACGAAAAGGCAGTGGCGGTAGGAGTCGGCGTGGTGGCAGCCGACCGTGGTCAGCCATTCGCGGATGGAGGAATGCTTGATCGCCTTGAGGATCTGGGTCTCGGCCTGCTGCACTTCCGCGAAGGTCAGCTTTCCACCCGCCGGCAGCTTCTGGAAGATCTTCACGAAGATCGCATGCGCGGCGGCAACGCCGCGGTTCAGGGTCTTGCCGCGATCGCTGGCGTCGAAAGTCTGGCTGTCGGGAAAGGCGGCGCGGACGCGCTGCAGGATGGCGCCGGGGTCGAGCGGCCGCGAGATGGTATCGGTGGCGCCCAGTGCCCAGGCCTGCATCGAGGCGTGGTGCAGCGCGTCGGCGAGCACGAACAGGCGCGGCATCTGGCTGTAGGCGTCGGACTGCAGCTTCTTGCGCACCGTCTGCACGCTCTCGGGCGAGCGCAGGTTGATGTCGACGATGACACCGGAGAGGCCGGAGGGCGCGGTCGGAATATCCGAGGTCACGACGGTATCGACGTCGCCCACGGAGCGCAGGATATCGGCGAGCTCGGTGCTTTTATCGCTCCGGTCGGAGGCGAGCAGCAGGCGGCGTTGGGGCGAAGGCTTCTTGGCAGTGGCGGTCATGGAATTTTCCAGGCTCGCGGTGATGACGCACGAAGCCTAGCAGGCAACGTATTCCCCCCAACTTAACAGGCGTTGTGAATGCGGACCTAGCCGGAGGCCTAAAATTTTAACGACCCGAAAAAAGATCCGCCGGAGAATGCCTCCGGCGGACCGTCGTTATCGCAATGCAGCAGCAGAAATTATGTCTTCATTGCCGCCTTCACCGCCTCCGCCGTGATCGGCAGCGAGCGCACGCGGGCGCCCACGGCATTGAATACCGCGTTGCCGATCGCGGGCGCGACCACCGTCACCGCCGGCTCGCCGACACCGGTGGCGTGCTCGCCATTGGCGATGACGCTGACGGCGAGCTCCGGCATCTGGCTCATGCGCAAGGGCGTGTAGCTGTCGAAGTTGGTCTGCTCGATGCCACCATCCTTCAGCGTCGCCTTTTCGAACAGCGCGAGCGACATGCCCCAGAGCGCCGCGCCCATGACCTGGGCCTGGACGCCATCGGGGTTGACCTGCGTGCCGACGTCGGTTGCCACAGTCAATTTCTTGACCTTGACCTCGCCCGACGGCGCCACCGCGACATGCGCCACGCACGCGGTCCAGCTTGCGGTCTTGCGCTCCTGCGAGGAGACGCAGGCAACGCCCATGCCTTCGCCCTTGGCGAGCTGCTTGGTGCCGTAACCGGCGAGCCCCATCGCTGCGAGCAGCGTGTTGCGCAGCCGCTCGGCGCCGCCGGCATTGTCGCCTTTACCGTCGAGCAGCTCGATGCGGTATTGCGCCGGGTCCTTGCCGGCCGCATGCGCGAGCTCGTCGATCATGCTTTCGACCGCCCAGAACGTCCAGCCCGGCGCGACCGAGCGGAGCTGGCCGGAGGGCGTGGCGTTGTGCGCCATCTCGTTCTTGATCGCCCGCACATAGTGGTTCGGCACGGTATAGAAGAAGTCCGAACCATTCACCGTGAAGGAATCGAGCGGGCCCTTCTTGTCGACCGAGGGCGTGAGGAAATCAGGAATTCCCCAGCGCGCGGTCGGCCAGGCCGAGACGACATCGTGGCTGAGCGCGATCAGCTTGCCGTCGCCATCGAGCCCCGCCTTCACCTTCTGGTAGGTGAGCGGCCGCGAGAAATCCATGGTCATGTCGTTCTCGCGGGAATAGATCACCTTGACCGGCTTGCCGACCGCTTTCGCCGCCTGCACCGCCGGCACCATCATGTCGGCATCGAGACGCCGGCCGAAGCCGCCGCCCAGATACATCTGGTGCATCACCACGAACTTCGGATCGATCCCGGCCGCTCCCGCCGCGATGGCGCCGGAGCGGGTCGCGAACTGGTTGCCGGAATAGATGTGCAGGATGTCGCCCTTGAACTCCGCGGTGGCGTTCATCGGCTCCATCGGGCAGTGGATGTTGATGTTGGTGGTGTACTCCGCCTCCATCAGCTTCGCCGCCGAGCCGAAGGCTCCCTTGGGATCGCCGGTCTTGACGAAGTATTCGCCGGAGTCGTCGAGCGACTGCAGACGTCTGGCCTCGGTAAACAGCGACTCGCTGGACAGCTTTGCGTTCGGACCGCCGTCATAGGCGATCTTCAGCGCATCCGCTGCCTTGCGGGCGTTCTGGTAGGTGTTGGCCACCGCCACCACCCAGCCGGTCGTGGTCGTCGTCTTGTCGTCGAGCGTGACGGCCTTGATGAAGCCCGGCACTTTCTTCGCCGCGCTGTCGTCGACCGATTTCACCGTGGCGCCATAGCGCACCGGCGGGGTGACGAGCGCGCCATAGACCATGCCCGGCAGCATCACGTCGATGCCGTATTTGGCAGCGCCCCTGGTCTTGTCGGGGATGTCGAGCTGCGGCACCGAAACACCGATCATGGTGTACTGATCGGCGGTCTTCAGCTTGATTGCCTTGAGCTCGTCCGGCGTGAAGGTTTTGGTCGCCTTGCCGCCCTTGACGATCTCGGCGAAGCTCATCTGCTTCTTCGACTTCGCATGCGAGATCACGCCGTCGCGCACGACGAGCTCGCTTGCCGGCACGCCCATCGAGCCGGCTGCGGCTTCGGTCAGGGCGATCCGGCCTGCGGCACCGGCGCGGCTCATCGCCTCGAAGTTCATCATGGTCGACCAGCTGCCGCCGGTGATCTGCGCGCCCAGCACGGGATCGTTGAACTTCGGATCGTTGGATGCGAGCTGCACCCGCATATCCTTCCAATTCGCCCCCAACTCTTCGCAGACGATCTGCGCCATGGTGGAAGCGACGTGCTGACCCATGTCGGCCTTGCCGCAGGTCACGGTGACGATGCCGTCGGGTGCGATCGAGTACCAGACGGAAGGATCGAAATGGGCCGGCGCGGTCGCTGCCAGCGCGCTGTCGAGACCAGGCACGGCGGCATAGCCGAGCACGAGGCCCGTGGCTGCGGTGCCGACCAGGAACGAGCGCCGGGAGACGTCGGCGGGTTGAGGATTGGGGGTTTTCACGTGCGTATTCATGTGGGCCTCCGGTCGCTGGAGACGTTGGAGGCGGTGCGCATTTCAGACGCGGCGCGCATGATCGCCTTCTGAATGCGCGAATAGGTCATGCAGCGGCAGAGATTGCCGTCCATGTGATCGACCACCTCTTCCTTGGTCGGATTGGTGTTCTTGGCGAGCAAGGCCGCCGCCTGCATGATCTGGCCGGACTGGCAATAGCCGCATTGCGGCACCTGCTCGATGATCCAGGCCTTCTGCAGGGGATGATCGCCCTTGGCAGCAAGACCTTCGATGGTGACGATCTTCTTGCCGACGACGTCGCTCACCATGGTCTGGCAGGATCGCACGGCTTCGCCGTTGACGTGGACGGTGCAGGCGCCACACAGGCCCGCCCCACATCCGAATTTTGTTCCGGTCATCTGCAATTGCTCGCGGATGGCCCAGAGCAGCGGAGTATCCCCCGCCGCATCGACGGACTTGCTTTGTCCGTTGATATTCAGAGTAGCCATTTGCTTCTTCCCCCTGCCGGTGTAGGAGCCGCTTACGACGGCGTCACACGTAGGTTAGGTGGCTGTGCGCCCACCGGGTAAGCGCCAGTTGAGCGCAGCATGATCGTGTTCCCCGCTAGAGGCAATCCAATTTGGAATTTCTCGCTGAGAAAAAATTCCGAAATGCGTTTGTGCGCTGCGACAGCGGCGGCGTTGCAAAATTCGCTCTGCGGAATATGCGGCCGTTACACGGCCGGACGGATCGAGCTACAATGCCTCGGGCTGGAAACGCATGGGAAGCCGAGATGCCGAAAATCGATCGTGACGGAATAAAAATCCACTACGAGGTTCATGGCGACGGCCCTCCCCTCATTCTCACCCACGGCTATTCCTCGACCTCGGCGATGTGGACGGGCCAGGTCGAAGCCCTGTCGAAACATCACAAGCTGATCCTGTGGGACATGCGCGGCCACGGCCAGTCGGATTATCCGGACAGCCCCTCGGCCTATAGCGAGGCGCTGACCGTCGGAGATATCGCCGCATTGCTCGATGCGGTCGGCGTCGGGAAAGCCATTGTCGGCGGTCTCTCGCTCGGCGGCTACATGTCTCTGGCGTTTTACCGGGCGCATCCGGAGCGGGTTTCAGCGCTGCTGATCATCGACACCGGTCCGGGCTTCAGGAAGGACGATGCGCGCGAGGTCTGGAACAAGCGCGCGCTCGACACTGCCGACCGCTTCGAGCGAGAAGGCCTTGAAGTCCTGAAATCGGCCAGCCGCGAGCGATCGACGGTGAGCCATCGCGATGCCAGGGGGCTCGCGCTGGCGGCGCGTGGAATGCTGACGCAACGCGACGCGCGGGTGATCGAGGTGCTGCCCGAGATCAGGGTGCCGTCGCTGGTCGTGGTCGGCGCCGACGATACGCCCTTCCTCGCCGCGTCCGACTACATGGCGGCGAAAATTCCCGGCGCGGAGAAAGTCGTGATCCCCGCGGCCGGCCACGCGGTGAATATTGACCAGCCGCAGGCTTTCATTGAAGCCGTGCTGCCGTTCCTCGACGCTCTGCCGACGAGTGCCGAGCGGCTGGCGCAGTGATGACACGAACGGCAGCTCTCGCTTTGCTCGTGTCAGCGATGGCGATCGGCCAGGCGACGGCACAGGGCACGACGCTGGACGGCCGCCCACCCTTCACCGCGACCTTGTCAAACCACGTCCCGCTGATGTTCGGCATGGATGTGCCGGGGGTTTCCGCGGCGTTGCGCCAACCCCTGCAATATGTCAGTGGGCCGCCCGGCGAGGAGATCTATCTCGCACTCCGCAATCAAGGCGGCAGTGGACTGATCAATCACCACGACCGCCTGTTCCTGAAATTCCGCAACGGCAGGTTGGCCGGCTGGAGGGAGGACTACGGCCGCAACTGGATGTGGCAGTAGTCAATATCAGAACCAGCGCTCGCCGACCTGCACGGTATCGCCGGGACCGAGCGCAGTGCCGAGCGGCACCACATAGCGCGCCACGCCGCTGGCATCGGTGTGCGTGACGGTGACCAGGTCGCGCCGCGCGCGCGGCGAGAAGCCGCCGGCGATCGCGACCGCGCTCTCGACCGTCATGTTCGGAACGTAGGGATATTGGCCGGGCGCCTGCACTTCGCCGAGAATGAAGAACGGCCGATAGGACTCGATCTCGACCGCAACGGAGGGCTCGCGGATGAAACCGTTGCGCAGCCGTCCGGCGATTTCGGCGGCGAGCGAGGCCGGCGAGCGGCCGCGCGCCGGGACCTGTCCGATCAGCGGCATGGTGATCGAGCCGGCCGCATCGATGGTGTAGGTATTGGTGAGACCTTCCTGCCCGTAGACAACGACGCGAAGTTTGTCGCCGGCATCGAGCCGATAGCCCGCATCGTGGCGGACCGGCATCGGCGCGGCGGCGTAACCCACCGGCATCGGAGCCGACACCGCTACAGGCCGAGGCGTGGGCATCGGCGCCGCCATCGTATAGGTGCGGGGCGCATTCATGGCGTTGCGCAGCGCGCTGATCGCGCCGCCGCCGCTGTTATCGGCGACCGCAGTTGCCGGCGCACGGTACGACTGGCCATAGGCCATCGCATCCAGATCGCCGCCGGGTGCGACCGCGACCGGTGCAACCGTTCGCATGCAGCCCGACACAGCAAACGCGGCGGCTAGGATCGGCAAGGAAAACGCACGCGAAAACCGCACTGGAGGCATCCCTCAAAACGAGACAGCTCCAGTTTTGCGCCTGTTATGGTTAATAAAGGGTTTTGAACGGCGGCAAGGAGAGGACTCAAGTCCTCTCCCGCACCTTCGGATCACGCGGAAACGCCGGCGCCGATCGGGCACGACACGCCGGTGCCGCCGAGCCCGCAATAGCCGGCCGGATTCTTGGCCAGATATTGCTGATGGTAGTCCTCGGCGAAGTAGAACTCGCCAGACGGCGCGATCTCGGTGGTGATGGTGCCGAGGCCCTTCGCCGACAGCGCCTTTTGATAGGCGGCCTTCGATGCATCGGCGGCTTTGCGCTGCGCGTCGTTGAAAGTGTAGATCGCGCTGCGATACTGGGTTCCGACATCATTGCCCTGGCGCATGCCCTGGGTCGGGTTGTGGTTCTCCCAGAACGCTTTCAACAGGCGATCGTAGGAGACCTTCTTCGGATCGAACACCACCAGCACCACTTCGGTGTGGCCGGTGCGTCCCGAGCAGACCTCTTCATAGGCCGGATTCGGCGTATGGCCGCCGGCATAGCCGACCGCGGTGACATACACGCCGTCGCCCAGCTCCCAGAACTTGCGCTCCGCGCCCCAGAAACAACCGAGTCCGAACACGGCATGTTCGAGGCCTTCGGGATGAGGCGGCTTCAGCTTGTGCCCGTTGACGAAATGGGTCGTGGCGGTCGGGATTTCTTGCGCACGGCCGGGCAGCGCGTCGGCGGCACTGGGCAGTGCGGTGGTCTTGCGCATGAACAGCATTGATTTTCTCCGGGCGGACCGGCGGAGCGAGGGCGCTTCCGGCCGGGAGCCGCCTTTATATAGGTGCTCAATATAGGTGCTTACGCTTGGGAGCGCAGCCCTGTTACGGTGGCGCGATCAGTCCCGGGAATAGCCGATCAGCGGCTTTCGCGGCCGGAACAGGATCATGAGCAGGATCCCGAGCACGCCGAGCACGGCAAATACCGGCTGCTCGAGCACCACCTTGATCACGCTGGTCCAGAGCCAGGGCGCCTTGCCCTCGACCCAGGTGCGAAACGCGAGCTGGCTCGACTGGTTCATGTCGTTCCAGAACTGGCCGAACTGGGTGAAACGCAGATTCTGGTCAGCGACCCAGCGTGCCCCATCATAGACCATGAAGATGAAGCCGCCGGCGAGCAGCAACAGCCCTACCAGCCGGAAAAAACCGCGGATCATGTGCCACCCACTCTATCTCGCCCGGACATGCCAATACCCGGCTGGTCGGGGAAATTCAACCTCATCAGTACCTTACGGGTCCATTACGCCCCGGTTTCGGCCCGTTCAGGCGCCGCTCAAAGCGTTGACGCTGCAAAGCCCTCCCTCTATAAGGACGCCAATGGCGGCGGGCGCAATCCCGCCGCCGCGTTTCTTTGAGCATGGCCGGCCTGTCGCAGCGATTGCTTGCCTCAACACCGCCTCTCAAAGACGTTCCGAACAACCAGCAGCGTCGATCACGTGCGCAAGCACGATTGCTCACTCCAGGCAGCGGCCGGCGCGCTTATCCGCGACTAGCACATACGAGCGGTTACCGCCGAAGGATTTGAGACGATGGCCAATACGACTTCCGCCAAGAAAGCGACGCGCAAGATTGCCCGCCGTACTGTGATCAACAAGTCGCGCCGCACCGAGATGCGCGGCGCCGTCCGCAACGTCGAGGAGGCGATCAAGCGGGGCGATCGCGACGCCGCCATGAAGGCGATGGTGCGCGCTGAGCCAGAGCTGATGCGCGCAGCGCAGCGCAACATCATTCACAAGAACAATGCGAGCCGCAAAGTCTCCCGCCTTTCGCACCAGATCGCGAAGCTCGCCAAGTAACTCGCCAATTAACTCGCCAAGTAACAAGCAATCTGACGCGGAGCTTCGCGACCAGGCGAAGCGACCCGCGATACATCGGCAAGCTCGGCCTCGGCCGGGCTTTTATTTTCTGTCATAATTGCTCGGCGCCATCTTGCGATCTGAAACCGGGCGCGTACAATTTTCGGCGCGTCTGAAGATTTGTGCTTGGCGCGGTTTTCAGCGCCCCGTGTTTCTACAGGTGCAAATTTGCCGCACCTGAAACACTTGCTTTCATTGAAAGAAAGCCCTCTGCCACGCTGCGAAATGGAACGGCGCCTGTCCTGGCGCGTGTCGCCGCAGCGCGGGTTACCCTCAAAAAGGAATCGCGAAAAACTTCGCTTCGCTAGTTACTTATCCACATAGCGGGCTCAAGCGTTTGGAAAAACGTCCGTTCACCAAACAAACGTAAAAATTTTATGAAAATTTTTTGCGACTGCGACGAGATTTGTGACGCGCGCGATTCTTCGCGGTGATTCAAAAACTTGCTTTCAGAGTGAGCAGGTGCAGCGTTGCAACGGTGACCAGGACTCGGCGAAGCCCGTCATCAAAGCGATTGCGGGAAATCCAGCATCGTGTATTTCTTAAGCGGCTCGCGGCGCCCACGATCTTGAGACCAGCGCGGTTTTAGAAACGGGGCGGACGTGCAAATCGGCGGCGGTGTGCGCGTTGGCGGGACTTTCCAAGCGATTGTCGGATCGTGACTCATAGCGATATGGGTAACGAAAAGCTGTGTCCAAATTTCTCAGGCGAGGCCTAAAGTCTCGTTTGCTTCGAACTAGAGAAACAGACACCTGTCAGCCGACAGCCGCGGCGAAAGCCGGCCCAGCCGAGCGGGTAGTTGTGAACGGGTTGGACAAACGGCGTAGCGACTGAACACGTTGTTCGGACGTCGCTGACCTTGGAACAGACTTCGAGAGGACAACTTGCCGGGAGCAATCTCGGTGGGGACGGGGAGGTGTGCAATGTTTGGCGGAAACATCACGGCAATTGAACGACTAACAATTTCGAGCCACACGAATATCAGTGCCGATCACGGCAATAGTCTGCGGTCCTCAAACCGGTCCCCCGATATTCCGCTGAGTACTTGCTGACCTCGCGGGAAATTTTCTGATCCAGACATCATTGATCCGATGGCGGCGTTCGCGCCGAACAGGAGAGGTGCGTCTGGTGGCGGGAAGCTCGCTTGAGGTCGCCGTGGCAGGAACCCTGCACGGCAATTCGTCAGACAGACTTACTTCTATTTGGAAGAGATCAAGACAATGACAAACTCGGAACAGGATCGCTGGTCGCGTGTCAAAGGTCGCTTGCGGACGAGCGTCGGGGAAGACGTCTACACCAGCTGGTTTGCGCGCATGGACCTTGAAGCCATGCAGGACGAGAGCGTGCATCTGTCGGTGCCGACGCGTTTCCTGAAGAGCTGGATCCAGGCGCACTATGCCGAGCGCGTTCTGTCGTGCTGGCAAGCCGAGATGCCGGAAGTGCACCGGGTCGATCTCACCGTACGTACGGCGATGCGCGCGGTTATCCCCGTGAAGGAAGCCCCAGCGCTCGAAACGCGCCGCGCCGAGCCGACCAATGGCCGTCCTGCGCTCGAGCTGCGCTCTACCGCGTCCGCGCCGGTCTCCGCCAATCACGATGCGCTCGGCGGCTCGCCGCTCGATCCGCGCCTGACGTTTGCGAGCTTTGTCGTCGGCCGTTCCAACACGCTGGCACATGCGGCCGCGCGGCAAGTCGCGGAAGGACGTCGCGGCGATCCCGTGATGTTCAACCCGCTCTATATCCATGCGGGCGTGGGCCTCGGCAAAACCCATCTCTTGCAGGCCGTGACCTGGGCCGGCAATGCGGCGGGGGAGCGCAAGGTGCTATACCTCACCGCGGAAAAATTCATGTACGGCTTTGTCGCGGCGCTGAAGACGCAGACCGCGCTTGCCTTCAAGGAAGCGCTGCGCGGCATCGATGTGCTCGTGATCGACGATTTGCAATTCCTGCAGGGCAAGTCGACGCAGGCCGAGTTCTGCCACACGCTGAATGCGCTGATCGACGCCGGGCGCCAGGTCGTGATCGCGGCTGACCGTCCGCCGTCCGACCTTGAAAGCCTCGACGACCGCGTCCGTTCTCGGCTCGCCGGTGGCCTCGTGGTCGAGATGGGCTCGCTCGGCGAGGAACTGCGGCTCGGCATCCTGAGGTCGCGCGTTGCGGCAGCCCGCTCGCATCATGCGAGCTTCGACGTGCCGGACCAGGTGCTCGATTATCTCGCGCGCAGCATCACCCACAATGGCCGCGACCTTGAAGGCGCGATCAATCAACTCCTCGCTCATTCGAAATTGAATAACCAGCCGGTGACGCTGGAGATGGCGGAGCGCGAGGTGCGCGACCTGATCCGCCCGCAGGAGCCGAAGCGGATCAAGATCGAGGACATCCAGCGCGTGGTGGCGCGGCAATACAATGTCAGCCGATCCGACCTGTTGTCCTCGCGCCGGACTGCGAACGTGGTGCGGCCGCGGCAGGTCGCGATGTATCTGGCGAAGACGCTGACGCTGCGCTCGCTGCCCGAGATCGGCCGCCGTTTCGGCGGGCGCGACCACACCACGGTGCTGCACGCCGTGCGCAAGATCGAGGCACTGGTGGCCAGGGACACCGCGCTGTCCGAGGAGGTCGAGTCGCTGAAGCGCCAGCTGCAGGAATAAGCCGGCTCTCCACACCGAGCTCGCGCGCCCCTCCCCCACGGGGAGGGGCCGAAATGCCTTGTCCAAATCATGGGAATCGGCGCTCCATCCCTTGAATCTGGCCCCCATCCGCGCCACTTTACGCCCCCCGAACGCCCCTTCCGGGGTTACCGGGTGCCATCGGCCGCGGCGCCCACCGCCCGGCATTCCCATGACATGCTCTGTTGGATCGGGCGGAAATAGCTATGAAGGTCACCGTCGAACGCGCACAACTCCTGAAGTCGCTGGGCCACGTCCATCGCGTGGTCGAGCGTCGCAACACCATCCCGATCCTCGGCAACGTGCTGCTGCGCGCCGAGAACGCGCAATTGTCGCTGAAGGCGACCGACCTCGATCTCGAGGTGACCGAAACGCTCGCGGCGGAAACCGCGACCGGCGGATCGACCACGGTGCCGGCCCACATGTTCTACGACATCGTGCGCAAGCTGCCCGACGGCTCGCAGATCGTGCTGGAAGGCGATGGCGACCGCTCCGTGATGGCGATCCGCGCCGGACGTTCACGTTTCACGCTGCAGACCCTGCCCGAAAGCGATTTCCCCGATCTCGCCGCCGGCGACATGACGCATTCGTTCGCGCTGCCGGCCACCGATGTGAAGCGGCTGATCGACCACACGCAGTTTGCAATCTCGACCGAAGAGACGCGCTACTACCTCAACGGCATCTATCTGCATTCGGCCGGCAGCGAGAAAGCCGCAACGCTGCGCGGCGTGGCCACCGACGGCCATCGCCTGGCGCAGATCGATCTCGTGCTGCCGAAGGGCGCCGCCGGCATGCCTGGTGTGATCGTGCCGCGCAAGACCGTGGGCGAAGTGCAGCGCCTGATCGAGGACAGCGAGGCCGAAGTCGCGATCGAGCTGTCACAGGGCAAGATCCGCTTCACCCTCGGCAATGTGGTGCTGACCTCGAAGCTGATCGACGGCACCTTTCCTGACTATGGGCGCGTGATCCCGCAGAACAACGACAAGGAGTTGATTATCGACCGGGTCGATTTCCAGGGCGCCGTCGACCGCGTCTCCACGATTTCCAGCGAGCGCGGCCGCGCGGTGAAGCTCGCGCTGTCCGCCGGCAAGCTCGTGCTCAGCGTCACCAATCCCGATTCCGGCAGCGCCACCGAGGAGCTCGAGGTCGAATACGCCTCCGACCCGCTCGATATCGGCTTCAACTCGCGCTACCTGCTCGACATCACCGCCCAGATCGAGGGCGAGGTCGCAGTGCTCAAACTCGCCGACCCCGGCTCGCCGACGCTGGTGCAGGACAAGGACAACAAGACCGCGCTCTACGTGCTGATGCCGATGCGGGTGTGACGCAACTCGTCATGGCCGGCGATGACGAGCGTAGATGACCCCTTCCCGCATTCATCGCCTGACGCTGACGCATTTCCGCAATTATCGCGGGGCTAGCCTCAATGCGAGCCGCGACATGGTCGCCCTCGTCGGGCCGAACGGCGCGGGCAAGACCAATTGCCTGGAGGCCATCTCGTTCCTGTCGCCCGGCCGCGGCCTGCGCCGCGCCACGCTGGAGGATGTCGCCGACAACCAGGGCGACGGCTCCTGGGCGGTCTCCGCCGAGGTCGAGGGGGCGCTGGGCCTGGCAACGCTCGGTACCGGCATCGAGGCGCCGCGCGGCAAATCCCCCACCGGCCGCCGCTGCCGCATCGACCGCGAGAATGTCGGCTCGGCCGCGGCCTTCGGCGATCATCTGCGCATGGTGTGGCTCACGCCGGCGATGGACGGGCTGTTCATGGGCGCGGCGTCGGAGCGGCGGCGCTTCTTCGACCGGCTGGTGCTGGCGATCGACAGCCAGCATTCGAGCCGCGTCTCCGCGCTGGAGCGGTCGCTGCGCTCGCGCAATCGCCTGCTCGAAGTGCGCAATTTCGACGACCATTGGTGCGATGCGATCGAACGCGAGACTGCCGAGCTTGCCGTCGCCGTCGCGGCGATGCGCGGCCAGACCGCGGTCAAGCTCGCGGCCATGCTGCGCACACGGGGCGAAGCATCCGCTTTCCCGTCGGCGCAAATCGCGCTCGACGGCTGGATGGAGAGCGCGCTGCTGTCCGAGCCCGCACTCGCGGTGGAAGACCGCTACCGGAGGATCCTGCGCGACAACCGCGTGCGCGATGCCGCGGCTGGTCGTACCCTCGACGGCCCGCATCTCACCGACCTGCACGTGGTCTACGCGCCGAAGAACATGCCGGCCAAAGACGCGTCCACCGGCGAGCAGAAAGCACTTTTGATCGGACTGGTGCTGGCGCATGCGCAATTGGTGGCAGAGACCACCGGTATCGTGCCGCTGCTGTTACTCGACGAAGTGGTCGCGCACCTCGATCCCGGCCGCCGCACCGCGCTGTTTGCGGAGCTTGAAAAACTCGGTGCGCAGGTCTGGCTGAGCGGCGCCGATCCCGCAGCGTTCGCCGAGCTCGGCGCGTCCAGCGATATCTTTGATGTCGAGAACGGCCGCGTCGCCAGGCGCGGCTAGCTACTCGCCAGCTGCGCGCGGCGCCAATATCCTGTCAATGATCGACTGCACTAAAAAGACCGAGGCTTTCTCGGTCAGATGCACCTGATCGCTCGCGGTGATGTCGCTGGCCTCTGCGCCAAGCCGCGTCAGGCAGCCCTCTCCATTGCACAGCGCGTCCCGGGCCGAAATATAGTCAGCGCCCCTGGGCACAAGCGTTTCGCGCATCGTGATATCGTAGGCGTTGGTCGATCCGACGTCGCTCCAGTACGGCGGGATCAAACGGTGGTGCAGCAGATAATAGCGCAGCACTTCGTTCGGCAGCCCGCGCCGCCAGCCGGGCACCGGACCCAGCACGACCACCTTCGCCGTCGTCTGCTGCTTCAGCGCCGCGACCGTCTCGGCAACATGATCGAGATATTTCTCCCAGGTGCCCTGCAGCAGCACGATATCGGGCCTGATCTCGCGCACCAGCGCCAGCACCCGATCATTGTTGGCACGGCAGCCCGGCACGCCTGGAATATCGATATTGAGCGCGGGAATGCAGGAGCTCGCGGTGAATTGCGCGAGGCCGAAGTCACGGCTCTCCTGCGCCTTGCGCAGGCCCGGCATCAAGGCGCCCGCCGTCGAATCGCCCCAGACCAGGAGCAACGGCCGATGATCGCGGTCGGCGCAATCATCGGCAAAGACAGTTTCGTGGCTGAGATCGAGCAGGCATTGATGCACGCGCCATTTGGCCGTCTGCACCGGCACGTCGGACATGGCACGTATCTCGCTCGGCAGGCGAAAATCGAAACCGCGGTTTTCGAAGATGATGATGCCCGCCATCGCCACCACGGCCATCGCGCCCGCGAGCGAGCCCGCCTTGATCGGAACGGGGCGGCCCAAGCGGAACGGCTTTTCGACGAACTGATAGGTGCCCCAGGCAAGCAGCGCGCTCGACAGCAGGATCAGCTCGGTGTCGATCAGCGTCAGCGGCTCGAACTTGATGATGGCGAACAGCACCAGCAGCGGCCAGTGCCAGAGGTAGAGCGGGTAGCTGATCAGGCCTATCCAGACCATCGGTTGCCAGCTCAGGAGTGTCCGATTGATCCGCGCCGCCGGCGCCGACAAGAGCAGCGCGCTTCCAGCGACCGGCAGCAGCGCCCACCAGCCGGGAAAGGCGCGGTGCACGTTGAGCATGCCTGCAGCCGCTACGATGAGCACGACGCCCGCCACTGAGCGACGGTTGCTGGCGGCCTCACCCTGATCGATCCGGTTCCAGATGCTGGCGAGCGCGGCGCCCGCCAGCAGCTCCCAGGCCCGCGTGAACGGCAAATAGAAGGTCGCGACCGGATCGGAGCCGATCAGCGCGACGTTAAGGATGAAGGAGGCGATGCCGATGCCGGCTGCGACCCACATAAGGCCCAGCCGCAGCCGCGCCGCCAGCATGAGGATCAGCGGCCAGGCCAGGTAAAACTGCTCCTCGATGCCGAGCGACCACAGATGCAACAGCGGCTTTTTAGCGGATTCGATGTCGAAATAGCCTGATTGCAGCAGCAGTGCGATGTTCGCGGCAAAGGCCGCACTTGCCGCGACGTCGCGCGAGAGCGCCGCGTAAGCGCCAGGCAGCATCCAGAGCCATCCCAGCACCAGCACCGTACAGAGCACGACGATCAGCGCCGGAAATATCCGCCTGATGCGGCGATTGTAGAAGATGACCAGGTTGAAGCGCCCGGCGGAAAGCTCGCGCGCGATGATGCCGGTGATCAAAAAGCCCGAGATAACGAAGAAGATATCGACACCGATGAAGCCGCCGGGCAGCGCTTCCGGAAAGCCGTGGAAATTCACCACCAGCATCACGGCGATGGCACGGAGCCCATCGATATCGCTCCGATAGCGATCTGAAGGCAGGGTTGGCATCAGGGGTCCAGGGAGGGCGGAAAAAGCTCGCCTTCCTTTAGCAGGTCCGCCATTTCACCGCGAAGGGGGCGCACTGGCTGCAAAAATACGGGTGTTCAAGGCTCAAAAACGAGGTCTCGAATCGCGGTTTTACGAGGGGGGCGAAACGCCCTTTCGGCGCCTTGAAAAAACGTTAAAAAACCCCATTTATTCAGGAGTTTATGAGGGACGACTTTGCGCTAGGCGCGCCCCCGTTTTCATGGCAGAAATACGCCGTTCAGCGCCTGGTATTGCGCAGCTGATTCGGGACATCCTCAAAGGCCTCACATGACTGAACCCGCCCGGCAAACCATCGCCGACACTGAGCATTCCATGGCTAGCGACTACGGTGCGGAATCGATCCGGGTTCTGAAGGGCCTCGATGCCGTCCGCAAGCGGCCCGGCATGTATATCGGCGACACCGATGACGGCAGTGGCCTGCACCACATGGTCTACGAGGTCGTCGACAATGCGATCGACGAGGCGCTTGCCGGTTACGCGACCCGGGTCGAGGTCGTGCTCAACGCCGACAATTCCGTGACGGTGCGCGACGACGGCCGCGGCATTCCCGTCGACATCCACAAGGGAGAAGGCATCTCGGCGGCAGAGGTCATCATGACCCAGCTCCACGCCGGCGGCAAATTCGACCAGAACTCCTACAAGGTTTCCGGCGGCCTGCACGGCGTCGGCGTCTCCGTCGTCAACGCGCTCTCCAGCAAGCTGGGCTTGCGCATCTGGCGCGACGACAAGGAGCATTACATCGAGTTCGCCCATGGCGACGCCGTGGCGCCCCTGAAGGTGGTCGGCGAGGCGCCAGGCCGGCGCGGCACCGAGGTGACGTTTCAGGCCTCGACGGAGACGTTCAAGAACATCGAATATGATTTCGCGACGCTGGAGCACCGGCTGCGCGAGCTCGCCTTCCTCAATTCCGGCGTCAACATCGTGCTCTCCGACATGCGCCACGCGGTCGAGAAGCGCGAAGCGATGCGCTACGACGGCGGCGTCGAGGAGTTCGTCAAATATCTCGATCGCAACAAGAAGGCGATCGTGCCCGCGCCGATCATGGTGCGCTCGGAAGCCAACGGCATCGGCATCGAGGCCGCACTTTGGTGGAACGACAGCTACCATGAGAATGTGCTGTGCTTCACCAACAACATCCCGCAGCGCGACGGCGGCACCCATCTGGCGGGCTTTCGCGGCGCGCTGACCCGCCAGGTCAACGGCTATGCCGAGGCCAATGCGAAGAAGGAAAAGATCGCGCTCACCGGCGACGACTGCCGCGAGGGCCTCACCGCCGTGCTGTCGGTGAAGGTGCCGGATCCGAAGTTCTCGTCGCAGACCAAAGACAAGCTGGTCTCCTCTGAGGTCCGCCCGGTGGTCGAGAACGTCATCAACGAGGCCCTTCAGGCCTGGTTCGAGGAACATCCCGCAGAAGCCAAAGTGATCGTCGGCAAGGTGATCCAGGCGGCCGCCGCGCGCGAGGCCGCGCGAAAAGCGCGCGAGCTCACGCGCAAGAACCCGCTCAGCGTCTCCTCGCTGCCCGGCAAGCTCGCCGACTGCCAGGAAAAGGATCCCGCAAAATCTGAACTCTTCATCGTCGAGGGCGACTCGGCCGGCGGCAGCGCCAAGCAGGGCCGCAATCGCGAATTCCAGGCCGTGCTGCCACTGCGCGGCAAGATCCTCAACGTCGAGCGCGTGCGCACCGACAAGATGCTCTCCTCCGAGCAGATCGGCACGCTGATCACCGCGCTCGGTACCGGCATCAGCGACGATTTCTCCGTCGACAAGCTGCGCTATCACAAGATCATCGTGATGACCGATGCCGACGTCGACGGCGCCCACATCCGCACGCTCTTGCTCACCTTCTTCTACCGGCAGATGCGCGACCTCATCGACCGCGGCCATCTCTATATCGCCCAGCCACCGCTCTACAAGGTTTCGCGCGGCAAGTCGGAGCAATACCTGAAGGACGAGCGCGCGCTGGAAGATTACCTGATCGGCGCCGGCCTCGACGACTGCGTGTTCAAGCCGGCTTCCGGCGCCGACCGCGCCGGGCGCGACCTGCTTGCGCTGGTCGAGGAAGCCCGGACGATCCGGGCGGTGCTGCGCAACCTGCACAGCCGCTATAACCGCACCGTGGTCGAACAGGCCGCGATCGCGGGCGTCTTGCGCCACAAGGTTTTCGGCGATCTGCCGAAAGCGGTCGCCGCCGCCGACTACATCGCAAGGCGCCTCGACGCACTCGCCGACGAGGTCGAACGCGGATGGACCGGCCGCTTCACCGAAGGCGAAGGGTTCCTGTTCGAGCGCACGGTGCGCGGCGTCAAGGATGCCGCCATCCTCGATCACGCGCTGCTCGGCTCGGCCGATGCCCGCAAGCTTGACGATTACGCGCCGCGGCTACAGGAAGCCTATGCGCGACCTGGCCTGTTGCGCCGGAAGGATTCGGAGGTACCAATTCACGGCCCGGTCAGTCTGTTCGAGGCGGTGACCGAGACCGGCCGCAAGGGTCTCACGTTGCAGCGCTACAAAGGTCTCGGCGAGATGAACCCGGGCCAGCTCTGGGAGACCACGCTCGACACCGAAGCGCGCTCATTGCTGCAGGTCAAGATCAAGGAGGTCGACGAGGCCGACGATATCTTCACCAAGCTGATGGGCGATGTGGTCGAGCCCCGCCGCGAATTCATCCAGGACAACTCGCTCAGCGCCAACGTCGACGTGTAACAGTCGGAGTATTCCATGCCGCCCATTCAATATATCGTTGAGGGCGGTCACCGGCTCAGCGGCGCCATCGAGCCATCCGGCAACAAGAACTCGGCGCTGCCGATCATCGCGGCTGCGCTGCTCACCGAACATCCTGTCACGCTCGACAACGTCCCGCGCATCCGCGACACCGAAACGCTGGTGGAGCTGATCCGCTCGGTCGGCGCCACGGCCGAATGGCGCGGCCGCAACCGGCTCGCGATCCACGCCAGGGACATCCGCGCCGCCGATCTCGATCGGGATCTGTGCGCGCGCATTCGGGCCTCGATCCTGTTGGCAGGGCCCCTGCTCGCCCGCTGCGGCGAGGTGGCGCTGCCGCCGCCCGGCGGCGACGTGATCGGCCGCCGCCGGCTCGACACGCATTTCCTCGCCTTCGAGCAGTTGGGGGCGACTGTCACCGCCACCGACAAACTCGTATTCCGCAGCAGGGAGCTGCACGGCGCCGACGTCTTCCTCGACGAGCCCAGCGTCACCGCGACCGAGAACGCGCTGGTCGCCGCCGTCGCCGCCAAGGGCACCACTTATCTGCGCAACGCCGCCTCCGAGCCGCATGTGCAGGACCTCGCGCATTTCCTGGTCGCCCTCGGCGCCAACATCGAGGGCATCGGCACCAACACCTTGGTGGTGCACGACAAGGCGACGCTGGGACAGGCAAGCTACGCGATCCAGCCTGATCACATCGAGGTCGGCTCGCTGATCGGCCTGGCCGCCGTAACGCGCTCGCCGCTGCGCATCGTGCGCGCAGGCATCCCCCATCTGCGCTCGATCCTGATGGGCTTTGAGCGGCTCGGCATCGCCTGCGAGATTGCCGGCGACGATCTGATCGTGCCCTCGGATCAGACCTTGAAGATCAAGGACGACTTTGGCGGCCATGTGCCGAAGCTGGAGGATCAGCCCTGGCCGGCCTTCCCGGCCGACCTGATGTCGATTGCGATCGTCACCGCAAGCCAATGCGACGGCGTTATCCTGATGTTCGAGAAGATGTTCGAATCCCGGATGTTCTTCGTCGACAAGCTGATCGCGATGGGCGCGCGCATCGTGCTGTGCGACCCGCACCGCGCGATTGTCGCAGGCCCCAGCCGCCTTCACGGCGCCTCGATGATCTCGCCCGACATCCGCGCCGGCATGGCCATGCTGCTCGCTGCGGTCTGCGCCGAAGGCACCTCCACGATCAATAACGCCGACCAGATCGAGCGCGGCTATGAGCGCATCGAAGAGCGGCTGAACGCGCTCGGCGCCAAGATCAGGCGTGTGCCGGAGCGGGAGCGGTAGGACCCGACATGCACAATCCGGGCGGGCTCGTCGTCCTGCTGCTTCTCGTGGGCATCACGGGTTTCTTCCTTTGGCGCGGCACAAGTCCGAAACCGAGCACAGATGCAGACATGGCGCCTCACGATCGAAACAACCTATTCGATCACCTCGACGGCAGTCGCCAATAGCGAGGGCGAAATCGTCAGGCCGAGCGCCTTTGCCGTCTTGAGGTTGACGACGAGATCGTACTTCGTCGGCGCTTGCACCGGCAGATCGCCCGGCCTGGCGCCACGCAGGATGCGATCGACGTAACTGGCAGCGCCCCGCCATTGCTCGACCTGGTCGAACCCGTACGACATCAGGCCGCCGTCGACCGCAAAATAGCGGAACGGATAGATCGCCGGCAAACGAAGCCGGATGGCTTCCCCGGCGAGGGCGGCACGATGATCGATACTGTGGGGATGCGGCAGGAAGATCACGCCGCCGTTTGGCGTGCCGGCAAATTCGACAATTCCGCGTTCGAGATCATCTCGCCCCTCAACGCTGATAACGGAGACACGAACGCCAAGCGACGGCGCGACCGCCTGGGCTGCGCTCAGGAATTGCGAGTGAGCCGCTGTATCGCGGTAGACGGTGACAGCCACCTGCCCGAGTGCAGGCACGCCCTCCTTCAGCAGTCCCAGCCACTTGCCGGCAACCGCCGGCTCGAAATTCTGAAACCCGGTGATGTTGCCATCGGGGTGCGCGAGGCTGTCGACAAATCCGCCCCCGACAGGGTCCGAGACCTGGACGAAAATGGCCGGTATGGCCTTGTTCAGCTTTTTCAGGGTGGTGAGGGCGGCGTTGCTACTGACTACAAACACATCCGGCGCAGTGTCGGCGAGCGCGATTGTTTCCGCCCTGATCTGGTCGATCTCGTTGCCCGGCCATCGGACCTCTACGCTGATGTTGCGACCATCGCTCCAACCGAGCTTGCCGAGCGTGTCGACGAACGCTGCAACGCGCGCGCGGCCTTCTGGATCGGCTTGTCGATAGCCCGTCGGCAGCACGCCCACACGCCGGGCTCGATCGGTTTGCTGCGCGCGCACCATGAGTGGCCACGCGAGCGCACCGCAGGCAATAGCCACAAAGTCCCGACGCCTCATGTCCGCCTCCAGCACAGGCCAACAAGCGCAGCATAACAGATTGCGGAGCTCGCGATATGCGCCTCGGGTTAAAACGCATCCTGCCCACCACTTCCGCTTCGGGTCAAACAAGCGGCTGTCAGCCGTTCTGAACCCGAAGGCGGCGATCTGCACGAAGGGCTATTCCCGGTTCGGCGCGCATATGGATAACCCCTCTCAATCAAAGCGTTGTCTAACCAAAACGCGATCGAAGCGGGAAGTACTCCAACTGCGAAGATGAAAGGAGAAAAGACGATTAATCCGGGTAGCACTGCGCCCATTTGCCTGGGCGGCCCGTACGAAATTGCGGCCGCCAAGCATAAGCCCAACCATCCAAGTGGCGGGCCGGCAAGCAAGAATATCAATGATCGCCTGAACATGACGGTCCCACCGGCTGGACCGCACCAGCTTGCGGCTGGCGCACTTATTCGATCACCTCGTCGGCGAGTGCGAGAATCCTGGACGGAATTTCCAGTCCGAGCGAGTTCGCCGTCTTGCGATTGATGACCAGATTAAACTTGGTTGGCTGCAGGACCGGCAGATCGGCGGGTTTGGCACCCTTGAGAATCCGGCCGGTGTAGACACCTGCCTGACGATGGACGTCAAGAAGGTCAGCTCCGTAACTCATCAAACCTCCGGCCAACGGGAAATCACGAAACGCATAGCTGGCCGGGATGGCATTTTGTGCAGCGAGTGCCACCAGTCGAGCACGCTGACTGGTGTACAACGGGTCGGCAATGACGAATAGCGCGGAAGCTTGATGTTGCACGATTTCCGCAAAGGCCGCGTCGAAGTCGCGCTCGCTGCCGGCATTTACGACATGAATCGCTTGTCCGATAGCGCGGGCTGCCTCTTGAACCTCCCTCAGTACCGCTTCGTTGTTGGGGTCGGTCGGATTTAAGAGCACGGCGATCGTGCTCTCCGTGGGGAGCAACTCGCGCAAGAGCTCCAGCCGCTTCGCAGTCACCACGGGGGAGAAGTTGATCGCGCCGGTCGCATTTCCACCAGGGCGGGCGAGGCTGGCGACGAGACCATATTTCACGGGATCGCTACCGCCCGTAAATACGATCGGAATGGTCGAAGTTGCCGCCTTGGCGACGACCGCCGGATGCAAGCCGCCAGTCGCAACGATGACCGCCACCCGACGACTGACGAGGTCGGCGGCCAGTGCGCCCAATCGATCCTCTTGTCCCCCGGACCAGCGGTATTGAAGAGCGACGTTGCGACCTTCGACATAGCCCGTTTCACTCAGGCCCTGCTGAAAGGCCCCGAGGAAGGGTGCGAACCCAGCGGATGTACCGCTGCTGAGATACCCCACCACCGGCATCGCCGGCTGCTGCGCGCTTGCCGCCAGCGGCCAAGCCGCGATGGCTCCGGACAGGACATTGATGAAGTCACGGCGCCGCATGAGACTACCTGGCTCGACCGATGAAGCGTACCACACCAGCGCAAAATGTCGCCTATGAGTCACGGCCGACAAAACTCAGAATGAGTACAACGGGTCTGCTTCGGGTGCATAGTGACCGTTGTTGCAAGTTCGGCACGACGGGCAGTTCGCACATATCGGACATGCGCAAATTGCCCGTCGTGTTACTCTGTCGCAGACATCCGCACTTGTGCCGTCGGGCAAATCAGTGGCTTTAGTTCGCGCGTCCTGCGCTCGATACCAGAGGCGCTTCGCGATCGTCACGAAACGCGGTGCGGGATGCGATGGACGCAGGCGGCATCAACTGACGAGTGGTGCGCGTCGCGGACGAGCGAAATCGTGTTGTCCCGATCCCCCGACGCTGGGATCAACCCCCGGGTATGATTCCCCGGGAGGACGGAGGCTAACAAGCCCGGCACTCCGAGGAGACCCCGTATAAGCCGTAAACCATTGTGCAGGGAGCGCCGGTGTTTCGGCGTATCCGTGGCATTCTTTTTTGCATGCGAGCCGCGGGTGCGACTAAACATCCGGCGCTCCCCGCACCCTCTGTCGTTCAAGAGGGTGATGACTGAAGCAAGACTCGGGCATTTCGTGCCGCGGGAATGTGGAATCGCGCTTTTCTCCGCTGTCATGTCCTGCATGTGGGGCATCCAGTATTCCACAGGCGTCTCGATTGCACACAATCGTCGCTGGAATACTGGATCGCGCAGTCCCGTCTACGCCAAGGCTTCGACGCGGCCTGCAGTGTTGAGGCGCGCCGAAGCTTTAGCGAAGGCGGCAAGCCGGGCGACGACATCGAATTTGGAACAAGCTCCATCCTTCCGCCATGCGCAGTGCTATTGTCATCCCATGACCACGTCACACCAGATCGAGCGGGCTCCCGTCGCGACGAAGGCCGGAGGCCACCTCGCCGCGGAGCTTGCCGAGACGCTGAAGCTCGCCGCCCCCATGGCGGCGACGCAGCTTGGGCAGATCGCGATGATGACGACCGATCTCGCCTTCATCGGCCGGCTCGGCGATGCCGCCGTCGCGGCCGCTGCGCTGGCCGGCACGGTCTATTTCGTCGCTTTCACCGTGGGCATGGGGCTGCTGTCGGCGGTGGCGCCGCTGGCTGCGCAAGCGTTCGGCGCAGGCGATCCGCGCGGGGTGCGACGCGCGCTGCGCGCGGGCCTGTGGGCCGCGCTCCTGATCTCGCTGCCGATCATGGTGTTCCCGCTGCGCGGCGAGCAGATCCTGCGCGCGCTCGGCCAGGCCGACGAGCCGGCGCGGCTCGCGCAGCAATATCTCTTCGGCCTCGTCTGGGGCGTCGCGCCGGCGCTGTGGTTCATCGCCATCCGCGGCTTCATGGGCGCGGTGAACCGGCCGCAGCCGATCCTTTGGATCACGCTTGCCGCAATTCCGCTCAACGCGCTCCTGGTCTATCTGTTGCTCTATGGCGAGTTCGGCCTGCCGCGGCTCGGAATATTCGGAGTTGGGCTGGCCTCCGCCACTGTCAACGGGGCCTCCTTCCTGGCAGGCCTGTGGATCGCCACGCGGCAAGAACCATTCAAGAGCTATCACATCCTGGCGCGGCTCTGGCGGATCGACTGGGTTCTGATGCGACAGCTCGTTGTGATCGGCGCACCGATCTCGATCTCGTTCCTGCTGGAGTATGGCCTGTTCTCGTCGGCCGCGCTGCTGATGGGCATGATCTCGACCACGGCGCTGGCGGCGCATCAGATCGCGCTGCAGGTCACCGCCATCCTGTTCATGATCCCCTACGGGATCAGCATGGCCGCGACCGTGCGGGTCGGGCACGCGGTCGGCGCCGATGATGCTGCCGGCGTCAGGCGTGCCGGGCTGGTCGCGATGTGGGTCGGCATCGCATTCAGCCTCGTGCTCACGCTTGCCGTGATCGTGACGCGTTTTGCGATCGCGCGGCTGTTCCTTGGCGAGAACCTCGGGAATATCGACGCCACCGTCACGCTCGCTGCGCAGCTCCTCATGGTCGGCGCGACTTTCTTCGTCACCGACGGGCTGCAGACCATCGCCGCCGGCGCGCTGCGCGGCATCAACGATACCCGTGTGCCGCTCCTTTTCGCCGCGGTCAGCTATTGGGTGATCGGATTCTGCCTGGCGTATGCGCTCGCTTTCTTCACGCCACTTGGCGCAATCGGCGTCTGGGTCGGGCTGTCGCTCGGCACGCTGGTCTATGCGACACTGCTGATCCTGCGTTTCCGGCTATTGGCCGACCGATTATCCATGGCTGCCCCGCCCTGACGCCAATTGACGATCCCGCGGCCCCGCCGTACCTAAAACCAACCCGAGAACATACGAGGCAACGCCATGGCGCATGAAACCGACACGCTCGCAGGCTATGTCGCCGAGCTGAAATTCGAGGACATTCCGCCGGAGGTATTGGAGCGCGCCAAGGTGCTGACGCTCGATTTCCTCGGCAGCGCGATCCGCGCCCGGCGCGATGCGGAATCGACACCGTCGCTCCTGAAGATGCTGGAAGCGCTGGCGCTCGACGGCAAGGGCGAATCCACCGTGTTCGGCGACAACAAGACCTGGACGCCGGCAGTGGCGGCGCTGCTCAACGGCGCGCTCGGCCACTCCCTGGATTTCGACGATACCCACGCGGATTCCTCCCTGCACGCGAGCGCCCCCGTGGTGCCGGCTGCATTTGCTGTCGGCGAGATGGTCGGCGCCTCCGGTCGTGACGTGCTGACGGCCATCGTCGCGGGCTATGAAGTCTGCTGTCGGCTCGGCAACGCGCTCGATCCGACCTCGCATTATGCGCGCGGCTTCCACCCGACCGCGACCGCAGGTACCTACGGCGCCGCGGCGGCCGCCGCCAAGCTGTTCGGCCTGTCGCAGCAGCAGATCGTCGCGGCTTTCGGCGTCTCCGGCAGCCAGGCCGCGGGATCGCTGCAATTCCTGGTCAATGGCGCCTGGAACAAGCGCTATCAGGTCGGCGCCGCCGCCATGAACGGCGTGATTGCCGCCACGCTGGCGCGCAATGATTTTGTCGGCTCGACCGAGTCGGTCGAAGGCAAGCACGGTCTGCTCGTCGGCTACAGCGACAATCCGCATCCGGACAAGGCGGTCGCCGGACTCGGCTCGACCTATGAAACCATGAAGATCGGCGTCAAACCCTATCCGAGCTGCCGCTACACCCATGCCGCGCTTGACGCCATCATCGCCATGCGACGCGAGCACAATCTGACGCCGGATCAGATCAAGCGCGTCGAGGTCGGCCTGCATCGCAACGGCATCACGCTGACCGGCGACGCCCCGACCAAGCGGCACCCGACCTCGATCGTCGGCGGACAGTTTTCGATGTTCTTCACCGGCGCGGTCGCGCTCGACCAGGGCAGCTTTGGCTGGGATGATTACGACCGGCTCGGCGACAAGGCGGTCGATGCGCTGGCCGACAAGTTCGACGTGGTGCAGGACGACCGGCTCGAGGTCGGCCGCAGCCATCCCTTTGGCGCGCGTGTCTCGATCACGACCGCTGATGGCATTCACGAACGGCTGTTTGCCGATCCCTCCGGCGAGCCCACTTCGTTCCCGGATGCGGCGGCGATGCAGGAGAAATTCTTGACGCTGGCGCGACCTGTGCTGAGCGGCCGCGCCGATCAGCTGGCGGATGCGATCCTTTCGCTCGAACGCTTCGATCGCGTCGAGCAGGCGACGCTGCTCGGAAGGCAATAAACATCAATTGCGGCCCACCAGTTTTGCGTTGCCCGTCGCGGCGACGACATCGGCAACCAACTGCGACACACCGTCGGCATCGAGCGGCCAGTTCACGGTGCGGCCGAAGCGCGCGATCACCAGATGCTGCGACGGGATCACGATGACGTATTGTCCGATCGATCCCCTGGCAAAGAACGCATCGCGGGGCCAGCCGTGTTCGATGCGATAGCTGGCGCCCATGCTGTCGCCGCCATTGGTCCAGAAGCCCGCGCCGTAACCGACATAGGCATTCGGCGTCGGCGAGGCCGAATATCTCACCCAGCCCTCGGGCAGGATGCGTTTTCCGCCGACGACGCCGTCGTTGAGATAGAGCTGGCCGAAGCGCGCCCAATCGCGCGCGGACGCCAGCATCTGGCTCGACCCTTCCGGCGTGCCGACGCCATCGAATTCGAGCGTGACATGGCCCATGCCGAGCGGGTCAAACAATTCCTGCCTAGCGAAACGCAGAAAATCAGCGGGCTTGCCGCCGGCAGCAGCGAGGATCAGCTTCGAGAGAATGAGATAATTGCCGTCGTGGTAGTTCCAGGCGCTACCCGGCGCTGTTTCGAGCCGTGCAGCTTCGGCGAACGACGCCATATCGGTCTCCATGAATTTCATCTGGTTGACCGGCTCGAGCGCGGCACCAAGCGAGGCCTGCAGGGAACTTCCGAGCGCAAGGCCCGCCGTGTGGCGCAACAGCTGATCGACGGTGATCGCGTGGCGCGGATCATTGGGGCTTCGCCACGTGGCGACCGGAGCCGGCTGGTCGAGCTTGAGCTTGCCTTGCCGCACGAGAATCCCTGTCAGCGCCGACATTACCGACTTGGTCGAGGAGAAGCCGAGCAGCGGCGTATCGATGCCGATGCCATCGGCATAGCCTTCGGCGATGATGCGGCCGTCCTTCATCACCACGATCGCGCGCGTACGCCTGAACGGCGGCGCGTCGGGCTCGGCGAAGGCCCTGTCGAGTGCGGCGGCAAGCGCCTCGCTCTGCGGCGCGACGACCGAGGGTCCGGCGACCTCGGGCAACAGCGGTGCTTGCGGCTTGTCGGCAGCCGGCAGGGCGACGTCGCGTACGGCAGCGCCATGATCGAGGAAGCAGCCGAGCTCGCCGCGATAGACCGCGCGGCTCTCGCCAAGACCAAGCAGCGACACCGTGACGTCCTTGCGCGCGCGATCGACGCGATAGTCGAGCGCCCAGCCGACCAGGCCCGCGCCCGGCATCGCCGCAATGGTCTCGGCAACGTTCCTGGCGGGATCGAGCCCAGACACAAAGGTCTCCGAGCAGAGCACGTTGGCGATAAAGCCGGTCGCGACTTTCGGCACGTCGCGGGCACGCACGGCGGTCGCCGCGAGCGCGACAAGCGCGGTCGAGGCGGCGAGAAGGAGGATCGTCTTTCTTCGGGTCATGGCTGGCTCCGGCTTAAGCGTTCGCCGGCGAGAAGCCACAGGCCGCACAACGACGCTCGCCGGATTCCAAATCACGTAGGCCGGAAATTGGATGGGTCTCGCCGATTTCGAAAACAACCTGCGATTACAGCTCTTTACGGGTCAGGCCGCGGAGGCCTTGAGCTTGCGATATTCGCTCGGGGTAACACCCGTCGTGGCCTTGAAAGCGCGATTGAACGGCCCCAGCGACTGGAAGCCGGCATCCATCGCGATGGTGATGACGGGCACCTCCGCCTGCGTGGGGTCGGCGAGCGCCGCCTTGGCCTCTTCGATACGATGCTCGTTGAGAAAGACATTGAAGTTGCGATAGCCGAGCCGCTGGTTGATCAGTCGCCGCAGCCTGTATTCGGGGATCGAAAGTTTCGTCGCCAGCGTACCGATGGTGACGTTGTCGTGGCGATAGATGCGCTCATCCGCCATCAGCCGCATCAGGGCATCGACGAGTTTTTGATCGGCCGCATCCGGCTCCGGAACGGCTGCAGCCTTCGCCGGCGCCTCGCTCGCAGCCGGAAACAGCTCGCGGGCGGTCACCTGCATCATCGCATAGCTGATCGCGGCAACAATGCCGGTAAGCACGGCGATATTCGCAACGTTCGCGATCTCGGCAGCGTCGCCACGGAGCGCCAGCATCTGCAGGATCGCATTGAGGCCGCCATAGATTGCAACCGCTGCCACGATGAAAACGCGGAGCCGACGGCGGCCCTCGACAAGATCAACCGACCAGGACGAGAGCATCTGTCCGACCGCAAGGCCGATGAAGCCGAGCGCAAGCAGGTTGACGGCGACGATGGAAAGCCTCGGATTGCCTGCGGGTGCGAGCCACAGACAATTTACAAAGCTGAACACGGCAACCGCCAACCAGATCAGCCCGTGCCTCCACCCCAAACTGAAGCCGTCGGCGAACAGCGCACGCGAGAACAACCAGAACACCACGACATTCCCAGTCGAGAGCGCGATCAACGGCGAGTGCCAAAACGAAATTGGCGGAGCGACGCCAATCGCCGCTGTGGCGGCGTGTGCGACCGAGCCGAGGGCAAGCAAGACAGCGAGCCGGCCAGCCTCGCTGTTCCTGAAGTCGCGGAACAGCGACGCCGCCAGCACCAGCAGCAAGGCTATGGTGGCGGCGCGCAATGCAAGTTCGACGGCAGCAAGCGACATAATAATCGTCCGGTCGCGGGAGAAGGAGTGATTCTAATGGAGATCACACGCCGGTTCAAATCTGGCGAACTAGCCGTCCCAGCGATCGCGATAGGTTACCCAGATATCGGAAGGATGACCCAGCAACACGGTCTCGCCGTCAATGGTGGCGCCGAGCCGCCGCGCCACGGCTTGCGAAGGCGCATTCTCGCGGTCGATGCAGTGGAGGATCTTCTCCAGCTCGAAGGTCGCAAACGACCAATTGATCGACGCCCGCGCTGCCTCGACCGCATACCCCTTGCCGCGAAACTCGTTCGCAATCCCCCAGCCGACCTCGAAGCCCGGCCAGTTCGGCGGGAAGAATGGACCGACGCGACCGGCGAACTTGCCCGACGATTTCTCCTCGACGACGAACATGCCAAAACCCTGCAGCACCCAGTGGCCCGCCATGATCGCGGAATTGCGCCAGCCGTTCATCGGCTCCGTCACGGGCTTGCCGTCGGCCGTGATGAAACGCCCGCTGAGCGGATCGGACAGCATCGCGGTGTTCGGCGCGACATCGGAGGCCCGCCATTGCCGCAGCAACAGACGCTCCGTTTCGATCCCCGGCCAATCCGGTCGCGGCAGCGTGATGCCTGTTTTGAGCGATGGGATCATTCTTTCGTCATCCTAGACGGTCAGCGTGATCCCGGCCAATGCCATGACGACGCACACCCCAATTCCTGTTAAGCTCGCGGCAAAATAAAGGAGGCTCAGATGAGCTGGCAACCTTCCGAAGATCCCGTACTCGGCGATCCCACGACCTGCGACGCGCTGGAATTGATCATCGTGCCGCGCACCCGCGACCTCGGCGACGGCTTTGCGGTGCGGCGCGCGCTGCCGCATGGCAAGCGGCAGATGGTCGGGCCCTTCATCTTCTTCGATCATTTCGGCCCGGTGCAGTTCGTCTCCGGCAAGGGCATGGACGTGCGGCCACACCCGCATATCGGGCTTGCCACCGTCACCTATCTCTTCGACGGCAGCATCATGCACCGCGACAGCGAGGGCAACGTCCAGGAGATCACGCCGGGCGCGATGAACCTGATGACCGCGGGAAAAGGCATCGCCCATTCCGAGCGCACATCGGATCTGCAGCGCCAGAACGGCCAGAAGATGCTGGGCCTGCAGAGCTGGATCGCGCTTCCGGCCGGCAAGGAGGAGATCGCGCCGTCGTTTCAGCATTACGCCGCGGGCGATCTGCCGATGATTTCCGAGCGCGGCTTCAACGCCCGCGTGATTGCGGGCTCGTCGTTCGGCATTTCCTCGCCGGTGACGATGGTCTCACCCTGGTTCTATACCGAGGTGACGGCAGAGGCCGGCGTCAGCGTGCCGATGGATCCCGATCACGAGGAGCGCGCGATCTACCTCGTCGACGGCGAGGTCGAGATCGCGAGCGAGCGCCACGAGGGCCCGAAACTCCTGATCTTCCGGCCTGGCGACCGCATCACCGTGAAAGCGATCCGGCCGACCCGGATGATGTTTTTGGGCGGCGATGCGCTGGAAGGCCCGCGCCACATCTGGTGGAATTTCGTCTCCTCCAGCAAGGAGCGGATCGAGCAAGCGAAACAGGACTGGAAAACCGGCCGGTTTGCGCCGGTTCCGCAGGAGCACGAGTTCATTCCGCTGCCGGAGTAGCGCATGATCCGGAAGAGTGTGCAGCGGTTTTCCGAAAGAGATCATGCGCAAACAACAAACTAAGGCTATCTCCGCTGCTCCTGTCTTGCCTGTTTGAGAGACCTTGCCGATGACCACGATGCGCGCCAGTGAACTGCCCTTGCCGAGGATCGGGCGCGGCAAGGTACGCGACATCTATGCCGTCGGCGACGACTGCGTGCTGCTGCTCACCACCGACCGCATCAGCGCGTTCGATGTGGTGATGGCCGAGACCATTCCGATGAAGGGCGCGGTGCTGACCCAGATCAGCGCGTTCTGGTTCAGGGAGCTCGAAGGCGTGGTGCCGCATCACATGATCTCGGCCGATGCCGACGAGATCATCCGCGAGGTGCCCGCGTTGAAGGACCATCGCGCCGAGATTCTCGGTCGCGCGATGCTGTGCAGGCGCACCACCGTGTTCCCGATCGAATGCGTGATCCGCGGCTATATTTCCGGCTCCGCCTGGAAGGAATACGCAACGAACGGCACGCTGGCGGGCGAGAAGCTGGCGTCGGAGCTGGTCGAGAGCGCGAAGCTTGACCCCGCTATCTTTAGTCCGGCGACCAAGGCCGAAACCGGGCATGACGAGAACATCACGATCGCGCGGATGCGCGAGGTGGTCGGACGCGAGGTCGCAGATCAACTGGAGCGCATGACGCGCGCGGTCTATGAGCGCGGCGAAAAAAGGACTCGCGAGCAAGGCATCATCATCGCCGACACCAAATTCGAGTTCGGCCGCGACAAGGACGGGCGGATCATCCTGATCGACGAGGTAATGACGCCGGACTCATCGCGCTTCTGGGCGGTGGACGCCTACAAACCCGGCCAGCCGCAGCCGAGTTTCGACAAGCAACCGCTGCGCGATTATCTCGACGCCGAGCGCCGCGCCGGCCGCTGGAACGGCGATGCGCCGGCGCCGCCGCTGCCGGCGAGCGTGGTGGATGCGACCAGCCAACGTTATCTCGAGGCCTATCGTCGCGTGACGGGACGTGAGTTGAAAAATTTGATCTGAGGGAGGCGCACCATGTCCGAACCCGATGCCGTACTGGTCGAACGCGATGGCACCATCACCATCATCTCCATCAACCGTCCGCATTGCCGCAACGCCGTCGATGGCGCGACCGCGCGCAAACTCTACGATGCTTTCCTCGCCTTCGATGCAGACGAGGAAGCTTCCGTCGCTGTCTTCACCGGCACCGGCGGCACTTTCTGCGCGGGCGCCGATCTGAAGGCGGTCGCCAAGGGCGATCGCGAGAAAAAGCGCGAGGTCGGCGGACACAACACCATCGCGCCGATGGGGCCGAGCCGGCTGCGGCTGTCGAAGCCGGTGATCGCGGCGGTCGAAGGCTTTGCGGTCGCGGGCGGCATGGAGCTGGCGCTGTGGGCCGACATGCGCGTTGTCGCGGAGGATGCGACCTTCGGCATCTTCTGCCGACGCTTCGGCGTGCCATTGATCGATCTCGGCACCATTCGCCTGCCGCGGCTGATCGGCCATTCGCAGGCGATCGACCTGATCCTCACAGGACGCCCGATCGGCGGACCCGAGGCGCTGCGCATGGGGCTCGCCAACCGGCTGGTGCCGAAAGGCGAGACCCGTGCACACGCGATCGCGCTCGCCAGAGACATCGCGAAATTCCCGCAGACCTGTCTGCGTGCCGATCGCCTGTCGGCGCTGCGGCAATGGGACTTGTGGGAGGACGAGGCCATCGCCAATGAAATGCGCGGCGGGCTCGAGGTGATTGCCTCCGGCGAGACGCTGTCAGGCGCGACGCGCTTTGCCTCCGGCGCCGGCCGCCATGGCGCCTTCGAGGGCGAGATAAGGAACGGCTGATGGTCATGACCGCAACTGGATCCAGGAATTTCACCACCCGTGATTTCCGCCTGCAGAGTGGCGTCGTGATGCCGGACGTCTCCATCGCCTACCGCACGCTCGGCACGCTCTCGCCGGCGCGCGATAACGCGGTGCTGATCACCCACGGCAACACCAGCGGCCCACAGTTGATCGATCCCGGCGGATCGACCGGCGAAGGCAGCTGGAACGCCCTGGTCGGCCCGGGCCAGGCCGTCGATACCGACCGCTTCTTCGCGATCTGCCCGAACATGCTGGGTTCGTCCTACGGGTCGACCAATGCGATGAGCATCAATCCGAAAACCGGCCGACGCTACGGGCCGGACTTCCCTGATATCACCGTGCGCGACATTGTCGCGACCCAACGCCTGCTGCTCGACAGCCTCGGCATCAGGAAGCTGGTCGCGATCGTGGGGCCGTCCTACGGCGGCTTCCAGGCCTTCCAGTGGGCGGTCGATTATCCGGATGCGATGAAGGGGATCGCGCCGGTCGTGACCTCGCCGTGGGTGCCGCGCGAGCGCTCCGAAGGCAATGTCGCGCGCCTCATTGCAACGCTGTCGCAAAACCCGAACTGGAACGGCGGCGACTATTACGATTTCGGCGGCGTACTGGAGAGCATGATCCAGATTCGCATCGCGACATTGAAGACCTATGGCATCGAGACGCGGCTGCGCGACACGCTGTCAGACCCGGACGAGATCGAAAAGGCAATCCGCGAAGAGGCGACGCGATGGGCGGAAGGCTTTGACGCCAATTCGCTGCTCATCCTGGCGAAGGCGCTGCGCAGCTTCGACGTGACGAGCGAGCTCGGCAGGATCAAGGCCAAGGTGCTCTACATCCTGTCGCGCACCGACAAGCTGTTTCCGCCGGAGCTGGAGCAGCAAGTGATGCCGGCGCTGAAGGCGGCCGGCGTCGATGCGGATTATTTCCTGCTCGACAGCGAATACGGCCACTCGGCCTCGGGCCGCGACGCCCACAAATGGGCGCCGCGGCTGAGGCAGTTCATGGAGAGTTTGCAGGCGCCAGCCGGCTGAGCGTCATTGCGAGCGAAGCGAAGCAATGACTGGGCTTATACACCCGCCATCATCACGTATTTGATCTCGACATATTCTTCCATGCCGTGATGCGAGCCTTCGCGGCCGAGGCCGCTCTCCTTCACGCCGCCGAAGGGGGCGACTTCGGTGGTGATGATGCCGGTGTTGACGCCGACCATGCCGGATTCCAGCCCTTCCGCCACGCGCCAGACGCGGCCGAGATCGCGCGAGTAGAAGTAAGAGGCCAGACCAAACGGCGAGTTGTTGCACATTGCGATCACCTCGGCCTCGTCCTTGAAGCGGAAAACCGGTGCAAGCGGACCAAATGTCTCCTCATGCGCAACCAGCGCGTCGGGCTTCACATTGGCGAGCACGGTCGGCTCGAAGAAGGTACCGCCGAGCGCGTGGCGTTTGCCGCCGGTGACGATTTTTGCGCCGCCTTTCACGGCATCGTCGATATGCTTTTCAACCTTGAGGACAGCATCCATGTTGATCAGCGGCCCCTGCACGACGCCCTGCTCGGTGCCGTCGCCGATCTTCATCGCCGCGACCTTTTTGGACAGCTTTTCCACGAACTGGTCGTAGATCTTGTCCTGCGCATAGATGCGGTTGGCGCAGACGCAGGTCTGGCCCATGTTGCGGTATTTCGACACGATTGCTCCATCGACAGCGGCGTCGATATCGGCATCGTCGAACACCACGAAGGGCGCGTTGCCGCCAAGCTCGAGCCCGAGCTTCTTCACGCCGACGGAGGCCTGCCGATAGAGGATCTTGCCGACCTCGGTCGAGCCGGTGAAGCCGACGAAACGCACGGCCGGGTGCTCGCACAGCACCTTGCCGATCGCCGACGAATTGCCGGTGAGAATATTGAACACGCCCTTCGGTACGCCGGCCTTTTCAGCCAGCGCGACCAGCGCCAGGGCGCTGAGCGGCGTCTCGTTGGCGGGTTTAAGCACCACGGTGCAGCCGGCGGCTAGCGCCGGTGACACTTTGCGGGTGATCATCGAGCTTGGAAAATTCCACGGCGTGATGGCGCCGCAGACGCCGATCGGCTGCTTGATCGCCAGCAGCCGCGCATCCGCGCGCTGGGTCGGAATGGTCTCGCCATAGACGCGCCGGGCTTCCTCGGCGAAAAATTCGACATAGGCGCCGCTGATGTCGACTTCACCGAGCGACTCCGACAGGGGCTTGCCCTGCTCGGAGGTCAGGATCAGCGCCAGGTCCTCGCGGTTGGCGATGATCAGGTCGAACCATTTTCGCAGGATGTTGGAGCGCTGTTTCGCGGTGAGTTTGGCCCAGGCCGGGAAAGCGCGCTCGGCGGCTTCAACCGCCTGCGTGGTTTCCGCGGTGCTCATCACGGGCACCTTGGCAAGCTCGACGCCATTGACCGGATTGGTCACCGGCCGCGACGGCGTGCCGACCCAGGCGCCATCGATGTAGCAGCGGTCTCGCAGCAGCGAGGCGTCCTTCAGGCGATCACGGAGCGAATGGGCGGAAGGTTGCGAAGCGCGTGCGGCTGCGGTCGGGGTCATGGCGTTGCTCCCTGGGATGTTGCGGGTGTTGGGTCAGATATAGGCTCAAACCACCCGCAATGCACCGGGCGTCAACGCGCACCAGCTTTCAGCAATCTTGAGACGTCGAAGCGGCGGCCTTCAGGCCGCGCCGCTCATATAGGTTTCGCGCCGGCCGATCATGCGCTCGGCTGCGGTCTTGGCGTCCGCCTTGGAGGAGGTGGCGCAGGTGCGGTATTCGAGGTCGGGCGTCCCGGCCGCATCGCGGCGGCCGAACCAGGATTTTGGACCGACCGACAGCAGCGACAGCGCCTGCGCCACATTGTCGACCGCGCCGAACGAGTGCAACGCGCCCGTCGTGGCGACACGAACTTCATAAATGCCGGGGGAGATTGGCGCTTCGATGTTTTCCCCGCGCCCGGCGCGGGGGTAGCGCTTCCATTCACTCCAAGTCGAAATCATTTTTCAGTTCCTCGCGGCCTTCAGGCTGCAAACATTTGAATCAATGGATTGGTTCCGACACTGCCAATTCTGCAGTGCTTTGAACGCCTTACAACTGAATTTGGCTCAATCGACAACCGCTGGCGGAGCATATCGCCGATGCGCGTGAGGGTCATCGGCAGAGCCCGAAATCCCCATGCAAATTGTGGCAAGTGTGGCAGTTCTGTATCGGTTTCGCGACATTTTCGCTCCTGCCCACCCGTCCTCCGCCATCACGAAATCGCGATCCCCCGCGGAGATTCACATCGACGATACGCCATGCCGCGCGACCGGATGCGCGCTTGCCGGAACGAACAAGCGGGAGGAAGATCGCGGCACTTCCAAAAACTCAAACGGGAGGAGACCCCATGCAAAGCAAGGCCCAGATCGATCAGGTTCTGCGTCAAAAGGCCGACGCGAAGGAAATCCCCGGCGTGGTCGCGATGGCCGCGAACGGCAAGGAAGTGATCTACCAGAGCGCGTTCGGCAAGCGCGACCTCGGAAAAGACGACGCCATGACCGCGGACAGCGTGTTCTGGATCGCCTCGATGACCAAGGCGGTCACGACCGCCGGCGCGATGCAACTGGTCGAACAAGGCAAGCTTTCGCTGGATGAGCCGATCGGCAAACTTCTGCCCGATCTCGCCTCGCCCCAGGTGCTCGAAGGCTTCGATGCGAAGGGCGAGCCCAAGCTGCGGGCGGCCAAGAGGCCGATCACGCTTCGCCAGCTCATGACCCACACGGCCGGCTTCTGCTACGAGCTGTGGAATGGCGACAAGGCGGCGTATCTGGAGAAAACCGGCACTCCCGGAATCACCACCTGCCAGAACGCCGCACTGAAAACGCCGCTCGCGAGCGATCCCGGCACGCGCTGGGAATACGGCATCAATATCGATTTCGTCGGCAAGGCGGTCGAAGCGGCGAGCGGCAAGAAGCTCGATGCCTATCTGCGCGATCACGTGTTCACGCCGCTTGGCATGAGCGACACCGGCTTCAAGATCACGGACGATATGCGCAAGCGGCTGGTCGGCATGCACGTCCGCGGCGAGGATGGAAACCTCGCGCCGCTGCCCTTCGAGCTCGAGCAGAATCCGGAATTCCACATGGGCGGCGGCGGGCTCTATTCGACCGCGGCCGACTACATCAAGTTCTGCCAGATGATCCTGAACAAGGGCAAAGGCAACGGCAACCAGGTGCTGAAGGCCGAAACGATAGCGACCATGGGCCAGAACCACATCGGCGACATCAACGTGACCAAGATGATTTCGTCGGCGCCGATCTACACCAACGACGTCGATCTCTATCCGGATCAGGTGAAGAAATGGGGGCTGAGCTTCCTGATCAACACCGCCAAGACGCCGGAAGGCCGCAGCCCCAACAGTCTCGCCTGGGCCGGTCTTGCCAACACCTACTTCTGGATCGATCCGTCGCGCGACGTCTGCGGCGTGATCCTGATGCAGCTCTTGCCGTTCGCGGACGGCAAGTGCCTTGAAGCCTTCGCGGGCTTCGAGCGCGGCGTCTATGCCGGGCTCGATGCCGGCAGCGGCCAGAAGGCGGCGTAATACCTTACGCATATTCATCACACGTTGTTCCCTCCCCCGCCCGGGGGAGGGTTATTTTTTGCTCCCCACCGTAAGTTGGGCCTGCGCGGCCGGCGCCAACGAACTAGGATGACGGGAAACGCGGTATTGCCGTGACGTGAGGGAGGAGCAAATGGCCCATAAAGCAGACAGCTATGTTTCCGGCATTTCCGATGCGCCGCTGCTTGGCGAGACCATCGGCCACGCCCTCGACAAGGCGGTTGAGCGCTGGGGCGAAACGCGAAGCGCTGGTGTCGCCCAGCCATGATGTGCGCTGGACCTGGAGAGAATTCGCCGAGCGCGTCGACGCGCTGGCGGCCGGCTTCCTCGCGCTCGGCCTGCAGCGCGGCGAGCGGATCGGCATCTGGTCGCTGAACCGGCCCGAGTGGACGCTGACGCAATTCGCCGCCGCGAAGGCCGGGCTCATCCTGGTCACCATCAACCCGGCCTATCGCCTGAGCGAGCTGGAATTCGCGCTCGGCAAGGTCGGCTGCGCCGCCATCGTCACGGCAACCGCGTTCAAGACCAGCAACTACATGGAGATGCTGAATACGCTGATGCCGGAGATTGGCAAGCGCCGAGCCAGGACATCTGCGCGCGGCAAAGCTGCCGCAGTTGCGCGCGGTGATCCAGATCGGCGGACCGCTCTGCCCGGGCACCATCCCGTTCGACGAAGTGCCGCGCATGGGCGGAGCGCGGCATCGCGAGCAGATCGCCGCGCTTGGCGAAAGCCTGCAATTCGACGATCCCGTGAACATCCAGTTCACCAGCGGCACCACAGGTTCGCCGAAGGGCGTGACGCTGACGCACCACAACATTCTCAACAACGGCTATTTCACCGGCCGCGCCATGCGGCTGACCGAGCAGGACCGCATCTGCATCCCGGTGCCGCTCTATCATTGCTTCGGCATGGTGATGGGCAATCTCGCCTCCGTCACGCTGGGCGCGACCATGGTCTATCCCGGCGAAGGCTTTGATCCGCTGGCGACGCTGAAGACGATCGAGCAGGAGAAATGCACCACGGTCTACGGCGTGCCGACCATGTTCATCGCCGAGCTCGATCATCCCGAATTCGCGCGCTTTGACCTGAAATCGTTGCGCACCGGCATCATGGCCGGCGCGCCCTGCCCGATCGAGGTGATGAAGCGCGCCAACAACGAGATGAACATGCGCGAGGTGACGATCGCCTACGGCATGACCGAGACCAGTCCGGTCAGTTTCCAGAGCGCGACCGACGATCCCCTGGAGCGGCGCGTGTCGACGGTCGGGCGCATCCACCCGCATGTCGAGGTCAAGGTCGTCGACCTCGAAGGCAGGATCGTGCCGCGCGGCGAACGCGGCGAGCTTTGCACCCGCGGCTACAGCATCATGCTCGGCTATTGGGACGAGCGCGAGAAGACCGCCGACGTCATCGACCAGGCCGGCTGGATGCACACCGGCGACCTCGCCGTGATCGACGACGAGGGCTATTGCAACATCGTCGGCCGCATCAAGGACATGGTGATCCGCGGCGGCGAGAACCTCTATCCGCGCGAGATCGAGGAGTTTCTGTATCGCCATCCCAAGGTTCAGGACGTGCAGGTGTTCGGCGTCGCCGACGACCGCTATGGCGAGGAGCTCTGCGCCTGGGTCCGAATCCGCTCGGGCGAGACGCTCACCGCCGACGAAGTGCGCGCGTTCTGCGACGGGCAGATCGCACACAACAAGATTCCGCGCTATGTGGAATTCGTCGACGAATTCCCGATGACGGTGACCGGCAAGATCCAGAAATTCCTGATGCGCGAGGCGGTCGAGTCGCGGCTGGGGTTGAAGGCGGCGAAGACGGCGTGAGGCTCCCTTCACCTCGCCCCGCAAGTGCGGGGCGAGGGAGAAGACGCAGTTTCGCGCTCTCGCGGCGCGATCCGCCCGAGCTTTGCCCAAAAACTTTCGCGCCTTGAAATCAGAGGGCGCGGGGAATGCCGGATGCACGCTGCACCCGCGGTCCCGTGTGCAAAAAGGAGGAAGCAAACGCACACGAGCATACAGGTTCAGCGGAGGCAATCCGACATTCCCTGCGCGATGGCTTTACGCCTTATATCGTGCTCTCCCCGGCGATCGGGCTTGTTTGACACCGTCGTCTCGCGAATATGGCTGTCAGAGCCCGGTTGGGATGACAGGCCTCCGCAGACTTGACGCCAACCATTGAGGCGTCAGGACCACACGATTTTGCCGTACGCAGCAACCCGTCTTCGCCAAGAGGCTTCGCCGGGCAAGACCCGTCAATGCCAGGAGGCTTCGCCGGGCAAGGCGCCGTTCGTCAGCGCGCCGTTTGATCGCTCACAGATTCTTGCGAACCCGCCCTGCCATCACGTTTCACGCCTGACGCTGCCGCGTCCACCGCATCCCGCCCCGCGTCTCTGACGATCCGGATACGCCCCTCGAGTGGGACAGGACGGGGAGCAAGGTATTGGTGATTTGGGGGTGGGGTCAAGGGAAATTTATGAAAATCGGAAGTTTTTTGCAGGGTAAGGCTCGCCCTCGCTATCGACTGGGTTTGGGCCGAGACGCGCTTCCCTTCTTTGGTGGGAATTTGGAGAAAGTCTTACGTCGCGCTATGCGTCTACTCACTATTCCTTTCAAGGATCCGGACTTCTTTGTCTCACACTCCCAAATCACGACGACGCTCCATCCCAAAGATCGGAGTTGCTTTTCCACGCGTCTATCCCGACGGACGTTCGAAGTAAATTTCGCCGTCCAAAACGGAGATGAAGGAGCCGACGCCTTCGGACAATCGCGATGCCTATGCCAATAGCATCCATGCACGAATACGGCCAAATGCCGGCTAGGAAACACGAGGTCGGGCTTACCCGGCAGATCGGCTCGGTGAAGTCTGAATCGAAGCCCCAAACCATGAGCGACTTCTCTAACGCGAAGTTCGGGGGTCGTATTCTTCCCTCGGACTCTTGACATAAGCCAAGATCGTCTTGCCGGCGTAAGGCGATCAACCAATCCGATTCACTCCGCAGCCATTTGAAATTGTCGCTTCAGTCCCATTCGTTTCGCGATGAGCGAGAGAATCGCTTCCGCGATTATTGGCGACACGCTGTTCCCGATCATTCGAAAACTGTGCCAAACTGTCGGATGGAATTTAAAGGAATCGTGAAAGCCTTGCAAACGGGCTCCCTCCCTAACTGTTATGACTCTCGGTTCGTCAGGGTGGATCGGACGCACGGATTGATACGAGCCCTTGTCCTTGCCCGTACCCGCGCGAAGGTTGGGGCACTGACCATCCCAAGAAAGTCGCGGATGTCGGCCTATTGGATCGACATCTCCGGGACGTAATCCTCTGAATCTTTTTTTAACTTCCGGCGTGTGGATTGTCACGCGATGACCCGTGAAAGTGCCATCGGCACTCCGCAAGGTAGCCGAATAATGGCTGGGTCGACCCGGCCGTACGATTTTCCAGGTATCGAAGCCGTCGGTCTCACCAATCATTTCCGCGTCCACAAGATCAGCTATCGCCGAGCGCACGGTGGCTGGAGCGACCTTCTTCGCTTCGAGATCGTCTGCCGTAATCGGATCGCAACGATCCGGATCATAGCCGATGATGAATAGCCGAGAGCGCAGGGTAGCGGCACCGAACTCTGCCGCGTCAAGAGTTAAAGGACCGAGTACTTCGTAGCGGCTTGGTACTAATGCGAGACTTTCTGCGAGAAGGTCTCGGGCGCTATCGTAGCCAAGCCCTCGGACGTTCTCCATAACGAAGAAGCCCGGTTTAAGTTCGGACACGATCCGAAAAAAATGACGAAGGAGACTGCGACGGGGATCGTTGGTTCTGCGGTGGCCCATGTCGCTAAATGCTTGGCAAGGAGGTCCACCGAAAACTCCATCCGGAGTTCTCCCAAGCAACCGTCGTATGTTCGCACCTTCAACGGTACGAAGAGTTGCCAGTACCAGTTTCGTCGAAGGAAAGTTTGTGGAATAGGACGATGTAAGGATCGGATCGTTGTCGAATGCGATGCTGGGTGCGAGCCCGGCCCGGTGCGCTCCTAATGAAAATCCGCCGCAGCCGCAAAAAAGGTCAACAATCTCCGGTTGGCCTTGCACCAAAACATTCCTGATACGATGATATCCACCGGGGGTTCATAGCGGATTTGTCAACCGCCGTCGAACGGGAATGGGGGTCGTCCACCGCACAATCAGCAGATATCGGAGCAATTTCGACCACTTATTACGCTTTTGCCTTGCTGCACCGCAGCAAGCGACCTGAGGGGTAGGTATGGCTGCACGCGAACAGGAGACGATTTGGGGCGGACCCACGAAGCGGTTTTTCGTCTCGATGCTTACACGCGACATCGAGTTGAAGGATGCAATTCTCGACTTGATCGACAATTGCGTCGATGGGGCCACACGCCAATTGAAGGGGAAATTGAGGGGCGACAAACCGTATGACGGCTACACAGCGCGACTGACCTTGTCGGCAAAATCATTCGACATCTCGGACAATTGCGGCGGCATACCAAAAGCCGCCATCAAGGACGCGTTTCTACTCGGACGGCCAAAGATAGAGCAAAGCATTCCTACTATCGGCATGTACGGGATTGGAATGAAACGCGCGATTTTCAAGATCGGCGAGGAAGCTGCCGTTGATTCGTATGCCGCCGACGGAGCATTCGAGGTCAATTACACGCGCGATTGGCTCAACCCCGAAAACGACAAATGGGACCTTCCCATCGATAAGCTGCAGAACAGGGAAAAAAAGGGCGTCACTGTTGTCGTGCCGACTCTGCGTACTGAAGTGAGTCGACACTTCGGAAACGCGGCCTTCATAAATGAACTGCGGAATGCGATCTCCGAGCACTTCGGCTACCTCATTCAGAAAGGCTTTTCAATCTATGTGAATGAAGAAAAGTTGCGAGCCCGCACTCTTCAGTTGTTCGCAACGGATTCGCCGAGAAAATCCGGCGTCCGCCCTTACGATTTCGAAGCGGATCACGATGGCGTACATGTCCGTGTCACTGTCGGGTTCTATCGCACCCTAGTTCGGTTTGAGGAGATGGACGAAGAGGCGGAGCGACCTCAAGAAGGTGAACAGGCAGGGATTTCGGTTATTTGCAATGATCGCCTGGTCTTGTTGAACGACACATCAATGAAAACCGGATGGGGAGATGGAACCGTTCCTAGATATCACCCTCAATTCCGGGGTATTGCCGGCTTTATAATTTTCTCGACTGACAAGCCTGAGAAGTTACCTATCTCGACCACGAAACGCGACCTAGATGTCGGTGAAGAAATTTATTTGTTTGCCCGCCGGTACTGCATGGAAGGTCTACGGGAATGCACGGACTTTACAAATAAATGGAAGGGAATGGAGGACGAGGCTACCAAATTCTTCAACGAAGCAAGACGTAGAGATGTCAGAACTGAGGTGAACCTTGCGTCCAAACATGGAACCGCCGTTCGTGGGGATAGCCGTACCAAGAAGCTCTCGGCGGCATTGCCGATCCCTGAGAAGCGCAATCCGATGCGCCGGATATCGTTCACAAAGAAGGAAGATGTAATTCGACGAGTTTCAATGCACCTATTTGGCGAAAGCGACCAGAAGCCATCGGTCGTCGGTCAAGAGTGCTTCGATCGAACGTTAAAGGCCGCTCGCAAATGAGCGGGGATGATATTCCGTATCAACTACGGCCCAACAAATTTATTGATCGACAAATGTTCCTCGAACTTTTGTCGCGACTAGTGGCCGGCCGCAGCCCGGAAAATTATGTCTATATTTCAATGGGTGGTCGACACCTTGTTGATCACCACGCGATTTACGGCAAGCTTGGAATACGGGCGCTTTTTTCATTCGACATGAATGCAAATGAAGTAGCACGGCAAAACTTCAATAGGCCAACCGGCGATACGGTCTGTGTGGAAATGCACAGTGCCAATCTGCCCTCGGAGATCGATACTATCTTTCAACGATTCCCGAACAAGCGAAATGTCATCGCTTGGCTAGACTATACGAGCGCCGAGAGGCGGGCTCAATTTCAGGAAACTATCGAAACCTTAGTCAGACTGAAACATGGTGATATCTTTCGCATCACGTTGAACGCTGATGTTCGTTCGCTTAACCGGGGTGACGAATGGAAGGACAAGGGGGCCGCAACTCCAGGTGGGTATCGCGCCGAGCGCCTCCGTGCTCAGATTCCCGAATATCTGGCGACCGATGTAACTTCTATTTCGGATGAGAATTTCCCAAATATACTTGCCAGATGTTTGGGACTTGCTACCGACGCGGCGCAAGCCCAGCAACCCACGCTAAAGTTTACTCCAGTCCTAATCACGTCCTATAAGGACGGCACCAGAATGCTGACGATTACCTGTGCCGTGAGCGAAACCGACAATCCCGATAGATTCCCCAATGATCATTTCCGTCGTTGGAGGTTTGCGTGTCGCGGATGGAACGATCTTCAAATGATATATGCACCGATATTGTCGTTGAAGGAGCAGTATCGACTTGATATCAACCTTCATCGGGGTGCGAAGCGGATGCTATCGGCATTAAAATTTCTGCCGGCAATGGATGAGGCTACTTCATTGCAAGCAATAAAGAGCTACCGACTATTCCATAGATATTATCCCACCTTCCTGCACGTTGAAGACTGAGGCTATCCGCCCTTTTGCGCGATATGATCTCCGATTCTTGTTTCCCTTCCCGCATCCTGGGCAACGCGAAGAGACCGCCCTACACCGGCAACCCGCCTTCTTCGCGAACTCCTTCAGCGACACCTGCGGCCGCGCGCCGATATGCTGGATCACTTCGGCTGCCGCGAGCGCGCCAAGTCTGCCGGCATCTTCGTAACCCGCATTGCGAACCAGACCGAACAGAAACCCGGCTGCGAAGAGATCGCCGGCGCCGGTGGTGTCGACCAGCTCCTTGATCGGCGAAGCCGGCACCGCGACGACACCGTTGGCTGACACCACCACGCAACCTTTCTCGCTGCGGGTGACGACGCCGAGCTTAACGTCTTGCCGAAACGCCTTCAGCGCCGTGTCGAAATCGGCGGTCTGATAGAGCGAATGCAGCTCGGCCTCGTTGGCGAAGACAAGATCGACCGTGCCCTTGCGCATCAACTCGACGAACTCGTCGCGATAGCGATCGACGCAGAACGCATCCGACAGCGTCAGCGCGACCTGCCGGCCGGCGCCATGCGCGATCGTCGCGGCCTTCACGAAGGCGTCCTTGGCGTCCTTCGGGTCCCAGAGATAGCCTTCGAGATAGACGATCCTCGCCGCCGCGATTTCGCCCGCATCGATATCGGCCGGGACCAGGTTCTGCGCCGCGCCGAGATAAGTGTTCATGGTGCGCTCGCCATCGCCGGTGACCAGGATGTAGGAGCAACCCGTGGCCGGACCATTCCCGGAAGGCCTGGTGTCGAAGGCGACGCCGGCGGCGCGGATGTCGTGGCTATAGAGCTTGCCGACCTCGTCCTGCTTGACCTTGCCGACATAGGCGGCGCGAGCGCCAAAGCTCGCGACCCCGACAATGGTGTTGGCGGCGGAGCCGCCCGACATCGTGGTCGCCGGACCCATGTCGCGATAGATCGAGGCCGCGCGGGCCTCGTCGATCAGCGCCATGCCGCCCTTGGTCATGCCGTGATCGGCCAAGAAATTTTTCGTCGGTCTTAACCAGCACATCGAAAATCGCATTGCCAATGCCGAGAACATCGTATTTTGCGTCAGCCATCCATCAAAACCCTGTTGGCACCATCGCCGCCAGCGCGGCCTATCACAGCCAACGCTGCTATAGAAGCCCATGATCCGCTCCTTCCTCACGGTTTCCTCGGGCACGCTGGCCTCGCGGCTGTTGGGCTTCCTGCGGGACTCCATGATCGCTGCGCTGCTCGGCACCGGCGCGATCGCGGATGCCTTCCTGGTCGCGTTTCAGCTCGTCAATGTCGCACGGCGGCTCCTGTCCGAGGGTGCGCTGAATGCCGCGCTGGTACCGGCCTGGCTGCGGTTGCGCGACACCGGCGGCGCAGCGGCGGCGGCCGCCTTTGCCGGGCGCGTGCTCGGCACGATCAGCGTCGCGCTGCTGGCGGCGACGGTGGCGATCGGCCTCGCGATGCCGCTTGTGATCGCACTGTTCGCCCCTGGATTTGCCGGACAGGAGACGTTGCGGCTCGCGGTCACCGACGCGCGGTTGATGCTGCCCTATCTCGCCTTTGCCGGCCCCGCGACCGTGCTGCTGGCGCTGGCGAGCGCGCAGGGCCGCTTTGTTCTCACCGCGTTTTCGCCGCTCCTGTTCAACATCGCGCTGATCGCGGTCATGATCGTGCTCATCGCCGCGCATCGCGATGCGGATTTCGTCGCGCCGGCGCTTGCCGCGACAGTCGGCATCGCGGGCTTCCTGCAATTGCTGATTCTGGCGCTGCGCCGTGGCGAGCGCATGGCGACGCCGCTGCGCGTCAGCTTCGAGGCCGACATGCACGGCTTTCTCGCCCGCGCCATCCCCGGCATGGTCGCGAGCTCCGCGCCGCAGCTTCTGATCGTGGCGGGCGCGATCATCGCGTCAAACCTGCCCTCCGCGGTGTCATGGCTCTATTTCGCCAACCGGCTGATCGAGCTGCCGCTCGGCATCGTCGGCGTCGCCATGGGCACGGTCCTGATCCCCGAATTGACGCGCGCCCTCCATGGCGATGACAAAAGCGCCATCGCGAGCGCGCAATCGCGTGCGCTGGAGCTGGCGGTGGGACTGGCGCTGCCCGCCATGCTCGGCCTGATCGCGCTGAGCGAGCCGATCGTGCGGCTGCTGTTCGAGCACGGCGCGTTCACGGCGGCCGACACGGCTTCGACATCGCGCGCACTGATCTGGCTCGCGCTCGGCCTGCCCGCGCATGTGCTGGTGAAAGCGCTGGCGCCGGCCTTTTTCGCGCGCGAAAATACCCATGCACCACTGCTTGCGACGCTGAAGGCTGTTGTCGTCGCGATCGCGCTCGCCGTGCTGCTCGGCCACTTCTTTGGCGCAACCGGCATTGCCGCCGCCATCGCCTGCGGCGCCTGGAGCAACGCATTTTCCCTGATCCGGCAAGGCGCCTCGAGCTTCGGCTTCTCCCTGGACGCGGCGGCGCGACGCCGGCTGCCGCGCATCGCCGCGGCTGCCTTGCTGATGGGCGCCTTGTTGTGGCTCGCGGCCGGCCTCGCCGTTGCCGACCATGGCCTCGCGCAGGCAGTCAGGCTGCTGGCCGCGATCGCCGCGGGAATCGCCGCCTATGGCGCGTTGCTGGCCGCCTTCGACGTCACGGGCTGGCGCGAGGTGGTTAACGCGGTCAGACAAAGGGAAAGCGGCGACACGTCCTCCGCCAAACACTTGCGCCCGTAAGCCCTAGCTTGTACTTGACGGCGCTAGGCGCCTGTTGGCAAACGCTACCCCCAAATTCGACTTTTACGGGAACGGACGATGGCATTCGTTGAACGGGTCTTTTCGGGCGTCCAGCCCACCGGCAATCTGCATCTCGGCAATTACCTCGGCGCGATCGTCAACTTCGTGAAGCTGCAGGAGACGCATAACTGCATCTATTGCGTCGTCGACATGCACGCCATCACCGTGCCGGTCGACGTCTGGGGCGGCCCGGTCGAGCTTGCGCGCAACACGCGCGAGGTGACGGCGGCTTTCATTGCGAGCGGCATCGATCCGAAAAAGCAGATCGTTTTCAACCAGAGCCAGGTTGCGGAGCACGCCGAGCTTACGTGGATCTTCAATTGCGTGGCGCGGCTCGGCTGGCTGAACCGCATGACGCAGTTCAAGGAGAAGGCGGGCAAGGACCGCGAGAACGCCTCCATCGGCCTCTACGACTATCCGGTGCTGATGGCAGCCGACATTCTGCTCTATCGCGCGACCCATGTGCCGGTTGGCGAGGACCAGAAGCAGCACCTGGAGCTGTCGCGCGATATCGCCCAGAAATTCAACAATGACTTTGGCGACTCCATCCGCCTCCAGGGTGTCAATGACGGGTTGTTCTTCCCGATGCCCGAGCCGCTGATCACGGGGCCGGCGACGCGGGTGATGAGCCTGCGCGACGGCACCAAGAAGATGTCGAAGTCGGACGCGTCGGATAATTCGCGCATCAACCTCACGGACGACGCCGACACCATCGCGCAGAAGATCCGCAAGGCGAAAACCGATCCTGAGCCGCTGCCGACGGAGGAGAAGGGCCTCGAGACGCGCCCCGAGGCCGAGAATCTCGTCGGCATCTATGCCGCGCTCGCAGGGAAAGCCAAAGCCGACGTGCTGCGCGAATTCGGCGGCGGGCAATTCTCCAGCTTCAAGAACGCGCTGGTCGAATTGTGCGTTTCAAAACTGTCGCCGATTGCCGACGAGATGCGACGGCTCACCGCCGATCCCGGCCACATCGACGCGATCCTGGTCGACGGCGCCGACCGCGCCCGGGCGATCGCCGCGGAAACCATGCAGAAGACCAGGGACATCGTCGGCTTCATCCGCAAGTAAATGCTGCAATGCGATGCCCTCTCCCAAACGGAGGGGGCTTGTGGCACGATGGTTACTGGCGCTTTTTTGCTTGCCGGGACATGCATGACCACGCAGCGACGAAGCTACGAAGCCGGTCACAAGCCGAAATGCCTGGTTATCGTTGACGACACCGCGGAATGGGATCGCGCGGTCTATTACGCCAGCCGCTGGGCGATCCGCGTCGGCGGCGGCGTCGTGATGCTGCGCATCATCGAGATCGAGGACCAGAACCAGGAATGGCTGGGAGTGGCCGACATCATGCGCGCCGAAGCGCATGAGAACGCCAATGCGGCGCTCGATCGCGCCGCCGGCCGCGCCAACGGCATTGCCGCGATCACCCCCGAGCGCGTGATCCGCGAGGGCGACGCGACCGAGCAGCTTCTCGAGGTGATCGACGCCGACGCCGATATTGCCATGCTGGTGCTGGCCGCCAGCCCCGGCGCCGAGGGGCCCGGGCCGCTGGTCACCACCATGGCCAATACCGTCGGCTCGTTTCCGATCCCGGTGATGATCGTGCCCGGCGACCTCTCGGATGCCGAAATCGACGCGCTTTCCTGAGGCCCATGCGGCTTTGGAACCGCTGATTTGCGCCTTGATCGGTGCATTAACCGTCGCCATTTGCTAGAAGAAGCTCAACGCGCCGGCCTTGAACCGGCGACGCCGGAGAAAACCATGTTCATTCAGACCGAAGCCACCCCCAATCCCGCTACGCTCAAGTTCATCCCCGGCCGCCTCGTACTCGACGGCGGCACCATGGAATTCGCCAGCCGCGAATCCGCCGCGCGCTCGCCGCTCGCCGAAAAGCTGTTCGGCGTGACCGGCGTGACCGGCGTGTTCTACGGCTCCGACTTCATCACCGTGACCAAGGACGAGGGCGACTGGCAGCATTTGAAGCCCGCGATCCTCGGCGCCATCATGGAGCACTACATGTCCGGCGCGCCGCTGCTCGCCGACGGCACGGTGGCGAACGACGAGCTGTCGGACGAGGAAGACGAGTTCTTCGACGAGGCCGATGCCGAGACGGTCGAGCAGATCAAGGATCTGATCGAGACGCGGGTGCGTCCCGCGGTCGCCAATGACGGCGGCGACATCACCTTCCGCGGCTTCAAGGACGGGATCGTCTATCTCAACATGAAGGGCGCCTGCTCCGGCTGCCCGTCATCGACCGCAACCCTGCAGCACGGCATCCAGAATTTGCTGCGGCACTTCGTGCCCGACGTGGTCGAAGTCCGGCCGATGTGACGCGACTCGCATTGCGAGGAGCGAACGCGATGCGGCAATCGACAAAGCGTCATTCCGGGATGGTGCGTCAGTACCAGACCCGGAATCTCGAGATTCTCAGGTGCGCAATTGCGCACCATGGCTCGATGCTTCGCATCGCCGCGGAATGACTGATCAAATCAAGCCGCCTGTCCGATGGCAGCGGCTTCGGCAGCGGCGCGCTGCATGCCGGTGGACATCTCGCTGGTGACCGCGCTCTGTTCCTCGACCGCCGCCGCCGTCGACGTCACATATTCATTGACGCTCTGGATGGCTTTTCTGATGGTATCGAGGGCCGATACGACGTCGCCCGAAATGGCATTCAGATTGCCGATCTCCTGCTCGATCTTGTCGGTCGCCTGCTTGGCCTGATTGGCCAGGTTCTTGACTTCCGCCGCCACCACCGCAAAGCCGCGGCCAGCCTCGCCGGCACGCGCCGATTCGATCGTGGCGTTGAGCGCGAGCAGGTTGATCTGACCGGTGATGTCGCCGATCAACTGCACGATGCTGCGCATCAACTCCGCCGCTTCGCTCAGCCGTTGCGCCTGCTGGTCGGCCGACTCGACGCGGCCTACGGCATCGTTCGCCGTCTCCTTCGACTTCGACATGGCTTCGGAGATTTCGCGGACCGACGCGTTCAACTCCTCCGCGCCCGCCGCGACCAATTCCATCATGTCGCGCACTTTTTCGCTCTTCATGCGCGCGACCACCTGGGCGGTGACATCGGAGGCGTATTTCACCACCTTGTAAGGCTTGCCGTTGAGATCGCGGATCGGGTTATAAGAAGCCTGGATCCAGACGTCCCTGCCGCCCTTGCCGACGCGTTTGTATTCGCCCGACTGGAACTCGCCGCGATTGAGGGCCTGCCAGAAGTCCCGATATTCCGTGCTGCCGTGCGCTTCCGCCGCCACGAACATCTGATGATGCTTGCCCTGGATTTCCGACAGCGTGTAGCCGAGCGCGGCGAGGAAATTCTCGTTGGCGTTGAGCACCACGCCGTCCACGTTGAACTCGATCACCGCCTGCGACTTGCCGATCGCCTCGATCTGGCCGGCAAAGTCGGCCGCCTTGAGCTTCTCCGCCGTGACGTCGGAAGCAAATTTCACCACCTTGAACGGCTTGCCGGCGTCGTCGAGGATCGGATTGTAGGAGGCAAGAATCCAGACCTCCTTGCCGCCCTTGCCGAACCGCTTGAATTCGCCGGAACGGAATTCGCCGCGATTGAGGCCGGCCCAGAACTCGCGGTAGGCGCCGCTTTCGCGCTCGCCTGGCGCCACGAATATGCTGTGATGCTTGCCCTGGATTTCGGCGAGCGAATAGCCGAGCGCACCCAGGAAATTCTCGTTGGCGGCGATGATGGTGCCGTCGAGATTGAACTCGATCACGGCCTGGGCGCGGCCAATCGCCGCGATCTTGCCGGCGTCCTCCATGCTGCGGAACTTCTGCGAGGTGATGTCGCTCGCGAACTTGACGACCTTCACGACCTTGCCACTCGAATCCACGACCGGGTTGTAGGAGGCCTGGATCCAGATTTCGCGGTCGCCCTTGCCGAGACGCTTGAATTCGCCGGCCTTGTACTTGCCGAGATTGAGGTCGGCCCAGAACGCGCGGTATTCGGTGCTGTCGCGCGCCTCGGGCGGCATGAACACCTGATGGTGCTGGCCGACGATCTCCGGCAGCTTGTATCCCATCGCATCCAGGAAGTTCTGGTTGGCGCTGACGATGGTCCCGTCCATGTTGAACTCGATCATGGCCTGGGATTTGCTGATCGCGTCGGCCTGGGCGAGCGCGTCGCGCGCCTTCGTATTGATGCGCCACAAAGTCATGAGGGCCTCTCTCTGCCTGATAGGGGCGATTGATTGATTTGCCGGGAAAACGTGCCGCGAACCCGAAAATGGGCTTGCTTTGGCTTGGTTAAGGCTCTCATGATTTGACTAATTTTAAATTAATATCCTTTTGTTTCAATGACTTACATATATCACCGGTTGCACTATGCGCGTCACATGTCATATATCGGGCACGAAGGTTCCGCGACCGAAACCCTGTGGTTGAGCACCGGAATTCCACGGGAATGCCTGACAATGCTAGACTTTGAGCAATGCTGATCCTCGCCATCGATACCGCACTCGACGCCTGCGCGGCCGCCGTACTCGATACCGGCACGAGCAACGTTATTGCGAGCGAATCGCAGGCGATGAAGCGCGGACATGCCGAAGCGCTGATGCCGCTGATCGCGCGCGTGATGAAGGAAGCAGGAATTCCATTCGCCGCGCTCGACCGTATCGCGGTCACCAGTGGTCCCGGCAGCTTTACGGGCTTGCGTGTCGGGCTGTCGGCGGCACGCGGCATTGGACTTGCCGCGAGCAAGCCGGTGGTGGGGCTCACCACACTCTCCGCCTACGCCGCCCCGATTGTCAGCGAAGGCGCCGAGCAGCCGGTGATCTCGGCGATCGACGCGCGGCATGACCACGTCTACCTGCAGGCGGTCAGTGGAAACGGCAGCTCGCTGGTCCGCCCAAAGGTCGCGAGCATAGAGGAAGCGCTGACTGCCTCGCGCTTCGGCACGCCGTATCTGGTCGGCAACGCCGCCAAAATTCTCGCCGATCGCTGGCCATCGGATGCGCCGCCGCCGTTCGAGGTCGATGCGCAACCAGCGCCCGACATTACCTGGGTGGCCTGGCTCGGTGCGGCGGTGAATCCGGATACCGCGCCGCCAAAGCCTTATTATCTGCGCGCGGTCGATGCGAAGCCGTCGCAGGATGCGATCGCCTCGCAGCCTGCAGCCTCATGATGGCGTGGTTTTCGGATTGGCTCAGTGGGGGCACGCCCTCGATCGAACCTGCCACGCAACGAGATGCATCACGGCTGGCCCAACTTCATGCGGCGTCCTTTCATCGCGGCTGGGGCGAAAGCGAATTCGAAAGCATGATCGCCGAGCGCAACACGCTGGTGCATCGCTTGCGTCTTCGGCGGAAGACCATCGGCTTTGCGGTCTCGCGCATGGGCGCGGACGAAGCCGAGATATTGTCGATCGCCATCGACGCCGGTCATCGCGGCCGCAGCTTGTCTCGCAACCTGCTCCTGACGCACCTTGGTCATCTCGCGGGAAGAGGCGTGCGCACGATATTTCTCGAAGTCGAGGAAAACAACGCGCCGGCGCGGCGGCTGTATGAAAGGGCCGGGTTCGCCGTCGTCGGACGCCGCGAACGCTATTATCGGCAGGCCCGTGGGGAACAGTTGAATGCACTTCTGATGCGTCGAGACTTGTCGTAGAATGCGCGAGGTGGCAGAATCCACCCAAGGCAAAAACCCCATGACCGTACTGAAATCCCCGCCGGCGCCGAAGGCCACCGGCATCGAAGCCCGCTGCGCTGCCACCGGCATGCGCATGACCGAGCAGCGCCGGGTGATCGCGCGCGTGCTGGCGGAGGCTTCCGACCACCCGGACGTGGAGGAACTGTACCGGCGCTGTGTCGCGGTCGACGACAAGATCTCGATCTCGACCGTGTACCGCACCGTGAAGCTGTTCGAGGACGCCGGCATCATCGAGCGCCATGATTTCCGCGAAGGCCGTGCGCGCTACGAGCAGATGCGCGACAGCCACCACGACCACCTGATCAATCTGCGCGACGGCAAGGTGATCGAATTCACCAACGAAGAGATCGAGAAACTGCAGGCCGAGATCGCGCGAAAGCTCGGCTTCAAGCTGGTCGATCACCGGCTCGAGCTCTATTGCGTTCCGCTCGACGACGACAAATCGCCCACCTGAAATCCGCCGCGCCCGTGCCAATCGATCTCATCATTTTCGATTGCGACGGCGTGCTCGTCGACAGCGAGGTGATTTCCTGCCGTGCGCATGCGACCGTGCTGACGCGGCATGGCTACCCGATCACCAAGGAACAGGTGATGCATCGCTTCCTCGGCCATTCCATGCGTCAGGCAGCGCGCGAGATCGAAGCTGAATTGGACCGGAAGCTGCCCGATGACTTCCATACCCAGGTATACGCCGAGATCTTCCGATCGTTTGCGGTTTCGCTGGAAGCCACACCCAATATCGAGGTGGCGCTGACCGGGATTTCCTTGCCGAAATGCGTGGCATCGAGCGGCCCGCCCGAGAAGATCAGCGCCAGTCTCAATCGGGTTGGATTGTATGAGCGGTTCGCGCCGCACATTTTCTCTGCCGTGCAGGTACTCAACGGCAAACCCGCGCCGGACCTGTTTCTGTTTGCCGCCGAACGGATGCACGCATTGCCCGCTCGATGCCTCGTCATCGAAGACAGCGTGGCGGGCGTTACCGGTGCGGTCGCCGCGGGCATGACCGTGCTCGGTTTCCACGGTGGGAGCCATTGCCAGCCGGGCCACGCCGACACGCTGGTTGAAGCCGGGGCGGCGCTGGTGTTCGACGATATGCGGGAATTGCCCGGTTTGGTCCGGAAGGTTGGCACCGCTGTGATCGCGGGCTGAAGCCTCTCCTTCGTCATTCCGGGATGGTGCGTGAGCACCAGACCCGGAATCTCGGGATTCTCAGATGCGCAATTGCGCACCATGGTTCGATGCTGGCACACCGTCCCGGAATGACTGTCACCAAAGCTGGATTTTCGGCGGTTTAGCCTATATTTGAGCCTCGACGCCCAGAGGGCGTCGGTTCCATCCCGCATACAGGTTCCATGAAGCCGCCGCGCAAGCTGCATATCAAGTCTTACGGCTGCCAGATGAACGTCTACGATGCGCAGCGCATGGTGGACACGCTGGCCGCCGAAGGCTTTGTCGAGACGGCGAGCGCTGAAGAAGCGGACCTCGTGATCCTCAACACCTGCCATATCCGCGAGAAGGCCTCGGAGAAGGTCTATTCGGAGCTCGGCCGGCTGCGCGTCGCCAGGGACGAAGCCGCGCGCCTAGGCCGCGACATGCGCATTGCGGTGGCGGGCTGTGTCGCGCAGGCCGAGGGCGATGAGATCATCCGCCGCGCGCCGGTCGTCGATGTCGTGGTCGGTCCGCAGAGCTATCATCATCTGCCGGAGCTTCTGGCGCGCGCCGCGCGGGACGGCAAAGCTGTCGAGACCGAGTTTCCGCCCCAGGACAAGTTTGGTTTCCTGCCGCAGCCGAAATCGGATGCGATCCGCGCCCGTGGCATTTCAGCCTTCGTCACCGTGCAGGAAGGCTGCGACAAGTTCTGCACCTTCTGCGTGGTGCCCTATACGCGCGGCGCTGAAGTATCGCGCCCGGTCGACAAGATCGTCGAGGATGTGAAGCGTCTTGCCGACCATGGCGTGCGCGAGCTGACGCTGATCGGCCAGAACGTCAACGCCTACCACGGCGAGGGACCTGATGGCCGCGCCTGGCCGCTCGGCAAGTTGCTGCATCATCTCGCCGCCATCCCCGGCATCGCGCGGCTGCGCTATTCGACCAGCCATCCACGCGACGTCGATGATTCGCTCCTCGAGGCGCATCGCGATCTGCCGGCGCTGATGCCGTTCGTGCACCTGCCGGTCCAGTCCGGTTCCGACCGCATTCTTGCGGCCATGAACCGCAAACATACCGTCGGCGATTACCGCGATGTGATCGAGCGTTTTCGTCGGGCGCGCCAAGACATTGCATTTTCATCAGATTTTATCGTTGGCTTCCCCGGCGAAACCGCGGCGGATTTTTCCGCCACACTCGCGCTTGTCACGCAAATCGGTTACGCTGCCGCCTATTCGTTCAAATATTCGCCACGGCCAGGGACGCCGGCGGCGGAGATGCAGGAGACGGTGACACTAGCGGACATGGACGAGCGATTGGCGCGGCTCCAGGAATTGATCGACAGTCAGCAATCGGCCTTCAACAGGGCTGCGATTGGCACCACGGTCGATGTGCTGTTCGAGCGCGCCGCCCGCAATCCCGGCCAGGTCGTCGGCCGGACCGCCTATCTGCAGCCCGCGCATGTGATGGCCTCTCCCGGCATCATCGGCCAGGTGCTGCCGGTGAAGATCGGTAGCCTCGAGCGCTACAGCCTGCTCGGCGAGCTCGTCACGTCACCAGGCGGCATCCGGCCTTCGTCCTCTCAAATGACCATTGGAGCCTGAACCCTTGCCAAAAAGCGCATCGGATTCGCCTTCGCTCGCTCCTAGCCGCAAATTTGACCGCGACATGCAGGTTCCGCCCGAGACACAGGTCGTCATCGACTTCGACGACAATCGCGCGGCTTCCGCGCTCGTCGGGCCTTATGGACAAAATCTCGCGCAGATCGAGCGCCGGCTCGGCATCGTCGTCGATTCCCGCGGCAACCACATCACCATCGCCGGCTCGCGCGACGGCTGCGACGCCGCGCGGCGCGTGCTGGAAACGCTCTATGCGCAGGCCGTGAAGGGCCAGGACGTTGCGCAGGGCGACGTCGAAGGCGCGATCCGCGCGGTGATCGCGCAGGGTTCGCTGTTCGAGTACGATGCCAAAGCGGCCAAGTCGACATTCGAGACCATCAATCTGCGCAAGCGCCCGGTGCGGGCGCGCACCGCCGCGCAGGACTCCTATATTCGCGCGCTGAAGCGCCACGAGCTCGTGTTCGGCGTCGGTCCCGCCGGCACCGGCAAGACCTGGCTTGCGGTGGCGCAGGCAGCGCAATTGTTCGAACGCAAGGAAGTCGATCGTATCATCCTGTCGCGGCCGGCGGTCGAGGCAGGCGAACGGCTGGGCTTCCTGCCCGGCGATCTCCGCGAGAAGGTCGATCCCTATCTGCGGCCGATCTACGACGCGCTCTATGACTTGATGGATGCGCGGATCGTGGAGCGCGCGCTGCAGACCGGCGAGATCGAGATCGCGCCGCTCGCCTTCATGCGCGGCCGCACGCTCACCAATGCCGCCATCATCCTTGACGAGGCGCAGAACACCACCTCGATGCAGATGAAGATGTTCCTGACCCGGCTCGGCGAAAACAGCCGCATGATCGTGACCGGCGATCCGTCGCAGGTCGACCTGCCGCACGGCCAGACCTCCGGCCTTGCAGAGGCGGCCAAGCTGCTCAACGGTGTCGAGGGCGTGGCCCAGGTGAGATTCACCGCCGAAGACGTGATCCGCCATGAGCTGGTGGCGCGCATCGTCGCGGCTTACGAAGGAGCGCCGCAGAAGCCGGCCGGCAAGTGATGTAATGTCACCCTGGCCGGCGGGCGCGCCGGATAGATTTTTTCTCATATGATGTCGCAACTCACCCTACCCATGACCGAGGTTCTCGTTGTCGCCGATTGCTGGCAGAACGAGCCCGACGCCGAAGCCGTGATCCAGCGCGCGATCGCGACCGCGGCCGAAGCCGTCGAGGCCGATGTCGGTGAAACCGAGCTCGCGGTCATGCTGACCGATGATTCAGGCATCCGCACGCTCAACAACAACTGGCGCGGCATCGACAAGCCGACCAATGTGCTGTCGTTTCCCGCGCTGCAGCCGGAAAGCGCGCGCAAGCCGGGCGACGCGCCACCCATGCTTGGCGACATCGCGATCGCGTACGAGACGATGCGACGCGAGGCTGATGAGGAAGGAAAGCCGTTCGATCATCATTTGAGTCACCTTGCGGTGCATGGCTTCCTGCATCTGATCGGCTACGATCACGAAACCGACGCCGACGCCGACGAAATGGAATCTCTGGAAACCGAGATCCTGGCGCAGCTCGGGATTCCCGATCCGTATGCGGACCGGGAACGGATGGACTGAAATGACGGACTCCGAACCGACCCACGACAATCCGCGCAACACGCGCAACCTGCCTGTCGTGCTGCCGCCGGGCGGGCTCGCGCGCCCCACGGCGGAGAACTGGCTGCTGCGCGCCATCCGCACCTTGTTCGGCTGGAAGCCGGGATCGGTGCGTGACGACCTGCAGGTCGTGCTCGATGCGTCGCAACCCGACGAGGTCGGCTTCACCGCGGTCGAGCGCGCGATGCTGCGCAACATCCTCGGCCTGCATGAGCGGCGCATCGCCGACGTCATGGTGCACCGCGCCGATATGATCGCGGTCAAGCGCGACGTTCCGCTCGGCGAATTGATGGATCTGTTCGAGCGCGCCGCGCATTCACGGCTGGTTGTCTACAATGAATCGCTCGACGATCCCGAGGGCATGGTGCATATCCGCGATCTGCTCGCCTTCATGACCGCGAGAGCGCGCGTGCCCGATACCACCAAGACCCGGCGAAAGAAGCCCCCGCCTGCCGGCCTCGACCTGCGCGCGGTCGATCTCGCGCTACCGTTGTCGCAAGCCAACATCATCCGCAAGCTGCTCTATGTGCCGCCATCGATGCGCGCGATCGACCTCCTCGTACAAATGCAGGCCTCGCGCATTCATCTGGCCCTGGTGGTCGACGAATATGGCGGCACCGACGGGCTGGTGTCGATGGAGGACATCGTCGAGCAGATCGTCGGCGAGATCGACGACGAGCATGACAGCGACGAGCCGCCGGCGATCGTCCGGCAGCCGGATAATTCCTTCATTGCGGACGCACGTGCGAGCCTCGATGACGTACGCGCGCTGATAGGAGAGGAGTTCGTCACCGGCGAGGCCGGCGAGGAAGTCCAGACGCTGGGCGGCTACCTGGTCAGCCATGTCGGCCGCCTGCCGGTGCGCGGCGAGGTCATCTCGGGGCCCGGCAATTTCGAGATCGAGGTGCTCGATGCCGACCCGCGCCGGGTGAAGCGGCTGCGCATCGCGCCACGAAAGGAGCGGCCCGCGCCGCGCACGCAGCGCGAAAGCCGGCGTCGTGAAACCGCGCCCGACACCAACCCGCCGCCGCAGGCCAACGACAATACGCTGGCCAATGACAACACGCAGCCCAATGACAACACCAAGCCGCTGCCCCCCGACGGAGCCGGCCCGCAGTGATCATCGCTGACAAACTTCGCGGCGTCGGGCTCTCGATCATCCTGGCCTGGGGATGGAAGCGGGCAGGCATTGCGCTCGTTGCCGGCGCGCTGTCGACGCTGGCCATGGCGCCGTTCAATGCCTGGCCGGTACTGTTCCTGACCTTTCCGGTCGTGGTCTGGCTGATTGACGGGGCGGGCGCCGGCCGTCGCGGCGGCGTGCCGGCCGCGGCCTGGGCCGGCTGGTGGTTTGGGCTCGGCTATTTCGTTGTCGGACTCTACTGGATCGGCGAGGCGTTCCTGGTCGATGCCGAGACTTTCGCCTGGCTGATGCCGTTTGCCGTGCTCGGCCTTCCCGCCTACCTCGCCCTCTTCACGGCGTTCGGCTTTGCACTCGCCCGCCTGCTCTGGACCCGCGACGCGACGCGCATCCTCGCGCTCGCGATCAGCCTCACGGTCAGTGAATGGCTGCGCGCCCATGTGCTGACCGGTTTTCCCTGGAATACGTTCGGCTACGCGCTGACCGAGCCGCTGGCGCTGGCACAGACCGCCTCCCTGATCGGCCTCTGGGGTCTGACCTTCCTCACCGTCGCGATCTTCGCTTCACCCGCGGTGCTGATCGACGGCACCTCGCGCGGGCGCAAGCCGTGGATCGCGCCGGTCGCCGCGCTGCTGGTGCTGGTCGCAATGGGTGTGTTCGGTGTCGTGCGCCTGTCGCACGAACCGACCCGCATGGTTTCGAAGGTCCGCCTGCGAATCATGCAGCCCAACCTGCAACAGGATGTCCGATTCAATTACTCGGCCAAGGCAGCGGTGATGCAGAAATATCTGACGCTGTCCGATCGTTCGTCAGGGCCGCAGTCGACCGGCGTGCGCGACGCCACCGTGCTGATCTGGCCCGAATCAGCCTTTCCGTTCTTCCTGACACGGGAAGCCGATGCAATGGCACAGATCGCTGCGCTGCTGCCCAAAGGCACGGTGCTGATTACGGGCTCGGTGCGTGCGCCCGATCAGCCGCCGGGCACCCGCATAACGCGCGCTTATAATTCGATTTATGTCATCGATCACGGCGGCAACGTGCTTTCCGTCTACGACAAGTTGCACCTGGTCCCGTTTGGCGAATACCTGCCATTCCAGGATTCGATGGAGACGCTAGGATTCCAGCAGCTCACCAAGGTTCAGGGCGGATTCATTCCGGGCACGGTGCGGCGCACGATGGAGCTTCCGAATGCACCGCGCGTGCTGCCACTGATCTGCTACGAAGCGATTTTTCCCGATGCCGTAGCAAACCGCGCCGATCGCCCCGGTTGGATCGTCAACCTGACCAATGACGGCTGGTTTGGAATCTCGACCGGTCCCTACCAGCATCTGCAGCAGGCACGGTTGCGTGCGATCGAGCAAGGCCTCCCGGTGGTACGGGCCGCAAACACGGGCATTTCCGCTGTCATCGATCCACTGGGACGCATTGTCGCACGTCTCGGTCTCGGCATCGAGGGCGTGCTTGATTCGGCGCTGCCGGCAGCCAATCAACCAACCGTTTACGCCCGGGCCGGCGATGTTCCTGCCGCTGTCATCATCGCATTCGCCGCCATCTTCGTCATTCGCAAGCGCATGACGAAACGCGCTCGATGACTCCAGTCGTCTGAGCCCAGAGATTTGCGTTCGGTTTTCCGACACTCATTAGAAATATTCTACCTGCGTAGTTCGACCAGTTGACAGATCGACGCGGTACTTCGCATTCTGTCGCGACCAGTACGATCCAGTCACTGCATGCTCAAATTGTCGACAATCGACAGAAATCCTCCGGGCAAGTTTTGACGGTGTTGGCGCAAGGGGCAAACGCCATTCCGTTGGCCTCTTCCCGCCAGTGCGTTGACGTTCGTTTCGACCTTTTCGCTGAACCCAGCCGGCGAATGTCACATCTAAAGCGCACGCTGATCTTATTTTGCGAGTAGCCTGCGAGTCCGGCATTCAACGAAGAGTGCAGGGCCCGAGGGATGCGAGTCCAGGACCGGGTCAGCCTGATCCCAAGGAGAGTCGAAAATGTCGACCAAAGCACCGAACCCCGTTGACAAATATGTCGGCAGCCGGGTGCGGATGCGCCGCATTATGCTGGGCATGAGCCAGGAGAAGCTCGGCGAAGCATTGGGCCTTACCTTCCAGCAAGTCCAGAAATACGAGAAGGGCACCAACCGGGTTGGTGCCAGTCGCATCCAGCAGATCTCCGAGATCCTGCAGGTCCCCGTGTCGTTCCTGTTCGACGGCGGCCCGACCGGAACATCCACTGGCGACGGCTTTGGTGAAGGAACCTCGCCGTCCTACATCTCCGATTTCCTCGCGACCTCGGAAGGATTGGCGCTCACGCGCGCCTTCACGCGCATTGCGGACGCGAAACTCCGGCGCAGCATCGTCGATCTGGTCGAGCAGATCGCCGCGCGAGAAGCGGCCGAGAAGCGCTAAAACGCTGGAGCGCGATGGGATTCGTACGAATCGATATCATGGCTCTGGATTCTTGATTGAGCGTGATCTTTTCGGAAACCGGTGCCCACCCCGCATCAAGTGCGGGGCAGGCTTTTTCCGGATCATGCTCCGGCGGCCCATTGACGCGCCCAAGGGGGCGAGCGCATGAGAAGGCGCTCGCTTCTCCAATGGCACACCAATGACCTCCCAAAACCCCTTCGATCCGACGACCATTCTGAACGGCATCCGTAGCTGGGTCGAAATCGAGACGCCGACCGACACGCCGGCGCAGGTCAACAAGCTCGCAAGCCTGGTGGCCGATCTCTATCGCGGCCTGCCGGCGCGCGTCGAGCGCGTCGCGGGAAAGGACGGTTGCGGCGACCATCTGGTGGCGCGGTCGGCATGGGGAAAGGACGCACCCGGCATCCTGATCCTGAGCCATCTCGACACCGTGCATCCGATGGGATTCATCGAGCGCCTGCCGTTCAAGGTCGAGGGCGACAGCGCCTTCGGCCCCGGCATCTATGACATGAAGGGCGGCGCCTATCTTGCCTTTCATGCCTTCCGCCAGTTGTGTGCGGCCGACGGCGAGTCGCCGCTTGGCATCACCCAGCTCTATGTCTCGGATGAAGAGATAGGTAGTCCGACCTCGCGCGCGCTGATCGAGCAGGAGGGGCAGAGGGCCAAATATGTGCTGGTGACCGAGCCCGCGCGCGACGGTGGCAAGATCGTCACGGGACGCAAGGGCGTCGGACGCTTCGAGGTTTTCATCAAGGGCGCGCCGGCACATGCCGGCACGAGGCCCGAAGACGGCCGCAGCGCGATCCGGGAGCTCGCCCACGTCATCCAGACGCTGGAAGCCATGAACGATCTGAAACGCGGCATCACCGTCAATGTCGGCGTGGTCAGGGGCGGCACGCGGCCGAACGTGATTGCGGAAGAGGCTTACGCCGAAGTCGACCTGCGGGTGCCGACGATTGCCGATGCCGAAGAGTTTGTGGCGAAGATCCTCGCCGTGAAATCGCGCAGCGAGGGCGTCAGCGTGAAAGTCACGGGCGGGCTGAACCGGCCGCCTTATGAAAAGGGCAATGCCGGCGCGGCGCTGTTCGAGCACGCCAGGGCATTGGCCGCCGAGATCGGCTTCGAGCTGGTCGACACCTTCACCGGCGGCGGCTCCGACGGCAATTTCACCGCAAGCCGCACTGCCACCCTCGACGGCCTTGGCGTCGACGGCAAGGGCGCGCATACCCATTACGAGCAGCTCTACATCTCTTCGCTCGAGCCGCGGGCGCGGCTGCTCTACCGGCTCTATCAGACGCTGCGATGAGCGCGGCCTCCGGCGATCGCACCCGGCGCGAGGCGATGTCCGATGACAGCTCCGTGCGGCAGACGCACGGCTCGTTCTTCGGCCGTCGCAAGGGCCACAAGCTGCGTGCGCATCAGGCCGAGCTGATCGAGCATCTGCTGCCGCATCTTGCGCTCGACATCACAACATCAGCGCCGGCCAGTTTTTCGGAGCTATTCGGCAGGTCAATCGAAACGGCGCGCCTCGAGATCGGTTTTGGCGGCGGCGAGCACCTCGCCGCAGAGGCGCAACATTTTCCGCACACGGGCTTCATCGGCTGCGAGCCCTACGTCAACGGCATGGCGAAAATCCTGGCGCAGATCGAGGCGCACAATATCGGCAACATCCGCCTCCTCGCGGGCGACGCCGCCGAGCTATTGGCGTGGCTGCCGGCGCGATCGCTGGCACGCATCGACCTGATCCATCCCGATCCCTGGCCGAAACGGCGGCATTGGAAGCGGCGCTTTGTGCAGGACGCGACGATTTCCGCAATGGCGCGCGTGCTCGAGCCTGACGGCGAATTCCGTTTTGTCAGCGATATCGACGATTACTGCGCCTGGACGCTGTGGCATTTGCTGCGCTCGCCGGATTTTCGCTGGCTGGCGGAGCGCGCCGACGATTGGCGGCTGCCCTGGGACGGCTACACCATGACGCGCTACGGCCGCAAAGCCGAACGCGAAGGCCGCATTGCAAATTATCTGCGGTTTGCCCGCATCGGATGACTACGGCTTCGCCGTCTCCGCCATCCGCGCCTTCTTCGCGTCGGTCGCTTCCCACACCATGCGCTTGCCGCGCTCACGGCCCAAGAGCTCGATCGGATCGCGATTGTCGATGTGGCCGAACTGTCCCTTGTAAACGCTGTATCCGCACAGCTCCTGCAGCCGCCGCGGAAATTTTCGCGCGACCTCCCGCGGAATACCGAGTTGCAGATTCTCCTGCTGCCGCATCCAGCCCCAGCAATAGGCGCAGGAAAAGGCGAAGCGCCGCGCGTTGCTGGTGTTGGCGCCGCCGCCATGCCACAGCGCGCTGTCGAACAGCATCACGCTGCCGGCCGGCATGGTCGCGGTGACCGCGTCGTATTCCTTGCCGTATTCCGGCGATAAATCGTATTTGTGGCTGCCGGGCACAATCCGCGTCGCGCCATTGTCGTGCCGGAAATCGGACAGCGCCCAGATCGCATTCACGGTGATCGGAATGTGCGGGCGCGGCAGCGGAATGAGCTGCGTATCCTCGTGGATCGGCTGCGCTTCCTGGCCGGGACCGAGCACCAGCGAGCAGAACGAGGACAACAGACACTCCTTGTCCAGCACGCGCTCGACCACCGGCAGCACGTTCTCATGCAGCGGCACTTCGCGGAAGATGTCGTCATAGGTGAGGAGATTATTGACGCGCAGCGTCTTGAAGCCCTCGAACGAGGTTCTGGCCGGCCCAAGATCATGCTCGCGCTCGATCCGTTCCACCGCCGCTTTCAATCCCTCGACCAGGTCGGAAGAAGCCGCACCTTCAATTACGGTGTAGCCGCCGTTCCGAATGTTTTCGGCGTGCGATTGAATGGCGCTCTCTGCCAGCATCATGTTCTCCCTTGTGGCGCTGCGGCGCGCCCTGGCCCGACCATAGCGAGCCACCGCCAGCCTTGGGAAGGGCGGGCGCGTCGTCACGCCGACCGGCGAGTTTTCCAGAAGCCGACCACGCGCTCGGCGGTCGACGGCATCAGCTTTGCAAAATTCACCCGCGCGGCCTCGATATCCGACGGTGCCGGCACGCGGTTCGGACCCAGGCGAAGCAGGATCAGGGCGCGCACGGTCGCCCATTCGAGACCGATGGTCTTGCCGACGATCAGGATCGGATCGAAGCGATCGCCCGAAATCAGATTGTCGAGGATCGGGATTTTGACCCCCGACATCGCAGCCAGCGTGGCGATCAATTCCTCATAGCGATAGGTCTTCGCAAAACCCAGCAGCGCCCCCTCGTTGAGATTGCCGGCCTCGTGCAGCGCCAGCACGATGCGCTGGGCCGGCACGAAATCGCGCTTGCTCTCGAACCGCTCCAGGATGCCGGTGATCTCGGCCAATGCCAGCTTGATTGCGTTCTGCCGCTCGGGCTTGACGAGATCGAAGAGCCGGCGGCGCACCGCATCGATCGATCCCTCAAGCAGCTGCTTCAGTCGCAGATCGGAGAGGTCCGCGCGCTGGCCGACGGCCAGCGTCAACACGCCGTCCTGGCTCGCGCGCTTGATCAGCTCGCCATATCCGCTCTCGGAGAACAGCGCGCCGGCATTGCCCGCCGTGCGGCGCACCACCTCGCGATCACCGCGCTGCACGATGACGTCGGTGAGGTCGGGCGACAGCTTTGGCCGCTCCGACATCGCCAGCAAATGGCTCTGGCCCGTGGCGCGCGCGATCTCGAGCAGGATCTCTTCGTCGAGCACCGGCGAGCGGCGCAGGATTGGCCCCGCCACCAGAATCTCGTTCTCGCGCGCGAGCCGGCCGACCAGCACCTTTGGCGCATTGGCCACCTGCGACATCCGCTCGGCAAGCTCGGCACGCACAATCAGCTCGGCATGGGGAACGAGGTCGATCAGGATTTCGTCAAAGAGATCGACATGGTTGGGCCGCAGGTGTGCGGCGTCCTGAAAGAACAGCTCGGCGATCCGGCGTGCGGCCTCGGTGCGGAGCTTGGGATCGCCATTCCTGACGATCTCATCAAGCCCAGGGATCAGGGACGTGGCGACTGTCATCCAAACTACTCAAATCGCACGCGCCGCGCGCGACCGCCCCTTGAGCGCCCCCACCCTTGGCCCCCACCCTTGGCCCTCGCCCCTAAGCGCCGGGCCTGGCAGCGAATTTCCAAGACAAACTGAATTTCCGAGACAAATTAAGATGGCTTGGTGAAGGAAGGGTTAGGTTTCGAAATCCTCGCAAGGGACGCAAATTAATCCAGTCCGGCCTTGCCGGTGGGTACGAAAAGCGCTATATCAGCCGCAACTTAGCTGTCTCATACGAAACGCGTATTGAGAGTGGGCCCTCCGGGACCCGCTCTTTTTTGTTACCTGAGCCCGCCTCCCGCCGTTTGGCAAGGACAGGCCCGGGTCAGCCCGCCGGAACCGCGATGCGGCCCCCGGACAAAGCAAGCGAAGAGCCCGTTTGACGCTGGATATGACCGAACCAACTCCTGGTTCCATGGACGCCGAACTGCTGGCCGAGCCGCGCCTGGTGGTCGAGCCGGGCGTGGCCGCGCGGGTGTCGGCGGTCGCTGCGCCCGTGCTGCAGCAGATGGGCTACCGGCTGGTCCGGATCAGGATTTCGGGCGAAGCCGGCTGCACCGTCCAGATCATGGCGGAACGGCCGGATGGCTCGATGCAGGTCGAGGATTGCGAGGCGATCTCGCGGGCGCTATCACCGGTGCTCGATATCACCGACCCGATCGACCGCGCCTATCGGCTGGAAATTTCCTCACCCGGAATCGACCGGCCGCTGGTGCGCCGCACGGATTTCGAGCGTTTTGACGGTCATCTCGTCAAGATCGAGATGGCGGTCGCCCATCAGGGCCGCAAGCGTTTCCGTGGCATCCTGGCCGGCGTCGAGGGCGACACGGTCCGCATCCGTCGCGACGACGCGCCGCCCGCCGAGGACGCCGACGTGCTCCTGACGATGGAAGATATCGGCGATGCGAGGCTCGTTCTGACCGACGAGCTGGTCGCGGAATCGATGCGGCGCGGCAAGGCCGCCGAGCGCGAGCTCAAACGCGAACTCGGCCTGGAACCGCCGCAAGCGCCGCATGCGAAGAGCCGGAAGGTCACGCCGCCGAAGAGGCCGGCGCCGAAGAACACCAAGCAACACCGCCTCGCCGCCGAACGGGCGCGCAGGGGCGACATCGATCCTACCGAAGGAGACTAGGCCATGGCCGTCAGCGCCAACAAACTCGAGCTGCTGCAGATTGCAGATGCGGTCGCGCGCGAGAAATCGATCGACCGTGGCATCGTGATTGCGGCGATGGAGGATGCCATCGCCAAGGCGGCCCGGGCTCGCTACGGCAGCGAGACCGACGTTCACGCCGAGATCGACGCCAAGAAGGGCGAGCTGCGACTGTCGCGCCACATGCTGGTCGTCGAGCAGGTCGAAAATTCCTCCAACCAGATTTCGCTGGAAGACGCCCGCCGCGCCAATCCCGGCGCGCAGATCGGCGATACCATCGCCGACACGCTGCCGCCATTGGAATATGGCCGCATCGCCGCGCAATCCGCCAAGCAGGTGATCGTGCAGAAAGTGCGCGAGGCCGAGCGCGACCGGCAATATCAGGAGTTCAAGGACCGCATCGGCGATATCGTCAACGGCATCGTCAAGCGCGTCGAATATGGCAGCGTCATCGTCGATCTCGGCCGTGGCGAAGCCATCATCCGCCGCGACGAGATGCTGCCGCGCGAGGTGTTTCGCAACGGCGACCGTGTCCGCGCCTATATTTTCGACGTGCGCCGCGAGACGCGCGGTCCGCAAATCTTTCTCTCCCGCACCCATCCACAGTTCATGGCAAAACTGTTCGCGCAGGAAGTGCCCGAGATCTATGACGGCATTGTCGAGATCAAGGCGGTCGCCCGCGATCCCGGCTCGCGCGCCAAGATCGGCGTGATCTCGCGCAACTCCTCCGTCGATCCGGTCGGCGCCTGCGTCGGCATGCGCGGCTCGCGCGTGCAGGCCGTGGTCAACGAGTTGCAGGGCGAGAAGATCGACATCATTCCGTGGTCGCCGGACATCGCGACGTTCGTCGTCAACGCGCTGGCGCCGGCCGAAGTCGCCAAGGTCGTCATCGACGAGGACCGCGAGCGCATCGAGGTCGTGGTGCCCGATACCAACAACCAGCTGTCGCTCGCGATCGGCCGCCGCGGTCAGAATGTGCGCCTTGCCTCGCAGCTCACCGGCTGGGACATCGACATCCTGACCGAGCAGGAGGAATCGGAGCGCCGCCAGGCCGACTTCGAGAACTCCACCCGCGTATTCATGGAAGCGCTCAATGTTGACGAGGTCGTGGGCCAGTTGCTGGCCTCCGAAGGCTTCACATCGGTCGAGGAACTGGCGATGGTCGATGTAAAGGAACTCGCCGGGATCGAAGGTTTCGACGAGGAGACCGCGACCGAGCTGCAGGACCGCGCCAAGGAAAATCTCGAGCAACTCGAGAACGAGCTCGAGAACAAGCGCAAGGAGCTGGGCGTTGAGGACGACATGAAGACCGTGCCCGGCGTGACCTCGAAGATGATGGTGAAACTCGGCGAGAACGACATCAAGACGGTCGAGGATCTCGCCGGCTGCGCCACCGACGATCTGGTTGGCTGGACCGAGCGCAAGGAAGGCAGCGAGCCGACCAAGCACGCCGGCCTTCTCGACGGCATCGACATCTCCCGCGATGACGCCGAAGCCGTGATCATGCAGGCGCGCGTCAAGGCCGGCTGGATCAGCGAAGCCGATCTCGCCAAGCAGTCTTCGGAGGCTGACGCCTCCGAAGACGAGCCGGCTTAAGGTTCAGGAGATGCCGCGCGCATGCTCGCTTTGGCTGACCCCGATCTCGACAACGGACCGCGTACCGAAAAGTCCGCGACGCTGCGGATGTGCGCGGTCAGCCGCGAGCAGCGCCCGATCGACGAGCTGATCCGCTTCGTGGTCTCGCCCCAGGGCGAGGTCGTGCCGGACATCAAGCGCAAGCTTCCCGGACGGGGTCTATGGGTTTCCGCGTCCCGCCAGGTGGTTGCGGAAGCGGTGCGGCGTCACCAGTTCAGCAAGGGATTCAAGCGCGACGTTCGGGTGGCGGCGACGCTCGCTTCCGACACCGAAAACCTGCTCGCCGCGAGCTGCGTCGAGGCGCTTGCCATCGCCACCAAGGCCGGCCAGGTCATCTCCGGTTTTACCAAGGTCGAGGCCGCGCTCACGCAGAAGGGCGGAGCTGCGGTCCGGGCCCTGATCCATGCCTCCGACGGCGCCGAGGGCGGAATCCGCAAACTGGACGCGCTGACGCGGCAAAATGCCGGGAATAAGGGCGGAACACCCGAATTTTCGATAATCACCGCGCTCTCTTCCGAACAATTGGATTTGGCATTGGGCCGGTCAAATGTGGTACATGCTGCGCTGCTCGCGGGCCCGGCGAGCAAGACCTTCCTGTCGCGCAGCCACATCCTGGTCCGATACCGGTTGGCCGACGCCGACAAGACTGCCGGGACCGCGGCCGGGAACTTGAGCTCGCATTCGAGATAGCAACACCGCTTCAAACGACGGTGCGTCCGCGCACCCCAGAATTAGGACTACTGAATGGCCGACAAGAATACTCCCGGCGACAAGAAACTGAGTGTCCAGAGCAAGACCTTGACGCTCAAGCCACGCGTCGAGACGGGCACCGTACGCCAGAGTTTTCCACATGGCCGCACCAAGCAGGTCGTGGTCGAAAAGCGCGGCAAGCGCCGCGTTGGCGGTGACGGCCCCTTCGCCGATGCCCCGCACACTCCCGAACCGGCCGTGGCAAAGGCGGCTGCGCCCGCAACCGCAAAGGCCCCGCTTGGTGGCGGACGTCCGGCCGCGGCTCCGGCCACCCCGCTGCGAAGGCCTTCTGGCGTGGTGCTGCAAACCCTGACCGAGGACGAGCACGCCGCCCGTGTCAGCGCGCTGGCGGATGCCCGTCAGCGCGAAGTCGAAGAGCGGCGCCACGCCGAGGAAGAGGCCAAGCGGCGCGCCAGCCGGGAAGGCATCGAGCAGGCCGAGCGTGAGGCCGCCGAAGGCCGCCGCAAGGCGGAAGAAGAGCGCCATCGCCACGAGGAAGAAGCCAAGCGCAAGGCCGAGCAGGAGGCCAAGAAGCGCTTTGGCGAAGCCGAGGCTGCCGCTGCCGCCCCGCGCCCCGCGGCTGCTACGGCGAACGCGGCTTCCCCGGCTGCCCGCACCACGGCACGCACGCCAGCCCAGCTGCCGACCGCCAGGGCGCCAGGCGTTGCCGCCGAAGCGGAGGAAGACGAGGGTCCACGCATGGTTCGCCGCGGCCCCGGCGGCGCCGCGCGTCCGGTGGCGGCTCCGAAAACAACTCACAAGCCAGGGCCGCAAAAGCAGCGCGGCCGTCTTACGGTCGTCACCGCGCTCAATGCCGATGAAGTCCGCGAACGTTCGATCGCTTCGTTCCGCCGCCGCACCCAGCGCCTGAAGGGACATGCGTCCAGCGAGCAGAAAGAAAAGCTGATCCGCGAAGTGATAATCCCCGAGGCGATCACCATCCAGGAGCTCGCCAACCGCATGTCCGAACGCGCGGTCGAGTTGATCCGCATGCTGATGAAGCAGGGCGCGATGCACAAGATCACCGACGTGATCGACGCGGACACCGCGCAGCTCATCGCCGAGGAGCTCGGCCACACCGTGAAACGCGTGGCCGCCTCCGACGTCGAGGAAGGCCTGTTCGACGTCGTCGACAATTCCACCGATACCGAGCCGCGCTCGCCGGTCGTGACCGTGATGGGCCATGTCGACCACGGCAAGACTTCGCTGCTTGACGCGCTGCGCCACGCCAATGTGGTCTCCGGCGAAGCCGGCGGCATCACCCAGCATATCGGCGCCTATCAGGTGGCTTCGCCCGAGAGCGGCAAGATGATCACCTTCATCGACACGCCCGGCCACGCCGCGTTCACCGCGATGCGCGCCCGCGGCGCCAAGGTCACCGACATCGTTGTGCTGGTGGTTGCCGCCGACGACGGCGTGATGCCGCAGACAGTGGAAGCCATCAACCACGCCAAGGCGGCGAAGGTGCCGATGATCGTGGCGATCAACAAGATCGACAAGCCCGACGCCAGGCCCGAGCGCGTGCGCACCGAGCTGCTGCAGCACGAGGTGCAGGTGGAATCGCTCGGCGGCGAGGTCGTCGACGTCGAGGTCTCCGCCAAGAACAAGACCAACCTCGATCGCCTGCTCGAAATGATCGCGCTGCAGGCCGAGCTGCTCGACCTCAAGACCAATTCCGATCGCCCGGCCGAAGGCACCGTGATCGAAGCCAAGCTCGATCGCGGCCGCGGTCCGGTCGCGACCGTGCTGGTTCAGCGCGGCACGCTTCGCGTCGGCGACATCGTCGTCGCCGGCGCCGAGATGGGCCGCGTCCGCGCGCTGATCTCGGACCAGGGCGAGACCGTCGAGGAGGCGGGTCCGTCGGTGCCGGTCGAGGTGCTCGGCTTCAACGGTCCGCCGGAAGCCGGCGATCGCCTGGCCGTGGTCGAGAACGAGGCCCGCGCCCGCCAGATCACGAGCTATCGCGCGCACCAGAAGCGAGAGAACGCGGCCGCCTCGATCTCCGGCATGCGCGGCTCGCTCGAGCAGATGATGTCGCAGCTCAAGACGTCGGGCCGCAAGGAGTTCCCGCTGATCGTGAAAGCCGACGTGCAGGGTTCGCTCGAAGCCATTCTCGGCTCGCTCGAGAAGCTCGGCACCGAGGAGGTCGCCGCTCGCATCCTGCATGCGGGCGTCGGCGGCATCTCCGAATCCGACGTCACGCTGGCGGAGGGTTTCAACGCCGCGATCATCGGCTTCTCCGTCCGCGCCAACAAGGAGGCGGCGGCCGCCGCCAAGCGCAACGGCATCGAGATCCGCTACTACAATATCATCTACGACCTTGTGGATGACGTGAAGAAAGCCATGAGCGGCCTGCTCGCGCCCACATTGCGCGAGACCATGCTCGGCAACGCGCAGATCCTGGAAATCTTCAACATTTCCAAGGTCGGCAAGGTTGCGGGCTGTCGTGTCACCGACGGAACCGTGGAACGCGGCGCCAATGTCCGGCTGATCCGCGACAATGTCGTTGTGCACGAAGGCAAGCTTTCGACACTGAAGCGCTTCAAGGATGAGGTGAAAGAGGTGCAAGCCGGCCAGGAATGCGGTATGGCGTTTGAGAATTACGGCGACATGCGCGCCAACGACGTTATCGAGTGTTATCGCGTGGAGACGATCCAGCGCTCGCTGTAAGTCCAAATCTTACAAAGCGCTCAGGATCTTGGACAGGACGTCATGCCCCGTTAGAGGCGGGGCATGAGGTGTCGCTGAACTAAGTGGAACAGGAATGCTGTCATCACCCGCGCTTTGCGGGTGATGGCGACAATTTGGATTTTACAGGATGCCTCGCCATCATCAGAAGAAAAATTCGACGCCGGGCGGTTCGCAACGACAATTACGTGTCGGCGAAGCCGTGCGCCACGCTGTTGCCGATATTCTTACCCACGGTAGCGTCCACGACAGCGATCTCGAAGGACACATCATTACGGTGCCTGAGGTTCGCATGTCGCCGGACCTGAAACTCGCAACCATTTATGTAATGCCACTTGGCGGGCGTGACACGGACATCGTGATCGCGGCGCTGGATCGCAACAAGAGGTATCTGCGCGGCGAGGTCGCGCGGCGCGTTAACCTGAAATTTGCTCCCGATCTCCGCTTCCGCGTCGACGAACAATTCGACGAAGTGGAACGTATCGAGAAATTACTGCGAACGCCTGCGGTGCAGAGAGACCTCGCACCCGATTCGGATGAAAATTGATGATTGCAACACCCGCCAAGAGCGTCATTGACGCCGACATGCACGACATTTCGAAGAATAATCTTTCCGATGTGGTGCGCAACGAGGCGCGCGGCAACAACGATCCGCGCGCGAACAAGCAGCAACGCCAGAACAACAATCAGCCGCGCCGCGACAAGCGCGACATCCATGGCTGGATCGTGCTTGACAAGCCGATCGGCATGACCTCGACACAAGCCGTCGCGGTGGTGAAGCGGCTGTTTTCGGCCAAGCGCGCCGGACATGCCGGCACGCTCGATCCGCTTGCTTCCGGCGGCCTGCCGATCGCGCTCGGCGAAGCCACGAAGACGGTTCCGTTCGTGATGGATGGCCGCAAGCGCTATCGCTTCACCGTGTGCTGGGGCGAGGAGCGCGACACCGACGATACCGAGGGACAGGTGGTCCAGACGAGCGACAGCCGGCCGACCGCGGAGGCGATTCGCGCACTGCTGCCGCAATTCACCGGCCTGATCGAACAGACCCCGCCACGCTATTCTGCGATCAAGGTGCAGGGCGAGCGCGCCTATGACCTGGCGCGTGACGGAGAGGTCGTGGAGTTGGCCCCCCGCCCGGTCGAGATTCACCGATTAGAGCTAGTAGAACAAATGGATAACAGCCGGTCGGTGTTCGAGGCCGAATGCGGCAAGGGAACTTATGTGCGGGCTTTGGCCCGCGATATCGGCCGAATTCTGGGCTGTTTTGGCCATATCTGCGCGCTGCGGCGGACCTTGGTCGGCCCGTTCGGCGAAAACGACATGATTGTACTGGAACAATTGGAGGGTTTGTGTAATAGAGCCGCGTCCGGCGAGGGAAGCCTCGCCGACGCGCTTTTGCCCGTTGAGACCGCGCTGGACGACATCCCGGCACTGGCCGTCACTCGGGCTGATGCGGCAAGGCTCCACAGGGGCCAAGCCGTTTTGTTGCGCGGACGGGATGCGCCCAATAGTAGCGGCACAGTCTATGTCACGGCGGCAGGCCGGCTTCTTGCGCTTGCCGAAGTGAACAATGGCGAAATCATCCCAAAGCGCGTGTTCAACCTGACCGGGCTGACAGCCAGCTCCGGTCGCAACGAGAGAGTTTGACGATGTCGATTACCGCGCAACGCAAAGCGGAAGTCATCAAGGCGAGTGCCACCAAAACCGGCGACACCGGCTCCCCCGAGGTTCAGGTCGCGATCCTGTCGGAACGCATCAACAACCTCACTGATCATTTCAAGAGCCACGTGAAGGATAATCATTCGCGCCGCGGCCTCCTGAAGCTCGTGTCGACGCGCCGTTCGCTTCTCGACTACCTGAAGAAGACTGACGAAGGGCGTTACAAGGCGCTGCTTGAAAAGCATAACATTCGCCGTTGAGTCTGTTTTGAACTGTTCGCGCGTCGCATGACGCGCGTGTTCGCATGATCGATCGAGCACCGGCGTTTTTGCGGTTCTCGAAGCCGGTGATGCGCAAGGGCATGAAGCAGAAAGATCATGCCCATTCGAATGTCCAGCAGCAATCCGGCCGCTGGACACAACGGGCAAGGTGCCCGTGACCTAAGCGAAAGGATGGACTCCATCCTAAAACCGAAAACCATGGCAGGATCGCCGGATGCTGATGCAGAACTGCGCTCAGCCTCTCGCCGTCTTGCGCATGGTTTTTTGTTTTGTGGTGTCCCGCTTTTCGTGAACCCATGAAAGAAGACCTAAATGTTCAATATTCATTCAGTCGAGATCGACTGGGGTGGACGTCCCCTCAAGCTTGAAACCGGAAAGATCGCCCGCCAGGCCGACGGCGCCGTGTTGGCGACCTATGGCGAGACCGTGGTGCTCGCCACCGTCGTCGCCGCGAAGACGCCGCGCGAGGGCGTCGACTTCCTGCCGCTCACCGTCGACTATCAGGAGAAGACCTATGCCGCAGGCCGCATTCCCGGCGGCTATTTCAAGCGCGAAGGCCGCCCGACCGAAAAGGAAACGCTGGTTTCCCGCCTGATCGACCGCCCGATCCGTCCGCTGTTCGTCGATGGCTGGCGCAACGAGACCCAGGTGATCGCCACCGTTCTCTCGCATGATATGGAGAACGATCCGGATATCGTGGCGCTGGTGGCTGCATCCGCCGCGCTGACGCTGTCGGGCGCGCCCTTCAAGGGCCCGATCGGCGCCGCCCGCGTTGGCTTCGCCAACGACGAATACGTTCTGAACCCGACGCTGGACGAGATGACCGAGACGCAGCTCGATCTCGTCGTCGCCGGCACCGCCGACGCCGTGCTGATGGTGGAATCGGAAGCCAAGGAGCTCAACGAAGACGTCATGCTTGGCGCGGTCATGTTCGGCCATCGCCACTTCCAGCCGGTCATCAACGCGATCATCGAGCTCGCCGAGAAGGCCGCAAAGGAGCCGCGCGAGGTCAGGGCGATCGACAATTCCGCGATCGAAAAGGAAATGCTCGGTCTCGCCGAACAGGACCTGCGCAAGGCCTATGCGATCCCGATCAAGCAGGAGCGCTACGCTGCTGTTGGCGCCGTCAAGGAAACGGTGATGGCGCACTTCTTCCCGGAGGGGCAGGAGCCGAAATATGACAAGCTCCGCGTTGCCGACGTGTTCAAGGAGCTGGAAGCCAAGATCGTCCGCTGGAACGTCCTGGACACCGGCAAGCGGATCGACGGCCGCGACGTCAAGACCGTGCGCAACATCGTCTGCGAAGTCGGCGTGCTGCCGCGCGCCCACGGCTCTGCGCTTTTTACCCGCGGTGAAACCCAGGGCATGGTCGTGACCACGCTCGGCACCGGCGAGGACGAGCAGTACATCGACGCGCTGTCGGGGACGTACAAGGAAACGTTCCTGCTGCACTACAACTTCCCGCCCTACTCGGTCGGTGAAACCGGCCGCCTCGGCGGCACCAAGCGCCGCGAGATCGGCCATGGCAAGCTCGCCTGGCGCGCGATCCACCCGGTGCTGCCGCCGCACCACGAGTTCCCCTATACCATCCGTGTGGTGTCGGAGATCACCGAGTCGAACGGCTCCTCGTCGATGGCCTCCGTCTGCGGCGCCTCGCTGGCACTGATGGATGCGGGCGTGCCGCTGAAGCGTCCGACCGCCGGCATCGCCATGGGCCTGATCCTGGAAGGCGCACGCTACGCGGTGCTGTCCGACATCCTCGGCGACGAGGACCATCTCGGCGACATGGACTTCAAGGTCGCCGGCACGGATCATGGCATCACGTCGCTGCAGATGGACATCAAGATCGAGGGCATCACCGAGGAGATCATGAAGGTTGCGCTTGGCCAGGCCAAGGAAGGACGCATCCACATCCTCGGCGAGATGGCGAAGGCCTTGACCAATGCCCGCGCCGAGCTCGGCGAATATGCTCCGCGCATCGAGACCTTCAAGATCCCGACCGACAAGATCCGCGAAGTAATCGGCACCGGCGGCAAGGTGATCCGCGAGATCGTGGAGAAGACCGGCGCCAAGATCAACATCGAGGACGACGGCACGGTGAAGGTCGCTTCCAACGACGGCGAAGCGATGAAGGCCGCCATCAAGTGGATCAAGTCGATCACCTCGGAGCCCGAGGTCGGCCAGATCTACGAGGGCACGGTCGTCAAGGTGATGGAATTCGGCGCCTTCGTGAACTTCTTCGGCGCCAAGGATGGTCTCGTCCACATCAGCCAGCTCGCGGCCAACCGCGTCCAGAAGACCTCCGATGTCGTCAAGGAAGGCGACAAGGTCAAGGTCAAGCTGCTCGGCTTCGACGATCGCGGCAAGACGCGCCTGTCGATGAAGGCGGTCGATCAGGCCACCGGCGAGGACCTCGAGAAGGGGAAGGGCGACAAGGCGGAAGCGCCGATGCCGCGGGAAGCCGCCGGCGAGTAATCGATCGGCAATCAGAAAATACGAGGGGCGGCTTTTCAGCCGCCCTTTTTGTTGCGATGTCCGCAGCCGAAATCAGGCGATGTCGAAGCGATCGGCGTTCATCACCTTGGTCCAGGCCGCCACGAAGTCCTTCACGAATTTTTCCTTCGAGTCGGCGCAGGCATAGACTTCCGCGAACGCGCGCAGCTGCGAATGCGAACCGAAAATCAGGTCGGCGCGGGTGCCGGTCCACTTGACCGCCTTTGTCTTGCGGTCGCGGCCCTCATAGGCATTGTCGCCCGACGGCTGCCACTCCGTGCCCATGCTCAGCAGATTGACGAAAAAGTCGTTGGTGAGCGCGCCCGTCTTCCTGGTGAAAACGCCGTGCTTCGACCCACCGGCATTCGCACCAAGCACACGCAGACCGCCGACGAGAGCCGTCATCTCCGGTCCCGTCAGCCTCAGCAATTGCGCACGGTCCACCAAGGCCTCCTCGACCGCCATGAACTGTTGCTTCGTGCCGCTGATGTAGTTGCGAAAGCCGTCAGCACGCGGTTCAAGCGGCGCGAAGGACTCGACGTCCGTCTGTTCCTGCGAGGCGTCCGTGCGGCCTGGCGTGAAGGGAACCCTTACGTCGACGCCGGCAGCCTTGGCTGCTTTTTCCACCGCCGCGCAGCCGCCGAGGACGATCAGGTCGGCAAGCGAAACCTTCTTGCCTTTACCCGACTTGTTGAAATCGGCCTGGATCGCCTCGAGCTTCTTCAGCACTTTCGCCAGCTCGGCCGGATTGTTCACGTCCCAATCCTTCTGGGGGCTCAGGCGAATACGCGCACCATTGGCACCGCCACGCTTGTCAGATCCGCGGAACGTCGACGCCGATGCCCAGGCGGTCGAGACCAGTTGCGGCACCGACAGGCTCGCGATGAGCTTCGCCTTCAGGGCCGCTGCATCCTTGTCGTTGATCGGCTTGTGATCGACAGCCGGGATCGGATCCTGCCAGATCAGCGTCTCCTTCGGCACGAGCTTGCCGAGGTAGCGCGCGCGAGGCCCCATGTCGCGGTGCGTGAGCTTGAACCACGAGCGCGCGAATGCATCGGCGAACTGATCCGGATGCTCGTAGAAGCGTCGCGAAATCTTCTCATAGGCCGGATCGAAACGCAGCGACAGGTCGGTGGTCAGCATGGTCGGCACATGCTTCTTCGACTGGTCGTAGGCGTCCGGGATCGTGGCCTCGGCATTCTTGGCACGCCACTGCTTTGCTCCAGCCGGGCTCTTCGTCAGCTCCCATTCGTTCTCGAAGAGGTTCTTGAAGAAGAGATTGCTCCATTTCGTAGGCGTCTGAACCCAGGTGACTTCCGGGCCGCCGGTGATGGCGTCGGTGCCGATGCCCGTGCCATGCTTGCTCTTCCAGCCGAGGCCCTGATCCTCCAGGGCGCCGCCTTCCGGGTCCGCTCCCACCAGCGACGGATCGCCGGCACCGTGCGTCTTGCCGAAGGAGTGGCCGCCGGCAATCAGGGCGACGGTTTCTTCGTCATTCATCGCCATGCGGAAGAACGTTTCGCGTATGTCCTTGGCTGCTGCGACGGGGTCCGGGTTGCCGTTTGGCCCTTCCGGATTGACGTAAATGAGGCCCATCTGCACGGCCCCGAGCGGTTCCGCGAGCTGGCGTTCGCCGCTGTATCGTTCGTCGCCGAGCCACGTGCCCTCGGGACCCCAGTAAAGCTCTTCGGGCTCCCAAACGTCGACGCGGCCACCCGCAAAACCGAACGTCTTGAAGCCCATCGACTCCAGCGCGACATTGCCTGCGAGAATCATCAGGTCGGCCCACGAGATCTTCCGGCCGTATTTCTGCTTGATGGGCCATAGCAGCCGCCGCGCCTTGTCGAGGTTCGCGTTGTCAGGCCAGCTATTGAGCGGCGCGAACCGCTGCTGACCCGCGCCGGCACCGCCGCGGCCATCCGTGATGCGGTAAGTGCCCGCGCTGTGCCACGCCATGCGGATCATCAGACCGCCATAGTGACCGAAGTCGGCCGGCCACCATTCCTGCGAGTTGGTCATCAATGCACGCAGATCCTTGACCACGGCGTTGAGATCGAGGGTCTTGAATTCCCTGCCGTAGTCGAATGCCTTGCCCATCGGATCGGACAAGCTGGAGTTCCGGTGAAGGACCGAAATGTTCAGCGAATCCGGCCACCAGTCTCGGTTGGTGTGTCCACCAGCGCCGCCTGAAAACGGGCACTTCGTCCTGTCGTCCATGATCGTCTCCTCTTGTGGTTAGGGAGTTCCGCCCTGACCCTTAAGCTCACAATTTACGCGCCGCAATCCATCAGGGGAAATTGACTTTAATGATCGCAGCGATAAGATATTCTGATGATAAACGTGACGCTTCGACAACTTCGCTATTTCGACGCGCTGGCCCGTCACGGGCATTTCGGGCGCGCGGCGGACGCCTGTGCCATCTCGCAGCCGGCGCTGTCGATGCAGATCCGCGAAATGGAGAATACGCTCGGCGGCGCATTGCTCGAACGCAGTGCGCGACAGGTTTCGCTGACGAAGTTCGGTGAAGAGCTGGTCCAGCGCGTGCGCGACATCCTGCGTTCGGTCGACGAACTTGGCGATTTTGCGCGCGCGTCGCGGGACCGGCTCGCCGGCCGGTTGCGCATCGGCATGATCCCGACGATTGCGCCCTATCTGCTGCCGAAGGTCATCGAGAATCTTGCGCGCCAGCATCCCGAGCTCGACATTCATGTCCGCGAGACGTTGACGCCGAAGTTGATCAAGGAGGTTGCGGAGGGACGGCTCGATACAGCCATCGTCGCGCTGCCGGTGTCCGAACCCTTGCTGACAGAGGTGGCGCTGTTCACGGAAAATTTCCTGCTGGTCCGGCCGGGCGAGGACGAGGGAACGCCGGTGCCGAGCCATGAGATGCTGCGCGAAATGCGATTGCTTCTTCTGGAAGAGGGCCATTGTTTCCGCGATCAGGCGCTGGCGTTCTGCAACATGCAGTCGCCGCCGCGCGAGGTGCTGGACGCGAGCTCGCTGTCGACCCTCGTTCAAATGGTCGGCGCCGGCATCGGTGTCACCTTGATTCCGGAAATGGCTGTGCCGGTGGAAACACGCTCGGCTTCCGTGTCGGTTGCGCGTTTCAAGAACCCGCAACCCTCGCGGACCATCGGCATGGTCTGGCGCAAGACCAGCCCTCTGGCCGGACAACTCCAGCAGATCTCCGAAGTCGTGTGCCTCTCGGCCGGCAAGCACCGCGGGCGGCGCACGAATGTTACGTCGTCGCGCAATCCCCGAACCTGAACGTCACTGATGATGAACCCCGTAATCCGGCCCGCCCGCGCGGGAGAATATGACGAGATCGCCCGCGTCTGGATGGAGAGCTGGGTTTCCACCGGCCTCGCGGAGGTGAGCGAATTCCTGCTGGCGAATTTGCGCGCGCGCATTCGCCGCGAGATCGACGACGGCTGGAGCCTTTATGTTGCCGACGATCACGGCGCGATCGCAGCGATGCTGGCTATCCATCTGCAAAAGCTCTATCTCGACCAGCTCTTCGTCGCGCCCGAATATCAGGGCCGCTCGCTCGGCCGCAAGCTGCTCGCTTTCACGCGAACGCAACTGCCCGACGAAATCCACTTGCGCTGCGCGCGCGGCAACGAAAAGGCCTGGCGCTGGTACGAGCGCGAAGGTTTTGTGTTCGAGAAAGAGCAGGTCGAAACGATGAACGGCCTCATGATGAAGTACTATCGCTGGAAGAGGGAAGATACACGATGATGCAGCTTTACTGGTCGCCGCGCTCGCGCTCGTTCACTGCGCTCTGGCTGATGGAGGAAACAGGCAAGCCTTACGAGCGCGTGCTGACCGATATTTCCACCGGCGCGCAGAAGAAGGCGGAGTACCTCGCCATCAATCCCATGGGCAAGGTGCCTGCGCTCAAGGACGGTGACTCCACATTGGCGGAGGCGGCTGCCATTTGCGCCTATGTCGCCGAGCGCTATCCCGATGCGAAGCTCGCACCTCCCCTCGGCGATCCCCTGCGCGCCAGATATCTCTACTGGCTTTTCTTCGCGCCGGGCTGCGTCGAGCCGGCGATGGTGCAGATCGCCACCAAGATCGAGATGAACCCGGTCGCCGCCGGCTGGGGCGAGGCTCAACGTGTGTTCGACGTGCTCGATGTGGCGCTCGCCAGGGGGCCGTGGATTCTCGGCGAGAATTTTTCGGCCGCCGATATCGCGATCGGCTCGGCACTGAATTTCTGCGTGCGGCTGTTCAAGATGGTGCCGTCGCGCCCGTCTTTCGACGCCTATATCGCCCGCTGTACGGCGCGGCCGGCGTTCCAGCGCGCCGAAAAGATCGCGGCGGGCTAATCGTTCTTCAGCTCCTCCGGCCGTGGCATCGAGATGATGTTGTAACCGGAATCGACGTAGTGAATTTCGCCGGTCACCCCGGTCGACAGGTCGGACAGCAGGTAAAGCGCCGAACGGCCGATTTCTTCAAGCGATACGCCGCGCCCCAAAGGGGAATGGTTCTGCATGAAGGCGAACATTGCCCGGGAATCACCGATCACCGCGCCGGCCAGGGTGCGCACCGGGCCGGCCGAAATTGCATTGACCCGGATTTTCTGCCGGCCGAAATCGGCAGCGAGATAGCGCACCGAGGCTTCCAGCGCGGCCTTGATCACTCCCATTACGTTGTAGTTCGGCATCACCCGCATCGAGCCGCCGAAGGTCAGCGTGATAATCGAGCCTCCGGACTCCGGCATCATCGTTGCGGCACGCTTCGCCGTCTCGGTAAGCGAGAAACAGGAGACCACCATCGAGCGCGAAAAATTCTCACGCGTGGTATCCGCATAACGGCCGCGAAGCTCGTTTTTGTCGGTAAAGCCGATGGCGTGAACCAGAAAATCGAGATGACCCCACTTCGCACGGAGCGTCTCGAACACAGCGTCGACGCTGGCGATGTCCTCGACGTCGCAGGGCAGCACCTGCTCGACCCCGATCGATTGCGCCAGCGGCTTGACCCGCTTGCCCAACGCCTCGCCCTGAAAGGTGAAAGCCATCTCGGCGCCCTGCGCGGCGAGCGTCCTTGCGATGCCCCAGGCGATCGAATGATCATTGGCAATGCCCATGATCAGGCCGCGCTTGCCCTTCATCAGGTCGTGCATCGCCCCCTCACTCCACCCTTGCGATGAGACAGACCCTACGCATCCAGCCGCTTGAACACCAGCGTCGCGTTGGTGCCGCCGAAGCCGAAGGAGTTGGACAGCACCGTTCCGAGCTTGGCGTTGTCGATGCGCTTGCGCACGATCGGCATGTCGGCGAAGACAGGATCGAGCTCGGTGATATGCGCGCTTTCGCAGATGAAGCCGTTGTTCATCATCAGCAGCGAATAGATCGCTTCCTGCACGCCGGTGGCGCCGAGGGAATGCCCGGTCAGCGCTTTGGTCGCCGCGATGGGCGGACACTTCTCGCCGGTGCCGAACACCTTCCGGATCGCCTCGATCTCCGGCGGATCGCCGGCCGGCGTCGAGGTGGCGTGCGGGTTGATGTAGTCGACCCTGGTCTTCACGGTCGACATCGCCATCTTCATGCAGCGCTCGGCGCCCTCGCCTGACGGCGCGACCATGTCGTAGCCGTCGGAGGTCGCGCCATAACCGACGATTTCCCCATGGATCTTCGCGCCGCGCGCCTTGGCGTGCTCGAGCTCTTCGAGCACCACGACACCGGCGCCGCCTGCGATGACAAAGCCGTCGCGGCTGATGTCGTAGGGGCGCGAGGCGGTCGCGGGCGTGTCGTTATATTTCGACGACATCGCACCCATCGCGTCGAACAGCACCGACAAAGTCCAGTCCAGCTCCTCGCAACCGCCGGCAAAGACGATGTCCTGCTTGCCGATCTGGATCATCTCGTAGGCGTTGCCGATGCAGTGGTTCGAGGTCGCGCAGGCCGACGAGATCGAATAGTTGACGCCCTTGATCTTGAACCAGGTCGCGAGCGTGGCCGAGGCGGTCGACGACATCGCCTTGGGGACCGCGAACGGACCGACCCGCTTCGGACCCTTGGTTCGCGTGATGTCGGCGGCTTCGACGATCGAGCGCGCGGACGGACCGCCCGAGCCCATGATGATGCCGGAACGCTCGTTGGAGACATCCGACGGCGCAAGGCCGGAATCCTGGATCGCCTGCTCCATCGCGATGTGATTCCAGGCGGCGCCCTCGGCGAGGAAACGCATCGCGCGGCGGTCGATCACGCCGGACGGATCGAGTGTCGGCGCACCCTGCACCTGCGAGCGAAAACCCAGCTCCGCATATTTTTCGGCGCGCGTGATCCCGGACTTGGCCTCGTGAAGGCTCGCAAGCACTTCCTGGGTGTTGTTTCCGATGGATGAGACAATGCCCATCCCCGTGATGACAACCCGCCTCATGTTCGCCTCGTCCCTGCCTTTACACTGTGTCTCGTTGCGCGCTTTTTTTGTTCAAGCGGGCGCCGTGCCCTGCTTGAACAGCCCGACCTTCAGATCCTTGGCGCGATAGATAATATTGTCGTCCACCGAAAGCCACCCGTCGGCGATGCCGAGCACCAGCTTTGAGCGCATCACGCGCTTGATGTCGACGTTGTACACAACCTTGCGCGCATCGGGCATGATCTGGCCGCCGAACTTCAATTCGTTCAAACCCAGTGCCCGGCCACGGCCTTCGCCGCCGATCCAGCCGAGATAGAAGCCGACCATCTGCCAGAGCGCATCGAGGCCGAGACAGCCGGGCATCACAGGATCGTTCTTGAAATGGCAGCCGAAGAACCAGAGGTCGGACTTCACGTCGAGCTCGGCGCGCACGATCCCCTTGCCGAATTCGCCGCCGGTCTCGCTGATTTCGCTGATGCGGTCGAACATCAGCATCGGGGGCAGCGGCAATTGGGCGTTGCCCGGGCCAAACATCTCGCCACGGCCGCAGGCCAGCAAATCCTCATATTCATAGCCGTTGCGCCGATTGAGCATATCAAGGTGCCTCTTCTACAATCCCCGATTGAGCGTTTCCGCGGATGAACCCGCTGTGAGTGGGAACCGCGCCGGCCGGCTTGCGGTTGGCGCGAATTCCGGTATACCAAGAGGGCCTTAAGGGTTGCTGGCGCTTCGCTGTGCCGAATGCGTTAACCGGGTCCGGCGCTGCTCTATCATAGGCTTTTGTTATCGGCAAAGCGCCCTTTGCCGGTAAATCGCCGCACCGTCCCGTAAGTTCCCGGGGGTGGACTTGTCCGGTTCTAGTTGCGATAAACTTGCATCTAAGGAATTTCCTCCATATATTCCGTTGAGATAGTCCGAATTCAACGAGTGCGGTGCCTGAAGTGGAAACGAGCGATAACCGTTCAGAGCTGAACGATGACAGCGCGCATGCAGTGTCCACTGCGGGACGGCAACCGGCTTTGACCGGCTGCCCCTGGCACGATGTCAATGAAATGCTGCAATCGGCGGGGCTCCGCCCGACTCGGCAGCGCATGGCGTTGGGGTGGCTTCTGTTCGGCAAGGGCGCCCGCCATCTGACCGCTGAAATGCTTTACGAGGAAGCAACCCTCGCCAAGGTTCCGGTGTCGCTCGCCACCGTCTACAATACGCTCAACCAGCTCACCGATGCCGGCCTGCTGCGTCAGGTCTCGGTCGACGGCACCAAGACCTATTTCGACACCAACGTGTCTGCGCATCATCACTTCTATCTCGAGAACAACCACGAGTTGGTCGATATTCCCGACCCGCATCTCATGCTCTCGAAGATGCCCGACGTGCCCGAGGGCTATGAGATCGCACGCATCGACATGGTCGTGCGCCTGCGCAAGAAGCGCTGACTGACGCGCTCATCGCGCGTCAATTCACCTGCTCGTCGGAGTAGACGCCCCACAGCCGTTGCTGTTCGATCCAGCCGTCGAAGCCGTCGCCGGACACGTGGCACCAATGCGCGTCGCATTTCTTCACCTGCGCCACGACGCCGGCCTGCAGCCGCGCCGCAATCGCGCTCGATGAATCGGCGCGGTCGTACAGCGGCGCCAGATCATCCTTGTTCTTCATGGTGACGACCGCAGTCCGGCGTCCTGACAACAGCGAGTGATAGACCCAGCCTTCGGCGCCTTCGGAATCGCGCACGCGCCGCCAGTTTTCGAATTCCGCGGTGATTTCGACCGGCAGGCCCGGGCGCGTATAGACCCAGGCCACGTCATTGTCCTTGGTCGGACCGGCGCGGACATTCACGTGATCGGATTTCAGGCTGACGTAGCGCGGAACAGGCAGACCGCTGGTCGTCATCGCGGTGTCCTTGGAGGTGTATCCGGTAGAGACCGAGGCCCCCAGCAAGAGACCCACAAGCACCACGACCGAACCAAAACGCCCCAACGCCATCAACTCGTCTCCTGCCGAGCCCGTTCAACTCAAATTCTTCGAGCTGAAAACCGAAACCCGCGCCTGATCCCCTTGAGCCCCTGCCCCGTTCGCCCCTGGCCCTACCAAAGCCGGGATTCGCCGGAGTTCTTGTCTTGGCCCGGCCTTCTGCTAGAGAGGACGGCAAACCAGCAACCAAGACGCGCCCAAAACCCTTTTTTGCGTCTTTCCAAGGGATTGACTGGGAACCCAAGGAAACGCCGGGACTGAGCGGCAACGGCAGTGTCGAACACCCGGGTTAATGAGGTCTGAATCACCTCATGTGAGCAGGACATGTCGGTTAAGAAAAAACCTCTCGTCGTCGTCACCCGAAAATTGCCGGATTCCATCGAGACCCGCATGCGCGAGCTGTTCGACGCAAAGCTCAATCTCGACGATGCGCCGATGAGCGAGGAGCAGATCGCGGAAGCGGTCCGCACCGCCGACGTGCTGGTGCCGACCGTCACCGACGAGATCACCGAGGAACTGCTCAAGCAGCCCGACTGCAAGATCAAGATGATCGCCAATTTCGGCAACGGTGTCGACAATATCGACGTGGTGACCGCGCATGCGCGCGGCATCACGGTCACCAACACGCCGAAGGTTTTGACCGAGGACACCGCCGACATGACGATGGCGCTGATCCTCGCCGTGCCGCGCCGGCTGGTCGAGGGCACCTCAATCCTCACCGAAGGCAAGAACTGGCCGGGCTGGTCGCCGACCTGGATGCTCGGTCATCGCATCGGCGGCAAGCGGCTCGGCATCATCGGCATGGGACGCATCGGCCAGGCCGTGGCGCGGCGCGCGCGGGCCTTCGGCCTGCAGATCCACTATCACAACCGCCGTCCCGTCGCGCCCGTGATCGCCGAAGAGTTGGGGGCGACCTATTGGGAAAGCCTCGACCAGATGCTGGCGCGAATGGACATCATCTCGGTGAACTGTCCGCACACGCCGGCGACTTTCCATCTGCTTTCGGCGCGGCGCTTGAAACTGATCCGAAAGGACGCCTACATCGTCAACACCGCGCGCGGCGAGGTGATCGACGAGGATACGCTGACCCGGCTGATCGAAACCGGCGAGATCGGCGGCGCCGGCCTCGACGTGTACGAGAACGAGCCGGCGGTCAATCCGAAGCTGGTACGGCTCGCCAAGCAGGGCAAGGTGGCGCTGTTGCCGCATATGGGCTCGGCCACCATCGAGGGCCGCGTCGAGATGGGCGAGAAGGTGATCATCAATATCCGAACCTTCCTCGACAACCACAAGCCGCCGGATCGCGTACTGCCGAGCATGTTGTGAATTGCTGTACGGTGGGCAAAGGCGCGTGAGCGCCGTGCCCACCCGTTATCAACATAGTCACTCGCGATTGGTCGGCACGCTGCGCTTTGCATGGCTGCCCTGAAAGGCGCAGTCAGCAGTGCCCGCTGAGATCGGTAATGGTCAGCGCATCCCCGTTGAGCGGGTTGAGCGGATCGCGCGCGTAGCGCAGCGTTTCGAAGCGCAGGTTGCGCGCGTCGATCATCAGCAGCTTGCCGACCAAGCCCTCGCCGAAGCCGACGATCTCGCGGATTGCTTCCAGCGCCATCATCGAGCCGAGCATGCCGGCAAGCGCGCCGAGCACGCCGGCCTCGGCGCAGGTCGGCACCGTGCCCGGCGGAGGCGCTTCCGGAAACAGGCAACGATAGGTCGGGTTGAACTCGCCCTTGTCGTTCTTCTCATGCGCGCGGATCGTGGTCAGCGAGCCGTCGAAGGTGCCAAGCGAAGCGGTGATCAGGGGGCGCCCGGCGAGGAAGCAGGCGTCCGAGACGAGATAACGCGTCTCGAAATTGTCGGAGCCGTCGAGCACGAGGTCGTAGCCGCCGATCAGCTCCATGGCGTTGCCGGCCTTGAGCCGCGTCGCATGTGCGGCAAAGCGGACATGCGGGTTGAGCGCATGCACGCGCTCGGCGGCAGTGTCGGCCTTGCGCCGGCCGATGTCGGGCGTGGTGTGAATGATCTGGCGCTGCAGGTTGCTGAGCGACACATCATCGTCGTCGACCACGCCGAGATCGCCGACGCCGGCGGCGGCGAGATACATCAGCGCTGGCGCGCCGAGCCCGCCGGCCCCGATCACAAGCACCGACGCCTCCTTGAGCGCCTGCTGGCCGGGGCCGCCGACCTCGTGCAACACGATGTGGCGGGCATAGCGTTCGAGCTCGTCGGCGCTGAGCATTCTTGCGTCGTCTCCGATCTGCGATCCTCATCCCGAGGAGCGGCGTAAGCCGCGTCTTGAAGGATGAGGGGTTGAGAGTCCCTGAACCCCGGCGTGTCTGTTACCGACAAAGCAGATGTGCTTTAATCGGCTTCATTCAATCACCTCCGGGATTTGTCATGAGATTGTGGCTGGCAGCAACCTTGATGTTCTGGGCTGCCGGGGGTTCGGCGCAGGCGCAGATGGTAGCCCCGTCGACCGCCGGCACCAGGCCGAAGGCGGTCGCAGCCGTCCCGATCCGTCCCCCGGGGCTGCAGACGCCCACCGATACCGCAAATGCAATGGCGCAGGGCGAGCGGCTGGCGCTGCAATCGGACCTCGCCTGGGTCGGCGAATATAATGGCGCCATCACCGGCGATGTCAGCGAGCGCATGGTCGCCGCGATCAAGGAATATCAGAAGAACAGGGGCGGCAAGCAGACCGGCGTGCTCAATCCGCAGGAGCGCGCCGTGCTCGCCGAGACGGCGCGGCGGCGACAGGACAATGTCGGCTGGAAGATCGTCACCGACGCCGGCACCGGCGTCCGCCTCGGCATCCCGACAAAACTGGTGCCGCAGCAGAGCAGCGACGCCAACGGCACCAAATGGAGCTCGCCGACCGGCACCACTCAGGTGCTGCTGACGCGGCGCAAGGAAGCGGGTCCGACCACCGCGAAACTCGCCGACCGGGAAAAGAAGGAGGGCGGACGCACGGTCGACTACACCGTGGTCAAGCCGGATTTCTTCGTGCTGTCGGGCCTGCAGGGGCTGAAGAAGTTTTATCTGCGCGGCACGTTCAAGGGCGACGAAGTCCGCATCATGACCATCCTCTACGACCAGGCGGTGGAAAACACGGTCGAGCCTGTCGTGATCGCGATGTCGAGCGCTTTCAATCCGTTCCCGACGGGGGCGGCGGGGCCGGCACCGCGCAAGACCGTCGAGTACTCGACCGGCCTGGTCGTGACCGACGACGGCGCGATCGTCGCCGATCGGGAAGCTACCGACGGCTGCCCGGCGGTCTCGATCCAGGGTTTTGGCCGTGCCGATCTCGTCGACGACGACAAGGATCGGGGCCTGTCGCTGCTGCACATCTATGGCGCGCGTGGCCTGAAGCCCCTCAGTCTTGCCGACGGCGCGGCCAGGACCACCGTCGACATTGTCGGCATCGCCGATCCGCAGAACCAGGGCGGCGGCGCTGCGGTCACCAGCGTAAAGACGCAGGTGACGCAGGTCGGCACTGGCGGCGACCTCGCATTGTCGCCTTCGCCGGCTGTCGGTTTCTCCGGCGCGCCCGCGCTGGACGAGGGCGGAAAATTTGCCGGCCTTGCGCTGTTGAAGCCGGTGGTGGTGGCCAGCAGCGCGGCCGCGAGCACCGCGCCGGCATCGCAAGCGGTGTTGGTGACGCCTGATTCCGTGCGCGAGTTCCTGAAAAGCAATGACCTCACCGCGGACGGCAAATCAACCGATGCCAAAGCCGCCGTGGTGCGCGTGATCTGCGTGCGGAAGTAACGCTCTTTACTAAAAAAGAACGGAAGCAAAAGCTTCGGCTATGTCGCGCAAGGGATCCGGGGCGAGGCACGATGCCGACCGAAGTTTCGCTTAGGGAAGATCGGTTTTGCAAAACTCGCATCGAGGTTGCAGAGAGAACCCCTCATCCCAACCTTCTCCCCGTAAGAACGGGGAGAAGGAGCGCACCGAATTTCACCTCGGCAGCTCCGGCTCGCCATAGGGATAATATCGCTTCAAATCCACATTCTCATACGGCAGCGCGTCGAGATGCACCGTGCCGAGGAACGGCTGATCGGGCTCGACCAGCAGGATCGTCCTCGCAAAACCGTTGTCGTCAAAACCTTTTCGGAAATGCACGCGCGACTTGATCGCGAAGGCCTTGAAGGCGTGGATGTTGAGCCCGAGTGCGCCAAGGGAGAACGGCTCCATGATCTGCACCAGATAGGTCGAGAGTATCAGCACATTGTCGCGGCCGAATTTGATGGCGACCCAGAACTGGTCATGGCCCTCGACGGCGTTGAGGATCGTGCCCTGGATGCGGACGGGAGACCCTGCGGATTCATCGACGAGGCCACCGACTTCCATGTCGAAGACGTCGCCTCGCTTGGCTCCATCGGCCTTGAGCTTCGCTGTTGTTTTGGTGTCGGCAATGGTCGCGATGATCGTGTGCGAGAGATCCTGCGCGATGATTTCCTTGAGCAGGAATGTCGCGGAGCCGGAGCGGTCACTGTGATCGGCAAGCACGACCGGCGTGTCACCCCTGGCGATCGCCGCTTTGGCCTGCGCGACGCCATCGGCGATCGAATGGATTTTTGTCGAGCTCAGCAACGCCTCGCGCTGGCGCCAGGCGAGATCGGCGATGTCACTCGCGATCTCTTCGGCGCGCCTGGCATCGCCATTGGTGAAAACCTGAATGGTGATGCCGACATCGGGCACGTCGGCAAAGGGAAAGCCGAAGAACACGTTGACATAGACGTCGACCTCGCGCGCTTCCCAGGTGAGCGCGCGCTGGCTCAGGTCCATCCAGGGCGAGGCGCCGGTCCACATCCGCACCGTTGCCGTAAGGACCGGCACCTTCTTGACCACATGTGCCGGCCTGTAGTCGCCACGGATCATGCGCACGAGCATGCGCGCGGCGCGCTCGCCCTGCAGATACTCGTCGTAATGCGGGAAATATTTCACCGCAAAGCCCATGTCGGCGTGCTTGAGGAACTCTTCGTCCTCGTTGCCGTGCAGGTCGAAGGTCGCGGCGATGAGGGCTTTCGGCCCGACCGCCTCTCGCACCCGCCGCGCCAGCTCGGCCTCGGGGCGCAGCACGCCGCGCACGGCCATCGCGCCGTGAAGGGAGAGATAGACGCCGTCGAAGGGACCTTCGTCTTTCAGGCCCGCGATCATCTTCCCGGCAAAAGTCTCGAACGCCTCTTCCGTGATCCAGCCCGAGCCCGTCCCGGTCTTCGGCCACAGCGGCAACTCGATGCCGACGAGCTCGACGCCCTCGAACTCGCGCGCCACCTTCACAAAGCCGCCCATGTAGGATTTCGGATAGGCCTTCAGCAGCGCTTCGCCCTTGGCCGGCGAGCCCGGATAGATGAAATCGGAAAGCGTCGTGTCGTTCTTGAGGAACGTCACCGTCTCGTGCGCGAAATGCAGCACGGCGATGCGGATTTTCTCTGGCATGGCTGTCTCATCGCAATCCGAAGCGGACGCCGGCATGCGCGAGCCCGCCGGATATCGCGACCGGTGTGCCGTCGGCGCGCCAGCAGGCCGCGCCCGACAACGTGCCGTCGTCGTGGAACTGGATCGCGTTCATGCCGCCGGCGACGGTGGCCATTTCCACGATCTGATGTCCCATCGCGCGCAGCTTCGCACGAACCGCTTCCGGGATATCCTGCTCGACCTCGAGCGCATTGCCCTCGGTCCAGACCCGCGGCGCCTCGACCGCCTCCTGCAGGCTCATGCCGTGGTCGATCAGGTTGATCAGCGCCTGCATCGCGCTCGGGAAGATGCGCTTCCCTCCGGGGAGGCCGAGCACGTACACCGGCTTGCCGTCGCGCAGCGCCATCATGGGCGACATCGAGGTGGTGACACGCTTGCCCGGCGCCAGCGACAGCGCATGGCCGGGACGCGGATCGAACAAATTCATGTAATTGTTCGGCACGGTGCCGAGGCCGGGGATCAGGAATTTGGCGCCAAAGAGGTTGTTGATGGTCTGGGTGGTCGCGACCACGTTGCCGAAGGCATCGGCCGCCGTCACATGCGTGGTGTAGGCGCTCTCGAGCTGCTTGACCCCCGCGCCCCAGGTCTGCGCGCGCGACGGGTCTAGCGCGGCGCGGCGCTCGCGCGCATAGTCCTTCGAGGTCAGCCGCTCCACCGGCACCTTGATGTAATCGGGGTCGCCGCTCGCCGCGGCACGGTCGGCAAAGGCGATCTTCAGCACTTCGGCGATGAGATGGACGGTTTCCGCCGTGCCGTAGCCAAGGGCGCAAAGGTCGAAACCTTCAAGAATGTTCAGCATCTGCGTGATGTGCACGCCGGAGGCGGCGGGCGGTGGCGGGCCCAGGATTTCCCAGCCGCGATAATCGCAGCGGATCGGCCGACGCTCGACGGTCTTGTAGCTGGTCAGATCCTCTTTGCGAATGAAGCCGCCATGTGCCTTCATGTAGTCGACGAGAATGTCGCCGAGCGGGCCGTGATACAGCGCGTCCTCGCCGTGCCCTGAGATATGGGTCAGGGTCTCCGCATATTCCGCCTGCACCACGCGTCGTCCAACCTGCAGCGGCTCGCCCTTGGGCAGATAGATCGCCGAGATCGGCTTGTCCTGCAGCATTTCCCCGGCGCCGTCGCGGATGCATTCATGCAGGTAAGGCGTGACGAGATAGCCGCGCGAGGCATGTTTGATTGCAGGCTGCATCACGTCGGCCAGAGGCATGGTGCCGAAGCGGCGCAGCGTCTCGCACCAGGCCTTCAGCGAGCCCGGTACCGCCACGGCTTTCGCCCCGGTGAGGTTCTCGTCGTCGACGGTGTCGAACACATCATGCGCCGAGCCCGGCTTCGAGCGATGGGTATCCGGCTTCACCATTGCCGGCACCGTGCTCTGGCCGTCGATGAAGCGATGGCTGCCATCGGCAAGCCTGATATGCGCCATGCCGCCGCCGATGATGCCGATCATCATCGGCTCGACCACGGTCAGCGTGAACAGCGTCGCGATCGCGACGTCGATGGCGTTGCCGCCGGCCGCCAGCATCTCCGCGCCGGCTGCGGACGCCAGCGGATGATTGCTCACCACCATGCCGCGGCTGCCGGAGGCCGGCTTCTTCTGACAGATGAAGGTGGTTGCCGTCCGCTCGCGCCAGTTGCCGCTCATGATCGTTCTCTGCTTCTTATGCAGCGATGTGAACGGCATTTCGTGACGCGGTCAACCGCACGAAAAAACAGAGCCCCGATGCGCGGACCGGGGGTCCTGCGTTCGCGGCTAATCCGGCAGCATCTCGCCGGAGCCGCCCATCTCGGCGGGAAAATCCTTCAGCTTCGGCAGGCCGTCTTTGATCCGCAAAACCGTCTCGCCGTAATTGACGTGAATGGCGGGCTCGAACTTCAAGCTCGGGATTGTCGCGGCATACACGTCGATCAGACCAGCCGGCTTGTGGCCGGACATCACATGCCCGCCGCAGAGCTTGCAGAATTGCCGCTGGCTGAAATCCGTCTTCGAATAGGTAACAAGATGCTCGGCCCCTTTCTTGACCTTCACCGCGTCTTCTTTCCAGAGCGTGAAGGCGTTGACGGGACCGGCCGACCACGAGCGGCAGGAGTTGCAATGGCAATAGCCCATGGCTTCCGGCGCGCCGGAAGCCTCGATCTCGACTGTGCCGCAAAAACAACGTCCGATATGACCCATTTTTTCCTCCCTGTGACGAGCAATGGGAGAAGGTTCTTCCCGGCGTGTGGCGAAAGCGCGTCCTATGAAAAATGATCCTGCGCAGGCGACAGGTCAGGACCGCGCTGCCACAGAGGTTAACGCCCGGTTAATGCTTGATAACACTTCGGTATTCGACCGGATATATTCGAATGGCCGCATCTGTGGCATGATGAAGCATCGTTGCCGGCATCTGATTCGGATCTTGCGATTTGGCCCGGAACGTCCTGAGCGAGAACAGCTCCGCAATCGCAGCATGCGATGCCCTCAGTTCGGCGTATCTGCGTAGCCCCCAATCATCCGAAGGATTTCTACAGAATGCAGACCATCGTGTTGGCCACCCAAAAAGGCGGCAGCGGCAAGAGCACGCTCGCCATCGGGCTGACGCTGGCCGCGAAGGAGGCCGGGCACACCGTCCGCCTGATCGAGACCGACCAGCAGGGCACCCTGTCGAACTGGCAGCGCCGCCGCGGCTCCGCCGAGCCGCTGGTCGAGACCGTCTATAACGCCCGTGAGATCGAATCCCGCCTGCAGTCACTCGCGCGCGCCGGCGTGACGCTCGCGATCATCGACACCGCCGGCGGCATCACGGCCGCGACCACGGAAGCGGTCCGCTATTGCGATTTCTGCCTGATCCCGGCGCGTCCCTCGATCGTCGACATCGAAGCCAGCGCCGCGACGCTCGAGCTCGTCCGCGCCTGGCGGAAGCCGTTCGCTTTCATCCTCAACCAGACGCCGACCCGCAGCCAGCGCATCCGCTGCGCCGCCGACGCGATCGGCGAGGCGGCCGCGCGCGACCTCGACGACGTCCTCGCCCGCCCCTTCATCGTCATGCGCAACGACCACCAGGACGCGGTCGCCGCCGGCCTTGCGGTCAGCGAGCTCTCGCCGTTCGGCAAGTCTGCCGACGAGCTCCGCGAGCTCTGGCGATGGATCGACGCGCGTATCAATGGCCGTGTCGCGGTCAGCGCGGAAATCAGCGACGAGGCTTCGGACGTCGAGTTTCCGATCATCCTTTCGCCGGAACACATCACTGCGACCGTCGTGGCGAAGAGCGCGCCGCGGCCCCTGCGTGAGCTCAGCGCCGACTTCATCTGGGACGCAGGCCTTTAAGGGCGTGCATTACTTCTGGCACTTCGGACACCAGAAGGTCGAACGTCCGTTCTGGGTGAAGCGGCGGATCACGCTGCTTCGGTCCTTGCCGCATTTCTCGCCTTCACGGTCATAGACCTGGAAGGAATGCTGGAAATAGCCGAGCTCGCCCGAGGTCTGGCGGTGGTCGCGCAGCGACGAGCCACCGGCCTTGATCGCCTGGTTCAACACCTCGTGAATCGCATCGACCAGCTTTCTCGCGCGGTCATTCGGCTCGCCCTTTTTGTCCGCAAGCGTCGAGGCCTGCCGCTTCGGCGACAGATGCGCGCGATAGAGCGCCTCGCAGACATAGATGTTGCCAAGCCCCGCCACCACGCGCTGGTCGAGCAGCGCCGCCTTCAAGGTGGTCGACTTGCCGGCGCAGGCGCGCGCCAGCATCGCTGCATCGAATTCGTTGCCGAGCGGCTCCGGACCGAGACCCTTCAGCAGCGGCTCGGCATCGAGCGCATTGCGCGCGATGATCTTCATATAGCCGAAGCGGCGCGGATCGTTGAAGACGATGTCGGCGCCCGAGGACATGCGAAACATCACATGGTCGTGGGCGGCATCCTTGCCACGCGGATGGTGGAATTGGCCGGGTGTGTTCGCGTCGTCCTTGATCTCGACGCGAAACGAGCCCGACATGCCCAGATGCATGAGCAGGACGTCGCCTGACGCCAGGTCGGCCATCAGATATTTGGCGCGCCGGCCGAGCCCGGTAACGGTCTGGCCGGTCAGGCGCGCGACAAAATCCTTCTGAAAGGGAAAACGCAGGTCCTTGCGGCGGGCCTCGGCGTGCAGAATTTTAGCACCCTCCATGACCGGCTGCAGGCCGCGGCGGACGGTCTCGACCTCTGGCAGTTCAGGCATGGAAAACCATCACCTTCAAGTCATTCACCTTATGAAGGTGACGTGATAGCCCCATTGCACCGGGCGCGCTATGGTCCGGGCGACGGAGTAGCTGAGTTATGAACCGGCCGGACGAAACCACCCATTTCGGCTTCCGCGACGTGCCGCTGGACGAGAAGCAGACGCTGGTGAACGACGTGTTTCACAGCGTGGCACGGCGCTACGACCTGATGAACGATCTGATGTCGGCGGGCCTGCACCGGGCCTGGAAGGACATCATGGTCAACACGCTCAACCCGCCTAAGAGCGACAGGCCTTACGCGCTGCTCGACGTCGCCGGCGGCACCGGCGATATCGCCTTCCGCGCCGCGCAGGCCTCCGGCACGGGCTTCCGCGCCACCGTCTGCGACATCAATGCCGACATGCTCTCGGTGGGCCGCGATCGCGCCGCCAAGCGCCATCTCGACGACCGCGTGTCCTTTGTCGATGGTAATGCCGAAGCGCTCGGCTTTCCCGATCGCAGCTTTGACGGCTACACCATCGCGTTCGGTATCCGCAACGTGCCGCGGATCGATCTCGCTCTCAAGGAAGCCCATCGCGTGCTGAGGCCCGGCGGGCGATTTCTCTGCCTGGAATTTTCGAGCGTCGACGTGCCCGGTCTCGACCGGCTCTATGATCTTTTCTCGTTCAGGGTGATCCCCCAGCTCGGCCGCGCCGTCACCGGCGATGCCGAATCCTATCGCTACCTCGTGGAGTCCATCCGCAAGTTTCCGAAGCCAGCCGCGTTCGCGGACATGATCCGCGCCGGCGGCTTCTCCCGTGTCAACTGGCAGGCGCTCTCCGGCGGCATCGTGGCCTTGCATTCGGGCTGGCGTTTGTGATCTCGGCTCTGACCCACGTCACGCGGCTTGCACGCGCCGGCTTCGTGTTCGCGCGCGAAGGAGTCTTTGGCGCCGTCGATCCCTCGCTGGTGCCGCCACCGGGACAGCTCGCGCTGAAGCTCGCGCGGCTCGTCGAGCGCCGCGGTACCAAGTCCGGCCCGAGATTATCGCGCGCGCTGGAGCGGATGGGGCCGGCCTATCTGAAACTCGGGCAATTCCTTGCCACGCGCCCCGACGTCGTCGGCGTGGTCATGGCGCGCGACCTCGAGGCGCTGCAGGACCGCCTGCCGCCATTCTCGCAAAGCGAGGCGGAAGCCGCGATATCGGCCTCGCTGGAACGCCCGGTATCGCAGGCGTTTGCCAGTCTCGGGCCGCCGGTCGCGGCCGCCTCGATCGCACAGGTGCATCGGGGCGAGGTGTTGCGCGACGGCGCGCGCCATCCGGTCGCGGTGAAGGTGCTGCGGCCCCATGTGGCGTCGCGCTTCCGCCGCGACCTCTCCGATTTCTTCTTTGTCGCGCACAAGGCCGAGGCCTATTCGGCGGAGGCGCGGCGGCTGCGGCTGGTCGAAGTCATCAACACCATGCAGCGCTCGGTCGCGATGGAGATGGACCTGCGGCTGGAAGCGGCCGCGCTGTCCGAGATGGCGGAGAATACGCGCGGCGATCCGGACTTCCGCGTGCCGACGGTCGACTGGGACCGCACCACCCACAATGTCCTGACGATGGAGTGGATCGACGGCATCGCGCTAAGCGACCACGCACGGCTGGAGCAGGCGCAGATCGACCTGCCCGATCTCGGCCGCAAGGTGATCCAGAGTTTTCTGCGTCATGCGCTGCGTGACGGCTTCTTCCACGCCGACATGCATCCGGGCAATCTCTTCCTCGACAAGGAAGGCCGCCTGGTCGCGGTCGATTTCGGCATCATGGGCAGACTGGGCCTGAAGGAGCGGCGCTTCCTCGCCGAAATCCTGCTCGGCTTCATCACCCGCGATTATCGACGCGTGGCCGAGGTGCATTTCGAGGCGGGCTACGTGCCCTCGCACCATTCGGTGGAGAATTTCGCGCAGGCGATCCGCGCCATCGGCGAGCCAATCCATAACCGCACCGCCGAGGAAATCTCGATGGCGCGGCTGTTGACCCTGCTGCTCGAGGTCACCGGCCTGTTCGACATGCGCACGCGGCCCGAGCTGATCCTGCTGCAGAAGACCATGGTGGTGGTCGAGGGCGTCGCGCGCGGCTTCGATCCCAGACTCGACATCTGGAAGACCGCCGATCCCGTGGTGCGTGAATGGATCGAGCGCAATCTCGGGCCGATCGGACGTATCCAGGGCGCAATGTCCGGCGCGGGCGAGCTGGGCCACCTCCTTACGAAGCTGCCGGAGATCGCAAGCCGCGCAGTGACCGTGCTGGAGCAAATGGAAGACATGACGCGGAAGGGTCACATGCTCTCGCCGGACACGATCGAGGCATTGGGCCGCAAAGAGGCAAAAAAAGCCCGCTGGAGCACAATTGCGCTCTGGGTCATCGCTGTCGCCTCGGTAGGGATTTTGATTGCCTTGATCCGCACATGATTGCAATGCAGTCAAAGAAGTGATAGCATTGCTGTCATGACCGAGAGAAAGCTCTCATGGCCAGCCTGACCATCCGAAAACTCGACGAGGCCGTCAAAATCTATCTCCGCCTGCGCTCGGCCGGCAACGGCCGTTCGGTGGAGGAAGAAGTGCGGGTGATCCTGGGCGAGCTGATCCAGGGGCGGCCCGAGGCTGTGGCGCTGGTACCCTCAACACCCCCCGCGCCACTGCGGCAGCCCCGCAGTGCCTCCGGCGAGGCGCGGGTCACTCTGATCGTCGGCGGCGGGATTGCGGCCTACAAGGCGCTGGACCTGATCCGGCGGCTGAAGGAGCGCCACCTCCGCGTCCGCTGCGTGCTGACCAAGGCCGCGACGCAATTCGTCACGCCGCTCGCGGCCAGCGCGCTATCGGGAGAGCGCGTCTACACCGACCTGTTCGATCCCGAGAGCGAGTTCGATGCCGGGCATATCAGGCTCGCCCGCGACTGCGACTTGATCGTGGTGGCGCCCGCGACCGCGGATCTGATGTCGAAGATGACGCATGGCGCCGCCGACGACCTCGCGAGTGCGATCCTGCTCGCGGCAAGTCGGCCGATCCTGCTCGCGCCTGCGATGAACCCTGTCATGTGGAGCAATGCCGCAACCCGCCGCAATGCCGCGCAGCTCGCGCGCGACGGCATCGCTTTTGTCGGCCCCAACGCCGGCGAGATGGCGGAGTCCGGCGAAGCCGGCGTCGGCCGCATGGCGGAGCCGACCGAAATCGCTGATGCCGCCGAGCGCTTCCTGCGGCCGGTCGAGCCGCGCCCGCTCACGGGAAAACGCGTACTGATCACCGCCGGCCCCACGCATGAGCCGATCGATCCCGTGCGCTATATCGCCAATCGCTCCTCCGGCAAGCAGGGTTTTGCCATCGCCGCCGCAGCTCGAGCCGCCGGCGCCGACGTAACGCTGATCTCCGGCCCGGTCGAGCTCGACGATCCCAATGGCGTCCATGTCGTGCGCGTGGAATCCGCACGCGACATGCTGAGCCGCGTCGAAGCAGCCCTGCCCGCGGACATTGCGATCTTCGCCGCGGCCGTCGCGGACTGGCGCGTCGCCAATGAAGGCGGGCAGAAGCTCAAGAAAACCGGCAGCGCAATGCCGCCGCTGGCGCTGGTCGAAAACCCCGACATCCTCGCGACCATCTCGAAACCCGGGGAGCGCCGGCCGCCGCTGGTGATCGGTTTCGCCGCCGAGACCGAGCATCTCATCGATAACGCCAAGGCGAAGCTCGCGCGCAAGGGCTGCGACTGGATCGTCGCCAACGACGTCTCGCCCGCCACCGGAGTCATGGGCGGCGACCGCAACACCGTGCATCTGCTCAGGCGGCGCGGCACGGAGATCGACGTCAACTCCTGGCCGGTCATGACCAAGGAGCAGGTCGCGGTGGAATTGATCGCGCATGTCGCGAAGAGTTTTGCGGTTCGCAGCTAGCGCCCCGGCGCGTAGGATCCCTGATCAGAAGCAGCGCTAATCTGCTAATCCCAGCACAAAGGCCAAGGCCGCCCCGAGCCGGGCCATGTCCCGGCTATCAAGGCGCCCGATCTCCTCTCCGATCCGCTCGCGCCTGATCGTAACCGGCTTGTCGGCCATCACCTGCGAGGGGAGCCGCAATCCGTTTTCCGGGCTGGGATCAATGGTGACGCGAAAATCCGGGGCATCCGCCAGATCGGAAGTCAACTGGCAGACGACCACAGAGGCGTGGCTTTCCGGAAAGGCATCGGTTTGGACAATGACAGCCGGGCGGGGCTTGCCATAGTCGCCGCTTGCGGCGACGGTGACCACGTCACCGCGTCGCATCGGCGTCGAACTCGGAGACCGCTTCGATCCAATTCAAGGCATCGCGCTCGCGATCCGGGTCGAGGGCGGCCACCTGCTTCGCCATCCGCCGTCGAACGGCGCGCGAGCGCGGGTCCGCGACGACGAGGCGCAATTCCCGCAGACCCCGTTCGCGCCGTCGCTGTCGCATCATCTTCATCCGTTCAGCCGGTAGCGCCATGGACTTCTCCGTCCGCAACGCGTTACAATGTAACGCGTTACGGATGAAAGGCAAGGCCGAGGACGGCAAATCTTTCGGGAGGAAATTCTTGAGTGAGCCGATTCGCATGGACATCCGCCAACTACCGCACGGCGAAGGCCTGCCGTTGCCAGCCTATCAGAGCGCACATGCGGCCGGGCTCGATCTCGTCGCCGCGGTTCCCGAGACTACGCCGATGGTGCTCGCGCCGGGCAAACACGCCATGGTGCCGACGGGTCTCGTGATCGCGCTGCCGGAAGGTTTCGAGGCACAGGTGCGGCCGCGCTCGGGCCTCGCCGCCAGACATGGCGTCACCGTGCTCAATTCACCTGGCACGATCGATGCGGACTACCGCGGCGAAATCCAGGTGATCCTGATCAATCACGGCGCCGAGCCCTTCACGATCCGCCGCGGCGAGCGCATCGCACAAATGGTGATCGCGCCGGTCGTCCAGGCGGAGCTCGTGGCCGTCGCGGCGCTATCGGACACCGACCGAGGCGCCGGCGGCTTCGGTTCCACGGGCCGGTAAAATGCGGATTCAGATTTCAACAAATCCGACCCACGCGTGAAGATTCGCCAAAGAGCTTTTTGGCTTATTGTTGGCCAATGACCCTGCGCGTCGACCGGCTTTTTTCCCCAGCACTACCCCCGTTCACGGTCTGGACTCTTACCCCTGGAGTCCCCTTGGCGATATTGTCTTTTGATTCGCGCGCAGTGGGGAAAATGCTGCGCGCAAAATCATGTTCAGTTAAGGCTTCTCTGGGGCGCGAAGGATGTCGGGCGTAATCGGATCGATGCGTCGGACGCTGCTGTCGTGCACTGCGCTTGCACGCAACGGCCTGATCGGACTCGCCGCAAGCGCCCTGCCCTTTGCGCGGCCTGCCTGGGCCGGCGACAGTACGCTGATCTCTGCGATCTCCGACTTCAACCGGCAGGAAGTCGCGGTTCTGACCACCGCGCTGGCGCTGCTCGGGTTTTCCGTGCTGGCGGCGATCCTGCTCATGCACACCCGCATCCGCGCTGCCAAGAGCGACGCTAGGCTGCACACCAAGATCGAGGGGCTTCAGCTGCAGGCCGACCGCTACCGGGCACTGCTGTTCGCGGAACCGCAGATCCTGATCTCCTGGGCCGCTGGCGACAACCGGCCGCGGATTTCCGGCGACATCTCGCTGTTGATGCAGCAGGAGACGCCGCAGCGCATCCTCGCCTTCGGAACCTGGCTGCCGCCGGAACCGGCGCTGCAGATGGACCATGCCGTCGACGCGCTGCGCGAGTCCGGCGAAGGCTTTCTGCTCAACCTCACCACCTCCAACGGATACTCGATCGAGGCGATGGGGCGCGCGATCGGCGGCCAGGCCATCGTGCGGATTCGCGAATTGTCGGGGCTGCGGCGTGAACTTGCGGAAACCAATTTCCGCCTGAAGTCGCTGATGGAAGAGACCGAGATGCTGCGCGGCTTTGCCGACGCCTCGCCCTTCCCGATCTGGGCCAAGGGCGCCAAGGGCGAACTGGCCTACGCCAACGCGGCGTATGTCCAGGCGACCGAAGCCAGCAGCATGGCGGATGCGGTCGGCCGCACGCTCGAGCTGCTCGATTCCAGCCACCGCGCCGAGATGGAACGTGCACTCGGCGAGACCGCCGCCTACGACGCGCGGCTGCCGATCGTCGCGCGCGGCGAACGCCGCATCTATGACGTGCGCGCGATCAATGTCGGCGGTGGCAGCGTGGGAGTCGCGATCGACGCCGGCGAGGCCGATGCGCTGAGCTCGGCGCTGGTGCGGATGGCGGAGGCCCATCGCCGTACGCTCGACCAGTTGTCCTCCGGCGTTGCCGCGTTCGACGGCCAGAAGCGGCTCGCCTTCTACAATGACTCCTATCGCCGGCTGTGGGACCTCGAACCGCAATTCCTCGACAACAACCCGGATGATTCGAGCGTGCTCGACCGGTTGCGCGCGGCACGCAAGCTCCCCGAGCAGGCGGATTTCCGCGCCTGGAAGACCAAGTTGCACGAGGCTTATCGTGCCGACGAAACCATCAAGGACACCTGGTTCTTGCCGGACGGCCGCGCGCTCCGCGTCGTCACCACACCCAACACCGAAGGCGGCGTCACCTATCTGTTCGACGACGTCACCGAAAGTTTTGACCTGGCGCGCCGCTTCGACGGCCTGATCCGGGTGCAGCGCGAGACGCTCGACAGCCTGGCCGAAGGCGTCGCGGTGTTCGGCAGCAATGGCCGCGCGCAATTGTTCAATCCGGCCTTTGCCAGGATGTGGAAGCTGTCGCCGGACGCGCTGCGCGGAGAGCCGCATATCGAAACGGTGGAAACCTGGTGCAAGCCGCTGTTCGACGAAGCCAAGGGCTGGCGCACCATCCGCGAGGCGATCACGGCCATCGACGGCCGCACCGACATGCAGCTCAAGCTCGAGCGCAAGGATGGCAGCGTGCTTCACTGCATGAGCCGTCCGCTACCCGACGGCGCCACCATGATGACCTTCCAGGACATCACCGACACCGAGAACGTCGAACGGGCGCTGCGCGAGAGCAATGACGCGCTCAAGGCCGCCGACCAGATGAAGATCGACTTCGTCCACCACGTCTCCTACGAATTGCGCGCGCCGCTCACCACCATCATCGGCTTCGCACACTTCCTCAGCGATCCCTCGACCGGCCCGCTGACGCCGAAGCAGGCCGAATATCTCGACTACGTCACCAAATCGACCAACGCGCTGCTGGCGCTGACCAACAACATCCTCGATCTCGCCACCATCGATGCCGGCGCCATGAGGCTCGAGCTCGGCCCGGTCGACATCAGGAAGGCGATCGAGGCCGCCGCCGAAGGCCTGCAGGACCGGCTCGCCACCGACCGCATCCGCCTCAAGATCGACGTCGATGCCGATATCGGCAGCTTCATCGGCGACGAGCGCCGCGTGGTGCAGGTGCTCTATAACCTGCTCGCCAACGCCGTCGGCTTCTCGCCGCAGGATGCGACCGTCAGCATCGGCGCCAGCCGGACCGAGCGCAGCGTGCTGTTCACGGTCACCGATTCCGGTCCGGGCATGCCGCCCGAGGTGCGCGACAAGGCGTTCGACATGTTCGAGAGCCATTCCCAGGGCTCGCGGCACCGCGGCGCCGGACTCGGCTTGTCGCTGGTGCGCTCCTTTGTCAAACTGCATGGCGGCGACGTGCGCTTCGCGCCGCCGGCGGGCAAGGGAACCATCGTGATCAGCGAATTTCCGCTTCAACAGGCCGTGCAGCGCGACGCCGCTGAATGAATGCGCCTGCGACATTTTCCGTGGCGCTCGCCGACGAGGCGGCGACCGCGCAGCTGATGGCCGATCTTGCGCTCCTGATCGGCCCCGGCGACCTCATCACGCTTTCGGGCGACCTCGGCGCCGGCAAGACCGCGGCGGCGCGGGCGATGATCCGCTACCTCGCCGACGACGACGCGCTGGAAGTGCCGAGCCCGACCTTCACGCTGGCGCAAGGCTACGACCTGCCGTCATTGCCGCTGGTGCATGCAGACCTCTATCGCGTGAGCGACCCCTGCGAGCTCGAAGAGATCGGCCTGTCGCCGCTGCCCGAGGGCACCGTGGCGCTGATCGAATGGCCGGAGCGCGCCGGAAATGCGCTGCCGGCCGATCGCATCGACATCGCCTTCAATCACCGGCCCGCGCTTGGTATGACCGCGCGAGCAGCCGAGATCACCGGTTATGGCACGGCGGCCGCGGTGGTCGAGCGGCTCAAGGCGTTGCGGCACTTCCTGGAAAACGCGAACTTCATCGATGCGAGGCGCCAGCGTATGCCGGGCGATGCCTCGATCCGGTCCTACGCGCGCCTGCAGCAGGATGGCGCCGTCTTCATCCTGATGAACTCGCCGAAGCGGCCGGATGGGCCGGCGATCTATGACGGCAAGGCCTACAGCACGGCCGTCCATCTCGCCGAAGACGTCAAGCCCTTCGTCGCTGTTGATAACGGCCTGCGCAGGCGCGGTCTCTCGGCGCCGGAAATCCATCACGCCGACCTCGAAGGCGGCTTTTTGATCACCGAGGATTTCGGCAGCGAGCCTTTCGTGGCGGGTGATCCGCCGGCACCGATCGCTGAGCGCTATGAAGCCGCCACCGACATGCTGGCCGCGCTGCATCACGAGGCGGTGCCGGAAGTGTTGCCGCTGGCGCTCGAGGCCAGCTATCCGATCCCCGTTTTCGATATCGACGCGTGGCTGGTCGAGATCGGGTTGATGCTGGAATGGTATCTGCCAGACCGCGGCGTCGCGCCGAGCGAAGATCTGCGCACCCAATTCCTGACGATGTGGCGCGAAATCCTGCAAGCACCCGCTGCCGCCGCGAAGACCTGGGTACTGCGCGACTTCCATTCGCCCAATCTGATCTGGCTCGCCGGCCGCGCCGGCATCAAGCGGGTCGGCGTCATCGATTTCCAGGACGCGGTATTGGGGCCTGCGGCCTATGACGTCGTGTCGCTGCTGCAGGATGCGCGCGTCGAAGTGCCGGAGATGACCGAGCTTTCGCTGTTCTCGCGCTACATCAAGGCAAGGCGCGCGACAGACGCCGGCTTCGACGCCGCCGAGTTCGCGACCCTCTACGCCATCCTGTCGGCGCAACGGAACACGCGGCTACTCGGCACCTTCGCTCGCCTCAACCGCCGCGACGGCAAGCCGCAATATCTCAAGCATCAGCCGCGGATATGGACTTATCTCAACCGCTCGCTGGCGCACCCGTCGCTGGCACCGCTGCGGGACTGGTATGCGGCGAACGCGCCCGCCCCACGAGATCCACCTTTCCCATAGGGCGTTTGGTTGGGACCGCCGTGGGATGAAGCCACGGCGCTCCAGCGTCCGCCGCCGGCGACCACGCGTCCCAGTCCTCGACGTCAGGCGGTACGCCTTGAGTGGCCGTGGCCTTCCCGGGGACGGTTGGCGCGCGCCTTACGGCCGAAATGACCGAGTTGAGAGGTGAAGAACTCTCATCCGGCGCTGAGCGATCCTCTCTACCGTAGATTTACGGGTTATTAGCCAGACCGCCATAGACTGCGGCAGGCCGCAGCTCGCGAAGGCGTATCGGCCGATCGAGTACGACTGGAGTAAAACCATGGCGACGACGGAACGGCGCAAGGGCGACCGCGTCACCTTCGAGCGCGGCATCCCCGCCCATATGATGGCGATCGACGGCACCTGGCGCCGCGATTGCGTCATGGAGGACGTCTCCGAGACCGGAGCCAAGCTGACCGTCGATGGCTCCGTCGAGGGGCTGCATCTGAAGGAATTCTTCCTGCTGCTGTCGTCGACCGGCCTCGCCTATCGCCGCTGCGAGCTGTCCTGGGTTAACGGCGACCAGATCGGCGTTAACTTTTTGAAGCAGGGCGACAAGAAGAAGAAGCTGGTACGCCGCACGCCCGCGGACGCCTGATCCCGGTAGGGCGGCTGCCGTCGTACAGCCGTCATCAGCCCCGATTATGGCCTCGGTGCAACTGCACCTGCCCTGCCCCCGTGGTATGATTCGCAGGCCATCCAGATCGAGATTTCCCGGAAATGTCCGTCAAACCCACCAAAGCCATGGTCCTCGCTGCCGGTCTGGGCCTGCGCATGCGCCCGTTGACGGACCATCTGCCAAAGCCGCTGGTGCCGGTGGCCGGACGGCCGCTGCTTGACCACGTGCTGGACAAGCTGGCTGCGGCCGGCGTTGGCGAAGCGGTGGTCAATGTGCACTATCTGCCGGACCAGATCATCGACCATGTCGCGTCGCGCAAGTCGCCGCGCGTGATCATTTCCGACGAGCGCGACCGCGTGCTCGGCACCGGCGGCGGCGTGGTCAAGGCGCTGCCGCTGCTTGGCAACGCGCCGTTCTTCCATGTCAATTCCGACACGATGTGGATCGACGGCGTGCAGTCCAACCTGAAGCGCCTTGCGGAAGCGTTCGATCCCGCGCGCATGGACATTCTGCTGCTGATGGCGCCGACCGCCAACAGCATCGGCTATGGCGGCCGCGGCGACTATTCCATGTTGCCGGATGGCGCGTTGCGCAAGCGGCGTGAGCATCAGGTCGTGCCGTTCGTCTATGCGGGTGCGGCGATCCTGTCGCCGGCGATTTTCGACGGCAGCCCGAAGGGCGACTTCTCGCTGACCAGGATGTTCGACGCCGCCAATGAGCAGGAACGCCTGTTCGGGCTCCGCCTCGACGGCGTCTGGATGCATGTCGGCACCCCCGATGCCGTCAACGCGGCCGAGGAGGCGTTTCTGGAGAGCGTGGCTTAGCACGCCGATTCCTCTTGTTCGCTGTCATGCCCCGCTTTAAGCGGGGCATGCAGTACGCCGAGGCCTCTCGGTAACTCAACCGTCTCTGGAATACTGGATCACCCGCTTTCGTAGGTGATGACAGCCTCTATATTGGCGCAGACCGATCGAATCAGGCCCTCCATGCGCGTTTTCAGCGTTTCCCTTTCCGTTCCGTTCCTGCGCAGCGTCATTGCGGCGCTGATCGACGGCCGGCTGGTCGATGGGTTTGAGGCGCGCAGCAATCCGGCGAAACTCGCAGGCGCGACGCTCTATCTGCCGACCCGGCGCGCCATGCGCGTCGCACGGGAGGTGTTTCTCGACGAGCTGAACAGTGACGCAGCAGTGCTGCCGCGCATCATAGCTCTTGGCGATATCGACGAGGACGAGCTGGCGTTTGCCGACGAGGCGGAGCAACTTTCCGGCAGCGCGCCGCTCGACATTCCCCCGAAACTCGGCGAGCTGGAACGACGGCTGACGCTGGCACGTCTCGTCGCTGCCTGGGCCAAGGGTCCCGTGCTGGCGCCGCTGGTGGTCGGCGGGCCCGCATCGACGCTGGCCCTAGCCTCGGACCTCGCGCGGCTGATCGACGACATGGTGACGCGCGGCGTCGACTGGAACGCGCTCGATGGCCTCGTGCCCGATCAGCTCGACGTCTATTGGCAGCACTCGCTGCAATTCCTGAAGATCGCGCGCGAGGCCTGGCCGAATTATCTCGCCGAGATCGGCAAGATCGAGCCGGCGGCGCGGCGCGATCTCATGATCGCGGCGGAGGCCGCGCGGCTGACCGCGCAACACAACGGACCGGTGATCTCGGCCGGCTCGACCGGTTCGATGCCCACCACTGCGAAATTCCTGCATGCCGTCGCAAAACTGCCGCAGGGCGCAGTCGTGCTCCCCGGCCTCGACACCGATCTCGACGAAGAGTCCTGGCGCGGCATCGGCGGCGAGCGGGACGCGAACGGCAAATTCATCGAGCATCCCACCTCGAACCATCCGCAATTCGCGATGCAGGCGCTGCTCGAGCGGTTTGGCATCAAGCGAAACGCCGTCGAAATACTGGAATTGCCGTCACCTGACGGCCGCGACGTGCTGCTCTCCGAGGCGATGCGTCCCTCGAACGCGACGGCGCAATGGCATGACCGGCTGCAGCAGCCTGAGACCGCCGCACACATTGCCAACGGCATGAAAAATCTCGCCGTGATCGAAGCGCCCAATCCGGAAATGGAGGCGCTGGCGATCGCGGTGGCGCTGCGCGAGGCGCGGCATCTGGAGAAATCTGCCGCGTTGGTGACGCCCGATCGCACGTTGGCCCGGCGCGTGATGGCCGCACTCGGACGCTGGAACCTCGACTATGAGGATTCCGGCGGCGATGCGTTGATCGAAACCTCGGCCGGCACCTTTGCGCGCCTTGCAGCGGAAGCCATTGCGGGCGGACTGGAGCCGCCGACACTGCTCGCGCTCCTGAAACATCCAAAGTGCCGGATCGGCGGCGCGGAAGGAGCGCAAAAACCAGCGATCGAGGCGCTGGAATTGGCGCTGCTGCGCGGAACACGGCCCCAACCGGGAACAGCAGGCCTTGCACGAGACTTTGCCCGATTTCGCGGTGAGCTCGACAAGTTGAACCGCAACGAGGCGTCGTCGCTGCACCGCGCCGAGCGGCGCGCGCGCCTCAATCCACGCGCGCTCGATCGCGCCCAATCTCTGATTCGCTTGTTGCAGGCGGCACTCGCGCCGCTGGAAAGTCTCTCGACGAAACCGTATGACTTTGCCGAGCTCGCCGCGCGCCATCGCGACGTGCTGATCGAACTGTCACGCGACGAACAGGGCGTCCCGGTTGCTTTCGAGGATCAGGAAGGCCTCGCGCTGGCCGCCATCTTCGACGAACTGTTGTCGGCGCAACAGCAAAGCGGGCTGATGGTGGCGCTGGCTGATTATCCCGAAGTGTTCCAGACCGCCTTTGCCGATCGCGCGGTGCGGCGGCCCCAGCAGCCGGGCACGAAGCTCCACATCTACGGCCCGCTGGAATCGCGGCTGATGCAGGCCGACCGCGTCATCGTCGGCGGCCTGATCGAGGGCGTGTGGCCACCGGCGCCGCGGATCGACCCGTGGCTCAGCCGGCCGATGCGGCATGAGCTTGGCCTTGATCTTCCGGAACGGCGCATCGGCCTCTCCGCGCATGACTTCGCGCAGCTGCTCGGACATGAGGAGGTGATGCTGAGCCGCAGTGCCAAGGCCGGCGGCGCGCCCGCCGTGGCCTCGCGCTTTCTGCACCGCCTCGAAGCAGTCGCGGGCGAGGAACGCTGGAAAGCCGCGAAAGCGGCGGGCGGGCGATACGTGGAATTCGCGCACGAGCTCGACCGGCCGGAGAAGGTCGTGCCGATCCAACAGCCCGCACCGAAACCGCCGCGCGCGACGCGGCCCCTAAGACTTTCGGTCACCGCGATCGAGGACTGGCTGCGCGATCCCTACACGATCTACGCCAAACATATCCTGAAGCTCGACGCGCTCGATCCCGTCGACATGCCGCTGTCGGCGGCCGATCGCGGCTCGGCGATCCATGACGCCATCGGCGAGTTCACCAAGACCTTTGCCAATACGTTGCCCGACGATCCCGCGCGTGCCTTACGCGAAATCGGACAAAAGCATTTTGCGCCGCTGATGGAGCGCCCTGAAGCTAAAGCGCTATGGTGGCCGCGCTTTCAGCGCATCGCCAGATGGTTTTCCGAATGGGAGACCGCCCGTCGCGGCAACATCGACGCGATCGAGGCCGAGATCAAGGGCGAGATCGCGATCCGGCTCGACAACGAACGCATCTTCCATCTCTCCGCGCGCGCCGACCGTATCGAGCGCCGCGCCGATGGCACGTTCGCGATTCTCGACTACAAGACCGGCCAGCCGCCGACGGGAAAACAGGTCCGCTTGGGCTTGTCGCCTCAGCTCACGCTGGAAGGGGCTGTCCTGCGCGAAGGCGGTTTTGACGGCATCGACGCCGGCGCCTCCATCGGAGAGCTGGTCTATGTGCGCCTCTCCGGCAACAACCCGCCGGGCGAGGAGCGCTCGCTGCAACTGAGGATCAAGAACGAGACACCGCAGCATCCCGACGATGCCGCCGATTATGCGCGGGCGCAGCTGGAAGCGTTGATCCGCAAATTCGAAAACGAGGACGAGCCCTATCGCTCGCTGGTGCTCTCGATGTGGACCAGCCGCTACGGCACCTATGACGACCTCGCCCGGATCAAGGAATGGTCCGCGGCCGGCGGATTGGGGCTTGCGGAATGGTGAAGGCGCTGCGCCCGATTCCGGATGCCGTGCGCGCCACGCAAGCGCGGGCGTCCGATCCTGCCTCGTCGTCATTCGTGTCGGCGAATGCCGGTTCAGGCAAGACGCATGTGCTGGTGCAACGCGTGATCCGGCTTCTGCTCGACGGCGTGCCGCCGGAGAAGATCCTCTGCATCACTTTCACCAAGGCGGCTGCCGCCAACATGGCCGAGCGCGTGTTCACCACGCTGGGTCACTGGGTGACGCTCGATGATGCCGCGCTCGAAGACGCGATCCGCGGCGTCGGCATTCCGTATCCGAATGCGAGGCTGCGGAAAGCGGCGCGGGAATTGTTTGCGCGAGCGCTGGAGACGCCGGGCGGATTGAAAGTGCAGACCATTCATGCGCTGTGCACGCGGCTACTGCAACAATTTCCGTTCGAGGCCAACGTGCCCGCGCGCTTCGCCGTGCTCGATGATCGCGACCAGAACGACATGATGGAGCGCGCCAATCTGAAGGTGTTCCTGGAGGCCTCGCGCTCACCCGACAGCGCCGTCGGTCGCGCGCTACAGACCGCGATGGCCAATGCCGCCGACGTCACCTTCAAGGACGTCGTGCGCGAGGCGTGCCTGTCCCGCGATCACTTCATGGCCTGGACCGATGCGACCGGCGGCGCCGAGGCCGCGTCGGCGCAGGCATCCGCCGTGCTCGGCGTCAGCGAGACCGACCGGATCGAGAATGTCGAGAATGAAATTCTCGACGGCCCCTACCTGCCGCGGCGGCGATGGCCGGAGATCGCGGCGGTGCTGGGTGGCGGCAGCAAGACCGATCAGAAGCAGGCGGATCAATTGCGCGCGGCCATGGCCTTCACCGGCGCTGCGCAAGTCGACGAATACCTCTGCGTGTTCCTCACCGACGATCGCACGCCACGATCTTCGGTGCTCACCCGGGGATTCGTTCGGGACAATCCATCCGCTGCACGCCTGTTCGAAAACGAAATCCAGCGCCTCGCGCCGCTGATCGAAAAGCGCCGCGCCGTCGTCACCCGCGACCGCACGCAGGCGCTGCTGCATATCGCCATCTCGGCCGCGGCGAATTACCGCCGCGAAAAGCTGGAGCGCGGGCTGCTCGATTATGACGACCTGATCGACAAGACACTCACGATGCTGCGCAATGTCTCGGCCGGCTGGGTGCATTACAAGCTCGACCGCGGCGTCGATCACGTCTTGATCGACGAGGCGCAGGACACGAGCCCGCGGCAATGGGAGATCGTCGACCACATCATCTCCGAGTTTACGGCCGGCGCCGGTGCGCGCGATCGTCTCAACCGCACCGTCTTTGCGGTCGGTGACGAGAAACAGTCGATCTTCTCCTTCCAGGGGGCGGCACCGCATGAATTCGACATGCGCCGCCGCGATTTGAAAAGGAAGTTCGAAAATGCCGGACTGAAATTCGATCCGGTGTCGTTCAATTATTCGTTCCGCTCAGGATCTGCGATCCTGCGATCCGTCGACCACGCGTTCCGCGAGGAAGCGATCTATCGCAGCATCCATTCGCCCGATATCGGCTATCCCATCCATCATTCGCTGAGCGACGCCGGTCCGAGCCAGATCGAGTTCTGGAACCTGGCGGAGCAGGACGACAAGAAGGAGATCGAGGGCTGGCGCGCGCCGTTCGATGGCGTGTCGGTGACCAGCCCGGAAGTCAAACTCTCAAAACGCATCCAGGCCGAGATCAGGCGGCTGATCGAATCAGGCACCATGACGGGACATGCCGGCGGTCGGCGGCCATTGCGCTATGGCGACGTGCTGGTGCTGGTTCGGCGGCGCGGCAACGTTTTTGATGCCATCATCCAGGCGCTGAAGCAGGCCAATATCCCGGTGGCGGGTGCCGACCGGCTGAAACTGACCGAGCACATCGCGATCATCGACCTGATGAATCTCGCCGACGCGCTGCTGCTGCCGCAGGACGATCTCGCGCTCGCGGTGGCGCTGAAGAGCCCGTTGATCGGTCTCTCCGAGGACGACCTGTTCGAGCTTGCCCGGGAGCGCAAGGGCACGCTGCGCGAGGCGCTGGCGAAGCACGCGACGACGAGCGACAAATTCAGGATTGCGGAAGATCGCCTCGTCCAATGCGAGCGCCACTTCAGGCAGGAGACGCCCTTCGCCTTCTATGCCTGGCTGCTCGGTGGCGACGGCGGGCGCCAGCGCATCCTCAAGCGGCTGGGACACGAGGCCAATGACGCGCTCGATGAATTCCTGGAGCTCGCACTGAACTACGAGCGCAAGGCCCCCAGCTCGCTGCAGGGTTTCATGGCCTGGCTGCGCTCGGCCGACACCGAGGTGAAGCGCGACATGGAAATCTCGCGCGACGAGGTCCGCGTCATGACCGTGCACGGCGCCAAGGGGCTGGAAGCCTCCGCCGTGTTCATGGTCGACACCACGTCGTCGCCCACGGACACGCAGCGGCTGCGCCTGATCAACGTGCCGCGCGGCAACGGCGGCGAGGTCGTGGTCTGGGCCGGCAGGAAGGCCGACGATCCCAAGATTGTCGCGACTGCGCGCCAGACGATGCTTGCAGATACCGAGGACGAATACCGGCGCCTGCTCTATGTCGCGATGACGCGCGCAGCGGACCGGCTGGTCGTCGCCGGCTGCATGCCCGGCAACAGGAACAGCGTGAGAGACCTGTGCTGGTATGACCTGATCGGCAAGGGGCTCGCTGCATCCGGTTTGCAGGAAGAGACGATCGAGACGCCGGACGGCCCGATCAAGCGCTATTCGCGCACAGAGGATAGCGCGGTGGCGACAGACGCGGCGGCACCAAGTACCAGCGCGCGGCGCGAGCTGCCGGATTGGCTGCGCACGCCAGTGTCCGTGCGCGCCTCAAACGATCATTTCCTGCGCCCCTCGGATGCCGGCAACGCCGCGCCAAAACTGCGGTCCGGCGAATCCATCGAGCAACGCACCAAGGCCCTGCGGCGCGGCACGCTGGTGCATCGCCTCTTGCAATCCCTCCCCGACCTCGCCGCCGACCTTCGGCGCGATGCGGCGAAAAAATTCCTCATGCGCAATACGGTCGCCTGGAGCGAGGCCGAACGCACGGAGCTCGCTGACAAGGTGCTGGCGCTGATCGCCGATCAGCGATTCGCGCCTGTATTTGCCGAAGGCAGCCGGGCCGAGGTCGCCATCGTCGGCCGGCTCGATTTGCCAAGCCGTCCACAAGCGCTGATTTCCGGGCAGATCGACCGCCTGGTGGTGACGGAAAACGAGGTTTTGATCGTCGATTTCAAGACCAACCATGCCCCGCCGCCAAGTGCGGCCGAGGCGCCGCCGGCCTATGTCCGCCAGCTTGCGTTGTATCGGGCGGTTTTGCGCAAGCTTTATCCCCAGCGTGCCGTCCGGGCCGCGCTGCTTTGGACCGAATCCACTGATTTGATGGAGATTTCGGCTCCCGCGCTGGACGCGGAACTGGCATCCCGCGGCGGCGGGGATGGCCATGCTTGACCCGGCAACGCCTCGTTCATAGGTTTCACCCATGCTCCCAGGCGCGATTCTATGCCGCGCCTCTCTCCAACCGAACGAGGTATTCCGATGGCCGTTGGCAAGGTTTCTGACGCCAATTTCGAAGCCGAAGTGCTCAAGGCCCAAGGGCCTGTCGTGGTCGACTTCTGGGCCGAATGGTGCGGCCCCTGCCGCATGATCGCTCCCGCGCTGGACGAGATCGCCGGTGCGATGGGCGAGAAGGTCAAGATCGTGAAGCTCAACGTCGACGAGAGCCCGAAGACGGCGTCGAAGTACGGCGTGATGTCGATCCCGACCCTGATGATCTTCAAGGGCGGCGAAATGGCGTCCCGCCAGGTGGGCGCCGCACCGAAGGCGAAGCTGCAGCAGTGGATCACCGCCGCGGTCTGATCCGCTTCGCAAAGAACGATCTGAACGACGGCCGGCAATGAGCCGGCCGTTTTGCTTTATGCGGGCGGCGTGCCGTTGATGGCGAGCACGTGGCCGGCGAGATAGAGCGAGCCCGTGATCAGGATGCGCGGTGGCACCTCGTAGGCAAGGGTCGCGATTCCGCGCAGCGCAGCCTCCACGCTGCCGGCACGTTCGACGCGCATGCCCACTGCGCGCGCAGCGTCGGCCAGGCGATCCTGCGGCATCGCGTTATCCTGACCGGGAATCTCGACGGCAAAAATGTGCCGGGTCAGTCCTGCGAAGTTGGCGAGGAACGCGCCAGCATCCTTGTTGCCCATCATGCCCACGATCACAACCAGCGGACGCGATACCCGCTCCTCGAGGTCGCCGAGCGCGGCCGCCGCGACGCGGCCGCCTTCGGCATTGTGCCCGCCATCGAGCCAGATCTCGCAGCCCTGCGGGCCCTGCTCGATCAGCTTGCCGGACGCGAGGCGCTGCATCCGCGCCGGCCACTCGGCGTTGACGATGCCCTCGTAGGCGGCATGACCGAGCCTGATCGTGTCGATCGCGCGCAGCGTCGCGATCGCCAGCCCCGCGTTGTCGAACTGATGCCGGCCGAACAGTTTGGGCGCCGGCAGATCCATCAACCCGCGCTCGTCCTGATAGACCAGCCGGCCGCGCTCGACGTTGACATGCCATTCCCGCCCTGCGGCATGCAACGGCGCATGCATGCGACGCGCCTGCTGCTCGATCACTTCCATGGCTTCCGGATGCTGTTCGGCCGAAACCACCGGCACATTGCGTTTGATGATCGCCGCCTTCTCGCTCGCGATCGAAGTCAAGGTGTCGCCGAGGAACTCCGTGTGGTCCATGCTGACAGGCGCAATTACGCTCGCGAGTGGCGTCTCGACCACGTTGGTCGAATCGAGCCGGCCGCCGAGGCCGACCTCTAGCAGCAGCACGTCGGCCCGATGTCGCGCGAACAGCAGGAAGCCGGCCGCCGTCTTGGCCTCGAAGAAGGTAAGTGGTTCGCCCGCATTGGCCTGCTCGACATGTTCAAGCGCAGCCTGCAGCTCGTCGTCGCCGACCAGTTGGCCCGCGAGACGGAAGCACTCGTTGATGCGCACCAGCCAGGGCGAGGTATAGGCATGGACCGACAGGCCCGCGGTCTCGAGGATCGCCCGCAGATAGGCGACCGTCGAACCCTTGCCGTTGGTGCCGGCGACATGGATCACCGGAGGCAGCTTCTTCTCGGGGCGATCGAGCCGCGCCAGCACGCGATGCATGCGATCGAGGCTGAGATCGATGCGCTTCGGATGCAGCGCGGACAGCCGCGCGATCACATCGCCAAGCGAATCCCGGGGTTTGGCGGCCGGCGCGTTCACGCGTGCGGCGCGGCCGGCGCCGTTTCCGGGGCCAACACGATCTGGGCCGGCTCGGCCATGAGCGGCGCTGGCCTGGGCGCGGACTCCAGCGCCGGCGATTTGGTCAAGAGCCGGCACAGCCGCGCCAGGGTCGGACGCAATTCATGGCGGTGCACCACCATGTCGACCATGCCGTGGTCGCGCAAATATTCGGCACGCTGGAAACCTTCCGGCAGTTTCTCGCGGATGGTCTGCTCGATCACGCGCGCACCGGCAAAGCCAATGAGTGCGCCAGGCTCGGCGATCTGGATGTCGCCCAGCATGGCGTAGGAGGCCGTCACGCCGCCGGTGGTCGGATTGGTGAGCACCACGATGTAAGGCAATTTGGCTTCGCGCAGCATCTGCACCGCCACCGTGGTGCGCGGCATCTGCATCAACGACAGGATACCCTCCTGCATGCGCGCGCCGCCGGACGCGGCAAACACGATGAAGGGCGACCTCTTCTCGACCGCGAGCTCCATGCCGCGCACGATTGCTTCGCCGGCGGCCATGCCGAGTGAGCCGCCCATGAAATCGAAATCCTGCACGGCGATGACGGCGGCCGCACCTTCGAGCTTGCCGTAGCCGACCTTGATGGCGTCGTTCATGCCGGAGCGGGCCCGCGCGTCCCTGATGCGGTCGGCATAGCGCCTCTCGTCACGGAACTTCAGGGGATCGGCGGTCACTTCGGGTAGCGCGATGTCGTACCAGGTCTCGTTGTCGAACATCGACTTCAACCGCGCCGTTGCGCCCATGCGGAGATGATAGTTGGAGCCGGGGATCACCATCTGGTTGGCCTCGACGTCCTTGTAGAACACGAGCTGCCCGGAATCCGGGCATTTGATCCAGAGATTCTCCGGCGTCTCGCGACGCAAGATGTTGCGGATCTTCGGCCGAACGACGTTGGTGAGCCAATTCATGTTTCGCTCCGACTGGCGGTCGCTAGAATATATGGCGGGCCGGATCGAATCCGGCAAGCCGCCGCCTCACGCTTACTCGACACCAAATACGCCTATTCCGCGGCCTGCCGCGCGCCGCGTACGCCCTGTGCGAGCGATGCGGCGAGATCGGCGACTGCGCCAACCGTTTTGGCCGTAGCGCGGCCCTCGGCATCGAGGCTGCCGCGCAAGGCATCGACCAGCGCGGTGCCAACCACGGCGCCATTGGCGCGCTCGGCAATGGCTCGCGCCGCGTCCGGCGTGCGGATCCCGAAGCCGACGCAAACGGGAAGATTCGTATGCCGCTTGATGCGCGCCACCGCGTCGCCAACGGCTTTCGAATCGGCCGCCCCACTGCCGGTGATACCGGTGATCGAGACGTAGTAGACAAAGCCCGACGTGTTGGCGAGCACGGCCGGCAACCGCTTGTCGTCGGTGGTCGGCGTCGCCAGACGGATGAAATTGAGGCCGGCCTTCAGCGCCGGCACACAGAGCTCGGTATCCTCTTCCGGCGGCAGGTCGACGATGATCAGGCCATCGACGCCCGACGTCTTGGCCTCAGTGAGGAATTTGTCGACGCCATAGATGTAGATCGGATTGTAGTAGCCCATCAGCACCAGCGGCGTGGCGTTATCGTCCTTGCGGAAGCCACGCACCATCTCCAGCGTCTTCTTGAGCGTCATGCCGGCTTTGAGCGCACGCAGGCCGGCGGCCTGGATCGAAGGGCCGTCCGCCATCGGATCGGTGAAGGGCATGCCGATCTCGATGATGTCGGCACCGGCCTTCGGCAGCGCCTTGATGATGTCGAGCGAGGTCTTCGGATCGGGATCGCCCGCCATCAGGAAGGTGACGAAAGCCGAGCGGCCCTCCTTGGCGAGTTGCGCGAAACGCGCGTCAATGCGGGTGGTCACTTCTTCCTCGCCTTCAGGATATCGCCGACCTGCGGCACGTCCTTGTCCCCGCGGCCGGAAAGGTTGACCACCATGAGATGATCCTTTGATCGCGTGGGCGCGAGCTCCATCACCTTGGCGATGGCATGCGCTGGTTCCAGCGCGGGAATGATGCCTTCCAGCCGCGAGAGCAGCTGGAACGCTTCGAGCGCCTCTTCGTCGGTCGCGGAGAGATATTTCACGCGGCCGACCTCATGCAGCCAGGAATGCTCCGGCCCGATGCCGGGATAATCGAGGCCGGCCGAGATTGAATGCGCATCCTGGATCTGGCCGTCGTCGTTCATCAGCAAATAGGTGCGGTTGCCATGCAGCACGCCGGGACGGCCACCGGCAATCGAGGCCGCATGCAGTTGCGTCAGTCCATGGCCCGCCGCTTCGACGCCGAAGATTTCGACCGAGGGATCATCAAGGAAGGGATGGAACAATCCCATCGCATTGGAGCCGCCGCCGATGCAGGCGACCAGCGAATCCGGCAGGCGCCCTTCCGCCTCCTGCAACTGCTTGCGCGTTTCGGTGCCGATCACCGATTGGAAATCGCGCACCATCGCCGGATAGGGGTGAGGGCCGGCTACCGTGCCGATGCAGTAGAAGGTGTTGTGCACATTGGTGACCCAGTCGCGCAGCGCCTCGTTCATCGCGTCCTTCAGCGTGCGCGTGCCCGACTGCACCGGGAAAACCTCGGCGCCGAGCATCTCCATGCGGATCACGTTGGGCTGCTGGCGCGCGACATCGACCGCGCCCATGTAGACCACGCATTCCAGACCAAAGCGCGCGCACAGCGTCGCGGTGGCGACGCCGTGCTGGCCGGCGCCGGTCTCGGCGATGATGCGCTTCTTGCCCATGCGCCGTGCCATCATGATCTGGCCCAGCACATTGTTCACCTTGTGCGAACCCGTGTGATTCAGCTCCTCGCGCTTGAAATAGATTTTCGCGCCGCCAAGATGCTCCGTGAGGCGCTCGGCGAAATAGAGCGGCGAGGGACGACCGACATAATCCCGCAGATAGCCATTCATCTCGGTCTGGAACGCCGGATCGGCCTTGGCCGCCGTGTAAGCCTTCTCCAGTTCGAGGATCAGGGGCATCAGCGTTTCCGCGACGAAGCGGCCGCCGAAAATGCCAAAGTGCCCGCGCTCGTCGGGACCGCTGCGGAAGGAATTGGGACGGGCCTGGTTCATCGGACGGTCAACTCTTTATCTCGTTGAGCGGCGCCGTCTCTTCTCCCTCTCCCCGCCCTCTTGTCCGCCGAAGCCCGCCTTCGGGCGAAGGCGGATGCGGGGAGAGGGCTGGGGTGAGGGGCTCTTTCCGCAAATTTGATGAAGGACGCGTACGCGGAGACTCCCCCTCACCGGGATCGCTGACGCGATCCGACCTCTCCCCGTGAACGGGGAGAGGTGAAAGAGAGGCGCTTGCACGCGCCGCGCGGATGAAATCGCGGATCATCTCGATGTCCTTGATGCCGGGCGCGCGCTCGACTCCCGAGGAGACATCGACGCCGCCGGCGCGGGTGACACGGATGGCTTCCGCGACATTGCCGGCGTGGAGGCCGCCCGAAACCATGAAGGGCAGGCTGAGGTCAAGGTTTTTGAGCAGATGCCAGTCGAATACGGCCCCGAGGCCGCCCGGACGCGTCGCCCCCTTGGGCGGACGGGCATCGAACAGGATGCGGTCGGCGGCCCCTGCATAATCGGGCAGGGACGCGAGATCGGCCGCGCGCTCGACCGGCAGCGCCTTCATCACCTCGCGGCCGAACCTCCGCTTGATCTCGGAAAGGCGCGCCACGGTCTCATGGCCGTGCAGTTGCAAAATGTCGGGCTGCAGCGCCGCGACGATGCCTTCGAGCGTCGCGTCGTCGGCGTCCACGGTCAGCGCGACCTTGATCGCGCGCTGCTTCACATGCTTGCCCAGCTCGCTCGCGGTCTCCAGCGAGAGGTGGCGCGGCGACGGCGGAAAGAACACGAAGCCGACCATGTCGGCGCCGGCCTCGAGCGCAGCGTCGAGCGTCTCCCGCGAGGACAGGCCACAGATTTTGACGCCTAAGGACATGGTCGTTTCGCAGAGCGGAAATTAAGGGGTCTAGATTCTCGTTTTGCGCATGATCCTCTCGGAAAACCGCTGCACACTTTTCCGGATCATGCGCTGGGGCGGGTTTACAACGTCGCGCCCTGCTTGTCTCGCCCCGCAGCGCCGTAGAAACCGGCCCGCGGGGGCGGCGCCAGCCGCTGGGTGTCGCCGCGCCCGGCCAGCATGTGGCTGCGCAGCTGCGCCAGTTCCGCCCTTGCGGCGCGTGCATCGGCCTCATGCTGCCGAGCTGCCCGCCGCCAGCGGCGCTGGCCGAACCAAGTGGCGCAGCCACCCGCGACCACGCCCAGGATCGCGGCAGCGATGATCAGCTCGAACTCTGGCATCGCGATCGAGAGCGAGGGATCGTCCGAGTTGAAGGGATTGACCGACACGCTGACCAGATGCCGGTTCGCAACCGCAAAGGTGACGAAGATCAGCCCCAGCAGAATGGCGAACAGGATGCTGAAGAATTTTCGCATGACAATGGCTCGCGTTGATCAAAACAGCGCCGAATCATGCAAAACCAGCGGCCACGGGCTTTCGGCCGCCACCCGGAAGATCCTAGGCGCCAGCCTCGGGATTGTCGCGGTTCAGCCGTTCGCGCATTTCCTTGCCCGTCTTGAAGAACGGGACGCTCTTCTGATCGACCGGCACATGGGCACCGGTCCGCGGATTGCGGCCGGCTCGCGCCGGGCGATGCTTCACCGAGAATGCGCCAAAGCCGCGCAGCTCGACCCGGTCGCCGCGCGCCAGGGCAGCCACGATCTCATCGAGGATCGCATTGACGATATTCTCGACATCCCGCTGGTAGAGATGCGGGTTGTGCTCGGCGATACGCTGAACCAGTTCGGATTTGATCATCGAGAGGTTGGATCCGGGAACGTCAGCTACGCATTTCCGTGAAAATGCCTTGAACTGTCAAGACGCTAAATCAAGTTTGCGCGGTGCGAAAGTGCGTGACAAACGCCTGGACAGGGGTTTGTCACACCACTCGCGCTGCGGGAAAAGCCGTCATAGCCGGTTTTGCAAGGTTTCAATTGGTCGCGGCCGGCTGCCATAGCGCAAGCATCCCATCGAGACCGAGGCGATCGATCCCGGCACTCTCGACCTGGCGTGCAATCACACCCAGGCCGAGCGCGTCGAGGGTGATCGAGGCCGCGGTCCGCAGGAAAGTCAGGTCGCCGAAGCGGGGCTCGAGCTTGTAGTCGCGCACCGGCAGGTCCTTCTTGACGCCCTTCTGCCCGACCAGCCAGGCGATTGCGGTCTTCTCATCGCCGAGCTGGTCGATCAGCTTGAGATCGACGGCCTGATGGCCGGTAAATACGCGCCCGTCCGCGACCTTTGCGAGCTGTGCATCATCCATCCCGCGCCGTTCCTTCACCAGCCCCTTGAACCAGGCATAGGAATCCTTCACCAGCGAATCCAGCGCGTCGCGGGCTTCGGGGCTGGTCGGCTCAAAGCCGTTGGGCGCAGCTTTCAGCGGTGAGGACTTCACTTCCTCGACCTTGACACCGACGGTCTTCAGCACCTCGGAAAAATTCGGAAACTGGAACAGCACGCCGATTGAACCGACCAGCGAGGTTTGCTGGGCGATGATATGATCGGCTGCGATCGCGGTGATGTAGCCGCCCGAGGCCGCCAGTCCCTCGACGACCACGACCAGCGGCTTCTTCGCCTTCAGCCGCACCAGTGAATCGTAGAGCTGCTCCGAGCCGGCCGTGGTCCCGCCGGGCGAATTGATATGGACGATGACGGCGGCGGCCTGCGACTTCTCCAGCCGTTCCAGCGCCTCGACGCGGTCGCGGTCGCTGCGAATCAGGCCTTCGATATTGACGCGTGCGATCGAGCCGGAGGACGTGAAGGTGCCGCGGCTGCCGGGCGACACCAATGCGCCGACGATGGCGATCGCGGCAATCGCAATCAGCACGGCCGCCACGCGCCAGAACGTCAGCTTGCGGCGCATGCGCCGGCGGTCGACGATCACATCGGAATCCAGCGACATCGAAATCTCCTGAAAAAATTCCTGACGGGTTTTGCGCCCGCAGCGTAACCAACGCGTCATCTGATTACATCAATTGCGGCGCAATATGAAGAAATGAAGGCTTGTCCTCGCGGAAAGCGAGGACCCATAACCCACCGCTTGCGTCGGTTGCGACACGCTGTTTCTCCGGCCTTTCTCAGCATCGACAACGGTGGCTATGGATCCCGGCTCGCGCGGAGCCTGTCATCGGGCGCGCGTTCGCGCGATCCGTTGGCTTGGCCGGGACGACAGCGACAAAAAAGCCCCGGTCGTAACCGGGGCCTGATTGATCGCGACAAGCGAGTGGAGGCTTACTTCTCGGTGGCGCGATTCTTGAGCGCGGTGCCCAGGATGTCGCCGAGCGTCGCTCCCGAATCGGAGGAGCCGTATTGCGCGATGGCTTCCTTCTCCTCGGCGACTTCGAGTGCCTTGATCGAGACCTGCACCTTGCGGGCCTTCTTGTCGAACTGGATCACCCGCGCATCGACCTTCTCGCCGACGGCAAAGCGTTCGGCGCGCTGGTCGTTGCGGTCGCGTGCCAGTTCGGACCGCTTGATGAAGGTGGTGAAATCGGTACCGACGATCTTCACCTCGATGCCGGGTTCCTTCACTTCCAGCACTTCGCAGGTGACGACCGCGCCCTTCTTGACGTCGCCCGGCTCGGCGAAGGGATCGCCTTCGAGCTGCTTGACGCCAAGTGAGATGCGCTCCTTCTCGACATCGACATCGAGCACCACGGCTTTCACCACGTCGCCCTTCTTGTAGTTGTCGATGACCTGCTCGCCCGGAAGCTTCCAGTCGAGGTCGGAGAGATGGACCATGCCGTCGACATCGCCCTCGAGGCCGAGGAACAGGCCGAACTCGGTCTTGTTCTTGACCTCGCCCTCGACCACCGAACCAACCGGGAATTTCTCGACGAAAACCTCCCAGGGGTTGCGCATGGTCTGCTTGAGGCCGAGCGAGATGCGGCGCTTGACGGAATCGACTTCCAGCACCTGCACTTCGACTTCCTGCGAGGTCGACACGATCTTGCCGGGGTGCATGTTCTTCTTGGTCCACGACATCTCCGAGACGTGGATCAGGCCCTCGATGCCCGGCTCGAGCTCGACGAATGCGCCGTAGTCGGTGATGTTGGTGACGCGGCCGTGGAAGCGGGCGTTCAGCGGATACTTCGCCTCGATGCCCTGCCACGGATCGTCCAGGAGCTGCTTCATGCCGAGCGAGATGCGGTGCGTCTCGTGGTTGATCTTGATGATCTTGACCTTCACCGTTTGACCGATCGACAGCACCTCGGTCGGGTGGTTGACACGCCGCCAGGCGATATCGGTGACGTGGAGCAGGCCGTCGATGCCGCCGAGGTCGACGAACGCACCGTAATCGGTGATGTTCTTGACCACGCCGTCGATCACCTGACCCTCTTCGAGGTTCTGCACCAGCTCCTGGCGCTGCTCGGCGCGGGTCTCTTCGAGAACCGTGCGGCGCGACACCACGATGTTGCCGCGGCGGCGATCCATCTTGAGGATCTGGAACGGCTGCGAGTTGTTCATCAGGGGAGCTACGTCGCGGATCGGACGAATGTCGACCTGCGAGCGCGGCAGGAAGGCCACGGCGCCGTCGAGATCGACGGTGAAGCCGCCCTTGACCTGATTGAAGATGACGCCGTTGACCTTTTCGTTGTTCTGGAACGCCTTCTCGAGCTTGCCCCAGCTCTCCTCGCGGCGCGCCTTGTCGCGCGACAGCACGGCTTCGCCGAGGGCATTCTCGATGCGGTCGAGGAACACCTCGACGGTATCGCCGACCTTCAATTCGCTTTCGCGGCCGGGGCCCGAAAATTCGCGCAGCGCGACGCGGCCCTCGGTCTTCAGGCCAACGTCGATGACGGCCATGTCCTTTTCAATCGCAACCACCGTACCCTTGATGACGGAGCTTTCCTGAAGGTTGCCGCCGGCAAAGGACTCATCCAGCATCGCGGCGAAATCGTCGCGGGAGGGGTTGTAGGAATTTGCAGTAGCACTCGAAGCCATTTGTTCTCCACTTGCGATGATCTTGCCGGCAGTTCGGATTTGAGGGCGTATCGCGCGTGAAGGGCCGGGGCTCGCAAAACCCGCGGCGACCGCTCGTTGCATTAAAATGCAAAAGCGGGCCGGCAGATGCCTGCACGTTCAATACGGTGATTTCTGTCCGGGAGGACGATCTCGAAAATTCTGTTCGAGATATCGAATATCGTAAGGGCGGAAGCGGGCTCTACCTCCAGTGACGCCAGCGACGTTACGCTCGCTGACGGCCCGCTCGAACGGCCTCGACAATGTCGATGGCGGCCCGGACGCCGCCTTCTATATCCAGATTGGAATTATCTAGCAAGTAAGCATCTTTTGCCGGCTTTAAAGGCGCAACCGCCCTGTTCTGGTCACGCTCGTCGCGGGCCAGGATATCGGCCAGCACCGCCGCCTCGTCGGCCTCCTCGCCGCGGGAGCGGGCCTCCAGGGTCCGCCGAAGGGCGCGGACCTTGGGGTCGGCGACCACGAAGATTTTCACCTCGGCCCCAGGGCAGACCACGGTGCCGATATCGCGGCCGTCGAGCACGGCGCCGGGCGGTTTGGCCACGAACTCGCGCTGGAATTCCACCAAAACCTCCCGAACCCGGGGAATTGCCGAGACCACGGAAGCGGCAGTGCCCACTTTTTGGGACCTCAGGGCAGGATTCTCGAAGGTTTCGGGATCGAGTTCCCTGGCAGCCTGGACCGCGGCGGCCTCGTCATTGAGGTCGGCTCCGGCGTCGATCAGCGCGTGGGCAACGGCCCGATAGAGCACCCCGGTATCGAGATGGCGAAAGCCGTAATGGGCGGCGAGGCGCTTGGCGAGCGTGCCCTTGCCCGAGGCAGCCGGTCCGTCGATGGCGATGATCATTCGTCCTGTTTCCCTGCCGGCAGTGGGCCGCGAACTCGTCGCAGCGGGCGCTCTTCGGTAAAAATGTTGCGGGAGGCGAATTCGCCGGGACTGGCGAAGCTCAAATATTCGCGCATGGCGGGCGACGGAGATGTGGCGGTGAACCATGGATCGGAGAGACGTCGCTGCGGTCCGCCCACCCAGGCAGGGACGCGACCAAGGCGGCAATTCTTGGCGAGGTATTCGGCCATGGCGCCAACCAACGCGTTCAACTTTTCGTCGTCGGTCAGCGCCGGCTCTTTGTTGATCGTGGCGTACTTGGCATCGACTGTCGGCGCGAGATCAAAGGTGTCGACAAATTCAGAGAGAGCGATCGCTTGCGAGACGCCACTCCGAATTCTCTCTACGGCTGCGGCAAGTGTTTTAGGACGCATCGAGCGCCTTTCGGACCTCGCTCATGAAAACTCCGCGCCGAGCGCGCGCATCATCGGGATGAAATCCGGGAAGCTGGTGGCGATGAAGGCGGTATCGTCGACTTTCACCGGCTTGTCGGCGGCCAGCCCCATCACCAGCGCGGACATGGCGATGCGGTGGTCCATGTGGGTCCTGACCATGCCGCCGCCGGGCACGCGGCCCCTGCCCTCGACGATGAGATCGTCGCCGGAAATCTCGACCTTGACGCCATTGACCCGCAGCATGTCGGCGGTCGCTTCCAGCCGGTCGGATTCCTTGACCCGCAATTCCCTCAGGCCGCGCATCACGGTCGCGCCTTCCGCGAAGGAAGCCGCAACCGCCAGCACCAGGTATTCGTCGATCATCGACGGCGCGCGCTCGGGCGGCACCTCGACGCCGCGCAGTTTGGAGGCGCGCACGCGCAATTGCGCCATCGGCTCGCCGGCATCGCCGCGCGCAGCACTCTCCTCGATCGATGCGCCCATTTCCCTCAACGTTGTGAACAATCCGGTGCGCAGCGGATTGGTCATCACGTCGGACAGCACGAGGTCGGAGCCCTCGACGATCAGCGCGGCGACGATCGGAAACGCCGCGGACGATGGATCGGCCGGCACCACGACTTCGGCGCCGTGCAGTTCCGGCTGGCCCGTGAGCGCGATCTTGCGGCCATGCGCGCCTTCCCTGGTCGAAACGATGTCAGCGCCAAAATGCTTGAGCATCAGTTCGGTATGGTCGCGGCTCGCTTCCTGCTCGATCACGGTGGTCACGCCGGGCGCGGCAAGGCCCGCGAGCAGCACCGCCGACTTGATCTGAGCCGAGGCGACCGGCGTCTTGTAGGCGATCGGCACAGGATCATGCGCGCCGTGCAGGGTCAGTGGCAGACGGCCGCCCTCTCGGATTTCGCCCGCCTTGGCCCCCATCAATTCCAGGGGATCGAGGATCCGCCGCATTGGCCGGCTGCGCAACGAGGCGTCGCCGTCGAACACCGCGGTGATCGGGCAGCCTGCGACCGCCCCCATCACCAGGCGGCAGCCGGTGCCGGAATTGCCGAAATCGAGGGCATTTTGCGGTTTCGCGAAGCCCGCAACCCCGACACCATTAACCTTCCACGCGAAATCGCCGGTCCGTTCGACCCTGGCCCCCAGCGCACGCATGGATTTGGCGGTGTTGAGCACGTCTTCGCCCTCCAAAAGGCCGGAAATCCTGCTTTCGCCGACGGCGAGCGCGCCCAGGATCAAGGCCCGGTGCGAGATCGACTTGTCGCCGGGAACACGGACTTTGCCCTTCAGGGGGCCGCTGGAACGGGCTTCCAGCGGGATCGGATGGTCGGAATGGGTCAAGATCAGGTCCTTTCCGCCGGCCAGTAGCACGCCGGCCCCGCAGCGTCACGGCCCGGTATTTCATGCACAAACCGCTATTGACAGCAGCCGCTCAACTAGCCAAGTGAAGCACCGCTTTTCAGACATTCCCAGGATTCCGCCGTGGCCAAATCCGATCTCGGAACCAAACGTATTTGCCCGACCACGGGCAAGAAATTTTACGACCTGAACAAGAGTCCGGTGATCTCGCCCTATACCGGCGAAGTCGTGCCGATCGCGCCCGTCGCGCCGCCGCGCGCCATGCGTGGCGAAGCCGCGCGGGCACATGCGGCGGCCGCCACCGCCGAGGCTACGCCGGAGCCGGCGGAGGCCGAGGAGCTGGTGCCGCTCGAGGAAGCCGATGCCGAGGAGAACACCGGGAAGGTCAAGGCCGTTGTTCCTGAGTCCGAGGACGATATCGAGATCGACGAAACCATCGAAGACGATGACGACGACAATTCGACCTTCATCGCCGACGAGGAAGAGGGCGATGAGGACGTCACCGACATCATCGGCGACGTCGGCGGCGACGAAGAGACTTGAGATCAGCCCTGATCTATGGTCAGGGTTCGGCCCGCGAGTCACCCTAGAACTCGCAGGACGGCATGATCCTCGAAAAGGATCGTGCTAAAAGACGGTTACGGGGCCATAGCTCAGCTGGGAGAGCGCTTGCATGGCATGCAAGAGGTCGGCGGTTCGATCCCGCCTGGCTCCACCAGCCTTCGCTCGCTTCGCGAGCTACGGCTCGGCAAGCCGGCCAAACTCTCTCGTAGCGAAGCGGGCGAAGGCTGCCGCGCCGTAGCCCGCAGGGCGAAGGCGGGCCTCGGCGAGCCGCATTGGCCGTCCGCTACGCCCCCACCACTTCATTCAACCGATCCCGCAGCGCCACGATCTCGTTCTTCATCGCGGTCAGCTCCCCGACCGAGCACGCGGAAGCCGCCAGGATCGACATCGGCACCGCGCGCGCCTTCTCCTTCAGCGCGTGCCCGTGCGCCGTCAGCGCAATCAGCACCTCGCGCTCATCCTCGGTGTTGCGTGTGCGCTTGATCAGCCGTGCCGTCTCCAGCCGCTTCAAGAGCGGCGTCAGCGTGCCGGAATCCAGGAACAGCCGCTCGCCGATATCCTTCAGCGGTACGCCGTCGTGCTCCCACAGCACCAGCATCACCAGATATTGCGGATAGGTCAGGCCGAGCCCGTCGAGCAATGGCCTGTAGACGCGGTTGAAGGCGTGCGCAGCGGAATAGACCGCAAAGCATATCTGATTGTCGAGCCTGAGCGGCTGGTCCGCCACCATCTGTTTTCGCGCCATCGGCATCCTCGTCATGATTCCCGACCATTCTGGGCCTGAGAGCCGCCGCATTCAATTGCGAACAATTAAATGTGAGGTGACGCTTTGTAAATTGTACACAATCTAATTGTGCGCAATACTGCCGCGTCGAAATTCGAACCAAGGGAGATTACCATGTCCGTGAACGTGCTCTACAAGACCCAGGCCAAGGCCACTGGCGGCCGCGACGGCCACGCCGCGACGCTGGACGGCGCGCTCGATGTCAACCTCACCACTCCGAAGGAGCTCGGCGGCGGTGGCGGCGCCGGCAACAATCCCGAGCAGCTTTTCGCGGCCGGATATGCGGCCTGTTTCATCGGCGCCATGAAGTTCGTGGCATCCCAGGGCGGCCCGAAGGTGCCGGCTGACGCCTCGGTCACCTCAACTGTCGGTATTGGCCCGCGTTCCGAAGGCGGCTTTGGCCTCGACGTCGCACTCGACGTCTCCCTGCCGGGCCTCTCGCGCGCCGACGCGGCAGCCCTCGTGGCCAAGGCGCACCAGGTGTGCCCCTACTCCAATGCCACGCGCGGCAATGTCGATGTGCATCTGAACGTCGTCTAATCCGCAAGGCGGAATGGCTCGCGCTCCGGGCAACGGGCCATTCGCTGCGGACGCTTGATGCCGGCTGCGAAGATCGCTAGCTCTGAACGCCCTACCTGTTTTGAGCGAAGGTCTTCCATGAATTCACAGGCGGTTGCGGGCGCGATGACGGGACTGCGCGTGATCGATCTCACGCGCGTGCTTGGCGGCCCCTATTGCACGCAGATCCTCGCCGACCACGGCGCCGACGTGATCAAGGTGGAGCCTCCGGCGGGCGACGAGACGCGCGACTGGGGCCCGCCCTTCCACGAGGAAGACGCGGCCTATTTCATCGGCGTCAACCGCAACAAGCGCTCGATCGGGCTCGACCTCGCTTCCGTTGGCGGGCGTGCGGTGTTGATGAAGCTGCTCGAAAATGCCGACGTGCTGATCGAGAATTTCAAGCCGGGCACGCTCGACAAATGGGGCATCGGCAAAGACGTGCTGCGCGCGAAATTCCCGAAGTTGATTCATTGCCGGATTTCCGGCTTCGGCGCCGACGGCCCGCGCGGCGGCAATCCCGGTTATGACGCAATCATCCAGGCCATGACCGGCATGATATCAGCGACCGGCTCGCCACAGAGCGGGCCGATGCGGATCGGCGTGCCCGTGGTCGACATCACGACCGGGCTTTACGCCGCGATTGGAATCCTGATGGCGCTATCGGAGCGGCAGAAATCGGGGCTCGGGCAATTCCTCGAAACCACGCTCTACGAGACGGGCCTCGCGGTGATGCATCCGCACGCCGCAAATTATTTCATGCATGGCAAGCCGCCAACTCTCACCGGCAACGAGCATCCGAACCTCGTGCCTTACGCGATCTTCCCGACCAGGACCGACGACATCTTCATTGGCGTCGGCAATGACGGCACATTTCGCAAGCTCGCGAAAGAGATCGGCAAGGCCGAGCTCGGCATCGACCCACGCTTTGCGCGCAACAAGGATCGCATCGCCAATCGCGAGGCGCTGCGCCAGGAACTCGCGGCGGTCTTCGCGCAGCACGAAGCCGAGCCGCTATGTAATCGCCTGCTGGCCGCGGGCCTCCCGGCGGGCCCGGTACGGAAGATCGACCAGGCGCTCACCAATGAGCACACCGTCCACCGCGGCGATGTCATCGCCAAGGACTGGTACAAGGGCGTCGCCTCGCCGATCCGCATGGCGCGCAGCAAGCCGAGGCTGCGTCGCACGCCGCCGAAATTCAGCCAGCACACTGAAGAAGTACTCGCCGAGTTCGGCTATTCCGGCGGCGAAATCGACGCGCTGATCAAGAGCGGCGTGGTCTGCGGCACCGACCGCAAGCGCTAGGCAATGATTGTCCCGGTGCAAGCCGGGACAGAAAGTCTAATTGTCCTCCTCCCGATTTGGGCTTCCTTGGGCTCGCCTTCCCGCTTACGATCCCGCTGCTATAACAGTCATTTGCACGTCATGCGGCCCTGATAACGCGCCGCAATCGGAATGGCGGTCCAACGGGAGGAGTTTTAATGGCTTTTCGACAACTCGGCGCAGCTGCGGCTACCGCTGTCACGCTTGCCTTCGCGGCGACACCCGCAAGCGCGGTGACGGAGATCCAGTGGTGGCACGCCATGAGCGGCCCAAACAATGACGTCGTGGTCAAGCTCGCCAATGACTTCAACGCTTCGCAAAGCGACTACAAGATCGTGCCCTCCTTCAAGGGCAGCTATGCCGACGTGCTGAACGCCGGGATCGCCGCGTTCCGCGCCGGCAACGCGCCGGGCATCATGCAGGTGTTCGAAGTCGGAACCGCGACCATGATGGCGGCCAAGGGTGCCATCAAGCCGGTGTTCGAATTGATGAAGGAACAGGGCGAGCCCTTCGACCCCAAATCCTACCTGCCGGCCATCACCGGCTACTACTCGACCGCGAAGGGCGAAATGCTGTCGTTCCCCTTCAACTCGTCGAGCATGGTGATGTGGGTCAATCTCGATGCGCTGAAGAAGGCCGGCATCGATGCGCCGCCGAAGACCTGGCCCGAAGTGTTCGCGGACGCCAAGAAATTGCACGCGACGAGCCCGACCTGCGGCTTCTCGTCGAGCTGGGTCACCTGGGGTTTCATCGAGCAGTTCTCGGCCTGGCATAACGTGCCGATCGGCACCAAGGCCAACGGCCTTGAGGGCTTCGACACCGTACTCGTATTCAACACGCCGCTCGAAACCAAACTGCTCGAAAACCTTGTCGAGCTGCAGAAGGACAAGAGCTACGACTATTCGGGCCGAACCAACACTGGCGAAGGCCGCTTCACCTCGGGCGAGTGCGCTCTGTACATGACTTCGTCGGGTTTCTACCCGAACGTCAAAGCGAATGCGAAGTTCGCCTATACGGCCGTGCCCATGCCCTATTTTCCTGAGGTCAAGGACGCGCCACAAAACTCCATCATCGGTGGCGCTTCGCTCTGGGTGATGGGCGGCAAATCGAAGGAAGAGTACAAGGGCATCGCGAAATTCTTCACCTTCCTCTCCGACACCGACCGTCAGGTCTATCTGCATGAAGCGTCCGGCTATCTGCCGATCACCAAAGCGGCCTATGAGAAGACCAAGGCTTCGGGCTTCTACAAGGACAACCCGATCCTCGAGGTGCCGCTGAAGGAGCTGACCAACAAGGAGCCGACCGAGAACTCGCGCGGGCTTCGCTTCGGCGGCATGGTGCAGATGCGCGACGTCTGGTCGGAGGAGATCGAGGCCGCGCTCGCCGGCAAGAAGTCAGCCAAGGAAGCGCTCGATACCGCCGTGTCGCGCGGCAACCAGATGCTGCGGCAGTTCGAGCGCACCGTAGCCAAATAATGTGCCGCCGGATTCGTGGCTGCGGATCGCCGCAGCCACGACCAACGTGTCTAAAAATGAGGCGGGGGCTTCATGGAGAACCGGGCGATCTTTTCAGGCAAGACACTTGCCTATCTCCTGGTGCTGCCGCAACTTGCGGTCTCGCTGATCTTCTTCTACTGGCCTGCGGCGCAGGCGCTCTGGCAATCCTTCCTGGTGCAGGACGCTTTCGGGCTCTCGACCGAATTTGTGTGGTTCGAGAACTACGTCGAGCTCCTGAAGACGCCTGAATATTATCACGCCGTTGGCGTCACCTTCGCGTTCTCGGCGCTGGTGGTGTTTTTCTCCATGACGCTCGGCCTATTGCTCGCCGTGATGGCAAACCAGAACATCAGGGGCGTGCAAATCTACCGTACCTTCCTGATCATCCCTTATGCGGTGGCGCCGGCGGTAGCGAGCGCGGTCTTCATCTTCATGTTCCAGCCGGGGCTCGGCATGATCGCGCGGGCCTTGCAGCGCAACGGGGTCGACTGGAATCCGGTGCTCAACGGCAACCATGCGATGATCCTGATCGTCATCGTCGCGGTCTGGAACCAGATCAGCTACAACTTCCTGTTCTTCCTCGCCGGACTGCAATCGATCCCGAAGAGCGTGATCGAGGCAGCGGCGATCGATGGCGCGCGGCCGATGCGGCGGTTCTGGACCATCATCTTCCCGCTGCTGTCGCCGACCACTTTCTTCCTGATCGTGGTCAACATCACCTATGCCTTCTTCAACACGCTCGGCATCATCGACACCGCGACAGGCGGTGGCCCGGACGGCGCCACGGCGACCCTGGTCTACAAGGTGTTTCTGGACGGCAAGGCCGGTTCCGACCTCGGCGGGTCGGCCGCGCAGTCGGTGATCCTGATGATCATCGTGGTCGTCCTCACCGCGGTTCAATTCCGCTACGTCGAAAAGAAGGTGCATTATTGATGGTCGAGCACCGGCGATTTGGAAATTGGCTGCCTCACCTCGTGCTGCTCCTGGGCGTGATTGTCGTCGCCTTCCCGGTGTATATCGCGATCATCGCTTCGACCTACGACAACGCTACCATCGCTAACGGCCAGATGTCGCTCTATCCGGGCACGCATGGGCTGGAGACCTATTGGCACACCATCGTCTCCGGCACCGGCAAGACCACGCGCGAGCCGGTCGGCGGCATGATGGTCTCGAGCTTCATCATGGCGGTCGGCATTGCGATCGGTAAAATCGCGATCTCGATCATCTCGGCCTATGCGATCGTGTTCTTTTCCTTCCCGTTCCGGATGACCGCATTCTGGACCATCTTCATCACGCTGATGCTGCCGGTCGAGGTGCGCATCTTCCCGACCTACAAGATCACTTCCGACCTGAACATGCTGGATTCCTATTCCGGCCTGATCCTGCCGCTGATCGCGTCGGCGACCGCGACGCTGCTGTTTCGGCAGTTCTTCATGACCGTGCCGAAGGAATTGGTGGAAGCTTCCAAGATGGATGGGGCCGGCCCGATCCGCTTCTTCTTCGATACGCTGCTGCCGCTGTCGGTGACCAATATCGCAGCCCTGTTCGTGATCCTCTTCATCTACGGCTGGAATCAGTATCTCTGGCCGCTCCTGATCACGACGCGCGACGACATGCAGACCATCGTCATCGGCATCAAGAAGATCATCGACGTGCATGACGCGCTCACCGAATGGTCGGTCGCAATGGCAACCGCGGTGCTCGCCATGTTGCCGCCGGTCGCGATCGTCGTGCTGCTGCAGCGCCTGTTCGTCAAAGGCCTGATCGAGACGGAGAAGTAAGGTATGGCCAACGTCACGTTGCGTAGCGTCAAGAAGGCCTATCCGAACGGATTCGAAGCCATCAAGGGCGTCGATGTCGACGTCGCCGACGGCCAGCTCTGCGTGCTGGTCGGGCCGTCCGGCTGCGGCAAATCCACGCTGCTCCGTATGGTCGCAGGGCTCGAGACCATCACCTCCGGCGAAATCGATATCGGGGGACGTATCGTCAACCAGGTCGAGCCGGCCGATCGCGACATCGCGATGGTGTTCCAGAATTACGCGCTCTACCCGCATATGAGCGTCTACAACAACATGGCCTACGGCCTGCGTAACCGCCGTATGCCCAAGCCGGAGATCGACACCCGCGTGCAGGAAGCCGCGCGCATCCTCGAGCTCTCCGCCATGCTTGATCGCAAACCCGGGCAGCTCTCCGGCGGCCAGCGCCAGCGCGTCGCCATGGGCCGCGCCATCGTGCGCCAGCCGAAGGTCTTTCTGTTCGACGAGCCGCTGTCGAATCTCGACGCCAAGCTGCGCATCGCCATGCGTGTCGAAATCCGGAAACTGCAGCGCCGGCTCAACACGACCTCGATCTATGTCACCCACGACCAGCTCGAGGCGATGACGCTCGCGGATGTGCTGGTGGTGATGAATGGCGGCCGGGTCGAGCAGGTCGGCAATCCCCTGCAAATCTACCAGAAGCCCGCAACGACCTTTGTCGCCGCCTTTATCGGCGCGCCGCCGATGAACCTTCTTCCCTTACGCGACTCCGACATCAAGCTGCAGGGCGCAAGCGCCGACGCCAGCATTCTCGGCATCCGCCCCGAAGACCTCGTGATGTCCAACGGGGCTGCGCCGGATGGCAGTGTAGCACTTGAGATGACGGTCGAGGCGATCGAGCGGGTCGGTGCAGAGACCTATATCTATGGTTTGCGCGCGAAGCAGAACGGCATGCCGGCCGTAAGCTCAAAGCCGGGCGAGCCGCCGCCGGGCGAAATCCTGGTCCGTATTCCCGGCCAGGAAGGGCCCGCGATCGGCGAGAACATCCGGGCCGTGGCGCCCCGGGAGAAGCTGCATCTCTTTACCGCCGACGGCCGCAAGCGGGTCAATTAAGAGCCGGTTAACGGCGCTTTCTGGCGATTTCCGAGGCGCTTGAACAGCCCCCGGCAGATGCCCATATTGGTGCGCAAGGGGTGCCATAAAGGGCCCTGAAACATCAAAGTCGCTTCGAGAGGACTTTGTAAACTATGTCTCGTGTTCCTTCGCTCTCCAGTCCGTTCCTGTTGGGGTTCGACGAAATCGAGCGCGTGCTCGATCGCGTCGTCAAGGGCGCCGACGGTTATCCTCCCTACAATATCGAGAGGTGTGAACGGTCGAACGGCGCTCCCGAACGGTTGCGAATCACGCTGGCGGTAGCGGGTTTTACCCGCGATCAACTCGATGTAACCATTGAGGAAAACCAGCTCGTAATCCGGGGTCGCCAGCAGGACGACAAGGCCCGTCAATACATCCATCGCGGCATTGCGGCGCGTCACTTCCAGCGCACCTTCGTGCTCGCGGAAGGGATGCAGGTGCTGGGCGCGGATCTGAAGAACGGGCTGTTGTCGATCGATCTTGCCCGGCCTGAACCGGAGAAGGTCGTTAAGACAATCGCTATCAATGAACACGAATAATGGAACGAGTAGCGGACTCGACCGCTTATGTCTCAGAGGAGTCGAGACCATGACTGAAGGTAATGTTGCGTCAGAACCACGCGTCTCGCTGGAGGCGCTGGCCCATATGGGTGAGGGCCATATCGCCTATGTCAAGCAAATCCGCTCCGAGGACGTGCCGGGGCTGTTTCCGCAGGCGCCGGACCTTGCGCCGGGAATGAAGCTTTTTGCGCTTCATGCCGCTGACGGCACGCCGATCATGCTGACCGATTCGCGCGAAGCCGCAATCGCGAATGCCTGGAGCAACGAGCTGCAGGCGGTGAGCGTTCACTAGGCGCACTGAGTGGCGCGCTCTTGCGCCGCAGATGAGTTTTGAATGCGCGGGTGTTGTCTCCAACGAGACGCGCCCGCGCATTTTTCGTTTGCGCTGGATTATCCGCCGACCAAGTCACAGAGTTGAGCTACGCCTTGACCAGATTTGCAAAGCCGATACGCAGCGCAGATGATGCCTACGCCGCTGTCGCGGGCGGTAGCGCCAGCACCGAATAGATCGCCTGCGCGTCGCGCGAGGCACGCAGCTTCTTGGCGACGTCCTGGTCGCGGAGCAGGCGGGCGATTCGCGCCAACGCCTTCAGATGGTCGGCGCCGGCACCCTCCGGCGCGAGCAGCAGGAAGACGAGGTCGACCGGCTGGCCGTCCATCGCCTCGAAGTCGATCGGGCGCTCCAGCCGCGCGAACAGGCCGAACAGCTTTTCCAGCTTGGGCAGCTTGCCGTGGGGAATGGCGACGCCATAACCAACCGCGGTGGTGCCGAGCTTCTCGCGTTGCAGCAGAACTTCGAACACCGCGCGCTCATTCTGCCCGGTCAGCTCGGCGGCTTTCGCCGCGAGCTCCTGCAATGCCTGCTTCTTGCTGTTGACTTTCAACGCCGGCAGGATCGCCTCGGGTGCGACCAGGTCAGTAATCGTCATTGGGCGTTCCGAGGTGAATTGAACCGTCAGGTTGCGAAATAGGCCTTGGCCAGCCGGCGTCAAGAAGCTGAGGTGGGAGGCGGGCCTCCAGGCCCGGGTCCGTGATTTGGGGGGCTTCTACTCCAACACAACGGCGGTGCCAACACCTGCGAGCCGCAAACCTTAAAAACCGTGGAGTAAGGCCGGTGGCCGAAAAAAGCGTCAAAAAGCCGTAAGTTTACGGCTTGCCCGCGGGCGGATCGACCCAGCCGATATTGCCGTCGGACCGGCGGTAGATGATGTTCAGCCTGCCGCTCGAGCCATGCTGGAATACCAGGCAGGCCGCGCCGGTCAGGTCCAGCTCCATCACCGCCTCCGAAACTGACAGCCGCTTGAGCGACGTGGTCGCCTCCGCGATGATGACGGGGCTGTAGCCCGTGACCTCGTCGTCGCCTTCCGACGGCGCTTCGATCACATAGCTCGGCGCATCCAGTGTCGGCGCGTCGATCTCCGCCAGCGCGGCAGCGGCCGCATGCGCCTTGCGCGCCGAGCGATCCTTCAGCCTGCTCTTGTAGCGGCGCAATCGCTTCTCGATCATCAGCAGCGCCGCATCGGCACTGGCATAGGCGTCGGTGGCATTCGATTCGGCTTCCAGCGTCACGCCGGAATCCAGATGCAGCGCGCAATCGGTGCGAAAGCCGAAACCATCCTTGGAGAGCGTAATGTGTCCGGAATAATTGCCGTCGAAATATTTGCGCAGCACTTCGTTGGTGCGTTCGCTGACGCGGTCGCGCAGCGCTTCACCGACGTTGATGCTCTTTCCCGAAATCCTGAGAGTCATGAGATGCCTCGTTTGGATAGTCTGGGGAAGATGAGACTAACCCGATTTGGACAAGGCGCAACAATGGCGTTGCTGTTGAAGATCCGGCTGTTGCATATCCGGCAAATTCAGGTCGGCAACAAAAGCAAGCTCTGCTTGTCACGGCGGCGCTGCACCGAGGATGGAATACGCATCGCTTCGCGGTATTTCGCGACCGTGCGGCGGGCAATATCAATGCCTGAATCGCGCAATCGTTCCACGATGGTGTCGTCGGAGAGGATCGTGGCGGGATCTTCGGCGTCGATCAGCCGCTTGATATGATGACGCACGGCTTCGGCCGAATGCGCCTCGCCGCCGTCGGCGGACGCGATCGAGGCGGTGAAGAAATATTTTAGTTCAAACGTTCCGCGATTGGTCGCCATGTATTTGTTGGCCGTGACGCGCGAGACCGTCGATTCATGCATCTGGATCGCGTCTGCGACCGCCTTCAGATTGAGCGGGCGCAGATGCGCCACGCCATGGGTGAAGAAGCCGTCCTGCTGGCGCACGATTTCAGCCGCGACTTTCAGGATGGTGCGGGCGCGCTGATCCAGCGCGCGCACCAGCCAGGTCGCGTTCTGCAGGCAATCCGTGAAATAGGACTTGTCGCCGTCCTTGCGGATCGTCTTCGACAGTTCAGTGTAATAGGTCTGGTTCACCAGCACGCGCGGCAACGTGTCGCTGTTGAGCTCGACGTGCCAGCCGCCGTCGGGACCGGGCCGCACATAGACGTCCGGGACCACGGTCTGCATCCGCGACGTGCCGAATTTCAGGCCGGGCTTCGGATCAAGCCGGCGGATTTCGCCGATCATGTCGGCGATGTCCTCGTCATCGACGCCGCAGAGTTTTCGTAAACCAGCGACGTCGCGCTTCGCGAGGAGATCGAGATGCTCGACGAGCGCCTGCATCGCGGGATCGTAGCGGTCGAGCTCGCGCAGTTGGGTCGCCAGGCATTCGCTCAAATTGCGTGCGCAGATGCCGGGGGGATCGAATTTTTGCAGTGCCGCCAACACGTCTTCGACGTCGGCTTGCGACGCGCCGAGCCGCTCGGCGGCCTGGCCGAGATCGGGCGGGAGATAGCCGGCTTCATCGACGAGATCGATCAGATATTGGCCGATCATGCGCAGCGCCGGCGCGGAGAAGGCAACCGCAAGCTGCTCGGCTAGATGATCGGACAGCGTCACTTCGGCCGCGACAAAGGCCTCGAGATTGTAGTCCTCGTCGCCGGACGCGCCGCCGCCCCATTCGGTATAGGTGGTCGGCGCGGCGTCCTGGGCGTTGCGCGCCGCGGCCTCCGCCGGCTCCTCGGAAAACACATTGTCGAGGCGGGTATCCAGCGTCTGCTCGATCTCGGCGCGGGTGCCGAGATCGCGGCTCATCCATTCCTCCTGGGCCGGCTCAAAGCCGGCCTCGAGACCCTCGCCCCCGGCCGCCTCGGCCTGGCCGGCCGAAAACTCCTCGCCGCTGAAGCCGCCGCCCTCGTCCTCGCCGGTGAATTCGGCCCGTTCCGGACCGACCTCGCCCGCCACCGGCGGTTCCGGGCCGTCACTGGCTCGCTCCAGCAGCGGATTTCGCTCCAGCTCCTCCTCGACAAAAGCCGACAGATCGAGATTGGAGAGCTGCAGCAGCTTGATGGCCTGCATCAGCTGCGGCGTCATCACCAGTGACTGGGACTGGCGGAACTCTAATCTCTGGGTTAGCGCCATGGAGGCAAGAACGATCCGTAAAACTGGTCCGATTCTTGCTTATCTTAGTCGAAAGCCCTTGTATACGGCTTGACGGATGCAATTTTTGGGCTAGACGCGCGCTTGCCGGAAAGTGGTTACCGGATTTTTTCGTTGCGCTGCAGTACGGACTATAGCCGGAATTCCTCGCCAAGGTAGAGCCGCCGCACATCGGGATCGGCGACGATTTCATCCGGACTGCCTTCGGTCAGGATTTCGCCGGCATAGACGATGTAGGCGCGATCGGTGAGGCCCAGCGTTTCGCGGACATTGTGATCGGTGATGAGAACGCCGATGCCGCGATTGGTGAGATGGCGCACCAGATCCTGGATGTCGCCGACCGCGATCGGATCGATGCCGGCAAAGGGTTCGTCCAGCAGCATATAATTCGGACGCGTTGCGAGCGCGCGCGCGATTTCGACGCGACGCCGCTCGCCGCCGGAGAGCGCAATCGACGGGGTTTTCCGCAGGCGCGTGATGTTGAATTCGTTGAGCAGCGAGTCCAGCTCCTGCTCGCGCTTTTTCTTCGAGGGTTCGACCACCTCGAGCACCGCGCGGATGTTCTGCTCCACCGTGAGGCCGCGGAAGATCGAGGCTTCCTGCGGCAGATAGCCGATGCCCAATCGCGCGCGCTGATACATCGGCAATTGCGTGACGTCGTGACCATCGAGCTCGATCGCACCGCGATCGGCCTTGATCAGCCCGGTGATCATGTAAAACACCGTTGTCTTGCCGGCACCGTTGGGGCCGAGCAGGCCCACCGCTTCACCGCGGCGCACATAGATGCTGACGCCGCGCACGACCTGACGCGAGCCAAAGCTCTTTTCCACGCTATGCACAGCCAGGAAGCCCGGCCGCCGCAACAACTGCGGACCGCCCGAGCCGTTGCCCTTGGCCTGCCGCGCCGGCTTTGCAGGTTTGGCGCGGGCTTGTTGCGGCTTGGGCTGCAGCGGATGTTCCCGCGGAGGCTCGCGATGCGGCTCTCTCGCATGCTGTCGCGGCAGTTCCGCGGCCGGCGGCGAGCGCGGCAGATCGGCGCCCGACGTCGGCGCCTCGCGTGCGATCGGCGGCGCGTCACGCACCGGGCCGGTCAGCATGTTGCCGAAGGAATCGCCGAGCGCAGTGATGTCATCGCGCGAGCGCGCAAAGCCTTTGCCCCGCTTGGCAGGGCGCCGCCGGAACATGCCGAGTAAGTCCACCATCCCCGCTTTGCCCAGGCCTGGCGCATGATCCGGAAAGTGGAGACCGGTTTTCCGGAAAGATCATGCGCAAACAAGAATCTAAGAGGCGCCCCGCCAGCCGCACCCAGCGGTTTGATTCGCTGGCGCAGCATGAAGCAAGGGATGCCCGTTGCCCAGCGGAGCAGCCCAAATCCCCGGGCGTAGATACAGTCTCGCAGCCAAGGGTTCAACCTCGCCGCACCGCCCTATCTGGCAAGCGATTGATATTATTTCTGTTTATTTGGAGTGAGGGCCGGCAGTGGCGAACCGCCGCCCGGCTTGGCAGGGCCGCAATCGCCTCCGCCGCCTTGCGGGAGCAGAGCCTGTACCCTGCCGCTGTCAAACTCGACCCGCGAGACGCCGGTCGTCATGTCCACCATCAGGCGGTCACCGCGCAGCACGTTCTTGCACTGTGTCAGCACCACACCGCCCAGCATGGTGATCAAATTGGCCTTGGTGTCGAACACCGCGGTCTCGCCGGTCACGACCTGGTCCTTCTGGACCACAACCACATTACCGCGCGCTTCCAGCCGCTTGATCGACGAAGCGCCCTCGGGACCCGGGGTTGCCGACTGCATCGGCGGCGCGGATTTCGCTCCCCCCTTCGCATTTGGAGGCTGCGCCGATGCCGTGCCCGATCCCCCGTTCAATTCGTAAAACACCACCAGCGTCTTCGACGTCATGGTGGTGTCGCCCTGCACAACCTTCACATTGCCGGAAAAGGTCGCTTCCTTTTTCTTGTCACGCATTTCGAGCGAAGCGGCCTCGATCTTGATCGGCTGGTCGCGATTTTGCGTAAAGCCCTGCATCGCGTTGGGCACGCCCGACATCGTGCTCTGCGCGCGGGCCGCGAACGCTGCCGCCACCGGTGCGAGCAACAGCGCGGCCGCGATGGCGCGCCCTGCCCCCGGCTTGCTGCCGCATCGGAAAAACTGCGTCATGGGACTCATTTCGAGTTGGCGGATTTGCTGTTCGACTTCGACTTCGCCGGCGGCGACTCCGGCGCAGCCTGCGAGGCGTCATCGGTGTTGAGATGGTCGAGATTCATCACGACATTGCCTTCGAAGCGGATGACCTCGCCGCCATTGATGATGCGCAGCCGATCGGAGGACAGCGTGCCATTGGTCAGCTTGACGTCGATATGCTCATCGGAATCGACGGTATTCTTGACCATGTCGACATGGGCCTGGGTCAGGCGCGCTTCATAGCCCGTCGTGGTCTGCAGGAAGATGTCCTTGTGCAGATCGAGCGTCTGCGCCTTGTTGTCGAACAGGCCGGTCAGCGAATCCAGGAACAGGGTCGAACCATCCTGCATCAACAGCTTGGTCCTGAGCTTGTTGAGCTCGACATGGTCTGGGTCGGTCACGTCCTGCACGGCGGTCTTGGCCCACATCTCATAGGGCCGCTGGTCTGGCGTATAGCCGGCCAGATGCGGCGCCTCCATCGTGATCTTGGTGCCGGAGATGGCCAAATTGCCCATGTCGAGCGGCAGTTTGGGCATCAGGATGCGGAACGGATTGAAGATCGAGATGCCGATCACGCTGGCCATCGCCAACCCCACGGCGCCCGGCACCGCGACCCGCAGGATCCGTACCATGCGGCTGTGGCGCGCGGCGATGGCAAAGCGCGCTTCGAGGCTCGCCTGATAGGCTGGATTTTGGACCGAATTCACGGCTGCTCCGACGCACGAACAAGCGCCATCATACCCGGTCCGGCCGGATTATGCAGCCCGCGACAGGCCTCACGAACATGTCCGAAACGGGGCGAATTGCCCCAGTTTCGCTCCACGAGATGAACGAAGCGTTCGTTCACGAATGCGCGAAAATGTCCTCGGCTTCCCAGCCGGAAAGATCGAGCTTCGCCCGCGACGGCAGGAAATCGAAGCAGGCTTGCGCGAGCTCGGTGCGGCCCTCGCGCGCCAGCATCGCATCGAGCCTCTCACGCAGCGCATGCAGATGCAGCACGTCGGAAGCGGCGTAAGCGAGCTGCGCTTCGCTGAGCGTGGACGAGCCCCAGTCGCTCGACTGCTGCTGTTTCGACAGATCGATGTTGAGCACCTCGCGCACGAGGTCCTTCAAGCCATGGCGATCGGTGTAGGTGCGCGTCAGGCGCGAGGCGATCTTGGTGCAATAGACCGGTTGCGGCATCACGCCGAGGGCATGATAGAGCGCCGCGATGTCGAAGCGGGCGAAATGAAAGATTTTCGTGAGCTTCGGATCGGCGAGCAGCGCTTTCAGATTCGGCGCATCGGTATGGCCTTTCGGAATCTGCACCACATCGGCGCTGCCATCGCCGTTCGACAGCTGCACCACACAGAGTCGGTCTCGATGCGGATCGAGTCCCATGGTCTCGGTATCGATCGCAACAGCTCCGGTGTAGCGGGAAAGATCGGGCAGGTCGCCGCGATGCAGGCGTACGGTCATTGCTTCCTGAACCTTGTCGAATCGGGCAAAATCGTAACCGCCGCTCCACAGGGAAGCGAGCGGCAAACAGCATAGTTCCAGCCGTTTAACACGACGACGGGCGGAATGGGGAACCTGCCATAACAAAAAATTGGGTATTTCGCCGGCCGTGTTGCGGATATCGCTGCGCCGCCCTCCCCCGCGTGCGTGGCTGCCCATTCAACGAGGATTCATGACTGAACAAGCCCTGACGGCACCGATCGACGATGAGCAGGAGCTGCAGCGGGGCTTTTCCCGCTACCAGTCCGGTCTGGTCGCGCTGCTGGCGTTCGTCCAGTTCACCATCATTCTCGACTTCATCATCATGTCGCCGCTCGGCGCCATCCTGATGCCTGCACTCGACATCACCGCCGCGCAATTCGGCGCGGCGGTTTCCGCCTACGCATTCAGTGCCGGTATTTCCGGCGTGCTTTCGGCAGGCTTCGCCGATCGCTTCGACCGCAAGCGCCTCCTGCTGTTCTTCTATGTCGGCTTCACAGCCGGCACGACACTCTGCGCCCTCGCCCCGAACTATCATCTGCTCCTGCTGGGCCGGATCGTGACCGGACTGTTTGGCGGCGTGATCGGCTCGATCACGCTCGCCATCATCACCGATCTCTTTTCGCTGCACTTGCGTGGCCGCGTGATGGGCTATGTGCAGACGGCATTTGGGGCGAGCCAGGTGCTCGGCATTCCCGTCGGGCTGTTTCTCGCCAATCGCTGGAACTGGCACGCCGCTTTCGGCGTGATCGTTGTCATGGCGATCGCCGTGGTCATCGCCGTACTGCTGCTGATGCGGCCGGTGGATGAACATCTGCGGCTCAAGCAGGACAAGAACGCATTCGCGCATCTGATCGCGACGGTGAGCGAGCCCAGCTATACCCTGGCGTTTGGCGTGACCACCCTGCTCGCGACCGGCGGCTACATGCTGATGCCGTTCGGCAGCGCCTACACCGTGCACAATCTCGGCATCGACATCGAACATCTGCCGACCGTCTATCTCGTATCCGGAATCTTCGGCATCTTCGCTGGACCGCTTGTCGGCCGCCTCAGCGATAGGTTCGGCAAGTTTCCGATGTTCACGTTCGGGACCGCCATATCGATCGTCATGGTGCTGATCTACACCCACCTCGGTCAGACCACGTTGACGATCGTCATTATCGTCAATGTTCTGATGTTCTCCGGCATCTTCTCCCGGATGATCCCATCGCAGGCGCTGATCTCGGCGATCCCTGCCGCTCGCCAGCGCGGATCCTTCAGCGCCATCAGCGCTTCGCTGCAGCAGCTTTCCGGCGGGCTCGGATCGGTGTTCGCCGCCGCCATCATCGCGCAAAATGCCGATGGCTCGCTCCGGCATTTCGATCATCTCGGCTATGTCGTGGTCGGCACCTCGCTGGTCGCACTGCTTGCGATGTATTTTGTGCAGAAGCAGGTCGCGAAGAAGACTGGCGAGTCGATCGTTTGAGACGACTCCTGCCGGCACGTACCTGTCGCAGCCTCGAGCCGATGCCGCGCGCCGAGGAGGCGTTGAAATTGCAACTACGCCAACCTGAGAGCTCTGAGGACCAGCGCAGCGTATCAGGGGTCGCCGGGCTCGCCTGGAACTTTGGCTGTCTCGTTTGAAATGTCAGCCAATAATAGTTATTAATACGCGCGGCAGCGTCTGGAGATACGGCATGGCAGTGAGTGCGGATTTGGGCGAAGCGCTTGAGAGTTTCGTCACCAGGCTCGTGGCGTCCGGGCGCTACCATTCCAAGAGCGAGGTACTGCGTGAAGGCGTGCGGCTCGTTCAGGAGCGCGAAGGTCGGCTGGCGGCGCTGGACGCCTCGATTGCGCGCGGACTGGCTGACGTCGATGCAGGCCGGGTGAAGCCGAGTTCTGACGTGTTTGATCGGCTGGAAGCGAAATTGGCGGCCAAAACGGATCGCAGGTGATCGTTATCATTACGGCCGAAGCCGAGGCCGATCTTGAGCAGATTGCGACCTATGTCGCGGAGCAAAGCCCCAGGAGCGCGCTCAAGCTGGTCCGCGAGCTGCGGGAGAGATGCGAGTCATTGCTGGACGCTCCTCGCGGCTACCCGTTGGTGCCACGCTACGAGCATTTGGGCATTCGCAGGCGTCCTTTCGGCCAATTTCTGATCTTCTACCGCGTCGGTCAAGGTGCGATTGAAGTGATCCATATCCTTCACGGTGCCCGGGACTATGAGTCCCTGCTATTCCCTGAAAAGTAGTTCGGGAGGCCGCTTCTAGACCCAAGACGGCCGTTTGAGGGCTTGGTCCAGGATTGCGCCAAACGCGATGTCGTGGCTCAGGCCGATTTCGAACCCACCGATTTTGGCGGCTGCAGACCAGGGCTGTTGGCCCAGCGGTCGAGATTCTCGATGACCTTCTGATGGCTCGGACGACGGGGCTTGGGCGCCGTGGGCTCGTCCGACAGCTTGCGAGGCAGCTTGATATCCTCAGTCATGGCTATCCTCCAACAAGGAACCATGGGCCCGAGACAACGCGAAATCAACGCCTAAATATTTGTTTTCTTTGACTTCGAACGGTCGGAATTTGAATGCCTCGGTTTGCCAGGTGCTGGTGAAGTTCCAGACCGTCTTACGGCCAGCCCGCGCGCTCCGGCTAAACGAAGCCAAATCGAATGCTGATGATGGCGCTTATTGCAATAGCGCTCGCGGGGACCAGAAGAAACAGCCTCCGCAGGCAGGGTTTCTGCTGATTTCAACCTCCCGGTTCATCGCATACGTGATGGTGGTGTCGAGCCGTTCCCCATCCGTCAAAAGCGGCGCCGGCGGAATGGTGGATAGCGGCAATGCTGCAGGCAACGCGAGTGATCGGCGATTTAGGCATTCTCGCATTCGTCGTCGCCACGATGACCGCATGGACAGCCGCAAGGCCGAAGGGATGCGGTTCACGATCAACCTGATCACGCCGGACAATGGCGAGAAATTCATCGTCGAACTGGAGAATGCCACCCTCACCAACTTCAAGGGCTTCCTCGCCGACAAACCCGACCTGACCCTCACCATCAAGCGCTCCGACCTGGAGCAGACAATGATGGGGCAAAAAAGCTCGAAGCTCAGATCAAGGACGGGACCGCGAAAGTGGAAGGTGACGTGAGCATCCTGGCGCGGCTCGCCTCGACCATGGTCGATTTCGACCCGAATTTCGAGATCATGCCCGGCACCAAGGCGCTTGCGACCGAGGTAGCGCACGCCGATCCCTACGAGGCGGTTCCGCGCGAGACCATTGCGGAATAGCGCTCTCTGGAAGCGGGTCGCCGGATGCCCCCCGAAACCCGTGCCGCTCTCCGGCCGGTCCTGAACGCAGGCGCATGAGGGACGGGGTGCGCCCGGCAATCCTGTCTCGGACGATAGTGGGTGGTGCCCAGGAAAGGACTGGATCGCCACCTTCACGAAAGCCCGAATTTGCTGGGGTTTTCAGCCGACCGGTTGAACCTTGTGTACCGGCATCGTGAAGCCGGTTGACGGCCGCCACGGAATTGCACTTGCGCGAGGTGGGATAGGAACAGCCCAGCACCGCTGCTATGCTTGGTTAGGGCTGGAGCATAAACATGAAAAAGAGGCTGCTGTTGATCGCTGGCGCTATCGCGCTGGCATCTGTTACCTCAGTGAAGGCCGGTGATGCACCGGACCTCTCGGCATTCGGCGACCCAGTTGAGGCGACAGGGCCGGCACATCCGGCCGCACCATCGAGCGAATCTCCGAATAAGCAATGGCCGGCCTACGTTTGCTCTGAGATTCAGCGAATGGAGAAGCTCGTTATTTCAGGCGCCCGGCCCACTGACCGCGGGATGACCCGTATCGGGCTGCTGATGTTCGAACAGCTTCATTGCGGCATCGATGTCAGTAAGAAGATAGCTGCTGATCAAGCGATTTTACAGGAAGAGGGGCGGAAGGCTCGGCGAGATTATGAGGAGAACATGGCGGCGGCGGCGCGAGCGGCATCCAGCCCTCAGGAGCCGATCATCGTGCAAGTCCCGCAAGAGGCTCCAGCGCCGGTAGCTCCTCCCCCGCCGCCAACCGTGCAGTGCTTCACGAATTGGTTCGGCGGCGGCATGTCGACCACGACTTGTCGATGACGCCTGGCAGGCCGATTCCCGAAGGCGACGAAGCTTCAGTCGGGGTAAACGTCAGGCGGTCGGCGCGGCGGCAACGAAGAAATTCTCGGTAATGAAGAGATGACTGAGGGCCAAAAGTATCACCGGTTCATGCTGGCCGTTCACGGTCTGGCTGAGGACAAGAAACTGTCCGATCGCATCTTCGATAAGGACAACGATGGCTGGGGCATTAGTTTTGGCATCGATGAGATACTCGCCGGAACTGCCTTCGTCAGCCGAAAGAAATTCGACGTTGACGACATTGTCATCGTCAAAGCGGCGTTCGCGCGGTTAGGCAAGAGGTACCCCGGCGACACTATCAGCGAGTGTGTTGCCGTGCTGTTGGGCCTCAAGACTTGAGGATTCCGGATTAGGCACCTGCTTACACGCCGAAGTCTGGCCCGCACAAAGCAGAGCCGATAGGCGGACATTTACTTGATCCACCAGAGTCGCCGCCATTCGTATTCGGCCGCTTTCCGTCCCTTTGTTACGAGCGCAAGTAACGGAATGGAGTAAGCAAAAATGAACATCAGAAAGAAAAAGCCCCCAAATAAGATGCACACGGCGAGGACCACCGCTTGAGCGGCGGATGCGAACGGCGTCGGAAACAAGTCATGAAGCAAAAAGCCCACGATAAAGGCGACGCCGACGACCCCTGCAATCAAGCCTTTCCAGCGTTGCCGTATCATCTGGCGATCCTCTGCTGATAGCGATTGGTTATCGGACGGAGGCCAGCTTCCGTCTATGGTGCAGCAAAGGTGTGCGCCCGGCAATCCTGTCGCGGACGATAGGGGGTGGTGCCCAGGAAAGGACTCGAACCTTCACGGCCGTTAAGCCACTGGCACCTGAAGCCAGCGCGTCTACCAATTCCGCCACCTGGGCATGGGCGCGCTTACTACGGACCGGTCGCGCGCTTGTCAAATGGGGGTCGTGCGGGGCAAATATCCTGTACAGGGCCGATCTGATGGCGTATCGCGATTCCGCCGGAATACGCCGATTTTTGACGAGGAAGCTGACCGCATGGCATCTAATCAGGACACGTTGGTCACGGTTTTCGGGGGATCGGGCTTTCTGGGGCGGAACGTGGTCCGCGCGCTCTGCAAGCGCGACTACCGCATCCGGGTCGCGGTCCGGCGGCCGGAGCTGGCAGGCCATCTGCAGCCGCTCGGCCGGGTAGGGCAGATCCACGCCGTACAGGCCAATGTGCGCTATCCGGCGTCGGTGCAGGCCGCGATGCGCGATTCGTATGTCGCGATCAACCTGGTCGGCATCCTCGCGCCAAGCGGCGCACAAACCTTTGACGCCGTGCAGGCCAGGGGCGCCGAAACGATCGCGAAGGCGGCCGTAGCCGGCGGCGCGTCCATGGTTCATGTCTCGGCGATCGGCGCCGACGAGAACTCGCCCTCGCATTACGCCCGCGCCAAGGCGGCGGGCGAGAAGGCCGTGCTGGCAGCGCTGCCGTCGACCACCATCATGCGTCCGTCGATCGTGTTCGGGCCGGAGGACGAGTTCACCAACCGCTTTGCCGCCCTGGCGCGGCTGGCGCCGGCGCTGCCGCTGATCGGCGGCGGCAACACCAGGATGCAGCCGGTCTATGTCGGCGATGTCGCGACCGCGATTGCAGATGCTGTCGACGGCAAGGCGAGGGCGGGCGCGACCTATGAGCTCGGCGGGCCGGAAGTGCTCTCCTTCCGCGAGATCATCGAGCTGATTCTGGAGATCACCGACCGCAAGCGCATGCTGATGTCGCTGCCGTTCGGTCTTGCCAGGCTGCAGGCGATTTTCCTGCAGTTCGCGCCGGGTGCGCTGAAGCTCACGCCGGATCAGGTCGAGCTGCTGCGCAGCGACAATGTGGTGTCGGAGGCGGCGAAGGCCGCAGGCCTGACGCTGGAAGGGCTCGGCGTCACGCCGGATTCGCTGGAAGCGATCGCGCCGCAATATCTCTGGCGCTTCCGCCCGGCGGGACAATTCCAGCGGAAGGACGCTTGAACGTCACCGCCCCATCGCCAGCGCGACCAGGCCGAGCGTGCCGACGATCACGCGCCACCACGCGAACACCGCGAAGCCGTGGCGGGTGACATATTCGAGGAACGTCTTCACCACGATGATCGCGGTGATGAACGACACCACAAAGCCGATCGCGATGATGCCGAGATGATCGGTCGTCATGTCGGCGCGGCTCTTGTAGAAATCATAGGCGAAAGCGCCGACCATGGTCGGGATCGCGAGGAAGAAGGAGAACTCCGCCGCGGCGCGCTTGTCGGCGCCCAGCAGCATCGCCGCCACAATGCTGGCGCCCGAGCGCGACACACCGGGGATCATCGCAAGGCACTGCGCGATGCCGATCCAGAGATAGGTGAGGAGAGGGAAGCGCGTTGCGTCGTGCTCATGCGGCTTGTGGTCGATCTGGTCGACCCAAAGCAGGATCGCGCCGCCGACGATCAGCGAGAAGCAGACGACCCAGGGATTGAACAGCACTTCCTTGATATATTTGCCGACGATCAGGCCGATGATCACCGCCGGCAGGAACGCAATCAGGACGCCGATCACAAAACGGCGGTCGTCGGCATTGGAGAACATGCCGAGCGCAATCCGCCACAATTTGCCGAAATAAAGCACGACGATGGCGAGGATCGCGCCGAGCTGGATCAGGATCGCGAAGCTCTTCCAGAAATTGTCGTCGCCGAGATTGAAAAAGCGTTCCGCCAGCAACAGATGGCCGGTCGAGGACACCGGCAGGAATTCCGTGACACCCTCGATAATGCCGAGAATCACCGCCCGCACTGCATCTGACATCATGATCTCGTCCGTTCTGATCGATTTCGGCCAAAAAGCCGCGCTCTTCTCGCTTATTCGCTCTGTTGCCGCAATCGCAAAATGCAAAAACACGCCTTGCCCCCTGCGTCCCACTGAGTAGCTTGCGCCCCGCTCCCACCCGTTTTCCGAAGGCCCGCTATCGGGCCACCAGCCGCAGTTGAACGTTTCGTTAAGCGTCCCCGACATACCTAAAGGCCGCATGTACACGCTGTTTCACCACCCCTTCTGCCCGCACTCGCGCTTCATTCGCCTGGTGCTCGGCGAGTATGGCCTCGACCTGCGGCTGACGGAGGAGCGCGTCTGGGAACGGCGCGAAGGCTTCCTCGCCCTCAATCCCGCCTGCACCACCCCGGTGTTGTTCACCGAGGGCCATGCGGCGATCCCGACCGCCGCGATCATTGCCGAGTTCATCGATGAGACCCACGGCGCCGAGATGGACGACCGGCGGCTCCTGCCAGCGACCATGAGCGAGCGCATCGAGGTGCGCCGGCTGATGGCGTGGTTCAACGAAAAGTTCTTCGAGGAGGCCTCGAACCCGCTCGTCACCGAGCGTATCTACAAGCGCTTCATGAGCGAGAGCGATGGCGGCGGCGCGCCGGCGACGGATGTGATCCGCGCGGCAAAGACCAATGTGCGCTATCATCTCGCCTATATCGGCTGGCTGGCGCAGAAGCGGAACTATCTCGCCGGCGAGCGGCTGACCTACGCGGACCTCGCCGCCGCGGCGCATCTTTCGGCGATCGATTATCTGGGCGACGTGCCATGGATCGAGGACGACGCGGCAAAGGCGTGGTACGCGCGGGTGAAATCCCGTCCGTCCTTCCGTCCGCTGCTGAGCGAATGGCTGGCGGGCGTGCCGGCGTCGCGGAGCTACGTGGACCTCGACTTCTGAGTAACGACGACCTGAAGCGCGCGCTCACGCGGGAAGCGCGCACGCTTGGTTTCGATTGTATCGGCGTCACCGCGCCGGACGCGATTGCGGATGCAGCAAGGCATTTTCGGGAATTCCTCGAGCTCGGCGCCCATGGCGACATGGACTGGCTGGCGCAAAATCCGGAGCGTCGCACCGATCCGCGCGGGCTATGGCCGGAAGTCCGTTCGGTAATCATGCTGGGCGTCAATTACGGGCCCGATGAAGATCCTCTGGCAGTCCTCGGAGAGCGCACGCGCGGCGCCATCTCGGTCTATGCGCAGGGGGACGACTATCACGATGTAATCAAGAAGCGGCTGGAGGCGCTGGCGCAGTGGCTCGTCGCGACCGCCTCTTGCGAGGTGAAGGTCTTCGTCGACACCGCCGCGGTGATGGAGAAGCCGCTGGCGCAGGCTTCGGGTGTTGGCTGGCAGGGCAAGCACACCAACCTGGTCTCGCGCGAGTACGGCTCGTGGCTGTTTTTGGGAGCGATCTTCACCGTGCTCGATCTGCCGCGCGACGACGCCGAGATCGATCATTGCGGCTCGTGCCACGCCTGTCTCGATATCTGCCCGACATCGGCGTTTCCCGCGCCCTACAAGCTCGATGCAAGGCGCTGCATCTCCTATCTCACCATCGAGAACAAGGGACCGATCCCGCACGAATTTCGCAAAGCCATCGGCAACCGCATCTATGGCTGCGATGATTGTCTCGCGGTGTGCCCGTGGAACAAGTTCGCGCAGGAGGGACGCGAAGCGAAGCTCGCCGCCCGCGACGAATTGCGCGCGCCTCTGCTCGCCGAACTCGCACGGCTCGACGATGCCGCGTTTCGCGCGCGCTTCACCAAATCCCCGGTCAAGCGCATCGGCCGCGACCGCTTCATCCGCAATGTGCTGATCGCGATCGGCAATTCGGGCGACGGTGCCTTGGCGCAGGAGGCCGAACGGCTGCTGTCGGATGCAAGCCCTTTGGTACGTGGCGCGGCAGTGTGGGCGCTGGCGCAACTGTGCGAGCATGTGCGTTTTGATGCGCTGGCGCCGAACGCGATGGCGGCCGAGAGCGATGCCGGCGTCCGCGCGGAATGGGCGGTTGCAGCCGCGCGCCCTTGATTTCACCGCATAATCCGTCATGGTGCCGCGGCCATGAACATTGCAGCGACCAATCAACCTTTCTTCACCCTCGATCGCGACGCCTTCATCCCGACACCGGTTTGCAACGGCCCGTGGGACCCGAACTCGATGCACGGCCGCGTCGTGATCGGGCTGCTCGCCCATGTCATCGAGCAGCGCCATGGCGGCGAGGAGTTCGTGCCGGCGCGGCTGACGGTCGACATGTTCCGCCTGCCGAATGTCACGACGCCGGTCGAGGTGAAGACGAAGCAGGTCCGCGACGGGTTGCGCATCCGTGTGATCGAAGCCGATTTCCTCTCCGGCGGCGTCGCGATGGCGCGCGCTTCCGCGCAATTGTTGCGCCGGACGGAAAATCCGGAAGGGCAGGTGTGGTCCCCGCCGAACTGGGAAGTGCCCAAGCCCGCGGACATTCCGGCGCCGACCGATCCGCGGCTCGGCATGAACGGCAAATGGACCACGCGGCCGATCGCCGGCCGGATGGGCTCAGTCGGGCCGCGTCGGCTCTGGATGAGCGAGGTGCGCGCGCTCGTCGAAGGCGCTCCGCTGACGCCGTTCGTGCGCGTTGCGATCGCGGCGGACTTTGCCAGCCCCTTCGCGAATGCCGGCGAGAAGGGCCTCGGCTTCATCAACAGCGACGTCACGCTCTATCTGCATCGCCTGCCGGTGACCAACTGGATCGGCTTCGACGTGGTGAACCACCACGCCGCGGAGGGCATCGCGATCGGCGAATGCTGGCTCTATGACGAACAGGGCGCGATCGGTACCTCGACCGTGGCCGCGCTGGCGCAACGCAAGCCAATGACCAACGTTCCGCCGCCGTAAGCCGCTCGTCATTGCGAGCGAAGCGAGGCAATCCATGCCTCAGCAATGACGATGGTTAGTTCTTGAGATGCCGCGCCATCTCCGGCCGCGCCTTCAGCTCGGCGCCTTGCTTCGCGGCGATCTTCGCAATCCGCTCCGGCGCGAAATTCATGTCGATGAAGGCGGGGGCGGTGTTGGCGACCTCGTGATATTCCGCGATTTGGCCATCGCGCAGCTTCATGATCGAGACGCCCTCGAACATCACCCGCGCGCCCCGGGCCTCCGGCAGGTTCGAGCGATAGCTGAAGGTGTAGCGCGCATAGAGGGTCGAACCGTCGGAGACCGGCGCATGCATGTCCCAGCGGAAATCATTCGCGGTGCGATAGAACCAGTCGTCGATCATTCCGGCGAGTTTTATCCGGCCCTCGAACGCGCCATAGAACACGTCGTGATAGACGCCATCTTCGGTGAACAGCGCGGCAAAGGCCTTGCCGTCGCGACGTTCGACAGCGTCGCAGAAAGAGCGGAGCATGGCTGAGATGTTCATGGCGTTTCTTCCTCCCCAAATTCACCCGATCTCCGCGACCGCCGCAATGATCCGCGCGATATCCTGCGGCCGCGACAGGCGGTGATCGCCGTCCTGGATCATGGTCAGCACCACATCGTCGGCCGGCAGCCGGTGCGCCAGCTTGAACGCGTGCTGCCACGGCACATCCGGGTCCTGCGTGCCCTGCAGAATGCGCACGGGACAGCCGACCTCGATGGAACTGCCGAGCACAAGATGGTTGCGGCCCTCCTCGATCAGCGCGCGCGTAATGGGGTAGGGCGAGCCGTCGCCATATTCCGAAGGCCGCATCCAGACGCCCCTGCTCTCGATCTCATGGCGGACTTCCGGCGAAAAGCCCTTCCACATCAGTTCCTCGGTGAAGTCGGGAGCGGGCGCGATCAGCACCAGGCCCACGAGTGAGGCATTTGTCGCCCGCCTGGCGACCTCGCGCGCCAGCAGCACCGCCATCCAGCCTCCCATGGAGGAGCCGATCACCACTTGCGATCCCCGGCAGAACTGCTCGAACACCGCAAGGCTATCCTCCAGCCAGCGGCCGATGGTGCCGTCGACAAATTCGCCGCCGGATTCGCCGTGGCCGGAATAATCGAACCGCACGCAGGCGCGGCCATGCTCGGCCGCCCAGGCGTCCAGCGCCAACGCCTTGGTGCCCTTCATGTCCGAATTGAAACCGCCGAGCCAGAACAGCCCGGGCGCAGCGCCTGCGCGGGCGCACACGGCAATCCGCCGCATGGCGCCCTCCCGGCCAACCTCGATAAAAGCCGGATCCGACGCGGGACCAAGGGTATCGGTCATGAACCATCACTCCAAATTCATCGTGGTTTCCGGACGCCGATAGAAACCAGACGTTGACCTAAGGCATTCCACCCGCTTGCGGAAGCAAGGATGGGTGTCTATGTCGCAGGCCATGGCCGAAATGCCTCGCATTTGTCGGTTTTCCCGCGCAGGGTGCGACTTCGCTTGCTCGTAACCGCGTATTGCTTCAAAATATCGCCCTTCCGTTCACAACATTGGAGACCACCCCATTCGCCGTCCGAATAGAGCCCCGCCCGCTGCCGCCAAAGACGGGCCGCGCGTCAATGATGATATCCGCAATGCGCAGATCCAGCTGATCGATCAGACCGGCCTGAATCACGGTACGGTCGAGACCATGATGGCCATCAAGTTGGCCATGGACGCCGGTATGGACCTGGTGGAGATTTCGCCGAACAACAATCCTCCCGTCTGCAAGATCATGGACTACGGGAAGTATAAATACTCGGCGCAGAAGAAAGCCGCGGAAGCCCGCAAGAAGCAGAAGGTCGTCGAGATCAAGGAGATCAAGCTCCGGCCGATGATCGACGATCACGACTATGACGTGAAAATGCGCGCGATGCAGCGCTTCTTCGAGGAAGGCGACAAGGTCAAGATCACGCTGCGCTATCGCGGCCGCGAAATGGCGCACCAGGAGATCGGCACCAAGCTCCTCGAAAAGCTGAAAGCCGACGTTGCCGAATTCGCCAAGGTCGAGCAGGACGCGAGATTCGAAGGCCGCCAGGTCGTGATGGTGCTGGCGCCGCGCTAGGCTCCTCAATCCCGAGAAATGAACGCGGCCCGCCAGGCAAGCTGGCGGGCCGATTTTCGTAGTGGCTGGTCGATCAGCTACGCTTGGCCTGCCAGGTGCCGGCGCAATTATCGCCGGAGATGATACCGCGCCAAGAGCCGGCACCGGAGTTGCCGGCCAGCCGGCCGCCGCCCGAGGCATGCGAGGCGCCAACCGAGACCTGGACCGCGACGCCGCCGGCGCGGTTCACCGAGCCCGAGACCCGGCCGCCGCCCGCGGAGGAAACGCGGCGGCCGGCAACCGTGAAGGGAACGCTGTAGCCGGAGTTGCAGGTGCCGCGGGTGGTGGCGAAGGTGACATTCCAGACCCCGTCATAGGAACCGAGAACCCTGGCATCGGCCGCGCCGGGCGCGGCTACGGCTCCGAGGGCGCCAGCGGCAATGATCCAGCGCAGGCGGCGCAGGCGGGACGAGACGGCAATCTTTCCTGAATGTGTCATGGGTGCTGATCCCGGGAAGATGCTTGGGGACAATCGAGCAATAGGTCACCTCAACCGGTACCCCGGTTCATCCATTTTGGATTGCCAATTTGCACGACCTCTGTCATAAGCCCGGACCTTAATCGCCCGGCTGATCAAGGGCTGCCGTGGCGGTGCCCGTGCGGGTTAACTCCTTTAGGGAAAACCTGTGCACCTTCAACGCTCTAACGAGCATTTTAGCCGCAAAAGCGCCCCTCGGGCGCATATTTCTTGCGGCCATAGGAGAGCCAAATGCCCAAGCTGAAGACCAAGTCAGGCGCCAAAAAGCGCTTCAAAGTGACTGCCACCGGCAAAGTGATGCACGCCCAGCGCGGCAAGCGCCACGGCATGATCAAGCGGACCAAGAAGCAGATCAGGCAGCTCCGCGGCACCCGCGTGCTGTTCAAGACCGACGGCGACAACATCAAGAAGTATTTCTTGCCGAACGCCTGATCGCATCCGCGCTCACTTGAGCAGCCGAGCCGCGTGCGCGCGGCATTTCCGTCACCACTTCAGATTCAAGGATTTCCGTCATGTCTCGCGTCAAACGCGGTGTGACCTCTCACGCCAAGCACAAGAAAGTCTACAAGGCCGCCAAGGGCTTCTACGGCCGCCGCAAGAACACCATCCGCGCCGCCAAGGCTGCGGTCGAGAAGGCCGGCCAATATGCGTTCCGCGATCGCAAGCGCAAGAAGCGGACCTTCCGCGCGCTCTGGATCCAGCGCCTCAACGCGGCGGTTCGCCCGTTCGGCCTGACCTACAGCCGATTTATCGACGGGCTTGCCAAGTCGGGCATCACGGTCGATCGCAAGGTGCTGTCGGATCTAGCGATCACTGAACCCGCTGCGTTCCAGGCGATCGCCGAGAAAGCCAAGGCCGCGCTCGCGGCCTAGGTCGTCGCTCCGCGGTTCCTCTGCGATGCTTTGAGGTCGTCATGGCCGGGCAAGAGCGCGAAGCGCGTCTTCGCGCTAGATGTCCCGGCCATCCGCGCGCTTCCTTCTCGCAAACGCTGTAAGACGTGGATGCCCGGGACAAGCCCGGGCATGACGGGCTAGGAGCACCGGCTTTAGCATCCTAGTCAAAAGGATTGCCATGACCGACTTAGCTCAACTCGAATCCCAAATTCTCGCCGAAATCGCCGCCGCCGGCGACGAGACTGCTCTTGAAAGCGTCCGCGTCGCGGCGCTCGGCAAGAAAGGCTCGATCTCGGCCTTGCTGGCTACTCTCGGCAAGATGTCGCCGGACGAGCGCAAGACGCAAGGCGCCGCCATCAACCTCGCCAAGGACAAGGTCACGCAGGCGCTGACCGAGCGCCGCGACGTCCTGAAGTCGGCCGCGCTTGACGCGCGGCTCGCCAAGGAAACCATCGACGTCACGCTGCCGCTGCGCGAGCCGCCGGTCGAAGCCGGCCGCATCCATCCCTTGAGCCAGGTCTGGGACGAGCTGACGGCGATTTTCGCCGACATGGAATTTTCGGTCGCCGAAGGCCCCGACATCGAGACCGACGACTACAATTTCACCAAGCTGAATTTTCCGATCGGCCATCCCGCGCGCGAGATGCACGACACGTTCTTCTTCCAGCCGAAGCAGGACGGCTCGCGCATGCTGTTGCGCACCCACACCTCACCGGTGCAGGTGCGCACCATGCTGACGCAAAAGCCGCCGATCCGCGTGATCTGCCCGGGCCGCACCTATCGCATCGATTCGGACGCGACGCATACGCCGCAATTTCACCAGGTCGAGGGCCTCGTCATCGACAGGGGCTCGCATCTCGGCCACCTCAAATGGATCCTGCACGAGTTCTGCAAGGCGTTCTTCGAGGTCGACCACATCAACATGCGCTTCCGGCCATCGTTTTTCCCGTTCACCGAGCCGTCGCTCGAGGTCGACATTCAGTGCCGCCGCGACAAGGGCGAGATCCGCTTCGGCGAAGGCGAGGACTGGCTGGAGATTCTCGGCTGCGGCATGGTGCACCCGAACGTGCTGCGCCTCTGCGGCCTCGATCCCGATGTCTACCAGGGTTTCGCCTGGGGCATGGGCATCGACCGAATCGCGATGCTGAAATACGGCATCTCCGATCTGAGGCAACTGTTCGAAGGCGATGTGCGCTTCCTTGACCATTACGGCTTCAAGCCGCTCGACGTGCCCACGCTCGCGGGAGGGCTGAGCTCGTGAAATTCACCCTCTCCTGGCTGAAGGAGCATCTCGACACCGACGAGACGGTCGAGACGCTCGCCGACAAGCTCACCATGATCGGGCTCGAGGTCGAGAGCATCGAGGACAAGGCGAAGCTTCTTGCCCCGTTCACGATTGCGCGCGTCATTTCCGCCGAGCAGCATCCGAATGCAGACCGGTTGCGCGTCTGCATGGTCGACACCGGCAATGGTGCAGCGCCGGTGCAAGTCGTCTGCGGCGCGCCGAACGCGCGGGCGGGCCTGATCAGCGTGTTCTCGCCGCCTGGCACGTTCATCCCCGGCAAGAACATCACGCTCGGCGTCGGCACCATCCGCGGCGTCGAGAGCCGAGGCATGCTGTGCTCGGCCGCCGAGCTGCAGATTTCCGAGGATCATGACGGCATCATGGAGCTGCCCGCCGATGCCCCCCTCGGCAAGGGCTATGTCGAATGGGCTGCGCTTGGCGATCCCGTGTTCGAGATCAATCTCACGCCGAACCGGCAGGACTGCACCGGCGTGCACGGTATCGCGCGCGATCTCTACGCCGCCGACATGGGCAAGTTCAGGGATCCCGGCATCAAGCAGGTGAAGGGCGAATTCCCGTGCCCGGTGAAGGTGACGGTCGAGGACGAAAGCCTCTGTCCGGGTTTTGCGCTTCGGCTGGTGCGCGGCGTGAACAACGGCCCGTCGCCGGAATGGCTCTCGAGGCGCCTGACCTCGATTGGGCTGCGGCCCATCAACGCGCTGGTCGATATCACCAACTTCATGACCTATGACCGCGCCCGTCCGCTGCACGTGTTTGATGCCAAGAAGGTGAGGGGCAATCTCACCGTGCGCCGCGCCCGCGACGGCGAGACGTTGCTCGCGCTCGACGGCCGCACCTACACGCTCGACAGCGGCGTCTGCGTCATCGCCGATGATCGCGGCGTGGAATCGCTCGCCGGCATCATGGGCGGCGAGGCCTCCGGCTGCGACGAGAACACCACCGACGTGCTGATCGAATCGGCGCTGTGGAACGAGATCAACATCGCCCAGAGCGGCCGCAAGCTCGGCATCAATTCCGATGCGCGCTACCGCTTCGAGCGCGGCGTCGATCCGGCTTTCATGGTGCCGGGGCTCGAAATGGCCACACGCATGGTCATGGACCTCTGCGGCGGCTCGCCGTCGGAGAATGTCGTGGTCGGCAAGGCCCATGGCGACGACCGCGTGATCGATTTTCCGCTTGGCGAAGTGAAGCGGCTCGCCGGCATCGAGGTGCCGCTGCCGGAGATGCGCAGCATCTTGACGCGGCTCGGCTTCATGATGGCTGGCAGCGGTCCGGTCGTGAAGGTGGCGATTCCCTCATGGCGCACGGACATGCAGGGCAAGGCCGACATCGTCGAGGAGATCGTGCGTATCGTCGGCGTCGACAAGGTGCCAATGACGCCGTTCGAACGCGGCGACGAGCCGCGCAAGGCCGTGCTGACGCCGATCCAGCTTCGCACCGGCCGCGCCCGGCGCGCGCTTGCGGCGCGCGGCATGGTGGAAGCGGTGACCTGGTCGTTCATCTCGAAGCCGGCCGCAGAGTTGTTCGGTGGTGGAAAGAGCGAGCTCGCACTCGCCAACCCGATTGCGTCCGATCTCTCCGACATGCGGCCGAGCCTGTTGCCCGGCCTGATCGCGTCCGCGCAGGCCAATGGCGATCGCGGCTTTGCCGATGTCGCGCTGTTCGAGGTCGGCCAGATTTTCAGGGGCGATCGGCCCGAGGATCAGTTCATCGCAGCCGCCGGCATCCGCCATGGCTATGCGTCGTCGAAAGGCATCGGCCGGCACTGGTCTGGCTCGGCGGCTGCCGACGCGTTCGACACCAAGGCCGATGCGCTGGAGGTGCTCGCCGCCGCCGGTGCGCCGATGCAAGCGCTGCAAATCGTTTCGGGAGCGACCTCATGGCTGCATCCGGGGCGTTCAGGCACGATCCAGATCGGGCCACAAAATATCCTCGGCTATTTCGGCGAATTGCATCCCCGCGCGCTGGAGGCGTTGCGCGCCGACGGCCCGCTGATGGCATTCGAGGTGATCCTCGACCGCATTCCGGCGGGCAAGCAAAGGCCGACCCGCGCCAAGCCGGTGCTGGAACTTTCCGCGTTCCAGCCGGTATCGCGCGACTTCGCCTTCATCGTCGACCGCGCGGTGAAAGCCGGCGACATGGTTCGTGCCGCGCAGGGCGTCGACAAGAAGCTGATCACGGAAGTAACGGTGTTCGACGTCTACGAGGGCAAGGGCATCGACGACGGCAAGAAGTCGATCGCGATCGCGGTGACCCTGCAGCCGCGCGAAAAGACCATGACCGACGAGGAGATCGACGCGGTCGGCGCGAAGATCGTCGCCGAGGTCACGAAGAAGACCGGCGGCACGTTGCGAGCATGATGCCGAAAAGTGTGAAGCGGATTTCGGACAACATCATGCTCAAAATGACAGCCATGAGTTTGTCGGAACTCATTCCGACCAACGTCACTACCCACGCCGCGATCGCGATTTGCGCCATCGCTTTCATCTCAGGCACGGCGCGTGGCTTCTCCGGCTTCGGTTCGGCGCTGATCTTCATGCCGCTCGCGAGCAGCATGGCGACGCCGCGCCTGGTCGCGGCGCTGCTCCTGATCATCGATTTTGTCTCGGCGGCACCGCTGTTGCCGAACGCGTGGCGGCAGGCCGACCGCAAGGCGACCGCTGTCATCGTGATTGGCGCGCTGATCGGCGTACCGATTGGGACCTGGCTGCTCAGCCGGCTTGATCCCGTGACGACACGCTGGATCATTTCCGGCTTCGTGATCGCGCTGTTGCTGCTGCTCCTGTCGGGCTGGCGCTATCGCGGGCCGGATTACGTCCCGCTCTCCATCGGCATCGGCACCCTGTCCGGCTTTTGCTCCGGCCTGGCGCAAACCGGCGGACCGCCGATCGTCGGCTACTGGCTGGGACGGCCGATCGCCTCGCACATCGCGCGCGCCAATATCCTTCTCTATTTCGGCTTCTCGGATTTCTTCTCCGGCGTGAGCTATGCCGTCAGCGGGCTGATCAATCGCGACGCCATTCTGTTTGCACTGGTGGTAGGCCCGGTCTACGCGATCGGCGTGCGCTTTGGCGCCTCGCTGTTCGGGCGCGCCAGCGAACGCCTGTTCCGCGGCATCTGCTACGTGCTGATCGCGATTGCCGTGATCTTCGGCCTGCCCGCGCTCGACGGCGTGCTTCGTCCGCGCTAGGCTGCCGACCCAACGAAAAGGTGTGTGGGGAGGATTTCATGATCGATCGCCGTCACGCGTTGAAGCTTGCGCTTTCGGGGGCTGCCGCGCTCGCCGCGCCTGCGGTGTTCGCGCAAGCCGACAAGCCGCGTACCCGTATCGTATTCCTGGGCACCAAGGGCGGGCCGCGCGTCGGCCTCGGGCCCTCCAATCCCGCCAACCTCGTGGTCGTGAACGGCACGCCGTTCGTGATCGATTGCGGCATGGGCGTCAGTCATCAGCTCGTCGCCGCGGGTATTCCGCTGGAAACGATCAAATACATCTTCATCAGCCATCACCACTCCGATCACAATCTCGAATACGGCAACCTGGCCTACAACGCCTGGGCTGCGGGCCTCTCGACGCCGATCCACTCGTTCGGCCCGAAGGGCCTCGAGGCGATGACCAGGACCTATTGGGAGCTGAACAAGTTCGATATCGAGACCCGGATCGCGGACGAGGGCCGCCCCGACCTCCGACAGCCCCTGATCGCGAGGGACATCACCGAGGATGGCGTGGTGTTGCAGACGGCAGACGTGAAAGTGACCGCGTTCCGCACGCCGCATCCGCCGATCACGGATAATTTCGCCTATAAATTCGAGACGCCGGACGGCGTGATCGTGTTCTCCAGCGACACCAACTACAATCCGGAACTCGCCGAATTCGCCAAGGACGCCGATGTGCTGGTGCACGAAGCGCTTTATGTGCCCTGGGTCGATAGACTGGTGACGCGGGTGAAGAACGGCGCAACGCTGAAGAAGCACCTGCTCGACAGCCATACGGCGGCCGAAGACGTCGGTCGCATCGCGGACGCCGCCAACGTCAAGGTACTGGTGATGAGCCATCTGGTGCCGGGTGATCTCGACGTCACCGACGAACAATGGCTCGGCGAAGCGAAGAAGACCTTCAAGGGGCGCATCATCGTCGCCCGCGACCTGATGGAGCTGAAGTTGCCGGTGTGAGCCGCCGGCGGACGTTCAGTTGAACGGCGACGTTGATGGCGGGCGCCGTGCCGGCGCGGCGCGCCGACGCCGTTTTGCCGCGTGCGGAGCCGGAACCGACGATACCGGTTCATCCCTGATCGCCCCGATCCGGCGCAGGGCGGCATCAGCGGCGCGCTCGCCGCTCTCCCAGGCACCATCGACCGTGCCCCACAGCGTCTCATGCGTCGCTTCGCCGGCGAGGAACATCGCGCCGATCGGCTCGGTCAGGATTTTGCGCGAGGCCTGACCGCCGGGGGCAGCCGCCGACATCGCGCCCAGCACGTAAGGCGACGCGTTCCAGCGCGTCGCGCTGGATTTCTTGATCGCCGCCGCGACATCGCTGCCGAAAAGTTTCGTCAGCCATTCTTTTGCGAATGCGAGCATGGCGGCTTCACCCTGCGCTGAAAGGTCGCGCCCGAACGAACCGCCGACATCGATCGAGCACAGCGACGAGCCGCCGATATTGGCGAGCAGGAGCGCCGTGCGGTTGGAAGTGCTCTGCTCGATGATGACGTCGTCGCGCGACAACCCCAGCGGATTGCCCGGCATCTGCAAGACGATGTGATCGTAGCTGCCGAGGCTGAGTTTGGAGGCCGCATCGAGCGCGCGCTTGGGAATGTCAGGTGCGAATTTGATGCTGCCCGCCGTCAGCACATTGCTCGAGACCGTGACGATGGCGGCGCGCGCGGCGATCTTGCCCGACGGCGTCTCCACCGTAACGTCGCGATTGCTCCAGGAAATCCGATTGGCCGGCGTCGACAGCGACACCGGAACTTCGGCGCCGAGCTTCGCGATCAGCGTGCCCAGCCCCTGCCGGCAGGCGAAGGCCGTGTTGCGATCCGCTGCGCGGACCTTGTCGACCGCGGAGAAATCCTTGAGATCCTTGCCCGCGAAACTTGCGCCCAGCGCAAAATCAATCGTGCTCGCCCAGTCGCCGAGTTCCTTCGGCAGCGCGGCAGCGCAGGATATATCGGCCTTGCGCGAGGCATCGTCGATGGCGCGGTTGGCCTTCACCAGCGTCGCCAGAAAATCCTCGGTCTCGCCGGCGCGGGCGTTGCGGCGGCCAATGCGGATTTTCTGCCCCGACGGGGCCGTCACCATTTCGAGCCCGGCCGCGCGTGCGAGCTTGATGATCGGGTTGGTATCGGGATTGTGCATCCAGCGCGCACCGCGATCGAACGGAACCTCGAAGGTCGAGCTGTCGGTGAGGCAGCGGCCGCCGATCCGGCTCGCGGCCTCGACCACGATTACCTTGCGGTTGGCTGCCAGGATTCGCCGCGCTGCGGCAATCCCGGCCGCGCCGGCGCCGATCACGACAATGTCGGCATCGCGCTGCGGCGTCGCGCCCGAAGCGCTGCGATGAAGCACCGGGATCGCTGCCAGCGCCGCGGACGCTGAAAGGAAGCTGCGCCGCGTCATTGTCATGTCATGGTTTCCGGAGCTTGAAAAAACAAGGAACGAGTAGCGAACTTGCCGTATTCGGGGAGGTGCGGCAACCGCCATGGTGAATCAATCATGATTGATGTCAGCCATGCATGAACCAAATTGCAACGCCTATCGACCATGATAAGAGAAGGAAAAAAGCGGCCGGAAGCGCCGCTGGGGGGAAGTTTTAGTCATGGGCGTCATGCTCGATTGGGTCGGCAAGCTTATTGCCGGTTACCTTCAGAAGGAGGTACCGGGCTATGAGCCGTTCACGCCGAGCGATCCGGAATATTTGCGCAGCATCATCGAGCCTGGCGATGTCATGCTCGTCGAAGGCAACAACCGCATCTCCGGCATCATCAAATATCTGACCCAGTCCACCTGGTCCCACGCCGCGCTCTATGTCGGCCCGATCGAAGGCGCGCAGGAAGAGGACGGCGAGCCGCATGTGCTGATCGAGGCCTATGTCGGCGACGGCGTGATCTCGGCGCCGCTGTCGAAATATTTCAGCTATCACACCCGCGTCTGCAGGCCGGTCGGGCTGTCCTATGAGGACCGCACCACCGTGTGCCGCTATGCCATCAACCGGATCGGCTTCGGCTACGACACCAAGAACATCCTCGATCTGATGCGCTTCCTGATCCCTATGCCGGTGCCGCAGCGCTGGCGGCGGCGCATGATCGCGCTGGGTTCGGGCGATCCCACCAAGATGATCTGCTCGGCACTGATCGCGCAGGCTTTCGACACCGTACGCTACCCGATCCTGCCCCGCATCACGCGGGCCGGCAGCCGCGCTGCGCGCCGCGAGATCCTGCACATCCGCGATTCCTCGCTGTACATGCCGCGCGACTTCGACATCTCGCCCTATTTCGAAATCGTCAAGCCCACCATCGTGCGCGGCTTCGACTACACCACGCTGCATTGGGCCGACAAACAGAAGCCGCTCCCGGAGGTAGCGGGCGAACTCGGTGTGTTTCCAGACGAGATCGGGTCGCCGCCGCTTGTTCCTGAAGCGATTGACGAAGAGGAGACGCTTTCGGTTGAGGAAGTGACCGTTGAGACGGAGGTCTCAACGCTGATCGAACGCTTCACCGTCGAAGAACACTTTTTGCGCGTTGAATACGTGCCGGCGCGGTTGCCCGAGCGTCGCGGCAAGCCGCGCGATCAAGAGATGGTGACCTGACCTAGCTAGCGGTCCGAACGGCCGATCACTTCCATCAGTTCCGTGATCTTTTCGCGCTGTTCGGCCTTGTTGCCGGAGGCGATCGCGTGCTCGACGCAATGGGCGACGTGGTCGCGCAGCACCTCTTCCTCGACGCGGCGGAGCGCGGCGCGCACGGCTGAAATCTGCGTCACGATGTCGATGCAATAGCGGTCCTCGTCGACCATCTTCGAAAGGCCGCGCACCTGGCCCTCGATCCGGCCGAGCCGCTTCTGAACGGATGCCTTGATGTCCTTGCGCATGCGCCCTATATACCCCCACAGGGTATAGGTTTCAAGAGCCGGAGCGTTCAATGGATACGGCGGAACAAGCGCCTGCGGACGGGACGAAGAGCTGCTGCGGTGGTCCCGGTGTCCACGCGGGTGACGATCACCATCACAGCCATCATCATGCGCCGCAGGACAAGCAGGGGGTGCTCGACCCGGTCTGCGGTATGACGGTCAATCCGAAAACCTCGAAACATCGTTTCGAATATCACAGTCAGACCTTTCATTTCTGCTCGGCCGGTTGCCGCTCCAAATTCGCCGCCGATCCTGCGAGATATCTCGACAAGGGTAGGCGCGACGCTGACGAGGCAAACGCGCCCGTGCCGGAAGGCACGGTCTACACCTGCCCGATGCATCCCGAGATCCGACAGGTCGGCCCCGGCACCTGTCCGATCTGCGGCATGGCGCTCGAGCCCGACGTCGTGAGCCTCGATGACACGCCCAATCCGGAACTCGCCGACATGACCCGGCGCTTCCGGATCGGCGCGGTGCTGTCGGTGCCGCCGGTCGTGCTGGAAATGGGCGGGCATCTCGTCGGCGGCCGCGGCTTGATCGAGCAAACACTGTCGAACTGGGTCCAGCTTGTGTTCGCGACGCCTGTCGTGCTGTGGGCAGGCTGGCCGTTCTTTGTGCGTGGCTGGCAATCGCTGGTCACACGCAATCTCAACATGTTCACGCTGATCGCGATCGGCACCGGCGTCGCCTATGTCTACAGCCTGATCGGGACGGTCTTCCCGCAAGCCTTCCCCGCCGACTTCCGCGGCCATGATGGCGCGGTCGCGGTCTATTTCGAGTCGGCCGCCGTCATCACAGTCTTGGTGCTGCTCGGCCAGGTGCTGGAGTTGCGCGCGCGCGAAGCGACGTCGGGCGCGATCAAGGCGCTGCTGCAACTGGCGCCGAAAATCGCGCGACGCGTCGATGATGGCGGTGTCGATCATGAAGTCGAGATTGACGCGCTGAAAGTTGGCGACCGCCTGCGGGTGCGGCCCGGCGAGAAGGTGCCGGTCGACGGCGTCATCCTCGAAGGCCGTTCCGCGCTCGACGAATCCCTGGTGACCGGCGAATCCCTGCCCGTGACCAAGGAGACCGGCGCGCGCGTGATCGCGGGTACGCTCAATCAGTCCGGCAGCTTTGTGATGCGGGCCGACAAGGTCGGACGCGACACGCTGCTGGCGCAGATCGTGCAGATGGTGGCCGACGCGCAGCGCTCGCGCGCGCCGATCCAGCGGCTGGCCGATCAGGTCGCGGGCTGGTTCGTGCCATCCGTGATCGTCGCAGCCGTTGCCGCATTCGCGGCCTGGGCAATCTTTGGGCCGGAACCGAAACTGGCGTTCGGCCTGGTCGCCGCCGTCAGCGTGCTGATTATCGCCTGTCCCTGCGCGCTTGGACTGGCGACACCGATGTCGATCATGGTCGGCGTCGGCCGCGGCGCGCAGGCCGGCGTGCTGATCAGGAATGCCGAAGCCCTGGAGCGCCTGGAGAAGGTCGACACCCTGGTGGTCGACAAGACGGGCACCCTGACCGAGGGCAAGCCAAAGGTCGTTGCGATCGTTCCGGCGGCCGACTTTCGGGAGGAAGAAATCCTGCAACTCGCCGCCAGCGTCGAACGGGCCAGCGAACATCCGCTGGCGGACGCGATCGTGCGGGCGGCGAAGGAGCGCGGGATCGAGCTCACGGCTGTCGAAGCCTTCGATTCGCCGACTGGCAAGGGCGCGACCGGCAACGTATTGGGCAAAGCCACCGTGCTGGGCAATTCAAGATATCTGTCGTCGATCGGCATCGAAACTTCGTCGTTTGATGCCGAGGCCGAGCGGCTGCGCGGGGAGGGCGCGACCGTGATCAACATGGCCGTCGATGGCAAGCTCGCGGGGCTGTTTGCGATCGCCGATCCCGTGAAGGCATCGACGCCGGAGGCGCTGAAGGCGCTCGCGGCCGAAGGCGTCAAGGTGATCATGCTGACCGGCGACAACGGGACGACGGCAAAAGCTGTCGCGCAAAGACTCGGGATCGCCGAGGTCGAGGCCGAGGTGCTGCCCGATCAGAAGAGCGCCGTCGTGACGAAGCTGCGTGACGCGGGCCGCATCGTCGCGATGGCGGGCGATGGCGTCAACGATGCGCCGGCGCTGGCCGCCGCCGACGTCGGCATCGCCATGGGCACCGGCACCGATGTCGCGATGGAGAGCGCCGGCGTCACGCTGCTGAAAGGCGATCTCACCGGCATCGTGCGCGCGCGAACACTGTCGCAGGCGACGATGAAGAACATCCGGCAGAACCTGTTCTTCGCCTTTATCTACAACGCGGCCGGAATTCCGATCGCGGCGGGAATCCTGTATCCCGCCTTCGGCATCCTGCTGTCACCGATCATCGCAGCCGCAGCGATGGCGCTGTCGTCGGTCAGCGTGGTCGGCAATGCACTGCGCCTGCGAGCCACAAAACTCTAGGCAGCCTTCGCCGCCGTTCCGGAGGGCAGGCCTGCACGGGCAAGCCCGCCGTAAAGTGCCTCGTTCGGCATCGCCTCGCGCAGGATCGCGCGCACCGCGATCAGCCTGTCGATGTCGATGCCAGTGGCAAAGCCCTTGCTCTCGCAGAGGAACACCAGATCCTCGAATACGACATTGCCGGTTGCGCCCGGCGCGAACGGACAACCGCCGAGGCCGCCGAGAGAGCCGTCGAGGATGCGCGCGCCTTCATCGAGTGCGGCGGCGGCATTCGCGATACCCATGCCGCGGGTATCGTGCAAGTGAACGCAGATCGGCTTCTTGCCGGCGATTTTCACCGCGGCCCTGGTCAAATCGCCAACGGCCTTCGGCCCGGCATAGCCGACGGTATCCGCGATGCCGACCGCATCGACGCCGGCCTCAAAGCATTTTTCCACCAGCCGAACCACCTCGTTCGGATCGACCGGACCCGCGATCGAGCACCCGAGCGCCATCGAGATCGCGGCATGGACGATCGGCTTGTGCGTGCTCGCGTCGCGCAGATCGCACATCCGCCTGACATTGGCGATCGCGGATTCGCGCGAGCGATTGGCATTGGCCTGGCTATGCTCTTCGGTCGCCGAAACCACGGAGGCGATTTCGGCAACGCCCGACGCCAGCGCCTCGTTGGCGCCACGCTCGTTCAGCGCCAGCGCGACGCCATGCGCGCCCGGCAGCGACGCAATGGTGGCGACGACCTCGCGCACATCGACGAATTGCGGAAAAGTCTTTGCGGGCAGGAACGAACCGACCTCGAAGCAGCGTACGCCGGCCGCATATTCGTCGCGGACCCAACGCTGTTTGGCCTGCGTCGAAGGAAAGGTCTTGACGAGCTGCAGGCCGTCGCGGAGCCCGACCTCGCGCAAGGTGACACCGCCATCGGGATAGATTTTGTGAACCTCGGTCATGCGCGCTTCCTCATTTCCTTTTCGAGCTCGGCACGAACCGCCGCGGTGTCGGCGCCGAGCGGCGCCACCTTCAGCCCTTCGCCGATATTGGCGCCGTTCCATTCGATCGGCAGCGCCGGCACGCGGAACCGCGCGCCATCGGCGTTGAAATTATTGACCAGGCCGCCCGGCCGCAACACATGCGGATCGTTGAAAAGGTCCTCGGGACGGTTGATCGGCGAGAAACAGATATTGAGCGCGTCGAGCTTTTCCGAGAGCTTTGCGATGTTCCAGCCCTTGATGATGTCTGCCGCGCGCAAAATGATCCGCGAGCGGGCCATGATCCGGTCGGTGGTGGTTCGCAAGCTCGGATCGTCCAGAAATTCCTGCATGCCGAATTCCCGGCAAAAGCTCTGCCAATGACCTTCGGTGACGACGCCGATGAAAATTCGATTGCCATCCGCCGTATCGAAAATGTCGTAGATCGGCCAGGCATGCTCGCGCTCGGGCATCGAGCGCGGCTTGTTGCCGGTCATTTCATATTCGACCATGTGCTGGGCGACCAGGAACAGGCAGTTCTCGAACAGCCCGATGCGGATATTGGCGCCGGAAGCTGAGCCGCTGCTGCGCTTTTGGTAGAGCGCGGCGAGGATCGAGATCACGCCGAACATGCCGCCCATGATGTCATTGGCGGAGGAGCCGACGCGCTGCGGCTTTTCTTTTGTGCCGGTCATTGCGGCGAGGCCCGACATCATCTGCACGACTTCGTCGAGCGCGGGACGGTGCTCGTAGGGGCCTGACAAAAATCCCTTGTGGCCGGCGATGATCAGATGCGGGTATTTTTCCCGCAATTGTTCCGCGCCAAGGCCCTGTTTCTCCAGTTGGCCATCGCGGAAATTCTCCAGGAAAACATCGGCGCCTTCGAGCAGCCGGTGCAGGGTGTCACGGTCGTCCGCTTTCGCAAGATCGAGCACGACGCTGCGCTTGCCGCGGTTGAACAGCGGGAAGAATGAGACCCCCATGCCGCCGAGCGAGCGGGTCTTGTCGCCTGCGGGCGGCTCGACCTTGATCACCTCGGCACCGAGCTGCGCCAGGATCATGCCGCAGGTCGGGCCCATCACCATATGGGTCATCTCGACGACCCTCACGCCCTCGAGCGGCAATCCAGTTTCGGCCATTCCTGTCTCCTTTTTCTTGAGCTCAAGATAGGCGTTGCCGGGCCATCTGAAAAATATAATCTTTGCAACGCTGCATTCGCGTCGGCATAACGCAGATGCGAGACGGCCAAAGTCGACTGAAAAGCGGGGCAAAACAATCCGCATAACTCGGCCGGCTCGGGGGAGGTAAACATGAGCTCAGTCAGCCTGGAGGCTGGAACCGATTTTGCGGAAGCATCCGCAGGGCCGACGGAAATCTCGCGGCGGCTCGAAAGCCTGCCGGCTTCATCCTATCTCTGGCGGCTCGTGATCCTGCTGTCGCTCGGCGGCTGCTTTGAAATCTACGACCTGTTTCTCACCGGCTATATCGCGCCGGGCCTTGGCCGCAGCAAGTTGTTGACGGCGACCACGGACGCCTTCTTCGGTTTCTCCGGCGTCGGCGCCTTTGTTGCCGCGACGTTCGCCGGACTGTTCGTCGGCACGTTCTTCCTCGGCTTCCTCGCCGACCGCTTCGGCAGACGCGCGATCTTCACCTGGGCGCTGCTCGCCTATAGCGCGGCCTCTGTCATCATGGCGTTCCAGACCACCTCTGGCGGCCTGCTGCTGTGGCGCTTCCTTGCCGGGATCGGCATCGGCGTCGAGATCATCACCATCGACACCTATATCACCGAGCTGGTGCCGAGCCGGATACGCGGCCGAGCCTTTGCGGTCAACCAGGCGGTGATGTTCATCGCCGTGCCGATCGTGGCTTTCCTCGCCTGGTGGCTGGTGCCGCTGTCGCCCATGGGCCTCGACGGCTGGCGTTGGGTCGTGCTGATCGGTGCCGCCGCCAGCATGGTAATCTGGGTGCTGCGGCTCTACGTGCCCGAGAGCCCGCTCTGGCTCGCGCGCCACGGCCGCGGCGCGGAGGCGATCGCCGTGGTGCGCACCTTGGAGGCTGCGGCCGGCGCGAGTTCGCAGACTGCGAAGATGACGGAAGGACGCGCTTCCGCGGCGACGCCGATGGTCAACTTTGGCGATCTGTTCAGGCCGCCCTATTTGCCGCTTGTCGTGATGTTCATGGTGTTCAACCTCTGCCAGGCCTTCGGCTTCTATGGCTTTGCCAATTGGGTGCCGACGCTCCTGGTCGAGAAGGGGATCACCATAACCAAGAGCCTGGAATATGCCTTCATCGTCGCCTTCGCCTATCCGATCGCACCGCTGCTGGCCTCGACCTTCGCCGACAAGTTCGAGCGGAAATGGATCATCTGCGGCGCCTGTGTTGCGATCATCGTCTTCGGCATCGCGTTCTCGCAGCTTACGGCGCCGGCGCTGCTGATCGGCTGCGGCGTGCTGCTGACGGCGGCGAACATGACCATGTCCTACGCCTATCACCCCTATCAGACCGAGGTGTTCCCGACCGCCGTCCGCGCCCGCGCGGCAGGGCTGGTCTATTCGATGAGCCGGATCAGCGCTACGTTTTCGGGCTTTATCGTGGCCTATATGTTGAAGCAGGGTGGCGTCAGCGGCGTGTTTGGATTGATCACGACCGCCATGGTGATCGTGATCGTCACGCTCGCCGTTTTCGGCCCAAGCGTGCGCGGCAAGCCGCTGGACGCCTGAAACGCGCCAACCAGCCGCGTTTGCCGGCCTTGCCTAAGCGGACGCGGGTGTCTACCTCTCGGTGGCAATTTCGAGAGGGTACCCCGTCATGATCGACGCCGCCGTCAAGGCGCTATCGCAAATCCTGTCGCCACCGATGCGCACGATCCTGTGGCGCTCGATCGGGCTTGCGTTGGTGCTGATCACCGTGCTCGCGATCGGCCTGCAGCGGCTTTTGAGCTGGTTTGCGACATCAGGTGAAGGTTGGGCGGAAGCGATGCTCGGACCCAACTTCCACACGGCGCTCAATGTGCTTTCCTGGCTGGTCTCGATCGCGGCCGGCTTCGGTGTCGTGGTCGGCGGCATTTTCCTGATGCCGGCGATCACATCACTGATTGCGGGCTTCTTTGTCGACGACGTCGCCGATCTCGTCGAGCGCGAATATTATCCGGCGGAGCAGCCCGGCATGGCGCTGCCGATTACGCTCGCGACGATCGAAGGCGCCAAGGTCGCGCTGCTGACCCTCCTGGTCTATCTGGTTGCGCTGCCTTTCGTGTTCCTGGCCGGCGCGGGTTTCCTGGTGTTCTTCGTCGCCACCGCCTGGCTGCTCGGAAAGCAATATTTCGAGCTCGCGGCGATGCGCTTCCGCCCGCCCGCGGAAGCCAAGCTGATGCGCAAGGACAATGCGGCGACGGTCTTCACCGCGGGCGCGCTGATCGCAGCCTTCGTGTCGATCCCGGTTGTCAATCTGGCGACGCCGCTGTTCGGCATGGCGCTGATGGTGCACATGCACAAACGCCTCTCCGGCCCACGGCCGCAACTGATCGAGCCGGCACGACGGAGAAGTATGCCTACGGCCTAGAGTTGCGCGCGAACAGTATGAGTAAAAGCCCAACGAGCGCGACACCGGCGAGGAGTGCCCAGGCCTCGTTGATGCACAGCGCAAGCGAAGCTTTCTCGATCAGTGGCTGGACGAAGGCGATCTCGGCGTCGGTGGGCGGTCCGGACACGCGATTGAGCAGCAGCGACGGGTCGAGACCGATTGCTTTCGCCGCGCTGACATCGCCTGCCAGCAGGCGGTCCCTGAAGTTCTCCGCAAACATTCCAACCCGGCCGTAGAGGATGGTATCGATCAGCGCGATGCCGATTGCGCCTCCGAGATTGCGCATCAGGTTGAAGAGTCCACTGGCGTCGGCGACTTCCGCTTCAGGCAAATCGCCGAGCGCGATCCGGGTCGGCGGCAGCAGGCAGAACATGATCGCGACACCGCGCAGGATCTGCGGCCAGAACATTTCCGCGAAATCGGCGGTGCGCGGCTGGAAGGCGCTTAGGCCGAGGCCAAGCGCGAATAGCGCAAAGCCGGCCGCCGTCAACGCTCGTGCGCCGAACCGGCTCTCCAGCAAGGCCGCGAACGGCGCGGTGACGAGCTGCGCCATCCCGGTGACGAGCATGATAGTGCCGATCTCGAAGGCGTCATGACCGCGCACGAAGGCGAGATGCACCGGCATGAGATAGACCGAGCCGAACAGACCGACGCCAAGGCAGAAGCTGAGGAGACAGCCGAGCGCGAAAGAGCGCCGCCTCAGTGCGACGAGCCGCAACACCGGATGCGTCGCCTGCAACGTCCGCCACAGGAACAGGCCGAGGCCGACGACGCTTGCGAGCAACAGGCCCGCGCACTGCAGCGAGAGCCAGCCGTGCTGCGGCGCCTGTTTCAGGCCGATCTCGAGGCTCGCGAGCGCCGCCGCCATCAGGGCGAGCGAAATCGCATCCAGCTTCGTGAGCTCGCGGAAATCGGTGCCGTGCCGTGGCAGCAGGAATGGTGTCACGGATGCCGCGATCAGCCCGGGAATGACATTGATCAGGAACAGCCACGGCCACGACCAGGTCGCGGTGATGAAGCCGCCGACGACGGGTCCGACCGTCGGCGCCAGCACTGCGACCACGCCGCCGATCGTGGTCGCGACCGCGTGCAGCCGCGGCGGAAACAGCATGAATACCGCGGAGAACACCGCCGGGATCAGTACGCCGCCGGAAAAGCCCTGCACGATGCGGAAAACCAACAGCACCGAAAAATCCGGGCTGAAGGCGCAGCCGATCGACGCCAGCGTGAAGAGGCCAACCGCGGCGACGAATAGCCAGCGCAGGGTGAGCACGCGTGTGAGGAGACCGGTCAGCGGGATCGCGATCACTTCCGCGATCAGATAGGCGGTCTGGATCCAGCTCATCGCCTCCTTGGTGATGCCAAGCGCGTCCTGGATGGTCGGCAGGGAGGTCGCGACCACCTGGATGTCCAGGATCGCCATGAACATGCCGAGGCACATCAGGAGGAAACCAGCCCATGTCGTGACGTCCGGCGCCGACCGATCGATCTCCTGCGCGCTCATGAGGTCGCGGCGCGCTGATCGGCGACCTTGCCAGGCGCGCGGGATTCGGCGCGTATCCGGATGATGAGCACCGCGGCGTTCAGCACCGTGAAGATCAGCGCCAGCGCCGGCACATGCAAAGCGAGCGGCAACAGCGCGATTTCTCCGACCACCACCGCATAGTTGGGGTGGGCGAAATGGCGGTAGGGGCCCGAGGTGATCAGCGGTTCGCCTGGCAACACAACGATGCGCGTGGTCCAGCGCGGGCCGAGCGTCGCGAGCACCCAGACGCGGACGAACTGCAGGACCACGAAGGCGGCGAGCGCGGGAAGGTATACTTCCTGATTTCGGCCAAACACCCATAGCGCGATCAGCCACGCCGTGTGCACCGCGACGATCAGCGGATAGTGCGCGGCGCCCACCTCGATCGCGCCGCGCGCCAGGAGCGCCCTGGTGTTGTGGCGGGCGAGCACGAGCTCGCTCAGTCGCTGCAGCGTCACCAGCGCGAGGATGATCGATGCAAGGCTCACGCAGCCTGCCGCAGGGCGACGCAGCTTGCGGTGAAGCCGGGTCCGAGCGCCGTCAGGAGCGAACGTTTCGGCAGGCCCTGCGCCAGCGCGCGCTCCAGCACGAACAGCACGGTTGGCGCGGACATGTTGCCGTAGTCGGCAATGACCTCGCGCTCATGGTCGAGCGCGCCCTGCTGCAGCGACAGCGCCCGCTCCAGCGCGGCGATCACCTTGGTCCCGCCGGGATGGCAAATGAAGCGATCGATATCGGCGAGCGAAAACTCCATCTTGGCGACAATCTCGGCCACGGCCGGCCCCATCTGCTCGCGCACGAAATCCGGAATGGTGCGCTGGAAGATCACGCCAAACCCCTCGGGATCGACGCTCCAGCCCATGATATCGAGCGTATTCGGCCAGAGCTTTTCGCCGGAGGCTTCGACCCGCGTCGCACCGCCGTCACCGGCGCGCAGTACGATCGCCGCGGCACCGTCGCCGAACAGGCTGGCGGCGACGACATTGGCCTTGCTTAGTTCATCGTGCCGCACCGCGAGCGTGCAAAGCTCCATCGCGACCAGGAGCACGTTGGTCCCGGGTCGCGCTTGCGCCAGCCGTGCGGCGATCGACAGGCCCGACACGCCGCCGGCACATCCCAGCCCGAACACCGGCACGCGCGACACATCGCTGCGAAAGCCCATTTGACCGGCGACGCGCGCTTCCAGCGTTGGCGTCGCGATCCCGGTCGAACAGACGGTGACGACCGTGTCGATGACGCCAGCGGAAAGATCGGCGCGCGCCAGCGCCTTGCGCGCGACGTCGATGAACAACGCTTCCGCGCCTTCGAGAAAGGCCTGTGTGCGCTCCGGCCAGCCGCGCCGCTCGAGATACCATTCGATCGGCCTGACGCCATAGCGACGGCGGATGCCGGTATTGGCGAACAGCGACGACAGCGCCTCGAATTCCGGATAGCGCTCGGCCATCACGGCGTTCGCGGCATCAAGTATCTGTCTCTGGTGGAATTGATGCGGTGGAACCGAGGTCGCAAGCGATACCAGCGCGGCCGTATGGTTCATGTCGCGGTCCCTGCCTCTGTGTTCCCACGCCTAAAGAACCGCGCAATCTTGCGAATATTTCGACTGCGGCGGGCGAGGGCGCCGCGCGGCGGTCACACTAAGTTGATGGCGGTCAGCGGGCGACGAGGGGACAACCGGCTTCGGCCAGCGGACGGAACGCCTGATCGCCCGGGATGGTGCCGAGTATCTTGTAGTAGTCCCACGGACCCCTGGACTCCGCAGGCGTCTTCACCTGCGCAAACAGCATGTCGTGCACCAGACGGCCGTCCTCGCGCACATGCCCGTTCTTGACGTAGAAATCATTCACCGGCAGCGCGCGCATCTTGGCCATCACCGCCTTGGCCTCGTCGGTACCGGCGGCATTGATCGAGGCGATGTAGTGCCGGACGGCGGAATAGACCGCGGCTTGCGGCATGGTCGGCATTCGTCCCTGCTTGTCGAAGAAGCGTCTTGACCAGGCGCGGGTCTCGTCGTCCCGGTCCCAATAGAAGGCGGTGACGAACTTCAGCCCCTGCGCGGCCTGCAACTGCATGCTGTGCACGTCGGAAAGGAAGACCAGCAGCGAGACCATGCTCTGGGTTTTGGTCAGGCCAAACTCGTTGGCCTGCTTCACTGCATTGACCATGTCGCCGCCGCCATTGGCAAACGCGACGACCTTCGCGCCCGACGACTGGGCCTGCAGCAGATAAGAGCTGAAGTCCGAGGTGTTGAGCGGATGACGCACGCTGCCCAGCACCTTGCCGCCCGCGGCCAGCACGGCGGCTGTCGCGTCGGCTTCGAGCGAATGGCCGAAAGTGTAATCGACCGTGATGAAGAACCAGGTGTCGCGGCCTTCCGCGACCGTGGATTTGGCGAGGCTCGTGGTCAGGGCGTAGCTGTCATAGATCCAGGACGCCTCGTTCGGCGTGCAGTTCTTGCCGGTGAAGGCCGTGCTGCCGACGGCGCCGGCAATCGCGATCCGGTTATATTGCGCGGCGAGTTGCTCAACCGCAAGCGCTACCGCGGAGTGATCGAAGCCGATCGCAAGGTCGACGCCTTCACTTTCGAACCAGCGCCGGGCGATCGCAACGCCAACGTCGGCCTTGTTCTGATGGTCGGCGACCACGATTTCGATCGGCTTGCCCTGCACGGTGCCGCCGGCATCCTCGACCGCCATCCGCGCCGCCACAACCGACCCGGGTCCACCGAGATCGGCATAGAGGCCGGATTGATCGTTCATCACCCCGATCCTGACAACATTGTCGGAGATTTGCGCGCGGGCGCCGCTGATGCCGAGAGAAACAATCGCGAACGCGAGCACAGCCTGCCACCGCACGACGCACCTCCCCAAATTTTTGCTGGCCGTTGAGCCGGACCTTGCGGAACAAGCCTATGCCCGGCATCGGTTACAGACAAGCGCGCCGGCGTTGTACGGCTTACGCGACATCGATGGGCAAGCGCCCAAGAAGACACCAAGCATCAGGACACCGCCACGCCGCATTTGCGCAGGACCGCCTTGGCTACGCCGAACGGTTCCGGCGTGAATGGCCCCGGCGGCGCGCGGGTCATCAGGCTCACCAGCAGCAGCGCCAGCACCGCCAGCCAGAAGCAGAGCCAGAAGCCGTCGATGTAGGCGAGCACATTGGCCTCGCGCTGCACCAATGCGGCGAGCGTGCCGAGCGCACGCGCCGGCGCAATCGACACGCCATGACTCGCAAAAAGGCCGCCGAGCTTTTGCAGAACCTGCGTGACGTCGACGCTGCCGTTCTCGATATGCTGCCCGATGAAATTGGAATGCACCTGCTCGCGCACGCGCAGCCACGTTCCCATCAGCGCCACGCCGATCTCCGCGCCGCCGAGCCGCATGATCTGGATATAGGCGGCAAACGCCGTGGCGCGGGTCGGATCGGAGTTGGACACGGCGATGATGATGATCGGCAGCAGTGTGAAGGCCTGGCCGAACGATTGCAGCAGCACGATGGCGATGAAGTCGCCGCGCGCCCAATCATGCGTCAGTTGGGTCCCAAGCAGATTGGCGGCGGCAAAGGCCGAAAATCCGAACACCACGACCGTGCGCGCGTCGAAATGCCGGAGCAGAAAGATCGACAGCGGCACCCATAAAAACATCGGCAGCGCGCCCCAGGTCCAGAGCAGCGTGCCGGATTGTTCGGGACGAAGCTGGGTCACCGCGCCAAGGAAGTTCGGTACCAGCGACGAGTTCGACAGGCCCGTCAGCGTATAGAGCAGGATCACGACCAGCGCGAGACCGATATTGCGGTTGAACAGCACGTTGACATGGGCCCACGGCTGGCGAACGCGGGTCTCGTGGATGAGAAAGAGGAGGAATAGCGCAGCGCCACCGATCAATAGCGCCGCCACCGTGCCTGATCCCAGCCAGTCGAGACGATTGCCCTGGTCGAGCCCGGCATAGATCATCGATACTGCCGTACCGAGCAACAGCATGCCGCCCCAATCGGCTTCCCTCAGCAATTCGCGATTGATCGGCTCGCGCGGCGTGCCTAGATAGACCATCAAGGCCATCAGCGGCGCGACCACCGCGCCTTGCCAATAAAGCCACGGCCAGCCCCAATGCTCGATATAGAAGCCAACCAGCGACGTGCTGCTGTCGAGCGCAAAGCCGACCCTGATCGAATAGAGCGCAATCGCCGGCAACCACCAGCGAATCGGCAGGTTGCGGAAGATGATCATCAGCGTCGCCGGCACGAAAGTGCCGAGCAGCATGCCATGCACGATACTCATGGCGATCAGCGTCGTATAATCGTGCACAAAGGGCACCGCGAGCGAAATCAGGGCAAAAATCAGGCTTGGGATTCCGAGCACGCGGCGCAGCCCGAACACGGTCGCCAGCCACGCCACGGACGGGGCGATGAAGATCTGCGAGCCGATGCCGGCGGTCGAAAGCCAGGCGCCTTCGTCGAAGCTCAGCGAGAAAGCCCCGCGCAAATCGGGCAAGCCGACCGTCGTCAGGCGGCTGTCGAAATTGGCGAGAAACGCACCGAGCAGGACCGCCATGACAGCGAACAGCGGCCGCGGTCCGACGCTTCCGCGCGATATGGGGCCGCGAGCGTCGCTATCTTCGGCCATCGCCAGTATCGATCCTGGTGACGACAGACATCCCCGGCAGCAGGTTGTCCAAAAGTGGCTGGTTCTTGTCCAATGCGATACGCACGGGGATGCGCTGCACCACCTTGGTGAAATTCCCCGTCGCGTTGTCCGGCGGCAGCAACGCGAACTGCGAGCCGCTCGCCGGCGCGATTCGCTCGACACGGCCTTGCAAGGTTTGCTTCGGGAAACTGTCGACCGTGACTTCCACAGGCTGACCCGGTTTTACATGCGTGAGCTGGGTTTCCTTGTAATTCGCGATCACATAGACGTTCGGAAGGGGCACGACGTTGACGAGGTTGGTGCCGATATTCACGTAATCGCCGGGCTGCACTCCCCGTTCGCTGGTGACGCCATCGAACGGCGCGACGACCCTGGTGTAGCCGAGCTTCAGTTTTGCCGCCGCGAGCATCGCCTTGGCGGCTTCGACCTCGGCGGCGCGCTGCTTCTTGGTTCCCTGCAGCACTTCGAGCTGATGGCGCTGCGCGGCGGTCACCGCGCGGCTCGCCTTCACGTCCGCCTGCGCCTTGGCATAACCCGCGGTCGCCTGCTCGAACCGTTGCCGCGTGCCGGCATCGGTCTGCGACAACGATTGCTGACGTTGTTGCTCCTGCTGCGCCTCGACCTCCAGCGCTTCGGCGGAGGCCCGCGCCGCCTCGGCTTGCGCGATCGTCGCGTATTGCAGCTCGACCTGGTTGTTCAGATTGTCGAGCGTCGCCTGCGCGCCGATCACGGCGGCGTCGGCCTGATCGACCTGGGCCTGATAGTCGGCGGGATCGATTTGAATCAAAAGTTCTCCCGCCTTGACGCGCTGGAAATCCTGGAAGGCGATCGTCAGCACCTCGCCGGCCACACGGCTGCTCAGCCGCGTGAGATCGGCGCGGACATAGGCGTCATCAGTCACCTGGATACGAGCGTTGCCGGTCCACTCGTCCCAGCGCGACGTTGCCAGCGCGACAAAGCCGAGCGCCACAAGCACCGCGAACAGCGGAATCGCAAACCGGCCCCAGAAGCCATAGGCCGGCTGGGACGGCTTTGAAGGAACCGAAACCGATGCAGTTTGGCTGGCAGGAGCCGGGGCGCTTTGATCCTGCTCACTCACGGCATCCTCACTCATTTCTCCAGCAGGCTGGCGGCGAATGTCGCAGCTCGCCTTTTACGATCGCACGATCATGCCTCAGACCGTCTTTTCCGGCCAGCGACAAAGATCGTTGATCAGGCATAGCTCGCAGCGCGGCTTGCGCGCGAGACAGGTGTAGCGGCCATGCAGGATCAGCCAGTGATGGGCATGCAGCATGAACTCTGGCGGAATGATTTTTTCGAGACCGAGCTCGACTTCAAGGGGCGTCTTGCCGGGCGCGAGCCCAGTCCGATTGCCGACGCGGAACACATGGGTGTCGACCGCCATGGTATGCTCGCCATAGGCCATGTTGAGCACGACATTGGCGGTCTTGCGGCCTGCGCCCGGCAGCGACTCGATTTCGGCGCGGGTGCGCGGCACCTCGCCGCCGAAATCCGTGATCAGTTTTTGTGAAAGCGCGATCACGTTTTTGGCCTTGTTGCGATAAAGGCCGATGGTCTTGATGTAGTCGCGCAGACTCTCTTCGCCGAGCTCGAGCATCTTTTGCGGCGTATCGGCGACCTTGAACAACTCGCGCGTCGCGCGATTGACGCCGGCATCCGTCGCCTGCGCTGACAGCACCACGGCCACCAGAAGCGTGAAGGGATTGAGATGTTCCAGCTCACCCCTCGGCTCGGGATTGGCCTTGCGGAAACGTTCGAAAACCTCTCGAACTTCCGCAGGCGTCCACGGTTTGGACTTTGGCACCTTTTTCGTCGCCGGGCGTGCGGACTTCGCCAGGGGCTTGGCCTTGAGCCTTAGCCTTAGCCTTAGCCTTAGCCTCGACCCTTGCCGCTTTCTTCGGCAGCGATCGAACCATAGCTTTCTTGGCACGTTGGGTACGGATGATTTTCGCCATGAACGGGATATACTGATACGTCATGACCGCAGGCAATGACTTTGATCCTGGCGCGGCGGAGCCGATCCTGTTCTCGGCGCTGCTAACGCCGCACCGTTCACTCAATCACACCGGTTTCATGCTGGTGATGGCGTTCGTGACCGTGATCAGTTTCGCCGCGGGCGTGGCCTTCTGGATGATGGGTGCCTGGCCGGTGTTCGGCTTTTTCGGGCTCGATGTGCTCGCGATCTACGTCGCCTTCAAGATCAATTTCCGCCGCGCCAGGGCGAGCGAGGAGATTTCGGTGACGCCGTCGGAGTTGCGGGTGCGCCGGACCAGCCATCGCGGCCATGTGGTGGAATGGGTGCTCAATCCGCTCTGGGTGCAGCTCGACCAGATCGCGCATGAGGAGTTCGGGATCGAGCGGCTCTATCTGGTCTCCCGCGGCCGCCGGGTGTCGATTGGCAGCTTCTTGGGACCTGACGAAAAGGCCAGTTTTGCCAGTGCCTTAAGGACAGGACTGGCGGCCGCCCGGCGCGGCGTAACCTATAATCCCCTGACGTAACGCTTGTCGGGAATCGGGTGGTTTGAAATGGGCCGGCGTCCTACATCAGACAGCATGATGACCCTCGCCATACATGACCAGCGCCTGGCCAAGCCAGGCCCCCAGAACAACGCCGCGCTGCGCGATTATGATTCCGTGCGCCGCGCGATCGCCTTCATCAGCGAACACTGGCGGACGCAGCCGACCATCGAGGCGATGGCGGACGCCGCCGGCGTGACCCCCGATGAGCTGCACCACCTGTTCCGCCGCTGGGCCGGGCTGACGCCCAAGGCCTTCATGCAGGCGCTGACCCTCGATCATGCCAAGGGCCTGCTGCGGGATTCCGCAAGCGTGCTCGACGCAGCCCTCAACTCCGGCCTTTCAGGACCGGGACGGCTGCATGATCTGTTCGTCACCCATGAGGCGATGTCGCCCGGCGAATGGAAGAATGGCGGCGCTGGAATGACGCTCAGCTATGGCTTTCATCCGTCACCGTTCGGCAGCGCCGTCGTGATCGCGACGAGCCGCGGGCTGGCGGGACTTGCCTTCGCCGATCCCGGCGAAGAGCACATCGCGCTCGCCGACATGCGGGCGCGCTGGCCGAACGCGACCTATGTCGAGGACATCGAAGGCACTGCGCCGCTGGCGCAGCGTATCTTCAACACCAAACTGTGGCGGCCGGACCAGCCGCTGCGGGTGGTCTTGATCGGCACCGATTTCGAGGTACGGGTTTGGGAGACGCTGCTGAAGATCCCGATGGGCCGGGCGGTCTCCTACTCTGACATCGCCTGCAGGATCAAAAGCCCGAAGGCATCGCGCGCGGTTGGTGCGGCGGTCGGCAAGAACCCGGTGTCGTTCGTGGTGCCCTGCCATCGCGCGCTCGGCAAGGACGGCAAGCTCACGGGCTATCACTGGGGCATCACCCGCAAGCAGGCGATGCTGGGCTGGGAAGCCGGACAGTTGGGCACAAAAGCGGCGTGAACTCTTACGCTGCCAGATCGAGCTTGGACGCCACCGTGGCATCCTCGTTCAGGCGATAGATGATCGGCACGCCGGTACCGAGCTCGCGCTTCAAGATGCCTTCTGGCGACAACCTTTCCAGCACCATGATCAGCGCGCGCAGCGAATTGCCGTGGGCTGCGACCAGCACCCGTTCGCCACGCAGCACGCAGGGCAGGATTTCCTGGACATAATAGGGCAGGGTGCGCGCCAGCGTATCCTTCAGGCTTTCGCCGCCGGGCGGCGGAACATCATAGGAGCGACGCCAGATCAGAACCTGATCCTCGCCCCATTTCTTGCGGGCATCATCCTTGTTGAGTCCGGAAAGATCGCCATAGTCGCGCTCGTTCAGCGCGACGTTCTTCCTGGTTGGCGGCCCCGGTTGGCCGATTTCGGCGAGCATCAGATCGAGCGTGTGCTGCGCGCGCTTCAACACCGAGGTGAAAGCGATATCGAACTTGAAGCCTTGTGCCTTCAGCTTGCGGCCGGCGTCCTTGGCTTCCGCCACGCCCTGCTCGGTGAGGTCAGGGTCCTTCCAGCCGGTGAAGAGATTCTTCAGGTTCCATTCGCTCTGGCCGTGGCGCACGAGCACAAGCAGGCGTTCGCTCATTGCTTCATTCCATTTCGCTTGAGATTTTAGAAGTCGCTCAGACCCAGCACGTCAGCCATCGTGTAGAAACCCGGCTTCTTGCCGTGCGCCCACAGCGCCGCCTTCAACGCGCCATGGGCGAAAAGAATGCGGTCCTCCGCGTGGTGCGAGAGAATCACGCGTTCATGCGGACCGGCAAAGATCACGCTGTGATCGCCGGCCGCGGTGCCGCCGCGCAAGGACGCAAAGCCGATATCTCCGGTACGACGCGCGCCGGTGACGCCATCGCGGCCGCGCGCGGAGCGTTCCTCGAGCGCGATCTTGCGTCCGGCTGCGGCGGCTTCGCCCAGCATCAACGCTGTGCCGGATGGCGCGTCAATCTTGGCCCTGTGATGCATTTCCAGGACTTCGATGTCGAAATTCTCGTCGAGCGATTGAGCCACGCGCTTGACCAAAGCGGCGAGCAGATTGACGCCAAGGCTCATATTGCCCGACTTCACCACAATGGCCTGCGAGGCGACGCTCCTGATCACGGCTTCATCGGAAGCGGAAAGGCCGGTCGTGCCGATCACGTGCACGATGCCGCGCTGCGCGGCGATCGCGACATTGGCAATGGTCGCACCCGGTACGGTGAAATCGAGGATGCCGTCGGCATCCTTCGACAGCGCCCAGAGGTCGGCCGAAAGCTTGACGCCGTTTTCGGGCACGCCCGCGAGCACGCCGGCATCCTTGCCCAGAAGGTCAGAGGCCGGCGCTTCCAACGCACCGGCGAGAACGGCGCCCGGGGTTTCCGAAATCACGCGCGTCAGCGCCCGGCCCATGCGGCCGCCGGCTCCAGCTACGATCAAACGCATATCGGCCATGGCAATACCTTCCCCCCGCCCTATAGCGGGCGCAGGCAGTTCCGGCAACCAAAGCCCCCTGATTTCAGGGCTGGGCGCCGTCGTAGCCTTCGACAATGATGAGGTCGGCGATCGAATGCGGCTGGCGCCGCTTGATGTTCTCTTGATATTCCGGCGAGCGGTAGCAGGCCAGCGCGGTGGCGTAATCGGCGAACTCGATCACCACGTTGCGCGAGCGGCTCTGCCCCTCTACGCCCTCGAACTTGCCGCCGCGGATGACATAGCGTCCACCGAACTTCTTGAAAATGGCGGGGTTGTTGGCGGCGTAGTCCTTGTAGCCTTCCTCATTGTGAACGTCGACGCGCCCGATCCAGTAGCCTTTTGCCATCTGATGAGTTTCCTTCCCTTATGCAACCAGCCGCGGCGCGATCTCGGCCTGAATGGCCTCCGCCGCAGCTTTGGGGTCCACAGCGCCCGTGATAGGGCGTCCGACCACCAGATAATCCGCGCCGGCGGCGATCGCGCGCGACGGTGTCATGATGCGCTTCTGATCGCCAACCTCAGCGCCCGCCGGCCTGATCCCAGGCGTCACCAAATTCATCTGATGGCCAACGATCTTGCGCAAGCTCGCCGCCTCTAGCGGCGAACACACCAGCCCGTCGATGCCGAGCACCTGCGCCTGTTGCGCGCGCGCCTCGACCAGGTCGGACACGTTGAGCCGATAGCCCGCGGCATGCAGGTCGTCATCGTCGTAGGAGGTGAGCACGGTGACCGCGAGGATCTTCAGATCGGACCCAGCACGCCCCTCCAGGGCTGCTTTCATGGTTTGCGGATAGGCGTGTACGGTGAGAAAGGTCGCACCGAGCTTGGCCACACTTTCGACGCCACGCGCCACCGTGTTGCTGATGTCGTGCAGCTTGAGATCGAGAAAGACCTTCTTGCCCTGGTCGGCGAGCTTGCGCGCCAGCGGCAACCCGTCGGCATAGCCGAGCTGATAGCCGATCTTGTAAAAGTTCACACTGTCGCCCAACCGGGCAATCATCGCTTCCGCAGCAGCGACATTCGGCAGGTCGAGCGGCACAATCAGGCGGTCGCGAGGAACGATCTTGGATGGCTGCATGGTCACCTCACATCATGCGTTGGGAGACTTCGATCAACTGCATCACCAGTGCCTTCATCGCCTCGATATCGGCCTGATTCTTCAGTCTGTCCATATCGTCATAGGCCTGATCGGCAAATGATAACGCCAATTGACTGGGCACCACGGTGGCGTGGCAGGCCGACAGGATCAGCCGCAGCGCCGCGAGTGCGCGGGTTCCGCCGAGCCGGCCTTCAGAGGCCGCCGCGACTGCAAACGGTTTTTCGCGAAATACCTGTCCGCGGCTCTCGTGCGGGTCCTGCACGCGCGTGATCCAGTCGATGGTATTTTTCACCAGCGGCGGAATCGAGGAATTGTATTCCGGCGTGACGATCAGCACGCCATGGTGCGAGGCCATCATGCGTTTGAGATTGACGGCGTTCTTCGGCACGCCGGATTTGGCCTGCAGATCGCCGTCATAGATCGGCAGCGGAAAATCACCGAGGGAGATGCGTGTCACGTCGACGCCGGCCTGGGCAAATTCGTAAGCCGCCACCATTGCGAGCTTGGCATTATGAGAGCCCGATCGCAGCGAGCCGGGGATGATCAGGATTTTCAGTACGGCCATGATGCGCATTCGGGGCTAAGTCGCCCGGCGAATGCGCCGGGAGACGTCAACGCTTGCGATACACCCAGACCCGGGCCGGCGGAAGGTTCATCCAGATCCGCTCGGAGGCCTCGGTGGACACGCCGGGCAGCGATTTCGGGATCGGCGGTATCACCGCATAGGTGAACTGGACAAAAGGCGCGCCGGGCGCGAGCGAGGCAAAGGCGTCGCGGACCAGCTTGATGCGCATCATCATCGGCTTGGTCACGAGCGGCAGGCCGGACACGATTGCGGTCGCGGGTGCGCTCAGCACGTCCCACAGCGTGTCCCGCAGCGTATAGGCATCGCCCTGCACGACCTTGGCCTGCGGATAGCGGTCGCGCAGCAGCGCACAGAAGCCGGGATTGTATTCGACCAGCACCAGACGCTTCTGGTCTATGCCGTGATCGATCAGGGCGCTGGTGATCGCGCCGGTGCCCGGTCCCAATTCGACGACGGGGCCTTCCGCGTAAGGATCGACATAGCTCGCCATGGTGCGCGCGAGCAGCCGTCCTGAAGGCATGACGGCGCCCATATGCAGCGGCTTTTCAATCCATGACCGGAGAAAACGCACCTCGTCGTCAAGACGAGGCTTTTTCAACGCACGCACGGACGATTGCAAAGGCATTGTCAGTACCAGACGGGACCGCGGGATTTTGCGGGGGATGTCAGAAAACAGTCATAAAGACGTATAGGGCGGAGGCGAGCCGGTCAAGCCAGACGGTGCAGCGCGCCCGCAGCACGGGCATTCGTGAATAGCGGGTAAAGCTTAGTGCTTTCTCAATTTTTTTCGCGCGAGCGGCCGTTGGCGGCGGCTCTTGCATGCAAGGCAGCTAGCTGCTTGCGCGGCTACCGAAGAAGTCCTTGACCTTGGCGAAGAAGCCGGCGGCTTCCGGTTGGGTCGCGCCCGACGACAGCTTCTCGAATTCGGCCAGCAATTCCTGCTGCTTCCTGGTGAGATTTTGCGGCGTTTCGACCGAGACCTGCACATACATGTCGCCGGTCTGGCGCGAGCGCAGCACGGGCATGCCCTTTGACGCGATGCGGAAGCGCCGGCCGGTCTGAGTTCCCGCTGGAATTTTGACCTTGGTCTTACCCTTGTCGATGGTCGGCACCTCGAACTCGCCACCGAGCGCCGCAGTCACCATCGAGATCGGCACGCGGCAATGCAGGTCCGCGCCATCGCGCTGGAAAAACTGATGCGCGGAGAGCGACAGGAAAATGTAGAGATCGCCTGAGGGACCGCCGCGGAAGCCCGCTTCGCCCTCGCCGGCGAGCCTGATCCGTGTGCCGTCTTCGACGCCCTGGGGAATGTTGACCGACAGCGTGCGCTCGCGCTGCACCCGGCCCGAGCCCGAGCAGGACGGACAGGCGTCCTCGATCATCTGGCCGCGGCCCTGGCAACCGGGACAGGTACGCTCCAGCGTGAAGAAGCCCTGGGCCTGCCGTACCCGCCCCTGGCCGCCGCACATTGAACAGCTCTTTGGCTTGGTACCGGCCTTGGCGCCGGTACCCGAACAGGATTCGCAGGTGACGGAGACGGGAATCTCGATCTGCGCCGTCTTGCCCTGGAACGCCTCTTCCAGGCTGATCTCCATGTTGTAGCGGAGATCGGCGCCACGCTCGCGGCCGCCGCGGGCGCGCTGGCCCGCCATGCCGAACAGGTCTTCGAAAATGTCGGAGAAGGAGGAGGCGAAGCCCGCGCCGAAGCCGGGATGGCCACCGCCCATGCCGCCGCCCTGCTCGAACGCGGCATGACCGAAGCGGTCATAGGCGGCGCGCTTGTCGCCGTCCTTGAGCACTTCATAGGCCTCGTTGATTTCCTTGAACCTGACCTCGCTCTGCGCGTCGCCGGGATTGCGGTCCGGATGCCACTTCATCGCCAGCTTGCGGAACGCCGCCTTGAGCCTGGTATCGTCGGCGTTGCGTTCGACTTCGAGGGTTTCGTAGTAGCAGCGCTTGGTGGACATCAGTCAAACCCGCCCGAACTTCGTCTTCATTCCGCGACTATTTGGCGACAGACGCAAGAATGATGCAGCTTCCGGCTTCAATGAAGAAGACCCTCACCCATTGAGACGCGGCTCGCGTGCTCTTTGGCGTGAGGGTCATGACTTCGCCCGCTGTTAAGCGGATTTCTTCTTGTCGTCATCGACCTCGGTGAACTCCGCGTCGACGACGTCATCCTTCGCAGCATCCTTGGCCGCATCGGCTTCGGCCTGCTGCTTGTACATGGCCTCGCCCAGCTTCATCGAAGCCTGCGCCAGCATGTTGGTCTTGGCCTTGATCGCCTCGGCATCGTCGTCCTTGAGCGCTTCCTTCAAGTCGCTGACGGCATCCTCGATGGCGCGGCGGTCGCCTTCGCCGATCTTGGAACCGTGCTCGGCGAGCGCCTTCTCGGTGGAGTGCACCAGCGCGTCCGCATGGTTCTTGGCATCGACCGCCTCGCGGCGTTTCTTGTCGGCGGCCGCATTGGCTTCGGCGTCCTTGACCATCTTGTCAATGTCGGATTCCGACAGGCCGCCCGAGGCCTGGATGCGGATCTGCTGCTCCTTGCCGGTCGCCTTGTCCTTGGCCGAGACGTTGACGATGCCGTTGGCGTCGATGTCGAACGTCACCTCGATCTGCGGCATGCCGCGCGGGGCCGGCGGAATTCCCATCAGGTCGAACTGGCCGAGCATCTTGTTGTCGGCCGCCATCTCGCGCTCGCCCTGGAAGACGCGGATCGTCACCGCGTTCTGGTTATCCTCGGCGGTCGAGAACACCTGGCTCTTCTTGGTCGGGATTGTGGTGTTGCGGTCGATGATGCGGGTGAACACGCCGCCCAGCGTCTCGATGCCCAGCGAAAGCGGAGTGACGTCGAGCAGCAGCACGTCCTTGACGTCGCCCTGCAGCACGCCGGCCTGGATCGCAGCACCAATCGCGACGACTTCGTCGGGGTTGACGCCCTTGTGCGGCTCCTTGCCGAACAGTTGCTTCACGACTTCCTGGACCTTCGGCATGCGGGTCATGCCGCCGACCAGCACCACCTCGCCGATTTCAGCAGCGGTGAGGCCGGCATCCTTCAGCGCCTTGCGGCAGGGCTCGATGGTCTTCTGGACGAGATCGTCGACCAGCGCCTCGAACTTGGCGCGGGTCAGCTTCATCGTCAGATGCTTCGGCCCGGTCTGGTCCGCGGTGATGAAGGGCAGGTTGATCTCGGTCTGCGTGGTCGAGGACAACTCGATCTTGGCCTTTTCCGCGGCCTCCTTCAGGCGCTGCAGGGCAAGCTTGTCGTTGCGCAGGTTGATGCCCTGCTCCTTCTGGAATTCATCGGCGAGATAGCCGACCAGGCGCATGTCGAAATCTTCGCCGCCGAGGAAGGTGTCGCCATTGGTCGACTTCACCTCGAACACGCCGTCCCCGATCTCGAGGATCGAAACGTCGAACGTGCCGCCGCCGAGGTCGTAGACGGCAATGGTGCCGGCCTTCGACTTGTCGAGGCCATAGGCGAGCGCGGCCGCGGTCGGCTCGTTGATGATGCGCAGCACTTCAAGGCCTGCGATCTTGCCGGCGTCCTTGGTCGCCTGGCGCTGGGCGTCGTTGAAGTAGGCGGGAACAGTGATGACGGCCTGGTCGACCTTCTGGCCGAGATGGGCTTCCGCGGTCTCCTTCATCTTCTGCAGGATGAAGGCGGACACCTGCGAAGGCGAATAGGTCTTGCCGTCGGCCTCGACCCAGGCGTCGCCGTTGGAGGCTTTGACGATCTTGTAGGGGACGAGCTTCTTGTCCTTCTCGACCATCGGGTCGTCATAGCGGCGGCCGATCAGGCGCTTGACCGCAAAGAAGGTGCGCTCGGGGTTGGTCACTGCCTGGCGCTTGGCAGGCTGACCGACCAGGCGCTCGCCATCATCGCTGAAAGCAACAATCGATGGCGTGGTGCGCATGCCCTCGGAGTTTTCGATGACTTTGGCGTTCTTGCCATCCATTACGGCGACGCACGAGTTCGTGGTGCCGAGATCGATCCCAATGACCTTTCCCATGGTCTCTATATCCTTTGGTTTGCGGCAGGTGGGCCGGGCCCAGACGGCACCCGATCCAAAACCCCCTTCAGATCAAATACTCGCGATATTGCGACGGTGAGCCTCATATAGGAGGGTGCCCCCTGCCCGCAAGGACCGAACCGCAACCTTGGGGCACGAAAACCCGCGCCATTGAAAGATAATATCCATCCTGCCGGGGTCAATTCGCTTCCGTCAACTGGCCCGTTAACGAAAGGGCAAGGGACGTTCCGGGCCTTGAGGGTGCGGCGGTCTGCCCTGTTGCCCCGCGGCCAAAACCGTTAAAAGCCAGCGGACCGAACGAGCCCCCTCAAAGCCAGGAACCCGCTCCGGCCGATCGTTAGACGGCCCAATGACAAACCAGATAGGTTCTCCATGAAGTACTTCCGACACCTGACCGCGGTTGCGCTGCTGTTCGCGGCGATGCGGCCTGCGCTTGCCGCCGACGTGAGCTTTCCGCCGGGGATTCGGGTGGGGCTGACGCCGCTGGTGGGTCTCGTCAAAGCCAAATCCTTTTCCGGCTTCGAGTCCGAGGATCAGACGGTCAAGGTGCTGGTGACGGAGTTGCCGCCCGATGCCTACAACGAGGTCAAGACGGCGCTGTCAGCCAATCCGGTGGCCCCGAGCGGCATCACGCCGCAAACGATCGAGACTTCGGCCGGCAAGGCCTATTACACCGTCGAGAGCGCCAAGGACGCCAGCGGGCCATTGCGCCGCTATTCGATGATGCTGTCGGGCGGCACCTTCTCCGGCTATGTCGCCGTGCAGGTTCCGGAGAAGGCCGGCAAGATCTACTCCGACGATGCGGTTCGCCAGATGTTCGCTTCCGCCGCGGTCCGGCCGGAAGTGCCGGTCGAGGAGCAGCTCGGCCTGATGCCGTTCAAGCTCACCGAGATGGGCAAATTCAAGAACGTGCGCACGCTGGCGCCGGGCGCTGCCATGGTGCTCGCCGATGGCGACGAGAAAACCGGCTTCGAGCCGGCCCCCTTCATGGTGATCAGCATCATCGGCGCGACCCCGCCCGAGGCGGAGGATCGCGCGCGCTTCGCGCAGCAGGCCGCGATCCAGATTCCCGGCGTGCGCGAGGCGCGGATCACGATGTCGGAGCCGATCCGGATCGACGGCATGCCGGCCTTCGAGACGCGGATCGACGCGACCAGCGGCAAGGACAACACGCTCGTGACCGTGGTGCAGTGGCTGCGGTTCGGCGGGCCGAATACGCTGCGCATCATCGGAAGTGCGCCGCGCGACCAATGGTCGAATGCGTTCCCGCGTTTCCGCGCCGTGCGCGACGGCATCCAGCCGCGCGGCTAGTCCGCAAGGCAAGCTCAGGCCGCGTTGTTCGGCTCGTTGCCGTTGGCAGCGGCGGGTGCTGCCCTGGCGCCGCCCTTGGAGACGCCGACCAGCGCCGGCCGCAGCACGCGCTCGCCGATCATGTAGCCGGCCTGCACGACCTGCACCACCGTACCTGACGGCACCGACGCGTCGGGAACCTCGTACATCGCCTGCTGGAAGTTCGGGTCAAACTTTTCGCCCGACGGATCGAACTTCTTCACGCCGTTCTTTTCCAGCGCGTTGAGCAGCGAGCGCTCGGTAAGCTCGACGCCTTCGATCAGCGCTGCGAGGCCGGGATCGGCCGCCGCGCGGGCCTCAGTCGGAACCGCATCCAGAGCGCGCTGCAGGTTATCGGCGATCTCGAGCACGTCGCGTGCAAAGCCGGAGATGCCATAGGTCTTGGCGTCCGCCACCTCGCGGCGGGTGCGCTGGCGCAGGTTTTCCATTTCGGCCAGCGTGCGCAGCATCTTGTCGCGCGTTTCCGCCGCTTCCCTGGCCAGCGTCTCGACCGATCCCGGCTCGGGATCGTCGGGCATGATGTAGGGCTTGGAAACCACGGGCTCGCTGGCCTGCGCCGGGTCCGCCGGATCTTTCTTCTGCAGGTCGGGATCGGTCATGGCTCTTCTTCTCGGATACGCGGGTCTGAAACGGATCATGTGCTGCTCGCCGCCATATCGTGCTTTGGGCGGCGAAAATCAAGCGCTCGTGATTGGCAAGGATCCCTCGAAGATCAGCCGCCCAGGAGCCGGCTGACGATGCGGGCGGCATAATCCACGGTCGGGATCACCCGCGCATAGTTGAGCCGGGTCGGCCCGATCACGCCGAGGACGCCGACAATGCGGCCGGCGGCATCGGAATAGGGCGCGACGATGGTGGACGAACCCGATAGCGAGAACAGCTTGTTCTCCGAGCCGATGAAAATCCGCACGCCCTCGGCGCGCTCGGCGCGGCCGAGCAGGTCGATCACGCCGCGCTTGGTCTCGAGATCGTCGAACAGCGACTTCACCCGTTCGAGGTCTTCCAGGGCATGCAAATCTTCCAGGAGATTGGCGTGGCCGCGCACGATCAGCTGCCGGTCCTCATTGGCGCCGCCCGACCAGCTTGCGATGCCGGCGGCGATAATCTTCTGGGTGAGCTGGTCGATCTCGGCGCGATCCTGGCCGAGCGCCGTCTCGAGCTCGAGCCGCGCTTCGGCCAGCGTCCGTCCGCGAATCCGCGCATTGAGGAAGTTGCTGGCTTCGGTCAGCGCCGAGGAGGGCACGCCCGGCGGCAGCGTCAGCACGCGGTTCTCGACCTGGCCGTCCTCGCCAACCAGCACGACCAGCGCCCGCTCCGGTTCCAGCCGCACAAACTCGATATGTTTCAGCCGGGAATTGGATTTGGCGGTCAACACCACGGCGGCGGCGCGGGTGAGGCCGGACAGACGGGTCAGGGCCTCGCCCAGCGCCTGCTCGACCGATTGCGCGCGGCCGACGGAGGCAAGCTGGCTCTGGATCGACTGCCGTTCGGCTTCGGTGAGGTCGCCCATCTGCATCAAGGCGTCCACAAAAAAACGCAAGCCTAGCTCAGTCGGCAGCCGGCCGGCCGAAGTGTGCGGCGCGTAGATCAGACCGAGCTGTTCCAGGTCGGCCATCACATTTCGTACGGAAGCCGGCGACAGGGGCAGGGCGATCAGCCGCGAAATGTTCCGCGAGCCGACCGGCTCGCCGGTCGCAAGATAGCTTTCCACGATTTGACGAAAAATATCCCGCGAACGCTCATTGAGCTGGGCAAGCCCGGCAGACGGCGTGATCAGGCCGATCGGATCGTGGTGGGCCACGGCTACCTCCTCTAGAGCATGATCCGGAAAAGTGGGAACCGGTTTTCCGAAAAGATCAAGCTCGATCAAGAATTTAGAGCGCGATTGCGCTTCGAGCGATCGCGCTCCAGCCGCACTAATCTGTCCATCCGCAAAGCCGGTGACAAGCGCTCATTCTCGAAGCGAAAAGCAGGGTTAAGGCCTTGCCGCGCCTGCTCGGCGCTCCTACAAGCTCCGCGAAACCAAACTTGCCGGATTTCTGGAGGATTTTCCCATGCGGCCAAGCCGCCGTGCCCCCGATGAACTGCGCGCCGTGACGCTGGAACGCGGGGTGGTCAAATATGCCGAGGGTTCCTGCCTGGTGAAATTCGGCGATACCCATGTGCTCGTCACCGCCACGCTGGAGGAGCGGTTGCCGCCCTGGCTGAAAGGGCAGGGCCGCGGCTGGGTCACGGCCGAATATGGCATGCTGCCCCGCGCCACCCTGGAGCGAACGCGCCGCGAGGCCTCAGCCGGCAAGCAGGGCGGGCGCACCGTGGAGATCCAGCGCCTGATCGGCCGCTCGCTGCGCGCCACCATCGATCTCGAAGCGCTCGGCGAGCGCCAGATCACGGTGGATTGCGACGTGCTGCAGGCCGACGGCGGCACGCGCACCGCCTCCATTACCGGCGCGTGGGTCGCGCTCGCCGACTGCCTCAACTGGATGAGGGCGCGCAACATGATCAAGGCCAATGTGCTGCGCGACAATGTGGCCGCGATCTCCTGCGGCATCTATCAGGGCACCCCGGTGCTCGATCTCGACTATGCCGAGGATTCCGAAGCCGATACCGACGCCAATTTCGTCATGACCGGCGACGGCCGCATCGTCGAGGTACAGGGCACGGCGGAAAAGACGCCGTTCTCGCAGGACGAGTTCCTGGCGCTGATCGCGCTGGCGAAGAAGGGCGTGGCGCGTCTCGTCGACCTGCAGAAGCTCGCGGTCGCCTGAAACATGCATCGCCAGATCAAGGGCAGGCTCGTCATCGCTACCCACAATCCCGGCAAGCTCACCGAGATGCGTGAGCTGCTTGCGCCCCACGGCGTTGAAGCGGTCTCGGCCGGCGAGCTCGGGCTTGGCGAGCCCGACGAGACCGGCAAGACGTTCGAGGCCAACGCGCGGATCAAGGCGATCGCGGCGGCGCAGGCGGCAAAACTGCCGGCCTTCGCCGATGATTCCGGCCTCGCGGTCGATGCGCTCGACGGCGCGCCCGGGATTTACAGCGCGCGCTGGGCGGGACCGAACAAGGATTTCAACGAGGCGATGGCGCGGATCGAGCGTCTGTTGCAGGAGCGCGCCGCGACCGCGCCGGACCGGCGCGGGGCGCATTTCGTGTCGGCGCTCTGCGTCGCCTGGCCGGACGATCATCTCGAAGAAGTCGAGGCGCGCGCCGACGGCCGGCTGGTCTGGCCGCCGCGCGGCAGCGCCGGTTTCGGCTACGATCCGATGTTCATGCCCGACGGCTTTGACCGCACTTTTGGCGAGATGACGAGCATCGAGAAACACGGATTGCCGCCGCTCGGGCTCGGCCTCTCGCATCGGGCGCGGGCCTTCGTGAAACTTGCGGAGATCTGCCTTGAGCGGCGCTGAGCGGCAGGCCTTTGGCGTCTATGTGCACTGGCCGTTCTGCCTGTCGAAGTGCCCTTATTGCGATTTCAACAGCCATGTCCGCCATACCGCGATCGATGAGGAACGATTTGCCCGTGCTTTCGCCCGGGAGATCGAAGCCACGGCGGCGCGGATGGGGCGACGTGAAGTCAGCTCGATCTTTCTCGGCGGCGGCACGCCATCGCTGATGCAGCCGCAGACGGTCGGCGCGGTTCTCGATACGATCGGCAAGCACTGGCGCGTCGCCCGCGACGTGGAGGTGACGCTGGAGGCCAATCCGACCAGCGTCGAAGCGACGCGCTTTGCGGGCTACCGCGCAGCCGGCGTCAACCGCGTCTCGCTCGGCGTGCAGGCGCTCAACGACGCGTCTTTGAAAGAATTGGGACGGTTGCACTCGGCGCGCGAAGCGCTCGAGGCGGTCGCGATCGCGCGAAAATCATTCGAGCGCTATTCGTTCGACCTGATCTACGCGCGGCCGGACCAGACACCGGCGATGTGGGCCGACGAGCTCGCGCTCGCCATCAAGGAGGCGGCCGAACATCTCTCGCTGTACCAGCTCACCATCGAGCAAGGCACGCCGTTCTTCGGCCTGCACGCTGCAGGCAAACTCAAAACGCCGGACGAAACCTGCGCCCGCACGCTCTATGACGTCACGCAGGAAGTCTGCGCAAAGCATGGACTGCCGGCCTACGAGATTTCCAACCATGCGCGCAAGGGCGCGGAATGCCGGCACAATCTCGTCTACTGGCGCGGCGACGAATATGCCGGCATCGGCCCCGGCGCCCATGGCCGCCTCGATCTCGACGGCGTCAGGCACGCGACCGCGACCGAGAAACGTCCCGAAGCCTGGCTGATGCGGGTCGAGGCCAACGGCCACGGCGTCGTCACCGACGACGTGCTGAACTGCGAAGAGCGTGCCGATGAGTTCCTGCTGATGGGCTTGCGCCTCGCCGAGGGCATCGATCCGCGACGCTATAAGGCCCTCTCGGGCCGCGCGCTCGATGATCGGCGCATCGCGATCCTGCGTGAAGAGGGGGCCATCACCGTCGATGCCGACGGCAGGCTTCGCGTAACGCAAGCCGGATTCCCGGTGCTCGATGCCGTGGTCGCCGACCTCGCGGCTTAAGCGCCAAAACTCTTCGGCGAGCCCGCGACCGGCAGGCCGCCGCCATTGCCAACACGCATGACCGCCAGCCCGCGCTCATTGCTGCCGTCGGGACGGAAGCGGAACAGCCCATCGATGCCGGCGAAGCCGGAGGGGTTTTGCAGCACATCTGCCGAGAAACGCTGCGCGCCCTGCGTTCGCGCCAGCGCCGCAACCAATGCGACCGCGTCATAGGCCAGCGTCGCGGTGCGAACCGGCTCGCCGCCGTAGCGTGTACGATAACGGCCGGCGAAGGCGCGAAAACCCGCCGGATCCGGCGCTGCATAAAGTCCGCCCTGCAAATTCGGACTTCCGAACACGCGCGGATTGTCCCAGAGACCGGTGCCGAGCAGCTGGATATTGCGCAAATTCGCACCTGCCGCCGTCAACGCTTCCGCGGTCGCGACGACGGAATCGCCGTCATCGGCGATCAGGAGCGCATCGGCCTGTCCGAGCTGCTGCGCCACATTGCGCGCCGGCGTGGCGCGGTCGGCGGCATATTTCTCAAACGCAACGACGCGTCCGCCGCGTCGGCTCACCGCGTTCTTGAATGCGGCTTCCACCACATTGCCATAGGCGTTTTCCGGCAGCAGCGCGGCGAAGGATTTTTTGCCGATGCTCGCCGAATATTCGACGATGCGGCTGACGTCGGACTCCGGCAGGAAGCTAAAGAGGTAGACGCCGCGGCCAGCGATGCTCGAATCGGTCGAGAAGGCGATCACCGAGATGCCGCGCGTACGTGCAACCTGCGCCACCGAAGGCACCGAGAGTGCAAACAGCGGCCCCAGGATGATCTCGGCGCCCTCATCGACCGCCTGCTGCGCGCCCTGTTGCGCACCCTGCGGGCTGCCGGCGTCGTCCTTGATCAGGAGCTGGATGTTCGGGTTCTGGAATTCCGCGAGCGCCATCTCGGAGGCGTTCTTCATCGACTGCGCGGCGACACCGGCATTCCCGGAAGCCGACAGTGGCAGGATCAGGCCAACCTTGACCTGGCCATTGCCGAACGCGGTCGGCTGCTGCGCCGGGCCCGCCGGTGCCGTTTCCGAGCCCGGATTGGAGAACTGACTGAGGCTCTGCTGGACGCCGGCACAGGCCGAGAGTAGGGGGGCGCCGAGCAGCAGGCCTATCGCCGACCGCCGGGTCGCGTTCAGCGGACCCGTGGGATCAGACCCTTCTGGACCAGATTTGGGTTTTTGCGGGCCCTGCATTGCATCTCTTCACTTGACCGGCCGGAGAACGGCCGGCACTGCCTCCCGATGAAAGATTGGGCGGCGGATTCAGGCATATTGTCGGCGAATAGTTAACCGAAACAAAAGGATTACGGCCTCGCCGCTGGCCAGTTCCGACAGCTTCCCTGCTGTTCCACGCCAACGCCTCGATGGGCTCGCAATAGGTGGCGCCGGGGCGCTCTGCGCTCTAAGTTAGGCATTATGCGCGCAAAAACAGCCCCGATAAATAGTGAAGGCCGGCCGGAACCGGGTTCCCGCAGCTTTACGGTCGGGGGTCATGTTTTGAGCGCACCTGCGGTGGCGGCCGGACTTCATCTGGTCGCAACCCCCATCGGCAATCTCGGCGACATCACCCTGCGCGCGCTGGAGACCCTCGCGGGCGTCGACCTGATCGCCTGCGAGGACACCCGCATCACCCGGCGGCTGACCGAGCGCTATGGCATCACGGCCGAGCTCACGCCCTATCACGAGCATAATGCCGCGGCCGCACGGCCGAAATTGCTCGCGCATCTGGCGGAGCGCGCCTCGATCGCGCTGGTCTCGGACGCCGGCACCCCACTGATTTCCGATCCCGGCTTCAAGCTGGTGCGTGAGGCCTGTGCCGCCGGCCACGCGGTAATGGCGTTGCCGGGGCCATCATCCGTGCTGACGGCGCTGTCGGTCGCGGCACTTCCGACCGACCGGTTTTTCTTCGAGGGGTTCTTGCCCGCGAAAGAGACCGCGCGACGCGCGCGGCTCGCCGAGCTCGCGCGGGTCGACGCCACGCTGGTGATCTTCGAGTCGGGCAACCGCGTGCAGGACACGCTGGGCGATCTCACTGAAGCCATGGGCCGGCGCGAAGCCGCGATTTGTCGGGAGCTGACCAAGCTGCATGAGGAAGTGACGCGCGCAACGCTTGCCGAGCTCGCCAGGAACGCCGAACAGCTCGAGACCCGCGGCGAGTTCGTGCTGGTGATCGGTCCGCCGCCGGCGGACGCTCAAGTCCTCACCGCTGAGGCTCTCGACGATCTGTTGCGCGCGCAGCTCGCTACCGGCAGCGTCAAGGACGCGGTGGCACATGCGGTCGAATTGTCGGGGCGGCCGCGCCGCGAGGTCTATGCTCGCGCACTGGAGCTGGCCAGGGATATCATGAAGGACGCAAAGGGCGGCCATGGCGAAAACTGATCGCGCAAGGCCGGAGAAGGACGCCTCGCCCAAGCGCGTGGCCGCTTTCAACACCGGGCTTTCCGCGGAAAGCCGAGCCGCCGTTCTCCTGATGGCCAAGGGCTATCGCATTCTCGCCAAACGCTTCCGCACGCCGCATGGCGAGATCGACCTGGTCGCCAAACGGCGCAGTCTGGTTGCCTTTGTCGAGGTCAAGGCCCGCGTGACGCTGGATGACGCCGCCTTCGCCGTCACGCCACGGCAACAGGCGCGCATTATCAACGCGGCGCAGGCCTGGCTGGTGGCGCACCCTGAATATGCCGAATTCGAGTTGCGTTTTGACGCCATCCTGATTGCGCCGCGGCGCCTGCCGCGCCATCTGTTAGCCGCCTTCGACGCAAGTACCTGAATTCGAGTACTTCAATTCGAGTACCTGAATTCTCCCTCCAGAAGTTCCTCCTCCAGATCCGGGCCTTCCCATGAAATTGAACGTCGCCGTCCAGATGGACCCCATCGCGCGCATCAACATCCGCGGCGATTCCACCTTTGCGCTGCTGCTGGAGGCACAGAAACGCGGCCACGGGCTCTCATATTATACGCCGGACAAGCTCTCGCTCGTCGGCAGCGAGCCGTTTGCTCCGGTGCAGATGCTCACCGTGCAAGACGAACAAGGCAATCACTTCACCCTCGGCGAGCCGCGCCGCGAGCCGTTGGCCTCCTTCGATGTGGTGCTGCTGCGCCAGGACCCGCCTTTCGATCTCGCCTACATCACTTCGACCCATTTGCTCGAGCGCATCCATCCCAGGACACTGGTCGTGAACGACCCGACGAGCGTACGCAACGCGCCGGAAAAGCTGTTCGTGATGGATTTTCCGCAGCTGATGCCGCCGACCCTGATCTCGCGCGATCTCGATGAGATCAACGCTTTCCGCGACACCCATGGCGCCGTGGTGATGAAGCCGCTGCACGGTCATGGCGGCGCGGCCGTCTTCCGCGTCATGCCGCAGGACATGAACTTCGGCTCGCTGTTCGACATGTTCTCGGTGACGTTCAAGGAGCCTTGGGTGATCCAGCGCTTCCTCCCCAACGTCAAGCATGGCGACAAACGCATCATTTTAGTCGATGGGGAGTTCGCCGGCGCGGTCAACCGCGTGCCGGCGGCGGACGATCTGCGCTCCAACATGGTGCGCGGCGGCGCGGCGCAGGCGACCGACCTGACCCCGCGCGAGCGCGAAATCTGCAACGTCCTCGGTCCGGAATTAAAGAAGCGCGGCCTCCTGTTTGTCGGCATCGACGTCATCGACGACAATCTCACCGAGATCAACGTAACCTCGCCGACCGGCATCCGCGCGGTCGCACGCTTCGGCGGGCCGGATATCGCCGCAAAGATCTGGGACGCGATCGAGAACAAGCGCGGCTAGGAGTTTTTCAGCGCTCGTCACGGATAGCCGCGCTTGGGGCTACTCTGTCACTCAGTAAATATACGGATAATCGTCCGGTGAACGATAACGTGCCGTTCACCATGGGGACGATTCCCTGACCTGCCACCGCACGCGCCGGGCGCGTTTCAAGTCGGCTTATACCTTTGCTGCTTAGTTCTGCTGTTGGGAGAGGGTGCCCAACCGGCCTTAGGGCCAGAGCGGATAGTAAAGCGTATGTATACCGCCCGTATTATCGTCCTGTTCATCGCCCTCGGTGCCGGCGGCCTTGCCGCGTACCTCGCGAGCGGGAGTGACAACAAGTCAGCCGCCCCGGCCCAGCCGGTGGCGCAGCTCGAGACCGTCGATGTCCTCATCGCCAAGTCCGACATCGGGCTTGGCCAGACCACCAAGGCGGAGGATCTGCAATGGCAGACCTGGCCGAAGTCGACCGCAAGCGGCTCATTCATCCGGCGCAGTGACCGGCCCGACGCCATCACCCAGGTGGCCGGCTCGATCGCGCGTTCGCCCATCATGGCAGGCGAGCCGATCCGTGAGCAGAAGCTGGTGAAAGCGGACGGCTCCGGCTTCATGGCCGCGATCCTGCCAACCGGCATGCGTGCCGTCTCCACCGAAATCTCCGCCGAGACCGGCGCCGGCGGCTTCATCCTGCCGAACGACCGCGTCGACGTGATTCTCACCCAGCGCGTCAAGAACGTCGAGCACCCCAACCAGCCCGATGTCGTCGTCTCCTCCCTGATCCTGCCGAGCATCCGCGTGCTCGCGATCGATCAGGCGCCGAAGGAAAAGGACGGCCAGAACGCCGTGGTCGGCAAGACCGTGACGCTGGAATTGAAGCCCGAACAAATTCCGACTCTCACCTCCGCGCGCCAGGCCGGCACACTGTCGCTGGCGCTGCGCAGCATCGCCGATGCCAAGGCGGTCGAGAGCAATCCGCTTGAACAAGCTACCCCACAGAGCGTGGGCCTCAATGTAGTTCGCTACGGCATCGCCAGCCGGGCGACGGCACAGAAGTGACCGAAGGATACCGAAATGAAATGCAGGGCGAATAAGCCGCAATCTCCGATCTTCCGCGCCCTGTCGCTTTCCGCGGTCTTCGTACTCACGCTGCAGCTCGCCTCCGTGCGCGCTGCCGACGATCCGCCATCCGCGCCATCAGCGCCCCTGGCCGTCACGCCTCCGGCGACCACGCCCGCTGCCCCGAACCCGCAGGCTGCCGCGAACACGCCGGCTGCGCCAAGCGTGCCCGTGACCGCGAGCGTGCCCGTGCGCACGCGTTTCCTTTCGCTCGGCATCGGCAAATCTGCCGTCATCGACCTGCCTCGCGAGGCAAAGGACGTGCTGGTGGCGGACCCCAAGATCGCCAATGCCGTGATTCGCTCGTCCCAGCGCGCCTACATCATCGGCGCCGCCATCGGCCAGACCAACGTCGTGTTCTTCGACGCCGAGGGCCAGCAGGTCGCGAGCTACGATATCGCGATCAAGCGCGATCTCAACGGCATTCGCGCGGCGTTGCACTCGGCGGTGCCCGGCGTCAATATCGATGGCGTCGGCGAGGGCGTGGTGCTGAGCGGTTCAGTGACGAGCCCGATCGAGGCGCAGCAGGCAGGCGACATCGCGGCGCGGCTCGTCGGAGGTGCCGACAAGGTCGTCAACAGCATCGTCGTGAAGGGCCGCGATCAGGTGATGTTGAAAGTCACCGTTGCGGAAGTGCGGCGCGACATCATCAAGCAGATGGGCGTCGATCTCAGTGCCAGCATGAATTACGGCACCGCGGTCGTGAACTTCAACAACAGTAATCCTTTCAGCGCAAACAGTGGGCCACTGGTTCCCGACAACGCCTTGACCGCGTCGGCCATTACCAAGGGCCTGCCTACGGTCACCGCGACCATGCGCGCGATGGAGAGTGCCGGTCTCGTGCGCACCCTGGCCGAGCCGAATCTGACGGCAATCTCCGGCGAGTCCGCGACATTTGTTTCAGGCGGTGAATTTCCAATTCCAACCGGCGTAACCTGCCAGACCACGACGTCGGGCGCTATCGGACAGTGCGTCCAGACAGTCAGTTTCAAGAAATTCGGAATCTCGCTCAATTTCACGCCGGTGGTGTTGTCCGAGGGACGGATCAGCCTGCGCGTGATGACCGAGGTGTCGGAAGTCTCGACCGAGAACGCCTTGCAGGGCGGCGTCGGCGGAACGACGATTCCCTCGATCAAGACCCGCCGCGCGGAAACCACGCTGGAAATCCCGTCCGGCGGCTCGATGGCGATGGCAGGCCTGATCCAGGAGCAAACAAAGCAAGCCGTCAACGGAATGCCCGGCATCGACCAGTTGCCGGTCCTGGGCGCGCTTTTCAGGAGTCAGGACTACGTCAACCACGAAACCGAGCTGATGGTGCTGGTGACGCCCTATGTGGTGCGCGCGGTGGCGCAGAAGGAGCTGTCGCGTCCGGATGACGGCTTCGCGCCTGCCTCGGATTCGCAATCGACACTGCTCGCCCGCATGAACCGGATTTATGGCATCGCCGCCCGCATCGATCCGATCAGCGGCGGCCAGGTCAGCTTCGGCTACTTCATTGACTGAGATGACGCGACGTGCGCGTGACGAGGACAAAACGATGACATGCGGATTATCGGCAGAACGCCGTCGAACCCTGCACCGAGCCGGCATGTTGATCGGCCTTTCCGCCGCGCTCGGCGCCTGCAGCATGGCGCCCGAAGCCATCGTCACCGGCGGCGTTCCCGACGACTATCGTCTCCGCCATCCGATCGCCATCACCGAGGCCAACCGTTCGGTCGTCGTCTTTGTCGGCCATGGGCGCGGCAGGCTCACCGCTCCGCAGCGCGACGATGTCGCGGGCCTGGCGCGAACCTGGGTTCGTGAAGGCACTGGCGCTGTTGCAGTCGATGTGCCGGTCGACACGCCGAACGCGAGGGCCGCGGCGATGACCTTCGGCGAAATCCGCTCGGTTCTCACCGCCGGCGGCGTGCCGTCGCACGGCATCGCCCTGCATCACTATCACCCGGCCGATCCGCTGGCCTTCGCGCCGATCCGTCTGAGCTATACCAGGATTGCGGCGACCGCGGGTCCCTGCGGACTGTGGCCGGAAGATCTCGGTCCGAACATCAACAATCCTGCCTATAACGAGAACAAGCCGTATTACAATTTCGGCTGCTCGACGCAGCGCAACCTGGCGGCCATGGTGGACAATCCGTCCGATCTTGTGCAGCCGCGGTCAGAGACGCCGGCCTATACGATGCGGCGCACCGAAGGCTTCGAGAAATATCGCAAGGGTGAGTCGACCACGACCGTCTACCCTGATGCCGAAAAGGCCAAGCTCAGCGACGCAGGTAAATAATGAGCGAGCTCAGGAAGAAAATCGAAGAGGCATCGGACGCGCCGTTGCCACCGCCGCCGTCCGCAAACGATTACATCGCCGCGGCACCGCGGATTTCGGTGCAGGCGTTTTGCGAGACCAGCGACACCGCGGCCGCTGTGCGGTCGGCCGGCGACGACCGCCGGCTTGGCAAGGCTCATCTCTCGGTGAAGATGGGCGGCATGGCCGCCGCCGTCGAAGCCTATCAGAACGCCCCGACGCCAAACGTGATTGTGCTGGAAAGCGGTGGCGCCAGCGACCTCCTGGAATCGCTCGACGATCTCGCCAGCGAGTGCGATCCCGGCACCCGCGTCATCGTCATCGGCAGCGAAAGTGACGACGTGGCCTATCGCGAGCTGGTGCGCCGCGGCGTCAACGATTACGTGATCGGGCCGGTTGGCGCACTCGACGTCGTCCGCTCGATCTGCAGCCTGTTCTCGGCTTCCGAGACCATCACCGTCGGCCGGGTCATCGCCGTGGTCGGCGCCAAGGGCGGCGTCGGCGCCTCCACTGTCGCCCACAACGTGGCCTGGTCGATTGCGCGCAATTTCAAGCTCGATACGGTCGTGATCGATCTCGACCTCGCCTTCGGCACGGCCGGGCTCGACTTCAACCAGGACCCGCTGCAGGGCATCGCGAACGCGGTGTTTCAGCCCGACCGGCCCGACAGCGGACTGATCGACCGCCTGCTGTCGAAATGCAGTGACCATCTCAGCCTGCTCGCCGCACCCGCGACGCTCGAAAAGGTCTACGATTTCGGCGCCAACGCGTTCGATGCGATCTTCGATACGCTGCGCATGACCACGCCCTGCATCGTGCTCGACGTTCCGCACCAGTGGACGGCGTGGAGCCGGCGCGCGCTGGAAGGCGCGGATGATATCGTGATCGTCGCCGAGCCGGACCTCGCCAATCTGCGCAACGCGAAGAACATCCTGAACACGCTGAAGGCGTCGCGGCCCAACGACCAGGTGCCGCTGTTCTGCCTCAACCAGGTCGGCATGCCGAAGCGGCCGGAGATCGACCGGCGCAGCTTTGCCAAGGCGCTCGAGAGCCTGCCGCTTGCCGTCATCCCCTTTGATTCGCGCCTGTTCGGCACGGCCGCCAACAACGGCCAGATGATCGCCGAGCTTTCCGCCAGCCACCGCACCAGCAAGCTGTTCCTGGACATGGCGCGCAAGCTGACCGGCCATGGCGAGGAGAAGCCGAAGGGCTCGCTGCTTTCGCCGATCACGAACGTTGCGAAGCGCCTGGTCGGCAGGAGCGGCTGAGGATTTGCGGCGCCGGCGGCGCCACTACGTCAGTAGACTAGCTAGTTCGGGCGGACGGCCGACAGCGACGAGCGGCCTGCGCTGTGCTCGGACGATGCTTCCTTCTTGGCCAGGAGCCGCCTCAGCTCCGCGACCTTCGCCGTCGCCTCGTCGGGCGGCAGCTCGGCTTTCACAATGCCTTCTGCTTCGCTCGTGTGGCCTTCGACGCCCAGCACGACCGCGAGATTCATCCGCACGCGCGGGTCCTTCGCCTGAAGGCTGTGGGCGCGGCGCAACGTCTCTTCCGCCTTGGCCAGATCCTTCGAGAGCAGATAGGAGAGACCGAGATTGGAAAGCACCGAGGGCTCGTCCGGCACGATCCTGAGCGCGCTGGCGTAGTACTGCCGCGCCTCGTCATAGCGGCCGAGCTGATCGAGCACGGCGCCCTGTGCCGAAAGGATGCGCCAGTCCGGATCTTCCGGCGTATGCGCCTGGCTCAGGACGTCGAAGGCCTGCTGGAAATTTCCGTTGTCCGCCAGCGCGCGGCCATAGCCGGCCAGCAGCGCCTTGTTCTTGGGATTGGCAAGCGCGGCCTGCTCAAGCACGGCGACGGCCTGGGACCGTTCGCCGGTCGCCCGCAACGCCAGGCCATATTGCAGAGCCACGGCCGGATCCTTGGGGTTGGCGCGATAGCGCTCGCGCCAGGCGCCGAGATCACTGCGGGGGTCGGCGGACGGACTGGCCTCGGCCTTGTCGCCCAGCGACCCGGTGATGTCGGAGGAGGCGATGGTCTGGCAGCCACAGAGACTGAGCGCCAAAGCGGCGGACGAGGCTGCGATGACGACGAGTCGCGCCACGCGACCTTGTTTGAAGGGATGCCGGAACATGTACTCTTTGGCCTGCAGGAACTCGCGACTGGCCAAAAAAGCGTGGCAGCTTAACCCTAAATACGGGTTAACCGGGCACCTCTCCGTGCGAGATTTCAGTAAAACCCTTGCATCGGGCCTTTGGCCCGGCGGATTCGTCGCGCTTTAGCGGACGAACTCCGCGCCAAACTCGCAACCGATCCGCCAGGCCAGCCGGCACTGCCGGGGAAGACCGGTGTCAAAGATCAGGGTGAATTCGGACGGCAGCTCGAGATGCTCGGCCACGATTTTCACGCCGCCATCCGAAATGTCCGTGATCATGCAGTCACGCGGCAAGGTGCCGGTTCCGAATTGAATCTTCGCGAGACTCCTGCACAGGCGACGCTCGCTTCTACGTCGGTTTGCTGCTGACAACATGTAGCTCTTCTTCCCCACACCTGACCGGGTCTTCCGGTTTGGCAGAGGTTTACAGGGGAATTGTTGGGATATGCCTAGAAGGATCGATTGCAATCGACCGATTGATTTAGAGCGTATTTTATCGATCGGGCCGCTGGAAGACCCAAAACCCGCAGCTCGCGCGACGGGGAAATAGTTTTCTCCTTTTGGGTGTATGATCGATGCATTTCTACTGTGTGGATTTCGGAAGGGCTGATCGGTCTTGCCAGCCTCACAATGCGGGCGCAGCATATTCGCGTCCGGGGCGGATTGAGCGGCCGATCATCCGGACAACCAAAAACATCTTCAGAGACTGGGAGAAGACGCATGACAATTGATGTTTCGCGACGATCCTTGCTTGCCTTGGGCGCCGGCCTCGGCGTGTCCGCAATGTTCAACGCAGGTGCCCTGGCGAAGGCGCCAAAGCTCGGAACACAATCGCCCTATTTCCACCGCATGAAAGTTGGCGACGCCGAGGTGACCGTGGTCTCGGACGGACCGTTGCCGCTCGGGCCTCCAAAGGGCACGTTCACCGGCGTCTCCGACGACGAGCTCAAGAAAATGCTGACGGACAACTTCCTGTCGCCGGACAATATCGTGCTCGAGCAGAATTCGCCGATCGTCAACACCGGCGACAAGCTCATCCTGTTCGACACCGGCATGGGCACATCGCAGGCCTTCGGACCAACCACCGGCCGGCAGCAGAAGAGCATGATGGAGGCCGGCATCAAGCCGGAGGACATCGATGCGGTGGTGTTCTCGCACGGCCATATCGATCATATCGGCGGCGTGGTCGACGCCAGCGGCAAGGTGCTGTTCCCGAACGCGCAGTATTACATCGCCCAGAGCGATTTCGACTACTGGACCGATGAAGGCAAGATGGGCAGCCCATTGAAGGATTTCGTGGTGCACGCCCGCAAGAACCTGATGCCGGTGCGCGACAAGCTCGTGTTCTACAAGGATGGCGAGGCGTTCCTGCCGGGCGTGCAGGCGCTCGCCGCCCCCGGACACACGGTCGGCCACACCATGTTCATGATCACCTCGGGAGCCAAGTCGTTTGCCTTCCTCGGCGACCTCACCCATCACCAGATCCTGCTGATGGAAAAGCCGCGGATGGAGTTCTCCTACGACACCGATCCGAAGCAGGCGGCCGAAAGCCGCGTGAAGATGCTGGACATGCTGGCCGCCAACAAGATCCCGGTGATGTCCTATCACTATCCATGGCCGGGCTACGGCCATGTCGTCAAAACCGGCGAGGGTTTCCACTACATCCCCGCGCCGATGGAGATGATTCTCTGAGGAGTCGTGGATTGCGGGTGGCGGAGCCAAAAGCCGCCACCCGATGCCGCGGCTATTGCGCCGCGCGGACCGTATTGAGGAATTTCTCGACTTCCGATTTCAGCCGGCCGTTTTCGGAAGAGCGACTTCGCCGTTGACAACACCTGCAACACGCCCGACGCCACTGCGTCGCATTGTTGCGGTTGTGAGCTGGTTCATTGTGTTATCCTCGGATGTGTCGCTAGGCTGGAGCCATTGCGCAGACCAGAGCTTTTAGTCCCGCTTGTTTCGGAAGGAGTTCATCCATGCCTCGAAACATCGTCCTCTGCCTCGACGGCACCAGCAATCAATTTGCGGCAATCAATACCAATGTGGTCAAGCTCTACGCGATGCTCGACCGCGCGCGAAACGATCAGTTGTCCTATTACCAGCCGGGCATTGGCACTTTCACGCCGCCGGGCTTTTGGGGTCGCATCAAGAGCTGGGTGGTCAAGCAGATCGATCTCGCGATCGCCTGGTTTTTGCAGACGCACGTCGAGGACGCCTATCGCTTCCTGATGCGCTACTATCAGAAGGGCGACAACATTTACATTTTCGGATTCAGCCGCGGCGCCTATACGGCGCGCGCCGTCGCGGGCATGTTGCACAAGGTGGGGCTGCTGACCCAGGGCAACGAGGAGCTCATTCCGTTCGCATGGGACAAGTACAAGAACGAGACCGATCCAGCCGTCGCCCAGGGTTTCAAGAACACGTTCTCCCGTCCGGTGCGCGTCCACTTCCTCGGTCTGTGGGATACCGTGAGTTCGGTCGGGTGGGCGTGGGATCCGAAACACCTGCCGTGGACCCAGAACAATCCGTCGGTCGATATCGTCCGGCACGCGGTCGCGCTCGACGAGCGCCGCGCCTATTTCGTGCAGAACCTCTGGGGTACTGAGCCCATCGATGTCGAGCAGCTCTGGTTTCCCGGCGTGCATTGCGACGTCGGCGGCGGGTATCCGGAAGATCGATCGGGCCTCTCGGCCATCGCGTTGAAATGGATGACGGAGAAGGCCGAGGCGTCCGGCTTGATCATCGATGCGGATATGAAAGCGAAAATCCTGCCGGCGCAAAATACTCCCGGAAATCCCTACGCCGCGCCTTTCGCAGGCGGCCCGGCCAACGAATCGTTGACGGGCCTTTGGTGGATTGCCGAGTACATTCCGAAGCCCTACCGCGATCCGAACGCAAATTTTGCGAAGCGCTGGATGATCCATGCCGGGCGGCACCGGTTTGTCGCTTCTGGCGCAAAGATCCATCCTTCCGTTTACGAGCGCAAAAGTCTGGTCCCCGGCTACCATCCGCCCAACCTGCCGCCGCAACGACCCCAGCAGCCTTGACAGGTCGTTCACGTAACGTTCTTGCCTCTTTCATCAGCTTCCGCTACCTTCAATTGCGGCAAAGAGGGGCAGCATGGTTCAGCGGGTTTCCACCGTCGCCTTTGAGGGCATCGAGACCCGCGCGGTCGACGTGCAGGTGCAGGTTTCGCCGGGGCTGCCCGCCTTCCACGTGGTGGGCCTCGCGGACAAGGCCGTTTCGGAAGCGCGTGAGCGGGTGCGCTCCGCCCTGATTGCCTCAGGGCTTGCGCTGCCGGCGCGGCGGATCACCGTCAACCTCGCGCCGGCCGACCTGCCCAAGGAAGGTAGCCATTACGATCTGCCGATCGCGCTCGGATTGATGGCGGCGATCGGCGCCATCCCGCCCGATGCGCTGTCCGGCTTCACCGTGCTCGGCGAACTCGGGCTCGACGGATCGATCGCTCCCGTTGCCGGCGTGTTGCCGGCCGCGATCGGCGCCAATTCGCGCGAGGAAGGCCTGATCTGCCCTGCGGCCTGCGGCGCGGAAGCGGCCTGGGCGAGCCCCGACGTCGAGATCATCGCCGCCAACTCCCTGATCCAGATCGCCAACCACTTCAAGGGCACACAGGTGCTGTCACGGCCGCAGCCTAAAGTGCGGCAAGCGGCGGCCTCGCAGCTCGACCTTCGCGACATCAAGGGTCAGGAGAGCGCCAAGCGCGCGCTCGAGATCGCCGCCGCGGGCGGACATCACCTGCTGATGATCGGCGCACCCGGTGCAGGCAAATCGATGCTGGCCGCGCGGCTGCCTTCGATCCTGCCGCCACTGTCGCCGTCGGAGCTGCTGGAAGTTTCCATGATCGCGTCCGTCGCCGGCGAGATCGAAGGCGGCGCGCTGACCGCGCAGCGGCCGTTCCGCAGCCCGCATCATTCCGCGAGCATGGCCGCGCTGACCGGCGGCGGCATCCGCGCCAGGCCCGGCGAAATTTCGCTCGCCCATCACGGCGTGCTGTTTCTCGACGAATTGCCCGAATTCGATGCGCGCGTGCTGGATTCGCTGCGCCAGCCGCTGGAGAACGGCGAGGTCTCCGTCTCGCGCGCCAATCACCGCGTCACCTATCCGGCGCGCTTCATGCTGGTCGCGGCCATGAATCCCTGCCGCTGCGGCAAGGCGTTCGAGCCCGGCTATTCCTGCCGCCGCGCGCCGATCGACCGCTGCACCGCGGACTATCAGGCGCGGATCTCCGGCCCGATGATGGACCGCATCGATCTGCGGATCGAGGTGCCCGCGGTCACCGCCGCCGATCTGATCCTGCCTCCATCAGCGGAAGGCTCGGCCGAAGTCGCTGCCCGCGTCGCCGCCGCGCGCGACATCCAGCTGGCGCGGTATGCGGCCGCAGGTCTGCCAGATGTCCGCACCAATGCCGAAGCGCCGGCATCGCTCCTGGAGGAAATCGCCAAACCCGACGCGCAGGGCCAGAAGCTTTTGCGCGATGCGGCCGAAACCATGCGGCTGTCGGCGCGCGGTTATCACCGCGTACTGCGCGTGGCGCGCACGCTCGCCGATCTCGACGGCACGGAAAAGATCGGCCGGCTGCATCTCGCCGAGGCTCTCTCCTATCGCGCGCTCGCCGAAGAGGCGCGCCACGCGGCGTGATCCGACCGCCATGATCGATATCGGTGACTTCGTTGCTTCATGGCCCTCGAGCGGCTTGGCGCGCCATGGGTCGAAGCCGTGGCAGGTCACCTCCCGCGCCACCGAACTCATTCGGGCACTGATTGGCGAGCTCGGCGCCGGCTACTCGATTGACGGCGACAAGGCCATCCACGAATCCGCAACCGTTGAGCCCGGCGCGATTATCAAGGGTTCTGCGATCCTCGGCCCCGGATCATTCGTTGCCGCGAGCGCATATCTTCGGGGCGGTGTGCTCCTTGGAGAGGGATGCATCGTCGGTCCGGCATGCGAACTGAAGTCCGTCATCATGTTTCGCGCCTCCAAAATCGCGCATTTGAGCTTTGTCGGCAACTCCATCATCGGCACCGGCGTCAACATCGAGGCCGGCGCCATTGTTGCCAACTATCGCAACGAGATGGATGACAAGCGCATCCGGATCGCATGGCGGGGAAGCATCATCGATACAGGCGTCGAAAAATTCGGTGCCCTGATCGGCGATGATGCGCGCATTGGCGCCAATGCGGTCATCGCACCGGGGGCGCTGATCGAGCCCGGCTTTCGCCTGGCGAGGCTTGGCAAGGTCGACCAGCACCCGACCCCGCCTGTCTAAGGCGGAACGGCGCGGCAGGTCCGTCAACCAACCGGTAACGACTTCTCTTTACTCTCCGACAACCATAAGCCGGCAGGATCGCAACCGTACGTGTTGCGATATCGGACAATGCCGAGACCGACTTCGCCGTGATTGATGATGTTGATGCCGCCGCCGAGGGCGCCTGCGTGGCGACGGCGGCGCTGATCGTCGGAGCGCATGGAAACCCTGCGCGGCTCGCCGCGGCCACGCTGTAGATTGGGCCGTTAACCCTTCGCTAACCCTGTTCTCAACGCGGTAAACGAAGCGTCGCGGCTTCAAACACTTTGCAAGGTCGCCGCCGCATCGTCCCCGACACATATGAAGTGAGCGGCAAACTCAAGGGATCGGCGATGGGACAGACGTTCCGGATCAAACTGCGCCTGCGCCGCCTCGCCCGGCGCCATCGCGTGCTGATTGCGGCGATTCGCTCGTTCATGATCTTCTCGGCAGCGTTCGGTGGCGCCTATGGCTTCATTGTCGCCAGCCGGTCCGAAAAATCCGGCTACAATCCCCACGCTTTTGCGATCGGCGCCAGCTTCCTGTTTGCGATCGCCTGCCTGGCGCTTGCAACCGTCAGTGTCCGGCTCCGACTCCTGCGCAAGAAGATGCGAAAGATCTTGCTGCACAACGAGGCGATGGCCGACCGCAATTGGGAATTGCAGGAAGCCGAGGGCCGGGCGCGCAGCCTGTTCGAATCGCAGGCCGACCTGATCGTGATGCGCGACGCCAGTGGCCTCATCACCTTTGCCAACGACGCCTTTTGCCTGATGGCGGAACGGCCGCCCGAGACGCTGATCGGTACCCGCTTCAGTTTCGAAATCCTCGAGCAGGGCGACAGCGCGCTGGAGAACAACAGCACGCGGATTCACGACCAGAAGATCGCCACGCGGCTTGGACCGCGCTGGATCGCCTGGCGCGAAGGCTTTGTCCGCACCGAAGCCGGCCAGCCCGCGGAGCTGCAATGCGTCGGCCGCGACGTCACCGACCGTACCGAGACCGAGCGCGCGCTCAGCGACGCCCGCGACCAGGCCGATGCCGCGAACCGCGCCAAGTCGCGCTTCCTCGCCATGGCCTCCCACGAGATTCGCACGCCGCTGAACGGCATCATCGGCATGAGCTCGCTCCTGCTCGATACCGCGCTGACCCCGGAACAGGCGACCTATGCCAAGGCGGTAAAGACCTCCGGCGACGCACTGCTGTCGCTGATCGAAGAGCTGCTGGATTATTCCAAGATCGAAGCCGGCAAGATCGATCTGGAGCAGCGGCCTTTTGCGCTGACCTCGCTGATCGAGGACATCACCGAATTGCTGGCGCCGCGGGCACAGGCGAAACATCTCGAGATCGCGTCCTATGTCGACGAGCGCCTGCCGGTGGAAGTCGTCGGCGACGCGGCACGGCTGCGCCAGGTGCTGCTCAACCTTGCCGGCAATGCGATCAAATTCACGCCAAGCGGCGGCGTGGCGCTGATCGTCGAACCCGGCATCTGGCCCAACGAGATCAGTTTTCTGGTGCGCGACACCGGGATCGGCATCGCGCCGGAGGCGCGCGAGCGGATTTTCCGCGAATTCGAGCAGGCCGACGAGCGCATTGCGCGCAGCTATGGCGGCACCGGCCTGGGCCTGAGCATTTCCGAGCGCATCGTCAAACGGATGGGCGGCCGCATCACGCTGGAGAGCCAGGTCGGCGCAGGTTCGAGCTTCGAGGTCTCGCTCGTGCTGCCGGCATCCGCCGACAGCGGGCTACAAAAATTTGCAGCACCCGAACTGGCCGGCCAGGCGATCCTGCTGGTCGCGCCACAAAGCATCGAGGCTTCGCTGGTCGCGCGCCGGCTGCAGCGCTGGGGCAGCCAGACCTGCCTGGCGACGGATGCGGAGGTCGCTCACGCCTTGCTGCCGGAACGCGCCTGGCATGCCGTGCTGATCGACCGCGCGCTCGGGCTAGAGCCAGCCGAGACGCTCGGTGAAGCCGCGCGGCGTTATGCGACGTCACGCATCCTGATGTTCACGCCTTCGACGCGGCAGGAGCTGAAGGCTTCATCGGCCTTCACGGGCTATCTGGTCAAGCCGCTGCGTGCGGCTTCGCTGGCCGCGCGCCTCGTCGCTGCACCGGAGGTAGCCGCGCCCAGCCTGGTCGGCGATGCCCTGATCGAAGCGGACGACGTGCCGGAGGCGACCGCGGAGAAGCCCGCGCGCGGGCTCTCCGTGCTGGTCGCTGAAGACAACGAGATCAACGCACTGCTGATGCGGTCGTTGCTGACCCGGCTCGACCATCATGCCGTGATCGCGACCAATGGCGCGGAAGCCCTCGAAACCTGGCTCGCCGCGAAATCCGCGGGCGCGCCCTATGATCTCGTGCTGATGGATGTGCAGATGCCGGAGCTCGACGGCATCGAAACGGCCAAGCGCATCCGCGAACATGAAGCGGGCGAAGCGGGCCGGCGCACGCCGATCCTCGCGCTCACCGCCAACACGCTGGTCGAAGACCGCTACGCGTGTTTCGAAGCCGGCATGGACGGCTTTCTGATCAAGCCGCTTGATCGGGAAAAGCTGGCGGAAGCGCTGGCGGAACTCGCCGCCGCGCGGCATCTGGCGGCGTAGTCGCGCCTTTGCCTACCCTACGGAAGAGCGGCTACAGCCGCCGCAACGCCACCGCCTCCACCACGTGATCCGCGCCCTTGGTCAGGATCAGCGTCGCGCGCGGGCGGGTCGGCAGGATGTTGTCCTCGAGATTGGCAAGGTTGGTGCGCTCCCAGATCGCGATCGCGGTGGCGGTCGCTTCGTCGTCCGACAACGGCGCGTAGCGGTGGAAATAGGATTTGGGATCGGTGAATGCGGTGTCGCGCAGCGCCAGGAAGCGTTTCACATACCATTCCCGCAGCACCGATACGTCGGCATCGATGTAGACCGAGAAGTCGAAGAAGTCGGATACGAACGGCACGGCCTTGCCGTCGCGCGGCAGCCGCCCGGTCTGCAAGACATTGACGCCCTCCACAATCAAAATGTCCGGCTGATCGATCTCGACCCATTTTCCGGGCACAATGTCGTAGGTCAAATGCGAATAGACGGGCGCTCGCACCTGATGCCGACCGGCCTTGATGTCGCTCAGAAAGTTGAGAAGGGTGGGCAGGTCATAGCTCTCCGGAAAGCCCTTCTTCTGCATCAGGCCTTGCCGTTCCAGCACCGCGTTCGGATACAGGAAGCCGTCGGTGGTGATCAGATCGACCTTCGGTCGCGGCGACCAGCGGGCGAGCAGGGCCTGCAGCACGCGGGCGGTGGTGGACTTGCCAACCGCAACCGAGCCCGCGACGCCGACGATATAGGGCATCTTGCGGTCGCGGATGCCGAGGAATTGGCGCTGCGAATAGTACAGACGCTGCATCGCATCGACGTAGATCGACAACATCCGCGACAGCGGCAGATAGATGTCTTCGACCTCCTGCAAATCGAGGCGGTCATGCAGCGAACGCAGGCGATCGAACTCGCCGGGTTCCAGCGTCATCGGCGTATCGTCCCGCAGATGCGCCCATTGCTGGCGCGTGAATACCCGATAGGGATTATATTGCTGGTCTGGTGCCCGGATATCCATGCATCGTCCCCGGTTAGTTGCGCTTGCGCGACGCCTTCTCTTCCAGCCCCGACATCGACGTCCGCTGCGCGAGCGCGGCCTCGACTTCCTCTAGCGTGATGCCGCGCGCCTTCAGCAGCACCAGCAGATGGTAGAGCAGGTCCGCGCTCTCGGCGATCAGATGGCTCCGATCGTTCTCGACCGCGGCGATCACCGTTTCGACCGCCTCCTCACCCAGCTTCTTGGCGCAATGCTCCGCGCCCTTGTCGAGCAGCTTCTTCGTATAGGACGCCTCTCCTCCCGACGCCGCGCGGGCATCGATGGTGGCGGCCAGATCGTGTATCGTAAAACGCGACATCGAGCGAACTCAAATACTGTCCTGAATGGGGACTTAGCACTTTTATGACGGGGAGTCGTCAGGGGTCGAGGCGCATCGGCAGGCCGGCGCGCACCATGTGATCCTTGGCCTGGCGGATGGTGAATTCCCCGAAATGGAAAATCGACGCGGCCAGCACCGCGGTGGCATGGCCCCGCCGGATGCCATCGACCAGATGATCGAGATTGCCGACGCCGCCTGAGGCGATGACCGGTACGGGAACACTGTCGGCGATCGCCTGTGTCAGCGGCAGGTCAAAGCCCTGCCTGGTGCCGTCGCGATCCATCGAGGTCAGCAGGATTTCGCCGGCGCCGAGCGAAACCACTTCCTGGGCGTATTCGATGGCCTCGATGCCGGTCGATTTGCGTCCGCCATGGGTGAAGATTTCCCAGCGGTCCGAGCCGCCGCCGCGTTGTACCCGCTTGGCGTCGATCGCGACCACGATGCACTGCTCGCCGAATTTTTCGGCGGCTTCCTTGACGAATTCGCGCCGGGCGACCGCGGCGGAGTTGATCGAGACCTTGTCGGCGCCGGAGCGCAGCAGCGTCTTGATGTCGTCAATGGTGCGCACCCCGCCGCCGACTGTCAGCGGCATAAAGCAGGCTTCCGCCGTGCGCCGGACCACGTCCAGCATGATGCCGCGGTTTTCGTGGGTGGCGGTGATGTCGAGAAAGCAGAGCTCGTCAGCGCCGGCGGCGTCATAGGCGATCGCGGCTTCCACGGGATCGCCGGCGTCGCGCAAGTCGACGAAGTTGACACCCTTCACCACGCGTCCGTCCTTGACGTCGAGGCAGGGGATTACGCGCACCTTGAACATGAGAGTCTCCCAATAGCGTTTTCAAGCGAAGTGGGCACCGGTTCGCGTGAAGAAAACGCGTCAAACAAAATCAAGCCGCGGCGCGCGCATTGCGGATCAGCGCCAGCGCGGCCGTTGGATCGATCCTGCCGTCATAGAGCGCCCGGCCCGAGATCGCGCCGGCCAGCTTCTTCGCGCGCGGCGTCAGCATCGCCTTGATGTCCTCGATCGAGGCGAGCCCGCCCGAAGCGATGACGGGGATGGAAATCGCGTCGGCCAGCGCAATGGTCGCGTCAAGATTGAGCCCCTTCAGCAAGCCATCGCGCGCGATGTCAGTGAAGATGATCGCGGCGACGCCGGCATCCTCGAAACGCCTGGCGATTTCAAGCGCGGTCACCTGCGAAGTCTCGGCCCAGCCTTCGACCGCGACCCTGCCGTCGCGCGCGTCGAGCCCGACGGCGACGCGGCCCGGGAATTTCTTCGCAGCGCTCTTTACCAGTTCGGGATCGCGCACCGCCGCGGTCCCGATGATCACGCGCGTGATGCCCTTTTCGAGCCAGGCTTCGACCGTCTTGAGGTCGCGAATGCCGCCGCCGAGTTGCACCGGCACCGTGGCCGTTTTCAGCATTCCCTCGACGGCTCGTGCATTGACCGGCCTGCCGGCAAAGGCGCCGTCGAGATCGACCACATGCAGATATTCAAAGCCCTGCGCGGCGAAGCTCTTCGCCTGCGCCGCCGGATCGAGGTTGAACACGGTCGCGCGCGCCATGTCGCCCTGTTCGAGCCGCACGCACTGACCGTTCTTGAGATCGATGGCCGGGAAGAGGATCACGGCTTCCACTTCAGAAAGTTCGAGATCAGGGCGAGGCCAAAGCGCTGGCTCTTCTCGGGGTGGAATTGGGTGCCGATCGCCGTGTCCTTGCCGACGACGGCCGTGACCGGCCCCCCATAGTCCGCGCATGCCAACACATCGGCCTCGTTCGAAGCATTGAGGTGATAGGAGTGCACGAAATATGCGTGGCGCCCTTTCGGCCCGAGATCGAGCCGCTCCAGCACCGGGTGCTGGCGCAAGACGTCCAGTGTGTTCCAGCCCATGTGCGGGATTTTCAAATTCTCGTCGCGCGGCGTGATCTTCTCGACGTCACCTTCGACCCAGTTGAAGCCGTCGGTCGTGACATGCTCCTTGCCACGGGTCGCCATCAGCTGCATGCCGACGCAGATGCCGAAGAACGGCCGCGCCTTCACGCGCACCGCTTCGGTCAGCGCTTCCAGCATGCCGTCGAGCGCGTCCAACCCGCGACGGCAATCGGCGAAGGCGCCGACACCCGGCAGCACGATGCGGTCAGCGCGATAGACCGCTTCGGGATCGCGCGTGACCGTGATCTTCTGCGGGTCTGCGGAGGCGCGCGTGGCGCGCTCGAAAGCCTTCGCCGCGGAATGCAGATTGCCGGAGCCGTAATCGATGATGGCGACACTCATCGCGATCCTCCTGGCTCTGGAAACAATCCGATAATGCCGCCCTGGGGCATCGGCGGCTCTGAAAAGCGTTGGCCCGGCACGTCGCGGGTCGGCGGCGGGCCACCGCGATCGACCGACAAGGGATCGTAGCCCGACCAGCGCTTGCCGGGGCCTGCGGTCCAGCGGTCGAAAAAGCGCCGTTCGGCCAATTCTTCGTCATCGGCCACGACCACGTCGAGCTGGCGCCATTTGCGCCGCGAGTAGCTCCAGCGCTGCAGCGTTGAGGCTTCGAGCCCCATCAGGATCGCGAGAATGACGCCAACAACAAGCACCGCCAGCCGACCGCCGCGAAGGCTCGCCACCGCGACCTCGAGCCCGATGACCAGCACGAGCCAGCCGAGCAGCGCCAACCACAGCCGCTTTGCGATCAGCCAGAGCGGTCCCAGCACCATCGCCCAGAAATGGAAGCCGTCGCGCACGAACACGAACTTGTCGGTGGCGCGAAGATCCGCGGCGTAGGCCTGAGGTCCATGAACTGTGTAAACCGGCATGGTCAAAACTCCGCCGAACGAAGTCAGCTGCCGAGCTGACCCTTGGTGGATGGCACTTCGCCGGCCGCGCGCGGATCGATCGCGACCGCGGCCCGCAGCGCCCGTGCCAGACCCTTGAAGCAGGATTCGGCGATGTGGTGGCTGTTCTCGCCATATAGGGTCTCGACGTGCAAAGTCACGCCGGCATTCATGGCAAAGGCATTGAACCATTCGCGCACCAGCTCGGTGTCGAATTGGCCGACCTTGTCGCGTGGAAACTCCACCTTGAACACCAATACCGGCCGGCCGGAAATGTCGATGACGACGCGCGACAGCGTCTCGTCCATCGGCATGTGGATCGAGGCATAGCGCGTGATGCCGGCCATGTTGCCGAGCGCCTGCTTCACGGCCTGGCCGAGCGCGATGCCGACGTCCTCGGTGGTGTGGTGATGGTCGATATGGAGGTCGCCGACCGCCTTTACGGTGATGTCGATGCGGGAGTGGCGGGCGAGGAGATCGAGCATATGGTCGAAGAAGCCGATGCCGGTTGCGACATTGGCTACGCCCGTGCCATCGAGGTTGACGGTCACCTCGATGTCGGTCTCCTTGGTCTTGCGCTTGATGGTCGCGCTGCGCATTAAACAAGCCTTCCTGTCGAAAAACGCCGGTCTTTTAACAGGCCGATGACACCTTCGCTACTGCGGTATGGCCCGATCGGGGCTGATCTTCCGGCTATGGTGAGCGAAATCCGGCGCCAAGGGCTGGCCGATTGTATCCGGAGCCCATAGCCCCTAAATGGGGCCGGACGAGAGGGTATCCCATGCATGCATCGAACGAGCTGCCGGTCTGGCACGGCACCACCATCTTGACCGTCCGCAAGGGCGGCAGGGTCGTGATCGGCGGCGACGGCCAGGTCTCGATCGGCCAGACCGTGATCAAGGCCAATGCCAAGAAGGTCCGAAAACTCGGCAAGGGCGAGGTGATCGGCGGCTTTGCCGGCGCGACCGCCGACGCCTTCACCCTGTTCGAGCGGCTGGAGAGCAAGCTCGAGCAATATCCGGGGCAGCTGACCCGCGCCGCGGTCGAGCTTGCCAAGGACTGGCGCACCGACCGCTATCTGCGGCGGCTCGAGGCGATGATGATCGTCGCCGACAAGGACGTGTCGCTGGTCTTGACCGGCACCGGCGACGTGCTGGAGCCGGAAGCCGGCGTCATGGCGATCGGCTCCGGAGGCAATTATGCGCTGGCGGCTGCGCGCGCGCTGATCGATTCCGACAAGGACGCCGAAGCGATCGTGCGCCGTTCGCTCGATATCGCTGCCGACATCTGCGTTTTCACCAACCGCAATCTCACCATCGAGACCCTGCCGAGCAGCTAGGCATGACCGGTTATGCCTTCCGGGCGATGACGAGGGCCGATCTGCCGCTGGTTCAGCGCTGGCTGACGACGCCGGAGGTCGTGCGCTGGTGGGGAGATCCGGATGAGCAATATGAACTCGTCAGCGGCGACCTCGTTCATCCCGACATGGATCAATTCATCGTTGCGCTCTCCGACCGGCCATTTGCCTATCTTCAGTGTTACCGGCTCTCCACCTGGAACCAGGGGTTTGGTGACCATCCGCCGGAAAGTCGCGGCATCGACCAGTTCATCGGCGAGGCAGACCTGCTCGGCTGCGGTCATGGATCGCAGTTCATCCGGCAATTTGTCGATGAGGCTTTCAGAAGCGGGACGCCGCTTGTCGTGACCGATCCCGATCCCAAAAATGCTCGCGCCATCCGCGCCTATGAAAAAGGCGGCATTTGAGCGCCTTCGCCTGGTGGAGACGCCGGACGGCGAAGCGGTCTTGATGGTTCGCCATTCGTGTGGCTTGTCCGAAACTCAATCCAGTCTTAGCTAGGGTCCATGACAGACTTCTCCCCCCGCGAAATCGTCTCCGAACTCGACCGTTTCATCGTCGGCCAGACCGAAGCCAAGCGCGCGGTCTCGATCGCGCTGCGCAACCGCTGGCGGCGGCAGCAGCTCAATGGCGGGCTCCGCGAGGAAGTGCTGCCGAAGAACATCCTGATGATTGGGCCGACCGGCGTCGGCAAGACCGAAATCGCGCGGCGGCTGGCCAAGCTCGCGGGCGCGCCGTTCATCAAGGTCGAGGCGACGAAATTCACCGAGGTCGGCTATGTCGGGCGCGATGTCGAGCAGATCATCCGCGATCTCGTCGAAGTCGCGATCGTTCAGGTGCGTGAAAGAAAACGCAAGGACGTGCAGGCCCGCGCGCAGCTCGCCGCCGAGGAGCGCGTGCTCGACGCGCTGGTCGGTCCCAATTCGAGCGCCGCGACGCGCAATTCCTTCCGCAAGAAGCTCCGCGCCGGCGAGCTCAACGACAAGGAAATCGAGATCGAGACCCAATCCTCCGGCGGCGGCCTTCCGATGTTCGAAATCCCGGGCATGCCGGGCGCGCAGATGGGCGCGGTCTCGCTCGGCGATATCTTCGGCAAGCTTGGCGGCCGGCCAAAGACTCGCCGGCTGACGGTGGAAAACTCGCACGAGATCCTCGTCAACGACGAGTCCGACAAGCTGCTCGACAGCGATCAGCTGACGCAGGAAGCCATCCATGCTGTCGAGAACAATGGCATCGTGTTCCTGGACGAGATCGACAAGATCTGCGTGCGCGAAAACCGTCAAGGCGGGGATGTTTCGCGCGAGGGTGTGCAGCGCGACCTGCTGCCGCTGATCGAGGGGACGACGGTTTCGACCAAGCACGGCGCGGTCAAGACTGACCACGTCCTGTTCATCGCCTCTGGCGCGTTCCACATCGCAAAGCCGTCGGATCTCCTGCCGGAATTACAGGGCCGGCTGCCGATCCGGGTCGAGCTGCAGGCTTTGACCCGCGACGACATGCGCCGCATCCTGACCGAGCCCGAGGCCTCGCTGATCAAGCAATATGTGGCGCTGATGCAGACCGAGGGTGTCACCCTCGACATCACCGACAGCGCGATCGACGCGCTCGCCGATGTCGCGGTCGCCGTCAATTCCACCGTCGAGAATATCGGCGCGCGGCGGCTGCAGACGGTTATGGAGCGGGTGCTCGACGAGATTTCCTTCACCGCGCCGGACCGCAACGGCGACACCGTCCAGGTCGATGCCGACTATGTGCAGAAGCATGTCGGCGACCTCGCCAAGAATGCCGATCTGAGCCGTTTTATTTTGTAACATTCAGTGTCGCCCCTGCGAAAGCAGGGGCCTATAGCCACAGCCGCACCTCATCGGAGATGCTGGCGGCCCCAGCCTTAGCCCAATATACATCGGTGGTTATGGATCCCGGTACCTGGCAAAACCCCTGGCGTGTGATGCTCGCCGTCAACGTCGCCGTGCTGATCGGGCTTTTCTGGCACAAGATTCTGCTGCCGCCCTTCGTCCCCTACATCCATCTCCTGGTCGACTATCATTTCGGCTTCATCAAGCGCGCCCTGGTTGGCGCGATCGTCTCTCTCTTCACCTCAAAAGTCCCGGTGTGGCTGGTGTTCGCGCTGGCGGGCGCGGTGTGGCTGATCACGCTTGGATTATTCGTCCGGCTCTTTCATAAAACCTTTGGCTTTGAGGAAAAGAATCTGCCGCTGTTCCTGTTCATGGCGGCCTCGCCGTTCTTCTTCAAGAACTTCATGCACACGCTCGGCCATTTCGACATCTATGGCTGCCTGTTTGCGATCATCCTCCTGCTGGTGCCGGCGCAATCGACCCTCTTCGTGCTGCTCGCGGCCTCGTTCTCAATCGTGCTGATACTGATCCACCACATCCATCTCTTGATGTATGTGCCGACCATCGCCGTAATCGTGGTGCTCAGACACTATCTTGTCGCCGGCATCAACCGCACGAACATATCCGCCGGGATCATCGCGACGCTCATTGTCGGCGCGCTGTTTTTCGCCGCGCAGTTCTGGGGAACGATGCCGATCCCGAAAGCCGAATTCGTCGATTATCTGAAAAGCCGCATGGCCGATCCTTCACGAGCCGATCTGCTGAGCTTTTCCTACATCTGGTATCAGCCGCTCTCGAAGGAAATCTCCGATACCTGGGGCCGCATGCCTCACAACATCCTGGGGGTGCCGGTATTCGCACTGCTGATCTGGCTGCATAGGCCGCTCTGGCGCTATTACGCGGCAGCGATCCGCGCACTGCGCGAAGAACGGCACCGGCACCTCGTCATCGCGGCGCTGATCGGCGTCAGCGTCGGCTATCTCATCATGTTCGGAATCGTGTTCGACTATTCCCGTTGGGTTTCCAACTGGGCGGTCTGCCTGTTCCTGATCCTGCATGCTGTGAAGATGCTGCCGGCCTCGCATGAGGTTGCGCCGGTCCCGTCGGACGATCGCAAGACCACGATCTTCGGCGCGATCGTCACGCTGATCCCGCGGGTCGGCATCGTCCGGCCTTTTTAGCTGGAGCATGATCCTCGCGGAAAGCCGGTCTCCACTTTTCCGGGATCATGCTCCCTACCGAACCCTTCTGATCCGCACATAGAGCGCGCCTTCGCCGCCATGACCGATATGCGCCTCCTCAAAGCCCACCACGAGCGAACGGAATTCCGGCAGGCTCAGCCATTGCGGGACCTGGCGGCGCAACACGCCGCGCTCGGATTCGCTGCCCACTTTGCCCTTGCCGGTGATGATGAGCACGAAGGTCAAGCCATCGTGATGCGCGCGTTGCAGGAAGCCGTGGAGCGCGCGATGCGCGCGGGTCTGCGTCATGCCGTGCAGATCAAGCCTGGCGTCGATATCGTCCTTGCCGCGCGAGAGACGTGAGCGCGAGCGGCGGCCGAGCGGCGCCAAAGGCGGCGTGGCCGGCTTGCTCGGCTTTGGTGCGTGAACCGACGGCACCGGCCGTGGCGATGCGGCGGGCTTCGGTGGCACTGCATCAGAGGCATGCGCCGCCATGGACTTCGCGATCCGCGCCTTCTTCCGCAGCGGCTTGACCTGGCGCGCGACGCCTTCCCAGAGCGCGCGCTCTTCTTCGCTGAGATGGCGCCTGCGTGGGCCGGACGGCGGGTCCGGCATCGAAAACGACGACGGCCGCTTCATGGATGGCGGATTTGCCGCGGCTCACTTCGGTGGTGAACCTCGGGTGGCGGCGCGCTCTTCGGACGCTCCGCCGGTAGCGGCACCGTGGTCGTGGCTTGCCCCACGGTTGGCGTCGAAGACGCGGTCTTCTGGTTCTTGAGCTGATCTTTGGGCTGATCCTTCGCCGGAGCAGGAGCGGCCGCCGTCTGCGGAAACAGCCTTGCGATCTGCTCGGACGGCCGCGCATCGGGCAGCGGCAGTTTTCTGCCGCGCGCCACCGGATCGAGGCTCTTCGGCACCAGCATCACAAAGCGCATGTTGCTCTTGAGCCGGCCGGCGACCTTGCCGGCATCCGGCCCGGCGCCGAAATAGAGATCCGCACGCGCAGGGCCGACGATGGCCGAGCCCGTGTCCTGCGCGATCATCAGCCGGTTGAACGGCGTCTTCGATTTCTCCAACTCGATCGGCAATTCGCCGGATATGAAGAACGGCGTGCCATAGACATGCAGCGACTTGTCGACCGCGATCGAGCGGCCCGGCGTCAGCGGAATGCCCTGGGCGCCGATCGCCTCCTCCTTGTCGCCAAGCTGCACCTCGCGGAAGAACACGTAGGAACGGTTCTGCCGCCGCAATTCCCTGGCTCCGTCAGGATGGGCTTCCATCCATTCCCTGATCTTCTGCATCGAAATCTCTTCGCGCGTGAAGATGCCGCGGTCGACCAGGACGCGCCCGACCGCGGTGTATGGATAGCCGTTGTAGGAATCGTAGTTGATGCGCACCGTCGAGCCGTCGGGCAGGAGGATCCGGGCCGAGCCCTGAATTTGCGCGAACAGCAGATCCGTCTGGTCCTTGAGCCAGACGATCTCGATCCCTCGGCCATCGAGCACGCCGTCCTCGATTTCGCCGCGGTCGTAATAGGGTACGAGCTTGCGGCGGCCGATCTTGCGGAACACCTGGCCCTTGTTCGGCAGGTCGGGCGAGGCCTGCGAATAGCCGCGCATGAACAGGTTGGAAGGACGCCGATAGACCGGCACGTTGTAGACCTCGTTCTCGGTCAGCGACCCCTCGATGATCGGCTCGTAATAGCCGGTGACGAAACCGGCATCCTGGCCGAGCCGCGAGATCTCCAGCGGAACGAAATTCTGCTCGAAGAAGGTGCGTGCTTTTGCGCCGTCGGAAATCTCGGTGGCGCGGGCCGCACGGCACGGCTCGCGCAGCGTGGCGCTCAGCGCCCGCGAATCCGCCGGCGCGTCGGCGGGCTGCGCGGCGATCGACCTGCAGCTCGCGCGAAAGGTCTGATAGGCGGCGAGCTGATCGTCGTCGTTCCAGCCGGGAACGTCGGACCACGAAACCGGAAAATACTGGCTGCCGTTGATCTCCGGAGGGAGATCGAGCCTGGGATAGGGCAGGGCGCGTTCAGCGCGCCGCGGCTCGGCCGGAGGATGGGAGCGCCAGCGGTGCGCCGCCAGCACCACGAACGGCATCAGCGATTGCCCGACCGCGGCGACGATGAGCACCGCGAGGCATCGCTTCAGACGCGAGACATCAGTGCGCGCTTCCCGTGCCAACCAGCTTCCAGTTCGGATCGCGTGAAGAGGTGTCGCGGGCAAAGGTCCAGACGTCGGTGATGTCGGCCACCTTGTCCGGATTGCCGTCGACAATCGTGCCGGCCTTGTCGCGGGTAACCGAGATCATCTGCGACACAAAACGAACGGTAAGCTGCGCCGTGCGGTCGCGCATCTCGGCGCCCACCAGCTCGGCCTTGTCGATCGAGACGAAGCGCGTCTCGGTCTTCTGCTCGTGCTTCTCGCGGTCCTTGATGACCGTCTCGAAGCTGTCATAGACCTCGGACGACAACAGGTCGCGCAGCGCGCGGCGGTCGCCATTGGCGAAGGCGAGCACGATCATTTCGTAGGCGCTGCGCGCGCCGGAAAGGAAATGCTTGGGATCGAAGGAGGAGTCCTGCGCCACCATCGCATCCAGCCCCTGCGCCAGCGGCGTGCCGGCCTCGGCCAGCCCCTTCCAGCGGTCGGTCGCAGGAGCAACCTCGGCGGTCGGTGCCAGCGGCGCCTGGTCGATCACCTTGCCCGGGATCGGAACGACATTGGCATCCGGTGCACCCGGAACGGTATTGCGCGCCGTGCGGTCGAACGGCGGCCGCTCGCTGCCGGTGCGCTGTCCGAGCACGTTGCGCAGGCGCAGGAAAATGAAAACCGCCAACGCCAGGAAGATGATGGTGTAAATATCCACGTCTTGTTCCGCTTTCTGGGCTCTGCCGGTAACGGGCCCGGCGCTACAGCGTTCCCGCTCTTGAGGGGATGGCTAGACACTACATCACTGATTCAAGTCTGCAGGATGTAGGCACGAAATTTGCCCCGCCAATGGCGTTTCGGACGCGCGAATTGTAGCGCCTTTTGGTGGGAAGGGGAAATCGATCGTGGCCGGAAATTGCGCATGTTCAATCGTTTAAGGCATCACTTCGGACGGTTAAAGCCGCCAATTCCTAAATGTCGTTAAGCTTTCCGCCCGACATAAGGCCAAGAAAGTCCAGGGCCGGCACCTTGGAGGCCGTGGCAATCCTTGTGGAGACGCCTAGGGCTATGATAGCCACTCGCCCCGACATGGGCCCCTTTTTGGAGAGTATTTTCATGACCAACGGCAACGGTAGCCCTCCCGGGGCAGGCGCTCCTCCCCAGCTCAACGTGCTGGCGCAATACACCAAGGACCTGTCGTTCGAAAACCCGAACGCGCCCCAGTCGCTGGGGCCGCAGGCGCAGCCGCCACAAATCAACATCCAGATCAATGTCGGCGCCAACAACATGTCCGAGAATGAGTTCGAGGTGACGCTGAAGATCGACGGCAAGGCCGAAAATGGCGGCAAGACGATTTTCAGCTTCGAGCTCGCCTATGCCGGCGTATTCCGCATCGCTAACGTGCCGCAAGAGCAGCTGCATCCGCTGGTCATGATCGAATGCCCGCGGCTCTTGTTTCCGTTCGCGCGCGAGATCATCGCGACCGCCGTTCGCGACGGCGGCTTCCCGCCGCTGATGCTCGATCCCGTCGATTTCGTGGGTCTCTACCGCCAGAACCTGGAGCGGCAGGCCGCGGGAGCTATCAAGCCGAGCTAACTAAGTAGCGGGCAGATAATCCATCCAGATCGGCTTGTCGCCGAGAGTAGCCACAAAGGCCCGGTGCGCCTCTCGGTCGGCGTCAGTCACGCGGATCGCAAGCGGCGCGACACGCTGCCGCCGCGGCATTTCGCCCGAAATCCCGACCCGAATCTCGCGAATCTCGGAAGCCAGGATCAGTTGCGACTGCCGGGCGCCGATCAGATCGACATAGACTTCGGCCAGAAGCTCGGCGTCGAGCAGGGCGCCGTGCTTGGTGCGGTGGGAATTATCAATCGCATAGCGCGAGCACAGGTCATCGAGCCGGTTGGAGACGCCCGGATGCTTGCGCCGCGCCAGCAGGAGCGTATCGACCAGCCGCTCGCGCGGTATCGGCGACCGTTTGATGCGGTCGAGCTCGGCATTGATGAAGCTGACGTCGAAGGACGCGTTGTGGATCACCAGCGGCGCGTCGCCGATGAAGGCCAGGAAATCCTCGACCATCTCGTGGAAGAACGGCTTGTCGGAGAGAAACTGGGTCGACAGGCCATGCACGGCAAAGGCCTCCGCCGCCATTTCCCGCTCGGGATTGATGTAGCGGTGAAAAGTCTGGCCGGTCGGCATCCGATTGATCAGCTCGACGCAGCCGACTTCGACCAGCCGGTCGCCGCGGAGAGGGTCAAGGCCTGTGGTTTCGGTGTCGAGAACGATTTCGCGCATGAGCCATCAAACAGAAAGCGGCGAATCAGGCCCGCCGCCGCGGCATCTTAACAGCCTCGGCCAGAATGTCCCGAATCCGCGCCCGCACCGGATCAAGTCCGTGCGAGGTATCCACGATGAAATCGGCGCGCTTGCGCTTCTCGGCATCCGGCACCTGCCGGGCGAGGATGGAATTGAGCTTTTCCTCATCCATGGTTCCGCGCGCCAGTACCCGCTCTCGCTGCAACTCGGTCGAGGTCGTGACCACGACGACGGCATCGACGCGCTTCTCTCCGCCGGTCTCGAACAACAGCGGCACATCGACCACCGCGACCGGCGCGCCGGCGGCCTCCGCGTCGTCAAAAAACTTCTGGCGCGACGCGCCCAGCATGGGATGCACGATCTGCTCGAGCTGCCTCATGGCCACGGGATCGTGGACCACGCGCGCGGAAAGCCTGGCACGATCGACCTTGCCGCCGGCGGTGGTGCCGGGAAAGGCGGCCTCGATCGCCGGCACCGCTTCGCCCTCATATAATTGATGGACGGCAGCGTCGGCGTCATAAACGGGAACACCGGCTTCCGCGAACAGCCTTGCCGTGGTCGATTTCCCCATCCCGATCGAGCCGGTCAGTCCCAGGATCAGCATGGGATCACAATCCGATCAGCCGCTCGCGGCGGAAAAAGGCGAGGAGCGGCAGCAGTGGCAGGCCCAATATCGTGAAGTGATCGCCCTCGATCCGCTCGAACAGATGCACGCCCAGGCCTTCGAGCTGATAGGCGCCGACGCTCATGGTCACCGCGTCCCCCGCTTCGTCCAAATAGCTGCGGATGTGGTCTCCGCTCAGGTGCCGCATCGTCATCCGCGCGACCGCCACGGTCTCGAACACTATCTTGCCCTCCACGACGACGGCAATCGCGGAGTGCAGCTCGTGCGTCTGACCCGAGAGGGCGCGCAATTGCTCCGCCGCCGCGGCGCGTCCATCAGGCTTGTTAAGGAGCCGGTTACCCAGCGCCAGCGTCTGATCGGCGCCGATGACATAATGTCCGGCCTTTCGCGCCGAGACCCAGAGCGCCTTCTCGCGCGCGAGCAGACCCGCGATCTCGGCCGGCGCCGAAAGCTTTGAGCCCTGCTGCAGGCTACGCTCGTCGATGTCGGCCGGCACCGTCTCAAACTGAAGGCCGGCATTGGCCAGCAGCATTTTCCGCGCACGGCTTTGCGAAGCCAGGATCAGCTTGTGTTGTCCGCGCCAGAGCGTCATCGGAAAATCATTCGGAAAATCGCGCCCGCTGACGGTCGGCGTAGAGTTTCAGTACCGCGGCCGCGGTCTCCTCGATTGAGCGCCGTGTCACGTCGAGCTGAGCCCAGTTGAATTTCGCGCAAAGGCGACGCGCAAAGGCGACTTCGTCTGCGACGGCCTGCTTGTCGATATATTCATCGTTGCTCGGACCCGCGCCCATGCTGAGCAGACGGTTTTGCCGGACCTGGATCAGCCGGTCCGGTGTCGCATGCAGGCTGACCACCAACGGCTTGGTCAGGTGTTCGAGCTGGTGTGGCAGCGGAATGCCCGGCACCAGTGGCACGTTGGCGGTGCGAACGCCGCGGTTGGCGAGATAGATCGAGGTCGGCGTCTTCGACGTACGGGAAACCCCGACCAGCACCACGTCGGCTTCTTCCAGACCTTCGACATGCTGCCCGTCGTCATGCAGCATCGAGTAGTTCAAGGCATCGATGCGCTTGAAATATTCGGCATTGAGCACGTGCTGCGCACCGACCCGGCCCGCCGTCGCAGCTCCAAGATAGGCCTCGAACAACTGCATCACCGGGCCGATGATCGACAAACTCGGGACATTGATCTCCCGGCACTTCGCCTCGAGCTTCAGCACCAGATCCTTCTCGAGCAGTGTGAACAGGACGATGCCCGGCGCTTCCTCGATCTCGTCCAGCACGCGATCGAGCTGCTTCTGGCTGCGCACCAGCGGATAGACATGCTCGACCGCGGTCACATTGGCGTATTGCGCGGCGACCGCGCGCGCCACCGTGATCAGGGTTTCGCCGGTCGAATCGGAAACCAGATGCAGGTGAAAATAGTTGTTCGTCGTCGGCACGTCGGTCCTGTGTATCCTGTGAATCCCTGTGAAGCTCGGTGACGAAAATCAGGCACCGGTTCCCCGCCTTTGGATAACCCGAGGCGTTCTGCACAACGCCTCGCAAAAGGAAAAGTCGGATCGGCCATCGCCCATGATAGTGGGGTTGTGTGGATTTGTCTCTGCATAAGCTGCCGATGGGCTTTCTTAAGAGGCTAAATCCGGAGCCGTAATTCGGCTCATCCATCCAGCTCTCAAAAATGTTGAGGGATGTGAACAAGCCTTCCAGATTGTGCTGACAGCATTGCGTGAGTCCAATCCACCGTCACTAAAGACTCAAACTTTAAGAATTTAAATTTAGTTTAGAGGAAGGCTTGCCTGCGGACAGGTCTCGGCGCAAAGCGATCATCGAAGTTCTGGAGCGATCGCGGAACACACGCGGCGCCGGTGGTGGGACATTCCAGAGATGTATGAGTGGATCAAGGCGCTACATGTGATTGCGGTCATCTCCTGGATGGCAGGCATGCTCTATTTGCCGCGGCTGTTCGTCTATCACTGCGAGGCCGAGATCGGCTCGAAGCAGTCCGAGACGTTCAAGGTGATGGAGCGGCGGCTTCTGAAGGCAATCATCAACCCCGCGATGATCGTAACCTGGCTCGCCGGGATCTATCTCGCCTGGGCGGGACATTGGTATTTGTCCGGTTGGCTTCAGTTGAAGTTTCTACTGGTGCTGGTGCTTTCTGCTGTCCACGGCTTTTTTGTCCGCTGCGTGCGCGCTTTCGCCGCCGACCGCAATACCTACACTCAGAGATTCTATCGAATTATCAATGAGGTACCGACCGTATTAATGATAGCCATCGTGATCCTGGTGATCGTCAAGCCGTTTTCTTGAGTTCTCTTTGCAAGCGAGATGGGCAGCTACGCTGCTTGCGGAACGCCAGGCAATTTTCTATATTGCGGTCATCCCACCCCACGCAGGCGGATGTCGTTGCGTTCCGGTTCAAACCGGCCGCCGCATCAGGTTTGAAGCCTCAAAACGGCGCTTTCCTTGCTTTGAGCTGCGGGCCGTCCTTTTCGAGCCCGCTTTTCCTGAAGCCACCTCGCACCCCCTCTCTGTCTAAAGTACTCCACAGGACCACCCCAATGCGGGAAATCAAACTCCAAGACCTCAAATCCAAGACGCCGGCGGAACTCGTTTCGTTTGCCGAAGAGAATGGGGTCGAAAATGCCAGCACCATGCGCAAGCAGGAGCTGATGTTCGCCATCCTCAAGAACCTCGCGGCAGCAGAAACCGATATCGTCGGCGAAGGCGTCGTCGAGGTTCTCTCCGACGGCTTCGGATTCCTTCGGTCGCCGGACGCCAACTATCTCCCTGGACCGGACGATATCTATGTCTCGCCCTCGCAGATCCGCCGCTTCGGTCTTCGCACCGGCGACACCATCGAAGGCCATATCCGCAGCCCGAAAGAAGGCGAACGCTATTTCGCCCTGCTCAAAGTCAACACGCTGAATTTCGAGGACCCTGAAAAGTCCAAGCACAAGGTCAATTTCGACAACCTCACGCCGCTGTTTCCCAATCAGCGGTTCCGAATGGAGATCGACGACCCCACCAGAAAGGACCTTTCTGCAAGGGTTATCGACATCGTAGCCCCCATCGGCAAAGGCCAGCGCGCGTTGATCGTCGCGCCGCCGCGCACCGGCAAGACCGTGCTGATGCAGAACATCGCGCACTCCATCACCGCCAATCACCCCGACTGCTATCTGATTGTGCTCCTGATCGATGAGCGGCCGGAAGAAGTCACGGACATGCAGCGCTCGGTAAAGGGCGAGGTGGTTTCCTCCACCTTCGACGAGCCCGCGGTGCGTCACGTCCAGGTCGCCGAGATGGTGATCGAGAAAGCCAAACGCCTGGTCGAGCATGGCCGCGACGTCGTGATCCTGCTCAACTCGATCACGCGTCTCGGCCGCGCCTACAACACCGTGGTGCCGTCATCGGGCAAGGTCCTGACCGGCGGTGTCGACGCCAACGCGCTGCAGCGGCCCAAGCAATTCTTTGGCGCCGCGCGCAACATCGAGGAGGGTGGCTCGCTCACCATCATTGCGACCGCGCTGGTCGATACCGGTAGCCGCATGGACGAAGTCATCTTCGAAGAGTTCAAGGGCACCGGTAACTCGGAGTTGATCCTCGACCGCAAGGTTTCGGACAAGCGCACCTTCCCGGCGATCGATATTTCTCGTTCCGGTACCCGTAAGGAAGAGCTGATCACCGACCCGCAGGTGTTGAAGAAGATGTACGTGCTGCGCCGGATCCTCAATCCGATGGGCACCATGGATGCGATCGACTTCCTGCTCGACAAGCTCCGCAGCACCAAGAGCAACGCCGAGTTCTTTGAGTCGATGAACACGTGAGCTGGCTTTGGCTGGGCTTTACGAAAGGGCGCCTGCGGGCGCCCTTTTTCGTGCCAGCGTTGGGATAGCGGGGGGCCACAAGATTGTTGCACCGCAGCATAAGTGACAGGTTCGAGGATATTGCTGCTTTCCCGCTGTCCGCTCTATTAGGCCCATGCATCCGCGCGATCAGACCATCTTCGCTTTGTCCTCGGGACGCCCGCCTAGCGCGATCGCGATCGTTCGGGTGTCAGGCCCGGAGGCTGGTTCGGCGCTGAAGCAGCTCGCCGGGAAAATTCCATCACTACGAATCGCGACGCGCGTTCTGCTGCGCGACGCTGCGGGCGAGGCCATCGACGACGCGGTCGTGCTCTGGTTTCCCGGACCTGCGAGCGCGACCGGCGAAGACGTCGCCGAGTTTCATGTCCATGGCGGGCGCGCCGTACTGGCGTCGTTGCTCGCCACGCTGTCGGCGATGAAAAATTTACGTGCCGCCGAGCCAGGCGAGTTCACCCGCCGCGCCTTCGAGAACGGCAAGCTCGATCTCACCGAAGCCGAAGGCCTCGACGATCTCATCCACGCCGACACCGATCGCCAGCGCCGCCAGGCGCTGCGCCAGTTGAAGGGCTTGCTCGGTGATCGCGCGCGGGACTGGCGCAAGGAGATAATCGAAGCGCAGGCGCTGATCGAGGCCGGCATCGATTTTTCCGACGAGAGCGATGTGCCGACGGAGCTGATCGCGCCGGCGCTGGAGAAGGTCAGAGCGCTGCTTGGTGAGATCAAGGAAGTGCTTGCAGCGCAGGGCCGAACCGAACGCCTGCGTGAAGGCCTCGTCGTCGCCATTGCGGGTCTACCGAATGTCGGCAAGTCGACGCTGATGAATCAACTCGTGCGACGCGAGGTCGCGATCGTCTCGCCGCATGCCGGCACCACGCGTGACGTCATCGAGGTGCAACTTGATCTCGACGGTTATCCGGTGACGGTGATCGATACCGCCGGCATTCGAGAGACTGACGATCCAGTCGAGCAGGAGGGCGTGCGCCGCGCGCGAGCACGAGCGGCGGAAGCCGATCTGGTGTTGTGGCTGGCGGACGCCGATGGCGCGATGGTCGAAGAGAGCGGTGACGCTCCAGTCTGGCTGGTGCGCAATAAAATCGATCTCGGTTCGGCCGGGACCGGCTCGGCGAAATCGGCGGTTCGGGGGTTCAGGATTTCCGCCGCGCGGGGCGAGGGACTCTCGGGTCTCATTGCCGCCCTGGTCGTGTTCGCATCTGATTATTTCGGGGCGAGCGAGGTCGCCATGATCACCCGAGAGCGGCAGCGGCGTTTGCTCGAAGAGACCGTTGCCGCGCTGGAGCGGAGTGTCGCCGCGATCGGGCAAGGCGAGGAGTTAGCGGCGGAGGACTTGCGGTCGGCCGCGTTCGCATTGGGACGGCTGCTCGGACGGGTCGACGTCGAGGACATTCTCGATGTCATCTTCCGAGAGTTCTGCATCGGAAAGTAGGGCTACTCCTTGATTCAACGGATTGATGGTTGGTTAAGAAAGATGGTTAACAGATGCTTCACATGAAACATCCGAATTCAGGTTCCGCCCCCTGAGCCTGTTTCACGTGAAACAGCCTTCGTTTGACTGCCCGGAAATTTGACCGTTTCACGTGAAACGCCTTCCGGGTTTTACCTTCCCGCGATAGAAGTCGGTCCATGCTTTCGACCTCAGAGTCATTCGACGTCATTGTCATCGGTGGCGGCCATGCCGGCTGCGAGGCTGCGTCTGCGGCCGCGCGTCTCGGCGCCAGAACGGCGCTCCTCACCCACCGCTTCGACACCATCGGCGCCATGTCCTGCAACCCCGCCATCGGCGGTCTCGGCAAGGGCCATCTGGTTCGCGAGGTTGATGCCATGGACGGCCTGATGGGCCGTGTCGCGGATGCCGGCGGAATCCAGTTCCGGATGCTCAACCGCCGCAAGGGTCCGGCTGTCCGCGGTCCCCGGGCCCAGGCCGACCGGAAACTCTACGCCGCGGCGATGCAGGCTGCCATCCGCGAGACCGCCAATCTCACCGTCATCGAGGGTGAGGCCGACGAGCTTTTGGTTTTGGACGGCCGCGTCAACGGCATTCGCCTGGCCGATGGCCGGCAGCTCTCCGCAGGTGCGATCGTGGTCACGACCGGGACGTTTTTGCGCGGCCTGATCCATCTCGGGGAAAAGAATTGGCCGGCGGGCCGGGTCGGCGAGGCGCCCGCGATGGGACTTTCGAAGTCCTTTGAGCGCGCTGGCTTTGCCCTCGGCCGCCTCAAGACCGGCACGCCGCCGCGGCTCGATGGCACCACGATCGAGTGGGCGGCGGTCGAAATGCAGCCCGGCGATGATCCGCCGGAGCCGTTCTCGGTCATGACCGACCGGATCGCCACGCCCCAGATCCAGTGCGGTATCACCCGAACTACGCGGGTCACCCACGACGTAATCCGGGCCAACGTGCATCGCTCGCCGATGTATTCCGGGCAGATCAAGAGTTCGGGACCGCGCTATTGTCCCTCGATCGAGGACAAGATCGTCAAGTTCGGCGACCGGGACGGCCACCAGATCTTCCTCGAGCCGGAAGGACTCCAGGATACCACGGTCTATCCCAACGGCATCTCGACCTCGCTGCCGGAGGAGGTCCAGCTCGCGATCCTTGCTTCGATCCCGGGTCTGGAGCGCGTCAGGATGGTGCGGCCCGGCTACGCCATCGAATACGACCACGTCGATCCGCGTGAGCTCGAACCGACCCTTCAAACCCTCCGGCTGAGGGGTCTTTTCCTGGCCGGCCAGATCAATGGTACGACGGGCTACGAGGAGGCGGCCGCGCAGGGGCTGGTGGCCGGGCTCAATGCAGCGCTCACGGCCGGCGGTGCTGCGCCGATCGTATTCGACCGGGCGGACGGCTATCTCGGGGTGATGATCGACGATCTCGTGACCCGCGGGATCACCGAGCCCTATCGGATGTTCACCTCGCGCGCCGAGTACCGGCTGACGCTTCGAGCCGATAATGCCGACCAGCGCCTGACCGACAAGGGCATCGCGCTGGGGTGTGTTGGTGAGGCGCGTCGACAGCGGCACCAGGCGAAGATGGCCGCGCTGGAGGCGGCCAAGCGGCTGTCGAAGTCTCTCGCCATCACTCCCAACGAAGCCACCAGGCACGGGCTCGCGTTGAACAAGGACGGCCAGCGCCGCTCGGCTTTTGAGCTTCTGGCGTACCCGGAAGTCGGCTGGACCGAGGTGAGGGCGATCTGGCAGGAGCTGTCGGCCATTGACCCAGCGATCGCCGTGCATCTCGAGATCGACGCCAAATATGATGTCTACCTCAAACGCCAGAGCGCCGATGTCGATGCCTTCCGCCGTGACGAGGGACTCGTGCTCGGCGATGTCGACTACGGCCTCGTGCCTGGTCTCTCCAATGAGGTCCGCGCCAAGCTCGCGGCCAAACGGCCCTGGACGGTGGGGCAGGCCGGCCGGATCGACGGCATGACGCCGGCGGCGCTTGGCATCCTGGCGGCCTACCTCCGCCGCGAAGCGCGGAAGACTTCCAAGGCGACGGCCTGAGGGGTGTTTCACGTGAAACAGCAACCGAAGGACAGAGCCAATCCCACTCCCCCAAGCGCTTCGTCCGACAAGGCCGAAGCCTTGGCGCTCATTCCCGTTTCACGTGAAACGGAGGCGCGGCTCGACCGCTATCTCGACCTCCTCCGCCAATGGCAGGCCAAGACCAATCTAATCGCGCCCTCGACACTCCCTCATCTCTGGACCCGTCACGTCGCCGACTCGCTTCAGCTCCTCACGCTTGCGCCGACCGCGAAGACCTGGGTCGACCTCGGTAGCGGCGGCGGCTTCCCGGGCGTGGTGCTGGCGTGCGCGCTGGCGGAAACGTCAGGGGCGGGGGTTCATCTGATCGAACGCAATTCCAAAAAAGCGGCCTTCCTGCGTGAGGCGTTGCGAATCACTTTGGCTCCGGGGATCGTGCATCCTGGCGCAATCGAGGATATTGTGGACAGCATTGCGGAGCCCATCGATTGCGTCACCGCACGGGCGCTGGCTCCGCTACATCAACTGATCGGTTTCGCAGAACCCCTCGTGAAAAAAGGAGCCAAAGCTCTGTTTCCCAAGGGTCAAGATGTTGAGGCAGAATTGACCGAAGCTACTAAATATTGGAATATCAAGCCAGATCTCCATTCCAGCCTGACAGGCGGACACGGCTGGATCGTCGAGATCGACCATATCGAGCGACGCTGAGTAATCCGCGGGAGACAGAGGGTGGCGACCAATGGGCGTAATTGATCAAGAATATCAAGAGGATAGAACGGATCATCTGCCCGGGCACCCGCGCATCCTGGCGCTCGCCAACCAGAAGGGCGGCGTCGGCAAGACCACCACCGCGATCAATCTCGGCACCGCGCTGGCCGCGATCGGTGAGCGCGTGCTGATCGTCGATCTCGATCCGCAGGGCAACGCCTCGACCGGTCTCGGCATCGATCGCCGCAACCGCCAATGTTCGACCTATGACGTGCTGGTCGGCGAAGCGCAGCTCCGCGAGTCCGTCGTGCCGACCGCGGTGCCGCGCCTGCACATCGCGACATCGACCATGGATCTCTCCGGCCTCGAGCTCGAGCTCGGCACCACGCCTGGCCGGGCCTTCCGACTGCGCGACGCGATCGCCGCGCTGAACAACAACGTCTCGCCCGACTCCGACTACACCTATGTGCTGATCGACTGCCCGCCCTCGCTCAATCTGCTGACCGTCAATGCGATGGCCGCCTCGGATGCGATCCTGGTGCCGCTGCAGTGTGAGTTTTTCGCGCTCGAAGGTCTGTCGCAATTGCTGCAGACCGTGGAGCAGGTGCGCTCGACGCTGAACCCGAACCTGTCGATCCACGGCATCGTGCTGACCATGTTCGACTCCCGCAACAATTTGTCGAACCAGGTCGTCGCCGACGTGCGGCAGTTCATGGGTACCAAGGTCTACAAGACCATGATCCCGCGCAACGTGCGCATTTCGGAAGCGCCGTCCTACGGCAAGCCGGTGCTGGTCTACGACCTCAAATGCGTCGGCAGCGAAGCCTACCTCAAGCTTGCGACGGAGGTGATCCAGCGCGAGCGGGAGATGAAGCAGGCTAGCTGATCGTAGGATGGGCAAAGGCGTCTTCGCCGTGCCCGCCATCTTTCGTGCCGCGCGGTGGGCACGCGTCGCTTTGCCCATCCTACGATCCCGAAATTTGATGCCGGAGTGCGACGAGTGAATCCAAGGGAGCTGGCGACGATGGCCGACGAAGCACGTTCGCGACTGGGCCGCGGTCTTGCAAGTCTGATCGGGGATGTCGGCGGCGAGGCGGCGCATGTCGACCGTCCGCGCGCTCAGCGCAAGGTGCCGATCGAATTTCTTAAAGCCAACCCGCGCAACCCGCGCCGTGTCTTTTCCGAAACCGAGCTCGCCGAGCTTGCCGACTCGATCCGGCAGCATGGCGTGATCCAGCCGATCGTGGTGCGGCCGGTGAAGGGCGCGCACGACCGCTTCGAGATCATCGCCGGCGAGCGGCGCTGGCGCGCCTCGCAGGCGGCCGGCCTGCACGAGGTGCCGATCGTTCCCGTCGAGGTAAGCGATAGCGATGCGCTGCAGCTCGCTATCATCGAGAACGTCCAGCGCGAAGATCTCAATCCGCTGGAGGAAGCGCAGGGCTATCACGCGCTCGCCAACGAGTTCAAACGCAGCCAGGAAGACATAGCCAAGATCGTCGGCAAGAGTCGCAGCCATGTCGCCAACATGATGCGGCTGACGAAACTTCCGGCCGAGGTGCAGGCCTACATCGCCTCCGGCAAATTGTCGGCCGGACATGCCCGTGCGCTGATCGGCGTGCCCGATCCGCTCGCCGCCGCCAGGCAGATCGTGGAGCAGGGCCTCAATGTCCGCCAGACCGAGGCGCTGGCGCATGAAGAGGGCGTGCCCGAGCGCAAGCCGCAAAAGGCCCGCGGTGCCGGCAAGAGCAAGGACGCGGATACGGTGGCGCTGGAGAAGCGCGTCTCGGATGCGCTCGGCCTGAATGTCAGCGTCAATCATCGCGATCCCGGCGGCACCGTGCAGATCAGCTACCGCAACCTCGAGCAGCTCGACGAGGTGATGCGGCGGCTGGCGCGCAGCGGCTAACCCCTCCTCCTCGCATTCACCGCGATCGACAGCAGCGTGCGTTGCGCGATGACGGCGGCAAGCGCGGTCTGTTTGCGCATGTCCAGCGCTGCGGTGGCGAGCTGGTCGATGATCGTAACCAGCCGCTCCGGCGAGAAATTGCGCAGTGCGACTTCCACCATGGGCTTGCGCGAAAAGTGCAGCCGCGGGAATCCGCCGTCGAGCACGGTCGATGCCGGCGCGCCATTTGCAACCGCCAGCGCCGATTTGTGCAGCCACGCCGCCTGACGCTGGGCGGATGCGATGATCATGCCGGGATAGATGCCGGCGACCATGGCCTTCTGGAATTCGCTTTCGACCAGGTCGGGCCTGCCGGCAAAGGCGCCGTCGACGATCGGATCGAGTTTTAGTTCGGACGCATCCGCGACCACAGACATCACATGGTCCAGCGTCACCTCGCCCTCGCCATGCGCGAACAGCGTGAGCTTCTTCAGCTCGTTGCGCGAGGCCTGGCGGTCCCCGCCGAGCAGGGTCATCAGCGCGGCACGGGCGTCTGCTGCAATCCGCAGCTTCGCAAGGCGCAACTCGTCGTCCATCAGCTTGGCGAGATCGCGTTCGCCGTCGGGATAGCAGCCGATCGCGACCGCGGTCTTGGCGCGCTCGCAGGCCTTGCGCAGTGGCAACTCCGCCCGCAGCTCGCCGGCCTCGATGACGACGCGACAATCCTTCAAAGGCGTATCCGCCAGCGTGTCGACGCCGCTTGCAAAATTGCGCGAGCCAGCGCGGACGCGGATGGCGCGGCGGCCGCCGAATAGCGGCACCGTCAAAGCTTCGTCCACCAGCCGCGACGGCTCGGCGGAGAGTTCGTCACCATCGAGCCTTACGAGCGAGAAGGGATCGTCGACGTCATCGACCGCGGATTTCAGCAGCGCGTCGGCGCGCTCGCGGACGAGGCCGGCGTCGGGACCGTAAAGAAGGATGATCGGGCGGCCCGGATCGGGACGGGCGAGGAAGGCATCGATGTCTTTTCCGCGCAGCGCGACCATTACGTTTCAAGTCGTCGTTCCGGGGCGTTCGCGCAAGCGAGCGAACCCGGAATCTCGATCCATTTAGCGCCGGATTCCGGGTTCGCGCTGCGCGCGCCCCGGAATGACGCTGGCGTCAGGTTCCAGCCGCGAAAAACGAGGCGATCCGGGTCTGGATGTTATCCGCGATCTCCTGCGCGGCGCGATCTTCGGCGTCGCGGAAGGCGCGGGAGCGCGCAAAGCGCTGGTAGGACCCGGGCATGTCGTAGGTCACGCGCGAGAAGGTGCTGCCGGTCATGACCGATTTGTTGGTCGCGAGTTCGACCAGGTTGAACTGCGCATCGATGCCGTAATTCTCGCTCGAGGGCAGGCCGGTGTTGGGATCGACGATCAGCGACGACCGGCTGGTCGAGAAGCGCAGCACCAGCTTGTAGAGCGGCGGCGCGCCGGTGGCGTTGCCGTAAAGCTTGAACGCCAGCGCGTTGCGGATTTCGACGCCGATCCGCGCCTCGCGCGAGGCGTTGGGCTTGTCGACCGGCGGAAGATCGACTGTCAGCAATTTGTCGCGCAAGGCAGGGCTGCCATCGGCGTGCTCGGCATACATCGGCTGGAAGCAGCCGGCCGTCAGGCCTGCGAGACCGGCGACGGCGATGAGCCGAACAGCGATGCGGACCTTAGCCGACGACATTGACGATCCTCATGGGAACCACGATCACCTTGCGGACGGGTTTACCGCCGAGCGCCAGCTTTACCGCATCCAGGGCCAGAACGGCAGCCTCGATCTGCGGATTTTGGGCCTCCCGTGGCACGGTAACATCACCCCGCTTCTTGCCATTGACCTGCACCACCAGGGTCACGCTGTCTTCAACCAGCAAATCGCGTTCGATTTGCGGCCAAGCGGCCTCCGAAATCAGCCCGGATTGCCCCAGCACCTGCCAGCATTCCTCGGCCAGATGCGGCATCATCGGGGAAATCAGTTGAACAAGGATCAGCGCGGCCTCCTTTACGGCCCATGCCACATCGGCTGCCGGCTTGCCGTCCTTGCCCAGCACCTCCGACAGCGCATTGGCGGCCTCGCGGATATGGGCGAGGCAGACATTGAAATGCAGCCGCTCGATGCCGCCGGACACCTTGTCGAGAGCGCCATGGGCGGCCTTGCGCAAGGCCAGCGCCTCGGCGCCGAAGGAGGCGGGCCGGGCCGCCGGCGCGCCGTTGGCGATGTCGGCGGAATCATTCACCAGCCGCCATAGCCGCTGCACAAAGCGCGAGGCGCCCTGCACCCGTTCATCGCTCCAGATCACGTCGCGGTCGGGCGGCGAGTCCGACAGCATGAACCAGCGCGCCACGTCGGCGCCGTAGGTCGCGATGATGTCGTCGGGGTCGACCGTGTTCTTCTTCGACTTCGACATCTTCTCGATCGCGCCGATCGTGACTTCCTCGCCGGTCGCGGTCAGCACCGCGCGGCGGCCATTGCCGCCGGTCTCGACCGTGACCTCGGCCGGCGTGACATAGGTGCCGTCCTTCTTCTGGTAGGTCTCGTGCACCACCATGCCCTGGGTGAACATGCCGGCGAACGGCTCCTTCATGTCGATGTGGCCGGTCGCCTTCATCGCGCGGGTGAAGAAGCGGCTGTAGAGCAGATGCAGGATCGCGTGCTCGACGCCGCCGATATATTGGTCGACCGGCATCATGCGATCGGCGACCGCTGGCGTGGTCGGCGCCTTGTCATTCCAGGGATCGGTGAAGCGCGCAAAGTACCAGGACGAATCCACGAAGGTGTCCATGGTATCGGTTTCGCGCTGGGCCTTGCCGCCGCATTGCGGGCAGGTGACGTGCTTCCAGGTCGGATGATGGTCGAGTGCGTTGCCCGGCCTGTCGAAGGTCGCGTCCTCCGGCAGCGTGACCGGAAGGTCCTTGTCCGGCACCGGCACCACGTCGCATTTCGGGCAATGGATGACCGGGATCGGGCAGCCCCAGTAACGCTGGCGCGAGATACCCCAGTCGCGCAGGCGGAAGTTCACCTGCCGCTCGCCGACCGGCGCATTGCCTCGCAGCTCCAACTCCAGGCGCTTCGCAACCTCTTCCTTTGCTTGATCGATGGTCATGCCGTCGAGGAAGCGCGAATTGATCATGCGGCCGTCGCCGTCATAGGCGGCGTCGGTGATCACGAACGTCTTGGGGTCCTGGCCTTCGGGGCAGACCACCGGAATGTTGCCGAGCGCATATTTGTTGACGAAGTCGAGGTCGCGCTGGTCGTGCGCGGGACAGCCGAAGATCGCGCCCGTGCCATATTCCATCAGCACGAAGTTCGCGACGTATACCGGCAGCTTCCAGCTCGGGTCGAACGGATGCACCGCGCGGATGCCGGTATCAAAGCCCTGCTTCTCGGCGGTGTCGATGACTTCCTGCGCGGTGCCGATGCGTTTGATCTCGGCGATGAACGCGGCGAGTTTTGGATTCTTTGCGGCGGCGGCGGTCGCCAGCGGATGGTCGGCCGAGATCGCCATGAATTTGGCACCGAACAGCGTGTCCGGCCGCGTCGTGAAAATCTTCAGCTCGCTCTCGCCGGCGGGCGTGGTCTTGGTATCCAGCGCGAAGCGGATCAACAGGCCTTCGGAGCGGCCGATCCAGTTGCGCTGCATCAGCCGCACCTTGTCGGGCCAGCGGTCCAGGCCGTCGAGCGCTTCCAGCAGCTCCTGCGAGTATTTCGTGATCTTGAAGACCCACTGGTTCATTTCCCGTTGCTCGACAACGGCGCCCGAACGCCAGCCTTTGCCGTCGATCACCTGCTCGTTGGCGAGCACGGTCATGTCGACGGGGTCCCAGTTGATCTTGCGCTTCTCGCGCTCGGCCAGCCCCGCGCGCAGGAAGTCCAGAAACATCTTCTGCTGATGCTTGTAGTAGGAGGGGTCGCAGGTCGCGAACTCGCGTGACCAGTCGAGCGACAGGCCGATCGAGCGGAGCTGCTTCTTCATCGCGGCGATGTTGTCGTAGGTCCAGGCCTTCGGCGCCACCTTGCGCTCGATCGCGGCGTTCTCGGCCGGCAGGCCGAACGCATCCCAGCCCATCGGATGCAGCACGTTGAACCCCTTGGCGCGCATGAAGCGGGCCAGCACGTCGCCGAGGGTGTAATTGCGGACATGGCCAATATGGATGCGCCCGGACGGGTAGGGGAACATCTCGAGCACGTAATATTTCGGGCGCGGATCGTCGTTTTTCGACGAGAAGATCGCCTTTTCGTCCCACTGGCGTTGCCAGCGCGGCTCGGCATCGCGGGCGTTGTAGCGTTCGGAGGTCATGGAGCAGCTTGGGATATCTTGGGATTCGGGCCCGTTTCGGGTTCAGGACACTAGCCACAAAAGCGGCTGGGGGGTCAATGGTTTAGCAACCATCCGGCCAGCCTTCAGAGCGGGTTCGGTGGCAGTCTTCGGATCGCACAAAAAGACGCAGAATTGAGAGGCACTTAACGATTTCATGAGACCTTCACCCCCAAGCAAAAAGAAAAGATAGACCCCCCGGACGGAAGCAAGCACATCTTGGCCGACGCATTCGACGAGTTGGATTTCGAGTTCGTGTCCGGGCTGGCCGAAAAGGCCATGCGCGCCGTCACCGAGCAGCGCGTTCCGCCGACGCCGCAGAATTTCCATGTCTGGTTCAAATACGCGCTCGGCACGCCCGTCGAGCTCAAGCGCACCATCGACATCCTGGTCGCCAACAAGCGCAAGTTCGACCCCGCGACCAACCGCGACCTCTACACGACCTATGTCGGATCGAAGGGCACCGACGAGGCGGTCGCCCATCACGTCTCCCAGCAATTGCACTCGGTGCTGGAGTCGGCGCAGCAATTCCTGAACACCGCCATTGCCGACAACCGGACGCAGATCGATGCGATCAGCCAGGTCGCCGACCGCTCCGAGGCCGGCGTCGATCCGCGCCTGCTGGTCCAGACCCTCATGGACGAGCTCAGCAGGGCCGCAACGCGGGCGACGAAGCTCGAGTCGCAGTTCGTCGAAAAATCGCGCGAGCTCGACATGATCCGCGAATCGCTGTCGCAATCGGAGGCGCGGGCGCGGACCGACACGCTGACCGGATTGCCCAACCGCCGCGCGCTGGAGGAATTCTTTCGCACCGCGCAGTCGGAGGCGATGGAGCAGGGTCAGCCGCTCAGCGCATTTCTGATCGACATCGACCATTTCAAGCGCTTCAACGACAATTTCGGCCACGGCGTCGGCGACCAGGTGCTCCGGCTGGTGGCGAAAGCCCTGCACGAACGGGTGCGCGAGCACGATCTTGCGGCCCGCTATGGCGGCGAGGAAATGATCGCAGTTCTTCCCGGCGCGGATCTTGCCGCCTGCACGGTGGTGGCCGAACGCATCCGCGGCGCGCTCGCCGATTGCAAGATCACCCGCCGCTCCACCGGCGAGGAGCTGCCCGGCATCACCGTGTCGATCGGCGTCGGCCAGTTCCAGTTCGGCGAGTCCATGGAGGACATGATCGACCGCTGCGACCGCGCGCTCTACCAGGCCAAGAAGCGCGGCCGCAACATCGTCGTGACCGAGAACGAGATCGAGCCGGAGCGGGCGGTGGGATAGGGCATGATCCGGGAGCGCGTGTAGCGGCTTTCCGAAAAGATCATGCTCAATCAGGATGGCCATGCTCGCGACCACGTCAGACACGCGCTCTTGATCTCGCGGCGCATCTTGCCCGAGTTTTTCAAATACATCGCCCTCTGCGATCGAGAGAGGTCGCAGGGAATGCCGGATGCCGGAACGCACCCGCCGCCTTGCGTGCAAAAATGGAAGAAAGCACGCACGCAAGTCGTGACAGGTACGCCGAACATCCCGGCATTCCCTGCGCAATGGTTTACGGCTTATACGCGCTCTCCCCGGTGTGCCGGCCTTTTAGCCACCGTCCCCCCGGGCTCTTGACCGGGGCTTGACACCAGCGTCGGGGTGCCGGGACCACGCGATTTCGCCGTCCGAGGCCGCATCACTCGTCGGTCGATGTGGCCTGCGTCCATCGCCTCCCGCACCGACGTTCGTGACGATCGCGAAGCGCCCCTCTGGATCAGGCGCGGGATGGCGTGAAACATACATCTGATTTCGATTTCTGTAAAAGAGAAATATTTTTCGACGAAGGACTTGACAGAATTTCGGAAAATCAGCCGTCGGGCAAATCACCCTTGTTCCGCGGTGCGTTTTGCCGCGTCGAAGGCACCAATTTCATTCGGTCATCCGCGGCTCATTGCGTGACGCACAAATCAAAACGAGTGTAGATCAGCCGGGCTGTACGCTGCCTTCGTACATGAAGGCGAACGGCTTAGGCCCGGGTATGGAGCCGGTCTCGATCCTGTCGACACGGAAACCTGCGTCCAACGAACCGTTCACAAAATGCTGGCATGATCTAGCATCGCGCTTCGATCATCTTGGTGATCTCTCCTGGCGCGGCGAAAATCACGGCGGCGCGGTCGCCCAGCATGCCCGCCGGCAGTATCGCAGGTGCGCCGCTTTCCGGGCCGTCCTTGCTGGAGTCCGTCATGAAGCGCAGGTTGCGCTCCCAAAAGTGCCGCGTCTTTCCATTGGCGGTGGTCACGCGATAGCTATCGTAGCAGTAGGTGATGGCTTTGACCTGCCTGGCCGGGTCGAGGCTCTTCAGGTTGGAATCACCTCCGCCGCCCATCATTCCGCCCATGCCGCCCGTTTGCGCCTGAGCGTTCCGCTGCGGCGCGGCGCCCGGTTTGGTCGCCTCTTTGAGGAAGGCGAGCAGGTCGGCGCGATCCCGCGCGCTCTTGATTCCGTTGAATGGCATTTCGTTGTCCGGCACCATCCCGTCAGGATCGGTCAGCCATCCGTCGAGCGAGCGGTCGTCCCAGATAATGCCGGAGGATTTGAGGGCGTCGGAATAGCGCTCGAAACTCGGCAGTGATCCCGCCTTGCGTCCCCAGAGACCGGCAAGGCTGGGACCTGTCATGTTACGATCTGGTTCGAGCGAGTGGCATGGCGCGCATGCCCGCAAGTTGCGCTCGCCTCGCGCGGCATCGCCGGGCTCGCCAAGTACGGGAGAAAGCAGCGCGATCGTCGAGAGCGCGGTGATGACGAGCTTCTTCATTGCCGGTCTTCCCTGCTGCCGGTGCGGAGGTATTTGATCAGCGCGGCCGCCGCGAGGATCAAGACGATCACGACGAGCAACCAGACGAGCCCCATGCCCCACATCATTCCAGGCATCATGTCGTTCATCATAGGCTCGCCTCAAGTTATCCATGCCCAAAATTGCGCTCCGAGAGTTCAAAATCGGAAGCGCGTGTAGGGATTCAGGATCATTGGACTATCCTTCCGGTTGTGGTGAATGGCCTGCGGAAGAACGTCAGAGAACCGCATTCACACGGGACCTGATGCCGTGGTCGATGGACGTCAAAGGTCGCGTTGCGATGATGGCAGGCGCGCGGTACGCGCGTGCATCAACGGCCCTTCGGGCCGCCGTGATAAGGCCGCGCCGCCTCGCCGCCGACGGCATTGGTCGCGGGCCGCAATGATGACGCTGCCCGATCATACGCGAACGCAGAGTTCACATCGGTTTGCGATTCGGCCTTGAGCGGCGCGGTCTTCCTGGCCTCGCTCGGCCAATAGCTTCTGTCGGAGATCGTCGATCCCGCCTGGGCCGTCGCAGAGATCGCCACGAGCGGCAACAAGAGGGAGATCGTGAGAAGGTGTTTGGTCGACATGTTCCGGCTCCACCAAATTGGAAGCGCCTGGGTGTGCGCTTCTAACCACGACTTCGGAGCCAGTCGTCGGCCGGTTACGAACTCACGCCGACGTGAAGTTGCCTTGTAAATCTCCTCACCACCGCAACAGCCTCGGTCCCAATACCGCACCTGCGAGCGTGCAAAGCACGATGGTTCCGCCGTACCAAACCGCGACGAATGGCAGCGAATCGTCCGTGCAATGCAGCGCATAGCCCATCGCGCTGATCCCTCCGGCAAGAAGGCCGGCAAACGCGCCTGCACGTACGAGGTTCGTCGGCGCACCTTTTCGCACCGCCCAAATCGAACCAGCGAAGGGAACGATCGCAATGATCGGGATGGAGAGGAGGCATTCCAGCCATTCGTCCCCCACGATCATCCTGTCCCAATGCGCGCGCGGAGCCGACCCGAGACTGATTGCCGCGAGAAGCACGATGACCATGAAGGGCGCTATGATGAGAAAGGCCGAAATCTTTCGCTCTCCGCCGGGGCGCGTCAGCCTCGTCAGGTAAACGATCGCGAGACCGACGATCCCAATCGCGAAAGCGAGCTTTAGAGCTAGAAAAATCAGCGCGCGGCTTGTCGCGAAATCAGCGCGCACACCCAAGCCAAAAAACGCGATGCCGAGCGCCACGACACCTCCGACGCCGACCGCGAGGCAAAGCGTACGCATGACGGCCCTGCGGTCGACCGGCTCAAGATTCGTGCTCAAAAGCGCAACAAGATCTTCCGTCTTCATGGTGTGTTTTCCCGTGCGATCAAGGCGGCCAGCGTTCTGAGTCCGCGATGGACGTTTACCTTTACACCCGACTTTGAAAGCCCGCACCTTTTCGCCGCTTCGGCTGTGCTCAATCCGTCCAGTTTGACGGCTTCAACGGCACATCGCATGTTTTTCGTTAGACGTTCCATCAGCCGCCTGATGTCGTAGCTGCTCTCGGCGGCGTCATGGTCGTCCTGCGCCAGGACCTCGTCCGCTTCATCGATCGGTACATCCATGCGTGACGCACGGGTTCGACGCAGAAAATCGATCAGCTTGTAGCGGGCGATGGCGTAGACCCAAGGCGTCAAGGGCTCGCGGGGATCATACGTGCTTCGCTTGAGGTGGATGGCCAACACCGCCTCCTGAACCAGATCTTCGGCCTCTGCCGCGGCCTTGCCAATCCTTGCCAGCTTGCCCTTGTAATAGGCGCGCAATCGGCTGCTCAATCGGTCGAGCAGCACCCGGTGAGCAGCCGCATCGCCGTCCAGGCTCGCAAGCATCAAGGCCTTAAGTTCGATTTCGCTGGTCATCATGCTTGCGCATACCTGACGGTTCGCAGGCGCAGCCGCTTTGGTTACAGCGGCGCGCAGCCAGCGTCAAAAAGTCACGCAACAGTCGAAGCTGGTGCTCGTCGGTCGCGAGGTCCATGCGCTCCGCAGAAGTGGGTTTTATTCGGCAGGTTCGGGAACCTGGTCAGGCTGCTTGATCAGTCGTTCAAATTGATAGCAGCGAGAATAGCTTAGCCCGCCATTGCAACGCCACCGGCGCGGTCCGCAATCCGCACAAACCCATGCTCCGCCACGATGTTGCGGCCACGGTGCTTCGCGGCATAGAGCGCGGCGTCGGCGGCCTCGATCAGGTCGCCGGGGCGCTGCGTGTCGCTGGGCCTGGCCGAGGCGACGCCGACAGAGACCGTGACATATTGATGGATCGAGGTGCGATGCGGCAGCGCCAGCGCCAGCACGGCCGAACGCACCGCTTCGCCGATTTCGCGCGCCCGCTCGCCCTCGACATTCGGCAGCAGCAAACAAAATTCCTCGCCGCCATAGCGGCCGGCAAAGCCCATGGTCTCGGCGGCGATGCCGGACAGCGTCTCGCCGAGCTTGGTCAGGCAGACGTCGCCTTCCGGGTGGCCGTAGGGGTCGTTGTAGAGCTTGAAGTGATCGACATCGATCATCATCAGCGACAGCGCGCACTCATATTGCTGCGCCTTCATCCATTCGAAATCGAGCCGGCTCTGGAAGCCGCGGCGGTTGGCCAGGCCCGAGAGCATGTCGATCGAGGCGATCACGGTGAGGCGGTCGTTGGTCGCCACCAGCTCGCGCTCGCGCTGGCCGAGTTGGGCCGCCATCGCATTGAAGGCCCGCGCCAGCGACACGAATTCGGCCGGCAGGCGGTTGTGTGCCACACGCGCGGACGAATCGCCCTGGCCGAAACGCTTGGCCATCTCCGCCATCATGTCGATCGGCTTGATGATCAGCTTTTGCGCGGCGATCAGCGCGCCGAGCAGGACAAAGAGGATGACGAAGCCGAGCTGCAGATAGGCGGCGCGGATGTCCTGGTTGATCGCCGCGGTGACCTTGTCCTCGTCGATGCTCGCGATCAGGCGCGAACCGGTGCCGGCAATCCGCGCAAAGCTCAGTACCCGCCGCGATCCATCGCCGCCACGGAACGACAGCGATCCCTGGTCCTTGTTGGAGTTGAGCGCGGCCTCGGCGATCGCCGCCATCAACGGCACGTTGTCGAGCGACTTGCCGATGAATTTCGCGTCGTCCTTCGGCGCCGCCATCACGATGCCGTTGGCATCGACCAGCGCCGACGAAACGCCGGGCCTGGCGCCGAGATTGTCCATCAGCTTCGACATCCATTCGAGGCTGATGCTCGCCACCACGAGCGCATCCGAATCCCTATTGATGGCGGCGACCGGATAGGCGGCGAGAATCACCGCCTTGTTGATCGCCGGGACAAAGGTGAAATCGCTGAAGACGATCTCGTCGCTGGTGCGTGCCTTCTTGATGAAGGCCCGCTCGCTGAGATCGACGCCGACAAAGGTATTGTTGGTCGAGCATTGCACCCGGCCATCGCCGCCCACCATCAGCACGTTACGGATCCAGGGCAGGTTGTCCGGCAGGCTCGCACGCAATATATCGCAGCTGCGGCTGATGCCGCCGGCGGAAGCGCGGATATAGGCTGCCGATTTCAACAGCGTCTCGACCGACGAGATGACCTCGCGCTGGGTGTCGGCGCTGTGATTGGCAAGCCGCACGAATTCCTCGGAGGCCTGCGCGAGCTGTTTTGCACGGGCGTCCTCCAGCGAGCGGGCGCGCTCGAGCATCAATGGCGTCACCAGGATCACGGCCAGCAGCGCGAGGCGCGCACGTATGCCGAGAAGCTGCTTGAGTTCCGCCTTCTTGCGGTTGAAACTGAAGTGAGACATTTACCACCCTACCCGCGGCGCAGGGTAGGAGGAATAGTTGAAGACACCTTTCAGGAACTCGGTAAAGTTCGACTGACCACCGTGGATTCACGCCCCGAGCATGACATGACGACTGAACATTCGACTGCCGTAACCTCGCATTCACCAAACGCGCTCGCCGATGTCGAGCGCCAGGTCTTGCGCGCTTGCCAGGACGCCAAACGCGAGCGCGCGTCGGTCACATTGATCGCGGTGTCCAAAACTTTCGAGGCGGGCGCGATTGCGCCGGTGATCGAAAGCGGACAGCGCGTATTCGGTGAAAATCGCGTGCAGGAAGCTAAATCGAAGTGGCCAGCGTTAATAGCTGCTTACCAGGGGCTTGCGCTGCATCTGATCGGGCCGCTGCAGTCCAACAAGGCAAAAGAGGCCGTGGCGTTGTTCGACGCCATCCATTCGGTCGACCGTCCGAGCATTTGCCAAGCGTTAGCCAAAGAGATCCATTCCCTGAAAAAATCTCCGCTTCTGTTCGTTCAGATCAATACCGGCGAGGAACCGCAGAAGGCGGGAGTAGCGCCCCAGGACGCCGATGCCTTCATCACGGCCTGCCGCGATACGTACGGGCTCACGATTTCAGGGTTGATGTGCATTCCGCCGGTGAACGAAGCGCCGGCGCCGCACTTCGCCCTGACCGCCAAGATCGCCGCGCGCAACGGGCTGAGGAATCTCTCGATGGGCATGAGCGCGGATTACGCCATCGCGATCCAGTTCGGCGCGACCCATATCCGCGTGGGCTCGGCGATCTTCGGGCATCGGGGGTAGTGCAAGCCGTCCCTGCTTTCGCAGGGACGACAGCGGAGGACGCGACGGCTACCGAAACCCCACCAACACCTTCCCCAGCACGCCAAAATCCGCCTCGACCCGATCGCCGGATTGAATAGGCAGCGGCGGATGACAGGTGCCTGTGGTCACCACCTCCCCTGCCCTGAGCGTGATGCCGAGGGTGCGCAATTCGTTGGCGAGCCACGCCAGCGCCACGCGGGGATCGCCGAGCACATTCCTGCCGTGGCCGATGAACCTCTCACCGCGCATGGTGATCACCGGCCGTTCCTCGATCAGATCGCGCGCGCGCCAGTTCGCCGCCGTGGCCGCGCCAAGCACGAAGAGATGCGCGCAAGCATTGTCGGCGATGATCTGCGCCTCCCCCGCACTGACGAAATCCGCAAAACGCGAATCCGGGATCTCGATCGCCGGATGCAGGGTGTCGACGGCGTCGAGCACCTCCACGACCGAATAGGCCAAAGGCCGCGGCGGCAGATCGGTTCGCATCCGGAAGGCAAATTCGGGTTCGGCGACGCGCATCCCGTTGCCAGCCATCGGTGCAGTGCCGCCGTCTTCGATCAGGGTCTCCTGCAGGATGCGCCCGGCCATCGGGCCCGGCACATTGATATGCTTCTGTCCGGCCTCGCTGGTTGCGGCGATCTTCCAGCCGAATAATTTCGTACTCGAGGCGCGCTCGATCTCGGCCTGGATGGCGTAACCCTCCTCGCGACTGTGCGGACGTTGCAACGCGTCGAGGCCATCGAACCTGGTCCCGGCGCGCCAATGGCCTTGCAGCGCGCGCGAGGCCGCCGCGATCTGGTTCTTGTCGAGCATCGCCAACCTTCCCTCTTGTTTGCGCATGATGCGCTATCCAATGACAATCCGGGTCTCGCGGCTGAGCCGCCGCAACAGATGCAGCATCGCCGATCTGGTCATCGACACGCAGCCGGCGGTCGGCCCGAAATGTTCGCGCGCCAGATGCAAAAACACCGCACTGCCGCGCCCGGCGATGCGCGGGGTGGTGTTGTGATCGATCTCGACGACGAAATCGTAGAGATGATCGGTTCGGGTGAGCCGGTCACCCGCCGCATCACGCCTCAGGCGGATCGGCCGATTGTAATGGCGGTCGCCGGGTTCTTCGCACCAGGCATCTTCAGGGCGAATCGCACGCGCGGGCAAAAACGTCGGAGGCCGCGGATGACGATCGGCGCGCCACCACAATTTTCGCGGGTGAAAAACGCCCCTTGGCGTGCCGCCGTCGCCCTCGCGCTTGTTGGCGAGGATGCCGCCGCGTCCGAGCGCCACTGGAATCGTGGTTCCCGCTGCCGTCAGCCAGCCCTGCCGGGAATTTCCGGCGCGCGCCCTGATCCTGATCATCGAAAGCGGCGCATCGCGGGGGCTTACATCATAAGCCATTGAAGAAACTTTCGTTTTCATGTGCGCCTGAGGCTTCCGGGCTGCTTTTCGGGGATCGAAAGTGCATTACAGGACATTCATCAAAATGGACGGGAAATCTGGAGTAGACTGTGATTTGGCTTGTGAATCGGCAATGGTTCCCTACCTAAAGTGGAAAACAAGTCGAGGCGACGCCCGTCTTTACCAACTCCCGGCTGCCGGCAGCCCAACGCTGCACCGTGACCGCCTATAGGATTGTACCCATGGCCAATGCCCGCAAAATCCTGATCGTGGATGATGACACCGATCTCCGCGATACGTTGGTGGAGCAATTGTCGCTGCACGACGAGTTCGAAGCCTCCGCGGTCGATACCGGCGCCAAGGGCGCCAGCGCCGCCAAAGCCAATGCCCCCGATCTGGTGCTGATGGATGTAGGCCTGCCCGATACCGACGGCCGCGAGGTGGTGCGCTCGTTGCGCAAGGGCGGATTCAAGGCGCCGATCATCATGCTCACCGGCCATGACACCGATTCGGACACGATCCTTGGCCTGGAGTCCGGCGCCAACGATTATGTCGCCAAGCCATTTCGTTTTGCCGTTTTGCTGGCGCGGATCCGCGCTCAGCTCCGCCAGCACGAGGCCAGCGAAGACGCGGTGTTTTCGGTCGGGCCCTACAGTTTCCGCCCGGGCTCGAAGATGCTGACCGGCGCCAATGCAAGGAAAGTGCGGCTAACCGAGAAGGAGACCGCGATCCTGCGCTTCCTGTACCGGGCCGGCCAGCTGCCGGTCTCCCGCGAGACGCTGCTGCAGGAGGTGTGGGGCTATAATTCCGGCGTCACCACCCACACCCTGGAAACCCATATCTACCGGCTGCGCCAGAAGATCGAGAAGGACGCTGCCAATCCCGAGATCCTGGTGACGGAAGCCGGTGGCTACAAGCTGGTGCCGTGATACGATTCGCCATGATACGATTGCCATGGCGAATCCTGACAAAAGCTGTCCCAGTCATCCCTGATGTCGATTGAAGACGACCTAGCGCTGCTGGAGCATGTCCCCACCCTGCGCCTCCTGGGGATGGAATCGCTGCGCACGCTGGCGATCGGCTCGGAGGTGCGCGACGTCCCCCGAGGCGATCACCTTTTCCATCAGGGCGACAATGCCGATTCCGGATTCGTGGTTCAGCGCGGCGCGTTCCGGATCGACGACGGCGCCGGCGCCGAGATGATCGCGGGTCCCGGCACGCTGCTCGGCGAGCTCGCGTTGCTGCGCCCGATGCCACGGCCGTCGAGCGCCACGGCGATCGAATATTCCACTGTCATCCGCATCACCCGCAGCCTGTTTCAGCGGGTGCTCGAAAGCGATCCCGCCGCCGCGCTGCGGCTGCGCGATGCCTTCGTCAACCGCACCAGCCAGATCGCGAGCGACATTCTGGTCGCGGGCGGGAAGCTGAGTACGTAGTCTAGACCTCGAGCGTCACCGTCACCGGCACATGGTCGGACGGCCGCTCCCAGCCGCGGGCGTCGCGCAGAATCCTGAAATCGCTAACCGCGTCCTTCAGCGCGCGCGAGACCCAGATGTGGTCGAGCCTGCGGCCGCGGTCGCCGACGGTCCAGTCCGCGGCGCGGTAGCTCCACCAGGTGTAGACCTTCTCGGAAAGCGAAATCCGCTCGCGCGCGACGTCGTGCCATTCGCCGGCAGCAAGCGCGGCCTGCAGCTTCTCGACCTCGATCGGCGTATGCGAGACGACCTTGAGAAGCTGCTTGTGCGACCACACGTCGTTCTCGTGCGGCGCGACGTTGAGATCGCCGACCAGGATGTGTCGGTCCGGCCCGCGCGGATGCAGCGGCTCGCAGGCTCTCATCTCGTCGAGGAATTTCAGCTTGTGATCGAATTTCGGATTGAGCGCGGGATCGGGAATGTCGCCGCCGGCGGGCACGTAGAAATTATGCAGCACCAGCGGCCTGGCGAGTTGCGCCTTTTCGCCGAACGAAACCGAGATGTGCCGGGAATCGATGATGTCGCAGAAGGTGCGGACATCCGTGCTCTCGAACGGCAGCTTCGAGATCACGGCGACGCCGTGATAGCCCTTCTGCCCGTTCAGCGCGATATGCTCATAGCCGAGCCGCTTGAAGCGCTTCTTCGGAAAGGCGTCGTCGATGCATTTGGTTTCCTGCAGGCACAGCACCTCGGGACGGTGTGCCTTGATGAACTTGGCGACGATGTCGATGCGCAGCCGCACCGAGTTGATGTTCCAGGTGGTCAGGGAAAGACGCATGCCGCCAGTTATGATGGTCACTGCGAGGAGCGCAAGCGACGAAGCAATCCAGCAAGCAGGAAGTTCTGGATTGCTTCGCTATCGCTCGCAACGACATGGAAAAATCAGCCCGGCGAGGTCGGATACTTCGTGAAGTCGATCTTGAACAGGCTCGGATCGACCTTCTTGGTGGTGTCGAGATTGTAGACCGCGACCGTGGTGTCGTAGCCCTGCGGGTCAGTGACGGTCCATTGCTTGAGCTGGCCGTCCTTGGCACCGATCATCAGCATCAGGCGGGAAGTGCCGACCAGCGCCTGCCGCTCCTCGATGGTGACGCTGATGAAGACATCGTCCGACGTCACGCTGACGACGTTGGTGTCCTTCATCAGGTCGATGCGGTCGGAGAGCAGGAAGCGCAGCGGCGTCTGCGACAGCGGATAAATGTCCTGGGTAGCGAGATTGCGGTCGCGCACCGCCAGCGACGAGCCGTCGGCGATGATCTCGATCGGCGTCGGCGCGTCGTATTCGAAACGCACCTTGCCGGGCTTCTGGATATAGAAGTCGCCCTTGGTCTTGGTGCCGTCGGGCCCGACCTGGACGAAATTACCAACCAGCGTCTGCAGCGAGGAGAGGTAGTTTGAGACTTTCGCGGCCTGCGCCTTCTGGTTGGCGTCGAAGCTCGCAAAAATGCTGGTCGGCACGTTGCGGTGCGGATCGGGGATCACGGGATCCGGCGGCGTGGTGCGTGTCGTGCCGGTGGTGAGCGGAACCCGCGCGTCGCCGCTAAGCTGCATGTTGTAGCGGCCCTTCGGCGCGGGCCTTGGAATCGGGACGCCCTGTTGCGCGATCGAAGGTGCCGCTTCCGCCATCACGCTGGCCGCCAGCACGACCGCGCAGACGGCAATTGTGCGCGGACGCATGGCGAAAGCGGTGATTCGGGATTTTCGATTACTTTTCAACGCATAATCCTGACTGGCCGATCGCCATTTTACCGTAGTTTCGGTGCGGTGCGGTATCGTTTTTCCGTGAAAATGATGCTTGCGCATCGCGCCAGCGGCACCTGTCAAAAGCCCTCTTCTTCTTCCGCGACCAGGATCTCGCGCTTTCCGGCGTGATTGGCCTGGCCGACGATGCCTTCGAGTTCCATGCGTTCCATCAGCGAGGCCGCGCGGTTGTAACCGATCTGCAGGCGGCGCTGGATATAGGAGGTCGACGCCTTGCGGTCGCGTTTGACGATGGCAACGGCCTGCGCGAACAGATCGCCGCCGCCGTCGCCTCCCATGCCGGTCGCGTCGAACACCGCGCCGTCCTCCTCGCTCGGCTCTTCCGCGGTGACGGCTTCGAGATATTCGGGCGTACCTTGCGTCTTGAGATGGCGCACCACCTTCTCGACTTCCTCGTCGGAGGCGAACGGGCCATGCACGCGGCTGATGCGTCCGCCGCCGGCCATGTAGAGCATGTCGCCCTGTCCGAGCAGCTGCTCGGCGCCCATTTCACCCAAAATGGTGCGGCTGTCGATCTTGGAAGTTACCTGGAAGGCGATGCGGGTCGGGAAGTTCGCCTTGATGGTGCCGGTGATGACGTCGACCGACGGACGCTGCGTCGCCAGGATCACATGCAGGCCGGCGGCACGCGCCATCTGCGCCAGGCGCTGCACCGCGCCTTCGATGTCCTTGCCGGCGACCATCATCAGGTCGGCCATTTCGTCGACGATGATGACGATGTAGGGCAGCGGATCGAGGTCGAGCTTCTCTTCCTCGTAGATCGCCTTGCCGCTCTCCTTGTCGAAGCCGGTATGCACCGTGCGCGTCAGCTCCTCGCCCTTCGCCCTGGCTTCGCCGAGCCGCGCATTGTAGCCGTCGATGTTGCGCACACCGAGCTTGGCCATCCGCTTGTAACGCTCCTCCATCTCGCGCACCGCCCATTTCAGCGCGACGACGGCCTTCTTCGGATCGGTGACGACAGGCGTCAAAAGATGCGGAATGCCGTCATAGACGGAGAGCTCGAGCATCTTGGGATCGACCATGATCAGCCGGCACTGGTCCGGTCGCAGCCGGTAGACCAGGCTCAGGATCATGGTGTTGATGGCCACCGATTTGCCGGAGCCGGTGGTACCGGCGATCAGCATGTGCGGCGTGCGGGCGAGATCGATGATGACGGGATCGCCGCCGATGGTCTTGCCGAGGCAGAGCGGAAGCTTTGCGACGGACTCGACGGCCTCCTTGGCGACCAGCAGCTCGCGCAGATAGACCTTCTCGCGATGCGCATTTGGCAGTTCGATGCCGATGGCGTTACGACCGGGAACCACGGCGACGCGCGCCGACAGCGCGCTCATCGAACGGGCGATGTCATCGGCCAGTCCGATCACGCGCGAGGACTTGATGCCGGGAGCGGGCTCCAGCTCGTACAGCGTGACGACCGGACCGGGATTGGCTTTCGCGATCTCGCCGCGCACGCCGAAATCCCCGAGCACGCCTTCGAGCCGGCGTGAATTGGCCTCGAGCTCGGCCTTCGACAGCGGCTGGCGATCAGTGGCTTTCGGCGCGGCCAGCATTGACATCGCCGGGAATTCCCATTTGTCGGAATTTTTCTTCGCACTTGTGCGAGGCGCCCCCTTCTTGCGGGGCGCGCGGGCCGGCGCCTCCTCTTCCTCTTCGTCCTCGCCTTCCTCATCCTCGGCTTCGGGCGCGATCGATGGCGCGTTACGGCCGCCGAGATTGGGCTCCTGGCGATTGAATGCACGCGGGCCCGGCTTCGGGCCGCTCGAGACCAGCGCGCGATAGGCGGTCGAGAAGAACCAGACCAGCCGCGCCTTGGCGCTCATCAGCGCGTGAAATATCCAGCCGAGCGAGATCGTGCCGCGGTCGTCCTCGTCTTCCTCCTCGAACGGCGCGTCATCGTCCGCGATGGCGGCCGTTTCCTCTTCCTTCGGCTGCGAGCCCATCCCGCTTGCGACCAGGAAGGTCGGGATCATGCCGGCCAGCAGGATCACGCCGAGAACGAGGCGATAGATGAAGCCGGGCGGGCCGAACACCACAGCAGGCGCGCGCACCAGTGCATCGCCAACGACTCCGCCCAACCCCGTCGGCAGCGGCCAGGCGCCGCTGCGCGGCCAGCAGCTGGCAAAGCCCGCGGCGATGAAGGTGCAGAGGATCCAGCAGCCGAGCCGCAGCGCTTCGCGGTCGAAACCGCGGTGGGTCATCATGCGCCAGCCCCACACCGCGATGGTGAGGATCAGCATGATGGCCCCGAACCCCAGGATCTGCATCAGGAGATCGGCGCCGATCGCGCCGGGATAGCCGACGATGTTGCGGATCGCGCGCGAGGTGGCGTGGCTGAGAGAAGGGTCCTGCACCGACCACGTCATCAGCGCCGCCGACACGACACCCGCGAACGCGATCAGGCCGAGGCCGGTGAGCTCGCGCAGCCGCCGCACCAGCGCGTCACGGATCGCGGTCGGCAGATGTCCGACCAGGGGGATGACGCGTTCGATCGCCGGCATGGGTCCTCGATTTAAGCCAAAGTTTCGACCAGCCGATGCAACGCCTCGGCCGTGGATTCACTGTCGGACACCAGCGCGAGCCGGATGAAGCCTTTGCCGGGATTGAAGCCGTCGGCTTGCGGCCGCGCCAGATAGCTGCCGGGGATCACGCGCACGCCGGCATCGCGATAGAGCTTGACGCAGGCGGCTTCGTCGCCGCCATGCTTGCTCACATCGAGCCAGACACAGAAGCCGCCGGCCGGGCGCTTGTAGCCGTAGCGATTGGCTAGGATCTGGTCGGCGAGATCGAACTTGATCCGATAGAGTTTCCGGTTCTCCTCGACATGCGCCTCGTCGCCATAGGCAGCGGTCGCGACATGCTGCAACGGCACCGGCACCTGGGGTGCCGCGACATTGCGCAGCTCGTGGAAGGCCGCGAGAACCTTCTTGTCGCCGGCGGCAAAGCCGACGCGCATGCCGGGCAAATTCGAGCGCTTTGAGAGCGACTGGAAAGCGACGACGTTTTTGAAATCAGGCCCGGCCTCCTCGAGCATGCTGCCCGGCGCCTCACGCGTGTAGATCTCCGAGTAGCACTCGTCGCTGAGAATGATGAAGCCGAAGCGATCGGCGAGCTGCTTCAACTTGCGGAAATATTCCGGCGTTGCCACCGAGCCTTGCGGATTGGCGGGCGAGGCGATGTAGAACGCAACCGTCCGCGCCAGCGTCGCGTCATCGATTGCGTCGAGATCGGGCAGGAAACCGTTGTCGACGGTGGTCGGCAGATAGATCTGCTCGCAGCCTGCGGCGCGGCTGCCTGCGCCATAGGCCGGGTAGAACGGATTGGGCATCAGGATCGCCGGCCGGCCGCGGCGCTCGCCGACATAATCCTTCGCGGTCAGCGCGGCGAAGAACAGGCCCTCGCGGCTGCCGTTGAGCACCAAAATCTCGCTGTCGGGATCAACCGGTCGCGGCAACCGGAACCGGGTCGAGAGCCAGGCCGCAGCGGCCTTGCGGAACGGCTCGATGCCCTTGGCCAGCGGATAGCGGCCGAAATCGGCGATGTATTGCGCCAGCACCGGTCCGACGAAATCAGGCACCGGATGCTGTGGCTCGCCTAATGACAGCGTAATCAAGGGCTTGGCGGGCTTATAGGGCGCGAGCAGCTCCGTCGTCCGGGCAAAGGGCGAGCGTTCGCTTTCCGTGAGTCCGTCGCCTTGCGGGGCGCGGGATGAAGCGGTCATGGCCATGCGTTAAAGCGCCAGCATTTCTTGAGGCCGCCGGTCGCGCAAACGAGACCGGCCGGAAGCGACAGACCACCATAGATACGGCGAGGTTAAGACGCGATTAACCATCGACGATAGTGGACAGATTGCAAGGTATTACCATATCTTCGAGTGGTAATACCGGGTGGGCGGCGATGGCAACTACCGTGACGAGCAAGGGGCAGGTGACGATTCCGAAGCCGATCCGCGATTATCTCGGGATCGAGCCGGGCAGCGAGGTGAATTTCCGGCGCGGGGATGACGGCAACATCGTCATTGAAAGGGCCGATGGTACGAGGCCCGCCGAGCCGTTTTGCCAAGGCGGTCGGCTCTGCTGGGCCGGGCCTCACCACGGATGAGCTGATGGAGCTCCTTCGCGGCGAGCCGGAATGACATTGGTCGATTCGAACATACTGCTCGATATTGTCACCCGAACGCCTGATTGGTGGCAATGGTCGCTTGAGAAGCTGGAAGATGCTGCTTCGAACGGGCCGCTTGTGATCAACGACGTTGTTTATGCCGAGGTGTCCACTCGATATCCTTCGGTTGACACCGTCGACTCGATCTTCCGCGACCTGCGCGTGGATCTCGTGGCGATGCCGCGCGCTGCTCTGTTCCTCGCGGGCAAGGCCTACTTGCGTTATCGAACGGCCGATGGCGTTCGTACTGGCGTGCTGTCCGATTTCCTTATCGGCGCTCATGCCGCAGTGGAACGCCTGCCCTTGTTGACCCGCGACGTCAGGCGCTACCGCAGCTATTTCCCGACGGTGAATCTGATCGCGCCGTAACGCACCAGCTACGCCCGCGGAAATTGGCTCGCGGGCAAGGCGGCGCAATGATCATAGATTGCCGACGGCCGAGTGAACCACACCTTGTCCCTCTCGGGATGGCTCACGATGTGCTGCAGCGCCTCGCGCAGCATGCGAAGCCGGTAAGGTTGGCCCACGATCATCGTGTGCAACGCGATACCGCAGACCAGCGGCTGCTTGGCCGACTGGCGCAGCAATTCCTCGAACTGGCCGATGATGAAGTCACAGCCCGCGACGACGGGTGGATCGGTTCGAGGGGAGGGTCGCAAGGGGCAGGCGGATCGCATGAGGGGCACCGAGCGCACCGGCACCGGTTTCCAGCCCCGGGTAGAATACCGCTTTGGGCAAAATGCCCCTTAATCGCCGCCCCAGCCGCTTCGCAAACTGGTAGGCTCTGCATTCATCGCCTTAGCCCAACTTGCGCAGAATCGCACCTTGACCATAGGTAAATCAATGCCTTAGCCAAAAAGTTGGCACTACATTTTTGCGGATTGGGATCAGGCGGTTTGTTCGAGAGCTGGCAGGTGGTGCTCGGCGAGGCGCATGCGCTTTGGCAGAGTAATGCCGAGACGGTTGAGGAGAGCGGCCTGTGCCGGGTCTGGCTGGGTCACGCAGCGCAGGCGAATCTGGCCATGCGCTGCGGTCGGCAGAACGACGTCCTGGGACTGAATGCGTCTGAGTTCTTCCAGGATAGTGCGCGGCGAATTGCCGAGACCGGCGCGGCTCTGCCACATCTCCAGGCTCTTCCACAGCACGAAGGCCAGAAAGCAGACGAGGATATGGGCTTGAACCCGGTCCTCGCGCTGGTGCCAGATCGGACGCACGTTCAACTGATCTTTCTGGATACGAAAAGCGGCTTCGGCCTGCGTGAGCTGGATATAGGCCTTCCAGAGCTGCCGATCGCTCCAATCGCAGATGTTCGAACGCAACAGATAGGCGCCCTCCGAGAGTGCGGCCCAGTCGTCGAACGAGGCATTGTAAACGACGCCAAGGCGGACACCCGCGGGGCAGCCGTCCGGCTCCAGCGTAATCGCGAAGCGGGCGGCGGATCGCTGGTTTTGCTGCAGGATGCGGCCGATTTGCCGGTTCACCGTCGCCGGATCGACGCGCTTCTTCGAACGCGCCAGGCGCGCCGCCAGGCGATCGAGCGCTTCTTCGATCCGCCGGCTGAATTTGTCGTGCATGGCGCGCTCTTTGCTGCGCCGATCGGCGGAGCGGCACAGGATCACGGTCTCGCCGGTCTCGGGGTGCCGCGTCAGCTTGACCTCGACGCCCTCGTTGACCAAGCGCCAGCCATCCGGGCGAGCGAGTTCAGAGGCGAACTTCTTCAGCTCCGACTTCGGCGCACCGATGATGTAGCGCCGGCCAGTCTGGCGCAGCCACGCCAGATTGTCGGCGCTGGCCATGCCGCGGTCGGTGATCCAGACCCGCCCGAGCATGCCATGCCGAGCCTCCATGGTGGCTACGATCGTCTGCAAGGTTCGCGAATCGTGGGTGTTGCCGGCGAATACCTCGTAGCCCAAAGGAAAGCCGTCGAAGGTCACGACGAGCGCGATGCATACCTGCTTGCAGTCGGGACGATGATCTCGGGAATAGCCGCGCTGCGCCTGCGGATTTGCCGCGGCCTGGCCCTCAAAATACGTGCTCGTCACGTCGTAGAGCAGCACCTCATTCTGAACGCCAAACAGCTCTCCGCAGCGCTGCGACAGATGCGCTTCGAGTTCGGCCTTGTGTGCGAGCAGATGATCGAGCCCGCGATAGAGCCGATCCTTGTTGACCTCTTCGTCACCGAGTTGCAGCAGATCCGAGAGTGCCGTGCGTCGATACCAATCCTCAGCAATATGCAACTCACTCGACGGCTCGCAAAACCGCGCCGCCACCAGCACCACCGCCATCTTCGCCCACGCGATGCGCTCCTTGCCAATCGGAAGCAGCCGTTCGCACAGAGCCTCAAGTCCAGTGCCGCGCCACAGCGCGAGCGCCAAATAGACATCGCCGAACTGGCGCGGGCGCTCGATGCGAATGCCCTTCAGCCGCACCGGCACCGTCAATTGCTCGCTGCCATCATCGAACAGCTGCGCTCGCTCGGGACTGCCAATCAGCCGGTGCGCCAGCGCCCGTGCTTGCACGCGCCCCCGCTCATCAAGCTCGCCGAGTTGGGCCACCGTTTGCTGAATGATCCGACGGCCAACACGCACGCTGCGCACAAGGCGCCAGTAGCGATGAATCTTCCCATCCTTGCGTATCGTGGTGTGGCGCAGATACATGCGCCCCAATCAATCCGACTCGTCGCATCCAGAAAATACCCTAGGTTGGCACTACACGCCGAAATCCCCGCTTCGCACCATCTAACCATTTGATCCGATTCAAGTCAGGCCAACCAAAATCTCGAAAAATAGCCAAATCCCCGCTCCAACTGCGCAAGTTGGGTTAGTCCTTGGAGAGGGACAGATGCGACGACGGGATTTCGTCGGCCTCTTTGGTAGGCTATTGGCCACAATCGTCAGCGGGGCCGCCAGCGGCGGCGAGGCGCTGAAGCGCGTCGCTCTCGTGTCGGTGGGATCGACGCCGGTAACCCAAATGCACGAAGGAAGCACCAGCGTTTATTTCAGAACGTTCTTTGAGGAACTTCGTCGGCTCGGATACGTGGAGGGAAAGAACCTTGTCGTCTTGCGATTTACCAGTGGCGGTCAGAGCGAGCGGATTCCCGACACTGCTCGCGAGGTTGTCGCTGCCACTCCCGACGTCATCTTCGCCTTTACGTCGCGCATGGTGCGGCAGTTGAAGACGACGACGACTTCCATTCCGATCGTCGGCTATACCGCTGACCCGATCTCGTTTGGAATTGTTGAAGACCTGTCGCATCCAGGCAAGAACTTCACGGGCGTCGCCACCGAAGCTAGTTCAGAGTTCGACGGCAAGCGCCTATCTCTGTTTCGAGAGTTTGCTGCTCGGGCTTCCCGCGTCGCTGTTCTCGCCCCAGCCTCCTACTGGCGTACCGTCTACGGCGAAGCATTCCGCGATGCGGCCGGGCGTCTTGGTTTCACTATCGTTGGGGAGCCGGTCGAGGACCCGGTAAGTCAGGAAGCAATCGAGCGAGCATTCGCGAGGATCGCTGCCGAGCATGCCGATCTTTTGGTAATACCCGATCTTCCCGAGAATAATGCCAATTTCCGACAGATAGTTGAACTGTCAATTCGCGAAAAGTTACCCACGTTGGCTCCGACCCGTCTGTACGTCACAGCCGGGGCCTTGATGTCGTACGCGGCCGATCCCGTCGATCTGGTGCGGCGTGCAGTTGCCTACGTAGACCGCATCTTGAAAGGTGAACGGCCCGGAGACCTTCCAATTTACAGAGCATCGCGCTACGAGCTGATAATCAACCGAAAAACCGCAGAAAAATTGAACTTAAGCATTCCGCCTGTTCTCGAAACGGTGGCCGATGAGATCATTGGTAATTGAAGCTGACGCCAGCGGCTCCCGTCATTCATCTAGCTTAACACCGTCGCGGGATGGGGAATAACGCTCTCGCGCTCATCCATCGATCGCGTCAGTTTACGGCTGCTGGTGTCAAATGTCTTCATTCGCGCCGGCGAAGTGATCGACTGAGGCTCACTTTGTTGCGGTACATGAGTCCGGAAGTGTGAAGGGTTTCGGATGCCGGCGGCACGCAATGCGTAGATCGTCGGCAATCGTGCCGGCTAGGCCGGCGGAAACTGGCTTGCGGAAAGCGTTGCGCAATGGTCGTAAATGGCCGACGGTCGGGTGAACCACACCTTGTCCTTTTCGGGATGGCTTGCGATGTGCTGCAACGCCTCGCGCAGCAGGCGGAGCCGGTAGGGCTGGCCCACGATCATCGTGTGCAGGGCGATGCCGCAGACCAGCGGCTGCTTGGTCGACTGGCGCAGCAATTCCTCGAATTGACCGATGATGAAATCGCGGAATTCTTCCGGCGAGTGATGCCGCACCAGGATCTGCGGGCTGTCGTTGATCTCGATCGGGTAGGGAACGCTCATGATCGGACCGGCGCGCGTCTTCATCCAGAGCGGCTGATCGTCGGCCGGCCAGTCCATCAGGAAATCGAACCCGACCTCCTTCAACAGATCGGGCGTATGGTGCGTGGACGCCATCCATGGCGCCATCCAGCCTCGCGGCGGCTGTCCCGACGCGCGCTCGATCGCGTCGCGCACCTCCTGCAGGAATCGCTTCTCGTCCGCCTCCCACATATGGCTGTGACGCTCGGCGTTGGTGCGGCCATGCGCGATGAATTCATCGCCGCGCGCTTTCAAGGCGTCGACGATACGAGGCGCATAGTCGAAGACTGCCGTGTTGATGAGATGAGCCGCCGGGAGGCTCAATTCATCGAACAGCTCGAGGCAGCGCCAGACGCCGACCCGGTTGCCGTAGTCCCGCCAGGCGAAGGTCCGCGGATCGGGAGGCGCACCTGCCACAGTCAGAAGATGGCCTTCGCCGGCGCCGAACCCGAAATGCTCGATGTTGAGACCGAGATAAACCGCCAGCCGCTTGCCGCCCGGCCAAGAGTAATCCGGGCGGTCGATGATCGGCGAATAGGCATAGCGATCATGATATGGAAGCTGCATGTCGGTACTCCTGCAAATCGAGGTCAAGCGCAACCTTGTTGCGTTGCTATTGCGCGGCGGCCGGCAACAGCCCGGCCTTGGTGATGACTGAGGTTGCCTCGGACGAATTGAGGAAGCGGAGCAGTGCGGCCGCGGCGTCGCCTTCCTGCGCCGAACGAGTTAGCGCACCCGCGAAGGTAAATCCCGGCTGAAGCTCGGCCGGAATCGTGCCGACGTAACTCACGCCCGCAACGTGGATCAGTTCGCTCACTTGCTGGAAGCCGATCTCCGCTTCGCCGCGCGAAACGACAGCCGCGACCGGCTCGCCTGACGGCGGTCCGCGGATCCTCCGGCTCTTGGGCAACACCTGATCGGCAACACCAAGCCTTGTGAACAATTGCGTCGACAGATAAGTGCCGCTGCCGCTGTCCGAGTAGGCGATCGACTTCGCGGCCAGCAGCGCGCGCTTGAACGCCTCGACGCTGCCAATGTCCGGCTTCGCAGCTCCCTGGCGCACCACCATGCCGATGAGCGAGCGCGCGAGCGTGACCTTGCTGTCAGCGCGCACCAACCCCTGGACCGCGAGCCTGTCGGCAGCGCTGCCGTCGAGGATCACAACGTCGGCGGCTTCACCATGCGCAAGGCGGGTTGGGATCGCTTCAGGCGAGTCGCCCATCGACGGACCGCGGGTCGTGATCAGGTGATGTCCGCTCGCGCGCTCGAACGCCGGGCCAAGCTCCGCATAGACGTGATAGAACCCGGCCGAGATCATCACACGCACCTCCGCCGCGAAGGCGGCATCCGGCATCGCCATCATGGCGGCACCGGCCACCAGCCAGAGCCCGGCAATCCTCATTGACCTGGTCAATCTCTCGCCCCCCGGCTTCCATGGCAGCCATCCTAATTTAATCGTTGCAATCATGGAAAGAGATCGCATTCGCTTCCGGCCAGCCGCTGCTTAAACGTGCACGTCGAAGCCGGCATGCAGAAGCGATAGTGCCGCGACGAGGCCACCAAGGCCACCGCCAATGATTGCGATGGAAATGTCAGGGTCGGCGTGACGATCGCGCCCCGCCGATCCCGTGTGAAGACTTACGCCCGTCAAGGTTGAAATCGGAAGATCCGCCGATTCACGCCTTGACCGAGCCGGCGGTGAGGCCGGCGACGTAGTGTTCGACGAAGAACGAGTAGATCAGCGCCACCGGGATCGAGCCGAGCAGCGCGCCCGCCATCAGCTGACCCCAGTAGAACACGTCGCCGCGGATCAGCTCGGCGATGACGCCGACCGGCACGGTGCGCACCGAGCTCTTGGTCAGGAAGATCAGGGCGTAGAGAAATTCGTTCTGCGAGAGCGTGAAGGCGAAGATGCCGGCGGAGATGAACCCCGGCGTGCACAGCGGCAGGAAGATCGTCCACATCGTCTGGATGCGGCTGGCGCCGTCGATCCGGGCCGCCTCCTCCAATTCCTTCGGAACGGTCTTGAAATAACCGAGCAATAGCCAAGCGCAGAACGGCACCAGCATGGTCGGATAGGTCAGGATGACCGAGGTCAGCGTGTTGCCGAGGTTGAGGCGGTTGATCACGTCGGCGAGCGGGATGAACAGCAGCGGCTGCGGCACGAGGTATATCGCCGCGATCGTCATTGCGATCAGCGACGAGCCGGCAAAGCGCATGCGCGCCAGCGGATAGGCGAGCATGGTACCGAGGATCAGCGAGATCGCCGTCGCCACGACCGCCACCAGCATCGTGTTCCAGGTCCACAACAGGAAGCTCGACTTGGTCAGGAGGTCGACATAGTGCTTGAGCGTCGGCGCATGCACGAGCAGCGGCGTCACGTTCTTGTTGTAGAGCTCGGCGTTCGGCTTGATCGACGTGATCGCCATCCAGTAGAACGGAAACAGCGCCACCACGAGAAAGAAGCCGACCGGCAGCCATACCCGGACCGCCTGCCTGATGCGTCCTTCGCCGCTTACCATCACTCCCTCCGCAGATAAATGGTCAGCGCCACGATCAATAGCGCCAGCGCCGGCAGCATCGCGAGCGCCACCGAGGCGCCGAGCCCGAGCTGGCCCCCATTCATCGCGATATCGAACGCGTAGGTCGCAAACAGCTGCGTGGCGTTCGCCGGTCCGCCGTGGGTCAAGACGTAGACGAGCTGGAAATCGGCGAAGGTGAAGATCACCGAGAACAGGGTGACGATCAGGATGATCGGCCGCAGCATCGGCAAGGTGATGAAGCGGAATCGTTCCCATCCGCCGGCGCCGTCGATGGAGGCCGCCTCGTAGAGTTCGGCAGGCACTGTCTGAAGGCCGGCGAGCAGGGTGATTCCATAGAAGGGCAGCCCGCGCCAGGTGTTGATGACGATGATCGAGACCATCGCAAGCGTGGGATCGCCGAGCCATGACGGGCCGGGCTTGGGCCAGCCGAGCGCCACCAGCATGCGGTTGACGACGCTGAAAGCCGGGTCGAGCATCCACAACCAGGCAACGGTGCTCAGCACGGTTGGAACGATGAACGGCAGGAGCAGGAGCGCCCGCACCAGGTTCTTCATGCGGAAGTGCTGGTTCATGGCGAGCGCGAGGCCGAGCCCGCCGACCATCTTCAACAGCGTCGCCACGATGGTGTAGACGAAGGTGTTGATCGCCGCCCGCCAGAACACCGGATCGTGCGCGTTGTGGACGAAATTCTTCAGCCCGACGAAGGTGCCGGCGTGCGCGACCGGCCGGTCTTCCAGGCTGAGCAGGATGCCGTAGAAAAAAGGATAGCCGACGAGCGCCGCCAGGAAGGCGAGCGGCAGCGCCATCATCAGCCAGCTGAAGACATCCTGGCGGTCGAGCCACATCCCGAGCGACGCACGCCGGCGCGTCGCTTGGGCGGGTACGAGGAGACGCTCGGAAGCAATCGTCATGTTTTACGCCGAGCGATAGATGTCCTTGAGTTGTGCCTCGGCGTCCTTGATGACGTCCTTGGTCGACGAGCCGGCACAGGCCTTGGCAAACATGTCGACGACGACGTATTTGGCGACGCTTTCGGCCAGTTGCCGGCTCGCCGGAGCGGGCCAGCCCGGCAGATGTGCGTTTGCGAGCGCATCGCGGAAAGGCAGGTTGCGCGGCTCGACATTCCACATCGGCGCAGTGTCGTAACCGTGCAGCAATGGCTGGTAATAGGAATCGGCGATCGCGTACCAGCCACCCAGCTGCTTCGGCTCCATCAGCCAGCGCATGAAGGTGCGCGCCTCCTCCTTGACCGGCGAGAAGTCGAAGATCGAATGGCTGATCGAGTTGAGCAGGTGGAAGCGTCCTTTCGGCCCGGCCGGATTCATTGCCTGGTCGGTGACCTTGGCGATGTCGGGAAACTCGCGCTTGGCGAACCACAGGATGCTCTCGGCATTGTTGGTGCAGGAGATCTGCTCCGACATCCACGCCTTGTTGTTGCTGACGTCGGTCCAGCCAAGCGCGTCGTCAAGCATCGTGTCCTTGAAGAACTGGCGGCAGAAATCCACGGCGCGCGCGGTCTCGTCCGAATTGATCACCACCGTCTTGCCGTCGGCCGCGACCTCGGCGCCGCCGTAGGACCACAGCAGCGGGTAGAGCCAGCCGTGATTGTCGCCGAAGCCATGGCCGAGCTCCATGCCGAAGGGGTGATCCTTGGCCTTCAGCTTCTTGCCGACCTCATGGAGTTCTTCCCACGTCTCCGGAAACTTCTTGACCCCGACCTCGGCGAACCAGTCGGTGCGCCAGTTCATCAATTGACCGATGTTGGCGAACGGGATGGCCTTCCATTTGCCCTCGACGACGACGGCCTCCTTGCCGGCGTCGTACCAGCCACCCTGCGCCTTGCCGACATCCTCGGCGATGTCGCCGACGTCGAGATATTTGTTGCTGAACTGGATCACCTGCAGCAGGCCGTTCATCGTGATGTCGGCGCCCGAGCCGGTCTCCGCAATGGTGCTGATCCGCGTCGGCAAGCTGCCGACACTGGTCACCTCGTAGCTGACCTTGATGCCGGTCTCTTTTTCGTAGGCCGGGGCAAGCGTGTTCGCGACATACTCGTCGAACGGTTTGATGAACGAGCTTTCGTGCAAGATGGTGATGGTCTTCTCCGCAGCGCGCGCCGCCGTCGGCCGGCTTAGCGCCGCCGCGGTGCCCGCGGCTGCAAGCTTGAGAAATCCCCGGCGGTTCGTCAGGTGATTGGTTGCCGCCCGTGCCATACCGCGTCCTCCCTGAGTTGTTGCCCTGGGGGGTTTTGATCACCCGCTTCTTTGCATTTGGAATGCAACACTACATCAAGATCGGATTTGGCACAGTGAAGAATCGCGACCTAGGCGCGCATCCTTAGTCTCAGATCGCGTTGTGAAGCTGGGGAAGCTTGACGCGCCTTGCACCGCACGCGGAAGAAGGACAACATTGTTGACGGAAGTGCGTCGGGTACGCTTCGTCGCTGCTTGGCTCGTCAAGCAGGACATCCCTGCGACTGGAGTTCTGGCGAATGCACATCGGTCTTATTGGCGGGATTGGCCCTGCCGCGACAGACTTCTATTACCGGCGCTTGATTTCAGCCTTTGCAGGCAAGAACACCGCGCTCGAGCTGACGATCGTTCATGCCGATACGCCGACCCTGCTTGCGCATCTTGCGCGTAACGACGCGAAGGCACAGATCGCAATATACCAGCGTTTGACGGATCGACTCGTTGCGGCCGGCGCTGGCTGTGTCGTTGTCACCTCGATCGCGGGCCATTTTTGTATCGACGGATTCAAGGATGTGTCGCCGCTCCCCGTCGTGGATATGATTGCCGAAGTCAGCGCTGCCATCGAAGCGCGCGGGCTCAAACGGATCGGGATATTGGGAACTCGGACAGTCATGGAAACGCGCTTCTATGGGGGCGTCACTTCCGCCGAGATCGTCCCGCTAGACGGCCATGATCTCGATGACGTCCACGACGCCTATGTCGTCATGGCAGCTTCGGGTGTGGCCACTCCTGCGCAACGGGCGGTCTTCACCGCCGTCGGCCAGCGGCTGCTGCAGGACAGGGGCGCCGAAGCCATCATGCTTGGAGGGACCGATCTGGCTTTGGTCTTCGATGAGAAGACTGCCGATTTTCCCCTGGTCGATTGCGCCGCAATACACGTCGAAGCCGTCATGCGCCTGGCAATGGGTTGAGGACCGCACCCGGTCAAACAGATCGCGATGCCGGCTTCTGCCGCAGTACCAGAAATCTGGTTAGCCGCCGGGCTGGACTGATAACCACAGATCGAGGCACAAACAGCCGTGTCCGTGCGGCTCGCAATCCCGGCCGCCTGGCGCCGCAAATCAGAAAGCTCCATCCATGCAACGTCCCATTCCCGCCGTCTTCATGCGCGGCGGCACCAGCAAGGCGATCATGTTCCACGCGCGCGACCTGCCGGAGGATCGCGCGGCGTGGGATGATTTGTTCACGGCGGCGATGGGGTCGCCTGATCCCTACGGCCGGCAGCTTGACGGCATGGGCGGTGGAGTCTCGTCGGTGTCGAAGGTCTGCGTGCTCGCGCCCTCCGCGCGAGACGATGCGGATATCGACTACACCTTCGCGCAAGTGCAGGTGAGGGAGAACAAGGTCGACTACAAGGGCAATTGCGGCAACATGAGCTCGGCGGTCGGCCCCTTCGCGATCGACGAGGGCCTGATCCGCGCGAGCGGCGACAGCGCAACGGTGCGCATCTTCAATACGAATACGAAAAAGATCATTCGCGCCACCTTCCCGCTGGACGGCGATCGCGCGCGTTACGATGGCGATCTCGTCATCCCCGGTGTGGCCGGCACAGGCGCGCCGGTGCGGCTCGACTTTGTCGAGCCCGGTGGCGCCGCGACAGGCAAGCTGCTGCCATCAGGCAAAACGATGGATCGCCTGGAGGTGCCGGGCCTCGGTGCGATCGACGCTTCGCTGGTCGATGCCGCCAACCCCGCGGTCTTCGTGCGCGCCCGCGATATCGGCCTGACCGGCACGGAGCTGCCCGAGCAACTCGAAGCCAACCCAAAAATCATGCGGCTGCTCGACGACATCGGGGTCCAGGGATCGGTGCGGATGGGAATTGCGCCCGACGCCGACGCCGCGCGTGCCATCAGCGCGGTGCCTTTCATGGCGTTCGTCAGTCCGCCCGCGGATGCGCCGACACTTACCGGCGAGACCATTCACGCCGCCGGCGTCGATCTGACGGTCCGCGTCGTCTCCAGCGGACAGCCGCACCGGGCGCTGCCGGTCACGATCTCGCTCTGCACGGCGGTCGCCGCGCGCATCACCGGCACAGTGGTTGCCGAAGCGCTGTCGCCTGCGGCAGGCAGCAAATCGCTGCGCCTCGGCATGCCCAGCGGCGTGCTGACCGTGGACGCCGACGTCGTGCAGGAAGGCGGCGCGTGGATCGCGCGCGCGGGATCGTTCTACCGGACCGCGCGCCGGCTGTTCGACGGCAGGGTTTGGGTGCCTTCCGTGTGACGCGTAAGCCTTCTACTGCGGCGGCCGCCGCTCGAATGCCGGCATGCCGTCGGGCACGTGGTGGAACGGCTGCTTGTCGACGGTAAAGATCGCGATCTGCGGCATGATCTCGGCGGGTTTGTCGAGCGTACCGACTTTGATCACCACCACGGGCCGCTGCGGCCGGGTCACGACATGCGTGCCGCATTCGGCGCAAAACTCCCGCGTCACCGGCTTTTCCAGATCCTTGCGCGTAAACTGCTTCGGCGCGCCCTTGGTGTATTTGAAGCCATCGGGCGGCATCGCCACGAACATGTTGGGCGAGCCGCCGGTGATGTACTGGCATTCGCGGCAATGGCACTGGGCCTTGAGCATCGGCTCGCCCTCGGCGACATAGCGCACCGCTCCGCAATAGCATCCGCCTTCTAGCTTCATGACGTCCTCCCGGATTTGTTGCCGGCAGTGTCGGACGCCCGATACGGGCTGGCAATCGCCGAAGGACGAAAAAAGAAAGGGGCTCCAACTTGCGCTGGAGCCCCTCAACGGTCGAGGCATTGCCGGGTATGTGCCCAAACCGAAGTTGTGGACCTGGGTCTCGTGAGACCCAGGTCCCGGGAGGAAATCAGTAATTATAGGCGCGCTCGCCGTGGTCGGTGATGTCGAGGCCTTCGCGCTCCTGCTCGACCGAGGGACGCAGGCCCACGATCACGTCGACGACCTTGTAGAGGATCGCCGAACCGACGCCCGACCACACCAGCGTGGCGCACACGGCCTTGCCCTGCGCGATCATCTGGGTGACGAAGTCGTAGGTACCGGCATTGTTGCCCGTGATGTTGGTGTAGTCGGTGATGCCGACGCCGCCCAGCGCGGGGTTGACCAGGATGCCGGTGCCCAGCGCGCCGATGATGCCGCCGATGCAGTGGACGCCGAAGACATCAAGCGCGTCGTCATAGCCGAAGGTGTTCTTCACGGTGGAGACGAAGAACAGGCAGACCGGCGAGACCACGAGGCCGAGGACCAGCGCACCGATCGGGCCGGCGAAGCCGGACGCCGGCGTCACCGCCACGAGACCCGCCACCGCACCGGAGCAGATGCCGAGCAGCGAGGGCTTGCCCTTGAAGATCCATTCGAAGAGCAGCCAGGACAGCGCCGCACCCGCGGTCGCCACCATGGTGTTGACGAAGGCGAGCGCGGTGGTGCCGTTGGCCTCGAGGTTCGAGCCGGCGTTGAAGCCGAACCAGCCGACCCAGAGCAGCGAGGCGCCGATCATGGTCATGGTCAGCGAGTGCGGAGCCATCAGGTCCTTGCCGTAGCCGGTGCGCTTGCCGATGATCAGCGCGCCGACGAGGCCCGCGATGCCGGCATTGATGTGCACGACCGTGCCGCCCGCGAAGTCGAGCGCGCCCGCGCCGGCGAGCCAGCCGACGGCGCCGGTAACCTCGTCGAGCTTGGCCTGCGCCGCGGTCTTCGCCGCCGCGTCGGTGGCGGCAGCCAGCGCCTTGGCGGCGTTGGCTACGTCATCGGGAGCGGCCACGTACCAGACCCAATGGGCGATCGGGTAGTAGATGAAGGTCGACCACAGCAGGATGAACAGCATCACCGCCGAGAACTTGATGCGCTCGGCAAACGCGCCGACGATCAGGGCCGGGGTGATCATGGCGAAGGTCATCTGGAACACGAAGTAGGCGAGCTCCGGAATGACGACGCCATTGGAGAAGGTCGCCGCCGTCGTCGAGGAATCGACGCCGTGCAGGAAGGCCTTGGTGAAGCCGCCGACCCAAGGCGTCATGCTGCCGCCGTCGGAGAAGGCCATCGAGTAGCCGTAGAGCGTCCAGGTCACGCCGATCATCGAGACGATGGCAAACACCTGGGTCAGGACCGAAGCCATGTTCTTGGTGCGGACGAGGCCGCCATAGAACAGCGCGAGGCCGGGGATCGACATCATCAGAACGAGCGCGCTGGAAGTGAGCATCCAGGCCACGTCGCCCTTGTTCGGGACGGCGGCGGGTGCTGCGGCAGCGGCGGGTGCCGCGTCCTTGGCCGCGTCGGCCGCTGGCGCCGCGTTTTGAGCCAGCGCCGGATCGACGAGCGCTATGGCGCAGAGCCCTGCAAGAATTGCGAGGGCCGCCAATCCCGCGCTGTTGGGACGCTTGAACGTCATTTTGTTGTCTCCTGAATGATAAGGGTGAGCGCGAAATCAGAGGGCCGCGGCATCGGCCTCGCCGGTGCGAATGCGGATCGCGTGGTCGAGGTTGATGACGAAGATCTTGCCGTCGCCGATCTGGCCGGTTTTCGCCGCCGTGGTGATGGCGTCGATGGTCTTGTCGACCTGTTCGGAAGCAACCGCGACTTCGATCTTGATCTTGGGCAGGAAGCTCACCGCGTATTCCGCGCCTCGGTAGATTTCCGTGTGGCCCTTTTGCCGGCCATATCCCTTGACTTCCGTCACCGTGAGACCGTGAACGCCAATGGCGGTCAGGGCATCCCGGACTTCTTCGAGCTTGAATGGCTTGATGATCGCCATAACAATTTTCATGGGTCCTATCCCCGCTTGTGCCCGGTCGTGACTTGATCCTGGACCTGACCGGACGTTCTCGACTGAGGTTCACCACGCGGAGAAAGTTCACTACGCGGCCGCAGCCGGGACCCATAGAATCAAATGCCGTGCCAGATCGGCGGGGTTGCCCTAACGAATTATGAATGCGGGCATTTTCGCGCGGGGCGGGTGCCGGCGAAACCTGCGCTGTTCGGTCGCGCGCAAAACTTAGGCAAGGTTGCTCAATCTGTGAGCGTGCCAAGCTTCAGACATAAAGGGCTGCTCAGGAGGTGCGCAGCCAGCGGTACCAGGATAGAGAAATTACTGCAGCGCTTCGCCGTGCTGGGTGATGTCGAGGCCCTCCATCTCGTGCTCCTTGGAAACCCGGAGCGGCACGAAGACGCCAACCAGCTTGAGCAGGACATAGGTCACCCCCGCCGACCAGACCAGCGTGACGGCGACGCCATAGAGCTGGATCAGGAGTTGCTGCGGGTGGCCTTCGATCAGGCCCGCGGTCCCGCCGATCGCCGACGTCGCGAACACGCCGCACAACAGCGTGCCGGTCATGCCGCCGATGCCGTGCACGCCGAAGACGTCGAGCGAGTCGTCGTAGTTGAAGCGGTGCTTCAGCGAGGTGCAGGCCCAGTAGCAGACCGCGCCGGCGATGCCGCCGATGATGATGCCGTGCCAGGGCTCAACGAAGCCGGAGGCCGGCGTGATGGTGCCGAGGCCGGCGACCGCGCCCGAGATCATCCCGAGCACGGACGGCTTGCGCCGCACCGACCATTCGATGCCGCCCCAGACCAGCGCGCCGGAGGAAGCCGCCAGATGGGTGGCGATGATCGCCATCACCGCGCGCGGTGAGGCCGACAGCGCCGAGCCACCGTTGAAGCCGAACCAGCCGACCCACAACAATCCAGTGCCGACCACGGCGAGCGACAGATCGAACGGCGAGAGATTTTCGGTACCGTAGCCCTGTCTCCGGCCGAGCACTTTGGCCGCGACCAGGCCGCCGACGCCCGCAGAGAGATGCACGACGAGGCCGCCGGCAAAATCCAGCACCCCCATGGTGCCGAGAAAGCCGCCGCCCCAGACCCAATGCGCCAGCGGCACATAGACGAAGATGAACCAGGCGATGGAGAACACCAGATACGCCGAGAAACGCATGCGGTCGGCGACCGAGCCCGCCACCAGCGCCACCGTGATGATCGCGAACGTCATCTGGTAGAGCATGAAGAGAGCTTCGGGGATGGTCTTTGCCGCGGGATTGACGCTGTCCATCGTCATGCCCGCGAGAAAGGCGCGGCCGAAATTGCCGAGCCACGGACCGTCACCGACGAAGGCGAGCGTGTACCCGAAGGCGACCCACAGAATGGAAATGATCATCACCGCGGCGAGGCTCTGCGCCATGGTCGCCAGCACGTTCTTCTTGCGCACCATGCCGGAGTAGAACAGCGCCAGCCCCGGGATGGTCATCATCAGCACCAGCGCGGTCGCGACCATCATCCACGCGGTGTCGGCGGGGGAGATTTCGGACGGCGCGGCGAGAGCCGGCGTCGTCAGCGTGATGATCGCAGCTGACGCGATCGGCGCAGCACGCAGTGCTGCACGAAAAGAATGTGCCCCCATGACTTTCCCCGGCAAGGTTCGTCGTTGATTGATCGCCGCTCGGCATCCTTGGCGGCGGCGCTTTGGAATGAACTTTTATCTTTGGCGCATGATCTCCGCGCAAACGCCTCGCGTTTGTCGCGAGGGAAAACCGGTTCCCACTTTTCCAGATCATGCGCTTAAAGCGCGTCGCTGTCGGTCTCGCCGGTGCGGATGCGCAGTGCGTGATCGATCGGCGTGACAAAAATCTTGCCATCGCCGATCTGTCCGGTACGCGCGTTGGCCGTGATGACCTCGACCGCCTTGTCGGCGAGATCGGAGGAGACCGCGATCTCGATCCGCAATTTCGGCAGGAAATTCACGACATATTCCGCACCGCGATAGATCTCGGTGTGGCCTTTCTGGCGGCCATAACCCTTGACTTCGGTGACGGTCATGCCGTGCACGCCAATGCCGGTGAGCGCCTGACGGACCTCGTCCAGCTTGAAGGGTTTGATGATGGCGACGACGAGTTTCATGGTCAGGCCTTGTTCCCCGGTGGCTTAAGCTGGCGGCCGATCGGCGGCTGCCGGCGCAAATCTGGCATCTTTTCGGGCAAATGGCACAAAAAACTTGCAGCGTTAAGCGGAATCCTTTCGCGCTGTGACCTCCAAGCCCTGTACAGGGCCGCAACTCCTCCGTCAGAATACGGTCTTTGGCGGGCTCCAAGCGACCCGCCGTTTTCGTGGTGAATGTTTTAGTGGACCCTACTGAGTGGTCTTTTGGGGGAATCGCATGTCCAACCGATCCTGGTTTTTTGCCGCTGGCGGACAACAACAAGGTCCCTATCCCGAGGCGCAGTTTCGCGACCTGATCGCGCGCGGGCAGGTCAACGCACAGACGCTGGTCTGGTGCGAAGGTATGGCCGGCTGGCAAAAGGCCGGCGAGGTGCCGGGATTGATGGCAGGTGGCGGCGCCCCGCCGTCGGTAACTCCGCAAGGCGGCGCCGTCATGGGCGCGGGTGGCTATGGCGGCGGCTACGGCGATGGCGCCGCGGGCAGCGCGCTATCGCTCGACGTGGGGATTTGGGAGTTCACCTGGCGGAGTTTCCTGTTCCTGCTCGGCATGGTCGTCGTGATCCCGGCGCCCTGGGTGCTCTGCTGGTATGCGAACTGGTTCGTCTCCCGCGTGCAGGTGCCGGGACGGCCGAATCTTTCTTTCGAGGGCAAGCCGCTGACCATTGCGGCTTGGTACTTCGGCGCGATCGTTGTGGTCATCCTCATTTCCCTGATCGGCAGTCACGCCCTCAGCAGCCTCCTCAACCTCGCCCAGTTCGCGCTCTACTGGCTGTTCCTCAGATATTTCGTCGCCAATCTTGCGTCGAACGGACAGCCGCTTGGCCTCAGCTTCTCGGGCTCGATCTGGGCCTATCTCGGCTACAGCATCCTGGCGGTGCTTGCGATCTTCACCATCATCGGCTGGGCCTGGGTCTATGCCGCGCAGACGCGCTGGGTCTGCCGCAATATCCAGGGCACGCGACGGCAGGTCGTCTTCAAAGGCACCGGCCTCGAATATCTCTGGCGCCTGATCGTGGTCGCGCTGGCGAGCTCCTTCATCATTCCGATCCCGTGGATGGTCCGCTGGATGATGAACTGGCAGCTGTCGCAGACGGAGCTGGTCGAGCGGCGCGCTTCCGGCAACGCGTAACTATCGCCGCTCGCGCACCGAGCCTTCCTGCGCTACCGATGCCACCAGCGTGCCGTCGGGCTTGAAGATCGAGCCACGGGTCAGCCCGCGGCCGCCTTGCGCGCTCGGCGAGTCCTGGACGTAAAGCAGCCATTCGTCGGCGCGGAACGGGCGGTGGAACCACATCGCGTGATCGAGGCTCGCCGGCATCATGCGCTTGTCGAACAGCGTGCGGCCATAGCGCGCCATGACCGCATCGAGCAGCGAAAAATCCGACGCATAGGCGAGCGCGCACAGATGCAGCGCCGGATCGTCCGGCAGTTTTGCGGCGGTGCGGATCCAGACATGGATGCGGCCGTCGTCGATCTTCTCGCCGAAATATCGTCCGAGCTCGACGGGCCTGAGCTCGATCGGCCGGTCGGATTCGTAATAGCGGCGAATGAACTCCGGCATCTCGCGGAACATCGGCTGTTTGGAAACTTCCTCGGCCGTGAGTTTCTCCGGCGGCGGCACGTCGGGCATCTTGTCCTGATGGTCGAAATTGCTCGGTTCCTCGGCGTGGAACGACACCATGATGGAGAAGATCGCGTTGCCGTGCTGGATCGCGGTGACGCGCCTGGTTGAATAGCTCTTGCCGTCACGCAGCCGTTCGACCTGGTAGATGATCGGGATCTGCGGGTCGCCCGGCAGAATGAAATAGCAATGGATCGAATGCGGCAGCCGGCCCTCGACGGTGCGGCAGGCCGCGACCATCGCCTGCCCGATCACCTGGCCGCCGAACACCCGCTGCCAGCCCGTCTTCGGGCTGTTGCCGCGGAACAGGTTCACTTCGAGCGGCTCGAGATCGAGGATGGAGATCAGGTCGATCAGACTTTTGGACATACATCGGCTTTCTGCGTCATTCACCATCCCGCAAATGACGGCGGATGGGACTTGTTTCGCGAGCCTGTTTCACCCAGCTATACTGGGAGCGCAAGCGTGTAAGGTAGCGGGTTTCCATGTCAGGACAGCGAAGCATTGTCATTTGCGGCGGCTCCTTTGCCGGGCTGGCGCTGGCGCTGGCGCTGCGCCAGGGGCTCGGCGCCGAGGTTGCGGTGACCGTGGCCGATCCGGCACTGGCCACGCGCCCGAGCCGCGACGGCCGCGCCACCGCCATTGTCGCGGCTTGCCGGCGGCTGTTCGAGGCGCTCGGCGTCTGGGGCGATATCGCCTCGACCGCGCAGCCGATATCAGACATGGTGGTCACGGACTCGAAGCTCGAAGACGCCACCCGTCCGGTGTTCCTCACTTTCGCTGGCGATGTCGAGCCGGGCGAGCCGTTCGCGCATATGGTCGAGAACCGCTATCTGATCGATGCCCTGGTCGCTCGCGCCACCGCGCATGGCATCGAGCTTCGCGCGACGCCGGTCACGTCGTATGACGCGCATGCGGAAGGCATCAACGTGCAGCTTGCCGACGGCACCGTGGTCGACGCGAGCCTGCTGGTGGCTGCCGACGGCGCGCGCTCAAAGCTGCGCGAGCGCGCGGGCATTGCGACCCATGGCTGGGATTACGACCAGTCCGGCATTGTCGTCACCGTCGGTCACGAGCGCGACCATCACGGCCGCGCCGAAGAGCATTTTTTGCCCGCCGGCCCCTTCGCGATCCTGCCGCTGACGAATAATCGCTCCTCGCTGGTGTGGACCGAGAAGCGCGGCGAGGCGGCGCGCATCATCGCGCTCGGTGAAGCCGAGTTCCTGGTCGAGCTCGAGCAGCGGTTCGGGCTGCATCTCGGCGAGATCAAGGTGCTCGACAAGCCGCGCGCGTTTCCGCTCGGCTATTTCGTCGCGCGCTCCTTCATCGCGGACCGGCTGGCGCTGGTCGGCGACGCCGCGCATGTGATCCATCCGATCGCGGGGCAAGGCCTGAACCTCGGCTTGAAGGATGTCGCGGCCCTGGCAGAAGTCGTGGTCGATGCGGCGCGGCTCGGCATCGATCTCGGCCAGAGCGACGTGCTCGAGCGCTATCAGCGCTGGCGGCGCTTCGACACCATGGCGATGGGGCTTGCCACCAACTCGCTCAATCTCCTGTTTTCGAACAAGTCCACGCTGCTCCGCACCGTTCGCGACATCGGGCTCGGCCTGGTCGATCGCGCGCCGCCGCTGAAGGAGATATTCATCCGCCAGGCCGCGGGCCTGTCAGGCGAAGTGCCGCGGCTGTTGAAGGGCGAGGCGTTGTAGCGGCTCCGTCATTGCGAGGAGCGCAAGCGGCGAAGCAATCCATTCTTCCTTTATGCCGTGACATGGATTGCGTCGCTTCGCTCGCAATGACGAGTGTCCCGGCAGCCGGGACGACGGAAAGGATCAGCGCGGATCGCGCCTTTCTTTCTCATTGATGAAAGTCGCCACCGCCTCGATCAGGTCCGGATCGAGCGGGCGCTCCGGCTGGTTGTAGCTCGCGACATCGTCCGCTTCGTCACTCACGTCCACCAGCACGTGGTTCATGTCGGGCAGCCACAGCGATTTTGCCGCGAAGTCGGCCGTGGTCAGCGCCAGGAAGTCGAGCCGTGCCAGTTGCCGGTCGCGGCCGCCGGCGATGACCAGCGTCGGCCCGTCGATCTTCTTCAGAGGATCGATGGGATCCTCGGTGAAGGCTGAAGCGATGCTGGGCTGCATCGCTGGCGCGATCGCAAGCCCCGACGGCGGCGGATCGACGATCTGACCGGCCATGATGGCGTCGATCGCTTTCGCAATCGGCTCGAACTTCTCAGGCGGCAGCTGCTTTTCGAGCTGCGCCTTCAACAGGTCGCCCTGTTTCCGTGCGGCGGTGGCGAGCAGCACAAGCCGATCGACCGGCACGCGCTGCGCGGCGAGGATCGCGACCAGCCCGCCCTCGCTGTGTCCGATCACGGCGAGCTTCGAGAACTTGCCGCTGCCGCGGAGATAGCCGACCAGAGCAGCCGCATCGTCGACATAATCCTTGAAGCGGAAATCCTCCGGCCGGCCGAACTCCTTCTTCCATCCTCCGGCGCCGCGCTTGTCGTAACGCAACGTGGCGATGCCCTGCGCCACCAGCTCGTCGGAGAGCTTCTTCAAGGTCGCCGGCTTGGCCTGCGGCCCGTTGCCGTCATGGTCGGTCGATCCGGAGCCGGCGATCAGGAGCGCCACCGGCGGCTTTTCGACGTTGGGCGGGATGCTCAGGACGGCATCGATGGCGCCGATCCGAACCTGGCTCTCCTCGGCAGCCGCACTCGCCACGGAGATCAATAGTAGCAGCGTAGCGAGAACGGCCTGCATGAAGTCACTCGATCTTGCGCGCCTCCTCGGGCAGCATGATCGGAATGCCGTCGCGGATCGGGTAGGCGAGTTTCGCCGAACGCGAGATCAGCTCCTGCTTCGCCGAATCGAACTCCAGCGGGCCCTTGGTCAGCGGACAGACCAGGATTTCCAGCAGTTTCGGATCGACGGTGTTTTCGGGGCGTTCCGGCGTGGCGGTCATCGGCTTCTCTCTGCTTCGGCAGCCCACGCCTTAGCACACCCAGACGGCCGGCAGCATTAACTCAGCGCGATCCGCATCAATTCCCCGAGCATCGCCTCGCGCGGCGCCTTCGGCAACGGCCGGTCCGACAGCGCATAGCCGAGGAATGCCCAATACAGGACTTGCGCGCGCGCCTGGGCGATCTCGCCGGCGACGCCACGGGCGCGGATCAGGCTCTCGACATAATCGAGCCGCCTTCGGTCGATTGCCTGCACTGCGGCGCGCGCCGCGGTATCGAATGCTGCCCAACTCCGCACCGCGCGCTCCAGCGCCAGCTTTTCCGAAAACACCCGCTGCAGCAGCACGGCGAGCGGATCGTCGTCGGTCGAGGCCAACTCGACCTGATCGATGATCGCTTCCGCCGCGACCTCGCGCCAAGCTTTCAGGATCGCCGCATGGAACGCGCCGATATCTGCAAAATGCCAGTAGAAGCTGCCGCGCGACACGCCCATCGCCTTGGCCAGGGGCTCGGCCTTCAGCGCCGCGAAACCCTGGGTGGCCAGCGTCTTGAGGCCCAAATCGAGCCAGTCCTGCGCGGAAAGTTGATCGGTCATGCCGGACACCATACAGGACTGTATTGACAGGCGCCAGCGTCCGGCCTATCGACATACACAACTGTATGGAGGATGCGATGCGTGATATCCTGTTGCAGGTTTCCGGCGTGGCGGCGATCGCCGCCGCATTGATCCACGGCGTGCTGTCGGAGACAAAAGTGTTCCCGCGCGTGACCATCGAGCCGCAACGATTGCGCACGCTGTTCCGCTTTGTCTGGCAAGTCCCAACCGTCGCCTGGATCGCCGGCGGCGTGCTGCTGATCGCAGCACCCTCGATGGCCTCGGATGCCGCGCGGCACTGGATCGTGGTGACATTGGCCTGCCTGTTCGGCTTCAGCGCGCTCGGCAATGCCGTCGGCACGCGCGGCCGGCATTTCGGCTGGATGGTGCTCGGCGCGGTTGCCGCGATGGCAGTGGCGGGCTACTGATCGCGTGTGCTCGCAACTCGGGGCTGTCCGCTTTCGAGTGTAAGGTGGACATGCGACGCCGATTTATCGCGGCGAAGTCGGCCTGCCTCGCGTAAGTCTTCGGAGGAAGAGCCGACGTGATTTACCGATCGCAATATTAGCGCTTGTCACCCAACCGCGACGTGGATTGGTCATGCCATGACCCGTGGCCGGACTGGCGCTTGGGGCCTCAACATTGGTACGATCTCTACGCCTGAGCTTGGGATTGGATATGAAGCGTCGTCAATTTCTCTGTGGACTCGGTGTGGTAGCCGCTGGCTGGCCACTTGCAGTGCGTGCGCAACAAGCCGGCCGGGTTTTGCAGGTCGGCTTTCTCTATCCAGGCGTAGCTGCGGTGGCCAATACGCGGATCGCCGCGTTGCGCGAGGGCCTGCACACGGTCGGCTATGCCGATGCCGACCGTGTGGAATTTCTGACGCGCGCTTCCGAGGGCGATCCCACGAAGCTTGCTCCATTGGCGGCCGATCTCGTCGAGCGCAAAGTGGACGTGATTGTTCCCGCGAGCCCGCTCGCAGTGCGAGCCGCCCAATCCGCCACCTCGACTATTCCTATCGTCGCCGCCGATCTGGAAAGCGACCCGGTCGGCAATGGTTTTGTGGCAAGCCTTGCCCGCCCCGGCGGCAACATCACGGGTGTGTTTTCCGACTTTCCCGAGTTCGGCACGAAGTGGCTCCAACTGCTGAAAGAAGCGATCCCGACGCTGGCGAACGCCGTCGTTCTCTGGGACCCCAGTACTGGTCCCTTGCAACTGAACGCGGTCGAAGCGGCCGGCCGCTTGCTGAATGTCAAACTGGAGGTGATCGAGATCCGCGCCATCGACAAGATGGAGCTTGGCTTCCAAACCGCCAGCGCACGACGGCCCGATGCCGTCGTCATACTTTCATCGCCACTTTTCGGAACTGATCCGAAGTTTATCGCTGAACTTGCGCTCGCCCGGCATCTGCCCATCGCGACATTGTTTCCCGACATTGCCCGCGCGGGCGGCTTCATGGCCTACGGGCCGAGTCTTCTCGGTACCTTTCGTCAGGTGGGCACCATGGTCGGCAAGATCTTGCAGGGCTTGCATCCCGCCGATCTACCGGTCGAGCGTCCGACCAAATTCGAGATGATCGTCAACCTGAAGACCGCCAAGGCGCTTGGCGTGGCCGTCCCGCAGACGCTGCTCGTCATGGCCGACGAGGTAATCGAATAGAACCCGTTGCTGCGATGCATGAGCCCGGAGGCGGCCCCCTGGCGGATATGCCTTCATCGTGAGCTGACGTTTGATCTCGTCCGGGAATGACCCCTGCCGCCTCACTGCAGCGGCGGGTCGCCGCTGGTGCGCTTCTTGGCGAGGTCCATCTCGGTGACCGCGATCAGGATTTCGGCGCGCGTCTTCAGATCAGGCGCTTCCAGCATCGCCTGCTTTTCGGCGGGACCGTAGGGCGACATCATCGCGAGCGCGTTGACCAGCGCCTCGTTCGGCGCGCTCTCGACGCCTTCCCAGTCGACCTTGAGGTCGTTGGCCTTCAGGAAATCCGTCAGCACCGCGAGCAGCGCTTCGCGGTCGACGGCGTCCTCGCCCTTGCGCGCGGTGAAGTCGTCGATGAAGCGGAAATAGTCCACCTTGCACTGCCGGTACGCGGTGAGCGCGCTGATTTCCTCGACCACCTTGAAGCGCGAGATGCCGGTCAGCTCGAGGATGTAGCGGCCGTCGCCGGATTCGGCGAGCTGGGTGATGCGGCCGACGCAGCCGACGCTGAACAGGGCAGGGCGCGCCTCGTTCTGCGAATGCGTGACGTCGGGCTGGATCATGCCGATCAGGCGGTGGCCGTCGCGGAAGGCGTCGTCGACCATGGCGAGATAGCGCTGCTCGAAGATGTTCAGCGGCATCTGGCCGCGCGGCAGCAACAGGGCGCCCGGCAGCGGAAACACCGGGATCACCTCAGGTAGGTCGGCCGGCCCGCGATATTCGGCGTTGATCGGCATGAACCTCCCCGGCAGCGTGAATTACGAGAACAGGATCGTCGACAATCTCTTGCGTCCCTCGACGGTGGCTTCATCCGTTCCGCCCCACGCCTCGAAGAACTGCACCAGCTGCTTGCGCGCGCCGTCGTCGTTCCATTTGCGGTCGCGCCTGACAATCTCGAGCAACTGCACGGTCGCCTCGCCGCGCTTGCCCATCGCGTTCAGCGCGGTCGCGAGATCAAATCGCGCCTGATGGTCGAGCGGGTTTGCGGTCAGTTTCTGCTCGAGCTCGCCGACCGGACCGACCGATTGCGCCTGCTCGGCGAGGTCGATCGCGGCCTGCACGGCCTTGACCGCGGCGTCGTTGCGCCTGGATTCCGGCACCATCGCCAGCGTCTGCTTGGCCTGGTCGACCGCGCCAGTCGTAATGTAGCATTTCGCAAGCCCCGCCATCGCCGCGATATTGGTGGCGTCGAGCGATAGCACCTCGGCATAGACCTGCGCCGCTGCGGCCGCATCGCCTTCGGCGAGCACCGCTTCCGCCTCCTGCAAAATCTCCGCGATATTCGGTTCGCCCGGCGCGGTGACGCCCTTGGTCACCTTCTCGATGAAGGCGTTCACCTGGCTCTCCGGAACCGCCCCCATGAAGCCGTCGGCGGGCTGGCCGTTGACGAAGGCGATCACCGCCGGGATCGACTGTATGCCCATTTGCCCCGGTATAGCCGGATGCTGGTCGATGTTCATCTTGACCATCTTGACCTTGCCCTTGGCGTTGCGGACCGCCTTTTCCAGCACCGGCGTGAGCTGGCGGCACGGGCCGCACCACTCCGCCCAGAAGTCGATCAGCACCGGCTGGCGCTTCAATTCCTCGATGACATCCTTCATGAATGTCTGGGTGGTGGTTTCCTTGATCAGGTCGGCCGCCGCCGGCGCCGCTCCATTGCCCTGTTCTACGATCGTCACGGGGTCCTCGTCCGCTTGTCCCTCAAAGCCGGGCTTCTTCTAGCATAGCCCGGCCAGCGTTTTCAGGAGTTCAATTCCTTAAGTGGCGGTTTGGGTGGAAATTTCAATCGGTTCTGGGCCGCCGCGTCGGAGATCGGCTGGCCCCGTGCGGTCGGCCCGCCCATGGTGGAGCAAATTCAATCGGGAGCTTCGTCATGGCGAGGGCCTATTACAGCACCATCTTCCAGCAGCCGGCGGCGCATATCTGGGAAATCATGCGTGATTTCAACAACTACCCGGTCTGGGTCGGGGGCGCCGGCGAGAGCCGGATCGAGGAGGGCAAATCCGGCGACGCGGTCGGCGCGGTCAGGAACGTGCATTACAGGGGCCGCAACATCCGCCAGCGGCTGCTGGCGCTGTCCGACGTCGAGCGCTCGCAAGCTTACGAATTCTGCGGCCCGCCGTCGCTACCGATGGAGGGCTTCAAGGCCACCTTGCGGGTATTCGAGATCGTCGACGGCGAGCGCGCCTTCGTCGAATGGTGGGCGGATTTCGACTGCGAGGAGGTCAGGCGCGAGGAGCGTTGCGCGACGCTGTCCGGCTGGTTCGGCGGGTGGCTCGAATCGCTGCGTAGCGCGATCGGCGCGCCTGGTTCCCGGGAAATGGCAGCGGCGGAACATTAACGAGCAGGTTTGGTCGCTATTTCCGGCGATTTTACCGGCGAATGGCCGGATCGCGGCGAATTCGTCGCTATCCGGCTATCTTCAAACTGTTGCATTCGCGCGGCGCATTTGGCATAGGACTGCGGTTGCCGGCCGCAGTCGCCGTCAACGCTTTCGGACGCGGGTGTAGCTCAGTGGTAGAGCACGACCTTGCCAAGGTCGGGGTCGAGGGTTCGAGCCCCTTCGCCCGCTCCAAATTTCTCACAGACAGTGAGACTTACGGCATCGGTTGTTTGACACCGATATTGAGGACCCTCCGAGGACGCTGACTAAGACAACAGTGCACTCGTTAGATCGGCACGCTGCGGATCAGGGCGCGTTTGACGTCTGCTATCCGTCAATCAGGCACGACAGCCGTCAAATCCCATAGCGTCTGACGCGCCACCTCGCCCACTTCCCGCGGTTTCCTCCCTTGGAGGTGACGGTCATTCGGGCAGCCCGGCTTTTCGCAATCCTTCTTCATATCGCGAGAGGTCTTCGGCACGCCGATAAGAGCCCCGCATATCTTTGAGATTGGAAACACGTAGCGCGGCGTTCAGTTGCAGCAGCCGAGCCATTGCCTGATGTGCTTGCTCCGGCCGTTCGGCCATTGCATTGCTTGCGGCGGCGATGCGTAATCCAGGTTGATAGTCCGGATTGTCCTGCAATGCCATCGCCGCCCACGATGCCGCTTCGGCATAGCGGCCCAGGAAGAAATGTGCAAACGCGGTCCCGCCTCGCATTCCTGCCACCCACCGACCAAGTGGGCTCAAGCGCATGGCACGCGCGAAGCGCTCGATCGCCGTTTCCGGCTCGCCGAGAAAGATTTTTACCCAACCGCCCAAACCCCATGCCTCGGCCAAATTGGAATTGAGCACAAGCGCACGATCGATCAAGGCGGCACCTACATCGAGATCGCCAACGACATAAGCTAGGGCAATCCCGCTGGCGGCGAGCACGAACGCGTCATCCTTGCCCAACTCAACCGCCCGCTGGGCGAGCCTCGTCACTTCGGCAATCTCGTTCGCTGTGTCTGAAATCCAGCCGTTCATCTTGGCAATGACGTAGCAATGGGCCGCACGACCGTAGGCGGACGCAAAATCCGGGTCGAGCTCAATCGCGCTGTTGAACAGTCGCAATGCCTCCTCGTTCGCTTGCCGGTTGCCAAACTGATAAAGCTTGGCCAAACCGCGTAAATAGAGGGCATAGGCGTCGAGGCTCTCGGTCGGCTTGCGCTTGGCACGCTCGATCTCGGCTTTTTCCACCGCCGGCGCGATCGCCCCGACAACGCTCTCGGTCACCTGGTCCTGCAGATCGAAGACGTCGCCGAGCCCACCATCAAACCGGTCTGCCCAAAGATGTGCCCCAGTGGCGGTATCGACGAGCTGTCCCGTGATGCGTACTCGATTTGCCGATTTGCGAACGCTACCTTCCAACACGTAACGCACCCCAAGCTCGCGTCCAATCTGCTTCACGTCGACGGCGCGCCCCTTGTAGGTGAAGCTCGAGTTGCGGGCGATGACGAACAGCGCCTTGAAATGAGACAGCGCCGTGATGATCTCCTCCACCATTCCATCAGCAAAGTAGTCCTGTTCCGGATCACCGCTTATGTTGGTGAATGGCAGAACAGCGATAGAGGGCTTATCGGGGAGCGGAAGGGCGTCACGAACAGGCAGGCGGTTCGGCACAGCTGGCACGGCGCGACCGTTTTGGACGCGCCAGACCCGCATCGGTTCGGCGATATTCTTCAAGGATTGCGAGCCCAAATCCTCAAACGTTACATCTACCTTGCCACGAATTTGCCGACGAGCGTCGTCCGAGATGCTGATGCCGCCCGGCTCTGCAATCCCTTCGAGACGCACTGCAATATTGACCCCGTCACCAAAGATATCGGTTTCTTCGATAATAATATCACCGACGTGAATGCCGATGCGGAGTTCGATCTGCTTGTCCTGCGGCACGTCGATATTTTGTTTGGCCATGCCGCGTTGAATTTCGTCGGCACATCGCACGGCGTCGACCACGCTGGCGAACTCGGCAATAGCGCCGTCCCCGGTATTCTTGACAACACGTCCGTGATGCTCAGCGATTTTGGGATCGAAAATCGTTCTTCTAAGCGCTTTCAGTCGCGCCAGCGTGCCTTCTTCGTCGATCCCTATCAAGCGGCAAGAGCCCGCGACATCTGCCGCCAGAATAGCCGCCAGTCGCCGCTCTACATGATCGCTGCTCAAGATGCACCCCCAAGGCTGGGGGAAGTTGAATGTTCATATAGCACAATTGTGGGCCCATGTCCGGCTATGCGCACGTCGGAAATGGGCCAAAGCACCGGAAATCGCGATCTTCATACGGTCAGTTCACCGGCCGTAGTCGAAAGAGGGAAGCGAGCACACACGCAGCCGCACCTTGCTAGTGGCTCGCGATGAAAGCAAGCACGGCCTCGTCATAGGCGTGAGGAGCTTCTCCTGGAACAGTATGGGATGACCCTGGAATCGTGATCCGAGTTCGTTGAGGCAGGCATCGTTCCAGTTCGTCTACGATGCGATGAAAAAATTCCGGGCTGCGCTCACCATTTGTCACGAGCGTCGGAGCCGAAATGCGCTTTGCCATGTCGCAGGTGAACACCGGACGGGGGCGGATCGTTATTGCATCAGCAGCGGCCGACAACGCGTTATCCGACATCATCTTGTGGTCGCTCTCGGATCGTCGATCGTAGGTGCCGGGCCCGCCAACTGCCTCTGCAAAGAGCCGCAGCCCTGCATCAATATCGTCCTTTTGGAATGCTGCCCGCGCGGGAGCAAACCTGGCGGCCCATTGCTTTAAAACATCGGCCCCGCCCGGCGCCCTGGTGAGCAACGCTGCGGCAGGGGGCTCATTGATGACGAGCGTTCGCACCATCTCTGGGTGGTTGGCGGCGAAGAATAGCGCGGCATGTGCGCCGGAGGAGTGCGCGACAATGTGCGCGCGCTTCACGCCGAGCTCGGTCAGGATGGCGGCCAAATCCTCCCCATGGACATCTGCCGCGCCGTCAGGCAGGCCGTCCTTGCTCGTTGCATTCGGAAAATGGTTCTGCCGGCTATAGACAATAACCCGGTAGCTTTTGGCGAACACCGGAAGATGCGAATTCCAAAAACGATAATCCTGAAGTCCGCCGTGCACCAAAACAACGGGATCGCCTTGCCCAGCCTCGACATAGGTGAATTGCGTGCCGTTGACCCTTACCTGTTTCACGTCGGCTCCGATAGCTGGTGCCAAATGCAAGGCACAGAGAATGAGTCCGGCTATCAAAGCTTTGGTGCCGAGCCGCATGGTGAGCCCCCGCATCTTGAAGCAGACTAGAATATCCTGGCGATAAAGGCATCGCAATGTGGCGTTAGTTTCGCCTCTCGATCAACCTCAGGTTTGACAGCCAGAGCGAGGAGGCTACGACAGAGCCGCTATGCTCGCCATTGCGGCCCCAAACACCTGTTCAGCAATCGGCCAGGATCATGCCCCTTCAAACCAGGCTGGGCAAGCATGTTGCCCGTAAACCGGACATCGACCAGGCACGGCAACGTGACGCGATTGACCCGCAACGGACAGGCGCTTCCACGGTCTGCGACCACGAGAAAACGCAAGCGCTGACGAAGTCCCCACGATTGGAAACATCGCCCGAGACCTACTGCTTTCGAGATCCCTGTAACGTGCTAGATTGGACGCGCAGGCGCGTCAGGGAGGCGAGCCCGACCAAGAGTAAAACATGCATGTCCAACAACACCGAGTCGCTAACGCTCAAGTTCCGCTGCCCGGCTGAACTACATGGAAAACTGCCGCCACCGATGCCAGCGGCAATGGGCCTTCCCGACTGGCTCAAGGCGATGCCGACGCGAGCCTTCAACGCGGTCAATTTGCGCGACGAGGATACGATCAAGCGCTGTCCCCCCTTCGTTGACGCCATGACCTCTGGATTCCTACTTCCCCTGATCTGCGATCTCAGGATCGAGAACGGCTCCCTCACCTGGGACAATGATACCCCGCCCGGCGGACCGCTCGAGTTTCCGCGTTCGCCGATCGGATTCCACGACGCAAGCCAGGTCGTCGGCACGCCGCTTTTCGAGCCCGATCAATTCCTGATCAAGTTTCACAACCTGTGGAGCATCGAAGCGCCGCAGGGCTATTCCCTGCTGTTCACACATCCTCTCAATCGCTTTGATCTACCATTCACCACATTGAGCGGCATGGTCGATTGCGACCGTTATCGCGACAGCTGGATTCATTTCCCGGCGCACTGGCACAACGTGAATTTCAGCGGCGTACTGCCAATGGGCACGCCGATTGCGCAATGCTTGCCAGTGAAACGCGAAAGCTGGGTTGCGCATACCGCGCCGTTCACCGCGGAGGAGACGCAACGGGTCCACGAGCTGACGAAGGCTATCAATCGCGAGCCCGGACTATACCGGCGGAAATTCCGGGCGTAGTCGTCGAATCAGTGACTCGGTAAGGTTAGCTCTGCAGGAATTTCACAACCGCGCTCGGGCGGAAGAAGAAGCGGCCGTGAGATGAAGCGGCGAGCGCGTGGGTGGTCCGACCGAGCATGTGGGGTCCGCTGCGGAACGCCGAACGCAGGTGGGCCTCGCCGGCGTCGCGATCACCTATTTCCAAAAGGCACGCGGCGAGATCCGCGCGCGTAAAGGCATCGTCAGGACGATGCGCCAGCGCATGCCGGTAGGCGTCGGCGGCGGAGGCATATTCGCCGTCCAGCAGCAGAACGCGAGCGAGCTCTTTCAATATCTCGGGGCGACCCGCCGTAGCATCGCCAGCTTTTGAAAGGATCACCCGCGCCTTGGCGCGGTCGTTTAGCTGGAGGTGCAGGCGAGCAAGGTCCAATTGCAGAGCAATGGATTCAGGTCCCGATGCAAGACCGCTTTCGATGACGGCGATGCCCTCATCGACGCGTCCGGCCTTGGCGAGCTGGCCGGCGAGTTCCTGGAAGGCCGGTAGAAATGGTGGGCGCCGCGCCGTGGTCCGGCTCAATTGTTCAATCGCTTCCGCACGGCGTCCGGCGCTGCCCAGCGCCGCCCCAAGAAGGGTTTCGATACCGGCATCGTTACTACGGCGTGCTGCCTTTTCGAGGGGCGCGATCGCCTCTTCTCCACGGTTCAGAGCGAGCAGGGCTTGGGCCAGTATCGATGCGGCGGTAGTGTCGGTCCGGCTGCCCCTCAAGACTTCAGCGGCGAGATGCTCTGCCTCAGCGAACTGCCGCGTTCGCAGCGCGTTCGCAGCGCGTTCAAGCAGCTGAGCGCTGCGTCCGCGGCTGACGGATGGGGACAAAGGAGACTTTGGCACGGGCCTTACGATCGGATGGCTTTATCAACCGTTATCACGGTAGCCAACCAGCGTCCAGAAACAGTCGTCGCATTTCGTGTGCTGCCGCAGCGCCGACCGGATTTTCCGAAGATACAGCGAGGCCTTCCTTTTGTGGCGATCATGTAGCAGCGCACGAGTCCGCTATTGATGCTGTGTAGAGCTCCTCCACCGGCCCGTGAGCGCCATTGGGGTGCTATTCTTACTCGCAATTTGTGCAGTGCATGAGTCTCTATATGGCACATCTCGGAAGGTGACCAGCGATTTCAGGTGATCGCTGGTGCGGTCGGGAAACCGCGCGACAAGTTCGACAAACAGCAGCGCGCCTTCGCTGGGAAGGATGGTGTTGATGGCCTGCCAGCTCACACGGTCGAGTTCAGCAAGGGTAAGCTCTTCCAAAACCGCGCCGGACGCGCGCAGCTTCTCGATCGCGGTGTCGAACATCTTCTGCTGCTCGGGCTCTGCGCGCGACCATTTTTCGAAACGCACGATGCCGAGCCGTGCCTTGTCGAGGGGCTCGATGCCTTGATCGAGATCGACCTGAAACGCCGGCACCGGCCGTCCGTGCCGATCGTCGTCGCTCATGGCCGCGAGCAGCGACAAGCCGAGCGCGACATCATCGACGCGGCGCACGAAGAAGCCGATATGATCGAGCGACGGGCTGAGCGGATGCACGCCCATGGGCGGGATCGCGCCATAGCTCGGCTTGAAGCCGACGATGCCGTTGAACGCCGCTGGCCGGATCACGGACCCCAGTGTCTGCGAGCCGAGCGCATCGCCGTTTGGCCCAGCTCGGCTTGGGGTGCTTGCCAAGGCGGTCCGAGCATCCGTGGAAGGTTGCCCACGCGAGACGTCAGCGCGTTAGCTTCGTCGGAATATTTCGCTGCAATGCGGCGGACACAAAATCGTCTCAATCAAAACCCGATCAAGAAAATTTATTCTGAATTTGATTTCGGATGCTTCAGTTCACGCTCACCGCGCTTCTCAGGCGCTGTGGATGTGCTAACATTTTCAGGTCTGATCCTCTCAGACCTACGGTTCGTCTCTCGAAACGTCCAAAATAAATAACGCGCGCAGCCGCTTGGCTGCATAGGGAGTGACGCGATGAAATCGGCTTTCCATCGATGTGTTCTTACGCTGGCGACAATGGGCATTGTCGCAGGCGCGAGCATGGCCAATGCGCAGCAGGCTGCTGACAAGAGCCGGCCGCTCAAGAAATATGAATCCGGCACCAAGGAGTTCTGGACCCACCCGCCGGATGACTGGTTCCTCGGCGACGAAACCGAGGCGCAGAAGGGTCTGTCGCCGCCGAACGGCCCGCCGACCGGTGCGTCGGACGCCGAGCTCGCGACGCTGATCAAGAAGATCAAGCTGCCGCCGGGCTTCAAGATCGAGGTCTATGCATCGGGCGTGCTGGCCGCGCGCCAGATGGCCTGGGGCGACAAGGGCACGCTGTTCGTGGGCTCCTTCGGCCTCGGCAACGTCTATGCGATCAAGGACAATGGCGGCAAGAAGGAGGTCAAGACCGTCCTCAAGGGCCTGAACATGCCCACCGGTCTCGCCTTCAAGGACGGCGCGCTCTACGTGATCGCGGTCGACAAGCTGATCCGCTATGACAACGCCGAAGCCAATCTCGACAAGCTCGGCGACGGCAAGGTGGTGTATGACGACATGCCGTCCTATGCCGCGCATGGCTGGAAATATCTCGCGGCCGACAAGGATGGGTGGTTCTACATCCCGTTCGGACCTCCCTTCAACATCGGCATTCCCCCGACCGGCAACTCGCAGATCCGCCGCGTCGATCCCAAGACCGGCAACGCGGAAATCGTGGCGCTGGGCGTCCGCAACAGCGTCGGCGGCGACGTCGATCCGCGCTCCGGCAAATACTGGTTCACCGAGAATGCCCGCGACTGGCTCAGCGATGACACGCCGAGCGACAAGCTCAACATGATCGACAGGATGGGCGAGCATTTCGGCTATCCCTATTGCCACGAGGGCGACATTCCGGATCCAAAATTCGCGATGGGGCACAAGTGCTCGGAGTTCACCCCGCCCGTGGTCAAGCTCGGCGCCCACGTGGCTCCGCTCGGCATGAAGTTCTACACCGGCAGCCAATTCCCCGCCGAGTACAAGAACTCGATCCTGATCGCCGAGCATGGCTCCTGGAACCGCCACAAGTACCAGGGCGGCCGCATCGTGCGCATCACGGTCGGGCCTGACGGCAAGAATCCCAAGCAGGAAGTGTTCGCTTCCGGCTGGATCGAGGGCGACCAGGGCTATCTCGGCCGTCCCGATGACATCCTCCTGGACAAGGACGGTTCGATCCTCGTTGCCGACGACTGGGCCGGTGCGATCTATCGCATCAGCTACAGCAAGTAGCGCGAGCTGAAGAAATGGGGCTGCGGATGCCTGGGCACCGCAGCCTCAACTTTTTGCGACATTGGGCGTTGTGTTTGGGTGCGTTATCGCCGGGTCGTGCCCGGCAATGACGAGTTGAGTGGAGGCGAGATGCGTAAACTATCGGTCGCACTGGCGTTTGGCGCCGCGTTCATCGCCAGCTCGTTCGTCCACGCCGATGACATCAAGGACAAGGTCGAGGTCTGCAAGGCCTGCCATGGCGACAACGCCGTTTCGCAGATGGAGAATATCCCGTCGCTGGCGGGCCAGCTTGACCAGTACATCCAGTGGCAGCTGGTCTATTTCCGCGCCGGCTCACGCAAGAACGAGCAGATGCAGCCGATCGTCGAGGGGATGACCAACGAGGACGTCCGCAATCTCGGTGCCTATTTCGCGGCGCTGCCGCCGTTCAAGGCAGACAAGGACGACAACCCGGATCTATCCGCCAAGGGCAAGCAGGCTGCCGTCGGCCGTCGCTGCGCCTCCTGTCACGGCGACAATTTCGCGGGCACCAAGGCGGTCGCCCGCCTCGCCGGCCAGCGCGAAGACTATCTCACCAAGACGCTGCACGACTACAAATCGAGTGCGCGCAACGGCGGTCCCCAGGGGGTGATGTCCGACGTCGCTTATCCCCTGAGCGATGAAGAGATCACCGCGCTCGCGCATTATCTCGCGCATTATACGCCGGCTGGAGGCTGATCAGCCGGCCTGCTCGCGCACCTTCTCGTAGGCCTTGAGATGCGTGTAGGCGGTGCGCAGCTTCGGCGGTGGGATCTTCGCGGCGTCGGCGCGTGCGATCATGTCGCCGATGACATGATCGGCCTCGACCTTTGCGCCTGCCTTGATGTCGCGGAACATCGACGCGGTCATGGGCGAGCCCTCCGCGGTCAGCATGCCCTTGACACGCTGGAAGAATGGCCCGCCCGGCCCGTGGCCGGCCGCTTTGGCGACCGCGCTGCATTCGTCGAGGATGCCGAGCAGAAAATCCCTGCCGCCGGGTGAGGCGACGATGGCGCCGACGGGCGCGCGCATCAGGCTGGTGGAGGCGGCGATCGACCCCAGGAACACCCACTTCTCCCACATGTCCTGCACGACGTTCTCGCTCGGCACGGCGCCGTTGATGGTCGAGAACACTTCCGCGATGGCGCGGACGCGCTCGCTCTCCTTGCCGTCGCGCTCGCCGAAATTCAGCGATTGCATCGGCTGCAGGTGCACCACCTCGCGCTTTTCGTTCAGCGTGACGGCAATCGCACAGAGGCCGCCAAGCACGCGCTCGCGTCCGAACCTCTCATCCAGCGTGTCGAGATGCCGCATGCCGTTGAGCATCGGGATGATCGAGGTCCTGGGGCCGACTGCGGGCGCAAAGGATTTGATGGCGTCGTCGAGATCGTAGGCCTTGCAGCTCAACAGCACGACGTCGAACGTGTCCTTGATGCTGTCGGCCTGCACGGTGGGCGGATTTTTCAGCGTGACGTCGCCGTTGGGGCTTTTGATCACGAGGCCGGCGGAAGCCAGCTCGCCGGCGCGCCCAGGCCGCACCAGGAACGTAATGTCACGGCCGGCCTGCAGCATCCTGCCGCCGAAATATCCGCCAATGGCGCCAGCGCCGACCACGAGAACACGCATGTCAGTTCCTTTTCTTGTTGTTTTGAGAGGGCGGGGGCAATGGCGAATGGCGAATAGTATTATGTTAGGTCCCCATTCGCCACTCGCCTTCTCACCACTTTTCGCCGAACGGCCGGATTTCCATCTCGAACGTCCAGGCGCTCTTCGGCTGCTGATAGAGCTGCCAATAGGAGGCCGCGACCGAAGCCGGCGGCATCAGGAGATCAGGGTTGTTGAGCGCCTCCTTGCCCCACATCTGCTCGCGGCGCTCGCGCACCCAGGCGGTGTCGACACCGGAATCGATGACGAGATGTGCGACATGGATGTTCTTCGGCCCCAGCTCGCGCGCCATGGCCTGCGCCACGGCACGCAGGCCGAACTTGGCGCTGGCAAAGGCGGCAAAGCCGCTGCCGCCGCGAAGCGATGCGGTTGCTCCGGTGAAGAATATCTTGCCCTGGCCGCGGGCCACCATCAGCCGCGCCGCTTCGCGGCCTGCGACAAAGCCGGCCCAGCACGCCATCTCCCACACCTTCCGGAACACGCGGTCGGTGGTCTCCAGAATCGGGAAGTTGACGTTGGCGCCGACATTGAAGATGCAGACTTCAAGCGGCGCATGCTTGTCGGCGTCGTTGAGAAAGGCCGTGGTTTCCTCTTCCTTCCGCGCATCGAGCGAGCGGGCGAAGATGGTGCCGCCGGCGGCCTCGACCTCTTTCACCAGAGGCTCGAGCTTCTCGCCGTTGCGCCTTCCGGCGAAGACGGTGAATCCCTCGGCGGCGAACTTCTTGACGATCTCGGCGCCGATATAGTCGCCGGCGCCGATGACAGCGACGGTGGCGTTACGCTTTTGCATGACCTCTCCAAGAACCCTCACCGAAACTACTTGCCGGACACTAACTCCTCGACTTCGCGCAACTGCTCCTTGCCGAAGAACATCTCCTTGCCGACAAAGAAGGTCGGCGAGCCGAACGCGCCGCGCTCGACCGCGGACTGGGTATTCTCGAGCAGCCTGGCCTTCACGTCGGCTTCCTGTGCGCGCGCCAGCAGCCTGGCGCCATCGAGGCCGGACGAGGTCAGCGCTTTCACTGCGACTTCTGGATCGTCCATCTTCTTCGGCTCGCGCCACATGTGGTGGAATGCGGCCTCGACATATTTCTCGAACACGCCCTCGAATTGCGCCGCGACCGCCGCGCGCATCAAGTTCAGCGTGTTGACGGGGAAGAACGGATTCCAGACATAGGGCTGGACCTGGAAGCGCTTGATGAAGCGTTCGGTCTCGAGCGCGTGAAACTCGCGCTTGTTCTTGACGCCGGCCAGCGTCTCGGCCGGCGACTTGTTGTTGGTTGCCTTGAAGATGCCGCCAAGCAGGATCGGCACATATTCGAATTTGGCGTTCGTGCGCTTCTCGATCGCCGGGATCGCCTCATGGCTGAGATACGCGTTCGGACTGCCGACGTCGAACAAAAATTGCGGATTGGTGCTCAAGGCGCAGCCTCCCGGCGGTTATTTGATATGATCGCTATCATTCAACCAGTCCCGCCGCCGATGTTCAAGCGATCAATTGTTCATGATCGGCATAGGCGAGCTTGACGACATGGTCGCGAATGTCGGCCGGCCACGCCGCGACCAGGCCGGTGAATTTCCGCCGGTCGTCGGCGAACAGCGCGCGCGAGGCTTCCTCGAAATTTTTGAGGTTTCCGGCCATCGCCGACATGAAATGATAGGCGGCGTCGCGCGCGGCACGCCGGCGGTCGCGGCCGCCATTGGCGCGGCGGGCTTCGTCCACGAGTTTCCGCAAGGCGACCGAGGCGCCGCCGGGTTGCGCGTTGAGCCATTCCCAATGTCGCGGTAGCAGCGTCACCTCGCGGGCGACCACGCCCAGTTTCGGCCGGCCGCGTCCGCGGGGCTCGCTGGACGGCGCTTGCTCTTCGGCCGCCTTGGCCGAAGTGGTGAGCCACGCCAGCATCTCATCCACGCTGCCGCGCAAGTCGAGATCGACCGCTCGTCCCGTCGCATCGCTGAAGATCGCGATCGGCTCGGAAGCCTGGCGTTCGGCGCGTTGGATCACTGGCGCAATTTCAGTTAGGGGGCCGGCGGCGAGGCGCCGGACGCCCTCGAAGGCAGTGAATGTCTCGGTCATGGGATGCTCCTCTCATCCCTATTAATATCCGGGTGTAATTAGCTAGTCAATATCACCCGGGTAAATATTGGCGCCGCGTCCTTGGCTGCATCGCAAATTCGGGGACGGCCTGATAGGCAACAGCATCCATGCCGGGGACATCCATGCTGACGGTTCATCACCTCAACAATTCGCGCTCGCAACGGGTGCTATGGCTGCTCGAAGAGCTCGGCGTGCCCTATGAGATCGTGCGCTACCAGCGCCAACCGGACATGCGCGCGCCCAGGGAATTGCGCGCGATCCATCCGCTCGGCAAATCGCCCGTGATTACCGACAACGGCAACACCATCGCGGAGTCGGGTGCGATCGTCGAATATCTCGTCGACACCTACGGCAACGGCCGCTTCATCCCGGTCCCGAACACACCGGAGCGGCTGCGCTACACCTATTGGCTGCATTACGCCGAAGGCTCGGCGATGCCGCCGCTGCTCATGAAACTGCTGTTCACTCTGATGCCGCGTCGCGCCCCGGCCTTGCTGCGCCCACTGGTGCGAAAGGTTTCCTCGCAGGCGCTGACCGGGCTGGTCAATCCGCAGCTCAAGCAGCACATGGCCTATTGGGAACAGGAATTGTCGAAGAGCCCATGGTTCGCCGGCAATGAATTCACCGCGGCTGACATCCAGATGAGCTTTCCGCTGGAGGCCGCTGCGGCGCGTGGTGGATTGGAGGATGGCCATCCCAAGGCGATGGCGTTCCTGGAGCGCATACACGCGCGCCCGGCCTATCAACGCGCGCTGGAGAAGGGTGGGCCGTATCAGGTGGGGCGATGACAGGTGCCCGTCATTGCGAGCGCTCCGCTCGCAATGACGACGCTAATGATTAGTCGCCTCAATCACTTCCTTGATCAGCCGCGCCAATCCACGAATGTCTCCGCTGGGATCAACCGCATCGCCCATGCGCACCACCACCATATGCTCCGAGGGAATGATCACACAGCGCTGGCCGAGATTACCTGACGCATAGAAGGCGTCGCGCGGAATGCCCAGGCGGACGCGGCCCTTGGCGCTGGGATGCTCGCTGCGGTTGGTCCAGAAGCCGGCGGCGTAATCGGTGTCGAGCGTCGCGGCGGCGGAATAACCCACCCAATCTGCGTGCAGGATGCGTTTGCCCCCGATCGTGCCGTCGTTGAGATAGAGCAGCCCGAAATGCGCCCAGTCGCGTGCGCTGGCGAGCATGTTGTTGGCGCCCTGCAAGGTGCCGGAGCCGTCGAAGGCCAGCGTCACGTTGCGCATGCCCAGGGGATTGAACAGCTCGCGCCAGGCATAGGTGAGCGTCTGCTCGGGTCCACCCACGGCATCGCGGACGATCCGCGCCAGGATTTGCGTCGTGGCGCTGGAGTAAGCCCAGCGCGTGCCAGGCGGCGCGATCAGCGGCGCCTGCACCGCAAATCCCGCCATGTCGTTATGTTGGAACATCTGCTCGGACGGATTGAGCGGCGAGTCCGTTTCGTCCAGCGCAAGGCCCGAGGTCATCTTCATGAGATGCCCGACCTCGATCTCGCGCCGCGGATCGTTGGCGCCATGCCACTCCGGGATCGGCGCCGGCAGCGACGGCGAGGTGAGGCCCTGCTGCGTCACGATGCCGAGCAGCGCATTGATGACCGACTTGGTCATGGAAAAGCTCGGCAGTTGCGTGTCGACGCCGATGCCGGGCGCATAACGCTCCGCGACGACGCGGCCGTCGCGCACCACGACCACCGCCTTGGTGCGCCGGAATGGCGGCTCCGCCGGTTCCTCGAATGCGTGATCGAGCGCAACCTTCAGCGCGGGATTGTCCGGTTCGACCACGGCAGGGCCGGCGATGTCGGGCAATAGCGGCGGTGTCTTCGGCGTTTTCAGCGCGACGATGTCGCTCTTGAGCAGATAGGGCTCCTTGCCGCCCTGCACGCGCACGCAACTCAGGCCTTCGTGGAAGATGGCATGGGTCGCCAACAAACCCGCCACCGTCACATCGACGGTCCTCGCATTGCGGTCGATCCGATAACGCAGGCCGAAGCGCAGGCGACGAATGCCGGGCCGCTCCATGATCTCGGCAAAACTCGATTGGGGATCGAGCCCCGAGACGAAGGTTTTCGCGCAGAGCGCGTCGGCGACGGAGCCGGTCGCGGCACGGATCGCGCGGTCGGGTCGATAGACGATGCCAAATACGATCAGGACAGCGGCGAAGAGCCCGCCCGCGACCGTCAGCCTGCGCCAAATCACGGATGCCCCCGCGCGTTATCCCCGTGAAGTCTTAGCGCGCCTTCTGCGCTCCGCCAACCGAGGGCAGGGGCTGCACGGTGACGCCGGGCGGCGGCACATCGTCATCGGGGACGAAGAAGTCCGACATCAGGGGAACGCTGGCGTCGACGCGATAACGCTCGAAATCCCGCACGCCGCTGGCGTAAAGCACCTTGTCGTCGATGCAGAAATTTCCAGTGAACTCCCGTGATGGCCGCGTGAAGATCGCGTAGGCCGCATCTCCCATGATCTCGGGCGTGCGGCTCGCGCGCATCATCGCATCGCCGCCGAGAAGATTGCCAACGGCAGCGGTCGCGATCGTCGTGCGCGGCCACAGCGAGTTGACGGCGATCCCGGCGGATTTCAGCTCACCGGCAAGGCCGAGCACGCACATGCTCATCCCGTATTTGGCCATGGTGTAGGCGGTCGAATGCTCGAACCATCTGGTCTTCATGTCGAGCGGCGGCGACAGCATCAGGATGTGCGGGTTATCCGCCTTCTTCAAATGCGGAATGCAATATTTCGACACCATGAAGGTGCCACGCGTATTGATGCCCATCATCAGGTCGAACCGCTTCATGTCGGTTCCTTGCGAGGTGGTCAGACTGATGGCGCTGGCGTTGTTGACGCAGATGTCGATGCCACCGAACTCCGCAACCGTCTGCTCGATCGCTGCAATCACCTGCGCCTCGTCGCGGATATCGCAAATCACCGGCAGCGCCTTGCCGCCGGCAGCGCGGACCTCGTCCGCGGCGGTGTAAATGGTACCTTTCAGCTTGGGATGCGGCTCGGTGGTCTTGGCCGCGATCGCGACATTGGCGGCGTCGCGTGCGGCGCGCAGCCCAATCGCGAGGCCAATGCCGCGGCTCGCGCCCGAGATGAACAGCGTCTTGCCCTTGAGCGAGGTCATTGCATGAACTCCCAATCAACCGTCCGCGTATAGCACGCGGCCGCGGGTTTCGGGCAGCGCGAAGGCGGCGAGGAAGAACACGGCATAGGCCGCCACCGCAAAGATCGCGATCGCATTCGCAAGCGACGTCGTGGTCGAGAGCCAACCCACCAGGAACGGAAAGAGCGCGCCGATGCCGCGGCCGAAATTGTAGCAGAAGCCCTGGCCCGATCCGCGCAGCCGGGTCGGATAGAGCTCGGTCAGGAAGGCGCCCACGCCGGAGAAGTAACCAGAGGCGAAAAAGCCGAGCGGAAAGCCAAGCACCCAGAGGATTTCATTGGTCAGGGGCAATTGCGTGTAGAGCAATACCACGGCAATGGCGCCGAGCGAGAAGATCAGGAACAGCCGGCGCCGGCCGATGCGGTCGGCGAGCCACGCGCCAACGAGATAGCCGATGAAGGAGCCGATGATCAGCGTGGCGAGGTAGCCGGTCGAGCCGACGATCGACAGATGGCGCTCCTGGGTGAGGAATTGCGGCACCCAGAAGGTGATGGCGTAATAGCCGCCCTGGCAGCCCGTTCCCAACAGCGCCGCGAGGATCGTCGTCTTCAGGATGGAGCCTGAGAAGATTTCCCACAGCGCGGGCCGATCACCCGCTGCCGCCAGCCTGGCCTGCGTCGCCCTGGCGATTTCGGGTTCGGTGACATAGCGGCGGAGATAGAACACCAGCAGCGCCGGCAACGCGCCGATCGCGAACATCCAGCGCCAGGCGATTTCCGCCGGCATCAGCGAAAACAGGATGGCCTGGGCAATGACGGCAAGGCCCCAGCCAACGGCCCAGCCGGACTGTACCGAGCCGACCGCGCGGCCGCGAAATTGCGGACGGATCGCTTCGCCCATCAGCACCGCGCCGGCGGCCCATTCGCCGCCAAAGCCGAGGCCAAGCAGCGCGCGGGCGATCAAGAGCTGGTCGAAACTCTGCGCAAATGCGCTGACCAGCGAGAAAAGCGAAAACCAGAGGATGGTGAACTGAAGCGTTCGGACCCTGCCGATGCGATCGGAGAGATAGCCGCCGAGCCAGCCACCGACCGCCGAAGATAGCAGCGTCACGGTGCCGGCAAGGCCTGCGGCGGCGGCATCGACCTTCCACAACGCGATAATGGCGCCGATGACCAGGGTGTAGATCATGAAGTCCATGCCATCGAGCGTCCAGCCACCGGCGCAGGACCAGAACGTACGACGCTCCGGGAGATCCATGTCGCGATAAAACGCGAGCAGGCTGGTGTCTTCTATGACGGCGGTTTCGATGGAATGTGACGGCTCGGCCGTGGTCATGGCAACGGTCTCCCGAAAGGAGATTTCTGCCCATCATCCGATATGGTGGGCATTCATCGCTTTGCCTACCCCGCAATCCCGATTTATTGCGCCGCAGCTTCAGCGCCGCGGGTGCGAGGATCGGGCGCGCCGAGCAAGCCATTTGGCGTGACCAGAATCGAGTTGGCGGAGGAATAGCCCATCAACTCCGTTACGCTGTGCCCCTTTGCGCGCAGACCTGCGAGCGCCTCTTCGGAAAAGCCGGGCTCGACCTTCACATCATCAGGCATCCATTGATGGTGCAGCCGGGGTGCTGCGACGGCGGCCGCGACATCCATGTGATAATCCAGCACATTCACGATCACCTGCAGCACAGTCGAAATGATGCGGCTGCCGCCGGGCGAGCCCGTCACCAGCACCACCTTGCCGTCCTTCAGCACGATGGTTGGCGACATCGAGGACAACGGCCGTTTGCCGGGACCGGGCAGGTTGGCCTCGTAGCCGACAAGCCCGAATGCGTTGGAGGCGCCGGGTGCGGCGGTGAAATCGTCGAGCTCGTTGTTGAGCAGCACGCCGGTTCCTTCCGCCACCATGCCGACGCCGTAGGAGAAATTCAGCGTGTAGGTATTGGCTACGGCATTGCCCTGGCTGTCGACGACCGAATAATGCGTGGTGTTGCTGCCTTCGCGCGGCGGCAACGCAGAGACAAGCTTCTCCGCCGGCGTGGCATGGTCGGGATCGATGCTCCTGCGCAGCTTTGCGGCGTAATCCTTTGCCAGCAGGGTGGTGGTCGGCGCGTTGACGAAGGCGGGATCGCCGAGATAGCGCGCGCGGTCGGCGTAGGCGCGCTTCATCGCCTCGATCAACAGATGCAGCGAATCCGCAGAGCCCTGCTTCAGGCTGGTCAGCGGAAAGCCCTCGAGGATGTTGAGGGTTTCCAGCAGCACGACGCCACCGGAGGAGGGCAGCGGCATCGAGACGATGTCATAGCCGCGATAGGTCCCGCGCACCGGCGTGCGAATGACAGGTTGATAGGATTTCAGATCATCCGCCGTCATGATACCGCCGGCGTCGCGAATGGCTTTCGCGAGTTTCTCCGCGACCGGTCCTTCGTAGAATTCGCGCGGTCCCTGTTCAGCGATGGCGGTCAGCGTTGCCGCCAGATCGGTCTGCACCAGCCTGTCGCCCTCTTGCAGCGACGTGCCGTCGGCGCGTGAAAAGATTTTCGCCGACGTCGGCCATTTCGCCAGCCGCCGGTGCCATTGCGGCAGGGTATCGGCAATGTCGTCGGGCAAGACGAAGCCGTCACGCGCGAGCTCGATGGTCGGCTTCAGGATTTGCGCCAGGGTGAATTTGCCGGAGCCGTATTTCTCCAGCGCCAGTGCGAGGCCCGCGACGGTGCCGGGCACGCCGATGCCGAGCGCGGAATCGCGCGACTTGGCGTTGTCCGGCTTGCCGTCGGGACCGAGGAAGATATCCGTGGTAGTCGCAGCCGGCGCGGTCTCGCGATAATCGATGGCAACGTCCTGGTTGCGATCGGCAAGGTAAATCACCATGAAACCGCCGCCGCCGATATTGCCCGCGCGGGGGTAGGTGACGGCGAGCGCAAAACCGGTCGCGACCGCGGCATCTATCGCATTGCCGCCCTGCCTCAAAATATCGGCGCCGATCCGCGCGGCGGTCTTCTCCTGCGCCACGACGAGGCCGTGCTCGGCGATGACGGCGTGAATGCTGCCGGCGGCAGGCGGCACATATGGATCGCGGGCAAAGACGGCTGCCGGCAGCGCGAAGACGAGAGCAAGCGCGAGCGTCGTGAATTGGTGCCGGCTGAACATAAAATACATCATCACATCTCGCCGCGACTTGAGGCCTTCAACGTCGCGACGATGTTACATGGCGCGCCCGCGCGAGTGCAAAGCGCGGAGCCGTGATCGGGATGATATTTTCGATGGCGATGACCGCGCCGGAGTCATCCGATGGGATGACCTTATTATTTGCGCATGATCTTTTCGGAAAACCGCTACATACCCCGCATCAAGTGCGGGGCAGGCTTCTTCCGGATCATGCGCTAATGCCGGAAATGCCGCACGCCGGTGAAGACCATGGCGATGTTGTGCTCGTCGGCGGCCTTGATGACGTCTTCGTCGCGTATCGAGCCGCCCGGCTGGATCACGGCGGTGGCGCCGGCCTCGATGCAGGCCAGCATGCCGTCGGCGAACGGGAAGAACGCATCGGAGGCGACAGCGGAGCCCCTGGTCAGGGGCTGGGCGAGCTTCAATTCGGCAGCCGCGTCCTGCGCCTTGCGCGCGGCGATGCGCGCGGAGTCCACGCGGCTCATCTGCCCGGCGCCGATGCCGACGGTGGCGAGGCCCTTTGCATAGACGATCGTGTTCGACTTCACATGCTTGGCGACGCGGAAGGCGAAGATCAGGTCGCGCATCTCGGCTTCCGTCGGCGCGCGCTTGGTCGCGACCTTCAGCGCCATGTCGTCCACGACGGCGTTGTCGCGGCTTTGCACCAACAGTCCGCCGGCAACCGTCTTTGCGGTGAGGCCGATCGCGCGTGGATCGGGCAATCCGCCAGTGAGCAACAGCCGCAGATTGCGGCGGCCGGCGACGATGGCGATTGCTTCGTCGGTGGCGTCAGGCGCGATGATGACCTCGGTGAAGATGCCGGTCACGGCGCGCGCGGTTTCCCCATCCAGCGTGCGGTTGAGCGCGATGATCCCGCCATAGGCCGAGGTCGAATCGCAGGCAAGCGCCTTGCGGTAGGCGCTGGCGAGGTCGGGACCTTCAGCGACGCCGCAGGGGTTGGCGTGCTTGACGATGACGCAGGCCGCGGTGCGCTTCGGATCGAACTCGGCGACGCATTCAAACGCCGCGTCGGTGTCGTTGATGTTGTTGTAGGACAGCTCCTTGCCCTGCAATTGGCGGAAGGTGGAAACGCCCGGCCGCCTGTCGGGCAGGCGATAGAACGCTGCCTTCTGGTGCGGGTTCTCGCCATAGCGCAGCGCCTGGATCAGGCGGCCGCCGAAGGCGCGGAAGTCCGGCGCCTCGGTCTGCAATTCGCCAGCAAACCAGTTCGAGATCGCGGCATCATAGGCCGCCGTGCGCGCATAGGCCTTGGCCGCGAGCCTGCGTCGAAGCACCAGCGTGGTCGCGCCTTGATTGGCCTTGAGCTCGTCGAGCACGGCCTGATAGTCGCTGGCCTCGACCACCACCGCGACGTCATCGTGGTTCTTGGCCGCGGCACGGATCATCGCAGGGCCGCCGATGTCGATATTCTCGACGCACTCTTCGAAGTCCGCGCCCTTTTCGACGGTCGCCTCGAACGGATAGAGGTTGACCACCAGAAGATCGATCGGCGCGATGCCGTGCGCCCTCATCGAGGTGGCGTGCGCCGCATTGTCGCGGATCGCGAGCAAGCCGCCATGCACCTTCGGGTGCAGCGTCTTGACCCGGCCGTCCATCATCTCCGGAAAGCCGGTCAGTTCGGAGACATCCCTGACCTTCAATCCGGCTTCGGCGATCGCCTTTGCGGTGCCTCCCGTCGAAACCAGCTCGACGCCATGGATGGCGAGCGCACGGGCAAATTCGATCAGGCCGGATTTGTCGGAAACGGACAGGAGAGCGCGGGTGACGCGGCGGAACTGGTCGGTCATGGGCAAGATCCTCTGTTTAAGGGGGTGCCCAGGCGCGCGGCAGATATTCCCGCGCTTCCCGATGGTGCTCCATCCAAAGTCGCCAGTCGCGCGAGCGAGCGCTGGTTAGCAGCTTCCAGCGGCATTCTCAACCGCAGGAACGGGGCTCTCCTATGTCTTGTCCCTATGTCTTATCGTGACTGTTGGCGGCTGCCCGCGCTGCGATCAGCGATCTGATCCGCTCGACGTCCTCCGGCATAGTCGGATTGTAAATCAACATGGTCAGATCCGAACGGCCGTCGACCGCGAAGGCGGAATATTCGAAGGCGAGGCGGCCGAGTACAGGATGCTTGATGTGCTTGACGCCTTCGTGATGCGTGCTGACGTTGTTGTCACGCCACATCGCATCAAATTCAGGGCTTAGCCGGCAGAGTTCATCGACGAACGCGCCTACCTTCTCCGCCGCGCCCGCGCGCGCCACGTCGACCCGGAACGCACCGACCGCGTAGCGTGCCACGCTGGTCCAGTCGTATTGCGCCGCGCGGGCCTGGGGATTGAAGAAGATGAAGCGCAGGATATTTCGCTGCTCCGCAGGAATGGATGCGTAATCGGTTAGCATCACCGTCGACGCGCGGTTCCAGGCGACGACGTCCCATGTCGCAGTTCGGATCAGCGCCGGGCTCGGCTCCAGTGCATCGAGCACGCGTTGCAGCCGCGGCGTGACGCCTTCGCGATTTTGATAGCGGACTTCCGGAGGGCGGCCGAGGCCCAGCAGGAAGAGATGCTCGCGCTCGGCATCCGTCAGCATCAACGCGCGGGCGATCCGGTCGAGCACATCCGCCGAGGGTGCGCCGCCGCGCCCCTGTTCGAGCCAAGTGTACCAGGTCGGACTGATGTTGGCGCGCTGCGCCACTTCCTCTCGCCGCAGGCCGGCCGTTCGGCGACGCCCCTGGGAAAAACCGAACGCCGTCGGATCGAGCTTGGCACGGCGATCCCTGAGGTATGTGCCGAGCAGGTTCTCGCGGCTCGCGCGCTCGTCCATCATGTTAGTTATTATACCATGATAAGATCACTACTTTACCAGAATAGCACTTGGGCCGACATCTGTCTCCGCGAAAACCAGGAGACTTTGCCATGCGCGTGTTCGTTACCGGAGCCACCGGCTTTATCGGCTCGGCCGTCGTCAAGGATTTGATCGCAGCGGGCCATGGGGTGATCGGCCTCTGCCGTTCGGACGACAAGGCGCCTGCCCTGGTCGCCGCCGGCGCCGAGGTCTATCGCGGGTCCATCGCTGACCCCGACAGCCTGAAGGAAGGAGCCTCGCGATCGGATGGCGTGATCCATCTGGCCTTCAACCACGACTTTTCGAGATTCGTCCAAAACTGCGAGGACGATCGTCCTGTAATCCAGGCGCTCGGCTCGGTGCTCGCCGGGTCCAACCGGCCGCTGGTGGTGACATCAGGGACGGGACTAGCCAACACCGTACCCGGCCGGGCGGCCGAGGAAGACAATGCGATAATCGGTTGCGATGCACATCCCCGAGCGGCCTCGGAAGAAGCGGCCGCCGCTGCCGCCGCCAGCGGTGTCAACGTGTCGGTGGTGAGGCTTCCCCAGGTTCACGACACCGCCAGGCAGGGCCTCATCACTCCCGTGATCCAAATGTATCGCCAGAAGGGTGCGTGCGCGTATGTGGGGGAAGGCCTCGGTCGCTGGCCGGCGGCGCATGTTCTTGACACTGCGCGCCTCTACCGGCTGGCGGTCGAGAAGGCTGAGCCCAACGCAAAATATCACGCGGTCGGAGAGGAAGGTGTGTCGATGCGTGACATTGCGGAGGCGGTCGGTCGACGCTTGAAGCTGCCGATCAAGTCCATCAGCGCGGAAGAAGCACAAACCTTCTTCGGCTGGATCGCCAGGTTTGCTGCGCACGATGTGCCGGCCTCAAGTGCGCAAACGCAGCGAAAGCTCGGATGGCAGCCGACCGGGCCCGGGCTGATCGCCGATCTCGAACGCTTGCAAGTTGCCTGACGTTTGCCTCGCGCAGGGGACCCGTGTTGGTCCCCTCGCACATCTACAACGGCAGTTCCGGCTCGCGGCGCGCGCTGCGACGGGCGTTCGGAGCTGAAGTCGAGGTCGCCGAGCGCACAAAGCTCCAGCGGACCGAGGAGGCGTGACGTGCATCCTGCCGGATCACGATCTGGGCGGTGCGGCGCGGGCCGTCATTGCCGGACAGGAACACGCTGTCCTCGAGATCGACCTTGTCGTCGAGCGCCTCGAAGGTCCAGACGTCGCGGTTCGGCAGCACCAGCATGACGCCGCGTCCGTCGGACAACCGGTTCGCCTTGACCGAAGGATGCAAATGAAACCGCAGTGCGTAGCTGGTGTCGTTGCCCCTGGTGCGCCCGCCCTGCGCGGGCGACACGGTGTCTTCGCCGTCGAGCTTGGTGCCGTCGGGCGAGACCATCACCACACGGCGATGGATCACGCCGAAGCGCGCAAGATAGCCGTCATGCGAAGTCGAGAGCAGCTCGCCATTGGTGACGACCTCGCGGAAATTCTCCACGATCTCCGGTCCGCTGACAACAGGCGCGCCCTGCAGAAACTTCTTCATCGCCGACAGCTCGACGAACTGGCAGGACGAAATATCGGCATATGTCACCGTCGAATGCGCCGCGGTCGAGCGGGCGAATGCGCGCCAATTGTCGCGACCGGTCGAGGGCATGCCGCAATTGATGACAATGCGGCTCGGCCCGGAGGAGAATTCGAAGGACAGGCAGCCCGCATGCGCCTCGTGGCTGACATTCGGCGGCGGCGGGGGGCCGGTGTCCATGATCACGGTCGTGGCGCCGGCATCCAGACGCTGGAAGCCGGTATGCGGCATGCTCGCCATCGGCGTGCCATGGGTGTCGTCATAGGCGAGCAGGGTCGCGAGCAGGTCGGACGGCGTGCCGCTCATGCCGTTGAACAGCGCGATCGTGCCGTCGCCGTGGCGGAAGAAGCGCAGCATCGGCATCATGCGGTCGATGGCGTTGAGCAGCGCCGGCGGCGGCGCGATATTCCTGGCGGCAAAGGTCTGCCGCAGCGGCAGCATGTCGATCAGGAGATCGATGAGCGCGCCGGGGTTCCGGGAAATGTGACCGCCGTCCGGCAGGATCTGCCGCTGCAGCTCGTCCGACAGCTTGCGGCTGGCGCTGCGGATATGCCGTGCCTGGTTGGCGAGGCAGAGCGAGGCGTAGCACAGCGCGATCAAGACTTGCAGCCGCGGCACGCCGTCGGGCATGTCGAGCATCGCAAAGCGGAGATAACGGATCTCGCGCGTCAGCCCGCGCAGATAACGGCGATAGAATTTGCTGTCGGTGTCGCTGAGCACCAGCGGTGCCTGCGACAACAGCGAGATCACCCGGCGTGACAGCACGTCGGCGCGGCGGCCGATCGGCCGCTTGTTGTTCTGGTTGATAATCCAGTCGTCGACCAGCGCGCGGGCATTGGCGCGGGTGAGCGCGGTGTCGGCGGCGCGCAGGTGGCGGAGCCAGCCGAAGCCGAGCAGCGACACCTCCCAGTCCTCCGACGGTGGCTCCAGATCGAAGATCGAGCGGCCATGGCAGGTGACGATCTTGCCGGCAAAGACGAAGCGGCCGGCATAGATTTCGGCGGCCCGGGTGGCATCCGCGGTGCGCAGGTCGTGCGGCGCGATGATCAGCCGGTCGGTCCGGCCTGGCCATAATTTCGACAGCGCCACCGAGCTGCCGCTGACGCGCGCGACCATGCTCCGTGCGAAACGGCCCATGATCAGGGTCGAAATGCGTCTGCGTTGAGCGACCGACACGCGTTGCCTTGAAGGGGAGAGGATTCCTTGCGAATCCTTTTAATCCGGAAACGTGAACGTGGCACCCTCTTGCAAGCGGGCGAATCAGCGCCGGCCCTGCAGAAGTCCGTGTAAAATCAGGATTTAACCAGCCTTGCGGCGTAGAATCCGTCCATCCCGGCGAGCCTCGGGTCGGCATGCGGCAGATGGCAGGGCAGGGTGCGCAAGTCACCCTCCGCATTGAGGATTCCGGCGAGGCCCGCGACCTCGTTTGCCGCAACCGGCACCCGTTTCAGGCCGGATTCGGCTGACAGCAGCGCGGCAATCTGGGCCTCGCCCTCCTCCGGCTCCAGCGAGCAGGTGCAATAGACCAGCGTCCCGCCAGGTTTCAGGAGCGACGCGGCTTTCTGCAAAAGCTGCTTTTGGAGTGCGCCGAGCGAGTTGATGTCGGCTTCCTGCCTGAGCCAGGCGACGTCAGGATGACGGCGGATCGTGCCCGTCGACGTGCAGGGCGCATCGATGAGAATGCCGTCGAAACCGCCGCCGTTGCCTTGCCACTCGGTGGCGTCAGCAGTCACCGTCTCCGCCGAGAGCGACAGCCGCGCCAGATTGTCCTTCAGCCGCGCGATCCGTGCCGGCGAACGGTCCAGCGCGACCACATGCGCGCCGGCGTGAGCGAGCTGCGCGGCCTTGCCGCCGGGCGCGGCGCAGAGATCGACGATGGTCTTGCCTTTGACATCGCCGAACAGCCGCACCGGCAATGCGGCGGCTGCGTCCTGAACCCACCATTGTCCTTCGGCAAAACCTGGCAGCATGGTCACCGAGCCCTGCAGCAGCGTGCGCACCGTTCCGGTCTGCAACAGCTCGCCATGCAGACGCGCCGCCCATTGCGAGGCATCGGATTTCACGGTTAGGTCGAGCGAGGGCTCGTTGCCGATCGCGTACGCCATCTCTTTGGCGGTGGCCTCGCCATATTGCGCGATCCACCGGTTCAACAGCCAGGGCGGAATGTCGAGCGCCTCGGCCTTGACTTCCTCGACCATTCCCGCGCCCTCGCGCGCGCAGCGGCGCAGCACGGCGTTGACGAGCCCGGCATATTTCGCCGCACGCCGGTCGGATTGCACGAGACGAACCGAGAGATCAACCGCGGCGTGGTCGGGCACATCCATCCAGAGGATTTGCGCAGCTCCTATCAGCAGCGCGCTCTGCGCACGCGGCGCATCGGTCGGAATGCCGCGATCGAGCAATCGCGACAGGAGATGGCCAAGCGTGCCGAGCCGGCGCAAGATCGTCGCCACCAGGCGGCGCATCAGCGCGCGGTCGCGATCGGCAAGTGCCTTCAATCCGGGATGGGCGGCGGTGCCGTCGAGCTGGTCGTCGAGGGTACGATGCTTGTGCAGCACGCCGTCCAGTATGTCGGCTGCGATCCGCCGTGCCGCGAGACCGGGCACTTCAGCAGGGCGGGCTAATCTTTGCGACGGCATGCTCGAGCGTTACCCGGAGGGAAAAGGCAATTCCACTTGCGTTCGGGGCATGCCATTGAACGGACTCACCTCTGACACGCGAATATGCCAAATGTAAGAATCGCCCTTGGCTTTTTCACCGTGCCGCACAATCTGTTGGGGGGAATCTTTTTTGCAGCCGTCGGTTCCAGCAACGGGAATATCGCGATGAGTGACAATCCCTCGCAGACTGAACGCAAGCCTTTGACGCCGGCCGCGCAACGCGCGCTCGCGGAAGCCCAGGCACGCCGCGAGACCGCGGCGGCCAATGCCAAGGCGATGCCGAAGGAATATCAGGGCCCGAAGGGGCCGGAGCCGACGCGCTACGGCGATTGGGAGCACAAGGGCATCGCATCGGATTTCTGAGCAGAACGCCGCGCAACATGCGCGGCTTTGGCATTCGGAAATCCTTGACCTTGGCTTAGCGGGTCACCACCACGCGGGTGCCCACCGACACGCGGCCGTAGAGGTCGGTGATGTCGGCGTTGAGCATGCGGATGCAGCCATAGGAGACGAATCCGCCGACCGAGCCCGGCATGTTGGTGCCGTGAATGGCGTATTCGCCGCCGGCCAGCGTCATCGCGGCGACGCCCATCGGGTTCTTCGGCGAGCCGCCGGGAATCAGGTCGGGAATGCTCGGTTTGTCGTGCTTGACTTCGGCGGGCGGCGCCCAGGCCGGGTTGCGGTACTTGCCGTCGATCCGGGTCACGCCGGCCCACTGCTTGCCGGACTTGCCGACGCCGACCGGATAGCGCATCGCGTGGCCGTCATCGAGGATGAGATAGAGGTGACGCTCGTTGGTCTTCACCACGATCGTTCCCGGGGTGTAGTCGGCGCCGCTCACCGGCACCATTTCCGGCCGCGCCTGTGCCGCATTCGTCGCCAGCAATCCAACCCCAATGGTGGCCGCGAGCGCCACCGCGATCCGCTTCGACATCAGTCCTTCTCCGCTTAGCCCGCCCCCGCAGGGGCGCAAATTCCGCCGAAAGGCCGGCTTGCCCACGTATTTTTAACCGCGTGCGTTAACCGGATGGTTTCCACGCCGGCCTTCGGGCTCATTTGAGCAGGGGGAGAAAAGGAAATGTTCGAATTAAAGTAAATAACTTGAAAACAACACCCGCCGGAAAACCGCCGCAGCGCCGCCACAGTTCCTGAGTTTGCGTGAGCGGTTGATTGCGCACGTCATTCCGGGTCCGGTGCTCACGCACCATCCCGGAATGACGAAGACTCTCAAGCGGGACGCCTTACGCCTGTGTCTGCTTCTTGTTCTGCCGGTTCTTCACGAGGTCATCGACCACGGCAGGATCGGCGAGCGTCGAGGTGTCGCCGAGGCTGCCGGGCTCGTCCTCGGCGATCTTGCGCAGGATGCGGCGCATGATCTTGCCGGAGCGCGTCTTCGGCAGACCCGGGGCGAACTGGATCTGGTCCGGAGAAGCAATGGGCCCGATGTCCTTGCGCACCCAGGCGACCAGCTCCTTGCGCAGCTTCTCGGTCGGCTCGGTGCCGGCCATCAGGGTGACATAGGCATAAATGCCCTGGCCCTTGATGTCGTGGGGATAGCCGACCACCGCGGCTTCCGACACCTTCTCATGTGCGACCAGCGAGCTTTCGACTTCGGCGGTGCCCATGCGGTGGCCGGAGACGTTGATGACGTCGTCGACGCGGCCGGTGATCCAGTAATAACCGTCGGCATCACGCCGGCAGCCGTCGCCGGTGAAATACTTGCCCTTGTAGGTCGAGAAGTAGGTCTGCTCGAAACGCGCGTGATCGCCATAGACCGTGCGCATCTGGCCAGGCCATGAGCGTGTGATGCAGAGATTGCCCGATGTCTCGCCTTCCAGCACCTTGCCATCCGCGTCGACGATCTCGGGCACCACGCCGAAGAACGGCTGCGTCGCCGAGCCCGGCTTCAGCTTGGTCGCGCCGGGCAGCGGCGTGATCATGATGCCGCCGGTTTCGGTCTGCCACCAGGTGTCGACGATCGGGCATCGGCCGTCGCCGACCACGCGGTGATACCACTCCCAGGCTTCCGGATTGATCGGCTCGCCGACCGAGCCGAGCAGACGGAGCGAAACCCGCGAGGTCTTCTTCACGGGATCGTCGCCGGACTGCATCAGCGCGCGAATCGCGGTCGGCGCTGTATAGAAGGTGTTGACCTTGTGTTTGTCGACGACGTTCCAGAACCGCGAATTGTCCGGATAGTTCGGCACGCCCTCGAACATCAGCGTGGTCGCGCCATTGGCGAGCGGTCCGTAGAGGATGTAGCTGTGGCCGGTGACCCAGCCGACGTCGGCGGTGCACCAGTAGATGTCGCCGTCGTGATAGTCGAACACATATTGATGCGTCATCGCCGCGAACAGCAGATAGCCGCCGCTCGTATGCAGCACCCCCTTGGGCTGGCCGGTCGAGCCCGAGGTGTAGAGGATGAACAGCGGATCTTCGGCATGCATGTGCTCGACCGGGCATTCGGTCGTCACCATCTGAGCCGCCTCGTGGTACCAGAGATCGCGCGACGGCTTCATGTCGACCTTGCCGCCGGTGCGTTTGACGACGACGACCCAGTCGACGCCTTCGGTCTTGGCGATGGCGGCATCGACATTGGCTTTTAGCGGCACTTTCCGGCCGCCACGCAGGCCCTCGTCGGCGGTGATCACTACCTTGGATTTGCAGTCACTGATGCGCTGGGCGAGGCTGTCGGGCGAGAAGCCCGCGAACACCACCGAATGGATCGCGCCGATCCGCGCGCAGGCGAGCATCGCATAGGCGGCTTCCGGGATCATCGGCAGGTAGATGGTGACGCGGTCGCCCTTCTTGACGTTTCGGGTGCGCAGGATGTTGGCCATCCGGCAGACCTCGTCATGCAGCTCCTTGTAGGTGATGTGCCTGGACTGCGAGGGGTCGTCGCCCTCCCAGATGATCGCGGTCTGGTTGCCGCGCTTGTGCAAATGCCGGTCGATGCAGTTATGGGCGACGTTGAGCACGCCGTCCTCGAACCATTTGATCGAGATGCTGCCGGGCGCGAACGACCAGTTGTCGATCTTGTGCGGCGCCTTCATCCAGTCGAGGCGCTTGGCCTGTTCGGCCCAGAAGCCGGAGGGATCGCTGATCGAACGGGCGTACATTTCCTTGTATTTGGCCTGATCGATCCAGGCGCGCTTCGCCCAATCCGCCGGCACGTCGTAGGTTTTCTCGGACATTCGACCCTCCACACGCACGGCTAGCGCAAGCGATGACGCTGAAGCCGTTTTCGTCGTTAGCGCGATTATGCGTCGGCGTGTCCAGCGTCGACAAGCGGGACAAATAGACCTTCGGCGAGCCCTCCAGGCGGTCCCGGCGACGGGTGCGGGCCTCCTCAAGGGGAGGGGTTGGGAGGTCCTCGCAATCACGTTCACGTTTTTTCTTGGTCCCAAATCAACGCTATCTAGCGAATGGTACCCGTCACCGGTATCTAGTAACCTCTTGCGTCATAATCGGGGCTGGCCATGGCGGCTCCGACCCCCTAAATGGCGTCCCCGGGCCACACGGCCCCTCCGGAACGAAGTCTCGCGAGACGGCATTACCGGAAGAACACAGGAGCCGGGCGTTAACGATCATGACGGATCAGCAGAATTTGGAGCCGCAACGGCCCGCTTCCGCCGATCCCGCCGTGGCGTTGGCGGAGATGCTCGGCCAATTGCCGAAGCCGGCCTCCTCTGTGCCGAAACCGGTTGCGGCCAAGACCTCGGTGGAGGATCTCGCCCAGGAGCTCGGCCTTAAGCTCGGCGATCAGAACGAATTGACCATCCGCCGCATCAAGCGCGGCAAGAATTACAGCTTTGTCCGTGCCAACGGCACCCGCATCAAGCATGTCGGCACCATCCGCCGGCTGCACCGGATGGCGGTGCCGCCGGCTTACCGCGAAGTCCGCTACTCGCCCGATCCCAACTCGCATCTGCAGGCGGTCGGCGTCGACGCCGCCGGCCGGCTGCAATACCGCTACCACGCCGACTGGGAGAAGGTGCGCGAGCAGCGCAAGGCGCATCGCCTCGCCAAGCTGGTCGCCGCGCTGCCAAAAATCCGGCGCAACGTTTCCATGCATCTCGCGGCCGAGGCGCCGACGCGGGAGTTCGCCCTGTCGGCGGTGATCGAGCTGATCGCGCGCACCGCGATCCGCCCGGGCAATGAATCCTATACGCGGCTGAACGGCACCCGCGGCGCCACCACGCTGCTCAAATCCAATGTCACGCTGGAAGAAGACTGCTTCGTGCTGACCTTCAAGGCGAAGGGCGGCAAGGCCGTGCGCAAAGAGTGCAATGCGGCCAAGCTCGTGCGTGCGATCGGCATCCTGCGCACCGTGCCGGGCAAGCGCATGTTCCAGTACCGCGATGCCAACGGCGTTGTGCGCGGCGTCTCGACCACGACGGTGAATGCGTTCCTGCGCGAGATCGCCGGCATCAAGATTTCGCTGAAGGATTTCCGGACGCTGATGGCGTCCGCCGTGGTGGTGGAATCGCTGTCGCGGATCACGCCTGCGGCGAGCGAGCGCGGTCGCAAGCGGCAGGTGCTGGAAGCGATCCGCGCCGCCGCCGACCAGCTCTCCAACACGCCGGCGATCTGTCGCAAGAGCTACGTCCACGACACCATCGTCACCGCCTTCGAGGATGGCATCCTCGAGCGCTTCGCCGCGACCATGAAGGGCCAGCGCTCGCAGTCCATGCGCGAGCAACTGCTGGCGCAGGTGGTGATGGCGGCCGCGGCGTAAGCCGTCGCCCTAAAGCCCGCCCATCTTGCAGACGAGCTTCCATTCCTCCGCCGTCACCGGCTGCACTGACAGGCGGGAATATTTCACCAGCGCCATTGCAGCGAGCTTCTTCTCGGCCTTGATCGCGGCCATGGTCACACGCTGTGGCAGCGGCTTGTCGGCCTTGATGTCGACGCAGACGAACTTGCCGGCTTTGTCGGTCGGGTCGGGATAGGATTCCTTGACGATCTCGGCGATGCCGACGATCTCCTTGCCCTCGTTGGAATGATAGAAGAACGCCTTGTCGCCCTTCTTCATGTTCACGAGATTCTGGCGCGCGGTGAAATTGCGCACGCCGGTCCACGCCTCGCCCTTGGCGCCCTTCGCCACCTGCTGGTCCCATGACCAGGCCGAAGGTTCGGATTTCACCAGCCAGTACGCCATGCTCATTCCTCCGCCTTGAAGGGACGCGTCAGCAGACCTTCGATCGCGGCGTCGATGGTGAGTTTTTTGGAAAGGATCGCCGCGACCGCCATTGATACCGGCAGTTCGATCCCTTGCGAAGTGGCGAGTTCGATCAGCACGGGTGCGGTGAACTCGCCCTCGGCGAGCTTTCCCGCCGGCGGCGGCTCGCCGCGTCCGAGCGAAAGGCCCAGCGCGAAGTTGCGCGACTGTGGACTGGAGCAGGTCAGGATCAGGTCGCCCAGCCCCGACAGCCCGACCATGGTCTCAGAGCGGGCGCCCAGCGCGCGACCGAGCCGAGCCAGCTCGGAAAAGCCTCGTGTCGTCAACGCCGCCTGTGCCGAGGCGCCGAGCTTTTTGCCGACCACGATGCCGGCGGCGATCGCCAGCACGTTTTTAGCCGCGCCGCCGATCTCGACACCGCGCACATCGGTGGTGTGATAGGGGCGGAAGGTCGCCGAGCCCAGCGCCTGCACGAGATTGCTTGCAAGCGCTTCGTCCCTTGCCGCCAACGTCACGGCTGTCGGCAATCCCCGCGCGACGTCGTTGGCAAAGCTCGGGCCGGACAGGATCGCCGGCCGCGCATGCGGTGCGGATTCGGCGATCACCTCGGTCATGAACTTATGCGTGCCGTGCTCGATGCCCTTGGCGCAGGCGATCACCGGCGTCGCCTCGCGCAGATGCGGGCCCAGCACATTGACCGCAGCGCGCAGATGCTGTGCGGGGGTCGTGACCAGGACGATATCGGCCCGGCCGGCTTGCGCGAGGTCATTTGTCAACGCGATTTCGCTGCCAAGCTTGATGTCGGGCAGCCGCGGATTCTCACGCGCCCAGGCAATGTGCCCGGCATGTGCGGCGTTTCGGGCGTAAAGCGTGACCGCGCGGCCCGCGCGCGCGGCGACGCCGGCCAGCGCCGTACCCCACGCACCCGCGCCGATCACCGCAACGGAATTGAAAGGCGGCACCGATCAAAATCCCGCGCGCGAGTTCGCGTATCCGGCCGGCACGCTCGCATTGGCATCGAGCAGCCAGCGCGCACGGGGCGGCGCGTCCATGGTGTCTGACATGCCGAGGGCCAGCCGCTCGGCGCCGGCCCAGGCGATCATCGCGCCATTGTCGGTGCAGAGGGCAGGCGGCGGGATGATCAGCGTGGTTTCGGCCTTGGCTGCGACATCCTGCAGCGCGCCGCGGATGGCGCGGTTGGCGGCGACGCCGCCGGCGGCGACCAGTGCCCGCGCGGGACCGAAAATCTCCGCAAACAATTTCAGGCCGACGCTCAGCCGGTCCGCAGTCGACTCCAGCACCGCGGCCTGGAAGCTGGCGCAGAGATCGCTGACGTCCCTGGGCTCCATCGGCGACAGCCGGCTGGCTTCGTTGCGCACGGCGGTCTTCAGACCCGACAGCGAGAAATTAGCGTCGGCGCGTCCCAGCATCGGCCGCGGAAAGGCAAATCGCGCCGGATCGCCGCCCTTCGCCGCGCGCTCGACCTGTGGCCCGCCAGGATAGGGCAGGCCCAGCATCTTGGCGACCTTGTCAAAGGCTTCGCCCATGGCGTCATCGACGGTGGTGCCGAGCCGCACATATTCGCCGACACCGGAGACCGCAACGATCTGGGTATGGCCGCCGGAGGCAAGGAACAGGCAATAGGGAAAGGCAAGCGAGCAGGTGAGCCGCGGCGTCAGCGCATGCGCTTCCAGATGGTTTACCGCGATCAAGGGCGTATTGTGCACCATCGCGATCGCCTTCGCCGTGGTCAGGCCCACGATCACGCCGCCGATCAGGCCGGGTCCGGCCGCGGCCGCGACCCCGGAAAGCTGCTGATAGCCGACGCCGGCATCCTTCATCGCGCGGTCGATGATGCCGTCGAGCAGATCGACATGCGCACGCGCGGCGATCTCCGGCACCACGCCGCCGAAGCGCGCGTGCTCCTCGATCTGCGAGCGCACCACATTGGACAGGATCCGCCCCGAGCCGTCAGCCTGCCGCTCGACTACGGCGGCCGCGGTCTCATCGCAGGTGGTCTCGATCCCCAGCACCAATATCGGCTTGTCGTGATCCAAAGGAAGCCCTTGCGCTATTCGAACGTTCTCGTAAGTAACCGCGCAGCACCGTGGTTGCAATCGCTCTGCAAGACCGAAAATGGCCGTTCTCGTCACCCGTCCACATCCCGACAACGAGGTCACCGCCCGCTCGCTGCGCGAACGGGGGTTCGAGGTCGTGCTGGCGCCGATGCTGCGGTTCGAGGCCCTGCCGCTCGCGGACGATATCGACACGGATTTCGCCGCTGTCATCGTGACCTCGGCCAACGCGCTGCGCGCGGTCGAAGCGCAGCTCGAAGGATTCCTGAAGCTCCCGCTGTTCGCCGTCGGCGAACATACCGCCTCCGAAGCGCGCCGCTTCGGCTTCGGCCAGGTGATCTCGGCCGAGGGCGATGCGGGCAAATTGCGCGACCTCCTGCGCAAGAGCCTGAAATCGAAGAAGGCCAAACGACTGCTTTATCTCGCAGGCAATGATCTCTCGCGCGATCTCGCCGATGCGCTTGGCGAGCGTGGTTTTGAGGTCGTGACGCGGACGACCTACCGGATGGTCGCGCTATCAAGCCTGTCGCGCCAGACCCGCGACGCCTTCGCCGCCAACGAAGTGGAAGCGGTGCTGCACTATTCCCAACGCAGCGCGCGCGCCTTCCTGGAGGCGGCGCGGGCGGAGGGGGTCGAAATCTCAGCGCTCGCGGTGCCACAATGCTGTATTTCGGCCAATGTGGCCGCGATCCTGCGCGAGGCCGGCGCGTTGCAGGTGCTGGCCGCCGCCTCCCCCGACGAAAATGCCCTGTTCGGGGCATTGGAGCGTGCTTTGCGGCCCTGATTGGCGTAAGAAGCCGGCCGATTCAGGTATATTGTACTTGTTGGGCATGATCCTGTCGGAAACCGGTACCGACTTCTTCCGGATCATGCCGCCCCAAGCAGGGAACCGCAGGGATGGCCGATGACGTGCTAGAGGACGCTGGACCCGCGCCGGAGGCCGGCAAGGTCAAGCGCGAACCGCCCACGATCGATCTCGAGGCCACAAAGGTTGCCGAGACCGGATCTGCGTCCAAACCCAGCGAGAAGGCTGGCGAGGCCAAACCGGAGATCGAGGTCGCCGCCGAGCCGCGACGGGATGCGGAGCCCAAGCCGGCGAAGGTCGAGACCTCGCGCTCGATTTCACCTTGGATCGTGGCACCGATTTCCGGCGCGGCGGCCGCGGCGCTGGTGATCGCAGCCGGCTGGCTGCTCGGCTGGCCGGCGACAGAGGCGCCGCCCGCCGCCCCGCAGGTGAACGCCGCCGCGGTCGATGATCTCGCCACGCGTGTTGCCGGACTTGAGTCGAAGGCAGCAAAGCCCCTCGCGCCGGTGACCGATCCCGCGATGACCGCGCGCATCGACGGCATCGAGAAATCCGTGGCAACGCTGCGCGGCGACCTCGCTTCCTTGCGCGCGCAATCGGACAAGCTTGCTGCCGCCGTCAGCGCGGCGAAGACCGCGCCCGGTGAAGCGGCTTCGGCGGCGGCGCCGGCGATCGATCTTTCCGCGGTCAACGAGCGCATCGACGCCATCGAGCGCGCCACTCGCGCGCAGGCTACCGCTATCGCAAGCGAGAAGGCTGCTATCAGTAAAGCCCAGGACGACATTCCGCTCCGCCGCGTCGTCGCCGCCGCGCTGCTTGACGTCGCGGTCCGCCATGGCGATCCCTTTGCCGGGGAGCTCGCGGCCGCCAAGGCACTTTCGCCCGATCCCGGCAAGCTGAAGCCGCTCGACGAATTCTCCGCCAAGGGCGTGCCCAACCCGTTCGCGCTGAACCGCGAGCTGCTGGCGCTGGTGCCCAAGCTGTCGCCGGCGGCTGACAATTCGACCACCGGCAGCGGCCTGGTCGATCGCCTGCAGGCCGGCGCGGCCAAGCTCGTTCGCATCGAACGCACCGATGCGGTCGGCAACGACCGCAGCGCCGTGGTGGCACGTGTGACGGCGGCGGCGCTGCGCAACGATTTTGCGGAAGCCAGGCGCGAATTGACTTCGCTCGATCCCGCCGATCGCGCGCCGGCGCAAGCCTGGCTCGACAAGGCGGCCGCGCGCGACGCCGCGCTCGCCGCTTCCCGTCAATTCGCCGAAGAGGCAATGGCTTCGCTCGCGAAAGCGGCGCAATAGGGTTTTCATGTTTCGCATTATCCTGTTTCTTTTATTGATCGCGCTCGCCGCGGCGGGTGCGGCGTGGGTCGCCGACCAGCCCGGGAGTGCCGTGCTGTCCTGGGGCGCGACCAGGATCACGATGTCGCTGTCGGTGTTCGCGCTGCTGTTCGGCATCGTCCTGGTCGCGGCGCTGATGGCGCTTGGCATTCTCGGCCTGCTGTGGCGCGCGCCGGGGCGCGTCCGCCGCGGTCGGCACGAGCGCCGCCGCGTGCGAGGGCGCCATGCGATCACGCAAGGACTGCTCGCCATCGGTCATGGCGATGCGGCGACGGCGCGCCGCCATGCCGATGATGCGCGAAGGCTGGCCGGCCACGATCCGCTGGCGCTGTTGCTGCACGCGCAATCGGCGCAGCTCGACGGCGACCGCTCCGGCGCCAACGCCGCGTTCAGAACCATGGCCGAGCGCGAGGACACGCGGCTGCTCGGCCTGCGCGGCCTGTTCATCGAGGCGCAGCGTGCCGATGATGCGGCAGCCGCCGTGCTGATCGCGGAAGAGGCGCTGAGATCGTCGCCGTCGTCGACCTGGGCCTCGCATGCGGTGCTGGGCTTCCGCTGCGCGCAGGGCGATTGGGACGGCGCGCTGAAGATCCTCGACAACGATCTCGAATCCGGCCTGCTCGACAAGGCAAGCTATCGCCGGAAGCGCGGTGTACTGCTCACCGCGCGCGCGCTCGAGCTGGAAAAGGTCGATCGCGACCTCTCGCGCGAGAGCGTGATGGAGGCGGTGAAGCTGGCACCGACGCTGGTGCCGGCCGCGGTGCTCGCGGCGAAATTCGAGAGCGAGGCGCACCAGGTGCGCCGTGCGATGCGCCTCGTCGAGGCTGCCTGGCTCAGGCATCCGCATCCCGATCTCGCCGACGCCTATGCGCATGTACGGCTCGGGGATTCCGCGCGGCAGAGGCTGGTGCGAGTCGAGACGCTGGCGGCGAAGACACCTGATCATGTCGAGGGCAAGCTCGCGATTGCGCGTGCCGCGGTCGATGCCGGCGAATTTGGCAAAGCGCGTGAGGCGCTGATCTCGCTCACCAGCAATCCGACGCAGCGCGTGGCGATGCTGATGGCCGAGATCGAGCGCACCGAGCATGGCGACAGCGGCAAGGCGCGGACCTGGACCTTGCGCGCGGTGCGCGCGCGGCACGATCCGGCCTGGACCGCGGACGGTTACGTCAGCGACCGCTGGCGTCCGGTGTCACCGATGACGGGACGGCTCGATGCATTCCAGTGGCAGACGCCCGTGGCGAGCCTGCCGTCTTCCGACCGCGGCGCCACCATCGACACTTCGCCGTTCGAGGAGGCGATGCTGGCCGCGCCCTCGCCACGCAAGGACATGATGGCGAACGAAGGCCTCGCCGATCCGCCGCGCGAGATTGCGCCCGTTACGCCGGCGCCGACGGCGCAGGACAACGCGCCGCTGGTGGCGAAGATGGAGGAAAAGCCGCAAGAAAAGGCAGAAGCAGCGCCGGCGGAAAAACACCCCGAGCCGGTCATTACCTTGTCCCCGCCCGCTGCAGCAGCGTCCGCGGCGCCCCCGGCCGAATCGCCGGCCTCGGCCCCCGCCGCGCCTGCGCCCATGTTCCGCGCCCGCGCCGACCTCAACAAGCCGGCCGCGCCGCTTCCCGTCATCCCTATCATCCGCGCGCCCGACGATCCCGGCATCGATGACGATGCGCCAAGCGATGAATTCGTGGAACAAATCGGCACGCCCAAGGCACAGGCCGGCGGCTGGCGCGGTTTCCTGTCCCGCTGGGGCGGGTAATCGATCTGTCACGCGCATGATCCGGGAAAGTGGGTCCGGTTTCCCGATAAGATCATGCGCCAGAAGAGCCCAGAAGAGCCCCGTTTTTCTTGCCAATCCGGCCTGCGCCCGATATCAGGTGCGCACGCGTTTTTGGCCGTTTTACCCGGCGCGCCGCCGCAATAGCTCAGTTGGTAGAGCACGTCATTCGTAATGACGGGGTCGGGGGTTCGAGTCCCTCTTGCGGCAC
>CAVOML010000006.1:0-285999 GCA_963697015.1 uncultured Alphaproteobacteria bacterium
TAATCAGCGGGTCCCAGGTTCGAGCCCTGGTGCGCCCACCAAGGAAAAAGCCCCTTTTTCCAATGCCTTCGCGAGATGGTTGCCGAGAACAGAACGGGTCTCGTGCGACGTTTTTTGTGGTCGGACGTCGCACGCCGTGCGACGAGGTCAAGATGTTCTCTGAAGCTCGCCGGTCTTGCTCTGCCGGAACGCGTGCCGTCGCTCGACGTCGCTTTCATTGTGCATGATCAGGCGATCTGTCTGGCGTTGCCCGGACGAGAAGGACCGCGACCAGAATGTCCCTTCATTCAATCCGACGCCGAGCGCGATGCTGGCACCGCTCATGAAAATGCGAAGAAGGCCCAGTGCGATGTAGCCGATGGCGTCGACGCATCCCGAGCAATGCGTGGCGAAACGCCGCGCATCCTGTACTTTGACATTCCGGCCAAGGCCCCTACGTACCAGATATGATGTTTAGGTTCGCGCACTTTTGTCATGGCCTGCAACGCGCAGGTGACCTGATCGCGGGCAATTAGCCCCGAGCTCAGCGCGCCGTCGCATCCCGAGCTCGGGGCATCTCACCAAGACATTCTGAAACTCACCGACGCTCGGGTCCGGTGGACGTCGAGTGCATCAAGCCTCGGATGACTAAACCGACGCTCGGTCGGACCGCGACGGCTCTGGGCCTTCCGCCCGAAGCTGCGCCGCCATATTTGCAGAACAAGAGGAGACGACAATGTTGACACATCAGAACACCAGCGTGCGTACCGAGCACCTGAAGCCTTCCATCACGCTGACGGCCAGCGACCACGAGCGGCTCTCCAGCCTTGTGCGCGCAGCGATGAACAACATGCCGGACGTGGCGGCCGGCCTCGCCGACGAAATCGACCGTGCGCACGTCATAGCAAAAGGCCGGCACCCGATCGACGTGGTCTCCATGGGCTCCGAAGTGAAGTTCCGGGACGACACGAACGGTAAAATCCAAAAGGTCTTCCTTGTCTATCCGGGCCAGGCTGACATCTCGCAGGACAAGATTTCTGTGCTAACGCCGATCGGAACCGCTCTGATTGGACTTCGGGTGGGGTCCTCCATAACTTGGGAAACACGGACCGGTGAGCTTAAGCGGCTGACCGTGCTCGAAGTGCGCGAGACGCACCACTGATAGTGGGAACCTCTCGCGCGCATATGGATTGGCGCAGGAGGGAAAGCCTGGATCGGACGGAGGGTCACATGGACAGCTTTGGAGCCGCCGCAGAACTTCGGGTCCGCGATCGCCGATATTCGATGTATCGCTTGGCCGCGCTGGAACGGCACGGCTTCGAGATCTCGCGCCTGCCCTATTCGCTGCGTATCCTGCTGGAAAACCTGTTGCGTAACGAGAACAACTCCTCGGTCACCCGGGATGACATTAAGGCGCTGGCAGGCTGGAAGCCGGGCTCGCCCGAACGCACCGAGATCGCGTTTCAGCCAGCTCGCGTTCTGCTCCAGGATTTTACCGGCGTGCCCGCAATCGTCGATCTCGCAGCGATGCGCGACGCCATGGTCAGGCTCGGCGGCGATCCGTCCAAAATCAATCCGCTACAGCCGGTCGAATTGGTGATCGACCATTCGATCCAGGCCGATGCCTTTGGGGTTCCAGAGGCCATGCGGATCAACCAGCGGCTCGACTACCACCGCAACCGCGAGCGCTACGCCTTCCTCAAATGGGGCCAGCAGGCCTTCGAGAATTTCCGCGTGGCGCCGCCCAACAGCGGCATCTGCCACCAGGTCAACATCGAATATCTCGCCCGCGTAGTCTTCGGGGCGGAGGAAGGCTCGAGCGGCGGGACGAACGCGCTCGCCTATCCGGACACGCTGGTGGGAACGGACTCGCATACGCCGATGGTGAACGGCCTCGGCGTGCTCGGCTGGGGCGTCGGCGGCATCGAGGCCGAGGCCGCGATGCTCGGCCAGCCAGTCTCCATGCTCATCCCCGAGGTGACCGGTTTCAAGCTGACCGGCAAATTGCGCGAGGGTGCGACCGCGACCGACCTCGTCCTTACCGTGACGCAGATGCTGCGCAAGAAAGGCGTGGTGGGGCGATTCGTCGAATTCTACGGCCCAGGCATCGAGAACGTGCCGGTCGTCGACCGCGCGACAATCGGCAACATGTCGCCCGAATACGGATCGACGTGCGCGATCTTCCCGGTCGATCACCTCACGCTCGACTATCTGCGTCTGACCGGGCGCCCGGAGACGCGGATCGCTCTCGTCGAGGCGTATATGAAAGAGCAGGGCCTGTTCCACCACAGTGGCACGCCGGAGCCAGTTTTCAGCGACACACTCGAACTCGATCTGGGTGAGGTCGAGCCGAGCATCGCCGGCCCCGGCCGGCCGCAGGATCGTATTCCGCTGCGTCGCGCCAAGGAGGCTTTCGCGGCTTCTCTGCCTTCCCTTCTCCCACCCGAGCCACGCCGGTCGCAAAAAGGTGCGGACGCCCGCACCTCGCCCGAGGAACGGCTCCACGTGTGGGGAGAGTCGTACAGTGATCACGACTCCTCCATGCCGACCATGGGCGGGGCCGAAGCGCTGGAGCACGGCTCCGTCGTGATCGCGGCGATCACGAGCTGCACCAACACCTCGAACCCCTCCGTCATGCTGGCAGCCGGGCTGCTCGCCAAACGCGCGGTGGAACGCGGGCTCGATCGCCGGCCCTGGGTGAAGACCTCGCTTGCGCCCGGATCGCGCGTCGTCACGGCCTATTACGAGCGAGCCGGCCTCACGCCCTATCTCGAACGGCTCGGCTTCAACCTCGTCGGCTATGGCTGCACCACCTGCATCGGCAATTCCGGGCCGCTTCCGCCGGAGATCTCCGAGGAGATAAGCCGCAGGAAGCTCGTGGTCGCGGCCGCACTGTCGGGAAACCGCAACTTCGAGGGGCGCATTCACTCGGAAGTGCGCGCCAACTACCTGATGTCGCCGCCGCTCGTCGTGGCCTTTGCGCTTGCCGGACGCATCACGATCGATCTTGAGAACGAGCCGCTCGCGCACGATCCGCAAGGCAAGCCGGTCTTCCTGCGTGACCTCTGGCCGAGCCAGGACGAGATCCGGCGGACCATGCGGGAGGCGACCGGTTCGGAGCTCTATCGCGAGAATTACCGCGAGATTTTCGCCGGCGACGAGGAGTGGCGCGCGCTCGAGGCGCCCTCCGGGCACATCTATCGGTGGGACCCGAACTCCACCTACGTGCGCAGCCCGTCCTTTTTCACTGAGATGACGCGCGAGAGCCCGGCGCAAATTCCGGAGATCGAAAAGGCGCGCGTGCTGGCGGTGTTCGGCGACAGCATCACCACCGATCACATTTCGCCGGCCGGAACGATCCAGGAGAAATCTCCGGCGGGCGCGTATCTCGTCGCCCAGGGCGTCGCGCCCAGAGACTTCAACTCGTATGGAGCGCGGCGCGGCAATCACGAGGTAATGGTGCGCGGCACCTTCGCCAATGTGCGCATCCGCAATCGGCTTGCGCCCGGTACAGAGGGCGGATGCACCACCTATCTGCCGACGCGCGAAGTCATATCGATCTACGAGGCGAGCCAGCGTTACCTGCGGGACGGCGTGCCGCTCCTCGTCCTCGCTGGAAAGGATTACGGCTCCGGCTCCAGCCGCGACTGGGCCGCAAAAGGCCCCTACCTGCAGGGTGTGCGCGCGGTGATCGCCGAAAGCTTCGAGCGGATTCACCGGTCGAACCTCGTCGGCATGGGCGTGCTGCCGCTCCAATTCGTCGATGGCGCCTCGATCGCGAGTTTCGGCCTGACCGGGCGCGAGGTGTTCGACATCACCGGTATCACGGCGGGAGTGGCGAGCGGTTTTGCGCAGTCGCGCCGCCTTGCCGTGCGCGCCCGCCGTGAGGACGGCAGCGCGATCCAATTCGAGGTGAGCGCCCGCATCGAAACGCCGCAGGAGGTGCTCTACGTGCGCCACGGGGGCATTCTGCAATACGTGCTGCGTCAGCTCCTCGGAGAACGCTCGGAACATGTGCCGGTACCCGCTCGAAAGCCCCACCCGCTTGCCACAGCCGATCAAGATGGCGCGGTGGACGAGGGCTCGATCCAGTCCTTCCCGGCAAGCGATCCGGCCTCTTACACCGGAAGCGCTAAACGCTAGCTTCGGCGCGCTCGGCCACGTCACATCGCCCGCGTGAACCAGGAGACGGTATATACATCCGCGGATTCAGGAACATGGTTGCCGCTGCCACGTCTATGCACTCAAGCTGTACCTGTGTTCGATGGCATCGCAAATGCGGCTGCGGCTATCTTGCGGCTCGGCGTCGCCCTGTGCCTCTACTTGTCTTACGACCTCGGCGAGATCCTTGTCCTTGACGCTGTCTCTGATCCAACGTGAATAGTCGCCTCGGCGAAGATGAAAGAGCCACGTTTCTTCGTCGATCCCTCTCCCGATATGGCAAAACAAGCTGAGATTGGGAGCGCTGAGACAGTGCTTTTCCTGAGGGCCGCGAAACCAGAAGCTCTGATCCCTCAGGTTGCCCACCGCATACTTGCGGAAATGACGAATTCGTTCGGCTTTGCCATGAAGGGGATGCATCGCGAATGGGTGCTGTCCACTCCGAACCAGCCAGCACGCAACTTCTCCTCCGGAATTCGTCAGTTGATCCGATGGAACGGAAAACGGCAATTTTCCCGCCTTGGCCGCGAAGTCCCGCAACGTGCCGAGAGGAGACGGCCCCACCGCAACGGCGACGTCGACCATTGACAAGATTTCAGGTGCGACGTGATCAGGATGAACGGTGATAAGGACGGTCTCTCCCAATCTCTGAGGAAGAGATAGAGGAGCGTGTCCCAACGTGACCGGAAGCAGATGGTGAGCTTCTTCGAGAACAAACCAATGTGGACGACCGGTGCGCGCACGCATTGCCTGCAGGTTCATGAAAAGTTCGGTAAAAAACAGAGGACGATCCAGCAACGAGACGCCGAGGAGGTTCACGTTGACGTTCACATCGGGGTCCTGGAGTATTGCGAGAATTTCGTTGAGGCTTGGGATGCGCCCCTGATCTCCGATCGTCACGAGACTCTGAACAGCAACGTAGTCACCCTCCGGGTCCACGATGCAGACTTGATAGGACTTCTCGATAAGGCGTTCAATAAAGCCGGCAGTCAGTGTGGACTTTCCACTACCTGAGGGTCCAGCCACAAGGATGTTGGGACCATAAGGCGGAACCCGGACAACCGTCCCGTCGAGCCGCGTGCCGAGCGCGATATGACGATGGATGAGCCGGACGTCGACTTGCTTGAGGTCATTGGCGATCAGCTCGTCGATCAGTTCGGTGACGCCTTCGCCCGCGGGTGATTTGGTGACAAATGCAGCGCTCTCTTTTATGGCATCGAGCGCGTTCGCAACGGCTACGGGGCACTCGGCCAATCGAAGTAGTGCGTGGTCGTTTTCGGAGTCGCCAATAGCGGCGATTTCATGTGGAGATATGGCAAGCTTGCGAAGTGCGTATTTCGTTCCGACGGCCTTGTTTATTCCGGCCGGAAGAACCATTACCGCGCCTCTGTTAAAAACAATTTTGAGCTCCAGGCCAAGCTCGTGGATAATTCCAAGTATCTTTTCTTGATTGGGCACCTGTGTCGCTACAATGACCCTCCCGACTTCGAGCGGAGTAATATTGGCGTCCTGTACTGCCTTGAGAAATCGGTCAGGCAGAGGTTCGGCCAGCAATGTTGTTTCTCGCCTTTTCGGTTCATAGACGAGCGCTCCGTTCTCGGCGACGACGTAGCTGAACAAGTCGACGAACGGGCAGACCGCCAGGAGATCATTGAGCCTTCTGCCCGTGGCCAGAATCGCGTGTCGGCCGGACGTGCGCAGTCTGTTGATGGCCGCAACGGTCGAACTCGATACCGTCCCGCCCGTCGCGAGTGTGCCGTCATAGTCTGTGACTAGCCCAAGATATCGCATTCGCTCTACTTGATGGCGATGTCGGCGTTCCGTGGAACCCCACGTCGGTAGTAATAGCCAACTATGCTGCAGATCGATGGATGGTCGCGAGCCTCACCAAAAAAGACAAAACTGGCTCTGGCGCAGCATTTTGGCGGTCAGCAACCGCTCGGGTGACACCCTCAACCAATTCCCTGAGATCGCAAAGAAATAGTCTCGGCCGCTTACGCGTTCGGCGCCACCGCGGCTCTTTCCATCTCCTCGATTGAGAGAAGAGAATGAGCGTAAGCCCCTCCTGCCCGCATCTCGGCTGCGACCCAGATCGCCTCCATCAGTTCTTCTCGCGAAGCGCCATGCCGTAGCGCCGCCTTCGTATGCCCCTTTATGCAATAAGGGCATTGGGTGACGTGTGCCACTGCGACGGCGATGATCTGCTTTGCCTTGCCGGACAGCGCTCCGTCCGCAAAAACCGCCTTGCTGAAGGTTTGAAACGCCGCCTCGGTATCCGGTGATAATTCCCTGCGCTTCTGTGCGAACTCTCGCGCGCCCGGCTGATTTACGATGTTCGGCATTTATCGATCCTTTCCCTGGGGGCGGCGTCGCTTTGTAGGCCCTAACGGCCAATTTCCGGATTTGTTCCAAAGGAGTCGACCAGGAGCATACGGCTGCCGTGGTCCTGCACGGACGGAAGCAGAATACATGCCGGGAAGCGTGAGCTCGTTCTGGCGCAGTCAGAGATTTCGCAATGCGAGGACTTCCGAACCGCGCCTCCCTGCGAGGGCTCTACGTCTGTAAACGATCATCCGGACCCAGAGCAGCTCGATGGCCATAATCACCTGCTAGCAGAGAGCGAGGCGGAGGCCGGGATGCGAGTACGGAGGATATCTGAACTGTGTGAGAAGCGCTGCTGCACTGCTCGGGTCTTTCGATAGTGCCGCCTCGGCTTGAAATTGCCGCTACGGGCACCAGATACAAGTTTCGATATGTATCGATGGGAGAAGAGCAGTGGCTGACTTCAATAGTCGCAGGGAGGCATTCGAAAGCAAGTTCGCGCATGACGAGGCATTGCGGTTTAAAGCCATAGCCCGTCGAAACAAGCTCTTCGGGCTGTGGGCTGCGCGACAGCTCGGCAGATCAGGGCCAGAAGCCGAAACCTATGCCGACACGGTGGTCATAGCTGACTTCGAGGAACCCGGAGATGACGACATCATCCGCAAGGTAGTCAGCGATCTCGATACGGCAGGTGTCCCGGCTGACGAAGGCCAGGTGCGTCGCGCCTTGGAGGGCTTTATAGGCCGTGCAGTCGATGAGATCAAAGCCGGCATATGAGCTTTCGTCCTGGCGCATTCGCAGGCCAGCCAGAGCTAACGCGTAATCGGCCGCGGGTTCCGGAGCCTCCCCAGGAATCGGCCAAGGATCGGCGCAATGATTGCAAGTACGTCGTTCATGCCGCCTCGGATTCGCTGCTCATACGTATCCGTCTGCGCGATTTCATTCTCAAGCCGGACATCCGCGCGCCTCTCGTTTTATACTTGGCGCCGTAAACCATTGCTCGTCCGGTCACTGGCGCTCGGCGCAAACGCGTGAGCGGCCGTCATGCAACGTAACCACTTGTGGCAACTGGCTCGATACTCGGCTTTTGAGAAGCCGGATGTTTGAATCGTCATTTCTTAGAATGAGTCGCCTTGCTGGCGATCGTTAGTTTGATACAGCCAAGTAACAGACAAGTAAGGGGCACGCGCATTTCGGCACGCCGTCGTGCGCGCTTTCGTCGCAATGGCCATGACGTACTTGAGAGCTATATCGGGCTTGCCATGATCTACGCAATAAACATTGACACGCGCATCAGGCGGCGTTGTTTGCGCGCCGGACGCCTGCATTCAGGCGGCTAGCCGGACGGCAAACTCCGCGCCGTCCGGGTTCTCTTCTTCAACAAGCATCTTGGTTCGTGAACTCCTCCACTTGGGGAGCCCGATTAGCTTTGCCTTCAACAGAGAAGGAGCGTGCCGTGTTGCCTTTGCCTGGCATCGCCTTGAACGCATCCGATTATCCCCGCCTTGAAAAGCTCGCGCGCGTAGCCGCACAGCAAGGCGACATCGCATGATTGAAAAGCAACTGAAGGAGAGAATGCAATGGGCAAGAGCAAACACAAGAGCAGGCCTGAACCAGCATTGCCGGCCATCACAATTGCCACGGACGAAGCGCGCCGTCTGAGCGCGTTGGCCAATTCCAGCATGGCGCTCTTTCCGCGCGTGGCACATTTCCTCGCGCTCGAGACGGAACGTGCAAAGGTGGTCGCGGACGATTCGGATTTGCGCGGTGTAATCCGCATGGGTTCGCAGGTGCGCTATTGTGACGATAACACCGGCGAAGTGCGGGATGTGGTGCTGGTATATCCGCACGAGGCCGATATAGCGCTGAAACGCATCTCGGTTCTGACGCCGGTTGGAGCGGCGCTGATCGGCCTGTCGGTTGGCCAGGCCATCGAATTCAAGACGCCGGGCTACCACATCCGGTCGCTCACGATTCTCGGTGTGTCGAGTTGAAGATAAGGGAGCCCAGAAATGCGCGATGTTTCGACGACGGAGGCCGCTTTGACGTTCATGGGCATCGTAATCGTTTTAACTGGCGTGCTGTATCTCGTGAGCATCTTCCAGGCTTAGATGTGCGAAGCATTCCGCTTCGCGCAGTCTCCAAGGCCAATCTGAACGCTAGGTGAGGAAATGCGGATTCTCGCAGCGACGGACTTCTCGACACGATCACATCGCGCGTTGCGGCAAGCAGGCCTGGTGGCGCAAACCCGGGACGCCGAACTCGCTCTCGTCCATGTCGTGGACGACGATCATCCGAAGGACCTGGTTGAGATCGAGACGCGCGAGGCGGAACGAATCCTTGCTGAGCAGATCGGGGCCATGTCCGAATTGCGCGGCGCAAAATGCCGCCCCATGGTCGTTGCCGGCGATCCCTTCGACGGCATTCTGCGAGCGGCGGAGTCGATCGAGGCAGATCTCATCGTCATGGGCGCGCACCGCAAGCAACTGCTGCGGGACATCTTTGTCGGGACAACGATCGAGCGGGTGATCCGTACAGGACAGTGCCCCGTGCTCATGGTGAACAACGAAGCGCAGCAAACCTACGAAAAGCCCACGGCGGCCGTCGACATGTCAGAGCCGTCGGTGAACGCGATCAGGGCTGCGAGGAGGCTCATCGGCAATGCGGGCATTACGCTTCTTCATGCTTTTTTGCCGGAGGGGAAAGACAAGATATCCGTCGCCGGGATCAATCAAGCTGTCATCGACGAGTATGTGGCCAGTGAACGCCTGAGGGCCCGCGATGAAGTCGTCGCTTTCCTCGCAGCGAACGAGCTTGGTGGTCCGGGGTTTTCTCTGCGAGTTGAGGAAGGAGGGCCTTTCGAGGTGATTTCACGGGCAGTCGCGAAAACGAAGCCCGATCTTCTCATCATTGGGACCCACGGGCGCTCTTGGCTGCTCAAGGTGCTCCTGGGGAGCGTGACGGAGGAGGCCTTGCGTCGCCTGGACGTCGACATCCTCGTCGTGCCGCCCGTAAGAACGCTCCCGAAGGCTGCAAAGGCTTGACCCAGAAGTGCCAGGCCGCCTGGAGCGATCTATGTTGCATCCCGCCCCGGAACGCCGCTTGTGCTTTCCACCCTGTCGCGAAACAGCGCCGCGCGCACCAGGATCATCAGAGTGACCGGTGTCGTGACGGTGACGAGGACGACGATCAGGATCTCGTGCAACACGGGCCGGGTCTGCAAGGTCGAGAAGCAGATCATTGAAGCGAGGGCGATGCAGCCAGTTCCCAGCGTCGTCCCGAGCGTAGGCGCATGGAGCCGCTCGTAGAAATTCTTGAGCCGCAAGAGACCAAGCGAACCGATCAGGGTCATTGTCGCGCCGACGAGAAGGAGAATTGCTGTCACGAACGCCGCCCAGGCCGGTAATTCTGCGATACCATTCATTCGATCACCTCTCCGCGGAGCAGGAACTTGGCGAGAGCGACGGTCCCGACAAATCCCAGCAGCGCGATAATCAAAGCTGCCTCGAAGTAAAGGGTGGTACCTGACGCGATGCCGTATGTCATGAGGAGCAACATGGCGTTGACGTAGAGCGTATCGAGGCCGACAACTCGATCCTGCGCCCTCGGTCCCCGGAGAATGCGGAGCAGGGCGGCTCCCATCGCGACTGTCAGGAAGATCTGGGCCAGCACGAGTGACCATGTCAGCAAGACGGTACTCATTCGAAAATCTCCAGCAGATGCCGTTCGTAGCGGCCCTTGATCGTATGGACCCAGTCGCTTTCATCGATCAGATCGAGAACGTGGATCATCAATATTCGTGTGGTCGCGTCAAAGCTCACCCACAAGGTCCCCGGTGTGGAGGTGATGATGCAGGCCAATGCGGCGAGCCCATAGGGATCGCTGAGGTCAAGAGGGATATGCACAAACCCGGATCGGCGCTCTCGCCTCCCCAAGCCGAGGACAATTCGGCCTACCGCGATGTTGGACCGCACGATGTCCGCCAGCACCAGTGATGACAAACGAAAGATGGCGCCAAGCCGCCGGACGCGGGCGCCAGGCGGCTGCAGCGCCGTCAATGCCCAGCCGCCGCCAAACGCCGCCGCGACTCCAAGAAGGATGTAGCCCCACGTAAGCGCCTGATTGAGCAGCAGCCACAGGATGAACAGCCCGGCCGCAGCCAGCGGGAAAGGCAGAAGCCGTCTCATTTCCCGCCCGCCTTGCGTGCTTGTTGTTTGGCTGGCGGCAGCACCGCGCGGACGTAGTCCCGGGACGCATGGAGCGAGTGGGCGGTTGCCTGCATGAAGCGCATGACCGGTCCGGCCTGGATCGTTTGCAGCATGCACAGGATGAGAAGGGCAGCGATCGGCACCATCTCGGTCACCGCCACGCGCGGCATCGCCCGGTCGGGCGCTGCCCAGAAGGCACGGATGCCCGCGCGGGTCATGGCGATAAGCGCGGCCAATCCGGACACGATCAAGGCGACGAGCAAGGCCCATGAGGCGGCCGGGACGGACCCGCCCTGGGGCATCCCGGTTGGGTTGAGCGCGGCGGTAAGGAGCGCGAACTTGGCGATGAATCCGGGCAGCGGCGGCAGGCCCGCGATCATCAACGCGCATCCGATGAAGGCAAGCCCGAGCATCCCCATGGTGACCGGGATCGCAAGGCCGTCCTGGTCCTCACCTTCATCTCTATCATCGTCTTCCCCATACGCCTCCCGGGTGACGGCGAGCACGTCCGCTGCGGGTTCGCGACCTCGCTCAACGAGCTCAATCAGGAGGAAAAACGCGCCGATGCCGAGCGTCGAGCTGACCATGTAGAAGAGAACTCCCTCGGTGACGCCGACCTGTCCCATCCCGATCGCTGCGAGCACCGTTCCGGAGGACACGAGCACGGAAAATGCGCCAAGCCGGGCCATGTCCTGCGACGCCAGCGTCCCAATTGCGCCGAATGCGACCGTGGCCATCCCGCCGTACAGCAGCCACTCGCCGCCGAACTGCGCGGACTCCCCGGCCGCTTCGCCGAACAGAAGCAGCCAAAGCCTCAGCACGATATAGGCGCCGACCTTGGTCATGATTGCGAAGATGGACGCCACGGGCGGGCTGGCGACCGCATAGGTCGTTGGCAACCAGAAGCACAGCGGCCACATCCCCGCCTTGACGAGGAACGCGATTCCCAGGATACCGGCGCCCATTTCCAGCAAGCTGCGGTTCTCCGCGGCAATGGCCGGAATCCGCGCGGCGAGATCCGCCATGTTGAGCGTTCCGGCAACTCCGTAGATCAGGCTCACGCCGATCAAGAACAGCAGAGAGGCTACCAGGTTGATCACGATGTAGTGCAACCCGGCCTTGACGCGCGCGGCGCCCGAGCCGTGCAGCGCCAGGCCGTAGGAAGCGGCGAGCAGCAACTCGAAAAAGACGAACAGGTTGAAGAGATCGCCGGTCAGAAGCGCTCCGTTGATGCCCATCAGCAGAAACTGGAACAGGGAATGGAAATGTGCTCCCGTGCGATGCCAGCGCGCGAGGGAGAAGACCACGGCGGCTGACCCGAGGAAGCTCGTCAGGAGCAGCATGAGGGCCGACAGACGGTCCACCACGAACACGATCCCGAACGGCGCCGGCCAGTCGCCCAGCCGGTAAACACTGATTCCCGAAGTCGAACTATCCGAAGCCGCGTCGGACGTGACGAGCAGCGCGATCGCGATGCCGACGAGCGCAAAGGTCGAGGCGACGCCAATGGCGGCCTTCAACCCGTGGCGCCGCTCTCCAAGGAGCAGCATCGCGGCGCCGGCCAGGAGTGGCAGCACCACGGGCGCGATCATCAGGTGATCGGCCATGCGGCTCATGGCTCCGGCTCCCGGCCATCAACGTGGTCAGTCCCTGTCAGGCCGCGCGCCGCCAGCAGCACCACGACGAACAGCGCAGTGGTCGCGAAGCTGATGACGATCGCGGTGAGCACGAGCGCCTGTGGCAGCGGATCAGCGTATAATGAGGGATCGCCTGCCGCGGGCGTCGTCAGGATGGGAGGCGCCCCCGTCCGCAGCCGTCCCATTGCGATGATGAAGAGGTTGACGGCGTAGGAAAGCAGGGAAAGGCCGATGATCACCTGAAACGTCCGTGGCCGCAGGATCAACCACACGCCCGAGCCCGCGAGTGCTCCGATACCGAGTGAGAGGATGACCTCCATCAGTCCACCTGCTCCGGGGCAGGATTTGTCCGCGCGCCAGGTTCTCGCCCGCGCGGTGCCCGATGGGTTCGCACCGACTGGTGGGCGAGCGCGATCAGCATCAGCACGGTAGCGCCGACAACGAGAGAGAACACGCCGATATCGAAGAATAGAGCGCTCGCCATGGGAACGCGGCCAATCAGAGGCAAGTCGCCGTAAGAGAAATATGAGGTCAGGAACGGGCGAGCAAACAACCATGCCGCAGCACCGGTGCCGCTCGCCACCAGGAGGCCGATGCCCATCCAGCGCACAGGCAGAACCCGCAGACGCGCCTCCACCCAGACCGTGCCGCGCGCCATATACTGCAGGATGAATCCGACGGCCATGGTGATACCCGCCACGAATCCGCCTCCGGGCAGATCGTGCCCCCGCAGGAGCAGGAACACCGCGGTCACGCCGATCACCGGAAAGAGCAGCGTCATAATCAGCGCTGGAACTGCCATGGCCTCCTTGACGGTATCGCCCTTCTGGCGATCCGGGTGTCCGTCGTCATAGATGTCCTGGGCCCGTTGCTGCTCGGGGACCGGGATGCTCTCGCGAGCCGGGCGGAACCGCCGCAGCAGGGCGTAGACGGTCAGCGCAACGACGCCGAGCACCGTGATTTCTCCAAGGGTGTCGAAGGCGCGGAAGTCGACCAGGATGACGTTCACGATGTTGGTGCCGCCGCCCTTGACGTAGGCGTTCTCCACAAAGAAGCGCGAGATGGTGTCGGGCGCCGGCCGGATCATCGCCGCATAGGCGAGCAATGCCAATCCTCCTCCCGCGCAGGCCGCTATCATGAAATCCCGGATGCGGTGCCAGCGCATCATGCTCGCCAGGCGCCCCGCGCGCGCGGGCTGCTCGATTGGTTTGGGGAGCCATCGCAGCCCGAGGAGAAGGAGCACCGTGGTCACGGTCTCCACGACAAGCTGCGTCAGCGCCAGATCGGGCGCCGACAGCCAGACAAAGCTGATGCAGGTGACGAGACCCGCACCGCCGAGCAGGATCAGCGCCGCAACGCGACGGAGCTTGGCTTGATACGCCGCGCCGAGAGCGCAGGAGATCCCGACGGCCCAGGCCAGCGCGAAAGCGAGGTCGAGATCGCCCGGCGGCAAGTGCCCGATGGCAAGACCGCGTGTGGTAAAGCGGCGAGAGCGCGGCGACGAATGCAGCGACTGCCAGTAGCTGAAGTTGCGACTGAAGACGCCGGGTGCCGAGGAGGTCCTCCAGCCTTCTGGCCAGCCGCCAGGACAGGGTAACGAGTACCCGCTCGAAGATCCGCTGCGCCTTGAGATGGCGCAGCAAGGGCGGACCCTCGACCCCGCTGAGCAGGTAGGAGTGCAGCATGAAGTACACGGCGACACCCCCGCCCAGCGCAAGGACGCTCATCAGGAGCTCGGGGGTGAAACCATGCCAGACGTTGAGGCGGTATTGCGGCATCGCCGCGCCGAGCACGGCACGCGCGGCCGTATCGAGAGCCGGACCGACTGTCGTTGCTGGAGCAATGCCGACAATGAGGCAGGCCAGAACGAGAAGCTCGGCCGGCAACCGCATGAGGAATGGAGGCTCATGCGGTGTGCGCGGCAGATCTTCTGGAGCGGGACCGAAGAAGACGTCGCGGATGAAGCGTAACGAATAGGCGACCGTGAACATGCTGGCCAGCGTGACGACATAGGGAAGCGCCTGATCGACGAGCGAATTGTCGTGGATCTCGATGGTTTCGGCGAAGAACATTTCCTTGGACAGGAATCCGTTGAGCAGGGGAACGCCGGCCATGGCTCCAGCGGCGATCATGGCCAGGGTCGCCGTGATCGGCATGAACCACAACAGGCCGCTGAGCCGGCGAATGTCGCGCGTGCCGGTTTCGTGGTCGATAATGCCGGCGGCCATGAACAACGACGCCTTGAAGGTCGCATGATTCATGATGTGGAAGATCGCGGCGATCTGGCCAAGCGGGCTATCCAACCCCGTTAGAAGCGTGATCAGTCCGAGGTGGCTGATGGTCGAGTAGGCAAGCAGCCCCTTCAGGTCCTGTTGGAAAACGGCGATGAACGCGCCGAGGATGAACGTGATCAGGCCGGCTGACCCCACCAGCCACAGCCATTCCTCGGTCCCGCCCATCGCGGGCCACAACCGGATCAGCAGGAAGACGCCGGCCTTCACCATGGTGGCGGAGTGCAGATAGGCGGAGACGGGAGTAGGCGCTGCCATCGCGTGGGGCAGCCAGAAATGGAACGGGAATTGGGCGCTTTTCGTGAAGGCGCCAATCAGCACCAGGACCAGCGCCGGAATATAAAGGTGGTGCGAACGGATGACTTCACCGGACGCCAGCACCCGGTCGAGATCGTAGCTGCCGGCGATATGGCCCACCATCAGCACCCCGGCAAAGAGACAAAGCCCGCCGGCCGACGTGATGGTCAGCGCCATGCGTGCTCCCTCGCGAGCCTGGCTGTTCTGATGCCAGTAACCGATCAGAAAGAAGGAGAAGAGGCTCGTCAGTTCCCAGAAGAAAACGAGCTGGATCAGGTTGCCCGACAGCACGATGCCGAGCATCGCGCCCATGAACGCGAGGAGGAGCGAAAAGAACCGTGGCACCGGATCCGTCGGTGACATGTAGTAACGCGCGTACAGCACCACGAGGAATCCGATCCCGGTCACCAGCATGGCGAACATCCAGGCGAATCCGTCCATTCTCAAGCTGAACTCGAGGCCGAGATCGGGCACCCATTCCACGATGTATCGGATCACCCCGCGATCGGTAACGCGCGGGTAGCCCGCCGCGAGAATCGCCAGGCTGACGAGCGTAATCGTGCCGGACAGCCATGCTTCCGCGTTGCGAGCATTGGTCCGAAGGAGGGCGGCAAAACAGCTCCCGACGAAGGGAAGTGCGAGAACGACGATAAGGAGGTGCTCGTATGGCATCGCCGTTCGCATCCTGTGTCGTGAAGAGAGTTCCACATGGTCTTCCGCGTCTCCCATATGGTCGGTTTGTTGTCGCCGAGGCAAGTGGCGACCCGCCTGCAGGAGGATGACCGGACCTTGCAAGCGCCGCTGGCCTCACCCGAGCGCTGGCAGGATCAACGCCGGGAGCCTCTGCATTGGGAGAATTCAGGTGTCAAATCGTGACGGCCCGGCAGGTTGAATAAGGAGGTCGAGTGGCCCCGTGGAATGCGCAAGCCGCGGTCGATTTGTCCCAGCGGTGCGCACACGACCGAACGATTCGGTCGGATTCCCAAGGTCATTGGTGATCGAAAATCACCCGCACAAATGCGCCGGGTAACTTGCCAACATTTCGCAGCAGAACGAGCCTGCTATTTCATGCTGGGATCACCAGCCGCCATTTGGTGCCCGGCCGACTGTCTGACTGGCATGCGGTTTGACAGGTTATCGACCCTCCCAACAGGCGTGCGAGGTCCTCTACATTCTTGGTCCCAAAGCCGTCGGGGTTATGTCCGTGAGCAATGCCAACGCCGTCGTCCTCGAACTCGATTATGTTCTTGTTACCTGAAACAGTGAAATTCACGGTGAGCATTCCCTTCATACCCTCGGGGAACGCATACTTCAGTGCATTGTTGATGAGTTCAAGCAACAAGGCCCCGATGGCGATTGCGCGAATGGAGGTTAGCTCCGCAGAATCGGCCTGTGCCACTATGTCAACCTGATTGGAATTTGGCAAAGCCGAGCGCACCTCGTCGAGAACCGCCATGATAAAGTCTCTCGAGTCAATCATGCGCGAATGTGTGGAATGCGACAATAGTCGCTGAATATTGCCAATCACCATCACCCGTGAGCCCGCGCGTTCGAGCGCGCGGCGCACCTCTTCATTACAGCTGCTGCGGGCTTGGTGCATCAAGAACGAAGAAACGAGCTGCAGGTGGTTTCCCACACGATGAGACATTTCGCGCGAAAGCGCTTTGGTGATGTCCATCTGTCGCTGCAAGTGCTCTTCAAGGACACGGATGTGCCACACGAAGACTGCGGTACACCAAACAGTCCCAATGGCGAGAGCCCGATTCAACCATGCCTGCCACGCCGGTATGCTGTCAGGGATCGTTATCCAATATCCCGCGATGATTAGAGGCGTTGCGAGCAGCGCAAGACCAAGGGCCGCCTTCTGTTGGGGGAACCAGAAACCCAGGAGGACCAGACCCACATACAAAATGCCGACCGAGATGATCTGCGGGGTGAACGCATCGAACATCAAGGCACCGGCTACGACGAAGAGGGCGACAATGGCTGCGCCTCCCCATGATGGCCAACGTTGAGCCGCCACCCGTAAGCGGCTAACGCGCTCGCTGAACATTCCGAGCAAACGGCCGGACACGAGAAATCTCTCCTCTCAACCGTACGGGCCTATGTCCAAGTCATCCCACATATGTGGCATATGGGAGGCAAGCACCGCTCGGCGTGGGCGCAAATCTGGATGGCAGGTCGCCCTAGGTCGATTGCGTCCCAGGCGGCCAGCGGCTCCCGCTTCAAGACGTGGCGCAACGGTGTGGCGTCGCGTGCGCGGGGGTAACCGCGCGCGCCACTCATGGTATTGCTATTCGTTGTGCGAACACCGTCGATCAGGCGACACGGGGCAAGACCTCAAATTGATGAAATGGCGGTGGCGAAGATAGGGTCCATTCGAGCGTGGTCGCGCCGGGCCCCCACGGGTTGTCCGCAGCCCTCTCTCTATGGATAAATGCAAAGGCAAGTCCGACAAAGAATACAATCAGGCCCGTTGCAGAGACATAAGCTCCAATCGAGGAGATTAGGTTCATGCCCGCGAACGCATCCGGATAATCGGCGACGCGTCGCGGCATTCCCGATAGTCCGAGGAAATGCATTGGAAAGAATGCGAGATTGACGCCGATGAAGGTCAGCCAGAAGTGCAGCTTGCCCAGACTTTCCGAATACATGTAGCCGGTGATTTTCGGAAACCAGTAGTACCAGCCTGCGAAGATCGAGAAAACGGCGCCAAGGGACAGCACATAATGGAAATGTGCGACGACGTAGTATGTGTCTTGAAATGTCCGGTCGACGCCCGGATTGGCCAACACCACACCAGTCACGCCGCCGATCGTGAAGACGAAAACAAACCCGATCGCCCACAACATTGGCGTTTGAAATCTGATTGAGCCCCCCCACATAGTCGCGATCCATGAAAAGATTTTGACGCCAGTCGGTACCGCGATCACCATGCTCGAGAGCGCAAAAAAGGCCTGAGCGCTGCTCGACATCCCGACGGTGTACATGTGATGGGCCCAGACCACGAAGCCAATGAACCCGATTGCGACCATGGCATAGGCCATTCCGAGATAGCCGAAGACCGGTTTGCGGCTGAAGGTCGAAACCACCTGGCTGATGATTCCGAAACCCGGCAATATCATGATGTAGACTTCCGGGTGGCCGAAGAACCAGAACAGGTGTTGAAACAACACTGGATCTCCACCGCCCTCCGCGGCGAAGAACGTCGTTCCGAAATTGCGGTCGGTCAGGAGCATGGTAATCGCGCCGGCGAGTACGGGGAGCGACAACAGCAGCAGAAACGCCGTCACAAGGACCGACCATGCGAATAGGGGCATTTTGTGCATGGTCATGCCGGGTGCACGCATGTTGAAGATGGTCGTGATGAAATTGATCGCGCCCAAAATCGAGGATGCGCCGGCCAGGTGGATCGACAAGATGACGAAATCGACCGCCGGGCCGGGGTGTCCGGACGTCGATAGAGGCGCGTAGAGCGTCCATCCGGTGCCGGCGCCATGCGAGCCGGGCTCGCCCCCGACGAACATCGAGATGATGAGCAGCATAAACGATGAAGGCAGCAGCCAAAACGAGATGTTGTTCATTCGCGGAAACGCCATGTCCGGCGCGCCGATCATGAGCGGCACCATCCAGTTGCCAAATCCACCCATCATCGCCGGCATGAGCGTGAAGAAGATCATGATCAGACCGTGGCTGGTCACGAACACGTTGTAAGTATGGGTATTGGAGAAAATCTGCAGTCCCGGGTACTGCAATTCCATCCGGATCACGACCGAAAGGATCCCGCCGATCAGCCCTGCGCATATCGCGAACACGAAATACATCGTGCCGATGTCTTTGTGGTTGGTTGAATAGACATAGCGCCGCCAGCCCGCAGGGCGACTGTGTGCGTCGTCTGGACCATGAGCTGCGTATTCGACAGAAGTCATGGCTTGATTACCTCATTTGCTGCTGCCCACGCCCCATGTCGTTAATCCTCAAGACTGGCGAACGCTGGTACTCTCGGCTCGTCTTCAATTTTTACAAGCGAGAAATGTTGACCGTTAAATTCGGAAAAATTGATACGTGGAGCGATCGAGCAGTTTCAAGGCATCGCCGGTCTAGCTTAGCTAAGCTAGTCCGGGTTACCGCGCCGCGCCTGGCGGGGACGAGATCGCCCCCGAAAAATATCAGGGCGAAGGATTGCCGGCGACAAAAGAGCTTGGCCGCGTGCTTGCCGTCGCTTCACTCTGTCTCGGCCTCGCAAGACATCGGGCGGAGCTTGCGGCAGCTAAACAGCGACAAAACGGCACGGCCTGGATCGCAGACTTGATTTCATGGATTGTCTCGCCAACTATGAACCATGATTATCATTGCGCTTGATCAAAAAGACCTTTGTCGCGCGGGCCTCTTGCAAATAGGCAAGTAGCCCGGGCTGCCCTTTGGCTGTCCGGGCTGAAATTTCCAAAAATGCAACTCTGCTTGACTGCGATGTTCCGGAGCAGACGCTTCGCGATCACTCGCGCCTGAGCAGCAAGCGCAGACTTGCCGTCGCACGACGGCAAGACGTGGCCGAAAGTGACGGTCGTGAAGTCTGTCGCCTTCGAACGGGACGGCGACCAGTCCAGCACCTCGGCCGCGAGATCGGGATCATTGTGACAGAGGAGCAAGTGATGATTAGCAGGGCAAGCGAAATGGGTCGGCTTTGTTTGGATTCCGCGAGCAGCGTTGCCGGTGCCGTTGCTGACCACAATCTAAGAAACATGAAGTTGTCGAGCGACAACGCATTGAGGTCGTTTGTATACATGACCCAACTTGCTGGCGCGAAGACGGGACTGGAAGTCATCGCGCTTTCGGGTGCGCATTGCCATAATCAACTAAACGTCCTGGGCGGCTATGCCGACAACCTCGTCGATCTGATCTGCAAAATGCCGAAGGACGCGGCTGAACCGTTCAGAACGGAAGCGGTCGTGACAAGCTGCGTCATCCTTTGACGGCTGATGCAAAATCCGCGGATACCAGCACTGGAATAGACATGAGCGAACATTTGCCCCCGATCATCATCGCACGACGAGACCATGCACGTCTTGAACGACTGGCCCTAAACGCTTTGAGAGAGCGCAATCCGGTTGGAGGGTTTTTGATGTCGGAGATCCGTCGGGCAGTCGTGTGCGACGCTTACAAGATGCCGCGCGGCGTTGCACGCCTCAACGAGTGGGTGACGTATCGGATTGATGGCAATAAACGGACGGAAAGCAAGATCCTGGTCTGCCCGGATGAGTTCCGAAGCGCCGAGATAAATCTATCGGTGCTTTCGCCGGTGGGTGCCGCTGTTCTCGGAATGAGCGTTGGAAGTTACATGAAATTCTTCAGCAACGAAGGTGGGCTCCACTTCGTGATTGTCGAGAGCGTCGTTGCGCCGCCGGGAGCGCCCTTGCTGTTTCCGCTCAAAGCGCGCCGCGCGGCCGGCCAGCTTCGCAGCGAGCCTCATGGGTCCGATGGTGGAGGCCCAAACGCTGCCTAACGTCGTGTGCGATGGACCCGATCAGGGGCGGCTTTTGGAAAGCGAGGTTGGTCGACCGATGACCGCAGGAGTATGACATGTATGTAGGGAGGTTAACCGAAATGAGACCGCCGATTGCAATTGATGCGAATCACCTTGCCAGACTATCCGCGCTCTCGTCGTTGACGAGCGGGCCGATGGTGGAAGTGTCCGAATATCTTCGTGAGGAGCTTGACCGCGCGCATGTCCTTCCGGCGGAAAAACTGCGTCCCGACATCGTCAATCTCGGCAGCCGCGTCGAATTTCGCGACAAGCAAACCGGGAAGGTTCAGGAAATCATCCTGGTTTATCCGTTTGATGCCGACATTGCTCGCCGGCGTGTGTCGGTCTTGACGCCGGTTGGCGCCGCGCTTCTCGGGCTCTCCGTCAATCAGACCATTTCATTCCATACCAGAGCAGGCGAACGTCGCGAACTGACGGTGCTTAAGGTCAGACCCGCGACCTAGCGACTTGCGTGCGTAACATAAAGAACGCGGTGATCGCGAAAAGGGGAAGTCATGAGCCAAATGGCGACGATCGATCGGTCAGGCATGAGGCGATGTGGAGTAGGAGCTTCGTGCGTTTCGACCGAGAAGAATGTCCCGCAACACCACAGCGTCGTTGTGAGTTTCGTCGTGCGCTGCAAAAACGAGTGTAATCCGGCCTCTTTCAGCGAGCGTGCGCAGTTCGTCGAGCCGGTCGCGGTGCCGATGGATCTCTTCCGAGTAACGGCGCCGGAATTCTTGCCAGCGAGCGGGGTCATGGCCGAACCACCTCCGTAGCGCGGTGCTGGGAGCGATGTCCTTGGCCCACAGATCGATGGCGGCATTCGCTTTCGCAACACCGCGCGGCCACAAGCGGTCGATCAAGATCCGGATGCCATCCTCTGCACCCGGATTCTCGTATGCCCGCTTCAATCCGACGTTTGCAGCCGCAATTCTCCTGCCCATGGGCATGGCTCCTGAAAATTGCCTCGGCGTTCCTAATCGGTAGCAACGCCGCGGAAAGGTCGCGGCGATGATTCTTGCTGTACGACCGCGCTGACCTGGTGGTCCGGATTGCCGGAACGCTTGAGCGATCTTTTGATGCCGTCTCCCGATACTGCGATCGAGGCCAGCAGCATGCCGACGACCAGCCACACCGTCATTCCGCCGTTGCTGTCTTCAATCGAGCGCCGGCTTGACCTGGAGGGGCTGTGCGATGGCAGCAGCTGTATCAGGCGGATCGCGAGGACACTGGCCTCCGACTGCGGCCAGCGTTCGCTATTCGATGTCCATATCCTTGATGCGAGACTGTTTATTGCCTGCTCTTTTGACAGTTGCGCCAGGCGACCAGCCTCTTGCCACGGATCGAGATCCTGCCGCGCCAGCACAGACAAAACGCTGAGAGGCAATTCATCGTCTTCACAAAGTGAGGCGAACAGAAACGTATCGTACTTCGACTCGAGACGAGAAACTTCCGTCATTTCACATCTCCCATCCTTTTGTGGCCTGGTGGACGCCAGGTCCGCGTATACCCTCGCTGCATAGCGGCTGAAGCCATCCTCTTGCTCCTCGGGTCTATTTGGCAAGCGAGAAATATTGGCTCGATCTATTCAGAAAACCGATGGATGGCTCACTACAAATTGTTTCGTTCCCTTCCAGCTCCGCCCCGCTCTCCCGGAATGGAGTGCGAACCAGCGCTCGCATTGCTGCCATTTGTAGTGCGCGCCCAACTAGCGAGTTCTTCGCGAACGTCTCAAGAGCTTCTTGCCAACTGTCGCTTCCGAGTTCGCGATCCCGTGCATGATCTCAAGCGCTATCCCGAAGAGGTCACGGTCGCAGTCAAGAGGGTAGACGACGTAAGCAGGCATCGAAAACTCTGGCGCGTTTCCGATCAAATTCAGTCGTTTTGCCTTGAGATGAGGCCGCACGATACGCTCCGGAAAGTAGCCGGAGCCGCCATTCTCCAGCACGTGTTGCAGTCCCAACCAGCCGATATTCGCGGTCAGCGGGGAGCCAAAATTCGGAAAGCAGGCAGTGTGCCGCGCGTAGAACTCCGGTCCCCAGTCCACATATACATATCCGGGCTGGGGCTCAGGCTTGCTCTTTGCATCCGTCGACACCATGACGAGCTTTTCCTCAAATAGTTGCTCGAGCTTCAATCCCGGGCGGCTCTGCGGGGTGTACATGACTCCGATATCCATTCGGCCGTCGATGATGCCTTGCATGAGCTCTGGCTCCAGACCGCTCTCCGCACGAACGGAGACCTCCGGCCTGGCTTCACGCATCATCTGAAGCCACTTCAACAAAAACTCTTCCCACAAACCCATTCGGCCGCCGACAACCAGCGTACCGCTAAAGCCTTCGGGAATTCCGATATCATGGCGCGCCTGCTCGATGGTCCGAACGAGCGTGGCCGCGTGCCGTTGAAATTGCCGGCCAGCAGATGTCAGCGTCGTGCCGGCCTTGTTGCGGACGAACAGCACGCAACCGAGTTGGTCTTCCAGCGTGTGGATGCGCGTGCTGACGGTCGACTGGCTTACATGAAGCCGGTCCGCGGCGCTGATGAAGTTTCCGCTCGAGACAACCGTCAGAAAGGTTCTTGCCAGCTCCGTGTCCATCGGAAACACCTCTTGGTATCTAATTCATAGATATCAAGAGCTAAAATTATTCGTTTGTCAAAATCAATTTCGAGCATACGTAGCTGGCAACGAGTTTCTTCGGGCTTCGTGCCGAGTGATTTCAGGCGCGCGGATGCGTCGGCCGGAGCGAGCGCATGAAAAGCTGCCTGAAGGCGTAGATAAACAGGAGGACGGAATGAAAAAGATAGCGGTGCGTGCGCTCGGGTTGACAGCACGTCTGTTCGAGAAGATGAGCCAGATCAAACGCGTCCGATACCCGGCACTATCCATTTGGCTTGGCGTTTTTGGCGGCGAGCTGCCGTCATCCTTGGCGCCCATTCCGGTCCGTCGCAGGCGGACTTGACGCTCGAACAGTGTTATTGGATGCGGAAAGAGCCATCGAGCTGCCGGCTTGGCAGCAATGCGGCACCGTCGATGCAACCAGAGGGTCAAAGCCCGGGAAGATCGGCAAAAACCATCCCGCGTTTTGCGAGGTCCAAAATAGGCATAATGGCGGGTCGCGCGCAGCCGCCGTTCGGGAACAAACCGGCGGGAGCGCCGTTTCCTGTACAGCGCCAGGTGTCAGCCCGCGCTGTCGATCGACGCTACCTTGACCAGGATCGTCCGCCTCGCTGCCGTACCGCCGAGTACATGATGTCAATTCTAACCCCGCTTTCTCTGTACGCTCAGAATATCTCGCGAGACAGCGACACTGAGGGGACTACCGCTCCAGAAGTATCGTCTGAGCTTCCATTCGAGACCTTCGACCGTTTGGCGCGCGCGACCGTTTCCCGCGCTACCGGCGGCCTGTCGCCGGCGGCGATGGCCCTGGCTTTCACGGATTGGGCGATGCATTTGACGCTCTTGCCCGGCAAGCAGATCGATCTCGTCCGCCGGGCGGCCGAAGGAGCTATCGGTAATCTCGCCTTTGCGGCATGGTCCGCGTCCGGTGCGGATCAGGATCCGTGCGGATTGGCGTTGCCGCAGGATCGCCGCTTCCGCGGACCGCTTTGGCGAGCGCCGCCCTTTAATCTGTACGCGCACAACTTTCTCTCGATCGAGCGATGGTGGGAGGCAGCGACCACGACGGTACGCGGCGTGAGCACGCACCATGAGAGGGTGGCGACGTTCGCGATGCGGCAGCTCCTCGACACGGTCGCGCCGTCAAACTTCACGTTGACGAATCCGCATGTCCTGGAGCGTACCCGAACAGAATGCGGCATGAACCTTGTGCAAGGCCTGTCCAACTGGATCGCAGACGTCGCTCGCGCCAGATCCGGCGCGTTGCCGGATTCGAAGGAATTCAAGGTTGGCGAGACGGTGGCGACGACGCCGGGCAAGGTCGTTCTTCGCACGGACCTGGCGGAAATCATTCAATACGCTCCGTTGACGGACCGCGTGCGCCCTGAGCCTATCGTGATCGTGCCGGCCTGGATCATGAAATACTACATCCTCGATCTTTCGCCGGAAAATTCGCTGGTGAGATTCCTCCGGGCGCAAGGCTTCACCGTATTCATGATATCCTGGAAAAATCCTGGACCCGAGGATCGCGACCTCGGCTTCGACGCGTATCGCATGGCCGGCGTGCTGCCGGCCATCGAGGCAGCGGCGTCGATCACCGGCGCTCGTAAGGTGCATGCGGTCGGCTATTGCATCGGCGGGACGTTGCTCGCGATCACCGCTGCTGCCATGGCACGCGAGCACGATAATCGGCTAGCGAGCCTGAGCTTCTTCGCCGCTCAAACGGACTTCACCGAAGCCGGCGAACTGATGCTCTTCATCGACGAGAGTCAAGTCACATTTCTCGAGGACATGATGTGGGAGCGAGGCTATCTCGATGCGCGGCAGATGGCGGGCGCCTTCCAATTGTTGAGATCGAACGATCTGATCTGGTCGCGCAGCGTCCATGAGTATCTCATGGGCGAACGATCGACTCCGATCGACATCATGGCCTGGAATGCGGATTCGACACGAATGCCATACCGTATGCATTCGGAGTATTTGCGGTCGCTGTTTCTCGAAAACCGCTTCGCCGAAGGTAAATTCGACGTCGATGGCCGGCCGGTGGCGCTTCCCGACATACGATTGCCGATCTTCGCGGTAGCCACCGAGCGCGATCACGTGGCGCCATGGCGCTCGGTCTTCAAGTTTTGTCTCCTAACGGACGCCGAGGTCACCTTCGTCCTGACGAATGGCGGACACAATGCGGGAATCCTGTCCGAACCGGGTCATCCGCGTCGCCATTTCCGTATCGCCACACACGGGCACGGAGAATCCTACGTCGATCCCGACACCTGGCTGTCCGAATACCAACCGCGCGAGGGCTCTTGGTGGCCGGCATGGAGCGCATGGCTTCTCGCGCGATCCGGAGAGCCGGCTGCGCCGCCGCCGCTTGGTGACGAGGCAGCCGGGTTTGCGCCGCTTGAGGATGCTCCGGGGCGCTACGTTTTCATGCGATAGATAATCCGCACCCGCTCTCCGTGCAGCGCAGCACGGTTTTTAACTCGGCCGAGCGGGGATGGTGGAGAAGAGGCAGAGGTTTCACATGGAGCTGAAAGGCAAGGTGATCGTGGTTACGGGCGCCGCCCAAGGGTTAGGCCGGAAAACGGCCGAGGTCATGACGCGTCACGGCGCCAGAGTTGCGCTCATAGATATCGACCATGTCAATCTGCGGGAGACAACGCAGCTTTGCGCGGCTGCGGGAAGCGAGGTCAAGGACTACGCGGCCGACGTGACTGACGAGACCGCGGTCGAAGCCACCTTCGAGCGCATTCGAAGGGACTTCGGGAGCATCGAGGGCCTGATCAGCAATGCCGGCACCAATAGCGATGCGTTGTTGGTGAATGTGCAGGACGGCAAGGTCCAAAGCAAAATGTCCCTTGAAGCTTTCAACAAGGTGATCGCCGTTGATCTGATGGGCGTGTTCCTGTGCGGACGCGAGGCCGCAATCCGCATGATCGAGGGCGGGCGCGGCGGGGTGATCATCAACATTTCCAGCATCTCGCGCGCCGGCAATGTCGGGCAAACCAACTATGCGGCGGCGAAGGCCGCGGTCGCCGCCATGACGGTCACCTGGGCCAAGGAGCTTTCGCGTTACGGTATTCGCGTCGCCGGCATCGCTCCGGGATTTTGCGACACGCGGATGGTAGCCAATATCAAGCCGAAGATGCGTGAGCGAATCATATCCACGATTCCGTTGCGACGGCTCGGTCAGCCGGAAGAGATCGGGCGGACCGCGCTATTCATCCTGCAGAACGACTATTGCAATGGCCGAACGATCGAGATCGACGGCGGGCTGCGACTGTGAGAACTGCACAGGCTTGCCCGATCGTGAGCGCGGGAAGTAGGATGTGCCACGCGATCGCCAACCCCATTGCAGCCGTGAGAGCAGAGTAGGGTCGAGCGTCATGTACCTTCCTCGACGCCTTGGGGTCGTCCGCAGAGGGCCGGCGCCTGCGCATCGCTTCCAGATGACGCCGCAAGCTTCGCCATAAGCTTATCGATCTGCCCGAAAGACGTTGCTCGCAGGATACGGCGCGGTCGATGACGCGCCAACGATGCAGGATCACCTGACCCTGTCGTTTTCAGGCAGGGCTGCACGCGAGGCCGCTCGCATCGCATGTGATCGTCCGTTGGTATTATGGCGTGTCGGGAACAAAGCAAAGTTCCTGCCGTTTTGTCTGCGGAGTGGCACCCGGCCTGCACCTTGGACACTTTCGCCTTCGTTCGGCGGTGAGGTGCGGTGTAGTCGGCTGTCTGTCTGTAACGAATAAACCATGGAGAAAACGCAATGCTTAGGATCGGCGCTTCGTTTGCGGGATGCCTTCTCGCTGCATGCCTGTTCGTCCCGGCCACATCATCTGCGGCGGACATCACGCTCGGTGCCTCGGTCCAGTTGACGGGGCCGCTCGCCAACACGGGCCGTTACTATAAAGACGCCTACGGGTTCGCCGTTGATCAGATCAATGAGAAGGGCGGCGTGAAGGTCGGTAACCAGCAGAGCAAGCTCGCCCTGAAGATTTATGACAACCAGTCCGACGTTAATTTGAGCGTGCGTCAGTACACGCAACTCGTGAGCCAGGACAAGGTCAATTTCCTGCTCGGTCCGTTCGCGAGCAATTTTGCGATCGCCAACTCCGCGGTATCCGAGAAATACCGGATTCCGATGGTGCAGGGGGGTGGCGCATCGGATCAGATCTTCTCGCGAAAGTTCAAGTACATCTTTGGTACTCTGGCGCCGGCGAGCGACTACTTTCAGAGCACCGTCGAGATGATGACGAAGCTCAAACCGGAGCCGAAGAACGTCGCGCTGCTATATGCCGACGATGCGTTCGACGTGTCTGTGGCGGACGGTACGCGGCCGCTGCTCAAGAAGGCAGGTCTGACGCTCGCGCTTGACGAGCGATACACGTCGAACGCCACGGACTTCAATTCTCTGTTGTCGCGGATCAGAAGCGCGAACATCGACGCGGTGCTCGTGGCCGGCCATGAGACCGAAATCCTCAATTTCATTCGGCAGGCCCAGAGCCTTTCCGTGTCGCCGAAGATGTATTCGTTCACCGTGGGTGTGCCGAGCGCAGACTTTCGGAAGGCGCTCGGGCCGGACGCGAACTTCGCTTTCGGCATGACCGCATGGCTGCCGAACGCCTCGCTGAAAGACAAATGGTTTGGCGATGCCGAGCAGTTCGCGAAAGCCTACAAGGCGAAATTCGGCTATGAGCCGGACTACCATGCCGCGTCGGCGGCAGCCGATGTCGAGGCATTTGCCCAAGCGATCGAGGACGCGGGATCGACCGACCCGCAGAAGGTGCGGGACGCCCTGGCCAAGCTGAATTTCGAGAGCCTTTACGGCACGATCGCGTTTGCTGAGGACGGGCAAATTCACCTGCCACAGACCGTCATTCAGATTCAGGGGGACGAGGTCGTCCCGATCTACGGCAAAGAAGGCTTCATCAAGCAGCCCAAATACCCGATGCCGGCCTGGAATGCGCGGCAAACGACCGGGACCGGAAAATAGCGACGCGGACATTTAGGCGAATGAAGTCATCGCAGTGAACCTGCTGGCGCAAGTCCTCCTGAACGGCGTCCTGCTTGGCGGCCTTTACGCCATCATGGCGCTCGGACTTGCGCTGGTCTGGGGCGTGCTGAACATCGTGAATCTGGCGCACGGCGCCTTCATCATGCTTGGCGGCTATCTCGCCTGGTACCTGTTCACCGGGCTCGGCATCGATCCGTTTCTGGGGCTTCCCATCACGGGCGTCGCCATGTTCGTGCTCGGTTACCTGGTGCAGAGATTGCTGTTGAACCTGATCGTTCGTGCGCCGATGTTCAACACCTTGCTCATTACCTTCGGGCTCGAGGTCGTCATCACATATGTCGCCCAGCTCGCATTTTCTGCGGATTTCCGCACCATCAATCCGGGATATGCGGGCAACAACATCAATCTCGGCTCGGTGATCATCCCCGAGGTACGCTTGATGGCCTTTGCAGCGGCCATCGTGCTGACGATCGGGATGTGGATGTTCCTGCTGAAAAGCCGTCTCGGTCGCGCGATCCGCGCGACGGCGCAAAACCTGGTTGCCGCGAGATTGTACGGCGTCGAGCCGCGGCATTTGTACGCGACCACGTTCGGCATCGGCATCGGGCTTGCCGGAATGGCCGGCTCGCTGTACGGCGCCGTTTCGCAGATCAATCCGTACATCGGAGCCACGTTGACGGCGAAATGCTTCGCCATTTCGATCATCGGCGGGCTGGACAATCCGCTTGGGGTGCTCGTCGGCGGAATCGTGCTCGGCGTCATCGAATCCCTCGCGCTGCTTTATGTCGGCGCTACGTTCGGGGACGTCGCGAGCTTCTCCGTGCTCGTCGCCGTTCTGATCATAAGGCCGAGCGGTTTGCTCGGAAGAACCGCATGACAAGGTCGAAAGTCTCGATCGGCGCGGCCGCCGTTGTGGTTCTGGCGATTGCCGCCGTTCCGTGGATCGGTTCGGACGTCGTGGTTCAGTTCGGAATCAATACGCTGCTGCTGGCGGTTTTGGCGCAGAGCTGGAACATCATCGGCGGCTATTGCGGCTACGCGTCCTTCGGCCACTCCACGTTCTATGGTCTCGGTAGCTACGGGGTGGCGATCGCGATGGCGCAATGGAATCTGCCTTTCGCGGTCGGGATGTGCCTTGGTGCAGCCCTCGCGGTCATATTCGCAGTCCTGCTCGGTCTGCCCGTCCTGCGGCTGAAAGGCCACTATTTTTCGATCGCAACGCTTGCTCTCGCGCTCGCAATGACGGCGATCGTCTCGAACATAGCCATTGCCGGTCAGAATATCGGCCTGGTGCTGCCGCCGCTCAATAATGATCTCATGTTCTACGAGCTCTCGTTGGCGCTGCTGGTGGCCGCAACCCTCACAATATTCTGGCTGACCAAAAGCCGCTTCGGATTTGGCCTCATCGCCATCCGGGAAAATGAAGAGGCGGCGGCCGTGATGGGGGTCAACACGACGCTTTACAAGGTCCTGGCGTTTGCGCTGTCCGGGCTGTTCGCCGCGCTGGCTGGCGGCATCCACGCATACTGGATTACGTTTCTCGATCCGGACAGCGCGTTCGATATCGGGTTGAATGTCAAGATGATGATCATGGCCGTATTCGGCGGTCCGGGAACCGTGCTGGGTCCGGTACTCGGTGCGTTCGTGCTGTCGGCGATCTCCGAGGTGCTGGCAAGCGAAGTCACCACGGTCGCGGGACTGTTCTTCGGGGTTGTCGTGGTCGCCGCGGTCGTACTGATGCCGCGCGGTCTTGCCGATCTATTCCGACATTTTCGGTCCCAAGGCTGGCGTTACTTCGTCAACAACATCAAAAGCTATAGCCTATGAGCGCCCTGCTTGAGGTGGTCAACGTCACGCGGCGATTTTCCGGACTGGTCGCCGTGAACGATGTCAGCTTCACCCTATCGGAGCGCGAAATCCTCGGCGTGATCGGCCCGAATGGAGCCGGCAAAACCACCTTGGTGAGCCTCATCAGCGGAACGATCCCTCCGACCTCCGGCGAGATCTATTTCGAAGCGCGGCCGATCACCCACGTTCAAGCCTATCGACGCGGGCGGCTTGGCATCGGCCGCACGTTTCAGATCATGCGGCCGTTTCCGGGCCTCTCCGTCCTCGACAACGTGGCGGTCGGGGCCCTGTTCGGACACGGCGGGTCGGGAAAGACACTTGCCAATGCGCGCGAGCGCGCCCGCGAGCAACTGCGGTTTGTCGGCCTGGACGGCTTCGTCGACCGGCGGGCAGACGATCTGGGCGGGCCTCATCGCAAGCGTCTCGAACTGGCCAAGGCTCTCGCCATGGATCCGAAGGTGCTGCTGTGCGACGAAGTGATGGCCGGGCTCAATCTGGTCGAAATCGACGAGGTGATCGAAGTCATCCGCAGCGTGAGGGAGCGAGGCATCAGCGTGATCGTCATCGAGCACGTGATCAAGGCGATCAAGAGTTTGTCCGATCGGCTTCTTGTGCTCCATCATGGCGAGAAGATCGCCGACGACAAGCCCGATGCGGTCCTGTCGGATGAGCGCGTCATTCAGGCCTATCTTGGCAGGAGGCGCGAGTGAAGCGCGTAAGTGGCGGCGAGGGCGGCCCCTTGTTGTCCCTGAAAGGCGTGAGCGCCGGCTACACCGGCATGCCGGTGCTTCGCGGCGTTTCGCTCGATGTACAACCGCGTGAGATCGTTGCTCTTGTCGGAAGCAACGGCGCCGGCAAGACGACCCTCCTGCGCGCGCTGTCCCGTGTCATTCCGTGCACTGGGACGGTTCTCTTCAATGGCCTCGACCTGGTTGCCATGACATCCGATCAGGCGTTTGCGGCGGGGCTGGTGCAAGTGCCGGAAGGACGCCAACTGTTCGATCGTATGACGGTGGAAGACAATCTGCTGATGGGGGCCTACCGGCGCAGGAGTACGGCCGAGATCGCGCGCGATCTGGACCGCATGTATTCGCTGTTCCCCCGGCTCGGCGAGCGAAGAAAGCAACTGGCCGGCAGCATGTCCGGAGGGGAACAGCAGATGTGCGCAATGGCGCGGGCTCTGATGGCGCGTCCATTGCTCTTAATGATCGACGAAATGAGCCTTGGTCTCGCGCCTGTGGTCGTTCAGCAATTGACCGATGTTCTTGCCGAGATCCGCGGCGAGGGCGTCACCGTCCTGCTGGTTGAGCAGGATGTGCACACTGCGCTTTCCGTGGCCGATCGCGGCTACGTCATGGAAACCGGCTCCATCGTCCATAGCGGTTCGGCAAAAGTGCTGGTTTCCGACCCGGCCGTTCGGCAAGCCTATCTCGGGTTGTGAACGGTTCACAGAGTGCAAATCGGCTCCGGCGCGGCAGCGCGCCAATGACAAACCTTGGCACACCCAAAAGGGCCGCAAATCCAGGGCGTACATCACGTCGCGCCACAGAAGGGAGTTTCGGACCCGCCTCGGCGTTTCACACCTTCAGGTATTCTCCTTCCGGGCCGCGAGGCGCTCTGCGCCCGCAAGCAAGAGCAGGGAGACCACAAAGGTGAGCTGGAAACCGATCGCCCAAGCGAATTTCGACGAGTCGGAATGCTTCTCGATCTCCAGGAACCATTCCAGGCCCTCGACGGTGGCAATGGCCACGATCGAGCCGAGCAGCTTCAGCTTGAGACCGCCAAAGTCGCTCTCGGAGATGTCTTGGGGCCAATCCGGATGCTCCTGAAGATCGATCCTGCGGATGAAATTTTGATAGCCGGAGAAGATGACGATGAGGATCAGGTTCGCCATGAGCGCGAAATCGACGAGATGCAGCATGCCGACGATGACTTCCTTCCCGGTCGCAGTCCGCAGGTGTATCAGCACCTCATAGAACTCAATGAAGGACTTGCAGATGAGCAGAAAAATACCAGCCATCAGAACCAGGAAGAACGGCGCCGTCAGCCACCGCGCGAGGAAGATCACCTTCTCGGTGTAACGGTAGGCCCAAATCATGATGTCCTCCTCGCGGCGAGCAAGTTCGCAATCATCGGACCAAGCGCGCGCTGCCTCAAAAAAACGGCAGATCTTGTGTAGGTTGCCACATCACGAGAAGACGGCTTCAGGCTGACTGCGGCGGCCGCCACAACTATCTCAAATTTCGGGACTATTTCAATGTCACGGAATGGTTTTCCCTGCCTTGCAGCGTGGTTCTGCGGCGCAATCTGAATAATCGGCGCGAGATCGCTCAGAGCTACCGCCCCCGAGCAGCTGGGATTACTCGGCACATGTCGGGAATCGTTCAGTCAGTTCAACTTCGACGCTGCGGGCATGACGATTGCAGCGCGAATGCTTTCGTTAGACCTGTAGCCGACTTTCGAGATTGTCGGCGTCCATCACGAGGCCATCCTCAAGCTGCGTTAGAAGCGTTGCCGCACCGGTCCCTTTGCCGACTTTGAGCGGCACTCGATCTCAGCGCCGAATGCCGGCTCGACCCAGATAGCCTTAAACCTAAGTCTAGTCCGTTACGGCGTCTGCGAAGGGAACTGGAACAGGAGCGACCTGCTTGGATAAGTGAGATTCTTTATGGCTCAAATCGAAGACTATGCGCTCATCGGCGATTGCGAGACCGCAGCCCTGATCGGGATTGACGGCTCGATCGATTGGCTATGTCTCCCACGGTTTGACTCCGACAGCTGCTTCGCAAAGCTGCTCGGATCGGAGGACAACGGCTATTGGCGCCTGGCGCCCACGCAATGGCAGTCGGTCGAGCGGCGCTATCGACCGGGCACCTTGATCCTCGAAACGACCTTCACCACCGTCGAAGGACGCGTTCGCGTCATCGATTTCATGCCGCCGAAACCTGGCGAGTCCAGGATTGTCCGGATCGTCGAAGGCCTTCAGGGTCGCGTTGAGATGCAAAGCGAGCTCGCGGCACGATTTGAGCATGGCGTGTCCGTGCCATGGGTCAGCCGTCTCGATGATGGCGCGGTATCGCTGGTGGCGGGAGCGTCCAAGCTGGTGCTGCGGACCGACGTGCCGGTCCACGGCAAGGGGATGAGGACCTTGGGCTCCTTCATCATCGCGCAAGGCAAACCGAGGACCTTTGAGCTTTCCTATCAGATTTCTCACCAGGAAGAGGTGCCCGCTGCAGACCCGTTTGACCTCCTCGCCCGCACCGAGCGCTTCTGGCGGGAGTGGTCCGGCCGTTGCGCAACAGCTGGCCCCTATTCGGACCATGTTCTCCGGTCTCTCATCACGCTAAAGGCCCTGATATTCCGGCCAAGCGGCGGCATCGTCGCGGCCGCAACCACTTCGCTGCCTGAGCAGATCGGCGGCTCCAGAAACTGGGATTACCGGTTCTGCTGGGTTCGCGATGCTACTCTCACTCTGCAGGCGCTGATGGGAGCGGGATATTACGATGAGGCGCGCGCCTGGCGCGACTGGCTCATCCGTGCGGTCGCCGGTAGCCCGAGCCAGCTTCAGATCATGTATGCCGTCTCCGGCGAGCGCCGGCTGACGGAATGGGAAGTTCCGTGGCTTTGCGGCTACGAAAACTCCAGGCCGGTCCGCATTGGAAACGCCGCACACACCCAGCTGCAGCTCGACGTCTTTGGCGAACTCATGGATGCACTTTATCAGGCGCGCCGCGGCGGTCTTCCCGAGAACAAGAGAGCTTGGGCGATCGAATGCGCTCTGCTGGCACATCTCAGGAACATCTGGACCGAGCCCGATGAAGGAATCTGGGAAGTGCGTGGCGGCCGCAAGCAATTCACCTACTCGAAGATCATGGCATGGGTGGCATTCGACCGCGCCATCAAATCCGCCACGGAATTCGGGATGCGAGGTCCGGTAAAAGAGTGGAGAGCGATCCGCGAGGCCATTCATGCCGATGTATGCCGAAACGGATACGACAGAGATCGCGCGACCTTCGTGCAGGTCTATGGCGAGCCGCAGCTGGACGCGAGCCTGCTGCTGATCCCTGCCGTAGGCTTCCTCCCGCCGGACGATCCACGCGTGATATCCACGATCGACGCTATCGAACGCGAGTTGGTCGCGGACGGGTTTGTGCGTCGCTATGACACGGGCACGACCAAGGATGGTTTGCCGCCGGGCGAAGGCATGTTCCTGGCTTGCAGCTTTTGGCTCGCGGATGCCTATCACCTCGTTGGCCGGGATGCGGACGCCAAGGCGCTGTTCGAGCGTCTTCTGTCCTTGTGCAACGGCGTCGGCTTGTTGTCCGAGGAATATGACGTCGCCCGGCACAGGCTGGTCGGCAATTTCCCGCAGGCATTCTCGCATATAGCCCTGGTGAACACCGCCCATAACCTCACCCATCGCGACAAGCCGTCGGAAAGGCGCGGCGGAAAGAAAGCGCTGCCAAGCAAAGGCGGAAAAAGGACTCGCGGATTTGAGGGAGCCGAGCATGCCTGAAACGACCACCGATCCGGCCGCGCCTGCGGCTCCCGGGGCGCGGCAGCGTCCCGCCAGCCGCTTCCCCATCGTCCTGGAGGGACAACCCGCCTTGGTTACCGGCGCGAATTCCGGGATCGGGAAGGCGGTTGCGCTGGGTCTTGCCGCGTCGGGCGCCGACGTCGTCGTCAACTATATCGTCAACTCCGCAGCCGCGGAGGAGGTGGCGCACCAAATCGAAGCCGGCGGACGGCGGGCGCTTGCGATCAAGGCGGACGTCAGCCGTGAAGAAGAGGTTCAAGCGATGTTCGCGACGGCCGTCGATCATTTCGGAACACTCCACATCGCCGTCAACAACGCAGGTCTGCAGCGCGACGCGCCCTTGCTCGATATGACGACCGAGCAATGGAACAAGGTGATTGCCGTCAACCTGACCGGCCAGTTCCTGTGTGCGCGGGAAGCGGTACGAGAGTTCAAGAGGCGCGGCGTGGCGCCAGAAATTTCCGCGGCCGCCGGCAAGATCGTGTTCATAAGCTCGGTCCATCAGGAGATTCCCTGGGCCGGCCACGCCAACTATGCCGCATCGAAGGGCGGAGTGATGCAGCTGATGCGAAGCATCGCGCAGGAAGTGGCGCCGCTTGCGGTCAGGGCCAACGCCGTGGCGCCGGGAGCCATCCGTACGCCGATCAACCGTCCGGCGTGGGAAACCCCGGAAGCCTACCGCAAGCTGATGACCCTGGTGCCCTACAAACGCATCGGTGAACCCCAGGACATTGCCCAGGCCGTTGCCTGGCTTGTTTCGGATATGGCTGATTACGTCACTGGCGCCACCTTGTTCGTCGATGGCGGCATGACGCTGTTTCCGGGTTTCGCGACCGGCGGCTGATGGGCGAGCTTGCTTCCCGTTTATCCGAGCGCGTCTGTCAAATGCGATATTGGGTGAGCGATGTCGCCACCAAAATTCACGATCTTGTCCGCACGCCGAGATGGTCGAGCAGGTTTACCGGGAGCGGAAAGACCACGGTCGAGGACCGTTCGCCCGCGATGTCATGCAGCGCTGCGAAATAGCGCAGCTGCATCGCCTGCGGCTCCTGGGCGAGGATCCGGCCGGCCTCGACGAGCTTCTCGGCGGCCTGCTGCTCGCCCACCGCGTTGATCACTTTTGCGCGTCGCAGTCGTTCCGCCTCGGCCTGCTTGGCGATCGCGCGCACCATGGTTTCGTTGATGTCGATATCCTTGATCTCGATCACGGTGACCTTGATGCCCCAGACGTCGGTCTGCCTGTCGAGGCTCTCCTGGATGTCGGCGTTCAACTTGTCTCGTTCCGCGAGCATCTCGTCGAGCTCATGCTTGCCGAGCACCGAGCGCAGCGTGGTTTGTGCGAGCTGGCTGGTCGCGGCCATGTAATCGCCGACCTTGATGATGGCGCGCTCGGGATCGACGATACGAAAGTAGAGGACGGCATTGACCTTGACCGAGACGTTGTCGCGCGAGATCACGTCCTGGGGCGGCACGACCTGCACCATCACCCTGAGATCGACCTTGACGATTTGCTGCACCACCGGAATGAGGATGATGAGCCCCGGTCCCTTCACTCCAGTGAAGCGGCCGAGCGTAAAAATCACGCCGCGCTCGTACTCGCGCAGGATGCGAATGGCCTGGGATAGAAATATGATAACGAGCAGCGCAATCGCCGCATAGGTCAGATAATCGAGCATCATGATGTACCTCCCTCACCGGTCGGGGCGGGCGCGCGCCGCACCACCAGCGTCAGATCGACGATGTTGGCGACTTCAACCATCTCGCCCGGTTTGAAGGTTTCAACGCCGCGCGCTCGCCAGCGTTCACCGTGCGTAAAGACGTGACCTTCCTTCTCGTTCCAGTCGAGAATTTCGGCAGGCAGGCCCCGCATGGCTTGCGCGCCGACCAGTACCGGACCTTTGCGCGCGCGTCGAAGCGAGCCGAGCACGACGAGAACAAAGCCGGTGAACATCGCCGCCACGATGGCGATGACGGACCAGGAGAGCCGGTAACCGGGCGCTTCGACCCTGAAGAGCATGATCGCTCCCAGCACAAAGGCGATGACCCCTCCAAGGCCGACCACGACAGTGGGGCTGAAGGCCTCTATCGCGAGAAGCGCGATCCCAACCAGCATCAGAGCGAGGCCGGCGTAGTTGATCGGCAGCAAGTTGAGGGCGTAGAGGCCGAGCAGCAGGCAGATCGTGCCGACCACCCCTGGCGCGATCGCACCGGGAGAGATGAATTCGAAGATCAGGCCGTAGATGCCGACCATCAGGAGAACAAACGCGATGTTGGGATCGGTGATGATTGCCAGGAATCGTGAGGTCCATCCGGGATCGATAGGCTCGATGATGGCATCCTTGGTTGCCAGGTGTTGTGTCCTGCCCCCTGCAACCTCCACCACGCGACCATCGACCTGACTGAGCAATTCGGCCGGATCGCGCGCGACGAGGTCGATGACCTTTGCCTGCAGCGCGGCGTTGGCAGACAGAGTGGCGGCCTCGCGGACCGCCTTCTCCGCCCAGTCGGCATTGCGGCCGCGCAGTTCGGCGAGGCTGCGGATAAAGGCGACGGCATCGTTTGTCACCTTTGCCGTCATGGCATCCTTCGGCTCAGCGTGGCCGTCGCCATCCTTCTTGTCTTTGCTTTCCTTGTCGGGGGCGCCGCTCGGCAGACCCGGCATTGGACCGCCAATCTGCACCGGCGTTGCGGCGCCGATGTTGGTGCCCGGTGCCATCGCCGCGATATGGGTCGCATAGAGAATATAGGTCCCGGCGCTCGCCGCATGGGCTCCGGAGGGAGCGACGTAACCGATGACGGGAACGGGGGAAGCGAGCACATCTGTGATGATCTCGCGCATGCTGGTATTGAGACCGCCCGGTGTATTCAGGCGCAGAATGACAACCTCGGCATGCCGTTGGCCTGCCTTGGCCAAAGCGTCCTTCACATAACTGGCCGACGCGGGTCCGATTGCTCCGTCGATCGAAATAATCAGTGCCAGATTGCCGCTCCCCTCCGCCAATCCGGGACAGAGGAAGACAACCAGAGCGACGACTGCTATCGCCGCAACGAGGGCCGCCTTTACGATCCGCACGGCAAGGACTCCCTTGTCGAAGATATGGGGGTCCATTCCGGAGCCTCAATGCCCCGAGGACAGGGATCAGGGAATCTTGCAGGCCGTTGTGCAATGCGATGGCTTGGCTCGGCCGAAAGACTCGCCTTGAGAGCACATGCAAAACAGGTGGTTCACGACGTCAGCTCGAGCTCGGACTTTAGCGCGACCAGGAAGCGCGCGGCTTCGCCACCGGTCACGATGCGATGGTCGAAGGTGAGCGACAACGGCAGCACGCGCCTCACCGCAGGCTGGCCCCGATGCGCGACTGCCTGCTGGGAAATCCGCCCCGCTCCTATGATTGCCACCTGCGGTGGCACGATGACCAGATTGGCAAACCGGCCTCCGATCATCCCGAAATTCGACAGCGTAAGGGTCGCGCCGCGCAGCTCTTCAGGGGGTATCGAGCGCGCGATTGCGTCAGCCCGCAGGCGGTCGAGGCCGGCCCGCAAGTCAGATACGCTGCGCTTTGCGACATCACGCAACACCGGGACAATGAGGCCGCCCTCGGTATCGACGGCGATGCCGAGATCGACGCGCGAGATGAGGCGCCGTTCGCCCGTGCCGGAGTTGAACCAGGTATTGAGCGCGGGTTCTGCCTTGCAGGCGGCGGCGATGGCCCGCACCAGGCGGATCGTCACGTCCTCGCCCGTCGGCCAGTCGTCGATGTCGGCTTCATCGGTCACGGTGGCGGGGACGATTTGCGCATGGGCTGCTGCCATGCGTTGGGCCATGGCGCGCCGCATGCCTCGCAGGGGTTCGACGCGACCGGCCGGGGATATACCCTCCGCGGCCCGTTCGACGTCGGCCCGTGTGATGGTGCCGCCGGGTCCAGTGGGCTCGACGCTCTCGAGATCGACATTGAGCTTGCGCGCGAGTGCACGCACGGCCGGAAACACCTGAGTCTGCGGCCCGGTCGGCCGCTTGGAGGAGATTCCAGTCGTTGGTGGATGTTCGCCGCCGCCGAGTTCACCGACAATCGTGCCAGTGTCCTGCTCGACGCCTTCGGCAAATTCGACGAGCGGCATGCCGACCTTCACGATATCGCCCTTGACGCCAAACACGTGCGCGATGCGTCCGCTCGAAGGCGATGGAATTTCAACGACTGCCTTGTCGGTCTCGACGGAGACGAGCGGCTGATCGGTGACGACGTGATCGCCTTCGTTGACATACCAGCTGACGATCTCCGCCTCTTCAAGACCTTCTCCGAGATCCGGCAGCATGAATTGGCGCATGGGACGAAGTCCGTTGGGCTTAGCTGAACTGGCACACCCTGCGTGCCCCGCTGACGATGCGTTCAACCGAGGGCATGTAGTATTGCTCGAGGCGCGCCATCGGGATGACGGTGTCATAGCCGGTGACGCGGGTCACGGGCGCAAGCAGCGAGGACAGGCCACGTTCGGCGATAAGGGCCGCGATCTCGGCTCCGAATCCGCCGGTGTGCGCCGCCTCGTGCACGATGACGCAACGTCCGGTCTTTGCGATCGAGTCGAGCACGGTTCCTTCATCATAAGGTTTCAGCGTGGCAAGATCGATGACCTCGGCAGCGATGCCTTCGGCGGAGAGCACATCGGCTGCGGCCATGGTCTCTTTCAACACAGCGCCCCAGCCGATCAGCGTGATGTCGCGACCTTGGCGCAGGACAAAGGCACGATCGAGCGGCAAGGCCTCGCCATTATCCTGCACCTCGCCTTTCGCCGCGCGGTATAGGCGCGTTGGCTCCAGAAACACCACCGGATCGGGATCGCGGATCGCGGCGAGAAGAAGTCCATAGGCGCGTTCAGGCGAAGAAGGAATGACAACGCGCAAGCCGGGAATATGAGCGAGCATCGCCTCGGTGCTTTCGGAATGATGCTCGGGCGCACGAATGCCGGCGCCATGCGGCGTGCGCAGAACCATCGGACAGGTGAGCCGCCCCTGGGTGCGGTTACGTATTCGGGATGCGTGGTTCACCAGTTGATCCAGGCAGGGATAAATAAACCCCATAAACTGGATCTCGCCGACGGGCTTCAGCCCCTGCGCCGCCATGCCGACGCAGAGCCCGCTGATCAGGAGTTCGGCAAGCGGTGTATCGAGGACGCGTTCGGCTCCAAAGCGCTTCTGCAGGCCCAGGGTTGCGCGGAAGACACCTCCGCTGACGCCAACGTCTTCGCCCAGCACGACCACATCGGGATCGTCCTCCATCGCGCGTCCGAGCGCCAGATTGACGGCTTCCACAAGCGTTACCTCAGCCATCGTGCTCTCCCGCAAGTTCACGGCGCTGTGCGGCATAGACCTCGGGCAGATCGGCATAGAGGTGATCGAACATGGTTTCCGGTCGGCGCGGTGCCGTTGCCAGATAGCGCTCGACCGCCGCCTCGACGCGATCATGGCACTCGGTGGCTAGTCGCTCTTCGTCGGCTTTGCTCCACATTTTCCGGCCGACAAGATAGGCCCGCAAGCGGGCGATCGGCTCTTCCTTCCAACGAGCCTGGACGTCGTCAGCCGAACGATAGCGTGATGCGTCATCGGAGGTTGTATGGTCGCCGAGCCGGTAAGTGACCGCCTCGATGAAACGGGGGCCCTTGCCGTCACGGGCCGCGGCGATGGCTTCTTCAGCAGCGGCGCGCATCGCCACTACGTCGCTGCCATCGACCTGCTCGCCGGTGAATCCCGCCGCGATCGCTTTCTGCGCCAACGTCTCGGAAGCGGTCTGCAGTCGCAACGGCACCGATATGGCCCATTGATTGTTGGCTGCAACGAACACGACCGGCAGTTTGTGCACGCCGGCAAAATTCATCGCTTCGTAGACATCGCCTTTCGAGGTGGCGCCATCGCCGAACAGGCACACGGCGACACGCGGCTCCTTGCGCAGTTTCAAGGTATAGGCGACACCGGCGGCATGAGGCGCCTGCGATCCCACGGGAACACAAAACGGAAAATCGTGGGGCGGTCCGGAGAAGCAATTGCCGCGTTCATCCCCGCCCCAAAACAGCAGGATCTCCTCAGGCTTGACGCCGCGCCAAAGCAGTGCGCCATTGTCGCGATAGGAAGGCAGTAGCACGTCTTCCTCCCGCATCGCGCTGGCCGTCCCAACCGATACAGCCTCCTGGCCGAGTGAAACGGCATAAGTCCCAAGCCGCCCGGTGCGCTGCAACGCAACGGCCTTTTTGTCAAAGAGGCGCAGTAGCACCATGGCCCGGTAGAGTGCGATGAGCAGATCGGCATCAGAGGCGAAGGCGGGGAGCGGCCCGGCTATCGAGCCGTCCGGCGCGAGGCAAGAGCGGCGGCGCACCTCGAAGCGCGCGATCACGGGGAGATCTTGGATCACTCTTCTGCTGGCCATGCTCTCACTCCTGGAGCAATTGTGCCCTCTTTATCTTATTCAATTGGTGTTTGTGCCGAGACGATGCAAGACCGCGTCGGATCTGCCTTGATGCGTGCCCGTTGCGGCACTGCAGGTTTGTCGGGATCAGTCGACACGATCGTGGGAACGACGCAGCGAAGGCGACGGTCCAGTTTGTTTGCTTGGTCTTTGAAACGACGTGGCTCATGAGGGGCACGCGTTGCCGAAAGACCGGCCTCAGGCACAATGAAAGCCCCGGCTCGCATCGGTAGGGGAACGGCGAGGGGCCGGGGCTTCATCCCGCGGAAACCTCATTGAGGGCAATGGCCAGCGCCGTTGCAAGGCGTTGTTTGATGCCCACACTCGAGCATTTAAGATGTGCGGCACGCGTTGCAACTTGCGCAAAAGGTTAAATGTTTGAGGGAGACTTGATTTGATGCGAACCCGGCCTGGTCCGCTTTGGTGGTACCCGAGCTTTTTGGCGCTGCGTGATGAAATCGCGCGCATGGCCTACACCTCGTTGCGGCCATAAATGAGCCGCTCCCTGGGATGAGCTAAAGGCGCGACCGGGCTGCGCCGACTCATCCCGTCGCCTCAAGGGTTTCGTTCGACGAACATCCGCCAAAGACATTCGAACAATGCCAGTAGAATAAACAGCGTCGACGACGACATCAGAATGCCTGCCGCGAGCTGATGATATTGCGTTGCCTCAGTCAGCCAGAAGGCGACCAGCGCCGCGATGATCAGGCAAGCCCAACCGGCCAGGGCGTGCGAGTACTCTCGCATCAGCGCGGACAATTCCTCGGACGGCGGCCTTCTTCCTGTCCCGGATTTGGTGACGTGATCTTCAGTGGTCATGGGCGTGACTCTCGCAAAAACATGGACGGCACATACCGTATCACCGCCGCCCTACAACGGCTTGATGATCACGATGCGCTCCCGCCAACGGCCGCGGAATTTGGTGTGGGCGGCCGAAGGAGATTCAGCGCAGCAGTGAGTTGTGCATCCCGACTGGTTCCGATGAGTTGCGGCTTAATGGGCGGCGACGCCGTTTCGGCGGACATATGCCCGCCATTTGACCCATCCTTGGATTTGGTGAGCGGCCCGGGATTGGCGAAAGCGCCATGGAGCTGGCCTTCGCGCCAGACCAGGGAATATGCGACCTGTTCGTCCTTCGGCGCCTGGACGACGATGTCGGGCGTGATCCCATCGTCCTGAATGGACCGCCCCGACGGCGTGTAGTAGAGGGCGGTCGTCAGCCGCAGGGCGCCGTGGCCCTTGATCGTGATGACGGACTGAACCGATCCCTTGCCGAAACTCTGGGTCCCCATCACAGTCGCGCGGTGGCGGTCCTGCAATGCGCCCGCGACGATTTCGGACGCCGAAGCCGACGCGCCGTTGACGAGAACCACCATTGGGATATCCGGCAATAACGCGCCAGTTTCGGGGGCCTTGAACGATCGATCGTCGCTGGTGTTGCGTCCGCGGATGGAGACGACGGTCCCGCCGTTTAGGAAATCGCCGGACACGTCGACCGCGGATGAGAGAAGGCCGCCCGGGTCATTTCTCAGATCCAGGACGAGGCCTGCCGGTTTGCCGCCGGCGTCCCGCTTCAGCGTCGAGATCGCCTGCCGGAGTTCGTTTGGCGTGTCCCGGCCGAACTCGCTGATCCGGATGTAACCGATGCGATCAGGCTCCAATTTTGACTTGACACTATGGACTGCAATGACTTGTCGGGCGAGGGGTATCTCGAACGGCGGCTTGTCGCCGCGCACGACCGTCAATTTGACTGTCGTTCCTGGATTGCCGCGAATTTTCCTGACGGCCTCCATCAGATCCGCGCCATGGGTGCTTTGGCCGTCGACTGCGACGATGGCGTCTCCTGGCTGCACGCCCGCATGTGCGGCCGGCGTGCCATCGATTGGGGAGATGACGATTGGTACCCCGTTGTGATCCGTGATCTTCAGACCGACGCCGCCGAATTTTCCGTTCATGTCCTCCATGGACTCGCGTAATTCCGGCTCGGTCATGTAGGAGGAATGCGGATCGAGGCGGGAAAGCATTCCCTTCAGGGCATCGTCGGTGAGCTTGCTTGAATCGATTGGATGCACATAGTCCCGCTGAACGAGCTGCATCACGCCGGCGAGGAGCTCCACGTCGGCTTTCGGGACGCCGGTCGCAACCGCGGAAGCCAATCCGAGGCAAATGATTGCGGCTGATGCCGCGGACACAATTGCCAAAGCGCGTAGATGCGATCTCTTCATGTGATCCCCTTACCTTTCGGTGCGAGCCTGTCGCTGGACGTTGGGTTGCTCCTCCTTCCACCACCAGAGTGCCGGGAAGGCCGCCTGGCCGTACTTCGGCATATGCTCGGGATGATCAAACCGGTCCCAGCGCGCGGTACGTTCGTTGGAAAGCGTCCATTGCGGCACGACAAAATGATTCCACAGCAACACCCGATCGAGCGCCCGGGTCGCTGCAACGAGTTCATCCCTCGTATCCGCGAAGACGATGCGTTCGATAAGCGCGTCGACCGCGGGATCCCTGATACCGATCAGATTGCGCGAGCCATGCTGGCTTGCCGCATGCGAGCCCCAATAATTGCGCTGCTCATTGCCCGGCGTGAGCAATTCCTGCCAGTTGGCGACGACGATGTCGAAGTCCCATTCGCGCAGACGGTTGATGTATTGTATGTCGTCGACCAGGCGAACGCTGACCTTCATCCCGATCCGCTCCAGTAGCGGCTGATAAAACAAGATGACCCGCTCGAGGTTCTTGTCTCCAATCAGGAATTCGACGGTCATTTGTCTTCCGGTGTTGGGATCGATGAGAACAAGGTCTTTTATCTCGTACCCCGCCTGCGAGAACAGACCGCTCGCCTCGAGCAGATTGGCGCGCTCTGCCTTGTGATCCGGAGTGGGCGGATTCCAGTAAGGTGTCGTGTATACTTCGTGTGGCACCTGGGAGCGCAGCGGCTGCAGAAGCTCCAGCTCGCGTCCCTGCGGGAGCCCTGAACAAGCGAGTTCTGTTCCGTCGAAATAGCTGTTGATACGCGAGTATTCTCCGTAGAAGAGTTCCTGATTCAACCTCTCGAAATTGAAGGCAAAGTTGAAAGCCCTTCGGACGCGCCGATCTCCGAATTTGGGGCGTCTCAGGTTCATGGCGAATGCTTGCATCATTCCGACGCTCCGGATCGGAAATTTCTCCAATACGACGCGGCCTTGTGATGCGGCAGGGAAGTCATACCCAGTCGCCCAGTTCTTGGCGGCATTTTCGGCCCGCCAATCGAGCACGCCGGCCTTGAACGCCTCGAATGCGACATTCGGATCGCGGAAGTAATCGAAATGTAATTCCTGAAAGTTGTTGGACCCGACATTGACGGGGACTTCGTCTGCCCAATAGCCGGGCACGCGTTCGTAGCGTACGTAACGGTCGGGCTCGAATTGCTTGATCCGATAGGCTCCGGAGCCGAGCGGAGATTCAAGCGTCGTCTTTGAAATGTCCCGCCGCTTGCCGGACTTGTCCGTTCCCTCCCACCAATGCTGTGGCAATACGATAAGCTGTCCCATGACCTGCGGCAGCTCCCTGATCCCCGGGGCATCAAAGTGGAACCTGACCTCGCGGTCGCCGATCTTTTCGGCATGCACGACATGGCGATAGTAGACCGACAATTGCGGGTGATATTTCCGGAAGGCTTTCAGCGAGAACAGGACGTCCTCGGGCAGGATCGGCCGGCCATCGTGCCACTTCGCCGCGGTCCTCAGCCGGAAGCTCACCCATGAGAAGTCTGCCGGGTAACACGCAGCCTCCGCGATGAGCCCATAGACGCTCGCGACTTCGTCCAGCGAGGGAGCCATCAAGGGGTCGTAGATGAGCTCAATTCCCTCGACCAGGTCGCCCTTTACCCCGGCGACCACCATGTTGAAGCTGTCAAAGGTCCCCAACGCCGCCCGACGAACCAGGCCGCCGCGCTTGACGTTCGCATTCACGTAATCAAACTGTTTGAAGTTTGCAGGGTATTTCAGGTCGCCCAGCAGACATACACCGTGCTTCCAGGGAAGAGCTTGGGAAGCTTTCGCCTGCGCGGGCTGCTGTCCTGCCTTCAGAAGGGGCGTGAAAGCGGAAAGAGCAGTTGCCCGAAGAACGTCTCTTCGACTGAGGATCACGGCGATCCCATGACTAGCAACATCGCCCCCGTCATCAGAACGAATCTGGCGTGAAAAGGTTCCAGCAGAAGCCGCCTTCCGTCTTCATCCGTCGGCGATTGATCTTCTGACAGGCACGACGGTTGCGAGCTTCGGATGGCGCCTACCAGCGAAATGGGGGACCGCAACAATACTGTGAGCGTTGAGCGAACTTCTGGCGATTGCTGGAAGGCGGCATATCTCAAGACCACGAAATTGAGGGCAGGGATGTTCGGTGCGGCGATGGCCGCATATCGGTTTACAGAGGTCCTGCATGTTCCCAAGGAAACGGCGAGTTAGGCGGCATCGGTCTCTCCGGAGGTGGTGGAAGCGTCACGCGAGCGATCTGGCCCTCGGCATCGAGCGGGTCGGACTCGCATCGCTGCGCTTTCCAAGAGCGGTCGGATTGCTGGCGCTCGTGCTGGCGGTGTTCTGTGGATTTGGCATCACCCGGATCAAGATTGACGATTCCCTCAGCCAGCTCTTCCATTCGGATACGCCCGAGTTCAGGTTGTATCAGCAGGAGACGCGGAGATTCCCTTCCAGCGAATTCGACGTCCTCGTCGTCGTTCAGGGCAAGACGCTGCTGCAGCGCGCGTCGATCGAGAAGCTGCGAAACCTCGTCATCGACTTGCAACTGATCGACGGCGCCCGTGGCATAATCTCCTTGTTTTCTGCCCGCGAGCCGCCAGCGGCCGGAAAGTTGCCTGGACCTTTGATCCCCAATGAACTGCCGCAGGGGGCGGACTATGAGCAACTGGTCCAGCGAATAAAGTCGAACGAGATTCTTCGTAACAAACTGCTCTCCAGGGACGGTACCCTGACCTTGATCGTCCTTGCGCTGGACCCCGATGTCGTACAGAGCACGAAGCTCTCGGGCGTCGTCGACCAGATACGCCAAACGGCTCATAATGACCTGACCGGCGCGAACCTGACGGCAAGCTTGACCGGGGTCCCGGTCATGCAACTCGAGATCCGGAATGCGCTGGAGCGCGATCGGATCATCTACAATGCATTCGGCTTCGCGGCAGGTTGCCTGATCGCGATGGCTTTCTTCCGACGCGTGTCGTTTACGATCGTCGCCGCCGCGCCTCCGCTGCTTGCGATCCTGCTGGGCCTGGGAACGCTTGGGTGGCTGGACTTCCAGCTCAACCTGTTCCTGAATGTCATGACGCCGCTGATCATGGTGATCAGCTTCTCCGATAGCATGCAACTCACCTTCGCAGCGCGAGACAGGCTGATCGCCGGCGCCGACCGTCGAACGGCCTTTCGCGATGCGATCCTGATAGTCGGACCCGCATGCGTGCTTACGCATGGTACGGCGGCTCTGTCCTTCATCGCGCTGCAATTTTCGCAATCCGATCTCATCCGCAGTTTTGGCGCGGCAGGTCTCATCTCTACGGCGATCGCCCTTGTAACGGTGCTGACCCTTGTGCCGCTATTCGGGAGTCTCCTTGTCAGGCACGAAGGAGAGCTTGCTGCGCGCGCCAGAAGCTCCGATCGCGGAGTGGAATTCCTGCGGACCTTCTGCGGCTGGGTCGCCGCCCGCATGGTGAGCCGGCCCGCGATCTACAGCCTGGTCGGGCTGCTGGTGGTCGGCGGCCTTGGCGCGGTTTATGCCCAATTGCAACCGCGCTACCGGCTGGCGGATCAGGTGCCGGATCAGGGGCAGGCTGTTGCCGCAAGCGACCGCCTGGATGCGGAGCTGACCGGCGCAAATCCCATCAATGTCATGATTCAGCTTCCCCCGGACGTCTCCCTCTATGCGCCTCAGTCCTTGCAGGTGATCGCGAAGGTGCATCATGTGATGGAGAGCGAACCGGGAATCGGGAATGTGTGGTCACTTGAAACTTTGCGGCGCTGGCTCGCCGAGAAGACAGGGAAAAGCGATGTCGCAACCCTGAAGCAATACGTTGACGTGCTGCCGCAATATCTGGTCAGGCGCTTCATCTCCGCCGATCAACACGCCGTCATCGTTGCGGGCCGGGTTCCGGATCTTGACGCCAGCAGGATACGTCCGATCGTTCGCTCGCTCGACAAGGCGCTTGGACCGATACGCGCGCAGAACCCCGGCTTTACGATATCCGTTACCAGCCTGTCCGCCATCGCTGCCCGCAATAGCGCGATCATGATCGAGAAGCTCAATCGCGGGCTGACGGTCGAGGTGGTCTTCGTTGCTGCGTTCATCGGCCTCGCATTTCGCTCGTGGCGCGTGATGGCCGCCAGCCTCCTGCCGGCGATATTTCCGATCGTGGCGGCGGGAGCGCTGCTTTGGACGCTTGGCGATGGATTGCAGTTCGCGAGCGTGGTCGCGCTAACCGTTTCGTTCGGGCTCGGGATGAGTGCGACCATTCACTTCCTGAACCGGCTGAGGCTTGAGGAGCGGTTTGGCGAAAAGATCGACATCGCAGTTCGGCGTGCGACCGTCCTGATGGGGCCGGCACTTATCCTGACGTCGATCGTGCTTGCTTGCGGGATGGTGGTGACGGTCTTTTCGAGCCTGCCGTCATTGCGGCTGTTTGGAGGGCTGGCGACCCTGGCCATGATATTGGCACTGGTGGCCGATCTCACCATCCTGCGTCCGGTCATCACCTTTCTGCTGCGCTCGACGCGAATGACCTGAGACAACCTGCGAGCGGAGCGCCTCGATATCCTCTTCCTCGAGCGTCTCCTTCTGCAGCAACAATTGCGCCGTTCTTTCGTGAACCGTGCGATGCGCGTTGACGATGGCAACGGCGCGCTCCAGGGCGTGTCCCAACAGGCCACGAACGGCGTGGTCGATCAGCCGCTCGGTCTCGTCACTGAACTCGCGCCCATGAGCGCCGCGGGGATCCTGGGCTGCGAACATCGAAGGACGCTCGCGCTCATAAGCGACGTGGCCCAGTTTCTCGTCCATTCCGTAGCGCAATACCATGCTCCGCGCCGTGTCCGTGGCCTTGACGAGATCATCCGCAGCGCCGGTCGAAAGATGATGGAAGAACACCAGCTCGGCGGCGCGGCCGCCGAGCAGGACGGCCATGCGGTTATCGAGCTCCTCGCGTGTCATCAGGAAGCGGTCCTCGGTGGGGCGCTGGATCGTGTAACCAAGCGCCGCAATTCCGCGAGGGATGATCGATATCTTGTGGACCGGATCCTCGCCAGGCAGACTCATCGCGACGATGGCATGACCGAGTTCGTGGTAGGCCACGATCCGCCGCTCCTTCGGGATCAGGAGACGGTTCTTTTTCTCCAGGCCGGCGACGATGCGCTCGACCGCCGCGGTGAAGTCGCGAAGCTCGACGCTTTCGCCGCCTCGCCGCGTAGCAAGCAAAGCGGCTTCGTTGACGAGATTGGCGAGGTCGGCCCCCGTAAAGCCAGGGGTCAGTTCAGCAATCGTTTCAGGATCGACATTGGCTGCAAGCACGGCCTTCTTGAGGTGCACCTTCAATATCGCGATGCGGCCCTTCTTGTCCGGACGGTCGACCAGGACCTGGCGGTCAAAGCGTCCGGCGCGCAGCAGGGCGGGATCGAGAATCTCCGGCCTGTTCGTTGCAGCAATCAGAATGACGCCCGTCGTCGGATCGAAGCCGTCCAGCTCCACCAGGAGCTGATTCAACGTCTGCTCCTTCTCGGCGTGACCGCCGAACGGGTAAGCGCCGCGTACCCCGCCAAGCGCGTCGAGCTCGTCGATGAAGATAATCGCCGGCGCTTCCTTGCGGGCTTGCTCGAAAAGATCGCGCACCCTGGCTGCGCCGACACCGACGAACATTTCGATGAACTCGGAACCGGAAATCGAAAAGAACTTGACGCCTGCCTCTCCCGCGACCGCGCGCGCCAGCAATGTCTTGCCCGTCCCTGGCGGCCCTACCAGCAGCACGCCTTTCGGCACTCGTGCTCCCAGCCTTCCATAGGCCTTGGGATCGCGCAGGAAGTCGACAATCTCCTTCAGCTCCTCCTTGGCCTCATCGACCCCCGCGACATCGGTGAAGGTTACCTTGGTGTCCTTCTCGACGTAGATCTTGGCGCGACTCTTTCCGATCGCCATCATGCCGCCGCCCTGCTTTGCGAAGCGCCGCACGACGAACATCCAGACGCCGAAGAACAACAGCGTCGGAAGTATCCAGGAAAGAATGTCCAGCAGCCAGGTGTTCGGCGCCTCGCCGAAATAGGTTACCTTGTGCTTGTCGAGGTCGCCCGCCAATGCCGGGTCGACCCGTGTCGTGGCGAATTGCTTGATCCCGTTCTTCTCCGGCTGCTTGAGCACTCCCTCGATCTTGTTCTGCGCGACCCAGACCTTGTCGATCTTGTTCGCGTCGAGCAGGGATTGAAACTGGCTGTAGGGAATGACCGTGTATTGCTTGCTCGCCTGGTAAAAGCCCTGCAGCAGCGAGAGCACCACGAAGGCCGCGAGGATGTACCAGATGTTGATCTTTGTCTTCGAGTCCATCTCGTAGGCCCCTATGCAGATCCGGCTCTGTCCCGGAAAAATCGGACGCGAAAATCCAATCGAATCCCCGCCGCCGCGCCTGGAGAACGCGTGGCGGCAGGGCTGCCACCGTGCAATCCCGCGCGAAGAAACGAGCGCCCTTGACGCGACCTCTCGAAGCGTTGTCGCGTTTCAGATGGTGGATCAGGTGCCGTGCGGAAAATCTCCGGACGCGACCTGGGACTTCGATTCCATCGACCAGATCCAAAGGGACTTCGTTGCGAGCATCCATGGTCAATCGGTGAGCACGTGCCCGGGACCGCTAACAAGCGGTCCGGGCTTGCAAAGTGATCGGCTCCCGCCGTCCGAGATCCCTCAGGCACCGCTGGCTTCGCCACCCATGACCGGTCCGAACCGCTGCCAGGTTTCGCCCTTGAATCGGATCAGCTGCAACTGCCTGATCGGAGCAAAATTGTTCGCGCTGGTGTTGATGGTGATTCCGGGCAGCAGCATGCCCGGGTCGACGTTTTTCAGGTTCGCGGCCTGTTTCATGATGTTCGCACGCGTCAGATCGTTGCCGCATTGCTTGAGCACCTGAACCATTGTCCGAGCCACGGCATATCCATAGACGGTTGATGCGTCGGATTTGTCTGCATCGGGCGCATATTTGTTCATGAAGGCGGTCCACTCCTTCATGTCCTTGTCGCTCTTCCATTCGGGATCGGTTGCATCTTTCAGGTAAGCGGCCGAGATGATTCCTTGCGCGGCGTTGAGGCCGGCTGGCTTCAACACGCTTCCGACGGAAGCGCTGACATTGTTCAGGAAGAACATCGGATGCCAGCCGATTTCGTCCGCCTTCCGGATCGACTGCGCGGCGAATTTCGGGGTCGAAAAATCGACAAATACGTCAGCCCCGGACGCCTGCAGGTTGACGATCTCCGAGTCGATCGCCGGCTCGGATATGTCATAGGCTTGTTCCGAGACGATCATACTTTTCGCCTTGTCGCCGAGTCCATCGGTCAGGCCCTTGAGGTAGTCCCTGCCGTAATCGTCGTTCTGGTAGAGGACGCCAATCTTCGCGTTCGGCTTGTTCTTCAGGATGTACCTGGCGTAAATGCCGGCTTCAGCCTGATAGTTGGGCTGCCATCCCATCGTCCATGGAAAGTTCTTCGGATCGTTCCATTTGGTTGCACCGGTTGCCACAAACAATTGCGGCACCTTCTTCTCGTTCATGTAACGATGAATAGCCGTGTTTGTCGGCGTGCCCAGGGAATTGAAGATCAGCAGCACCTGATCGTCTTCTACAAGCTTGCGGGCCTGCGCGACCGTCTTGGGCGGACTATATCCGTCATCGTAGGAGATGAAGTCGATCTTGCGGCCATTGACGCCGCCTTCGTCGTTGACCTTGCGGAAATAGGCCGCCTCGATGCGGCCGATCACGCCATAGGCGGACGCGGGACCGCTATATGGCATGATATTCCCGATCTTGATTTCGGTGTTGGTGGCACCGGGGTCGTATTGGTTAGCCGCCAGCGCGGATCCCGCTGTGACCATGAGGGCGACAGCCGACACCGTCGCGGCTCGCCAGAATGCAGGGCGCATCGTCCTACTCCTCGTTGTTTCGCCTTCGAGAGGAAGGTGAGGTGAGACGCCCCTTGACGGACAACGCGGTTTCTTCAATTTGGTTCAATAATTGTAACCGATGATTACTTGCAGCGCGTGCGCCTGAGACATTCGCTTGCACGGGGCGGGACCATGCGCCACATGCGCGCGCTGCACGGCAATCTCTAGTTTCGGCGATGGTTCGGCCTCAGCCGCGCGCGCTGTGGCCTCATTCAGCGGCGCTACCTCATTCAAGAGTATACTGACGTCAATGGGAACGCCGGATGCAAAGGCCGGGTTAAAAGTGTTGGGCTGGGCTAACAAAAGGAGCTCGTTCATGTGTGATTACAGCCTGCATGCCGTCGCTTCGCGGCCGGCTGAAGTTGCCGAGACGCTGATCTCGGCTGAATTCAGAGGAACGACCACACGCGGCTTCGCGTCTGCGTGTGATCCGACAGTGGCGGTCTGCCTCTTGCCGGGCACCGAGATCGCCTTCGAGCAAGACGTTCGTGTTCGCGGGTTCATGTTCCAAAGGAAGGTTCAAGATCGGATGGCTCGTTTCCGCCAGCTCGACAGGAGCCCAGACAGGCACCGCGATGCGTTGGAATTCTCAAACGGCAAGATTATCCTGGTGACCGATCTCGTCATTGGGCAGAAGGCAAGCGTGCTGCAATTGCCGGTCAATCCGGCAAAGCCTCGCGCCGTTAGCGAGATGGCCGCCGACACGCGACCCGTAGCCGTTTAGCGGACGTGGCGGGAGTTGTTGCAGCCGACGCTTCCTGCCCTGCGCCGCTCACCGTTCCGGTCATAGCCTGCGGCCGCAGGGCGTTTTAAGAACGCCGGCTTCGATAGTCTTTGCGCCAATTCGTCTGTTGCAATCTCGGCATTTTCGGCTGTCGGCGCTGTCACAACGACGGAGATCGCTCGTTGTGGAAAAGCCTCGTTCAACTCAACTTGACGCTCCTGCCAGGGAAGATTTTGCGAGATCAGCGCCTCGACGTCGGTATTTATCGAGAACGTTAGAGCGTCGAACGTTGCGCTGCCCAGCAGAAGAAGGGCGCCGACAACGATAATTGCCAATTTTTGCCGGGCACAGAAATCAACGATTTTTACAGTTGCGCGGCTGATCATGACAGGAGGAATGCTTTATCGACCCACGCCAGATAACAGGAAATCACCCGAGGCGTCGGCGACGCGAGCGTCCGGTGTGGTCATTGTAAATTCGTCGATGCCGGGACAGTTCCGCGGCTGATCCGCGAGCCAGCTCGATTCACATGCCGTACGGACTAAAAGTTCAAGGTTTGATGCAACGTTTGGTGACGCGCAACGTTGCAATTCCGGCGGTCGCTTCTGTTCGCGCCTTGCTGACTTGCGCCCAAGAGTTCGCCTTCGAAGGTCCGAAGTTGCCGCGGCATCGGCCGGTCTTGCCCCTTGCGTAACCTGCCTGCGGACGCAAACGCGCCGCAGGACTGTTAGCGCCATACCACGCATGAAATCGATTTCAAAATCATCGGTGAGGGGACCTGGCGCTGATCGCAGGGTAAGTGAGCTTTGTGCGCTGGAACATCTATCGCCGGCCTATTTCGCTATCGCAATGGCGACCGGAGTCGTTTCGATCGGAGCATGGGATTTCGGGCTGCTTGTCCTTGCGACAGGTTTGTTTGCCTTCAACCTCGCAGCCTACGTTGTTGTGGTGTGTCTAACCGCGTTCCGTTTGATCCGTTATCCGCGGCTGTTTTTTGCCGACCTGACCGATCATCGGCTGGGACCCGGCTTCTTCACCGCGGTCGCTGGATCCTGCATCCTTGGCGCTCAGTTTCTGCTCATGGTCCGCAGTCCAGCGGTTGCAACCGTGTTCCTGGCACTCGGCACCGCGTTGTGGGTCGGCCTGACTTACACAATCTTCGCCGCCTTCACGGTGAAGCGCGAAAAGCCCACTTTGGAGAACGGGCTGACGGGCGCCTGGCTGATTGCAGTCGTCGCTACGCAGTCAATTGCTCTTCTGGCGGCTTCGATTGCCGGCGAGTGGTCGCAACCGCTTCGGCTGGAACTGAATTTCTTCGCCCTGTCGATGTGGCTATGGGGCGGAATGCTCTATATCTGGATCATTTCGCTGATCTTCTATCGTGAAACCTTCTTTGTCTTTTCCCCAGGCGATCTCACGCCTCCGTATTGGATCAACATGGGGGCAATGGCGATCTCGACCCTGGTCGGCACACGGCTGATACAGAATATGCCGGATGCATCGTTGCTCACCTCGCTCTTGCCGTTCCTCAAGGGTTTCACGATCCTTTACTGGGCTACGGGCACGTGGTGGATTCCCATGTTGCTCGTGCTCGAGGTGTGGCAACACCTGATCCGGCGATTTCCGTTGCACTATGACCCGCTCTATTGGGGAGCCGTCTTTCCATTGGGAATGTATTCGCTCGCAACAAAACAGATGGCAGCGGCTCTTGGACTTCCGTTCCTCGCCCCCTTGGCGCCGGCGTTTTTCGCGGTGGCGCTGGCTGCCTGGACGATAGTCTTCATCGGTCTAGCCCGGGAGCTATTGCGCGGTCTTCTCCGCCCCGGGACTGACGCGATTGATCCGGATTGATGTCGAGGATCAAGGTGCGCGAAAGGGCGGGCCGCTAAGCTGACCGTCGCCGAGGCGGGCCATGCGGGCCGCAGTTTGCGATCAAGTTCAAGGACACGCGCAACGTGTGTGCATCGATTATATTGGTCACCCCTCCTCGTCGAAGGGCGCCTATGACTACTTCAGGGTCCTTGAAAAAATCCGGCCGACAAGGCGTTCCGGCCCCTGGCCGAAGAGAAAGGCATATGCGGATTGGTCAAGACGACAATGCAGACCGGTCCGGCAAAATAGCGCTTGAACGTTGTGGATGGTTTCTTTTCCGACCAAACGACGAAGCAGCGGCGGTGCCGCTGCTTCGTCTGCGTTCAGCTAGCGTTGTTTGGCGTGCTCATTCAGCCGCATTCGACGGCTGAGACCAGGTTCGCGCGGCACGCGCGACCGAGGGGTCCATGAACCCCATGACGGCACCGGTCAGGGTGCTCCCGGTCAAGAGCACGGTGGCTCCGAGGACCAGCAGCGCCACGAGCGAGAGCACGCCCGGATTTGTTCCCGTTACCGCGAGAATGCCTAGCACGATCGCGGCAAGACCCGAAAGGCACTGCAGAACTGCCGAGCCGGAAGCCATTTCACTGGCAAGGAACTCGGCTCCCCAGATCGTGCGGGGAGCGCCGGCCTGGTAACAGGCCTGCTTCGCTCGGTAGAGATGCCGCACCGAATTGCTGCTCAGCAGCAGCGCGCCCCCAAAGCCGATCACCGCAACCGCGGTGAGCGTCTGTGATGAGATGCCGATCAGGGCGAGCACCCCAAGCACGATGCCGGCCGCTCCGACCAGGAACAGCGCCGAAAGTCCGCCGCCTCCTGTGAACTCTTCGACCGTACCGGCCATGCCAGGCGGTGCGGTCAGCTTTGTGTACTCGGTGAGCATGGTGCCGCCTTGAATCAGCAGCGCCGCTCCGAAGACGATGGTTGCGATGCCGCCCAGCATGGATTGACTTATACCCGACAACGCTACGATTGCCAGAATGACGGTCGCAATGCCGCCGATCGCATCGACTACTCCGCCGTACGTTGCGGCTTCCTGGAACGTGGTTTCAGAACTGGTGGTGATAGTTGACATGGAGAACCTCCTTTGTGAGGCGCATCGATGTCGGTCGATTTCTTCGCGGACGAAAGCAAGAACTGCTGTCTGTGCTTTCAGTGATGCTTTGGCGGGGAAACTCTCAGCGGGCAACCAGTGTTTTTTGAACCCGTGGCCTTGTCTTGCGCGCCTCTGTTGCATCGAATCAAACGCTCCGCTCGCCCGAACGTTCCGTTAGCCTTTCGGCTGAGGCGTCCTTGCTCCTGAAATTGAGAGTAGCGCCTGTGCCCCGGCGCGGTGCGTTCAACAATCGTTGAAAACGGACGAGAGCGGGTCTGCCAATCTGGACACTCGCGAAAGCGATACCAGATAATCAGCGATGGTTGTTTGCAACTGCGCCTTTTGCGTGATGCGCGGGCGCCTGAACCGGTCCATTCAATCCTCGGGGCACTGCCCAATTTCGAGCGCGCGCGGCGGCCGCCGTTCGCGCCGTGTCGATACAGGAACCCGTCATGACCGAATCAGAATCCATCGCAACTGCTGCTCCATCCGAGAAGGCGACGCGTCGTGATTTTCTTTACATAGCGACCGCTGCCTTCGGTGCTATCGGTGCTGCGGCATCGATAGTCCCTTTCATCAGTCAGATGAATCCGGATGCCTCGACGCTGGCTGCAGGGGGCCCGGTCGAGCTCGATCTCGGGAAGGTCGCGCCGGGCCAGCAGGTGGTGATTCGCTGGCGCAGCCGACCTGTATTCGTCACCCACCGCACGCCGGAAGCAGTGAAGAAACTCAAGGATCCGGCGCTTCTGGCGTTGTTGGCCGATCCTCAATCGTCCGAGTTGCAGCAGCCGCCCTATGTGAAGAATTGGCATCGCTCCATCAAGCCGGAGTTCGGGATCGTGATCGGCATCTGCACCCATCTCGGTTGCATTCCGATATTTGAACCGCAGCCGAACCCCACGTCGCCTGCACCGAATTGGCCAGGCGGCTATTTCTGTCCCTGTCACGGCTCCAAATATGATCTCGCCGGACGCGTCTATCATGGGGTCCCGGCTCCCTATAATCTACCCGTTCCCCCTCACCATTTCCCCAGCGATACGATGCTCCGCGTCGGCGAGAACCCGCCGAATTCGAATTTCGATTTTGGCTCGATCAGACAAATCTAGGTCGGACGGCAAGGATCGGTGAGACACCGTGCGTGGGATCCGCGTCCTTACCCCGATTGGCACGCGGGTGTTCCGATCCATTCGATGCTACCAAAGCATAATGCGCGCGAAGCCGGTTCCGCGGCCCAGTGTTCCTGACCGCAACAAGACGGAAAAACTCGCGAGGATGTTGAGACCCGCCGGCGCGCGCGCGCGTTATCGGATGTCCATTGCACTAGCCGAGATCGCAGATGTTTAGACGAATGGCCATCATGCTCGTGCTGGTCGCCGTGGCTTTCGCGGCGATCTTCGGGTTTCAGGCCTTCAAGGCCCGAATGGTTCAAAAGGCGATTGCCGGCTTGCGTAATCCTCCGCAAACGGTCTCCACCATCACGGCCGCAACGCAACCTTGGCAGCAGCGGCTGGAGGCCGTCGGCAGCACCAGGGCGGAAAAGGGAGCGGACCTCAGCGCGCAGGTGCCCGGCATCGTCAAGGCCATACACTTCCAATCCGGCACGAAGGTCGGGAAGGGAACGCTGCTGGTCGAACTCGAGGCAGCCGACGACATCGCGCATCTGCAAAGCCTCAAGGCTGCCGAAGCACTCGCCCAACTCAACTATGACCGTTCCAGCCACCTGTTGAAGACCGACGCGGTCAGCAAGCAGACCGCGGACACGGACCTTGCGACGTTAAAGAGCGACCAGGCGCAGGTCGCGCAGCAGCAGGCGCTGATCGGATACAAATCGATTACCGCGCCATTCTCGGGCCGGCTCGGCATACGGCAGGTCGATCTCGGCCAGTACATCGCGCCGGGTACCCCGATCGTCACGCTGCAGCAGCTTGATCCGATTTTCGTCGACTTCTATCTGCCCCAGCAGTCGCTTGCGGAAATCAAGGTCGGGCAGGTGGTTACAGCCAAGGTCGACACCTATCCCGATCTGAAATTCACCGGCAAGATTCTGGCGATCAACCCGCTCGTCGACACGGCTAGCCGGAATGTCCAGGTCCGCGCGACATTCGGAAATCCCGACGAGAAGCTGCTGCCAGGGATGTTTGCGACGGTCGACATCGAGGTGGGCGCGCCGCAGCACTACGTCACGCTGCCGAAGACGGCGATCTACTACAATTCCTATGGCGACATCGCTTACGTGATCAAAGAGAGGCACGAGGCCAGAGGCGGGGAGAAGGGTGCCGAGAAGGGCGGAGAAAAGCAGTACGTCGCGCAGCAGGTGTTCGTGAAAACCGGCGAGACCAGGGGCGACCAGGTCGCAGTCCTGACCGGGATCGAACCCGGCGATGTCGTGGTGAGCGTGGGGCAGAACAAGCTGCACAACGGCTCACCTGTCCTGATCAACAACAAGGTCAAGGTTCCCTTCAGCCCTAATCCCCAAGTCTCCGAAGAATGAAGCGCGCGCCATGAGTTTTACCGATCTATTCATTCGCCGGCCCGTTCTCGCAACCGTCGTCAACCTGATGATCCTGGCACTTGGCTTGCGTGCCATGGGCTCGCTGCCGGTGCTGCAATATCCGCGCACGCAGAATGCCGTCGTGACCATAACCACGACCTATTACGGCGCTGATCCGGATGTAGTCGCGGGGTTCATCACGACTCCCCTGGAGACCGCGATCGCGCAGGCGAACGGCATCGACTATATGAGCTCGCAAAGCGCGAGCAGCGTCAGCACGATCACCGTCTATCTCCGCCTGAACTACGACGCCGACAAGGCGCTGACCGAGATCAACACCAAGGTCAGCTCGGTGCTCAACCAGCTTCCATCGGGCTCGCAGCAACCCGTGCTGACAGTGCAGATCGGTCAGACCATCGATGCCATGTATCTCGGCTTTGACAGTGATGTGCTGGCCCGCAATCAGATCACCGACTATCTTACACGCGTCGTGCAGCCCAAACTGCAGGCGGTACCGGGGGTGCAGACTGCGGAAATTCTTGGAGCGCAGAACTTTGCCCTGCGGGCATGGCTCGACCCGAAAAAGCTCGCCGCCTATGGCCTCACTGCCGCCGACGTCTCCGCCGCGCTGACGCAGAACAACTACATTTCAGGGCTTGGGACCACCAAGGGACAGATGGTCGAGGTCAACCTGACCGCATCGACCGGCCTGCATACCGAAGGGGAATTCGCCAATCTCATCGTGAAACAGGCGGGCGGGGCGATCGTGCGGTTGAAGGACGTGGCCAACGTCTCGCTCGGCGCGGACAGTTACGAGACGCAGGTCGCCTTTGACGGCAAGCCCGCGGTCTATATCGGCATCCAGGTGGCGCCAACGGCCAATCTGCTCGACGTGATCGCGGGTGTGCACAAGATCTTCCCTGCCATCCACGCGGCGCTGCCGAGCGGACTGCACGGCCAGATCGTCTACAATTCGACGAACTTCGTTCACGCGGCAATCCGCGACGTGGCGCGTACCCTCGTGGAAGCCCTGGTGATCGTCAATATCGTCGTATTCCTGTTTCTGGGGTCGCTGCGATCGGTCGTCATTCCGATGGTTGCGATCCCGCTGTCTCTGGTGGGTGCCTTCACGATCATGCTGGCGCTCGGCTTTTCGATCAACCTCCTGACGCTATTGGCGCTGGTGCTGGCGATCGGGCTCGTCGTCGATGACGCCATCATCGTCGTCGAAAACGTCAACCGTCATCTCGAGCAAGGCAAGGCTCCGGTTGCCGCGGCGGAGGCGGCGGCCGGAGAGCTTGGCCGTCCGATCATCGCCATGACGGTCGTATTGATCGCGGTGTATGTGCCGATCGCGTTTCAGGGCGGCTTGACCGGGGCGTTATTTACGGAGTTCGCGTTCACCCTTGTCGGTACGGTGACCATATCGGCAGTTGTCGCCTTGACCTTGTCTCCGATGATGGCCTCGCGCCTGCTGCAACCACAAAGCGCAGCACATGGCTGGCAGGAAAGGCTGTCCAAATTCACCGATCGCACTTTCGAGGCCATGCGCCGCTTCTATCTGAAGCGGCTGCATAACAGCCTCGACTACCTGCCCGTGACATCGGTCTTCGCTCTCCTCGTGCTGTCGAGCATCTACTTCCTCTATACGGGCGCCAAGAGCGAGCTTGCGCCGCAGGAGGACCAGGGGGTCGTGGTCACCTCTTCGACGCTGGCGCCGGACGCGACATTGCAGCAGAAGGTGCTGTACGCGAGGCAGGTTTTCCAGATCATGAAGGAATTTCCGGAAACCGATCATGTGTTCCAGATCAACTCTCCAGGCCGGGTGGTCGCGGGAATGGTGCTCAAGCCGTGGGACGAGCGCTCGCGAACCAGCAACCAGCTTCAGCCGATCGTGCAGCAGCGGCTCAACGACGTCGCTGGCGCGCGAATTGCGGCGTTTCAACTGCCTCCACTGCCGGGCAGCCAAGGCCTGCCCGTGCAGCTCGTGATCAAGACCACCAATTCCTTCAATCAGCTAAACGAAGCCGCTCAAAAATTTCTCAAGGCGGCGATCGACAGCGGAATGTTCATTTTTCTCGACACCGATCTCAAGATCGATAACCCAAAATCGGTCGTGGAGATCGACCGTGACAAGGCAGCGCAGCTCGGACTCAAGATGAGCGATGTTGGCAGCGCCATGACAGCCATGCTCGGCGGCGGCTACGTCAATTACTTCAGTCTCGATCAGCGTTCCTACAAGGTGATCCCACAGGTGCAGCGGCGATATCGGCTAAACACGGATCAATTGCTGAATTACTACGTGGCCACCGTTTCCGGCGTTCCCATCCCGCTATCGACGATCGCGCGCATCACGACCAAGACGGTGCCGGAGACGCTCAATCATTTTCAGCAGGTCAACAGCGCCACGATCCAGGGCGTTGCCGCCCCCGGCGTTGCGCAAGCCGATGTGCTCGATTTTCTCAAGACCCTGGCCGCCAAGACGTTGCCGGAGGGATATACGATCGATTACAGCGGCTTGTCGCGCCAATATATTCAGGAGTCCTCCGGCTTCGTCGCGACTTTCGGATTTGCGATCGTCATCATCTTCCTTTCGCTCGCGGCATTGTTCGAAAGCTTCCGCGATCCATGCATCATCCTGGTCTCGGTGCCGATGTCGATTGCAGGCGCGCTGATTTTCGTCAGTCTTGGTGTCGGCGGGGCATCGTTGAACATCTACACGGATGTCGGCCTGGTGACGTTAATGGGCCTGATCAGCAAGCACGCGATCTTGATCGTGGAGTTTGCAAATGATCTGCAGCGCAGCGGCGTCTCGAAGCGCGAGGCGATCGAGCAGGCCGCCGCAATCCGGCTGCGTCCCATTCTGATGACGACGGCGGCGATGGTGCTTGGCGTCGTCCCGTTGATCCTCGCCAGCGGCGCCGGTGCCGTATCCCGTTTCAACATGGGGCTCGTGATCGCGAGCGGGCTTTCGATCGGGACGCTGTTTACGCTGTTCGTCGTACCGGCCGTCTATCTGTTGATCGCGACGGATCATTCCCGCCGGGCCGAGCAGAGCGCTTCGCAACTCCCGGCGGCCGGCGATCCCGTTGGCAGGATTTGAGATTCGGTTCTGCTATTCGTTCGCCGACAACCAGCACAAGCCACTCGCGCAGGAGCGATCGTGTCACCTGCGGCCGCGTCAAATGCTTCAGCAACTTTAGTCTAGCGCCGCGCCGAGCAACCCTTGGGCCCGCTTCGCGTTGGTCGCTTTGTCTTGCGGACGATAAAAGGACCCGGAGACCGATCGAGACATGTACGAGCGACGGCCGGGGTTCGATCCCAATCCGCCAGCATTCCGTCAAAGGGAGAGAAGCCATGCCCACATGGTGTAACGTTCTAACGCGCAAAGCGCTGCCGCTTGCTGCCGCTGCGCTTTGTCTACTCGGCACAAGTGTAATTGTGCGCGCCGCGGAAACGTCGGATGAGCCCATTTCCGGCGTCAAACCGTCACCGATACAATTTTCGGCGAAATACGGCTCGCTGACCTTCCCGGAAAAATTCCCGGACGGCACGACGCTGTCGATCACGCAATGGAGTCATTTCGTTCCGAGGTACGACAAGTGGTTCGACGCCTACGCCCAGCAGTGGGGAGCGGCACATAACGTCAAGGTCTCGGTCCAGCACATCAGCTACGCCGACCTCAATTCGACACTCGCTGCCGCCATTGCCGCCAAGAGCGGCCCGACGCTCATGCAGTTGAATGCGACGCCCGCCGCGTTCATCCAGGGTTTGCAGCCCCTGGACGACGTCAATGACGCGGCCAAAGCCACCTACGGCGAGGGCGTGGCGCCGTGCACCCATCAGGCCTATCTGCCCGTCAAGCAGGAATGGTATGCCTATTGCGTCGGCTGGGTCGCCGATCCCGGCGATTATCGCATGTCATTGTGGAAGGACGCCGGCTATCCGAAAGGACCGGCCAGCTATGACGATCTCATCAAGGGTGGCGAGAAGATCTACAAGAAGACCGGCATTCCGGTCGGCGTCGGGATGTCGCCCGAGATCGATTCGGAATTCTATGCGCGTTCGCTGATCTGGTCGTTCGGCGGCCAGGTACAGGACGCCTGCGGCAACGTAACGCTGGAATCGCCGCAAGTGATCGACGCGGTGAAGTATCAGGCCAAGCTGTATCATACCGCTGAAACGCCGGAAGTATTCTCCTGGAATGCGGCATCGAATAATCAGGCGTTCGTCTCGGGCCGCGCGTCCTACATCCAGAACTCGATCTCGTTCTATCGGACCGCCCAGGAGTCGAACTCGAAGGTAGCGGACGACACCGGCTTCAGGCCGGGGCTCAAAGGTCCGAAGGGCGACGTGCACCAGACCGCGCATGTATGGTTCATCTACGTGCTGCCCAAATACGTAACCGACAAGAACCAGATCGAAGCGGCGAAGAAGTTCATGCTCGATCTCACCGCCAACTACAGCTCGGACACGTACTACAGCAAGCTCTATGACTTCCCGGCCTATCCGAAGACGGTCCCGCAGCTTGCGCAGAAGGACGGCTGGATCGATCACGATCCGTGGGGCTCGAACCCGCCGGACAAGCTCTCGGTGCTCAAGGGAGCCTTGGCCTGGACCGCATGGCTGGGTTATCCCGGCTACGCCAGCCCGGCTACCAGCGAGGTCTACAACACGTTCCTGCTCTCCACGATGATGACGCAAGCGGCGCGCGGCGAAAAAACGCCGGAGCAGGCCGTCAAGGACACCGCGGCTCAGGTGCAGAAGATAACCGATAAATGGAAGCACCTTGGCTTCGTCGGCTGCGGCCGCGAGGCCAGCAAGGGTTAGCTAGCTGAGGACCGCAGTCGTGGCCATACTGGAAGTCAGAGGGTTGGCGAAGCACTTCGGTGATTTCAAGGCTCTCAAGGGGATCGACTTGACGACGATGGAAGGAGAATTCCTTACCATCGTCGGTCCTTCCGGTTGCGGCAAGACAACCTTGATGCGATTGATCGCCGGCCTTGAGAAGCCGACCACCGGCGACGTCCTTCTAAACGGCAAGCCGATCACCCCGCTGCCTCCACGGGCGCGAAATATCGCGATGGTGTTCCAGAGTTACGCCCTCTATCCGCACATGTCGGTTGCCGACAACATCGCCTTTCCGCTCAAGGCCCGGTCGATCGCCAAGGCGGAGCGGGACAGGCTGATCCACTGGGCCGCGGGAATACTACGCATCGAGCCTCTGCTTCAGCGCCGGCCGGCACGGCTCTCCGGCGGCGAGAAACAGAAGGTAGCGCTGGCGCGAGCGATCGTGCGCAAACCGTCCCTCTTCATCTTCGACGAGCCGCTGAGCTCCCTCGACGCCCAGGTGCGCGCGGTCGCGCGCGCCGAGCTCCGCCAACTGCATGATCGCACCGGCATCACAACCGTCTATGTGACGCACGATCAGGTCGAGGCGGTTGGTCTCGGCGACCGCGTCGCGGTGATGCAGTCGGGCACGCTCCGCCAGTTGGGCTCGCCACAGGAGCTTTACAACGAGCCGGTCAGCACATTCGTCGCCGGGTTCATTGGCACGCCGCCGATGAATCTGTTGGAGCATGGCGGCACGATCGTGGGCTTTCGCCCGGAGCACGCTCTGCCGCGCGCCGCCGCCCCCAAATCCGCGGATGTCGCGGCGTTTTCCGTGCGCATCAAGCGGATCGAATTTCTCGGCGCCGAATGGCTCGCCTACGGCAGCGCGGATGGCCAATTCGGCAACGTCAACGTGCTGTGCAGGCTGCGACCGGAGACTGTCGGCAAGGTGAAAGCTGGCGAAGTCCAGGAGTTCGTGGTGGCGCGCCGCAACTTGCGTTTTTTCAGCAAGGAGACAGGCATGCGTGCGGCGCCTTCGCCGATCTGAGATATTGCAGGGAGATGCAGGCTTGAGGGACGAGGTGAAATCGGGTGGACGAGCCGGCGGCCAGAAGGAGCCGCCGCAGGCCCCGGTGCGGATCGGACTTGCGGATCGCGATGGTGCCGTCGGCGCCATCATGCTGGCGCCGGCCATCATCTACGTGATCGGCCTGGTTGCGCTACCGTTCTTTCTTGCCGTTGCGCTGAGCCTCAGCGACGCGACGGTCGGCAATCCCGGCATTCATCACTTCGTGGGCCTCAGCAATTACATCAGCGCGGTTCACGACGCCGCGTTCCAGTTTGCGTTGCGCAACAGCGTCATCGTCACCGCGGCGACGCTCGTGCTGCTCACGATCCTGACGATCCTCCAGGTGGAGCTGCTGGCGCGCGACTTCCCGGGCAAGAAGCTTGCGGAAATGCTCCTGATCCTGCCCTGGGCCATGCCGGTTGCGCTCGCCGCCGTCGGTTGGCTATGGCTGCTCAATTCGGAGTTCAGCCCGATCGACTGGATTCTTCGGGCCGTCGGCCTGCTCGGACCGGGTACCGTGCTCGGGCCGGCCAACAACCTGTTTTATCTCGGCCGCGAATGGCTGGGACTCGGTGCCATCGTGGTGATCAACGTGTGGCGCACACTGCCGCTGTCCACCATCATCGTCCTGGCTGGCCGTACCGCTATTCCGAACGAGCTATACGAGCAGGCTGCGCTGGACGGCGCCGGTTATTTCCGGATCCTGTTCCAGATCACCTTGCCGGCGCTGGCGGTCCTGCTCATTGTCGCCATCCTGTTCACCGTTCTCGTCATCTTCGGCGACATGACGGTCGTGGCGCTGACCACCAGGGGCGGGCCTGGCTACACGACTCAGATTCTGCCGTATTGGGCCTATCTGAAAGGCATCCAGGGTGGGGAGTTGAGCGAAGGCGCGGCGGTCGCGCTGTTCCTGTTTCCGGTACTGCTCGCCGCCGCGGTCCTCGCGCTGCGCATGGCCTATCGGCGGGAGGAGTAGCTGTTATGCACATGACGGGATTGTTCCGTTCGATCGGCTTCTACGTGGGGCTGCTCCTGCTCTGCGTGTTCGCAATCTTCCCGGCCGTGTGGATGCTGATCACCGCCTTCAAGAGCAACGCGGACCTCTACAATCCGACCAACAATCCGTTTCTGTTCAATCTTCCTCCGACGCTGAGCCACATCGAATTCCTGTTTACGCAGACGAATTATCCGATCTTTCTCTGGAATTCCTTCCTGATCGGCATCATCGTCGTTGTCATCACCCTGCTGCTCGCGGTGCCCGCGGCCTACAGCCTCGCGCGGCTCATGGGCCATTGGGGCGAACACTCAAGCATCGCGATCTTCCTCGTCTATCTCATTCCACCCACGCTTCTCTTTATCCCCTTGTATGAGATCGTGACCAAGCTCGGTCTCGCCAACTCAATATGGTCGTTGGTGTTGGTCTATCCAACGATCACCGTTCCGTTCTGCACCTGGCTCTTGCTCAGCTTCTTTCGTTCGATCCCGCGAGATGTCGAGGAGGCGGCGCTGACCGACGGTTGGAGCCGCGTCGGCGTTTTCTTCCGCGTGGCGCTACCGCTTGCGGTGCCGGGTATCACGACCTGCGTCGTCTTCGCGTTTGCGCTGTCGTTGAGCGACTACATCTACGCAGCGGTGTTCGTGAGCGCGACCGCAAGCCGCACCGTGAGCGCCGGAGTGCCCACTGAATTGATTCGCGGCGATATCTATTACTGGCAGGAGCTGATGGCGGCGACTGCCTTTGTCGGGATTCCACTCGCGGTAGTGTATGGGCTGCTGTTTGATTGGCTGGTCAAGGGCTTTCAGGTCGAGCTTCCGCGTCGAGCGGCGGCGCCACCGGCCTGAACACAGAGCGCGATGGGGTCCAATGATTGCCGCCCGCCCGGACTGTGCCGCACCGGCGCGGCCGATGCAGGATGCTCGTTGCGGTGAAATCAGAGCAAACGAAAGATTACGTCATCCCAATCCGGGAAGCCCAGGCGCAGGAAGGATAATGCCGTGTTGAAACATCCAGCTTGCCGCCGCTTGTGCTGGTCGCGTGCGCGCTTTCGCCGCAATGGCAGCGATGCGTTCAAAGGCTATCTCGAGCTTGCTATGATGCATGCCTTTGACATCGATCATCGCGTCGCGCGGCATTGCTTGCACGCCGGACGCCTGCATTCAGGCGTTTAGCCGGACGGCGGCTCGCGCCGTCCGGGTTGTCTTCCTTCATCAAGAGTTTTGGGGGTGTGGCTTCCCGTGCGGGAGAGCCCAAGCAAGGAGGCATGTTGTGCCGAATATATCTCTTCCGAACGTCACCATTCCTGCGTCTGACCATCGCCGTCTGGAACGGTTGGCGCGGGTAGCCGCAGAGCGGGGCGACACAGACGCGCTGTTTCTGATGAGTGAAATCAAGCGCGCGGAAATCGTCCCGGATCGCGCCGCCCGGTTGGACTCCATCGTCACCATGGGTTCGTGGGTGACGTTCTGGACCAATTGGGGATTCCCGCGCGAGACGAGGCAATTGGTGTACCCCGAAGATTACACGTCGGACCGAAGCCAAATCCCCGTGTTGTCGCCGTTGGGCGCGGCATTGGTCGGGCTCAAGGTCGGAAGCGAAGTCCCTTTCTTCGCCGCAGGATGCACCAACTTCGTCAAGATCGAAGGCGTGAGTCGAAGAGAGCCGATCGATGTTGTGGAGCTTCTGTCTCGCGGTCCGGCGGTCAAGAACGAGCAGCCCTTTAATGACGACGATCCGGGACCAAAGAGCCGCTTAGGACCAAGGGAGAGAATGCAATGAGCAAGAGCAAGCCCGAACCAGTGTTGCCGCCCATCGCAACCGGCACGGAAGACGCGCGCCGTCTCAGCGCGCGGCCAATTCCAGCATGGCGCTCTTTCCTCGCGTAGCTCATTTCCTGGTACGTGAGACGGAGCGTGCAAAGGTGGTCGCCGACGATTGCGACCTGCGCGGCATAGTCCGCATGGGTTCGCAGGTGCACTATTGCGAAGATAAAGCCGGCGACATTCGGAATGGTGTGCTGGTGCCCACACGAAGCCGATATTTTGCCGAAACGGCCGCTTTGAGCGGCCCAACATCTAAAGCCCCCGGCTTTGCCGGGGGATAATTACTTTTCCAGCATTTCTCAGCAAGGACACCAGAATATATTCGGAGCAGAGACGTCGGCCGGACGTTTGGAGAAAGGCGTCGCTACAACAAATTCCCCTGCTCTTGTCGATAGCCACAATTTTTTATCGGCGGTGTTGAGTTCGCTGGCTTCCTGACCGACGGTTTGCTCTCGGCAGCACTCTATTCGGCTTTTTACCGCTGTTATTGGAGACATCCCACCTGGCTTTGCCTCTCCACGACGCTGCATACTCGGCGTATCAATATGCAGGACAATGAAATGAATCCGGATCAAGTGCGGACCGCAGGAGTGTATCGATGCTGATGATCCAGGTTCTGGCTGACATCTACGACTGCCCCGACCTGATCAACGACGCCGAACTCCTGGCAGAAGCCGCCAAGACCGCAGCGCGGGCCGTCGGCGCGACGATCGTCGGCGAATATGAGGTCCGCTACGTGCCGCACGGCCTCACCATAGCAGTGTTCCTCGGCGAATCTCACATCGTTCTGACCACGTGGCCTGAATATCGCTTGTTGCTCGTCGACATCCTGCTTTGCAATCCCGAAATGGACCCGCAAAAGGTGATCGCGCTGATCAAGCAGGCGGTTTCTCCTGAAGGCAAGATGATCCTGCATGAGGTGCCGCGCAGGGTGGCCGCGAAGCCCTGACAAGGAGCGGCCACACCAACCGCTGCCGCGAGCGAGGCCGCGACGGAGCAGCGGGCGGCCAGGGCGGCGGCCGGTGCGAAGGAGTAACGGGATGTCAGACGGAGCCGAGCTATTGCTCTGTCACTGGGCATATGCTCTGATGGACGGATGGAGCCTGGTCAGCGCGAACTGGACCTGATCATCTTCGACTGCGACGGCGTCCTCGTCGACAGCGAGGCGTTGAGCTGTCGGTGCCTTTGCGAAGCGCTGGCCACGTACGGCGTCCGGCTCGAGCTCGCCGAGGCGCTGGATCTGTTTCTGGGCCGCAGCACCACGGCCGTGGTGCAGCACTATGCCGCGCAAGGACGCAAGCTTCCAGACCATTTCCTATCCGACTTGAAAGTCCGGGTGCTCGAGACGTTCCAATCCTCGCTGCATCCGATACCGGGAATAGCCTCGCTCCTCTCCGGCCTCGAGATGCCGCATTGCGTGGCCTCCTCCAGCGATCTCGACCGGGTGTCTTTCTCGCTGGCGCGGACCGGCCTCTCGTCCTATTTCGGCGATCGGGTCCTCACCTCCCAGATGGTGGCGCGCGGCAAGCCGGCGCCAGATCTCTTTCTATATGCGGCGGCGAAGATGCAGGCTCAGCCTGCGCGAACCCTCGTGATCGAAGACAGTATCAGCGGCGTCGCGGCAGCCAGGGCGGCCGGCATGAAGGTGTGGGGATTTGTCGGCGGCAGCCATTACGAATCGCGGAACGGCCGCGCCATACTGTACGATGCCGGCGCCGATAGGGTCTTTGACCGGATGGCGGATTTCTGGACGGAAGGACAGCGCGTCTGATGGCCTCGACGGAAGGCGAAAGATCACGCCTGGATGATGCCGCCCGCGCCGGCTGGCTCTATTTCATTGCCGGCCACACCCAGGATGAGATCGCCAGGATGCTGCAGGTCTCGCGCGCCTCGGCGCAACGGCTGGTTTCGCTCTGCCTCGCCGAGCGGCTGATCACCTTCCGCCTCGAACATCCCATTGCGGCATGCATGGAATTGGCATCCCGGCTGAAAGAGAAGTTCGATCTCGCGCATTGCGAAGTGGTGCCGGCCGATTCGGCCGCGCCGCTTTCGACCGCGGGAATCGCCGAGCGCTGCGCCAACATTCTGGAGGCGACGTTGCGCTCGGAGACGCCGGTCATCGTGGCGCTCGGCACTGGCCGCGCCGTGCGCGCCGCGGTCGAGCGCGTCTCCCAGATCGACCGGCCCAACCACCAGATCGTCTCGCTGGTCGGCAATATCTCGGCCGACGGCTCGGCGAGCTTCTTCGATACCGTCGGCAGGCTCGCCGACCGCACCGGAGCCCGCCATTACCCGATGCCGCTGCCGTTCCTGATGTCGTCGGAGGACGAGCGCAACCGCATGGTCCGGATCGATCCGATCGCGAAGGTGAAAGCGGTCGCCGCCAAGGCCGATCTCCGGCTGATCGGCATTGGGCAAATGGATCAGAAGGCCCAGGTGCATGTCGATGGTTTCGTCACCCGCGAGGAATTGTTCGAGATGATGCGACTCGGCGCGGTCGGCGAGATCACCGGCTGGGCCTATGACGCCAAGGGCAAGCTCATCAAGGGCGGCACCAATCGCCGGCTCACCAGCATCCCGCCGCAAATGCCGGCGCAGACCACGACCATCGCTGCCGCCGTCGGGCAGGCCAAGGTTCCGGCCATCAAGGCGGCGCTGGCCGGACGCCTGATCAACGGCCTGATCACCGACGAAGCCACCGCGCGCGCCATCCTGGATTGAGCTCGTCCGCGCGCAAGTCCGCCATTTCCTGCTCCCGGACATTTTCCCGCACAGCCTGTGCGCAAAGCGGAAATCGCGCGCGGCCGCTTGACAACCTTCAGCGCCGGTGTGAACATAAGCCCAACGTGTGGGCATATGCTCAACACGGCAAAATTGGGAGGTTACCGTGAGAAACGTCCTTGGCGTCCTCTTGGGCGCGGCTGCGCTTTTGGTCTCAGCCCCCTCGAATGCAGAAACGACGCTGACGATCGCCACCGTCAACAACGGTGATATGATCCGCATGCAGGGACTGACCAGCGAGTTCACCGCCAAGAATCCCGACATTACGGTCAAATGGGTGACGCTCGAGGAGAACGTGCTGCGCCAGCGCGTGACCACCGACATCGCCACCAAGGGCGGCCAATTCGACGTGCTGACCATCGGCACCTATGAGGTGCCGATCTGGGCCAAGAAGAACTGGCTGGTGCCACTCGACAAGCTTCCCGCCGACTACGACGTCGCCGACCTGCTTCCCAAGATCCGCGACGCCGTCTCCGTCGGCGGTAAACTCTACGCTGCGCCGTTCTACGGCGAGAGCTCGATGGTCATGTATCGCACCGACCTGTTCCAGAAGGCGGGCCTGACCATGCCGGAAAAGCCGACCTGGGATTTCATCATCAACTCCGCAAAGAAGCTGACCGACAAGTCGGCCGGCGTCTTCGGCATCTGCCTGCGCGGCAAGGCCGGCTGGGGCGAGAACATGGCGTTCCTGACCGCGATGGCCAATTCCTACGGCGCGCGCTGGTTCAATGAGAAATGGGAGCCGCAGTTCAACTCGCCGGAATGGAAGAAGACGCTGTCGACCTATGTCGACCTGATGAAGCGGGCGGGCCCTCCGGGCGCGAGCTCGAACGGCTTCAATCGAGAATCTCGCGCTGTTCAATGCCGGCAAATGCGCGATGTGGATCGACGCGACGGTGGCAGCTTCCTTCGTGACCAACCCGAAGGAATCGAAAGTCGCCGACAAGGTCGGCTTCGCGCTTGCGCCGAACACGGGGCTCGGCAAGAACGCCAACTGGCTGTGGGCATGGAATCTGGCGATCCCCGCCGGCTCGAAGAAGGTCGAGGCGGCCGAGAAGTTCATCGCCTGGGCGACCAGCAAGGATTACACCAAGCTCGTTGCGTCGAAGGACGGCTGGGCCAATGTGCCGCCGGGCACGCGGACCTCGCTGTACCAGAACCCCGAATATCTCAAGGTCGCGCCCTTCGCCAAGCCGACGCTGGCTTCGATCAACTCGGCCGATCCGAACAAGCCGACGGTGCAGCCTGTCCCCTATGTCGGCGTGCAATATGCGGCGATCCCCGAATTCCAGGGCATCGGTACTTCCGTGGGCCAGCAGTTCTCCGCGGCGCTGTCGGGCTCGACCACGGTCGACCAGGCGCTCGCGGCGGCGCAGGCCTCGACCGAACGTGAAATGAAGCGCGCCGGCTACATCAAGTAGTCGCACGCTTCGCCCCCTCAGCCCATTCTCCCGGGCTGTATTGCCTGGCGACCATCCTTGTCCCTGAACGGGATGGTCGCCCTTTCTCCCACGGACGGAGGCGGGGATGGCCACCCGACAGACGCAGTTGCTGGCGCGCACGCTGATGACGCCTGCGGTCGCGCTGCTGTTGATCTGGATGATCGTCCCGCTGGCACTGACGGTCTATTTCTCCACCTTGCACTACAATCTGCTCGATACCGAATCCGGGCAGTTCGTGGGGCTGGAGAATTTCGAATATTTCCTGACCGATCCGGCGTTTCTCGCCTCGCTGCAGAATACGCTGGTGCTGGTCGGCTCGGCGCTGGCGCTGACCATTCTGATCGGGGTTCCACTAGCGCTCCTGCTCGATCAACCGGTGATCGGCCGCAGCTTCGTGCGGCTGATGGTGATCGCGCCGTTCTTCGTGATGCCGACCGTCAGTGCGCTGGTCTGGAAGAATCTCCTGATGCATCCGGTGTCCGGGCTGTTCGCCTGGATCGCGACCTTGTTCGGCGCCACGCCGATCGACTGGTTCAACGACGCGCCGCTGTTCGCCATCATCCTGATCGTATCCTGGCAGTGGCTGCCGTTCGCAACCTTGATCCTGCTCACCGCATTGCAATCGCTCGACGAGGAGCAGAAGGAAGCGGCCGAGATGGACGGCGCCCGCGCGTGGTCGACCTTCGTCTACATCACGCTGCCGCATCTGGCGCGGCCGATCACGGTGGTGATCCTGATCGAGACCATCTTCCTGCTCACCGTATTCGCCGAGATATTCGTCACCACCGGCGGCGGCCCGGGATTGCAGACCACGAACATCGCCTTCCTGGTCTATTCCCAGGCGCTGATCCAGTATGACGTCGGCAGCGCCTCCGCGGGCGGGCTGGTTGCCGTCGTCATCGCCAACATCGTGGCCTTCTTCCTCGTCCGCATCGTCGGCCGGAACCTGGAGGCATAGGCCATGGCGCGCATGGTGACCACGAAACGTGTCGCGATCTCGACGATCGGAGCCTGGCTCGCCGGCTTCCTGATCTTCTTCCCGATCCTCTGGATGGTGCTCACGAGCTTCAAGACGGAGCTCGAGGCCTTTGCCGTGCCGCCCTCGTTCCTGTTCTTCCACTGGACGACGGAGAACTACGCCACCGTGCAGGAGCGCAGCGATTATTTCCACCACGCGCTCAATTCGATCATCATCGCCGGCGGTTCCACGCTGATCGCGATGGCGATCGCGATCCCCGCGGCGTGGTCGATGGCGTTCTCTCCGACCAAACGCACCAAGGACATCCTGCTCTGGATGCTGTCGACCAAGATGATGCCGCCGGTCGGCGTGCTGGTCCCGATCTACCTGATCTACCGGGATTTCGGCCTGCTCGACACGTTGACCGGCCTCACCTTCATCCTGTGCCTCGGCAACCTGCCGATCGTGGTGTGGATGCTCTTCACCTATTTCAAGGAGATCCCGAAGGACATCCTGGAAGCGGCGCGCATGGACGGCGCGACCATCAGCAAGGAACTGGTCTATGTGCTGACGCCGATGGCCTTGCCGGGGCTCGCGTCGACGCTGCTGCTCAACCTGATCCTGGCCTGGAACGAGGCGTTCTGGACGCTGAACCTGTCGACGCTAAACGCCGCGCCACTGACGGTCTTCATCGCCTCCTATTCGAGTCCGGAAGGACTGTTCTGGGCAAAGCTCTCGGCGGCCTCCACGCTCGCGATCGCTCCAATACTCGTGCTCGGCTGGTTCAGCCAGCGGCAGCTCGTCCGCGGCCTGACTTTCGGCGCCGTCAAATAGGGAAGGCGACACATCATGGGTCAGATCACGTTGCAGGGCGTGCAGAAATCGTTCGGGCCGGTGCACATCATCAAGGGCGCCGATCTCGACATCGCCGACGGATCCTTTGTGGTCTTTGTCGGGCCTTCGGGATGCGGCAAGACGACCCTGCTGCGCCTGATCGCCGGGCTCGAAGACGTCACCGGCGGCAGCATTCTGATCGACGGCAAGAACGTGGTCGATGTGCCCCCGGCCAAGCGCGGTCTGTCGATGGTGTTCCAGTCCTACGCGCTCTATCCGCATATGAGCGTGCGCGGCAACATCGCCTTCGGGCTGAAGATGGCCGGCCTGGCAAAGCAGGAGATCAACCGCAAGGTCGAGGCCGCCGCGGCGACGCTCAACCTTACGCCCTATCTCGACCGCAAGCCGCGCGAATTGTCCGGCGGCCAGCGCCAGCGCGTCGCGATCGGGCGCGCCATCGTGCGCGAGCCCAAGGCGTTCCTGTTCGACGAGCCGCTGTCGAACCTCGATGCCGCGCTGCGCGTTCAGATGCGGCAGGAGGTCACGCGGCTCCAGAAGCAGCTCGGCACCACCGCCGTCTATGTCACCCACGACCAGGTCGAGGCCATGACCATGGCGGACAAGATCGTCGTGCTCAATGCCGGCAAGATCGAGCAATATGGCTCACCGCTCGAGCTCTACGAAAAGCCGGCCAATCTGTTTGTCGCGGGCTTCATCGGTTCGCCCAAGATGAATTTTGTTTCCGGCGACGCCGCGCTGCAGCGCAGCGCGGCCACCATCGGCGTGCGGCCCGAACATCTCAAGGTCGATCGCGAAGGTCAGGGATGGCAGGGAACGGTGACGGCGGCCGAGCATCTCGGCAGCGACACCTTCCTCTATGTCGATGCCGGCCCGATCGGGCCGCTCACGACGCGTTACGTCGGCGAGCTCAATTTGAGTGCGGGTGACAAGGTCTCGTTGTCCCCCGATCCCGCGCGCATCCATCGCTTCGACGACCACGGCAACGCCCTTCGGGCGTAACGGACCAGGCTCCGGCGAAACACAACGGAGAGCACAGATGTATCTCGAGAAATTCAGGCTCGGCGGCAAGACCGCCATCGTCACCGGGGGCGGGCAGGGGATTGGGCTCGCCTGCGTCGAGGCGCTGGCGGAAGCTGGCGCGAAAGTCGTGATCGCCGAGCGCGATGCCAAGGCAGCCGAGACGGCGCGCGCCGCGATGAAGAAGAAGGGCTACGATATCGAGCTCGTCGATATGGACGTGACGAATTCCGGGCGCGTCTCGGAGGTCGCCGACCAGCTCACGTCCCGCCACGGCAAGGTCGACATCCTCGTCAACAATGCCGGCATTGCCCGCAGCGAGACGCCGGCGGAAATCGTCAGCGACGAGCATTGGCTGAACGTCCTCGACGTCAATCTCAACGGCACCTTCTGGTGCTGCCGCGCCTTCGGCAAGCATATGCTGCAGGCCAGGACGGGAACCATCGTCAATGTCGGCTCGATGTCGGGCTTCATCGTCAACAAGCCGCAGGAGCAATGCTACTACAATGCCTCCAAGGCCGCGGTGCACCATCTGACCAGGTCGCTCGCGGCCGAATGGGGCGCGCGGGGCGTGCGGGTCAATGCCGTGGCTCCGACCTATATCGAGACGCCGCTCAACGCCTTCGTGAAAAGCAATCCGAAGATGTACGACGCCTGGATCGGCGGCACGCCGATGGCAAGATTGGGGCAGGTCGAGGAGATCGCCTCCGTCGTGCTGTTCCTGGCGTCCGATGCGGCGAGCCTGATGACCGGCAGCATCGTTCTTGTCGATGGCGGCTACACATGCTGGTAGACTTGCGCCTCAGCTAGCGGGGAGCGCGCATGCGGCAGGCCTATGTCGGCGTCGATGTCGGAACCTCGAGCACGCGGGCGGGCGCATTCGACGAGACCGGAAAGCTGCTCGGAATGGCCAGGCATCCGATCAGGACCTGGCACGAGGCCGGCGACATTGTCGAGCAATCCTCCTCAGACATCTGGAACGCCTGCACGGCCTCGGTGCGCGCCGCGATGGCGGAGGCCGCAATCGGCGCGGATGCGGTCAAGGGCATCGGGTTCGATGCGACCTGCTCCCTGGTCGTGCTTTCTTCAGACGGCGCGCCGGTCACCGTCAGCGGATCGGGCGATATTAACCGCAACGTCATCGTCTGGATGGATCATCGCGCCGTCACCGAGGCGCGCGAGATCAATGACACGCAGGACGATGTGCTGCGTTATGTCGGCGGTTCCATCTCACCCGAGATGGAGGTGCCAAAACTGCTCTGGCTGAGGCGGCATCTGCGCGCCAGCTTCGACGTCGCCGGACACTTCTTTGATCTCGCAGATTTTCTCTCCTTTCGCGCAACGGGATCGCTGGCGCGCTCGATGTGCACGGTGACCTGCAAGTGGAATTTCCTGGCGCATGAAAAGCGCTGGAGCACGCCGTATTTTCAGCGGGTCGGTCTGAATGAGTTCGTTGCCGAAAACTATGCCAGGATCGGGACCGACATCATCGCGCCGGGCTCGCCGGTCGGGGCGGGGCTGACACAGGCCGCCGCCGATGAGCTGGGCCTGCGAACGGGAACGCCGGTCGGCGCATCCCTGATTGATGCACATGCGGGAGGGATCGGCGCGATTGGCGGACGTCTCGAATCCGGTGGCCATGTCGATGTCTGTGACCGCCTTGCATATATAATGGGTACGTCCGCCTGCATCATGGCGACAACGGTCGAGCCCTGCTTCGTGCCGGGCGTCTGGGGTCCTTATTATTCGGGCATGGTGCCCGGCTTCTGGCTGAACGAGGGTGGGCAGTCGGCCGCGGGCGCCGCGGTCGACCATCTTTTGCGTTCGCATCCGGCGCATGCCGAGGCAGTCGCGGCGGCGCGCAACGAGGGCGTCGACATCATCGAATTTCTGGAGCGCCGGATTCTTTCGCGCGTCAGCAGCGCCGGCGCGGCGGCGGCGATCGCGCGGGATATCCACGTGCTGCCGGAATTTCTCGGCAACCGCTCGCCCTATGCCGATCCCGGCTCGCGCGCGGTGATCGCGGGGCTCGACCTCGACGCCGACATCGGGGCCATGGAACGGATGTTTGTCGCGGGGCTTTGCGGATTGGCCTACGGTCTCGCCGACGTCATCGATGCCTTTGCCGCGCACAAGGTCGAAAGCAATGTCATCGTCATGGGCGGTGGTGCAGGACGCAGTCCGTTGGTGCGGCAGATCATGGCCGATACGACCGGACTGACGGTCGCGCTGCCGCAGACACCGGAGCCGGTATTGCTGGGCGCGGCCATGCTGGGCGCGGTCGCCGGCGGCGCCTACAAGTCGATCGGCGAAACCATGGCTTCGATGTCGGCGCTCGGCCGGCTTAGCGAGACGACCGCACCTCACATGGCGGAATTTCATCGAGCCAAACGAAGCGTTCACACCACGCTGCGCGCGCTGGATCGGGAGAGTCGCGACGTCATGCGTCGGTTTGGGGCAAAGGGCCACTGAAGAAGAAAAGCAATGATACTGAGTTGCGGTGACGCACTGATCGACTTCGTACCGGTAAGAGCCGCGGACGGACACCAGGCCGTACGACCGGCGGTCGGCGGATCCTGTCTCAATATCGCGGTCGGCCTGGCGCGGCTGGGCATTGCCACGGGTTTTGTCGGCGGCATCTCGACGGATCTGTTCGGCCGCATGATCGCGGATCACGCCTCTGAATCCGCTGTCGACATCAGTCACGCGACGCGCAGCAGCGATCAGACGACGCTCGCCTTTGTGCGGATCGTCGCAGGCGAGTCGCAATATGCCTTTTACGATGCGGAAACCGCATCCGCCAAATGGACCTACCGGCGTGGCTCGATTCCGTTCGACGGCATCCAGGCTGTGCATATCGGATCCACCACGCTGGTGCACGACCGCGGCGCCGGCGAGGCCAGCGCATTGATCAAGGACGCGCGGTCAACCGCGACGATTTCCTTCGATCCGAATTGCAGGCCAAACCTGGTCATGGACATGCAGACCTATCGGACGCGGATGAGCGCCTTTGCCGGGAGCGCCGACATCGTGCGGATGTCGGATGTCGATTTCGACTATCTCCATGGCGCCGAAGCCTATGCGGCGAGGGCCGAAGCGCTGATCGCGGGCGGCGCCAGCCTGATCGTCATCACCCGCGGCACCAAAGGCGCGTTGGCTTGGCATCGCCGGGCCGGCGCCCTCGAGCTGGGCGCGCCTTTGGTCGATGTCGTTGACACGATCGGTGCCGGCGACAGTTTTCATGCCGCGCTGCTGTTTGCCCTGCGCGAGCAGGGATGCATCGAAAGGGCCGCCCTGCGGGCCGTGGGCGCGACGGAGTTACGGCGGGCGCTGTCCTTTGCCTGCCAGTGCGCCGCCATCACCTGCACCCGTGCCGGTGCCGATCCGCCCCGCCGCAATGAGGTGACCGGGCTGTGGTAGCGGCGCGCAAACGGTTGCTGGCCGCTATTTTCAGGCTGGTCGTTCGAGCCATTAAGATACATTCTATCGAAGATACGTTCTATCGGGACTCGACCAACGGCCGGAACGACTACCCGGAATTGCGGGTTGACGTGCCGTAGTGGGAGGAAGAAATGCGTGCGGTCGCAAACGAGCCGCTGGCGCGGCATGCCCTGGCCTTCGTTCTCGCGGGCGGCCGCGGCAGCCGGCTTCTGGAGCTGACCGACAAGCGTGCCAAACCGGCGGTCTATTTCGGGGGCAAGTCGCGCATCATCGATTTTGCGCTGTCGAATGCCCTGAATTCGGGTATTCGCCGTATCGCCGTCGCCACCCAGTACAAGGCCCACAGCCTCATTCGCCACCTGCAGATGGGCTGGAATTTCTTCCGTCCGGAACGCAATGAAAGCTTCGACATCCTCCCCGCGAGCCAGCGCGTCTCGGAAACGATGTGGTATGTGGGGACCGCGGATGCGGTCTATCAGAACATCGATATTATCGAGGGCTATGGGGCTCGTTTTATCGTCGTCCTGGCCGGCGACCACATCTACAAGATGGATTACGAGTTGATGCTGCAGCAGCATGTCGACCAGCGCGCCGATGTCACGGTCGGCTGCCTCGAGATGCCGCGGTCGGAATCGAGCGGCTTCGGCATCATGCACATCGACGAGAACGACCTGATCCAGTCGTTCCTGGAAAAGCCGGCGGATCCGCCACCCATGCCCGGCAAGCCGGACAAATCGCTCGCCAGCATGGGTATCTATGTGTTCGACACGCAATTTCTGCTTGACGAGTTGAAGCGCGACGCGGCCGATCCGAATTCGAACCACGATTTCGGCAAGGACGTCATCCCCTACATCGTCAGGAACGGCCGCGCGGTGGCCCATCAGTTCAGCCGTTCCTGCGTGCGCGCCGGCAAATTTCAGCCGAGCTACTGGCGCGACGTCGGAACCGTCGATGCCTATTGGTCGGCCAACATCGATCTCACCGATGTGGTGCCCGAGCTTGATCTCTACGATCGATCGTGGCCGATCTGGACCCACGCCGAAATCACGCCGCCCGCGAAGTTCGTCCATGACGAAGAGGGCCGCCGCGGCGAGGCCGTCACCTCGCTCGTGTCGGGCGGCTGCATCGTGTCGGGCGCGTCGTTGCGGCGTTCGCTGCTCTTCACCGGGGTGCACCTGCACTCGCATGCCAGGGTGGAGGGCGCGGTGATACTGCCCTATGTCGATGTCGGTCAGCATGCGCGCTTGTGCAATGTCGTCATTGACCGCGGCGTGCGGATCCCGGAAGGCCTCGTGGTCGGCGAAGACCCCGAGCTTGACGGCAAGCGATTCCGGATTTCCGAGAATGGCGTCTGCCTGATCACGCAGCAGATGATCGACGGGCTGAATGCATGAAGCCTGTTCGCGTCCTGTCGGTCGCCTCGGAAATCTATCCCATCATCAAGACCGGCGGCCTCGCCGATGTGGTGGGCGCGCTGCCGATCGCGCTGAGGGCGGAAGGCGTCGAGACCCTCACCCTGGTGCCGGGATATCCCGATGTCACGTGCGCGCTAAGGGATGCGCGGGAGGTGCTCGAATGGCCGCTGTTCTTTGGCGGCGCGACCCGCCTGCTGCGGGGATCATGCGGCGAACTCGAGTTGTTCGTGCTCGACGCGCCGCATCTTTTTGTGCGTCCGGGCAATCCTTATCTGTCGCCCGAAGGGGTGGACTGGCCGGATAACGGCCTGCGCTTTGCGGCACTGTCACGCATGGCCGACAATATCGGGCTCGGCGCCGTTGCGTCCTTTGCGCCTGACATCGTGCATGTACATGACTGGCAGGCGGCGCTCGCGGCGGCTTATTTGCATTACAGCGGCCGGCCGCGTCCTGGAACGGTGTTGACCGTTCATAACCTCGCCTATCAGGGACGATTTCCGCCGAGCATGCTCGAAGAGATCGGCTTGCCGCCGGAGTCGTTCAGCATGCACGGCGTCGAGTACTACGGTGACATCGGCTTTCTGAAGGCCGGCCTGCAATTCGCAGATCGCATCACGACGGTTTCTCCCACCTACGCCATGGAGATTCAGGGCGACGAGGGAGGGATGGGGCTGGGTGGTCTGCTGCGTGAACGATCGAGCGACATCAGCGGCATCCTCAACGGCATCGACACGGATGTCTGGGATCCCGCGACAGATCCTCTCATTGCAAGTGGTTTCGATCTCGGTGCTCTCGACCGCCGCGCGGCGAACAAGGCTGCGCTGCAACGCCGATTTGGTCTGGAGCAGCGGCCCGACGCATTTCTGCTGGGGGTCATTAGCCGCCTGTCCTGGCAAAAAGGCCTCGATCTCCTGCTCGAAAACCTTCCGATGGTCACGGGCGAAGGAATGCAACTGGTGTTGCTTGGGAGTGGGGACGCCGATCTCCAGGATCGCTACCGCGCCGCCGCGCAAGCCCATGCCGGGAAGGTCAGTGCCGTGATCGGGTATGACGAAGCATTGGCGCATCTCATTCAGGCCGGTACGGACGCGCTGGTCGTGCCTTCCCGGTTCGAGCCCTGTGGTCTCACTCAGCTTTGTGCACAGAGATACGGGGCGGTTCCCATCGTGTCCCGCGTCGGCGGTCTGGAGGACACGGTTGTCGACGCCAATGAAGCGGCGATAGTGGCCGGGGCAGTGACCGGCTTCAAGTTTGGACCGGTTACCACTGAAAATCTTGCTGGCGCATTGCGCAGGGGCCATGCCGTGTTTCGGGACACGCCGGCGTGGCGAAAGATGCAGCAGAACGGCATGTCGACCGACGTCTCGTGGCGCAACCGCGCCAGCCGTTACGCCGATCTGTATCGCCAGATCATCGCGATGCGATCCGCCTAGAGCTTTGCGCGCCCAACGAAGCCGGTAACGCAGACAGGTCTTCGGTGTCCTGGCGAAGCTGCGCTACTCGCACGGTACCAGCAAAACGTGCCGTTCACTCGGGTGGAGGCCGGCGGCTACAGCGCCGTCACGTCGAGCTTGAGACCCCCCAGCCTTTGCATTACCGTTCGCAGCGCGCCCTCTTCGAGCACGGTGAAATGACACAAATCCGTCCTGACGACCTGTTGCTGGCGATCGACGTGCAGAACGATTTCTGCACGCGCGGGAGATTGGCCGTTGCCGATGGCGATGACGTCGTGCCGGTCGTCAATCGTCTGGCCCAGCGCTTCAACCACGTCGTGCTGACCCAGGACTGGCATCCGCCGGGTCATAGTTCCTTTGCAACGTCTCATCCGGGGCGTGCCGCCTTCGAGAGCATCGAGATGCCCTACGGGCAGCAGACCCTGTGGCCCGATCATTGCGTGCAGGGCACGCCGGGCGCGGCCTTCCATCCCGACCTGTTGACCGAGCGCGCCGAACTGATCATTCGCAAGGGTTTTCGGCTCGGCATCGATTCCTATTCCGCCTTCTTTGAGAACGACCGCCACACGCCGACGGGGCTGGCGGGATATCTGCGCGAGCGCAATTTGGGAAGGCTCTTCCTTGTCGGTCTCGCTACCGACTATTGCGTCAACTATTCCGCAATCGATGCGCGTCGTCACGGCTTCGATGTCGTCGTGATCGAATCCGGCTGCCGGGCGATCGATCTGCAGGGCTCGCTCGCGGCCGCCTGGAACGAAATGGCGGAAGCCGGCGTGCAGCGAATGGGCGATCTCTAGGCAGACCGGCTGTTGCGGTTCGGCATGCCGCCGATCGCGATGATCTCGGCGCTCAATTGCTCGATGGTCGTGCGGTGCCGCATCGCGGTTTGCCGGATCAGCGCAAAGGTATCCTCTTCCGAAAGCGCGTGGCTCTTCATCACCTGCAACAGCGCACCGAATACGACGCGGCGAGAGCGCACGCGCTCTTCCAGCTTCTCGATGCGGGCTGCTTCCTCGCCGCGCCGTTGCGCGTGGTCGAAGGCGACCACGAGCGCGGTATAGAGGCCCGCGGAACGCAGCGGCTTGATCAGGAAGGAGGCGGGCTGCAGGTCGAGAAGCCATTTCAGCCGGCTCGGCGTCTCCGTGCCGATCAGCGCGATGATCGGCGCATTGATCTTGAGGGCAGGCGGGCGATCCGACTTGATCGGGATGGCGTCCGCATCCAGCACGATCACGTCGACGGCGTCTTGCGGCAATGGCTTGTCGCCGGCATCGGCCGCCACGACCGACATGCCCAGACGATCGAGCTGGCGGCGCAGGATCGAGATTTCGCGCTCGTCCTTCATCATCATGAGCGCGCGACGGCCGCGGACGGAAAAAGGCGATGGTCTGGTCATTTGACGACCCGCAAATGGTTCGAGCGTCGTGCGATGGCCTCGCTCTTTTCCGATCTTGCTCCGATCGACGCCAGATCGAGGCTGGAGAGATAGGGATCAGGGTGTTCGGGAGCATCCGCCTCCCAGAAAATCTCGAACCTGCGATCGGACACCGAACGCGCCAGACGCGGTGTCAGGAAGCAGTGATTGTTGTCAGGATCCACCCAGACCGGGCCTTGCGGAGAATCGTAGCGGTGATTGGCAGCCGCGCGGCGGACGGCCGACACGTCGACCGAGCCGGCGCGGCGGATGGCGCGCGCCAGCAGCATGACGCAGACATATGTCGACTGACCGTCGACCGAAACGCTGGAGTCGGAGCCGTAGCGCGCCTTCCATCGCGCGACGAAAGCGCGGTTCTCGGCGTTGTCGATGCTCTCGAAATAGGCCGAAGAGGTGATGCAGCCGGCCGATGCATCCGATCCGATCAACTTCAACTCCGGCTCGCAAAGGCTGCAGCTCAACACCGGGATCGAAAACCCCGCGCGTTCCGATGCTGCGTGCAGCGCACGCATGAAGACGTAGCTGGATTCTCCGACCAGCGTATTGAAGACGACCGGTGGCTTTCGGTCGATGATTTCACGGACGATATGATCGACCGCCGTTTCGCCAAGCCCGAGCAGTCGCTCCGCGATGATGCGGCCGCCGGCGCTGGTCACGATCTCGCGCAGGACGCGATTGGTTTCCCAGGTCCAGACATAGTTGGAGCCGGCGCAGAATACGTCGGTCGCGATGTGCTCGAGCATATGCCGCACCAGCGGCACCACCGTGTGGTTGGGCGCGGCGCCGACATAGATGACATTGTCGCTGCTTTCGAAGCCTTCGTAGCGCGCAGGATGCCAGAGCAGACGTTCGGTGCGTTCGACGACCGGAATGACCTGCTTGCGGGAGGCGGACGTATAGCAGCCGACGATGTGCTGGACCTGCTCCGAGCGGATGAGATCTTCGCATGCGGTGTGATAGGCGGCGACGACGCCGCCGGGATCGCGCAAATGCGGCATGAAGGTGAAATCGAATTCGTCGCTCCGGTTGACCTCGTCGACGGCCATCAGAGCGCTCTTTTCCATCTCCCGCGCCATCATTTCGTAAGGGCCCGACCGGGAGAACACGAGACCGAGTGGGATGGAGGGCTCTAGCATCAGTTCATCCCGGAACGGCTGTGGCGTTTCATCTCATGTCACCCGTCATCCGAAATGCAGCTTGCGCGCGTTTTCGGCGGCCTGCGCTCAAAAAAGGGGCCCGGGTCCGATTGACAAGCTAGGTGAGGCTAAGACACAATCCTCCGGCAAGCAAATACGTGCATGGCGAAAGAGTTCTCGCGCAGCCGCTGATGTCTGAGTGACGACCTCGCTGGTTCGCTCTGCCACGTAAATCTACGCGACCATCGATAGTACGGCATTTGAGCCATTCGGGGCCTGTTTGGGCCACGGGTGGCTTTTTTCGTTTGTGTGGGGGCGAAGCATGGCGGTGCGTCTTCCGACGTTGGAGCAAATCGACGCACTCGGCTCAGACTTTGGCCTTGTGCTCACCGCGGACGAGATCGCCGCTTTCCAGCAGGCCTTCAAGGGGCCGCTCGCCTCCTATGGCCGGCTCGAGGAGCTGGTGGCGCCGGCCCTGTCGCCGGTCCCGCCGCGCTCGCCCGGCTATCGGCCCCCGGCTTCGGAAAATCCTTACGGCGCCTGGTACTGGAAGACCGACATCAAGACCGGCAGCGAGGGACTGCTGAGCGGCAAGAAGGTCGCCATCAAGGACAACATCTGCGTGGCCGGCGTTCCCATGATGAATGGCTCGGCGCTGCTCGAAGGCTATGTGCCGGAGCTCGACGCCACGGTGGTGACGCGGATTCTCGATGCCGGCGGCACGATCGCCGGCAAGGCGGCCTGCGAGGACCTCTGCTTTTCCGGCGCGAGCCACACCTGCGCGAGCGGCGTCATCCGCAATCCGCATAATCCCGCCCATAGCGCCGGCGGCTCGTCGGGTGGCAGCGCTGCGCTCGTGGCTGCCGGCGAGGTGCCGATGGCGCTCGGCGGCGACCAGGGCGGCTCGATCCGCACCCCGTCGAGCTGGTGCGGCGTCTACGGCCTCAAGCCGACCTGGGGCCTGGTGCCGACGACGGGCTCAATGCCGATCAGTTATTCGGTCGATCATTGCGGACCGATGTGCGCGAGCGTCGAGGATGTCGCTCGGCTGCTCACGGTCATCGCCGGTCACGACGGCTGGGACACCCGAACGATCAACGCACGCACCGGCGACTACATGTCGGCGGCACGGAAGCCGGCGAAGGGATTACGCGTCGGTATCCTGCGGGAAGGGTTCGGTCATCCCGAGAGCGATCCCGCCGTCAATGACACGGTGCGGCAGGCGGTCGCGGCGCTGGGCAAGGCCGGCGTCGAAAGCGCCGAAATCTCGGTGCCGTGGCATCTCGATGGGCCGCATGTCTGGAGCGGCATCATCCTGGAGGGCGCGGCCGAGATGATGCTGAAGGGCTATGGCGTAGGCAACAACATCCAGGGCTACTATCCCGTCTCCATGCAGGAGGCGCTGGCGCGGGGCATGGGGACGCGGATCAACGACGTCTCGCCGACCGTGAAGCTGGTCCTGATGCTCGGCGAATACATGCACCGCCATTATCACGGCCGCTATCATTCCAAGGCGCAGAACCTGCGGGTGCTGTTGCGGCGCGCCTATGACGAGGCGCTGGAGAAGTTCGACGTGCTGGCGATGCCAACCATTCCGTTCACGGCGACGCCGATACCGCCCCCGGATGCACCGCTCGGCACCGCCATCGATATGGCACTGAACATGCAGGCAAACACCTGCTCCTTCGACGTTTCGGGGCATCCTGCCTTCACCGTGCCGGTCGGCCGCATCAATGGGCTGCCGGTCGGGTTGATGCTGGTTGGCCGGCATTTCGAGGAGGCAACCCTGATCCAGCTCGCCGCGGCCATCGAGGCCGGCTCCGACTGGAAGTCGAACTAAGGGCGCAAATGATGTGTAGAACCGGTTGGCCTTCCTGACGATTTGAGGAGATCGCGATGATCAAGGATCCCTGGCTCACCTCTTCGATCATGGCGAAGCGCGGCCTTGCGAAGGGCACCGCCGGTCAGCGCCACGAGCTTTCGATCGCGGCGCAGGGCGCGTTTCATTATGTTTACGGCCCCTATGCCAAGCCTGTGCTGACGATCGAGCCGGGTGATGTCGTCGCGGTGGAAACGGAAGACGCCTTTGGCGGCGTCATCACCAGCGAGAAGGACAGCCCGACCGCCAAGCTGCAGTTTCCCTTCCTCAACCCGCAGTGCGGGCCGATTGCGGTCAAAGGCGTCGAGAAGGGTGATTGCCTCGCCGTCCTGATCCACGCCGTCGAGACACGCGGCACGCAGCCGGCAGGCACCACCTGCATCATTCCGGAATTCGGCGGCCTGGTCGGAACCGCGGCCACCGCCATGCTCAATCCGCCTCTGCCGGAGCGGGTGAGGAAGGTGCATGTCGACAAGGACGGCGTGCGCTGGAGCGACAAGATCACGCTGCCCTACCAGCCGTTCATCGGAACCATCGGCGTCTCGCCGCAGATCGAAGCGATCTCGTCGCTGCAGCCAGATTATCACGGCGGCAACATGGATCTGCCCGACGTAGCACCCGGTTCGATCCTTTATTTCCCGGTGCACACCAAGGGCGGCCTGCTCTATGTCGGCGACTGCCACGCCGCCCAGGGCGACGGCGAGCTGTCGGGTGTCGCGATCGAGCAGCGCGCCACCGTCACCTTGCAGATCGACGTCATCAAGGGCTGGAGCTTTGCCTGGCCGCGGCTGGAGAGGGCGGATTTCCTGATGACGATCGGCAGCGCACGCCCGCTCGAGGATGCGGCGCGCATCGCCTATCGCGAGCTGGTGCGCTGGATGAGCGCGGATTACGGTTTCGATGAAATCGACGCCTACATGCTGCTGAGCCAGGCCGGTCGCATTCGGCTCGGCAACATGGTCGATCCGAAATACACGATGGGCGCGTCTATCTTGAAGAAATACCTGGTTTCATGAAGGGCAATCGTGAGGAGCACCACGCAATGAATATAAATCGCAGAAAGTTCTTGCAGAGTACGGCGGCTGGAGCTGCCGCCAGCATGTTTGCGTCCGCGGCGTGGGCCGAGGATCCGATCGGCGTCGCGGGCATCCACGATCTCTCGGGTGGCCTCGACATCTATGGCAAACCGATGGTCGACGCGCTGACGCTGGCGGTCGAGGAGGCGAACGCCGCCGGCGGCCTGCTCGGGCGGCAGATCAAGCTGATCAATTACGATCCGCAATCGACCATGCAGCTCTACACCCAGTTCGCGCAGCAGGCGGCGCTGAAGGACAAGGTCGCTGTGGTGCACGGCGGCATCACCTCGGCCTCGCGCGAGGTCATCCGTCCCGTGCTCGACAAATTCAAGACGCTCTATTTCTACAATACCCAGTATGAGGGCGGCGTCTGCGACCGCAACCAGTTCGACACCGGCGTGACGCCGGCGCAGACGGTGGAGAAGCTCGTGCCTCATGCCATGAAGAAGTGGGGCAAGAAGGTCTATGTCGTCGCGGCCGACTACAATTACGGACAGATCACCTCGCAATGGGTAAAGAAATATGTCACCGAGAATGGCGGCGAGGTGTCGTCGATCGATTTCTTCCCGCTCGATGTGACCAATTTCGGCTCGACCATTTCCAAGATCCAGGCGGCCAAGCCGGACTTCGTCTGGTCGGCGCTGGTCGGCGGTGCGCATATTTCCTTCTACCGGCAATGGGCGGCAGCTGGCATGCGCAAGAGCATTCCGATGGCGTCGACTACCTTCGCCGTGGGCAATGAGCACATCGTGCTGTCGCCGGAAGAGTGCGACGGCATGCTGGTCTGCTACAACTACTTCCAGGACCTGAAGAACCCGGTCAACGAAGCCTTTGTTGCCGCCTTCCACAAGCGTTTCGGCGCCGACTATCCCAACATCACCGAGCTCGCAATGGGGACTTATCAGGGCTTCCGGCTCTGGGCCGAGGCAGTCAAGAAGGCCGGCAGCGTCGACCGCCTGAAGGTCATCGAGGCGCTGGAAACCGGCATCAGCATCGATGCGCCGTCCGGCAAGGTGACGATCGATCCGCCGACGCATCACTGCGTTCTTGACGTCCACATCGCCGAAGTCGGCGACAAGAAGCTGAAAGTGCTGGAGGACTTTGCGCAGCAAAAGCCGGCCGACACCGCGGCCGTCTGCAACCTGATCAAGAATCCGAATGACAACCAGCAATATGTGATCAAGATCTGAGGGCCGGCTCTATCGGTCTTGCCTGGGAAAGGTGAACGTGGATCTCGTTGCTCTACTGGCAATCCAGGTTCTTTACGCCATCGCCAGCCTGGCGCTGATCAGCGTCGGGCTGGCGATCATCTTCGGCATGATGCGGGTGATCAACCTCGCGCATGGCGAATTCCTGATGCTCGGCGGCTATGCGGCGATCGTGGCGACCAGCCACGGCATCAACATCTGGCTGTCGATGCTGGCGATCGCGCCTGTCGTCGTCGGAATCATCGGCGTCATCGTCGAGCGCACCATCATCCGTTTCCTCTATGGCCGCATGATCGATACCATGCTGGCGACGTGGGGCCTCAGCCTGTTCCTGGTTGGCCTCACGACAGCGATCTTCGGTAATACCACGGTCGGCATTTCGGCGCCGCTCGGCAGCTTCGAGATCGGCGCCTATCGCGTCTCGACCTACACGCTCTTTGTCATCGCCGTCGCGATCGCCGTGCTGGCGGGCATTTTCGCAACGCTGCGCTGGACGCGGCTTGGCCTGATCGCGCGCGGCACGATGCAGAACGCCAACATGGCCGCCGCCCTCGGCGTCGATCCGCCGCGCGTTTACGCGATCACTTTCGGCATCGGCGCCGCCTTATCGGGCCTCGCCGGCGCGGTGCTGGCGCCGGTGTCGGGTGTGTTCCCGACCATCGGGGTCGCGTATGTCGCAAAGTCCTTCATCACCGTGATCGGAGGCGGCGCGGCGATTGTAAGCGGGACGATTACGGCGTCCGCGCTGTTCGGCACAGTCAACCAGATCGCCACCTTCGTCACCACGCCGGTGTTCGGCGAAGTGGCGTTGCTCGCCACCGCGATCGTCCTGATCCGCCTGCTGCCGCAGGGCATCACCGGCCGCTTCTTCCGGAGAGGATTGTGAACGGACGCGCGCTCAACATACTCGGCCTCGTGCTGGTCGGCGTCGTCGGAATCCTGTTCACGGTTCTCGCGCCTCGCCTGCTCGAGCTCGACACCCTGCTTGAACTCACCGTCTACCTGATCATGGCCGTGCTCGCGCTCAGCCTGGCGCTGATCTGGGGCTATGGTGGCATTCTCTGCTTCGGGCAGTCGGCTTTCTTCGGCCTTGGCGCCTACACCTATGCGATTGCGGTGTTCAATTTCGGCGAAAGCACGATCCCGCTGCTGTTGGCCATCGTGCTGCCGGCCGCATTCGCAGCACTGCTCGGCTATTTCGTGTTCTATGGCCGCATCAGCGAGGTCTATCTCGGCGTGATTACGCTGACGGTGACGTTGATTCTATTTAATTCCGTCAATTCCACCGCCGGTCCCGAGTGGCATATTGGCGCGGCGCGGCTCGGCGGCTTCAACGGTATTCCCGGTATTCCGCCGCTCAATTTCCCCGGCAACAAAAAAGCAGCGATCGATCTCGAAGGCATGTTCTATCTTGCCGCCGCCTCGCTGCTTTTGACTTATTTCGGACTGCGGCTGCTGCTCGCGAGCCGTTTCGGCCGCATCATCGTCGGCATCCGCGAGAACGAGCGGCGTGCGGAACTCCTGGGATACGACCCGCGCGCCTACAAACTTGCCACCTTCACCATCGGTGGCGCGCTGGCGGGCTTCGCCGGATGCCTGTTCGCCAATTGGGGCAACTTTGTCAGTCCGACCATCTTCGGTCTTTCGCAGTCGGCGCAGATCATCATCTGGGTCATCGTCGGCGGCCGCGGCACGCTGATCGGTCCGATCGTCGGATGCATCGGCATTCAATGGCTCAGTACCGCGCTCGGCGCCAACCAGCCGACCGGCTCGGATTGGTGGGCGAAAATATTCGCCAACGCCCCGCTCATTCTCGGCACCATCCTGATCGCGTTCGTGCTGCTGGTGCCGAAAGGGCTGGTGCCGACGCTCGCGGAATTGGGTCAGTCGCTACTGCCCCAGCGCTTCAGCCGTGCCGCGGAACGCGAGCACTTCGAACCGAATGCGGCGGAGTAGGGTGATGTCAGCGCCCCTTCTCCAGACCATCGATCTCGGCGTGAATTTCGGCGGCGTGCGCGCCGTGCGCAACGTCGATTTCACCCTCGACGAGGGCGAGCTGCGCTGTCTGATCGGACCGAACGGGGCCGGCAAAAGCACCTTCTTCAAGATGCTGACAGGTCAGCTCGCGCCGAGCCACGGCCGCGTGCTGTTCCGCGGGCGGGATATTTCCGACGCGCATGCCCACGAGATCGCCCGGCTCGGCATCGGCATCAAGACCCAGGTGCCGAGCGTGTTCGATGGCCTTTCGGTGCGCGAAAATATCTGGCTGGCGGCAAGCCGAATCCATCCCAGGGCGAAGGCCGCGGCGTTGGTCGACGAGATGCTGGAGCGGATCGAGCTGACCTCCGCGGCGGATCGCCTGGTAGGCCAGCTCGCGCATGGCCAGCGACAGTGGGTCGAACTCGGTCTCGTGCTGTCGACCGACCCCGAGCTGATCCTGCTGGACGAGCCCGCCGCCGGCATGACGCATGAAGAGGTCCACAAGACGGCCGAGCTCGTCCGCGAGATCAACCGCAGCAAGGCGCTCATCGTTGTCGAGCACGACATGCAGTTCATCCGCATGATCGCCAAGAAGGTGACCGTGTTCAACCAGGGCAACATCCTGGTGGAGGATCAGGTGGAGAACATCATGCGCAACCCGCTGGTTCGCGACATCTACCTTGGAAAACAGGCGGCCGCATGATGCTTGAAGTGCAAGAATTGCGCGCGGCCTATGGCCGGATCCCCATCCTCAACGGCATCAGCTTTGCCGTCGCGGACGGCGAGTTCGTCGGCATTCTGGGCCATAACGGCATGGGCAAGACCACCTTGCTCAGGGCGTTGATGGGATACCTGCCTGCGACCTCCGGGCATGTGCGCTTCGAGCAGCAGGACATCACCGCGTTCGAGCCGTTCCGCCGCGCCCGGCTCGGGCTCGGCTATGTGCCGCAGGGCCGCGAGATATTTCCCGCGCTTACCGTGTACGACAATCTGCGCATGGGATGCAGCAAGGAGCGCAGCGCGGTCGAACGGGAGACCATCGAGACGGTGCTGGAGGAGTTTCCGCGGCTGAAGCCGCTGCTCGATCGGGTCGGCGGCGCGCTGTCGGGCGGGGAGCAGCAGCTGCTTGCGATCGCGCGCTGTCTTTGCGGCAAGCCGCGCCTGGTGCTGCTCGACGAGCCGACCGAGGGTATCCAGCCCTCGATCATCGACGAGATCGTCGAGACGTTGCAGAGGCTGCGCGCGAAGAGCGGGCTTACCATCATCCTGGTCGAGCAAAATCTCGACTTCATCGCGGCGCTGTCGCAACGGATTCTCATCATTCAGAAGGGCACGATCACCCGGGGCATTGAACCGGACGATCTGCACAATGCAAGTCTTGTCGGTGAATTCATCGGGATCACAGCCTGAGCCCGGCCAGCCGGGACGCGTCCAAGAGGGAGAACAGCCATGGCAGTCAGACGACCCACTCTCGAGCAATTGCGCGGCGTAGCCGAGGATCTCGGCATGACCATGGGCGATGACGAGCTCAAATCCTACGACGCTCTCATGCAGGCGAACTACCTTGCCTATGACGCCGTCGACGCCATGCCGGACTACGTCCCGCCGGTGAAATATCCGCGCACGCCCGGTTATCGGCCGGAAGGCGAGGAAAACAAGTATAACGCCTGGTACGTCAAGACCGAGATCAAGGGCGCGCCGGGCGGCAAGCTCGCCGGCAAGAAGATCGCGCTGAAGGACAATGTCAGCCTCGCCGGCGTGCCGATGATGAACGGCGCTTCAACGCTCGAAGGCTACACGCCGGAGACCGACGCTACCATTGTGACGCGCATCCTGGATGCCGGCGGCACCATCGTCGGCAAGACCCATTGCGAGTATTTCTGCTTCTCCGGCGGCAGCCATACCTGCGCGGCCGGCGCGGTGCACAATCCGCACCGGATGGGCTACTCGTCGGGTGGCTCGTCTTCGGGGAGTGCCGTCGTGGTGGCGACCGGCGAAGTCGACATGGCGATTGGCGGCGATCAGGGCGGATCGATCCGCATTCCTGCCGCGTTCAGCGGCATCTACGGCATGAAGGGAACCCACGGCCTCGTGCCCTATACGGGCGTGATGCCAATCGAGCTCACCATCGATCACACCGGACCGATGACGCGCACCGTGCGCGACAACGCGCTGCTCCTGGAAGTGCTCGCCGGGCCCGACGGGCTCGATCCGCGACAGGTTTCGCCAAAGGTGGCGAACTACACGGAAGCACTCGGCGGCGGCGTCAAGGGACTGCGCATCGGCGTTGTCAAGGAGGGTTTTGGCCACCCAAGCTCGGAGGCCGATGTCGACGCCAAGGTCAAGGCAGGAGCGGCGCTTCTCAAGAAGCTCGGCGCAACCGTCGATGAGATATCGGTGCCGATGCATCTGGCCGCGCCCGCGATCTGGCTGCCGATCGCGGCCGAAGGCGCCACCGAGTTCATGATGAAGGGCAACGGCATGGGGACCAACTGGCGCGGTCTCTATAATGTCACGTTGCTTGACGCCCATTCGGGCTGGAAACATCGGGCGGATGAATTGTCCGACAGCCTCAAGATCACGATGCTGCTCGGGCAATATTTCAACAAGCACTATCGCGGCCGTTTCTACGCCAAGGCGCAGAATTTGAACCGCAAGTTGCGCGTCGCTTACGATTCGGCACTGGCCAATTACGATCTGCTCTTGATGCCGACCCTGCCGATGAAGGCGACGCCGTTGCCGCCGGCGGATGCGCCGCGCGAGCTCTATATCCAGCGCGCATTCGAAATGGTTCCCAACACGGCGCCGTTCAATGCCACCGGGCATCCGGCGATGAGCCTTCCCTGCGGCATGGGCGACGGCCTGCCGATCGGGCTGATGCTGGTCGGGAAATATTGGGACGAGCCGACGATCTATCGCGCCGCGGCGGCGTTCGAAGGCGCGGGCGACTGGACAAAGATGTAGTTCGTGGCGCGGCTGGCTGCACGGCAGCCGGCCGCCACACCTGGCGGGAGGCAGCGATGGATCTGGGACTGAAGGGCAAGAACGTACTCGTGACCGGTGGCAGCAAGGGCATCGGGCGTGCGATCGCCGAACTCTTCGCAGAAGAAGGCGCCAATGTCGCGATATGCGCGCGCAATGCCGACGAGGTCGCCGGCGTGATGAAGGCGATCGCGGCCAAGGGCGTCAAATCCTGGGGGCAGGGGATCGATGTGGCCGACCCCGTCGCCTTGAAGGGCTGGGTCGAGGGCGCGGCCGCCCAACTGGGCGGCATCGATTGCATCGTCTGCAATGTCAGTGCGCTCGCCGTCGGCGACACGCCGGAGACTTGGGAGAAGTCGTTCCGCACCGACATGATGCACACCGTCAATTCGGTCGCTGCAGCCAAACCCTATCTGGAGAAATCGAAGTCGGCTTCGATCGTCATCGTCTCGAGCGTGTCCGGCTTTGAGGTTGATTTCGCGGCGGGCTCATACGGTGCGATGAAGGCGGCCCTGATCCATTATTCGAAGGGATTGAGCAGCCAGCTGATCCCGGCGGGAATCCGCGTCAATGTGGTCTCGCCCGGAAATACTTATTTCGAAGGCGGCATCTGGCAGAACATCGAGCGCGGCATGCCGGACCTGTACAAGACGGCGATGTCGCTCAACCCCACGGGGCGCATGGGAACCGCACAGGAAGTCGCGGCCGGTGTCGTTTTTCTCGCGAGCCCCGTGGCGAGCCGCGTGTCCGGCACCAACCTGATCATTGACGGGGCGCTGACAAAGGCCGTTTAGCCCCAGCGAACACGCGCCAAATTGGCTTCACCCAATTCGGCGCGGTGCGCGAAGTCCGAACCAGATCCGGCTCAGGCCTCACTCTTCGGAATATATCTGCCAACGACACATTTGTAGCCTTGCAGCTTCCAGGACCGATAAGGACCATTCTGAAGCCATTCGGCGATGCCTGCCTGGCCATGAATCTGACAGTCCATCATCGTAATACTGGAAAGGTCGCTGGTGGTAACAACTTTTTCTAAACAAAGCTGGCCGTTGCAAAGAAGTGCGACAAGGGTAACGAGCATGAGATCTCCATCTGGTGGACAACTCGGCTCAGTTTACCATGCAGCCTTCGTGCCAAGCTGGCATACATTATGATAGAGCGTCCGTACGATTACGGGAGGACGTCGGCGCCGGCCTGACTGACGTAACGGTTGGGAGACGGTTTTTCTACACGCGATGCGAGAGTTCATGGAAAAAGGAATGCTGGACAGCATCGCGATCGCGGTGGCGTTCGAAACGAAGCCGCGCGTGGTCGAATCGCCACCCATTACGCGTCGCAAAAACTTTCGCGGCGTCCGCGAAGAAAGATTTGCGCGCTACTGGACTGCGGGAGCCGAAGAGAGAGTGAGTGAAAATAATTCAGTCGCCCTCATTTTGACGGACTTGTGTAGTTTTGTGATCATATGCGAGACGTTGTGTCGTCAGTTGAGTCCGACGAAGCAGGGCATGTGTCCCGGACGACGACGTGTGCGCACCGGACGCGGCGCTCCTTGCTCGCAACGGCGCTTGGTGCGGGAGCCTGCCTCGCCACTGGCCGCTCCGCCATCGCGGAGGAGGGCCAACCCGGCAGCGACGAGCGTCCGCAGACCGGCGATCTCCTTGTCGTCTCCGACGGACCGCAATCGGGGCAGGTCATCAAGCCATCGGATCTGAAACTTGGCGGACCGCCTCTGCATGCGTGGCCGAAAAATTCCAAAACCTCGGTGGTTCGTGACGGTTCGCGCTTGAACGAAATTCTCATCATCAAGCTCGATCCCGCCGAGCTCGATGATGACACGCGTGCGCGCTCGGCCGACGGCATCGTGGCCTATTCTGCGATATGCTCGCATGCCGGATGCCCCGTCACGGCCTGGGTGAAGGGAGAGGGCAGCGGCCGGAACGTCCTCAAATGCATGTGCCACAATTCCGAATATGACCCGCGCGCGAGCGCGCAGGTCGTGTTCGGGCCGGCGCCCCGGCGGCTCGCGGCGCTTGCTCTGGCGATATCGGGCAATTCACTCACCGTCGCCGCGCCCTTTGCCGGAAAGGTAGGTGTCCAGCAATCGGGATGACAGCGGCGTCGTCATTGGAATCTCTGCACGACCATAACAATGCAAACTGGGAGGTTGCGTCCATGACCATCAAGCAATGTCTGTTATCGAGCGTCGTCGCGTTCACTTGCGTGCTCGCGACATCAGCGACCGCAGGACCGATCGAGAATTACAGTCCAGTGACTTCGAGCCGTCTCGAAAATCCCGAGCCCGGCAACTGGATGCTTTATCGCAGGACCTATGACGGGCAGGGCTACAGCCCGCTGGATCAAATCAACACGTCCAACGTCAAGAACCTGACGCCGGTCTGGACCTTCTCGACCGGCGTGGTGGAAGGCCACGAGGCGCCTCCGATCGTCAACAATGGTGTCATGTTCGTGGCGACGCCGATGGGGCAGGTCATCGCGCTGAATGCGAAGACCGGCGATGAATATTGGCGCTACAAGCGCCAGCTTCCCGACGATCTCTTCCAGCTGCATCCGACCAGCCGCGGCGTCGGCCTGTGGCAGGACAAGCTGTATCTCGCGACGACGGACGACCATGTCGTGGCGCTCGATGCCAAGACCGGCAAGGTCCTCTGGGACACCAAGGTGCAGGACTACAAGAGGGGGCAGTACCTGACCCTGATGCCGCTGGTCGTCGACGGGAAGGTCATTGTCGGCGGCTCGGGCGGCGAGTTCGGCGTCCGAGGCTATATCGTCGCATTTGACGCCAACGACGGCAAGGAACTGTGGCGGACCTTCACCATTCCCGGCGAAGGCGAACCAGGCCACGACACCTGGCAAGGCGATGACTGGAAATCCGGCGGAGGCTCAGCCTGGATGACCGGAACCTATGATAAGGACACGAAGACGGTTTATTGGGGCATCGGCAATGCGGCACCCTGGCCCGGAGCTATGCATCCCGGCGACAATCTCTACACCAGCTCCGTGCTCGGTCTCGATCCCGACACCGGCAAGATCAAGGCGTTCCACCAGTATCATCAGAATGATTCATGGGACTGGGACGAAGTCGATGCGCCCATGCTGGTCGACCTCCAGAGGGATGGCCGCTCGTTCAAGAGCCTCATTCATCCCGGCCGCGATGCGATCTTCTGGATTCTGGAGCGCAAGCCGGACCGCATCAACTACGTAGCGGGCTGGCCTTTCGTTCATACCGACGTTTGGAAGGGCATCGAGGCGGAGACTGGACGGCCGATCGTCGACCCCGCCCACAAGCCGATGATCGGCAAGCGGGTCGAGTTCTGTCCGTCACTATGGGGTGGCAAGGATTGGCCATCGGCGGCATACAGCCCGAACACCAAGCTGGTCTACGTTCCCGCCAACGAGAATTTCTGCGGCGGTTTCACCGGCGAGAAAGTGCCGCTCAAGCCAGGCGAGCTCTGGCTCGGCACCAAGCCTGAAGACATCGGGCTGACACCGCGCCCCGGCGCCGATCATTTCGGCGAGCTGCAGGCATGGGATCCGGCCACGGGCAAGAAGGTTTGGGCGCACGACTTCAAGACGTCGCAGCTGTTCGGTTCGGTGACGGCGACCGCCGGTGACCTCGTGTTCGCCGGCGGCACCAACGACCGCAATTTCCGCGCCTTCAATGCCAAGACCGGTGAAGTCCTTTGGGAGCAGAAGACCAACTCCGGCATCATGGGCATGCCGGTCGCCTATGAGGTCGACGGAACCGAGTACATTGCGATCCAGTCGGGCTGGGGTGTCGATGCGCAGCGCATCCAGGATGCATTGGCCGGCAAGGTACCCGGCTTCGAGAACAACGTGCCGCAGGGCGGCGTCGTCTGGGTGTTCGCGGTCAAGAAGTAGGGACCGGCGGTCTTTCATTGTTCAAAAACGAAAATGCGGCGGACATGATGTCCGCCGCATTTTTTGCTCGTGATCTTGGGCGTCGACCTTACGTCTCCAGTTGCTTGCCGATCGGCAGGGCCCGGATGCGTTTTCCGGTGGCGGCGAAGATGGCGTTGGTCAGCGCCGGCGCAAACGGAGGAACGCCGGGTTCGCCGACACCGCTCGGCGGCGTGTCGGGGCCGGGCGGCACGATGTAGACGTTGGTCACCAGTGGCGCTTCATCGATCCGCACCACCTGGAAGTCGTCATAGTTCTTCTGTTGCACCTTGCCGCCCTTGAAGGTGATCTCGCCATATTTGGCGAGGCTGAGCCCCATGATGGCGGCGCCCTCCATCTGCGACAGGATGCGCTCGGGATTGATGTAGGTCCCGCAATCGATCGCAGTATCGACCCGCGGCACCGTGAGCTTGCCCTTGTCATCGACCGCCACCTCGACGATGGTCGCGATGTAGCTGACGAAGCTGCGATGCACGGCGATGCCAAGGCCGTGCCCCTTCGGCACCGAGCGTCCCCATTCGCCTTTCTGCGCGACGAGCTCGACCGCGCGCCGCAGACGCGCGGTATCGATCGGATAGCTGTCGTAGGGCTCGCCGTTATTCCAGTAGTCCTTGACCGAGTCGAGCTTCAGGATCCGCGGCGATCCGATCAGCTCCAGCAGCATGTCCTTCTGGTCGCGGCCCGTCGCATGCGCGAGCTCGCCGACCATCGACTGGATGGCGAAGGCGCGCGGGATGTTCGAGACGGAACGGAACCAGCCGATGCGGGTGTAGGCGACCGCTTCGGGATTTTCGCACTGCACGTTCGCGATCTCGAACGGCATGTCGACGAACCCCATGCCGAGCTCGAGCCCGAGCTGGTGCACGGCACCCGGTCCGAACGTCGAGCCGATGCTCGGCGCGGCGCTGCGGTGCCGCCAGGCGATCACCTTGCCGTTCTTGTCGAGGCCGGCTTCGATCCGCTCCAACGAAACCGTGTGCAGGAAGTCGTGCTGGATGTCGTCCTCGCGGGTCCATTGCACCTTCACTGGTGCGCCCAACTCCTTCGAGAGCAGGGCGGCCTCCAGCGCATAATCGCATTTCGATTTGCGTCCGAAGCCGCCGCCGAGCAGCGTGACGTTGATGGTCACATTGTCTTCGGGGATGCCCAGCGTCTTGGCGACGTCCTCGCGCGTGCCGCCCGGGCTCTGCACCGGCGCCCAGATCTCGGCCTTATCGCCCTTGACGTCGGCAACCGCGACCGGCGGCTCCATGCTGACATGGGCGAGATGCGGCGCATAATATTCGGCCGTTATCACCTTGTCGGCGCCCTTCAAGGCAGCATCGACGTCGCCCTCCTTGCGTACGACGAGGCCGGGCTTGCGGGTGGCTTCTTCGAGCTCGGTGCGGTAGGCGACCGAGTCGTATTTGGCATTGGCGCCATCGTCCCAGACGATCTTCAGCGCGTCGCGGCCCTTGATCGCAGATCCGGTGTTGCGCGCGATGACGGCCACGCCGCCGAGCGGCTGGAATTTCGAGGGCCACGGCCAGCCCTTGACTTCCATGACCTTCTCGACGCCGGAGACTTTCATGGCGTCCGCGCCGTCGAACGAGACCAGCTTGCCGCCCGTCACCGGCGGCCGCGCGATCACGGCATATTTCATGCCGGGCAGGCGGACGTCCGCGCCGTATCGTGCGGCGCCGGTGGTGATGTCGTGGAGGTCGACGATGCTGATCTCGCCCTTGCCGAGATAGCGGAAGTCCTTCGGGTCCTTGAGTTTAAGGCTTGAAATGCTCGGCACCGGCTCCTTTGCGGCATCGGCAGCGAGATCACCGAAGCCGATGCGCCGGCCGCTTGCCGCGTGAACCACCTCGTGATTGGAGGCCTTCACTTCGGCGACCGGCACGCCCCAGCGCTTGGCGGCGGCATTTTCGAGCATGGCGCGGGCCGAGGCGCCGATCTGGCGCATCGGGATCAGATAGTGCCGCGTGCTGCGCGAGCCGTCGGTGTCCTGGTTGCCGAATTTGACTTCGTCGCCATGCGCCTGCTGCACCTTGACGCGCTTCCAGTCGGCCTCCATTTCCTCGGCGACCACCAGCGGCAGGCTGGTGCGCACGCCTGTTCCCATCTCGGAGCGATGTGCGATGATGGTGACTGTGCCGTCAGGCGCAATTGCGACAAAGACGCGCGGATCGACCACGACGCCATGCGGCATCTTGCCGGCGCCGGTCTCATAAGCGAAGGCAGGGCGCGACATGACGGGGGCGGCGAGCACGAAGCTGCCGGCGATGCCGAGACCCTTGAGGATGCTGCGGCGGGAGACGTTTTCGACCTTGACGGTGTGCCGCGCAAAGCCGCGGAGCTTTCCAGGATTTGTGATGATGTTCATGATCAAACTCCGGTCGAAGCGAGATGCACGGCGTTTTCGATGCGCTGGTAACAGCCGCAGCGGCAGATGTTACCCGACATCGCTTCCCGTATCTGGTCATGGGAGGGTTTGGGATTTTCCGCGAGCAGCGCGGCGGCCTGCATGATCTGGCCGGCCTGGCAAAAACCGCATTGCGGGACGTTGACCTGCCGCCACGCCTTCTGGACGGCGTGGTCGCCGGTGGGATGCAGGCCTTCGATGGTAGTGACTTCGCGGCCCGAGGCATCCGAGATGGAAGTGATGCAGGAGCGGACGGCCTGCTTGTCCATGATAACGGTGCAGGCGCCGCACAGGGCCTGGCCGCAGCCGAATTTGGTGCCGGTCAGGCCGGCCTCATCGCGGAGAAACCAGAGTAATGGAAGACTCGGATCTCCGTCCCAGGTTTGTTCTTTGCCGTTGATGCTCAATTTGATCATGATCGTTTCCTCGCTCTGCTTAAGCTGTTGATGTCCTCTCGGGTGCAAGCCAGAACATATTTCTAGTTGCTCGCATCCATCGCCCTGGCCTCGTCGATGACGCGGCGCAGGTCTGACAGACCTCATTGCACGACCTTTTGATGGTTCGGCTTTCTCCCCTCAAGATGAATCGCGTTAGCGCTGCAATGCTATCAGAATCGCCCGTGAAGAATGGTTCACAGACAAGTGTTCTGCACCTTAGGTTCGGCAGAAAAAGGGCCTCGCCGCCGAAAAGAGGGAGCGAGGCCCTTGAGTTTCAGTCCAGGGAGAGATGCAAGACCAGATGCTGTGTGTCGTTCGTGCAGAGGCGATGCCGGTCTTCACGAAATGTCAGGCATCCTGCGCGGAATCGCGATCCCGCGCGTATTGCCAGGCACCAACTTTGCCTTCCGCTCAGGCGGCTAATTTCGACTTCGCCACATGTGTGGCGATCGCATCCATCAGCGCCGGCGACAGGCAATCGTAGGGTTCAAGACCCAGTTCCTTCAGCTTGCCGCGAATGCTTTCCATCTGCTCCGGCTTGACGCCAGCCTCGATCACGGAGGAAACGAACGCCGCGAATTGGGGTGCCGCGGATCCGGCTTCCTGGAACAGCTCGGGATGGACGAAGTCGAGGCCATAGAAGGGGTGGCCCTTGTTCTCGATACGGCCGTACATATGCGTGCCGCAGACCTTGCAGGCATAACGCTGGATCACCGCCGAGGGATCGACGACCTGCAGCTTGTCACCGTTCTCGAGCACCGTCACGTTCTGGCGGGGCACGACGGCAACGACCGAGAAGGTCGCGCCGTCCGGCTTCCAGCATTTGGTGCAGCCGCAGGCATGGTTGTGCGCGACGTCGCCCTTGATGCCGACCTTGACCGGCTTGTCCTTGCATTTGCAGACGAGCATCCCGCCTGCGAAACTGCCTGAGCCCTTCTTCACGCCACTGTCGACCGATGGATGGATACCGACTGCCATGGGATGATCCTCCTTGTGTTTGATGTTTCTAGTAAACGACGACCGAACGAATCGATTTGCCCTCGTGCATCAGGTCGAACCCCTTGTTGATCTCCTCGAGCTTGAGGACGTGGGTGATCATCGGGTCGATCTGAATTTTCTTGTCCATGTACCAGTCGACGATCTTCGGCACGTCCGTGCGGCCGCGCGCGCCGCCGAACGCGGTGCCTTTCCAGACGCGGCCGGTGACAAGCTGGAACGGCCGGGTGGCGATTTCCTTGCCAGCTTCGGCGACGCCGATCACCACCGAGACACCCCAGCCGCGGTGGCAGGCCTCGAGTGCCTGACGCATGACGGTGGTGTTGCCGGTGCAGTCGAAGGTGTAGTCAGCGCCCCCGTCCGTGAGCGCGACCAGATGGGCCACGATGTCACCGGAGACTTTCTTCGGGTTGACGAAGTCGGTCATACCGAACTTGCGGCCCCACTCGTCCTTGGAATCGTTGATGTCGACGCCGATGATCTTGTTGGCGCCGACCATCCTGGCGCCCTGGATGACGTTGAGGCCGATGCCGCCCAATCCAAACACCACGACATTGGCGCCCGGCGTCACCTTGGCGGTATTCACCACCGCGCCGACGCCGGTCGTGACGCCGCAGCCGATGTAGCAGCTCTTGTCGAAAGGCGCGTCCTCGCAAATCTTCGCCACCGCGATCTCAGGCAGCACGGTGAAGTTCGAGAAAGTCGAGCAGCCCATATAGTGGTAGATGGTCTTGCCCTTGTGACTGAAGCGCGAGGTGCCGTCCGGCATCAGGCCCTTGCCCTGGGTCGCACGGATTTGGGTGCAAAGATTGGTTTTCTGGCTGAGGCAACTTTTGCACTGGCGGCATTCCGGGGTGTAGAGCGGAATGACATGGTCGCCGGGCTTCACCGAGGTGACGCCCGCGCCGACCTCGCGCACGATGCCCGCGCCCTCATGACCCAGGATCGAAGGAAAGATGCCTTCGCTGTCAAGGCCGTCGAGCGTGTAGGCGTCGGTATGGCAGATGCCGGTCGCCTTGATCTCGACCAGGACTTCGCCGGCCTTCGGCCCCTCCAGGTCGAGCTCGACGATCTCCAGCGGCTTCTTTGCCTCGAAGGCGACGGCGGCGCGTGTCTTCATAGTCTGGTCCCGTTTCCTCTCTAGCTCAGTCCTGCTTGCTCAATGCTTGACGCCCATGCAGGAATCTTCCGCCTTCGCATAAGCCGGGCTTTTGTCTTCATGCTTTGCCGGGCGCCCGCGTGGCACTGCATCATTGGCTCGCGCCCGCAGATAGACGTAGATATCGTCCATGTAGCAGGCGACGTTCGGATTGTCGCCGAAGGCCGGCATCACGTTGTCCTGCGCCGTGTTGACGTTCTTGCGGCCGCTCGCCACCGTGGCGAGGAAATCACCGTAGCTCATCGTCTTGAGCGAGTCCTTTAGCGCCGGGGCGTAGCTCGATCCCATTCCGTCAGGTCCGTGGCAGACGTGGCAGTCCGAGTGATAGCGGCGGAATCCGGAATAGGTGTACCAGTCGACCGTGCCGTCGGCAGCGACTTTGAAGGTCGGGTTTCCTTCCTTGTCGAGATATTTGCCGTCTTCGGATTTGACCGCGGCCGGATCGCCCGAGCCGTCGGCGAAGGCAATTCCTCCAGCAGCGACCAGCAATGTCGCCGCGGTAACCAGGCAGAGAATACGCAAGAGCTCGTCCTCGACTGTCGATGGCAGGTCACCCGGCGCGTGGACCAAGGCCCACGCGCCGGACGAGGTTCGTCAGCTCATTGCTGCGGCAGCGCGAACACGGTGAGTGTTCCGCCGAGCGCGGTGTAGTTGCTCAGCGCCGCATAGCCACCGACGGCGCCGAGGCCATCGGTCGGATTCTTCAAGCCAGCCGCCAAGCCGATACCCGCCCAGCCGCCCACACCCGACAGGATGGCGATGTACTGCTTGCCGCCCTGCTCATAGGTGGTGACGTTGCCGATGATGCCGGATGGAGTCTTGAACTTGTAGAGCTCCTTGCCGGTCTTGGCGTCGACCGCCTTGAGATAGCCTTCCAGCGTGCCGTAGAACACGACGCCGCCGGCGGTCGCGAGTGCGCCCGACCAGACCGAGAACTGCTCCTTGTTCGACCAGACGATCTTGCCGGTCTTGCCGTCCCAGGCAATGAAGTTGCCCATGTTGGTCTCGCCCGGAGGCGGATACATCGACAGCGTCGCACCCACATAGGGCTGGCCAGCGGTGTAGCTCACCTTGAACGGTTCATAGTCCATGCAGACGTGGTTGGTCGGAACGTAGAACAGCTGCGTGTCCGGCGAGTAGGCTGCCGGCTGCTCGTCCTTGGAGCCGAGCGCGGCCGGGCAGATACCCTTGTTGTTGTGATCCTCGCCCTGCTTGTCGGTCGAATACTCGTCGACGACCTTCGGCCGGCCATAGGTCGGCGAGTTCTTGTTCATGTCGACGCCGGAGGTCCAGTTGACCTTTGGATCGTACTTCTGCGCGACCAGCAATTCGCCGTCGGTACGGTCAAGCGTGTAGCCGAGACCGTTGCGATCGAAATGGGTCAACAGCTTGCGCGGTTTGCCGTCGATCGACTGATCGGTGAGGATCATTTCGTTGACGCCGTCATAGTCCCATTCGTCGTGGGGGGTCATCTGGTAGACCCACTTCGCCATTCCGGTGTCCGGATTGCGCGCGAAGATGGTCATCGACCACTTGTTGTCGCCCGGCCGCTGCTTCGGGTTCCAGGTCGAGGGGTTGCCCGAACCGTAATAGACGAGGTTCAACGACGGGTCGTAGGCGAGCCAGCCCCATGTGCAGCCGCCGCCGATCTTCCACTGATCGCCTTCCCAGGTCTTCAGGCTCGAATCCTTGCCGATCGGCTTGCCGAGAGCGGTGGTTTTTTCGGGGTCAACCAGGAGCTGGTCATCCGGTCCTTCCGAATAGGCCTTCCAGGCTTGCTTGCCGTCCTTGACGTTGTAGGCGGTCATGCTGCACTGGACGCCGAACTCGCCACCGGAGGTGCCGACCAGGATCTTGTCCTTGACCACCAGCGGTGCGGAGGTGCCGGTTTGTCCCTTGCTCGGATCGCCATTGACGGCGGTCCATTCGACGGTGCCGTTCTTGGCGTTGAGCGCTACGAGTTTGTCATCGGCTTGATGTAAAAAGATCTTGCCATCGGCGTAGGCAAGGCCGCGATTCACCGTGTCGCAGCACATCACCGGGATGACGTTCGGATCCTGCTTCGGCTCATAGCTCCAAATGATCTTGCTCTCGTTGGAAAGGTCAAGAGCATAGACCTTGTTCGGGAAGGGCGTATGGACGTACATCGTGTTTCCGACGATGAGCGGTCCGCCCTCGTGGCCGCGCAGCACGCCGGTCGAGAAGGTCCAGGCGACCTGAAGCTTACCGACGTTGGAGGCGTTGATCTGGTTGAGTTTGGAGTAGCGCGTGTTAGCGTAGTTGCCGGCCGGCATCACCCAATCATTCGGGTTCTGCGACATCTTGATCAGTTCGTCGTTGGCTAGAGCGCTTCCTGCGGCAAACACCGACAGGGCGCCCAGACTCGTGGCGAGTAGCACCTTTCGCATCGTAGATCCTCCCAGTTTTGAGCTTCGGGTTCCCGCGGAGCGCGGTCCCACTTTCCGTATTCTTGCCCGTATCCCTATCGCTTTCGCAGGACCGAAACTTGCCCAAGAGCGAAGCGCGGTTTGCTCGTGAGCGAAGCGGGACAAATTTTTTCGCTTCGCTTTGCGTCGAAGGCGAGGCGATGCCTTCGATGTTGCGGGGCATCAATCCCAGAGGGGGGGCTCCTTGAGGGTCCTTGCCCACCAGAGGTTTATCTTGACGGCGCCGAAACTTAGTCGGAGGATCGACACAAGGGAGAGGGACGCTTCGCAGTTCCTGATGAGTGCTTCTGAGTGAATGTCGCGTACCGTGAAATCGCCGCGAGCGTTTCACGGTTGATCGTGATTCACGGTTGGTCTTGAATCGGTGAGGAAATGTCCGACACGGTCCACTCACTCAGCACGGCGGGACTAGGTCCGAAGAAGCAGATCCAGTGTTGGTCAGATGCGCTGACGGATCTCTGCGGCCAGTTCGATGTCGATCCGTTTGAGGGTTCAACGCTGGAAGGGCGGATCAACTACACCTCCGTCTCTCGGCTGAAACTCTGCCAGATCGAAGCGAGCCAGCACCGGATCGCTCATACGATCGCGCGCAGCAAGAGCAGCGAACATCCGTATGTGAAAATCCTGTTCCAGACGCACGGGGTGTCCTACTTTGAGCAGAATGGCTGCCAGATCCAGGTGAGGCCAGGCGATTGCCTGGCCTATGATGTTTCCTGCCCGCACACCATCATCAGCCCGGCCCTGACACGGCATGAGGTCGTGATCGTGCCGAAGGAGGTGCTGCGCGAACGCGGGTTCCATTTTGGCAAAATGTCGGCATGCAAACTTTCGGCACTCACCGGAACCGGGCGGATCGCCCACGACTTCGTGCACGCGGCCTTCGACGAAGCCACCAAGCTGTCGGCGAACAGCGCGGTCGGCGTCGCTGATTCGCTGATCGACCTCTTGTTGCTGCCGCTGCGCGAGGCCGATACCACCTTCGACCGTGTCGGCCCCGAGGCCATGTATGTGCGGGCGCAGGCCTTCATCCGCGAGCATCTGCGCGACCCGGAGCTCTCCATCGACCAGATTTCTGCCGCCCTCGGCTGTACCAAGCGCTATCTGCACATGCTGTTCAGCGAGCGCGGCATGACCGTCAGCGATTATATCTGGCGGGCCAGACTGCAGCATTGCCGCCAGGAGCTGGAGACGCATGCCGGCAAGACGATCACGGATGTTGCATTCTCCTGGGGCTTCTCGAGCTCCTCGCATTTCAGCCGCGTGTTCCGGAAGTGCTTTGGCGTCGTTCCGTCCGCCATCCACAAGGGGCAACACGCCGGCGCAGCCCCGGATGAAGTCTGAACGATCTTCGTTCAACTCGTCGGCGCAGGCGCTGGGCCGCGGCTTGGGTCCGCGCTTGTCGACCGGCACCTTGCAATTGTCGATTCTTTGCTCATCCGTCCATTTCGGGCCGAGCCTTTCCTTGCCGGTCAACCCCGGCCGGGAAGTTTCGGCTGAGGTTGCCGCAGCGGCGGGGTTTCGCTTTCCGTCTTCAGCGAGCGCGCAAGACGAAAAGCCTATGAGCAACAGGAGTATGAGGCGTTCTCGGCGCAGCGGTCCCATCTGAGCCTCCCGGCACGCCGCCGCAAATTCGGACGGTCACGAACTCGCTTTAGCAAAGCCGAAATTTACCTGACCACCCGAAACCCGAGCGGGTCTCAGCCGGTTCACATGAGACGAGCAAACAGGAGATCAACCATGCTGTCGCGCCGAATTATCCTCTTGATATCAGCAGCTTTCCTGACGCAAGGGAGTAGTGCAGCGTTAGCCGCGTCCCGCACCAATCCAGTCAAGATGCTCGATACCGACAACGACGGGACGCTCGACCTTGCCGAAGTGAAGAAGGCCGCTTCGGCCTTGTTCGCCAGGCTTGATCGCGATCATGACGGCACGCTCGACAGGCGCGAGCTGGCGGGCAGGCTGAGCGCGCGCGAGTTTGCGGCCGCCGACCCCGACCATGATGGCACGTTGACGCAGGATGAATATCTCGCCGTCGTCGAGCAGCGCTTCAACGCGGCAAATCCGGACGGCGATGGAACGCTGGATGCGAAAGAGCTGAGCACGCCGGCAGGACACGCGCTATTGCGGTTACTGCGATAGCGCCGCGATGCGGGATTTGGCCGAGCCCTTGCATCACGCCTGCGTCGGCTCTAGGTTCAACTCGGCGCGGGGGTTCGCGCCAATCACTTGGGAGACCGGAATGACCTGGAAAACTCCGAAGATCGTCGAAGTGCAGGTGGGCATGGAAATCAACATGTACGTCTGCGCGACGCGGAAGTAACAGCGAAGCGTCTGCCCGGCTTCGCAGCATTGCGTTGCGAGTCGCGGCAGACGTTTGTTTCTCCGGCTTCAGATCTCCACGGAGATGGCGGCCACCAACGCGTGGTCAACGGGACCGCCGGCCCCGGCATCCCTCGAAATCAAACGACCTCACGACGCCACCCTGTGATAGGCTTTGTGCCGGCACGGGATGTCCTTTGCACGCGGATGGCTTTGGGAACGGCATTTTCAGCAAGACCATTCTGGGTGGCAATGTTTTTGCTTTTGCTGCCGGCGTCCGCGCATGCGGAGGGGATCGACACCGAGCACATCTATGGCTTCATGATCGGCACGGATGTCGGCGAGCTCGGTGAGCGCGAATTCCAGACCGAGATCACGGGGCGATTTTCGAAGGACGGCGGAAGCTATCAGGCCGCGGGGCAACAGCTCGAGCTGGAGTTCGTGCCGATCAGGAATTTTCGCGTCGAGGTCGGAACGACGCTTGCCGCCCACAACATCGATTCCGTTCCTGGCTTTGCGGATCGTAATCAGATCGCCTGGCAGGGGGCATCGCTCGACCTGCGCTACAAATTTCTTGATCGGGACGCGGCGCCCTTCGGCTTGACGCTGGCCGTGGAAAGCCATGGCGACCGGATCGATGAGCTCACGGCATCTCGGGTGAGAAGTTACGGCACCGAGGTGACGCTGGCGCTCGAACGGGAGTTGATCCCGAGCGTCGCCGTAACGACGCTCAATCTGAGCTACCAGCCGGAATGGACCCACTTCGTGGGCGCGCCGACGAAGCAGAGTCCGTGCTTGGTGTAGCGTGGGGCGTCATGGCGCAACTTCGTCCCGGCTTCCTGTTCGGCGGCGAAGCGCGGTATTTCAGGAAATACGACGGGATCGGGTTGGAAGAGCTGTCCGGGCAGGCGCTCTTTGTCGGCCCTACCGCTTATTTCCAGATCTCAGAGCGTGCGCGTCTCACCGCGACCTGGAGCGTCCAGGCCTGGGGCCGGGCCGCCGGATCGAACACTGCGCTGGACCTTGTCAATTTCGAGCGCCATCAGGCGAAGCTGGTGTTCGGCGTTAACTTTTAGGAACCTTCATCGATACCGCGGCCTTCACGACCTAGTGAAACCCCACGTTCTCGGCCGCGTAGCTGGTTGTGCTATCGGTTGCTTGAAACCGAGCCGGAGGACATCGGCATGGATTTGATTGAGCTGGTTATCACCGTATGTGCCGTGCTCTCGCCGAATATGTGCGAAGAGCGGCATTTGACGTTTTCCGCCAACTTCTCCCTGCGGCAATGCGCCATGGCCGCGCCGCCCTACATCGCGCAATGGATAGGCGAACATCCGAAATGGACCGCGGTGAAATGGCGCTGCGAATATCCGCACACCAACGAAAAAATCTGAAGCGGGCCGACGCCAGTCGGCTGAGCGCGGTGACGCGTTATTTGTTGCAGTCCTTCAGATCCTTGTCGGCGATCGAGAACACCGCGTCAGCCTTGAGTTCGATGTCGCGCACGAAGCATTGGCGCGCATCGCGATAGCTGACCTTGGCGTCGTAACGCCCGGGCTCGACGCCCGTAATGCGCAGGCGCTCGTCGTGATCGACCTCCTTGTCCTTGTCGTTCAGGGTCTGGTTAGGGCCCCAGTCATTCTTGCCCGAAGGCGAGAGCTGAAAACCGGAGATTGTAGCCGTCGTCAGGTTCCATAGCCGGATGCCTTTGCCTTGCGCCAGCAGTGGGCCGGGCAGCGCTATCGAAAACAGGCAAATCGCGATCAGCGTTCGCGGCATGGTCACCTCCGAAAATTTCTTGCTCGGACAATCTGAAGCGAGCGACGCATCCATAGCAAGAGCGAATGTCGGCTACCCATTGGCATGGTTCAACCGCGTGAGCTCATTCCTGATCTCGGCGATATCGGCTTCGCTCCTTGCCGACCGTGGCGAGCGGATCGGCAATGCGTGCTGAATTGTAGCCGGGCGCGCCGACAACAGGAACAGATGGTCGCCCAGACGAACCGCATCGTCGAGATTGTGCGTGACCAGCAGCGTCGTCGTCGCACGACCTTCCAGCAAGATTGCGATCTGACCACGGAGGCGGGCGGCAAGGGCCTCGTCGAGAGATGCCAACGGCTCGTCGAGAACGAGGAAATCCGGCTCGACGGCAAGCGCTCGTGCGAGGGCCACGCGCCGTGCCAGCCCGAGCGATAGCTCACCCGGGAAATGACTGCGATGTCTGCTCAATTCGAGCACCGCGAACAGGGCTGAAAGCTTTGTTGCGTCGACCTGTGGTGCGGCAAGGCGGACGTTGTCCTCGACCGAGCGCCACGGCAGCAGCCGCGGCTCCTGAAACACCATGCCGATCCGCGCCTGCCCGGGACGGGAAACACGCCCCTGATAATCATGGTCGAGGCCGGTGAGGATCCGCAGCAGGGTGGTCTTGCCGCAGCCGGAGGGGCCGACGATGACGCCAACCTCTCCCGGCGCAAGGGTGAAGGCGATGTTGCGGAGCACCTCGTGGCGTTCTCCAGCCGCGTTCGCATATTCCTTGCTCGAAATATCGACTTCAAGCCGCACGGGGTCGCCACCGGGATAGCCGGGCTTCGAACGGCTGCACCAACACGGTCTCGATCGCGAATACGATCGCGGCAAAACTCAGCGAATAAGCGAGCAGAAGCGGGATGTCGAAGAGCTGGAAGGCCACGCCGATCTCGAAGCCGACGCCATTGGGTCTGCCGAGAAATTCGGCGACCAGGACAATCTTCCAGATCAGGGCGAGACCCGATCTTGCAGCGGCGGCAATGTAGGGCATGAGCTGCGGCAAGACGACGTGCCGGAATGCCCTGCCGCGCGGAAAGTCGAAAATGCGCGCCATTTCGTCGAGCGCAGGGTCAAGCGCGCGCGTTCCCTCCCGTAGCGTGACGACCGCGGTTGGAAGCTTGTTGATGGCAATCGCGGCAATGGCCGCGGCCTCTGTCAAACCCGCCCAGATATAGGCGAGCACGATGACCACGAGGGCCGGCAGATTGAGAAGAATGATCAGCCAGGGATCACCAAGCCGGTCCGCCAGGCGCACACGGCCCATCCAGTAGCCGATAGCGCTGCCCAGCGTCATCGCCAGCACAAAGGAAAGTGCCACGCGCGCCAGCGTCACGCCAAGGTTAAGGAACAGCGCGCCGGTTTTGGCCTCAGTCATCAACGCCTGCAGTACGTCCGGAGGGGGCGGCAGCTTGGCGCCGCCCATGAGCAGGGACGCGATCCACCAGATGACGACGAATACCGCAACTGACAGCAGGCGCATCGCGTCAGCCTCCCGGAACGGCGTGATAGAACGTGCCCGGATCAAGCTGCGGCGCGGGACCTACGAGATCACGACCGCCGGTCTTCGCCAGCACGCGATAGAGAACGCGTGCGTCTTCCTCTTCCTCCGCGACGGACCGTCGCGGGATTCCTTCGCGGTAACGGTCACGATAGGCGCGCAGGGTGGCGACATCGGTGGCGCCCGTCAGAGATTGAATCCTGTCCCACTCCGCGTCCGAGGATGAAAGAATCTCCTTCGCTTTCCGGGTTGTTGCGATGAATCGCGCGACGAGGTCCGCGTGCGAGCTGGCCCATCCCTCGTCGAAGACGTAACCGATCATCGCAGTCCGGCCCTTGGCCCCAAGCTTTGGAAGAATATCCTCGATACCGGCGACGCGGCGGAAACCCTTTGCTTCCAGCGCTGCACAAAAATTCCAGTAATTCAGTGTGGCATCCGTCTCGCCGCTCAGTGCCTTGGCCGCCAGCAGCGGCGGCGCGCCGTAGACAATGCTGGATTCCGCTTTCAGGTCGGTTCCGTCCTGCTTCAAGGAAGCTTGCAGGAGCAGCCAGCTTTTGTCGATGGGGCCGCCCGCGACGGCAAGCGTATGGCCCTTGAGATCGGCCAGGGTTCGGATCGGCGACGCGTTCGGCACCATGACGGCGCCGAGAGAGCTCGAATAGGGGTAGAATGCCAGTTTGCCACCCAGGCTGCGTTCGCGCGAAACCCAGAGCCAATCGGAAACGATGATGTCGGCATTGCCGGCGCGTAGCGCAATCTTGCCGGCTTCGGGACTTGCGAGTTCGAGAAGCTCTATCGAAAGGTTCGCCTGCTTGTCGAGGCCATGGGCGCGGATCACCGCCAGCTCCCACGCGAATGTTCCGGTTTTCTGCACCGCAAGGCGTATCGTCTCGGCATCGCAACGCGCCGCGATCGATGCGGTGAGTGTGAATGCAGTCAACAGCAGGGCGGAGAGGTGCTTCATGACTTCGTGAGCCGTTTCCTCGAATGTCCGCTTTTCAGCGCAAGAGCGATAGCATAGCTTTTGCTCTCAGGAGAGATGGTATGAAATTAGTCGGATGGGTACGACCGATTGTCGCCGGGCTCGGCGGACTCGTGTTGACGGCCGTGGTCGCGCACGCCGAGGAAGCCAACGATTACCCGACCTCGGCCCGCGCCGAATATGTTTATGGCTGCATGAAGGCCAATGGCGAGGCGCGGCAGACGATCGAGCAGTGTTCCTGCTCGATCGACATCATCGCGTCGCTATTGCCCTATGATCGCTACGTCAACGCGGAAACCGTCCTTAGCATGTCCCAGGTGCGCGGTAATCTCGGTGGTGAGTTCCGCTCGTCAGAACAGGCGAAGGGCGCGGTGGACGATCTGCGGCGCGCGCAGGCGGAAGCCGAAGTGCGATGCTTCTAGCGGTCGGTCGGCGTCGGACTGACCCTCTGCAGCGCATTAGCTGCCGGAATTGTCGACCTTCCATTCCTTCTGGAAGACGTGGCCGGAGGTGTCCTTGGCTTCGGCGCGAAACGTCGTGGCGCCGTTCGCGACATAGGTGAAGCGGATATTCGGGTCTTCGGAGATCGAGATGCCGCCTTCCATCGAGAGCACCGGGCTGTTGTCCTGCCACAGGTGCAACTCGTCGATGAAGAAGGCCGGGATGTAGAGATGGGTGAGCTGGTCCATCTGCAGCCCGGAATTATTGGGATGGCCGATCATGATCTGGGCTTCACGCTTGCCGTTCGCCGGACCTTGCCCGGTGCCGGCGAATTGCCGGTATTTCATCTGGCCGAGCCTGCTCTTCGCCTCTTCCACGTTCTTGGCCGCGGGCGCCGAACAGCCGCCGGAGGCTTTCACATAGGTCTTCACCATGTAGAGCTTGCCGTCGCTGAGCTCGGCCACGGCATGGACATTGGTGTAGCTGTTGACGCGAACCCGCGTCGAGATTTCCGATACCCTGGCGTCAGGTCCGAACTCGAACTTTGCCGCCATCGGCGCCGGGTTCTGATCAATCACCAGCGTGATCGCCACCACATGCCTGCTGTCGTCGGGCGAAAGCTTCGACTTCAACGTCACCGGCACGATCGCCGCATCCTCGGCGCGATATGGCATCTCGATGCCGATCACATCGCCGCCGTCATTCATCGGACGATTGTTGAAAATGTCCTGAATGAGGCCGGGCCAGGGATCATAGGCTTCCGTCGCTCCCAAGGGAGCAGCGTGCATTCCAAGCGCAGCGCCCAGCAAAGCCAACGTGCACAGCCGGCGGAGACGATGTCCGAACATGGTCGCACTCCTCGCCAAGATCAAAGCAGCAATCGAAGCAGCATTCTTAGCATAGGCTATCGCGCGCGCTATTCCCATTCAATCTCGGAAAATGCTGCGGTTGCGTTGCGGGCGTTGTAGTCGTCGAACAATTGCCATTTTGATCTCTCTGACGCCGCTGCGGTCTCGGCCGCGGTCGTAATCGGCGCGCCGCGCTTGACCAGCGTGCGAACGTCCGTTGCGAGCGTTTCGAGGTAGCGGCGCTCGGAGGCCAACGCTTGCGGCCATTCGCTCACAGGTCCGTGACCGGGAACCACGCGGCTGGCCGGCAGCCCACTGAGGTCGCTCATCAGGCCCAGCCAGCCGCGAAGGTTGCCGTCCATCACCGGAATGTGGATGAGGAACACAAGGTCACCGGCGAACAGGGTGCGGGTTTTCTCGTCGAGCACGGTAAGGTCGCTGTCGCTATGCGCCGCCGGCCAGGCCTGCAGGACCAGGGTTCGCGAGCCGAGGTCCAGCTTCTCGGTGCCATCGACCAGCCGCGTCGGGGGCACAAGACGGACCTCATCGATCAAGGCGGCGCCCATGATTTTGCGGAACGCATCGAGATAGAACGGCCCCCGCGTGGCGAGCGCCTGCGGCAAATTCTTGTGCCCGACGAAGATGGTTCCAGTCTGGGAAAAGGCAGCATTGCCAAAGACGTGGTCCGGGTGCCCATGCGTGTTGATGACGTAGCGGATCGGCTTGCCGGTCTTCGCGCGGATGGCGGCCAGCAACTCGCGTCCCTCCCTCACGCTGCCGCCCGTATCAATCACGGCAACCGCGTCATCGCCCACGACGAAGCCGACATTGGCGATGGCACCTTCGTTCTCGCGCGTCATCAGCGCGATGTCGCCGGTATGGACGAAAACGCCGGGAGCGACTTCGGTGACTGCGAGGGCTTGCTGTTGCGCATGCGACGAAGGTAGAGCGCAGAGTGCGGCCAGAACCGCGAGCAGCAAGAGGCGATCAATCATCCTTTCGTCTCCATCGCATCATGGCGCAACAGGGAATATGCTGTTGCACGCTCCAATTGAGAAGCATAGCATTTTGACGGGACCGGCGCGCCAAATCGAAAAAGCAGTATCCAATGACAAATGTCGCACTAAATCGCTTCTTGCTGATTCCGCTTCTCGCGATCGCCGCAACCTTTGTCAGCCGCGACATCGCGCGGGCGCAGACCAACAGCGATGGCGGTCTCGATCTGTCGATCGAGCTCGTCGACCCCAAAGTGTTGAGGGTTTGCGCCGATCCGCGCAACCTGCCTTTCTCGAACGAAAAAGGTGAGGGGTTCGAGAACAAGCTTGCTCAACTCTTCGCCGACAAGCTGAACAAGAAGCTCGACTACATGTTCTTCCCGCAGGCGACCGGCTTCGTGCGGGTGACGCTCAGCGCGCATCGCTGCGATGTCATCATGGGGTTTCCGCAAGGCGATGATCTCGTTCAGGGCACCAATCCCTATTACCGCACAGCCTATGCGCTGATCGCGAAACCGGGTTCCGGACTCGAGGACGTCACGACGCTGGAAGATGCGCGCTTGAAGGGCAAGCATATTGGCATCGTCGCTGGCACGCCGCCCGCCACCAACATGGCGGCGGCCGGTCTGATGTCGAACGCCAAGCCGTATCCGCTGATGATCGATACCCGCGTCGATTCATCCGCGCAGGCCATGATCAGTGACCTGACCAAAGGTGACATCGACGCCGGCATTCTCTGGGGGCCGATGGCAGGGTTTTATGCCAGGAGCGCCGATCCACCGCTGCACGTCACGCCGCTGGTGAAGGAGACGACGGGGCCGCGGATGGTCTATCGCATCGGCATGGGCGTCCGTGCGGCCGATCAGGACTGGAAGCGGATGCTCAACCGCCTGATCCAGGAGAACCAGCCGGCGATCAACAAGATTCTGCTCGGCTTCGGCGTTCCCCTGCTCGACGAGAACGACCAGCCGATCAGCGCGGAGACAGCGACGAAGTCGCCATGATGTTGCGTACGGCCATCTTGTTGCTTGCGATATGTGTAACGGCGACGGTGGCGCGCACACAGGAACTCGTGCTCGAGCCGGAGGAATACCGCACCGAAGAATATCGGTCACCGGTCCCCGAGACACTCACGGGCGCGCGTGTTATCGCGACCGCGGAGGCTGAAACGATCTGGCGCGCCAAGACCGGCGTTTTCGTCGACGTGTTGCCGCGCCCGCCAAAGCCGTCGAATCTTCCGACGGGCACGATCTGGCGCGACCGGCCGCGCCTCAACATTCCCGGCAGCATCTGGCTGCCGGATACGGGTTATGGCAAGCTTGCGCCGGTGACGGAAGATTATCTGCGGCAGGGCCTGGAGCACGCCACCAGCAGCAATCGTGCCGCGCTGGTCGTCGTGTATTGCCAGGCCAATTGCTGGATGTCGTGGAACGCCGCCAAGCGGATCCTCTCCTACGGCTATTCCAACGTTGTCTGGTATCCCGACGGGACCGACGGCTGGGAGCGCGCCAATCTGCCGATGGTAGAGTCGCAGCCCGAACCGCGGCCTGGCGAGGAACGGCCGGCGCGGCGGTAGGCCGGCTTATTCCATTTCCTGCTGGATGGTGCGGCTGAGCGCGAACAGGCGCTGGTCGATGATGGTCGGAACTTCGCATACGAATTTGACGACGCGACGCCGATCCTCGAAGATCCGCGTCTCCCATACGAGCTGATTGCCAAGCTCGTCGATCTTTGGTTGGTCGGGTGGCGTCGCATCCTGCAGCGCCTGCAGCGCGATCGTGTCCTTGCGGACCTTGCTCGCGGCCTCGCGCTGCCGCTGCGTCACCCGCTCCAGCCCGTTCATGACCGAAGAACGCTGGGCGTTGAGCGTGTCGAACAGGCCGGCGAACAGCAGCTTGCCGGCGGTCATCTTGTCGGTGCCCGGCGTGGAAAGGAATTCCGTCGCCGCCTTCTGGGCGTCTTCCAAAGCCAGCTTTCGCGCCGCCAGCTTTGCCACCAGCGCACTGATCTTGGGGTCGTCCTTCCATTTCGCCGTCGCGTCGTCGAGCGGCGGGCCGGCCCACACTGCGGCGAGGGAAATCTCGGGGACCTTGGCCTGGGCGCATGGCCAGTTCGGGTAGCGCGGGTCTGCGGCGACGCAGACATCGGCCGATCCCACGACTGCGAGCAATGCTCCGATCACTATCCGCAGCTTCATGTCTCGCCTCCCGCGGGGCCCCGGCGCGCCAGCCCGCGCGATGGATCATAGGCTAAAATAGCGCCGATCATGAACGCCGCCGTGCAGCCGCCGACCACCGCGAGCGAAACCCAGTCGATCTTGCCGTAGAGCGCAAAGCGGATCAGCTCGACCGCATGGGTGAAAGGATTCCATTGGCAGACATAGTAGAGCATCGGGCTGCCCTCCTGCACGCGCCACAGCGGGTAAAGGGCCGACGAAGCAAAGAACATCGGAAAGATCACGAAGTTCATCACGCCGGCAAAGTTTTCGAGCTGTTTGATGCCCGAAGAGATCAGCATGCCGAGCGCGCCAAGCATCAGGCCCGACAGGATCAGCGCCGGCAGCACCGTGAGATAGCCGATCGGCGGTGGCGTGATGTCCCAGAACCACGCAATCAGCAGGAAGGCGTAGACCTGCAGCAGCGAGACCGCGGTGCCTGCCAGCAGTTTGCAAAACAGCAGATACCCGCGCGGCAGCGGGCTCACCAGCAGGGTCCGCATGTTGCCCATCTCGCGGTCGTAGACCATCGAGAGCGAGGACTGCATGCCGTTGAAGAGCTGGATCATCGCCATCAATCCGGGCGCGATATAGACCTGATAGAGGATGTAGGTCTCGTAGGGCGGGATGATGGAGATGCCGAGCACCTGGCGGAAGCCGGCGGCGAAGATGAAGAGCCACACCAGCGGCCGCACCAGCGCTGAGACGAAACGTTCGCGCTGATGCAGGAAACGCAGCGCCTCCCGCCACACGATGCCGTTGAGACAGGTGGCATATTCGGCAAGCGAAAATCCGCGTCGTTGATGGACGGTCGTGGAGCTCATGGCGCAAGGCTCCCCGACTGGGCGCCGGTGAGGCGCATGAAGGCTGCATTGATGTCTTGCGCGCCCGTCTGCTGAAGGACATCAGCGAATTCGCCGCGCGCAAGGACGCGGCCCTGATGCAGGATGACGAGATTGTCGCCTGGCGCGATTTCGTCGAACAGATGCGTGGCCCAGAGCACGCCGATACCCTGTTCGGTGACGAGTTGCCGGACATGGGTGAGGATGTCGGCGCGGGCCTTGACGTCGAGGCCGACGGTGGCCTCATCGAGCAAGAGCAGCCGCGGCCGGTGCAACAGCGCCCGCGCGATCTCGAGCCGCCGCATCTGTCCGCCCGAGAGGTCGCGCACCTTGCTCGAGGCGCGATCGGCAAGGCCGATCCGCGCCAGCACTTCCTCAGCCCGTGCACGCGCGTCGCGCCGGCCGATGCCGTGCAGCGCTGCGTGATAAAGCAGGTTCTGCATGACGGAGAGATCGAGGTCGAGCGTGCGGGGCTGGAACACAACGCCGAGCAGCCGCAAGGCTTCGCCCGGCGCGCGGCCGATGTCATGGCCGAAAATGCCGATGTGGCCGGCCTGGATGCCGAACAGCCGCGTGATCAGCGAGAACAACGTGCTTTTCCCTGCGCCGTTCAGGCCGAGCAGCGCGGTGAAGCTCGCAGGTGCCACGGTGAAGTCGACATCGATCAGGGCACGCCGGGCGCCGTAGGAATGGCTGACGTTACCGATCGACAGCGCTGGCATCGCAGCCGCATCGGGCCGGGGAGGTGTGTCCGGCGAAGTCTGAACGGCGGCTGGTGCATCGGTCGTCGTCATGGCGATATCGTCACGCCCCAGGGCAATTCACCGACCTGGATGGTCTTGATGACCTTTTGCGCGCTGACGTCGATCACCGAGACATCGTTGGAGACACCGTTGGTCACCAGCAGATATTTTTCGTCCGGCGTGAACGCCATATGCCAGACCCGCTGGCCGACCAGAAGATATTTGGTTACGGCACGGGTGGTCGCGTCGACTACGGCGACGCGGTTGGCTGGTCCGAGTGCGACAAAGGCGGTCTTGTCATCTTTGGTGATGCCGATCCCGACCGGCTGGATCGCCTCGCTGCGCAAGCCCGGAATATTGAACGTGACCTTGCCCGTCACGGCGTGCTTGACCGGATCGACGATGGACACGGTGCCGCCGATCTCGGAGGACACCCACAGCTCCGAGCCGTCATGCTTGAACTCGGCAAAGCGCGGCCGTGAATCGACCAGCACGTTGGCGACGATCTGGCGCGTCGCGGTGTCGATGAAATGCGCCATGTTGGTGGTTTCGGACGTACAGATCAGGATCTTCCCGTCCGGGCTGATCATCATGCCCTCGGGTTCGACGCCGACCTGGATATCGCCGAGCCGGGTACGCTTCTGAATATCGATGACGGTGACCGTGTTGTCGTTCTCGTTGGCGACATAGAGAATCTTGCCGGCTTCGTCCTGGGTGAAGAGCTCGGGATCGGGGCCGGAGGGCAGGGTGTCCACGATCTGCTGCGTTTTGGTGTCGATCACCTGAATGGTGTCGTCATCACCGACCGCGACCATCACGAACTTGCCATCCCTGGTGAACTCGATGCCGCGCGGCCGCTGCCCGACCTTGATGGTTGCCGTCACAGCCCATTTGTCGGTGTCGATGACAGTAACTGTGTTGCCCTTCTCGTTCGAGACATAGGCGACATAGGCCGAAGCGGGGCTTGCCGTCAGCCAGAGCGCTGTCAGGGAAAGCAGGCAACTACGCCACATCAACGCCTCTCCGCGGTCACTGCAGTTTGCATTTGGTCTCGGGCCGGTCGACCCCGAGCGTATCAAGTTCCGAGACCTGGTGCAGGAAACCTTCCTGCGGCGAGACCGAAACCACCATGCGTCCATCGGCCAGCAGAATGGGCTGGCGCAGCTGCAGGTTCCAGTCCCGCAATGTCAAGCGCTGGCCCTTGAAAGCCGCAATGGAAAAATCCTTTCCCTTGATGAATGCGAACACCGTCTTCGCATCGCCCGAATTGGTGCGTGAGGTGGCCTCGCCGACCATGCGCGCGGCAGTCCAGGCCTGCATATCCAGCGCCGTCATGTGGCGGGAGTTCAGCTTGATGAAGCGGTTCTGGATCTGGATGGCACCCCATTGGTCGTGCGCGGCGTCCCAGCTTGTCGGTACCAGTCCTGCCGAACCCGCCACCGGCCGCGGATCCCAGGTGCGGTAGGGCAGGTAGGACGCAAAAACCTCGCTCTCGTCGGCGGCGACGAGAACATCATACGCCGGCGCCTGCTGGGTGAAGACCGGCATCTGACGCTGGATCAAGGTGACGCCGCTATCCGTGCGGCGTGCGCCGCCGGTGTCTTCGAACGTCCGCTCCTGGACAATTTTCGCGCCAAAGCGGGTCGCGGCGCGGCGCAGTGCGTCGGCATAGAGCTTGTCATTGTCGTGCGAGCCGACGACCAGCAGCCAGCGCTTCCACTGCTTCCACACCAGATATTGGGCGAGCCCGTCTGCCAGCATCGAGCGCGTCGGGGCGACATGGACGACGTTGGCGCGGCAGTCCTGCTCGCGCAGCCGGTCGTCGATGGAGCCGGCGTCGAACAGCACGGTGCCGCGGTCGCGCAGCGTGTCGGCGACTTTCAGCAGTTCGTCCGCCGGGAGATCGAGAATGATGAAGCCGTCGTGCTCGGCCAACGTCGTCGCCGCCTTGACGACATCGTCCCCTTCCTTGAGGCGCATTTCATCCAGCGTGAAATGCTGGTTGAGAAACTTTCCGGTGGTGTTGTTGTCCTCGATTGCTAGCCGCGCCCCGGCAACCCCGTCGTTCGCAGCCGGCTGCTGGACAAGGGACAATGTCTCCTTGACGCGATCGTGGCGGAGATAGCCGATGCCGACCTGGAGGGCGTCGGCCGCGAGCGCGTGGCTTGCCACCATGCTCAAAGCGATCGCACCAACCAACCCTCGGATCATGGCGTTTCCCTGTCCTCCTTGGGTGGAGAACTCTGCTTGAAACAAGACCGAAATGTCCTAGCTTGCAACCCTACTTGTGTCGCTTCGCCATCGCGGTTTTGCAGGTCACGATCATGAGAGCGCTCGCTGCTTCCATATTTCTGATGCTGGCGAGCTGGGCATTCGCCCAGGCCGCCGAGCCGCCGAAGCTTGCGGTGTTCGATTTCGAGATGATCGACTCGAGCCTTGATGGCGAAGTCTATGGGACGCGCCCCGATGAGCGTGAACGTCTGGCGCGGGTCGGTGACCAGCTGCGCAAGGAACTTGGCGAGTCCGGCAAGTTCCAGATTATTGACATCGCACCGGTCAATGCTGCGGCGCATCAGAGCAATCTACAAGCGTGCGGCGGCTGCGACGTGAAACTGGCGCAACAGCTCGGCGCCGACCTCTACATCACCGGGGTGGTGCAAAAGGTTTCGAACCTCATCCTCAATGTCAATGTTTACCTGCACGATGCGCAGGCCGGCCGGCTCGTCACGGCTGCGAGCGTCGACATGCGCGGCAATACGGAAGAATCCTGGTCGCGCGCCACCCGCTATCTCCTGCGCGAACGGCTGCTCGCGCCCAATTACGGCGCGCCGCGGGCGCGTTAGTCCTGCGAAGCTCAAGCCTTGAGCCGCTGTGCGTGCCAGTGCAGATGATCGCCCATGAAGGTGGAGATGAAATAGTAACTGTGGTCGTAGCCAGCCTGGCGTCGCAAGGTGAGCGGAATACCTGCCTTCTCGCAAGCCGTCTGCAGCAATTCGGGGCGAAGCTGCTCGGCGAGGAACTGATCGGCGTCGCCTTGATCGACCAGGAACTCTGAAAATCTCGCGCCGTCCTCGATCAGCGAGACTGCATCATGCTTGCGCCAGGCGGCCTTGTTGTTGCCGAGATAGCCGCCGAGCGCTTTCATACCCCACGGCACTTGCGAGGGTGCGACGATCGGCGAGTAGGCGCTCGCCGCGCGATAACGATCGGGATGACGTAATGCGACCGTGAGTGCGCCGTGGCCGCCCATGGAGTGCCCCATGATCGATTGCCGCCTTGCATCAACCGGAAACTGGCCCACGACAAGCTGCGGCAGCTCCTCGGTCACATAGCTCCACATCCGATAATTGCGGGCAAACGGCGCCTCCGTCGCATCGACATAGAATCCCGCGCCAAGGCCGAAATCATAGGCATTGGCGGGATCGCCGGGCACGCCTTCGCCGCGCGGGCTGGTATCGGGCGCAACGAAAATCAGCCCGTGCTCGGCGCAGGCGGCGCGAAACTCGCCCTTCTCCGTCACATTGGCATGGGTGCAGGTGAGCCCCGACAGATACCAGACCACGGGCAGCTTTGCTCCTTCGCGATGGTCCGGAACAAAAACGGAAAAGGTCATGTCGGTCTTTGTCTCGCGGCTCGCGTGGCGATAGACGCCCTGGGTGCCGCCGTGGGAGCGGTTCAGCGAAACGGTTTGCATGGTCATCAGGATACGCCGCTCTCGATCGCGAGGCGCACGAGCTCGGCGGAGGTGCGCACACCGAGCTTATGGCGGATGATCGAGGATGTGTTGGCGACGGTCTTGTAGGGCGAGTGCACCAGCCAGGCGATCTCGGACAGGCTCTTGCCGGAACTGAGCAGACGCAGGATCTCCATTTCGCGCGAATTGAGCTTCGACAGCGGGCTCTTTGCGACAGCGGGGCCTGCAAACGCGATGCTGCGCGCGATTGCCGGAGGCAGATAGACGCCTCCCTTTCCGACCTCCCGGATCGCCTGCGACGAGATCGTTGGGATCGCCGGTCTTGGCGACATAACCCTTGGCGCCGATCTTGATGGCGCGGGCGACAAAGACCGGGTCGTCGTTCATGCTGAACATGATGATGCGCGCGGACGCGCTGTGCGCCAGAAGGCGCCGCGCCAGCTCGAAGCCTGATACCGTCGGCAGGTTGATGTCGATCACGCACATGTCGGGATGCTCGGCGAGGAAAACCCGCTCGGCACTTTCCGCATCGGACGCTTCCAGCAGGACGATCTCCGGCTCGTCGGCAAGCACGGTGCGGCAGCCGGAAGCCACGATCGGATGATCATCCACGATCAGAACGCGCATTTAATTCGCCCCGAGCCCATCAGTCCCGTTGCTGCACCGTGTCGCAACGCCGACGAAACAGCTTCAATCGGCCATGCAACCGTGGCGAGATTGCGGTACGCTACATTTAGACAGGCGGGTCAGTTGCCTGTCAACGCTTCCGTTTGCTGCGGAACCGAACGCGACACGATGGGGAAGGCGTCATGTGGCAGAGATTATCCTTGCGTGGGCGCATCAATTTGCTGCTGGCATTGGTGCTGGCGCTCGGCCTTGCCATAAACGTGGGGCGGCTCGTGCTGGAGGCCGCGCCGCGTGTTCAGGCAGAAGATCAAAGTGTCACGCGCCTGGCGCGCGAATTCGTCGAAACCATCGTAGCCGGCCTCAATGAGGCCCTCAACCCCGACACACGGCTGGACCAGATCGTGCAAGATCTCCAGCGGCTGCGGCACGTTAGCATCACGCGGCAGGACGAGGGAGCCGCGACGTCCGTTCCCACCAACGCTGCCAACATGGGGGACGATGCCCACTCTGTGCCGGGCTGGTTTGTCACACTTGTTCACCCCGAGCAGACCTCGGTCCGCGTCCCGGTCTCAATCCACGGCAGGCCATCGGCGCTCGTCATCACCTCGATCCCGAACGATGAAATTGCGGAGATCTGGGATGGGATCGTCACCCAGCTCGAGGTCGGATCCGCGGTCGCCGTCGCGCTATTCCTGGTTACAATGATGGTCATCGGCCGAGCGCTGGCGCCCCTGGAAGCGCTCTCGCAGGCGATGACGCGGATCGAAGCCGGCGCCTACGACGCGCGCGTCGAGCCCGGCGGGGCACCAGAGCTCGCCGCGATCTGCACCCGGCTGAACCATCTCGCCATGACGCTGGGCGAGTCGGTCGAGGAGAGAAGACGGCTTGCCGAACGGGCGGTGTCGCTGCAGGACCTGGAGCGCAAGGAGATCGCGCGCGAGCTGCATGACGAATTCGGGCCGCATCTCTTTGTGTTGCGTGCGCATGTCGGCGCTATGATGCGGCTGGCGGAAGCCCATGAGCCGGAAGCGGCGCCGTTACGCAAACATGGCAGCGCCATTCTCGAACAGGTCAACGGGCTGCAACAGCTCACCCGCCGCATTTTGGAGAAGCTCCGACCCGTCGGACTCGCGGAGCTCGGGCTTCGCGAAGCGCTTGGCGCCTTGCTGCGCCTGTGGAACGAATCCCATCCGGATGTGACCATCGAGACAACGATCGCGCAATCGCTCGGCGAAACCGGCGAGACCGCGGACCTGACGATCTACCGTGTCGTGCAGGAGGCGCTCACCAATGTGTTCCGGCACGCCGATGCGACCGAGATCAATGTCAGCATTGCACCAGCGGAGCGGCCGGCGGGATCGAGGGACGCGCGCGACTACGCGCTGGTGCGGGTCTGCGATAACGGCCGCGGGCTGAAGCCGGACCAGAAGTTCGGCCTCGGCCTGACTGGTATGCGGGAGCGGCTGTTGGCATTGGGCGGCTCGCTCACGGTGGCCTCCGGGGAGAGCGGTGTCACCATCGAGGCAATGGTTCCCACGGGCGCGCTGTAACGGGACAGCTCAATGTTGGTCCCGCGGCTTGTGGTCATCCGACTCGCGAGTGGTTGCGCCAGGCACATCCTCCAGCAGCAGGTCGAGTATCTGCCGTTCCCTTGGAGAGAGCGCAGCGTTCCTGGGAAATGCCAGGTTGAGGGCAAGCTGGGGATCGATATAGCGGCGGCCCAATCGGGTCTTCCGCACGGCCTTGGCAAATTCGTCCGTCGGCGAGTCCTTGATCAGGTAACCTGTCGCGCCGGCCTCGATCGCCGCAACGAAACTGCTGCGGTCGGACCGCATGCTGAAGACGAGGATTTTTGCACTCGCGTTGCGTGAGCGGATGCGCTTGATCAGTTCAATGCCATCCAGCTCCTCTCCGTGCAGCGACAGGTCGATGATGCATACTTCCGGCTCGTGCTCAAGAAAGGCCCTGTAGCCTGCATCCACGTCATGGGCGGAGACGATCTTTTCGATGCCGATGGGCTCGAGCACGAGACCGCACGCCTTTGCAATGACGGGATGATCGTCGACCACGAGAATGCCGCTCAAGATTGTGCTCCTCTTGTCCCAACCCGCATAGCACAACTGAGTGGCGGGAAAAATCCGGACCTGGAGGCGTGGATGGCGTTCGGGAATTTTCCCGAATGGTTCGGGACTTTTTGCGGCTGGCGCGCGGCCCTTTGGGCACTAATATCGCAAGTCCGAACTGGTGGGGACAAAGAAGCCGGAACGGATTGGGGCGGAATGGATGGGCGTTCGCGTATTGCTTCTCGCGTCGGTGTCGGCGGTCCTGGTCGCCGAAAATGGATTGGCTTACGCCGAGGACTCCGGAAGCTACACCACCGAGCTGCCCGCCGTCGAAGTTTCCCCGCCAAAGACCGAAGCCAAGCCCGGGCAGCGTACGAGAAGTGGGAGCGCGGCTCGCGTCGTCCGCCCTGCTGTTCAGCCTGTGGCGAGGCTTCGGGTCTATCCAACAACGCCGCTCGCCACTCCCAGCACGGCTCTCGCGGTCGACAAGGTGCCCTCAAGCATCAACTTCGTGGATTCCAGTCAGATCGAACGTACCGATTCGCTGAACGTCACGGATGCCCTGCTGCACAGCGTGCCTGCGATCAACATCAACGAGGTCGCCGGTAATCCTTTCCAGCCAAGTGTCGATTTTCGCGGTTTTGTCGGCTCGCCGGTGGCGGGCACGCCGCAGGGATTAGCTGTGTACCAGAACGGCGTGCGTATCAACGAAGCGTTCGGCGACACCGTCAATTGGGATCTGATCCCGACCGCCGCAATCAAGTCGATTGCCGTGGTGACGAACAATCCCGCCTTTGGTCTCAATGCACTGGGTGGCGCCGTCACCGTTCAGATGAAGGACGGCTTTGGCTATCAAGGCGCCGAGATCAATACGATGGGCGGTTCCTACAACCGGATCCAGAGCTCGGCGCAGTGGGGCAAGCAGGCAGATAGCTTTGCCGTCTATGGTGCGCTTGAAGGGGTGCATGACGACGGGTTCCGGAATTTCTCGCCGTCGGAAGTCAAGCGTTTCTATGGCGATGTCGGCTATCGGAACGAGAATGCCGAATTCCATCTCAACATGGGAGTCGCCGATAACAAATTCGGTGCGGCAACGACGGTGCCGATTGAATTGCTGCAACAATATTGGGGTGCGACCTACACAACCCCGCAAACGACGGCCAACCAGGTTGCCTACGCCAACTTGACGGCAAGGGTCGAAATCAACCCGACCTGGACGTTCGAGGGTGTCGCGCATGTTCGCGCGTTCGGCCAGCAGACCGTGGATGCCAATCCCACGGGCGCCCAGCCCTGCGCCGCCGACGCAACATTGCTGTGCTTCAACGATAACAGCACGCCGGCAAACGGGCTCAACGGGATGCAACTGGCCAATCCCTTTGCGCCCGATGCACTGCTGGGAGAAATCGATCGGACGAGCACGCGCTCGACTACCGGGGGCTTTTCGGTGCAGGCGACCAATACCGACCAGCTGTTCGGCCACGACAACCGTTTTGTCGTCGGCACCAGCATCAACTCCAGCGTTTCGCGTTTCATCGCCAGCGGCGAACTCGGGACGGTCGCCTCGAATTATGTCATCAGCGGCAGCGGGATCTTTCTCGGACAGTCCGGAAATCCCGTATCGATCGGTCCGGTGTCGCTGCGCACGACCAATCAATACACCGGCGTCTATGTGCTCGATACGTTCGACGTCACCAAAGCCTTCTCGATTACGGCGGGCGGTCGATTCAACGACGCGCGGATCGCGCTGCAAGACCAGATCGGTACGCAGCTCAACGGCAACGAGACGTTCGACCGCTTCAATCCGATCATCGGTGGCACCTACAAGATCACGTCGGAGCTGACGGCCTATGCCGGCTACTCGGAAGCCAACCGCGCGCCGACGCCGCTGGAGCTCGGCTGCGCCGATCCGGCGAGGCCGTGCATCGTCGCAGCGTTCCTTGTCTCCGATCCGCCGTTGAAGCAGGTGGTGTCGCGTACCGTCGAAGCCGGTTTCCGGGGTACCAGGGAAATGAACGTCGGAACGCTCGAATGGAAGCTCGGCGGATTCCGCGCCACCAACACCGATGACATCCTTGCCATTCCCGACCCGGTGTTGCAGGGGTTCGGCTTTTTCCAGAATGTCGGCTCGACCCGCCGGCAGGGCATCGAGGCCGAAGCCAAGCTCAAATCATCGGCATTCCAGCTTTATGCCAGCTATACCTTCATCGATGCGCGCTTCCTGGATGCGCTGCAACTGGGCTCCAACAGCCCGTTCGCCGTTGAAGGCAACGTGCAGGTCGTGCCCGGCGATCAGATTCCCGCCATCCCCCGCCATCTGGTCAAGGCTGGCTTCGACTATTTTGTCACCGACGCGTTCAAGGTCGGCGCCGATGCCGTGTTCGTGAGCAGCCAGTTTCTGGTGGGCGACAATTCCAATCAGGCGCCGAAGCTGCCGGCCTATACGGTCTTCAACCTTCACGCCTCGTATCAGATCAACAAGTCGCTTCAAGTGTACGGTAAGATCAATAACGTCTTCGATAATCGTTATGCGACCTACGGGACCTTCTTCGACACAGGTGCGCTGCCGAACTTCGCCAATGGCGGCGCGGCCTTCACCGACGCGCGCTCGGTGAGCCCGGCACTCCCGCGCGCCTTCTATGCCGGCTTGAAGATGACGTTCTGAGATCAGAAGCGTGCGGCCAGTTCGGCGAGGCGCCGATGTGCGGTCTCTCGCGCTGCCCTGATTGGATCGGCTGGCCCGGTCGTCGGGCCGATCGGCACAAAGCGCACATTGCCGACGCCGATGAAACGCAGCGCCTCGCGCAGGTAAGGCGTCGCCATGTCGGTGCGGCCGCGGTTCATGCCGGTGATGAAGTCGCCGCCACTCGCGACGATCACGAGCGTCGGCCGGTCCTTGAGCAGGGGTTGATAGCCCGTCGCCGGATCGAAGCGGAAGGTCAGGCCGGGCTGCACGATCACGTCGAACCACTGCTTCAGCTTGTAGGGAATGCTGAAATTCCACATCGGCGTCGAGATCAGAACGCGATCGGCGAGCGCCAGCCGCACCGCGATGCGCTCGGCGACTGCAAAGGCGTCGCGCTGCGAGTCGGTGAAGGCCCGCCCGTTCATGCGGGCATATTTGGCCTCCAGCACATATCCCTCGAACTCCGGCAAATGGTCCCGCCAGAGGTTCATCACGTCGATGTCCCAGTCCGGCCGTGCCTGCCTGAAGCCGTCGAGGAAAATCCGCGCGCCGGCGGCGAACTCGGAGTCCGCGCGCGGCGAGCAGTTCAGGTGAAAGAGCTTGGGCATTGGCCGAGCCCGTTCAGCCCAGCGCCTTCAAGACGGCGTCGGCGTTGGTCACGACGGAAACATTTTGAAGCGCGAAGTTGATGGAGGCGTTGTGCCAGTCGGCATTCATGGTCGAGCAGCAATCTTCCGGCACGATCATGAAATAGCCCTTGTCGGCGCCGGTGCGCGCGGTGTGCTCGACCGACATGTTGGTCCAGGCACCTGTGTTGATGATCATGTCACGGCCGGTCGCCTTCAGGATGGTCTCCAGCCGCGTGCCTTCCCAGGCGCTCATGCGCATTTTTTCGACGATGAAATCTCCGGCCTGCGGCTCGAGCCCCGGTACCGGAGCCGCGCCCCAGCTGCCGCGCACCATGGCCTTGCTGTCGACCAGACCTTCGAACAGCGGCGCATTCAGCGTGACGCCTGGCGCGCCGGCTTCGACGACGAACCAGACATGGATGATGACGACGCCGCGCGAGCGCGCTGTCGCCGCGAGGCGCCGGACATTGTCGATCACCTGCTGCTGCTTGGCATGCGCCGGAGCGCCGGAATCCGCGAAGGCTCCGCCATCCATGATCACATCGTTCTGCAAATCCTGGATGATCATGGCGCAGCGGCGCGGATCGATCTGCATGTCCTGGCCGGACAGGATCGGCGCCGTGCTGGTTGACGCGGAGGCCGCGCCGGTGCCGGCAGAAGAGGACCGCGTGCTCATATAAGGCTCGTGGCGCGGGCCGACCTTGATCGGGATCGCATAGACCGAGTGCGTTGCGGTCAGATAGAGCGTGCGGAAATCAGGCCCGCCCCAGGCGAGATTGGCGACAAGCTCGGGCACGCGGACCTTGCCGAGCAACTCGCCGGCGGGCGAATAGACCCAGACGCCGCCCGGCGCCGTCACCCAGATGTTGCCGCGCTGGTCGCATTTCATGCCGTCGGGCACACCGGGCTCCAGTTCGGAGCGAATGCCGCTTGCGAGCACGCGTGCATTGGAAAGCGAGCCGTCGGCTTCGACATCGAAGGCGCGGATCAGGGTCTGCACGGTGTCGTTGACATAAAGCGTGCGCTCATCGGGCGAGAAGCAGAGGCCGTTCGGCTGCTCGAACAGGTAGCGATCGACCAGCAGTTTTGGCGCGCCACCGCCCGGCGGGACACGGTAGACGCCCTGGAAGCCAAGTTGACGTGGCCGTTCGACGCCATAGACCGGCATGCGTCCGTACCAGGGATCGGAAAAATAGATCGCGCCGCTCGAATGCACGCAGACATCGTTCGGGCTGTTCAGCTCCTGGTTCTCGAAATGCGAGGCGATGACCTCGCGCCTGCCGTCCGCCCGCTCGCGGATCAGCGAGGAGGTGGCGTGCTCGCAGACGATGAGATTGAGCTCGACGTCATAGGTCATGCCGTTGCATTTGTTCGATGGACGCTTGACCTCGACGACGCCGCGCCGCACATCCCAGCGCCGGCGAACGTCGCCCGGCATGTCCGAGAACAGCAGGTAATGCAGGGTCGGATGCCAGATCGGTCCCTCCGTGAAGTCGAAGCCGGTGCCGACCTGACCGACGGGCGCATAGGGGTCGATCAGGCTTTCGAATTCACTCCGTAGCGTTACATGCGTCATGATGCCGTCCTTTGCGTTCAGGCCGGGAACCAGTTGCGCTGGGGCAGGGATTGCACCACCGGGCCCGGCACCTGGTCATGGAGACGGCCAACGACGTTGCCGCCTTCGATCTTGGCCGGCCGATCATGGATCGGCAGCAAATAACGTGAGCTGGAGAGCAGCTTCTTGATCGCGGCTTTCTCGGCTCGTTTGCTGGTGCCGTGATTGCCCGTCGTGCGCGGCTCGGCGTCGTGGATCTCGTTGAAGGGCGTGACGATCTGGTCGTTGAAATCGTAGATCACGTCGCCGCAGATGGTGGCGATGCCGTCGGCGGTGTGAACATGGATGTTCATCGAGCCTTCGGTGTGTGCGTTGGCGGCGTCGCAATAGACACCCGGCATCAGCTCGACCGGGCCCGTGATCTCGAGGTCGAGGAAGCGCAGCGCGCTCTTGGTGTGCAGGCGGTCGACGAGGTGCTTGATGTCGGGCGCTGGATATTGCGGATGCATCAGCCCTGAGACGGAATATTCAAGCTCCTTGCGGTTCAAGACGACCGTGGTGTTCATCGGGAACAGATCGTCCTTGCCGGCGTGATCGATATGCAAATGGGTGTGGCAGACGAAGCGCACGTCGCCCATGCGCACGCCGTGACGCATCAGCTGGTTCTCGATCATGTTCTCATGAAACTGCAGGCCGCGCATGCCCAGCGTTTCCATGATCTGGTTGGAGCGATAGCCGGTGTCGACGACGACCGGGTAGGGGCCGCCGAGAATCAGGAAGCCGAGGGTAAGGACGCGGCGGGTGCGGCCGCAGTCGTGGCCGAGCACGAGAAAGCTCAATTCCAGCTCGATGTCGCCATAGTCCAAAACCTTGATTTCCAACGGCATAACTTCCTCCCAACTCGATTTCTTATGATTTAAGCCGATAGACGCGCGTCGCGGTGGCCCCGAAAATCGCATCGCGCTGTTCGCCGCGAAGCGCTGCGGCGGCGGTACGATGGGCGTTGACCAGATCGCGATAGGTCGTCCAGAGTTTTTCGATTGGAAAATTCGAGCCGAACAGGCAGCGTTCGGCGCCGAACAATGCGACTGTGTCATTGAGGATTTCGGCGATATGCGCGCCGTCGTTGCGATGAATGAACGTGCCCAGCCCGGAAAGCTTTGAGACGACGTTCGGGCATTGGGCGAGTTTCGCCATGCCGGCACGCCAGGCTGCGCGTCCTTGTGGCGAGAGGTCTTCCAGCATGCCCGCATGCTGCAGGATGAACGTCACGTTCGGGCAGGCCTCGGCGAGACCGGCAGCATCGGCCATCTGCGGCGCGAACACCTGCAGGTCAAAGCTCCAGCCGTAATCGGCGAGCCGCGCGATGTTGCGCCGGATCTTCGGATCGGCACAGAGATCGGCGCGTGCCGCAAAACGATACAGCGGGTTCTCGTGCCAGTGCAGTTGCATGCGCACGCCGCGCACCAGCGGATATCTGGCGAGACGATCGAGTTGCGGCCGCACATCGTCGACGCTGAAATCGGCATAGGACACGATCGCATGCGGCCAGCCGTGTCGATCTGCCGTCTCTTGTACCCAGGCGGTCTCATCCTCGAAGCGCTCGTTGGCCCAGTTGGTCTGCACATAGACCGACTTTGTCACGCCGGTGCCGGCGAGGTCGGCAAGGTATTCCTCAATCGGGTAGTCGCGCCGAATCGGCTCATAGGGACCGAAAATCCGCGGCTGCATCGGACCGACCAGCCAGGGCAGGTCCGCCTGACGCCAGATATGATGATGCGCGTCGACGAACTCACTCACGCTGCTTTCCTTCCAAGGGACAATAGATGCGACACGACGGCAGCGCTCGATCCGCCGTCGACGAGATCATCGACGAAGCGCTGGATTGCGATCAGGGCTTCGGTTTGCGGCCGGAAGCCCGGACCGCCCGCCAGCGGCGTCAGCCAGCTCACCCGCCAGGCTCGTCGCGCGAGTTTTGTAACGGCGTCGCGCAGCGCGGAAACGTCGCCGCGCTCAAGACCATCGGAAACGATGATGACAGCCGCGCCGCGCGCATAGCCGCCAAAGCGCGGCACGGCGAGAAATGCCTGCAGGGCGTCGCCGATCCGGGTCCCGCCATCCCAGTCGCTGACCAGATGCGCCGCCGCGTTCAGCGCCTGCTCGCGCCGCTTGAGCCGAAGCGGCCGGGTGACGCGGGTAAGGCGCGTGCCGAAGGTGAACACTTCGGCATGGCTGACCGCCTGCAGCAGTGCATGCGCGAGTTTCATGTTCTCTTCAGTGCGTGCCTTCATCGAGCCGGAAACGTCGATCAGCAGCAGCAGCTTGCGCGGCCGTGCTCTTCGCCGCAACCGCCCCAACCTCAACACCTCGCCATCGTTGCGCACGCTGTCGCGCAGGGTACGGCGCAGATCGGCAAAGGGGCCGCGGCGGGCGCGCATGCGGCGATGGCCGCGTCGCCGAGGCAGTCGGCTAGGGGCTTCGCGGGAGAGACGGCGCAGCGCGTCATTGGCTGACCCGTGAGCAAAACGGCGTTCGACCAAGGCTTCCGCCCGCGCCGCGGCAAGGCCGGATTCGTTGGCTTCATCTGATAGCGGCGGCTCATCCTCGCCACGGCCTTCTTCCTGCAGGCGGACCGTTTCCTCGTCTTCGCCTTCCGCCCGTTCGATCGCCTCGCTGCCCCGGAAATGGATGTCGAACAGCCGGTCATAGGTCGCGCGCCGCTCCGGGGGTGGCGCCAGCGTAGCGATGCCGGCCTGGCGGATGTGCTCGATGCTGTGCGGCCCCAGCAATTCGATCGCCGCAAGGAAGGCGGTGGTCTGCTCGGGTGCTACTGAAAATCCATTGGCGCGCAGCAGCGCGACAAAGGAGATGAAAACTCTTGCCGCACGCGGTAACTGAAGCTCCTCGCTCACGCGGCTGCCTCCGCTATCAACGCGTCGAGCCGTGGCGAGATGAAGTGAAGGTCCTCCTCGTCCTTCAGCGCGACGCCGATCGAGCGCTTGAACGCATCCGGCCAGCGCGCGCCGCCTTTGTGCAGGAGCGTCGCAGCTTCCGCCCAATCGACCGCTTCGGCGATGCCGGGTGCCTTGCTGAGCGGCTCGCGCCGGAGTTTTCCCACGGCGGCAACCACCGCACGTGCCGTCTGTTCGGCGACGCTGGAGGCGCGCATCATCACGATCCGCGCCTCGCGCTCGGCGGTGGGATAGTCGATCCAGTGATAGACGCAGCGCCGCCGCAGCGCTTCGTGGAGGTCGCGCGTCCGGTTCGACGTCAGCACCACGACGGGCCGCTCGGCCGCGCGCACGGTGCCGCGTTCGGGGATGGAAATCTGGAAGTCGGACAGGAACTCAAGCAGGAAGGCTTCGAACTCCTGGTCGGCGCGATCGATTTCGTCGATCAGCAGCACGGCCGAATCCGGCGCGCGCAAGGCCGCGAGCATCGGCCGCTCGATCAGGAACGCCTCGCCATAGATGTCGATGCTCTCTTCGCCAGCCTGGCGGATCGCCAGCATCTGGCGCGGATAATTCCACTCGTAGAGCGCGGCGGAGGCGTCGATGCCCTCGTAGCATTGCAGGCGGATCAACCTTCGGCCGAGCACGGCGGCAATCGCCTTCGCAGCCTCGGTCTTGCCGACGCCCGGCGCGCCTTCGAGCAGCAACGGCTTGCCGAGGGCGAGACCGAGATAGGCTGCGGTCGCGAGCCCTTCGTCCGCAAGGTAATAGGCGGCCCGCAACGCCTTCTCCAGCGCCTCGGGGCTGTCGATGCCGACGATGGTGCCGCGGACCGCCATCCCAAGACCCTCAGCGTCGCGCCTGTGGGCGCGCGCCGCCCTGGGCCTTGATTGCGCGCAAGACTTTTTCCGGCGTGATCGGCAGATCGTCGATGCGAACGCCGACTGCGTTGAAGATCGCATTCGCGACCGCCGGCAGCACCGGATTGGCGCACATTTCGCCGGGGCCCTTGGCGCCGAACGGACCATCGGCCGCAGGACGTTCCAGCACCGCGATGTCATGCGGGCAGATGTCGCCGGGGCCGGGCATCAGGTACTCGACAAAGTCACGCGGGCCGTGGACGGGATCGGGATAATAAGGCTCGGGTGTCTCGTAGAGCGCGTGGCTGACACCCATCCAGGCGCCGCCGACCAACTGTTGCTCGACCAGCCGCGGATTGAGCGCACGCCCGAGCTCATAGGCGCTGTCCATACGGACCATCGCGACTTCGCCGGTCTCATCGTCGACTTCAACCTCGGCGACCATGCTGGCATGGGCGTAGCAGGTCGCGGGCGACATCTCGCCGGTCTCGGGATCGACATTGGAAAGTGGCACCAGGAATATGCCACGCCCGGATATCGTCTTGCCCTGCTTGAACTGGGCGGCGATCGCGACGTCCTTGGTCGAGATCGACCGGTGCGGCGCGCCCTTGACGTGGATGTTGCCGCGTCCATCGGTTTCGAGATCGGCGGCATTCACTTCGAGCTCTTCGGCGGCGGCTTCCATCATCACGCCGCGTGCTTCCTTCGCCGCGGCCATCACCGCGTTGCCGACGCGGTGCGTTCCACGCGAGGCGAACGAGCCCATGCAGTGCGGGCCGGTGTCGGAGTCCGCGGTATCGACATACACATCCTGGACGGGCACGCCGAGAGTCTCCGCGCAGATCTGCCGCGTCACCGACTTCATGCCCTGGCCGAGGTCGATGGACGACAATGCGACCGTGAACTTGCCGCTCGGATTGGAATGCACCAGCGCCTGGCTGGGGTCGCCGCCGAGATTCATGCCGATGGGATAATTGATCGATGCGATACCGCGTCCGCGATGCCGGGTCATGTCAGCGCCTCCTGGTGCCGAAGACGGAGGAGAAACGGGCGGCGCCATGCGACGGCGCTGCTGGCGGCCTTGGTGTAGGAGACGGTGGCGGAGGGGCCGGCGGTGGCTCGCGTGACGCGGCCGGCGCGCGGTCATAGGTCGTACGCTGCTGCGAAGCCGTAGCAGGCTGCGGGCGGGATTCGCGTGGGGTTGGCGGCACGACGGCACGTTCGCCGCCGCCATCCTTGCGCGATGAGGCGCGCTTGAATTCCTCGCGCAGCGGCCATTTGGCCTTCTCGGCGGCGACCTGGACGCATTCGATCAGCGCGGTGTTCTTGGCCTCGCGCCGATGCGCCTTCATGTCGCCGTCGCGATAGGCATTGAGGATGCGGAACTCCATCGGGTCCATGCCGACGAGATTTGCGAGCTTGTCCATCTGACATTCGATCGCAAAGTCCATCGCCGTGACGCCGAATCCGCGCATGGCGGTGGCCGGCGTGCGATTGGTGAAGACGCAATAGACGTCACCATAGACGTTGGGAATGGTGTAGGGGCCCGGCAAATGCGCAGCGCATTTGACCGCGGCATAACTAGACAGCCGCGTGTAGGCGCCGCTGTCGAAATAGGCGCGCACCTTGCGCGCGACGATGCGGCCATCGCGCATCACGCCGTCCTTGATGTAGATGCGCTCGGCGCCGCGCGGCGGGCCATACTGCATCTCCTCCTCCCGCCCGAACACATAGCGCACGGGGCGCCCGGTCAGCATGGCGCCCAGAATGCAAAGCGGCTCGGTCAGCGTATCCACCTTGCCGCCGAAGCCGCCTCCGACCGTGCCGCCGATAAAATGGAAGGTGTTCGAGGGCACATCCAGGATCTTGGCGCAGGTGTCGACCGAGAAGAACAGCGCCTGTGTCGAGGTATAGACCACGTATCGGCCATTGGTGTCGGGTGCGGCGATCGAGCCATTGGTCTCGGTCGGCGCATGCTCGATCGGCGACATCTGGTAGCGCTGCTCCAGGACGTGATCGGCGCCGGCAAGCCCGCGCTCGACATCGCCGAAGCGCAGCTTCTGGTGATCGTAGATGTCGTGATAGGTGAAGGTGTTCTTCGGATAGGTCTCGTTGACCACGGGCGCGCCGGGCTTCAGCGCCTCCTCGACATCGAACACCGTCGGCAGTGGCTCGTAGTCGACCCGCACCTTGGTCATGGCCTCATAGGCCTCGCGCGGGCTATCGGCGACGACGGCCACGATCGGCTCGCCCTTGTAGCGCACCTTGTCGACCGCGAGCGACGGCTCGTCGTCCTTGCCGAAATTGATCAGGCTCAGCAGCGTGTTGAGATTGCGCGGCACGTCGGCGCCGCGGATGATCCGCCGCACGCCCGGCGAATGTTCGGCCTCGGTCGTATCGATGCGGCGCAGGCGGGCATGCGCGTGCGTGCTGCGCACGACCTTCAGATGCAGCATGCCCTGCAGCTTGTGATCGTCGAAATAGGTCGAGGTGCCCGTGACATGCCCGAGCATGTCCTGCCGCTGCGTGCCCTTGCCGATTTCCTTCAGATTATCATCGCGCTCGTCGGCGAAGATGTCCTTGCGCAGTTCCAGCATGATGTCTTCCCTTACGCGCGTGCCCGGCCGCCGGACGCGGCAGCCAGCACGGCGTTGATGATCGGCTCATAGCCGGTGCAGCGACAGATATTGCCGGAGATCGCTTCGACGACCTCGGCGCGGCTTGGTGACGGGTTGCGGTCGAGCAGCGCCTTGGCGGCCATCAGCATGCCCGGCGTGCAATAACCGCACTGGGCCGCAAAATTGTCGGCGAAGGCGCGCTGCAGCGGATGCAAATTGGGGCCTTCCTTGATGCCGTCCAGCGTCTGCACAGAACGGCCGGCCACGGACTCCGCAAGTGTCAGGCAGGACAGATGCAACTCGCCATCGATCAGTACGCTGCATGCGCCGCAGCCGCCCTGGCCGCAGCCGAATTTCGGCGTGGTGTCGCCGATCAGCTCGCGCAGCGCGACAAGGAGATTGGTGCCGCCATCGACGAAGATCGCAACATCGCGGCCATTGTGACGGAATTGCAGGGCGGTCTTGGCCATGGCGATCCTATTCCTGACCGGACAACAAGCGTCGGAGGTGAACGCCGACGATTTCACGGCGATACCAGCCGCTGGCGAGCGCGGTATCGGTGGGCGAGGTGCCTTCGACCGCCGCCGAAGCTGCAGCAGCAATCGAGGGCGCATCGAGCGGCCGTCCTTCGAGCGCGCGCTCGGCGGCCTTGGCGCGGATTTGCGTTGGCGCCATCGAGCCCAGTGCGATCCGCGCGCCCATGACGCGTCCGCTGCTGACAGGCAGATGGGCCGCCAGCGTAATAACCGAGCCACCCTTTGGCTTGATGCGCGCGATTTTGCGATAGCGGAAGGCGTCGGGGCTCAACGGCTTCTGGCAGGAGACCGACAGCACCAGCGTACCGGCCTGCCGCTCGCGCGATTGGAGGAATTCCTCGATCGGCACGTCACGTGCGCCGAAGCCGCCCTGCACGGAAACCACGGCATCAAGCGCGAGCAGCGCAACCGTGAAATCGCCATAGGGGTTCGGCGCGAACAGATTGCCACCGACGGTGCCCATATTACGAACCGCGGGACCGCCGACCGAGCGGGCAGGGGCATGCAGAAAGGCGAGATCGCGGTCGGCCAATATCTTCGCGAAGGTGACGCCGGCGCCGATGGTGACCCGCGGCCCCGACGCTTCGATCCGCATCAGCGCCTGATCGTGGGCGCGCACGATGGTCGAGATCGCGATGTCGCCCTCGTTGAGCGCACGCATCATCAGCGTGCCACCGCCGAAATAGCGGGCGCCGCGATCGGATGACAGCGCCGCCGCCGCTTCGACGGAACTCGCAAATGTCCTTACACTAACCGGCATCAATGTCTCTCCACGATCATGCGGCCTCGCTCAGATGCCGGCGAATGGCTTCAAAACCGGCTTGATAGATCTGTTCCGAGACCATCTCGGTGAGACGTTTGGCTTCCTCGGGCCGCGTGGTGAACCGCGACTCCCAGTGCCAGAAGGTGCGATCGCCGTCGGTCACCGGCAATAGGCGGACGTGTGCCACATAGTTGAACATCGGGATCGGCGTGTCGAGCAGGCAATAGCTGAAGCTCTGTTCGAGATCGGACAGCGCCAACAATTGCTCGCGCAATTCCGCGCCGTCCTTCAATTTGAACCGGCGGACGCAGCCGATCTTGTCGGACGCCTGCGCGCGCTCGATCGTAGAGGTCGCGACCGCAGGGTGCCAGTGGTCATGGCCGTTGAAATCGCGCAGCACATTCCACACCGCGCCGGTCGGCGCGTTCAGGATCGTGCTCTTGACGATATGCGGCACCGCTAGCCTCCAAATGCCCGCTTCAGCGCGTCAAAGCCGCCCTGGAACACGCCGCCGCCGATATTGCCGACGAGCTCCGTCTCTCGTTCGGGCGCGCAGTCGAACTCGGCGGTCCATTCCAGGAACGTCTGGTCGCCGTCGGTGACCGGCGTGAGCCGCAGCGTGGCGACGTAGTTATCCACGCCCATCGGCGACTCCAGGATCGAATAGGTGCAGAACATGTCGTAGTCGGACAGGCCGAGCAGCTTCTCGCGGATGCGATCGCCGTTGCGCAGGCGGAAATCCCGCACGCAGCCGATCTTGTCGGCGGGCTCGCCGCCCTCGATACGGCTTTCGGCGATCGCGGGATGCCAGTTCGGCAGGCCGTTGAAATCGCGCACGCGCGCCCAGACGCGATCGTTGCGCGCGTTGACGACGGTGGACACGTAGACCCGGGCCATGGCGCGTTACGATCCTTTCTTGCGCGGGCCGCGCTCGGTGGGAGGAGAACCTTCGGAACTCGCGGCGGGCGGCGAGGCGGGTTTGTCGCCGCCACCTTTGCGTGACGATTCCCGGATGCCCTGCATATCGCGCGCCTCGCGAATGAGGCCGGGCATCTTGGAGAGGCTGCCGCCCTCGACGCCGATTTCGGACAGGATCGAATCGATCAGCGGCGCCTGCACGCGGTAGCGCAAGGCCGAGTCGATCACCTCGTCGGTGGCGCTGCGGCCGCCATTGCCGCCACCGCCGTTGAGACCGTCGACCTGGAGGATGCGGATGCCCTCGATCTTCTCCATCGGCTTGACGCTTTCGCGCACGATGCCCTCGATGCGGTCGAGCAGCTTGCGGCGGAACAGCGAGAAACGCGCCTCGTCCGTGAGCACGTTCTCGGCCTCGTTGAGCATGCGCTGTGCCTCGGCTTCGACTGTGGCACGGATCCGCTCGGCTTCAGCCGCGATCCGCGTCTCCTCGGCCTGCTTCTCGGCGATCAGCACCTCGACCGTCTTGCGCCGCTTGGCGATCTCGCTCTCGCGCGCCGTGATGACGCGCTCTGTGGCTTCGGTCGCCCCCACCCGGGCATTTTCGGCCGCCGCGCGCGCTGCCGACTCCTCCAGCGATTTCTGATGGATGGCGATCGCCTTTTCCATCATCGCGGTCTCGACATCCTTCTCGCGGCCGACTTCCAGCTTGCGCAGGTCGCGCTCGCGACCGACCCGGGCCTCGTCGAGGCCGCGGTCCGAGGCGATGCGGGCCCGCTCGACCTCCTCGCGGGAGGCGATCTCGGCCTCCTGCAGCGACTGGGTGCGGGCGATCTCCAGCTGCTCGATCGCGCGGCGGCGTCCGATCCGCGCAGCCTCCAGGGCCTGCTCGCGCGAGACATCTGTGGTCTCGACTTCCTTGCGTGCCATGATTTCCGCCTGCTTGACCTGCCGATCGGCATCGATGCGCTCCGACCGCTTGGCGGCAAGCGCGATCACGCGCTCCTCGTCGGCAATCTCGACCGCCTTCTTCTGGTCGATGTTGAGCACCTCGCGGGTTTTGGAGGAGGCGATCCGGTCGCTTTCGAGCGCGAGCTCGACATCGATGCGCTGGCGTTCGATGGCGTCGCGGCGCTTCAGCTCGGCTGCCTCGATCGCCTCGGTGCGCGCAATTTCGAGAGATCTGGTTTCGCGTTCGGCGCGGATACGCTCGGCCGCGACCACCTTCTCCTGTGAAATCCGCGCAGCCTCGATCGCCTCGCGCGAGGCGATGTCGGCTTCCTCGACAGCGCGATTGCGCGCGATTTCGAGTGCACGGACGCGCTCTTCCTGGGCGATGCGCGAGGCTTCGGTGGCTTCGCGTGCGGCGATGCCGGCGACCTCCAGCGTCTTGTTGCGCTCGATCTCCAGTTGCCGCGTCGCCTGCTCGGCTCCGATGCGCTCGGCCGCGAGATTGCGCTCACGCGCAATCCGGGCCCCTTCGACCGCCTTCTGCGCCTCGATCTCGGCTTCCTGCACATTGCGAACCTGCTGGATCTCCGTCGAGCGGGTGCGTTCGTCGGAGGTGATGCGCTCGAGATTGACCGTCATGGTCTGGGCGATGCGCGCCCTTTCCGTCGCCTCTCGCGCCGCGATCTCGGCTTCCTCGACTGCTCGGGTGCGTTCGATTTCGCGCCGGCGGGTCTCTTCCTCATTCGCGATGCGCGCGTCGGTCAGTACGCGATCCTGCTGGATGCGGGCCTTCTCGACGGCCTCGCGCGCCGCGATCTCGGCTTCTTCCACCGTCCGCGTGCGCTCGATGTCGCGCTGGCGCACCTCCTTCTCGGACGCGATCCGCGCGGTATCGATCGCGCGCTGGTTGGCGATCCTGGCTTTCTCGATCTCCTCGCGGGCCAGCAGCTCCTTTTCCTCGACGGCGCGCGTGCGCTCGATCTCGCGCTGGCGGGTCTCGCGTTCGGAAGCGATACGGGCTTCGGCGATCGCAAGCTCGTTGGCGATGCGCGCCTTCTCGATCGCCTCGCGCGCGGTGAACTGCGCCTGCTCGGCCTCGGTCTCGCGCAGCGCGCGCTCGCGCGCCACTTCAGTTCGCTGCAGCGCGCGGCGCATCTCGATGTCGCGTTCCTGTTCGAGGCGGGCGGTCTCGCTCTCGCGCTCGATCTCGAGCGCCTGCCGCTCGGCGTCGAGATTGCGGGTGCGGATCTTGATCATCGAGTCCTGCTCGATGTCGTTGCGCAGCTTGCGCCGGGCCTCGATGTCCTCCATCAGCCGGGTCAGGCCTTCGGCATCGAACCGGTTGGACGGATTGAAGAATTCCAGGTCGGTCTGGTCCAGATCGGTGATGGCGACCAATTCCAGCTCGAGGCCGTTCTGGGCCAGCGCTTCGGCGGCGGCTGCCTTGAGCCGGGCGACATATTCGCCGCGCTGCTCGTGCATCTGCTCCATGGTCATTTCAGCCGCGACAGAGCGGATGGCAGAGACGAACTTGCCGGAGAGCAGGGCGTGCAACTGTTCTGGCTCCAGCGTGCGTCGTCCGAGGGTCGCGGCGGCGATCGCGACAGCTTCGCGCGTGGGCTGAACACGAACATAGAAGTCTGCCTCGATGTCGACGCGCATGCGGTCGCGGGTGATGACGGCGTCCTGCCTGGCGCGGGTGATGCCCATCGGCAGCACGTTCATGTTGACCGGCGTGTAGTCGTGGATGAAAGGCAGCACGAAGGCGCCGCCATTGATCACGACGCGTTCGCCGAGGAAGCCGGTGCGGACGAAGGAGACCTCCTTCGACGAGCGGTGATAGAGCCAGTTGACGATGTAAACAGCGATGACGATCGCGATGATCGCGACGATCAACCAGAGGATCAATTGACCAATCAGAATCCCCGACATCTTCTCCTCCCTTGCGTCGGCGCCTAGCGCGCGCCGATCGCCTTGAACTTGCGTACCTGATCCGTCAGCGCCCGCTCGACCGGCAGCCGCTCCATCGAGGAGGCGCCGTAGAAGCCGTGGCAGTTGCTGGTATTCTTCATGATGAAATCGGCATCGGCGGGGTCCGCGATCGGGCCGCCATGCGCGAGAACGATGATGTTCGGATTGACGCTGAGAGCTGCTTCCGACCAGGCATCGATACGCGCAGGGCAGTCCTTGAGCTTGAGCGCCGTCTGCGCGCCGATTGCGCCACCGGTGGTGAGGCCGAGGTGGCACACGATGATGTCGGCACCTGCGATCGCCATCGCGGCCGCTTCCTTCTCGCTGAAGACATAGGGTGTGGTCAGCATGTCCTTCTCATGCGCCCTTGAGATCATCTCGATTTCCAGCGCATAGGACATGCCGGTTTCTTCGAGATTGGCGCGGAAGATGCCGTCGATCAGGCCGACGGTCGGGAAATTCTGTACGCCGGCGAAACCCAGCGCCTTCAACTGGTCGAGGAAGATGTCCATGTCGCGGAAGGGATCGGTGCCGTTGACGCCGGCGAGCACCGGCGTCTTGGTGACGACCGGCAACACTTCTCCGGCCATCTCGAGCACGATCGCATTGGCATCTCCATAGGGCATGAGGCCCGCGAGCGAGCCGCGTCCGGCCATGCGGTAGCGGCCGGAATTGTAGATCACGATCAGGTCGACGCCGCCGGCTTCCTCGCATTTGGCCGACAAGCCCGTGCCTGCGCCGCCGCCGACGATCGGCTCGCCCCGGGCCACCATCTCCCGGAATTTCTTCAGCAGCGCGTTGCGTTCAAACCTGGGCATGGGTCACCTCGCCACTCTGCGCCGCCCGCTTGCGCGCCCAAGGAGGGGCCGGAAGGCGCCGACGATGGTGGAAGCGAATTCGGGGTCGTTGATGTTGCGTTTGACACGGATGAGCTGGCGATTGCCGGTCTGGCGCACGGTGCGTTCGAGCGCCTTGAAGAGCGCCGCATCGGCGTCGGGGTCCCAGAATGGCTGCCCCTGCGCATCGAGCGCAGAGACGCCGCCCTCGGGCAGGAAGAAGCGCACCACGCCGTCCATCTGGTTGAGCCGCTCGCCGATCCAGCGGCCCATGCGGTCGTTTTCATCCGGCGTGGTCCGCATTAGCGTGACCTGCGGATTGTGGACGTGGAATTTGCGCTGGCGATAGCGCTCGGGAATCGTGTCGGGCGCGCCGAAATTGACCATATCGAGCGCGCCGACAGAGCCGACATAGGGCACGCGGCTGCGGATGATCGCGCCAAAACGATCGTCAGTCGCCGGGAACACGCCGCCCATCAGGAGATCGCAGATCTCGGTGGTGGTGAGATCGATCACGCCGGCGAGTTGGCCGGAATCGACCAGCTTCTCCATCGAACGGCCGCCGACGCCGGTCGCGTGGAAGACGAGGCACTCGAAATCGTCCTTCAGCTCGGCGGCGATCTTCTGCACCGCTGCTGTTGTGACGCCGAACATGGTGATGCCGATGGAGGGCAGGGGGCTGCTTGCCTCGCGTTGCGCGGCCGCGCGCTCGTCAAGACGCGCTTTCACCATGCCGACCATGGCGTTGGCGCCATTGGCTAACACCGCGCGCGAGATCGAATTGAGGCCCTGCACGTCGGTGACCGAATACATCATGGTGATGTCGGCCGGGCCGACATACGGGCCGACGTCGCCAGAAGCGACGGAGGAGATGATGAGTTTGGGCACGCCGATGGGCAGCGCGCGCATGCCCGGTGCGACCAGCGAGGCGCCGCCGGACCCACCCGCCGAGATGATGCCGGCGACATTGCCCTGCCGGCGCAGCCATTTGGCAAAGGCTTCGGCCATCGCCGTGACCGAGGCGCCGCGATCGGCACCAAACACGCCAGATCCGCCGCGGCCATGGTTGAGCGCGATCTCCTGCGCCGGGACATCGCAGGTCGAGAGCTTGCCGCTGGTGGAGACGTCGACCAGGCGCGTACGCAGGCCGCTGTCCGCGATGATGTCGCGGATGAAGCGAAGCTCCGCGCCTTTGGTGTCGAGCGTGCCGACGACGAGCACGACCGGAGGTCCCGATGCCTGCTGCGCGGTCGGCTCCCGCCGTTGGCGTGTGCTGGCCTCTAGCCGCGGCACCCCGGTCGAGAGCGTGCGCGCTGCCGCTTCGATCCGCGCGATCGGCACAGGCTGCGACCAGCGGGTCGGCAGTATGGGGTTGGAGACGTAGATGCGGATCGGCGCCGAGCCGGGCGCGCGTTGAGGCGCGGGCTCTGTGTCCGGCTTGGCCGGTTCGATCTCCAGATCGCCTTCGTCGGCGTGCACGCCGACGCCAACGCCTAGCAGCCGCTGCTGCAGATCGCGATCCGCCGACAGGCGGCCGGAATCGATGATGCGGTTGATGCGGCCATTGACCATGATGGCCACGTTTTTGGAGATCGCGGTCGCGACGCCGATGTTCTGTTCGATCATCAGCACCGAGATGTCGCCTTCGTCGCCAAGGCGCACCAGCATCTCCTCGACCTGGGCGACGATGACGGGCGCGAGCCCTTCGGTCGGCTCGTCCATGACCAGAAGATGCGGGTTTGTCAGCAGCGCACGCGAGATCGCGAGCATCTGCTGCTCACCGCCGGAGAGCTGGCCGCCGCCATGGCCCTTGCGCTCGGCGAGCCGCGGAAAAGTCTCGTAGATGCGCTCGACGGTCCAGGGCCCGCGCCGGATGCCGGCAGCAAGACGCAGATGCTCGTCGACGCTGAGCGATCGCCACAGCCGCCGTCCCTGCGGCACATAGCCGACGCCGAGCCGCGCGATGCCGGCCGGAGACATTGAGGTGATGTCCTCGCCGCGGACCCGGATCGAGCCGCCGCTCGCCCGCAACAGGCCCATGATGGTCTTGCACAGCGTGGTCTTGCCCATGCCGTTGCGGCCGACCACCGAGAACACGCCGGATTCCAGCGTGAGATCGACGCCCTGCAACGCGTGCGAATGCCCGTAATAGACGTCGAGCCCGCGGACTTCGAGGGCGGGCGTGGAGCGGCGGACCTCACTCATGTCCGCCTCCGAGATAAAGCTCCTGCACTTCAGGATCGGATTCGATTTCCCGCGGCAGCCCTTCCTTGAAGACCCGGCCGTTGTGCATCATCGTGACGCTCTCGACGACGCGCAAAGCCACGTCCATGTCGTGCTCGATGATGATGTAGCCGATATGTGACGGCAGCGAGGTCAGGATTTCGATCAGTTCGCGCCGCTCGGCCGGAGACAGGCCCGCTGCCGGCTCGTCGAACAGGATGAAGCGTGGCGCGCCAGCCAGCGCCAGTGCGATCTCGAGCTGCCGCTGCTGTCCATGCGCGAGCTCGGAAACGCGTTGCTCTTTTACCGGCGTCAGATGCACGGCCTGGATCAACAGATCGGCCGAATGCACCAACGCGTCGTTGGGGCGTGGACGCAGCGGCGAAAAGCGACCACGGGAAACTCCGCAGCAGGCTAAATAGACATTGTCCTGCACGGTGAGGCCGGGAAACAGCGCCGAGATTTGGTAGGTGCGGCGCAGGCCACGGCGAATGCGCTCGTAAGGCGGGAAGTGGGTGATGTCCTCGCCGAAGAAGCGGATGGTGCCGGAGGAGGGCGGAAAGTCTCCGGTCACGCAATTGAACAGCGTGGTCTTGCCGGCGCCGTTGGAGCCGAGCACTGCGCGGCGTTCGCCCGGCCGCACGGTGATGGTGACATCGGTGAGGGCTGCGAGCGCGCCGAACATCCGCGTCACGCCGCGCAGTTCCAGCGCGGCCCCGGCCCCGACCGCGGAGATGCGCTGGGCGACGCTATCCATGGCGGCCTCCGCCCGGACGGCTTCCGCCTTTGGCGCCGCTGCGGCGCCAGCGCTCCCACAGGCCGATCACGCCGTCCGATGACCAGAACACGATGACGAGGAAGCCGATGCCGATCAGCAGGCGGAAGCGGTTGCCGTCGAGACCGACCTTGACCAGGAAATCGAGTGCAAACGTGCGCAGCATGACGAAGATGAACGCGCCGATAAACGGGCCGACGGGGCGGGTGATGCCGCCGACCACCGCGATGATCAGGATGTCGATGCAACGTTCGACCGCGATCGATCCGGGCGAGATTTGCCGATAGTTCCAGACCTGGAGAACGCCGGCGAGCGCTGCGATAAAGGACGCGAAGGCGTAGGCCGCGACCCGATGCGCGTTGACATTGAAGCCGAGCGCCGCCATGCGGCGCGGATTGTCGCGCACGCCCTGCAGGGCGAGACCGAATGGCGCGCGCGAAATATAGAGCACCGCGAAATAGCACAGCGCCGCGGTGCCGAGGATCACGTAGTAAAAGGGAATATCGGAGCGCCAGTCGACGCCCCAGAAATGCGGAGTGGCGATGGTGTTGATGCCGGTATGGCCGTTGAAGATCGCCCAGTTCTGGTTGGTGAAGTAGTAGAAGGCGGCACCAATCGCGAGCGTGATCATGATGGTGTAGATGCCCTCGGTGCGCACCGCGAGCGCGCCGCCGAGCGTGCCGAATGCGGTGGCGAGCGCGAGCGCCATTGGCGTCGCAAGCCACCACGGCCAGCCCAGGCTGATATTGGCGCTGGCGCTGACGCCGAACACCGCAACCATGTAGCCGGCGAAGCCCGCGATGGTGAGCTGCATCAGGCTGACCATACCGCCATAGCCTGCAAGGAACATCAGGCTGAGCGAGATGATGCCGAGGATCAGCGTGGTGCCGAAGATTTCGATCAGGAAGAAGCCGTTGGCGATCAGCGGCATGATCAGCAGGATCACCGCGACGACCCAGGCCGCGGGATTGTCGAGCTCCATCCACGCTATCGCTGCCGTACGCTGCGCGGCTGTTGCCGGCGGTTTGGCGTGAAAGCGCGCGTCCTGCAGCAACGACATGTCAGCGCCTCGCCAGCAGGCCCTGCGGCCGAAGGGCCAGCACGAGCACCATGATGAGGAAGGTGACAACGATCGCGTAGGTCGGGATGTAGACCGAGCCAAGCTGCTCGGCGAGGCCGATGATCAGTGCGCCCAGCGCCGCGCCCGGGATCGATCCCATGCCGCCGACGATGACGACGACGAGCGACGCCAGCAGGAAGCGCGTATCCTCGCCGGGCGATAGTGACTGGAACGTGCCGCCGACCACGCCTGCGATACCGGCGAGGCCTGCGCCAAGCGCGAAGATCACCACGAACACGATCTGGATGTAGATGCCGGTGGCGGCAAGGATTTCGCGGTCATCGACGCCGGCGCGCACCATCATCCCGACGCGGGTGCGATTGAGCGCGAGCCACATCGCGATGCCGATCACGACGGACGCTGCGAAGATCACGAGCCGCACCCGCGGGTACAGCAGATAGACCGCTTCGCCCGACGATTTGACCGCCGTCACGAACGGCAATTCGACCGGGCCGATCAGCCAGCCCGGCGTCTGGATCTGATAGAAATCGCCACCGAACGCCCAGAGCATCAGGTCGGCAAAGACGATCGAGAGTCCGATCGTCACCATGGTCTGGCGCAGATCCTGGCCCTCCATGCGCCGGAACACGACGAGCTGCAAAATGATGCCGACCAGGGCAACGAGGATGAACGCGACGATGAAGCTGAGGATCCAGGAGCCGGTCCAGGCGCTGACGGCATAGCCGATATAGCCGCCGAACAGATAGAGCGAGCCGTGCGCCAGGTTGACGTTGCGCATCAGGCCGAAGATCAGGGTGAAGCCGCTCGCCACCAGGAAGTAGAGGCCGCCGAGCGTGATGCCGTTGAAGACGGCGTTGAGAAAGACCTTCTTCCGCCCGATCGTGTCTTCCAATCCCGGCGGCCAGACCGCGAAGATCAGCCAGAGCAGGACCGCGATCGCGATCAGGACGATCAATGCCCATGCCGGATGGCGTTCGATGAACCGGGCCATCTCCGTTCGCGTTCCCTCTGTGCCGCGCGACCGTCTTTGGGCCGCGTCCGGCGCAATCCTATCGGCAGCGCAACGGGAGGATTTGATCGACAGTATCTTTTATCGTTCCTGCAACCTCCATTCAGGGCCGTAACACCTTGGCAGCGCGGCGGTATTCGGTCGGCGCCATGCCGACATTGGCGGCGAAGAAGCGGGTGAAGCCGCTTTGGGAGGAGAAGCCGAGATCGAAGCCGATGTCGGCGATCGGCGCTTCGGTCGCGACCAGCGCGTCGAGCGCCTGCTCCATCATCAGGGTGTTGAGATAGAGGTGGGGAGTAACGCCGGTCTGGGTGCGGAACAGCCGGTAGAAATGAGGTCGCGACAGCCCGGACTCGCGCGCGATCAGATCGAGCTCAAGCTCGGCGCCCGGGCTTTCGGACATCAGCTTGATGGATTTTCGCACCCGGAAGTCGGTGACGGCCGCGGCCGCCCTTGTCTCCTGCGCCCGTTCAGCGGCTTGCCAGCTTTCCTCATGGCAGCCGTCGATCAATTGCCTGCAGCTCGCCATCGAGGCTGGAGAGCGACGGCGCGCCGCAGACCAGCGCCGCGGTGCGGCGAATATGCTTGTCGAGCGTGGCGGTGCGCTTGAAATAAGTCTTGCCGAACCGCAGCCCGTGGGCACGCGTGGCGTTGGGGGTGAACCATTCGGCGTTGACATAGAGCACGAAGAAGATCGCGCCATGGTCCATATCCGTGGGCACGAAATTATGCGGCTCCCATGGATTGATGGCGACGATGGAATCCTCGGTGAGCAGCCAGCGGTCGTCGCAGACATCGATGCGTGCCGGCGTTCCGCCGACGTGAAAGATCAGATGCCCCTCGCGATGCGCATGCATGTTGAACGGGCGGTTCAACTGATAGACCGTCGCGCGACCGAACCGGCCGTGGAAGACGGCAAGCGCTCGGCTCATGCCTTCCCCTCCCCGGGATGTTCTTGTCTTTTTTCTTATCCACCAGCGTCGATCATCCCGGGGGGGAATGCAAGGGCCGAGAAGGGGTTGCTGCGGCTGATAATGTCGCGGTCAACCCCCGGTCCAACGCGCAGAAAGGTCAGTATTTCTTGCACTCCGGAACGGTACGGCTCGGCAGGCCGATCTTGGCGAATACTGCCGGGTCATAGCCGAGCGTCTGGTTCACGTTCGGAATGACCTTCACCACCTTGGAAAACAGCGCGCCCTTGCCGTCATCCACCACTTCGGTGACGAAGTTGGTGCCGATCGCCTGGCGGTTGGAGTCGAGCTTGATCTTGCCGTTGGGCGCGTCGAGCTCGATCTTGGCAAGCGCTTCCTTCAGCTTGGCCTGGTTGTTGCTGAGGTCGCCATTGACCTGACGAAGTCCGAGAATGAGCGCCATCGTCGAGCCGTAGTAGTTGGTGGCGAGCAGGGACGGGCTCGGGAAGCGCTTCTCCGGCGGGAACGCGTCCTGATAGGCCTTGACGAATTTCTGCCAGCCCGGATCCTCCCAGGTGTCGGCCTGGCCGCTCGCCGCGATCGTGCCGATCAGCGCATTCTTGGCGCTGCCCTTGGCCGACAGGATGGTCTGGTCCACCATGATCGAGCCGCCCATCAGATGCGCCTTGCCGCCGGCCTGCTGATACTGGTTCAGGAAGTTGACGGCGTCGGCGCCGCCAAGGCCGAGATAGATCGCATCGACATCGTCGGGCAGCGCCGCGATGACGGAAGCGAAATCCTTGGTGCCGAGCGGCACCCATTGCCGGCTCGTGATCTTGCCGCCGGCCGCGCAGTACTCGAGCACGAGTCCGAACACCTGCGTGTAGACAAAAGAATAGTCCTCGCCGACGGTTGCGATCTTCTTGTAACCCTTGTTCTCATAGGCGTATTTGCCCAGGCCCACCTGCCATTGCGCGCCATCCATGTTGTAGCGGAAGAAGTTCGGCGCCGGATCGACATAAGTGGTTTCCTGCGCGCCGGACGCGGCATTGATGAAGGTCAGTTCCGGGTGCGTCTTGGCAAAATTCTTGACCGCGATGCCTTCGTCGCCCGACAGCGGCGACAGCAGGATCTGCACCTTGTCCTGCTCGATCAGTTTTCGCACGGCACGGACGGCCGAATCCGGCGTCGCATCGGTTGACGCGATGACGAATTCCAGCTCCTTGTCGCCGACCTTCTTGCCCAACGTGTTCAGCGCGGTCTGGAAGCCGCGGATGCCGTCCTCGCCGAGCACCGTGTAGGTGCCTTCGAGGGTCGCAGTGACGCCAACCTTGATCTTGTCCTGGGCGAAGGCCGCACCCGAGAGCAACAGGCTGCTCAACGCGACCAGTCCCACACAGCTTTTCAACATCGGTCTCCTCCCTTGTCGTGCCGGCTCGTTTGGGCCGCGATTGTCGCGGCCGGGCATCGCCGGGAAGAAAGCTAGCGGATGATGGAGACGGCGCGCTGGCGAACGGCGTTTGCTGCTTAACGGGTAGTCTCATTTTTGCATGCTGCGGCGCGATAAAGTTTACATGGAAAGAGCGCCGTCGAAGCCGGGCAAGCGCATGAGGCGCGGTGATTGTCGACGAGGCATGACGAATTGTTCTCGCGGCACGAAATGCCCAAGTGATGCATCGCGTTCGCCCTCGAAAACGGAGGGCGCAGGGAATGCCGGATGCTGGCCGCACCCATGGCCCGCCTGCAACAAGAAACGCAGGCGGCAGTCACCACAGGTTCAGCCGGGACAACCGGCATTCCCTGCGCGATGGTTTACGGCTTATACGTGATCTCCTCGGTGCGCCGCGCTTTCTGGCCACCGTCGCTTCGCGGAAAGCGCGCCCGCGAAACTTGATCCCAGCGTCGGGGGATCAGGACCACACGACTTCGCTCGTCCGTGATCGGCGCCGCTCGCCCAGCTAGCGCCAACACGTCCATCGCATCCTGCTTCCCACGTCCGTGGCGATCGGCCGAAACGCCCCTCCTGGTGGAATCAGGATGCGGGCATACAATCACATTGTTCTGAAAAACGGAAGAGGAATTTTTTTGCAATCGGGGCTGGACCCGTCGGGCAAATCAGTGATCCGGGTAGCTGCGTGAAAGTCAAATGACGCCGGTTGAGACCGGGCGAGCCCGAGATAGCCAAAGGCCAACTTTGTGCTCTCTGGCTTCAGCCTCAGCGGAGGTTCGACACGCCGGTGTCGAACATGCATCATGCTTGACGAATGCAGGCCTGGTCGGCGTTGTGGTCATCGCGATTGTGCGCCGGATGCAAGCGCATCGAGCGGCTCGGCTTTGCTTGCGATGTTTGAATCGATCCTTGGCATGAAACGCGCTGTGGACCAGGTGCTTATTCCGTCCGCCTGAATATGTCCATCAGCGTGGCCTTCGCGAACGATGCTAACTTCATAGTCAGAATCTGTCGCCTTAGTCATTTGAAGTTGTCGGATGAATTGGGTCTCCTGATCTCCTTCCGGCGGCGGAATTGCCCGCTGCGTTTTAACAATGGAGGAATGGGATGAACCGCAGGCCTCTTAATTTTCTGGTTGCTTGCGTGGCCGCCGCAACGCTTGCTCTCGCATCGCCGGCTCTTGGACGTGGCGGTGGCGGTGGCGGTGGTGGTGGTGGTGGTCACGGCGGGGGCGGTTTCGGCGGTGGTGGTGGTATGCACGGCGGGGGCGGCTTCGGCGGTGGTGGCATGCATGGCGGAGGCGGCTTCGGCGGTGGAGGCATGCACGGTGGCGGCGGCTTCGGAGGCATGCACGGCGGGCCCGGCTTCGCCGGCATCCGGGGTGGGCCCGGCTTCGGCGGTATGCATGCGATGGGAGGAGGAATGCATTTTGCCAACATCGGCGCGTCTCCGCGCTTTGGCGGCGCACGCTTTGCCGGCATGCCTTTCGGACACGCGGGCTTCTCGCCGCGATTTGCGCATGCTGGATTCTCTCACCACTTCTTCCCTAACCGCTTCTTCGTCCATCACCGCTTCCGTCGCTTTGCATTCGTTGGCGTCCCCTTCGGCTACGCCGACTACGGCTACTATGACGATTGCTGGCGCAGGGTATGGACGGCCTATGGCGTGCAGTGGACCAACGTCTGCGGGAACTACGGCTACTAGTGGAGCATGATCCGGAAAGGTGGGAACCCGTTTACCGAAAAGATCAAGCTCAAACAAAAAGAGTCGGTATCGCCTGATGATCGTCGCCGGCATTTCCGGCTGGACAGACCGGCGGCGGCCATCACGCTCATTTGCGAGGCTCGTTGTCGAACCTCGGAGTAACATCAATTGAGGCTGACCTAACCAAGGCTCGTAGCCGGCCGGTCGGAGACAGCAGACCATGACGGGAGGTCATCGTCGCATTCTGGTTGTTGAGGACGATCCGGAGACCGCCGGTCAACTGGTGGAAGAGCTCACGACCAGCGGTTACCAGGTGGATTTGGCCACTTGCGGCAATGAAGCGCTGAGCCGGGGCTCGGAGTGCGACTATGCGGTGATCACGATTGATCGCATGCTCCCGGATATCGATGGAATTGCGGTGATGCGCCGGCTGCGCGACGACGGCATCGCCGCACCGTTCCTGATCATCAGCGCACTCGGAGAAATCGACGACAGGGTGCGTGGTCTGCGTGCCGGCGGAGACGATTACCTGGTCAAGCCGTTTTCTTTCATTGAATTGTTGGCTCGCCTCGAAGCGCTCGGTCGGCGCAGTGACACCGTCGCCAAGCAGACCATCCTGCGCGTGGGCGATCTCGCGATCGACTTGATCTCGCGGACTGCCAGCCGACGCGGCAAGGATATCGATCTCCTTCCCCGGGAATTCCAGCTCTTGGAATATCTGGTGCGCAATGAAGGCCGCGTGGTATCCCGCGCCATGTTGCTGCAACATGTCTGGGACCTTCATTTCGATCCGTCGACAAATATCATCGATGTCTATGTCGGACGGGTGCGTCGAAAGGTCGATGACCAGCAGGCCTATCCGCTGATCCATACCGTTCGCGGCATCGGGTACTGTCTCCGTGCTCCTGGCTAAGACACTGACGTCATCGACGTTCAAGCTGGCGCTGATCGCGATCGGGACGTTTGGCGTGATTGTGTCGGCCATCTTTGGCTATGTCTACCTGTCGACCTCCAATTATGTACGCAGCCGGTCGGATCGTGCGATCATGGCCGAGTATATGAACCTGCGCGGTGTTTACGAGCGGTCAGGACGCGAAGGGCTGATCGGCCTTATCCGCCAACGCACGTCCGACAAGGCTTTTTCGGGTCATGTATATGTCCTCACTGATCCGTCATCCGCTGTGCTTGCCGCCAACCTGGGAGAATGGCCGCCGACGGCAATTGTCGCCTCGGGGTGGACGGAATTTCGCGCGCCCGTCGCGTCGCCGGAAAGGATCGGCGGACCGCTCGTGCGGGGAATGATCGACACCTTCTCTAGCGGCGATCGATTGCTGGTTGGACAGGACATCGGCGATCTCGATAGTTTCACCGGACAGATCAAGACTGCCGTGATCTCTGGCGTGTCACTGATATTCGTGCTCGCCGGAGTCGCGAGCGTTCTGGTGACACGCCGGACCGTGGGAAGAATCGAGCAGATCAACGCCACCAGCCGTGCCATCATGGCGAGTGGTCTGGACAAGCGGATCCCGCTCCGCGGCACCCATGACGAATGGGATCGCGTTGCCGAAAATCTCAATTTGATGCTGGGGCGCATCGAAACATTGATGGGCGAAGTAAAGCAGGTGAGTGACAATCTGGCCCACGACCTTCGCACGCCACTTACGCGAATGCGCGGGCGTCTCGAGAAGGCCTATCACGGTCAGCGTCTTGAGGAGAAGGCCCAGGCGTTGATCGGCGATACCATCGCCGACCTTGATGCCGTCTTGAGGATATTCACGTCCATCACGCGGATAGCGCAAATCGAGACACAGGTGCGGAAGGAAGCGTTTCGAACCGTGAACCTGGTCGAAATTGCCCATGAGGTCGTCGAATTGTACGATGCTGCGGCCGAGCAGAGCGGTAGCTGCCTTACCATGACCGGCAACGGCGAGGTGCTGGCGATCGGCGATCGCGATCTGATTTTTGATGCCATCGCCAATCTCGTAGACAATGCCATCAAGCACGGCCGCGCCGGAGGACAAGTCGTTGTTGCCTGCGAAACCGCGAACGGTAGCCCGGTCGTTTCGATCGCTGACAACGGACCCGGAATTCCCGCCGACCAACACGAGCAGGTTTTCAAGCGCTTCTATCGACTCGAACAGAGTCGCTACACGCCGGGAAACGGCCTGGGACTGAGCCTGGTCTCAGCCGTCGCCCGTCTTCATGGTGCGCGCATCGAAATGTTGGACAACTCGCCCGGTCTCCAGTTCAAACTTTGGTTCGCGGCACCGCCCACTGAGCGGCAGTAGGCCGCATCCGGATCGGTATGGCGTGAGGGCGGAGCTTTTCCGGGAGCCAAAGGTGCCCAATTGCACCGGCAGCGTCCATGTAGCGAGCAGGGCGCAACAACGAAGCGTATTACGCCGTTGATTGCCGGCGGATGGCGCGTCGCTCATCCGCCCTGCGCGTTTAAGCGGCGGTGGACGCGACGAATGCTATTTGATCGTTGCGTGCACAGTAGTCACCGACGTGCCGGAAACCGTCGGCCCCTGACCCGTTGCTTTGATGGCGAAAGTATCGCTTCCCTTGTATCTGGCTTTCGCCTTGTATTCGTAAGTAGTTATGTTGATCTTTTTCAACTTGCCGTGTACTGGCTTTTGTGAAATCTCCGAACTGCTTACCTTGCCATGCATTCTTATCGGAAATAGGCAACTTCCCCCGGACGCGACGTCAATATCGGCGGTCGAATTCTCGCCCCAGTCCGCTAGCGTCGCTGATGTCGAACAGTCTGAAGCGGCCCGCGCCAATGACACGGACATCAAGCTTGGAGCTGCAACGATAAGCGCCAAAGCGGCGAGTTCAGACAACCGCATGGTGGACTTCCTCGTGTTCAGGCAAAACCCACACCGACCAAAGTATCCTCGGACGACCGCGACTGGAACTGCGTCTTTCGGTCGGATTTTTTGAATTCAGGCATCGGCTTATTGGTGGTTGAAAGTCCGCGGTTGATGCAGTCATGTGCAAGTGTTGCAGCAAAGCTGTGCAGGTCCGCGCCATTGGCGCCATAACGAAAAGGACCATCGGAGCGACCGATGGTCCCAAAAGCCTCAAGGGCTTTTGCTTTGTCTTGCCAGTTAGCTGCGGACAGACTGGCCGGCTGCCGCAGGGTTGATGCTCGCTCTACGCTGGCCGTCTGGACCCTGGCCTTTGGCCCCTTTGCCTTTTGGACATTGGTCCCGTCGGACGCCTGTCACCATCGGCACTGGTCGCTGTCGGCACTCGTCACTGTTGGCGCGGGATGGTGCGAGAACCACTCCATCAACCGATGACGATCCAACGCCTGATCTAGTGTGCAGTCCAGACTAAACCTTCGGTTCCTGCATGAAATTTAGGGCAAGTTGGCTGTCAAACCGCACCCAGCCTGATTGCGATAGCGGCACCCGCGAATTGACAGCCAACTCCAAACGGCTCTAATCGCTGCCAAAATACTCTTGGGAGAACGCCATGGCTGACGCGCTGATCATCGATGCCTGCCGGACGCCGCGCGGCGTCGGCAAGGCCGGCAAGGGCGCCTTGTCGGGCATTCATCCGCAGCAGCTCGGCGCCACCGTGCTGCGTCGGCTCGCGGAGCGCACCGGCATCAACACCGCCGATGTCGATGACATCATCTGGGGCACCAGCGCCCAGGTCGCGCAGCAGAGCGGCGACCTGGGGCGGATGTCCGCGCTCGATGCCGGCTATGACGTGCGCGCCTCTGGCGTGACGCTCGACCGGTTCTGCGGCTCGGGCATCACCAGCGTCAACATGGCGGCGGCCTCGATCATGGCGGGCGCCGAGGATCTGGTGATCGCTGGCGGTACCGAGATGATGTCGATGGAAGGCCGCAGAGGTGGAGGCCCGATGATGATGGACTCCGGAAACTTGCGCCTGCGCGCCAGACATCCGCAATCGCATCAGGGCGTCTGCGCCGACGCGATCGCCACCATGGAAGGCATCAGCCGAAAGGACGTCGATGCGCTCGGGCTCGAAAGCCAGAAGCGCGCGGCGAAGGCCATCGCAGACGGTCATTTCAAAAAGAGCCTGGTGGCGGTCCATCGCGAGGACGGCACGCTGGCACTCGACAAGGAAGAATACCCGCGGCCGCAGACCACGATGGAAGGCCTCGCCGGGCTGAAGCCGGCATTTCCCGCGGTGGCGGATTATCCGCTCGACGACAAGGGCACGACTTATCGTGGTCTTATCCTGCAAAAACATCCCGGTCTCGACATCGATTTTGTGCATCATGCCGGCAATTCGTCGGGCGTGGTCGACGGTTCGGCCGCGATCCTGCTGGCGTCTCCGGCTTACGCGAAGGCGCACGGCCTCAAGCCCCGCGCACGCGTGGTCGCGATGGCGAACATGGGAGATTCACCGACGCTGATGCTCAACGCGCCGGTGCCGGCGACACGCAAGGTGCTGGCCAAGGCCGGCCTCACCATCGATGACATCGACCTGTTCGAGATCAACGAAGCCTTCGCGGTGGTGGCGGAGAAATACATCCGCGATCTCAAGCTCGATCGTGACAAGGTCAACGTCAATGGCGGGGCGATCGCGCTCGGCCATCCCATCGGCGCCACGGGATCGATCCTGATTGGCACCTTGCTCGACGAGCTGGAGCGGCGCGATCTCAAGCGCGGCCTCGTCACCATGTGCGCGGCCGGCGGCATGGCGCCCGCGATCATCATCGAGCGCGTCTGATCCGCGATTTCAACCAGGCGCGCCGGCCGTTTGCGCCGGCGCGGTCAGGCCCGCATCTTGAGCCGGTAGGTGTAGAGGTCGCCGCGGAACAGGCGCTCGACATATTCCAGCATCCGCCCGTCGCGGCCATAGCTGCGGCGTTTCAACAAAAGGCAGGGGATCGGCTCCTTGAAGCCGAAGATATCGCATTCTTCCGGTGTCGGCGAAGCAGCCTCGATCGTCAGCTCGGCATGGGACAGCGGCGCTCCGCATTCGGCGAGCCGGGCGCAGACGGATGTCGAGAGGTCGCGTTCGAGCAGGCCCGGCGCCGCCGCGATATTGTACCAGGCCGTTTCGTGCGACAGCGGAATGTCGTCGCCGCAGCGGATGCGCACGAGCTTGAGCACGTTCGTCGTCGAGGGCAGCCCGAAGATCGAGGCGATCGAGCGGTCCCGCGTGACATTGCACTCGAGAATCTTCGCGGACGGTACGCGGCCGATCTCGTGCATCTCCTCGGTGAAACCCCTGAGCCGGTCCATGCCGGGATCAAGCTGGTGCGGATTTTCCTGCACGATCGAGCCAAGTCGGCCATGCGCGGTCAGAAGCTTGCGCTGGCGCAGGGCATAGTAGCTGCGTTGAACCGTGACGCGGCTGATCCCGAGCTTTTCAGCCAGCTGCCGCTCCGCCGGCAGCGTCGTGCCGGGAGCGAGCGATCCGTTTTCGATCAGTCTTGTCAGTTGCTCTTCGAGCTGCCGGTACAGGGGCATTGCGGTATCGTCCCGCAATCGCAAGCTGTCCAGCAAGGATGGACCCTCTCGCCCTACCGTCAAATTGCCGCTGCCAATCATCGGTCGGGCGCGTTGGAGCCTTGCAGGATTCAATCAAAGGGAGCAATAGGCGTTATCGAGGCGAGTGACAATCGTCAGAAAGACGGAGGCTGACGGAATCCCCGGTCGGCGCTGTCAGCCGATTGGCGGAGGCGGCCGACGGTCGCCTGGACATCGGTCCATGCCGGCTTGTCGGGTGCGAATTGCTTTCGAAGAAAGGTTGCGAGCTCGGCGACCTGGGCATCACTCATGCTCTCCCTGAAGGCGGGCATGTAGCCGAGGTCGCTGAAGGCCGGCTGCCCGATGCCGTGCAGGATCACCTGAACGAGATTGTCGGGCTGCGTGCTGTGCAGGTTGCTGTTCAGCGCGAGCCGCGGCCGGCTGCCGAACAGCGGCAGGCCGCCGATCTCATGGCAGACCGCGCAGGCGCCTTGATAGAGGCGAGCCCCGGGACTCGGAGCGAAGGTCACCTTCGTTGTGGTTTCGAGTTTTGCGGCAAGCGTCTCCTGGACCCGCTTGCCGATGGCCTGGTCATTGAACGACGCGAGATAGACCGCCATCGCACGGATATCGTCGTCCGGAAGCGCCGCCAACTCCTTCACCACCGGCGCCATCGGGCCGGCGGCCACGCCATGAAAGCGGGACTCGCCGGTGCGCAAATAGCCAAAGAGTTCGTCCTCGCTCCAGGGAATTGGCGCCAGCGACAGCGAGGTCAGCGCGGGCGCTTCCCAGCCTTCCGCGAAGCCGCCGGCAAGATAGGCATTGGCCTTTTCCGCGCCAAGCGCATTGCGCGGCGAATGGCAGGCGCTGCAATGGCCAAGGCCCTCGACAAGGTAGGCGCCGCGATTCCAGATTTCAGATTTGCGCGGGTCGGGCTTGAACGTGCCGGCCTGATGGAACAGCGCGTTCCATCCCGCCATCAGCGGGCGAAGGTTGAACGGAAACCGCAGCTCGTTGTCAGGCGCTTCCGCGCTTACGGGCGTTTGCGCCATCAGCCAGCCATAGAGCGCCTGCAGGTCGGCGTCGCTGGTCCTGGCGAAATGGGTATAGGGGAATGCGGGATAGAGCTGCCGTCCGTCGCGATGGATGCCTTCGCGCATGGCGCGCTCGAAAGCCGCATACGACCAGTTGCCGATGCCCGTTGCTTCGTCGGGCGTGATGTTTGTGCTGTAAATGGTCCCGAACGCCGTTTCAATTCTGCGCCCGCCGGCATTGACGATGCCGCCAGCGCCGGTGTGGCACACCGCGCAATCGCCGAGCGCAGCGAGCTGTTTCCCACGCGCGATGGTCTCGGACGAATAAAGTGAACCGGCGGGCCTGGCGATCGGCGCGATCTCGCGCCATGGCAGCACAGCAGCACAGATGCCGATCGCTGCGGCGGCGGCCGCAACGATGCCGGCAAACAGGCCGCGTTTAGCCGCGAAGGGATTGCTCCATTTGTGGACGGGCGGACCTGATGTTCGCTCCGGTGCCGGCAGCGCTTCAGGGGCGGTCCGCCCCTCGCGCAAGCCTTTCAGGATGCGTTCCGGCGTGAACGGCAATTCGCGAAAGCGTACGCCGGTTGCGTCATAGATCGCATTGGCGATCGCGGCCGCACTCGGGATGCTCGCGGATTCACCTACACCGAGCGGCGGCTGATCCTGCCGCGGCAGCATCAAGACATCGATCCTGGGCACCTCGGGGAATTTGATGATGGGGTAGGCGCCCCATTCGCGCGTTACCACCGATGTGCGGTCGAAAGCGACTTCCTCCATCAGCGCGCGGCTGGTCGATTGCACGACATTGCCGTGGATCTGGTGCCGCACGCCGTCCGGGTTGATCATCAACCCAGTATCCTGGCCAGCGACAACGCGCGTCACGCTGACATCGCCGGTCGCCTTGTTGACGGCGACGTCGGCGATCCAGGCCGACCAGGCTGCACCGATACCCGGAAACGGGCCGTGCACATAGCGCGCATAGGCGAAGCCGCGGCCACGCACGATATCGCGTTCGGGGATCTTTTCTTCGCGCACCGGCCGCTTTTGCCAGCCGGCGCGCTCGGCGACGGCATGGACCAGATCAATCGCGCGCTGGTCCTTCAGGTGGCGCAGCCGATAGTCGATCGGGTCGACGCCGGCCTCGTCGGCGCATTCGTCGATAAAGGATTCGTGCGCGAACGTATTCGGCAGCGCCGAGACGCCGCGAAACCATGATGCGCGCACGATCGGCGGCATGTCGTGCGCCACGACGCGCATGTCATCGTAGTCGTAGGGCGGGATCGCAGTGCGGTCGCCCATCTCGGACACGAGCGGTTCCGGCTTGACGCATCCGGTTAGCAGCAGCGCGAGCGTCGGCGCGCCATTGGAAGGATAGCGTGTGGCAAAATCGTAGCCGGCGACGCTGCCGTCCTCGTTCAGCCCGCCGTTCACGTCGATCAGTTGCGCGGTGCCCTTCGGCTCCCACGCGTGCTCCTGCTCGCGCGTCAACTGCACGCGCACCGGCCGCCCGACGGCGCGTGACAGCAGCAGCGCATCCGCGGTCACGTCGTCGGCGCAGTTGCGGCCGTAGCAGCCGGCGGCTTCGAGCCGGATCACCTCGATCCCGGTTTCCGGCTGTCCGGTCAGCCTGGCAAGATCGCCGCGGAGCACATGCGGATTTTGCGTGCCGGACCAGACCCTGATGCGATCAGCCTGACAGTCCGCGACCGCGCAGGACGGGCCGATCGATGCATGCATCTGGTAGGGCCAGATATAGGTTCGCTGCATCGGCCTGGTCGCGGCGGCGATGGCGGCATCGACATCGCCCTTGTTCGCAAGCTGTCGTGGCGTCGAAGGATTGGCGCGCAGCGCGTTCTCGATATCAGCGAGATCGGGCAGGGTGGGTGTCGGCTTCCAGCTCACCTTGAGCTGGCCGGCCGCCTTGATCGCGTTCTCCTCGCGCTCGGCGACGACGCCGACGAAATCGCCGATCGTGACGACGGCGACCAGACCTGGGATGTCGCGCACCGAAGCTTCGCCAACGGCAATCAGACTCGTGCCGACAAACGGTCCGGCATCGACACCGGCATAGGGCGGACGCACGACCCGGCCATGCAACATGCCGGGTACGCGCACGTCATGCACATAGGTGAGCTCGCCGGTCGCCTTTGCGGGCAAATCGACGCGCGGCACCGATTGCCCGACGATGGCATATTGGTTCACCGCCTTCACCTCGACGCTTTCGTCGAGTGCGAGACGCGTGGTGTCGCCGCCAATCAATTCGCCATAGGTGACAGTGCGATTGTCCTTGCCGCGAACAAGGCCGTCCTCGACCGTGAGCTGTTCGACCGGCAGCTCAAGCCGATCCGCAGCGCGGGCGACCAGGAACTGCCGGGCCTGTGCCGCCGCCTTGCGCAACGGCTCGGCCGATTTCTGAATCGTTTCGCTCGCAATGGTCGGGCCCTGGTTCGGCACTTCCGTCGTATCGCCGAGCACGACGACCACCCGCGCAAAGGACACGTCGAGCTCTTCGGCCACGATCTGCCCGAGCGCGGTGCGGATGCCGGTGCCGAGGTCGACATGACCGTTATAGGCGTTGACCTCGCCGCTCGCGGCGATCCGGATGAAGGTCTCGTCGTTGCCTTTATCGCCGTTGGTCTTGAAGACCAGCAGGCTGCCCGAAGCGGTCATCCGTCGCGCGCCTCGACGAGATGGCCCGCGGCCCGCATCGCCGCGCGAATGATTTCGACATGCGCGCCGCAGCGGCAGAGATTGTAACGCAATGCTTCGAGAATTTCGGCCTCGGACGGATGAGGCGTCCGCTTCAACAGCGCCTTGGTCGTCATGATCATGCCGTTGAGGCAGTAGCCGCATTGCGCGGCCTGCTCGGCGATGAAGGCTTCCTGCACCGGATCGGGATGCTCGCGCGTGCCGAGGCCTTCGAGCGTCACGATGTCGCGCCCCACGCAACCGTCGATCGGGATCACGCAGGAACGTGCGGCGGCGCCATCGATCAGCACCGTGCAGGTTCCACATTCTCCGAGCCCGCAACCATATTTCGGTCCGTTGAGCTCGAGATCGTTGCGCAGGACATAGAGCAGCGCGGTATCGCCAGCCGCACTCACGTCGTGGCTTTTGCCGTTGACGGTCAGTCGGATCGTTGGCTGCGTCATCTCAAATCCGGTTGCGCGACTTGGTTGCGCGACTTGGGCCAGGAACAGTACCGTTTGTATACAAACGTGCAAGCGGCGCGCATTTCGCAGTGCAAACCTTTGCCCGCGTTGCGGACAGAGGCCGCAGGCAACTGAGTGAATATGCGGCGGCGTGCGTTTTTCGCCGTTGTCGCTGCTTGACAGCCCCCGGCCAGGCGCGCAACATCGTTCGTGTACGAACAAATTGTCCGGATGGTCAATGGTGGGCCGCCGGAGAACAGGCTGTTCATGTCGACTGAAGCGACGGCTGCCGCCATCGGCGACAAGATCCGCTGCGATGCGTGTCCGGTGATGTGCTACATCAAGCCGGGTGCGGCGGGCGCCTGCGATCGTTATGCCAATCACGACGGCCGGCTCGTTCGCGTCGATCCGCATATCGTGCTGGAGCGCACGGTCGAGCATGGTGGCCGGCTGGTGCCGTTCCAGGTGAGCGGCGACTGGGACGGAAAGATCGTCCGTCAGCCCGATATTTTCGTCACCGCCATCGGCGCCGGCACCACCTATCCTGATTACAAGCCCGCGCCGTTCATCGTCTCTTCCGAGATCGACGGCGTCGACATGGTCACCGTCGTGACCGAAGGCATCTTCTCCTATTGCGGCGTCAAGGTGAAGATCGACACCGACCGGCATCTCGGGCCGGAGACCGCGACCGTGCGCGCCGAAGGTGAGGCGGTTGGTCATGTCACCACGGGCGAATATGGCTCGCAGATGCTGTCGCTCGGCGGCGTGCATCATCTGACTGGCGGCTCCAAGAAGGAAGGCCGTGTCACCTGCGACGCGTTGATGGACCTTTCCAACTGCAAGCCGGTCGAGCTTACGATCGATGGTGGTGCGACCGTGGTGGTGCAGGCGGGCCACGCGCCCATCGTCAACGGCATGCAGGAAGAGCGGATGCGGGTCGGCTGCGGCTCGGCGACCATCGGCATGTTCGCCAAGCAGTGGCATGGCAAGGTCGATGAGGTCGTCGTGGTCGACGATCACATCACCGGCGTGCTGTCAGAGCATCAGGCCGGCAAGCTGCTCGATATCGCCGACACCGGCATCAAGATGAAGGGCCGGCGCTCGACACCGGGCCGCTATTTCCAGGTGGCCGAGCCCGGCACCGGCTGGGGCGGCACCAAAATTTCCGATCCGCTGTCGGTGCTCGGCCCGTTCGATCCCAAGGAAGCGCGGCCGGGGCTGACCATGCTGATGGTGTCCACCACCGGCGAGCACGCGGCCTATTACGTGCTCGACCAGGCGCTGCGGCCGGTCGAGACCAACATGCCGGTCGATCTGAAACTCTCGGTCGAACGGATCCAGGAGAATTGCGAGCCGGCGCTGTGCACGGTGCTGTTCATGGGCGGCGCCGGCGGCTCGCTGCGCGCCGGCGTCACCGACAATCCGGTGCGGCTGACGCGCTCGGTGAAGGATGCGTTCACTCGTGTCACCAGCGGCGGCGCGCCTGTCTATGTCTGGCCGGGCGGCGGCATCACCTTCATGGTCGACGTCACGCAGATGCCGGCCGGCGCCTTCGGCTATGTGCCGACACCCGCGCTGGTGGCGCCGATCGAGTTCACCATGCGGCTCTCGGATTATGCCGCGCTCGGCGGCCACATGGATTATGTGCGGCCATTGTCCTCGCTGCACGATAGCGCTGAGGTGCGGCCTATGCCCTACATCCCCGGACGGCGCGCATGAAACGGCTCCCGCAAATCGCGCTTCTGCCTGATGGCAAGCGGCTGCATTTGCAGGACGGTCCGATCGATCTGATCGTGGAAGCGAAAGGCGGCGCGCGCGAGGTGCGCGTTGGGTATGAGGCGGCGGCCACGCGCTTAACCGGCCTGCTCGACGAGCTCTGCGCGGAGCTGGTTGAATTGCGCAAGGGCGTGCATCCCCGGCATTGCTGTCTGCAAGGCATCGTGGCGCGTCGCATGCACGCGGCGGTCGCGCCGTTTGCCGGCGATTGCTTCATCACGCCAATGGCGGCGGTTGCAGGCAGCGTCGCCGAAGAAATTCTCGGCGCGATGCTGCGGGCCGCGCAACTCGATCGCGGTTATGTCAACAATGGTGGCGACATCGCGCTGCATCTGGCTGGAGGCGAGCAGTTCACGGTCGGCCTGATCGATCGGCCAGATAGCCAGGGCCTGATGCGCACCATGGTGATTGAAGCGGACGATCCCGTCCGCGGCATCGCCACCAGCGGCCGCCACGGTCGCAGTTTCTCGCTCGGCATTGCCGACGCCGTAACGGTGCTCGCGAAAACCGCCTCGCAGGCGGACGCCGCGGCGACCATCATCGCCAACGTCGTCGATCTGCCCGGCCATCCCGCTGTCGTTCGTCTCCCTGCCAACGAGCTGCAGCCCGACAGCGATCTGGGGGCGCGCCTCGTCACCCGCGAGGTCGGCGCCTTGGCCGAAAGTGAAATTGAGCTGGCGCTGGAAGCAGGTGCAGACTGCGCGCGCCGCCTGCTCGCGGCAGGCTTGATCGAGGCCGCGGCGGTGCGGCTGAAGGGCAAAACGCTGGTGGTCGGAACACGCGGGCCGCGCGCGGCTCGGCGTCATGAAACGTTGATAGATGCTTGATCGGGAAGGCTTGAGATGAGCGCCGTCATTCGCAAGATCGTCACCGTGGTCGAAGAAACCCATATCGAGATGGGCAAAACAATCGCGCCGCCGACGCGGCGGGCGGCGGCAGTCGCGGTGATCGAAAATCCCTTTGCCGGCCGCTATGTCGAGGATCTGTCGCCGTTGATCGCGATCGGCGAGGAACTCGGTGAGCTGCTCTCGAAGAAGGCGGTCGCGGCGCTCGGCATCGACGGCGCCAGGGCGCACAGCTACGGCAAGGCCGCCGCGGTCGGCGAGAATGGCGAACTGGAGCACGCGGCTGCGATCCTGCATCCGAAGATGGGCACGCCGGTGCGGAAAGTCCTGAGCAAGGGCGCGGCGCTGATCCCCTCGTCGAAGAAGCGCAGCGGCCCAGGCACCACGCTCGACATTCCGCTGGGCCACAAGGACGCAGCCTTCGTGCGCAGTCATTTCGACGGCATGGAAGTGCAGATCAACGACGCGCCGCGCGCCAACGAGATCATGGTCGCGGTGGCCGTTACCGACTCTGGCCGGCCGCTGCCGCGGGTGGGCGGGCTTACGGTCGCGGAGATCAAGGGCGAGGACGGTTTGCGGTAATTGCTTTAACAGTGGAGGTTAAGGGATGCGTCGACGACACTTTATTGGAGCGGCTCTTGCGATCGTGGTTGCCGGCATGGCTGATACCGCCATGGCCCAGGGCGAGATCAAGATCGGCGAAATCAACAGCTACTCGCTGTTGCCTGCCTTCACCGATCCCTATCGCAAAGGCTGGCAGCTCGCGGTCGAGGAGATCAACGCCGCCGGCGGCATCAATGGCAAGAAGCTCGTCGTCATCTCCAAGGATGACGGCGGCAAACCGGCCGACGCGCAGACTGCGGCCAACGAGCTGGTATCGAGCGAGAACGTGGCGATGCTTGTCGGCACGTTCCTCTCCAACATCGGTCTTGCGGTGAGCGACTTCGCCAACCAGAAGAAAGTCTTCTTTCTCGCGGCTGAGCCTTTGACCGATGCCATCACCTGGTCCAAGGGCAACCGCTACACCTTCCGCCTGCGTCCTTCCAACTACATGCAGGCGGCGATGCTGGTGGAGGAAGCGGCGAAGCTTCCGGCGAAGCGCTGGGCCACGATTGCGCCGAACTATGAATACGGCCAATCGGCGGTGGCGGTGTTCAAGAAGCTGATGTCGGCGAAGCGGCCGGACATCCAGTGGGTCGAGGAGCAGTGGCCGCCGCAGGGCAAGATCGATGCGGGCCCAGTGGTGCAGGCTGTGGCCGCAGCCAATCCGGAGGCCATCCTAAACGTCACCTTCGGTGCCGATCTGGTGAAGCTCGTGCGCGAAGGCAACACCCGTGGCCTGTTCAAGGACCGCAAGGTGGTCTCCTTCCTGACCGGCGAGCCCGAATATCTCGATCCGCTGAAGGACGAGACGCCGGAGGGCTGGATCGTGACCGGCTATCCCTGGTACTCGATCAAGACGCCCGAGCATGACGCATTCCTGAAGGCGTATCAGGCCAAATATAATGACTATCCACGGCTCGGCTCGATCGTCGGCTACCAGACCATCAAGTCGGCGGCGGCGATCCTCGCCAAGGCGAATTCGACCGATCCGGAGAAGCTGATCGCAGCGGCGGAAGGTCTGTCCGTGCCTTCGCCGTTTGGCGAAATCACCTTCCGCAAGATCGACCACCAGTCGACGTTAGGCGCCTTCATCGGCAAGACCGCGCTGAAGGACGGCAGGGGCATCATGGTCGATACGGCCTATCGCAAGGGCTCGGATTATCTGCCGAGCGACGCCGAAGTCGAGAAGATGCGCCCGAAGGAGTGATGTTTATCTTCTCCCTCTCCCCGTTCTGAACAAAGTGCGGGGAGAGGTGACTCAAAACCGGACCGCCGATGGCCTTCTATATCGCCCAGTTTCTGACCGGTCTTGCCAGCGCAGCGTCGCTGTTTCTGGTCGCCTCGGGCCTGTCGATCATTTTCGGCGTGACGCGGATCGTCAATTTCGCTCACGGCGCCTTCTACATGCTCGGCGCCTATCTCGCCTTTACGCTGACCGAGCGCTTCTCCGGCGCGCTCGGATTCTGGGGCGGCATCGTTGCCGCTGCACTGGCCGTTGCTGTCATCGGCGTGATCGTCGAGATGGTACTGCTGCGGCGGATCTATCATTCGCCGGAACTATTCCAGCTGCTTGCGACCTTCGGCCTGACCTTGATGGTCGAAGACCTCGTGGTGCTGATCTGGGGCCCGAGCGACATGCTCGGCCGCCGCGCGCCGGGATTCAAGGGCGCGGTCGATTTCTTCGGCCAGAACATCCCGAGCTACGACCTGTTCCTGATCGTGCTCGGTCCGGTCGTGCTCGGCATTCTCTGGATGTTGTTTCAACGCACGCGCTGGGGCGTGCTGGTGCGCGCCGCGACGCAGGACCGCGACATGGTCGCAGCCCTTGGCGTCAATCAGAAATGGCTGTTCACATCCGTGTTTGCACTAGGCGTCTTCCTCGCGGCTCTTGGCGGCTCGCTGCAGATTCCACGCGACGCGGTCAACCACGCCATGGACCTGCGCATCATCGTGGACGTCTTTGTCGTAGTAGTGATCGGCGGACTCGGCAGCATCATCGGCGCCTTTGTCGCGGCGGTGCTGGTCTCCGAGCTCAACGCCTTCGGCATCCTGATCTTCCCGAAGATCTCCATCATCCTGGTATTCCTGGTGATGGCGGTGGTCCTGATCGTGCGGCCCTGGGGCCTGTTCGGCAAGCCGGAGGCGCCGGCGCGGCGCTCGCCGGGACTGACCGTGAACCCGTGGCGACCGCTGACTTCGGGCGAACGTCTTGCGACGCTCGCTGCGATCATCGTCGTAGCCGCGCTGCCGCTGTTTGCCGGCAACTACGCGCTCACCGTGGCCTCGGAGATCGCGATCTTCGTGATCTTTGCCGCGAGCCTGCATTTCCTGATGTCGGTCGGCGGGCTCGCCTCCTTCGGCCATGCCGCCTATTTCGGGCTTGGCGCCTATGGCGTCGCGTTCCTCGCCAAGCTGGCGGGGCTGCCGATGATCGCTTGCCTCTTGCTCGGGCCGCTGCTCGGTCTTGTCGGCGCCGCTGTGTTCGGCTTTTTCGCCGTGCAGCTGTCCGGCGTCTATTTTGCGATGCTGACGCTCGCCTTTGCGCAGATCGTCTGGTCGATCGCCTTCCAGTGGGTGGAGGTGACCGGCGGCGACAACGGCATTCTGGGCGTCTGGCCGGAGAGATGGGCCGCAAGCCCGTCGCACTTCTACTGGCTGGCGCTCGGAGTAACAGTGTTGATGGTCGCGGCGCTCCGCATGGCGGTGTTCTCGCCGTTCGGTTTTGCGCTGCGCGCCACCCGCAACTCGCCACTGCGCGGTGAAGCCATCGGCATCAACGGCAAGCGCATCCAGTGGACGGCCTTCGTCGTCGCGGGCACGGTGGCCGGCGTCGGCGGTGCGCTGTTCGCCTATCTCAAGGGCAGCGTGTTCCCCGACGTGGTTGGCATCTCGCTCTCGGTCGATGCACTGGTCATGGTGCTGCTCGGCGGCGTTGAGACCATCTCCGGCGCCGTGGTGGGCGCCATCGTCTACAAGGCCCTCAACATCTGGCTGGTAAGCCAGACCGATCTGTCGAAGCTTGTGCTCGGCGCCTTCATCGTTCTGATCGTGGTCGCTTTCCCCAAGGGCATCGTCGGTGTGATCGAGACGTTGCGGCTTCGCTATCGCCGTTCGGCGCCGCAACCGGCCGTCCTCGCCTCGCGCATCGAGTCCGCCGAATGAGTAACGCATCCGTACTCCTGTCGGTTGAAGGGTTGACCAAATCCTATGGCGGCGTGCACGCCGTGCGCGGCGTGTCCTTTGAGCTCAAGGCCGGCGAGATCCTGGCGCTGATCGGCCCGAACGGCGCGGGTAAAAGCACTTGCTTTGACATGCTCAACGGCCAGAAGATTCCCGATAGCGGCCGGATTACGCTGCTTGGCGAGGAGACCACGGGCCAGCCGCCGCGCGAAATCTGGCGGCTCGGGGTCGGGCGCACCTTCCAGATCACCGCGACCTTCCCAACCATGACCGTGCGCGAGAACGTCCAGGTCGCGCTGGTGTCGTACCGCGGACAGCTCTTCAATCTCTGGTCGTCAACGCCCAAGATGGCGCGTGATGAAGCCGGCCGCCTGCTCGAACTCGTCGGCATGAGCGGCTATGCCGATCGTCCCTGCGGCGAGCTTGCCTATGGCGATCTCAAGCGGCTCGAATTGGCCGTCGCGCTCGCCAACCAGCCGAAGTTGCTGCTGATGGACGAGCCCACCGCGGGCATGGCCCCGCGCGAGCGCGTCGAGTTGATGCGGCTCACTGCGCGGATCGCGCGGGAAAAATCGATCGGCGTGCTCTTCACCGAGCACGACATGGACGTCGTGTTCGAGCATGCCGACCGCATCCTGGTGCTCAACCGCGGCAATCTGATCGCGGAGGGAACGCCGGCGGAAGTCCGCGGCAATCCGGAAGTGCGCGCAGTCTATCTCGGCGAGGGCCTGGTGTATGACGCGCGCCACCGCGAAGGGCTGCCTGTATGAAGCTCAGCGTCGAGAACCTCAACAGCCATTACGGCCCCGCGCATATCCTGTTCGATATCGCGCTCGAGGTCGGCGAAGGCGAGGTCGTGGCGCTGCTCGGGCGCAACGGTGCCGGCAAGTCGACGACGTTCCGATCGATCGTGGGTCTGGTCGAGCAGCGCTCGGGCCGCATCGTCTTCGAGGGAAGAGATGTCTCGCGCGAGCCGACGCATGCGATCGTGCGCGGCGGTCTCGGCTATGTGCCCGAGGAGCGGCGCATCTTTACTGAGCTCACGGTGGAGGAAAATCTCGAAGTCGGCCGCCAGCCGAAGCGAGCGAATGCGCCGGAGTGGACCCGCGAAAAGCTGTTCACGCTGTTTCCCAATCTCGGCGAGATGCGCAACCGTCCGGGCGGACGCATGAGCGGCGGCGAGCAGCAGATGCTGACGATTGCGCGCACGCTGATGGGCAATCCGTCGCTGGTGTTGCTGGACGAGCCGTCGGAAGGCTTGTCGCCAAAGATCGTCGAGCAGATGGTCGACGCCATCCTGACCATGAAGAAGGAAGGCGTCAGCATCGTCGTGTCCGAGCAGAATTTGCATTTTGCGAGGCTGATTTCGGACCGCGCCTATATCATCGAGCGCGGCCGGATCTGCTACAGCGGCACGATGGCCGAGCTTGATGCGCGTCCGGACATCCGCGACACGCATTTGTCGCTATAGGGAAGGCGAGGGGACGGAGATGGGCAGGAGCGCCACGCTGAAGAAGAGCGTAAAACCGTCGAAGCCGGCCTATATCCTCGACGAGCAGATCGGCTTCATCCTGCGCCAGGTCTGGCAGCGCCATGCTTCGATCTTTGCCCGCGACATCGGCATCAATCTGACGCCGCCGCAATGGGCGGCACTGGCGAAACTCAGCGAGACCGGGCCGTGCTCGCAGAACCAGCTCGGACGCCTGACTGCGATGGATGTGGCAACCATCAAGGGCGTGATCGATCGCCTGACCGCGCGCGGATTGACCGAGACCAGCGCCGACCCTGAGGATGGTCGCCGTTTGCTGGTCAGCCTCACGCGCGCGGGTGCGCAGATGGCGGAGAAGGCCGCGGCCAGCGCGCTGGCGATTTCAAAGGAGACGCTGGCGCCGCTCGACACAAAGGAGCGCGAGACGCTGTTCGCGCTGCTCAATAAATTGCGGTGAATCGGCGCGGGGCGTCATCCTCCGTCATTGCGGGCCAACGGGTCGCGCGAACGCGCGCCGGATGACAGGCTCCGCGAAGCAATCCATCTCTCGGTTGCTGCGGCATGGATTGATTCGTCGCTTCGCTCCTCGCGATGACCGTAATGAGTCAGCGCGGCACGATCTCCGCCACCTTCTCCGCTGGCGGCGTGTTGCGGCTGCGCTGGGTGCGCACGATGCCGTCGATGATCGTCATGCCCACGCCGGGCAGGTCGCCGAGCTGTACGCTCTCCAGGATGTTCCTGCCCGGCGAATGCTGGGCCTTGTCCATGAGGACGAAATCGGCGGCTCGTCCGATCTCGATCAGTCCGCAATCGAGCGCGCGCATCCGTGCGGTGTTGCCGGTGGCCAGACAGAAGGCGAGTTCGGCCGGCAGGTCGCCGAGTGACGACAGCATGGAAACCATGCGCAGAATACCGAGCGGCTGAACGCCTGAGCCGGCAGGTGCATCGGTGCCGAGGATGACGCGGGCGAGATCGCCCATCTCGCGCGCGGTGCGCAGCGTGTACAGCGCCGAGCGCTCATTGCCGTTATGCACCAGCTCGAGCCCGCGTTTGCAGCCCTCGCAGATGCAGCGGATCTGGTCATCGGGCAGGGCGGTGTGACCGCCATTGATATGGCCGACGACATCGGTGTCGGCTTCCAACACCACGTCCTTGTCGATCAGTCCGGAGCCCGGGATCGACGGCCCGCCGGTGTGGATCGTGCTCTGGATGCCGTATTTGCGCGCCCAGCCGACCATCTTGCGCGCGGTCGGGCCGTCCTTGACGCCGCCGAGGCCGACTTCGCCAAGCAGCTTGACGCCGGCGGCGGCCAGCTCCTTGAAGTCCTCCTCGACCATTTCGCATTCGATCACGGGCGCACCGGCGTGGATCTTCACGCCGCCCGGACGCAGCGTCCAGAACGCGCGCTGCGCGAACACCGCCATCGCCTTCAGCCCGACGACATCGCGGGGACGGCCGGGCATGTGCACTTCGCCAGCGGAGATCATGGTGGTGACGCCGCCATGGAGATAGCTGTCGATCCAGTTGATCTGGTTCTGCCGCGGCGTCCAGTCGCCGGCGACGGGATGAACGTGGCTGTCGATCAGGCCGGGCGCGACCGTCGTGCCATGGGCGTCGACGATGGTAGTGGCGCCTTCTGTATTGACGTCCTTGGCACGGCCGATGCCTTTGATCTTGCCGTGCTCGGCAACGATGGTGTCGGCATCGAGGATCGGCTTCTCCAGGGCGCCGGAGAGCAGCAGGCCAATGTTGCGGATCACGAGCTTGCCCGGGCCGGCGGCCTGGGGTGCGTCATGCGCCATGGGAAGTTCCCTTCTGTTGAAATTGCAGGGGAATTTGAGCCCGGCTTGACCTCTGGATCAAGCTGGATTATTCATTTGTATACGAATGATCGTATACTAACAAATTAGCCGGGTAGCGATGAGCAATTTCAACCAGGAAAGCGTCTTGAGCGTCCACCACTGGACCGACACGCTGTTTTCCTTCACCACCACCCGCGATGCCTCGTTCCGCTTCCGCAACGGCGAGTTCACCATGATCGGGCTCAAGGTCGGGGAGCGTCCGCTGCTGCGCGCTTACAGCGTCGCAAGCGCCAATTATGAGGACCGGCTCGAGTTCTTCTCGATCAAGGTGCCGGACGGCCCGCTCACTTCGCGTCTCCAGCACTTGAAGGAAGGCGACGAGATCATTGTCAGCCGCAAGGCGACCGGCACGCTTGTGATCGACAATCTCGAGGACGGCCGCAATCTCTACCTGGTCGGCACCGGCACGGGGCTGGCACCGTTCCTCAGCGTGATCAAGGACCCCGAGACCTATGACCGCTTCGAGAAGATCGTGCTGCTGCATGGCTGCCGCCGCGTCAAGGAGTTGGCCTATGGCGAGATGATCACGGAAAGACTGCCGAACGACGAGCTGATCGGCGAGATGGTGCGTGAGCAACTCATTTATTATCCAACCGTGACCCGCGATCCCTTCAGGAATCGCGGCCGCATCACCGACCTCATCACCTCGGGCAAGCTGTTCGCCGATATCGGCTTGCCGGCGATCGAGCCGACGCACGACCGTGTCATGATCTGCGGCAGCCCGGCGCTGGTGGCCGACACCCGCGCGCTGTTGACCACACGTGGCTTTGTCGAGGGCAATCACGGCGAGCCCGCACAGTTCGTGGTCGAGAAGGCGTTCGCGGAGCGCTGAACGCCCGCCGAACTGGCGATTTAGCCCTTCCGGCGACCCGCCGATCCTGTTAGGCCCTTGCTTTCAGGGCCCGACATGACGACCGAGACCCCCGGCAAATCCCCGCGCTTCGACGCCGCGTTCCGCGAGCGGTTCGCGGAGCTTCTGCGCTGGCGGCGCGATGTCCGGCGGTTTCGCCCCGATCCAATTCCCGCGCCCTTGATCGAGAAGCTGCTGGCGCTGGCCTCGCTCGCGCCATCGGTGGGCTTGAGCCAGCCCTGGCGCTTCGTGTTGGTGGAGACGACCGCACGCCGCGCGGCCATCCGCGAGAATTTCGCCAAAGCGAATGACTCTGCGCTGAGCGGCTATGCAGGCGAGCGCCAGGCGCGCTATGCGCGGCTGAAGCTCGAAGGGTTGTCGCAGGCGCCGGTGCATCTCGCGGTTTGCGCGGATGAGACGACGGGGCAGGGCCACGGCCTCGGCCGCCAGACCATGCCGGAGACGATCCGCTACTCCGTGGTCGCGGCGATCCAGACGCTGTGGCTCGCCGCGCGCGCCGAAGGGCTCGGTGTCGGCTGGGTTTCGATTCTCGATCCCGAAGCGGCGTGCGCGACGCTCGATTTGCCCTCCGGTTGGACCTTCGTCGCCTATCTCTGCCTCGGCTGGCCCGAGGAGGAGCACGACGATCCCGAGCTCGAACGTCATGGCTGGGAGCAGCGGGGCTGCGATGCTTCGGTCAGGCCGTTGAAGCGGTGAACGCGAGCAGCGTGCCGTTGGCAGACGCCGGCGGCACGCAAAGGCTATTGCCGCTGCGAACAGCGTTTGAGCCCAGCGCTTTCTCGGCAGCACCGAGATCGGCTGCAATCGCGAGTCCCACCGCGCCACGATCTGGCAGGCCATCGAGCGATATGCCGGGATAGCGCTTGCCCAACTGATCTGCGGTCATGAAGATAAAGTCGGCGCGATCGGCGCCTGACGGCACGGCGATCGCGCCATCCGGCTCGTTACGCGTCGCGCGATCGACCATTTTCGAAAGATGCACGGCTTCTTTCGCGGGCTCGGGCGCGACCAGCAACACCTGCTTCAGCCGTTTCGCGCCATTGGCATGTTTCATCAGCTCGGGAATCCAGACGGTGTCGCGTGTCTTGTGCTGGCAGGCGAAGATGCGCATGCCGGCGGGCGCTTCTGCCACTGGCCACTGAAAGGTGCGGAATTTCGCCGCCGACAGCGTGCCGTCCGGCATACTCACCGGCCGCTCGAAATCGGTCGGGCCGATCGGCGCATAGCCGCGCGCGCGGATCTCTTCCGCCCCCGCCGCGGAGTCGATCGCGGTGAAGGCGACGCGCTCGATGCCCTCGCGCTTTTCCAACAGCGCCCGCGCCGGCGCGTTGTGCTCGGTCGGCGCGAGCACGCCGAGCAGTTCGATATAATCGGGGTCGAGCATCATGGTGTAGTTGCCCGTTCCCATATGCGCGCTGTGGGTGCCGCGCGGCGATAAGGTGAAGCCGAGCCGCTTCCAGTTCTCGGCGGCCTTGTCGAGGTCTCGCACCATGACCACGGCGTGGTCGATCCCGATGACGTTCTTCAGTGCCAATCTTGCCTCCCGGCAGTTACGTTACGCGGATGATGTGACGGCTCAAGACCTTGCTTCCGCAATGACGGACTGCAATGGATAGCGGATCGTCCTTGACTTAGCGAGACAGCTAATGAGCCAACTGATCATCCGCGCCGGTGAGCACACCTTCGGAGCCCGCTTCGAGGAAGAACTGGCGCCAAAGACCTGTGCGGCGTTCAAGAAGGCCATGCCGTTCGTGAGCAAGGTGATCCATGTGCGCTGGAGCGGCGAGGGCGTCTGGATGCCGCTCGGCGATCTCGATTTCGGCGTTGCCTACGAGAACCACACCAGCTATCCCGCGCCCGGCCAGATCATCCTCTATCCCGGCGGCATCAGCGAGACCGAGATCCTGCTCGCCTATGGCGGGGTGCATTTTGCGAGCAAGATGGGCCAGCTCGCCGGCAATCATTTCATCACGCTCACTTCGGGGCTGGAAAATCTGACGGCGCTCGGCAAAACCGTGCTCTGGAAGGGCGCGCAGGATATCCGCTTCGAGATGGCCTGATTGTCGAACGTGTGCCATTTGGCGCCGCGCTGGTTCCCGCGGCGCCATTATCTTTTGGGTGGACCGACGCGCTATTTCGCGGCGGCGTTCACCTCCGGCGGCGGGGCGCGCCGCGGGCTCTGGGCCTGCGCCGGCAGCCCGGCGAAACGGCGCAGCGCTTCCGCCATTTTCACCCGGCCGCTCGCGCCGGTGATGACGACGTCGACCATGGTGAAGGAGGAGTGGAAGTGGCCGTGCGCCTTGAGCTGCTCGACCGGTACGCCGGCCTTGGCGAGCGCGTCGCCATAGGCGATGCCCTCGTCGCGCAGTGGATCGAACTCGGAGGTCACGATGTAGGCAGGCGGCAGGCCCTCGAGCTTGCCGCGGATCGGCGAGGCGCGCGGATCGGTGCGATCGGCCGGCGAGCAATAGATGTCCCAGAACCAGAACATCAGGCCGCGAGTCAGGAAGTAGCCCACAGCGTTCTCGGTGTAGGAGGGACGATCGAAGCTGCAATCGGTGACAGGGGACACCAAGAGCTGGCCCGCGATCTGCGGTCCACCGCGGTCGCGCGCGAGCTGGCAGGTAACGGCCGCGATGTTGGCGCCGGCACTCCAGCCGGCGACCAGCACCGGTCCCGGCTTGCCGCCAAGCTCCTTGGTGTGCTCCGCAATCCAGCGCGTCGCCGCATAGCCGTCCTCGGGCGCCGCCGGGAAGCGATGCTCGGGCGCATGGCGGTAGCCGACGCTGACGACGATCATGCCGGTGCGCCGGCACATGTCGCGGCAGAAGGGATCATCGGACTCCTGATCGCCCAGCACCCATCCGCCGCCATGGAAATAGACCACGATCGGATGCGGCCCTGGTGTCGCCGGCCGATAGAGCTTGTACGGCAGCGGACCGTCGGCGCCCTGAAGCATGCCGTCGCCGACCTCGCCGACGGGCCGGCCCGCGGGGCGGGCCTTGTTGAACTCGTTGAGGAAGTCGCGGGCGCCTTGCGCGCCCATGGTCTCGATCGGCGGCAGGTTCATCTCGGCGAGCATGTTCAGCACCAGCCGCACGTCCGGCTGCAGACGCACGACCTCGCCGTCATTGCATTGCTCGGCATCAGATCCTTTCAGCTTGAAGCCCAGCATGCCCTTCGCCACGACCTCGTCGCAGATGCTGCGATAGGGGCCGACGCCGCCAGTATAGGGCATCACGCCCTGCGCCTTGCCGGGAACGTTGGCGCCCGTGTACCAGGTGTTGGCGAGCCGATGCAGCGTGAGCGTGGCACAGTCGGCCATGTGCCGCGCCCAGCCGGCCTGCGCCGTCTCGGTTGCCTCCATGGTGGTGAAGCCGGCGTCGCGCAGAGCCGCCAGCCGGTCGACGACCCAGTCGGCGTGCTGCTCGATCGACACCGCCATGTTCGACAGCACCGACGGGCTGCCGGGACCGGTGATCATGAACAGATTGGGAAAGCCGGCCACGGTGAGCCCGAGATAGCTCTGCGGACCGTTGGCCCAGACACTGGACAATGACTTTCCGCCGCGGCCCGTGATTGGATGCACGGCCATGATCGCGCCGGTCATGGCATCGAAGCCGGTTGCAAACACGATGACATCGGCGTCGACGTTGCGCTTGTCGGTGACAATGCCGGAGGCTGTTATCGCCTTGATCGGCTCCTGCCGCAAATTCACCAGCGTGACATTGGGACGGTTGTAGGTCGCGTAATAATTCGTATCGAGGCAGGGACGTTTGGCCCCGAACGGATGGTCGTTCGGACTCAGCGCCGCCGCAATGTCCGGATCCTTCACCACGTCGCGGATCTTCTCGCGAATGAGATCGGCGACCAGCGTGTTGCCGTCGACGTCGACGGCCTGGTCGGCCCAGAGCTGGGTCAGGATATGGACGAGATCGCCCGCTGCCCATGCCTTCTCGAAGTTTGCACGGCGCTCGGCGTCGCTGAGCTGCCAGCTCACGGCGGTTTGCTGCGGATACGGCACGCCCGCCATCGACCAGCGCGCCTGCTCGCGATAGGCGGCGCGGTCGCCTTCGAACATGGTCTTGCGGTCGGCGGGCTGCGGACCATTATGCGCGGGCAGCGCGAAGTTCGGCGTGCGCTGGAATACGGTGAGATGCGCGGCCTCTCCGGCGATCAGCGGGATCGACTGGATTCCCGACGATCCCGTGCCGATCACGGCTACGCGTTTGCCCTTGAGGTTCACGCCGTCATGCGGCCAGCGGCCGGTGAAATAGACCTCGCCCTTGAAGTCTTTGACGCCATCGATCTCCGGCGGCTTGGGCGCGGAGAGACAGCCGGTCGCCATGATGTAATGGCGACATGATACGTTGGCGCCGTCGTCGGTGGTGATAAGCCAGCGCTCTTTCGCGTCATCCCATGTCGCCTGCTTCACCTTGGTGCCAAAGCGGATATCGCGCCGCAGGTCATAACGATCGGCGACGAAGCCGAGATAGCGCAGGATTTCCGGCTGGGTCGCGTATTTCTCCGACCAGGTCCACGCCTTCTCCAACTCCGGATCGAAGGTGTAGCTGTAGTCGATGGTCTGGATGTCGCAGCGCGCGCCGGGATAGCGGTTCCAGTACCAGGTGCCGCCGACGTCGCCGGCCTCTTCCAGCACCACCGCCGAAAAGCCGGCCTTGCGCAGGCGATGCAGGATATAAAGCCCGGCAAAGCCGGCTCCGACCACCGCGACGTCGATTTCTTGCGTTGAGGCGCTGCGCGTCGTGTCCGACGCACGCGTTGCGACCATTGCCTCTGGCATGCCATTCCTCCCGTGCGCTTGTGATTTTGCGCAAGGCTAATCCCGCGCGTTCAGTTTGTCATCAGGACAAATTCAATCTTAGATCACCACAAGTGTGGCGAGGACTCGTTTGGGGCGAGGGATTCAACGGGCAAGCAGCAAGCTACCTGCGTTGCGCCAAGCTTCCGGCAGCGCCATCACACGATGAGATCGTGCGAAACGTCGGGGATGAACTTGCTCGTCGGATGGTCAGGGATATCGCCGGATGACGGTTGACCTGAAACCTCCGTTGTTGGCGCTGCCTCCGGTCCGATGCGGGCCGCAGCATTGCCGTGATCAAAACCGGAGACCCCATGCCTGAACTGGGACGCGTCTCCAGGCCAGACGGCCACTGACATCACATGAGAGTTTGAGAATGACTCGAAGAAAAATGCGCCGGTGCCATGCGTATTGCCGTGTGTGCCTGAAACCGAAAAATGGCCTCCGTCGGCGTTGTTCGTCGAACCGTCGCTTTTGGTGATCAGCGCCTTGTGGTCTTCGTCGCTCCACGTGAAGTGGAATTGCCAACCATGCTTGCCGAGGTGCAACTCGGCTCTATCGTCGGCTGCATCCGACGGGGTGGTTCCGGTACCGTGAGTAGCGGAGCTTGGAGCCGTCACGGCTCCCGTGCCGGTCGTGAACGGCCTGGCATTGTCGAGCGTCGTCGTCTGGTTCGGTGCGAACGCATTCTCCATGTGGGGAACGGGCTGCGGCTTGATTGACTGCTGTGCGCTTGCCGCAGACCTCACCACATCGCCGCTGGCGTCTTGGGTCGAATGCGTCGCGACTTTGTCGTCCCAGGTCGATCCGGCGTGATCGAACGACGCGATCCAGTCTCGATCGGCATCGAAGTCGTGGACAAAAGGGGTCGTCTCGACACTCCACTTGTGGTCAGCGGCGAGGACCGTGTCCGACGATATGTCGGCGGTAGTCATTGCGACGACAGTCGCATCGTGGTGCGCCGGTGCCGTCCATCCGAGATCGTCTGGCTCGGCGGCGGCCACCAGTGCCACCGTCTCCGGCGCGAAGACGAAATCCGACGGCTCGATGGTCACGAACCCCTGCATATGGATTTCCTGCAAGCCGGTATCGCCAATGGTCAGAACCTGATCCGTCGGATTGACATAGACGATGGTTTGATTGGCGGTGCCGTCATAGATCCAGGCAATCGTATGCGCTGGCACGGACGAGCTCGTGGAGTCGAGCGCCAAAATCACGAAAGTCGCTGCGCCGAACGCCGTCAAGTCGACCCTGTCGGACTTCGATCTGAAGTCGGAGATGGCGGCGCTGAACCGGTCCGCGCCCTGATCCGGGGACAGATAGGCGAAATGGTCGTCTTGGCTATGACCGCTGAGACCATGAGCCCAATTGTCAGCGGCGATGGCGCTTTTGGCGCCGGCGTCGACGGTGTCCGCGCCGGCGCTCTGAGGGACTGTTTGGCCGGAGTCATCCGCTGGCGCTATTGCGTCCTGTTGCGGTGTTTCATGAACGGTCAGCCTATCGGCGCTCGTGTCCGGTTGGGTTCCCCAGTGGTCATGGTGCCTGTCGTCATCCTCGGCACCGTGGATGGTGATGGTCACGACCTGCGCGGTGCCATCGATCGTGGTCACCGTAAAGCTGTCGGTCAGCGTGTCGCAACCATCGAGGGCCCGCACCGCGTAGTTGTTGGGGTCGAGCATGTAGATCCACACGCCGGCTGCCGTCATCGTGAAGGTGCCGTAGCCACCTGCGCTCTTTGTCGGACACGTGACGGCTGCAAAAGTATTGGACGGGTTATCGACGTCAGTATCGGTCAGCGTGCCGGTCGCTGTCGGCCTGCTATATTCATCGCAGCGGGGCTCGGTCACCGAGCCGGTTGTGACGCCGGAAATGATGGCGGCGTCGTTGGCGCCATCAATGGTGATCGTCACGACCTGCGGGGTGCCGTCAATCGTGGTCACCGTGAAGGTGTCGGTCAAGGTATCGCCGACATTGAGAGCCTGCACGGCGCTGTTGGCGTTGTTGAGCGTGTAGGCCCAGACGCCGGCGGACGTGATCGTGAAGGTGCCGTAGCCGCCCGTGGTGGCCGTTGGTGAGCTGACCGCCGTGAACGTGTTGGGCGGATTATCGACGTCGGTGTCGGTGAGCATCCCGGATGCGGTGGGCAGGCCGTGGATGGCGTTGGCGGTGCCGCCGGCTTCGATCGCCGAGGCAGCCGAGGTGCCGGAAATATGGGCGGCATCGTTGGCGCCGTCGATGGCGATCGTGAATGCCTGATTGGCTGACAGTTTACCGTCCGATACCGTGATCGTGAAGCTTTCGGTCGTAGGGGCTTGCAGCGCGTTGATCGCGTCGTTGTTCGGGACGAAAACGTAGGCGCCGGTCGCGCTGTTGAGGTAAAGCGTGCCAAAGGGGCCGACCTGCGATACATCGTAGTTCGCTCCGCCGAGCACCGTGCTTCCAGCTGTTCCTCCGTCGATGCCGAAGGTGAGGGCGCCGCCATTCGCGCTGCTCGCCGTGAAGGTTCCGCTTGTCGTGGTGAAGGTGTCAAACACCGACGTGTCGATCTCGGTCGGACCTCCCAGCACGTTCAGCGTCGGAGGCACCGGTGGCGCCGGTGGCGGGTGTACGATCGGGATATCGATAATTGGGATGACAACCACCGGCAGCGGCGCGAGGGCATGTTGCACCGCCTGGGGGTCGTCGCTCTGTATGAAATTGATCGGTTGCAGCGACGACGGCGCGCTGAAGGGAGGCGCGCTGGACCCATTTGGTCCCAGTCCTTTTGCGTAGTTCGCAAGCACGTCCTGCTGATCCGCCGAGAGTTTTTCCATTTGAGCCGGATTGTTCCCGACCGGATTCACGCTGACGGAGGAGCCGATCTTTCTGACGACGACGCTCTCGCCTGGGTCCTCGACAATGATATGCCGCGGGATCGGCTCCTTGGTGACGAGCTCGAATTTGCCGTGGTCGAGGTCTTTAAATGTGATGCGGTCATCATCAAGGATTGTGACGTTCGGCTCCGCGCCTCGGGCGCCCTTCAACATCGCGAAGATCACTGCTGCAACTGACAGCAATCCGAACTCGCCGGTCCGAGACCGGCTGCGAACGCTTACGACAGGCGTGCCGCCGTCGGTCGCCGCTTCAATGTCGCCGATAGTTCGGGGATGCGGGGCTGCAAGGGCCGCGCTATCATTCTTGCACTCAACGTCGGACGCAACTGACATTGGCTTCGACCTCGCCGGCCGAGTGACGCATGATTCAGGTCCCAGCCTGGCGCCGCAGTCTTCTTGCTCCGGCTTGCCCTCGCCGCGAGGTCAAGATCTCTTGGCGCTTGCAGCTCTGGGCCGGCCCGCCGAAATGTTCTGATCGAAATATCCAACCCACCCCGGAACGATGCGTGCTCGGTGCGACGTCGAAATGCCGTCGTTGCACCGCTGTGCTTCCGGCGTGAGGCACACAAGTTTTGAAGCTGGCTCACGAACTCTTGAGGCTACTCCTCCTGGGTCTGGCCCGCAATGAATTAATGTGGCATCATATTCTGGCCGGCGATGGGCGGAATGATCGGGTGGCCACCCGAGCCGAGATCTTCTGGAAAGGGAGATCATGTGCAGCCATATCACAGCCGCATTGGCGACGAGCATCGCTTTGGTGCTGGCTGCCTCTGTGCCCGGTCAGGTTCAAGCGCAAACCGATTCTGCTCGCCCCGCCGTTCTGCAGTCCTCGGCAAAGCCGATTGGAAAAGTCGTGGCCGCGACCGGTTCGGTCACGATCGAACATGTGAGTGCGGTGGTCGTCCAGGTAAACGTGCCCGGTCAAGCCGGTCAGACCAAGGTCGACGATCTCGTCTATCAGGGCGATCTCGTGCAGACCGGGGCCGACGGAAAGGTCGGCATCAACTTTACCGACGGCACCTCATTCAATCTTTCGAGCAACGCCCGCATGGCGCTCGACGAGTATGTGTACGATCCGAAGGGGACGACCAATTCGACCTTGTTCAATCTATCCAAGGGAACGTTCACCTTTATTGCCGGCAATGTCGCAAAGACCGGCGACATGAAGGTCGAGACCCCCGTCGCAACGATGGGCGTGCGAGGCACCACACCCCACATCGAAATCTCCGATGATGGGTCCGTCAGATTTTCCACGCTTGTTGAAGAGGGCAAGAGCAAGATCACGAGGAAGCCGGGATCATCCACCGCACGGCAAGGCGAACAAAAGGCCGACGACAAGCTCAATTTGAACATCTGTCGACGGTGCTAGGATCATTTGACCAGCGACCGCACGTTATCCAATGTCGGGGATAGGAGAGCCCGATATGAAGCCTGGTGCGAGAGGGATCGACGGCGTGGCGTCGGTTCTCGTCCTGCTGTGGCTCAGTTCGCCGGCAGCCGCGCAGACGCCGAAGCACGAGGGCAGCTATCTCAGGAACATCGAGTTGTGCAACAGGATGGATCGCGCTTCGCTTGATGCACGGATCGATGGTTGCACGGCGTTCATCGATGCCCGTCAGGGTCCGACGGCTGCCCTCGCTATCGCCTTCAACAACCGCGGCAATGCGCGGATCGCGAAGGAGGACTACGACCGCGCCATCGAGGATTTTGGCCGGTCGATCGAGCTCAACCCTAATTACCCCAAGCCTTTCAACAACCGCGGTGTGGCTTACTTGAAGAAAGGCCAGGTTGACCTCGCCATCAAGGCTTTCGACCAGGCGATCAAGCTCAATCCGAATTACGCCGAAGCCTTTGCAAACCGCGCCGGATCCTATCTGAAAACCAGGGAGTACGATCGCGCAACGCGAGACTATGATGAGGCCATTCGTCTGGCGCCCGATCTCGGTGCCGCGTGGAGCGGCCGCTGCTGGAGCCGCGCCATGCTTGGTGCGTTGCAGGCGGCGCTGGAGGACTGCGATAGGGCGTTGGGGGCAGGATCGAGCAATGCCGCGTCGTATGACTCACGTGGCCTGATCCATCTGAAGATGGGCCGGCTTGACGCGGCTATCGAGGATTATGGTTTTGCGCTCGGGATCGAGCCGAATCTCGCGAGCGCGCTCTATGGACGGGGGCTCGCCAGGCTCAAGCAGGGCGACAAAGCCGGCGGCGAAGCCGATATCGCCGCGGCCGAGACGATCCAGCCCGGGATCGGCGACGATTTCACCAGCTATGGCGTGCGGTAGGGACGGATCAATCTAACTTCTTCCATACGCCCTCATGCAGCGCTTCGGCCTCATCTTCCAATAGCGGGCCGACCACTTCAGTCGGACGCTGGCCGCTCACAAACACGGCGCGGCGGGGCAGGTCGAGCGTCGGATTTTCCGGATGGTTGCAGTTCTTCGATCGCCATGCGACGTCGAATGACCGACGCCGGAAATGCGCGTCACGCTCGGCCGGTGTCAGGCCGCCGCTGTCAGCCATCAATGGCCCGCCATGTGACGGCCGATTTCCGTGAGGTCAGCTTCGCTGGCGCGCGCTTCATAGACGAACTGGCCGTGGAACATCACGACCAGACGATCCGACAATTCCAGCAGTTCGTCCAGATCCTCGCTGACCAGGAGCACGGCGGCGCCGCGGTTGCGCGCGGCCATGATCTCGGCATGGATCTGGGCCACGGCCGCGAAATCAAGCCCGAAGCAGGGGTTGGCCGCGATCAGCACCTCGACATCGCCGCCGAGCTCGCGCGCCAGCACCGCGCGCTGGACGTTGCCGCCCGACAGCGCCGAGATCGGCGTGTCAGGACCGCGAGTCTTGATCTTGTATCGCGCGATCTTCTTTTGCGCGTCGTCGCGGAAAGCGGAGCGATTGAGCCACCAGCCGCCGCTTGCAAAGGGCGCACGGTCGAACTCGCGAAAGGCGATGTTGTCGGCGACGCTCATGCCGCCGACGCAGGCGTTCTTCAGCGGCTCCTCCGGCAACAGCGACATCCTGTGGCGCCGCATTTCCTCGCGGCGTGCATGATAGGAATCACCGGCGACACGGATTTCGCCGCTCTCGGCCTCGCGCTGGCCGGCCAACACCTCGACCAGCTGCCGCTGCCCGTTGCCGGAGACGCCGGCAATGCCCACGATCTCGCCGCCGCGAACGGCAAGCGAGACATCATGCACCGCGACCGCGCCGGCATCGTCGAGCGCGCGGACCTTGGAGAACTCGAGCCGCACGCCGCCGGTCTCGCCGGAACGCGCGGGCTGGATGGTCAGCTCTTCGGCGCCGATCATGGTGCGGGCCATGGCGTCGGGCGTCAACTCCTTCACCAGACCTTTGCCGGCAAGCCTCCCGCGACGCAGGATGGTGACCTCATCGGCAAACGCCATCACCTCGCGGAATTTGTGGGTGATCATCAAAATAGTCAGCTCGCCATCGACCACCATCTTGCGCAGCATGCCGAGCACCTCGTCGGCTTCGCCCGGCGTCAACACCGAGGTCGGCTCGTCCAGGATCAGGAAGCGGCGCTTGAGATAAAGCTGCTTCAGGATTTCGCACTTCTGCCGCTCTCCGGCGGATATGTCGGAGACCCTGGCGTCGAGCGGCACCCTGAATGGCATGCGCGCCAGGAACGCTTGCAGCTCCTTCTTCTCCTTCGCCCAGTCGACCACGGCCGGCACGTCGTCGCGCGCCAGCACCAGGTTTTCGGCGACGGTCATCGCTGGCACCAGGGTGAAATGCTGGTAGACCATGCCGAGCCCCAGCGCATGCGCGTCCTTGGGGTTGGCCATCGCCTGCTCGCGGCCGCCGACGACGATGTCACCCTTGGTCGCGTGGTAATAGCCCATGATGCACTTCACCAGCGTCGACTTGCCGGCGCCGTTCTCGCCGAGCAGCGCGTGGAAGGTGCCGGGACGGACCTTCAGATCGACATTGTCCAGCGCGAGGAAATCGCCGAACCGCATGGTCATGGCGATGGCGTCGACGCCGAAGGCGCCGGAGGGCGGGGGCGCTTCTCCGATGATCACGCGATCGCTCCGATCAGATCGTCGGATTTCGCGACCGCGCCAAACACACCGCCCTGCATCTTGATCATCTTCAGCGCGTGGTCGTGATTGCTCTTGTCGGTCGCGCCGCAGCAATCCTCGATCAGCACGCATTCGAAGCCACGGTCGTTGGCTTCTCGCATGGTGGTGTGGACGCAGACATCGGTGGTGATGCCGGTAAGCACGATGTTCTCGATGCCGCGAAGGCGCAGCAATAGCTCGAGGTCGGTGGCGCAGAACGAGCCCTTGCCAGGCTTGTCGATGATGGGCTCACCTGGTTTTGGATAGAGTTCGGGAATGATGTCCCAGCCCGGCTCGCCGCGGACGAGGATCTTTCCGCACGGGCCGGGATCGCCGATGCCGGCGCCGATCTGGCGCGAGCGCCAGCGCTTGTTGGCGGGGAGGTCGGCAAGATCGGGGCGGTGGCCTTCGCGGGTGTGGATGATGGTATAGCCCTTGTCGCGCATCGCCGTGAGCAGGCGCTTGATCGGCTCGATCGGGGCGCGGGTCAGCGAGAGATCATAGCCCATCTTGTCGACATAGCCGCCGACGCCGCAGAAATCGGTCTGCATGTCGATGATGATGAGCGCGGTGTTTTCGGGGCGGAGATCCCCGTTGTAGGGCCACGCATAAGGCTCGGATTTGATAGTGCGCTCGGGCATGTCGGAATCTCGTTACCGTGTGATCGAAAGCTCGGCCGGCGCGCCGGTTAGCGTGCGCTTGGGCGAGCAGGTGATGATCATGATCGCCAGCGTCAGGATGTAGGGCGCGGCGTTGAAGAGGTGATAGCCGGAGGTGACGCCGACCGATTGCAGTGCGGGTCCGAGCGCCGCGGCGCCGCCAAAGGCGAGCGAGGCCCACAGGCACAGCATCGGATCCCAGCGCGCAAAGATCACCAGCGCGACCGCGGTGATGCCCTGGCCGGAGGAGAGGCCCTCGTTCCAGCTTCCGGGATAGAACAGCGACAGGAACGAGCCGCCGATGCCGGCGAGGAAGCCGCCGACCATGGTGGCGCGGAGGCGAATGAGCAGCACCGAATGCCCCATGGCGCGCGCGGCGTCCGAGCTTTCGCCGGCGGTGCGGATCAAGAGGCCCCAGCGCGTGGTGCGGAACGCCCAATAGAGCACGGGCGCCAGCACGACGCCGATCAGGAATAGAACATTGATGCGCAGCGCCGCGCGGAGCTGCGGAATGTCGCTCCACCAGCCAAAATCGATCGCAGGTAGGTGAGGGGCGGTCGGCTCGATCAGCGGCTTGCCGAGGTAGAAGGCGAGCCCGGTGCCGAACAGCATCAAGGCAATACCGACCGCAACATCGTTGACGCGCGGCAGCGAGCAGATGCCGGCATGCAGGGCGCCGAGCAGCGCCCCGGTGATACCGGCGGCGAGCACGCCGAGCCACGGCGAGCCGGAGAGATAGGAGATGCCATAGGCGCTCATCGCGCCCATCACCAGGGTGCCTTCGAGGCCGAGATTGATGCGCCCCGAACGCTCGGTGATGCATTCGCCGAGGCTCACGAACAGGAACGGCGTGGAGACGCGGATCGCGCCGCCGAACACAGCGAGCGGCACGGTCCAGAGCCCGATCGAAGCATCCGCCATCAGGATTTTCCTTTCAGGAATCCGATCCGGCCATACATCGCGTCACTCGCCAGCACGAACACGAAGATGATGCCCTGGAGGACCAGCACCGACGCGTCCGGCAGGCCGAGCCGCCGCTGCAACAGTCCACCGGACGCGCTGATGCCGCCGAGCAGGATCGCGACCGGGATGATCGCGAGCGGATTCTGCCGGGCGAGGAAGGCAACCAGAATGCCGGTGAAGCCGTAACCGGCGGCGAGATTGGCGTTGGTGCGGCCCTGCACCGCGGCGACTTCGACCATGCCGGCGAGGCCTGCGCAGGCGCCGCCGAGGAAGCAGATGGTCAGGATCAGCTTGCCGACGGAAAGGCCGACGATCCTGGCGGCGCGGATGTTGCCGCCGGCCACCCGCGCGGCGAAGCCGAAGGTCGTGTGATAGATCAAAATGTAGGACAGCACCGCGGCGATCAACCCAAACACCAGGCCCCAATGCACATCGGTGCCGGGGATGCTGCCGATCATGTTGGCCGCGCCGATCTCGCGGGTCGAGGGCTTGTTGAGGCTCGCGGGATCGCGCATCGCGCCTTCGACGAGGTGGTTGAGGATGGCAAGCGCGATATAGACGAGCAGCAGGCTCGAGATCGTCTCGTTGACGCCGCGATATTGCCGAAGCGCGCCGGAGAGCAGGATCCAGAGACCGCCGCCGATCATGCCGGCCACGACCATCCCAAACTGCACCGCCAGCGGCGGCGCCCAAGGCATCGCGAGCGCGATCGAGGTCGCCGACAGTGCGCCGATCAGGAGCGCGCCTTCGCCGCCGATGATGACCATGCCGAGCTGCGCGGGCAGGGCGGTGCAGAGCGCGGTCAGGATCAACGGTGCGGCGCGGGTCAGCGTGTTCTGCCAGGAGAACCAGGTGCCGAACGCGCCGTAATACATATAGAAATAGAGGTCGAGTGGATTCTTGCCGAACAGCGCGACGAAGATGCCGAAGACCACGAGCGCGGCTGCCAGCGCCGCGCCCGGGATCAGGATGTATTCGATGGTCGTGCCATGACGCTGGAGGAATCCGGCGTCCGCGGCCGGAGCAACCGCGACCGCGTCCACCGAATCGGCCACGTCAGAGCTCACGAAGTCGCTCCGATCACGCCCTCCACCAGATAATCCATCTTCTCGAGCTCGGGATCCTTCTGGCCGCGGTCGGTGCCGGCGGCGATCGCGGTCTTGCCCTTGTTGTCGACGAGCCCACCCTTGAAGATGGCATAGCCGTCGGCTGACAGGAACTTGGCCTTGACCTCGTCGGCGTGCTTGCGCGCTTCGGCCGAAACCGCCTCGCCATAGGGCGAGGTCTTGACGATCTCTTCCTTCAGGCCGCCGCGATAGAAGTTCGGGATGCTCTCGCCGGCGGCGATCATCTTCACGAACTTCGGATAAAGCGCCTCCCAGTTCCATTCCGCGCCGGTGAGATAGGCCTTTGGCGCCAGCGGCGACTGGTCGACATGATAGCCGCATACCATCGCGCCGCGGCGGGCGGCGTTCTCGACCATGGTCTTCGGTCCGTCGACATGACAGGTCAGCACGTCGACGCCCTGATCGATCAGGCTGTTGGTGGCTTCGGCTTCCTTGACCGGCATCGACCAGTCGCCGGTGAAGATCACCTGCGTGGTCGCCTTCGGGTTGGCGAGCCTGGCGCCAAGCGTGAAGGCGTTGATGTTGCGCAGCACCTGCGGGATCGGTTTCGCCGCGACAAAACCGAGCTTGCCGCTCTTGGTGGAGTAACCGGCGACGATGCCGGAGATGTATTGCGCCTCGTCGATATAGCCGAAATAGCTGCCTGCGTTCTTCGGGTCCTTGTCGGTCCAGAGCCCGCCGCAATGCTCGAAGTGGATCTTCGGATATCTGGCGGCCGTCTTGAGGACGCTCGGGTTGTAGTAGCCGAACGAGGTCGGGAACAGCAGCGTCGCGCCGTCGAGATTGATCATCGACTCCATCGTCTTCTCGACGGCGTCGGTCTCCGGCACCTTCTCTTCCTCGACCACTTTCAGGCCAGGCAGCTTCTTCAGCGCGGCGGCGCCCTGCGCATGTGCCTGGTTGTAGCCGTAGTCGTCCCGCGAACCGACATAGATGAAGCCGATCGTGGTCTCCGCGGCCGCAGCTGGGCGAACGCCCAGTGCCGAGCCGAGTGTCAGCGCGGCACTTCCCTGCAACAGCCGCCGTCGTGAAATCCTGCCAAAATCCATCTGCCTGCTCCCCTGTGGCGGCTTGGCGCCGCTGATCTCGCGGCTTCGCCTGATGCGGCGGAGCCCGGGGGTATTGTCGCAAGCTTCATGCCAGAGCTTTTTCACTGAGCATGACAGTACATGGTACTGTTATTATTGCGATATTCTTGATCCTGTGACGCCGAACGAATCCTGACAAACACTGCGCTGCTTAAAAAATAAGCAGCATTTTAGTATTGTATGCAAGCGAGTTGAGCATCCCGCCGCGGCGGAGCGGGCCTTCCGCCTGACCCATCGACTTCGCAAGCGGGCAAGATTATCGCTGGCACTGGACAGCACCGATCGGCCAAACGAAAGCATGGCGGGATGAACGCGGAAGCGGCCGGGCTGAAAAAGCGCTCGCTTGGCGAAGAGATTGTCGGCCGGATCAACGCGCTCGCCGCGATCTCCGAGACGTCAGAGCATCTCGCCCGCATCTTCCTCACGAAAGAGCATCGCGCCGCGGCAGACTTGATCCTCACATGGATGCGCAAGGCCGGCATGCGGGCGCATCTCGATGCGATCGGCAATGTCTGCGGCCGCTATGAGGGTGATCGTCCAGGCCTGCCATGCCTGATGCTCGGCTCACATTACGACACGGTGCGCGATGCCGGCAAATGGGACGGGCCGCTCGGTGTGATCGCGGCAATCGCCTGCATCGCCGATCTGAACCGGCGCGGCAAGCGCTTCCCGTTCGCGATCGAGGTCACCGGCTTTGCCGACGAGGAGGGCGTTCGTTTTGCCTCCACGCTGCTCGGCAGCCGCGCAGTCGCCGGCACGTTTGACGCGAGCGTGCTGAGCGGGCGCGACGCCGACGGCATTTCCATGCGCGAGGCGCTGCAAACGTTCGGTCTCGATCCCGATCATGTCGGCGCCGCTGCGCGCGCCCGGCGTGAGCTGCTGGCCTATCTCGAGCTTCACATCGAGCAGGGCCCGGTGCTGGAAGCGCGGAATATTCCGGTCGGCGTCGTCACCGCGATCGCCGGTGCCACACGCATGGCGGCGCGGCTGACCGGCATGGCCGGCCACGCCGGTACGGTGCCGATGGCGCTGCGGCGCGATGCGCTCACAGGCGCGGCCGAATGCATCGGCGCGATCGAGCAGCTTTGCCGAACGGATGCGAATGGCCTGGTCGGCACCGTCGGCTATGTCCACGCCATGCCCGGCGCGACCAATGTGATTCCGGGGCAGGTCTCCTTCACCATCGACATCCGCGCGCCGACCGACATGCACCGCAAGCGCGCGGTGGCCGACATCGTCCGGCAGATCGAGGCGATCGCAACGCGACGCAGTCTTTCGCTGCAGCTCGACGTCACGCACGAGAACCGCACCGTGCCCTGCGCGCCCTGGCTGCAGGCGCAGGTCGCGGAAGCGATCGCTGCCGAGGGTTTTCCGGCGTTCGAGCTGCCGAGCGGCGCCGGCCACGACGGCATGGCGATGATCGACATCGCCGATGTCGGCATGATCTTCGTCCGCTGCCGCGGCGGCATCAGCCACCACCCGGACGAGCATGTCGGCCTCGCCGATGCCGACTCCGGCGCCCGCGTGCTGCAGCGGGTGATCGAGAATTTCAGGGCGCGAGAATAGCGACTGTCTATCGCTTGCCGACCGGCCGACGACTGAACGGGTTTAGCACTGCTACCCCGGTGGGCTCGAAATCGGATGCGTTGCGCGTCACTACGGTGAACCCGTTTTCCATTGCGGTAGCCGCGATCATGAGATCAACGCTGTCATTGCCGAGCGCGGCGCTGAGGGCGCCCCAACGCCGCCCGCCGGTGCCGTGGCGGTGATGGTTGCCATGTGACGCTCCCCCGTTGGATGCAAGCAAGCCGAGCAACAAACGTGCCAATTTCGGCAAGCCGGGGCGATGGTCAGGCCTCGAAAATCACAGGATTTGCCCGGACTCTGAACCGTCCATCTTGCCCGAGCGGTTGGCTCCGACGCATCATGCTGCCAGCAAGGATCTCCACCACAGCCAAGCGCAACCAGCATGGTCAGCGAAGAGCACAGCATCCCGGAGAGCGCCTTTCGCCGGGTCATTCTCATCGTTGCGGCGATGAACCTGCTCTATTTCGGAATCGAGTTCACGGTCGCGCTCGCGATTGGCTCCGTTTCGCTGTTCGCCGACAGCGTCGATTTTCTCGAGGATACGTCGGTCAACCTTCTGATTGCGCTCGCCGTGAACTGGTCGCAGAAGGCCCGCGCGCGTCTCGGCATGGTCCTCGCGCTTGTGCTCCTGGTACCCGCCATGGCAACGCTCTGGACTGTCGCGCTGAAATTCACCGCGCCCGTCGCTCCATCGCCCGTTCCGCTGACATTGGCGGGCTTCGGCGCGCTGATGGTGAATCTCTCTTGTGCCTATATGCTGGCGCGCTATCGTCATCATCGCGGCAGCCTTACCAAGGCTGCGTTTCTTTCCGCGCGTAACGACGCGCTCGCCAATATCGCGATCATGCTCGCCGGCCTGGTCACGGCATGGCTGTGGCGTTCCGCCTGGCCCGACCTGATCGTCGGGCTTGGCATCGCGATGCTCAACGCCGATGCCGCACGCGAGGTCTGGCAGGCCGCACGCGAGGAGCATGGCGAGGCGCATGTGTGACCGGCATTCAGAATGCGCCGGCGACCGTGATCCGCATGGTCAGCGGCTCGATCGGATGCAGGACGGAATCCATCACGCCGTTCTGGCAGACGGCCGATGGAGCGGTCTGCACGGGAAAGCAGAGGTCACCGGATGGGGATGAAGTCCCCCGATAACCGCCGCAAGGCTGATGACTTCTACCGGGCGCGAAAGCGCTGGTACAAGCTTGTCCTGCCACCTCTGGCGCCCTGAAAAGGAAAGGGCGCTGCATGGCCGGCTTACCAACCTCCCTCTCGATCGCCGTTTGGCTCACGGGCTCGATCTGGCTTGTTGCCATCGTCGGGTACCTCTTCGGCGCGCCGGCCGAGATCATCTACATCACCCTTGGTGCGGGTATCGTCGCGGGCGTTCTGGAATGGCTGGCAATCAAAAGGCGCAGCCGATGAAGACGATCCTCATCCTGTCGGTTGCAGTTGGCGGCGCCATTGGATCGGTTGCGCGCTATCTGGTGGCGATCGGCTCCGCGCGTGCCTTCGGGCTCGCTGGGTGCATTCTATCTGATCGAGCGTGGCGAGAGCGCGGCCGCGGCGCTCTATATGATCGGCTCGGTGGTTCTCTCCGTGGCCGCGCTGATCGGGACGATGCATCTCGTCCGCGCGGTGAGTTAGTCAAATCTGTGGCATTTGGTCTCGTCGCGTCCTCATCATGATGCGGCGTTCGTCGCTTTTGATGATCGCAATCGTGATATTCCATTGAATATAACGTTGACGCCGGGGCGGGGCCAGGCGCAGACTGCTTTCCGGTTTCGCTCCGGGAGCAATCCAACCAAGCCGCGAATCCGTGCCCGCCATCACGGCCAGCCTTCAGGCGCTTCTCGCCTTGTCGGGACCGTGCATGCACGGGAATAGATCCAGCCCTTCAGGCGACACTTTGGGGAATCCAGATCATGAAAGAAGAAATACAGGGAGAGTTGCTGAAATCCGCCCGTCTGCCCGCGCTCGGGCTGGCCGGGATATGCCTGATGCTCGGCACGGTGTTCGCCGGCGTAGCTCGCGCCGAAACGGCGCCGATTGGCGTTCCCAACAAGAGCTTTCCGGAGAGCGTGACGTCGACCAGCGACGGAACGCTCTATGTGGGAAGCTTCAACAAGGGTGGCGTGGTGAAGGTTACGACGGACGGAAAAGCGGAACAGCTCGTCAAGCCGGGCGGCAACGGCAGCCGCTCGACGCTCGGCGTGCTCGCCGACGAGAAGAGCGGCACATTATATGTGTGCTCCAACGATCTCAGCGGCCTCGGCGTGGCCGGCCCTGGCGACGCCAGGGGAGCGGCGCTCAAGACCTTCGATCTCAAGAGCGGGGCGCCAAAGGGCAGCTTTCCGCTCACGGACAAATCGCTGTGCAACGACATCGTCGTCGGCAGCGATGGCACCGCCTATATCACCGACTCGCTTACGCCAACTCTGTACAGCCTGAAAGCGGGCGGCTCGGCGCTTGAGGTCTTTGCGACCAACCCGGCGCTGGCACCGGCCAAGGACGGCGTCGGCCTCGACGGCGTCGCGATCGGCTTCGACGGCAATATCTACGTCAACACCTATATCCCGGCAAAACTGTTCAGGATCGCGGTCAAGGACGGCAAGGCCGGCGCGGTCACCGAGCTCAAGCCCTCGCGCGCGCTGGATCATGCCGATGCGATGCGCGCCTTCGGCGATAGTTTGCTGATGATCGAAGGCGCCGGCAGGCTGGACAAGATCACGGTCAAGGGCGACGAGGCGCAGATCGAAACCATCCAGGATGGCTTCACCGAGCCGGTTTCGGTGACGCAGGTCGGTAACACGGGCTGGGTTGCCGAAGGCAAGCTGTCCTACATCATCGGCGACAACAAGGGGAAGGATCCCGGACCGTTCACGCTGAAGCCGGTAACGCTCTCGAAATAGCGACAGCGGGAGCCGGCAGCGTGACGCATTGACCCGTTTGTCGTCAGCGAGATTACCCAAAGCAGAGAAGCTGAATGCCGGCCGCCAGCAAGATGGCGGCCAGCACGTATCGGGTGGCTGCCTGCGACAGCCATCTCAACCCAATTGCCGTTCCGATGATTGCGCCGGCAAGGACGGCCGCCGCGTACCAAGCCAGGTGTGGAGACGGCAACTGCCCGGCGTAGACAACGCCAACGAGGCCGACCATCGAATTCAACAGGATGAACGGCGCTGAAAGTGCGGCAGTCTGCTTCGGCGAGGTCCAATGAAGTGCGATGAGCGCTGGGGCGAGGAACACGCCGCCACCGACGCCGGTAAGACCGGACACCAGACCAACCACTGCTCCGAGCAAAGTCGCGCCCCGGAGCGGGGCCTGACGATCCGACCCGGTAGCGCGTTCGCGCCGCAAGATCATGGTGAGGCCGGCGAGAAGCAGAACGACACCCGTCGTGCTCTTGTAAAGGTGCTCGTTCAGCACGATGAAACCGCCGATGAACGCGGTGGGCAGTGATGCAAGCAACAACGGCTTGAGCCTTCCCCAATCAATGGCCTGATTGCGGTTGAAGACCCATGTCGAATAGGCCGCTGCGACGATGTTGAGCGCGAGTGCTGTGGGGCGCATTTCGGAGGCGGGAAACGCGGCAAATGCCATCAAGGCAAGAAACGCAGTGCCGCCCGCCTGGCCTACGGTTGCGTAAAGCAACGAGATCGCGCCGAACAGGAGGGCAAGCACGGTGATCGATCCTGGCGACTGCTCCCGGCAGTCGAAATCGAGAGAGAGCCATCGCTCCCCTGATATCGCAAAATCACACATTCCGCTGACATCGTGAAGCACGCCTTTGGCAGTGCAAAGGGGGTTTTGCTCGAAGATGACTTGGCCTAAGCTTGAGTTAGCCAGGCGACTGATCAGCAGCCCTGACCTCGTCTCGGCCAGGCCCGGCGCGTGCTTATGGAACGCGGCCGGGCCGTCCTTTCCCTGACAACTCCTCTCGCAGGTGCCCATGAAACGCATGCACGGCCTCGACATTCCGCAGACCCTGGAAGAAATCCGCGATCCGCAGCGTCTCGCGTTTGAAGCGTTTGGCCGGGCCTTGCAGCACAGGCGCGGATGAGCGATTTCGCGCGATCCGTCGGCGCCGCGCTCGAGCTGATCGGCCGCCTCGATTCCGAACTGCTCGGCATCGTCGCGCTTTCGCTGCGCGTCAGCCTTTCGGCGAGCCTCATCGCGCTCGCGATCGGCGCGCCCTTGGGGGCGTGGCTCGCGATCACGCGCTTTCGCGGGCGGCAGGCTGTCATCGTGCTGACCAACGCGTTTCTCGGCTTGCCGCCGGTCGTGGTCGGTCTCGCGCTCTATCTGCTGCTGTCGCGTTCCGGCCCGCTTGGCTCGGCCGGTCTCTTGTTCACGCCAAGCGCGATGGTCATCGCCCAGACGCTGCTTGCAACCCCGATCGTGGTGGCGCTGGTGCATCGCCCGGCATCGCTGCTGTGGGCCGAGTATGCCGATCTCGCACGCACCGACGGCCTGTCGAGCTTCGGCAGCATCATGTTGTTGTTCCAGCTCGGCCGCGCGTCGCTATTGACCGCCTTCCTCGCCGCCTTCGGCCGCGCCATCGCCGAAGTCGGCGCCATCATCATCGTCGGCGGCAACATTCGCGATTACACGCGGACCATGACCACCGCGATCGCGCTGGAAACCAGCAAAGGCGATCTGCCGCTCGCGCTCGGCCTCGGATTGATTTTGCTTACGCTGAGCGTGGCAGTCTCGACCACGGCGTTCCTGCTAGTGGGACGCGTTGGGGAAAAATAGCTGCTCGCCGCCGACCTTGTAGCCGGCAATGGTCTCCTGTCCCTTCGACGAAATCAGCCAGTCGACAAAGGCCTGGCCGTCCTTGGCCTTCACGGTTGGATGCTTCTCCGGGTTCACCAGCATGACGCCATACTGGTTGAACAGGCGCTTGTCGCCTTCGGTGAGAACGGCGAGATCGCCCTTGTTCTTGAACGACAGCCAGGTGCCGCGGTCCGACAGCAGATAGGCGCTCGACGACGACGCCATGTTGAGCGCAGGGCCCATACCCTGGCCGATCTCGCGATACCAGTCGCCCTTGGCGGCCGCGACATCGACGCCGGCGATCTTCCATAGCCTGAGCTCGGCCTCGTGTGTGCCGGAGCGGTCGCCGCGCGAGATGAAGGGCGCCTTCGCCGTGGCGATCTTGCGCAAGGCATCGGCGACATCCTTGTCGCCTGAGATATGCGCCGGGTCTGTTTTCGGGCCGACGATGATGAAGTCGTTGTACATCACGTCATAGCGCTTTACGCCTTGCCCCTCAGACATGAATTTGTCTTCAGCCACGTGGTCATGCACGAACACGACATCGGCATCGCCGCGGCGCCCGATGTCGAGCGCCTGTCCCGTTCCGACGGCGACGACCTTCACGCCGATGCCGGTCGCCTCCGTGAAGCGCGGCAGGAGATAGCCGAACAGGCCGGATTGCTCGGTCGAGGTGGTCGAGGCGACAGTGATGGCGCGGTCCTGTGCGGATGCGTTGACGCACCATGCAAGGATCAAGAAGGCGAGTGCTAGGCGTTTCACTTGATGCTTTCTGTTGGCTTCACGCGGCGGGATCAACACTTGTTCAATAGGCGATTTTTGTCGATGTGCCAATATGATGCACGGAGATGATTTGCCCGTCGATCTGATTGTCCGAATTCGTGTCAAGCCTTCGCGCGAAAAATATTGCTCTTCCGTTTTTCAGAAAAATATGATTGTCTCGACGTATCCCGCCTCCACTGGAGGGGCGTATCGCGATCGTCACGGACGTGGGAAGCGGGATGCGATGGACGCGGTGGCGCGCACGACGAGGCGCGCCGGTGCGTACGGCAAAAACGTGTGGTCCTGATCCCCCGATGCTGGGATCAAGCTCTTTCGAGACGTTTTGAAAGAGCGACGGCGGCTAAAAAGCCGGACACCGGGGAGAGCGCGCTATAAGCCGTAAACCATCGCGCAGGGAATGCCGGAATGTCCGGCGTACCTGTCGTGACTTGCGTGCGTGCTCTCTTCCATTTTGCACGCAAGGCTGCGGGTGCGTTTCGGCATCCGGCATTCCCTGCGCCCTCCATTTTCCGAAGGGCGGCTCAAGCATCGAACCCGGGCGCGGAAGCGCGCGGGAACAATCTCGTTTGTCGCCACGCGGGTAGCAGACGGAGTTCGCAGGGAGCATTGATGCGTGAGCCGCTACTCCGCCGCCTTCGCGGTCTTGCCGAACATCCGCGTCGGCGCCGGGAAACCGCAGGAGGTGCCGTTGGTGACCTTGACCTCGTCCTCCCAGGGCAGGCGGAAGTGGCCTGCGACCATGTCCTGCATGAAAGTATACGGGCAATCCATGGCGCCGCCCTTTACCGCGACATAGCCGCGGTGCCAGAGCTGGTAGATGTTGTTCTCGACGCCCCAGTTGATGCGCGCCTCGCGTACGAGATCGGGCCGCACTTCCGCGGTGATGATCTCGTCGGCGCGTCCCGTGGTGCCGTGCGCGATGATGCTGCCGTCGAAATTGACGATCATGCCTTCGCCCATGGAATCGAACGAGCCGTCCGAGCCGCACATGCAGACATTGGCTGTCACCATCAGGTTCTGGAACGCGTTCGCCTGGTTGGTGAAGCGCCAGCTCTCACGGATCGGCGCGGTGTAGCCGGCGGTGCGGATCATGATTTCCGCGCCTTTATAGGCGCATTCGCGCGCCATCTCCGGGAACATGCCGTCATGGCAGATGATGAGCGCGATTTTCGCGCCCTTCGGTCCCTCGATGACGGGAATGCCGATGTCGCCGGGCTCCCACGGCTCGACCGGAATCCAGGGATGGAATTTCCGGTAGTACAGCTTGACCTCGCCGTGGTCGTCGATGATCAGGCCGGAATTGTAGGGATTGCCGTGCGCGTTGAACTCCATGATGGAGAAGCAGCCCCAGATCCTGTTGTCGATGCAGGCCTTCCTGAACGCCGCGACCTCCGGCCCATCCAGCCGGCACATGATCTCCGGATTGGTGTCCATCGACAGGCCGTGCAGCGAATATTCCGGGAACACCACGAGGTCCATGCCGGAAAGGTTGCGCCGCGCCTTGCCGACCATCCACACGATGCGTTCGGTCTGCCTCGCGAGATCGGCCCTGGTGGCGACGACCGGCAATTGCAGCTGCACGAGGCCGATCACGACCCCGTTGGGCGATTTGTTGAGGCCGCCAAGTCCGTTCATCCGATCCTCCCTGCAGAGCGCGCGACATCTATCTGGGCACCGGGCAGCAAAGCCGATTTCGCGTCGAAGAAAAAGATTATCTTTCAGGCAGGCCGCGCCTCACCATGGCGACGGCGAGCCCAGCACGACCCAGGTGGCAACCGCGACGGCAAGAGCAATGACGACGTAGGAGAGGGTATTCCTCATGCGTTGCTAAACAGCGCAAAGCGGGTGCATATTCAATCCGACAAAGGATGAACGTTGAGAAGCGGAATTGTCGGAAAAATTTGGAAACCCGGGGCAGGTTGGCATGCTGCGTGCGGCTTTCGCCGCGACCATCGGCAACATGCTCGAGTTCTACGATTTCATCACCTACAGCTTTTTCGCGATCCAGATCGGACACACTTTCTTTCCCGCGCAGAGCGAATACGGCAGCCTGATGCTGTCGCTTGCGACTTTCGGCGCAGGCTTTGTCACCCGGCCGATCGGCGGTATCGTGCTCGGAATCTATTCCGACCGCATCGGGCGGCGGCCGGCGATGCTGGCAAGCTTCGCGCTGATGGGAGCGGCGATCCTCGTCATCTCGCTGACGCCGTCCTATAAATCCATCGGTCTCTCCGCACCGATCATCGTCATTATCGCGCGCATGGCGCAGGGCTTTGCGCTGGGCGGCGAGGTCGGGCCGACCACCGCCTATCTCATGGAGATCGCCTCGCCCGAACGGCGCGCGCTGGTGGTGTCCTGGCAGCCGACGAGCCAGGAGATCGCGGCGACCGCGGGTGCGCTGGTCGGCGTCATCCTCAGCAGGACGATGGCGCCGGAGGCGCTCGAATCCTATGGCTGGCGGATTGCGTTCCTGATCGGCGCCGTCTGCCTGCCGTTTGGCCTGTGGATGCGCAGTTCCTTGCCGGAGACGATCCCGCAAGGCGACGCCGGGGCGGGAGAAAGATCCAGCCATCTCGCATTGGCGCGGCGCTACATCGGGGTCATCGTGCTGGCGCTGATGATTCTCGCGAGCGGTACGATCGAGACCTATGTCACGCAATACATGACGACCTATGCGCAGAACACGCTGCATATGGCCTCGTCCCTGGCCTTCACTGTGTCGCTCGTCAGCAACGGCTTGGGCATCGCCGGTGCTCTGCTCGGCGGCTGGCTCGCCGACCGTTATGGCCGCAAGCCTGTGATGATCTGGCCGCAGCTCATTACGCTGCTCCTGACCTATCCGACGTTCCTCTGGATCGTGCATGTACCCGGTGCGCCATCGCTGTTGTTCGGCTTCGGCGTGCTGTCGCTGATCGGCTCGCTGCCGTTCACCGCGTTCTACGCCACCTTCGTCGAGGCGTTGCCGCAGAACATCCGTGGCGGCGTGTTCGCGACCATCTATGCGGTCGCGATCGCGAGCTTCGGGGGCACCGCCCAGCTTGTCGTGACCTGGCTGCTGCATATTTCCGGCAATCCGCTGGCGCCGGCCTGGTATCTCTTGCTCGCCGCGGTCGTAGGGCTGATCGCGATGAGCCTGATGCCGGAGACGGCGCCGATCAAGACCGGAGAGAAATAGTCATTCCCGGAATTTTACGCCGCGCACAATTGCCAGTCGCCGATAATTTCAAAGCGTGCCTTGACGTCGTTTTGCTTGAACAGCACGAGGCGGTCGATGTCGAGTTTTTGCAGGCCAAGGCGCGCAAAGCGCGCGCGCAGCATCGCGAGCACTCTTTCTCGTCTTGTCTCGTCGAGCCGGCCTGTCAGCGTCATGTGGAAGCGGAACTCTTCCATGACATAGGGATAACCCCAGCGTTCCAGATATTCGACCTGCCGCGGCGTCAATCTCGAAGGATTGCGGCGCGCGCGATCGTCCGCCGTCAGCGGCGCGCGGAAGGAATCGAAGGCGCGGACACAATCGGCCGCGAGCTGCTCCAGCTCGCTCGATCGATCCGCGGGGATCACCGCAATGAAGCCGCTGATCGGACTGACGACCGGAGTAATCACGGGAATGCGCCGCGTCTCGCCGGCGAAATCGGCGCAGGCCAAGAGCAGATTGGATTCCGTTTCGCCATTCGCGAGCGAAATCGGCGCCTTCAGCGTGGCGTGGAAGCCGTATTTGCGCGGATCCTCGGTGACCTCGCGCCAGTCCGGCACCTCATCCACAACATCGGCCGGGAACGGCAGCGCCGCGCCGGTCCAGGCGTCATAGCCGAGCATTCCGGCCCCGAATTGATCAAGCGCTGCGCCTTGCGCCGGCGCATAGTAAATCGCGTAGCGGGGAAAAATGGCCATCGGTGTGAATTCAAGGAAGGTTCATTCGGCGGCGATCGCCTCGACTCGGGGGCCGCACGCGGCGATGCGATCGGCATCGGTCAAACGCACCAGGCGGCCAGCCGCAATCACGACGGCGATACGCGGGCGCCTGGGCATGGCGGCGTCGACGAGCAGCATGTCGGCGCGCTGTCCTTCGGTCAAACTGCCGCGGTCGGAAGGACCCGCAGCCTTCGCGGGGGCGCCGGAGATCAGGTCGCAGGCCCTGGCCAGCGGCAGCACGCCGTCGGCGGCCAGGCGGAAGGCGGCCAGCAGCGGGGGCCGGATAATAATAGTCGGAGGCGAGCATCGAGCAGGGACCCTTCGCGATCATGTCGGACGCCTTGGTCCAGCCGGTGTGGCTGCCGCCGCGCACCACATTGGGCGCGCCGAACACGATGGCGTCGCCGCCGGCCGCAGCCTCGCGCGCGGTCTCCTCGTTGATCGGAAATCCGGCGATGGTCACGCCCTGCGCACGAAACCCCTGCCGCATCGCCGGGCTTGCGTCATCATGCGAGAGTATGCGGACGACAGCCTCGCGCGCGATCTTCGCCAGCCGCGCGATCGAGCCCGGCACGGCATCGGCTCGGGACAATATGTGCTCGACGAGCGTGTCGAAGGCTTGGTCCGAAAGCCCGGTGCGCTCCACCATGCTTCTGCGCTTGTTGGGTTTGTTGAGCAGGGCGACCATATTCTCCGTATGGTCGTTGAACGCGAACAGGTCCACTCGCCTGCTGGCGAGCCACTCGCCAATCTGCTCCTCCGCGTCGAGATTGTAGGTCTCGTGGCGGAGATGGAAACGCGTGTCCGCGGCAAGCGTCGGACGCAGGCTCTCGATCGCTTCCAGCAATTCTTGCGCGTGATCCCCCCAGCGCAAGCCAGGCTCCCACGACCAGGTCGCGGCGTGGAAAACGGTGGTGATGCCGTTCGTGATCGCCTGCCGGTTGCTATCGACCAGCGCGACATCGATCGGGAAATCCACCCTGGGCCGCGGCATCATCTGCCGCTCGAACGCATCGCCATGGATATCGACGATGCCCGGCAGCACCAAGAGACCGCGCGCGTCAAGCTCGAGCGCATGGCGCCCGTGACTGACATCGATGCCCGAAATATTGCCGGCGGCAATCGAGAGCGAGCCTTCCATGAACTCGCCGCCGAGCAGCGCGCGGCCGCCTTCAATAACAATGTCAGTCACGATGCGGCACTTCGTCTGATGTTCGAGGGAGAAGCGGCGGAGGAGGCTTCATATTTGTCGAGAAATGCCTCAATGCCAAGCTTCCTGAAATCGGGGAGGGCTATGTGCAGCGCCTCGTGATCCCAGTCCCACCAGGCGAGCTGCGCCAGGCGGTGGGCGATGCCTTCCGGAAAACGCCGCTTGATCCGACGCGCCGGGTTGCCGCCGACGATGGTGTAGCAGGCACGTCCCTGGTGACGATGACGCCGGCAGCCGAATGTTCGTCTGTTCCGATACCGCTTATTGCGAGGGCCGCCATGCGGCTGGTCCGCGAGCAGGCCGGAAATCTGTTGCGCGTTCTCAACATCCCCGAGCGGCTGTCGACGCTGCCGCCCTCGACGTTCTCGGGCGGCGAGCAGCAGCGCGTCAATATCGCGCGGGGGTTCATCCCGGACCATCCGACCCTGCTGCTCGACGAACCGACCGCTTCGCTCGATGCCAGGAATCGCGAAGTGGTGGTAAACTTCATCGACGACAAGAAGCGCGCCGGCGCTGCCATGGTCGCGATCGTGTACGACGACGAAATCCGTGGCCGGATCGCCGATCGCGTCGTGGACGTAACTTCTTTCGCGGCGGCGGCATGAAGAAAGACGGAATGAAATGAGCTCGACCAAATCCGACACGGTCATCGGCAATGCGGGGGTGGTCCTTGCGGATCGCGTGATCGGACGCGGCTGGGTGGCTTTCGCCGATGGCCGGATCGCCGAGATTGCCGAGGGGGATGCTCCGGCCGGCAGTGTCGACGCGCGGGGCGATCTGCTGATGCCCGGGCTGATCGAGCTGCATACCGATCATCTCGAGGCGCACTACGTGCCGCGGCCAAAGGTGTTCTGGGATCCGATCGCTGCGGTGGTGTCCTATGACGGACAACTCGCGACCTGCGGGATCACGACTGTGCTGGATTCGCTGCGGGTCTGGCGCGAGGACGGTGCCGAGGACGTTGATGGCCGCGCCGGCGTGCTGGCGGCGGCAATCACGGCCGCGCGGGACTCGAATATCCTGCGAGCCGATCACTTCCTGCATCTGCGCTGCGAAGTGCCGATGCCTGACGTGGTCGAGGAAGCCAGGGAATTGATCGACCGGCCGGATGTGCGGCTGATGTCGCTGATGGACCACACCCCGGGACAGCGCCAGTTCCGCGACGAGGTCAAGCTGCGCGACTACTATCGCGGCAAGGCGGGCGGCATGACCGACGCCGAGCTCGACGTGCTGTTCAAGCGGCGCCTTGATTATCAGCAGGCTTATGCCGCAAAGAATATGCGCGCGATCGTGGCGCTGGCGCACCAATACGAGATTCCGCTTGCAAGCCATGACGACACCACGGACGAGAACGTCGCTGATGCGATCCGCGACCGCGTGTCGGTGGCGGAGTTTCCGACCACGATGGAGGCGGCGCGCGGCCTGCACAAGGCGGGCATCGGCATCCTGATGGGCGCGCCGAATGTCGTGCGCGGCGGTTCGCACTCCGGCAACATCGCGGCCGTCGATCTCGCCCGCGAAGGGCTGCTCGACATCCTGTCGTCGGACTATATGCCGTCGAGTTTGCTGATGGGCGCGCTGCAATTGCCAAAGCAGGTGCCGGCGATCGATCTGGCGGCCGCAGTGCGTACGGTCACCAAGACGCCGGCGGAAGCCGTCGGTCTTGCCGACCGCGGCGAGATCGCCATCGGCAAACGCGCCGATTTGATCCGTGTGCATGTCGCCTGCGGCATTCCCGTGGTGCGCAGCGTCTGGCGCGAAGGGAGCCGGGTGGCATGAGCGAAGCCCTCATCATCTCCGACCATGCGTCTGATGCCATCGGCCCCGGCCGGCTGATCCTGGTGGTAGGCCCGAGCGGCGCCGGCAAGGATACATTGCTTGGGCTCGCGAAAGCCGCCTGCGCGGAGGACAAGAACATTGTGTTTCCGCGCCGCGTGGTGACGCGGGAAGCATCGTCCTCTGAAGACAACGCGCAGCTTGGTCCCGAGGACTTCCGCCAGGCGTTGGCGCGCGGCGACTTTGCGATGCACTGGGAAGCCCATGGCCATTCCTACGGCCTGCCACGCGAGATCGATGATGATATCCGCGCCGGCCGGTCCGTCGTGGTCAACGCGTCGCGGACGGTGATCGATGCGGCGCGGCGTGCCTACGCCAACGTCACGGTGATTGCCATCACGGCCCCGCCGGAAGTGCTCGTCGAGCGGCTGAAGATGCGCTCGCGCGGCGGCGACGGCAGGGTCGAGGACCGGCTGAGCCGCACCGTGGATGCGACGGCGCCCGATGTCACCATCCTCAATGTTGGCAGGCCCGAAGACCATGCGCGGCGGCTGGTGCGGGCGATCAAGGGAGGGTGAATGTCCGTCATCGCGACCATCGAGCAACTGGAAGCGATCTACGGGTTTCCCGGCGAGTCCTCGACGGTGAAGGTCGCAGACCGCGTGCTGATCGAGAAAATCGCCGTTCGCGGCACTTGCGACCTCGGGTCTCGAAGGGCTCGATTGCGGAGCCGCCTTCACGCCGCCACATCCTCCCAAAGGCGGGATGAACCCCTGATCAGGACCTTGCGTCCGATGGCTGTGATTTGCGGACCTTCGGCGCCAACGGCAGCGAGACCCAGCACGACCAGCTGCTCGAGCAAGAACTGATTTGACACGCGGCGTTGCGTCGCGCTCGCGCGCAGCGCCTTCAACGCGTTCCATTGCTCGGGCGAGAGATCGTAGTCGAGCTCGGCGTTCATGCTGCCTCGAAGTATTTGAATTGCGCGTCTCTTACAAAAACTGCATGAACAAGTTGCGACCGGACTTTGTCCCGAGCCTGACTCACGAAATTGTGCTAACGTCCACATCCCATTGCAAAATCGGCGGGACCGGTTACTCAACTGTCACGTCTGCGTGTCAAATCACGCCCTCGATCCACCCCGAATCGGGCAGCGCGGGGATCGGCGGACGGTTGCCCGGACTGGAAGCGCGCCCTGAATATCGATTGGCTGCAGAAGAAATTTGGCAGCGCCCGGATCAAAGGTCTGGGCGGCGCGGCTCTCAGCATTGGGATCGGCACGGCGGCGATTTTCGCGCTGACCCATTCGCTCAGGAATATCGATTACGAAAACGTGTTCGCAATCATCTGGGCAACCGAACCCAGCGTGGTCGCGCTGGCGTTGTTCATGGTCACGGCGTCCTACGCCAGTATCACGCTCTATGACTGGCTCGCGTTGCATACCATGGGCCGCAGGGACGTGCCGTACCGGATCGCGGCGCTGGCAAGTTTCACCAGCTATCCGATCGCGCACGGCATCGGGGCGGTGGCGCTGATCTCACCGATCATCCGCTATCGCATCTATTCCAGGAACGGATTGGGTGCGATGGGGGTGGCCAACCTCTGCTTCCTCACCGGTCTCACCTTCTGGCTCGGCAATATGACGGCACTCGGCTTCAGCCTGCTCTACCAGCCGGCCGCCATCGGCGTGCTCGACCACCTGCCGCCCTGGGGCAACCGTTTGCTGGCGCTCGTTCTCCTGGGCGGCGTTGGCGCGTATCTCGCGTGGAGCTGGTTGCATCCACGACACATTGGCAAGAGCCAGTGGCTGGTGAAATTGCCTTCGGGCCCGCTGGTGCTGGTCCAGATCGTCGTCGGCCTGCTCGATCTCTCCGCCGCGGCGATCGCGATGTTTGTTCTTCTGCCCGCCGGCGTGGATATCAGTTTTTTCCGGATGATCGCCGTTTTCATCGCGGCCACGCTCCTCGGTTTTGCAAGCCACGCGCCGGCGGGGCTTGGCGTGTTCGATGCGACCATCCTGATTGGATTGGGCGAGGAGAACCGCGAGCAGTTGCTGGCAGCGCTATTGATGTTCCGCTTTCTCTATCATCTGGTGCCGCTCTCGATCGCGCTCTTGTTGTTCGGCGGCGTCGAGACGTGGCGCAGTTTTCGCGCGAAGAAATCGGCCGTCGGTCGCGAAAGTAAGTCAGACCGGCGAGTTGAGATTGAGATCGACCATGCCGGCGAGGATGCTGCCGACGGCGTCGATCCCGGTCCATACCGCATGCGCCGTGCCGAACGGAAGTGACCGAAGCGCCAGCCCCGCTGAAAGGCGAGGAACTGGCGCCGCTCCAGGAGATCCGGCGCCGCGATGAGGAGCGCAGCGCGATCGGTTACGAGCTCGATCGATCAGGGATTTACGGCGGCTTCCACTGTTATGTGCGCCGCTGACCAAGAGAATTTTGCGCGAAGCCTGCACAATTGGAGCGCGATGTTGCGTTGCGGCGTCCGCTTATTTCGCAGACTTGGATGCGGCGGGGTTCTGCACAGTAGAGTGAGGCAAGCCGGTTCAGCTTCTGCTAAGCTCTGCCGCGCAAATGGGCTTCACACCGCAGGAGTGCGGGTCATGAACAAGCTCGCGGAGATTCGCAGTCAGGAATACGTGTGCCGAGAGCGTGCCGCGTTGGATTCCGAGCGTCGAGTGTTCTGGCTGGCGCAAGCCGAGGAATGGGAACAGCGCGCGCTTAATGAGATCGCTCATCACTTCCGGGAGTGCCATCTCGGCAGCAGCGGTCCTCGTAGGTCGACCACCCATTAGGGGCGTTTTTTTTCGCGTCAGGCGTTTTGTTTAGGCATTCACGGCGCCTCTTCGAAAACGAGGCACCGTGATCATGCGCGTTGAATTTCACAAGCGCCGCAATCAATGCCGCAGTTGCGGATTCCTCACGGTCTGCCGGACCTCGGCACCACAATCCGAACATTCATAGATGAAGTCGATCTTCGCCATGCTCCAGTGCGGCTCGACGTCCCGCACATACATCGGCAACAGCCCGACGCATCCGGGACAAATCACCGGAGCCATCTCGGTGTCGTGATGATGGATATAGGCTGGCATGTCGGCTCTCCCTGCACACGAGAAGCGCGTGAATCAACCCCGCGCCGAGTCTAACCGCGCACGTCCGCTCGGCCGTCATCAACACTTTCGAACGTACACGGAACATCCCGAGTTTGTTCGTCTCTGTGGTATTCCCGTAACACCCGCCGCCGGCGAGCGGACGCTGCGGAACCGAGCTAAAAATGCCAGTAATATCAATGCATTTTGACTGTGGTAAGGACGAAACCCGACAATGTCGCGCCGATACCAAAGGTCAGCGTGAAGAAGCTCACCAGGATGATCGCAGTGGTTCGCGGCTCCGCATTGTGGGCGATCAGCGACGCGACGTGGGAGGGGTCGATCAGGGCGACGAGCAGGCAGAAGCCGAGGCCCAGCGCAATGCCCGACGCGGCCTCTCGCGCCAGTTCGCGCGTAAGGGACGAATGTCGGGTCGAAGTCTTCTCTGGGCGCATCGTGCTGACCATGTCCAGAACTCCTCCATATCGAGGGGAACGCCTCAGATTTTGCGGTGTTCCTGCTGACAGGGGTTGCTACGAAGCGGAAAATCAATACGCGGTGAGCGGGGTTGGGCGGCTCCGCGGGAACTGCTTATTGTGCTAGGAAGCCAAAAAAGCTGCTGGGACGGATGAAGAAGACAGGGATCATTGGGGGCATTTTCGTTACGCTGCTGATTGGCGGGGCAGGGGCCGCGTTTGCCATCGCCTGGCGGCCGGCGATCGCCGCCATGGATCCTCCCAAGGCGCAAACCTTCGATGCCGCCGCCGTCAAGCATGGCCGCGAACTCGCCGCGCTCGGCAATTGCAACAATTGCCACACCGTGCGTGGCGGCAAGAATTTCGCCGGCGGCCTGCCGGTGCCGACGCCGTTCGGCACGATCTATTCCTCCAACGTCACCCCCGATGCGGAAACCGGGATCGGCCGCTGGTCAGAGCAAGCGTTCCGGCGCGCGATGCGCTTTGGTGTCGACCGCGAGGGCCGGCATCTCTATCCGACGTTTCCTTATGACCATTTCACCAATGTCAGCGATGACGACGATCGCGCGCTCTATGCCTACCTGATGACGCGCGAGCCGGTTCATGCGGCAGCCCGCGAGAACCAGCTGTCGTTTCCGTTCAACCAGCGCTTCGTCGTCGCGGGATGGAAGCTGCTGTTCCTGCGCCGCGGTACGCTCCGGACGGATCCGAGCAAGGGCGCGGAATGGAATCGCGGCGCCTATCTGGTCGAGGGCCTCGCGCATTGCGGCGCCTGCCATACTCCGCGCAACGCGCTTGGTGCGGAGCGTGTGAATGTCAGTTTTGCCGGCGGCGATGTCGACGACTGGAAGGCCTATGCGATCAACGCGCAGTCGCCGTCGCCGGTGCCCTGGGACGCAGATTCGCTCTACGCCTATTTGCGCGAGGGCGTTCATCCCTATCACGGCACCGCGCGCGGGCCGATGGCGGAGGTGGTCAGCAATCTTTCGGTCGTCCCGTCAAGCGACGTCCGCGCAATTGCAGCGTACATGTCCGACGTGTTCGGCGCGCCGTCGCCGGAACGCAAGCGCCAGGGCGAGGCGGCGCTCGCGCAGGCGAAAACAGGAGCGACGGCCGCGCCGACGGATTCGCGAGGCGCGGCGATCTACGCTGCGGCTTGCGCGGGTTGCCATGAGAGCGGCCGGCCACCGCCCTATGGCGGCGTCAGTCTCGCTCTCAGCACCACCATCAGCGGCCCCGATCCGCGCAACCTCGCCAACATCGTGCTGGCCGGTGTCCGTCCCGTCGAGGGTGAGCGCAGCCCGATCATGCCCGGCTTCGCGGCGAGCATGAGCGATACGCAGATTGCAGCGTTACTGAATTATCTGCGCTCGCGCTTCAGCTCCCAGCCGGCCTGGAGCAACGTCGAAAGCATTGTCGCCGAAGCAAGGCGCACCCAGACGGCATTCCTTCAGACCACGGCCGGCGCACGTAATGCCCCGGCCGATCCATCGCAGCGAGACAAGCCATGATGACATTGAAGGTCAACGGTCAGGATCACCAGATCGATGCGGAGCCGGATACACCGCTGCTCTATGTGCTGCGCGACGATCTCAAGCTCAATGCAGCGAAGTTCGGCTGCGGGCTCGGCCAATGCGGTTCGTGCACGGTGATCGTCGACGGCAAGGCGGTGCTCTCCTGCGTGACGCCGATGCTGTTGCTGGAGGGCAAGCAGGTGACGACTCTGGAAGGCCTTGGGACGGTTGAAGCGCCTGCGCCGATCCAGCGCGCTTTCATGGAAGAGCAGGCGGCGCAATGCGGCTATTGCATCGCCGGCATGATGATGCGGGCGCAGGCCCTGCTGCAGCGAAACGCGAAGCCGACCGACGACCATATCCGCGCCGAGCTGGCGCCGCATCTCTGCCGCTGCGGCACCCATATGCGCATTCTACGCGCAGTGCATCGCGCCTCTCGGCTGATGGATACCGCCGAACTATTCGACAAGAGGAGCGCGCAATGAACGCCCCTGTCATTCTCGACCGCCGCCGGCTACTTGCGGGAAGCGGTGCGCTCATTGTCAGCTTTTCGCTCTCCAACGCTTTCGCGCAGGATCAGGCCGCGCCGGTAGCACCCGCGCCGAAGCTGCCGGGGAGCCTCGGGAAGTCGCCGTACCTCGATTCCTGGATCCGGATCGATGCCGATGGCAGCATTACCGTGTTCACCGGCAAGGCCGAGATCGGGCAGGGGTTCAAGACGGCCTTCCAGCAGATCGCGGCCGAGCAACTCGATGTGCCCTTCGGCTCGCTGAAGGTCGTTACCGCCGACACCAAACTCACGGCGAACGAAGGTTACACCTCCGGCAGCCATTCGATGCAGGACAGCGGCACCGCGATCCTCAACGCTGCCGCGCAGGCGCACGAGCTTCTGGTCACGGAAGCGGCGAAACGGCTTGACGTGCCGGCGGAAAATTTGCGCACCGAGAACGGCGCCGTCATGGCACCGGATGGAAGAAAGCTGTCCTATGGCGAACTCGTCGCCGCGGACATGCTGCATGTCCAGGCGCAACCGGTCTCCAAGCTGAAGGACCCTGCGACCTTCAAGGTGATGGGCCAGTCGATTCCGCGCGTGGACATTCCGGCCAAGGTGACGGGCGGCGTCGCCTATGTGCAGGATTTGCGGCTTCCGGACATGCTGCATGCGCGGGTGGCGCGGCCGCCGAGCTACGGCGCCGAGCTCATCGAGTGCGATACAGCGGCGATCGAGAAACTCCTCGGCGTGGTCAAGGTGGTGCGCGACGGCAATTTCCTCGCCGTCGTCGCCAGGAAGGAATTCCATGCGGTGAAGGCGCTGAGCGCGCTGTCTGCCGCGGCGAAGTGGAAGGAAAGCGCGCAGCTCCCGAAGCAGGACGATCTGCTTTCGGTGCTGACGACCAAGCTGCCCTCCAGGGACTTTGCCATCTTCCAACGCGGCGACGCTTCGGGGGGCGGCGAGAAGACCATCGAGGCCACCTACACGCGGCCCTATCAATCGCACGGCTCGATTGGGCCGTCCTGCGCGGTCGCGCAATTTGTCGATGGCGCGATGACGGTCTGGTCACACACGCAAGGCGTTTACCCCGACCGCGCGGCGATCGCCGAGATGCTGCACATGCCCCCGCAAAGCGTGCGCCTGATTCATGTCGAGGGTTCCGGCTGCTACGGCCATAACGGCGCCGACGACGCGGCCGCCGATGCCGCGCTGATCGCGCGCGCCATGCCGGGTGCGCCGGTTCGCCTGCAATGGACGCGCGAGCAGGAGCATGCCTGGGAGCCGTATGGCCCGGCGATGGTGACGAGGCTGAAGGCTTCGCTCGGCAGCGACGGCAAGATCGCCGACTGGAATTTTTCGGTCTGGAGCAACACGCATTCGATGCGGCCGGGCGGCGCCGGCTGCCTGCTGGCGGCGCAGCACATGGCGCAACCCTTTGCAGTGCCGGCGCCCAAGCCGCTGCCGCTGCCCGAAGGCGGCGGCGACCGCAACGCCATTCCGATCTACACCTTCCCGAACGCGCATGTGATGCATCACTTCCTGCCGGACATGCCGATCCGGATTTCGGCGATGCGCGCGCTCGGCGCCTACCACAACGTGTTCTCGATCGAGAGTTTTATGGACGAGCTCGCCGATCTCGCCGGCGCCGATCCCGTCGAGTTTCGGTTGAAACATCTCGACGACACCAGAGGCCGTGACGTGATCGCGAAAGCGGCCGAGGGATTTGGCTGGAAGAAGGGGCAGCAGGCGCCGTCCGACCGCGGCTATGGCTTTGCCTTTGCCCGCTACAAGAATCTGGCGGCCTATTGTGCCGTCGCGAGCGAAGTCGAGGTCAACCGCGAGACCGGCCGTGCGCGGCTGGTGCGTGCGGTCGCGGCCGTCGACAGCGGCCAGGTGGTCAATCCGGACGGGTTGATCAACCAGATCGAAGGCGCGATCGTGCAGTCGACGAGCTGGACGCTTTATGAGCGCGTGACCTTCGACGAGAGGCGGATCACCAGTATCGATTGGCAGACTTATCCGATCCTGCGCTTCGATGCCGTGCCGGAGAAGATCGAGGTTCACATCATCAACCGGCCGGGAAAACCGTTCCTCGGCAGCGGGGAGACGGGGCAGGGGCCGGCCGCGGCCGCGCTTGCAAATGCGATTGCCAATGCCACCGGCAAACGGCTACGTGATTTGCCGCTGACGCGAAAGCGCATCAAGGATGCGATCGACGCGTAAGTCCAGCCGCGCCGGAGAAGCGCACCATTTGGTTCACTGATCAAGGGAGTAAACGTCATGACGCATGCCATCCGCTTTCACAGGACCGGCGGGCCTGAGGTTCTGGTCTGGGAAGAAGTCCAGGTCGGCAAGCCCGGTCCGGGCGAAGCGCGCATCCGCCACACCGCGGTCGGGCTGAACTTCGTCGACATCTATAACCGCTCCGGACTTTATCCCGGGCAGTTGCCGAGCGGGCTCGGCGGCGAGGGTGCCGGCGTGGTCGAGGAAGTGGGCTCGGGCGTCACTGCGGTCAAGCCCGGCGACCGCGTCGCCTATGGCGCGGCACCGATCGGCTCCTATTCCGAAGCGCGGCTGATCCCGGCCGACCGCCTGCTCAAGCTGCCCGATACCATCGACGACAAGACGGCGGCGGCGATGATGCTGAAGGGCCTGACCGTGCAATATCTGATCCGCCAAACCTATCGCGTCAAATCCGGCGATACCATCCTGCTGCATGCCGCCGCCGGCGGCGTCGGCCTCATCCTGTCGCAATGGGCCAAGCATCTGGGCGCCACCGTGATCGGCACCGTCGGCAGTGACGACAAGGCGAAGCTCGCCAAGGCCCATGGCTGCGCCCACACGATCATTTATACGAAGGAGGATTTCGTCAAACGCGTCGACGAGATTACCGGGGGCAAGAAAGTGCCCGTAGTCTATGACTCCGTGGGCAAGGACACGTTCCTGAAGTCGCTCGATTGCCTCGCGCCGCTCGGCGTTGTCGCGCTGTTCGGCCAGTCCTCGGGTGCAGTCGATCCACTGAATCTCGGCCTGCTCGCACAGAAGGGCTCACTCTACGTCACCCGTCCGACGTTGAACACCTATGCTGCCAAGCACGAAGCTCTCGTCGCGATGGCAAAGGAGCTGTTCGAGGTCGTGCAGTCTGGCGTGGTCAAGATCGAGGTCCGCCAGACCTATCCGCTGAAGGACGCGGCCAAGGCACATGCCGACCTTGCCGCCCGCAAGACGACGGGATCGACGGTGTTCCTGGTCTGAAATGAGCTAGCTAGTTTCTGTCGCGAAACGCCCGTTTTTGTATCGAGGCAATGCCATTTCCGCAATAAAACCGGGGTGAACTGAGGTCGGATGTCGGCATTTTCCGGAGCAATTGGACGCCGATTTTCGTCGCTATGTCATTGAGCGCCCGTTGGGGCGGGTTCGGTTGCAAGATGCACTGGCGGATATCTTTCCGCCGTGAACGAACTTGGGAGGTGTTGTCAGGCGGCTTTTCGTCTGCGCGATGATCGTTGGGCCAACAGAGCTGCGATCTTCATCAGGTTGTTGGCGAGCACGGCAGCTGCGACCCACAGCTCAAAGCGCTCTCGACCTTCGGCGAGACAACGCTTCATGCCACGGCCGCGGAATAACACCGAGATGCGCCCCTCGATGCCCGCGCGAAAGCGCTGGCCGTCCTTGAACTCCCGGGTCTTCTCATAGGCTTCGCGCTCGGGGCTTTGATGCCGCCCCGTTGTGGGATGCAGACCACCTTGACGCCTTCCTGCTTGCACGACATCACGTTCTTCTCGCTGAAGAAGCCACGATCCGATCCGTATAATTCGGGGACGTCGCCGAAGGTCTGTCTGTGGCGTTCCAGCGAGATGACCACATGCTGTTCGTCGATGGGATTTCCGTCCAGCACTTCATACTGCGTGATCAGGCCGCGCGCGCTTTCGGCGAGGAAGACCTTGTGGCCGAACTCGATCGGCGTCTGCACCTTGCCGCGCTTGATCAGGTCCGTGTGGGGCTCAAAGATCGAATAGAGCTTCTCGGCAGTCGGAACTTGCTCGCCATCGAGCACACGGCGGCGCGACTGATTGACCACACGGGCCCCCAGATCACAAAAGTGCCCAATCTCCTTGCGCGTCTCGGCGATTGCCAGTTCGCTGATCATATCTGTGCCACGCGCTTTGCGGGTCTGCCGGAGCGCGGTTCGAGCGCTTTCGATTACCTCCTCGGCGATGCCGATGAGTTCGCGGTATCTCCCGGTCTGCTGCTGCTGGCGCTGCCTTGAGGTCATCCGCTGAATCTCTTGCATCCGACGCCGCGCCGATCGCGTCCGATCCCGAAAACCCTTGATACGCCGGCGTCCCAGCGCTGCGGCAAGGCGGCCGATCAGGCGCGTCACGACGCGAACAACATCCCACAACAGCGTGTTGTCGGTCGGATGGTGAATGTCGGTCTGCACCACCGTGGTGTCGACACGCAGCTTCTGGCCGTCCTCCAGACCGAGCCCGACTGCCGCCTGCACCACCAGATCATTGATCGCTTTGAGCGTCGCGGGCGTCAGCCGATTGAAGCCGCGGTTGAATGCGTCATGTCGCGGCACCGGCAGGCAATAGAAGTCGGTGAACTGGCGCAGTGTGCATCCGTCGGCAATCCGCTCGCGCAATTCGCGATAGTTCCAGTTCTTGACGCGCATCAGAACCAGCGAGCGCAACACCTGTTGTGGCGTCAGGCCGTTGCGACCGGTCTCGGCCTTCTTCAAACCCCGCGTCAGATCGCGGCGGACCTGCTCGATCATGTCCTTCTGGTCGTCCAGAAAATCGGAAATGGTCTGCAGCACCGGCTCAAGACACAGGCCCTGACGTACCAGCTCAAAATCGGCAAAACTGACCTGCCGCTCCGCTGTCCGGGACACGCTCAGCCCTCATCGCTCTTTTTGGCTTCGGCGCGCTCTCGCTTCAACGCTTTGATGTATCGCGGCGCCGCCTGGTGCAGCAGATCCTGCAGAGCGCGCCCGTTGTCCAGGCTGCGCTGAACCTCCGGCACAAGCTCTTCCGGCACGTAGACGGCAACGCGACGCCCGTTCGCGCGACCGTAGAGCACATAACTTTGATGCTGTTCGCCAGACTGGCACGCCGGGCAATTCTTGCGGATGCACCGGCTACGACGCAGGCTCAGCGAACCCAGAAGCGCAGGCCAAAGATTTGTCGATTCGCTTCGCAGCCAGCGCGCGACATCCGAAGGCGATTCCGAATCAACATGCTTCATACCAATAATGTGATACTATGCACATGTACGGCGCAAGAAAAAAACCGTACTCGAAAATCGCGAGATAACTCTCATTTTAAAGGACGAAATGCCTTTCGCGACAGAAACTAGCTAGGCGCGCTGCCTGCCGAGGCGGGTAGCGCGTCCAGCCAATTTCATTTGGGGGAAGGGGCCGGTGCGCGCTCCAACTCGTCGTTGTGACTGAGGCTCAGCACGATGCCCATCGCAACGATGCCGAGACCGGCCAGCAGCAATAGTCCGCCGGTGTAGCTGCCGGTGTGATCCTTGATCCAGCCCATCGCGAAGGGGCCGGCGAAGCCCGCGAGATTGCCGATCGAATTGATCACGGCAATGCCGGCCGCGGCGGCGGCGCCCGACAAGAACGCTGTCGGCAGCGTCCAGAACACGGGCAGGCAGGCGAAGATTCCGAAGCCGGCGACGCAGAACGCGATCATCTTCAGCGTGGGATCGTCGAGGACGGTAGAGGCGGCGATGCCGGCGGCCGCGATGAATAGCGGGATGCCGGTATGCCAGCGTCGTTCGCCAACGCGATCCGATCGCAGGCCCCAGTAGACCATGGCGATGGTGCCGACCACATAGGGTGTGGCGGAGACCACCGTGGTCATGAAGGTCGTGAGCCCGAACGCCTTGACGATCTGGGGCAGGAAGAAGCCGAGCCCGTAGTTGGTTGCGACCGCGCCGAAATAGACCAGGCTCAGCGCGATCACGTGCGGATTCACCAGCGCCTGCCCCACCGTGAATTCATGCACCGCCTCGCGCTGCTTCTGCTCCAGCGTGAGCCGCTCAGCCAGCCAGTTGCGTTCATCGGCGGCGAGCCAGGTCGCATCTGCCGGCCGGTCGGTCAGGTAGAAGAACACGAAACCGGAGAGGATGATGGCGGGTACCGACTCGATGATGAACAGCCATTGCCAGCCGGCCATTCCTCCCGCGCCATGCAGTGTGAGCAGCAGGCCGGAGATCGGCGCGCCGATCACGGTGGAGAGCGGGATCGCAGCCATGAAGTAGCCGACGATGCGGGCGCGGTATACCGCTGGAAACCACAAGGTCAGGTAAAAGATGATGCCGGGAAAGAAGCCGGCTTCAGCGGCGCCCAGCAGCACGCGGATCAGGTAGAAGGCGTTCTCGTTGCCCATGCCGGTGGCGCGGCTGATGTCGGGGATGAAGGCCATCAGGCCGGACAGCAGGCCCCAGCTCAGCATGATGCGCGCGATCCATTTGCGCGCGCCGAACCGCTCCAGCAGCAGGTTCGACGGTACTTCGAAGATGAAATAGGCGATGAAGAAGATGCCGGCACCGAATCCGAAGGCGGTCTGCGACAGGCCGAGATCCTGGTTCATCGTCAGCGCGGCAAAGCTGACATTGACCCGGTCGAGATAGGCGACGAAGTAGCAGACGATGAGGAAGGGCACGAGGCGCTTCGTGACCTTGGCGAGGGTGTTGACTTCAAGAGTGTTCATTGGCTTGGCCCGCTGGAGCTTGTTGGAACACGCACGTGGGCAAAAGAGTTCCCGGGCTTGCGGGCACAGTGACAGTATTGTGAGAGATGAAGCAAGATACCGCAGTGCGGTGCAAAAAGCGCTCGGTGCCAACCAAGGGGCGTTGTCGAAGCTGGTCGTAAAGACGGGCTGGCGCGCTACGTCGCCTCGTGCTTGCGCAAATCCCTGATGTGGTCGAGCCGGCTGGCCTGCAAATCCGCTTCCGTCATCGCGATGTCTGGAAGCGCGGCCTCGGCGAGGATTTCCTCGGTGATATCGTCGACCGAGCGATCCACGATTTCGTGAATGAAGCTGATATTCCGGTATTCGCCGGAAGCAACGCGCGCGACCACCTCGCGCCGCGTCACCTCAGGATCGACCACGGCTTCACGCCCGCGGCGGCCGTAATCGATCATGACCACAAAATACTGCATGCGAGCAGTATTTCTGAAAAAGAGAATTGAGTCAAGAGAAATGACGATAATCAGAAATTAACCGGAGCCGATGCCGAATCACGGGCCCCGAGGGCCGAATCTCGGTCGGACCTACGGCTACTTTCCAGACCCTTTCGACCCCTTCCGGGTGCGAGCGGCCGCCTTCGCCCGCATCCGCTCGATCTGGCCACGGGGCAGGCTGACGCAGATTTCGCCGATCCATTCGAGCTTTACGCCATTGATCGGCTTGGCATTGAAGCTCGTCAGGTTGACGGAATTGGGCGACTTCCCGCGTTCGACGGTCTTCAGGTAGCGCTGGCCGGTCTTCAGCCGCACCACCGCCTCCTCGCCGAAGAAGCTCGCAAGCGGGTGCCGCTGTTCGCGATAAACCACGATCACGTCGCCATTTTCGTATTTCGGCAGCATCGAATCGCCCGCGACCTCGAACGCGACGGTTTCCCCGGAGATCGGGAAGGGCAATTCGACCTCGCCCAGCCCCTCAGGCGGCACCTGTTCGTCCTCGGGCTCAATGACGGCGCCCGCGCCGACGCGGCCCATGATCGGCACCGAATTCAGCCCGAGATACTCCATGATCGGCGCGATTTCGGACGCCTTGATCAGCCGGATGCCCGACAGGATCTCGGATACCGCCCCGGGGCGTACGCCCATGACACGGGCGAGACCGCCCTTGCTCTTGCCCGTCCTCTCCAGCGCCCGTTCGATCGTCGCAGCGTCCAGCATGGCTACCTCTCCTCCGAAGTCGTTACCTTCTCCTTTTCAGAATTTTGCGAGAATGGCAATTACGATTATCGTAAATAAAGCTTGACTTAACTTTCGGAATATCGGAAGATTGTGGGCCTGAACGGGATTTTCATTCGGGCATCCCCGGCGCGCCAGGAAAGGTGTTTTCATGCAATCGTTTAGTTGGACGCCGGAGCATTCCGAGGCACTCCGGGAATATGTCGCGACCGGTCTTTCGTTTTCGCGAGCCGCTGACGCGCTCAACGCGAAATTCGGTACTGCCTATACCCGCAACGCCGTGCTCGGCCGCGCCAAGCGGATGAAACTGGTCGTTCCTGCCCGTCCGGAGCGCGGACCGAAGGTCCGACAGCCGAAACGGGCAAAAGTGCCGCGCAAGGCGCGCGAAGGCCATTCCGGCGCGCCCGGTACGACCGCGCCGGCTGTCGAGCGCCCGGAGCCGCCAAAGTTGCGCTGCGTCGGCGTCAGCCCACGGCTCGTCGCGCTGGTCGATCTGGAGCCTGGCGAATGCCGCTATCCCTACGGCGGCGACAGGGACGACGAGGCCATCACCTTCTGCGGCCATCCCTGCCTTCGCAACTCGGTCTATTGCGCGCCGCATTTCCATCTGACGCGCGCTCCTGCGATCGAAGCGGAGCGCCCTGCCGGGCCGTTCACATTGCGGCTGGTCGACGCCGCCTGACATCAATCTTTTCAGCTCAAAGGAGCACCTATGGCCCGGGCCAGACGCAAGAGGTCGCTTGGCGCGACAAAAGTTCACGATCGGCGTTCGCGCGACTTGCCGCGCAATGCGGAGGTTGCCCCCATCGAGGTCGACGATCCGCACGCACTGGAAGCAGGCGAAAAGATCGTCACCCTGCGCTCGATCCGCAACGATCCGCTGGCGCGACTGCACTCGCATCATCAGATCGACGAGGCGCAATACAAAGGCGGCCGCGCGTTCCAGCACGACTGGGAGCGGGCGGAGCGCGGGCCGCAGGCCGTCGATCCCGCTCGCGAATATGTCGATGGCGTGCAGACGCGCGAGCCCATCACGGAAGGCCAGCGCCAGGCCGTGCTGCGGCTCAATCGTATCGAGCGGGAGCTCGGCGCCGACGGATCGGCGCTGGTGCACGACATCCTGGTCCACGGCATGAACCTGGAGCAGGTGGGACAGCGGCGTGGCCTCTCCAGCCAGCGCTGGAAGGACTATTTCGCGCGGCGGTTCCAGGAGTGCCTCGATCGGCTCGCATCGATCTATGGCTTCGCGACCCAGCGCGACAGCGGCGGCCGTCGCATTTGAACCCGATCGGAACCGATCAGTTCTGCGTCGGTGTGGCCGACGAGTGGAAGGGATGCGCCTTTTCGTACATCAGCCACAGTTCGAGTAGCGCTATGAACGCGATCAGGGCGCCGAGAGCGATCGCAAAAGGCATCGCGCGGACATGGGCGAACCCGAGTATCCAGGGTGAAGCGATCAGCCAAATGCCCAAAAGCAGATTGGCCCATTCCTCCCAGTTCGCGTAGGCGAGGATCGCGGCCAGCGAGGTTGCAAGGATGGCCACGGCGCTGATCCAGAAATCCGTTCTTGCCGTTCCATTGGTCAGCTTGAACACCCAGGGGGACGCAAACAGCAGCACCGCCAGCACGACGTTATACAAATCAAGCACCGATTCACTTCGCCATTTCTTCATGACAAGCTCCTTCGGGTCGAACAAATCGGGTCTCGGGTAAAACGCGTCGTTCTCCCGCTCGTTCCGGCCAAACCATATGTCGCGGGCTAGACTTTCGGCGTATTCGTCAGAACGGGCCGGCGTTGAAGCTGAGCGGCTGCACCGCGTCGTAGGACGCCTTCGACAGCGGCACCGCGTAGTTCACGGTCAGCGCGCCGAAGGGAGAGGCCCAGGTCAGGCCGACGCCGACCGATGAACGCACGACGTTGGAGTTGGCGATCTGCGCTGTCTGTCCGGCAAAGCTGGTGGCGCCCTTGTAGCCAAAGACGCTGCCGGCATCGACAAAGGCTGATCCTCTCAACCCGTATTCCTGGGGGATGCCGGGGATCGCGCTCTGCAGTTCGGCGGTCGTCGCCCAATACATGCTGCCGCCGACATTATCCATGGTCGAGCCGGGCGTGAGGTCGCGCGGGCCGAAGCCATTGGGTGCGAAGCCGCGCACCATGCTCGGGCCGCCGAAGAAATTGTTGATCATCGGCACCTGCTGGCCGCCCAGGCCGGTGATGTAGCCGCCCTGGGCGCGGACCATGCCGGTCAGATCGCCCGTGATCGCATGATAGTAGCGGACGTCTTCCGCGGTGCGCAGGAATCTCACATCGCCGCCGAGGCCGGCGAGATCCTGGCTCAGTTGCGACTTGATGCCGTTGGTCGGCAGCTTGTTGTTGTCGAGCGTGTTGTAGGTGACGGTGTCGCCGACCGCGGAGACGAGCTGCGGGCCGGCTGCCGCGGCTTGACGGACCGGCAGCGACGGTATTCCCGCCAACGAATTGGGATCGATGGTGATGTTCTGGTCGTAAAGCGAATAACGCCACTGCACGAGGGTCGTCTCGGTAACAGGAGTGCCTACGACGAAATTGGCGCCATAGGTATTGCTGCCATAGGACTGGTAAGGACTCGTGAAGGTCTGGCGGTCGAAGACCTCGACGCCGCCGGAAACGTGATTGGCAAACAGCGACGGATCGGTGACGGAGATGCTCCCGCCGCGGCCATATTGTCCGTAGTTCACCGCGGCCTGCACGCTGTCGCCGGTGCCGTAGAAATTGCGGTCGCCGACCTTTACCTCGCCCATCCAGCCGTCGGTGGTCGAATAGCCGCCGGCGACATTGAAATCGCCGGTCGCGTCGTCGACCGCCTCGACATCGAGCACGACCCGATCGGGTGCCGAACCCGGCTTTGTCGTGATCTTGACGGTCTTGAAGTAGTTCAAATTCTTCAGCCGCTTTTCGGCGCGGTCGATCAGCGTCTTGTTGTAGGCGTCACCCTCGCCGATATCGAATTCGCGCCGGATCACATAATCGCGCGTTTTCGAGTTGCCGTGAATCTCGATGCGTTCGACGTAGGTGCGCTGGCCTTCGTCGATCACGAAGGCCACGTCCATGCGCCGGGCGATGGCATCCCGCGTCATGCGCGGTGCCGCATGCGCGAATGGGTAGCCAAGCTTGGACATTTCGATGGCGAGCGCTTCGGTGGTCTTGTCGAGCGCGCCGCCGTCGAACGTCGCCCCGTTCTTCGGAAGAAGCAACCGGCGCAATTTGACGGGATCGAGCCCCGGCACGTTGCAGGCCACGCTGATGTTGCCGAAGCGATAAAGCTGGCCTTCGTCGATGGTGAAGGTGAGCGCAAATCCCTTCGTTGCCGGATCGTATTCGGCGCGCGCGCTGCTGACGTTGGCATCGGCGTAGCCATGGTTGCGATAATATTGCCGGATCAGCTCGCGGTCGTCGTCGACCCGATCGGGATCGTAGACATCGCCGCCGGTCAGGAAGCTCAGCACCGTCGTTGCGGATGTCTTGATGATGGCCCTGAGCTGGCGGTCGCCGAAGATGTGGTTACCGACAAAATTGATCTGCCGCACCGTGGTCTTCTGGCCTTCGGTGACGGTGAAGACGAGATCGACGCGGTCGTTGCCGCGATCGATGATCTCGGGCGCCACGCTGACCTCGTCGCGGCCCTTGCGCCGATAGGTTTCAATGATGCGGTTGACGTCTCCCTGCACGGTCGCTCGCTGCAGCGAGCCGCGCGCCCTGGACTGCACTACGGCGGCAAGATCCGCGTCCTTGATCTTCTTGTTGCCTTCGAAAGCGACGCGATCGAGCACCTTGGCTTCAGTGACGTGTACAACCAGTCCACTGCCGGTGCGCTCGATTTTCACGGTCTCGAACAGATTGGTGACGATCAGCGCTTTCAGCGCCGCGTCGCGCGCAGCTTCGTCATAGCGGCCGTCGGCCGAGGCGTGGAAATAGGAGCGCACGGTCTCGGCGTCGACGCGGCGAGTGCCTTCGACTGTAATGGTTTCCGCGGCAACGGCCTGTGCCGCCGATAGTCCGAGCAGCGCGGCCAGCAACGCCGCCGCGGCTTTCGGCCCGTCGCGTCGCCAGCCCCGAACTCGGCACTCGATCTTCACGTCCCGCCTGTCCCGTTTTCTGCAGGCAAATCGAAATGCGCGGGCAGGGCGAAAGAATGTCGCGGTCAAGGTCAGTTGCAGCCCAAATCGTTAACGCCGCCACAATTTAGACTTGTTACCGCACTGCGGATTCCCTGAATCCGGCTCAAATGCCTTCTAGCCAAGGCAGCCGGAAGGGTCCGCGTTCCGCCGTAAGCGCCACGTGGATGTCTTGTCGGAGCATCACATGCGTATCGTCGCCCTCGCAGCCGCTGTGCTGGTTCTGGTCCAGCCGGCCCGCGCCGCGGTCAATCCGGAAATCGATCCGCGCGCATCGCTGAGCGTGGTCCAGCAGTGGATCTACAATTATCGCGCCAAGCCGGATTACGCCCATGTGCCGGCAGCGGTGCGCGTGCTGTTTCACTCGCAGACCTTCAAGGAGCCGGAGAACGCCGGCATCTATCTTGGCTTCATCGCAGGCGCGATCGGATCGAACCCGGCCAAGGCTGAGCAACTCGTCAACAGCTTCTTCCCCGTGCCGCCGGAAGACGAGTGGGTGGTGATCCGCGCTATCGCCTATTCCGGACTGCCCGACTGGCGCAATTTGCTGCGCCGGGTCGCGCCGAAGATGCCGGCGCGGAGGGTGATGATCGATGCCTATCTCTCCAGCACGCTGCCGACGCTCATTGAGATCCCGCTGGAGGAGAAAAAGCCGGGAATGATGGACAAGCTGAAGGGCGCGTTCAGCAAACCCTTCAGCAAGGAAGAGAAGAAGCTGAACACCACGGTGACCTATGCCAACAACCAGGATCTCCTGGATACGCTGTGGGGCTATTATTTCGCGACCGGCTCGCATCTGCCGATCTTCAAGATCATGCAGATGCTGCCATGGTCGAAGGGCCGCGACACCATCGACAAGCTGACGGTCGGCAGCATGGCGCGTTATACGCTGGCAAGCTACGCTGTGCGTGACGCGAATTTGCGCGAATTCCTGCGCGCCGAATTGCCGAACCAGCCGGAGGCGGTCAAGGTGCCGCTCACCGAAGTGGTGCAGGCCGCCGATACGGTGCAACTCGGCGCGGTACGCAAGGACGCGCTAGCCGCCGTCGAGGAATTGAAGACCAAGGGATCGGATGCGCGGCGCAATCTCGACTTCTGGGGCCAGGTCGGCGTAGGTGCGATCGCGCTCGGGTGCGTCTCGGCGGCGGCGCTGGGCCAGGTCGAGATCGGCATCCCCTGCGTGATCGGTGGCTCGGCCTCCCAGGGCCTGCTGTCGTTCTGGGAAAAGCAGCAGTAACGCGAAACTGAACGGCGAAGGCGCGTGAACAGCTCTGTTCCGCCTGCTTAGACTAACCGTCAAAATTCGTCTTTGCCCAATCTCAGGTCCGGAAGGCGGTCAATATTGCGACGCTGCCATCGTCCTGAGGCTCGCAGGCGCGGCGATCGAACGGGATGTGGCCGAGACGGGACGCTCTCATGGCTTCCAATTGTCGAAAAATACCGCTCAGAACCCGTTGGTTCCCCTGCATTGAAACCCCGCACTTTGGCTTGCTGCGGGGGTTGTTCCTTGGCATACTTTCAACCTGATCGGGTTCGACCCTTTCACCCCCGCGACGTGCCGCGGGGGATCAGGCTGGCGGTCTTCAGGCCGAGACGTTAGGAGCGTCGATCGCCGGGTCGACCATGTAGGCGAGACGTTGCCGAGACGGCCACTACCGTTCCCTGCCAAAGGTGAGAGATGAGAAATCCCACGTTTGTTGCGGAGCTGCATCGAAAGCTTGGAGCTCCATCAACCGAAACCGTCGAAAGCCTTCGGCTGCTGAAAGCCTTCCTCAGGCTGGCGCCGAGCCAACGTTTCGAGATCATCGAACTGGTCGAGCGTCTCGCAACCGACGCTCGCTCCGACCGCCCGTATTCCTGACCGAGAAGGTCCTTCGCCAGGGTCGGTCGGGCCGCGGGCGTTAACCGCGGAGCCAGGCGGCTGCGTGTCGCAAAGGACGCCGCGCCGCAAATGTGATTAACTGCCTCCCGTCAGGGAGGACAGTAGCCATGATCGAACCGAAACTGGAAGTACCGGCCGAATTGCGCGAACTGGCCGAAAAGACCATCGAGCAGGCGGAGAAAGCTTTCGGCATGTTCTTCGACGCCGCCAGCAAGTCCATGACGACGGTACCCGGCGGTGGAGGAGAAATCTCGAAGCAGGCCCTGACGTTCACCGAGCAGAACATGAAGGCCGCGTTCGAGCATGCGCGCAAGCTGGTTCACGCCACTGATCTGCAGGAGGCGATCCAGATTCAGTCGGAGTTCCTGCGCAGCCAGTTCACCAATGCCGGCGAGCACATGCGGCAGATTACCGGCGCCGTCATGTCGTCGGCCAAGGATGCGGCCAAGGGGAAATTCTAGAGCGCGCGGCCGGCAGGGATTTGCAAGTCTAGTAGTCGCCGGGATTGGCGATCATCGGCGACGCGGTGTCGGCCGGCGCGAGATCGCTTACCGAGGTGTCGCGCAGAAACTTGTCGAGCGTAGCCTGGATCTTTTCCTTCACCGAGTCCGGGCCGCGATCGCTCAGCTCGGTATGCAGCGCGCCAGTATTGATGATGTCGATGCCGTCTTTCCTGGCTTGTGACGCCGACGGCAACACGCCGGGGTCGGTCAGGAAATGCGGGTCCTTCGAGCGGAAGGACAGGATCTTCATCTTGTCGCTGAGCACGAACGGCACCCGAAGATTGTCCAGCGTGATGACCTTCGACACGAGCTCGGGATGCTGGCGGGCGACATACATCGATACGTCGCCGCCATTGGAATGGCCCACCAGGGTCAGATGATCGTATTCGGCGTGCGGCTGCCGCTTCTGAAGCTCTCTGAGCACAAACAGGATATTGGCCTCGCAACGCATATAGATCCCGCGCCGGCCGACATAGGGCATGCCGATTTTGGTCATCAGCGGCGGGTCGCTCGGAAGGTCCTGCTGAATGCTGGCGACCAGATAGCCACGTGCGGCAAGCACGTCGGCGAGGAACGTATACTCGGTGTTCTTGACGGTATTGCCGTTGCTGATGATGGCGATCGGCAGCTTCTGGAAGCCGTTATTGGCCTTCATCTCATAGTCGCGGCGCACCGCGAGATCGACCGAGACCGGCCGTTGCCGCGCCGCGTCATAAAGATTGAGCGTCTCGTGCCGAATGGCCCATTTGCTGATGGCAAAATATTCGCCCGCTGCGAGTACGCAGAGGCAGGCCAAAATTGCAATTGCCCTTCTCATGTTCCCAACCTGATCACTTCTACTCAAGATATGGTGTTGTTACGCATATCGAGCGGCTTCGGATCGGGAAGGGGGAATTAAATTTTGGCAAGTTAGTGGCGGTTTGACTGTGCGCTCGATCACCGATTCTGGTCCGGCATCGATGATTTGGCGGCACGGAGGACGGCGTCGATCTTGGACTGGACGCGCCGGGCCGCCAGCGCCGCCAGCCGCGTCTGGGTCCTGCCGGTCCTGACCTTGTCGTCGATCTGGAAACGCCACTCCCAAATGTCTGGTTCAGCGGTCGCCACGACCGTGTATTCAACGCCCTTATAAATCACTGCTTGTTCCCATTCGAAAAAGGGGCAGGGACGATGATTCGGGCCTTCGATCAATCCGGGCCAATACGGGAACCCGGCGATTCCCGATGTCGAAGACGCGGGTCAGCCATGAGTATGGTGCAGACTTATGCAGGGCCGTGCAGTCCGGCAAGACAGCTTTTCTCGATTTGGTATCTGGAAAGATAACCTGCAACCGCGAAAAAGCCGGCGCTGCGGTGGCTCTTGAACGTCAGCTTCAGGAGAAAACGGTACTTCGCGACCGCCACACAGGGACGGTCGTTTCCCGGCGTAAATCGCGTGGGGTAGGGATTTCGAGCGGAGGCTTGAAGTCGGGACGCCGTTCAGCGCCGCCGCGCCAAACTGACGCCAAGCAGGAACGCAATGAACAGGCTGGTCAGCGGCGCTTCGCGGGTAACGGCGCGCAGTCGGGCGACCGGCTGCCCCGGACGCTCGGCCCTCGCCAGTGCAAGCTGCAGCCGATCGAACGCGATTCGGAGCGCCGCAGTGACGTCCTCAATTCCGCGCGACACGTCGGTCGCGGTGTCGATGGCGCGTTCGGCCATGCTGGGCGGGGGTTGGGGTTGCGGCGTCTCGAAGTTCACGGCTGAAGCCTTTTTCGGGCAATGAGGCCGCCACCTTTGGCTATCCGCGACAGGCGTCGTGGTGAACGGCGGGTGGCGGCCTCGAGAAAAAATGCCTGTCAGCGAGATTTGTTCCACCGGAATCCTGCGCGGAGAATCTCTGTTACCCTGCGGCGTAGTTCCGTCGCCGCAAAGGTTCAGGATGCCCAGGACAGATTCGGCAAGATCGATCGCCGTGCTCGGCGCGCCCATCGATATGGGCGCATCCCAGCGCGGCACTTTGATGGGGCCGGCTGCGCTGCGCACCGCCGGTTTGCTGACGCTGCTCGAAAGCCGCGGCTTTGCGGTGACCGACCACGGCGATCTCTCCATCGCCGGCATGGCCGACCTCATCGATGCTCCGCCCGCGAAGGCCAATCACTACCGCGAAATCCAGCGGTGGACCCGTGCGCTGAGCCGGCGCGGCTATGAGGTGGCGCGATCCGGCGCAATCCCGATTTTTCTTGGCGGCGATCATTCGCTGTCGATGGGATCGGTGAACGCGATGGCTCGGCATTGGCAGGAGTCTGGTCGCGAGCTCTTCGTGCTGTGGCTCGATGCGCATGCGGATTACAATACGCCGGCGACCACGCTGACCGCCAACATGCACGGCATGGCGGCGTCATTCCTGTGCGGCGAGGACGGGCTCGATCATCTCCTGGGTGACGAGCCGCGCGCTTCCATCGGTCCCGACCGGCTGGAACTGTTCGGCACGCGTTCGATCGACAGGTTGGAAAAGGACCTGTTGCGCGCACGCGGCGTCAGCGTCGCCGACATGCGGCAGATCGACGAGTTCGGCATGGGTGTCCTGATCCACCGCGTCATCGACAAGGTGCGCGCCCGCAATGGCGTCCTGCATGTCAGCTTCGACGTCGATTTCCTCGATCCCGATGTTGCGCCCGGCGTCGGCACCACCGTACCAGGAGGCGCGACCTATCGCGAGGCGCATCTGGTGATGGAGATGCTGCACGATTCCGGACTGGTCGGCTCCGTCGATATCGTCGAGCTCAATCCGTTCCTCGATGAGCGCGGCCGGACCGCGCGCACCGCGGTCGAGTTGATCGGAAGCCTGTTCGGCCAGCAGATCACCGACCGGCCGACACCGAGCAACGCGATCACGCCGAATGAATGAGCCTCGTTACGGCGCGAGCCGGATGCCCTTATCTCTGAAGTATTGCTCCAGCGGCTCGGGCGAAGCGCCGGGCTCGGCGAGCGCAACGTAGGTATCCGGCCGGAGCAGGTAGAGCGCGTTGCGCGCGAGCCCCGCAGCCTCGTGTTCGGGTTTCCAGGCGAATACCTGCAGCGGCAGGTTTCGCTGCGCGCACCAGGCGGCGAGTTCATCTGTTGCCTCGCCATAGACGTGGACTTGCCAATCCATCCGCGCGAGCGGCGCGAAATTATCGGCGCCATCGACCGCGACCCAGGGCAGGCGGTCGCCGCCTTGCACGCCTCCGGCCGTGCCGCGGCTCAGCGGTCCAGCGCGGTAGTTGATCTGGGTCTGCGACACCGTGCGGAATGCGAACCGGCGCAAGGCCTCAAAACTGAAGATGGCCGGAAAGACGATCGGCGCAAGGCGGGTGCGTACGAAGGCCGCAAGAGCGCCTTGACCGGTCGCAAAGGTAAAAGCGCGATCGGTGCTCGCGACAAGCCTTTGGGCAAAGCCGATGCGTTCGGCTTCGTAGCTGTCGAGCAGGGCATCGCCGGCGCGACCCTTCACCGCCGCTGCCAACTTCCAGGCGAGATTGATGGCATCGCCAATGCCCGTGTTCATTCCCTGGCCGCCGGCCGGGCTATGGATGTGGGCAGCGTCGCCAATCAGGAAGGCGCGGCCTCTGCGGAAATGCTGCGCCACCCGGTGATGCACGTGATACGTCGAGAACCAGTTGATCCCTGTAATTGCGAGTTTCATCTGGCCAATCGCGTGGTCGCTGATGTCGGCAAAGGTCAACGTCTCCGCGCGGCCAGCGCGCTCGCCGCGCACCGTGCCGATCAGGCGCCCGCGTCCCTGTCCCGCGAGCGGGAACACTGCGACGAAATCGGCTTCGTCGAGATCGATATGCAATTCACCGTCCAGTGCCGGTCCGGTCGCCTCGACGTCAGCGACATAGAACAGGTGCTCATAGGTGCCGCCGGGAAAGCCGGTGCCGATGGACTCCCGAACCTTCGAACGCGCGCCGTCGCAGCCCGCGACATAGACCGCCTCGCAATCCTGCTCGTTGCCATCTGGACCGCGCAGGCGCGCTGTCACGCCGTCCTGGCGTTCGCTAAAAGAGATCAACTCGGTTCTCCGCTCGACCGATACGCCGAGCGACTCCAGCTTGGCGACCAGAAGCTTTTCGTGCTCGTCCTGGGGGAAGATGTGGAGGAAGGGGTAAGGCGTCAGTCCCTTGCCCATGTCGTTCAAGGAAATGCGCGCCTTCCGTTCGCCCCTGACCCAGAGATTGACCGCCGGCACCCGGTGCCCCTTCGCGACCACGGCGTCGGCAAGATCGAGTTGCCGATAGAGTTCGAGCGTGCGTGCCTGCACCGCAAGCGCGCGTGAGGTCGTCCCCGGTTCCGCGGTTTTGTCGATGATCCGCACCTCGACGCCGAGCCTGGTCAGCCACAACGCCAGCACCAGCCCGGTCGGACCGGCGCCAACAATCAAGACATCGCTTTGTTTCATCTGCTACACTCCCGGCCAACGACATACCGTACCGCTCCATTGGGGGAATGGTATGAAAAACTAGCAGGGGAACGCCATGCGCGATCGAAACTGGTCGAGGCGCGATGTACTCAGGACTTCGACCGCTCTAGCGGCGAGTGCGTTGTTCGCCGAGCCGGTGCGGGCAGCCGCGCCGCCGCCGACCAGCGTCACGCCGGAACTGATCGAAGCCGCGCGCAAGGAAGGCAAGGTCGCCTATTACTCCGCGCTCGAGCTGACTACCGCCGAGCGGCTCGGCAAGGCATTCGAAGCAAAATATCCGGGTATCGCTGTGCGGGTCGAGCGCTCCGGCGCCGAGCGAATCTATCAGCGCATCGCGCAGGAGCAGGGCAGCGGCATTAACGCGGTCGATGTCGCCAACTCCACCGATCCTGCGCATTATCTCGACTGGAAATCGAAGGACTGGCTTGCGCCTTACCTGCCCGACGATGTCGCGAAACATTTCCCGGCGGACCAGGTCGATCCCGACGGAGCTTACGCAACATCCTGTGGCTGGATCGAGGCGATCGGTTACAACACCGCCCTGGTGAAGCGGGAAGACGCGCCGAAGAGCTATGCCGACCTGCTCGATCCCAAATGGCAGGGCAAGATCGTCAAGGCTCATCCCGGCTATAGCGGTGCGATCATGACCGCAACCTTCGTGCTGTCTCGCGAACTCGGCTGGCAGTTCTTCGAGAAACTCGCGCAGCAGAAAATCCTGCAGGTGCAGTCGGCGGCCGACCCGCCCAAGAAATTGCTGTTGGGCGAGCGCGCGGTGATGGCCGACGGCAATGACTACAATCTCTTTCTGTTGAAGGCGCAGGGCAAGCCGGTCGAGGTCGTCTATGCGAGCGAAGGCTCGCCACTGATTATCGTACCCTCAGGCGTATTCAAGAATGCGCCCAATCCGAATGCGGCTCGGCTGTTTCAGAGCTTCTTCTTCAGCCTCGAGGGACAGCAATTGCTGGTCGACGAGTTCGCCCATCGCTCCTTCCATGCGCAAATCAAGGAGAAGCCGGGCCGTCCACTGCTATCGGAGCTCAAGTTGTTGAAGTCTGACCCGGCCGCAGTGCTGGCCCAGAGCGAGGAGATCAAGGCGCGCTATGCCAAGCTCTTCAAGGTGTGAGGTTTCGAACTTATCTTCCGTCCCCGACTTATTGAAATAGCTGTTCGTCGCATTATCAGGCTTCGCCTAGGTCTTGCGGCCATAATTCAATAGTCCGCCGCCGGTCTTTGGCGGATGCGCGCGCAACGCTTCCTCGTTCGGCTCGGTGCCCCAGCCCGGCCGATCCGGAAGGACGAGATGGCCGTCCACGATTTCAGGCACATGGGTGAAGAGCTCGTGGTCCCATTCGAGGCGATCGATGTCGATCTCCATGATGCGCAGGTTCGGCACGGCTGCGCTGAAATGCGCATTCATCATCGAACAGAGATGGCCGTAGAAATTATGCGGGGCGACATTGACCTCATAGGCCTCGGCGGCGGCGGCGATCTTCATCGACTGCCACACCCCGTTCCATGGCGTGTCGATGATCGCGACATCCATCGCTTGCTCGCGGAAATAGGGCTTGAACTCGCGCAGGCCGAGCAACGTCTCGCAGGACGAGATTGGATGCGGGCTCTGCCGCCGGATCAACGCCAGCGCCTCGGGATTGTAGCTGTCGATCTCGATCCAGAACATGTCGAGGTCCTTGATGGCGCGCAGGATCTTCAAGTAGCCTTCGGTCTTGGCGTTGAAATTGAGGTCGAGCAGGATGTCGACGTCGGGGCCGGCGCCGTCGCGGATGGCTTCGAGATGCATGCGCAGGTCGCGCAGCACTTTCCGTTCGACGTTGATCTCGGGCTGGAACGGCGAGCCGAAGCCGGGCCGCCAGCCGGTCGGCTTGCCGCTGTCATAGGTGAAGATGTTGGTTTTCAGCGCGGTGAATTTCTTCTCGCGCACCTCGCGGCCGATGGCTTTGACGCCGTCGAGGCTTTCGATCGCCGGCTTGTACCAGGTGGGATGATTGATGCGCCAGGTCGCGCAATGCGACCAGTAGACGCGAATGCGATCGCGGATCTTGCCGCCGAGCAATTCGTAGCAGGGCACGCCGAGATGCTTCGCCTTGGCGTCGAGCAGCGCGTTTTCGATCGCGCCGAGCGCTTGCGCGACCACGCCGCCCGCGGCCGGCCGCGTCGCGGCGTAAAGTTCGGCATAGATCCGCTCATGCTGGAACGCATTTTGGCCGACCACGCGGGTGGAGAGGCGCTGGATTGCGGCGCCCACGCCGGGCGAGCCAAAGCCTTCGTCGTATTCGCTCCAGCCGATCACGCCGTCATCGGTCGTCACCTTGACGAAGTGATAATTTCTCCAGCCCGCATCGCAGGCGAGGATTTCGACGGCATTGACTTTTGACCCCTTCGTCATGGCGTATTCCCCCGATTTTCGCGGATTATGCCGGGGGATGCGCGGGTGATCCATCCCGTTCTCCGCATGGCCAACATGTACTGCAACCAACCGCTCGCCGCCTGGCGCCCGTCGGTGCAGGCGTGGTGCGCAACATCTTGGCCCCGGCCTTGGGTTGCGATGGCATCTTCCAGGTCCAGCAATAGGGGAGCCGTCGGCGGTGAAGGCGATTGAACCGCCGGCTAAACGTCGCGCTGAGGCGCGGGGTCGACCGGCGGCCACTACAAGCTGATCAGGACTTACTACGGCAGCGGCAGCGATTGACTGACCGTCATCTCGGCGACCGGCCGAACAGGCCGTCGATCCGGAAGGAATAGCCGACGCCAACGATGTAGCTCGGGGCGTTGTGGTTGAGCCCGAAGGCGATGTGAAAGTCGACCTGCTGCGTCCGGTCCACGTGATACATCGCGCCGGAGTTCCAGAGCTGGCTCGGGCTGCCGCCTTGCGGATAGTCGCCGACATATTCGGTGAACAGGCTAAGCTGTTCGTTCAGCTTCTTCTCCAGCACGAAGGTCGTCTCGGTGATGCTGCGGGCCGTGAAGTCATCGGGCCGGAAGAACTCGGTGAACATGCCGCTGACGCCCCAGCCATCATGCAATTCCCACGACCATGGAAGCTGCAGATAGGGCTGCACGCCGCGGCCGGCGATCTCGACCGATCCGGTCGGGAGCGCCGCACCGAACACGACCGACAGGTCGACCTTTCCGGGTATCGGACTGATCTGCCATTTCAGCGCCGGCGAGACGTCCGAAAATCCCCGATTGGCAGGCGCCTGAACGGGAGCGAAATAAGTCGGGAGGTCGACCAGTATTTCCAGGCAAGGCGCGATCCCGAGCCGCCATCGGCTGTTGGTGCCGTCGATGGTGCGCCCATCGTCGCGCATGCTGAAATTCATCCCGTTCTCGTTCTGAACGCTGCCGACGGGCACGACGATGCTGGAGTTGGTGGTATCCGGCCGATCGGTGGCGATCTCGTCCTTCGCACTGGGGCAACGGTCCGCTCGCGCTTCGGACGCGCCGAGGACCACCAATGCGGACAGCAAACATGCCCTGAGAAAATTAATGTGTCCTTGCACCGAAAACCCGGCCGAAAGCACCCGCAATCGGGCAGCGTTGGTTACTACCAGTCAGGCGCATGCTTTATTCCCGGGCACTGGTCACCGGGCCTGCATGAGTCGCTGCCTGCCTTCGATATGGCAGGAATTGCAAGGACGGTCATCATCATTCCCGGGATCGTCCTGAAAATACGCCAATGGCTGACGTTTTTAGCCACAATCGAACACGACTTTGTGGCCATGAAAACTCTGGCCGTCATCTCGATTTTGGCGCTGCTCACCATCACCGGGGCGGCCTATACCGACCAGCTTTTCACCAGCGATCAGAGTACCGCTCACCGGGCGAACTGAGCGGATTTGTAAAGAAGTCGCGTCATCTTGGGGGGACGATAGCGATGCTTTCCGTTGATCAATTCCTGCGATTAATGTGCGTGCCGGCCGTTGTTTTTGCCTTCGTGGTCGCCTCGCAGATTTCGGCCGCGGTCAATCCGCCGCCGGCCATGGCAATGGCCAGCGATTAGAGCTGGTTGCAAGCCACTCTCATCCATCGATGCCGCTTTTCCGCCGGCTGGCATGATCCAACGCTCGTGCGGTTGGCGGGCCAATGGCGTCGTTCGGGTGTCGTAAAGACGGCGGATAGTCTATCACGACGGCCATGAGTGACCCGACACCGACGGCCGCCGGCGAGGCGAAGGAACTGGACGGCGTGGTGGATCCTGCCCACCCCCCGGGCGTCGTGGCGCGGCAGCCGCCGCAAGGCAACCTGGCGCTGCTGGGGCTTTCGGCGCTCGGCATCGTCTTCGGCGATATCGGCACCAGCCCGCTCTATACCTTCAAGACCATCCTGGGGACCGCGGAGAGGGGGCCGGATGCGGCCGCCGTCCTGGGCGCGCTGTCACTCGTGCTCTGGACGCTCTTCATCGTCACGACCGTCAAATATGTTCTGTTCGCGATGCGGGTCGACAATGACGGCGAGGGCGGCATCCTGGCGCTGATGGCGCTGCTCGGCGTCAAGAAGCAGCACCGGCCGACCATCGTTGCGGTCGGCCTGTTCGGCGCGGCGCTGATCTATGGCGACGGTGCGATCACGCCCGCGATCTCGGTGCTGTCGGCGCTGGAAGGGCTCAACATGGCAACGCCGGCGTTCCAGCCCTATGTCGTGCCGGCCGCGGTCGTGATCCTGCTCGCCTTGTTCGCGATCCAGTCGCGGGGGACGGCGACGATCGGGCATTTGTTCGGTCCGGTCATGCTGGTCTGGTTCGCGACCATCGCCGTGCTGGGGCTTTTCGGCATCGCCAAACATCCCGGCGTGTTCGCCGCACTCAATCCGCTCTATGGCCTGTCCTATCTGTTCTCCAACGGCGCCACCGGCTTCCTGGTGCTGGGCGCGGTGTTTCTCTGTGTCACCGGCGCCGAAGCGCTCTATGCCGACATGGGCCATTTCGGCGCGCCTCCGATCAAACTCGCCTGGTTTGGAATCGTGTTTCCAAGCCTGATCCTGAATTATGCCGGCCAGGCCGCGCTCGTGCTCGCGGGTGCGCCGACCGACGGCAACATCTTCTACCGCCTCTGTCCGGATGCGCTGCTGTTGCCGCTGATCGTGCTGGCGACGGTTGCCACCATCATCGCCAGCCAGTCGATCATCACAGGCGCCTTTTCGATGACGCGGCAGGCGATCCAGCTCGGCTGGTTGCCGCGGCTGCAGATCAAGCAGACCTCGTCCGAAGGCTACGGCCAGATCTATGTCGGCGTGGTCAACTGGTTGCTGATGGCCGTGACACTTGGGCTTACCATCGGCTTCGGCAAGTCGGACAATCTCGCTTCCGCCTACGGCATCGCGGTGTCGCTGACCATGCTGATGACGTCGGCACTGCTGTTCATCGCCATGCGCGAGATCTGGGGCTGGAGCCTCCTGGCCGCGGGAGCAGTGGCGGCGTTCTTCCTGGTGGTCGACAGCGCGTTCTTCCTCGCCAACCTCACCAAGATCGCCGAGGGCGGATACGTGCCGCTGGCCCTGGCCGTTTCGGTCTACGGCATCATGTGGATCTGGCATCGCGGCGCCGACGCCGTCTTCAAGCGCCTCGGTGAAGTGCTGATACCCATCCCCGAATTCCTGGCACGGGTCGCCGACAGGAACGTACCGCGGGTCCCGGGCACCGCGGTGTTCCTGACCCGTACCGAACGCGGTACGCCACCGGTGATGGTCTGGCACGTCAAGCATAACCGTGCCCTGCATGAGCATCTGTTCGTGCTGCGCGTCGAAATCCTGTCGGTTCCTTGGGTTTCTTCGAGCAACAGGATGTCGTCGCTCGAGGAGGTCGCACCCGGATTCTGGCGAGCCGAAGCCCGCTTCGGCTTCATGGAGCGTCCGAACATTCCCGAACTGCTCTCGACCAGCAAGTCGCTCGGCTGCACCATCGACCTCGGCGACGTCACGTATTATGTCGGCCATGAAACGGTGATCCATCGTGAGGATAGCAGGGGCCTGCCGGCCTGGCAGGAGCGGATTTTCGCCGTGATGGAGCGCAATGCGATCCATGTCAGCGACTTCTTCAGCCTGCCCACCGACCAGGTCGTCGAGATCGGCCGACAGGTGGCGATCTGATAGGCCCCAAAGCGCGATGGGATTAGGTTAAATCACCATGGCGCTTTAGGTTTTTGATTGAGCATGATCTTTCGGAAAACCGCTGCACACTTTTCCGGATCATGCTCTAGACTTTCGCCGCCCATCACTTAAACAGGCTGAAGGCACGCCGGTTCGGCGTCCGATGCGGCGGAGGGAAGTGACCGTGGCTACGCAAACGCGGCGCGGCTTTCTGCAGACGACAGTTGCTACGGCGGTTACCCTGCCGATGGTTCGCACCTTCGCACAAACTCCCGGCCCGAGTCCAAGTCCAGCTCCCGGTCCGGGAAAAGTGATGACCACGCTCGCCGCCTACATGAGCGCGGCGCGAACCCGTGCGCTGCCGGATGAAGTCGCCGAGCAGGCCAAATACCATCTGCTCGACACGCTGGCCGCGATGATATCGGGATCGGAATTGCCGCCGGGCCAGGCCGCGCAGCGTCATATCCGCGAGCACAGCGGCAGCGGCACCGTCACCGTGGTCGGCACGGCGCTGACTGCGCCAGCGATCGACGCCGCGCTCGCCAATGGCGTGATGGCGCATGCCGACGAAACCGATGACTCGCATAACGCGTCCCGTTCGCATCCCGGATGTGCTGTCGTGCCGGCGGCACTCGCGGCGGGCGAGTTTGCGGGCATCGACGGCACCGGCCTGTTGCGCTCGGTAACGCTGGGCTACGACATAGGCACCCGCGTGGTGATGGCGATGGGCGGCGCCACTTTCAGCTATGAGAGCAGTCTTGCGACACACAGCATCGCCGGTACGTTCGGCGCTGCAGCGGCGGCGACCTGCGCCGTGGGTCTCGATACCCGCCAGATGCGCTGGGCTCTCGATTACACCGCGCAGCAATCGTCTGGCATCACCGCGTGGCGGCGCGACACCGACCACATCGAGAAAGCCTTCGTGTTCGCGGGCATGCCGGCGCGCAACGGCGTTACCGCCGCGCTGCTGGTGCAATCCGGCTGGAACGGCGTGGACGACATTTTCTCGGGTCCTGACAATTTCTTTGCCGCCTACGCGCCGAAGGCGCAGCCCGACCTGCTGATCGACAAGCTCGGCGAACGGTACGAGATCACCCAGACAGACATCAAGAAGTGGTCGGTGGGCTCGCCGATCCAGGCGCCGCTCGACGCGATCGAGGCGATCCGTGGCAAGAAGCCGTTCGAAGCAGATCAGGTGAAGAAGGTGACGGTGCGGCTCGCTCCGTCGGTTGCGAATGTCGTCGACAACAGGGACATTCCCGATATCTGCCTGCAGCACATGGTTGCGGTGATGCTGATCGACAAGACGGTGTCGTTCCAGGCCGCGCACGACAAGGCGCGCATGCAGGATGCTGCGATTCTGAAGCAGCGCGTCAAGGTCGATCTGGTGCGCGATGAGGAATTGGCCAAGCTCCTGCCGGCACGCGAGGCAGTCGTCGAGATCGAATTCAACGACGGCACGAAACTTTCGGAACGCATGTCGGCCGTGCGCGGCACGCCGCGAAATCCGATGAGCCGGAACGAAGTGATCGACAAGGCGCGCGACCTGATCTCGCCGGTGCTGGGGCGCGAACCGGCGATGCGATTGATCGAAACGGTCTTCGATATCGACAGCCTGACCGACATCCGGAGCCTGCGCCGGCTGCTGCAGCGCGGCTGAGCTTTTCCTTCAGTAGTGCGCGTCGTACATCTGCGACTGGATGAAGCCGATCGTGTCGTTCGGCGGCGGTCCAGCCGCCAGCCCGCGCTGATAGGCGACATCGGCGACGGCCGCGCCAATCTGCGCCGAAACTTCGCGGATCCGCGGCAGCGCGGGATAGAGGCTGCCCTGCTTCAGATCGGCTCCGCTGACGCAATTCGCGAGCGTGTGTGCTGCTGCCATGAACATCTCATCCGTCACCAGCTTGCTGCCGCTTGCAATTGCGCCAAGCCCAACGCCGGGGAAGATGTAGGAGTTATTGCCCTGGCGCGGCACAAAGGTCTTGCCATTCAGCTTGACGGGATCAAAGGGACTGCCGCAGGCAAACAGAGCGCGGCCACCGGTGTGCCGATAGGCGTCCTCAGCCGAGCATTCCGCCTTCGAGGTCGGATTGGAGAGCGCAAACACAATCGGCTGCTCGTTGAGCTGCGCCATGGTCTTGAGCACGTCGGGCGTAAAGGCGCCGCCGACCGCGGCGACGCCGATGATAGCCGTCGGTTCGAGGGTCTGGATTGCCGTCAGGAAATCAGAGATTGGCGCCTGCTCATGGGCATAGCGAAGCTTGTGGCCGTGCAATGCGGCCCGTTCTTTAACCACCAGGCCCTTGGAATCGACCAGCCAGTTGCGGTGTACCGCATCGGCTTCAGACATTCCTTCCGCCATCATGGCTGAGACGATGAGATCGGCGATTCCCGTTGCGGCTTCACCCGCACCCAGGAACAGGATCTTCTGGTCGCGAAGCTTGCCGCCGGTCACGCGGAGCGCCGAGAACAGGCCGGCCAGCGCCACTGCGGCGGTGCCCTGGATGTCGTCGTTGAAGACACAGGCCTCGTCGCGATATTTGTGCAGCAGCCGAAATGCCGAATGATTGGCGAAATCCTCGAACTGGATCAGCACGCCCGGGAAGGCCGCGCGGGCCGCGGTCATGAATTCGTCGACGAATGCGTCGTAGTCCGCACCCGTGACGCGCTTCTGGCGCAGGCCGATGTAATAGGGATCGTTGAGAAACTCTTCGTTGTTCGTGCCGACATCGAGGGTCACAGGCAGGCACTGCTCGGGATGCACGCCTGCGCACGCCGTGTAGAGCGACAGTTTGCCGACAGGAATCCCCATGCCGTTGGCGCCGAGGTCACCGAGGCCAAGAATGCGCTCGCCGTCGGTCACGACGATCAGCCGGGTACGATAGGGCCAGTTGGAGAGAATTTCCGCGATGCGGCCGCGATCACTGTAGGAAATGAACAGGCCCCGCGGTCGCTGGAAGATCAGCCCGTATTTCTGGCAGGCAAGTCCTACCGTCGGCGTATAGATCAGCGGCTGGATTTCATCGATGTGGTCGCAGACGACGCGGAAGAACAAGGCTTCGTTGCGGTCATGCAGCGAGTTCAGCGCCACGTATTTTTCGAGATCGCTGGGAAGCGTGCGCAGGTTGGTCAGAACGCGTTCGACCTGCGCCTCTATCGAGAGAACGGCGGCCGGCAGGAATCCGCGCAGCCCCAACGCCTCGCGCTCTTCCTCGGTGAAAGCGGTGCCCTTGTTCAGCAGCGGGTCGCGCAACAGCGCGAGACCGTGAGGTGAATAAGCGGGCATCGAGCGAGCGCTCATCCGGTCGGGTTTCATCAAGGCATTTCCCCAATGTCATTTTTTGTTTGTTATAGCGTCAGCCGGCACCAGCGCACAACGCATCCATGGTATCACACAAAACTGATGCCGCAGCGCACCAATGATGTGACGTCACCAAAACTGGTGAGTCGCGAGAGAATGGCTCTGGCACATGCCGGGATTGACGTGATCCGCACACTGGCGGGCTCAAAGCCCGTCAGTTGGTCGGTGCACTCGCAGAACTGGGACAATTCGCCGCCGCAGCATCGGCCGAGCTAGCTGCCGGCGAGCGAGGACCAGAGCAGTTCGATCACCGCCACGGCCATGATCGGAACGGCGACGATGCCGTTGAGCACGGCGCTCCATACCAGCATGTGGATGGCGTCGATGCCGGTGAAGCCGAGTGCGAAGCCGATGACGGAGGCAGCGCGCGGCTAGCCGCCGGCCTTGGCCTGGTGGTCGACGACGCCGTAGGTGACGCCAAGCAGAATGCCAAATCCCATTTCGAAGCCGGGGCAGGAATGAATGGGATGCGGCGTCTTGCTGCGGTCGCCGCCGAAAATCGGGCAGACATCGTTGCTGCCGCTCTTCAGGTCCGACTGCGTCGCCTGCACGATGCTGAGATAGATCTTGTCGCCGGCTTTCACCTGCACCGGATTTTTGGTGCCGAGCGTGTGGTCCTTCTTGGCGGTGCGCCAGATGAAATCCGGGGTTGGCTGCATCTGCATGGCCTGGCGCAGCGACGGCTCGACCACCTCGTGAGCCTTGGTGAACTCGTCGGTCTGCGTGTTCGCCTTGAGCTGCGCCCCAAGGACCGTCATGGTCGCGGTCCGCTGCCAGGACTTGACGGTCGTGACCAGATTGCCGTTGATCGTCGGCAATGCGCCCGTCATCACGCCGATGATAGTACGCGCCAGCAGATCATTGTCCTTCGGATCCGGGAATTGCTCGAACAAGGCGCTGGCCAAAGGCGCTGTTGGAAGCTGGCCGGAGGCGCGCTTGTCCGCCACGTATTTCCCGACCGACTCCCGCAGGATTTGACCGGTGCGCTGGCCGATGAAGCTCAAGAGCGGGTCCGGATCGGGATGGAAGATGTAGGCCGATGGCGGCGTGTAGTCCGCGGGACAGACCCCGGGCGGGACGAGGTTCGATACGCCGAAGCCGCCGGCTTTCACGTAGACGCCATCCGGGATGTCGAAATAGTGGCTGCAAACCTTGGCGAGAACGATGTCGGAAAGCGCCTGGATGTCGACGGTGCCGCTTGGCGCTGGCACCGTCGGCAGCGCGGCCCGGGTTTCCTTCAGCGTGACCTCGAAGGCGTCTTGCCGGGTGATACGGCCGATGGCGGCGTTGGCCGGCGTCGACTGCTTTTCGTATTCCGTGTCCCAATCCATGCCGAGATAGATCGGACCGAAGCTCTGCTCCATCCGTTTCTGGTAGCCGGCGTTGGTGTAATTGCCGTCGGCGTTGAGCAGGACCTGCAGGTACAGTTCCTTGCTGGTCACCACCACACCATGGGGCGTCCGTGCCACGCCGCCTTCCGGATCGACCTTCGTGCCCGCGACAGCCTGAACATGCTTGTCGACGAGATGGTCGAGTACGAGGCCCCACATCGTGCTGAGACCGCCGGCAATCGCAGTTGCCTTGAAACCGGATTGATCAGTATCTGCTGACATCAAATTTCTCCTGTCTGGCTAATGCAAATGGTCTTCGCACGCATTCTTCCCACCGATCGTGACATCATCAAGCAGGTGGTTATCGTTTTTATGTCGGTTGAAATATCGCCCTGCCGCGCGCGGGACTTCGGGAGGGGAGGCGTTCTCCATACTGCAATCTAGGATTGATTTTGGCAATGCCGATCTGGAAAGGATGAACTGACCCGGCGCGCTTCAGCCGAGTGCGGCGAGCAGATCGCGCGCCTCGCGGACGTCGGGCGCGGTTTCGCCGCCTTCGATCCCGGCCAGAATGGGCTCGATCAGGGCGCGCACATCATTGTTGGAGTTTCCCTCGCGCCAGAGCCGGGCGAGATCGTTGGCGGCGCGCAGTTCGAGCAGGCGGCCGTGCTGGCCGCGCGCGACGTCGATCGCTTCCAAAAAGCAGGCTTCCGCGCGCGCCAGGTCCGGCTGCTCTTTCCGCAGTGCGAGCCGGCCACTGAGGCGATGCAGATCGGCGAGATAATAGCGCTCCCCGGATTGCTCGACAAAGGCGAAGCCTTGCGCGAGGTCGGCTTCCGCTCGCTTCAAATCTCCTGCCTGCAGGGCAGCCTCTGCCATGTTGGACAGGATCATCGAGCTGCCGGTGAAGCCGCCGGCCGAACGCATGCGATCGAAAGCCGCGCGGAGGGCTACGAGATTGTCCTTGCCCGGCTCGCGCATGGCGCGGGCGTATGCGTAGTGCAGGGCGGCGAGCAGGCGGATTTGCTCGACCCGTTTCTCGGTGCAATAGGCGAGGAGTTCGGCGCTGCCGTGCTCCAATGCCGTGAGGTCGCGCAGCACCGCCTTTGGCCAGGTGACCGCGCAAAATCTTGCCGACGCAATCGTGGCTGCATGCGTATGGGTCGAGATCTCGACCTGCACCTGTTCGCTGATCTTGGCCGCACTGTCGAGGAGGCCGCGCGACGACCGTACCAGCACTTCGAAGGAAAGCACCGCGATGCTTGGGTCCCATCCAAAACGGTGGCTCAAGGCGCGTTGCCGGGTCGGGTCACGGTATTGGCGGGCATGGTGCAGGCTTTCGAGTGCCCGACCATTATGCCCCGCATAATACTGATTGGTGGCGAGCATGCGATAAGCGACCAGACGGTAGGTCGGATCGTCCTGCCTTTCCGCGACTTCGATGATTTGCCGCGCGAAGTCGAGCGCGGGCTGCATCCTGGCGCGCAGCGTCGCCACCGAGCACAGCCCGAACAGCACGGAGACACGCTGCAGATCGGTGCCGACGCCCCGGTCGAGCAGCCGTTTCGCGGCGCTCATCACTTCATAGGTTTCGGGCGCGGAGATGCTTTTCAGGGGCACGAGCGCGTAGGCGCGCGCCACGAGCAGTGAAAGCTCGAGAGCGTCGCGCTCGCGTCCCTCGGCGATGCCGGGGATCAGCGACAGCCCGGTGCGGGCGTGGCGTTCGGCCTCGACCGGCGCTGATTGCGACAGGGCAAGCTCGGCCGCGCCGAGCCAGGCTGCGGCCGCGGGCGTTGCGAGCCCCGCCTCGGTGAAGTGATGGGCGATGGTCGCGGGCGGATATTCTTCCTCGGTGATGTGCTCCTTCAGCGCCCATGCGATTTGCGCGTGGATGCGCTGGCGGCGGCTGCGCAATAGCGAGCTATAGGCGGCATCCTGAACTAGCGCGTGCTTGAACACGTAACTTGCCTTGGGAGGCGCGCCCCGGCAATGGATCAGCTCGGCGTCCATCAGTTGGCGCAGCACGCCATCGAGCGCATCGCCCTTGATTGGCGAGATCGCCTCCAGCAGCGTGTATGGAAATTCGCGGCCGATCGCAGCCCCGATCTGGGCGGTCTCCTTGATCGGCGACAAGCGGTCGAGCCGCGCGGTCAGGGAGTCGTGCAGCGTCGAGGGGATCGCAAGCGGCGTCAGCGCGGACGCCAGCACATAGGCGTTATCCTCCTCGCGCAGCAATTCGGATTCCAGCACGCTCTTGGTCAATTCCTCCATGAACAGCGGCACGCCATCGGTCTTCGCCACGATCTGGTCGAGTACTTCCGCCGGCAGTTTCTTGCCCGAGGCCACGCCATCGATCATCCTGAGCGCTTGATGGCGCGTAAGGCGGTTGAGCACCAGCGACGTGGCATGGCTCTGGCCGGCCCAGGGCGACGAAAACTCCGGGCGGTGCGTGACCACCAGCAGGATCGGCGAGTACCGCACCTGCTCCACGATGCGGTTGGTCAGATCGAGCGTGGTCGGATCGATCCAGTGTGCATCCTCAAGGAACATCAGGATGGGGGCCTGCCTGCTCAGCTCGACCGTCATCGCGACCATGGCTGTGAGCGTTCGTTCCTTGGCGTCGGCCGGCGCCATGTCGAGCGGCGGATAGCGATCACCGGTCGGGATCGCAAGCAGGGCGGCAAGCGGGGGCACAATTTCGTCGCACGACAATCCGGTGTCTTCGACGACCCGCTCGAGCTTCTCGAGCCGCGTGCCGGCGAACTCGCCGCTGACAAAGCCGGCCGCATGCCAGATCTGGCTGATCACGGGATAGAACGTGTCGTTGAGATGGTGCGGCGAGCATTGATAGCGCATGACGATGTGGCGCTCGTCTTCGACCTGCTCGCGCAGCCTTGCCAGGATACGTGACTTGCCGATGCCGGCCTCGCCCGAGAGCAGCACGAGCTGACCGTCGCCCATGACCGCACGATGCCAGCGCTCGATCAGCAGCGTCATTTCATTTTCGCGCCCGATGAAGGGCGTGAGCGCCTCCGACCGCGCCGCGTCGAAGCGGCTGACGATCGCCTGCTCGCGCAGGATCAGCCAGGTCGCGACCGGCGACTTGAACCCCTTGAGGCTCTGCGGCCCGAGCGGCTTCAGCTCGAACGTCTTGCCGAGCAGCCGCCGGGTTGGTTCCGAGACCATGATGGTGCCGGGCTCGGCCAGCGATCGCAGCCGCGCTGCGAGATTGGCTGTGTCGCCGACGACGCCCCGCTCGCGCGCTTCGCCTTCGCCGATCAGTTCGCCGACCACGACCAGGCCGCTTGAAATTCCGATCCTTGGCTCGAGCGTTACGCCATGTTTGCGGGAGAGCGTCACGACCGCATCGATCAGCGCCAGGCCCGCCCGCGCTGCTCGTTCGGCGTCGTCCTCATGCGCACGCGGATAGCCGAAATAGACGGTAGCGCCGTCGCCGACCCATTTGGCCACGTGACCGTCAAAGCGCTCGACCGCGGCCGCGATCGTGCTCTGGGCGGCGCGGATCAACTCGGCCATGTCCTCGGGATCGAGCTCGGCCGTCAGCGTGCCCAGGCCGACAAGGTCGCAGAACATCACCGTCATGTGCCGGCGCTCGGCGCCCTCGCGGGCGGCAGGCACCAGCGACGGCGATGTATCCGGCGCGGCAAGTTCGCGGATGGCGCGCAAAATCCTCAACCGGTGTCCGAGCGGAACACCGAGGTCTCTCAGGCGCTGATCCGTGAGTTCGGCAAGCGCGTCAGCGTCGATCCCGTTTTCTCGAAATGTGCTTTCGTAGTGATCGAGGCCGAGGCTGCCTAGCCAGGTCCCGACGTCCATCTATCGCGGTCTCCTCCCACCCGGCAGTGATGATGGGCCGCAGGGAGCGTCCTGTCCAGAACCCTTGGAGGTCCGGAAACTCCGATCGAGATGACGGTCGGGTGAGAATCTTTCCACGAATTTCGACGCGCGGTTGACACGTCGGGCAAATCAGATGCATGTTGGCAACATCGCAATACACATCAAAGCCCGTGGCCTGATTGGTCGCGGGCTTTTGCGTGAGAGGGCGGGCGCTACTTGATGCTGACGAACATGGCCCACACCGCCGCCAGCCCCGCGCCCGTCAGGACATAGTGCGGGCTGTCGCAAAACGTGCTGCCATACCGGCACATCTCGACGCCGAGCGAGCCGATCTCGTGATTGCCGGCGGCGTAGAACAGTCCGGACAGGACAACCAAAATACCGGCGACCCAATACATCGTCGATCTCCCTGCCACCCACTCATCGATCGCGCCTCCCCCGCACTTGACCCGTCGGGCAAATCAGAGGCACATCGATAACATTGGACTTATATCGCTCGCGCCGTGATTCGGCAGCGGGCTTTTTCATTTGTGCGGCGCGAGCCTGCAATTTCGGTTTTTGATTTGCCGTAATTCATTTGCCGTATTTTCATCAAATTTAACTCGTCGGGCAAATCAGCACGATACTGACATCATCGCAAGAAGTTCGAAGCCCGCGTCGGAAAACGGCGGCGGGCTTTTTCATTTCCGAAATCGGGGGCGGCGCAAACGCGGGCACGCCTCACTTTCACACCTTGCGTTGCCGCACGCGCGTCGCGGTCCGAGCCTCATGACTTTCAACGATTTTGGCCGGCGCGCGCGAACGCGCCGGCAGGCGGCGCGGTGACGCGCCTGCCCGCGGCCCCCGTGCTCCCAGGGGATAGGGTTCGCGCCTGAAATGATTGTGTCGTCTCACGATCATGCCGCCCATTTTCTTTTCAAAAGAGGACAAGCAATGGATGACCGCGTATCTGATCTCGCTCGCGCTCGTGTTCCTGGTCGCAATCGCGGTGCTGGACGGAGTGTCGTGAGCGCGGAAGTCGTCCGCTTCATTCCGCGTCCGCGTTCCGGCAGCGAGGCGACTGATTTTCCGACTATCGCGTTTCGATCCGTGGCCGCAGTTGACGATCATCTCGATACCGCGCCGTGCGAGTATGTCGTGCCGCATGACGAATTCTGAGCGCAAATGCCAAAAACCCTGACCGAAATCCGTTCGATCGCGCGCAGCCACACGAGGACTGCCATCAATGTCCTTGTCGGCGTCATGAAGGCAAAGGACGCGACACCTGCGGCGCGGGTCTCCGCGGCAACCGCGATCCTTGATCGCGGCTGGGGCAAACCCGTGCAGGCGCTGGAGAACGGCGACAATGGCGCCCTCGAACTGATCCATAAAATTGAGCGCGTCATTGTCCATCCTGAGAATCCAGACAGCGCGGGTGTTTGAACCATTGCTCGCGCCCGCGCGTTACAAAGCCGCGTTTGGCGGGAGAGGCTCGGGCAAATCGCATTTCTTCGGCGAGCTCCTGGTCGAAACCTGTCAGGCCGAGCGCGGCACGCTCGCGGTCTGCATCCGCGAGGCGCAGCGCACGCTGGCGCAGTCGTCCAAGCGACTGATTGAAACCAAGATCGCCGCGCTCGGCCTCGGCCACGGTTTTAGGGTATTCAACGACAAGATCGAGACGCCGGGCGACGGCCTCATCATCTTCCGCGGCATGCAGGATCACACGGCCAATTCAATCAAATCGCTCGAGGGTTTCAGGATCGCCTGGGTCGACGAGGCGCAAAGTTTGAGCCCGCGTAGCCTGGCGCTGCTGCGGCCGACCATTCGTGCAAAAAACTCCGAATTGTGGGCATCGTGGAATCCGTATAATATTCCGTTGGGCGCCGGCCTGGACTATTGGGGATCGACCACGCCGAACAGCAGCTTTGCGTTTCCTTCGGGGCAAGCGATTTCACGCACCACCTACGTCGCGTTATTCGCACTGGTCGGAACGACCTATGGTGCCGGCGACGGCTCGACGACGTTCAACCTTCCCGACAAGAGAGGACGGGTGTCCGCGGCAACCGACGATATGGGTGGAACGTCCGCATCTCGGCTTACTACAAGCTTTTTCGGGGCTGTAGCCCACCCCGGGGCGGCGGGAGGGGCGGAAAGCCATACGTTGACGGCTGGCGAAATTCCGGCACACACCCACCCTAATACGCTATCTGATCCCGGGCATGCTCACGGTGGTGAGATTGATAGTGGAGACGCGGCGTCCGCTGGAATAGTGGGAGAAAGTGGAGGTGTTCACTACTCCAGGTCTGGAGGGAGTACTGGATCAGCCGCTACCGGCATCACGATCAACAACGCCAACAACATGGGCGGCGGTAACGCTCATGCGATCGTCCAGCCGACGATCATCTGCAACTACATCATTCGAATTATTTGAACGACATATCTGAACGAAGGGCAATTCGACCGTTCGCCACGAAAGCCACGCCATCGGCGTGGTAAATATCACCGCCAAAGCGAATAGAAATAGCGCTGACGAGGCGCCGGATCGTTCCGCGAGCGAGAGCCCGATCGGATGCAGCAAATAAAAGCTGTAAGAGATGCGGCCGATGAATCGCACCGGAGCGAAATCCAAGAAAGCAAAAGCTTTATTGTGTCTCCCGATCGCCACCAGGTAGATCAGCCCTCCAGAAGCAGTGCTTTCGAATAGGATAGTCAGCGAAGTTTGCTTTCGAAGTCCGCAAACCAAAATGATGGCTGCAGCTATGATCGCGGGGAAGACAATAGCCTTGGACTTAAAGCCCCTCGTATATGCGAAGTGCAAGATTACGCCGGTGACAAAGGCGTAGAGGGGTGCCAAGGTGGTGAAGCCGCCGAGCAGGTGGACGTAGCTTCCCCAAAACGACAAAGCGAATAGCACGAAGGAAAGAGTAACCAAAGGCGCCGGACCCAACTTTTTGTACACTAGAAAGCAAGCAAGGATTAGCGGCGAAGCGAAGCATTCAACCGTCATCGACCACATGACGCCATTGATGTCACTTCGAACCATAAGTGCATTCAACAGAATGTTCGTCCAGTCATATGACGTGCGATATCCGACAAAGAAACCGAATTGCCAGTAAAGGCCGGAGAGTAAGAAGACTGTTGCCGCGGCGGCTGGAACTAGACGAAAAATCCGGCTCCGAAAGAAGGTGAGCGGATTCGGATTATTCTCGAGGGAGCGCGACAGAACGAAGCCGCTCAAAACGAAGAACAACACGACCGGAGCCATTCCGGTCACCGCGGTATCGTGCCGCATACCATAAGCGTGGTAGCCGACGACAGAAACCGCTGCGATGCCGCGCAATGACTCCAAGCGCGGCAAAAATTTCAATTGATTGGCGACTTTCATGTGGGTGCTTATCCATAGCACCCCGGCCCCTAAACGGGCAACCCACACCAGCCCGCCCTTGGGACGGCCTTTCTTAGGATCATCGATGACCAATCTCTTAGCGCTCAAGGCGGCGAATGAAAAGCGCTGGGAAAATGCCAAGCTCATTCGCGACTTTTCTGCCGTCGTCAAGTACCTGATCGCGCCCACGGCGAAAACCCGCTACCAGGCCGTTTCTGTTCGAACCGGCGTTCCCTGGGGTGTCATCGCCGTCATCCACGAGCGCGAATGCTCACAGGATTGGGGCGGCAGCCTGGCGCAAGGCGATCCCTGGAATCTCGTCTCGGTTCACGTCCCGGCCGGCCGCGGGCCGTTCAAGTCCTGGGAAGAGTGCGCGATCGATGCCTTGGTCGACTGTTCGCCCTACGCCGCGCGCAACAAGGATTGGCGCATCGGTGCAACCCTCACCAAGCTCGAGGAGTACAACGGCCTCGGTTACGCGGCGCGCCGGCAGCCATCACCCTACGTCTGGTCGGGCACCGATCAATATACGAGTGGAAAATATGTTCGTGACGGCGTCTACGACCCGAATGTAGTCGATCATCAGCTTGGTTGCGCCGGCTTGCTGCTTGCGATGATGGCGCTTGATCCATCGATCAAGTTCGATGACGCCGCGAGCGCGTCGACGCAGGATCATCCGCTGTCGCCAGCACCGCCGAAAGCGCAGCCGGTACCGGCGCCGGTTTCGAAGCCGCCGTCCATCACGAACCCGCCGCGCGGCTCGATCGGCGCGTTCATCGCTTCCATCTTCGCGAGCCTGTTCAAAAGGAAATAAACCATGTGGAACCTGTTCGACATCATCGTGTTCGCCGCCGGCTTCGCCGCTTGCTGGTTCGGCAAGGATCCCCTTACCAAGGCGATCGTCGGAGCCGAGAATTTCGCCAAGGCGCTAGAGACGAAGGCCGCCGCGGTCAAGGCTGCGGTCTGATGTGGGGCCGGATCAAATCGACCTGCCTTCACTCGCTAACGATCGCGTGGAGCTACGTCCTCGCGATCGTCGGTGGCGTGATGTCGACCATCGACAATGTCGGTGATGCGCTCGGCGATCCCGGCTTGAAGGATCAGATCAGCGCGGCGATCGGGGATGCCAGAACCGCCGGGCGCGTCCTGCTTGGCATCTCCATCATCACGATCCTGGCCCGATTGCGATCGCTCAAAAAGGCGAGCTGAAATGTGGATGACAATCCTGAGCTTCCTGGGTGGCCCCGTGATCAAGGGGCTCATCGACGCGTATCAGGCCAAGCTCAAGGCCGGAAATGTCGATAGCAAGATCGCTGCGGATCTGGCCGCGAGTGAGATTGCAGCTCAGACCGCCGAGGCGCAGGCACAAACACAGCTCAGGATTTCCGAGATCGGTCATCCCTGGGAGCCCGAAAAACTCGCATTCTATATTGTGCTCGGATTTTTCGCGAAGTGCATCGTGTGGGACACCATCCTTGGCCTCGGAACAACGCCGCCGCTCAAGGGTGACGTCAGCGTGTGGGCAGGTTTGGTGATGTCCTTCTATTTCGGCAAACGCACCTTTGAGAACGTGGCGAGAATTATCAAGCGATGAGCACACTTCGGGACGACGATGTCAGGGCCATCGTGGTGGAGACGCTTGCCGAACAGCAGCGGCTTCATCGCGACGATATCGATGCGATCATCTTGAAGACGATCGTGACCATTCTCAACTCATTTGGCATAGAAGAGGACGATCGCCGAGAGCTCCGTGCCGATTTTCAACACTTGCGGCGTTGGCGCAAGAGCGTCGAGCAGGCGCAGAGTTATACCTTCAAGGCCGCGATCACCGTAATCGTCACCGGATTTGTAGGCGCCGTGTGGCTTGGCATCAAGATTATGCTGGGCAGATGATTCGCGAGTCCAGACGATGTACAGAATAAGAGAGGTCGACGGAGAGGACGACGACATTGCCGCAACGCTTTCGGAGCTGCATCGCCTGACATTTTTCGAGAGCGCACCGATCCCCGAATTTGATTGGGGACATTGGTGGCTGACGTATCACAACAGCTCTCCGGTCGCTTTTGCTGGATTGGTCGGGTCCACACACCTCACAAACGCTGGCTACTTCTGCAGAGTAGGCGTGTTGCGACAGCATTGGGGCAGAGCGCTGCAGCTTCGGCTGATGCGGGCTATGGAAGCACGGGCCCGCCGCAATGGCTGGGCTTGTATCATCTCGGATACCACCGACAACACCGCGTCGGCCAACAACTTCATCAGAGCCGGCTACCGGCTCTATCTGCCACCGGCTCCCTGGGGTTGGCCGCACACATTATATTGGCGGAAGTTCATGAGCGAGAACCGTCGTTAGCATCGCGGCGCCGGTTCAGCAGGCAGGCTTGTAAAACTCATCCAGCCCGGTGGCTCCATGCCACCGGGCTTCTTTTGCTTTTGAGGCGGCCTGCGTCCACGGCGTCGCATTGGAGGTCTGCACCGGCGGTGCAGCAGGCCGCGGCCCCTTGTGGTCCGGCGCGAATAAATCCTAAAGTCGATGCGCAACATATCGACAACGAGGGGAACGCCCGACCATGACTGCTGGAGTGCCGCTGCCGGACCGTTTACCGCGTGCGAAGGATGCGCCGACCGCGTTGGGCGGTCTTCTGGTCGTCGATTTTACGCGTGTCGTCGCAGGACCCGCTTGCACGCAAACCCTCGCTGATTTTGGCGCCGAGGTCATCAAGATTGAAAACCCCGAGGGCGGCGACGACAGCCGCGCCTATGAGCATGCCGAGATCGGCGGGGAGAGCGCAGCCTTCCTCAGTCTCAACCGCAACAAGCGCGACATTGCGCTGGATTTGACCGTTCCGGAGGCACGCGAAGTCGCGCGAGAGCTGATTGCGCGGGCGGATGTGGTCGTCGAGAACTTTTCCGCGAGCGTCATGGAAAAATTCGGTCTCGATTATCCGTCGGTCGCGCCCACCAATCCCCGTCTCATCTATTGCTCGATCTCCGCTTACGGCCGCAAGGGGCCTTTCGCCTCGCGGCCGGGCTTTGACCCGATCACGCAGGCCGAAAGCGGCTTCATGTCGCTGAATGGCTTTCCGGACGGGCCGGCGGTGCGGACCGGACCGCCGATCGTCGACATGGCGACAGGCATGTCGGCCTGCAACGCGATCCTGCTCGCACTGATCGCCCGCGATCGGCTCGGAAAGGGCCAGCACGTCGAGGTCGCGCTGTTCGACGTCGCGATGGGAATGACCGGCTTTTACGGCATGGCCTATCTGATCAACGGCACAAATCCCGGCCGCTTCGGCAATTCACCGAATGGATCTCCGACCGTCGGTATCTATGAGGCGTCCGATGGGCCGCTATATATGGCCTGCGCCAACGATCGGCTGTATCGCCGTCTTGTGACCGAGGTTCTCGATCGGCCCGATCTCATCACCGACCCGCAATTTGCCAACCGCAAGGTGCGTTCGGCTAACAAGGAGAAATTGCGGGCCATCATTGCCGGCGTCTTCGCGAGCGACAAGCTCGAGAACTGGATGGCGAAAATGAAGAAAGCCAATATTCCTGTCGGCTATCTCCGTACAGTCGAACAGGGATTCAATGCTCCCGAGGCCCGCGAGCGGCATCGCCTCAGCAGAATTCCACATCCGACGGCAGGCATGGTCCCCAATATCGAGACGCCGCTCAATATGGGCTTGACCCCGGCCGTTGATCCGACGGCAGCGCCGCTATTGGGCCAGCACACCAAGGAGATTTTACGCAGGACATTGGGTTACAATGACGCGCGTATCGCAGGTCTTACCGAAGCAGGCGCTTTCGGAAAGCTGCAGGACGCCAACTAGCTATTTCAGACAAATCCAGCCGTTGTCATGGGCAGCGGCCCAGCAGAGTTGCCCGACGATCGTGCATTGCGCCTCCGCGAATAGGCCCTAGCGGGGCGGCCGCCTCTCATGCTTTGATGGCCTCCGCTAAAACAAAGAGCCGTGGAAAACGGCGGTTAGCGGCTGACGCCGCCGGCCTCAAGAAGCCAAAGGGAGGCCTGTCTTGGGAGAGCCTGGTCGTACGATGCTGGCCAAGATCTGGCACCAGCATGTCATTGCTCGCGTTAGCGAGGATACCGACCTCCTTCATATCGACCGGCATCTGCTGCACGATCTCGGCGGCTCGCGTGGGCTGCTCGACCTCAAGGGGCGCGGCCTGCAGGTTCATAGCCCGGAATTGACCTTTGCGACCCCGGACCATGCGATCTCGACGGCGCATGGCCGCGCCGGCACCAGCAAGATCGGGCAGGAGTTGCTGGCGGCGCTTCGGGCCGAAACCTCGGCCAGCGGCATCCGGCTGTTCGATGTCGACCAGCCGGGACAGGGCATCGTCCACGTCATCGGGCCCGAGCTCGGACTGAGTCTGCCGGGGTGCACGATCGTCTGCGGCGACAGCCACACTTGCACCCACGGCGGATTGGGCGCGCTCGCGTTCGGCATCGGATCGAGCGAGCTCACGCATGTGCTGGCGACACAGGCTTTGATCCAGCGTCGGCCCAGGACCATGCGCGTGAAGTTCGAAGGCAGGCTTCCGCTGGGCGTTACGGCGAAGGATCTCATTCTTGCGCTAATCGGTCACATCGGGGCAGCCGGCGGCACCGGCTACGCCGTCGAGTACGCTGGCAGCGCGATCCGTGAGCTGCCGATCGAAGGCCGGCTGACCATCTGCAATCTCTCGATCGAGCTTGGGGCCAAGATCGGCATGGTCGCGCCCGACGAGAAGACGTTCGAGTTCTTGCGTGGACGGCCCTACGCCCCAAAAGGCGAGATGTGGGAGCAGGCCGTCGAATCATGGCGCGCACTTCCGAGCGACGCGGATGCGGCGTTCGACAAGGAAGTCGTTATTGACGTCGAAAAAATCATTCCGCAGGTGACCTGGGGCATCAGCCCGGAGCATGTCATTGGGGTCGATGGCCGCATCCCCGACCCACAAACCGTCGACGATCCGGCGCGCCGCACTGCGATCGAGACGGCGCTCGATTATATGGGTCTGAAGGGCGGTGCACCGATCGCGGGCACACCGGTCGATTGGGTCTTTATCGGCTCTTGCACCAATAGCCGATTGAGCGATCTGCGTGCCGCGGCGGAAATCGCGCGTGGCCGCAAGGTCGCATCCGGCGTGCGAGCCTGGATTGTGCCCGGTTCGGAAAACGTCAAACGCGAGGCCGTCGCCGAGGGGCTCGACAAGATCTTCAAGGAAGCCGGCTTTGAATGGCGCGAGCCCGGCTGCTCGATGTGCCTTGCCGCCAACGGCGAGACGGTAGGTCCCGGCCAGCGTTCGGTTTCCACGTCCAACCGCAACTTCGTCGGCCGGCAGGGGCCGGGGGCGCGCACCCATCTGGCGAGCCCGGCAAGCGCCGCCGCTGCAGCGATCGCCGGCGCCATCGCCGATGTCCGAGCCATGGGGCGCTGACAATGCCAAAGCCATTCAACAAGCTGACGGCCATCGCCGCGCCAATCATGCGCTCGAACATTGACACGGACGTCATCATTCGGATCGAGCGTCTGGTCGGAAACTCCATTCGCGGCACGCTTGGGAAATGGGCGTTCGGCTCGCTCCGCTATTTGCCAGATGGCGCCGAGAATCCTGCATTCATTCTGAATCGCGAGCCGTATCGGCAGGCGGAGATTCTCGTGACAGGCCCGAATTTCGGTTGTGGCTCTTCGCGCGAGGGAGCGGTGTGGTCGCTGCAGGAAATGGGCATCCGCGCCATCATCGGCTCCGGATTTGGCGACATCTTCTTCGCCAACTGTTTCCAGAACGGGATCCTTCCCATTGTCGTCGACAAGGAGATCGTCGATTCGCTTGCGGCTGATATCGAAGCGACACAAGGGGCAGGCCAGGTCAGTGTTGATCTCGAGGCGCAAACAATCGTCTCGCCGTCCGGAAAGCGACACGCCTTCGAGATCGATCCGCGGCGGCGCGAAGGTCTTCTGCAGGGTCTCGATGAAGTCGCGCTGACATTACAACGTGACAACGATATCCGCGCGTTTCAGGCGGCTGATCACGCCGCGCGGCCCTGGATCCATTTTGCGAGGAAGTCGGCATGAACAGTCGATCCAACATGGTCAAGGTTGCGGTGGTCGGCGGCGAGGGTATAGGCCCCGAGGTCACGGCACAGTCGCACCGCATCCTCAACTGGTTCGTCACGAAGCGTGGCGTGCCGATGACGCTGCGTGAAGCCCAGTACGGGCCGATCCCCTACCTTGCGACGGGCAAGGTTTTGCCGGAAGACACCGTCGAAGCGATGGATGAGGCCGATGCAATCCTGTGGGGCGCCACCGGTGGCCCGGCGACCAAGGAGGTGCCGGCCGCAGCGCGCAAGGCCGGAAGCCTGCTGTCATTGCGGAGCAAATACGATCTCTATGCCAATCTGCGGCCGATCGTGGCGAGCTCAGCGCTCGCGGATTCGGCGCCGCTCAAGGCCGAGGTTCTGAAGGACGTCGACTTCGTCATCATCCGCGAACTCACCAGCGGCATTTACTTCGGCGAGCCGCGTGGCATCGAGACTCTTCCCGACGGACAACGGCGCGGGTTCAACACCGAGCAATACACCACGAACCAGATTCGCCGCGTAGCGCGCGCGGCTTTCGAGCTGGCGCGGACGCGACGGAACAAGGTCTGCTCGGTGGACAAGGCAAATGTGCTGGAAACCAGCGTGGTTTGGCGCGAGGAGGTCATCGCGCTCCACAAAGAAGAATTTTCGGACGTCGAGCTCACGCATTTGTATGTCGACAACTCCGCAATGCAGATCGTGCGGGAGCCGCGGCAATTCGATGTGATGGTCACCAGCAACATTTTCGGTGATATCCTTTCGGATTGCGCGGCCATGGCCTCGGGTTCACTCGGCATGTTGCCGTCAGCGTCGCTTGGCCCGGTTGATCGCTTCGGCCGCCGCAAGGCCCTCTACGAGCCGGTCCATGGCAGTGCTCCCGATATCGCGGGGAGAGGTGTCGCCAATCCGCTGGGCTCTATTCTGAGCGTCGCCATGATGTTGCGCCTGACGCTGAACCGCCCCGAGGATGCTGACCTGCTCGAGAAGGCCGTTGCCGCCGCTCTTGCCGCCGGGGCAAGGACTGCCGACATTGCCGAGCCGGGCGCAAAGAGACTCTCGACCGTGGAAATGGGTGACGCCGTGCTGAGCGCGCTTGACAAGGTCGCTGGCAAGGAGAGGGAGCACGCGTGATGGTTTATGTCTCCCGACGTTCCGCACTCACGATCATTGTCGGCGGCGGAGTCGCGTTTGCGCGTGACCGCGCGCGAGGGCACCGGTTCTCTGGTATTCTGATCATCGGCTGCCGAAGCCGGCGATGACAGTTGGGAAGGTCTAGGGAAGCATGGCGATACAGATATACGGATTTTGGCGGTCGATCGCCTCGTTCCGGGTGAGGGTGGCGCTCAAGCTGAAGGGGCTGCCGTTCGAGGAAACCCCGATCGACATCCTCGTCGGCGAACAGTTCAAACCCGGCTACGAGGCGGTCAATGCCGAGCGCGTGGTCCCTACCTTCATTCACGACGGCCACTCGATATTCCAGTCGCTCGCCATCATCGAATATATCGAGGATATCAAACCCGAGCCCCGGCTGATCCCGGCCGACCCGAAGGAGCGCGCCTATGCACGCTCGCTTGCATTGATGACGGTGGCCGACGCCCATCCACTGGTGGTGCCGCGAGTGCGCAATCATCTCGCCAAGACGTTTGGTGCCGATGCGCACGCGATTGAGCAATGGGGCAAGCATTGGACGACGGAGGGGCTGGCAACCTATGAACGGCTGCTCGCCCGCCGCGCTCCGACGCCATTTGCGCTCGGTGCCGAGCCTGGCCTGGCCGACATCTGCATCGCCGGCCAGGTGGTCGGCGCGCATTTCCTGAAGCTCGACCTGGCCGCGTTCCCGGTCGTAGCGAAGCTCGCCGAGCGCTGCTTTGCGCTGCCCGCTTTCAAAAGCTCGCATCCGTTCGAGCAGCCCGGCTACAAGGCGGCCGGGGCGCGCTGACGCGCCGCCTCCCGCGACGATCAGAGATCGAGGCCGAGCACGCGTGCGGCGTTGCCGCCAGCGATCTGCGCCAGCGTGACGTCGTCCATGCCCTCGACGCCCGCGACATGGCCGATCGGATTGTATTCGGCCATGTCGAAGGGATAGTCCGTGCCCATCACGATGCGGTCAGGCCCGAACACGTCGATCAGATAGGCCAGCTGGTGATAGGTAAACACCACGGTGTCGAGATATATCTGCCGCAGGTAGGTTGTCGGCGGCAGGGGAAGGTCAGCGTGACAATCTCGTCGCGCCCCCCATGCGTGATCGATCCGGCCCGAATAGCTCGGAAGATAGCCACCGCCGTGCACTGCCATCAATTTCAGCTCAGGGAAGCGCGCCAGCGTGCCCGAGAAGATCAGATTGTGGAGCGCGAGCGTCGTGTCCAGCGGGTTTCCCAGCACATTGCTGAAATAGTAGTGGGTCAAGCGCTGGCCATGCGTGAACCCATTCGGATGCATCATAATGAATGCGCCGAGCTGCTCGGCCCTTGCAAAGAATGGCCGGAATTTCGGATCGGATAGTTCCTGGCCACCGACGTTGGTCAGAATCTCGACACCCTTCAGCTTGAGCGTGCCCATGACGTAGTCGAGTTCACCGACTGCGAGCTCAGGCTCCTGCAGCGTCACGACGCCCAATCCCACGAAACGATCGGGTTTGCGTGAGCAATATTCCGCTACGCCGTCATTGGCGAGACGATGTGCACTTTCCCCGATTTTCGGATCGACCGTGTAGTAGCACTGGCCCGGCGCCGGTGCGATGACCTGGATATCGATGCCCATCTGGTCGAGATGGGTGAGTCGGCGATCGATCGTCGTCATCACCTCGCGGACATCCTTCTCCTGCTGCGCGTTGACGTCCTTGGTGACGTCATCGGCGAAGTAGGCAAGCGGAATGCGGCTCATATCGACGTGCGGCTGGGCAACGGCAGCAGCCTGGGGAACGACGATATGGGCATGGATGTCGATGGTCAGGGAGGAGGGGCGGCGCGCGAGGCCATCGGCGTCATGGATGCGGGCGGCGGTGCGGCCGTAGCGATTCTTGCTGTCGATCATTGGAATAAACCTGTTGCTGGATTGACGGAGAGTTTGAGCATCACGATTTTGACTGCCGCTGCGGCCAGCGAGTCGATATCGCGGTGGCGTCGGCGTCGCCAAGGCCAGCGGCTTCCGCCTCTTCGAAGCAGGCGAGCGCGCTGGCGGCGACGGGCAGCTCGGCATGGAGGATTTTCGCGAACTGAACCGCTGTCGCCAGATCTTTCTTGGCGGCACTGAGGCCGAAGGCCGTCTCGCCCAGCGGTTGGCCGCCAAGCACCTTGGCGATGATGGCGCCACGTCCCTTCATCGCGGTCGGCGTGCCCGCCGTATCGGACATGATATCGATTAGTCGGTCGGCCGGCAGATTGAGCGCCTTGCAGATCGTCAGCGATTCCCCAAGTGCCTGCCAATAGACCAGCAAGGGAAGATTGATCGCGAGCTTTACGGCTGCACCCGCGCCGAGCGCGCCGACATGCTCGATACGCCGGCACATTTGCTTCAGCACCGGCATCGCGCGGTCGACATCCGCCTTCTCGCCGCCGACCAGCGCGAACAGCTTGCCTTCCTTCGCCGGTCCGGTGCTGCCGCCGACGGGGCTTTCGACGAAGGCCGCGCCTTGCTGGGCGACCGAAGAGCCGATCGTTTGCATCGTGTCCGGCCGAACCGTGCTCATGTCGATCACGAGCTTGCTGGCAAGCTTTGCCTTCAGCATCCCGTCCGGGCCGCGGTAGACGGCCTCGCTAGCCGCGTCGTTGAGCAACATCACGACGATCGTCTCGCAGGCACCGACCAGGGCGGCCGGTGTCGCAAGCGCCTTTGCGCCCGCGTCGACCAACGGTCTGGTCTTGGCTTGATTGCGATTCCAGACTGCAACCTCGTGCCCGACGGCGATCAATCGCTGTGCGATCGCTGCTCCCATTCGTCCCGTTCCGCATACGCCGATCTTCATGGTTTGACCTCAACTCAAGGGTGAATTGTTGGTTTAGTGGGCATGGTAGAGGCCGAGATTTTGCGCGATCAATTCTTCATTTTTTTGAAGCTCGTCGGCTTCGCCCGCGAAGACGCAGCGGCCGGTGTTGAGAATGACGGCGGAGTCGGCGACATCGAGCGCGAGCTTGAGATTTTGCTCGACGAGGATGATCGACTGTCTCTCGTCCTTCAGGCGGCTGATGGTACGACCGACCTCTGCCACGATCAGAGGTGCAAGGCCCTCTGACGGCTCATCCAGCAGGAGCACCCGTGGATTTCCCATCAGCGCACGGCCGATCGCGAGCATCTGCTGCTCGCCGCCAGACAGCGTGCCGGCAAATTGCGTGTGGCGCTCGCGCAGCCGTGGAAACAGGTCGTAGATTCGGTCCAGGTTCCATGCCTTGGTGCCGGTGTCGCGACGTTGGCGGGCGACAACGAGATTTTCCTGGACGGTGAGCGAGGGAAAGACGCGGCGGCCTTGCGGCACCAGGCCAACTCCGAGGCGAGCGATGCGCTCCGGGCTGAGCCCCCCGATCGGCTTGCCATAAAGCCGGATTTCGCCCTCCCGCGGGTTCAGGAGACCCATGATGGTCGAGATGCAGGTGGTTTTGCCCGCGCCGTTGCGTCCCAACAGTGCCAGCACGGCTCCCGGACGCAACGCAAAGCTTACGCCATGCAAGATATGGCTGTCACCATAGTATGCGTGCACATCGGTCAGACTGAGTGCGTCAGGTGCCAAGATACACTTCCCGAGTCCGGTCATCCGCAATCACGGCGTCTCGCTTGCCGTCGACAATCACACGACCGTAGTTGAGCAGGGTCACGGTTTCAGCCAGATCTAGTGCGGTATCCATGTCATGCTCGATCATGATCACAGTCATCTCAAGCGAGATCGACGCAATCAGCGATTTCACCGTCGACCGCTCGGTGTTCGAAAGCCCTGCGAGCGGCTCGTCCAGGAGCAGCACCCGCGGCTTTTGTGCAAGTGCCACCGCAAGCTCGACACGGCGCTTCTCGCCATAAGCGATATCGGAGATCGGATGATCGGCGAGATGCAGCAGCCCGACCGCATCGAGCGTGCGCCGGGCTTCACTGGCGAGATCGCGGTAGAACGACATCGGCCGCCACATCTGCCAGCGCGACGCCCGCAATCCCAGCAAGCCGAGCGAGACATTATGTTCCAGCGTGTCGCCGGCAAACAAAGTGATGATTTGATAGGTGCGCGACAGCCCGCTATGCGCGCGCTGATAGGGAGGCAAATGAGTAATGTCAGCGCCGAACAGCCGGATCATACCGGAATTCGGCCGCAGATCGCCGCTGATCTGATTGAACAGCGTGGTCTTACCGGCGCCGTTCGGCCCGATGATCAACCGGCGCTCGCCCGGCCGGACCTTCAGCGACACATCCTGCGTGACGGTCAGGCCGCCAAAGGCCTTCTTGAGGCTCATGACTTCCAGCGCGTATTCGGAGGATGGCGCGGTCATCGCGTATCCCCGCGGAGGGCTGCTATTAACCTGGTGAAGCCAGGAACGATGCCAGCCGGCATCGCGAGGACGATGAACAGGAACACGAGCCCTAGCAGCATGTTCCAGCGCTCGATATACGCGGAGGCATAGTTCTTCAACAACAGCACCAGGGCCGCGCCGACGGCCGGCCCGCCCAACGTTCCGGAGCCGCCGGCAATGACGCCGAGCAGGGCCTCGGCCGAGCTGGTGGTCGAGAGCGAAGTCGGGTGGATGTACTTGTGATAGTAGACGTAGAGCAAGCCGGCGACGCCACCCCAGAAGCCGGCATAGATGAAGGTGATCCATCGGATCAGCCAGGGATTGAAGCCCAGCGCGGCCATGCGCCGCGGCTGATCGCGTACGCCCTTCAATGACGAACCGAAAGCAGATGACACGAACACCGCCATCAGGAGGAAAGCGACCGTGGCTATGATGAGGACGAACCAGTAAAACGCGACGGGACTTTCGAGCGAAATACCGAACGGTGCAGGTCGTGTGAGCCCGGCAATGCCATTGTCGCCGCCTGTCACATTGGACATGCGATAGGCGAGACCCCACAGCACCTGGGACAGCGCCAGCGTGATCATCAGAAAACCGAGACCGGTGGCACGAAGCGCGATCACGCCGAAGAACGCAGCCATCGCTACCGTACCCAAGACGGAGATCAGCGCCGCCACCCCATGGCCAAAGCCATACCGGCTCGTCAGCAGGGCGGAAAGATAGGCGGCGACACCGAGATAGGAGGCGTGTCCCAGCGATGTCATGCCGCCATAACCCACAAGTAGATTGAGACTGAGGGCGAAGATCGCAGCGATCAGGATCTGGCTCGCGAGATTGATGTAGAAGTCTCCAGCGAGGAACGGCGGCAGAAGCAACGATCCGCCAAGCAGGGCTGCGCCGATCCACTTCATGCACCGACGCGCCCGAACAGGCCTTGCGGCCGGAATGCAATGACAAAGATCATTGGCAGGAACAGGATGATGTAGGACAGTTCCGGAAACAGTGCGGTGCCGAAGGTATAGATGAAGCCGATCACGAAGCTGCCGACGAACGCGCCGAGGAGGCTGCCGATGCCGCCCAGGATGACGACGATCAGCGCCAGCGGCAGCATGTCGGCGTCAAGGCCAGGATAGGCGGAAAGGATTGGGCCCCCGAGCACGCCGGCCGCGCCCGCAATGCCCGCACCGAGACAGAACACGACCGTGAACAGATTCGACACCGGTATGCCGACCGCGCGCGCCATCTGCCGGTCGTCGACGCCGGCGCGGATCATCGCGCCGAGCCTGGTCCGCTCGATTAGTAAATATAGCGCGATGGCTGCAACAACGGCCAATCCGACCAGCACCAGACGATAGGTCGGAAAAACAAACCCGAACAAGTGCGTCGGGGCCTGCAAATTCTGCGGCGTTGGAACAGGAATCGAATCGCCACCCCAGATCATCAGACAGGCATCGGAGATGATAAAGGACATGCCGAGCGTAACCAGCACTTGCCCAAGCGGGTTGGTCTTCAGCCGCGTCAGCACCAGTCGTTCGAACAGGCCGCCGATCGCGGCGACCGCGATGCCCGCTCCGATCGCGGTTACCCAGATGTCTAGTCCGTCGAAAGCACGCAGCGCGGTCGCGGCGAAGTAGGTACCGAGCATGAAGAACGCGCCATGCGTCAGGTTGGCAAGTCGCATCAGCCCGAAGATCAGCGAAAAGCCCGACGACAGCAGGAACAAGAGACCGCCGAGCGAGAGGCTGTTGAGACCCTGGATGATCCAAAACTGCATCGTCGGCCGATCTTGTTCTTGAAGGCTGGCGAGACCGCGTACCTGAGGGCGGCGGCATTATGGCTCCAGATTTTTCGCAGGCGGATAATCGCGCGAGTAGACCGGGTTCTTCAGGAAGGCGGCCTTGTCGTAAGTCCAGAACTGGCTCACGTCCGGATAGGTCTTGATGACGGAGTTGACGAGCCTTCCGTCGATCTTGGTCACTTTGCGAATATAGACATTGCCGATCACGTTGCCGAACTCGTCGAACTTGACGAGACCCCGCACTGTGTCTGCGTTACTGCCGCGGATCGCCGCCACCAGTGCTTTCTTGTCTTCGACATTTCCCTTTGTGGTCTTGAGCGCTCCCTCGAGGACCGCGCCGGAGACGTAAGTGCTGGCGGCATAAAAGCCGGGATCATACTTGGTCTGCTTGCGGAAGGCCGCTGCAAAGGCCTTGTTGAGCGGGTTGTCGAGCTCCGCGGAATACCAGCTCGTGGTGAGGATCCCCAGCGCTTCATCGCCCATGTTCCGGAGCACCAATTCGTCGAGTGCCGTCATGCCGCCGATGACGGACATCTTGTCCTTCAGGCCGTACTCGATGAATTGCCGCAGGAAGCGGAAGCCGTTCGAGCCGGCGGTTCCCAGGAAGATCGCGTCAGCCGACTTCACCTGAGCGACATAGCTGCCATAGTCGGGCGTTGCGAGCGGCGTGAAGAGTTTTTGAATGATCTTGCCGCCGCCGTCCTCGAATGCGCGCTGAAAGCCGGCGCACATTTCATGTCCATACGCAAAGTCGTCGGCGATCGTGACGATCCTCTTGTACTTCAGCTCCTTGAGCGCATAGTCCGCCAGCGGATAGGCGCACTGCGCCGAGGTCGAAGTCGCCCGCACGAACCAAGGACTCGGATGACGCTGGGTCATGTCTTCCGCGGCAGCGACACCAAGCGTAGGCATTTCCTTTTCGGTAATGTAATCGGCGATTGCCAGCGCTTCGAAGGCTGCGAGCGGCCCGATCAGACAATGAACCTTGTTCTTCTCGATCAGTTCCTGTGCCTTGGTGCGGGCTGTTGCGGGAACGCCGGCCGTGTCGGCGACGATCAACTCGACCTTGCGGCCCGCCAGCGTGTTGTCGCGCTCCTTCAGGAACATCGTCAGCGCGAGGTCCATATCGATGCCACCGGAGGCGAGGGGGCCTGTCTTGGCCGCGAGCAAGCCGATGCGAACAGGTCCGCTGCCCTGGGCCAGGACAATATTGGGGGCAGCCAAATTGGCGATACCCGCGCCGGCGACGCTGCCGACGAATTGTCGTCGCGATATCGTCATGAAAATCCTCCCGGGAACGCTACGACGGATGATCGGATTTTTGCTTTTATCGAATTGAGCAATTTATCCGACGGATGCCTTAAATGATCAAGTGATAACCACGCTTCGCGAAATCGGCATACGGTCTAATTGCCAACCGCGATGAGCATCGACGAACCGTTACTTTGGTGCAGTGCGATATCGGTCGCGCCTGGACGCAGAGCGCGCCGACATGGGACAGTGCCGCTAAGTGGCTTTCGGTGTCTTGATGATGGTCTTTTTCAGGACTTCAAACACAGAGGCCGTGTCCTGATCGGCCAAGCCCATCGTCATCGCTTCGCTGTAGACGGGCTGCGTCAGCGTGAACAGGGGTGTGTTGCAGCCGACATCGTCGGCGAACTCGGCGATGATCGCCATGTCCTTTTTCCAGGTCGAGACCTTCATGGTCGCTGGCTCATAGACACGATCGACCATCATCGGCGCGCGCATCTGGAACATCCTGGAGCCGCCGGCGCCGGGACCGACCATCTCGACCACCATTTTTGGATCCAGCCCGGCGCGCTCGGCTAGCAACATCGCTTCCGCCGCGGCAACATTGTTGATCGCGACCAGATGATTGGCGACGAACTTCATCCGGCTGCCGTTGCCGTATCTCCCGAGGTCCGCGCTTTGCTTGGCGAAATCGGCAAACAAGCCCATGCATTGCCCAATTGCCCGGCTGTCGCCGCTGGCATAAACTACGAGGTCGCGAACTTTCGCCTGTGCGCCGGTTCCGCTGAGCGGACAATCCAGTGCGATATGTCCGGCGTTCTGGAGGATAGCTTCGAAGCGAAGTTTGTCAGCAAGGCTGAGCGTGCTGAGCTCGACAACGATCCTTGGCAATTGCCTCGAGACGGCGATTGCCTGCGCGACCGTTTCGACGGCAGCGGGCGTGGGAAGGCTGGTCATGATGATCGGCACATCCCGTACGAGCTGAGCGATACCGGCGGCGATCATCACGTGCGCTTGCGCGAGCTCGGAATTTTTCGCCGGATCGACGTCGAACCCGATCACTCGCCATCCGCGCTCGACAAGATTGCGCGCGATCGCGCCGCCCATGATGCCAAGGCCTATGATTCCAACGGTCTTGTCCATGCTTGCCTGTTTACGTTGGTTTTTGATTGACGGGCCACGCTGGCCGCGCCTAATTGGTGATCACGCGATAAACAATCGCGAAGTAAATTCGGCCGGTCAAGCGGGTTCGAAGTGCCGGAATCCGGAGCTTTGGAAGCGGCAGGGAGAAAGCGAGGAACGCCAGATGGCGGGCATTGGTCAAAAGCCGATCGCAGGTCAACCCGCAACAGCGGGATCGGAAGACCGCGCCTTTGCCGCCATGGCGACCCGCGCCAGAGCGCTCATCCCGCAGCTTCGCGACCGGGCGGCGCGCACCGAAGAGCTGCGGCGATTGCCGCCCGAAACCGAGCGCGATTTGCACGATGCAGGCCTGTTCCGGGTCGTTCAACCGAAACGGGTGGGAGGCGGCGAGTTCGACTATGTCGCGCTGGTCGATTGTGCAGAATTGCTGAGCAAGGGCGATGCATCCGTCGCGTGGAATTTCGCGAACCTCTCCAGCCATCACTGGATGCTCGGGATGTTCGAGGAGCGTGCGCAGGATTTGGTCTGGGGCAAGGATCCCAATGCGCTGATCGCGTCCTCCTTCATCTTCCCGGCCGGTCGGGCGCGCAAGGTCGAGGGGGGGTATCACCTGCGCGGCAGTTGGCCGTTTTCATCCGGGGTGGCCTCCTGCGAATGGAACATGCTCGCCAGTGTCGTCTCTCCCGACGATGAAGCCGACGGAATCGAGTATCGGATCTTCATGGTTCACAAGAACGACTACGAGATCACCGATACCTGGAATTCGGTTGGGCTACGCGGGACCGGATCCAACGACGTCGAGGTCAAGGATGCCTTTGTCCCCGACGCACTCACCGTCCCGGTCGGTGATCTTGCCGGTGGCCCTACACCAGGCAGCTCCGTCAATCCGAACGCACTTTATGCGCTACCGGTTTTCTCGCTGTTTCCCTATGTACTGTCGGGCGTCGCGCTCGGCAATGCCCAAGCCTGCCTCGACGACTATGTCGGCGTGGCGCGGCAGCGTGTCTCGACCTACAATCGTACCAAACTTGCCGATCTGCAAAGCACGCAAATCAAGATTGCCGAAGCATCGGCCAAGATCGACGCGGCGCGCCTGATCATGCGCTCGAACTGCATCGAGGCGATGGCCGATGCAAGGCGCGGCTATATTCCGGATATGGCGGCCAAGACCAGGCTCCGTCGCGACGGCGCTTTTTCCGTCAATCTCTGTACCGAGGCTGTATCGCTCCTGTTCTCCGCAAGCGGCGCGCGTGGATTGTTTACCACCGGCGTGCTACAGCGTCAGTTCCGCGATGCCCATGCGATCAATTCACACTTGGCGTTCAATTTCGACGCGGCCGGCTCCAATTTCGGCCGCGTGGCGCTCGGCCTGCCGTCCGAAAATCTGACGCTCTGAGACCAGCGAATGAACGACGCGCCCAAGCACCCAATCAATCCGGACCCCGCCAGTGAACTGGCCAGCGATCACTCCCCCATCGACCCGCGGGATTTTCGCAATGCGCTCGGCGCCTACGCCACCGGCGTCACGATTATCACGGCCGCCGGCGCCGACGGCAAGCCATATGGGATCACCTGCAACTCGTTTGCCTCGGTGTCGCTCAACCCGCCGCTGGTGCTCTGGAGCCTCGTACTCTATTCCTCGAGCTTGAGCGCATTCCAGAACGCCAGCCACTTTGCCGTCAATGTTCTCGGCGTCGGCCAGCAGGCGCTCGCCGACAAATTTGCGAAATCCTCGGACGGCAAGTTTGTCGGTGTGAATTGGGCGCCCGGCCTTGGCGGTGCGCCGCTGTTGGTCGAGAGTGTTGCGAATTTCCAGTGCCGCGCCGCCAACCGCTATTATGGCGGCGACCACGTGATTTTCCTCGGCGCGGTCGAGGCCTATTCCTACAACCGTAAGGAGCCGCTGTTGTTTGCCCGCGGCGGTTACGGCCGGTTCGTTGCCGACGACCGCCAGGCGGGCGATAAAAAATCATGAGAAAGAAAGTTTCGACCAAACGCGTACGCCCCAAGCAGAAGCGGCTCTCGCCGGATGATCGCCGCAAGGAGTTCGTGGCCAAGGCCACCGAATTCTTTTCGGAGGAGGGGTTTGGCGGCGGAACGCGCGATCTGGCGCGGCGGCTCGGCGTGACACAGCCGCTGCTCTATCGCTATTTTCCCTCCAAGGACGACCTGATCAAGGAAGTCTATCGCACGGTCTATCTCGAACCGCTCGATACCGGCTGGGAGAAGCTGTTAACCGATCGCACGCGGCCGCTGCGCGACCGCCTGCTGGAATTCTATCGCGGCTATACCAATGTGCTCTTCCGACGCAAATGGATCCGCATCTATCTCTACTCGGGGCTGAAGGGGCTCGACATCAACCGTTGGTATGTGGGCGTCGTACGCGAGCAGATTCTGACGCGGATTGTCAGGGAATGCCGCCACGAGATAGGGCTTCCCGCGCAAAGCAGGCCGACGGCGCCGGAGCTCGAGCTCGCATGGGTGTTTCACAGCGGCATCTTCTATTACGGCGTCCGCAAATACATCTACGAATCGCCGGTGCTCGAGGACAAGGAACAGATGATCGCTGACGCACTGGACGCGTTCCTGGCGGGCTATGATCGGGTTTTCGGCAGGGGACGTGCGGGCACCGTGCGCACGCCAGTCAAGGCCGCCGGATAAGCCGCGAGGAAGCTAGACCTTCGCCATTTCCGCGCGATACCAGTCGCCGATCTCGCTCGCGGTCATCAGCGCAACCCCGTCATGGCCGATGACATAGTCGAGCAGGGCTTCGAGATATTTGATGCGATGCGGCACACCGGTGATGTAGGGGTGGATCGAAATCGCCATGACCTGCGGATTGTCGGCGCCCTCCAGATACAGCCGGTCGAATTGATCGGTGCAGCGCTTGAGGAATTGCTCGGATGGCAGATGCTGCAGCGCATGGATGACGATGTCGTTGGTCTCGACCGAATAGGGAATCGTCGTAATGGTGCCGTGCGGCGTAGCGATGTCCTGCGGCAGATCGTCGATCACCCAGTCCGCGACATATTCGATGCCGTTGAGGCGCAGCAGGTCCAGGGTCGCTTCGGTTTCAGTCAGGCCCGGACTTTCCCAGGATCGTGGCGGCTTGCCGGCAAATTTCGCGATGGTGTCGACCGCGTGTTTGATGGCATCGGCCTGGTTGTCGAGTTTGTGCATTGGGCCCTGCATGAAGCCGTGCCCCATGAACTCGAAGCCGGCCTCCAGCGCGGCGGAGGCAACACGAGGATAGGAATTGCAGACATTGGCGTTCAGGGCCAGCGTCACCGGGATCCTGCGGTCGGTCAGCGCCTTAAACTGCCGCCAGAACCCGGCGCGCATGCCGTATTCGTGCCACGACCAGTTCGGCACATCGGGCAATAGCGGCTGGCCCATCGGCGGGCTCAACACGACGCGCGGCATCGCTTTCTCGATCCGCCATTCCTCGACGTTCAGGATGACCCAGACCGCAAGCTTCTTGCTGCCCGGCAGCTTGAGCTTTGGCCGGTCGATCTGGGCCTGATAGGGAATACGATCGCTGAGCGCCACGGCGTTTCCTTTTCTGCGTTGGTCGCCGGCTATTCGGCGGCCCTGGATCGGCCTATGCCCGCATTGACGCGCGGCATGACCTTTTCGGCCATCAGTATCATCGACTGCCGGCCCAACTCGCAATCCTTCCAGTCCTTCCCCGCGTAGAGCAGCGTGCCGAATTTGCCCACCTCGTCCTGGAACGCCAGTATCTGATCCGCGACGCTTTCCGGCGTGCCCCAGATGATCAGCCGTTCGCAGATCAATTCCAGCGTGACTTCGTCGTCGGGCTGGTCGCGTCGGGTCTTGAACAGCTCGATGCGGCCGTTCTTCTTCAATTTGGTGAAAAGCGAACGATAGTAATAAACGTAAGGTCCATCCGGATCGGTGGCATAGGCCTTGGCGGTCGCCGCATCCCTGGCAACAAACACGCTCTTGGCGACCCGCCAGTTGGCGGTATCGGCGGCGCGCCCACCGCGCTCGCAGCCCTCGGCATATCTTGGCCAGTGGCTCTTCACCCAGGCAGGCATCAGGAAGTTGGCCGAGATCGGGTCCCAGCCGCGTGCGGCCGCTTCGGTGACGCCTTTCGAGAACGGTGCCACGGCGGTGACGACGATCGGCGGATGCGGCCGTTGCAGCGGGCGGGCAATGATGCCCTGACCGATATCCTTCATCAGGGTCTGTTCGGTTGAAATCTTCCAGTATTTGCCGGCGATGTTGTAGGGCGGCTCGCTCGCCCAGATATCCAGCACCTGGTTGATTGCTTCCAGGAACATCGCATTGCGATCGGCATCCAGGTTTCCGAACAGCTCGGCGTCCGACAACAAACCGCCTGGGCTGATTCCGAAGATCAAGCGCCCATCCAGCATATGGTCGAGCATCGCGATCGTCGCGGCGACCGTGGCGGGATGTGTGTTCGGCAGGTTGACGGTGCCGGTGCCGAGCTTGATCTGCCTGGTGGCAGCCGCGATCCAGGCGAGGAAGGCGACGCAAGAGGTGATGTTCTCGGCCTGGTCGGTGACATGCTCACCGACATAGGCTTCGGTAAATCCGAGCTCATCGGCCAGCAGGAACGCCTCACGATCTTCCCTGAGCGAAAGGCGCCAATCCTTCTCCACCGGATGGATCGGCATCGTAAAGAAACCCAGATTCATTATCCACGCCTCCTCACGGCGTTCGCCTTTGACCCGGCAAAACCGTGCGTCGTTCAATCCCACAACAAGTCCCACGTCGCTTTTACGAAATAATCGGTCGATAAACAAACTTGACCTTTGGGAGAGGGGACCCTTTAATCGGGAAAACGCACAATCCGGCCGGGAAGGTCTCGTTCAATGAAGGCGGCGGCTTTCGCTTACGCGCGTGCGAAAAGCGTCGATGACGCGCTGCAATTACTCGCCGCGCATGGTGACATGGCGAAAGTGCTGTCAGGCGGCCAAAGCCTGATGCCGGCGATGAATCTGCGCCTGATTTCGCCTGAGCTTATCGTCGATATCGGCGCGATCGCCGCGCTGCGGGAGATCGTCGTCAAGGGCGATGTCCTTTGCATTGGCGCGCTAACGCGTCACGTTGATCTCCTTCGCTCTCCCGAAATCGGAACCTATGCACCATTGCTGGCAGAAGCGGCCGCGCACGTCGCCCACCCCGCGATCCGTAACCGTGGAACGCTTGGTGGGAGCCTGGCCCATGCGGATCCGGCAGCCGAATTGCCCGCCTGTATGCTCGCGCTTGACGCGGTCATAGTGCTTCGCAGCGGAAGCGGCGAGCGTCGAATTGCTGCGGTCGATTTCTTCCAGGGGATTTTTCAGACAGCGCTTTCGGCAGAAGAGTTACTGATCGCCGTCGAACTGCCGATCGCGCGGAAGAACGCCACGCACTTCTTTCATGAATTTGCCCGCCGGCACGGCGATTACGCCATCGCTGGGGTCGCAGCTCAGGCCGTTGTCGACGGGCGCGCGTTTGCCGACTTGCGGCTGGCTTTCTTTGCTGTCGGCGATCGGCCGGTGTTGGCTGATGCAGCGAGTACGCTCGTGAATACTGCCATCACGACCACTCTGGTTTCGGAGGCTTGCGTGGCGCTCGGCGAGGAGCTCGATCCGCAGGACGACCAGCAGGCGTCAGGCGAAATGCGCCGTCACCTGGCGAAGGTTTTGCTGGCGCGCGCCGTCGCGACATTGCTCGGCCGGCCCGAACTTGCGGGTCGCGTCGCGTGATTGCAACAATACCGATCTCACTCGAGGTGAACGGCGAGCGCGTTGATGCGCAGGTGCTGCCGCGGCTTAACCTTGCGGACTTCCTGCGGGAACATTTGCATCTGACGGGAACGCATGTCGGCTGCGAGCACGGCGTGTGCGGCGCCTGCACGGTGCGCGTGAATAATGAGATCGTGCGTGCCTGTCTGATGCTCGCGGTACAGGCAGATGGCGGATCCGTCCAGACCATCGAGGGACTATCCGACAGCGGCGAAGTCGACGACCTGCAGGGTGCCTTTCGTGACCGCAATGCGCTGCAATGCGGTTATTGCACGCCGGGCATGCTGATGGCAGCGCAGGATATCCTGAAGCAGCAGGACGAGCCGAGCCGCAAGCAGATCCGCGAGCATCTCGCCGGCAACTACTGCCGTTGCACCGGCTATCAGGCCATCATCGATGCGGTCGAGACGACGGCGCGTTTGCGCAAGCGCGGTGCATCATGACGGAGGACACGGCAAGGCCCGAGGCGCTGTCAGTGCTCGACCGGCCAAACTCTTATATAGGCAAGACGGTGCCGCGCCCCAATCTTGACCGGCTGATGCAGGGACGCGGCCAGTATGTCAGCGACCTCGAGCTGCCGCGGATGGCACATGTTGTTTTCCTGCGCTCGCCTCATGCCCACGCGATGATCGTCGACATCAGTACCGCCGCAGCGAAGAACATGCCTGGTGTCATCGCTGTCGTCACCGGACAAGAGCTTGCTTCTGTCATCACGCCGTGGGTCGGTGTGCTGTCGCATCTGAAGGGCTTGAAATCTGCTCCGCAGTACGCGATGGCTATCGATCGTGCTTGCTGGCAGGGCGAAGCCGTTGCGGCTGTGGTCGCGACGAGTCGTGCACTGGCTGAGGACGCCGCGGAAGCGGTCGCGGTCGAATACGCGGAGCTCGATGTCGTGAGCGACATGCGGACTGCGCTCGATCCGCAAACTCCGGTCATTCACGCCGTGCTAGGTGACAACCTGGCCTTCGAGCGTATTCATAGCGCCGGCGCGGTTGACCAAGCATTCGCCGAGTCTGACGAAGTCGTGGAAGCAGAGTTCATCTTCGGCCGTCATACCGGCGTGACACTGGAGCCGCGTGCAGTCGTAGCCGACTGGAATGCGGCAGAGCGGCATCTCACGATCTATCAGGGCTCGCAGGCGCCGCACATGGTGCAGAACATCGCGGCCTTGCATCTCGGGCTTGAAGAGCGCCAGGTGCGTGTGGTCTGCAAGGACGTTGGCGGCTCCTTCGGCATCAAGGTGCACATCTATGCCGACGAGATGGCGGTCTATGCGCTGTCAAAGTTGCTGAAGCGGCCGGTCAAATTCGTCGCCGATCGGGTGGAGAGCTTCAATACCGACATTCATGCCCGCGACCATCGCTGCAAGGGAAAGATCGGCGTCAAGCGCGACGGCACCATCACAGCCTTCGAAATCGACGATCTCACCGGCATCGGGCCTTATTCGATGTATCCGCGCACCAGCGCGATCGAGGCGAACCAGGTCGTCAACTTCGTCGGCGGGCCATACACGACCGAGAACTATCGAGCCCGGGCCCGTGTCGTCTTCCAGAACAAGAATGTGATGTGTCAATACCGCGCCGTCGGGCATCCCATCGCCTGTTCGGTGACGGAAGGGCTGGTCGATCTCGCGGCGATGAAGATCGGCATGGACGCGATCGAAATCCGCCGGCGCAACCTCATCGCCGATGATGCTTACCCCTGTACCTCGACGTCGGGACTTCGGTTCGAGAAATTGTCGCACCATGCCTCGCTCAACAAGTTGTTGACGATGATGGATTACGACCGTCTGCGTGCTGAGCAGGCGGACCTGCGAAAACGAAACATCCATCGTGGCATCGGCATTGCCAGTTTCATCGAGGTCACCAACCCGAGCGCGGCATTTTACGGTGTCGGCGGCGCGAAAATTTCGTCGCAGGACGGCGTCGCGGTTCGGCTCGATGCGCAGGGTTCGGTGATCTGCCAGACCAGCATCACCGAACAGGGGCAGGGCTCGGAATCGCTCACCGCGCAGATCGTCGGTAGTGTGCTGGGCGTTCCGATGACGCGCGTCCGCGTGATCCTTGGCGATACCGACAATACGCCCTATGGCGGCGGCACCTGGGCGTCGCGCGGCGCCGGCATCGGCGGCGAGGCGGCGCTGCAGGCCACCAAGGTCCTGCGTAAGAATATCCTGGAGGTAGCGGCCGCAATTCTTCAATCCACGCCCGCGGAGCTCGATATCGCCGATGGTGTTGTCGTCAATTCAAGCGATGGCACACCCCGCATCGAGCTGAAGGAGCTGGCACGCATTGTCTATTTCCGTCCCGACACGCTGCCGCCGGGCATCCAGCCGGAGCTGATGGCGACCCGCCACTATGTGCCGCGTGAATATCCGTTCGCCTTCACCAACGGTGTCCAGGCCTCATGGCTGGAAGTCGACACGGAGACCGGCTTCATCAAGCTGCTCAAGCATTGGGTGGTCGAGGATTGCGGCACGATCATCAATCCGCAACTGGTCGACGAGCAAATCAGGGGCGGGGTGGTGCAGGGCTTGGGTGCGGCGCTATTCGAGAAGTGCATCTATGATGAGCGCGGCCAGCTCACCAACGCCAATATGGCTGACTACCTGGTCCCGATGTCCGGTGAGATGCCCGACATCGATGTCGGCCATGAGGTCTCGCCAACGTCGGAAAGCGAGTTGGGTGCGAAGGGAGCGGGCGAGGCGGGGACAGCGGGCGCCGCTGCCGCCGCGGCCAATGCCGTCAATGACGCGCTCAGTCCGTTCGGAGCGATCATCACCGAGATTCCCCTCACACCGGAGCTAATTCTAACCGCGCTGGGACGAATCTGACCGGATTTACTCCGCTGCGCTCGCGATCTCGTTCGCCCGCCGATTGGTCACGACCACCTTGATCGCATCCTCGACCCGTTCCCGCGCATAGCGCAGCGCGGTGGGCAGATCGGCGAGCGGGAAGGTGTGGGTGTGGATCTTGGTGGCGTCAAACCGCTTTTCCGCCATCAACTCCATGGCGCGGTGCGTGGCGCTGCGGCCCTCACCCCGGATGCCGTAAACATAGATGTTGTTGCGCACGAGGTGGGCGATATTGGTCGTCACGGGCTCGTGTGGGAACGCTGCAAGACAGATTTTCCCGCCGCGATTCGTCATATGAATAGCCTGGTCGATGGTGGCTTCCGAGCCGGCGCATTCGATCACATAGTCGGCGCCGATCCCGCCGGTGAGCTGCTTGACGATATCGACCGGATTTTCATTGCCGATATTGACAACTCGGTCCGCGCCCAGTTCCTTGCCGATCGCCAGCCGCTTGTCGCGGGTGCCTGTCAGCACCACCGGACTCGCGCCGAGCGCCTTCGCGACCGCTACCGCGAGCAGCCCGATCGGGCCGGGGCCGATCACCACCACGCTCTCGCCCGCGACCAGCCCGCCTAGCTCGGTGAGGCCATACATCGACGTGCCGGCGGTCACGACGAGCGTCGCTTCCGGATCGGTCATGCTCTCAGGTACGGGGATGATGGTGTTGATGTGATTGACCGCATATTCGGCAAAGCCGCCGTCGGTCGTAAAGCCGTTGGCGCGGTGGCCCTTCTCGGGCTTTCCGTAGTTCAGGCATGACGTGTACATGCCTTGGCGGCATCGCTTGCACTGGCCGCAGCCGGCGTGGATTTCGACGGTGACGCGCTGGCCGATCTTGAACTCGTCGACATGAGGCCCAACGGCGGCGACCGTGCCCATGTATTCATGGCCCGGGGTAAAGTTCTTGTTGAAGGGCAAGCCGCCCTGAATGCTGGCCGGCGATCCCCGGTGGATGATCTCGAGGTCGGTAGCGCAGATCGCGACTGCATCGATGCGGACCAGCACCTCGGCACGCCCGGGAATCGGCGTCGGCTTGTCGCGCAGGAAGAGCTCGTCAGGCCCGCCGAGCACCCAGGCTTTCATTTGCTCTGGAACGGAGAACTCGGGAGAAGTCTTCACACCGGCGGGGTTATACATGGCTTGCGTTTCCCTTGTGGCTTCTGGAAGCCTTGGCGCGGAAGACTAGTCGCTCCCGTCGCCAACGCAATCGGTTTCTCTGGTGTTTACAGGCACTTCGAGTCGGAGGTTAACCGACCTGTGACGCCGAGATTTTGTAAATCTCCAGCGCGTCGACATCGGCGCCGCGCGCGGCCTTGGCCAGTCTGAACAATTGTGCGGCGAGGGAAGCCATCGGCACTGGCGTCGAGGTGTCGTGGGCGACTTCACCCACCGTATCAAGATCCTTCAGCAGGGTCGCGATATGGCCGAGCGGCGGCGAATGGATGCCCTGCACCATGCGTGGCACGAACAATTGCAGCGGAATGGAGTCAGCGAAGCCGCCGGCGAGCGCTTCCGGCAGCTTGCCGGCATCGATGCCGGAGTTGACCGCAAGCCTGGTCGCTTCCGCCAGCACCGCCATGGCGCAGCCGACGATCACCTGATTGCAGAGCTTTGTCATCTGCCCCGCGCCGGTCGGGCCCATATGGGTGAGCCGCCGAGCCATCGCGAGCACATAGGGCCGCACGCGTTCGATGTCGACAGCCTCGCCGCCGGCCATCACGGCGAGCGTGCCTTCCTCGGCTCCCTTCGTCCCGCCCGAGACCGGCGCATCGATCCAGCCCATGCCGTTTGCCGCCTTCAGCCGCGTGGCGATGGCACGCGCCTTGTCCGGATGGATCGAGGAGAAATCGACCGCCAATTTCCCGTCGCCTGGCGCGGCCGCAATTCCGTGCGGACCGAACACGACGTCCTCCACCGCGGCGGCGTCCGTCAAGCACAAGAAGATGATGGACGCCGAGGCTGCAACCTCGCGTGGATTAGCCGCTGGCTTTGCGCCTGCTTCGATCAATGCCTTGGCCTTGGCGGCCGAGCGATTCCAGACCGAAACCTCATGGCCCGCGCTGAGCAAGCGCCGGGTCATCGGAAACCCCATCATGCCAAGCCCGAGATAGCCGAGTTTTTCGGTTCTCTCTGCGCCAGTCCCGGTCATTCCGCCTCTCCTTATTCGAAGGTCTAGTGCGCCCGCGCACCTAACCGAATACTGAATAGCTCTGGTGTCATGCCCATCGCCGGCTAGTCGGTAGCCAGTGGCGTGACGCAGCATGTGTGCATGAACTTGGAACGGAAAGTGCGCTTTACGTCCCACTCGTTTTACCATCCAGTTAAAGCTATCCGTCGAGAATGGTCCGCCACGTTCGGTCAAAAACACAAATGGCGATTTTGGCGCCTCGCGTTGTAGCTTCCGTAGTGCTCGCAGTTCGTCGCCGCGAACAGGATGAGTACTCGGCTTCCCATTTTTGACGCGGTTAACGTGCAGGGTGGCGGTTCTGAAATCGATCTGGTCCCATCGCAGCTCGCAGATTTCTGAAGCTCGCAGGCCGTGGCGATAGGCAACGAGGACCATTGTTGCGTCTCGGTGGTTATGTCGGTTGCCATTTGCGGCCTTGATGAGCTTTTCAACCTCGATCTCGGTCAGGTGCTCTCGGCTGCGGAGTTCAATGTTCGGCCGGCGTACCGGGCCGACTGCTCGTTTTTGGGTGGCTGGCTTCACCAGCCGCAGGTTCAATTTTGTTGGCATTTCTATCCTCTTGAACGCAGGACTGCTCATACAAAAGCTGTTCTACGAGCTGTCGCTTCGGGCAGGGCCAGGGGGCGGCCCGGCAAGCTCGGCGACCCTCCCCCCACGATGGACAGGGGGTATGGCCTCGCTGCGTTTTGTAGGGTGGTTGGTGAATTTAGCGGACCAAAAAACCCTTCTTAATTTTCATTAACGATCGCGCTGTTAGTGCACTCTCACGGCGAAATAGGGGTTTCCTAGGGGGGCGCCTAACGCGCTTATTCAGCAGCCGTCATTCCGCCCGAACTCAGCTTTTGCAATGCGGCGGTTGCTAGGGAGCGATCTACAATCAGAACGCCGACGAACAGCACAGTGATGAGGAAGAGCAGGAGAAATAGATAGCCGACCGACTTATAAAAAAGTTCGATCTTGGCTGTGGAATGGAGATTTCCAGTTTTTTGATATTCATCGTCAGTGACGAGCCAGTCTGCAATCACCTTCCCCAGGCGTCCCGCACCGCTCGTCCATTTTTCTGTTTCGACGGGGCTTGCCTCCCCAATCTTCTCCGTTATGCTAACTTCCAGCAAAAATTTCGCATACTTCTTTTCGATATATTCGCCCTGAGTAACAGCGCCCATGAGAAGCCGGTGATACCAATAGCGATCCATGAAATAGAAAAGACAAGCCGCGACAATACCGAGCAGCGGCATGAAAGTCGCATACAGGACCTTCAGTTGTCCCATCGAAAACAACAAACCTTTGTCGAGTAGGAAGCCTTGAGCCGCGGCAAGCGCTAGAACTATTGTTACAAAAAGGCCACGGATTTTCATTTCGATGTCGTTGAAGTGCATCTGCACTTCAACGACCTTCTTCCAGATGTCTACCACGATCTTCCGCTTCTCAGCGTCCATACCAGTCCCCGAATTGGAAATGGTTTAAGATTTCACCAAAGTTGTGTTCCAGCACGACGCCGGCCTGAACCTTACGTTCATCAACTTGCCGCTCATGCTCGACGCGCAAATCGCTCCAATGCGTCACCGCGCGCAACAACTGATAATACTCTGTGTGCTGTGCCCTGCCATATCTCGCATGTAGGTCCGCAACGCCCGCATCCTGTGCCATCGCGATATCTCGCGGTAGACTATCGCCGATATAAACGCATTCAGTATTATCTGCTTTTAGTTCTGAAATGATCGACAGCAACACGGACGGGTCGGGCTTCAGCAACCCTTTGGGAGTGTGCTTATGTGTCGTGTATCTAAACTCGTAATGCGATGCCGGATACTTTCTAATTTCATCACATGAGATGCTTTCCGGGATGTCGTGATCCTCGGGAGAGAAAACGTAGTCAAGTACACCATCTAGACCAAGGCGACGCACTCGATAATTAGAATAGAACCCCATCGAACTCAGTGTAGCCGACGACGGCAGCTCCTGCTCCCTTAATCTTCAGCAATGTCTTTGCGACAGACGGATACAAGCGCAAATTCTTCCTGCGTGTGTCGCGATACGCGTCGATTGCAGACTGAAAAACGACGGACAAAGGCTTATCGGCGAATTTCGCTCGAAGAGTTGGCATTTCTTCAATCAAAAAAGAATACTCTGAAGTGCCGTGTCGTTGATGAATTGCACGAATTTCAGGCTTCAGGTCATCAAATGCCACTCCACTTATCTCGACCACTTTATTCATCATTGCCATGAAGCAGTCGTGCCAAAGCTGAACCCAGTCGAACAATGTATTGTCTAGGTCGGTAATTAGGATCTTCTTTCGTACGTCACCCACAGCCCTATCCCTTTTTCTGCTCGCTAAACAGCGACAATCTCGTTGCATTCCCCTTCGTCGCTTTGCAAGCTCCTCAACTCGCGCAAACGAGGAAGGGAGGGGTCTACGTTATCTTGTTACTGTTGAACTCAGCTCGCAATCGTCGCGCGGTTTGTGTCGATTATGTCCGGTATGGCTATTCCTTCATGCCGGCCAATGCCGCGCTGCGCTGCCAGAGCAATAAAGCAGATCGGTCGTCTTGGGCCGCCGACGACGGCATAGTCGGCGCGGATTTGTAAAAATATTGTCCTGTCGTCTCGCGCACGTCTGGCGAAGACGCGAGATAGATAATCGTTTCCGCGCCCTTAGCAGGAGATATCGCGAAAAACTTGGCGAACCAAACGAGGCGCGAGATCAAGCCACCGCTTTGGTCGCCAAAGCGTGTGGCGACGAAACCGGGATGCAGGCAATTCGCAGTGACACCCGTACCTTGCAGGCGGCGAGCAAGTTCTCGCGTGAACAGGATGTTGCATAGCTTCGACTGACCATAAGCTTTCCTTGCTCCGAAGCTCTTTGCCGATTGGAGATCGTCGAAATTCAAGGTGGCGTCTTGGTGCGCGGCGGAAGCCGTATTGATGATGCGGGCGGGACCCGAGGCCAAAAGTCGCTCGCGCAATCCCGCTGTCATGACGAAATAGGCCATGTGATTGAGCGCGAAAGTGCGTTCAAGCCCGTCTTCCGTGAGTCGGCGCTTTGCGAATAACGCGCCTGCATTGTTAATCAGCACATCGATGCGCGGCTCGTGGTCGGCGATTTCAGCCGCCACGCGTTTCATCTCGGCCAAGCGTAAGAGATCGGCAAAATGCACGGAGTGAGCGATGTCTGGAGCGCTGTCGCGAAGCCGCGCGAGGGTGGCGTCCCCGCGGGACTTGTCCCGCGCGACTAAGACGATCCGGGCGCCCATCTTTGCAAGTGCTATCGCGGCGACCTCGCCAATTCCGGACGTCCCGCCCGTAATGACAACAGTCTTCCCCCTCATAGGCGCTCTCGTCGGAACAAAATCGCTAATTCAGATGAAGTTCTTAACGTGATCGCTACTTCCACCCGATATCACTCCCTTATGCCGTATTGGGCTTCGGTACAATTTACGCCGCCTTGCTCGCATCGCGATGTTAATTATTGCGCTTATAGCGGCACTAATGGTCGCCAGCATATTGAGCAAGCTGTTTGGTGAGGATGCGGCTGGTTACATTATGTTTCCGTCTCTCTTGTTATCTATTTGGGAGGCCTCTGGGCTTGCGATAGATTTTTTGGCACACATTTCCTTGGCAAGCGCAGATATCAACGGTTTAGTTCTCCTCGCGAGAAATTGCTCCGCAGGTGAAATTGAAACGGCGGCCTCACGCTTTGATATTTTTAAGTTTGGCGCCATTATGGCGTCATCGTTTTTGAAGCGTGAGCCATAAGCGGGCGACGGCTTCGGCCGGGGTTTTCGCGGAGCAACTCTGATCGTAATTCGCATAGGCGAGCCACCCGTCATTTTGTCTATCAAGAGAGCCAAAATTCTCTCCGCACGCATCTATGAGTTCTTCGAGGGCGGGACATAGACACGATCGCCACTTCGCCAGACAAGCTTATCCGGCGAACCAATCAAGCTACCTTTTCCGATCTGTGGAAATCCGGCATCCATCAGGCTCTTGGCGAGTTCGTAGTCCATTCGCCAACTGTAGCACCGCAAGCTCTTGCTACAGTTCTGTGAAAAGGCGGCCTGACGCTTTCACCTTTTTACCTTCGCACCATCAGCTTGGCATGTCCGCTTTACCCCCAAGAGCGGACATGTGCAGCGCACTTGGTGATGTCCGCTTTGTGCCAAAAGCAGACATTGCATACGCCGTAACTTCAATGGAAACCCCCGCCATTCCACCGCAGAAGTCGTGTCCCCTCACCGGTGATGATTGACAGCGCAACCGTACCGCTGAGATGCTTTAGTTCGATTTCGGAGACGTAGGTGCTTACTACTAGCTGATAGGGCTGATCGCCTTTTGAGACATAGATTTGATGCAGGCAGCCCTCCGTTCTGCAGAGGGCTATTGGATCCTTGCACTGTGTCTTCTCAAAATGAATTGCGATGAACCGGTAGTCGTCGTTTAGGAAACCAGAGAAATTTTTCCACACCTTCACAGATGAACCGCAGATACGGGCCACGTCGGCAACAAACGCCTGAATTTCGGCGGGGAGATCGGCAGTGGCAGTAGGCGCGGACGACGGTGGCGCGTCCGGAAGCGGAGGCTGCTCTTGTTTCTGAGCTAGCGTAAGGTCCCTGACCGCCGAGACATTCGTTAGCTCGGAGCACTCACCAACCTCTTTACAGTCCTCCAAAATGCCTTCGACCTCGCAACGGTGGCCTTCGGCGCAAACGGCGAAAATCTTACTTTTGTCTTCTCCACTGAAAATGCATATGTGCTCTGGGTCCTCCACTATTGCGGAGTTGTATTCCAATTTCGTTAGTACGCCCGAACAGACACCGGCTCGAGGTGCCGCTTCGGCGATTTTGGCTGAAAATGAAACGGATAACAGGACCACCGCTGCCATACTGACGAAGGCGTATTCGCTTCGCTTCGCGTAGGACATCGGCCCCTCCGCTCAGACAACGTGCTTGGGTGCGAGTTTACACGCGCCCGCCTCGTTCGTCACCGAAGATAGCGTTGAGGTGATTGTGTAACACGGCAGCTAAGAACTATATGGGCAGGATAGGAGGTTCCATGGGCACGGATTGTTGCGGCCATAGTGCAAAGTTTGAAGGGCTTTCAGATGATTACAAACGCCGACTATGGCTCGTAATCGCGATCAACGCTTCGATGTTCCTTGTCGAAATGGGAGCGGGTGCCCTTGCTGGATCACAGGCGCTGCAAGCCGACGCACTCGATTTCTTGGGCGATGCGACCACATACGGCATCAGCCTTGCGGTTATTGGCGCATCAATTCAAGTCCGCGCACGCGCTGCAATATTGAAGGCCCTCAGCCTTTCCGCGATGGCTTCGTGGGTGCTTGGATCGACCGCGTATCACGTTCTCATTCTTGGCATACCGCGCGCCGAAATAATGGGAGCAGTCGGTATTTTAGCTTTAGCGGCCAACATGGCCAGCGTTCTAATTCTCATGCGTTACAAAGATGGCGATGCGAACGTTCGCTCCGTGTGGCTTTGCTCGCGAAATGATGCCATTGGAAACGTCGCAGTCATGGCCGCTGCTTTGGCGGTTTGGGTACTGCCACGAAATGGCCCGACCTGCTGGTTGCGGCGATAATGGCGGGACTGTTTCTGACCTCGTCGATCCAGATTTTGCGGCAATCTTTTAGGGAAATGCGGGAAACGCACGCCGTTGCCGCCGAGTAGCATCTCACCATTGGCATGTCCGCTTTGTGCCAAAAACGAACATTTCAGGGCTACGAGAATTTTCCCCAAGCCCGCTCCGTCGCCCACCAAATGGTCCAGCCGCCAAAGACAATGAGCGCGGCTACAGCAAGCCACCGGTAGAAATCGGCTTGCACGACGCCGAAAGTAAGCAGGACCACTGGCGCGATCATCACGAGATAGTAAGGGCCGGTGTAACGACAATGAGTTCGTCCGCAGCGCCGCGCGTTCAGAATGCAGGCCACTCCCATCCAAACGAGGGCGACCGTCCAAACCACAGCGCGCAAGGCTACCGAGGTAAACAAGGTGGCCATGATGGCACCCTTCGGTATCCACCACCCGAGAAAGTAGGTGCGGGCGTCACCGACCCAATCGGCCGCGGATTTCGAGATTGCACTCATGACCGCTATGCGCAGCAATTCGACGGCTGACCACTCTGGCGCGCCTCTTGGATCGGAGGACAGGGAACGTCACCATAGGAACAGAACACGCAACAATCCCCTGGTTTGGATTTCAGCCTCTCGCCACAGCCCTTGCAGTCGTAAAAATACTGGCAAGCATCGGTGGGCATTTGTTCCGTCGCTTGGTGTCCGCATTTTGGGCAGGTGATTGTTGAAATTTCGATCAATGGTGCTCTCCCGGACACGGCACCACCTCAATGGTTACGTGAGATAAGCCCCTAAGGCCTGCCAACCGTTTCTTGTAGCGTTCGGGAGCGTGCGGATTATGGGTCACTAGCGAAATCACCGCTGCAAGATGACCCGGCCCCAAACGCCACAAATGAAGATCGCACACTCGATCACTGGCCTGTTCAAGCCGAGTTGTGATCATTCGCGCCATGCCGGGGTCAGGGCAAACATCAAGAAGGATCGCGCCAGCCGAACGGATAAGGGTCCACGACCAACTCAGTATGACGATTGTGGCAACCAACCCCATCACAGGGTCCATCCAGACCCAACCGAATACCCGACCAGCAATAAGGCCGACAATAACAAGGACCGAAACTGCGGCATCCGCCATCACATGCACGAAGGCAGCGCGCAAATTGTGATCGCGATGAACGTGTGCATGTCCGTGCGCATGCTCGTCTACATGATGATGGTCGCGCCCGTGATGGTCATCACTTAGTAAAAATGCACTGAGTAGATTGACGCCTAATCCGGCTACCGCAATCGGAATGGCCTGATTGAAAGCTATCGGCACCGGATTTATGAGGCGATCCACACTCTCATAGCCGATAAGCAGCGCAATCATCGCTAGAGCTATCGCGCTCGTAAATGCGGCCAGGTCACCGAACTTTCCAGTGCCGAACGTCAGCCGAGTATCATTCACATAACGTCGCGAATAGGTGTAAGCCAACGCCGCAATAAGAAGCGCGCCCGCGTGCGTAGACATATGCAAACCGTCCGCAATGAGCGCGACTGAGCCGAACCACAGGCCGCCAACAATTTCGGTGACCATCATCACTGCGCAGATGGCAATTACAGCCCACGTTTTCCGCTCATTCCGGTCGTGCGCTTCGCCTAAAAATACGTGCGAGTGACGAAAATCGTCAATTGAATGGGAGTGCATGTGCGGCTCCAGAAGGCTCTGCGTTTCTCTCGATATAGGATGCACAACGCTACTTCTTCAATGTCCGCTTTACCTCAAAAGCGGACATGTGCAGAGCACTAGGCCGATGTCCGCTAAGTGCCAATAGCGGACATCAGGTGACCGCTACTCGCCACCTTCGTCGGCGTGAGCCGCTCGAACTCCAAAAAACAGTTTTCGACCGCACTCCGTGCCGAGCCGCCACATTCCTCTGCAGCGCATTGTTGGCGTTCTAGCCCTCAGGCACACCCGCTCGGCGAAGTCCATCAATATAGAGAGCGATCTGATCTGGGTCCTTCACGTAAAAAAGGCGCCTTTGGGCGAGTTTGCTGGTGAAGTCTGGATTGATCTGCCGAAGCTCGGTGAGAGCGGCCTCCAGTTCATCCGATCGTTGCAAGTGCCCCAAGGCAGCGACCCGGTGTGAAAAGCCCCAGTAATGACAATTCGGAACGCGGGTGGCCTTGCGCGCCCATTCTTCCGCTAGATCGAACTCTCGCGCAAACAAATGTGCGAGCGCCCTGTATGAATAAAATGCCCAGCGCAAGGGATCGTGAGGACTGAGGTCGATCGCCCGCTGGAAATAAGGAATGGCTTCACCGATGCGGCCTTCGTAAGCCAGCGAGTCGCCGAGACCGCAATAAACAACAGCAAGATTCGGATTGAGCTCGGCGGCGATCTCCAGCTCCCCGAGTGCCTCGCTATAGGATTTGCGTGCGAGGAGAGCCCGTCCGTACATGAATCGGATCAATGCGTCGCGCTCATCGAGAGTCGCGCCCTTCTTTGCCATCGCGACGGCTTCGTTGAGCAAAGCATCATCGGGTTCCGCATCGAAATAGATCATGCTGAGAACGATCGAATATGAGAGAAATCCGTAAGCCTCAGCCAATGATGGGTCGAGATCGATGGCGCGACGAAAGAGCCGCTGCGCTTCGCGGTTATCGCTGGCCGTCGATTTGTAGAAATGTTTGGTGCCGAGACGAAAGAAGTCCCACGCATCGAATGCTTGCGGAGACTTCCTTTCCGCCAGAGCCCGTTCAGCATTCCCGATCTCAGGTTCGATCCGCGCAGCGACCGTTGCTGTGATCTCGTCCTGTACCTCAAATATATTCTGAAGCTCACGGTCGTACTGCTCTGCCCAGATCTGCTGTCCGCTTTCCGTCTCCACCAGTTGCGCCGTGATGCGGACGCGCGGCCCAATCCGGCGGACGCTGCCCTGGACAATGTAGTTGACGCCGAGGTCGCGCCCGATCCGGCGGACGTCGCCGCCGTGTCCCTTGAGGGCAAACGTCGAATTGCGAGCGACAACGAGGAGCGAGCGGTGCTTGGAGAGCGCCGTAATGATGTCTTCGGTGACGCCGTCCGAAAAGTACTCCTGCTCGGGATCGCTGCTGAGATTGTCGAACGGAAGGACTGCCACGCAGGGCTTACCGCGCGGCGCGGCCAAAGGTGAGGACGCGCCTTGCGCTTCGGGTTCTGCGGAAAGCAATTCTGTCGTTTCCTGCACCTCGCCAATAAAACGGATGCCTTTGCGCGCATAGGTTCGGATCAGGCGTTGCTCTCCGCCGGTATCGCCCACCGCCTTGCGTGCGGAATTGATGCGGCTCGTCAATGTCGAGTCGGACACGATCCGGCCGTCCCAGACGGCGGCGAAGAGGTCATCCTTGGTGAGAACGCGATCACGATTTTTCACGAGATAGGCGATCAGGTCGAACACCTGGGGCTCAAGCGCCACCTGCTCGGAACCGCGCCTGAGCTCGCGGCGTTCGGTGTCAAGCCTATGACCTTCAAAGAGAAATTGCGGCAAGAGGACTCCCCTCAAGGTCGGGTCTGGAGCGTTTCTAGGCCAATAATCAGGCCGGTCTCGGGGCACAAATCAAGCGGCCCTTCAAGTATCCGCCACTGATTGCGGCACCCTTGTGTCCGATCGAACGCCAGCAGTCCTGATCGCCTTAAGGGCGGTTCCGTTTTGAACCGTGTCCGGCACCAAAGGCCGCGCGCCCGTCAACGAGAGGAGTTAAAACATGACCACGACAATCAATTTCGATCCGAAGGAACTCGAGATCAAAGTCAAGGCGATGTATCGCAGCGTCGCCGAAAACCCGCACGGCGATTTTCACTTCGAAATGGGCCGCGCTCTGGCCGAGCGGCTCGGCTACCGCCAGCCGACCTCGATCGCATTCCCGCCGAAGCGATCGAATTCGTTTGCCGGCGTGGGCTACTACTTCCACCTCGCCGATCTCAAGGAAGGTGAGACGGTGGTCGATCTCGGCAGCGGGTCCGGTATGGATAGCTTTATCGCCGCATTGAAGGTTGGCGCGCGCGGCAAGGTGTTTGGCATCGACATGACAGACGAGCAGCGCGCCAAGGCCGAGCGGCTGCGCGTGCGAGACGGCTTCACGACCGTGAAATACCTGAAAGGCTACATCGAGGAGGTGCCACTGCCCGACGGTACAGCGGATGCCATCATCAGCAACGGCGTGATCAACCTGGCAACAGACAAGACGAGGGTGTTTCGCGAGGCCGCCCGCCTGTTGAAGCCCGGCGGACGATTGGCGCTCGCCGATATCATCACGGAGGCGCAGCTACCTGATACCATCGTCTGCAACTCCACGTTATGGGCTGCGTGCATAGGCGGCGCAGCGCAGCGGGGCAGCTACCGCGCCCAGATCGAGGCGGCCGGTCTGCGCGTGATGAAGGAGGAGGACAATCCACAGTACCAATTCATCTCCGAAAACGCTCAAGGCGCCAGCAAGAAGTTTGGCGTCAAGAGCGTTTCGCTGCTTGCAAGAAAAGCTTAATTGGCTCCGCGGGCACATACCAAAAACGATCGATGGCTGCTCCTGATCCTTAGCCAACCTTGATTAGCTTTTCATCTGTGTAGAGAGATAGACGGGAGGACCTCATGAAAAATTCCAACTTGAACAATGGCGCGGGACTGATGCTCGTCGCAAGTCTGGCGTTCATCGGCTATGCGGTAGTGTTTTTCTTCCGTAACTTCGCGGGAGGCGGGTTTGAGCTTGGCGTGACGACGCTGAATGGAGTTACTCCGGCCAACTTGAACACTCTCAATCCAGCAATCATGCACTACATTATGCACCTACATATCGCCACCGCTGCATTTATCGCTGCAACCGGCATTGCTGTAGGTGCATTGTCCTGGTACGGCGTCCGTCGCGGTGAATGGTGGGCGTGGATCGCTGCCGTGGTTTCACCAGTAGTAGGACTCGCGGTGGCCTTGCCCTATCATTACATGGGACATTTCGAGTTTAATTGGGTCACACATCTCGGCCCAATCTATCTTGCGACGATTGTGTTCGTGGTGGGTGCACTATTGGCCTTGCGCGGGATGATGACACGACAAGCTTGAAACTGGCGAGCAGCTGCCAGTAGCAGTGACCTGTGTGGAACGCACGACCGGCCCTTGGAAGGCACCTACAAGGTGACCATCACAGGGAGGTAACCATGATCCTTCGACAATTCCTTCACAGCGAACCCGTCGCAGCATCCTATCTTTTTGGATGCGGCGGAAAAGCAATAGGCGCGGTCGTTGATCCGGTTGGCAACATCAAGCCCTATCTGGAAGCAGCCAATCAAACCGGAATGCAAATCCGGTATGTCATCGACACTCACCTGCATGCCGATCACGTCTCCGTCGGGCGCGCATTGGCAAAAGCAGCCGGTGCCGAATATGTGCTGTTCTGCGGGAGCGGACGTAGCTTACCCATTCTACGGCGTTCGGGACGGTGACACCCTCGAACTCGGCAACGTGACGATTACAGTCTTGCATACGCCGGGACACACGCCGGAACACATTTCGCTCCTCGTTACAGATCGAACGCGATCCCAAGAGCCTTGGTTTGTTTTGACTGGTCACACCCTTATGGTCGGTGACCTCGGCCGCACCGAGCTTGCGACGAACGCGGAGGATGGTGCGCGTACGCTTTTCGACAGCGTGCAGAAGCTCAAGGCCTTGCCCGATCACTTGGAAGTATTGCCGGGAGCTTACTCCGGCTCGGTTTGTGGACGCGCCTTGAGCGGCAAACCTACGTCGACAATCGGCTTCGAGAAGCGCCACAACAAGGCGTTTGCCATCGAGGACAAGTCTGAATTCGTGCGAACGATGACAACCGACATACCACCACCACCGCCGCAAGCGGCGAAACTACGCGCTATCAATTCCGGCGTGGCGGCGGCAGCCGAATAAGCATGTCCTCGGAGAGCAGCGTCGTTCTCGGACTGCGCGCGAATTGGCAACAGTTCTCGCTGCTCGTCCTCATCAATGCCTTCGTCGGCGGCATGGTGGGCCTGCAGGGGACGGTCGTTCCGCTGATTGGGTCGCAGGAATTCAAGATCGCCTCCACTACGGCCGTGCTGTCATTCATCGTCAGCTTTGGCGTCATCAAGGCCGTCGCTAATCTGGTCTCCGGACACTTCGCCGACGTCTACGGCCGCAAACATATGCTCGTTCTCGGTTGGCTCATCGGCCTGCCAGTCCCATTCATGATCGGCTGGGCGCCAAATTGGGGCTGGGTCGTGGCTGCCAATGCGTTGCTCGGTATCAATCAGGGCTTCGCGTGGTCGATGACGGTGATCATGAAAGTGGACCTTGTCGGCCCCAAATCGCGCGGCCTTGCCGTGGGGCTGAATGAATTCGCAGGCTATCTGTCGGTCGGTCTCACGGCCTTTCTCGCCGGCTATATTGCCCAACACTACGGTCTTCGCCCGCAGCCGTTCTACCTCGGGATCGGTTATGCGCTGCTTGGGCTCATTCTCTCCATACTGCTGGTGCGCGACACGCGGCATCATGTTGGTCATGAGATCACCCATCATCATGGCTCGGTCGGTGAAGAGCTCGGTTTCTGGGAGATCTTTCGGCGCGCTTCGTACAAGAACCGCAACCTGTTCGCGACATCGCAGGCAGGGCTGGTCAACAATCTGAACTTCGGCATGAGTTGGGGGATTTTCCCGCTATTATACGCGAGCTTCGGTCTCGCCGTCGGCCGGATCGGCATCCTCAACTCGGTCTATCCTGGCGTGTGGGGTGTCTTGCAAACCGTGACCGGCCCACTGAGCGACCGTTGGGGCCGCAAGGGTCTGATCGTGGCCGGGATGTGGGTGCAAGGCAGCGGACTTTTCTTGATCGGCGTCACACAAAGGTTCGAGTGGTGGTTACTTGCGAGCATTCTACTGGGGCTGGGGACTGCAATGGTCTATCCGACTTTGATTGCTGCCGTCTCTGATGCTTCTCATCCTTCTTGGAGAGCGCGTTCGCTTAGCGTCTATCGCTTTTGGCGTGACCTAGGTTACGCCGTCGGCGCGCTCTCCGCGGGAATGATTGCTGATACGCTCGGAATGTCATCGGCGATTAAAATGGTCGCGGCACTGTCATTTGTTTCGGGCGCAATCGTAGCCTTGCTCATGCGAGAGCGTTCATGACCATGCGACACATCTATCTCGACTACAACGCGAGCACGCCAATCGATCCGGCTGTTAGCGCCGCGATGAAGCCGTTCCTTGCGGATCATTACGGCAATCCGTCGAGCGGACATTGGGCCTCGACCGGAGCAAAAGCCGCCATCGAAACGGCACGCAGCCAAGTGGCGGCCTTGCTTGGCTGCCACAGCGACGAGATTGTCTTCACCAGCGGCGGCAGCGAGGCTAACAACCTTGCGCTCAAGGGCGTGGTCTTCAAGCTCCGCGAAAAGGGCGACCACATTATCACGACTAGGATTGAGCATCCGGCGATTTTCGAACCCCTCCGGTTTCTGTAGCGGCTGGGCGTGCGGGTGACGTTTCTTCCCGTTGACGGCACGGGCCGGGTCGATCCCGACGACCTTCGAACAGCGATATCGCCGCGCACGATGCTAATAAGCATCATGCATGCCAACAACGAGGTCGGCACCATCGAGCCGATTGAAGATTGCGCCCGCATTGCTCATGAGCATGGCATCGTGTTTCACACCGATGCAGCGCAATCCGTCGGCAAAATTCCGACCGATGTAAACCAACTCGGAGTCGATCTCCTTTCGATTGCCGGCCATAAACTCTATGCGCCAAAGGGGGTGGGTGCGCTTTTCATTCGTCGCGGCATATCGCTTGAGCCGCTCATTCATGGTGCGGGTCACGAAAGTGGTCGTCGCGCGGGCACCGAGAGCGCCTTGCTTGCGGTCGGCCTTGGCAAGGCATCCGAACTTGCGCGCGATCTTGCGGCGATGGATTTGGTGCGTGCGTTGCGCGATCACTTCTGGGTGGAATTGCAAAAGCGATTTGGCAATAGCGTCGCTCTCAATGGCCATCCAATGCACCGCTTACCGAACACCCTTAATGTTTCTTTTGTCGGCCGAATCGGAGCAGAGATATTGGCGCGGCTCGATGGCGTTGCCGCCACGACTGGATCGGCATGTCATTCCGGCCATATCGAACTGTCGCCGGTTCTAAAAGCGATGGGCGTCGAGAACGACGTGGGTATGGGTGCCGTCCGATTTAGCCTCGGCCGCGGCACCACACTTGATGAAATCGACACCGTAGTCGCGCAACTTAGTGACATATTTGCCCCCGCCTGATGATTAATTATGAGCACTCGCGTTCTGACAGCATGTCCGCTTTGGGTCAAAAGCGGACATTTGCAGTGCACAAGCCGATGTCCGCTTTGTGCCAAAAGCGGACATTGCGGGCACTAGCGCGTGATGTTCGCTCCAAGTTGGTCGCGGGCACGGTCAGCCGGTGGGGCGGGACTCGCCTGCGCTGAGCGGCAAAACGACATGAAATGCCGTGCCACGTGGATTTCCAGGTGATGCCCACAGGCGTCCATTGTGGGCGTCGATAATTGATCTGCAAATCGCGAGTCCCATTCCCATGCCCGTCGACTTGGTAGTGAAGAATGCCTCGAAGATTTGTTTCGTATTCTTGGCGTCGATTCCGATGCCGGAATCTTCAACGGTGATCGAGACACCGTCTGTTTCGAGCATTGAGGCAATCGTCAAAATGCGTGAGGTTTCTGCGGTCGTGCTCATAGCCTCAGCAGCGTTCCTAATCAAATTGAGCAGCACTTCCCTTAGCTGAGTTGGGTCAGCAGGAACGCGTGGAAGATCCGATGCCAGTTTCGTATGGACGTTGACTTTTCGTGATCGCAACTCGCCGCGAGAGAGGTTTAGCACATCGTTCACAACTTCGTTGGTGTCGACGGGCACACGTTTGTTGGTGTTTTTTTTGAACATCGCACTTATGCTGGTAATGACCTCGTTAGCGCGCTGGCCATCCTCACCGATGCTTTTCAGTGAGGCGCGCGCTTCTTCGAGATTGGGTTCCTCTTTTGCGAGCCAACGTGTGGCCGCGTGTGAATTGGCCACCACTGCCGCCAATGGTTGTCTGATCTCGTGGGCGATGGAGGCAACCATCTCTCCCATGGTCGCCAGCCGCGACACGCGAGCTATTTCGGTTTGGCCCATGATTTCCCGCTCACGCGCGGCCGCAAGTTCGGCGAGCATTTCGTTAAATGCAGCTGCCAGCCCGCCGATTTCATCTCGGCTTTCATATTTAAACCGCAGGCCGTAATTTTTAGTCGCACGGATGGTGTTCGCCAAATCAGCGAGCCGCTTGATCGGTACGATCATGTCCCGATAAGTCAAAAAAGCGACCAGGAGGCCGAGCGTCCCGAGCGCTCCGATCAGTACGAAACTGAGAAGGCGCTGGCGGCCCAGATCTTCGATGCGCTGTGTCAGTAGCTGGTCGAGTTGTTTCTGCGTGATATCCCAGGCGTCGAGCGCGCTATTGACTGCACTGGCGTATGACAGGTCAGGCTGCCTGGCACTTTCCGCGCCAGTGTCGATGAAGGCGTGCAATGTATCGAGATAAGCGTTTACACTCGTAGCAAACGACGCAATTGCAGGGTCGACAGACTGTTTCAAACGGCCGTCAGGATCCCCACGTTGGGCGATCCTGACATCGTTTATTGCGCCCTCTATATTTGCACGCAACAGGGTATCGAGCGCGATGAGGCGTGCTTTGCGATCGACAACAGCCTCGTTCGCGGCATTTGGTGTTCGTATCAATAGTTGCGCTTGACCGAGCTCTTCGAGCATTGTCGGCAAACGCGTCACAACGATGTATTCGACGTGATAAGTATCAAGAACAGGATCGAGCGTTAAGTTTGAGTTGTCGCCTATACGCGCAGCGAGGTCGCGCAGATTTTTGAGAGCGACCAAATAAGGATCCGCTGGATTGCTCATACTATTGTTGGTGCCCAAGTCCCTCAGCGCTACTGCGAGCACCTTTACAATATTCTCTATATGCAAAGTGCCAGCAGTTTCGGCATCTGCCCGCGATAGCAAATCGAGTGGTTCTGGCCCGAATACGTTTTGCGGGTGACCGACATCACCTTTTGCTTGTGTTTTCAGCACGGCCACATAGATCGGGCGGAGCAACGCCAGATATTTGCTGCCAACGAGCTCTCTGCGGGCAAAGTTGATTGCAATCTGCTTTTCAACCAAAAGAGCGTAAGTGGCCACACTCGTGAGTACCAAGCACACGCCACACAAGATCAGAAACTTTGTCCTGGCACGCAAATCCCTAAACATAAGCGACCCCGAATATTCGTCGCAGTCCATCCTAAGGTGGCATCGTGGCGTAGTGGCTCTATGTGGTACTGAAATGGGTCATACAGACCGATAGACTGATGGAAATATCAGCCAGTTCCGCGCGGCATTTTCGCAATAAGACCGTCGATTATCGAGTTGGCCCATGGTCCAACATATTTAGGTCCGCTTTGTGCCAATGGCGGACATTCGCGTGGCAATGGCTTCAACGGGAACTTCGTTTCGCGCCAGCAAGCGCCGTCAGTGGGTCAGGATGCAACGGATCGGCGTTCAACTGTATGAACGTGACCGCAGTCTTTGCACCGAAAAAAGTGGACGGGTGGTCCGCTTGTGGGGTTTTCAACGGTCGTCTTAATTTCCAGTTTGCCGCCACAGCGCGGACAAGGGCCAGCAGCGGGGATCAAAGTCATTTCCGGCTACTGCTTTCCAAAAAAAATCCGCCGAGTGACCGGCGGAGTTGATGATTTGCGAGCGAGCGGGAGGTGGTTGCCCCTGTCCCCGCCAGCCCCAAGGCAACTATCCCCGCGCTCAAGCTTTGTAATTTTGATTGCTGCTTAAAACGATTGGCCGGCTCGGTCTTGTCTTTTCCAGCCAAAGTTTTGGCAATTGTTCCACAGCATATTGCCGCGCGGACACCGGAAACACGACTGATGTCCGCTTTGTGCCAAAAGCGGACATTGACTTTTTCGGCTTTAAGAGCACGCGGGCCGAGATCTCGGAGGATCGTATCAGGCCGGGCGGAATAGTGATGCCGAGTGCCTTCGCTGTTCTCACGTTGACGGTTGTTTCGAATTTGGTCGGGGCCTGCACCGGGAGGTCGGCAGGTTTGTCGCCACGTAGGACGCGGTCGACATAGGACGCCGCCAGCCTGAATACCTCGACTTGGTTGGTCCCATAGGATATGAGGCCGCCAGCCGCGACAAAAAGATCAAACGCATAGACCGCGGGAATTTTGTGCCGGGCCGCCAGTGCGATGAGGAGATCGCGATGCAAGACGGTGGTGCCATCCGGCGGCAGTAGCAACCCTCCGTTCGGCGCACCCGCGAACAACTCGATTGCGTGTTCGATGTCGGTAGCGGTCGCAACGGGACTGGGCACTAGCTTGATCGCGAGCGACGTCGCGGCGGCTTCTGCAGCGCGAACGAAGTAGTCATAAGCGGTTGTCTTCGGGTTAGCCACGAGAGCAACACGCTCAAGACGTGGCGCGATTTCCTTGAGCATCGCCAGCCATTTGCCAACGACGCTAGCCTCGTACTGTAGCACGCCGGTAAGATTTCCGCCCGGCCGGGCCAAGGTCGCGACGAAGCCGGACCCAATGGGATCAGAGACATTCACGAACACAATCGGTATCACGCGGCTCTCACGCTGCAGCGCAGCGGTAGCCGGCGTCGTATGCGCGAGGATTACGTCCGGTTGGGTAGCGACCAACTCTTTCGCGAGGGGCTCATACCTACTGCTATTGCTGCCCGCGAAGCGAGCCTCGATGTGAACATTGCGGCCCTCGGACCATCCGCGCTTTTCGAGCATCTGCCGAAACGCCGCAAGACGCGCCTTCGTTTCCGGATCGTCTTCGGCGTAGCCGATCAATACGCCAATGCGCCGCACACGGTCTGTCTGCTGCGCTCGTACGGCGAGCGGCCACGACGACGCCGCACCGCCGAGAAGTGTGATGAAATCGCGCCGCCTCATTACCGCCCCCGAGGCTCCAGGACAGGGCATCGTATCAACCCTCACCAGGTATTCTGGAAGAGGCCGGACGTCGATGTCCGCTTTGGGTCTTGGCTGTGTAAAAACGCCTACGTCGCACAAGCGCAGTAGAATAAACGTTCGCCAAAATCACCTTTCAGTGTGTAAAAATTCGCAGGCGTGTCTGATTTTAGTTGACCTAAGAAATATCATTCTCGCAGCCTTTCAACTTTTTGCGTTTTCACACAGCCAGGGTCAAAAGCGGACATGTGCGGTGCACTAGCCCATGTCCGCTTTGTGCCAATAGCGGACATGATCCTATGATCGTTCTCATCACCCGCGTGTAAGTAACCACGGCTGACGCGCGCGAATTTGGGAGTTTGGCTGGAAGCCAACAGTCTGCAATCGTAAGCTTATCCTTGGCGCCTGCCCAAAATACGCTTCAACAGTTTCCATGCCGGTGCGAAGGCAAATCCGATCACTGGGATCGACGCCGCGCCGATTGACAGTCCGACGACCCCCGATAGGACGGCGGCAACTATCCATTTCACCGCTCCGGCGGCGGACGGCAGCGCGTGAGCAGCTGCTTCGGCAGCCGAGTTGATGGCTCGGCCAAAGAAATGCAGGCCATACGCCTCCAGACCATGCACAATATGCCACCACCAACCCAGATCATGGCGGCCGTGCCGGCGGCGCGGAGAAAAATCAGGAAGCCGGGCATACCGAGACCAGAGCCCGTCCGAATGCACGGCTTATACCCCCATAGCCGAGCGGCGGTCGTTCTTCGCAAGAGCCACACCGACATCATCGGCTTTCACAATCAGAGCTACCACGCCATAGACCACGACAGTGATCGCAATTCCGACAAACGCCAATACGAGCGCCTGCATAAAGATGCTCTCATTGGGAACAGCCGCCAGTGTGATCGCCATGATCTCTGCCGAGAGGATGAAGTCGGTCTTGATGGCGCTTGCGACTTTCTCATCCTCGAGCGTTTGCGGCTCAACGCTACCGTGCCCAGCTGAGCTTCATGCGCATGTGCCTGATGTGGCATGATGGCTTCGAGGACTTTTCCGCTCCCTCGTAGCAGAGGTATACACCCCCAAACATGAGAAGAGGCGTGATCATCCAAGGGATGAAATAGCTAAGGGCCAAAGTTGCAGGAAGCAGGAGCAGAAGCTTGTTGCGAAGTGATCCCGCCGCGATCTTGCCCACAATCGGCAGTTCGCGTCGGCAGCGAATCCGAGCACGTAGCGCGGAGTAACTGCTGCGTCGTCGATGACGACACCCGCCGCCTTGACTCCCGCTTTGGCAGCCTGGGTAGCAACATCGTCAAGGGAGGCTGCTGCCGCCTTTGCGATCGCCGCGATATCGTCGAGAAGAGCGATCAGTCCGATGCTCAAGGGAATTTACCCTCATTCCGGGACTTGGGTGGCGGCTCAGAGAGTCGCACTGCAAAACAAATGGGCCGACGTCAGCT
>CAVOML010000007.1:0-60329 GCA_963697015.1 uncultured Alphaproteobacteria bacterium
GCGCGCTCGGAGAGATTCGAACTCCCGACCCTCGGAATCGAAATCCGATGCTCTATCCAGCTGAGCTACGAGCGCGTGCGTGCCCCGGATAACAGAGATATCCGGAGGCTTCTACCCGACGAAAATCAGAAGCAGGGATGGCGACGGCCGTCCTGGCCGAGATAGGCGGCCGAGCCCTGGTAGCAGTAATTGTTCGATGGGCCGTCGTAATAGGCGAATGTGCCGGGCGTGAAGCCTGGGCCGTAATTGTGCAGATAGCTGATCGGGTAGGGCAGCCCGTACCGGTAATGATTACCGGCATAGCGGTGATGGCGGGGATAGACGCCCATATCCGCCGCGCCCGCGAGGCTTGGCGCAAGGACGGCTGCGGACAACATGACGGCGGTGAAAAGCTTCCACTTGTTCATCTCAATTCTCCGGAATTCCCGCTAAAGCGACCCTATCTAAGCCAATTCTGGTGACAGTCTAACCCTAAACCGCAGAAAATCCTCGTAAAAGCTGGGCCGGCTGGGCCGAATTTCGCCCTTTTCGTGATGCTTAACGATTTCCCAACACAGTCTAGCGACAGTTCGGCGGATCCGCCATCCCGGCCGGTCCTCCCGCATCACAAAGGGTTTTGGGGTCTTAAACCTCTCCATGCGCATCACGCCCCTCGCTTTGCTGCTGCTCGGCTTGCTTGCCGCGACGCCGGCGCACGCCGTGCTGCACATCACCCGCGATCACGGCGGCTATGTCGAGGAATACAAGACCAAGTACAAGCGCATCCGCGACTCCGGCGACCGCGTCGTCATCGACGGCATCTGTAATTCGGCCTGCACGCTGGTGTTCGGCATCGTGCCGATGAACAAGATCTGCGTGACACCGAAAGCAAGTATCGGCTTGCACCAGGCCTATTACGACAAGGCCTTCACCTTCGGCATCAAGGTCACGAGCGCGGAGGGCACCGCCGACCTGATGTCCTACTACCCCGAAGCCGTGAAGGACTGGATCCGCCGCAATGGCGGCCTCACCACCGAAATGAAGAAGATCAAGAACGGCGACGAGCTTTGGAAGATCGTCGATCCCTGCCCGGAGGAATGGTAAAGCCGGTTTTCCGGGCAGTCCTTCCGGGCGGCTTCTCCATCCGCGATCGACAAAACTGAAGCCCTGGATTTGCTCAGGACGGCGTGCGCTACGCGACAGCGACACGAACATCCATGGCAATCCTCATTCTTTCATTTCGCTATGTCGTTGGGGACGGACCCACCCTCGGCAAAAGGGCGTTGCGACGTAGCGCATGATCGGGCAGTCAAGACAGCGATGACTCGCGACTTCGACCAATTCGCCGCACGCGCCGCGCCGGCCATCTTTGTCCTGCTGTGGAGCACCGGCTTTATCGGCACGAAATACGTTCTGCATAATGCCGAGCCGCTGACGTACCTCGCGATCCGCATGGCGTTCGTGGTCGGCCTGATGGCGATCATCGTCGCGGTCGCAAGGCCGCAATGGCCCGATTGCGCCGGCGTCGGCCACAGTATTGTCGCGGGCCTGCTGGTGCACGGCTTCTATCTGGGCGGCACTGCGGTCGCGATCGCTCATTCCATCCCTGCCGGACTGTCGGCGCTGATGCCGGGTCTGCAGCCGATCCTGACCTCGATCATCGCCAACCGCTGGCTCGGCGAGCGCGTTACGCCGCTGCAATGGCTGGGGCTGTTGCTCGGGCTCGCCGGCGTCGCGCTGATCCTGCACGACCGGCCGCTGACCGGAGAGGCGGGGTGGGGATGGCTCGCCTCCGCGGTCTCGCTGCTTTCGATCACGCTCGGCACGCTCTACCAGCGGCGCTATTGCAGCAAGATCGACTGGCGCTCCGGCAACCTCGTGCAATATGCAGGGGTGACCGTGTTCTTCGCGGCCGGCGCCTTTCTGTTCGAAAGCCGCGAGGTGCACTGGACGGCGGAGTTCGTGTTGGCCGTGGCGTGGCTCGCGGTGGTGCTCTCGATCGGATCGATCGGGCTGCTCTACTGGCTGATCCGGCACTCAGCCGCGACGGCCGTCGCCAGCCTATTCTATCTGGTGCCGGCGGTAACCTCCGCGATGGCCTATGTCCTGTTCGGCGAGCGGCTCGATGCAATCGCGATGGTGGGTATGGCCGCTTGCGCCGCCGCGGTGTTCGTCGTCAACCGGCGCGTCTGAGAAATCCAAACTAAAAGCCTCCAAACAACTAAAAGCCTCCGGCTTTCGACCGGAGGCTTTTGCGGATTGAGGTCGGCTGTTCGCGGCCTTGCCTCAACGCTTCTTCTTCGCCTTCTTTTTCTTGGGCGCCTTCTTTGCGTATTTCTTGGCCTTCTTCTTCGAAGCCTTCTTTGCCGATTTCTTCGAGGCTTTCTTGGCAGCTTTCTTGGCAATTTTCTTGGCCGACTTCTTCGCGGTCTTGGCTTTCCTGGCCTTCTTCTTCTTGACCGCGGGCATCGCAGGTACGGCTGCCGGCGTCGGAGCTGGAGTGCTCATCGGCTCCGGCGTGTACACGGTTTCGGGTTTTTCGATGTCCATGTGGTCCCCCAAAGGTTTTCACCGCGATCACGATAGCGGTATTTGCAAACCTGTCAAAGAGAAGCGCCTCAAACTCACGACGCGCGCAGCTTTGCGTAGGCTGCGAGCACGCGTTCGCGCGCCTGTTTATGATCGATGATCGGCCCCGGATAGGAGCGGCCGAGTTCGACGATGGGATAGCCGGTCAGGCCGCGCTGCCAGGCCAAGAGCGCGACACGGTGGTGACGGCGGTCTCGTCGACCGCCGGTCTGTTCGTGGCAAATTGGCCTGAGCCGAAAACCTGACCGGTTATTTGGGCTGCGGCACGATGCGGATATACGGCTTCGGCGACTTCCAGCCCTGCGGATAAGTGGCCCTGGCCTGCTCGTCGGAAACGGAGCCGGAGATGATCACGTCCTCACCCTGCTTCCAGTCGGCGGGCGTCGAGATGCTGTGCTTGGCGGTCAATTGCAGCGAATCGATCGCGCGCAGAATTTCCTGGAAATTGCGCCCGGTGCTCATGGGATAGACCAGCACCAGCTTGATCTTCTTGTCGGGGCCGATGACGAAGACGTTGCGGACGGTCTGGTTGTCGGCGGGCGTACGCTTCAAGGGATCGCCGGAAGTGGCCGCCGGCAACATGTCGTAGAGCTTGGAGACGTTGTAGTCGGTGTCGCCGATCATCGGATAGTTCGGCGCAACCCCCTGCGTCTCCTTGATGTCCTCGGCCCATTTCGAGTGACGGTCGACCGGATCGACCGAAAGCCCGATGAGCTTCACACCGCGTTTGTCGAATTCCGGCTTCAGCTTGGCTACCGCGCCCAGTTCGGTGGTACAGACCGGGGTGAAATCCTTGGGATGCGAGAACAGCAGCGTCCAGGAGTTGCCCATCCAGTCGTGGAATTTGATTTTGCCTTCAGTGGTTTCGGCTTCGAAATCGGGGGCAGCGGCGCCAATCGGAAGTGCCATCGGACAACCTCATATCATTCAAGGTACAGGGGAATTTGCTTTTGCTAATATAGCGGTCGAGGGAGCTTATGTGAACGGTACGAACGAATAAGGGAAGATCATTCTCCCGTCTGGGGAACCGTTAGCACCTTGTTTTGATCGGCGCCACAACGGCGAAAAAACTGCATGGTCCGTAGAATCCGGGATTGCCCCGATATCGCCTTCTATGGCCTTCATCACGCCGGCCCTGGTCTGATTGGGCTCGGTTCCGAACCTGTTAGGGAATAAATGCGACCAATCGGCAACCATTTAAAAAACTCGGAATGCGAGTTTCGAATCATTAACCACTCGTTTACGCCCGCATCGACATGCTGGACCAGAACAAGAAGCTGAACTGAGAAGTGCGACTATGTCTGCCCTGAAGTCCGGGCTCGTCGACGCGACCAGCGCCCTCGAGCCATCCTGCTGCGGTACCGCCGCTCATGCGCTGACCATTGTGCGTGACGGCGTGATCACGGGCGAAGGCCCGACCACCAGGGGCCGTGTGCATTTTTCCCGCGCGCTCGATGCCGATGACGCCGCCTGGTGCGCGCGCATCCTGACTGCGTCCTCCGTCGAGCATCAGCCCGTGAGCCGGGCCGAGGCCGAGGCGCTGTTCGAGATCAACGATGCCGCAACCGAGCGCAGTGACGAGGGGCGTTTCGACGACCTGCTCGCCAAGGCGGTCGCCCATCATGCTGCTTCGGTGTCCGGCCTGCCGGTGCCCCCGCGGACGGTGGCGCTGTCGCCGGACACCGACATCAAGAGCTGGGCGCCGACCCGGGCTAGTGGCGTCAACACCGAGGTCCTGGAATGGATCGCGAGCCAGATGCGCGGCAAGCGCCGCTCCAACCGTACGCTGATGGCAATGGTCGCAACGCTCGCCGGCGTCGCCGCGCTGCCGCTCGCGCACATTCCCTACGTCTTCGACATCGGGATGTAAGCGTATCCCGACATCCATTCGTTTTTGAAAGCGGCGGGCTATTTCCCCGCCGTTTTTTCTTTGCCGTTGCCTTCCAGTCCGACGGTACGGCCAGGGAAGCCTGCGGTGTCGAAATAGCGCTGCGAGCCGACGCGCTGGAAGTTCAGGACCGTGCGCAGGCCATTGACTGACGGCGGAGACTTGATCGAATCCGACGTCGATTTGGGCGTCGCGCCATTGGGCATCGCTTCCGTCATCACCCGCCCGATCAGATTGCCGTGGGACTTTTGCCTGAGCCCCAGAAGCCTGGCCGCGGTCGCGCCGACGTCGGCATTGCTGACAGGCAGGGCGTCGGCATAGCCCGCCTTGAAGTCCGGTCCGATCGCCGCCATGAAATTCATGGTGTCGCCGCGGCCGAAGCTGCCATGCATGCCCTGGCCCTGCCGCAGCACGGTGTCGGCGACTTGCACCTGGCAATTGGTGGGCTGCTCGCATCCCGCCACGTAGGTGCGGAAGTTGACCACGATGGATGGAGTCGGCGTCACCGCCTTGCCCTTGAGGTTGATGAGCGACATTGGCAGTGTGCCCGGAAATTTGCCGAGCGCGTCGTCGACGAAGAGCCCGCTGACATAGTCCTGCGTCAGGAGTGCCTCGATGGCGCTCCTCGCGAGCTTCTTGTCGTTGTTCGGCAGATAGATCAAGTCCGAGCCGCCGTTGGTGGCGACGACGAGGTCAGGTTTGGTCGGATCTTTGCCCAGCACGCCGTTGCCGGCCTTGGGATGCTTGCCTTCGTCGACGGCAGCGTTCTTGTTGTTGGGGTCGAACAGCGGCAAGTTCAGCGCCTTGGCAAGATCGACCGCCAGGAAGCCCATGGGGAGGAAATCCTTCGGCGTGTCGTCGTAGCTCACCTTTGCGGACGGGCTCGTCTTGCTCTCCTTCGAAATCGTCGAGAAGCCGTGGTCGGCCGAGACGACGATGTTGGTGGTGGCGGCAAGCCCGAGATCGTCGAGCGCTTTGCGGATCTGCGCGAGGTTGTTGTCGGCGTTCTTGATGCCGGCCATCGAGGTCGGGCCGTTGATGCCGGGAGTCACGGCATTGAGGCTGTCGCCGTTGTTATGTTGGCTGCCGTCGGGATCGCGCGACCAGAACACCAGCACGAACGGCTTGTTTCGCGCCTTGAACATCGGCAGCACGACCTTGGAGGCCACATCTGCGAGATAGGCCTGCTGGGTGACGTTGGCCGACGTCGTGCCCGGCGTTCTGGCATCGCCAGCCTTGCCGTTGTCGCCGCGGCCGGGTGTAGCCAGCGGCAGGTTCGCCTTGGTCAGGGCGTCCTTCATCTCATCGGAAATCGGAACGCCGTTCTTTCCGCCGGTGTAATCATCGATCACGATGGTGTTCTTGCCGCGGTCGGTGTGGTCGAAAATGAGCGTCGGGCCGACCTTCCCCATCGCCGCGGTCGAGAAGCCCTTTTCGCGCGCCATCTTCAGCACGGTCTCTTCGTCGAGATAGTCGCCCTTGAAGTGTTCATCGACGTCGCCGAGCACCGTGTCGTTCTCGAGGAAGGGGACGACGGTGTCGCCGGCAGGCGCCGAGCTATAGCCGGTATAGATCGTGTTGGAGAAGTCGCCGGTGTCGCCGAGATAGTGGCCGGTCGCCATCGCGGAGGCGTTGGCGGTGGTGAAAGTGGGGAACAGCGAATGCGGATTCTTGAAGTTGACGCCCTTGTCGCGGACCGCGGCCATCGCAGGCGCCGTCTCCGGTGTCACCTTCAGCGCGCGAAGGCCGTCCGGCACGAACAGGACGAGATTATGCGGCGTGGCATTCTGTGCCGACGCGGCGCTTGCGGCCAAAGTGAAAAGGCTTGCGGATAGCAGCAAGATTGCGCGGCGCATGTCGATCCCCCTGTAGGTTGACTGGCGGCTGGTTGAGCCGTGCCTTGTCTAGTTTTGCTGTACGACAGATTTGTTACAGCAAAATAGTCAATTGGTGAGTTACGATTTTACCTGATGCAGAGCGGTCGAGCGGCAGCGATCCCTCACGTTTTCCGCGCGGCGAGTTGCGCACTGATGGCGCCGGCCAATTCCTCCATCGTGTAGGGCTTCGACAACACGCCAAAACCGTCCTTCATGGCGGGCGCGGCCGCCTCCTGATAGCCGGTGGCGAGCAATACCGGCAGACCGGGCCTGCGCTTGCGGATTTCGCGGGCCAGCTCCACGCCGCTCATGCTGCCGGGCATCATGATGTCGGAGAAGACGAGGTTCACCCGGCGATCATTGGCGAGCGCGCCGAGCGCCGCGGTAGGTCCGGCGACGCGGGTGACGCCGAAGCCGATCGATTTCAGCATCTCGGTGGCAAGGGCTGCGACCTCGTTATCATCCTCGACCAGCAGCACCTGACCCTCGAACGGCCCATTGGTGCCGGATTGGACAATCTCGCCTGCTGCGTGGAGCTCGCCGGCGATCTTGTGAGTCCGGGGCATGAACAGGCGAACGGTCGTGCCCTTGCCTGGTTCGCTCTGGATGTCGACATGCCCGGCGGACTGCTTCACGAAGCCGTAGACCTGGGCAAGCCCCAGGCCCGAGCCTTTGCCGATATCCTTGGTCGTGAAGAAGGGATCGAACACGCGCGCCAGATGATCGGCGGGAATGCCCGCGCCCGTATCGGTGATGGCGAGCTCGATGCAATTGCCGTTGAAACTTCCGAAGGAAAATCCCGGCCGGTTGCAGGCGGCGATCCTGATCGTGCCTTCGCCCGACATCGCATCACGTGCGTTGACACAGATGTTGATCACCGCGAGCTCAAACTCGCCGGCATCGACCTCGACCGCCCAGAGCCCGTCCTCGAAATCCGTCTCGAGACGGATGTCCCCGCGAAGGGAGCGGACGAGGATCTCCTGCATGCTGTCGATCTGCCTGATGACGTCGATTGCTTCGGGATTGACCGGCCGCTGCCGCGAGAAGGCCAGAAGGTGACGCGTCAGCGCCGCGCCGCGTTTGACCGCCTGCCGCATGCCGGCGACGATCCGGGCGCGCTGGGCGGGATCGATCTGGCGCTCGAGCAGCTGGACGCCGCCCGACAACACCGCCAGCAGATTGTTGAAATCATGCGCGACGCCGCCCGTGAGCTGGCCGAGAGATTCCAGCTTTTGCGCCCGCCGCAGCGCTTCCTCGGCCTGCCTGCGTTCGGCAAGCGCATCCTCGACGCGCTTTTCCAGCGTCGCATTCCATCCGCGCAGCGCTTCCTCGCTGTCACGCAACGCCTTTTCGGCGACGATCTTCGGCGTGGTCTCGGCGACCGCGCAAAACATGCCGGCGACGATGCCGTCCTCGTCGCGTACGGGGGAATAGGAGAAGGTGAACCAGGTCTGCTCGTCAAAACCGCGCCGGTTCATGAGGAGGGGCAAGTCTTCACGATAGGTCGCTTCGCCCGCCATCGCCGAATCGATCAGCGGGCTGATGTCTGCCCAGATCTCCGACCAAATATCATAGAAACGGCTGCCGAGCGCGCGCGGATGTTTCGCGCCGAGAATTTCGGCATAGGCGTCGTTGTAGAGGAAGCCCAACTCCTTGCCCCAGGCCACGAACATCGGAAAGCGCGATTCAAGCAGAAGGCCGACGACCGATCGCAGCGATTGCGGCCAGGTCGTGGGGTGACCGAGTGGCGAGGCACTCCAGTCATGGTTGCGCATCAGCGCGCCGACCTTGCCGCCGCCGGCCATGAACTGCAGCGATCGGTCGACCGTGTCTCGCATCGTGTCCCCGGCGTCCTCCGCAGGTCAGCCAAGCATCGAAAGTTGTCGGAAACAAGCGAAGTCGATGGTTAATCGCCTTCGCTGGCCGGGCGCGATCATCTGACCACCGACGATTTTTCCGAAATGGCCTTCTTCAGGATGCGCGACAGCAATTCCACAGAATAGGGCTTCTGTATCAGCTCGAAACCGTGATGGGCGTTCTCCGCCAGCACGTTGCTGTAGCCAGAGGTCAGGACCACGGGCAGTCCGGGAAAGCGCTCGCGGATGAGGCCGGCAAGCTCGACGCCGTTCATGCCGGGCATGATCACGTCGGAGAACACGAGGTCGACGGCGAATTCATTTTCCCCGAGGATCACAAGCGCAGCGTTTGCATCGGCGACCCGCCGGACCGCGTATCCAAGGTCCTCCAGAAGCTCGGTGGAAAATCGTCCGACTTCGTCATCGTCTTCGACGAGCAATACGCGAAAGCCGCGGCCGGTCGTGGTCGGCTCGTTCTTGATCGCAGCGATCTCCGCTTCGCTTGCGGGGGCAGGGGCTTGCGGCAGATAGATGGTGAAGGTCGCGCCGCGTCCGAGCACGCTTGCGACCGCAATATCACCGCCGGATTGCTTGGCGAAACCGAACGCCTGGCTCAGCCCGAGGCCCGTACCCTTGCCGACTTCCTTGGTGGTGAAGAACGGCTCGAAAATGGCATCGAGATTTGTGGTGGGAATGCCGATACCGGTGTCGGTGATGGTGACCGCGATGAAGTCTCCGCTGCGCTTCGGCTGCGCGCGAAGTGGCGGGATCGAACCGGCCTTGTTGACCGCGATCTTCAACTTTCCTTCGCCATCCATGGCGTCGCGGGCGTTGATGGCGAGATTGATCAGCGAGGTCTCGAATTGGCCGACATCGGCGATGGTGAACGTGTTGAAATCGCCGACCTCGGTCTCGATCTGGATGCGGCCGCCGACGAGGGGGCGAACCAGCTGGGCGACGTTCTCGACCTGGGTGCCGACGTTGAAAACCTGCGGCTTCAGCGGCTGGCGACGGGCGAATGCCAAGAGCTGCGCGGTCAGCTTGGACGCTCGCTCGACCGTCTCGGAGATTGCGTCGACATAGCGGCGGCGGCGTTCTTCCGGCAGCTCGCGGCGGCGCAGGAAGTCGGTCGCCGAGCGGATGATGGTCAGGAGATTGTTGAAGTCGTGTGCCACGCCGCCGGTCAACTGACCCACGGCCTCCATTTTCTGCGACTGGCGCAGCGCTTCCTCGCCCTGGCGGCGTTCGGTGATGTCGACCGCTTCAGGGACTGCGCCGGCAACGGCGCCATGCCGATCGTAGAGCGGCCGCATCGCGAAATCAAAATCGCGGTCGCCGATTGGCAGATGGAGCGTCATGTCGAGGCGAGCCTCTTCGCCCTTCAGTACACGGTTGAAGGCGTCGTGCACGGCCTCGGGCATGCCGGCGGTCGCAGTAAACCACGGTGTGTCCCAGAACGGCGCGCCGATCACCCCGCTGCCGTCGGACTGGATGCCCGCGAGTGCGGTCTTGTTGACGTAGAGTAGATTGCCTTCGCCGTTGAGCAGCCCCTGATACTGGTGGCTGGTCTCCAGGATGGCGCGCATCTGCGCTTCGTTGGATTCGAGTTGCGCGGTGCGGTCGCGGATGCGCCGCTCCAGGGATTCGTTCAGCCCGCGGAGCTCGATCTCGGCCTCTTTCGCCGCCGTGATGTCGTGGGCGACGCCGATGAAGCCGGCATGCTTGCCGGTCGGATCCCAGCGCGGTTGCGATTCCGAGCGCAGCCAGCGCCAATCGCCGCCGGCATTGCGGTAGCGCGCCTCCAGCACGAACGGCTTCAGCGAAGCTTCACCGCTCATCTGCTCCTGCAGGATATGCGGCAGGTCATCGGGATGCAGCACCTTGCGCCAGTCGAACACGATGGCCTCTTCGAAGGGAAGCCCGAGGAAATCGAGATAGGCCTGGTTGGCAAAGGAGCGCGTACGGTCGAGCTTGGTCAGCCAGATCGGGACCGGTGCGCTGTCGGCGATCAGGCGGAAGCGCTCCTCGCTCTCGCGCAGCGTCTCCTGCGCCAGCATCTGGTCGGTCACATCGAGATCGGCGCCTACCAGGCGCAACGCGCGGCCGCTGTGGTCGCGCTCGATCTTGGCGACGACGCGGATCCAGCGGCTCTCGCCGTCATTCGGACGGATGATGCGGTATCCGGCCGTGTAGTCCTCGCTTTCGCTTTTCAGCGCCTCGAACAGGTGCTGGGTCGTGCGTTCGCGGTCCTCGGGATGAATGCGGGCGACCCAGTTCTCGTAGGCCTCGTTGGCGGCCTCGGGCGGTAGCCCATGAACGAGCAGGTATTCAGGGGAGCGGCGGTTCTTGACCCCGTCGCGGAAATCGATCTCGAGTCCACCGACGCGGGCAATGCGCTGGATGCGCGCGAGTTCAGCCTCGCGCTCCTGCAAGGCGTGATGCGCAGTGTCGCGCTCACGCGCGGTCTCTTCCAGATGCCGCCGCAGGTTTTCCGCAGCGGCGGTCTGGGGAAGCGTGTCGTTCGAGCCAGTCATGGGTGTCTTCCGGAGCGAGTGTCACACAGGAAGCGCGCCTTGGCTATCTGCCACTCCATGGGTTGCCAGTCGACAAAGAGAACCCCTGCCGCCTCGGAGAGAATACCGCAGGGCTCGGCGTCGGGGAAACGCACTTTGTCGGCAAGGCATCATGCGAATTGTTCCATCGTCCGAGGGAACGATGGTGCGGGCCAGGCGTCTTCGCAGGCGCAGTAATGATGGCCTTTGAGGAAATGTTTTGAAGCTTTTTGTCTGCCAGGTGTGCGGCAACGTCCTCTATTTCGAAAACAGGGCCTGCGGCCGATGCGGCCATCGTCTTGCCTTTCTCCCCGAGGAGATGACGCTGTCGGTGATCGAGCCGGATGGCCAAGGGAGCGGTCAAGTGTGGCGGGCATTGGCGAATGGCAGCACGGGGCGTGTGCTCTGCGCGAATGCCGAGCATGATGCCTGCAACTGGCTGACCGATCCCGACGCGGGCGCTCGCTACTGCCGTGCCTGCCGGCACAATGGCACGGTGCCGGATGTTTCCGATCCCGGAAACCTCTCGGCCTGGCGCGAACTGGAAATCGCAAAACACCGGCTGTTCTATTCGCTGATCCGGTGGAAGCTGCCGCTCGTGACGCGCAACGAGGATTTCGCCCACGGCCTGATCTTCAATTTCCTGGCCGACGATCCCGCAAGCGGCGAGACGATCATGACCGGCCACGACAACGGGCTGGTCACGATCGCGCTGACGGAGGCCGACGACCTCCAGCGTGAAAGGCGCAGGCTCGAGATGGGCGAGGCCTACCGCACGCTGCTCGGTCATTTCCGTCACGAGGTCGGGCACTATTTCTGGGACGTGCTGGTGTACGATGGCCGCAAGCTGGAGGCTTGCCGCGCGCTGTTCGGCGACGATTTAGTGGATTACGGCGACGCATTGCAGCGCCATTCTGCCGGAGGGCCGCCGGCGGACTGGCAGCAGAACTTCGTGTCGGCCTATGCCACGACGCATCCGTGGGAAGATTTTGCGGAAACCTGGGCGCGTTACTTCCACATCGTGGACACCCTCGAAATGGCGTCGGAATTCGGCATCGAGGTTCATCCCGCGGCCGACCGGATCGGCGCGCTGTCGGCCAGCGTCGCCTTCGATCCCTATGCGGCCGATGATTTCAGCACGGTCGTCGGCGCGTGGTTGCCCTTTACCTTCGCCATCAACAGTGTGAACCGGGCGATGGGCGTGCGCGATCTCTATCCGTTCATTCTGTCGCCTGCCGTGATAGGAAAGCTCGGCTTTATCCACGACCTCGTGCAGGACGTGGAGAGAGGGAGGTGAAGGGAGCAGCGGGGTATGGATTGACTTTTGAATAGAACAGAAAGAGAACATTGATCCCGTGGACCAGACTCTCCAGGATCGAAACGATGCCTTCCAGCCCGCGACCTGATCCTGTGGACGACGGTGAGCTGGGAGCCGCCGTCGATGAGGCAATCGCGGCCTGCGACGGCGATCTGCGGGCCACGATCCGTGCGCTGATCGTTGCCAACAATTTTCTGGAATCCGAGGTCGGCGAATTGATGAAGGCGGTCTCGCACGCCTATGCCCGCGGGCGGTTTCAAACCTATTCGGGCTGAACGCCGAGGGTACGTCCGCTTGCGGCGATAGGCGGTTGCCAGCCGCCCATTTTGCTGTAGACGCAATTGTGACGCCCGCCGCCGCATGCCAGATTGTGAGGGCGGGCGCGCCCAGCAAAAGTGGGAGCCGGTTTTGCGTCCGGGCGCGCTCCAATATCAAGTTGGCGCGTAGTCACGCGCCAAACCCGCCCAAAGGCAAAACCAACAAGATGTTCAAGAAAATTCTGATCGCAAATCGCGGCGAGATCGCCTGCCGGGTGATCAAGACGGCCCGCCGCATGGGAATTGCGACGGTCGCGGTCTACTCCGAGGCCGACCGCGATGCACTCCATGTCGAGATGGCCGATGAGGCCGTGCTGATCGGTCCGCCGGCCGCGGCCGAAAGCTATCTGTTGATCGACAGGATCGTCGAGGCCTGCAAGAAGACCGGCGCGGAAGCCGTCCACCCCGGTTACGGCTTCCTGTCCGAGCGCGAAGCGTTTCCGCGCGCGCTGGCGAGGGCCGGCATCATCTTCATCGGGCCCAATCCGGACGCGATCGCCGCCATGGGCGACAAGATCGAGTCCAAGAAGGCGGCCGCCAAGGCCAAGGTCTCAACCGTGCCGGGCCATCTCGGCGTCATCGACGATGACAAGCACGCCGTCAAGATCGCCGACGAGATCGGCTATCCCGTGATGATCAAGGCTTCTGCCGGCGGCGGTGGCAAGGGCATGCGCATTGCGCATTCCAGGGCGGAAGTCGCGGAAGGATTCAAGCTCGCCAGGGCCGAGGCCAAATCGTCCTTTGGCGACGACCGGGTGTTCATCGAAAAGTTCATCGTCGATCCCCGGCACATCGAGATCCAGGTGCTCGGCGACAAGCACGGCCATGTGATCTATCTCGGCGAGCGCGAATGCTCGATCCAGCGCCGCAATCAGAAGGTGATCGAGGAGGCGCCGTCGCCGCTGCTCGATGAATCCACCCGCCGCAAGATGGGTGAGCAGGCGGTCTCGCTGGCGAAGGCCGTCAAATACGATTCCGCAGGGACCGTCGAGTTCGTCGCCGGACAGGACAAGAGTTTCTATTTCCTCGAGATGAACACGCGGCTGCAGGTCGAGCATCCCGTGACCGAGCTTGTCACCGGCATTGACCTGGTCGAACAGATGATCCGCGTCGCGGCCGGCGAAAAGCTGGCGCTGGCGCAAAAGGATGTCGCGCTGACCGGTTGGGCGGTGGAATCGCGGGTCTATGCCGAGGACCCCTTCCGCAACTTCCTGCCCTCGATCGGACGGCTGGTGAAATACCGGCCGCCGGAGGAGAGCAGGGCTGACGGCATCACCGTGCGCAACGACACCGGCGTGCAGGAAGGCGGCGAGATATCGATCTTCTACGATCCTATGATCGCAAAGCTCGTTACCCATGGACCGTCGCGTGCGGCTGCGATCGAGGCGCAATCGACTGCGCTCGACGCATTCTATGTCGACGGCATCAGGCACAACATTCCCTTCCTGTCGGCGCTGATGAACCATCCGCGCTGGCGCGAGGGAAAGCTTTCCACCGGCTTTATCGCGGAGGAATTTCCGAAGGGATTTTCGGCGCCGGTGCCGCAGGGCGAGATTGCGCGACGGCTCGCGGCCGTGGGCGCTGCGATCGATCATGTGCTGGGGGAGCGCAAGCGGCAGATCTCCGGACAGTTGGTTGGAAGACCGGTCAAGCGCGAAGGGCGGCGCACGGTATGGCTCGCCCGCGACGAGATCATCCTCGACATCGCGCGCGAGGACGGCGCCATCGCGGTGCGCTTTGTCGGCGCCGACGGCGCGCCGGGCAAGCCGCATCTGCTGGTGTCGTCCTGGGCGCCCGGCAAGCCGGTTTGGCAAGGCACGATCGATGGCGCTGCGATCGCCGTGCAGGCGCGGCCGATCGCCAACGGCATTCGCCTCGCGCATCAGGGCGTCGAAGCACCCGTGTATGTCTTCACGGAAGCGGAAGCGGCATCAGCGCGACTGATGCCGGTCGTAACCGCGACCGATACCGGCAAGAAGCTGTTGTGTCCGATGCCCGGCCTCGTGGTCTCCATTGCCGTGACCGAAGGGCAGGAGGTCAAGGCCGGCGAGACGCTTGCGATCGTCGAGGCCATGAAGATGCAGAACGTGCTGCGCGCCGAGCGCGACGGCACGGTCAAGAAGATACACGCGGCTCCTGGCGCGACACTCGCCGTGGACGCGCTGATTTTGGAATTTGCATAAAAAAGGGAGTGCGCGATGGCGTTCCGTAAGCGTCGCGAAGCATTGCGTTCGGTTTTGTCGGGCATGCGCTGCATTCGCCCGGGTTCGGTCTACGATGCGATCTCGATCCGGATCGCCGAAGATCTCGGCTTCGAGGTCGGCATGTTCGGTGGTTCCGTTGCCTCGCTCGCCGTGCTCGGTGATCCCGACATCGCGTTGATCACGCTCACGGAGCTCGCAGAGCAGATGCGCCGGATGTCGCGCGCGGCGGCGCTGCCGGTGCTGGTCGACGCCGACCACGGCTATGGCAACGCGCTCAATGTCCGCCGCACGGTGCAGGAGCTGGAAGCGGCGGGCGCCGGCGGCCTCACCATCGAGGACACGTTGCTGCCGCAGGTGTTCGGCGAGAAAAAGACGCAGTTGATTTCGCTGGAAGAGGGCGTCGGCAAGATGAAGGCCGCGGTCGACGGCCGCGGCGATCCGACGCTGGTGATCCTGGCGCGCACGGGCGCCATCTCGATCACCTCGCTGGGTGACGCCATCGAGCGGGCGCGAGCCTATCAAGAGACCGGTGTCGACGGACTGTTCTTCACGGGCATCAAGTCGCGCGACGAGGTGGAGGCGATTGCCGAGGCGACGCGGCTTCCGATCGTGCTCGGAGGCGCGCCGGAGGACATGATCGATCTCGACTGGCTCAAGGAGAAGCGCGTCAAGATCGCATTGCAGGGGCATGCGCCCTTCGCGGCTGCGACGCAGGCGGTCTATGAGACGCTTAAAGCCTTGCGTGAGGGAACCGCGCCCAAGCAATTGAAGGGGCTGGCTTCCGCCGAGCTCACCAGCCGTGTCACGCGCGAGGCCGAAACCAAAGCACGGCTCGCCGCGTTTTTGGCATCGAAATGAGCAGACGGCGCGCCATTCTCCATGTCACGATCCGCGGCCGGGTGCAGGGCGTCGGCTACCGTGCCTGGATCGAATACCAGGCTGCGGCGAGCAAACTGGAGGGCTGGGTGCGCAACCGCCGCGACGGCAGTGTGGAGGCGTTGTTCGCGGGCTCTCCAAAGGCGGTCGCGGAGATGATCGCGCTGTGCCGGCACGGCCCGCCCTCGTCGCGGGTCGAAGCCGTGCTCAATGAAGCCGGCGGCGAGGAGCTGCTCAGCCAGCGCAACGCCGGCGAGGCGTTTTCGGTGTTGCCGACGGTGTAGGCGAATACGCCGACAACAGCCGCGCTGTTGAAGGAAACCCGCAGCATCCCGTCATCTTTGCAACCGTCGCCGATCCCGTTGAGAGCGGATTTGTCGCGAGCATTGCCCATCCCGGCGGCAACGCCACCGGCTTTACCAATATCGAAGGCTCGATCGCAGGCAAATGGCTGGAGCTGGTGAAAGAGATCGCGCCCTCCGTCGAGCGCGTCGCCTTCCTGTTCAATCCGGCGACCGCGCCGTTTTCGGAAATCTATCTCAAGCCGTTTCAGGCCGCCGCCGCGCAGCTCAAGGTGAAAGCGATTGCAGCGCCCGTGGACAACGCAAGCGAACTGGAAGCCATCATGGCGGCCAACGCGCCAGGCGGCATCATGGTGATGCCCGGTCCGTTCTTCGCCAACCGAAGCGAGCAGGTCATCGCGCTGGCTGCACGCCACCGCATGCCCGCGGTCTATCCGTTCCGCTATTACGCGGAGCAGGGCGGGTTGATGGCCTATGGCAACGACCAGGCTGACAATTATCGCCGCGCGGCGGACTATGCCGATCGTATCCTGAAAGGAGCTTCGCCCGCGGAGCTTCCCGTGCAGGCGCCGGTCAAGTTTGAGCTGACGATCAATCTGAAGACGGCCAGGGCGATCGGCCTGGAAGTACCGGCGCGCTTGCTGCAGCAGGCGGATGCGGTGCTGGAATAGCGCCTTGGCCGCCGGCGATCGGGCGCAATGCCATCAGCGGAGTGCGATGCCGAAGGCGCTCAGCAACGGCTTTACTGCTCCAGCAGTCGGTGGGCCTGGTTCCACCTTTGCGGCCGCTTTTTTTGCGCAGGCAGTAAAGTTATGCCGTCGTTTCCGGCAGCAGGGCCTCGATCGGGCCGAAGACCTCCCCAAACGCCCGTTTGAGCGCGACATCGACGTCCTCGAGGCTGACGGGATGGCCGAGATCGACCAGGGAGGTCACGCCATAGCGGGGATCGGCGACCCCGCAGGGCACGATCGCCGCGAAGTGGGTCAGATCCGGCTCTACATTGATGGCGATGCCGTGGAACGAAACCCAGCGCTTCAGCCGCACGCCGATCGCGGCGATCTTGTCCTCGGATCCGGCCCCCTTGTCCGGGCGCTTGACCCAGACCCCGACGCGGTCCTCGCGTCGCTCGCCGCGCACATTGAAGGCGGCCAGCGTTCGAATGATCCATTCCTCGAGAGCTGCCACGTAGGCCCGGACGTCAGGCCGCCGCCGCTTCAGGTCGAGCATCACATAGGCGATCCGCTGGCCGGGCCCGTGATAGGTCACCTGGCCGCCGCGCCCGGTCGCAAACAGGGGAAAGTGGGGGTCGAGCAGATCGCCCGTCTTGCCCGAGGTGCCGGACGTGTAAAGCGGGGGATGTTCCAGAAGCCACACCAGCTCCGATGCCTCGCCCGAGGCGATCGCGGCCGCGCGCGCCTCCATGGCGGTGACCGCCTCCAGATAGTCCACAGGCGAATCCGAAATCCGCCACTCCACGCCGACACCGGCAGGGGTGGCGAAGGTAGTCAGATCAAGGGTTTCGCGGGCATTAACCATTGGATAACCATAACGTGGTGATCTCTAAGCCAGATTTTTAGTCCAGTTCGGCGGTCAGCAAGTGCCCACCCTCGATAAAGTCACCGTCGATCTCATGGTCGTCCTCGGGACCACCTCGATGCCCATCCACCAGGTGATGCGGCTCTCCCGCGGCGCCATCATCGAATTGGACGCCACCGAGGCCGACGAGGTCAAGGTGCTCGCCAACAACCTGCCGATTGCCAGCGGCGTGGTCCTGGTCGACCGCAACCGCATCGCGGTCGAGGTCAAGCAGATGCTGTCAAAATCGCCGGGAAGCCGCTGAGGCAAGCGAAAAGCAGATGCAAAACCCCGGATTTGGGGCGTGCGCAGGTCTTGTACCCCAAAGGTCGATTTGTTACATCGGCGCCGTTGATCCGGCCCGATTTGTCCGGTCGGCTACATCCTTCGCGCTCGTGGCGGAATTGGTAGACGCGCTGCCTTGAGGTGGCAGTGAGTAAAATCGTGGGGGTTCGAGTCCCTCCGAGCGCACCAAAGACATAAGACATTGATACGAATGGTATTTTTGGAAGCCTTGCCTCCCACTTTGTAGCTCTCAGCGAATGTTTACGACTCGGTTCTGCACAAATCTCACACCGTTTGATTGCGCATCTTGGTCCTGCTTGCTCCTGTGGTCGTTGCATCCTTATTTGAACCAACGCTCCGCGCCGGAAAACCGACATTTGCTTGCGAGAGGGCGGTAGCGTGGCGGCGTAGAAATCGGCGGGCTCGTGCTTGTAGTCGGATTGCGTGTCGGTGTTGTTACTACGGCTGCTATCCGGCTAGCCTACCTGGGCAGGACCATCCCGTCGGCGATAGAGCTGTATCGAGAGTTTGCCGACCAGGCCGTGGCGCTCGCGTTTGGGTGCAGGCGTCTCCCGCTCGACTCTCTCGATGTATCCCGCGTCTGAAAGACCTCGAAGAGTGGCAGCGAGTTGGCTAACGCTGCGAGTATGTCCGCCCAGGCGGCTACGGATTTCTACCACTGTGCGCCAGTTCTCATCGAGACTCGCGACAATCAAGCTGTGTTCCGTTGGCAGCATCTTGGGCCTCAGGCTCCTGTCTGAGGTGAGGACGTCGTCACGTCGAAGCGGAACGCAGGCAGCTACGTCAATGTGGTGTTTCACGGCGTCCCACGCCGTCGTCACGCAAAAAAGTCCAGTCCAGCGTCACCGTCGAGATAGGAGCTGCCACAAGCCAGCTGACATTGAAAAATGTGTCGTATGTCGACTGCGCTATCGCAGGCGGCTATTTCCTAGTGGTTTGGAAGGACATAATCGTTCAGGTGCGAAATTCCCGGCGTGTTGTTGGAAAGGATCGAATCGTGGCCGAGACGGTGATCGTTCGTGTCCGGATCAATTGATAGATCTTTTCTGAGGTCCGTAGAGGAACTCCGAAGCCACGCGTATGGGTTGCCCGTGTCGCCCGCGTCGATTGCAGAGTGATTCAAATCAAAATCAGCATGGATGGATTCGAAATTATTAATTCGGCCGCCGTCTGCATCCCCTGGCGCAGCCTTGAAGGTAAACTGATCGCCGTTCGGACCTGTCGCTGCGCTCGGGCTCAGTTGTTCTGCGGACCTCGCTGGCGGATCGGTTATCAGCGTTCCGCCATGATGGTCAGAAGCGAAATCGAGCGTGGCATTGAAATGGTCGAAATTGAAGGCGGCGCCGTGGGTTCCGTCAGTGACCGTCAATAGGCCCGTCGAGGCATTGAAGGTCTCGGCGAAGCCGGAAGCGTCGTAATCAATGCCGACAAGATCGATCGTATCCGAATGTGCTGCGTCAGGTGCGGTCCCGCTAAAGCCCAAAATGTGTCCGGCGAAGCTGGCCGGTTGGTCCAGAACCAGCGAGCCGGTCCCTCCGTCGAAGATAATCTGCTCGCCTGACCCATGGTTCAGCTCGAGCGTTGCACCATCGGACACTGTAACGGTTGATGTTGGCTGGGAAGCGATATCAACGCCGCCGTCTTGATGAGCCGTCACACCGAACCGGGTCGATGAATAATTGCCGTCAAGGACCAGAGAAACCGAGTGATTGTCCGCTGCGTCGGTTACCGTCAGCAGCGTTGTGTCGTTCTGCGGATTGTAAGCCACATCCGCTGTCGTATGGGCCGCATCGAATCCCCTAAGCGTCAACACATCGTCTGCGCCGAGGCCGGCAATCTGCCCCTCAAAGCTCGCGGGCTGATCGAGCACAAGCGTACCCGTGCTGCCAGCAAAGCTGATCTTGTCAGCGGTCGGCGCATTCAATTCAAGCACCGCGCCGTTTGCGATCGTCTCAACTGCACCCGGAGGATCGACAATTTGGCTGAAGCCGTTGACTTGGGTTACGGTGAAGCTCGCCGACTGATAATTCCCGGAAAGATGGAGAAATGCGACGGCGGTCGCGCCGTTCATCAATGTCAAGATGCCGTTGTTCCAGAAGGCGCTCGTCACGGTGCCCTGGTAGTCAATAACATCCGTAGCGTCGAGGCCGGTGATCACCGGCGAGAAATTCAGCGAGCCATCAAGCTCCGCGCTCGACAGCGTGAGCGTCCCCGAGCCCTGGAAGGCGAGGGTCTCCGTTGTGCCGGCTGCAATTTGATCTTGGAGGATAAGATCAGCGCCACTGCCGATGTTGATCTGGCCGGTCCCAGCCAGTGTGCCCGGCAGTGTCAAGGTAGTTCCCGCGGCGATGGTGATCGTCCCATCATTGATTAGTTGGCTTGCGGCTACAAATGAGCTGCTTCCGCTTGCGGTCCAGCTTGCTCCCGATTCGTTGTGAAAGGTCGTCGCTCCGTTGACCACGACGATGGCGCCGGCGATCGTATGGAAATTGTCGATCGTGACCGCGCCCGATCCGCTGGCCTGGGCGTCGATTGCCGCCGTCGCGCCAGTCACGGAAGCGTAATTTGTGATGCTTACATTGCCGCCGTCAAAGGCAAAGCCGCCGATGCCATATCGCCCGCCGGTGATCGTGGCCCCCGCTTCCGTGATAATGGTGACGGTGCCGGTGCCGTAATTGATGCCGCGAATGCCATCGGTGCCCGGCGCAGCCGTGATCGTGGCGTAGTCGTCGATCAAGACATTGCCGGCGACGTTGCCATTCACGGCGTCGACCGGGTTCGTGGTCGAAACGCCCGGATTGTATCCCGCAAGGATGCCGGCGGCCGAATCGCCGCTCAGCGTCGGGATCGTGCCGGATGAAATCGTGCCGTGGGCAATCACCGTGACCTGGCTGGTCGACGGAACCGTGAAACTGCTGCCGGTGGACGGAGCGTAGTTGAGCGCCGAGATGCCCGAGCTACCCGAATTGATCGTGACGCCGGTCGCCGTCGTAACCAGGATGTCGCCTGGCCCCCGGTTCGATGCATTGATGCCATCGCCGTACCCATTGACGGGGGTGGCCCAGCTTTGCGACGCATTGATGTTTCCGGTATCGTTGACGGTCACGTTGCCGATGCCGAACGTATAGGCACGAATGCCATCACCGGCGGTCGCCGTTATAAATCCGGAATTGTTGACGGTGACGTTCCCGTCCAATTCGGGAAGCGGGAAGATCGTCGGGATGGCGCCGCCGCCCAGATAGCCGGCAATGATTCCGGCGGGAGGGCTGCCCGTGCCAGTCACGACTGCGCCGGAGTTGATAGCCGAGCTTGAAGTAACGACGATCGAACTTGCGGTAAACGACATTGCGTCGCCGCTCGCAACGGCTTGGGCCGCGTTCCCCGTCAGCGTGACCGTGGTACCCGTCGTTGACGATACCGTGCCGATAATCTGACCCGTCGTGACGTCATAGGCCGTCATGCCGGCCGTTACCCAGGACGGGGTCAAAGCGAAGCCAAGCGTCGGGCTCGAGGTCGATGTCGCGCCATTGGTCGTCGCGGTCGTCGGGAACGACAGCACGTCGCCACTGCCCACCGCACTGGCCGCGTTCGCCGTCAACGTGATCGTCGTGCCCGTGGTCGAGGACACGGTCCCGATGGTCTTGCCGGTCGTGACATCGTAAACAGGCATACCGGCTGCAGCCCATGTCGGCGTCGAAACGAAACTGATGGTGGGGCTCGAGGTCGAAGTCGCGCCGTTGGTGGTCGCAACCGTGCCGAACCACAACGTGTCGCCGCTACCAACCGCATTTGCCGCGTTCGCTGCCAGCGTGGCCGTGGTGCTCGTGGTTGCGATCACCGTGCCGACTTTTTTCGCGGTCGTGACATCATAGACCGGCATACCGTACCCAATCCAGGCCGGGGTCGAAGCGAAGTTGAGCGTAGAGCTCGAAATTGAGGTCGCGCCGCTGGTGGTCGCAGTCTCCGTGGCGCTCGGCGATTCCTCGTTGACCGCGTCGATACCGACACCGCTCGAAGTGATGCTGGAGCCGGAGTTGATCACCGAAATGTTGCCATCGTCGGTGCTGAACGCAAACACGCCATAGATGGGATTGGTGATCGTCGGAGAAGTCGATGATACCTTGATTGTGGCCCCGGAATAGATATTGATGGCGACGTTTCCGGTCCCACCGCCATCGGCCCACGCCTGGACGCCATATTCCGAACTCTCGACGGTAGTCGTCGCCGCGGAACTGGCGCGGATGGCGCTGCCGTTCACCGTGACGTTGCCGCTGTCATTGACGGTGACGTCGCCATTTCCATAAGTGTAGCCGTCAATGCCCCGGCCGCCGGCGACCGTAATCGCGGCGGCATTGTTGACGATGACCGTGCCGTTCACGGCTCGCGTGGCCGTCCCGTTATCATAAAATCCCGCGGCGATGCCGCTTGGCATCGAACCGCTGTTGGACTCGACGTTGCCAACATTGATCGTGCCGGCTGTGTTCACGGTCACGAGTGAGCCCGTCGTCGGGATCGCGGTTGCGGTATTTGTGGCGTTGATGCCCGAAGAGCCGGACGAAATCGTGCCGCCCGACATCGCGACCTCGATATCCCCGGCGCTGTAGTTTTCCGCCGCCACGCCGTAGGGGGCATTGCCCGATGCCGCCGTAGCCGAGGTTTGGGCCGCGATCACCGCGTTGACGTCGATCGTAATGTCGCCAATCCCGTAGTCGAACGCATGGATGCCCGCGCCCGCGCCGGCCGTGATGCTGCCGACGGCGGTGACAATGACGTTACCATAGACGTTGGGATTATACGTGTTGGCGTTGCCGGGATTGATGTCGGCGTTGATGCCGGATGGTGCGCTTCCACCACCGTTTAGCGTACTCCCCGTCGTAATCGTTCCTTGCGATACCACCGTCACGGTTGCAGGGGCGGATGAACCGATGGCCGTCGCCTGGTTGTAGGCCAGGATGCCAGTGCCGCTTGAATTGATGGTCGAGCCTACTTCGCCAACGACGGTGACGTTGCCGCTGCCGAAGTTCGAGGCCTTGATGCCGTATTGCGGTGCCGGGCTGAACAGAGTGGATGGATTGATCTGTCCCGCGTTCGACACGGTGACATTGCCCGTGCCGTCGGTAAAGGCATCGATGGCCGTTCCACCGATGGCGTCGATCGTCCCGATATTGTTGACCGCGACATTGCCGAACACATTTGGGTTCGGCGTCGATACCGTGCCGCCGAGGTAGTCTGCGCGAATTGCTGCGGTGCCATCGGTTCCGCCTGTGACCAGGCCCCCCGTGGAGACTGTAAGCGAACTGTTGTTTGCGGCCGGAATGGAAGACGCTTGATCCTGAACCAGAATGCCAAAGCCGGTGGCGCTGATGTTCGTTCCCTGCGCCGTGGTCACGCTGGCGCTGCCTGTCGATGGCAGTACCAGGACGCCTTCCGAGGCGAACGACAGCGTATCGCCGCTTGCAACGGCGCTCGACACGTTCGCCTTGAGCGTGACTGTCGTGCCCGTGGTCGCCGATACGACGCCGATGCCTTTGCCGGTCGTGACATCATAGACGGCCATACCGGGCGCGATCCACGGTGGCGTCGAGGCGAAGGTCAATATCGCGCTCGTTGTTGCGGTCGCTGCGCTGGTGGGCGCTGTCACAGGGAATAGCAGCGTATCGCCGCTATTGACCGCGTTGGCCGCGTTGGCCGCCAGAGTCACCGTGGTACTCGCAGTCGACAGTACGGTACCGATGTTCTTGCCCGTCGTGAGATCGAAAACGGTCATCCCCGGCCCGATCCACGACGGCGTCGATGCGAAGCTCAGTGTATTGGTCGTGGTCGCGGTCGCGCCGTTGGTGATTACACTCGTACTCAACGCGTTGACGGAAGCGGACCCGACCAGGACGACCGATGTCGGCCCCGTTCCGTTCGTGCTGGCCTGGACTCCCGCCACGGCGCCGCTGATCCTTCCGAAGTCTACGATGGTGGCCGACCCGGTCGCCGAATTCGAAGTTGTGCTGAGGCCGTGGCCCCCCGAGGAAGAAATGCTTCCGGCGTTGATGACAGCGATATTCGCGGCAGTAGAGGTAAAATTCAGGCCGGTGAACGTGCCGGTGACCGATATCGCGGAGGCCTGATCGATCTCGGCGAAGACCGTATCGGTCGTGCTGAGATCGCTGCTCGTAATGGTCAGTCCGACACCCGTGCTTTCGGAAATGGTCGCGCCCTTCATGTAATAGAACGCGGCCGTCGACCCCAATTCGCTGACGGGAGAAGATGCCGAAGCGACAAGCGTCGGCGTCGTCGGTGCGAGCACGATCGTGTTGCTGGAAAGCTGGTTGAAGGTAGTCCCGGACAGTGCCCCCGAGACTGTGGTGGGAGCGAACGTCGTCACGCCGTTCTGTGCCACCGTCAGGGTCGAGCCGCTGAATGAAATCCCGCTGATGGGGGCACCTTGCAGGGTGACGATATCCCCGAGCGCAAGATTGGTAATCGAACTGGTGAAACCCGATGCCGTCGGGTTGTCCAGGATCAACATCCCCTCGTTGTTGCCAAAGGAGATCGCCTGGCCGGCAACCGAGGTTAAGAATTCGAGTCCGGCCTGATTGCCGATATTGAATACGCCGCCCGTGCCGGAAACCGCGGCCTGAATGGTGGCGGCTCCCATCGCGGCCACGTTGACCGTGCCGGAATTCGACAACGTAAGGCTTCCCGATTCATAAAGGGCGGTTAGGGCGGCGAAGTTGATGATCCCGGCATTGATGATCGTGCTCGTGCCATTGAAGTAATTCTGCCCGCGGACGTTCCAGGTGCCGCTGGACTGATTGTTCAACGTCGCGGCCGCGCCCAGATAGACGTTGCCGGAAATCGTTCCGGAATTGTTGATCGTGATCGAACCATTGTTGCCGGCCAGCGTGCCGTTATAGTCCAAAATCGCTCGGCTCAAGCTGCTGCCGGCATTGTAGAGGTTCGCGACAACGGTTCCGGTGTTAGAGAAGGTCGCGCCTTGCGTGCTGTTATTGGCGAACTGAATGGCCGCAAATTGGGAAGAGCCGAGACCGGTCACCCTGCCCGAATTGGTGAGGGAAATGACGCCGCTCCCGGTGGTCGCAAGGCTGGTTCCGGTGCCCGTTACGACGCCAATACCGCTCGCAGCGGTGATGGTGCCGCTATTGACGATCGAGACATTGCCGCCGCCATTGGCAAATGCTGACACACCCTGAAGCGGGGCGTTGATCGCGGATGTCAACTCCAGGGTCAAATTTACATTGCCGACCCCAAAGTTGTACATTCCAACGCCAGTGCCAGCTGCCGCATTGATCGTTGCAAAACTGTCAATGATGACGTTGCCGGCAATAGCGCTATTGAAGGTGCTGGAGTTGTTATTGTTGTAGCCGGCCCAGATGCCGCCGGGCGATCCGCCACCGTTACCCATGTCGAAGCCGGAGCCGACGGTACCATTGGCAATGATCGAAATCTGGCTTGAGGAGGGAGCGCTTGTCGCAGCATTGTTGGAATTGATTCCCGTGCCACCGGAATTTATAATGTCACCGGTCAACGTCGTAACAGAAATATTCGAGCTGTTGTTTGAGTTGGCCTGAATGCCCCAGAGTCCATAGAGCCTGCCGGCCGTGATTGTCGCGTTGGCGAGAACGTTGACAATAACGCCACCGGAGCCGGTACCCAGCGAATAGGCGCCAATACCGTATTGAGCCCCCGTAATCGAGGTTTCTGACTCAGCAGTAACCGTGACCAGGCCGTTGCCGATGTTAAAACCTTCAACGCCGTAGCCTGCGGCGGCGACGACATTTGCAAAATTGTCGATCGAAACCGTGCCGTTGATGGCGTTATTGATAGAGCCATTGGCGCCATAATAGACAGCGATGATACCTTGCGGCTGTGATCCTGAGGGGTTCAGGTTGGTGCCGGAATTGATGGTACCATGAGCTATGACGCTGATCGAACTGCCGGCCGTGTTTGCGATGGCTGTGGCAGAATTGACAGCAGAAATTCCGCTGGCTCCCGACGTAATTAAATCGCCGGACAACGTCGTGATGGATATGTTGCCAGAACCGTAATTTTGGGCACGAATTCCAAACTCAACTGGAGCAACAATCGTGGTGTTCGCCTCATCAGTGACGGTGATGTCGCCAGTGCCGTAATTATAGCCGCGAATGCCGTCGCCGCCCGAAGCCGTGATGTTGGCGAAACTGTCGATCGTCACGTTGCCGAAGACGTTCGCGTTCGGCGTGCTAGTGGTGCCGCCCTTGTAACCCACGAGGATGCCCGCTGGCTGCGAACCGTCCGGATTCAGTTGGGGGCCCGAGTTGATGGTCCCGTTGGCGGTCACAACAATCGTGCTTGCATCAGCTAGCGGAATTGATGTGGCTTGGTTGAACGCGCTGATTCCAGCGCCCTGGGAGGTAACAACATCGCCAGATGAAGTCGTTACCGAGACGTCCCCGGTGCCATTTGAGCCCGCCCAAATTCCTCTTGGCCGCCCCGCGATGGTCACGTTCGGATTTGCAGACACAAATACGTTGCCGCCGCCATCTGTGAGGGCACCGATCCCGTAATTCGTGCCGCTGACATTTCCGCTTGCAGCGATCGTAATGTCGCTGTTGTCGGCGGCATTCAGATTTTCTGCCAGGATACCGTTGCCGGCCAGGCCAACGATGGGGCCAGTGGTGGAAATGGCGATAGCGCCGAATCCATTCTGAATGGCGCTGATCCCTGTCGCGGCTCCCGTGACTGCTCCAGTCAAGACAATTCCGAGGGTCGCCGGGTTGGCCAGGGTCCCGCCAGAACCCTGCAGATCGAGCGCGTCACCAGAGTTCGTCGCAATGGCGCCGCCGCCGGAGATCGTCACGGATCCGGTCGCCGTGGAGATCGCATTGATCGTTCCCGTGAAGCCAGAAGAGCCGAGTCCGAGGCTGCCGCCAGTTCCTGCAAAATCAACCGAGAACGGCGAGCCGCCGCCGAGGGAGAGAATGCCCCCGTTCTCTATCTCGAGAGTTCCGGAAATCTCAGTTAGCAAAGCCACGATCGCAAGCGTGCCTTCATCAAGCAAGGTCACGTTGGGATCGTTCAAGGTGACGGAGTTGGCAAAGGCCTGCGTGCCTGACGGAATGGTCACGACGTAAGGCGCCGTTGCGCCGATCGGATTGAAGACGACGCTTGAGGTGGCGGTTGGAGCCGATCCCGAGCTCCAGTTTGCTGCGTCGTTCCAGTTTCCACCGCTCGGATCGCTCCAGCCCCCAGGGACGACGGTCAGCGTGAAGGTGACCGCCGTGCTGGCTCCGGGATTGCCGGCGGCGTCGGTATCCTGGGCCACGATGCTGTGGCTGCCGTTGCCCGACAGGACGACGCTGGTGCTCCAGGCCCCGCCGCTGCCGACCGTGGCCGTGCCGATCTGCGTCGCCGTGCCGCCGTTCACGGAATCGAACAGCGTCACCGTCGCTCCGACCGCGGCTTCGCCGGCCGCCGCGGTGACCGTGCCGGAGATCGTCTGCGTCGCCTGGTTGGTGGTGGTGCCTGCGGTGCCGATCGCAACCGTGGGCGCAACCGTCTCGAGCGCAATGGCCTGGCTCGCGGTCGGCGCCGCATTGCCGGCGGCATCGGAGACATTGGCCCTGATGCTGTAGCTGCCGTCGGCCAGGGCCTGGGCCTGGGCCGCCGACACGTTCACCGACCAGCCGCCGTTGGTCACCGTCGCCGTGTAGGTGTCCTTGACCGCATTGCCGCCGTCGACGAGCGTGATGGTCGCGGTCTGGCCGTTGACCGCCGCACTGCCGGCGGTGGCCGTGCCGGAGATGGTGACGCCGGATGCAGCCTCGGCCTTGTTGATGACGTTGTCGCCGGCCACCGGCGCCGCGATCGCAATCGAGGGCGCCGTGGTCGCCAGCGTGAAGACCACCGCCGGGCTGGTTCCGGTATTGCCAGCCGCGTCGGTGACCTCAGCCGTCAGCGAGTTGATGCCGCCCGCCAGCGTAACGCTGCTGCTCCAGATGCCGTTGCTCTGCACGATGGCCATGCCAACCGCCGTCGTGCCGTCGAAGATCGTGACAGTGGCACCGGCATCGGCAACGTCGACCGTGCCGCTGATCGTCTGCACCGCCTGGTTGGTCGCGCCACCCGTGTTGGTGATCGCAATGCTCGGCGCCGTGGTATCGAGCATAAACATCACAGGCACACTTGTGCTGTTTGCCGTGGCGTCCTGAGCTACGATACTGTGCGAGCCAATCCCAGTTAGCGTAACGCTCGTGCTCCATGTCCCTCCGGTGCTGACTGTAGCAGTGCCGAGCGTGGTCGTGACGCCATTATAGGTGTCGAGGATCGCGATGGTGGTTCCCGCATAGGCTGCGTCAACCGTCCCAGTAATCGTCTGTACCGTCTGGTTTATCTGGCCGCCCGTGTTGATGATTTCGACCGGAGCGGGAGGCGCAGTCTCCTTCACAAAAACAATTTGGCTTGTTTCCAAAGACAGAGTCTGAGACTGCGGAGTAATGCTCCCACTTCCGACACTCCCGGAAGTCGCCGATGCCACGGCTTGGGCGATAGAGTCACTTCCGCTATCCGCTACGGCACGGGTGGCGGCGTTATCGAACACTGTGGTCGTAGGAGGCTCACTAGGCAGTATCGGAGCGCTGCCGACAGCAGTTCGAGTCGTACCGGGATTTGCGTTGTTATCGTGATTTAAATTTTCGGTATGCTGCGGCAGGTTCGGGAAGAGTTGCTTGCCAGCATCGTAGGTACTTAGCACTTGCTGGAATGCGCTGAATTCCTGTGTGACCTGAGCGGGAGTCTTGCTGATTTCTTGAGTGCTGATCTGGAGATTGGCGCCAGGCGTAATAGAGAATGCGGGGCCATTGCTGGTGACTGTTCCGATCTGGTCCCCGGCGGTGCAAACGCCTGGTATGTTCGTTGGAGCGCACCTGAAAACCTGAACGGCGTGAACGCTGCCGTCCTGCTGATCGGCAACTGAGATCGCGACCCTTCCGTCGGTTGAGCCGATGTCCAAGAGCACTGCCGTGCCGCGGATGCCGATCACAGCGACAGGAGTCGCGACCTCCATATCGCCCGTTGGAGCAACCTGGCCAGCAACAAAGCTGACTGCCCCTTGGACGAGAGTAAACAGCGATTTGTTTGAGCTGCCCGCCGGATCGTAAACCAGGTCATTCAACATGCACCGCGCACTTGCGGATAAATTGAACGCCGAACCGTCATCCAGCACCATACCCATCGTTGAGTTGCTGCCAGTTTGCACGACGTCGTTCTGATAGAGCGTATCGCCGGTGTTGGCCACGATAGCCACACCGTTTCGAACGATGCTGGCGCTGCCCGTCATCTTGACGACGTGGCCTACAACTTTGGCAGCGGAAACAGGCGCGCCAGCCTGAGCATACGCTGTATGGCCAGCCAGGGCGTCGACGACCCGTGCATCGAGCGGCGCTCCTTCAGGAGACACCAGCATCGGACGCTTATCGCCCGAAAAATAATGAGGCACGACAAACCGGTGAACCTGATCTGAAATAACCAGATCGGTACCCGCACGCGCATAATCACCTGAAAACAGGAGATGAGCATCGGGAACAGTAACGGCGCCTGAGTGATCGTGTCGTGGTAGCGAATGGAAATCGAACTTAATCAACTCAGAAGCGGACGCATCTGTCCCGGGAGGTAAAAGCTTGTTCAACTGCCCCACCCGACAAATGATTAAATAAATTGTAAACGAAACGATAGCACCCGACCGGTTGCAGAGAAAGAATTAACTTGCCTGGTTTTCTTGCGGTGCCCCTGAAAAGGCGTCCGGCAATTAAATCGCTTGGCCGGCGGAATTCGCTATTGTGGGAGTCGGCGAATTAAAGGTGCTTTATTACCTAAAACAACGCTTAACCGGCAATGCGTACGTCTCGGGCGGGCTAGCTAGGCTCAGCGACCGAAGCACTCTCAATCTCAAGCAGCGGCCGCGGGCAGGGTGCGCCGTTGACGTTCACTTGGCTCTCGCGCTCCAAGGCGCGCCGCAAAAGAAGTTGCTTCAAACCGACGATGCGAAAGAGGGGCTTCGGGCCTTCGCCGAACGACGGCGTCCCGCTTTATGCGACGAGTACCACTCCGGTCACAGCCCAGAGGTCGAGCGCATGATCCTGTTCTTTCCGGTACGCGAGTGGAGATTGAGGTCACAGCGTTCGTGCCCGCGCGGTGATGCGACAAGCACTTCAGGCGCGCCGCATGCCAATTCATTCTCGCGGTCAACGCCCAGAAAGTTCGAAAGAGAGCAAGCTGATCCCGATGCCCACCCCAGGGCTCGCACAGGGACTGGTAGAGCAGTTCGGCTACATCGCGACGAAGCCATTACAACGAATATTGCCGGTCTTTTTCATCGGAATCGGCGTATCGTTGCAGCCGCCCGCTCGACGAAAGCCAGGAGCGGATTGCGCTCGACGCGTTGTCGGCCTAAACTGTCGTCAGTTGACGACTTATCAAGGTGCTCGGGATGCGCGCGCGCTCCGAACTGTTGACCGGCAAATCGCAAGGGCCGACCAAGGCGAAGGGGGCTCGCGGCAAACCGGCTGTGGTGACAAGATTGCCGCCCGCAGAACGCCGGGCCAAGATCCTCGATCGCGCCACAGATTTCTTTGCCGAGTATGGTCTCACGGCGCAAACTCGTGCTCTTGCCGCCGCTTGTGGCGTGGCGCAACGGCTTCTCTATCGGTACTTCCCATCGAAGTCGCAACTGCTCGACGAGGTCTATCAGGAAGCTATCGTTGCACCCTTCAAAGCGGTCTGGATGATCCAGCTCAAAGATCGTTCTCGTCCGCTCGATCAACGGTTGATCGATTTTTATCAGAATTACTCTTCCACGGTGTTGACCCGGAAGTGGCTGCGCCTCTTTCTGTACGCCTCGCTTGCAGAGGCTCGTATGGCTCCAGACTACAACGCCGCGATCGTCCATCAGCTGATGGAAACGATCGTGGTCGAGGCGGCGGACGCGCAAGGAATAGAGCTTCCGCGCGATCAGCGGCTGATCCACGAGCTCGGCTGGGCGCTACATGGAGCGATCTCGCATTTTGCGATCCGCCGTCACGTCTATGGCGCGAGCCAAGAGGTATTTCCAGAGGCGATAGTGGCTCTGTATGTCCGACAGTTTATAGCCGGTTTTTCGGCCATGGCCGCCGAGGCGCGAGTGGTTGAGGCGGGTGCCGCTTCTCGTAGGCGCGCATCTAAATCGTCAGTTTACGACTTAAGGGAAGGGTGATAGCTTCTATCGGAAGGCGGGCCGCCAGAAGCCGCGCATCAGCGAGGATCTGTGCAGGGACCCAACGAGGGGGAGGATCAGACGTGACCGCGAACAGCAAGCTCAGCCGCCGTTCATTTCTCGCCAGCGTCGGTGCAATTTCAGCCGCGGCCCTTGTCGGTCGGGCAGGCCGGGCGCTCGCTGGCGAACCGATCAATTTCGCGACGTGGTCGGCCGCCGTCGACACCGTAAAGAGCCACATCGCGGCCTTTGAGGCCAAGACCGGAATAAAGGTGAACTACAGCAATAGTCCCTGGGCCCAATACCGCGAGACGATGATCACCAGGTTCATCGGCAAGGCGCCGATCGACACCCTGTGGGTCTCGGACAGCTGGTTGCCGGAATGGGCTGAAGCGGGCTGGATCTTGCCGGTCGACCAGTACAAGCCGCTGGTCGACAATTCCGACGTCGAGCAGTTCTGCGTCGACTCGATGACCTACAAGGGCAAGCAATACGGCATTACCTACTATACCGACTACATGGCCTTCATTTACAACGCCGACCTGCTGGCCAAGGCCGGCATTGCGGCGCCGCCCGCCAGCTGGGCGGAGGTAGTCGAGCAATCCAGGATCATCAAGGACAAGGGGCTGACGCGGTGGCCGGTGCTGATCTCGATGGCCCAGGAGAGCTGGCTGATCGAGTTCATGACCGCGATGGTTTATTCCAATGGCGGCCGCTTCGTTGACGACAAGGGCAATGCAGTGATGCAGGATCCCGCCCACGGCGCCGGCCCAGCGCTCCGCTGGCTGGCCGACGCCGTGCAGAAGCACCAGATCCTGTCGCCGTCCTGCGTCGAGACCGGCGAGCTTGCAGTGCTCAAGGCGTTTTCATCGGGCGAACACGCGTTCGGCCTGATCCCGAAATACCGCCTGCGCACCCTGAACGATCCTGCCCAGAGTAAGCTTGCCGGCAATGCCAAGATCGCCCTGATGCCGAAAGGCGAAAACGGCTCCAATGCGACGGTCGGATGGATGCGCTTCTATGGCATGACGCCGCGCGCGCAAGCCGACGCGCAGCGCGCCGCCGATACGGTCAAGTTGATGGAATGGTTCGGCGGCAAAGCCGACGGCGACTACAAGTTCCAGAAGATGCTGTTCAAGGATGTCGGGTCCGGGTTCGGGCAGAAATCGCTGTTCAGCGACCCGGAAATCCGCGCCGCCTACGCGAGCTACGGTGACGTCAATCTGATCGGCCAGCAACAGTCGTTGGCGCGCAAGAAGGACGTCGTAACGCCGTGGTTCGGCGAATGGAACGACGTCAACGGCACAGCCTGGCAGCAGGCCATCATGGGCAAGATCGGTGTCGAGCAGGCGCTGAACACCTCTGCCGCCAAGTGGACCGAGCTGAAGAAGCAGAGCTGAAGCTGCTTGCGAAGGTCGTTGCCATGACGCCGAGCGTGATCATCAAGCCCGCGCAACCGCGCCTGCGTGGCGCGCTCACCTATGACGAGCGCGCCGCGCTTCTGTTCCTCGCGCCGCTGGCGATCGTGCTGCTGGCGGTTGCGGTCTTTCCCATCCTGTATTCATTCTACATCAGTTTATTCTCGCTTCGGCTGACGCGTCCCGGGCGCATGCCGTTCGTCGGCCTCGACAACTACGTGGCAGTGCTCAGCGACACGCATTTCTGGCAAGCCGTCCAGCGCACCGCCTACTTCTCGGTGCTCTCCGTCGCGGCAATCGTGGTGCTGGCGCTTCTGGTCGCGCTATTGCTCAACGAGGAGTTTCCGGGACGCCGCCTGCTGGGCGCCCTGCTGCTGGTTCCGTGGGCCATTCCCTACGTTGCCAATGCATTGATGTGGAAGTGGATCTACGATTCCAATTATGGCGCGCTGAACGGGCTGCTTTACCAGCTCGACTTCATCAACTCCTACATGGTGTGGCTCGGCAACTCCGCAAAGACGCTGCCGCTGATCGCCAATGCATTCGTCTGGAAGGAGATGCCGCTGGCCGCCATTCTGCTGCTGGTGGGCTTAAAGACGATCCCGCCGGATCTGTACGCCGCGGCCAGGGTCGACGGCGCTAATATCGTGCGGCGCTTCTTCCATATCACGCTGCCGCAGCTGTCCTCGGCCTTCGCGCTCGTTGTCGTCTACGAGACGATGATGGCGATTCGTCACTTCGACCTGTTCTTCATTCTCACCGAGGGTGGGCCGGGCGATGCGAGCAACGTCGTCGCCTGGCGCATCTATGTCGAGACCTTTCGCAATCTGTCCTTCGGCACCGGAGCGGCAATGGCCTACGTGCTGGCGTTGGCCACGCTCGCGCTCGCCTATGTGATCATCCGGGTGCTCGCGAGAAGGATCTGAGATGACGATTGCCGAAGCGACCCTGTCGACGCCGGTCCGGCACTATCGGGCCCATTCCTCGTTGCGGCGGTTCGGAAGGGCCGCAGTGCTCCTGGTGGCGTCGGCACTTTTCCTGGGCTACGTGCTCGCGCCGATCGCCTGGCTCGTCTCCTCGTCCGTGCAAAGCGAGCGTGAGATCACCTCCAAGCCGCCGCACTGGATTCCGAGCACGCCGACCCTGCAGAACTTCGAGGCCATCTTCGCAGCCAAGGACAAGACCGTCACCTACGAGACCCGCAAAGCGGCCGATCCCGCCAGCGGCGGCTTCATTCCGTCGACCGCGTCGAACCTGTTGCCCGCGATGCGAAACAGCCTGATCGTCGCCTGCGCAGTGGTGCTGCTCAATCTCCTGGTGGGGGTCCCGGCCGCCTACGCCATGGCCAAGATTCACTTCCGGGGGCGGCAGGCCTCGATCTACGCCATTCTCACGACGCGCGTCATCCCTGACATCGCTCTGGTCGTGCCGTTCTTCCTGTTCATTCGCAACCTCGGCCTGCTAGACAGCCTTTGGGCGCTGATCATCACTTACCTCGCGGTCACGGTGCCGTTCTCGGTCTTCGTGCTGGTCAGCTATTTCGAATCGCTCCCGGACGAACTCGACAAGGCGGCGCGGGTCGACGGGTGCTCGCGCCTGCAGACGCTGCTGCGGGTCTATCTGCCGCTCGCGCGTCCGTCGCTGGTGGCCGTTATTCTGTTCGCCTTTCTCGCCAGCTGGAACGAGTTCCTGCTGGCGCTGATGTTTACGCAAACGCCGGCCTCGCAGACGCTGCCGATCATCGTGGCGTCCTTCACCTCGGATTTCACCATCAGCTTCTCGTTCATCAACGCCGCCGGCGTGCTAGCGATCATCCCACCGGTAATCCTGGCGCTGATATTCGAACGCTACATCGTGTCCGGCCTGACCGCCGGCGCAGTCAAGGGATGAGGTGGTCGGCATGGCCAGGATCCGCTTCAACTCCGTTACCAAGCGCTACGCAGGTGATGTCCTGGCGGTGAAGGACCTTGATCTCGAGATTCGCGACAAGGAATTCGTCGTGCTGCTCGGGCCATCGGGCTGTGGCAAGTCGACCACCCTGAACATGATCGCGGGCCTCGAGGCGATCACCGAAGGCGAACTGTGGTTCGACGACCAGATCGTCAACGTTCTGCCGCCGAACAAGCGCGATGTCGCGATGGTGTTCCAGAGCTATGCGCTCTACCCGCACAAATCGGTTTACGAGAACATCGCGTTCGGCCTGCGAATGCGCAAGGTGGACGGCACCGAGATCGACCGCCGGGTCCGCGATGCCGCGGCGAAGCTCGAGATCGGCCACCTGCTGCAGCGGCGTCCGAGCCAGTTGTCGGGAGGCCAGCGCCAGCGTGTTGCGCTCGGCCGCGCCATGGTGCGCCAGCCCGCCGTATTCCTCATGGATGAGCCGCTGTCCAACCTGGATGCGGCTTTGCGCATTTCCATGCGCGCCGAAATCAAGCATCTGCACACGGCGATGCAGACCACCTTCGTCTATGTCACGCACGATCAGGCGGAGGCGCTGACGCTGGCGGATCGTATCGTGGTCATGAAGGACGGCGTGATCCAGCAGATCGGAAACCCCGATGACGTTTACGAGCGGCCGGCCAACATGTTTGTGGCCTCCTTCCTCGGCAACCCCGCGATCAATTTCCTCGACGGCGTCATCGCTCCAGGAGGCGGCGGCCCGACCTTTCGCTGCGGCGGGGTAGCAATCTCGCTGCCGGAGAAGTTTGCCAGGCAACTCGTTCGCCAGGACGAAAGGCCCGTTGTCCTTGGGTTGCGTGCCGAAGACGTCTGCAGGGCTGACGCCGCGGGACCCGGATTGACGATCGCCGGCACAGTCGATTCCGTGCTGCCGGTGGGATCGGATCGGTTCCTCGGTCTCAAGGTCGAGGGCCGTGACGTCTTCGTTCGGGTCGACAAGGAGGCGCGGTACCAGGAAGGGGCGGCGATCCGGCTCGGGCTGGTCGGCGAGCGGCTGCATCTGTTCGACATGGCGAGCGGCGCGACGCTCGCGGGCGAGCGCGTTCAGTGAAGCCCGCTCGTTTCTCGTTCGAGGCGCCTGTCAGCCTCGATGCGGCGCTGGCGAGCCTCGCGCACTGGCGCGATGGGGCGAAAATCATAGCGGGTGGCCAGAGCCTTGCGCCGATATTGAACATGCGGCTCGCCCGGCCCGATCATCTGATTGATATCAATGGGCTCAAGGAGCTTGGCCAGATCAGGCTCGACGGCCAACGGCTGGCGATCGGTGCGCTGGCACGCCACCACCAGCTTGGTGCCGATGCGCTGGTGGCGAGTCATGCGCCGATGCTAGCCCACGCCGCCAGAACGATCGGGCATTATGCGATCCGTCAGCGCGGCACGATCGGCGGCAGCCTCGCCCATGCAGACCCCGCGGCACAGTTGCCGCTGGCGGCGCTCGCGCTCGACGCTGAATTTGAGCTGCGCACCGCAACCGCGCGGCGAACCGTCACGGCCGAAGACTTCTTCGTCTCGATCTTCACGACGGCGCTGGAGCCGGATGAACTGCTGGTCGCGGTCCGCCTGCCGCCGCGCCAGGCGCGAGACGGCTGGGGTTTCCGACTGTTCAATCGCCGCGCCGGCGATTTTGCCATCGTCGCCGTGGCCGCGCGGCTGCAGCGTGCAGGCGATTCTGAAATCCGCGGGTTGAGCCTTGCGATCGGTGGCATCGGCCCCGTTCCGATGCGTGCCGAGCGGATGGTGCCCGCCGAATTCGCTGTCCAACTTTGCCGGAACTGGTCGGCAAGAGTGGCGAGCGAGGTCGCCGCGGTCGTGGACATCGACGACAATGAACGCATCCCGATCGTCTTTCGCCGCGAATTGGTCGAACGCCTGACCCGCGAAGCGCTCCACGAGGCTCTGGAGCGCGCGCAATGACGGATCGCACACCGATTCCCATCGTCCTGACGGTCAATTGCACGACCTATCGCCTGTTCGCCGAGCCGCGGCGGCTGCTGTCCGACGTCTTGCGCGAAAATTGTGGTCTCACCGGCACGCATGTCGGTTGCGAGCATGGGGTTTGCGGTGCCTGCACGATCCTGTTCGACGATGCGCCGGCCCGCGCCTGCCTTCTCTATGCGGTGCAGGCCCAGGGACATTCCATCACCACCGTTGAAGCCTTCGCGGCAAATGGCGAACTCTCCGTGGTCCAGCAAGCTTTGCATGAAGCGCATGGGCTGCAGTGCGGCTTTTGTACCCCTGGCATCGTCGTCACCATGGAAGCCTGGTTGAAGGAGAATCCAGATCCGACGGAGGCCGAAATCCGCGATGCGCTTTCGGGCAATCTGTGCCGCTGCACGGGCTATCACAATATCGTCGCCGCGGTGAAACAAGCCGCCGCACGGCGCCGGGAGGAGTCGGCGACATGAGTGAGGCACGCACCATCGGGGCGGCGCTGCCGCGAAAGGAGGATTTCCGCCTCCTGACCGGCCAGGGCCGCTATCTCGACGACATCGCCGTGCCAAACTGCTTGCACGCACATTTTGTTCGCTCGCCGCATCCCCACGCCCGCATCGTCTCAATCGAAATTGAGGCGGCACGCGCGGCCGAAGGCGTCGTCGCGGTGGTGACCGGACGCGAGCTTTCCGAATGGACCACGCCGCAGCGCATGGCCCCACCGATCGAGGGACTGCACCCGACCGAATTTCCGACGCTTCCACGCGACAAGGTCCGCTTCATCGGAGATCCCGTCGTTTGCATCGTTGCGACCGACCGCTATCTCGCGGAGGATGCCGCCGAGCTTGTCGACATTGTCTATGAGCCGCTCGAGGCGGTGACCGACCTTGAGAAGGCGCTCGTCAAAGATGCGCCGCTGGTCGACGGAAGCCTGCCGTCGAACCTCGTTGCCCATCAGGGTTTCAGTCACGGGGATCCGGCCCGGCGTTTTGCGGAAGCGGAGGTGGTCGTCACCGCCGAATTCCGCCAGCCGCGGCAAACCCACGCTCCGATCGAAACCCGGGGATGTTGCGCACTGTGGGACGCCGGGCGTCGGCATCTCACCATGCACATCGGCAACCAGGTGCCGCATCCGTTTCGAACCCAGCTCGCGCGCCGCATGCGCCTTGCGGAATCCCAGGTGACCGTCATTTGTCCTGATATCGGCGGGGCGTTTGGACAAAAGATCGCGCTGTATCGCGAGGAACTGACCGTTGCTGCGCTGGCGCGGCAGCTTCGCCGCCCGGTGCGCTGGCGCGAGGATCGGGGCGAAAATCTTCTTGCGGCAAGTCACGCCCGCGAGGACGTGGTGCGGACCCGCGCCGCGGTCGACCGCGATGGTCGCATATTGGCGCTGGAACTGGAGATTGCCGAAGACTTCGGCGCCTACTGCTTCTATCCCGCCAATTATCTCGCCCGCGTTGTGACCATGATCGCAACCGGTCCCTACCGCATCAGCGACTACGCCTGCGACATCAAGGTCGCACTCACCAACAAATGCGGCAACGGCCCGATGCGTGCGCCAATGGCGATCACGAGCTGGGTGATGGATGGAACCATCGAGGCGGTGGCCCGAAAACTCGGTCGCGACCCGATCGAGCTAAGGCGTCTCAACATGGTACGGCAGAGCGATCTGCCATTCACAATGCCTTCAGGCCTTGTGCTCGAAGATGTGACGCCCCTTGAGACGCTGGAGACGGCGTTGCGCAGCTTCGACCTCGCTGCATTTCGCGATCGTCAGGCGCAAGATCGCGCGCGCGGCATCTTTCGCGGAATGGGACTGTGCTGTGTCGTCGAATCCACAACCTACGGCTCGGCCTTCTACAAGGCGGCCGGGATTCCCGGCTCGGGCCATGAGGCTGGCTGGGTCAAGATCGAACCGTCGGGCGCGATCAGCGCCTCCGTCGGCCTGATGGGATCTGGCCAGGGCTATGAGACGACGTTTGCGCAAGTCGTGGCTGAGCCGCTTGGTGCCGATCCGGCGGACGTGCGTGTTCATCTTGGTAACACGGACATCGCACCCTACGGGATGGGGAGCCGCGGCGCCCGGGGCGGCACCGCTGGTGGCGGCGTGCTGTTCCTTGCGGCGCAAGCGCTGCGTGACAAGGTGTTGATTATCGCAGCGGGTCTGCTCGGCCTTAACAGCGCCGGCGAATTGCGGCTACATGGCGGCCGGGTCGAACGGCGGCTTGGGGGCGAGTGGAATGATGCTGGGCTAACGCTTGCCGACATCGCCCATGTCGCCTATCTCGACCCCTTGCGGCTTCCGCCGGGGCTTGAGCCAGGTCTCGAGGTTCACCGCGCCTACGATCCGCCGCCGATGACTTTCTCCAATTCCACGCACGTCTGTGAGGTACGTGTCGACACGGCGACCGGCGAAGTGAGGATCGAGCGATATCTTGTCGTCGAAGATTGCGGCACGGTCTACAACCCGGCGATCGTTCGTGGCCAGCAGCAGGGCGCTGTCGCAATGGGCATCAGCGGCGTTTTGCTGGAGGAGGTCGTCTATGACGAGACAGGCCAGAATCGCACCGGAACGTTTGCCGATTATTTGATCGCCACGGCGGTTGAGATTCCGCCAATCCAGGTCATCTCCCAACATACGCCAAGTCCGCGAACGGCAACCGGCAGCAAGGGGATGTCCGAGGGAGGCGTGATGGGGGCCATCGGCGCGCTGCCGAGCGCGGTTAATGACGCGCTGGCACCATTCGGGGTGGTTGTCGAGCGTCAGCCGTTAAGCCCGATGTATCTGCGCGATTTGTTGCGCGGGCTCGATATAGAGAAGACAGCATGAGTGAAGCCCGGGCAAGTGTTGCTTTCAACGGCTACCAAGCGGACGGATCAGGGACAGGGAAAATGAAGCCACGAAAAATGAGTGTCACGCCCACCGCGGGTCAACCGCAACAGACCGGGCGCTTCGACATTGCTGCGATTGCCGCCTCGTTTCCTGATACAGCGTCAACCTTGCTGGTCGACGAGTATCTCACCAGCCGGCCTGAAGCGAGCGCGCGGGTGTTCCGCGTCTATAGGCCGACACCGCCGCACTATCATGCAACTTGCGACGAATATCTCTATGTGGTTTCCGGCCGTGGCACAGCGTGGATGGGGGATCCTGCGACCGAGACGGAGTTCGTTCCCGGTCAACTTTTGTTCTTCACGCGTGGCACGGTTCACGCGATGCCAAAGCTGTTGCAGCATCCGGTGGTGTTTCTCTCTGTTGACACTCCCCGCCGTGATCCCAAGGACATCATTTTCGTCAATCCGCAAGATGGTTCGCCGGAGACCTTCATGGCGCGCAACGGGAGGTAGATGTGCTCAAGTGCGCGGATGTTCCGACGAAGTAACGCCTGCGACCGAAGCCATGTCGGTCCAATATGGGCACTTGGCTTGTGATCGACAATTCGCGTCTAAGCCACCGCTTGACGCCCGACAGGTTACGTGAGCGGGGACTGAAGTCCGATAATTACAGTAAATTCCGGCGGGGCCAAAACCCAAGAGTCGCGCGCGAAAGCGACCTCTTGTAACCGGATAGTTAACAGGCTTAGAATTTGTGCGTCAATCATCAATAAGGAAGCGCCATGCAGCACAGCGCCGATCGAATTCTTACGAACTCATGTCGGAAGCCTGCCGCGTCCGGCGGATCTTCATGCCATGAGCGTCGCGCGCAGGGAGGGTCAAAAGATCGACGATGCGGTATTTAGAGCCCGCGTGCGCAAGGCAGTGTCGGATATCGTGCGGAAGCAGGTCGATCTTGGCATAGACGTCGTAGATGACGGTGAGATGAGTAAGCCGAGCTTCATCACCTACATCAACGAGCGTCTTGCAGGCTTCGAGCCCGACAGTGCTCACCGCAACCAAAGCCCATGGGCCGGATCCCGCGAGGTCCAGGACTTTCCCGAATACTACGCGCCGCAACTAACCAACATACATACCAAGCATACTCATTATCTTTGTACCGGGCCGGTCAAATATTGTGGCGGGCAAGCACTCGAGACAGATCTCCACAATTTGCGAGCCGCATTGAAGGACATCGACGTTGTCGACGCGTTTGTGCCGTCGACGTCGGTGTCGAGCATCGAAGATTGGAACCGTAATGCCTACTACAGGTCCGAAGAGGATTATCTGTTCGGGCTTGCCGAAGCGATCGGAGAGGAATATCGGGCCATCGTCGATGCAGGTTTCATCCTCCAGGTCGACGATCCGCATTTGGTGACCTATTACGTGTGCCACCCGGACAAGAGCATGGAAGACTGCCGCAAGTGGATTGCGCTACGCGTGAACGCAATCAATCACGCCCTGCGCGGTATTCCGAAGGAGAGGGTCCGTTTTCACACCTGCTACGGCATCAATTTCGGACCGCGGGTCCACGACATCGAGGTCAAATATATCATCGATATTCTCGGGCGGCTCAACGTTGGAGCGTTTTCATTCGAGGCGGCCAACCCACGTCATGAGCATGAGTGGACGTCGTGGCGCGATGCAAAGCTCCCCGACGACGTCATCATGATTCCCGGCATGATCACGCAATCAAATGTCATGGTGGAGCATCCGGAGTCGGTTGCTCAACGGCTTGGGCGCTGGATCGATGCTTTCGGGTTTGAGCGCGTGATGGCTGGCACCGATTGCGGCTTTGCCAGTTTTGCCGGCAACGACGAAATTCATGAGACCATCGTGTGGGCAAAGTTCAACGCGCTGGTAAAGGGAGCAGAGATCGCCTCAAAGGCAGCCCGGCCAAAAGGCCTGACCGCCCAACGTGCTTAAGCCAAACAAGAAAAAACAGCCCAGGGAAAGTGCCAAATGTCAGCTTCAAATAGCAAAAAAAACGCGCGCATCCTCACTACGACAGTCGGCTCCTATCCAGTACCGGATTGGCTGGTGGCGTTGCCATCCGAGCAAGCAGTGATAGACGCCACGCGTGTCGTAATCGATACTCAGGAACAGGCCGGGATCGATCTGGTCTGTGACGGCGAACTTTACAGGTTCGACATCAATCATCCCGAAACCAACGGCATGATTGAATACTTCGTCCGACCAATGTCGGGCGTGCGCAATGAGATAGGGCTGGCCGAGTGGCTGGCCTTCAAGCAATCAGCGGATCATAAATTCCGCAGCCGACCTCCGGGCGTCGTCGATGGCGCCATCGGGCCAGGTTCGCTCGATCTCCCGGCCGCCTGTGCGCGCGCACGAAAACTGGCGACGCGGCCGCTGAAGTTCACGCTCACCGGTCCGCACATGCTCGCCAAGATGCTGCTGGACAACCACTACAAGGACAAAGCGGCACTGACCATGGCGATCGCCGACGTGCTGGCAGAACAGGTCAAGCACATCGACGCCGACGTGATCCAGGTCGACGAGGCCAATCTGCCGGGCAGTCCGGAGGAATGGGAATGGGCGGCGGACGCAATGAACAGGGTACTTGATGCGATTCCGACTGTACCTGCGGTGCACCTGTGCTTCGGCAACTATGGCGGCCAGACCATTCAGAAGGGCAGCTGGGGCAAGCTCATCGACTATCTGAACAAGTTGCATGTGAACCACATCGTCATGGAAAATGCGCATCGCCCGCCCGAGGAGCTCGCGGTGTTCAAGGAGCTGCGTCCAGAGATCGGCTTCGGCCTCGGCGTTGTCGACATCAAGCAGACAGTCATTGAGTTGGCTGAATCCATTGCTCGTGCGATCGAGCACGCCGACAAGATTCTGGGCGTCGGCCGGGTGAAATACATCCACCCAGATTGCGGATTCTGGATGCTCAAGCGCGGGATTGCCGATGGAAAAGTTCGCGCTCTGGTGCTCGGCCGCGACCTCTACGAGGGTCGCAGCTAGCTAGGCCATGGGCTGGAGCGTTTCCCAATCCGGGTAAGCACCGGAGGCAAAACCTTTTCCGGCGAGCGATCCGATGTCGAGCCGCCCGGCGCGAATACTTAGTCGCGCCGCGGCGTGTTTATGCTCGTAAAGGTCAGGATGTGCGGTCAGAAACGCGGTCTGCTCGGCCGCGGGCAGGCCTGCCATGCCGTTAACATAGTGATGTCCATTGCGTTCGACGTGAGTGATGCCGATGAGATTGACCAGTGCCAGATCCTGCTGCACAGCGAGGCCCGCTTGGGTCGTTAGATCCTCCCCGGTCATGAAGTAGCGGGACGCTCCCGTTTCGGCATTCCATTGTGCGCAGCGCGCGGCATTGAAAATGGATTTGTAGAGCCCCTTGCAGCACTTGCTGGAGACACCGGCATAGCCGAGGCCGCGGGCACGCGGGAAAACATCGAGTTCGTCATCGGATTCGTCGATGATGACCGGCTTGATCTGCGACAACGGCGACACGTCGTCATCGAGTGCATGCGAGCGGCTAATGGGCTGTTCGATGAACAGAATGCTTGCGACCAGTCGTCGCAGGCGCGGCTCATCTTGCATCTGCCGCCACAATTCGAGCACTGCGGCGATATCGTTGTATTGTTCGTTTCCGTCGAGGGAAACAAAATAAGGCTGAGACGCGCGGTCGAGCACGGCGGCAATCTCGACAAGCCTCGCCAGGTCGGCGTCAAGTCTGCCGCCAACCTTGAGCTTGAAGTAGCGATGGCCGTAAGTTGCCGCGACTTCCTCCAGGGATTCCGGCAGGCCGTCGCTGACCTGTCCTGGATGGCCGCCGATGACATCGACCAGCCCGACCGTGTGCCGCGCGGCGATGGACTCCGCTGGCGCCAGTTGTGCGAGAAAACGCGGCATGTCCAATTCGGCGAGATCTCCAGCGCGGCGGCCGAGCAGCGTCGGATCGATGCCGGCGAGATTGCAGCGCATGCCGTCGTAGAACGAGCAACCGGCCGACAGGAAAAGTGCATCGAGAATTGCGCGATCAATCTGCGCCGGGCCGTAGCTGGCGACAAGCGAATTGAGGCCGCGGGTTGCGCCGGTCTTTATCTGCTCGTCGTAATGCGCTGCGAAATGGCCGAACGCGGTTCGCGCCCGACCGTCCATATAGGCGCCGGCCGCCAACCGGAGCGCCAGGCGCAATTGGTCGAAGTTGTCCTCGTTCGACAGCTCCTGGTGTTTGTCGAACCATTTCGGCGCCAGCATTTCGGCCGCGGCACCCCACTGCGAGCGGCCATCGGCAAACTCGATGCGCACGCGCACAAAACACTGCGGCGCCTCGGTCAATGTCACCACGCCGAACCGGAACGGCATTCGGAGGCGAACGTCTCGTTCGTAAAGGCGAACCTCGCGCACCGTGAAAAGGGAGGCGGTCACGTGACAACCGCCCGATACCGCCCTGCAGCTTCACCGGCGGGACGCCGTTGTGTCCGCGGCCGGGAACAAATGCCGAAAATACCGCGATATTTGACCTTCATTCGAACTCCGCCTGGGGGCATGCCTGACGGCATCATGATAATTTCGCTCGCGTTGATCTAACCAGATAGTTAAACTCAATGCCAACCCTCTTGCGGCACACCATGATACGGCCGGAACGTTAGAGAGGCCGAGCAAACCTGAGGATTACGCCGGAGATGGCCCAGATCACCAGCGTCGACATCAAGCGGTTCGATTATCCGCTGCTTGGAGAATTCAAGTTCTTCAAGTCGGGTTCACGTCCGTCGATTCTCGTCAGGCTGACCGACGAGAACGGCGTGCAGGGCTGGGGCCAATCTGTGCCGGTCGAAACCTGGACCTACGAGACCGTCGAAAGCGTCGAGTCAACGCTGCGGCATTATCTCGCGCCGGCCATACTCGGCGCCGACCCGAGCGACCTTGCCGACGTTCACGCACGCATGGATCGTGCGATTCGGCCGTCATTTTCAGTCGGCCAGCCTCTGTGCAAGGCCGGTATCGATCTCGCCTGCTACGATCTCTGGGGCAAGCAGACCGGCAAATCGGTCAGCGAGCTTCTTGGCGGCGCGAGCAAGAAGCAGATCAAGCTCAGTTGGACGATCCAGGCTCCAACGCTTGCCGGAGCCGAAAGGCAATTGGAACAGGGCAGGGCGCTCGGCTACGACAGCTTTAACATCAAAGTTGGACCGCCGCAGGGGCCGGCTTACGATCTCGAACTGGTTCGCATGGTCACAACGTTTGCGCCCGATGGCTTTCATTGGTGCGACGCCAATACGAGCTACGATCTCGACACGGCGCTGCTGATGGCGCCGAAACTTGCCGATCTGGGCCTTAAGGGGCTTGAATCGCCGCTGCCTCCCAACCGAATTCGCGCCTATCAGACCATGAAACGCCTGGGCGCACTGCCCATTCTCATGGATGAAGGCATCGTCTCGCCGGTCGAAGTGACAGAGTTCATCGCGCTGGAGATGTTCGATGGGATTGCCATGAAGGTCGCCCGTTGCGGCGGCTTGTGGAATACCACGCGGATCGCGCGGCTGCTCCAGGAGAGCGGGTTGCTGCTATTTGCCTCGGGGCTGACCGATCCGGAACTGTCGATGGCCGCTACCGCGCATTTCTTCGCCTGCGCCGGCCTCGAATTTCCTGCCGCGGTCAACGGTCCGCAATATCTCGTAGACCGAGGCACCATGGACCCATCGTTCCGTCCGCGCGGCGACAGCCTGGTCGTTCCGACCGGACCGGGGTTGGGGATAGAACTGCCGGATGTCGCACAAAGGTCGATGATACCAATAGCGGAGACTCGCGAAGCTTTGCCGGTTTGAAGCCTCTGATACATTGAAGAAGCCACACGATCGAACAATGTGGCCCTTGGGAAGCGAACGGATGACTCTGGTGGGTGGTTCTACAAAGTCCGATACCGGCGCCTTGAGCGCAGCCGCGACTGGCATCGTCAAGAGATTGACGCCATTGGCCGGCATCGCGTGCTTCTTGTTGCTGTGGCAAATTTTCGTGGTCCTCTGGGGCGTGCCGGCCTATCTCTTGCCTTCGCCGACGGCCATCGGCCATGCCTTCATCGATCAACTGCCATTGCTGCTTAGCAATGGCTGGATCACCGTCTATGAAATGCTGGCGGGTTATGCCATGGCGGTCGGCATCGCCATTCCGCTGGCGATTGCGATCACATCATCGCGACGCTTCAATCAGCTCGTGATGCCGTCCATGCTGTTTTTCCAGATCATACCGAAGGTGGCGATCGCGCCGTTGTTCCTGGTCTGGTTCGGGGTCGGAGCGACGCCGAAAATCCTGGTAGCCTTTCTGATCTCGTTCTTTCCCATTGTGATCGACGCGGCTGTTGGCCTGCGCTCCATGTCGTCGGAAATGATGGATCTCGCGCGTTCGATGGGCGCAACGCGAATGCAAGTGTTCGCGCGATTCAGACTGCCGACCAGCCTGCCGTATCTGTTCAGCGGACTGAAGGTCGCCGCGACGTTGGCAATTGCCGGCACAGTGGTCGGCGAGTTCGTCGGCGCCGACAAAGGCCTCGGCTATCTCCTGCTCGTAACCAATTCAAATATGGAGACCGCGCTGATGTTCGCCACGATTGTGGCACTGACCATCATAGGTCTGGTTTTCTATTACCTCGTGGAGTTGCTGGAGGGCTTCCTGATCCCCTGGCATGTCAGCCATCGGGTGGAGTTGGGGACTATGTAGTGCGCGGACAAGTTCTTGGTGACGATCGACAAGAGCTTCGTCGTGAAGACGAAGACAATTCACAGGGAAGAAACAATACCATGAAACGCAGAGAGGTTTTATTGGCGCTGATGGCGGCCGCCGCCGCTATCACGTTGACGGCGCCGGCTAATGCCCAAGAGCCGGACAAATTCCCTTTTCGCTTGAATTGGACGCTCTATGGGGAGCACGCGCCGTTCTTTGTGGCGCTCGACAAGGGATTTTATAAGGACGCCGGCCTGGATGTCGAAATCCTCGAAGGCAGTGGATCGACGACGGTGGCGCAATTGACCGCCAACGCTACCAGCCCGGTATCCTATGTCGATGCGGCGACGATGATGCGCGGCATCAATGCCGGCATGCCGATCAAGGCCGTGGGCGTGACGCTCCAGCAGAGCCCGATGTCCTTCATATATCGCGCCGACAATCCGCGTCCGAGCAAGATTTCAGAAATCAAGGGCAGCCGTATCGCCATCACCGCCGGCGATGCCAGCCTCGCGATCTTTACCGCCTTCATGGGCAAGCTCGACATGAAGGTCAGCGACGTGAAGCTGGTCACCGTCGCGAATCCGGCGGCGAAAGAGCAGGCTGTTCTCGGCGGCCAGTCCGATGCGCTGCTCGGCTACTTTATGGATCAGGGTCCGCGTATGCAACTCAAGAGCGGCGTGAAGATGGGCTGGACCAGGCTTTACGATATGGCCGGCATCTCGACGTTGAGCAGTGCCATCATCATCAACAATGATTGGGCCAAGGATCCGAAGAACCAGGATCGACTGAAGCGGTTCCTGGCGGCGTCACAACGAGGCTGGGAATACACCAGGCAGCATCCCGATGAAGCGGCCGCGATATTCATCAAACACGCGCCCGCCTTCAACACCGAGATCGCCCTGCTCGAAATCAACGGCACGCTTACGATCACAAATACCAAGCATACCGAAGGTAAGCCGTTGTTCTGGTCGGCCAAGGAAGACTGGCAGGAGAGCCAGGACTTGCTTGAGAAATATGCTGGCCTGACGGCGCAGCCGGATCTGAGCAGATATTACACCAACGAATATCTGGCGCAGCCGCCGTACACGACCGCCACGAAGTAAAGCAATATCCGCTCCCCGCGGCATTCGCGGGGAGCGTTTTCATTCCGTGCAGTTTGGAACCGGAGGCGATGAGCGAGCCCTATATCCGCCTGACAAACGTCGGCAAGAAATTCCAGACGAAAACTGGAGTTGTCGAAGCCTGTGGCGACATCAACCTTGATATCAAACAATCCGAATTCGTAGCCATCGTGGGACCGAGCGGCTGCGGCAAGACGACCATTCTCAAGATGGTGGCGGGATTGCAGCCCTACACATCGGGGACCATCACGGTTGCCGGCAAGCGCGTCGATAGTCCGCAGACGGACGTCGGCATCGTATTTCAGGAAGCCATCATGCTGGACTGGCGGAATGTGCTGTCCAACGTGATGCTCCAGATCGACATCCGCAAGCTGGAGCGCGCCAAATATGAGTCCATCGCGCGCGACCTGCTGAAAGCAACGGGGCTCGAGGGTTTTGAGACCAAGAAGCCCTACGAGCTATCCGGTGGCATGCGCCAGCGTGTGTCGATCTGCCGTGCGCTGGTGCACGGCCCGAGCATGCTGATGATGGACGAGCCCTTCGGCGCGCTCGACGCGCTGACCCGTGAACAGATCTCGATGGACATACAGCGGTTGTGGATGGAAACCCGCAAGACTGCTTTGCATATCACGCACAGCATACCGGAAGCGGTGCTGCTCGCCGACCGCGTGGTGGTCATGGGACCCCGGCCGGGGCGCATCGTCGAGATCATCGATATCGACCTGCCGCGCCCGCGGCGACTGGACCAACTGCCCGAGCGGTTTCACGAATATGCCACGCGCATTCGCAACATCTTCAAGTCGAAGGGCGTGCTCGCAATGGACTGATGCGTGACGCTGCGTTGACTCAGCGTGCTCATCCGCCATATAACTAACTAGATAATTATCAGCGGCTAACAGCAAATGTCGATTGTAAATTTGCCAAACGGGTGTGGCGGGCCGCAAGCTTCTCGATATGACGGACTGCGCGTCCGCGGCGCGGCGGCATAGCGAACATGGCGCCACGAGTTGTTACAGCCGATCAAGCGGCCGAGCTCGTTTCCAGTGGCGACACGCTGCTGATCGGCGGCTCCGGAGCGGGACATTCGGTACCCGACGCGCTGCTCGCTGCGATCGCCAAGCGCTTTCTGGCGGTAGGCGAGCCGCGCAATCTGACAACCGTGCATCCGGTCGGACTCGGCGACCGCGCCAATCGCGGAATCGGTCATTTGGCGCATCCCGGCCTGTTGAAGCGCGTGGTCTGTGGCACACTGGTCAACTCGCCGCCGGTCGAGCGCATGGCCGCGGAAAACGCGATAGAGGCCTATACGCTGCCCCAAGGCTGCCTGTCGCAATTGACCCGCGAGATGGCGGCCGGGCGCCCCGGCCTCACCACGCATGTGGGCCTTCACACGTTCGTCGATCCCCGCCTTGGCGGCGGCAAGCAAAGCGAACGGGCCATCGAGGACCTCGTCGAGCTCACCATGATCGGGGGCAAGGAATATCTGTTTTTCAAGTCGTTCGACGTCGACATCGCGCTGGTGCGTGGCACCAGCGCCGACGAGGACGGCAATATTACGATGGAGCACGAAGCGGTCTTCGGCGAGATGATCTCGATGGCGCAGGCTGCCCGGCGCGCCGGGGGCATCGTTATCGCCCAGGTCAAGCGGATCGCGCTGCGCGGTACATTGCCCCCGAAGCAGGTCAAGATACCCGGCATGCTGGTCGATCTGATCGTGGTCGAGCCTACACAAACCCAGACCTTCTTCACGGCTCACGATCCAGCCTACGCTGGCGAGATCAAGGTGCCGCTCGGCAACATTGCCGCTCTGCCGTTTTCGGTGCGCAAGATCGTGGCTCGGCGCGCGGCGCTCGAGCTTTATAGCGGCGCCATCTGCAATTTGGGTTCGGGGATATCCACCGGAATTGCATCCTTGGCCGCCGAGGAAAATGCGATCGACGAGGTCGTGCTGACCAACGAGCAGGGTCTGATTGGAGGTGTGCCTGCGACCGGGAATGAACCTGGGGCGGGCCGAAACTACCAGGCGATGGTCGATCAGCCCTATCAGTTCGATTTCTACGATGGCGGCGGGCTCGACCTTGCCTTCCTTTCGTTTGCTGAAGTCGACCAGGCCTGCAACGTCAATGTCAGCCGCTTCGGCGACAAGATCGTCGGACCCGGCGGCTTCATCAACATCAGCCAGAACGCAAAGACCATGATCTTCAGTGGTACGTTCACGGCGGGCGGACTCGATATCACCTGGTCCAATGGACAGACCAGGATTGGCCGCGAGGGGACCGAAAAGAAATTCGTCGGCAAGGTGCAGCAGGTGACCTATTCCGGTGCACTCGCCGCGCAGAATGGTCAGCGGGCGTTCTATATCACCGAGCGAGCCGTGTTTCGGCGTAACGAATCCGGTCGTCTCGAATTGATCGAAATCGCGCCGGGGATCGATCTCGAACGCGATATTTTTGCGCAGATGGAATTTCGGCCGAAGGTCTCACCGACGTTGAAAGAGATGGATCCCCGTATTTTTCGGCCCGAGGCCATGGGCCTCGCCGCTTTGATTGCCGCCAAGGCACGCCCGACACGTTCGCAGCGGCTGAGTCGCTTTTTAATGAAGGCGGTGCCGTGATGGCTGTTGCGGTGACCACGAAAGCCAAACGGCCATCGGCAAAGAGCAAAGCGGCACTCGAGCCGATACGGGATGCTGAACGGACTCGGCAAGCGCTACTGGCTGCCGCTGAGATCGAATTCTCCACCAAAGGGCTTGCTGGCGCTCGCGTCGATGTCATCGCCGAACAAGCTTCCGCGAACAAGCGCATGTTGTACTATTATTTCGGTTCCAAGGATGAGCTATACCTCGCCGTGCTGGAGCGAGCTTATAGCGCCATGCGCAAGGCAGAACGTGAGCTCAATCTAACCAATCTCGCGCCGCTTAAGGCGATCAGGACGCTGGTTGAGTTCAAGTTCGATTATTGCCAGGAACATCAGCAAATTATCGCGCTACTCGCCGGCGAGAACATGCTCGGCGCGGCTTATCTGAAGCGTTCAAGACGGCTGCGCGACATGAATTTGTCGCTGGTAGACGTCATCCGCATCGTGCTCGATTCTGGCGTAGCCAGGGGAGAGATCAAGCCCGGGATCGATCCGCTGCACCTGTACATATCGATGTCGGCTCTGAGCTACTTCTACTTCTCCAATTCGGCAACGTTGTCGGTGGCGTTCGCGCGGCAATTGGGGAGTCCGGCCGAGCGGGCGCTTCGGCGGGCGCATGCCGTCGAAGTCATCATGGCCTATGTGAAGGCGCTGTGAGCAACGGCCGGGCAGCCATATCTCCTGGAAGAGGGCAGAGAATATGAAATTCGGCGACTATCCCAAGGCCGGCTCGCTCGACGGCGTCACGGGCTTTCGCAACTACATGCAAACTCTCGGGATCGAGTTGCCGTGCGACGACATTGTCGCGCAAGGTCCGCAATCGCCTTTGGCGGCGCCGATTGAAATCGACGGGATGAAAATCGGACATCGTCTGGCAATTCAGCCCATGGAGGGCTGGGATTGCGAGCGCGACGGCAAGCCGTCGGAGAACACCAAGCGGCGCTGGCGTCGTTTCGGGCTTAGCGGAGCCAAGCTGATCTGGGGCGGCGAGGCCTGTGCGGTCCGGTTCGACGGCCGCGCCAATCCAAAGCAGCTCACCATGACAGCCGAGAGCCAGAGCGAGATCGCAGGCTTGCGCGACATTCTCATCGCTGCGCACACGGAGGCAACCGGCAACGAGAAAGACCTGGTGATCGGGCTGCAGCTCACGCATTCGGGCCGCTTCTGCAAGCCGAACGATAACACCCGGTTCGAATCCATCATCGCATACAACCACCCGCTGCTCGACCGCAAATTCGGCTATCCGTCGGGTCGGCCGATCATCAGCGACGACGAGATCAAGCGGCTGATTGATGATTATATCATCGCGGCGAAGCGGGCCGAGGCCTGTGGTTATGATTTCGTCGACGTCAAGCACTGTCACGGCTATCTCGGCCATGAGTTTCTGAGTGCCGTCAATCGGCCTGGTCCTTATGGCGGAAGCCTGGAAAATCGCTCGCGTTTCATGCGCGAGATCGTCGAAGGCATTCGCGCCGAAGCGCCGCGGCTCAAGATCGGGGTCCGGCTTTCTGCTTTCGACTCCGTGCCGTTCAAGCCAGACCCGGCTCTCTCGGTGCCCGGCGCGCTCGGTCCCGGCGTGCCGGAAAACCACCCCACGCCCTATCCCTATGCGTTCGGCGGCAACGCGGCCAATCCGCTCGAATACGATCTAACCGAAACAAAGGCGCTGTTTGAAATTATGCGCAAGCTGGGCGTGCGATTTGTCAATGTGACGGCGGCGAGCCCGTACTACAATCCGCATTTGATCCGGCCGGCCTTGTATCCGCCGTCTGACGGCTATCATCCGCCTGAGGATCCGTTTGTTGGCGTGATGCGTCAGCTGTCGGTCGTGCGCGACCTCAAGGCCGCATTTCCGGATTTCTGCCTTATGGGCTCGGGTTACACCTATTTGCAGGAGTTCTTCCCAAATGTGGCGCAAGCGGTCGTCCGCTTGGGGTGGGTCGATCTCGTCGGTCTCGGCCGCATGGTGCTCGCCTATCCGGAGCTGCCCCTCGATATCCTTCAAGGCAAACCGGTGAACAAGAAACGCAACTGCCGCACCTTCAGCGACTGCACCACCGCGCCGCGCAACGGCATTGTCTCCGGCTGCTATCCGCTCGACACGCACTATAAGAAGTCACCGGACTTCAAGAAGCTCGCCGTGCTGAAAAAGGCCCAGGTGGGATAGCCGATGCCAGCTGCTTCAAACCGCCGTATCGCGCTGCTTGGCACTGGCATCATGGGAGGCCACATGGCGCGGCGGCTGGCCCAAGCCGGGCTTCGCGTCACGGTATGGAATAGAAGCGCGGATAAAGCCGCGGGACTTGTTCAGTTCGGCGTGCAGATTGCCGCCAGTCCAACTTCGGCCTGTGCCCACGCCGATGTCGTCATTGTTATGCTGAGCAATGGCGCGGTGGTTGAGGAAGTCCTGTTTTCGCCGGACCTGACCGGAAAATCTCCGGCGGAGGCGATGATGAGCGGGTCGGTGCTCGTGGTGATGAGTTCGATTCCGGTCGAGACGTGCCGGTCGCAGGCGCCGAGGCTCGCGGCGCGAGGGGTCGGCTATATCGACGCGCCGGTGTCTGGTGGCGAGCCCGGCGCGCGCGACGGTACGCTTGCGATCATGGCTGGAGGCGATGCCGAGGCGGTCGGGCACATCGGCGACGTGTTCGCGGCGATGGGGCGGGTTACGCACATTGGCCCGGTTGGAACTGGACAAATGACCAAGCTTGCCAATCAGATCATTGTCGGCGCCACTATGGCCGGGGTCGCCGAAGCGCTGCACTTTGCTGCTGTGGGCGGGGCCGATCCGGCTGCGGTGCGCAAGGCGCTGATGGGCGGCTTTGCCGATTCGAGGATTCTTAATATCCACGGTGAACGCATGGTCGAGCGAGATTTTGTGCCGGGTGGACCGGCGGAGTACCAGCTCAAGGATCTTCGGACGGCGCAGGCGCTCGCGGCCGCCTCCGGCATGCATTTCACGGTGCTGGACTGTCTGGTCGGTCTGTTCGGCGATATGATCGACGCATTCGGCACTGGTCTCGACGTCGCTGGCATCCTTCAGGAGGTAGAGCGGCGCTCGAGCGTCGTGCAGGCGAAAAGCCTGTCTGCGAGGGTCCCGACATGAGCGGTCGGGTGACGCTCGACGTTGAAGGCGGCATCGGGCGGATACTGCTCGATCGCCCGGACAAGATGAATGCGATAACGCCGGAAATGACTCAGCAATTGCAAGGCGTCTGCCGCGCCGTCGATGCGAACCGCGACATACGCGTGGTTACGATTGGTGGCGCCGGCGAGCGCGCCTTCTCAGCCGGCAGCGATCTTAATACGCTCGTCAATCTCTCGGATATCATGGCCTTCCGCGATCGCATCGAATACGCGGCGCTGATACGCGAAATCAAGAAGCCAGTCATCGCCGGGTTGAAGGGCTGGGTTCTCGGCGGTGGCATGGAGATCGCCATCGCAGCCGACATCCGGATCTGCGGACGTAGCGCGAGGGTCGGAGGCCCGGAAGTGGCGCGCGGTTGGCTCGGAGGGGGCGGCGCGTCGCAGATGCTACCGCGCCTTATCGGCGTCGGACAAACGATGCGGCTGCTGCTCACCGGTGACCCGGTCGATGCCGAAACAGCGCTTCGTCTTGGTCTGGTCGAAGAAGTGGTCGATGACGCGCTGGTGGCGGCGCGTGTCGTGGAGGTGGCAAAGAAGATTGCCTCGTTCAGCCCGACCGCCACCCAAGCCATCAAGGCCGCCGTGCGTGCCGCCCTGTCGACGCCGCTGGAAGCCGGCCTACGTTACGAAAACGAACTCCACGTTATCTGTATGTCAGACCAGGGGCGGCTCGAAGGTATCAAGGCGTTCCAGGAGAAACGCGACGCGAAGTTCTAGGATCGGCCCTGAATGATCGCGCATGGCACTATGGAATAATGTCCAGTCGTATGTTTCCCAAGCTACCAAATTCTGCGACATACGCACCGGCTTTCAGTGGCACCGGCGTTGTGCAGGGCCGGTGGTGACGATGTGTCCCTGTTTCAAGCCGCCGGCCGGGAGCGGCTGGGCGTTTGCCAAAGCGACGACCGCCAACAGCGGATTGCCGAGAATGCGCGCGCTGCTGCCGCGCTCGATAATGTCGCGGTTGTGCGACAGCGTGACCGCGAGATTATCGAGATCGAAGTCCCCGGCAATCGCGGAGCGGCACGCCGGTAATGAAGGCGCCGTTACCCATGCAGTCAGCGAGCTTCAACAGTGCCGGTGCATCGGCAGGCCAGCGGCTGTCAGCGATTTCAATCGCCGGAACGACAGCCTCGACCGCTGCTTCGATCTCCGTGCGCGTATAGGCTTGTTGCCGCGGTGGCAGGTCGGTACCCAACACGAACGCCACCTCACATTCGAGCAGAGGCGTGATAAACCGCGAAGCCGAGAGCGTCGCCGGTGCCCGATGGACGAAGGGTGACAGCAGCGTGCCGGCCACTGGACGGTCGGTCAGATAGCCCCGTTGTTGCCCGATAGTCAGCGCCGTGACCTTCCATCCCCGCACGGAATGGCCAGGGCGGGCTGCGAGTTGCGATTGAATCCGGTAGGCCTCCTCGACGCTGGCGACCTGCGCGGCGTGGCCAGCCTCGACCAGGCGGGCGTCGGCGCGGGCACGGACCAGGGCATCGGCGAGTTCGCTGCTCACTAACCGGCTCCTTAACTATGGGAAAAATCGCTTAGCGGGCATTCGGCGCGTTGAGCCCCAGGAAATCCATCATCAGGTCGAGCTGGCTATTGAGCATGTGGATACCGAAATGGATTTTGTGACCGCGCTTCTCTGCGGCTATCAGCAGCGGCGTCATGTCGGGCTTCATCACGACCTCCGCGACCAGCGCGGAGGGATCGGCACTGGCCAGATCGAATGAATGACCGTCGTCGGACTTCAGTCCCAGCGACGTTGCATTTACGACGATGGTATGGCCACCTGCATCAGCAGTGCCGATGAGGATGTCAATGTCGGGATATGCGGTGCCGACGTCGGTGACCAGCTTTTCCGCCTTGGATCTTGTCCGGTTGTGGATTGTCAGCGCAGCGGCGCCAGCATCCGCCAGCGCAAAGGCGAGGGCGGTGCCGGCACCCCCGGCCCCGGCCATGTAGAACCGTTGGCCTTTGACTTGATGACCTTGCTTGATCAGTCCGCTCACAAACCCGCGGCCGTCCAGCAGGGTGCCACTGTAGCTGCCGTCTGGTTCGCGGCGTATGGTGTTGACGACGCCGGTGTAGAGGCCATCGCCCTCGAGTTTATCGCAGAGCCGGGCCAACTCCGCCTTGTGTGGCGCGGTGACGATAAAGCCGTCGAGGTTGGCGATCGATTTCAAGCCGGCCCAGCCTTTCGGCAGATCATCGCGCCCAATGAGAATTGGAAGACATATCGCGTCGATGTTTCGTGCCGAAAAGTAGTCGTTGAACGCCATCGGTGTCCGTACATGGGTTATGGGGTCGCCGATAATTGCGTAAAGACGAGTTGTCCCGGTGATCATGGCGCCCCTTAACTATCTAGTTACATAACATAGAATACGGGCAATGTTGTCAACGTGCCATGACCGATTTTCCGATGGTGAACTCGTTGCTTAATCCACCATCGGGATTTCGGTTCATCCTGCTATCGGGAGTGGCAACGCCAGCTGTATCGCCGGTGGCGAAATCTCTGATGGGCAAGTATGTAGGCGACGTCGTTGGAATGAGCCGTCAAGAGCTTGAGATTATCGCGATCTCATGGTTGAGAGCACCGCAAGCCGACCTTTCGCTCGAGGGCGGCAGACGTCGCTGGATACAGTCGCCTCATGGGAGCCGACGAGGCCGGCAAAGTGATAAAGTCGTGCGAACAGCGCCATGCCGTCGGCGGCCGGCCGCCACGTCCCCTAATGGACTGGATCCAGCACGACCACCGGTATCTCGCGCTCGGTCTTGAGCTGATAGTCGGCGTAGGGCGGCCAAAATTCGAGGGCCTTTTTCCAAAGTCGGAGGCGTTCCTCGCCCTCCGTTGTCCTGGCCCGCGCGTTCATCTTCTGGGTCCCGACTTGTACTTCGACGTCGGGGTTCGCGAGGATGTTGCGATACCACCCTGGGTGTTGGGGCGCACCTCCCTTTGAGGCGATTACGAAGTAACTGCCGCCTTCCGTTCCGTAAAACAGCGGGAATATGAACTTATCGCCAGACTTGCGGCCGGTGGTGGTCAGCAACAGTGCCGGCGCCGTGATCTCACCTCGCTGGGGCAGGGTTACCTTGTACATGTGCCCGTCGGTTCCGCCGCTTGCGAGATAGCGGTTCGCATGCTCGAGCATCCAGTCCGGCAGGTTCGGAGCGAGTTTCGCTTCAGTCATCGTGCCCTCCTTCAAAGCTGCTGGGAATATACCATCGGGCGGCGGATCGGCCAATTCCAGCTTCGACATTCCAGCTTCGCCAGGCAGCAGACCTGCTTCAATATCAGACCCGATTCGGTCAGCATCGACGTCGATCCAATCCTCTCCGCTTTCGGGACAAAATAGCTCGCTTTCCCTCGTTGGCTGAAAGGATTTTTAAAAACGTCGCACATTGCACCCGGGCGAAAGGGCGGCCTTCAGTCCGCCAATTTCAATTGAGGTGATCGCTCATCGCCTCGACAAATGTAATCGTTAGGTCAATGAGGTGCTTATCGAGCGGAGGAGCCTGCGAGGAAACTTTTGCGATGACGAGTTCGCTTGCTTTGTCGACAAAGACGTTCTGACCGTAGACACCTAGCCCCAGTGCAATGCCTCGATCTCGGAGAACGTACCACTTGTTGCGATAATGCATTGTACGATCGCCGAAATAAGAAATCAGATCGCCAGCCGCCCAAGCTTTCGGATCGCCGCCACCTAACATGTCTTCGATCCAGTTGGCAGGGATGATCGACGTGTCGTTTCGGCGGCCGTTCTGCACGATCAACTGGCCGACGCGGGCGAGATCCATTGTTGTGGTGCAGATACCACCAGCACAGCGAGGCGCCCCAAGGCGATCGACGGTAATGTAAGCAGGGCATTGGGCACCCATTGGCTTCCACAGCAGGGTGCTCAGGAGATCGGCAAATCGGATGCCGCTTGCTCGCTCCAGGATCCAACCCAATAGGTCGGTATTGGTCGAAACATAGTGGAATGGCCCGCCATCAGGCCCATTCCGCTCCTTCAGACTAGCGAGGAATGTACGAAGATCGTTTGGGTGCTCCCCCGGACCCAAAGGGTTCCAATTCGTGGACTTGCGGTATTCGATAATCGGCCCGGACGTCGCAAGATAGTTCTCATCGAAATCAAGTCCGACCCGCATATCAAGCACGTGGCGCACCGTCGCGTCGGAATATACCGAATCTTCAAGTTCCGGGATAATCAAAACAACCTCTTGTTCGGGATCGACCTTGCCCTGCTCAATGAGGATGCCAGCAACAATCGCAGTTAGCGATTTCGAGACAGACATAAGAATATGTGGTGTGTTCGAAGTCATTCCGTTGTCGTAACGCTCAAGTATAACTTTGCCCCGATGCAAAATGACCAGACCATCGGTGTCGGTCTCGTCCAGGAGTTTATCGATGCTGTACTGCTTGCCGCTGTGCTCGAAGCGAAACGAAGAGAAATCCTTCGGCTCGGACACCAGCTTCCAAACATCGCTCGGCGCGTTGGGAATGTCTGCTGACGGCACGATTTCTCGCACGTGCTGAAATGCCCACCTGCTGTAGGGAGCAGTTCGCCAATTTGCCAAGGTCACCAGATCGGTTTGGGCTGAAGGGAAGCCCGACATGAGTGTAGAGGACACAGAGTGGTCTCCAGGAGGGCGGCGAGACAAGTGGTGGGTAAAATGAGCTGTACCCGTGGTTTCTCCATACATGATAAGGCGGCACTCTGAGGAGTGCCGCCTTACATCTTCCACGCGGTTACCGCGTCATTTCGAGCGGTTGAACTAGGCCGCTTTCTTGATGAGGCCGAGCTGTGTCAGGGCTGCGACGCCGTCATCGAGGCCGATTTCCTCGAGGATTTTGCCATGCTTGAGCCTCAGCACAGTCGTTCCCGTGAACGTCATCTTGCGGCCGGTGTTGGCAGGCAGGCCTCCAGCCAGGAAGTCATCGAAAGCGGGACCGGTATGCGTTCCGCCTCCCGCCCAACGAGCGACGACGTAGTCGCCTTCCGCGATCAGGTCGGCCACGCCCCAGAAGTTGAGATCCGGGAACGCCTTCCTGAAGTCAGTCATGAAGGCCTTGATGCTATCGCGGCCGCGGCGGGGTTCGTGCAGCGAGTAGTGCAACAGTATGTCGGGCGCCGCGAGCTCGTCCACGATATTCAGGTTGCAGGTCTTGCCCCAGAGCTCCGTGAACCAGCGACCAACGATGGCCTTGTTGTCATCTTCCTTAGACATGTATTCGTCTCTCCCTTTGTCACAGGAAGCATCAAGCTTCCGGCATGGACGCTAGCCAGACGGCATTGCGGCAGCGCTCCGTTTCTTGCCGGCGTATCCAAATCTTCGGACGCCTCGTCAGGAGCCCACCAACTCAGCAGTGCGAGACCTGGCGATGTCGGGCATCCGGTAAATTTCCTCGGGGATCCTCGCAAGGGTCGATTCATGAACCTCATCGCCGACGCCGTAGTATCGCTGGAAGCTCATGATCAGTGGCCGCCACTTGTCGGGGTCGACCCGGTTGGGCAAACCATCCATCATGATGTCCGGATGAGTATGAACGCGCGTCACGCGGACTTCGAAGCTGACGATCCTGCCGCGGGCAACATCATCGTCTTCCATGAGATCGTGTTTCGCGGCAACGACGGCCTCCATCTGGACCGGGCATTCCAGGACGCGCGGCGGTGCCACCGTCAGTGAGGGAACAGGCGTCAGCCCGGCCGTCTCAAACTTGTACTTTTCGTAGGCATAGCCCCTGGCCAGTTTCCCGGGCGGAACCGGATTGCTGCCGGTGAGGCACGCCAGACGATTGACCGCCGCGACATTGTCCACCGATGGCAGATTTAGAACGCACTGTCCGGTGCGGATCATGTTTAACGTGGTCTTGGAGAGCGCATTCAAACCGAGAATGCAACGCCAGCCCAGCCAGAATGCCGACGACATGGGGGCGAGATTGGCCGAGCCGTCCTCGTTTACACTGCTGATCAGCACGACCGGCGTGCCGAAATAGAGGATGGATGGCTCGCTGACGATATGGGGGGCATTCATTTCCTGGTCTCTCCTTCGTGTGAAAATGGGAGATTGACAGGAGAGCCTCGGGCAAGAACTCCGCTTTTTGCTTTGAAATCGAGAAAGGCCGGCCGACCGGACGCCGCGGCCTTCCGAATTCAGTGGTGTGCCAAGCGCTCAGGCGCGATCGGTAGCGCGCTTGGCCATGTCGCGCGCCGGGCTCGGGTCTGCCTTCACATCGCCTTGCGACTACGCCTAAGTTGCCTCGCGGGCGACAAGCTCGCGCTTGCGCTCGACGCCCCAGGCATAACCGGATAACGCTCCGTCATTGCGCACCACCCGGTGGCAGGGGATCGCAATCGCGATGTTGTTTGCGGCGCAAGCGCTGGCCACGGCGCGAACGGCTTTCGGCGCTCCAATCCTGCGAGCGATTTCGGAATAGGAGGAGGTTTGCCCGACCGGGATAGCCTGCAGAGCTTGCCACACGCGTCGCTGAAACGCCGTGCCGCGCACGTCGAGGGGAAGGTTCAGACCGATTTGCGGTGTCTCGACGAAGCCAACCACGCGGACGACCATGGACTCATACTCCTTGTCGCCGCCGATCAGCCGCGCCTTCGGAAAACGATCCTGAAGATCACGCACAAGCTCATCCGGATCGTCGCCGATCAGGATCGACGCCACACCCCTATCGCTTGACGCCACCAGAACGGCCCCCAACGAGGACTGCCCCACGGCGAATCGGATGTCTTCATTGGCTCCTCCGGCGCGATATTGCGTGGGCGTCATGCCGAGCATGTCCTTGGATTTTTCGTAGAAGCGGCCGCTGGAGTTGAATCCCGCGTCGTACATGGCTTCCGTCACGCTGTGCCCCCTGGCGAGCCCATCGCGGACGCGGGAAGCCTGATGGGCCTCGGCATAATCCTTCGGGGTCAGGCCCGTTACGCTTTTGAACAAGCGATGGAAGTAGCTGATGCTCAGATTGGCCGCCTGCGCGAGACCCCTCAATGACGGGACTTCTTCACTCCCTTCGATCAAGCGGCACGCCCTGGCGACGATCGCCGCGTTCTCGATATCGGCTGACGGACCATCCGGATTGCAGCGCTTGCACGGCCGAAAGCCGGTCGCTTTCGCCTCGGCCAGCGAACCGTGAAGACCGACGTTCCTTGGATTTGCGGCTCTCGAAGGGCACGACGGTCGGCAATAAACCCCTGTGGTCGCAACCGAGTACCAAAATTGTCCATCAGCTGAACGGTCGCGCGCCAAGACACGCGCCCAGCGTGGATCGGCCTCAACCGCGACCTCTGGTCGAACATATGCAGCTTGCAATCTCGCAGTCATTTTTCTTCCTTCGTGAGTCCTGAGCCTCGATCGGAGCTCGGATCATATCGATTGCGCTTTTTCGGAGCCGAGCCACCCGTTTTCCGTCCGGAGCCGCAGTCCGGCGGGGTGAAGAGAGCGAATGTCTGGCTGACCTCGGAGGAATCGAACTGCAACATTTCCGTTTCGTACGCATTTGCCTTGTCGCGCAGAGAAACGCGAGTCGTTGAGTCATCGCGCTGCCGCCCGACTGCGAGTTTCGTTGGCATTGGTTCAGAATGCTTCAAAACAGGAAAATGCCGTTTCGCGCGACGGCTTGGCCCGAAGCCTTGGCATGATAAGGTATAGCGGCCGT
>CAVOML010000008.1:0-133105 GCA_963697015.1 uncultured Alphaproteobacteria bacterium
TATCCCTGCGGGATCAGGCGAATACAAGCGGTTCGTCAATGGCTTGCCTGATTGTTTGAACCATGAAAGGTTTATCCTTCAGGGAATGGCGAAGAAGCCCGTTCGGCGCCGGAACAGTGGAGTGGGGATGATGCGGATCAATTCGAGGTGGATATTGGCGGCGGCCGTCGCGGCGCCGATTTTGGCGGGCGCAGGCGCGGCGCAGGCGCAACAAACGATCCGCGTCGGCTGGACCATTCCGGCCGAGGAATCCAAATACTGGATGATGCGCCGGCCGCAGGAATTCCCCGACATCGGCAAGGTCTACAATATCGAATGGACGCAATTTCAGGGCACCGCGCCAATGACACAGGCGCTCGCTGCCGGTGCGCTCGATTGCGCGACACAGGCGCCGCTGTCGCTCGCCAATGGTGTGGTCGGCGGCAATCTCAAGGCTTACATCGTGGCGCAGCATGTGTTCGAGAAACCCGGCGGCTTCTCGGTCTATTGGGCGGTCATGGATGACTCGCCGATCAAGACCATCGCGGACCTGAAGGGTAAGACCGTCGGCATCTCCGTGATCGGCGGCGGCACCCAAGGGCCGTTCAACATGCTGCTCAAGCAGAACGGGGTCGATCCGGCCAAGGACATCAAGCTGGTTGAGGTCGGCTTTGCGGTGTCCGAGGACGCACTGCGTCAGGGTCGCGTCGATGCCGTCAATATGAACCAGCCCTTCGCAGCGCGTGCGGAGGCAAAGGGGGGTACGCGCAAGCTGTTCTCGCTCAATCAGGCGATGCCGAACATCGTCCACATCCTGGAGGCCTGTCGCGCCGACTTCGTCGACAAGAACCCTGATCTCGTAAAGGCTTACGTGCGCGACATCACCTCCGGCATGAAGAAGGCGCTGGCCAACCGCGATGAGACTTTAAAAGTTGTTTCTGAGGTGCTGAAGGCGCCGATCCCGGTGCTCGATACATATCTGCTGAAGGACAATGATTTCGGCCGCGACCCAGGTGCCGCGCCGAACTTCCCGGCGATCCAGAAGATGCTCGATATCTATGCCGAGACTGGGATGTTGCCGAAATTGGATGTCGCACAGTTCAAGCACCCGACCATCGTCGCGCCGCTGCAATAAGGGCTGGCGTTTGGGACGAGAAGGCGTTCCGGGCACTCAGCCAGAGCTGTTCTGGAGAGATTTGCGAATGAAGAAGTGGCGATCGCGGGTGACGACCGACGGGCTTGATCGTGCACCGCATCGCGCCTTCATGCGCGCGATGGGGCTCGACGACGCTGCGCTGGCCAAGCCGATGATCGGGGTGGTCAGTATGAAGGGCGAGCAGACGCCCTGCAATATGACCCATGATTTCCAGGTCGCGGCAGCGAAGGAGGGCATTGCAGAAGCCGGGGGTACGCCGCGCGAGTTCGCTACCGTTTCCGTCTCCGACGGCATCAGTATGAACCATGAGGGCATGAAGTTTTCGCTGTTCTCGCGCGAACTGATCGCCGACTCCATCGAGGCTGTCGTTCATGGCCTTGCCTATGACGCCCTGATCGGCTTCGGCGGCTGCGACAAGACGCTGCCGGGCGTGATGATGGGCATGATCCGCTGCAACGTCCCCTCGATCTTCATCTATGGCGGCAGCGCGTTGCCCGGCCGATTCCAGGGCAAGACGCTCACCGTGCTCGATTCCTACGAAGCCGTCGGTGGCTTCATGACCGGGGAGATCGACCAGGCGACACTCACCGGGATCGAGCGAACCTGCCTGCCGACTATCGGTGCCTGCGCCGGACAGTTCACGGCGAACACCATGGCGATGGTCTCAGAGGCGATGGGGCTCACCATCCCCAACGTTTCCATGATTCCCGGCGTCTATCCTGAACGCGCGCAGGTCGCGCGCCGGGCCGGACGGCTGGTGATGCAGATGTTCGAGCGCGGCGGCCCGCTGCCGCGGGAGATCATCACGCGCAAGGCTCTGGAAAATGGCGCGGCTATCGTCGCTGCCACTGGTGGCTCGACCAACGCCGCTCTTCATCTGCCCGCAATCGCCAATGAAGCCGGCATCAGCTTCACCATCGACGATGTCGGCGAGGTCTTTGCGCGCACACCTCTGATTGGCAATCTGCGCCCCGGCGGAAAATATACCGCCAAGGACGTCTACGACATCGGTGGCGCGGCCGTCGCGATCCGCGCGCTGATCGAAAGCGGCCATATCGACGGAAGCTGCCTGACAGTTACTGGCCGGACGCTCGCCGAGGAATATGCCGACGCGAACGCGCCGGACGGCGAGATCATCTTTCCGACCGGCAAGCCGATCATGGCGGACGGGGGCGTGGCAGTATTGAAGGGCAACCTTTGCCCGGACGGTGCCGTCATCAAGGTGGCAGGGTTGAAGAACCTGATGTTCGAGGGCGTGGCGCGCGTTTTCGAAGACGAGGAGGGGTGCGTCGACGCGGTTCGCAACCGCGCCTACGCTGCGGGCGAAGTGCTCGTCATCCGCAACGAAGGTCCAGTCGGTGGTCCCGGGATGCGCGAGATGCTCGGCGTCACCGCGCTGATCTACGGGCAGGGTATGGGTGAGAAGGTTGCGCTCATCACCGATGGCCGCTTTTCCGGTGCGACGCGCGGCATGTGCATCGGCTACGTGTCGCCGGAATCATTTATCGGTGGTCCGCTTGCGCTGGTGCGTGACGGCGACCGCATCAGGATCGACGCTGCTGCACGGCGGATGGACGTTTTGGTCTCTGACCAGGAGCTTGCCGAACGGCGCAAGGCGTGGAAGCCGCGGCCGCCGCGACATCGGGCGGGCGCGCTCGCAAAATATGCAAGGTTGGTTGGCCAGGCGCCGGGCGGCGCGGTGACCCATGACGGCGCAGCGGAATGGCCGTGGTTCGATGAGAAGCCTCTTCGTTAACCGGGAGCCGCATCGCCATGTCATGCTGGCTTCCGCTATGCTAACAGCGCCCAATACGCCGAGCCGGCGAGAGAAGCGGGAATGACGGGTTTGCCATCACGATCGGAAGCGCGCGTTGAGCCGGTCACGGCCCAAAAGCCTGCCGCTGCGATGATCGAGATCGACCGTGTTTCGCAGGTGTTCCAGACCTCGGCGCGCCAGGACCACGCTGCCCTGTCCGACATCTCTCTGACGGTCGCCAACGGTGCCTTCGTCTCCATCCTCGGTCCATCCGGCTGCGGAAAATCTACGCTCCTCTACATCGTCGGCGGCTTCGTGCGGCCGACCCAAGGCTTGGCGAAGATGAAAGGCAAGGCGATCAAGGGACCCGGTCCCGATCGCGGACCGGTGTTTCAGGAGTTCGCGCTGTTTCCCTGGAAGACTGTCCTTGGCAATGTGATGTACGGCCCGCGCCAGCAGGGCGTGAAATATGCCGACGCCGAGGCGCAGAGTTGCGCGCTGCTGGAAATGGTAGGGCTCAAGGGCTTTGAGGGTTTCTATCCGAAGGAGCTCTCGGGCGGCATGAAGCAGCGCGTCGCGCTGGCGCGCACGCTCGCCTATCATCCCGAGGTGCTCCTGATGGATGAGCCGTTCGGCGCGCTCGATGCGCATACGCGCACGCGGCTGCAGAACGACCTGCTCAATATCTGGGAGCGCGACCGCAAGACGGTGTTGTTCGTCACCCATTCGGTGGAGGAAGCGGTTTTCCTCTCCGACAAGGTCGTGATGATGACGCGCTCTCCCGGCCGCATCCGGCAGATCATCGATATCGATTTGCCGCGCCCGCGCCGTCGCACGGAGCTTTTGCTCGATCCTCGCTATCAGAAATATGTCGTCGACATCGAGCGCATGTTCGATGATTCCGGCGACGACGAGTTGCGGCCATGATGAAGCGTGCCGCGCCAATCCTGGCCTGTTTCGGCCTGCTGTTCATCTGGCAACTGGCCTCGCTCGCGCTGAAGAACGATAGTTTCCCGACGGCGCTGGAGGCGATCCGCGCGATCCCTGCTATCCTCGGCGACAAGGACTCTCTGGTCAATTTTGGTGCGTCGCTCCGCCGCATGACGATCGGCTTTGGCGTGGCTGTCGCGGTCTCGATCCCGCTCGGGCTGCTGATGGGCCGCAGTCGCGCGGTGGCGTCGTTCTTCAATCCCCTTTTGATGGTGATCTATCCCGTGCCGAAGGCGGCGCTGATGCCGATCATCATGCTGTGGCTCGGCGTTGGCGATCTCGCCAAGACGCTGGTCATCTTCCTCGGCGTCAGCCTGCCCGTGATCTATCATAGCTTTGAAGGCGCCAAGGCGGTCGAAGTGAAGATGCTGTGGTCCGGTGCAGCGATGGGGCTTTCAGCCGCGCAGCGCATGGTCCGTATCGTGCTGCCGGCGGCTTTGCCGGAAATCCTCACTGGTTGCCGTACCGGACTGGTGCTGGCGCTGATCACCATGATTACGAGCGAAATGATCGCCCGCCAGTCCGGCGCCGGCAACATCCTGTTCAACGCGCTTGATATGGGACAATATGACACGGTGTTCGCGATGATCATCATCGTCGGCGCCATGGGCATCGGCCTCGATGCCCTGTTCGAGCGGATGCGTGCGCGCCTGGTGCGTTGGTCCGAGCCACAATTCGATATTCCCCTGAGCTTCTCATGAACGCGCGCACCGTAACCTCAGATCTTCTGCTGGGTTCGATCCCCATCGCGCTGCTGGTTGTGGTGTGGCAGGCGCTGGTGTCGTTCGGCTATGCGCCGGTCACGCTGTTGCCGCCGCCCGGTCAGGTCTTCACTCGCATGCTGCAGCAGCTTCTGACCACGACGTTCCAGCAGGAGATCGCGGCTACGCTGTTCCGCCTGTTCGCAGGATTTTCCATCGCGGTGATCCTCGGCGTGACCGTCGGGCTTGCCGCGGCGGTCAATCCCTCGATCAACGCCGTGGTGCGGCCAATCGTGCGCGTACTTGCACCGCTGCCGAAGGTCGCGCTTTATCCAGCGCTGTTGCTTCTTGTCGGCTTCGGTCACGAGTTCAAGATCCTGCTGGTGACATTCGACGCGCTGTTTCCTATCCTGCTGTCGACCTATTACGGCGCCTCGACGGTGGAGCAGAAGCTGATCTGGTCGGCGCTGGCCGCCGGCACGCCGCCGCGGGAAATCCTGTTCAAGGTGGTGCTACCGGCAGCGGCGCCATCGATTCTCACGGGCTGCCGCATCGGCCTTGTCATCTCCTGCATCGTGGTGTTTCTGGCGGAAATGATTACGTCAACCGACGGTCTCGGCCACATGCTGGTGACGGCAGCGCGGACGTTCCAGGCGGTCGACATGTTCGTGCCGCTGATCACGATCTCGCTGCTGGGTCTGATACTGAACGGCTTGCTTGAATTGCTGCGGTCCTTTCTGTTACGCGGTTTCCCAGAGGTCTAGGAGAGAAAAGCATGCTTGCCGATCGCATCGAAGCGAAATGGATCGACGCGTTCTGCGAGGTATTTGAGCGCTGCGCGGTGAAGGCAGGCGACACTGCGGCGATCCTGTCGGAAACCCAGTCACGCGCGCTCAATGTGCATCTGGCCGAGCTCGCCCTGCTCAGGATGGGCGCTCGGCCGTTCCATGTCGTGGTCCCGACCCCGCGCAACAAGCAGATCGTGCCGATCCGCTCGACCGGCGCCAGCGAAGCGATCCAACGCCTGGCGCCGGTGGTGACCGCGCTGCAGCACGCGGGCTTTGTGGTCGATTGCACCATCGAAGGCCTGATGCACGCGCCGGAGACGCCGGACATTCTCAAGGCCGGCGCGCGAATCCTGGTGATCTCCAACGAGCATCCCGAGGCGCTGGAGCGCATGGTGCCGGATGACGCGCTGGAGAAGCGCGTGCGCGCGGCGGCAAGGATGTTGCGTGGGACGAAGCGCATGCACGTGACCTCGAAGGCCGGCACCGCGCTCGACGTCGACATGATGGGTGCCTCCACCGTCGGAGTATGGGGCTGGACTGACCGGCCCGGTACGCTGGCGCATTGGCCCGGCGGCATTGTCGTGAGTTTCCCGAAGAGCGGCACCGTCAATGGCACGCTGGTGATGGCCGCTGGCGATATCAATCTCACCTTCAAGCGCTATCTGACTTCGCCGGTCAGGATGACCTTGAAGGACGACTATGTCACCGATCTCGAAGGTGAAGGCGCCGACGCCGCGATGATGCGCGCCTATCTCGCCGCCTGGGGCGACCGCGAGGCCTATGCCGTGTCGCATGTCGGCTTCGGCATGAACCCCGGCGCGCGCTACGAGGCGCTCTCGATGTACGACCAGCGCGACACCAATGGCACCGAACTCCGCGCCGTCTCCGGCAACTTTCTCTTCTCTACCGGCGCTAATGAATTTGCCGGCCGCTACACGGCGGGCCATTTCGATCTGCCTATGATGGGCACGACCATCGAACTCGATGGCATCGCGGTGGTGCGCGAAGGCGTGCTGCAGGACGTCTTTGGCTAAAGCACCGGCGGCCGCGCCAGACCGAAATGGCGGAGCATGTCGACCATCGCCGCAAGGCGTCGTTCCCGATAGGCATCGACATCGAGGCCTGAATAATCGAGAAAGCCGGCGCCGGTACGCAGGCCGATGCGGCCGTCGCGCATGTTGTTGGAGATCACCTCGGGCGCGCGATAGCGGTCGCTGCCAAGCGCGCCCTCGAGATATCGGCTGGCGTAATAGAGAATGTCGCCGCCGCCCCAGTCGATGAACTCCAGAAGTCCCAGCACGGCATAGCGGAAGCCGAAGCCGTAGCGGATTGCCCTGTCGATCTCTTCGGCGCTGGCAACGCCTTCTTCCACCATCCGCGCCGCCTCGTTCATGGCGAGCGCCTGAATACGCGGCACGATGAAGCCAGGGGTCGCGGCGCACACCACCGGCACCTTGCCGATGCCGTCGAGCAGAGTTTTTACGCGCGCGATGATGCCGGGATTAGTGGCTTTGCCCGGTGAAATCTCGACCAGCGGGATGAGATAGGCCGGGTTCAGCCAATGCACATTGAGAAAACGCTCGGGACGTTCGATTGCGCCGGAGAGGTCGTCGACCAGGATGGTAGATGTGGTGGAGGCGATGATGACGTCGGGCCCCACGGCCTTCGAGGCCGCGCCCAGCACCTCACGCTTGAGATCGACCACTTCCGGCACGCCCTCGAACACGATAGCCGCGCCGGCGAACGCTTCATCGCTGCCGCTCACGGGAACGATCGAGACGCGAGCCATGATGGTCCCAACGTCCGCATCCTTCAGCAATCCGAACCGCGCCAGACTGGCCAGCGTCTTCCGGACCTCATCTAGTGCTTCGGTTTCGAGATTTGAAAACTGCTCGGCGGAGCGCTCCGCCTTGACGTCGATCATGGTGACGGCGTGTCCGGCATAGGCAAAGGCAACCGCGATGCCGCGGCCCATGCGGCCGGCGCCGAGGCAGGCGACGGCGGGTCGGGCGACGCTCATTGGCCAAATCCTTCGCGCAGCAGCGTTTGCAGCTCGGCGTGGTGCAGGTCACCGAGACCGAGGCTCGCCAACGTGCGGCCGGTCTTCATAAAGTCCTCGCCGCAGATCGCGCCGCCAATGGCGAGAAAGGATTTGGCCAGTGGCGTCGCAACGGCGACGAGCTCCGCGACCGAGATCAGGAATGACAGCCCCAGCCGCAAATCTTCCAGCATGTAACGGTGCTCGGTCAACACCAGTTGCTCGCGCCAGTCGCCGGAATCCGTGAGGCGGTCGTGCGAGCCGCGGCCATACATCCAGATTTCGCCCTCCCTGGCGTAATGATGCGTCAACGGAAAATGCGGCGCGCCGTAGCCGAGGGCTTCTCGCACCGCGATGCGCTCGGCATCGAGCGCATCGGTGACACGGCGGATCGCGCGTTGTGTGCCCTCCTTGTGAATGTCCCAGCGCTCAAAATGCTCGATCGGTCCGGCATTCATCACGATCAGCGGCGGATGGATGATCGGCCCGGCGTTCATCAGCGCGCCTGAAAGAGCGTCGCCGCAGGGTTCGATCACGCCCGGAAAGGCGCGGCCAATCACCGCCAGCCCGTGATCGGCATTAGCGAGCGGAAATACGCCGACTGGCAGCCGCTTGGCTCGGATCGTGATCGCGACTTCGAAGGGGCCGTGCTTGCGGGTCAGCCAGGGCAGCGTGCCGGTCTCGGCAAAACTGACGTTGGCGTGATTGCCGGCTTCGTATGCGGAGCGCGCAAAGATCATCGAGCCGAAGGTGGCCGGCGGCAGGAACACGACCTGACCATTGTGCAGATGTGGTGCGAGCTGTTTGGCAATGTCCACCTGCGCGAATGCGGGCGCAGGGCAAAGGATTAGCTCGGCCTCGTGGACCGCCTCAGCGATGTCCGTCGTCACCAGCGCGAGCTTCACGTCGTGCTGGCCATTTACGTCCTTCACCAGGATGCGCGAGCCCGCTGCCCGGTGTTCCGCGACCTGGCTGGCATCGCGTCGCCACAGCCGCACCTCATGGCCCTGCAGCGCAAAATCCCCTGCGGCTGCAAACGAGCCGTTTCCCCCGCCCAGCACCGCGATCCTCAAGCGACGTCTCCCCGCACAGGCCTACTTGCGTCGATCTGCTTCAGCATGAAATGCTGAACCTTGCCCAACGCGGTTCGCGGCAAATCCTCCACAAAGACGATCTCGCGCGGCACCTTGAAGCGCGCCAGTTGCAACTGGATATGCACTTTGAGACCTTCGGCGTCGACCGTGCCCCCCTTTCGCCGGATCACATAAGCGATCGGCACTTCGTCCCAACGCGGATCAAGCCGTCCAATCACGCCGCATTCGACGATGTCAGGATGTTCCAGCAGCACGCGCTCGACCTCTGCCGGATAGATGTTCTCGCCGCCGGAAATGATCAGGTTCTTCTTGCGGTCATGCACCCAGAAGTAGCCATCGGCGTCACGGCGGCCGATATCGCCGCTGCGATACCAGCCGTCATGCAGCGCCTCACGCGTGGCTTGCTCGTTTTCCCAATATTTGAGGAAGACGTTGGGGCCGCGCACTGCGATCTCGCCCGGCGTCTCCGGCGGCAATTCGTTGCCGGCATCGTCAATAATGGCGGCTTCGCAGCAGAGGCCGGCCAGGCCGGTCGAGCCCTCGCGCGAGAGATCGCCACCGAGCCGCGTATAGACCGCGATCGGGCATGTCTCTGTCGAGCCGTAGACTTGAAGCACTGGCACGCCGCGCGCGACAATACGTTCGATCAGGTGAGGCGGCACGATGGTCGATCCCGTCGTAATGGCCTTCAGCGACGAGAGGTCGGTCGTCGCCCAGGCGGTATGATCGCTCACGGCCTGGATGGTGGCGGGCACCAGCACCGTGAGAGTCGGACGGTCGCGCTCGAAACAGGCGAGCGTCGTATCTGGCGCAAAGCGCGAATGGATCGTTACCGTCGCGCCGTGCTGGAGCGCGGGCGTGGTCTGGATGTTGAGGCCACCGACATGGAAAAATGGCAGCACGGTCAGTACGTGGTCGTCGGAAGTGAGGCCATGCATGTGCTGGCTCATCACGCCGTTCCATAGTAGCGCTTCCTGCCGAAGGACTGCGCCCTTGGGCCGTCCGGTCGTGCCGGAGGTGTAGACGATCAGCAGCGGACAGGAGAGGTCGGCGTGCGGGTCGCGGCCGTCGCCGCGTCCGCGCGCAAGCAGCGCGTCGAAGGACACTCGGCCCAGCGGGGTGAAATCAAGGCCGATCACCGTGGTTTCCGGCATGCTCTCTTCGATCGGCGGCAGCACGGCAGCAAAGGCCTGTTCCAGCAACAGCACCTTCGTTGCTGCATCCGAGAGAATGAAGAACTGCTCAGCCACGGCAAGCCGCCAGTTTAGCGGCACGAGCATCGCACCAAGCCGGGCGCAAGCATAAAGCAGGACCAGGTAGTCCGGCCGATTGAGACTGAGGATGGCGACGCGATCGCCTCGACCGACACCCAGCTCCGATTTCAGCGCCCGCGCGGCCTGTTCGATCCGTGCTGCGAACGCCGCATAGCTCAGCGTCGCGCCCTCAAAATGAAGCGCGGGCTTGTCCGGCGCAAAGGCCGCATTGCGGTCGATCAGGCCGGAGAGGTCCACCGTCAGTCGTCCGTCTCGCCGTTCTCGTACAGCGCCTCGCGGCCGATGCGGTCGAGACAGAGTTCGGCCGTCCACGGCAGCATCAGCGAGCCGCAGCGGCTGTCGCGATAGATGCGTTCCAGCGGCAGTGATTTGAGCATGGCCTGGCCGCCGCAGGTGCGGATCGCGAGCGTCGCGATCTCGTTGGCGCCTTCCATGACGGAGTATTGCGCGGCATAGGCGCGCAGCACCTGTTCCTTGCTCGGATTAGCGCGCGCTTCGGTAACCGCCTGGAACCAGGTCGCCTTAATCTGCTCAAGTTTGATCTGCATCTGCGCGACCGCGATCTGCTTGGTCGGGTACATTCGCCGCTTCACCGGCGGTGTGCCCGGCACTTCGCCGCGCAGATAACGCACGGTGAAATCATAAGCCGCCTGGGCGAGGCCCATATAGGTCGGCGACAGTGTCAGGAACATGTGCGGCCAGCGCTGCGCCGCCTGGAAATAGACGCCGCGTGGCATCAGCGCTGCATCTTCCTCCACGAACACGTCCTTGAACAGCAGCGTACGCGAGACCGTACCGCGCATGCCGAGCGGATCCCAGTCGCCGACTACGGAGACGCCCTCGGCTTTCGCCGGGAGGGCAAGATAGAGCGTGTTGCGGCGCGAGGCCTTTTCGCCTTCGGCAATCTCGGTGCAGAGCACGCCATAGTAATCGGCGTGGCCGGAGAGCGAAGCAAAGATCTTCTTGCCGTTGACGATCCAGCCGCCCTTGACGGGCTTCGCCTCGGTGCCGAAGGCGACGCCACCGGCCGCCGCCGCGCCACCCTCGGAGAAAGGTTGCGAATAGATCGCACCATCGTCGATGATGCGCCTGTAATGGATGGCGCGACGGCGCTCATGCTCGGCGCGCATGGCGGCATCCATGTCGAGATCGTCGGCGAGCGGACCGGACCACAGCGTCGAGCAGACGTGCATGTTCCAGGTCAGCGCGGTCGCGCCGCAATAGCGGCCGATCTCGGCGGCGGCGAGAGCATAGGTCTGGTAGTCGGCTCCAAGCCCCCCGTACTTCCTGGGAATGGAGATACCGAGGAGGCCCGCGCGATGCAAATCCCTGTAGTTCTCGGTCGGGAATATCGCGTCGCGGTCATAGCCGGCCGCGCGGCCAGCGAACACGGTCTGGCCGAGTTCGCGTGCCCGCGAAATGATATTCGCTTGCTCATCGCTCAGGCGAAACGCGATTGCGTCGAAGATCGGTGCGTCCAGTGCGATCTTTCCGGCCGCGGCCGTATTCTTGCTGATTGGTGCCGTCATCTAAGCCGTCACTTCGATGGTTTTGAGGAATTGATCCAGTGCCGCGTCGAAAGCCTTGGGCCGCTCCAGATTGACGAGGTGACCGGCGCCTTCGAGTTCAGCATAAGTGGACAACGGGATATACGTCGCCATCTTCGCCATCATTGGCGCCGGCGCATTCTTGTCCTTCGACCCCGATAATACCAGCGTCGGAATAGCGATATCGCCGAGCGCTTTGCGCCGATCGAACCCGAGTAGCGCCAGCATCATGGCGCGATAGCTTGCTTCGGGCACGCGGCCCATGCAGTCGCGCGCGACTTCCATCCCATCGGCATCCGGATCATCTCCCACCAATTCCTTCACCAGCGTCGGCGCCAGCGATTTCAGGGTCTCGCCGCGGTCGAGCGGGCCGAGCCTGGCCTCGATGAATTGCTTCTGCCAGTCGCCCTCGGCCTTGCCGAAGGCCGGGCTGGTTTGGGCCAGGACAACGGCAGCCGCCGTGCGCGGGTACTTGATCAGCCATTGTTGGACGATCATGCCGCCGATCGAATGACCGACAAGGATGGGTTTTTCTGCGCCGATCTGCTGCAGGAAATCCTGAAGGGCGCCCGCCAGCGTCGCGATGCTGACATTCGCGAGCGGAGCGGAGCCGCCATAGCCCGGCATGTCCCAGGCGATCGTGCGGTAACGATCGCTGAAAGCAGCGATCTGGCCACGCCAGGCGCGAGCCGCGCCGCCGATACCATGCAGGAATACGACCGGCGTCTTACCGACATCGCCTGCGGCTTCATAGCCAAAACGGCCGTCTTTTGTCTTCAAGGGCGTCGTCATTGGCGGCGATGCTAACAGGCCTGCCGCTTTCTTGCAAAAGCTTGAAGTATAAAATATACGCAGAAACCTCTGTTCTCGTGGTCTCATTCGGGGAGCTAGCCGCATGTCCGGACTGCCGCATTCCCCGCATGTGCTGGTGACCGGCGGTGGCCGCGGTATCGGCCGCGCCATCGCCGCCGAATTGACGCGCGCCGGGGCGACCGTCACGGTGCTCGGCCGCCAGCGTGCAGCCTTGGACGAAGTGATCGCGGCTGGCGATGCGCACTTCGCCGAAGTCGCGGACGTGGCGGATCAAGCCGCAGTCGGCGCCGCGGTTGCGAAAGCGGCGGCGCGACAGCCTATAGATATCCTCGTGGCAAATGCCGGCATCGCGGAGTCCGCGCCATTTGCCAAATCCGACGCAGCGCTGTTTCAGCGCATGATGGCTGTCAATTTCATGGGCGTGGTGCATTCGATCCAGGCTGCGCTGCCCTCGATGAAAGATCGGCCTTATGGCCGCATCGTTGCGGTTGCCTCGACAGCCGGGCTGAAAGGCTATGCCTATGTCAGCGCCTATAGCGCCGCCAAGCATGCGGTAATCGGTTTGGTGCGTTCGCTGGCGCTGGAACTGGCCAATACGCGCATTACCGTCAACGCGGTGTGCCCCGGCTTCACCGACACCGACCTCGTTGCCGGCAGTATCGACAACATCATGAAAAAGACCGGCCGCAGCCGCGAGCAGGCCGTGGCCGAGCTCTCGAAGCACAACCCGCAAGGTCGTCTGGTGACGCCAAAAGAAGTCGCCGACACCGTGCGGTGGCTGTGCGCTGAGGGCGCCGGCGCGATCACCGGGCAGGCGATTGCAGTCGCCGGTGGCGAGATTTAAGAAACACGAGAAGAGTTGAGGGAGATCCCATGAGTCGACCCGCTAATCCCGTCACCGTGCCACTGGCCGACTATTCGCCAAGGCATTTCCTTCTTGCCGTGGTGGATGGCGTCGCAACGGTGACGTTCAATCGCCCTGAGCGAAAGAATCCGCTGACATTCGAGAGCTATCGTGAACTCACCGACTTCTTCCGCGCCTGCGCGTTCGATGACGAGATCAAGGTAATTGTCGTGACCGGCGCCGGCGGCAATTTCTCTTCCGGCGGCGACGTGTTCGAGATCATCGGCCCGTTGGTGAAGATGGACACCAGGGGCCTGACCGCTTTCACCCGCATGACTGGCGATCTCGTCAAGGCCATGCGGGCCTGTCCGCAGCCGATCGTGGCGGCGGTGGAGGGTATCTGTGCCGGCGCGGGCGCGATCGTCGCGATGGCCTCCGACATGCGACTTGCCGCGACCGGCGCCAAGGTAGCGTTCCTGTTCAACAAGGTCGGGCTCGCCGGTTGCGACATGGGCGCCTGCGCGATCCTGCCGCGCATCATCGGCCAATCCCGCGCGTCCGAACTGCTCTATACCGGCCGCTTCATGACCGCGGAGGAAGGCGAGCGCTGGGGCTTTTTCAGCCGTATCGTCACGCCCGACCGCGTGCTGCCGGAAGCGCAATTGCTGGCGCACTCGGTCGCAGAGGGGCCGACCTTCGCTAACACCATGACCAAGCGCATGCTGGCGATGGAATGGGCGATGTCGGTTGAGGAGGCGATCGAAGCGGAAGCGGTGGCGCAGGCGCTCTGCATGACCACGGCGGATTTCGAGCGGGCCTTCGTCGCCTTCTCCAACAAGGTGAAACCGACCTTCCAGGGGAATTAAACCAAAGCCCCCAAAGGCGGACTTGCCAGCAGATATTTTAGGTTTAAAATATTTCGGTCGCTGGCTTTACCGGAGGCCCGTATGAAGATCGCGATCATCGGTGGCGGACCGGCCGGTCTTTACGCCGCGATCCTGCTGAAAAAACAGCGGCCCGAGGCCGAGATCACGGTCTATGAGCGCAACCGCGCCGACGACACCTTCGGGTTCGGCGTGGTGTTTTCCGATGCCACCCTCGACAATTTCGAGAAATATGATCCGCCGAGCTACCGGCGCATCACCCAGGAGTTCGCCTATTGGGACGATATTGCCGTGCACTTCCGCGGCACGGTGCATCGGGTCGGTGGTAACGGCTTTTGTGGCTGCTCGCGGCGCAAACTGCTCTTGATTCTGCAGGAACGGGCGCGCGAGCTTGGCGTGCGCCTGCAGTTCCAGTCCGATATTGAGGATGAGAGGCGCTTTGCCGGTGCCGATCTGGTCATCCTGGCCGACGGCATCAACAGCCGCTTCCGTGACAAACACATCGATCACTTCCAGCCCGAAGTCGACGTTCGTTCCAATCATTTTGCATGGATGGGTTCGACCAAGCCGCTCGATGCCTTCACTTTCATTTTCCAGGAAACCGAATGGGGCCCGTTCATCGCGCATGCCTACCAATACGAGGTCGGTCGCTCGACCTGGATATTCGAGACCGATCCGAAAACCTTTGAGCGTGCGGGGCTGAAGGGCCTGGACGAAAAGCGATCCGCCGACCGGATGGCGGAGATTTTTGGCTGGTTCCTCGGCGGCCACCAACTGCTCACGAACCGCTCGATGTGGCGCAATTTCCCGATGATCCGCAGCCAGCGCTGGGTCAAGGACAATATGGTCCTGCTGGGCGATGCCAAGGCGACCGCGCATTTCTCGATCGGCTCCGGCACCAAGCTTGCGATGGAAGACGCGATCGCGCTGGCCGAAGCCATGGAACACGCGCCGACCGTTGCTGCAGCACTGGAATATTATGAGTACGGGCGCCGCGAGGAAGTCGAGAAGACCCAGCACGCGGCCGACGTTTCGCTCGTCTGGTTCGAGCATGTCGATCGCTTCTGGGAGTTCGATCCCGTGCAGTTCGCGTTTGGTGTGATGACGCGGTCGAAGGCGATCACCTACGACAATCTCAATCTCCGTGCCCCAGACTTCGTCGCTGAGGTCGACAAAGCCTTTGCCAGGCAGGTACGTGTCAAGGGCTTCGACGTTGATGTCGATAGACCGCTGGCACCGATGTTCCAGCCGATGCGGCTGCGCGAGATGGAGATTGCGAACCGAGCCGTAGTGTCGCCGATGTGCATGTATTCGGCCAAGGAGGGCGTACCGACTGATTTTCATCTGGTGCATTATGGCTCGCGCGCCATCGGCGGCGCAGGCCTGATCTTCACCGAGATGACCTGTGTCGGCCGCGACGCCCGCATCACGCCGGGCTGCGCTGGCCTGTGGAACGACGAGCAGGAAGCCGTCTGGAAGCGTATCGTCGATTTCGTGCATGCCAACTCGGCGGCGAAATTCGCGCTGCAGCTCGGCCACGCCGGCCGCAAGGGCGCGACCAAGCTGATGTGGGACGGCATCGACCGGCCGCTGGAAGAAGGCGCCTGGGATGTGATCTCGGCCTCGCCAATTCCATACTTTCCCGACAGTCAGGTGCCGCGCGAGATGGACCGCACCGCGATGAGTGCGGTAAAGGCGGCGTTCGTGTCCGCAGCGGAGCGCGGCGAGCGTTGCGGCTTCGACATGTTGGAGCTGCACTGTGCCCACGGCTATCTGCTGGCGAGCTTCATCTCGCCGCTGACCAACCAGCGCACCGACGACTATGGCGGCTCGCTGCAAAATCGTCTGCGTTTCCCGCTCGAGGTCTTCGAGGCGATGCGTGCAGCCTGGCCTTCGCGCAAGCCGATGTCGGTGCGTATCTCCGCGACCGATTGGGTCGAGGGAGGCATCACAGGGGGCGATGCGGTCGAGATCGCGCGCGCCTTTGCCGCAGCTGGCGTCGACCTGGTCGATGTCTCGACCGGCCAGACCGTGCGCGACGCGGAGCCAATTTATGGCCGCATGTTCCAGACACCGTTTTCCGATCAGGTGCGCAACGAGGCGCGCGTTGCGACCATGTGCGTCGGCAACATTACGACCGCCGATCAGGTCAATACCATCCTCGCCGCCGGCCGCGCCGACCTCGTGGCGCTCGGTCGGCCACACCTGGTCGATCCCGCTTTCACGATGAAAGCTGCCGCCTGGTATGGCGCGGCAGACGTGTCCTGCCCGCCGCAATATCTGCCCGGCAAGGAGCAGATCTTCCGCAATAGCGTACGGGACCGGCAGGACTTTGAGGACCTCAAAATTAAGGCTAAGCCGAAAACCCGGGCCGAGCTCAAGGCCGAGGCCGCAAAGCCGCTTGCGGCCGAATAAGGGACCGTGCAACGCTAGCCACCGTCTTTTTGTGTCTTGAGTGGAGTTTTGGGCCATGAAGGCGATTATCATCGGCGGTGGCATCGGCGGCCTCACCGCCGCGCTCATGCTGCGGGCCCGCGGCATCGATTGTGAGCTCTACGAACAGGCTGATTCCATTCGTGAGCTCGGCGTCGGCATCAACACGCTGCCGCACGCGATCCGCGAGCTTGCCGGCATCGGCCTCCTGGACCGGCTCGACGCGGTCGCGGTTCGCACCCACGAGCTGTTTTATCTAACCCGCCATGGCCAGCAGGTCTGGCATGAAAAGCGCGGGCTGGATGCCGGCCATGACGTGCCGCAATTCTCGATCCATCGCGGCCGTCTGCAGGGCGTGATCCATCAGGCCGTGGTCGAGCGGCTGGGCAATGATGCAATCCGCCCCGGCCGCCGGCTCGGTTCGTTCACCCAGGACGAGGGCGGCGTCACCGCCTATTTCTTCGATCGCAGCGGCGCACATACTCACACCGCGCGTGGCGATATCCTGATTGGCGCCGACGGCATCCATTCCAGGGTGCGGCAGACGCTGTTTCCCGAGGAGGGCCCGCCGTGCTGGAACGGTCTGATGCTGTGGCGCGGCGCCGCCGACTGGCCCGTCTTCCTCACCGGACGCTCGATGATCATCGCGGGCGGGCTGAATGCAAAGGCGGTGGTCTATCCGATTGCAGAGGGCTCGAGCCCCGCGAGCCGCTTGACCAATTGGGCGGTGCTGGTGAAGGTCAGCGACGGAAGCGCGCCGCCGGCACGCCGTGAAGACTGGTCGCGGCTCGGCAGGCGAGAAGAACTGATGCCCCATGTGACAGGATTTTCGATCCCGCAGGTCGACTTTACAGCACTTGTGAATGCGACGCCGGAATTCTGGGAGTATCCCTGCTGTGACCGCGACCCGCTGCCGTGTTGGTCGAGCGGACGCGTCACGCTGCTCGGCGATGCCGCCCATCCGATGTACCCAGTTGGATCTAATGGCGCGTCGCAGGCGATCCTCGACGCACGCTGTCTTGCGGACGCGCTGGCACGCTCCGAACATCCGCGCCAGGCGCTGGCGGCCTATGAACGGCAGCGGCTGCCGATGACGGCCGACGTTGTCGCCTCCAATCGCCGCGGTGGGCCGGAGGGTGTCATCGACGCGATAGAGCAACTCGCGCCGCAAGGCTTTACTGACGTCGACACCATCCTGAACTACGAGGCACGCGAGGCTATCGTGCGCGGCTATGCCGCGAAGGCGGGCTTTGCCGCGCGCGTCGTGTCACGCTAGTTCTGTTGTTTGCGCGTGGTCTTTTCGGAAAACCGCTGCACACCTTTCCGGATCATGCGTTAGCCGGGAGGCGGCGGCAAGAAGTGGATGTTATGCTCGGCCGCAAGCTTCACGACTTCGTCCGGGTTTTGCTGCTTCATGTTATGGATGGCCCAAAACAGGTCATAGAGTCGGCGGGTCGGTGATACCCAGAACAGCGTCTTCGCATTCTGCTGCGACTTGTTGAAGATGCCGTGCGGCTTGCCCATCGGCAGACGCACCGTGTCGCCCGCGGTCGCGAACTCCTCGGCGCCGTCGAGAAAGAAGTCGAGCCGGCCTTCCAGGATATAGAGATACTCATCCTGGTCGGGATGGATGTGTGGCGGCACAAAGGTTCCGGGCGGAAACGTGGCATGCCAGGAGAAGCTGTGCTCGGTGCGGCTCTTCGGCACATAGGTCTGGCCCAGGATATTCCAGGTAATTCCCTGAATGCCTTCATTGGCGCGGGTGAACCCGGCGACTTCGGTGATCATCACTCTGTTTCCTTCCTGTATCGTTATTTGCCCGGAACGCAGTCTTTGGCGTAACGATCGCCGTAGTTCTCAAAGACCTTCTGCACGATCTCGGTCTGGAATTTGCCGTCCGGACGCTTGGCGACCTTGGTCAGGTAGAAATCCTGGATCGGGTAGCCGTTGGTGTTGAACTTGAAGCCGCCGCGCAGCGAGGTGAAGTCGGCTTTCTTCAGGGCCGCCGAGACCGCGTCCTTGTTGCCGAGGTCGCCCTTGACGGCTTTCACGGCGCTGTCGATCAGCATCGCGGCATCATAGCCCTGCATGGCATAGGTGCCGGGCACGCCGTTATAGGCGGCCTCGTAGCTGGCGACGAATTTCTTGCTCTGAGGATTGTCGAGGTTCGGCGCCCAGTCGGCGCCGCCGAACATGCCGGTCGCGGCATCCTGCTGCGCCGGCAGCGTCGATTCATCGACCGTGAAAGCCGACAACACCGGAATGCTGTTGGCAAGGCCGGCCTGCCGATATTGCTTGACGAGGTTCACGCCCATGCCGCCCGGCATGAAGGTGAATACGGCATCGGGCTTGAGCGAGGCAATCTTGGAAAGCTCGGGCTGGAAATCCAGCGTACCGAGCGGCATGTAGGATTCTTCCACAATCTCGCCCTTGTAGTCGAGCTTGAAGCCGGCGACGGAGTCGCGTCCCGCCTGATAGTTCGGCACCAGCAGATAGACGCGCTTGTAGCCGCGATCCTGCGCGACCCTGCCCAGGATCTCGTGCACTTGGTCGTTCTGGTAGGAGGTCACGTAGAAGAACGGGCTGCATTCCTTGCCGGCGTAGCTGGAGGGGCCGGCATTCGGACTGACCAGGAATGTCTTTGTGTCGATGACGGGTTTGTGGATCGCTTGCAGGATGTTGGAGAAGATCGGGCCGACGACGAAGTCGACCTTGTCGCGTTCGAGCAGGCCTTTCACCTTGGTCACGGCGGCGTCGGGTTTCAGCTCGTCGTCAACGACAAAGACTTCCACGTCCTTGCCGCCCATCTTGCCGCCGAGATCCTTCACTCCGAGCGCAAAGCCATCGCGCACCTGCTGGCCCAGCGCTGCGGCGGGTCCGGACAGGGTGACGATCACGCCGATCTTGATCTTGTCCTGCGCGACCGCTGGGCCGATTGCAAACCCCAGCAGGACTGCCAGTCCGGCCAACCCGAAACGCTGCTTCATTGCTTCCTCCTGACCGGCGGTTCACGCGTGACCGCAACTGACCTCAAACTAGTCCCTCGGGTCCAAGCTTATTCTGATGACGGTCGTTGCCGCAAGCGAAGCGCGGCGCGGGCAAGCCGTCTGAAGACGCGGCATGCAAGCCGCGCGCCAATTGCTTGAAGCCTAAAGAAATTTCGATCCCTGCGCGGCGTTTTGACTTGCGGCGCGGGGCAAATTATTTGAAGGTCAAAACGATCGCCGACGCGAGAAGGCCGCCGGCGCCGTGGGCAGATACGATGGCAAGCATGATCCTTGATTCCGAGACCAAGGCCGTCGAGAGCGATCACGGTGACGAGCTACGCCTGTGGCTGCGCCTCCTGACCTGCACCACCCTGATCGAGGGCACCGTACGCAGCCGCCTGCGTGAGCGCTTCGATGTCACGCTGCCACGCTTCGACCTGATGGCGCAACTCGACCGCGCGCCCGACGGAATGACGCTGTCGGATGTCTCCAAGCGCATGATGGTGTCGAACGGCAATGTTACAGGACTGGTGGAGCGTCTGGTCGAGTCCGGTCATCTCGACCGGCGGACCTCGGAATCCGATCGTCGCGTCCAGGTCATTCGCCTGACCAAGGCAGGCCGCGCCGAGTTTCGCCGCATGGCGGCCGAGCACGAAACCTGGATTGCGGAAGTCTTTTCGGATCTGACGCCGAAGGATGTCCGCGAATTGATGCGCCTGCTCGCGAAGGCCAAAGGCTCCGCGCAGAGGTGCGCAAACGGGCGGACGCCGTAAGTCGCGTGGCAGAGATCAACTACGAGGTCGAGTACAACAACCGGGCGCGGGTTCCCGACAATTCGGCGTTGATGGCGGGCTGGGCGAGGGACGCAGTAGCGTATCGCGAGGAGCACGCACCGCGTGCGATTTCGTACGGACAAGGCGCCCGCAATACCCTGGATTTCTTTGCGGGTGATGGAAGCGGGCCGATCGTCGTTTTCATTCACGGCGGCTATTGGCAGGCGCTGGATGGTTCTTCCTTCAGCCATTGCGCGCGCGGGCTGAACGCGCATGGAATCGACGTTGCTGTTCCCAGCTACGATCTCTGCCCGCAAGTCAACGTCGACACCATCATCCAGCAGATGCGCGCCGCAGCACGCGAACTGGCCCGCCTCGGCCGGCCGCTCGTGATCAGTGGTCATTCGGCCGGCGGACATCTGGCGGCCTGCCTGCTGGCGACGGACTGGCGCGTGTTCGACGCTTCCTTGCCGCGCGACCTCGTCATCGGCGCCTACGCCATCTCTGGCCTGTTCGATCTTGTGCCTCTGGTGTTAACGTCCATCAACAAGGCGCTGCAGCTCGATGCCGCGAGTGCCAGAGCCGCGAGCCCGCTGTTCTGGAAGCCGCCGAGCCATGGCTGCCTCGACGCAGTCGTCGGCGGCAATGAAAGTGCAGAATATTTTCGGCAGAGCCGGACCATGAGCGAGGCCTGGTCAAAGGCAGGGCTGTCGACCCGCTACGGTACGATTGCCGGCGCCAATCACTTCACCGCGATCGCGCCGCTGGCCGATCCTGCGTCGCCGATGGTGTTGCGGCTGAAGGTACTGGCGAGCCGTTAAACTCCCTTTGGATTGCGCCGATTTCCGCCCTTGCGTCTAATTATTTTAAGTCTAAAATGTTTAAGGATAAAACGCTGCCGGGCGCCTTGCCGTGGTTTTCGAGCCTTTCTGAAAGCGAGGGGCAAATGTCAGGTGGAATGCTGAACCTTGGGCCGTCGGGTCATGTCGATGATTTCGCGCGTCGAAACCTGCCGCCGGCAGGGCAGTGGCCGCAGATGCTGCTCGACCGGCCGGAGTTTCAATATCCGGAATATCTCAACGCCGCCGTCGAGCTGACCGACCGTATTGTCGCGCAGGGAATGGGCGACAATATCGCGTTGATCGGCAACGGCCGGCAGCGTACCTACAAGGAGCTGGCGGACTGGTCGAACCGGCTGGCGCATGCGCTGGTCGAAAATTACGGCGTCAAGCCCGGCAACCGCGTGCTGATCCGCTCCGGCAATAATCCGGCGCTGGTTGCCGCCTGGCTTGCGGCAACCAAGGCCGGCGCTGTGGTCGTCAACACCATGCCGCTGCTGCGCGCCGGCGAATTGACCAGGATCGTCGACAAGGCCGAGATCGCGCTGGCATTGACCGATAGCCGCATCGCCGACGAGCTTGTCGCCTGTGCCAAGACCAGCCGCTTTCTCAAGCAGGTCGTGAATTTCGACGGCACATCGAATCATGACGCCGAGCTCGACCGGGTCGCACTGAACAAGCCGGTCAAGTTCGAGGCGGTGAAGACCGGCCGCGACGATGTGGCGCTGCTCGGTTTCACATCGGGTACCACGGGTGAGCCCAAAGCGACCATGCATTTCCATCGCGATATTCTCGCCGTCGCAGACGGTTACGCGAACGAGGTGCTGAAGGTTACGCCGGATGATGTATTCGTCGGCTCGCCGCCGCTTGCTTTCACTTTCGGACTCGGCGGCCTTGCGGTGTTTCCGTTGCGCTTCGGCGCGACCGCAACGCTGCTGGAAAACGCCGCGCCGCCGGAGATGGTCAAGATCATCGAGACATACAAGGCGACGATCTGCTTCACTTCGCCGACCGCCTATCGCGCGATGATGGCCGCGATGGACAAGGGCGCCGACCTGTCGTCGTTGCGCCTCGCGGTATCGGCCGGCGAGACCTTGCCGGCGCCGGTGTTCGAGGCCTGGACCCGCAAGACCGGCAAGACCATTCTGGACGGCATCGGCAGCACCGAGATGCTGCATATTTTTATTACCAACCGCGAAGGCGATGCCGCGGCCGGCAAAACGGGACATCCTGTCACGGGCTACGAAGCGAAGATCGTCGACGATCAGATGAACGAATTGCCGGCCGGCACCATCGGCAAGCTCGCGGTACGCGGCCCGACAGGCTGCCGCTATCTCGCCGACATCAGGCAATCGAATTATGTGCGCGATGGCTGGAACCTGACCGGCGACGCGTTTGTTCGCGACGAGAAAGGCCGCTTTTCCTTTGTCGCGCGCGCCGACGACATGATCATTTCCTCCGGCTACAACATCGCAGGCCCCGAGGTCGAAGCCGCGCTGCTGTCGCATCCCGCGGTCGCCGAATGCGGCGTCGTTGGCGCGCCCGACGAAGCGCGGGGCATGATCGTCAAGGCCTATGTCGTCGTCGCCGCCAGTGCTACCGCGGATGACGCGCTCGTGACCGCCCTGCAGGATCATGTCAAGCGTGAGATTGCCCCCTACAAATATCCGCGCGCGATCGAGTTCGTGACGCAACTGCCGAAGACGGAAACGGGCAAGCTGAAGCGCTTCGCCTTGCGCCAGGTGGCGCCGGCGGAAGCGAGTTCGAGCGGCGTTGCCGCAGAATGATGGAGAATTTTTTGTGAGTACGACAGATGCGCCCAGCCTCGCCGCCAGGAGCAAGGTGTCGGAGGCCGTGCAAATCCTGCAGCCAAGCGGCTGGCCGGTGCCAAAGGGCTATGCCAACGGCATGGCCGCCTATGGCCGCATCGTGGTGACGGGTGGCGTGATCGGGTGGGATCACCAGGAACGTCTGGCCGGCGGCTTTGTCGCGCAGGTCCGTCAGACGCTCAGCAACATCGCCGCGATCCTCGCCGAAGGCGACGCGCGCCCGGAGCACCTGGTACGGCTCACCTGGTACGTCGTCGATATCGAGGAGTATCTGGCGAATCTGAAAGAGCTCGGCCAGATCTATCGCGATATCTTTGGCACGCATTATCCCGCGATGGCGCTGGTGCAGGTCGTGCGCCTTGTCGAAAAGGCTGCGCGAGTCGAGATCGAAGCGACCGCGGTGGTGCCGCGCTAGGCGGCACTACGCGCCGATCGACTAATTCCGATAGGACGAGTCGACACGATCGAGCTTGCGCAGGAGCGCAGGCCAGGCGAGGTCGCCGTTGCGGTTAGGCTTGTCCACCCGCGGCTTTACCTTGTCGAACGTCTTTTCCAGGATCTCGGTGGAGGGAATGACGAGCTTGGTGTTGCAGGACAGCGCCATCACCTGCACCTCGCAGGCGCGCTCTATGCGGTACAGCAGGTTGAAAGCGGCCGGAATGGTGCGGCCGACCACCAGCAGGCCGTGGTTGCGCAGGACCATCGCCTCGTGCTGGCCGAGGTCGCGCACCAGCCGTTCGCGTTCGCCGATGTCGTCGGCGATCCCCTCGAAATCGTGATAGGCGATGTGGACGAAGCGCATCGAGGTCTGCGCCAGCGGCAAAAGTCCGCATTCCATCGCGGACACCGCCATGCCCGCCGGCGTATGCGTATGCGCGACGCAATCGACATCATGGCGCGCCATATGGATGGCGCTATGAATGACGAAGCCGGCGACGTTGACGTTGTAGTCGGTCTGGTTGAACAGCGTATTGCCTTCGACGTCGACCTTGATCAGGCAGGACGCATCGATCTCCTCGTAAAGCATCCCATACGGATTGATCAGGAACTGATCGTGATGGCCGGGCACGCGGCAGGAGATGTGGTTGGCGATCATCTCGGTATAGCCATACATCGCGGTAAGGCGGTAGGCGGCGGCAAGGTTGACGCGCGCATCCCACTCTGCGGAGCTCACTTGCTCGCGGACCGATTTGACGACTTTGATGGCGGGCGCGCTGATAGGGGGATTCATGGGCTTTCTCCGTTTGAACGGGACGTCTTTTGGCGGCGTTCCTGAGGGCCGAGGATATCTGTAACTATAGTAGGATCGCAAGGCGGGCGGGGCCTTTCATTTCACGCGGTCGATCTGGATCTTGCGAAATTGCGCAAGCCTTCCTTCAGGATCGAGCCGCCGGCGTTCCATCTTCACACTTGGTTTGAAGGCGCGGGTTTCGGCCAGTTCGTGACCCATCAGGTGCCGATCGGCGAGTTTGACGGGCCGCATCCGTTCTTCGGGGCGGACGACAGCCTCCTGTGAGCGCTGACTATCTGAGCTTGCCCAGCTTGCGATAGGCCCTGGACGCTTTCTTCAGCAGCCGCTTCTTCTGCCTGGGCTTCAGGAATTTCAGCGGCGTCTGCACGCCCTTGTGCTTCAGCTCGGCAGCAAGCTCGTGGCCCCTGGCTGCGTCGTTCAATTGCCCGAGGGATTTTTGCGCCGTGCTGAGATGTTTGAGCGCGTTCTTCTGCTTTGAAAATTTCTTGTCGGCGAAAAGGTCTTCAAGGGAATCGATTGAGTAGGTCAGCTTCTTGTTGAACAGGCGCAGGCGATGACGCTTCTTCGTTCCCATCTTGCGAAGCTTGCGGCTCTTCTTCAGGAGTTTCTCCTCCCATTCCTCAAGCTTCGCTTGGCTATAGGCGCCGATCGGGGAGGCACGTTCTTTCGCGGCCTGCTTGCCTTTCTTCGTCGACCATGGACCGTTTTCGATCCAGCCGGAGGTCTGATCGATCAGCCGGCGATATCTGACCGAATTGAGCATGCGCGTCAGAGTGCGATGGCCCTCTGCTCGCTTTTCGCTCCATGACCCGAGTGCGGACGCCGCGTGCGGCCCTTTTTTGTCGACGGACTTGACCCGATCGACGGCTACGTCGAGATCGCGCACAGCGCCGAGCTTGCTGTTGAGCCATTTGAGCTCGTCGCGTACTTCGTCGCGGACGGCGTCATGCACCATCGGTGAAAAAAAGCCGATGGCGGTGCGCAAATGCGTCAGCGCCACGCGCATGTGATGCAGCGCGGCCGGATCGCCGCTGCAGGTCGCGGCATGGTTGGCATTGAGGGCGTCAAGATGGCGTCGGGCAAGTATCCGGAACGCCGTATCGCAGGCCATGGCGCTATTGAGCCGGGGATTGGGGGCGGAACGCTGCGCCGGCAGCGCCGGTTTGACGCCGGGTGCGGCTTTGCTTGCAGGTTTCCGGGAGGGCGGCATGGTGCTTCGCTTGGACCTCGGCGCCGATATTATATTTCCCCGCAAGGGCGGCAACCTCGTACGGCCCTGGGAGCCCCCCTTTGGCCTTTGGGATCAGTTCGCTGCCTTGCCAAGCTTGAAGCGGGATAGCAATCTTTGCCAGAAAAGGCTGGTGCCGTTTGCGGAAAAGTCGGCCGGCCGATAGGGGGAAAGATGCGTTTGTTTCGATGGCTCGCACTGGTACTGATCGCGGGCAACACCAGTGTCTTCGCGCAAGGCAATTACCCCGACCGTCCGATCAAGATGATCGTGCCGCTTGCCGCGGCGAGCGCCGTCGATGTCGCGGCGCGCATCGTGACGCAGAAGATGGCGGACAATATGGGCCAGCAGTTCGTGATCCTGAATCAGCCCGGCGCCTCCGGACTGATCGGCGCGGAGCAGGTCGCCCATGCCGACCCGGACGGCTACACGATTGGCGGCTTCAATGACAGCGTCATGACCATGGTGCCCAACCTGCAAGCCAAGATGCGCTGGGACATCCTCAAGGACTTCGAGCCGGTTTCACTGGTAGCCACCGTCGAATGGGGACTGATCACCGGCAACCAGACCAGCTACAGGAGCGCGGCCGACCTGATCGCCGGCGCCAAGGCAGCACCCGGAAGGATCGATTACAGCAGTGGCGGACCGGGCAGCCCGCAGCATCTGGCGATGGCGATGTTTGCGTCCAGTGCCGGCATCTCGCTGACCCACGTGCCCTACAAGGGCGCGACCCAGGCCGCGACCGACGTCGCAGCCGGCCAGATTCCGGTTGGCTTCCAGGGCCTCGGCACGGTAGCGGCGCTGGTGCGTGGCGGCCAGCTTCGGCTGATCGGAGTGTGCACGCCGAAGCGGTTGCCGACATTCCCGGACGTGCCGACCATCGATGAATCCGGGCTTCCAGGCTTCCTCTTCAATTCCTGGTTTGCGATCCTGGCGCCGGCCGGCACGCCGAAACCAATTGTCGCGCGGCTCAACGCCGAAGTCGTCAAGGCGCTGGGCGACGCAGAGGTAAGGCACAAGCTGGAGGATCTGGGTTTTGCCGTGCGCGGCAGTTCGCCCGAGGAGCTGGGCGCCATGACACGCGATCAACTCGCCAAATATGCGCGGCTGATAAAGGAGATGGGGATCGGCAACGAATGAGGCGGTTCACCCCCATCATCCGCATGGCTGCCGCCCGCTCCGGCCGGTCATCCGGACTTCTCCACGCGTTAGGGTGTGCGTCGAGTTGTGTACCGCCGCATTTTCCCTGTACTCGTCTAAAGTTGCTCCAATGTCATTCGCATCGCGAGAACCGACCCCCTTCGCGTTGCTTGCCCACCTTCAATAAGAAGCCCAAACGCTTGTTCCGCCACGATCTTTCGTTAGTCTGAACCGGATGGTTGGAGGAAGCCGAGGGTGTTTTGCCAGGTCTGTGCGTCGACCCTGAAAGCTGGCGACCTCTATTGTGCGTCCTGTGGTGCGGCGGTGGCCGACCATCCGTCCAGGCCGGTCAGCGACGTTCGCGACCGGATCAGGGGTGAGCGGAAATATCTCACCGTCCTTTGCGCGGACCTGCAGCGCTCGACCGATCTGATCTCCGATCTCGACCCCGAATCCGCCATTTTTCGGCTTGAGCCGGCCCTGAACGCCATGCGTCTGGCGGTCCGCCGCAACCGCGGCATCGTCAGCAAGGAAGGCGGCGACGGCCTGATCGCGCTGTTCGGAGCCCCGCATGCTGACGACAACCACGCGGTGCTGGCCTGTCATGCCGGCATCGAACTGGTTCGGCGTATCAAGCTCCTGAATGATCCAGCACTTCATGTCCGGGTCGGCATTCACTCCGGCTATGTCGTCGCCCACGTCGTCGAGGCTGACCTGTCCTCGATCTATGAGGCGGGGGGGCCGGCGGTCCATCTGGTCAAGCGGCTCGAAAGTGCGGCGCAGGCCGGCCAGATCCTGGTGTCGGAATCCTGCCAGAGCCTGTCGTCGGGGCTTGCGGTTTTCAACGCGCTGCCGGCGAAACGGCTGGAAGGTTTTGCGGCGCCGGTGCCTTGCTACGAGCTCACCGGGATCAGCGGTGTGACGCGCTGGAGGGCCCGTTCCACCAAGGGGTTGTCGTCCTTTGTTGGTCGCGCGGATGAGGTTCTGGAGCTGCAGAAAGCGGCACGGGAGGTCGGGACCTCCCGTCAGATCATGGCCCTGGTGGGGACCGCCGGAATTGGCAAATCCCGCATGGCGCACGAATTCGTCGGCGAACTGCGTCAACTGGATTGGCAGGTGCTGGAAGCCGACGGCAATCCGCTGGAACAGGCCGTTCCCTATGCGCTGTTCAAGAAGCTGCTGCAGAGCGCGCTGGCGGTTGGCAACCTGACGCCGGACGACGCGACCGTTGCTTCCGGCGATGAGCCGCCACGGCACGCCGAGTTCTGGCCTGCTGCGTTGCATGCCCTGCTCGATCAACCCGTCACCGACCCGCGCTGGGGTGAACTCGAACCGCTGTTGCGGCGGCGGGTGATCAGCGAGGCGGTGCTCAACGTCCTCGACAAGGTCATCGGGACCCGGCCGACCGTGCTGGTGCTCGAAGACCTGCACTGGATCGACGGACAAAGCGAAGCCGCGATCGAGGGGGTGCTCTCGCTCGCGGGCCGGCATCCGTTGCTGGTGCTGCTCACCTGGCGGACCGAGAACACCCCGGGATGGTTGGCCCGGCTCGATGTCCGTCGGATCTGGCTGCGGTCGCTCGACGCAACCGCGTCAAAAGCCTTGCTCGACGACATGCTCGGGACAGGCGCTCATCTCGACGGCCTCAAGGCGCATGTGTTGCGGCATACCGGGCAGGTGCCGCTGTTCATCGAGGAGGTCGCGCGCCAGCTGATCCAGCGCGGCCTACCCGAGGCAGGCTCCCAGTTGCTTTCGAAGGCATCCTGGGAGGCGCTGGAAGTTCCGCCGACGGTGCAGGGTGTGATCGCCTCGCGCATCGACCGCCTGCCGAGAGAGGACAAGACCCTGCTGCAGCTGGCTTCCGTCATCGGCACGCGGGTGTCGCCGCAGCTATTGACGGCAGTGACAGGCATGCCGATGGCACAGCTTCAGAGCCGGCTCTGGTCGCTTGAAATCGTCGACTTCCTGGTGGAATTGCGACGGCTTGCCTCGGTGGAGTATGAATTTGCCCACGATCTCATTCGCGAGGTCGCCTATGATTCGATCCTGCGCGCGCATCGTGGCGAGTTGCACAAACGGATTCTTCAGGCGATCGAAGCGAGTGCGCCGGGGCGCGAGGAAGAGGTCGCCGAAGCCCTGTGCCAGCACGCGGTGAAGGCGCAGGATTGGGCGAAGGCCGACCGCTACGGGCAGATGGCGGCGAGAAAGGCCTTTGCCCGCTCGGCCTTCCGGGATGCGACCGAGTACTTCCGGATCGCGATGGACGCCGTCGACAAGCAGCCTGAATCCGTCCTGCGCGAACAGCGAGCCGTTGATCTGAGTATCGAGTCGCGGCTGGCCTATGTTTCTCTGGGAGACATAGAACAGTGGTTCGCCATTGGTCGAGACGGCGAAGCTCGGGCTGAAAGAATTGGCGATGAAGGCCGCCGGCTAGCCTCTATCACCATCAGGGCGGCAGCGCTGAATTTCTACGCCACTCCGTATGAAGGCATATCTGCTGGTGAGGAGGCCATTGCGCTGGCGAGGCGGCTCGGCAATACGACTTGGCTCTGTCTCGCCCTCTATGGTCTTGGCCAGTCGTATTTTCTCGCTGGCAGATACAGGGATGCGGATCGGCTCAGCTCCGAGGCGATCGCGCAGCTCACCGCTCGCCCGGACAGTGCCCCACTGGGGACGACGGGACCAAGCCTCCTCGTGCTGTGTTACATGATGAAAGCGTTGGGCTGTGCGTGGCTGGGTGAATTCGATGAAGCAGAACGCGCTTGCCTGCAAGCAAGCCATCTCGCTCAGGCCCACGACCGGCCGTACGACACGGTCGCCGCCGACTACGGCCGCGGCGTCGTCCAGTTGGCACGTGGTTATCTGGATGAGGCCGAGCCTGCGCTCGACCACGCGCTGCGAGTCTCGCGCGAAAGCGAAGTACGGCTGTTCCTCCCGCTCATTCTGTCCGCGCTCGGAAACCTCCATGTGCAAAAGGGCGAGGCCGCGCGAGCGCGCGATATTCTGCTGCAGGCCAAGAACGAGGCGGATATCCTCGGGCATGCGGTGAGCCAGGTTGCGGTACCGGCCTATCTCGGGGCCGCCTATGCACAGCTCGCCGAGGTTCAGCATGGCCTGACCCTGGTGCGGGGCTGCCAGGCGGGAGCACGACAGAAGGGATATGGCGGCATTGAGCTGCTGGCCGCATTCTATGAGGCCAGCATGCTAACATCGCAGGGAACGTCGGGTCGTGCTGACGCCATGGATTGCGTGAAGCGGACCATCGACTTGGCGGCCGGGCTTGAGGCTGGGCCGCTGCTTGCTGCCGCAAGGGTAACGCTGGGCCGGCTTTTGTCCGATTCCGGTCGCGATGCCGAGGCGCAGGACGAACTTGTTCAGGCGCTCGCGTTATTCGATCGGTCAAAAATGACTGTACAGATGGAGCGTATTAGGGCAACTCTTTCCAAATTCTCAGACGTGTAATGTGTTATTGATACGACCAGTGAGTGCTACCAAATCCAGCGGAGGTCAAAATGGGTGGGTTTGTCTACAGCGGCAAGTTCGAACAGAAGATCAACGATTTATACAGCCATCAAAACATTCACGAGACCGCCAGGAAATTCGCAGACTACGAAAAGCAGCATGGACCCTACAAGTTCGGTCAGGGCTACACCAAGCATATCGTCCCGAAGGCCGACGATTGGACGGATGATTCCGGCTCCACCAAGGGGCACGCCAACTGGGAAAAGCATTCCGGCGACATTCCGGAGCATATCCGCAACAAGCTCACCGAGGTGATCTCGAGCAATCTCAAATCGCCTCATCCGCTGCCGATGGTGCTGAAGGTCGGCGAAAACGTCGACCGCACCCATGATCTGCACGTGCGCACCTTCGTGCACAAGGGCCATGTCCATATTGGCATGCATGTTCTCTGTCCGAACTCGTCGCTGAAATAAGCGCGTTCGCAAACGTTGTTGAGGAGGTCGAAGAGCCCGCAAGACCCGGCCGGGTCTTGCGGGCTCTTTTTTGCTATAAGCGCCACGCACTTGCGCGGTTGCGGCCGCGATATTCGAGGCGCTCGAAATTGCGTGGCGCTTTCGGGTAGACGGATTGGTGAACCTTTACCACTGTCGAGCCCGTGGTGTTTGCGTGCAAAGCTTGCTGCCGGGAGATCGGATGGATGACGGCTCTACGGCAGCTTCGACGCTCTTGCTCTTGGCCCATCAGGGCTGGGGTCCCCCCGCCATTGGTTGGTCTGCTCCGGGTGGCCATTGTGCTGGTCGGCGGCTGGCTATTGCTTCAACAAATGAATCCTCGGCTCGACGGGCTGTACGCGCTAATTGCCGGATCGACCGTGCTGGGCGCCTTGGTGCTGGGGTCGGCTTTCATCCTTCGGCCTCCCATCCGAGCCGAGAAGCCGGTTTAAGGTTGAAAATGTGACTACTGTCGACTACGGAAGGATAGAGTACCCGTCTGTTCCTTCCGGAGCTCCGATCGGCGTGCCTCAGGATAACGCGGCAGATGCTCGCCGGCTGTCGAGCAGCAAACTATCGGTGCTTCGCAAGCACCAGATTTTTAGCGACCTCGACTCCGAGGCGCTCGACCAGCTTTGCCGCTACGCCAAGCACACAGTGCTCAAGCGTGGCGCGACGATTTTTTCCAAGGGCGATCCCGGCAACTCCCTCTATGCGGTGATCTCCGGGACGGTGAAGATCAGCATCTCCTCGCCGGACGGCCGCAACGCGATCCTCAATCTGGTCGGCCCCGGCGAAGTCTTCGGCGACATGGCGGTGCTGGACGGGCAGCCCCGCAGCGCGGATGCGACCGCGAATACCAATTGCGAGATCTACGTCATCGACCGCCGCGACTTCCTGCCTTTCGTGCGCAGCCAGCCGGCGCTCTCCATGAAGTTCATCGAGCTGTTGTGCGAGCGGCTGCGACGGACCAGCGACCAGGTCGAGCAGGTGATCCTGCAGGATCTGCCGGGACGGCTCGCCAGCGCGCTGCTTGGCCTGGCCGAGCGGCGCAAGCTCGAGCCGGAGAGCCAGACCATCGTCATCACGCAGCAGGAGATCAGCGAGATGGTCGGCATGACGCGAGAAAGCATCAACAAGCAGTTGCGTGCATGGGCCGCGCGCGGCTGGGTCCGGCTCGAGCACGGCGCCATCGTCGTGCTCGACCCCGTCTCGCTGCGCGAACTCGCCGAAGCGGGCTCGAGCTCGGAAGAGTGAGGCGCCATCAATTTAAAATTGTATCATTGAGAATTTTACGATCGTCCAGGCTTTGCACGGTCAACAGAATTTTCGCAAATGTGACGCAGATCGCATTTTCTTTTCATAAGCCGCGCTAATGACCCGGTGCATTTCCGCTGACAGGAGGCACCGATGCTCCAGCGTCCCCACGACCATTGGAAACCGGCCGGCCGCCGCGATTCCTCCGGCAAAATCACAACGGTTCTCGTAGTGAACGGCATTGTCGTGCTGGTTCTGCTGATTCTCGTGCTCGCTTCGCCCTCCGCATCCGAGTGGATTTCGGCCGCAGCCCAGGCCGAATTTGTCGGGCCCGATCTACCGGATGCTTCGCCGACGCGGATCGCGCAGCCCACGGAAGAGATGAAGATCGTCGGGTCCAATTGACGTTGGCAAGGAAGCGCCGGCCAGACCGTCGCTCTCCGCAGACAAGCTACAGATAGCCTTCGCCGGCTTCGGTCGCGAAGCGTCCGGGATCGCCTTCCCAGACGATACGCGCATGCTCCAGCACATAGACGCGGTCGGCATGCGGGAGCGCGAAGGTCACGTTCTGCTCGCCGAGCAGAACCGTGATCGAGGTGGTCTGCTGCAATTTCTCCAGCGCCTTCGAGAGCTGCTCGAGGATGACCGGCGCCAACCCCAGCGTCGGCTCGTCCAGGATCAGGATTTTTGGCTGCATCATCAGCGCGCGGCCGATGGCGAGCATCTGCTGTTCGCCGCCCGATAGCGTCTGCGCGAGCTGGCCCTGGCGATCTCTGAGGATCGGGAACAGCTCGAACAGCCAGGCGAGCTGTTTGCCCTTGTCCTGGTCGGAGAGATGCTGTCCGCCGAGATCGAGATTCTCGCGCACCGTCATCTCGCCGAACAGCTCGCGCGATTCCGGACACTGCACGATGCCGCTGCGGGCGATCTTTGCCGGACTGATGCCGCGCAGCTTCTCGCCGTCGCGGACGATGTCGCCGGAATAGGGCAGGAAGCCAGAGATGGCGTTGAACAGCGTGGTCTTGCCGGCGCCGTTCAGGCCGACCACGGAAACGAATTCGCCGTGATGGATGTGGATCGATACATTCTCCAGCGCCTGCGCCTTGCCGTAATGCACGCTGAGATTCTCGACCTGCAGCGCAGGCACCTTGTCCTTGAAACTGGTTTCGGGGCGGGCGTGGGTTTCGAGCGCACCGCCGAGATAGACCCGACGCACGGTCTCGTTCTTCATCACCTCGTCGGCGCGGCCGGTGATGATCTCTTCTCCGAGATACATCGCAAGCACGCGGTCGACGAGCGCCGCAACGCTCTTGACGTTGTGGTCGACCAGCAGCACCGCGCGGCCTTCATCGCGGAAACTCTTGATCAACTCGGAGAAGATGCTGACCTCGGCGAGCGTCAGCCCGGCAAAGGGCTCGTCCACCAGCACGACCTTGGGATCGCGGGCGATGGCTTTCGCCAATTCGAGCCGGCGCAGATCGGCAAACGGCAGCGTCGGCGGACGGCGATCCATCACGCTGCCGAGACCGACGCGATTGGCGATCCATTTGGCGCGCTCGGTGAGCGCCTTGTCGGCGAACAGCATGAGCAGGCTGTCGGGCAACAGCGCCACCATGATGTTTTCCAGCACGGTCTGGCGATTCAGCGGCCGCGAGTGCTGAAACACCATGCCAAAACCCTTGCGCGCGATCTTGTGCGCCGGGAGGCCTGCGACATTCTGGCCCTGGAACACGACGTCGCCCGCGGTGGGGCGCTCAATGCCCATGATCGATTTCATGGCGGTCGACTTGCCGGATCCGTTCGGCCCGATCAGGCCGAAGATTTCACCCTCGCGCAGATCGAGGTTCAGGTTTTTGACGGCGGTTAGGCCGCCAAAGCGTTTGGTGAGTCCGCGGACTTCGAGGATCGGGGCGGCGCCGGTTTTCGCGTCCATCACGAGCGGGCCTCACGCGAGAGGGCCGACCCGAGGAAGCCGCCGGGGAAGAACAGCACGACCAGAAGAGCGACAAAGGAGACGATGAAGGTCGCCAACTCGCCGGTCGGGCGCAGGAACTCGCCGGCAACGATCAGGAAGATCGCGCCAAGTGCGCCGCCGAGCACGGTGCGGCGGCCGCCAAGCACGGCGGCGACGATCACGTTGACGCCGACCGCCACATCCACGACGGTGCCGACCGAGGCGGTGCCGAAATAGAACACCAGCAGCGCACCCGAAAGCCCCGAGAAGAACGCGCTGACGATGAAGGCGAACAGCTTGTGCTTGACGATGTTGAAGCCGAGCGCGCCGGCCTGCACCGGGTCCTGTCCGCTCGCCTGCAGCACCAGGCCGAGCGGCGATTGCGAGAGGCCGTAGAGGATCGCTGCACTGACAGCCATAAAGCCGAGCGCGATCCAGTAGTTGGCACCGGCGTTGATGGTGATGACGTCGGGGATGGTGAGGCCGATTTCGCCGCCGGTGAGGTCCGCAAACACCACGACGAAGTTCTGCAGTATGAGCACCGCGACCAGCGTGGTCAGGCCGAAATAAGGGCCGCGCACGCGCAGCGCGGGCAGCGCCAGCACGAAGCCGGCGACGACGGCGGCGAGCGCGCCGAGCACGATGCAGATGTAGACCGACCAGGCGTACTGGTTGTTGAGAATGCCGGCGGTATAGGCGCCGACGCCGATCAGGAAGGTCGGGCCGAAATTCACTTCGCCCGCGAAGCCGAACAGCAGGTCCCAGGCCATCGCGAACACGCCGAAATAATAGGCAACCGTGAGCAGGCCGAGCACATAGCCGGAGACGTAGAGCGGCAGCGTCGCGGCAATGGCGACGATCACGATCGAGATCAGGAACAGGCGGGATTTGAAGAAGTCGCCCATGCTCATCGTCTCCCGAGCAGACCTTGCGGCCGGATATACATGACGACGACGAGCAGCAGCAGCGCCGGAATAGTGCGATAGGCCGGCGAGATCAGATAGGCTGTGATGGTCTCGAGATAGCCGACGACAAAGGCTGCGATCAGCGAGCCGGATACGCTGCCGAGACCGCCGAGCACCACGATCGAGAATGCGCTCGCGGTCAGCGGGCCGACGCTGTAGGAGCTTACGCCCAGAAACATGCCGAGCAGCACGCCGGCGATGCCGGCAAGCACGCCATAGATCGCCCAGACCACGATATAGATGTTGGTGAGCTCGAGCCCGAGCAGCGTGACGCCGCGCGGATTCATCGAGGCGGCCAGCACCGCCTTGCCGGTGCGGGTGCGGTTGACGAGCAGCCAGAGCAACGCGATGACAAGACAGCAAATCACCGCGGTGAAAATCTCGTTCTTCGGCGTTCGCACGCCCAGGATATTGACCACACCGTCGACGATCGGCAGCACTGTCTTGGCGTTGTTGGTGAAGAAATAGGCGATCAGCTCCTGGATCATGATCCCCCACAAGAGCGTGCCGGTGAGGACGAAGATTTCCTTCTCCTCGCCTGCGATTCGCCGTGACTTCTGGATCGGCTGCACCACTGCGAAATAGGTCACGAGCGAGATGGCCAGCGCCACGGCGACGCCGATCAGCGCGCCGGCATAGGTGTCGGTGTGCAGCACGCTGGCGGCGGCCCATGCGGCGACCGCCGCCGCCACCATGATGGCGCCGTGCGAGAGATTGAGCACGCCGGAAACGCCGAAGATCAGGGTGAAACCGGTGGCGCCCAGGGCGTAGAGGGCACTGACGGCAAAGCCGTCGATCAGGATTTGTAAGGTAAGCATTTATCTCGGCCGCAGCAGTACCGCTGCCTTAACTCAAATGAATTGCACATACAATCAGGCTCCCGGGAATGCCGGGAGCCTGTTTGATACGTATCACTTCGCGGTGACCTTGATGAAGCTCGGGAACTTTAGCTGGGCCTTCGCGACCTCCTTGGGCCAGACCGCGGTCTGCTGGCCATCCTGCCATTGCAGCATCAGTCCGGTGATCAGACCCTTGCCGTACTTGATCGAGTGGGTGAACGGATCGTCCTTGCCGTAGAACTGGACGCGGCCGATGGTGCCTTCCCAGTCGGTCTTTTCCAGCGCGTCGACCAGCTTGTCGGCGTCGGTCGAGCCGGCGCGATGCACGGCGTCGGCGATGTAGTAGACCTCGTCATAGGAGGTGTAACCGGCATAGGAAGGATAATTGCCGAACCGCTTGTTGAACCCTTCGGCGAATGGCAGCGACTTCGGCGTCACGGCAACGCCAGTGCCCGAGACGCCCTGATAGATCACGCCGTTCGACGCGCCGTTGGTGTCCTTGTCGAAGGTCGAGTTGGTGGCCTGCGAGGAGATGCCGAACATCGGGATCGGGACCTGCTGGTTCTTCCATTGCACCGTCGGTTGCACACCGACATGCGAAATGCCCGTGATTATCACGTCGGGCTTTGCCGCCTCGATCTTGTTGAAGATCGGCGTGAAGTCGGTGGTGTCGGGCGAGAAGCGGATGTGGTCGACCACCTTCAGCCCGATCTTGGGCAGGCATTCCTCGTAGCCGACATCGAGCGGCTTGGTCCAGGCGGCGTCCTCGCTCATGATGGCCGCGGTCTTCATGTGCTTCTGGTCGACCAAAAGCTCCTTGGCGGCGTCGCAGACCGACAGCGCGAGCGCGGCCGAGGTCAGGTAGCCGTGGAAGGTGTATTTGTTCTTCTCGTAGTCGGCATGCACGCTCTTGCTGATCTCGTTCGAGGCAGCGCCCGGCGTGATGAACGGGGTTTTCAGGCGCGATGCCCAGGGCTCCAGCGCCAGCACGACTTCGCTGATGTAGCTTGCGATGACGATGTTGACCTTGTCCTCGTTGACGGCGCGCTGGAAGGCGCGAACGGAGTCCGCGGAGGAGGAGTGGTTGTCGTAGGTGACGATTTCGATCTTGCGGCCATCGACGCCGCCCTTGGCGTTGATCTCGTCGGCGGCCATCTGCGCAGCCTGCGGGATCGAGGCGCCGGCGATCGCCTGGGCTTCCGCGATCACGCCGATTTTGATCGGATCGGCGGCGTAGGCGGGGCTGGAAGCGGCGATGAGGGCGAGCGCGGTGGCACCGAGGAGCCCGTTCAACGAGCAAAGTACGAGCGACCAGGATGTTTTTTTCATATTGTTTCTCTCCACTTGTTAAGTATTTCGCTGCCTCGCGGGCATTGTAGCGGGGCAAGCGACCTCAGCAAGCGAAACTGCGCTGCAATTCACGCCAGTGGGACTAAAGTCGATGATTATGCATTGGGCAGATGCCCGCCGCCGTTAACTGTCGATGATGGCAACCGCCCGTGTCCAGCCGGCCGATGCGCGTTCGATCTTCACGGGAAAGCACGACACCATGAAGCCGGTTGACGGCAGCTGCTCGAGATTGTGCAGCTTCTCGATGTGGCAATAGCCGATGTGGCGGCCGGCCTTGTGGCCTTCCCAGATCAGGCTCGCATCCCTGGTCTCGGCATATTTCTTCGCGGTGAAGACGAACGGTGCGTCCCAGCTCCAGCCGTCGATGCCGGTCAGCCGCACGCCTCGCTCGAGCAGATACATGGTCGCTTCATAGCCCATGCCGCAGCCGGAGTTGACGTAGTCCTGCCTGCCATATTTGGCGCCGGCCGAGGTGTTGACCACGACGATCTCGAGCGGCGAGAGCTTATGACCGATGCGCTTGAGCTCGTTCTCGACATCCTTGGCGGTCGCGACATGGCCGTCCGGCAAATGCCGGAAGTCGAGCTTCACGCCCGGCTGGAAGCACCATTCCAGCGGTACCTCGTCGATGGTCCATGAGCGTTCGCCGCGATTCATGGTGGGATGAAAGTGCCAGGGCGCATCGAGATGCGTGCCGTTGTGGGTGGAGAGCGATACCTGCTCGACCGCCCAGCCTTGGCCGTCAGGCAAATCCTCCTTCTTCAATCCATCGAAGAACTGCAGCATGCGCGGCAGTCCTTGCAGGTGATCGATATAGGTGATGGTCGGATGGTTGCCCGGCGGGTCGGCCGGCACGTCGTTCTGCAACGGCACGGAAATATCGATCAGCGTTCGCGCCATTGCGCTTGCTCCGTTTCTTGTTGTGGCTCTAGGCCTGAACGTTGAACAACCTTGCGGCCGTGCGGCCGAGGATGTCGGCCTTCTGGTCGTCGCTGAGAGATGCCGTCGCATGGATCGGATCGACCGGATGCATTTCCCAGGCGTATGGATAGTCGCTGCCGAGCACGACCTGGCTTGCGCCGACCTGCGCCACCAGATGGCGGATCGCTTCGGGTTCGAAGATCAGCGAGTCGAAATAGATCTGCCGCAGATACTCCGTAGGCTTCTTCTTCAGCTTGATGTCGGGGTTGCAGCCCTTCGGTCCGACGAGGCACGCATGGTCGGAACGGTCGGCATAGGAGCCGAGATAGCCGCCGCCATGTGCGGCGATCACCTTTAGTGCGGGGAAGCGATCGAACGTTCCTTCGAAGATCAGGTGCGACAGGGCGATCGTCGTGCCCACGGGATTGCCGATGGCGTTGGAGAGCCATCCGTTGCCCGCAAGTCGCTTGTTGAGTTCGGGCTGTGCCAGTGGATGGATGAAGAGCGGCACGCCGAGCTCTTCCGCCTTGGCCCACACGGGATGGAATTTCGGATCGGCGAATTCCATATCCCCCATGCGGTCGCCGATCGCGGCACCTTTGAGGCCTTGCTTCTTGACTGCGGTTTCCAGCTCCTCCACGGCGAGATCAGGCGCCTGCAACGTCAGCGACGCGAAGGCCGCGAAGCGATCCGGCTTCGAGGCACAGAGCTCGGCGAGCTTCTCGTTCTGGATTTTCACGATATTGGCGGCGAGTTCGCGGTCCTTGCCATACCAGAACGGGTTGATCGACAGGACCTCCATGTCGACGGCCTGCGAGTCCATCGCGGCAAGCCGTTTTTCGACCGTGATGAACGCTTCCTCGGCGCCGTTGACTGGCGGGATCTGCACCTTTGGTGCATCGGCGCCGAGCAGGGCGCCGGCTTCGTGGAAATGGCAGTGGGAGTGAACGTCGATGGTCTTGACCCGCTTGCCGGCGACGGTCACCGGCAGGGTCTGGCGCGTCGGCTGCTGGGCGCTGGCGCCATGCAGCATGCCGCAGCCGCAAAAGACAATACCGGCGGCGGCACCGACGCCTGTTTTCAGGAAATCGCGGCGAGTCGTCATGACGAGGTCCTCCCTGGCTTTTGTTTTCTTTGGCTCAGGGTAGGACAAGCAACGGGGCGGCAGCAAGGCACTCGCGCCGCGTGCGGCGGAAAAAATCGCTATCTCCCGTGCCCATGCCCTACAAGCCGAAGACAGCCACCGCGCGGATCGGAGAAGCCGTGCCCTCTCGCCACTTCATCGGCAAGCCGATGAAAGTGAACTGGCCCTGGCCGAGCAGGCTCTCCAGGTTGCACAGGCTCTCGATATGGGTGATGTCGAGGTCGAGGCAGGCCTTGTGCACCAGCAGGTTCTCGTCGCTGTCGGTTCCCGGCCGCATCGAGTCGATGCCGAAATGCACGATGCCATGTTTGGCCAGCCATTCGGCGGACGCGACATTCACGCCGGCATTGTCGGTCGAATAGGCTTTGCGCGGGAAAGTGCGTGCATGATGGCCGGTGCAGAGCAGGACGGTGCCTCCTTTGGGTACGCCGACGCCCGCTTTTTTCACCGCGGCCTCGAGATCGGCAGGCGTGATCTCCGTCTTTGGCGCAATGTGGCGCAGGTCGAGACAGATTCCCGGCACGATGCATTTTTCCAGCGGATACTGGTCGATGGAAACGCCTTGCGGACCAAAATGCCGGGGCGCGTCGATATGCGTACCGCTGTGGTCGGCCATCGAGATGAACATCGACGACAGCCCCCAGACATTGCCGGAGTCCTTCAGCGAATCGGCGTGGTCCTTCCACATGCCGTGGATGATCGGGGGATGTCCGGGATAGCTCGGCGTGCGGTGATAGAGCTCGCGGCTGAGGTCGACGATTTTCATGGGGCCTTCCGGGGGAACGTTGCGCGCTGACTTTAGCGCAGCACGTGCCTCGGCAGCCACAGCGATATTTCGGGAATATAGGTGACGAACATCAGGACTACGAACATCACCGCGTAGAATGGCCAGATCCTGCGCATCACCTGCTCGATCGAGACTTTGCCGACCGCGCAGCCGACGAACAGGATCGCACCCACCGGCGGATGGCACAGCCCGATGCCGAGATTGAGCAGCATGATCATGCCGAAGTGCACGGGGTTGACGCCAAAATTCGCCATCACTGGAAGCAGGATCGGGGTCGCGATCAGGATCGACGGCGCCATGTCGACCAGCGTGCCGAGCACGAGCAGCAGGATGTTGATCAGGAACAGGATGACGTATTTGTTCGACGAGATCGTCAGGAAGAACGCCGTTATCTTGGCTGGCATCTGCGTCAATGCCATGATGTAGCCGACCGCGGAGGCACAGGCGATCAGTGTCATCACCATCGCGACCGTGCGCAGCGTCCGGTGCAGCAGCGCCGGCAGGTCCCGCCAGCGATAGTCGCGATAAATGAACATGGTCACGAAGAACGCCCAGATGCAGGCCACGGCGCCTGCCTCGATCGCGGTGAAGATGCCGCCCAATATGCCGCCGAGAATGATCACGAGCGTGATGAGTCCCCAGGCCGCGTCAACGGTGATTTTGACTGCATCCTTGGCCGCCACGCTCTGGCCGCGCGGGTGGCCTTCGCGATAGGCAATCACGAGGCAGAGAACGATGAGAGAGAAGCCGAGCAGGAGCCCCGGAAACACGCCCGCCATGAACAGCGCCGAGATCGAGATCGTGCCGCCTGTCGCCAGCGAATACAGCACCGCATTATGGCTCGGCGGCACAAGGAGGGCCTGCACCGACGAGGAGATGGTGAGGTTGGTCGCGAACACCCGAGGGTAGCCGGTCTTCTCCATCTGCGGGATCATCACCGAGCCGATCGCGGAAGTATCGGCGACCGCCGAGCCGGAGATGCCGCTCAGGAACGTCGTCGCCAGCACGTTGACGACGGAGAGGCCGCCGCGCACGCGCGTGAAGCCGACCAGCACGTCGGCAAGGGCGATGAGCCGCCGCGCCATGCCGCCTTCGGCCATGATCGCGCCGGCGAGCACGAAGAACGGAATGGTAAGCATCGCGACCTTGCTGACACCGTCGGAAATCTTCAGCATCAACGCTTCCAGCGGAATCCCGACCGCGAGCGCGCCCACAATCGCCGCCATCGCCAGCGAATAGGCGATCGGCATGCCGATCAGGAAACACACGATCATTGTTCCGAGCAGGATGAAGATTTCCATGAGACGTTACCTGTTCAGTCGAATGATACTGCTTCGGAGTGATGAGAAATCGGATCGGGCGGAGCGCCGAGGAAGATGCGCTCGATGATGAAGAGCAACAGGCACACGCCGCCGACCGGGATCGGCAGATAGGTGACGCCGACGGAGAGGAAGGGGAAATCGGCGATGGTGTTGTGCCAGGTCACCTCGACCAGCTTCGCGCCCCAGATCACCATGAACAGCGCGATCAGCGCCATCAGAAGCTGCACGACGAGATCGAGCAGCCGCCGCCACGGCTGCGGCAGCTTGTCTGCGAAATAGGAGATGCTCATGTGCTGGTTGAGCCGGTATCCCGCCGCCGCACCGATGAAGGTCAGCACGATCGTGAGCAGGATCGCGAGCGGTTCCGGCCACGACGCCGCGCTGTTGAGCACGTAGCGGGTGAACACCGCCCAGGGGATGATCGCGGAGATCAACACCAGGGAGATGCCACCGACCAGCACGCACAGCAGATAAAGGTAGTCCATCGCGCGGCGATACAGTCCGGCCATGTCAGAACTCTCCGGGTTGGAGACCGCGCCTTACGCGATCTCCTGGATGCGCTTGATCATGTCCTGATACTTCGGACCGTATTTGTCCCAGACCGGCTTCACCGCGTTCTGGAACGGCGCCTTGTCAGCGATTTCGACGATCTCGCAGCCGGCCGCCTTGGCCTTCTCCATCGCTGTCTGCTCGTACTTGTTCCAGAGCTCGCGCTGTTCCATCTGCGCCTCGCGCGCGAATTTCTTGATCAGGGTCTGATCGTCGGCGGAGAGCGCGGTCCAGGCCTTCTTGGAGAAGGCCAGCACCTCGGGAATGATGAGGTGCTCGGTGAGCGAGTAATATTTCGCCACGGTGTAGTGGTTGCTGAAGACATAGCTCGGCGGATTGTTCTCGGCGCCGTCGATCACGCCGGTCTGCAGCGCGCCGAACACCTGGTCGTAGCCCATTGCAATCCCGTTGCCGCCGAGCGCGTTCATCATGTCGATGAAGATCGGGTTGCCGATGACGCGGACCTTCAGTCCCTTGAGGTCGGCGACGGCTTTCACCGGGTGCTTGGTGTTGTAGATGCTGCGGGCGCCCGAATCCATCCAGCACAGCGCGACCAATCCGGCATTGGCATTCGCCGATATCTTGTCGAGCAGATCCTGTCCGACTTTTCCGTCCATCATCTTTCGCGCATGCGCCGTGTTCTTGAACACGAACGGCATGTTGACGACGTTGATATCATCCACGATCGGCCCCAATGCACCGGCTGAGACGCGCAGCATCTGGATCGCGCCGATCTGGGTCTGCTCGATGGTCTCCTTTTCGCCGCCGAGTTGGGCGGAGGGATACGTCTGGATCGAGAGCCGGCCGCCGGTGGCGGCTTCGAGCTTCTTGCCGAGGCTTTCGGTTGCCGCCACCGTCGGATAACCGGCCGGCTGCACGTCGGCGGCCTTGAACACGGCTTTCGACTGTGCCTGCGCACTCGAGAGTGACGGCAACGTCGCGGCCGCACCAACTCCCGCACTCCATTTGAGAAAATCGCGTCGCTTCATTTTATTCCTCCCTTGCGTTGTGTCTTTCTGTGGGTAGCCGATTGCTGTTTACTAGCGTTGGTCGTCAAAGAGCTCCGGATTGATGTGCTTGATCGCGGCGATATCGCCGAGAAGCCGCTCGATATGTTCGGCCATGGCGACCACCGCGCCGTCGGCATTATGCGCCTCGATCGCGGAAAGGATGCGCTCATGTTCGGCAATGACGGTCGCCATCCTTCCCGCCTGAGGCAGTGTCAGCAGGCGGAAGCGGTCGACATTGACCTTCACCTGCAGGATCAGCTTCCAGATGCCGGGATAGCCCGCAATCTCCGCGATGGTGGCGTGAAACAATTCATCGGCCTGGTGGAAGGCTTCGCGGTCTTGCGCGGCATCGGCCTCGCGCTGCCGCTCGACGACCGAATGCAGCGCCAGGATTTGGCTCGATGTCGCGTGTTCGGCGGTGATCCGCGTGGTGGTTTCTTCCAGCGCGCGCCGGACGACGATCGCTTCGGGCAGCGCCGCGATCGGTATGCGCGAAACGTTGATGCCCGATTGCGGGAAGATATCGACCAGGCCCTCGTCGGATAGCTTCAGGATGGCTTCGCGAACCGGCGTCCGGCTGACGCCGTAGGAGACGGCGATCTCGCTTTCCGAGATCGTCTCGCCAGGGCGGCGCTCCAGCGATACCAGCTCGGCGCGCAGATCGGCATAAATGCGCGATGCGGCCGTAGCCGTGCGCGGCCGGCCATTGCGGCGAATGCCGGACGAGGCCGTCGGTGCCTCGGCTTTTTTGACGGCGCGTGGGCGCATCCTTGTCCCCTAGATTGATATATTAGTATATGAACGAGCCGAATGATGCAAGCGCGCTTATTTCTGGATTGTGCAGGGAGACTTTGACGTGACGGATTATCGCAAGCTATTCGATCTCTCTGGGAAGACCGCCGTCGTGCTGGGCGCGGCTTCCGGCATCGGCAAATCCTCGGCGGAAGCACTGGCCTCGCTCGGCGCGAGCGTACTGTGCGCCGATCGCGAGGCTGGTGGTGCGGAGGCGACTGCGGCAGGTATCCGTGAGCAGGGTGGCTTGGCATCGTCAGCCGCTTGTGACGCTTCCAGTCGTATCGACGTCGCAGATCTCGCGAAGACCGCCGCCGACCGATTTCCGCGAATCGATATCGCGGTGACGACGCCGGGCCTCAACATCCGCAAGACCATCCTCGATTACACCGAGGAGGATCTCGACCGCGTCATCAATCTCAACATCAAGGGCACAGTGTGGTTCTTCCAGTCTTTCGGACGCATGATGGTCGAGCAGAAGGGCGGCAGCCTGATCGCGTGCTCTTCGGTGCGCGCAGTGACGATCGAGCCGGGCCTTGCGGTTTACGGCTCGACCAAGGCCGCGATCGGCTTGCTGGTGAAGGGCTTTGCTTCCGAAGTCGGCCGTTCGGGCGTTCGAGTCAACGCGATTGCGCCGAGCATCGCCGAGACGGCGCTGACCGGGCCGTTCAAGCAGCGGCCGGACATCTACAATCTCTATGCCGGACACACCGTGTTCAACCGCTGGAGCAGCGCCGACGAGGTCGCGACCGCGGTCGCCTATCTCGCCTCGGACGCGGCAAGCTATGTCAGCGGATCGACGCTGTTTGTCGATGGCGGCTGGACCGCGGTCGACGGGCCGCCGACCGGGCTCACGCGGCTGCAGAAATCATAGGAAGCCGGCGCGGGCGCGCTGCTCGCGCGCATCGGCGCTGGTGAGCAGTTTTATCAGCGTCTGCGCCTCGCCGGCATGCACGGCGCTTGTGGTCACGCCAGCCGTGTATGTGGTTGCAAGCCCGCAGCCTTTCGGCAGGGAGCCCGACAGTTCGACGCCCCTGGTCGAGATGATCTCGGTCGATTGCGTGCAGCCGATCGGGCGTTTCGCATCGGACGCAGCAAGCTCGTGCATCGCGGTCGCGCCATTTGGATGGATTTTCAGCCGCGCGGCGACTTGGTCAGCGATGCCAAGCTGTGCGAGTACCTTGGCGACATGAATGCCTGCGGTCGAGGCCTTGATGTCGGGCACGAAGATCGCATCCGCCGCGAGAAACGCCGCGCGCAAATCATCGGCATTCCGAACGGTGACCTTGGGATCGCCGCCGCGCACCGCCAGCGCGGTCTCGACGATTCCGACATCGGCAATGGAGGAGGGGACGACGAGCTTCTCTTCCGCAAGCTTCGCGACCAGCGCTTTCGTCAAAATAATGATGTCGGTCGGACTGCCTGCGCGCAACTTGTCGGCCAGGCCGCCAACCGCGCCGAACTCGCCTTTGATCTCGAAACCGGTTTTGGCCTTGAATGCGGGCGCAAGACTCGCGACCAGCCCGTCGGCCGCGCCGCCGCTCAGAATATTCAGATGGCTCATGAAGACTGTTCCATCGCCGCGACCAGGCTGTCGCGCGTGATCGGCAAATTGCGGACGCGCACGCCGAGGCAATCGAACACGGCGTTGGCGATCGCCGCCGTTACGGGGCCATGCGCGGCTTCGCCCGCGCCGACGGGGTCGATCTCCGAGCGCTGGATCACTTCGACCTCGACCTGCGGCACTTCGGAGAAGCGCAGGATCGGATATTCGGTCCAGCTGTTGCTCGTGATGCGCGCGCGGTCGAAGCGCACGCGCTCCTTCAGCACCCAACTGGTCGCCTGGATCGCACCGCCCTCGATCTGGTTGATCACGCCGTCGGGATTGATAGCCTCGCCAACATCGACCGCGAGCGTCAGCTTTTTCACCCGGATCTCTTCGTCGCCCTCGATCTCGGCAACAGCCGCACAATAGGCGCCCGTATTCTTGTAGCGCGAATAGCCGACGCCATAGCCGGTGCCGGGCTTCGGCGCGGGCTTCCAGTTCGCCCGCCGGGCCGCGGCGCGGACCACGTCCCTTGCGCGTTCGTCTTTCAGATATCGCAAGCGGAATGCGACGGGATCCTCGCCGCGCTCGGCCGCGATCTCGTCGAGGAAACACTCGATCGCAAACACATTGCCCTGTCCGCCGAGCGTCCTGAGTGCCGAGGTTCGGACAGGCATCGTCAACAAGCGATGGCTCTCGATCCTCCACGCAGGGAAATCATAGAGCGGGACCGAGTTGCGGTCGCCGCCGCCGCCATTGGCCTGCGGGGGATTTCCCGAGATGGCGATCGGAAACGGATTTTCAAGCTCATAGCCCGCGAGCAATGTCGGCTTGGTACCGCGGCCGGGTCGCGCCGCATGGCCGTTGCTCCAGATCGAATGCCGCCATTCGACGATTTCGTTGTCCGCATCGAGATCGGCCTCGATCTCGATCGCCATCGCCGCACCGAACGGTCCGTGCGTCATCTCGTCCGCGCGCGACCATTGTACGCGCACCGGCCTGCCGCCGGCGGCCTTCGCCAGCAGCACCGCATCGAGCGCGACATCATCGGCCGGGTTATGCCCGTAACAGCCGGCGCCTTCGAGATGCTCAACGGTGATGTGCTCCAACGGCAGTTTCAGCACCAGCGCGAGATCGTTGCGCAGGAGGTAGACGCCCTGGCTGTGGGTCCAGACATGGACGCGATCATGGCCGTTCCATTGTGCCATCGCGCAGGACGGCGCGATCGAGGCATGGGCGATATAGGGGCGGACATATTGCCGCTTGAGTGTGCGCGCCTTTTTCCCGGCACTCGCTGCGGTCCTGGTGTCGATGACAGTCGATTCCACCGGCTGCGCCTTCAGGAAGGCGGCCAGGTCGTTTTCGTCCGGCAGCACCTCGCCCTCGGCCCAGGTCGCGCCCTTGCGCAAGGCATTCAATGCAGCGTCGGCGCCAGCCTCGGTCTCGCTAACCACGCCCGCAAAATTGCCATCGCGCGCCACGGCGACGAAGCCGGGCACGGCGCGCGCCGCGCCTTCATTCAAGCCAGTGAGCTTCGCCCGCGCATTTTCCGGACGCAGCACGCGGCCGTGCAGCAGACCCGGCAGGACGGTGTCGTGGATGAAACGCCTGTGTCCAAAGACCTTGTCGGGAATATCGATGCGCTGCGCCGATTGCCCGGCAAGCGCGCGCTGCGCGATCGATTTTGCCAGCACTCCCGGCGTCGCGTCGCGGTCGAGCGAAATCTCGTCGGCGAGCTCCCAATAGCTGGTCCTGACGTTGCCGGGACCGGAGATCATGCCGTCCTCGATCGAGAGCGCGCTCCCATCGACACCGAGCCGGTCGGACGCCGCGGCCAGAAAGATCTGCCGGATTTCGGCGCAGGCCTGACGCAGCGCACGGCCGGAGTGCTGGATGGAGAGACTACCCGACGTCACACCTTCATTCGGGCTCGCGGCTGTCGTTGCGCGCACCATCTGCACACGGCCGATTTCGACATCGAGCTCGTCGGCGGCGATCTGCGCCAGCGCGGTGACGATGCCCTGGCCGATCTCGACCTTGCCCGGCGAGACCGTCACTTGTCCGTCGGACGCAAACTTGATCCACGACGACAGGCGCGGGTTGACCGCAAGGCTGAACGGCAGGCTAGGTGCGGCGTTGCTCATGTCGCGGCCGCCTCATTCGCGGCGCGCAGGATCGCGCGCACCATGCGGTTCTGCGAGCCGCAGCGGCAGAGATTGCGGTCGAGCGCCGCACGCACTTCCACCTCTGTCGGTTTTGGGTTTTGCCGGAGCAGCGCCGCCGCGCTCATCAGGATGCCCGCGACGCAATAGCCGCACTGCATGGCCTGTTCGGCGATGAAGGCGCGCTGCAGCGGATGCGGGCGCTCGGCACTGCCGAGCCCCTCCAGCGTGGTCACCTCCTTGTCTGCGACCGACCACAGCGGCGTATCGCAGGAGGTTACGGCGTGATCTCCGACAAGCACGCGGCACGCGCCGCATTCGCCGGAACCGCAGCCGAAATGCGGGCTGGTGAGGCCGAGCGCCCCGCGCAGGACGTCGAGCAGCAGGCTGTCGGGATCGGCGTCGACTTCGGTCGGCGCGCCGTTGAGGCGAAATCGGATGCGTGGCATGAGCGAAACTGAGCGTCAGGACTTGTTGAAGCGTTTTACCACGTCCGCCCATTTGGCAATATCGCCCCGGAGGAATTTGTCGAATTCTTCCGTCGTCATCGACATCGGCAGCGCGCCCTGTTCCTTCCACAGCTTGACGATGTCGGGCCGTTTCACGAAGGCATTGGTGGCGGAGGCGAGCTTGTCGATGATCGGCTTCGGCGTGCCGGCCGGCGCCATCAAGCCAAGCCAGATCGTCGCCTCGTAGCCGGGTACGCCCGCCTCGGTCACGGTCGGCACATCCGGCAGCACGTCGGAGCGCCTGGCGCCGGTCGTCGCGAGCGCGCGCACCTGCTTCTCCGCGATGTTGGGCGCCATCGCCGGCACCGCATCGATCATCATCTGTACTTGTCCGCCGATCACGCCGCTTCGCGCCTCGCCACTGTTGCGATAGGGCACATGCACGACGTCGATGCCGGCCACGGTTTTGAACAGCTCGCCCGCCATGTGATAGGGCGTGCCCTGGCCGGATGAGGCGTAATTCAGTTTGCCGGGCTGCGATTTGGCGAGAGCGATGAATTCGGCCAGCGTCTTCGCCTGCACGGACGGATGCACCACGATGACGAGGTCGGAATAGTTGATCGGCGCGATCGGCGCGAGGTCGTGCATCAGGTCGTATTTGCGCTGCGCCATCGGCACCAGCGATTCATTCGCGGTCTGGGTGTTCGACATCATCAAGAGCGTGTAGCCATCGGGTGGTGACTTCGCGACTTCCTGCGTGCCGATCACGCCGCCGGCGCCGCTGCGGTTCTCGACCACGAAGGGCTGGCCCATGCTTTCCTGCAGCACATTGCCGATCAGCCGCGCCGCGACATCGGCAGGGCCGCCCGCGCCGAAGGGAACGATGATCCTGACCGGCCGGTTTGGATAGTCCTCGGCATGTGACCGAGAGCTGACACAAGGCGCCGTCAGCAGCGCCATCGCCAGCGTCAGCGCAAATCTGGAGCCCACCATTTTGTTTCTCCCCGAAAAGCCTTGTTGGTTGGGCCGCAATCTAGCTGCATTGCAAACAGACTGTCGACGATAGACTAGGTTCAACGGCCTAGGAATAAAGGGTAACTTGCGGTGTCCCCAATAATCGCCAGCAACGGAAACGTCCAATGAAAAGCCGGAAAATCTCGCGTCGTGACATGCTCAAGGGGGCGGCTGCTGTGGCGGCGGGAAGTGCGCTGTCGACGCGCGTGCTGGCAAGCGCGCCGCCGCCCGAGCCGATCACGCAGGCCTTGATCGACGCCGCGAAGAAGGAAGGCCAGGTCGTCTACTATACGTCGACCGATCTCCCCGTCGCCGAGAAGGTGGCCAAGGCATTCGAGGCGAAATATCCGGGTATCGCGGTACGCACCGAGCGCACCGGCGCCGAGCGCGTGTTCCAGCGCATCGGACAGGAATATTCCTCCAACATTCACGCCGTCGACGTGGTCAATTCCTCCGACGCCGCGCATTTCATCGTCTGGAAACGTGACGGCGTTCTCTTGCCCTACGTGCCCGAGGATGTCGCGAAATATCCGGTCGAGCATCGCGACGTCGATGGCCAGTTCGCAAGCTTCCGCGTGTGGCTCTCGATCATCGCCTACAACACCAACATGGTGAAGCCGGAGGAAGCGCCGAAGAGCTTTGCTGATTTGCTCGATCCCAAATGGAAGGGCAAGATCGTGAAGGCGCATCCCGGCTACAGCGGCACGATCATGACCGCGACCTATCAGATGCAGCGCGATCTCGGCTGGAGCTTTTTCGAACAGTTGGCCAAACAGAATATCATGCAGGTGCAATCCTCCGCCGACCCGCCGAAGAAACTCGATCTCGGCGAGCGCGCGGTGATGGCCGACGGCAACGAATACAACATCTTCGAGCTGAAGGAGAAGGGCCGGCCGGTCGAGCCTGTCTATGCCACCGAGGGATCGCCCCTGATCATCGGACCTAACGGCATCTTCAAGTCCTCGCCCAATCCGAACGCGGCCAAGCTGTTCCAGTCGTTCTGCCTCGGCCGTGAGGCGCAGCAACTCATCATCGACGTCGGTGGGCTGCGCTCGGTGCATCCGGATACGAAGAATAAAGAGGGGCGCAAGCCGCTGAAGGACATCAAGACCATGAAGGACGATGCCGCGGCGGTCGAACAGCAGAGCGACGCGATCAAGTCGCGCTATTCCAAGATCTTCCACGTCTGATCGCGGTTGCTTCATGAATTCAGGACTGCCGCAGGTCTCCGTCGCGCAAACGCTGGCGGAAAAGATTGTCGCGCTCAAACCCGGCGCGCTCCCCGCCATCACCGCGCGCAAATGCGAGGATCTGCTGATCGACGTGGTCGGGCTCTGCATGACCGCGCGCAATGAAGACTATGTGACGAGCTCGCTGAGCGGCTGCGACGACGATGGGACCTGCACAGCGATCGGACACAAGCGCACGCTGACGGCCGCGGGCGCTGCTTTCGTCAACGGCACCGCCGCGCATGGCGAGGATTTTGACGACACGTTTGAGGGCGGCCCGGTGCATGCGGGTGCGGTCATCGTGCCGGCGGTGCTGGCTGCGTGTGAACGGCACAATCCCGATGGCCGCATGGCGCTGATCGGGATTGCGGTCGGCACCGAAGTGTTGTGCCGGCTCAGCCTCGTCGTGCCCAAGGCCGTGCACAAATCGGGCTTTCATCCGACCGCGGTTTTTGGCGCGATGGGGGCGGCGGCCGGCGTCGGCGCCGCGCTCGGTCTCAACGCCAGGCAGATCGTCGATGCGCTTGGCATCGCCGGCAGCATGGCCGGCGGCATCATCGAATATCTGGCCGAAGGCGCCTGGACCAAGCGGCTGCATGCCGGCTGGGCCGCGCAATCGGGCCTCCGTGCGGCGCTGCTGGCGCGTTCGGGTTTTGTCGGGCCGCGCACCGTGTTCGAGGGCGTGCACGGACTGTTCAACGGTTTTGCGCAAACGACGCACGGCGACTATGCGGCGCTGACCGGTGACTTCGGCGCGCGCTGGGTCATCGACACGCTCGCATTCAAGCCCTATCCCTGCGGGACGATGGCGCAGCCCTATATCGATTGCGCGCGGCGGTTGGGCAGCCGCGGCATCAAGCCGGAAGATGTATCGGAGATCCTTTGCGAGGTCGCGGAGGGAACGGTGCACCGTCTCTGGGAGCCGCTTGCCGACAAGCAGCATCCGCCGAACGGCTACGCCGCGAAATTCGCCGTGCCCTATCTGCTCGCGACCGGTTTTGTCCATGGCGGCGTCGGGCTCGGCGCGTTCACCGACAACGCAATCCGTGATGCGCGCGTACTGGCGCTCGCGGCGAAGGTGAAGTTCGTGATCGATCCCGATAATCCCTATCCGAACAACTACACCGGCCACATCAAGGCCACCATGAAGGACGGCAGCGTGATCGAGGAGCGTCAGCCCTATTTGCGCGGCGGAGCACAGGAGCCGCTGACGCGGCAGGATGTGACGGACAAGTTCATCCTCAACGCCGAGCATGGCGGCTGGACCAGGACGCAAAGCGATGCGGCGTTGAAACTGATGGCGGGGCTTTACGATGGACGCATCGAGCTCTCCTCGCTGCGCAGGTAGGCGTTCATGACCAAAGAGCTCAACGGCAAGGCCGCTGTGGTCACCGGCGCGGGCCGCAATATCGGCCGTGCGATTGCGTTGACGCTGGCGGATGGCGGCGCGTCGGTGCTGATCAATGCGCGAAGCAACCGCGCTGAGGCAGAAGCCGTCGTGCGCGAGATCGAGTCCGCCGGGGGCAGGGCCATCGTTCACATCGGCGACGTCGCCGACGCCAAGGCCGTGCAGGCGATGGCTGACGCGGCCGTCAAAGCGTTCGGCCACATCGACATCCTCGTCAACAACGCGGCGCTGCGGCGCGAAAAATCCTTTGCCGAGATGGACTACGCCGAGTGGCGCGAGATCCTCGACGTTACCCTGGATGGCACCTTCCATTGCACCAAGGCCTGCCTGCCGGCCCTGAAAAAGAGCGGGGCGGGGACCATCGTCAATGTCGGCGGCCTGAGCGCGCACACCGGCGCGAAGAACCGCGCCCATGTCGTGACCGCAAAGGCCGGTGTTGTCGGCCTCACCCGCGCGCTCGCCAATGATCTCGCGGCCGACGGCATTACCGTCAATTGCGTGGTGCCCGGGCTCATTGGCACGCCGCGCCCCAAGGACAAGCCGAAACCCGCGCATCATCTGACCCACAACACCATCACCGGCGCGCGTGGCAAGCCCGAGGACGTTGCCGCCATGGTGCGGTTCCTGTGTGGACCCGCGGCGCGTTACATCACAGGACAGGCAATCCACGCCAATGGCGGGGCCTATTTTGGCGTGTAGCGGACAGCGGGCTGGATGATTTCGCATGGGAATTGCCGGATAAATGCACTCGGCTGTCCGGCTATTTGATGTTACCGTTCCATTATGAACCAGCACGCCAAGGTCGATATCCGCCATTCCACCTGTCCGCACGACTGTCCGTCGGCCTGTGCGCTCGATGTTGAGGTGATCGGCGGCCAATCGATTGGCCGGGTGCGCGGCTCGAAGAAGCAGACGTACACGGCGGGCGTCGTCTGCGCCAAGGTCGCCCGTTACGCCGAGCGAATCCATCACCCGGAGCGGGTGACATTCCCGATGCGTCGTATCGGGTCGAAGGGCTCCGGCCAATTTGCGCGGATATCCTGGGACGAGGCGCTTGACGAAATCGCTGCGCGCTTCGATCAGGCCGAGCGCGAGTTCGGCGCCGAATCCGTCTGGCCCTATTACTACGCCGGCACGATGGGCATCGTGATGCGCGACGGGATCAATCGCCTCGCCAACGTCAAGAAATATTCCCGCTTCTATCAGACGATCTGCGCCAACATCGCGCGCATCGGCTTTGCCATCGGCACCGGCAAGATCGCGGGCGTCGATCCGCGCGAGATGGCCGTATCCGACCTCGTGGTGATCTGGGGCACCAATCCGGTGAACACCCAGGTCAATGTGATGACGCATGCCTCGCGCGCCAGGAAGGAGCGCGGCGCGCGCATTGCGGCCGTCGATATCTACAACAACGACACGATGAAACAGGCCGACATCAAGATCATCCTGCGGCCCGGCACTGACGGCGCATTTGCTTGCGGCGTCATGCATGTGCTGTTTCGCGAGGGACTTGCCGATCGCGCCTACATGGCGAAGTACACGGATTGCCCCGATGAGCTCGAGGCGCACCTGAAGACGCGCACGCCGGAATGGGCGTCGGCGATTTGTGGCGTGCCGGTCGCCGAGATCGAGGCTTTTGCGCGCGCGGTCGGCGAGACCAGGCGCACCTTCTTCCGCATGGGTTACGGCTTTACCCGCAGCCGCAACGGTGCCGCACAGATGCATGCGGCACTCTGCATCCCGGCGGTGACCGGCGCCTGGCAATATGAGGGCGGCGGGGCCTTCTTCAACAATTACGCGCTCTGGCGCTTCAACGAATCCATCATCGAAGGCCACGACGCGCTCGACCGCAGCACGCGCTGGCTCGACCAGTCCAAGATCGGCCGCATCCTCACCGGCGACGCCGAGGCGCTGAAGGGCGGCGGTCCGATCAAGGCAATGCTGATCCAGAACACCAATCCGGTGACGGTTGCCCCTGAACAGAATCTGGTTCGCAAGGGGTTTGCGCGCGAGGACCTGTTCATGGTGGTGCATGAGCAGTTCATGACCGAGACGGCGCAGATGGCGGATATCGTCCTGCCCGCGACCATGTTCATGGAACATGACGACCTCTATTACGGCGGCGGCCACCAGCACATCTCGGTCGGCCCGAAGCTGATCGATCCGCCCGGCGAATGCCGCAGCAATCACGAGGTGCTGCAAGGCCTGGCACGCCGGCTCAAGATTTCTCATCCCGGTTTCGAGATGACGCCGCGCGAATTGATCGACGCCACGCTCAAGCTCAGCGGACACGGCGACATCGCCGGTCTTGAAGCCGACATCTGGCGCGATCTGCAGCCGGATTTCCGCACCTCGCATTATCTCGACGGCTTCGCCCATGCCGACAAGAAATTCCATTTCAAGGCCGACTGGGCGAATCCGCCATTCGGCCTCAAGATGGGCGACGTCGACAAGATGCCGGCGCTGCCGGATCACTGGCGGGTCATCGAGGAGGTCGATGAGGCCCATCCGTTCCGGCTCGCGACCAGCCCCTCGCGTTCCTTCCTCAACACCACCTTCAACGAGACGCCGTCGTCGCAGGCGCGCGAAGGCCAGGCCTCGGTGATGATCCATCCGCTCGATGCCGCCTCGCTCGATATCGCCGACGGCGATGCGGTGACGCTCGGCAACGCGAGAGGGGAGACCACGCTGATCGCCAAATTCTTCGACGGCGTTCGCCGCGGGGTGTTGATCGCGGAATCGGTCCATCCAAACCGCGACCATATCGGCGGCAGGGGCATCAATGTGCTGACCGGTGCCGAAGCGGTGGCGCCGATCGGCGGCGCGGCGTTCCATGACAACAAGGTCTGGATCAGGAAAGCCGCTGCAGTCGCAGGCTGATTTCACTTCAATATCCCGAGCCCCTTCAGATACGTGTCGACGAACTGCGCGACCTGCTGGCGCAGGCTTTCCGGCGGCACCGCCACCATGCGCTCCTCTAAACCCAGCGAGATGATGCCGTGCACGGCCGAGAACATCATCCGCGATAGCAGCGCCACGTCATTCGGGTCACGCTCCGGCATCAGCCGCACCAGTGGCTCATGCATCAACTTGAAGGCATCCATCACCATGATCAGGATGTCCTCGGGGAAGGGGCGGTCCTCCTCCATCCGGTGCTCGAATAGCGAGCGCAGCAGATTGGCGTGCTCGGCAGCGAATTCGAGGTAAGTCGCGGCCAGCCCATGGAACTGGCGGATCGGATCGTCCTTGGGGACCGCCTTGAGCCGGGCGGTCAGAGCCTGAACCGTCTCTTTATTTACGGTCAGGATCACCCCGTCGAAGTCGCCGAACTCATTGTAGACGCTGCCGATGGAACAATCGGCGGCATCGGCGATATCTCGGACCTTCAATGATCTCAATCCCTTAGACGTTATCAAGTCGCGAGCGATCCCGACGATCAGAGCCCGCCTCCGGATTTTTTTTTGCCCGCGCAAAGAATTTTCTTGAACGATGTTCATTTTAAAGATACCAACTTGAACATTGTTCAAATAACTCGGAGATAGCTCAAATGCAACCCCTTCTTTTCCAGGTCGCGACCACCTTCATCGGCGATGCGGTCGCCTTCGTGAACGGATTTGGCCGGATCGTTACTCACATTCTGATGGCGCCGGTCGAGCGCATCGCCAAAGCCTGCGACGTCGCGGGCATTCTCGGGGAGCGGGCGGCGCGGGCCGCGGAGCGCGAGCGGGTGAAGCATGCCTGGCACTCGCTGAGCCAGAAGGCACCGAGGCCGCATCGTCCGCACCGGCATCGCAGCCTGTTCGGCTGCCTGCGTTCCCTCGGCGAACTGACCTGAAGCGGGGAGCCATCCATGTGCGCAACTGTTCGATCGAATGCAGTTCCAGCTCTCAACAAAGGAACAACCATGTGCCGACATCCGGACCGTCAGGGTCAGTTCTCCGGTGCACGGACAAGCTTTTCGTACATCCCTTCGCGCATCTCTACCTCTGTTCGTCAGCCCCATCGCACCGAACGATCGAGCTCCGAGAGTCCGTAGAGCCAACCTTATCCGCCCATTACAAATCATCCCTAATCTTTCTTCCGACACACCCGGCTGCGAAGCAGGGGCTCGGCTCAAAAGCAGGAAGTGACCATGATCAAAGAGCTGATGACGACGCGCCGTTTCGCGCCGCTGTTCTGGGCCCAGTTTTTCTCGGCCCTCAACGACAACGTTCTGAAGAATGCGCTGGTCATCATCCTGCTCTATGGAGCGGCAACCTCGCACGGCGATGCGCTGGTGACCGTCGCGGGCGCGGTCTTCATCTTCCCCTTCTTCATCCTGTCCGGCCTCGGCGGCGAGCTTGCCGACAAATATGTGAAGTCGGTCGTGGCAAGGCGGTTGAAATTCGCCGAGATCTTCGCGGCGATCTTCGCCGCCCTTGGTTTCTTCCTGCATTCGGTACCGCTGCTGTTCGTGGCGCTCGGACTGTTCGGCACCGTTGCGGCCCTGTTCGGCCCGGTGAAATACGCCATGCTTCCCGACCAGTTGTCGGTCGGCGAGCTCGCCACCGGCAACGCGCTCGTTGAGGGTGCGACCTTCATGGCGATCCTGATCGGCACCATCGCCGGCGGCCAGTTCGTATCGGGCTCGACCCACATGGCGCTGGTGTCGACGGCGGTCGTGGCGCTGTCGCTGATGTCCTGGGGATTTGCCTCGCGCATCCCCGTCACGTCGCCGTCCGCGCCCGATCTTCCCGTCACCCGCAACCCCTGGACCTCGACCTGGCATCTGCTGAAGTCGCTTTATTCCGAGCAACGGCTCTGGGACGGCATGGTGATCGTGTCCTGGTTCTGGCTGGTCGGTGCCGTCGTGCTGTCGCTGTTGCCCGCGCTGGTCAAGGACATTGTCGGCGGCAGCGAAGGCGTGGTGACGCTGTGCCTCGCGGTCTTCGCGATCGGCATTGCCGCCGGCTCGCTGTTTGCCGCGTCTCTCTCCCATGTGCGTCCCGAATCTCGCGCTGGTGCCGATCGGCGCCATCGTGATGGGCATTGTCGGTCTCGATCTTGCCTGGACCATCGGCAGCACCACCGCCGGCAGTCGAGATTCCGCCGCTCGCGTTCGCGACCTCTTTCAAGGGCCTGCGCATGCTGATCGATTTCGCCGTGTTCGCTTTCGGCGGCGGCCTGTTCGTGGTGCCGTCCTTTGCCGCCGTGCAGGCCTGGTCGGCGCCATCGGAACGCGCCCGCGTCATCGCCGCCGGCAACGTGCTGCAGGCCGCCTTCATGGTGGTCGGCTCCCTGTTCGTCGCATTCCTGCAGGCCCAGGGCCTGCCGATCGCCTGGATATTCTTCGGCCTTGCGATCGCGAGCTTCGGCTCGGTCTGGTTCGTGATGTCCAAATGGGGCAAGGAAGGCGTGCGTGATTTCGGCTCGCTGTTGTTCCGCGCGATGTTCCGCGCCGAGGTGCGCGGGCTTGAAAATCTGCCGCCCGCCGGCACGCGCATGCTGATCGCGCCCAACCATGTCAGCCTGATCGACGGCCCGCTGCTGCACGCGATCCTGCCGGTCGATGCGAGCTTCGCGGTCGATACCGGTATTGCGCAGGCTTGGTGGGCAAAACCGTTCCTGAAAATGATCAAGCATTACACCGTCGATCCAACCAAGCCGCTGGCGACGCGCGACCTGATCAAGCTGGTCGCGGCCGGCGAGCCCGTCGTGATCTTCCCGGAAGGACGCGTCACCGTCACCGGCTCGCTGATGAAGGTCTATGACGGCACCGCGATGATTGCCGACAAGGCGGACGCGGTCGTTGTCCCGGTCCGCATCGAGGGCGCGCAGCGCTCCTATCTCAGCTACCTCAAGAACGGTGAGATCAAGCGTTCGTGGTTCCCCAAGGTGACGATCTCGATCCTGCCGCCGGTGAAACTGCCGGTCGACCAGTCTCTGAAGGGCAAGGCGCGCCGCAACGCCGCGGGCGCTGCGCTGCAGGACGTCATGATCGACGCCATGGTCAAGAACGCGATGCTGGACCACACCCTGTTCGAGGGCCTCGCGCACGCCTACCGCGACCGCGACACCGGCAAGCCCATCATCGAGGATCCGCTCGGCACCAAGCTCACCTATCGCAAGCTGATCCTCGGCGCGCAGGTATTGAGCGGCAAGCTCGAGACCGGCACGGAAGTGGGTGAGAACATCGGCGTCATGCTGCCGAACTCGGCCGGCGTTACCGTGGTCTTCATGGCGCTGCAGACCATCGGCCGCGTGCCGGCGATGCTCAATTTCTCCGCCGGTCCGGTGAACGTGCTCGCGGCGATGAAGGCGGCGCAGGTGAAGACCATGCTGACCTCGAAGGCCTTCGTCGAGAAGGGCAAGCTCGACAAGCTCATCGCGGCTATCGCTGAACAAGCGCGCATCGTCTATCTCGAAGACGTCCGCGCCACCGTGACGCTCTCCGACAAGATCAACGGCCTGCTGGCCGGCACCGCGCCGCGCGTCGCCCGCAACGCGAACGATCCGGCCGTGATCCTGTTCACGTCGGGCTCCGAGGGCACGCCGAAGGGCGTGGTGCTGTCCCATCGCAACATCCTCGCCAATGCGTCGCAGGCGCTGGCGCGGGTCGATGCCAATGCCAACGACAAGGTGTTCAACGTGCTGCCGGTCTTCCATTCCTTCGGCCTGACCGGCGGGATGATGATGCCGCTGCTCGCGGGCATCCCGATCTACATGTATCCGTCGCCGCTGCATTACCGGATCGTGCCCGAGCTGATCTACCAGACCGGCGCCACCATCCTGTTCGGCACCGACACCTTCCTCGCCGGTTACGCACGCTCCGCGCACGCCTACGACTTCCGCACCCTTCGCCTGGTGCTTGCCGGCGCGGAAGCGGTCAAGGACCGCACGCGGCAGATCTACATGGAGCGCTATGGCATTCGCATCCTCGAAGGCTATGGCGTCACCGAGACCGCGCCGGTGCTCGCGATGAACACGCCGATGGCGAACCGTCCCGGCACCGTCGGCCGGCTCTCGCCGCTGATGGAATACCGACTCGACCCGGTCCCGGGCATTGAGGAGGGCGGCCGCCTGTCGGTGCGCGGGCCGAACGTCATGCTCGGTTACCTGCGCGCTGAGAATCCCGGCGTGCTGGAGCCGCTCGTCGACGGCTGGCACGACACCGGCGACATCGTCACGATCGACGCTGCCGGCTTCATCCAGATCAAGGGCCGCGCCAAGCGCTTTGCCAAGATCGCGGGCGAGATGGTCTCGCTGTCGGCCGTAGAGGCCATGGCTGCGGCATTGTGGCCGCAGGCGATTTCGGTCGCGGTCGCCACGCCCGATGCCCGCAAGGGCGAGCGCATCGTGCTGCTGACGACCGAGAGGAACGCCGACCGCAGCGCCATGCAGCGCCAGGCCAAGGCGGCCGGTGCTTCCGAGCTTGCCGTGCCTGCGACGGTGCAGGTGGTCGACAAGGTGCCGCTGCTCGGAAGCGGCAAGACCGACTATGTCGCCGCCACCGCGCTCGCGAAAGAACTCGCCAGCGCACCGGCGCCGGAAGGTCCTCCCGCCGAGGAGGCTCCGGCACAGGAGGTGGCGTGACATCGCCGGCCGACGCCGACATGCCCGGCGTCGTTCTGCTCCACGGGATCGCGCATATATTTCAATCGCGCTAGCGGCCCGAGGATAGGCCTTGCACTTTCCCGTGATCCGTCGCAAATGCGCGCAGGGAAGGGAACAAGACAACCAGGTGCAAGCGCGATGACCGACAGCAACAGCGTGATCCTCGAAAAGCGTGGACAGGCCTTCTGGATCGCCATCAACCGGCCGGAGAAACGCAACGCGCTGAATGGCGACGTCATCGCCGGCATCGTCAAGGGCTATCGCGAGGCGCATGATGACAAGGAGGTGCGCGTCATCGTGCTGACAGGCGCGGGCGACAAGGCGTTTTGCGCCGGCGCCGATCTCGTGAACTCGGGCGCGGCTTTCGCCTTCGATTTCTCCCGGCCCAATGTCGACTACGCCGACCTGTTGCGGCTGTCGCAGAACGCAACCAAGCCCGCGATCGCCCGGGTCGGCGGCGTCTGCATGGCGGGCGGCATGGGGCTGTTGTGCATGACCGACATGGCGGTGGCGGCCGATCACGTGATCTTCGGCCTGCCGGAGGTGAAGGTCGGCGTGTTTCCGATGCAGGTGCTGAGCCTCTTGCAGGCCATCGCGCCGCCGCGGCTGATCAACGAGTGGGCGCTGACCGGCGAGCCCTTCGATGCGAAGACTGCACTTGCGGCAGGCCTGCTCAACCACGTCGTGCCGTCGGCCGAGCTCGACGCCAAGGTCGACTGGCTGATCGGCCGCATCGTCGACAAGTCGCCGACCGCGATCCGTCGCGGCAAATACGCGATGCGCGCCATCGCCTCGATGTCGTTCGACGAGAGCATCGCCTACACCGAAAGCCAGATCGCGCTGCTCGCCATGACCGAGGACGCGAAAGAAGGGCTGAAGGCGTTCGCGGAGAAGCGCAAGCCGAGCTGGACGGGGAGGTGATCGTCGTCCCGACGAACACGCCAGGACCCACACCGCGGAATTTCTCTTGGGGCACCCAGGCGACGATCTTCGTAAAGCTCAATTCTGTGGTTATGGATCCCGGATCGCGCTCGGCTTCGCCTCGCTTGTCCGGGACGACAGCGGAGGGGGCGTGACTCAGCATTCCCGCGGCACGAAATGCCCGAGTGATGCATCGTTCGTGTCCCTCGATGAGAAGAGGGGGCAGGGAATGCCGGGTGATGGCCTCACCCATGGCCCGCCTGCAACAAAAAACGCAGGCGGCAGTCACCACAGGATCAGCCGGATCAACCGGCATTCCCCGCGCAATGGCTTACGGCTTATACGTGATCTCCTCGGTGTGCCGGGCTTTTGAGCCACCGTCGCCTTGCGGATCATCACCGCGAGGCTTGATCCCAGCGTCGGGGGATCGGGACCACACGATTTCGCCGTCCGCTTCGAACCCGTTCGTCGGCGCTTCTTGCGCCCGAGCCGAAACGTCCATCGCATCCTGCACCCAACGTCCGTGACGATCGCGATACGTCCCTCTTGTGGGTGCGGGACGGCGGCAATGTAGGCATTAATTCTGTTTTTCATAAAGAGAAATTTTCAGGCCGGAGCGCCCGCATTTGCGGATCAGATTGAATAGCTTCGCGAAAATAGCGGTTTGGCGCGCGCCAATTCACGGGCTTTTGGGGCGCGCAAATGCAGCGAAATGAAAAAATCGTGCAGCCGATTTGCCCGTCGGGCAAAAACCATCCGACGAGTCAGGCCGGCTGCCGCAGCGGCCTCGCAAAACTAAGCTCATGACCATCAGGATCGGTCAGGTGAAAGTATCGCTCGCCCCATTCGGCATCGCGCGGCATGGTCGAGGGCTGATGGCCGGCCTTCAGTGCGCGCTCGTAAAGGGCATCGACATCGTCGACGTAGAAGATGACGCGTCCCCACCACGACCATGGCTTGTCCTCGCCCTGTGCAATCAGGTTGAGATAGCCGGGGCCGGCGCGAAAGCTGGTGAATGACGCCGTTTCGCCGCCGTAGAGCATGTCGAACCCGAGTGAGCCGTAGAACCGGACGGCGCGTTGCATGTCGTGGGTGGCGAGCGTGATCGCACTGATGGCTTCGATCATGGGACTACTCCGCAAGCCGAGGACGATCCCCTGGTTATCGGCCTGGTACCACCATCATCCTCGTTCCGCTTTCCAGCAATGGCACGCTGCCGGCCGCCTCGAGTGAATATACGCCGGAACTCCGCGTCACGTTGCTTCTCCCAATGCCGGCCTGAAACATTCGGGCCAATCGCGGCCCTCAATGCCATTTGGCCAACGCCGCGATGCGGACAAACATTAGAGTTGCGGTCCGGCTTTCCCGCATCTGGCGGCGCGCGCGGGGCGGCGATTGTGCACGGCACCAACAATGTCTCACGGATTCGTGAGCGGCTCCCGGGTAACGGCGGTCACACGCGGGACGAAGGAGACAATGCGCCTTCGCCGAGCAGGCCATGCCAAACCTTAAAGGAGGAGAATCCAATGTCTGCGAAGAATCTTGTCAGTTCGCTCATCCTTGCCGGCGCCGTTACGACGGCGCTTGCGACCATCGCCGCCGCCGCTCCGCTGACCAAGGCGGAAGGGGATGCCGCCGTCGCCGCCCACAAGGAGAAATGCTTTGGCGTCGCGCTGAAGGGCCAGAACGATTGCGCCGCGGGCCCGGGCACGACCTGCCAGGGCACCTCGACCACCGACTTCCAGGGCAATGCCTGGAAATTCGTCCGGGGCGGGACCTGCGCCAGCATCGAGCTGCCGAACGGCAAGCACGGCTCGCTCAAGCCGGTCTGATCCCCGCTGCGAGCGCTTCTATCCCCTGAGGCGCGCGCGCACCCGAGCAGGCCGAGCGGAGCGAGGCCGTCGCGAACGGTGCAAGCGAAGCGCGCGTCTCGAAGGATGATGCCGATAGCGGGGCCTCATGGTTCTCCCGGCGAAGCGAAGCATCGTCCGGAAACGGCGTATTCGCGCCTCCTCACCATGAGGGTCCTAGATGCGACAAGACTAAATATGCCCAACACGATGCAGGAAATCGGAGAGACAACATGACTGCGGTGATCGAACCAGCGCCGGTCGCTTCCCCGTCTCTTCGCTTTCCGGCGCTGCCGATCGAAGGCCTCGCGGGGACGAGCTTCAAGCACGAGCATCTCGCTGCGATCCGCTCCGATGACGTGCAGCGCGGCTTTTTCGAAGTCCATGCCGAGAACTACATGGGAGCGGGCGGGCCGCCGCATCGGGCGCTTGAAGCGATCCGGCGCGACCATCCGCTCTCGCTGCATGGCGTCTGCATGTCGATCGGCGGCGAGCGGCCGCTCGACCAGGCGCATTTGAAGCGTTTCAAACGTCTCGTCGAACGCTATGAGCCCGCGCTGGTCTCCGAGCACCTCGCCTGGTCGACCCATGAGAGCACCTATTTCAACGACCTGTTGCCGCTGCCTTACACCGCGGCGACGCTGAAGCGGGTCTGCGATCACATCGACGAGGTGCAGGAGGCGATCGCCCGGCCGCTGCTGCTCGAAAATCCGTCGAGCTATGTCGCCTTCCGCGAATCGACGATGAGCGAGACGGATTTCATCCGCGCCATCGCGCGCCGCACCGGATGCGGCCTCCTGCTCGACATCAACAACGTCTTCGTCTCCGCCACCAATCACGGCTTTTCCCCACACGAATATCTCGCCGACTTTCCGCTGTCGCATGTCGGCGAGATTCATCTCGCCGGTCATGCCGAACAAGCCGACGACGAGGGGTGCCCGCTCCTGATCGACAGCCATGATGCTCCGGTAGCGGATGCCGTGTGGAAGCTGTATGAGACCGTCGTCGGACAGTGCGGAGGCGTGCCGACGCTGGTCGAATGGGACAGCCGGATTCCAGATTGGCCGATCCTTAAAGCGGAGGCGGCTGCCGCACAGGCGATCCTCGACCGCTGCCGGACCGTCGTGGAGGATCGTCATGCGGCCGCATGAACGAGAGCCTTCGTATGCGGCGGCGTTCGCGGCGGCGCTGATCGATCCAGAGCGCGAGACGCCCACGATTGTCGCCGGCCCGGCCGGCAAGGGGGCGGTCAAGCGCTACAATGTGTATCGCAACAACGTCATGGTCAGCCTGATCGATGCGCTGGCTGCGGTCTATCCCGCCGTGCAGCGCATCACCGGCGTGGACTTTTTCCGCGCCATGGCGCGCTTCCATATCCGCGCGACGCCGCCGACGTCGCCGCTGCTGTTCGAATACGGCCGGGATTTTCCCGCGTTCATCGCCCAATACGAGCACGCACGGTCGATGCCGTGGCTGGCCGACACTGCACGGCTCGAGCGTGCATGGCTCGGCGCCTATCACGCCGAAGACGCCCCGCCGCTGTCGCCGGAGGCGCTCGGCTCGGTCCCGCTCGAGCGCCTTGCTGTCCTCGTGTTCACCGCGCATCCCGCGACACGGATCGTCCGCTCGCCATTTTCCGTCGCGACGATCTTCGCCGCCAACCGCGGCGAGGGGCCGGTGGGTCGGATCGACGCTTCCGTGGCGGAAGACGCGCTGGTCGCGCGGCCCGATCTCGATGTCGTGGTGCGGCACCTGCCGCCGGGTGGCGCTGTGTTCCTCACAAGCCTGATGTCGGGGCAATCGCTGGGCGAGGCAGCCGCCTCGGCGCTGCAGGCCTCGCCGGCGTTCGACATCGCGGCCAACATCGCCGGCATGATCGAGGCAGGTGCCTTCACCGCCATTGCATTTGGAGACGCATGATGGTCATGGATCAACGCGCCGGGCGCGGCGAGCCCCTGCGCATGGTCGGATTGCTCGCGGACAGGGCCAGTCAGCTCGTGCAAACGGTGGCGATGCCGTCGCTGGTGCAGCTTGTGATGCGCGTCGCGCTGGCAGTGCCGTTCTGGAAATCCGGCATCCTGAAATGGGAAGGGTTTCTGAAACTCAACGACACCGCGGTGACGCTATTCACCGATGAGTTCATGCTGCATCTGCCGGGCGGTCCCTACCATTATCCGGCGCCGGCGGTGATGGCGTTCCTGTCCGGCTGCGGCGAAATCACGTTCCCGGTGCTGCTGGTGCTGGGCTTTGCGACGCGCTTCGCCGCGCTCGGACTGCTGTTCATGACGCTGATCGTCGAGCTCACCGTGCCCGACGGCTGGCCGATCCACATCACCTGGGCGGCAATGGCGCTCGGCATCATGGCATGGGGACCCGGGCGGATCTCGCTCGATCATCTGCTGCGGCAGGTGTTGGGATTGCCGGAGGAAATCCGATGAGTGCGCAGGGTAGGTTGAGCGTTTCGCTCAACCCATCCTACGTGGCAACGCGGGGTCCTTTGAGCTACCCCGGGTTCGCCTTCAGTCCCGCGGCCTCGATGCCGGCGATGGCGCAGATTTCGTCATTATCCGAGGTGTCGCCAGAGACGCCGGCCGCGCCGAGCAGCGTGGTGCCGTCCTGGATCAACACGCCGCCGGGCACCGGCACCAGACGGCCCTGCGCCAGCGTATTCACGGCGCTGACGAAATAGGCCTGCTCCTGCGCGCGCTGGAAGAGGGCGCGGGAGCCCATGCCCATGGCAAGCGCGCCGTAAGCCTTGCCGTGCGCGATCTCGCTGCGCAAAAGGCTCGTGCCGTCCTGCGCCGCCGTGACCTTCACCGCGCCGCGCGCGTCGAGAATGGTGATGACCAGTGGCTTCAGCTTCTTCTCGACGCCTTTGGCGAGCGCGGCATCGAGAATCTTGCGGGCGATGTCGAGGGTGAGTTCAGGCATTCGTATTTTCCTTTTTGCTTGAATTGGCTTCGAGGCTCATCGCCAGCACGCGCGCGACATGGATCGCCTCGCGCGCGGCGCCGTCCTTGATCTGGTGCCGGCAGGAGGTGCCGTCGGCAACAATGATTGTCTTTTCGTCGGCGCGGCGCACGGCGGGCAATAGTGACAGCTCGGCCATCTCGATCGAGGCGTCGTAGGTCTCGGCGCCATAGCCAAAGGCGCCGGCCATGCCGCAGCAGCTCGACTCCACGGTCTCGACGGCCAGATCCGGGATCAGCCGCAGCGCCTGCTCGACCGGCTTGAACGCGCCGAATGATTTCTGGTGGCAGTGGCCGTGCACCAGCGCTCTTTCACCGACGGCGCCGAGCTTCAGCTGCAGGCGGCCGGCCTGCGCTTCGCGCACCAGGAACTCCTCGAACAGCAGCGCATGCGCGCTGATCGCTTTTGCGGTCTCGTCGTTGCGCAGCGACAGCAGCTCGTCGCGCAGCGTGAGCAGGCAGCTCGGCTCGAGCCCGACAATCGAAACGCCGCGCGCGGCGAATGGCGCGTAGGTTACAACGAGCCGGTCGAGCTCGGCGCGCGCCTGGTGGACGAGGCCGGCGGAGAGGAAGGTGCGGCCGCAGCACAGCGGCCGGCTGCCGCTTGCAGGTTTCGGGATGTGCACGCGATAGCCGCCCTCGACCAGCACTCGCAACGCCGCGTCGAGGTTTTCGCGCTCGTAGTTGCGGTTGAAGGTGTCGGCGAACAGCACGACCTCGTGGCCATCGGCGGGGCCGAACACTTCGGCGCCGGGCCGGAAGGTGTCGCTCCGGAACGCGGGCAGCGCGCGCTTCGCGCTGATGCCGGCAAACTTCTCGAACAGCGAACGGAGCAACGGACTGCTGTTGCGTATATTCGCCAGCCACGCGAAGCGCGAGGCAAGCGGCGCGTAATGCGGGAGATAGCCGACCAGCCGGTCGCGCAGCGATAGCCCTCGGCTCGCGACGCGTGCGGCCAGCACCTCGATCTTCATCCTGGCCATGTCGACGCCGGTCGGACACTCGTGGCGGCAGGCCTTGCAGGAGACACAGAGTTTCAGTGTCTCGGCCATCTCATCGGAGGCGAGCGCGTCAGGGCCGAGCTGGCCCGAGATCGCAAGCCGCAGTGTATTCGCCCTGCCGCGCGTCACATCCTTCTCGTCGCGGGTCGCGCGATAGGAGGGGCACATCACGCCGCCCTCGAGTTTCCTGCAGGCGCCGTTGTTGTTGCACATCTCGACCGCGCCCTGGAAGCCGCCGCCGGCGCCCGTGTACGCCGACCAGTCGAGCACGGTTTTCAATTCGGCGACGCGGTAGTTCGGGGGATAGCGGAACAGCGTGCGGTCATCCATCCGGGGCGGATCGACGATCTTGCCGGGATTGAGCACATTGCCGGGATCGAAGCGGTGCTTCACTTCCCGGAAATCGGCGACGATGCGCGGGCCAAACATCGCCTCGTGAAATTCGGAGCGCACGATTCCGTCGCCATGCTCGCCGGAATGCGAGCCCTTGTATTCGCGCACCATGGCGAAAGCTTCTTCCGCAATGGCGCGCATCGCCTTGACGTCCTTCTCCAGACGGAGGTTCAGGACGGGCCGCACATGCAAGCAGCCTTCGCTGGCGTGCGCGTACATGGTGCCGCTGGTGCCGTGCTTGCGGAACACCGCGTTGAGGCGGTCGGTGTAGTCGGCGAGATGCGGCAGCGGCACTGCGCAATCCTCGACAAAGGAGACGGGCTTGCCGACTTCCTTCATCGACATCATGACGTTGAGGCCGGCGGCGCGGAAATCGGCGATCGCGGCCTGCAGCGCGGGCTCGATGATTTCCACCACGCCACCCCATTTGCGCTGCGGATTGCCCCAGCCAAAGCCGAGATCGGCCATCAGCTCGGTGAGCCGTTTCAGCCGTTGCAGATTCTCGGCCTGGTCCTCTTCGGCAAATTCAACGACGAGAATGGCGTCGGGATCGCCGCGCACGGCAGACGCGATGACAGGCTTGAACATCGCGATGTCGCGCCCGAGCGCGATCATGGTGCGGTCGACCAGCTCGACCGCGATGGGTTTCAGCTTCACCAGATGCTGGGCTGCGTTCATGGCCTCATAGAAGCTGCCGAAATGGCAGACGCCGAGCACCTTATTGCGGATCACGGGCCACAGCTTCAACTCGACCTGTGTCGTGAAGGCGAGCGTGCCCTCGGAGCCGACCAGCAGATGCGCCATGTTGTTGGCGGCATTGCGCGGCGTGAGCGCATCGAGATTGTAGCCGCCGACGCGGCGCTGAACCTTCGGGAATTTATCCGCGATCTCGGCGGCCTCGCGCTCGCCGAGATCGAGCATGTCGCGGAACAGCGCGAGCCCGCCGTCGGGCGCATTGACGCGCGCGAGATCGCGCGGCACCTCGCCGAAATGCAGGAGTTGGCCGTCCGCAAGCGCCGCTTCCATCGAGATCGTGTTGTCGCGCATGGTGCCGTAGCGAAGCGAGCGTCCGCCGCAGGAATTGTTGCCGGCCATGCCGCCGATCGTGGCGCGCGAGGCGGTCGAGACATCGACCGGAAACCACAAGCCGTGCTTTTTCAGCTGCCGGTTGAGATCGTCGAGCACGATGCCGGGCTCGACCACGCAAATGCGCTTCTCGACATCCAGCGAGAGGATGCGGTTCAGATATTTCGAGAAGTCGATGACGACGCCGCTATTGACGGTCTGGCCGCATTGCGAGGTGCCGCCGCCGCGTGGGGTGACGATGTGGCCAGCGTCGCGCGCGATCGCCAGCGCCCGCAAGGCCTCGTCCATGGTGCGCGGCACCACCACGCCTTCCGGCATGATCTGGTAGAATGAGGCGTCGGTCGCATAGCGGCCGCGGCTGAAGCGGTCAAACAGCACCTCGCCGGAGATTTCCTTGGCCAGCCGGCTTTCGAGCGGGGAGGGTGCGTGTTCGGGCATGCTTGTCCCTAATCGGGCTCAGCGTAAAATTCAATCTCTTTGGTTCGGGTTGAATTTTTGCATACAAAATCGTTGAGCGTCGCCAAAGATCAACGCCATTTGGGATTGTTGATGTGGCCGATGTCGTGCTCGCCGCTATCCCAACCTCTGACATGAATACTACCGTCGTCGAGCACCTCCATAACTTTGTTCATCAGGTCGTCGTTCATGGTAGCGAACGCCTCCAGCGCTTTCTCGAACAGCGCCGTCTGCTCCAGCCTTGTGTCCCGGCGCGGTTCGGGAATCAGAATGATAAAACCGGGGTGAATGTCGAATTTTGCGTGCTGCTTCAGGAAGTCTCGCCGATTGACGGTCACGATGATGTAGTCATTGTCGACCGCAAAGGGCACCAGATTCCAGTCCTGCCAACCACCCTTGCCGATGTGCGGCACGTATGCGGCATCGTAGCCGCGCGCTTTCGCAACTGCGACGAGATCGCCGGTCAGGCATTCGTCGATCAGAAAACGATTCATCAGGCGCGCGGCGCAAGCTCGTCCGTCGACTTCCAGTCAGGCCCATAGGTTGCTTGTGCCCAGCGCTCAACCGCATCGATGCCGTCGACAGGCAGGCTCGGGTAGTCCTTGAAGATATCTTCGGCGTGAAAACCGGACCTGAGATAGTTCAGAATGGTCCGGGCCAGGATTCGTGTACCCCGCACTACCGGCTCGCCGCTCATCACCGTCGGGTCCTCTACCACTTCGGTTCCGGCCGCCGCAGTTTGCTTCGGCGCAGGCATATCGGCCTCCTTCTCACCTAGTCCACTGACTAATATCGCCCACTCGTCTCCAAGCGCAATGAAGCATCCGAGGCCGTTTACGATCCGTTCCGTAAGGCAGGCCGCTAAGCAGTTTCGGCCGCCGCCAGATGCTCGACGGCGGCGGCGCGCTTGTTGCGCAGGTGGACGAACAGGATGTCGGCGAGTTCGCTGCCGGCGCGACGGCGCAGCGCCTCCAGGATCGCCTCATGCTCGCGCATGGCCTCGCCCCAGCGCTCGCGCCTGCGCGCGAAATTGGCGGAGTAGCGGACGCGGCGGATGCGCCCGGCGAAGCTCGCATAGGCCGCGAGCAGGGTGGCATTGCGCGAAGCCTCGACGATCTTCTGGTGGATCAGCTGGTTGACGCGGAAATAGCCGTGCATGTCGCGGTGCAGGTAGCAGCCGTACATCTCGTAATGCAGCCGCTCGATCTCGGCGATCTCGCTGTCGGTGATGTTTTCGCAGGCGAGGCGCCCGGCGAGGGCCTCCAGGCCGCCCATGATGTCGAACAGTTCGGCCAGATCGCGCTCGCTCAACTGGCGGACACGGGCGCCGCGGTTTGGCAGGAGCTCGATCAGGCCTTCCGCCGCCAGCACTTTCAGCGCCTCGCGCAGCGGGGTGCGGGAAATGCCGAGCATCTCGCAGAGCTGCCGCTCGGGAACGCGACCGCCGTCGGGAATGTTGCCCTCGACGATGTGATCGCGCAATCGGGTCAGGATCTCGTCGTGCAGCGACTGGTCCTCGCGTTCGGAGGCGGGGGCAGGGATCGTCTCGCTGAGGATCAGGGGTTTCATAGGCTGATTTATGCCTTGTCCGACGCATGGCAGGCAAGAGTATTGTGAACAATACAGGGGTTGATGGTCGAAAAATTGAATGCAATAATTCGTGCTTCATAGCCGCGGGAGGTGAGCATGCAACATCAAGGACGCCATTTTCTGCAGATTCCCGGCCCCAGCCCCGTTCCCGATCGCGTGCTTCGGGCGATGGACATGCCGGTCATCGACCACCGCAGCGCGCAGTTCGCCGAGCTTGCCAAAGCGGTCCTTCACGGCTGCCAGAAGATTTTCCAGACCGCCGGTCCCGTCATCATCTTCCCCTCGTCGGGCACCGGTGCGTGGGAGGCGGCGATCGTCAACACGCTGTCGCCCGGCGACAAGGTGCTGATGGTGGAGACCGGCCACTTCGCCACGCTGTGGCGGAACATGGCGGCGCGCTGGGGCATCGACATCGAGTTCATGCCCGGCGACTGGCGCCATGGCGCCGATCCCGCGGCGATTGAGGCAAAGCTGGCGCAGGACTCTGCGCGCGCCATCAAGGCGGTCATGGTGGTCCACAACGAGACCTCGACCGGGGCGACCAGCCGGATCGGCGAGATCCGCGCCGCCCTCGACAAGACCGGCCATCCCGCGCTGCTTCTCGTGGATACGATCTCCTCGCTCGGCTCGGTCGACTACCGCCACGACGACTGGAAGGTCGACGTCACCGTAAGCTGCTCGCAGAAGGGCTTCATGCTGCCGCCGGGGCTCGGCTTCAACGCCATCTCGGAGAAGGCGCGCGCGGCGGCCAGGACCAACAAGATGCCGCGCTCCTATTGGGATTGGGAGGAGATGTTGAAGCCAAATGCGAACGGCTTCTTCCCGTACACGCCGGCGACGAACCTGCTCTACGGCCTGCGCGAGGCGATCGCGATGCTGCTCGAGGAGGGCCTCGAGAACGTCTTCGCCCGCCACAAGCGGCTTGCGGCCGCAACCCGCGCGGCGGTGACGCATTGGGGCCTGGAGGTGCTGTGCCAGAACCCGGTCGAATATTCGCCGGTCCTCACCGCGGTGCTGATGCCGCCCGGCCATGACGCCGACCAGTTCCGCAAAGTGGTGCTGGAGAAGTGCAACATGTCGCTGGGCTCGGGGTTGGGCAAGGTCGCTGGAAAAGTGTTCCGGATCGGCCATCTCGGCGAATGCAATGAACTGACCCTGCTCGGCGCGCTGTCCGGCGTCGAGATGGGGCTTTCGGCCGCCGGCGTGCCCCACCGCTCCGGCGGCGTGGAAGTCGCGATCAAGACGTTGGAAGAGCCTTCGCAGACCAATTCGCCGGCGCATCTGAAGATCGTGAAGAGCTAGCTAGGCCGACGTTTCGGGGACGGAGGACCCCGCTTTGTATGCATTGACGACGGCGGCATACCGGAGGACAAGCCGCCCGAACGGTGCTATTCGAGCGCCCCCAAAGACTTCGCCGGGAAGGGACCCCAAATGACCGTGCATACCGGAAGGCATTTCCTTCAGATTCCAGGACCGACCAACATCCCCGACCGGGTGCTGCGGGCCATGGACATGCCTGGCCTCGACCATCGCGGTCCGGAGTTTGCCGAGACCGGTTATGCGGTGCTCGCCGGCATGCAGCGGATGTTCCGCACCAAGGGGCCGGTGATCATCTATCCGTCGTCCGGCACGGGGGCCTGGGAGGCCGCGATCGTCAACGTGCTGCAACCCGGCGACAAGGTCTTGATGTGCGAGACCGGCCAGTTCGCGATCCTGTGGCGCGGCATTGCCGACAAGTTCAAGCTCGACGTCGAGTTCATCCCGGGCGACTGGCGCCACGGCGCCGACCTCGACCAGGTGGAGGCGCGGCTCGCCGCCGACAAGACGCACAAGATCAAGGCCGTCTGCGTCGTGCACAACGAGACCTCGACCGGCTGCGTCACCCAGCCGCTCGACGTTCGCAAGGTCATGGACCGCGTCAAACACCCGGCGCTGTTGATGGTCGACACCATCTCCGGCCTCGGCTCGATGGAATATGAGCACGACGCCTGGGGCGTCGATATCTCGGTTGCGGGCTCGCAGAAGGGCCTGATGCTGCCGCCGGGGCTCGGCTTCAACGCCGTGTCGGAAAAGGCGCTGGCTGCCGCCAAGGCCAATCCGGGCCTGCGCTCCTACTGGGAGTGGGACGACATGATGACCTTCAACAAGGCCGGCACCTTCCCCTATACGCCCGCGATCAACCTGCTGTTCGGGCTGAGAGAGGCGATCAGGATGCTCGAGGAAGAAGGCCTCGAAAACGTGTTCGCCCGCCACAAGCGTCACAGCGAGGCGACGCGCGCGGCAATGAAGGTCTGGGGCCTGGAGACGCAATGCCAGGAGCAGGGCGCGCATTCGCCGGCACTGACCGGCGCGCGCATGCCCGAGGGCCACGACTCCGACCACTTCCGGAAAGTCGTGCTGGAAAATTTCGACATGTCACTCGGCACCGGCCTCAACAAGGTCAAGGGCAAGCTGTTCCGCATCGGCCATATCGGCCACTTCAACGATTTGATGCTGATGGGCACGCTGTCCGGCATCGAGATGGGGCTCGACCTCGCCAAGGTGCCGCACCACACCGGCGGCGTGGTCGCGGCCATGGACGTGCTCAAGCGCCGCGAGGCATCGCAGATGCCGAAGGCCGCGGTGGCGTGATACGGATTTCACGGACAACAGAAAGAAGCGCGCGATGAACGCCCCCGTGTCGACCAGTGAAGACCTGCTCTATTCCGTCACCGACGGTATCGCGCGGCTGACCTTCAACCGCCCGCAGGCGCGCAACGCTCTGACCTTTGCAATGTACGAGCAGATGGCCTCGATCTGCGAGAGCATCAATTCCGACCGCTCGATCAAGGCGCTGATCCTGACCGGCGCCGGCGACAAGGCGTTCGCCTCCGGCACCGATATTTCCCAGTTCCGCGCCTTCAAGACCGCGCAGGACTCGCTCGACTATGAGGCGCGGATCGACCGCGTGCTCGGGACGCTGGAAACTTGCCGCGTGCCCGTGATCGCCGCTATTGCCGGCGCCTGCACCGGCGGCGGTGCGGGCATCGCCACCTGCTGCGACATTCGCATCGGCACCGAGACCACCCGGATCGGTTTTCCGATCGCGCGCACGCTCGGCAATTGCCTGTCGATGTCCAACATCTCCCGGGTGGTGTCGCTGATCGGTCCGGCGCGGACCAAGGATCTGATCTTCAAGGCGCGGCTGGTCGAGGCGCCGGAAGCGCTCGCGCTCGGCCTGCTCAATGAAATCGTGCCCGATGTCGAGACACTGCAGCGTCGTGCCGACGAGACCGCCAGGCTCGTCGCCTCGCACGCGCCGATCACCCTCGAGGTCACCAAGGAAGCCGTGCGCCGTATCCGCCGCACGCTGTCGCGCGACGAGGGCGAGGACCTGATCCTCAAGGCTTACATGAGCGAGGATTTCCGCGAGGGGATGGACGCCTTCCTGAACAAGCGCAGCCCCAACTTCAAGGGCAAGTAATGCGGCTAACTGCCTGTCGCCTCATGCGAAAGTCATAGGGCGGAAGGCTGTGAGCGAGCTTGAACTCACTTCTTTAACGCCGCACAATGCTACCTCCTGTGCTCATCTCCAACATCAGCAATCTCCACAAGGACTTTAAGGGATGAAACGCGTGCGCAAGATCATCAAGGCGGCGGCCGCCATGACGGCCATGCTGGTAGTCACGCCGGCCATCGCCGGCTGGGAGCCGACCAAGCCGGTCGAAATCGTGGTGGCCGCCGGCGCCGGCGGCGCCTCCGACCAGATGGCGCGGATGATGCAGGCCGCGATCCAGAAGAACAACCTGATGAAGCAGCCGATGGTGGTCTCGCTCAAGGGCGGGGCGTCGGGTGCGGAAGCACTGATGTACATGAAGTCGAGCGAGGGCGACGCCAACAAGGTGCTGATCGCCTATTCGCTGATCTACATGCTGCCGCTGTCGGCCAAGATCCCCTTCAACTGGCGCGAGCTGACGCCGGTCTCGGTCATCGCGCTCGACCAGTTCGTGCTCTGGGACAACTCCACAGGGCCGAAGAGCGTGAAGGAGTTCATCGAGGCCGCAAAGGCCGCAAGCTCGCCGTTCAAGATGGGCGGCACCGGCTCCAAGCGCGAGGACCACGTGCTGACCGTGTTCGTCGAGCAGAAGACCGGCGCAAAGTTCTCCTATCTGCCCTATAAATCCGGCGGCGAGGCCGCGACCCAACTGGTCGGCGGCCACACCAAATCCAACGTCAACAATCCATCCGAAAACCTCGAAGTCTGGCGCGCTGGCCAGGTGCGGCCGCTCTGCGTGTTCGACAAGGAGCGGATCTCCTATACGTCGAAGGTGACCGACACCCAGTCCTGGCACGACATCCCGACCTGCAAGGAAGAGGGCCTCGACGTGCAGTATCTGATGCTGCGCGCCATGTTCCTGCCCGGCAAGGTGACGGCGGAGCAGCAGGCGTTCTATGTCGACCTGTTCCAGAAGGTGACGCAGACGGCGGAATACAAGGACTACATGGAGAAGCAGGCGCTGAAGCCGATCTTCCTCACCGGCAAGGACATGCTGCAGTTCCTGGAAGAAGACGACCAGGCCAACAAGTCGCTGATGACGCAAGCGGGATTTGTCGCGAAGTAGACTTCTTTCTTCTCCCTCGCCCCGCACTCTTGTCCGCCGAAGCCCGCCTTCGGGCGAAGGCGGATGCGGGGAGAGGGTTGGGGTGAGGGGCTCTCTCCACGGGTTGATCCGCGGAGAGAGCCACTCACCCGACGCGCTTCGCCCGTCGACCTCTCCCCGTAAGAAGAACGGGGAGAGGTGAAGGGCCTACCAATTTGCCAGGCAAAGATGGCTGACTCAGAACTGGAAATCGTCGTCGACGATCCGACCGCGCCGGAGGAGAATTCTCCGGCGGTCACGAATAATCGCACCGTCGAGATCGTGGTGTCGCTGCTGTTGCTCGCGCTGGCGGCGACGCTCGGCTACGACAATTGGCGGACCGGCATCGGCTGGGATTCGACCGGGCCGCAGCCCGGCTATTTCCCGTTCTATCTCGCGGTGATCCTGGCGGCCGCGAGCCTCTACGGCCTGATCAGGGCAGCGCTGTCAAGCGAGCTCGCCGGGGAAACCTTCGTGACGCGCGCGCAGCTTCGCCGCGTCATGGCGGTTTTCGTCCCGACATTGCTGTTTTGCGTGACGACTCAATTCCTCGGTATCTACGTCGCGAGCTTCCTGTTGATCTCGCTCTTCATGCGCCTGGTCGGCAAGATCGCCTGGTGGAAGTCGATTATGACCGCCTTCGTCTTCACGGCGGTCATGTTCGTCACCTTCGATATCGTGTTCGACGTCATCATGCCGAAAGGGCCGCTCGAAGCGGCCTTCGGCTACTAGCGGCCGGCAGAGGTTCAAACGATGGAAGCCTTCGGCCTGCTCCTGCACGGTTTTGCCGTCCTGCTGACCTGGAAGACGCTCGCGCTGATGATGGTGGGGCTCGTGCTCGGCATTTTCGTCGGCGTGCTGCCCGGGCTTGGCGGCCCCAATGGCGTGGCGATCCTGTTGCCGCTGACTTTCACGATGGATCCGACATCGGCGATCGTGATGCTGTCCTGCATCTATTGGGGCGCGCTGTTCGGCGGCGCCATCACCTCGATCCTGTTCAACATCCCCGGCGAAGCCTGGTCGGTCGCGACCACCTTTGACGGCTATCCGATGGCGCAGCAGGGCAGGGCGGCCGAAGCGCTGACTGCGGCCTTCACCTCGTCCTTCATCGGCTCGTTCGTCGCGGTGCTGCTCATCACCTTCCTCGCGCCGCTGATTTCCTCCTTTGCGCTGAAATTCGGGCCGCCGGAGTTCTTCGCGGTTTACCTGCTGACCTTCTGCTCCTTCGTTGGCCTCGGCCGTGAAGACAAGCACAAGACGGTGATCTCGATGGCGCTCGGCCTGCTGCTCGCGGGCGTCGGCATGGACACGGTGTCGGGCCAGTTGCGCATGACCTTTGGTTCTTCGGAACTACTCCGCGGCATCAACTTCCTCGTCGCGGTGATCGGGCTGTTCGGCATCAGCGAGATCCTGCTCACGATGGAGGAGCGCCTGGCGCTTCGCGGCCACGCCGCCGCCATCAGCCTGCGCGTCGTGCTCTCGGTCTGGAAAGACCTGCCGAAATACTGGGTGACGCTGTTGCGCTCCTCGGTGATCGGCTGCTGGCTCGGCATCACGCCGGGCGGCGCGATCGCGGCTTCCTTCATGGGCTACAATCTCGCCAAGCGCTTTTCCAAGGATCCCGACAGTTTTGGCAAGGGCCGCATCGAGGGCGTGTTCGCGCCGGAAACCGCGGCCCACGCCTCCGGCACGTCGGCGCTGCTGCCGATGCTCGCGCTAGGCATTCCCGGCTCTGGCACCGCGGCGATCCTGCTTGGCGGCCTGATGGTGTGGGGACTCAATCCCGGGCCACTCCTGTTCGTCGACCACAAGGATTTCGTCTGGGGCCTGATCGCCTCGATGTATCTCGGCAATATCGTCGGTCTGGTGCTGGTGCTGACGACCGTGCCGATCTTTGCTTCCATCCTGCGCGTGCCGTTCGCGGCGGTGGCGCCGATGATCGTGGTGAGTTGCGCGATCGGCGCCTATGCGATCCAGAATGCGATGTTCGACATCTGGCTGATGCTGCTGTTCGGCGTCGCCGGTTACGTCTTCAAGAAGATCTCGATTCCTCTTGCTCCTTTCACCCTCGCGCTGGTGCTCGGCAGCAAGGCCGAGGATGCGTTCCGCCTGTCGATGATCGGCTCGGGTGGCGACATGCGCGTGTTCTGGTCGAACTGGCTGGTGGGCTCGATCACCACGCTCGCCATCGTGCTGCTGTTCTGGCCGCTGATCGACAAGGCGATGTCCGGAATGGGGCGGTTGCTTCGCCCTGCCAGAATTTCCGCATAAACCGCAAAATCCCGCGAAATCAAGGGGCCTTCGCCGCGTGGCGTTTCCCCACCCGTCAATCAGCCGGCGACGATTATGGCGTGCTGTGACATTGCCGCGACAGCGGCGTGCCTGCATTTGGCGTAACATGTTCCGGTGGTGCGGAATCGGGCTGGGGGACAACCTCACGACGCGCATTATCGTTGGAATTGCAACGCTTGCCTCGACACTCGCAACTCACCTCGGCGGACCGGTGGTCGCGAAATACTGACGTCTTTGCGCTTGGGGAAACTTCAAGGCCCGGCCTTCGCGCCGGGCTTTTTCTGTCGCGGTCGCGCCTTTTGCGTCCCGCTTGCTCTTGTCGCGCTTTTCCCCAGTTCGTTCATTTCGTCGCAGCGCTGATTTTGCCGCGGCGTGTCTGGAGCTAATAGTTAAGTTAGATCAATTGTTATGTAGAGAAATTGAGATCGGTCCAAGAAACTGGGCTGGCAGCCGGGGGGAACTTGGCGGCTCGCTGTCACCCGGCGGTGACAGCCTTTTCCAGCCGGTTCCGTATACTGGAACAAGAATATTTGCTTGGGGGTTTGTCATGAAAAACCTTTTGCTTGCGGGTGCGGCGATCGTTTCGCTGTTTGCACCGAGCGCGTTTGCGGCCGACCTTCCCGTCAAGGCGCCGCCTCCAGTAGTTGCGCCGGTCTGGAGTTGGACTGGATTCTATGTCGGTATCAATGGCGGATATAGCTGGGGGCGCGCCAACACCACGATCGCCCCGTTCGCTTCCATCTTCCCGACCGTTGCATTCGGTCCGTTTCACCAGAATGTTGACGGTTGGCTCGGCGGCGGCCAGATCGGATACAACTGGCAAGTGGACCCGAGATGGGTGGTTGGTCTCGAGGCTGACATCCAGGGTACGGGCGAACGGTCATCTGCGACGCTGACGACAGTCGGGCCGCGTTTTGGCGCCTTCGCGAGCGGCGTGCCAAATCTGTTGCCGGGGCCTGATTTCAATGCGATCGCGGCGCTGTCGACGAACCTCTCCTATGACCTGCAATGGTTCGCGACATTCCGCGGGAGGGTCGGCCTGCTCGCTACCCCGCAGACCTTGCTCTATGCGACCGGCGGTCTGGCGGTCGGTGAGTTCAAATATTCGGCAGCAACCACTTTGACCTCCACGGTGTTCGGACCCGGCGCGGCCGGCACGACGCCTACTGGCGTCGTACTCGTTCTACCCGTTGGAGCCGCGGCGAGCAGCAGCGATACGCGGGCTGGCTGGACCATTGGCGGAGGTGTCGAGCACAAGTTCTCGCCGAACTGGTCTGGCAAGCTTGAGTATCTCTACATGGATTTCGGCTCCAAGACCTATTTCGCCGGGACCGCCAACCAGGCCGACGTGAGCTTCCACGACCACGTCCTTCGGGCCGGCATCAACTACGAGTTCACGGCTGGACCGGTCGTCGCCAAATACTGAAGCGACGCCCCCTCCCGCGACATGCAAAGGCCCCGGCTCGCCGGGGCTTTTTATTTCCTCGCGCGGATGAATCTTCGCGTCGCGGCTCGATCCTCAATGCCGGAACGGACGCTATCAACATCGCGCTGTCTGAGATCGGCGATCTCGTCCTTGCCGAAGCCGAACTCGGCCTCGGCCTGTTCGCCGAACTCCGGCGGCCGCGCCGCCAGCGGCATCTTCCACCGAAGGCAATCCCATTCGGCGGGGAATCTCTGGTGAATGAGACTTTATACGTACATCGATCGCGCCACCTATTATGGAACGCCGACCGCACAGGGACCGTTAGTTGTTGGGGGAGTCAGTTGATCGGACGCGCCAGGTCGCTCTCAATGCTGCCGGCTCGTCTGTCATCCAAGGAGTGACTCTCATGGCCACGAATTTCAAACGCGCCAATCCGGCGGCGCTCGGGCTCGTCGGATTCGGCCTTACAACTGTTCTTCTTAGCCTGATCAACGCCGACGTGCTCCCATCCAGTGGAAATAACGTCGTCATTCCACTCGCAATTGCTTACGGCGGTACTATCCAGATCATTGCCGGCCTGCTCGAATTCAGCGTCGGCAATACCTTCGGTATGACCGCGTTCCTCAGCTACGGGGCGTTCTGGATGTGGTACGCCCTCATGCTGATTTTCGGCCACAGCGGCATGCTGCCGTTGAAGGGCGACGACGCCACGATAGGCGTGGCATTGCTACTGTGGGGCGTGCTGACGTTCTATCTCTGGATAGGAACCTTTCGGATCAACAAAGCGCTCTGGCTGGTCTTCCTCACCTTGTGGATCACATATTTGCTTTTGGGTCTTGGCGCGATCCTAGGACTCCATGATCTGACGAGAGCAGGTGGTTGGGTCGGCATCGTCTGTGGCGCCATCGCCATGTATACGAGCTTCGCCGAAGTGACCAATTTCTGCTACGGGCACCAGGTCGTGCCGACCGGTCACTGGGGTTTGCATAGTGGCACGGCCGGAGAGCAGCCGGCGGAGTAGCGCGGCCGAAGGGCGAGCACTGCGGCCTGGACTCGAGGCAGACGTCGCGCGGAGCGCGCAACAGCGAAACGCGGCAAGTGCCGTGCCAGCGCATCGGTCCGCCCAGGTTGCCGCAACATCCCGCCCACGGAGCGAGAACCATGCTTTTGGAATCATGCTTTGAGGAGTGACGACAATGACTGAAAAGAAACCAACAAGGAGCGGACAAGCCGGACGGAACGAAGCCAACGGCGGTAATACGGACGTTTCCGAAGCTCAGATCGCAGTGCACTGGCCGGAAGAGAAGTTCATCGCGCCTCCAGCCCAATTCGTGGCTCAGGCGAACCTGACCGACAGCGGAATATTCGAGCGTTTCGACGAGGCGAATTTTCCGGAGTGCTTCCGCGAGTTCGCGGATCTGCTCGATTGGTTCAGCCCATGGAAGGAGATCCTCGACACCAGCAACCCGCCGTTTTGGCGATGGTTCGTCGGTGGCCGGATCAACGCGTGCCACAATTGCGTGGATCGCCATCTGGCCAAATACAAGCACAAGACCGCATTCCACTTTGTGCCCGAAGCGGAAAGCGATCCGATTGAACACGTCACTTACCAGGAATTGTTCGTCCGGGTGAACGAGTTTGCCTGCGTCCTGCGCGACTTCTGCGGTCTGAAGGCGTCCGACCGCGTGACCCTTCACATGCCGATGGTCGTGGAACTGCCGGTCGCGATGCTCGCTTGCGCCCGGCTCGGGATCATTCACTCTCAGGTATTCAGCGGCTTCAGCGGCAAGGCCTGCGGTGAACGAATCGCCGACTCCGAGAGTCGCGTTCTCATCACGATGGATGGCTACTATCGCGGTGGAAAGCTGATCGACCACAAGGCTGTCGCCGACATCGCGGTCGCCGAAGCGGCAAAGGAGGGTCAAAAGGTCGACAAGGTCCTCGTCTGGCAGCGCCACCCCGGTAGGAACTCGACCGCCTCGCCATTCGTCGAGGGCCGTGACTTCGTCGTCAACGACATCCTGAAGAGCTTTCGCGGCAACCGCACCGACCCTGTCGAGATGCCTGCGGACGCACCACTGTTCCTCATGTATACGAGCGGCACCACAGGGCGGCCAAAGGGATGCCAGCATTCGACCGGCGGCTACCTCTCCTATGTGACTTGGACCTCCAAGTACATTCAGGACATCCACCCCGAGGACGTCTATTGGTGCATGGCCGACATCGGCTGGATCACGGGTCACTCCTACATCGTCTATGGTCCGCTAGCGCTCGGCGCCTCCTCGGTGATCTACGAAGGAGTGCCGACCCATCCCGATGCAGGCCGCCCATGGCGTATTGCCAAGGAGCTCCACGTCAACATCTTCCACACATCGCCGACCGCCGTCCGCGCTCTGCGCCGCGTCGGCCCCGACGAACCAGCGAAGTACGATTACCACTTCAAGCATATGACTACCGTCGGCGAGCCGATCGAGCCCGAAGTATGGCGCTGGTATCACAAAGTAGTCGGAAAGGGCGAAGCGGTGATTGTCGACACATGGTGGCAGACCGAGACCGGCGGCTTCCTCTGCACGACCGTGCCCGGGATTCATAAAATGAAGCCAGGCAGCGCGGGACCGGCGCTTCCGGGCATCTACCCGGTCATCTACGACGACGACGGCAACGTGATCCCCAGCGGGGCCAACAAGGCGGGGAATCTGTGCATCCGCAACCCGTGGCCCGGGGTGATACAAACCATTTGGCGCGATGGCGACCGCTTCGTGCGCCAGTACTATGAGCGTTATTGCAAGGACAGGAGCAGCAAGGATTGGCGCGACTGGCCCTACTTTGCGGGCGACGGCGCGATGCAGGCGGCCGATGGCTACTACCGTATCCTGGGCCGCATCGACGACGTCATTAACGTTGCCGGTCACCGGCTCGGCACCAAGGAAATCGAATCGGCGGCCATGATCGTTCCGGCGGTTGCCGAGGCCGCCGTGGTACCGGTCGCCGATCCTATTAAAGGCAAGACGCCGGACGTTTATGTGTCTCTCAAGCCTGGCGCGGCGGCTTCCGACACACTGCTGGATGAGATTTCGGCCGCAGTGGTTTCCGAAATCGGGCCGATTGCCCGCCCGCATCAGGTGATCATCGTTCCGGATATGCCGAAGACGCGGTCCGGGAAGATCATGCGACGCGTGCTCGCGGCGATTTCGAACCATCAGGAACCGGGTGATGTCTCCACTCTCGCCAACCCCGAGATCGTCGAACGCATTCGGAGCTCGGTGAGGTGACGACGCGCAGGCAAAGAAGTTAATCGGCCAACTCTATGCGCGAAGCGCTTCGAGAAATGCAAAAAGCCCCGGTTTTCCGGGGCTCTTTGGTGCCAGAACGATTGGTATGCGCCGGTGATCACACCACCTTGCGCTGCCTCAGATCCGCGATCTCGTCCTTGCCGAAGCCGAACTCCGCCAGCACCTCCTCGGTCTGCTCGCCGAATTCCGGCGGCCGCGCCGCCATCCGACTCGGCGTGCGCGACAGCGTCACGGGCTGGCCGACCAGCTGGATGTGCCGGTTCTCGTCGTTGGGCACGTGCTGGGCCATGCCGAGATGCTGGACCTGCGCGTCCGCGAAGACCTGGTCGATCGAATAGATCGGGCCGCAGGGGACACCTGCCGCATTGAACTCCTTGACCCAGGCCTCGCTCGACTTTGTCTCGGTGTACTTGTTGATCTCGGCGTTGAGTGCTTTTCGATTCTTCGAGCGGTCCGGGCCGGTGGCGTATTCCGGCCGGTTCACCAGGTCGGGCGCGCCGAGCGCCTCGGCGAAGCGTTGCCAGGTTCGCCCGCCTGCCGTGGCGATGTTGATATAGCCATCGGAGGTCTTGAACACGCCGGTCGGGATCGATGTCGGGTGGTCGTTGCCGGCCTGTTGCGCCACGTCCTTGTCCATCAGCCAGCGCGCCGCCTGGAAATCCAGCATGAAGATTTGCGCCTGCAACAGCGAGGTCTGCACCCACTGGCCTTCGCCCGACACTTCGCGCTCCAATAGCGCGGTGAGGATGCCCATGGCGCAGAACAGGCCGGCGGTGAGATCAGCCACGGGAATGCCGACCCGCATCGGCCCTTCGCCGGGCGCACCCGTGATCGACATCAGCCCGCCCATGCCCTGGGCGATCTGATCGAAGCCAGGGCGCTTATGGTAGGGGCCGTCCTGGCCGAAGCCGGAAATGCTGCCATAGACGATGCGAGGATTGACCTTTTTCACGCTCTCATAGTCCACGCCGAGCTTGGCCTTCACGTCGGGGCGGAAATTCTCGACCACCACATCGGCCTTGGCGACCAGGCGGTTGAACACCTCGAGGCCCTTCGGGTCCTTCAGATTGAGCGAAATCGCCCTTTTGTTGCGGTGCAAATTCTGGAAATCGGCGCCGTGGCGCGGGCCGCCAAGCTGCTCGCCGCCGGCGTCGTCCAAAATCGCGTCGATCTTGATGACATTGGCGCCCCAGTCCGCAAGCTGCCGCACGCAGGTCGGACCGGCGCGAACGCGAGTGAGGTCGAGCACGGTAAAGCGGGACAAGGCCTGCGAAGCACGCGGGAAAGCCATTTCGGACAGCTCCGGGGGGATTGCGGGAACGGGATGATCATTTTGATCGGCCAGATCGGGCGCAAATTCAATAGGTGATTGGCGGGCTTCGGCAGGCATGCGGCGAACGCGGGAGGGCCGCGGAAGCCTGGTGCCAGCCGCAAATTTGCGGACTTGCCCTGCTGGGCCGCCGTTGCAAGTGTCCAGGCGTTGAGTTGCGTCGCGAACGATCCTCGAGCCCTGGGACCGAATTTGCGGCCAGGTTGGTTCGCGCGATGGATGGGCACTCCATACAAGTTCGAGCTGATCAGAAACCACAAATTAACGTGGGAATAAGATTCTGTTCCGCGTCGAATCGAACCGACCGTCCGGCCGCGCTGTCCGATCGGCGCCAACGCCGTTCGGCCGCGTCAAGGTGACATGCGTGCGGTCCCGTCGTGACCGGAAAAATAGCGTTGGAGATCAAGGGATAAGCGATGGGCCAGGCGCCGTCAGATGACCCGTTCTATACGGTGGCCGGCGACACGATCTACGGCACCTATATTCCCTCGGACACCAGTTCGAGCGGGGGGTCGAGCGGCGGCAGCGCCCCGGGCACGGGCCCTGGTTCCGTGGTCGCGGAGACCTCCGGCGGCATCACCATCAATCTGTTGTTCGACGCCGCCGCGATGGCCGCGCCTGCGAGCTTTCGCGCCGGCATTGCGCAGGCCGCCGCGATCCTGGCCTCGACGATTTCCGACAAGATCACCGTCAACCTCAACATCGACTATAGCGGCACCGGCGGCGGCGCCGCGGCGGGGCCCGACAGCGGCCTGTTCGAGAGCTACTCGACCATCAGATCGGACCTCGTCAACGGCGCGACCCCCGGCGACGGCACCTTCAATGCACTGCCGACCGGCTCGTCGATCCAGGGGCAATCCTCTGTGGCGGTGTGGAACGCGCAGCTGAAGCTGTGGGGCTTTCTCGGCGCCAACGACACCACGGCCGACGACGGCAGTGCGACGTTTGCCACCGACATCAATCCGAACCTGCTGGTGGGCGTGGCCCTGCACGAGCTCACGCATGCGATGGGCCGCGTGCCCTATGGTCCGCAACCGGACGTATTCGACCTCTTTCGCTTCACCGGCGTCGGCACGCGCCTGCTCGCCGGCGGCAACACGGCGCCGGCCGCCTATTTCTCCACTGACGGCGGTCATACCAAGATCGCCGATTTCGGTCAGACCTCCGATCCCAGCGACTTCCTCAACAGCGGCGTGCAGGGGCCGAACGATCCCTTCAATGAATTTTACGACGGCAGCACCATCCAGACGCTATCCGCCACCGACAAGGCGATCCTGGATGCGCTGGGCTTCCACGTCTTCGGGCCGACCCAGCCCGATCTGGCCGAATATGTCGCCGTCAACAAGACGACGGTCGGCGCTGGCGGCAGCCTCACGCTCGATGCCTACGACATGAACCTCGGGAACGGGCCGTCGGCGGGATCGACCGCGCAGATCTACCTGTCGACCGATCCGACCATCACGACGTCGGACACGGTGTTGGCGACCCTGACGACGACGGGGTCGCTCACGCCGGTAGGCCAGACCGGCTATTACGACCACCAGACGGTGACGGTGAACCTGCCAGGCAATCTGGCGCCGGGCACCTATTACATCGGCGGCATCGCCGACTACAACAACCACGTCAGCGAGAGCAACGAGACCAACAACACCTACAACGTCCTCGCCATCACGGTGACGCCGCCGGCGCAGCCGGATCTCGCCGAATATGTCGCGGTCAACACTACAAGCGTGGCTGCCGGCGGCAGCGTCACGATCGACGCCTACGACATGAATCTCGGCGACGGAGTGTCGGCGGGGTCGACTGCGCAGATCTACCTGTCGACCGATCCGACCATCGCGACCTCGGACATGGTGCTCGCCACGCTCGTGACAACAGGCCCGCTCGCCACCGTCAGCCAGCCCGGCTACTACGATCACCAGACGGTCACGGCGAACTTGCCAGGCAATCTGGCGCCGGGCACCTATTACATCGGCGGCATCGCCGACTACAACAATCAGCTCAGCGAGAGCAACGAGAGCAACAACACCTATAATGTCGTCGCCGTCACGGTGACGCCGCCGGCACAGCCCGACCTGACCGAGTACGTCGCCCTCAACACGACGAGCGTGGCTGCCGGCGGCAGCGTCACGATCGATGCCTATGACATGAATCTCGGCAATGGGGTGTCACCGGGGTCGACCGCGCAGATCTACCTGTCGACCGACCCGACCATCGCGACGTCGGACACGGTGTTGGCCACGCTCACAACGCCGGGCCCGCTCGCCACCGTCAGCCAGCCCGGCTACTACGACCATCAGACGGTGACCGTGAGCCTGCCGGGCAATCTGGCGCCGGGCACCTATTACATCGGCGGCACCGCCGACTACGACAACCACGTCAGCGAGAGCAACGAGGCCAACAACACCTATAACATCGCCTCCATAACAGTGACGGCGCCGCCGTCGGGCGTGCAACCGCAACCCGATCTGGCCGAGTATGTCCAGGTGAACAAGGCCGCCGTGACCTCCGGCGGCAGCGTGACGATCGATGCCTACGACATGAATCTCGGCAATTCGGTGTCGGGAGGATCGAACGCGCAAATCTATCTGTCGACCGATCCGACCATCACGACGTCGGACACCGTGCTGGCCACGCTAACGACGCCGGGGACGCTCGCGACCGTGAGCCAGCCCGGCTACTACGACCATCAGACGGTCACGGTGAACCTGCCCGGCAATCTGGCACCGGGCACCTACTACATCGGCGGCATCGCCGACTACGACAACCACGTCGCCGAAAGCAACGAAAGCAACAACACCTACAATGTCGTGCCGATCACGGTGACGGCACCGCAGCCCGCAGCGCCGGCAGCTCAGGCCAGCAATGATTCATTCGTGTTCGCCGACAACAATTCCTCCGGCCCGGCCACCATCGACTTCAGCGCCCCCGCGGCGCAAGCCGCGATGAGCGAGTTGGCCTCCATCTTCAATTCTCCCGCGGCGGAGGTCCATTTCCTATTTGCGCTGGCGACCGGCAATCACGACGCGGTCGGCTACTTCAACGCCCTGGAGGCGTCGCCTCATCCCGACGCGCATCTGATCCAGATGATGAACAGTTTCATCATCCACTGAGCATGGTCGGCGGCGGGCGAAGCCCTCGTCAACCCCTACGGCAAGGTGGCGGAATAACCGCTCGACTATCGACAATCCCGTGGCGGGCTGCTAGCCGCTTGCCTCGGGAAACCGAGATTTTGAGAGTTTGGCTGATCCTGTTCATGCCGCCGGGCGCGCCGATGCGGGGGCTCCGATGAGCGCTGCTGGCCGCAGTCGTTTGCAACGGTTGCTCGGTGGATGGTCGGCCAATCTGGCTCAGCTGATTCTGGGCGTGACCCAGCAGCTCGCGCTGGTCCCAATCATCCTGCATTATTGCTCGAGCGAAGTGCTCGCCGCCTGGCTTGCGCTCTATGCCGCCGGCAATCTCTCGCTGGTCGCCGATTTTGGCCTGCTGTCGCGCGCCATCAACCGCTTCCTTGCGCTGAAGTCCTGCGCCGATAGCGACGGACGAACGGCGCAATTCTTTGCGAGAATGCAACGCGTCTACTTGGCGCTGGCGGGCGTGCTGGTGGCCATCACCATTGCAGGCAGTTTGGTGCTTAGCTCTTCGGACGTCCTGGGATTCCGGTCGATGGCGGATTTCGACCTCGCGTTCGTGATCATGACGGCCGGTATGCTGCTGATACTTCCATCCAATTTGGCGTCGGCGCTGTATCGGTCGCGCGGACTTTATGGCCGCTCGGTGTGGCTGCAGAGTGCGGCGATGCTGGTGGCGCAGCTCGCGCAGGTCGCGGCGATCGTCACGACGGGCCGCCTGACCATGATCGCGCTTGCCTATGTCGTGCCGCAGATCGTGGTCGCGGCCTATCTCCTGTTCGTCGATGCGCCGGCGCTGTTTCCGTTCCTCGCACGGCCGCGCGCACCGCTGCGATGGTCGTGGCGCTGGAGCGCCGGCCAGTTCCGCCGCGCTTTCCCGTTCGCGATTGCCGGCAGCACGGAGGTCGCGCTGCAGAGCCTGCCGGTGCTGCTGGTCAGCGCGATCGTGGCCGACCGCGTGGCGGTGGCGCAATGGGGGCTGACCCGCATCGTGGCGGGACTGGTGCGCACCCTCTGCGTGCAGGCATCGCTGCCGATCGCCGCCGAGCTCGGCCATGACCGTGCCGTCGGCGCGACCGACGCCTTGCGGCGTCTTTATGCCCGCGGCTCCGTGCTGGTCACGCTGCTCGCAAGCAGTGTGGTCTCGGGCCTGCTGGCGTTCTGGCAGGATTTCTTTGCGCTGTGGACCCGCGGCGCCATCCCCTACGATCCGCTGCTGACCTCTACGCTACTGGTCGGCGCCGTGCTCGTGGCGCCCGCGATGCTGGCGCTGAGCTACGGCTATTACAGCGACCGCGGCGCGCTGCTGGCGCGGACCAAGGGACTGCAGCTCGCCTGTTTCATGGCGCTCTCGCTCTCGCTTACGCCGTGGCTGGGGCCGCTCGGAATGGCGCTCGCGCTGGTGGTCACCGATCTCGTGGTGCAGTTTGGCTCCTTGCCGGTACTATCATCTGCGAAACGCTTGAGCGGCCCGTGCGTCACGTCCTGTTTTTGGCGGGGCTGATCGTGGTTGTCACCGCAGGCGGCTGGGCGCTTGGCGCGGCGGTCCGCTTCGTGCTGCCGCTCGACGGATTTGCACGCTTCATCGGCGAATGCGCGATCTGGCTTGTGATCGCAGGACTTGCGGCAAGCCCGCTTGCCAGTGGGCGACTGCGCGCCAGATTGACTGACTTCATACCGGGTTAGGCTTGTGAGACTGTTCCAGAACTGCCGCTACTATCCTTCGTTGCGCCCGAGGCTGCGCGAGCTTGCCAGGGGGCATTCGACCTTCGCCGGCCAGGTCACCGCCTTTGTGGATTTCCGGCAGAACGGCGCTCACACCCTGCTGCCAATCGACCGGCACGCCGAATGGGCCTTCTTCACCAACGGCGACGATGCCGAAGTCCAGAAGCTGTGGGCGAAGGAGCGCGGCCTGAACGCTCAGGCTTCGCTGGAAGAAATTCTCAAGGCCCAGATCGAGGAGCATCGCGCCGATGTCTTCTACAATCTCGACGCGACGGGCTGGAGCAGCGACTTCATCCAAACCCTGCCGGGCTGCGTCAGGCACGTGATCGCCTGGCACGCCGCGCCTTTGCGCAACGTGGTCTTCTCCGACTACGATCTCGTCGTCTGCAATTTCGCGTCCATTCTCGAAAGCCTGCGCGAGCGCGGCTGCCGTGCGGAATATTTCTTTCCCGCCTACGATCCCGTCTTTGCTTCTTGCGCTGCACGAGAAGATCGTCCGATCGACGTGCTCTTTGTCGGCGGCTATTCGCGTCATCACCGGCAGCGCGCGGCGGTACTCGAAGCGATGACGGAATTGGCCGGGCAGTACACCATCGCCTTTCACCTCGATCGCTCGCGCTTGTGCGCGCTCGCGGAATCGCCGCTCGGCTATTTGCTGCCGCTGGGCCAATATCGCAGGCCGCCTGCCATTCGCGCGATCGCGAAAAGCCCGGTGTTCGGGCTCGATTATTACGAGGCGCTTTCGGCTGCCAAAATCGTCCTCAATGGCGCCATCGACATGGCGGGCGCGGACCGGGGCAATATGCGTTGCTTCGAGGCGCTGGGAAGCGGCGCACTGTTGCTTTCGGACGACGGCAACTATCCCGATGGCATGAAGGACGGCGAGACCATGGCGACCTACCACTCGCCCGAACACGCGGTGTCGCAGGCCGCGGCATTTCTCGCGGACGAAGGACGACGGTCAGAGCTCGCGCGGGCAGGGCACGAGATGGTCGCGAGCCGCTATTCCAAGGAAGCGCAGTGGCAGCGCTTCGAAGCGCTGGTGGCTTCAATCTAACGCGTGTCGAATTCAAATCCGAATTCGGGCAGGTCAGGATGGTTGGGTCGGTCGAGCCCCGGGATCGGGTATTGCAGCCGAGAAAGTGTCGGAGGAGATCCGAAGAAGCTTTTATTGAGGAACGTGATCTCCGGCGACACCGGAAAATGGAAGGGGGCCAGTCCGCCCATATTGTTGCCATGGATATGCACGATATGGAAGTCGCGCTTGATCTTCGCGATGGTCGCGTTGAAAAGGTCTGGTGCGATATCGGCTTCATGAAACTCGACGGTGAGGGCGGCGATGTCCTGCGCGCGCGCCAGCAGATCGTCGATGACGCGATATTCGCTTCCCTCGATATCCATTTTCACGAAGACCGGGCGTCTGGCCGGAAGCCGGCCAAAGGCATCCGCGATCGTGGCGCTGCCATCCGAATGGTCGCGCCAGATGCGTTGCCTGAAATGCACGTTCTTGCTGCGAAAGAATGCGAGGTAGTCAAGCCAGGCGAGAACGTTGCGGAGATAGCGGGCCCTGCGGCGCACGACGAAGCGGGCGAGCTGGCCGAGCGAATAGGGTACCGTCGTCAGCACCGAGACCGTGTGGTCATAGCAATGAATGGCCGCCTCGGGATTGCGCCGCCCGAAGTCGCGTTCGAATGTCCAGTCGTGCGAAAGCCCGAACGAAAGCAGCGCTCCGGCGGCCTTCACGGCCTCCAGCGGCACGACATAGCCGCCGTCATTTGCGCCGCCGATGCGCACGAGCGAGGCGCATTCGACCGGGTGCAGTTCGGCGAGCTGAACCGCATCGCCGGGTTCGGATCGCAGCGTTATGATCGAAGCGGGCTCGCGCACTGATTTAATCTCTCTTCCGCGGCGTGACGTAGCACGGCAGGAGTAGAAAGGCGACGCCGTCAACAGTGCCGGTGAGCTTCAAAATCTTATGGTCTTGCATGATGTTTCCGGAAAATCCGGTTTCCACTTTTCCGGATCATGCGCTAGAACGCCCCTGATGTCCGACGGTTTTATCCCGATTTCCCAGCCCTTGATCGGCGCGCGCGAGAAGGAGCTCGTGCTCGACGCGCTCGATTCCGGCTGGGTGTCTTCGATCGGGAAATACATCGACGAATTCGAGGCCGGCTTTGCGCGCTACTGCGGCACCGAATTTGCGCTGACGGTGAGCAATGGCACCACGGGGCTGCATCTTGCGCTCGAAGCGCTGGGCATCGGGCCGGGCGACGAAGTGATCGTGCCGGACCTGACCTTTGTCGCGACCGCCAACGCGGTCGCCTATACCGGCGCGACGCCTGTGCTCGCCGACGTCGATCCCGACACGCTGTGCCTCGACCTGGCCTCGGTGAAGTCGCTGCTATCGCCGCGCACCAAGGCCATCATGCCGGTGCATCTCTATGGCCATCCGGCCGACATGGACGCATTGAACGCGATCGCGGATGCGCACGGTATCGCCGTTATCGAGGATGCGGCCGAGGCCCATGGCGCCGAATACAGGGGAAGGCGCGTCGGCAATTTGAGCAAATGCGCGGTGTTCAGCTTCTACGGCAACAAGGTGATCACGACCGGCGAAGGCGGCATGCTGACGACCAATGACCGCAAACTCTATGAGCGTGCCAGGCGCCTGCGTGATCACGCCATGCATCCGCAGCGCCGCTATTTCCACGAGGAGCGCGGCTTCAACTATCGCATCACCAACCTGCAGGCCGCACTCGGCGTTGCGCAACTCGAGCGCATCGGCGATTTCCTGGGACGGCGGACCGAGATCATGGACTGGTACCGCCAAGAGATTCCGGCGGCCAACCAGGTCCGGCTTAACCGGGTGAAGAACTGGGCCAGAAGCGCGTTCTGGATGGTGTGCCTCGAGGTCGACTGGTTCGACGAGAGGCGCCGCGACGCCTTCATGCAGGCGCTGCGGAAGCGCGGCATCAATTCCCGCCCTTACTTCTGCACGCTGTCGTCGATGCCGATGTACAAGCAGGCGCCGTTGGCGGTCGCGGCCAGGAAGGCGCAGATCGGCCTCAACCTGCCGTCATTCTACGAGCTGACCCGGTCGGACGTCCGGCGCATCGGTTCTGATGTGAATGAACTGCTGAAGGAAATGTGTCCCGCGTGACGACCAGGCTCGGTGTTGTCGCAGTGGCAGGCCCCGCCAACGGGGGCACCTACCAGTACACGCTTTCGATGCTGGATGGATTGCGGCAGGCTCAGGGTTTCGTCATCACCATTTATGGCGATCCCGCCAATCCCGATTTCAAGCAACTTGGCTTTCCCATCGTTCCTTTCCGGGAGCCTTATGCGCGACAGCTTGGTGCGCTCGCGGCCGAACGGCTGCGTATCGGTCTTGCCGATCCCTTTGCGGCTGAGGACGTGCTGCTGGCACCGATCTATTCGCTGGCGCTGCTGCATACGTCAAAGCCGTTCGCCTACACGCTGCACGATCTGCAGCAGCTCTACTATCGGCAGAACTTCTCCCGCATTCAGCGGCTCTGGCGGCACCAGATCTACACCCGTGTGTCCGCAAGAGCGGGGCGCATCATCTGCGAGTCCGAATATGTGAAGGCGGATATCATCCGTTTCTACGGCCTTGCTGGCGACCGTATCGCGGTGATCCCGGCGCCACCGCACGGTAATTTCCTGGCGACGCCGGGCGAGGCGAAGCTGCAGGTAGTGCGCAGCCGGCTGCATCTGCCACAACGCTTTCTTTTCTATCCGGCGCATTTCTGGCTGCACAAGAATCACATGCGGCTGATCGAGGCGTTCCGCGAGGTTTCCCGCGAGGTCGGCGATCTCGGGCTTGTGCTGACCGGCAAGGAACAGGAAGGTTATGCGGGCGCGATGCGCGCGATCGAGGAATTCGGCCTGCGCGAGAAGGTGGTCCATCTCGGCTATGTGACGCTGGAAGACATCCATGCCATCTATCATCTTGCGACCGCGCTGGTGATGCCGTCGCTGTTCGAAAGCATCAGCATTCCCGTTTATGAGGCGTTCCAGGCCGGCACGCCGGTGGCGGCGTCGAACATCCTTGCCTTGCCGGAGCAGGTGGGCGACGCCGGCCTGCTGTTCGATCCCAATTCGGTCGCATCGATCAGGGATGCGATCCTTCAGATCGTGAACGATCCGGTATCCGCCCAGGCGCGCGCCGGCCGGGCGCGCGAACGCATGGTGGCGATGACGGTGGAGCGCTATGGCGCCCAGCTGCAGGATCTGGTTGCCCAGTTGCGAGCCTGAGCGAGCGAGACAATCAGCGAAAAGAACCCGCAGCTTCGCGTTCTTATTTTTTCGTAGTTTTCGCGCGAGTGCCCGCGGCGTCGAACTCATATAAACGATACCAGGATCAACGCCTCGTTCTGCGCTCTCCCCACAAGCCGGAGCCCTGTCGTGAACTGGTGCGTGAAATAATCAAAATAGCAGAAAACGAGACAGACGATTGCCACTCCGACCGCCAGGAGCGCCCCACGTGGATGTGTCAGCCTCATAAATTCTGGTTCAGCTAGCGTCACCGCGGTTACAACGATAGACCACACGATAACCGTTGGTGAGAGGAGGAAATTTCCAAGGTCGAGTAGAGCATAGTTCGCTGCACGGGAGATCACAAAGTTCAAGTCAGGCATGCCGCCTGTGGCTGCCAGGCGAACACTATTATCGGGAGCGAGCACAAGGATTGCCGACCCGATCAGGGTCGCAGCAGCAATTAACGCATGATGGCTGACCTGCAATTCCTGACCAAGGTAGCGGCGCGCCAGCAATGAATTCGCGAGCATGCCGATAAGCCAAACCCCCGTGAATGCGTTGCTCGGCCGTGGTCTCCAGCAGGCAAAGTGACCCGCTAGACCGTACCAGCTTCAGGATGCCGCTCTCGAGATTCCCCAGATTTTACTTCATCCCGCCGGACAACAATGAGATCGCCGGTCCGCAAGGTCACCGGCGTCGCCAAGATGCGTGCGGCCAAGGCCGGCACGAGTTCGTCGCTTGAAAGTAAACGAGGTGGGCCACGTCTGTCCCCGATCGGCGTACAGCAGTGCGATGTCGCTGAGCATTTGGTAACTGCGATTTTCGCCGAGAAGAACGGTGACCTTGGCGTGCGTTGCGGCGTAACGATCGATAACATCGATGGCGTTGGCTACCGTTCCGGTATCGTCGTATGAATTTCTGGCCCAGACGTCGTTGCCCCTGTCGACCGCCAGGCGAAAGCGCATGGTGTCGGCCAGGCCCTGCAAAAGCGCAGCCGGAGAGCAGCGGCCCTTGTCGCGATATTCATGGACGTAGAGCGAGTAAGGTGAGTTCGCGCGGAAAAGATAGAGCGACGAGAACGTTGCGACAAAGAGAAAAGCGATGAATGGAATCGCGGCCAGTCGCATGGCGGTCCGGTCTCGACCTATCGCATAGTCGGCGGTCGAGAGAAACGCTGGAATGGCCAGGAGAGAGAAGGGCAGCAAAGCGATCAGGATGACATAGTCAACCGCGCGTCCGGCGAAATACGCTCCGCCTTGCTCATGGACCACTATTGCGCCGGCGCGGGCCAAAATCCTGACCGCGCCCTTTGAAGGTGTTCCGGGTCGCCACCAGGCGGGTCAAGTCGGCCACGAATACCTTGATTAGCAAGGCGTTCCGTTACTATAGGAACGAGGTCCGGGCGCGATCCAGAACGGCTGGTGCCGGCGAGTTGAGGGAACCATCCATGATCAGATTTGGCCTGCTCGGATGCGGGCGCATCGCCAGGCGTCACTCTGATCTGTTGGGCGGCAATCACATCGAAGGCGCAAGTCTGGTCGCGGTTTGCGATCCCATCCGCGCACGCGCGGACGCCGTCGCCGGCAAATTCTCGGTACCCGCGATCTACGACATCGACGACTTCCTGGCGCGCGAGGATATCGATGCGGTGTCGGTGCTGACGCCGAGCGGGCTGCATCCGCAACACGTCATCGCCTGTGCCAGGGCGGGAAAGCATGTCGTCGTCGAGAAGCCGATGGCGCTGCGGCTGCAGGATGCCGACGACATGATCCGCGCCTGCGATGAAGCCGGCGTCAAGCTGTTCATCGTCAAGCAGAACCGCTTCAACGTGCCAGTCGTGAAGGCGCGCCAAGCGCTCGATGCCGGCCGTTTCGGAAAGCTCATTCTCGGCACGGTGCGTGTGCGCTGGTGCCGCGACCAGGCCTACTACGATCAGGACGCCTGGCGCGGCACCTGGGCCTATGACGGCGGCGTGCTTTCCAATCAGGCGAGCCACCATGTCGACATGCTTGAATGGTTCTTCGGCGACGTCGTCAGCGTGCACGCACGCGCGACCACGGCGCTGGCGAAGATCGAGACCGAGGACACCGCGGTCGCGACGCTGAAATTCAAGAACGGCGCGCTCGGCATCATCGAGGCAACGACAGCGGCGCGTCCGACCGATCTCGAAGGCTCGCTGTCGATCCTCGGCGAACGAGGCATGGTCGAGATCGCGGGCTTTGCCGTGAACCAGATCCGGCATTGGCGCTTTGTCGACGAGACACCCGCCGACAAGGAGGTGATCGAGAAATTCTCGGTCAACCCGCCCAATGTCTACGGCTTCGGCCATCAGGCCTACTACCAGCACGTGGTCGATTGCCTGACCAGTCAGCGCGCGGCGCTGGTCGATGGGCTCGAGGGCCGCAAGAGCCTGGAACTGATCACCGCACTCTATGAATCGATCGAGACCGGAGAGGAGGTGCATTTGCATTTCGCGCCGAAACTCAGCCGGCTGGGCGTGGTGTCATGAGCAAGCCGGAACTGCATCAAGCCGGTATCCGCGACGTCACCTTTGGCGCGCGGGTGAAGGTGGTCGAGCCCTGCAATCTCTATGGCTGCAGCATCGGCGATGATTGCTTCATCGGCCCGTTCACCGAAATCCAGAAGGGCGCGATGGTCGGCGCGCGCTCGCGCGTGCAGTCGCATGCCTTCATCTGCGAGCTCGTGACCGTCGGTGAGGATTGCTTCGTCGGCCATGGCGTGATGTTCATCAACGACACCTTCGCGAGCGGCGGGCCCGCCCGCGGCAACAAGGATCTGTGGCGCGAGACCGTGATCGGCGACCGCGTCTCGATCGGCTCCAATGCCACCATCATGCCGGTGCGCATTGTCGATGATGTGGTCATAGGCGCGGGCTCGGTGGTAACCAGGGACATCATGGCCGCGGGCACCTATGCCGGAAATCCGGCGCGCCTGCTCAAGCTCGCGAAATAGGACGACGACCGATGCCGGTGCCCTTCGCCGACCTGCAGCTGCAGTATCAGAACATCAGACGCGAGATTGACGGCGCGATCGCAAGCGTGATCCGCGACAACGCCTTCATCCGCGGGCCCTATGTCGATGCCTTCGAGCGCGAGTTCGCAGCCGTGGCGGAGGTGAAGCACTGCATCTCCTGCGCCAACGGCACCGACGCGCTGTATCTCGCCATGGCCGCGCTGAAGGTGAAGCCCGGCGACGAGGTGATCACCACGGCGCATTCCTGGATCTCGACCTCGGCGATGATTACGCATGCCGGTGCCACGCCGGTATTTTGCGACACGGATGGATCGACATTCACCATCGATCCCGTGGCGATCGAAGCGGCGATCACGCCGCGGACGGTCGGCATCATCCCGGTGCATCTCTACGGTCAACCGGCCGACATGGACGCGATCATGAGGATCGCGGACAAGCACAGGCTGTGGGTGATCGAGGATTGCGCGCAGGCACATCTCGCGCGCTGCAAGGGCCGGCAGATCGGCACCTTCGGCGTGGCGGCCACCTATTCGTTCTATCCCGGCAAGAATCTCGGCGCGATGGGCGATGCCGGCGCGGTCGTCACCAACGATGCCGCACTCGCCGAGCATATGACCATGCTGGCGCGCCATGGCGGGCTCGTGAAGCACCAGCACCAGATCGAGGGCATCAACAGCCGGCTCGACGGCATCCAGGCCGCGATCCTGTCGGCGAAGCTTCCGCATTTGCCGGCCTGGACCAAGGCGCGCCAGGAGGCCGCGAAAGTCTATGACGCCGGCCTCAACCAGATCGAGGATGTGGTGGTGCCGCAGGTCGCGCCCGACCGCGACCACGTCTATCATCTCTACACCATCCGCCACCCTCGCCGCGACGAGCTGGTGAAGCATCTCAACGCCCATGGCGTGCAAACCGCGGTGAACTATCCGACCGCGCTGCCGTTCCTTGAGGCCTACGGGCGCTTCAGGCACCGCCCCGAGAAATTCCCGAACGCGTTTGCCGACCAGGGCCGGATCGTGTCGCTGCCGATGTTCGCGGAGATCACGCCCGAGCAGCAGGACGAGGTGATCCGGCTGGTGCGGGAGTTCTAGGCGGCGATCTTGGCGCTCGGGCCGCACGAACATGCCCGTGACTTCGGTGGTCCCTATCTCAGCCGCCACCTCGAGATCACGGGGGAAGAAATCGGAGCGCTGTCAGGCATCTCCCGGCGGAACACCAACCGGTGCCTGAAGCAGCTGAGGAAGCAGGGCAGCGGCTCGAATAGGGCGTGAGCATCCCACATCTCGACCGCCTGCGCAGCTATGGTGAGTAACCAAGAACCCTAAGATTCCGGCACTATCGGCCTGATTCCCCACTGCCTTTTGCATTAGACTTCACCGGAGTCGGATGCTAAGGCCTGCGCCCGGCTAGCGCATGATACGGAAACGTGTGTAGCAGTTTTCCGAAAAGCACGCCCTCGGGCTCGACCCGAGGGATCATGCCAAAACAATGGCCTGGAGCGCGGTGAAATCATCGCGCTTTGGTTGGAGACAAAATGGCGGCTCAGGACTCGAAACGGCGCGTGGCGCTGATCACCGGCGTGACCGGGCAGGACGGCGCTTACCTCGCCGAGCACCTGCTGGGGCTGGGGTACACGGTGCACGGCGTCAAACGCCGCTCGTCCTCCTTCAACACCGCCCGCGTCGATCACCTCTACGAGGATCCGCACACCGGCAACGTGCCGTTTCTGATGCATTACGGCGACATGACCAATTCGACCAACCTGATCCGCCTCGTGCAGCAGATCCGGCCGACCGAGATCTACAATCTCGCGGCGCAAAGCCACGTCGCGGTCAGCTTCGAGAGCCCCGAATACACCGCCAATGCCGACGCGATCGGCGTGCTGCGCCTGCTGGAGGCGATCCGCATTCTCGGCATGGAGAAGGAGACGCGGTTCTACCAGGCCTCCACCTCGGAACTCTACGGACTGGTGCAGGAGATCCCGCAAAAGGAGACCACGCCGTTCTATCCGCGTTCGCCCTACGGCGTCGCCAAGCTCTATGGCTACTGGATCACGGTAAACTACCGCGAGGCCTACGGCATATTCGCCTGCAACGGCATCCTGTTCAACCATGAGAGCCCGATCCGCGGCGAGACCTTTGTCACCCGCAAGATCACCCGCGGCGTGGCCCGCATCGAGCTCGGCCTCGAAGACACCGTCTATCTCGGCAACCTCGAGGCCAAGCGCGACTGGGGCCATGCCCGCGACTATGTCGAGGGCATGCATTCGATCCTGCAGGCCGACTCCCCTGATGATTTCGTACTCTCGACCGGCGAGACCCGTTCGGTGCGCGAGTTCGTCGAGCTTGCCTTTGCGGAAGTCGGCCGCAAGGTCGAGTGGCGCGGCAAGGGGATCGAGGAGACCGGCGTCGACAAGAAGTCCGGCAAGACGGTGGTGCGCATCGATCCGACCTATTTCCGCCCGACCGAGGTCGATCTGTTGATCGGCGATTCCAGCAAGGCGCGGCAAAAGCTCGGCTGGAAGCCGAAGACGAGCTTTGCGCAACTGGTGAAGGAAATGGTGGCGGGCGATCTGGAGATCGCCAAACGCGAGGTCGCCAATGGCCGCTCTTCCGTTTGAGCTGAAAGGCAAGACGGTTTTTGTGGCCGGCCATCGCGGCATGGTCGGCAGCGCGCTGGTGCGCAGGCTGGCGCAAGAGGGTGTCGATCTGCTGACGGCGACGCGGCGCGAGCTTGACCTGCGCGATCAGGCTGCGGTGTTCGAGTGGTTTTCGGGTAAGAAGGCCGCAGGTCGTATTCCTGGCCGCGGCCAAGGTCGGCGGCATCGTCGCCAACAACACGCTGCGCGCGGAATTTCTCTACGACAATCTTGCGATCGCCGCGAACGTGATCCAGGCCGCGCATGTCAATCGCGCCGAGAAGCTGATGTTCCTCGGATCGTCCTGCATCTATCCGAAACTGGCGCCGCAGCCGCTGCGCGAGGATTCGATGTTGACCGGGCCCCTGGAGCCAACCAACGAGCCCTATGCCATCGCCAAGATCGCGGGCATCAAGATGGCCGAGGCCTATCGCGATCAATACGGCTCCGACTTCATCAATGTCATGCCGACCAATCTCTATGGTCCGGGTGACAATTATCATCCGGAATACAGCCACGTGGTCGCGGCGCTGATCCGACGTTTCCACGAGGCGAAGGTATCTGGCAGCCCCGGCGTTGCGGTCTGGGGCACCGGCACGCCGCGGCGCGAATTTCTCTATGTCGACGACATGGCGGACGCCTGCGTGCACCTGATGAAGACCTATTCGGCGGCGGAGATGGTCAATATCGGCACCGGCGAGGACATCACCATCGCCGACTTCGCCCGCGTGGTTGCCGCGACCGTCGGCTACAAGGGGACGATCGGCTACGATACTTCGCGGCCCGACGGCACGCCGCAAAAGCTGCTGGATGTCAGTCGCCTCGCCAAGCTCGGCTGGCGCGCGCGGACTTCGCTGGAGGACGGCATCAGGCTCGCGTACCAGGCGTATTTGAGCGAGCACAAGCAGGCGGCGGAGTAGTGTTGCGCTGTTGCCGTATCGTCATTGCAATGACTGTGGGTTAGCTCGCCACCCTTGGCGGCCTTTTCGCCAGCTCCACCGCCATCGCCGAGATCAGCGGCTTCATGAAATAGGCGCCTTCAGCCGGCGAGATATTGGCCCGCAGGCCATGCGTCCTCAATTCATCCGACACCACCGGCCCTACGGAAGCAATCGGCGTCCTCGAAAGCGCCTCGCGCAGGCGCGGCTCGCAGCCACGGGCCTCGGCCACATCGAACAGGCGTCGCGCCTGGCCCGAGCTTGTCAGTGCGATCGCATCGATGCGTCCTTTCGCCATCTCCTCGATCGCGATGACGATATTGCTGTCGGCGGCCTTGGCGTCATAGACGTAAGGCAGCACTGTATCGACGCTGGCGCCTTGCGCTGAGATCGCGCCGATCAGCGTGCCGTGATCCTTGTCGGGGTATAGCTGAAGACCAAGGCGGCGGCCTTTCAGGTCGATGCGTGACAGCATCTCGGCGATGCCTTCGGAGGTCGGCTTCTCCGTGGTCTGTTGCGGCTCCAGCCCGATCTCGCGAAGTGCGCGTCCGGGTTTTGGGCCGCGCGCAAATTTCCTTGCCTTGCCCATCGCGGCAATGAAATCTTTTTCCAGGTCAAGCCGTCGTACCACCTTCATCAGCCGACGCAGGCCTTCGCCGGTCATCAGCACGAGATCGTCGAGTGGCTTTTCGATTGAGCGGCGGATCCATGCCTCGACCGGAACAGGGTCGGGTGCGTCGTTGATCGCGAACATCGGGCATTGCAGGACGTCGGCGCCCTGTTCGGCAAGCAGGCGCGAGAATTGCGCTTCCTCGCGCGTCTCCAGGATCAGGATGCGGTAACCGTTGAGCCTGTCAGCCATGATTCATCTTAACGATGTCCGACCGTGATTTGTTCATCCTGACTCTGATCTGACGGTTGGCGCAAGGTCGGTTGCGGTGATAGAGCAGGGCCGAAAAATGCTTCTCTTGCTCAAGACTTAATCAGGCCGCTCATGCCCGATCATCAATATGTGTTGACGCTGTCCTGCCCCGATCGCCCCGGCATCGTGTCGGCGGTCTCGACGTTTCTTGCCCATAACGGCCAGAACATCCTGGACGCCCAGCAATTCTCCGACGTCGAAGCCACGAAGTTCTTCATGCGCGTGGTGTTCACCGCGGCCGATCTCGCCGTCGAGCTGTCGGCGCTGCAGACCGGCTTTGCCGCGATCGCGGAGCGTTTCCACATGGACTGGCAGATGCGCGACCGCGCCGCCAGGAAGCGGGTGATGCTGCTGGTCTCGAAATTCGATCACTGCCTGGTCGATATTCTCTATCGCTGGCGCACCGGCGAGTTTGCGATGATCCCGACCGCGATCGTCTCCAACCATCCGCGCGAGACCTATGCCGGTCTCGATTTCGGCGACATCCCGTTTCAGCATTTGCCTATGACGAAAGACACCAAGCGCGAGCAGGAGGGCAGGATCTGGAGTCTGGTCGGGGAAACCAGAACCGATCTCGTGGTGCTCGCGCGCTACATGCAGATTCTCTCGGATGATCTGTCGGCGAAGCTGTCGGGGCGCTGCATCAACATTCATCACTCGTTCCTGCCGGGGTTCAAGGGCGCAAAACCCTATCACCAGGCGCATGATCGCGGCGTCAAGCTGATCGGCGCCACCGCGCATTATGTCACGAGCGACCTCGACGAAGGGCCGATCATCGACCAGGATGTCGAACGGATCAGCCACCGCGACACGCCCGATGATCTCGTACGCAAGGGCCGCGACATCGAGCGCCGCGTGCTGGCGCGCGCGATCCGCTATCACCTCGAGGATCGCGTGATCCCGAACGGGCGGAAGACGGTGGTTTTCGTCGACTGATTTTCAGTGGACAGGATCGAGCCCGGGCTGGTCGGGCTGCGTCGGCTTCTTCTCGCGCTGGTCCGCCGGCATCAGGCGCTGCCGCTCACGTTCCTGCATATACGCGTCGTACTTCGCGGTGCCCGGGCGCGGCGGCGCATCGGCCGGCAGCCCGCCGGCCCATTGCGGGATGTAGTCGCCCATGCCGGCCGAGAGCTTTTCGTTGACGGTGCCGCAGCCCGATAGCGCGCTCGCCAGCAACGCGCACGCAAACAGGATCGCAAGCTGTCGAGGGCGAACAATCGTCACTGGGAATCAAGCCTTTCAAATCGACCGGCAGGCCTCGCCACAGCGGGCCTGACGGAGAACGCTATCCCTAATAGGTAAAATTGGCTTTTCTGGCTTCAAATGTGGTATTTAGACACCTTTATTGTTGCTTTCCAATGAGAAGCTTCCCGCCTGCTTCCAGTGACAAATTCTTGCAGCAAGGCAATGGGCTTTTGTTGACAGGACCACTTGATTTGTACATCCGTACAAATTGAAGTTTGCGGCTGCGCGTCGCAAGCGGTCGGAAATCAAGATCGGGACGGCTTTCCTCGCTTCGCGATGGTGGTATTTTGATACAGACGGCGACCGCGACCAGAACGTCTGCTTCGCGCCGAAAGGTCGCCCATCGTCCGATTGACAACTGGGCGGCGAAAGACGCCATGTCGCTGTGGCCATGGCTGAGGTTAGCTGTGGTGAGACAAGGGCCGGGGACTCGGTTCAGGACACAAACCGAAGAGGGGAGAAGCGTTGATGTTCGTTCGCACTAAATTGCCGTTGCTGTTGGGCACCGCCGTTATCGCCGGCACCGTGGCGCTGAGCCCGGCGCGTGCCGAAGACAGCGTGAAGATCGGGCTGATCCTGCCAATGACCGGCGGCCAGGCCTCGACCGGCAAGCAGATCGACAATGCGATCAAACTGTACATGAAGCAGCACGGCGACACCGTCGCCGGCAAGAAGGTCGAGATCATCCTCAAGGACGACGGCGCGGTGCCGGACAAGACCAAGACCGCGGCGCAGGAACTGATCGTCAACGACAAGGTCAGCTTCATCGCCGGCTTCGGCGTGACGCCGGCCGCGCTCGCCGCCGCACCGCTCGCGACGCAGGCGAAGGTTCCGGAAATCGTGATGGCGGCGGGCACCTCGATCATCACCGAGAAGTCGCCCTATATCGTGCGCACCTCGTTCACGCTGGCGCAGTCCTCCACCATCATCGGCGACTGGGCGGTCAAGAACGGCATCAAGAAGGTCGCGACGCTGACGTCCGACTACGCGCCGGGCAATGACGCGCTGAACTTCTTCAAGGAGCATTTCACCGCCGGCGGTGGCCAGATCGTCGAAGAGGTCAAGGTGCCCTTGGCCAATCCCGACTTCGCGCCGTTCCTGCAGCGCATGAAGGACTCCAAGCCCGACGCGATGTTCGTGTTCGTGCCGGCTGGGCAGGGCGGCAACTTCATGAAGCAATATGCCGAACGCGGCCTCGACAAGGCCGGCATCAAGGTGATCGGGCCCGGCGACGTCATGGACGACGACCTGCTCAACGGCATGGGCGATGCGGCGCTCGGCACCGTGACGGCGCATCTTTATTCGGCCGCGCATCCCTCGCAGATGAACAAGGACTTCGTTGCCGCCTACAAGAAGGATTTTGGCAACCGCCCGGGCTTCATGGCGGTGAGCGGCTATGACGGCATCCACCTGATCTACGAGGCGCTGAAGAAGACCAATGGCAATACCGACGGCGACAAGCTGGTCGAGGCCATGAAGGGGATGAAGTGGGAGAGCCCGCGCGGTCCGATCTCGATCGATCCGGAAACGCGCGACATCATCCAGAACATCTACATCCGCAAGGTCGAGAAGGTCGACGGCGAACTCTACAACGTCGAGTTCCAGACTTTCCACGGATGTCAAGGACGCCGGCAAGACCAAGAAGTGATGCGAAGCATCATCCCGGGGCGAGGGCATAAGCCCGCGAACCCGGGATCTCGAAATTGTTGAAATGGATTCCGGGTTCAGCGCTGCGCGCTGCCCCGGAATGACGAGTTTCTTGTCAAGGCTTTCGACTCTTCCTTCATGACCGCAGTCCTCACCAACCTCTTCGATGGCGTCGCCTACGGCATGCTGCTGTTCGTGCTGGCCTGCGGGCTAGCGGTCACGCTCGGGCTGATGAACTTCGTCAACCTCGCCCATGGCGCGTTTGCCATGGCGGGCGGTTATGTCTGCGCGGTGCTGGTCAACCAGCAGGGCTGGCCGTTCTTCGCCGGCCTGCCGTTCGCGTTCATTTCCGCCGCCATCATCGGCGCGGTGCTGGAGCGGCTGCTCTATCGCCACCTCTATACGCGCAGCCATCTCGATCAGGTGCTGTTCTCGGTCGGCCTCGTCTTCATGTCGGTCGCCGCCGTCGATTACATCATGGGCTCGTCGCGGATATTCATCAATCTGCCCTCGGCGCTGGAAGGGCAGTTCGATGTGTTCGGCGTCGGCATCGGCCGCTACCGGCTGATGATTATCGTGATCTGCGGCCTGCTTACCGCGCTGTTGCAGCTCATCCTGGCGCGCACGCGGTTCGGCAGCCGGCTCCGCGCCGCGGTCGACGATCCCCGCGCCGCAAGCGGGCTAGGCATCAACGTGCCGCAGGTGTTCGCCTTCACCTTCGCCTTCGGATGCGGCCTTGCCGGCCTCGGCGGCGCGCTGAGCGCGGAAGTGCTGGGGCTCGACCCGTATTTCCCGCTGAAGTTCATGATCTACTTCTTGATCGTGGTCACCGTCGGCGGCTCGTCCTCGATCACCGGTCCGTTTCTCGCCTCGCTGCTGCTCGGCATCGCCGACGTCGCCGGCAAATACTATGTGCCGAAGATGGGCCCGTTCGTGATCTACACCGTCATGATCGTGATCCTGCTCTGGCGCCCGAACGGCCTGTTCGGCCGCCCCGCCGCGCGGTGAAGACAATGACCGCGCCAGCCGACGTCGGATTTCACGCCAGGCAGCACGCACGCTGGCACTGGGCCGAAATCATCTTCTGGATCGCCGCGCTCTCGTGCGCCTTCATGTTCCCGTCGCGCTATCTGATCATGACCGACATCGTGCGGCTCGGCCTGTTCGCGGTGTCGCTCGACCTGATCCTCGGCTACGCCGGCATCGTCTCGCTCGGACATGCCGCGTTCTTCGGCGTCGGCGCCTATTGTGCCGGGCTGCTGGCGCTGCACGGCATCATCAATGAGCCCGTGATCGCGCTTGTCGTGGCCGGCCTTGCCGCCATGGTGCTCGGCTTCCTCACCAGCTTCCTCGTGATCCGCGGCGCCGATCTCACCCGGCTGATGGTGACGCTAGGCATCGCACTGCTGCTGGAAGCGCTGGCCGAGCGCTATTCCAACATCACCGGCGGCACAGACGGCCTGCAGGGCATCGAGATGCAGCCGATTCTCGGGCTGTTTACTTTCGACATGTTCGGCAAGACCGGCTTCTTCTATTCGCTGGCGGTCACGTTCCTGCTGTTCCTGCTGGCGCGGCGGATCGTGCATTCGCCGTTCGGCCTGTCGCTGCGCGCGATCCGCAACAATCCGCTGCGCGCGGCCGCGATCGGCATTCCCGTGAACCGGCGGCTGATCGCGATCTACACGGTGGCCGCCTTCTATGCAGGCATTGCCGGCGCGCTGTTCACCCAAACCACGGCGCTGGCCTCGCTGGACGTGTTCGACTTCAACCGCTCCGCCGATCTCATGCTGGTGCTGGTCATCGGCGGCACCGGCTATCTCTATGGCGGGCTGATCGGCGCGGTGGTGTTTCGGATGCTGCAGGACGTGTTCTCCATCATCACACCGCAATATTGGCAGTTCTGGATCGGGGCGGTGCTGGTCGCGATCGTGCTGATTGGCCGGGCGCGGCTGCATCGCTGGGTGCTGTGGCTGCCCAATCTCGTCATCACGCACTTTGCAGGCCGCAAGGCCGCGGTAGCCGTACCCGAGGGCGACGCGTCATGACGATCGCACTCGAAACCAAAGGACTGGAAAAGTCGTTCGGCGGCTTGCGGGTCACGCGCGATCTGTCGCTGCAAGTGACCCAGGGCGCGCGCCACGCGCTGATCGGCCCGAACGGCGCCGGCAAGACCACCGTGATCAATCTGCTCACCGGCGTGCTCAAGCCCAATGGCGGCCGCATCCTGCTCGAGGGCAACGACATCACCGATCTGCCGGTGCACACCCGCGTGCTGCGCGGCCTGTCGCGTACCTTCCAGATCAACCAGCTCTATGCCGACCTCACGCCGCTGGAGACCATCGGGCTCGCGGTCTCCGAACGCATGGGCCGTGGCGGCGACTGGTGGCGCGTCATGGGCACGCGCGATGACGTCAATGCCGAGATCGCGGAGAACCTTTCGCGCTTTCGTCTGCTGGATGTCATGAACGAGCTGACCTCGACCTTGCCTTACGGCAAGCAGCGCCTGCTCGAGATCGCGGTCGCGATCGCCGCCAAGCCGCGCGTGCTGCTGCTCGACGAGCCCGCCGCCGGCGTGCCCGAAAGCGAGCGCCACGATATCCTCGCCGCGGTCGCGGCCCTGCCGCGCGACGTCACCGTGCTCTTGATCGAGCACGACATGGATCTGGTGTTTTCCTTCGCCGATCGTATTTCCGTGCTGGTCAATGGCGCGCTGCTGGTCGAGGGTCCGCCGGACGAGGTCGCGCGCGATCCGCAGGTGAAGGCGGTCTATCTCGGCGAGGCCGCCGATGGCTGACCTGTTGAAAGTGGAAGGCCTGCGCGCCGGCTATGGCGAGGCGGTGGTGCTGCCCAACATGTCGCTCACATTGCCGGAGGGGCAGGTGCTGGCGCTGCTCGGGCGCAACGGCACCGGCAAGACCACGCTGATCAATTCCATCGTCGGCATCACCCGCCGCTTCGGCGGCTCGGTCGCGCTCGGTGGAACCGATATCACCACGATGCGCCCGGACCAGCGGGCGCGCGCCGGGATTGGCTGGGTGCCGCAGGAGCGCAATATCTTCCGCTCGCTGACGGTGGAGGAGAACATGACCGCGGTGGCCCAGCCTGGTCCCTGGACCGTCGAAAAGGTCTACGAGATGTTTCCGCGGCTGAAGGAGCGGCGCGGCAATTTCGGCAACCAGCTTTCCGGCGGCGAACAGCAGATGCTGGCGATCGGGCGGGCGCTGACGCTCAATCCCAGAGTTCTGCTGCTGGACGAGCCGACCGAGGGGCTGGCGCCCATCATCGTCGAGGAATTGCTCAAGGCGTTGGGCAGCATTACACGCTCGTCGGGCATCTGCTCCATCATCGTCGAGCAGAATGCGCAAAAGATTCTGGGGCTTGCCGACCGCGTTGTGATATTGGAGCGCGGCACGATCGCCCATGACGCGGACAGCCGCGCGCTGAAGGCCGATCCGGCCGTGCTCGAACGCTATCTCGGCGTCGCGGGCGCGGCGGCGCATCAATAAGAACTTTGGAGTTTCGACCATGCAGAGAACCAAACCCCCATTCCGCGCCGATGAGGTCGGCAGCCTGCTGCGGCCAGCGAAGATCAAGGAGGCGCGCGCCAGGCTCGAGAAGGGCGAGATTTCTGCTGACGAGCTGCGCAAGGCCGAGGACATGGAGATCGAGAAGGTCGTGCACCGGCAGGCCTCGACCGGGTTGAAGCTCGCGACCGACGGCGAGTTCCGCCGCTCGTGGTGGCATTTCGATTTCCTCGCAAAACTCACCGGTTGCGAGATGTTTCATCCCGACATGGGCATCCAGTTCGCGGGCGTGCAGACGCGGCATGACGCGGTGCGCGTGGTCGGCAAGATCGACTTCCCCGACAACCATCCGATGCTCGACCATTTCCGTTTCCTGAAGAAATGGGCCGACCAGGCGCATGTCACCGCGAAGATGACGATCCCGTCGCCGACCGTGCTGCACTTCCGTGGCGGCCGCAAATTGATCTCGAAGGACGTCTATCCCGATCTCGAGGGCTTCTACGAGGATCTCGGCAGGACCTACCGCAAGGCGGTGAAGTCCTTTTACGATGCCGGCTGCCGCTATCTGCAGTTCGACGACACCGTATGGGCCTATCTCTGCTCGCAGGAGGAATTGCAGAAGTCGCGCGAGCGCGGCGACAATCCCGACGGCCTGCAGCAGATCTACGCGCGCATCATCAATTACGCGCTGGCGGAGAAGCCGGCCGACATGGTGGTCACCACCCATGTCTGCCGCGGCAATTTCCGCTCGACCTGGATTTCCTCCGGCGGCTACGAGCCGGTCGCGGAAACCATGCTCGCCGGCACCAATTACGACGGCTATTTCCTGGAATATGATTCCGACCGCGCCGGCGGTTTCGAGCCGCTGCGCTTCCTGCCCAAGGGCAACAAGGTCGTGGTGGTCGGCGTCATCACCTCGAAATTCGGCGAGCTGGAGAAAAAGGACGACATCAAGCGTCGGCTGGAAGAGGCGTCGAAGTTCGCGCCGCTGGAGCAGCTCGCGCTGTCGCCGCAATGCGGTTTTGCCTCGACGGAGGAAGGCAACATTCTTTCCGAGGAGGAGCAGTGGGCGAAGCTGAGACTCGCGGTTGAGATCGCGAACGAGGTGTGGGGGAAGTAATCCTTCTCCGCTCGGTTTGCGCGAGGAAGACCGCGCGATGCCCAACTCCGATGCCATTGTGATCGGCGCAGGTCCGGCGGGGCTTGCCTGCTCTGCCACGATGCGTTCGGCCGGACTTGATGTCACCGTCCTGGAGAAGGAAGCCAACGTCGGCGCGGTGTGGCGGCGGCATTACGATCGGCTGCATCTCCACACCGACCGCAATCATTCAGGCCTTCCCGGCCTGCCGATGCCGCGGGAGTATCCGACCTATCCGTCGCGCGCCCAGGTGGTCGACTATCTCGAAGCGTACGCCGCGCATTTCAACGTCCGGCCGGTATTCAACACAGAGGTTTCGCGCGTGGCGCGAGACGGCTCGCATTGGTGCGTGGAAACCAGCGAAGAGGCGTTCTCAGCGCCAATCGTCATCGTTGCGACGGGAATCGCGCATGCGCCTTATCGGCCTCCTTGGCCGGGCGCGGAGAGCTTTGGCGGACCGATCATCCACAGCAGCGATTATCGTAACCCGGCTGCGTTTGCAGGAAAGCGCGTGCTCGCGGTCGGTTTCGGCAATTCCGGCGGAGAGATCGCGCTCGACCTCGCTGAAGCCGGCATCGATGTCACGCTTGCCGTGCGCAGTCCGGTCCAGATCATTCCGCGGGATCTTCTCGGCTTCCCGATTTTGACCTGGGTCATCCTGTACCGGCATTTGCCGGCGCGTCTTGTCGACGCCATCAACGCGCCAGCGCTTCGGCTGAGGATCGGTAATTTCGAGAAGCTCGGTTTGCGCCGCGCCGCCAAAGGACCGCGGCAGATGGTGGAGGAAGACGGCCATGTGCCGCTGATCGATATCGGCACGGTAGCGAAGATCAGGGACGGTTCCATCAAGATTCGCGGCGGTATCGATCGACATGACTGCCGGCGGCGTCGTATTCGCTGACGGGAATAGTGAACAGTTCGACGCGATCATCCTTGCGACCGGATTTCGGCCAGACTTGCGCCGATTGATTCCGGACGGTGATGGCCTCTTTGACCCGCAGGGCATGCCGCGTGTGACCGGCAAGCCGACCGCCGCGCCCGGGCTCTATTTCTGTGGGCAGATCACCGTTCCGACCGGGCAGCTGCGCGAAATCGGCATCGAGGCGCAGCGGATCGCGACGAGCGCGAAGGCATATTTGCAGAAATAGCCGGCCTTATTTCTCCGCCAGATAAACCTCACCCGGCAGCGACGAGTTCGACCACGGCACCAGCTTGTTCTTGGTGTGGCGACCACCTCCGCCCGTACCCGCGTCAGCATCTGCTGCACCTCGAGTCCGGGGGTGCCGATGTGGCGGGCTGTTGGCGCCGACCGAAATTCCGGTGACGCGTGCATATCCGGAAAACGAGAAGACGCCGACCAAGATCGAGGGGGCTGCGCGGACGCACGGACATGATGAAGGAACGCCTCGCCGTTGCACTTGGGCGTTTCAATCCGTCCTGAGGCTCGGCATTCCCCGATTGGGCGGATGGTGGTAGGACAGCGGCCCGATCAAGCGCTGCCCACCGCCGTCCCAAAATATGAAAAACGACGAAATTCTCAGCCAGATTTCGCAATTCTGCCGCCAGGCGGACATGGCGGAATCGACCTTCGGCCGCCGTGCGGTGAATGACGGCAAGCTGGTGCATCGGCTGCGCGAGGGCAAGCGCATCACCATCGACACGCTCGACCGCATCCAGGCCTATATCGCCGCTTCCACGCCGGGAGGCCTGCCACCGCCGCGGGGCTTGCAGGTGCCGCCCGAGAAGCGCGACCCCCGCGGCAATTTCCGCTTCTTCGAGAACCGGCAGAAATATTTGCTGTTCGTGCATACCTGCAGCGAGAAGCGGGTGGTCGCCGAACGCATCGGGCTCGAACTCTCCAGCATCCATCCGCGGCCCCCGGCGCTGCGTGTCTTTGACGCGGGCGTCGGCGATGGCACGGTGCTGGCCCGGGTGATGCGGCTGATGCACGGCCGCTTCCCCCATATGCCCTTCTACATCGCCGGCAAGGAGCTGAGCCTCGAGGACGTCCGGCTCACGCTGGAGAAGGTCCCGGATCGGCTTTTCGAGCATCCGGCGACCGTCTTCGTGCTGACCAACATGTATTACGCCGAGGCGCCCTGGCTCGCTCCGAAATCGCCGGCCGCGGCGGCGGGGATGATCTGGCACGAAGTACCGCTGCGGGGAGCTTCCTCGGGCGAATTCGAGGCCCAGATCGCCGATTTGCGCCCCTTCCTGGACCAGAACTGGCGGGCCAGTGTGAGCCCGCGGACGGGCATGCCGATCTACGAGCGCCCGGTGGCGCTTGTGCTGTACCGCGAGGACCACCGGTTCCTGCTCGATTCGATTGTCCCTCGGGCCGGCCGGACCGAGGCCAATTTCGACCTGGTGATCGCTTCCCAACCCTACCGGGCCAAATCTTCTGTGAATTTCCGCGCCAAACGCATCGTCGCCCCACTGGCGCGAGGCCTTCGCCCCGGTGGGCGGCTGATTGGGATTCACTCCCATGGACAGGATCCGGGCATGGAGATCATCCAGGCTGTCTGGCCCGGAGAAAACCCTTTCTCCGTGAGCCGTCATGAGCTATTGCGCGCGGTTAAGTATGAGTTGGGATCGGCTGGGCGGGACCTCAATTTTAACGCCTATGCCGATAACCGCTCGATCTTCCGGTATGATATGGAAGCGCTGCCCAACGAGGTGACCGGCACGATTGGAACCTCGACGGCCTTTGCAGCGTGGAACGCGGCGGTGTATGTCGCCCAGATCGAAGATGACCGGTTGACGGAAGAAATGGCTCACAGCGGCCGAACTCTCGACGCCGCCAGAGAGGTCTTGCGAAGGCATAACGGGCTTTGGTTTTACGACAAATCCTACGTCATCTCGCGCCGGCGGGACTGACATCCCGGGAAAAATTCCAGGCAAAATTGGAACACACATTTGGAACGAGCGCCGCGAAGGGGCGGAAATAAGGGGTTGTTGATGCGCGAATCTTATCTGTTCACCAGCGAGTCGGTCTCCGAAGGCCATCCGGACAAGGTCTCGGACCAGATTTCCGACGCGATCCTGGATGCCTTCATCGAGAAGGACGTCAAGCTCGGCATCGCCGACGATAGCCTCGTGAACACCCGCCTTGGCTGCGAGACGCTGTGCACGACCAACAAGATCGTGATCGCCGGTGAGGGCCGCGGCCAGCTGTTCCGCACCATTCATGGCGTCTCGGTCGTCGATCGCGAACTGATCACCGAGATCGCGCGCGATGTGGTGAAGGACATTGGCTACGACCAGAACGGCTTCTCCTATCACGGCGCCGACGTCGAGGTGCTCCTGCACGGCCAGTCGCCCGACATCGCGATGGGCGTCGATGCCAAGAAAAAGAAGAGCGGCGAGGAAGAGGGCGCCGGCGACCAGGGCATGATGTTCGGTTATGCCTGCACCGAGAGCGAGGTGTATGAGAAGGGCTCGTACATGCCGGCGCCGATCTACTTCGCGCACAAGATCCTGAAGGTTCTCTCCGAGAAGCGCCGCAACGGCCAACTCGCCGACCTGCAGCCCGACGCCAAGAGCCAGGTGACGGTGAAGTATGTCGGGGGCAAGCCGACCGGCTGCACCAAGGTCGTGGTTTCGACCCAGCACAACGAGAAGAGCCGTAATAACAAGAAGTACACGCCCGGCCTGATCAAGGACATGATCTCGACCGCCGTGGAGTCGGCGCTGCCCAAGGGCTGGATGCCTTCCAAGTCGTCGGACTTCCTGGTCAACCCGACCGGCAATTTCGTGGTCGGCGGTCCAGACGGCGATTGCGGCCTGACCGGGCGCAAGATCATCGTCGACACCTATGGCGGCTATGCCCCGCATGGCGGCGGGGCCTTCTCGGGCAAGGACCCGACCAAGGTCGATCGCTCGGCCGCCTACGCGGCGCGCTACCTCGCCAAGAACGTGGTCGCCGCGGGGCTCGCCGATCGCTGCACCATCCAGGTTGCATATGCGATCGGCGTAGCCGATCCGATGTCGGTGCTGGTCGACACCCACGGCACCGGCAAGGTGGACGAGAAGAAGCTCGAGAAGGTGCTGCCCGAACTGTTCCGCTTGTCGCCGACCAACATCCGCCGCACGCTCAAGCTCAACCGTCCGATCTACCGTCGCACGGCGGCCTACGGTCATTTCGGCCGCGCCGCCGAAAAGGACGGCGGCTTCTCCTGGGAAAAGACCGATCTCGCGGACGCGCTCAAGCGCGCGTTCTGATTTTCTTGCCGTCATTCCGGGGCGGTCCGCGGGACCGAACCCGGAATCTCGAGATTCTCAGGTGCGCAATCGCGCACCATAGCTCGATGCTTCGCATTGCCCCGGAATGACAGCCAAAACAACAGGAACATCGCATGACCGCCGCTGCCAAGAAGCCCGCCTTCACCGACTACATCGTCAAGGACGTTGCACTCGCCGAATTCGGCCGCAAGGAAATCTCGCTGGCCGAAACCGAAATGCCCGGCCTGATGGCGACGCGTGAGGAGTACGGCCCCAAGCAACCCTTGAAGGGCGCGCGCATCGCGGGCTCGCTGCACATGACCATCCAGACCGCGGTCTTGATCGAGACGCTGGCCGCGCTCGGCGCCGACATCCGCTGGGTCTCCTGCAACATCTATTCGACGCAGGACCACGCCGCGGCCGCGATCGCAGCGGCCGGCATTCCCGTGTTCGCCGTCAAGGGTGAAACGCTCACCGAATACTGGGACTACACCGCCAGGCTGTTCGACTGGCATGGCGGCGGCACGCCCAACATGATCCTCGATGACGGCGGCGACGCCACCATGCTGGTGCATCACGGCCTGCGCGCCGAGCAGGGCGATGTGAAGTTCCTCGACAAGCCCGGCTCGGAAGAAGAGGAAGTCTTCTTCGCGCTGATCAAGCGTCTCCTCAAGGAGAAGCCGAAGGGCTGGTTCGGCGAAATCGCGAAGAACATCAAGGGCGTCTCGGAGGAGACCACCACCGGCGTGCACCGGCTCTACGACATGGAAAAGGCGGGCAAGTTGTTGTTCCCCGCGATCAACGTCAACGACAGCGTCACCAAGTCGAAGTTCGATAACCTTTATGGCTGCCGCGAGTCACTGGTCGACGGCATCCGGCGCGGCACCGACGTGATGATGTCGGGCAAGCTGGCGATGGTCGCCGGCTTCGGCGACGTCGGCAAGGGTTCGGCGGCGTCGCTGCGCCAGGCCGGCTGCCGCGTCATGGTGTCCGAAGTCGATCCGATCTGCGCCTGGCAGGCGGCGATGGAAGGCTATGAGGTCGTCACCATGGAAGACGCAGCGCCCCGCGCCGACATCTTCGTCACCGCGACCGGCAACAAGGACATCATCACCATCGAGCATATGCGCGCGATGAAGGACCGCGCCATCGTCTGCAACATCGGCCACTTCGACAACGAGATCCAGATCGCGGGTCTGCGCAACCTGAAATGGACCAACATCAAGCCGCAGGTTGACGAGATCGAATTCCCTGACAAGCACCGCATCATCCTGCTGTCGGAGGGCCGGCTCGTGAACCTCGGCAACGCCATGGGTCATCCGTCCTTCGTGATGTCGGCGTCGTTTACCAACCAGACGCTGGCGCAGATCGAGCTCTGGGCCAACAACAAGGATGGCAAGTACGAGAAGAAGGTCTATGTGCTGCCGAAGGTGCTGGACGAGAAGGTGGCCCGGCTGCACCTCGCCAAGATTGGCGTAAAGCTGACGGAGCTGCGCAAGGACCAGGCCGACTATATCGGCGTGAAGCAGGAAGGCCCGTTCAAGTCGGACCATTACCGGTATTGATCTCGGAGGATCGTCACTGCCGGGCTTGACCGCCTGCGGGGCCGGAGCCGTTTTAGCGACATCGAAGTCAGAAGACCTGCGGCGGGGCGAAGGCCCCGCAGTCCATCCTTCAAAAATGGATGGATACTCGGGTCAAGCCCGCGTATGACAGCTGTTGCGATCCGGCCCGCCGCCAAGGCCAGTGCGGAGAACGACATGTCGCCCGAACATTTCGACGTGCTCATCATCGGCGCCGGCCTGTCCGGCATCGGCGCGGGCTATCATTTGCAGACGAAATGTCCGACCAGGAGTTTCGTCATCCTCGAGGGCCGCGACGCCATCGGCGGCACCTGGGACCTGTTCCGCTATCCCGGCATCCGCTCCGACAGCGACATGTTCACGCTCGGCTATTCGTTCAAACCGTGGACCGAGCCGAAGGCGATCGCAGACGGTCCACGCATCCTCAACTATGTGCGCGAGACTGCCGCCGAGAACGGCATCGACAGAAAAATTCGTTATCGCCATCGCGTGAGGCGCGCGTCATGGTCGACGCCGGACGCGCACTGGACCGTGGAGGCCGAGCGGATCACGGGCGAAGGTGTAATCGAGATCGTCACCTTCACCTGCAATTTCCTGTTCTCCTGCGCCGGCTACTACAAATACGAAGAAGGCTACACGCCGGAATTTGCCGGCATCGCTGACTTCGCCGGCCGCATCATCCATCCGCAGCAATGGCCCGAAGAGCTCGACTATGCCGGAAAGCGCGTGGTCGTGATCGGCTCGGGCGCAACCGCGGTCACGCTGGTGCCGGAGATGGCCAGGACCGCGGGCCACGTCACCATGCTGCAGCGCTCGCCGACCTATGTGGTGTCGCGCCCGGCGCAGGACCTGCTCGCCAACAAGCTGCGACGCAACCTGCCGGCCAAGATCGCCTATCACCTGATCCGCTGGCGCAACGTGCTATGGGGGATGTATTTCTTCCAGCTCTCGCGGCGCAAGCCAGCCGAAGTGAAGCGGCTGATCCTCGGCGGCGTCCGCATGGCGCTCGGCCCGGACTACGACATCGCCACGCATTTCACGCCGCGCTACAATCCATGGGATCAGCGGCTGTGCCTGGTGCCCGACGGCGATCTGTTCAACGCGATCAGGGAAAACCGCGCTTCGGTCGTCACCAGGGAGATCGACACTTTCACGAAGAACGGCATCCGGTTGAAAGACGGCAGCGAGCTTCCGGCCGACATCATCATCACCGCCACCGGCCTCGTGCTGCAGGTGATGGGTGGTGTTCAGGTGAGCGTCGATGGCCGCGATGTCGATTTCTCGAACAAGCTGACCTACAAGGGTATGATGTATGCCGACGTGCCGAATCTCGCGTCGTCCTTCGGCTACACCAACGCGTCCTGGACGCTGAAATGCGACCTCACTTGCGAATATGTGTGCCGGCTGATCAATTACATGGATCGCCACAATTACCGGCAATGCATGCCGCATAATCAGGATCCCGCGATCGAGGCGCTGCCTTCTCTCGATTTCTCCTCGGGCTATGTGCAGCGTGCGATCGCGAAAATGCCCAAGCAAGGCTCGAAGCGTCCGTGGCGGCTTTACCAGAATTACGCCTTCGATATCGTCAGCTTACGCTTCGGCAAGGTCGATGACGGCGTGATGCAGTATTCGTGACCGGGTCTCGGGCTCTTCCGAATTGAAAAGGCCCCGAACCACGTCCGGGGCCTTTCGCGTCTTGCCATCAATGTTCGGCTCAAGCCGGCTTGCCGATCGAAACCTTCAGCGTGCCGATGCCGTCGACGCCGCATTCGACCTTGTCGCCGGGCGACAGCGCGGCGACGCCGGCCGGCGTGCCCGTCATGATGATGTCGCCGGCGCCGATCTCGACCTGCTGCGACAGCTTCCAGATGATCTCCGGCACGTTCCAGATCAGCTCGGAGAGATCGCCCTTCTGCCGCTCGGTGCCGTTCACGGACAGCCAGATCTTGCCCTTCGACGGGTGCCCGATCCTGGAGGCCGGCTGCAGCGGCGAGCAGGGCGCGGAATGGTCGAACGACTTGCCGATCTCCCAGGGCCGCTCCTTCTTGCGCGCGGCCTGCTGCAGGTCGCGCCGCGTGAGGTCGATGCCCACGGCATAGCCGTAGACATGGTCGAGCGCCTTCTCGGTGGGAATGTTCAGCCCACCGCTCTTCATCGCCACGATCAGCTCGACCTCGTGATGCATGTCCTTGGTCAGCGGCGGATAGGGGATGGTCGCGCCATCCTTCTCCAGCATGTCGGCATGCTTGGCGAAGAAGAACGGCGGATCGCGCTCGTCATTGCCCATCTCGCGGATGTGCTCGAGATAGTTGCGGCCGACGCACCAGATGCGGCGCACCGGAAAGGATTTTGACTCCCCGGCAACCGGGATTGCGGCTTGCGTCGGGGCGGGAATAACAAAGGCTGTGGCATTCATGAAAGGTCTCGGCGGGTTACAGGCGGGAAAACTCGGGTGCTTTTACGCGGTTGCGCTGACCGGCGCTAGGGTGGCCGTATCGCGTTGCTGCAGGCGGAAGAACGAGGCGTAGCGGCCGCCGCGCCGCAGCAAATCATCGTGCCGGCCGCGCTCGACGATCTCGCCGGCTTCTACCACCAGGATGGTATCGGCGTGGGTGATGGTGTGCAGGCGGTGAGCAATCACGATGGTGGTGCGGTTCTGGCAGAGATGCTCGATCGCCTCCTGTACTTGCCTCTCGGATTCGGAGTCGAGTGCTGCGGTCGCCTCGTCCAGCAGGATTACGGCTGCGTTCTTGATCAGCGCGCGCGCTACCGCAATCCGCTGGCGTTGGCCGCCGGAAAGCTGCGTGCCGTGCTCGCCGACCGGCGTGTCATAGCCGAGCGGAAAGCCCATGACGAACTCATGTGCGCAGGCCGCCTTCGCCGCCTCGACGATTTCGGCCTCTGTCGCACCCGGCTTGCCGAAGGCGATATTGGCGCGGATGCTGTCGCGGAACAGATAGACGTCCTGCCCGACATAGGCGGTCTGCTGCCGCAGCGATCGGCGCGACACTTTTGAGATCGACTGGCCGTCGATCAGGATTTCGCCCTGGCTCACCTCATAGAAGCGGAGCAGGAGTGCCAACACCGTCGACTTGCCGCCGCCGGACGGGCCGACAAGGGCTGTGACCTTGCCCGGCTCGGCGACAAAGCTCATGCGGTTGAGCACGGTCTCGCCCGCGCGATAGGCGAAGCTGACATCGCGCAGCTCGACGCGGGAGTCCGAAAGCTTCAGCGGCGGCTTCTCGTCGTCGGAAATCTCCGTCGCCGGGCTGTCGACGATTTCGAGCAGCATGCGCGCGCCGACCAGGTTGCTGTTGAGGTCGATGTTGAGCCGCGCCAGCCGCTTGGCTGGCTCATAGGCCATCAGGAATGCGGTCAGGAACGAAAAGAACTGGCCCGGCGTCGCGTGCTGTGCCACCACACTGTAGCCGCCATACATCAGGCCTCCCGCGACCGCGAGACCACCGAGCGTTTCCATCAAAGGGCTCGAGCGGTTCGACACCCGCGCCATCTTGTTGGCATTGCGCTCGACCGCATCGATGCTCTCGTTGATACGCTCGCGCATGGTCTCTTCCAGCGTGAACGCCTTCACCGTGCGGATGCCCTGCAGCAATTCCTGCATGGTCTCGAGAATGTCGGCCGTGCCCGTGAACTGGTTGTAGGCAAGCCCCTTGATCCGCTTCACCAGCTTGCGCAGCACGAGGAACGCCGGCGGCGCGATCAGAAATCCGAGCATCGCCATATAGGCGTCCTGAGTGAGCATCACGGCGATGAGGCCGACCAGCAGCAGCAGGTCGCGGCCGACCGCGTTGATCAGGAGGTTGAGCACCTGCGTAACGGAGTTGGCGCCCTGGGTGAGACGCGCGAGAAATTCGGACGAATGCCGCGCCGAGAAGAAGCCGACGCTTTCGCTCATCAGCTTGGCGAACAGCCTGCGTTGGTTGTTGGCGAGGATCGCGTTCGAGATTTTCGACAGTGTCACGGTCTGCGCGTAGATCGCGATGCCGCGCACCAGGAACAGTCCGAAGATGATTCCGGAAAACAGCGCAATCCCCGGAATGTTCTTGTCGACATAGGCCTTGTTGATGGCCTCGCCCAGGATATAGGCCGACAGCGAGGTCGCGCCGGCGGCAACCCCCATCAGCACGAAGGCATAAAGATAGCGACGCCAATAGGCGGCACCCTGTTCCATCACCAGACGGCGAATCAGAATCGCAGCCCCATAGGGGTCGTCCGTGATTTTTCGAGGAAGGTCGGCCATCCCGGGTCCCTGACAGCACAGGCCCGGCTGGGCTTGCGCGTCGTCACGGCTCCTTGCCCGCTTGGCAGGGGTTTTTCAAGCCCAATTAAAGGCTTGCGCGGGACGCGATTCTAGGCGGAGGCCGCGTGCTGAATCTCGCCATGACGCTCCTGGAACAGCTTTTCTTCCCAGGCGAGCGCATGCCGCGCGATGGTTTCGAGATCATCGAACTGCGGTGTCCAGTCGAGCGTCGCGCGGATGCGGCTGGTGTCGGCCACCATGGTCATGATGTCGCCGGGCCGGCGCGGCGCGTATTGAACCGCGAAATTGCGTCCGGAGACGCGGCGTACCGCCTCGATGGTTTCGAGCACGGAATAACCGCGACCATAGCCGCAGTTCAGCGTCATGGAACTGCCGCCGCCGCGCAAGTAGGACAGCGCCGCGCGATGCGCCTGTGCGAGATCGCTGACATGGATGAAGTCGCGGATGCAGCTGCCGTCCGGGGTCGGATAGTCGGTACCGAACACATCGATCTTGGCGCGTTGACCGGTCGCGGCTTCGACCGCGATCTTGAGCAGATGCGTCGCTCCGATGGTGGCAAGGCCCATGCGAGCCTGCGGGTCCGCGCCCGCGACATTGAAATAGCGCAGCACGACATAGCTCATGCCGTGCGCGGAGGCGACATCATGCAGCATGATCTCGGTCATCAGCTTCGACGAGCCGTAGGGCGATAGCGGCCGCGTCGGTGCGTGCTCGGGCACCGGTACCTGTTCCGGATTGCCATAAACGGCTGCGGTCGAGGAAAAGATGAAGCGGTTGACACCACCCTTCACGGCGGCATTGAGCAGGCTGCGCGTCGTCATGGTGTTGTTGCGGTAATAGCCGAGCGGATCGCGCATCGAATCCGGCACGACCACCGAGCCCGCGAAATGGATGATGCTTTCGACCTGGTGCTGCGCGATCGCGCCCTCGACCAGGTTCTCGTCGCCGGCATCGCCGATGAACAGCGGCACGCCTTCCGGCAGGAAGTTCGAAAATCCCGTGGAGAGATCGTCGACCACGACGACGCGCTCGCCGGCTTCCGCCAGCGCGCGGACCATGTGACTTCCGATATAGCCGGCGCCGCCGGTCACAAGCACGGTCATGAACTTCCCCGTCCGATCTTGTTTTTTGCGGAAGCTAACGCCCGGCGAGTGAAGAGGCGGTTTCGGCTCGTGCGAACTGGCCACCATCGTTAATGTTGCGTATAGGAAATGCCGAAAACTGGAGCGTTTCGTGCCGGCCGAGAACCCATTGCCCGATGATCTGCAGGTGATCGTGCCGAACCTGCACCGGCGCTACTCGGGCGTAACCGCGACCAACCGCATGGTCGCGCCAAAACTGGCGAGGCTCGTGCGCGCCGCCTGGTTCGGCTCCTGGCGGCCCGACGGCATCGCGGGCATGGGCGTTGGCGATCTCCTGAAATTGTGGCGCCGGCGTACGGCTTTGATCTGGCATGCGCGGCGCAATGACGAGATGATCGTCGGCGTCTTGCTGCGCTTGCTCGGCTGGCCCTTGAAACTGGTGTTCACCTCGGCGGCGCAGCGGCATCATAAGCGGCTGACGCGGTGGCTGATCTGGAAGATGGATGCGATCATCGCGACATCCGATGCCTCGGCTTCGTATCTCCAGCGCGAGGCGGCGGTGATTCCACATGGCGTCGACACCGACATCTACACGCCGCCGCCGGATCGCGCGGCGGCATTCGCGGAAAGCGGATTGCCCGGGCGCTACGCCATCGGCTGCTTCGGACGGATCCGCGCACAGAAGGGCAGCGACGTTTTTGTCGATGCGATGTGCAGGCTGCTGCCGCGTTATCCCGACTTCACCGCCGTGATGGTCGGCGCGGTTGTGGCGGAGCAGATGGGCTTTGCGGCCGATCTGAAGAAGCGTATCGAGGCCGCAGGCCTCACGTCGCGTATCATCATGACCGGCGAACTGGAAATCGAGGAAGTCCAGCGCTGGTACCGGCGCCTGACGATCTATGCCTTCACCTCGCGCAACGAAGGCTTTGGCCTGACGCTGATCGAAGCCATGGCGGCGGGCGCGGCCCTGGTCGCCGCGCGCGCGGGCGCGGCAGAGCTGGTGGTGGAGGATGGCGTGACCGGTGTGCTGGTTCCAGCCGGAGACGCCGCCGCGCTCGCGGCTGCGCTTGAACCTTTGATGCGCGATGCCGCGGCGGCGACCACGATGGGTGTGCGCGCGCGGCAGCGTGTGCTCGAAAGATTCAGTCTTGATGCAGAGGCGGCAGCGATCGCCGGCGTCTATCGCCGCCTGGTCTGAACGATCACGTCGGCGACAAAGGCGTCGAGATCGCCGCCGGCGAAAAGGAAACCGGGCAGTCCTGCGGCTTGTGCGGCTCCGATATCGGTATCGCGGTCGCCGATCACAAAGCTGCCTTCTCGCTGCACGGGCCAATGCTGCATCAGGTCCAGGATCATGCCGGGTGCCGGTTTGCGCCAGTGATGATCCTCGAGGTAGCCCGCAATGGTTCCGTCGGGATGGTGCGGGCAATATCTGATGTCGTCGATCCGCGCGCCCAGGGTCAGAAGTTCGGCACGCATCCAATCGTGCAGGATATTGAGCGCGTCCTCGGTGAAAAAGCCGCGCGCGACACCAGATTGGTTGGTGAAAAAGAAGACGAAGTAGCCTGCGTCGTTGAGCCGACGGATCGCTTTGGCGGCGTTCGGCATCCAGCGAATCCGCTCCTTCGTGCCCATGTAACCGTCATCGTGATTGACGACGCCATCGCGATCAAGGAAGGCGGCGGGGCGTGGGGTGGTGGAGGACATCATCATGCTTGTCATTAACCAGCGGCGCTTTCGTGCAACACACGCTGAGCGATCTCGACCACATCGGACGCCGGAATGTCGCGCATGCAGCGATGATCGTTCATGCGGCAGACCGGGCGATGGCAGGGCTGGCACGGCACGACGGTCCTGGTCTGCACGGTGGCGGCAAGGCCGTTCAGCGGCGCCCAGTGATAGGGACTGGTTGGTCCGAAAATGCCCATGGTCGGCGTGCCCAAGGCGGCCGCGATGTGCATCAGGCCGGAATCATTTGAAATCGCCACGCTCGCCGCCGCCATGGCAAGAACGCCGTTGCGCAAATCCGTGCCGGTAAGATCGCGGACGCGCGGCCCGCCGGCCGCCACGATCTCCTGCGCGATCGCCTTCTCGCCGGGGCCGCCTATCACCCAGACATCCAGGCCGTGTTCGGCCAAAAGCTTCGCGGCTTGCGGATAATAGGTCCAGCGCTTGGAACTGCCGACCGAGCCGGGAGCCAGGGCCACCGCCGTGCCCGCCCCAAGCCCCTGCGTTTGCCGCCAGCCTTGCGCCTCCTCGGCGGGAACCCGGAGCTGCGGCACCGGCCATTCCGCCGGCAGCGGCGCCCCCTCGGGCAGCGCCAGCGCGGCATTCTTGTCGATAAAGCGGGGCAGGGCCTTCTCGCCCCAGCGCCATTCATTGATGAGCCCGAACCGGGCCTCGCCGACGAAGCCGATCCGCTCGGGAATGCCGGCAAGGGCCGGCACGATGGCCGATTTCCAGGTCCGGGGCAGCACCAGGGCGGTCCGGTAGCCCCGATCCCGCAGCAGCGCCGCCAGGCGCCATCGCCTGCCTATCTGCAGCTGACCATGTGGCAGGTCCCCGACGATGCCGGAGCGCACGCCCGGCATGTAATCGACCAGTGGGGCGCAGAGCGGCGTCGTCAGCAGATCGACCGGCCGGTTCGGCCAGCGCTGGTTCAGGACGCGGACGACGGAGTGGCCGCGGACGAAGTCGCCGATCCACATATAGGGGATGACCAGGATCGGACCGGTGCCGTCCGCATCCTCGGGTTTTCCCTTATGTTGTTGCGAATTAATGTTCATTCTTTAACGGGTCCGAGGCTGGCACGCCTCTGGTCCTGTCGGTAGCCGCTCGCCGCGGGCAGGTAAAGCTGTCCCGGCTCGCCTTCATCGCGCCGTTGCCTGTGGCGCCCGACTGGGGCAAAGGTGGCCGCACTTTATCCAGAGCAGGGGACGGAATGTTGCGCCTGACCAGCGAGGCCGGTTCGATCGGACCGATTATGGCGCCCGCTCGCGCGAGGGGAGGCGGCGCGTGACTGCGCTTGCCGGAAATCCGGCCGCGGCCCTGCCACGCTGGCGCGATCCGGCCGCCTGGGTGACTGCGGTCGATGTGCTCGCGATCCTGCTGGCGCTGGCGCTACCCTGGTCGACCTCGCTGGTGGCGATTTTCGCGGTCGCGATGGTGATCGCGATGGGCCCGTTCCTCGACGTTCCTGCGCTGCTGCGATTGTTGAAGCGCCCGATCTGCGCGGTGCCGATTGCGCTGTTCTTGCTCGCAGCCGCGGGCACCTTGTGGTCGGACGCGCCATGGGGCGAGCGATTGCACGGGATCAGCCCGACGGCAAAACTGCTGGTGCTGCCCCTGTTGCTGTTTCATTTCGAACGCTCCGAGCGCGGGCAAACGGTCTTCGTCGCCTTTCTCGTCTCCTGCGTTCTGCTATCGGTGATGTCCTGGATCGTCGCCTTCCATCCGGGTCTTTCGCTGAAACCCCCGGATTATGCGTCGCGCGGAATCTTCGTGAAAGACTATATCGACCAGAGCCAGGAGTTCGCACTGTGCGCGGTCGCGTTGGCCTATCCGGTCATCACGCTGTTGCGTGCGCGAAAAATATGGCCGGCGCTCCTGCTCTGCGCCATCGCGCTGGGCTTCGTCGCCAACATGACCTTCGTCATCGTGTCGCGCACCGCGCTCGTCACCATGCCGATCATGCTCGCGGTGTTCGGCCTGCTTCATTTGCGATGGCGCGCCAACCTGATCATCTTCTGCGCCGCGCTTGCGATGGCAGGTGTTGCCTGGGTGGCCTCGCCGCAACTGGAATGGACCGTCAAGACGTTTTCGCGCGATTACGAGTTCTACAAGCAAGGCTATCCCACCTCGATCGGGGAGCGGCTCGAATACTGGCGCAACGCGGTGAAATTCTTTGCCGAAGCCCCGGTGATCGGCCACGGCACTGGATCGACCAAGGGGCTTTACCTCAAGGCCGCCAACGATCCTGATTGGATCACAGGGACCAGGGTGTTCCCCAACCCGCATAACCAGACGCTGAATGTTGCGGTCCAGTGGGGGACAATCGGCATCATCGTGCTTTATGCGATGTGGCTGTCGCATCTTCTCCTGTTCCGCGGCGAAGGCTTTGCCAACTGGGTCGGGCTATTGGTCGTCGTGCAGAACGTCTTCACCTCGCTGTTCAACTCCCACCTCTTCGATTTCCACGAAGGCTGGATGTATGTGCTGGGCGTCGGCGTTGCCGGCGGCATGGTGTTGAAGGCGCGGCCATCGCAAAAGCCTTCGGAAACGCGAAGTTCCTGAAGTCGCTATAGGCTGGCAAGGGCTTGAGAGATGGGCTATCAGCGAGGCGGAAATATTGTCGAAGACTCCGGATATTTCCCACTCTTTGGTCGTTAAATGACGCGCCTCTCGCATCTAACTCTGCGTAATCTGCTGATCGCTGTGCACGACGTGCTTGCGACGGCGCTAGCGTTCTTCATGGCGTTTTATCTCCGTTTCGACGGTGGAGAGCTGTTCTATGACCGTTTGCCGCTGTTGCTCCGCATCCTGCCTTATTTCTTGGCATTTTGCGTCGCGGCGTCCTACTTTTTCAACCTAACCACGACGAAATGGCGATTCATCTCGCTGCCGGATGCGCTCAATATCCTGCGCGTCGCTACCGTGCTTAGTCTGGCGCTGGTCGTACTCGACTACATTCTGGTCGCGCCCAATGTTCGCGGCACCTTCTTCATCGGCAGGGTAACCATCGTCTTATTTTGGTTTCTCGAGGTTTCTTTTCTCGGCGCCTTGCGCTTTGCCTATCGCTATTTTCGCTATACGCGTGTGCGTCGTCACGCCAGGGAGGAAGATGCCGCGCCCGCCCTGCTGATTGGCCGCACAGCGGATGCCGAAATTTTGCTTCGTGGCATCGAGAGCGGTGCGGTGAAGCGGATTTGGCCGATCGGCCTGTTGTCGCCGTCAAGTGCCGACCGCGGCCAGCTCATCCGCAACATTCCCGTGCTCGGTGGCATCGATGACATCGAGGACGTGATCGCCGAATTCGGCCGGCGCAACAAGCCGATCGCGCGCGTGGTGATGATGCCGTCGGCTTTCGAGCCGGACGCGCATCCGGAATCCGTGTTGATGCGCGCGAAGCGCCTCGGCCTGATCGTGAGCCGCCTGCCGTCGCTGGAAAGCGGCGATGCACCGCGGCTGGCGCCGGTGGCGGTCGAAGACCTGTTGCTACGCCCGAGCGAGAGGATCGATTACGCGCGGCTCGAGGCGCTGGTGAAGGGCAAGGCCGTCATTGTGACCGGCGGCGGCGGCTCGATCGGTTCGGAAATCTGCCACCGTGTGCTGACCTTCGGCGCCGCGCGGTCTGCTTGTGCTGGAAAACTCCGAGCCCGCGCTCTACGCCATCACCGAGGCGCTCGCAGCCCAGGCGAGCCAGGCCGTCATCGAAGGCCGCATCGCCGACATCCGCGACCGCGAGCGCATCTTCCGGCTGATGAAAGAGTTCAAGCCCGACCTGGTGTTTCATGCCGCGGCGCTGAAACATGTGCCGATCCTCGAACGCGACTGGAGCGAGGGGGTCAAGACCAACATCTTCGGATCGATCAATGTCGCCGACGCGGCGCTTGCGGCCGGCGCCGAAGCGATGGTGATGATCTCGACCGACAAGGCGATCGAGCCGGTCTCGATGCTCGGCCTCACCAAGCGCTTTGCCGAAATGTATTGCCAGGCGCTCGACCACGATCTTGCGACGCAACCCGCTCGCCAAGCGGCGGATGCGGCTGATCTCGGTGCGCTTCGGCAACGTGCTGGCTTCAAACGGTTCGGTGGTGCCGAAGTTCAAGGCGCAGATCGAGGCGGGCGGGCCGGTCACGGTCACCCACCCCGACATGGTCCGCTATTTCATGACCATCCGCGAGGCCTGCGATCTCGTCATCACGGCGGCGACCCATGCGCTGGCGCCGGAGCAGCCGAGCAGTTTCGGTTTACGTGCTCAACATGGGGCAGCCGGTCAAAATCGTCGATCTCGCCGAGCGCATGATCCGGCTTTCCGGCCTGCAGCCGGGCCATGATATCGAGATCGTCTTCACCGGGCATGCGGCCGGGAGAGCGGTTGAACGAAATCCTGTTCGCCAGCGAGGAGCCCGCGGTCGAAATCGGCGTTGCCGGCATCATGGCGGCCAAGCCGAACGAGCCGCCGATGCAGACGCTGCGAAAATGGATCGCGGCGCTCGAACAGGCGATCGACCAGGACGATCGCGCGACCATCAAGGCCGTGCTGAAGGATGCCGTGCCGGAATTTGCGGCCGGCACAGTTCCAGTTAGCCAATCCGTGCCCGCGAAAATCGGACAAGCACAGTCATAACTGAGACCGCTCCAAGCACCAGCAGCGCTACATCGACGCCAGTCGAACGAATGGCGATAGACGCTGTCGCCAATCCAGCCAAGAGCACATTGAGCAAGAATATCTCGGTGACAACCTGTCGGACGCTAAATCCGTTATCGGTGGCACGCTGATAGAAGTGCGATCGATGCGCGTCCCAAAATCGCTCGCCGTTGACGAGCCGTCTGAACAAGGTGATCGTCGCATCGGCGAGATAATAGAGCGGCAGCAGCAGGGCCGCGGCAAAATGTTGATGCGATGCCAGTTCAAGCAAGCACCAGCCGGTCAAAAGACCTATCGGCAGGCTGCCGACGTCGCCGAGAAATAACCGGGCTATGGGCCGGTTGAAGGGTGCAAAGCCGAGCAGTGCGCCGGCGAGCGCCAATGCGATCGGCAGGACATCCAGTGGAGCTTGCCAAAAAAGGCAAACGCCGCGAGCGTGACCGTCATGGGCAGCATTTCTGCGACCGTCATCCAGTCGAGGCCGTCCATGAAGTTGACGAGGTTGATGAACCAAAGCATGCTCAGAACCAGTAACGCCCGCTCCAGCGAAATCGGGATCGCCTCGATAATTCGCATTTGCAACGGAAGCGCTGCGAACAGCAGCATGACCGCGGCGAACTGAAGCGCGAGGCGCGGAACGACCGGAATTGGCCTGAGATCATCGATCATGCCGACCACGGCGAGGCCGACCGCGGCCGTCAGAACCACGGCAATCGCGCTGCCAGGAAAGGGTTGCCCGAGCAACCCGGTCAGTGCCGCCGCGATCGCCGTCGCGGCCATCACCGCGATGCCACCGCCCTGCGGCGTCGGCGTGATATGCGACGATCGCGCGTTCGGCCGGGCCAGCGCATAGCGCTGGAGCAAGGGGCGAAGCAGCACAATCAGGCCCGCGCATATCAGCGCGGCTGCGACTGGAACGAGGGCCAGGACGGCGCGGTGCGGATCTGAGGCGATCATGAGAGCATAGCCGGCGGCAATCTAATGTTTGGTGCCAACGGCGCACCCGATTGCACCTTTGGCAAGTCGGTGCTGGTGTCGACCTATGCCAGATCGAATGACGGCGTGTCAAATCGCTAAGTGGCTGATCGATATGATTTTTTGTAGAGAGGGGCCAAAGCGAGCGTCGCGGGCGGCGGGCGATTTCGACGACTGGAATTGCCGCGCGATAAAATGGTTGGGTTGGCGGGCGATATCAGCTAGGTCGTGCTCGATGAATAAGTGTTTCGAGGGTATCGGGTTACGAGGGGCGCCGTCTTCGGCCCTTGGTGACTGATTCACGGAGCAAAAGGGAACGTCCTCAACGAACAAACCGCAAGAAACGTCCTTGATGATCAAACCGCAAGAAGAGGCTTCGGCGGCGTTTGTCCGTACGACGGCTGTCGTCGAGGATGGCGTTTGGGCTACCTGCTGTCCCCCCCTCAAGAAGTACGGAAGTGAAAGCCTGAAGGAAAGATAGAGCCTGTCCTCAATTAGAGGATTCCCAAGCATATTATCGCGTGATTCATAGGCAGTCAGCTGATTCGGAGCTGACATATGCGCCGCTACGCCCTTCGGGACGATCAATGGGACAGGATCAAGGATATTTTGCCCGGACGCGAAGGGCATGTGGGGGTAACGGCCAAGGACAACCGACTGTTTGTAGAGGCGGTGATCTACCGTTATCGGGCCGGAATCCCTTGGCGGGACTTGCCTGAACGCTTTGGCGATCCGATCAAGATACATACGCGCTTCTCGCGCTGGGCCAAAAGCGGGGTGTGGAAGAAGCTGTTTGAGATGCTGGCGAGCGATGCGGACAATGAGTACGCCATGATCGACAGTACGATCGTACGGGCGCATCAGCACAGTGCCGGCGCCCAAAAAAAAGACGGCGAAGACCAGGCGATCGGGCGCAGTAAAGGCGGGCTGAGCACCAAGAAATTCATGCGCTCGTCGATGCCTTGGGCAATCCGCTGGACTTTATCCTGACGCCGGGCCAAGCCCATGATCTGGAAGGGGCCGACGCGCTGTTGCCGGATATGGCTGCCGAGACTTTGCTGGCAGACAAGGCCTTCGATGCCGACGAGCGGGTGATCGAGCCGCTACGGGCACGAGGGAAGTCGTTCGTGATCCCGCCCAAGAGAAACCGCAAGGTCCAACGCGATTTCGACAGAGACGCCTACAAGGCACGTCATCTCATCGAGAATTTCTTCTGCAAGCTCAAGCAATACCGCGCCATCGCCACCCGCTACGACAAAACCGCCAGAAATTTCCTCGCCGCAATCCACCTCGCGGCTGCTATCATCTGGCTCAATTGATGACAGGCTCTAGTTTAGGTTGCTGGGCGGAAATCCACATGACTGAGGCTTTGATCTGAGCTGTGGATCGCTAGAAAATTAACCCCGGCCTCAAAGGCCTGGTAATTCAGGGCTTGCAATTTTGATCGAAGATTTTCTTTGTTGCTTTTGATCATCTCCGCGAGAATGATGGGATGGTGGCGGTCGATCGTTCCGGCGGCTCCTTCAAGAACGCTAATCTCCATGCCCTCAACGTCAATCTTAATAAGGTCGCATCGCTTTAGCTCGAGTGAGTCGAGACTTATCATTTGGACTTCTGTGCTGGTTGCATCGGAATAGTCCACTGTTTGGCCGATCGATTCGGTCTTGGGAAGCCTTGCCAGTTCAAGGCTGCCGGAGCTCGCGGGCTTCTGGTAATCCAGCGTGGGAATTTTCAATACGCCACAGGTGGCAGAAACCGCCGCGTAAATGGCTCTTGCGTTGAAGCAGTTATTGATCGCGATATTGCCCGCCAAGGCATAAAAAATCCGCTCTTGCGCCTCGATGGCAATCACTGTTCCCCATTCAGTCATCCGCCTTGACCAGTCGATTGTGTGAACGCCGATATTGGCTCCGCAATCAATCGCCACAACGCCGTCGCCCTTATATTTTTTTCGCAGTTCAAGCAGCTTGAAAGTCAGATCCACCTCGGCCTTGTCAAACGATCCGTTTTCGAGTGTCTGTATTCCGACCCCATAAGACACCGGCCCGACCGTATTGTAGTCAAGGCGATTGAGGATGAGCATACCGTGCGCCGACGACGCAACAATGAAGGCGATTTTTCGTGAGGTGTCGCTCATCTGAAGTTGCTCTAATTCATAGCGCTTTTGCGGCTAATTTTCCGACTTCGTCATTTGTTATAGCCGCTCGCCAAATGGCCACGAAGAAAGATTTCTCGATTGCCGCCGGGTAGCTTGCGCCGCCTGTCGGGTGGAATTTGCGGCGGCCGCCAGCGCCCGCTCATTTCGTGCAATGCGGTAGAAGTGACCAGGAAAGTAGGCCGGATCAGCGCTCGAGGAATCGCGATCCCGCCCAGATCATCCCGTCCGTCCCGTTGACCTGACTTCAGAAACGTGAATACTGCCGCCAGCGATATTGACTTTCCGCCATTCTCCTTGTTTAAATTGGATTAATTATTTTGTTTGATTTGGTTGGGGCTTAGTTTTTGATTTGGTTGGGGCTTATTTAATGAACGTTGCTGCCAGGCAGGATGGTTCTTTTCGTCTGGTCGGCGTGGATGAGCCTCACGACATAAAAATCCTGTTGGATAATCCGAATTCGGTCTCGACCGCGGAGATCCAATCGCCGTCGCCTCAAAAGCCTGCAGAGGAGCAGCCCAAGCGTGCGTATCCGGGGCCGTCGGAATTGCCGACGCAGGAGGGCCCCGACGGCATTTTGTTCGATTTCAATGATGGTGCTCGCGTTTTGTGCCCGGAGAGGGCGGCGCCGTGGCGGATCCGGCTCCGTGATCTCGATACTGGAAATATTTTATTTGAAACAGAGTTCGCTGCCGGAAGGGTGAATAGTGCCAAGCGCTACTACGTGCGATTTCGCCTTGAGATCGAGCAGCGCGGCGAAATCGTGTTCGCCCACGAATATTCGGCCAAGGACCGTGAGGTGCTCATCCAGTTTCCGGTCGGCACGCTAGGCGATCCGATCGGATGGTTTCCCTACGCGGTAAAGTTCCAGCAGCTTCACGGGTGCAAACTCACCTGTGCCATGGGCGATAAGCTGATCGCTTTATTTCGGGATGCATACCCTAACATCACCTTCCTCACCCACGAGGAGATCAAGACCGAAAACTATTATGCGACATACAGCATCGGGCTGTTCTTCGACGACAAGGACTTCGTGTATCAGCCTTCGGACTTCCGTCACGTCGGGCTGCATCGCACCGCGGGCTATATTCTCGGCGTCAATCCGACAGAAGTTGCGCCGCGCGTTGCCCTCGATGACGACACCAGACCGATCGCTGAGCCGTATGCCTGCATTGCTGTTCAAAGCACAACCCTGAGTAAATACTGGAACAACCCAACTGGCTGGCGTGAGATTGTCAGCTTTCTGAAAGAGGCGGGTTACCGCGTCATCTGCATTGATCAGAAGGCGACCCATGGTCATGAACTGGTCTGGAACCACATTCCCTATGGGGCGGAAGACGACACCGGGGACAAGCCACTAACGGAACGTGCACGACTGCTCAAACACGCGGAATTCTTTGTTGGTCTTTCGAGCGGGCTGTCGTGGCTGGCATGGACGATGGGGACACCGGTCGTTATGATTTCCGGGTTCACTCACCCGACGAACGAGTTCGACACCCCCTATCGGGTGATCAATTATCACGCCTGCAATAGTTGCTGGAACGACCCCCACGTTAGGTTCGACCACAAGGACTTCTTCTGGTGCCCGCGTCATAAGGGCACTCCCCGACAATTTGAGTGTACGCGTCTTATCACCGTCGATCAGGTTAAGCAGACTATTCAACGTATTCCGGGTTTTGGAGACGGCGTGAACTAACGCGCCTCCCGTCCCATCATTTTAAGGCAGAACGCTATGGCAACCCAGTTCGTTACAGCAGGCGTTACAAGCAGCGGCGTTGTCGAATTGGGTGCGGGGAACATCCTGGAAGTCTTGGGCGGCGGTACGGCCATTGCCACCGTCGTGTCGGGGGGAGGCGCTCTGGAGGTCGATGCGGGCGGCATTGCTACCGGTACCGCTATATTTAGTGGTGGCATCGACACCGTTTTTGGTACGGAGTCCTTTGATGGGATCAAGAGCGGAGGGACGCTAAACCTATCGGCTGGCGGCACGGCTAACCACATTACGGTCTCGGGTGGCGGCACGCTGAATGTTGCGGGCACAACCACCAGCAACGTGGGCGTCTTGACTGGCGGCATCGAAAATGTGTTGTCCGGCGGGCTCATTAGCGGTGCAAGCGGCGCGGGCACCGGGATTTCGGGTGGCATCGTCAACCTTTTAGCCGGCGGCTCGGCCGTTCATGTCGGTGTCTCGAGCGGCGGCACTTTCAACGTGCTGGGCACGGTGCTCAGCAACGCGGCTGTATATAGCGGTGGCGTGGAAAACGTCTCTTCGGGCGGGTTCATCAGCGGCGCAAGCGGCTCGGGCACCGGGATTTCGGGTGGCATCGTCAACCTTTTGGCCGGCGGCTCGGCTGCGTTCGTTGGCGTTTCGAGCGGCGGCACTTTCAACGTGGCGGGCAGGGTGCTCAGCAACGTCGGTGTCTATAGCGGGGGCGTGGAAAACGTATTGTCCGGCGGCGTGGTTACCGGCGTGCCGAACTCCGGTACCGGAATTTCCGGCGGCACGGTCAATGTGCTTTCGGGAGGCGAACTGGATCACGCGACGATCTACAGTGGCGCATTAAATGTGTCCGCTGGCGGCACGGCCCACGACCTGACCGTCTCCAGTGGTGGCACGCTGAATGTGGCGGGCACCGTTATCAGCAATGTCAACGTCTTCGGCGGCGGCATAGAGAATGTTTTGTCGGGCGGCCTCATTTCTGGGCAAGTTTTTTCAGGCTCGGGCGACTTCGGCACCGGTGTTGTAGGTACTGTGAATGTTCTTTCGGGAGGGACGGCAGCCTTCCTCGGCGTCTTCTCCGGTGGCGCGCTGAACGTTTCATCGGGTGGTACAGCCGCCCTCATAACGGTGTCGAGCGGCGGCACGCTGAATGTTGCTGGCACCATCACCAGCAATGTCGGTATCCTGACTGGCGGCATCGAGAATGTTTTTTCGGGCGGCGTGGTCACGGGCACGTCTACATCCGGTACTGGAATTTCGGGTGGGACGGTAAACGTGTTGGCGGGTGGCTCGGCTACCTTTGTAGGTGTCTCGAGCGGCGGCACGGCGAATGTGCTTGGCGAACTGGATCACGCGACGATCTACAGTGGCGCGTTGAATGTGTCGGCTGGCGGCACGGCCCACGACCTGACAGTCTCTAGTGGTGGTACGCTGAATGTGGCGGGCACCGTTATCAGCAATGTCGTCGTCTCCAGCGGCGGCATAGAGAATGTTTTGTCGGGCGGCCTCATTTCGGGGCAAGTTTATTCAGGCTCGGGCGACTTCGGCACCGATGTTGTAGGTACTGTGAATGTTCTTTCGGGAGGGACGGCGGCCTTCCTGGGCGTCTCAGCCGGAGCCGTACTGAACGTTTCGTCGGGTGGCAAAGCCGCGCACATGACGGTGTCGAGCGGCGGCACGCTGAATGTTGCTGGCACCATCACTAGTAATGTCGGTATCCTAACTGGCGGCATCGAGAATGTTTCGTCGGGCGGCGTGGTTACCGGAGTGCCGAATTCCGGCACCGGGATTTCCGGCGGCACAGTGAATGTGCTGTCGGGAGGCGAACTGGATCATTCGACTGTCTCCAGTGGCGCGTTGAATGTGTCCGCTGGCGGCGTAGCCCATGATTTGACGGTTTCCAGCGGTGGCGTCCTGAACGTTGCCGGTTCGATCACAAGCGATGTTCTGGTTTCGAGCGGCGGCATCGAGAATGTCTTGTCGGGCGGATTAATCTCGGGTGCGTCCGGGTCGGGCACCGGAATTTCGGGCGGTACGGTCAACCTGTTGGCAGGTGGCTCGGCTGCCCACGTAGGTGTCTCGAGCGGTGGCACTTTCAATGTGTTCGGCACAGTGCTCAACAATGTGGCCGTTTATAGCGGCGGCGTCGAGAACGTTTTCGCGGGCGGCGTGGTTACCGGAGTGCCGAATTCCGGCACCGGGATTTCCGGCGGCACGGTAAACGTTTCGTCGGGAGGCGCCCTGGATCACGCGGCCGTCTCAAGTGGCGGCATCTTGAACATTTCCGCGGGCGGCACGGCCCACAATATGACGGTGTCCAGCGGTGGTTTCCTGAACGTTGCGGGCACGATCACGGGCAATGTCCTGGTGGTCAGCGGCGGCACCGAAACCGTGGCGTCGGGCGGCACGACGAACGGCACGACGATTGCCGGGGGCGTCGTAGAACTGACCAGCGGCGGCTCTGCGGGCAGTTCTCTCGTTTTCGCGGGCACTGGCGGCTTGCTGAAAATCGATGCTGCGGCAATGCCTAGCACCGTCATTGGTGGACTCGTTGCCGGCGATACAGTCGACCTGGCGGGCGCGACTTTCGCGTCCGGCGGCACGGTGCAACTGCAATCCGGTAACGTGCTGAAGATTGTCGAGAATGGTATTACCTATAACCTTCAACTCGATCCGGCAGCCAATTTTGCCGGTGAGCAGTTCAGTGTCACCGCCGACGCGGGGACCGGGACCGACGTTCAATAATTATGTCGACCACGCACCGGTGGTGTCGGCAACGAACATATCTGCGACGCATAACCAGAGCTTTGCGGCGTCCTCGCTGTTCAGCGTGACGGACCCTGACGGCGACACCATCACCGAATATGCGCTGTATGACGCGACCGGCAACGGACACTTCGTGGTCAACGGAATTACGCAGCCCAGCAGCACCGAGATCGACCTCACGCCAACGCAGCTGGCACAAACCGTCTATCAGTCGGGCTCGGGGAGTGACCAGCTCTATGCGCGGGCCTATGATGGCGTGTTGTGGAGTACCTGGCAGCCATTCACGGTGACGGCGCCTCCGGATCATGCACCTGTGGTGACGGCGTCCAACGCTGCGGTTGCGACCGGTCACAGCGTTGCGGCATCCTCGCTATTCAGCGTGACGGACGCCGACGGCGATACGATGACCGAGTATGCGCTGTATGACGCGACCGGCAGCGGGCACTTTGTGATCAGCGGGGTGACGCAGGGCACGGCGATGGAGATCGACGTGACCGCGGCGCAGCTGGCGCTGACCAGCTACCTCGGGGGGACCGGCACCGACCAGCTCTATGCCCGGGCCTTTGATGGCGATCTCTGGAGTTCATGGCAGCTGTTCGCGGCGGGACCGACCGCGCCAGTGGTAGTAGCCTCCAATCTTGCGGCGGCGCATAACCAGAGCCTTGCAGCCTCGAGCCTGTTCGCGGCGAGCGATCCTGACGGCGATACCATCACGAACTACGAGTTCTATGACGCGACCGGCAACGGGCACTTTGTGGCGGGCGGGGTGGCGCAGGCCGCCGCAACCGTGATCGACATCACGGCGGCACAGCTCGCCAGTACTACCTACCAGTCCGGCTCGGGCAGCGATCAGCTCTATGTGCGGGCCAATGATGGCACCTTGTGGAGTACCTGGCAGCCATTCACGGTGACAGCGCCGGTCGATCAGCCACCTGTGGTGACGGCCGCCAACGCGGCGATCGCGACCGGGCAGAGTGTTGCGGCCTCGAGCCTGTTCACGGCGAGCGACCCCGACGGTGACACGATCACGATCTATGATTTCTATGACTTGTCCGGCAACGGCCACTTCGTGGTCAACGGGGTGACGCAGGGCACAGCGGTCGAGATCGACCTCACCGCGGCGCAGCTGGCGCAGACCAGCTATGTCGCGGGCTCGGCCGCCGACCAGCTCTATGTGCGGGCCAATGACGGCACGGCATGGAGTACCTGGCAGCCGTTCACGGCAGGGCCGGTGGCGCCGGTGGTGACGACATCCAATGCAGCGATCGCGGCTGGGCACAGCGTTGCGGCCTCGAGCCTGTTCACGGCCAGCGATCCCGACGGTGGCACGATCACGATCTATGATTTCTATGACTTGTCCGGCAACGGCCATTTCGTGGTCAACGGGGTGACGCAGGGCACCGCGGTGGAGATCGACCTCACGACGGCGCAGCTGGCGCAGACCAGCTACGTCGCGGGATCGGCCGCCGACCAGCTCTATGTGCGGGCCAATGACGGCACGGCATGGAGTGCGTGGCAGCCGTTCACGGCGGGACCGGTGCCGCCGGTGGTGACGGCATCCAATGCGGCGATCGCGGCTGGGCACAGCGTTGCGGCCTCGAGCCTGTTCACGGCCAGCGATCCCGATGGCGGCACGATCACGACTTATGAGTTCTATGACTTGTACCGGCAACGGCCACTTCGTGGTCAACGGGGTTACGCAGGCCACAGCAGTCGAGATCGACCTCACCGCGGCACAGCTGGCGCAGACCACCTACGTCGCGGGCTCGGCCGCCGACCAGCTCTATGTGCGGGCCAGTGACGGCACGTTGTGGAGTAGCTGGCAGCCGTTCACGGCGGGGCCGACGGCGCCAGTGGTGACGGCGTCCAATGTGCCGATCGCGACCGGGAATAGCGTTGCGGCCTCGAGCCTGTTCACGGCCAGCGACCCCGATGGCGACACGCTGACCAGTTATG
>CAVOML010000009.1:0-110577 GCA_963697015.1 uncultured Alphaproteobacteria bacterium
AAGACGCTGATACTCTTCATCTTCTCTGTTCCCTCTTGTTCTGCCGGCGAAAGGTTTGACACTTTCATCAGTCAGGTTTGACAGTTTTGTTCGCTTTCCGTTTGTCCAATTCCGCCTCGAATGAGCGGACCACACCGCGCATCTTCGGCTTGAGATCGGCACCCTTGGCGTAGTGTCTCGCCATCTCGAGCGTCTTCTGTCCGAGCGCGTCGGCGATCGTGCGCTCGTCCATGCCGATCTCCCGCAAAATCACCGCTACCGTGTGCCTGAGACCGTAGAGCGTAAGCGCGGGGCCCACCCGGCCATCCCGTTCAAGCTTCGCTCGAACCTTGCGCCATGAGGCCCTGAAGCCGCTCACGGTCCACGGCTTGCCGTCCGAGTTCGCGCAGAGTGTGATTGCATCATGCTGGGGCGCCTCAGCCAGGATTGCCGTAAGTGGGGCCGGGCAGGGCCAGAACACTGGCTCGCCGGTCTTTGACCGGTTGGTGGCTATCTCATTCGCCCTGTAGAAGCTCCTGGGAAGCGTCAGCGCATCGCGAGGGCCGAGGCCGGTAAACATCATCAGGCCTATGGCTGGCTTGATATGGGCCGGGCAGGCGGCAAGTACGGCGTCTCGTTCTTCATCAGCCCATGGCCGGTTGGCGTCCGGGGCATCCTTACGTCGCCGAATGTCCTTGATGCCGCTCGCCGTATTCGCGGCCAGATAGCCGCGCTCCGATCCCCAGCCGAACAATCCAGAGAACCGGGCCTTCACGTCATTCGCGAACTTGCGGCCCTTATCCTTCGCCGCCTTGTCGCAAATCCGAACGATCAGCGGCTTATCGAACTTGGTCAGCGGCGTGTCGGCAATCGGCTTGAGGTAATCGAAAACGGCCTGATAATCGGAGCGCGTCCGGGGCGCGAGATCAAGAAATGCGGCGTGACCGCGATAGGCATGGATCAAGAGGCCAAGTGTTCCGGGCTTCGGCGCCACTGCCACTGTAAGAGCATTGATCCGCGCGCATTCGGCCAGAAAACCGGCTGAGCCGATCGGGTATTGCTCAAGATCGATCCGCTCGCCGGTCTTCCGGTGATAGCAATACTTCTTTCCGTTTCCGTGGCGGCCGTCAAAGATCTTGAAGCCTTTGACCCGGACTATCGTCATGCGCCGAGCCTCGCGACGATAGCGTCGGCATCATGATCGACGGTGCCGACCTTCAGGCTGTTGATCCACAGGTCCAGGTCCTGCACATCCCAACGCAAATCGCCGTTGGCGAACTTGACCGGCGCGACCGGGCACTCGATCATGAAACTCGTCAGCGATCGACCGCAATGGTGCGCAGCCTCCGATTTATTGAGCATCCGTTTCGGGATGACGTTGATCTGTAGGGTAGCGCTAGACACTTTCAGTCTTTCATTGGGCGCTCGGCCCTGCCAAGCCACCAAGCGTCGGTCGCATAAAGCGAAAACCGAGGCCCAATGGAAGTAGGGAAACTGGTCTCGCTTGTCCCGTTGGCAAACGGGGAAATTCATTACGCGTGAACTAACTCGGGCAGACCATGGCGAAGCAAGGGCAGACCACGACCAGCGTTGGAAGCTAAATCTAACCCCGACAAATGCGCTGCATAGCCCTCAATTAAACTATCCCTACCTTATCGGCATTTCAGGCTATTAACGGCATCACGAGGTGGCGAACTTGGCCGGTTTTTTCCCGGGGAACTCGCCTCATCATCTAACGTCGATGCCGCGAACACCCATGAAGGCTAGGGCGACTTTATTTCGCGCGGCAAGAGTCCATTCGCCTTTGCTAAGTTCAGAATTTGCTTCAGTAACCAACGCGGTCCGTGTAACCGGCGCGACCAGTGATTTGCGCCCGTGACACTCCGAAAGAACGCCCGCGCACCGGAAATGGGCACGCGGGCGGGGTTGTTTTGATCAATCCTCGTTGTCTGTCGGCCAACCTTCGCCCTCAGACGGAGGACAGGGATGGTGAAGCCGGAAAAAATATTTGTGCTCTTCACTGAGTTCACGAGCCTTGTTGCCGATTGTCCGCGCCAGCTCTTGGACGACCAGACCAAACGGTTCTTCCATCGTTTCGGATATCAAACAGAGTGCCGACACGAGGTTGCGAATACTGGCTAGCGGGTCCTCCATATTGGTGGCGTGGAGAAAGGGCGTATCGCTCTCTTCGGCCGCCTGGACGGCCTGTATTCTTTCCATGATATGCATCAGACCGTCTCCCCGCGCGCTGCTTGCCACTCCGCATAATATTTCGCCTTGAGCGCGTCGATCATTCTCCGGAGATGGAGAATTGCGAACGTGCCGCGTTCATATCCCCTTTGGTCCGGATCGGCCTCGGAGAACGAGTCCAGAATGCTCTCTATCCGGTCGGCAGCAAGCTCTGCCATTAATGACAGATCGCAAATATCTCCCTCAAGGTCCCGGAAGCTTTTGGCATGACTGGCGTCACTAGGGCGCCTGGGCGGGCACATGGGTTGTTCGATTGTCATGCGCGCTCCTCCAGCCTACGGTCTGCGGGAATGCCTGCGGCGCGGGCCAGACGCCACCGCGTCAGCAATTGGTCGCCGCGTTCCTGTGACGTGAGAGGACGCGGTGGTGACGTGTTTAAGGGTGGCGTGCTATGCACGCTGTCAGCTCGGGTCATTTAGATTCTGGTCCTTGTGGCTCGGGTTAGAGCCGGGGCGGAAGTTGATGCTTCCCCTCGGCTTGCATTTACTGTAACACCCAAACATGAAGAAATCAATAGTGATAACACCAAAAGAGGAAGGCCCGCCAGGGTAAGGGACCCATTGATAGGGGTTCGATTGCCGCCCCGGTTACTTGGCGATATCAAGAAATGGTCCAGCCAGCACGACGCCGCTTCTAGGTCCGAGGCCATCCGCCGACTAGTTGAAGCCGGGCTCAAACCACACGCATTCTGCCTAAGCGCCGAGAAGGCTACCGAGATTGGCGCATGGGCCAAAGAAAATGGCGTGACCGTCTCCGAGGCGATCGGGAAGCTTATAGAGATCGGGCTGAAGGCGAAGGGAAAATCGTGACAATCTGCGCTCTCGAAATCGACACCCGACAGCACAGTTTGCTAAAATCTTGGTAGCAGGGGAGACTACATCATGTTGGCCGTGTGCGCCGAGTGCCGCCACCACGTAAGTGACCATGCAACCGCTTGCCCGAAATGCGGGATGTCGATCAAGCAAATCATCCGCTGCGATTCATGCTGGAAAGCCGAGCGCTTCAGATCCGACTGCATGTTCTGTGACGGTCTAGGATACAGTGCATCCCCGGCGCCAGTGGTCAAAGAGTGGGGGCCGTGGGAGCCCAAGCATAGCAGAAACGCCGCGATACTCGCTGTATGTGAGTGCTCTACGCGAACGGAAGATCATTATTTCCAACCCAAGATCACGTGGTGAGTATCGGCTACCGACGCGATCCTTTCAGTCTGGATCAAGGCCCGAGAAATCAGAAGAGGGCGAACCCGCCCTTTCCATGGGCGATACTGCCAGCGTCATCAACGTCTTGGCCGACGAACCGCCTAATGGAAGCTAATGAACGCTATTGAAGGAGGAACAAAAGCAGATTTTAACCATATCTGGGCGCGCAAGTAGCCCCCGCCACTCGGCTTTCAAAAAAAGTTTCCCGCCCACAGCGCTGCTTTTGCGCAAGCCGCAGCCGAGCCGTTTCTCGGGGACGAACTCGATCCGGGCAATCCGTCTCGCAAGCGTTACCGGTAAGATGAGCCAGAGACACGCCGGGGAGCGCCTCGGCGAATTTCCCGAAGTGAGACTCACCCAACTCTTAGATTTTCAGCCGACATTTTGCCTCTGTCGCTCTTTTCTTCGTAGCTCACCTTGGCGCCCTCGTTGAGAGTGCTCAGTCCCGCTCTTTCGACGGCGGAGATGTGCACGAAGACATCCCTGCCGCCGCTGTCCGGTTGAATGAACCCATAGCCCTTGGTTGGATTGAACCACTTCACTGTACCTGTCGCCACGTCTCACTCCCTTTTAAACGGTGACAGCTTAGGTCGGCCGATCATGGAATCCAAGAAAAACCCGCCCCGGAAGCGCCAGGGCGGGCTGACGTTTAGGACCGTCCGTCAGTTTGCGGACCCGATTGGCTCCATCACCGCCAGCAGATGGCGGCAATCACTGGCTTCGCGCCATCCCCGGCAATCATGTAGGCGAGCGCCGCCATGTAGCCCGCAGGCACGATCAGCTTGGCGACAATAGCCCGGCAAGTCGGGGTCCATAGGATCCGGCAGGTGAAGATGAGCCGCCGGTTGACGCCGATCCTTTCCACCCGGGGCAACTCGCCTATGAAAACATCCGGGCCGGAATTGTCGCAGCAGATATTGTTCCCGCTCATGCCGCCACCCTTAGCTTTGCCGGGCGCTTCTTCGCTGGGCGTTTCGCATCGGCTCGTAGCATCCCGTTAATGATCATGCAGCGTGGGTCGCCGGACAGTATCCAGTCGAACGACTGTCCGTGCTTCGTCATCCATTTGATGACAAAACCCCACTCCGGGTCGTTTTCCTCTTCAGGCTGACCCTCTGCGATCCAACGGAACCACTGCACCACCCTAGCCGCGTCATGTTCGTCCAACCGCCAGTCATCGCGGACGTAGCATTCCCGCAGCGTCTTGACGATGTACTCGACACGCTCGAGGGCCTGTGCTTCCGGTGAGAACTTATAGATATAGCCGGCGTTGCGCTCTCTGATCCGCTTCATAGCATCCCCCCTTTGCCAGCTTGCCAATCCTGCGGGCCGATTTGCTCCAGCAATCCGTCGATATCGCCGATGCCGAACTCGGCACCATCCAGCTCGAGGTCGCGCCGCCCGCCCGCGGCCCATTCCTCTTGACTGTGATGGTGGTCGAGACTGCCGAGGGCCGGCTCATCGTCGGATGTGTCCAGCTCGGGCATCCAAATCCGCCACGCCATTGGCCCGCCAGGACTTCTCCTGGCTGACCATCCGGTCGAAAGAGCCGAGCGAGGGTTCGGCGTCGCCAACCTCTTCGCGAAGCGCCGCACCTGTTTCATTGGCAGGTTTCTACCCCCCGGCTGCCGCGGCTGTCCCACGGCGTGGCTGTAGAAAGCCCAACCCAATGAGAACCACCATGCAAGCAACCACAGAAGGCCTAGGGAAGCCTCGGATTCGTTTGCCCGCCGCCTAGTGAACCAAAACACGCGCGCCAGAACGCTATCCATAGCCTCCAGAGACTCAGCGCGCGGCTCTACTGGGGGCGTATCTCTCCCGCCCGCAACCGCAGACCTTCTTCCCGGCTGAGTATCATCCGATCCAACCAATTCAACCGGTTCAACAAGCGGCGCCTCGAACCTGCAGCAGCGTCGTGAATGGCCAATGGGTCAACACGTCCTGTTACTAGGTCGCCCAGTCGAGATCGGGCTGAAGGTGAAGCCATGATGAACCAAGAGCCCGAGCCCCGTCCGCCGCGTTTCGTCATTCGGAAAGGAAGGGTGGCGGGCTCATGGATGGTTTGGGACCGGAGGAATCAGCGTCCCGCTAAAATGCAGCAAGGCGCAGCGGCGGCACTAACTGAGGAACGAGCGCGTGGAATCAGCGACCAACTAACGCGCGCCTATGTCGGATTGAAGCCGTTGAAATAGATTGGCCATTTGCCGCCGCGCCGTAGCCGCCCCGGGGCGTTGGTGGCGGCCGGCCAGAAGGCGCTTCCACGCGGCTTCCTGGGCCGACCAAACAATCCTGTGTTCACAAGGGAACTGACGGGCGGGCTTCGGCATACTAGGATCGGGAAACTCAAACCCAACGGTTAGGGCCCGTGAGCAGGAGATCGTGTCATGCAGCGTCGCCATTTCAAACAAACCCAATCGCTTGAAGAACGACTTTCCGAAGAAGCGAAGCGCCTGCGAGCTGAGGCCAAATTGCTTCCGCCTGGCGCGGTACGCGATGAGATGATCCGCAAGGCCCGGCAGGCCGAGACCGGCTCTCGTATAAACGAATGGCTTACATCCCCCGGGCTACGCCCACCAGAATAGGTCTATGAGTAAGGCCGCCTTAGTTGGTAGCCCCTTTCCCCACCCACAACGCACTGTAGCTCGGCGCCAATGGGTTGTGCGCCTTACCGCCTCGGCCTGTGAGGGCGGGAGCCGGACGTGAAAAGTTCCGGCGAGCGCTATCGCTCGCACCTCAAGCGATGTTGAAGAAAAGCGCTCTCGCGAATAGGAACCCGATGCGCCGGTTCGCATTCGGTACGGGAGCACCTGCAACGTCAGCTTGAACCTACAACGTAGGAAGGAAACGACCATGCCACGGATGAAGAAAGCTGCGAAAGAGAACCGCACATCCAAAGCCGCCGCCGTGAAGGTGCTGGGTGCCGCCGGACTAGGTCTTTCGTTGATCGGTAGTGCATCCGCATCCACGATGCCCACTGCCGGTATCCCGCAATCTGACAATACCTCACCCAATCAGCGCTTCGTTCTTGGCGAAGAAGAAATGGCCGACATCAGTCTCGCCACATTCCATCTCTTCGATAAAGAAACCTTTGGCAGCGGTGTGCAGTTAGCCGTTGTTGTGCGGGGTTGCCGTGGTTGCCGCGGCTGCCGCGGCTGCCGTGGCTGCCGTGGCTGCCGAGTTGGTGGCTGTGGTGGCTGCGGCGGCTGCGGCGGCTGCTGCGCACGCTGGGGACGGTGCCGCTTGTGCTAGGTCCGCGACCTAACGGCTGTTCGATCATGGCGCGGACCGTCGCGCGCTGACCGCGCGGCTCTCCCGCGGCCACGACGCCCTGTAGTCCGTCGCCGTTCCGCGCCCCAAGGGATTGATGATTTGCGTGTGGCCCCGATCGGCGGAATCATGGGTGATGACAATCCGCCTGATCAAGCATGAAGCCGTGCCGAAGTGCGGCAGTTATGAGGTCCGGTTCTCTGACGGCCGGCCGTCTAGGTATTTCTACTGGGACGACGAGCCGGGCCGACGGATGAGGCCAGAACTGCTCACCAGCGAACAGGCAGAGCGAGACGCCAAAGCCGTTGCGCGCGATGAGCGTGAAAAACTCAAATGAAAGCCGCCTGAAGGTTTTGTTCTCAGTAATTCTACGCTCAGTAGTTCTCCTAGCCATGCAGGCCGGCGCGGACCTATTCGCATAGGAACCGCCGCGGCAACTCCGGAATTAATCCAAGCGCGGCTTAGCCCCCCAGGCCGCGCGCGGAAGTGGGCCCCAGGCTTGGTGAGGTCGCTCGCGTCCCCCCTCCTGGGCTTGGGGCCTTTCAGATTCGCAAACCCGAGCATGGCGGCCTATCTTCAACCCATGCCCTTCAAATCTATCGAACTACCGGGGCATGCTCGCCCTTGGCCATGTCGGCCAGTGCCGATGCGCGTACATCTCCTGCGCTGCGACCAAATTCCCGCCTGAAGGCTCGGCAGAAACTCGATGGATCGTCGAAGCCGTATCCGGCGGCAAGAGCGGCTATCGTTTCATGGGTTTTAGGGTCGCTGAGCACCTCAAAAATCCGAAGCAAACGTCGCTTCTTGACATATCTTGCAACGCCTCGATGGGGCTCGAACAAGCGATACAGTTGAGATCGTGAAACTTCTAATCGACTGCAAAGCTTCGCCGGTTGCAAACGCGAGGACTTCAGCTCCGCATCGATAATTCGCACTGCACGCTCAAACACGCCAATCGAAGCTCCCGACTGGCAAGACTGAAGTTGATCTGAGGGCTTCAAGTTTTCTGTAGTGAACGTGGACTGTTCCATCGGAGCCTCTTTTGAGTTCCCTTCAACTATCGCAAATAACACCGCCTCAGTAGTTTTGATCCAGATCAAAGCGAGCGGCTGCTTCATCACACGCGATACTCCCTTCCGCGAATGCTTGGTCGCAGGCCCATGCCGAGCCGACGCCTCACGCCAGAGGAGCGCGCAAGATGGTTGGGTTGGTCTGCTGGCAATGCGACGGCTCTGATTGTGACCAGACCGATCCCTTGAAGATCGACCGAGTCATAGGTTGGCTGAATAGCGAGCTGCAGCCACCGGAATAGGAACCGATTTCCTGGTCGCGTTTGACTAGCGCGGACCCGGCACACATCCAGGACCGCATGGGGAAGCCCCAAATTTCGGCGCCCGAAGCTTAGGGTTTTTCATTCGCAATGCCCGCCTATGGCCGGCCCATGCCCCGTGCGCCGGGGCCGTTTGTGTTGGGAACGTCATTGAGCGATCCGGCTTGATACTTTGCAGGCTTTTGCTAACCGCTTAGTCTGCAGTTGCTCACTGGCCCTGGGGCGTGACCCTGGGGTCCCTTTTCGTCCATCGTCCAACTGTAAAATGGATGATCGGGTCGTTAGCGTAAGCAGCTCATACCGATGCGAGAGTTTCTTGCGTGGAAAAAGCCGAGCCGACCGATCGCCTATCTTATTGCTGCGGCCGCAATCGCGGTAGCGATTTGGGCGACTATAGGCGGACCGCTTCCCACTCATCCCGATCATGGTTTAGCGCAAAAGCAAGGTAGCGGTTGATTCGCAATCGCGCGGCCAGGCCACTATCTTCAACTCATGCCCCGAAAACCTATTGAATTACCGCCCGAGGCCGCGCGCAGCTTCATGGAAGACATGCACGCCTTTTACGCTGAGCCAAATCCGACCAAGCGCGACGAGATCGCAGGCCGGCAAATGCACGCGCTCAGGGAATATCAAGGACCGCGGGAGAAGCCGGTTCGCATCCCCGACGTGAAGGACATGTTCCGGCAGATGATGGATGAGCTATGACCGTCTGGATTTACGTGGATACCCGCAAGCAGGTCGGTGACAAGGACCACATCAAGGTCTTCGCCGATCAGGATGCCGCTCGACAGTGGTTCGGCGAGCACGACCGCGAGGGCGTGGCGTTCGAGTATCCGGTGATCGGACAATGAAACGCCGCTTGCGTGCGTTCTATGGTTGAGCTTCATTTGGAGAATGAGCCAAGATCCTAAATGGCAGATTCGCCAAGAGGACCTGATTAAGCTGCTTTCTCAGCAAACGGATGCCGGCAACGCGTTGGTAATCGCGGGGCTCGTCGAGGACGAGCTTCAAAAGCTGCTACTTAGCGCCATGCGCCCGTTGTCCAATACAATGGCCGCCAAACTCTTTGAAGGTTATGGACCGCTAAGCACCTTTTCCGCCAAGATTGATATCTCTTTTGCATTTGGCCTGATCGAAAAAGATGTGCATGGAGACCTTCGAATCATAAAGGACATAAGAAATTGTTTCGCTCACACAACCCACTTTGTGTTCTTCAGTAGTCCGGAGATTGCGAAGTTATGCAAAAAACTCTCAAACCATCGCAACGGCGGTGATGATTTCATCTATTTTCGCACTCGTGCGCTTGAGTGCATAAACGCGATTAAAGCAAGTGCGGACAAAAAGATATTTGAAAGCGCTCTTCAGAAAGGCAATCAAGCCGAGGCTTGACACTTAAGGAGGAGGCCATGCATAGCGCACTTATCGTGGTCGAAATTCCCGAGCAGCACTTCAACACAAGCAGCAATCAGGCTTGGCTTACGTTCATCGGCCAGATTGATCGGCTGACATCTTCGAAAACAGACCCGTTAGACAAGCAAAAAGGTGTCGAGCGGCTTGGCGAAAATGTCTGGCTGGTGAACTTTCGGCAAAATCCTGCCGCTCTTGCTCGACTGATCGAATCGGCGCGGAATATGCAGTTCGTCTACAAAATTCTGCAACTTGACGCCGAGCCTCAATGGCTTCCGGTCAATTCAAATTCCAAGCCCAGCTAGGACCGTAGTGCATTTTTGCTTCCCTTCTCCCCTACATTCGACTTAGAATCCCGCCTCATGCGCAAAATTCTATTCCATCTTTGGATTTGGGGCGGCCTGGCGGCCTTCTGTTTCCTCGTTAAACTCATAGTTGGCGCGATGAGCACTGATGCAGCGCTCGGTTTTTGGTTCGGCATTATCTGGGCTTTGGGCTGCATCTACGGCTATGAACGCATCGATCGTTGGGAACGATCGCGCTACGGCGACGATTGCTGATTGTACGCTGGCACCGCGGCTGGCAAACGACGGAACGCTGAGCCAAAAACTTCTGGTCGATTCATGAGGGTTGTCGCGCCGCGAGCACTCAAGCCCGCCGCCAGCAAACCAGCCAGCCCCCAACCCGTGCTTTCTAGCGGGGAGTCGCCGTGATAGGCCGCATAGCCTCCGGCTCCGATCGCAGGGGCTACCAAGCCAATCCCGCCATGCGTCATCAGATCGAGCACCTTATTGCCGAGCGGCGTTCCGCTATCAGCCGGCTGTCGCATGAAGCGCTGACCGATACGGGCTATGTCGCCCAGATCGCCACCGCCACCGTAAGCGAAGCTGGGATTTGACTTCCGAACCTGAGCGGCGAGCGCCAGTGGCGATACGTTTCCGGTCGGCGCATTCGCGGCAACGGGCTCGACCGTCTTTAGATTTCTGTATTGGAGGCGAGCTTGATTGTATTTCTGCGCCATCTCTGGCGATGCCGAGCGCTCAAGAGCATCTTGCAACGCGGATCGAATCTGACCGGCATAATATTGAATGTTTGGGTCTGAGGCCTTCTGAAGACGACTAAGCGGCGCGTCTTTCTTCATCATGTTGTTGAACGTCTTGCCGTCGAACTCGCCATTCTCGGCCAAATCAATAATGGCGTTTATTCGCTTGTTGAGCGGAGTCATTTGGCCGGATTCGAGAACCCCCGACGCATCCCCGACGATCGCCTTCAGCCTGGAAATCAGCGGCTGATCGAATTGAACTGTCGTGCCCTTCTCAACATCGTCGAAGGCGTCGCCAATTCGCTTTTTAGCCGACGCCATCACTTCGGGGGTAACGGCGCTAGCATTCTCGCCGAACGTTCGTGCAGTTGCTCGATTGAGCCCGGTTTGCTGCTCTTCGACTAGAGCGCCCATCCCCGATCCGGGGACCTTCGCGGCCATCTGATCGAGCTTGTTGACGAATGGCGAGGTGCTGACTTGAGCAGGGCGAATTGGAATACCCAAATCGGCAGCGCGTTGGACCAGCCGGGCCGTCGCAGCGTCCGGCCCTGGCGCGAGCACCCTGCCAATTGCGCCGATCCCCTTACCCGCCACCGGCAAAGCCCCGCCAACACCCGCGCCAAGCGCACCGGAGCCCACGATATCGCCGAGGCTGCCTCCGCGCGCCGCCGTGTCCGCCGCATTGATAGCGCCACCAGAGGCGGCGCCATACAGCGCACGCTCCGCAGTCGAGCCAGCCAACCCAAATGCACGGGGAGCTAGACCGGCGCCCACCAGCATAGGAGCTACCGCGCCCGTAATCTCGCCGGCCGTATTGAGCCCTGAATGCGCTTGCGCTGATTGTTTGACGTAGTTCTGTACGGCCCGTAATTCGTCTTCATACGGAGTGCCATAAATCATCGATCGGACTTTGGCACCGAATTTTTCGGTTCCAGATTTCAGCGACGGCCCGACAACCGGGATGCCTTCAATGATTCCGCCGAGAGCAGCATTGGCGGCAGAAGTATAGGTATCCGTGTTCTCTTTCGTATTTTCTTCCGGAGCAGCCAGCCACTTCTTGGCGAAATCATTTGTAACAGTCGTGCCCGTATCGTCTGCTACAGGAGCCGCAGCAGTCTCACTGGTTCCCCATTTAGAGGCGAAAGCATCAGCCATTTTTATTGCTTCTTCGGATCTTGGAGGATGCCGCCAGCATGCGCATCCTCAACCTGGAACTTAAAGAGATCGCGAGGGCTTACCGGCCCCTCCTTTCCCTTCTCGTCCTTTATCTTTTTGTCAGAGATGCTGTTCAACACGGCATTGCGCTGTGCAACCGTCATCATGTCAAACCCAAACGCCCGGGGGTCGTGGTTGATCTGCCAACGGCTTGCCCACTTGGCAAATTCACTATCGGGAAGGCCGGATTTCTCAAACTCAACAAGCTGGGCCTGCTTCATACGGCGCAACGCAAGGGCCGATTTCGCGACATCGACGGCTGCAGCATTCGAAATGCCGACACTCGGATTGCCAGCAAAAGCAGCCGCCAGCTTGTCGTTCGTGCCTGTGTTGCCATTTTGGTTGACGAAATCGGTCAAATATTTTTTGGCTTTATCGTAGTCCTCAACCGTTCCGTTGAAGCTCGACTGCGAGACGCCGGGGACGTTTGAGATAAGAAACGATTTCAGATGATTGGTCGTCTCTGTCCCGGGTCCGCTGCCCTTGGGCCCAAGCTTTTCGAGAGCCGGAATTGCCGTCTCGAGCGGGAACACTTCCTGACGATAATTCAGCCCACGTTGCCGTGCGTCGTTGAGTGCCGCACCAGACCCGGCGCCAGTTTGAACCTGGGCCTCATTAAAGCCAGGCGGCATGCCCGTCTGGAGGCCGCCACCAGCTCGAGCCCGAGCAGCACTGCCTTCCGAAATCTGGATAGGTTCGCCACGTTGGCCGGGTACCGTAACCGGTGCTGAGATCGCCTCCGGACCGCGAGCCAAATTAGACTGCGCGGTCGCCCAATTCTTGAATGCTTTGGGATTGTTCGCGCGCGGCATCGTCGAGACATACTGCTGAATGACGCCAGGCGGCACGCCAGCACCTGCTGCAGTCACCTTTGCCGCCGCGAGGTCGTCATCGGTCACGATAGGCTGCGTGGCCAACTGACCGTACACGCCGCGTAACGTTTGCTGCCAGCTAGACCTCAGTTTCAGATCAGCATCTGAATTGGCCGTTGCCTGCTGCAGCCCTTCGCCTGCGAGCACACCGCCGTTGCGGGCGATATCGCTGCGCAAGCCCGGAACGTTGATGTCTCCGGTTGGAGATACGTTTCGACTATAAGCCCCGCCGATCCCTTGAAGGGCGTCCATATTCCGTTGCCGGATCTGATTTTCCTGCAGTCCGCCAATAATGCGAATCACGTCGAGTGGCTGCAGCTGCCCCTGATTGGGGGGCAGGAGTGGCTTGTAAAAGGACGTGTCAACTTGTCCGACATCGGCCATGGATCAAACTCGCGGGTAATGAGCTAGGAGGGATTGAATGTGCCGGTCGTGGTCGGCGGCTTGATACTTCTCACCCCCACGCTGCACCATGCCGGTGGCGACTGCAGCAGTGTGGTGCGCGAGGACGGCGGCCTCGGCTTGCTGGGCCTGGTTGAAAATGCCGGCAACCAGCGATTTCTGAGCCAAGGGGTCGTCGGTGACCTTACCGATGGCCTGGACCGTCTCGGGGAGTGAGAGAACGCGGGCCGACATTAATTTGCTGGCCTGATCAAGAATCGCTGGTCGAATGTTCCGGCGCCCCAGGTCAGGATTGGCCATGACGGTTCGCATCGCATCGGCCACGGCCCCGAACCTTTTCACTGCTGCCGTGGCCTGGGCGGCGGAAGGTGCGGGCGGGCGAGGCGGAAGGCCCGCCAACGGTCCCGCCAAGCTGGCGAGCGGATTATTGCCTTGCGGCGCGCCTTGCGGCTGCGGTGGCGAAGATTGTTCAGCTAGTGGATTCACGGCGCAGTTCCTTCGATAAATTCGATGATGACACGGTGACTTTGGGCCGGATTGTCGGGGTCGCCGCCGCTAACCTGCATCGGCAGCACTTTGCCGAGCAATGCCATGAAGGGACCAGAATTTTTAGTGGCCTGTTCTTTCAAGTAGCCCGTCAATCCCTCCTTGCCGCCAGCCTCTTCTGCCGCTCGCAAAATTGCGTCCTTTAACAGCGCCGTGGTTTTGTTCGGCACGCCAGCCTTGCGTCCCTTGCCGGCGTTGGGGGGCTTCCTGCGGGGCTTTGGTGAAGTGTCGCTCATTGCAACCCAACCCTCTCCCAACGAAAGCGCCGCCAATTCCTCTCAGGCGGGCCATGCTGGCAAATCAGCACAGCCGCGTCCTTGGCCCGCGTAAGATTAGCCATATCGGACAGCGTTCCATCCGGCCCGACCACACGCCACATGCCCGGCCAAACATCATCCAGAACCACGACAATCATCGGCTTGCGACCATTCCCGTAGTGCAGTCGCCACTCGACTTGATTTAGAAGCGGTCGCTGCGCCGTCAGGGGACGGCCTCCGTGCGCCTTTTTAAGACTGGGACAAGCAGGGCCACCCAGACGGGGGGCGTCCAGCGGTGAGGCGCCGATGCCGTTCATTCGCCGCCGCTAAGCTTGCCGGAACCCGCACTCTTGTGACATTTGGCAGCGTGGTGCCTCTCACCCGCGCGACGGGCTTCGGGCTCCTTTGGAGCGGGCGGCAGGTGCTCCTTCTTGACCGGGGGAGGCGACGCCGGGGTGTCGCGGAACGAGCCATGGCGCGCGGGCCGCTGAGTTTTGGAATTAGTCATAAATCACCTCTTAAAAATGTGGTCGGATCAATTCAATTTCGTCACGGGAAATAATTCAAACATCGCCAGGACCGGGCATTCGGGGAGATCCTTCCAAAAGCCGGGCGCACGCTTCGGCATGCCCTCAAGAAGGGCATCGAAGTTCTCTTCAAGGAATGCGCGCCATTCGCGCGTAGCCTCTTCTACGGCGTCACTCATTTCGCCTCTTCCAGCAGCCGCAGCCGCTCGAACAGCGTCCGGATCAGGCGGCGGTTCTGCTGCTCCATGCCCGCTTCTGCCCATGCGCACATTTCCCGGAGACCCGTCACCGCTCGCGCGTTTTTCTCGGCGACAACACTCAGGTTGGCCGCCAGCAAATCCGCTTTCTCCAGCGTCCCGGCGCAGGGCGGACCCCCGCCGATGTCGGGTGGCGTTTCAAAACATTCAGGCGGCGGGTTCAGCATTTTCAAGTCGGCCAGATCATGGCGCAAACTGAATGACCCGTGCGGATTCGAGCCCAGCTTCGCCTGCGCTTCGGCAATTTTCATCCGAGCCCGATGCGCGCGATGCCACAACTCATACAGCCCGCCATTCGCGATGCCGAGAGGCTCGATGCTCTGCTGTGCAGCGGCCCTTTTTGCAGCCTCTTTTGCAGCAGCCTCTTTCTCAAGCCGGTCCACCAGCTTTTCCATGCGGGCAATTTCGCCAGGACTGGCGGCACCCGCAACGACAGATTTAGGATCGAGTTCTCGGGCGCGGTTAACCAGGTCCGCGTAATACACATTAGGCGGCCGCCAGCGTTCAAGCGGGTTTTGAGGCAAAGGCCTATCTCCGCGATTTGGATGAATTGTCAGGCATCAAAATTCCTTGTGAAAAGCATTTGGGCTTCAGCTTGCACGAGAACAAAAGTTGGAGTCTCGGATTCTCCAGCGTGGGAATATCTGTCCCAGAGCAGGCGAGGGATACCGCCCAGGCGGACTTTGCATCTTCCCGGCAAGACGGGCTGACAAACACCGATATTGCGGGCGCGCGCATTAAGCGGCTCCCGCAATTTCAATGCCGTCGAATTGAAGCTTTTCGGCTTAGCCATGACGGGTCAACGGAACGCCGTCCGCCTCGACCCGATCCGCGAGCACGCGCCGCAGGTACTCTGAGCGCTTTTGCAACCGGGCTGTCGCGGCAGCATCAATCGCCTGCGTCAGTTCGCTAGGGCAATCCAGGATCAGCCGAGAATCGTATCGCGTGATTTTTTCCATAGATGATGGTTTACCAAGCGGTTAAGTATTAGTCCATATTTTTATGCGAAACGGTACATTAAGTTTTATCCATGGAGGGCACGGCTTTCGGTTGCCTTCCCCTCTCCGATGCTGTACTATATTTCTTGAGAATTGAAGTACAAATTCGGGGCAAGCCCATGGCCAGCAAAGAGAAAACCAAAGCAGTCGCCTATTTGCGTACCTCGAGCGCGGCCAACGTCGGCGCTGACAAGGACAGCGACAAGCGCCAGCGCGCGGCCATTGAGGGCTTTGCCAAGCGCGCAGGGTTCGCCCTGGTCGAGGAATACAACGACGCGGCAGTGAGCGGCGCCGATCCGATTGAAGCACGGCCTGGCTTCGCTGCTTTGTTGGACCGCATCGAAAGCAACGGTGTCCGGACAGTCATTGTAGAGGATGCGAGCCGCTTTGCTCGCGAGTTGATGACGCAAGAGCTTGGCATCCTGGCGCTGATCAGTCGCGGCGTGCGCGTGCTAACCGCCAATGGTGACGATCTGACCGACACCAGCGACCCGTCGCGCGTGATGATGCGTCAGATTGCCGGCGCCTTTCACGAATATGAAAAGGCGCGCCTCGTGGCCAAGCTTCGCGCTGCCCGCGAGCGGAAGCGCGCAGACGGTGGTAAGGTTGAGGGTCGCAAGAGCTATAGCGAGGCGCGCCCAGAAACCGTGCAGATGGCCCGCGAACTGATGGCGAGGCCGCATATGTCGCTGCGCAAGGTTGCCGCCGCTCTTGCTGAGGCTGGCCATTTGACCAAGAACGGCAAGCCCTTCAGCCACACGTCCGTCGAGGCGATGCTCGAGCAATAAGCTTGTCACGACGCGCCGGTACCTTGGGGCGAAAAACTGAGGCGACCTTATTCTTCCTCGCTCTCCGGATGCAGGGCAGTTTTCTCAGCTATAAGGTCCGCGATAACCTCAGCAATCAAGGTCAATGCCAAGGTGTCAGTGACGGTATCCCGCATGCGCTGGTACTGCGCAATGATCGTGTCTATCGCCGTGCACCTGTCGCACATGACCCGCTCCTGCCACGTGCAAAAACCTAACAAATGTTACGTTGGTTCCTGAGTAACAAAATTCGTCGATCATTCGACGAATGGGCCTCCATTGGTCTCGAAACGGCACTAATCCGTAGCACTTTGCTAGAGGCTCAAATTGCCTTCCTTTTGGGAGTGGGGAAATCCAAATCCGGAATTTGTTCGAATTTCCGCCCCGCAATTGCGAATTGGATGAATTGCCCACCCCAATTCATGGAATTGGCTTTTGAATTGCCGGCAATCATGCCGCGGCAAAACAAAATTGAGAGAATTGTTTGCGCGAATTGGAAATTCCCGGTCGTGATTCCGAATCACGCATATGCCTTGGCCAGCTCATACTGAGCTGTGAGGGCGTCGATTGGAATGTTCCACTCTTTGCTAATGGTGCGGATCATTTCTAGTGTTAACGGCCGGATGCGATTGAGTATCTCAGACGCGCGATTGCGACCGATCAAGTTTCCCAGTTCGGCCTGAGTTTTTCCCATCAATTCAATCGCAAAATGCAGGACATCCACCGGATCTCCGTGGGACGTTGCAAAATGGTGATCTTCATAATCTTTGATGAGGGTGGACAGAACTTCGAAGCGATCCCCATCAGGGGTGCCTAGCGCAGGCTCGTTTTCGAAGTAACCAGTTACTTCGCGGATCGCCCAGTCATAGTCCTGTTCGTTGTGGAGAGGCCTTACGTCCATCATCACACAGTCTCCGCGTTTACGCTGCTGTACTCTTCGTGCGTGCCTACAAACTTGATAAGGGCGCTTTTGAACTTGTAGGAAAAGCGAACAATTAAGCGGTACTTGTTCCCACCTATGTCGAAGATGGCTCTATTATCTCCGACAAAGTCCACGTTATTCCCAAACGCCGCCTTCAAGTCTGCGGGGCCACCCCAGTCTCCTTTGGAAACGATTTGGTACCAAGTACCGAGGGGTGCCTCGGCGTTGGGGTACCGTTCCCAAAAGTCTTTGAGTCTCTTCCTTGCTACTACGTTCATTGCCATAGCATGTTCCCAATGTGGGATCAATTTCAAAATTCCCAATGTGGGAACGTAAATTTGATGGGTTCTCGGGGGAGTTTTGCTCATTTTTAATGATTCTGGCCTCTGACCGCCTTCCTAGCACGGGGGGGCGTCCGGGACTGGTCCGTCCAAGCACTGTTCCGCTTGTGCCGCTTGTTCCGGACAAGCGGAACACAGAAAACCCTTGCGCCGCAGGCACTTCCTGTACATGTTCCGCTTGTTCCACTTAGAAGAAGAAAATAAAAAAAGAGAGAGGGCCGACCGGCTCACTCTGGGGAAAGCGCCTCCTCCCAGCGATTTGGCTGTGGAAGCGGAACAGCGGAACATGCGGAACATTTCTTCGTAAGCGTTTGATATCACTAGCCCTTTCGTGTTCCGCTTTACCCGCCTAAGCGGAACATTTACCCGCCTAAGCGGAACAGGCGATCCATTTTCTGTTTCGCTAGGCCGCTTCATGCTCCATCCCGCTCGGCGCTAACGGCACGTCGTCCTCGTCTTCGGGCCGCCATTCGGTGATTTCGGCGTCGCGCCATTTCCAGCCGGGATAGCGCTTCTCCCATTCGGCCCGGCATTGAAGCAGCGGCGGAAACGTCCATCCGCGCCGCCGCAAGACCTTCTTCGAGTTGTCGCATCCCATTTCTCGCAGGTGATCTCCGAGCCGGTGATCGTTAGTGCGGTTTTTGAGACGCGGCTCAATCAGCCTCGCCTGGTCATAAAGGCCGATCTGCGTGACGTGTCTTATCTGCGTGCTGGTGTCGCCATAGCGCGTCTTGGTTTCGATCTCGATCTCGCGCGTGTAGGTATTGCTGACCGCCCGGTGCGGCTCTGTTGGGTCGGCGCCCGCCAACGTGCCGGTCTCCAGCAACTCACACCACCAAGCCTCGTACGGATTGAGGCTGTGGTTGCGTTGTTCCATCAATCCTTCCGTCTGCGGCACGACGCGGACGTTGAAGTCGGAGAGGTCAACCTCGTGCAACATGTGATAGAGCAGCGCCTCGTATCCGCCATCATGTAGCTGGGCCTTGAGATCGTTGAAGTACGCAAAATCCTGCATGCGGGCAGTAGATACGGTCGGTATTAGGAATCGGCGCGCTGTCCCGCTAACCGGAAGGAAGTGATCCGCGTTGCTCGTGATCGAGATGTTAAGGAAGCTGTCTGCGGTGTAGACGCCACAGCCCTTGGGTTCGATCGTCAGCTTGGCCTCGGTAATCAGACTGAATAGAGCGTTGCGGTGCTCATGGCTGCCGACGAACAACGCCTCGTCGGCTGTTAGCCGCAACAGTGTCTCCAAATGCGGGTTGAACGCCCCGACAATGTGCTTAGGGTTTGTGATCTGCATGGCGTGGTCGCCGAGCAGGCGCCCCATTGTCGCTTCGTAGAAGCCTTTGCCGCAGCCTTCTTCCTTCGTCCGCAGTCCGATCGCTATCTCGCTGCGGATACGTTTCTGGATGATGGTCGCTTCGCGCTTCCGCAAGTAATCGAAATGCTCTTCATTCCCGCTGCATATTATCTTGAGCATGAAGTCCAGAAATTTATTGCAGCCAGCCGCACCGCTCTTGCCCTCCGGTTTGACGGGCTTCACGCCGAAGCCTCGCCAGAGGTTTAGCCGGTTGCCCACATCACCATCGTGGCGCGGCACGAACGCCATTCCGCCGTCGTATTGCCGGCGCTTCGGACTGCCGATCCAGTGGTTGCCCAGAGGCTGGCTTTGCAGCTCGCCCTTCTTATCACGATAGCTGTGACGATATTTGTTGGTCAGCGCCGCGAAGTCGCCGAGCGTCTGTGTCATCACGATGGTTTCGAGGCCAGGAAAATCCGGCAGCTCGCCGAATGTCACGACGCGAGTCTTGCCGCCGATTGGCAGCACCGCATGCATCTTGTTCAAGCGCGCGACATCGTCCTCGCCGCCTTCAGCGCCGGGTTCCGCGTCCTTCTCGTCGAACTTCTGACGCAGGCGCTCGATTTCTTTGCGGATGTCTGTCTTGCCATCTGCGTAGCGCTCGCCAATGCCTTCAGAAAACCTTTCAAAGAGTGCCTGGACGGCGTCGTTTGACCAACCGCGCCGGAACAACTTGAATGCGACCGACCCTGCCGTTCTGGATCGATCCTCGCCAGGGTAGCTGCGGGCGGCTATCAGTTTCTTGAGGTCCGCAGGAAGATCGTCGAATGTTTCGGTCGAGTTCCCCGCCGACCCGCTGTTTGGCGGCGGATCCTTGGGCTTCTTCGCGAAGCCCTTTACCGCCTCCTTGATGGCTTCCGGCTCAACTAAATCGCCGCTCCATTCAAGCTTGATCTTGACCAGTTGCGGTATAGGCGAGCGCCCTCGGTCGAGTTTCTTTTTCGTCGGCCAGTTGAGTGTGCCGGGGATGCGCCAGAGGTGGGATGTGTCTTTTGTCCCGCTGTCTCCGCCGATCGCATCGCTTAGCGCTATAGCTATCGGCTTTGCTTCCGCAGGGGGTAAGGCCCGGCCAAGCGGAAAAACGGGCTGGAAATTGCCCTCGGAGCTTTCGATGACATAAGGCGCCGGCAGCGGAAGTTCATTCAGACCTATGGCAGTCTTTCCTAAATCCGCATCGAGATCGCCAACGAGGGACAGGACCGCGCGGACATCGTTTTCGCCGCCTGAGCTGGTCGCAGGCATGTCGCTCCGAAAGATAACATGGGACGCATACAGGTTGAGGTTAGGATGGGATGCATATCCGATGATGGCATCCGCCATCTTGTCATCTTGACCGATAGCAAAACGCTCGGTGTGTGTTGTGTTTTTCTCATCAATCCGGGTGAATGTGAGGATGCCTTTCACGCCGGCTCTTTCTGCAAGTATGTGCAGCATTGCAACGTGTGTTCGGATCGCCGCATGATCGGGTGCGGGGTTCTCTGCGGCGCCGTGCTGCTCTGGGTTGGCGTGGGCATTCACGAGCCCATCTCCAGCACCAGAACCCGTCCGCCCAGGGTTTCAGCTATTTTCTGAATGAATGTGTCGCGTCCGGAGCGATATTCCTTCATGAGGTGTTGATCGAAAGACTTTGCGTCCGGAAGATATGGACTCCATTCGCAGATCAGCCCGCCTTTTGGCGACCACGTCATCTCGCATGTGTATTTTCCGACTGGGAATTTGGTGGTCATGCTCATCGGCCGATCTCCGACGAACCGAGACCGGCCAGCGCCGCGACCAAATCAGCCAGGCCTGCGGGGACCAAATGGCGCCGGCAAAGAAATCGGCCGGCGTCTGTTGACGGGGCCGACAATTCGCAATTCGCGTTGGAAATCGAATCCGAATGTTCGGATGTCAAAATTGGTTTGCGCCTTGAGCGCAAATATTGTGAGAATTCATTGTCTGCTTTTCTGAAAATTGCCTAAGCCCCGGCCGTCACGCCGGGGTTTTTTCTTAGGCAGCCTGGGTGGAAGAGGCATTGTCGAGCATTTGCTCCAAGGCGCGGACAGGCACCCGGAGAAGCTTGCCAATTCGGATGGTTGGGATTTCGCCCCTTGCCGCCGCTGCGTACGCAGCCACACGGCCAACTCCGAAATATCGCCTCCCGGCTTCGGGTACGCTGATCGTCAACGGCTCAAAGTCACTCATGATTGGCGGCTCCGTTAGGGTCGAGAAATCGGTACGTTCGGTACCAACGCGATACTAGGTGTGCTCATTCTCCAATGCACCGAAGCCAAATCGCCCATTTGACTTCAGTAACTCTTCCGGACCGCCGCCAAGTACTCGAGCGCGACTTCAACCGTGCGTGTCGATTTGAAGCCGAACCGTTCGGTGATTTCGTTTATTGCGTCGTCGCGTGACATTGCCGGCTGCTGATTGCGCAACTCAACGACCGCGACGGCTATCTGCAATTTCCGGAGGTTTTGGTTTGTCCGCCCGCGGCGGCGGGCGAAAACCAGCCGGCGTTCCACGGGCTCGGAGGATGGGCCCGGGTCGGGATCAAACAACGCGGCTAGGTGACGCCTCAGGCTGTTGTCGAGCGGCTTACGACCGAGAAGAAGACGCACGATCGCTTTGCGGCCTATAAATTCCTCATCTGCATCGAGGTAGCGCTTGGTGGGAAGATCATCTTCCCAGTCGTGTCGCCCCGTTAGCAATCTGGTCGCGAGGGTGAGATCGTCCAGTTCTTCGGTGTCGTATTCCTGATCGCTTCCCGGCATCCCAACCACCTCCGTTGGCGAGGCAGCTTGCTGGACATCAGGGACGCGCGCCAGACGGCGAACTCGGCCGGCCGGTGTCTTGCGCGGGGGCGGCAAAGGACGCGCCAGCGGGCTTGCATGGACCCCGTGCGGCGGGTTGTGGCAGGGGCAGAAACATCGGCCCTTCAGGGCAGCGATAGCGCGATCGGCGTTCATCGCGCCACCCCATAGGCCAGCCGGGCAACTGCGTGAGCGGTCGCGCGACAGAACGAGAAGAGACGGCGTAGCTTCCCCGCTTGAAGCCGCGAAGCGTCTTTGCTATTTTGACTGTGCTGATTGGACTGGACTGCGATTTCGGGGGCGCCTGGCGGGGCGCCCCTATCGCTTTCAGGGTTAGGCGGTGCCAGCATTGAGCACCCCCCAAAGGTTTGACAAATTCAAGCTAACCCATTGATGGGAAGCTCCGGGTTTGACGCAGCTGGCTACGCCAAGTCTTTGATTATTCGCGTTTAGGCTTGGTCTCCAAAACCGGGGGTCGCAGGTTCGAGCCCTGCCACTCCTGCCAGCTAAAGTCCCTAAAGTCCCTAAAGTCCCTAAAGTCCTGCCAGCTAAGCCCTTGTACCGTCTCCGACCTTGACCTTTGGCCGATCCGGCAGTACATAGCCGCCACCTGCAGCCGGCCCGCTAAACGCGGATATCCGGCGCGGCTTTTGAAATCCCCGAACCATCGAGCCCGCTTGCCGGCTCATCCTTCGAAAGAGGGTTGGGCCAAACCGGCTTGTGTCGAGCGCGGCGGTTCGGTCCCCTTGAATCAGTAATTCGTCTGGCGACGGACGCGGATCCCAAACGATGGCTTTCAGCCCGTTCAAATTCTTGCAGGAAGTGCGCTCGGAGACCGCCAAGGTCACCTGGCCGACCCGTCGTGAGACCACGATCACCACCATCATGGTGTTCGTGATGGTTGCGTTGGCGTCGGTCTTCTTTTTCGCCGCGGATCAGATCATCCGCTACCTCGTTACACTGCTATTGGGTATTCACTGATGGCAACCGCCGCAATCGAGACCATGGACAGGCGCTGGTATATCGTCCACGCCTACTCGAACTTCGAGAAGAAGGTCGCGGAGTCGATCCGCGAGCAGGCCAAGCAGCGCGGCCTGGAAGAGCTGTTCGAGCAGGTGCTGGTGCCGACCGAGAAGGTTACGGAGGTCCGCCGCGGCCGCAAGATCGACGCCGAGCGAAAATTCTTCCCGGGCTATGTGCTGGTGAAGATGAAGCTGACCGACGAGGCGTTTCATCTGATCAAGAACACGCCAAAGGTGACCGGCTTCCTCGGCGCGGAAAACAAGCCGATGCCGATTTCGGAGAAGGAGGCCATGCACATCCTGCACCAGGTGCAGGAGGGCGTGGAACGGCCGAAGGCTTCGGTATCCTTCGAGATCGGCGAGAACGTGCGCGTGGCCGACGGCCCGTTCGCGTCGTTCTCGGGCGTGGTCGAGGAAATCGACGAGGCGCGTTCGCGCCTGAAGGTCGCGGTGTCGATCTTCGGCCGCGCCACGCCGGTCGAGCTGGAATTCGGTCAGGTCGAGAAGGTCTGACCGGGGAGGCGCGAGGCCTCGGCTTCGCGTATAGTAGAGAGGCCGTGGGAGGAGAGGGCGGTTGCCAGCCGCTTTTGATCCGAACCACGAACCTGAAATCGCCGGTCGATGAGGCCGGCACAACAGGAGTGACGAAATGGCAAAGAAAGTGACCGGATACCTGAAGCTTCAGGTGCCGGCCGGTGCGGCGAACCCATCGCCCCCGATTGGCCCCGCGCTTGGTCAGCGCGGTCTCAACATCATGGAGTTCTGCAAGGCGTTCAACGCCCAGACCCAGAAGGAAGAGAAGAATACCCCGATTCCGGTGGTGATCACGATCTACGCGGATCGTTCGTTCACCTTCGAGATGAAGACGCCGCCGATGTCCTACTTCCTCAAGCAGGCCGCCAAGATCCAGTCTGGCTCGAAGGCGCCGGGCCGCGACAAGGCCGGTGCGGTGACACGCGCGCAGGTGCGCGAGATCGCCGAGAAGAAGATGAAGGATCTCAATTGCGATACCATCGAGTTGGCCATGAAGATGGTCGAGGGCTCGGCCCGCTCGATGGGTCTGGAAGTTGCGGGGTAACGGGCCATGGCAATCGGAAAGCGTTTGAAGAAGGCCCGTGAGGGTGTGGACCGCGAGAAGCTCTATCCGCTCGCGGATGCCATCAAGATGGTCAAGGAGCGCGCCAAGTCGAAGTTCGACGAGACCATCGAGATCGCGATCAATCTCGGCGTCGATCCCCGCCACGCCGACCAGATGGTCCGTGGCGTGGTCACCCTGCCCAACGGCACCGGCCGCACCCTGCGCGTCGGTGTGTTCGCGCGCGGCGCCAAGGCGGACGAAGCCAGGGCCGCGGGTGCCGACGTCGTCGGCGCGGAGGACCTGGTGGAGAAGGTGCAGGGCGGCAATATCGATTTCGATCGTTGTATCGCCACGCCCGACATGATGCCGCTGGTCGGCCGCCTCGGTAAGGTGCTCGGTCCGCGCGGCATGATGCCGAACCCGAAGATCGGCACGGTGACCATGGACGTCACCGGCGCGGTCAAGGGCGCCAAGGGCGGCTCGGTCGAGTTCCGTGTCGAGAAGGCCGGTATCGTGCAGGCCGGCGTCGGCAAGGCCTCGTTCTCCGAGGACAAGCTGGTCGCCAACGTCAAGGCGCTGGCGGACGCGGTTTCGAAGGCGAAGCCCGCGGGCGCCAAGGGCACCTACATCCAGCGCGTCGCAGTCTCCTCCACGATGGGACCCGGCGTGAAGGTCGAGCCGAGCACGCTGCTGAATTGAAGTACGCGCAAAGCAAATGAACAAGAGAGGGGCGGAACTGGGCAACCAATTCCGCCCCTCGTTTTTGTCGCGTTGAGAGTGGCGGCGATGCCGGAAAAAGTCCTGGTCTTTTCGCGTTTTCCCAAAACGCTGATGCAGCGCATCGGCGAAAAGTTCGAGCTGCTCGATGCCGGCGGCAAGCCGCCGGACGAGATGTTTCCGGCTGACGAGCTCGCGGGCATCCGAGCCATGATCACCGCTGGCGGCTCGCCGCTGCCGGGCCGGATGATGGATCTGCTGCCGAAACTGGGAGCCATCGTCTGCTACGGCACCGGCTATGACGGCGTGGATTTGAAGGCTGCGGCCGAGCGCAAGATCACGGTCGGCCACAGTCCCGGCGCGAATGCGGCTTCAGTCGCGGACATCGCCGTCACGCTGCTGCTGGCGACGACGCGGCGTCTGTTGGTCGCCGACAATTATGTCCGCAGCGGCGACTGGGGCGCGGCCAAGCCGTCGCCGATGATGAAGCCGCAGGCAGGCATGCCGGGGCGAAAGATCGGAGTCTACGGCATGGGCGAGATCGGGCGAAAGATCGCCGCACGTGTCGCCGCGTTCGAATCAGAGGTCGGCTATTTCAGCCGCAGCCGGCACGACGTGCCATATCAATATTTCCCGAGCCTCGAAGCGCTCGCCGACTGGTGCAGCGTCCTGATGATTGCGGTGCGTGCCGGTCCCGACACGCATCATGTCGTCAACGCCGATATCCTGAAGCGGCTCGGCGGGGACGGCTCCGTCGTCAACATCGCGCGGGGCTCTGTGATCGATCAGCCGGCGTTGGTACAAGCACTTGCCGACAAGACGATCGCCGGCGCGGGGCTCGACGTCTACGCCAAAGAGCCGCAGGCGCCGGATGCGCTGACGGCGCTTCCCAATGTCGTGCTGACCCCGCATATCGGTGGCCACACCCTGGAATCGCACCGGAACATGCAGGACTGCGTGCTCGCCAATCTGACCGCCTTTTTCGAAGGCAAGCCGCTGCCCTATGCGGTAAAGGCCTGAAACGGGCGTTTTCGCCCCGGTTTGGGCTGGAAACGCTGCGTCAAATTGGTCTGAATTTTGCCCTTGGCAAGGCCGGAGAGACCGGCTAAATAGCCGCCTCCGGACGTGCCGGCCAGCGCTGGCACGTCCGTGTTCGCATTCCAAAAGCCTGACGCGATAGGAGATTATTCCTTACCTCGAGACATCCGCAAGATGCTCGAAAGGAAGGAGAGAACTCATCGCTTTTGGCGGGATGCGGGCAGGGGTTTCCGGCTTGCCGGACGACCTCGATCCTGTCCGAGACTGCAGGCGCTCTGCGAGGAAACGATCAGTTTCTTCAACGGCTTAATCGTATGGCCTGCATAGACGGGTGAAGACCGGATTTCGCTTTTCGCGTGCTCACGCAGCGAGAAGCGTGTTTGGTTCGAACCTCGACACCCCGCGTGCCCCAAAAGGCAGGCGGGAGGGCAGGCTTCCAAATCGTCGTCTTGCCCGGCGTGTCCTTGGGACGATCAGTCCAGAAGGCCAGGTTTTGGGCGGGGCGATGGGTGCAACCCGGCGGTCCCGCTTTTAGCTGCGACCGCCAACCGGAGAGAGCTTGCTGTGGAACGAGCGGCAAAAAAAGAGGCGGTCGAACAACTCCACGAGGTCTTCAAGACCACGGGTGTTGCGGTCGTTGCTCACTATTCCGGCCTCACCGTGGCCCAGATGCAGAAGCTGCGCATGCAGATGAAGCAGGCTGGCGCTTCCGTGAAGGTCTCGAAGAACCGTCTCGCCAAAATTGCTCTTGAAGGCACTGACGTCGTTGCCATCGGTCCCATGCTCAAGGGGCCGACCGTGATCGCTACTTCGAAGGATCCGGTGGCGGCGCCAAAGGTTGCCGTCGAATTCGCCAAGGCGAACGAACAATTCGTCATCCTCGGCGGCTCGATGGGTAAAACCGTCCTGAATATCGACAGCGTCAAGGCTTTGGCCTCGCTGCCGTCGCTCGACGAACTGCGCGGCAGGATTGTCGGCCTCATTGTGGCGCCGGCGACCAAGCTCGCTCAGCTTGCGAACGCGCCCGCGGCCAAGCTCGCGCGCGTCATTCAGGCTCATGCCTCAAAGGGCGAAGCGGCCTGACACCCTTCGCAAAACTCAAACCCTGGTTCGAACCAACACTCTAAGGAAACTGATCAATGGCTGACTTGCAAAAAATCGTCGACGACCTCTCGAGCCTCACCGTGCTTGAAGCGGCCGAACTCGCAAAGCTCCTGGAAGAGAAGTGGGGCGTCTCGGCCGCGGCTGCGGTCGCGGTCGCCGGCCCGGCGGGTGGCGGCGCTGCCGCCGCTCCGGTGGAAGAGAAGACCGAGTTCACGGTCGTGCTGGCTGCTGCCGGCGACAAGAAGATCGAAGTCATCAAGGAAGTCCGCGCCATCACCGGTCTCGGTCTGAAGGAAGCCAAGGACCTCGTCGAAGGCGCGCCCAAGGCCGTCAAGGAAGGCGTGAACAAGGACGAGGCCGACAAGGTCAAGGCCCAGCTCGAGAAGGCTGGCGCGAAGGTGGAATTGAAGTAAGCGCAGCTTGTCTCAATTTCATCCCCGGACAAGCGAGGCGAAGCCGAGCGCGATCCGGGGATCTTTGGGCCAAAACTTGGGCCAAACGCGTGGATGGCCGGGGCAGCCCGGCCATGACGAGATGAGAGCGCAGTCGGCCGGCTTGCCCGACCTTCTGCATCCGACCTGCAAAAGGGATGCCCTTGAGGAGGTCGAACACGAAAATTTGTGGGGATTCTGTGACTTGACCCTCGAATCTCCACGATCGCCATCCCATATCGGGTTGGCAGCACGAAAACACGGCGTTAAAGGGGCGAGAGCGGGTATTGCTCCTGTAAGCCGTTGGGAGAACTGGCAATTTCGGGCTATTGCAGTCCGTGAAGAAATCGGTCTGACGGGCGGGTGCAGTTAAGCGCCCCGCGCGTCGTTTTGCGTTTTGAAGGTCTGAAGAACAAATTCGGGACTTGAGCCGCGATTGGCTCCCCTGAAATTGCGCCTCGGGCCCTCAAAGCGGAAGAAAATTCAAACCCGGGGGCGGCGGCAACCGCGCCTCGGAAGGTTCGCTCCACAAGGGCGACGATAACGAGAGGCCACGATGGCGCAGCAGACATTCACCGGTCGCAAACGCGTTCGCAAGTTCTTCGGACATATCAAGGAAGTCGCGGAAATGCCGAACCTCATTGAGGTTCAGAAGGCGTCCTATGACCAGTTCCTGATGGTGGCCGAGCCGCAGGGCGGCCGCCTGGACGAGGGCCTGCAGGCGGTGTTCCGCTCGGTTTTTCCGATCTCCGACTTCTCGGGCACCTCGATGCTGGAATTCGTCCGCTATGAATTCGAGCCGCCGAAATATGACGTCGACGAGTGCCGCCAGCGCGGCATGACCTTTGCCGCACCCCTCAAGGTGACGCTGCGCCTCATCGTGTTCGATATCGATGAAGAGACCGGCGCCAAGTCGGTCAAGGACATCAAGGAACAGGACGTGTACATGGGCGACATCCCGCTCATGACCATGAACGGCACCTTCGTCGTCAACGGGACCGAGCGCGTCATCGTCTCCCAGATGCACCGCTCGCCCGGCGTGTTCTTCGACCACGACAAGGGCAAGACGCATTCCTCGGGCAAGCTGCTGTTCGCCGCCCGCGTCATTCCCTATCGTGGTTCCTGGCTCGACATCGAATTTGACGCCAAGGACATCGTGTTCGCGCGCATCGACCGCCGCCGCAAGATTCCGGTGACGTCGCTGATGTTCGCGCTCGGCCTCGACGGCGAGCAGATTCTCTCGACCTTCTACAAGAAGATCATCTACAAGCGCGGCAAGGAAGGCTGGCGCGTGCCGTTCGACGCCAACCGTTTCCGCGGCTACAGCACCATCAACGACCTGATCGACGCCGACACCGGCAAGGTCGTGCTCGAAGCCGGCAAGAAGCTGACCGTACGCAGCGCACGCCAGATGCAGGAAAAGGGGCTGAAGGCGCTGCGCATGTCGGATGAGGAGCTGGTCGGCAACTATGTTGCCGAAGACCTCGTCAATCCGAAGACCGGCGAGATCTATGCCGAAGCGGGCGAAGAGATCACCGAAAAGCTCATGAAGGTCCTGAACGAGCAGGGCTACAAGGATCTGCCGCTGCTTGACATCGACCATGTCAATGTCGGCGCCTACATCCGCAACACGCTGCATGCCGACAAGAACATGACGCGTGAAGACGCGCTGTTCGACATCTATCGCGTCATGCGTCCGGGCGAGCCGCCGACGCTGGACTCGGCGCAGGCCATGTTCCAGTCGCTGTTCTTCGATAGCGAGCGCTACGACCTCTCCGCGGTCGGCCGCGTCAAGATGAACATGCGCCTCGAGCTCGACGCGCCCGATACTCACCGCACGCTGCGCAAGGAAGACATCCTCGCCGTCATCAAGACGCTGGTGGACCTGCGCGACGGCAAGGGCGAGATCGACGACATCGACCATCTCGGCAACCGCCGTGTGCGCTCGGTCGGCGAGCTCATGGAGAACCAGTACCGCATCGGCCTGCTCCGCATGGAGCGTGCGATCAAGGAGCGCATGTCGAGTGTCGATATCGACACCGTGATGCCGCAGGACCTGATCAACGCCAAGCCCGCGGCTGCCGCCGTGCGCGAGTTCTTCGGCTCCTCGCAGCTCTCGCAGTTCATGGACCAGACCAACCCGCTGTCGGAGATCACCCACAAGCGCCGTCTCTCGGCGCTTGGTCCGGGCGGTCTGACCCGCGAGCGCGCCGGCTTCGAGGTGCGCGACGTGCACCCGACGCATTATGGCCGCATCTGCCCGATCGAGACGCCGGAAGGTCCGAATATCGGTCTGATCAACTCGCTCGCGACGTTCGCGCGCGTGAACAAGTACGGCTTTGTCGAGACGCCGTATCGCAAGGTGAAGGACGGCCGCGTCACCGACGAGGTGATCTACCTCTCGGCGATGGAAGAGGGCCGCTATCGCGTGGCGCAAGCCAACGTGCCGCTCGATAACCGCGGCCGCTTCACGGAAGACTTCGTGGTCTGCCGTCATGCAGGCGAAGTGCTGCCGGTGACGCCGGACAAGGTCGACTATATGGACGTGTCGCCGAAGCAGCTCGTCTCCGTCGCCGCGGCGTTGATCCCGTTCCTGGAGAACGACGACGCCAACCGCGCGCTGATGGGCTCGAACATGCAGCGCCAGGCGGTGCCGCTGGTTCGCGCCGAGGCGCCGTTCGTCGGCACCGGCATGGAAGGCGTCGTGGCCCGTGACTCCGGTGCCGCGATCGCGGCCCGCCGCTCGGGCGTGATCGACCAGATCGACGCTACCCGCGTCGTTATCCGCGCCACCGAGGATCTCGATCCGACCAAGTCGGGCGTCGATATCTACCGGCTGATGAAGTACCAGCGCTCCAACCAGTCGACCTGCATCAACCAGCGTCCGCTGGTGAAGGTGGGTGACATCGTCAGGAAGGGCGACATCATCGCCGACGGTCCTTCGACCGATCTCGGCGAGCTCGCGCTCGGCCGCAACGTGCTGGTCGCGTTCATGCCATGGAACGGCTACAACTTCGAAGACTCGATCCTGCTCTCCGAAAGAATCGTGAAGGACGACGTCTTCACCTCGATCCATATCGAGGAGTTCGAGGTGATGGCCCGCGACACCAAGCTCGGACCTGAGGAAATCACCCGCGACATTCCGAACGTCTCGGAAGAAGCGCTGAAGAATCTCGACGAAGCCGGCATCGTCTATATCGGCGCGGAAGTCCGCGCCGGTGACATCCTGGTCGGCAAGATCACGCCGAAGGGCGAAAGCCCGATGACGCCGGAAGAGAAGCTCCTGCGCGCCATCTTCGGCGAAAAGGCCTCCGATGTCCGCGATACCTCGCTCCGCGTGCCCCCGGGCGTGCAGGGCACCATCGTGGAAGTGCGCGTGTTCAACCGCCACGGCGTCGACAAGGACGAGCGTGCGCTGGCGATCGAGCGGGAAGAGATCGAGCGTCTTGCCAAGGACCGCGACGACGAGCAGGCGATCCTGGACCGCAACGTCTACGGCCGCCTTGCCGAGCTCCTGGAGAACCGCCAGGGCATCGCCGGCCCGAAGGGCTTCAAGAAGGACACCAAGATTACGCGCGCCGTTCTTGAAGAGTATCCGAAGTCGCAGTGGTGGCTGTTTGCCTCGCCGAACGACAAGCTGATGGCCGAGATCGAGGCCATGCGGAAGCAGTACGACGAGTCGAAGAAGGGCCTCGAGCAGCGCTTCCTCGACAAGGTCGAGAAGCTGCAGCGCGGGGACGAATTGCCGCCCGGCGTGATGAAGATGGTCAAGGTCTTCGTTGCGGTGAAGCGCAAGATCCAGCCCGGCGACAAGATGGCCGGCCGTCACGGCAACAAGGGCGTGGTGTCGAAGATCGTGCCGATCGAGGACATGCCGTTCCTCGAGGACGGTACGCACGCCGACATCGTGCTCAACCCGCTCGGCGTGCCCTCGCGCATGAACGTCGGTCAGATTCTCGAAACCCATCTCGGCTGGGCCTGCGCGGGTCTCGGCAAGCGCATCGGCCAGACGGTCGACGCCTATCTTGCCGGCGCCAACAGGGACACCAAGCCGCTGAAGGAGACCTTGAAGAAGATCTACGGCGACGACGAGACGATCAAATCGCTCAACGACAGCGAGCTGATCGAGCTCGGCCGTAACCTGAGCCACGGCGTGCCGATCGCAACCCCCGTGTTCGATGGTGCCAAGGAGGCCGACATCGAGGAGATGCTGAAGGCAGCCGGCCTCGACGCATCGGGCCAGTCGACCGTCTATGACGGCCGCACCGGCGATCCCTTCGATCGCAAGGTCACGGTGGGCTACATCTACATGCTCAAGCTGCACCATCTCGTCGACGACAAGATCCATGCGCGTTCGATCGGCCCCTACTCGCTCGTCACCCAGCAGCCGCTGGGCGGCAAGGCGCAGTTTGGCGGCCAGCGTTTCGGCGAAATGGAGGTGTGGGCGCTCGAAGCTTACGGCGCGGCCTACACGCTGCAGGAAATGCTGACCGTGAAGTCGGACGACGTCGCGGGACGCACCAAGGTGTATGAGGCGATCGTGCGCGGCGACGACACGTTCGAAGCCGGTATTCCGGAGTCCTTCAACGTGCTGGTCAAGGAAATGCGCTCGCTCGGCCTCAACGTCGACCTGCACAATTCCAAGGTGGGACCGGCGTCGACCTCCGAGGCCGCCGAGTAAGCCAAGTGAATCATGCCCGGCCTTGATGGCCGGGCATCGGCGCCTGCCGGATGCCGGGCAGGCCGCCTGAGCGATGAGATTTTCGAATTTGCTGCCGGAGGCGACCGGCACGCGAGGAGAAGACGATGAATCAAGAGATCATGAATTTTTTTAACCCGACGACGCCGGCTCAGGTCTTCGACCAGATCCGGATTTCGATCGCGTCACCGGAGAAGATTCTGTCCTGGTCCTACGGCGAGATCAAGAAGCCGGAGACCATCAACTACCGTACCTTCAAGCCCGAGCGCGACGGCCTGTTCTGCGCGCGCATCTTCGGGCCGATCAAGGATTACGAGTGCTTGTGCGGCAAGTACAAGCGCATGAAGTACAAGGGCATCATCTGCGAAAAGTGCTCGGTTGAGGTGACGCTGTCGCGCGTCCGGCGCGAGCGCATGGGCCATATCGAGCTCGCCGCGCCCGTCGCCCACATCTGGTTCCTGAAGTCGCTGCCGTCGCGCATCGGCCTTCTGCTCGACATGACGCTGAAGGACCTCGAGCGCATCCTGTACTTCGAATATTACGTCGTGCTTGAGCCGGGCCTCACCGCGCTCAAGGACCGTCAGCTCTTGTCGGAAGACGAATATCTGAAGGCGCAGGACGAATATGGCCAGGATTCCTTCACCGCCATGATCGGCGCGGAGGCGATCCGCGAGCTCTTGAAGGGGCTCGACCTCGAGAAGCTCGAGGCGACGCTGCGCGCCGAGATGGCGGACACCGAGTCCGACATCAAGCACAAGAAGCTCGCCAAGCGTCTGAAGATCGTCGAGGCGTTTCGTCATTCCGGCAACAAGCCGGAATGGATGATCCTCACCGTCGTGCCGGTCATCCCGCCGGACCTGCGTCCGCTGGTGCCGCTGGACGGCGGCCGCTTTGCGACGTCGGACCTCAACGACCTCTATCGCCGCGTCATCAACCGCAACAACCGCTTGAAGCGGCTGATGGAGCTGCGCGCGCCCGACATCATCATCCGCAACGAAAAGCGCATGCTGCAGGAGGCCGTCGACGCACTGTTCGACAACGGCCGCCGCGGCCGCGTCATCACCGGCGCCAACAAGCGTCCGCTGAAGTCGCTCGCCGACATGCTCAAGGGCAAGCAGGGCCGGTTCCGTCAGAACCTGCTCGGCAAGCGCGTCGACTATTCCGGCCGTTCGGTGATCGTGGTCGGCCCGGAACTGCGCCTGCATCAGTGCGGCCTGCCGAAGAAGATGGCGCTCGAGCTGTTCAAGCCGTTCATCTATTCGCGGCTGGACGCCAAGGGCCTGTCCACCACCGTGAAGCAGGCGAAGAAGCTGGTCGAGAAGGAGCGGCCCGAGGTCTGGGACATCCTGGATGAGGTGATCCGCGAGCATCCGGTGCTGCTCAACCGCGCGCCGACGCTGCATCGCCTCGGCATCCAGGCGTTCGAGCCGGTGCTGATCGAGGGCAAGGCGATCCAGCTGCACCCGCTGGTCTGCGCCGCTTTCAACGCCGACTTCGACGGCGACCAGATGGCCGTGCACGTTCCGCTGTCGCTGGAAGCACAGCTGGAAGCGCGCGTGCTCATGATGTCGACCAACAACATCCTGCATCCCGCGAACGGCCAGCCGATCATCGTGCCGTCGCAGGACATCGTGCTCGGCCTGTACTATGTTTCGATCATGCGCGAAGGCCTGCCCGGCGAGGGCAAGATCTTCGGCGACATGGCCGAGCTCGAGCATGCTCTGCACTCGAAGGTCATTCACCTCCACACCAAGATCAAGTACCGGTGGTGGGATCGCATCGGCGAGGATGGCAAGCCGGCCAGGCGCTGGATCGAGACCACGGCGGGCCGGGTGATGCTCGGCAATCTGCTGCCGAAGTCGACGAAGATTTCCTACGACATCATCAACAAGCTGATGACCAAACGCGAAATCTCCGGCGTGATCGACCAGGTCTATCGCCACTGCGGCCAGAAGGAGACGGTGATCTTCTGCGATCGCATCATGGCGCTCGGCTTCTACAATGCGTTCAAGGCCGGCATTTCGTTCGGCAAGGACGACATGGTGGTGCCGCACGGCAAGTGGAAGATCGTCGAGAGCACCCGTACGCTGGCGAAGGATTTCGAGCAGCAGTACAACGACGGTCTGATCACCCATGGCGAGAAGTACAACAAGGTCGTCGACGCCTGGTCGAAGGCGACCGAGGAGATCGCCAAGGAGATGATGAAGGAAATCTCCGCGACGAAGAAGACGTCGAAGGGCGCGGAGGCTGACATCAACTCGATCTACATGATGGCGCATTCGGGTGCACGCGGCTCGCCGGCGCAGATGCGTCAGCTTGCCGGCATGCGCGGCCTGATGGCGAAACCGTCGGGCGAGATCATCGAGACGCCGATCATTTCCAACTTCAAGGAAGGTCTGACGGTGCTCGAGTACTTCAACTCCACCCACGGCGCCCGCAAGGGCCTCGCGGATACCGCGTTGAAGACCGCGAACTCGGGTTACCTGACTCGCCGCCTCGTTGACGTCGCGCAGGACTGCATCATCAATTCCGATGACTGCGGCACCAAGCTCGGCATCAAGATGCGCGCGATCGTCGATGCTGGCACGGTCGTGGCCTCGCTCGGTTCTCGTATCCTGGGCCGCACCGCCTGCGACGACGTCCGCGATGCCACCAGCAACAAGGTGCTGGTCAAGCGCGGCACGTTGATGGAGGAGCCGCACGTCGACGCCATCCAGCAGGCCGGCGTTCAGGAAGTGAAGATCCGCTCGGCACTGACCTGCGAGCTCGTGAACGGTATCTGCGCCAAGTGCTACGGCCGTGATCTCGCGCGCGGCACCCCGGTCAACCACGGTGAGGCGGTCGGCGTCATCGCGGCGCAGTCGATCGGCGAACCCGGCACGCAGCTGACCATGCGCACCTTCCACATCGGCGGCGCGGCGCAGATCAACGAGCAGTCGTTCATCGAGTCGAACTTCGAGGGAAAGGTCGTCATCAAGAACAAGGCCATTGCCCGCAACAGCGAAGGCCATCTGGTCGCGATGGTTCGCAACATGGTGATTGCAATCGTCGATGCCGATGGCACGGAGCGTGCGACCCATCGTATCCAGTACGGCGCGCGCATGCACGTCGACGAGGGCGATACGATCAAGCGCGGTCAGCGTATCGCCGAATGGGACCCCTATACCCGTCCGATTCTGTCGGAAGCGGACGGTACGATCGCCTTCGAGGACCTGGTCGAGGGCCAGTCGATCTCGGAAACGCTCGACAAGTCCACCGGTATCGCCAAGCGCGTGGTCATCGACTGGCGCACGACGCGCGGTGGTGCGGACCTGCGTCCGGCTATCGTCGTCAAGGGCAAGGACGGCAAGGTGCTGAAACTCGCGCGTGGCGGCGATGCCCGCTACATGCTGTCGGTCGACGCCATTCTCTCGGTCGACGTCAACGCCAAGGTCAAGCCGGGCGACATCCTCGCCCGTATCTCGACCGAAAGCGCCAAGACGCGCGACATCACCGGCGGTCTGCCGCGGGTGGCTGAATTGTTCGAGGCTCGCAAGCCGAAGGACGCGGCGATCATCGCGGAAATCGCGGGCACGATTCGCTTCGGCCGCGACTACAAGAACAAGCGCCGCATCTCGATCGAGCCGATGGACAAGACCGAGGAGACGCGGGAGTACCTGATCCCGAAGGGCAAGCATATCCATCTGCAGGACGGCGACATCGTCGAAAAGGGCGATTTCATCGTCGAAGGCAACCCCGCGCCGCACGACATCCTGGCGATCAAGGGCATCGAGGAACTCGCTGCCTACCTGGTCAACGAGATCCAGGAGGTCTACCGGTTGCAGGGCGTGCTCATCAACGACAAGCACATCGAGGTGATTGTCCGTCAGATGCTGCAGAAGGTCGAAATCACCGATCAGGGCGAGACCGACATGATTTCGGGCGAGCAGGTCGACAAGATCGAGTTCGACGCGCTCAACGTCAAGGCCAAGGAGGAGGGCAAGAAGCCCGCCATGGGAACGCCGGTTCTGCTCGGCATCACCAAGGCGAGCCTTCAGACCCGTTCCTTCTTCTCGGCGGCGTCGTTCCAGGAGACTACCCGCGTGCTCACCGAAGCCGCCGTCAACGGCAAGGTCGATCCGCTGGAAGGCCTGAAGGAGAACGTCATTGTCGGCCGGCTGATCCCGGCGGGAACCGGCGCCTCGATGGCCAAGATCCGCGAAGTTGCGGTCAAGCGTGACAAGCTGATTCTGGACGAGCGCGAGAAGCAGGCCGCGATCGTGCCGACCGCGCCGGAAGCCGAACCGCTGGCGCTGCCCTTGCCGCCGGCGGAGTGATCTGCAGGCGCAACAGCAAATCTCAAAAAGGCCGGCGTTCGCGCCGGCCTTTTTCGCAATGTAAAGGCGTCGAATCGTTGCCCGGGTGCTCCGAATCGAAGCACCGTAAAATTACGGAAAGCGAAAAGCCCGGCAAATGCGGGCCATTTTGTCGCTTTCTATCCTTGCTGCGGTGCAGGAACCCGCTTTGTTCATCTTTCCTTCAGAGTGAAAAGCGCTTCTCTTGGGGTCACCCAACTTCCGGAAATGGGGCCGGAATTCGCGGAATCATCATGCTTGATCTTGCAATCGTAGGCGGGGGCCCTGGCGGGCTCATGAGCGCTTGGTACCTGAAGCGCAAACTGGGCGAGCTTTGCCGCATCACCATCTTCGAAGCGACCGACCGGCTCGGCGGCAAGATTCTCACGCGCAAATTCAATTCCGCGCCCGCGATGTACGAGGCCGGCGTTGCCGAGATCTACGACTACTCGATGACGGGTCCCGATCCCCTGCGCGAGCTGATCCAGCATTTCGGCCTGCAGACGATTCCGATGGATGCCGAGCAGGTGCAACTCGATGGCGAGCTCCTGCACGACGTGGCCGGCATGCGCCGCAAATACGGGGCGAAGACCGCGGAAGCGATCGAGGCCTTCCGCAACAAGTGCGGCGAGATGGTCTCGCCGATCGAATATTACGAAGGCGTCGGCTCGCACGACAACGAGCATCCCTGGGCGTATCTGACGGCCGAGGAAGTGCTCGACAGGGAAGTCGCCGATCCGACCGCCAAACGCTTCCTCAAGGTAATGGCGCGCTCCGACATCGCGACCGAAAGCCACAACACCAACGGCCTCAACGCGCTGAAGAACTACGTGATGGATATCGAGGGCTATATTGGCCTGTATTCGATCCAGAACGGCAATGAGCAGCTGATCGAATGTCTGCAGTCGGAAGTCGACGCCCAGATCCAGCTCAATCACCGTATCCTCAAGGTCGGCAAGGGCGAGAGCGGCCGCTACCGGCTCAACATGATGAATGGCAAGGGGCCAGAGACACGCGAGTTCGATCTCGTGCTGATGTGCCTGCCGCATTCCTGGCTTTCGACCATGGGCTGGGAAGGCGAGGAGCTGCGCAAATCGATGGTCAAGCATGTCGCTTACTTCGACCGGCCCGCGCATTATCTGCGCGTCTCTCTGCTGTTCGACAAGCCGTTCTGGGGCGAGAAGATTCCCGGCGCCTGGTTCATGTCGGAAGCTTTCGGCGGCTGCTGCGTCTACAATGAGGGCGCCCGCCACGACGTCGGCAGGCACGGCGTGCTGAATTTCCTGATCGCCGGCTCCGACGCGCTCGCCTTTGCCAACCTTTCCGATCCGGAAATGATCGCGACCGCGCTGAAATCGCTGCCGGCTTCGCTCGGCAATGCCCGCCACCATTTCATGGAAGGCAAGATCCATCGCTGGCTGTCGTCGGTGAACGCGCTGCCGGGCGGGTTGCCGGCGCGCGACGTCATGACCAACCACCGGCCCGAGCCGAAGCAGCATCCCGGCCTGGTCGTGGTCGGCGACTATCTGTTCAATTCGACGCTCAACGGTTTGCTCGACTCCTCCGATGCCGCGACCGACATTATTCTCAGCGAGATGATGCGGCTGCGCCGGGCGCGCGCCCAGGGCGACAAGCCGCTCTCCGACAAGATCGACCGCGCCTATTTCGAGAATTATCGCGGGCTTGGTCCGTACGGCGAGGCATGGCACCGCTTCACCGACCCGGATTATCTGATCGAGCTGATCCGGATCGTCTGGGGCAACGCCAGGGGTTACAAGCTGCTCGTCGCGGGCTCCGCATCGGGGGAGCTGGTCGGCGCACTGCGCGAGCGCGGCATCGACGCCTGGGGCATCGAGAACAACCGCGGCGCTCACGCCAAAACGCCGAAGGCGCTGAAGAAGTACAACAAGCTCGGAACCATTCTGGACATGCCGTTCAAGGATGGCGAATTCGACCTGGTGTTCGAGACCAGCCTCTGCCACGTCGGCAAGAAGCAGGTGGCTCGCGCGATCCGCGAGCTGAACCGCGTGGTTGCGACCGGTATGATGTTCGGCTCGGTCACGTCCGACATGGCGGCGCCGCTGATCGACCGCTACGACCTCTTGCGCGGCGTGAAAAAGCTCGGAACCTGGTGGGAGTGGTCGGAGCTGTTCTTCGGCAACGGCTTTGATCTGTCGATGCACCGCAATGATTGCATCGATACGGTCTGGGCCGCGACGCTCGCCGCCAACAAGGGGCCGGGGCAGTGGTACACCGACGCCGACAGCCTGCGCTATTCGTTCTTCGACAAGGTCGAAGTCCATGAAGCTTGACCGAACCGTCAAATATTTCGCTTAAGGTCCTGAACGCGCTAACATCTGGGCCGGGACTGGCTACGACCACGGACGGATGCTAGAGCCCGGTTAATGGATTGCGGTCATGCCGGCCGTGCAGCATCGGTTGGTGGTATGGCGCCGAAACCTCTCTCTTCGGATGAAGAGCTGCCCGCTGCGGCAGAGGCTGCCGCTGCGCCGTCTTCCGACAGGGAATCCGCAGCTGCCGTCCACGTGATCGGCGACAAGCCGGTCGCGCCGCCGGACGATGACGAAGACCGCGACCAGCACGACGACGAGCTCGAGCTGGAGCTCGATGATGACGATGAGGATGAAGACCTCGTCGTCTATACCGCGCAGGAAGCCGCCGGCGCGCTCGCAACGATCTACGCCTTCGTCAAGCCCTTTCTCGGCAACTACAAGAAGCTGCTCGCCTTCGTCAGCTTCGGCATCGTGATCGAGACGTTGTTCAACGTCATCATGCCGCTCAGCCTGAAATTCCTCATTGATGATGCGCTCGGCGAGGAGGATTTCCAGGCGCTGATCAAGATCCTGTCGGTGCTGGCGGTGGCCGGCATCTTCACCTCGATCATCGCGGTCTGGTACGAGCTGTGGGATGCGCGGCTCGTCGCCGGCATCATTTCCGACGTGCGCACGCGGCTGTTCGACCACGTGCAAAACCTGCCGTCGGCCTATTTCGCGCGCACCAAGCGCGGCGAGATATTGTCTCGTTTCTCCGTTGATCTCTCGGCATTCGAAGGCTCGGTCAGAACCTTTGCCAACAGCGCGGCGCTGCCGTTCCTCGAACTGATCGCCGGGATCATCCTGATGCTGTTCCTGAACTGGCAGCTTGCCGCGGTCGCGCTGCTGGTGTTTCCGATCACGCTGATCGGCCCGCGCATCCTGACGCCGAAGGCGGTGAAGGCCAATTACGAGCAGAAGGTCAACGAGTCGGCGTTGCTCGGCATGGTGCAGGAAAACATCGCCGCCCAGGCGGTGATCAAGGCCTTCACGCTGCATCGCCGCACCTTCGGCTGGTTTTCGCTGCGCAACAACGCGGCGCGCGACAAATACGCATCCGCCATGTTCCTCTCGACCATGGTCGAGCGCACCGTCACCATCGCGGTACTGTTGCTGCACCTGGTGGTGCTGGCGCTCGGTGCTTATCTCGCGACCAAGGGCCAGATCACCATCGGTACCTTCGTCACCTTTGAAAGCGCGTTCTGGGAAGTCTCCTACAACATCGCGCATGTCATGCACTTCATCCCGATCTCGATCCAGTCGGCGGCGGCGGTGCGGCATATCCAGGAGGTCCTGGACGAGCCGACGCGCGGCGCCGATCGTCCCGGCGCGCCGGACCTGCCGCGCATCACCAATGACATCACCTTCGATCACGTCACCTTCCAGTATGAAGGCGCGCTGCAACCGGTACTCGATAATCTCAGCCTCAAGCTCAATGTCGGCAACAGCATTGCGATCGTCGGCCCCAGCGGCTCGGGCAAGAGCACGCTGCTCAATCTGATTCTGCGGCTCTACGTGCCGGACGAAGGCCGCGTCACGATCGACGGCGTCGATATCCGCAAAGTCACCCGCGAATCCCTTCGCCACAGCATGGCTGTAGTGTTTCAGGAGAACATGCTGTTCAACATGTCGATCCGCGAGAACATCCGGCTCGGCAAGGAGGGCGCGACCGATGCGGAGGTCGAGGAGGCCGCGCGCAAGGCCGAGATCCATCGCTACATCGTGAGCCTGCCGCAGAAATACGACACGCCGGTCGGCGAGCGCGGCGACACGCTGTCGGGCGGCCAGCGCCAGCGCATCGCGATCGCGCGCGCGATCATCCGCAATCCGTCGGTGCTGCTGCTGGACGAGGCGACCTCGGCGCTCGATCAGACCACGGAAGCCGCCATCAACCGCACGCTGCTCAAGGTTGCCAAGGGCCGGACCATGATCTGGTCGACCCACCGTCTGACCTCGGTGGTCGAAATGGACGAGATCATCGTGATCTCGGGGGGCAGGGCGATCGAGCGTGGCACGCATGCGCAACTGCTGGCCCGGAACGGGGTCTACCGGAAACTCTGGGATGACCAGAGTCATACCCCGCATATGGCGACCGAAGTGGACGACGACAAAGACGACGATGAGGACTGAGAGCACAACCGCGTGACTCGGACCTCGGGAGCCGCGCAGGGTGGGATCGATTGTGCCACGATATCTTTCGGCTCGCCGTCCGGGAACGAGGGCATCATCGGACCGCCGTCTACGGAGAAGTCCGTGTTGATTGATCGCCGCAGCCTGCTCAAGAGCACGGCGTTGCTGCCGTTTGCCCATGCACTGGCTCAAGTCGCGCGGGCCGAGGAATCCGCGCCCGTCACCAGGGCCGACTACAGCTTGCGGATTGCGAACGGCCTTGTCGAGCTTGCGCCCGACCACATTGTATCGACCACGCTTTACAATGGCCAGTTTCCGGGACCGCTGCTTCGGTTCCACGAGGGTCAGCGCGTCGTCATCGACATCCATAACGACACTGACACGCCCGAGCTTGTTCACTGGCACGGCCAGCTGATTCCGAGCGATGTTGACGGAGCCGCCGAAGAAGGCTCGCCTTATGTGCCGCCGCACGGCATGAGCCGGATCACGTTCACGCCAAAGCCGCAGGGTTTTCGCTTCTATCACACCCATGTCAGCGCGGGCGGCGACCTCAACCGCGGCACCTACACCGGTCAGGTCGGCCCGGTCTATATCGAGCCGAGACAGAATCCCGGCGCCTATGATCGTGAAATCTTTCTGGTGCTGAAGGAATTCGCGCCAGCTTTCAGCCGCGGCGGCGACATGGCCATGGATGCGCTCGCCGGTGCGCCGATCAAGGCGCTGGAGGCGTTGGGTGACGTGGCCGACAGGGAAGCGAACGACAAGACCAAGGGCTACGAAGTCGGCTACGACCTGTTCGCTATTAACGGCAAGATGCTTGGCCAGGGCGAGCCAATTCGCGTCAAGCAGGGCGAACGGGTGCTGTTTCACGTGCTTAACGCAAGTGCCACCGAGATCCGAAGTCTCGCGCTTGGCGGGCACAGCTTCAGGGTCGTGGCGCTTGACGGCAATCCCGTGCCGACCGAGGCAGAGGTGCCGCTGCTTTGGCTGGGCACTGCGGAACGTATCTCCGCCATCGTCGAGATGAAGCATCCCGGCGTCTGGATCATGGGCGACCTGGCCGACCACGATCGCAACCGAGGGATGGGCATCGTGGTCGAATATCCCGGCTATAAGGGCAAAGCGCAGTGGAGCAAACCAAAGCCGTTCCGCTGGGATTATAGTCAATTCGGGAAGGCCGACGCCTCGCCCCCATCTCCGGATGAGACGATTGTGTTCACCATCGTTAAGCGCAACGCCGCGCTCGGCGGTTTCAACCAGTGGACGCTCAATGGTGAAGCCTTTTCAATGGAGTCCATGAAGCCGAAATTCACGATCCGCCAGGGACGGCGCTATCGGTTGAAATTCCGCAACGCCAGTGACGATATTCATCCGCTTCACCTGCATCGGCACAGCTTTGAACTGACGCGTGTCGCTGGCAAGGCGACATCCGGTGTGATCAAGGATGTCGTGATGCTTGGCGGTTTCAAGGAAGTGGAGTTCGACTTCACGGCGGACAATCCCGGACCGACGTTGTTTCACTGTCATCAACAGCTGCATATGGATTTCGGTTTTATGACGCTGTTTGATTATGCATGACTTGCGCTCCGCCTTTGCCCCACGGAAGTTGCATGACGCCTCTCGCTGACGAGCCGCAGCCGACAGACACGAGAAAAGGATCAGCCCTCGAGGTCCTGCTGGTCTTTCTCAAGCTGGGCCTCTCCAGCTTCGGCGGCCCGATTGCCCATATCGGATATTTCCGCGACCAGTTCGTCACGCGCAGGCGCTGGCTCGATGAGCAGGCCTATGCCGATCTCGTCGCGCTGTGCCAGTTCCTGCCGGGACCGGCGAGCAGCCAGGTCGGCTTCTCCATCGGGCTGTTGCGCGCCGGTTATGCCGGAGGACTGGCGGCATGGACCGGTTTCACCCTGCCGTCGGCGATCGCGCTGTTGCTTTTCGCCTATGGCGTCGGCTCGCTCGGTGGGCCGGTCGGAAATGGCCTGCTGCATGGACTGAAACTCGTCGCGGTCGCCATTGTCGCGCAGGCGGTGTGGGGCATGGCGCGTTCGCTGTGCCCCGACCGCGAACGGGCATCGATTGCTGCCGTCGCGGCGCTGATCATTTTGTTCAGTACATCGTCGATCGCACAGATCGCGGCGATCTTGCTTGGCGCGATCGCGGGCCTCGTTCTGTGCCGCGGTGCGCCGCCGGCCGCGGGAGGGCATGTCGCGATGCCGGTGTCGCGTCGGGCGGGCGCGCTCGCGTTGACGGCGTTCGCGGTGTTGCTCGCCGCCGTGCTGCTCTTGTCCGGGCGTCTCGGCTCGCAGGGCTTCGATTTGTTCGCGGCGTTCTACCGCTCCGGCGCGCTGGTGTTCGGTGGCGGCCACGTCGTGCTGCCGCTGCTGCGGGAAGCCTTTGTCGCGCCGGGCTGGATCAGCGACGATGCCTTTCTCGCCGGCTATGGCGCCGCGCAAGCCGTACCCGGACCGCTCTTTACATTCTCAGCCTATCTCGGTGCGTCGGTTACTCCGCAACCCCATGGAATTGCAGGCGCAGCACTCGGTTTGTTCGGCATCTTCCTGCCGGGAATCCTGATCCTGATCGGGACGCTGCCGTTCTGGGACGCGTTCCGCATCCGCGCCAGCGCGCAAGCCGCCATGCGCGGGGTCAACGCGGCGGTGGTGGGGCTGCTCGGCGCCGCACTTTACGATCCGGTGTGGACGACCTCGGTGAAGTCGTCGGGGGATTTTGCGGTGGCGCTGGTCTGCTTCGTGCTGCTGGTGGTCTGGCGCGCTCCGCCGTTTATCGTCGTCCTTGTCAGTGCCTGCGCCGGGATCGCGCTCGCGCTGGTCTAGACGGACGATATGGACGATGACGACCGCGACGAAGGGGCGGGGGCTGCTGCGCGTTCGCCGAACATCGTCTCCAGATGAATCCCGGCGCGGCGCAAAAGCCCTGAACCGAGCCAACTGAAATACCGCGCCCAGCGCTGCATCCGCCAGTACAGGGCCTCGTCGATCGAGACCGAGCGGAAGCTATAGGCCTTCTCCATCGCCCAGGCGTCGCAGGCCTGCTTGACGGGATCGTTGTAGAAGGCGGCGATCTTGTCCTCGCCCGTGCCCTCGCTCACCAGCCATGCGGGAATGTGGATGTTGCAGAGTTGAGCGACGTCCGTGAACACCTTGTCGGTGCCGGTGCCCGTGACCGGACAACTCGAGGCGAAGGCATCTCCGACCAGCACGATGCCGGCGCGGCGATAGCCTGAATTGACATAGAGATCGGCGGGCCGGATTTTCACTTCGCTGCAGACCGCGAACGCGCCGGTGATCTCCTTCAGACGCGGCAATGCGGCATTGAGGGTCTTGGCTGGTGCCACGCGCAATTCTCGAAGCCAGACATCGCCGGGGTCGCGATAGGTGAAGAGGTTGGCGCGCATCCGTTCCCCGATCGGGAACAGCGAGATGTAGGGGATACGGTCGCTTGGCCGCTCCGAGAAATAGGTCAGCGCTGGAAAATCGAAGCTGTGCCGGCCGACGGGGGCGATGTCGAAGCCGATCGAGATCGAGTGCGCACGGCTCGTGATCTCGCGCCTGATGCCGAGCACCTGACGCAAGCCCACGTTCAGGCCGTTGGCGATCACCACGAGCCGCGCGGAAATCACCTCGTCATTGGAGAGCGTGACCTTCTGCCGGTCGTCGCTGGTCGAAACCGAGACGGCCTTGGCGAAGATCTGCTCGACCTCTTCAGGGATTTCACGGCGGATGGCGTTGACCAGCGTGTCATAGGCCATGCCGAACTGCTGGCTCGGCACCTTGTCGAGCAGCGTGCCGAAGCGGGCGATCCAGTTCACCCCGTCATGGGTCGCCTGGGGGAGAATCGCTTCCGCAAGTCCCGTCTTGCGAAAGCGCGCTAGCTGCTCGGCGCCGCTCAGCTTTTCCACACGAAAATCCGGCGGGTAAACCGGGTGAGGATCAATGAGAATGGTCGCGATCGATGCGCGCCCGAGCATTGCGGCCGCGGTCGAGCCGGCGAGGCCCCCACCAATGATCGCAATGTCGGTGTATTTCATGGGTGATCCCGGTCCCGGAGCCCATCATTGGGCCCGGAATGGGAAACAAAGCCTTACTACCGGTGGGATCGCCTTTAATGCCCGGGTAAAAAGATATTTGAAATATGAAACAATCGTACCTATTTGGAAGGGCAGGGGTGGAGTGCCTGTTTTCGCAAAGCGCCAATTCCGCAACGGCCAAAAGCCTTTCCTTGCTGTGGTTTCGGCTTGACTTGGTTATCCACCACTTATAAAAGGCGCGCACTTAACGACAGGCGGTGAGCAACGCCAGCGTCGGAACGGAGCACCCAGCGGCCTCTTTATCGAGGTTTTGCCGGGCACCAACCTCGACGAATGCCGCTCAAACGCTGTCGATCATAAGCTAGGCAATGCCAGGACGATTTTAGTTCTCTTGAGCAAGTCCTCATGAGATCGAACTCGGATGCATGACCTCGGTCGCAGGCTGAACAGCGGACGCTGATCGGCCCTCATCGCGGTCCTCTGTGGCGTCGAAGCGCTTTCCGCTCAGTGACGGGCGGTTGGCGCGATTTCGCTTTGCGCAATTGGATGCACAAAGCGAGCCCGGCGGGGCGGGTAACCCCGGAAGTTCAAAGGGATTGCGGAGCCGAGGCCGGTTCCGCGCGAACTAAAGGGTGAAGGCCAAGATGCCGACGATCAACCAGCTGATCGCAAGTCCGCGCACCGTGCAGAAGTCGCGCAAGAAGGTGCCCGCGCTGCAGCAGTCGCCGCAGAAGCGCGGTGTCTGCACGCGCGTCTACACCACGACCCCGAAGAAGCCGAACTCGGCGCTTCGCAAGGTCGCCAAGGTGCGCCTGACCAACGGCTTCGAGGTGATCGGCTACATCCCGGGCGAGGGCCATAACTTGCAGGAGCACTCGGTGGTGATGATCCGCGGCGGCCGCGTCAAGGATCTGCCCGGCGTGCGCTACCACATTCTCCGCGGCGTGCTGGACACCCAGGGCGTCAAGAACCGTAAGCAGCGCCGTTCGAAGTATGGCGCCAAGCGTCCGAAGTAAGCGGGAAAGAAACAGAAGATGTCGCGTCGCCATTCTGCCGAAAAACGTGAAGTGCTTCCGGACCCGAAGTTCGGGAACATCATCATCACGAAGTTCATGAACTCGGTGATGTACGCCGGGAAAAAGTCGGTTGCCGAAGGCATCGTCTACGGCGCGCTCGGCATCATCGAGACCAAGACCAAGCAGAATCCGCTGACCGTTTTCGAGCAGGCGCTGGAGAACGTGATGCCGACCATCGAAGTGCGCTCCCGGCGCGTCGGTGGCGCCACCTATCAGGTCCCGGTCGAGGTCCGCTCGGTGCGCCGTCAGGCGCTCGGCATTCGCTGGATCATTTCGGCCGCGCGCGATCGCAACGAGAAAACCATGACGGAGCGGCTCTCGGCGGAGCTGCTCGATGCAATGAATAGCCGGGGGAACGCCGTCAAGAAGCGTGAAGACGTGCACAAGATGGCGGAAGCCAACCGCGCCTTCTCGCATTATCGCTGGTGAGCTAGCGAAACGAACGGAATCGTAAGGAACATCCCATGCCCCGCCAACATGCCATCGAAGACTACCGCAACTTCGGTATCATGGCGCATATCGACGCCGGCAAGACCACGACCACCGAGCGCATTCTTTATTATACGGGCAAGAGCCACAAGATCGGCGAAGTGCACGAAGGTGCCGCGACGATGGACTGGATGGAGCAGGAGCAGGAGCGGGGGATCACCATCACCTCGGCCGCGACCACCGCATTCTGGAACGGCAAGCGTCTGAACATCATCGACACGCCCGGCCACGTCGACTTCACCATCGAGGTCGAGCGCTCGCTTCGCGTGCTCGACGGCGCCGTCTGCGTGCTCGATTCGAACCAGGGCGTCGAGCCGCAGACCGAGACTGTCTGGCGCCAGGGCGACAAGTATAAAGTGCCGCGCATCGTCTTCGCCAACAAGATGGACAAGACCGGCGCCGACTTCTTCAAGTGCCTTTCCGACATCGTCGACCGCCTCGGCGCCAAGCCGATCGCGATTCAGCTTCCCATCGGTGCCGAGAACAACTTCAAGGGTCTGGTCGACCTCGTGAAGATGAAGGGCATCATCTGGAACGACGAATCGCTCGGCGCGAAGTTCGACTATGTCGACATCCCGGCCGACCTCGTCGACCAGGCCAAGGAATACCGCGAGAAGATGGTGGAAGCCGCCGTCGAGCTCGACGATGATGCGCTCGCCGCCTTCCTCGACGGCAACGAGCCCGACGAAGCGACGCTGAAGCGGTTGATCCGCAAGGCGGTGCTGACCGGTGCCTTCTATCCGGTGCTGTGCGGCTCCGCGTTCAAGAACAAGGGCGTGCAGCCGCTGCTCGACGCAGTCGTCGACTATCTGCCGTCGCCGATCGACGTGCCCGCGATCAAGGGCACCGATGACAAGGGCAACGAAGTCGTGCGCAGGGCCGACGACAAGGAGCCGCTCGCGCTGCTCGCGTTCAAGATCATGGACGACCCCTTCGTCGGCACCATCACCTTCTGCCGCATCTATTCCGGCATCCTGCAGAGCGGCACCGGCGTCATCAATTCGACCCGCGACCGCAAAGAGCGGATCGGGCGGATGTTGTTGATGCATGCCAACAACCGCGAGGACATCAAGGAAGCCTATGCCGGCGACATCGTCGCGCTCGCGGGGTTGAAGGAAGCGCGCACCGGTGACACGCTGTGCGATTCCCACAAGCCGGTGATCCTCGAAAAGATGGAATTCCCCGAGCCGGTGATCGAAATCGCGATCGAGCCGAAGTCGAAGGCCGACCAGGAAAAGCTCGGCGTCGCGCTGGCGAAGCTCGCCGCGGAGGATCCGTCGTTCCGGGTCTCGACCGATCAGGAATCCGGCCAGACCATCCTCAAGGGCATGGGCGAGCTTCATCTCGACATCAAGGTCGACATCCTCAAGCGCACATACAAGGTCGATGCCAACATCGGCGCGCCGCAGGTGGCGTTCCGTGAGCGGGTGACCAGGCGGGTCGAGCACTCCTACACCCACAAGAAGCAGACCGGCGGTACCGGTCAGTTCGCGGCGATCACGATAATCGTCGAGCCGAACGAGCCCGGCAAGGGCTACGAGTTCGAGTCGAAGATCGTCGGTGGCGCGGTGCCGAAGGAATACATCCCTGGCGTCGAAAAGGGCGTCGAGAGCGTGCTGGGCTCGGGCGTGGTCGCTGGCTTCCCGGTGGTGGACGTCAAGGTCCAGCTCATCGACGGCAAGTACCACGACGTCAACTCCTCGGCGCTGGCCTTCGAAATCGCGACGCGGGCTTGCTTCCGCGAGGCGCTGCAGATGGGCAAGTCCGTCCTGCTCGAGCCGATCATGAAGGTCGAAGTGGTGACGCCGGAGGACTACACCGGCTCGGTTATCGGCGATCTCAACTCGCGGCGCGGCCAGATCCAGGGTCAAGACATGCGCGGCAACGCCAACGTCATCAACGCGATGGTGCCGCTCATGAACATGTTCGGTTACGTGAATAACCTGCGCTCGATGAGCCAGGGTCGCGCAACCTTCACGATGCAGTTCGACCACTACGCGGAAGCGCCGGCGAACGTGTCGGCGGAAGTCCAGAAGAAGTTTGCCTGATTGTCGCTGGTGACGAGTTAGCGATTAAACGGAGAGTCAAATGGCCAAAGCAAAGTTTGAACGTAATAAACCGCACTGCAACATCGGAACGATCGGTCACGTCGACCACGGCAAGACGTCGCTGACGGCGGCGATCACCAAGGTTCTGGCGGAAACCGGCGGTGCAACGTTCACGGCGTACGACCAGATCGACAAGGCGCCGGAAGAGAAGGCGCGCGGCATCACCATCTCGACCGCGCACGTCGAGTACGAGACCAAGAACCGCCATTATGCCCACGTCGACTGTCCCGGCCACGCCGACTACGTGAAGAACATGATCACGGGTGCAGCCCAGATGGACGGCGCGATCCTCGTCGTCTCCGCCGCCGACGGCCCGATGCCGCAGACCCGCGAGCACATCCTGCTCGCCCGCCAGGTCGGCGTGCCTGCGCTCGTCGTGTACCTCAACAAGTGCGACATGGTCGACGATCCCGAATTGCTGGAACTCGTCGAGCTCGAGGTCCGCGAGCTGCTCTCGAAGTACGACTTCCCGGGCGACAAGATCCCGATCATCAAGGGCTCGGCACTCGCCGCCCTCGAGGACAAGGACAAGAAGCTCGGCCATGAATCCATCCTCGAGCTGATGAAGAATGTCGACGAATACATTCCGCAGCCTGAGCGTCCGATCGACCAGCCGTTCCTGATGCCGGTGGAAGACGTGTTCTCGATCTCCGGCCGCGGCACCGTCGTGACGGGCCGTGTCGAGCGCGGCATCGTCAAGGTCGGCGACGAAATCGAGATCGTGGGTCTGCGCGACACCCAGAAGACCACGGTCACCGGCGTTGAGATGTTCCGCAAGCTGCTCGACCAGGGCCAGGCCGGCGACAACATCGGCGCGCTGCTCCGCGGCACCAAGCGCGAGGAAGTCGAGCGCGGCCAGGTGCTGTGCAAGCCCGGTTCGGTCAAGCCGCACACCAAGTTCAAGGCTGAAGCCTACATCCTCACCAAGGAAGAGGGCGGTCGCCACACCCCGTTCTTCACCAACTACCGTCCGCAGTTCTACTTCCGCACCACCGATGTGACCGGTGTCGTGCACTTGCCGGAAGGCACCGAGATGGTGATGCCGGGTGACAACATCGCGATGGAAGTGCACCTGATCGTGCCGATCGCGATGGAAGAGAAGCTCCGCTTCGCGATCCGCGAAGGCGGCCGCACCGTCGGCGCCGGCGTCGTCGCAAGCATCATCGAGTAGCAACAACATCGCTGTCATGCCCCGCGAAAGCGGGGCATCCAGTACGCCGCGAGGCTTCGAGTTAACCGCGACACTTCGGAATACTGGATCACCCGCATTCGCGGGTGATGACGGTGAGAGAGAAACAAGATGAACGGCCAGAATATTCGGATACGCCTCAAGGCGTTCGACCATCGAATCCTCGATACGTCGACGCGTGAGATCGTGAACACGGCGAAGCGCACCGGTGCGCAGGTTCGCGGACCCATTCCGCTGCCGACCCGCATCGAGAAGTTCACCGTCAACCGTTCGCCGCACGTGGACAAGAAGAGCCGCGAGCAATTCGAGATGCGCACCCACAAGCGCCTTCTCGACATTGTCGACCCGACCCCGCAGACGGTCGATGCCCTGATGAAGCTCGACCTGGCCGCCGGCGTCGACGTCGAGATCAAGCTCTAAGGCAAGTTCTTAGGATTCGGATTTTAAGTCCGTGTGATACGGACAGAAGGACAGGAAGCACGAAGATGCGCTCCGGAGTGATCGCACAGAAGGTCGGGATGACGCGGGTCTTTACCGAGACCGGCGAACATGTCCCCGTGACCGTGCTGAAGCTGGGCAATTGCCAGGTTCTGGGCCACCGCACGACCGAGACGAACGGCTACGTCGCGCTGCAGCTCGGCTCGGGCAGCCGCAAGACCGTGTACATGCCGAAGGCCGAGCGCGGCCAGTTCGCCGTCGCCAAGGTCGAGCCCAAACGCAAGCTCGCGGAATTCCGCGTGACGCAGGACGCGCTGATTCCGGTCGGCGCCGAGATCCAGGCCGATCACTTCGTCGTCGGCCAGTTCGTCGACGTCACCGGCACTTCGGTCGGCAAGGGCTTTGCCGGCGGCATGAAGCGCTGGAATTTCGGCGGTCTGCGCGCCACCCACGGCGTGTCGGTCTCGCACCGTTCGATCGGTTCGACCGGCGGCCGTCAGGACCCCGGCAAGACCTGGAAGAACAAGAAGATGGCCGGCCATATGGGCGTCGACCGCATCACCACGCTCAATCTGCGCGTGGTCTCGACCGACGTCGAGCGCGGCCTGATCCTCGTCGAAGGCGCCGTTCCCGGCTCCAAGGGCGGCTGGATCCGCGTGCGTGACGCCGTCAAGAAGCCGCTGCCGAAGGAGGCGCCGAAGCCCGGCAAGTTCAAGGTCGCCGAGCAGGCTGCGGAAGCGCCGGCCGAGAAGGAGGGCGCGTAACATGGAGCTGCAGGTAACGACCCTCGAAGGTAAAGCCGCTGGCTCGGTCCAGCTGTCGGACGAGATCTTTGGTCTCGAGCCGCGCCAGGACATCATTGCGCGCTGCGTGCAGTGGCAGTTGAACAAGCGTCAGGCCGGCACGCACAAGGCCAAGGGCCGCGCCGAGATCTGGCGCACCGGCAAGAAGATGTACAAGCAGAAGGGTACGGGTGGCGCTCGCCATGGCTCGGCCCGCGTGCCGCAGTTCCGCGGCGGCGGCCGTGCCTTTGGCCCGGTGGTTCGCTCCCACGCCACCGACCTGCCGAAGAAGGTGCGCGCGCTCGCTCTCAAGCACGTACTGTCGGCCAAAGCCAAGGACGGCGATCTCGTCGTCATCGATGCGGCCAAGCTGGAAGCCGCCAAGACCAAGGCCCTGATGGGCCATTTCTCGGGGCTCGGCCTCACCAACGCGCTGATCATCGACGGCGCTGAACTGCACAACGGCTTCGCCGCGGCCGCCCGCAACATCCCGAACATGGATGTGCTGCCGATCCAGGGCATCAACGTCTACGACATTCTCCGTCGCCAGAAGCTGGTGCTGACCAAGGCGGCGATCGATGCGCTGGAGGCGCGCTTCAAATGAAGAACATCGATCCCCGCCATTACGACATCATTGTCGCTCCCGTCGTGACCGAGAAGGCGACGCTCGCCTCCGAGCACAACAAGGTGCTGTTCAAGGTCGCGGCCAAGGCGACCAAGCCGCAGATCAAGGAAGCGGTCGAGAAGCTGTTCGACGTCAAGGTCAAGAGCGTCAACACGCTGGTTCGCAAGGGCAAGACCAAGGTGTTCCGCGGCAATTTCGGTTCGCAGTCGGACACCAAGCGCGCGATCGTGACCCTCGAAGAGGGCCACCGCATCGACGTGACCACCGGACTCTAGGGCGTAACTGCGATGGCACTGAAGACATACAATCCCACGACGCCGGGCCAGCGCCAGCTGGTGATGGTCGATCGTTCGGCGCTCTACAAGGGCAAGCCGGTCAAGGCATTGACCGAAGGCAAGCTCTCGACCGGCGGCCGCAACAACACCGGCCGCATCACGGTCCGTTTCCGCGGCGGTGGCCACAAGAAGGCTTTGCGCCTGGTCGACTTCAAGCGCGACAAGGTCGACGTTCCCGCTGTTGTCGAGCGGCTGGAATACGATCCGAACCGCACCGGCTTCATCGCCCTGGTCAAGTATCAGGACGGCGAGCAGGCCTACATCCTTGCGCCGCAGCGGCTTGCGGTGGGTGACACCATCGTCGCCGGCAGCTATGTCGACGTGAAGCCGGGCAATGTCATGCCGCTCGGCAACATGCCGGTCGGCACCATCGTCCACAATATCGAGACCAAGATCGGCAAGGGCGGCCAGCTCGCCCGTTCCGCCGGCACCTACGCCCAGCTCGTCGGCCGCGATCAGGACTACGTCATCCTGCGCTTGAACTCGGGCGAGCAGCGCCTGGTGCACGGCCGCTGCCGCGCCACCATCGGCGCGGTATCGAACCCCGATCACATGAACATCTCGATCGGCAAGGCCGGCCGCAAGCGCTGGCTGGGCCGCCGTCCGCATAACCGCGGCGTCGCCATGAACCCGATCGATCACCCGCATGGTGGCGGCGAAGGCCGCACCTCGGGCGGCCGCCACCCGGTCACCCCGTGGGGCAAGCCGACCAAGGGCAAAAAGACCCGCACCAACAAGTCGACCAACAAATTCATTCTCCTAAGCCGCCACAAGCGGAAGAAGTAAGGAACGCCGGACAATGGTTCGTTCAGTCTGGAAAGGCCCGTTCGTTGAAGGCTCGCTGCTGAAGAAGGCAGATGCCGCACGCGCGTCCGGCCGTCATGACGTCATCAAGATATGGAGCCGCCGCTCGACCATCCTGCCGCAATTCGTCGGCCTCGTGTTCGGCGTCTACAACGGCCAGAAGCACGTGCCGGTCGCGGTGAACGAGGAAATGGTCGGTCACAAGTTCGGCGAGTTCTCGCCGACGCGGACCTTCCACGGCCATTCGGGCGACAAGAAAGCCAAGAAGGCTTGAGAAAGTAGGCTTGAGGATTAAGCGATGAGCAAACCAAAGCGCGAACGGAGCCTCGCCGATAACGAGGCCAAGGCGGTCGCCCGGATGCTGCGGGTGAGTCCGCAAAAGCTCAACCTGGTTGCGCAGTTGATCCGCGGCCGGAAGGCGTCTGCCGCGCTCGCCGACCTGCAGTTCTCGCGCAAGCGGATCGCAGTCGACGTCAAGAAGTGCCTGGAATTGGCGATTGCCAACGCCGAAAACAACCATGACCTCGATGTCGACGAGCTCGTCGTTGCCCAGGCCTTTGTCGGCAACGGCATCGTGATGAAGCGTTTTGCTCCGCGCGGCCGTGGCCGTTCGGGCCGTGTGTTCAAACCATTTTCGCAGCTGACGATCGTGGTTCGTCAGGTCGAGGCGAGCGCTTAAAGCGGCGCTAGGAGAAAACGATGGGTCAAAAGATCAATCCGATCGGTCTGCGTCTCGGCATCAACCGGACCTGGGACTCCCGCTGGTTCGCCGGCAAGGCCGAGTACGGCAAGCTGTTGCATGAGGACGTCAAGATCCGCGAGATCCTGCACAAGGAGTTGAAGCAGGCAGCGGTGGCGCGCATCGTGATCGAGCGCCCGCACAAGAAGTGCCGCGTCACCATTCACTCGGCGCGTCCGGGCGTCGTGATCGGCAAGAAGGGCGCCGACATCGACAAGCTGCGCAAGAAGGTCGCCGACATCACCGCTTCCGACGTCGTCATCAACATCGTCGAGATCAGGAAACCCGAGCTCGATGCGACGCTGGTCGCCGAATCGATTGCGCAGCAGCTCGAACGCCGCGTTGCGTTCCGCCGCGCCATGAAGCGCGCCGTGCAGTCGGCGATGCGTCTCGGCGCCGAGGGTATTCGTATCAACTGCTCGGGCCGCCTGGGCGGCGCGGAAATCGCGCGCATGGAATGGTATCGCGAGGGGCGGGTGCCGCTGCACACGCTGCGCGCCGACATCGATTACGGCGTCGCCACCGCGTTCACGACGTTCGGCACCTGCGGCGTCAAGGTCTGGATCTTCAAGGGTGAAATCCTCGAGCACGATCCGATGGCGCAGGACAAGAGGATGGCTGAAGGCGACAGCTCGCGGCCGCGCCGCGACGCGGCCTGAGGCATTGAAGGAATTTGAGGGCTTGACGCCATGATGCAACCCAAGAAAACGAAGTTTCGGAAGGCGCACAAGGGCCGTATCCACGGCACCGCGACTTCGGGCGCGGCGTTGTCCTTCGGCCAGTTCGGGCTGAAGGCGATGGAGCCCGATCGTGTCACCGCGCGCCAGATCGAAGCCGCCCGCCGCGCGCTGACCCGTCACATGAAGCGTGCGGGCCGCGTCTGGATCCGCGTCTTCCCCGACGTTCCCGTGTCGAAGAAGCCGGCCGAAGTCCGCATGGGCTCCGGCAAGGGCGCGCCGGAATTGTGGGTGGTCCGCATCAAGCCGGGCCGGGTGATGTTCGAGATCGACGGCGTGCCGGTCGGCATCGCCAAGGAAGCGCTGGCGCTGGCTGCCGCCAAGCTGCCGATCAAGACGCGCTTCGTCGAGCGCATCGCGGAGTAATGGATATGGCCCAGATGAAAGTCGAAGATGTCCGCGCGATGAGCGACGACCAGATGGACGACGCCGTCCTCAATCTGAAGAAGGAGCGCTTCAACCTGCGCTTCCAGCGCGCCACCGGGCAGCTGGAGAACACCTCGCGGCTGCGCGAAGCCCGCCGCGACATCGCCCGCATCAAGACCATCGCCGCGCAGAAGCGCGCGAAGAAGAAGTAAGGGGCCGAACATGCCGAAACGTACGCTGCAGGGCGTGGTCGTCAGCGACAAGCAAGCCAAGACGGTGGTGGTGCGCGTCGATCGCCGCTTCACCCATCCGATCTACAAGAAGACGATCCGCCAGTCGAAGAACTACCACGCCCATGACGAGAACAACCAGTTCAAGCCGGGCGACACCGTGTGGATCGAGGAATCGAAGCCGATCTCGAAGCTGAAGCGCTGGACCGTGGTCCGGGGCGAGCAGAAGAAAACCGCCTGACGCTGTCCGGCTTTTGCCGGATAAAGTCGGGGAAGATTTGAGCGCCGTTGAAGCGCAGAAAGAGGACGAGGTGCATCAATGATTCAGATGCAGACCAACCTCGACGTGGCCGATAATTCCGGCGCACGCCGTGTCATGTGTATCAAGGTGCTTGGCGGCTCCAAGCGTCGCTATGCCACCATCGGCGACGTCATCGTCGTGTCGATCAAGGAAGCGATTCCGCGCGGCAAGGTGAAGAAGGGCGACGTCATGAAGGCGGTCGTCGTTCGCGTCCGCAAGGACATCCGCCGCCCGGACGGCTCGGTGATCCGCTTCGATCGCAACGCCGCGGTGCTGATCAACAACCAGGCCGAGCCGGTCGGCACCCGCATCTTCGGGCCCGTGCCGCGCGAGCTGCGCGCCAAGAACCACATGAAGATCATTTCGCTCGCGCCGGAGGTGCTGTGATGGCTGCCAAGATCCGGAAAGGTGACAAGGTCGTCGTGCTCTCGGGCCGCGACAAGGGCCGCAGTGGCGAAGTGTTCGAGGTGCGTCCCGACCAGGGGATGGCGCTGGTGCGCGGCATCAACATGGTAAAGCGCCACCAGAAGCAGACCCAGGCCCAGGAGGGCGGCATCATCTCCAAGGAGGCGCCGATCCACCTGTCCAACATCGCGTATGTCGGCAAGGACGGGAAGCCGACGCGCATCGGATTCAAGATTCAGGCGGACGGCAAGAAGGTCCGCGTTGCCAGGAGCTCGGGAGCAGAGATCGATGGCTGACACCATTTACGTACCGCGCCTGCGCACGGAATATGACAAGAAGATTCGTGGCCAGCTGACCGAGAAGTTCGGTTACGCCAACGTCATGCAGGTGCCGCGGCTGGACAAGGTCGTGCTCAACATGGGCGTCGGCGAGTCCGTCAACGACCGCAAGAAGGCCGAGACCGCGGCTGCGGAACTGATGCAGATCGCCGGCCAGAAGGCGATCGTGACCTATTCGCGGATCGCGATCGCGACGTTCAAGCTGCGCGAGAACCAGCCGATCGGCTGCAAGGTCACGCTGCGCAAGGCACGCATGTATGATTTCATCGATCGCCTCGTGAACATCGCGCTGCCCCGCGTGCGCGACTTCCGTGGCCTCAATCCGAAGAGCTTCGACGGCCGCGGCAATTACTCGCTCGGCATCAAGGAGCACATCATTTTCCCCGAGATCGACTTCGACAAGGTCTCGGAGGCGCGTGGCATGGACATCACGGTCTGCACCACCGCCAAGACCGACGACGAGGCGAGAGCCTTGTTGACCGCTTTCAATTTCCCGTTCCGGCAGTGAGACGCTGAACAAGAGCCTCTCAAACGCGGATACGCAAGGAGCCAAGCATGGCAAAGAAGAGTTCGATCGAGAAGAACAACCGGCGCAAGCGGATGTCCAAGAACGCCGCGCCCAAGCGCGCGCGTCTGAAGGCCATCATTGCCGACAAGACCAAGCCGATGGAAGAGCGCTTCGCAGCGAGCTTGAAGCTCGCCGAGATGCCGCGCAATTCGTCGGCGACGCGCATCCGCAACCGCTGCGAGCTGACCGGCCGTCCGCGCTCGAACTATCGCAAGAACAAGCTGTCCCGCATCGCGCTGCGTGAACTGGGCTCCAAGGGCCTGGTTCCCGGGCTCGTGAAGTCGAGCTGGTAAGGAGGGTCGTCCAGATGTCAACGCACGATCCAATCAGCGATCTGATCACCCGCATCCGCAACGCGCAGATGCGCTCGAAGTCGAAAGTGTCTTCGCCCGGCTCGAAGATGCGCCAGAACGTGCTCGAAGTGCTGAAGTCCGAGGGCTACATCCGCGGCTACGCCACCGTCGAGCATTCCTCGGGCCGCAACGAGCTCGAGATCGAGCTGAAATATTTCGACGGCGAGCCCGTCATCCGCGAGATCGAACGGGTCTCCAAGCCCGGCCGGCGGGTCTACGTCTCGGTGAAGAACCTGCCGCGGGTCAACAATGGCCTGGGCGTTTCAGTGTTGTCGACGCCCAAGGGAATCATGGCCGACCACGACGCGCGCGACGCGAATGTGGGCGGCGAGATTCTCTTCACGGTGTTCTGAGGAAGGAATCGAAGCCATGTCACGCATTGGCAAACGGCCTGTGACGATCCCGTCCGGTGTGACGGCGACCGTCGATGGCCAGACGGTGAAGATGAAGGGGCCGAAGGGCCAGCTTCAGTTCGTGGTCCATGACGACGTCGAGGTGAAGCTCGACAAGAACGTGGTCAAGGTGAATCCGCGCGTCGATACCAACCGCGCGGCCGCGCTGTACGGCACGGCGCGCGCCCAGATCGCCAACCTGGTCGAAGGCGTCACCAAGGGGTTCGAGAAGAAGCTCGAGATCACCGGCGTCGGTTACCGTGCCGCGATGCAGGGCAAGAACCTGCAGCTCGCGCTCGGCTACAGCCATGACGTGGTCTACGCGATCCCGGAAGGCATCCAGGTCGCGGTGCCGAAGCCGACCGAGATCACCATCACCGGCAGCGACATCCAGCGCGTCGGACAGGTCGCCGCTGAAATCCGCGCCTACCGTCCGCCGGAGCCCTACAAGGGCAAGGGCGTGAAATACGCCAACGAATTCATCTTCCGCAAGGAAGGCAAGAAGAAGTAACGGAGCCGGCCATGTCGAGAAACAAGGTTACGAATGCCCGGCGCAAGCAACGCGTGAGGCTGTCGTTGCGCCGTTCGGCGAACGGTCGTCCGCGGCTGAGCGTGTTCCGTTCGTCGAAGCACATCTATGCGCAGGTGATCGACGATCTGAAGGGCGAGACGCTGGCGTCGGCGTCCTCGATGGAAAAGGAAATGCGCGAGAAGACCGGCGCCAACATCGACGCCGCGAAGGCCGTGGGCAAGCTGCTCGCGGAGCGCGCGGTGAAGAACGGCGTCAAGGAAGTCGTGTTCGACCGCGGCAGCTATCTCTATCACGGCCGCATCAAGGCGCTCGCGGATGCCGCGCGCGAAAGCGGACTGAGCTTCTAACGGGGGCATGATCCGGAAAAGTGGGAACCGGTTTTCCGACAAGATCATGCTCGAGACGAAATTGGATTTGAGGACAGAGGCAATCAGCCTCCGAAAGATTGGAAAACACCATGGCAGGTGAACGCGAACGCGGCGGACGCGAACGGAACCGGGACCGCGAGGAGCGCGACAGCGAGTTCGTCGACAAGCTGGTCCACATCAATCGCGTGGCGAAGGTCGTCAAGGGCGGCAAGCGCTTCGGCTTTGCGGCGCTGGTCGTGATCGGCGACCAGAAGGGCCGGGTCGGTTTCGGCCATGGCAAGGCGCGCGAAGTGCCCGAGGCGATCCGCAAGGCGACCGAGTCGGCCAAGCGCAATCTCACGCGGGTGGCGCTGCGCGAGGGACGCACGCTGCATCACGACATCGCCGGCCGTCATGGTGCCGGACGCGTCTACCTGCGTGCGGCTCCGGCCGGTACCGGCATCATCGCCGGCGGTCCGATGCGAGCCGTGTTCGAGACGCTCGGCATCCAGGACGTGGTGGCGAAGTCGATCGGCTCGTCCAACCCCTACAACATGGTGCGAGCGACCTTCGACGCGCTGAAGCATCAGGACAGCCCGCGCTCGGTCGCGGCGCGCCGCAACATCAAGGTGTCCGCGCTGCAGGCGCGCCGCGTCGGCGGCGATGCCGAAGCGTCGGCCGACTAAACATTATTCGGAGTTAAGGTCATGGCCGCAAAGACGATCAAGGTCGAGCAGATCGGCAGCCCGATCCGCCGGCATCACTCGCAGCGCGAGACGCTGATCGGAATGAAGCTCAACAAGATCGGCCGGATCACCGAGCTGCCGGATACTCCGGCGGTGCGCGGCATGATCGAGAAGGTTCACCATCTCGTCCGCATCGTCGGCGAGAAGTAAAACGGGCGCATGATCCCGAAAAGTGGGTACCGGTTTTCGGTCAAGATCATACGCAAACAACAAGGAGAAGGGCGATGAAGCTCAGCGATATCGCCGACAATGCCGGCTCGCGCAAAAAGCGGATGCGCGTCGGCCGCGGCATCGGTTCGGGCAAGGGCAAGACTTCGGGCCGTGGCGGCAAGGGCCAGACCGCGCGTTCGGGCGTCCGCATCAAGGGGTTCGAAGGCGGCCAGATGCCGCTGCATCGCCGCCTGCCCAAGCGTGGCTTCAACAACGTGTTCCGGGTCGAGTATGCCGAGATCAATCTCGATCGGCTGCAGGATGCGATCAACGCCAAGCTGATCGACGCCAAGGACACCATCAACGCCGAATCGCTGGTGAAGGCCGGTGTCGTGCGCCGGGCCAAGGCCGGCGTGCGGCTGCTCGGCCGTGGCGAGATCAAGGCCAAGGTCAATATCGAGGTGCATGGCGCGTCGAAATCGGCCGTTGCCGCGGTCGAGAAGGCCGGCGGTACCGTGAAGATCCTGGCGCCCGCCAAGGAAGAAGGCGAAGCGGCGTAACATCTGCGTCATCGCTCGTTGGATCGCGGGCGATCCGCCCAATGAACGATGGACTTATCGAAGCCGGGCCCCAAATATTGTTCGGCGTCTGCTGACGGTCCCGCAAGGGCTGCGGGACAAGCGATGCAAAGCGTGGCGGGAGAAAGCCAAACATGGCCTCAGCAGCGGAACAATTAGCGGCAAACCTCAATTTCGGAGCGTTTGCCAAGGCCGACGAGCTGAAGAAGCGCATCTGGTTCACCCTGGGCGCGCTGCTGGTCTACCGCCTCGGCACCTACATTCCGCTGCCCGGCATCGATCCCAACATCTGGGAGCAGGTGTTCAAGACCCAGTCCGGCGGCATTCTGGGCATGTTCAACCTGTTCGCCGGCGGCGGCATCCACCGCATGGCGATCTTCGCGCTGAACATCATGCCGTACATCTCGGCATCGATCATCATCCAGCTCCTGACCACGGTCTCGCCGCAGCTCGAAGCGCTCAAGAAGGAAGGCGAGGCGGGCCGCAAGACGCTGAACCAGTACACCCGCTATCTCACGGTGATCCTCGCTGCGTTCCAGTCCTACGGTATCGCCGTCGGCCTCGAGGGCGCCGGCAATGTCGTCAGCGATCCCGGCATGTTCTTCCGCCTCTCCACGGCGATCACGCTGACCGGCGGCACCATGTTCCTGATGTGGCTCGGTGAGCAGATCACCTCCCGCGGCATCGGCAACGGCATCTCGCTGATCATCCTCTCCGGCATCGTCGCGGAGTTGCCCACCGCAATCGCCAACATGCTCGAGCTCGGGCGAACCGGCGGCATGTCGACCGCGGTGATTCTGGTCGTGATCATCATGGCGGTCGCCGTGATCGCCTTCATCGTGTTCATGGAGCGCGCGCAGCGCCGGCTGCTGATCCAGTATCCGAAGCGCCAGGTCGGCAACAAGATGTTCGAGGGACAGTCCTCGCATCTGCCGCTGAAGCTCAACACCTCGGGCGTGATCCCGCCGATCTTCGCGTCCTCGCTGCTGCTGCTGCCGACCACGGTCGCCAATTTCAACGCCGGCAAGGGGCCGGAATGGTTCCAGTGGATCACCACCCAGCTCGGCCACGGCCGCCCGCTGTTCTTGATCCTCTACCTCGCGCTGATCGTGTTCTTCGCCTTCTTCTACACGGCGATCGTGTTCAACCCGACCGAGACCGCGGACAATCTGAAGAAGCACGGCGGCTTCATTCCCGGCATCCGGCCGGGTGAGCGCACGGCCGAATATATCGACTACGTGCTGTCGCGCATCACGGTGATCGGCGCGGTCTATCTCGCCATCGTCTGCCTGATCCCCGAAATTATGATTTCCTACGCCTCGGTTCCGTTCTACTTTGGCGGAACATCGCTTCTGATCGTGGTCAGCGTGACCATGGATACGGTGGCGCAGGTTCAGGGCTATCTGCTCGCCCATCAGTATGAGGGGCTGATCAGGAAGTCGAAACTGAGGGGCCGCCGTAGATGACAATTGAGCTGGCGCGCCGTATCGCAATCACGATCGGTGCGCTGCTCATTTTCAGGCTCGGCAGCCATATCCCGGTCGTGGCCATGTGGACGTCGGGTGGCCCGCTTTCAGGTCTTGCCCTGAACCGCGTCTCGATCTTCTCCCTCGCTCTCGTTCCCTATTTCACCGCAGCGATCATCATCCAGTTGATCTCGATGGTGTGGGGCAGGCTGAGCTCGCTGGAGAGGTCAGGCGAGAATGGTCGCCGCGCCGTTGCCCGCTACACCCTGATCCTGACCTTCGTGCTCGCGGCATTCCAGGCCTACGGTATCGCCTCCGCGCTGCAAGACATTCCCGGCCTGGTCGACCCTTCCGACGGCCTGTTTCCAATAACCGCCGCGGCCTCGATGGTGGGCGGCGTTTTCTTCCTGATCTGGCTCTGTGAGCTGATCACCGTGCATGGCGTCGGCAACGGCATTGCCCTGGTGCTGAGCGTCAGCGTGCTTGTTGCACTGCCGACGGACGTCGCCAAAGTCATCGAGGTCGCACGACAGGGCATCGCTTCCGGCAATCTCGTACTGTTCCATCTCGTGTTCTGGGTGTTCGTGGTCGCCGTGATGGTCTTCGTCGAGGGCGCGCGGCGGAACGTCAGGGTCGAATTTGCCGAACGCGAGGTCGGCGGCCGCTTGCTTCCCGTTCGATCCGCAATGCTGCCGATCAAGCTCAACAGCGCCGGCCTGTTGATCCCGGTAACGATGGCGCCCTGGCTCTGGTCGCTGCCGCTGGCCTTTGCCGCCTTCATCTTCGGCGCGAGGGAGCCGTGGCTGGCTGCCGCCTATGATCACATCCGCTTTGGCAAGCCCGCCCATTTGATCATTGGGTCGGTCGCGGTCTTCGCTCTCGCCTTCGTCTACACCTCCTACGTGCTCGATCCCGAGCATGCTGCCGATTCGCTTTCGAAGCATGGCGGATCGATCCCGGGCATCGAGCCCGGCGAGCCCACCGCCGACTACCTCGATCGTGTGGTGTCGTTGACGACGTTCATCGGCGCCGTCTACCTCGTTGCGGTGTGGCTGATTCCGGAAGCGTTCGTCGCTTATGGCAACATGCTCCCCTATAAAATCAGTGGTGGATCGGCGCTGATTGTGGTTTGCACTATTCTTGATCTCAAAAGACAGGTGCGCGACGTATCGCTCACCAATCCGGGGGGCGTACGCCAATGAGAATAATCCTTCTGGGACCGCCGGGATCCGGCAAGGGGACCCAGGCGCAGCGGCTGGTCCAGCGCTACGGCATCGTACAGCTTTCGACCGGCGAGATGCTGCGCGCCGCGGTCGCGGCCGGAACGCCGGTCGGCCTGCGGGCCAAGGACATCATGGCCAGCGGCGGTCTGGTTCCCGACGATGTCGTGGTCGGCATCATCTCCGACCGCATCGAGCAGGACGACGCCAAAAAGGGGTTCATCCTCGACGGCTTTCCGCGCACCGTGCCGCAAGCCGAAGAGCTCGACGATCTCCTCCGGCACAAGCACATGAAACTCGACGCGGTGATTGAGCTGCGCGTCAACGAGAGTGCGCTGCTGCAGCGCGTCGAGACCCGCGCGGCCGAGACGCGGGCGCGCGGCGAGGACGTGCGCATCGACGATACGCCCGAAGTGCTGGTCAAGCGGCTTGCGAGCTACCGTTCCCTGACGGAACCCCTGATCCATTATTATTCGGAAAAGCGGAAACTTTTGACGATTGACGGCATGATGACCATCGAGCACGTTACCCGCGAGATCGGCCGCATCCTGGAGGCGATCGGGGCTGTGGAAAGCAAGGCCTCGAAAAAGGCGCCGTCCGCCAAGCGAAGCGCCAGGAAGGCTGCTCCGAAGGCCGCCAAAATGACGGCTCGGGGGCGTCCGGCGGCCAAAAAGGCCGCCAAAGGGGCACGAAAGGCCGTCAAACGGGCATCCCCGGCGAACAAGAAGGCAACCAGGAAGGCCGCGGGCCGGCCTGCCAAAAAGGTCACGAAACGGCGAGTAAAGGCCTAGAATCGGTTGACTAAACCTCCCTCGATCCCTTAATAAGCCTCGCATCCAAGTCGGATAGTTTTATGACGATGCCGGGCCCCAAGTGATCATGGGGAAGGGCGTCGTGTTCGCGTTTGCGGACACACCCCGAGATAGCAGAACTTAAGGTCCGGTTCGTAAAACGGATCGGCGACAGGAGAGACGTACGTGGCCCGTATTGCCGGCGTGAATATCCCGACCAACAAGCGCGTCCTGGTGGCGCTGCAGTACATCCATGGCATCGGCGAGAAGAGCGCCGGGGACATCATGGAGAAGGTGAAGATCCCGCTCGAGCGGCGCGTCAGCCAGCTGAGCGACCAGGAAGTCCTGCAGATCCGCGAAGTGATCGACCGCGACTACGTCGTCGAGGGCGATCTTCGTCGCGAGACCGGCATCAACATCAAGCGGCTGATGGATCTCGGCTGCTATCGGGGCCTGCGTCATCGCCGCGGCCTGCCGGTGCGCGGCCAGCGCACCCATACCAATGCGCGCACGCGCAAGGGGCCGGCCAAGGCGATCGCCGGCAAGAAGAAGTAAGCTGGCGAATAGCGAATAGGGAGTGGCGGATAGCTCTATTCGCTACTCCCTGTTCGCTACTCGCTTTTCAGGTGTAGCCGCTGGCATTACGGCGGCGTTGAGATCACAGGAAAGGTTGTTAGATGGGCAAGGAAGCCACCCGCGTCCGCCGCCGCGAACGCAAGAATATCGCCTCCGGCGTGGCGCATGTGAATTCGTCGTTCAACAATACCACCATCACCATCACCGACGCGCAGGGCAACACCATTGCCTGGTCGTCGGCGGGAACGATGGGGTTCAAGGGGTCGCGCAAATCGACCCCCTATGCTGCGCAGGTCGCGGCGGAGGATGTCTCCAAGAAGGCGCAGGAACACGGCATGCGCACGCTGGAGGTCGAAGTGGCCGGTCCGGGTTCCGGCCGCGAGTCGGCGTTGCGCGCTCTGCAGGCTGCGGGCTTCACGGTCACCTCGATCCGCGACGTGACGACGATCCCGCACAATGGTTGCCGTCCGCGCAAGCGCCGGCGGGTGTGAGGTTTGCTTCGCAGGCGGCGCGAGCTGCTTGCGGGGTTTTTGATTTGCAAGCCGCGGCTGATCCGCGGCCTCCAACGCCAGATGGCAATTGAGCTGGCCTGAGGGTGAAACAGTGACGATCCAGAAGAATTGGCAAGAACTGATCCGGCCGAACAAGCTGCAGGTGACGGCCGGCACCGACGCGAACCGTTTCGCGACCCTGGTCGCCGAACCGCTCGAGCGCGGCTTCGGCCAGACGCTCGGCAATGCGCTGCGCCGCATCCTGCTGTCCTCGCTGCAGGGCGCCGCCGTGCAATCCGTCCACATCGACGGCGTGCTGCACGAGTTCTCCTCGATTGCCGGCGTCCGCGAGGACGTCACCGACATCGTGCTGAACATCAAGGACATCTCGATCAAGATGCAGGGCGAAGGCCCGAAGCGCATGGTCGTGAAGAAGCAGGGTCCGGGCGTGGTCACCGCCGGCGACATCCAGACCGTCGGCGACGTCGTGGTGCTCAATCCGGATCTCGTGCTCTGCACGCTCGACGAGGGCGCCGAGATCCGCATGGAGTTCACGGTCGCAACCGGCAAAGGCTATGTCGCCGCCGAGCGCAACCGGCCCGAGGACGCGCCGATCGGCCTGATCCCGGTCGACAGCCTGTTCTCGCCGGTCAGGAAGGTCTCCTACAAGGTCGAGAACACCCGCGAGGGCCAGATCCTCGACTACGACAAGCTGACCATGACGATCGAAACCAATGGTGCGATCTCGCCGGAAGACTCGGTGGCCTATGCCGCACGCATCCTGCAGGACCAGCTCAACGTGTTCGTCAACTTCGAGGAACCGCGCAAGGAAGTCACGCAGGAGATCATCCCCGATCTCGCCTTCAACCCGGCGTTCCTCAAGAAGGTCGACGAGTTGGAGCTGTCGGTTCGTTCGGCCAACTGCCTGAAGAACGACAACATCGTCTATATCGGCGACCTCGTGCAGAAGTCGGAAGCGGAAATGCTGCGCACCCCGAACTTCGGCCGCAAGTCGCTGAACGAGATCAAGGAAGTGCTGGCCCAGATGGGACTGCACCTCGGCATGGAAGTGCCGGGCTGGCCGCCGGAGAACATCGACGAGCTCGCCAAGCGCTTCGAGGATCATTACTGAGCGAATAGGGGGAGTGGCGAATAGCGAATAGGAAACTACTCGCCATTCGCTATTCGCCATCCAGGGCGAACGCGGGAAGCCCACCTGCAACATGTCCGACGAACCGTCGCGGCAGACAGAAGAAGGAATAGTTCAATGCGTCACGGCAAGGTTCATCGGAAGCTCAACCGCACCGCCGAGCATCGCCGCGCGATGTTCGCCAACATGTGCGCCGCGCTGATCAAGCACGAGCAGATCGTCACCACGCTGCCGAAGGCCAAGGAATTGCGCCCGATCGTCGAGAAGCTGGTCACGCTCGGCAAGAAGGGCGGGCTTGCCATGCGCCGCCAGGCGATCTCGGAGATGCGCGACCGGGATCAGGTCAAGAAGCTGTTTGACGTGCTCGCGCCCCGTTACAAGGACCGCCAGGGCGGCTACACCCGCATCATCAAGGCGGGCTTTCGCTACGGCGACAACGCGGCGATGGCCGTGATCGAGTTCGTCGACCGCGACGTCGATGCCAAGGGCCAGGACTCCGGTCCGGTCCAGGAGACGGAAGCCGCGGCGGCGTAAGCTCTCGTTCCCGATACGAATTTCGAAAGCGGCGCCCGAAGCGCCGTTTTTTTGTTGCCTCGGCGGCTGATCTTTGTCGAAGGCGTCGCGCCTTGAGCCTTTCCACCTTCCTGGCCCCGCAGCCGATTGCTATGGTTGCGCGCCAATACACTTGGAGCAGTAAACAACCGGGGAAGAACAATGCGCAAACTTCGGCACGCGATCCTTTGCTTATCTGTGGCGCTGACGATGTGGTTGCCGCACTCGCCGGCACGCGCCGACCAGGCCTTCCAGCGCTTCCTTCCGCTCTTTGTCGATCTCGACGGATGGCAGGGCAAGAAGCCGGACGGCATGTCGATGCAGATGCCCAACACCAGCATGACCACCGCTACCCGCGATTACACCCGCGGACCGGCGCAGGCGCATGCCACTGTCATGGTTGGCCAGGCGGCCACCGGCGCACTTGCGCCGATTCAATCCGGGATGAACCTGCAGACCAGCGAGGGCCACATGGTGACTGCGACCATGCACGGCATGCAGGTATTGAAGAGCTTCAATACGCCGCAAAAGTCCGGCACGCTGATGGTCGCGCTCGGCAAGCAGGCGATGTTCAGCTTCTCCTACAGCGGCCTCGCCGAGGATGAAGCGATCGCGCTGGCCGAAAAGTTCGACTGGAAGGCCTTGCAGTCGGCGGCGGAGACCAAATAGCGGAAGGTGGGCGCCGCCATGCGCCCATCGTTGCCGATCCATCCCTACCAGCCCTCCAGCACGATCTTGCCGCGCGACTTGCCTGATTCCAGCAGCGCGTGCGCGCGCTTGAGGTTGGCGGCGCTGATGGTGCCGAACGCCTGGTCCATCGTGGTGCGCAGCACGCCCTTGTCGATGAGGTCGGCCACGTCGTTGAGCAGGTTGTGCTGCCCTATCATGTCAGGGGTCTGGAACGAGGAGCGTGTGAACATCGATTCCCAGTGGATCGAGATCGCCTTGCCCTTGAAGGCTGCGACGTTGAACTCCGGCGGATCGTCGATCAGCCCGAACTTGCCCTGCGGTGCCATGAACTCGGCGATCGCCTTGTAGTGCTGGTCGGTGTAGGTGAGGCTGGCGACGAGGCCGACTGGCGGCAACTTCAATTTCTCGACTTGCTCCTTCATCGGCTTGCCGTGATCGACCACGGCATGAGCGCCGAGATCGAGGCACCATTTCTGCGATTCCGGCCGCGTCGCGGTTGCGACTACGGTGAGACCGGTCAGGCGCCGCGCGAGTTGGATCAGGATCGATCCGACGCCACCCGCGCCGCCCGTAATCAGCAGCGTTCGCGGATCGACGCTTTTGCCGGGGACGGCGCCGAGCCGGTCGAACAGCAGTTCCCACGCCGTGATCGAGGTCAGGGGCAAGGCCGCCGCTTGCGCCCAGGACAGCGACTTCGGCTTCCTCCCGACGATGCGCTCATCGACCAGATGGAATTCGGAGTTGGTGCCCTGGCGCAGGATCGAACCCGCGTAAAACACCTCGTCGCCGGGCTTGAACAGTGTCACATCGGACCCGACCGCGTCGACCACGCCGGCGGCGTCAAATCCCAAGATCTTGTATTCGCCCGCCGGTGGAGCGGCGCGCTTGCGCACCTTGTAATCGACGGGATTGGCCGAAATCGCTTTCACCGCGACGCGGATGTCGCGTCCTTTCGGCTCGGGCTTTGCGGCTTCAAAGTCAACCAGTGCGTCCTTTTCCTCGATCGGCAGCGACTTCTGGTATCCGACGGCCTTCATGCGGCAATTCTCCGTTACCGGCCAAGGCCGGGCTCTCGCTACCTGCGGTCTGGCGGCGCGAATTGCAAGGCGGAAAGGGCGGCAGGAGGCTTGGCGAAGTGCCTGATCTGATTTGTCCAAGCCGGCCGTCAAAAGGCTGCAATTCCTTCTATTTTTCGGCGTGGCAGCCTATATTCGGCCGACCCGATCCGAAGGATTTTTTGATGATCCCCGCACGCATTTTCACGGCTCTCCTTGTCTTGCTTGTTGTAACGGTGCCTGTGCGCGCCCAGGACCGGAAGGTGCCGTCGTCGCCCGCGGAACTGCGGCTCTCCTACGCGCCGATCGTGCAGCGGGTACAGCCAGCCGTGGTCAACGTCTATGCCGCCAAGGTGGTGCAGAACCGCAATCCCTTCCTGGACGATCCGATCTTCCGCCGCTTCTTCGGCCTGCAGGGCGGACCGAAGGAGCAGATGCAGCGCTCGCTCGGCTCCGGCGTGATGGTCGATCCGTCCGGCCTCGTCGTTACCAACGTCCACGTCATCGACGGCGCCGATCAGGTGAAGGTTTCGCTGTCGGACAAGCGCGAGTTCGAGGCCGAGATCATTCTCAAGGATTCTCGCTCCGATCTCGCGGTGCTCAGGCTGAAGGATGTGCACGAGAAATTCCCGACGCTGGATTTCGCCAATTCCGATGAATTGATGGTCGGCGACGTCGTGCTTGCCATCGGCAATCCCTTTGGCGTCGGCCAGACCGTGACCCACGGCATCATCTCCGCGCTCGCGCGCACCCAGGTCGGCATCACCGACTATCAGTTCTTCATCCAGACCGACGCAGCGATCAATCCCGGCAATTCCGGCGGCGCGCTGGTCGACATGACCGGCCGCCTGGCCGGCATCAATACCGCGATCTATTCGCGCTCCGGCGGCTCGCAGGGTATCGGCTTTGCGATCCCTGCGAACATGGTGCGGGTGGTGGTGGCCTCCGCCAAGAGCGGCGGCAAGGCGGTGAAGCGGCCGTGGCTGGGAGCGAAGCTGCAGGCTGTAACGTCTGAGATCGCGGAAAGCCTGGGGCTCCGCTCGCCGAGCGGCGCGCTGGTCGCAAGCGTCGTCGCCAACAGCCCGGCGGCGCGTGCCGGCTTGAAATCCTCCGACCTGATCACGGCGATCGACGGCCAGCCGGTCGAGGATCCCAACGCCTTCGACTATCGTTTCGCGACCCATCCCCTCGGCGGCACCTCGCAGGTCGACATCCAGCGCGGCGGCAAACCGTTCCGGATCAATGTGCCGCTGGAAACCGCGCCCGACACCGGGCGCAACGAGATCGTCTTGACCTCACGCTCGCCGTTCCAGGGGGCCAAGGTCGCCAACATCTCGCCGGCGGTTGCCGACGAGTTGCATCTCGATGCCGATACCGAAGGCGTCGTTGTCACCGAGCTGGCCGATGACTCCACCGCGGCCAGCGTCGGCTTCCAGAAGGGCGACATCATCGTCACCGTGAACAACAACAAGATCGGAAAGACCTCCGATCTCGAAAAGGCGACCGGCCAGTCGTCACGGGTCTGGCGCATCACGCTGGTGCGCGGCGGCCAGCAGATCAACGTCACGCTGGGCGGATGAGCCCGAAACGACCACGCGAAGCCGGCACCACGCTGTTTGCAGCGGCAGGGATGGAGCAGGACGCCCCGCGTCCGCTTCCCGATCGCCTCCGCCCAGACAAGCTTTCCGATGTGGTCGGACAGGATCATATTCTCGGCGCCGACGGCGCGCTCACGCGCATGCTGGAAACGCGCACGCTCGGCTCGCTGATCTTCTGGGGGCCGCCGGGAACCGGCAAGACCACCGTGGCGCGCCTTCTGGCCGACGCGACCGAGTTGCATTTCGAGCAGCTTTCCGCGGTATTTTCCGGCGTCGCGGACTTGAAGAAAGCATTCGACGCGGCACGCGCGCGGCGCGAGACGGGCAAGGGGACGCTTTTGTTCGTCGACGAGGTGCATCGCTTCAACCGCGCGCAGCAGGACTCGTTTCTGCCCGTGATGGAAGACGGCACCGTGGTGCTGGTCGGCGCTACCACGGAAAATCCCTCCTTCGAGCTCAACGCCGCGTTGCTCTCGCGTGCCCGTGTGCTGGTGTTTCACTCCCTCGATGCAGCCGCGATTGAAAAGCTCTACGCCCATGCCGAAGAGGTCGAGGGCAAGAAGCTGCCGCTGGATGCGGAAGCACGCGCCGCCCTGGTGCGCATGGCCGATGGCGACGGACGTGCGGCGCTGACGCTCGCCGAGGAAGTCTGGCGTTCCGCGCGCGGCGGCGAGGTTTTCGACGCCGTGCAATTGCAGGACATCCTGCAGCGCCGCGCCCCGATCTACGACAAATCCGCCGACGGCCACTACAACCTTATCTCGGCGCTGCACAAGTCCGTGCGCGGCTCCGATCCGGACGCCGCGCTCTATTATCTCGCGCGCATGCTCGATGCCGGCGAGGACCCGCTGTTTCTGGCGCGGCGCGTGGTGCGGATGGCGGTGGAAGACATCGGCCTTGCCGATCCGCAGGCGCTGGTCATCGCCAACGCCGCCAAGGATGCCTATGATTTCCTCGGCTCGCCCGAGGGCGAGCTCGCGATCGCGCAGGCCGTGATCTATGTCGCAACCGCGCCGAAATCGAATGCGGCTTACAAGGCCTTCGGCGCCGCCACGCGGGTGGCCAAGGAAGCGGGTTCGCTGCTGCCGCCAAAACACATCCTCAACTCGCCGACCAAATTGATGCGAGAGGAAGGCTACGGTGCCGGCTACGAATATGACCACGACGCGCCGGAAGGTTTTTCCGGCCAGGACTATTTCCCCGAAGCGCTCGGACGGCAGAATTTCTACAATCCGCTCGAGCGCGGCTTCGAGCGCGAGATACGGAAGCGCCTCGACTACTGGGCCAAGCTGCGGCGTGAGCGTGGTTGAAGGGTGACATCGCGCCGTTGCGTGGTTGCCCAATTCCCGAACAAAAATTGTCGTGCCACGTGTCTCAGTTCACACGCGCTTTGGGCGCGTTCGTAGTATTTCGAAATGTCTGCGTCAATTGGTCAAGGATGCTTGCGCATCGTTTCATTGACAGCAAATCCGGGGTCGCCCTAAAGTAGCGTTGTTGTAACGCAACTACTAAATTGAAAATTATCGCCGGATTTGAAGCACCTTTCGTTTCAAGCAAGCTTCTCAACAAAAGCGAGGCTGCTGCCATGGCCCTCACACGACAAAACGTCTGGGAATTGGGTTCCGACTGGGCCGATCCCGTTCTCTGGTATGCGCGCGGCGTCAAGGCGATGCAGGCGCGCGCGCTGAACGATCGCACCAGCTGGCGGTTCTTCGGCGGGATTCACGGCTTCGATCGGGACCTGTGGCAGCAAGTCGGGGCTCTCGGTTCAGGCGATCAGTTGCCCGGCAGCGCTGACCAGCGCACTTATTGGGCGCAGTGCCAGCATGGCAGCTGGTATTTCCTGCCCTGGCATCGCGGCTATCTGGTTGCGTTCGAGGCGATCGTGCGCGACGCCATCACGCAGTCGGGCGGGCCGGGCTCGACCTGGGCCTTGCCGTACTGGAATTACTTCAAGCCGAGCCAGAACCCGTTGCCGCCGGCCTTCGCTTCGCCGGATTGGCCCGACGGCACCGGCGACAATCCGCTCTTCGTCAGCCGGCGGTTTGGGCCGAATGACGACGGCAATGTTTTCATTCCGATGGACCAGGTCGATCAGAATGCGCTGAGCGATGCGAAATTCGTCGGTCCCGGGCAGGGCGGCAGCCAGGGTTTTGGCGGCGTCAGCACTGGCTTCGCGCATTCGGGGCGAAATCCTGGTGGGGTGGAATCCCAGCCGCATAACCTGGTGCATGTCCTGGTCGGCGGCGGCGACGATCAGAACCCGGCACTGATGTCCATCCCTGATACGGCGGGGCTCGACCCGATCTTCTGGCTGCATCATGCGAACATCGACCGGCTGTGGGAGGTGTGGAACAAGAGCAGCCCATCCCATACCGATCCTGCCGATGCCAATTGGGTGAAAGGACCGGCGAGCGTCGGCCAGCGCGCCTTTGTGATGCCGATGCCCGGCGGCCAGAGCTGGACCTACACCCCGGGCGATACCACCAGCCTCTCGAAACTGGGCTATACCTACGACGATTTTTCGGCGCCGAGCCTGCCGTTAGTCGCCTCGCGGCGCCGGCGGCTGGGGCTGGGGATGGCCGCGGCCGAACCGCCCGGAGGAGCTGTGATGCCTGAACACGTCGAATTGCTCGGAGCCAGCAAGGGCGGCTTCAGCCTGACCGGCTCCGGGGCCAGCACTTCCGTTCAGCTCGATCACGCCGTGCGCGGCAAGGTCTCATCGAGCCTGCAGGGAATGGCCGGCGGGCCGGCGACCCCGGACCGCATCTTCCTCAATCTGGAGAATGTGCGCGGCTCCAACGACGCGACCGCCTTTGCCGTCTACATCAACGTGCCCGAGGGTGAGGATCCCGCGAAACATCCCGAGCTCAAGGCCGGCAATGTCGGGCTGTTCGGGGTGAGCAAGGCCAGCGCGATGGACGGCCCGCATGCGGGCGACGGCCTGACCTTCGTGATCGAGATCACCCATGTCATCGACGCCCTGCATCTCGCCGGCGCGTTCAACGTGAACCAGCTCCATGTCCGCCTGGTGCCGAACAAGCCGGTGCCTGACGCCAAGCCCGTCACCATCGGCCATGTCAGCATCTTCCGGCAGTCGCAGACGCCATAGGGAGCCGCACGAATGCAGCTGGAGGTGCGCGGGCCTCGGTCGTGGCTGCTGCCGTTGGGGGCGATCATCCTGATCGCCTGGACGTTGCTCGCATTCGGCGGCAGCGCCCTCCGGCTACCGGCTTTCTGCTCGGCGGAGGCCTGGAGCACGGTGCCGCTGTCGGTGTCGCTTGATCTCGCCTTGCTGTTCAACTCGCCGGGACAACTCCTGGCGGGCTGGGCGTTGATGGTCGTGGCGATGATGCTGCCGCTCGCGATTGCGCCGCTCTGGCAGGTCCGCGAGCGGAGTTTTGCGAGGCGACGAGGCAGATCGGCGGCGCTCTTTGTCGCGGGATTCATCGCGGTGTGGATGGTGGCCGGCCTCATCCTGCAGCCGGTGGCGCTGCTGGCTCGATGGGTCGTGCCGATGCCGCTCGCCTGTCTCGGGCTTGCGATCGCGGTGGCGTTGCTGTGGCAGGTCTCGCCGGCAAAGCAATGGTGCCTCAACCGCTGCCACCAGCGGCCGCAGCTTGAAGCCTTTGGCCTTGCCGCGGACCTCGACGCTTTCCGCTTCGGCGCATGGAATGGCGCGGCCTGCGCTGGCGTGTGCTGGGCGCTGATGCTGCCGATGCTGCTGATCGGGCAGGGACAGCTGCCGGCGATGATGGCGGTCATGCTGTTCGGTCTTGCCGAAAGCCTGGAAGACCCGGCGCCGCTCGCCTGGCGCTGGCGCGGTGCCGCCAAGGCGCTACGCATCATCGTGGGCAGGTGGCCAGGGCGATCGGAACGAAGGCAGCTCGGCAGGGAGGTCCCCGTCTATCGGGGCGTCAATCGGCTCGGCAATTGATCGAATTACTATTTACGTAAGTCGTAAACCCTGCTAAACGAAGCTGCCGTGATCATCAGCTACCGCGACAAGGCGACCGAGCGGTTTGCATCGGGACGACACGTCAAGGAGTTTTCGGGCTTTGCCCGGCAAGCTGAGATGCGTCTTGACCGGCTCGAAGCAGCTACCAGCCTGGCTGACTTGGCGGCGTTGCCTGGCAACCGGCTGGAAGCACTCAAGGGCGATCGCGCCGGACAGCTTTCGATTCGAATAAGCGATCAATGGCGGATCTGCTTCTCATGGCCCGATGGATCACCGGGGCCCGTGGATGTAGAGATCGTCGACTATCACTGAAGGATAATCACCTTGCCCCGCACGCCCATTCATCCCGGTGAACATCTTGCCGAAGAACTGCGAGAGCTTGGCATTACCGCCGCCGAGCTTTCGCGCCAGATCGATGTACCCGTGAACCGCATCACCGGCATTATCCACGGCCAGCGCGGGATCACGGCCGACACGGCGCTGCGTCTGGGACACTGGTTCGGCACGACGCCGCAATTCTGGATGAACTTGCAGCAACTCTATGAGTTGCGGCTGGCCGAAAACGAGGTGGGGACGGAGATCGCGGCATTGCCGCGCCGTGCGGGGCGGTCGGTGTCGCGCAAGGTTGGAAGAACGGCATGAGCCGCCGCATCAAGCGAACCACGGCCCCAGGCGACCGTTCGAAGAACGCGCGTCCACACAAGGATTTTCGCAAACCTGAGCGCCCCACCGGCCATCGGCCGGGTGGCAAGCCCGTGCGCTTTGCCGAGAAGCGCGGCGAGCATCGTCAGGAAAAGCGCCACAGCGTTCCACACGAATCCATCGAGTCCAAGGTGAAAGCCGAGCTGCCGCTGCCGACCAAAGTCCAGACGGTGGTGGTGACGCCGGACGAGGACAATATGCGGGTCGACCGCTTCCTCGAGGGGCGGTTTCCGGGGCTGTCGTTCTCCCACATCCAGCGCATCGTCCGCAAAGGCGAATTGCGCGTCAACGGCAAGCGCGCCGACAGCAAGGACCGGCTGGAGGCCGGGCAGAGCGTGCGCATTCCCCCATTGCGGCTCGACGCGCCCAAAGCCGCGGCGTCGCTCTCTGAAGCCGAGCAGCGCACGCTGCACCAACTCAAGGAGATGACGCTCTACGAGGACGACGATGTCCTGGTGCTGAACAAGCCCGCGGGCCTCGCCGTGCAGGGCGGCTCGGGCACCACGCGCCATGTCGATCAGATGCTGGAGGTGATGCGCGACGCCAAGGGGCAGAAGCCGCGGCTGGTGCATCGGCTGGACAAGGAGACTTCGGGCTGTCTCCTGATTGCGAAAACGCGTTTCGCCGCGACCCAGCTCACCGGCTCGTTCCGCCATCGTACGGCGCGCAAGATCTACTGGGCGCTGGTTGCCGGCGTGCCTAAACCGAAGCAGGGCCGCATCTCCACCTATCTCGCGAAAGAGGAGAGCGAGGAGGACACCATCATGCGCATTGCGGCTCATGGCGATGAGGGCGCAAGCCACGCGGTGACCTATTACGCGGTCGTGGAGACTTCGGCGACCAAGCTCGCCTGGGTGTCGCTGAAACCGGTTACCGGGCGCACGCATCAATTGCGCGCGCACATGGCGCATATCGATCACGCCATCGTCGGCGATCCCAAATATTTCAACAAGGAGAACTGGCAGCTGCCGGGCGGCCTGCAGAACCGGCTGCACCTTCTCGCGCGCCGCATCGTGATCCCGCATCCGCGCGGCGGGGTCATCGACGCCACCGCGCCGCTACCGCCGCATATGCTGCAATCCTGGAACCTGCTCGGGCTGGAGGCCGACCGGTTCGACCCTATCGAGCACGCTCCGGAGGAGTGAGCGTTCGCCTTAGCGGCGCGGAGCAAGAACGATCAAGGCGCGGTCGCACACATCCGCTATCGTGCGCCACGACCAGCTTTTGAAAGGCTTTGCCAATGACCGGCTCCCGGATATGCGCTGCGCTCTTCGTTGCTCTGCTTGGCTCAGTCGCTTGTTTCGGCATCGCCCATGCCGAAACACTCGTGCTGCGGGGAGCCGCCCTCTACGTTTCGCCCGACGCGATGCCGATCTCGAATGCCGCCATTGTGATGTCCGACGGCGTCATCACGGCCGTCGGCAACGCGGACGAAGTGCCGAGCCCGAACGATGCGCGCGGGATCGATTGCACCGGCAAGACCATCGTGGCCGGCTTCTGGAACAGCCACGTGCATTTCACGCAAGCCGTCTGGCAGCACGCAGGCACCGCGCCGGCCGCGCCGCTGACCGCCCACATGCAGGAAATGCTGACGCGATGGGGTTTTACAACGGTATGGGATCTTGGTTCCGATCCGCGCGACTCGCTGGCGCTTCGCCGCCGTGTCAATGCGGGCGAAATCCTGGGCCCCCATATCTTCCTCGCCGGCGACATATTCCCCAAGGGCGGCCATCCCGCCTATCTGCCGGCCGAGATGCAATTGCCCGAGGCGGCAACGCCGGAGGAAGCAACGCAAATGGCCCGCGAGGATCTCGGTATGGGCCTTGACGGCATGAAGCTTTTCACGGGCGCCTATATGGGCAACAAGCCCGTCGTGAACATGGATGTCGCGGTCGCCAGGGCCGCGGTCGACGTGGCACACGCGCAGGGCAAGCCGGTGTTCGCTCATCCGCAGAACAAGACCGGCATGGAAACGGTGATCACGGCCGGCGTCGACATCATGGCGCACATCGTTCCCGGTGAGCCCGGCTATAGCGCCGAGGAATTGGCGCGGTTCAAGGCCCAGCACACTGCGCTGATTCCGACTCTATCGCTGTTTGCCAAGACCATCGGCGGCGAGGCCCTGGCGGCGCGGCTGGTCGGTAACGGCGTGGCCCAGTTGAAGGCGTTCTCGGAGAATGGCGGACCGGTGCTGTTTGGCACCGATGTCGGCTTCACCGAGATTTACGACACGTCGGTCGAATATGAGCTGATGCACCGGGCACTGTCGGAACGGCAAATCCTCGCCTCGCTCACGACCAATCCGGCCACCTATTTCAAGGCGACGAAGAAGGGCCGCCTGGAGCGCGGATTTGATGCCGATCTCGTGGTGCTCGACGGTGATCCCATGAGCGATGTCAAAAACCTGGCCAAGGTCGCCTACACCATCCGCGCGGGCGGGATCATCTATCAAAAGCCTTGACGCGCGCTTGCGGTGCTCCCGGGCGATCACAACATATCTGCCCATGAAGCCGCTGTCCCTTTCGATGGTCGCGATCGTGATGCTGCTGGCCGGCGGCCCGGCGTGTGCGCAAAATCCGAACAACATGGTCGGCGGCTCGCCCTTCAATCCGTCCTTGCCGCCACCCCCGCCGCCGCCCAGCACCGCGGTACCCGTGGTGCCGAAGATGGACGTGCCGTCGCCGCAATACAGCAATGGTACCTATGGCTATAACAATTCGCCGAGGCCGCCCACATCGTTCCACAAGCGCGTCAGCCGCTGTCTGGCCGAAGCCGATGCAGGAGGTTTTCGCCCCGGCAACCGCCGCGACTACTACGTGCGGTCCTGCATCAACCGCTAGAGCATGATCCGGAAAGTATGCAGCGGTTTTCCGAAAAAGATCATGCTCAATCAAAAAGCTGAAGCGCGATGACAATTCGACCTAATCTCATCGCGCTTTAGCCTTTATCGGAATTGCTCGAGAAACATCCGCAAGGAGTCGTGTGGGCTCTCGACATCGGAGATGACCCATCCCTCCGGACCATTCACCACGATGAAGTTCAGCGACACCGCCCGGCCCTGATTGTCGAAGGCAACAGCGACATAGGTCTTGTCGAACTGTTTTTTCAAGATGGAGATCGAGACCGGACCGAGCTTCCAGCCCGGGCTCTGCACCAGGAAATCGTAGGGCTCGTTCTTCAGCGCGCGCCAGGCCTTGTGCAGGCTCGGATCGAAGAATTTCTGCGTGGTCGCCTCGTCATGCGGCAGGCCATGCGAGAGGTCGGGGGCGCCGCGGCCGTAATAGGCATAGATGTTGCGGACCAGCAATTCCGGTGTCCGGAACCCGGCGCCGGCGGTTGCGAGACCGCAAAGCAGGATCGAAATCGCTGCAAAAAACCTTCTCAAGACCTTCTCACCACAGCGCTTTATTCGCCGTCGTATCTAGCATAATTTGGACGGCAGATGATGCGACCGAGGGAAGCAAAGCCCGCATGCGTGAACTGTTTGAAGAGGTGGCCGGCCAATCGCCGCTCGATCCGCAGGAGGCGGTGAGGCGCGCCACGCGCGCGCCCCTGCGCAAGCGGTTCTATGACAAGGCCGCCGTAGCCGAGACCGACGGCGGCTTTACGGTGGCGCTCGACGGCAGGCCGATCAAGACGCCATCGGGCCTGATCGTCGCCGTGCCAAAGCTGGCGATTGCGGAAGCGATGGTCGCCGAATGGGAGGCGCAGAAGCAGATCATCGATCCCCTGACCATGCCGATGACGCGTTTTGCCAACAGCGTCGTCGATGCCGTGGCTGATCGCGTCGCGATCGTGCGCGACGACATCGCAAAGTATCTCAATTCCGATTTGCTGTTCTATCGCGCCGGCCATCCCGAAGCCCTGGTCGAGCGCGAGGCCGCGCATTGGGACCCCGTGCTGTTCTGGGCCGCCGATCGGCTCGGCGCGCATTTCATCCTGGCCGAGGGTATCGTCCATGTGAGCCAGCCCGAAGCGGCGGTCGCCACGGCGAAGGATGCGCTGCCGCATGACCCCTGGTCCGTCGCGGCGCTCCATATCGTGACCACGCTGACGGGATCCGCGTTGCTGGCACTCGCGCTCCATCAGGGCGCGCGGGATGCCGGTCAGGTCTGGACGGCCGCGCATGTGGATGAAGACTGGAACGCCGAGAAATGGGGCGTGGACGAGGAAGCAGCAGTGCGCAAGGCCGCCCGGCGGGCCGATTTCGAGGCTGCCGTTGCGATCTTGAAGGCGCATGCCACCGTCGGTTAACGAGAGGTTAAGCCCGCTGCGCTAGCTTCCGCGCCATGGCGATCTCGATCAATCCGGCCCTACCGGTCACCGTCGCGCAAGGCGTGGGCAGCGCCACCGACGGTGTCGTGCTGCAGCCTGGCACGGTCGTGAACGCGCAGGTGCAAAATGTGCTTGCCGACAATCTGGTGCGGATCGCGATCGCCAATCTCTCGCTCGACGTGCTCTCCGAGATCGCGCTCACCCCGGGGCAAAATTTGCAGCTCGCGGTGTCGCAGACGCAAGACGGCGTGGTGCGGCTGCAGGTGGTTGGGCAGGGCAGTGCCACGTCAGCGTCGAGCAATGCGGCCAGCCTCGCACCGGGCGCGCCGGTTGTCTCCGCCGCGAACGTCTCCGCACCAAATGACCCGCTGACGCCGCTCGAGCGCATCGCGGTGTCGGTTGCTTCGGGAAACGCGGCGACGGAGCAGCAGAGCCTCGCGCCGCTGTTTGCCAATCTCAACGCGGCCGCGCCGTCAAACAATCTGCCGCCGGCGCTGCAGCGGGCGATATCGGAAGTGCTGGCGCAGCAGACCAGCCTCGATCCCGATCTCTCCGGCGGCGACATCCGGAACGCCTTCCAGAAATCCGGATTGTTTCTCGAGGCGTCGCTGGCCTCAGGCTCCATTCCTTCAAACAGCACTGTTCCCGATTTGAAGGCGGCGCTGATCGTGCTGCGGCAGACGCTCGCGAATGCGGTCGAGGGCCCGGCGGCGGTTGCGCCGGCCGCGGCAGGTTCTTCAGCCGACGTCGTCAAGACTTCAGTGGCTTCTCCGTCGCTCGCCCCATCGCAAGCGGCCGCGGATGGCCATGAACTTCCAGCGCCCCAGGCGCGCCTTGCGGATGCCGTCGCCGGCGATCCGGCAAAGCTCTTGCTGGCGCAGGCGCTGCTCGGCGCCGGCCCGCGTTCGGTCACGTCAGGCGCGGCGCTGAACCTGTTGCAGGAAGCCGTGCAGGGAGTGCCGCATACCCCAGGCAATCCCACGGCGATCATCACGTCGCCGGATGGGCGGAGCACGCAGGGGAGCGCGCTCGCCAACACGCCGCCACCGCCATTTCGCGGCGCGTTGCCGGCCGCGCAACCGATCGCCATGTCATCGATTGCGCCCGATGCGCCGCTTGCGACCACCGTGCATCATCTGCTCGACGACACCGACGCCGCGCTGGCGCGGCAGACGCTGTTGCAGGTGGCCTCGCTGCCGGATCGTGTCGACATATCCGGCAACCGCATCGATCCCTCGATCCCCCGCTGGAATTTCGAGATTCCGTTCGCAACGCCGCAGGGCACGGCCATGGCGCAGTTCGAAATCACCCGCGACGGCGGCGGCAATGATGTTGAGGCCGCGAAGCGCACATGGCAGGCGCGCTTCTCGCTTGATATTGAGCCGGCCGGGCCCGTCCATGCGCTGATCTCGCTGTCAGGCGATCGCACTTCGGTCAGGATGTGGGCAGAGCGGCCGCAGACCGCGGCGCAGCTTCGCGCTGGCGCCGGCGAGCTCAGCCAGGCGCTGAGCCAGGCGGAGCTATTGCCCGGCGACATCGTGATCCGCGAGGGCACGCCGCCGCAGCCCGCGCCCGCAAAGGCCGGGCATTTCCTGGACCGCGCGCTGTGAGCACGGACACCAGGAACCAGCTCGCGGTCGCGCTGCATTATGACCGCACCGGCGCGCCGCGCGTCGTCGCCAAGGGCAAGGGCGCGATCGGAGCGAAAATCATCGAGGTCGCCAAAGAGCACGACATCCCGATCGAGGAGAACGAGGTGCTGGCCGGCGCGCTCTCCAATGTCGAGCTCGGCGACGAGATCCCGGCCGAGCTTTACAAGGCGGTCGCGGAAGTGCTGGTGTTCGTGATGCGCCTGACCAAACGGGTCAGATAACCTCCGGAGCGTCTTCGTCGGACGGAACTTGGCCGACATGAGGACGCGAGCCCATCCGTCCATGAACGGTCAACCGCAGCATAGGTGACGCTCGCCTCTTGGGAGACGCCGCGAGTTTCTATGCGGCGGTAACGTTGACCAGTTAGGTTCCAACGACACGCAATAAAGCCAAATTCGGGTTCTATCGAATAATCCAGTGAGCCTTCGCGCGTTTCCGGCGCGGCAGGGATCTCCTTCGCGGGTGAGGCGCTCCGCCCGGCGACACTCGCGCTGCCACCGCGTCCGTTGTCGGATGCGCGACCGACGCGTGAATGACCAACGCCGCGCCGAAATCGAGCATGTAGAAAAAGCCGGTGCACGCAGGTTACCATAGGGCTCTGATTCGCACAGGACGCAAGAACACTGCATAAACCAAGCGGGAGGGACTTCAAGATACGGGAGCGTGGCAATGAAACGCATCGTGTTTGGTCTGACCCTCAGTACGATAGTTGTTTACCTGGTTGGCAGCGCCATGGCGCGCGACCTTGACGGCCGCTACGCCAATTCACCGCTCAAGTCATGGTTCGATCATCTCGCGAGCGGCAAAGGACTCTGCTGCTCGATGGCGGATGGCGAAACCGTCGCAGACCCCGACTGGGACTCAAAGGACGGCCATTATCGGGTTCGTCTTGAGGACAACTGGATCGATGTTCCCGATGATGCCGTGATCACCGAACCGAACCGTGCAGGACGCACAATGGTTTGGCCAATTCGATATGGCGATCAAATCTCAATTCGGTGCTTCATACCGGGAAGCATGACTTAAAGGTTCCGTGGGCGTTTCGGATTTACGAGTACACGCCCTCAGCGCCGGTCGAGCCCGAGCGACACCGCCCTGATATCGCTGCCGCCCTGCGGGCGGATCGAGATCGTCTGCCGGTTGCCGCGGGTGGTCAGCGACAGGTCGGCGGAGAAATTCTGGCCGCGAGCTGCAGCTTCGACATGATCGCCGGCGGCGCGGCCTTCGATGCTGCCGGACGCGTTGCGGCTGGCCTCGGACCACTGGCCTGATATCGCGCCGCCCCGGTATTCCACGTTGCTGGTCAGGTCGAAATTGTAGCTGTCGCTGGCGCAGCGCAGGTTGAGGTTGAGTTCTGCGCCGCGGCCGGCGACGTCGTACGAGGCACGGCAGCGCAGTCGCTGCTGCTCGCCATTGGCCATGCTGAGCGTGCCGCCGCCCGACCAGGTGCCGGCCATAGCGCGGAATGGAGATACGGCGGCAAGCGCGGGGCTGCCGGCGAAGCTCAGCGCCACGAGCAGGCAGCCCGCTGTTGCGATGTTGGATTTGGTCATGGGAGGACCTCCTGTGTTCACATGCGAACCAACTCCGGATCGAAGCTTGGGTTCAGAGGGGGGCCTCCAACTCTGGTTCAATTCATCGCGGTGAACTAAGCTTGCCCGGCAATCAAAAAAACGGGAGGAACCCATGCATTCGACCGCCGGCAAGACGCCGCGCTTTCCGCAGCTCACCCTGGACCAGCTCGGCGAGGCCCAAAAACCGCTGGGCGACCAGGTCATGAAGGTCTCCAGCGTCGGTATCGGCGGGCCCTATAACCTGCTGCTGCGCAGCCCCGTGCTCGGCCAGCGGATGTTCGATCTGTTCGACTACCTGCGCTGGAAGACCTCGGTGCCGACAAGGCTCAACGAGTTCGCGATCCTGATCATCGGCCGGCAATGGCGTTCCCAGATGGAATGGTTCGCGCATGCGCCGATTGCCGCGAAAGCGGGCTTGTCGCCTGACATCATCGCCGAGTTGAAGGCCAACAAGCGGCCGTCGAAAATGGCCGAGGACGAGGCGCTGGTCTACGACTTCGTCACGGAGCTGACGACGACGCACAAGGTCTCGGATGAGACCTTTGCGCGGGCGAAGAAGGTCTTCAGCGACCAGCAGATCATCGACCTCACGGCGGTCGCCGGCAACTACGTCATGGTCGCGATGATCCTCGCCATGGCCGAGCAGTCCGTGCCGCCGGACAGGGAGGAGCCGTTCAGGGTGGGAGAGCCCTGACGGATAATTAGGGGCCGTCATTCCGGGGCGATGCGCAGCATCGAATCCGGAATGACGACAGCTACCCCAGCTTGAACAGCCCCTGCAGAAAATCCACCACCGCCTTGCGCGCTTCCTCGGCGGTGGCGGGATTGCCGCCGACATGCGGGCTGAGCTCGACGCAGTCGTCCTTGTAGCTGAACGGCTGTTGCGTGTCGGCGTTCAGGAGCAGGCCGCCTTCGCCCTCCCTGATATGGCAACGGCGCACGGTCTGCGCCTTGGCGGAGACGATGCTGGCGTTGAAGCCGAGCAGCCCGGAATCGAACCCGTGCGGCGAGTCCGGGTACTCGGTCAGCACTACGTCACGGCCTGCCTCCTTCAGCCGCGCGACAAAAGCCTTGCAGCTCGCGACCCCGCGGGGGCTGTCAAATCCGGCGGCGGCGTTAGCCGCTATCCTTGCCGAGCTCGTTGCTGGCCAGCGCCTTGTCGATGGCGCGAGCGCCGATCTCGCAGATGGTCTGCGAGACGAGGTCGCCCTTGCCGGCAAATCCCTCCGCCAGATAGTCGAACTGGGTACGGGCGAGTTGCAGCGAGGCGATCGGCACGACGGCGATGGATTCGTCGATTCCCGTCTCGATCGGCTGGCGGTACTCGTCGAGCTCGGCATTGGCTTGCGCCAGCCGGGCTTCGGTCACATCGGCCTGGGCCTGCAGCCGCAATGCCTCTTCGCCGAAGAAATTGCGGTCGGCTTCGGCCTGGCGCCTGCTCACGTCGAGCTGCGCCTTCAGCGAGGCGACCTCGGCATCGAGCTGCGCCTTCAGCGTTTCCATCTCCGCAATGAGATTGTCGGATGCCAGCTTCGCCACCTCGCGCAGCTCGACGCTTCGCGCGTGATCTTCCTGCTGCTCCTGGAACAGCTGCTCGGCGGTCGTGGCGCGCCCGCTCAGCGTCTCGATTGTCTTGGCGGCTTCCAGCAGCATCTCAGCATTGCGGCCTCCGGTCAGCATGCTGGAGAGCCGGCGCAGGAAGTCGATCGTCTCCTGATGGGCGTTGGCGGGCAGCGAGAAGACAGGCACAGGCATCGGCGTCACGATTCGGAAGGGCGTCGTTTAAAGATTCAGTATCCGCAGGAAAGACGCGCGAATTTCACGAAAATAAGGACGGGAAGTGTCACTGACGCGACGCGAACGCGACGCAATTGCCGCTCGGCACGAGCTTTTCAAGTCGCCCGATGCCGCGGATTGGCGCATCGACAATGTTCACGGCGCAACCTTGCGGCCGATTCGGCCGAGATGGGTGAAGCCGAAGCCGGCCTGATATTTCAGGCCGTAACCCAGCGCGCGATCGATGCCGATATGCGCGAGCCAGATCATCGCAATCGACAGCGTCAACGGCTCAGGGAGCGCAAAGCCAATGGTCATCAGTGCCACCGGCAGCATGTAGCTGTGGGCGGCGTTGTAGGCGATGGCGCCGGCTTTCGCGTCCGCGAGATAGGCGATGGGGACGAGAAAGAGCAGGGCGAAAACCCACCACGAGCCGCCCCAGGCCGCGTAGAGCAGCACCATCCCAACAAACAGCGCCAGCCCCTCCAGCCGGAGCAGGATTCTGACGCCTCCCGTCACCGCGCCGTTTGCGCTTTCGTCACCCATTTGCTGAACTCCCCGAGGTAAGGCCCTGATCTGGCATCCCTTGTAGCGCCAAAAGCCGGCCGAAACCGGCTTTTGGTTTGCGGAGCGGCCTGTTAGAAGGCAAAAAAGCTCTTTTGACGGACGGGCGGGAACGCATGAAGGACATCCTGGATACCCTCGAGGAACGGCGCGCGGGTGCGAAACTCGGCGGCGGCGAAAAGCGCATCGAGGCGCAGCATGCGCGCGGCAAATTGACCGCGCGCGAGCGCATCGAGCTTCTGCTCGACAAGGGATCGTTCGAGGAGTTCGACATGTTCGTCGAGCATCGCTCCAGCGAATTCGGCATGGACAAGACCAAGGTGCCCGGCGACGGCGTCGTCACCGGCTGGGGCACGGTCAACGGCCGCAAGACTTTTGTCTTTGCCAAGGACTTTACCGTGTTCGGCGGCTCGCTGTCGGAAACGCACGCCCAGAAGATCGTGAAGATCCAGGACATGGCGATGAAGGCGAGGGCGCCGATCATCGGCCTCTACGACGCCGGCGGCGCGCGCATTCAGGAGGGCGTCGCTGCACTCGCAGGCTATTCCTACGTGTTCCGCCGCAACGTGATCGCATCGGGCGTGATCCCGCAGATTTCCGTGATCATGGGCCCGTGCGCCGGTGGCGACGTCTATTCGCCGGCCATGACCGACTTCATCTTCATGGTGAAGAACACGAGCTACATGTTCGTCACCGGACCCGACGTGGTGAAGACCGTCACCAACGAGGTCGTCACCGCCGAGGAGCTCGGCGGCGCCTCGGTGCACGCGGCGCGCTCGTCCATCGCCGACGGCGCGTTCGAGAACGACGTCGAGACGCTGTTGCAGATGCGCCGGCTGATCGACTTCCTGCCGGCCAACAACAGCGATGGCGTGCCGGAATGGCCGAGCTTCAATTCGATCGAGCGCGTCGACATTTCATTGGACACGCTGATCCCCGACAATCCGAACAAGCCCTACGACATGAAGGAATTGATCCTGAAGGTCGTGGACGAGGGCGATTTCTTCGAGATTTCGGAGGCGTTCGCCAAGAACATCGTCACCGGCTTTGGCCGTATCGCCGGCCGCACCGTCGGCTTCGTCGCCAATCAGCCGATGGTGCTGGCGGGCGTGCTCGACAGCGACGCATCGCGCAAGGCCGCGCGCTTTGTCCGTTTTTGTGATGCCTTCAACATCCCGATCGTCACCTTCGTCGACGTGCCGGGCTTCCTGCCGGGCACCGCGCAGGAATATGGCGGCCTGATCAAGCATGGCGCGAAACTGCTGTTTGCCTATTCGCAATGCACCGTGCCGCTCGTCACCGTCATCACGCGAAAAGCCTATGGCGGCGCCTTCGACGTCATGGCGTCCAAGGAGATCGGCGCCGACATGAACTACGCCTGGCCGACCGCCCAGATCGCGGTGATGGGCGCCAAGGGCGCGGTGGAGATCATCTTCCGCAGCGACATCGGCGACCCCGACAAGATCGCCGCGCGCACCAAAGAATACGAGGACCGCTTCTTGTCCCCCTTCATCGCCGCCGAGCGCGGCTATATCGACGACGTCATCATGCCGCATTCGACGCGGCGGCGGATCGCAAGGGCGCTGGCGATGCTGAAGGACAAGAAGATGGAAATGCCGGCCAAGAAGCACGACAATTTGCCGTTGTGAGGCGAGTTATGAAGATCGAAGAATTTAAGCAGACCCTTCGCAACTCGCTACAAAAGATTTGCGTTCACAACGGATGGAGTTTCGACAACCCAAAACAGCGAGGGATGGCTTTTGAAAATTGGTGTTTCTCGTTGCTCACCGATCGATACCCAGCTGCAGATAACAAAGCTGACGACTGCATTATTCGCGGTGATGATGCAGGGATTGATATTTTTTTCGAGAGCAAGGAGACCGAGGAAATATATATCCTCCAATGTAAGCATCCAAAAATTGCCGCATCCGATCCAATATCTGAAGATGAGGTCAAGACATTTTTTGCAAACTATGAGTTGCTGGCGAACAGAAAATATCTTGATCAACGCAAGGCAAAAAATCCGAAAATTCTAGAGCTTGGCACGGAGTTTGAGTATTGGCTCAAACAACGATACGTAATCAACTTCATATTTCTCAGCACTGGTGAGGCTACCGACAAGACGTTTGCCCTTATCGACGTGTTCAATGAGCGGCTTAACACTGCAAATGTCAAATTTGACGTCTGGGACATTTCGGGGCTTCGAGACGAGTATGTTTCGGTTCAAAGCATTGAAGAAAAGTACCCCGACAATGTCGTCCTAACGCTGGCTGACGGCCATTTCATGCGACCCGATGGCGAACTAGATAACTTGACATTTGCGCTCCGCGGAACGGCGCTCAAAGATTTGGCGATAGAGCACAAAGACAGCCTCTTTAATTGGAACATTCGTCGCTTTCTGGGTCGTAAGGGCGAAGTAAATACCGGATTGACTGAGACGCTATCTCGGGAGCCTAAGCATTTCTATTACTTCAACAACGGGATTTCAGCATTGTGCGAGAGCTTCAGCTTCGACGTGAAATCAAAAAAAGTTCTCGTCAAGAAGCTTCAAGTCGTAAACGGGGCGCAGACTTTGGGGGCCATCAAGCAGGCGAGCAACGAGTCGTTGAAAGATACATTGGTACTTGTGAAGCTCACCGCCGTAAAACATGCTCACCGTGAGAAGGGAATTGCGGCGTCGTTGATCAAGACAAACAACACTCAGAATACGCTGCGCGCGCCTGATTTCCGTTCTAATGACAAGATACAGCTTTGGCTGGAAGCGAAATTTAAGGCGACAAAGCCCCGTGGTGAATTGCTTCAGATTGCCTATGGTAGAAAGAGGCCATATCCGAGAGCGAATTCCACGCAGATCGTCATGAAGCTTCAAGATTTGGGGAAGATAAGATATGCGTGGTATCACGATCCGCGTATTCCAATCTCCGATCCCGCCAAATTGTTTCAGCTCCCTGAAGAGAACGGACTCTACGGGTATTCGTTTGGGTCTGACGGAGATCTGGTGGATGTATGGAGTGATGAACAGTTTCGCGATGCGTTGCTGGCAATTCATGTGTTCCGGCGAATTGAACAAGAGCTTGGGATATTGCAGTCCAAGAATGAAGATTTAAAGCAAGTATCGAGATTGAAGTGTATTACGGTCTAAAGTTGTTCAAACTTTATAGCGACCAATTTATCCCAGTAAGCGCATCCACATCTTGGGATGATCTCTATGCGTTTGTATCAAAATTCAATATATTCTTTGATCGAGCCAAAAAACTCATCAACGTCACGCTATCCCAATCCTATCGCGACATGTTGACGCGAGAGGAGGGTACGGCATTTTCCTTGCCTCGTGATGTGAGAGTTTGGGAATCCGTCAAACGGAAATTTGAGGATAATCTTGCCCTCGTCAAGGAAATGGACGTGGCCTCTTAGCAAGAGATAGCCCGGATGAGCGAAGATATCTGGGCTAGTCTATTAAGGACCTACTAATTGAGATTGGTACCTCGTATGTCGCTTCGCTCATGCGGCCTATTCGCAAGGAGACGACCCCATGCCCCGCCATCCTGATTTCGTGCCTCACGGTGTAATCCCGGCGGTGCTGCTGCCGTTCCACGCCGACTTCTCCATCGACGAGCCGAGTTTTCGGGCTCACTTGCGCGATGTCGCGGCGGTACAGGGATTGTCTGCGATCACCATCAACGCCCATTCCACCGAGGTCGCTTCCTGCACCCGCGACGAGCAACGCCGCGTCATGGAGATCGCGGGCGAGGAGGTCGGCGACAGGCTGCCGATCATTCACGGCATCTGGGCGGACGGCAGCCTGGAGGCGGCGCGGATTGCGCGGCAGGCTCAGGCAGGTGGCGCTTCGGCACTGCTGGTTTTCCCGCCGGCGCCGTTCACGCTCGGCCAGTCGGCCGAGATGGCGTTGGCGCATTTCAAGACCATTGCGGACGCGACCGATCTGCCGCTGATCGTATTTCAATATCCGCTGGCGACGGGGCAGGGCTATCCGGCGGCGACGCTGGAGCGGCTGTTCGACGAGGTGCCGACCATTCGCGCCATCAAGGACTGGACGCCGCAGGTCCCTCAGCATGAGAGCCAGATCCGCGCGTTGCAGGGGCGCAAGCATCCCATCAGCGTGCTGTCGACCAACAGCGCATGGCTTCTGAGCTCGCTGGTGCTCGGCTGCAATGGCCTGTTGTCCGGCAGCGGCAGCGTCATCGCCGACCTCCAGGCCAAACTCTATCGCGCCGTGAAGGCCAACGATCTTGCGGAGGCCCGCCGGCTGAATGACCGGATCTATCCGATGGCGCGGGTGTTCTACGCCGATCCCTTTGTCGACATGCACAACCGCATGAAGGAGGCGCTGGTGCTGCTCGGCAAGCTGCCACGCGCGGTGGTGCGACCGCCCCTGGTCAAGATCACGGAGGCGGGAATTGCGCGCATTCGCGAGGCGCTCATCGAGGCCGGCCTGCTTGGCGCGGCGCTCGGGCGTAACGCGGCGTAGCAGGCGCGGGGGCGATATTCGCTGCCCAGTATCCTCGATCCTGAGTCCGATGACCGAAGACGATCCGACCGACGAGATTTCAGAGATCGAAGCGCAGATCGAGGGGCTCGCCGAGGTCGCCGAGCGTTGTCGGAAATTCATTCTGGCTTCGAAGATCGCGATCGCCTGTGGTGCTGCATTGCTGTTTGTCACGGTGCTCGGTCTGCCCGGATCCGGGGAGGTTGCCGGGCTCGGATCGATTGCCTTGGTGCTGGGCGGAATCGTATCGCTCGGATCGAATGTCAGTACATTGCGACAGGCCGCCGCCGCGATCGGCGCCGCCGAAAAACTCCGTTCGGAATTGATCAGCAGGATGGACCTTCGGGCCGTTCACGACGCGCCCATGAAGTTGGCGTGACGCGCCGTCCCTTCGCCATCGTCCTAGCGTGACGCGAGCGGAACGTAATCGTATTCGCCGACACCTTGCAGGACCAGGAAGGTGAGCGATGTCGCCCCGCCATTGGTCACCAGATGCGGCCGCGTCGGCCGGACGGCATAGACTTCGCCGGGCTTCAAATTCACTTCCTCTTTCGGCTCCTGCAGGAACAGCCGCATCTGGCCTTCGAGGACGTAAAACGTATCGGAGACGTTGGTGTGGGTGTGCCACGGCACCTTCTGCGTCGGTGAGAGCTGCAACTCCGTGATGCGAAAGCCGGGCCGAGCGGCATGCTGGGCGCGGCGCTCGACTTCGTAGAGATGACTGGCGTCCTTGACTGGCTGCCCTTGCTTCATGTTGGCCTCCCTTGGATCCGTCTGCCTCATCGCGTGTGGGGCGGCACTATGCTAGCCTTCCGCGGCCATCAACGAAACTCTCAAAACAGGGTCTTCATGGGCAAGCGGATCAATCGCTGCGTCGAGCTGCTGGAGCAGGATCAGGCGATCTACTATGACGGTCCGCACAGCGGCCATGCGCTGACCCATGCGCAAGGCGCCATCGATGCCGCCACCTGGGCGGATTACATGAATGTCGGCATGGAGCACGGCTCGTTCGACATGGCCGGCCTTGCCGAGTACATGCGCGGCATGGTCGATGCGGGACCGACACGATCGGGGCACCGCACGCCGGCGGTCATCGTCGAGGCGCCGGTGAACGGCATCGACGCCGCTTATGTGCGCTACAATGCCTGGCAGTTTCGCCATATCCTCGGCCGTGGGGTGCATGGCATCCTGCTGTGTCAGGCGGAGACGGCCGACGCGGTGCGGGCCTTCGTGGAATCCTGCCGCTATCCGCACAACACCATCGGCGTCGATCCCAAAATCCCCTCGCCAATGGCGCGGATGGAGGGGGCAAGGCGCGCAGCCGACGGCGGGACCAACTCTTCCGGCCGCAAGCAGCTCGGCATTGGCACGCGGGGCCGCGGATCGGAAAGCACGGCGGCGCCGGTCTGGGGCCTGTCGATCGAGGAATACATGGAGCGCTGCAATCCCTGGCCGCTCAACCCGAACGGCGAATTGCTGCTGGGCGTGAAGCTGGAAAGCCCCGAAGGCGTCGCCAATTGCGAGGAGATCATCGCGGTGCCGGGGCTGGGCTTTGCCGAGATCGGCCCCGGTGACTTGAGCCTTTCGCTCGGTTACCGCACCATTCCCCGCGAGCCGTTCCCGGTGGAGATGCAGAAGGCACGCGACCGCATCCTGGCAGCGTGTCGCAAGAATGGCGTCGCTTTTCTGCAAGGATGCAACCCGGACAACATCGTCACGCGGATTGATGAAGGCGTGCGCGTGATCGCCGGACACAGCGAGGCTGCCGCCTTCAAGGGCCGAGCCCATCAGAAGCGGAAATTGCCGGTTTAATGCCTCGTTATCGCAGCGGCGGGCCAGGCGGACAAGTGCGCGACCCGCGCTGCGCGTCGTCAGCTCTACGCGGCCTTGTTCTGCTGCTTCATGAATTCCACCGCGCGCTTCTTGAGTTCGGCAGGCGAGACATCCTCGACGTGCGTGCCGATGTACCAGCGATTGCCGGCCGGGTCCCGTACGCCGCTGCTGCGGTCGCCGTAGAACTGGTTCATTGGCTCCATCTCCGAGATTCCACCGGCCTTCACGGCCTTCTGATAAACGGCGTCCACATTGGGCACATAGAGATGGAGCGTGGTGGTGGTGGCCTGGGCGCGTTCGGAGGAATCCGAAATCATCAGCATCGAGTCCCCGATCCTGACTTCCGCATGCATGATCTTGCCATCCGGCCGCGCCATGGGCTCGAACACGGTCTGGGCCCCAAAGGCCTCCTTCATGAAACGAATGATTTTCTCTGCGCCGTCGACGACGAGATAGGGTGTGACGGTGTGGTATCCTTCGGGAACCGGCTTTACCTGTGTTGCCATCGCTGTCTCCTCTGATGTTGGTGCTAACCCCCAACCGGGATGAACCAGCCCGCCATTCCTGTTTCGCAGTTGTTTCCGCCGCGTCTTTGTAGAAAGTGTGACGATCGCGCTCAAACGGGCGTGATGATAGAGTTCCGCTTCTTGAGGACGCGCCCGCTCGGAGGAACATCATGCCCAAAGCCTATTTCGTTGTCCGTGCCACAGTTGCCGATGCCGCGAAACGGAAAGCATTCGACACCTGGTATCAGAAGGAGCATCTGCCCGATGCGTCAAAATCCTTTGGCGTGAAACGGGCGTGGCGATTTTGAAGTCTCGCCGATCCCTCGCTGCATCAGGCCACGTATGAATTTGCCGATGAAGCCTCGCTCGATCGCGCGATGAAGGGTGCGGATTTGAAGCGCCTCGTCGCCGACTTCAATCGCGACTGGCCCGACGTCACCCGCACCCGCGATACCTTCGTGCTGGCAGAGGAATTTGCGGCATAGCCGCAGCCGTAGGGTGGGCAAGGCGTTAGCGTGCCCACCATTTTCAAGCGACGACTGATGAGAGACGGTGGGCTCACCCTACGAAGTCGGGGAGCGAGGACTCAAATCCCCGCTCTTCTATTTTCCGAGGAAGCCGAGCATGAGCGCGTCATATTTTTCGCGCGCCTCGAGGAACACGAGGTGCCCGGTATTTGCTATCACCTCCGCGCGCGCGTTCGGCATCAGCTCGGCGAGCTGCTTTGCCAGCTCCGCGTTCCTGCCCATTTTTGACCGCAGCGCTTCTGGCGCGCTCGGCCGGCCTGGCGCGTTATGATCGTCTGCGCCCATGATGAAAAGCGTCGGCGTGGCAATCAGCGGGATCTCATGCGCCACCGGTTCGCGGTAGATCATCTGGTAGGACGAGGCGAAGGCGTGCAGCCAGCGCGAATATTCGGCGCTGCCCTTGATGTTGAAGCGGGAGTCGATGAATGGCGTGACCTGGTCCGGCGGCAGCTTCAGCGCGTAGTTGGTCTCGAGCTGCCTGCGATAACCGTCCGCGGTGAGCTTGTCCTCGTTTTCGATGATCTTTTCGGTCGAAACCGGCGGCACATAGAGCCGGTAATCCTCGAGCCCGATCGGCGCGGTCGAAACCAGATGCGCGACACGGTCGGGATAGGCCCGCGCGATGCGGACGCCGAGCATGCCTCCCATCGAATGCGCGATCAGCTCGAACTGGCCGATATGCAAATAGTCGAGCAGCGCGATGGTGTTGCGCGCCAGCGCGTCGAAATGCAATTCGCCTTGCGGCTTGGAGGATTTGCCAAACCCGATCTGGTCCGGCACCACAACGCGAAACCCGGCGTCCGTCAGCGTCTTGATGACAGGTGCCCAGTAGCTCGACGGGAAATTGCGCCCGTGCAGCAGCACCGCGGTGCGGCCGTTCGGCTGGCCGGACGCGCCGACATCCATATAGGCCATCTTGAGCTGTTCGCCGTCATTGACGACCGGGAAGAGGCTGACGGGATAGGGATAGGCGAAGCCTTCGAGATCGATGCCATAGGGCTCGCGCGGGGCATCGGCGGCGAGGGCGGGCGAGAAGGAGGCGAGGAGGGCGTAAAGTACAATCGCAAAGGCGCGCTTCATGGAAACGCTCTCCTTTCGTCATGGTCGTTTGGTTTCGCCGTCGTGATGATCAGCTCTCGCCGCCCGGAAACAGCGCGGCAAAGCGCTTCTCGCCCGGGCGGCTAAAATTCACCACGCGGCTGCCAGGCGTGGTGTCGCGCGCCGCCCATTTCAGCTCGGCGAAGCGCAACATCATCGCGGCTCCCAGAGTGCCCGCCAGATGGTGGCGCCGCTCGCTCCAGTCGAGACAGGCCTTGCACACCGGCCGGCGCGGATGGGCGAGCATGTCAGGCGAGATTTGCAAATTCCTTTCCAGGAACCTGGCGCCTTCCGTGGTGAGCTCGATGTCCTGCTTCTTCTGCCGGACCAGCTTCTGCGTCTTCATGCTGTCGAGCATCTGCACGCCGAGATCGCCCGCGAGATGGTCGTAACAGACACGGGCGCGGCGCAGCGCCGGATCCTTCGGCCCGGTGCGCACGCGCATATGGCCGACCCGCGCCGCCAGCCCCTCGAGCAGTTCGAGCACGCCGGCAACGTCCTCGCCGGTGAGGCGATAATAGCGGTGGCGGCCCTGCTTCTCCGGCTCGACCAGCCCGCCGGCTTCCAATTTGGACAAATGCGAGCTTGCGGTCTGCGGCGTGATGCCGGCTTCCTGCGCGAGCTCACTTGCGGTGAGCGCGCGGCCGCTCATCAGCGCGGTCAGCATGTTGGCGCGGGCGGGATCGCCGACGAGGGAGGCGACCATGGCAATGTCGGGGCCAGCTTTCATGCTTCGATGATAACCGAAGCATCGGTGTCGAGCAAGCGGATATTGTCGCGCTCGTCATTGCGAGGAGCGCAGCGACGAAGCAATCCGGATTTTTACATTCTGGATTGCTTCGCTTCGCTCGCAATGACGTTGAAATTGCACAGGAGGTTCCCATGACGATCACCGTCTTCATCCGCTACCAGCTCGACCCGTCCAAGCGCGCGCAATTCGAGGAATATTCGAAGCGCTGGCTCTCCATCATCCCGCGCTGCGGCGGCGATCTCGGAGGTTACTGGATGCCGCATGAAGGCACCAACAACATTGCCTTCGCGCTGATCTCCTTCGAAAGCCTGGCTGCCTACGAGGCCTATCGCGCGCGGCTGCGCGGTGACGCCGAGGGCGTGGCCAATTTCAATTTTGCCGAGGAGAACAAGTTCATCCTTGCCGAGGAGCGCACATTTTTGCGCAAGGTGACGCTATAATCGCGCGCTCACGCAAAAAGGAGTTTCTCATGATCGCCGTGATCTTCGAAGTCTGGCCGAAGGCCGAGCACCGCCAGGAATATCTCGATCTCGCCGCCGAGTTGCGGCCGATCCTCGAGAAAATCGACGGCTTCATCTCGATCGAGCGGTTCGAAAGCCTGACCGAGAAGGGCAAGATCCTGTCGCTGTCGTTCTTCCGGGATGAAGCCGCGGTCGAGGCCTGGCGCAATATTCCCGGTCACCGGCGGACCCAGGCCAAGGGTCGCGCGAAGATTTTCAGGGATTACCGGCTGCGCATCGCCGGCGTGATCCGCGACTATGGCATGAACGAGCGCGCACAGGCGCCGAAAGACAGCCGTGCCGTACACGAGGCGCACTAGCAAGGCCCTCGCGGCATGCCTATGTTTTCGAGCGAAATCGCGAGGGAGAGAAACATATGCCGCTGACAACTGCTGACAAACGCGCCGGCTTTCGCAGGCTTCATGAGAAGGGCTGCTTCATCATTCCCAATCCCTTCAACGTCGGCACCGCGAAGGCGCTGCAGCACCTTGGTTTCAAGGCGGTCGCCTCCACCAGCGCCGGCTTTGCCTGGACCATCGGCAAGGCCGACACCCGCGTTACCCTCGATGAAGTCTGCGACCATCTCTCGGCGCTCTGCGAGGCCGTCGACATTCCCGTCAATGCGGATTTCGAGGGCGGCTTTGCGGTGAAGCCCGACGATGTCGCCACCAATGTGGCGCGTGCGGTGAAGACCGGTGTCGCAGGCCTGTCGATCGAGGATTCCACCGGCGAGAAAGAGCGGCCGCTGTTCGAAGCCAACGTAGCGATCGAGCGCATCAAGGCATCGCGCAAGGCGATCGATGCCGACGGCAGCGGCGTGCTGCTCACCGGCCGGTGCGAAGCCTTCCTGTGGGGCGTCACCGACCTCAAGCTTGTGATCGAACGGTTGCAGGCTTATTCGGCTGCGGGCGCCGACTGTCTCTACGCGCCGGGCATCAAGACCAGGGAAGATATCGCGGCCGTCGTAAAGGCCGTGCATCCCAAGCCGGTCAATCTCCTGATCGGCGCCTCCGGCCTGTCGCTGAAGCAGGCGGAAGAACTCGGCGTGCGCCGCATCAGTGTCGGCGGCTCACTCGCCCGCAACGCCTGGGCCGGCTTCATGAAGGCGGCAAAGGAAATGGCCGAGCAGGGGACGTTCACCGACCTCGCCAACGGCTATGCCGGCGGCGAGTTGAACAAGTTGTTCCGCTCATAGCGTTTTCGATCGAAGTGGGTACCGGTTCGCGTTGAGAAAACGCGTCAAACAAAAAAGCAAGCAAAACGCGCATCGGATTGCTCCGCTGCGCGCTCAGCCCACAGGCTGATCAGTTGCTCGTTATTTGTTGTCATTCTTGTTCGCCGGCGGGTTGGCCGATCGATCGATCTCGGCACCCTTGGGCGCGGACTGCGGCGGCGTCGGACGGCTGGTCGCCGAACCCGTAGTCGTGTTCGGCTCGGTGTTCGCCCGGGTGTTGGTCTTGGGCGTCACGTCGCGCATGCCGCCAGGCGCGCCCTGCGGAGCGCTGTTTTGCGTTTGCGCGGTCTGCGCCGGCGGCTCGGTCTGGGCCTCCTTCACGCTGGTATTGTTCAGGCCGTAGAACACGGCGCCCAGCACCAGCGCGAGCGCGACCGCGAACAGCGTGATCTTGCTGGTGGAAGCCGGACCCTTCTGGAGCTCCGGATCGACCTGCAGGTCGCTGTCGAGGCGCTGAGGGCGGTCGAAATTGTCGTCGCTCAGGCCGGAACGATAGGGATCGTTCGGAATGCGTTCATTAGCCATAGCTCGGTTCCTCCTTTAGTCGTAGATAACCGATCGCGCGCGCGCAGGTTCCGCCTTTCCGCCCTTGTTTGGCATGGAACCTGTGTTCAGAGTTCCCCGCGCATGATTCCCAGAGGCCTCGATGTGGACCCTGCCGCCCGGCGATAGCCTGTTGCATTTCCTTTCGCTGGTGGCGCTGGCGGCGCAGGCGATGACGGCGGCGCTCGCGGCGGGCCGGCGCAGCATGGACTGGGCCGGCGTCTGCATGCTCGGCTGCATCACCGCGCTCGGCGGTGGCACCATCCGTGACGTGCTGCTCGGACATTACCCGCTGGCCTGGGTGCAAAACCCTTCTTATCTCGCCATCACGATCGCGGCCGCCTTTGTCACCATCCTGATGGCGCGCCTGGTACATCGGCTCAACGTCGCCTTCCTGGTGCTGGATGCGATCGGGCTCGTGGTCTTCACCATGATCGGCTGCGATGTCGCCTGGCAGATGGATGCCTCGCTGCCGATCGTGATCGTGTCGGGCATGATCACCGGTTGCGCCGGCGGCGTGCTGCGCGACATCCTCTGCAACGACGTGCCGCTGTTGTTCCGCTCCGAGCTCTACGCCAGCGTCTCGGTCGTCACCGGGCTGTTCTACGCGACCGCCTTCGGGCTGACGATAAACAGCGAAATGTGGACCGCGCTGACGTTTGTGCTGGGCCTCGCGTTTCGGCTGCTCGCGATCCGCTTCAAATGGGAGATGCCGAAATTCGTGTTCAATAGCGAGGAGCGCTGACGTTCAGGGGCCACCGCTCCCGCGGATGCCCTTTGTCATTGGCTGAATTTATAGGCGATGCCGAACGAGGCCGTCTGAGTTCTCAGACGCAACGTTTCAACGACCGAAACATTGGCAGTCGCGCATCCTCCCGAGATAAGGCATGAGCGCGTGTCGGTGTTGGTGATGGTGCCGTAATCGGAGAACCGATATTCTCCGCGCACGATCCAGTTGCGCCACAGCATGGTTTCGAAGCCGCCACCGACGGTGTAACCGAGCTTCGTCGCGGCGTCGGTCACTGTGGGTGTGTATCCGCCAAACAAGTTACCGGGTGCACACCCGAAAGCGTTCAGGCCGCAGATCGATGTTGCCTCGATGCGTTGCCACGCCGCACCGGCCGTGCCGTAAAGAAGGAAAGACGGTGCCACGAGATAACCCAGGCGAGCGCGTACGCTCGCGTCCCATCCGGTTTTGACAGTGAATAAATCCTGAGCGCCGATGGACTCGCTAGCGCCGCTGTTCGGCCCGAACAGGCCGGAAAGCGTGGCGGCCTTGCTGCCCAAGCCGATGTCTCCCTCGATACCGGCCAGCCACTGCGCCGCAAATTGATAATTATAGCCTAAATAGGGATTGATCCTGAATGCGGTGCTGTTCAGCGACTCGCCCGTGCATGTAAACGAGAACGGGGGAAATGCCGGGGCGCATACGGCAAAATTGGCAACAAGGCCGGCTTGCGGCATGTCGCCGTCGATCTGCGACGAGCGCGTACCGACACCGAGGCCTAGATAGAAGCCCGTCCAGTCCTGGACGGCCGGTGTGGGCGGCGCCTTGGCATAGGGTATGGCCGGGGACGGCAGATCGGCGGCGGATGCGCAGTTGAAGCTCGCATCGCCGCCGACGACTGCAAGTACCGTGACCGCGGCGGCGACCCATTTCGATTTCATGTGCGACATCTCCGAATCTGGTCGTCAAACTTTTTGACGCCGCAGGTGTATCGGGCACGGCCGTAAATCTGTCTTGGGCAGTCCGGAATAGACACTTGGTTCATACGGCCCTTGCGGTATTTGGGGGCGGCGTGTGGCGCAACCGACACATCGTGCGGGCCAACGGAATTGTCCTGGTCGGAGCCAGGATTGTCCTTTTCGGAACTGCAACCGGTAGTTTTTATTGCGTTGCGTGGATGATTGTCGCGCCGCAGGTGTTCAGTGCAGATGCACGATCTTCCATTGCTGCGCCGTTTCCGGATTTCCACGCAGGACTTTCCCGAGAACAAGCGTCTGGCGAATTGGCGCGAGCTGTATGGCCGCGGCATCGCCAATGTCGACATTGCTCCCATTGGCGAGGCACCGTTCCACGCCGATGTCAGCTTCACTCTGCTGCCCAATCTCGGCATCGCGGCCGGCTCGCGATCGCCCGCGCATTACACGGTCAACCAGCAACTGGCCGGACGGGGCCGCAACGTCGTCGTGATCAGCATCCTGCGCAGCGGGAGCGCAAGCGCGACGCAGTTCGGCAACGAGTTGATCGCCGGGACGGGCAGCGCCAGCGTGCTGGCATCGGATGCGCCGTCGGTCAGTACGCTGCAATCGGCTGGCAGTTTCGTCACGCTCGCTCTGTCGCGGCCGGCGATTGCCTCTCTCGTTCCGAATTATGCATCGGCGTTCGGCCGTCCCATCCTGCGCGACAATCCGGCATTGCAGTTGCTGACCAGGTATCTGGAAATCGTGCAGGCCGGCGAGGAAACGATGCGCCCTGAGCTCGCCCATAGCGTTTCGATGCATATTTTCGATCTCGCGGCGCTGGCGCTCGGCGTGCGTGGCGACAGCGCCGAGCTCGTCAGACAGCGTGGGGTCAAGGCGGCGCGTTTCGAAGCGATCCGGTCCGATATCCTGGCGAAACTCGATGACCCCCGTCTGTCTGCGGAGGACCTCGCTGCGCATCATGGCATTTCCACACGCTACTTGCGGAAGCTGTTCGAAGAGGAAGGCTCGTCATTCTCCGCCTTCGTCCTCGCGGAACGATTGTTTCGGGCGCGCCGCATGCTCGCCGACCGCCGCTACGCCCATCTGAACATCGCGCAGGTCGCCCACGAAAGCGGCTTCGGCGATGTCTCCTATTTCAATCGCGCGTTTCGCCGCCATTTTGGCGCCACGCCCACCGATATCCGCGAGGCTGCACGGCGCCACTGGCTGTCGTGAGTGGGAGTCTCAGCGCCGCGCCTTGGCGACCTGGTCGGCGGTCACGACCGGCGCGGCGTTGCCCCAGGAGTTGCGGATGTAGTTGGTGACGTCGGCGATCTCTTGATCCGAGAGCTGTTTCGCATAACCCGGCATCGATCCGGTATTCGGCGCACGCGGCGTCGTCACCGTCTGCGCGCCGTCGAGGATGATGCGAAGCGTGGAGGCGGGGTCAGTGGATTGCAGCAGCGCGTTGCCGTTGAGCGGCGGATAGACACGCGGCGAGCTCGAGCCGTCGGCCTCATGGCAGGCGATGCAATTGTGGGCGTAGACTTCCTTGCCTGTATTCATCTCCGCATCCGTCGGCGCCGGTATGGTCACTTCGGGCGCACCTGAAGGCAGGCTCTTGAGATAAACCGCGATCGCCTTGACGTCGGCGTCGCTCATCTTCGAGGTCGAGTTGAGCACGACTTCGGCCATCAGGCCGCCCGAATGGCTCCTGGCGTTGCGGCCGCTCTGCAGATATTCGACGATGTCGTCGACACCCCACGATTTCAGTCCGCTGCGCTCGGCGCCATCGAGCCGTGGCGCGAACCAGTCGCCGACCATGCTACCCGCATAGGCGCGGCCGCGCTTGTCGGCGCCAAATATGTTCTTGGGCGTGTGGCAGGCGCCGCAATGGCCGAGCGCCTCGACCAGATAGCGGCCTCTGTTCCAGTCGGTGCCCTTCTGCTGGTCGGGCTCCAGGATGCCGGGCCGGAAAAACAGCGCATTCCAGAGCCGCATCACCACGCGGAAATTCAAGGGAAAGCGCAATGCGGGCGGGGGCGCCTCGTTCTGTACCGGCGCCAGTGTCGACAGATATGCGCGGATCGCCAGGATGTCGTCGCGCGTGAGTTTTGAGAAATTGGGGTAGGGGAAGGCCGGATAGTAGCGCGATCCGTCAGGCGCCACGCCCGAGCGGAGCGCGCGGTAGAAATCCTGCTCGCTCCACCCTCCGATCCCGGTATCGCGGTCCGGCGTAATGTTGGGCGAATAGATCGCGCCAAACGGCGTTTCGATGCGCTTTCCCCCAGCGAAGGGTTTTGCGGGGTCGGCTGTGTGGCAGCTCACGCAGTCGCCGGCCACCACCAGCGCCTTGCCGCGCGCAATGGTCTCCTCCGACGGCTCGGCCGCGCGGGCGCCCGCCAGCGCGAACGCACTGCACAAAAAAAGCCCGCAGAGAATCGCGCGCATTGCCGGATGTTTCCCCTTCGGCTCCCCTCGTTCGTCAGGACGATATAGCCGAAAATCCGGCACCCCAAGGGGCGCGTTACGCCATTTCATAAGCCCCACCCCGGACGACACAACCGAAAAGAGCTACGGTTATTCCGGCCACGAAGTTGCGATTTTCGATGGGGTGACATCCGTAGCCAGATTTGTGCTGCGCTCGTCGGAAAAAGCGACATAGAGTGGCAACCGCGCCAAAAGCGACTAGTTAGAAAAGTACAGGGGCGGCCAAAGGCTTACGAGGGCTTAAATGGGAATCAACCAGGGTCCGATCAGTCTCGATCAGAAATACACGCAAGGCACCGGCCACGTCTTCCTGACGGGCATCCAGGCGTTGGTCCGGCTGCCGATGGCGCAGATCAGGCGCGACCGTGCCGCGGGGCTGAACACCGCAGGTTTCATCTCCGGCTATCGCGGCTCTCCGCTCGGCGGCTATGACCAGCAACTGTTCGCCGCCCGAAAACACCTCGAGCAGTACAACATCAAGTTCCAGCCCGGTGTGAACGAGGACCTGGCGGCGACCGCAGTCTGGGGCTCGCAGCAGCTCCATCTCTCGCCCGGCTCCAATTACGACGGCGCGGTCGGCATCTGGTACGGCAAGGGTCCCGGCGTCGACCGCTGCGGCGACGTGTTCCGCCATGGCAATGCCGCCGGCTCGGCGAAGAACGGTGGTGTGCTTTGCCTGGCCGGCGACGACCATGGCGCGAAGTCCTCGACCGTGCCGCACCAGTCGGACCATGCCTTCATCTCGGCGCTGATGCCGTATCTCTATCCCTCGTCCATCCACGAGATGATCGAGATGGGGCTGCTCGGCATCGCCATGTCGCGTTACAGCGGCTGCTGGGTCGGCATGAAGGTGATCACCGAGACGGTCGAGACCACGGCCGAGGTCGATCTCACCGACGAGATGACGCCGTTCGTCATCCCCACCGATTTCGAGATGCCGAAGGGCGGCCTCAATCTGCGTTGGCCCGACGACCGCTACGAGCAGGACCGCCGCCTGCAGGACTACAAGGGCTTTGCCGCCATCGCCTTCGCCCGCGCCAACAGGGTCAACCGCATCACCATGGATAGCCCGAACGCGCGCTACGGCATCATGGCGTCGGGCAAGAGCTATGAGGACATCCGGCAGGCCTTGCGCGAGCTCGGCATCACGCCTGAGGTCGCAGCACAAATCGGCCTTCGGCTCTACAAGATCGGCATGCCCTGGCCGCTGGAGCCGGAAGGCGTGCGGCAGTTTGCGGTCGGGCTTGAAGAGATTTTCATCGTCGAGGAGCGCCGCGAGATCGTCGAGAACCAGGTCAAGCAGGAGCTGTTCAACTGGCGCGACAACGTCCGCCCGCGCATCGTCGGCAAGATGGATGACCACGACAAGCGTTTTCTCACCTTCGCGGCCGAGCTTAGCGTCTCCTCGCTTGCGAGCTCGCTGACCGAACGACTGCTTCGCCTCGATCTCAACCCCGAAATCAAGAGCATGCTCCGCGCCAAGGCCGACTGGTTCAACGGCCGCGAGGCAACGCAGATGCAGGCGGTCGCGCCCGTCAGCCGCACCCCGTATTTCTGCTCGGGCTGCCCGCACAACACTTCGACCAAGGTTCCGGAAGGAAGCCGCGCCTTTGCCGGCATCGGCTGCCACTTCATGGCGCTGTGGATGGACCGCTCGACCGAGACGTTCACCCATATGGGCGGCGAGGGCGTGCCCTGGGTCGGCGTCGCGCCCTTCACCAAGGAGCAGCACGTCTTCGCCAATCTCGGCGACGGCACCTATTTCCACTCCGGCAGCCTCGCGATCCGGCAGGCGGTCGCCTCCGGCGCCAACATCACCTACAAGATCCTCTACAACGACGCGACCGCGATGACGGGCGGGCAACATGTCGACGGCGAGCTCTCGCCGCAGCAGGTCACCTTCCAGCTCCACGCCGAGGGCATCAGGCAGATCTACCTGGTCTCGGAAAACCCGCACGTCTATCCCGCCTCCGACATCGCGCCGGGCGTCATCACCCGGCACCGCGACGAGCTTGATGCCGTGATGAAGGAATGCCGCGAGCTGAGGGGCACTTCGGCCATCGTGTTCGTGCAGACCTGCGCCGCCGAAAAGCGCCGCCGCCGCAAGCGCGGCCTGATGGAAGACCCGGCACGCCGCGTCATGATCAACCCGGCCGTCTGCGAAGGCTGCGGCGACTGCTCGGTGCAGTCGAACTGCATCTCGGTCGAGCCGCTGGAGACCGAGATGGGGCGCAAGCGCACCATCAACCAGTCGTCCTGCAACAAGGACTATTCGTGTCTTAAAGGGTTCTGCCCGTCCTTCGTCACCATCGACGGCGGCAAGCCGCGCCGCCGTGCGCCGGCCGATCTCGGCGATTTTGGCGCGCTGCCGGAGCCGGCCGCGCGGCCGGCGCTGGACAAGCCCTATAACATCGCCGTGGCCGGCGTCGGCGGCACCGGCGTGCTCACCATCGGCGCGCTGCTCGGCATGGCCGCCCATATCGAGGGCAAGGCCAGCATGATCCTCGACATGAGTGGCCTGGCGCAAAAGGGCGGGGCGGTCTTGAGCCACGTCCGGCTTTCCGAGCACACCGCCGACGTCACCTGTTCGCGCATCGTCACCGGCACCGCCGATCTCGTGATGGCCGCCGACGAGGTGGTAGCCGTATCCAAGGATACGATCACGCTATGCGAATCCAGCCGCACCGTCGGCATCATCAACAGCCACGTGATTCCGACCGCGGATTTCATCTTGAACCGCGACTTCAATTTCCAGAGCCGCAAGGTCAACAGCGTCCTGGAAAATTCGCTTCGCAAGGAATCCGCCTTCGTCGATTTCACCAGGCCCGCCGAAGTGCTGCTCGGCGATTCCATCGCCACCAACATCATGATGATGGGCTATGCCTATCAGAAGGGCCTGCTGCCGCTGTCTGCGGAAGCGATCGAGCAGGCGATCGAGGTCAACGGCGTCTCCATCAAGATGAACAAGCAGGCCTTCGGGCTCGGCCGGCTCGCCGCCGCCGATCCGGCGCGGCTGGAAGCGATGATGGAAGGCCAGGACGAGGCGCACGCGCCGAAGACGCTGGAAGCGATGACGCTGGATGAGATCATCGCGCATCGCAGCCAGCACCTCACCAACTACCAGAGCAAGCGGCTGGCTGCGCGCTACCGCAAGCTGGTGGACCAGGTGCGCACTGCGGCGACCGACGGCGGTTATGGCGAGGCGCTGCCGCGGGCGGTTGCGATCAATTACGCCAAACTGCTTGCCTACAAGGACGAGTACGAGGTCGCGCGGCTGTTCACCGACGGCAAATTCGAGCAGCAGCTTCGCGATCAGTTCGAAGGTGACTTCAAGTTCTCTTTCAACCTCGCCCCGCCGATCCTCGGCGGCGGCAAGGACGCGCTCGGCCGGCCGGCCAAGCGCGCCTTCGGTCCGCGGATGCTGTCGGTGTTCAAGGTGCTGGCAAAATTCCGCTTCCTGCGCGGCACCGCGCTCGACATCTTTGCGCGCAGTCCCGACCGCAAGCTCGAGCGCGACCTGATCGCAGGCTACGAGAAGGATGTCGCGACCGTGCTCACGCTGCTGTCGCCGGTCACTGTGGACACCGCCGTCGAATTCCTGTCACTGCCCGACCGCATCCGCGGCTATGGCCCGGTGAAGGAAAAGGCAGTCAGCGACGCCAAGGCGCGCTACGAGCAGCTTGCGGCAGACCTCGTCACTCCGCCACCCGCGCCACGGCAGATCGCAGCGGAGTAGGGCACGAGACCAATCCTGCCCGACGGGCAATTCGCACATGGCCGCCATGCGCAAATTGCCCGTCGTGTTATTTGGTCGCACCATTTCGGTATTGCAGAAATCCACAAATCAGAGCCATATTGCGCGCAGCCCGCCTCGACATGAGGGACGTTACGGCCAATCGTCACGAAACGTGAGGCGGGTTGCGGTGGATGCGTAGGTCGCGCAGGACGAAGCGCGCAATGCGTCCGACGAAGCCGTGTGGTCCCGACACCCCGATGCTGGTGTCAAGCTTGCGAGTTGGCGATGTCGGCCTTCGGCCCGACACGCCGCGCGGGCGACGGTGACTAAAACGCCCGGTACGCCGAGGAGAGCACGGAATAAGTCGTCAAACATCGCGCGGGGAATGCCGGACGTGTTCGGTTGTACCTGTGACCAACTCGTGTGCGTTTTCTTGAGCTTTGCTGCACACGAGACCGCGGGTGCAACGGCGCCCGGCATTCCCTGCGCCCTCGTTTCTTTCGGGGGACAACGAATTCGCAAGACCCCGGGCAGATCCTGCCGCGGGAATGTCACTTCATGTTTTCTCCGCCGTCATGCGCCGCGAAGGCGGGGCATCCAGTATTCCAGAGACGTCAGCGTTAGAACCGATAGGGCGCGGCGTCCTGGATCGCCCGGTCAAGCCGGGCGATGACGGCGGTGAAGGACAGCATCTCAGCGCAAGTCCGCATGGCATCCATCTCACCTCGCGGAATATTTCACCGCTTGCCAAGGCCCTTCCGACAGGCCAAGAAATTAACCGGGAAGCACAGAAGAAACGTCAGCGGAGAACGAGTTGACCATCAAGGGCAGGGCTTACATTGCCGGGATCTACGAGCATCCGACCCGGCACGCACCCGATAAATCCACCTCGCAATTGCACGCCGAAGTCGCCAAGGGGGCGATCGAGGATGCCGGCCTCACCAAGGCCGACATCGACGGCTATTTCTGCGCCGGCGATGCGCCGGGCGGCGTGATGAATATGGCCGATTATCTCGGCCTCGACATGAAAAAGCTTCGCCACATCGATTCCACTGATACCGGCGGCTGCTCCTACCTGATCCATCTCGGCCACGCGGCCGAAGCGATCGCCGCCGGCAAGTGCTCGATCGCCCTGGTGACGCTGGCGGGCAAACCGCGCACCGGTCCGATGCCGCCGCGGGCGTCTGGCGCCGAGGCCGATTTCGAGAACGCCTATGGCCAGACCACCCACAATGCCTACGGCATGTGTGCCATGCGCCATATGCACGACTATGGCACCACCAGCGAGCAGCTTGCCTGGATCAAGGTCGCGGCCTCGCATCACGCGCAATACAATCCGCATGCGATGCTCAAAGAGGTTGTCACGGTCGAGGACGTGCTCAACTCGCCGATGATCAGCGATCCCCTGCATCGCATGGATTGCTGCGTCGTCACCGACGGCGGCGGCGCGATGATCGTGACCACGCCGGAGATCGCCAAGAGCCTGAAGAAGCCGCTGGTGCGGCTGATCGGCCATGGCGAGGCGACCAAGGGGCCGCGCGGCGGCAAGGATGTCGACCTCACTTATTCCGCCGGTGTCTGGTCCGGTCCGCGCGCGTTCGAGGAAGCCGGCGTCACGCCAAAGGACATCAAATACGCATCGATCTATGACAGCTTCACCATCACGGTGCTGATGCAGATCGAGGACCTTGGCTTCTGCAAGAAGGGCGAGGGCGGCAAGTTCGTTGCCGACGGCAACCTGATCTCCGGCACCGGCAAGCTGCCGTTCAACACCGATGGCGGCGGGCTCTGCAGCAACCATCCCGTCAACCGTGGCGGCATGACCAAGATCCTTGAAGCGGTGCGGCAACTCCGCGGCGAAGCGCATCCGAAGGTGCAAGTGAAAAACTGCGACCTCGCGATCGCGCACGGCACCGGCGGTTTGCTCGGCAATCGCCACGCCGCCTCAACCTGCATTCTGGAGCGTGCGTGATGGCGGACAGCAAGAAATATCCAGCGCCTGCCGGCAATCCCGAGACAGCGCCGTTCTGGGAAGCGGCGAAGCAGGGCAAGTTCATGATCAAGCGCTGCACCGCCTGCGGCGAGCCGCATTATTTTCCGCGTTCGATCTGTCCGTTCTGCTTCTCGGACAAGACGGTGTGGGAGCAGTCGTCCGGCGAGGCGACGATCTACACCTTCAGCCTGATGCGAAAATCGGCGACCGGTCCTTTCGCGATCGCCTATGTCACGCTGAAGGAAGGTCCGACCTTGCAGACCAACATCGTCGACTGCGACATGGACAAGCTGAAGATCGGCCAGAAGGTGAAGGTGGTGTTCAAGCCAACCGACGGCGCGCCGCTGCCGTTTTTTACGCCGATCTAAGAAGTACCTTCTCCCCTTGTGGGAGAAGGTGGCGCGAAGCGCCGGATGAGGGGTTCTCTCCGCAGAGACAGATATCGTTGCGGAGGCAACCCCTCACCCAAATGAGTTTATGTCTGACGGCGGTGCAGCCCTCTCCCACAAGGGGAGAGGGCGCATCAATGAGCGCCGAGAAAAATATTCGGGAGATGTCTGCACATGCCGATCGACTATGAACAACTGATGGCGCTGAAAAATCTCGGGCAGAAATATGCCTATGGCGACCGCGAGGTGATGCTCTACGCCTATGGCATCGGCATGGGCGCCGATCCCATGGACGAGAAGGAACTGGCCTTCGTCAACGAGGCCGTCGCCGATCCACGGCCGCTGAGGGTGGTGCCGACGTTTGCCTCGGTCGCCGCCTGGGGTGCAGGCCCCGGCGAGATGAACCTCAACCGGGTCATGGTGGTCGATGGCGAGCGCGACATCACCTTTCATAAGCCGCTGCCGACGGCCTCGAACATCACCGCCAACTCCTCGGTGCTCGCCGTCTACGACAAGGGCAAGGACAAGGGCGCCGTCATCCGTCATCAGACCGTGCTGAAGAACGACAAGGGCGAGCCTCTGGCGACCCTGGTCGCCTCGCGTTTCGCCCGTGGCGACGGCGGCTTTGGCGGGCCGTCCGAAGGCCAGCCCGAGCCGCACGCGATGCCGAACCGCGCGCCCGACCAGACCGTCGACATCGTGACGCGGCCCGACCAGGCGCTGGTCTATCGGCTCTGCGGCGACCGCAACCCGCTGCACTCGGATCCCGGCTTTGCCAGGAAGGCCGGCTTCCCGAAGCCGATCCTGCACGGCATGTGCACCTACGGCATCACCTGCCGCGGCGTGCTGCAGACCTATGCCGATTACGACCCGTCCGCCTTCCGCCAGCATGCGGCGCGGTTTTCCTCGCCGGTCTATCCCGGCGACACCGTGACCATGGAGATGTGGAAGGACGGCAACGTGATTTCATTCGAGGCCAAGGTGAAGGCGCGCAACGTCACCGTGATCAGGAGCGGGCGGACGGTGTTGGGCTAGATCGGCTAGGGCGGTGTGCTCCCTCGCCCCGCTCTTCGCGGGGAGAGGGTTGGGGTGAGGGGCTGTCTCGGCATCGGGACTCGTGGAGAGCCCCCTCACCCGAAAGCTTCGCTTTCACCTCTCCCCGCAGGCGGGGAGAGGTGAACAAGAAACGAGACAGGAGAAAACACAATGGGATTGCTCGACAAGAAGGTGGCCATCATCACGGGCGCGGGTGGCGGCCTCGGTGAAGCCTACGCAAGGCTGTTCGCGCGCGAGGGGGCCGCGGTGGTGGTGAACGACCTCGGCGGCCCGCGTGATGGTTCCGGCGCCGACAAGTCGATGGCACAGAAGGTCGTCGATGCGATCAAGGCCGAAGGCGGCCGGGCGGTCGCCAACGGTTCCGACATCTCGACGCTCGCCGGCGGTGAGGCCGTCTTCAACGACGCCATCAAGCATTTCGGCCGCGCCGACATCCTCGTGAACAATGCGGGCATCCTGCTCGACGAAACCTTCGCCAAGGCGAAGGAGTCCAATTGGGACAAGGTCCTCAAGGTGCACCTCAAAGGCACCTTCTGCGCCACCCAGCCGGTGTTCAAATGGATGCGCGAGAATGGCGGCGGCGTCATCGTCAACACGTCCTCGACTTCGGGCCTGATCGGCAATTTCGGCCAGACCAACTACGGCGCGGCCAAGGGCGGTATCTGGGGCCTCTCGAACGTGCTCGCGATCGAGGGCCGCAAGTACAACATCCGGATCTGGACGCTGGCGCCAGGCGCGCTGACCCGCATGACCGCGGACCTGCCGCGCTACAAGGAGAACCCCGGCGCGGCCCTGGGGCCGGACGGCATCGCCCCGGCCGTGCTATACATGGTCTCCGATTTGTCGGGCGACCAGACCGGCAAGGTACTCGGCGTCTCCGGCCCGCGCGGCGTGCGCGAAATGCGGATGATGGAAATGGAAGGCTGGACGCCGCCGTTCACGGGATGGAAGGCCGAGGATATCGCGACCCACGCCAAGGAGATATTCTTCTCCGAGGAGGAGATCAAGAAGTCGGCGCGGCGATTCAAGTAACTGTCATTCCGGGTTCGTGCCTCGCGCGGCACGGAACGACAAAAAGAGAGATAGAGGCACCAATGACAAAACTCACCGCCCGGGCAGCAGGCACCTACGCAATCGCGCCAACGCCGTTCCACGACGACGGCCGCATCGACGAGCGTTCGATCGACCGCCTCACGGACTTCTACGCCGAGGTCGGCTGCGAGGGTGTCACGGTGCTCGGCATCCTCGGCGAGGCGCCAAAGCTCGACGCCGCGGAAGCCGAGCAGGTCGCGATCCGCTTCGTCAAGCGCGCCAAGAACATGCAAATCGTCGTCGGCGTTTCCGCGCCGGGCTTTGCCTCGATGCGCTCGCTGGCGAAGGCCTCGATGGATGCGGGCGCGGCCGGCGTGATGATCGCGCCGCCGCAGAATTTGCGCACCGACGATCAGATCACAGGCTATTTCAAGCAGGCGCAGGAAACGATCGGCGACGACATTCCCTGGGTGCTGCAGGATTACCCGCTGACGCTCACCGTGCAGTTCACGCCGGCCGTCATCCGGAAGATCGTGATGGATAGCCCGTCCTGCGTGATGCTCAAGCATGAGGACTGGCCGGGCCTGGAGAAGATTTCGACGCTGCGCGGCTACCAGAAGGACGGCTCGCTGCGGCCGCTCTCGATCCTCTGCGGCAATGGCGGCCTGTTCCTCGATTTCGAGATGGAGCGCGGCGCGGACGGCGCCATGACCGGCTACGCTTTCCCCGAGCTTCTGGTCGACGTGGTGAAGATGTGGAAGGCCGGCAAGCGCGACGCCATGCACGACCTGTTCGACGCGCACCTGCCGCTGATCCGCTACGAGCAGCAGCCGGGCGCGGGCCTTTCCGTCCGCAAATACGTGCTGCAGAAGCGCGGCATCATCGCCTCCAGCGCGCAGCGCCGTCCGGGTGCGGTGATCACGGCGGCCGCGAAGGCCGAGGTCGATTATCTCCTGTCGCGCGTGGCGCGGGTCGACCGGCGCGCCAACCTCCAGCCGCAATCGAGCGCAGCGGGCTAGCTGATGGCGGAAATCGTAGCCCCGCGCGATGCCTCCACCATCCTGCTGCTTCGCGACAGCAAGGCGGTGAAGGTCGACGGCAAGAGCCGCGACGAAATCGAGGTCTTCATGATGGTCCGCCATTATGAAATCGACTTCAATTCGGGTGCGCTGGTGTTTCCCGGCGGCAGCGTCGACAAGAACGACAAGGAGATCATCGTGCGGCCGGAGCTTTACACCGGCGGCGAGGGGCTCGATACTGCGGCATTGAGTTTTCGCATTGCCGCCATCCGCGAGACGTTTGAGGAAAGCGGCATCTTGCTGGCGCGACCGAAGGGATCGAAAGCGCTGGTCGATGCAAAACGCGCGGGTGAGATCGAAGCCGCGCATCGCGCCGACCTCAACGAAGGCAAGATCACCTTCCTCAAGGTGCTAACCGACAACCGCCTGGTGCTGGCGCTCGACGAGCTCGTGCCCTACGCGCACTGGATCACGCCGGAAGGTGTGCCGAAACGCTTCGACACCTGGTTCTTCCTCGCCGTTGCGCCGCCGGACCAGCTCGGCGCCCATGACGGCAAGGAATCCACCGATTCGATCTGGGTGTCGCCGCGCGAGGCGCTTGAGGGTGGCGAGAACGGACGTTTCAAGCTGCCGTTCCCGACCACGCGCAACCTGATCAAGCTCGGCAAGCAGGGCAACGTGAATGCCGCGATCGAGGAACTCCAGGGGCAGGGACATCGTCACCGTGATGCCGGTCGTGACCCGCATCGATGGCGGCCGCCAGCTCCGGATACCGAAGGAAGCCGGCTACGACGGCGAGTTGTTCGAGGTCGCCGCGCGTGGCTGAGACCGGCGCGATCCGGATCATCGGCATCCATCAATGACGGGCGCACCAAATATTTCCCCGACGCTGGCCGAGCAGGGTTATGCCTGCCGCCCAGCACGCGGCCGCCACGGTCCGGCCGGAAAGTGCCGGCAGAATAGCGTTAACGTTGATATGGCGGCCGTTCGCAGCCATTCAGCCTGTTCCCCCGGGGATGGAATAATCTGTATATATTGCGGGTCCAGGGCCCGGGCTCCATTACCATGCCAGCAGCGGTTGCGGCGATTTTGCAAAGATTCAGGTCATTTTCGCTGTCGATCGGCCAACTGACCTTCGGCAGCTTTTTGCTGCTGCTGGCCGTCATCACCGCGACCAGCATGGCGAGCGTGATCGCCATCCGCCATATCAATTCGACCTTTGCCGAGCTGCAACGGCTGCAGGATGTCGGCGATCTCGCGGAAGAGATCGAGCGCCGCATGAGCGAATTGCGGCTCGCGGCGCGCGATTTCGTCACCGACCCCTCGGTGCGGCCCGAACGGGTCGGGGAGGCGGCAACTGAATTGAGCGCGCTGTTGAAGAAGACCCGGCTCGAGCTGGCGCCCGAGCAGCAGACCATGATCGACGGTGTGACTCAGCGCCTGCAGAATTACCTCGATGGCATCGAGCGGGTCAGCGGCCTGATCTCGCGCCGCGCCGGGCTGCTCGAGGCGCTGCCCCCGGCGCGAGCGAAATTCGAGGCGGCGATGGCGACCGTGCCGGACCGCGGCTCCGCCAGGACGCTGTTCCGCGCGCAGAACGAGATAGCCGCCGCATTGCTCGCGCACGATCCGGCGACCGCCGAGCGGGCGGCCGAACGCATGCGTGCGCTTCAGGTCGACGATCCCGCGTTGCGGGCGGCTGCCAACCAGTATGCCGACGCCATCATCGCCATCGCCGGCACCGAAGGCGGGATCGCCAAGCTCGACAAGGAGGTGCTTGGCACCGAGGGCCGGCTGATCGGGCGCGTCACCGAATTGCTACGCGAGCTCAGCGCGCGCCGGGGGCGGGTGCTGTCGCATGATTTTGCGCGTACACTGGCCGAGGCCAAATGGCAGAGCATCGTGCTCGGCACGGTCGGCGTGCTGATCGGAATCTTCGCCGCGATCTTCGTGGTTCGCCGCACCGTGCGCCCGCTCGCGGAAATTGCCCGGTCGATCCGAGCGCTCGCCGCCGGCAACAAGGACGCTTCGATCCCGGACACCGATATCCAGAACGAGATCGGCGATATCGCACGCGCCGCCGAAGTATTTCGCCGCACGCTATCGGAGGCCGACAGCGCGCGCGAGGCCGCCGTGCACGCGCTCAGCGAACAGCGGCTCGCGGAAGAGAGCTATCGCAAGCTGTTCGAATCCTCTGTCGACGGCATCTATGTGACGACGCCAGGCGGGGAGTTGCTGAACGCCAATCCGGCG
>CAVOML010000010.1:0-132633 GCA_963697015.1 uncultured Alphaproteobacteria bacterium
CACTCGTTGGCGCATTGGACACGGTCAATTCACTTTACGAAGAACCATTCTTTTCATTTCAGTATGGGCGCGGTAGCCCTCCGCCAGCTGCAACAGGTTCTCCCACTCCGATCCGTTCGGTAAACGAGCAGCATCTTGACGCTGTGTTTTCGCTAGTTCGTCGCACTGGTCGACGGTCCAGTGTTCCTCTTGCATCACGGCCCTCAGGTAATCGATTTGGTCGATTCCCAGCCAATGCTGGCACGAGGCGTTCCCGGATGGTTTGGGCAGAGATCAGAAGGGGCCATTGATCCAAATCAAGAAAGGTCAGCGCCTAGCCGTGCTTTTCTTGAACTCGCCAGATGCCGACCGATTGTCTGTTGAGGGTCATCAGCCGACATCCGCCCCCTGATCCGCGAACTCAGGATGGGGCAATTCCAGCGCGGAGCAACTGCAAAACGTTGCCGCCCATGACTTTGCGGATGTCCGCGTCCGAAAAACCAATCGTCAGCAACGCTTGAGTAACAGCAATCACCTGACTTGCATCAAATCCGGTCGTAGTCGAACCGTCGAAATCCGAACCCAGCCCAACATGATCGATACCGACGAGATCGCGGACATGAGCGATGGACCGCGCCACATCCCGCGGACTGGTCGAGCAGATCGCTCCCTCCCAATAACCGATGCCAATCAGTCCGCCCGTATTGGCGATGCCCTTGATTTCGTCGTCTGTCAGGTTGCGATTGACGTTGCAGATTGCCTGAACGCCGCCATGATGAAAACAACCGGGCGGGTTGCCATTGCCAGCACGTCAGCAACTGTCGCATGACTGGAATGGGCGAGGTCAACGATCATGCCCAAGGTTTCCATACGCCGGACGATCTGCCGGCCGAGCGTGGTGAGCCCTCCCTTGCTGACGCCGTGCATCGACCCCGCTACGCCATGATCGAAGAAATGGGCGAGGCCCGCCATCCTGAAGCCGGCAGCATACAGCACGTCGAGATTGGCGACCCTGCCCTCAAGATCATGCAAGCCCTCGATCGAGAGCATTCCCCCGACCACTGTCGCCCCGGTTTTTCGGTCCGCGAGCAGGCGATCGATGTCCGATGGCGTGCGGATGAAGCGCAGCCGGCCTCCCGAACGCTCGGCGTAGTCTTGCAGCTTTTCTGCATGCCAGAGCGACCTTTCGACCAGGGAGTTCCAGGTTCTGGGCGGCTGTAGGTCTGTAAAGACGAGGCTTCCAATAGTGTCGGTATCCGCCCCGTTGGAGTAGAGTCCGTCCCTTGGCGATTTTGTCACCGATGAGAACACCTGAAGCGCGTAGCGCCCCTCGATCAGGCGTGGCACGTCGATGTGCCCACGGCCCGAACGCTCAAGTAGGTCGCGCTTCCACAGCAAACTGTCCGCATGCATGTCGGCCACATCAAGCGTCGCATGTAATTGTCGCGCGGCGGACGTGATGCCGAGCGGAACTGACACAACCCTGTTTTGCGATCGATCAATCCAGCCCGGAGTAACCGTAAAAAACCGAACGACAAAAACGATCAACGTAATCGCAGCGGCTGAAAGTACAATCGATATCCACTTCCTCATGGATAAACTGCCCTAAAATTAGACGGTGGACAGTTCGTCGCCCTCACTCGTTGCCAGCTCCGAGCTTTGGCCAAAGCAACCCGGCCGTCTTGCGATACTTCATATATTCGGCGGCGAACGGCGATCTCTCAAAGGCACGCTCCTCACGGTAGGCCGCCGTCAGGTTGGCCGCGCTGAAGGCGACAAGGAAGATGAGCATGAGGGGGTGCAGCGTGGCAATAACGCACGCGAGCCAGAAGAGAATGTAGGACGCATAAAACGGATGCCGGATAAGCTTATAAGGTCCGGCTCGGGTGAGAAAGCCTGCCTGTTCGGGGTCGAAGGCGAGCTTTAGGCGCTGCGATCGCGTTGTCTTCACCGCCCAAAGAAAGAGGGCGAGGCTGATTACAAAGATCGTGAGTGCAGCCGCGAGCGGGGTCAACGCGTGGCGGTCCCGCAGCGTCAGGTAAACGAACGCCATGATGCCCAGATAGGATGCGACAATAGTGAGACGTACCTCTCGCGGTACGGTTGCCGACGAGAAATGATTCCTCACGACCGCACCCATGGTCACATAGCTAAGCAGGCCGACGATCAACGTCAAAACATTCATGGCGCACGCGAAGGGAGTGAAGTTGAAAGCTTTGTATCCGATTTTGGTGCGGTTGTCTGCTATGGGTCAATCGCGTCGTTTTGGCGGTCGGTCGCGAGCATCCGGTCTTCCTCGATCAACGGACATCGTCAGTGTCGGTCGGCATGTCTCAAACGTGCCAAAACCGGAAGTGGCCATTGCGAGCTGGCTTTCGGACATCAACTTCTGAGGCGGATCGGGGCTCCTTTCAGTTCGTAGCCGCTTCGAGATTATCTGACAACTCGACATCAGTTGCGCCCAGGGCGTATGAGCGAGCCTACGCGGCTCAACATTGGCATTTGGAGTATTTCCGATAGTGGGCACCAGCGGTTTGATGTCGATTGACCTCGGGTTGCGAGGCGCCGTCGTAGCATTGTGCCTGCTGATCGCAGCCCTGGCGCTGCGCGATCGCCGTGACAGCACTGCCGCGTTGCTGGGAGCCGCGCTCGCGATCGGCGCTGCGGCTTCGATGATCTGCTCGACGCCGACATTCCCGCGGCCGTTTGCGTGGTGGGGCCTATTGCTACTGGCGTTGTCTAGCGCGAACTGTGTTGTGTTCTGGCTATGGGCGCGTGCTGCCTTCGACGATGATTTCGTCCCGCGGTTCTGGCATGGCGTCTTGTGGGCAGCCGTCGTCGTCGCGCAATGGCTGGACACCAGCGGCATCACACGATCGGCCGCGATCGAGGTTGCGATCGAACGTACGCTGCCGTTCGCCTCTCTCGGCCTAGCGTTGTTGGCGGTAGCGCAGACGTTTGTCACCTGGCCGGCGGACCTGGTGCAGGGCCGGCGTCGGCTCCGGCTGGTCGTATTGATAGGGGCGTCGGCCCAAATCGTTCTCAACTCTTACTTGAGCTTCCTGCAGCAGCCCTCGTATCCCACTTTTTCCATGACTAGCGTCGCCAACGTTCTCGCTCTGTTCGTGTTGGTCGGCTTGAGCGCATGGAATTTGCTAGAAGCGGGGACGCGAGAAGCTTCAATCCTGTTGCCCGCGACAAATGTCCGCTTCGGCGCGCCAGCTAAGGCGTCTGACGATCAGAGCAAGCCTGCCACGATTGAACAGGCTCTCCTGCGCCGGTTGGAACAGCTCATGACCGTCGAGCGAATCTACCGGCGTGAGGGGTTGACCATCAAATTGCTATCCGTCGAGCTTGGTGTGCCGGAGTACCGGCTGCGGCAGCTTATCAATGAGGGCCTCGGCTACCGCAATTTCAATGCGTTCCTCAATCATTACCGGATCGGGGAAGCCAAGGCGGCGCTGGTTGACCCCGAACAAGTAGAAGTCCCGGTGCTGACAATTGCCATGGACACAGGTTTCCAGTCGATCGGGCCGTTCAACCGCGCCTTCAAGGCCGCGACAAATTTAACTCCAACTGAATTTCGCCGCCTCGCCATGGCGGGAAATGCGGCCCCGGTAAGCGATCGATTGAAGATCGGCCAGTCGAGTTGAGGAATCGGCCAGCCGGTTTGCAGGAATCGGCGAGAAGGAATCGAAAACATTCGACAGACTGATGGCGATCCTTCCTCGCAGTAGTTACGTCAACGGGGCTCCCCATGCGAAATCAGCGGTTTGTCGTTCTATTTGCCGCGCTGGCGGCGCTTACACTCTGTCCGGCGGGGGCGGCGCTTGCCGACGATTTGCAGACCGTCGGCGACCCGGACAGTCTCGGCTTTTCGGCGCGGCGGCTGGCGCGCATGACGTCCTGGTTCGAAGCGCAGAGCGAAAAAAGCGATCCTTTCGGTTTTGTCGTGGGGATCGCTCGGGGCGGCAAGCTCGCCTATTTGCAAGCCACCGGCTTCGAGGACCACGACAAGAAAATGCCGATGCGGCCGGATTCGATCTTTCGCATCGGATCGATGTCCAAGCAGATCACCAGCGTCGCCACCATGATGCTGGTCGATGACGGCAAGCTCGACCTCGATGCTCCCGTGGCGCAGTATCTGCCGGAGCTCAGGGATATGCAGGTCGTCAGGAAGGATCCGGCCACCGGCAATCCGATCCTCTCGGATCTTGCGCAGAGAAATTTTGAACCGGCGAAGCGCGCGATGACAATCCGTGACCTGCTGCGCAATACGTCCGGGCTGGTTTATGCCACGGGGGATTACGGCGATCCCGGATTTGAGAATGCGGCGGTGCATTTGCTTTACGGCATCAAGGCCCCGTTTCGGCGCGACAAGCCGATCGCCGATTTCGTCGCAAGCCTCGGCGCCCTGCCGCTTCTGCACCAGCCGGGCGAAGTCTGGGAATATGCCATCGGCTACGACGTGCTCGGCCGCGTCATTGAAGTCGTGTCGGGACAGCCCTTCGATCAGTTTCTGCAAAGCCGCCTCTTCGCGCCGCTGCACATGGTTGATAGCGGCTTCTCGGTACCGCAGGACAAGCTTGCCCGTCTCGTCGCCGTGCCGGGCGCGCAGCCCCAACCCCTTTCGGAAGGCGACGTCGGCAAGCCGCAGACGCTCTTCTGGGGCGGCGGAGGCATCGTCTCCACGGTTCCTGATTTTCTGCGCTTCTGCCAGATGCTGCTCAACGGCGGCGAGCTTGACGGCGTGCGCATCCTGAAGCCTGAAACGGTCCGGCTGATGACGACGAATTCGCTGCCGCCCGGCATGCACATCGCAGGACATGAAGTCGGTCCGGCTTTCGGTACGGGCTGGGGGCTCGGCTTCGCAGTCCGCACCAGCCCGGATTTCAGCCTGATTCCAGGCGCGATCGGCAGCTTCAACTGGCAGGGAAGCTGGGGCACGTTCTTCTCGGTCGACCCGGCACAGAAGCTGATCCTCATCATGATGATGCAGCGAAGGGAGTACAGTGAGAACGGCTTCTACTTCAACGCCATCCGTCGCCTGCCTTATGCCGCGTTGAAGGTGCCCGAAGTGCCCGCGCCAGTCGCGTCCGGACAAGAGAATGCCGGCGCGATTGCCGAATATGTCGGACGTTACGATTTCGGCGGATCCGCAAGTTCGCTGGACCGGCAGGCCTTGGTCGCCGACGGGAATGGCTGGACCGGGCTTGAGTCCGTTGTCGCGGAGACCGGCGGCCTCAGAGTGATTAAATTGGTCGACGCAGGCCCTGCCGCTAAGGCAGGCGTCATGGCGGGAGATCTCATCGCCGCGGTCGGCGACAGCTCTATCAGGGGCCTGACCCTGGAAGCGGCCTTTCGCCGGATTTCAGGTCCGGTCAACGCCGCGATCAAGCTCAAAATCTTCCGCCAAAACCAAAGTGATCCGATCATTGTCACCTTTACCCGAGAGGCTGTCCCTTCGCACAGCGTCCAGCTTCGAATTCGTGTCGCAGATGGCAAGCTGGTCGTTGAAGCAACAGGCGGGTGGTCGATCCTTGATTTCGACAAGGGCCAGCCGACATCGGTGGCGGTTCGCTCAAAAGATGAATTCCAGGTCGAGAGTGGCGATCACACGCGGATCGCCTTCGTCAGAGACGCAGCCGGCAAAGTCAACGGCGCGGTTCTCAATCCGGGACCATGGGAGCAACGCGGCGTACTCGCACAATAAGGCACACTGACAGCTGATGAAATTGGCGGGAGCTTGCGTTGCTCGAACATCAGGTGTCCGGCGGCCCGAGATGGTGGCGGTCTCGACTTCCGCTCAGGGTCAGAAGCGGAAGACATAACGGTTCGAATGATCGGGCAGTCGAGCCCATCGGCCGACCTGCCATCGACCGTTATTTGTGGTAAAATGTCGATCGCCAGACGCATAGGCTTGCGGTGGCTGCCAGAATAAGAGGCAGTCGATGGATATCCGACGAAAGACCCCACATCCCGCGCTCCGCGGCGTCGTTCGCTCGTTCGAGGAACGCCGCGCGACATTAGGCTCCGAAGAACAAACGTGGCCGCTGACGGCACGCCCCCACCAGATCATCGACATCTACCTGGGCGATCCATTTCGGCTACGAATTGACGAAAATACTCTCCAGACGGCCCCCGAAATGGTGGTGGTGGGTCCGCAAGGATCTCGGCGAATTCAGCTCCACATGTCAGGCGAAGTTCACGTCTTCAACATTCTGCTACAGCCGGCTGCGCTTAACCGCCTTGTCGGAGTTGATATGACGTCTTTGGTCAATGAAGGCATTCCTGCCCGCGATGTCCTCGGCAGGCGCGCAGTGCTGCTTAACGACGCTGTACGTTCGGCACCGGACTTTGCGTCGCGTATAGCTGCCGCAGAACGCTGGTTTGGTATGATGCAAGATAACGGTTCAGTCCAAGATGGAATTGGATATACATCCCGTCTGCTGCTGGCATCGAGGGGTAGCGTTCGTATTGAGCAGCTTGTGAAGCAATCTGGCTTGAGCGCTCGTCATTTCCAACGCCGGTTTGCTTCACAAGTCGGTCTTTCTCCAAAACTCTATGCTCGAACAATTAGGTTCGATGCAGCATTGACGGCTCATCGCAACGAACCAATGAAGTCGTGGACGCAAATTGCGCATGAAGCCGGCTATTTCGATCAAGCGCATTTCATTCGTGAATGCCACGCGTTAGTTGGCGTTGGACCAAGTCATTTCATCGGCGATTGGGATAACATCCTTTCGCCAGATGGCTGAAATATACAAGCATGCCAGCCCCCAGCGGCTATCCTTACGAACCTGAGCAGGCAACAGGCGGCGGCATTTGGCCGTCCAATCATTGCGATCACTGGAAAGGATTTCACGGATGAGGTCAGCAACGCGGCAGTGGATTTTACTAGTTTTCGCTGCGGCTTCAGCGTTGATCTATTCCATTCCCAGCTCTGCGAGCGCTGAAGAAAGGCCTATCTCTAGCGATATCGTCGTGACGCTGCTTGGCACCGGTGGCCCCGAACCGACCGCCTTGCGTTTCGGACCGGCCACACTCGTTCAAGCCGGCGGACTAAATCTGCTATTCGACGCCGGCCGCGGAGTGACGGTGCGCCTCTATCAATTGGGGATATCGTCGGGCAAAGGCATCGATGCCGTTTTTCTCACCCATTATCATTCAGACCATGTCGCAGGACTGCCCGACTTATGGATGACCGGGTATATGTTCGGGCCGTTTGGATCGCGTGCCAAACCCACGAGGCTGTGGGGTCCATCGGACGGGGCAACCGCGCCGAGTGGCGTGGCCAAGATCGTCAAGGGCCTTGCTGAGGCATTTTCCGATGACACACGCATCCGTCAGGCCGACGAACACATCACGACCGCCGCCACCCAAATTGAGGTGCACGACTTCCAAGGCGACCGCGTGGTATTCGACGAGGCGGGCGTCAAGGTCACCGCCTTTGCGGTTAATCACGGCGACCTGATCAAGCCATCGGTGGGCTATCGGATCGACTACGGTGCGCGATCGGTAACGATTTCCGGTGATACGAAGCTTGACGAAAACCTGATCAAGCATGCGACTGGAAGCGATCTCTTGATCCACGAAGTTTTTGCGATGTCGGCGCAACTGGCAAAGTTGCCGCAGATGAAGCCGGTCGCCGATCATCATACGTCCCCTGAAGAAGCTGGCATCGTATTTTCGCGCACAAAGCCCAAGCTCGCCGTCTATTCGCACGTCATATTGCTTGAAACGAAGGTGACCGAGCTCGTGACTAGAACACAGAGCACTTACGCGGGACCCTTGGAGGTCGGAGAAGACCTTTTGCGTATAACAGTGGGGGAAGGTGTGGTCGCAAAGAAATGGAGTTCAGAACTTCGAAAGTATCCGGATTAGCCATGGGTCCCGTCGCGGGGTTGGTAGGAATTGAGGGTGGCGTAGTCTCCGGGGTGATCAACCTCGAATCATCCAGCGTTGAAGCGCCGGACTGGAGACCACGCCATGACGAACAATACTACGAAGCCTGATTCTTTACAGCCTGCGGCCGAGAAGGCTGTTGATCTTTTCGACAATTGGTTTGATCCGATCGAGACCGAGGTACGGGCTCGATCGCGTCAGTTCATCGAAGAGCTGCTCCGCGGCGAGCTCGATACTGCGTTGGCACGGCCGCGTTACGGACGAAGCCAGATGACCGGCAATGAAGCAGGAGACTGCGTCAAGGGCCACCGCCACGGCAGCCGGACGCGCTCGCTGACGGGCACGTTCGGGCCGATCGAGATTGCGGTGCCGCGCGCCCGGCTAACCACGTCCGGGGGCGGGACGGCGGAATGGAAGAGCCAGGCGCTGCGGGCCTATCAGCGGCGCACGCTTGCCGCCGACGCGCTGATCGCGAGCACCTATCTCGCCGGCACCAATACAAGGCGGGTGCGTCGCGCGCTGGCGGCGTTGTTCGGCGGGACAGTCGGCAAGGACACCGTGAGCCGGACGTGGCGCAAGGTGAAGAGCGACTGGGATGCCTGGAACACCCGCTCACTGGCCGGGGATCCGATCGTGCGCCTGATCCTCGACGGCACCGTGGTGCGCGTGCGGCTCGACCGCAAGGCGACCTCGATCTCGCTGCTCGTTGTCCTGGGCGTGCGCGCGGATGGCCAGAAGGTGCTGCTCGCAATCAAGAGCATGGGCGGCGAGAGCGCCGAGGCCTGGCGCACTGTCCTGGACGATCTCATCAAGCGCGGGCTGCGGCGGCCCGAGTTTCTCATCGTCGATGGCGCGCCGGGGCTCGACAAGGCCATCGCCTCGGTCTGGGACGGCGTGCCGGTCCAGCGCTGCACGGTCCACAAGCACAGGAACCTGTTCGCCCATGCCCCCGAGCGCCTGCATGAGGAGATCACCGCAGATTACAACGACATGATCTACGCGGCGACACCCGAGGAGATAGCGATCCGCCGCAAGGCCTTCATCCGCAAATGGAGGCTGAAGCATCGTGCCGTGGCCGACAGCCTGGAGGAAGCCGGCGACCGCCTCTTCACCTTCACCCGCCTGCCGCCGAGCCAATGGCGCAGCCTACGCACCACCAATGCGATCGAACGATTGCACGAAGAGTTCAAGCGGCGGATCAAGACGCAAACCGTTCTGCCATCCGCCGACACCGCCGCGATGTTGTTCTGGGCGCTACTTGCATCAGGGCAGATCAACATGCGCAAGGTCGATGGTTGGCAGACGCTCGCCACAAAGCCCATCGATCAGCCGATTGACCTTGCCGCCTGAAACGATACCTTCATGTTACCGGAGAATGCGCCACACCGAATTCCAACCGCATTCCGGACGGCACCTCCTGCATCGTCTCGACCCAGTAATCCATGAGGTGCTGGTAGATATCGTAGGGGTCGATGAGCGGTTTGTCGGCGTAGTGGGCAAGCAGATCCTCGGAAAGCCGAGCGATGACGTCCTTCGGGTGGCACCCGGCCTGCAGGGCCTTGAGCTTTGTCGCACTCTTCTTTTGCCATTCGGCGAAATGATCATTCATGCCGGTGATGAAGGCCCTGAACTCAGGGTGCTCGTAGATGGCGGACTTGATGGCCGCTTTCTCGACAGCGAGGTCGAGATACCCTTTGCGGCGGTCCTTGAACAGCACCTTCCGCAGCTGCGGACACACGGCCCAGTATCGCTCAAGCGCATCAACATCGGCGACCGGGATGCCGCCTTGCAAGTGGCCGGCGATGTCCTGCGCGTCCTCTGGCGTCTGGCTATCGATGTAGCGCGGCAAATTGAGATTGAACTCGTTCTTCTCGATCTCCTCGACCGAAACCATCCGAGCGTATTTTGGAACATCGAGGCGCTTGGTGAAGGCATCGACGATCCTGTGGATGTCCTGCTCGCGCAGACGGTTCTTTGGGCCGTCTTTCATGAAGCCGCTGCTGGCGTCGATCATGAAGATGCCCGTGCGGGTACCGGCATCCTTCTTGTCGACCACCACGATGCACGCCGGAATGCCGGTGCCGTAAAACAGGTTGGCGGGCAGGCCAATGATGCCTTTGATGTATCCCTTGCGGATCAGGTTGCGTCGGATGTCGGCCTCAGCACCGCCTCGAAACAGCACGCCGTGCGGAAGGATGCACGCGCCTTTGCCGGTGCTTTTGAGCGAGCGAACAATGTGTAGCAGATAGGCATAATCGCCCTGCTTTGCAGGCGGCGTGCCAAAAGACTGGAAGCGTTGGTAAGGGTCGTTCAGTGGATCGATGCCGTTGCTCCAGCGTTTGTCGGAAAACGGCGGATTGGCGACGACATAATCGAAGGTCTTGAGGGTGTCGCCATCCTTGAACTTGGGATCGGCCAGAGTGTTGCCCTGAACGATGAGCGCCGTGGGATTGTTGTGTAGGATCATGTTCATTCGGGCGAGGCCGCTGGTCGCAGCGTCCTTCTCCTGCCCGTTGAGCGTCACAGGAGTGCCCGCCTCATCGCCAATTTTCAAAAGGAGTGAGCCGGAGCCACAGGTAGGGTCATAGACTGTCGTGGAGGCGCTGGTCTTGGCCTCGTGGATACCGATGATCTTCGCCATGATGCGACTTACTTCGGCGGGGGTGTAGAACTGACCCTTGCTCTTGCCGCTCTCGGTAGCGAAGTGCCGCATCAGGTATTCGTAGGCATCGCCGAGGATATCGTCGCCCTCGGCGCGGTTCTTGGAAAAATCCAGTGCCTTGTTTTCAAATATGGCGATCAGGTTGGTGAGCCTGTCCACCTTCTCCTTGCCGTTGCCTAGCTTGGTGGCGTCATTGAAGTCCGGCATGTCGGACAGCTTGTTGGCATTTGCCAGTGGCGCGATGATTTTCTTGTTAATCTGGTCACCGATGTCGCTCTTGCCCTTGAGCGCGACCATGTCTTTGAAGCTTGCGCCTTTGGGAATGGCAATCGGTGCAAACGGCTGACCGGCATATTTGTCGCTGATGTATTTGATGAACAACAGGACCAGGACGTAGTCCTTGTACTGACTGGCATCCATGCCGCCGCGCAGTTCATCGCAGCTTGACCAGAGGGAGGAATAAAGTTCGGACTTCTTCAGGGCCAACGGTTAGCTTCCTCTTCTTAAAAACGTCTCTCGACTGCGCGAGCACATCCCTGTGCTGTCGCGATTTCTAGAACGGTAACGCTGTAATTGACGAACTTTAGAACCGAACGAGTCCGCCGCATTGTACGGTTGTGGCGTGACTTTGGCGGTCCTTCAACTCGGCGGAGAACTCTTATCCAAGCGAACTGTGGACGGTTAGGTCTTTTTGATCCTCTGGAAGTCTGGCTCTATCGTCGTCGGCAGGCGCGCCGCCTTACTCTGGACGGGATGAATTTTGTTGCGAGGTATGGCCACGGCCCGCGCAGATTGATCGGGGGGATGCCACGGTGGATCTACTCAACGAGATCAGATCGACAGCCCTGTGGGTAAATTTTCCGCTCAGCTAGGTCCATCAGGTGAGCCAAAACAGGCCAAGGCGCAGTCGCCGAACCAACCCTTGACTTTGCCGGCGCTCCCTTGGGGAATCGAACTCTGCTTCCGCCCTGATAGGGCAATAGCCCTATCGAGGAATTGCTTGAACCGGATCCTTAAGGGAGCCAATTTTGGACCCACAGTGAACCCACGGGCACGTGCTCTTGATTTTCGCACAAACCAGCTAGCCAGTTATTCTCTTTGTTTTTAATAACTTAATTGGTCGGAGCGAGAGGATTTGAACCTCCGACCCCTAGTCTCCCAGACTAGTGCGCTAACCGGGCTGCGCCACGCTCCGATGCCGTTCCCTTAGCTTCGATCCCGCTTCCGCGCAAGGCGCGGATTGACCCAGATTCTCTCCGAAAACGCTTCAGCCGTCCTTCAGCGCAGTGTCGAGCATCTGGCGGCAGGCGAGCAGATCCTGCAGCGCGCTTTCCAACCGCTCGCGATCGATGACGTCGTGCTCGGCCTTGTGGCCGTGCCCGCCACGGTAGGTGTCGATCATGCCGTCCTCGGCATTGACGAAGCGGAAATCGATGCCGTCCTCCTCCGTGCCCTCGTACTCCTCGTCCTCGCCGTTGAGGTTGACGCCAATATCTTCCTTGTCGTCCTCGGCGAGGCTCTGGCCGATCGCTTCCTCGATCGCGCCGAAGGAGACGGCGGTGTTGCCGTCCGCCAGGCCCTGCACCGATTTGATGCCGTGCTCTTTCAGGATGCGCTGCACGCCGCGGATGGTATAGCCCTCGCCGTACAGAAGCCGGCGAATACCCTTGAGCAGATCGACGTCATCAGGCCGGTAGTAGCGGCGCCCGCCGCTGCGCTTCATCGGCTTGATTTGCGCGAAGCGCGTCTCCCAGAATCGCAGCACATGCTGGGGAATGTCGAGGTCGTCCGCGACCTCGCTGATGGTTCGGAACGCATCCGGCGCCTTGTCCAAATGCAAGCTTCCCTCAGGTCAAATACTCGTTTATCGGCGCATGATCTCGGCGCAAACGCTTCGCGTTTGTCGCGAGGGAAAACCGGTTCCCGCTTTTCCGGATCATGCGTTATTCGGCCTTCTCGCCAGCCTCATCGGCAACGACGTGGCCGTTGATGCGCTGCTTCAGTATCGCCGACGGCTTGAACACCATCACACGCCGCGGCGAGATCGGCACTTCGGTACCGGTCTTTGGATTACGACCGATACGCTGACCCTTTTTGCGGACCATGAAAGAGCCGAAGGAAGAAAGCTTTACCGTCTCGCCTTTCTCAAGGCAGTCGGTGATTTCCTTCAAGACCAGCTCCACAAAGGCGGACAACTCGGTACGAGACAATCCGACCTTCTGGTAGACGGCCTCGCACAAATCAACGCGTGTAACTGTTTTTCCGATTCCGGTCATCTCGCCTGCCCCAACTCGGCGAACAATTTGTGCCTGAAATTAAGAGGTTACGGCTCGACGGTCAACAGCACCGTGAGCAATAACAGCTAACTGAGGCTTTCAGCGCACACCATTTTAGGAAAATCCTACCAGCGCAGCAGCGCGGAACCCCAGGTAAAACCGCCGCCCATCGCTTCCAGCAGCACCAAATCGCCCTTCTTGACGCGTCCGTCCCGCACGGCGACGCAAATCGCAAGTGGAATCGAGGCAGCCGAGGTGTTGCCGTGCAAATCGACGGTCAGCACCACCTTCTGCGGTGCAATATGGAGTTTGTGCGCGGAAGCATCGATGATTTGCTTGTTGGCCTGGTGCGGAATGAACCAGTCGATGTCGTCGGCGGTCAGCTTTGTGGCGTTGAAGGCATCCACGATTACATCGGTGATCATGCCGACGGCATGCTTGAACACCTCGCGGCCTTCCATGCGGAGATGGCCGACGGTCATGGTCGAGGACGGACCGCCATCGACATAGAGTTTTGACTTGTGCCGGCCGTCGGATCGCAGATGCGTCGTCAGAACGCCGCGATCGGAAGCCTTGCCCGGCTGCTCCTGCGCTTCCAGCACGATCGCGCCGGCGCCATCGCCGAACAACACGCAAGTACCGCGGTCATTCCAGTCGAGGATTCGCGAAAAGGTTTCGGCGCCGATCACCAGCGCGCGCTTGAAAGCGCCACTGCGCAGGAAATTGTCGGCGGTCGCGAGCGCGAAGACAAAGCCGGAGCACACCGCCTGCAGGTCGAAGGCCGCGCCATGGGTGATGCCGAGCGCGTCCTGAACGGCGACGGCGGTTGCGGGAAACGTGTTGTCCGGCGTCGAGGTCGCGAGCACGATGAGATCGATCGCCTGCGCATCGATGCCGGCATTCTGGAGCGCGGCCTTCGCGGCGTTAAGGGCTAGATGCGAGGTGAACTCGCCTTCGGCCGCGATATGGCGCTGCCTGATGCCGGTGCGCTGCACGATCCACTCGTCGGAAGTGTCGATGCGCGCCGCGAGTTCGGCATTGGTCAATATCTGCTGCGGCAGATAGGAGCCGCAGCCGAGCACCACCGAACGTATAGTCACGAGACAGCCTCCGGCGTGGGCGGGTTGGGGACGAGGCCGCCGCCATCGCGATTAAGCATTTGATTGATCTTGGTCAGGAGATCGTAGCGGACCATCTCATAGCCCCAGTCGATGGCGTAGGCAAAGCCCTCGGCGTCGGTTCCGCCGTGGCTTTTGACCACGACGCCCCGCAGGCCCAGGAGCACCCCGCCGTTGGATTTTTTCGGGTCGAGCTTGTCGCGCAGTTGCCGGAACGCACTTCTTGCAAAGAGGTAGCCGATCTTCGCGAAAAGGCTCCGCGAGATCGCCGCGCGCAAGAGATCGCTGATCTGGCGCGCGGTGCCTTCGGCCGCCTTCAGCGCGATGTTGCCGCTAAAGCCCTCGGTCACCACGACGTCGACTGCGCCCTTGCCAATGCCATCGCCCTCGACGAAGCCGACATAGTCGAGCTGGGGCAGATTCATCGCGCGCAGCATTTCGCCGGCTTCGCGGATCTCCTCGTGTCCCTTGATCTCCTCGGTTCCGATGTTGAGGAGGCCAACCGTCGGCCGCTCGAGATTGAGCAGCACGCTCGCCATCGCGCCGCCCATCACGGCCAGCGCCACCAGATGCCGCGCGTCGCCGCCGATGGTGGCGCCGAGATCGAGCACGACGGAATCGCCGCGGACCGTCGGCCAGACCGCCGCAATCGCCGGGCGATCGATGCCCTCCAGCATGTGCAGATGGAATCGCGCCATCGCCATCAGCGCGCCGGTATTGCCGGCGGAGACGGCAACGTCGGCCTCGCCCTTCTTCACCGCATCGATCGCAAGCCACATCGACGAGGTCTTGCGGCCGCGCCGCAGCGCCTGGCTCGGCTTGTCCTCCATGCTGACGGCCACGTCGGTATGGATCACGCGCGAGGCCGCCCTCAGCTTCGGATATTTCGCGAGTTGCTCCTCGATCAACGTGCGATTGCCGACCAGAACGAATTCCGTGTCGGGGTGCCGCTCAAGCGAAATCGCGGCGCCGGGAACGACAACGGACGCGCCGACATCGCCACCCATGGCGTCAAGCGCGATTCGAACCTTTTGAGGCATGAATGTCCCGGAAACCTGATGATCTCGTCGCCACGTCCTGCGGCGATTGGCCGGATACTATGTCGCAGGGCCGGCCGGGCCGCGACAATAGCGTGTCGGCGCCCCGACACAACCTCTTGACCCCCGCCTTTTGTTCATGGCGCGGCTGTAGCGGGGAATCAGAACGTAAGTCTAACCTCATGAGATTCAACGGCTTATGCGGCGCCCGGTTCCCGATCATTTGGCTTTCGGCTTACCGTTGGGCTTGGCGGGGTCAAGCTGCAGCGATTTGAGCGCGGCAAAGGGATGATCCTCGGGATCGGCGGCGGTGACCTGATGCTCGAACAAGGCGCCCTCTTTCCTGGGATAGGGATCGATCGCGAGATAGAGCACGTCTGTCGCTAGCCGGCCGAGATCGATGGCACCGTTCTCGATCGGCTCCGGCGCGTCCGTCATATCAGTCGGCCCTTCATCCGCATCGTCTGTGGGCTCGGCGAGTTCAGGGATATGCCCCATCGGGGCGAAGATCAGATCGACTTCTTCATCGATGTCGTTCTCGACCGGATCGAGCGTCACCACGCAGTTCTGCCCGACCTTGGCCTGCACGCGTCCTGTTACACGGACACGGCCGCCGCTGCGCGGCATCAGGTCGAAGGAGGCGCGAGCCCGGGAGATTTCGCGCAGGCCCGCGATCTCCGCCATCGCCGCGCGCATGGCAGCATCGGCTTCGATGTCGCGATGCAGTCCGGTGTCGGGAATCTGCGCCACCGGGACGAAGACGCGCCAGGGATCCTTTGAAGGATCGCGTGCGTCGGTTCTGTTCATGGCGATGCACCTTCCGCCAGCGGCATCGGAAATCTCCAGGTAACACCGAGAAGGCCCGGATCGCTCTCGCGATCGAGCGAGGCGATCGCTCCTTGCGCGTACGCGGCAAGCCGCCGTGCATTCTGGATATCTTTGCCGTCGAGGACGTTTCGGCCAATCGCCTCCGCCAGCGCCTCGCTGCCGGCCGAGAGCGCCGTGTCGTAGGCCGCCGAGCGGCCATAAAAGGCCTCTCCAACGGCCTGCATTCGCTTTGGCACGGCCAGGTCGCCCACTGCCATTTCGCGCAGATTGGCATCCATATCCGCGCAAAAATGGTCGAACAGAGCCTGCGAAAGCTCCGTCCCGCCCCGAAGGCTGCGCAGGTGCTGCAGCACCATCCACAAATGCAGCAGAAGCAGGTCAAAGCGGCCGTTAACCGTATCTGGCACGCCCAAGCCCCGATAAAACAAGGGTTCTCGCACCTGCGTCACGATCATGCCATAGATGGTCTCAATGGTGCCGGACGGGGCTAGCCGGGGTTTTCGGAAGTGATTGAACGGCCAAAGCATTGTGGGTTCCGCCTGCGGGCCCTGGTGTCTTACGGGCGCGCACTTGTTGCAAACGAGCCAGCCGCCCGGTACGTCAACGCCTCGCCGGATGCAAGGGGACGGGAAGCGTTCCGCAATGATTGAGACGAGCATGACCCGAAAGCCCGCCACGAGCGGCCTGTTCGCGCGTTGGCGCGGCCTGCGCACAGCCGCGGCGACCATGCTCGTCTGCGGTCTGCTCGCGGCATGCACCGGCGAGCAGTTCCAGAAGGGCTACATCCTGCCGCCCGGCGCACTCGAGCAGATTCCGATCGGCGCGAGCCAGGATCAGGTGCTGATCGTGATGGGCACGCCGTCAACGGTGGCGACCCTGAACGGTGAGGTCTTCTACTACATCTCCCAGCGCGCCGAGCGCCCGGTGATGTTCATGAATCAGAAGGTGGTCGACCAGCGCGTGATCGCGGTCTATTTCGACAAGAACCGCCAGGTGCAGCGTCTCGCCAATTACGGCCTCAAGGACGGCCACATCTTCGACTTCATCAGCCGCACCACGCCGACCTCGGGTCAGGAGATGTCCTACCTGACGCCGCTGTTCAAGCTCTTGAGCTTCAACTGACGCCCCTTGTCCCGGGCGCGCGGCAGCGCTGACCCGGGACCCACGCCTCCGCATCGATCGACCCCGGATCAGCAGCGCACGCGGGCTCCAGTTTCCCGACTTCATGGACGGTCTGCGGCGCCGGGGATGCATCTGGTCATCTCAAATTTCACGGGTGACCAGCCTTTCAAGAGAACCGCTTGTCCCGACCGGACGCCGACAAAAAACCGCGGCTTGCACCGCGGGTTTGTCGCCGGTCGCGTGTCTCGGGTTCAGTGCGCGAGGACCGCCAGCAGCAAGAGCGCCACGATGTTGGTGATCTTGATCATGGGGTTCACCGCCGGACCCGCCGTGTCCTTGTAGGGATCGCCGACAGTATCGCCGGTCACGGCCGCCTTGTGGGCGTCAGAGCCCTTGCCGCCATAATGGCCGTCCTCGATGTACTTCTTGGCGTTGTCCCAGGCGCCGCCACCTGAGGTCATCGAGATCGCGACAAAGAGGCCGGTGACGATGACGCCGAGCAGCATCGCGCCGACGGCGGAGAACGCCGCCGACTTGCCGGCCGCGCCGCCGCCCGCGATTGTGTAGATCACGAAGTAGACCACGATCGGCGACAGCACCGGCAGCAGCGACGGGATGATCATTTCCTTGATCGCCGCCTTGGTCAGGAGGTCGACGGCCTTGCCGTAGTCCGGCTTGTCCGTGCCCTGCATGATGCCGGGCTTCTCGCGGAACTGGCGGCGAACCTCCTCGACGATCGCGCCGGCCGCGCGGCCCACCGCGGTCATGCCCATCGCGCCGAACAGGTAGGGCAGCAGGCCACCGAACAGGAGGCCGACCACCACATAGGGATTGTTCAGCGAGAAGTCCGGATTGACGCCCTTGAAGTAGAGGTGGTTGGCGGAATCCGCGATGAAGAACTTGAGGTCCTGGTTATAGGCCGCAAACAGCACCAGCGCGCCGAGACCCGCCGAGCCGATCGCGTAGCCCTTGGTGACGGCCTTGGTGGTGTTGCCGACCGCGTCGAGCGCGTCGGTCGACTTGCGGACTTCCTTCGGCAGGCCGGCCATTTCGGCGATACCACCGGCGTTGTCGGTGACCGGGCCGAACGCGTCCAGCGCCACGACCATGCCGGCCAGCGCCAGCATGGTAGCGGTCGCAATCGCGATGCCGAACAGGCCCGCGAGGCTGTAGGTGACGAGGATGCCGGCGATGATGACGAGCGCGGGCAGCGCGGTCGCTTCCATCGAGATCGCAAGCCCCTGGATCACGTTGGTGCCGTGACCGGTGACGGAGGCCGCCGCGATCGACTTCACCGGGCGATAGTCGGTGCCGGTGTAGTATTCGGTGATCCAGATGATCAGCGCGGTGACGACGAGGCCGACCACGCCGCATTCGAACAGCGCCATGCCGGTGTAGTCGACGCCCGGCAGCTTGTCGAAGCCGATCAGGTAGTAGATCACGCCGGCCACGCCGATGAGCGACAGCACGCCGGTGGCGATCAGGCCCTTGTACAGCGCGCCCATGATCGACTGGTTGGCGCCGAGCTTGACGAAGAAGGTGCCGATGATCGAGGTGATGATGCAGATGCCGCCGATGGCGAGCGGCAGCGTCATCATGTTGGTGAGGATCGGGGTCTTGGCGAAGAAGATCGCGGCGAGCACCATGGTGGCGACCGCGGTCACCGCATAGGTCTCGAACAGGTCGGCCGCCATGCCGGCGCAGTCGCCGACGTTGTCACCGACGTTGTCGGCGATGGTGGCGGGATTGCGCGGATCGTCCTCGGGGATGCCGGCCTCGACCTTGCCGACGAGGTCGCCGCCGACATCCGCACCCTTGGTGAAAATGCCGCCGCCGAGACGGGCGAAGATCGAGATCAGCGAGGCGCCGAAGCCGAGCGCGACCATGGCGTCGACGACCGTGCGGCTGTCAGCGGCGTATTTCAGCGAATGGGTCAGGAAGCCGAAATAGAGCGTGACGCCGAGCAGCGCGAGACCGGCGACCAGCATGCCAGTGATGGCGCCGGCCTTGAAGGCGAGCTCGAGGCCGCCGGCGAGCGAGGTGGTCGCCGCCTGCGCCGTGCGCACGTTGGCGCGCACCGAGACGTTCATGCCGATGAAGCCGGCGGCACCCGAGAGGATCGCTCCGATGGCAAATCCGACCGCGACCAGTACGCCGAGGAAGTACGCCAGCAGCAGGAAGATCACGACGCCGACCAGACCGATCGTGGTGTACTGGCGGCGCAGATAGGCCTGCGCGCCTTCGCGCACGGCCGCGGCGATTTCCTGCATCCGCGGATTGCCGGCGTCCGCCTTCAGGACCGAACTTGTCGCCCAGATGGCGTAAACAATGGAAAGCGCTCCGCAGAGCACGATCAACCACAATGCTGTCATCGAATTTGCCTCAGATCTTGGATGGCCCCACGCCCGGGCCGCTGATGCGGCGGACGCTCAAAAAGGAGGCCGGCCCTGCCCAATAGGGCGGCCTCAAATCGGCCGGGACCATGCCAAAATCATCCCCCCGGCGCAACGCCATGAACGGCAAATACCGGCCTTTTTTGACGGTCCAAGCACCAGTTTTTGCGGGATATTTTGAGAGTTTGGTATACCGCCGCCCGATCGAGCCGTCGCAGTCGGGAATCGGTCGGGCCGAGGAAGCCTCAAAACCTTACCCTCACAAGCGGATGGATGTCTGGGCCGGGCGACTCGCCCGCGTCACCTCATAGGTCTGGCCTGGCGCGCCGAAGGTCTGGCGCACCGAAAAGCCGTCGGGTGGATCATAAGGCGCAGTCGGCAGATCAGAAATGACTGTAGGACAGACGCTGCAGCGCGATCTCGTTTCCCTGTGCGTCGAGAAAGCGCGGAGCACCGGTTCCCGCAACGATCGCGCCGATGGCCGTCAGGGCAACCCCTGCCCGCCTGGCTTCATCTGCAAGTGCTTCGCTATGGGCGCCTGGAACCGTGCACAGGATTTCGTAATCGTCGCCGCCGCATATCAGCGTGTCCATGCCAACCGCGCCTCGCGCAAGCAGCGCGGCAGCCGCAACGGAGGTCGGAACCAGCGGCGTGTCGATGGCCGCGGAAACGCCGGATGCCGCGCAGAGTTTGGCGAGATCGCCGGCAAGCCCATCGGACACATCCATCGCCGCGGACGCATGATCGCGCACTGCTTTGGCCAAGTCTTTGCGCGGCTGCGGCACGCGATAGCGGCCGATCAACAGCTCCTTCCCGATCGGGTCATTGGCCAGCGCACCCGCGACCGCACCGCCCTTGAGGATGGCAAGCCCCAGCGCGGCATCGCCGATCGTGCCCGTGACCATCACGCGGTCGCCAGGCCTTGCGCCGCTGCGATGAACCATCTTTCCATCGGGCACGCGGCCGAAGGCGGTGATCGAAACCGTCAACGGCCCCGGCGTCGAAACCGTATCGCCACCGAGCAGCGGACAACCGAACGACTTCGCGTCCTCCCCCAATCCGCGCGCGAACGCAGCAAGCCAGCTCTCATCGACCTTCCGCAAGGCAAGCGTCAGCACAAAGCCGGCGGGCGTCGCCCCCTTGGCGGCAATGTCCGAAAGATTCACCCGCAGCGCTTTGCGCGCGACGGTGTCGGGGGGATCGTCGGACAGGAAATGAACGCCTTCGACGATGGCGTCCGTCGTCACCACGACGTCCTCGCCGCGCGCTTTCAGGACCGCGGCGTCATCATCCAGGGAGAACGCGCCGGGGTCGGTCGCCAGCGGCTTGAAATAGCGCGCGATCAGCGAGTCCTCGCCGGATCGTGCGGCACTAGCCACGCGAAAACTCGTCGCCACGGAACTGGCGGGCGATCTGGTCGAGCACGGCGTTGACCATGCCGGTCTCCTCGCTTTCGACGAAGGCGTGCGCGACGTCGACATATTCGGAGACGACGACGCGGCCGGGCACATCCTTGCGGTGCTCGAGTTCATAGGCCCCTGCCCGCAGCACCGCACGCAGGATCGCGTCGATGCGCTTCAGCGGCCAGCCCTTCGACAGCGCGTCATCAATCAGGGGATCGAGCCTGGTCTGGTCGCGCACCACGCCGGAGACGACGTCACGGAAGAATGCGGCTTCGGCCGGGAGATATTTCTCGCCCTCGACCTCGTTGCCGAGCCAATGGCTTTCGAACTCGGCGAAGATGTCGTTGATGCCGGCGCCCGCAATGTCCATCTGGTAGAGCGCCTGCACCGCGGCGAGCCGGGCGGCGCCACGGCGGTTGGCTTTCCTGTCGCCACCTTTCGCCGGTTTGCTCCTGCTCTCGGCCATCATCCCTAAACCTTCGACAGCCGGCGCTTGATGCGCAGCATGGCGAGTGCCGCGCGTGCGGCATCGCCGCCCTTGTTGAGCTCGGAAGCGCGCGCCCGCGCCCACGCCTGCTCCTCGTTGTTGACCGTCAAAATGCCGTTGCCGAGCGGAAACTTTTTCGCGACCGCCAGATCCATCAGCCCGCGCGAGGACTCCATCGAGACGATCTCGAAGTGGATGGTCTCGCCCCTGATGACGCAACCGAGCGCGATCGCGGCATCATAGGGCTTGCCGTTCTTCTCGCCGGCCTCGATCGCGATCGCAATCGCGGCCGGAATCTCCAGCGCGCCGGGCACCGTGACGACATCGTGGGAAACACCGGCCGCCGTCAGCTCGGCGACCGCGCCCTCCAGCAGCGCATCCTGGATGTCGTCATAGAAGCGCGCTTCCACGATCAGCGCTTGAGCGCCGGAAATATCGGTCTGGTCCTTCAACGGGCCGCGCCGCGCGTCTGCCATCTTGTTCTCACTCAATTACAGGGTTGCGGCGCGTTGTAGGCGCCGCGAGAAGCCAAGCCAAGTTTTAAGTCACCGTCATTCCGGAATGGTCCGAAGGACCAGACCCGGAATCTCGAGATTCCGGGTTCGATGCTAACGCATCGCCCCGGAATGACGGCTACGCCGTCACTTCATTTCCGACAGCCGCGCCGCATAGCGCGCCATCAAATCGACTTCGATATTGACCTCGCTTCCCGAACGCCAGGCGGACAGCGCCGTCACATTCAGCGTATGCGGGATGATCAGCACCGAAAATGCCAAGTCCCATACCGTATTGATCGTCAACGACACACCATCCAACGTGATCGAGCCCTTCGGCGCGATGAAGCGGGCGAGCTCACGCGTGGTCGACAATTCGAACCGCGCCATGTCGGGCATATCGGTCTTGCTGATGACTTTAGCAATGCCATCGGCATGTCCCGCTACGATGTGCCCACCGAGCTCGTCGCCGATCTTCAGCGCGCGCTCGAGGTTCAGTCTGGTGCCGACGGCCCAATGCTTCGCCGTGGTCATCGAAAGCGTCTCGGCGGCGGTATCGACATCGAACCAGGTCCTGCCGCGGTCGACACCCGAGGCCACGACGGTGAGGCACACGCCATTGCAGGCGATCGAGGCGCCATCGGCGATACCAGCGCGATCGTAGGCGCAGGCAATCCGCAGCCGGTGCAATTGCCCCTGCGCGGTCGGCGTGTGCTTCGTGATCTCGCCGATATCGGTGACAATGCCGGTAAACATCAGGCGCGCTCGTAGATGGTCAGAGTGTCCTTGCCGAGCGTCTCGCTAGCACGAAGTTTCAGGCGCGGCGACTGCGTGATTTCCGACAGCGGCAATGCATCCAGCGCAGCGATACCGTCGCCCAGCGCCTCTGGCCCGCGCAAGAGCCAGACCTCGTCAACGAGATCGGCGGCGACGAATGACGACGCCACGCGGCTGCCGCCTTCCACCATCAGGCGGGTGATGCCCTTGTCGGCCAGCGCGCGCAGCACGGCCGTGAGGTCAAGGCCCGGCGCCGAAGTCGGCGCGATGCGGATCACCTGCGCCCCCGCGGCGCCAAGCCGGGTGGCGGCCGGCGCTTCCGCGAGCTCGGAAGCCACCACCCAGAGCGGCGTCTGCCGCGCAGAATGCACCAGCCGGCTGTTGCCGGGAATGCGAAGCGCGCGGTCCAGCACCATCCTCACCGGCGAGCGCGCCGCCATACCCGGCAGGCGGCAGGTGAGAAACGGATCGTCCGTCAGCACGGTGCCGATGCCGACCAGGATGGCATCGCTTTGCGCGCGCAGCAGATGCACCCGTGTTCGCGCCGCCTCGCCTGATATCGCTACCGGCTTGCCGCCGGCGGCGCCGATCTTGTCGTCCGCGGATACCGCCAGTTTGAGGATCACATGCGGGCGTCCATCGCGGATGCGCCGGAAATGGCCGGCATGGTCGCGAGCAGCTTCTTCCGCCAACAGGCCGACATCGACGGCGATCCCTGCGGCGCGCAGCCTGGCGAACCCGTTCCCCGCGACTTCCGGATTGGGGTCCTCGATCGCGGCAACCACGCGGGAAATACCGGCGGCAATGGTGGCGTCGGCACAGGGCGGCGATTTGCCGAAATGCGAGCAGGGCTCCAGCGTCACGTAGAGCGTGGCGCCGCCTGCCGCTTCGCCTGCCCGCTTCAGCGCCTCCGGCTCGGCGTGCGGCCGGCCGCCGGGCTGAGTCCAGCCGCGCCCGACAATGACGCCGTCCTTCACCACGACCGCGCCGACCGACGGGTTCGGCCAGGTCCGGCCCAGCCCGCGACGACCGAGCGTCAGCGCGAGTTGCATGAAGCGGCGGTCGGCCTCCTTGTCGGCCCTGGTTTTTTCCCGGATCTGATCTTCCAGGATGCGGAAGATCATTTGCGAATCGTGACGATCCTGGCGTCGTCCTCACCGGAGAGTTCGCCAAGCACCGCCTCGAAATCCTTCGCTTCGCGGAAATTCCGGTAGACCGAGGCGAAGCGCACATAGGCAACGTCGTCGAGCTGGCGCAGATGCTCCATCACGATCTCGCCGATCGTCTCCGAGGAAATCTCCGCCTCCCCGTTGCTTTCGAGCTCGCGTACGATGGCCGAAACCATCTTCTCGACCCGCTCGGAATCCACCGGGCGTTTGCGCAGCGATATCTGCAGCGAACGGACCAGCTTGTCGCGGTCGAACGGCACCCGGCGGCCGTTGCGCTTGATGACGGTGAGCTCGCGAAGCTGAACCCGCTCGAACGTCGTGAAGCGGAAATTGCAGGCGATGCATACGCGCCGCCTGCGGATCACGGCCGAATCCTCGGTCGGACGGGAGTCCTTCACCTGGGTATCGAGAGAGTTGCAGCTCGGGCAACGCATCCGAAAACGCCTTTACTGATAGATCGGGAAACGATCGGTGAGCGCCTTCACCCGTTCCTTGATCGCGGCTTCGACCAGCGGCGCCTTGCCGTCCTGCGATTGCGCGATCGCGCCCAGCACTTCGGCGATCATGCCGCCGACCTGCTTGAACTCGGCGACGCCGAAGCCGCGCGTGGTCGCGGCCGGCGTGCCCAGCCGCAGGCCGGAAGTGACGAACGGCGTTTCGGGATCGAAGGGAATGCCGTTCTTGTTGCAGGTGATGGCGGCGCGCACCAGCGCCTTCTCCGAGACATTGCCCTTCAGTCCCTTCGGGCGGAGGTCGACCAGCATCAGATGGTTGTCGGTGCCGCCGGAGACAATGTCGAGGCCGTTGGTGCGCAGGCTTTCCGCCAGTGCTTTCGCGTTTTCGACGACGTTCTTCGCGTAGATCTTGAAGTCCGGACGCAACGCCTCGCCGAAGGCGACCGCCTTCGCCGCGATCACGTGCATCAGCGGACCGCCCTGCAGGCCCGGGAAGACAGCCGAGTTGAACTTCTTCGTCAGGGACTCGTCGTTCCACAGCATCAACCCGCCACGCGGGCCGCGCAGCGATTTATGCGTGGTCGTGGTCGTGACATGCGCATGCGGCACGGGCGAGGCATGGACGCCGCCTGCGACCAGGCCCGCGAAATGCGCCATGTCGACCATGAAGTAGGCGCCGACGGAATCCGCGATCTCGCGGAAGCGCTTGAAGTCCCAGGGACGCGAATAGGCCGAGCCGCCGGCGATGATCAGCTTCGGCTTCACCTCCTCGGCGCGGCGGGCGACCGCGTCCATGTCGATGATCTGGTCCTCGCGCCGCACGGTGTAGTGCTGCGCCTTGAACCATTTGCCCGAGATGTTGACGGGCGCGCCGTGGGTGAGATGGCCGCCGGCGGCGAGATCGAGACCCATGAAGGTGTCGCCGGGCTGCAGCAGCGCCAGAAACACCGCCTGGTTCATCTGGCTGCCGGAGTTGGGCTGCACGTTGGCAAAAGCTGCGCCGAACAGTTTCTTGGCACGCTCGATCGCCAGCGTCTCGGCGACGTCGACCCATTCGCAGCCGCCGTAGTACCGCGCGCCCGGATAGCCTTCCGCGTATTTGTTGGTCATCACCGAACCCTGCGCTTCCAGCACGGCTCGGCTGACGATGTTTTCGGACGCGATCAGCTCGATCTCATGCCGCTGCCGGCCGAGCTCGCCCTGGATCGCGGCGGCGATTTCCGGGTCCGCCTCTGCGAGGCTGGCGGAGAAGAAGGAATTGGGGGCGGAGGCGGTCTTGGCGCTAGAAGCGGAGGCGCTGCTTTTGGGATTCATCGGCGAATATCTCCACCGCCGCAAGCTCTTAGCTGGCCTGCGGGCGGTCCTGGGTGGCGGTCGGAAGCGGTACGGAGCCGATTAGCATATCGCCCCGTCCCGGCCAAGCGATTGCGGGTCCAGCCCGCCAATTATGCCAGATATGGTGGGATTTGGGGGATGTCACCGGTTCCCGGGGTCCTATCCGGCACTTCCGCGGCCGTCTCGTCAGGGCCTGGCTTGTCCGCCAGCGGGGCCGAAGCCCTGCACATACCTGCGCTCGCGTGAGCGGTATCACATACGGCGCAACGGGCATGCGTCAGTTTCCATTCAACGAATGGAAATATCCGGACCTCGAGAGGAGCACGCCGATGACCCGGCGCGAACACGATGAACTTCAGAGGAGGCTGACGCGGGCCCGCAAGCTCGCGCTGGAGCCCGGCGATGTACTGGCGCGAGAACGGGTGGCCCAGACGATCGAAGATCTGGAATACCAGCTCTTCGCGGGCCGGCTCACGGTTGAGGCGATCGAAGCTGGCTATTGATTTACCGAATCAAGCGATCGTGAAGCCGGATCGCGCCACGGCTTCTTGGGTTGGCGTGACTAGCGTTTAACTGACTCCCTTGGGAGGAACGAGCCATGTCCGATGCGTCGGTTCTCCGGCAGAAAGCCGAAATGTTCGAGCGGCGCGCCGAAAGCGCGGCCGATCCCGTCTCCAAGCACCACTATCGTGAAATGGCGGCGCATTACCGCAAACTGCTGGTCGAGCATCTCGACACGCGCTCGCACGAGCCGGCCGAATAGCGCGCCGCGCTATCCCTTCGCGCCGGCACGTTCAGCACAGAGTTGTGTCGCGCATGATGCCATCGTTTCGGCGCCTGAACGGGTCGTCCATGCGCGGACTTTAGTAAGCCGGTTTTCGCCGGATAAGCCCGCCACTGTGAGTTTCGCAAATGTGATACGCCGCTTCGGCAATAGGTACGATCCGTTCATTTAACGCCAAATCAGACTAACCACCTAGAGGTTCAAGGCGATTACTTCTTCTTCGTAAAACCTTCGCGTATCACTCGCTTCAGCACATCTGCTCCGTGGCGCGAGGATCGAACACTATTCAAATCCGTAACGGGCTGATGTTTTCTTGTTCCGTCGCTATTCTCGGACTTTGAATCCCGCCGCACTTGAAATGAGAGATGCAACTGACGATCGTCACGTCGTTCAGGCATTTTTCCCTCCAGCGGCTTGTGCGGCTTCAATCTTGGTGAGCCGCGCAACGACTAAGCGCTCGCGCGCTTCAAATCCGTCAAGCGGAGCAAGCGATACCGGCCTAGCCTCATATCGATTCGTTAACAACAGCTTGCCGTCCCGTTTTCTGTCGCCGCGGTCCTTGAAAAGGCGAATGATGTTGCGAGGAGCGACTCCTTCGTATTGAAGAAATACAACCTTCTTGCCGTGATCTGCCTCGTGAATTGAAATTGTATCTTCGTGAAGATTGAGAGCCAAGCTCTTCGTATAGGGTTCGATGTAGATAACTCGCTTAATTCCAGCCGCCACGACGTGCCTAGCACAACTGTGGCAAGGAAACGTCGTTGAATAAAGAGTGCCTCCAATCAGGCCAGCCTTTCCATTCCTTGCGACGGAAATTATCGCTTCCATCTCCGCATGAACGGCGCGGGAGAACTCGATCAGGTTCCTTACGTCCGATCCATGCAAGACATCTACGGCCTTAGCTTGGCGTTTCGCGTCGACGACACCGCTCTTGGAATCAAAGATGCCTGCTTCTGCAAGCGCCATGGCAATTCGCGAAAGAATTTCTTCCTTTCGAGAATCATTGTGACAAATCTTTCCACGCCATTGAAAGCATCGATGATCCCCGTCTCCATCCTCGTATGAATAAAGTCCACCGCCGAATTTCGGCACGTCATTATTTCCCATGCCAATAATATCACCGGCTTCGTTTGCAATCACCGCACCGACTTGACGGGATAGGCACGCCGACTCTGCGGCAGCTGATGTCGCCGCGTACATTGCGCTTTCGTCCTTGGTTGGCGTCTGAACACCAATAGCAAACATTACATCTAAGAATCTCTCGACCGTGCGTCGCAAGTTCTTGTCATTTTCGCCATCGTTGCGAATAAAGAAATCTGCCAAAAACATCGCATCTCTGACGCGTTGCCCAGCTCTCAATCCCTCATCTTCGTCGCGTTTAAAAATATCGACGATGTAATTCTCATGATGTCCTTCTGCCGCTAAACGACTTCGGCGAACCTCATCGGGCGCAAATATTCCGATCAACCAAAACGTTTCCCCATAGATCTCCCGCAATCGCTTAACTTCATCGGGGTGCTTGATCGAATCAACTATCGTAAAATGTCGACGAGCCTTTGGCAGTCCTTCGCTGGCACCCCGACCAAGATTTATTTCAGCGACGATCTTCTCGATCAGATAGGTATTGCCGAAGGTTTGCCGAAGTCTTGTTCCGCAGTGCTGAAGTTTCTCTGTGCGTTTAGCATCACCGGAGTCGACGGCTTCCTCTCCCAGCACCTTTGCACTCTGATTGATTATGCTGCTGACCTTGAGGCTTTTACCCTCATAGCCAAATTGCGACTTCAGAAGCTCGCTAAAGATATTGGCGCAATAGGAAATGCCGGAGCCAATTGGCCCAACGAAGCCAATGACTAACCCGAATATCTCACAGGATTAAGCGCATCGGGGCGCCGAATCAGCGAAAGTTCTTTTGCGAGAAGCACTTTCCCATAATTCGAGGGGCGCCCCGATGCCGACAGAGTGTAGCGCAGAACCGGTTTGCGCCGAACTGTTTGAGTTTGGCGCTGTGGAAGGCCGCGCCGTGGTGGCGGGATTTGACGGTGGGGCGATCACGTCGGATGCCGGAGCGCTGCTGTTGGGCGCGGCGGATCGGGCGATCGGTCTGATCGGGAGCTTTGCTGCGTGCTTCGTCGATGGCCGGCGCGCGGAATATGTCGAGCACCGGGTCGCCACTTTGGTGGGGCAACGCGTGTTTGGAATTGCGCTCGGCTATGAGGACATCAACGACCACGACGAGCTGCGGCACGATCCGGTGATGGCGGTGTTGGCCGGTAAGCTTGAGGCCCGACGGGCGGACTGCGCGCCGGTGGCCGGCAAGTCGACGCTCAACCGCCTCGAGCTGGGCCGCGATCGGGCGACGCGTTACCACAAGATCGGGCACGATGCGGCAGCCATTGAACGGCTGTTCGTGACGCTGTTCCTGGACGCCCACAAGACGCCGCCCAGGGAGATCATCCTCGATCTCGACGCAACCGACGATCCGCTGCACGGGCATCAGGAAGGGCGGTTCTTCCACGGCTACTACGACTGCTACTGCTATCTGCCGCTGTACATCTTCTGTGGCGATCACCTGCTGGCGGCGAAGCTGCGGCCTGCGAACATCGATGCCTCGGCGGGCTCGGTCGAGGAGATCGCGCGGATCGTGGCGCAGATCCGCGCGCGCTGGCCGCACACGCGCATCATCCTGCGCGCCGATTCCGGCTTCGCGCGCGAGGCGCTGATGGCATGGTGCGAAGGCAATGGCGTGGACTTCATCTTCGGGCTGGCCAGGAACGCGCGGCTCACCCGCACAATCGAGGCTGAGCTGGCTGAGGCGCGCGAGGAAAGCCAGGCGACCGGTCTGCCGGCGCGCCGCTTCAAGGAGCTGATCTGGTCGACCCGCAAGAGCTGGAGCCGCAAGCGTCGGGTCATTGCCAAGGCCGAGTGGACCAGGGGCGAGGCCAATCCGCGCTTCATCGTCACCTCGCTGACGGCGGCCGATGGCGACGGCCGCCATCTCTATGAAGAGGTCTACTGCGCCCGCGGCGAGATGGAGAACCGCATCAAAGAGTGCCAGATGGACCTGTTCGCCGATCGCACCTCCGCCGGCACCATGAAAGCCAACCAACTGCGGCTGTGGTTCGCCTCAATGGCCTATGTGCTGATCGAGAACCTGCGCCGCATCGCTTTGCAGGCGACCGATCTGGCCGATGCGAGCTGTGGCACGATCCGCCGCAAGCTGTTCAAGATCGGCGCGCTGGTGACCATCAGCGTCCGCCGCATCAAGTTCGCCATGGCCTCCGGCTGCCCGTACAAGGCAGTCTTTGCCCACGCGCATCAAGTCCTCTTCGCTGCCGACACCGGTTGAGCCGAGCCGGCCTCTCCGACACCGACGCTGTTGGTTCCCGCGACGCTGCCGCTCGCCCGCCTTCACCCTCATACCGTGTGCCGTCGAGCCAAAACTCGCTTCCAGCGAGCCCACCGGCTCACGTGAGCAGCCACCCAGCAACAATCGGTGCCAAAATGCCCTCCGGTACCAAATCCCGAGCTTACCAAGCCTGGGTGTGAGATATCCGGGCTAACTCCTCGGTCTTTCGATCTTCGACATCGAGAATTTCGACGTCAAAATCCACGGAGAAAAGGACGGGTTGTCGGCGCTGCGCAGCCATAATATTTTCGGTTGAGTCTCGAGAGTACACAACCTGTTAGCATAGCTGCCGACTTTGCACAGCCAACATTTTCCAAGTCTGACGGTAGAGCATGCCATTCTTGGGAAACTATTCTTATAATTCTACAAATTAAAGTGCCCTAGGAGCCTGTCTGAATAGTCGCTGTTCAAGTGTAAGCGAGTTTGATTTAAGCTTGGGCTATGAGCAAGTATTTTCGGCCCTGGAACATCGATCAGACGCTGCTGCTGCCGGCGAATGTGCAGGACTTCGTGCCGAAAGGCCATGTTTCGCGATTTATCGTTGAGCTGGTGCGGGAGAGCCTCGATCTGAAGGAGATCACGGGCAGCTATGTGAGCGGTCTCGGGCAGCCGCCGTTTGACCCGCGGATGATGGTGGCGCTTCTGCTGCACGGCTATGCGAGTGGGTTGTATTCGTCGCGGCGGATTGCGAAGGCCTGCCGGGAACGGAATGATTTTGTGATGATTGTGGCGCTCGATCCGCCGGACTTCCGCACCATCAGCGACTTCCGCAAGCGGCATTTGAGGGCACTCGGTGCGCTGTTTCTGCAGGTTCTGAAGCTGTGCGAGACGGTCGGGCTGGTCAAACTCGGCCACGTGGCCTTGGATGGCACGAAGATCAAGGCGAACGCGTCGAAACATAAAGCGATGAGTTATGAGCGCATGAAGAAACGCGAGGCGGAATTGAAGGCCGAGGTCGCGCGCATGCTGGCGGCGGCCGAGGCGGCGGATGCCGAAGAGGACGAGATGTTCGGCAAGGACAAGCGCGGCGACGAGCTGCCGGATTGGGCCGGCGACAAGCAGAAACGGCTGGCGAAGATCCAGCAGGCGATGGCGGCGCTGGAGGCGGAGGCCAGGCTGGCGGCGGAGGAAGAGCGTCGCATCGAGGCCGAAAAGCAACAGCAGCGCCAGGCCGAAGGCCGCAAGAAGCCGGGCAAACCGGCAGCGCCGCCCTCGGACCAACCCGATCCCAAGTCGCAACGCAACTTCACCGATCCGGAAAGCCGCATCATGAAGTCGAAGGATGGCTTCGTTCAGGCCTATAATGCCCAGGCCGCCGTCGACGCAGGCGCCCAGATCATTGTCGCGCACGAACTGACGCAGTGCGGCAGCGATCAGGGCCAGATGGTGCCCCTGATCGAGGCCATCGAGAACAACCTCGGCCGCAAGCCTGAGCAGGCCTCGGCGGACTCCGGCTACTGCAGCGAGGCTAATCTCGAAGCGCTGGAAGCATACGGTATCGACGGCTATGTCGCGCCGGGACGCGCCAAACACCCGACAGCCGCGAACGGAAAAATCGGCGGACCGCTGACCCAACGGATGCGAAAGAAGATCGACGATGGCGGCTTCGAAACACCCTATCGATTGCGAAAGCAAGTGGTGGAGCCGGTGTTCGGACAGGTCAAACAGGCGCGCGGCTTCCGCCAGTTCCTGTTGCGGGGCGTCGAGAAAGTGCGGGCCGAGTGGGCCATGATCTGCACCGCCCACAACCTCCTGAAGCTGTTCACCCTCGCAAACGCCGCCTGAGCCGGCTACCCTGCAACAAATGCCAGGTCGCGATGCCTATCTGGACGCGCTCCTAGACGAACGTAGCACGTTTAGAGCCCGGTATAGCCGGCCTTCACCGGGTCCGTAGACCCGTCGAGCTCGCGCAGATAGGTCAGACCGCACACGGTGAGACGGTGGGTGTCGCGCTCGCCGGCCTCGAACAGCGTGTTGATATACTCCGTCACCTTGGCGCGCGCCTCGGCGCTGGCCGCGGCTGAGTGGCTCACCAGGAGATCGTAGGTCTGCATGATGCGGTCGATAGCGGCTTGCATGGAGTCCCCCTGCTCGTCGTCAGACACGTTCAAGCGCTTCGAATTTGGCGATCGCCTTGTTGGCGAGCCTGATCTTGTTCAATTCGCCGCGGTGAAACATCTGCACGATGATTTCGAGCAATCGCTCGTCGGGGACGAAATTGTCGGGGATGGCGCCGGCGCGACGCAGATAATTCGAGGCGATGGCGTAGGCATCGCCCACCACCCCCATATTCATCACACGCACTCCGCGTTCGACCAGCATGGTCCAATCCTCCGCTTCGGACGGATAAAGCCCTGAGCGCGGAACTGGTTCCAATTTGGGACGCGGATTCTTTTATCAACATGAAAATGAGGGCCATATCGGCCCGAAATTTTTGCGCCTTTCGATACGAGTCCAACGAAGAAAATTAGTCACTCAAAAAACGACAAGGCACACCGGCCGGGGCACGGCCGATGCGCCAAGGGGAAGGCAACTTGGAAGGCAACGTGGTAGGCCTGCCGGTCTTCTCGAGGGCCGGCTTGGCCCAAGGTGCTTACAGGCGATACAGGATCTGATCGGTCCAGAACCGCTCGAGGCGGTGCAGCGACTTGTTCAGCGTCGCGAACTCTTCGTTCGAGATGCCGCCGACCTGCTCGACCGTCTTGACGTGCTTCTGATAAAGCGCGTCGACGACGCGGCGGATTTCCTGGCCCTGCGCCGTCAGGCGGATGCGGACCGAGCGGCGATCAACGCGCGAGCGCTGATGATCGAGGAAGCCGAGCTCGACCAGCTTCTTCAGATTGTAGGAGACGTTGGAGCCGAGATAGTAACCGCGCGTGCGCAGCTCGCCCGCGGTCAACTCCTTGTCGCCGATATTGTAGAGCAACAGCGCCTGGACCGAGTTGATGTCGGAGCGGCCCCGGCGATCGAATTCATCCTTGATGACATCGAGCAGGCGGCGATGCAGCCGCTCCACCAATGTCAGCGCCTCCAGATAAAGCGGCTGCACCGGCGACTGGCCTGCAGCGCGGTCGGCGGTTTCCACCGCCGTCGCAACAGCATTCTTCATGACACTTCCCCTGTTGTCGTTTTTCGCGACTTATTCGACGAAACTTTTGTCTCGCCTGATAGGTGCAACGTAAGGGGCCGATTTGAAGAACCGCTTAAATAAGACAATAAAGAGAGAATGAATTTAAGACAGTGAATCGCGGATTAAGCCCGTGGATAAAGGGCTTTTCGCAACTTCCCATTGACGGTGCGGAAGCGATGTTCACGCTTTCGTCCGCAGCGGTGTCGCATTCCAAAACACCTCGGCCGGAGTTCGAAAGGCTGGCTTAGGAGATGTGGCGGCGCGCTTAAGGGAGCCAAAACCTTAATCGGGATTCACCTAAAATTTGAGGCGAGCCGATTTTGGGACACTCGCCCCATTCTTTCTCCGGTGTCGTTCACGTTGCTATGGCGGGCGCTCGCGCGCCGCCATCCAGGCGAGCGCAAGATAGGCGCCGAGCATCAGGGCTTCGCCGCCCACGACCACGAGGCTGCCGCCATAGATCCCCGGAAACATCAGCTCGATCACCGCCATCGACACCACGGTCGTGAGCCACACCACCGCACCCCAGGGGGTTGCAAGCCACAGACCGACCGCGGCGACAAGCTCGATCACGGCGAAATAAACGGTCGCGGCCTGCCAGGCCATCGGCTGGTTCTCGAACGCATCTTCCTCGCCGCCGATGAAGCCCGTGACCTGCGACCAGTGATAGAGGCCCTTCAGGATCGAGATCACGGCCATGATGCGCAGGAACAGAACCAGCCGGCGCGTCCAGACGTTTTCGTCGCCCTCGATCCGCTCGGACGAAAGCGCGGCCGACATCATGTTGTCGCGGGGGTCGCGCGAGGAGGCGTCAGACATAAGGATAGGAGCCGTTGGCGGCCAAATCGGGGATCATGGGAGCAGTCATGGCCTCCCCTCGGGGCAAAATCAACCTTTGCGGCTGGTCAAATGACGGACCGGGGCCTAGATGTTAGAATTGGAAGACTTCCGGTCCGCCGATTTAAGCGAGGCAATCCCATGGCGATCAAATTCGGGCGTCCGATCGAAATGCGCGACGTGTCGCGGCAGCAATCCTCCACGGCCGCCCCTGCCCTCGATTTGACGATCCGCCCGCGCCGCAACCGCAAGGCGGAATGGGCGCGGCGCATGGTGCGCGAGAACGTACTCACCACGGACGACCTGATCTGGCCGCTGTTCGTCACCAGCGGCAATAACGCACGCACGCCCATCGCCTCGATGCCGGGCGTTGACCGCCTCACCGTCGACCAGGCGGTGCGCGACGCCGAGCGCGCGATGAAGCTCAATATCCCCTGTCTTGCGCTCTTCCCCTATACCGATCCGTCGCTCCGCGACGAGCAGGGCTCGGAAGCGCTCAATCCCGACAATCTCGTCTGTCAGTCCGTGCGTGCGATCAAGAAGGAATTTCCCGAGATCGGCATCCTCTGCGACGTCGCGCTCGATCCGTTCACGAGCCATGGCCATGACGGCCTCCTGGAAGACGGCAGAATCCTCAACGACGAGACGGTGGCGGTGCTGGTCCGGCAGGCGCTGGTGCAGGCCGAAGCGGGCTGCGACATCATCGCGCCGTCGGACATGATGGACGGGCGCGTCGGTGCGATCCGCGAGGCGCTCGATGGCGCGGGCTTCCTCGACGTGCAGATCATGGCCTATGCGGCGAAATATGCTTCCGCTTTCTACGGCCCGTTCCGCGACGCGATCGGTTCGGCGAAAACGCTGACCGGCGACAAGCGCACCTACCAGATGGACAGCGCCAATTCCGACGAGGCGCTCCGCGAAGTCGAGCTCGACATCGCCGAAGGCGCGGACATGGTGATGGTGAAGCCCGGCATGCCCTATCTCGACGTGCTGCGCCGCGTGAAAGACGTATTCGGCATGCCGACCTTCGCCTATCAGGTCTCCGGCGAATACGCGATGATCGCGGGCGCCGCACAAAACGGCTGGATCGACGGCGAGCGCGCGATCATGGAAAGCCTGGTCGGCTTCAAGCGCGCCGGCGCCGACGGCGTGCTCACCTATTTCGCGCCGCAGGCGGCGGAGAAGCTGAAGGCCGGGCGCTGAGCCTTCGTCAGGGCACAGCAGGCGCGGTCGGACGCGGTCCGCAAAGGGCGCGGAGCGCTTCGCGCCGCTCCCGGGAAACGACCGTCAGCGGATAGACCGGTGCGCGCGTCTCGCGCGCGAAGAACGGATGCGGCCAGGTTTTTCCACCGAGACGCCAGCCAAGCACCTTGCCGATGGCACGCAGCAGCAGTGAGAGGTTCAGTCCAGTCGAACCCGCGGGCGGATCGCCAACGGCATATTTCCCAAGGATTGCGCCAATCGGTGCGCCGAACAAATCGTCCGGCCGCGCCGCATCGAAGGACTGCACCGGGATGCCGACGAAGGGAACGGCAGGGCCGAGCGTGTTGCCGACAGGCGTGTTGCAACAGCTCGCATGCCAGCGATAGAGCCCTTTGGGTGTCAGCCGCAGACCCGCGATGCGATGCTGCCCCTGCGTGAAACTGAGCGCGGCGGGCGCGATCTGGACGATATCGGTGCCGCCCTTGTCGTCGAGAAGGTCGACGCGTCCGAGCTGATGGGCAAAGGCCTGGCAGTCGTCGCAGTAGCAGATCACGCGATTGACGGTTCTCGGCGACGCCTTGGTGACGATCCCCCGCACCTCCCCGCAGCGACAACGCACCTCGATTTGTCCGCCCATGCGTCAACCCTCGTCATTGCCGGTGCAAGCGATTTCCTGCTCAAAATAGCCGCGGGACCGGAGCGAGCCAAGCGGCGGATGGCCGCCAAACCGCCGGAATATTTCTGCTTCTTCATGTCGCAACGGCCTTGCGGCGGGGCGGCCCGTTCCCATGTGCTGCCCCGAGGGAAAATCTCCGGAGGATGAAACATGTCCTACAGCGGTTCGGGCAACAGCGGCGGCTGGAGCAACAGCAGCGCGCCGAATGACGAGCATGCGTTCGACCCCTATCTGGAGCCGGAGCTGTTCCGCGGCGTGCTGACGCGGCGCGTCGTCGCCTTCATCATCGATGTGATCGTGCTGTCCATTCCGGTGGTGCTGGCGATCCTGTTCATCGCGGTGTTCGGCCTGGTCACGCTCGGCCTGGGCTGGGCGCTGTTCTGGCTGGTTTCGCCGGCCTCGATCATCTGGGCCATCGTCTATTACGGCTCCACGCTGGGCGGGCCGCATTCGGCCACGATCGGCATGCGGGTGATGGATCTGGAGCTGCGCACCTGGTACGGCGCTCCCGGCTATTTCGTGCTCGGTGCCGCGCACGCGGTGTTGTTCTATGTCTCGATCTCGGTGCTGTCGCCGCTGATCCTGCTGATCGGCCTGTTCAATGCCCGACGTCGGCTCGCGCACGACATCGTGCTTGGAACCGTGGTTATCAACAACTCTATTCGCCAGCCGGTGGATCAGCCTGCACGCACGTATTGAGTTTAGTAATTGACCGTTAGGCTCCGTGGCGCGATGCTACTCTGTCTGCTTCGCCCCGGAGGCTGAAGGAATTCCTTGACCCAGCACTCGCGTGACACCCCGCAATTCTACCTGACGGCGCCCTCGCCCTGCCCTTATCTGCCGGGCCGGCATGAGCGGAAGGTGTTCACCCATCTGGTCGGCGACAAGGCGGGCGACCTCAACGACCTCCTCACCCATGGCGGCTTCCGCCGCAGCCAATCGATCGCCTACCGCCCGGCCTGCGACCAGTGCCGCGCCTGCGTCTCTGTGCGGGTGGTCGCCAACGAGTTCCGGCCGTCGCGCAATTTCCGCAAGGTGATGGCCCGCAACGCCGACATCATCGGCGAGCAGCGCAGCGCGGTGCCGACCTCGGAGCAATATTCGATCTTCCGCGCCTATCTCGATGCGCGTCACCGCCATGGCGGCATGGCCGACATGACCGTACTCGATTACGCCATGATGGTGGAAGATAGCCATGTCGAGACCCGCATCATCGAGTACCGCCGCCGCGGCACGGATAGCGGCATCACCGGCCGCGGCAATGAACTGGTGGCGGTGGCGCTGACCGACGTGCTCTCTGACGGGCTGTCGATGGTCTATTCCTTCTTCGAGCCATCGGAAGAGAGCCGTTCGCTCGGCACCTTCATGATCCTCGACCATATCGCGCGTGCGAGACGGCAAGGGTTGCCTTACGTCTATCTCGGCTACTGGATCGAGGGCTCCAAGAAGATGGACTACAAGGGCCGCTTCCTGCCGCAGCAGCGGCTCGCGCCCTCCGGATGGCTGCGGATCGACGCGGACGGCGATGTGGCGTCGGAGCCGCAGGACTAGCAAAGATTGTCATCACCCGCGAAGTGCGGGTGATCCAGTATTCCAGAGACGTCATTGCTTGATCAAGAAGCCGCGGCGTACTGGATCGCCCGGTCAAGCCGGGCGATGACAGCAGTGTTTTTCGGCAATCGATCACCCGCTCACAAAATCCCACACCAGTTTCGCGTTGAGCACGATCATCAGCGCGGCGGTGGCGACCGCGAGCGCGGTGAGCCAGCGCGGCGCCACATAGGGCCCCATCTTGGCTCGGCTCGCGGTGAACATCACCAGCGGCACCACCGCGAAGGGCAGTTGCAGGCTGAGTACGACCTGGCTCAGGATCAACAATTGCCCGGTCGCCTTCCCGCCGAACCAGATGGTCACGACGACCGCGGGCAGGATCGCGATCAGGCGCGTCACCATGCGGCGCAGCCACGGCGCGATGCGAAAATTCAAAAACCCTTCCATCACGATCTGGCCCGACAGCGTCGCTGTTATCGTCGAGTTCAACCCGCAGCAGAGCAGCGCGACCGCAAACAGCGTCGGCGCCAGGGTCGAGCCGAGCAACGGCGCGAGGAACGCATGCGCCTGGTCGAGCTCGGCGACGTCGGTCTTGCCGGCATGGTGGAAGGTCGCCGCCGCGAGAATCAGGATCGAGGCGTTGATCACAAAGGCAAAGCAGAGCGCTATCGTAGAATCGATGGTCGCAAGCGCAATCGCCTCGCGCTTCTCCTGCTGCGTGTTGCCATAGCCGCGGGTCTGTACCAGCCCGGAATGCAAATAGAGATTATGCGGCATCACGGTCGCGCCCAAAATGCCGAGTGCGAGATAGAGCATGTCGCGGTTGGCGACGAGGTCGCGGCTCGGCGCAAGCCCGCGCAGCACCGCGCCCCAATCCGGATCGGCGAGCGCAATCTGCACGGCAAAGCAGGCCGCGATCACGCCCAGCATCGCCACCACAAAGGCCTCGATCCAGCGAAAGCCGAAGGCTTGCAGCGCGAGGATGAGGAAGACATCGGCCGCGGTGATGATCACGCCGATCTCGAGCGGGATATGGAACAGCAGATTGAGCCCGATCGCGGTGCCAATGACTTCGGCGAGATCCGTGGCAGTGATCGCAATCTCCGCCGAGAGCCACAACGGCCAGGCGACATAGCGCGGGAAGGAGTCCCGGCAGGCCTGCGCAAGATCGCGGCCTGCGCCGACGCCAAGCCGCGTGCACAGCGATTGCAGCACGATCGCCATCACATTCGACAGCAGCGCCACCGTGAGCAGCGCGTAACCGTATTTGGAGCCGCCCGCGAGCGAGGTCGCCCAGTTGCCCGGATCCATGTAGCCGACGGCGACGAGATAGCCGGGGCCGAGGAACGCAAGCAGCTTGCGCCAGAACGATCCGCCCTTCGCCGTCCGCACGGTGGCGAACATGTTGGATAGCGACGGCTCCCCACGCTCACTCCGCCAGCCGCCCGCGCGTTGTCGTCCGGCCGGAGCCAAATCCGGTGCGGAATCGCGGTCTAGGTCGGGTGATCTGGCATCCATTCTCCTCCCAGAATGGAGCAAACCCGCCTTTAATGCAACTCATTCGCAACTGCATCTGAGCCGTGTGATTGGGACATGGCGCGCGCCAGGCTGAAAGCCCGGCGGAACCGGCCCGTTTTGCCGTGCGGCGACACGCGGGAAAGAAAAAATTAACCATGATTGCCGCTTGATAGTCGCGACACGGGGGTGCGCCGATTCAGCTCGCAGTCCGCGGCGGCCAAGCTGGTGCGGACGCGGTTCCATCCGCCGACGAGAAGCAAACATCGCATTCAGGGAAAAGCGGAAATGCTCCATTCATTGGAAATGCTCCAGGCCAGCGCCCCCTGCGCACCCAAGATTGGCCCGCACAGCAGAAATGCCGAGCTGAAGATCTACACCGGCACCTGCGGCGGCACCGCGCTGTCGATGCAGCGCCGAGCGCACGACAGCCGCTTTGCGACGCGCTATTTCGTGGGGCACGGCCTGGATGTCGGCGGTGGGCACGACTCGCTCGCCCTTTACGTCGAGCTGTTTCCGCTGATCAGGAACGTCGTTATTTACGACGCGCCCCAGGGTGACGCGCAGAAGCTCGCCAATGTCGACGATGCCTCTTTCGACTTCCTGTTTTCAAGCCACTGCCTGGAGCATGTGCGCGACGCCACTGAAGCCCTGACCAACTGGATTCGGGTGATCAAGCCCGGCGGCCATCTCGTCATCAGCGTTCCGGATGAGGATCTGTACGAACAGGGCGTCTGGCCTTCGACGTTCAACAGCGATCACAAGCTGACCTTCACGCTCAGCAAAAAGACATCGTGGTCACCGGTTTCGATCAACCTGTTCAGCCTCCTGTCGCAGTTCTCCGACAAGGTAAAGCCACTGAGCATCATCACCACCGATCATGCGTATCGATACCAGTTTCCCCGCTTCGACCAGACGCAAATGCCGTTGTCCGAATGCGCCATCGAGTTCGTGCTGAAGAAGCTTTGAAGCACGATGCCTCCATCGCTTGTCGGAAAGCGGGTGGATTGATTCGATCTCGACGGCAGCTCACCCGAACCCTGTCGGAAATCGGGTGGGTTTCAGCGGGCGCCGACTCCATGTTGCAGCCAACAATGCACATGGAGTGCTTTCATGTCCGTCCCCACGACTTCTCACCTGCCGGCGACCTTCAACCGTCTCGCCTGGTCCAATCTCGCCGCGCAATCTGCCGAACAGGTCGCTCTGGCCGCCGCCCCGATCGTCGCCGTGTTGATGCTGGGCGTCGCCGAAGGCGAGACCGGCCTCCTGCAGACTGCACTCACGCTGCCGTTCATTCTGTTCGCGATCCCGGCCGGTCTTCTCACCGACCGAATCTCGCGCCGCAAGTTGATGGCGGGGGCCGAGGCGCTGCGCGCGGCAGCACTCGCCGGCATTCTTGTCCTGATCGCGATAGGCGAGTTGACACTGCCGCTGCTCTGCCTGCTCGGCTTCATCGCGGTGTGCGGCACGGTTGCCTACAGCGTCGCGGCACCCGCGCTGGTGCCGTCACTGGTGACACCGCAGCTGCTGCCCGCCGCCAATGCTCGCATCGAGCTCGCACGCACGATCGCGTTTGCGAGCGGGCCCGCGCTCGGCGGCGTGCTGGTCGGCGGGGTCGGCGCCGCGCCCGCGTTCGGATTTGCCGCGACACTTTCCGTGATCGCCGTCGTGCTGCTCTCCGGAATCTATGAGCCCGCGCGCGAGGGCGCGCCGCGCCGACATCCCCTGCAGGACATCAAGGAAGGCGCGAGCTTCGTCCTGCATCATGCGCTGCTGCGGCCGGTGTTCATCACGCAATTCATCTTCAACACCGGATCGTTCCTGGTGCTGGCAGTGTTCGTACCCTACGCCGTCCGCCGCTTTGGCCTGTCGGCCACGGGGATCGGCACGACGCTTGCGATGTATGGCGTCGGCATGGTGGTCGGCGCGCTCGCGGCAACACGCGTGATGAAGCGGCTTGCCTTCGGCACCGTGATCGGCCTTGGTCCGGTCACTGGTTTCGTCGCAGCCATCGTCATGGCGATCACCACCGTCGTCTCCGCGTCGTGGCTTGCGGGCTTGAGCTTCTTCCTGCTCGGCGTCGGTCCGATCCTGTGGGTGATTTCGACCACCACCTTGCGCCAGTCGGTGACGCCGCCGCGCCTGCTCGGCCGGGTGTCGGCGATCAACATCTTAAGCTACGGCGCGCGACCGCTGGGCTCGGCGCTTGGCGCCATCGTCGGCGGCCTTTACGGCGCTGAGGCCTGCCTCTATCTGGCGGTTGCGATCTTCGCCGCGCAAGCGCTCATAATCCTGATATCGCCTGCGGTTTCGCTCGCGCGGCAGCCGGTAATGGCAACGGACAAGTCGATACAGACCTGTTGATCGCCATCGTCATTGCGATGACCGCTTTCAGCTCTTCAGATAGCGCTCATAGCTCCCGCCCATCGCCTCGTTCGCGGCAATGTCGGGGTCCAGCGTATAGAGATCCTGCGCGCGGCCGATGCCGCGCAGCGCATAGCGGCCGGTCGAGACCAGATAGCGGCGGCCGGTGGCGTCCAGGCCCTTCGAGAATTCCGACGACGCCAGGAATTCGCGGTCGACCGAGGTACACATCGAGGCGATGCGGCTGACCTCGTTGACCGCCGGTCCCACCACGGTGAAATCGAGCCGGTCCTCGCTGCCGATATTGCCGTAAAAGACCTCGCCGATATGCAGGCCGACATAGGCCGTCGTTACCGGCCGCCCCTCTTTCGCGCGGCGCTCATTGAGCGTCTTCATGTTGAGGCGGAAACCATGCTCGGCGGAGAGCGCCGCCCGCCGTGCCTCCGTCATGTCCTCGCCGGTGAAGATCGCGAGCACGCCGTCGCCGATCAGCTTCAATACGTCGCCGCCGGCCTCATGGATCGCCTCGATCGAGGCGTCGGCATAGTCGTTGAGAAACGGAATGATTTCGTCGGGGCCGATGCTTTCCGAAATCTTTGTCGAGCCGCGCAGATCGGAGAACCAGAGCACCGCGTTGATACGCTCGGTGACGCCGCGGCTGATGCGCCCGCGCAGCACCTGTTCGGAGGCGTCGCGGCCGAGATAGACGCGGCCGAGGGTGCGCGCGATATCCATCTGCTGTGCGGATTTGATCGTCAGTCCCAGCACCGGCACGAGGCCGCGCAGCGCCTCCAGCTCGGAAGCGGAAAACCCCCGATCGCGGCGGGTCGTGAAGTAGGAATAGAAGCAGTCCATCTGGCCGAGCGTTCCGGCATCGCCGAAGCGGTGGATGAAGGCGAGGAAATGCCGGTGTCCCTTGTCGGCGAGATCGCCGATCATCGAGAAATTCTGCGAAGCGCTGTCGGCGAGATCGAGCTGCAGCTCGTCATGGCCGTTTTCGAGCATGTGATGGAAAGCGGATCGGCGCCAGTTCTTGGCGGCATCGCCATCGGCGGACGACTTGTATTCGAAGGTATCGCCCTCATTGGATGGCCTGTCGCTCCAGCGAAAACCACGCCCCTCATAGATCGGGTGCAGCGTGTCGATGAAGGCAGTCATCCGCGACAGATCAAGCCCGCCGGCCCGGCAGCGTTCGCAGAAGCCGCGGATCAGATCAGGTTCGGGAAGACCGGTGAGGCCCTGGCCGACCAGCCAGTTCATCAGGTCGATGCGGGCGGAGAGTTCCATGCCGCCATTATGCCGTGCAATCGCGCGGGGCGGAAGCGCATGCCCTGCCGCTTGACGGGCGCGGTTTCAGGCGAGCAAATGCGCCGGCGATGCAAATCATCCCCGATATGGGGCCTGCGACATGAGCGGGCGCCAACTCCCCGTCATCCTGGCACTTGGCACCGCCCAGACGCTGGCCTGGGCCTCCAGCGTCTATCTGCCGGCACTGGTGGCCGACCCGATCGCACGGGATCTCGGCATCTCCGCCAACTGGATTTTTGGCGCCTATTCCGGCGCGCTCGTGATCGCAGGCCTGCTCGGTCCGCGCATCGGCCGCCAGATCGATCGGGTCGGCGGCCGGCCGGTGCTGTCATTTTCCAACCTGACACTCGCCGCCGGTCTTGTGCTGCTCGGCTTCACGCATTCGCTTCCCATGCTGATGGCGGCCTGGGCTCTGCTCGGCATCGGCATGGGCTATGGCCTCTATGATGCGGCGTTCGGCGTGCTCGGCCGGATCTATGGCGAAGCGGCGCGCGGCGCGATCACCGGCATCACGCTGATCGCGGGGTTTGCGTCAACCATCGGCTGGCCGCTGACGGCCTATGGGCTCGCCCATATCGGCTGGCGCGACACCTGCTTTGCCTGGGCGGCGGCACATATCGTGATCGGCCTGCCGCTCAATCTGTTGATGCTGCCGCGCGTCCCCGATGCGAGGCCAGGGGCGGATGAGGCGACAAAGCCGCATATCCCGATCGATCGAACCATGGTGCTGTTGGCGCTCGCCTTCGCGTTGGTCTGGATCGTCACCGGCGCGATGGCGGCGCAATTTCCGCGCATCCTGGAGGCGGCCGGCGCCACGCCTGTCGCCGCGGTCGCCGCCGGAGCGCTGATCGGGCCGGCGCAAGTTCTGGCTCGCATCTTCGAGATCAGTTTCCTCAGCCGCTATCATCCCATCGTCTCTGCCCGGCTCGCCTTTGTCATGCATCCGCTCGGTGCGCTCATCGTTGCGTTCACCGGCGGTACCGCGGCGGCGAGCCTGTTCGCGATCTTCCACGGCGCCGGCAACGGCGTGATCACGATCGCGCGCGGCACACTGCCGCTCGCGATATTCGGCCCGAACAATTATGCCTATCGGCTGGGCCTGCTCGGCGCACCGGCGCGGATGGCACAGGCGCCGGCGCCCTTGATCTTCGGCCTCCTGATCGACCGGATGGGAAGCGGAGTGCTGATCGTCTCTTCCGCGCTCAGCCTCATCGCGCTGGGCGCGCTGTTCTTCCTGAACGTCAAGCAGCCGCAACCCTGAGCGCCGACATTTTCCCTTCCCTTCACGGCCCCGTTCGCTCACAAGAAGGCATGAACGACGAAAATCCCGACACCGGCATCCGCGGCCTGTGGCGCTGGGCGACCAAGCCGCCGCAGGTCTACGTGGTCTACCTGATCACCCTGATCCTGGTCTGGGGCATTTCGTTCCTGGCGGGCACGCTGAATCCGAAGCGGACCGGCGGCCAGAGCCCGCCGCCGGTCTCGGCGCCGCAGCGCTGATCCGAGATGAGCTTCAGTTACGCTGCAGCCGCAATGGCGGCGCCACCTCTTCCATCGGGATCGCTATCTTAAGTCTTTTTGATTTCGGATGTGGCGATCCAGATTCCGGCAAAAACCGCGACCAATCCGAGCACCAGGTTGGGTGTGATGGGTTCGCCGACCAGTTGGGTGGCGAGCAACGCGGCCGCGATCGGGTTGACGGTCATGGTGTTGGCCACCCGCGTGGGCGTCGCCCGCTCCAGCGCCAGCACCCACAGGATAAAGGCAGCAGCACCACCGCCGACGCCGAGATAGATGCCCGCGATCCATTGCGGCGCGCCGAAGATCTTCAGGGCCGCGATGCTGCCGGTGAACGATCCGACTGCGATCAGCGCCGCTGCACCGGCGCCCATCCCGACCGTGAGGAAGCCGAGCGCGCTCGATCGCCGCATGAACGGCCGCGACAACACGTTGTAGAAGGCCATGCAGAACACCGCCGCCAGCATGATCAACTCACCGCGCCAGGCGCCTTCGGGCGCGGCCGACAGCCCGGCGGCGAGCGCTGCGCCCACGCCGAGCACCGCGATGCAGACGCCCAATGTTTTACGGAACGTCAGCCGCTCGACGCCGAGCAGCGCCGCCACCACCATGGTCGAAAGCGGCAGCGTGGCGAGCGCAAGCGACGCGCGCGCCGCGGTCGTGAACGAAATCGCGATGTTATAGAGAATGAAAAACAAGCCGAAGAAGCAGACACCAAGTGCCGCGACCGCCGGAAGATCGTTGCGCGCCGGCCATTTCGCCTTCAACAGCAGCGCTGCCGGCAGCAGGCAGACAAAGCCGATGCCCCAGCGCAGCACCGCGAGCGCGATCGGATCGGCGCCGCCGGTGAGGTAACGCGTGATCGCCGCCGCCGTGCCGCCGAGGCAGCTCGACAGCAATGCGATGGCAACGCCGATCCACTCCCCCACTGGTTTCTCCATGCGCTCTTGTCGCACGCATGTGCGTTATCGTAGGTGCGAAACAAGCGGGCGCAAGGATCAACCGTCGATCGCCGATGATACCTGTGCAATTGACAGCAAGTGTCAGCAGCTCGTCGTTGCTTGTGTCATCGAAGGCAGCAGATTGGCAGCAGGGTTTTCGCCTATCCCGCGACGCTGGAGCCTCGATCGGCCTGGAGCTGCGATTGCTCTTCGAGACGCGCGTTGGAGCGCATGCTCGCCGCGACGTGAGTGAATCCTCGCTTCATCAGCGCCACCATTCCGCGGCGGTTGAAGTCGACGATCACTTCGTGATGCTTCATGCCCTTGCCGCCCTTCACAGGGCCCAAGTCCCGCACGATGCAGTAATGACCGTCGCTCATGCGAGCCAGTCGGCAATCTCTGAACATGCGGGCAGAATGCACTTGCCGACGGTTGAGTCAAATCTTGACAGAACAACTCAGGAACGACGGAAAAAACTCGCCGCGCATCGGACTAGTGATGCTGGCAATGCTCGACTTCGACCGTCACATGGCTCAGCGCCTTGAGGTCGTGCAGCCGCTCCTTGTAGATCGCGGGCTGCAGCGGCGCATCCGACACCAGCGAGATCACGGCCGCGCAGTGACCGGGCCCGACCTGCCAGACATGCAGGTCGGTGATACGATCGCGGCCTTCTTCCAGCCGCGTCCGAATGGTGCGTTCCAGCTTCCTGTCGACGCTGACATCGAGCAGCACCGAGCCCGCGTCGCGGATCAGCGTGTACGCCCAGCTCGCGATCACGATGCTGCCGATGATACCGACCGCGGGATCGGCCCACACCCAGCCCGTATACATCGCGATGGTCAGCGCCGAGATCGCGAGCACGGAGGTGGCCGCGTCCGCCAGCACATGCACATAGGCCGCGCGAAAATTGTTGTCGCGGTGATGGCGGCCGTGATCATGATCGTGATCCTCGTCACGATCATGGTCATGCGCATGGCCGTGACCGTGATGGTGGTCATGGCTGTCGCGCAGCAGGAAGGCGCTGACGACATTGACGATTAGGCCGAGCACAGCCACCGCGATCGACTCGCCATAGACGATCGGAACCGGCGAGAACAGCCGCAGCACGCTCTCGTAGGCGATCTGCACGGCAATGATCCCGAGGATCAGCGCGCTGGAAAACGCGGCGAGGTCGCCGAACTTGCCGGTGCCGAAGGAAAAACGGGCGTTGCCGACCTGCCGGCGCGCAAACAGATAGGCCGCGCCGGCAATCCCGAGCGCCGCGGCGTGCGTGCCCATGTGCCAGCCGTCAGCAAGCAGCGCCATCGAGCCGAAGAGCGAGCCGGCGATGATCTCGCCGACCATCATCACCAGCGTCAGCGCGACGACGAACCAGGTGCGGCGCTCGTTCTGGGCGTGCTTTTCGCCGAGAAAGACGTGATCATGCATGTGCTGATCGAGCGAATGGGTGTGCATCGGATGGCCTCCGAGAGAGTCTTTGATTGTCTCGGCCGACATATAACGCGCCGCAAAATGAATACTATCACATCAGCGCAGCCTCCGGCTTCGAACCCTAGAGTGCGACGGCGATCAGCTCCTCGGTCAGTGGGCCGCCGCCGACGGGGAAAACAATGAACTGCCTGCTGCCGGCCATGTAGGTGATCGGTGCGCCGGTCGCGTTCGACGGCAGGTCGATCTCGGCGAGCTTCTCGCCGGTCGCCTTGTCATACACCCACAGGTGCGGATCGAGATCGTGCAGGTCGCGGATCGGCAAATTCTTGCCGGGCACAAAGCGTGGCGGGCTCAGATATCCCATCTGCACCACGATCATCACCGATTTCGTCACCAGCGCCCAGCTGCGCCCGAGCAGGCCAAAATCCCCCGACGGCGCCACACGCTGCACCGAGGGCATCGCGATGCTGCGGCCGACTGGAATGCGCCAGCGGTGCTCGCCCGCGTTCATATCGATGGCGACGATGCTGGCGAAGGGCGGCTTCATTAACGGCAGGCCGCGCGGCCCCGGCAGATATTTCGCCTCGCCGATGAAGTCGTAGGTACCCTGCCAGCCGGCTGTCGGTTTGTGAATGGTGATGAGCGACGGCACCCGATAGGTCGGCACGTAGAGCATGTGGGTTTCGGGATCGATGGCCGCGCCCGACCAGTTGCCGCCGCCGCCATTGCCCGGCACCTGGATGGTGCCGCGCTCGGTCGGCGGCGTGAACAGGCCGCCGCGGTCATAAGCCCTGGCGATCTCGATCGCTTCCTGGTGAATCTGCGGGGTGAGATCGATCAGGTTGTCGTCAGTCGCGCCCTGGATGTCGAACGGCGCGGGCTTTGACGGGATCGGCTGCGTCTTCGAGGACTTTTCGCCCGGGACATTCGAGGGCGGCACCGGCTGCTCCTCGATCGGCCAGACCGGCTTGCCGGTGACGCGATCGAACACAAAGAGGAAGGCTTGCTTGGTCACCTGCGCGACCGCCTTGATCGGCTTGCCGTCGACGGTGATGTCGATCAGGTTCGGAGCCGCCGGCGGGTCGTAGTCCCAGAGGCCGTGGTGCACGAGCTGGTAGTGCCAGACTTTCCTGCCGGTGGCGACGTCGAGACAAACCAGGCTCTCGCCGTAGAGTCCGTCGCCAGGTCGATGGCCGCCGTAATAGTCGTTGGTCGGCGTGCTGACCGGCAGATAGACATAGCCGAGCTCTTCGTCGGCGCTCATCGGCGCCCATACATTGGCGTTGCCGGTCTCCTTCCAGGAATCCTTCTCCCAGGTCTCGACGCCGGGCTCCTCGCCCTGCGCGACCGTATGGAAGGTCCAGAGCAGCTTGCCGCTTATGACGTCATAGCCCCTGACGTCGCCGGGCGGTGACGGCCGCTTGCCCCACCAGTCGAACACCGAGGAGCCGACCACGATGACGTTGCGTACGATCACCGGCGGCGAGGTCATGGTGTAGTAGTCGGGCGCGACCGGCCGCCGCAGTCCTTTGGCGAGATCGACGCGGCCGTCGATGCCGAAACCCGGCACGGGCTTGCCGGTCCTGGCGTCGAGCGCGATCATCTGCGCGAACGCAGTCAGGATTACGATGCGCTCGTCATCGCCGTTGCGCCAATAGGCGACGCCGCGATGCGTCCAGCCGAGATTGGGCGGAAGCCCCAGTCCGTTTTCATAGATTTTGGGATCGAACACCCATTTGGTTTCGCCGGTCGCAGCATCGATGGCGGCAACCTCGGACAGCGAGGTCGAGGTGTAGAGCACGCCGCCGACCATCAGGGGCGTCGATTCATTGGCGTGGGTTGGGCCGACTTCCGGCTTCGCCGCCTTGATCGCCATATCAGGCGATTTCCAGCGCCAGACGACGTGGAGGTTTTTGGCGTTGTCGCGGTTGATCTGGGTCAGCGGTGAATACCGCGCCCCGGCATAGGTCCCGGCGTAAGCCGGCCACTCGCCCTGCGACAACGCTTTTGCGGATTCCGGTAACGCACCGGGGATGGTCTGCGCGTTCGCCATGGCCACCGTGCCCGCAAGCGCCAGAACGATGGTGATTTTCACTGCGTCTGCCAGCCTTCCTGCTCTGTCCATCGATGCCTCCATCCCTGCGCGACGCGCAGGCGTTGCCAATCGCGGTGCCGCCGCTAAAGAAAAGTATTGACCAAAAAGAACCAAATGTCTAGTGTACTAGTTAATGCATACAGACTTGCTTACAACTCTTCGGCTCGAAAGCTCGGGCGTTCCGATTTACGTCCAGCTTCGGGAACAGATCCTGCGGCAGCTTGGCGCCGGCGTGCTGGCGGCTGGCGATCAGATGCCGACCATGCGCGAAGTCGCCGTCGCGTTGAAGATCGACCTCAATACGGTACGGCACGCATATGACGAGCTGGAGCGGACGGGCGCCATCACGCTGGTTCGCGGGCGCGGCAGTTTCGTCGCCAAACCTCCTCCCGTCATGGGCGCGCGCGCACGACAGGTCCAGCTCGATGGTTTGGCGAAACAGGTCCTCGCTACGGCGGCCACGACGGGCATCGATCCCCTCGCGCTGGCTGACCGAATAACGGCCCTCGCGAAGCAGAAGGAATAGTCGTCATGAACAACTATTTTAAAGCAAGTGGTGCAAACCGACCCGCGATCGTCCTCGCTATCCTGTTCGCGGCGGCCGCGGCCTTGAGCATATGGCTCGCCTATGACTCGGGCTCGCGCAGTGGATATTGGATTGGCGGCATCCTTGCCGTGCTGGCATTCCTGATCCCTCAATCGGTCATGGTGGCCGATCAATGGGAGCGCGCCATCGTGCTGCGGCTTGGCAAGCTCACTGCCATTCGCGGCCCGGGAATGTTCGCCATTGTGCCGATCGTTGACAACGTGGCCTCCTGGCTCGACCAACGCATCCAGACCACCGAAATCAACGCCGAAAAGGCGTTGAGCAAAGACACGGTGCCGGTGAATATCGACGCCGTCGTGTTTTGGCAGATCCATGATCCCCAGCGCGCCGCGCTCGAAATTACCAACTACCGGCAAGCCATCACCCAGGTCGCGCAAACCTCGCTTCGCGAAATCGTCGGCTCGTCATTGCTGTCGACGCTGTTGTCCGAACGTAAGCAGGGCGATCAGCAGTTGCGGGAGGATATCGGACGCAAGACGGCAGAATGGGGGGTGTCCGTGCTCTCGGTCGAGATCCGCGACATCGGCGTGCCACCGGCATTGCAAGACGCGATGAGCCGCCAGGCGCAGGCGGAACGCGAGAGACTGGCCCGCGTCCTGCTCGGGCAGGCCGAACAGGAAATCGCGCAAAAATTCGTGGAGGCGGCAGATATTTATGCCCGCAGCCCGGCTGCATTGCAGCTCCGCGCCATGAACATCATCTATGAAACCACCAAAGAGCGCGGTGCGACGATCCTGATGCCGACGGCCATGGTCAATAGCATGAACCCCGCCAGCGCAGTCGGCATCGTGGCTGCCGCCAGCGCGCTGGGAAACAGCGCCTGACGGCACACGCTTTTTGCGCCGATCGGCCCTACTCCACTGGCTTGCCGAACTTGTTCGACTTCGGCAGGCCATGGGCGAGACGGCCGGCATCGGCGCGATTGCCGCGCCAGCCGGCCAACTCTTTCATGGTCATGCTCTGGTCGCGGCCGGCACCGTCCTTCCAGGCGAGTCCGACCTTGGAATCGAACGTCGTGACATCCGACAGCGAGGCGCTGGTGTATTTCTGCAGGCGAACGCCGCGGCCGCGCGCCATCTCCGGCACCTGATCGATCGTGAATACCACCATCTTGTGGTTGGTGCCGATGACCGCGACCATGTCGCCGGAAACCGTCGTGATCGCCTTGGCCTCGGCCGGCATGGTCACGTTCATGACCTGCTTGCCCTTGCGGGTATTGCCGACGCACTCGTCCTCGTTGACGATGAAGCCTTGGCCTTCCGTGCTCGCGATCAGGAACTTGCGGCCGCCCTTGTTGACGAACAGTGAGGCGATCGCCGCATCCTGGTCCATGTCGACGAACATGCGGATCGGTTCGCCATGGCCGCGCCCGCCCGGCAGTTTTGCCACGTCGAGCGAATAGAATTTGCCGTTGGTCGCAAACAGCAGGAGTTTCGAGGTGCTTTCGGCGAAGAACGCCTGGTCGAGCTTGTCGTCGGTCTTGAAGGCAAGGCCCGACAGATCGGCCATGTGGCCCTTCATCGTGCGCACCCAGCCCTTCTCGGACACCACGATCGTGACCGGCTCGCGCTCGACAAAGGCTTCCTCGATCGCGGCAAGATCGTGCTCGGGCGCATCCGCAAAAGTGGTGCGGCGCTTGCCGAGCGGCGTCTTCGGCCCGAACATGTCGCGGACCTTCTTGACCTGCTCGCCGACCTTGGCCCATTGCTCGGTCTCGGAGCCGAGCAGCCCTTTGACGCCCTTCAACTCGCCGCGCAGGTTCTTGTCCTCGGTGCGGATCTCCATTTCCTCGAGCTTGCGCAGATTGCGCAGGCGCATGTTGAGGATGGAATCGGCCTGGATGTCCGAGAGATTGAAGGTCTTCATCAGGACCGGCTTCGGCTCATCCTCGGTGCGGATGATCTTGATGACCTTGTCGATGTTGAGATACGCAATCAGATAGCCGCCGAGCACTTCGAGGCGATGCTCGATCTGCTCCTTGCGGTAGTTCGATCGGCGGATCAGGACATCGCGCAGATGGTCGAGCCACTCGCGCAGGCACTCGGCGAGGCCGACGACCTTGGGGATCTTGCCCTTCATCAGCACGTTGAGGTTCAACGAAATCCGGCTCTCCAGCTCCGTCAGCCGGAACAGCAATTCCATCATCAATTCCGGATCGACCGCGCGCGACTTCGGCTCGATGACGAGACGGACGTCCTCGGCCAATTCATCGCGGACATCGCCGACCAGCGGCAGCTTCTTGTCGTTGAGGAGCTCGGCGATCTTCTCGACCAGCCGCGACTTCTGCACCAGCCACGGGATTTCGGTGATGACGATCACCCAGGTGCCGCGCGAGCCCTCTTCCTGCACCCATCTGGCGCGGGTACGGAACGAGCCGCGGCCGGTGACGTAGGCCTCCGCAATCAACTCCTTGGAGTCGACGATGATGCCGCCGGTCGGGAAATCCGGGCCCTTCACCCATTTCAGCAGCGATTTCGACTTCGCATCGGGCTTGTCGATCAGGTGCAGCGCCGCATCGCAAAGCTCGGCGGCATTGTGCGGGGGTATCGAGGTCGCCATGCCGACCGCAATGCCCTGCGCGCCGTTGGCCAGCAGGTTCGGAAACCCGCCGGGTAGCACCACCGGCTCTTTCGACTGGCCGTCATAGTTGGACTTGAACTCAACACCATCCTCGTCGATGCCGTCGAGCAGGAGGCGCGCGACATCGGTCATGCGCGCTTCGGTATAACGATAGGCGGCCGGGTTATCGCCGTCGATATTGCCGAAGTTGCCCTGGCCATCGACCAGCGGGTAACGCGAGTTGAAATCCTGCGCCAGACGCACCATCGCGTCGTAGATCGCCTGGTCGCCATGCGGATGGAACGAGCCCATCACGTCACCGACGATCTTGGCCGACTTCTTGAACGCTGTGCCCGGGTTGAGGTTGAGCAGGCGCATGCCGTAGAGAATGCGCCGGTGCACCGGCTTCAGGCCGTCGCGCGCATCCGGCAGCGCGCGGTGCATGATGGTCGAAAGCGCGTAGGAGAGATAACGTTCTTCCAGCGCATCGCGCAGCGGAACGTCGTCGATCTTCTCCGGTTCAGGCGGAATCAGTGTTTTTCCCATGGGAACGGGTTAAACCCTCCACCCGAATCGGACAAGGCGCGAATCAGGGCATTCCCACGATGCGGCTGCAAACTCCGCCTTCACACCGTGGACGGCCACGACGAACGATTTACCGTCCACAATGCCCGAGTTGTCACCAGCGCCAGACCTGCGCCGTCTGCGCGGGCACCTCTCTCAGGCATTGCCGCGCGGCTTCGATCTGGGCGTCGCTTGCACCATGGCCCCGCGCCCACATCTCGGCGGCCGAGGCCGAGTATCTCGCCACATAGTAGCGGACCGTCGCGCAGGAAAGGCGGTGCAAGACCCCGGATTGGCCGGCCGCAACCGCGCTGGAGTTGAGAGAAGACAGACATAGAACGAGCGTCGCGGCGCTCGTCGCACGCATCAACATAGTGCCCCCCGAATTTGCATTCACAATTCCGAGAGAATCCGACTTCGGTCATCAGCGCAAATTAAATCGCACCGACGCGCGCAAGGAGCTGTCGATCAATTGTGGCAGGGGAACTTGGGGAGCGAAACTCGCAACGCGCGCGGATCAGGATGACGAGGTGCTGATCCTCGCACGCTTCCGGATCGCTGCGTTGATGAACCCGTCGCGCGCGTCGGAATGGCCCTGCCCTCGAGGCTCCAGCACATGGCGCAGCAAAAATAGTCCGGTGAGCTGAAAGCCGTCCCGCAGGTCCTGGTCGGTCCAGGCGTTCGCACCATCCTCGCCCTGCCGCAGGAATGGCGGCAGGCGGAGCAGCCGGTCGCGCCAGGGCTCGCCAGCCGAACGCGAGACCGCGCTGCCGGATTTCGGCGAGACATAGGCGAGATCGGTGGTCTCGCCGGTCGCCGCGCAGCTCTCGAGCTCAAGCCCGAAACCGAGCTCGCTCAGCATGGCCAATTCGAAACGCACCAGATGCACCGCGGCACCGCCGGCGTCGTCGAAATCATCCAGCGTGTGTTCCAGCATCTCGTAGATGTGCTCGTGCGGATCGCGCTCGGGCAAGAGCCTGGCGAGTGCGGCCAGATGTGTCACGCCATAGACGGCATGCGAGGAGGCCAGCAGCGACGCGGCGCGCAGCCGCGTGCCCTCCAGCGTGTACATGCCGAGATGTTCGTCGAGCCGCGCCCGCCACACCGCGGTGACACTGTTGCCGGGCTGGAGCAGCGGCCGCATCCGCGACGAGGCGCCGCCGCGGACGAGGCCGAGGTGGCGGCCATGCCCGCGGGTCAACAGCTCGACGATGGCGGAAGATTCGCCATGCCTCCGCACGCCCAGCACGATACCTTCGTCGGTCCATTCCATGGGGCGGACGCTATCATGTAGGGTGAGCAAAGCGTAAGCGTGCCCACCAACCATCAACAAACAGTGTCGCGCGCATGGTGGGCACGGCGCGAAGAACGCCTTTGCCCACCCTACGAAACCACGGATATTCTATGCGTTGAACCAGCCCTTGGCGTCGCCGGTGAAGGAGTAATAGAGCCCGGCGGCGGTGAGCCCGCAGGAGACGATCTCGATCACGCTGTCGAGCTCGAGACCGTTCGCGCCGATGACCTGGAACAGCGATATCACCGACAGCACCAGTGCGGCAGCCAGCACCCAGCGCGGCCAGTTCTTGCGACGGCGCGCGGCGAGCCAGACGAAAAAGAGCAGGAGCAGGATCATCCCGCCGCCGATGAGCGTGTTGGCCCGGATCACCTCCTCGCTCATGTCGGCCGTCGGCGTGCGATCCTGCACCGCGACCGAGAGCGCATCCAGCATCAGCGACGCATAGAGCAGCACTTCAAACCAAAACACGTTTCTGGGCAGGTTCATGGACGTTTCTTATTCCTTGGGGAACTCGAGTCCCATCTGACGATAGCGGTCGGGATCGTCGCCCCAATTCTCGCGCACTTTGACGAACAGGAACAGATGCACGGCAACACCCAGGATCTCCGCTATCTCCTTGCGCGATTCCGCGCCGATCGCCTTGATGGTCGCGCCACCCTTGCCGAGCACGATCTTGCGCTGGCTTTCGCGCTCGACAAAGATGGTTTGTTCGATCTTTACAGAACCATCCTTGCGCTCGGTCCAGCTCTCGGTCTCGACCGTCGACTGGTACGGCAACTCCTGGTGCAGCTTCTGGTAAATCCTCTCCCTCGTGATCTCGGCCGCGAGCTGGCGCATTGGCGCATCCGACATCTGGTCCTCGGGATAATGGAACGGCCCTGCCGGCACCATCTCGCCAAGCGCATGGCGGAGATCGTCGACGCCGTCGCCGGACAGCGCGGAAACCATGAAGGTTCTCGCAAAGGCCAGCCGGTCGTTGGCGGCCTTGGCAAGCGCCAGCAGCTTTTCGCGCGGCACCAGATCGATCTTGTTGAGGACCAGAACCTTGTCATGGCCGACGGCGGCGACCGTGTCGAAGATCCGACTCGCTTCCTCGTCGAGCCCGGCCTTGGCGTCGAGCAACACACAGACGAGATCGGCGTCATGCGCGCCAGTCCAGGCGGTCGTGACCATGGCGCGATCGAGCCGGCGTTTGGGCGAGAAGATGCCCGGCGTATCGACCAGGATGATCTGCGCGTTGCCCTCGATCACGATGCCGCGGATCAGCGCGCGGGTGGTCTGCACCTTGCGCGAGACGATGGTGACCTTGGAGCCCACCAGCGCATTGACCAGCGTGGACTTGCCGACATTGGGAGCGCCGATCAGCGCGACAAAGCCGCAGCGGGTATCGGCGATCTCAGCCGTCATTGCTGCCGCCGCCGACGCCTTCGCGCTCGATCATCACGGAGGCCGCGACCTTCTCGGCCGCGCGCTTGCTGCCGCCGACGCCTTCGGCCGGCTCCAGCCCCGGCAGATCGACCGCGACGCGGAATTGCGGATCGTGATGCGGTCCGGTGCGCTCGACCTCGCGATAGACGGGCGTCGGCAAACCCTTGCCCTGCGCCCATTCCTGCAGCACGGTCTTGGGATCGCGCAAGGGCTGGCGCGGCTTCTTCATCCGTTCGGTCCAGTTGTGCTCGACGAACGCCTCGGAAGCCGCATAGCCGCCGTCGAGAAACACCGCGCCGATCACGGCCTCGCAGATGTCGCCGAGCACGGATTTGCGCAGGCGCGCACCCGCGCCGGCACCGACCGCGCCGAGCTTGATGTCGTCGGCGAGGCCAAGCGATTTCGCGACATCGGCACAGCTCTCCTTGCGCACGAGATCGGCCAGCCGCTTTGACAGCTCGCCCTCATCCGCGTTCGGAAAACTGCGGTAGAGCATATCCGAAACAATCAGCCCGAGCACGTGGTCGCCGAGGAACTCCAGCCGCTGATAGCTTTCGCCGCGCTTGCGCGAAGGTTTCAGGGCGGAGACATGCGTCATCGCCGTCATCAGGAGAGCGGGATCGGCGAATTTGTGCCCGATGCGCGCCTCGATCGCCGAATTCACCGCTTTTGCGGCCGACTTCGTCGATGATTTGGTGCGCTTCTTCCTGGCCTTCTTGCGCGCAGGCGCCATCTCCGCGCCAGCATCAGAGGCGGCGCTTGCACTGCGGATATCAGCGGTGTCGTCGCTCATCGTACGAATTTGAACAGACGGTTCCAGCGTATCGACCACGGCCACTCCCAGATCGCCCAGACATGCTGGCCCTCTGCAATCGAGAAGAAGATGACCTGGGCGCGGCCGATGATGTTCTGCTGCGGCACGTAACCCACCACTGACTGCACACGGCTGTCGGTGGAGTTGTCGCGGTTGTCGCCCATCATGAAGAAATGGCCGGGCGGGACGACATATTCGATGGTGTTGTCGTAATAGCCGTTGTCCTGGCAATCCAGCGTCTCATAGCTGACGCCGTTCGGCAGCGTTTCCTTCCAGCGCTTCACCCGGCCGAAGGCCTCCGACGACCCGCACGGATCTTCGCCGACGAAGTCGCTCAGGCGCTGACGCTCGATCGGCTTGTCATTGATGTAAAGCAGCCCATCCTTCATCTGGATGCGATCGCCGGGCAAGCCGATCACGCGCTTGATGTAATCGGTCAATTCATCCCTCGGCAGACGGAACACGACGACGTCGCCGCGGTTGGGATCGGAGCCGAAGATGCGGCCCGAAAACAGCGCCGGCAGCGGCGGCGTCCACGGGATCGAGAACGGGCTATAGCCGTAGGAATATTTCGAGACGAACAGGTAGTCGCCGACCAAGAGCGTCGCCTTCATGGATCCCGAGGGGATGTTGAAGGGCTGGAACAGGAATGTGCGGATCACGAGCGCGATCAGGAGAGCGTGGATGACGACGCGGTAGCCTTCGGAGGAGGCGCTGGTTTTTTCCCGGGATGTCACGCTCATTGTCTTCCCAATTTTCGGTCGCGGCCGTACGGCGGCAGAATAGCCTCCGCACGCGAACAGCGCTCCGCTTCGCGGTTGTCGTGAATCGGTCCTGATTCTGATAGTGAAAGCCAATTCCGGCGCAAACCGGAAATTGGCCTTTGCTGGATCAAGGTTGCAAGAGGTTTTAGACGTTTGTTCGCAAAGGCGCAACAAACCACTGCATTAAAACTTTACAACACATTGAAAAAACTGGATTTTTTTAGTTTTGACAACCTTCGGGGTCAGTTTTTGGCCAATGCTGCCGCCGAGATTATGACAAAGGCCTGCGCCAACGGCCAATCGTCGGTAATCGTGAGGTCGATCCGTGCCTCGAATCCATCCGGGGTGAGCGCCTGCAGTCGGGCCAGCGCCCCGCCCGTAAGCAGCATGCTCGGCCGCCCGCCCGGCATGTTGATCACCCCCATGTCGCGCCACCAGACACCGCGGCGGATGCCGGTCCCCAGCGCCTTCGAGCACGCTTCCTTGGCGGCAAAGCGCTTGGCGTAGGTCGCCACCACCATCTTCTCATTGGCGGCGCGCCGGTTTGCCTTGGCGCGCTCGGCGTCGGTGAAGATTTGGTCGAGGAAACGGTCGCCATGGCGCTCGATCACCTTGGCGACGCGGCGGATGTCGATGATGTCGTTGCCGATGCCGATGATCATGCCCGCGCCCTGCCCCAGTCCATCGCCGCCCGCATGGCGCGGACCGTCTCGCTCAGGCCGACAAAGATGGCTTCCCCGATCATGTAATAGCCGATGTTGAGCTCGACGATCTCTGGCAGTGCCGCGATGGTCTCCGCGGTAGCGTAGTCGAGGCCGTGACCGGCGTGGACCTCCAGGCCCGCCGAGCGTGCCAGTTTTGCGCCGGCGACGATGCGCTGCCATTCCGCCTCCGCCTTGTCCCTGTGGCCGGCGACCACGGCGTCGCACCATGCACCGGTATGGATTTCGATGACGGGGGCGCGCAATTGCGCGGCCATCTCGATCTGCCGCGGTTCGGCGGCGATGAACAGCGACACCCGGATGCCGGCGTCTTTCAGCTTGGCGATGAAGGGCGCCAGCGCATTGTGCTGGCCAACCACATCGAGCCCTCCCTCGGTGGTCAACTCCTCGCGCCGCTCCGGCACCAGGCACACCGCATGCGGCTTGGTCGCCAGCGAAATCCGCAGCATGCCCGCGGTGGCCGCCATCTCGAAATTCAGAGGTTTCGAGATCTCCGCCTTCAGCCGCGCCATGTCCTCGTCACGGATATGGCGGCGGTCCTCGCGCAGATGCGCCGTGATGCCGTCGGCGCCGGCCTCGATCGCCACTTGCGCGGCGCGCACCGGATCGGGCCGCAGGCCGGCGCGGGCGTTACGCAGGGTCGCGACGTGGTCGACGTTGACGCCAAGGCGCAGTGGGGGAGCTTTCGACATTCAGGAACTCGCGGGGAAAAGCAGGCGGCAGAAATAGCTACCCATTGACGCGTTCGACCCGTGCGACGACGGCCTTGGCGCGCAACTGGGCGATAATGGCGCTGAGATGCTTCAGATCATAGACCTCGAGGTCGATGGTGAGCTCGGTGAAGTCGGGCGAGCGGCGCGACATGCTGATATTGTCGATATTGCCGTCGTGCTCGGCGATCACGGTCGCGACCTGGGCGAGGCTGCCGGGCTCGTTGACATTGTCGATCTTGATGCGCGCTGGAAAGCGCTGCGGCGTCGTCTCATCGACGTCCCAGCGAACATCGAGCCAACGCTCCGGCTCGTCTTCAAAGTCCTTCAGGTCGGGCGACTGGATCGGATAGATCGTGATGCCCTCGCCCGGCGTGACGATGCCGACGATACGATCGCCCGGCACCGCGCCGCCGTTCGGCGCGAATTTGACCGGCAGGTCGGAATTGATGCCGCGGATCGGGATCGCCGACGGGCTGCGCGAGGGATCGGGCGGCGGCGATTTCAGCTTCAATTTCACGGCGAGGCTGCTGCTCTTCTTGGCAGCGCCATAGCGCGCCACCCGTTCTTCCTTGTAGTCGGGATACATCGCCCGGGCGACATCGGAGGCCTTCATCTCGCTACGGCCGACGGCGGCCATGACATCGTCGATCGAGGCGCGCGCCAGCCGCGGCAGCGCGCCTTTCAGCTTGTCGTCCGCATACTCGATCTTGGCACGCTCGAACAGACGCTCGACAATGCGGCGGCCAAGGCCGGCATATTGGTCGCGCACGGCCGCGCGGGTCGCCCGCCTGATCGCAGCCCTCGCCTTGCCGGTGACCGCGAGCGATTCCCAGGCCGAAGGCGGCGCCGATTGCGCCTCCGAGGTCAAAACCTCGACCTCGTCGCCGTTCTGCAATTCGGAAGAGAGCGGCGCGAACTTGCCGTTGATCTTGCAGCCGACCGCGCTGTTGCCGAGCTCGGTATGTACCGCATAGGCGAAGTCGATCACATTGGCATGGCGCGGCAGCGCGATCAGCTTGCCCTTCGGGGTAAAGCAGAACACCTGGTCGTGGAAAAGTTCGAGCTTGGTGTGCTCCAGAAACTCTTCCGGATTGGCGCTGTCGGAAAGGATGCCGACGGTGCGGCGCAACCAGGCAAAGGCGTTGGATTCGCGCTTCAGCAGCTCGGTCGGCGAGCCCACACCGTCCTTGTAGAAGGCATGCGCGGCGATACCGAACTCGGCGATCTGGTGCATCTCCTCGGTGCGGATCTGCAGTTCGACGCGCTGGTTGCCGGGCCCGATTACGGTGGTGTGAATCGAACGATAGTCGTTCTGCTTCGGCGTCGAGATGTAGTCCTTGAAGCGGCCCGGCACCACCGGCCAGGTCGTGTGCACGACGCCGAGCGCGCGGTAGCAGGATTCGAGATCGGGCATGACGACGCGGAAGGCGAAGATGTCGGACAGCTGTTCGAAGCCGACAGACTTGCGCTCCATCTTGGTCCAGATCGAGAACGGCTGCTTGCGCCGGCCATAGACTTGCGCGGAGAGCCCGTTCTTGCGCAGATTCTTCGAGAGCTGGCTCTCGATCTCGCCGATCAGATTGCGGTTGCGCTCGGCCAGCGCCTCGAGCCGGTGCTTCACCACATTGTAGGCTTCGGGATCAAGCGAGCGAAAGGACAGATCCTCCAGCTCCTCGCGCATTTCCTGCATACCCATGCGCCCTGCAAGCGGCGCGTAGATGTCGAGCGTCTCCTCCGCGATGCGCTGGCGCGAGGCTTCCGGCACGAATTCGAGCGTGCGCATGTTGTGCAGGCGGTCGGCAAGCTTGACCAGGAGCACGCGGACGTCGTCGGAGATCGCCAGCAACAGCTTGCGCAGGTTTTCCGCCTGCTTGGCCTCGCGCGACACCAGCTCGAGCCGCTTCAGCTTGGTCAGGCCTTCGACCAGGGCGCCGATTTCGGGACCGAATATCTGGTCGATCTCGGCGCGGGTCGCTTCCGTGTCCTCGATCGTATCGTGCAGGAGGGCCGCGACGATGGTCGCATCGTCGAGCTTGAGGTCGGTCAGGATCGCCGCGACCTCGAGCGGGTGGGAGAAATAGGGATCGCCGGAGGCTCGCGTCTGCGAGCCATGCGCCTTCATGGCGTAGACATAGGCGCGGTTGAGCAGGTCCTCGTTCGTGTTCGGATTGTAGGAGCGCACGCGTTCGACAAGGTCATATTGCCGCATCATCCGCGGGCGCGGCGATTTCGGAGCCTTTGCCGAGGCAGAATTGGCCGGCGAACCGGCTACGGCGACCGGTTCGGCCGCGGCCTGCATCTGGGGTGGGCTCCGGCGTCGAACCGCCATCGAATCACTGCCTTGCCTTAATGACCTCGCTCCTCGCCTGGTCAGTCTAACGCCAATCCGGCCGTCGTCCGGAAAAATCGAACGGCGGCAGCGGCCTCATCTTCCTAAGGGAGCGAGAGACCAAGCTAATCATAAAAACAGCAGCAAAAGCAAAGGCCCGGACGCTGGTCCGGGCCTTTGGTAAACGAAAATTCTCGCGAGGCTTACTCGTCCTCTTCCGGCTGTTCCTCCGGCGGCGCCAATCCTTCGAGGCCCTTCAAAAGCTCCTCTTCCGTCATGCGCTCTACCGCCACTTCGGTGTCGTCGGCATCGACGCTGGCGCCGGCCGAACCGATCAAAGGCACGGTATCCGGCTCAGGCTCATCGACTTCGACGAATTTCTGAAGGGAATGGACCAATTCCTCACGCAAATCTTCAGGCGAAATCGTAGAATCTGCGATTTCGCGTAGCGAAACCACTGGATTTTTGTCATTATCTCGATCAATCGTAAGTTGAGACCCTGATGAGATCATCCGGGCACGGTGTGCGGCCAACAGGACGAGGTCAAAGCGGTTGTCAACCTTGTCAATGCAATCTTCGACGGTGACGCGTGCCATGAGCTGTCACTCCGTTGTCTGGGGGCTGGAAATGGTGGGTATGGGCGCTAGTTATAGGGGGGCTGGGCTTTGTGCAAGACCAAATTTGTGATTTGGCGTGAGCAGGTTGCTCTGCTAACCCGCCGGCTCGGGACTCAAAAGGGTAGGCTTCTGGCGGCCGCAAATGGCGCCGGCCAACAAAACGCATTCTTGCGTTGTAAGAAAATACCTTTTTTGCCCCCAACTCTCCAAATTTGCGGTACCGTCTGTCCGGGACCAATCCGCTCTGGGGCTTCGGCGGTGATTTGAAATGCGCGGGACCGCTGCCGCCGCACCAAGAAAAGCAGATTCTAACACAACGCGAGCAACGAATGTCATCTTCCACCACAGACAAGATTGCGCTCTTCATCGATGGGGCAAACCTTTACGCCACTGCCAAGACGCTTGGCTTCGACATCGATTACAAGCGCCTTCTTAAAGAGTTTCAGGGACGGGGAACGCTGCTGCGCGCGTTCTACTACACGGCGATCATCGAAGATCAGGAGTACTCCTCGATCCGCCCGCTGATCGACTGGCTCGACTACAACGGGTACACCGTCGTCACCAAGGCGACGAAGGAGTTCATCGATGCGAGCGGCCGCCGCAAGGTGAAGGGCAATATGGACATCGAGCTCGCTGTGGATGCGATGGAGCTCGCCGAGCATGTCGACCAGATGGTGCTGTTCTCCGGCGACGGCGACTTCCGCTCGCTGGTCGAAGCAGTGCAACGCCGCGGCGTCCGCGTCACCGTGATCTCGACGATCTCGAGCCAGCCTCCGATGATTGCCGACGAGCTGCGGCGTCAGGCCGACGTTTTCACCGATCTCGTCGAGCTGCAGTCCAAGCTCGGCCGCGATCCCTCCGAGCGTCCGGCCCCGCGCGAGCCACGCGAGCCGCGTCACCATGCGCCGCAATTCCTGCAGCGCGCGACCACGATGGCACCACGAGGCGCGGGCGACGATTTCGACGATTAGGAATGATTCGGTGCCGGCCATGCCCGGCGCCGAACTGCCCCCAACCGAACCCGGTCGCGATTGCCCGCTCTGCCCGCGGTTGGCGGAGTTCCGGGCGCAAACGCGCGCGAAGGAGCCCACCTGGTACAACGCGCCGGTGCTCTCGTTTGGTGACCGCGGCGCACGGCTTCTGATTGTGGGTCTCGCGCCGGGATTGCAGGGCGCCAACCGTACCGGCCGCCCCTTCACCGGCGACTACGCCGGCGACCTGCTCTATGCGACGCTGCTCGAATACGGTTTTGCCGAGGGCCATTATCAGGCGCGGCCCGATGACGGCCTGCGACTGGTGGATTGCCGGATCAGCAATGCGGTGAGCTGCGTGCCGCCGCAGAACAAGCCGCTGCCGGCGGAGATCAACAATTGCCGGGCATTCCTCGCCGCCAACATCGCGGCGATGCCGAACCTGCGCGCGATCGTGCCGCTCGGCCGCATCGCGCATGATACCTTGCTGAAGACGCTGAAGCTGCGCGCCGCCGCTGCACCGTTCGCGCACGGCACGGTACATCAGGCCGGCCACCTGAAGCTTTACGACAGCTATCACTGCTCGCGCTACAACACGAACACCGGCGTGCTGACACCGAAGATGTTTCGCTCCGTGTTCGCGCGGGTGAAGGCGGATTTAGGTTAGGATCTTGCAGGGTGGATTAGGCGCAACGTAACCCACCCTACGATTCTTTCTTATTGTCCTTCAGCCATTCGAGCACGTCGCCGGCGTTTCGATCGGGCGGGAATACCGGATAGAACACGTGGCTGATGCGGCCGTCGTCGATGATCAGCGCCAGCCGCTTGATTAGTGTCAGCCCCGCGACCTCCATGGTCGGCAGGTTGAGCGCGCGGCTAAGCTCGAGCTTTTCATCCGACAATACCGGGAATGGCAGATGCAGCCGCGAGGCCATCTCGGTCTGGTAGGCATTGCTCTGCGTCGAGAGGCCGAACACATGCGCGGCACCCGCGGCCTTCAACTCGGCGAAGAGATCGCGGAACGAGCAGGTCTGCGGCGTGCAACCGCGTGCGCCCGGGATCATGTCCCAATCGTCGACCAGCGCGATCTTGCCGGGCTCGCCGGTCCGGGGATAGGCGAACACGACGGTACGCCCTTTCAACGTCGACAGATCGACCGTCGTATCGTCGGTCGCGACCAGGCTGACTGACGGAAGGGTCCTACCGGCAAGATGCGCCGCGCCACCGTCGTCGACAGGTGCCGGGATCTGGCTCCAGTCGACTTCCATCAGGTTTCTCTGGTTCATGGTCGATCTCTCCTCATCGTCGTTGCGAGGAGCGAAAGCGACGGTCGCGGTAGGGACGCTCATTGCTGAGCGCCCCCCGCACAGAACCGTACGTGCGGCTTTCCCGCATACGGCTCCCACCTCGGGTGAGTGACGGCGAATTGTGCTTGGGGCCATTGATGAAGGATGTGCGGCCTTGGGAGCCATTCGTTCGCGAGCCGCGTGATCGTCTCCCATGTCATGCCGTCGGACTGGCTGCGGCGCCGGAGCGTCCGCCTCCAGAGTTCGGTGACATGGTAGCGAAGCGCGGCAAGCGCCCGACTGTTGGTCGGCACCGCGTGATAGTTGAAGTACCCGGTGACGACCTGCCTCAGCCATTTGCCCTGTTCGGACACCGGCTGATGCATGCGCCGTCGCAGTTCCTGCTTCACCGCTTGCAGCTTCGCCCGCATGCGATCGTTGCGAGACTTGCGCCTGATCTGGAACCTGCCTCGCTTGGATCTGCCGCAGATGAAGATGAAGCCGAGGAAGTTGAAGGTCTCCGGCTTGCCGAGCCCGCGCCGCTTGCGGTTATCCTCCGCATCGCGTCCGAACTCGATCAGCCGGGTCTTCCCAGGATGCAGCGACAGCGCGAACTTCCCAAGCCGTTCGCGCAGCGTCTCGAGGAAGTGCCGGGCGTCGTCCTCATGCTCAAAACCGACAATGAAGTCGTCGGCGTAGCGCACGATGATCATGTCGCCCGTGGCCTCGCGCCGTCGATAGCGCTCGGCCCACAGATCGAGGGCGTAGTGCAGGTAGATGTTGGCAAGCAGCGGCGAGATCACCGCCCCTTGCGCCGTCCCCTGTTCACTGACCCTGACGATCCCCTCCTCCAGCACGCCCGCCTTGAGCCATTTGCGGATCAGGCGGATGATGCGCTTGTCGCCGATCCGATGCTCGACGAAACGCATCAGCCATTGCTGGTTGACCGTATCGAAGAACGAACGGATATCGGCGTCCACGATGAAGTTCACCCGGCGGCGCTCGATCCCGACCACCAGCGCATCCATCGCATGATGCGCGCCGCGCCCGGGCCGGAACCCGTACGAGAACCCGAGGAAGTCTTCCTCGTAGATCGCGTTGAGCACCTCAGCCGTCGCCCGCTGCACGATCTTGTCCTCAAGGGAGGCAATCGCCAGCGGACGCCGCCCACCGTCCGGCTTGTCGATATGAACCCGCCGCGACGGCAGGGGACGGTACGCTCCCCCGTGGATACGGGCATGCAACTCCTCAAGGTTGGCCTTGAGGTTGCGCTCGTAATCCTGCCACGTTACCCCGTCCACACCCGCGGCGGCTCCCCTTTGCAGGGCAAAGAACTCCGCTTCGAGCAGGTCGGTGTCGATGTGGTGGAGCAGCGCGGTGAACCTCTCCTTCTTCCTTTCCCTTGCAGTTCGCCGTATGCGGTCCAACGCCTGTGTCACGCTTGTCCGGCCCTGTGTCCGGGACGTGCTTTGCCGGTCCGCATTCCCCTTGGTCCCAGCCCTTGGCTCCACCGGCTCCGCAGCGGATCGCTCCACCTTGTTCGCCGGCTTCACGGCTACTATGACTGGGTCCGACGTCCCGCGTTCGTGCATCATCGGCTTCGGCTCCTCGCCTTCCCGATGCGGGCCGGTGCTCGCCACCGGCCGAACGCGGGACCTCCCAGGTTCCGACGCGATCCCTTCCTGCGTGATGGGGTCTTCGACCACGGCAGAGCGTCAGCGTCTCGCATCACGACGCCGCACATGTTGCCTTCGACGTTGCTTACCGCCTCGGCCTCTGCGAGTTTATGTCTTTCGCGGCTCAATAGCCCACCCCACAGGATCGTTGTGTACGCTTCGCACCCGCCGTTGCCGACGACTACGCAACACTCACTACCGGGCGCCCGCTACGGCTTACCCGGACCGGACTTCCACCGGTTGGATCGGCCAGCTTCTCTGGCGCAAAGCAATCCATCTCTCAACTTGCGGTACCATGGATTGCTTCGCGGAGCTTGTCATCGGGCCGCGCTTCGCGCGGACCCGTTGGCTCGCAATGACGGGCATCGTCATCCCCGTGCGCGCAGCAGGCGGCCCTTTTCACGGCCCCAGTCGCGCTTCTTCTCGCTCTCGCGCTTGTCGTGCAGCTTCTTGCCCTTGGCGACCGCCAGCAGCAGCTTCGCGCGGCCGCGCTCGTTGAAATATAGTTTCAGCGGGATCAGCGTCATCCCCTCGCGGTCGACCGCGCCGATCAATTTGTTGATCTGCTTCTTGTGCAGCAGCAGTTTCCGCGGCCGTTTCGGCTCGTGGTTGAAGCGGTTGGCCTGCAGATATTCCGGAATATTGGCGTTGATCAGCCAGATCTCGCCGTTCTTGGAATCGGCGTAGGATTCCGCGATCGTGCTCTTGCCGCTGCGGGCCGACTTGACCTCGGTGCCGGTCAGCGCAATCCCCGCCTCCACCGTGTCCTCGATCGAGTAGTTGAAGCGCGCCTTGCGGTTTTCAGCGACGACCTTGATCGCGCGCTCGTTCTTGTCGGCCACGTCAACTCTTCTTCAGGAGGTCGCGGATCTCGGTCAGCAACACGGCCTCCGCCGTTGGTTTCGGCGGATCGGCGGGCTTCGCCTCCTCGCGGCGCTTCAACCGGTTCATGAGTTGGATAACGATGAACAGCACAAATGCGATGATGAGGAAGTTGAGCGTCAGCGTGATGAAATTGCCGTAGGCCAGCACGGCCCCCTGCTTCTTGGCATCCGCCAGGTTGGTGGCCGTCACCGACTTGGCAAGCGGAGCGAAGTAGTTGGAGAAATCGAGCCCGCCGGTAGCCGCGCCGATAATCGGCATGATGATGTCGGCGACCAGCGACGTGACGATGGCGCCGAAGGCCGCGCCGATAATCACGGCAACCGCGAGATCAATAACGTTACCCTTGAGGGCAAACTTCTTGAATTCCTCAAGCATCGCAGCACCCCTTTCCGTGGACGAACCTCGTTAACCCCTCCCGCCTCAGTTGATCAGGCCGGCATGCACCATGGCGCTGCGCACCGCGACGCGCGTGGGCTCGGAAACCGGCACCATCGGAAGGCGGAGTTTTTCGTCCATTTTGCCGAGCAGCGACATCGCATATTTGATCGGCGCCGGGCTGGTCTCCATGAACAGGTTACTGTGCAGCGGCATCAGCTTGTCGTGCAGCGCGAGCGCCGCCTTGGTGTCGCCCTTCTGCCAGGCGAGGTGGAATTCCGAGCACAGCCGCGGCGCTACATTCGAGGTGACGGAAATGCAGCCATGGCCGCCATGGGCCATGTAGCCAAGGACGGTCGCATCCTCGCCCGAGAGCTGGTTGAAATCCTCGCCCATCGCGGCGCGCTGCTGCGACACCCGCACCATGCTCGCGGTGGCGTCCTTGACGCCGGCGATGTTCTTCAATTCCCACAGCCGATTCATGGTGTCGACGGACATGTCGATCACCGAGCGCGGCGGGATGTTGTAGATGATGATCGGGATTCCGATGGCGTCGTTGATGGCCTTGAAGTGCTGGTACATGCCTTCTTGCGTCGGCTTGTTGTAATAGGGTGTCACCACCAGCACCGCGTCGGCGCCCGCCTTCTCGGCATGCTCGGCGAGTTCGATCGCTTCCTTGGTCGAATTGGAGCCGGCGCCGGCGATCACGGGGACGCGGCCCTTCGCTTCCTCGATGCACCATTCGACTACGCGCTTGTGCTCATCATGGCTCAAGGTCGGGCTTTCGCCGGTCGTGCCGACCGGGACGAGTCCGTGGGTGCCTTCCGAAATCTGCCAACCCACCAGCGCGCGAAAGGCCGCCTCGTCCAGCGAACCGTTCTTGAAAGGCGTGACCAAGGCGGTGAAGGAACCCCGGAATTTCGTCTTGGCTGCCATGGAACTCCTCCCACACGCTGATTTGCGGCTTGGCTGATCCTTGAAAGGTCATTCATATCGGGTCTGGCTCGCCTGCGAAAGGGCCGCACGTCTGCCCTTCCCCGGAAGTCGCAGGTAGGGCGCTCCGGTTCGGCCGCGATTTTGCCGTGGTGGCGGCGCAAAAACCCGGGCAATCCCGCATTGAATTTAGTATTTAGTCGGCGGTTTCAGTCACATTCAGCAATTGATTCGCAGCGAAGGTATGCCGTGACCCCGTACGTCCGCACGAAAGCCTTGCGATCGACGGCGTTGTCGACCCTTCTGTCGGCGGCCCTGACGCTGGCTTTGGCGTGCTCGGCGTTCGCGGCGGCCACGGCCGAGAAAAAGCCTGCCTCCTCCCCGGCGAAACAGCCAGCGTCCTCTCCTGTGAAACAGGCGGCTCCAGCAAAACACAAGGTTCCAACGCCGAAGGCGCGACCGGTTGCGCGCAAGGGGGCACCGCCGGCCACGACCGCCGCGGCGCGGGCGATTGCAACTCCGATCCTGCCGCCTCCGGTCGCTTCACCCGCGCCCCCTGCCCGCCAGCGCGTCACCGCGCCGACGCCGGCGCGAAAACCGGTCACGCCGGCGGCGGTAGCGCAGTCCTCCTCGACCTCGAAAGAGGATCACGACACGCTCGAGAACGTCATCGAGCTGATCCGCAAGCACCGGCCTGACGATGCGACGCAAGCGGAAGCCACTATCTCCGATCCCGTCGCCAGGAAGCTTGCGGAATGGCTGATCCTGCGCAGCGACAACAACAATGCGAGCGTCGAGCGCTATCGCGCCTTCATGACGGCCAACCCGAGCTGGCCGTCGCAGACTTTCTTGCGCCGGCGGCTCGAGGCGGCGCTGTGGGACGATCACCGCGAGGATGCCGCGGTGTGGTCGTGGTTCGAGAACGAGTCGCCGGTCTCGGCCAAGGGCCGGCTTGCGCTTGCCAAGGCGATGCTGGCGCGCGGCGACCGCGCCAATGCCGAGCGGCTGGTGCGTGAAGCCTGGCGCAACGATCCGATGTCGGAGGACACCGAAAACACCGCGCTCGACATGTTCGGCGCGCTGCTCACTCCGGGCGACCAGAAGGCGCGGATGGACAACTTCGCCTACACCACCGAGAACGAGGCCGCCGCGATGCGCGCCGCCAAGCGTCTGGGTGGGGGTTATGTGGCGCTGGTGAAAGCGCGCCTCGCCTCGGTGCGGAAGGCCACCAACGCCAAGGCGTTGCTCGAAGCCGTGCCGCGCGAATTGCGCAGCGACACCGGCTATGTCTTTGCCAGGATCCAGCAGCTTCGGCGCGAGGAGAAATATCCGGAAGAAGCCCAGCTGATGATGAGCGCGCCGCGCGATCCGAACCGCCTCTATAATCTCGACGAATGGTGGATCGAGCGGCGCCTCGCCGCGCGCAAGATGATCGACCTCGGCGAATACAAGACCGCCTATCTGATCGCGCGCGACGCCGCACTGCCGACCCGCGATGTCTACAAGACCGAACAGGAGTTCACCGCGGGCTGGATCGCGCTGCGTTTCCTCAACGATCCCCAGACCGCCGCGCAGCATTTTGCCCGGATCGGGGTCGGCAGCGTCAATCCGACCACGCTGGCGCGCGCCGGTTACTGGAAGGGCCGCGCGGCCGAAGCCATGGGCCGCTCGCAGGAGGCGCGCGCCTTCTACGCACAGGCGGCGGAGCAATCGACGAGCTATTACGGCCAGCTGGCGCGCGCCAAACTCGGGCTGCCGCAGCTTGATCTCAGCGACTTGCCCCGTGCGCGCGGCGTCGAACGGCTGGAAATCGTCCGCGCCGTGCAACTGCTGTTCGATCTCGACGAGCGGGAAATCGCCATTCCCATCTTCGCCGATGTCGGCGAAAACGGCGATGCGGATGCGGTGATCGGCCTTGGCGAGCTCACGGCGCGTCATGGCTATGCCCGCGGCATGATTCTGGCCGGCAAGGCCGCGCTCAACCGCGGCCTGCCATTCGACCACTACGCCTATCCGGTGACGGGTATTCCCTCCTACAGCCCGATCGGCCCCGACGTCGAGAAGGGCGTGGTGTTCGCGATCGCGCGCCAGGAAAGCATGTTCAACCCCGGCGACGTCTCGCCGGCACAGGCCTATGGGTTGATGCAGGTGACGCCGGATGCCGGCCGCTATGTCTGCAAGCGCGCCGGTGTCGCCTTCGATCTGTCGCGGATGAAATCGGATTCGGCCTATAACGCGGCGCTCGGCGCGGCCGAGCTCGGCGGCCTGATGGAGGACTTCCGTGGCTCCTACATCATGACGTTTGCGGCCTATAATGCCGGCCGCGGCAGCCTGAAGAAGTGGGTCGACCGCTATGGCGATCCGCGCGATCCCAAGGTCGACGCAGTCGACTGGGTCGAGTTGATCCCGTTCTCGGAAACCCGCAACTATGTGCAGCGGGTGATGGAAAATCTCCAAGTCTACCGCGCCCGCTTCGGCGGCGGCACGCGGCTGCAGATCGAGGCCGACCTGCACCGCGGCGCGGTGGAATAAGCGTTCGTCAGTCGGTCACTGCTGGCAATCGCCGATCCGCTCGCCTTCCACTTCGGTCTTTACGTCGCTGATCAGCGCACCCGCGATGGCTGGACGACGCCGTTGACGACGGTGGCAGAGATCACCTTCCACTGCCCGGGCTCGATCAGTCTTTCGGCGGCGGGCGCGACCGCCGTCCCGGCGAGCACGACAAGCCATGCGGCTGCGAACCTGGTCCTTTTTTTTAAACAGTGGCCTGCCCCGATCCTTCATCACCCTTTCCTACCGCATGATCCGGGTAAAGCGCGAACTGTAAATCGAAGGGCCGCCTCCCGCATCGGCGGAGGCACGCCGCTCCCGGGAATCAGACCAAGATCAGAATGCGACCTGCGTGCGCATCGCAATTGCATCGAATTTCGCACCTACGTCTGCTGGCGAGGTCGGGCTGGCCTGCTTCGTGATGTCCCCATGCAGGTAGTTGATCAGGAAGCGGACATTTCGATTGGGATACCAGTTCAGGCCCGCCGTATAAATGGTCTGGCGGCCTCCTGCGATGCCGGTCGGCATCCCAAGCTGGTCATTGAGATCTATCGTGCTCGCGCGCGCGCCGATTTCCCACGCGCCCCAGCCGCCGCCCTCAAGCGAGAACGGATGAGCCGGATTGATGCCGCCATAGGCGGCGTTCGCCGAATTGTAGCTACGAGTCTCGCCCGTCAGGACGTAGCCCGCCTGCGCATAACCTCCTTCAAATTTCAGGCTCGGGGCGCCCACCGGTGGCAACCCGGTCATCGCGCCACGATCGACGTTGAACCAGAAATACTCACCCTGGAGCCACAGTGATCCGTACGTCGCCGCTGCCTCTACACTGTAGACCTGCGCGCCCGAGGCATTGGCAATAGCGCCCGTCGTAGCCAACGTCGTGGGGTCGATGCGCAACTCAGGACGATCGCTGAGGGTGAGCGTCTGTGCCCCGGTTACCAGGTTGTGTGGCGGTTGTATCAGCCACTGCGCATCGGCGCCGAGGTGCAACGAATAGTCCTTGCCGCTAACGATCTGACCCGCCACACGTGCGACGGCGCCATATTGTTCAGTGGTGCCGTTTGGAGTCGCGCTTGACGCCGAATGGACGGCGCCTGTCGCCGGTCCGGTGACATAGGCTCCGGCCCAGAACACGTCGTTCCACCAGCGTGTCCCGACAGCCGATCGGAAATCGCCAGCCGCGATATTGGTGGCGATGACCCCGGGCGAAGCGCGTTCCATGAAGAGGATATCGTTGGAGCTTGTCGACTCATCGAGGGTATAGGCGAGGTCCATGACGCCGCCTTCGATCGCCATCCAGCCGCCGAACGGTTTCAGCCCCGTATAGCTCAAATTGGCGTTTTCGACGCCGGAGACGCCGCCGCCGGGCAGCGATCCCGGGGCCGCGCCGCCGAAGCCGTCCGACGAGCCGCCAAAGTCGTAGACGAGGGAGTAGTTCCAGTCGCCGAAGAATTTTCCGACGATGCCGATACGCGCGCGGCGCACGTTTTCTCCATCGTCGAGCCGCTGCGGCACCGTGCCCGCGCTGTTGGGGTGGTAGTCGTAGCCGCCAACGTCCCAGTGCAAGCGGCTTGTGATCGCGACGCAGTTCTGTTCGTCCGCCGTGCAGATCGTCGGCCGGTTGTTCGGCATGGTCACCAGGACGCCGGTCGGAGCCGCCGCGACCTTGGCCGGCATGGGGGCGCTGGCCATGGCGGCTGCGGCCTCAGCCCTCGCTTCCGCTTTGGCTTCCGTTTTCGCCCTGGTCGCGGCCGCTGTGTTCGATGCCGTCTGTTTCTGAAGCTTGTCGAGCTTCTGCTCAAGCATTCGCAACTGCTGCTTCAGGAGCGCGATCTCCCGATCGTTGTTGCTTGCCGCCTGTGCGTGGACCTGCGAAGCCGTCAATGCACCGGCCACGCCCAGCGCTGCGGCTTTGAGAATTTTCCTGGTCACGTGCTGCTCCATCAGTTGAACGATCTCACACTACCGGGAGTCGCAGTTATCTTCGATGACCGGCGTGCGACACATGCTCTCAGAGTTGCGGTGAAGGGCACGCCCTCCGAAACTCCTGGACGTCGATCTGGAAGTCGTTGCCGCCCCGCAGCACCGCTGCGAATCCAGCAAAGACCAAGCCGATTCAGCCGAGACACCGCCGCGAGGCGAGCTTCTGATTTAGCGCAGTTTCAACGACGGAGAGCAGGCTTGCGCCGCACAAATAAGGGCGCCTATCGGGAAGGCACCTACTGGTCCCAAGGCGTTATCTCGCCAGGACCGTGCGCTTGCCAAACTGAATGAGCCCCCAACCTGACTTCTTGTTGCAATGCCTCTTCCGGCTTCAACAATGCCCGTTCAGCCGGCCATTGTCGCCTGCGATAAGGCCAAGATACCCGCGGGCGGGTACGCCTTGCCTTGTCGAGATCAGAAGGCAATCACGATCAGAAATTGCGAATCGGTTATGCCGAGCGCCTGTGCCCAGAAGTAAGGGACCCCGTCGAGGTAGGCGTTCATCGACGGCCCAACCCGAGCGCGTATGAGTCCTTGATCTTTGGGTGTCTCGGCCCACGGCACAATGCGGGCCTTCCTGCAGACGCACTATATCAAAAAAATAATGAAGCCCCGGCAGTTCCTGCCGGGGCTTCATTTTCGTTGTCCGTTACAGCTTCGGATCAGAAGTTACGCTGGGCGCGGATAAGCCCGGTCACCGTGCTCTGGTCCTTCAGCTCGTAGATAGCTGCTGGCTTGGCTGAAGCAGCGAAAGCTACAGCCGGAGAAATTGTTCCAGCAAACTTCTGGTCCAGCATGGTGTAGACGACGTCCGCAGAGAACGTCAGGTTCTTCACCGGGGTCCAGCGGATGATGCCACCGATCTGGGCAATATTGAAGTCTGGGTTGCAGTTCGTGATGCCGGCAGTCGCGGCACCAATTGCTGCGATGGCGCCGCAGACAAGAGCAGCTCCGCCATTGCCATACTTCATCTGGGCGTATGCGCCGTAAATCGCACCGCTCCAGTAGGGATCGAAGTTGTGGTTGAACGCGCCGCGGATGCCCCAGGTCTGAGCCGTGGCAATGCCGGTTCCGGGTGCGTACACACCGTCAGCTACGCCAGCAAGACCAACGCTCTGGTAGGCGCCCGGCACGTTGGTGCCGCCGAACATCACGTAGTTCTGGCTGACCAAGCTGTCGAAGTTGTAGCGGCTTGCACCATCGGTGTAGACCGCCTGGAAGTTGATATTGTCACCCGGCCCAGTCGGGATGTTCTTGATCTCCAACCCAGCCTGCACAGCCCAGCCCCACTTATCGGCAGGATGACCTGTGACCTCAGTGATGCCGTAGTAGGCCGCGTGATTGTCGTGGGCAGCAGCCGACAACTGCAATATACCCCAAGCCTGATCGACCTTCAGGACACCGACGAAGTCGGGAGCCCTCGTACCGCCCAAAGCGCTGAGGCCGTAGGCGCCACCTTGGAAGGCGGGACCGTTGAGAACACCGCCCGCACCCAGGTTATACAGATTGCTCTGATGGTAGGCAGTCGGATCGACGACCGCGAGGCTGCCCGACACGCCGTTGCCGAACTGCGCGGTGTAGGTCAGCTGGTTGACGGCGGTGACGTCACCGCTGCCGCCGACGAGACCGTCGAAGTTGTTGCCCGGATAGTTGACCCAGGGAGTATCGAAGGGGCTAACCGCCTTACCCATCAAGAACCCAGCGAACTGGATGAACGCTTGATAGACGCCGACGGAGCCGCCAGCGATACCACCGTCAGAGGGGTTACCAACCTGGCCGGCACCTGCGCTGTACACCGTACCACCGGTGCCCGCTCCGGCGTAGTTGCCAGTGGTCCAAGAGAACGTCGCATCGAAGTACGTGCGGACCACACCGTATTCGGTCGCGGTGCGCGTATCGACCGTCAGATCCTGACGGGAACGAGCGGTGTAGTAGTTCGTCAGACGATTTTGCGCACCGTTCACCGAAGAGAATGCACCGTTGTAGACGCCGCCGTTGAACGCCGTTTCAACGCGCAGGTAACCGCCGAGCTTGATGCAAGTATCGGTGCCCGGAATGTACCAGAATCCGGCACCATACAGGGAGCAGACCCTCACGTATTCGACCGCTTTGGCCTTTACGGGAAGATCAGCCGCCTGTGCCCCACCCATGGCGAGCAGACCCGCCGCTGAGCCGAGGACAAGGCTCTTAACCATCTTCATGTTAAACCTCCAAGTTGCTCTATCAGGGAAGGTTCCGGATCCGCTGGGTGGAGTCACCCTAAGGTTGGTTCCCTTGTCCCTATTCACCGCTTAGCCGCTTCGCGCCTTCGGACACACCCGCATGAACGCGAGGGACTTAAGCGAACCACCTAAAACGGGACGACCTCGGGATGCCCCCCTCCGTCGCTCGATCACAATTACCGAAGGGCCCTGCACACGCAACAAAGGAACCGCTTGAGAGACCGCGCTGAAGTGTGTTTTCCGGCGGGTGTTGCACAAATAACACGCAAGCGTGATCGAACTTTCGTCGCAAGATATTGTTTGTAAACGAGAATTCAGATCGTCCCGTTTCGGCTCGACGCTTGCGGTATAAGCAGTGCAGCGTCGGGTTTTTCCCCGTCGCGCGCGTTCGCCGCCATCGAATCGAGCAGGCAGGACGCCGAATCTCCATTGCAACGATCGAGCGACGATGATGGGCAAAATTGGTTATCAATGCACATACGCCGACCGCTGCGATCGAGATCCACACTCTATCTTATGTGTTGCGCCGGAGAAATCGGGCGCCGGCTGGTTCCACGGTGTGCCGCGACAGGGCAGAAGTGCCCTGTTTTCGGGCTTGAAGTGAATTTCGTCCCGCCTGAAATCGCGGAACTGACCGCGGGCATCGGCACGACCCGGGTCGCGCCCCAAAATCCACGCCCGATCAGGCACGGCACGAAGGCGGTCAGGCGAGCCGCATAACCCTTTATCTGCGCTTGCGGCTCACCGCCGCGTCGGGCATATCGGGCCTGACCGGAGACGTGGCCGAGTGGCTGAAGGCGGCGGTTTGCTAAACCGTTATAGGGTTGTAAAGCCCTATCGAGGGTTCGAATCCCTCCGTCTCCGCCACCCCGTCAGCCTGCGCTTCTCAATCGCGAAGCAGGAGGCCCTCCTCGAATCGACCGATGATCTCCGACGCCGCCTCAACTCGCATCAGCGCACGTCACTTCGACAAGCGGCATTCTTCGATCGTTTGCAGCAGTCGAAAACATGGCAACAGCGTCGGCCCGATCGATATTTCAAATCGGCGAGAGCAATGATTCAATTCGAACCCAAACAATCGAGAACGATCGCAGCCGCTCCCTGATGACTCTGACGCAAGAAATCGCCCAATGGCTTCGGGAGCTCGGTCCCCTCAGCGGCTCGTCCGCCCTGGCGGTGGGCCTGTTCTTTGCGGCGGCTGCACTGATCGTGTTTCCGCGAACGCCATTGATCATAGCGGCCGGTGCGACTTACGGCCTCTCCGCCGCACCGATCATCCTCCTCGGCGGCACCGCAGGAGGCATCCTGGCCTTCTGCTTCTCTCGTTATGTGGCCTCAGGCCGCTTTCATCGATGGCTCGAGCGACATCAAAGACTGCGGGAGATCGCGCGCGCAGTTGATCTCGAAGGCTGGAAGGTCGTCGCGCTCTTGAGGCTCGGCGTGCCCGTTCCAAATGCCGCCACGAACTACATGCTGGGCCTGACCCGGATTGGTCTTCCGAGCTATGCGCTCGCGACGCTGATCTTCAGTGTTCCGCAGGTCGTTCTGTTCTGTTTTCTTGGCGCCACCGGACGAGCGTCGCTGCTCGATAGTTCCAGGGTGGGATCATCCATTGTCTCGGTCGTGCTTGCGCTCGCCTTGACCGGGCTGATCTCGTGGCGCGTCCGATCGACGCTGCGGAAATCGCTGCGGTCGTCGGACTGACAATGTCGATGACGGAGAGCCAAAGTAATTTCGGGCCTGACGCCCTGCCCTCGCCGACCACGTCGGATCGAGCGAGCCGGCAGCCGGGCGTCTCACCGCGCCGATCAAGTCACCGATGACGACATAGACTGTTCGTCAGTGGGCGGTCATCCAGGCGCGCGCTTCGCGCTGAGCCAGGGCGACCTCGGCTTCCGACATCTGCTCGGCGACCTCGCGGCGCATGGCGATGGCGTCGATGCGGCCCTTCAGCGCCGCGAGATTGAACCATTTATGCGCGGCGATCAGATTGACGACGCCGGAACGACCGCTCGCCCAATAAAGTCCGCGCTCGAACAGCAGGTCCGATACCGCGCTCGCATGCACGGGCGTTGCGGCATCAAGATCAAAACTACCCTGAAACATCTTCCGTCTCCCCTTCTTGTTATTGGCCGCTTCGCCCCCGCGCGCGGCCCCCGCCCACAATTCAACGCTTCCCAATGCCGTTGGCCGGCGTGTTGGGGCAATCATGGCCGAGCAAATTTGAAGGGCAGTTTAAGCTTCGCGATGAATCCGGCGTAAACGCCTGTCCGGTCGAAAGCGACGGCGAATTGAGCAAAGCCTTGTTTGGCGGGGCTTTCCCGCGGAACTCATCATCGGTTTACCTTGCGGCTTTCGCAAACGGATAACCATCAAGGCGACGCACAGAGCCACGCGAAGGGCGGCCCCGAACTCGGATCGAGGCGACGATGTTCCGGGAAATATATCTTGGGATCGGCAAGGCCGGGCTGACTCGCTCCGGCTGGGAGCGAGGGCGTCGGCGAACACGTCAGGACCAGATCCCACCCTGGCGAGTTGGTGCCGGGTGAAATTGCGGATCTCAAGCGATCCGCACCGAACGAAGAAAACTTGTTTCTTCTGCCGGACCGGCTTCTGAAAGCGCGAGCGCTTTCGAAATTCGATCCAGCCGTTTGACCTGATGTCTCGCCGACACCCTCTTTTCGTCGCTCAGAGCCGTTCGGATTGAAAAGGGATCATTCCGGGTTGCTCCAATGACGTGCCGGCAAAAGACCGCCGGCATTTAGATCGGGCGAGACTTACTTCTTCTTGGAGACCTTGCGGGTCTTCTTCGCAGTCTTCTTCACTGCGCTCTTCGCCTTCTTCGCCTTCTTCGCTTTCTTAGCCATGTTGCCCTCCTGATGTAGTGAGATGGCTTTATCGCTGCGTGCATTCGGGAATCGAAGTGCACTTCATTCCGAATACACCAACACATCGAAAAAAACAGCGTCCAGCTTAAGGAAGTGTTGATGCACCGGGACGAGAGCGCACGCAGCACTGATCGCGACAACAAAGCAATGCGCCGAAATCACGATGCGAAAAACGTCGACGTGGCCTGCATCGGTGAATGTCAAGATTGCAGGAAACGCCGACACTGCAGCACTTTCTTCAATTCGCATTCGACGCGCGCGCGAGTGAGTGAAGCGCGATCGAGTCGCCAACACCCTCCAAGGCGCGCTGTCGCGGACTCCGAGTCTCGAAGTTTGGCAAGGAAAATATTTTCATCGTTAACGGGCTTCTCGCGCGCGAGCGCGCGCCGATGGCGACGTTGTTGCGAATCGCGCGAGCACGATTCGCAACACGCCTTCGTTCGATCGACGATGAAAAGAAACGGCTCGCGGCGCGCGTCAGCGCGCGATCAGATGCCGAGCTTCGACTTCAGGAGGTCGTTGACCGCCTGCGGATTGGCTTTGCCGCCGGACGACTTCATCACTTGGCCGACGAACCATCCGACCAGTTGCGGCTTCGCCCTGGCCTGCGTCACCTTGTCCGGATTGGCGGCGATGATGTCGTCGACCACCTTCTCGATTGCTCCCAGATCCGTGACCTGCTTCATGCCGCGTACCTCGACCAGCTCGCGCGGATCGCCGCCCTCCTGCCAGACGATCTCGAACAGGTCCTTGGCGATCTTGCCGGAGATGGTGCCCTCGCCGATCAGGTCGATGATGGCGCTCAATTGGGCCGCCGACACCGGCGAGTCCGAGATTGAACCTCCCTTCTTGTTGATGCGGCCGAACAGCTCGTTGATCACCCAGTTGGCCGCGACCTTGCCGTCGCGCGCCTGATTGGCGAGCTTGCCGAGCACGGTTTCGTAGAAGTCCGCGCTCTCGCGTTCGGCGACAAGCACGCTCGCATCATAGGGCGAGAGCGCAAGATCGGCGATGAAGCGGGAGCGCTTCTGGTCCGGCAACTCGGGCAGATCAGCCTTCAGCTCGTCGACGAAGGCCTGCGAAAATTCCAGCGGCAGGAGGTCGGGGTCGGGGAAATAGCGGTAGTCATGCGCTTCCTCCTTGGAGCGCATCGAGCGCGTCTCGCCCTTGTTGGGATCGTAGAGCCGGGTTTCCTGCTCGATCTGCCCGCCGTCCTCGATGATCTCGATCTGGCGCCGCGCCTCGTGCTCGATAGCCTCCCCGATGAAGGCGATCGAGTTCATGTTCTTGATCTCGCAGCGGGTGCCGAGCTCGCCGCCCGGCTTGCGCACGGAGACGTTGACGTCGGCGCGCAAGTTGCCCTTCTCCATGTCGCCGTCGCAGGTACCGAGATAGCGCAGGATCGAGCGCAGCTTGGTGACATAGGCCTTGGCCTGCTCGGCATCGCGGATATCGGGCTTGGAGACGATCTCCATCAGCGCCACGCCGGACCGGTTGAGGTCCACCAGCGACATGGTCGGGTTCTGGTCATGCAGCAACTTGCCGGCGTCCTGCTCCAGGTGCAGCCGCTCGATGCCGATGGTCGCGGTCTTGCCGCCGTCGAGCTCAACCACGACCTCGCCCTCGCCCGCGATCGGCTGCTTGTACTGGCTGATCTGATAGCCCTGCGGCAAATCGGGATAGAAATAGTTCTTCCGATCGAACACCGAGCGCAGATTGATCTGCGCGCTCAGCCCGAGGCCGGTGCGCACCGCCTGGCGGACGCATTCCTCGTTGATGACGGGCAGCATGCCCGGCATCGCGGCATCGACGAGCGAGACATGGCTGTTGGGCTCGCCGCCGAAGGCGGTCGAGGCGCTGGAAAACAGCTTTGAGTTCGAGGTAACCTGGGCGTGGATTTCCAACCCAATCACCATTTCCCAGTCGCCGGTTGAGCCCTTGATCAGCTTGCCGCTCAATGCCGTCATTGCCGTTAACCCTTAGATCAGCGCGGAGACGATCCGCTCCCATTCGGCCTCGAGTGAATCCTTCGCCACCGGCTGGCCGGCCCGGCGATACCAATATCCGGCATTGGAAAGATCGCCCTCGACCCGATGCAGATAGGCGTGCACCCAGGCCGAATGGGTGTCGCTCTCGTCCTGCACGATCTTGTGGGCGGCGTCCCAGTCGCCCTTGGCCGCCCACCACAAGGCAGCAAGCGGCGGCTTCAGGCCGTCTGCGGGCTTCGCATTGGAGAGAGTGGCTTTGAAATCCATGCTCACCACCATTTCGGCGGCGTGAAGCGGCCCGCCGCCTGCTCAATCACCTCGCCGAGCGAGAACAGCGTCTCCTCGTCGAAGGCGCGGCCGATCAGCTGCAGCGCCAGCGGCAGACCCTGTGCGTCCTTGCCGGCGGGCACCGCGATGCCCGGCAATCCCGCCATGTTCACGGTCACCGTGAAGATGTCGTTGAGATACATCTCGACGGGATCGGCGCCGCCCTTCTCGCCGAGGCCGAAGGCTGCGGACGGCGTCGCCGGCGTCAGGATCGCGTCCACGCCCCGGGCGTAACAGTCCTCGAAATCCTTCTTGATCAGCGTGCGCACCTTCTGCGCGCGCAAATAATAGGCGTCGTAATAGCCGGCCGAGAGCACGTAGGTGCCGATCATGACGCGGCGGCGCACCTCGGCACCAAAGCCTTCGGCGCGGGTCGCCTCATAGAGCTCGCCGATCGAGCGGCCGGGCACGCGCAGGCCGTAGCGCACGCCGTCATAGCGCGCTAGGTTGGACGAAGCTTCCGCCGGTGCCACGATGTAATAGGCCGGCAGCGCGTATTTGGTGTGGGGCAGCGACACTTCGACGAGCTCGGCGCCGGCGGCCTTCAGCCAGGCCGCGCCTTCGGTCCAGAGATTTTCGATCTCACCCGGCATGCCGTCGAGGCGATATTCCCTGGGAATCCCGATCTTCATGCCCTTCACGGACTTGCCGATCGCGGCTTCGTAATCCGGCACCGGACGGTCGACCGAGGTCGTGTCCTTGGGATCGTGCCCCGCCATCGAACGCAGCAGGATCGCGGAGTCCCGCACCGTGCGTCCGATCGGACCGGCCTGATCGAGCGAGGACGCGAATGCAACGATGCCCCAGCGCGAGCAGCGGCCATAGGTCGGCTTGATGCCGACGGTTGCGGTAAACGCCGCCGGCTGACGGATCGAGCCGCCGGTGTCGGTTGCGGTCGCGCCCATGCAGAGCATTGCGGCTACGGCCGAGGCCGAGCCGCCGGACGAGCCGCCCGGCACCAGCGTGGTGTTGGAACCCTCGCGCCGCCAGGGATTGGCGACGGGGCCGAAGCACGAGGTCTCATTCGACGAGCCCATCGCGAACTCGTCATTGTTGAGCTTTCCAAGCATCACCGCACCATCGCGCCAGAGTTGCGAGGTAATGGTCGACTCGTAGGTCGGCACGAAATTGCCAAGGATCTTCGAACAGGCCGTGGTGCGCACACCCTTGGTCGCGAACAAATCCTTGATGCCGAGCGGAATGCCGGCGAGCGGGCCGCCATTGCCCTTGCCGATCTTGCTGTCGGCCTCGCGCGCCATGGCGCGGGCCTGCTCCGGCGTCTCCAGTATGAATGCATTGAGCGAGCGCGCGTCTTCCATCGCCTTCAGGTGGGCGTTGGTCAGCTCAAGCGAGGTGAAGGACTTTTTCGCGAGGCCGTCGCGGGCCTCGGCGAGCGTCATCGATGTGAACAGTGTCATTTATTGATCGGGCTGCAGAAGAACGGAGACAGGGTCTTGTCGTTGGCCGGGTCGTCTTTCTTGGCGCGTTCGCGGTCTTGGGCCTCAAGCTGATCGAGCACGGCATCGACTGCTTTCTCGGGATCGGCGGCCTTGCCCTGCCGCTCCATCGCGTCGAGATAGTTCATGTAGGCCTGATAGGCCTTTTCATCGTCGCAGAGCAGACACATCGGACTTCTCGCAAGTTATTCTACGACCTTCGGCACCAGGAAGAAGTGGCCTTCGGTCGCGGGCGCATTCTTCACGATATCATCGGCGATATCGCCGTCATTCACCACGTCCTGCCGCTTCTTCATCTCCATCGGGGTCACCGAGGTCATGGGCTCGACGCCCCTGACATTGACCTCCGACAACTGCTCGACAAACTCCAGCATGGCGTTCAATTCGCCCTGAAGATGGGGAACCTCGGCATCCGTGACCGCGATCCGCGCGAGATGCGCGATACGGCGGACGGTGGCGGCATCAACCGACATGATATATGGCCTCAAACGGGGGTTTTCATCCCGCCGTATAGCAGAGGCCGCTTTTGCGCCGCAACCGGCGCGGCGAGTGGCTTTCAGCTCGCAAGCTTGCTCATACGCGCCAAAGCAGCGCCGGCGAGCGCCCGGGTCAGCTCCGCGGCCGGCATTTCCCGGCCCAATCGTACCGCCTGCCCCGCCCACAGGCTGGTGAAATCGACCTTGCCGAGTTTCTCGGCAGCCTGTTTCAGGGGGCCAAGCGCCGTCGCCGAATGCGGAAAGGCGGGCGCATCCGGGCACATCGGCCCCATCTCGCGCATGGCGCGGTTGGCAACGCCGCGCGCCGGGCGCCCGGTCATGACATTGGTGATGACGGTGGAATCGTCCATGGCTTGGGCCAGGGCCACGCGAGCCGGTGCACTCACCCTGGATTCCGGGCAGCGCAGATAGGCGCTGCCGATCTGCACACCGGCCGCGCCGAGAGCAAAGGCGGCTGCGATCCCGCGCCCATCGGCGATGCCGCCCGCGGCAATCACCGGCACCTTCACCGCGTCAACGACCTGCGGCACCAGCGCAAAGGTGCCGGGCTGCTCGGCGATATTGTCGGTCAGGAACATGCCACGATGGCCGCCCGCCTCCGCGCCTTGCGCGATGATGACGTCGGCGCCGTGCTCCTCGAGCCAGATTGCTTCCTTCACGATGGTCGCCGATCCCATCACGAAGCTGCCCGCAGCCTTCACGCGCTTCAACAGACTCGCCTCCGGCAGGCCGAAATGGAAGCTGACAATCTCGGGCTTCAGCTCCTCGACCGCGTCGCAGAAAGCGGCATCGAACGGTGCGCGGTTGGCGGCGTTGATGGGCATCGCGGGATCGAGACCGTGCTCGCGATAGTAAGGCGCAAGGCGCTGGCGCCAAACGGCCTCGCGCGCGGGATCGGCGTCGACCGCCTGGTGGCAGAAGAAATTCAGGTTGATCGGCGCCGAGACGCGCTGGCGGATGATCTTGATCTGCTCGCGCGCCTTCTCCGGCGAGATCAAAGCGCAGGGCACCGACGGCAGTCCACCACCCTGTGCCACCGCAATGGCGATGTCGGCGTCGATCGCGCCCGCCATCGGTGCCAGCAGGATCGGAAATTCAATCTTGAACAGGTCAATTACTCGACGATCAGGCCACATGGTCTTCTCTTGCTCGTTTGTTGGTGCGGTCAGCGCGCGGCTGCCGCCTGCGGTATCGTTACGGAATTGCGACGTCCCTCAAGGATCTGCTCGGCCTCCAGCGTGATCCGCTCGACGATCTCGCTTGCCCTCGGGATATCATGAATCAAGCCGACGCCCTCGCCTGCAAACACGCCGGCGATATCGAAATTGCCCGCGGCCCTGGCGGCCGTATATTCGGCCGCGACGGCATCCACGTTCTGGATCAGCTCCACCTCGCGGCCCATCCAGCGGCGTGCGTGGTCGTTGACCAGGGCGCGCCCCGTGAATGGCGCCGGCCAGAACAGCTTGCGCGAGACATCAAAAATGACGCTCCGGACCGTGTTGCCGCTCGATGCGGCGGAAATGCGCTTCTTGGCTTTCTCGTCTCCGTCGCATTCGATGCTTGCATAAAAGCGCGTGCCGAGCAGCACGCCTGCCGCTCCCAGCATCATCATCGCCGCCAACCCGCGCCCATCGGCAATACCACCGGCGGCGACGACGGGCACGCGGCCGGCCGCGAGATCGACGACCGCCGGCACGATATCGATCGTGGTGCGCGAGGCGCCGTGTCCGCCGGCTTCCGTCCCCTGTGCGATCAGGATATCGGCTCCGGCCTCGAGCGCCTGCTGCGCCATGTCCTCGGTCTGCACCTGGCAGATCAGGAGCGCGCCCGCAGCCCTGATGCGAGGCGCAAAGGGCATGGGATCGCCGAATGACAGCATGATCGCGCGCGGCCTGGCGGCAAGCGCGATGTCGAGCAACTCCGGCTGCTTCGCCAGGCTCCAGGTGATGAATCCGATGCCGAACGGCGCCGAGCATTTTTTCAGCTTGGCGGTCTCCTGCTCGAGCCAGGCCTTGTCGCCGTAGCCGCCGCCCAGAATGCCGAAGCCGCCCGCCTCGCTCACGGCCGCAACCAGGCGCGCCCCCGCGATGGTCGCCATCGGCGCCGACAGGATCGGATGCGCGATCCCGAGCTGCGCGGTCAGTGTCGTGTCGATCGGCATATCTGCTCCCTGAGGTTCCGGCACGAATGATAAGCCTGCGCTCCGGTGGCGGAAAATGAATAATCGAGAATAGTCTTGTCTCGATCATGAAACAGGAAGTTGGAAGAACAACTTGGCAACCAGGCCTTTGCGTCGTTGCCAGAGTGCATGTTATGCGCTCCGTATGCCCGCCCCCGTCCTCCCCCTGATCGAAGCCGCCGCACTTTGGCCCGCGCGCGGCGCGCTGGTGGGGCTCGATCTCGGCACCAAGACCATTGGCGTGGCCGTGTCCGACCCGGACCGCCGGCTTGCGACCGGCGTCGAGACCATCCAGCGCAAGGCCTTCAAGGCCGATGCCGCCCGGCTGCTCACGATCGCCTCCGAGCGCCATGCCGTCGGCTTCGTGCTGGGGCTACCGATCAACATGGATGGCAGCGAGGGCCCGCGTGCGCAATCGACCCGCGCCTTCGCCCGCAATCTCGCTGGCCTCACCGATCTCGCCATCGCGTTCTGGGACGAACGCCTGTCGACCGCGGCCGTCGAGCGCGAGCTGATCGGGATGGATGTCAGGCGCGCCAGGCGCGCCGAGGTGATCGACGAGCACGCGGCGATCTTCATCCTGCAGGGCGCGCTCGATCGGCTCGCCAACATCAAGAAAAGCTGAAATGGGAATTGTGGTTGCGGCCCTGTTGCCGGTGTTCCTGCTGATCGTGCTCGGCGCCGTGCTCAAGCGCACGCTGATGCGGCTGGAGACGCAATGGCACGGCCTTGAGCGGCTCACCTATTACGTGCTGTTCCCGATGCTCTTGATCCAGACATTGGTAAAGGCCGATCTTTCCAGTGTGCCGGTCGCGGGCGTCGGCGGCGCGTTGATGCTCGCGGCGCTGGCGGTGTCGCTCATCTGTCTCGCCCTGTGGCCCCTGTTCAGGCGCATGAATGTCGACGGGCCGGCCTTCACCTCGATCTTCCAGGGCGCGATCCGCTGGCAGACCTACGTCGCGCTCTCGGTCTCCCGCAATCTCTTCGGCGCCGCCGGGCTCGCGCTCGCATCGGTGGCCATGGTTGCGATCATTCCCATGGTCAATGTGTTCAGTGTCGCGGTGCTTGCGCATTTTGCCTCGCCCAAAAAGCAATCGGCCCGCGCGATCGCGATGACGGTGGTGAAAAATCCGCTGATCTGGGCCTGCGCCATCGGGTTGTTCGTCAATGTGACCCACCTGTCCCTGCCAAAAATCTGGCACGAGGTCGCGGATGCGCTCGGGAACTCCTCGCTGGCGATCGGCCTGCTCGTCACCGGCGCGGGGCTGCATCTGGAAGGCCTGCTCCGGCCGAGCTTTGCGGCTGCAACCGGCGTGCTTTTCAAACTGGTCCTGATGCCCGCGATTGCGGTCGCGCTTGCGCTCTGGTTTGGGCTTTCGGGCACCAATCTCGTGATCGTCGCGGCGTGCTCGGCGGTGCCGACTTCGCCCAGCGCCTATGTAATGGCACGGCAAATGGATGGCGATGCGCCGCTGCTCGCGCAGATCATCACGCTGCAGACCATTCTCGCTGCCGTTACGATGCCGGTCGCAATCGCGCTGTTCTCCTGAGTTACGACCCCGCCAGCCACATGGTCTGCACCACGGCACCGAGATTGTTGAGGCCGTGCAGCACGATCGTCAGCCAGGTCGAATTGCTGCGATAGCGGATGTAGCCGAACCAGAGGCCGATGCAGAAGACTTCGCCGAAGAAGAACCAGTCATATTGCAGATGCAGGGCGGTCCAGACCAGCGACGACAGCACGATGGCGCCAGGCACGCGCAGGAACGATTCCGACCAGCCGCGATAGAGAAAGCCGCGCGCGAACAGTTCTTCAGAGACCGGCGCCGCGACGCAGAAGGCCAGTACCAGCAGCCACAGCGCGCCATCGCTGCGCGCCGATTTCAGCACATCGATCATGAAATCCGGCGTCACTTCGTGCCCCGTCGAGCGCGACAAAAGATCCCAGCCCTCGACGAGCACGACAAGGCCGGCCGCGCCGAGCGCGACGTTGCGCCATGAGGTCCAGCACAGCGCGAGATAGTCGGCAAAGGGCGTGCGGGTCCAGTGGATCGCAAACCACAGCGCGGCGGCGACCGCCGGCAGACCCGCGATCACCGACAGCGAGATCGCAAGCCCGCTGGACGCGACGACCTTGACGGCCTCGCCAAGATCGACCGGCCCTCCACCTTTCAGCACGAAGAAGACGACGACCGCGATCTGGCCGACGAACATCGCGACGAACACGGCAAAGCCCCAGAGCGCGGTGCCCCAGAACTTCCAGACTCGCTGATGAGGGTGCTCCGGTAAGATGAGCACCGGCGGATTCTTGGGATCAAGCGAGTCCATCAGATGACCTTCAAGGCAGCGCCCGTTCCAGCAGCAGGCGTGTGTCGTTGTCGGCGATATCGACCGCGCCATACATGCTGGCGTGGGGGCTTTCGAGCCTTGTTGCGGCGAACAGTTCGGCACTTCGCGGCGCGACCTGGTTCAGCGCCGCGGCAGCAGCGAGCAGCGACAGCCTTTCGACCGCGAGCCGCGCGACACGCTCGCTGTCGCCTCGGCGAAACGCCTTGCTGATGAAGGCCGCCGCCTCAGTCGCGCCCGGCAGGCCGCGGCTTGCTTCGGACAACCCATGCAGAACGGCGATTGCGGCTTCGGCTTCGCGCGACAGCGCGCGCAGCACGTCAAGGCACATCACATTGCCCGAACCTTCCCAGATCGCATTGACGGGCGATTCCCGATAGTGCCGCGCCAAAATGCCCTCCTCGACATAGCCATTGCCGCCGAGGCACTCCATCGCCTCGAACAGGAACGGCGGCGCGCTCTTGCAGATCCAGTATTTGATCGCGGGCGTGAGCAGCCGCACATAGGCGGCCTCGAGCGGATCATCGGATGTGCGGTCGAAGGCGTGGCAGAGCCGCATCGCGAGCGCAGTGGACGCCTCGACATGCAGCGCCATGTCCGCGAGCACGGCGCGCATCAGGGGCTGGTCGGCGAGATGTTTCTGGAACACGCTGCGATGGCGCGCATGGTGGAGTGCGTGTGACAGGCCCGAGCGCATCAGGCCGGCGGACGCGATCGCGCAATCCTGCCGCGTCAACTGCACCATCTGGATGATGGTGCGGATGCCCTTGCCCTCCTCACCGACCCGCGTCGCCCAGGCGCCAACGAACTCGACTTCGGACGACGCATTGGAACGGTTGCCAAGCTTGTCCTTCAAGCGCTGGAACTGGATCGCGTTGATCGAGCCGTCCGGTGCAAAGCGCGGCATGAAGAAGCAGGTCAGCCCCTGCTCCGCCTGCGCCAGCACCAGGAACGCATCGCACATCGGCGCCGACATGAACCATTTATGCCCGGTGATGCGATAACCGTCACCGGTGCGCACAGCGCGCGTCATGTTGGCGCGCACATCGGTGCCGCCCTGCTTCTCGGTCATGCCCATGCCGAGCGTCATGCCGCGCTTGGTCCACCAGGGCGCAAAGGACGGATCGTATGAGCGCGTGCCGATCACCGGCATCGTCTTCGCGAGCAGGTCCGGCTGCGACGCCAACGCCGCGACGGCAGCGCGCGTCATCGTGATCGGGCAGAGATGGCCGGTCTCGACCTGCGAGGCCATGTAGAACTTCGCGGCACGGACGACCTCGGCGGCGGCGCCAGCCGGCTTGCCGTCAGCCGTCCAGGTCGAGTTGTGCACGCCGGCATGCGCCGAGTGCGCCATCAGCTCATGATAGGCCGGATGAAACTCGACCTCGTCGCGGCGGTTGCCGCGTGCGTCGAAGGTCCGAAGTTTGGGCGTATTCTCGTTGGCGACGCGCCCACGCGCCGCCATCGCGACCGAGCCCCAGTGACGGCCGAACTCCGATAGCTCCTGCTCTGCCGCGCCGCCGTCAAAGACCGCGACAGCTTCCTTGAGCGGCCGGTCCAGCGCGTAGAGATCGACATCCTCGAACGGCGGCGACTGGTTGAAGACCTCGTGGGTGGCGAAGGCGGGTTGGGTCATCGCTGTGTCCTCGGCCGTTTCCGAAATCAGTGACGCGGCGTGATCGGGAAATCATAGGCCGGGCCGCCCGCGGCCGAATAGGAGAAATGCCACCATTCCTTCGAATAGTTCACAAAGCCTTGCTTCGCCATCGCAGAGATCAGCTCTTGCCGCCAATGCCGCTGCTCCGGCGTGATCGCCGATGACCGCGTATGGCCCTTGAGGTCGGTGCAGTCATAGCCGGTGCCCATGTCGATGCTGCCCTCGGGGGCGCGCTTCTCCACCGGCGCGGTGCAATCGGCGTAGGCTTTCGCGGGATCGAAGGTCGCGGAATTGTCGGCCTTGAGATCGACCAGCGTAAGGTCGAGCGCGGCTCCGGTCGAATGCTGCGAATGGGATGCGATGTAGCCGAGCCGGAACAGGTCGCGCTTGTCGATATTGGGATTGAAGCGATGTCCGCTATTCCTGGGGTCGCGCGACCACTTCACCATGTCGACGCTGGCGCGTGCCGGCCGGTAGCAGTCGAACATTTTCAGCGACAGGTTTCGCTTGGCGAGCTCCTGCTGGACCGCCTTCAGCCGCAGCCCCACCTCGCGCTTCACCACGCATTCGCCGGCCTGGTAGCCGGCGATGGGGCGGCCGATGAAATTATTCGAAGCGGCGTAGCGGATGTCCTGGATGATGCTGGGGTCGATGTCGCGCAGATAGACGAAGCCGCCGGGCAAGGTCTGCGCGTGGGCCACATTCGCGAGCGTGACGACGGTCAGGAGCGCGAGCAGTTTGGCCTTCATGCGAATTAACCTCAAATGCGACAGTCATCCTCATGGTGAGGAGCGCGGAACGCGCGTCTCGAACCATGAGGCCCAGCGATGGCCTCGCCCTTCGAGACGCTTGCTGACGCAAGCTCCTTAGGGGTGAGGAACCAAACTGTGCCATGACGCGCCGCCAATTCGGTGCGATCTTTCGGTACACCATTTACCGTGATCCGGAACCATCGGGGGATAACTTTTTCGCGGCCGTTTCGCCCTTGCTAGGCGCGAAATCCCCGCCTATAGCTCTGGCTTTAATGACATCCCCATCGAAATCGACCTTTGTCCTCGGTCACCGGCATCTGCTGGGAATCGAGGGGCTTTCCGCTGCCGACATCACCGGCCTGCTCGACCTCTCCGAGGAATATGTCGAGCTCAACCGCCAGATCGACAAAAAGCGCACGTCGCTGCGCGGGCGCACCCAAATTAACCTCTTCTTCGAGGCCTCGACCCGGACCCAATCCTCCTTTGAAATTGCGGGAAAACGGCTGGGCGCCGACGTCATGAACATGTCGGTGTCGTCGTCCTCGATGCGCAAGGGCGAGACGCTGATCGACACCGCGGTGACGCTCAACGCCATGCATCCGGACATCCTGGTGGTGCGCCACCATGCCTCGGGCGCCGTGGAACTCCTGGCACGCAAGGTTGACGGTTCCGTGATCAATGCCGGCGACGGCGCGCATGAGCATCCCACGCAGGCGCTGCTCGACGCGCTGACCATCCGCCGCAACAAGGGCCGGCTCGAGGGGCTGCTGGTTGCGATCTGCGGCGACGTCATGCATTCGCGGGTGGCGCGTTCCAACATCATCCTGCTCAACACCATGGGCGCGCGGGTGCGCGTGGTGGCGCCCTCCACGCTTCTCCCGCCCGGCATCGAGCGCATGGGCGTGGAAGTGGCGCGCGACATGCGCGAGGGGCTCCAGGGCGCGGATATCGTCATGATGCTTCGGCTGCAGCGCGAACGGATGAACGGCTCGTTCGTGCCGTCGACCAGCGAGTATTTCCACTATTACGGACTGGACCAGAAGAAGCTGGCTTATGCCAAGCCGGACGCGCTGGTGATGCATCCGGGCCCGATGAATCGGGGCGTCGAAATCGACTCCATCGTCGCCGACGGCGCGCAATCGCTGATCCGGGAACAGGTGGAAATGGGAGTGGCGGTGCGGATGGCGGTGCTGGAAGCGCTCGCCCGCAACCTGCCGAACGCGTGAGAAGCATGATCCGGAAAAGTGGAAGCCGGTTTCCCGAAAAGATCATGCTTAAACGAAGAGACTCATGCCGATGCCACTAACCGACCGCCGCCCGATCCTGCTTGCCAATGCGCGCGTGATCGATCCATCGTGCGATTTCGATGGCCCCGGCGATGTCCTGATCGCCGACGGCGTGATCCGCGATCTGAAGCGCGGCATTGGTGCTGCCGGCGTGCCCGAAGGCACGGACGTCATCAATTGCACCGGCAAGATCGTGGCCCCCGGCCTGCTCGACATGTGCGCTTTTGTCGGCGAGCCAGGTTTCGGCCACCGCGAAACCTTTGCCTCCGCGAGCCAGGCCGCCGCCGCCGGCGGCGTCACCACCATCGTCTGCCAGCCTGGCACCTCGCCCGTGATCGACAATTCGGCAACGGTGGACTTCATCCTGCGCCGCGCCCGCGACACCGCGATCGTCAACATCCATCCGATGGCGGCGCTGACCAAAGGCCTCGGCGGGGTGGAGATGACCGAGATCGGCCTGCTGAAAGCCGCGGGCGCCGTGGCGTTTTCCGACGGCGACAAGAGCGTGACCAATGCGCTGGTGATGCGCCGCGCGCTGACCTACGCCCGCGATTTCGACGCGCTGATCGTGCATCACACCGAGGATCCCGACCTCGTGGGCGAAGGCGTCATGAACGAAGGCGAATTCGCCGCGCGCCTGGGACTGATGGGCATCCCCGATACCGCCGAAGCCGTGATGCTGGAGCGCGACATGCGTCTCGTGGCGCTGACCGGCGGGCGTTATCACGCCGCTTCCGTCAGTTGCATCGCCTCGCTGGAAATCCTCAAGCGCGCGCGCGATGCGGGGCTGCAGGTCTCCGCCTCCGTCTCGATCAATCACGTCACCCTGAACGAGAATGACATCGGGCCTTACCGGACATTTTTGAAACTGTCGCCACCGCTGCGCACCGAGGACGATCGCCGGGCACTGGTTGACGCGCTCGCTTCCGGTCTCGTCGATGTCATCATGTCCGACCACAATCCGCAGGATGTCGAGGTCAAGCGGCTGCCTTTCGCGGAGGCCGCTTCCGGCGCGGTCGGCCTGCAAACCATGCTACCGGCGGCGCTGCGCCTGATCCATAATGGCGAGTTGGAATGGAAGACGCTGATCCGCGCCCTGTCGACGCGTCCGGCCGAGCTGCTCGGCCTGCCCGGCGGCAGCTTGCGCCCGGGAGCGCCGGCCGATGTCGTCGTGATCGACGCCGACGTGCCCTGGGTGCTCGATCGCGACGATCTGAAATCGCTGTGCAAGAATACGCCGTTCGACGAGGCGCGCTTCTCGGGACGCGTGATGCGCACCATTGTCGGCGGCCGCACCGTCTACGAACACGTGTGATCCATTCAGGGAGCAACTCGCATGGGACCTGAGGCCTTTTACCCGATCGCCCTCCTGATCGGCTATTTGCTGGGCTCGATCCCGTTCGGCCTGGTGCTCACCAAGCTCGCCGGTACGCCCGACCTGCGCTCGATCGGCTCCGGCAATATCGGCGCCACCAATGTGTTGCGCACCGGGCGCAAGGGTCTCGCGGCCGCGACGCTGCTGCTCGACGCGCTCAAGGGTACCGCGGCCGTGTTGATCGCGGGCCATTTCGGAGGGCCAAATGCGGCGATGCTGGCGGGCCTTGGCGCCTTCCTCGGCCATCTCTTCCCGGTCTGGCTCAAGTTCAAGGGCGGCAAGGGCGTCGCCGTCTATATCGGCATCCTGATCGGCCTGATCTGGCCGGCGGCGATCGCGTTCTGCGTGATCTGGCTCGTGCTCGCCTTTGCGCTGCGCTACTCCTCGCTCTCGGCGCTGGTCGCGAGCATCGTCACGCCGACGCTGTTGTGGTACTTCGGGCATACTGCGCTCGCCGCGCTGTTCGCGGTGCTGACGCTGCTACTGATCTTCATGCATCGCGAGAACATCAGGCGGCTGCTCGCAGGCACCGAGGGCAAAATCGGCCAAAAGGCCTGACGCGCCGCGCTGGAATCGGCGGACGTTGCGCCGCTGCTACACCCGCATATCAATCCATCAATATCTGTTCGGGACCGAACCCGATGGCTGGCAAAACTTTTCCGCCGCTGCCATGCTGCTCGGGGGTAGTTCGCATTTGGAAATGCCTGAGATGAACGAGAATGTTCCATCAGGCGCGGATAAGGGGCTGGAACGGAACGACGGAGCGCAGCAGGAAGCTGCCGCTCTGCTTCGAACTACCGCAACGGCGCTGCTATCTGCTGCCGATATCTGGTCGACAAACACGGTCGCGCCGGCGCAACCCGGAAGCGTCGCGACAGCGCCTGCCGTCGCCGATAAAGCTGCGGTGAAAACCGCCATTCCCGAAGCGAATTTGGTCGAGGAAAGCCCGCCCACAACGGAGTCGCGGCGCTCGGAAATTCTGGCCGAAGCCGAATTCTTCAGCTGGCGCGGAAAACGGGGCCAGGAGGGCCAGCCCATCGCGAAGCTCGAGACGATAGACGCCGGATCCGTGGACAAATCTGCGGTCAAGCCTCCGCCGCTACCGCTCGAGATGTCCGATGTGGGGCTTGCCGGCGCGCTCGAAAGGCACGCCTCGGCGGCGCTCGGTCAAGCCTGCGAACAACAAGCCAGGCAAAGCGCCCCCGAACCTGTCGTCTGGCCACCGCAAAAGCTGTCGCTGGCCTTGCAGGGCGGCGGCTCGTTCGCGGCGTTCACCTGGGGCGTGCTGGAGCGGCTGCTCGAAGAGCCCGCTTGCGATTTCGATTGCGTCAGCGGCGCCAGTGTCGGCGCGATCAATGCCACGCTGCTCGCCTGCGGGCTGGTTCAGGGCGGCCGCGAAGGAGCCCGCAAGCTGCTCGCAAAATTCTGGCAGCGGATGACCAACGAGACCTCGTTCCGCTCGCTGATGCTGGTCGGCGGCTTCTCGCCGGCCGGAAGCTCGGTCGCGTTCGGCTCGACGCTTCGCTCGGGGCAGTTCGATCCCTTCGATCTCCATCCGTTGCGCGAGGCGCTGTCGCGGGATATCGATTTTGCGTCGCTGCGCGCCAGTGAGTGCCCAAAGGTCCTGATCGCCGCAACGCGGGTGCGCGACGGCCGGCAGCAGATTTTCGACAATGCCGCCATCACCGCCGACGTTCTGCTTGCCTCGACCTGCCCGCCGCTGGTGCATTGCGCGGTCGAGGTCGACGGCGAATCCTATTGGGATGGAGGTTATGGCGCCAATCCGCCACTCCTGCGCCTGATCAAGGAGACGGCCGCGCCGGACGTACTGGTGGTTCAGGTCACGCCCGCCCATGACGGCTACGTTCCGATCACCGCGGCCGCGATCGACCGGCGGCTCGACCAGATCGCGGCCAACGCGGCGCTCCATGCCGAGCTGGCCGCGCTGGAATGGGCACGCGAGCGCGGTGCGAGGCTGGCGAACATTCACCGGATCGCGGCGGAAGACGAGATCGACGGCCTCGCCCAGCGCAACCCGGCCGATCTCGGCCGCGGTTTCATGACGCTGTTGCATGGACGCGGCCGCAGCGCCGCGGATCGCTGGCTCCAGGGAACCGTGCCGGCGAGGCCTGTGCCCGTCGTCGTGGAGCGGGCCGTTCTCGTGCCTGCGTAATTTACGCCTTGAGCGCGGCTTCCAGGAATCGTGCCGCCGCGAGCGCCTTGGCGTCGTCGCCATAATCGGCGATCACCTGCACCCCAATGGGCAGATCGCCTTCGGCGATGGTGGCCGGGACGTTGACACAGGGCGTGCCCATCAGCGTCCACAGCCGGTTGAAGCGGGGATCGCCGGTCCAGTCGAGCCCCTTCGGCGCCGGGCCCGGCGCCGACAGCGCGAGCAGCACATCGACCTCGCCAAAGGTGTCGGCCAATACCACGCGCGCCTTTTCGGCGACCGAGCGCGCCTCGTCATAGTCGACGGGCCGGATGTCCTTGCTCTCGTCAAGCCGCTTGCGCAAGAGCGGCGGCATCGCGTCGTAATTCTCGCGATATTCCCAGGCCAAGGCCTGATGCGCCTCGTATTGCTGCACGATGGTGTGGATGCGCCAGGCCTCGGCGACGATCGCGGGCATTTTCAATTCGCGCACCGATGCGCCCGCCTTTTCCGCAGCTGCAGCCGCGGCCTTGAGGGCACAGGCGCCCTCCTTCTCCGGCGGGCCGGCGAACTCCTGTGTTACGACACCGATGCTCGGTGGCTTGCTCACGGTCGCCAGCAGCTCCGGCCGGTTGGTCATGGCCGACAGGCCCCGCGCGACGTCCTCGACGCCGGCGGCGAACACGCCAACAGTGTCGAGCGTCCAGGAAAAGCATTTGACGCCGACCGTCGGCAGCATCCGGTACGACGGTTTTATCGCGGCAACACCGCAGAACGAGGCCGGCCGGATCACCGAGCCGCCGGTCTGCGTGCCCAGCGCCAGCGGGATCATGCCGGCCGCGACCGCCGCCGCCGAGCCAGACGAGGAGCCGCCCGGCGTGTGGGCGTGATTGTGCGGATTGAGCGTCGCGGTCGGATCGTTCGCGGCGAATGCGGTGGTTGTCGTCTTGCCGACAATGGTGGCGCCGGCCTGCTTCAGGAGCATCACCACGGGCGCATCCGCGCGCGGGCGATGTCCCTTGTAGATCGCCGCGCCCATCTCAGTCGGCATATCAGAGGTGTCGATGATGTCCTTGATGCCGACCGCGATGCCGCGCAGCGGGCCGGCCGTCTGCGCGCGTGGCTGGGCCGGGCGATGCACAAAGGCACCGATCTTCTTTTCCTGCGCCTCGATCGCCGCCAGCGATTGCGCGAGCGCGGCGTCCGGCGACAATTCGCCCTTCTCGATGCGGCGCTGCAGGTCGGAAAGTCGGATCATGGGCGTTTCCCCTTCGTCATGCCCAGCCTTGTCTGGGCATCTACGCACGCCTAGCAAGGCGGGGACGACCCCGACAAGCCCGCCCATAGCATGGGTCCTGCCCCCTTCCCCACGCCCTCAGGTTGAGCCATTCTCCGCCCGCAAGGAGCCGACGTGGACGCCATCAGCCAAACCAAGCCACTCACCGACGCCGAGCGGATCGACCGGCTGCGGCTGATCCGTTCCGACAATGTCGGGCCGCGGACGTTTCGTTCGCTGCTCGATCATTTCGGCAGCGCCCGCTCGGCGCTCGCCCGCCTCCCCGAATTGGCGCGACGCGGCGGGGCATCGCGGCCGATACGCCTCTGCAGCGAGGATGATGCGCGCGCTGAGCTCGCCGCCAGCAGGAAGCTCGGCATTCACCTGCTCGCGCCGGAAGAAGCAGGTTACCCGCGGCGGCTCGCAACGCTGGAAGATGCACCGCCGCTGCTCGGCGTGCGCGGCGCGCTGGATACGCTGATGCGGCCGATGATCGCGATTGTCGGCTCGCGCAATGCCTCCGGCGCGGGGCTCAAATTTGCGAGCCAGCTCGGCCGCGAGCTTGGCGAAGCCGGCTTTGTCATCATCTCGGGGCTGGCGCGCGGCATCGATCAATCCGCGCATCGTGCCAGCGTCGCGAGCGGCACAGTCGCGGTACTGGCCGGCGGGCACGACCGCATCTATCCGCCCGAGCACGGGGATCTGCTGGCGCAGATCATCGGGACCAGTGGCGCGGCGATTTCCGAAATGCCGCTCGGTCACGAGCCGCGGGCACGGGATTTTCCCCGGCGCAACCGCCTGATCTCGGGCGCGTCGCTCGGCGTGGTCGTGGTCGAGGCCGCGCAACGCTCGGGCTCGCTGATCACGGCGCGCTTGGCGGCTGAGCAGGGCCGCGAGGTGTTTGCAGTGCCCGGTTCGCCGCTCGACCCGCGTGCGGCCGGCACCAACGATCTGATCAAGCAGGGCGCGACGCTGGTCACGGAAGCGGCCGACGTCATCAACGCGGTCGGGCCGATCCTGGAGCGGCCGGTCATGCTGCCGCTGCGCGAGGATGACGGCGACGAGCTCGACGGCGATCCGCGGTCAAGCGATCGCGCGCAGATCGTAAACCTGCTCGGGCCGAGCCCGCTTTCCATCGACGATCTGATCCGGATGTCAGGCGCGTCACCAAGCGTCGTGCGCACCGTGCTGCTCGAGCTTGACCTCGCTGGTAAGCTCGAACGCCACGGCGGCGGCCTGGTGTCGCTGATCTAATCCGCCTCGTCGCGCCGATCAAAACTGGTCCGCCCGCCGATCCAGAAAACCGGCGGGCTGGTGTAGCTGATGGAATGCTCGAGAGATCAGTACCAGGCGCCCTGCACGCCGAGAATGACGGCGACGAGCGAAACAAACAGGCCAATTCCGGAAAACAGAGCGATCGAAACGAATTGGTGGCTATCGGATTTGTTGGAAGCAGTGGTCGGGGTGGCTGCAGAGACACGAACGGCTGTAGGCATGTCGGGCTCTCCAAATTGATATGCTTAAAAAAATCCTCGCCCATCAGATTGTCGTCGCATCTGCGACGAAGGTTCAATGCAACATCCACCTCTTCAAAAAATACGTCCCGGGCGCGATGGAATCCGCGCCTGCAACCAGATTGCGAGTCCGCCCGGCAGGACGCTGAACGGAGCCGCATTTTCCGATGGGATCCGGACGGCTTTTCAGCGATAGATCGGCGCGCCCGCCGGCGATGCGGTGGACCCCCCGTCGACGAACAGTTCCTGGCCCTGGATATGGGCGGCATCGTCGGAGGCAAGGAACAGCACGGTTTTCGCGATGTGCTCGGGCTCGCCGATGCGACCGAGCGGGGTCGTGCGGCCGATTCTCGTCTCGAATGCTTTTTCCGCTTCGGGCGTGGCAATCGCCTGACCCCAGATCGGCGTGCGGATCGCGCCGGGCGCCACCACGTTGACGCGAATGCCGCGCGGCGAAAGTTCTGATGCCATCACCCGCGCCATCGCCCGCACGCCGGCCTTGCTGGCGGCATAAGCGGCATAGCCGGGATTGCCGAGCACCGAAATCACCGAGCCGTTCAGGATGATCGATCCATTATCGTTCATGTGCGCGACCGCTGCCTGTACGGTGAAGAACACGGCGGTCAAGTTCGTGCGGATCACCTGCTCGAAGGCTTCGAGCTTCGTGCCACCCACCGGCGTGCCACCGGGAATGCCAGCGTTGGCGAAGACAATGTCGAGCTTTCCGAATTTATCGACGCCCTTCTTGATCGCGGCTTCCGTCGCGGCCACGTCGTTCGCATCGGCTACGACCGCAAACGCATTCGGCCCCAGTTCCTTCGCCGCCGCCGCCAACGTCGCCTGATTGCGCCCGGTGATGATGACCCTCGCGCCCTCCGCGACGAAGACACGCGCGGTCTCGAGCCCGATGCCGCTGTTGCCCCCGGTGATCAGCGCCGTCTTGTTCCTGAGTCTCATGGCAAGTCTCCTGTGCCCAGCATAGTTGCATTATTAAACTATGTTGCCTCGCTAGGGCATCTGGTTTAATATTGCAACTACACAAGGTCGTGATCAGATTTGGCGCGACCAGGAGAACTGCCATGGTGAAACGAACGTCTCTGGCGCGCACCGACTGCCCGATTGCGCGCGCGCTCGATGTCTTCGGCGACTGGTGGTCGCTCTTGATCATCCGCGACGCACTACTCGGCCACTGCCGCTTCGGCGAGTTTCAGAAGAGCCTGGGGCTTGCGAAGAACATCCTCACCGTGCGGCTGCGCGCGCTGGTCGATCAGGGATTATTGGAGATGGCGCCGGCTTCCGACGGCAGCGCGTATCAGGAATATGTGCTGACGGCGAAAGGACGCGGCATCTTTCCGGTGCTGGTCGCGCTTCGGCAATGGAGCGAGGAGTTCGACGCGCACCCCGAGGAGATCGCGACCCTTCTGGTCGATCGTGACAGCGGCCGGCCAGTGAAGAAGCTGGAACTGCATGCATCGGATGGCCGATTGCTCGGCGCCGGCGCGACCATGCTAAAGCCGCGGGCCAAGCCGTCTTTGCGAGCCAACGGTCGCGCCAAAGGCGCGCCCGTTGGCAGGCTCCGCGAAGCAATCCGAAGCCCCCGGGCGAGGTAGCCTTCGCAGGCTGGACGCTCGTCGCTCGCCCTTCCTCGCAGCGACGAATGGGAACTCACGAGAGCCGCCGCCGGCTGCGCAGGCGCACATGCTCCTCTGCTTCCAGCTTCGCCACCGCCAGCAGATAGCGCAAATGATCGAGACCGTGCCGCTGCGCGAGCCGGGCCAGGTTGCCGAGGATCTCGGCAATGAAACTCGCCGCCTCGTCCGGTCCGCCATCGCCCGGCAGCTCGCCCGGGAGCGATCGCGGCCGCCGGGCCGATGATGCCGTCTTCCGCTTGCGCCCGGTTGTGCTCAACTACGTATAAATCCGTGCATAAGTATCTGAATACCCCTAATACGAGCGCAACCAAAAGACGGTATTTTGCAACCCGTTAGATACTGAGTCGGGGTTCCATGGCCAGCTTTCACCATCTGTCCATTTGACAGGAGGCCCCCCAGAACCCATGTTCGCCGCGACGGGGACGCCGCGAATCCCGCGAAATACCCCAAAAAATTTCCCGTAAGTAACTGGAATTACATGAATATCGTCATTGTGGAGTTGCCGGCGAAAGCCAAGACGATCAACAAATATTTGGGCTCGTCCTACGAGGTTCTGGCCTCGTTCGGGCATGTTCGCGACCTCCCGGCCAAGAACGGATCGGTCGATCCGGAACATAATTTTCGGATGATCTGGGAGGTCGACCCCAAAGCGGCCGGCCGGCTCAACGATATCGCCAAGTCCTTGAAGGGCGCCGAGCGCCTGATCCTCGCCACCGACCCCGATCGCGAGGGTGAAGCGATCTCCTGGCACGTGCTGGAGGTGTTGAAAGAGAAGCGCGCGCTGAAGGACCACAAGATCGAGCGCGTGGTGTTCAACGCCATCACCAAGCAGGCGATCACGGATGCGATGAAGCATCCGCGCCAGATCGATGGCGCGCTGGTCGACGCCTATATGGCGCGCCGCGCGCTCGACTATCTGGTCGGCTTCACGCTGTCGCCCGTGCTCTGGCGCAAACTGCCGGGCGCGCGCTCGGCGGGCCGCGTGCAATCGGTCGCGCTGCGGCTGGTTTGCGACCGCGAACTCGAGATCGAGAAGTTCGTCCCCAGGGAATACTGGTCGCTGGTCGCGACCCTGACCACGCCACGCGGCGAAGCCTTTGACGCCCGCCTGGTCGGCGCCGACGGCAAGAAGATCCAGCGCCTCGACATCGGCTCGGGTGCGGAAGCTGAAGACTTCAGGAAAGCAATCGAGACCTCCGCCTTCACGGTTACGACCGTCGACGCCAAGCCGGCGCGGCGTAATCCGCAAGCGCCCTTCACCACCTCGACCCTGCAGCAGGAAGCAAGCCGCAAGCTCGGCTTTGCGCCCGCGCATACCATGCGCATCGCGCAACGCCTCTATGAGGGCATCGACATCGGCGGTGAGACTACCGGTCTCATTACCTACATGCGCACCGACGGCGTGCAGATCGACCCGTCCGCGATCACTCAGACGCGCAAGGTGATCGGCGAGGATTACGGCAACGCCTATGTGCCGGATGCGCCGCGCCAGTATCAGGCCAAGGCCAAGAACGCCCAGGAAGCGCACGAAGCCATTCGCCCGACTGATCTCTCCCGCCGTCCCGATGCCATGCGCCGCCGGCTCGATAACGATCAGGCCCGGCTCTATGAATTGATCTGGAAGCGCACCATCGCAAGCCAGATGGAATCAGCCGAGCTCGAACGCACCACGGTCGATATCACTGCCAAAGCCGGCTCACGCGTGCTGGAGCTGCGCGCCACCGGCCAGGTCATCAAGTTCGACGGTTTCCTCGCGCTCTACCAGGAAGGCCATGACGACGACGAGGACGAGGATTCACGCCGCCTCCCCGCAATGAGCGCAGGCGAGCCGCTGAAGCGGCAGGGCCTCGCCGTCACCCAGCATTTCACCGAGCCGCCGCCGCGCTTCTCCGAAGCTTCGCTGGTGAAGCGCATGGAGGAACTGGGCATCGGCCGTCCCTCGACCTATGCCTCCATCCTGCAGGTGCTGAAGGACCGCGGCTATGTGAAGCTGGAGAAGAAGCGCCTGCATGGCGAGGACAAGGGCCGCGTCGTGGTCGCGTTCCTGGAAAACTTCTTCCGCCGCTATGTCGAATACGATTTCACCGCCGATCTCGAAGAGCAGCTCGACCGCATTTCGAACAACGAGGTTTCCTGGCAGCAGGTGCTGAAGGATTTCTGGCGCGACTTCATCGGCGCGGTCGACGACATCAAGGACATTCGCGTCGCCGAAGTGCTCGACGTGCTCGACAACATGCTGGGCCCGCACATCTACCCCGTCCGCGCCGATGGTGGCGACGTGCGGCAGTGTCCGACCTGCGGCACCGGAAAACTCAACCTCAAGGCCGGCAAGTTCGGCGCCTTTGTCGGTTGCTCGAACTATCCGGAGTGCCGCTACACCCGTCCGCTGGCGGCCGACAACGCCGAGAGCGCCGACCGCCTGCTCGGCCAGGATCCCGAAACCGGCCGCGACGTCAACGTGAAGGCGGGCCGCTTTGGGCCCTACATCCAGCTCGGCGAGCAGAAGGATTATGGCGAGGACGAGAAGCCGAAGCGCGCAGGCATTCCCAAGGGCGTCTCGCCTTCCGATATCGAGCTCGAGCGCGCACTGAAACTCCTGTCGCTGCCGCGCGAGATCGGCAAGCATCCGGAGAGCGGGCTGCCAATCACGGCCGGCATCGGGCGTTTTGGTCCCTTCGTCAAACACGACAAGACCTATGCCTCGCTGGAAGCCGGTGACGAGGTTTTCGATATCGGCCTCAATCGCGCGGTGACGTTGATCGCGGAGAAAGTCGCCAAAGGCCCGAGCCGCGGCCGCTTCGGCGCCGATCCGGGAAAACAGCTTGGCGATCACCCCTCGCTCGGCGCGGTCGCGGTCAAGAGCGGCCGCTACGGCGCCTATGTCACCGCGGGCGGCGTCAATGCGACGATCCCGAGCGACAAGGACAAGGATACGATCACGCTTCCTGAAGCGATCGCGCTGATCGACGAGCGCGCGGCCAAGGGCGGCGGCAAGGGCAAGGCCGCCAGGAAGGCCGCGAAGCCCAAGACGAACAACAAGACGAACAACAAGACTGAAAAGAAGGCGAAGGCCGAAACCGCTGACGCGGAAGCGCCCAGGCCCGCGAAAAAGCCGGCTGCGAAGAAGGCGGCAGCCAAGCCGAAATCGGACGCCGTCAGCAAGGCGCGCGCTCCGGTTGCGGCCGATGCCAAGACGTCGGCGGCAAAGCCGACGGCTGCAAAATCGCCGGCGAAGAAGAGCGCCGGAAAGGCACGTGGGTAAGTGAAGCAAAAACACGACAATGGCTTTCCGAGCAGGGACGCCATCGTCGCTTTCATCCGCGCGAACCCCGGAAAGGTCGGCACACGCGACATCGCGCGCGAGTTCGGCCTGAAGAACGCCGACCGCGCCGAGCTGAAGCGCATTCTGCGCGATCTCGCCGACCAGGGCGCGATCCAGAAGCAAGGCAAGAAGGTCGTCGAGGCCGCCGAGCTGCCGGCGACGCTGCTCGCCGACATCACCAGGCGCGACGCCGATGGTGAATTGATCGCCACGCCCGCCGAGTGGGACGAGGAACAGGGCGACCCGCCAAAAATTCGCATCCATATCCCCCGCCATGCGCGTCCCGGCACGATGGCAGGCGTCGGCGACCGCGCCCTGCTGCGCGTCGAGCGCCTCGCCGACGATGACGGCGCCAGCTATCGCGGCCGCGTCATCAAGGTCATCGATCATGCAAAGTCGCGCGTGCTCGGCGTGTTCCGCAGCACCCCCGATGGCAACGGAAGGCTCATTCCCGTCGACAAGAAGCAGGCGGGCAGAGAGCTCAACATCGCCAGGACCGACACTGGGGGCGCACAGGATGGCGATCTCGTCAGCGTCGATCTCGTGCGTTCGCGCGGCTTCGGCCTCGCCTCCGGCAAGGTGAAGGAGCGGCTCGGCTCGATCGCGAGCGAAAAGGCCATCAGTCTCATCGCCATTCATGCTCATGATATTCCGATGGGCTTTTCGCGCGACGCGATGCGCGAGGCCGAGGAGGCGCAGCCCGCGACCCTGAAAGGCCGCGAGGACTGGCGCGAGCTGCCGCTGGTCACCATCGATCCGCCCGATGCCAAGGATCACGATGACGCCGTGCATGCGGAGCCGGACTCCGATCCCGCCAACAAGGGCGGCTTCATTGTCCATGTCGCGATCGCCGACGTGGCCTTCTATGTGCGCCCCAGCTCCGCGCTCGACCATGATGCGCTGATCCGCGGCAACTCGGTCTATTTCCCGGACCGCGTCGTGCCGATGCTGCCGGAGCGCATCTCCAACAATCTCTGCTCGCTGGTGCCGGGTGAGCCACGCGGCGCGCTCGCGGTGCGGATGGTGATCGGACCCGACGGGCGGAAGCGCTCGCACACGTTCCATCGCGTGCTGATGCGCTCGGCCGCGAAACTCGCTTACGCGCAGGCGCAGGCGGCGATCGACGGCAAGCCGGATGACACTACCGGTCCCCTGCTCGATCCGATCCTCAAGCCGCTCTATGCGGCCTATGAAGTGGTGAAGCGCGCGCGCGACGAGCGCGATCCGCTCGAGCTCGATCTTCCGGAACGGAAAATTCTCTTGAAGGGCGACGGCACCGTCGATCGCGTCGTCGTACCGCAGAGGCTCGACGCGCACCGGCTGATCGAGGAGTTCATGATATCAGCCAACGTCGCGGCCGCCGAAATGCTGGAGAAGAGGGCGCTGCCGCTGATCTACCGCGTGCATGACGAGCCGACGCTGGAGAAGGTCCATGCCCTGCAGGAATTTCTAAAGACGCTCGACATCTCCTTTGCCAAGAGCGGCGCGCTGCGACCGTCGCTGTTCAACCGCGTGCTGGCGCAGGTCGAGGGGCAGGATTTTGAGCCGCTGGTCAATGAGGTCGTGCTGCGTTCGCAGGCGCAGGCCGAATATTCCGCGGATAACTACGGCCATTTCGGCCTCAACCTGCGCCGTTACGCGCATTTCACCTCGCCGATCCGGCGCTACGCCGATCTGGTCGTGCATCGCGCACTGATCCGCGCGCTGGGGCTCGGCGAAGGCGCCCTGCCGGACAGCGAGACATCAGAGCATTTGAGTGAGGTCGCCGCGCAAATCTCACTCACCGAGCGCCGTGCCATGAAGGCCGAGCGCGAGACCGCCGACCGCCTGATCGCCCATCACCTGGCCGACCGCGTCGGCGCCAGTTTTCAGGGGCGGATTTCCGGCGTTACGCGCGCCGGGCTGTTCGTCAAGCTCGATGATACCGGCGCGGACGGGCTGATCCCGATCCGCACGCTCGGCACGGAATATTTCAACTATGACGAGACCCGCCACGCGCTGGTCGGGTCACGCAGCGGTGCCATGCACCGGCTGGGTGACGTCGTCGACGTCCGTCTGGTAGAAGCTCAACCGATCGCCGGCGCGCTGCGGTTTGAGCTATTATCGGAAGGCCAAAGCATTCCGCGCGGCAGAAATCAGGATCGCTTCGCCCGTGGCCGGGCCAAGGAAACCTCAAAGGAGCGACCGGGACGCAGCCCGCGCGAGAAGAAGCGCAAGCCGGATAAGAAGAAAAAATCCGGCAAGGCGAAGAGAGGCAAATCATGGCGGCGGTGATCCCCCCGACCAAGATATGGACCCGCGAGACAGGTCTGGTCGAGAAGCGCGATGTCTGGGCCGCGCTGAAGCGCGGCTTCCGCTGCCGTTGCCCGCGCTGTGGCGAGGGCAAGTTGTTTCGCGCCTATCTGAAGGTCGACAACAGTTGCTCGGTCTGCGGCCTCGATTTTACCCCGCACCGCGCCGACGATCTGCCGGCCTATCTCGTGATCGTCATCGTCGGCCATATCGTGGTGCCGATCGCATTGATCATCGAAACCAATTATTCGCCGCCGGTGGCGCTGCAGCTCTCGATTTACCTGCCGCTCGTGATGATCCTTTCACTCGTGCTGCTCCAGCCGGTGAAAGGCACGGTCGTCGGTCTGCAATGGGCCCTGCGCATGCACGGCTTTGACGACAATCCGCCGGAAGGGATTCCGCCGGTTTAAATTCAAGCAAAAAGATCAGGGATGGAAATGACCGATACCGCACAGGCCGCAAAAGAAGAAAAGCCCGAAGAGAAGGAAGCCGACCACCATCCCTATTTTCGGCCGAAGGACGCGGCGACGCTGATCCTGGTCGATCGCTCCAGCGTGGTGCCGAAGGTGCTGGTCGGCAAGCGCCACGACAACGTCGTCTTCATGCCCGGCAAATTCGTCTTTCCCGGCGGACGCGTCGACAAGGCGGATAACCGCGTGCCGGTCGCGGCTCCCATTACAAGGGAGCTCGAAGAAAACCTCAGGAAAGGCAGCCCGAAGATCGACGCCGCGCGCGCCAGGTCGCTGGCGGTCGCAGCGATCCGCGAGGCCTGCGAGGAGACCGGGCTTTGCCTCGGGCGCAAGGCGGAAGGTGCCGCACCCAAGCTCGATGGCGCCTGGAAGCCGTTCACGGACGCGGGCCTCCTGCCCGATCCCTCCGGGCTGTTTTTGATCGCGCGCGCGATCACCCCGCCCGGCCGCATCAAGCGTTTTGATACACGCTTCTTCACGGCGGATGCCTCCGCCATCACCCATCGAATAGATGGCGTGATCCATCCGGATGCCGAGCTGGTCGAGCTGGTCTGGGTCGAGATCGGCTCGAAGCCGCTGGCCGATCTGCACGCCATGACCAGGAACGTCCTCGGCGAGCTGGAACGTCGCCTCGCCACTGGACCGCTACGCCATGACGCACCGGTGCCGTTCTATCATTTCTATAGCGGCAAGATGCAGAAAGACGTATTGGGAGAAGGCAAAGGCGCCTGAAAACAGGAGGGGTTGATGCTGCGGTTTACAAAGCCGATGCTCGCTTCCGTCGCGATGTGCATCCTGCTTGCGCTGCCGGCCCATGCCGAGCTCGACGTTGCCAAACTGAAGGACACCATCGGGGTCGCGGTCGAGCAGGAATATCCAAAGCTCGATGAGCTGTACAAGGACATCCACGCCCATCCCGAGATCGCGTTCCAGGAAGAGAAGACCGCAGCAAAACTCGCCACCGAGATGCGGGCGATCGGCTTCGAGGTTACCGAGCACGTCGGCAAGACCGGGCTTGTTGCGATCTACAAGAACGGCGACGGACCGACCATCATGGTGCGGACCGAGATGGACGCGCTGCCGATGGAGGAAAAGACCGGTCTGCCCTATGCCAGCCACGACAAGACAACGTGGCAGGGGCGCGAGACCTTCGTTGCCCATAGCTGCGGCCATGACATCCACATGGCGAGCTGGATCGGCTCCGCGAAGACATTGGTTGGTCTCAAGGACCATTGGAAGGGCACGCTGATGTTCATCGCCCAGCCGGCGGAAGAGATCGGCGCAGGTGCAATAGCCATGATCGGCGACGGCTTGTTCACGCGGTTTCCAAAGCCGGATGTTGCCTTCGGCCTGCATGACGGCCCGTTTGCCTACGGCAATGTCAGCTACCGGGCCGGTATCGGCTCCTCCAGTTCCGACGGTCTCGAAATCAAGTTCAAAGGCCGCGGCGGCCACGGCGCCTCACCGCAATACACCGTGGATCCCATCATGCTCGCGGCGCGCTTCATCGTCGATGTGCAGAGCGTGATCAGCCGGGAGAAGGACCCGACCGAATTCGGCGTGATCAGTATTGGCGCGATCCACGCCGGCACCGCGCCGAACATCATTCCTGACGACGCGCGGCTGTTCGGCACCATCCGTACCTTCAAGCCGGAGGTACGCGCCAAGATACTGGCGGGCGTCGAGCGCACCGCCAAGGCGGTGGCCGCGATGGCGGATGCGCCGCCGCCCGAGATCAACCTCACCCAGGGCGCCAAGCCCGTCATCAACGATCCCGCCGTGGTCGCGACCGCGGAGAAGGTGTTGAAAGTGGCCTTCGGCGACAAGTTCAGGCCCTCGCCACCGGTGACCGCGAGCGAGGATTTTTCGGAATATGCCGGCGCCGGAGTGCCCTCGATGTTCTTCAATATCGGCGTCTATGAACCCGAGCGCGCCATCGCGGCGTTCAGGGGCAACGGCCCGCCGCTCCCTGCAAATCATTCGCCCCAGTTCGCACCGGTGCCGAAGCCCACGATAGAGACCGGCGTCACCGCGATGACCCTCGCCGTACTGAGCGCGTTCGACCAGCGCGCCCGTGGGCAGTAGGTCTCATCCCCGTCATTCCGGGGCGCGCGAAGCGCGAGCCCGGAATCCATAACCAACACCGGGAGTATGGATTCCGGGCCTGCGCCTATCGGCGCATCCCGGAATGACGATGTTGAGCTATCGCGCAAAAACGAAATAATCTTCTGATGGCGCCTCCGCGCTTCATCCCTATGTTTTTCTGAGCGACAACCACTCCGGACCGTTCCCATGGCACAACGTCAACTGAAACTCGGCGCGTTCATGCGGCCGGTCAGCCTGCATACCGGCGCGTGGCGCTATCCGGGGGCCTGGCCGGATGCGAATTTCAATTTCGCGCATCTCAAGGAGATGATCCGCAAGCTCGAGGCCGGCAAGTTCGACGCCTTCTTCATGGCCGATCACCTGGCCGTGCTGAACATGCCGATCAATGCACTCAAGCGCAGCCACACGGTCACGTCGTTCGAGCCGTTCACGCTGCTGTCGGCGCTGGCCGGCGCTACCGAGCGCATCGGCCTGATCGCGACGGGATCGACCACGTTTGACGCGCCCTATCACGTCGCCCGCCGGTTCGCCTCGCTCGACCACATCTCCGGCGGCCGCGCCGGCTGGAACATCGTCACCACCTCCAACCCGGATGCCGCGCTGAATTTCGGGCTGGACGATCACATGGAGCACGCGGAACGCTACAAGCGGGCGCGCGAGTTCTTTGACGTGGTCACCGGCCTCTGGGATTCCTTTGCTGATGACGCCTTTCCCCGCGACGTCGAGCAAGGGCTCTATTTCGATCCCGCGCGCATGCATGTGCTCGACCACAAGGGCAAATATCTGAGGGTGCGCGGTCCCCTGAACATCGCTCGCCCCGTGCAGGGCTGGCCCGTGATCGTGCAGGCCGGCGCCTCCGATGACGGGCGGCAGCTCGCGGCCGAGACCGCGGAAGCCGTGTTCACCGGCGGCAGCCCCCTGCCCGACAGCCAGAAACTCTATGCCGACATCAAGGGCCGCATCGAGAAGGTCGGCCGCAATCCCGACCATTGCAAGATCCTGCCAGGCGCCATGGTGTTCGTCGGCGACAGCGTCGAGGAGGCCAGGGAGAAGCGCGCCAGGCTCGACAGCCTCGTGCATTACGACTTCGGCATCGCCTCGCTCTCGATCGCGCTCGGCACCGATGCCTCCGGTTTCGATCCTGACGGGCAGCTGCCGCCGATCCCGGAATCCAACGCCAGCAAGACCAGCCGCCAGCGCCTGGTCGATGTCGCCGCCCGCGATCATCTGACCGTGCGCCAGCTCGCCCAGCGTGTCGGCGCCTTCTCCGGGCTGTCCTTCATGGGGCCGCCAAAGGTGATCGCCGACCAGATGGAGGAATGGCTGATGAGCCGCGGCTGCGACGGCTTCAACATCATGTTCCCCTATCTGCCGGAGGGACTGAACGATTTCGTCGACCGGGTGGTCCCGGAACTGCAGAAGCGGGGGATTTTCCGCAAAGAGTACGAAGGCAAGACCTTGCGCGAGAATCTCGGCCTGCCGCGCCCTAAAAACCAATTCTTTGAGGGTTAAAACGCCGGATTCATAGCCCCATTCGCCCTGAAAACCTTGACTTTGGGCGGTTTGCGGCTAGGTTGCCGGCCGAATGCAGGCCTTTTGGCCGGCGCCAGAACTTCCGGAATTTTGAGGCTCCCACCATGGCCAAAGCGGTCACCATCAAGGTCAAGCTCGTGTCCTCGGCCGACACCGGCTTCTATTATGTCGCCAAGAAGAACTCGCGCACCATGACCGACAAGCTGGTCAAGAAGAAGTACGATCCGGTCGCGCGCAAGCACGTCGAATTCCGCGAATCCAAAATCAAGTAATATCGCGGGACAATCTGACTTTGACGGGGCCGTTGTGGCCCCGTTTTATTTTGATGCGCGCACCACTACGCCGTGCGCAACACCGGCGGCGCGGTCGGCCTGATCAGCGCGAACGCGACCTGGATGATGCCGGCGGAGAGGCCGACGGCGACACCAATGCGCCAGGCCATGTTGTAGGAGCCAGCCGCATCGTAGATCAGCCCGCCGCCATAGGCGCCGAGGAAGCTGCCAAGCTGATGGCTCATGAAGGCAAGCCCCTGGATCATCGCCTGCCATTGCAGGCCGAACAGTTCGGCAACGGCGCCCGCAACCAGCGGACCTACGCCGAGCCAGAGGAAGCCCATGAACGCGCCGAACACCAGCGTGGTCGCAGGCGTCGGCGGCATCATGAAATAGAGAGCGAGCACCAGCGAGCGCGTGATGTAGATGCCGCCGAGCAGCGCGAGCTTGTTCCAGCGCCCGCCGGCCCAGCCGAAGAACAGGCTGCCGAGCACGTTGAAGCCGCCGATGACGCCGAGCGTCTCCGCGCTCAGCATCGGGTCCATGCCGCAGATTGCAAGATAGGTCGGCAGGTGCGTCGTGATGAAGACGAGTTGCATACCGCAGACGAAATAGGCGCAGGTCATCACCACAAAGGACGCGTTGCCGAACGCCATCGACACGGCCGTCCCGGCCGAGACATTGCCGAGTTGGTCGGAGGATGGCTTTGGCAGCGGAATCGCGTCGACCTTGCCCGCAAACCAGGCCGCCGGCACCATCGCGATCGCGAGGACGACAAAACCCATGATCCCTGCCCGCCAGCCGAGGTCCTGGCTCAGCACTTGCCCGATCGGCGCCGAGAGCAGCGCGCCGAGCGAGCCCGCCGCCGAGACGATGCCGAGCACGGTCGAACGCACTGTCTCCGGCACGGCACGCGCCGCAACCGACATCGCAATCGCTGCTGCGGTGCAGGCGAGCGAGGAGCCGATCAGGACGCCAGCGCCGATCATGATGGCGAGGAAGCCGTGCGCCTCTGCCATCGTCACGAGGCCCGCGATATAGAGAATTGCGCCAACGATCATCACCGGCCGAAAGCCGTGCCTGACCGTCAATACACCGGCCAGCGGTTGTAAAAATCCCCACGCGAGATTTTGCACCGCGATCGCGAGCGTGAATTCGGAAATGGAAATGCCGACGTCATGTGTCAGCGGCTGCATGAAGATGCCGAGCGATTGCCGAAGGCCCATGCTGAGGGTCAGCATCAGCGAGACGCCGATCAGGATGGGGAGCGAGGGACGAAGCGCTTTGAGCAGGGGCATGGTTGTTGTCTCCCTCTTCTTTCCTGGCGGGTTTTCGCGACGGATTCGTTCCAAACTGCCTGTTGGGCGAGCATCAAGGCTTGATTACACAGGTCGGTGTAATTAGAATGGGGTTATCGTGTTTGTCAAGATCAAGATTACACAGGTCTGTGTATATGCCGTCAGCCGAAAAAACCGACATGAAGGAACGCATCCTTCAGACCGCCGACCGGCTGTTCTATCTCGAGGGCATCCGCGCCATCGGCGTCGACACCATCGCAGCCGCGATCGGCATCTCCAAGCGCACGCTCTACAACCACTTCCCGTCCAAGGATGCGTTGATCGCGGCCTATCTGGAGCGGCGCTTCGTCAAGGCACGGCAATCGGACAAGTCGCCGGTCGAGCAGATCCTCGGCACCTTCAATTCGCTGGAGCGGCGCTTCGCGGCGAAGGATTTTCGCGGCTGCCCGTTCGTCAACGCGGTCGCCGAGCTCGGTCCCAAAGACCGCGCGGTGAAGAAGATCGCAGTCGCGTTCAAGGAGAGCCGCAGGCTGTGGTTCCGCGACCTTCTGCTGCAACTCGACGTCGACGATCCCGAGGGGCTGGCGACGCAACTCACCCTACTGGTCGACGGCTCGATCGCGCAGGACCTCGTCCGCGACGATCCGTCGATGGCGCGTGCGGCCAAGGAAGCCGCGCGCGTGCTGCTGGTCAATGCCGGGGTCGCTGTCGCGAGATAGCGCCCGGTCTGCAACCATCCAGGCCCGACGCCGATTGGGCGCGGTTCATTCATGCCGCGGTGCAATCCACATCAAGGGATCCGCGCCCCATCAAGGAGAAGCATCGAGCGTTCGTCAATGATGGCGCCAGTGGTGATGATGCCGCGGATGGGATCCCCTGTAGTAGGCAAAGGCCGGACGCACCACGTGGCGGTACCGATAGTAGGAGTAGGCCGGGCGCACCACGCGGCGATACCGATACCCATAATAGGCAGGCGCGTAACCAGTGTTGTAGTAAGAGGTGGTATAGCCGCCCCATCGATACGGCGTGCCGTAGTAACCCGCATAATATCCCGGCGTATAGCCGCCGTAATACCCCGGCGCGTAGCCACCGTAATAGGCGGGCGCGTAACCATAGTAGGAGGGATAGCCGGGACCAAACGCGTAGGCGGAGGACGCCAATCCGCCGATGAGCGCGCCGGCGATGAGGCCGCCGGCGAGAGCTGGACCGAAGCCGCGGATGCGCGCTTCCGCAGGCGTGGGTGCGGCGACGGCAGCAAGCCCGAGCGAGGCTACTGTCGTCAGGACGATTGCAGTCATTTTCATAAGGAGTCTCCCTGGGAGTTGATGTTGCAATCGACATCAACGGGAAGACGCCGCAATCGTTTCAGTTCAACACCTACGGCGGACCTTGGCAGTTTGGCGTATGGGGCCACCCGGCTGCCCATTCGTCAACACGGTTGCCGAGCTCGGCCCGTAAGACCGCGCGGTGAAGAAGATCGCCATCGCCTTCAAGGAAAGCCGCCGGCTGTGGTTCCGCGCGCGGCGAAGGAAACACGCGCGCGCTACTGGTCAACGCCGGCGTTGACGTCGGAAGACAGGCGTGACGCCTCACGATGCCAGCGCCGTCCGGATCATTCGCGCGAGATCGGAGCTGACGTAAGGCTTTGCCAGCAGCAGCACGCCGGCGTCGAGCCGCCCGTGATGCACGATGGCGTTCTCGGTATAACCGGATGTGTAAAGCACCTTGAGCCCGGGACGCCGCTTGCACGCCTCGGTCGCGAGCTGACGGCCGTTCATCCGTCCTGGCATGATGACGTCGGTGAACAACAGGTCGATGCGCCTGGGACCGTCGATCGTTTCCAGTGCCTCCGCGGCATTCCTCGCCGCAAGCGTCTCGTAACCAAGACGCCTGATCTGCGCCACCACGTATTCGCGGACCAGCGCGTCGTCCTCGACGATCAGGATGGATTCGTCGCCGCGCTCGGCCGCGCCTGCGCCAGCCTCTTCGGCTTGCGCGTCCTCCTGAGGCGAGGCCTGCGGCAGATATAGCTTCACGCTGGTTCCATGTCCCGGCTCGCTGTAGATCTTGACGTGTCCGTTCGATTGCTTGACGAAGCCATAGACCATGCTGAGCCCGAGACCCGATCCCTTTCCGACGCCCTTGGTGGTGAAGAAAGGTTCAAACACCTTGTCGAGCAGGCCGCCGGGAATTCCCTCCCCCGTGTCGCTCACTGCGATCATCACGTAACTGCCCGGGATGACCTCCGGGTTCATGGCAGCGTAGTCCTCGTCGAGCACGACGTTCCTCGTTTCCAGCGTCAGCTTGCCGCCGTTCGGCATGGCGTCGCGCGCGTTCAGGGCAAGGTTCAGGATCGCGGTCGAAAGCTGGCTGGGATCGATCAGGGCGCGCGCGGAATCATGCGCCAGCATCGAATCGATTTCGATCTGCTCGCCGAGCGTCGGCCGCAACAATTGCGCGGCATCGACCACCAGGGTGTTGACGTCGGTGCTGCGCGGCTGCAGCGGCTGACGACGGGCGAAGGCGAGCAGGTGACGGGTCAGGTCGGCCCCCCTCGTCGCGGCGGAGTCGATCATATCCGTCATCTGAACGAGTTGGGGACGATCCTTGACGGCATCGCCGAGCATTTCGATGCATCCGGTGATCACGGTCAGGATATTGTTGAAGTCGTGCGCGACGCCGCCGGTGAGTTGGCCGACGGCTTCCATCTTTTGCGCCTGCCGGACCTGCGCCTCGTTGGCTTCGATTTCCTGGAAGCGTTTGACCATGGCCTCGGCCTCGCGGCGCTGCCTTGTCTCTTCCTCGAGCGCCGCATAGGCCTGCTGAAGCTGGACGCGTGTCGAAATCACCATGAACCGCGGCAGCAGCACCAACAGCCCGGCCGTGATAATTGCAGAGATCGCCGCCAGGACTACCTTGACGGCCGCCTCTAACCCGTAGGCCGGGTCCCACAACCCATGGATCGCCAGCAGGCGGTCCGCCCCACAGAGCGCCGCGAAGAGACCGAACCCCCAGAAGATGACACGGAACACGACCAGGATTTCGTGATGGCGCCGCCACGCGAAAAGCCAGAGCACGAAGGCGATCGTAAAGAACGCGCAGGTCAGCACCGCGTCGGAAACCGCGTTCAGCCAGATCGGTTCCGGCTTCCACAGCAGGTATGCGCCATGGGGAAGGAAGGTCGACATTTCCAGAATATCTCCGCGACAACGGCCGGCACATGGCGAACCGCGATCCAGGCGATCCCGAGGCACCGGGTTCAAATCATTCAGTTTTCCGTCCGCCGCGCAAGCACAACCTCAGGCAGCGCGAGTGCTCCTGGCATGGACATCGGCGGCTGAATGCCTGTTGCGCCCCCACCTCAATCAATATTTCTCGTTTTCAGAAACGCAGATCATTGTACGGAGGCGGCCGCGTCCTCGGCTGTTTGCACTCGTCAGCCCGGATTTTCGCTCAAACGCCACTTACCGGTTGTTTGCCGGTCCTGCCCCGAATTTTCTCGCCTCGATCAGTCTCGCCGTGCAATCGTTGCAGATCAGCGCGCATTCGTCGGAGACAAGGCCGAGCCCCAGATCGAGCCCGATCGAGAATGCCTCAACTGGAAGATTGGCAATGACGCCGTCGCAGCACATGCATCGGTGCTGCGCGTCCTGGTCGATGATGTCGCCGGACCTGCAGGCCGGTTCAGCACGATGTACCATCGATCGACTCCCCCGAACAGAACCGGCGCCGGTGGCGGCCGTAGCCGCCACTTGATGTCTCTTGCTTCTCCTCTCGGCGTTTCTGCGGGGAGATAGAGAAGATCAGGCCGTCTTGACCCAAACCGCCTTGACGTTGAGGTACTCCTCGACGTGTTGCTTGCCGGACTCGCGGCCGTAGCCGCTCATCTTGTAGCCGCCGAACGGCACCGCCGGGTCCATCGCCTGGTAGCAATTGACCCAGACCGAGCCCGCGCGCAGCGCTTTCGCGATGCTGTGTGCCTTGGAGACGTTGCGTGGTCCACACGCCGGAGCCGAGGCCGAAGGTCGTGGCATTGGCGCGCCTGATCAGATCATCGAGTCCTTGAACGAGATCGCGGATATCACCGGGCCGAAGATTTCCTCCTGCGCGATCCGCATATTGTCCTGGACATTGGCGAACACGGTCGGCGGCACGAAATAGCCCTTCGAGAGCGCCCCTTCGGTGAGCCGCGAACCGCCGGCCAGCGCCTTGGCGCCCTCCTTCTGGCCGATATCGAGATAGCCCGAGACGCGCTCGAGCTGCTGCTGCGACACCAGGGGTCCGATCTGCGTGTTCGGATCAAGCCCGTTGCCGACATTCAGCTTCTTGCCGAACTCGGCGACGCGGCCGACGAACTCGTCATAGACCTTGCTCTCGACGAACAGCCGCGTGCCGGCGCTGCAGATCTGGCCCGAATTGGCGAACACCGCCATCGCCGCGCCCGGCACGGCGGCATCGAGATCGGCATCGGCGAACACGATGTCGGGGGACTTGCCGCCGAGCTCGAGCGAGACGCGCTTCAGATTGCCGGCCGACGCCCGCACGATCGACTGTCCCGTGACATGCGAGCCGGTGAAGGCGACCTTGTCGACGCCCGAGTGCGAGGCGACCGCTGCGCCCGCGGTCTCGCCGTAGCCCGGCACCACATTGACCACGCCTGCGGGAATGCCGGCTTCCAGGCAGAGCTCGGCGAGCCGCAGCGAAGTCAGCGGCGCTTCCTCGGCGGGCTTCAGCACCACCGTGCAGCCGGTTGCGATCGCGGGGCCGATCTTCCAGACGCTGGCGCCGAGCGGACCGTTCCAGGGAATGATGGCGCCAACGACGCCGACCGGCTCCTTCAGCGTGTACGAGAATATCTCGCCGGGCAGCGAGTTCTCTATTGTCTCGCCATGGATCGCGGTCGCCTGCCCCGCATAATAGCGGAGCATGCCGAGCACACGCAGCTTGTTGCCGCGGGTGCGGCTGATCGGCGCGCCCATGTCGAGCGTGTCGAGCTGCGACAGTTCCTCAAAGTTCTTTTCGACGAGATCGGCGAGCTTCAACAGCAGATGCTGCCGCTCGAACGGCTTCACCTTGCTCCACGGCCCCTCGAAGGCGCGGCGGGCGGCGGCGACGGCGCGGTTGATGTCTTCGGCATCGCCCTCGGCGACGGTGGCGAGCACTTCGCCGGTCGCGGGATTGAGCGTCTCGAATTTCTTGCCCGAGGCGGCGTCGACCCATTTGCCGTCGATCAGCATCTTCTTGTAGGAGCCATCCGCATAGGGATGATGCGTGATCGGAATTGCCTGTGTCACAGCCATACTGCTTCTCCCTTGGTATCGACTGATGTTTCTGGTGATCGTTATATTTTCCAAGATACGGCGCGGGCAGGATACCGTAAAGCGCCGCTGCCGATGCCTGCCATGCGCGCGCCGTGACTACGGCACGGCCGGCAATGCCACCGGGATGAAACCGAAAGCCTTCATCGTCGCTTGCGCCTGTGGCGACATCAGATACATCGCAAAATCGGCTGCGGCCGGCTGCGCGTTGCGCGAGACGGTGAGACCATATTCCGGGCCAACCGCAAGCTCCGGCGGCAGGGCGACCGACTTGTATTGACTGGACTCGCGAACGATCTGCTGCGCACCCGAGCAGTAATAGATGAAAAGATCGATGTCGCCATTGTCCAGCGCGACCAGGAGCCGCGGCCGGCCGTTTACCGGCGCAGTGGTCGTGGGACCACCAAAGAGCTGTTGCGCCTTCTGCGACAGCGTGCCGAAGGCGCCGGGCTTCTGCGCCTCGATCCTGTGAAACATCTGCCAGGTATAGTCACCGGCGGGATCGGAGATCGGCGTCGACGTGCCGATCTTGATCTCGGGTTTGAGCAGCGTCTCAACCAGATTGCCGGGCTCCAGCGGACGGCTCGCCGCGGTTACGACACAGAGCGCATTGCGGGTAAACAGAATGCTCGGGCCGGAGATGCCGGCGTCCGTCAATGCCTGCGCATGGGGCAATGCGGCGGAGGCAAAGACATCGAAAGCCTCGCCGTTCTGCAGGCGCTCGCACAGGCCGGCGGACGGGCCGTACAGCGGCGCGAAGCCGCCGCCATAGTGCCTGGTGAAATCGGCGAAGACCGCGGTCAAAGCCTCCTTCAGGCTGCCGGCAGCCATCACCTTGATGCCCGCAGCCGATGCGGGCGAAGTTACCCCGATCATGATTGCCACCAGCCAGGCCCGCATGCGTCTTCCATTCCCAATTCGGCAGATAGCATGGCGGGCGCTAGTTCGCCCGCAGGACTTTCGGCTCGTACTGGGCTACCAGCGCCTCGCCAAGCTCGTTCTGCTGCTGGCGTGGGATGGAGAAGCACACCGAAAAGCCATCCGAAGTGCGCAGTGTGATCATGCCCTGGGTCGGGTCCGAGGACTGTTCCACCACCCAGGATTCCAGCGGATAGGCATAGCGCAGGGTTTCGTCACCAAAACGTGTCTGCAGCGCTTTGCCGATCAGGCCCGGCAACGACTTCGCCAGCGTAGCGCCGACCTGGATCGCGTCTTCAGGTCAGGGCCTCATTTGCGGACTCGAAAATTACTCGACCGAAATCGCGCCGCCGTCGGCGGCGATCTCGCAGGATGTCAGCGACTGCGTCTCAAATTCCATCGGATGGCTCCGGCCGTTACTCGTTATAGCCATCAGGATATATCGTTCGACCAGGACCGTCCAGCAGATTGCGGTGATGGCCTACCATCCGGAACCGTGATATATATCGGGATATAACGATGCCCGGAAGCGGGCGAAACCCAAGGGAGAGCAAAGCCAATGAGTGCCTATAATCTTCTCATCGACGGCAAGATGGTGCCCGGCGACCAGACCATGCCGGTCCTCAATCCAGCAACCGAGGAAGTGCTGGCGCAGTGCCCCCGCGCTTCCAAGGAACAGCTCGACAAGGCGGTAGCCGCTGCGAAGGCAGCCTACCCGGCCTGGGCCGCGACGGCGATCGAGGAACGTCGCAAGCTCGTGATCAAGATGGCCGATGTGATCGAGGCCAATGCCGGCGAGCTCGCGCGCATTCTCACCAGCGAGCAGGGCAAGCCGCTTGCGGATGCCACCGGCGAGGTCATGGGCATGGCCGCCTTCTTCCGCTATCTCGGCTCGCTCGAATTGCCGATGCGCGTAATCGAGAACTCCGGCGACCGCAAGGTCGAGGCCTATCGCCGCCCGCTCGGCGTCGTCGGCGCCATCATCCCCTGGAACTACCCGCTGCTGATCCTCAGCTTCAAGTTGCCGTCGGCACTGCTGGCCGGCAATACGCTGGTGGTGAAACCGGCCCCGACCACGCCGTTGTCGACGCTGCGTTTCGCCGAGTTGATCAAGGACATCCTGCCCAAGGGCGTGCTCAACGTCATCGCCGACGCCAACGATCTCGGCGATCGACATGACCAGGCACCCCGACATCCGCAAGATTTCCTTTACCGGCTCCTCGGCGACCGGCCAGAAGGTGATGGCCAGCGCGGCGCAGACGTTGAAGAGGATCACGCTCGAGCTTGGCGGCAACGACGCCGGCATCGTGCTTGATGACGTCGATCCGAAGAAGGTCGCGCCGGGCATTTTCGAAGGCGCGTTCCAGAACTCCGGCCAGGTCTGCCTCGCCATCAAGCGGCTCTATGTACACGAGTCCGTCTATGACGAGCTCTGCAACGAGCTCGTCGCGATCGCCGAGGAACACCGTGGTCGACGATGGCTCGAAGCAGGGCACCAAGCTCGGACCGCTGCAGAACAAGATGCAGTACGAGAAGGTGAAGGGCTTCCTCGAAGACGCTCGCAAGAATGGCAAGGTCGTCGCTGGCGGCTCGGCCATGGACCGTCCCGGCTACTTCATCGAACCGACCATCGTGCGCGACATCAAGGAAGGCTCAAAGCTTGTCGACGAGGAGCAGTTCGGTCCGGTGCTGCCGCTGATCAAATATTCCGACAAGGATGACGTGATCCGCCGCGCCAACGCGACGACCTACGGCCTCGGCGGCTTCGGTCTGGTCGTCCGACACGCAAGCGCGCCCACGAGGTCGCACAGCAGATCGAGGCCGGCACGGTCTGGATCAACAAGCACCTCGACATGGCCCCGCACATTCCGTTCGGCGGCGCCAAGCAGTCGGGTATCGGCACGGAGTTCGCCGAAGAGGGGCTGGCGGAGTTCACCCAGCTCCAGATCATCAACGGACCGGGGGCGAGCGCCTGACCGCGCAACTTTAAAGGGGATCGTGGCGTTATTGCCGCGGTCCCCACTCTCTCGAAAGAACTGAGGCAGGCCATGTTCGACGCCCAATGCGATCTCGCCGCCCTCGTCTATGACGAACACCAGGACCCCGATGCGGTCCTGCGCGATTTCGCGGCCGATCTGAACGCGCGCGGCTTTCGGGCCGTCGGCATGGTGCAGGCCGGCCAATGCGCCGACTCCAGCCTGTCGGCTGTGCTGCTTCCCAGCGGCGAGAAATTGTTGCTGGCGCAGGATTTCGACCCCGCGGCGCGCGGCTGCCGGCTGGATATTGGCCGGCTCCAGAATGCGGGAGCCCGGGTCGCCGAAGCGCTCGAAGCCGGTGCCGATCTCCTGATCGTCAACCGCTTCGGCAAGCGGGAGCGCGACGGCAAGGGCCTCGCTTATCTGATCAGGCGTGCGCTCGATGCCGACATTGCCGTGGTCATCGCCGTCTCACACGACCGCTTTGCCGACTGGATCAAGTTCGCCGGCGGCATGAGCGTCAAGCTCGCCTGCGACCGCGAGGCGCTGGACGCGTGGTGGCGCAGCGTGTCGCTGCGCAACACCGCCACGATCGCCCCGGATCACAGCGGCGTGTCTGCGAAGCCCTGAAGTAGGTCCGCGTGGTCGCCGAGTTGGTCCTGAAAATCACTGGAGCCCACCCCAAAACACCCCGGCGTTGGCCGCTGATCTGCCCGATGGCGGATCGGTGCGGCATCCCTTGTGTGTGACGGTTCCAGAATTAACCCGCAGCGCCGGCATTAATCTAAATTAGCAAGCTTAACCGGCACATTTCATTGCGCGTTGGCGCACGGCAACTCAGGGTTCCTACATCTAGCGCTTCCCTCAACCCTGATCCAAGGGAGAAATCGTAATGGTCCAATCAACAACGGGAAGACCCCTGACGGAAATGGAGCGTGAAATCCAGGCGGAGGTTCGCAACAGACCGCCGCAGTACGAACCGCGTTCCGCTCACGTTGCCCCGCCGACTGTCGGCGCACCGGCGCTTGCGATGCCGGAATATGTCGAACACCGCGACGGGGCTACAGAGATCGGCAAATTGTCGGCGGAAGCCGTGGTTCGTGAATACGAAGCAACGGCGAAGGAAATCGAGGCGATGGGCGCCGAGGTGCTTGAACGCGTCAAGCAGTGCGAGGCCATGACCCGCGATGCGCTGGCGGTGACCGAGGAGCTCAAGGAAGTCGCGGCGCGCTACCGCGAGGAAGCCAAGCGCGCATTCGACCACATCGAAAGTTGTTCTTTGGTGGTCGCAGAGGCCCGCAAGACCTGCGCCGAGCTGAAAGACAAGATCGCCGTCTCGCTCTTGCCGGATCGAATGAGCAAGAAAAAGAAGTGACAGGTCAGGACATCGAACGACGCGCCATCACGCGGGCGAGTTGAACGCCTGCCGGAGGCTTTGTGAACACAACCGTAGAAAAAAGATCCCGCGTCCTGCCATCGCGCAATCCGAGCGAACGCGCCAGCAACGCTCCGCAGCGCATGATGGCGCGCAAGACCGAGGCGAGGATCCTGGAGACGATGCCGGTCAAGACCTGGCTGGGCTGCACCGCGGTTTCGCGGCTGATCGGCGCCGCCGACGATCGCAAGACGCGGGCCCGCCTCGATCGCCTGGTGCGCGACGGCAAGATCGAATGCAAACGCGAACAAGGCACCCACGGCCTGGTCTATCTGTTCCGCAGGCTTTCGTGAGCATAACTCTCGCCAATGAGCGCCGCTTGCGCTACTCGCGCGGCTCAAAAATTCGCCGAAATCGCCTGCGCCAAAAAGCCAATTTCGTGAGCTGATTCAGATCGCTTGCAGCCTTCCAGGCCCGTTGCGACGAATTTTTCGCTTGCGCCGTCGGGCAAATCAGTGGCTCCTATTTGCGCGTCCCGCGCTCGATAGAGGGGCGCTTCGCGATCGTCACGAACGTTGGCTGCGGGATGCGATGGACGTTTTGGCTTCACACGACGAGTGAGGCGAACGCGGACGGCGAAAACGTGTGGTCCTGATCCTCCGATGCCGGGATCAAGCCCGTGGACGACTTCACGGGCGACGGTGGCTAGAAAAGCCCGGACACCGAGGAGAGCGCGTCATAAGCCGCTAAACCATTGCGCAGGGAAGGCCGGAATGTTTCGGCGTACCTGTGGTTAACTCGTGTGCTTTCTCTGCTTTCCACCTGGCACACGAGCCTGCGGGTGCGACGTGCATCCGGCTTTCCCTGCGCCCTCATCTCTGAGGGACGATACCGATGCAAAGCCCGGACATTTCGTGCCGCGGGAATGCGGCTTCATGTCTTTTCCAGATGTCATCGCCCGGCTTTTGACCGGGCGATCCAGTATTCCAGAGACGGCTGTTCTCAACCGACACGCTTCTGCGATACTGGATGCCCCCGCCGGAGCCTGTCATCGGGCGCGCGTTCGCGCGACCCGTTGGCGGGGCACGACAGCGGAGATTGCTGTTTGAAATTCAGATCGAAAACCCGCTCACGCCGCCTGCGACACCACGCGGTTGCGGCCGTCGTGCTTGGCGCGGTAGAGCGCGTTGTCGGCGCGCTTGAGGACATCGCCGACCGACTCGCCCTTTTTCTCCAGGGTCGAAATCCCGATCGAGATCGTGACCTCGACGCGCTTGGCGCCCTTGTGGATCGCGAACGGCTCGCCCGCGATCGAGCGACGCAGCCGTTCGGCGACTACGCCGGCGACATGCAGGTCCGTCTCCGGCATCACGATCACGAACTCCTCGCCGCCATAGCGGCAGGCGAGATCGATGCCGCGGATCGATTTGCGGACGCGCACCGCGAATTCGCGCAGCACGTCGTCGCCGGCATCGTGGCCGTAATTGTCATTGATCGACTTGAAATAGTCGATGTCGAGCATCATCAGCGCCAGCGGCTTGCCGCGCGCCGAGGCCTGCTCCGCAAGCGTCGCCAGATGGCTCTCCATGTAGCGGCGATTATGCAGGCCCGTCAGCGCATCCGTGATCGCCATCTCGATCGAGTTCTGCACATTGTCGCGGAGATCGTCGGCATAGCGTCGGCGCTTGATCTGCGTGCGCGCCCGCGCCAGCAGCTCGTTCTTGTCGACGGGACGCAACAGATAGTCGTTGACGCCGATCTCGAGGCCGCGCAACAGGCGCGTATTGCTCTCGGCTTCGGCGATCGCCAGAATCGGTACGTGGCGCGTGCGCTCCAGCGAGCGCGCCTGGCTGCAGAGCCGCAAGCCGTCGAAATTGTCGAGATCGAGCGAAACGATCAGGAGGTCGTAATTGCCCTCGGCGGCGTGAAACAGCGCTTCGGCTGGATTGGTCTCGACATCGACGTGGTGCTCGGCGGCGAGCACCGGCGCCAGCCGCTCATAGGAGGGTTGCCGGTCGTCGACCAGGAGAATTCGGCCGCCCTTGCCGGTATCGGTGACCGCGCTGCGCTCCGGCGCCTGCACGCCGATCTCGAGCGAGGTGAGCGCTCGCATGCGCAGCTCGTCGGTCATCATTTTCAGCCGCGTCAGCGATCGGACGCGCGCGATCAGCACGAGGTCCGACACCGGCTTGGTGAGGAAATCGTCGGCGCCGGCCTCCAGCCCGCGCACGCGATCGGCGGGGCTGTCAAGCGCGGTGATCATCACCACCGGAATGAAATGCGTGACAGGATTGGATTTCAGGCGCCGGCAGACCTCAAAGCCGTCCATGTCGGGCATCATCACGTCGAGCAGGATGATGTCGCATTCGGCGCGCTGGCACATCTGCAGCGCCTCCGTGCCGCTCGCCGCGGTGAGCACATCGAAATATTCGGCCGACAGCCGGGCTTCCAGAAGCTTTACGTTGGCCGGGACGTCGTCGACTACAAGGATACGTGCGGACACAGACTAAACTCCCTACCCTATAAATCGGCGGACGGTCTCAATGAACTTGCCGACGGAAATCGGCTTGGACAGATAGGCCTCGCAGCCGCCTTCGCGGATGCGCTCTTCGTCGCCCTTCATCGCAAACGCGGTGACGGCGACGATGGGGATGGCACGCAGCTCCGGATCGTCCTTGATCCAGCGCGTGACTTCGAGGCCGGACACTTGCGGCAGCTGGATGTCCATCAGGATCAGGTCGGGACGCATCTGGCGGACGAGGTTCAGCGCCTCGTGACCGTTGCTGGTGCCGGAGGTCTGATAGCCGTGCGCTTCCAACAGGTCGCGAAACAGCTTCATGTTGAGCTCGTTGTCCTCGACGATCAGGACGGTCTTTGCCACCCTGTCCTCCCATCCCTTGTGCTACAGGCCGGATTAAAGGTGCTTCAAGACACGCCGAAGATGCGCATCGAAAGGTAAATTCAAACTAGCGCCAGATTCGCTCTAACCCGTTAAGCCGGATTTTAACTTCAGCGACGTGGTTGCCACTTGCTTGAACAGGTTCGAAAGACTCGGGCATGATGGCTGCAAATTAGAGACCATAAGTTAATGGAAAGGCAAATGGACGCTTGAAAAAGCCTGTTCAAAACCCCCGGGAAGCCGCTGAAATCGTTGCGATTCAGGCCCTGAGCTTCGTCGCCTCCGATTCCGAGCGGCTGGGGCTGTTTCTGGCCGAAAGCGGGATTGGGCCGGAAACGCTGCGAAAATCGGCCGCCGATCCGAAGTTTTTGGCCAGCGTGCTCGACTTCGTGCTGCGCGATGACGCGACCGTGAAGGCGTTTGCGAAGGCTTCCGAGCTGCATCCGACCAATGTCATGGCGGCGCGCGAAGTGCTCGGCGATCCCAAATGGGAGCGCGACGTGCCGTGAGCACAGTTGCGGCAGCGGTGAGCGCGCCGACCTGCTTTTGCCGGGATTGCCTCGGCGATCTCGAGTTCAAGGCAAGGCGCTGCGGCCATTGCGGCTCCCCTCGCCTCGTGCGTCATCCCGCGCTCGCCGCGCTCACGCTCGCGCATATCGATTGCGATGCGTTCTACGCCACCGTGGAGAAGCGAGACAATCCCGAGATCGCCGACAAGCCGGTGATCATCGGCGGCGGCAAGCGCGGCGTGGTATCGGCGGCCTGCTACATCGCGCGCACCTATGGCGTGCATTCGGCGATGCCGATGTTCAAGGCGCTGGCGCTGTGCCCGCAGGCGACCGTGATCGGACCCGACATGGCCAAATATGTCCGGGTCGGGCGCGAGGTGCGCCAGGCCATGCAGGCGCTGACGCCGCTGGTCGAGCCGCTCTCGATCGACGAGGCCTTCCTCGATCTTTCCGGCACCGAGCGCGTGCACGGCATGATCCCCGCCAAGGTGCTGGCGAAATTTGCGCGCGAGGTCGAGGCCAAAATCGGCATCACCGTTTCGGTTGGATTGTCCGTGAACAAGTTCCTGGCCAAGGTCGCCTCCGATCTCGACAAGCCGCGCGGCTTTGCCGTGCTGGATCAGGACGAGGCGCGCACGATGCTGGCGGACAAGCCGGTCGGCTTCATCTTTGGCGTAGGTCCGGCGACGCAGGAACGGCTCGCCGGCCGCGGCTTTCGCGTCATCGCCGACCTGCAGCGCGCCGATGAGATCGAGATGATGAAGCAGTTTCCCAGCGAGGGCCGCAGGCTGTGGCGGCTCGCGCGCGGCATCGACGACCGCCAGGTGGTGCCGGATCGCGGCGCCAAGACGATCTCGAGCGAGACCACGTTCGAGAACGACATCCGCGATTTCGCGGCGCTGGAAAAGCTGTTGTGGCGGTTGTCGGAAAAGGTCTCGTTGCGGCTGAAGAACGGCGATCTTTCAGGCTGCACCATCACGCTGAAGCTGAAGACCGCCGATTTCCGCCAGCGCACGCGATCGCAGTCGATCGCGGCCCCGACGCAATTGGCGGCCAAGATCTTTGCGGTGTCGCGCGAAATGCTCTCACGCGAAATCGACGGCACCGCGTTTCGACTGATGGGCACCGGCGTCAGCGCGTTGCGCAAGGGCTCTGAGGCCGACGACACCGACATGCTCGACCGTCGCGCCGCTCATGCCGAGCGCGCGATCGACGGATTGCGCAAGAAGTTCGGGCAGGCCGCGGTGATACGCGGGATTGCCTATGACGGACCGGAGATCGAGGAATGAACGACGGCATCACTTGCAGGGCTTGGCGTCCTTGACGTCGAACTTGCCCATCGCACCGGAGATCACAAAATCATTGTAGTCCAGCACCAGCGCGCGCGAGACGCCGTTCTCGTAGAGCTCGAAAGACATCGAATAGACCGGGGTCTGCTCGCCATCCTTCTTCTGCGCGTCGCGGTCGTAATAGCTGACAGTCACCGGCCAGCGCGTCAGCGACCTCATGTGCTCGTCGGAGGTAGACGGATCGGGAGCGGCGATCTGCTTGTCGCCCGGGATCGGCTGGCCGATCACCGACAGCGTGTTGTAAACCTTCTCGCCATTGTCGGAGCCGTCATAGACCGTCAGCTCCAGCAGCGACTTGCCTTCTTTGGCGGCGGCGATGATGCGCTGGATCTGCTCGGTCGGAAACACGGTCGAGCCGTCGAGGGTGAAGGTCTTGGCCTCCGGCTGCTTCAGCTTGACGGTGATGCGGTCGCCGGTCCGCTCCGCGATGCCGTCGACGGGACTGGAATCATTGTCGTTGGTGCGGGCATCGATCTTGAAGCGATAGCTCTTGCCCTCGCCGTCTTCCCAGGAGCTCGAGCGCAGGTCGCTCAGCATCATCTTGCCCTCGCCGATCTCGAGCTCGGAGACCTGGCGGAATTCGCTGGTGTAACCTTCGCAGGCGCTGCCGGAGAAATTGTAGAGAATGCGGCCCCGCGCGCTGTTGACGGGGTTGGAGCCGCGCGACTTCACCAGGCTGAGGTCGTACAGCGCCTGATGCGGCAGGAACGCAGCGCCGGCGGCAGCTTTCGCCGGCCCGCACGCCACCGCAGCGAGAGCCAGCAACGCGAACGAGGTCCGCAGCAGTCGATCCATGACGGTCCCTTGGCGCTTCTCGAGAGAGATTCGGTACATTACTGACCGCGCCATTGCGTCGCAACTGGGGCCGCTTCACGGAAACGTGCTAATTTTGGGCACAAGCACACCAAAACCCGCTCTCGCTTGCATGTGCTGGCGCGATGCGCGAAACAAGCAAGACCTGTACAAAAATTAATCAGCACTAACCGGGGATCGAACATGGCGGGCGCGATCGAGCAGAGACTGGCTTCAATGGGCATCAACCTGCATGACGCGCCCATGCCCGTGGCGAATTATGTCGGCTTCGTTCGTACAGGCAATTTGCTGTTCGTCTCCGGCCAGGTTTGCTTCGACCCGCAGGGCAAGCTGATCGCCAAAGGCAAGCTTGGGGCCGGCGTCAGCATCGAGCAGGGCAAGGCGGCGGCGCGCGGCTGCGGCATCAACCTGCTCGCGCAGATCAAGGCCGCGCTCGGCGACCTCGACAAGGTCGTGCGCGTGGTGCGGCTTGGCGGCTTCATCAACTCGGCGCCGGATTTCCTCGACGGGCCAAAGGTGTTGAACGGTGCCTCCGACCTGATGGTTGAGGTATTCGGCGACAAGGGCCGCCACGCCCGCACCACCGTCGGCGTCGCCTCGCTACCGGCCGACGCCGCGGTCGAGGTCGAGGGATTGTTCGAGGTGGCCTGACGTGCGCGCACCGGATTGGCTGACGGCGCGGCCGGTCGCTCATCGCGGCCTGCATGATGCCTCCCGCGGCATCATCGAGAACATGCCGGCGGCGGCGGAAGCCGCGATCGCGGGCAATTTCACTATCGAATGCGACATCCAACTCACCTCCGACGGCGAGGCGATGGTGCATCATGACGACGACCTCGGCCGCCTCACCGAGGGCAGCGGCGCGCTCAAGACCAAGACGGCCGCGGAGCTGAAGGCAGTGCGCTTCAAGGGCACGGCCGAGCGGATGATGACGCTGACGGATCTCTGCGATCTCGTCGCCGGCCGCGTGCCGCTGGTGATCGAGGTCAAGAGCCACTTTGACGGCGATCGCAAGCTGGTGAAGCGGATGGCCGAGGTGCTGTCGGTCTATCAGGGCCCCGCGGTCGGCATGTCCTTCGATCCCGACCAAGTCATTGGCTTGCGCGAACTGATCCCGTCGCGCACGCGGGGCATCGTCGCCGAGCACGATTACACCGTCGCGGACTGGCCCGACGCCTCGCCCGAACAACGCCGCGGCATGACGCATCTGCGCCACTTGTTCCGCACCCGACCAGATTTCGTCGCCTACCGGGTCGATGAATTGCCCTCCGCAGCGCCTTGGCTCGCGCGCAACCTGTTCCGCTGCCCTCTGTTGACCTGGACGGTGCGCACGCCGGAACAGCGCGGCCGCGCCGCGCGCTTCGCCGACCAGATGATCTTTGAAGGCTTTGTGCCGGGAACCTGATCCTCGCTCTCCGCACTTGAACTCTGTGCGGCGATGCACGATCTTTGGGCGGACTAATCAAGAGCCTCGATGGACTCTTCTGAAATCACGCTCGAAGCCGTTCCCTCCGTTGGCGACGTTCCCGCCGAGGAGTGGAATGCCTGCGCCAATCCGGCTTCCGATCTCGGCGGGTTCGACACCCTCGCGCCCGCCGGCTCCTGTGCGGATTCAAAGCCCTATTACAATCCCTTTGTGTCCCATGCCTTTTTTTCGGCCGTCGAAGAATCCGGCTCGGCCATCGCCCGCACCGGCTGGGGACCGCGGCACCTGTTGGCGAAAATCGACGAAAAGGTCGTCGGCGTCGTACCGTGCTATTTGAAATCGCACTCGCAGGGCGAATACGTATTCGACCGCGGCTGGGCCGATGCCTTCGAGCGCGCCGGCGGACGTTATTATCCGAAACTGCAATGCTCGGTTCCTTTCACGCCGGCAACAGGCCCTCGCCTCCTGATCCGCCGCGATGTCGATCGCGAGCAGATCGGCTCCGCGCTCGCAAGCGGCCTCGTGGCGCTCACCGGCGTCAGCAAGGCTTCATCGGTGCACGTCACCTTCGCGCGCGAAGCCGAATCGAAATTTCTCGCCGAACACGGTTTCCTGCGGCGCACGGACCAGCAGTTCCACTGGCACAACCAGGGCTTTGCGACGTTCGACGATTTCCTTGCCAGCCTCAATTCGCGCCACCGCAAGGCGATCAAGCGCGAGCGCCGCGAGGCCGTCGCTGCCGACATCACCATCCATTGGCTCACCGGCAAGGACATCACCGAAGACGCCTGGAATGCGTTCTTCCAATTCTACATGGAGACTGGCTCGCGCAAATGGGGCCGGCCTTACCTCACGCGAAAATTCTTCTCGCTGATCGGCGAAAGCATGAGCCAGGACGTGCTGCTGGTGATGGCCAAACGCAATGGCCGCTGGATCGCGGGCGCGATCAATTTCGTCGGCTCGGATACGCTGTTCGGCCGCAACTGGGGCGCGATCGAGCATCATCCATTCCTGCATTTCGAGGTCTGCTACTACCAGGCGATCGAGTTCGCGATCCAGCGTAAGCTCGAAGTCGTCGAGGCCGGCGCGCAGGGCGAGCACAAGCTCGCACGCGGATATCTGCCGCACACCACCTACTCCGCGCATTACATCGCCGATCCCGATCTGCGCCGCGCGATTGCGGACTACCTGAGGCGCGAGCGCGCCTATGTCTCGGAAGCCGGCCGCGAGCTCACCGAGATGGGCCCGTTCCGCAAGGTCGAGGGCGAGGCGCCTTGACGCCCGCGCGCTGACGGTGTGAGTAAAGGAAAAGTCCGGGAGCCTGCCATGACCGCCTATGACAACAACAATCCATTCGCAAAGATCCTGCGCGGCGAATTCTCCTGCTACAAGGTTTATGAGGACGAGCATGTGCTGGCCTTCCTCGACATCATGCCGCGCGCACCCGGCCACACGCTGGTGATCCCTAAGGCGCCCGCCCGCAACATTCTCGACATCAAGGTCGAGGATTATCTGCATGTCGCGAGCGCGACCCACAAGATCGCCGCCGCTGCAAAGAAAGCATTCAACGCCGACGGCATTACCGTCCAGCAATTCAACGAACCCGCGAGCGGACAGGTGGTGTTTCACCTGCATGTGCACGTGATGCCGCGCCATAGCGGCGTCGCGCTGCTGCCGCCGGCGAGCCGGAAGGAAGACGTGAAAGTGCTGGAAGACAACGCGACGAAGCTCGCCGCGGCGCTGAAGTAAGGGCTTCGCGGTAGGGACGCGAGTTACCTCGCGCCCCCCGCACAGATCCGTACGTGCGGCTTTCCCGCATACGGCTCCCACCTCGGGTGTCAACGGCGAAAACGTGCCGTATGCGAGCCAACTCCTGTGACACGCTGGTCTGGCACTGAGTCCAGTACGTGCTTCACTAACCCGCATTCCCCTCGGTCCCTGCCCTTCGCTCCACCAACTCCGCCGCGGATCGCTCCGTTTTGTTCGTCAGCTTCACAGCTACTATGACAGAGTCAGACTTCTCGGGTCCGTTCATCATCGGCTACGGCTCCTCACCTTCCCGACGCGGGCCGGTAACGGCTACACCGTTCCGGTCAAACCCGAGATCTCCCAGCTTCCGATGCGATCCTTTTGCACGTGATGTGGCCTTGGACCCCGGCAGGGCGTCAGCACCTCGCATAGCGGTGCCGCACATGTTGCCTTCGAGCGAATAAAAACCCTCGGCCCCTGCGACATCTGATCTTTCGTGGCTCAATCCCACACCCCACGCAATCACTGTGTACGCTTCGCAGTCACTGTCGCCAGTGACCACGCAACACTCGTTACCAAGCGGACGCTACTCCTTACTTGGGCCGGACTTTCACCGGCTGGATCGCACCAGCTTGCGGCTGGCGCACTCATTCGATCACATCATCCGCCCGCGCCACCAGCGAAGGCGGCAGCGTGAGACCCAGCGCCTTCGCGGCCTTGAGGTTGATGACGAGCTGGTAGCGGCTCGGCCGCTCCAGCGGCAGCTCGGCGGGCTTCTCGCCGCGCAAGACCTTTGCAACCAGGCCGCCGGCCTGATGATAGAGGTCGGTGACGCTCGGGCCGTAACCCATCAGCCCACCGGATTTTGCGAATTCGGGGAACAGCGTGATACCCGCGAGCTTGTGTTGCGCGGCGAGCTCAGCAACCGGCTTGATGCCGCTGATCGAGCTGAACAGAGGCGAGGACAGCACGAGCAAGCCCTGCGCCTGCTCGGCTTCGGCGGCGGCAAAAGCTTCGGGAAGTTTGGCGAGGTCGGCGACCTCCAGCGTCTGCAAACGCATGTTGCGCGCCGCGGCCGCGGCCCGCGCGGCTTCGATCTGCACCGGGCCGCTGGCAGGGTCCCAGAGCGCGGCGATGCGGGTCAGTCCGGGCCTTGCCTCGTTGAGCAATTCGAGAAGCTTGCCGCTGAACTCCGGAAAGTCGAAGAACAGGCCGGTCACATTGCCGCCGGGATGCGCCAGGCTGGAGGCCATGCCTGTCTTCACCGGATCGGTCTCAAGGTCGAGCGCGACGATCGGGAGAATCGCTGTCGTGGCCCGCGCCGCCCGCAATGCAGCCGGACCGATCGCCAGCACCACGGCAACGCCCGGCCGCACCAGTTCGCTCGAGAGCCTGGGCAACTCGTCATTGTGCTCGGCCACCTTCAGCGTGATGATGAAGTTCCTGCCTTCGACAAGACCGTCGGCAACAAGATCCTCTTTCACCAGCTTCGCACGCAATTCGGCGGACCCAGCCGGGCCGGTATAGAACAGTACGACCTCGGGAACCGGACGAGCCGATTGCGCCAATGCCGCCGGGAAGCCGATCGCCGCGGCGAGGCCTGCAACAAAGCTGCGACGGTTCATGCGCTCCCTCGTGTCAGCGTGATCACTCCGTCTCGAAATCGCCTGCCTGCGGCGGCGCCAGCGGCGTGAACTCGCAGCGGTCGGGCTTGATGTCCAGCAGCGGCGTCTCGTCGAGGCAATCGAGCCCGCGCACCAGCACGGCATTGCCTTCGATGCCGACGAATTTCACGATCGACGTCGCGATCGGATTCGGCCGCACCGGCGAGCGCAGCGAAAACGTGCCGCGCGTGTTCTTGTTGTTCTTCGGGCTCTGCAGCACGAGGTCGCGGCGCGACCGGTGCAGCCAGTAGATCACTTCGAGATTGGAGTAGAAGTCGACGCCCTTGATCGCCGGCACCCAGGGCTCGAAGACTTCGAGCCGGCAGATCGGCCCGTCGTCACGGCCCTGCCGCGGTGTGGCGAGCCGCGAGGTCCAGGGCGTGCGGATACGCCCGATGAAGATGAGCCCGGCGTCGTTGGCCGGCGGCACGTCGACGGAAAGCTCGCCGTCACGGATTTCGTTCTCTCGTACCATTCCATTCAATCCAGCGAGAAATTCAGCTTCTTGACCACGTTCAACCAACGCGCCTTGTCGGCCTCGACGAATTGCCTGATCGCGTCTTCGCTGCGCGGTTTTAGCGGCGCGAAGCCGGCCTTGGTCAGCGACGCGCGGAACGCTTCGTCATCGAGCGCACGGTTGATGCTCGCGCTGATCATCCGTGCGGCCTCCGCCGCCATCCCGGTGGGCGCGGCGATACCATACCACACGCTGACGCGATAGCCGGGATAGCCGCTTTCGGCAATCGTCGGCAAATCCGGCAACTCGGCGATGCGTTCGGTCGAACTAACCCCGAGGGGCCGTAACAATCCCGCCTGTACCGGCGGCAGCGAGATGCCGACCAACTCGAACATCAACTGGATCTGACCCGACAACAGGTCGGTCAGCGCGGCACCCGCGCCCTTGTACGGCACGTGGGTCATCTCAACACCGGTTTGCTGCTTGAACATCTCGCCGGCGAGTTGGCCGATACTGCCGCTGCCGGCCGAACCGAAATTGAGCTTGCCGGGATTCTGCCTTGCATAGTCAAGGAATTCGGCGAGCGTCTTCGCCGGTATGGACGGATGAACGATCATGATCATGGGCACATCGGTGAGAATCCCGAGCACCCGAAGCTCGCGGTCGGGATCGTAGGCGAGCTTCTTGTACAGCACCTGATTGAGCTCGATCACCGACGACGTCGTGAACAGCAGGGTGTACCCGTCGGGATCGCCATGGGCCACCGCCTCGGCGCCGATCGCGCCCTGCGCGCCGCCCTTGTTCTCGACATAGACGGCCTGCTTCAGGTCACGCGCGAGATATTCGGCGAACCGACGGGCTTGCGCATCGGTCGGCCCGCCCGCGACATAGGGCACGACGAGCTTGATGGGCCGCGCCGGATAATCGGCCGCGTGGGATGCCTGTGGCGCCGCAAGCATGAGCGTGAAAGCAAGACACAGCAGGGCCCGGTTTTTCCGCATGGCGTTTCCCTCGATCGTTCTTGTTGGGGATAGCCTAGCGGAAACCCGCAACGCTGCAATGGCGCTCATCCGAGCCACCACTTGCCGGCCAGCATGACGATTTCGCCGGAGGCAATGCCGGCAAAGATCGACCGCCGCGTCAGCACGGTCGCCACTCATCCTCGCACGAACATATTCTTTAGCACGAAGCACGCGCCGCCGGCCTTGCGGATACGGTTGCAGAGATCGTCGGCCTCCGTGCGCGTGTCGGCGCCGAATCGCACCTGGTAGAAGGCATGGAAGCCGCGGCTGCGCTGGGTTGAGCTGAGGATGCTTGGATCGCGATCGCCGATGACGGCGCTCAGATTCCTGACCGCGCGGGCATACATCGCGAGCGCCTTGTTGCGGTCGAAGCCGGCCGCGAGTTGCACGCCCCAGGTCTTGGCCGCGGCCAGTTTCACGCGCTCCTCGAGGTGCGTGACGAAGGGATTGGGCGCTTGCTTGAGCAGCGCCATCAAATCGCGGCAGGTGGTCGGCGGCGCGCTCTCCGGCGTCTTGCCGCCCTTGCCCGCCTTGGCCCAATCGTCGACGGACGAGCCGGTGATGTTGTAGACGTAATTGCGCGTTTCACCCGGCATCCCGCCACTGCCGGCGAGCCATTCCTGCACCCGGCGCGGACCGGCGTTGTAGGCCGCAGCCGCAAGCCCGAGATTGCCGAACTGATTGCGCAGCTCGGCCAGGAATTCCGCGGCCTTTGGCAGCGCCTTCACGGGATCGAAGGGATCGAACAGGCCGCGTTCGCTTGCCGTCCCCGGCATGAACTGGGCGATACCCTGCGCCCGCGAGCCATAGCGCGTCATCGGCCCGACGGCGCCGGCGTTGAAGCGGCTCTCCTGCCAGATCACCCGTGCGAAGAACTCCAGCGGCAGGCTGTTCTCCCGCGCCGCGGATTCGATCATCAGGCAGATGGCTTCCGCCGTGCCGCTGTCCACGGTGATGATCGACGGCTGCGGGATTGCGAGCTCCTCGACGCTCGGATGCACATAGCGCGGGCTTGCGGATTCACCATCTTCGGCCCCGGCAGGGACCGGCAGCAGCAAGAGAGCGAGCAGTACGGAAGCTGCGCGCCGCATGCTGTCAGGAAATCGCCTGCCGTTAGCCATGAGCCGACCATATCGTCTGTCCCCGTGAATATAACGCGGCGCGGCATTCCGCGGGGATTTCGGAAAACCGGTGGCGGATCGGTTTACGTTAACGCGACATCGCCGTTCCCGTGCCCTTCTTTTCGCCACCGGGCGGCGTAAATTCCCGGGTTCATGGAGGAGCAAGCGATGCAGGAACGGCGCGAAAGCGTGCGGGACAAGGTGTTCATGGGCGGCGTGGCCGAAATCAGCGACCGCGGCTCGACCATGGACTGCGTCGTGCGCAATTTCAGCGACAATGGCGCCTGCGTCGAGTTCGACCCTGCCGCACGCATCCCTGCCGAGATGAACCTGAAGATTTCGCGCAAAGGCCGCTCTTTCCTCGCCCACATGATCTGGCGGCAGGCCAATCGCGTCGGCCTCGCCTTCCGCGCCATGGTCTCCGATTCCCCCGACAACGACCTCGATGCGCGGCTGCGCCACAGCGAGAAGAAGAAGCGTCAACTCGAACGGCGCATCAATCAACTGCTCGGCGAAGGCTGAAAGCAGCACGGGCATGGGCAAGGCGTCCGCAAACCGTTCAATTGCCTAACAACAGACTCGGTGTCATCGCCCGGCTTCGACCGGGCGATCCAGTATTCCGGAGGCTGCGAAACGTCTCGCAGAGCTTGATCCCAGCGTCGGGACAGCGTCGGGAGATCAGGACCACACGGCTTGGCCGTCCGCATCAGCGCGCTTCGTCGTATGCGCACCAACGCGTCCATCGCCTCCCGCACCCTACGTCCGTGACGATCGCGATACGCCCCTGGTGAGCGCGGGATGGACGAAAACAATCACGCTTTGCGGCATCGGCGAGCGATGAATCGGCCAAATTGGTCAAACTGATTTGCCCGTCAGGCAGTCTCGGTATCGCGCCTGCACTACGTGTTCGACTGGGCTTTCGAAGTCACCGTGGCCCATTGCGGTGGAACGATCAACAAGGCACCGACGGCTTCGACAAGAAGCTGATAGGCACCGTCGACGATGTCGTCCAGGGACGGCGTCTTCGGGAACATGTTTCGCGCTTCAGTCAGGAGCAGCTCCCGAGTCGGCATGTTCGGCAGGCGCCGATTCCAGAGCAAATCAGCCTGATGTCGCAACGCCAGCAGCGCGTCCCGAACCGACGGCAATTCGGACTCGTGAACCGACGATTTGATCGCATGCGCGATGTGTTCGGGATTGAAACGTCCGGCGAGTTGCTCTGCCGTTCTTCGTAAGGCGCGTGACCCCAAACGCTGTTCATTGCGCAGCACCTTCTCGGGCGGGGCCTTGAGATCCCAGACAATCCCGAGCCAGGAGAGGACCACCAGAACATAATAGGTCACATCCATCTCCCACCAACGGAAGCCCTGCCGCGCGCTGCTTTGGCAAGCATGATGATTGTTGTGCCAACCCTCACCCATCGTGAACAGGGCCAGCAGCCAATTGTTGCGGGAATCATCTCCCGTCACATACCGCTTGCTGCCGCGAACGTGCGCGAGCGAATTGATGCAGAATGTAGCGTGGTACAGCAGGACGGTGCTCCAGAGAAAGCCGACCACGAGCCCGGACCATCCGGCAATGAGGACGCAGAGCGCTCCAAGCACGATTGCCGGCAAGACCTCCAGTTTGTGCAGCCACATCAACTCGGGATACGAGGTAAAATCGGAGACCTTCACCAGGTCGGTGGCGTCATGCTGTCGATGGAAAATCCAGCCGACATGACTGTACACGAAGCCCTTATGCCTGGGTGAATGCGTATCCCGCTCGGTATCCGAGTGCAAATGATGATGCCGATGCTTCGCGGCCCACCACAGCACGCTTTTTTGGGCGGTGCTTTGCGCGAGGAATGCAAGGACGAATTGAAATACCCGGCTTGTCGAATAGGCCCGATGCGAGAAGTAACG
>CAVOML010000011.1:0-231754 GCA_963697015.1 uncultured Alphaproteobacteria bacterium
AATGCTTAGCGGTAAGCTTCGCAAGGGAGGGGATGATATGGAAAGCTATCGTCCGGCAGGCAGGATTTATCTCTATGTATGCGGAGGTCCCGGAGGAAGACACCCATTCACTAATGGCACGCGGCAAGACATGGAGGCCGAAAATCTTGTTCCGGTCCCCGGCATGCGCCTCAACTTTTATAGCGATGACGCCAATGACAAAGGGGAGCCGGACTATCTGCTTTTCACGGGGGTAATAAACCGCTCAGAAAAAGACGGCCATTGGTACGCCGTCGTTGACGACGATCGATTTTGGCACGAATCCGACTTGGAGCCTAAAATTTCAAACTGAGACACTACCGGCTGGCGCCACCTCAGGAAGGCCTCGGGGCACTCACCATTTTTCTGACGGCGGAAATCGCGGCAACCAGATAGAGCATTGGAATCGCGAAGGGCCCGATCGCCACGGCAATCCACATCCAGCGCGACGGCTTGCGTCCCAGATCGTCGGCCAGGCCGCCGATGATCAGGATCGACCCCACGCAGACCACAGCAAGCAGAATAGATAATACGTCCATTACGGCCTCCTGCTTTCCACCAAGCCTACCACGGCCTAAGGGTACGGCATCGCCGGCAACGCAATCGTGACCCTGCAACCGAGAGATAAGTGAACACCCCCACCCTCACTCCCGCCTCCCACCGCGCGACATTTGCGATCGGCGACGAGCGCGCCGCCAAACGCGTGGTCGACCTGCTGAGCGAGATACTCATCGAGGGCGAAGCGGCCGTGGCGGCATTCGAGCGGCCTGACGGGCGCTGGGACGCGACCGTGCATTTTGCCGAGCCGCCGGACCGAGCGTTACTGCGTGCGCTTGTGGCGAATGCGGCAAGCGAGGAAGTAGCCACCACCCTCGCCTTCGACACCGTCGAGGCCAGGGATTGGGTCAACGCCAGCCTCAAAGACCTCGTGCCGGTGCCGGCCGGGCGCTTTGTCGTCCATGGCGCCCATGATCGCGCGCGGGTGCCGGCCAACAAGCTCGGCGTCGAGATCGAGGCGGCGCTGGCCTTTGGCACCGGTCACCACGGCACCACGCGGGGCTGCCTGCTGCTGCTCGACCATGTCCTGAAGGCGCGGCGGCCGCAGCGCGTGCTCGATCTCGGCACCGGCACCGGCGTGCTGGCGATTGCCGCCGCCAAGGCGATGCATCGCGGGATATTTGCCAGCGACATCGACGCGCCATCGGTGAGGGTCGCGCGGGACAATGCGCGGCTCAATGGCGCGGGCAATTTCGTGCAGGTGATCCGGGCCACCGGCTTTTCGGCGCCAGACTTTGCCAGGCACAGCCCGTTCGACCTGGTGCTGGCCAACATCCTGGCCAATCCGCTGCGGCAGCTCGCCGGACCCATGACAAAGCATCTCGCGCCTTCGGCGCGCGTGATCCTGTCGGGGCTTTTGAACCATCAGGCGGGCGCTGTTATCGCGGCGTATCGCGCGCGCGGACTGGTGCCGCTGCGACATCTCAAGATCGAGGGCTGGAGCAGCCTCCTGCTGCGCGCCGCGCCATGACCGCGCGTGCGTGCGGGGACTGCACGCTCTGCTGCAAGGTCACGGCGATCGAGGAATCGAACGCGACTAAGCCTTCGGTTTTGGGCGGGCGGAAGTATTTTGTTCCTTGCGCGGACCATGCTTGTCGCGCGCCGTGGAGAAACGGTCCAGCACCCGGCCGATCACGCCACGCTGCTTCTTGTCCGCCGGTGAATTGGGGGGGCGATGGACCGGGGGCGAAATTTTCTCAAACGAAAAGGCAGGCATGGTTATCCACTCGCCGTTGAGCCGAAACCACTCCTGGAAATTTCCCCCGGCGCCATCTCGTTGGATGTACGCCGTGTGACAGCAAATCGCTCTGTCCACATGATTGCAAGCGGATTCTGCAGATCACACCGATTTTCATCAAACTCCGGCCACGTTGCGGGGTCTCTCTCATGCTCCTAAAGTAAGGGGACGATGTTCGAAGCCCACTTCCAGACGTTCGAGGAGCCCGAAAGCGGGGTCGCGCTGACGGCCCGGCTGTCGGCGCTCCGCCAGGAGCTGGCGCGCCGGAAGCTCACGGGCTTTGTGGTCCCGCGCGCCGACCAGCAGCAGAATGAATATGTCGCGCCGTCCGAGGAGCGGCTGGCCTGGCTGACCGGCTTTACCGGCTCGGCAGGCCTCGCCTTAGTGCTGGCCCAGGAGGCCGCCTTGTTCGTCGACGGCCGCTATACGCTGCAGGCGGCCAAGCAGGTCGACGGCAAGGCCTGGGCCGTGGAATCGCTGGTCGAGCCGCCGCCGGAAAGCTGGATCACAAAACACCTCAGGGCTGGTGACCGTGTCGGCTTCGACCCCTGGCTGCACACTTCGGCTGCTGCCGAACGGCTGGCCGCCGCCTGCACCAAGGCCGGCGCCGAGCTGGTCGCGGTCGAGAGCAACCCCATCGATTCGGTCTGGACCGAGCGGCCGCCGCCGCCGGTCGCGCCAGTGGCCATTCACGGCCCGCGCTATGCCGGAGAAACCGAGGCCGACAAGCTGATGCACATCCGCCACGAGCTGGAAAAGCTCGGCGCGGACGCGCTGGTCCTGTCGGATAGCCATGCGGTGGCCTGGACCTTCAACATCCGCGGCGCCGATGTCGCGCATACGCCATTGCCCTTGTCCTACGCGCTGGTGCCGAGGGACGGACGGCCGACCATTTTCATCGATAACCGCAAGCTGTCGAACTCGACCCGCGACCATCTCGAGCAGTCCGCCGATGTCCGCGAGCCCGACACACTGACGCCGCAGCTCACGACGCTGGCGAAGGCCGGCAGCACGATCGCGCTCGATAGCGCCACCGCGGCGGATGCGCTGAGCCGGCTGATCGCTTCGTCCGGCGGCAAGCCGCTGCGCGGCAGCGATCCCATCGCACTCCTGAAGGCCGTGAAGAACACGACCGAGATCGAGGGCACGCGAACGGCACACCGGCGCGACGCGGTGGCGCTGGCGCGCTTCCTCGCCTGGATCGACCGCGAGGCCTTGAGGGGCGCGCTGACCGAGATCGATGCCGTCGAGGCGCTGGAGACGTTTCGCCGCGACACTGGCGCGCTGAGGGATGTCTCGTTCCCGACCATCGCCGGCACCGGGCCGAACGGCGCCATCGTGCACTACCGCGTCACCCGCAAGAGCAACCGGCGCATCGTGCCCGGCGATCTCCTGCTGATCGATTCCGGCGCGCAATATCAGGACGGCACCACCGACGTCACGCGCACCGTCGCGGTAAGCGAGCCCACCGCCGAGATGCGCGACCGCTTCACCCGCGTGCTGCGCGGTCACATCGCGATCGCGCGCGCGGTATTTCCAGACGGCACCACCGGCGCGCAGCTCGATACGCTGGCGCGGCAATTCCTGTGGCAGGCCGGTGTCGATTTCGAGCACGGCACCGGACACGGCGTCGGCAGCTATCTCTCGGTGCATGAGGGGCCTGCGCGGATTTCAAAGCTCGGCACCACGCCGCTGAAGCGCGGCATGATCTTGTCCAACGAGCCCGGCTACTACAAGACCGACGGCTTTGGCATCCGCATCGAGAACCTCGAGCTGGTAACCGCGGCCGATCTCGCCGGCGCGGAGAAGCCGATGAACGCGTTCGAGACGCTGACCTTTGCGCCGATCGACCGGCGTCTGATCGATGTGAAGATGCTGAGCGCCGAGGAACTCGGCTGGCTCAACGAATACCACGCCCGGGTGCGGGATATCGTGCGCGCGCAGCTCGACGAGACCGACCGCCTCTGGCTCGACGTCGCGACCGCGCCGCTTTGATCTCGTCATTCCGGGATCGCGCTTGCGCGCGCCCCGGAATCTGGAGATTGTCGATCGAGATTCCGGGTTCGATGCTTCGCATCGCCCCGGAATGATGGCGCGGCGAGCTACCCCTCGATCAGCTTTAACCACTCGTCTTCGGTCAACACCGTGACGCCGTGCTTCTTGGCATCAGCCAGCTTGGAGCCCGCGCCTGGTCCGGCAACAAGGTAGTCTGTTTTTTTCGATACTGAACTCGCAGCTTTGGCACCAAGACGCTCTGCGTTTGCTTTTGCCTCATCTCGCGTCATTCTCTCGAGTGAGCCTGAGAAGACGACGGTTTTTCCAGAGATGGCCGAATTCCCTCTCGGCTTCTCGGCATCGATAATCTCTTCGAGCTCCTTGACCAGCCGTTCGACAATGCCGCGGTTGTGGCTCTCGCCGAAATAGGCGCCGACGCTCTGGATCACGGTGTCACCGATCTGGTCCAGCGCATCCATCTCGGCGATCGTTTCCTCGTCGCCCTTGGCAACCTTCAGCCCCGCGCCGTGGAACGCCTGCCAGGAGCCATAGCCCCGCGCCAGCGCCAGCGCCGTCGTCTCGCCGACATGGCGCATGCCGAGCGCATAGATGAAGCGCTCCAGCGAAATCCGGCGGCGGCTCTCGATTGCCACAAACAGGTTGCGCACTGAAGTCTCGCCGTAGCCCTCGATTTCCTCCAGCTTCAATTTTGCGTTGCGCTTCGGCAGCGTGAAGATGTCGGCGGGCTCCTTCACCCATCCTTCGTCAAAGAAATACTGAAGTTGCTTCTCGCCGAGACCGTCGATGTCGAAGGCGCGGCGCGACACGAACAGTTTCAAGTGCTCGATCTTCTGATAAGGACAGGCGAACTCGCCGCTGCAGCGGGCGCGCGATCCCTCCTCGCCCGTCGCCGTCTCCTCGCGCACCACATCGGTGTGCAGCGGGCACGGACATTTCTTCGGAAAGTGGAATTCCCTGGTGCCTTTCGGCCGCTTGTCGATCACGACGTCGACCACCTGCGGGATCACGTCACCGGCGCGCTGGACCACCACGGTGTCGCCGATCCTGATATCGCGGCCCTCGCGCAGCTGTTCGCCGTCGCCGCCGATCCCCCTGATGTAATCCTCGTTGTGCAGCGTCACGTTCTGCACAATGACGCCGCCGACGCCGACCGGCTCGAGCTTGCCGACCGGCGTGAACGAGCCGGTGCGTCCCACCTGGATCTCGATGTCGCGCAGCACGGTCATGGCGCGCTCGGCCGGGAATTTGTGCGCGATCGCCCAGCGCGGCGTGCGCGAGACGAAGCCGAGCCGCTCCTGCCAGTTGATGCGGTCGACCTTGTAGACCACGCCGTCGATGTCATAGTCGAGCTCGGCGCGCTGCTCCTCGATCTTGCGATGGAACGCGATCAGCTGCTCGACGGAATGACAAAGCTTCGTCAGCGGATTGGTCGTGAAGCCGCAGCGCTCGAACCAGTGGATCATGCCGGTCTGCGTCTCTTCCGGCATCGCGCTCATCTCGCCCCAGGCATAGGCAAAGAAGCCGAGCGGGCGCGAGGCGGTGATGGTCGGGTCCTTCTGGCGCAGCGAGCCCGCCGCCGAATTGCGGGGATTGACGAAGATGGTGCTGCCTTCCGCCTTCTGCCGCTCGTTCAGCGCCAAAAAGCCCTTCTTGGTCATGTAGACCTCGCCGCGCACCTCGCAGACATCGGGGATGTTGCGGCCCTTCAATTGTTGCGGCACGTCCTTCAGCGTGCGGATGTTGGCGGTGACGTCCTCGCCCTCGGCGCCGTCACCGCGCGTCGCCGCGGTGATGAGTTCGCCGCCCTCATAGCGCAGCGACATCGAGAGCCCGTCGATCTTAGGCTCGGCGGAAAAATCGATCTTGTCGTCGGGCAGCTTCAGGAAGCGCTCGATACGCCCCGCGAAATCCACCACATCCGCTTCCGCAAAGGCGTTGTCGAGCGACAACATCGGTAGCGCGTGGCGCACCTTCTTGAATCGCCCGGACGGCGCCGCGCCGACCTTCTGCGACGGCGATTCGGAAGAGACGAGCTCCGGAAACCGCTTCTCGATCGCGTTGAAGCGCTGGCGCAGCGCGTCGTATTCGGCGTCGGTGACGCTGGGCGCGTCTTCCTGGTAGTAGCGCCTGTCGTGACCTTCGAGCTCGAGCGCAAGCCGCATGTGTTCGACCTTGGCCTGCGCCCTGGTGAGGTCAGTGACATCGGGGAGTTTTTTGGCTTTTGCGGCTTTGGCCATGACGGTCGCACTACGCCGTTGCCGCCTTCAGCAGCCGTTCCGCAGCGGCTCTCGCCTCCGCGGTGATCTCGGCGCCGGCGAGCATGCGGGCGATTTCCTCGCGGCGGCGATCGGCGGCGAGCGCGTTGACTCGGGTGGCGACGCGCTTGCCCTTGTCGAGCGCATCCTTGGAGATCAGCAGATGCTGGTTGGCGCGGGCGGCGACCTGCGGCGCGTGCGTCACCGCCATCACCTGCACCTTGCCGGCAAGCCGCGCCAACCGCGAGCCGATCGCATCCGCCACCGCGCCGCCGACACCGGTATCGATTTCGTCAAACACCAACGTCGGCGCCGAGCCGCGGTCGGCCAGCACCACCTTCAGCGCCAGCAGGAAGCGCGATAGCTCGCCGCCGGAAGCGACCTTCATCAGCGGCCCCGGCCTGGTGCCGGGATTGGTCTGCACCCAGAACTCGATGCGGTCGAAACCCTGCGGGCCCGGCGAGGCCGGATCGCTCTCGAGCTGCGTCGTGAACGCCGCGCGTTCGAGTTTCAGCGGCGGCAGTTCCGCATTCACGGCCTTGTCGAGCTTTTGCGCGGATTTTTCGCGCGCGGCCGAAAGCTTCTTTGCCGCCGCGCTGTAGCGCTGGTCGGCTTCGGCGGCCGCCGCTTCGAGCTTGTTCAGCTGCTCTGCGCCGGCATCGATCAGCGCCACGTCGGAAGCATATTTGGCGGCCAGCGCGGCGAGCAGATCCACGGGGGTGTTGTATTTGCGCGAGGCCGCGCGCAGCGCGAACAGCCGCTCCTCGATGCGCTCCAGCTCCAGCGGATCGAAGTCGGCCGCGGCAAGCGCTGCGGAAAGATGCTGGTCTGCCTCTTCCAGCGCGTTGATCGCGATATCGATCGCCTTCACCGCTGGCTCGACCAGCGCGGGCGAGTTCGCCGCGCGGCGCTCCAGCCGCCGGACCGCCGCCGACAGGGCCGCGACCGGCGAATGGTTGCCGCCGACGGCCTCCTGCGCCTCCCGCAGGTCGGCGGCGATCTTCTCGCCCTGCATCATCACCGTGCGACGGTTGGCAAGCGCAGTCTCCTCGCCGTCCTGGGGAGCGAGCGTCTTCAACTCGTCCGACGCGTGGCGCAGGTAGTCAGCTTCGCGGGCGGCGCGTTCCATGCTGGCGCGGTGCTCGTCCAGCGCTGCATGCGACGTGCGGCGCGCATCCCAGAGTTTTTCTAGCGCCGTGACATCCTTCTCCAATCCCGCAAAGGCATCGAGCAGGCGCCGATGCGTGGCGGCGTCGACCAGCGCGCGCTCGTCATGCTGGCCGTGGATTTCGACCAGGGCGCTGCCGACGGCTTTGAGCGTCTGCACCGAGATCGCCTGGTCGTTGATGAAGGCTCGGGTCCGGCCGTCGGCGAGTTGCACACGGCGGAGGATCATCTCCCCGGTATCTTCGAGGCCGTTGTCGGAGAGGATGGCGATCGCGGGATGGCCCTTCGGCACGTCGAACACCGCGGTGACCTGGCCCTGCTCCACGCCGTGGCGCACCAGGCCGGAATCGCCGCGGCCGCCGAGCGCGAGCGCAAAGGCATCGAGCAGGATGGATTTGCCCGCGCCGGTTTCGCCGGTCAGCACCGCCAGGCCCCTGGAGAATTCGATATCGAGCCGCTCGATCAGGACGATGTCACGGATCGACAGACGCGCCAGCATGGAGAGCCAATTCCTCGTGCGGTGGATTCGACGTTCGCGCCACTATAGCTGCAAATCCTTCCGCCGAATGTCAAATGCTAAACCGCGCTCTAGCCCAATCCCACCTTCTTGAAGGCCCGGCTGATCCAGGATCCCTGATTCTCGCTCGGTTCGACGCCGCCGGATTTCACGAGATCATACGCGTCCTTGTACCACTTGCTGTCCGGAAAGTTATGCCCGAGCACGGCGGCGGCCGTCTGCGCCTCACCGACGATGCCGATCGCCATATAGGCTTCGGTCAGGCGCTCCAGCGCCTCCTCAACATGGCGCGTGGTCTGGTATCGCGTGACCACCGTCTTGAAGCGGTTGATCGCCGCGGTGTAGTCCTTCTTGTCCAGATAGTAGCGGCCGACCGCCATTTCCTTGCCGGCGAGCTGGTCGCGCGCGCCCTCGAGCTTGGCCTTGGCGCTGACGGCATATTCCGATGTCGGATATTTGCGGATCACCTCTTCCAGCGAGGCCATCGCCTTCTCGGTACGGCCCTGGTCGCGGGAGATGTCGGGGATCTGGTCGTAGTGCGAGGCGGCGATCAGGTACTGCGCATAGGCCGCATCGGGACTGCCCGGATGCAAGGTCACGTAGCGCGTCGCAGAGCCGATGCAGCCGTCAAAGTCGCCCGCATTGTACGACGAATAGGCCGACATCAGCAGCGATTTACGCGCCCAGTCGGAATAAGGATGCTGGCGGTCGACTTCCTCGAACTTCTTGTTGGCGCCTTTGGCGTCCTTCTTCTCGTTCATCAGGTACAAGCCCTCGTTATAGAGCTTGTCCGCCGGCTCATCGACGAAGGTGTCGTCCTTCGCCATGAACTTGTCCCAGAGCGCCCCGGTGCCGCAGCCCGAGAGCGGCAGCGCGAGCAAGATCAGCGACGCGGCGAGCCGCAGCCGCCCGAGAGCCGGCGAGACCTGAAATTCGCGCGTGATACGCTGTACCGACATGAGCCTTAAAACCTGACGCCTCTCAATGCGGCGGGTTGCGCTACCCGCCTTGCGTCATGAACGTCGGTCATGAGCGCAGTCATCGCTGCGGCCCTGGCGCCTTTCGCAACCAAGGCCTGTGTAACCGAAAAAACGCCGTTAACCAATCGCATAGGCAGGCATTTCGCCCGGATTAAGGCGCCTGCGGAGAGCCACAGCCGATCATGGTTAATGCAGGTAAATAACCGCCTAAAAAGGCACGAGAATCGCTCGATTGGGCCTAGGATACGTCCGGGCCGTAGGCTGCGGCGATACGTCCGGCCACGATACCGCGACCGATTTCGGCCTGGGTACGGGGACGCCGCACGGCCTCGCCCTCCACCACCCGCCAGGCGGTGCGGTCGGCCATCAGCGCCGTCAGGACGGCGTGGTTCAGCTTGTGGCCGCCACGGACCGAGCGATAGGCGGCGAGCAGCGGCAGGCCGGCCAGCGCGAGGTCACCGATCGCATCGAGGACCTTGTGGCGAACGCATTCGTCAGCGTAGCGCAATCCCTCGGGATTGAGCAGGCGCTCTTCGTCGAACACCAGCGAATTCTCGAAGCAGGCACCGAGCGCAAAACCCGCACTCCAGAGCCGCGCCACGTCATTCATGAAGCCGAAGGTGCGGGCGCGGCAAATCTCGCGGCGGAACCCTTCCGCGCTCAGTTCCAGCGCGTATTTCTGGCAGCCGATCACGGGATTGGCGAAGTCGATCTCGGCCTCGGCGCGGAAACCGTTCGCATGCGGGCGCAGCTCGCCGAAACTGTCGCCGATCGCGACCTGCACCGGCTTCAGCACCTGGATGAAGCGGCGCGGCGCCGACTGGCTGACGATGCCGGCCTGCTCGATCGCGGTGACAAAGGCCGCGGCGCTGCCGTCCATGATCGGCGCTTCCGGACCGTCGATTTCGATAGTGGCGTTATCGACGCCCATGCCGCGCAGCGCGGCCAGCACGTGCTCGACGGTGGAAACCAGCGGGCCTTCGGCATCGCCCAGCACGGTCGCAAATTCGGTGGCGATCACAGCGGCGGAGGTCGCCTGCACTTCGCGGTCACCGCCCTCAAGTCCCGTGCGCACAAAAATAAGACCCGCATCCACTGACGCAGGTCCGACGGTGAGACTGACGGGGGAACCTGAATGAACGCCGACGCCTGTGACGGTGGCTTGCGAGCGAAGCGTTGTTTGCCGGCTTAGTTTCATGCGAAGACTGCCCACTACCACCTACCTAACGACCAGACCGACTCGCCAGCCCACGAGCCCCGTGCCGATTCGTTTCGTTAGGTATCCCCAAGTCGCGGCAAACATAATCTTTGCCCCAAACAGCGCCAACTCACGGTTCTTTACCGATTGTTACCCCATCTATGCCGCATTCGCGCCAAAGCACGACCAAACTGGAACGCGGCGCGGCATCATCCGCGCTGCTTCATTGGACCACCGACTGCATAATTATTGACTTAAAATCAGACTCTTACGGAAATGTGACAGATCGCCGCCGCACCAGCGCAAAGGCCCCGGCTCGCATGAGCCGGGGCCTGTTTTCACCGCCCTAATTGTAACAATCGTCAGGTTGCCTGGCGGCGAAGGAAAGCGGGGATATCAAGATGGTCGTCACCCTGTGGCGCCGGGGCAACAGGCGCTGGGCGCCCATGATGGTCCAGACCTTGCGGCGCGGGGCGGCGAGCATACTCGGATACCGGTTCGTTGGCCGCGATCTGTTCCTGCACGGACCGCTTGGCGGGCTTGCGCTCGGGAAGCGGCGGCATGGCCGGCATGGCGGGACCGGAGACGCGGGCCGCTATCGGCGGCTCGTTCTCCTCGTCGCGGCGGCCGAGGCCGACATTGGCAAGGCGCTGCAGCAGCGACAACCGGGATTTTTGCGGATGCTCCTCCTCCGAATCACCCCGGGCCTGGCGAATCTCGGCCTGGGCCGGCATCGGCAGTTCCTCGAATTTCGGCATCCGCGGCGAACGGCCAGCCAGACGCTCGGCCTGCTGCGGGATGAAGGTTTCCGGGGTCATCGGCGCCTCGACCGGCTGGGCGTGCGTCACGCCATGATCGGGGAACAGGGACGGCTTCTGCGCAATCGGACGCACGGTGACGTCGCCATAGGAGGCCGGCTGCACGGATGCGGCAGGCGGAGCTTCCGGCGCGACCGCGGCCGCAATCGCCGCGAGCGCGGCGCGCTCCACATTGCTGGAGGTGCGCAGCTGCCCAGCCGCAGGAGCCGCAACCGGACCCTGAGCTTCAAGCTTGGCGGCACGTTCGGCGAGCCGCGCATTGTCGGCGCGAAGCCGCGCGGTCAGGTCGGCGAGGCGATTCTCGCCGACATGGCCCGACGCGACGGGAGCCGTGGCAGCAGCGGCCGCCGGCGCGGTCACGCCGCCGCGCATCAATTGCGCCTGCTCGATCCCGGTCGCGACGACCGAAACCCGGATCAGGCCGTCGAGCGATTCGTCGAAGGTCGCGCCAACGATGATATTGGCGTCCTGGTCGACCTCTTCACGAATGCGCGTTGCGGCTTCGTCGACCTCGAACAGGGTCAGGTCCTTGCCGCCGGTGATCGAGATCAGGAGGCCGCGGGCGCCCTTCATTGAGCTGTCGTCGATCAGCGGGTTGGCGATCGCGGCTTCCGCCGCGGTCAGCGCGCGCTTGTCGCCGGAAGCCTCGCCGGTGCCCATCATCGCCTTGCCCATTTCCCGCATCACGGCGCGGACGTCGGCGAAGTCGAGATTGATCAGGCCTTCCTTGACCATCAGGTCGGTGATGCAGGCAACGCCCGAATAAAGCACCTGGTCGGCCATCGCGAAGGCGTCGGCGAAGGTGGTCTTTTCGTTGGCAACCCGGAACAGGTTCTGGTTCGGAATGATCAGCAGTGTGTCGACCACCTTGTGCAGCTCGGCGATGCCGGCTTCCGCGGTGCGCATGCGGCGCTGGCCCTCGAAGTGGAAGGGCTTGGTCACGACGCCGACGGTGAGGAGACCCATTTCGCGCGCGGTCTTGGCAATCACCGGAGCGGCGCCGGTGCCGGTGCCGCCGCCCATGCCGGCGGTGACGAACACCATGTTGGCGCCAGTGAGATGATCGCGGATCTCGTCAATCACCTCCTGCGCGGCAGCAGCGCCCACGTCCGGCTGCGAGCCGGCGCCGAGGCCCTGGGTGACCGCCGTGCCCATCTGGATGATGCGCGGCGCTTTCGACATCGTCAGCGCCTGCGCGTCGGTGTTGGAGACGACGAAGTCGACCCCCTGCAGGCCGGCGGTGATCATGTTGTTGACGGCGTTGCCGCCGGCGCCACCGACGCCGAATACGGTGATCCGAGGCTTCAATTCAGAAATGTCAGGAGGGGTAATGTTGAGTGCCATGGTTGCCTCTCGTCACGCGCGCGTGGGTTCGCCCCGGCCCTCGGCCGCGGGAGTTGGTGAAATTCGCAGGTTGCGGAAAACGATCATCAGAAGCCCTCGCGAAGCCATCGTCCGACCTTTCCGAAATAGCCGTCGGTCCCCGTCCTGAGCTGCCGCGTATGCCGCGGTTCGACATGTTCAAGGTGAGCGTATTGCGGGTAGACCAGGAGCCCCGTGGGCGCCGCGAACGACGCGGTCTTCGCCTCGCTCGGCAGCCGGCCGAAGCCAAGCGGGCGGCCGATTCGCACCGGGCGATTGAGGATCCGGGTGGCGAGTTCCGGAATGCCGGTCAGTTGCGAGGCGCCGCCACTCAATACGACCCGCGCCTTGGGCTCCGCCGCGAAGGGGGAATCCTTAAGCCGGTCGCGGACCATCTCGAAAATCTCCTCGACGCGATGCTTGACGATGTTCGCGATCGTGGCGCGCGACACGATCTGTGGAACATCCCGTTCGTTGTCGCCCGCCGCTGGCACGGACATCAACTCTCTCGCGTCGGACCCGCCGGTCAGCACGGTGCCATATAACGTCTTGATTCGCTCGGCATCCGCAATGCATGCGGAGAGGCCGCGCGCAAGGTCCATGGTGACGTGCTGGCCGCCGACCGCGAAGCCCGAGGCATGGACGAAGCGGCCGCCGGAATAGATCGCGATCGTGGTTGTTCCCGCCCCCATCTCGACCACGGCGGCGCCGAGATCGGCCTCGTCGTCGGTGAGCACGGAAAGGCCCGCCACATAGGAGCTTGCGGCCATCGCCTCGACATTGAGATGGCAGCGCTCGACCACCAGCATGAGGTTGCGCGCAACGGTGGCGTCCGCGGTGACCACGTTCATGTCGACGCCGAACTGGCGGGCTACCATGCCGCGGGGGTCGCGGATGCCCTTGACGCCGTCCAGCGCGTAGTCCACCGGCAGAGCGTGCAGCACCGTGCGGCCCTCGCCGGTGGCGTGGCGCATGCCGGTCGAGATGATGCGGCCCATGTCGGCCGGCGTGACCCTATTTCCACGGATGTCGGCGGCAGCCTCGATCAGCTGGCCCTGCAGCCGGCCGCCCGCCACCGACAGCAGCACCGACTCGACACGAACCTTGGCCATGCGCTCGGCCAGCGCGACAGTCTGGCGTATCGTATCTTCGCATTCGGCAAGATCGACCACCGCGCCGGCCTTCACGCCGCGCGACTGGATCTGGCTGTAGCCGATCAATTCCACCGCATGGGTACGGCCGCGCAGGGCGTCGCTCGGCGCGCACGGTTTCAGCCGCGCGATCATGCAGGCGATCTTGCTGGTGCCGATATCGAGGGAAGCCACCAGCGCGGTGCGCTTGCCCGACATCGGCCGCGTCTTCGGCGTGAGGGTGCGATCAAGACCGGTCATGCGGCGTCACCGGGTTTTTTCTTGGTGGCCTTCTTGATCTGGTCTTCGCGCGCCTTGGCGGCGTCATCCGACAATTGCACCGTCAGCCGGTCGGCGAGGCGCATGTCGATGGCGACGATGTCGCGCGAGAACAGATGGTCTTCGTTGTCGAGCCTGCTCAAGGTCGCGAGCGCATTGCCGACGTCGTTTTCGGGCAGGCGGATGTCGAGGCCGTCTTTCGTCCGCAGATTCCAGCGCCGCTCGCCGACATAGATCGCAGCCATGGTAACGGAATTGACCTGCGGATAACGCGCAAGCAGTGTGAGGAAGTCGAGTGCATGGGTCTCGGCGCCCTTGCCGACCACCAGCGGCAACGAGACGAACCGGCGCGTCACATAGGGTTCGAGCACAGCGCCGTCCTCGGCGATGACCGAGAGCTTTCCGTTCTGCTGCCAAAGCGCGAAGGCCGAGCGCTCGACAATGTCGATCTGCAGCGCACCCGGATAATATTTGATCACGGTGGCGTCCGCGATCCACGGATTGGCCTTGAGTTGATCGCGCACGGCGGCGGCATCGAGGAACAGCAGCGACGAGCGGCCGTTGACGCCGCCGATCGCGAGCACCTCATCCTGGCTCAACTGCTTGCGGCCGTTGATCGCGACCGTGGTGATGCGGAAGCCCACTGAATTGGCGAAGGCGTTGCGGGTATTGCCGACCGCGGTCGCAAAATCATCGAAATGACCGCCTTTCACGATGCCGTAGCCGGTGGCGCCGAGCAGCATCAGAACGGTTGCGGCGAGACCGGCGCGGCGCGGCACGTTGCGCTCGATCCATGCGACCACGCGAGGCGGCGGCACACGGTCCAGCATCGGTCTTTTCGCGGGCTTTTTGGCAGCGCGGGCGAATCCCAAATACTCGCGCAGCAGCACGACCGCACCGATTGCGGCCGCCTTCAGGTCGGCTTGAGGCCTCAGCTTTTCCGCGAGGCGTCCTGCACCATCCATTGCACGGGCTCGTCACACATTGGTCCCCGCATGAATTTGCGAGGTCGCGGCCCAGGTGGCTCTCGGTAATGCCGGTTCGGAGTTGAAGCGAAGCTCCTTTCCCCCTCTGGCGATGAGCGATTGCGGGTCTTTCGCAACGGCTCACGCGCCGGCAGCCAAGCGCCACATGCGCCGCCGGCGTTAACCTTCGGGCTTCCTGGTAAACAAAGGGTAAAACCGGGCCGCCGGGAGCGCTTTTTGATGCGTCCTGTGAGGCATTTACCGCGAAATCTTAAGGATTTTAGCCTTCGGGGAACCGGTTTTCGGCCCCTAAAGCTGCCCACCCCCGTTAACCACCGGGAGTTATTTCCTGACCCATCGCTCAGCCAGGACGATCTGGTCCCGGAGGAAATCGGCGAATTCGATTCCCTTCGCCTTTAACGCCTTGGGGTACAGCGAGGCCTTGGTCAGGCCCGGCAGGGTATTGGTTTCCAGATAAACCGGGCCGTTGTCCGAGATGATGAAGTCGGTGCGCGAATAGCCGGAGCATGACAGCGCCTTGTGCGCGCGCAGCGCGTGATCCTGGATCGCGGCAGTCACCTCCGGCGAGAACCGCCCGGGGCAAATCTCCTGGGTCGATTTCAGAAGATATTTCGCGGTGTAATCGAAAGTGCCTTCGCCCGGTACGATCTCGATCGTCGGCAGCGCAAGGATTTCACCGCTCGACTGCTCGAGCACGCCACAGGTCGCTTCCACGCCGGCAACACGCGGCTCGATCAGATAGTGCTCGGTCTTCGCGGCGTTGCGGACCGCGACCAGATCCTGCCGCGCATTGACAAAGATCAGGCCGTAGCTCGAGCCGTCCTGCGTGGGCTTTGCAATCAGTTTTCCATACTCGGCGAACGCGGCGTCGATCTCTTCGAGCGGGATGTCCTTCGGCACCTTGACGCCGGCGATGGCGGCGAAGCGCTTGGCGGCGATCTTGTCAAAGGCGAGATGCGATGAGGTCGAGTCCGATCCGGTGTAGGGAACGCCGCGCAACTCGCATGCCGCCTGCAACTCGCCATTCTCGGCGCGGCCGCCATGCAGGCCAAGCACGAGCACGCGGCCGTCGACCCTGGCCTGATCCAGCGCCTCTTCGATCGAGCGGCCGACGCGCCGGCCGCCGGGAACAAACTCCCGCTCGAACGGCCGCGAATGTTCGCGCAGCGTCCTCGAATCTGTCTCATGCACGCTGTCATCGGCGGCCCAGAACCAGAGGTCAGCCTCCGGCAGCGCTTGAGCCAGCGCCTGCGCACTCGCGACCGAAACCAGCCGCTCCTTGTTGGTGCCGCCGAAGAGAATGGTTACCCGCATCATGCCCGCTCGATACCGATCCGCTTGATTTCCCAATGTAGCTCAATTCCGGAGTTTTGTTTGACGCGCTCGCGTACGGTTTCGCCAAGCGCCTCAATATCATGGCCGGTCGCGTTGCCGGTGTTGATGAGGAAGTTGCAGTGCATTTCGGAGACCTGCGCGCCGCCGAGTTTCAGGCCCCGGCAGCCAGCGGCATCGATCAGCTTCCAGGCGCTGTTGTCTGGCGGATTCTGGAAGGTCGAGCCGCCGGTCTTTTCGCGGATCGGCTGCGCGGTCTCGCGATGTGTCTGCACCTCGTTCATGCGCGCGCGGATGGCTGCGGGCGCGGCCGGCTTTCCTCGGAAGCGCGCAGAGGTGAAGATGATGGAGGGATCGACGCCGGAATTGCGGTAGACGAATTTCATGTCGACGTTGGAGAAGATGTGGACGTTCCCCTTGCGATCGACGCCGGTCGCCTCGACCAGCACGTCCTTTGTTTCGGCGCCATTGGCGCCGGCATTCATGCGCAGCGCACCGCCGATCGTGCCGGGAATGCCGAAATAGAATTCGAGGCCGGCGAGATTCGCCACCCCCGCGGTTTCGGCCACGCGCTTGTCCAACGCCGCGGCCCCCGCCGTGACAACTTCGCCTTCACTCGCGGTCTCGCCAAAGCCGCGCGGCGCGAGACGAATCACGACGCCCGGCAGACCACCGTCGCGCACGATCAGGTTCGAGCCGACACCGACGACATGGACCGCAAGATCTTCCGGCAAAGACTTGAGGAAATAGGCGAGATCGTCTTCGTCCACCGGCGTGAACAGCACCTGCGCCGGACCGCCGACACGAAACCAGGTGAGCTCTGCGAGCGATTGGTTCGCGAGCAGCCGCCCGCGCAATTCCGGCATCGCGGCTTTCAGCTCCGGCGTGATGTCGGGAAAAGACACGTTTACCCCAGCGCTTTCAATTCGCCGGGTAGCGCGTAGGCCCATTGCGTGATGCTGCCGGCGCCGAGACAGACGACGAGATCGCCCCTGCCGGCGAGGTCCTTGACGATGCCGGCGAGATCGGCGGGCTTCCGTAGCGGGATCACCTCGCGGTGACCGTGCGCGCGCAGGCCCGTGACGAAATGATCGCGGTCGATGCCTTCGATCGGCGTCTCGCCAGCCGCATACACTTCGGCGACCACGACGCTGTCGGCATCGTTGAAGCAGGTACAGAACTCCTCGAACAGCGATTGCAGCCGGGTGTAGCGATGCGGCTGCACCACAGCGACGACCTTGCCGTTGGTCGATTCGCGAGCCGCTTTAAGGACCGCCGCTATCTCCACGGGATGATGGCCGTAATCGTCGATCACGGTGACGCCGTTATATTCGCCGGTCCTGGTGAAGCGCCGCTTCACGCCGCCGAAGCCAGCGATCGCTTTTCTGATCGCCTCATCGGAAATGCCGAGCTGATGCGCGAGCGCGATCGCCGCCGTCGCGTTCGACGCGTTGTGCCCCCCCGGCATCGGCAGCATGATGTCGGATATCTCATGCGCGGTATCGGTCTTGCGGTCGCGGATCACGACCTTGAATTTCGAGCCGCCGCCCATCGGCGTGAGGTCGACCAATCGCGCGTCAGCCTGCGGGTTCTGGCCGTAGGTGATGACGCGGCGGTCCTCGATCTTGCCGACGAGGGTCTGCACCACGGGATGATCGGTGCACATCACCGCAAAGCCGTAGAACGGCACGTTCTCGATGAAATTGCGGAACGCATCCTGGATCGCCTCGAAGGTCTTGAAGTGATCGAGATGCTCGGGGTCGATGTTGGTCACGATGACGACATCGGCCGGCAGTTTCAGAAAGGTGCCGTCGCTCTCGTCGGCCTCGACCACCATCCAGTCGCCGGCGCCCAGCCGCGCGTTGGAGCCATAGGCATTGATGATGCCGCCGTTGATCACGGTCGGATCGAGGCCGCCGGCATCGAGCAGGGTCGCGACCATCGTGGTCGTCGTGGTCTTGCCATGGGTGCCGGCGATCGCGACGCAGCTTTTCAGCCGCATCAATTCGGCCAGCATCTCGGCGCGGCGCACCACGGGAATGCGCTGCGCGCGCGCCGCCACCAGTTCCGGATTGTCGCGCTTGATGGCGGTCGACACCACCACAACGTCGGCGCCGTCGACGTTCTCGGGCCGATGGCCGACCGAAACCTTGATGCCCTTTTCCCTCAGGCGAGTCACATTGCCGCCCTCGGCCGCATCCGAGCCCTGCACGGTGTAGCCGAGATTGGACAAAACCTCGGCGATGCCGCTCATGCCGATGCCGCCGATCCCGACAAAGTGGATGGGTCCGATCTCGCGCGGCAGTCTCATGCAAGCATTCTCCGACGCCATCGTCCGCCTTGTGCGCGATTGCGCATTGGAGCGGACGATCGAGTATTCCGCGAGGCCCGCAATCCAAAATCGGCCGCGCGGGTTACTGGATGCCCCGCTTTCGCGGCGCATGACAAGGGGTTTTTGGGTCAGATTCCGGCCACTTTCACCACCAGATCGGCCAGCCGGTCGGCGGCATCCAGCCGGCCGACGCTGCGGGCGGCCGCGGCCATGGCGGCGAGACGTTGTGGCTCGGCGGCGAGCGCGGAGATTTCGGAGGCGAGCCGGTCGGGGGTTAGTTCGGTTTGCGCAATTCGCAGTGCGCCATCGACCTGCGAAAGCACCCCGGCATTGGCGAACTGATCCTGATCGATCGCGCCGGGCAGCGGCACCAGGATCGAAGGCCTGCCGATCGCGGCGAGCTCGGCCACGGTGCCGGCGCCTGAACGCGAGATCACGAGATGGTTGGAAGCGAGCCGCGCCGGCAGGTCGGTGAAGAACGGCGCGAGCTCGGCCTGGATCTTCAGCCCATCATAGACGGCGCGGACTCGAGTCATATCTTCCTCGCGCACCTGCTGGGTCAGGATCAGACGGCTCCATAGCGAAGGCTCGAGCCGCTTGATGGCGCCGGGCACGATGTCGCTCATGATCCGCGCGCCCTGGCTGCCGCCGACCACGAGCAGGCGGAACGGTCCGTTCGTCTCCGGCGCTGTGTAATTCGTCGCCGCAGCAGTCAGGATCGCCGGGCGCATGGGCGTGCCGACGGCGGTGGCTTTTCCCGAGAGCGCGGGATCGCGGTCGAGCACGCCGGGCAGCGAGGTCGCGATCGCGCTGACATGGCGCGACAGAAAGCGGTTGGCGCGGCCGAGCACCGCATTGGCGTCATGGATGACGCTGGGGACGCCGGCGAGCCGCGCGGCGATCAGCGGCGGCAGGGTCGGATAGCCGCCGAAGCCGATGACGGCGACGGGTTTCAGACGTCGTATCAGGCGGAGTGCGGCAAAGGTGCCCGCGACAAGCGTGAGACTGGCGTAGGCGAGCTGCAGCGGATTGCGGCCGCGCGCGGTCTCGCTCGCCACCACGTCGATCATGTCCTTGGAGAAAAGCCCGCTGTAGCGCAGCGCGCGATCATCGGTGACGAGGCGAACGCGAAAGCCGCGCTTGATCAGCTCGACGCCGAGCGCTTCTGCGGGAAACAGATGGCCGCCGGTACCGCCCGCGGCCAGGAGGATGAGAGGCGAGGTGTTCATGCCCATCACATAGCCGACGCGGCGGCGTTCGTCATTACCGCTGATTTGGAAGAACTACGCGTAATTCGGCGCAGCTATTGCTTCCAGCTCGCTGCGAGGCCGCTGCCGCGTCAGCGCCAGCATCATGCCGACGCCATAGGCGAGCGAAACGATCGAGGAACCGCCATAGGAGATGAACGGCAACGTCATGCCCTTGGCCGGAATGAGCTGCAGATTGACCGACATGTTGATGGCCGCCTGCGCGCCGAACATGATCGCCAGCCCGGAGGCGGCGAAGCGCGCGAACATGTCGTCGTTGGAATAGGCGCGCGACAGCGTGCGGATGACGACAAAGGCGAACAGCGCGAGCAGCGCCAGGCACAGGATGATACCGAACTCTTCCGCGGCGACGGCGAACACGAAATCGGTGTGGCTGTCCGGCAGGCTGCGCTTGGCAATGCCCTCGCCCGGGCCAAGGCCGAACCAGCCGCCGTTGGAGAAGGCCTCCATTGCGGTGTCGACCTGGAAGGTGTCGCCCGAGGCCGGGTTCACGAAGCGCTTGATGCGGCCGGCGACATGCGGCACCAGCAGATAGGCGCCGAACAATCCGGCGGACGCCGCCCCCGCAAGTCCCGCCACCCAGATCATGCGCATGCCGGCGATGAAAAACAGCGCGCCCCACACCATCAGGATCAGCATGGTCTGACCGAAATCGGGCTCCATCACGAGCAACGCGACCAGCGTCAACAGCAGGCCCAACGCCATCGAGGTCGCCGGCATTTCCGGCTTCCTGGTCAATTCCGCAAACAGCCACGCCGCGATCACGACAAAGGCGGGCTTGGCGGATTCGGAGGCCTGGATGTTGAGGCCGAGCAGCGTGATCCAGCGCCGCGAGCCCTTGACCTCAGGCCCGATCATGAGCGTCGCCACGATCAGCACGATGGAAATCGCGAACACGATCAGCGCGCTGCGCCGTATCTGCTGCGGCGACATGAAGGACACGCCGATCAGTACAATGAACGACGGCAGCAGGAACATCACGTGATGGTTGAAGAAGTGGAACGGATCGAGCCCGATCCGAACCGCGACCGCCGGGCTCGCCGCCAGCGACAGCACGACGCCGCTCAGCATCAGGGCCAAGATTGCGCCCAGCAGCGGACGGTCCACCGTCCACCACCAGTCGGACAGGGGATTGCGTTCTTCGCGGGAGAGCATGGGCGGTCCTTGGAGGACAGAGGGTCCTCCCATTGGTCGCCCATGGTGGTTTCCAAGGGGTTAATGGAACGAGATGTTTTGAGATCTCGTGTCCCGGATCTGCGGCGCACCGCTGAAGAAGCGCTGCACCGCATCCGGGACAAGAGATCAGTCTACACCACCGGCTTCACGCCTGGCAGCGCGTTGACCAGATCGCGGAACTTCGCGCCGCGGATTTCGAAATTGCGGTACTGGTCGAACGAGGCGCAGGCCGGCGATAGCAGCACCACGGGATCGTGCAGCCCCGACGCTTCCGCGTCGCGCACGGCGCTGGCGACGGCCACATCGAGGGTTCTGGAAATCTCGTGCGGCACCCGGTCGCCCAGCGTGCCGGCAAATTCCTGCGCGGCCTCCCCGATCAGATAGGCTTTTCGGATGCGCGGGAAATAATCGGCGAGACCGGTGATGCCGCCGGCCTTCGGCTTGCCGCCGGCGATCCAGAAGATATCGGCGAAGGATGAGAGCGCATGCGCGGCTGCATCCGCATTCGTGCCCTTGGAGTCGTTGACGAACAGCACGTTGCCAAGCTTGCCGACCTGCTCCATGCGATGCGCCAGACCCGGAAAGCTGCGCAGGCCACTTTGCAGCACGTCGCGGCTGACGCCGAGCGCGAGCGCGGTAGCCGAGGCGCAGGCGGCGTTCTGCGCATTGTGCAGGCCCCGCAGCGAACCAATGCCGCCGATCCGCGCGATCTCGCTGCGGGCGCCACCGGCCGCCTGCACGATCGTCTCATGCTCGACATAAACGCCATCGGCGAGCGGATTCCTGACGGAGATGCGCACCACGCGCTTGCCCGAGCGATCGAGGCGATCGGCGATGTTGCGGCACCAGATATCGTCGACGCCGACAATCGCCGTTCCCTGCTTCTGCACGCCGGCGACCAGCCGCTCCTTCACCGCGGCGTAATTATCCAGCGTGCCGTGGCGATCGATATGGTCCTCGCTGACGTTGATGAGGATGCCCACCGTCGGATCGAGCGACGGCGTGAGATCGATCTGGTAGGACGACATCTCGATCACATGCACGCGGCCCTTCCGCGGCGGCTGCAGCGACAGGATCGCGGTGCCGATATTGCCGCCCATCTGGCTGTCGTAGCCCGCGACCTTCATCAGATGGGCGATCAGCGCGGTGGTCGTGGACTTGCCGTTGGTACCGGTGATGGCGACAAAGGGCGCATCCGGCGAATGCCGGCGGCGCTCGCGGCAGAACAACTCGATGTCGCCGATCACCTCGACACCCGCCTCGCGCGCGAGCAGCACGCTCCAATGCGGCGCCGGATGCGTCAGCGGCGCGCCCGGAGTGAGGATCAGCGCGGCAAAGTTGTTCCAGGACACGCCGCGCAGATCAGCGGTGATGAAACCCGCCTGCGCGGCCCTGGCAATATTGTCGGCGTTGTCGTCGCCGGCGATCACTTCGGCGCCGCCTTCCTTCAACGCGTGGCAACTCGCCAGCCCCGAGCCGCCGAGGCCGAACACCGCGACCGTCTTGCCCGCGAAGGAGGTGACGGGAGTCATGACCGGCCGATCAGCGCAGCTTCAACGTGGAGAGGCCGGCCAGCGCCAGCATCACCGAGATGATCCAGAAGCGGATCACGATCTGCGGTTCGGTCCAGCCCAATTGTTCAAAGTGATGGTGGATCGGCGCCATCCTGAAGATGCGCTTGCCCGTGAGCTTGAAGGAGGCAACCTGCACGATTACGGACACCGCCTCCAGCACGAACAGGCCGCCAATCACCGCGAGCACGATCTCGTGCTTCACCGCGACTGCGATTGCGCCGAGCATGGCACCGAGCGCGAGCGAGCCGGTGTCGCCCATGAAGATCGAGGCCGGCGGCGCGTTGAACCAGAGGAAGCCGAGGCCCGCGCCGAGCACGGCGCCGCAAAGCACGGCAAGCTCGCCGGTGCCCGCGACATAGTTGATCTGCAGATAGTCCGAGAACACCGCGTTGCCGGCGAGATAGGCGATCAGGCCGAAACTGGCGGAAGCGATCATGACCGGCACGATGGCGAGGCCGTCGAGCCCGTCGGTCAGATTGACGGCGTTGCCGGCACCCACGATCACGAAGGCGCCGAAGATCACGAAGAACCAGCCGAAGTTCACCACCAGTTCCTTGATGAAGGGTATCGCGAGCGAGGTCGAGGAGACGTCGCGGCCGAGCTTGACCAGCGCGTAACACGCGGCGAGCGCGATCGCCGCTTCGAGCAGAATACGGAGGCGCCCGCCGAAGCCGGCCGTGGTCTGCTTCGTCACCTTCAGATAATCGTCATAGAAGCCGACAAAGCCGAAGCCGAGTGTCACCGCGAGCACGATCCAGACATAGGGGTTGAGCGGATTGGCCCAGAGCAAGGTCGACACCACGAGACCGGACAGGATCATCAGCCCGCCCATGGTGGGCGTGCCCTTCTTGGCGACGATGTGCGATTGCGGGCCGTCGCTGCGGATCGGCTGGCCCTTGCCCTGCCGCAGGCGCAGATGATCGATGATCCAGGGGCCGAACAGGAACACGAACAGGGCGCCGGTGAAGACCGCACCGCCGGTGCGGAACGTGGTGTAGCGGAACACGTTGAGCAGGGTGCGCAACGCGCCGAACCCGACGGGAAACGTATTGGAAACTTCGTACAGCCAGTAAAACATTCCGTTTCCGCCCTAACCCGCGGCCTCGTTGTGCGCGGAACCCGGAAAGCGCTTTTCCAGCGCGTTCACAATTGTCTTCATCTTCGAACCCAGCGATCCCTTGATCATGATCGCATCGCCCGCCCGAATGGCGCCGACCGCCTGCGCTTCCAGGCTCGCCGAACTCTCCGCATAGCCGCCTCGTTTACCCGCGGAAAGCGCATCCCACAAGTTACGCATCAACGGGCCACAGCAGTATACCAGATCGATCCGGCTGGCCTTGACGGCGTCGGCAAGGCCGCGATGCAATTCCGCCCCTAGCGGCCCGAGTTCGAGCATGTCGCCGAGCACCGCGATGCGTCGGCCATGGGGGCCGATTTCGGCCTGGCCGAGCACGTTGATGGCGGCCGCCATCGACGCAGGATTGGCGTTGTAGCTCTCGTCGATCAGGGTCGCCTCGCCGCTGCCGATTTCCAGCATGCGCCGCACGCCGCGGCCGGCAGCCGGCGTCACTTGCGACAAGGCCAGGGCCGCGAGCGCGAGATCGGCGCCCGCAAGCGAGGCAGCCGCCAGCACTGCGAGCGAATTCATCGCCATGTGACGGCCGGGCGTGGCGAGCTTGTAGGTAACGTCGTGACCGAGGATATTGGCATGCACGGCCGAGGAGCTCGCATGCAGCGACAGCTCGAGCAGCCGCGCGTCGGACTTTTCATCCGTACCGAAAGTGACGATGCGCGCGACGCCGCGGCCGCTGGCGTTGGCGGCGAGCCGCGCGAATTGCGAGTTGTCGCGGTTGAGCACGACAGCGCCGCCGGGCTCGACGCCGGCAAAGATCTCGGCCTTGGCATCGGCAATCGCCTCGATGCCGGCGAAGAACTCCAGATGCACCGGCTCGACCGTGGTGATGATGGCAACATGCGGCCGCACCATCCTCACCAGCGGCTCGATCTCACCGGCATGACTCATGCCGATCTCGGCAATGGCAAAGCATGCGCTCGCCGGGCAGCGCGCCAGCGACAGCGGCACGCCCCAGTGATTGTTGAAGGAAGCGACGGAAGCGTGGGTCTCGCCCTGCGCCGACAGCACGCCAAGCAGCGCTTCCTTGGTCGAGGTCTTGCCGACGGAGCCCGTGACCGCGATCACCTGCGCCTGCAGCCGTGCGCGCGCGGCGCGGGCGAGATCGCGCAAGCCTTCGAGCACGTCCTCGACCACCAGCAGCGGCGCATCGGCTGCGAATTTGCCGCGCTGCGCCGTCTCGACCACCGCCAGTGCCGCACCGGCCTTCAGCGCCGCGTCGACGAAGGCGTGGCCATCATGCACATCGCCCTTGATGGCGAAATAGGCATCGCCGGGCTTGATGGTGCGGCTGTCGATGGAAAGGCCCGTGATTGCTTCCGGCAACGCGCCGTTGACCGAGGCGCGCATCGCCTCACCCATCGCCTGCGAGGTCCAGAGTGGCGCTGCGCTCATGCAACCCTCGACGCCAATGCGGCGGCCACCGCGTCGTGATCGCTGAACGGCAAGGTCTTGTCGTCGATGATCTGTCCGGTCTCGTGTCCCTTGCCGGCGATCAAAAGCGCGTCGCCGGGCTGCAGGCCATCGATCGCCGCGCGGATCGCGCCGCCACGGTCACCGATCTCGGTCGCGCCCTTGGCGGCGGCGAGGATCGCGGCACGGATAGCTTCCGGCCTCTCGCTGCGCGGGTTGTCGTCGGTGACAATGACATGATCCGCATTCTCGCTCGCGATCGCGCCCATCAGCGGACGCTTGCCGGCATCGCGGTCGCCGCCAGCGCCGAACACCACCACGAGCTTGCGCTTCGCATAAGGCCGCAGCGCCTGCAGCGCTTTCGCCAGTGCATCGGGCTTGTGCGCATAATCGACGAAGATCGGCGCACCGTTGCGCTCGCCGACCCGCTCCAGCCTGCCCTTTGCGCCTTCGAGATGTTCGAGACTCGCGAATACAGCATCCGCGTCGCCGCCGGTCGCGATCGCCAATCCCGCCGACACCAGTGCATTCTCGATCTGGAAGTGGCCAACGAGCGGCAGACGCATCGCGATCTTCCTGCCGTGGCGTTCGAGCACAAGCTTTTGCGCAAATCCGTCGATGCCGGCTTCCAGCAGGCGAATTCCCTCGCCTTTGCCGTCGCCGTTGTTGCCGACTGTGATCAGCCGCAGGCCGCGCGTCTTTGCGGCGTCGATCACCTGCGCCGAGTGCTCATGATCGGCGGAAACCACCGCAGCCCCGCCGGGCGGAATCAAATCGCGGAACAGCCGCAGCTTCGCATTGAGATAATGAGCGACATCCGGATGGTAATCCATGTGATCGCGCGAGAGATTGGTGAAGCCGCCGGCGGAAATGCGCACGCCATCGAGGCGATATTGGTCGAGCCCGTGCGAGGAGGCTTCGAACGCCAGATGCGTCACGCCCTCCCGGGCGATGTCGTCGAGTTGCCTGTGCAGCGCGACCGGATCGGGCGTGGTCAGCGAGCCATAGATGGTGCGCTTCGGCGACACCAGACCGATCGTGCCTATGCTCGCCGATGCATGACCGAGCCGCTGCCAGATCTGGCGTGTGAAGGCCGCGGCCGAGGTCTTGCCGCTGGTGCCGGTCACGGCCGCAATGGTCGCCGGCTGTCGGGAGAAGAATTTCGCCGCGGCGAGCGCCAGCGCCCGGCGCGGATTGGAAATGGTGACGAACGGCACGGAAATATTCGGCGGCGCATGATCGCCGGCCACCGCGACCGCGCCGGCCGCAATCGCCGCGTCGATGAAGCGCGCGCCGTCGGTCCTGCTCCCTGCGAGCGCGAAGAAAAGATCGCCCTGCTTCACCACGCGGCTGTCGACGGCGAGCCCTGTCACGGCGATCGCCTCGGCTTGCGGATTGATTTTGGCCTCGTCGCTGAAGAGGTCGCGAAGCTTCATATTCTTCCAGTCGGAGTGACGCGCGGGTACCGGCGGCAGACCGCCGGCGGAGACTCACATTCAGCTGCCACGTAAGGCTTACTGCGTTGCTCTGGATGCCGCAAGAATAAGGCGGTCAGGCGGCGGCAGATCGAAGCGCGGCTCGATCCCCAAAAGCGGCCCGATCCGGGTGATCACCTTGCCGGCGGTCGGCACGGCGTTCCAACCCGACGTGATGAAGCCGTAGGTTTCCTTCAGCGCCTGCGGCTCGTCCAGCATGATCAGGAGCTGGTAACGGGGTTTGTCGGCCGGAATGATCGCGGTGAAGGCCGTGAGCACGCGCTTCTTGGCATAACGGCCGTTGACGACCTTTTCGGCGGTACCCGTCTTGCCGCCGATGTAATAGCCGGGCACGTCGGCCTTGCGCGCAGTGCCGACCTCGGCATTGAGCCGCATCAGGAAGCGCATCTTCTCCGAGGTTTCCGGCTTGATGACCCGCTTCGCGATCGCCCTCGCTTCCTCTTCAGAACGCTTCAGGAAAGTCGGCGGAATCAGCAAGCCGCCATTAGCGAGCGCGCTGACACCCATCACCGCCTGCAACGGCGCCACCGCCATGCCATGGCCGAAGGCGATCGTGATGGTGTTCAGATCGCTCCAGTGCTTCGGCACCAGCGGCATCGCGCTCTCCGGCAATTCGGTGCGCAGCCGGTCGAGCTGTCCCAACTTGCGCAGGAACGCCTTGTGTGCCTCCACGCCCTGCGACAGCGCGATCCGCGCCGCACCGACGTTGGAGGAGAAGGTGAAGACTTCCTTCATGCTGAGGAAGCGGCCCTTCGGCTCGTCGTCGTGGATCGTGAACTTGCCGTAGTGCAGCGGACCGCGCGCATCCCACATCGAGTTGAGATCGTATTTGCCGGTGTCGAGGGCCATTGCCAGCGTAAAGGCCTTGAACGTCGAGCCCATCTCGTAGACGCCGGTGGTGAGCCGGTTGATGCGATCGGGATCGTGCGCTTCCTTCGGATTGTTCGGATCGAAATCCGGCAACGAGACCATTGCGATGACCTCGCCGGTGTTGACGTTGGTGACGAGGCCGGAAGCCGCCTTGGCGTGGAATTTTTCCTTCGCCTTCAACAGCTCGTCGCGCAGCGCGTGCTCGACACGCAGGTCGACCGACAGCTCCACCGGCCGCTGCAGGCGGTCGGTAGCGAAGCCCGCGCGGTGCAGGTCGGCGAGCCCGTTGCTGTCGAGCCACTTCTCCATCCCGGCGATGCCCTGGTTGTCGATGTTGACGAGACCGATCAGGTGCGCGACCTCGTTGCCGGTCGGATAGACGCGCTTGTTCTCGCGCAGGAAGCCGATGCCGGGAATGCCGAGGCGGTGGATGTCCTGCTGCTGCTTGGGCGTGATCTCGCGCTTGAGCCAGACAAAGCCCTTCTTCGACGACAGGCGGTCGCGCACTTCGCCGACATCGAGATCGGGCAACGTCGCGGTCAGAAGCTCGATCGCCTCGTCCTTGTCGATGATGCGGCGCGGCTCGCCAAACAGACTGGGCGCCTTGACGTCGGTAGCGAGAACTTCGCCGTTGCGATCGATGATGTCAGGCCGCGCGGTCGCGATCGCATCCTGCGCCGCGGTGCGGCGCGCGCCATGCGCATCGGCGCCGATCGCGTACATCACCAGCCGCCCGCCGATGATCGCATAGATCGCGGCAAAGGCCAGGATCGCAAAGCCGATGCGGGCGCGCGCCTTGGCGGTGCGATCGACATTGCGCCCGTAGAGCAGGCTGCGGATCAGCCGCTGCCGCCACGGCTCCTTCAGTTTCATATTTCCCGGCGCCGCCTCGCTCATTGCGGATCCCCCGGCTTCGGTATCGATCCGGTGATAGTCGAAGTGTCGGCCTTGGCTTCCAGCGTGCCGATCATCGAGCCGATCGGATCGGGATCGCCAGGCTTGACCAGGCTCGGCGGCCGCTCGGGGAGGTTTTTCAGATCGTTGTACTGATTGGCATTGAGCGGCTTCAGCGCGAGATGCCGCTCGACCAGGCCCTGCAGCCGCAGTGGCGAGTCGAGCTTGGCCCATTCGGAGCGCAGCACCGCGATCTTGTCGCGCTCCTCGCGGATTTCCGCATGCAGCTTCAGCACACGCTCGGTGCGCACCGTCGAAACCATCTTGATGCGATAGACATAGGCCGCCGCGAACACCAGCGCGCCTATGACGAGGAGATGGACCAGCCGCATGCGCTAGCCTCCCCTCATCACGTCGGAAAGTTTTGGCCATGACGGCAGGCTGTCGGCCGCATGCGCCGGCACGCCGGTGCGCTCGGCGGCGCGAAGCTTGGCCGAACGCGCGCGCGGATTGGCGGCGACCTCCTTTTCGCCTGCAACGATCGGCCGCTTGGTCAGCACTGTGAGGCTCGGCGCAGCCTGGTTGATTTCCGGCAGATGCCGCGAGCCGCCGCCGGTCTTGCTGCGCGCGTTGAGGAAGTCCTTGACGATGCGGTCTTCCAGCGAATGGAACGACACCACCGCAAGCCGGCTGCCGGGCTTGAGCACGCGCTCGGCAGCCCGAAGCGCGAGGTACAGCTCGTCCAGCTCTTCGTTGACGAAGATGCGCAGGCCCTGGAACGTGCGCGTCGCCGGATGAATGTCGCCCGGCTTTGAGCGCACCACGCGCGCGACGATGTCGGCGAGCGCACGTGTGCTCGTGATCGCTCCTTCCTTGCGCGCGGCGACGATTGCGCGCGCGACGGCGCGCGAATGACGTTCCTCGCCGAAAATGTAGATGATATCGGCGAGCTCGGCTTCCGAGGCTTTCGCGATCACGTCCGCCGCGGTCGGCCCGGCATTGCCCATGCGCATGTCGAGCGGACCGTCGAGGCGGAACGAAAAGCCGCGGCCGGCCTGGTCAAGCTGCATCGAGGAGACGCCGACATCCATCACGATGCCGTCGATGGCTTCAATGCCCGCTGCCGTACAGACCTCGGCGAGATTGGAGAAGCGATCCTCCACCAGCGTCAGCCTGCCGTCGGATTGATCGACCAGATCGAAACCGCCGGCAACCGCGGTGCGGTCGCGATCGATGCCGATCACCCGGGTACCGGCAATGCCGAGGATCATCCGGCTGTAGCCGCCCGCCCCGAAAGTCGCGTCAACGTAGACACCGTCATCGCGAGGGGCGAGCATACCGACCGCCTCGCGGCCGAGCACCGGGATATGGCGGACAGAATCGCTCATGCGCCGGCCCCGGAGGCGCTCGCGCGAAATTCTTGGAAACTGGAAGCGAACGGACCCATTGCGCCTCGAATTCCCGGACCACCCGGCGCGTTTCAACCTAAACCGGAAGCAGGCGCGCCGGCCAATCCCGCGCGATCCCAGGGGCAAACCCAGGTCACCGCTTGGAATCCGCAGGGCTGCCATCGGTTTTCGCGCGTGAAAGCGGCGCCAAACCGGTTTTGGCGCTTCACCACTTAGTAACGACACGTAGCGTTAAGAAAGCGTTGCTGACATGGTTACATTTGGCACGGCATGGAACCCGTTTCCGTCGCGTTAACCACTGATGCACCTCGCACACACCCTGACCAAATTGCGCGCAAGCCGCGACCGGACGGATTGCCTCGGCGGCATCGTAAAGGAATAGTTACAGCCAGACTCGAAACCATCATTGCATTGAAGTGATTTATGCCGCTCGGTATCCATATCCCTGATGCCATCAATTCGAAGCGCCGGCGTGCGCTTCCGATTCCGAGCGCCAACACCGGCATGAAGACCTTCACCCCCGATTCCTCGATCGCCTCCGATGTAATTCCGTCGGCGAATTACGGCGAACGCAACATGGGCCGGCAGCCGGACATGATCCTGCTGCACTATACCGGCATGCCCGATGTCGAAGGCGCGATCGCGCAGCTCTGCACCGCGGGCACCGAACTGTCAGCGCATTACATCGTGCTCGAGGACGGCCGCATCGTGCAATGCGTGCCGGAAGCAAAGCGCGCCTGGCATGCCGGAGTTTCCGTTTGGGCCGGCGAGGAAGACATCAACTCCTGCTCGATCGGCGTCGAGATCATCAATCGCGGCCATGACTGGGGTTATCCGGACTATCCGCTGCGCCAGATCGCGGCGGTGATCGCGCTATGCCGCGGCATCATGCTCCGCCGCAAGGTGCCGAGCCATCGCGTGCTGGCGCATTCCGACGTCGCTCCCGCCCGCAAGAAGGACCCGGGCGAGAAATTCCCGTGGCATTCGCTCGCCAATTCCGGCGTCGGCCACTGGGTACAACCGACGCCGATCGCGCGCGGCGACACGCTGAGGCTCGGGATCATCAGCGAGGAAGTCCGCAACCTGCAGCAGGCACTTGCAAGATACGGCTATGGCGTGCCGATCACCGGCAAGTATGACGGGCCGACCATGGACGTGGTCACCGCTTTCCAGCGCCACTTCCGCCCCGCCCGCGTCGACGGCATTGCCGATCTTTCGACGCTGACCACGTTGCATGCGCTGCTGTCCAGCCTGCCGGCCGACGCGGTCACGACCGCCGTCGCGCGCTGATCGCGATCAAACTTTCAGCGCAACGCTCATCTCCGCCATCCGCCGCGCGTAGAGCCGCCGCAGAGGCTCGAGTTTGGTCGCGGCGGTTGCGGCGAGATAAGCCTCGCGGGCAGCGTCGTGGCGGCCGAGCCGCCGCAGGAGATCTGCGCGCACTGCCGGCAGCAACTCGTAGCCGTCGAGACCGCCTCTTGCCTGCAGCGCGTCGATCAGGTCGATGGCCCGCGCCGGGCCATCCACCATCGACACGGCCGCGGCGTGATTGAGCTCGACTACCGGTGACGGCGCAATCCGCAGCAGCACCTCGTAGAGCCCGGCGATCTGCGGCCAGTCGGTGTCGTCAAAACTTGGCGCGCGCGCATGCAGTGCGGCGATCGCGGCCTGCACCGCATAGGACTGCGGCGGACCGGGCAGGCGCAGCGCGTCTTCGACGAGTTGCAATCCTTCCGCGATCTGCTTCTTGTCCCAGAGCGAGCGGTCCTGCTCTTCCAGCAGCACGATGTCGCCGGCCGCGGTCTCGCGCCCGGCGCGACGCGCGTCGTGCAACAGCATCAGCGCGAGTAGGCCCTTGACCTCGCGCCGCTGCGGCATCAGCGCATCGAGCAGGCGCGCGAGCCGGATCGCCTCGCGCGCGAGATCAGGGCGCATCAAGTCCTCGCCCGAGGTCGCGACATAGCCTTCGGTGAAGACGAGATAGATCACCGCCAGCACCCCGCGCAGCCGCGGCTCGAGCGCTTCCCGTTCCGGCACCTCATAGGCGATGCCGGCGAGGCGGATCTTCTGCTTGGCGCGTACCAGGCGTTGGCCCATCGCTTCCTCGCTTGCGAGGAACGCGCGTGCCACCTGCGCGGTCGAAAGCCCGCACACCGTGCGGAGCGTGAGCGCCACCTGCACCTCGGCGGAAAAGGACGGATGGCAGCAGGTGAAGATCAGCCGCAGCATGTCGTCGTCCAGCGCGTCCGCGTCGGCGACGTCCTCCGCGACCGGAGCATTCTGCAGCAACTCGTGTGTCAGCTCGCCGAGCTTGCCGCGAAACGCGATCTGCCGACGGATGCGGTCGATGGCCTTGTTGCGTCCGACATTGACCAGCCACGCCCGCGGATTGGCGGGCGGCTCGGATCGAGGCCAGCGTTCCAGCGCCGCCGCGAAGGCTTCCTGCAATACGTCCTCGGCGAGATCGAAATCGCCCACGAGGCGGATCAGGGTCGCCAGCGCGCGGCCCGCCTCGTCGCGGAATATTTTTTCGATCTCGCTCGGAGTCATATGGGTACCCGCCTCATCGCTCCCGAGCGCAACGGCGCGCGCGGAGCGACGGCTTCGCCGTCAATTGTTGTAGATCATGACCGGCCTGACCTCGATCGAACCGTCCCGGGCGCCCGGAATCCGCGCAGCAATGCCGAGTGCTGCGTCGAGATCCTTGGCCTCCACCAGATAATAGCCGCCGAGCTGTTCGCGCGTTTCCGCGAACGGACCGTCCGTGGTCAGGACCTTGCCGTCGCGGACACGTACGGTGGTCGCCGTGGTTGTCGGCTGCAAGCCGTCACCGGCCTTGAAATGTCCGCTCTGGACGATGGCCTGGGTAAACGTGCCGTATTCCGCACTCATTTTCTGCCGCGCGGTGGAGTCCATTTTCGCCAGCTCGGCTTCGTTCCGATAGATCATCAGCAAATACTGCATTTTGTTCACTCCTCTTGATCGGCTGGATCGCCGACACCCAGTCGAACGAAAGACAGGGGGAACGACATGTTCAGGATAAATTATTTTAGGGCCTTCGAGAGCCCGTTCTCGGGCTTGACTGGGCGTCCCCAAACCCCCATGCCTTGGGCGTCAGTCGGCTGGACGGCCGCTCCGGCAAGCACCGAAAGGTGGCAGGAGAGGAAAGTCCGGGCTCCATCGACATACGGTGCCGGATAACATCCGGCGGGGGCGACCCCAGGGAAAGTGCCACAGAGAACGAACCGCCCGCCTCCGCTCTCTGGGCTTCGGCGCGGCAAGGGTGAAAAGGTGCGGCAAGAGCGCACCGCGTTTCCGGCAACGGAAATGGCAGGGTAAACCCCACCGGGAGCAAGACCGAATAGGGACGGCACACGCGGAACGTTCGCGCAAGCGATAACGCCGCGGGAGCGATGTCGGGCTCGCCGTCCGGGTAGGTTGCTCGAGGCAATGTGCAAACATTGTCCCAGAGGAATGGCCGTCGCGTATCGTCGCGCGCAAGCGCGGCGGTGCCCTACAGAACCCGGCTTACAGGCCGGCTGATATGTTCAAATGAGGGGTTCGGCGCAAAACACGCCGGACCCCTCGCCATTTGAACTGCGCCTCACGGATGCTGCTCGACCATCGATTGAAGGAATTGCCGCAATTTTTCTTTCGCCTGGTCGGTGGCGGATTGGCTGTACTCCATACGATAACCCTGAACGTCGACCGGCTTTTTGAATTCCGGAAGATCGAATCCGGCGTAGGCATCGGGCATGACGGCCAACTCGATCGGAACTCCGGCGCCGAGTTGGCGCGAGATTCCCATGTCATCCTTGCCTTCCGCCATCTTGCGGCAGGCCTCGAGCACGGGATCGCGCGCACCGGCGATGATCAGCGTGGCTGCGGTCATGACCCCTTTGACGGCGCCGCAACCTGGTGGATAGAACGCGACGGCGCCGCGAAATCTCCGCTTGGCGGTGCGCTCAACGCCATCGCGCTCGACGGCGGCAAATACAAGCGAGTTGCTTCTTCCGAAACCAATGACGAATACATGCTTTGGATCGACGTATTTTCGCACCGCAAGCGCGTTCAGGCCTCGATAGGCATCCTCGGCAAGCTCGGGAGGCGCCGGGAAGAGACAGGTCTTTTGCCCCACGACGCCCCTCGGCGTGAACACATCGAGCGTCAGCGTGACATAACCCCAGGACAATAGCGCCTGTCCCCAGACCTGATCGACCGAGCCGGCCAGATGGCCGCAGGCCGGCAGCAGGACGATGGCGGGAAAGGGACCTTCGCCAACGGGGCGTCTGAGAGTGCCGTTCAGGACAAACGGCAACGGATTGAGTGGAATCTCCAAGGTCTCGACCGGCTGCGCGAACAATTCCTCCGCGCGCAACGGTGCGTAGACAGTCGATAGCGAGAACGTCGCAATGACGAGTAAGGCCGCCTTCAGGCGCGTCATTCGAGTCTCCTGCGCAAGTGAATTAAGCGACGATCTCCTGCAACACTTTCATCAGCGCCGCCGGCGCGGTGACGTTCGGTGAGTGGCTCGAGTCGATCTCGAAATAGCGCCAGCCGGGCTCGCTTCTGGCGCGGACCGCGAACTGGCCGAACGTATCCGCCGGCGTAATGCGCTTGGCATAGATGTAGCTGCGCGACACGCCGGGGTCACCGTTCATGAGCTTCAGTCCCATCTGAAAACATTTGAGCGGCATCGGCACGCGGCGCTTGGCTAGCCATTCGAGGTCCGCCTCCGCCGTATCGGCCGAGGTCGGGTTTGGCGGCACGCGCCAGGTGTCGCCGGATTTGGCGAGCGCCTCCATCGTCGGTCGCGCCGGCTCGTTGAGATCGAGGAGCGATTGCCCGTCGCGCGGCACGAAGGCATCGAGATAGATCAACTGAGCGATACGATCGCGGGCGCGGTCGGCGACACCCGTCGCGACCATGCCGCCATAGGAATGGCCGAGCAGCACGATGTCGTTCAGGTCCTCGAACTTGATGACGCTCAGGATGTCCTGGATGTGGGTCTCCAGATCGACCGATGGATTGGCAAGATGCTCGCGCTCGCCCAATCCGGTGTAAGTCGGCACCACCAGCCGACAGCCGGCCGCCTGCATCAGGGGAAGCATCTTCTTCCACGACCAGCCGCCGGACCACGCGCCATGGCAGACGAGGAAAGTCTTTTGGGGCGGTGAACTCATCAGCGGCTTCCCTGAAATTGTCTTCGCGGAGCGATGGCGATAGTACCTGCCCATGGTCTGGTGTAAATGACACCCGCGCCGATAGTGCCATTTTCGAAAATGGCGCGGAACATCCGATGCGGAATCACGAAGGATTGAACCATGCATGCGACCGCCTACGCGCTGCTGCTGATCGGCGCGCTCGCGGGCGGCTTCGTATCCGGACTATCCGGCTTCGGGACCGCGCTGATGGCGCTGGGCATCTGGCTCTACGTCCTTCCGCCGTCGCTTGCCGTGCCCCTGGTGCTGACCTGTTCGGTGATCGCCCAGGCTGCGACACTGCCCTCGATGTGGCGGAGCTTCGATCTCACGCTGGTGTGGCCGTTCGTGATCGGCGGCCTGCTCGGCGTGCCGCTCGGCACCATGCTGGTCGCGCACGCGGAGCCCCGGGTTTTCAAACTGACCGTCGGCGTTTTCCTGCTGGTGTTTCCGGTCGCGCTCTATTTCAGCAAGCCGATGGCGATCGCGATCGGTGGCAAGCTCGCGGATGCCGCGATCGGATTTGCCGGCGGCATCCTCGGCGGACTTGCGGGTCTCTCCGGCCCGCTCCCAATTCTGTGGGCGAGCGTCAGAGGCTGGGGCAAGGAAGAGCGTCGCGGCATCTTCCAGATCTTCAACATCGCCATTCTGTTCGCCGCGCTGTGCCTGCAGGCAGCAACCGGCCTCGTCGAGGGCGACGTGATCTGGCTCACGGCACTTGCGTTTCCCGCGACCCTCCTGGGCTCCTGGCTCGGTGCGCGGCTCTATCACGCGCTGAGCGACCGGAATTTTCGCGACGTCGTGCTGGGATTGTTGTTCTTGTCCGGCGCGGTCCTGGTCTGGAATAGTCTTGGCTCCGCCTGACACGCGCATGGCGGCCATGCGAGACGCCGGCGTGCTGTACGCGGTTGGGCAAAACGGGTAATTATCACGCGTCATGTCCTCCCCTGCATTGCTGCAAAAATCCTCCTCATCCGTGTCGCGCGAACGTCTCGGCCTGGTGCTGGGCTTCATCGGCATGGTGATCTTTGGCGGCACGCTGCCCGCAACCCGCATCGCGGTCGCGGCGATCGATCCTTTGGCCCTGACCGCGCTACGCACGGCGATCGCGGGCGTCTGCTCGCTTGTGCTTCTGATCGTGCTGCGCCGGAAATTCCCGCCACGTGAATTGTGGTTTCAGCTTGCAGTCGCCTCGATCTGCGTGGTGATCCTGTTTCCGTTCCTGATGGCGCTCGCGGTGCAGACCGTCGATGCCTCGCACGGCGGCGTGGTGATGGGCGCGCTGCCGATCGCAACCGCGTTCGTTGCAGTGATGATCACGCACGAGCGGCCGAAACCAATGTTCTGGATCGCCTCGATTGCCGGCGCCGCGCTGGTGGTCGCGTTCGCGCTGCGCCAGGGCGGCGGCTCGCTCTCATCGGGCGATCTCCTGCTGTTTGCAGCAGTTGCCGCTTCCGCAATCGGCTATGCCTTTTCCGGCCGGCTGACCGCGTCGATGCCGGGATGGGAAGTCATCAGTTGGGCGGTGGCGATCGCCTTGCCGATCTCGCTGCCGGCCGCCGCACTGACCTTTCCCGCCGACTACGAACACATCGCGCTCAAGCCATGGCTCGCGCTGCTCTATGTCGCGCTGTTTCCACAGTGGATCGGCTTCTTCGCGTGGAACGCCGGGCTCGCGATGGGCGGGATAGCGCGGGTGTCGCAGATGCAGTTGCTTCAACCCTTCGTCACCTTTGCCTTCGCGGCGATCTTCATCGGCGAACCGATCACGCCGCAGATCGTGCTGTTCGCCGCCGCCGTCGTGCTGACGGTTGCGATCTCAACCAGAACGCGGAGCCGTCCGACGCCTGTGCCCGAGGGCTGACGAGCAGGCCACCTCGGACACCGGGGCTCATTCCGCCGCCGTGATCTGCGCGAACTCGGTCACCTGCCGCTCGAACAGCGAGCGGTAGATGCCGTCTCTGCGCGCCGTCAGCGCGGCGTGCGTGCCCTGCTCGACGATCTCGCCGCGATCGAATACGAGAATCCGGTCGAGGCTGCGCACCGTCGACAGCCGATGCGCGATCACGATCGAGGTGCGGTCCTTCATCAGCCGCACCATCGCTTCCTGGATCAGCGATTCCGACTCCGAGTCGAGACTCGAGGTCGCCTCGTCCAGGATCAGCACCGGCGCATCGGCCAGGAATGCGCGCGCCAGCGCCACGCGCTGCCGCTCGCCGCCCGAGAGTTTAACGCCGCGCTCGCCGACCAGCGTGCCGTAACCTTTCGGCAGGCGCAGGATGAAGTCATGCGCGTTCGCCAGCCGCGCCGCGTGCTCGATCGCCGCCGGGCTGGCGCCCGGCGCGCCATAGGCGATGTTCTCGGCCAGCGTCCGGTGAAACAGGATCGGGTCCTGCTGCACGATCGCGATCTGGCTGCGCAACGATTGTTGTGTCGCCTTCGCGATATCCTGCGCGTCGATCAGGATACGGCCGCCGGAGATATCGTAGAGGCGCTGCACCAGCTTGACGAACGTCGTCTTGCCCGAGCCGGAACGGCCGACCAGGCCGACGCGCTCGCCGGCGCGGATGTCGATCGACAACCCGTCATAGAGCGGCGCGCGATGGCCGCCATAGAGGAACGTCACATCCTCGAACTGGATGCGGCCGCCATCGATCGCGATCGGCTTCGCATCCGCCACGTCGGCAATGCCGATCGGCTGGTCGTGGATCTCGACAAGCTCCTCCATGTCGTTCACCGAACGCTGCAGGTTGTTGACGTGCATGCCGACATCGCGCAGGTAGGCGTGAATGATGTAGTAGCTCGTCAGCACATAGGTGACGTCGCCGGGCGAGGCCCTGCCCGCGATCCACAGCAGCACCGAGCCGCCGATGACGGAGCCGCGCAGGCACAGCAGTACCAGGAGCTGTGCCGCATTGGTCGCGTTGTAGCGCAGCCAGGTGCGGTTGACGCGGCGCCGCCAGCGGCCGACGACGCGCAGCAACCGCGCATCCTCGCGCGTCTCCGCGCCAAAGGATTTGACGACCGCATTGCAGGTCAAGGCATCAGCCAGCGTGCCGCCGACCTTGGTGTCCCAGGCGTTGGAAACCCTCGCGGCCGGCGCGATGTAAAGCGTCGACAGCGCCACCGTCATCGAGACATAGATCAGCGCGCCAACGGCGATGACAAGGCCGAGCGAAGTCCAGTGCAGTCCGAGCAGCACCATCGAACCCAACAGCACCATCAAGGATGGCAACAGTGCCATCAGGATGGTGTCGTTGTAGAGATCGAGCGCCCACATGCCGCGGGTGACCTTGCGCACGGTCGAGCCGGCAAAGCTGTTGGCGTGCCAATCGGTCGAGAAGCGCTGAACGCGCACGAACGCGTCCTGCGCCACATCCGACATGATGCGCAGCGTGAACGGCACGATCGCCTGTAGCCCGATCAGGCGCAAGACGATCGAGCTCAATCCCAGCCCGACGATCCCCGCAAACGCCACAAGCGCGGCATGACGGGCGTCGAGATTGTCGGCGCCTCGCGTCAGTGCGTCGACCAGTTGGCCGGAGAACACGGGCATGAACAGATCGGCCACCGTTGCACCAAGCAAGCCGAAGGCAACGGTTGCCGTCAGCCAGGGCTGCTTCAGCCAGTGGCGGAACACGAACGGAATCACCACGCGTATCGCCGCGGGTTTGTTGCGTTGAGCGGTCATATCGTCATCCGGCTCGCGCTCGCGCGCGGCTGCCGGCTCCAATCTGGACGCGCGTTTGCCAAAAAGGTCGAACGCAAGCGTCGATAAAAATCAGTGACTTACCGGGAGATTTGGGGACCGGGGGAGGTTCGCCCGATCGTGGCTCGCGGAGACGGCCTCCTCAGAGGCCGGATACAGCGTCCATCATGGGCATCGGACGCGGACGAGTGATCTGCGAAAATGCGATAATCATGCAAATCCTCCCGGTTCGAGCGACGAATGCGGCGCTTATAAATCGATCGGCGCTGATTTGCAAGCCGGCGCGTGATCAGTGCGCGTCGCCGCCTGCGGCCTGTACCGGTTTGTTCACCAGCATGACCAAAAGGCTCAAGGCCACAAAGAACAGCGTCAGCATGAAGAAGGTGTCGCTATAGCTCATGACCGCGGCCTGGCGATGCACGATCTGCGACAACTGCTTCAGCGCCATCAGCGCCGAATCGCCCATGCCCTGCGCCCGCTGGGTCAGCATGTTGAGCGTCTCGACCGCTGTCGTGTTGCCCCAGGTGACGCGATCCTGCAGGCGGCTGATGTGCAGGTCGGTGCGGTCGTTCAGCATCTGGTTGATGACCGCAAGCCCCACCGCGCCGCCGAGATTGCGCATCAGGTTGAACAGGCCGGAGGCGTTCTTCAACAGCTCCGGCGCCAGCGTGCCCAGCGCAATGTTGTTGGTCGGCACCATCGCGCACATCATGCCGATGCCGCGCAGGATCTGCGGCACCATCAGCTCGTAGAAATCGTAGTCGCGCGTCATCCAGGTCATCTGGTAGGTGCCGAGCGCGAAGGTGACGAGGCCGAAAGCGATGAGGTAGCGCAGGTCGACCTTCTGCATCAGGCGGCCGACCACCGGCGCCATCAGGAACATGGTGATGCCGGAGACGAACAAGGTCTCGCCGATCATCATCGCGCTGTAGCCGCGCACTTCAGCAAGATAGCGCGGATAGACGTAAGTGAGACCGTAGAGCCCGATGCCGATGCAGAATTGCAGCAGGCAGCCGACCGCGAAATTGCGATCGGTGAATGCGCGCAAATCGACGATCGGCACTTTCGCGGTCAGCACGCGCCAGAAGAAGGCGACGGCCGAAAGGAAGCTGATGGCGGCGCAGACCGCGACCGACGTATCCTGCAGCCATTCATATTGCGGGCCTTCTTCCAGCACATATTCGAGCCCGCCGAGGAAGCCTGCCATGAAGAGAAGGCCCCACCAGTCGAAATGCCGCAGCAGCGGGAAATTCGGCTGGTCGAAATCGATCAGCGCCAGCACGCCGATGGTGATGATGATGCCGGGAATGACGTTGATGAAGAACAGCCAGTGCCAGCTCATCACGTCGGTGATGAAGCCGCCCACGGTCGGGCCGACGGTGGGCGCCAGGGTCGCGACGAGCCCGATGATGGGGGCGACGATGTGGAATTTCGAGCGTGGGAAGATGGTGTAGGCCGAGGCGAACACCGTCGGGATCATGCCGGCGCCCAGGAATCCCTGGATCGCGCGCCACAGGATCATCTCCGCGCTGGACGAGGCAAAGCCGCAGAGCAGGCTCGCGAAGGTGAAGCCGGCGGCCGAGATCGCAAACAACAGCCGCGTGCCGAGTGCGCGCGACAGGAAGCCCGACAAGGGAATCGCGATCACTTCGGCGATCAGGTAAGCGGTCTGCACCCACGACACTTCGGTCGAGCTGGCGGATAGACCGGCCTGAATGTCGGACAGCGAGGCCGAGACGATCTGGATGTCCAGGATCGACATGAACATCCCGAACACCATGATGATGAACGCGGCCACCCGCTTCGGCTCGATCCGGTCGGAAGCGGCCTGCGGAGGCATCATGGCCGGCGTTGCAGTGGTGGCGTTCGCCATGGTCTGCTCAGTTCAAACGGACTAACGACGCGAATGGTGCGTTCCCTCGCCCCGCAAGCGGGGCGAGGTGAAGAGGACTCGTGGATGGCGCATCGGTTTCACGGCTCACTGCGAATCTATGCAGCTATTGCGGATGGATCATCACGTTCGAATCGAGGTCGGCATCGCTGTCGGCATCCTCGGCGCCCTTGTTGGTATCGACGGTGGCGTAGACCGACATGCCGGCGCGGAGCAGGTTCTGCCGCGCGACGTCCTTCGGCACGCGGATGCGCACCGGCAACCGCTGCATGATCTTGGTGAAATTGCCGGTGGCGTTATCCGGCGGCAGCAGCGTGAACACCGAGCCCGCCGCGGGCGAAATGCTCTCGACGATGCCAGTGAACTTGCGGAAGCCATAGGCGTCGACCTTGATCGTCACCGGCTGGCCCGGACGGATACGCTTGAGCTGCGTCTCCTTGAAATTCGCGTCGATATAGACGTCGTCGAGCGGCACGACATTGCCGAGCCGCTGGCCGACCGCGATGAAGTCGCCGGTGTTGACCAGACGATTGGAGAAAATGCCGTCGACGGGGGCGCGGACAAAGGAGAAATCCAGGTCGCGCTCGGCCTTGGCAAGCTGTGTCTTCAATTCGGCGAGCTGCGCCTGCGCTTCGGCCTGCTGTGCCTTGGTCACATCAACATTGTCGCGCGCGGCGTCATAGGCGGCTTGCGCCGCCTTCACGCCGGCGACACCCTGGTCGCGCGCAGCTTCGGACTGCTCGAAGGTGGCGTGCGAGGCAAAGCCCTTGGTGCTCAGCGACTGCTGGCGGTCGTAGTCGAGGCCGGCGCGCTTGAGGCCTGCTTCGGCGGAGGCCAGATTGGCCTGCGCCTGCTCGACCGCGGTCACGGATGCGGCGACCTGGCGGCCGATGCGGGCGATAGTCGCCTGCTGCGTTCCGATCCTGGTGCGCGCGGCATCGACGGCGATCTTGTAGTCGCCGTCGTCAATTCGGAAGATGACGTCGCCCTTGCCGACCAGCGCATTGTCTCCGGGCAGGATCGCAACGATGTGGCCGGCGACGCGCGAGCCCAGCATGGTGTTGTTGGCGCGGACATAGGCGTCATCGGTCGAGACGTAGAAGCGGCCGACCAAAACGTAGTAGCTGGCGTAAGACGCGGCGGCGAGCGCGAGCAGTGCCACGAAGCCGAACAGGATGAACTTGCGCTTGCCGGATTTCGGTGCCGCAGCAGGAGCAGGCGCGTCGGCTTGCGCGGGCGCGGCTGGCGCGGCTGCGGGCCTGTCGCCCGGCGGCGTGGCCGGCGTCTCGCCCCGGCCCTTCTCCTCTGCCACATGCGTGCGAAACTGCTCGCCCAGGCCCGCGTCCCGCTCGGCGTCGGAATTGTCAGCACGAAGTACGCGTGCGGCTTGGTCTCTCGCTGCGGCCATCCAGGCCTCCCCCACTCACAAAAGAAGCGACACGTGCACGAGCCAGTCCCCGGCCCCTGCCGCCTTCGCGTGTTCCATAAATTACCATTGACCGAACCGTTCGGTCAATATACCTTGTCACGGGTCGGAACCTAGCCGTCCGGCCCTGTCAAAGCCTTTCCGAAATCGAGATTTTTCGAGAGAATCTAAACCAATGGTTGCAGCGGACCGCCCTTCCCTCCGCGTCGTCAGCGAAGAGGAGTCCTCCAAGCGCCGCCAGATCCTGGAAGGCGCCCGTAAGGTGTTCATGGACTTAGGATTTGACGGCGCCAGCATGGGCGAAATCGCCCGCTCGGCGGCCGTCTCCAAGGGTACCCTTTACGTCTATTTCGCTGACAAGAACCGCCTGTTCGAGGCCATCGTCGAGGAGGAGGCGCGGGAAAAGGGCGAGGCCACGTTTAACCTCGACCCGGCCCGCGAGGTCACGATAACGTTACGAGAATTTGGAGAGACCTATCTCGCAACGATCTGCCGGCCGGGCGGCGGCTCGTCGATCCGGACCGTGATGGCGATCGCCGAACGGATGCCCGATGTCGGCCGGCGCTATTACGAGCAGGTGCTGGAAAGCCTCGTCAACCGCCTCGCGGTCTATCTCGAGGCGCGCGTGAGCCTCGGCGATCTCAAGATCGATGACTGCCAACTTGCCGCCTCGCAATTCCAGCTGATGTGCCAGGCCTCGCTGTTCCTGCCCTATATCTTCCAGGCCTCGCCGGCGCCGTCGGCCGAGCGGATCGGCGAAGTGGTCGAAAGCGCGATCCGGATGTTCCTGGCGGGGTATGGGAAGAAGTGATTCGCGGCACCCGTCGCAATCAGTTTGTTTCCACCACTACATCGCGCGGCAGCGATCGGCTCAGGCTGGCCGCTGGTCGCGCATCCGCACGACCGTCCGGCAGAGATGGGAGAACCAGATCAGCACCGAGACGCCCAGCAAGAAGAGCTGGAAGCGGTCGATGTCGTCATGGTCGAGTGGGCTGAATTCGAAGACGGGCGGAATGAAGGCCCACCACACGATGACGATGGCGGAGAGCGCGGTGAACGCGCCTGCGGGTGCGCCGGCGATCAGCGAGATGGCCAGGATGACGGGAAGGAAAGTGGAGAAATAGAGCGGCATCCCAAGGGAGGCCAGCACCATGCGGATCATCACCGCTACGGCGAGACCGATCAAAGCGACCAGCAACGCCTGTGGCGACCACGGGTTCAGTCGCAGCCAGTACGCCAAACGAAGCCCTCGAAACAAGGTTTCCCCCAAAACCGACGATTGCCCGGGCGGAGCTAATACCGGATTGGGGTTCCCTTGCAATAGGGGCCGACGCGTGAGCCTTGATCTTAATGAATCGCCGTGCTGCACCGCACGCTACGTTTAAGCCGGACTCATAGGGAGCCGGCGTCGACGAACGGCGCTGTGCGAGGCCAAGCGACTACATCACGACAACCCGCTCTGCAATCACGAGCGCATCCATCTGAATCCGGATCAACCGCCGCCTTGCACGGCCTGCTCCCGCGCCAGCCGCAAGGCCTTGAGGCGCTCGCGATTTTCGTAAAACGCCTTCTGCGCGGCCTCGTGCTCGCGCATCGCCTGTTCGGCGTCGGCGCGCCGCGCGGCGTCGCGAGCCTTGCGTTCTTCCGTTGTGAGCGTTTTCGGGGGACGGACGGAATATTCTTCTGTCATGGACACATAACCCTCGAAGCTCCAAAAGGTTCCGCCCGTGCCGGGCGCACGTCGCCACAATTGTCATCCATCCGTGATTTGACATTTCAGCTTCATTTGTCAAATCTGACAAAATGCAGGCCCAGCCCAAGCCCCAGGACCGCATCCTCGACGCCGCCATGCGCGTTTTCCGCCGCCACGGCTTCCGCCGCTCCTCGATCGAGCAGGCGGCGGAAGAGGCCGGGCTGACGCGGCAGGCGCTGTATCATCATTTCAATTCCAAGGAGGCGCTGTTCCGCGCCGTGATCGAGCGGCTCTATGAGAACTCGCTCGCCGCGGAGATCAGTGCGGCGAAGGCGGCGGAAGAAGATGGCCGAGAGCTCGCGGATATCCTGATCGCTGAAATCGGCGCGCGGCTGCGGGCGCTGTTCGCCTCGCTCGAGGGCTCGCCGCATATCGAGGAGCTGTTCTCCGAACATCTCGCGCAGGCGCGCGACCTCTACCAGACCTATGCGAACCGGTCCGCAGATGAGGTCGCCGCCACCATCGCGCGCGTCTGCCGCAAGCGAAAGCTCACTCTGGCCGACGGCGTCACGGCGCGCGAGCTCGCACGCTGTGTCGAGATGGCGATCCATGGCACCAAGTCCGCCTACCCGTCGATGATGCCGGCGGACGCCTTCCTGAAACAACTTGAAATCATGCTGCGAATGCTGGTCGCGGGCGCGATGGCGCCGGCGGCGAAGAAATCCCAACGCAAAGCGGGAGTTGCGAAATGAGCACCACGACGATCAATGGCCGCCCTGAAACGCTGCCCGACGATCCCGACGCGCTGCTGGTCGATGTGATCCGCGACCGCTGCGGCCTCACCGGAACAAAACTCGTGTGCGGCTCCGGCGTCTGCGGCGCCTGCACTGTGCTGCTCGACGGCGCGCCGGTCGTGAGCTGTCTTCTCCCGGCGCAGGCCGCAGGCGGCAAATCACTGACCACGATCGAGGGTATCGGCGGCGATAAATTGCATCCGATTCAAAAAGCCTTCATGGCACACGATGCGCTGCAATGCGGCTTCTGCACGCCGGGCTTTGTGGTGGAGGCTGTCGCCTTCCACGACCGCTGGCGCGCGGCCAGAGGCACGGCAGCGCCGTCGCGCGAGGAAATCGCTGCTGCGCTGTCGGGGCACACCGGCGCCGCCGTCAACTCGACCATCGCCGCACTCGCGCGCCTGATCTATCCGGCGGAAGCGAAAGAGCTCGTCGACTACGACGTGCTCAGCAATCTGCCGCCCGGCGCGCCGTTTCGAGGTCCCGGCGGGCCGCCGATGGCCTTTGCGATCGAGCAGGCGGTCGACGAAGCCGCACTGCGGATGAATGTCGATCCGCTCGTGCTGCGTAAGCGCTGGGATCCCGATCCGAACCGACAGCGGCTCTATGACTGGGCCTTGGGCCTCGACGTCTGGCGCAACCGCAAGCCGGCGTCGGTGCAGCGCGGCCGCTACCGGCGCGGCGTCGGCGTCGCCACCGGCTACTGGCTCTATCTCTGGCAGCCCGGCTCCTCGGTCGAGCTTGCGGTCAAGGGCGGCCGCCTCGTCGCAAGCTGCGCGGTGCAGGATATCGGGACCGGCACGCGTAGCGTGCTCGCCAACATCGTCGCAAGGGAATTTTCGCTGGAGCCGCAGGACGTCGAGATCCGCATCGGGCATTCGAACTTGCCGGAAGGTCCGGGCTCCGGCGGCAGCCGCGTCACCTCCTCGATCGTACCGTCGACCTTGCTCGCGATCGAGAAGCTGAAGGCCGAAATCCAGCGCAGCGCAGCGCGACCGCCGCTTCCCGGCTCGAACGCGCCTTGGCGCGAACTGATCGCGGCCTCGCCCGATCTCGCTGTAACCGCCGAGCGGCCGAAGGATGCAAAACCTGCGGCGGGCATCGCTTCGCCGCTGCGCCAGGCGGGGCTGATGGGCATCGTGTTCGGCTGGATGCTGAAGTTCTTCAACAACATCGTAGTCGGCGCCGGCGTGCCGAGCTCGGTCCAGGTGATGGAGGTCGAGGTCGATACCTGGCTCGGCCATGTCCGCGTGCTCAACGCCTGGACCGGGCTTGCAATCGGCAAGCTCGCAGCACCCGCGCTGGCGCACAGCCAGGCCGCGGGCGCCGTCATCCAGGGCATCGGTTACGCACTCTATGAAGCGCGCGAAACCGATCCCCTGACGGGTCATGTGCTGAGCGGCAGCATGGAGGACTACCGGATTCCGGGGATCGCCGACATGCCACGGCTGGACGTGCATTTCGACGAGGCCGGTTTCGACCATGTGCCCGGTGGCAGCGTCGGCATCGGCGAGGTTTCGACCGTACCGACCTCGCCCGCGATCGCGAATGCGATTCGAGATGCGATTGGCGTGCGGCTGACCGAAATTCCGTTCCGTCCCGATCGCCTGGTCGCCGCACTCAAAGGGAGGGACGCCGCATGAACGTTGCAGCAGCAGAATTCCGCGCCGCCGGCACTGACCTCTCCGAACGCCGCCGCAGCGGCGTCTCCAGGGGACCGCTGATCGATCTCGCACCGTCAGGCGAGCGCGGCATTTCCTGGGGCGCGGATGGCACAGCCAGTATCGGCGCGCTGACGACCATCGCGGCAATCGCGGCCGATGCGCGGCTGGCCGCAGCCTATCCCGGTCTGGCGGCGAGCGCGCAGGGCCTGGCCACGCCGCAGGTGCGCCACCTTGCTACGCTCGGAGGAAACCTCGCGCAGCGCTCGCGCTGCTGGTATTTTCGCAACCCGCATATCGACTGCCTGAAGAAAGGCGGCAGCGCCTGCCCTGCCCGATCAGGCAACCATCTCTACGGCGTCGCCTTCGATCTCGGCGACTGCGTCGCGCCGCATCCGTCGACGATGGCAGCGGCGCTGCTCGCCTATGACGCCAGGATCAGCACCGATCGCCGTAACGGATTGAGCATCGCCGATCTACTCGGCGACGGCTCGAATGGCCGTGCCGATCATGCGCTCGCGTCGGGAGAGATGATCACGAAGATCGCCCTTCCCGCTCCCCTCGCCGGCGAGCGCGCGGCGTACAAGCGCGCGATCAGCCGTACTTATGCGGAGTGGCCGCTGGTGGAGATTTGCGCCCGCGCCATCGTCGCGGACGGAAAGTTCCAGTTCGTGCGGCTGGCGGCTGGCGGCATCGCCCCGGTGCCGCTGCGTCTCGCCGCCTCGGAAACTGTGTTGCAGGACAAGGCTACTAACGCGGCGACGATCGCGGAAGCGGCGAAGCGGGCGACGACTGGCGCGAAGCCACTGCCGATGACGGCCTACAAGCTCGACCTGCTCCAGGGTCTCGTGCGCGATCTCGTGGAAGGATTGGCGGCGTAGAAGCGTGCGACCCAGCGGGGGACCGCGCTCCCTCTCCCGCTTGCGGGAGAGGTGAAGGGAGGCCTGCCGCGTAAGAGTGGAACCAACGCCGCGGTAACTGGTTCTCGTCGGAGCCAATCGCTGGCGACGACAGGATCCGCATGCCGACAGGCGCCGATTCCCGCGCGCGGGCCGGGCGCGCGCTCGACGCCGCCAATTTCTTCCTCGCGGATGTCCGCGACGGACTCGGACCCTATCTCGCCGTCTATCTCCTCACCGAACAGCATTGGGACGAGGCGCGCATCGGCATCGTGATGTCGGTCGCGACGATCGCCGGCATCCTGGCGCAGACTCCGGCCGGCGCATTGATTGATGCCACGCGGGCGAAACGCATGGTGATGGTCGCTGCGGCCATCGTCGTGACTGCGGCCTCGCTGCTGCTGCCGCTATTCCCAGGTTTTTGGTCAGTCGCGGTGTCGCAAGGCGTTGCGCATGCGGCCGGCGTGATCTTTCCGCCCGCGATCGCGGCGATCTCGCTCGGCGTGGTCGGCCATCGTGCCTTCACGCGGCGCATCGGCCGCAACGAGACATTCAATCACGCCGGCAATGCTGTTTCAGCTCTGGTCGCGGGGGGCGCCGCCTATCTGTTCGGGCCGGTGGTCGTGTTCTTCATCCTTGCCGTACAGGCGGTTGCGAGCCTGGCGAGCATTCAGGCGATCCCCGAGGCGGCGATCGATCATGATCTTGCGCGCGGCCTGCATGACGCGAAAGATGCCGACGAACGCGAGCAGCCCTCGGGCTTCGGCATTCTGCTGACCTGCCGACCCCTGCTGGTGTTTGCGCTGTGCGTGCTGCTGTTTCACCTGTCGAACGCGGCAATGCTGCCGCTGGTCGGCCAGAAGCTGGCGCTGCAGGACAAGAATCTCGGCACCAGCCTTATGTCAGCCTGCATCGCCGCGGCGCAGATCGTGATGGTGCCGATGGCAATGCTGGTCGGTGCCCGCGCAGACCGCTGGGGCCACAAGCAGTTCTTCCTCGCCGCGCTCGCAATCCTGCCGATCCGCGGCGCGCTCTATACGCTTTCCGACAACGCGGCATGGCTCGTCGGCGTCCAGCTGCTCGACGGCATCGGCGCCGGCATCTTCGGCGCGATCTATCCGGTCATCGTCGCCGATCTCATGCGCAACACCGGCCGCTTCAACGTGGCACAGGGCGTCATCATCACCGCGCTTGGAATAGGCGCGGCACTGTCGACCACACTCGCGGGACTTGTGGTGGTGAAGGCGGGATACAGCGCGGCATTCCTGACACTCGGGGCCATTGCGGCGATCGGATTTATCGTGTTTCTCGTTGCCTTCGAAGGCGGTGCATCCGCGCCCGCCGCCCCCCGTCAACGGCCGCGCCTCGCGGCAGAATAACTCTCATCTAAAGGGACCCCGTGCCGACGCTGCCGCACGACCACGCCATCGCCTGGGCCATCATCTTTGCCGCGACCGCCGGCGTGATCACCCGCCCCTTCCGCTGGCCGGAAGCGATCTGGGCGGTGGCCGGCGCGGTGCTGCTGGTCGCGCTCGGGCTGCTGCCGATCGGCGATGCGCTGGCCGGCATGCGCAAGGGGGTCGATGTCTATCTGTTCCTGACCGGCATGATGCTGATCGCCGAGCTCGCGCGCCGCGAAGGACTTTTCGACTGGATGGCGGCGCTGGCAGTCGAGCATGCGCAGGGCTCCCCGCAGCGGCTGTTCCTGCTGGTCTACGTGGTCGGCACGGTGGTGACGGTGCTGCTCTCCAACGACGCCACCGCGATCGTGCTGACGCCCGCGGTCTATGCCGCGACGCGAGCCGCAGGCGCGACACCGCTGCCCTATCTCTTTGTCTGCGCCTTCATTGCGAACGCCGCGAGCTTCGTGCTGCCGATCTCCAATCCGGCCAATCTCGTGGTCTATGGCGCGCACATGCCGCACCTCACCGAATGGCTGCGGCAATTCACGCTGCCCTCGATCGCGTCGATCGTTGCGACCTATGTCATTCTTCGCGTCGCGCTGCGCCGCGCGCTCAACGAAGAGCATCTCGAACGCAACATGCCGCGGCCAAAGCTTAGCTATGAGGGCAAGCTGACCGCCATGGGCATCGCCGCGATCGGCGTGGTGCTGATCGGGGCCTCCGCGCTCGACGTGCAGCTTGGCCTGCCGACCTTCCTTTGCGGCGCGATCACCGCAAGCCTCGTGCTGCTGCTCTCCCGGCAATCGCCCTTGCCGCTGCTCAAGGATATTGCCTGGGGCGTGCTGCCGCTGGCCGCCGGCCTCTTTGTCATGGTCGAGGCACTGATCCGCACTGGCGTCATCGCGCAGCTGAGCGCGCTGCTGCACGAGGCCGTCGCGCAGTCGGCGACGCGGGCGATGTGGGAAGTCGGCATCGTCACCGCGATCGCCACCAACATCGCGAACAACCTTCCGGTGGGACTCGTCGCGGGCTCGGTCGCGGCCGCCGATCATCTGCCGCCGGCGATCAAAGGCGCGATCCTGATCGGCGTCGATCTCGGGCCCAATCTTTCCGTCACGGGATCGCTGGCCACTATTCTCTGGCTGGCGGTTTTGCGGCGCGAGGGCCTCGAGGTCAGCGCGTGGCGCTTTTTGCAGCTGGGCTGGCTGGTGATGTTTCCGGCGCTGCTTCTCGCGCTCGCGGCCTTGGCGATTTCGTAGCCGGCGCCAGCGCGTCAGCCACCACGCGCTTCGCCATGTCGAGGCTGGTGCAGATCAGGATCGGCTCCTCTTCGGTGCCGACGACGATGCGCGAATCCACCTCGGTGATGCGATAGGCGAGCATGTCCCGTGTCCCTCCCCGCGCGCAAAGCAATAAAAAATGGTGCGGGCTTGTTGCGCCCAACTGTGGCCGGCGTGTGTACGGTGAGATGAGCAGGGAAAACGGGGTGAGCGGAGTTCTAACAGGATGGAACAGCGAGCCGGATTTGCGAGGATTACTCGTCCTCGAATTCATCTTCCTCGTTGATGCGCTCGCCCTTGCGCTTGTGCGCCGCCTCCTTTTTGCCACCGAGCGCGCCGGTCACGTAGGGATCGCGCCCGCGCGATACGTAAGGATTGCGTCCCGCTACGCGCGCTGCGATCTCCTCTCCCGGCACCGCCGCCGGCTCGCAGATCACCCGCTGCGAGGCCCGGCGCATCAGATCGACGTGGATGTGGTCGTAGTGATAAGCGTTCGAGCCCGGCGCAAGCACGGTGTTGAACTGCTGGCAGGCGGCCCCTTGCACGTCGCGCAGGAAGCCCTGCTCTTCCGGCATGCCGTGCCAGCCGTCCTTGACCGTGATGCGGCGGCCGTCGGCCAGCGTGAAGGCGGCGATGTCGAGCGCGTTGCCGAAAGCATGCTCGGAGATGTGCGCGTTGGGATTGCCGTTCATGCCGCGGCAGGAATAGGCGGAGATCTGCTTGATCTCGACCACGCGCGCGCCAAACCAGCGCTGCGCTGCCGGCTGCACGGAATCGGCGAGCCAGCGGTCGAGCACCGAGACGATCGGGCACGCCAGCGTCGCGGTCGGCTTCACCGCGACGGGACCGACGGAAGCAACCGGATTGCCGCGTGAGGGTCCGAGCGGCGGAAGCTCGTTCTGGGCCGGTGCGGAATATGGCGCGCCATATTGATCGCGCGGCGGATAGGCGCCCTGCTGCGGATAAGCCCGCTGCGGATAGTTCTGTGCGGGATAAGGCGAGCGCACGATGCCGCCGCGCGGACCTGGCGTGCCTTCCGGCGGCAGATTGATTTCATCTTCCGGCGCAACACCGGGCGCGGCCAGCGAGATCGGCGCGTTGGACGCCGCGCCATAATTCGGCTGGCGCACAGCGGCCTGCGGATAATTTGGCGGCGGCGCGTAAGTCGGTGACTGCTGCTGATAGGCCGGAGGCGGCGGCCGCGACACCGGCCAGCGCGGCTGATTGCCGATATCAGCGGGCGGGCGAAGCGACTCGTCGGCAAACCCGTAAGCCGAGGTCGCCTCGCCAAACGCGGCAACCTTCAGCGGAAACTCCGCGCCACAGGCGCCCGGACCGGCGATCGGCTCGACCCGGACAACGTCGAGGCTCTCCTTCACCGCTCCGGATTTCAGGCAGGCGATTTCGGCCTCGGCGCGCCACGGCTCGCGCTCCGCGGACTGGAAAAAGCCGCGGCCGCAACCGGAAAGCGCAACGAGGACGAGCGAGCCGACGAGATACAAACGAACTCCGCGCGTCATCGCGCGACCTTCGACGATTTTATTTAAGGACTTGTCAATGCGTTGATTTCACGACTCTTTAACCACAACCGCCGTGGTCTAACCGGAGGGCACGACAGCAGCGCTGACTTTTTGGGGCGGGAACCGATTGATAAATTTGGGCGTTAATGCGGGCAGTGACGTAGACCAAGGGAGCTTTCCCATGACTTTCGTCAACAGGCCTTTCGTCAACAGGCTGAGCGTATTGACGGCGTATCTCGCCCTTGCCTTCGTCGGCGCGATCGTTCTCGGCGTGATCTAGCATGCGTATCGGCTTTGGAGAGCCCGGTGGTCCAAAGACCGCCGGGCTTTTTCGTGCCTTTTATCGGCGCATCGCTGTCGCGCGCGGCGCGACAGGCTGAGCCGGAGCCGCACGCGTGATCACGGGCGCCGGAATCTGGGCAGTCACCAGAGGCGGTCGCGCGGGAGCCGGGAGCGGTGGCACAGGGACCGGCTGCAGCATTTGCGGCGGCGCTGCCGGGGCTGGTCGGACCGGAGCCGGCGCGGGAGCCGGGCCGTACGTCGTCGCAGCATCGTTGTCGCGATCGCGCCGGTTGCCGATACCGGAAACGGAGATACAGGACAGGGAGCGGCAATGCGGTGCGATGTGGACCCGGTGTCCATGGAACGTGAAGGAAAGGGAGCCGCGGGCACACGCGGGTGAACTGAGCGTCATCAGTACAACTAGGCAAGCAATCCGCTTCATCGGAGCCTCTCCTACAATCGAGCGAGGCTAGACTCCGAAGTCCTCACTTGAATGTGACATGGGTCACGCCTGCATTTCCCACTGGCGAACTGCAGCCGGGCGCGCTGCGCGTACGTGAAAGGGCGCGCTTGCTGCTTGCTCTGCCCCAGTGATGCCGATCACAGAAGGCACCGCAGCGCGGGCGTAGGGTCCGCTCACGTTCGTCAAGCTGTTCACGCCCAGATGGGAGGCACTCATGAAAAAGTCGTTTAACCTGGCCGCCGCCGCTGCGCTGCTGATGTTCACTACCAGCGCCCACGCCGGCAGCGGCATCTCCTTCGAGATCGGCGGGCAGAGGATCCACATCGACGCGCCGCGCAATTGCAGCTCGCTGGACTGCCTCTCGGTGTCCAACAACGGGTCGCGCATCAACCTGAAGCACATGAATTTGAAGGGCAAGAATTCCGACGACGATGACGTCGCCAGCAATCCGCCGCCCGCTCCTTCGGTGCAGGCGCCCGCTCCGGCCCTGGTGGCGGACAATCCGCCGCCGGCTCCTGCAGCGCCGCCGGCGCCGGTTGCAAACAACGCGCCGCCCGCCACGCCCGCGCCTGTCACCGATGCTTCGCATGAGCGGCTGTCCGGATTGGGTGCGACGAACGACCAGCCTTTGCGCGCCGCGAACGCCGCACCCGCTGCTTCTGCTCCGGTTGCCAGCACCGCACAGCCCGTGCAGCAAGCCGCGCCCGCAGCGCCGCCGCCGGCCCAGCAGCCTGCCGTCGCGCCGCCGGCCGCCAACACGCCGCTTGGCCTGTGGCAGACCGCCGACAACAAGGGCAACGTCCGCATCGAGCAGTGCGGCGCCAACCTCTGCGGTTATGCCGAGCACACCAATGAGCGGATCCTGATCAACATGAAGCCGGCCTCCGACAACAAATGGACCGGCCGCATCCACGATCCCGACTCCGGCAGCAACTACAACTCCACGATCGCCCTGAAGGGGCCGAGCCTCCTGAAAGTGCAGGGCTGCGCCTTCGGCGGCATGTTCTGCGGCGGCCAGACCTGGAAGCGCATCAGCTGAACTTGAGTTCCTCCCGAAGACTGGGCGCGATGATCTCATCATCGCGCTCATTTTTCGTTTGCCCGCGATCGGCGTAGACGGTGCCCGTTTCAGAGCCAGGCCGGACTTTGCATTGGGGACAAAAATCGCGGCTTTTTGCTTACTTTTTAAGGTCAGCGGCAAAGAACTTCGCGGCCTCGGCCTTCGATTCCTGATCGGCCTTGGCGTCGTAGCGGAGCGGTAGGTTGAACTTCTTGCCGAGCTCGGTGGCTTCGGGGTTGGTGAACGCGTGCACGGCGCCGGGATACTCGATGACGCGATAATCGACCTTCGCGGCGTCGAAATCCTTCTTCACTGTGTCGTACTGCTCGCGTTTGACGAAGGGGTCGTCCGCGCCGTTCAGGATGAGGACTTTCGCCTTGACGGTTCCGGGCGCCGGCGCTGACGTATTGAGACCGAGCGAGGCGTGAAAGCCGGCCACGGCGGCGAGGTCGGCGCCGGCGCGCGCCATGTTGATCACGACCGCGCCGCCGAAGCAGTAGCCGACGGCGCCGATCCGCTTTGGATCGACCGAGGCCTGCTTGGCGAGCTCGGTCCGCGCTGCGTTGAAACGCTGCTCCATCACCGCCGGGTTTTTCATCACCGACGAGGAGAGCGCGCCGGCGTCCTTCGGGTTGTCGGCGGTTTTGGCGTCGCCATACATGTCGGAAATCAGGACGGTGTAGCCCTGCTGCGCGAAATTCCGTGCCTCGTTATGCATATGCTTGGTGATGCCCCACCATTCATGCACCATCACGATCCCGGGCCGCTTGGCCTGGCTCGCATCGTCGTAGACGACAAAACCCTTCATCGTGGCCTCGCCGTCCGAATAGGTGACCGGCTCTTCCCTGATCGCAGCGTTGGCGCTCGTGATCATGGCGATGGCGCAAAGGGCGCCCAGTGTTATCGTTCGCATGCTGACCTCCTTCAAGGGTTTGACGTGTTTCAGCCGGCCTGCATGTGCCGGTGGCGCAGTTTGCGCAGCGCCGTGACGGCGAGCAACGCGGTCACTGCATCGAGGATGGCGACGATGATGAACACCGACGTCCAACTGCCCGTCGTCTGCTTGAGAAATGCCGCGACCGGGCCACCCAGGATCGAGCCGACGCCTTGCGCGATATAGAGGAAGCCGTAGTTCGTCGCCGCGTATTTCGGTCCGAACGTGTCGGTCAGGGTCGCCGGGAACAGCGAGAAGATTTCGCCCCAGCCGAAGAACACGAGGCCCGTCAGGACCACGAACAGGGCAGGATGATCAATAAAGGCAAACAAGACGAGAATCGCGGCGCACTCGAGGAAGAACGCCAGCGCCATCGTGGACTCGCGGCCGATATGATCGGACACCCAGCCAAAGAAGGGCCGCGTCAGTCCGTTGGTGAGACGTGACAGGGTCAACGACAGCGGCAACGCCGCCATCCCCAGCACCAGCGCGTCGGCGACGTTGAATTCTTTCGCAAACGGTCCGACGTTGGAGACCACCATCAGCCCGCTGGTTGACATCATGCTCATCATCAGGAACAGCAGCCAGAACACCGGGCTCCGCAACATTTCCGCCGGGCTGTAGCTGCGTTTCGATTGCATCAGGGCCTGTGTCGCGGGCGCATAGCCTTGCGGTTGCCAGCCCTCCGGCGGGATCCGCAAGCCTTGCGCCGCAATGACGCCGATGGCGGCCTGGATGATGCCCCATACGATGAGCGTGTGCGCATAACCCGCGCTCTTGATCATGCTGTCGATCGGGAAGCTGGTGAAGATCGCGCCAAAGCCATAGCCCGCGGCGGCAAGCCCCGTCGCGAGACCGCGCCGGTCCGGAAACCAGCGCACCATCAGGCCGATGATGCCGACATAGATGATGCCGGTGCCAAATCCGCAGATGACGCCGTAGGTGAGATACAGCGCCCAGATGTTTTCGACGTAGGCGGAAAGCACCCAGCCGCCGCCGGCCAAGAGCGCGCCGACCGAGATCAGCAGCCGCGGGCCGAACTTGTCGACGAGATAGGCCTGCAGCGGCGAGCACCACGTCTGCAAGATGATCAGCAGGGAGAACGTCCACTGCAGCTCCGCGAGCGTCGTTCCCAGTCTCTGGTTGAACGGTCCGGTGAACAGCGTCCACACATATTGAGGCGACGAGATCGCCATCATCGCGATCAGGCCGAGAACGAGCTGAGACCAGCGATTCCAGTACCATGCCGTTGGAATTGACGGCGCTACAGTCGTCATGAGATCCCCCTTGCCTTCTCATTCCATGGGTCGGGCCCGCCCCCGACAGAATGACTATTATTGTTCTGGGAAGCGGGGATCGCAACGGCAGAGTTGACGGCGTAAGCCATCCAATCCAAGGACAACGGCAATGTCGTAGCGGAGCGGCAGGTTGAACTTCTTGCCGAGCGCGGTGGCTTCGGGATTGGTGAACGCGTGCACGGCGCCGGGATACTCGATGATCCGATAATCGGCCTTCGCCGCGTCGAAATCCTTCTTGAGTGTGTCGTACTGCTCGCGTCTTGACGAAGGGATCGTCGGCGCCGTTCAGGATGAGGATCTTCGCCTTGACGGTTCCGGGCGCCGGCGCTGGCGTATTGAGACCGAGCGAGGCGTGAAAGCCCGCGACGGCGGCGAGGTCGGCGCCGGCGCGCGCCATGTTGAGCACGACCGCGCCGCCGAAGCAGTAGCCGACGGCGCCGATCCGCTGGGGATCGACCGAGGCCTGCTTGGCGAGCTCGGTCCCGCGCGGCGTTGAAGCGCTGACTCCATCACCGTCGGGTTCTTCATCACCGACGCGGAGAGCGCGCCGGCGTCCTTCGGGTTGTCGGCGGTCTTGGCGTCGCCGTACATGTCGGCAATGAAGGACGGTGTAGCCCTGCTGCGCGAACTTCCGCGCCTCGTTGTGGATATGCTTGGTGATGCCCCACCATTCATGCACCATGACGATCCCGGGCCGCTTGGCCTGGCTGGCATCGTCGTAGACGACGAAACCCTTCATCGTGGTCTCGCCGTCCGTATAGGTGACCGGCTCTTCCTTGATCGCAGCGTTGGCGCTCGTGATCATGGCGATGGCGCAAAGGGCGCCCAGTGTTATCGTTCGCATGCTGACCTCCTTCAAGGGTTTGACGTGTTTCAGCCGGCCTGCATGTGCCGGTGGCGCAGTTTGCGCAGCGCCGTGACGGCGAGCAACGCGGTCACTGCATCGAGGATGGCGACGATGATGAACACCGACGTCCAACTGCCCGTCGTCTGCTTGAGAAATGCCGCGACCGGGCCACCCAGGATCGAGCCGACGCCTTGCGCGATATAGAGGAAGCCGTAGTTCGTCGCCGCGTATTTCGGTCCGAACGTGTCGGTCAGGGTCGCCGGGAACAGCGAGAAGATTTCGCCCCAGCCGAAGAACACGAGGCCCGTCAGGACCACGAACAGGGCAGGATGATCAATAAAGGCAAACAAGACGAGAATCGCGGCGCACTCGAGGAAGAACGCCAGCGCCATCGTGGACTCGCGGCCGATATGATCGGACACCCAGCCAAAGAAGGGCCGCGTCAGTCCGTTGGTGAGACGTGACAGGGTCAACGACAGCGGCAACGCCGCCATCCCCAGCACCAGCGCGTCGGCGACGTTGAATTCTTTCGCAAACGGTCCGACGTTGGAGACCACCATCAGCCCGCTGGTTGACATCATGCTCATCATCAGGAACAGCAGCCAGAACACCGGGCTCCGCAACATTTCCGCCGGGCTGTAGCTGCGTTTCGATTGCATCAGGGCCTGTGTCGCGGGCGCATAGCCTTGCGGTTGCCAGCCCTCCGGCGGGATCCGCAAGCCTTGCGCCGCAATGACGCCGATGGCGGCCTGGATGATGCCCCATACGATGAGCGTGTGCGCATAACCCGCGCTCTTGATCATGCTGTCGATCGGGAAGCTGGTGAAGATCGCGCCAAATCCATAGCCCGCGGCGGCAAGCCCCGTCGCGAGACCGCGCCGGTCCGGAAACCAGCGCACCATCAGGCCGATGATGCCGACATAGATGATGCCGGTGCCAAATCCGCAGATGACGCCGTAGGTGAGATACAGCGCCCAGATGTTTTCGACGTAGGCGGAAAGCACCCAGCCGCCGCCGGCCAAGAGCGCGCCGACCGAGATCAGCAGCCGCGGGCCGAACTTGTCGACGAGATAGGCCTGCAGCGGCGAGCACCACGTCTGCAAGATGATCAGCAGGGAGAACGTCCACTGCAGCTCCGCGAGCGTCGTTCCCAGTCTCTGGTTGAACGGTCCGGTGAACAGCGTCCACACATATTGAGGCGACGAGATCGCCATCATCGCGATCAGGCCGAGAACGAGCTGAGACCAGCGATTCCAGTACCATGCCGTTGGAATTGACGGCGCTACAGTCGTCATGAGATCCCCCTTGCCTTCTCATTCCATGGGTCGGGCCCGCCCCCGACAGAATGACTATTATTGTTCTGGGAAGCGGGGATCGCAACGGCAGAGTTGACGGCGTAAGCCATCCAATCCAAGGACAACGGCAATGCTGCCCTGCAAACTCACCCGCCGGATCAAAATACTCTGACGGTCGCGCAATCGCCCGCCAAAGGACGGGCTACGCTGCATTGCCGCACGGCTTCGTTGATCAACTCGGCGGCCGTCTCGCAGCACTCTCCAAAAATAAAAACGGGAAGCCGAGGTCGCCTGTGAGGGTCACAAGGCGACATCGGTCCAGGAAGCGGCCACATCGAGGGCGGCCCAATGGCGGCTTCCTCAATATCGTTGCTGACGGATGTCGAACGGTCGGCTTTGGGAACTGCGCGCCGCGGTCAGTCTCGCCCGCCTCTGGCACAGTAAAGGCCGGAACGAGGATGCGCTCACGCTGCTCCGGCCGATTTACGGCTGGTTCACGACGGCGGTGCGCTCGCCCGACCTCCAGGAGGCCCGGGAGCTACTTGGACGATTGCAAGTCGCTGCGCATCGGTGAGCCGGTTATCAGAAATCAAGCGTAAAGAGCTCATCACGAACGTCCGCATAGGATCAAGCCGACCGCCCTACAGGAAGACGTGGGAAACCGGCCTCCTGCATGCCCGTCTCGCGCAGCCGTTCAGCCTGCGGATACGCCCATCTTTGCCCGGCTTATTCCGAGAGCCAAAATACGATGCAACAAGCCCAGGTAATCGAGTCCATCATGCCGAGCCGCTGTGGCGAACTCCTGGCTCTTCGCGATTTCGGGATTGGGGTTCGCTTCAATGAAATACGGAGTGCCGTCGGCGGAGAGGCGAAAGTCGATGCGGGCGTATCCATCGAGCCCCAGGGTTCGATAGATGCGTTTCGCTATTCCCTGAATGCGGGCGGACACTTCCGGTGTAAGATTCTTGGCCAGCCCATCCACAATTCCGACGCGCTCCTGGTAACTGGGATCGTGTTTGACCTTTTCGGTGGCTATGTGCCGGGCACCCTGGCCGCCCATGGTGCCGAATTTCAATTCCCAAACCGGCAGGACTCGCAGCCGATTGTTGCCGAGCACGCTGACATAGAGCTCTCGTCCCTCGATATATTGCTCGGCGATGGCCGCCGTTCCGATCTGCTCGTGGATGAAGGCCACGCGCTCTGCGAGCTTCTCGTCGGTATCGACGACGGACGCCTGCGAGATACCCCGGGATCCATCCTCGTTCAGGCTCTTGACGATCAGCGGCAACGTAAGACGCGTCGGCCGTTTGACCTTGCGGCGCATCGGGAAGACGGCGAACGCCGGCACCGCAATCCGGCGATGGTGCACCAGCGTCTTGGACAGATCCTTGCCGCGCGCCAGGATCAGGCCGCGCGGATTGCAGCCGGTATACGGGATCCGCATCAGCTCGAGAAAGCTCGGGATGTGCTGGTCATACACGGGCTCATGGTGAAACTGCTCGAGCAAGTTGAATACCACATGCGGCTTGAAACCTTCGATCTCGTCGCGCACCGGCTTGATTTCCTCCTGCACGCCGAGCGGGCGAACGTCGTGGCCGGCCGCCCGCAAGGTGCTCACGACGTCGTATTCCGTTTTCCATTCGTTGATTTCCCGCGCGGTATATCCCTCCGTCGAGTCCGGGGGCACGAAGCTCGGATGCATGAGCACCAGGATGCGCAGGCGTCTCATAGCGCGATCCATTTCCGCCGCGACGGACCGAACAGCGCGTGCATGGTCTTGGCGGTCAACAGCACGGTGAAGTCGAGCACAAGCTTCCGTTCGAGCCCGACGACACGCAGATCGAGCTCGCGGCAGCGGGAGATCATGTCGTCAAGCACGGCATCAAGCGTCAGTTGGTTCTCGCCCGTCCACCGGGCAACCAGCTGCCTGATCTGGGCGCGGTGCCGCCTGATGAAGGCCGAAGCCGGCGGCCGCCGCCGATGCCGTGGATCGGCGGAAAACAGCCGGGAGAGGTCGCGGTCGTAGGTCTTCGGTGGCGTGAAGGCATAGAACGACTGCTTTTTCTGGTAGTGGTCGCCAAGCGTCTCGCTGAGCTGATGCAGCGGATCGACACGCTCACGCGTCAAGACCGGCGGCCGCTTCCCGGCGATCTCGCCCATCAGCTCGTCGACATATTCGAGCTTCTTCAGCGCCGGCCAACCGGCATAACGCGTCCGCCAGTTCGAACGCGGCCGCAGCCACACCGCGAAGGTTTCGGCGAAATCCTCGTCCGGATGGCTCTGCGCGTACCAGAGCCGAAGATGCTGGACATAACGCCGGCTGGCCGGATTGGGCCGGTAGTAGCGCGGGTAGTGTTTCGAGGAGGGGCCGAACAGCTGCTGCCAACGCCGCCGGCGTTGGAATTGGTACGCGTGCTGCATGGCATGGCCTGCCTCATGACGGAGAATGGCCATGCACTCGGACCAGGTGCCACCCTCGACGTCGAGCATCATTTTCTTCTCGATCTTCATCAGACGGGGATGGGCGAGATAGAATGGTACGGCAATGCCGGGCACATCTGCCGGACTGAACCATTCGCTCGATATCCACACATGCGGCCGCAACCGGATGCCCCGCTCTTCGAGCTCTTCATAGAGAGTGCTGACACAATCCTCGAGCCAGGTGTCTTCGACCGCAACCCTCAGACTACTGAGGCGTTGCTTGAGCAATTGCTCATCCGACAGCTTTTCCCAGGCAAATTTCCGGCGTGGCATAGGCATCTAAAGGTCATAACAAATCAGGTACTTGGAATGGTGTCATAGGATTCCGCTCACAACAACCGCCTTCGTGGCGTGCCCCGCTCGGATGGGCGGCAGGGCGCGCGCTGCCGAGGGCATGTCGCAAGCTGGCTGCCGGACAGGACGATTTGGGAATTTCCCGACAGCAGAGGGAAGGCCCGCCCATTCAACTCGTCGTCTATCCCGGCGCCTACCACGCGTTTGACACTTCGACCCTTCGGCGGCCGGTCAGCTATTTCGGGCATCACATCGAGTTCAATCAGGCCGCCACGGAGCAATCGAGCGAAACGCTCCATCAATTTTTTCAGTCGATGATCGAAAGCCGATAGGTTTCCCGACGCTTAATTCTTTTATGCCGCGTCCGCGACGGCGCGATGACCGGTTGCTCGCGCTGTCATCTTAGCCGAGGGCACGACCGGGAGAATATGCCGGTCAGGGCGATTGCTGGCGCTTCTGCCGCAAATCGTGCCATATTGGCGGCGAGGGTGCGGCCGACATTCATTTAAGGTTCAGCCGGGCGAAGCTGAAATTGCCAAACCTTCACCGTTCTGCCCGTCCGCCCTCGCCCAGGAAACCCCATCGTGACATCGCATCGGCTCTCGCTCGCGGTCGCCGTGTTCGGCTGCGTCCTGCTCGGCGGCGCAAAGGTCTCGGCGGCGCCGGCAAACGCCGTCCGCGCCCCGCTCACGGTGGATGGACCGGGCCTGGTCCGGCTGGCGCAGGCACAAGCGCCGCAACCCGCGGCAACGCCCGATGCACAGGCTCCCGCCGCGGCGGCCCCTTCCGGTCAGCAGAATTCAGCCGACGAGCCGATCGGCAACGTGGCCTCGCTCACCGGTGTCGCCACCGTCATCCGCAACAACGCAGCGACGCCGCTGCAGCTCAAGGACGACATCTACCTGAACGACGTCGTGGAAACCCAGGCAAGCTCCTCGCTCGGCATCACCTTCAACGACGCCACGACGTTCCGCCTCTCGGCCAATGCGCAAATCACCATCGACAATTACGTCTATGAGGAGAACGGCAGCAACAATGCCGGCGCCTTCGATATCGCCAGGGGCACGGTCGCCTTTGTCGCCGCTGCGGTGGCGAAGACGGGCAACATGCAGATCACGACGCCGAGCGCGACGCTCGGCATTCGCGGCACCACGGGGGTGATCGAAGTGCCGGAAGGCGCGGCCACGGCGAACAACGTCAGCATCAAGCTTTATCCCGATGCGGACGGGCGTGTGGGGCGGATCGAGCTCAACGACCGCCAGGGCGCGCGGCTCGGCGTGCTGACGCAGGCCGCGAGCGGCTTTTCGATTCGCCCCGGCCTTGGCGGCGCGCGCTTCGCCGCGGTGCCGCTGACGATTTCGCCGCAACAGCAGCAGCGTGACCAGGGCTTTGTGCGCCAGGTGCATGCGACGCAGACTGCCGGACGCCGGATCGTCACCGAGCAGCGCGCCTTCCGCCGCGCCAATCCGGGTCTCAACAACCGCAACAATCCGGCGCGGCCCGGCCAGCCGCAACAGCCGAACCAGAACCGCCCGGGTCAACCCAGTAAGAACCGTCCCGGCCAGCCGCAGCCCGGCACGCCGAACAACCGGCAGGGTCAGCAGCCGACGCGACCGGGCACGCCCGGGCAACCCGTCACGCCATCGCGCGGGGGCCAGAACACGACACCCACGACTCCGACGCAGCCGGGCACGCCGCCGCGTCCGGGACAGAACGCGCTTCCGGCAACTCCTGCACAACCGGGCACGGCGCCGCGGCCCGGGCAGAACGCGACGCCATCACGGCCCGGTACGCCGCCGCTGCCAAATGCTCAGCCGCGTACGGCCCCCACCGCGCCGCCACTGCCGAACGGGCGGCCGCTGTTGCCCGGACGGCAATTCGCACCGGGCACACCGCGGCCCGGCTTGCTGAATCGGCCCGGTGCGCCTCGGCCGCGGCAAGCTCCGCCGCCGAAGGACAAGAAGAAGCACTGAGCAAACGCGATCGGCCCTGACTGGATCGGAGCCGATCGGATTTCTGCTTCGATACGGGTTTGCGTGCGTGCCGCGCTTGCGCAGCGCGGCCGAGCCAATTGCGGACTTTCTGCGCCAGACTCTGGCGCTCGCGCCCATTGGGGCCGGACGGATCATCGCCCCCTTGCGCCGCCGCTTGCGCGGATATTGCCGATGAATCCGCTGCGTCCGCCTCGCCTTCCGCAACGTCGATCTGGGGAATGAACTCTTCCTCAATCAAGGGCGTCGCAGTGCAGTCGCTAGCCTGCGAGGCTGAACGCCGTAGCAACCGTCCCCACGACGATGAAGCTGACGGCCCAGGACGTTTCCAGGTTGAGCCAGCTCCGCGAGACGAATTCGAGACCAAGATAGCGGTAAACCGACCACGCCAGACAGCCGCCGGCGGCGATCATGGCGGTGGCATGCGCTACGGCAACCAGCATGGCCGTCTCCAGATTGTTTCCGGCCAGGATCGAAAATGCCCCGTGGCCCTCGGCTTCGCTCGCGTCGCGGCAGAGCCCGAGATAGATCGGCACCAGCATCAGAGCAGCACCGTGGGCGATCGCAATGGCAAAGGACCAAAGCGCCAATTGTGTCGGTCGTATCCGCGCCAGCGCGCGAGGATGGCGGCGATTGACCAGGCGGAAGACGCCAAAGGCGATGACCAGAAGTCCGGCACCGATCTGTATCTGGCGCTGCCATTCAAGGACGGAGATCAACAGGGCGAACGGCAACAGGATCAGCAGCATCGCGAGAAGATGCCCGATCGTCAAAGGCCAGAGTGCCGCCAGCAAGGCACGCGGGCTCCGCTCCATCAATCCAGCCGAAACCGCGAGCGGCCATCCCATTCCGGGGTTGATTCCGTGATAGAGGCCGCTCGCGACAACAGCCAGCCAGAGCCACGCGGGTGTCCAATCTGCGCCGCTCACATTCAAGCCGAGGGATAGCAGAACGAATCGGTTGAACAATCACCGCCATCAAGCCGGATCTGATGTGCCCGATATCCTTCGCCGAAGCTGACCCAGTAGTCCTTTGCCAGCTCGAGGCCGCCGGTTGGATTTGCGATGGCCATTACCTCGGCGCCGGGCACTCCTTCCGGATAGAACTGGTCGTCCCAGGTCGAGTACAGGGAATTGGTCCAATAGACGCGTTTGCCGTCGCGGCTGATCTCGACCATCTGCGGACCCCCCGCATAGGCTTTGCCGTTCGGATGAGGCGTGCGCCGCGCGACGCCGCCGATGCGGACCGAACCGGCAAGCCGCAGCTTCCAGGGATCGCTGACGTCGTATTGTCGCATTTCGCCGGTGCCCCAACAGGAGACATAGAGAAACCTGTCGTCCATCGAAAGGTCGATGTCGGTGACCAAAGGCGGCACCGCGCCAAAGCCCTGCAGCAGTGGTGGAAGCTGCTCCTTCGATGCAGGCTCGGGTGGAATCGTCGCCGTCTTCTCGATGTGAAACTTGCCGCCTTCGCGCCACCAGGTCCAGATCGAGCCTTCGAGGTTTGTGCTGTCGACGACGACGCCCAAAAAGCCGTGCTCACGCACAGGATCGTGGGCGGGGCGTACTTCAAGTGCCATTTGATGGTTGGCGCCGAGATCGATCGTCTGCACGTTTCGGCGCGCCCGCAAATCCCAGAAGTGAACCCGATGGCCATATTTGTTGGCCAGGAGATCCTCCGGCACGACACCGTTCTCGAACTGAGGCGGCAGCCCCCATTCGCTCGTGACCATGTAGTCGCGAGGCAGATTCCACCAGAAGTCATAGTGCAGCGTCTGCGGCCCGCGATCGATCTCCCAGCGGCCGAGCACCTCGAATGTCTCGCAATCCATGATGAACACGCCGGGCGGTCCCTCCGTGCCATCCTTGCCGCCGCCACCAAGCGTGCTGACATAAATGCCTTCTGGTCCGCAGTGCACGGTGTGAGGTCGCGAGTAGCCGGTCTTCCTGAAGATTTCTTCCGGCTCGATGATCTTGTGAATCTTCGCTTTCGTCGGGTCCGGCTTGGTATCGACGATGTAAATACGCGACGATCTGATGCCGGGGATGATGAGATAACGGCGCTCGACGAGCGCGTGTCCTGCAAGTGGCCACAATGCCGAGGAGCAGGCGTTCCAGCCGAAATGGTGGAACTCGTCACCCTTGTTTGGCATCGTTACGGTGTGAACGACTTGACCGTATGTTGGCGAGCCCGGCTTTGCATCAATGACTGCAAGCGCGTCGGGTTTCGAGAAGTCCGGGCTGAGCAGCAAAGTGTAGGCGAAGCTTTCAGGAGGAGCCTCCATTGCCAGCTTCGGCGATGCATGAAACGTAGGGTCAGGCCTCATCGTCATGGTACTGCCTCCTGCTCTTTGTCAAAGCGCGCAAATGGCTCGGCAGCATGCACGAGCAATATCCAAGCTGGTTGGCATTCTCTTGCGGAACTGTCGGCCAGGTTCGCTCGCCCGGAATATACTATGAGTGATGCCGGCTGGCGCTGCCCTGAATCGCCAGGGCGTCTCAAGGTTCAAGCAGGCCGGGAAAGCGGGACGTTGTTTTTCATCATGATTTTCGCTTTCCCCACTTGTTCTTGGCGGAAACGCGGCAGCAAAAGGCAAAGTGTCGCAGTGGGTGTACGGATTAAATGTGTGAGGTGCGTCAAAAGAATTTGAACAGAGCTTTGCCGCTGTAATCAGGCGGCGCGGCCCAGCCAGTTGCGGACTCGTTGCGCGAGACTCTGGCGATCGGGGCCGTTGGGATCGGGCCAGTCGTCGCCCTCTTCCGGCGCTGCGTTGGCCAAGGCCTCCTGTGCCGGCACTCTGCCTTGCCGGCGCGTCATAACGCTCAGCGCGAGCGGCCCGACATTTTCCAGGAAGGTGCGTTCACAGGCGCGCGACAACCGCTCAATGGCGGCATCGAGCGGCAGCCAGTCGACCGCGCGGACGTCGTGCATCAAATCGCGAGTCTGTGTGCCGCCCGCTTCCATGCGCCAGTAATGCACGACCTTGGAACGCCCGCCGGTTTCGTACACCAGCGTGCCCAGAAATTCGTGCACGGTGACATTGTGCCCGGTCTCTTCCAGCACCTCGCGCCGCGCGGCCGCGCGCGGCGTCTCGCCGTCGTCGAGCTTCCCCTTCGGCAGCACCCATTCATCGCGCTTGCGCAGGCGCACGACGGCGATCAATGGCGGTTGTTCCCGCCGCATCACGATGCCGCCCGCCGCCATCACCGGCACCCTTGCCATTTCGTTTCACTCGCGCATCAAAATTCGAATGCATATTTTATAACGACGCATCGCGCATGATGTCACCAAAAAAATCGAGTCTAGAGCGGTTTCCGCCTGATGTGAATCGTTTTGCGCCCAAGGGGATTCCCTAACTGCAGCAAATCAGATTCGGTCGTCGCAACCATTAGGGGCGAGGACGATCATGGCAAAGGGTTATTCGACAGATTTGAGAGATCGTGTGGTGGCTTTGGTCGAGGGCGGCGAGAGCTGCCGGGAAGCCGCGCGGCTGCTTGATCTTGCGGCCTCGACCACTATCCGCTGGATGGATCGCTGGCATACAACCGGTAGCGTCGCAGCGAAGCCCGGCACCGGACACTGTCGCTCGCCGCTCGAGCCGCATCAGCAGTGGCTGCTCGATCTGGTGGCCGCTGAACCCGATCTGACACTCGATGAGATCGCCACACGGCTCGGATCGGCCAAAAGACTGAAGGTCGGCAGAACCTCGATTTGGCGATTTTACGAGCGGCACCGCATCACGTTCAAAAAAAACACTGCACGCCGCCGAACAGGATCGGCCTGATGTCGCCGCTGCGCGCGCTGCGCTGAAAGCCGAGCAATCGTCTTTACGCACGCGACGGCTGGTCTTTATTGATGAGAACGTCGGTGACAACCAAAATGGTTCGTCATTCTGGTCGTTCTCCGCGTGGCGAGCGACTCGTCGCAAGTGTACCGCACGGCCACTGGAAAACCCTGACGTTCATCGCGGCGTTGCGCGTCAGCGGCCTGACCGCACCTTATGTCATTGATGGTGCGATGGATGGAGCCACATTCATGGCCTATGTCGAGCAGGTGCTCGTGCCGACGCTGGCAAAAGGCGACATCGTATTCATGGACAATCTGCGGACCCACAAAATCGATGGGGTGCGCGAAGCAATCGCGGCTGTTGGCGCAACAGTCCGCTATCTGCCCGCCTATTCGCCAGACCTCAACCCAATCGAGATGGCATTCTCGAAACTCAAAGCCGCGCTGCGAAAAGGTGCCAAGCGCACCGTGAAGGAACTCTGGCGGCTGATCGGTAAACTCGTAAAATCGTTTGTCCCCGACCAGTGCGCCAACTATTTTCGCCATGCGGGATATAGACGATGACCTACATCAGCCGGAATCTGCTCTAGCCGCGCGGAATCCTCAATAAGGGTTCGCCGACGCGGATTCGTCCCCACTCCGATACGCTCTCGCAGAACTCAAAGTGCTCCGGAGCGAGCACAATGATGGTCGAGCCGTGCTCGAACCAGCCGAGCTCTTCACCCTTGTTCACATTCACGCTGCAAGGGAACTGAAGCGCGCCTCGCGTCTGCGCATTGAGCACGAGATCGAGAAAGTGTAGGCGGATGCTCGCGACCAGGATCGCCGCAACCGGCACCAGCGTGAGCGCATCGCCGCCTTTCAGCCGCGTGCGGATCACCGCGCGCTCGTTCTTGCAGAACAGTCTTTCGATCCGTTTCAGCGCGATCGGATTGACGTTCCAGGTGTCGCCATGGATCAGCGTGACACGTTCGATATGCGCGTCATGGGGCGTGTGGAAGCGGTGGTACATGCTCGACGTCAGCCGCAGCGTCAGGAATTTACCGTTGCGGTGTGTCTCTACCAATTGGGCATCGCCGACGAGATCGAGCAGCGAATAGGGTGCGCCCTTGATCTGGTAGAGCTCGCCGTCCCTGATGGTGCCATAGGCGCCGATGATGCCGTCGGAGGGGCTGACGACGACCTGCGGATCGGGATCGGCCGGCCGCAGGCCGGGCTTGAGCTCCCGGGTGAAGCAATCGTGAAGACTCTTGAAACGGGTCTTGCTGGCTTCCGAGAGGTCGAGGTCGGAGAACAGCTTCCAGCAGCCGATCGAGAAGTCCCGGACAATCGGGTTCTCGATCTTGGAAAACCAGCCCATGAAGCGGGTCAGCGCGGCGCGCGGGACGCGGTTGGTCAGGAGGAAGTTGAGGTCTTCCTGTTGGGTCAATGAGGCGATGAGGGTTTTGACTGTCATGAATCTGTCAGCAGGACTGGTTAGCGGTTTGGCCATGGATTCGACGATACCGATTCTCTCGCTGGCTGCCGGGGCCGTCGCCGCGACCGCGGTCGTCGCCCCCAAGGTCAAGGCCCGCATCGAACTGTCGCTGGCGAAACACCGCTCGCTCGCCGGACACTCCAGGATGTCGCGCCGCGTGGCGCGGCTGATCCCGTTCTACGAGTTCGACATTGACAAGTTCTTCCGCTCCGACGGCGCGCCCGGGGACGTGGCGACCCAGCGGCAGGACAGTTTCTTCCGCCTCGCCGCGCTCTACCAGCAGCGCTTCGCCCAGAGCAGGAAGGCGACCGCGGAGGCCGCGACCCAGATCTCCGACCTGCAATTCACCCAGGCCTACCGGGTGCCGTTCCAGTACAGCCGGCTGGTCCGCGAAACTCTCGGCGCGGGCTCGTTCATGCAGTCGTCCACCGGCGTCACCGTGACCGATCTCGACGGCAACGTCTTCTACGATCTCACCGGCTCCTACGGCGTCAACATCTTCGGCAACGACTTCTATAAAGAGTGCATCGAGATCGGCGAGAAGCGCGCCCATGGGCTCGGGCCCGTGCTCGGCGCCTACCATCCCGTGGTCGCCGAGAACGTGCGCCGGCTCTGCGAGATTTCCGGGCTCGACGAAGTCTCCTTCCACATGTCCGGCACCGAGGCCGTGATGCAGGCGGTGCGGCTCGCACGCTACCATACCAGGCGCACGCATCTCGTACGGTTTGCCGGCAGCTATCACGGCTGGTGGGGCGAGGTGCAGCCGGGCGTCGGCAATCCCGTCGCGCCGCACGAGACCTACACGCTCGCCGAGATGAGTGAGCGGACGCTGCATGTACTGCGCACGCGGCGCGACATCGCCTGCGTGCTGGTCAACCCGCTGCAGGCGCCGCATCCCAATTCCAACGCGCCCGGCAATTCCTCGCTGATCAATTCCTCGCGGGGTGCCAACTTCGATCGCGCGGCCTACACCGAATGGCTGAAGAAGCTGCGCGACATATGCACCGAGCGCGGCATCGTCCTGATCTTCGACGAGGTGTTCGTCGGCTTCCGCCTCGCGCCCGGCGGCGCCCAGGAATATTTCGGCGTGCGCGCCGACATGGTGACCTACGGCAAGAGCCTCGCCGGGGGACTTCCGATCGGCACCGTCTGCGGCAAACGCGAGCTGATGCGCCGCTTCCGCGATGAGCGTCCCGCCGACGTCTGCTTCGCGCGCGGGACCTTCAACTCGCATCCCTACGTCATGACGTCGATGGACGAGTTTTTGAGCCGGCTCGCCAGCCCGAACTTCCGCTCGATCTATGACGGCATCGACGACATCTGGAACGGCCGTGCCAAACAGCTCAACGAGATGATGGAGAAGGCCGCCCTCCCCGTGCGCTTTTCCAACCTGTCGTCGATCTGGACGGTCTCCTACACCACACCGTCCCGCTACAACTGGATGCTGCAATATTACCTGCGCGCCGAGGGCATCGCGCTGAGCTGGGTTGGCACCGGACGGTTGATCTTCAGCCTGAACTACACCGATGCCGATTTTGCCGAGGTCGGGGGCCGCTTCGTCGCCGCGGCGACCAGGATGAAGCAGGACGGCTGGTGGTGGCATGACGGCGTGCTGACCAACAAGAACATCCGCCGCGAGATCCTGAAAGAGATGCTCGCCAGCGCATTCAAGCCCTGAGCCGTTCGCCCTCCCCGTCGCGGTACGTAGGGTGGGCAAAGGCGCCTTAACGCCGTGCCCACCATTCACGCCGCAGCGGTTCTCCGTGGGCACGCTTCGCTTTGCCCACCCTACAGATCGCGCGCTCGTCGCTGCTGTTGTCGACTTCATCACAGCCCTGAAACGGTGATGGCCGGGACGAAGCCCGGCCAGCGTGAAAGTCAGATGCTCCCGCAAGCTCAGGCGTGCGCTTCTTCCAGCCCCTGGTGCTCGAGGATGTCGAGGCCGGGGTCGATCAGCTCGCCGCGCAGCAGCGCGATCGGAGCCTTGCGATAGAGCATGAAGTCGTTGAAGGGGTCGGTGATGATCTTGGTCATCCAGACGAGACCGGTCTCGACGTTGTAGATGAAGAACAGGTGCACGGTGCGGAACAGGAGGCCGCCGATGCCCACCGCCAGCCAGATCTTGGCGACCTGACGGACGAAGTCGGCCGGCGTCGCCCAGGGCGTGAACAGGCTGAACAGGGTCGGATCGACATAGAGGACCAGCGGCGAGGCCGCCCAGATCGTCATCAGCACCACCTTGCGGCGCAGATTGTAGCCGACCTTGATCTCTTCCTTGTGCTCGTGGGTGGTCTGGTTGATGTGGTCGTAGCCGCGGGGCTCGAAGAAGAAGTGTCCGGCCTGGCGCGAGGTCATCGACACCAGCCAGCCGATCAGCGCCGACATCAAGGGATCGAAGAACATCATGACGTAACCGATCATGAAGCTGATCGCGCTGACGAAATGCAGGCTCTGGTTGATCCGGCTGTGGTGATAGAAGCGGTGGTCGTCCCAACGCTGGACGCGGAGCTGTTCGAGGAAATTCCTGATCATTGCGAACCCCAAGGAGGTGAGTCGTGATTGTTTTACACGAGGAACATTGCCGGCATGTGACATCATGATAGTGTCACGTCACTGTCATACTCGGCGGGCCACGCGCGAAAGCTATGCGGCGGCGGCGACTTCAATCTTGCGGAAACGTACCAGCGAGAAGTGGCCGAGCGGCGGGATCAGGCGGCGCTCGACGAGCTCCATGCCATCAGCGCCGGCGAGCCACCTGGTATAGCGCGACCAGGAAAACTCGGCGGTGCGGAAGCCGAGCCGGGTCACGACCGGCTGCAGCTTCTGCTCGATGAAGCGGCGCATGCCGGCGTCCGCGCTGACGCGGGTGAGGATGATCAGCTCGCCACCCGGCCGCACCACGCGGGCGAACTCGTCCAGGGCTAGTTCCGGGTTCGGCACCGCGGTGACGACATATTGCGCCATCACGACGTCGAAAGTGTTGTCGGGGAATTCGAGCTTCTCGGCATCCATCACCGCAAGCCCCTCGATGTTCTTGAGCCGGCCTTCGACGACGCGCCGCTTCGCCTTCCTCAGCATCGCTTCGGAAATGTCGGTGCCGAAGATGCGGACGGTTGGCGAATACAGCGGCAGCGAGATGCCGGTGCCGACGCCGACTTCGAGCACACGGCCGCCGAGCTTGTTGGTCGCCTGGATCGCCGCATCGCGCCCCTTGGAAAACACGCCGCCGAACACAAGGTCGTAAACCGGTGCCCAGCGGTCATAGGCCTGCTCGACCAACTCGCGGTCGAAATCCAACTGCCTTGCACCGTCAAGATTCATGATCTCTGCCATGGGATAGCTCTCGCCTGTTGTCGTCATAGGGATTTTCTTAACCGCGCACCGCCCTGGACCCTGCCAGAACCACCGCCGGCCGCGGAACTCTGGTCGGCTGGAACATCGCGAGATTGCCGATGAATTGCCTGGCGCATTTCTCCCAGGAGCGCTCCAGCGCAAATGCCCGGCAGGTCTCGCGCGACATCGTCAGGGCGCGCAGACAGGCGGCGCGCAAATCCTTGTCCAGCGCTCCGACCGGATGACCGGCGATGACATCGAGCGGACCCGTGACCGGGAACGCCGCGACCGGCGTGCCGCAGGCCAGTGCCTCGAGTTGCACCACGCCAAAGGTGTCGCTGAGGCTGGGGAACACGAATACATCGGCGGCAGCGACATGCGAGGTCAGGTCCTTGCCGGTCTTCTCGCCCAGGAATTTTGCGTCCGGGAATCGGCGCTCGAGCTCCGCCTTCTGCGGACCGTCGCCGATCACCACCTTGGTGCCGGGCAAATCGAGCGAGAGAAACGCTTCGAGATTCTTTTCGACCGCGATCCGGCCGACGACGGCAAAGATCGGCCGCGGAAAATCGAGCTCCGCCGGCTCATCGGGATTGAACAGGTTGGTGTCGACGCCGCGCGTCCAGGCACCGAGCCTGGTAAACCCCCGGCCCGCCAATTCCGTGCGCAGCGAGTTGGTGGCCACCATGGTGGTCTCGCCTGCGTTATGAAAACGCCGCACCACCGCATAGCCCCACGACACCGGAATGCCCGTTCGCACCGAGACATATTCCGGGAAGCGCGTGGTGTAGGAGGTCGTAAACGGCAGCTTGTTGCGCAGGCAGTAGGCGCGCGTCCACCAGCCGATCGGGCCTTCGGTGGCGATGTGGATCGCCTCCGGCTCGACAGCCTCGATCCGGCGCGCGATCTCGGCGCGGCTTGGCAGCGCGATCCGAAGCTCTGGATAGGTCGGCAGCGGCGCCGACGGAAAGCCGTCCGGCGTCAGAAATTCGATCTCGGTGCCGAGCGTGGCGGCGGCACGCGCCAGCGAGGTCAGCGTGCGAACCACGCCGTTGACCTGCGGCCGCCAGGCGTCTGTAGCGATTAGAATCCGCATCACGATGCCCTGAAAGCTGGGTTTGATTCTCAGGGCCGAAAATCGGGCATGGATGTATCAGGCGTGTGACATCATCATAGTGTTGCAGAGGCTTTTTGCGCATTCGGCCCCTCTCGCGCACAGCACCCGGCCCCCGCCAGCCCGGCAGTCGCGAAACCGTCATGAAACAATTCCCTAACGCGACGAAACCGTTTTGGAGGTGAGAAGCAAACGTCCCGAAACCTTTGGCCTGTACTGAATTGGGTCAACGAAACACTGAACTGGCAACAAGCCGGTCAGGGCAAAACAGGGGACGATCAAATGCTCACGCTCAACGCGTTCACGCGCAATTCCCGTCGCGCCGCTGCCTTCGGCGCCTTCGCAGTCGGTGCGATCGCTTTCTCCGGCACAGCCAGCGCTGCTCCGCAAGCCCCGCTCTTCCCGTTCTTCCTGCTGCCTCCGGCCCAGCAATATGCGCCGCCGCCGGCCGTCGAAGCCGCGCCCGCACCGGATGAGAACGCCACCTTCGAATTGCCGGCCCGCCTGCGCCGGCAGGTCGTGAGCTACGCCACCCGCGAAGCGCCGGGCACCGTCATCATCGATACCCCCAACACCTATCTCTATTACGTGCTCGGAGGCGGCCAGGCGGTGCGCTACGGCATCGGCGTCGGCCGCGATGGTTTCACCTGGTCGGGCACGCAGTCGGTGACCAAGAAAGCCGAGTGGCCGGATTGGACTCCGCCACCGGAGATGATCGCCCGACAGCCCTATCTGCCGCGCCACATGGCCGGTGGCCTCGGCAACCCGCTCGGCGCACGCGCCATGTATCTCGGCGGCACCGTCTATCGCATCCACGGCACCAACGCGCCGGAGACGATCGGCACCCATGTCTCCTCCGGCTGCATCCGCCTCACCAATCAAGACGTGAGCGACCTCTATTCCCGCGTCAACGTCGGCACCAAGGTGATCGTGCTGCCGATGACCGAGCGCCGCGCGGACATTGGAGCCGCGGTCCGCTGACGTCGACTTCTCGTAAGAGTAAAAAATAAAAAGACCCCGGTATCGCCGGGGTCTTTTTATTTCTATCACTTCTCAACAGAGGGAGTACGTTGTCGTTTGACGTCCCGACGTCATTGATCCATGCTTTCAGTTCATTGAAGGCTCGAATCAATATGACGCACGCGCCCGGGGCGATCAGAGACAGTATCGAAGATTATCTGCGCACTTTGGGCAGTCCGGCAACTCTGGCTCAGATATCTCAGGGTGTCATCAACCAGATAGGTTACGCGCCCACGTCCTCAATTCGTTCCAGCCTTAACCTACATGTCGGCACTACAGTCGAACGCGTTGGCCGAGGAAAATACAGGTTCAGAGGCCTGGCCACCCAACCCGCAGACGGCCCTGTTGAAGGAAAAGTAGCGGCACTTCAGCCAGCAGCCACGGTCGGAAAATCCATTCTTTATCGTGCCGATTGCTTCGAATGGCTCACGGCCCAGCCAGACGCTTCGATACATGCCTGTGTAACTGATCCGCCCTACGGTATCGCCGAATATACCGGAAAGGAGCAGGCGAAGCTCCGCGCCGGCAAGGGCGGGATATGGCGAATACCGCCTTCTTTCGATGGTCATCAGCGATCCCCGCTTCCACGTTTCACCGTCATGACGGAAGAGGATCGCAAGGAGCTCTATGCGTTTTTCAAGCGGCTCGGCTTGTTGCTGGCGCGCGTGATGGTGCCAGGCGGTAACATCATTGTCGCGAGCAACCCTTTGCTGTCGCATATTGTGTCATCAGCGATGTCCGAAGGGGGCCTCGAACTCCGTGGCAATATTGTCCGTCTGGTGATGACGATGCGCGGCGGCGATCGCCCGAAGAACGCGCATCACGAATTCGATGGCATCAGCGTGATGCCTCGATCAATGTTTGAACCATGGGTCGTGCTGCGCCGTCCCGTTGAAGGCCGCGTCCAGGATAATCTGCGAAAATACAAGACCGGCGGTTTCAGGCGTCCCTCAAAGGATCGACCGTTCGGAGACGTGATTCCATCGCGTCCAACTCTAAAGGCCGAGCGGAATCTGGCGCCGCATCCATCGCTAAAGCCTCAGAGCTTGATGCGTAAACTTGTACGTGCGGCACTGCCGTTGGGCGAGGGAATCGTGCTCGATCCGTTTGCGGGTAGCGGGTCCACCTTGGCTGCCGCGAATTTTCTCGGTTACAGGAGTATTGGCATTGAGAGCGACCCGAAATACGTGCAGGTCGCGGTGAAGGGGATGCCGAAGCTAAGTGTCATCGATCTTGTAGATCCAGTTTGACCTGATCTTCGTTATGCCTCTGCGATCCAACGTCGCCGTTCTCGTTCCAGGCCGGCCGCGATTGCGGGTGAGCGCCTCGGTCCGCTGAAAATAGCTTTTCGCAAGCCTCGAAAAGGCCCCCGCATTGCCGGGGCCTTTTTGTATAGGTTCCCCCGATTGCTCTTTAGTTTACGCGTGATCTCTTCGGAAAACCGGTTCCCACTTTACGCGCTAGCGCCGCCCCGCCGCGCCCTGTAGAATCCCGCTAAATCACTCCGGGGAGACGATGGATCTGCCGCCAAGCCTTAAAACGTCAAGCCTCAAGACGTTCGGGCTCAAGATGTTGGAGCTCATGACGCCAGGGCTCCAGACCACAAGGCTTCGAATGGCCGCCATCGCGGTCGCCGTGGTTGCGGTGTCGTTTTTCGTCAGCCTGAAGGCCATCGACTGGCTGTCGCCGCACGGCACCATGCCGAAAGCGGCGCAGACCGAATTGCCGCCGCTGCCGCCGGCCTCGCGCGCCTCCTTTGTGATGGTACCGGTCTCGATCGCGCTGTCGGCCCTTCGCGACGCCGCCGACCGCGCGGCGCCGCGGAATTTTGCCGGCAAGGCCGACAATCCGGTTTCGCAGGTGTTGCAGAACGCCGATATCGGCTGGACCGCCTCGCGCGGGCCGATCTCGGCGACCGGTGCGCAGGACGTGCTGTCGTTGTCGACGCCGCTCAACGGCAAGCTCAACGTCACGGGCTCGCTGTCGTCGAAGGCGACCGGCGCGGTGGGTGATGCGATCGGCGGACTGCTCGGCGCCAACGCGGCAAAGCAGATCGGCAGCATCAATATCAAGGCGCTCAATGCCAGCGCCGAGATCAAGGGGCAGGCCATCATCACCTCGCGCCCGAAACTCGCCGCCGCCTGGCGCGTCGAGCCGAATCTTGCGGCGCAGGTGAATATGGGCGACTCCAGCGTTGTGGTCGCGGGCGCAAAGGTCAACGTGCCGGCCGAGGTCAAGCCGATGGTCGACAAGACGGTCGGCGAGCAGCTCAACGCCGTTGGCCAGCGCATCCGCACCGATCCGACGCTGGAGCGCAGCGCGCGCGTGCAATGGGCCAAAGCCTGCCGCTCGGTGCCGCTGCAGGGTACCGGGCCGACCGCATCCCTGCCCGCGCTCTGGCTCGAGTTCAAGCCGACGCGTGCGCTCGCCGCGCAGCCGAGGATCGATGCGTCGACGGTGACGGTGACGATCGGGATCGAAGCGGATACGCGGATCACCCCGGCCGAAACCAAACCCGATTGTCCGTTCCCGGAGAAGATCACCATCGTGCCGCCGACGCCGGGCGGGGTCAGCATCGCCGTGCCGATCGACCTGCCCTTCACCGACCTCAACAAGATCATCGAGACGCAGGTCGCGGGCAAAACCTATCCGGAGGACGGATCGGGTCTGGCCGAGGTCACGGTGAAGCATGCGACCATCGCGCCCGCGGGCGAGCGGCTTCTGATCTCGCTCGATGTGCACGCCAAGGAGAAGAAGAGTTTCTTCGGATTTGGCGCTGACGCCACCATCCATATCTGGGGCCGGCCGCTGCTCGACCAGACGCAGCAGACCCTGCGGCTGACCGATATCGAGCTTGCCGTCGAATCCGAAGCGGCCTTCGGGCTGCTTGGAGCCGCGGCGCGCACGGTGGTGCCGAGCCTGCAACGCGCGCTGCTGCAGAAGATGACGGTCGACCTGAAACCGTTCGCGATCAACGCGCAGCAGAAGATCGCGGAAGCCATCGCCGAGCTGCAGAAGAGCGGCGATGGGGTGAAAATACAGGCGGACATCGACGCGATCCGCCTCGCCGACATCGCCTATGACGCCAGGACGCTGCGCGTGATAGCGGAAGCGCAAGGCACGATCACCGCCGTCGTCACCAAGCTGCCGGGGCTGTGAGGTTTTCTTCTCCTTTCCCGCAAGCGGGGCGAGGTGAAGAAACGCCCCCCCTTTCGGCATGCCTTAGCCGATTTCCCTAGGTTCCGCCCCTTTGCCGAGCCCTTCGAATACGGCTAGAACCACCGCGTCAAATCAAGCCCTCAACAACAAGCCAGGGAGAAGAAACCATGAAATCATTTGCTACCGCGGTTGCGGCGAGCCTCGCGCTGACCGCTCTTGGCGGCGCGGCCCACGCGCAAGGAATTTCCGACGATGTCGTCAAGATCGGCGTGCTCACGGACATGTCGAGCCTCTATGCGGATGCCACCGGCAAGGGCTCGCTCACCGCGGTGCAGATGGCGGTGGCCGATTACGGCGGCAAGGTGAAGGGCAAGCCGGTCGAGGTGATTTCCGCCGACCACCAGAACAAGCCCGACGTCGGCGTCAACATCGCCCGCAACTGGTATGACAACGAGAAGGTCGATGCGATCTTCGACGTGCCGACCTCTTCCGTCGCGCTGCCAATCTCGGCGCTGACCAGGGAGAAGAACAAGATCAACATCAATTCCGGTGGCGGCTCCTCCGACATCACCGGCGTCGCCTGCTCGCCGAACACCGTGCATTGGACCTACGACACCTATGCGCTCGCCAACGTCGCCGGCAAGGCGATGGTCAAGCGCGGCGCGGACAGCTGGTTTTTCATCACCGCCGACTACGCCTTCGGCATGGCGCTGGAGCGCGATGCCGCCAATGTCGTGAAGGAGAGCGGCGGCAAGGTGCTCGGCGACGTCCGTCACCCCCTGAACTCCTCGGACTTCTCCTCCTTCCTCTTGCAGGCGCAGGCCTCCAAGGCCAAGGTCGTGGCGCTCGCCAACGCCGGCGGCGACACCACCAACGCGCTGAAGCAGGCGGCCGAGTTCGGCATCACCCAGGGCGGCCAGAAGATGATCGCGCTGCTGCTGGAGATCACCGACGTCCATGCGCTCGGCGTCAAGGCAACCCAGGGCCTGATCGTCACCGACGCGTTCTATTGGGACATGAATGACGAGACCCGCGCCTTCTCCAAGCGCTTCATCGAGAAGGTCGGCCGCATGCCGACCATGATCCAGGCCGGGCTCTATTCGGCGACGATGCATTATCTGAAGGCGATCGAGGCTGTTGGCACCGACGAGGCACCGAAGGTGATGGCGCAGATGCGCGCCACGCCGATCAACGACTTCTTCGCTCACGGTGGCAAGATCCGCATCGACGGCCGAATGGTGCATGACATGTACCTGTTCGAGGTCAAGAAGCCCGAGGAGTCGAAGGGCGAGTGGGACCTCTACAAGCTGATCGCGACCGTGCCCGGCGATCAGGCGTTCCGTCCGCTCGACAAGGGCGGCTGTCCGCTGGTGACGCATTAGCCGTCATTGCGAGCGAAGAAGTCGTAGGGTGGGCAAAGGCGCTCTTGCGCCGTGCCCACCTTTCTTTTTTTGGATGCATGGTGGGCACGCTTTTGCTTTGCCCACCCTACAGTTCTCAGCCTCACGTCCCTTCGAACTTGAAGGATATGTTGAGCTTGGCACGGTAGGCTTCGACCTTGCCCTTGGCGTCCAGTTGCATATCGAGCCGGACGACCTCGGCGACGCGAAGATCGCGCAGCGTCTTTGCCGCCTGCTCGACCGCGCCCGTGGCGGCCTTCTCCCAGGATTCCTTGCTGGTACCGACCAACTCGATGACCTTGTAGACGCTCTCACTCATGACGTCCTCCCGTTCGATATGCCCCTGCCGGGTGCAAGCCTAGCATTGCCATACCGGCACCGAAAGGATGCAACACGGCGACCTCCCCTCGCGGAAAGCGAAACAGATGGCAAAAACGCGCCCGGTTTCCCGGGCGCGTTTCGCTGTGCGTAGCGTTGTGGTCCAGCCTACTCGGAGTATTTGAACTCCGGCATGTTCTTCAGCTCGTCCTTGGTCGCGTTGAGCATCGCGGAACGTGCGACATCATGCACACGGAACGGAAACAACCATCCTTCTCACGAAGGATGGTTGTCCTTAAGTCAGAGCCTGTGCGCGTCGCCGGTGAATTTCAGCTCTGATAGTCGATCAGGATGGCCGACAGCGACAAGCTGTTGGCCGAATTCGTGCTGCTCGTTCCCGACGCGTCGTAGGAAGACGAAGACGAGAGCGAGCTCTGCAGCGATTGCAGGAATTGCTGCAGCAGATCCGCCACCGAATTGTCGGTGGACGAACCGCCGGTGCCGTCGGAGGATGACGAACCGTCCGATGGCGGGGGCCCCGGAGGCGGACCACCGGCACCACCCGGGCCGCCGGGACCGCCGCTGCCGCCCGGACCGTTGGCGAAGGCAGCCTTGAACACGCCCTGCAATTCGGTGGCCTGGTCGCTGGTCAGCTTGCCGGACGAAACCTCGTTCTGGATGAGATCGTCGATCTTCGACTTCAGGTCGCCGGGCGCGGCCCGTGTGGCGCTCGACTGGTCGCTGGCGCGGTCCGCCTGCAGCGAGGAGTCGATGTCGGTCAGCGCGGACGACAGCGCCGACTGGTCGGACGAGCTGATGGCGCCGGAGCTGACTTCGGACTGCAGTTCGTCCTGCAGCCGCTGCAGCGGCGACTGCTGGTAGGAGTTGGCGGAGAGCGCCGAGATTGAGGTCATGTTGGCTTCCTTCGATCAATTCCCTGGGTTGCTGGCTCGGGCGCGACGGTATGGTTAATGGCCTTAACGAGGCCTTTGCGCCGGTTACCCGGTGTTGCAACGGGCCGCCCGGAAACATTCAGAAACAAAAATCCTTCGCTGGCAGGCGCGAATCACGGACAAAGGGGCCTCATGGCTCAGGCATCGCCCAACATCCTCGTGGTCGAGGACGACCGCGAAACGCGCAATCTGATCGCGAAATATCTGCGCATCAACGCCTGCAACGTCACCACGGCCGGCGACGGCCGCGAGATGGTACGCGCCATGACCGACCGCCGCGTCGATCTGCTCATTCTCGATGTCATGTTGCCGGGCGAGGATGGACTTAGCCTGTGCCGTAAGGTCCGCGCGGAATCGCAGACGCCCATCATCATGCTCACTGCGCGCGGCGAGGATGTCGACCGCATCGTCGGGCTCGAAATGGGTGCCGACGATTATCTCGCCAAGCCGTTCAATCCGCGCGAATTGCTGGCGCGGATCAACGCGGTGCTGCGCCGCCAGGCCGCGGCCAAGGTCGCCACCGAGGGCGCAAGTGAGCTCGTCTTCGCAGGCTGGCGGATCGATCTGCGCCTGCGCCAATTGCGCAATCCCGACGGCGCGCGGGTTGCGATGACCAGCGCCGAGTTCGACCTGCTGCAGACCTTCTGCGAACGGCCGGGCCGCGTCTTGTCGCGCGACAGCCTGCTCGACCTGACGCAGGGACGCAATGCCGGCTCGTTCGAGCGCTCGATCGACGTGCTGGTCAGCCGCATCCGCCGCAAGATCGAGCCCGATCCGCAGGAGGCAACCCTGATCAAGACCGTGCGCTCCGGCGGCTATCTCTTCACGCCCACCGTCCGCGCGGTGGCCTCGCGCGGTAACTGACCATGCGGCTGCCCGGCTTTCTCAACCTGAAAAGCATCGGCGGACAGATCGCGGCTCTGGTGGTGGCGTCGATCATCGCGCTGCATCTGATCATCACCGCAAGCTTCCTGATCAACCGGCCGGATCGGCCGGATTCGCTCGCGGTCGGCGGACAGCACCAGCTCGTGCTCGCCGCCCAGCTTCTCGCAGCCGCGCCGCCGTCGGAGCGACCGCGGCTAGTCTCCGATCTCGCGCGGGCTTACCCGCAGCTCGAGCTGGCAAACCTGTCGGCGGAAACCGCGCCGGCTGCGGCTGAAACCAATCACGCCGTCCCGCATGGACCGATCCGGCACCTCGGCAGCAATTACCGGGTCTTCGCGCTCCCACCGAACGACCACCGCATCGGCGTCGCGCTGCCGGACGGCGCGATGATATCGGCGAAAATCCCGATGCAGCTACGGCCGCCATTCTGGGGTGGGCCCTGGATGATGACGCTGTTGTTTGCGGTCATCAGCGTCACCCTGCTCGGCCTGTGGGCCGCGCGCGCTCTGGCCGCGCCGCTCTCGTCTTTCGCCAAAGTCGCCGAGAGCTTCAGCCTGAACGGCGCGGCCGCGCCGCTTCCCGAGCGCGGACCGGAAGAAGTGCGCGCGGTGGCGCGCGCGCTGAACCGCATGCGCGAGCGCATCACCGCCCTGATCGACGACCGCACCAAAATGCTCGCCGCCATCAGCCACGATCTGCGCACGCCGATCACGCGGCTGCGCCTGCGCTCCGAATTCATCGAGGACGAAGCCCAGCGCGGACGCATGCTCGCCGACCTCGACCAGATGCGGTCAATGCTGGAAGCCGTGTTGTCTTTTCTGCAGAACAATCGCCGGCCTGAATCGATGACGCTGGCCGATATCGCAAGCTCGCTGCAGCTCGTCGCCGATCAGTTTTCCGACATGGGGCACAAGGTAACCTATGACGGGCCCGACCACGCCATGGCGACGGTACGGCCTGACGACCTGCACCGCTGCATCACCAATCTCGTCGAGAACGCGGTGCGGTTCGGCAACGAGACGACGATCCGCCTGATCGCGTCGGCAGAGGGGGCCGCGATCGAGATCGAGGATGATGGACCCGGAATTTCCGATGCCCGCAAGGACAATATGCTGCAACCCTTCGTGCGTGGCGACAGCGCGCGTAACATGGATGAGGCCGCGGGCTTCGGGTTAGGCCTGTCGATCGCAAATGCGATTGTGCTCGCGCATGGCGGCAAGCTGTCGCTGCACGACCGCAAGCCACAGGGTTTGTGCGTCCGCGTCACGTTGCCGCGCGAACAGCGCGACCAACGCTTGGCGGCGTGACGTCAGGCGGCGATCGGTTGCCGCTCCGCTGCCTCATCGAAGAAGGCGATGGCTTCGAAGCGATAGTCGCAGGCCCAGCAGTGCCAGAGATAACAGGCGCGGCCGTCGCTGGACTCGATCCACTCGGGCATCGCGATCGGCTTGCCGCACTGTGCACAGGGGTTTTGCCGGGGCAAATAGTTCAGGCCGGTTCGGGCCATGGCGCACTCCCTTTTTGCGTGATTTGTTTTTGCTTGGGTTGTTTGTTTGACTGGTCGGCTCGCAGCGAACACTCGCTTTGAGCGCCGGTCGATGAGTCAGGAATGCTGTCGCAAACCAGCACACCCGGACAAACGACTATAGACCCGCCGTGGGTCTTTTGCACGTCATGCGTTGTCGCAGTCCGCGTCGTCTCGAACTTTAATGATTCAACGTTTCGCCGTTGCGCCGACTGCCGGCTCGCGAAGCGTGCACGTCATTTTTCTGGCACATTCCGAAACGCAAGGGAGAACCAAGGCCCGATTTTGGCCACATCTGCACCGTTGATCGACATTGGCGCGCGCAAAAACCTGGAAGCGCCCGTGGGGCCATCTTGATGAAGCATTGGCTGACGATCGCTTGCGCCGCTGCCTTGGCAGCGATCGCGTTTGCGTGCGGCGCCCACGCCGGCAAGAGCGATTACGACGCCATGGTCGCGGCCCACGCCCAGGCCAATCACGTGCCGGAAGCGCTGGTGCATCGCGTGATCCAGCGCGAGAGCAGATACCAGCCGCAGCTTGTCGGGCGCGGTGGCACGATAGGCCTGATGCAGATCAAGCTCGCCACCGCAAGAGGCCTTGGCTACGCCGGCGACGCCGAAGGCCTGCGCGACCCCAACACCAATCTCACCTACGGCGTGAAATATCTGGCCGGCGCCTACCGTGCGGCCGAAGGCGACCACGATCGAGCCATTCATTATTATGCGGCCGGGTATTACGCGAGCGCAAAGCGGCTACGGCTCGAGGCGGACAGTAATCCGCAGCCGCCAATGAGCGGTGATGCACCGCGCAAGGCGCGCGGAAGGGATGCGGCGATGGCACGGGCCAAGGTTCCGCCGCCGCTGTCAATCATCCCCGCCGGTGCAAAGGCCGCACAGGCGCGTTGACAGCCCCGGCTATCGGCTTACATTAGAGGCGTTCCGAGGGGAGTTCCGATGAGGAGCTGAGATACCGCAAGCTTGGGGAATAATCCCGAGACCGCGGTGACCCTTTGAACCTGATCCGGGTCATGCCGGCGAAGGGACAGGGATGTACCAGAAGAAGTTTCGCGGGGATTCCCCCGTTTCCATCATCGGCGCAGGCATAGCAGGTGCCTGGCATGCGTTGCTGTTCGCGCAGGCCGGCCACGCTGTCACTGTGCACGAGCGCGGTGACGCTTCGATGACGCAATCCACAAGCTACTTCGCCGGCGGCATGCTCGCGCCCTGGTGCGAGGCGGAAGCTTCCGAGCCCGTGATCTCGCGGCTCGGTATCCGCTCGCTCGACCTGTGGCGGCAGCATTTTCCGCAGACCCCGTTCAAGGGATCGCTGGTGGTGGCGCATGCGCGCGACCGCGCCGATTTCGAGCGCTTCGCGAAGCTCACGACCAATCACCGCAGGCTCGATGCGCAAGGCGTGCGCGAGCTGGAGCCGGCGCTGGAGGGACGCTTCCGCGACGCGCTGTTCTATCCCGATGAAGGCCATGTCGAGCCGCGGCGCGTACTGCCGGAGCTGCATGCGGCAATCGCGAAAGCCGGCGGCAGAATCGAATTTGGCAGCGACGCTGACGCGGATGATCTCGACGGCATCGTGATCGACTGCCGCGGCATGGCCGCGCACGACGTGCAAGCCGACATCCGCGCCATCAAGGGCGAGATGATCGTGATCGAGACAACAGAGGTCGAGCTGGCGCGGCCGGTGCGGCTGATCCATCCGCGCTTTCCACTCTACGTCATCCCGCGGGGCGATGGCCGCTTCATGCTCGGCGCGACCTCGATCGAAAGCGAGGACACCGGCGTCAGCGTGCGTTCGGCGCTGGAGCTGCTTGGCGCGGCCTATGTGGTGCATCCCGCCTTCGGCGAGGCCCGCATTGTCGAGTTCGGCTCGGGCCTGCGCCCGGCATTCCCCGACAACCTGCCGCGGATCGCAATCGAACAGGAACGGATCGCCGTGAACGGTCTTTACCGCCATGGCTTCCTGCTGGCGCCGGCGCTGGCGGAACTGACGCTTGGCTATGTCGCGCGCGGCGTGATCGACAATGAGGTGATGCGATGCGCGTGACGGTCAACGGCGAGCAACGCGAAATATCGTCGGCCAGCGTCGACGCGCTGCTCGGCGAATTGGAATACGAGGGCACGCATTTCGCGATCGCGCTGAACTACGACGTGGTGCCGAAGAGCCACTGGGCCGAGACACAACTGAAATCCGGCGACGAGATCGAGATCATCACGCCGCGGCAGGGAGGGTGATGGAAATGAATGCGGCCGCGTGCTCGTTTCTTCTCCTCGCCCCGCCTGCGGGGAGAGGTCGGATCGCATCGCAAGATGCGATCCGGGTGAGGGGGACTCTCCGCGAGTCCAACTCTCACCGACTTCGCGGCGACAGCCCCTCACCCCAACCCTCTCAGAGCGAGCTTTGCCCGTCTCGGCCCCGCGAAGGGCGGGGCGAGGGAGCAGACCGCGAACTGCGGAGACACTGATGGTCAATTTTTATGGAAAAAACTTCTCCTCTCGCCTCCTGATCGGCAGCGCGCTCTATCCCTCGCCCGCGATCATGCAGGCGGCAATCCGGGCCTCGGGTGCCGGCATCGTCACCGTGTCGCTGCGGCGCGAGGCCGCCGGCGGCAAGACCGGCGATGCGTTCTGGAATCTGATCCGCGAGCTCGACGTCACCGTGCTGCCGAACACCGCCGGCTGCCGCAGCGTGCGCGAAGCCGTGACGACGGCAAAGCTCGCGCGCGAATTGTTCGGCACAAGCTGGATCAAGCTGGAAGTGATCGCCGACAACGACACGCTGCAGCCGGATGTCGTTGGTTTGGTCGAGGCCGCGGCCATCCTGATCAAGGACGGCTTTGAGGTGTTCCCCTATTGCACCGAGGATCTCTCCGTCGCGACGCGGCTGGTCGATGCCGGCTGCAAGGTGGTGATGCCCTGGGCCGCGCCGATCGGCAGCGCAAAAGGCATCATCAACCGCGATGCCTTGAGGTTGCTGCGCGACCGCCTGCCCGACATCGCCCTGGTGGTCGATGCCGGCATTGGCGCACCCTCGCACGCCACTGAGGCGCTCGAGCTCGGCTATGACGCCGTGCTGCTCAACACCGCCATCGCCAAAGCCGCCGATCCCGTCGCCATGGCGGGCGCCTTCCGCCTCGGCGTCGAGGCCGGCCGCGCCGCCTATGAAGCCGGGCTGATGGAAGCCCGCGATTTCGCCTCCCCTTCCACCCCTGTTGTTGGGACTCCGTTCTGGCATGCCGTATCCTGATCGCTTCTATCCCGTCGTCGACAGCGTCGCCTGGCTCGCGCGCCTGGCGAAGCTTGGCGTCGGCACCATCCAGTTGCGCGCGAAGAATCTGAACGACGCCGATGCGTTCAGAATTGTGCGCGAGGCGCTGTCCGTTACGAAAGGTACGGGTACGAAGGTCGTCGTGAACGACTATTGGCGCGCGGCGATCGAGGCCAAGGCGCAGCATCTGCATCTCGGCCAGGAGGATCTCGCGGGAGCCGATCTTGACGCCATTCGCAAGGCGGGCATCACGCTCGGCATCTCCACGCATGACGATGAAGAGCTCGCGACCGCGCTGAAGGCAAAACCCGACTACGTCGCGCTCGGCCCGATCTTCTTCACCACGTTGAAGTCGATGCGCTTCGCGCCGCAGGGCATTCCGAAGATTACCGAATGGAAGAAGCAGGTCGGACCCATCCCACTGGTTGCGATCGGCGGCATCAAGTTCGAGCACGCTCCCGAAATTTTCGCCGCCGGCGCCGATTCCATCGCCGTGGTCAGCGACGTCACCCAGAATGCCGACCCCGATGCGCGGGTGAGGCAATGGCTCGACGCATCAGCGGAGGCGGCGTGATGCGCTCTGTTCGCACCCCACACTCCACCGTCATCGCCCGGCAAAAGCGCGAAGCGCGTCTTCAAGCTAATGACCGGGCGATCCAGTACGCCGCAGCCTCTCCGTATCCCACCGAGGCCTCTGGAATACTGAATCCCCGCCTTCGCGGGGATGACAGCGCCATCTGTCTCTCGCGCACCGATGCCAACGAATTGTAGTAAGGAGGATAACATGAACATTCGCTCCAATCCGGACACGACCCTTCCCGCCGTCACCACGGGCCCCCTTCCCTCCTCGCGCAAGATTTTTGCGACGCCCGACAGCGCGCCTGATGTGAGAGTGCCGCTCCGCGAGATCATCCTCTCCGAGGGAGCGGGCGAGCCCAACCTTCCCGTCTACGACACATCCGGCCCCTACACCGATCCAACCGTCACCATCGACGTCAATACCGGCCTGTCGCGCAACCGCCTCGCCTGGGTCAGGGAGCGCGGCGGCGTCGAGGAATATGAGGGCCGCACCATCAAGCCCGAGGACAACGGCAATGTCGGCGCGTCGCATGCGGCAAAATCCTTCACCGCGCATCACAAGCCGCTGCGCGGGCTGGACGGCCACAAGATCACGCAGCTCGAATTCGCCCGCGCCGGCATCATCACCAAGGAGATGATCTATGTCGCCGAGCGCGAGAATCTCGGCCGCAAGGTTAAGCTTGAGCGCGCGGAAGCAGCCCTTGCCGACGGTGAAAGCTTTGGCGCCGCGGTGCCCGCCTTCATCACGCCGGAATTCGTCCGCTCCGAGATCGCGCGCGGCCGCGCCATCATCCCCTCCAACATCAACCATGCCGAGCTCGAGCCAATGATCATCGGCCGCAACTTCCTCACCAAGATCAACGCCAATATCGGCAACTCGGCGGTGACCTCGTCGGTCGAGGAGGAGGTCGACAAGATGGTGTGGGCGATCCGCTGGGGCGCCGACACCGTGATGGACCTCTCGACGGGACGCAACATCCACACCACCCGCGAATGGATTTTGCGCAACTCGCCGGTGCCGATCGGCACCGTGCCGATCTACCAGGCACTGGAGAAGTGCGACGGCGATCCCGTGAAGCTGACCTGGGAATTGTACAAGGACACGCTGATCGAGCAGTGCGAGCAGGGCGTCGATTATTTCACCATCCACGCCGGCGTGCGGTTGCCCTACATCCATCTCACCGCCAACCGCGTCACCGGCATCGTCTCGCGCGGTGGCTCGATCATGGCCAAGTGGTGCCTCGCGCATCACAAGGAAAGCTTCCTCTACACCCATTTCGACGAGATCTGCGACCTCATGCGCCAATATGACGTCTCGTTCTCGCTCGGCGATGGCCTGCGTCCGGGCTCGATCGCGGATGCCAACGACCGCGCGCAATTCGCGGAATTGGAGACGCTGGGCGAATTGACGAAAATCGCGTGGGACAAGGGCTGCCAGGTCATGATCGAGGGCCCCGGCCATGTGCCGATGCACAAGATCAAGATCAACATGGACAAGCAGCTCAAGGAGTGCGGCGAGGCGCCGTTCTATACGCTCGGCCCCCTGACCACCGACATCGCGCCGGGCTATGACCATATCACCTCGGGCATTGGCGCTGCCATGATCGGCTGGTTCGGTTGCGCCATGCTCTGCTACGTCACGCCGAAGGAGCATCTGGGCCTCCCCGACCGCAACAACGTCAAGGTGGGCGTCATCACCTACAAGATCGCCGCCCACGCCTCCGATCTCGCCAAGGGCCACCCGGCGGCGCAACTCCGCGACGACGCGCTGTCACGGGCACGCTTCGACTTCCGCTGGGAGGACCAGTTCAACCTCGGCCTCGATCCCGACACCGCGAAAAATTTTCACGACGAGACCCTGCCGAAGGAAGCGCACAAGGTCGCCCATTTCTGCTCGATGTGCGGCCCAAAGTTCTGCTCGATGAAGATCACGCAGGACGTGCGGGATTATGCGGCGACGCTGAACGATCCCGCGGCGGTGGGGATGAGCATAAGCGGCACCATCGAGGATGGCATGGCGCAGATGAGCGCCAAGTTCAGGGAGATGGGAAGCAGCGTGTATCTGGATGCAGAGAAGGTGAAGGAGAGTAATCGGGTGTTGTGAGGTCGGCACTCACTCGAACGGCTATGACCGACAGTCTGACCGGCGTCTGGGACGGCACCTATTCTCAGCCGGGAGTTGGAATCGTCACGTTTCTGGCGACGCTCATCGAGTCCGGTGGCGCGCTCGGAGGGAGCGTGACCGAACCCTGCGCCACAGCTGGTTGCCCGCTTAGCACCCACAATGCCTCGATTGCGGGTCATCGTTCCGGCAGCGCGGTCTCGTTCGTCAAACGCTACGAGCCGCCTGGCTATGGCTACAACACGGTCTCCTATGAAGGCACGGTCAATGCCGAGGCGACGGAAATCGACGGACGCTGGAAGGTGCCGGGCACCTCAACGTCAGGAACATTTCTGATGGTCCGCTCGACCAGGCCCGAAGAAGCGATCGCGGCCGAAGAGCGGACCAAGGAGCCGGCGCGTTAGACGAGAAATCGGGCGGATTAGAAGGCGCAACCCACCGTAAAATGTGAAACGAGATGCCGAACCTATCGCCCGAAAAACTCCCGGACCAACTTCGGGACGATCTGCGATTGGTCTTTGTCGGCACCGCTGCCAGCGCGCGATCAGCCGCCGTTGGGCACTACTACGCCCATCCCGGCAATCGCTTCTGGCCCGCGCTGCACGAGGCCGGCATCACGCCGCGGCGATATGAGCCAAGCGAGTTCGCCGAGTTGCTTGATCTTGGCATCGGCTTCACCGATCTTTCCAAATCCGGTGCCGGGATGGATCACCAGATCTCCAGGCAGTCCTTCGACGTCCTGGGCTTCCGGACGAAGATCGAGACGTTCCGTCCCAAGACGGTCGCGTTTACCAGCAAGAAGGCGGCGAGCCTGTTCTACGACAGACCGACGAGCGCGATTTCCCTCGGCAGGCAACCATTGATGGGCGGCTTTCCCGAAGCTTTCGTGCTATCGTCACCCTCAGGCGCGGCCTCCGGGCGTTGGACGTTGCAGCCATGGCGACACTTGGCAGACTGGATCGCATGAACATTTCGCGCAACGGGCGCCACAACCATGCATAACCTCACCCCCCTCTCGGGACTGCTCGGCGGCGCGCTGATCGGGCTCGCCGCCGCGATGCTCATACTGTTGAACGGCCGGCTTGCCGGCGTGAGCGGCATTTTTGGCGGATTGCTGCGGGCAAGGCCGGCCGATCAGGGCTGGCGCATCGCCTTCGTCGCGGGACTGATCGCGGCGCCACTTCTCGCGGCGTTGGCGGGCGCACCGCTCCCGCAGCCAACAATGACATCGAGCCTCGTGCTGGCGGCGGTCGGCGGCTTGCTGGTCGGCTTCGGCACCCGCATGGGCAATGGCTGCACCTCCGGCCATGGTGTCTGCGGCTTCGCGCGGCTTTCCGCACGCTCGGTTGCGGCAACCATCATCTTCATGATCACGGCGATCGCCACCGTCGCGATTATCAGACACGGATTTGGAGGCTAGCGATGCCGGCTGTCATCGCGAGCTTTGTCTGCGGCCTGATCTTCGGCGCCGGCCTGCTGATATCAGGCATGACCCGGCCGGAAAAGGTGCTCGGCTTCCTCGATATTTTCAGCTCGTGGGACGCAACGCTGGCTTTCGTGATGGCCGGTGCAGTCGCCGTTGCCTCGATCGGTTTTGCGCTGGCCCGCCGCCGCACTGCGCCTGTCTTTGCCGCCAAATTTTCCTGGCCCGAGCGGCGCGACATCGATGCGCCACTGGTCGCGGGCGCGATCCTGTTCGGCATAGGCTGGGGCCTGGTCGGAGTCTGTCCGGGTCCCGCCCTGGTCAACCTCGCGGGCTTGAGTTTGCCGATCGTGGTCTTCGTCGCCGCGATGGTGCTGGGCATGCTCGGCTACGAGCTGTGGCAGCGGCGGAGCGCGAAGAGCGTACAGCAGAGCCCGCTTGCCGCGACACCATCGGACGGATGAGCTCGTAGGGCGGATTAGCGAAGCGTAATCCGCCGCATCCGCCCCTCACGTCTTGAACATCGTCTCGAACAACTGCTTCGCCCGATCCAGACCCTCCTGCGTGAAAACCACTGATTTCACCTTGCCCACCGGGTCGTGAATCATCCCTTTGTCGTGCAAGCGACCAAGCACGTCCCAATCAAAGCCTTTCCATGCTCTGTAGCCGTCGTGCAGGGTCAGATAGAGCAGCGCCAGCGCCGCGTCGTCGATTTTGTCGGTGTTGAGCGGCATCGCAAATCTCCCGGTCAGATCGGTCCGCGTTAATCGTATTCAGGATCGAGGCGAGTGCAAAGTGGCATCGGCGCAAGGCGGGCTGCTCGCCTCGTGTGCAAGTCAAATCCCGCCGCAACGCCTGCGACAAAGTAACCCGACGGGCAAATCACCAAAAGTCTGTCCATCCCTCCGCGCAAAAATATTCCGCTTAACCCGTCGGGCAAATCAGAGATACCAACTTGCCCCGTCTCACCCGGTAAGAGGGGCGTTGCGCACGTCACGAACGTTGCGGTGGGATGCGGTGGACGCGACGACGGCAAGCGACGAGCGCCTGATGTCGCGGACGGCGAAGTCGTGTGGTCCTGACGCCCCGATGCTGGCGTCAAGCTTCCGGGAAGCAAGCTTCTCGGGGGTGAAGGTGGCAAGAAAGCCCGGTCACCTGGGAGAGCGCGAAGTAAGCCGTAAAACCACTGCGCAGGGAAAGCCGGTGTTGCTCCGGTTCACCTGTGGCCCTACCCCCGTGCTTTTTGTTGCACGGGGCCCACGGGTGCGATCGGCACCCGGCTTTCCCTGCGCCCTCTACGTCATGAGAGGGTGGCGAATGACGCAAAGCTCGGGCACGTCGTGCCGCGAGGATGCGGATTTGCGCCTTCCGCGCTGTTTGACATGTGAATCGAAATATCACCAGGCCGGTGCACGTTGCCTCAAGACATCTTCCTGAACAGCGGCTGCCGCTCTTTCACGTGCGGCAGGCATCCCTCTTCCCAGGGAAAGCGCCCGTTCTCGTCCGACCAGATGATCTGGAGGCATGGAAACGCGATCCACGACGGCGCATAGAACCAGGCCGCCGTACCGAGATAGTCGGGGTAGACATCGTAGGGCAGTTGCCAGAAGCAGACCTTGAAACCTCCCTCCAGAAGGTCGTCGGAGACAGCGCCGTTACCAAAGTCATGGCCTGCGGCGGCGCGGTTACGAACATCGTTGATGATGCCGCTCGCGTTGTCCGGAGGCAGGCCGAAGATGATGAGTTCCGGGTGGCCGTAGTTGAGATAAAGGCCGATCGAAAACGAGAACCCCGGATCACCGTCGAGGATATTGACGATGTGGCAGCCGTGCGTGCGGACGTTGCGGAAAAGGATTTCATCGGCCTCGTGGTCGGGCTTCGGCCATACGAACTTGTCGTGTAGCGACATCGCAATCCCTTGCTTGATGCGAACGCGTCGTCAGCCGGGCTTGCCCCGGCAATCCATCGCGAGCGCATCTTCGGAGGATGGATGCGCGGGGCAAGGCGGGGCAAGGCCGCGCATGACGAGTCGTGATCGATGACGCATACGTTTACGGCGTCTACCTCAACGTGATCGCGAGCCCGCTCAGATCCGCGTTCGCCATCAGGCCGACCTGGCTGCCGGAGAGCTCCAGCACCGCACCCTTCTGGTTGGTGAGCACGATGGCGCGTGCGCCGCGGCCGATGGCAAGCCCCGCGCCGGCGGCGCCGTAGACGCCGGCGACGTCGGAGGGCCTGAAGATATTGCTGACGCGGCCACGCAGGATGGTCTTGGAGCCACCGAACACCAGGCCGTAATCGATGCCGCCGGTCGACAGCCCATAGGAGCGCCCGCGGAAATGCAAGACGCCGCTGCCGCCCGAGCCGCCGATGATCCAGCCGCCCTTGTAGATCACGAGCGACACCGTGCCTTCGTCCGCGCGGGCGGACGACAGGCCGGCGAAAGCGATCAGCGCGACCAGCGCGGCGCGGAATATAGAGAATATCTTCATGCGGCAAATCCTTGAATTTACGGGGAGTTGTAGGGCGGATTAGCGAAGCGTAATCCGCCATTGTTGTCGTTGGGACCAAAGCGGTGGGTTACGCTTCGCTAACCCACCCTACGATCCACGTCACTGCTTCAGCGAAATCGCAAGACCGCTGAGGTCCACGTTCGCCATCAGCCCGAGCTGCTTGCCGCTCAACTCCAGGATCGCACCGTTCGGATTGGTCAGCACGATGCCGCGCACGCCGGCGCCGAACGTCACGCCCACGCCCGCCGCGGCATAGATGCCGCTGATATCCGACGCCTGGCGGATGTTCCTGACCCGGCCCTGCAGCGTGGTCTGTGAGCCGCCGAAGACGAGGCCGCCGTCGAGCCCGCCGGCCGTGAGCGCATAGGTCTGGTCGTGGAAGGTGAGCACGCCCTTGCCGGCGGAACCGCCGATGAACCAGCCGGCCTTGAAGATGACGAGTGTCACTTGCCCCTCGTCGGCCCGGGCGGCGGCGGGGCCTGCGAACAGCGCCAGCGCGAGCAGTGCGGCGCGGGCGGCGGATGACAATCTCATGGGGGTCTCCGGGTGATGCGAGAGGCGGATCGAATTTGGCGCCCAATCTAGCCGATGACGGGCGCCGTTGAAATGTCCGCAAAGCGGGCATCCGGGCTTGAGCTTATCCCGTACCCCGCTAGGCTCATGCCGGATATAGACAAAAATGGTGACCGATGCCCATCCAGCACTTCCCGCCGCCCCCTGGCGTGAAAGCCCCGCCGCTCTCTTTCGCCGCCCGGACAGGCGACCTGCTCTACATCTCCGGCATCCCCGGCTTTGATGCCAACGGCGGCCTGCCCGACGGCTTCGAGGCGCAGTTCGCCAATGTCGTCACCAACCTCGCTCGCGTGCTGGACGAGGCAGGCGCGACGTTTCGCGATGTCGTCAAGTTCAACGTATTGCTGACCCGCGCCGCCGACGTCGCGACCATGAACAGGCTCTATGCGGAAGCCTTCGGCCCCGCGCCCTATCCCGCCCGCACCACCTGCGTGGTGGTGGCGCTGCCCGACCCGAAGATGCTGATCGAGATCGAGGGCGTGGCGGAGCTGAAGGGACGCTAACGCCGCGTGAAAATTCGTCGCCCGGATGAGCGCAGCGACATCCGGGGTCCGGAACCGCCCCGCGTATCGCTTCGCTCATGCGGGCTACAAAGCCGCTCGATTGGATCAAAACCATGCTCACACTCTATTCCTATCCGCCGCTGTTCGGCGTCGCCGACAACAACGGCTACGGCCTGAAGGTGTTCGCTTTCCTGAAACTGGCCGGCATGCCGTTCCGCCATGAGCACATCTTCGATGCGTCGAAGGCGCCGCGCTCACAGCTGCCCTATATCGTCGACGGCAGCGGCACCGTCGGCGACAGCGAGAGCATCCTGGCCTATGTCACCGAAAAATACGGCGTGAAGCTCGACGCGGCGCTGACGCCGGCGGAGCGCGCGACGAGCCTCCTGATCACGCGCATGCTCGATGACCTCTATTGGGTGATGTCCTATTCGCGATGGAAGGACGAGCGCTACTGGCCTCTGTTCCGCGACGCGCTCAAGCGCGAGCACCCTGGTCTCACCGATGAAGGGCTGATGAAGGCCAGGGAGTTCAACGCCCAGCGCTATCATTACCAGGGCATCGGCCGCTACGAGCCGGACGCTGCGATGGCGCGCGGTCTCGCCGATCTTGCGGCGCTCGCGACCCTGATCCCGGCGCAAGGCTTCGTCCACGGCAACAAGCCGACCGCCATCGATGCCGCCATCTATGGATTCATCGCCAACATCTATTTCTATGACATCGACACGCCGCTGAAAAAGTTCGTGGTCGCGCATGACAATCTGGTGCGGCATTGCCGCGCCATTCACGCGGCGGTCAGCCAATGAAGCCGTAGGGTTGGCAAAGGCGCGAAGCGCCGTGCCCACCGCGATCTTGCACAATCGCCAAATGGTGGGCACGCTGTCGCTTTGCCCACCCTACGCAGTTCCAACGAAAACAAAACCAAGGAAACGCCATGGCTCTTCTTTCCAATCATATCGCCGTCGTCACCGGCGCCGCCTCCGGCATCGGCCGCGCGATCGCGGCAGGCTTCGCGCGCGAGGGCGCGCGCGTCGTGCTGCTCGATGTCAACGAGCAGGCCGCGGCCGAAGCCGCCAAGGAAATCCGCGACGCTGGCGGCAAGGCCGAGAATTTCAAGCTCGACGTGACCAAACGCGAGGAATGCTTTGCGGTGGCAAAGGAGATCGCCGCGAAGATCGGGCAGGTCTCGATCCTCTGCAACAATGCCGGCATCAACCGCCGCAATGCCTTCACCGCCGATCCCGACGCCGTGCTGAAGGACTGGCAGGACATCATGGCGACCAACCTCAACGGCGTGTTCAATGTGACGCACGCCTTCCTGGAGCCGCTGAAGGCGTCGAAAGGCCGCATCGTCAATATCGGATCGATCCAGTCCTTCGTGCATGTTCGCACGCCGAACTCGCCGGCCTACACCACCTCCAAGCACGGCGTGCTCGGCTTCACCAAGGCGCTCGCCGCCGAGCTCGGCAAGCACGGCGTGCGGGTGAACGCGATCGGCCCCGGATTGATCGAGACGCCGCTCAACGCGCAGGTGCGCGCCGACAATCCGGAGCTGGTGAAGATCTTTCTCGACCACACCCCGCTCGGCCGCGCCGGCAAGCCGGAGGACATCGTCGGCCCCGCGGTGTTCCTGGCCTCCGATCTCGCCGCCTATGTCACCGGCTCGATGGTGATGGCGGACGGCGGGTACAGGTCGATCTGAAGCCGGGAAGGTCAGAAATGTCCAACGCTCCGCATTACAACATCGACGTTGGCGCCTTCTGGGCCGATCCCTATCCCGATCTGGCACGGATGCGGAAGCAGGCGCCGATCGCCTTCGTGCCGCAGCTCGGCTCGACCGTGTTCACCCGCCGCAACGATATCTTCGCCCAGGAAAAACGCATTGACGTGTTCTCCTCGCACCAGCCGGGCGGGCTGATGAACGTGCTGATGGGCCACAACATGATGCGCAAGGACGGCGAGGCGCATATGTCGGAGCGCGCCCAGATGTTTCCCTCGGTGTCGCCGCGCACGGTGAAGGCGACCTGGCGGAAGAAATTCCAGGCTCATGCCGACCGGGTCCTCGATGAGCTCGCCCCAAAAGGCCAAGCCGATCTCACCAAGGCCTTCGCGCTGCCGCTGTCGGCGGAATGCCTGAAGGATATCACCGGGCTGACCAACATGCGCTACCAGGACATGGACGCCTGGTCGCAGGCGATGATCGACGGCATCGCCAATTACACCGGCAACAAGGAAGTCGAAGCGCGCTGCAACGCCGCGACATCCGGCATCGATGCCGCGATCGACGACATGATCCCGGTGGTGTCGAAATATCCGAACACCTCGATCCTCAGCGTGCTGCTCGCCGCCGGTCAGCCGATGCAGAGCATTCGCGCCAACGTCAAGCTTGCGATCTCGGGCGGACAGAACGAGCCGCGCGATGCGATTTCCGGGGCGGTGTGGGCGCTGTTGACGCATCCCGAGCAGCTCGCATGGGTAACGCAGGGAGGAGCACAATGGATCGACGTGTTCGAGGAATATGCGCGCTGGATCGCGCCGATCGGCATGTCGCCGCGCCGCGTGGCGAAGCAATGCCGTTACGGCGGGGTCGACTTCGAGCCGGAAGACCGCATCTTCTTCATGTTCGGGTCGGCCAACCGCGATGAAGCCTGCTTTGCCGATCCTGACCGTTTCGACATCAGGCGCGACACCTCCAAGAGCATCGCCTTCGGCGCCGGGCCGCATTATTGCGCCGGCGCCTTCGCCTCGCGCGCGATGGTCGCCGACGTCGCGCTGCCCTCGCTGTTCACGCGGCTGAAGAACCTGCGGCTCGATCCGTCGGCGCCGGTCCGAATCGGCGGCTGGGCGTTTCGCGGGCTGCTCAACCTGCCGGTTGCGTGGGATGCCTAGTGCGGCGCAGCCGTCGCAGCGCTCCGCGTCAGGCCGGCAGATGCCGCTTCATCAGCGGCCGCATCGACCACATCAGCGCGGGCCACACCGTCACCACGAACAGCGACGAGATCAGCCAGTGCGAGTCGCCCGGGGGCATGAGGGGGCTGACGAAATCGAGCAGGCAGGCGGTCGTAATCCCGCTCAGCGACATCAGGGCGGTCCAGATCACCCAGGGATAGAGGTTTACACGTGGCGCTGCGCGCGCAGACGCGCGGCCATCGCGCCGCAACAAGCCCGAGCCCTGGAAAATGAAGCGCATCGCCACAAACCAGCACAGTCCGACCACGCCGCCGCAGATCGCGAGGATGACGATGTTGGCGAGCTCAAACGAGCCGCTCCACCACAGCATCCATCCGCTCCACAGCACACCAAAGCCGAGCGCGCTCCACTTGAGCGAGACGGTCGGATTCCCTTTCATGGCAAAGCTCCTGCAAGCCTGGCCCCCGGCCGACCATGAACAACGGGATACCGATAATCCGTGAACTACATCACACTTTGGGAAATGTTATCCGAAACGCTGGCGCGAGCGCTCGCGCGCCTTTTCCGCCTCCACCTCGCGGTCACGCGCGGGCGCATGGGTGTGCAGCGCGGTGAGAAGCCGCCGCGCCGCGTCCGAGACCTCGGTGACGGCGCGGTTGAAGGCGTCCTCATTGGCCTGCGAGGGCCGGCTGAATCCGGACAGCTTTCGCACGAACTGCAACGCCGAGGCGCGGATCTCCTCTTCGGTCGCGGGCGGATCGAAATTGAACAGCGTCTTGATGTTGCGGCACATTAACTCTCTCCTCGGGTCAAGAACGCCCGCCTTCCAAGGACGATCGATCAAGCCGAAATCCTACATCGCGACACCGTTTTGTCCTAGAATGCAGCCCGGTGTCACTCTCTCCACATCCATCGAGGTCGAGTTCCCGATGAGCCATGTCACCTACAAGATCGTCCCGCACGATGGCGGCTGGGCCTACACCGTCAACGGCGTCTTCTCCGAGAGCTTTCCGAGTCACGCCGCGGCGCTTGCGGCGGCCAGGCGCGCCGCCGCCGAGCAGCGCACGCCGGGTCGCACCGAGGTGATCCAGTACGAGAATGCCGAGGGCAAATGGCTTACCGAGACGGCGGAGGGGAGTGACCGCCCCGAGACGGATGTCGAGGACGCGCCCTAAAACGGAACCTCTGCGCCAAGCCGCTCAAAAAAGGCGCGGCCCTTGCGCGTCAGCCGCAGGGCTCGCGGGATCTTGGCGGGCTCGAGGCCGTGCGTCTCCGTCAGGCGCTTCAGAATCGCGTTGGGAAATGCGCCCGAAAAATGCGGCACGCGCTCGGTCCAGTCGTTGCAAAGCCGAAAGTGCGGCGAGCGTGACGGTGTGAAATCGATCTGCTCGGCGCGGCACCAATCCAATCCCTTGCCCGTGACCTGCCCCTCCCGCCCGCCGACCGTTACGAATCTTCGGCGGATAAGCGTCTCCGACAACGACACGCCGAGTTGTCCCGCGAGATGGCAATAGCATGAGCGTGACTGGCGCAGCTCCTCGGCAACCGCTGCACGCTGACGGCCTCGCGCATCTGCCTTGACAGCGAGATTGACGAGGTTCTCGATCAGGGCTGCGACATCCTCGTCGCTGATCCGGTAGTAGCGGAACCGGCCCTGCGCCCAGACCGACAATACTTTCGCATCCACCAGCTTCTGCAGATGCGCACTCGCGCTCTGCGGCGAGATGCCGGCGACGGAGGCGAGCTCGCCCGCCGGCATCGCCTTGCCGTCGGCGAGCGCGCTGACCATCGCCTCGCGCGCGGGATCGCTCAGCGCCTCCGCGACGCGGGAAAATCCTGATTGTACCGAAGGCCTCATGCTTGCACTCCAGTACCGATCATAGCGCGTTCCCGGCCCGTGTCATTTCAGAATTCGATGAAACATCACGCCGGGCTGATTTGCGATTCTGGGCCCTCAACGAGATTGAGGAGAACGGCCATGACCGGCAATACACCCCGTCAGAACATCGAACGCATCTACAAGCTCTGGGACGAGGCGCTCGGCAAAAGAGACCTCGAGGCGTCGCTCTCGCTCTATGCGGAGGACGCCTCGATCGAAAGCCCGCTGGTCCAGCACCTGCTGCAGACACGGGAAGGCGTGGTGCAGGGCAAGGAAGCCTTGCGAAAATTCATCACCCGCGTGTTCGAGACCAACCCGCCGCAGCGCAAGCGCTTCAAGCAGGGCTTCTTCACCGACGGCCGCGTGCTGACCTGGGAATATCCGCGTTCTTCGCCGGATGGCGAACAGATGGACCTCGTGGAGGTCATGGAGATCGAGAACGGCCTGATCAAGCACCATCGCGTCTATTGGGGCTGGTGCGCCCTCAATGTGCTGCGGGACGGGCATCAATAAAATTTCAGCCGTCTCCGCCGCGCATACCTCTCGCCTGTTTCCGCCAGCGTGCTAGGCTTGCGTCCGAACGGCGCAGACCGTAAGGCGGGAGAGAAAGCATGAAGGGTATTTGCGCGGCGCTATCGGCCGCCTTCACATTGATATCGGTTGGTGCAATGGCGGCTGACTACCCCACGCCGAAACAAGGCGATTGGGTCGCGAAGGATTTCAAGTTCCATACCGGCGAGACCATGCCGGCACTGAAGCTGCACTATACCACCGTGGGTGAGCCGACCGGCCAGCCGGTGCTGGTGCTGCACGGCTCCGGCGGCTCGGCCGCGAGCATGCTCACGCCAACGTTTGCCGGCGAATTGTTCGGCCCGGGACAGCCGCTGGATGCGGCCAAATATTACATCATCATCCCCGACGGCATCGGCCACGGCAAATCGGTGAAACCTTCGGACGGGATGAAAACGGCGTTCCCGCATTACGACTATAACGACATGGTCGACGCGCAATATCGCCTCGTCGCGGAAGGACTCGGCATCAAGCATCTGCGGCTGGTGATCGGCAATTCCATGGGCGGCATGCACACCTGGATCTGGGCAGAGCGCTATCCGCAGATGATGGACGCGGCCGTGCCGATGGCCTCGCAGCCGACCGCGATGGCGGCACGCAACTGGATCCTGCGCCGGACCATGCTCGATACCATCCGCAACGATCCCGATTACAACGGCGGCAACTATACGAGCCAGCCGCGGATAATGAAATATGCCATCGCCGCCTATCGCTTCGCGAGCGCCGGCGGCACGTTCGGCTACCAGACGCTGGCGCCGACCGCGGCGCAGGCGGACAAGATGGTTGACGAGCAGCTGGCGCTGCCGGTCACGGCGGACGCCAACGACTTCATCTATCAATGGGATGCCTCGCACGACTACGATCCGTTGGCCGGCATGGAGAAGATCAGCGCGACGCTGCTGGCGATCAATGCCGCCGATGACGAGCGCAACCCGCCGGAGACCGGCGTCGCCGACGCCGCGGTCAAGCGCATCAAGAACGGCAAGATTTACCTGATCCCGGCGAGCACGCAGACCCGCGGCCATCTCACCACGGGGAATGCGAAATTCTATGCGGAGCAGCTGAAGGAGCTGCTGCAGACCGCGCCGCAGAAGACGATGTGAGGGCCGCCGGACTGCGGCGCGAACACAGGGTTATTTTTCGCAACGCATCAACGCTCAAACTTTGGGCGCGCATCGGAGCATCTGCTCAGGCTTGAATGCGATCACATCGTTCGAATCGCCCCCCCGACCAACGAGCGTGCGACGACGATGGCGAGCTGGAGGAGGATCGCATGCGAAGGTTCACGCAAGTTTTGTTGCTGGCATGCGTGGCGGCGCTGACCAGCGCGGCGCTCGCTTTCGACAACGGACAGTATGACGACGTACCGGCCGACATCCGCGCCTGGTTCAGGAATGTGCTGGCGCCGAACGGCGTGCCCTGCTGCGACATCTCCGACGGCCACCGCACCGAATATGATGTGCGCAATGGCGCCTATTGGGTGCCGATCGAAGGCCAGTGGATGCTCGTCCCCGAGCGCGCCGTCATCCGCGACGCCGGCAATCCGGTCGGGCAAGCTGTCGTGTGGTATGTCCATCACCGCGGCAGCATCGTCATCAGCTGCTTCGTGCCGGCGGACGCGGTGTAGGCCCCCACCGTCATTGCGAATAGCGTGAGCTCCGAGCTAGAATTGCTCCAGTGCGGGATGACGGCCGAGATCGCGAGTGATAGCCTGATCGGAACCATAGGAGAGCCTCCGTGATCGACATATCCGCAAGCGACCTCGCCACGATCTATCCCAGGCCGACACCGCGTGTGGTCGCCAAGGCGCGGCCGTCGATCGACGCGCACGCGAAGAAATTCATCGAGATATCGCCGTTCTGCGTGCTTGCCACCTCGGGCTCGGATTGCAGCGTCGATGCTTCGCCACGCGGCGGCAATCCCGGCTTCGTCCATGTCGAAGGACCGAATGCCCTGCTGATGCCGGACCGTTCCGGCAACAACCGTATCGACAGTTTTCGCAACATCGTCGAGGGATCGGGTTTTCTGCAGCTAATCTTCTTCGTGCCCGGGATCGACGAGACCTTGCGCGTCGGCGGCAGGGGCACGCTGACAGCCGATGCGAAACTGCTCGCCGCGATGGAGGAGTTCGGCAAGCTGCCGCGCGCGGTGCTGCGCATCGAGGTAGCCGAAGCCTATTTTCACTGCGGCAAGGCCTTGATGCGCTCAAAGCTGTGGTCGGCCGTGCCGGTGAAACGCGACAGCTTTCCAAGCATTGCCGAAGTGATCCACGACCAGACCTCGCTCGGCGAGCCCGAGCCGCAGGACGTGATCTATGAGCGGTACAAGACGCAGCTTTAAGTTATTGTCTGCTGTAGGGCGGGGGCAAAGCGAAGCGTGCCCACCGGCTCGCGACATCTCCGAGGATAGATGGTGGGCACGGCGTATGCGCGCCTTTGCCCAACCTACGAAGCGTTCGCGGGACAACAGCCGAAGCTAATCCTCGTCCTTCTCCAGCCCGCCGATGTGCTTCTGGGTGTAGAGTTCGAGCCCGACGCGTTTGATGAGATCAAGCTGCGTCTCGAGGAAGTCGATATGGCCTTCCTCGTCCTTCATCAGCTTCTCGAACAGATCGCGCGAGACGTAGTCCTTCACACCGTGGCAATAGGTCGCCGCCTCCTGGTAGAGGTTGCGCGCGCTGTGCTCGGCGGCGAGATCGCAGTCGATGATCTCCTTGACGTTCTGGCCGATCCGCAAGGGATCGAGCACCTGCATGTTGGGAAAGCCGTCGAGGAACAGGATGCGATCGGTGAAGCGATCGGCATGGTGCATCTCCTCGATCAACTCCTTGCGCCAGACCTTGGCCATTTCCAGCAGCCCCCAATTGTCGAGGAGCCGGTAGTGCAGCCAGTACTGGTTGATGGCGGTGAGCTCGTGACGCAGACCCTTGTTCAGATAATCGATGACTTTCGGGTCGCCCTGCATGGTGCACTCCAATGGTTGGGGCCGAGCCCGGCCCTAAATCCAATTTAGAATGCTTCTAAGGAAGATTAAGGGGTTGAGCAAGCCCCCTGCGGCAATGCGGCAGGGGCGAAGGACGCAAATCCAGAGGGAATTTCAGGACGCCGCGAGGGCGAATCCAGCTTCGACCGGGGTTTCGGCCGCATGGCCATGGCTGTGCGGGCAACCGGCATGGCAAGCCCTGGCGCAGGCGCCGAGCGCCTCGTCGATGATGCCCTTGATGGTACGGGCGCAACGGCCGCATTCGGCGCTGCAGCCGAGGCAGCCATAGATCTGCTTGGGGTGACGCGGAAGGCCGTCTGCGGAAGTCACGGCGTCGCGGACGTCGTGATCGCTCAACACGTTGCAGGAACAGACAATCATTAGAGTAGGAAACCTTCCGTGGTACGAGCTAATCGATATTAATTGCCGCGGCCGGATGCAAAGGGAAAAGCCGCGTTTTGAAGTGATTCCAAATTGGCTCCGCAAATTCCCGGGAAATCTGGAATTGCTCTAAGCAACCGGCGCTGCGGCACATCAAGAATGGTGCGGCTTTTGCGCGCGCGAACAGCGTCAATCGCCGCTGCCTGCACCTCCGCCGTCGCCTCCACCGCCGCTGTCCCCGCCTCCTCCGCTATCGCTGCCGCCGCCATCCCAGCTGCCCGTGGTGTCGGTGGAATTGCCCGCGCCGTCGGACGAGGAGGAGCTGAACCACTCGCCAAAACTCCAGCTCGAGCCGCCTCCGTCGGAGGAATAGATGGCGTCGTCGCCGCCTGTATCGGAGGACCAGCGACGCCCGGGAGGGCGGTTCTGCAGCCGGTACCAAATGACCGAAACGACGCCGACCACGATCAGAAATGGGACCAGGCTCCGCTCATGCTTCCTCACACGCTTGTGCGCAGCCAAGGGGCGCGCTGCCACAATTCGTCGCTGAATATGGCGGCACCGTTCATTGATCGTTCAAGGCCAATGTGGAACTTTCGGGCCAACAGTCGGCTTTTTTGCCGAGGCAGAGTTGGCTTCGTAGCAAGGGGAACTCGCATGAAGAAATCATTGTTGGCACTTGTGGCCGTAGCAGCGCTCGCCACGTCGATGGCCTCGCCCGCCTATGCGTGGCGCGGCGGCTGGGGTCCGGGTCTCGCGTTCGGTCTGCTCGGCGGCGCCATCGTCGGCGGCGCGATCGCATCGAGCCCGTACTACTACGGACCCGGATATGGGCCGGGCTACGGTTATTATGGCGGCCCGGGGTATGCCGGCGGTCCCTACGGCCCCTGCTACTGGCAGCGTCAGCGCTTCTGGGACGGCTATGGCTGGCGGGCCCGCAATGTGCGGGTTTGCGAGTAATCCGCTCAGCTACATTTAATCTCACATGACCTACCGGGAAACGCCGTTCTCCGGGACGCCGTTCATCGAAATCGCGGGATACGCACCGCTTTTCGGATCACGAGGGTATGACCGTTTACCGGGGATTGACCGTTTTGGCGTTTTGCTAAGCAGCAAGCGGACATTCCAAAGCGAGCGTTGAGAATTCCCCGAAAACCCGGCGCCGTGTCCAGGCGCGCCATCTCCAGGAGAGACCCAGAAATGAAGAAGACCCTTACCGCTTTCCTTGCGGTCGCGTCGATCGCGGGCGCGGTCACCGTGACACCTGCGCACGCGCAACGCGGCGTAGGCGCCGGCATCGCAGCCGGCCTGATCGGTGGGGCGATCGTCGGCGGCGCGATCGCCGCCAGCCGCCCCTATCCCTATGGCGGACCGGCGTATTATGAAGCGGCGCCGCCCCCGCTGCCGCCCGGCTGCTACTGGCAGCAGCAACGCTTCTGGGACGGCTATGCCTGGAACGTCCACCCGGTTCGCGTCTGCTACTGAGCTAAAGATCGGCGTATCGAAGCGAGCAAGCCCGGCCGAATTTACGGCCGGGCTTTTTTCTTTCACTCAGCGCGCCGCATTGATCGACCGCAGCACGGCGTCGCTCGGCCAGCAGTCGACTTTCAGTCCGGCCGATTTCTGATACGCGCCGAGCGCGGCGCGCGTCAGCATGCCCGCCTTGCCGTCGATCTTGTCCTTGTAGATTCCAAGGCGCGAAAGCCCCTGCTGCATCGCCTCGACGTCGGTTGTTCGCAGCTGCGTCGAAGCCGACCACGGTGTCGCAAACGGCATCGGGCTCTTCATGCGGTCGGAGAGATGGCCGACGAACAGCACATAGAGATCGGAAAAATTATATTCCTTGATGACGAAGTAGTTCTTCGTCGTGAGGAATGCCGGCCCATAGATGCCTTCCGGCTGCAACAATGATGCATCCTGCGCCTGCTCCGTCGCATTGAGCTTTTGCCCGCGCACCGGCACGAAGCCGGCGCGCAGCCAGTCGCCGACCGGCCTAGTCACTTCCGGCACGCCCTTGGTGCAGTCGACGTTGGTCGGCGCTTTCACCTCATAGGCCCAACGCACGCCGCTCTCCCAACCCTTGTTGACGAGCTGCTGCGCGGCGGAGGCGAGCGCATCCGGCACCGAATGCCAGATGTCGACCTTGCCGTCGCCGTCGAGATCGACGCCATTTTTGTAGAAGTCCGATGGCAGGAATTGTGTTAGCCCGGTCGCGCCGGCCCAGGACGAGCGCATGTCCTTGCGCGTCACCACGCCGTCGCTCAGCATCTTCAGGCCCAGGATGAATTCGTCGTGGTACTTATCCTTGCGCCGGCCGACATAGGCCTGCGTCGCCAGCACGCGGATCAGGTCATAGGGCAGCGTGTAGCGGCCGTAGTCGGTCTCGCGGCCCCAGATCGCGAGCACGACGGTCGCGGGCACGCCGAAACGGGATTCGATCGCATCGAGCGAGGGGCGATATTGCTGCATCAGCCTCGAGCCCTGCTCGGCCAGCCGCGCGATGCTCGCTTCCTTGATGTAGTCAGCCGGCACCTGCACGAACTCGGCCTGTGACGGCGCGCCGGTCGCGGGACGCCCGGGCAGAATCAGGTCGGGCAATTTGTAATCGGGCTCGAGCCCGCGCGTCTCGTCGTCGAACGTCGCGCGCGAGACGCCGGCCGCCTCCGCCTCGGGCCGGAGCGAGACGATGAATTGCGTGAAGGCGGCGTCGGCGGCGCGGGCGGGGGAGTGAAATAAAAACGCATCGAACAAGATGCAGATGCACAGCGCGCGGTGAAAGCTCACCTCAACAATCCTGATCAAGCGTCGGTCAAGTCGAGCCGACGCTCAATGCGCTCGATGCGCAAATCCATCCTATCGAGCCGGTTCGACATGTTCGCATATTGGTTCTCGAGATTGCCAATACGCTGCTTCATCTCGCGAATGTCGTCGCGCACGTCATCGATCGCGCCGCGGATGTGGCGCAAATGCTCAAGAACGATGTTGTCCGCGTCAGTCATGGCAATGAGACTACCACAATCTCATTTCACCGCCACGATGAAAATCCGCGGAAAGCGGAACAGCACCTTGCCGTCGGCCTGCGGCAGATAGGCGCCCGCGACCCGCGCGGTGTATTCGGCGAGATATTGCTTGCGCTCGGGCGTCTCCAGCATTTCCAGGAACGGCCGCAGGCCGGTTCCCTTCACCCACTCCACGATCGCGGCCGCGTCTTCGAGCACGTGATTATAGATCGTGTGCCATATCTCGATTCTCGTGCAGAGCGGGCTCAGCGCGTCGTAATAGCCGCCCGGCGGCGGCAACTCGTCGCGCACGCGCGCCTTCTCGGAAAGCTGTTTGCTCCACGGCCCCTCGCCCCGCGCGACTTCGCGCATCAGCACATGGGCGGGCTCATCGAGGCTGTCGGGGATTTGCACCGCCAGCACACCACCCGGCGGAAGTTTTTCCAGGAGCCGCTGCAATTGCTTGAGATGCCCCGGCACCCACTGGAAGATCGCGTTGGCGAACAGGAGGTCGGTGCCATCGGGCGGCACCCAATGCGCGACATTGGCTTCGATAAAAGTCTGTTTCGGCAGGCGCTCGCGCGCCTGGCGCAGCATATCGGCGGACGTATCGATCCCGATGACATCGGCGTTGGGCCAGCGCTTCACCAGGAGCTCGGTCGAATTGCCCGGACCGCAGCCGACGTCGACGATCCTGCGCGGCTCCAGAAGCGGGATTTGCGCGAGCAGATCGCGTGGCGGGCGCGTGCGCTCGTCCTCGAATTTGAGATATTGCTGCGCGCTCCAGTCCGCCATTTCTGTTGCTGCTCTATCGTGTCAGCTTCTTATATATGTACTTGCTATATATTTGCGCCGTGCGGCAAAAAGGGATCCCGACTGCACGTATCGCACCTGGCCATCAACCGCCGAACGAGAGCTCATATTGCATCATGGCGTTTCAATGCGTTGGGAAAAACAGCGCAAAACCGCCTGCTGCATATCACTTTCACACTCCGACAGGATGGAACCCTGGTCGGGGCGATATCGGCGCGAGACATGCACCGAAAGGAGAAGAAGGCTTATGAGCAAGCTTAAATCAATTCCCGCCTTCAAGACCGAAGCCGAGGAACGCAAATTCTGGGAAACGCATGACTCCACCGATTACGTCGACTGGAGCAAGGCAGAACGTGTGCGCCTTCCGAATCTCAAACCCTCGACGACTGCGATTTCAATTCGCCTGCCGCTGGGTTTGCTTGAGCAGATCAAAATCGCCGCCAACAAGCGCGACGTACCGTATCAATCACTGATCAAGATGTGGTTGGCGGAGAAGGTGGGATAAATACAGCTTTGGCGACCGGCCGCACCGAATCGTCCGGCTCGATCGCGATCAGTCAGGACCGCCAACGGGATGTTCTTCCCAAAGATCGACGTGAAGAATGACCCGGTTCGGCGTTGGCACCGGCCCGATCGGCACTTCTTCGCCAACGGCGCCTGTCAGGTGTTGGCCTTCGCGTTTCTCGAACGTTACCCGGACATGGGCTTTCATGCCCGATGGATCAAGCCAGCGCCAGGGTTTACCGGCAACCACATCTACGTGTCCGACGGGATCAACGCATTCGATTATCACGGCCTGACAACCGAGCAGCGCCTGCTCGCCTTCGGCTTCAAGCGCGGCCGAAGGTTTTTTCCGGGTTGGGATGCGACGCTCGTCGATTTGCCGAAGGATGCTCTGATCTCGGAACAACGGTCACGGCAATTCGACGGGCTCTGGCTGCGTGAGCCCAAGCAATTCCTTCATGACGCACTTCCACGCGCGCAGGCCTTTCTCGGCCGGTTCGGCGACCTTCGGAAGCAACTCATCACCGTGTCAGCTTCTTGTACTTCACCCGATGCGGGATGATCGAGTCCTGACCGAGCCGGCGCATCTTGTCCTTTTCATAATCCTGGAAGTTGCCCTCGAACCATTCGACATGGCTTTCTCCCTCGAAGGCCAGGATGTGGGTCGCGATGCGATCGAGGAACCAGCGGTCATGGCTGATGATGACGGCGCAGCCAGCAAAATCCTCCAGCGCCTCTTCGAGCGCGCGCAGCGTATCGACGTCGAGATCGTTGGTCGGCTCGTCGAGCAGCAGCACATTGGCGCCGGACTTGAGCATCTTGGCCAGATGCACGCGGTTGCGCTCGCCGCCGGAGAGCGCGCCGACCTTCTTCTGCTGGTCGGCGCCCTTGAAATTGAACGAGGAGCAATAGCCGCGTGAATTCACTTCTTTCTTGCCGAGCAGGATCAGTTCGTTGCCGCCGGAAATCTCCTCCCACACCGTCTTCTTGCCGTCGAGCGCGTCGCGCGACTGGTCGACGTAACCGAGATGCACGGACTCGCCCACCGTGATCGAGCCCTTGTCCGGCGTCTCCTGCTTGGTGATCATCCGGAACAGCGTGGTCTTGCCGGCGCCGTTCGGGCCGATCACTCCGACGATGCCACCCGGCGGCAGCTTGAAGGTGAGTTCGTCGACCAGCTCGCGGTCGCCGAAACCCTTGCTCAGGCCTTCGAAGTCGACGACGTTCTGGCCGAGCCGCTCGGCCACGGGAATCGTGATCTGCGCCGTCTGGGTCTGCTTCTCGCTCGCCAGTTTCAGCAGGTCTTCATAGCGCTGATAACGCGCCTTGGATTTGGCCTGGCGCGCTTTCGGCGAGGACGCGATCCACTCCTGCTCGCGGGCCAGCGTCTTCTGATGCGCGGCGTCCTCGCGGCCCTCCTGCTCCAGCCGCTTCTGCTTCTGGACCAGCCAGGAGGAGTAGTTGCCCTCATAGGGAATGCCGCGGCCGCGATCGAGCTCGAGGATCCAGCCTGTGACATTGTCGAGGAAGTAGCGGTCGTGGGTGACGATCAGGATCGCACCGGGATAGTTGCGCAGGTGCCCTTCGAGCCAGGACACGGATTCCGCGTCGAGATGGTTGGTCGGCTCGTCCAGCAGCAACAGCTCGGGCTGGTCGAGCAGGAGCCGGCACAGGGCGACGCGGCGGCGCTCGCCGCCCGACAGCTTGGTCACGTCGGAATCGTCAGGCGGGCAACGCAACGCGTCCATGGCCTGGTCGACCTTGCTGTCGAGATCCCAGAGGCCCTGGGCCTCGATCTCGTCCTGCAGCCTGGTCATCTCGTCCGCGGTCTCGTCCGAGTAGTTGGTGGCAAGCTCGTTGTAGCGGTCGAGGATCGCCTTCTGCTTGGCCACGCCCAGCATGACGTTGTCGCGCGCGGATAGCTTCGGCTCGAGCTGCGGCTCCTGCTCGAGATAGCCGACGCGGGCACCCTCGGCGACCCAGGCCTCGCCGGTATATTCCTTGTCGAGCCCGGCCATGATCTTGAGCAGGGTCGATTTGCCGGAGCCATTGACACCCAGCACGCCGATCTTGGCGTCCGGGTAGAAGCTCAAGTGGACGTTATCGAGCACTTTACGTGTCGGATAGCTCTTGGTCAGACCCTGCATGAAATAGACGAACTGGCGAGCCATCGCGGTCCTTCGCAAACGGGAGGATTTTGAGGAAATTTTGCTGGCGCTCATGTAGCCGTGCAGGCCCCAAAGGGCAACCGCACGAGGCTGTTTTCCATCCGTTCACCACGGTTGAATACGGGTCCGACACCATGTGTGCGGCAGGTCACGACAATTGAAACCAACTTTTAATAAATCGAGCCAAAGCTCGCTTTTGGCGCACAAAAGCGCATCCAAGCGGCAAAAGCCGCATCCGAAAACAATGGGCCAGCGTCATGGCAACGATGATTGCAACCACCCTCTCCGCACCGGCGCTCGGCCGGAACGGACGGGCCAGCTCCACCGGCTTCAAGGCCTTCTGGCGCCAGTTTGTCGCCAAGGCGTTCGATCCTTACCGCCCGGAACTGCACTATATGCGCGGCCCCGGTCCGGCCTGGCACGCCAAGTACGGCGCGGAAGCCTCGTTCCGGCTCAAGTCCGGCGACATCTGACAGACCTGATACCCGCTTTTTGAAGCCGCGGACCGCTTGCGCGCGAGAGCACGGCGCGCAACCATGGCGACCTCTCCGGACGGCGATCTCCCGCCGTCATTCTCGCCATGAACGGACCTCCCGATGACGCGGCTGCGCTGTGCAATCCTCGACGACTATTTCAAACTCTCGCTGACCTCCGCGGACTGGTCCAAAATCAAGGACCGGGTCGACCTGACCGTCTTTGAGAAGCCCTTCAAGTCCGAGAGCGAGGCCGCCTCCGCCCTGAAGGATTTCGAGATCATCCTTGCCATGCGCGAGCGCACGGCGTTCCCGCGCTCACTGTTTGCGGCGCTTGCGAACCTCAAGCTGATGATCACCTCGGGCATGCGCAACGCCGCGATCGACTTCGAGGCGGCGAAAGACCACAACATCGTGCTGTGCGGCACCAACTTCGCGCGCGACCCGACCGCGCCACTTGCCATGGGCCTGATCCTGGAGCTGACCCGCAATATCGGCCGCGAGAGCGCGCGCATGCACGCCGGCGAGCCCTGGCAGGCGCATCTCGGCATCGAGATCGAGGGACGGACGCTCGGGGTCATCGGCCTCGGCAAGCTCGGCAAGAAGGTTGCGAAACTCGCGCAGGCGTTCGGCATGAACGTGATCGCCTGGAGCCCGAATTTGACGCCGGAGAAGTGCAAGGAAGCCGGCGTCACCTACGCCTCCAAGGAGGAGCTGTTTGGGACCGCCGACGTGATCACCATCCATGTCGTGCTGGGCCCGCGCTCGCGCGGCCTGGTCGGCAAGGAAGAGCTGCTGCGGATGAAGCCGACCGCCTATATCGTCAACACCGCGCGCGGGCCGATCATCGACGAGCAGGCGTTGCTCGAAGTGCTGCGAGAGAAGAAGATCGCGGGCGCGGGCATCGACGTGTTCTCGGTCGAGCCGCTGCCGGTCGATCATCCCTTCCGCAGGCTCGACAACATGGTGATCACGCCCCATCTCGGCTACGCTACCGAGGAGGTCTTCCGCGGCCACTACGTCCAGATGGTCGAAGGCATCGACGCCTGGTTCAAGGGCGAGCCGCTTAGAAGGCTGGCCTAGATTCACGCGGCCGATCGTCGCGCCAGATAGTGCCGGACGGCATCGGCAAATCCCGCACGCCAGGAGGGATGCGCCGGCCGCCAGCCAAGCCCGCGCTTGACCTTGTCGTTCGAGCCGGCGCGCACCTGCGTCATCATGGAAACCATGTGCTCGCCGGCGACCAGCCGGCCGATCCAGGCCGGCACATGCAGTGGCGACCTGGCACCAAGCATGGCGGCGAGCGCGGGCAGCCATTCCTTTACCTGCGCGGGGTCGTCGTCGACGACATTGTAGATGTTGCCGGGCGCGCCGCGATCGACCGCCGCCACGGTTGCAGATGCCGCATCCTCCACATGCAGAAACGACCACCAGCCGCCGCCATCGCCGATCAGCGGCATGCGGCGACGGCGTATCAAGTCAATCATGTCAGGCTCGAGAATCCCGGTGTCGACACCGTAGAGAGAGCCATAGCGCATCACGATTCCTTCCGGCGCCCGGGAGGCGGTAACGGTGCGCTCCAGATATTCGATGGCTTCGAGTGTGCGGCGCTGCTCCGCGGGCGGATCGGGATCGAGCGTCTCGCTTTCCGACTTGATCGCGCCGCCGCTCCGCGCGAACGGCCAGCCGCAGAAGCTCTGCGCAACGAAGCGCCGGACGCCGACTTCGCGCGCGGCCAGCAGCAGGAGGTCTGTTCCTTCCGTACGCAAGCGATTGGTGGCGGCAAAGCTGCGATCGAAATGCGTGTAGTCGGTCATGCCGCCCAGTCCGGTCATTTCGTGAATGACGATTTCGGGCTGAAAGGCGATGAACGCCTGACGGATTGACGGCGCATCGAACACATCGGCCACGACGGGCTGCGCACCCATCCGTTTGATCGTCTCCGCTTTTGCAATCGAACGCGTGAGGCCGGCAACGGTGTGGCCCGCGGATATCAGTGCCGGAACCAGCTCGCGTCCGACGGCGCCGGTTGCCCCCGCAACGAAAACGCGCATGTCCAAAACTCCTGCGTTGCGACCAGCGGCAGGTAATCGGACCAATTGTGAATTCAACCCGGGCGAATGTGGCACAGAGGAACCGTCAGCGTCACCGATCCAGAATCCAGCGGAACGCCCGCTGTAATTCGGCGCGCCCGTTACGGAGGTAGCAGCGGCCATGCGCCAGGACGATCCGTTCCGGATCCCAGGCGATCATCGTTTCGACCGCAGCCTTCACCTGCATCCGGTTCCGCATGAAACTCGCCCGCATGTCGCGCGGCGTGCATCCATCGGGATCGCGGACGCCCCCCGCCCAGGTCAGAAATCGCATCAGCAACGTCTCGATCCTGGCCGGTTCGAAATTCTCGATCAGGTCGGTCAGCAGGAGCGTCCTGGAACGAACGTGAAAGAACACAACCTCGGTCATGTAGGCGCCCGTGATCGGGAGCGTCATGATCTCCTGGTCCCAGCGATAGTCGAGCTGCCGATCGAGCAACCGGCAATCAAAGGCCAAACGAACACCGGCCTGCTCCGCTGTCTTCGGTGCGACATGGATTTCGGCGTCGGGATACGCGACATGCCAATCCGGTATCCACCAATAGTGCAGTCTGTTCGGCCCGACGATCCAGCGCGGCGTTCCGATCGCTTCGATCTCGGCTTTCAACCCGGCATCGAGTGGGGTCGGCGAATGAACGAACAGATGGTTGCCCGCGAGACGGATGATCGTCGCCCGCGTTGGAAACGGCATTTTGAATCCGGCAATGCCAAACCGGATGACCGGGCCGTCGATGATCCACACTTCGTCGGCGATCGGCTTCAACGTGTTGAGCGGCGGATAGGTCAGACGCGCTTCTCGCAGCATGCGGCACTCGCCCTGTTGCAACCACGACGACGGACCGACGTTCAAAAAGCGAATCGGGTAGGAGGACGCCTTGCGGCGTCCCCCTCCCACACCACCGTACGTACGGTCCCGTATACGGCGGTTCGTCAAGCACGATTGAGGTGGCGGTGCAGTCCGATGAGGGACGGCAAACCGAGTTGTACGAAGAAGGCGGCGCGATAGGCATCGTTCATGTGGCTGGCCCCGGCATTCCACCAAGGACCGCGGCCGTTATAGGCCGATCGCCATGCCCGCTCCGGATCGAGCCCGCGTTGCATCAAGCGTTTGCGGCGCGTCCGTGGTCGTTTCCACTGGCGCCAGAGGACACAGCGCAGTTTGCGCCGCATCCAACCGTCAAGCTCCTCGAACACCCCTTTGGCCTGCGCCAGCCGGAAGTATTGCAGCCAGCCGCGCAGGATGGGGGTCAGGGTTCTGACGGTCGTTGCCAGTGTTCGTCCACGCCCTTGGCGCAGCGTCGTCCTCAGCTTGCTCCGCAACCGTTTCACGCTTTTGGCCGCCACCCGAAGGCGCGGTTGTTGGTGAGCGGTCATGGTGTAGCCGAGGAAGGTCCGTACCCAAGGACGGTCAACCGCGCTCTTCGCTGCGTTGACCTTGAGCCGCAGCCGCTCGGTCAGGAATCGCGTGATCGACGCCATCACCCGATCGCCGGCCCGCCGCGTCCGAACATAAATGTTGCAGTCGTCGGCGTAACGGCAGAAGGCATGGCCCCGTCGCTCGAGTTCCTTGTCCAGATCGTCGAGCAGGATGTTCGACAGCAGCGGCGACAAAGGACCGCCTTGCGGCGTGCCTTCGCTCCGTGCCGTCGTGATCCCGCCCGTCATCAATCCAGCCCGCAGGTAGCGGCGGATCAGCCGCAGCACCCGTCTGTCCGCGACCCGGCGCACCACCCGTGCCATCAGCACGTCATGGTTCACCCGGTCGAAGAACTTCTCCAGGTCAAGGTCGACGACGAAGCGTCGGCCTTCGACCACATGCGCCCGTGCGGCAAGCACCGCATCGTGCGCACTGCGCCCCGGACGGAAGCCGTACGAGCCCTTAGAGAAGCCTGGATCGAACAGCGGCATCAACACCTGATGCATCGCCTGCTGGATCAGCCGATCCACCACCGTCGGAATGCCCAATTGGCGCATCCCTCCGCCGGGCTTGGGGATATCCACCCCGCGCACCGGCTGCGGCCGGTAGCGGCCTTCCAGCAGTTCTTCCCTGATGCGCGGCCAATGCTCCTTCAGATGCGGCTGCAATTGCTCCACGCTCATCCGATCGATGCCCGCAGCGCCTTTGTTCGCCATCACCCGATGGTAGGCCGCCATCATGTTATCTCGGCTGACGATCTCCTCCATCAGCCGCACTTCCACCTCCGGAGGGGAAGGTTGCGGTCTTGCCGTGGCGATTGATGCACTCATTCCCTGCTCTGGCGGCTTCCGGCCGCTGCCCTCGGGGGGAGCACAACGCATCTCAGCGTCATCGTCTGCATCTGTTGCCACCATCGACAGACCGGCCTCCTCCGGTACTCGACGTTCGGCCCTTCGCCGGCTTGGTGCTGCCGACTACTACGGCCTCTGCTGACTTCTGCCGTCCCATCCCGACGCCTTGCGACGCCGGTAGCACACCCGTTGCCGGGGGCAGGACGACAGACCTCCCAGGGTCAGTCGCGTGACCTTCGTGCCATATACCTGTCGCATCTACGGCCGCATCCTCCGGGTGATATCGGGCTTCGGGTATTTGGGCTCCCTCGCCCGGATGCGGACGCCTCTTATGCGCTGGCTGTTCGTCAGGCCGGCACTTTGCTTACAGCTTCCTTCAGACCCCGCCTCGCGGCGACAGCCCTTGCTGTTCGGCTAACGGTTCCCATCACCAGGGTCCGTAGAGGACTCTCACCTCCAAGTCATCGACCGGACACCACGCCGGTCAAATCGCGCCAGTCACGGCGCTCCGCGCCATGCCTGGCGCACCCAACAAAAAAGCGCGCCATCGGCACGCTTTTTCGCGGAACATCGTTGGTTTTGACCGCCGCTAGCGCACCGTCACCGGCGCGGGCAGCGGCGGCACCACGGTCGGCTGCGAGCCATAGGGCGGAGCAGCCGAGGCTTGCGTTGGCGGCCTGCCGGCAGGACCCGGCGTCGGCTGCGCTGAGGCGGTCGCGGTTGCCGGCGGCGGTCCGCCCGGCAGCACCACCACCCGGGTGCCGACCTTGGCACGATCGAAGAGATCCGAGACGTCCTCGTTCAGCATGCCGATACAGCCCGAGGAGACGAACTTGCCGATGGTCGAAGGCTGGTTGGTACCGTGGATGCGATACACGGTCGAGCCGAGATACATCGCGCGTGCGCCGAGTGGATTGCCCGGGCCGCCGGCCATGAAGCGGGGCAGATAGGGCTGGCGCTCGATCATCTCGGTCGGAGGATACCAATCCGGCCACTCCGTCTTCTTCGAGATCTTCTGCACGCCGGTCCAGGTGAAACCTTCGCGACCCACGCGGACGCCGTAACGGATCGCACGGCCATTGCCGAGCACGTAATAGAGGTAGGTGTGCGGCGTATCGACCACGATGGTGCCCGCGGGCTCCTTGGTGACAAAGGAGACTTCCTGACGGCGCAGGTTCGGCGCCAATTGCGCCGGCGCGGCATCGGGCTGCTCTTCCGGAGGCAGTGAGGCAATGGCCAGCGGACGGCCATCGGGGCCGGCGGCCGGCGGCGGCCCCGAGCCAGTGACGGCCTGGGGCTGGCCAGCGGGTCCGGGCATGCCCTCAATCGGTCCCGGCGGACGTGGCGCGTTGGGGTCGGCATAGCCGCGATCCGGATAGCCGGGCGGACGATCGGCATAGATCACCGCTGGCGGACCAGCCGGGCGGCCGTAGCGCGGATCATCCGGCGACATGACAGGACCCTGCGGCACCGCATTCGCATAGCGGGGATCGTTGGGGGAGAGAATCGGACCGCTGGGGCCGGGCGGCGGCAAGGCGGCCGGATTGGCCTCATCGTCCTCCAACTGGTCGAAATCGGGTGCTCCGGGGCCGCGACGGTAATCGCCGCCATAGCCGGGCGGATAGGGCTGCGGAGCCTGAGAATACGCGCCTTGCGGGACTGGATAGCCCTGCTGTGCCTGCGCAGCCGAAAACATCGCCGCACCAGCCATCACGGCAGCAGAAACCGCCAGAAATCGAGTGATCATCATGGTGTTCTTAGTCCCCAAGCCGCCGACACCGGACCGTCAGGGCCAGATGAAGGAAGATCGCGGCACATTCAAGACAATTCCGGCTGCTCCGCGCCTCATTTCCGGAATTTGTGATGTTCCATCAAGGGCGTGGCAGCAAAGCCTCGCCTTCCCGGAAAAACGCTTTTCAATCCTACTACACTATTTGGGGCAACGAAATTTAACAAACGCTGAACAGTGCTTGCGGTATCCTCCAATCAAGCCTGATTCGCGGCAGCGAACGAAGGCCTATCCATCTCCATCAGTAAGCCACCGCGTCCCCGTTTGGCTCCAGGGCCCCGCAGGCAAGCCTGCGGCGGCGGAATCGTACCCGAAATGCTCCCCGGCTTCCGTTTCCTGTTTGCCGCGATCGCGTTGTCCGTCTCCATTCTCATCTTCGGTCTCGGCGCGGCCGCCCTGTTGCGGGCCGCACACGAGGAATTCGCCTCCAATCCGACCTGGCGCGCGGCCCCAGAGCCGCGGTTCGCGCAACAGAGCGAGCCATCCCAGCCGGTGCTGGCCGTGTTGCGGGTCGACCCGCAACCATCGGCGCAAACGGCTCCAGATCCGCAGTTCGCCGATGTTCCGGCAAGCCCGCCGTCGCCTCAGTCCGACGTGCCGGCAGCTCCGGCCGAGCCGGAGGCAGCGGTTGCTCCAGCGCCGGAAGCGGAGAAGATCGCCGCACTGACAACCCAGGATGCTTCGCCGCTCCCCGAGCCGGCGAAAACCGACCCTCCGTCTCCGGAAGGCCCGATGGCGAGCGACGCGGCGCCTGCGCCCGCTGAAGAAACCAAGGTCGCGACGGCCGAGGAAGCAAAGTTGACGGCCATCGATGCTTCACCTGGTGAGCCCGAAGCAGCCAAGGCCAGTACAGACAAGGCCAGTACAGACAAGCCCGAAACGGACAACGCCGAACCGGACAACGCCGACATCGCAAAGTCCGAGCCCGCAAAACCTGAGTTCGCGGTCGCGCCTTCCATGCCGGCCATCGATCCCGCCGCGACCAGGGTCGCAACATTGGGTGGCCCGCCGGTAGCGACCGAAACCGGAACACCCAAAAAGGACGCAGGCGAGAATACCGAGCAAAGCCTTGAGAAGGCGCGGCTGCACGCGCAGGCCCGTGCCCGGGCACGCCGCAGGCTGGCGGCGCGAGCGCGGCTGGCCAGGCAGCAACAGGCCGCGGCTCAGCAACAGCCGCTCAGCGCTCTGTTTGGACAGCCGGGCCCGACGCCGGCGCGCATGCCTGAAGCGCGATGAGATCAGGTTGAAGCGTCATCGCGCTTTAGCTTTTTGATTGAGCATGATCTTTTCGGAGAACCGCTGCACACTTTTCCGAATCATTCCGGTTTCGATCAGGCCGGGCCGGTCGCGATCGGCGGCCCGCCGGCCTGCCCCCACTCCGACCATGAGCCGTCATAGAGCGCCGTGTCGGTGACGCCGAGCCGGTAGAGTGCGAGCGTCAGCACGCCCGCCGAGACGCCGGAGCCGCAGCTCGTCACGATCGGCGCATCGAGCTTCACGCCCGCGCCGGTGAACGCCTTGCGCAGGTCGTCGAGCGGCTTCATCGCGCCGGTCGCGCCGTCGAACAGGTTATTGTAGGGCACGCTGCGGGCACCGGGGATGTGGCCCGAGCGGATGCCTGGCCGCGGCTCCGCCGCGCGGCCCTCAAAACGATCGGCGGCGCGGGCATCGATCACCTGCTCGGCCTTGCTTCCGACATTGGCGATCATCTGCTGCATGCTGCGCACGCGCCTTGCGTCGTACGTCGCCTTGAAACTCGCGGGCTTGGCCTTGAACTCACCGCTCTCGACCGGATGGCCCTCGGCGCGCCACTTCTTCAAGCCGCCATTGAGCACCCGGATCTTGTCGTGGCCATAGGAGAGAAACATCCACCAGGCACGGGGCGCTGCGACCCAGCCGCCGGAGTCGTAGACTACCACGGTGTCGGCATTGCCGATGCCGAGCGCGCCTGCGTCGCGACCGAATTGCTCGGCACTCGGAAACATGTGCGGCAGCGGATTGGAGTGATCCGACACTGCGTCGACGTCGAAAAACACGGCGCCCGGAAGATGGGCCGCGAGATAATCGTCCTTTGGCAGTGGCAGCACGCCCGGCAGCTTGAACGTGGCGTCGACGACTTTCACATTCGCGTCGTTGATATGCGCGGCGAGCCATTCGGTGGAAACGAGGGGATCGTTGGGGGAAGTCATGCGATGATCCTTGTTGTCATTCCGGGATGCGCCATCAGGCGCAGACCCGGAATCCAGAAATTGTCTTGCGAGATTCCGGGTTCGCGCTTCGCGCGCCCCGGAATGACGAGGAAGAAGGTTAGCCCTTCTTCTTCGGCTCCCATTTCTCCACCGGCCCGCCGGCGTCGCGCCAGGCGGCAAAACCGCCGCCCATATGGGCGACCGGCTTCAGACCCATGTCCTGCGCGGTTTTCGCGGCGAGCACCGAGCGCAGGCCGCCGGCGCAATGGAAGATGAACTTCTTGTCCTGCTGGAACACCGGCTTGGCATAGGGGCTCGCTGGATCGATCCAGAACTCCAGCATCCCGCGGGTACAGGAGAATGCGCCGGGAATTTTCCCGTCGCGCTCGATCTCCCTGGGGTCGCGGATGTCGACGATCACAATGCCGTCGTCGGAGGCGAGCTTGATCGCATCTGCCGCGCTGACGGTTTCAATCTCGGCATTGGCCTCGTCGATCAGCGCCTTGATGCCGCGGTGAATGGTCTGGGGCATTTGTTACCTCTCTTGTACAAACCGCGGGTGTCCCGGACGCGGTGCGGCGTTCTTCACGATGCACCGCAGAGCGGGGCACGCAGTGCTTTCTACCGCACCAGTTCCTTCATCGCGCCTTCCAGGCCCTCGATCGTGATCGGATACATGCGCTGCGAGAAGAGCCGCCGGATGATGGTGGTCGATTCCGAATAGTCCCAGTGCTTCTGCGCCACCGGATTGAGCCAGACCGCATGCGGGTAGGTGCGCACGATGCGGTCGAGCCAGACCGAACCCGCCTCTTCATTGACGTGCTCGACCGAACCGCCGGGCACCATGATCTCGTAAGGCGACATCGAGGCGTCGCCGACGAACACGACCTTGTAGTCGTGCGGATATTTGTGCAGCACATCCCAGGTCGGCGTGCGGTCGGTGAAACGCCGCCTGTTCTGCTTCCACACGCCTTCATAGAGGCAGTTGTGGAAGTAGAAATATTCCATGTGCTTGAATTCCGTCTTGGCCGCCGAGAACAATTCCTCGACCTGTGCGATGTGGGAATCCATGGAGCCGCCGATATCGAAGAACACCAGCACCTTGACCGCGTTGCGCCGCTCGGGACGCATGATCACGTCGAGATAGCCGTGGTTCGCCGTCTCCTTGATGGTGGAGTCGAGATCGAGCTCGTCGGGCGCGCCGGTGCGGGCGAATTTGCGCAACCTCCGCAGCGCGATCTTGATGTTGCGGATGCCGAGCTCGACATTGCCGTCAAGATCCCTGAACTCGCGGCGGTCCCACACCTTCACCGCGCGGTTGTTGCGGTTCTTCTCCTGGCCGATGCGCACGCCTTCGGGGTTATAGCCATGCGCGCCGAAAGGCGACGTGCCGGCGGTACCGATCCACTTGTTGCCGCCCTGGTGCCGGCCCTTCTGCTCCTCGAGTCGCTTGCGCAGCGTCTCCATGAGCTTGTCCCAGCCCATGGCCTCGATCTGCTTCTTCTCTTCCTCAGTGAGATATTTCTCGGCGAGTTTCTTCAGCCACTCCTCGGGAATCTCTGCCTTGTCCATGGCGTCGAGCAGATTCTCGAGCCCCTTGAAGACGGTGCCGAACACGCGGTCGAACTTGTCGAGATTGCGCTCGTCCTTCACCAGCGCGGCGCGCGACAGGTAATAGAAATTCTCCACCGTCTGCTCGGCGAGGTCGGCGTCGAGCGCCTCCATCAGCGTCAGATATTCGCGCAGGGTCACGGGGACCTGGGCATCGCGCAGCGAGGTGAAGAATTGCAGGAACATCCGCTTTAGATTGCCCGTCGCACGGACAACGTCAAGGGCCGAAGCTTCCCATGGAGACCTAGACCGGCCTGCTTTTTCATCTAGAATTGCGTCAATACAGGATTTTGGCGGGGGCATCTTCCATGGGCATCATCGCGGCACTCGTGATCGGTGCGATCGCCGGCTGGCTGGCCGGCCTGATCGTTCGCGGCGCCGGCTTCGGGCTGATCGGCAACATCGTGATCGGCATTCTGGGCGCGCTCGTCGCAAGCTGGATATTGCCGCAGCTTGGCGTCGTGCTCGCCGCCGGCACGCTGGGCTCGATCCTGGACGCCACCATCGGCGCTGTGATTATCCTCGTCATCCTATCCCTGGTCCGGCGCGCCTGACGCATCGCCCCATTCCCATAACAGGCTGTTCCAGCCGATTTTTCCTGCTAAAGGCGGAGCAGAACCGCTGCGCCCGAAAGCCCCAACGAGGCATGAACTAGATGAAATTTACCGGTACCAAGGATTATGTCGCGACCGACGACCTCAAGATCGCTGTCAATGCCTCGATCGTGCTCGAGCGCCCGCTCCTGATCAAGGGCGAGCCCGGCACCGGCAAGACGGTGCTGGCCGAGGAAGTCGCCAAGGCGATCGGCGCGCCGCTTCTGACCTGGCACATCAAGTCGACCACCAAGGCGCAGCAGGGCCTCTACGAATACGACGCCGTCTCGCGCCTGCGCGACAGCCAGCTCGGCGACGCGCGCGTCTCCGACATCTCGAACTACATCAAGCGCGGCAAGCTGTGGGACGCCTTCACTTCCGAGAAGCGCCCGGTGCTGCTGATCGACGAGATCGACAAGGCCGACATCGAATTCCCGAACGATCTCCTGCTCGAGCTCGATCGCATGGAGTTCTTCGTCTACGAGACCGGCGAGAACATCAAGGCGAAGCTGCGCCCGATCGTGATGATCACCTCGAACAACGAGAAGGAACTGCCGGACGCCTTCCTGCGCCGCTGCTTCTTCCACTACATCAAGTTCCCCGACGCCGACACCATGAGCCGTATCGTCGACGTGCATTTCCCCAGCATCAAGAGGCGCCTGGTCGAAGAGGCGCTGCGCATCTTCTTCGAGGTGCGCGAGGTGCCGGGCCTGAAGAAGAAGCCCTCGACGTCCGAGCTGCTCGACTGGCTGAAGCTCCTGCTCAACGAGGACATCACCCCGGAGATGCTGCGCGAGCGCGACCCGCGCAAGCTGATCCCGCCGCTGCACGGCGCGCTGCTCAAGAACGAGCAGGATGTGCACCTGTTCGAGCGGCTGGCGTTCCTGAGCCGACGCGAAGTGTGATCAGTTCATCGGCGCCAGTATATCGCGAAGCTGCTCCTTCGGAATTTGCATCAGACCGACAAAGGGCTGACTAAGGTCGGCGGCCAGAAACAGCGCGCTCGAAATCGAGAGCGCAAAGACCAATAGGGCGGCGATGACGACCCTGCTCGGCTCGACGAACACGGCATAGCTTGCGAACACCACCGCGAGCCAGAAGATCAGGATCAGGAGGAACGGCGTCAGGATCGCGGTGTCGCCGTCGGCGAACATCAGAAGTCGCACGTTCGCGATTTCGACGCTGGCTTCCTCGACGCGATGCTTCAGCAGGCGCTGTGCGTCATTTGCGGGTGTCAGCGAGGCGATCGCGCTGTTGATCTGCTCGGCCAGCGAGGCAGAGGTGAAAGCGCTGTCCTGAACCGCCGAACGCTTCTCGCGCCAGATGCGGTCGACCGCCGCGGGTACGGCCTGCCGCATCAGGATGCGAAACTGCGTCGTCTCCGGCCCGTATTGCGCCAACAATTGGTCTGTCTCGACGAGGTAGGCGGCCAGCGTGCGGAAATGCGCAGCCTGGGTGTCGTAGGAGGTCTTGGCCGAGGCGATCATCAGGCTGATCAGCACCGCCGAGAGAGTCGCGAGAAAGCCGGCGCCCAGCCGGATCACTTCCTTCGGTCCGGCGCCGAGATGATCGGCGGGAATACGCTTCCGCAGCAGCATGCCGGCCGCGATGCCGATCGCCAGCGCGACAAACGAAATGAGGAAAATCCAGCCCGATGTCACGCCCGCCCTGTCCGCGATTCCTGTTAGCCCGCGAGCCTCACCGCTTCCGGAGCAATTTTGCCGCGGATCAGGTCGCTCGCCTTGTCCGCGATCATCATGGTGGAGGCGTTGAGATTGGCCGAGATCATGCGCGGCATGATCGAGGCGTCGATCACGCGCAGCCCCTGCAGGCCGTGGACCCGCAACTGATCATCGACCACCGCGCCGGTGCTCTCAGCCGGGCCCATGCGGCAGGTGCAGCCGGGATGGAAGGTCGTGGTGCCGCGCTCGGTCGCCGCCGCCAGGAACTCCTCGTCGCTCTGCACCTTCGGACCTGGGAAATCCTCATATTCGTAGTAGGGCGCGAGCGGCTCCGAGTTGAGCAGGCGTCGTGCGAGCTTCATGCCGGCAACGACAACGCGGCGATCGAGCTCGTGCGTGAGATAGTTGGTCTGGATGATCGGCGGCGCGAAGGGATCGTTGGAGCGGATACGCACGTAGCCGCGGCTCTCCGGCCGCTGTTGCCATGAGGCCACTGTCATGCCGGGCTGGTCCTCGAGCTGGCCCTGCACGCCCTCCTTGTAGCTCGCCGGCGTGAAGGTGAGCTGCAGGTCCGAACTCTCCGTGGTCTCGCCGGAATGCCAGAAGCAATAGACCATGGTCGGCGACAGCGAGAGCAGGCCGCGCCGGGTCGTCGCCCATTTCAACGCCTCGACCCAGAGATGCCAGCCCTGCCGAAGCTCGTTGATGGTCTGGATGTTCTTCACCCGCGCGACCGAGCGCGGCGCATAGTGATCCTGCAAGCCCTCGCCCACACCCGGCAGAGCGTGACGCACCTCGATGCCGTGCGATTTCAACAGCTCCGGCGAGCCGACGCCGGACAATTGCAGGAGCTGCGGCGAATTATACGTACCGCCACTCAGGATCACTTCCTTGCCAACGCGCACCTCGACCGGCGTGCCGTTCCGGCCGCCCTTGAGGTAGCGCACGCCGACCGCGCGCTTGCCCTCGAAGATGATGCTGGTCGCATGCGCATGGGTGCGCACATGCACATTCGGCCGCTTGCGCGCCGGATGCAGGAAGGCGGTCGCGGCGCTGACGCGCAGGCCTTTCTGTATGGTGCGCTGGGCGTAGGACACGCCCTCCTGGATCTTGCCATTGTAGTCGGGATTCTTGGGAATGCCGAGACTGACGGCGCCCGCCATGAACGCCTCGCACAGCGGATCCCGCCAATCCATGGTGGTGACGGTGAGGCTGCCATCGCGGCCGCGGAACGTATCTTCGCCCTCGCCCACCCGGCGCTCCAGCCGCTTGAAGTAGGGCAGCACGTCGGAATAGCCCCAGCCGCGATTGCCCATCTGCGCCCAGGTATCGAAATCCTGGCGCTGGCCGCGGTTGTAGATGTGGCCGTTGATCGAGGACGAGCCGCCGAGCGTCTTGCCGCGCGGCGCGTAGATGCTGCGGCCGCCGGTATAGGGACCGGGCTCCTGCTGGTAGGCCCAGTTGACGCTCTTCATGTGGAAGGTCTTGATGAAGCCCGCCGGCAGATGGATGTAGGGATGCCAGTCGCGCGGGCCGGCCTCGAGTACGCAGATGCTGATGTTGGCGTCTTCGCTGAGACGGTTGGTGAGCACGCTGCCGGCGGAGCCGGAGCCAATGATCACATAATCGAACGTTTCCATGTGCCCTGTCGTTGTTGTTTTGACGCGCGGTTATTCCCGCGGCTTGTCGTTGAGCTGATAGGTCAAATGCGCCTTCACCGTCGGCCATTCGGTCGCGATGATGCTGAAGACCACAGTGTCGCGCAGTGTGCTGTTCGGCGCAATCTGGTGATTGCGCAAAATACCGTCCTGCTTGGCGCCCAGCCGCTCGATGGCGCGCCGGCTCTGATGATTGAAGAAGTGCGTGCGGAACTCTACCGCGATGCAGTCGATCGCCTCGAAGGCGTGCGCCAACAGCAGCAGTTTGCACTGCGTGTTGAGCGGTGTGCGTTGCACACGTTTGGCATACCAGGTCGAGCCGATCTCGACCCGGCGGTTCGTCGCATCGACGTTCATGTAGGTGCTCATGCCGGCGATTTGGCCTGCGGCATCGAATACCGTGAACGGCAGCATCGAGCCTGCCTTCTGCAGGCCGAGCCGGCGTTCGATCTCCCTGGTCATGTCTTCGGGTTTCGGCACGAACGTGTACCAGAGCTTGAACAGCTCGCCATCTTTCACGGCTTCCACCAGCCCCGCGAGATGATGATGCGACAGCGGCTCGAGCCGCGCATGCTCGCCGCGCAGGGTAACGGGATCAGGCCAGGGCATCGCAACACTCCATCTCCTCATCCTGAGGAGCGCCGACCGCGCGTCTCGAAGGATGAGGCCACAATCGGGGCCTCGTGGTTCGAGACGGCGCTTCGCGCCTCCTCTCCATGAGGGTCTAGCACTCGTGAGACGTCACTTGTTCAAAAAGTTCAGCGGCAATCCGGGCCGCGACCAGTCCATCGCGATCAGTTCGCCCTTGCCGGACAGCGTGATGTAGGCGGTCTTCAATTCGGGGCCGCCGAAGGCGATATTGGTGGTGACGCGGTCGCCGGTCGGCACCTGTTCGACCAGCCTGCCATCAGGCGCGATCACCGAGATGCAGCCGGAGATCAGCGTGGCGACGCAGACATTGCCGTTGGCTTCCACCGCAAGCGAGTCGAACATCTGGTAGCCGCCGAGGCCCACGATCGGCTTGCCCCGTTCACCGCGGTAGATCACGTCGCGCGGCTTCAGCGCACCGGGCGCGGAGATCTCGTAAGCCCACAGCCGCGCGGTCGGCGTCTCCGCGACATAGAAGGTGTTCTCGTCTGGCGATAGCCCAATGCCGTTGGCCGGCAGCACGCCGAACACGACCTCGACGATCTCCTTCATGCCGGGCTTGAGGTAATAGACCGCGCCGACATCCATCTCGCGATGGCGACGCTTGCCGAGATCGGTGAACCACAGGCCGCCCTGCTTGTCGAACACGAGGTCGTTCGGCCCGCGCAGGCCGTACTCGCCGCACTTGTCGACCACGGTCTCGACCTTGCCCGATTGCAGATCGACGCGCTGGATCGATCCCCCGCGATAGTCATCCGGCTGCGGCCCGGGCATGATCATGTTGCGCGTCGGAATCCAGGTGAAGCCGCCATTGTTGCAGACATAGATCTTGCCGTCGGGGCCGAGCGCCGCGCCGTTGGGGCCGCCGGGAATCTGCGCCACCACTTCCTTGCGGCCGTCCGGATGAACGCGCGTCAGCCGCTGGCCACGGATTTCGACCAGCACCACCGAGCCGTCGGGCATGACGACCGGCCCTTCCGGAAATTCGAGATCGGTGGCGAGCACGCGTATATCGGCCATGGAAATCCTCCCGCTTATTCCTGGCTGCAGGCGGATTCACTAAAGCCCCCGCGCACGCAACGATGATGTTGCCTGCCGTTATGGCAAAGTGGCGCCAGCTTGCCAAGCAATCAGGGACGGCCGCAAGGCTGCGTTGCGATACGTTCAGCTTTCAATCGGCACCCAGATCTCGAGGCCGCCATCGCCGGTGGCGGATCGAACTTCTCGTCATAGCGCTCGAAGCTCGGCGCGTCGGCGACCTTGTGGCCGGAGGCCGGCAGCCAGTGATTCCAGATGGTATTGACGGTGCGGCGGATGGTGGAGATGTGATCGGCGTGGGTGAACACCGCGTAGCGCTGTGCGGGGATGCGCACGCGGCTGAACTCGCGCGGCAGGTCGGAGAAGTCGGCGACTTCGACGCCGGCGATGTAGTCGAAGTTGCCGGCATCATCGCCATTGCAGCAAACGCCGTAGGCGACCTGCCCGATCCGGCCCGGGAAACTCTGGACGTATTGATGGAAGCGATGCCACAGGGCGGGAATGCCCGCGCCATTGTCGGTAGAGACGCGTTCCCCGAGGCCGGCGACCAGCATGGCTTTTCCGGTTTCGAAACGCGGCGGCGAGATCTTGTCGAGCGCGGTGGAATCCATGAGGATCGGCTCCTGACGCTTGAGTTTGTCGAGACACGTCGTCGCGCGGACCATCTCGGGCGTGATTCCGAAATGGTCGCGGAACGCGCGGGTGAATGCTTCGTGGGAGCCGTAATCCGCATCCAGCGCGACTTGCAGGATATCGGGGGCACCCGCCGCGAGCGAGCGCGCCGCCTCCGAGAGACGGCGCGCCCGCACGTAGCGCATCACAGAAAAGCCGGTCGCAGCGGCAAATGCACGCACCAGATGGAAGCGGGAGACGCCCGCAACATCGGAGATGTCGTCGAGCGTCATTGAGCCGGCGAGATGGCTTTCAATGTACCAAAGTGCCTTTTGCGCAGGATTCATGGATCAAGGCTTTCCTTCGAAGCACACCCATCATGCGTGCGTTGCGGTAGCCGCGTTTGACAGTCCTTGCTGTTTCACCTTTCGCACCGCCAATAAATCCGCCCGGCGGAAAATAACAAGCAAATCGCTTGCTGGTAACGACTTCCCAATCGTGCATACTGGAAGTGCATTCGATCCGACGGCTCGCCAAGCTGCCCGACAAAAGACTGCAAGAGCCATCGGCCAAGCACGTCAGGGAGGACGATAAATGCACATCCGTGTCTCTAAGGACGCCAAAAAGACTGCAACGAAACTTGCGTTGGCCGCCTTGCTCGCAACGGCCCTTGCCGGAACTGCGCAGGCGCAAAAGAAATACGATCCGGGTGCTACCGACACCGAGATCAAGATCGGCAACATCATGCCGTATTCGGGGCCGGCGTCGGCTTATGCCACCATCGGCAAGACCGAAGCCGCCTATTTCAACAAGCTCAATTCCGAAGGCGGCATCAACGGCCGCAAGATCAACTTCATCTCCTATGACGACGGCTACAGCCCGCCGAAAGCGGTCGAGCAGGCGCGCAAGCTCGTGGAGAGCGACGAGGTGCTCCTGATCTTCAACTCGCTCGGTACGCCGTCGAACAGCGCGATCCACAAATACATGAACGCCAAGAAGGTGCCGCAACTCTTCATCTCGACGGGCGCGGCGAAGTGGAACGACCCGAAGAACTTTCCGTGGACCATGGGCTGGCAGCCTAATTACCAGACCGAGGCCCGCATCTACGCCGCCTATATCCTGAAGAATTTTCCGGGCAAGACCATCGGCGTGCTCTATCAGAACGATGACTTCGGCAAGGACTACGTGATCGGGCTTCGTGAAGGCCTCGGCGATCAGGCAAGCAAGCTGATCCTGATCGAGTCCTCCTACGAGACCTCGGCGCCGACGGTGGATTCGCAGGTGGTGCAGATCAAGGGCGCCAATCCCGACATCTTCATCAACATCGCGACGCCGAAATTCGCGGCGCAGGCGATCAAGAAGATCGCCGAGCTGAACTGGCACCCCGTGCACTTCCTCACCAACGTGTCCGGCTCGATCGGCGGCGTGATGAAGCCCGCCGGCTACGAGAATGACCAGGGTATTCTCACGACCGCCTATCTGAAAGACCCCAAGGACGAGGAGTGGAAAAACGACCCGGCCATGAACGAGTGGCGCGCGTTCATGACCAAATGGTATCCGGAAGGCGACCAGGAGGACGCTGCCACCGTATTCGCCTATGGCGTCGCCAAGGGGCTCGAACAGGTCCTGAAGCAATGCGGCGACGATCTCACCCGCGAAAATGTCATGAAGCAGGCGGCCAATCTGAATTTCGAGATCGGCATCTACCTGCCGGGCACAAAGATCAAGACCAGCCCGACCGACTTCGCGCCGCTCGAGCAGTTGCAGATGATGCGCTTCAAGGGCGAGAGCTGGGAGCGTTTTGGGCCGGTCATGTCGGGAGAGAAGAACTCGTAGCCGCGCGGCCGAACGCGTAGGGTAGGCAAAGCGCAAGCGTGCCCGCCAACTCGCAATAAAGCACTCGGATAGATGGTGGGCACGGCGCTGATGCGCCTTTGCCCACCCTTCATTTTCGTCTCGCGCGAACGAAGAACAAGAGCCAACCCATGCAGATCGCCAACGTCCGCGCGCATCACCTTCGTATTCCCTATGACGCCGGCCCCGCAAGCTTCCGCCAGGGCGCCGCGGCGATCTCCGCGCTCGACATGGTCGTGGTCGAAGTCACGACCGATGGCGGCCTTACCGGCTGGGGCGATGCCTTTGCCTATGTCTGCCCGCGCACCACCTGCACCGCGGTCGAGGAAATGATCGCGCCGCAGGCGCGCGGCCAGGACGTGCCCGAGCCCGACGGGATTCCCGCCTTCATGGAGCAGATCCAGCGCAACCTGCATCTGTTCGGCCGCTACGGCATCACCATGTTCGCGATCTCCGGCCTCGATATCGCGCTGTGGGACCTCGCCGCGAAGATCAAGGGCGTGCCGCTGTATCAGCTGATCGGCGGCGCCAAGCGCACGAAGATTCCCGGCTATGCCAGCCTGCTGCGGATCGGCAAGCCGGAGAGCATTGCGAGCGAGTGCCAGACCGCGAGGCGGCGCGGCTACGGCGCGATCAAGCTGCATGAGACGACCACGCCGGCAGTGTTTGCGGCGCGCGAGGCGATCGGGCCGGGCGTGCCGCTCATGATCGACATGAATTGTCCGCTCAGCGGCGCGGACGCGGTCGCCTTTGCGCACGCCTGCAAGGCGGCGGCGCCGATGTTCCTGGAAGAACCGGTCTGGCCGCCCGAAGATTTCGCGACATTGGCGTCGGTGCGCAAGCAAGGCGGGCTCGATATCGCCGCCGGCGAGAACGCCTGCACCGCCTATCAATTCCGCGAGATGATGAAGGCCGGCGCTGTCAGCCATGCGCAGCCCTCGGTGATCAAGGTCGGCGGCGTCACCGAATTCCTGAAAGTCGCCGCGCTCGGCGATGAGTTCGGTGTGAAGATCATCCCGCACTCGCCCTATTTCGGGCCCGGCTTCCTCGCGACCTTGCAGCTGATGTCGATCCGCAACGAAGGTTACATCGAGGTCTTCTACATGAAACGCGCCGCCTGCCTGTGGGGCGGCCGCATCGACGCCGATGCCAATGGCGATGTGGCCGTGCCGCAGGGGCCCGGGCTCGGCTATGAACCGGACCCCAACGTCATGCAGCAATATCGGGTGTCGTGAGAGAAGGTGTCATTTGGAACCTTCTTTCGCGGGGGGCGCCGTCGCACCTTTCGCCGGCTCGGACTTCTTCGAATCATCCACCATCTGTTTCTGCGCGGCCTGCAAATCGGCGACGGTCTTCTGCAAGGATGCGATCGTCGCCTTCAATGTTTCGATCTGCCGGTTCGCCGCATCCAGTTTTTGTTGGTGATCCGCCGAAAGCTTCGTAATCGTCTTCTGCAGGAAGTCGACATTGCTCTGCAGGCAGGAGGTGCGGCGGTCCATCGCCTTCTCGGCCGTGCAGATTTCGATGCCAGGGACGTCCTGTGCGAGAAGTTCCGTCGGTATCGCGATCGGGACCGCGAGCGAAAGCGCTGCAACAAAAATCCTGGGGATCATGAAATCCTCGCGCTGGCGGCGCGCCTCACACCAAATTGAGTTAAGCAGACGACGGGACAGATATCACATTGCTACCTCATTCAGGCGCTGTGATTTCGGGGAGTGGGGCAAGCAAGACGGGCGGGCGATTTTTGGAATGCGGCGTGGGTGCGCCGCGCATTAGGGGATAAATCAGATGGCTACACGCGAACGACGACTGGCCGAATTCGATGGCGCGGGGGTGCCGCCACAGGGTCTGCCGGTTCAGGTTTTATGTGAGGATCACAGCGGGACTTATCAATTGCCCTTCCCGTGTCACTTCAGCGATGGAATGTGGCACAATCACGAATCCGGCGGCAGGGTCGAGGCGACCGTCGTGGGGTGGCGGCTGCCTCGCCACTGAGAGAAGGGCGCGCTGTATCAAAATGCGACGGCTGGCGGCCCGCACTTTAAGATTCGGAACGCGGTACGAACGAATCGCGCCCGAATCAGCTGTGCGGCGCCGTACTCACCTGTTCACGGCTAGATATCGGCGCCGCCTTGAAGCCGCGCACCACATCCAGCACGAACACGACCGGCCGCAGCCAGCGGCCGACGACAAAGGTTAACTCCTCCGGCGACGACATTCCGAGTTCTCCAAACGGGCGCAGCCTGCCTAATATTCGACCTCCAATTCCTCGATCTCCTCCGGCTCGGCCTTCGCCGCCTCGACCCATTCGACCATCTCCGGCATCGCCATGATCATATCGGTATAAGCCTTCAGCCGCGGCTCGATCTCCACGTCATAGGTCATGAAGCGCGTCACGACCGGCGCATACATGGCGTCCGCCATGGTGCGCTCGCCGAACAAAAACGGCCCGCCGGACCTCGCGAGACAGTCGCGCCAGATGGTGCAGACCCGATCGATATCGGCCTGCGCGCGGGTCCAGATCTTGAAGCCCGGAAAATGTCCCTTCAGGTTGACCGGGAGCGAGGCGCGCAGCGTGGTGAAGCCCGAATGGATTTCGCCTGAGATCGAGCGGCAATGCGCGCGCTCGATGCGGCCGGCCGGCAACAGCCCGGCGTCCGGCATGACCTCGTTGAGATATTCGCCGATCGCCAGCGTGTCCCAGATCGTGGCGCCGTCGTGCCGCAGGCATGGCACCAGGATGGTCGGCGAGATCAAGAGGATTTCGGCGCGCGCCGAAGCATCGTCCGGCGCGACGCCGATCTCCTCGAACGGCAGTCCGGAAAATTTGGTCATCAGCCAGCCACGCAGCGACCAGGATGAATAATTCTTGCTGGAGATGGTCAGTGTCGCTTTCGCCATGGGGTGCCTTCCTCAACGCCTCGACGCCATCCAAAGGACCATGGACACCCCGGCCCGTGCCCATTCCCTATGCGTTTTCGCATAATTCGCAGCAAGTGACGTGCCAATTTTAGCGGCGCGCTGCCCTCGCTTTGGCGTCGATATTGCATGGCGTCAGCGGCAGGGGCGGATCTGAATGATGTCAATGCTGTACCAGGCCTATCAGAACCACATGGACCTGACCGAGCCATGGCGCTCGGGGGCGGCATCCGCGCTCCGCTATCTCAACCTTGTCCCGCAGGACGTCTCGGACAAGCTGTTCGGCCGGCTCGCTGCCGCGCTCGAGCTGATCTCGCGTTCCTCGCTCACCTATACGCGCCCGGCCTATGGCATCGAGGCGGTTCAGGTCGGCAATCGCGAGATCGAGGTGAAGGAAGAGGTCGTCTATTCCACGCCGTTCGGCTCGCTGCTGCACTTCAGGAAAATCGACGCACCCGAGCAGCCGAAACTGCTGCTGGTCGCGCCGATGTCCGGGCATTTCGCGACGCTGTTGCGCGGCACCGTGAAGACGCTGCTCGGGGATCACGATGTCCACATCACCGACTGGCATAACCCGCGCGACATTCCCGTCAGCGCCGGCCGCTTCGGCCTCGACGATTACACCGGCCACCTCATCGACTTCCTCGGCCGGCTCGGCCCGCGCCCACACATGGTCGCGATCTGCCAGCCCTCGGTGTCGGCGCTCGCCGCCGCCGCGATCATGTGCGAGGACGATCATCCCTCGCGCCCGGCGACACTGACCCTGATGGCAGGACCGATCGACACGCGGATCCAGCCGACCAAGGTCAACGAATTCGCCAAGAGCAAACCGATCAACTGGTTCGAGGACAATCTCATCAGCTTCGTGCCGTTCCAGTGCAAGGGCGCGTTCCGGAAAGTCTATCCGGGCTTCGTGCAGCTCACTGCCTTCGTCTCGATGAATCTCGAGCGGCACATCAAGCAGCACATGGACCTGCACAATCATCTCGTCAAAGGCGAGAAGCAGAAGGCCGAGATCATCAAAACGTTCTACGACGAATATTTCGCGGTCATGGACCTGCCGGCGGAGTTCTACATCGAGACGGTCCGCGACGTGTTTCAGGAGCATTTGCTGCCGCAGGGCAAGCTGACCTTTCGCGGCCGCAAGGTGAACCCGGCCGCGGTGCGGCGCATGGGACTGATGACCGTCGAAGGCGAGAAGGACGACATCTGCTCGATCGGCCAGACGCTCGCGGCGCAGGAGCTCTGCACCAGCGTGCGCGCCTATCGCCGCGTCCACCATATGCAGGCCGGCGTCGGTCATTACGGCGTGTTCAGCGGCAAGAAATGGAATAGCGATATCTATCCGATGCTGCGCGATTTCATTCATGTGAATTCGTGAGGGTCTTAGAGCTCCCGCTCGCTGTCATCGCCCGCCTTGTGCGCAATTGCGCACGGGAGCGGGGCGATCCAGTATTCCAGAGACAGCACGGCTTGGGCAGAGAAGCCGCGGCGTACTGGATGCCCCGCATGCGCGAGGCATGACGGCGGAGGGGATGTGACTTCGCATTCCCGCGGCATGATTTGGATGGCGCGAATAAAGCACAACTTCCGATTTTCGTAAAGAAGAATTTTGCGGCGCGGAGGGCCGCGCCACCGGATCAATTTGAATCGGCTCAGGAAATCAGTTCTTCGGCGCAGGCGAATTTGCAGGCAAAAATCCCAGGCGAGGTGCTTCGCCGTGGAAATTCACGCAATGCGCATTGCCGGACTTAAGTCGGACGTTACGGCACTCCGACATATGCCAACGGAAGTCGTTCACCTCTATTCGATTACCTTGTCCGCCAACACAGAGACGGTTTCCGGTATCGACAATCCAAGTGCCTTGGCAGTCTTCAAGTTAAGGACGAAGTAAAACTTCGTGGGTTGCTCAACCGGAAGATCAGCGGGATTTGCGCCCTTGATAATCTTGTCCACATAAACCGCAGCCCGCTTGAAAATGTCCAATATGTCCGGGCCGTAGCTCATAAGCCCACCAATATCGACGAAGAGGCTATATTGATAGATAGAAGGAAGGTGGGCAGACAAAGCCAATTTCGCAATGGTCGGTCGGTAGGGGTCCGCCAAGACGTACAGGGCGTCGCAATTTGCTTTTTGAATCTCGAGGAACGCTCGTTCCAGATCTGACGCAGTTGGCGCGACGAATGGAAGGGCGGCAAGGCCGAGTCTCTGGCCGCCGGCGCGCGCCATTTCAAATAACGGAGCGTGCGTCGGGTTGGACGACATCAAAACGGCGACCGTTCTTGCATTCGGCACGACGAGGTGAAGGTACTCCAGCGACTTCGCGGTCAGATCGCCAAACATGTTGGCAAAGCCCGTTATATTTCCTCCCGGATGGGCAAAACTCTTGACGAAACCCGAGCCAATGGGATCAGTCGAAGGCGACATCACAATGGGAATGGACGATGTCTCACGCTGTACCGCCGCAATGGCGGGCGTGGCCTCCGCGACAATTACGTCCGGGCTTGCCCCTATGATCTCTTTCGCAAGACCGGGTAGAAGATCGTAGCGACCTTGAGCCTCTCGAATGTCAAGCATGAAGGTCTTGCCTTCAACATATCCTTGCTCGGCCATTTGCTGCCTGAAGACAGGAAGCGCTTGACCGAGCCGTCCTGAACCTAAAAAGGCAATGCGCCAGACCTTTTGTTGCTGCGCGCTGACGCCAAATGGCGACGCCATCGCGGCACCGATACCGGCGATGAACTCCCGCCGTTTCATTGGCACCCCCGGGAATTGAAAGGCGACTTATACAGTGCGCCCCTTTCAAATTGGAATATGACGAATGTCCTAGATGGGTCACGCACCTGACGGCACGGAAACCTGACTTCCGCTATTCCTGGCTCAGGCGGCACCCGGAACGCATCCACTTAACGGATAGACAGCCGGCCGCAGCTATCCGATGCTGGCGTTACGATCCAGCAGGAGGAGGACTTCATGGCGACACTGGAGAAAGGCATCACCCCCACCGGCGAGGGCTATCGCGGCAAGACCTGGAACATCCTGGGGCAGATTTACTTTCCGAAGGCGGTGACGGACTCCACCTTCGCCTTCGAAACCAACAGCGATCCCGGGCAGTTCGTGCCGGTGCATGTGCATCCGACCCAGGACGAGTTCATCCTGGTGCAGGAAGGCGTGCTCGACCTGAAACTCGACGGCGCCTGGGTCAAGGCCAAAGCCGGCGATCTCGTGCGCATGCCGCGCGGCATTCCGCACGGCTATTTCAACAAATCCGACAAACCGGCGCGCGCGCTGTTCTGGGTCTCGCCGATGCAGAAGCTCGAGGCCCTCTTCGACAAGCTCCACAACCTGACCGACACGGCCGAGGTCGTGCGCCTCTCGGCGGAGCACGAAGTGAACTTTCTGCCGCCGGAGGCCAACGAATAGCTCGGCGGCAGCATACGCGTCGACGCCTACTTTTCTTCCTCCATCGTCACGGCATTGGCACCGGACGCCGACAAGCGGACCTTGTTGCCCTCGACGCCGGCCACCAGGCCGCTGTCGATGTAGTGGTGGTGTCCCTTGTGGGATCCCTCGCCACTGTCTTGCTTCGTCAATTTGATGCGGCGTCCCTCCACCCTGTCCACGGCCCCGACATGGACGCCGTCTGCGCCGATGACTTCCATGTGCTCTTTGATCTCATTCATGATCCGCCTCACAATTTGACCACGCCGACGAATGTCGGCACCAAAAATACAATCGCAAGCACGCAGCTTGCGACAAGCACCAACAGAACCGGGCAATCGAGAAAGCCCGCTCGCGTTTCCACGGCGCCCTCAACGATTTGATCACCCTTCTTTTCCATCGGAACCTCCGCGAAGCTAATCGTCCAAGGTGGATTGGGTTCCACACGATCCAGCGCGCAGGGAATCCGTTGCCCTCGCTTTTTTTCCGCGGAGGGAAAGGCCGGGAAATTCTTACAGATCGGCCCCATGGAATTTGGGCGCGCGCGGTGTTCACTCTCGCAGGACACCTTAATGTTCGACCCGGTACAGGCGCCATCGCTCCGGCACACCTTTGAGACGGTGAACGCCGCGGTCCTTGAAGCGGATTCCAGACTGCGACATCAGATCCTTGACCGTGCTCGAGACCAGGACTTCGCCGGCACGCGCTTTCGCCGCGACGCGTGCGCCGATGTGAAACGCGAGACCGACCACCTCCGTCCCGCTCACCTTGTATTCGCCCGCGTGCAGCCCCACCCTGATCTCCAGCCCGAGCGTGCGCACGGCCTCACGGATCGCGGTGGCGCAACGGACCCCGGCGGCCGGCGCGCGAAACGTCGCCAGCAGCCCGTCCCCCGTCGTCACGACTTCCTTTCCGCGCAAAGCCTTCAGCTCTCTACGGACGGCGGCGTAATAGTGATTCATCACCTGTGTCCAACGTGAATCGCCCAGCCGCGCGGCTTTTTCGGTGGACCGGACGATATCGACAAAGAGGATGGTGGCGAGCGCTTGCTTGAGCTCGGCGTCACGAACGGCGGCTCGGCGTCGGTTCGCGATATTTCCGGTCAGCGGTTCATAGCGATGGTTGCGTCGCCGCGCGATTGCGGCTTTTGCATAGTCTTGGGCACGCTGCGCCGTGCCGCAACGAATTGTTTTGTCCCTCGGTGGAAGCGTCCAGTAAACCTTACGCCCATCTCCGACGCCATGGACCTCCACGGCGCCCCACTTCAGGAAAACCGTCGAGCCAACCCGCCGAACGCACCATGCCTTTGACGTGTATCCGGAGACGTTCGACTGATGGACTCCGATGCGCAGGAACTTGGGCATGAGCGTGCGGCCGATCGAAAGACCGTTTGGGCCTACCTGGGATAAAGCCTAGTCATCCGTTCCCGCGTTGGCAACCGTACGCCCAATCGAAAATCCACCAATGGCTCTCGTGTTAATTCGCGTTTGCAATCGATCCCCACGGTTCGCGCGCTCGACCCTCCCATACTTATGGGATGCCGCGACGGGTGTCCGCTCACGATCTACCGCGCAGAGCCAAATGCCATATCGCGAAGGATTCCCATGATGTCAGACGCAAACAAATATCGCCGCGAAGCTCAGGAGTGTCGGCGGAACGCCGAGAGCGCCTTAAGGCCGGTCGATCGAGATGCGTGGCTTCGGCTCGCTGCCGATTGGGCGAAGCTTGCGAGAGGAGCTGAGCTCGCCCAACGCTCCAAAGATGTTTCACGTAAGGCAAGCACCGCCGCTGGACGCGCAAGATGCAATTGAGCGATGGTTACGGAAGCGCTGTGGTCTGGCGCGGCATTCCGAGCGAAGATCAGGCACGGGCCATTACCGGACGCTCGTTGGTCCACGAACGAGCTTCGGCATTGGCCTGTAGACGGACGGCGACGATCGGACCATATAAATGAGGGTCACTTTTCCAGGGAAAATGTTCGACGAGCACGGGAGGCCCCGAATGTACGCCAATATTCTCTTGAGCACGGATGGATCGGATGTCGCGCGAAAAGGCATCAAGCATGGGACTGCTTTAGCAAAGGCATTGAATGCCAAAGTGACTGTCATCACCGTGACGGAACCGCTGCCGGTCGACTATGGGAGCGGACACGCTTCGGGATGGATTCCCTCGCAGCAAGAGTTCGATAGCTTTGACGCAGCCTGCAAGGAACGTGCGGGCAAAATACTCGATGAAGCTCGAGCCATGGCGGAGCAAATCGGCATATCTGCAGAGCTCCTGCATGTTCCGAATGCGCACGCAGCCACTGCGATTATCGAAACAGCAAGATCGAGAGGCTGCGACTTGATCGTCATGGCCTCTCATGGGCGTCGCGGCCTCAGGAAGCTATTGTTGGGGAGTCAGACATCGGAGGTCCTGGTGGACGGAAGCGTACCGGTGTTGGTCGTGCACGAGCGGACATAAATGATAGTGCGGGGCTTGGTGAAAGACGGGATCATTCGATCACCTCGTCGGCACGGGCGAGCAAGGTCGACGGCAACTGCAAGCCGAGCCGCCTCGCCGCGGTTTGGTTGAGGATCAACTCAAATTCGGTCGGAGCCTGCACCGGCAGCTCTGCGGGATTGGCACCACGCAAAACCCGATCAACGTAGGACGCCGCGCCCGCGTACATCTTGTGAATGTTCACTCCGTAGGACATGAGACCACCAGCCGCACAGTACAGACGGAGCGGGTAGACGGCGGGCAGCCGGACCTCGGCTACCAACTCGGTAAAGTGATTGCATTGCTCGGACGTAAGCGCGTCAGGCAAAAAGATCAGCCCGCTATTGGGCTTGTCCTTGAGCGAGCGAACCAGTCGATCAATATCTGAGGCGTCACCGGTGGGCGTCTCGATTGAGGTGATTCCTAGTCCGTTCGCTACGTCGCCGATCGCCTTGTAAAAAGCTGCTGAGTTGTTTCCCGGTTCAGGATTGTAGACGAGACCGATATGTTCGATGTTTGGGGCCACTTCCTTCAGCAGCGATACCCACTTGCCGCCCAGGGACGGTTCAAATGGGGTGAAACCGGTCACGTTGCCGCCCGGTTTTGAGAAGCTCCCGACATAGTGCATTCCAATTGGATCGCTCACCATAGTGAAAACAATAGGAATGCTGGAATGCTCGGCATGCAACGCGGCCATCGACGTATTTGTCGCCGCGAATAGCGCATCGGGATGTAAAGCAAGCAGTTCGCGGGCGTACCTCCGCGTCACGTCGGTGTCGCCGCCGGTGATCCGATAGTCGATCTGAAGATCCCCGCCGATGGTCCATCCCCGCGATTTGAGGACCGCTTCCAGAGTTTCCCTGCTCATTGGGCTGCTGATAAGCACTCCCAAGCGACGGGTTCGGTCTTGACCGAACACGCGGCCAACGCTGGCTATTGTCGCAAGAACCAGAATGAAGTCCCGCCGCCGCATACGACCCCTTACCTCGAGACGTTTGCCATACCCTAACCGAAGAACTCGCCGTCTTGGAAGCGAGGAATGACCCTTCGGGTCGGAAGCCGAAATCGGCAGCAATCTCAGACATCTCAGCCGGGGGCGAGGAGCTACCGCACGGCAAATATCGCCTGCAGCCCCGCCGAAATCGGCCCGGCGGACCGCTGCGGAGCCTTGCGAAACGCGATGCCGCGAAGGATGCTGAGAGGCACCGATCGTCAAAGGGATCAGTCATGTCCGTCGATACGCAAGCCGCCACCAACCGCCTCCTCCGTTTCCTCGCTGTCGAGGGCGTGACCGGAAAGGAGGCCGCGATCGGGCGCGAGCTCACCGCGGCGCTGCAGGAAAGCGGCGTGCCGGAAGATGCGATCCGCCTCGACGATGCCAACACACGCATCCCCCTGCCGACCGAAACCGGCAACCTCATTGTCGATCTGCCCGGCCGCGGCGCGATGCACAACCAGCCGCGGATCATGTTCATGACCCACATGGACACCGTGCCGCTATGCGCCGGTGCGAAGCCGAAGCTTGCCGGCCGCAAGATCGTCAATCAGGCGAAGACCGCGCTCGGCGGCGATAACCGCTGCGGCTGTGGCGTTCTCGTGACGCTCGCGGCCGAGCTCGCGAAGCACAGGCTTGATCATCCGCCGATCACGCTCCTGTTCTGCGTGCGGGAGGAGAGCGGGCTATGGGGTGCACGCCACGTCACGACCGAGGATCTCGGCGCGCCGGTCATGGCCTTCAACTACGACGGCGGCTCTGCGTCCAATGTCACGATCGGCGCCGTCGGTGCGGATCGCTGGCAGGTCGAGATTTTCGGTCGCGCCTCGCACGCCGGCGCCGCGCCGGAGCGCGGGATCAGCTCGACCATGATCCTTGCGCTTGCGCTCGCCGACCTGAACGCCGGAGGCTGGTTTGGAAAGGTGGTGAAGGGCAAGCGGCAGGGCACCAGCAATGTCGGTCCCGTCAGCGGTGGCGACGGCCGGCCGGCGGGCGACGCCACCAATGTCGTCACCGACTACGTGCACGTGCGCGGCGAAAGCCGCAGCCACGATGCGAAGTTTTTCAAGGAGATCACCAAGGCCTACAAGGCGGCGTTCGAAAAGGCCGCGAAGCGCGTCAAGAACAGCGAGGGCAAGTCAGGCCGCATCAAGTTCAAGGCCGAGACCGACTATTATCCGTTCCGCATGAAGGACAGCCTGCCGGTGGTCAAACGCGCGGCCGCGGCCGTGTCCGCCGTCGGCGGAGCGCCGGTGATCCGCGCCGCGAATGGCGGCCTCGACGCCAACTGGATGGTCCGCCACGGTGTTCCGACCGTGACGTTCGGCGCGGGGCAGAACGAGCCGCACACAATCGACGAATGGATCAATCTCGACGAATACGACCGGGCATGTGCGCTCGCGGTACAGCTTGCGACGATGCGGTGAGCTGATTGCGCTCTTGATTGGCGTCCGTCACACTTATGCCCCGCGCGGCTGGAACTATCCCGACCAGGTGCTTGTTGATTTGTCTCTGCGGCAAGGAGGCCGAGGCATGAGGATCATGACCGCAACGTTCGCTCTCGGGACGGCCCTGGTGCTGTGCAGTATGGGGATGTTGAGTGGCGTAGCCCAGGCACGGAGGGCCAAAGTCGTTCGTGAACCACCACGGGAGAGGCTTATCGTCACGGTGCCCGTGGAAAGGCCCTACTGGGATTCCTATATCGTTCCACGATATCGTTATCGCCCGGAGGACGACCGCGTCGATCCATACGGCCCGCCCGTCGTGCCGGTGATACGCTTTGGGAATCAAGAGATGACGCTTCCGGGGTGGATCTGGTGAGGACGTCTTCACGGTGAGGCGGCGCGCGTAGGCTCTCGTACTTCGCAGCTGCGATACAAAAAATTAAGCGTCGCCCTGTATTCAAGGAGCGAGATCGAGAAAACGCGGTCTCGCCTTTTAGTTCAATCGAAGCACTGCTCGTTCAATCATATTCTTCAACGGTTCACGTCCCGCATCGGGATAAAGAACTGAGTGTTCAACCACATTCTTGGTGTGAACCGCTTTGCATGGACTCTCAAGTTGAAAAAGCCGTGGCGTTTCAAATTCAAAGCGCCAATTCCTCAACTGCGTTCTCGGCTCACGCAGACGCCGGTCGAGCCACGCGAAGTTCTTCAACCCCACAAGATTGGACGTTAGAAGCGCGTTCTTGCGAGCGTGATTATACCCTCCTCGAAGGGGGCATGGTCACTGCGTCCTGATCGGGTTTTCCTTCAAGCCATTGTTGTCATAGGCCTTGCGCATCACCCCGTTTCCGATCGCCTCCTTCATGAACCTGGTGGCGAAGGCGAGCGACTGGGGATGGTTGAGCGGCACGGCGACGGCCGTCACCGTCTTCTTGAAGGTCTCGTCCAGCACCTTGGTGCCGGGAATCTTTTTCGACATGGCGTTGAGCTGGTCGCGCGACAGCGCGAAGGCATCGATCTCGCCGTTCTTCAGGAGGTTGTAGATCTCGTCATAGGTCTGGTAGCCCGTGACCTTCGCGTTCTTCAGATGCTTCTCGGCACCGCGCATGGTCGTGGTGTTGTTGACGGCGGCGACCTTGACGCCGGCCTGGTCCAGCGTCGCGAAATTCGCGATCGGCGAACCCGCCTTGACGATGTAAGTCGCGTCCGCGACCTCGTAGACCGGGCCGAACGACATCTTCGTTTCGCGCTCCGGGTCCTGCGGCAGCCAGGTGACGTCCCAGGCGCCCTTCGACGCCGCATCCGTGATCTGTCCGGAATTTGGATAGGCGACGTACTCGACGGGAACGCCGAGCTCCGCCGCCATCGCCTTGCCGAGATCGACCGGCACGCCGGCATAGCCGCCCGACCCGGTCTTGTTGGACCAGAAGGCGCCACCAGCGGCGCTGATGCCGATCGCCACGCGCAATTTTCCGGTCGGCGCGATTTCGCCTTTCAGGTCTTCTGCACTCGCGGGCACGGCCATCATTGCGACACCCAGAACAAGACCGGCAAGCAAAGCGCGATGCGACATTTCATTTCCTTCCCCGCTTTTGTTTTATTTGGCCGGCCGATCTCGCCATCTTCCGGCGCCTTTTCATCTCATTGTCCTCGATCGGAACGGGCGTTGGAAGCGCAAATTCCCGCTCACCCGATAAATTGTCACACCATGTTTATGGTATTCCGCGCCGCAATGGTTGGGCTTATCGGTCTCGCCGCTCTCGCCGTTCCACTGCGAGCGGAATGTTGCTATTCAGATCGGCGGAAGGCCTGCTCGCAGGCGTTGAAAGATGGGGCCATGCCATGAAGCCTGTACGTCCGCTTTGTCCCGGGCCGATCGACGACAGGCGTTATCTGGCGCGAGCCGCGATCGCCGCGCTGGCGTGCGTCGTGCTCGCCGGCTGCGGGCAGAACACCTACGTGCCGCCGCCGCCACCCAAGGTCGAGGTCGCCGTGCCGTTGAAGCAGGCGGTGACGCGCTATCTGGAGGCGACCGGCAACACCGCCGCAATCAAGTCCGTCGATCTGGTGGCGCGCGTGCAGGGCTTCCTGGAGTCGATCAACTACAAGGATGGCGAGTTCGTGAAGGCAGGCACGGTGCTGTTCACGATCGAGCCGGAAACCTACAAGCTGAAGCTCGACCAGGCGCAGGCGGCGCAAGTCGGCGCCGAGGCCTCGCTGAAGCAGGCCGAAGCCGATTTCAAGCGCCAGAGCGATCTGGTCGCCCGCCAGGCGGTGTCGCAGGCGACGCTGGATACTTCGACGTCGGCGCGCGACAATGCCCAGGCCAGTCTGCAGCAGGCGCAAGCCAACACCAGGATCGCCGAGGTCAATTATGGCTACACCAAGGTGACCGCGCCGTTCGACGGGTTCGTGTCGGCACATCTCGTCTCCGTCGGCGAGCTGGTCGGCGCGGCGTCGCCGACCCAGCTCGCGACCATCGTCGCGCTCGATCCGATCTATGCCAATTTCAATGTCAACGAGCAGGACGTGCTGCGGATTCGCGCCGAGGCCGCGCGTCGCGGGGTCACGGTTGCCGAACTGCGCCAGCTGCCGGTCGAGGTCGGATTGCAGACCGAGCAAGGCTATCCGCACGAAGGCAAGCTCGACTACATCGCGCCCACCATCAACTCGTCGACCGGTACGCTTCCGGTACGCGGCATCGTGCCCAATCCGAACCGGGAGATGCTGCCCGGCTACTTCGTCCGGGTGCGCGTTCCCTTTGACAAGCTGGGCGACGCCCTGCTCATCCCCGAGACCTCGCTCAGCAGCGATCAGGGCGGACGCTATGCGCTGGTCGTCAACGGCGAGAATGTGGTCGAGCAGCGCCATGTCCAGATCGGGCCGATCGAGGACGGCGGCTTGCGGGTGATCGAGGATGGTCTGAAGCCGGACGACCGCGTCGTGATCGCCGGACTGTTGCGGGCGATCCCCGGCCAGAAGGTCGACCCGCAACCGCAGAAGATCGAGCAGCCGAAGGCAGATGCCGCCAAATCAGACGTCAAGCCGGACGACAAGGCATCGTCCAAATAGGACCGGGTCATGATCTCCAAATTCTTCATCGAGCGGCCGGTTCTCTCCAACGTCATCGCACTGCTGATGATCCTGATCGGCGGCGTCGCGCTGTTCAAGCTGGCGGTAGCGCAATATCCGGACGTGGTGCCGCCGACCGTGCAGGTGACGACCCGCTATCCCGGCGCCAGCGCCAAGACCGTGATCGATACCGTGGCGCTGCCGATCGAGCAGCAGGTCAACGGCGTCGAGGACATGCTCTACATGCAGTCCTACGCCGCTTCCGACGGCACCTATTCGCTGACCGTGACCTTCAAGATCGGCACCGATCTCAATTTTGCGCAGGTGCTGGTGCAGAATCGCGTCTCCAGCGCGCTCGCGCAACTGCCGGCGTCGGTGCAGAACCAGGGCGTCACGGTCCAGAAGAAATCGACCTCGATCCTGCTGTTCGTCACGCTGACCTCGCCCGACAGGAGGTATGACAGCCTCTATCTGAGCAACTACGCCACCATCAATATCCGCGACGAGCTGTCGCGCGTGCCGGGCGTCGGCAACGTCACGGTGTTCGGCGCCGGGCAATATTCCATGCGCATCTGGCTTGATCCGAACAAGCTGCAGGCGCGCAACCTGATGCCGCAGGACGTCATCCAGGCGATCCAGCAGCAGAGCCAGCAGGTCACCGCGGGCCAGGTCGGCACGCCGCCGACGCCGCCCGGACAAGCCTTCCAGGTCACCCTCAATGTCAACGGCCGCCTCGACGACGCGAGCCAGTTCGAGAACATCATCGTCAAGACCGGCAACAATGGCGACGTGACGCGGGTACGCGACGTCGGCTCGGTGGAGCTCGGCGCGCAGACCTACAGCCAGATCTTCTCGCTCAACAACCAGCCCGCCACCGGCATCGGCGTATTCCAGTCGCCCGGCGCCAATGCGCTCGAGGTCGAGCATGCCGTCGAGAAGAAGATGGCGGAGCTGTCGCGCAATTTCCCGCAAGGCATCAAATACGACACCCCGTTCGACACCACCAAGTTCGTCAACGCCTCGATCAACGAGGTCTACAAGACCCTGATCGAAGCGGGCCTGCTGGTGCTGGTCGTGATCCTGGTGTTCCTGCAGGACTGGCGCGCGATGCTGGTGCCGGCGACCACCGTGCCCGTCACCATCATCGGCGCGTTCGCGGCCATGGCGGCGCTCGGCTTCACCATCAATCTGTCGACACTGTTTGCGATCGTGCTCGCGATCGGCATCGTGGTCGACGACGCCATCGTCGTGGTGGAGGGCGCGGCCCACAACATCGAGCAGGGGATGTCCGGCCACGATGCCGCGATCAAGGCGATGGACGTGCTGTTCGCGCCGATCGTCGGCATCACGCTGGTCCTGATCTCGGTGTTCCTGCCGGCGTCGTTCCTGCCGGGGCTGACCGGGCGCATCTACGCCCAGTTTGCGCTGGTGATCGCGGCGACCGCGCTGCTCTCCGCCATCAACGCCGCGACGCTGAAGCCGACGCAATGCGCGCTGTGGCTGCGCCGCCCGGTGCCGCCGGAACAGCGCAACTTCTTCTACCGCGGCTTCAACAATGTCTACAATCGCGTGGAGCGCGGCTATGTGCGGCTGATCGGAGGACTCGCCAATCACGCCATCACGTCGGTTGTCGTCGCGCTTATCCTGATCGCCATCGGCTTCTATGGTATCTCACGCGTGCCGACCGGTTTCCTGCCGATCGAGGACCAGGGATACCTGATCGCCGCGGTGCAGCTACCCGATGGCGCAGCGCTCGACCGGACCCAGAAGGTGCTCGACAAGGTCAGCGATGTCGTCGGCAAATCTCCCGGCGTGGCGCAGGTCATCACCATCGCCGGCATCTCCGCGCTCGACAACAGCGCGAGCCTCGCCAATGCCGGCGTCGCCTACATCATCCTGAAGGACTGGGACTCGCGCGGTCCAGGCGAGGATCTGCGCTCGCTGGTGTACGGACTGAACGACAAGGTTTCGACCATCCTCGAGGCCCGGACGCTGGTGCTGCCGCCGCCGCCCATTCAGGGCATCGGCAACGCGGCCGGCTTTGCCATGCAGGTCGAGCTGCGCGACGGCAACAGCGATTACGGCAAGCTGCAGGCGATCACCGGCGAGATGGTGAGGAGCGCCCAGAGCCAGAGCGCGCTGCAGCGGGTGCAATCTCCGTTCCGCGCCACGGTGCCGCAATTCGACGTCGAGGTCGATCGCGTCAAGACCCAGACGCTGCATGTGACGACGGACCAGATTTTCTCGACGTTGTCCTCCTACCTCGGCTCGTCCTATGTCAACCAGTTCGACAAGTTCGGCCACGTCTTCCAGGTCTATGCGCAGGCCGATTCCAAATACCGGCTGACCTTGCGCGACATTGCGAACATGATGGTGCGCAACCAGAACGGCGACATGATCCCGATCGGCACGGTCGCCAAGATCACGCCGACCGTCGGTCCGTCGCTGATCAGTCTCTACAACCTCTATCCCTCGGCCACGATCGTCGGCCTGCCGGCGCAGGGCTACAGCTCCGGCGAGTCGCTGAATCTGATGGAGCAGATGGCCGACAAGACCCTGCCGCCGGGCACGGGCTATGAATGGACGGCGATGTCGTATCAGGAGAAGGCGGTTTCGGGCCAGATCTACTACGTGTTTGGGCTTGCGATGCTGCTGGTCTATCTCGTGCTCGCCGGCCAATATGAGAGCTGGTACGCGCCGATCTCCGTCTTATTGGCGGTGCCGCTGTCGCTGCTCGGCCCGATGGCGGTGCTGCAGGGGCTGAAGATCGACAACAATCTCTATGTCCAGATCGGCCTGATCCTCCTGATCGCGCTGTCGGCCAAGAACGCGATCCTGATCGTCGAGGTCGCGCTCGAGCTGCACGACGAGGGCAAATCGGTCATCGAATCCGCGATCGGGGCGGCGAAGGCGCGCTTCCGCCCGATCCTGATGACGTCGTTCGCCTTCATTCTCGGTGTGGTGCCGCTGGTGCTGGCGACCGGCGCGGGCGCCAATGCGCGCAAGTCGATCGGCATCACGGTGTTCTCGGGCATGCTGGCCTCGACCTGCCTCGCCGTGCTGTTCGTGCCGGCGTTCTTTGTCGTGGTGCAGCGCTTCGAGAACTGGCGCAGCGAAAAGAAGAAGGCGGCCGCGGCGGGGACGACCCAGCCGGCCGAATGAGGCGATCCGGACCGGCGCGCCGGATCAGGCTCGCGGCAATCCCGCTATCTCCAAGCCATCGCCCAGGCGCGACATGAAGGCCGGCCTGAACGGCCATGCCTGCCTCGCTTCCGCGACCGTCAGGTCGGGATCCCTGCGCAACAGGCTCCGCGCCCTCCGTCGCGCCTCGGCGCGCGCTCCCGTCAACGCAAGGGCGGCCACCGCAATCCTTTCCGCCCAAAAGGATTCCGGATAGGCCTTGACCGCGCTGCCGATCCATTTGGTCGCCTGTTCGTAACGCCCGGCGGCAAAATGGGCGCTTCCCATGCCAATGAAGGTGATGTGCCGCAGCGGCTCGAATGGCATGAGATGAAGCGCCACACTCAGTTCACGGATCGCGCCGCTGCTGTCCCCGAAATAGGCCGACATCCATCCGCGCCGAATCCAGGCATAGGCAAGCCAGGGATCGAGCGCCAACGCACGCTCCAGCCGCTGGTCGGCTTCCTCCATCCGGTGCAACAACACGAGGGCCCCGCTGCTGAGCGTAAGCGTCAACGCATCGCAAGGCGCAAGCTGAAACGCCCGCTCGGCGAGCTCCTGTGCGCGTCGGCGATCGACGGCCGGTGTCGAGCTGAAGCGATGCGCCGCGCGCTGCCCAAAGCACCAGCCGGCCACGGCTTTCGGTAAACCGTAACCCGGCGCGAGCTCCTGCGGCCGGGCCAGCGCTTCGAGCGCTCGGTCGCATTGCTTCGGTGACACAGCGAAGGCAAACGGCAGCGCCTCGTATGTCGACCGTATCGCGTCGTCGATCTCCGGCTCGGTCCGGCGCTGTGATTGACGGATGGTGGAAGACGGCGATTCACCAAAGACTCTCCGGTATTGCACCGAGAACCGGCCAAGCTGGGTGAAGCCAGCCGAGAGCGCGACGTCGGTAACCGAGGTGTCGGGATCGGCGTGCAGCAATTCGCGCCGTGCCAGCGCAAGCCGCATCTGGCGCACCCAGCCGAGCGGCGTCGTCCCCAGAAACATCCTGAAGTGCGCTTCGAGCGTGCGCGGCCGGACACCGGCAATGTCGGCAAGACGGTCGAGCTGGACCGATTCGGAGAGATGGCCGCGCAGCCATTCGAGAACACGCCGCAGGCCGGCCGGCATCGCAAGCGATGCACCGGGATCGCCGGGAAAACCGGCAAGAGGCTCAGGTATCGGCATCGCGGACATCCCACGCAGAGAAGGACGCCGCCCCCCAAGCAAACAATAGCTGCTTTTCGGCGGTTACTGAATAGCGATGCGGAAGCTGAATAGCGGCTTCCGGATAGTCCAGGCAGCCTTGTAGTCCAGGCAGCCTTGGCCTGAGTTCCTTCCCCACCCGGAGCACGCCATGAAGAGCTATCGATCCCGATTCAAACTTCGGCTCCTGCTGGCAAGCTGCGCCGCGCTCGGTACGTTGCTGGCGCCCCCGACCGCCTCGGCGCAGAAATTCGAGGTCAAACCGGTCGCCGAGAAAAAGGTCAAGGAATTGCCTGCCGGCCCATGGTACTGGTTGATCGAGAACTTCCAGACGCTGCCGCAGGCCCAGGCCGCGGCGGGTCCGACATCACTGGCGGCGGAAGTGGACGGCAAGGTCTGGCTGTTCACCCTTGGCGCCAAAGGCGCCATGGGACACGGCGGCAGCCGGGTAACCGAAATCGGACCGGTGGCCCCGATCACCGCGCCTGAATATCTCCTGCGCATCAACAATGCGGACGGTCCACCCGGTGTCAAAACGCCGGTGCACACCCATCCAGGTTCTGAAACCTTCTATGTGCTGAGCGGACAGCTCGACCAGAAGACGCCGCACGGCGAAAACCGGCTCGATGCCGGTCAGGCCATGCCCGGGCACGGTCCGGGGACGCCGATGCAAGTCTCCAGCAGCGGCAGCGGCGATCTCAAAGCGCTCGTCATGTTCGTGGTCGATGCGACCAAGCCATTTTCCTCGCCCGCGACGATGCCGTGAACGACGCGGACAAACTCTTCAGTTCGCCGCCGCCGGCACCGTGATCTCCCGCGGCAGGATCAGCGCCGCGACGATGGCGAGCAGGCACAGCGTACCGAAGGCGTGCAACATGGTGACAAAGCCGCCCTGCTCGTAGAGCCAGGCCACCAGGCCGACCGAGGCGCCGGCGGCGGTGAAGCCGACAAAATAGCGCACGGCGTAGGCGCGCGAGCGCCATTCCTCGCTGGTATATTTGCCGACCATGGCGTCGTTGACGGTGACCTGGCCGAACGCACCCATCACGATGCCGATCGACACCAGGATCAGCGGCAGGTTTTCCAGCGTCGCGGCGAGATAGAGAAACGGCGCAAGGACAAAGGACAGCGGCAGCGCGACTGTCTTCAGCGAGTGACGGTCCAGCAGCTTGCCGATGGTATATTGTGTCATCGCGCCGAACACATAGACGCCGGCCGCGATCACACCCAAAGCCGCCGGGCTCTTCGTGAGATCGGCGAGCCGCTCGGCGAACAGTTTTGGCAGCGCCACCGTCACCGCGTTGAAGGTGGTGGAGATCGCGATCACCACGATCAGCAGCGCCACGACCACCCGCCACATGTCCCGCTTGGCGACGCGGGCCTGCGCCGCCGCCTGTTTTGAGCCCTTGCGGTCCTCATGCACCACCAGCATCGCGAACGCGATCCCGATCAGCACCGTCACGACTCCGGGGATGATGAAGGCCCAGCGCCAGCCGAGATATTGCCCGATCACCCCCGTAACCAGCGCCGAGGACGCGACGCCGAGATTGCCCCAGACCCCGTTCAGCCCCATCTCGCGGCCGAGCTTGTCGGCATAGGACACGATCATCGCGGTGCCGACGGGATGATAGATCGAGGCGAAGATGCCGATCGAAAGCAGCGCCGCGCCGAGTTGCAAGCGGGTCTGCACGAAGCCGACGGAGATCATGGCGAAGCCAATGCCGACGAAGAAGATCGCCATCATGTGCCGCCGGCTCCAGCGGTCGCCCAGCCAGCCGGTGATCAGCGATCCGGCGCCGAAGGCGATGAAGCCCGGCGTCGCATAGGGCAGCAGCTCCGAATAGGCCATGCCGAGCGCCGGCCCCATGATGATGACGGCGGCCGCGAAGATCAGCATCGCATAATGATCGATGAAATGCGCGCCGTTGACGAAGGCGATGACCCGGCTGGGGCTGTTCATTTTGTGCTCTGGCGATTCCCGGTTTTCTCGGAAATAGGTTATACGGTTTTGGCCTGACGGGATGCCGCCAATGACTGTCGCCGAACCGCCACTGATTGCCATTCTGCGCGGCCAGCGCTCGACCGGCGATGGCCTGCATCTGGTCTCCCGCAGCTATCGCAAGGGCCTGCGGCTCGACCCGCATATGCATCGCGAAGCGCAACTGGTCTATGCGGCCAGCGGCACCATGCAGGTGACGACGCCGAAGGGCCGCTGGCTGGTGCCGCCGGACCGCGCGGTGTGGGTGCCGGCGCGGCTGGTGCACGCCATCGACGTGCTCGCCGACATCGAGATGCGGACGCTTTATTTCGACCTCGCCTGGCTGAAGCGCGAGCGCCGCAGCCCGAGCCTCAAATCCGAATTCGTGGTGCGGGTCTCCCCGCTCCTGCACCAGGCGATCCTCGCCTTGTTCGACGAGCGCAACAGCCGCGAACGGATCGCGCTCCTGATCAAGCTCGTGATGCTCGAGCTGCATCAGGCCGAGGATTCCGCGACCTTCATTCCGCTGCCGCACGAGCCGCGCTGCCGCCGCGCCGCAGAGATCGTGCTGGCGGCGCCCGCGGCCGCGCACGAGATCGAGCGGCTTGCGCAAACGGTCGGCACCTCGGCGCGGACGCTGTCGCGGTTGTTTGCCGCGGAAACGCAACTGAGCTTCAAGACCTGGTGCCAGCGCGCGCGCATCGCATCCGCGATCGAGAAGCTGTCCACGGACGCCAGGGTTTCGTTCAAGCAACTCGCCGCCGATTTCGGCTACTCCAGCGTGCCGGCGTTTTCCCACGCGTTCCGGCAGGTGACCGGCAAGACGCCGACGCAGTTCGTGGACACGAAATAGGCACCACTCGAACGCTGTCATTTCCCGCGAAAGCGATGCCGCATGCGCGGGGCATGACCGCTTGGATGGCAACTTGACCGGGCCTGACTTCGCCTTAAATCCTATGTAGGATTCGGCGTCACCGGACTACACTGGATTGCCATGGCCAACGCCTTCTTCTCCGACCTGCTTGCGACGATTTCCGAGCGCGGACGCAGCCTGCTCCGCCGCGCCGAGCCAGCCGACGGCAAGGAGGACGCCTCCGACCTGATCGAGCTCTGCGAGGCGCTGCTGTCCGGCCGGGGCGAGGCTTCGGGCACCGCGATGGCGCGCGAAGTGCTGGACCGCTATCACGAGCTCGACGACAACGCCCGGCGCGCGTTCTTCGAGACGCTGGCGCGCAATTTCGGGCCGGACAGGGAAAAACTCGCCGAGGCGATCAAGGCCTGGCAGGAACTGCCGGGCGATGGCCGCGGCAGCGACCTGCATTTCGCTTCCGAGCCGCGGCGGCAGGAATTGATCCGCCGGTTGAACCGGGCGCCCGGCGGCACCGCCGACCTGGTGGCGATGCGTTCCGACCTGCTCACTCACATGGACGGCCGCAAGGACCTCGCCGCGCTCGACCGCGACGTCGTCCATCTGCTCGGCTCGTGGTTCAACAGGGGGTTTCTCGTGCTGCGCAGGATTGACTGGTCGACACCGGCTAACATCCTCGAGCAGATCATCCGCTATGAAGCCGTGCACGAAATCCGCGACTGGGACGATCTGCGCCGCCGCATCGATCCCGCCGATCGCCGCTGCTACGCCTTCTTCCATCCTGCGCTTGCCGACGCGCCGCTGATCTTTGTCGAGGTGGCGCTGACCGAGACGATCCCTGGCGCGATCGCGCCGCTGCTCGCCGTGAACCGGCAGCTGGTGCCGACCGAGCGTGCGCGCACTGCGGTGTTCTACTCGATCTCCAACACCCAGCGCGGGCTGGGCGGCATTTCCTTCGGCAATTTCCTGATCAAGCAGGTGGTCGAGGAACTGCGCCGCGAGCTGCCGAAGCTCGACACCTTCGTGACACTGTCGCCGGTGCCCGGCTTCATGCCATGGCTGCAGCAGGCGGACGACGTGCCGCTGTCGGAGGAAGAACGCGAGCTGCTGAAACATCTCGACGAGTCCAAATGGTTCGAGAACGAGGAGGTCACGACGCAGCTGCGCGCCATGCTCGAGCCGCTCGCCGCGCACTACTTCCTGAAAGCCCGGACGTCGAAGGGACGCGTCATCGATTCGGTCGCCCGCTTCCATCTCGGCAATGGCGCGCGGCTGGAGCGCATCAACTGGCTCGGCGACCTCTCGTCCAAGGGCCTGCGCGAATCCGCCGGCATCATGGTGAACTACGTCTACCGCCTCGAAGACATCGAGAAGAACCACGAGACCTATGCCAATGACGGCGAGGTCGTGGCCTCCAGCGCGGTGAAAAAGCTCCTGAAGAGCGAGGGCCGCCGCCTGCTCGACATGCGGCTGGGCTGAGGCCGCTAGTTTTCGCGTTCAACCGTCAAACAGCGGCTCGTCATTGCGAGCGCAGCGAAGCAATCCACGTTTCACGGCGACGCCCTGGAGCCCGATCCCGACGCCGTCCAGAATCTCGACGGGAACGCCCTGAAGGAAGCCGAAGCCACGGGGCTCGATCGCGACGGCCTTTGCCGCTCGCTGCTCGGCCTGATCGTCTCAGACAATTTGACAAGGCGGGACATCGCCGACGTTCAATCGGAGCTGCGCTTTGCCGCCGACAAACGCGTCGGCAATCATCGCAGACGCGCTCACGTCTGCGGCTTCACTGCTCTTGCGAGCAGCCGGGCCGTCTCGCGCATGCGCTTGGCATCTCCGGGAACGAACATGGCGAACGTCTCGTTGATACGAGTGGCGGGAGTGATTTCCGCGGTCAAACCAACCTCGTCTGTTGCGAGCTCCACGCCTTCATGAAAATAAGTCTGGCAAAAATAGGCCTGGCACGCGAACAGAAGAACGAACAGCATCGTTCCCACAAAGGTAAAGCATTTGGAAACCGGCATTTTGGCCGCGCCTTCTTGTTATTTGGGCCGAGAATGCTCCACGCCCGATGAAGGCGCCCTGTGGCCGATCCATGAAGGCAGTTGCTGCTTCGTAAACAAGACGCCGTAAACCTGGCGCTCACCAACGCTCTAAAGGCTGCGACAACCAGCTTCCCTAAGCCGGCGGCAACAAGTCCCTGCTACTTCCACGGCAAACGCAAAAGGAAGCCGTCATGTTCAGCGTCGTTCGGATCCTCGTTCTGATTGCCTGCGCCTATGCAGGATCCACCGTGGCCGGGATGCATTCGGCCGCGCCGCTTGATTCAGCCGCGGGGCTTCAGCCATGAGCAAAAACACGGCCAGTGCGCTTGGGCCCGAACATTATCGCGCGATCTGCGATGAAGTCGGCGCCAGGCTTGCGCAGGTTCTGCGGCCCGCGGCGTCACCTCCATCGCCGCGCATCGCCGACCTGCTCGACAGACTGGCCCGCCCCGATCACGACGTGCCTTCGATCGTTCCGTCAATCGATGACATGGAACCTCTCGAGGAAACGTCGCTCGTTCGGCGCTGACGCGAAATCATCGGAACTCGCCGGAGAAGCCCGATCGTTACGTGCCGGACCTGGCGCGCTCGGCGGCCTGCTTCACCCGCTCCGGATCGGACGCGATCGCAACGCCGGCACGCTCCTCCTGCAGCAGCATCACCACGCGCGAGTCGCGCCCCTCCCAGCCGCGGTTGCAGGCTTCAACCATCTCGGTATAGGCGAGATTGCAGATGCGCATGGGAACACCGAGCTCGCGTCCCAACTCGGTGGCGAGCTTGACGTCCTTGGTGGCGAGCTTGAGCGCGAAATCCGGCGGATCGTATTTTCCCGGCAGGAACTGCCCGAGCAGGCCGTCGAAGGTCAGCCGCCGCCCGCTGACACCCTGGCGCACGGCTTCGTATAGCGCGACGGGGTCCATGCCGGCCTTGACGCCCATGGTGAAGGTTTCGGCGAGCGCGCAGGTAACGGCATAGCTCGACATGTTGTGCACGAGCTTTGCGACCGTGGCGCTGCCAATTCCACCGATATAGGCCGGACGGTCGCCCATGGCGTCGAGCACGGATTTGTATTTGTCAAAGCTCTTCTTGTCGCCGCCAACCCAGATCGCCATCTTGCGCGACGCGGCGCCAGACGGGCCGCCGCTCACGGGCGCATCGAGCATGTGCGCGCTCTTCGCGGCAAAGGCGTCATGAATCTTCCTCACGACGGCTTGCGCGTTTGTCGACATATCGAAATAGACGGCGCCCTTCCTGATGCCCTCGATCAGCCCATCGGCGCCCAGCGCGACCCGTTCGACATCGGCCGGCTCAGGCAGCGAAGTGAAGATGACATCGCATTTTTCGGCCAATGCACGGGGCGTGTCCGCCCATTCGGCGCCGGCTTGCAGATGGTGGCCCGCCGACTGGCGATGCAGGTCATGCACGACGAGCTTGTAGCCCGCCTTCTGGAGGTTGGTCGCCATCCGTCCGCCCATGGTGCCGAGCCCGATATAGCCGACCACGATTTCGTTCGCCATCGTCATTCCCCTTTGCCTTCGACCAGGACGGTGTAGGCAATCTGCGCGGCCGACATCGCGGCGGGCCATCCCGCGTAAAACGCCATATGAGTGATGATCTCGGTGATCTCTTCCTGCGTGACGCCGTTGCCGATCGCGCGCGTCAGGTGCGAGACGAGTTGCTCCGGCCGGTAGGTTGCGACCAGTGCGGCGAGCGTGATGAGACTGCGGTCCCGCTTCGAAAGGCCTTTGCGTTCCCAGAGGTCGCCATAGACGACGTCGTTGGTGTAATCGACCAGTGCAGGCACAAAGTCCTTGATGCGGTCCCGCTTGGCTGACGGCGGCGCCTTGGCCATTTGGCCCTCCCTGTTGTCATGTTGTTGAGGACGGTGCGCGCGAGGCACCGGCCCGTTATGGCGGAGCAGTCTTCTTTGTAACATCGCGGGGATGGGGTGTCGACAAAGCGTCGGACGTGAGACCTATCGCTGCGGACCCATCATGCCGCTGGCGTTTTCCGCGCAAAGAACATGATGGTACAGATTGGCAATCCATTGCCGGCCCGAGACCGTCAGGTTCAACAGCTTGATGCCGTCGCCGATATGGATCGAGACGGAATTCCAGAAGAACGAGGGATAGCGGTCGATCAAATCCGCCGGCGTCGAATAGCCGAGCTGCCGGTTCAACCCGGTTTCCTCGAATTCAAAAAACAGCGCATTGGCCTTCTTTGGATACATCGGATCGCCCAGCTGCCCGATCAGGTCGGCGGCCTGGACCAGTTTCGGCTCGAGCCCGACCGTTTCGGCGGTATGCTCGATGCTGGCGGGAAAACGGGTCATCTCGATCGCGTTTGCAACGCGCTTTGCATCGACGAGCGGCGAACTCCCCAGCCGCTCGATCGCGAACATCTTGGAGCGTTCGACGTGATAGGGCATCAGCGCTGCATCCGACGCCCCCCGCGGAAGACGGATCTTCTGGCTCTCTTCGCTGATGACGAACTCGGTTTCGGTATCGCCGCTCAGGACACCCCGGACATATCCGATGTCGTGCAGGAGGCAGGCGGTAATGAGATGGCTGTATTCGTCGGGTTCAATGCGATGGGCGAGCGCAAGGCCCTGCAGCAAGTCGCGGCCGACCAGCGTCACCAGATAGGTGTGCTCGAGATTGTGGTAGAGCGCATCGCTTCTGCCAATGCATTCAATGGTGCTGCGCGCGAACGATCCCAGTCGTTCGGCTCTCTCGTCATGGGCGGGCCCGAAGAGCTTGCGAAAGTCCCTCGTCAGAAATCTGCCCAGTTGCTTCGCCGCTGATGCCGTGATGGTTCTCACCGACATTCTCCGGATGGCCGAACAACGCGGACGAGGATAGCACCACCGCCAACTGCTTCAAGCAGGCGCCGGAGATCCCGGCACGATCCATGTACCGCTTATGCCGCACAAGGGTCGCCCTCCGATACCTTCTGTCGGACTAGTGCATCGCAGCGAAGTGTTCGATCAATCTGCTCGCTATCGCTCACCCGGCGCGGTGAAGAACTTCTCACCATAGGCAAAGCGGTTGGGCTTCAGGAAGAAGCCGAGAATGACCGCGCCGTTCGGCGCTACCGCCTCTCGTGCTGGTTGCCGGCCGGACGCCAGACGAACTGGCCGGGGCCGCACTTGCCTTCATGGTCTTCGAGCGAACCCTCGATCACGTAGGTCTGTTCGAGCGCGGTGTGCTCGTGCAGCGGCACGACGGCGCCCGGCGCGAGCTTGAACAGCGCCGTGGTGATGCCGTTGTCGTCGGTATAGAGCACCTTGATCTGAATGCCCGGAAATTTTGTCGCCTCCCAGGTCATGTTGGGCACATCGAGATAGTGAGCTGCACGCTCCGGCGGATTTTCCGGCTTGATGTCGGAATGCACAAGCTTGCGTTCGGCTGCGGACATGACGACCTCCCTTGCAATCGGTTCTCCTTCCGGGGAGCTTAGCACGCAGTCCGCTCATTCCGAACAGCTAAGCGTGCCGAACGGCGGGTTCGGAAAATTCCACTCGAAGCGCTTGCCGCCGAGCGTGATGCAGGTGCGCTTGTGCTCGGCGGCTGTTCCCTGATCCGCGTTTGCATTGGCCGGCGGCGAAAATGTTCGTTCGGCCCAGGGCGACGACACCGCCGCGCCGACGGCCGCGCCCAACACGACCAGGCAACCTGTCACCCATTGACCGCGCGTCATGCGTTCCATGTTGCCCTCGCCGGCCTGCTCGGCCCCGTTATGCACCCGTGACGCGCCAGATCACATCGCCGACATCATCCGCGACCAGCAGCGAGCGGTCGGGACCGAGCGTGACCCCAACCGGCCGTCCGTAGGATTCGCGCTCGTCCGGCGCGAGGAAGCCCGAGAGAATATCGCGCGCCGGCCCGGAGGGGCGGCCGTTCTCGAACGGCACGAACACGACCTTGTAGCCGGAGAGCGTCGAGCAATTCCAGGAGCCGTGTTGACCGATGGCCATGCCGTCGGGAAAGCCCGGCAGCGTGCCTGCAGGCATCCAGCACAGGCCGAGCGAGGCGGTGTGTCCGCCGAGCGCATAGTCGGGCGTGATGGCTTTCGCGACCATGGCCGGATCCTGCGGCACGCGATCGTCCACCGTCTGCCCCCAGTAGCAATAGGGCCACCCATAGAAGCCGCCGTCGCGCACCGAGGTCAGGTAGTCGGGCGGCGTCTCGTCGCCAAGGCCGTCGCGCTCGTTGACGACGGTCCAGAGCACGCCGGTCCCTGGCTCCCATGCGAGCCCCACGGCGTTGCGCAGGCCGCCGGCAAAGATACGGCTGGTGCCGCGCGCAAGGTCGAGCTCGTAGACGCTGGCCCGGCCTTCCTCCACCGCCATGCCGTCATCGGCAATGTTGGTGAGGGAGCCCACGCCGGCATAAAGCTTCTTGCCATCCGCACTCGGCAGCAGGCTCCGCGTCCAGTGCCCGGCCGGCTTGAACGCAACGAGCTTTTTTCCTTTCGCGGTGATGCGGTCGGCGCCCGCGGCATAGGGAAAGGCCACCACGCCGTCGGTGTTGCCGACATAGAAGGTGTCGCCGACAAGCGCCATGCCGAACGGCTGGTTCAGTCCTTCCATGAAGGTCCCGCGCGTCTCGGCGACGCCGTCGCCATCCCTGTCGCGCAACAGGGTGATGCGGTTGGCGCTGACGCCGAGCGCATCCGCACGCCGCATCGTCGCCTGCATCGCATATTGAAACACGCTCCGTGGAGTTCCTGCGACCTGCGTCGCTTCGGCGATGAGGACGTCGCCATTGGGCAGCACCTCGATCCAGCGCGGATGATAGAGGCCCGTTGCGAACGCGTTGACCTTGAGCCCGGGCGCTGCCGCCGGCTTCTGCCCGTCCTCCCAACCCCTTGCCGTCGGCATCTTCAACGTCGGTAGCGCGCCCTGCGGCTTCGCCGCCGGAATCTCCGGCGCGTTGCCCCAGGCCGCCTCTTGCGGGACGCCTTGCATCTTGCGCCACGCCAGCGCGCCGGCCCCGACCAGCGCGACCACGCGCGCAAATAGACTGGAAAAATCCATTGGAACTCCCTGTTGACCGCGCGTCAACGACGTTCGCGCGAGGTCTATGACAGTAATTATACGATCTTTGTGGTTGCAACCGAATCAGGGAAACTACCCCTGCGCTTCATCGACGGAGCGCTTCCTCCCTGAAACTTGTGCCCGCCCGGTCGGCGGGCTTTCTTTCACGCCGCCAGCCGCCTCATCTCGGCATAGAGGTCGGATTTCTCTTCGAAGCCGATGCCCGGGAGATCGGGCATGGTGATGTGGCCGTTCTCGACGCGCACGCCGTCCGGGAAGCCGCCATAGGGCTGGAACAGGTCCGGATAGCTCTCATTGCCGCCGAGACCGAGGCCAGCCGCGATGTTGAGCGACATCTGATGCCCGCCATGCGGGATGCAGCGGCTCGGCGACCAGCCATGCGTATGCAGCACTTCGAGCGTGCGCTGGTATTCGCAGAGCCCGTAGGACAGCGCGCAGTCGAATTGCAGCCAGTCGCGATCGGGGCGCATGCCGCCATAGCGGATGAGATTTTTCGCATCCTGATGGCTGAACAGGTTCTCGCCGGTCGCCATCGGCGCGGGATAGAACTCCGCGAGCGCGGCCTGCAGTGCGTAGTCGAGGGGATCGCCGGCTTCCTCATACCAGAACAGCGGATAGTCGCGCAGCATTTTTGCGTAGGCGACCGCGGTCTCCAGATCGAAGCGGCCATTGGCGTCGACGGCGAGTTGCGCCTCCTTGCCGATCTCCTTCAGCACCGCCTCGATGCGCTCGCGGTCTTCGGCGATCGGCGCGCCGCCGATCTTCATCTTCACGACATTGTAGCCGCGGTCGAGATAGCCGCGCATTTCCGAGCATAACATCGAAAGGTCCTTGCCGGGGTAGTAATAGCCGCCGGCGGCATAGACGAAGACGCGTGGATTGGCGGTCCGCTTGTGCCGCTCGGCGAGCAAACGAAACAGCGGCTTGCCAGAGATTTTCGCCACCGCATCCCACACCGCCATGTCAATGGTGCCGACCGCAACGGAGCGCTCGCCGTGACCGCCCGGCTTCTCGTTCGACATCATCGTCGACCAGACCTTGTCCGGATCGAGATTGTCGCCGGCCTCATTGAGCAGCGATTTGGGATCGGCCTCCATCAGACGGGGCGCGAAGCGCTCGCGGATCAGCCCGCCCTGCCCGTAGCGGCCGTTGGAATTGAAGCCGTAGCCGACCACGCGCCTGCCGTCGCGTTTGGCATCGGTGACGACGGCGACGAGGCTCGTCGTCATCTTGGTGAAATCGATATAGGCGTTGCGGATCGGCGAGGAGATCGGTTTTGTCACCTCGCAGACGTCGACGATACGGACGGACATGGATGTTTGCTCTTGGTTGTTGCTCGTCATTGCGAGCGAAGCGAAGCAATCCAGCGTGAGGGACCAAGTCTGGATTGCTTCGTCGCTTCGCTTCTCGCGATAACGACGATGAGAGTTACTTCTTGTCCCTGAAATACGGCTCGACCGGCCCGTGCACCTTGATCGTCAGCGGATTGCCGAAGCGATCCTTGGCGTTTCCCGCGGTCACGCGCACCCAGCCCTCGCTGACACAATATTCCTCGACATTGGTCTTCTCGGCGCCCTTGAAGCGGATGCCGACGTCACGCGCCAGGACCTGCTCATTGTAGTATGGGCTTCGCGGATCGACCGAGAGGCGGTCCGGCAACACGTCGCCCGATGTTTCGTTCTTCTCGTTCACAGCAGGGCCTCGATGTCTTTCTTCAATCCTAGCGGGGTCGCGGTCGGCGCGTGGCGCGCGACCACCTTGCCCGATCGATCCACCAGGAATTTGGTGAAATTCCATTTGATGGATGAACCGAGCAGCCCGCTCTTTTCGCGCTTCAGGTAGTTGTAGAGCGGATGCGCATCGGCGCCATTGACGTCGATCTTCTCGAACATCGGAAAACTCACGTCATATCTGCTGTCGCAGAACTCGGCGATTTGCTCCCCATCGCCCGGCTCCTGGCCGCCGAACTGGTTGCAGGGAAAACCGAGCACGGCAAAGCCGCGCGGCGACAGCTCGCGATGCAGCGCTTGCAGCCCCTGATATTGCGGGGTGAAGCCGCATTTGCTTGCGGTGTTGACGATCAGCAGCACCTGCCCTTCGAATTGCTTCAAAGGCACATCATCGCCGGCCAGCGATTTGGCGGAGAAATCGTAGACGCCTGGCATGCGCTTCTCTCTAGCTCACCGGATCGATCGGCGACGGCGGTACGCCGCCGGCTTCGATCGCCTCGCCCGCGAGCAGACAAAGGTCCTCGCGGAAACGGCCCGCAATGACCTGCACGCCGACGGGAACCCTGCCGACCAAACCCGTGGAGACGGTTAGCCCAGGCAGGCCCATGAAGGGAATAGCGATCTGTACCAGTTGCGCGCGCCAGACCCGGGCAAAGGACGCATCGTCCTTGCGATCGAGATGGTCCGGGAATGGCAGTTCGCCGGAGACCGGCATGACAAGCACGGGATATTTTTCGAGGAACAATGACCATTCGCGCAAAAGTGTCGCGCGGCGGGTCAGTGCCTTGGAGAAGTCAGCCTGGTCGAACGGAAACACATCCTTGCGCTTGCCGCGCAGGCAGGCGAGCGCGCCGGGATCGCCTTCCTTCTCGGCGGTGGCGAGTTGCGCCTCATACATGTCGCCAAGCCAGAGTTTTGCGTTCCAGTCCGCGGCTTCGCGCAGTGGCGGCGTGTTCGTGATCTCCTCGACCGTCCAGCCGGCACGCTTGAGCCGCTCTCCGGCATCGGCGACCGCGGCTTTCACTTCCGCGACGGGCTCGAGGCCATCCGGATCGAGACAGAGCGCCGCACGCTTTTCCATCGGCGGCCCTTCCAGCGGTGCCGGTACCCACCAGGGATCCCGCGGGTCCCTCGCCGACATCGCGGCAAGAGAGATCCGCAGGTCCTTGATGGTGCGCGCGAGCGGCCCGGACACCGCTTCGATCTGCGGACCTATGGTGCGCTCCGGCAGGCAGGGGTTGAACGCGGCGACGCGGCCAAGCGTCGTCCGCAGGCCGTGGACGCCGCACGCATAAGCGGGATAGCGGATCGAGCCCGCGATATCCGTGCCATGCGCGATGTGGCCGATGCCGGCCGCAACCGCCGCACCCGCGCCGCCGGACGAGCCGCCCGGCGTGATCGAGGGATCGCGCGGATTCCTGGTGTCGCCGTGGATCAGGTTGGTGGTGAACCAGCGGTAGGAGAAAGCCGGGCAATTGGTGCGGCCGAGGATCACTGCGCCCGCTTTGCGGAAATTGTCGATCACCGGACCGCTGGCGGTGGCGACCGCATCGCGCTGCAGCTTTAGCCCGTTGGTGGTGGCAAAGCCCTCTTGGTCGATGTTGACCTTCACGGTGACCGGCACGCCCGCGAGCACGCCCGGATCCTCGCCGCGGGCGATCACCGCGTCGACGCTCGCCGCCTGTTTCAGAACGTCGTCAGGCTTGTGATCGACCACGGCGTTGATCTTCGGGTTCACCGCATCGAGCCGCGCCAGCGCTGACATAGCGGCCTCCCTGGCCGATACTTTTTTCGATTTGACGAGGGCAGCGAGGTCGGCGGCCGACAGGCGCCAGAGGTCTTGCATCGGGGGACTCCGTGTGACTGAACGTCTTTTAGCGTCAGCCGGAGGGCATGGCCAGCGGGGCCTCACTTCCCCCTCTCCCCGCTCTCACGGGAAGAGATGAGCTCATTTCACGTGGGAGATGTAATAGGCCAGATCGGGAATCTGGTCCGCCGTCACCGAGGCCATCACATCGGCCATGGTGCCGTCATAGCCGTGGCGGGTGTTGTCCTTGTATTCGCGCAGCGTTTTCGCGAGATAATCCTCGCGCTGGTCGGCGATGCGCGGGACGTTGTCGGAGCCGGAGAAATTCGCCTGGTGACAGGAATTGCAGTGGTTCTGGTTGATGATCGCGAGCGCCTTCTGCATCCGCGCGGCATCGGGCGCCTCCGTGGGCGGTTGCGGCTTCGGCAGCCTGGCGATGAAATCCGAGAAGGCGTGCAAATCGTCGTCGGTGAACGACTTCGTCACCTCGTTCATGGGATCGAAGGTGCGCAGCTTCTCGCGAAACATGAAGAGCTGGATCAGCGCGTATGGCGCCTGCTGGCCGCCCAGCGAGGGCGTGTTTTCCGTTGCGGATTGGCCGTGCTCGCCGTGACAGGCAAAGCAGGTCACGGCGCGCTCTTCGATGGTTTCGGCGTGGAGGGAAGATGCGAGGAGAGCGAGAGCGAGAGCGAAGGCTGCGATTGTTCCTGTTGTTTGCATTTGCCTCACTCAACGCTCGGAGCCACAGAATTGTAGGGTGGGCAAAGGCGCGAAGCGCCGTGCCCACCACTATGGTCGCTTAAAAAGCCGGTGGGCACGCTTGCGCTTTGCCCACCGTACGTTCTTTCTTCTGCGTTCTTGGCTTACTTCGCCGCGACCTTCTTGCCGTAACTCACGCGGTAGATGGCGCCGTTCCAGTCGTCGGAGATCAGAATCGAACCGTCCTTCATCAGCAGCACGTCGTCGGGCCGGCCGATATATTTGTTGTCTTCGAGGAAGCCGGTGACGAGCGGCTCCATGTTCTTGACCTTGCCGTCCTTGTCGAGATGCACCACGACCACGTCGCCGCCGAATTTCTTCGAGCGATTCCACGAGCCGTGCCTGGCTACGATGATCGTGTTCCTGTAGCTCTTGGGGAACTGGCTTCCGGTATAGAAACGCATGCCGAGCGAGGCCGAATGCGGCCCCATCAGGCCGGCCGGCGCCACGAACTCGCTGCAGGAATGGCCCCAGCCGAATTCGGGATCGGGAATGTTGCCCTGGTAGCAATAGGGCGAACCGAAATCCTCCCCCTTCTTGGTGATGCGGTTGAGCTCGTCTTGCGGCACGTCCTCCGACAGCCAGTCGCGGCCGTTGTCGGTAAAGTACATCTGCTTGTTCTCGGGATTCCAGTCGAAGCCGACCGTGTTGCGCACGCCGAGCGCATAGACTTCGGCGTTCGACCCATCGAGATCCATGCGGCGGATCTGTCCGTGGGCATCGTCATGCAGCACGTTGTTGCCGGGCTGGCCGACCGGCACATAGAGCTTGTTGTCGGGCCCGACCGCGATGAACTTCCAGCCATGGGCCTCGTCCTTCGGCAGCTTGTCGTAGATCACCGTCGGCTTCGGCGGGTTGTCGAGGTGATCCTCGACATTGTCGATCTTGGAGACCTGCGACAGTTCGGCGATGTAGAGCGTGCCCTTGTGGAAGGCGACGCCGTTCGGCCGGTACAGGCCCGACGCCAGCACCTTCACCTCGCGTTTGCCGTCCTTGTTGACGATGGCATAGACCTTGTCGACCAGGCGCGAGCCGACGAACACCGTGCCCTTGTCACCGAGCGCCATCTCGCGGGCGTTGGTCAACCCGGCGGCATAGACCTCGATGTTGAAGCCTTGCGGCACTTTCAGCTTCGCGACCGGCAGCTTGTCTGCTGCTGCCGCCAGCGGCGGCGCGACCTGCGGTGCGAGTTTCTGCGCGGCTTCGTTATCCGGCCGGCCGATCATCGGCGAACCGGGCGGAAGCGGCGCCGCGGCCGGCGGGCTCGCCTGCTGCGCGTTGGCACCCAACGTCAATGCACCAAGAAAAACGCCGGCAAGCCACAGGCTGCGCGGCGACATTTTTGCGATCATGTCGTCCTCCCCATAAAAGGCGGTGGCCTTCATCCTCACGCCGGGCACCGTTGCCGGCGCGGGCGAGCCTTCCCGCGCTCGTACTCTCCGAATTTTTCGCGATGCTGGCAATCGGAATCATTGACAAAGCCTGGTGATGCTCCCGCGCCGGAATAGGAGCGCCTTGCCGGTTGTATGCGCGGTCTGAGACAGACGTCGTTTAGTGCCTGGTCACGGACTCGTCCGGCCGGTCGAGCAGGGCTTCCGCAAACGGAAACTCCAACACGATCCCGCCCTCGTCATCAGTCACCTCGATGACCGCCCTGAGCAGCGCGCCATCGGTGCCTTCGGTCTTGAGGAGCTCCAGAATCATGGAGCGCGCGACTTCCCAAGCGCGATCGGGGTCGCGCAGCTCCTCGCCTTCGGGATCGTCAATCAGCTCCTCGCCGATCCGCGTGTTGAAAAAATATCTAGGCATGGGCAATCCAATGGGGCTGCGGCAGCTGAATTGAAAGCGGGGCATCTCTCACAAGTTCTTTATTTGGTGTCTCCCTCAGGTGCCAGCGCCATCCCATCGCCGTTCCCGGGGGGAGCGGCAGCGAAACCCTTGATCTCCTTTTGGTTTGTTTGGCCCACCCGATCGGCTGTGGGACACCCGCGTTGCGCCGCAGCAAGGCACATGCAGGCTTCATTGCAAAAGAATTCGCTGGCGAACTTTTCATCAATGAGTACTTTAATGGACGAGGGCGGAAGTTCGTCCCCTTTGCAAGGAGAGCCAAAATGGCCTGGAAAGCACCGAAGATCGTCGAAGTGCCGTGCGGCATGGAAATCAACATGTATGTGAGCGCCACCCGCAAGTAAGCGGAACGCTAATATACAACCTTAACGCAGGTGGACATTCGGGCGGGCGCGGAAGCGTGTCCGGACCGAGGTCCACCTTCGTAATATCCAGGCGTATTAATATCCAGGCGTATCAAGTCTGACGATTGCCGGGGGACGGATCATGCTTCGCGTCGTCGTCCTGGGCGCTGCGGCGGGCGGCGGCGTTCCGCAATGGAATTGCGGCTGCCAGATTTGCCGGGCCGCGCGAAGCGAACATCCGGAACTACAGAGCACACAGGCCTCCATCGCATTCAGTGCCGACGGCGCGCACTGGTATCTCGTCAATGCCTCGCCTGATCTGCGCCAGCAGCTGATCGACACGCCGCAGCTTCATCCCAGGTCCGGCGCGCTGCGCCACTCGCCGATCGCAGGCGTGATCCTGACCAATGGCGAGATCGATGCGGTCGCGGGCCTGCTGTCGATGCGCGAAGGCTCGCCGTTCGCGATCTACGCCCACCCGAAAGTGCTGGCGATCCTCAAGTCCAACAGCATCTTCAACGTGCTGAGCGAGAAGAACGTGGCGCGCGTGCCGATCGATGTGGACAAGGCCTTTGAGCCCGCGCTGCCCGGCGGCTCGCCATCCGGCATCGAAATCCTGCCCTTCACCGTGGCCGGCAAGGGCGCGTGGTATCTCGAAGGCAAGGCGCATCCGGGCGGCGCCGACGGGGCCGGCGATACGCTCGGCCTTCGCATCCGCGACAAGGCCACCAACAGGCATTTCTACTTCATTGCCGCCTGCGCTGACGTGACCGACGAGCTGAAGTCGCGCCTTTCAGGCGCCCCGCTCGTTTTCTTCGACGGCACGGTCTGGCGCGACGACGAGTTGATCGCCGCCGGCCTCGGCACCAAGACCGGCCAGGGCATGGGCCATATCTCGATGTCGGGAAACAAGGGCGCGATCGAAAGTCTCGCCGGCGTCGCTATCGACAGGAAGATATTTCTGCATATCAATAATTCGAATCCGGCGCTGCTGCGCGGCTCGGAAGAGCGCAAGATCGCGGAAAGCGCGGGTTGGCAGATACCTGCCGACGGAACGGAGATCGTGCTGTGAACGTGGTTCCCACCAACACCATGACGGCGTATTCGGTCGGCAAGGGCGTGCCGCTCAACGATGCGGCCGAGCTCGAAGCCGCGCTGCGCCATATCGGCGCCACCCGCTATCACAGCCTGCATCCCTTCCATCGCCTCCTGCACGGCGGCAAGCTCAACAAGGGCCAGGTTCAGGCCTGGGCGCTGAACCGTTATTATTACCAGAGCACCATCCCGCTGAAGGACGCAGTGGTGATCTCGCGCTTCCGCGACCGCGGCATCCGCATGGAATGGCGGCACCGGATCGAGGACCATGACGGCGATCCGGGCTCAGAGGGCGGCATCGAGCGCTGGCTGAAGCTGACCGAGGGCCTCGGGCTCGACAGTGCCTATGTGGAATCGACCGAAGGCATTCTCCCCGCCACGCGCTTTGCGGTGGAAGCCTATGTGCATTTCTGCCGCGACAAGAGCCCGCTGGAAGCGATCGCCTCCTCGCTCACGGAACTGTTCGCGCCGAACCTGCATGAAGAGCGCATCGCGGGCATGCTGCAGCACTATGATTTCGTCAATCCCGACATCATGAGCTATTTCAGCCGCCGCCTGCAGCAGGCGCCGCGCGATGCCGGCTTTGCGCTGGAATATGTCAAGGAACACGCCAGGACGCCGGAACAGCGCGAACTGGTCTGCAACGCCCTGATCTTCAAGACCAACGTGCTGTGGGTCCAGCTCGACGCCCTCTATCACGCCTATGTCGACGGCCACATTCCGCCCGGCGCCTTCGTGCCGAAAGGTTGAAAAGATGGCCGGGGCGCGCCACATCACGGTGAGTGAAGCAAGCCGGCCGGTGCTGCCGCGGCATGCCAGGCTGAAATTCGACGAGACGCGGCGAGTGTGGGTGATCCTGGCGCCGGAACGCGTGCTGGCGCCGGACGAGATCGCGGTGGAAGTGCTGCAGCTCTGCGACGGCGTGCGCAGCGTGGCTGACATGATTGATCAGTTGGCCACCAAATACGCCGCGCCGCGCGAGGCGATTGCGACCGACGTGGTTGCGATGTTGCAGGACCTGGCGGACAAGGGATTTTTGACGGAAGCGCGCGAGAAGACATCATGAGCGAACTCGCGGACCACAAGGCGACCGAGACCGGCGAAAGCTTCTCCGTGCTGGAGCGGCAGAAATCGGTGGCGGAAACCCATGGCATTCCCGTCGCCGTGCTGCTGGAGCTGACCCATCGCTGCCCGCTGCAGTGCCCCTACTGCTCCAACCCGCTGGAGCTCGATCGCGGCAGCACCGAGCTCACGACCGAAGAATGGAAGAAGGTGCTGTCCGAGCTCGCCGGGATCGGCGTGCTGCAGGTGCATTTCTCCGGCGGCGAACCCACCGCGCGCAAGGATCTCGTCGAGCTCGTCAAACACGCCAACGAGGCCGGGCTCTACACCAATCTCATCACCTCGGCGGTGCTGTTGACGCGCGCGAAACTAAGTGACCTCGCCGACGCCGGGCTCTGCCACGTGCAGATCAGTTTCCAGGGCAACGAACCTGTTGTCGCCGACCGCGTCGCGGGACTGAAGGATTCTCACCGCAAGAAGCTCGAAGCCGCGAAATGGACGCGCGAGCTTGACCTGCCGCTTACCGTCAACGCGGTGATGCATCGCCAGAACCTGCATCAGCTCGCCGACATCATCCAGATGGCGGTCGATCTCGACGCCGACCGGCTGGAAGTCGCCAATGTGCAATATTACGGTTGGGCGCTGAAGAACCGCGCCGCGCTGATGCCGACGCAGCAGCAGATCGAGGAGACGAGCCAGCTCGTCGAGGAAGCCCAGGTGCGGCTGAAGGGCGTTCTCGCCATTGACTATGTCGTGCCTGACTATTACGCGCTGCGGCCGAAGAAATGCATGGGCGGCTGGGGCCGGCAGTTCTTCAACATCTCGCCGGCCGGCAAGGTGCTGCCCTGCCATGCCGCCGAGAGCATCACCGGGCTCGAATTCGAATCGGTGCGCTCCAACCATTCGATCGCCTGGATCTGGCAGAACTCGGAAGCCTTCAACCGCTATCGCGGCACTGCCTGGATGAAGGAGCCGTGCAAAACTTGCGAATTCCGCGAGATTGATTTCGGCGGTTGCCGCTGCCAGGCTTTTGCGCTGACGGGTGACGCCGCCAATACCGATCCCGCCTGCACGCTGTCGCCGCTGCACGAGACGATCTTCAAGCAGGCCGAGCAGGAAGCCGCGGGCGAGCAGAACCGCTTCCTCTATCGCAATTTCGCCGGTGGGACACTGGAGGCGGGCGGCGAAAATGGCGCCTGACGCAGGTCACGGGCGCGCCGATCCGTTTGCGCCGATCACATCGGAACAATTGATTGTCGGCGACGGCCACGACCTCTATGTCGAGAGTGTCGGCCGCGCAGGCGGCGTTCCAGCCGTATACCTGCATGGCGGTCCCGGCAGCGGCTGCCAGCCCGATCACCGCCGGCTGTTCGACCCCGAACGCTTTCATGCGGTGCTGTACGACCAGCGCGGCTGCGGGCGCAGCCGGCCCAAGGGCGGGCGCGAGTCCAACACCCTGGCGCATCTGATCTCGGATATGGAGATAGTCCGCGAAAAATTCGGCTTCGAGCGCTGGATGCTGGTCGGTGGCTCCTGGGGCGCCACCCTGGCGCTGGCCTATGCGCAGGCGCATCCGACCCGCGTGTCGGGCATCGTGCTGCGCGCGACGTTCCTCGGCACGTATGAAGAGATCGAGGAAGGATTTTGCCGGCGGCTGCCGTGCTTCTATCCGGGCCTCGCGGAAGATTTCCTCGGTCTGCTGCCGGAAGAGGAACGCAGCCGACCGCTCGACGCCTATTGGCGGCGCATCCTCGACGCCGATCCTGCGGTGCATGCGCCCGCCGCACGCGCCTGGCATGACACCGAACGCATTCTGTCCGAACATACGCCGTCGCGCACGCGGCTCGATCTCTCCGCGATCAAGTCAGGTGGCGCCCTGCCCGCGACGCCCTTCATGGAAGCGCATTATTTCGTGAATGACTGCTTCATGCGGCCGAACCAGCTTCTGGAAGAAGCCGGCAAGCTGACAGGCGTCCCCGGCATCATCGTGCAGGGCCGCTACGACCTGCTCTGCCCGCCTTCGACCTCTCAGGCTCTCGCCGCGCGCTGGCCGGATAGCGAAATCCGCATCGTCGACGGCGCTGGTCACACGCTCTATGATCCCGGCATGCGCAACGCCGTGATGAAGGCCATTGCGGATACCGCGTCAAAGATTGTCAAATAACAATCTATCCCCTCATCCCTGGGAGCGGCGAAGCCGCGTCTCGAAGGATGAGGCCAACACCATCGGGGCCTCATGGTTCGAGACGCGCGTGCCGCGCTCCTCACCATGAGGATGGAGATTAGGGAGGAACACAGGAAATGCCGATCGCCGGAAAGGGCATGCTGCTGACATCGATGGACATCGATCCGGCGCACGAAGAGGAATTCAACCGCTGGTACGACCGCGAGCATCTGCAAGAGCGTGTCGCGATCGAGGGCTTCCTCGAGGCGCGGCGTTATCGCGCACATACCGGCAGCCCGAAGAACCTGTTCCTGTATTCGACCAGGACGATCGACGTGCTCGACAGTCCTGCCTATCGCGCCCGGCTTGCCAATCCGACCGAATGGTCGAAGAGCACCATGGCGCGGTTCGAGAACATGATCCGCGCAGCCGCGCGCATCACGGTCAGCCACGGCGTCGGCCGTGGGGCAAAGCTTGGCATCGCTCGGCTGCGCCCCGAATCGGGCAAGCAAGACACGTTGCGCGCCGAGTTGAAAGCAAAGCTCGATCCGGACGCTGACGGCATCATTTCGATGCATCTGCTCGAAAGCGATGCAAAACTCTCCGGACCCACGCCGGAAATCCGCTCGGCTGGCAGCGGCGCCGCGGACTGGTTTGTGCTGATCGACGGCACGGATGTCAGCGCCATCACTTCCACGCTCGCCGCGCGCTTCATCGGCACCGCTGCGCCTGCGGGCGCACAGCTGATCTCTTCAGGCATCTACGACCTGCTCTGGGATCTCGCGAAGAGCGACATCGCGTAAGATGCGACATCCCGTAGAACGAAAATCAATGCGCTATTTGGCGTATTTGATATTTGTTGCACTGCCACATGACGGTTCATGAACATTAAACTTTACGGCACTGCGACGATGAAAACCGTCGATCAGGCAAATTTGCCTTTGTGCGCAATCTTGAATGGCTCTAATAAGGTAAGTCTATGATCCAATTCAAAAACGACAAGAACGCCGCTTAAGCGTTCTATAGAGGAAAAGGCCGCGCGGCTCTTGAAGCCGGAGCGGAAGGTAGGAATGAAACCGACTGACATCTCGGCCCCAGACTACTTCCACAAAGTCGTCGATTGCCAATGGGCCTGTCCCGCGCACACGCCAGTTCCGGAATACATCCGCTTGATCGCAGAAGGCCGCTATAGCGACGCCTACATGATCAATTGGAGGTCCAACGTGTTTCCGGGAATCCTCGGACGCACCTGCGACCGGCCCTGCGAGCCCGCTTGCCGCCGCGGCCGTGTCGAGGAAACCCCCGTCGCGATCTGCCGCTTGAAGCGCGTCGCCGCCGACTTCAAGGACGACATCAAACATCGCCTGCCCAAACCAGGACCGAAGAACGGCAAGCGCATCGCGCTGGTCGGTGGTGGTCCGGCATCGCTCGCGGTCGCGCGTGACCTCGCGCCGCTCGGCTATCACTGCACCGTGTTCGACGGCGATCCCAGGGCCGGCGGCATGATGAGGTCGCAAATTCCAAAATTCCGCCTGCCCGACTCCGTGATCGACGAGGAAACCGACTACATCCTGGGCCTCGGTATCGAGTTCAAGGGCGGCACGCGCATCGAGAGCATGAAGAAGCTGCTCGCCGAGAATTACGACGCGATCTTTGTTGGAAGCGGCGCGCCGCGCGGCCGCGAGCTCGACATCCCCGGCCGCAAGGAAGCAGCCGCCAACATTCATATCGGCATCGACTGGCTCTCCAGCGTCTCCTTTGGCCATGTCGACAAGATCGGCAAGCGCGTCATCGTGCTCGGCGGCGGCAACACCGCGATGGATTGCTGCCGCACCGCGCGCCGCCTCGGCGGCACGGACGTCAAGGTGGTCGTGCGCTCCGGTTTCGAGGAGATGAAGGCCAGCCCTTGGGAAAAAGAAGACGCCATGCACGAGGATATTCCGATCCTCAATTTCATGGTGCCGACAGCCTTCACGCAAAACAAGGGCAAGCTCACCGGCGTCACCTTCCAGAAGGTGAAGGCCGAATACGATGCCAAGGGCCGGCGCAGCCTGGTGCCGTCAGGCGAGCCGGACCAGACCATTCCCTGCGACGACGTGCTGGTCGCGGTCGGCCAGGAGAACGCGTTTCCCTGGATCGAGCGCGACATCGGCATCGAGTTCGACAAATGGAACATGCCGAAGGTCGATCCGAAGACGCTTGCCTCGACCAACGCGAAGGTCTTCTTCGGCGGGGACGCCGCGTTCGGCCCGAAGAACATCATCTGGGCGGTCGCGCACGGACATGACGCCGCGCTGTCGATTCACAAATCCGTCTCCGGCGAGGACATCCAGGAGCGTCCGCTGCCCGAGGTGCATATCTCTTCGCAGAAGATGGGCATTCACGAGTGGAGCTACGACAACGACATCTCCATCGACAAGCGCTTCAAGGTGCCGCATCGCGACAAGGTGGTCGCGCTGAAGGATATCCGCGCCGAGGTCGAGCTCGGCTATGACGTCAAGCTCGCGCTCGGTGAAGCGGAGCGTTGCCTGAACTGCGACGTGCAGACCGTGTTCACCACTTCGCTCTGCATCGAATGCGACGCCTGCGTCGACATCTGCCCGATGGACTGCATCACCTTCACCGAGAATGGCGAGGAGACGGATCTGCGCCAGCGCCTGAAGGCACCATCGCCGCATCCCGACCAGGATCTTTACGTCTCGAGCGACCTCAAGACCGGCCGGGTCATGGTGAAGGACGAAGACGTCTGCCTGCATTGCGGCCTGTGCGCCGAGCGCTGCCCGACCGGCGCCTGGGATATGCAGAAATACCTCATCGATATGACTCACGCAGGTTCATCATGCCCGAGCAGCCCCAAGCGATCAGCAGCGTAAACGACTTCGTCGTCCGCTTCGCCAACGTCAACGGCTCGGGTTCGGCTTCCGCCAACGAGCTGTTCGCCCGCGCGATCCTGCGTCACGGCGTGCCGGTCTCACCGCGCAACATCTTCCCCTCCAACATCCAGGGCCTGCCGACCTGGTATGAGGTGCGGGTGACCGAAGACGGCCATCTCGGCGCGCGAGGCGGCGGCGTCGACATGATGGTGGCGATGAACCCGCAGACCTGGGACAAGGACGTCGCCGGCATAGAGCCCGGCGGCTACCTGTTCTACGATTCGACCAAGCCGATACCGTCGTCGAAATTCCGCGCCGACATCAACATCATCGGCGTGCCGCTGACCGCGATCGCCAATTCGACCTACACCGACCCGCGCCAGCGCCAGCTGTTCAAGAACATCATCTATCTCGGCGCGCTTTCGGCGCTGCTCGAGATGGACCCGAAGGTGATCGAGCAGCTGATCGGCGAGCAGTACAAGGGCAAGGAGAAGCTGCTCTCCTCCAACGTCCACGCGCTGCATCTCGGCCGCGACTGGGCGTTGCAGAACCTGAAATGCCCGATCGGGCTGCGGGTGCGCAAGGCCGACAAGGTCGGCGACCGCATCTTCATCGAAGGCAACAGCGCCGCTGCGCTCGGCGCGGTCTATGGTGGGGCCACCGTCTGCGCCTGGTATCCGATCACGCCGTCGTCGTCGCTGGCGGACGCCTTTGCCAGCCACTGCAAGAAGTTGCGCCACGATCCCAAGACCGGACAGGCCAAATACGCCATCGTGCAGGGCGAGGATGAGCTCGCCTCCATCGGCATCGTGATCGGCGCGTCGTGGAACGGCGCGCGCGCCTTCACCGCAACCTCCGGCCCCGGCATCTCCCTGATGACCGAGTTCATCGGCCTGTCCTATTTCGCAGAAATTCCGGCCGTGATCATGAACGTGCAGCGCGCAGGTCCATCGACGGGCATGCCGACCCGCACCCAGCAATGCGACATCATCGCTTGCGCCTATGCTTCGCATGGCGATACCAAGCACGTGCTGCTCTTGCCGGAAGATCCGGCGGAAGCTTTCGAGTTCGCCGCCGTCGCCTTCGACCTCGCCGAGCGGCTGCAGACCACGATCTTCCTGATGCTCGACCTCGACATCGGCATGAACCACCGCCTGTGCCGTCCGTTGAAGTGGGACGACGCGCGGCAGTATGACCGCGGCAAGATCATGACCGCGGAAATGCTGGAAGAAGGCCGCGACTTCGGCCGCTATCTCGACGTCGACGGCGACGGCATCCCGTTCCGCACCTATCCCGGCACGCATCCGACCAAGGGCGCGTATTTCACCCGCGGTACCTCGCGCGACCGCTACGCGCGCTACTCGGAAGAAGGCCCGGTCTACGCCGACAACATGCAGCGGCTGGTGCGCAAATTCGAGACCGCGCAGGACCTCGTGCCGCGGCCGCTGCAGGCCAATGCGGCGAAGCCGACCAAGACCGGCGTGATTTATTTCGGCTCGACCTCACCGGCGATGGACGAAGCGATCGGGCTCCTGGAGGCGCGCGGGCATCAGCTCGATCGCCTGCGCATCCGCGCCTTCCCGTTCCATTCCAGCGTCGCCAGCTTCATCGCCGACCATGACTTCGTCTATGTCGTCGAGCAGAACCGCGACAGCCAACTGCGCCAGTTGATCGTCAACGAGAACGGCATCGATCCGGTGCGGTTGATTCCCATTGTTCATTATGATGGAACGCCGATCACCGCGCGCTTCATCGCCAAGGCGATCGGCGACCACCAGGATCATTTGAAGGTCACGCCGCTGCGGAAGGGGTGTCGTAGTTAAGTAGGGTGGGCAAGGCGAAGCGTGCCCACCATTCTGAATATTGCTGTTCGTTGGTGGGCACGGCGCAAACGCGCCTTTGCCCGCCCTACTTCTTCTTCGACTTCTTCCCCGTCGGCCGCTCGAATCCATGCCGCGCAAAAGCGTGGCCAGCGAGAGGATCACGCCAGATCGGGTCGGTGCGATAGCTGTCGTCCAGTGCGTCATTGAGCAGCGACTGCGCGTGATCGTAGAGTGCGGGATTCTGCAATAGCGCCAGCGTCACGCCGGCGAGCAATTGGGCATCATCGCCATGGCCCGCGATCGGCTGCTGTTGCAACACACGCGCCGCGATCGCCTCGGCCGCCGCCTCGTCGTCATCATCCCAGGTTTCGATGTCCTGGATGCTGTGATCGTTGAGCGCCTTGAATTTTCGGGTGGCGATCATGTGGCCGACCTTGCGCGCAGCATCGGCCGCCGCCGGCATCGGGATGTTGGCCTTGACCGGCACCCGCGTGCCGGGACCGAGATTGACGATGCCGTCGAGCTGGATCGCATTGGCGCCGCCAGCCACTAGCCGCGCCAGTTCCTCGATTTCAGCGACGTAGGCGGCGCGCTTCCTGTTATCCAGCCTTGTCATCGCCTCGATGGCGCCGATTACGAGATATAGCCGCAGGATATCGATCGGATGGTCCTCGATAACGGCATTGCCGTCTCCCGCGCCGCGCTGCAGGGCATCGGTCGAGACGGTGGGCTTCGCCGGCCTTGGCTCGCGCCGGATGTCCATCAGAATGCGCGCACGGAAGGCAGCGAGGAACGCGGCGAGACCTGGACCGAACGCCGGCCCCATGTTGAGCACGCCATAGACGTCGGCGGCCGCCTCGTCCATCCAGTATGACCAGATCAGCGCGTTCACGGCAGCCGTATCGAGAGGCTTGCGCGGCGAGAAATCCGGCGCCAGCAACGCCTGAACAGCGTCGGTCATTTCCTTGAGCAGACCGTCGTCGGCGTGCACGACATCGTGACCGCAGACCTCATGGCTAAGAACGCTCCAGATCACCGGATGGTCGCGGTAGGTCGCGGGCAGGCTGACGATGCCGATCGATGTCGCGAAATACTGCCGCATCAGGTCCGACTCGATGGTGTAGGGCCCCTGCTCCGATGCCATCTGGAAGAACGCCAGCGGCGGGGTCGTTGTGACGAGGCCGATTCCGGCCGTCGCCCGCTTGTCCTTGTCGGTAAACGAACGGAACAGGTTGGAGACCACGGCCAGGAAGCGCTTCAGCTGCGGACCGGTATTGACCCGCGTGACATCAGGGCCGTGCTGATAGATCGGCGCATAAAATTGCTCCAGCCGCGTCGTGGCTTCTTCCTGTGTCTTCTCGCCGGTTTGGACATCATGTTTCAGCTTCAGCATCAACTGCGGCAGCGCAGCATCCATCGGCATGTGGAAGTTCTGCCGATAGATGAGCGGCAGGAACGGCGCCCCCCTGGCGGTCGCCGCCCGCACGTCCTTTTCGCTCTTCAGAGAGGGGCGAATACCACGGGTGGTTCCGGTGAAATCGATCTTGAGAAATTGATCGTAAAGCTCGGTGAATTTTTGCAGGTCGATCGGCATGGTAAACCTTAATAGAAGCAGCGTACGTTGCGAAGCATATAAACTCTACCTGACATTGCTGAGCAGGTGCACACAAAAATGCCCGGGTGTAGGCATTTGGCGGTTGATCAGGTAATAAGGACTGTCGCAACCAGCCCGGCAAGTCGATCCGAAATGACCTATATCGCGAAACCAAAATTCCATCATCCGGCCCTGAAGAAGAATGAGCTCGGTTTTACCCACCGCGATTATGAGGGCAAGATCTCGACGCTGTGCGCGGGCTGCGGCCATGACTTCGATCACGGCCTCCATCATCGAGGCCTGCTACGAGCTCTCGATCGAGCCGCACCGGGTGGCGAAAATCTCCGGCATCGGCTGCTCCTCGAAGACGCCCGACTATTTCCTCGGCAATTCGCACGGCTTCAATTCCGTGCATGGCCGCATGCCGTCGGTGCTCACCGGCGCCAACCTCGCCAACCGCGATCTGATCTATCTCGGCGTCTCCGGCGACGGCAATTCCGCGTCCATCGGCTTCGGCCAGTTCGCACATTCGATCCGGCGCGGCGTCAACATGACCTACATCGTCGAGAACAACGGCGTATACGGCCTGACCAAGGGCCAGTTCTCGGCCACCGCCGACCGCGGCTCGAAGTCCAAGAAGGGCGTGCTCAACACCGACAACGCCATCGACCTCGTCGCGATCGCACTGCAACTGGGCGCGACCTATGTCGCGCGCAGCTTCTCCGGCGACAAGAGCCAGCTCGTGCCGCTGATCGCCGGCGCGATCCAGCACAAGGGCGCGGCCTTCATCGACGTCGTCAGCCCGTGTGTCGCCTTCAACAACCACGCCGGCTCGACCAAGAGCTTTGACTATGTCCGCGAGCACAATGACGCGGTGAACCGTCTCGACGTCATCACCGGCCGCGAGCCGATCAAGGTCGATTACGCGCCGGGTACGGTGCAGATCGTGGAGCAGCACGACGGCTCGCGGCTCGCGCTGCGCAAGCTCGACGCCGACTACGATGCCCATGACCGCGTCGGCGCGATGGCCTTCCTGCAGAAGCATGCGGCAAAGGGCCAGATCGTCACCGGACTGCTCTATGTCGATCCGGAGTCCGAAGACCTGCACTCCCACCTCAACACGGTGGAAGCGCCGCTCAACGGGCTCAACGCCGGCGACCTCTGCCCCGGCACTTCAGCGCTGGAAAAGATCAACGCGTCCTTGCGCTAAGCGTTGCGTCCGCGGGAGGCTCCCATGCAGCCCGTGACGCAATACGCCAAGAGCGGTGATGTCCAAATCGCCTATCAGGCCTTTGGCAACGGCCCGATATTTGCGGCCGAAAACTGACCTCGATTCGGCGTCGCGAACAGCCGCTGCTCGAGTGCGGGCGAAAGCGCCAGCACCACGAACGTCCGCTTGCGGCATTCGCAGGCCGACACGTTCAGGACGGAGTCCCAAAGGATGAACTCGTGCGCAGAGCAGTGTCATCGCGAGGGCCAGGACGACCAGGGGTAGCAATCGAAATCGGGAATAGCCGATTTCGATGTCGTCAGGCGGTTCGGGAATCATTGCCAACCTCGGCGGGCCGGAGGATGTTGCGTGCGCTCCGCATCCACCCCAACCGAGCAGCGGCATCGGCCCAAACCAGGCGATTCGGGGCAAATTTCGAGCAGTTTCAAGACTTCCGGCCATTGGCCATTGGGTGAAATAGCCTTTCCCCCGAAATCTGCCCCGATATCTGCCCGACATGGCGGATCGATAGGATGTGACTGGCGTTATCCCCCGAGGGCATGCGCATAATTCAGGCATCAGGCTCACCTGAGGCGTTGTTGACAAAACCGGGTGTACCGCCAGAACCTCGGTGGAACCGGAATTGGCGCAGGCGAACGAAAGACAGGCATCATGAACCCCGTCAAAGCACTCGAAAACCACGGTCAGGCGGTCTGGCTCGACTTTCTGGCCCGCGGCTTCGTCGCCAAGGGCGACCTGAAGAGGCTGATCGATACCGATGGCGTCAAAGGCGTCACCTCCAATCCGTCCATTTTCGAGAAGGCGATCGGCTCCTCCGACGAATATGACAGCCCCATCGGCAGGGCGCTGAAGGCCGGCGACCGTCCGGTCGCCGATCTCTTTGAGCAGCTTGCGGTCGAGGACATCCAGCATGCCGCCGACGTGCTCCGTCCCGTCTACGACGACCTCAACGGCAATGACGGCTTTGTGAGCCTCGAGGTTTCGCCCTATCTCGCGATGGACACCAAGGGCACGGTCGCGGAAGCCAAGCGGCTGTGGAAGGACGTCCATCGCAAGAACCTGATGATCAAGGTGCCGGCGACGCCGCAAGGCCTGCCCGCGATCGAGCGGCTGATCGGCGAGGGCATCAGCGTCAACATCACGCTCCTGTTTGCGCAAGCCGTCTATCGGGACGTCGTTGAGGCCTATCTGAAGGGCCTGGAAAAATACGTCGCCAAGGGCGGCGACCCTTCGCATGTCGCGAGCGTCGCGAGCTTCTTCGTCAGCCGCATCGACACCATGGTCGACAAGCAGCTCGACGAGAAGATCACAAAAGCCAACGATCCCAGCGAGAAGGAACGGCTCGCCGGGCTGAAGGGCAAGGTCGCGATCGCCAACGCCAAGCTGGCCTACCAGGATTACAAGCGCCTGTTCGCCGGCGAGCGCTGGGAGAAGCTGGCCGCCAAGGGGGCCAAGCCGCAGCGGCTGCTCTGGGCCTCCACCGGCACCAAGAACAAGGATTACAGCGACGTGCTCTATGTCGAGGAGCTGATCGGCCCGAACACCGTCAATACGGTGCCGCCCGCCACCCTCGATGCCTTCCGCGATCACGGCAAGATCCGCAACAGCCTCGAGGAAAATGTCGAGGACGCTCGGCATGTGCTTGACGAGCTTGAGAGATCCGGCATCTCGCTCGATGCGATCACCACGCAGCTGGTCAAGGACGGCGTCAAGCAGTTCGCCGATGCCGCCGACAAGCTCTACGGCGCCGTCGCCCACAAGCGCGCCGCCGTGCTGGGCGAGGGCATCGACCCGCAAAGGGTGACGTTCGGCGCTGGCCTCGAGAAGGCAGTCGAAAGGAGCACCGAGGAATGGCGTGCAGCGGGGAAAATCCGCCGGCTGTGGGCGAAGGACAAGTCGGTCTGGACCGGCGACGATGAAAACAAATGGCTGGGCTGGCTTACCAGCGCCGAGGATGCCGATAGCGCCGACTACGAAGACTTCGCGCAGCGCGTGAAGGGACAGAATTTCTCCGACGCCGTCGTGCTCGGCATGGGCGGATCGAGCCTCGGGCCTGAAGTCCTCGCCCAAACCTTCCCGAAGAAGAACGGCTTCCCGAAGCTGCATGTGCTCGATTCCACCGATCCCGCACAGGTGCGCGCGATGGAGCAGAGGATCGACATCAAGAAGGCGCTGTTCATCGTCTCCAGCAAATCCGGCGGAACCACCGAGCCGAACGCGATGAAGGACTATTTCTTCGATCGCGTCGCCAAGGCGATCGGCGCCGACAAGGCCGGCCATCGCTTCATCGCGGTGACCGACCCCGGCTCCTCGCTGGAAAAGGTTGCCGCCAAGCAGGGCTTTGCCCGCACGTTCCATGGCGAGCCCACGATCGGCGGCCGCTACTCGGTGCTGTCGCCGTTCGGCCTGGTGCCGGCGGCGGCGGCCGGCATCGACGTGAGGAGCCTGATCAACCACGCACTCGCAATGGTGCGCTCCTGCGGCGCGGACGTGCCGCCGCATGAAAATCCCGGCGTGCAGCTCGGGCTTGCGATGGGCGCGGCCGGCCTCGAAGGCCGGGACAAGGTCACGATCCTTTCCTCACCGGAAATTGCCGATTTCGGCGCCTGGGCCGAGCAGCTGATTGCGGAGTCCACGGGCAAGGAAGGCAAAGGCCTGATCCCGATCGACGGCGAGCCGCTCGGCGATGTCTCGCTGTACGGCAACGACCGCTTCTTCATCGACATTCGCACCGAAGACGAGGACGACCCCGAGCATAACGAGAAGCTGACCGCACTGGAGCACGCCGGCCATCCTGTCGTCCGGATCGTGATGAAGTCGACCGACCATCTCGGCCAGGAGTTTTTTCGCTTCGAGATGGCGACCGCGGTGGCCGGCTCGGTGCTAGGCATCAATCCGTTCAACCAGCCGGACGTCGAATCGGCCAAGATCAAGACCCGCGAATTGACTGCTTCGTTCGAGAAGACCGGCAAGCTGCCGCCCGAGAAGCCGGCGATGTCGTCGGCCGAGGCCGATCTCTATACCGACGAGGCCAATGTCGAAGCCTTGCGGAAGCTCGGCGCCGACGGCAGCATCGGCTCATGGCTGAAGGCGCATCTCTCCCGCATCCATGCCAACGATTACGTCGCGCTACTCGCCTATGTCGAGCGCGACGCCGACCACATCGACATGCTGCAGGACATGCGACTGAAAGTGGGCGAACGGCGTCACGTTGCGACCTGCGCCGAATTTGGCCCGCGCTTCCTGCACTCCACGGGACAGGCCTACAAGGGCGGACCCGACAGCGGCGTGTTCCTGCAGATCACCGCCGATGACGCCAGGGATCTGCCGATACCCGGCCAGAAGGCGAGCTTCGGCGTGATCAAGGCGGCGCAGGCCCGCGGCGATTTCGATGTGCTGACCGAACGCGGCCGGCGGGCGCTGCGGGTGCATCTCAAGGGCGATCTCGCATCCGGCCTGAAGATGCTCGATGCCGCCATCACCGAAGCGTTGAACCAAGGATAAGCCAATGCAGCTTGGAATGATCGGCCTGGGGCGGATGGGAGGCAATATCGTCCGCCGGCTGATGAAGCATGGCCACACCACTGTCGTGTACGACAAGGACGAAAAAGCGGTCGCGGGCCTCGCGGCCGATGGAGCCAATGGCGCGAAAGCGCTGGAGGACTTCGTCAAGAAGCTCGAAAAGCCGCGCACCGCCTGGGTGATGCTCCCTGCCGGCAGAATCACCGAGGAGACGATCGAGGCGCTCGCAAAACTCATGGAAACCGGTGACGTCATCATCGATGGCGGCAACACCTTCTGGCAGGACGACGTCCGCCGCGGCAAGAAGCTGAAGCAGGGCGGCATCCATTATCTCGATGTCGGCACCTCCGGCGGCATCTGGGGCATCGAGCGCGGCTACTGCATGATGATTGGCGGCGACAAGGCCGTGGTCGACCGGCTCGATCCAATCTTCAAGGCCTTGGCGCCAGGCGCCGGCGACATTCCCCGCACGCCGCATCGCGAAGGCAGCGACCCGCGTGTCGAGCAGGGTTACATCCATGCCGGCCCGGTCGGCGCCGGGCATTTCGTCAAGATGGTCCATAACGGCATCGAATACGGCTTGATGCAGGCCTATGGCGAAGGTTTTGATATTCTCAAGAACGCCAACATCGACGCATTGCCAGCCGGCCATCGCTTCGACCTCAACATTGCCGACATCGCCGAAGTCTGGCGGCGCGGCAGCGTGATCCCGTCCTGGCTGCTCGACCTCACCGCATCCGCGCTGGCGGAAAACCACACGCTCGACAACTACTCCGGCTTTGTCGAGGATTCCGGTGAAGGCCGCTGGACCGTCAATGCCGCGATCGATGAAGCCGTACCAGCCGAAGTCCTGACCGCGGCCTTGTTTGCGCGGTTCCGCTCGCGCAAACAGCACACCTTCGCTGAAAAAATCCTCTCGGCGATGCGCGCCGGCTTCGGCGGCCATCGCGAACCCAAGAAGCCGGGTTAAAGGCCCCTGCTATGCCCAACGGTCACAAGCCCGATCCCTGCTGCCTTGTTCTCTTCGGCGCCACCGGCGATCTCTCGCATCGCCTCGTCATCCCTGCACTCTACAATCTCCTGGCAGGCAATCTGTTGCCGGATAATTTCTGCGTGGTCGGTATCGCCCGCAAGGGCATGACGAGCGAGCAACTGAGTCAAGGTTTTCTGAAGGGCCTGCATCAGTTCTCGGCCCGGAAGATCGATGACGCGCTAGCCAAGAAGCTGCTCTCCTGCATCACCTGCATCGAGGCCGACCCGAAGGACCCATCCTCGTTCGATGCGATGAGCAAGCAGCTCGACAAGCTCGAGGCCGAACGCAAGACCGGCGGCAACCGGCTGTTCTATCTCGCGACCCCGCCGAACGCGTTTCTGCCGATCGCGAAACAGCTCGGCCGCACCGGCATGCTGGCCGAGAACGGCTCGTGGCGGAGGCTGATCGTCGAGAAGCCGTTCGGCACCGACCTGGAATCCGCCAGGCACCTGAACCACGAATTGCTGAAGCTTGTCGACGAGCAGCAGATCTACCGGATCGATCACTACCTCGGCAAGGAAACGGTGCAGAACATCCTGGTGCTGCGCTTTGCCAACGGCATGTTCGAGCCGATCTGGAATCGAAATCACATCGACCATATCCAGGTCACGGTCGACGAAAAGCTCGGCGTCGGCCATCGCGGCAGCTTCTACAATTCCACCGGCGCGCTGCGCGACATGGTGCCGAACCATCTGTTCCAGCTGTTGTCGCTGGTGGCGATGGAGCCGCCGGTACGGTTCGACGCGCATTCCGTCCGTTCGGAAAAAGCCGCGGTGCTATCCGCGATCCAGACCCAGAGCCAGGAAGAGGCGCTGAAGAATTCAGTGCGCGGGCAATATCGCGGCGGCAAGGTCGGCGACACCGAGATCGAGGATTATCGCAAGACTCAGGAGGTCAAGCCCGGCAGCACGACGGAAACCTATGCCGCGCTGAAACTCACCATCGACAATTGGCGCTGGGCGGGCGTGCCCTTCTATCTGCGCACCGGCAAGGCGCTCGGCGTCAAGCGCACCGAGATCGCGATCAAGTTCAAGCAGGCGCCGTTCGCGATGTTCCGCGACACGCCGGTCGACAAGCTGTCACAGAATTATCTCGTGATCTCGACCGAGCCGGTCGAAGGCATCGAGCTGCAATTCAACACCAAGGTGCCGGGGCCCTCCATCGACATCGACGGTGTCGAGATGAAGTTCCGCTACAAGGATTACTTCAAGTCCGAGCCATCGACAGGCTACGAGACGTTGATCTATGACTGCATGATCGGTGACAACATCCTGTTCCAGCGCGCCGACAGCGTCGAGGCCGGCTGGCAGGCGGTGCAGCCCTTCCTCGACGCCTGGAAGAAAGCCGGCGCCAGGGGGCTGAAGATCTATGACGCCGGCACCGAGGGTCCGGAAGAGGCGGGCGAGTTGCTCGCCCGCGACGGCCGCAGCTGGCGCAAGCTGACCTGACCATGACGGGCGATCCGCGCAAGGTGATTGCGGTTGCTGATGCGACGGCGCTTGCCAGGACCGCCGCCGATCGCGTGCTGGCGCGGATCGCCGGGAACGGCGGCCGGATCGCGATTTGCCTCACCGGCGGATCGAGCCCGAAGCAGCTTTACGAGCTGCTTGCGACCGAGGCCTATCGAAGCAAGATCCCGTGGGACCGCGTGCACTGGTTCATCGGCGACGAACGCTTTGTCCCGGCCAGTGATGCCCGGAACAACATGGCGATGGCGCGCAGCATTTTTCTCGATCGCCTCGCTCCCGCCCCCAACATTCATCCGATCCCGACCGATACCGTAAATCCTGACGAGGCCGCTGCGCGCTACGAACACGATTTGAAATCCTTCCATGGCGCCGACAAGCTCGATACGGCGCGGCCGCTGTTCGATCTCGTGCTGATGGGCATGGGTCCCGATGGTCATACCGCCTCGCTTTTCCCGGGCTACCCGGCCGTGGACGAAACGGCGCGTTGGGTGGTCGGGGTGCCCCAGGCCAATGTCGAGCCCTTCGTGCCCCGGGTATCGCTGACCCTGCCCACCCTCGCCTCTTGCCGCGAAATGCTTTTCGAGGCGGCGGGCGCCGGCAAGCGCGCAATCTTGACGCGGGTGCTTTCAGGCGAGAACCTGCCGTCGGCGCGCGCGCATTCAAACGGCGAGACGGTCTGGCTGGTGGACAAAGCCGCGCTTCCGGAGGATTTTCGTGGCAGCTGACGAAACGCCATGCGCGCTGATCGTGATGGGCGTTTCCGGCTCGGGCAAAACCACCGTTGGCGAAGGCCTGGCGAAACGCCTCGGCTGGCCGTACGAGGATGCCGACAAATTCCACCCCGCCAGCAACGTCGCCAAGATGAGCGCCGGCCATCCCCTGACCGACGAGGACCGCTGGCCTTGGCTGAAGGCGATCGCTGCTGAGATCGACCGGGTCTGCGACGCCGATGAGCGCGTCGTGATCGGCTGCTCGGCCCTCAAACGCGCCTATCGCGACATCCTTGTGCACGGCCGAACCGATATCCGTCTGGTCTACCTTGACGGCACGCAAGCCTTGATCGCGGACCGGCTCGGCCGGCGGAAGGGTCACTTCATGCCACCGGGGTTGCTGACCAGCCAGTTCAGCACGCTCGAGCCGCCGACACCGGACGAGCATGTCCTGAGGGTATCGATCGACGCCCCGGTCGAGGCCATCGTCGACGATGTCCTGCGCCAGTTGAAATTGGGCCAGTCATGACCCGCATCGCGCTCGTGGTGTCGGACGTCGACGGCACGCTCCTGACCAAAGACAAGCGGCTGACTGATGCCAACAAGGCTGCCGTGCAACGGCTGCACGAGGCCGGCATCGGCTTCACGATCACGTCGAGCCGTCCCGCGATCGGCATGCGGTTCTTGATCGAGCCGCTCGGGATCAGCCTTCCGGTCGGCCCATTCAACGGCAGTTCGATTGTCGATCCGCAAATGAAGGTGGTGGAGCAGCACCTGATCCCCGCTCCCGCCGTGCAAAAGAGCCTCGACCTGTTCAACCAATACGGCGTCGATATCTGGCTGTTCACCAACGAACAGTGGTTGACGAAACATCCCGACGGCGAATATGTCCCGAACGAAAAGCGCGCGATCAGGGCCGACCCGACCATCATCGGCGACTTCACGCCCTATGTGTCGCGCGCGTGCAAGGTGGTCGGCTCGTCGCATGACTTTGCGTTGCTCGCTCGCTGCGAGACGGAGATGCGAAAGCTGCTGGGCGCGGAAGCGACCGCGGTGCGCTCGCAGGATTACTATCTCGACATCACCCCGCCCAACCAGAACAAGGGCACTTTTGTCAAGGCGATGGCGCGGCGGCTCGGCATTTCGACCGACGAAGTCGCTGTGATCGGCGACATGCACAACGACGTCGCGATGTTCGAGGTGAGCGGACTGTCGTTCGCGATGGGCAACGCATCGGATGAGGTGAAGAAGCGCGCCAAGCGCGTTACCGCGTCGAATGAAGAGGATGGATTTGCGAAAGCGATGGACATGATTCTGGCGGAGAACGCGTAAAGCAGGATGAGCCAAGGGCTTTCTCCGCAAGATATGCGGAGAATAAGCAGCTCACGCTCCGCAATTCATGCGGTGAATGAGGGGGCGTCTTGATGGGTTAGTCGCTACTTCGACCGCTGCATCGCCGGCTTCCGACTCGCCTTTGTCGCTTCGTCGAGGTTATGCGCGGTGTTGACCAGCGCGATGTGGGTCAGCGCCTGCGGGAAATTGCCGGTCTGGCGCCGCGCGATCGAATCATATTCTTCCGCCAGCAGGCCGAGATCGTTGGCGACGGCGACCACACGGTTGAACAGGGTCCTCGCCTTGGCGAGTTCGCCCGCAAGCACGTGGGCGTCGGCCAGCCAGAGGCTGCACGCGAGGAACGCGCCCTCGATCGGCTGCTTCTCCTCCGATGAAATTTCGCGCGGGTCGTGCCGCAGCACAAAGCCGTCGCGCATCATGTGCTTCTCGATCGCCGCAATCGTGCCGCGTATCCTTGCATCGGTTGGCGGGATGAAGCCGACCGCCGGCAACAGCAGGAGGCTGGCGTCGAGCAATTTCGAACCATAGGACTCCACGAAGGAATTGAGCCCAGTGTCGAAACCCATGGCGCATACGTTGCGGTGAATGGTGTCGCGCAGCGCACGCCACTCCTCCAACGCCGCCTTGAAGCCGAATTTCTCCACGCTCTTGACGGCGCGGTCGAAGGCGACCCAGGTCATCACCTTGGAGAAGACGTAATGTTTGGGTTCGCCGCGCAGCTCCCATATACCGTGGTCGGGGCGATCCCAGACCCCGGCCAGATGCTTCAGCACCGCGCATTCCAGGTCCCAGGTTCCGTCGTCGAGCTTCAGCTTCGCCATGCGCGCCTGGTGGAAGGCGTCGATCAACTCGCCATATACGTCGAGCTGCAGCTGCGCGTGCGCGGCATTGCCGGCCCGAACCGGCTGCGCGCCTTCGTAGCCCGGCAGCCAGTTCGCCTCCCATTCCAGCAGACGCCGCTGGCCCCAGATGCCATACATGATCTGCATCTCGTCGGGCGCGCCGGCGGCCGCGCGCAACAGCCAACTGTGCCAGGCCGATGCTTCCTCGGTGTAACCGGAGTTCATCAGCGCCAATAGCGTGAAGGTGGCGTCGCGCAGCCAGCAGAAGCGGTAGTCCCAGTTTCGCGCACCGCCGAGCTTTTCCGGCAGCGACGTGGTGGGCGCCGCCACGATACCGCCGGTCGGCTCGAAGGTCAGTGCTTTCAGCGTGAGCAGCGAGCGCAGCACGAGAGCGCGATGTTGGCCCTCATAGCTGCAGCGAGAGCACCATTCCTTCCAGAACTCTTCCGTCTCCTTCAGCGCCGCTTCCGGATCGATCGGCTCGGGCGGGTCGAGATGCGAGGGACCATAGGTCAGCACGAAGGGAATGGTCTCGCCATCGCTCACCTCGAAATCGGAAACGGTGGTCATGTCCTCGCCGCGGGTCTCGACCGGCGTACGCAGCACCGTCATGTCTGGCCCCGCGATCGCCAGCAGCGCCGAGCGGTCCTCGGTGCGCTTCACCCAGGGGATGTCGACGCCGAAGCCGAAGCGGATCACGAGCTGCATCCGCATCTTCACGCGACCCTTGACGCCGCGGACCAGGCGGACGACATCGGAAGCCTTGCCGCGCGGCGGCATGAAATCGATCAGCGCGACGGTGCCGTCCGGGGTTTCGAATCGTGTTTCGAGGATGAGCGTGTCGCCCCAATAGCGGCGCGAAGTCCTCTCGATCTCGCCCTTCGGCGCGATCAGCCAGCGGCCATGTTTGTCGGCGCCGAGAAGCGCGGCAAAACAGGCGTCGGAGTCAAAGGCCGGCCAGCACAGCCAGTCGATCGAGCCATCGCGGCCGACAAGGGCTGCGGTCTCAAAATCGCCGATCAGACCATAGTCTTCGATCGCTAACGGCAACTCGTCTCACTCGCTGAAATCAGCCCGCGATGCGCATCCGCTCATGGGTCGCGTCCTTGAGCGCGGCCGCGTCGATGGTCCTGGAGAGGTCCTCGACCGCGACCGGCAGCCGCTGCCGCCAGTTCGGATGCTCGTCCACGGTGCCGGGAATATTGGGCTGATCGGTGACGCCCAGGAGATCCTCGAACGAGATCGCCATCAGCCGCGATTTGGTCCGCGCCAGAAATCTGGCGACCGAATAGAGATCGTTGTGCTGGATGCCATTCTGTCGCAGCACCTCGTCGAACATGCCGAGCGCGTGCCAGCGCGCTTCATCGGTTTCGCCGGGATCGAGCCCGATCGCGCGCTTTATCTTCAGATCGCCGAAGGAGCGCCAGCCGGCATAGGTGCAGAGATCGTGGGTGTTGAAAGTGACCAGCGCGTTGGGCTGGTAGCGGTCGATGCCGCGGAAGTGTCCGTCATCGTTGCGCTCGAACATCACGACCAGATAGGACCAGATGCCCCAATCGGCCATCTGCTCGCGAAAGCCTTCCGGCACGGTGCCGAGATCCTCGCCGATCACGACGCAGCCTTGCGCGACGCTTTCGAGCGCGGTGGCCGCGAACAGCGCTTCCAGCGGCATCTGCACATAGGCGCCCTGGCGCGCGGGAAAGCCGTGCGGCACGAGATAAAGCCGCTTCAGGCCGAGCACGTGATCGAGCCGGATCGCGCCGGCATGGCGCATCGAGGCCCGCAGCATCTCGCGGAATGGCTCGAAGGATTTCATCTCCAGGCCCGCGGCGTTGAAGCCGGCCAGGCCCCAGTTCTGGCCCAGCGTGTTGAGGGGATCGGGCGGTGCGCCGACCGCAAGATGGCGCGAGATTGCGACCTGCTCGTTCCAGGCGTCGAAACCATCGGACTGCACGCCGACGGCAACGTCGAGATAGAGCCCAACCTTCATGCCAAGGCTCTCCGCAAGCTTCTTCGCTGCGCCCAATTGGCGGTCGGCAACCCACTGCACGTATTCGACGAATTCGACCTCGCTCTTGTCGGGACCGACGCGAAGCTCGGCGCATTTCGCCGCATCCGGCTCTCGCCACTCCTTCGGCCATTCCCACCACGGCTTGTTGAAGCGATGGCGCAGCACTTCAAAACAGGCAAAGCGCAACAGAAGCGTTCCACGCTCGACGCGGAAGGCCTCGAAATCCGCATGCGACACCGGGTCCGGATTGGCGCTGAACTTTTCGAAAGCCGAGCGCAGCGCCCGCCATTTCAGGGCGGCAACGGCGGGATAGTCGACGAGCGTCGTCTGCCGCAATTTTTTGGCGGCATCGCCACTCACGTCGCCCGGATAGCCCGGGGCTTTCTCCGCATCGACATAGAGCGCGTTGAGAAACAGCCGGCTGTTCGGCGCATAGGGGCTGCAATCGCCGGGGCGGTCGTCGAACAGCGCATGCAGCGGATTGAGACCGATGCCGTCGGCGCCGAGGCTGCTCGCAAGACGGATCAGCTGCTCGAGATCACTGAAATCGCCCATGCCCCAGTTGCGCGCCGAGCGGACGCCATAGAGCTGCACGGCGATCAGCCAGCCGCGGTCGAAATCGCCGGCAAACGCCCGCTCCGGCGCCACGATCAGCGGCGTCGCCTCGTGCTCGCCCGTAGCGTCGGTGAGCTGCAACCCATAGGCGCCCTCGGGGAGATTTTCGGGCCAGATCAGGCTGCGATCATCCGCCGCCCCCTCCGCAAGCGTCCTTCCGTTCGCCTCGATTTTCCAGTGAACAGGCAATTTTGCAGCCTCGCGCAGGTCGGTCCGCGCCGGCAGCGAGGTGCGGATCACCACCGGGCCATCGACGAACCGTCGCGGCGTCAACGCCGGGAAGGCGCCAACGATGATTTTCAGGGCAGTTTCGTCGGTGACATGGCGCTGGCCCTGGCCGTCGGTGAATTCGGTCAGGATTCCCAGACTTTGAGCTTGACTGAAAAGGGTCATTCGGCACGCAGTTTGCACGCGACGGGGAGAGACAATGTCGCGAAATTGTCCAGATAGGAGAATAGGATAGACACTTCCAACGCCGCCGCCTACAGAGCGGTTCCAAATGGAACCAATGGCAAGCGAGCGGCTTACTATCGAGGTACAGCGTCTCCTTTCCCGCTTAAACGAAACGGGACGTCAGTTCCATGTCAATGGCATCACCGTGATCAAACAAGCGCGAACTGTCGAAGGCGCCGGGACCAGCGCCAGCTGCCTTATTGCGCCCGAAGCGGGCGGGATCGCGGCCGGACGTGAGAGGGGGGCGCGATGAACCTGATGTCCTCCATCGACCCGGCCGAACTGCCGGTCACCGATCTCGATGGCGATGCGCTCTGGTACAAGGACGCCATCATCTACCAGCTGCATGTGAAAGCTTTTGCCGACAGCAACAATGACGGCATCGGCGATTTTGCAGGGCTCTGCGAGAAGCTTCCCTATCTCCAGGAACTCGGCGTCACCGCGCTGTGGCTGTTGCCGTTCTATCCCTCGCCCGGCCGCGACGACGGCTATGACATCGCCGATTACGGCGCGATCAATCCCGATTTCGGGACCATGAAGGATTTCAAGCGCTTCATCCAGGAAGCGAAGAAGCGCGGCTTGCGGGTCATCACCGAGCTCGTCGTCAACCACACCTCCGACCAGCATGACTGGTTCAAGCGCGCCCGCCGCAGCCATCCCGGCTCCAGTGCGCGCGACTGGTATGTCTGGAGCGACACCGACCAGAAATACCAGGGCACGCGTATCATCTTCACCGACACGGAAAAGTCGAACTGGACCTGGGACCACGAGGCCGGCCAGTTCTACTGGCACCGCTTTTTCTCGCACCAGCCGGACCTGAATTTCGACAATCCGCGGGTGGTAAGCGCCATCATCCAGGTGATGAAGCGCTGGCTCGATACCGGTGTCGATGGCTTCCGGCTCGACGCGATCCCCTATCTGTGCGAGCGCGACGGCACCAACAACGAGAACCTGCCGGAGACGCACGTCATCATCAAGAAGCTGCGGCAGGAGCTCGACGCCTACGCCAAGAACAGGGTCTTGCTCGCCGAAGCCAATCAATGGCCCGAGGACGTGCAGGAATATTTCGGCCAGAGCGACGAATGCCACATGGCCTACCATTTTCCGCTGATGCCGCGCATCTACATGGCGATCGCGCAGGAAGACCGTTTCCCCATCACCGACATCCTGCGGCAGACGCCCGACATCCCCACGGATTGCCAATGGGCGCTGTTCCTGCGCAACCATGACGAACTGACGCTGGAAATGGTCACCGACGTCGAGCGCGACTATCTGTGGTCGACCTATGCCAACGATCCGCGTGCCCGCATCAATGTCGGCATCCGCCGCAGGCTGGCGCCGCTGATGGACAACGACCGGCGCAAGATCGAGCTGATGAACTCCCTCCTGCTGTCCTTCCCTGGCACGCCGATCATCTATTACGGCGACGAGATCGGCATGGGCGACAACATCTATCTCGGCGACCGCAATGGTGTGCGCACGCCGATGCAATGGACGCCGGACCGCAATGGCGGCTTCTCGCGCGCCGATCCCGCAAAACTCTACGCGCCCATGATCATGGACCCCGTCTACGGCTATGAAGCCGTCAATGTGGAGGCGCAATCGCGCAGCCTGTCGTCGCTGCTTTCGGCCACCAGGCGGCTCATCGCCGTGCGCAAATCGACGCTGGCCTTCGGCCGCGGCTCGATGACGTTCATCCGCCCGGCCAACCGCGCCGTGCTCGCCTATGTCAGGGAATACAAGGGCGAAGCCATCCTTTGCGTCGCCAACCTGTCGCGCTCGGCGCAGGCGACCGAGCTTGATCTGTCGGCGTGGAAAGATCGCATTCCGCTGGAGATGCTCGGCCGCACACGCTTTCCCGCGATCGGCGAATTGCCCTACATGGTCACGCTCGCGCCTTACGGCTTCTACTGGTTCCAGCTGCAGGAACGCGACAAGTCAGAGCCGGTGAAGCCGCGCGCGGTGCCGGAATTCGAAACGCTGGTGGTGCCGCTGAACTCGACCTGGGTCTCGCTGGCGCGGACCCGTGGCGTGTTCGAGCGTGACGTGCTGCCGGGACATCTGGCGCGGACGCGCTGGTATCCGGAGCGTTCGCCCGAAAAAATCCGCCCCACCCTCGTCACCGCGATTCCGTTCTGCGACATCGGCGACAACCGACCCTGGCTGGCCTTCTTCGAAGCGACGCGGAACGGCAAGAGCGCACGCTATCTGCTGCCGATGCAGATTGAATGGGTGCGGTTCGATCGCGAGCGTTACAACCCACGCGCCTTTGCCGCCGTGCGCCAGGGCGCCCGCGAAGGTACGCTGCTCGATGTTGCCACCGATCCGATCTTCATCGGACTGTTGCTGCGCAACTTGCAGGAATCGCTGACGGTCACCGAAAACAATCTGCAACTGGAATTCCGGCCGACCAGTCAATTCTCCGACAAGCAGGTGCGGCAGCCCGAAAGCATTCGCACCGTCGAAACCGGAAAGTCCAACAGCACGGCGCTGGTGGACGGCGACTATTGCGTCAAGGTGTTCCGGAATACGGAGGCCGGCGTCAATCCCGTCATCGAAGTCGGCCGCTTCCTGAGCGACGTCGCGCATTTTGCCAATACCCCGGCCCTGCTCGGCACCGTCGAATTCCTGGAGGGCCAGCAGCGCAGCACGGTCGCCACCGTCCATGCGCAGGTGGCCCATCAGGGCGACGGCTGGACGGTGACGTCGGCCTATCTCGACCGCTTTGTCGACGATCAGCGTCTGCTGGCTGCCAACGGCCACGGCGGCAAGAGCGAGGAGCAGCTTCCCTATCTGCGCATCATGTCCCAGGCGGGACGGTGCATGGCCGAGCTGCATCAGGCGCTCGCCGGCCATTCCGGGATCGCCGACTTCGCACCGGAGGAAATCATAAGGGAGGACGTGCGGCGCTGGACCGGTGAAATCAATGCCCGCGCCGATCGCCTGTTCGACGCGCTGAGCCAGCGCGACGCCGTGCGCGAGGTGGACCGGCCGCTGGTCGAGAGACTGCTGGCCCAGCGCGACACCTTGCACAGGCGGCTGAGCACGCTGCTGCCGCCTGACATCGACGGATCGGCCATCCGCATTCATGGCGATTTCCGGCTTGAGCAGATGCTGATCGTGAAGGACGACATCTTCATCATCGGTTTCGAGGGCGATGCCGGCCTGCCGCTGACAGAGCGGAGGCGCAAGGCCCCCCCGGCGCGCGACGTCGCGGGCCTGATCCGATCGATCGATTACTCCGTCATCGCCGCGTTCGACCGCGCGTCGAAGGTCGCGCCGGACGAGCAGGGCAAGCTCGCGGCCGTGCTTCGCGAATGGCGCGATCGCGCCGCGGCGGCATTTCTGGAGGCCTATCGCGAGAGCATGACAAACACGCGGCTCTGGCCTGCCGATCCGCACGCAACGGATGCCATGGTTAATTTCTTTTTGCTGGAAAAAGCCATCCATGAGATCGAATATGAGCTGGCTCACCGGGTAGAATGGCTGCGCCTGCCGGTGGCGGGCCTGTTGCGTATGCTGTCCGAGCTTTCAGGTGAGTCCCAATGAGCAAGTTGTCCGCGGAGGCCTATGCGATCGTCGAAGGCCGCCACGCCGATCCCTTCCGCTATCTCGGCGTTCACACCGAGGGCGACAAGACGGTGGTGCGAGCTTTCCTGCCCGAGGCGTCCAATGTCGAGGCCGTGGGCGAGCATGGCGAAACCGCCAAGCTGTCGCGCATTCACGATGCCGGCCTGTTCACCGGAACGATGCCGGGAGGCTCCAGGCGCTATCAGCTTCGCGTGCAGTTCGGCGACAATGTCGTGCAGCTCGATGACCCCTATCGGTTTCCGCCTGTTCTCAGCGACTATGACCTGTACCTGCTCGGCGAGGGCAGCGATCAGCGGCTCTACGACAAGCTCGGCTCGCATCCAAGGGTGATGGACGGCGTCGAGGGCGTCGCCTTTGTGGTGCTGGCGCCGAACGCGCGGCGGGTCAGCGTTGTCGGCGATTTCAATTTCTGGGACGCGCGGCGGCATCCGATGCGAGGGCGCGGTCAAGGCTATTGGGAATTGTTCATCCCGCAGGCCAAGGCCGGCGATCACTACAAGTTCGACGTCATCGGACCGCATGGCCAGCATTTGCCGCTGAAGGCCGATCCGCTGGCCTTTGCCGCGGAAGTGCGCCCCAAAACCGCGTCCATCGTGCTCGATGAGGAAAAACTGCCGCGTCCGCGCCCCGCGCCCGATGGCATCAATTCGCGCGGCGCGCCGATCTCGATCTACGAAGTCCATCTCGGCTCATGGCGGCGCAAGGGCGATAATGAATGGCTGACCTATCGCGAGCTGGCCGAGCAGTTGCCAGCCTATGTACGCGATCTCGGCTTCACCCATGTCGAGTTCCTGCCGGTCAGCGAACATCCGTTCGACGGCTCCTGGGGCTATCAGCCGACCGGGCTGTTTGCTCCCACAAGCCGCTTCGGCTCGCCGGAGGATTTTTCCGCGCTGGTCGATGCCTGCCACGCACTAGGCCTGGGGGTGATCCTCGACTGGGTGCCGGGGCATTTCCCTGATGATCCGCACGGCCTCGGCCACTTCGACGGCACGGCGCTCTACGAGCACGCCAATCCGATGCAGGGCCGCCATCTCGACTGGGGCACGCTGATCTACAATTACGGCCGCACCGAAATCTCCAACTTCCTGGTGTCAAACGCGCTGTTCTGGCTGGAGCGCTACGCCATCGATGGGCTCCGCGTCGATGCCGTCGCCTCCATGCTCTATCTCGACTATAGCCGGCCCTATGGCGGCTGGATTCCGAACAAGCATGGCGGGCGGGAAAATCTGGATGCGATCGCTTTCCTGCGCCGCTTCAACACCGAGGTGTTTTCCCGCTTCCCGCAGGCGACCACGGCGGCGGAGGAGTCAACGGCATGGTCGCAGGTGTCGCGTCCGGTCGACCATGGCGGGCTTGGCTTCGGCTACAAGTGGAACATGGGCTGGATGCACGACACGCTGAAATATATCGGCAAGGACCCCATCCACCGCAAATACCACCACGGCGACATCCTGTTCGGCCTGCACTACGCGTTCTCGGAAAATTTCATCCTGCCGCTGTCGCATGACGAGGTCGTGCACGGCAAACGTTCGATCCTGGGGCGCATGCCCGGCGACGACTGGCAGCGCTTCGCCAACCTGCGCGCCTATTACAGCTTCATGTTCGGCCATCCCGGCAAGAAGCTCTTGTTCATGGGCTGCGAGATCGCCCAGGAGAGCGAGTGGAATCACGATCATTCGCTCGACTGGAATCTGCTGGAGCAGAAGAAATATGCGGGCATCCAGACCCTGATCCGCGATCTCAACCAGCTCTATCGCAGCGTGCCCGCATTGCATGAGCTCGATTGTGAGGCATCGGGCTTCGAATGGGTCATTACCGAAGATGCCAACCAGAACGTATTCGCCTGGATCCGCAAGGGCCATGACGAGCGCGCGCGCTGCCTGGTCGTGGTGAATTTTTCGCCGAATGTCTATTATAACTACCGCGTCCGCGTCCCCTTTGCCGGCCAGTGGCGCGAGGCCTTCAATTCCGACGCCTCCATGTACGGCGGCAGCAATGTCGGCAATTTCGGCGGAGCCCGCGCCTGGGACAGCGACACGCCGGAACTCAATCTCACGATCCCGCCGTTGGCCGCCATATTTCTTGTACCTGAAGGCTGATCCATGCGCCTCACCGCTGGAACCTTTTCGCGTCTCGGCGCAAGCTGGGACGGCCGCGGTACCAATTTTGCGCTGTTTTCGGCGAACGCGGAGAAGGTCGAGCTGTGCCTGTTCGACAACCAGGGGCGCCGGGAGCTCGAACGCGTCGAGCTGCCGGAATGTACCGAGGACGTCTGGCATGGCTATCTCAACGACGTCTCGCCGGGGCAGCTCTACGGCTATCGCGTTCATGGTCGCTACGAGCCCGAGCACGGCCACCGCTTCAACGCCAACAAGCTGCTGCTCGATCCCTACGCCAAGCGGCTCGCGGGGCGGCTGGTGTGGAGCGACGCGCATTTCGCCTATCGCACCGGCAGTCCGCGCGAAGACCTTTCCTTCGACCGCCGCGACAATGCGCGCGGCATGCCGAAGGCCGTCGTGGTCGACGAGACCTTCAACTGGGGCCGGCGCGAAATCCGCCCAAGCATCCCCTGGGCGGACACCATCATCTACGAGGCCCACGTCAAGGGCCTGACGCAAACACGCAGCGACGTGCCGCCCAATTTGCGCGGGACCTATGGCGGACTGTCGTCGCCGGCAATGATCGCGCATCTGAGGAAGCTCGGCGTCACCACAGTCGAGCTGTTGCCGATCCATGCGTTTGTCGATGACCGCATCCTGGTCGAGAAGAAGCTGGCGAATTACTGGGGCTACAACACCCTGTCCTTTTTTGCGCCGGAGCCGCGCTACGCCCAGGACAATCCGCTCGACGCGTTTCGCACGACGGTGGCTCGGCTGCATGACGCCGGCATCGAGGTGATGCTCGACGTCGTCTATAACCACACCGCCGAGGGCAACCATCTCGGTCCGACGCTGTCTTTCCGCGGCATCGACAACGCCTCCTATTATTGGCTGAAGCAGGACAACAAGCGCTACTACGACGACTTCACCGGCTGCGGCTCCTCGGTCAACCTCACCCATCCCCGCGTGCTGCAGATGGTGATGGACTCGCTGCGCTATTGGGTCGAGGTCTGCCATGTCGACGGCTTCCGCTTCGATCTCGCGACCACGCTGGCGCGCACACCGACCGGCTTTGACCGCAACGCCGCGTTCCTCACCGCGATCCGGCAGGACCCGGTGCTATCAGGCATCAAGCTCGTCGCCGAACCCTGGGATCTCGGCATGGGCGGCTACCAGGTCGGTGGATTTCCCTCGCAATGGTCGGAATGGAACGACCGCTATCGCAGCGCCATGCGGCGCTACTGGAGCGGCGAAGGCAGCTTGATCGGCGAAGTGTCGAGCCGCATGACCGCGTCCTCCGACCTGTTTCACCATGACGGCCGCAAGCTGCGCGCCGGCGTCAACCACATCACCGTCCATGACGGCTTCACGCTGGCCGACCTGTTCAGTTACAACCAGAAGCACAACGAAGCCAACGGCGAAGACAACCGCGACGGCTCCAACGATAACCACAGCAACAATTGCGGTCATGAGGGCCCAACCGACGATGCCGCCATCGTCGCGCTGCGCCGCCGGCTCCGCAAGAACCAGCTTGCATGTCTGTTTCTCGCGCAGGGCCTGCCGCTGATGCTGGCCGGCGACGAGGTCGGCAACACCCAGAACGGCAACAACAATGCCTATTGCCAGGACAACGAAACGGGCTGGATCGGCTGGGAAACTCTCGGCAAGGACGGCGACGACCTCACCGATTTCGTCGGCCACATGACCGCATTGCGCGAGAAATTTCCGCAAATCAAGAGCCAACGCTGGCTCGACGGACGGCGCGGGGACGGCTCCTATGGCGTGCTGTGGCTGACGCCGGAGGCGGAGGAGATGCAGGAAGCCGACTGGAAATTTCCGGACGGCCGCTTTCTCGCCTATGTGCTGGGCCCGATGGAACAAGCACAGGCGCCGATCTTTATTGTGCTGAACGCGGCGCCCGAGGAGATCGCGTTCAAACTTCCGAAGACGCCGGAATACAGGAGCTGGCAGCAGGTGCTGAACACCACGGAGATCAAGCCGGAGAGCGCTGCTTTTGCCTCCGGCGCCGACACAAAGGCCCCGCCCCGCTCGGTGCTGGCCTTTGCGGGCGCGGCATGAGCGAAGCGCGGTTTGGCGCAAGCCCGGGCAAGGACGGCACGTCGTTCCGTCTGTGGGCGCCGGCGGCGAAGCACGTCGATCTCGTGCTGGAGAAAAAGCCGCAGGCGATGCGGCGCGACGGTGGCGGCTGGTTCGTTCTTGATGTCGCCGGCGCGGGTCCCGGCGCACGCTATAAATTCCGTATCGATGACGAGATCGACGTGCCGGATCCTGCTTCGAGCTTCCAGCCGGAGGACGTGTTCGGCCCAAGTGAGGTGATCGATCACGCGAGCTTTCGATGGCGCGCCAGGGATTGGCGCGGGAGGCCATGGGCCGAAACCATTTTGATCGAAACTCATGTCGGCACCTTCACCGAGGGTGGCACCTATCGCGCGATGATCGAAAAACTCGACCATCTCGTCGGCACCGGCATCACCGCGCTCGAGCTGATGCCGCTGGCGGATTTCTTTGGCCGTCGCGGCTGGGGTTATGACGGCGTGCTCTGGTATGCTCCCGACAGCGCCTATGGCCGGCCCGAAGACCTCAAGACGCTGATCGACGAAGCCCATCTGCGCGGCCTGATGGTGTTTCTGGATGTGGTCTACAATCACTTCGGCCCTGAAGGAAATTTCCTCGGCCGCTACGCGCCGAGCTTCTTCACCGAGGCCCACACGCCCTGGGGCAGTGCGATTGACTATCGCGTGCCTGAAGTGCGCGCGTTCGCGATCGAGAACGCGCTCCATTGGCTGCGCGATTATCGCTTCGACGGGCTGCGTTTCGATGCCGCCAATCACATCTTCGCGGAACCCGGCATGCCTTCGATGCTGCACGATCTCAGCATCGCGGCCGGCCGGCTGGCCACGGCGACCGGCCGGCATATCCATCTCGTGCTCGAGAATGGCGACAACCGCGCCAGTCTGCTGGATGCGGCACAGGAGCCGCCGCGCGGCAAATACCGCGGGCAATGGAACGACGACTATCACCACGCCTGGCACGTGCTCTTCACCGGCGAGAGCAATGGCTATTACGGCGACTATCATCAATCGCCGCGCAGCGATCTCGCCCGCGCGCTGGCTTCGGGTTTTGTGTACCAGGGTGAAATCTCGGCCTTCTGGGGCAACAGACCGCGCGGAGAGCCGAGCGGGAAGCTGCCGCCGGCGACCTTTGTCAATTTCCTGCAGAACCATGACCAGATCGGCAACCGGGCCCTTGGCGACCGGCTGGAGAGCCTGGCCCCGCCGGAGCAGATCGAAGCCGCGCTCGCGGTAACGCTGCTGGCGCCCATGGTACCCATGTTGTTCATGGGTGAGGAATGGGGCTCGAAGGTGCCCTTCCCGTTCTTCTGCGATTTCGAGGGCGATCTCGCCAATGCCGTCCGCCAGGGGCGCAAGCAGGAATACAAATGGGCCTACGACAAATATGGCGAGGAGGTGCCCGATCCGCTCGAGCCTTCCACCTTCGAATTTGCCGTGCTCGATTGGCAGACGCCCGAAACGCCCGCTGGCGCTGCGCGGCTGGCACGGGTGCGCGAGTTGCTCGCCATCCGCCAGCGTGAGATCGCGCCACGACTGGCGGGGGCTCGCTTTGGCCAGGCTCATGCCGCGGACGACGGCCTGCTCACGGCCCAATGGCACATGAGCGATGACGTGACACTGCGGCTGGTTGCCAATCTCTCGTCGAACGAAATTGCGAACAACGCGGCCGACATGACGGGAACGCCGATATGGGGCGGCGATCCCGGCAACCGGCTGCCGCCCTGGTCTGTGTATTGGCGCCTCGGAGGATGACATGCCTCCCTCGATCCCGCTTGCGACCTATCGCCTGCAGCTGACCGCGGATTTCGACTTCGAAAAGGCAGCCGCGGTCGTGCCGTATCTCAAGAACCTCGGCATCACCCATCTCTACGCGTCGCCTTTCATGAAGGCGCGGAAAGGTTCGTCTCACGGCTACGACGTGGTCGATCACACCAGGCTCAATCCGGAGCTCGGCGGCGAAGCCGGCTTTGCAAAGCTCTCTCAGGCGTTGCGCGCGCACGACCTCGGCCTGATCCTCGATTTCGTTCCCAACCATGTCGGCGTGCACTTTGCCGACAATCCTTGGTGGCTCGACACGCTGGAATGGGGTCCGGCCTCGCCGCATGCCAGCGCGTTCGACATCGACTGGGACCTGCTGCCCTACCGCAAACGCGGCGGCGTATTGCTGCCGATCCTGGGCTCGTCCTATGGCGAGGCGCTGGAGCACGGCAAGATCGAGCTGCGTTATGATGCGAACGAGGGCAGCTTCTCCTGCTGGTATTTCGAACACCGCTTGCCGATCGCGCCGGAGCGCTATGGCGAGCTGCTGCGGACGGTGGTGAAGGAGGCCGGTGCCGAGGCAAGCGAAGCCGGAAAGCATATCCTCGCCCTCGCCTCGCGCTACACGGGCTTGCGCCATCCCAATCGTCAGGAAGCGCCGCGCTTCAAGCAGCAGCTGAAGGAGATTGCCGGCGGCGCCGAAATCATCGCGCGCGGACTCGAAGCCTATCGCGCCGGCGCTGACCGCGATGCGCAGACCCTGGCGCTGCATCACCTGCTGGAGCGACAGCATTACAAGCTCGGCCATTGGCGCCTTGCCTCCAGCGACATCAACTATCGCCGCTTCTTCGACGTCAACTCGCTCGCCGGCCTGCGCGTCGAAGAGACGAGTACGTTCGAGGCGGCGCATCGGCTGGTAAAACAACTCATCGCTGACGGCGAGCTGCAGGGCCTGCGGCTCGACCACATCGACGGCCTGCGCGATCCCGCGCAATACTTCCAGCGCCTGCGGCGCCTGATCCGCGAGGCGCAGGGCGGCGAAACCAGACCATTTTATGTCGTGGTCGAAAAGATCCTCGGCGAAGGCGAGAGGCTGCAGCCATTTTCCGGCGTCCACGGCACCACCGGCTATGAGTGGATGAACGCGATCGCGCAGCTTCTGGTCGACGGCAAGGGACTCGATCCGCTCGACGAGGTCTGGCGTCAGGTCAGCAACCAGGCGCCAAGGCTCGAACCGGCGCTGAAGGTCGCCAAGCGACGCGTGCTGGAGACGTTGCTGACCAGCGAGTTCACCGTGCTGACGCGCCTGCTCGCGCGCATCGCCAGCGGCCATTATTCGACGCGGGATTATTCCGCCGACAGTTTGCGGCAGGCGCTCGAACTCTATGTGCTGCATTTCCCGGTCTATCGCACCTATCTGACCGCAGCTGGCCCGAGCGCGCATGACCGCGCTCTGATCGAGATCACCATCGCCCGCGCACGGGCCGAATGGTACGCCGCCGACGAGGGAATTTTCGATTTCCTCCGCGACGCGCTGACGCTCGACCTGATCAAGCCGGGCCGGCCGCCGCACAGCGCGCCGCGCGTACGCCGCTTTGCGCTGAAGCTGCAGCAGTTCACCGGGCCGTTGATGGCGAAGTCGCTGGAGGATACCGCGTTCTATCGATTCCATCGCCTGCTCGCGCTGAACGAGGTCGGCGGCGATCCTGCTGCAAAGGCGCTGTCCGTTCCCGAGTTTCACGAGCTGATGCAGGCACGCGCACGAGAGTGGCCGCACGGCATGACGGCAACCGCGACCCACGACACCAAGCGCGGCGAGGACGCGCGCGCGCGGCTCATGGCGTTGACGGAAATTCCGCATGACTGGACCAGCGCGGTGGCGCGTTGGAAGGTTCTGAACGCGCTGCATCTGGTGACGGATGGCGACATGCGCGCGCCTTCGGTCGCCGCGGAATATATGCTGTACCAGACACTGATCGGCGCGTGGCCGCTGGAGGGAGCCGACGCCACGTTCACCGAACGCATCCAGGCCTATGCATTGAAGGCTGCGCGCGAGGGCAAGGAGCAGACGAGCTGGCTCAATCCGCACGAGACTTACGAGGCGGGCCTCAACACGTTCATCGCGCGTATTCTTGATCCCGCGATATCAGGTGAATTCCTGGAATCGATCGCGACCCTGGCGCAGCGTGTCGCGCTGCTGGGCGCGCTCAATTCGATCAGCCAGCTCACGCTGAAAGCGACGATGCCGGGCGTGCCGGACTTCTATCAGGGCACGGAGCTCTGGGACCTGTCGCTGGTCGATCCTGACAACCGAAGACCGGTCGACTTCACGGAGCGAGCCACAGCGCTTGCTTCACTGCGCGGGCCCGATTGGGACACGCTTGCCCGGAACTGGGCAGATGGCCATCTCAAGCTCGCCTGGACCGCGCACCTCCTGAAACTGCGGGCCGAGCTCGCCGACGTGTTTACGCTCGGTGACTATCAGCCGCTGGAGGTGACCGGGCCACACTCCGAACATGTCATTGCCTTTGCCCGGCGACATGGCCGCAGCGCCGCGATTGTCATCGTAACAAGACACTTCGCCGCGTTCTCCGATGGCGGCCGGGTCTGGCCACAAAGCGAAGCGATCGAGGCAGCGGTGAGTATGCCGGGATATGTGATTGAAGGAAGCGAGGCGGCAGAGCTGGCGCTATCGACGCTGTTTCGCGGCCTGCCGGCCGTGGTCCTGAGGGCGGAATTTGTCGCCGCGGAAAAGCCGGCTCGAAAGCGCGTGTCTGCGCAGGCCTGAACGCGCAAAGGCCGCCCGGGATCGAACGGCCGGACGGCCTGGCGGATGTCGTGCCGGCTCAGGGGCCGGTTCCCTCCTCCGCACTTGCGATGATGGTCCGCCGAATTCGTTACCAGCAAGCTGACGAGACTTGCCTGGCGCCGGATTTTCACCAACTTTCGTTGCTGCGACGCGAAAGAAGAAGAATCATTTCGGCTTATTGAGCAGCAACGTACCGCGGTCGCGGATCGCGGCCTGTGCCATCTGCGCAAAACGCTGCAGCAGCCAGGGCAGCACCACTTCCAGCCGCACGTGGTCATCACCGACGTTGATATTGCCCGATGCAGCCTGTCCGAGCGCGCGAACACGGAAGAACATCTGGTCGCCGTCCCAACGCTCTTCATCCACGCTCAGCACAGGAACACTGCTGGCGGCGCGTGACAGCCCGCCCTTGAGACGGCGCGCGGCTTCCTCACGGCCGAGGCGATGCGGGATGGAAACGACGAGCGGTGCGGACATCGAGAAATCCTCTGCTGGATCAATTTCATGTAGGCACGCCGCGTTCGAAGAGAAGAGCAGGCGAATATCGCGGCGCAAAAGCGGGAACTTTACGGGTTCCAACAGGTTTCCTCGCCGGTCCAGGCTAACACAGGTGCCCTTGACGGGCTGAGGAGGTTAAATGTCTATCGGCACAATCATCCTGATTATTCTGATCATCGCGCTGCTCGGCGGCTTCAGCGGCATCGGCGGCGGACCGTTTTACGGCACCGGCTATTACGGCGGCGGCGGTCTTGGATTGATCATCGTGATCCTGCTGATCCTGCTTCTGCTCGGAAGGCTATAACGCAAACATTGTGAGACACGCGAAAACTGTCATCACCCGCCTTGTGCGCAATTGCGCACAGGAGCGGGTGATCCAGTATTCCAGACCGCCAGTCTTCGAAATCGAGAAGCCGCAGCGTCACGATCGAGCGTGTGCAGCGAGGTTGTAGATACCATGAGGCGGTGAGCGTGTCCTTTCCGATAGGTTTGGGTTCCAACACTCGAACCATCGGAGAGAGAGATGCAAGCATCGTCTATGGACCCGCCCACCGCGGGCTATTGTGGCACGATTTTGGTTGCGATCGAACTGAGCCAGAGGAGTTGGCTGGTGACGATGCACTGCCCGGACAGGGACAAGATATCGCACCATAGGCTGGAGGGCGGCGATCATGCCGGGTTGCTGGCGCTCGTTGATCGGATGCGCGAGCGGGCGGCACGGGCGCTGGGAGGGGTGCCGGCGGTGACGAGTTGCTACGAGGCAGGCTACGACGGGTTTTGGCTGCATCGGCTTCTGCTGGCGGCTGGGATCACGAACTATGTGTTCGACCCTGCGAGCATTGCGGTAGATCAGCGCGCGCGGCGGGTGAAGACCGACCGGATCGATGGCGAGAAGATGCTGCGCACGCTGATGGCGTACCTGCGCGGTGAACCGCGCGTGGTACGGATCGTGCGGGTGCCGACCCCCGAGCAGGAGGACGCGCGCCGCGCCAGCCGCGACCGCGGCCGGTTGACCAAGGAACAGACCGCTCATACCAACCGGATCAAGGCGCTGCTGCGGCTGTTGGGCATGGCGACCGGGAACCCGCGCCGGCGCGACTGGCTAAGCTGGCTGGCGAGGCAGCAGGACTGGCAAGGCCAGGCGGTGCCGCCGCAGATCATGGCCGAGATCAAGCGGGAACACGCACGGCTGATGCTGGTGCGCGAGCAGCTCGAGGCGCTCGCGCGGCCACAGGCGGCCGCGGACCTGACCCCAGCGGCGGCTCAGATGGCCCAGCGCAGCGAACTCTTGCTCCGGCTCAAAAGCCTCGGCCCGGCGTTCGCAACGACGCTGACCCACGAGGTGTTCTACAAGGACTTCCGCAATCGGCGTGAGGTCGCGAGCTATTTCGGGCTGACGCCCAGTCCATGGCAGAGCGGCGGGACCGATCGCGACCAAGGCATCAGCAAAGCGGGCAACCCGCGCGCCCGTTGCACCGCGATCGAGATGGCCTGGCTGTGGGTGCGGCATCAGCCGGACAGCAAGCTCACCCAAGACTATCGGCGGCGCACGCTTAATGCCAGCAAACGCATCAAGCGCATCGCCATTGTGGCCTTGGCGCGCAAGCTCATCGTGGCGCTCTGGCGCTATCTCACAACCGGCCTTGTGCCCGAGGGAGCGATGCTCAAGGCGGTAGAGATGTAAACCCTTCAACGAACGCGCCAAGCGTCGCGGCATCCGCGGCGGTCAGCGCGGGATGGATGATGACCGTGCCACCCTTGGGCCAGCAACCAGGCTGCTTCGTAGATGGGTCTCATCCTTGTGACTTCCTCGCCGCGAGCATGCGGAATGTGGGTGCGGGCCATGGCGGTCCGACCGGATATGAGGTGATGCAGTGAGCTGCTGCATAAATCGCCGGAAGTCAGTCCCTGAGCGCCTCGACCGCGGCGGCACGCTGCGCTACGCATGGCTCCGCGCGCCGCCTCTACGCCCTACACCAAAAAATTACACTCAAGCCTACCGCGCGACGCTTGACTCAAAAGGCCTCATATGAGGGTGGGCAAAGGCGCACTTGCGCCGTGCCCACCACTTCGGTGGGCTCGCTTCGCTTAGCCGACCCTACTTCTGTTCCAGCTTCTTCATCGCGGCCTTGATCGACGACGCCGCATCGTCATAGCCGTCCCATGCCTTCGTCTTCGCGAGCAGCGATGGCACGGAGCGGACGGTGAAGCGTTTTGGATCGAGATCACCCTTCACCTGCGCCCAGGTCAGCGGCATCGACACAGTGGCCCCGCTGCGCGCACGCGGCGAGAGCACCGCGACCGCGGTCGACATCCGGTCGTTGCGCAGATAGTCGAGGAAGATCTTTCCCTTGCGCTTGGCCTTCGACATGTTGATGAGGTAGCGATCGGGATCCTCGCTGGCCATGAGCTGGCAAACACCCTGGGCGAAGGCTTTGGCTTCCTTCCAGCTCACCTTGTCCCTGGCGCCGTGCAGCAACGGCACGACGACATGCAGCCCCTTGCCGCCGGTGGTCTTGCAAAAGCTTTCCATGCCGAGATCGGAAAGATGCGTTCGCATCGCCTTGGCAGCCTCGATCACGCCAGAAAATTTCACATCCGGATCGGGGTCAAGGTCGAACACCAGCCGCCCTGGCACGTCATATTCGTCCGGCGCGCAGTTCCAGGGATGCAGCTCAAGCCCGCCGAGCTGCGCCACCGCCGCAAGTCCCTCGACGCGATCGATCTGCAGGTAGGGCTTTCGATCGCCCGAGACCTTGACGAGCTCCAGCAATTTTGACGTGCCCTGCATGCCATGGCGCTGGAAGAATTGCTGGCCCTTGATGCCGTCGGGCGCTCGTACGATCGAGCACGGCCGGCCCTTGAGATGCTCGATCATCCATTCGCCAATCGCCTCGAAATAGCGGGCGAGATCGAGCTTGGTGACCGGCTCTCCGTCTCCGGCATCCGGCCACATCGCCTTGTCGGGATGGGAGATGACGACGCCCATGACCTCGTTGGTCTTGCCGTCCGCGGGCTTCGCCCGCGCTGCGATCACCTTCTTTGACTTGACCGCTGCCTTTGCCGCCGCAGGCTGCGCCACAGCGGTCATCCTCGGCAGCTCCGCCCGTACCTCGCGCGCATCCTTGTCCTGCCGCAAACCCTTGAATGCCGCTTGCCGGACGTTGCCGTCACCGGTCCAGCCGGCAAATTCGATCTCGGCCACCAGCTCCGGCTTGAGCCAATGCACGTCCCGCGCCTTGCGCGGCGCGTTCTTGCCGCCGAACGGGCTCTCGTCGGATGCCGCCGCCTTCAGCGCCGGCATGAAGGCTTTCACCTTGTTCTGGCCGAAACCGGTACCGACCATGCCGACAAAAGCGAGATGATCTTTGCGATAGACGCCGGCCATCAGCGAGCGGAATTTGCCGTTGGTGGTTTTCCAGCCGCCGACCACGATCTCCTGACCGGCGCGCGCCTTGGCCTTGGTCCAGCTGTCCGTGCGGCCGGAACGATAGGGTGCGGCGAGCTTCTTGGAGACGATGCCCTCAAGCGACAACTCGCGTGCGGAGTCCATCACTGCCTCGCCGTCGACCTCGAAATGCTCGACATAACGGATGTTCTTGCCGCCATGCTCGTCCAGCAATTCCTTCAGCCGCGCCTTGCGATCCCGCAGCGGCAGCCGCCGCAAATCCATATCCTCGACGAACAGCAGATCGAACGCAAAGAAGATCAGCTTGCCGGTCTTGCCCTCGGAGAGCGCCGCCTGCAGCGTCGGAGAAATTGCGGCACGCCATCGTCGTCGAGCGCGACGATCTCGCCGTCGATCAGTACGTCCGGTAGCGACTTCGCTTCCCTGGCGATCGCCGAAAACTTTTCGGTCCAATCCAGTCCTTTGCGGGTCTTCAAGGAAATCTTGCCGCCCTCGACGCGCAATTGCATGCGGTAGCCGTCGAATTTGATCTCGTGACCCCAGCCCTCGCCGCCCGGCGGGCGCTCGACGGACACACAGAGCTGTGGCGCCACAAACGATGGAATCGAGTCGATGTGTTTCGCCTCAACGCGCTTCGCTGGCCTCTCGCCGTTCCTGCCGACCCGATTTTTCTCGCGCGCCTCCGCGGCCTCACCGCGATTGGAATGCCAGACCGCATCGGCTTTGCCGCGGCCGTTTTTTGCCATCATGAACGGCTTTGGCGCCTTGCCCTTGCCTTCGGCGATTTCGGCGATCGACCGCCCCGAGGCGACCGAGCGATCCTCATCGAGGACGTCGTTTTCCTCTCCCTCCTTCGCATATTCGTCGCGGTGCTTGATCAGGAGCCAATTGGTGCGGTTGCTGCCATCGCGGTTATGTCGCATGCGCACGAGTACCCAGCTTCCGTGCAGCTTCTCGCCATGGAGATTGAACTTGAGATCGCCCTTTTTGAAGCCGGCGGCCGGATTATCCGATTCCCAATAGCCGCGGTCCCAGAGCTGCACCGTGCCGCCGCCATACTGCCCCTTTGGGATCGTGCCTTCGAAATCCCCGTAATCGAGCGGATGGTCTTCGGTCTCGACCGCCAACCGCTTGTCACGCGGGTCGAGCGAAGGGCCGCGCGTCACCGCCCAGGACTTGAAGACGCCGTCATACTCAAGCCGGAAATCATAATGCAGCCGGGTCGCGGCGTGCTTCTGAATGACAAAGCGGAGGCGGCTGGACGGCGCGACCTTCGCTTCGCCCGAGGGTTCGGCGGTCTTCTCAAAGTCGCGCTTTTTTCGATAGGTCGATAGTTTGCGGGTAGGCACGATCACTCTCTTGCAATAGCGGGTGTGAGCCTAGCACGCGTCCGCACGCTCTCGAAACCAAAACCCAAGACCGGTTGGAGTTCCGAAGTGATTGGAAATGCTGGGAGACTGCGATGGCTCCCCGCGCCTACCGGAAGGGTATGATCGTCATTGCATGACGGAGGCAGCCTACCGCTTCGACTTGCGCTTCTTCGCCGTCTTCCGCTTCTTCGGCACTTTGGCGCCCTTCTTGCGCGCCTCGGACAGTCCGATGGCGATGGCCTGCTTGCGGCTCTTGACCTTGCGGCCGGAGCGGCCGCTCTTCAGCGTGCCGCTCTTGCGCTTCTTCATCGCGCGCTCGACGCTGCTGGACGCCTTCTTGGAATACTTTCGTGCCATAGAGAAATTCTCCGGTTGCACGGACCTAATCCAGGCAACGCATGATGGTTCCGAAGATGGGACTTAGTCTGCCGCGCGCAGGCGATAGCCAATGCCGGTCTCAGTCAGAACGAATTGCGGGCGCTCGGGATCGGCCTCGATCTTCTGCCGGAGCTGGCGCACATAGACCCGCAGATATTGCGCGTCGGTCAATTCGTCCCACAGCTCCTTCAGCAGGAAGCGATGGGTCAGCACCTTGCCGGCGTGCTGCACCAGCACGCGCAGCAGCTCATATTCCTTCGGCGACAGTTTTATCTCGCCCTCGCCGACTTTCACGATACGCCGGACCAGATCGACCGAGAGATCGCCGGAGCGAAACACCGGCCGCTCGCCATGGACCTGTAGCTGGTGCCGCAGTGCCGTGCGCAGGCGCGCCAGCAGCTCATCCATGCCGAACGGCTTTGTCAGATAATCGTCGGCGCCGAGGTCGAGCGCCTGCACCTTGCCGGCTTCGTCGCCGCGGCTCGACAGCACCACGATCGGCACGCTCTCGTTGCGGCCGCGAATGGTGCGAAGCAGCTCATGGCCCTGGATATCAGGCAGGCCGAGATCGAGGATGACCAGCGCCGGACTTTGCGCAAGCAGCTCCAGCGCGGTCTTGCCGTTCGGCGCTTCCAGGATCTCGTAACCCTGCGTGCTCAGCCCCATCCGCAGCAATTTGCGGATCGGCGGCTCGTCGTCGATGACAAGCACCTTGATCGGGTTGGCGTTCATGCGGCGGTATCCAGGGCGCGGGAGCCCGCCGGGATCGGCAGGCGGATGGTGAGCACCGCGCCGCTGCGGTCGGTGCGGTTGGCGGCCGCGATCCGGCCGTTCATGGCTTCGACAAAGCCGCGCGAGATGGCAAGGCCCAACCCCGTGCCGGGACGGACATGGTCGCCCTTCTGCACGCGGTAGAACTTGTCGAACACGCTTTCAAGCTCGGTCGGCGGAATGCCCTCGCCTTCGTCGGCGACCTGCAGCGAAACGAAATCCCGCTCGCGAAAACTCCGGATCGAGATCGTGGTGTCGGGCAGCGAATATTTTGCGGCGTTGTCGAACAGGTTGAACAGCACCTGCTCGAACAGGACGGCATCAAGCTGCAGCATCGGCAGGTCGGCCGCGAGTTCGAGCGAGACCTTGTGCCGCGCCAGGATTTTTCCGGCGCGCCGCAGCGCGCTGCCGACGATTTCGCCGACATCGTGCAGCGCGCTGTTGGGTACGATAGCGCCGGATTCGAGCTTGGTCATGTCGAGCAGGTTGGCAATGAAGCGGTTGAGGCGTTCGGATTCGTCGATCACGGTTGCGAGCAGGTCGCGCTTTTCGGTGTCCGACAGGTTGCTCGCGAGATCGCGCATGGTGGAGGCCGCGCCAAGCACCGAGGCGAGCGGCGTCTTCAGGTCATGCGAGATCGACGTGAGCAGCGCCGAGCGCAGCCGCTCCGATTCCACCGTCCGTTTGACCTGGTCCATGCCCTCCACCAGCAGCACGCGCTCGATCGCAAGCGCGCCCTGGTCGACCAGCGCGTCAAGCAGGCGGCGCTGATCCGGTGTCAGCAACGGCCCACTGCGGTCGTCATCGATGCCGATCGCGCCGATCAGCCCGCGCCCGGTTCGCATCGGCAGGAACAGCCGCTTGGCGCCCGGCAACGTATCCGAGCCGCGGCCGGCCGGGCGATCATTGCTCCAGGCCCAATTCGCCGCGGCAAGGTCGGCCTTGTCGAGCTCATCCTCGGGCGGATAGCCCGCCTTCACCGTCAGCACTCTGTCTTCGGGCAGCAGCAGCACCACGCGCACTTTCAGCATCAAGGCGGTCTGATAGGCGGTCGCCCACAGCACGTCGTCGAGGGTCGCGGTGCCTGCGAGCTTGCGGCTGAAGGCGTAAAGCTGCTCGGTGGTCAGTATCCGGCCAATTGCGGTATCGGCCTGGGTGCGCACACGTGCGGCGACATTGGAGACCAGGATCGCGATCAGCATGAAGAAGAAGAATGCCGCGACATTGGTTGGATCAGTGATGGTCAAGGTGTAGATCGGGGGCAGGAAGAAGAAATTATAAGCAAGCGAGGCGGCGACGCTGGCAAGCAAGGACGGCCACAGGCCGTAGCGCACCGCAACGCCTACCACTGCGGTGAGGAACACCAGGTCGACGTTCTCGATGCCGAAATGCGGCTTGATGATCTCGGCAACGCCAAGGCCGATGCCCGCGATCAAGAGCGCCATCAGGTAAGGCTGCGGATTGAACGGTTCGCTCCGTGCCGCCGTCTGCACCGAAGGCTTCGCGCCCGGACCTGATGGCAGCTCGTCGCCGGCGATGACACTGACGCTGATATTCCCGGCGCGCCGTACCAGCTCATGCACCACCGAGCCCCGCATGATCTCGAACCAGCGCGAGCGGGACGATTTGCCAATGATGATCTGGGTGACGTTATTGGCGTGGGCGAAGCTGATGATGTCGTCGGCGATGCGGCGGCCGACGGCGGGAATGGTCAGCGCCTCGGCGCCAAGTGCTTCGGCCAGCCGCAACGTGTCGGCGAGACGGTCGCGCTGCTCGTCGGTCAGTTGCAGGCTGCGCCGCGTCTCGATCGAGATCGCGGTCCAGGGCGCGTGCAGGCGATCGGCGAGACGCTTGGTGTAACGTACCAGCCCCACCGCGCGCGGATCCTCGCTGACGCAGACGAGAATGCGCTCGCCGGCGGCCCATGGGCCCGCGATCGCATTGGCCTGCATGTGGTTGAGCAATTGCTCGTCGACGCGGTCCGCGGTGCGGCGCAGCGCCAGCTCGCGCAGCGCGGTCAGATTACCCGGCGAGAAATAATGCTCCAGCGCGCGTTCGGCCTGTTGGGGGACATAGACCTTGCCCTCCTTCAGCCGCTGGATCAGGTCGTCAGGCGTGAGGTCGATCAGCTCGATGGCATCGGCGCGATCGAAGATCGAATCCGGCACGGTCTCGCGCACCCGCACATGCGTGATCTGTGCGACCACATCATTGAGGCTTTCGATGTGCTGGATGTTGACGGCCGTATAGACGTCGATGCCGCGCGACAACAGCTCCTCGACATCGAGATAGCGCTTCGGATGCCGGCTGCCGATGACGTTGGTGTGGGCAAGCTCGTCGACGAGGGCGATCTGCGGATGCCGCGCGATCACGGCATCGAGGTCCATCTCATCGAGGATCTGGTCCTTGTATTCGATGCGCTTGCGCGGAATGACTTCCAGCCCCCGCAGCAGCGCCTCGGTCTCGGCGCGGCCATGGGTCTCGATAAAGCCGACCACGACGTCGGTCCCGGCCTTCAGCCTGGCATGCGCGCTTTGCAGCATCTCGTAGGTCTTGCCGACGCCGGGAGCGGCGCCGACAAAGATCTTCAGCTTGCCGAGAGGGCTGTCCTCCCGCCGGGCCGCTTCGAGGAGCGCCTCCGGCGAGGGACGTTGTTCGGGATCACGGCGCTGATTTACCATGCGGCCAATATAAACGTCGCTGTGCGCCGGGCCTAGGCCCGGCTCACTTCGAGGTGGCGTCGAGCGCCAGGTTCAGCGCCAGAACGTTAACGCGGGGCTCGCCGAGCAGGCCGCCGAGGCGGCCCGCCGTGTTGTCGTTGACAAGCTGGAGGACGCGATCTTCCGATAGCCCCCGCACCTTGGCGATGCGCGGCACCTGGAAGAGCGCGGCCTCCGGCGAGATGTCGGGATCAAGCCCGCTGCCCGAAGTGGTCACGAGATCGGCCGGCACCGGCATCGAGGGATTCTCAGCCTTGAGCTTCTCGACGTCCTCCCTGACCCGATCGTTCAGCGCCTTGCTGGTCGGGCCGAGGTTGGAGCCGCCGGAATTGGCCGCGTTGTAGGGCGCGGGCACTGTCTTGGTCGAGTCGTTCGGGTCGGGCGCCGCGGTCGCGGACGGACGGCCGTGGAAATATTTGTCGCTCTTGAACTCCTGCCCGATCAGGGCCGAGCCGACCACCTTGCCGTCCTTCTCGATCAGGCTGCCTTCGGCCTGTTTCGGGAAGATGACGCCGGCGACCGCGGTCATGGCGAGCGGATAGGCCAGGCCCGTGATCAGCGTGAGCCCAAGCAACAGGATGATGGCGGGACGAATTTCGCGAAGCATGGTTGCCTCCTTACGCGAGATGCAAGGCGGCAACGACGAGGTCGATCGCCTTGATGCCGATGAAGGGAATGATGATGCCGCCCAAGCCGTAGATCATCAGGTTACGGCGAAGCAGCGCCCCTGCGCCGACGGCGCGATAGGCGACGCCTTTCAGCGCGAGCGGAATCAGCGCGATGATGATCAGCGCGTTGAAGATGATCGCCGACAGGATGGCGCTCTGCGGGCTCGCCAAATGCATGACGTTGAGCACGTTGAGCTGCGGGTAGAACGTCAGGAACATCGCCGGGATGATGGCGAAATATTTCGCCACGTCGTTGGCGATGGAGAACGTCGTCAACGCGCCGCGCGTCATCAGCAGTTGCTTACCGATCTCGACCACCTCGATCAGCTTGGTCGGGTTGGAATCGAGGTCGACCATGTTGCCGGCCTCGCGCGCCGCCTGCGTGCCGGTGTTCATGGCGACACCGACGTCGGCCTGCGCCAGCGCCGGCGCGTCGTTGGTGCCGTCGCCGCACATCGCCACCAGCTTGCCCTTGGCCTGCTCGTCGCGGATCAGCTTCAGCTTGTCCTCGGGCGTGGCCTGGGCGAGGAAGTCGTCGACACCCGCCTCGGCCGCGATCGCCGCCGCGGTCATCGGGTTGTCGCCGGTAATCATGACGGTACGAATGCCCATGCGACGGAGCTCCGCGAAACGCTCGCGGATGCCGCCCTTGACGATATCCTTGAGCTGGATGACGCCGAGCAGACGGCCGTCCTTCGCCACCGCCAGCGGCGTGCCGCCCGACTTGGCGATCTCGTCCGCAATCGACTGCAGCTCGCGGCCGATGTCGGAGTTGAGCAGCGGCTGGATCGCGCGAATCGTGTTGCCACTCGCGATCGCTTGCGAGCCACCCGAGACATGATTGAGGATCGCATCGACCGCGCCCTTGCGCACCGACGTGCCGCCGGCGTCGACGCCGCTCATGCGGGTCTGTGCCGCGAAGGGAATGAAGGTCGCACCAAGCTCGGCCATGTCACGGCCGCGGATGCCGTAGTTTTCCTTCGCCAGTACGACGATCGAGCGGCCCTCCGGCGTCTCGTCGGCGAGCGAAGCGAGCTGCGCCGCATCCGCGAGCTCCTGCTCGGTCACGCCGCGGACGGGACGGAAGGCGGTCGCCTGCCGGTTGCCGAGGGTAATGGTGCCGGTCTTGTCGAGCAGCAACGTGTCGACGTCGCCGGCAGCTTCGACCGCACGGCCGGACATCGCCAGCACATTGAAACGAACCAGGCGGTCCATGCCGGCGATCCCGATCGCCGACAACAGCGCGCCGATGGTGGTCGGGATCAAGGTCACGAACAGCGCCACCAGCACCACGACCGAGATCGAGCCGCCGGCATAGGCCGCATAGCTCGGAATGGTCACGGTCGCGAACACGAAGATGATGGTGAGGCCCGCAAGCAGGATGTTGAGCGCGATCTCGTTCGGCGTCTTTTGCCGCTCGGCGCCTTCGACCAGCCTGATCATGCGGTCGATGAAGGTCGAGCCCTGCGCCGCGGTGATGCGGACCTTGATCCAGTCGGACAGTACCTGCGTGCCGCCGGTCACGGCGGATCGATCGCCCCCGGACTCGCGGATGACAGGCGCGGACTCACCCGTGATGGCCGCCTCGTTGACGGAAGCGACACCCTGGATCACCTCGCCGTCGGAGGGGATGTTGTCGCCGGCCTCGACCAGCACGACATCGCCGACCTTCAAACTGGTGCCGGGCACCAGTCGAACGGTGCCATCCGAGCCCGAGAGCAGCTTGGCCTGGCTTTCGGTGCGGGTCTTGCGCAGCGATTCCGCCTGGGCCTTGCCGCGGCCTTCGGCGACGGCTTCGGCGAAATTCGCGAACAGCACGGTGAACCACAGCCAGAGGATGATCTGGAAGGTGAAGCCGAGGTGCTCGCCGCCGGTCAAGAGGTCGCGCAGGAAGATCACGGTCGTCAGCGCGGCCACGATCTCGACCACGAACATCACGGGATTCCTGATCATCGCCCGCGGGTCGAGCTTGACGAAAGACGCCCGGATCGCTGGGTTGAGGATTTTCGGGTCCAGCATCGCCGACATCGACGAGCGCTTTTTCAGTTTCAAGGTTTCCATGGAGGTCACTCCAGATCAGAACAGGGTGTTGGCGTTGCCAGCGAGATGCTCGACGATCGGGCCGAGCGCGAGCGCCGGGAAGAAGGTGAGGCCGCCGATGATCAGGATCACGCCGACGACGAGCCCGACGAAAAGGCCACCCGTGGTCGGGAACGTGCCGCTCGACGCCGGCACCGACTTCTTCTCCGCGAGCGAGCCCGCGATCGCCATGGCCGGCACGATCATGAAGAAACGGCCGACGAACATCGCGCTGGCGAGTGTCAGATTGTAGAAGAAGGTGTTGCCGGTGAGCCCCGCGAAGGCCGAGCCGTTGTTGCCTGTGGAGGAGGTGTAGGCATAGAGCACCTCGGTGAAGCCATGCGGGCCGGCATTGGCCATCGAGGCCACCGCCGACGGCAGCACGACACCGACCGCGGTCCAGCCGAGATACATCAGGGGCAGCACCAGGATCGCGAGCATCGCCATCTTGACCTCACGCGCCTCGATCTTCTTGCCGACATATTCCGGCGTGCGGCCGACCATCAGGCCCGCCACGAAGATCGACAGCACGACGAACAGCAGCATGCCGTAGAGACCGGCGCCGACGCCACCGACGATGATCTCGCCGAGCTGCATGTTGATGAGCGGGATCATACCGCCGAGCGCGGTGAAGCTGTCATGCATGGCGTTGACCGCGCCGCAGGAGGCGGCGGTGGTGATCACGGCGAACAGCGAGGACGCCACGATGCCGAAGCGGACTTCCTTGCCCTCCATGTTGCCGCCGGTGAGCCCCAGCGCGTGCAGCGCGGTGGTGCCGTTGGCTTCCGCCCAGTAGGTGACGGTGACGCCGGCGAGGAACAGCGTCCCCATGACGGCGAGAATCGCAAAACCCTGGCGCTGGTTGCCAACCATGCGGCCGAACACGTTGGTCAGCGCCGCGCCGATCGCGAAGATCGAGATCATTTGCACGAAGTTCGACAGCGCCGTCGGATTCTCGAAGGGATGCGCGGCGTTGGCGTTGAAGAAGCCGCCACCATTGGTACCGAGCATCTTGATCGCGACCTGCGAAGCCACCGGACCCACCGCGATGGTCTGCCTGCCGCCCTCCAGCGTGGTGGCTTCGACATAGGCGCCGAGCGTCTGCGGCATGCCCTGCCAGACCAGGAACAGCGTGTACACGATGCAGACCGGCAGCAGCACATAAAGGGTCGTGCGGGTGACATCGACCCAGAAATTGCCGATGGTGCGCATCGAGGAGCAGGAGAAGCCGCGGATCAGCGCGACCGCGAGCGCGATGCCGGTCGCCGCCGACAGGAAATTCTGGTGCGTCAGGCCGAGCATCTGGACGAGATAAGAGACCGTGCTCTCGCCGCCGTAGTTCTGCCAGTTGGTGTTGGTGATGAAGGAGATCGCGGTGTTGAAGGCGAGATCTTCCGCGACGGCCGACTGGCCGGCCGGGTTGAACGGCAGCAGCGCCTGCAGGCGCATCACGCCATAGATGATGAAGAAGCCGCCGACATGAAACAGCAGCATGGAGACCGCATAGGTCAGCCAATGCTGCTCGCGCTTTTCGTCGACGCCGCTGATCCAGTACAGTCCGGCCTCGACCGGACGCAGGATCGGGGAGAGGAACGTGCGCTCGCCATTGAAGACGCGCGTCATGTACCAGCCGAGCGGCTTCACCAGCGCGACCACAATCGCGCAATAAAGGAGGATTTGAATCCAGCCGATGACGGTCATGGGATTTTAGCCTTTTGGGATGGATGCAGGCGTGCAGGCGCGCGGTCAGAACCGCTCGGGCCGCAGCAGCGCGTAAGTGAGGTAAAAGAGAAGACCGAGCGAGACGAGGCCGGCGAGCGAATAGTCGAAGCTCATGGCGCACTCCCCTTACAGCCGTTCGCAGGCGTAGGCGTAGCCGATGGCGGCTGCGAAGAAGGCGAGGCCAAGCGCCGACATGAAGATGTCCATCATGAGAAACTCCTATGCATTACAGCGGCGCCGCGACATGTGGCATTCCGCTGTTGTCGCCGGGAGAAGTGACACCCGGCCCATAGGTTTTCGAGGCGGCGGCTATGCCAACGTTATAGGAATTCCATAAGCGCACGATCGCACGCGCCATCTTCGACGGCGGCGTTTATGACATTCCTATATCTCCGCCCCCCGCCTCCTCTCGTTTTCAAATGGCGTTTAGACCATTTTGGCGGTCGGCCGGCGCTTTCGGCCGCAGCCTGATCTGGGACAAAGCCATGCTGCAAATCACCAGACGTCACGACCTCGGCGAGTTCAGCGCACGGCTCCGCGACGCCTGCGAAGTCAACGCCAGCCTGATGGCCGAAGTTCTCGACGTGGCATGCCGCAGGTATCCCTCGCTTGGCCAGGCCGAGAAGACGGCGCGCGTCGAGCAGTTGATCCGGTCCGGTGCCTGGACCGACGCGGCGCTGGCGCTGATCGATCTCGAGCTGCCGCTCTGGCAGGTTCGCCGTATCGCCTATGACGAAGGCGAATGGCATTGCGCGCTGTCGCGCGAGCGCGAGCTGCCGGACTGGCTCGATCAATCGATCGAGACACGCCATGCGGATCTCGCGATCGCCATCCTCAGCGCGTTCGTCGAGGCCCAACGGGCGAGCGAGCCGGAGGCGCGGACCAGTGTCCCCGCGGTGAGCCGGAGCATGTGGGAATTCTACGAGCCGATGCCGACTGACAATTTTCTCTGAGCGGCCAGCCGGAGAGCGTTGCGCTACTCCGCCGCCGCGGTGCGGATCTCCGCCGGCTCGGCGCGCACCGCGCAGAACTTGAACTCAGGGATTTTTCCGAACGGATCGAGCGCCGGATTGGTGAGCAGGTTGGCCGCCGCCTCCGCATAGCAGAACGGCATGAACACCATGTTCTCCGGCACGTCGCGATCGGCGCGCACCTTGAGCTCGACCGCGCCGCGGCGAGTCTCGAGCCGGATGAAGTCGCCGGGCGCAAGCTTCTTCTTCCGCATGTCCTTCGGCGACATGAAGGCGACCGCTTCCGGCTCGATCGCGTCGAGCACGCTCGCCCGGCGTGTCATCGCGCCGGTGTGCCAGTGCTCGAGCACGCGCCCCGTGGACAGCACCATCGGGTATTCGTCATCGGGCAATTCGTCCGGCGGGATCACCTTGGCCGGCACGATCTTGCCGCGGCCGCTTTCGGTCGGGAAACCGGTGGTGAAGATGATCTCATTGCCGGGCTTGTCGGGATCGTCGGCCGGATAGGTGACAGCGCCCTCGCGCAGCAGCCGCTCCCAGCTGATGTTGTCCAGCGACGGCATCAATTGCGCCATCTCGGTGTACACCTCGCCCGGGCCCGAATAATTCCAGGGCAGGCCCATCCGCTTGCCGATCTCCTGAATGATCCAGAGATCCTGGCGGGCATCGCCGGGCGGCTTGATGACCTCGCGCGCGAGCTGCACGCGGCGGTCGGTGTTGGTGAAGGAGCCGGATTTTTCCGCAAACGCCGAGGCCGGCAGGATGACGTCGGCGTGGAACGCCGTCTCGGTGACGAACAGGTCCTGCACCACAAGATGGTCGAGTTTTGCAAGCGCCTCGCGCGCATGCTGCAGGTCGGGGTCCGACATCGCGGGATTTTCGCCCTCGACATACATGCCGTGAATCTGGCCGGCATGGATCGCGTTCATGATCTCGACCACGGTCAGGCCGCGGACCGGATCGAGCTCCTTTTGCCAGAGCTTCTCAAACGCGCCGCGCATGTCGTCGCGGTCGACCGGCTGGTAGTCGGGCAAGAACATCGGGATCAGGCCGGCGTCGGAAGCACCCTGCACGTTGTTCTGGCCGCGCAGCGGATGCAGGCCCGTGCCGGGACGGCCGACCTGGCCGGTGATCAGCGCGAGCGCGATCAGGCAACGCGCATTGTCGGTGCCGTGCACATGCTGGCTGATGCCCATGCCCCAGAAGATGATGGAGGATTTGGCGCGCGCATAGGTTCGCGCGACCTCGCGCAAGGTTTCCGCCGGAATGCCGCAGATCGGCGCCATCTTCTCGGGCGTGAACTCCTTGATCTTGGCCTTCAGGTCGTCGTAGCCCTCGGTATAGCCGGCGATATATTGGTCGTCCGTCAACCCCTCGGTGATGATGGTGTTGATCATGGCGTTCAGCATCGCGACGTCGGAGCCCGGCTTGAAGGCGAGATGCTTGGTCGCGTGGCGCGACAGCGTCTGCCCGCGCGGATCCATTACGAAAAGCTTGGCGCCCTTCTTGGCGGCGTTCTTGATGAATGTCGCCGCGACCGGATGGTTCACCGTGGGGTTGGCGCCGATCACCCAGATGACTTCGGCATCGAGCGCCGCCGAGAACGGCGCCGACACCGCGCCCGAGCTCAGGCCCTCGAACAGCGCCGCGACCGAGGAGGCGTGGCACAGCCGCGTGCAGTGGTCGACATTGTTGGAGCCGAAGCCGGTGCGCACCAGCTTCTGGAACAGATAGGCCTCCTCGTTGGAGCCCTTGGCCGAGCCAAAGCCAGCCAGCGCCTTCACGCCCTTCTCGTCGCGAATCTTGACGAGGCCCTTGGCGGCGATATCGAGCGCCTCCTCCCAGCTTGCTTCGCGAAAATGGGTGTAGGGATTCGCAGGATCGACCTGATCGTAGGCGTCCTTCGGAACGTTCGGCAACCGCACCAGCGGTTTTGTGAGTCGATTGGGGTGGTGGATATAGTCGAAACCGAAGCGTCCTTTGACGCAGAGGCGGTTGTGGTTGGCCGGACCATCACGGCCCTCGGCGTAGATCACCTTCTCGTCCTTGACCTGATAGGTGACCTGACAGCCAACGCCGCAATAAGGACAGAGCGAATCCACTTGTCTGTCGGGATAGGTGACGCGCCTCTGCTTGTCGTCGAGCATCACCGCCGGCATCAACGCGCCGGTCGGACAGGCCTGCACGCATTCGCCGCAGGCGACGCAGGTGGACTCGCCCATGGGATCGTCGAAATCGAACACGATTTTCGAGCCGTGGTTGCGATACGCCATGCCGATGACGTCGTTGACCTGCACCTCGCGGCAGGCGCGCACGCACAGGCCGCACTGGATGCAGGCATCGAGGTTGACGCGCATCGCCGGATGGCTTGGGTCCGCCTCCCAGCGTTCGGCCATGGGGAAGCGGCTGTCGGTGACGCCCGTCTTCTCGGCCCAGTGCCAGAATTTCGATTCCGGATCGTGCGAAGTTTCGCGCGCGGGCTGGTCGGCGACCAGCAGCTCCATTACCATCTTCTGCGCGGCGATGGCCCGATCGCTCGCGGTCTTCACCTTCATGCCGACAGTGGGCGTCCGTTTGCAGGAGGCGGCAAGCACGCGCTCGCCTTCGATCTCGACCATGCAGGCGCGACAATTGCCGTCGGGGCGGTAGTCCGGCTCCGGCGTGTAGCAGAGATGCGGGATTTCGTGACCCTGGCGTTTCGCCACCTGCCAGATGGTTTCGCCGGACTTGGCCTCGACCTGCTTGCCATCGAGCTCGAACTGGATCCTGGTCATTCGGCTGCGTCCTTGAACTCGTCTGGGAAGTATCTAATCACCGAGGCCAGCGGATTCGAGGCCGCCTGGCCCAATCCGCAGATCGATGCGTCGCGCATCGCCTGGCTCAACTCGTCGAGCAATTTGCGGTTCCAGACTGGTTTTTCCATCAGAATCGCGGCCTTCTGGGTTCCAACCCGGCACGGCGTGCACTGGCCGCAGCTTTCATCCTCGAAGAAGCGCATGAGGTTGAGTGCCGCACCGCGCACGCTGTCCTTTTGCGACAGGATCACGATCGCGGCCGAACCGATGAAGCAGCCGTATTTTTCCAGCGTGCCGAAATCGAGCGGGATGTCATCCATCGACGCCGGCAGGATGCCTCCGGAAGCGCCACCCGGCAGATAGGCATGGAATTTATGACCGTCGGCCATGCCGCCGCAATATTCGTCGATCAGCTCGCGCACGGTGATGCCTGATGGCGCGAGCTTCATGCCCGGATTTTTCACGCGGCCGGAGACGGAGAAACTGCGCAAGCCGTGACGGTCGTGGCGGCCATGGCCCTTCCACCAGTCGGCGCCCTTCTCGACGATGTCGCGCACCCACCACAGCGTCTCGACGTTGTTGATCAGCGTGGGCAGGTCGAACAGCCCGACCTGGAACGGATAAGGCGGCTTGTGCCGCGGCAGGCCGCGCTTGCCCTCGATGCTTTCGAGCAGCGAGGATTCCTCGCCGCAGATATAGGCGCCGGCACCGCGCCGCATATGCAGCGTCGGACCGCCCGGCGGCAGCTTTGAAATCTCGCGATCCAGGATTTCGCGGGAGGCCGGATATTCGTCGCGCAGATAGATGTAGACGTCGCTCGCTTCGACGATGTGCGCGCCGATCAGCATGCCTTCGAGGAAGCGATGCGGATCGGTTTCGAGGTAGTAGCGGTCCTTGAAGGTGCCGGGCTCGCCCTCGTCGCCATTGACCGCCATCAGCCGCGGCCCGGGCTCGCCCAGCACCGCGCGCCATTTGCGGCCCGCCGGAAAGCCGGCCCCGCCGAGCCCACGCAGGCTCGCGTCATCAAGCGCCTTCAGCAGTTTCTCGTTGGTGAGCTCGCCGGAGCGCAACCGCTGCAGCAGCTTGTAGCCGCCATCGGCGACATAGCTATCGTAGTCGACATAGTCAGGCAGATGGGCGTGGGTATCGCCGGCTTTCGCCGTCGCCAGCACGTTCTCGACGGTCGCGTGATCGATGAAGTTATGGCCGACCTCGGCGGCGGGCGCGGTATCGCAGCGGCCGACGCAGGGCGCGCGCACCACGCGGATGCCGGGACCCGCCTTGCTCTGCAGATCGGCCAACAGCTTCTCGCCGCCAAGCATCGCACAGGTCAGCGAATCGCAGACGCGAATGGTGAGTGGTGCGATGTCCGCCTCGCCTTCCTTCACGATGTCGAAATGCGCGTAGAAGGTCGCGGTCTCGAACACTTCTGCGAACGACAGCTTCATCTCGTCGGCAAGGGCTGCGAGATGGGCGGCTGAGATCTGGCGATACTTGTCCTGGATCAGGTGCAGATGCTCGATCAGGAGATCGCGCCGGCGCGGCCGGTCGCCGAGCAAGGCCGCGATCTCTTCCGCGGCCACGGGATCGACCTGGCGGCCCTTCGGCGTTGGCTTGGCGCGCTTGCGGCCCTCGCCGGGATGTTCGAACGCACGAACCTTGTGAACGTCACTACTCATGCAAACGTCTCGCTCTTCCGCACGATTCTAGCCTCTGGCATACCAGATGCCAAGGACAAAATATTGTTTATGAAATGGAACAAAGCGCAACTTGCCGGTCCGGATCCCGCTCTCTTTGCCGGTCGGCCAGACGAACCGGCATCTGATCCTGCGGTGGCGACGGCGTAATGCCGGAGGCGCTGCCAAAGTCAATTCCCGGCCTCACGAGGAGGCCGGGTCAATTCGCGGCAAAGCTGAACCTACTGGAACAGCTTCATCGAGTTGATCAGCGTCTGCACAACGCCGAATACCAGCGGAATGCCGACAAAGCCCCATGCGAGGACGAGTTGCAGCGTCGTGGTTTCCTGATGATGCTCAGTTGTCATGATCCAGCTCCCTTATGCCCGAGCGGCGGCCGGGGCCGTCGCGTCGGCGCTACCCGGTTCGGTTCCGCGAGGGTCGTTGGCCTTCATGTGATAGCGGGCGTCGACCGCCTTCACCAGGAAGTTGCAGATGAAGCCAATCACCAGCAGTCCCGCCATGATGTACATGGTGGTGTTGTAGGCCTGCGCTTTCGGCACGCCGTGCGAGACGTTGTACTCGCGGATGTAGTTGACCAGCACCGGCCCGAAGATGCCGGCCATCGACCAGGCCGTCAGCAGCAGACCGTGGATCGCGCCGACGTAGCGCGTGCCGAACATGTCCCGGAGATAGGCCGGTACAGTAGAGAAGCCGCCGCCATACATGCTGATGATGACCAGGAAGCAGACGACGAAGCCGACCACGCTACCGATCGATCCGGTGTAGGGCACCGTGCAGTACAGCGCGAAGCCAAGCACCATGAACACGAAGTAGGTGTTTCGGCGTCCAATGTAGTCGGATATCGACGCCCAGCAGAACCGGCCGCCCATGTTGAACAGGCTCATCAGGCCGACGAAGCCCGCCGCCGCCACCGGCGTAATGTGGCCCGGGAACATTTCCTGGCTCATGGCAGACGCCTGTCCGAGCACGCCGATGCCGGCGGTCACGTTGAGGCAGAGAACCCACCAGATCAGCCAGAACTGCGGCGTCTTGAGCGCGTCATAGACGAACACGTCGTTTCGGGTGATCAGTCCCTTCGATACGGTCGGCGCGACATAACCCGCCGGCTTCCAGCCCGGCGCCGGTACGCGCACGATGATCGAGCCGACGATCATGAAGAAGAAGTAGACGACGCCAAGCACAATGAAGGTTTCGGCGACGCCGACATGAGTTGCGGTATGGAATTTGCTCATCAGCCAGACCGAGAGCGGCGAAGCGATGAAGGCGCCGCCGCCGAAGCCCATGATGGCCATGCCGGTGGCCATGCCCGGACGGTCGGGGAACCACTTGATCAAGGTCGAGACCGGCGAGATATAGCCGATGCCGAGCGCGATACCTCCCAACACGCCATAACCGAGATAGATCAACCACAGGTTATGGGCATAGACGCCGATCGCGGAAATGAAGAATCCACCGGCCCAGCAGCACGCGGCGGTGAACATCGCCTTGCGCGGGCCGCCCTCCTCGACCCAGCGGCCGAACACCGCCGACGAGACGCCGAGGAAAAAGATTGCGATCGAGAATATCCAGCCGAGCTCAGTGAGCTTCCAGTCGTCCGGCGCCGATTGCGTAATGCCGATGAGCTTGGTCATCGGCAGGTTGAATACACTGAACGCGTAGGCCTGGCCGATGCACAGATGCACGCACAGCGCGGCTGGTGGCACCATCCATCGGCTATAGCCCGGCGCGGCGACCGTATGATCGCGATCCAGAAAAGATAAGATTCCCATTCGTCCCTCCTAGCAGCGGCCCCAGACAGACATGTCTGCCGTATCGATCCCTTCCTCAGCCCACCGCAGATCAACAACGCCCAGTGTTGCTCCGCAGCCATTCCCGGTATGCGCCGGGATCGCCGGGCGCATTCAGGATTTCTAACACCTTCGCCCACAGGTTATGCCCCGTGGCATTTGCTGTGAATTGCCCCCGAGCCGTGCCCGCGCGTGCGCCAGACACGACTCAATCTCCGCGCCGTTGCGGAGAAATTGAATTGGGGCAGAAGCCGTCCGTCATGTCGATAGGCAAATGGTAGCGATGCCGGAGAAAATCTTTCGCGGATGCGAAGAGGTGTCTCGTACTTTGGTGGGAGTACAGATTTAAGACGTTGTGGCGGCAGAAACTTGATCGAGCTTTTCGGTCCGGAGCAGATTTTTTCCTTGCGTGAGCTTATGGCCGAACAGCGCCAGCAATGGATGCTTCGCCTGCCCGAGTACGTGCGTTCTCATTCCCGCGGCAGGATTTGCCCGGGCCTTGCCTTGGTCTCACCCGCGACACAAGGGCGCAGGGAACACCGGGTGCTGGCGCACCCGCAGCCTCGTGCGCGAAGGTAGAAAGCACACGAGTGTGTCGCCACGGTTCCACCGGAACAGTCCGGCATTCCCTGCACGATGGTGTTACAGACTATTCCGCGCTCTCCCTGGAGTGCCGGGTTTGTTAGCCTCCGTCGCCTCGCAGGAGCGTCTCGCTTGAGGCTTGACATCATCGTCGGGGTGTCAGGACCACGCGGCTTTGACGGTCAAATCAGTTCGGCGACAGGAATGCGATCACTCCGCCTGATTGGAAGCGAGCGTCGCCTGCTCTGCCCCCGCCTCGTCTTCGGTCCGCGGCAGCAGATGCCGCGGAAGATAGAAAGCATTCGCAACCAGTGTCGGAATGACGGCGCTGCCCATGACAGCCGCGACGAGCGCCGAATACTGCGCTTGATTGATGATGCCGTGCGAGAGACCGAACAGCGACGAGATCGTTCCGAAGGTCAGCCCTGTCGACATCAGGAGCGTCGTGTACATCGCCTCGCGATCTGGAGCCGCGAACAGCTTCGTGACGGGATAGACGCCGGCGATCTTGGTGGCAACCTTGACCACCAGAAAGAACAGGAACGCCGCCGGCGCTGCGACCAGGGACGGTATCGAGACAAACGACCCCGCGCGGATGAAGTAGAACGGCGTCAGCAGCCCGAAGGTCAATGTTCGTAGTCGCCGAACCAGAATGTGGTCCTTGCCGACCGTTCCCGCCAACACCATGCCGATAAGGTAGGCTGGAAGCACGGCCTCGCTGTCTGCCCATCCAGCCAACGCTCCCATGCCGAGCAGGCAGAGCAGCAAGAACTTGGTTTCCAGTTCGGAAGGCCGATTGCCGTAAAGTCTGAAAAAGCGCGGCGTCAGCCAGGGGAGGATGAGGAAGACAACGAGCCCAACCACGAGGAACACCGCCGTCTTGAGCGTGAACGGCGCGAAGATCAATCCGAGTGTCACGACTGTTCCAAGATCAGTGACAAAGCAGGCCGCTAAAACGATTTTGCCATATTCGGTTCGATTGAAACCAAACTCCAGCATTACCGCATAGACAACAGCCACCGAAGTTGTCGACATGGCGACTCCGGCGAGCAAGCTGGGCATCCACGCCCAACCGAGGATGTAGTAAGCGGCAGCCGCACAGCCGAGAAACGGACAGAGGAAACTGGCAAGCCCGACAGACGCCGCCTCCCTCCATTTCAGCCTGAACACCGCCGGATCGAGCTCGGCGCCGGCAAGAAAGGTCAGAACGATTGCCCCTAGACCGGACAAAAACTTTACCCAGGACTCGTCAGTTCCAAGAAACGCGCCTCCGACCATCGCCCCGATCACGAGCTGCGCGATGGTCCCGACCACGATTTCGGATAGTGCGGTCGATATCCTGAACCAGATCGAGAGCAGAGTCGCGACCAGCGCGAGACCGAGCCAGAGGGCTGCCAGCGCCCAAACGCTAGTCATCTCGTCCTCCGTTGTGGAAGGACGGAATGGGCGAACGACTGGGGTGTCGGTTGATGCTGAATCATCATAACCTCCTGCGCGCGCTGTAAGCACGTTGGCAGGAGTCATCAGCCGGAACGGCGGTTTCGGGGAACTCCATCCCCATCGGTTGGCAATTTTAGCCCTCTCGCCAACAATGACAAGACCGAATGGTTCCAGGCTGGGCCGGAATCAACTGACGGCCGTGGTCCCGTATTGAAGGACCTGGACCTTTTCCAGCGTGATCAGGCCGCTGGTCATCATGCCATCCAGCGTGGGCAAGAACGCATTGATCTTTTCCTCGCTGTCGACAATCTCGATCACGAGAGGCAGATCTTCCGACAGGCGCAGGATCTTGGTGGTGTGAAGCCGGCTGGAGGCGCCGAAGCCCATGGGGCCTCGCAACACTGTCGCGCCGGCCAGATGCTGCTTACGCGCTTTCAGCACGATCGCCTCGTAGAGCGGCGATCCATCGGATCGGTCATTCTCGCCAATGAAAACGCGAAGCAGCACAGCTTGTTTCGGGATTTGCATGATTAGCCCCCATTCAAACGGTTTAGTCGGCTCGCGGCCGCGTATCCCAGCCAAACCGCGAGAAGCCAGGTCACGACCGACACCGCTATGTTCAAGAACGCCGTCTGCGTCAGGCCGGCGTGCAGTAGCCTCACCGTTTCGAGGCTGAAGGACGAGAAGGTGGTGTACCCTCCACAAAACCCGGTCATGACAAATTGGCGCTGTTGGGCACTCGCAAACAATCTACCATCGGGTCCACTCAGCGTGCCGTAGAATCCGATGATGAAAGAGCCCGTAACGTTCACAAACAGCGTCGCGAGAGGAAATCCGGAAATCGGCAGGATCAGCAGGGATACGAGCCAGCGTGCAAGGCCGCCCAGCACCGCGCCGGCCGCAACGCATACATAGAGGATCGCAGTTTTATGCCTGGTCGCGTTCGTCGTGTTGCCACTCATCGATATCAGCTCATTTCGTCAGATCGACCAACGCAAAACCCGCGGCAGCGGCCACTAGCGAGAAGGCCACTGAAATCGCCACATAGCCGAGCGCGCGATTTGTCTCGCCGTCCTTTGCCAACGCCAGCGTCTGCAGACTGAATGAGGAGACCGTGGTGTAGCACCCGAGAAAGCCCGTCACGGCGAACAACCATGGATCGGGCGAAGCAAGCATCGAGGCATTGTCTTCAGCCAGTCCCCCGAAAATTCCAATCAGGAACGCTCCGCTGACATTGATGAAAAGCGTGCCCCAGGGAAATGTCTCGCCGACCCGCCTGGCAATGACGCCGGAGAGAAAATAGCGCGCGACGCCACCGAGAATACTGCCCAATACGACAAAGATAAACCCGCTCATCGGCTCAGACACGTCCTTCCGGTTCGGCTACGAGCTGAGCAAGTATCGGTCGGCCCATTGTTTGTGGAGCTTGATAATACGCCACCGCTCTGATTCATGTCTGCCTCCTTCGTAGACCGCGAACGAACGCCCACGAGCCGGGCCCAAGACCCGTCGCATCACAGCTTAACCTCATGCGCGCACCCTTTTGGAGCGGCGCATGACTCAGCCAGTTGCTTGTCGCGGAGGAAGTCAGACATGCTCCTACCGACGCAAAGCGCCCGGCAGGAGTCATCAGCCTTGCGGCAGTTATCGGGGGACCCCATCCCCATCCGGCTCAAAGTTAGTGGATGTGCTACGCGGGCGCAACAGGTATTAGCCGGGTATTCTCGCTTACGTCGCTACAGGCCCCTTTTCTTCTCGATCAAAAACACGATTTTCTTCTCGTCGCGCCCGGTGATCTCGACCTTGTCGCCGGTCTCGCCGATCAGGTTCGGAATGTCGATCACCGACAGCGGATCGGTGCAGTGCACTTCGAGGAAATGCCCCGGCGTGACCGACTTCAGCGCCTTGCGCGTCTTGAGCGCCGGCAGCGGGCATTTGAGGCCGGTGAGGTCGAGCTTGGTCGTTGTCATGCGTGCAGGACCCTACAGCAAATTCGCATAACCGAGGAAGCCGACGCGGTCGCCGGGCTCGACTTTTGTCATGGCCTCGCCGAGTTCGACGAGGCCATCGGTGTCGACCAGCGAGGACAGCAGTCCCGCGCCCTCGCGCGGGAATTTGAGAGCCTCCAGGTCGCCATCATTTGCCCGGCGCAAGGTGACGCGGACATATTCGCGGCGGCCGCTCTTCTTCCTGTAGCTGAAGGCAGCGCGCACCGGCATCGGCGTCAGCGTCGCCGGCAAGGCGCCCGAAAGCGCCAAGACCACCGGCCGCACCACATGGACGAAGGTGACGAAGCTCGCCACCGGATTTCCCGGCAGCCCAATGAACGGCGTCCCGCCGATGATCCCCATCGCCACCGGACGCCCCGGCTTGATCGCGATCCGCCACAACACGAGAGAGCCAACGCTCTCGACGCCGGCCTTGACGTGATCCTCCTCGCCGGTCGAGACGCCGCCGGTGGTGAGGATCAGGTCGTGCCGGCTCGCGACCTGCTTCAGCGCTTTCGCCAGCGGTTCGCGCGCGTCGCGCAGGATGCCGAGATCACTGACCTCGCAACCGAACCGGCGCAGCATCGCCATCAGCATGAAGCGGTTGGAATCGTATAGCTGCGCGGAAGCGCGCGGACTGCCGGGCGAGGCCAGCTCGTCGCCGGTCGAGAACACGGCGACGCGGAGGCGTCTCACCACGTCGAGTTGCGTCAGGCCGAAGGCGGCGGCAAGCGCGATGTCCTGCGGCCGCAGCCGCTGTCCGGCTTTCAGTGCGACATGACCTTTGGCAATGTCTTCGCCGGCCGGACGCACATTGGCGCCAGGCTTCAGGCCGGCCGGCAGCAGCACATGGCCCTTGTCGTCGAGCCGCACGTCTTCCTGCATGAACACGGTGTCGGTGCCTTCAGGCAGCGGCGCACCGGTGAAGATGCGCACGGCTTGGCCCGCTTGCGCGGCTTGCGCGGTGGCGCCCGCCTGCACGCGGCCGCTTACCGGAAAAGCCCGCTCCTTGTCGCGCGGCAGGTCGCTGCCCGGCACGGCATAGCCGTCGACGGCGGAATTGGTGAAGGGCGGCAACGGCAACGGTGCCGCAATGTCGCGCACGAGAATGCGGCCATCGGCGTCGACCAGTGCAACCCGCTCGGTCTCACCGACCGCAACGACTTTCGACGTGATGATGCCGACGGCTTCATCGACCGACAGCATCGGCCCGCCAAAGGCAAAGCAATCGTCGGAGAGTTGCGCCATGTCTCAGGTCAGCCTTCGGCCATCGCGAGCACGTCCTCGATTGGAATGGCGTATCGCCGCATCATGGCGGCAACGCCTGCGATATCGTCGAGATGGGCAACGGGCAGCCTGGTTTCAACCGCGACATCGGCGGCGATGCCGACAATGTCGCCGTCGGTCGGGAACAGAAACGGCTTGCCGTTTTCGGCGCGGTGCACCTCGATCTTGCGGTGCGGCTCGGATTTGTAACCCTCGATCACCACGAGATCGACGCGCGACAGCTTTTGCAGCAATTCCGGCAGCCGCGGCTCGCGCTCGCCGCGAAGCTCGTGCATCAGCGCCCAGCGGTTGCCGGAGGAGACCAGCACTTCCCCGGCTCCCGCCTCTCGGTGGCGCCAGGAATCCTTGCCGGGCGTATCGATGTCAAACTTGTGGTGAGCGTGCTTGATCACGGAGACGCGAAGCCCCTGCTCGCCGAGAAGCGGGATCACCCGCGTCAGCAAGGTGGTCTTGCCGGCGCCACTCCAGCCCGCGAGCCCGATTACCTTCATGCCGTTCTCCGCAGCCCCCCGGGAGCCGGGGCTAGGCATTATCTATGGACGCTTTATATCGGCTGTGAGCCCTTGTCATGCTAACGTCTGCGATATGATGAAGATCGAGAAAGCCCCCGTCCCCCTGATCGTCCCTGACCCCGACGATTCGCGCCTGACCGAGCGCGTGACGGGCATCGACCAGACCGGGGCCAGGACCGAGATCAAGGTGCCGGTGGAGCGGCCGCTGACGCTGTACCTCAACGCGCAGGAGATCGTCACCATGATGACGATCGGCGATTATCCGGAATATCTCGCGCTCGGCTATCTCCTCAACCAGAACATGCTGAAATACGACGACGCCGTCACCGAGGTCGAATATGACGACGACCTCCAGGTGGTGGTCGTGCGCACCGAGCATCACACCAATTTCGAGGCGAAGCTGAAGAAGCGCACCCAGACCTCCGGCTGCGCACAGGGCACCGCGTTCGGCGATCTCTTGGAAGCGGTCGAAAGCGTGGCGCTGCCGAAAGCCGAATTGCGCACGTCCTGGCTCTATCAGATGACGCACGCGATCAACACCATGCCCTCGCTCTATCTCGAGGCCGGCGCGATCCATGGCTGCGTGCTCTGCAAGGAAGGCACGCCCGTCTGCTACACCGAGGACGTCGGCCGCCATAACGCCGTCGACAAGATCGCGGGCTGGATCTATCGCCATGGCGTCGATCCGGCCGACAAGATCCTCTATACCACGGGACGGCTCACCTCGGAGATGGTGATCAAGACGGTGCGGATGGGAATTCCAATTCTCGTCTCGCGCTCGGGCTTCACCGCCTGGGGCGTCGATCTCGCGCGCCAGGTCGGCTTGACACTGGTCGGGCGCACGCGGGGAAAACGCTTCATCGCGCTGTCGGGCGAGGAGCGTATCGTCTACGACCAGAACCTCGACTACGTCGAGGAAGAGGCCGCGCGGCACAAGCGCAAGGGCGAGAGCAGTGACGAGTGACGCGACGCCAGGAGGCGCGCTGGGAATTCCCGGCGTCCTGCTCGCCGGCGGGCTCGCGCGCCGGATGGGCGGCGGCGACAAGCCGATGCGCGCGATTGCCGGCAAGACCATTCTGGAGCGCGTGATCGCTCGGCTGAAGCCGCAATGCGACGGGCTGATCCTCAACGCCAATGGCGATCCCGCGCGCTTTGCCAGCTTTGGCTTGCCGGTGATCGCCGACACCGTGGCGGACTTTCCGGGACCGCTCGCCGGGATTCTCGCCGCGCTGGACTGGATGGCCGCCAACCGGCCCGACGTGAAATGGGTATTGAGCGCCGCCGCCGATTGCCCCTTCCTGCCGCGCGACCTGGTCGCACGACTCGATGAAGCCCGCGCCAGGCAAAACGCCGCGCTCGCTGTCGCCGCCTCGGACGGACAGACACATCCGGTGATCGGCCTCTGGAGCGTCAGTCTGCGCGATGAGCTCCGCCATGCGCTGGTCAGGGAAGACATTCGCAAGATCGACCGCTGGACCGCGCGCTATCCGCTGGCGACCGTGAACTGGCCGACGACGCCGGTCGATCCCTTCTTCAACGCCAACACCGTCGAGGACATTGCGGAAGCGGACCGGCTTGCCGCGCTCGACGGCGGCTTGGGGAACACTCAATGATCATCAGCCCGAATCTCAAGGACAAGGTCGCGCTGGTGACCGGTGCCTCGCGCGGCATAGGCGCGGCAATTGCCGTCGCTCTCAGCGAAGCCGGCGCCGCGGTTGCGGTGAATTACCGCGAACGTGCCGATGCCGCCGATGCGCTGGTTGCCGATCTCAACAAGGCGGGTGGCCGCGCAATCGCCGTCGCTGCCGACGTATCGCAGGCCGCGGCGGTGACGCAGATGGTCCACCGCGTCAGTGCGGAGCTCGGCGCAATCGCCATTCTCGTCAACAACGCAGGGCTCGCGATCGTGCGCGGCGTCGACGATCTAACCGAGGAGGATTTCGACAAGACCATGACGGTGAACCTGAAGTCGGCGTTCCTGTGCACCCAGGCCGTGCTGCCTTCGATGCGTGCGAAGAAGTGGGGCCGCATCGTCAACGTCACTTCGGGTGCCGCGCGCGGAGCCGGCGCGATCGGGCCGCACTACAATGCCTCGAAGGCCGGCATGGAAGGCCTCACGCGCGGCTATGCCGCACGGCTGGTGAAGGAAGGCATCACCGTCAATGCCGTGGCGCCATCGCTGATCGACACCGACATGATGCGTGGCCGTTCCGACCTCGCCGCGCGCATCCCGCTTGGCCGGCTCGGACATTCCGGGGAGGTGGCGCAGGCGGTGCTCATGGTGCTCGGCAACGACTACATGACCGGCCAGACCATCGCGCTGAATGGCGGCATGGCCTTCAATTAGCGGCAAGCGCAGGTGAGGTCCGCTTCGCGGCCCGATCCCTTCACGCCGCGAGCGGCGCGTTCCAGGCGTCGTAGCCGTAGACCCAGTCGCCGTCGGTCCTCTGCCTCAGCCAGATGTTTTTCCGCGAGGTTTCCTGCACGCGCGTGGTCCGTTCCTTTCGGGTCGCCTCGAAGCGGCGGAACGCATCTGCGACCCCGTCGCGTCCGGCTCCGTCGAGACAGCGCGACAACACGGCGGCGTCCTCGATCGCCATGGCCGCGCCTTGCGCCATGTAGGGCGTCATCGGATGACAGGCGTCGCCGAGCAGCGTGACGTTGCCTTCCGCCCAGTGGGGCAGCGAGTTGCGATCCATGATCGCCCATTTGTGCACGTCCGGGCATGCCGCGAGCACGTGCTTGACCTGGCTATCGAAGCCTTCGAAGGACGTACGCAATTCCTTCACGTCGCCCTTGGCCGACCAGGATTCGATCTGAAACTCGGGATCGGGCTGGCTGGTGACGAGATAGATCTCGCTGCGGTCCGGCTTCACATAATAGATGACGATATGGCGGTCCTCGCCCCACCATTTGGTGCAGTCGTCGATCTTCTCGCCATTGAGAAGGGCGGCCGGATAGGTCGTGCGATACGCGATGCGCCCGGTGAAATACGCCGGAGACTCCCCGAACAGGAGATCGCGCACGAGCGAATGCACGCCGTCGGCGCCGACAACGGCGTCGGCCGCCGCGGTCGCGCCATTGGCAAAACTCAGGCGAATGCCCTCGGCGGTTTCATCCAGCCCCACCAGCTTGTGGCTGAGCCGGACGCATTCATCGGGGACGGTGCTTGCGAGCGCCGCATGCAGATCGCCGCGATGAGCGAGCAGATAGGGCGCACCGAACTTCTCTTCCGCGCTCTCGCCGAAGATCATGTCGAACTTGACTTCTCCGGTGCGCCAGTCGCGGTTGTTCCAGGAGCGCGGGTAAAACGATTGGCTGCGCATCCTCTGCTCGAGCCCCAGCCCGCGCAGCACCTTCATCGCATTGCAACCAATCTGGATGCCGGCCCCGAGCCGGGTGAACTGGCTCGCCTGCTCGTATACCATGACGTCGATGCCGACCCGCCGCAGCGCCGCCGCGGTCGCCAACCCGCCCATGCCGGCACCGATGATCGCGACCTTGAGAGGCTTTCCCATCGTTTCCCCACCCCACTTTTTTTGGCCGGACAGGCCGGCCTTTGTCACGGCCGGCTATGCCGGTCTGAAACCTGCTTTTGTCAACGCCGCGCGGCTTTCTTGCGACGCCAGCGCATCGAGAAAGGCCTGCACGGCGCCCCGTTGCTTGCGCGCCTGCACAAGCGCAAAATCATAATGCTCTTCGGCGAGCGGAATGAAACCGAGGCCGGACGCATGGGCGACCGGCGCGATGGTCATGCCCCAGTCGGCGCGATGCTGCGCGACCGCGGCGGCAACCGCATTATGGGAGCGCGGCTGATTCCAGTAGCCGTCAGGGCGCGCATCGCCGAGCAGCCGATCGATCAGGATACGCGTGCCCGCGCCCTGGTTGCGGTTGACCATGATACAGGCGGGATCGGCCAGTGCCGACCGCACCGCCTCCTGCGCGGTTCGTCCCTCAAAGCGCGTATCGCCGTTGCGGAACACGATGCCCTGCATCCGCCGCCAGCCCGGCACCAGTTCGAGTCCCTCGCCAAGGAACGGCGTGTTGTAGGTCTCGCTCTTGTCGTCGAACAGATGGATCGGCGCGAGATCGCATTCGCCGCGTTTGGCTGCCGCGAGGCCACCGAGGCTGCCGACCGCGATCGAGCGCACGGCGAGGCCAGCGCGTGCAAGCGGCGCGGTGACGAGATCGAGTCCGGTGCAATGGCTGCCGACGATGACGAGATCGGGCACCCGCACATGCGGCGTGAACAGCGTGACCTCGGCCTCCGTGCCTGCCGGCATCTGCCCGGCAAGCGCGTCGATCTTGAGAAAGCCGTCGGCCTGCGCGAACGAGGTGATCGCGCCCGAACCTTTCCCGGTCGGGTAGGCGATCAATCCATCGGCACCTTCGACCAGGGACACCATCACGAATTCCGTGCGGCCGAGCTCGGAGGCGATGCGCACCGGCACTTTCGCCGAAACCTTCGCATCGGAGCGTGGCGGCAGTCCGGCCATTCGCCGCAGCACCGGGACGATCATGTCGTGGAAGGTGAACATCGCCGAGGTCGGGAACCCCGGCAGGATGACGACCGGCTTGCCGTCGCAGACCGCGAGACATAACGGCTTGCCCGGCTTCAGCGCGACGCCGTGGGCAATGATGCCGGGATTGCCGAGCCGCGCGATGATGCGGTGGGAGACATCGCCCGCGCCTTTCGAGGTGCCCCCGGACAACACCAGCATGTCGCTCGCAGCCAGCGCCTTGCGCATCGCAGTCTCGAGCGCGGCTTCATCATCGGGAATGGCGCCAACGAAACGCGCCTCGCCACCGTTCTCGTTGATCGCGGCTGTGACGATCGCGCCATTGGTGTCGTAGATCGCGGCGGGCCGCAGCGCGTCGCCCGGCTGCACCAGTTCATCGCCTGTCGAGATCACGGCGACGCAGGGTTTGCGCGCGACCTGCACTTCGGGGATGCCGCAGGCCGCCAGCATGCCGATTTCGCGCGAACCGATGATGGTGCCGGCGCGCAGCAGCGCTTCGCCGCGCGCGATGTCGGAGCCGGCGTAGGACACCAACTGCCCGGGCGACGCGGCGCGGCGAATCTCGATCGTACGCGAGCCTGATGGCTGCGTGTGCTCGACCATGACGATGGCATCGGCACCGCGCGGCAGCGGTCCGCCGGTTGCGATCGGCGTCGCCGTGCCCGACAGCACCGGCCGCATCGGTGCCACGCCACAGGCGATCACTTCGTCATTCAGCAGCAAGCGCACCGGCGCTGCCTCCTCCGCCGACGCAAGATCGGATGAGCGCACCGCAAAGCCGTCGACATTGGAGCGGTCGAATGGCGGCACGTCGAGCGGCGCAGTGACGTCCTCACCGAGCGCGCAGCCAAGAGCCGCGCCGAGCCCGCGCCGTTCACTCGGCAGCTCGCGCGGAAACAGCGCGGCTTCAAACCGCGCCATCGCCTCCTCGCGCGACAGGATGGTCAGGAACTGGTCCTGATCCACGCTCTCGGGCTGTTTCGGCGCGGGGCTCTCGGTCATCTTGATCCTCATTCCCGCAGCATATAGGCACCGACCTGTGTTCCCGCAGCATATCCTTCGCTGCTGCCGGGAACCAGCAACCACGCCTCCGCCCGCGCGACGGTCGCAAGCGCGAGATCGCCGATCGCGAGCGGCATCCAGCTGTCGCCTTGTCGCTCGAGAAGAACGATCTCCGCGACGCCGACGGCGGAAGAAATCTTGCGCACCAGCGGCAGCGTGACGGTTGGCCGCCGTTGCCGGCCACTCAACCGGTCGAGTACCGGAAGAGCCAGCGCCCACCACACAGCGAGCGCCTGATCGGGCGCACCGGGCAGCGCAATGACCGGCGTGCGGCCGATTCGTCCAACCGCGGCTGTGCGTCCCGGCTGCAAGGCGAGCCCATGCGCGATGACCTCACCGCGCTCGGCCAGCGCGATCACCGTGGCATCCGTCCGCCCGACGCCGCTGCCGCCGATGGTCACGAGCAAATCGCAGCCGCCGCCATCGAGCAACGAGGCAACGGCGGTCGCGCCCCGTGTCGCGGCATCGACGAACATGATTTCGATGCCCGCTTCCCGCAAACTTCCCGCGATCAGCTTTGCCGTGATGGTGCCGCCGGGAACATTCACGACGCGCAGCCGCGGCCGGGGCGTGGCATCGGGAAGGCGGCCTGTCCGCCACGCGCCGACGATCCGGCCAGGATCAGCGATCTCGCCGCCTTTTCGACGCACGCCCTGCCCCGGAATCGCCTCCGAGAGCGCTTGCGCAATCGGCCCTGTCAGATCGATCGAATCCTCATCGAGCACGCAATCACAGCCATCTGGAATCCGGTCGCCGGCCTCGACCCATGTCGGCGGCTTCACCAGCGGCAGCGGTGTGAAGCTGGAGGCGCCCACGAGATCGGATGCCCGCAACGCCCAGCCGTCGGCGGCGGCAACATCGTGCGACGGCCAGGCTTCAAGTTCGGGCATCTCAGCCAAGGCACAGGGTGGCGCATCCGGCTGCGTATCTTTCCGCGCTGCAACCGGCTCGAGGTCGCGCAGCAGCGCGGCCAGCACCACGTCAAGTGGCGTCAACGAAGCCGGCAGGCGCTGGGTGGCAGTCATGAACGGGCGTATGTCCGAAATCGCGTCCGAAATCCATAGCCGGACGCACCGATAGTAGCCTTTTGGCCGCGTTGACGCGGCCTGCCGAATGTTTGACATTTAAAGCAACCACGGCCGAAGCGCCGGAGCCAATGGGAGGAAATTGAATGTTCGCCAAAAAACTGTCCCTGCTCGCCGCCTTCGCTGCGATGGCGCTGTCGCCGCCGGCGCTCGCGCAGGTGTCGGACGATGTGGTCAAGATCGGCGTGCTCACCGACATGAACGGTCCGGCCTCGACGCCGACCGGCCAGGGCTCGGTGACGGCGGCGCAGATGGCGGTCGACGATTTCGGCGGCAAGGTGCTGGGCAAGCCGATCAGCGTGATCGTCGGCGATCACCAGCTCAAGCCGGACATCGGCGCAGGCATCGCGCGGCGCTGGTACGATGTGGAGCAGGTCGACCTGATCGTCGACGTGCCGGTCTCCGCGGTGGGTCTCGCCGTCCAGAACATCGCCAACGAGAAGAAGAAGCTTCTCATCGTGCACTCGACGGGTGCCGCGGATTTCCATGGCAAATTCTGCTCGCCCTATGCGATCCAGTGGGTGTTCGACACCCATGCGCTGGCGGTCGGCACCGCGCAGGAAGTCGTCAAGCGCGGCGGCGACACCTGGTTCTTCATCACCGACGACTATGCCTTCGGCCACTCGCTGGAGCGCGACGCTTCCGCTGTCATCACCGCCAATGGCGGCAAGGTGCTCGGCTCGGTGCGTCCGCCCTTTGCCACGCCGGACCTGTCGTCGTTCATCCTGCAGGCACAGGCCTCGAAGGCCAAGATCATCGGCATCGCCGCCGGTCCGCCCAACAACACCAACGAGATCAAGACCGCCGGCGAGTTCGGCATCTTCAAGGGCGGCCAGCAGATGGCCGGCCTGCTTGTGCTGATCACCGACGTCCACGGCCTCGGACTGAAGGCCGCGCAGGGCCTGTTGCTCACCACCTCGTTCTATTGGGACATGGACGACAAGACCCGCGAATGGTCGAAGCGCTACTTCGCCAAGATGAACCGTATGCCGACGATGTGGCAGGCCGGCGTCTATTCCTCGGTGATGCATTATCTGCAGGCCATCAAGGATTCCGGCACCGACGATCCCCTGAAGGTCGCGGCGAAAATGCGCGAGAAGCCGATCGAGGATTTCTTTGCCCGTCACGGCAAGCTGCGTGCAGACAATCTGATGGTGCACGACCTCATGCTGGTGCAGGTCAAATCGCCGGAGGAAAGCAAATATCCCTGGGACTATTACAAGATCCTGGCGACCATTCCGGGTGAGCAGGCTTTCGGCGCGCCCAATCCGGAATGCTCGCTCGTGAAGAAGTGAGGGCGTAGCAGCCAAACAACAATGTCGTCCCTGCGAAAGCAGGGACCCATTATTGCAGACCGTTATTGTTGAAGCGAACTGTGGTTGAGAATTACGGTGACAGTGCACTAAACCTGTCGACCAGTATGCCGCAAGGCTGCGTTCTTTTCCCGGGAAACTATGTTGCCCGCTGCGGCTTTCGGCATACACCTCTATGAGGTGATGCAGCCAAAACTGCGCGGGTCACTTAAGTGCACTGTCACCGT
>CAVOML010000012.1:0-237648 GCA_963697015.1 uncultured Alphaproteobacteria bacterium
GGCAACGAACCGAGCGGCCCCCAACAAGGACCACGGAGTTCGTGGGCTTCCGCACCAAAGGCGGCTTAACGGGCGGACGTACCCCGAAGACTGCCAATAAGGTCCCGGAGGAATGCGGGACCTTACTTTGGTGTTTGATCGTTGATCTCAGCCATGCTTTCGTACGAAGGCCATTGGAAAAATCGGAAACCTCCAGGCACCCGCCCGATGCAAGCGATTTCACAAGGCAGACTTTTCTTTTAGTTGTTCCAGACGTTCGTCGCGGACCGAGATGGGCTGTGATGCGACTTCGGTCCCAGGTGCAAATAACGCGCCCGAAAGTGACCCCTTCACCGCAAATTGGATCAATAGCTTAACGTGCCGATCGGCGTCGGGACCCCGCGCCGATTCACAGGCGCCAAGCCGCGCGATGGCGGGCAGCGCTGCGATATTTGGAGTCTCCGCGCCGCCCGCCATCGGTCATGCCCGATCCTGTGGCGTTTCCTGCGAGATGGTGGGCGCATCTGTCGCCCGTTCCACAGCGAATGCCTCCTTTCCCTTTGCGGCCCAGAGCGCTCGCGCCTGTTCGCCTTGATTGCTTTTGAGCTTGTCTGCCATCCAGAGCAGCGCGCCGAGGATGATGGCGCGATCATCGCCGGTCAGGTCCACGACACGAGCTTTGACGACGAGGCCGCCCAGTTCGATCAGGTGCCGCGTGCGCTTGCGGCGCTCGACTTGCCATGCGCGCATGTCATGCCGCGCCCTTGCGGCCTGATGCCGGTTGCGCGCCGCCCGGTTGCGCCGGAGCGCCGCCAGTGTGGCGGTCAGCTGCCGGTGCATTTCGCCGCGCCCGGCTCTGAAAGAACGCGGCCCCGCGCCTGGCCCATGCCTCCCTCTTTCCAGCATCTTTGGTCTCAGTCAGCACGATCAGCGCGCCTGCCAGTTCATCGACGCTGAGGCTATCTGCCCCGGTGGCGATGACCAGTTCGCCGAGCTGCTGCACCTTGCGGCTCTTGAGGTCGCGCGCCTTGTCCTGAAGCGCTTTCAGTTCCCCGTCAAAGTCCCGCGGCTTGCGCATCACGTTCTCCAGCAATGTTGATGGGGGGATGATAGTCGAGCCCTGGGCATAATGCTGTAAGGTCGTCGGGACGGCCTGAGACGGGGTAGTCCCGCCCGAGAATTTTTCGAGGGAGGGCGCGCTTATACGTCGTTCCGACGTGCGCTTTGCCGTGCCAATGATCTGATCGCGATGGCGATCTATCATCTTCACGTCAAGGTCATTGGCCGCAAGTCTGGCTCCAGCGCGGTGGCGTCAGCCGCCTACCGCTCGGGCTCGCGGCTGCGCGACGAGCGCCTCGACCGCAGCCACGATTTTTCCGCCAAGCGCGGCGTCGTCCATTCCGAGGTGATGCTGCCGGAGAATGCGCCGGAGGCATGGAGCGACCGCGAACGGCTTTGGAACGATGTCGAGGCGTTCGAAGTCCGCAAGGACGCCCAGCTTGCCCGCGAGGTCGAATTCGCCATTCCGCGCGAGATGACGCAGAGCGCCAAGGCATCGAACTCGCCCGCGACTTCGTTCAGGCCGAATTCGTCGATCGGGGCATGATCGCCGATCTCAATGTGCATTGGGACATGGCCGAGGACGGCATGCCCAAACCCCATGCCCATGTCATGCTGACCATGCGCGCGGTGGACGAGAACGGCTTTGGCCAAAAGGTGCGGGAGTGGAACCGCACGGAGATGGTCGAGCGCTGGCGCGAACGCTGGGCCGAGCTTGCCAATGAGCGCCTGGCCGAGCTCGACATCGACGCGCGGATCGACCATCGCAGTCTGGAAGCGCAGGGCATCGCGCTGGAGCCGCAAAGCCAGATCGGCGCGCCCGCCAAACGTATCGAGGTTCGGGGCATCGAAGGCGAAGGGCTCGAAGCCGACCGCGCCGAGATGCACCGCGAGATCGCGCGCGGCAATGGCGCGCGGATCATCGCCGATCCCTCCCTTGGGCTGGACGCGATCACCCAGCAACAATCGACCTTCACGCAGCGCGACATGGCGAAGTTCGCGCATCGGCACAGCGACGGGCATCGACCAGTTCAACGACGGTGATGGGCGCGATGCGCGGCGCGCCAGATCTGGTCGAACTCGGCAAGGACGCTCGCGGCGAGGATCGCTTCACCACGCGCGAAATGATCGAGGCCGAACAGCGCCTGCATCGCGCGGCCGAACTGATGGCGGAACGGGAACGCCATGAGGTGCGTGACGCGGATCGCGAAGCCGCTCTGGCGCGCGCGGAAGCGCGCGGTCTTGTCCTTTCCGGCGAGCAGGCCGATGCGCTGGCGCATGTCACGGATGGGCGCGATCTCGGCGTCGTGGTCGGCCATGCCGGGACCGGCAAGAGCGCGATGCTGGGCGTGGCGCGGGAGGCCTGGGAAGCGGCGGGCTATGAGGTCCGGGGCGTGGCGCTGTCCGGCATTGCGGCGGAAAACCTCGAAAGCGGATCGGGCATCGCGTCGCGCACCATCGCCAGCATGGAGCATGGCTGGCACCAGGGCCGCGACCTGCTCACGACCCGCGATGTGCTGGTGATCGACGAGGCGGGCATGGTCGGCACGCGCCAGTTGGAGCGCGTGCTGTCCCATGCTGCCGAAGCCGGCGCAAAGGTGGTGCTGGTCGGCGATCCCCAGCAGTTGCAAGCAATAGAAGCGGGCGCGGCGTTCCGCTCGATCCATGAGCGCCACGGCGGCGCGGAAATCGGCGAAGTGCGCCGTCAGCGGGAAGACTGGCAGCGGGACGCCACGCGCGATCTCGCCAATCGGCAAAACCGGCAATGCGCTGGAAGCCTATCGCTCCCACGGCATGGTGCATGAGGCCCAAACCCGCGAGCAGGCGCGCGGCGATCTGATCGAGCGCTGGGACCGCGACCGGCAGGCGTCGCCGGACAAGAGCCGGATCATCCTCACCCACACCAACGACGAGGTCCGCGCACTCAACGAGGCGGCGCGCGAGCGGATGCGGGCCGCCGGCGATCTGGGCGATGAGGTGCGAGTGACGGTCGAGCGCGGCGACGCGCGGCTTCGCCAGCGGGGACCGCGTCATGTTCCTGCAAAACGAGCGCGGCCTTGGCGTGAAGAACGGCACGCTCGGGACCATCGAGCAGGTCAGCGCGCAATCCATGACCGTGCAGACCGACGATGGCCGATCCGTTCGGTTCGACCTCAAGGACTACAACCGGATCGACCATGGCTATGCCGCGACCATCCACAAGGCTCAGGGCATGACGGTAGACCGCGCCCATGTGCTGGCGACGCCGGGCATGGACGCCCATAGCAGCTATGTCGCCCTGTCGCGGCACCGCGACGGCTTGGACCTGCATTATGGCCGCGACGATTTTGCCAATCAGGACCGGCTCACCCGCACCCTGTCGCGCGACCGGGCCAAGGACATGGCCTCGGACTACGAACGCGCCGATCCGGTACAGAGCTACGCCGAGCGGCGTGGGATCACCTTCCGCGAGCGCGTGGCCGAGATCGTGCGCAAGGTCGTGCCGGAAAAGCTGCGCGACATGTTCGACGGCCTTCGCTCTCCTGGAGATGTGCCCGGCCCGGATGGCGGACGGAGGCCGGAGCGGGAAACGCCGGAAAGGGAAAGGAGCGGTACGCAAGCCGAGCGGCGCGAAACCGAAGCGCCGGAAAGGAAGGTGGCGGAAGACCCGGAAAAGGAATTGCGTCGCGTGCGTACCCGAGCGCTCGTGCGCCATGCCCGCGCCGTGGATGCGATCTTCGAGGCGCAGGAGATGGGCGGCAAGGCAAGTCCCGAGCAGGTGAAAGAACTACAAAAGGCCCGCCAGGTCTTCGAGGAGGTGCGGCCCTATGGCTCGCACGACGCCGAAGCCGCCTACAAGAAGAACCCGGAACTCGCCCGCGAGGCGGCTGGCGGCCAGGTCAACCGCGCCATCCGCGCGCTCCAGCTCGAAACCGAACTGCGCACCGATCCGAGCCGCCGCGCCGACCGTTTCGTGGAGCGCTGGCAGAAGCTCGACCACACCAGCCAGCGCCAGTATCAGGCGGGCGACATCGTCCGGCTACAAGGCAACGCGCTCGGCGATGGGCGACATGGCGAAAAGCCTCGAACGCGATCCGCAACTGGAATCCATCCTCGCCAACCGCAAGCGGGAGCTCGGCATCGCCTTCGAATCAGGCCGCCGGCTCGGCCACGAATTGGCCTTCACTCACGGCATCGACCTCGGCAGAGGCCGGGGCATCGGAATTTGATCCATCCCGTTTTCCGCCGTCTCTACGCCACAGTACGGCGATGTGTAAAATGCTCTTGCGCGCCTGCAACGGCCTGTCCTGTCTAGTCTCAGATGCCGTCAGAAACAGCGAGCAGGAGGCAGCGCGGCCATGCGAGAACCAGACCGTATCATCCGTTTGAAAACCGTCCTCGCCAGGACCGGACTGTCCCGGTCCACCATCTACCGCAAGATCGCCGAGGGCACGTTCCCGGCTCAGCTCAAAATCAGCACCAACGGGACCGGCTGGCATGAATCCGACATCAACCGCTGGATCGCAGATCCCGTCTCGTGGCGTCCGAAACGCGAGTTCGATGAGGTTCGGTGAGGTTGGACAGCGCTTCCGACCGTCCCATTCTTACTCTCCTGCACGCAGGAGTTGGAGGCTGCATCGACAAGCCTTTTGGTCGATACCATTGGCAATATAAAGCTTGGTGCAGTCCGGATGACGCGCTACGCGCCGATGACTCCGGAACAACGCAAGTTGAGACGGTGCAAGCTACCAGGGAAGCAGCATCATCTCGCAAAGCGACCCCACACACGTCACCCTGTGCAAATGCCAACTCACGCGGCTCGGTCCTGATCCCACTATAGCAGAGATCATCGAAGCACCTCTATGAACCATGGCTGACAACGACGACAACAAGCGGCGCCGGCTCGCCGAGTTTAAGGACGGGTGCCGCTATGGCAGGTTCGGAAAAACGAAAGCTTATGAGCTGATCGCGCAGGCAACGGATCAGGGCCTACAAGATGGGAGGCAAGACGCTCATCGATCTCGATAGCATCGATGAATATCATGCCTCGCTGCCACGCGTTGAATCTCGGGCTATGCTTTAGGCCGATTTGCGCAGCGGCACGGCAACTCCCTTGCGCAGGCGGTCGAGACGATTGGCCCAATGCTGCATCAGGCGCACGCGTTCGCTCCAATAGGCTGCCCGGTTGTAGATGCCGCGAATCTTGTTCTTGTCGCCCTTGGCAAGCTGGCGCCGCACCACCTCGTCGCGGCGCCGCCTCTTTTTTTCGTCCGTTTCATGGGCGAGCTGAGCTTCCACCACATCGCCACCGAATGCGCCTTCTTCGTTGACCAAGGTCGAGGCGCTGGACCGGAAGCCATGCGCGCAGTGGTCGCCACCGGGGCCGGTGTCGTAGCCCATGATCCGCAGGGCCTTGTTAATCGTGTTGTCGGACATAGGCACATCGTCGTCATGGGAGAACAGGTAGCGGCCGCCGCCAGTCAGAGGTCGCAGCTCGGCAAGGATAGCGAGCGCTTGGCGGGCGAGCGGCACTTCGTGATCATCGCGCATCTTCATTTTCTCGGCGGGGATCAGCCATATGCGGTTCTTCTCGTCAAACTCGGTCCACTCGGCCAACCGCAACTCGCCGGGCCGCACCATAGTCAAGGCGATCAGCTTGAGCGCGTAGCGCACCAGTCCACCGTTCTTGGCGTCATAGACCTCAATCCGGCGCATCAGGTCGCCCACGTCGTCGGGATCGGTCAGCGCAGGGCGCGGATTGCCCTTGGGTGCCTTGGTGAGCGCGTGCTTCAAGTCGCGGGTGGGGTCGCTGCTGCAATACGACGCGCCTACGCCAAATTGGAAGACTCGCGAAGCGGTCGAGCGTAGGCGTCCGACGGTGTAGTACCGTCCACGCGCCTCCACACGCCGGAATGCTGTCAGCAATTCCGGCGGAGCGATCTCGCAAAGCGGTCGGTCGCCGATCTCACGATTGAGCTGAGCGAGATTCCAGCGTTCCCGCTTGATCGTCGACTTAGCCTTGTTCTCTTTTTCGAGCTTCGTGGTCGCCCATTCTTCCCCGACTTCACGGAAGGTGTGCTTGAGCTTTTCGTCTTCCTGTCGCTTGGCCTCGCGCACTGCGACTGGATCTTGGCCCTGATCGAGCAGCTTTTCCACGTTGTGGCGCTTTTCGCGCGCGGCCTTGAGTCCGACGCCGGGAAAGGTGCCAAAAGACATATTTTTGCGCTTGCCGCCGAAACGGTAGCGGTAGAGCCAAAGCTTGGTCCCATTGGGCCGGACCACGACGCTGAGGCCCTGGCCGTCGGCAATCGCGTATTCCTTGTCCGCCGGCGTCGCATTGCGGATTTTCGTGTCGCTCAGTTCATCCACGGGAAGGCTCCCTCGCAATCGGGCGGCCAGCCAGTGTACCCGGCCCTTCCAGTGTACCCACAGTGTACCCGGAGACGCCGGATGCGCTCGGACCGTCGCGAGCCGTACCGGGCGTTAATATACGACGAAACTACTGATTTGACGAGGGTTCTTGCTGATCGACGAACTGGCGCGGACGAGAAAGAACAGGGCCGGAAAGGCTGATGGTGCCCAGGGGCGGAATCGAACCACCGACACTGCGATTTTCAGTCGCATGCTCTACCAACTGAGCTACCTGGGCATGCCGCAGGGCCCAGGGAAATATCCAAGGGCCAACGAGCCGGCGGTTTATAGTGGGGCGGGGCTGCCCTGTCCACCCGCCTTCGCCTGCGGCTTCGGCGCGGCAGGCCCGACTTTAGTTCCGGGACAAATCATTGGAAAATCGGTGTTATTTGACGCGCACCGGCCCGGCGCCTCGCCTCCCCGCCCCTCAATTTTCCAGCCTGATCTGCGCGTCGCGGATCACCGGGCCCCATTTGTCGGTCTCCGACTGCAGGAAGGAGGCGAGCTCGGCCTGCGTCGAGCCTTTCGGCACCGCGCCAAGGTCCTCGAAGCGCGATTTCACCGCCGGGGTGACTAGCGCGGCGTTGGTGTCGGCGTTGATCTTCGCGATGACATCCGCGGGCGTCTTCACCGGCACGAAGAAGCCGAACCAGGAGACGACGTCGAAGCCGGGCACGGTCTCGCCGATGGTCGGCAGGTCGGGCACAACAGAGACGCGGTCCCTGGTCGTCACTGCGATGGCGCGCACGCTGCCACTCCTCGCATGCGAGATGATCGAGGGCATGTTGTCGAAGATGACGTCGACCCGGCCGGGGATGAGATCGTTGATGGCGGGCGCGCCGCCGCGATAGGGAATGTGCGTCATCTCCACCTTCGCCATCCGCTTGAACAGCTCGCCGCTCAGATGCAGCGTGGTGCCGTTGCCGGACGAGGCGAAAGTGACCTTGCCCCTGTTGGCGTTGCAGAAGTCGATGAACTCCTTCACCGACTTCGCGGGCGAGGTGTTCGGCACGCACATCATGTTGGGCTGGGTGATCAGCATCCCGGCGCGAAGTCGCCGACGGGATCGTAGCTGAGCTGCGGATAGAGGAAGCGGTTGGTCGCCATGCCGGGGCCGGAGATGAGGATGGTGTAGCCGTCGGCATCGGAGTGCGCGACCGCGTCGGCCGCGATGTTGCCGCCGGCTCCGCCCTTGTTCTCGACCACCACCGACTGGCCCCAGATCTCCTGCAGGCGGTTGCCGACGAGACGCGCGGTGATGTCGGTCGAGCCGCCCGGCGTGAACGGCACCACGATGCGCACGGGTTTTGCCGGCCAGTCGGCGCCGAGCGCCCGCGACGGAAGAATGGCTGGCGCGGCGATAGCGGCGGCGAAACCGAGAAAGCGGCGGCGACTGGGCATGGCTGGCCTCCCTCAGGCGCATGATCCGGAAAAGTGTGCAGCGGTTTTCCGATCAGATCATGCGCAGACAATACGTCATCGCCCGATTGCTTCGGGTCGTGTCGTTTGAAAGGGAGTGTGAAGAGGCGGCCTTCCGAAATCAAGGCGGCGAAGGCGCGCGCCCTACTCGCCTTCATCCTCGCTGCTCTCGGCACCAGGAATGACGTAGGTGCCCTTCAGCCAGCGGTTCAGGTCGACGTCACGGCATCGCGGAGAGCAGAACGGGCGCGTGGCCTCGGAGGCCGGCTTGCCGCAGATCGGGCAGGCGGCCTGCTTGCGCCCGCCCTTGGGCGGCTCAGGGGACTCCGGCGGCATTGAGCCAGCCAAAGCGGATCGGAAAACCCTCCCCGCCGAGCAAGGTCGTGGATTCATGGAGCGGCAAGCCAACCACGTTGGAGTAGGAGCCGACCAGCTTGACCACGAAGGAACCGGCGATGCCCTGCACCGCATAGCCGCCGGCCTTGCCGCGCCATTCGCCAGAGCCGATATAGGCCTGGATGTCGTCCTCGGAGAGCCGCCTGAAGCGCACGCGGGTTTCGACCAGGCGCTGGCGAAACGCCTCGCGCGGCGTCACCAGACAGATCGCGGTGTAGACGCGGTGATTGCGGCCGGACAGCAGCCTGAGACACTGCGAGGCCTCGTCGACCAGATTGGCCTTGGGCAGGATGCGGCGGCCGACCGCAACCACGGTGTCGGCGGCAAGAATGAACGAGCCACGGAGCTCGTCATCGAGCTGCACCGATTTCAGGGCCGCGTCGGCCTTGGCCCGCGCCAGGCGGTTGGCGCAGGCGCGCGGCAGCTCGCCCCGGCGCGGCGTCTCGTCGACGTCGGCCGGGCGCAGCGCATCGGGCTCGATGCCGGCCTGGTTGAGCAGCGACAGCCGGCGTGGCGAACCGGAAGCAAGTACGAATTTGGGACGGCCTAGCATTTCGAATGAGGCAGGAGATTCGGGAGCGAATTTGGCGCGGAAACTATCGGAAGGATGGGGCTTTCACAACCCATTGCGGCAGGTGGATGAAGCCCCGATTCGCTCTCATTTGGCGGCATCTTCGGGGTTATCAGCGGCGGTATATTTCGATTCGGTGACATCAGCGCAACGCCTCACCCACTGGCAGCCCCGACCTTGGCGAAGCGCTTGCGGATGCGCATCGACAGCGTGTCGCAGACCTCGCGATAGGCGGAGAGCTTCTGCTCGCGGCTGCCATGGGTGGTGGTCGGATCATGCGTCGGCCAGTATTCGACGTCGGCCGCCAGCGTCCGCGTCAGGTCCAGCGCCTTGTGATGCGCCTCCGGCGACAACGTGATGATGAGGTCGAAATTGAGCCCCTCCCAGTCCTCCAGCTCCTCGAAGGTGATGGGCTTGTGGGAGGAAATGTCCTGGCCGAGCTCGGCCATCACCGCGACCGCGAACGGATCGAGCTCGCCCTTCCTGACGCCGGCCGATTTCACGTAAAGCGCGTGCGGAAACATCTGCTGCAGCAGGCTCTCGGCCATCGGCGAGCGCACGCTGTTATATGCGCAGGCAAACAGCACCGATTGCGGATTTCTCGCGCGCGGCGCCCCGACCATGGAAGGTTATCCCTTCCAGTGCAGCACGGTGATCAGCGTGAACAGCCGCCGCGCGGTCTCGAAGTCGAGGCGCACCTTGCCCTTCAGCCGCTCCTGCAGCGTGCGCGAGCCTTCGTCATGGATGCCGCGGCGGCCCATGTCGATCGCCTCGATCTTGTCGGGCGTAGCGGTGCGGATTGCCTGGTAGTAGCTGTCGCAGATCATGAAATAGTCTTTGACGATGCGGCGGAACGGCGTCAGCGACAACAGATGTGCGACCACGGGCGTGCCGTCTTCTTTGCGAATATCGAACATCAGCCGGTTGCCGGTGATGCCGATATGCAGGGTGAACGGACCGTTGCCGTCGTGACCATCGGGGGCAAACAGGTTCTGCTCGATCAGGTCGTAGATCGCGATCGCCCGCTCGTGCTCGATGTCCGGCCCCGAACGCCCGATCAATTCTTCGTCGAGCGTCACCGCGACGATGCGACTGTTGGGGTCATCGCTCTTAGCGTCGCTTTGGGCAGGCGGCTTTGTCATGAGAGATTGAGGCGCATCCCCACCGATCGCGAATGGGCTTCCAGCCCCTCGGCCTTGCCGAGCGTCATGGCTGCCGGCCCCAGCGCACGCAACTGCTCGGGACCACATTTGAGGATCGACGTCCGCTTCATGAAGTCAAGCACGCCGAGACCGGAAGAGAACCGCGCCGAACGCGCCGTCGGCAGCACGTGATTGGAACCGCCGACATAGTCGCCGATCGCTTCCGGCGTGTGGCTTCCCAAGAAGATCGCGCCGGCATTGCGGATCTGCCTTGAAAATGCTTCCGCGTCGGCGGTCATGATCTCCAGATGCTCGGCTGCGATGGCATCCGCCAGCGGCACGGCGTCGGCAAGATTCTTGACGAGAATGATCGCGCCAAAATCCCGCCACGAGGCACTGGCGATTTTGGCCCGCGGCAGTGTCTTGAGTTGCGCATCGACAGCTTGCGCGACCTCGTCGGCGAGCCGCTTCGAATCGGTGATCAGGATCGACTGCGCGCTTTCGTCATGCTCGGCCTGCGCGAGCAGGTCGGCGGCGATCCAGCCGGCATTGCCGCCTTCGTCGGCGATCACGAGCACCTCGGATGGCCCCGCGATCATGTCGATGCCGACCTTGCCGAACACCAGCCGTTTTGCGGCGGCGACATAGGCGTTGCCGGGCCCGACGATCTTGGCGACCGGCGCGATCGTCGCGGTGCCATAGGCGAGCGCAGCCACCGCCTGCGCGCCGCCGACGCGATAGATCTCGCTGACGCCGCCGAGGTGTGCCGCCGCCAGCACCAGCGGATTGAGCTTGCCGTCCGGCGACGGCACCACCATGACGAGCCGCGAGACGCCAGCGACCTTCGCCGGCACGGCGTTCATCAACACGGAGGATGGATAGGCCGCAGTGCCGCCGGGAACATAGAGCCCGACCGCCTCGACCGCGCTCCAGCGCCAGCCGAGCTCGACACCGGCCGCGTCGGTGAAGCGTTCGTCCTTCGGCAGCTGGCGCCGGTGAAACTTCTCGATGCGGTCGCGTGCAAATTTCAGCGCGTCCAGAGTCGAGCTGTCGCAGGCCTTTGTCGCGGCCTCGATCTCGGCCGGCGTCACGCGCAGGCCCGACGCCGCGAGCTCGAGCCGATCGAACTTCTTCGTCGCCTCGATCAGCGCCGCGTCGCCGCGTGCCGCGACATCCCCGACGATGGCGCGCGCGGCCGCCTCGACATCGGCGGAAATTTCCCGCTTGGCGGCGAGGAATTTTCCGAAACGCTCGTCGAAATCGGCGCTGCTGCGGTCCAGGCGAACGGGCATGGTGGCTTTCTTGTGGGGGATTCGCGAACTATTGCAATGGCGCGGCGGGCTAGCCCCGTCAACCCTTGGGTGCCCCATAAATCCCGTCACCCGGCCGGAGGGTCAGGTGACTTCCTGCAAATCCCCCGCGCCGAGGTCCTCCGGGCCGAGATCGGTCAGCTCGCATTCCAGGCATTCGACGTCGAGCCGTAGCGCCCCGCCATGGGCAAACATCAGCAGCGCGCTGCCGCCGGGCGCAACGGCATCATGAAATTCGATCCCGACCAGTTCCACCACGTGATCGGGCTTCTCCAGATCGATGTTGCGCGACTTGCAGGCGAGCACCCGGTCGAAGCGCAGCGCTGCAACCAGCCGGCGCGGCTCGGTCTGGCCCGACAGTGTCTGCTCCCAGTCGAGCCGGTTCATGCCGATCACAAGCCGCTTCTCGCTTTGGCGCCAGATGATGTCAGCGGTCTGCACGCGCGCGTCCTGCACATGGGCGGAGATCACTGCAAGGTCGTCGGCATCGAGCGCGATCAGTTTGAGCTGCGGAGACATGCTCCTGACCTAATCACTGATGCGCTCAATGGAAGCGCCACAGGCCTTCAGCTTCTCCTCCAGCCGCTCGAAGCCGCGGTCGAGGTGATAGACGCGATTGACCATGGTCTCGCCTTCTGCGGCAAGCCCCGCGATCACCAGCGACACCGAGGCGCGCAGATCCGTCGCCATGACAGGCGCGCCGCGCAGTTTTGAAATGCCCTCGATCCGCGCAGTCTCACCGTCGAGGCTGATCCTGGCGCCGAGCCGCGCCAGCTCCTGCACATGCATGAAGCGGTTCTCGAAGATCGTGTCGGTGATCTCGGACGCTCCTTGCGCGCCCACCATCAGCGCCATCAATTGCGCCTGCAGGTCGGTGGGAAAGCCGGGGAATGGCGCGGTCGATACCGTCACCGGCCTGATCCCGGCACCGTTGCGGGCGACGCGGATGCCTTCATTGTTGACGGAAATCTCCGCGCCCGCCTGCGCCAGCACGTCGAGCGCCGATTGCAGCAGCTCGGGCCGGGCGCCGGCAAGCTGGACGTCACCGCCGGTCATCGCCACCGCCATCGCATAGGTGCCGGCCTCGATCCGGTCGGGCAGCACGGTATGCCGCGCGCCATGCAGCCCCTCCACACCTTCGATCATGATGCGTGGCGTTCCGGCGCCGACGATGCGCGCGCCCATCTTGTTGAGGCAGTCGGCGACATCGGCGATTTCAGGCTCGCAGGCGGCGTTGGCGATGACGGTCGTTCCCTTTGCCAGCGCTGCCGCCATCAGCGCGACGTGGGTGCCGCTCACGGTCACCTTGGGAAAATCGATCGCCGCGCCACGCAGGCCATCCGGCGCCTTCGCGATGACATAGCCGGCGTCGATGGAAATATCCGCGCCGAGCTTTTCCAGCGCCATCATCAGGAGATCGACCGGCCGCGTACCGATGGCGCAGCCGCCCGGCAGCGAGACCTTCGCCTCCCGCATGCGCGCCACCAGCGGCGCGACTACCCAGAAGCTCACGCGCATCCGCGACACCAGTTCGTAGGGCGCGGTCGTGTCGAAGATATTGGCGGCCGAAATGTGCAGGGTCTGCCCCTGATATTGGCGGTCGCCCGGCCGCTTGCCGGCGGACATGATGTCGACGCCGTGATTGCCGAGGATGCGCTGCAGCTGCGCGACATCGGCGAGCCGCGGCACATTGTCTAGGATCAGCGTCTCCTCGGTGAGCAGCCCCGCGATCATCAGCGGCAGCGCCGCGTTCTTCGCACCCGAGATCGGGATGGTGCCGTTGAGCTTGTTGCCGCCGACGATACGAATACGATCCATGCAGATTTCCCGGACTTGGAACGAGCGGACGACTATAGGACGAAAGCCCCGCTCCCCAAAAGCCTTGAAATTTGAGGCAAATTGGCGAGGTCACGCAAAAAACCGGGACGTGCAATCGCAGCCCGGATTGGCATCCCCTCGAGGCGCCCTCAGGCGTCGCGTCGGGCTTCAATCCTGCATCGATGTCAGGCCGGCCGGAAGCGGCGCCACACCTGGATGATCATGACGACGAAGAACACCAGCACGATGCCCTGCACCACCGCGAAGGCCGGTCCGGCCGGCGGGTTGCCGGGTGCGAGTTCATGCAGCGGCGTAATCTTGAGAAAGCTCTGGATCACCAGCACGAAGACGTTGAGATAGAGCGAGACCAGCGCGGTCAGCACATAGATCCAGCGCCAGGGGCCGGCGAGCTTCATGCTATAGAGCGCGAGACAGGCGAGCACGAGCAGGATGACCGACAGGATTCCGATCACTATCCCCGGCGTGACCCCGTTGAACGGAAACATGAAACCGGTGACGCTGGTAAGGATGGTGAACAGGAGGAAGATCGCGGTCAGACCACCCGATTTATAGGGGCCGACCATGCCGAACATCACGATGAGGCCGGCGACGATGGCAATCAAGGTGATGATGACGTGAAGGTTGGTGAATGCGGACAGACTGAGACCCAGCGTCATGACTTATTCCCCCGTTTGGCACGGAGGAGATGTTACGCCGGCCTCCGCCAGATTGCTACGCGAGCATGCTATGTTTGGCCCACGGCCTCTTTCAAAATTGCATGATAATGTTTTGCATGCTTGTCACATGAAAAGATTCTGTAGTTTGCGCATGATCTTTTCGGAAAACCGGCGCCCACTTTTCCGGATCATGCGCTAAAGCGCGGGCTTGGCGGCATCACCGAGATAGCCGTGCAGTGCGGCCACCACTTGCGCGCCCTCACCGATCGCGCCGCCGACCCGCTTGACCGAGCCCGAGCGCACGTCGCCGACCGCGAACACGCCGGGCACCGAGGTTTCCAGCGCCGCCACCGCCCGTCGCAGATTGAGCTCCGACTGAGCGCCGGTGACGACGAAACCGCCGCGGTCGAGGGCGACACCGCAGCCGTCGAGCCAGTTGGTGGCGGGATCGGCGCCGACGAACAGGAAGAGGTTGCGGATGTCGGAGGCGTTGATCTCGGTCGACAGACGGCTCTTCCAGCGCACCCGCCCGAGGGAAGCATCTTCCCGGCCATCGAGGCCGACGATCTCGGCGTTGAACATCAAATCGATATTCGGCGTGGCCTCGATGCGCTCGATCAGATAGCGCGACATGCTGGCCCCCAGGCCGCCGCCGCGGATCACCATGGTAACCTTGCGTGCATGCCCGGACAGGAACACTGCGGCTTGTCCTGCGGAATTGCCGCCGCCGACCAGCATGACCTCCTGCTCGGCGCAGAGCCGCGCCTCGACCGGAGACGCCCAGTACCAGACACCGCGGCCTTCGAACTTGTCGAGATTGTCGATGTCCGGCCGGCGGTAGCGTGCGCCGCTCGCGACCACAATCGACCGCGCCCGCAATTCCTCGCCGCTCTCGAGCGCGAGCGCAAACGCACCGTCCCGGCGCTCGCAATCGAGCGATTTCGCGCTGATGGGAATCATGATGTCGGCGCCGAATTTCTGCGCCTGGCTGAAGGCGCGGCCGGCCAGCGCCTGGCCGGAAATGCCGGTGGGGAAGCCGAGGTAGTTTTCGATGCGCGCGCTGGCGCCGGCCTGCCCGCCATAGGCCCGCGAATCCAGCACCACCACCGACAGGCCTTCGGAGGCAGCATAGACCGCTGTCGCAAGTCCAGCGGGCCCGCAGCCGACGATCGCAGCGTCATAGATGCGATCGCCGCGCGGCCCGGCGATCATGCCGAGCGCCTGCGCGGCCTCGTTTTCGCTCGGGTTGCGCAGCACGGTGCCGTCGATCGTCACGACCAGCGGCCAGTCCGACGGCGACGGCGAATAGCGCGCGATGATCTCGGCGGCATCATGATCGCGTTCCGGATCGAGCAGATGGTGCGGAAAGCTGTTGCGGGTGAGGAAATTCTGCAGTCGCGCGACGCCGGCGGAATTGGACGGCCCGATCAGCACCGGCCCGCCGCTGCCCTGAATTAGTGCAACACGGCGCAGGATCAGAGCCCGCATGATCCGTTCGCCGAGATCGGCTTCGGCAACCAGCAGCGCGCGCAGCTTGTCCGGCGCAATCAGCAGCGTCTCGACATCGCCTTCGGCATGGCCATCGACCAGCGCGACGCGGCCGGAGAGTTGCCCGACCTCGGCCAGAAACTGCCCCGGTCCCTGATCGATGATCGGCGCGACATGGCCGAGTCCGTCGCGCTGGGTGATCGCGACATGGCCGGACAGCACGACGAACATGCCGGGCCCGGGCTTGCCGGTCTCGAACAGCAGCTCGCCGTGCTTGTAGGAACGCAGCTCCCCGAAGCGGCGCATGCGCGCGATTTCTGCGTCCGTCAGGTTTGGAAAGGTCTGCTCGAGGCGCGGAAAAGCCTGCCCCAACTCCACACCTGCGTTACTCCCGTTGCCGAACCCGATCGCTGTCGCCATGCACCTGCTCTCAACTCACAAAGACCCGCGCGGCAATACAATCAGTCGTCCCGCCTGCCAACCTGTCCATCCAGGCAGGTTCCGTCATCGGTCGATGACGATTCCGACATTTTTCCGCGCTCGCGGGCCTGCGTTTTCCGCCGCTTGAGATTTTCGCGCAGCGCGAGTTTGAGGCGGTCCTGCCTCGAATCCTTTTCACGCGGCTGCTGCCGCTCGCTCTTGCCCGCTTCGTCCGTCATGGCTCGATCCGCTTCGCCATAAGCATAGCGTGTTTCGCGCGTGACGTGATGACGCTCGCCCTCAAGCCCGTGCGATCAAGCAATTAGCGCAAGATTTGGAACCGGATCGGGCCGCAATGGGGCGCCGGAAGCCGCCGACGAGCCAGCGCCTGATTTTCGGCCAATTTTCGCACCTCGCCCGGTCGCCAGCGTGCTTGCGCGCACCGGGGCCTTGTGGCAAGAACCGGCCGCCCGCGGCTGCCGTTTTCGGCCGATTCCCTATATTGTCCCGGGCATGCTGCCGTAGCTCAGTGGTAGAGCACTCCCTTGGTAAGGGAGAGGTCGTGAGTTCAATCCTCCCCGGCAGCACCAGTACGGCCCCCCGCTGTTTCATCGCACCACGGCACCCGGCTGGGCGGCTCGTGTGCTCAATGGCGGCCATCGCTCTGCGCGACGCGTGAGTCTGGATGCGAGGGCGACGGCGCACCCATCATGGCCCACACGGCAAAGCCGATGGCTCCAGCGGCAACTATGTATTGCAGGTGCTTCACGATCAGAAAGTAGCAAGCCAACAGCGTGCGCAACATTGGACGATCGGCGAATGACGGCAGCCGCCGTTCGAAGGAGGGGCGCTCCATCCTCATGCCGCCGTTCGGCTTCTTCAAGTTCAAATCACAGGGAGAACCTGAGGCGCCGTGGAATGCGTGTGGCGATCACGACAACATGTTCTGGCGAAGTCGCTATTGCCTTCGATCACGCGCGAAGAGTTGGAAGCCAACGAAGAGGCTTGGCTCAACAGCGGTGAGTCCGGCGAATACGGATCGTGCAGCTACTTCATTTGCACTCACTACACCGACAACGAAAAGGCCGCGCTCTGGGAAGAACGCCGCGACAAGCGCGCTACCGGGCGGCATCTTTAGCTGAGCACCTTCCGGCAAGGCGTCTGCACGCAGAACGAAGCGCCAAATTGCGTGCAGTTGCGTGCCGAATCCGTGCAGTCCAAAACCTTCGCGTTGAATCTTCTGGTTCCTGTGTGACTCTCATCACCGCGCAAACGAACCGGCGGGAATACTCCTGCAACCACTCGTGAGGGGATGGCCCCTTTCCAACGCAGGAGAATGAACATGAATACGCAGGACATCGGCTTACTTTCCAATGAAGAACTCGACGCGGTCGTCGGCGGCATGATGAATGATGGTCGAGGACAACTGCTCCCGAAGGCACCCGGCGCATATGTGCCGTATGGCGGCCCCGGGATGGGCAAGGGGCAGATAGTGGGCGACCTCATTCTGGCGGGAGTTATTGCCGGTTTTGCTTTCGGGCTATAACGATCACGAACTCGGTATCATGATCCTGGAGGCCGCCCGGTTGGCGGCCTTTTTTATTTTTGACTGAACCTCGCTCCTTTCCATGTGTGATGCTCGTCACGGCGCAAGCGAACCGTGCGGCGTATCCCTGCGACCGCGAATTGAGAGGGGATGGCCCCTCCTGGAAACAAGGGAATAACATGACCAACTCACAAATGACTGCGAAAGCGAACGAGTTGAGCAATCGTGAAATCGGCGAGCTTGAATTGACGATTGGAGAGCTGGATCACGTCAGCGGCGGCTCGTTGAATGATCTCGGCGCGGCGGCCGCCATGATGGCCCAAGCCCAAGCCCAAGCCCAAGCCCAGGGCGTCGTTGGCATCAGGATCCATGGCCGATAACATCGCAAGCACAAGCCTATTGGTTCTCCACACGATACCGCAGCCACAGCGCTCCGCCGTCCAGCGGTTGACTGCTCGCCAGCGTCATCTTTCGCAGCGGCGCCTTGTGCGGTCCCTCCTCGGGTAAGTCGAAGGCGCTCGGCGCGCCCTTGGTGCCGTCGACGGCAGGATTCAAAATCAGATGAATCTCGTCGATCAGGCCGGCACGAAGAAAGCTGCCGTTCGTCGTGCCGCCGCCCTCGACCAGGAGACGCTTCACGCCGAGTTCGCGGTTGAGGATTTCGAGCAGCAGACCGAGATCGAGCTCGGTCTCGCCCGCGAAAATATAGGACACGCCCTCGCTGCGCAGGCCCGCCAGATGCGCGTCGGAAACTTTCCTGGTGAGAACCGCGACGATCGGATCGCCGCCGATATCCGAACGGCCGAAGGCGACCTTGCCGTGGGCGTCGAGCACGACGCCCCAGGCCTTGGCCTCGCGCCGCGCGAACCAGTGCTCCCGCGGATAGGTCTCGCTGCTGTGAGGCGGATAGGCTTCGCGCTTGGCATATTCGCGGCCGGTGGCACGGCCGATCAGCCATGCATCGCATCCGATCTCGTCATGCACGCGCTCGAACAGGCCGCGCAGGGCGGACGGGTCCGGGCTCCAGCGGCTCAACCATGTGCGGCCGTCGATGCTGGCGGACACGATACAGGCAACATGCGGCTTCATTTATGAACTCCAGGTGATTCGGATGCGCGCTTTCTAACGCGGCTTCGACGCGCGTGTTGCAGGCTTGCCCGGTTTCACGCGCAACCCATCCACGAGCACGTCGAGCATCCGGATCACGCCGGCCTGCCAGCCGGGCTGGTCATGCAGGAGACACATGCCAACCAGCGTGCGCAGCAGATCCTCCGGACTGACATCGGTGCGGATCTCGCCCGACGCCGCCGCGCGATCGAGCAAGGTGCCGACCGCCTTGGTGAGGCGCTCGAAGGAAAAGGCGGTCAGCTCCGACAGGGGACTGCCGGCGGCGAGCGCCAGCGCTGCGGCCATGCCTTTCTTGGTGGCGACGAACTCCACATTGGCGCGCAGCCATCTTCGCAGCGCCTCGACCGGCGCACCATCGCTCTTCAGCTCTTCCGCCAGTTCACCGAGTTGCTCCACCTCGCGGCGATAGACCGCTTCATAGAGCGCCTCGCGCGTGGGGAAATGACGGTAGAGCGTGCCGATGCCGACGCCGGCTTCACGCGCGACGGCCTCGAGACTCGCATCCGGGCCGCCCGCGCTGAACACGGTCTTGGCCGCTTCCAGCACGCGCTCGCGGTTTCGCTGCGCGTCCGCGCGCGGCTTGCGGGAGCCTTTTTTTGCGGAACGAATTTCCATCCCAAACGTCTCGTCACCGGCAGTTGATCAGCCGGCTCTTGCTAAACGGAGGAACCCTCCGTATAAATAAACCCGTCACGCCAAACTAACCAGCCTCCGTTTTCGGCGGCCACCACTCCCGGATCGCGGCGATTCACGGGCCGGAGACCTGTGCCCGTTGCGCTTCCGTTTGACCATAGCATCGATCGGAACATCGCATGAATTTCTCCCTTCAACTCACCGTCAATGGTGAGCAGCGCGATATCGTGCTCGACGACCCCCGCGTCACCCTGCTCGACCTCCTGCGCGAAAGGCTGCAGCTCACCGGCACCAAGAAAGGCTGCGACCGCGGCCAGTGCGGCGCCTGCACGGTGCTGGTCGACGGCAGGCGGGTCAATTCCTGCCTCGCGCTCGCGATCAGCCATGACGGCGCCGACATCCTCACCATCGAGGGCCTGGCGCAGGGCGAACGGCTGCATCCCCTGCAGGCCGCCTTCATTGAGCATGACGGTCTGCAGTGCGGCTTCTGCACGCCCGGCCAGATCATGAGCGCGCTCGGCCTGATCACCGAAGGCCAGGCGGGTGACGATCCCGAGCGCATCCGCGAAGGCATGAGCGGCAATCTCTGCCGCTGCGCCGCCTATATCGGAATCACCGAGGCGGTGCTGGAGGCGCAAAAAATTCTCGCCGAGACCAAGACGGAGCGCGCGGCATGAACCGGTTCGACTATGTACGCCCCGCCACGGTGACCGAGGCTGTCGCCGCCGCGAGCGAGCCCGGCGCGGCCTATCTCGCCGCCGGCACCAATTTGCTCGATCTGATGAAGGGCAACATTGTCCGCCCGTCGCGGCTGGTCGATGTCTCGCGGCTTCCGGGGCTCGATCGCATCGAGCGACTTGCCGACGGCGCGTTACGAATCGGCGCGATGGTGCGAAATTCCGACCTCGCCCATGACGAGGAATTTGCGAAAAACTATCCGGCGGTCGCGGAGGCGCTGCTATCCGGCGCCTCGGCGCAATTGCGCAATGCCGCAACCGTGGGCGGCAATTTGTTGCAGCGGACGCGCTGCGGCTATTTCTACGACACCGCCAGCGCCTGCAACAAGCGCGCGCCAGGCTCGGGCTGCGACGCGCGCGGTGGCGACAACCGGCTGCATGCGATCCTGGGCTGGAGCGAGGGCTGCATCGCCACGCACCCCTCCGATTTCTGCGTACCGCTGGTCGCGCTCGACGCCGTGGCTGAGATCGAAGGCAAGAATGGCCGTCGCGAGATCGCGGTCGAGGCGCTGCATCGTTTGCCTGGCGATGCGCCGGAGCGCGACAGCGTGCTCGAGCCCGGCGAACTCATTGCCGCGGTACGCCTGCCCATCAGCGCGCGCAGCTTTGCTTCGCATTCGCGCTATCTGAAGGTGCGCGAGCGCAACTCCTATGCGTTCGCCGTGGTCTCGGCCGCGGCCGGGCTTGTCATCAAGAAAGGCAAGATCGAAGAGGCGCGTCTCGCGCTTGGCGGCGTGGCCGGCAAACCCTGGCGCGCGCAAGCTGCGGAAGCGCAGCTCAAAGGTTCGGCCGCCGGAGCGGCCGCGTTTCGCCGCGCCGCGCAGGCCGCGCTCGCCGAGGCAAAGCCGTCCGGCAACAACGCCTTCAAGATCGAGCTGGCGCAACGCGTCATCGTGCGCGCGCTGACGCTGGCTGCGCAGGGAACACCGGCGCGCATTCCGGCTCTCCCTGCTTCTCCTTTCTCTTCCGCAACCGGAGAACTTCATGCCTGAGATGACGCTGACCCGCGATCCCGCCCATATCCGCCATGGCTCGAGCATCGGCCAGCCGCTGACACGCCGCGACGGCGTGCTGAAGGTGACGGGCGCCGCCCGTTACGCCGCCGACAATCATCCGCCGAAGATGCTGTTCGCCGTGCTGGCGGTGAGCGCCATCGCGCGCGGCCGCGTCGCCTCGCTCGACGTTGCCGCGGCAAAACGCCATCCGGGTGTGGTCGAGGTGATGACGTCGCAAAACCGCCCCGCACTCGCTGATGATCCGGACGCCAAGACCAATCCCTTCATGTTCCGCATGGAGCTGCTGCAGAACGACCGCGTGCGTTACGTCAACCAGCCGATCGCGGTGGTGATCGCCGAGACGGTGGAGGCCGCCACCGAAGGCGCCGCGCTGTTGTCGCCGCGCTACGCGGCCGAGCCGGCGCGCGCCACGCTCGACGCGACCGACAGTTTTACGCCCCCGGCCGTCGGCGTCGGCCATCCCGCCGCGGTCGCGCATGGCGATGTCGAGGACGCGCTCGCGAGCGCGGCGCTTACGATCGATGCAAGCTACGAGACGCCGGCGCAATATCACAATCCGATGGAGCCGCATGCCATCGTCGCTTCATGGGACGGCGAGACGTTGTCCATCGACACGCCGAGCCAGGGCATGGCGATGGCGCAAGGGCGCCTCAGTGGGCTGTTCGGCATCTCGCCGGACAAGATCCACATCCGCAGCCCGTTCCTCGGTGGCGGCTTCGGCTGCAAGGGGCTGGTCAAGGGTCCGCAGGTTCTCGGCATCCTCGCCGCAAAGCTGGTTGGCCGACCCGTCAAGCTGGTGCTGCGCCGCGAGCAGATGTTCGGCCCCGTCGGCCATCGTTCGCCGAGCCGGCAGCGGCTGCGGATCGGCACGAGTGCGGACGGAAAGCTCACCGCGATCGAGCATCGCGCGAAAATCGCGACCTCGAGCTTCGACGACTTCTTCGAGCCCGCGGCCGATGCCTCGCATTCGCTCTATGCGAGCCCCGTGATTGCCACGTCGCATGAAGCGGTGCGGCTCGACACCGGCACGCCGCTGTTCATGCGCGCGCCCGGCGAAGCCACGGGCTCGCTGGCGCTCGAAAGCGCCATCGACGAGATGGCGGAGGCCTGCGGCCTCGATCCGCTCGCCTTCCGTCTCAAGAACTATGCCGACGTCGAGCCGATCACGGGCAAGCCGTTTTCGTCGAAGGCGTTGCGCGAATGCTACGCCAGGGGCTCGGAAAAATTCGGCTGGTCGAAGCGGCCGCTGCAACCACGGCAGATGCGCGACAAGGATGGCTTCCTCGTCGGCTGGGGCATGGGCACGGCGACCTTCCCTGCGCTCATGTTTGCGGCTGAAGCGCGCGCGGTGATCCGCCGCGACGGCAGCGGCGTGATGGAGACCGGCGCGCATGACATGGGCCAGGGCGCCTGGACGGCATTTGCGCAGATCGCCGCCGACGCGCTCGCGCTCGACCTCGATCATGTCGAGTTCAAAGGCGGCAGCTCGGACCTGCCGGATGCCGGCATCGCCGGCGGCTCCGCGCACACCGCAACCGCAGGCGTCGCGATCCATAATGCCGGCGCCAACGTCATCGCAAAACTCGCGGAACTCGCGACCGGCGACCAGCGTTCGCCGCTGTTCGGCGCAGGCAATGCCGGCGTGGTCGCACGCGACGGCCGCCTTCATCGCCGCGACGATGAAAGCCGCGGCGAGAGCTTTGGCGACATCCTCGCCCGCGCCGGCCTCGCCGAAATCGAGGCGCGCGGCAACGGCGCCATGGATCCGGCGGCGCAGACCAACTACGCCATGCGCGCGCATGGCGCTGTCTTCGCCGAGGTGACGGTCGATCCCGATCTCGGCCAGATCCGCGTCACCCGCATGGTCGGTGCGTTTGCGGCGGGCCGTATCGTCAATCCGCATCTGGTGAGGAGCCAGTATCTCGGCGGCATGATCTGGGGCGTTTCTTTTGCACTGCATGAGAAGGCGATCGTCGATCCGCGGTCGGGGAGGATCATGAACGCCAATCTCGGCGAGTATCATGTGCCCGTGAATGCCGACGTGCCGTCAATGGAGGCGCTGATGATCGAGGAGCACGATCCGCATGTGAACGCGCTCGGCATCAAGGGCGTCGGCGAGATCGGCATCACCGGTTCGGCCGGCGCGGTCGCGAACGCGGTCTGGCATGCGACCGGCGTCCGCGTGCGCCGCTTCCCGATTCCGATCGAAGACCTGGTGATGGCCGCACCCTAAAGCGCGATGAGATCAGGTTGAATCACCGTCGCGCTTCAGGTTTTTGATTGAGCATGATCTTTTCGGAAAGCCGCTGCACACTTTTCCGGATCGTGCTCTGGTCATCACTTTCCGGCCGCACGAATCGTCGATATAGCCGTCGATAGCCCGATTCTCGGGCTACCGGCGGCTTTGGATGACGGGCAAGGAATTGAAGAAACTCCGCGAAGACCTCGGCTCGGCCATTGGCCGACGGCTCACCGCGGCCGACATGGCCAGGCTATGCGGCCTGCCGCCAGCCGAAGCCGATACCATACGCCGCTGGGAAGTGACGGGGCCGAGCGGCCCGGCGGCCGAGCTGCTGCGCATCCTGGCGATGGCCAGCGAGCAATATTCCATCCTGGAAAATTTCAACGTGTTCGATCGCCACGATGTCCGCGCACAGGATCGGCCCGCTCGCCGCGCCGAATTCAGGGAGAGGATGCGCGACGAAGTGCGCCGGCGCCTCGCCTGAGAAACCGGCGGGCACAAGATCTGCGCTAAAAATGAACACATAATGGCCGCCTCGCCTTTGCCGTCCTGACAAGAACTTCAATAAGACTTTCGAGCAACGAAAAATCAGGGATCGGTGACCGCGCTCCACGATTTGGCGCGGAACGTTGGCGCGAATTGGCGAGGGCTCGCGCATGTCGAAGGAAAACCAATTTCACCGAACTCGGCCGGACGCGCTCATGTCGAGCGCGCCCCATGAGCGTTTTTGTCCGCACGAGCGCATTTGCGCGCGTGCCGCAGCACATCACGCAGCCTGTTCGCGCTCCCGCGTCACACATCGGTCGGCAGGAGGTTGGTGATGAATTCCCCGGACCAGGGCGAGGTGGACAAGCAGCTCCGGCAAGCAGTCCCCTGGGTGAGCGACCCGCACAACCCGGAACTTCGTGACGAACAGACGCGCCGTCTTCAAGAGGAAGTCATTGAGGCGGCCAGGCGCCTTGAACGCGAGTCCGTCGAACTCCCCTCGCAACCGCCCGGGGACCCCCGAAGCATAGTCGGGCTCCACTTGCCGGCACCTCGCGAGCGCAAGGAAGGACCGAGCTCCGAGGACAGGACCCGGAAAATCTGGGCGGAGCTCAAGCCCCGGTTCATATCGCTGCAAGAAAGAGCGGGCGTGCCCGGCCTGGTGTTGGTTGCAGGCCTCATGGGTGCCATGGCGATATCCGCCATGGTTGCCACGATCGTGGTGAATGTCGTCCACCGTCCCACGATCAGTGCCGACCTTGCCGGCGAAGAGCGCGCAGCAAAAGGCGACTCGCATGCCGCGGCCACCTTGGGCAACCTCGCCAAATTTTCCGAGGCCCAGGCGAAGATGACCCGCACCGACGAACCAATCGTACCGCCCGAAACCCTGCTTGCCTCAGCTCCGCCCAACGAGATTGCGGCACTGCCTGCCGCGGTAAACCCGCAGCCCGCGAAGGTCGAACCGGCACGGCCTGAAGTTGCCACGCCAGCTGCGAGTCCCGCTCCAGCCGCAAAAGCAGTTCCGGAACCGCGATCGGCGTCCCCCCTGCCACAAGATGAGGTCGCGTCTCTGCTGAAACGCGGCCAGGATCTGCTTGCCGTGGGAGATATTGCCAGCGCGCGCCTCTTGCTGACGCTTGTCGCCGAAGCCGGCAATCCGGAAGCCTGCTTCATCCTGGCGGGGACGTTCGATCCCACGGTGCTGCCAAACCTGCGCGCGGTCGGCGTACGCGGCGATCCGGCAAAGGCCCGCGCCTGGTACGCACGAGCAGCCGAGCTTGGATCGCTGGAGGCAAGGCAGCGTCTTCAGGCGCTGCGCTGAGGTCGCGTCGATCGAAACAACAAGCAATACAGGGGGAACCTGATGCGAACCATCACCACGAATTGGCGCGCGCCCAACCGCATGACGGCAGCGTCCTCCGCTGCGCTGGCAGCCATCGCGCTGCTGTTGGGCCAGGCGACTGCGTCACATGCCGCCGATGGCGAAATCCGGATCGGCAACACGATGCCCTATACCGGCCCCGCCTCCGCTTACGGCATCATCGGCAAGACCATTGCCGCGGTCTTCGACAAGGTCAACGCCGAAGGCGGCATCAACGGCCGCAAGATCAATTTCATCTCCTACGATGACGGCTACAATCCGCAGAAGACGCTCGAGCTCACCAAAAAGCTGGTGGAGGAAGACAAGGTTCTATTCATCTTCGCCGGCCTTGGCACGCCGACCAGCGCCGCGACGCGGCCTTATCTGAACAGCAACAAGGTTCCGCAGCTGTTCCTGGCCTCGGGCGCCTCGATGTGGGACCAGCCGCAAGACTTCCCGTGGACCTTCGGATTCCAGCCGAGCTATCAGACCGAAGCCCACATCTATGCGCAGTACCTGCTGGAAAAGCATGCAAGCGGCGGCAAGATCGCGATCCTCTATCAGGACGACGATTTCGGCAAAGACTATGTCAAGGGCCTGACCGACGGGCTCGGTGGCAAGATCCCGATCGTCGCGCAAGCGAGCTACAAAGTCTCCGACACCAGCCTCAACCAGCAGATCGCGGCGCTCAAGGCCTCCGGTGCCAACGTCTTCATCAATGTGACGACACCGAAATTTGCCACGATGGCGATCAAGCGCGTCGCCGAGCTCGGCTGGAAGCCCGAGCATTTCATCTCTACCGTGTCGGAATCGGTCGCCGCCGTGCTGCAGCCGGCGGGCCTGCAAAATGCCGAAGGCCTTTTCTCGGCGGGATATACCTGGGAAGGCGACGATGCGGAGGCGGCCGGCGATCCGGCTTTCCGCGAATGGTCGGCCTTCATGGATCGCTATCTTCCGGATGCGCCCAAGGGCAATTCGCTCACGGTGTTCGGCTACGCGATCGCCAATTTGATGGTCGATGTGCTCAGGCAATGCGGCGATGATCTGTCCCGCGACAACATCGTCAGGCAGGCGGCCTCGCTGAAGGGCGTGCAGGTTCCGATGCTGATCCCGGGCATCGTGGTCAACACCAGCGCAAGCGACCACGCGCCGCTCGAGCAGATGCAGATGATGCAATTCAACGGCGGCCGATGGAACAAGTTCGGACCGGTGCGCAGCGGCATCGATCCCGGCGCCGTCAGCAATTCCTTCAAGACGATCTTCCGCTACGGCGCCGCCAAGCGCGATCTCGCCAATCAGCTCAATGCCAACACCGTCACCCTGATGACGGGCGCCTTCGGCTCTACTTACGCCCAGATAGGCGCCGACCTCGCTTCGGTGCTCGACAAGGGTTTCGACCTCCGCGTGCTGCCGGTGATGGACCGCGGCTCGGTCCAGGCCGTGGCAGACATCCTGCTGTTGCGGGGGGTCGATGCCGGCATCGTGCGCAAGGACACGCTGGCCTATCTCGAACGCAAGGGCTTTGCCGACAACATCCGCAGTCAGTTCGTCTACGTCACGAAGATGTTCAACGAGGAGATGCACGTGCTGGCGCCGCGCACGATCCAGACCATGAAGGATCTCGACGGCAAGACGGTCGCGGTCGACCTCCCGGATTCCAGCACCTTCGTAACCTCGATCAACGTCTTCGAGCGGCTCGGGATCAAGCCGCATCTGCTCTACATCGAACCGCGGGTCGCGCTCGAAATGCTGCGCAAGGGCGAGATCGATGCCATTGTCGCCGTGGAGGGCAAGCCGTTGCAATGGCTCAAGCAGGTCAGTGATACAAACCTGCATCTCGTTGGCGTCGAGTACGACAAGGCGCTGCGCGAGGAATATCTGCCGGCCAAGCTCACCTCTGAAGACTATCCCAACCTGATGTCCGCCTCGACGCCGATCGGTACCATCGCCGCCGAAGCGGTACTTGCCTCCTTCAACTGGCAGGCCGGCAGCGACCGCTATCGCCGGCTGGCGCTGTTGGTCGATTCGCTGTTCTCAAACCTGGCGCAGCTGCAGCATCCGCCGTTTCATCCGAAATGGCAGGAGCTCGCCTTGATGGCGCCGGTTGCCGGCTGGACCCGTTTCCAGGCGGCGCAGGACTGGATCAACCGCAATGCGCCCGTCGCTTCGGCCGCCCCGCCGAGCATGCTTGGCGCGCATGCGAACTCGCTCGGTCCGGATGATCAGGCCCTCTATCGCGAGTTCCTGCAATGGAAGGCCAACCGGGAGAAGCCGCGCCGTTGATCGCACCAGCGTCCCAAACGGAGACAGAGAGGGCCGTTCTTAACCCCTCCTTCAGCCTTTCTTAATGTCTCGTTAGGCACAAGAAAACCTTTAACCTCCAACAAGTTGGGTTGGAAATCGCTGTGCCTGGCCGGTGACAGCTTTTTATTCAAATGCGCTTATTTGCTCCAGCCAACCGGCGCCCTGCGCGCCACCTGGTTCATGTGTGCTGGAGTAAACCGATGAAAAAGTTTCTGCTTATGACGGTCGCGATCGCTGCCACCGGCGCGGCGCTGCCGGCCGCGGCCGCCGATTTCGGCTATCGCTCGCCCTATCAGAAGGCGCCCATCTATCCGGCACTGATCTACGACTGGAACGGCTTCTATGTCGGCGCCCATGTCGGCGGCGCGTTCTCCAGCGACAACAACTTCAACGGCCTTGGCACCGGCAATAACGGCAACGGCCGCGTCCTCGGCGGTCTGCAGGTTGGCGGCGACTGGCAGTTCAACCCGAACTGGGTCGTCGGCGTCGAAGGCCAGTACAGCTGGCTGTCCGGCAATGTCGGCGCGGTGTTTCCGGGCGGCTTTGCCTACACCAACAACCAGCGCGGGCTCGGCTCGATCGCGGGCCGCTTCGGCTACACCTGGGGTCCGGGCCTGCTCTATGTGAAGGGCGGTTACGCCTATTCCGACAACGACGAGAACGTGACACTCGGCGGCGCGCCGATTGCGTTCGCGACGTCAGGCGACCACCGCAACGGCTACACCATCGGCGCCGGCGCCGAATACATGTTCGCGCCGGGCTGGTCGGCCAAGGCCGAGTATCAGTACTACAATTTCGGCAGCGCCAATTTCACCGCACCGCCCGTACTGGTCCCGACCGGCAGCTTCACCACCGACGACCACGTGTTCAAGGTCGGCGTGAACTACCGCTTCACCTGGGCAAGCCCCGGGGTTGCACGGTACTGATCCTGCACGTCATAACCTGAAATTAAGGAAAGGCCGGCGAAACGCCGGCCTTTGTGCTTTTGTCGCACCGAGATTGCGCAAAGGCGGCGCAATTTTGCCGATTTTGTTAACCCCCTACCGCGATACTGCCGGCCGCATTCTCTTCTACAGATAGCAGCGGCGGGGGCAGGCGCATGGCGTTCCGGTTGGGTCTTGGCAAGGTGTTCGGCTTCTTGCGTCCGCGGTGGGGTGTCAGGGGCAGTCTCTTCGCTGCCTTTGCTGTCATTGCCGGCATGGCGATCGTGATCTCGGCCGGCGCCGGCTTGGTGCTGCGGCATCTCGGCACGACCATGACCGACCTCTCCGGACACGACATTCCGCGGCTCTCCGCCAGCCTGCAATTGTCGGCAGAGGCCGCGAGCCTCGCAGCCCAGGGACCGGCGCTGCTTGCCGTCCAATCCGACGATGCGCTGGGCGAGCGCGCCAAGAAGATGAAGGAGATCCAGCAGCAGACCCAGCAGAAGCTCGGCGAGGTCATCGAGCTCGGCGCCGACAAGACCGTGGTCAGCGCGCTGAACGAGACCATCAAGAACATCAACGAGGCCGCCCAGAGCCTGTCCTCGGCCGCGCACGAGCGGCTGGACGTCGCAGCCCTCCACGACAAGCAGTATGACGCGCTGCGCGGTGCCCAGGCCGCCTTCACCGCCGCCGCAAGCCCGGCGATGCTCGACGCCCAGACCCAGGTCAATGCCATTCTGGGCTCGGCAAATCTCTCGGCCAGCGACGCCAACGACGCTGCCCAGACCCTGGGCCAGCTCGGTAATGTCGTGGCAAGCGGCAATCTCGTCGCCGCCAACATGAGCGCGGCGCTGTCGGCCAACTCCAGCGACAAGCTCGACGACATCGAAAAGGAATTCAAGCAGGCGCAGGGACGCCTGCGTTCCAACCTCGATTTGTTGCCCGAAAACGCGGGCACCAAGGCGCTGCGCGATGCCGCCGACAAGCTGCTCGTGCTCGGCACCGGCAAGACCGGCGTGTTCCGGCTGCGCCAGAAGGAGCTTGACGCAGCCGACTACGGCCAGACCGTGCTGGACGAGACCCGCAAGCTCAATATCGGCCTCGATATCAGCGTGCAGCAACTGGTCGAGGGCGTGCAGAAGGAAACCAACGCCGCGACCTTCCAGACCCGCCAGGAAATCTCCTATGCGACCATGGTGATGCTGGCGCTGGGCGGCGGGACCCTGCTCGGCTCGGTGTTGTTCGTCTGGCTCTATGTCGGCCGCAACATCCTGCGCCGGATCAAGGGCCTGCAGCACTCGATGCAGCTGTTGTCCAACGGCGATCTCGAGACCGAGATCTTCCGCTCCAGGCAGAAGGACGAAATCGCGGCGATGTCGGACACGCTGCAGGTGTTCCGCGACAGCATGATCAAGGCACGGGCGCTCTCCGCCGACCAGGACAAGGACCGCGTCGCCAAGGCCGAGCGCACCTCGCGCATCGAGACCCGGATCACCGAATTCGAGGCGACCGTGCGCGCCGCGCTGGACAATCTGCAGCAATCGGCCAATTCGATGCAGACGACCGCGCAGAGCATGTCCTCGACCGCGGACCAGTCGAATACGCTGGTGAGCGCCGTGGCGTCCGCTGCCGAGGAGACCTCGGTCAATGTGCAGACCGTGTCCGCCGGCACCGAGCAATTGTCGTCGTCCATCGCCGAGATCGGCCGCCAGGTCGTGACCTCCGCCGAGATCGCCAAGAAGGCGGTCGCGGAAGCCGGCGCCACCGACACCACCATGCAGGGGCTGGCCGACAATGCGAGCCGCATCTCCGTCGTGGTCGACCTGATCCAGGTGATCGCGTCGCAGACCAACCTGCTCGCGCTCAACGCCACCATCGAGGCCGCACGCGCCGGCGAAGCCGGCCGCGGCTTTGCCGTGGTCGCCTCCGAGGTGAAGAGCCTTGCGAGCCAGACCGCAAAGGCGACCGACGAAATCCGCGCCCAGATCGCGAGCATGCAGTCGGTGACGACCTCGGCGGTCAGCGCTATCCGCAACATCGGCCAGACCATCGGCGAGATCAACGACGTGACAACGGCGATTGCGGCCGCGGTCGAGGAACAGGGCGCGGCGACGCGCGAGATCGCCCGCAACATCCAGCACGCCGCCGGCGGCACGACGGAGGTTTCCGGCAACATCTCCGGCGTCTCGGCGGCCTCGGCCGAAGCGGGAGCTGCCGCCGCCGAAGTGCTCAACGCCTCCGCCGCGCTCCGCCGCGAAGCCGAGGGCCTGCGCGCCGAAGTCGACGCGTTCCTGGGCAATATCCGCGCGGCATAAGACAAAAATACCGATCATTCCGGGAGATGCATAATCAGCGCCCCGGAATGACAACCCACCATGATGCTTTTCGGCTGGCGCCGCGCCGCCGGTGCGGCTAAGCCGATAGCCATGCACACGAGACCAGATTCACTCCAATCGTCCGCCGACGCCCTGCGCTACCCCTGGGAAAATCACCCCGGGCCAGATCAGGTCGTCGAGGTGATGCCGGGCGTGTTGTGGGTACGGCTGAAGCTGCCGTTCCGCCTCAACCACGTGAACATCTATCTGCTCGCCGATGGCGACGGCTGGACTGTGATCGATTCCGGTTTCGGCAATGAAGAGTCGATCGCGGCCTGGACTGCGCTGCTGGAAGGTCCGCTCAAGGGCGTGCACGTCACCCGCCTGATCGTGACCCATTCGCATCCCGATCATGTCGGTCTCGCTGGCTGGATCACCGAGCGCTTCAGCTGTCCGCTCTACATGTCGCAGGTCGAATACCTGCAGTCGGTCTACCACCAGAACCGCGGCACCGAGGAACGGCGCAATGCGCAGCGGCTGTTCTTCCGCCGCCACGGCATGGACGAGGATCTCACCGAGAAGCTGCTCGGCCGCGGCCAGGATTATCTGAAGCGGGTTTCGGTGCTGCCGCCGTCCTACCACCGCCTGACCAATGGCGACGAGGTCGTGATTGGCGCACGGCGCTTCAAGGCCATCACCGGCGGCGGCCACGCGCTCGACCAGGTGATGCTCTATTGCGCCGCCGACAAGCTGTTCCTCTCGGCCGACCAGGTGCTGAGCAAGATTTCACCCAACGTCAGCGTCTGGGCGGTCGAGCCCGACCAGAACTCGCTCGGCGAATATCTAGCCTCGCTCGCGAGCCTCACCACCACGCTGCCCTATGACGTGCTGGTGCTGCCCGGCCACGGCGTGCCGTTTTACGGCCTGAAGACCCGGATCAAGCAGCTCGCCGACCATCACGAGGAACGCTGCCGGCTGATCGCCGATGCCTGCCGGGATGTCCCGCAGACCTCGAAGGAATTGGTGCCGGTGGTGTTCCACAAGCATGTGCTGGACCCCCACCAGATGGGCTTTGCCGCAGGCGAACTGATCGCCCATGTCAATTACATGCTGGTCGAGGGCCGCCTGACGCCCCAGCAAGGCGACGGCGTGCTGCGCTTCAGGACGACGTGATCGGTCAAAATCGTGGCGGCGCCTGCTACCACTAGTGACCCCTCCATCGCATTGATCTGCATCAACTTTTAGTCGCCTGGCAAATTTGCCCGCCGAGGCACCAAAGCGGGCCTTTTCGGCTCGACAGCCAAGCTGGAAAGGCTCTAAAAAGGGACATCCCTTCCGGCTCAGCTTCCCAGGTCTCTGCGATGGATTACAGCGAGTTTTTCAGTGCCGCCCTTGGCCGTCTGCACGATGAGCGGCGCTACCGCGTCTTCGCCGACCTCGAGCGCATCGCCGGCCGGTTCCCGCATGCGGTGTGGCACTCTCCGAAGGGCGCGCGCAATGTCGTGATCTGGTGCTCCAACGATTATCTCGGCATGGGCCAGCACCCGAAGGTGATCGGCGCCATGGTCGAGACCGCGACTCGCGTCGGCACCGGCGCCGGTGGCACCCGCAACATCGCCGGCACCAATCATCCGCTGGTGCAGCTCGAGGCGGAACTCGCCGATCTCCATGGCAAGGAAGCCTCGCTGCTGTTCACGTCGGGCTATGTCTCGAACCAGACCGGCATTGCGACGATCGCCAAACTGATTCCGAACTGCCTCATTCTCTCCGACGCGCTCAACCACAATTCGATGATCGAGGGCGTGCGCCATGCCGGCTGCGAGCGCCAGATTTTCCGTCACAGCGACGTTGCGCATCTTGAAGAGCTGTTGATCGCGGCTGGTCCCAACCGGCCGAAGCTCATTGTGTGCGAGAGCCTTTATTCGATGGACGGCGATATCGCGCCGCTCGCCAAAGTCTGCGATCTCGCCGAGAAATATGGCGCGATGACCTATGTCGACGAGGTGCACGCGGTCGGCATGTATGGCCCGCGCGGCGGCGGCATTGCCGAGCGCGACGGCGTCATGCACCGCATCGACGTGATCGAAGGCACGCTGGCGAAGGCGTTCGGCTGCCTCGGCGGCTATATCGCCGGCAAGGCAGACATTATCGACGCCGTGCGCTCCTATGCGCCGGGCTTCATCTTTACCACCGCACTGCCGCCGCCGATCTGCTCGGCCGTCACCGCAGCGGTCCGCCACCTCAAGACCTCCAATTGGGAGCGCGAGCGCCACCAGGACCGAGCGGCCCGGGTCAAGGCGATCCTTTCCGCTGCGGGCCTGCCCGTGATGTCGAGCGAGACCCATATCGTGCCGCTGTTCGTCGGCGACCCCGAACGCTGCAAGCAGGCGTCCGATCTCCTCCTGGAAGAGCATGGGATTTACATCCAGCCGATCAACTACCCGACGGTGGCCAAGGGAACCGAGCGGCTGCGCATCACGCCCTCGCCCTATCACGAGGACGGCCTGATCGACGCACTGGCCGAAGCCCTGCTCCAGGTCTGGCAGCGGCTGGGCCTGCCCTTGCGCAAGCAGTCGCTGGCGGCGGAATAGCAAACTTTCCTGCCTCGTCCGTAGCCCGGATGAGCGAAAGCGACATGCGGGCCCAGCGTTTGCTTCATCCCGGATGGCGCTTTCGCTCATCCGGGCTATGGGACGCCTTAACGACGTCCGTAAATCCCGGATTTCGCGGGAATTTCCCTGTCGCGTGACCCGGCGCAACGCGCTACATTTCTCGACAAGGAATAAGGGGCGCCGGCACAGGGAGTTACGCAGCGATGCTCCACGACTGGGGCGTGATCGTAACCGCGTTCAGCTATATCGGCTTGCTGTTCTTTGTCGCGTACTACGGCGACCGCCTGTCGCCGAGCCAGCGCGGCCGCGCCGGCGCGTTCATCTATCCGCTGTCGCTTGCGATTTACTGCACTTCCTGGACCTTCTTCGGCTCGGTCGGCTTTGCCACCCGCACCTCGATCGACTTCCTCGCGATCTATGTCGGCCCGATCCTGATGATCGGGCTCTTCACGCCGCTGCTGCGCCGCGTGATCCATCTCGCCAAGAGCCAGAACATCACCTCGATCGCCGACTTCATCGGCGCGCGCTACGGCAAGAGCCAGGCGGTCGCGGCCACCGTGGCGCTGATCGCGATCATCGGCTCGGTGCCCTATATCGCGTTGCAGCTGAAGGCGATGGCCTCCTCGCTCGAGACCATCCTGAGCGAGGATCAGGCATTCTCCAAAATTCCGATCATCGGCGACATCGCGCTGATGGTGACGCTGGCGATGGCGGTGTTTGCGGTGCTGTTCGGCACGCGCCAGGCCGATGCCACCGAGCACCAGCACGGGCTTATGTTCGCGGTCGCGACCGAATCCATCGTGAAACTCGTGGCCTTCCTCGCCGCCGGCGCCTTTGTCACGTTCTGGATGTTCGATCCGCAGGAGCTGATTCACCGCGCCATGAAGACGCCGGAAGCCGTGCGTGCGCTCGAATACTCCCCGACTATCAGCAATTTTCTCTGCTTGGTGGTGCTGTCGTTCTGCGCCATCCTGCTGTTGCCGCGGCAATTCCATGTCAGCGTGGTGGAAAATTCCTCCGACACCGAAGTCGCCCGCGCGCGCTGGCTGTTCCCGCTCTATCTCATCGCCATCAACATCTTCGTGATCCCGATCGCGATCGCCGGCCTCGTCACTTTCCCGTTCGGCGCCGTCGACAGCGACATGTTCGTGCTGGCGCTGCCGATCGAGGGCGACGCGCCGATGCTTTCCCTCCTCGTCTTCATCGGCGGGCTGTCGGCGGCGACCGCGATGGTGATCGTGGAATGCGTCGCGCTCTCCGTCATGCTGTCGAACGACATCATCGTACCGCTGGTGCTGCAGCGCTCGCCGCAATCGCGCGAGGGCCAGAAGGACTTCGGCGACTTCCTGCTCAAGGTGCGGCGCTTTGCGATCTTCGCCATCATGGTGATGGCCTATTTCTACTATCGCGCGCTCGGCAACACCCAGCTCGTGGCGATCGGGCTGTTGTCCTTTGCGGCAATCGCCCAGCTCGCGCCGGCATTCTTCGGCGGCCTGTTCTGGCGGCGCGCCACGGCGCGCGGCGCCATCGGCGGCATGGTGATCGGCTTCGCAGTATGGGCCTATACGCTGTTCATCCCGTCCTTCATCGAGGGCAATACCGCCGGCATCTTGCTCCTGCAGCACGGCCCGTTCGGCATCGAGGTGCTGCGCCCGCAAGCGCTGTTCGGCGCCGATTTGCCGCCGCTGCTGCACGGCGTGCTGTGGTCGCTCTCCCTCAATTTCCTGACCTATGTCGCGCTGTCGCTGACGCGCCAACCCTCCTCGATCGAGCGCGTGCAGTCCGACCTGTTCGTGCCGAGCGCGCTCACGCCGATCGCGCCGACGTTCCGCCGCTGGCGCACTACCGTCACGGTGCAGGATATCCAGAGCACGGTCGCGCAATATATCGGCGGCGAGCGCACGCAGCTGTCGTTCGAGGCCTTCGCGCGAAGCCACCACACCCCGCTCGATCCGGCCGCGCCCGCTGATTTCGAGCTGCTGCAGCATGCCGAGCACCTGATCGCTTCCTCGATTGGTGCCGGCTCCTCGCGCCTCGTGATGTCGCTTCTGCTGCGCAAGCGCACGGTCTCGGCCAGGGCGGCGTTGAAATTGCTCGACGACTCCCATGCCGCGATGCATTTCAACCGAGAGATCCTGCAGACCGCGCTGAACCATGTGCGGCAGGGCATCGCCGTATTCGACACCGACTTGCAGTTGATCTGCTCGAACCGGACGTTCAGCGAATTGCTGGGCTTGCCGCCGCACATGGTCCAGATCGGGATTCCGCTCCAGGAGATCCTCGAATACATGGGCGAGATCGGCCCGCCCGGCGTCGCGGATGGCGAAAGCATGATGATGCGGCGGCTCGCGGCCTACACCACCGATGGCGAGCCCTATCTGGAGCGTCTGGCCGACCGCCATATGGTGATCGAGATGCGCTCCAACCGCATGCCGGACGGCGGCCTCGTCATCACCTTCACCGACGTCACGCCGTCGATCGAGGCCGCCGAAGCGCTGGAGCGGGCCAACGCCACGCTCGAAAAGCGCGTGCGCGACCGCACCGAGGAGCTCACCCGCCTCAATTCGGAGCTGGCGCTGGCGAAGAGCACCGCCGAGGACGCCAACGTCTCCAAGACGCGCTTCCTTGCCGCGGCCAGCCACGACATTCTGCAGCCGCTGAATGCGGCGCGGCTTTACGTGACAAGTCTGGTCGAGCGCCAGAATGGCGGCGAGGATTCGCGCCTGGTCGAGAACATCGACGACTCGCTGGAGGCGATCGAGGAGATTCTCAGCGCGCTTCTCGATATCTCCCGGCTCGATGCCGGCGCGATGACGCCCTCGATCTCGAACTTCAAGATGGCCGATCTGATGCGCTCGCTCGAGATCGAGTTCGCGCCGATCGCACGCGCCAAGGGGCTCGATCTCATCTTCGTGCCCTGCTCGTTGCCGGTGCAGTCCGATCGCCTGCTGCTGCGGCGCCTGTTGCAGAACTTTATCTCCAACGGCATCAAATACACACCGCAGGGGCGCGTGATGGTCGGCTGCCGCCGCCGCGGCCAGTCGCTGCAGATCTGCGTCTACGACACCGGCGTCGGCATTCCCATCGTCAAGCGCGGCGAGATCTTCAAGGAATTTCATCGCCTCGAACAGGGGGCGCGGATCGCGCGCGGCCTGGGCCTTGGGCTGTCGATCGTCGAGCGGCTGGCGCGCGTGCTCCACCACGGCATTGCGATCGACGCCAATGCCGGCGGCGGATCGGCATTTTCGGTGACCGTGCCGACCGCGAGCGCCGTCAACCACACCGCCGCGGTGACCACCGCGACGCCGCTGTCACAGCACGCCGATCTCCGGCGCGAAGATCGTCTGCATCGAGAATGATCCTGCAATCCTCGACGGCATGAAGACGCTGTTGAAGGCGTGGAATGCGGAAGTGATCGCTGCGACCGATCCCGAAGCCGCGGGCGAGGCGATCGAGGCTGCCGGCGGCAGCGTGACCGGGCTCCTGGTCGACTATCATCTCGACCGCGGCAACGGCGTCGCCGCGATCCGCGACATCCGCCGCCGTTTCGGCGAGAACATCCCGGCCATCCTGATCACCGCCGACCGCAGCCCGCATGTCCGCGCCGCCGCACGCGAGGAAAACATCGCCGTGCTGAACAAGCCGGTGAAGCCGGCATCGCTGCGCGCCCTGCTCGGCCAGTGGCGCATCCAGCAAATGGTCGCGGCGGAATAAGACGGCGCCGTTACGCCGACGGCGTGCCCTGCCGCCACTGCGAGCCGGCGATCTTCGCCGCGGCGATCACGGCTTGCGTGCGGCTTTCGACGCCGAGCTTCTGCAGGATCGCCGATACATGCGCCTTGATCGTGGCTTCGGAGACGCCGAGCTCATAGGCGATCTGCTTGTTGAGCAGCCCCTCCGACAGCATCATCAAGACCCGCACCTGTTGCGGGGTCAGCGTCACCAGCCGGTCGCGCAGCCGCGTCATGTCGGGGTCGGCGGCCGATGTAAGGTCCGTGTCAGCTGGCACCCAGACGTCGCCGGCCATCACCTTCATGATCGCGTCGCGCAGGGTTTCCACCCCGAACCGCTTCGGGATGAATCCGGAAGCCCCGAAATCGAGCGAGCGGCGGATGGTGGCGCCATCGTCGCTGGCAGAAACGATCACGACCGGGATAGCCGGGTATTGGGCGCGCAGATAGATCAGGCCCGAGAAGCCGGAGATGCCGGGCATCGAGAGGTCGAGCAGGATCAGATCAACATCGGAATCGCGTTCGAGCAGCGCGGTCAGATCCTCGAATGATCCGGCTTCGTCGATCTTCGCCGAAGCCACGACGCTGCCCACCGCCTGCCGCAGCGCGTCGCGGAACAACGGGTGGTCGTCGGCAATGACAAGATGGGTATTGGCAGCACTCATTTATGTCTTGCGCATCCCTTGCGATGAACCGCCAGTGCTCTTGAAGGCCTGATCGGGAGAAATTTCAACCACGATTCTCTCCCGTTGGCATAACGCATGCAAGCGCTCAATGTGGCCTTGCACCAACGCGGTTAACTGCCGTTTGTGCGCCGCAACAGCCGCACCTCGGCGTTGCCCACTCGCCGCGGTCGCCGCACCTTTCCACTTAAAAGCGGTAAGGGCCGAAAGTCTTATTTGGACCGGTTTCACCGCAATGTTCCCGCTAGTTGGGGCCTCAAGATTAGCGTCTGCTGAGTTCGGCGCATAGGGGGCGAGGCCTATTACCCACTTCGCCGAGCCGCATCCGCTACAGCGGCATGTCGCTGCCCTATCACATCGGCAACGGCTGGTTCGGCGGCTTCCTGCCGGCGACCGTGTTCGCGTCGCTGCCACCGGAAACATCTATTCCGGCCTGTGGTGTGTGGTCGCGGTCGCGGTCGCGACGATGAGCCTGGTCGTCGGCTTCCAGTTCCCGAGACCAAGGATGTCGACATTACCAAGACCTGATCGTCGGAAATTCCCGGTTCATCGGCCGCGGAGCAAATCGGCGGCCGATTTCATTTGGTGGCCCCGATGAACTGCACCACGACCTCGCGCCGGTGTGGCTGGGAGCGATGCTCGACCAGATAGACAGCCTGCCAGGTGCCGAGCACCATCTCGCCGTTCACGACAGGAATTTGCAGCGAGACCGAAGTCAGCATGGTCTTGATGTGCGCCGGCATGTCGTCCGGCCCTTCCGTGTCGTGTGTCCAGCCGGCATTCTCTGGCGCGAGCCGCGCCAGCGCGGTCTGCAGATCCGCAAGCACGGAAGGGTCGGCATTTTCCTGGATCGTCAGCGACGCCGAGGTGTGCCGGATGAACAGCGTCACTGCACCTTCTTTTGCCTTCGCCTCGCTCACGAATTTTTCGATCTCGGCGGTGAGATCGATAAAGCCGCCGCCGCGGGTCTGCACGGCAAGCTGCGACGTCACGATGCTCGTGGCGGCGACGGCCGACGATGGCGTGCGGGATATCGTTTTGGAAGGCGTCACGTCGTCTCAAATCTTGCCGTCACCGGAGACGTCTTTCTGCATCTGGCTCGCCATCTCGACCAGACGCTTCCAGGCGTGCTGCAGGAACGACATCACACGGTCCATGTCTTGATCGCTTGGCAGCGGAATTTCGATCTTGCGCTGGTTGTCCGCCGTGTTCGGCTCCGCCGTCTTGCCGGACGCCGCCGGATCACGCGACGCCAGCTGCGCCTTCAGTTTCTGGTTCTCCGCCTGCAGCCGGCCGATCTCCTGATCCAGCGCCTTGCGTTCGTCGGGCACGGCGTAGCACGCCCAACCGGCCGGCGAATTGCGGCAATTGGAAACCGTGCCGGTCCTGGTGTCGAGCCGCATCATGCCGTCGGCCGTCGGCGAAAACGTGTAGCGGCCGTTCTCGCTATCGGGCGCTGATTCCGCGGCGAACGCGACATTGCCGGCGAGACATACCGCGGCGAACGCGATGATGACGGCGAATCTGAAGGTCGACGTCGCGGTATTCATGGCGTGGCTCCGCCTTGAAATTCGGTAGCGCCCCTGGGTTCCAGACCTATGGGCCTCGTCTGTGGAATTCAATGCGGTGCCGTTCGGTGAGAGTCTCAAATAGAGCCTTGGATGCCGATTTAGGTATATATTCCTATATCCAATCTGTTATCGAACAGTCGGGCGACAGGTGTGGCTCGCCTTCGCTTTTGTCCGGTGCCGTCAAAGGCTTTTGCAGTGCGGCGAATGGGTTACTGTCACTCTGGAATACCTGCAATAAATCCTGACAAATCAAAGAGCTAAGCGATTAACACGCAATCTTGACTTGGCTATATGCGATCAGTATGGTCCGCGCGGCTTTTAAGGGCGGCGGGGCGCAATCTCTTTTTCCACGCGCGTCGGGTCGGGTCTCCACGAACATGGCGGATGGCACGGGCGACAAGGGAAATGGAAGTCGCGACAAATCGCCTGACGAAGCTGCGCTTTCCGCAAGGCTCGGAAGTCTGGATCGGCGGTTGTCCGAAATTCGCGACAGCCGGAAAATCGGGACTGACCAACCCGGAGATAGAAGCGAAGACGGTGCAGCCAGGGCTTCGGCCATGGCGCGCGGTTTTCGCCTTTCCTCGGAGTTGATCGCGGGCGTTGTCGTCGGAACGGCGATTGGCTGGGGCATCGATCATTTGCTGCCGACCTCGCCGTTCGGTCTCATCCTGTTCTTTCTGCTCGGCTTCGTCGCCGGGCTGGTGAATCTGGTGAGGTCAGCCGGCGTCATGTCTCGCAATCGCTAGGGCCGGCGGAAGTCACGACATCTGGAATTTCGAGAACCGGCCCGGGGCCGGTGGACCAAGAGCCGCGCGGATGACCCTCGACCCGATCCATCAATTCCACCTCCAAAACCTCTTCAAGATCGGCCAGATCGGCGGTCATGAGATCTACTTCACCAATGCGTCGGCCTACATGCTGCTCGCGGTAGTGATCACTTCGGTTTTGATGATCGGCGGCTCCGCGGGCAAACGGCTCGTGCCCAGCCGCTTCCAATCGATCGCCGAAATCACCTACGAGTTCATTGCCGCCTCGATTCGCGGCAACGCCGGCGCGGACGGCATGAAGTTCTTCCCGCTGATCTTCTCGATTTTCATGTTCATCTGCGTGTCGAACCTCTTGGGCATCATCCCCTACGCCTTCACGATTTCGAGCCAGATCATCGTCACAGCGACGCTGGCTCTCCTGGTGTTCTTCACCGTCCTGATCTACGGTCTCTACAAGAACGGCCTGAAGTTCTTCAAGATCTTCGTGCCATCGGGCATCCCGACCTTCGTCCTGCCGGTCGTCGTCTTCATCGAAATCTTCTCGTTCTTGCTGCGGCCGATCTCGCACAGCGTGCGTCTATTCGCCAACATGCTGGGCGGCCACATCGCGCTGAAAGTGTTCGCGGGTTTCGTCGCGATGCTCGGCGTCTCGCTCGGCGCTGTCGGCTGGATCGGCGGTATTGCACCGCTGGCATTGACGGTCGCGATTTACGCGCTCGAAATCCTGGTCGCGTTTCTGCAAGCCTATGTGTTTGCGATCCTGACCGTCATCTACCTCAACGACGCCCTTCATCCGGGACACTGAGCGGTCCTGGGAATTTTCCACCTCACACCTGTCTTTCTTCTCAAGGAGCAAAAAATGGAACCGGCAGCAGCTAAACTTATCGGCGCGGGCATCGCGTGCATCGGCATGGGCGGTGCGGGCGTCGGCGTGGGCGTCATCTTCGGCAACTACCTCGCCGCCGCGATTCGCAATCCTTCCGCTGCCCAGGGCCAGTTCGGCAACCTGATCTTCGGCTTCGCGTTGACCGAAGCGCTCGGCATCTTCTCGCTGCTGATCGCGCTGCTCCTGCTGTTCGTTTTCTGAGTGGCATCGTCTCGCGCCGCCCCCCGCGTGGCTCGAATGACAGCAACAGGAGAACCCCATGGCTGAGAGTCATGGCGAAGCAAAAGCCCAGAAGACCGGCGCCCATACCGAGGCCGGTGGCGGCCACGGCGGAACCTTTCCGCCGTTCGATTCGTCCACCTTTCCCTCGCAGCTGGTGTCGCTGGTCATCGCCTTCGTCGCGCTCTACATCATCGTCTCGCGCATCGCGCTGCCGCGCGTCGGCGCGGTGATCGATGCACGGCAGAACAAGATCGAGGGCGACCTCGCCGAGGCGCAGAAGCTGAAGGACGAGTCGGAAGCGGCGCTCAAGGCCTATGAAAGCGATCTCGCCACCGCCCGTTCCAAGGCGCAGGCGATCAGCGCCGAAACCCGCGAGAAGCTGAATGCGGCCTCGGAAGCCGAGCGCAAGACGCTGGAAGACAAGCTGGCGGCGCGCCTGACCGACGCCGAGAAAACCATCGCCGCAACCCGCACGACTGCGATGAGCAACGTGCGTGTCATCGCTGCTGACGCAGCCGGCGCCATCGTGCAGCGGCTCACCGGCATGGCCCCCGACGGCAAAGCGGTGGCCCGTGCCGTGGATGCGTCCTTGAAGGGATAGTTCGATGTTTGAAGATCCGGAGACCTGGGTCGCGATCGCCTTCGTCATCCTGATGGGCGTGTTCGCCTGGCTCGGCGTCCACCGCACGGTGCTGACCGCTCTCGACCATCGCGCCGAGCGCATCAAGAGCGAGCTCGACGACGCCCGCCGCCTCAAGGAAGAGGCCGCCAAGGTGCTCGCCGAGTACAAGGCCAAGCGCGCCTCCGCCGAGCGCGATGCGGAAGATATCGTCACCAACGCCAAGGCGGAGGCCGAGCGCATCGCGGCCGAGGCCAAGACCAAGATGGAAGATTTCGTCGCCCGCCGCACCAAGACCGCGGAGAGCAAGATCGCCATGGCCGAAGCCCAGGCATTGGCCGACGTCCGCGCCGCCGCCGCTGATGCCGCGGTGCAGGCGGCCTCGACTATCCTGTCGCAATCGGTGAAGGGCTCGGTCGCCGACAACCTGCTCGCCAAGGGCATCGCCGAAGTCCGGCAGAAGCTCAACTAGGAAATTCCTTCGTCATCCAAAAGAGCCGCTGCGGGAAACCGCGGCGGCTTTTGCTTTGAGTATTCGTTCCAGGTGGTGGCGAGACTGCGCTAATCAACCCCGCTCACTACTGTCATCGCCCGACGACGACAGTTGTGCTTGTTGCTATTTCTTCTTTCTCACCGGCTTTGGCTTGTCGGCGGCCGCCAACTGCGGGTCGAAGCCAACATAGAAGATATACTTGTCGGCATCCCTTCCCGACGGCGTCGGATAGACGATGTCCTCGGCGACGAAAGTGAACGGCACGCTCTCGTCCTCGCCCATGTTCACCGTGGTGCGATAGGCCTTGGTCGCGATCACCTTCTCGCCGACGCCGCCCTGCACCACGGCGACACGGAGCGGGACCTCGATCGAGGGCGGCGCGCCGGCGGGCCCGGCAATCACCCGGCCCTGGATGCCGATCCGCGCGGTGATCTCGCCACCGGCCTTGGTGCAGTCGCGCGCCATCTTGGTGATCGTTGCCTGGTAGCGCACGTCGTTGCCGATCGCCTGTTTGCCGGGCGCGGCCACGGCAAAAGTCGACGCGCCGGCGCGAATCGTGACCTGCGGGCAATCCATGTCGGCTTGAGGCTCCGACGGATCCGCCTGCGGCTGTTGCTGCTCGTCGGGCTTGCTGCCGCCGCCGAAAAGCCCCTTCAGCTTGTCGGTGAACGACTGCGCCGAGGCAGGCGCGAGCCACACACCCGATCCGAGCAGGAGTGCGAGCGCCGCCATGCGCGCGATGTTGCTGATTGATTTCTCACCCATGCGATGACCCTGCAGGCCGTCCCCCCGAGCGGCGTTATAGCAATCCGATCGGGGCGAACCCAAGGCGCACGCTCTATCCGAAAGTGGGGGGCTCTTTATTTTGAGCATGACCTTATCGGAAAACCGGTGTCCACTTTTCCGGATCATGCTCTACCCGCGAAAATCCTCGTGCAGCAGGCCGAACAGCAGGTGGTCCTGCCAGACGCCATTGATGCAGAGATAGCGCCGCGCCAGGCCCTCGCGGGTAAAGCCGCATTTCTCCAGCACCCGGATCGAGGGCGCATTCGAGGGGATGCAGGCGGCTTCCACGCGGTGCAAATTGAGCTCGCCGAACAGCGTCGGCAGCAGAACACGCAGCGCCGCCGTCATGTAGCCGCGATGCCCAAAGGGCTGACCGACCCAATAGCCGATGGTGCCGGCCTGCACGATGCCGCGCCGCACATTGGCGAGCGTGATGCCGCCGATCATGGCGCCGTCGAGCTCGCGGAAGATGATGAAGGGATAGGAACGGTCGGCGGCGATATCCTCGGCATAGCGGCGCAGGCGGCGGCGAAAGCCGGACCGGGTCAGGTCGTCCGACGGCCAGATCGGTTCCCACGGCGTCAGATATTCGCGGCTATATTCGCGCAAATGCGCCCATTGCAAAAAGTCCGACATCTGCGGCGCGCGCAGCAATAAACCATTGCCGCGCGGAGCGAGCGCGGGCGTACCGTTGGTGGGCAAACGAAACAGGGCCATCGTGATGCTCCCCTGCTACACTAGCAAATCTCTCGGGCTAATGCAGCGCCCTCGCCTTCGATCGTGTCAAACCTTCGGCGAATGACACCGCATTGTCCAGACCCCGGCCGCTGCCGAGCGCGACCACCGCGGGGCGGCTTCGTGACAGCAACGCACGCGCGGCATTTTTCGTCGACTCGACGCTGACGGCATCGATCCGCGCCACCAGCTCTTCCACCGTCTGCGGCCGGCCATAGGCCAGGATATGGCGCGCGAGCTGCTCGGCTCGCGAGGAGCAGCTTTCCAGCGCCATCAGCAGCCCCGCCTTCATCTGCGCCTTGGCGCGGGCGACTTCGGCCTCGCTCAGCGTCTCGACCGCGTCGTTGATGACGTCGACCACGACCTCCATCATCTCGGGCGCATCGGTCGGATCGGTGCCGGTGTAGAGGCCGAAAAAGCCGGTGTCGGTATAGGGCGCGTGGAAGGCGTAGATCGAATAGCACAGCCCGCGCTTCTCGCGCACTTCCTGGAACAGGCGAGACGACATGCCGCCGCCAAGCGTGTTGGTGAAGACCTGCAGCGAGAACAGCGACAGATCGCTCTGCGGCACGCCTTCCAGCGCCAGGGTCAGATGCGCCTGCTCGAGCTCGCGATGCACCACACGCGAGCCGCCCTTGCCGAACATCGCCGCCTGCGGCTTCGGCGCCGGCGCGCCGTTGAAGCTCTTGAAATGCTCGGCGACCTCGGCAACGACCTGTTTGTGGTCGATGGCGCCGGCGGCGGCCACCACCATGTCGGGCCCGCGATAATGCGTGGAGAGATAGCCGCGCAGCATATCGCGGTTAAAGCCCTTCAGCGTCTTGGCGGTGCCGAGCAGCGAGCGGCCCATCGGCTGGTCGGGATAGCAGAGCTCGTTGAGGTGTTCGAACACGACATCGTCAGGCGTGTCCTGCGCCGCGCCGATTTCCTGCACGATGACGTTCTTCTCGCGCTCCAGCTCCTCCGGTTCGAAGGAGGGATTGGCGAGGATGTCGGAGAGCACGTCGAGCGCGAGCGGCACGTCGGCCTTCATCACCCGCGCATAATAGGCCGTAGTCTCGGTCGAGGTACCGGCGTTGAGATCGCCACCGACCGCCTCGATCTCCTCCACGATCTCGCGCGAGGAGCGGCGCGTCGTGCCCTTGAACGCCATGTGCTCGAGGAGATGGGAGATTCCGTGCTCGTTCGGTTTCTCGTCACGGCCGCCCACGCCGGCCCACACCCCGAGCGCCGCGGTTTCCAGGTGCGGCATGGTATCGGTGACGACAGTGAGGCCGGTATCGAGCCTGGTGACTTCAACGCTCATCCGGCAACTCCCTGCTTGGCCGCGCGGCTGACCAATGCCACGAACTTCTCGACTTCGGCCTGATCGTTCTTGATGACCTTGACCTGCTCCGGCCTGGTCATGAGACCATCGAGCCAGGCCGGCAATTGCGGCCGCACGCCACAGGCCGCTTCCACCGCATCGGGAAACTTCGCGGCATGTGCGGTCGACAGCACGATGTTGGGGATATTGGTCCCGGTGTCGTCGCGGTCGGCGACCGCGAGCGCCACGGCCGTATGCGGATCGACGAGATCGCCGCCCTCGCGCCAGGCGGCGCGGATCGCAGCCGAAATCTCGCTCTCATCGGCCCGGCCGGCATCGAATTCCTCGCGGATCGCCGCCAGCATCGGCCCCGGCAGCACGAAGCGGCCGGATTGCTTCAGCGAGTCCATCAGCCGGCGCACCGCGGCGGCGTCGCGCCCGCCCGCCTCGAACAACAGCCGCTCGAAATTCGAGGACACCTGGATGTCCATCGACGGTGAGGTGGTCGCGTGGACCTCGCGCACTTCATAGATGCCGTTTTTGAGCGTGCGCGGCAGGATATCGTTGACGTTGGCGGCGATGCGCAACATGCGAATCGGCAGGCCCATGCGCTTGGCCACGTAACCCGCAAAGATATCGCCGAAATTGCCGGTCGGCACGGTGAAGTCGACCGTCCGCGCCGGCGCGCCGAGTGCCACCGCCGAGGTGAAATAATAGACCACTTGCGCGACGATACGCGCCCAGTTGATCGAGTTGACGCCAGACAGCGCAACCGCGTCGCGAAAACGGTGGTGGTTGAACAGGCCCTTCACGATCGCCTGGCAATCGTCAAACGTGCCTTCGACCGCGAGCGCATGGATGTTGGCGGCGCCCGACGTCGTCATCATACGCCGCTGCACCGGCGAGATGCGGCCATTCGGAAACAGCACGACGAGGTCGACATTCTCCAGATTGGCAAAGGCGTCGACCGCGGCCCCGCCGGTGTCGCCCGAGGTCGCAACCACGATGGTGGAGCGCTGGCCGCGCTTGGCCAGCACATGGTCCATCAGGCGCGAAATGAGCTGCATCGCCACGTCCTTGAAGGCGAGCGTCGGCCCATGGAACAGCTCGAGCAGGAATTGATGCGGACCGATCTGGTCGAGCGGCACCACCGCTGGATGGCGGAAGGTGGCATAGGCCTCGTTCGCCATGCGGCCGAGATCGGCGTCCGAAATCTCGCCGCCGGCAAAGAGCTTCACCACGTCGACCGCGACTTCCCAATAAGGCCGGCCGAAGAAGGAGCCGATGGTTTCCACCGAAAGACGCGGCCAGGTTTCGGGCACGTAAAGGCCGCCGTCCCGGGCGAGCCCGGTCAGCATCACGTCGCAGAAGCCCAAGACGGGGGCCTCACCCCTGGTCGAAATATACCGCGTCAAACCACCCTCCAAAGGCTCAGGGTTCGGCCCAAACCTTTGATTTCAATGAAAAACCGGCATTGGCCATCGCCAAGCCGGTCCGGCACCATAATGCGTTTTGTGACAGGGGGAAACGGGTTCTGCCTGCGAAAACAGGCCTCCCGCCCTCAAATGAGCGCTTGCCTCGTCATTGCAACAACGAGGCAAGCGCATGCGCTATCGTCCCCGCGGCCTGATTCGCCCGAGCTTTGCCTGATTCGTGTCCCTCATAATTCAGAGGGCGCAGGGAATGCCGGGTGATGGCCTCACCCATGGCCCGCCTGCAACAAGAAAGAGACTCGCGGCCGGCTGCCGCGATCGACTTGAAATGGTTCGCGAAATCAGTTTTTGGGCGCAACGCCTTTTGGCGGCCTGATGGCCGCCATCGGCGCTACGGCGTCATTCACTCGCGACTGATTTGCCCGACGAGGCAAAATCAGTCGGGGAGTTAGACCTGGTCAAGACGTCCGCGGCGGTGCGCTGGGGGCGCTGTTGTACGCAGCGGTGGCGCGCGCGGTTTCCTGGGCGATGCGCATGTCCTTGGCGGTCTTCAATGCGCGGCGGACGTAGGAATCCTCGGACTCGCGACTCAGCGTGATGAGCTTGTTGCAATGCATGCAGTTGAGCTGGATGCCCTCGCGCACCCTGTTCATCTTCTCCCGAAACATCTGCTTGCACGCCGGGCACCTGATCTTGACCTTGTCGTCCATGCTGCCTCCCTTGGGAAGAGGGCATTGTCCACGCAGGCTGTTAGGAAAGGTGAAAGCGGATTTGTAAAACTGCGGCGGAAATTGACGGAGGATCGTTAAGGATTGCTAGCGGCGGCTCGCCGAAATGTCCGTTGCACAGTCTTTCGGGCAGTGGGCGGTATGAGCCCGCTCCATCGACAGCCAGAACGTGAAGGCGATCATCACGACGACCGTCACGACCAGCTTTGCCAAAACATCGGTGCTCAAACGCCACCTCCCCAAGTGGAGCTTGCCGATAGCATGCCGGGCTTACACCAGCCTTACGGTGGATTGCGACAAACCCTGACGGCCGGCGTTATCCCTTCGGCGGCGCGAGCGGCTGGACGATTTCCTTGAACGGCGGCAGCGCTTCGCAGCGCGCGGCGTGCGCGGCGAGTTGCGGATAGCGCGTGGCGTTGTAGAGATGCGGATGCGCTTCGGTGGTGAAGCGCAGCACACAGGCGACGGCGACGTCGGAATGACCGATGCGCTCGCCGAACCAGTACGGCGTCTCGACCTTCGCGCGCTCCTGCTCCAGCACGTCGAGCGCCCCTGACACCTGTGCCTCGCAGCGTTCGACCCAGAGTTTCAGCTGCTCCTTGCGCAGCACGCTTTCGTAGACGAGGCTCACCGACTTGTCGCCGAGCCCGGTCGCCAGCGCACAGATCCGCAAATGGCGCCGCCGCTCCGCGCTGTGCGGCGGGATCATCGCCTTCGCCTCGCCGACCAGCTCATCGAGATAATCCAGGATGATGTGGCTCTCGATCAGCGGCTCGCCGCTATCGAGCACCAGCGTCGGCACCCGCCGCAGCGGATTATACGGCGCGATCTTGTCGGCATCGCCGAAGGTCGACCACGGCTTGTGATCGAAGGCGAGGCCATAAACCCGCAGCGCGATAGCGACTCGGCGCACGAAGGGAGAGTCGTATTGGCCGATGAGGAACATGAGATTCATCCTCGTCATTGCCGGGCTTGACCCGCTAATCCTTCATTTCTTCAGATGGATTCTTAATTCGATGGATGCCCGGATCAAGTCCGGGCATGACGAGTTTCTGTTCAGGACAGTCCTTATTCCTACACTTTTTCGTCGATGGCGCGCTTCACCGCCGTGATCGCCGCCTCGTTGCGGCGGTACATGGTCCATTGCTTGATGCGCTTGGCTCGCACCAGTTTCGCCGCCGTCAGCACGCGCATGTGCTCGCTCACGGTGGGCTGACTGACGCCGAGCTTTTCCGCGATCAGGAGGCCACAGACGCCGTCCTCGACCAGGTCGCCGTCGACCTGCTCGCGGAAATGCTTCCGCGGCTCGCGCAGCCATTCCAGAATCTGCAGCCGCCGTTCATTGGCGAGCGCGCGCAGGGCGATTGCGATTTTCACTTAGTCATTTTGCTAATTATCTAATTGATGTCAAGGCGGCGATACGTTAACATGGCGGCAAATGACGGCGACGATTGACATCACGCGCGAACGCATTGCGGCGACCGAAGCCGTGATCCGGCCCCATGTCCGGCGCACGCCGCTCGTTACAGTCGACCTCGGCGATTTCGGCCTGCCGGCGGCGTCCATCACCTTCAAGCTCGAACTGCTGCAGCATTCGGGCTCGTTCAAGGCGCGCGGCGCGTTCGCCAATCTGTTGCTGCGGAAGACGTCCGCGGCCGGCGTTGTCGCAGCCTCCGGCGGCAATCATGGCGTCGCGGTTGCCCATGCCGCACAGCGGCTGGGCGTGCCCGCGACCATCTTCCTGCCCGATATCACTTCGCCGGCGAAAGCCGAGCGCATCAGGAATTGCGGCGCGAAGCTCGTGATCGCTGGCTCGCGCTATGCCGACGCACTGGCGGCCAGCGAGACGCATGTCGAACAGAGCGGCGCGATGGCCGTGCATGCCTACGACCAGGCCGAGACGCTGCTCGGCCAGGGGACGGTCGGCCTGGAGCTGGAGCACGACGCTCCCGATATCGACACGCTGCTGGTCGCTGTGGGCGGCGGCGGGCTGATCGGCGGCATCGCCGCCTGGTATGCCGGCAGGACGCGCGTCATCGCGGTCGAGCCAGAGCAATCGCCGACCCTGCATGCGGCATTCGAGGCGGGCGCGCCGGTCGATGCGCCTGCGGGCGGCATCGCGGCCGACTCGCTGGCGCCGCGCCGCGTCGGCGCCCTGATGTTTCCGATTGCGCGCGCCCATGTCGAGAAGGTGCTGCTGGTCGGTGACGACGCGATCCGGAAGGCCCAGGCGGCGCTGTGGTCGAGCCTGCGCGTGGTCGTCGAGCCCGGCGGCGCAGCCGCGTTTGCGGCGCTGCTGTCCGGCCGCTATCGGCCCGCGCCGGGCGAACGGGTCGCGGTGCTGCTCTGCGGCGGCAACACCACGGCAGTGAATTTCGACGGCTAGCCTTTTGGCAACGTCACATTACCGATTTGTCAGTGGCGTAGACTCGCAAATCAGCGGCTTCATGGGATGGGCCAACGGAGCCAGCCGTGTCGCGCCATCACATCCTGCCGCCGGTGATCTATTCACCGCCGCCGCCCAAGCCGAAAGAGACCAAGCGCAAGCGCGGTGTCGGCTATACGCAAGCCGCGCGCGCAACGGATGAGGCCGAAGAGACGACCGAGTCCTCCGACACGGCGCCGGCTCCCAACGCTTCTCCTCTCCCGCAGCATCAACGCCCTGTCGAAGCGGCAGAGCGGCGCATCCCCTCTCCCAACGGCAAGCTCTCGGACAACACGCTGAAGGCGATGCTCGAGGTGCAGGAGCAGGAGCAGGAGGGTGCAACGCTGCAAGGCTCCAGCGGCGAGGCTTTGAAGTGACAGTAGCTGCACAATCGCGCGGCCGTTGCGGGCTCCATCCGCCGCCTGTCTTGCGGCGGGAACTTGCCTGTGTTTTTCATATTTCGTCATGAAGGAAAATATTCCCGGAGCGGCATGGGGTCTTGCAAGCAGCGGCGCGGCCGTGCTGGCTGCGACGCTGCTCGCTGCCCTGCCGGCTTCGGCCGCCGACCTGCCGCTGAAGGCGTCCGTGAAGGCCGTCGAATTCAACCCGTTCTGGGCCGAGGCCGATGCGCTGGCCTGGAGCGTGAAAGGCGGCCATCTGCCGGCGCTGGTCACCACCAGCCCGGTCGGCACGCCGCTGGCTTCGGCCGGCGTGCTTGGCCTCCCCACCACGACGGTGCTGTTCGGTAATTCCAGCGTCAATGACGATTGGCGCGCTGGCGGGCGCATTACGGCCGGCTACTGGTTCGATCCCTCGCGCAGCCGGGGAATCGAGGCGAGCTTCTTCGGCCTTGGCGATGTCTCGACCGGTTTTGCCGCCAATTCCGGCATCACGTCCATCATCGCGCGGCCTTTCCTGGACGCGACCGCCAACCTGCAGAACGCGGCGTTCGTTTCCTTCCCCGGCGTCACGACCGGGAGTATCGCCATCAACGAAAGATCGCGGCTGCTTGGCGCCGGCGCGCTCTATCGCCAGGATATCGGCATGTGGGCCGGCCAGCGCATCACCGCGCTCGTCGGCTATCGTTACCTGCGTTCTTCCGACGATCTCTCCATCTCGTCGCAGTCGACGATCGTGGGTGGCGGCTTTGGCGGCGGCGCCTTTGCGGTCAATGAAACGTTCGGCGCCGTCAGCCAATTCCATGGCCTCGATCTTGGCCTCGCCGGCGAATGGCGCAACGGTCCGTGGTCGCTGGAATGGCGCGGCAAGGTCGCGCTCGGCGGCAACTTCAACAGCGGCAATATCAACGGCGCGACTGTTATCACCGCGGGCGGCGTGGCCGCCACCACGCCGGGCGGCGTGCTGACGCAACCGGGCAATATCGGCAACTTCTCGCAAACGCGCTTTGCCGTGGTGCCGGGGGTCTCGCTCAAGGCCGGCTACCAGATCGCGCCGCGCTGGCAGCTCATCGCCGGCTATGACGCGCTGTGCTGGACCGGCGTGCAGCGCGCCGGCGGGCTGATCGACACGACGGTGAATCCCAATCTCATCCCCGGCGGCGCAGGCGGCGGTCCGAACCGGCCGATGCCGTTGATGAACACGACCTCGCTGTGGGCGCAGGGATTCAGCTTTGGGGTGCGGTATAATTATTGAGATCGAGCCGTGGAGTGGGTCCCGGCTCTGCGACGCAGCGCAGCGCGCTGCATCGCAGAGCCGGGACAAGAGATCATGTGACAAGCACACGGCTGCCAGAGTCCGCTGCGACATTGCGCGGTGCGCTGCTGGTCCGGGGCCCAGCGCCACGAGAATTGTTGCTATCCCGCCCCCTCATCACTCGCGAGCACGCCCTTCACCGCGCGCGCCCAGCCCTTGAGTTTGCGCTCGCGCGTCGCCGCACTCATGTTCGGCTTGAATCGGTGCTCGAGCCGCCAGTTGTCGGCGAATTTTGACGGCTCGGGATAGACGCCCGCGGCAAGGCCGGCGAGATAGGCGGCGCCGAGTGCCGTGGTTTCCTGGATCATGGGGCGGTCGACCGGCGCGTCGAGGAGGTCGGCGAGGCGCTGCATGGTCCAGTCGGACGCGGTCATGCCGCCGTCGACACGGAGCACGATGTTGGCGGCCTTGGCGTCGGGCCAGTCGGCGCGCATAGCGGCCCAGAGATCGAAGGTCTGGTAGCAGACGCTTTCCAGCGCGGCATGCGCGAGCTCGGCGGGGCCGGTGTTGCGCGTCAGCCCAAACAGCGCGCCGCGCACGTTCGGATTCCAGTAGGGAGCGCCCATGCCGACGAAGGCCGGCACCAGATAGACTGATTGCATCGAGTTGGACTTGTCGGCGAGCGGGCCGGTCTCGGCGGCCTGCCTGATGATGCCGAGCCCGTCGCGCAGCCATTGCACCGCACTTCCAGCAACGAAGATCGAACCTTCCAGCGCATAGGTGCGTTTGCCGTCGAGCTGATAGGCGATGGTGGTGAGCAGCTTGTTCTTCGAAGCGACCGGCGTGGTGCCGGTGTTGAGCAGCGCAAAGCAGCCGGTGCCGTAGGTCGACTTGATCATGCCCGGCGTGAAGCAGGCCTGGCCGATGGTCGCGGCCTGCTGGTCGCCGGCGATGCCGGAGATCGCGATCGATCCGCCGAACAGGTCCGCGGCGCTCTCGCCGAAGGTGGCGGAAAAGTCCTTCACCTCGGGCAGCATCGAGCGCGGCACGCGCAGGATTTTCAGGAGCTCGTCGTCCCACTTGCCGTCATGGATATTGAACAGCAGCGTACGCGAGGCGTTGGTGGCGTCGGTGGCATGCACCTTGCCGCCGGTGAGCCGCCACAGGAGATAGCAGTCGACCGTGCCGAACAAGAGCTGGCCTTCTTCCGCGCGCCTTCGCGCGCCGGGGACCTGATCGAGGATCCAGGCGACCTTGGTGCCGGAAAAATAGGGATCGATGATCAGCCCGGTCTTTTTCGAGATGACCGGCTCACAGCCCTCCGCTTTCAAACGTGCGCAGATGTCGGCGGTGCGGCGGTCCTGCCAGACGATGGCGCGGTGCACGGCCTGCCCGGTGGCGCGGTCCCACACCACAGTGGTCTCGCGCTGGTTGGTGATGCCGATCGCAGCGATTTCCCTGGCGCCGACGCCCGCCTTCTTCAGCGCCTCGCGGCAGACGGAAATCGTCGAGGTCCAGATGTCCTCCGGCTCGTGCTCGACCCAGCCCGACGCCGGAAAATGCTGCGGGAATTCCTGCTGCGCCGTCGCCGCGATGGAGATGTCGGAGCGGAATACGATGGCGCGCGAGGAGGTGGTGCCCTGATCGATGGCGAGGACGAAGGACATGGTGAGATTCCCGGAAGCTTGTTGTGTCGCAAGGACAGCGGATTGCCGGCGAGAGGTCAAGACGTGAGCAGGCTGCCTTCCTTCTCCCCGGTGGGGAGAAGGTGGCGCGCGAAGCGCGCCGGATAAGGGGTCTCTTTCCGCGGAGACAGACCCCCGTCCGCGATGCTTCGCATCGCGTGCCTCCGCGTATTCCGCTTGTTCGTCTGTCATCGCCCGGCTCGACCGGGCGATCCAGTACGCCGCGGCGGTCGAGGTGATGTCGAGCTCACTGGGATACTGGATGCCCCGCTATCGCGGAGCACGACAGTGTGTCTGGAATGACGGCGTGCCTAAATCAACCCGCCCGCCTCGCTGACGCGGCGCATGTGGTAGTCGGTGTCGCCAAAGGTGTTCTCGATCATGGTCAGCCGCTTGAAATAGTGGCCGATCTTGGCTTCCTGCGTCATGCCGATGCCGCCGTGGAGCTGGATCGCCTGCTGGCCGACGAATTTGCCTGACTTGCCGATCAGCACCTTGGCCGCGGCGACCGCCTTGGCGCGCTCCTTCGGATCGTCGAAATCGGCGGCCATGGTCGCAAACATCGACATCGAGCGCGCCTGCTCGACCGCGACAAACATGTCGGCGGCGCGGTGCTGCAGCGACTGGAAGCTGCCGATCGCCACCCCGAACTGCTTGCGGGTCTTGATGTATTCGACGGTGGTTTTGAGCGACTCGTCCATCAGGCCGACCGCTTCGGCGCAGAGCGCGGTGCGGGCCTCGTCGACCACGCGCTCGATCAGCGGCAACGCATTCTCGCCATCGCCAATCGCGGCCTCGGCGCCGACCTCCACCGCGGTGAAGCTGATGTCGGCGGCATGCAGGCCGTCCTGGGTCGGATAGCTCTTCTTGACGACGCCTTTCGCGTTGGCCGGCACCAGGAAAACGCCGATGCCGGTCTTGTCGTGCCGGCCGCCCCCGATGCGCGCGGTGACAATCAGCGTGTCGGCGTTCTCGCCGTTGAGGACCACGAATTTCTCGCCGTCGATGAGGAAGCCGCTGCCCTTCTTCTTGGCCGTCGTGGAGACGTCGGCGAGGTCGTAGCGCGAGTTCTTCTCGAGCTGCGCGAAGGCAAAGGTCTTGCTGCCGTCGATGATGGAGGGGATGTGCGCGGCCTTCTGCGCGTCCGAGCCGCCATGGCGCAGGAAGCCGCCGGCGATCACGACGGTCGCGAGATACGGCTCGAGCACCAGCGCCTTGCCGAGCGCCTCCATCACGATCGCGGTTTCTACCGCGCCGGCGCCGAAACCGCCATCGGCTTCCGCAAAGGGAAGGCCGAGCAGGCCCTGCTCGGCGAGCTTGCCCCAGATGGCTTTGCTCCAGCCGCCCTTCTCCTTCATGTACTTCTTGCGCTGCTCGAACTCGTAGGCGTCGGTCAACAACCCGTCGACGCTATCCCTGAGCAGCCGCTGCTCCTCGGTCAAATCGAAATCCATTTTTCTTCGTTTCCCTGACTACAAACTTTCGCGAAGGTCCCTTTCTTCACCTCTCCCCGCGAAGAGCGGGGAGAGGGGGAGGAAAAATTACAGCCCCAGCACCGCCTTGCTGATGATGTTGCGCTGGATCTCGTTGGAGCCGCCGTAGATCGAAACCTTGCGGTTGTTGAAATAGCTCGGCGCGATCTGCGCGGTCCAGTCCATCGCCTCGTTGGAGCCGTCGTCACCATGCTCGTCATAGGGCGCAGCGAACGGGCCGATCACTTCCATCAGGAGCTCGGTGGTGGTCTGCTGGATTTCCGAGCCCTTGATCTTCAGCACGGAGGACGCCGGATTGGGCTTGCCCTTGCCGTGCTTGCCTTCGTCGGCGACGACGCGAAGCTGGGTCAATTCCAGCGCCTTCAGCTCGATCTCGCAGGCCGCGAGCTTCTCGCGGAAGCCGGCGTCCTCGATAACAGGCTTGCCGTTCTGCTCGATCTTGGAGGCGAGGTCCTTGATGCGACGGAGCCGTTCCTTGGAGACGCCGACCCGCGCAATTCCGGTGCGCTCATTGCCGAGCAGGAATTTGGCGTAATCCCAGCCCTTGTTCTCCTCGCCGATGATGTTCTCGTAGGGCACCTCGACGTCGTCGAAGAAGACTTCGTTGACCTCGTAGCCGCCGTCAATGGTCTCGATCGGGCGCACGGTGACGCCCTTCGACTTCATGTCGAACACGATGAAGGAAATGCCCATCTGCTTCTTGGCGCTGGCGTCGGTGCGGCACAAGCAGAAGATCATGTCGGCGTGCTGGGCGAGCGTGGTCCAGGTCTTCTGGCCGTTGATGATCCACTTGTCGCCCTTGCGCTCGGCCTTGGTCTTGAGCGAGGCGAGATCCGACCCGGAGCCCGGCTCGGAAAAGCCCTGGCACCACCAGTCGTCGACATTGGCAATGCGCGGCAAATATTGCTTCTTCTGCTGCTCGTTGCCGAAGGTGTAGATGACGGGGCCGACCATGCTGACGCCGAAGGCGAGCGGCGCGGGCGCCGGGTGCATTTGCAGCTCCTCGTTGAAGATATAGTGCTGCACCGAGCTCCAGCCGGTGCCGCCATATTCCTTGGGCCAGTGCGAAACGCCCCAGCCCTTCTTGTTGAGGATGCGCCACCAGGTCACCATCTCGTCCTTGGAGAGATGGCGGCCCTCCTGCAGCTTGCGCCGCGTGTCCGGCGGCACGTTGTCGCGGAAAAACGTCCGCACCTCTTCGCGAAACGCCAGTTCTTCCTTGGTGAAAGCCAGATCCATCGGATCCTCCTGTGAGCTGAATGAACTCCTACGCGATCTTCTTCTTTTCCGCCGGCTGCTGCTTGCGCAACTCATGGCGCGATAATTTGCCGACCGGCGTGCGCGGCAATTCGGTGACGAACTCGAGTGCCGCCGGCAGCTCGTGCTTGCCGAGCTTGCCGGTGAGGAACGCACGCAGCTCGTCGAGGCTGAAAGGCCTGGCACCTTCGCGCAAGGTGATGAAGGCTTTGGACGCCTCGCCGCGGTAATCGTCGGGAATGCCGATCACGATCGCCTCGAGCACGCTGGGGTGCGTGTAGATCGCCTGCTCGATCATCTGCGGATAGACGTTGAAGCCGCCGGAGATGATCATGTCCTTCTTGCGGTCGACCAGGAAGAAATAGCCCTCGTCGTCGATGTAGCCGATGTCGCCGGTGAGGAAGCGGTCGCCCACGAAAGACTGCGCGGTTTCCTCGGGCCGGTTCCAGTAACCCCTGGTGACATTCGGTCCCTTGATGCGGATTTCGCCGACCTCGCCGGCCGGCAGCACTTTCGAGGGATCGTCGAGCGACACCACATCCATCTCGATGCCGGGCAGCGCCACGCCGACCGAGCCGGGCTTGTCCGGTCCGGCATCGGGATGCGCGGTGCCGGCCGGGCAGGTTTCGGTCATGCCCCAGCCGGAGCGAAGCTTGATGCCGACCTTGCGCTCGAACACGGCTGCCACTTCCACCGGCAGCGGCGCGCCGCCGGAGCCGGCGCTTCGCAGCGACGAGAAATCGCGCTTGTCGAGATCGGGAAGCGCGGCGATCGCGATCCACATGGTCGGCACGCCCGGGAAATACGTCGCGCGCTTGACCTCGATGTCACGCATCACGCTTTCGACGTCGAAGCGCTGGTGCAGCGAGATCAGGTGACCGCGACGGATGCAGGACAGCATCACGACCGTCAGCGCGAAGATGTGGAACAGCGGCAGCACGCAGATCACGCGCTCGACCGGGTCGCCCCGCTCCGCCCGCGCGGCCTTGCCCCAGACGTCATAGATCGAAACCGCCGCGGTGAGATTGCCATGCGTCAGCATCGCGCCTTTCGGCAGGCCGGTGGTGCCGCCGGTATATTGCAAGAGAGCGATGTCATCGAGCTCGACGGCCGGCCATTGCGCGGGCTTCATCGCGCCATCGATAAATTGCTTGTGGGTGATGATCACGGGATTGTCCGGCAGCGGCGTTTGCGGCGTGCCGATCTTGCCCCAATGGTCGTCCTCGCAGACGATCAGACGATCGAGCAGGCCCTTGTCGAGGAATTTCAGCGCCGTCGGCAGCAGCGCCGAGAGGTTGCTGGTGACGAGCACCCGCGCGCCGGAATCCGAGAGCTTGTGCGACAGAGCGATCTCGCCGTCGAGCGGCGACAGATGCACGATCCGCGCGCCCGCCTTCAGCGCGCCGAAGAAATTGACGGGATGGTCCGGCGTATTGCCGAGGAACAGCGCGACGGACGTGTCCTTGCCGTAGCCGGCGCGCAGGTAGGCGGCGGCCGCGACCTCGACGAGATCTTCGAGCTGTTGGTAACTGATCGGACGTTCGCGAAATTCGATGACGGGTCGGTCGGCATAGTCGGCGGCGGCCTTCGACAGCAGATCAGGCAGCGTGCCGCGCGCAATCGGGTCGTTCCAGTGCACGCCCTTCGGATAAAACTGTTCGCCGGGGTGGGTCATTGGAATCAACCGTCATTCCGGGGCGACGCGCCAGCGTCGAACCCGGAATCTCGAGATTCCGGGTTCGCCCTTCGGGCGCCCCGGAATGACGGGCGGAGGGAGGGAAGCACGATCACGCCGCTTTCGACTTCTCTGAAGCCAGCGACGCAAACGTCTTGCCCTCGGCGGCGAGGCGCTTGAGCAAGGGTGCGGGCTCGAGCGAGGGATCGTTGGTCTCCCTGGCATAGTAGGAGAGACGATCGGCGATGTGCTTGAGGCCAACGCTGTCGGCCCAGAACATCGGGCCGCCACGGTAGATCGGCCAGCCATAGCCATAGAGCCAGACCACGTCGATATCGCTCGGCCGCGCCGCGATGCCCTCTTCGAGGATGCGCGCGCCCTCATTGATCATCGGATACATCATGCGCTCGAGGATCTCGTCGTCAGAGACGACGCGACGCTTGCGGCCGAGGCGCGTCAGCGTCTCGTCGATCAGCTTCTCGACATCGGGATCGGGCAGCGGCGCGCGCGAGCCGCCTTCATATTTGTAGTAGCCCTTGCCGGTCTTCTGGCCGAAACGGCCGGCTTCGCAGAGCGCGTCGGCGATCTCCGACTTGATGCCGCGATCTTTCCGCGAGCGCCAGCCGATGTCGAGGCCGGCAAGATCGCTCATCGCGAACGGCCCCATCGGCATGCCGAACTTGGTGACGACCGCGTCGACCTGCTGCGGCAGCGCGCCTTCGAACAGCAGCTTTTCCGATTGCTTGCCGCGCTGCGCCAGCATCCGATTGCCGACAAAGCCGTCGCAGACGCCGACGACCGCCGGCACCTTGGCGATCTTTCGCGCGGTCGACACCGCTGTCACCAGCGCATCCGGCACGGTCTTCGCACCGCGCACGATCTCACACAGCTTCATGACATTGGCCGGCGAGAAGAAATGCATGCCGAGCACGTCCTGCGGGCGCTTGGTCGATTTCGCGATCTCGTCGATGTTGAGATAGGAGGTGTTGGAAGCCAGCACGGCGCCGGGCTTGGCATATTCATCCAGCTTGCCGAACACTTCCTTCTTCACCGCCATGGTCTCGAACACGGCCTCGATGATGAGGTCGGCGTCTTTCACGTTCTCGAGGCCGACAACGCCCTTGATCAGCGCCATGCGCTTGGCCGGCGCATCCGCGGGAATGCCGCCGCGCGCCGCGGTCGCCTCGTAGTTCTTCTGCATCACGCCCATGCCGCGCTTGAGCTGCTCCTCTCCGGTCTCGACCAGGGTGACGGGAATGCCGGCATTGGCAAAGGACATCGCGATGCCGCCCCCCATGGTGCCGGCGCCGATGATGGCGACGCGCGCGACATTGCGCGGCTTGGTGCCTTCGGGCACGCCCGCGATCTTGTTGGCCTCGCGCTCGGCGAAGAAGGCGTAGCGCTGCGCCTTGGACTGGTCGCCATTCATGAGCTTCAGAAAGCCCTCGCGCTCCTTCTTCAGGCCTTCATCGAAGGGAAGATCGATCGCCGCACCCACCGCGTCAGCCGCGGCAAAAGGGGCTTCCAGTCCCCGCGAACGCTTGGTCATGCCGGCGACCGCGTTGGTGAAGATCGAGCGGTCGGACTTGGCGGCCACGAGCTTCGAGTCATCGTCACGCAGCTTGCGCAGCGGACGCTTCTCCGCGATCACCTTGCGGCAGAAGGCTTCGCCGCCGGAGGCCGGACCTTCGACGATCTCCTCGATCAAGCCGTTCTTCAAGGCCTCGGAGGCCGAGATCGGATCGCCGCCGACGATCATCTTGACGGCGAGCTCAGGCCCGACCGCGCGCGGCAGGCGCTGCGTGCCGCCGGCGCCCGGCAACAGGCCGAGCTTCACTTCGGGCAGGCCGAGCCGCGCGTCCTTCACGGCGACGCGGAAATGGCAGGCAAGCGCGACCTCGAGGCCGCCGCCGAGCGCAGTGCCGTGGATCGCGGCCACGATCGGCTTCGGCGAGCTCTCCATCAAGGTCAGCACCTCGACGAGACCGGGCGGCTTCGGCGGCTTGCCGAACTCGGTGATATCGGCGCCGGCAATGAAGGTGCGTCCGCCGCAGGCCAGCACGATGCCCTTCACTTCCGGATCTGATATGGCGGCCTTCATGCATTCCAGAATGCCGCCGCGGACCGCGGCGCTCAGTGCGTTGACGGGGGGACTGTTGACGGTGACGACGCCGATGGCGTCGTGACGTTCGAGCTTGACCACTTCGTTCACGCTACGCTCCTTGGATGTTTGTTCTTCGTTGCCTGTCGACTTGCGTTGAGGCGCCGCGTGGCTTGCGTCCACCGGCTACGCTTTCGACCAATTTCGCACTGCGGAACTAAATTCCACATCTTGACAGCGAGGGTTATTTTGAAGCACGTCCGTTGTCAACGAGCACAATCCGCAAGCAGGGCATGAAACGTTCAGGCAAGAAAGGCGCGGCCGATCGCAGCTTCGTTGTCGCGCTTTCCCGCGGCCTCGATGTGCTGCGCGCCTTCCAGCCCAACGACGGACTGCTCGGCAACCAGGAGATCGCGGCCCGGACCAAGCTGCCGAAGCCGACGGTATCGCGGCTGACCTACACGCTGACCAAGCTCGGCTATCTTACGCCGGTTCCGCGGTTTGAGAAGTATCAGCTCGCGCCTTCTGCCATGGCGCTGGGCTACGCCGCCCTGGCCAATCTCGGCGTTCGTCATTTGTCCGAGCCCTTCCGCGAGGAAGTGATGCGCGAGACCGGCGGCGCGGTCGCGGTCGGCGGACGTGACCGGCAGAGCATGATCTACTTTGGTCAAAGCCGTAACGGGCTCACGCTCGGCGTTCAACTGGATGTCGGCTCCCGTATCCCGATTGCAACCACCGCGATGGGCCGGGCGTATCTCTGGGCGCTGCCGCTGGACGAGCGTGCCGCCTTGTTGCGTGAGCTGCGGGAACATTACGGCAGCCGCTGGGCCAAGATGCGCGACGGCATCGAGCGCGCCGGAGAATCCGTGGCCAGATACGGCTTTGCGATGTCGACCGGCGACTGGCAGAACGACGTCGCCGCGGTTGGCGTAGCACTAAAGTTAAATGACGGAACGGGGACTTACGCGTTTAACTGTGGCGCGCCGGCATTCCGCTTCACGGAAGATCGGCTGCGCCACGATATTGGACCTCGTCTCGTAGCGATGGTAAGGAACATCGAAGCGGCCCTCGGCGGGATGGCGCCGCTTTCGACACAATCACAAAAAAACTCTGCAAAAAAAGAAGAAGGCAGGAAATCAAGATCAGGAGGGAAAGTTGCACGTGTGGCCGAGGGGATTCGATAGCCTCAGATGTCGCGACCAGCGACTCCCATCACGCGGCGCTAACTGCGCGATGATCGGGCTGGGCGGGACGACATGACGCAGGTTGAGCTTGCGCAGGGACGAGATCCCCTGCTCGCGGTTCGCGACGTTAGCGTCGTGTTTGGCGGCATCGTCGCATTGAACGGCGTTTCCTTCGACATGCATCGGGGCCATATCCTCGGCCTGATCGGTCCGAACGGCGCCGGCAAGACGACTCTCTTCAATTGCCTGAGCCGGCTCTATCAGCCGAGCTCCGGCGACATCCTGATGGAAGGGGTGAGCATCCTGAGGCGGCCGCCGCACCGGATCGCCGAGATCGGCATCGGCCGCACCTTCCAGAACGTCGCGCTGTTTCCCAATCTCTCCGTGCTCGACAATGTCCGCGTCGGCACCCATTCGCGCACCTCGAGCGACATCATCTCGGACTCGCTGAAACTCGCCTGGATCCGTCGCGGCGAAGCGACGATGAACAAGAAGGTGCATGAGATCCTCGGCTATCTCGACCTCGAAGGCGTCGCCCACACCACGGTCGCGGGCCTGCCTTTCGGCACGCAGAAGCGTGTCGAGCTCGCGCGCGCGCTCGCCGCCGACCCGAAGATCCTGCTGCTCGACGAGCCCGCCGGCGGCCTCAATCACGAAGAGGTCCATGTGCTCGGCGACCTCATCCGGAAAATCCGCGACGACCGCAAGATCACCGTGCTTCTGGTCGAGCATCACATGGGTCTCGTGATGTCGATCGCCGACCACGTGGTCGCGCTGAATTTCGGCCGCAAGCTCGCGGAAGGCACGCCGGCCCAGGTGCAAGCCGATCCCGCCGTCATCAAGGCCTATCTGGGGAGCAAGGACCAATGACGGCGATGCTCAGCGTCAAGGATCTGCGCGCCTATTACGGCCAGGTGCAGGCTCTGCACGGCCTCTCCTTCTCGCTCGACGAAGGCTCGCTCACCACATTGCTCGGCGCCAATGGCGCCGGAAAGACCACCACGCTGCGCGCCATCTGCAACATGGTGCGCTCGACCGGCGCGATCGAGTTCGAGGGCCGGCCGCTCGGCGGCCGATCGACCGAGAACATCGTGCGGCTGGGCATCGCGCATGTGCCGCAGGGCCGCGGTACCTTCACCGCCATGACGGTCGAGGAAAACCTGCAGCTCGGCGCCATCAGTCGCCGCGACAGGGCCGGCATCGTCGCCGACATCGAGCGGATGTACGAGCACTTCCCGGTGCTGAAGGAACGCCACACCCAGCAGGCCGGCACGCTCTCGGGCGGCGAGCAGCAGATGCTCGCGGTCGCGCGCGCGCTGATGCTGCGGCCGCGGCTGATGCTGCTGGATGAACCCTCGTTCGGCCTCGCGCCCTTGATCGTGCGAGACCTCTTCAAGATCCTCGGCAAGATCAACCGCGAGGACAAGGTCACCATCCTCGTCGTCGAGCAGAACGCCCAGCTCGCACTGGAACTCGCCGACCAGGCCTATGTGATCGAAACCGGCCGCATCGTGATGTCGGGCGGCGCCAACGAAATCGCGAACAATGAAGACGTTCGCAAATCGTACCTCGGTTACTAGGAGCGCGAGGCATGGAGCTTTTCACCAACCAGATCCTTGCCGGCATATCGACCGGCGCGATCTATGCCTGCATGGCGCTGGCCATCGTCATGATCTACCAGGCTATCGACCATCTGAATTTCGCCCAGGGCGAAATGGCGATGTTTTCGACCTTCATATCCTGGCAGTTGATGCAGTGGGGGGTGCCCTACTGGTTCGCCTTCGTTCTCACGCTGGCCTTCTCCTTTGTCGCCGGCATCGCGATCGAGCGAGCCCTGTTCAAGCCGCTGACGAAGGCGCCGATCCTGACGCAGGTCGCGGGCTTCATCGCGCTGTATTCGATCATCAATTCCTGCGCCGGCCTGATATGGGACTTCACCATCAAGCAATACCCGACGCCGTTCGGCTCCTCGCCCTTCCTCGGCAGCCAGCTCATCTCGACCCACCAGGCGGGCATGATCGGCATCACCCTGCTGATGTTGCTCGGCCTCTTCTTCTTCTTCCGATACACACGGATTGGGCTGGCGATGCGGGCCGCCGCCTCGCTGCCGGAATCGGCGCGCCTCGTCGGCATCAACACGAGCTGGATGATTGCGCTGGGCTGGGGCATGGCCGCGGCGATCGGCGCTGTCGCCGGCATGATGATCGCGCCCGTGGTATTCCTGGAGCCGAACATGATGCTGGGCGTCCTGATCTACGGCTTCGCCGCCGCGGTGCTCGGCGGATTGACCTCGCCGTTCGGCGCCGTGGTCGGCGGCTTCCTGGTCGGCATCTTCGAGAATCTGGTGGGGACCTATATTCCGGGCGTCGGCAATGAGCTGAAGCTGCCGATCGCGCTGGCCCTCATCATCATCGTGTTGGTCGTCAAACCCGCTGGTCTGTTCGGCCGGCCCATCGTGAAGCGAGTTTGACCATGAGCGCTGCCGAGGAAGTCGTCACCGAAGGCCAGGCGGTAGAGGCCGTTCCGAAACGAGCGATGACGCTGGGCACGGGCACCTCGCTGATGGTGCTGGTGCTGCTGCTCGTGATCCCGCTGCTCGTCAAGAACTTCATCATCTTCCAGATGACGATGCTGCTGATCTACGGCGTCGCCGTGCTGGCGCTGAACATCCTGACCGGCGGCAGCGGCCAATTTTCGCTCGGCCAGAGCGCCTTCTACGCGGTCGGCGCCTATACTTCCGCGATCCTGATGGAGCACTTCAACGTCAACTACGCGCTGACGCTGCCGATTGCCGGCGTGATCTGCTTCGCCTTCGGCTTTCTGTTCGGCCAGCCGGCGCTGCGGCTATCCGGGGTCTACCTGGCCCTGGCGACCTTTGCCCTGGCAACCGCCATGCCGCAGCTTTTGAAGCTCGGGTATTTCGAGTACTGGACCGGCGGCGTGCAGGGCCTGGTCGTGACCAAGCCGGATGCGCCGTTCGGCCTGCCGATGTCGCAGGACATGTGGCTCTACTACTTCACGCTGGCGGTCACGATTGCGATTTACGTCGGTTCGGTGAACCTGCTGCGCTCGCGCTCGGGCCGCGCCTTCATGTCGATCCGCGACAACGAGATCGCGGCCTCCTCGATGGGCGTCAACGTCGCGCTCTACAAGACGCTGGCCTTCGGCGTCAGCGCCGGCATCACCGGCGTCGCCGGCGCGCTCGGAGCCATCGCGGTGCAGTTCGTGGCACCCGACAGCTACACCATTACGCTTGCGATCTCGCTGTTCCTCGGCATGGTCGTCGGCGGAGTCGGCTGGCTGCCCGGCTCCTTTGTCGGATCGGCGTTCATCATCTTCGTCCCGAACATCGCGGAAAGCGTCTCCAAGGGCCTTTCCGGCGCCGTGTTCGGCGTTCTGCTCTTCCTTGTCATCTTCCTGGTCCCGCACGGGGCGAGACAGATCGCCATCGTTGGCCAGCAATTGGCCGGCCGGTTCAGGAGATAGTCCGGAAGAAACAAGAGCAATAAACGAGGAGAAACCATGCTTGTAACAGGTCTAAGGACCGCCGCGCTCGCGGCGGTCGCCATCGTATGCGTATCCCAGAGCGCACTTGCCCAGAAGAAGTACGACACCGGCGCCAGCGATACCGAGATCAAGATCGGCAACATCATGCCCTACAGCGGCCCGGCGTCGGCCTATGGCGTGATCGGCAAGACCGAGCAGGCCTATTTCGACAAGATCAATGCAGAAGGAGGCATCAACGGCCGCAAGATCAAGTTCATCTCCTACGACGACGGCTACTCGCCACCCAAGGCGGTCGAGCAGGCACGCAAGCTCGTCGAGAGCGACGAGGTGCTGGTGGTGTTCAACCCGCTCGGCACGCCCTCGAACTCGGCAATCCAGAAATACCTCAACGCCAAGAAGGTGCCGCAGCTCTTTGTCGCCACCGGCGCGACCAAGTGGAACGACCCGAAGAACTTTCCCTGGACCATGGGCTGGCAGCCCTCCTACCAGAGCGAAGCGCGTATCTATGCGAAGTACCTCTTGAAGGAGAAGCCGGACGCCAAGATCGGCGTGCTCTACCAGAACGACGATTTCGGCAAGGATTACCTCAAGGGCCTCAAGGACGGGCTTGGCGCCAAGGCATCGATGATCGTCTCGGAAGAGAGCTACGAGACCTCGGAGCCTTCGATCGACAATCATATCGTCAAGTTGAGGGCCACCGGCGCCGACGTGTTCATCTCGATCACGACGCCGAAATTCGCCGCGCAGGCGATCAAGAAGCTCGCCGAGATCGACTGGCATCCCCTGCACATCGTCTCCAACGTCTCGGCTTCCGTCGGCGGCGTGATCAAACCCGCGGGCTTCGAGAACTCGCAAGGCATCCTGTCGGCGGCCTACGCCAAGGACGGCGCCGACCCGCAGTGGGACAATGATCCCGGCATGAAGAAGTTTCTGGACTTCCTTGCCAAGTACTATCCGGAAGGCAACCGCCTCGACGGCTCCGTGGTCTACGGCTATGGCGTGGCGCAGACGCTGGTGAAGGTGCTGCAGATGAGCGGCGACGACCTCACCCGCGCCAACGTCATGAAGCAGGCGGCGAGCCTGAAGGACTTCGAGCCCGACACACTCCTGCCGGGAATCAAGATCAACACCTCGCCGACCGACTTCGCGCCAATCGAGCAATTGCAGATGATGCGATTTAAGGGTGAGAAGTGGGATCTGTTCGGCGACATCATCTCGGGTGAGCTGAGCAACTGACACTCGCAGCGTTCGACTAAATAACGCCCTCCGCGATCCCTTCGCGGAGGGCTTTTTCTTGCCGGGAATCCCGGACAGGTATTCAATGCCGCGAGGAGCCGCCAAGTGCTCCGACTCCAAAAACATTGACACATTCAACCAGGTCCAGGGAGATCACGATGCCTGCCATCCATTTGCGATTGGGGCTTCTTTCGGCTGCCCTCGCGATATTTGCGTCAACAAGCGTCAATGCTGCTGACCAAAAGAAGTACGATATCGGCGCGACCGATACCGAGATCAAGATCGGCAATATCATGCCCTATAGCGGGCCTGCGTCCTCCTACAGCGTGATCGGCAAGACCGAGGCCGCCTACTTCAACAAGATCAACGCCGAGGGCGGCATCAACGGGCGGAAGATCAACTTCATCTCCTATGACGACGGCTACTCGCCGCCGAAGACGGTGGAGCAGGCGCGCAAACTCGTCGAGAGCGACGAAGTGCTGCTGATCTTCAACTCGCTCGGCACGCCGCCGAACTCCGCGATCCACAAATACATGAACTCGAAGAAGGTGCCGCAGCTGTTCGTCGCGACCGGCGCCACCAAGTGGAACGACCCCAGGGAATTTCCGTGGACCATGGGCTGGCAGCCGAACTACCAGAGCGAAACCCAGATCTACGCCAAATACATCCTGAAGAATTTTCCAAACGCCAAGATCGGCGTACTCTACCAGAACGACGATTACGGCAAGGACTACCTTAAGGGCCTGAAGGACGGGCTAGGGTCCAAGGCCTCCATGATCGTGAGGGAGGAGAGCTACGAGACCACCGAGCCGACCATCGACTCGCACATCGTCAATCTGAAAGCGGCCGGTGCCGACGTGTTCGTCGACTTGTCGATACCGAAGTTCGCGGCCCAGGCGATCAAGAAGGCCGCCGAGATCGGATGGAAGCCGGAACATTTCCTGAATAGCGTCAGCTCGTCGATCAGCGCCACGATCAAGCCGGCCGGCTTCGACAACTCGCAGGGCATCATCTCGTCGGCCTATCTGAAGGACCCGAACGCTCCGCAATGGAAGGACGATGCGGATATCAAGGGCTGGAATGCGTTCCTCGACAAATACTATCCCGAGGCCAATCGCGCCGATGCCTTCGTGGTCTATGGCTATGCCATTGCGCAAAACATGGCCTACGTCCTGAAGCAATGCGGCGACGACCTGACGCGCGAGAACGTCATGAAGCAGGCGGCGAGCATGCATAACTATGTGGTTGCCGGCCTGCTGCCCGGGGTGAAGATCAATACCAGCGCGACGGATTTCGCGCCGATCTCGCAACTCCAGCTGATGCGTTTCAAGGGTGACACCTGGGAGCTGTTCGGCGACATCATTTCGTCGGACGTGGGCGGTTAACGCCGGAGGCCCCGTTCTATTTCAAGGAGCTTGACTACTAAAGAACGAGCCCCCGCGGCCTTGCCGCGGGGGCTTCTCGTTGAGCCGGTTTCGGCGAAATGCTAGCGTTTCGCTATCAATCAAAAGAGCTTTCAAAACAAGAAAGCCGCGGCACAACCGTCGATATTGAAAAATAAGGGAGAACGTAATGCCCGTTGTCGCCACTCGTCTGGCCATAGCTACGACCGCGCTTGCCCTGTTTGCCGCCTCTTCGACAGCAACGCTCGCCCAGAAAAAATATGACACCGGCGCCACCGACACCGAGATCAAGATCGGCAACATCATGCCCTATAGCGGCCCCGCTTCGGCCTATGGCGTGATCGGCAAGACCGAGCAGGCCTATTTCAACAAGGTCAATGCGGAGGGCGGCATCAACGGGCGCAAGATCAACTTCATCTCCTACGACGACGGCTACTCGCCACCGAAGACCGTCGAGCAGGCCCGCAAGCTGGTGGAGAGCGACGAGGTACTGCTCATCTTCCAGTCGCTCGGCACGCCGCCAAATTCCGCCATACAGAAATACATGAACTCAAAGAAGGTGCCGCAGCTATTCATCGCAACTGGCGCCACCAAATGGAACGACCCGAAGGAGTTCCCGTGGACCATGGGCTGGCAGCCGAGCTACCAGAGCGAGTCCCGGATCTACGCGAAGTACATTTTGAAGAACTACCCGAACGCGAAGATCGCGGTGCTCTACCAGAACGACGATTACGGCAAGGATTATCTGAAGGGCCTCAAGGACGGGTTGGGGGCCAAGGCCGCCTCGATGATCGTCGACGAGGAGAGCTATGAGGTTTCGGAGCCGACCATCGATTCGCACATCGTCAAGCTCAGGGCGAGCGGCGCCGACATCTTCATCGACCTCACCTCGCCGAAATTCGCGGCGCAGTCGATCAAGAAGAACGCCGAGATCGGATGGAAGCCTATCCACTTTCTCAACAACGTTTCGGTTTCCGTCGGCGCCGTAATGAAGCCGGCCGGCCTCGAAGCGTCGCAAGGCATCATCTCCTCTGCCTATCTAAAGGACCCGACTGATCCGCAGTGGAAGGATGACGCCGGGATGAACGCCTTGAACGCGTTCCTCGACAAATACTATCCCGAGGCCAATCGGAGCGACTCGGGCGTGATCTATGGCTATACGGTTGCCCAGACCCTCGCCCAGGTTCTGAAGAACTGCGGCGACGACCTCACCCGGGCCAACGTCATGAAGCAGGCCGCGAGCCTCAAGAACCTGGAACTCGGCGGGCTGTTGCCGGGCGTCAAGATCAACACCTCGGCGACCGACTTTGCACCGCTGTCGCAACTGCAGTTGATGCGGTTCAAGGGCGACACCTGGGAGCGGTTCGGCGAAACCATCTCGTCGGACGTCGGCGGTTAGCACCGGAGTCGGCCGGCTATTCAAGACGGCCGGTAACTAATGCAAGCACCCCTGCGGCACCCCTGCGGCTTTGCCGCAGGGGCCGTCCGTTGAGCCCGTATCACTGAAATGGTAGGTTCGGGCCCCAAACCAGAAGAGATTTCGGCAAGAAAGCCGCGACACTTCATCATCGACATTTGAATTGAGGGAGAACGTAATGCCCGTTATCGCCACTCGTCTGGCCATAGCTTCCGCTGCTCTTGCCCTGTTTGCCGCCTCCTCGACCGGCGCGCTCGCGCAGAAAAAATACGACACAGGCGCCACAGACACCGAAATCAAGATCGGCAACATCATGCCCTATAGCGGGCCCGCCTCGGCCTATGGCGTGATCGGCAAGACCGAGCAGGCCTATTTCAACAAGATCAACGCGGCGGGCGGCATCAACGGCCGCAAGATCAATTTCATCTCCTATGATGACGCCTATTCGCCGCCGAAGGCCGTCGAACAGGCCCGCAAGCTGGTCGAGAGCGACGAGGTGCTGTTCATCTTCAATTCGCTGGGCACGCCATCGAACTCGGCGATCCAGAAATACATGAACGCCAAGAAGGTGCCGCAACTGTTCATTGCCACCGGCGCCACCAAGTGGAACGATCCCAAGGAGTTTCCCTGGACCATGGGCTGGCAGCCCTCCTACCAAAGCGAAGCGCATATCTACGCGAAATATCTGCTGAAGGAGAAGCCGGACGCCAAGATCGCCATCCTCTACCAGAACGACGATTACGGCAAAGACTACGTCAAGGGCCTCAAGGACGGCCTCGGCGCCAAGGCCGCCTCGATGATGGTGGCGGAGGAAAGCTACGAGACAACCGAACCCTCCATCGACAATCACATCGTCAAGCTGAAGGCTTCGGGCGCCGACGTATTCTTCGACGTCACCACCCCGAAATTCGCCGCGCAGGCGATCAAGAAGGTCAATGAGATCCAGTGGAAGCCGCTTCACATCCTCAACAACGTCGGAGCGTCCGTCGGCAGCGTGATCAAGCCGGCCGGCTTCGAGAACTCGCAAGGCATCATCTCGGCCGCATACCTGAAGGATGCCTCCGATCCGCAATGGGACAACGACACCGGCATGAAGACCTTCCTCGACTTCCTCGCCAAGGATTTTCCGGAAGGCGACAAGCTCAACGCCTCGGTTATGGTCGGCTACGCCGTCGCGCAGACGATGGTCCAGGTGCTGAAGCAGTGCGGCGACGACCTCACGCGCGTGAACATCATGAAGCAGGCGGCCAGCCTGAAGAATTTCCGCACCGAGGTGCTGCTGCCTGGCATCATGATCAACACATCGCCGACGGACTTTGCGCCGATCGCCCAATTGCAGCTGATGCGCTTCAAGGGCGACCGCTGGCAACTGTTCGGCGACGTCATCTCCGGCGACGTCGGCGGCTGATCGCGCGTTCCTATCGACCGATAGGCATCCAACACCTCCCGCGGGTTCGCTCGCGGGGGTTTTCTTTTGGCAGAATAGGAGGGATAACCGGCGTCCCATGGTTGTCGCTCCTTCCTCCGCAGCACAATGACCGACCGACGCCCTCTCCTGCGCGCGATCTTCGACGCGGCGGTTGCCGCCGCGCATCCCGATGTCGTGCTGGCGCAGCATCTGCGCCCCGTCCCACGCGGCCGCGTGATCTGCCTTGCCGCCGGCAAGGGCGCGGCCGCGATGGCTGCCGCCGCGGAAAAGCATTATCTCGACGCGCTGGAACTCGAGCCTTCGCGTCTCCTCGGCATCGCCACCACCCGCCATGGCCACGGCGTGCCGACGCGGCGCATCCGTGTGGTCGAAGCCGGCCATCCGATGCCGGACCAGGCGGGCCTGAGGGGCGCCGAGGACACCTTGAGGCTGGCCGAGAGCGCGGAGGCCGACGATCTGCTGCTGGTGCTGCTGTCCGGCGGCGGCTCGGCGAACTGGATCGCGCCGACTGACGGCATCACCTTCGAGCAGAAGCAAAAGCTCACCCGCGCACTCCTGCGCTCGGGAGCACCGATCGGCGAAGTCAATACCGTCCGCAAGCATCTGTCGCGGATCAAGGGCGGACGGCTCGCGCGCGCCGGGAAGCGGGCGGAGATCGTGACCCTCGCGATATCAGACGTGCCCCATGACGATCCGTCCGCGATCGCCTCGGGTCCCACCGTGCCCGATCCCACCACGCTTGCGGACGCGCGTGCCATCGTCGCGAAGTACCGGCTCGAGGTCGACGATGCGATCCGTGCCGCGCTGGAAAATCCCGCCAATGAAAGCTGCAAGGAAGGCGATGCCGCCTTCGCCCGCGCGACCTTTGAGCTGATCGCCCGTCCCCGTCAGTCGCTGGACGCCGCGATCAAGCTCGCAAAGGACGCAGGCTACGAGATAACGGATCTCGGCGCCGATCTCGAAGGCGAGGCGCGCGAGGTTGCCGCCGGTCACGCGCGGCTGACGCTCGACGCACGCAGCAACGGCAAGCGGGTCGCGATCCTGTCCGGCGGCGAGTTGACGGTTACCGTGCGCGGCAATGGCCGCGGTGGTCCGAACCAGGAATATGCGCTGGCGCTCGCCGACCTGCTCAAGGACACATCTGATGTTTCCGCGCTCGCCGGCGACACCGACGGCGCCGATGGCGGCGCGGGCTCGGCCTCCGATCCCGCCGGCGCACTGATCGATGCGTCGACATTCGCGAAGATGAAGGCGCAAAAGCTCGATCCCCGCGCCTATCTCGACAACAACGACGCCACCGCCTTCTTTGCCGCGACCGGCGATCTCTTGCAGACCGGCCCGACGCTGACGAACGTGAACGACATCCGGATTATTTTGGTGGACTGAACGCGGATCATCGACCGTCGCATTAACGCTTTGTTCAGCGCGTTTCCAGGAATCGATCAGGAACACGGCATCTCATGCCGGCGATTCACCAGCCCAGCCTTTTAATGGCCGCCCCCGGCGTGACGGGGTGCCGCGAAATGCGGCGGGGAAACGCCAATGACGGACTTAAGCCGGGTTGCCTTGCCATCCGTGCCGGCTGGCCAGGCCAGGATGCTCAAGGAAGCCATCGACAAGCTCACGCTGGGCATCGTGATCTTCGATCACAAGCGTGAAGTCGTCTTCTGCAACATGCGTTACATGGAAATCTACGGGCTCACGGCCGAACAGGTGAAGCCTGGAACGCCAACCAGCCATCTCATCCAGCATCGTTTGAATCTCGGGCTGAAGGTTCGGGAGAAACCCGAGGATTACATCCGTCAACGCGTCGCCACGCCGCTCGCCCATTTCAACGCAATACAGGAATTCGCCGACGGCCGGATCATCCGCTACACGGTCCATCCGATGGCCGACGGCGGCGGTCTCGCTACCCACGAGGATATCACCGAGCGCGAGGAGATCAGCGCGCGGCTGCAGCGACAATATGAGCTCGGCCGCGAGCATGAAGAGAATTTGCGGGTGCGAAACCTGCAGTTCGACACCGCGATCAACAACATGTCGCAGGGTCTGTGCTTCTTCGACGCCGACCACCGGCTGATCGTGTGCAACGAACGCTATATGGAAATGTACGACCTGCCGCCTGGGCGTGTCGGCCCCGGCACGCCTCTGTCGGAGGTGGTCGACCTGCGCTTCGAGGCCGGCAGCTTTCCTGCGATGAGCCGCGAGCAATATCTGCATTGGCGCTCGAACGTCGCGGTCTCGGCAGAGCCGACCGACAGCGTCGTCGAACTGCGCAACGGACGCACCTTCCTGATCCGCCACCGGCCGATGCCCGATCTCGGCTGGGTGGCGACCCATGAGGACATTACCGAGAAGCGCCAGGCCGAGCTCAAGATCGAGCACATGGCTCATCACGACGCGCTCACCGATCTCGCCAATCGCGCCCTGTTGAACGAGCGCCTGGAGCAGGCGCTGGGCCGGCCCGGCGACGGCGCGATGGTGGCGGTGCACCACATCGACCTCGACCGCTTCAAGGCCGTGAACGATACGTTCGGCCATCACGCCGGTGACAAGCTCCTGAAGATCGTGGCAAGCCGGCTGCGTGCCGTGGTCCGCGCATCCGACACCATCGCGCGAATGGGCGGAGACGAGTTCGTGATCGTGCAGGCGCCGGTCGCCGATCCGACCGAGGCGACTTCGCTGGCGCAGCGCGTGATCATTGCCGTGGGCGAGCCCTTCGACATCGATGGCCATCTGGCTGCGGTCGGCGCCAGCATCGGCATTGCCGTCAGCCCGGGCGACGGATCGACGCCCGAAAAACTGCTGCGCAACGCGGACCTTGCGCTCTACCGCGCCAAGGACGATGGCCGCGGCACCTTCCACTTCTTCGAGCCCGCGATGGACGAGTTGATGCAGAGCCGTCGCAATCTGGAGCAGGACCTGCGCAAGGCGCTGCCCTCTGGCGAGTTCGAGCTCTACTATCAGCCCGTGGTCAATCTGCGATCCGGCACCATCAGCGGCTTCGAGGCGCTGATCCGCTGGAATCATCCGCAGCGCGGCTTGATCTCGCCGGCGACGTTCATTCCGCTGGCGGAGGAAACCGGCTTCATCGTCCCGATGGGAGAGTGGGTGATCCGGCAGGCGTGCCTGACCGCCGCGTACTGGCCGGAGCATCTGCACGTCGCCGTCAACATCTCCGCCTCGCAGTTCCGCAGTACCGGCCTGATGCCTGTCATCGTCGGCGCGCTGGCGGCATCAGGCCTGAAGGCGACCCGGCTCGAGATCGAAATCACCGAGACCGTGCTGCTGCAGGACAGGGAGGCCACGCTTGGCATCCTGCACCAGCTGCGCGCGCTCGGTGTGCGCATCGCCATGGACGATTTCGGCACCGGCTATTCCTCCCTCACCTACCTGCAGAGCTTCCCCTTCGACAAGATCAAGATCGACCGCTCCTTCGTGAAGGACATCACCGAGAACGCCGGCTCACTCAACATCGTCCGCGCCGTCGCGGCGCTGGCGAACGGCATGGGCATGACGGCCACCGCCGAGGGCGTGGAGACGACCGAGCAGCTCGACCGGATCACGGCCGAAGGCTGCACGGAGATGCAGGGTTACCTGTTCAGCCGGCCCCTGCCTGCCGCCGACATCGAACGGCTGTTCCTGCCGCGGCAGAAGTCGGAAGCCGCTTCGGGCCGCATCGCGGTGGCCTAACAGCCGCTCAAAATTCCTGCGCGATCCTGGTCAGCATCGACAACAGCGCGGCGCGGTTGGCGGGGCCGAGCAATTCGTTCAGCCGCGCCTCGTGCTTGGACGCCACCAGCTTTTTCGCCCGCGCCAGCACCGCCCGGCCCTTGTCGGTCAGCTCGAGGATATGCGAGCGGCGATCGTTGGCGGAGCGCACGCGCGCACAGAGGTCCCGGCTCTCCAGGCCGTCGAGCATCGCCACGAAATTCGGCCGGAGGATGCCGAGCGTGTTGGCGATTTCGGTCTGGTTGCGGCCGGGATTCTTGTCGAGCAGCAGCAGCACGGAAAACTGCGCCGGCGTCAGCTGCAGCGGCGCGACACATCGCAGGAAATCCTCGAAAATCCTGAGCTGTGCGCGCTTCAGCGAATAGCCGAGCAGCTCCGACAATTCGCCGAGCTGCAGTGCCGAGCCCTCGATGCCCGCATCGGCGGGCTCCTTGCGGGCCTTGCCGCCTTCCGCCATGGCAGTCCTGGAAACAGTCATCGCGCGTGGTCCGCAATCCCGATAATTTCAAAGGCCCGGCCCCAATCGCCGCCGGCCTTGAGATTATATTTGATAATTGTTATCCACCATATCAAATAGGGCCAGCCCATTTCAACTGCGGCGACCGGACCGTCCCCAGCGGTCCGAACCTCGAGGGGGAGCGTCCCGTCTTGAACTCGACGATCCTGCTGTTCCTGGTCCAGGACGGCATCACCAATGGCGCGATCTATGCGCTGCTCGGGCTTGCGCTCGTGCTGGTGTTCGCCGTGACGCGGGTGATCCTGATTCCGCAAGGCGAGTTCGTCACCTATGGCGCGCTGACCTATGCTTCGCTGGCCTCCGGCCAGATGCCCGGCACCGCCAAGCTGGCGGTGGCAATGGGGGTCGCCACCTTCGCGCTCGATCTGTTCGCGGCGCGGCGCGCGCTGCATGGGCGGAAAATCGCCCGCGCCTTCGCAGTCGATATCGTGCTGCCGGTGGTCGTGCTGGCGCTGACCTTCTGGGCCGCCGGCCACCGCGCGCCAATCCCGGTCGCCATCGCGCTGTCGCTCGTTATCGTCGCCTCGATCGGCCTGTTCCTCTATCGCCTCGCCTTCCAGCCGCTGGCGCACACTTCCGTGCTGGTGCTGCTGATCGCTTCCGTCGGCTGTCATCTGGCGATGCAGGGCCTGGGGCTGCTCTTCTTCTGCGCCGAGGGCCAGCGCGGCCCGACACTGGCGGACACCGCGCTTACTGTAGGGCCGTTGCGCTTCACGGGCCAGAGCCTCGCGGTCTATGGCTTCACTATCGCCTTCATCGTCGCGCTCTGGCTGTTCTTCGGCCTGACGCTCTATGGCAAGGCGCTGCGCGCCACCGCGGTCAACCGTCTCGGCGCGCGGCTGGTCGGCATCCGCACCACGCTGTCCGGCCAGATCGCGTTCCTGCTCGCGTCCGTGATCGGCGCGTTGTCGGGCATTTTGATCGTACCGATTACGACGCTCTATTACGACACGGGCTTCCTGATCGGCCTGAAGGGATTCATCGCCGCGATCATCGGCGGCCTCGTCAGCTATCCCCTGACCGCCATTGCCGCGCTGATGGTCGGCCTCGTCGAGGCCTTCTCCTCCTTCTATGCCTCCAACTTCAAGGAAGTGATCGTCTTCACGCTCATCATTCCCGTCCTCCTGCTGCGTTCGCTCGCCGCGCCCGCGGCGGTCGAGGAAGAGAAGGATTGAGCAATGCGCCAGCGCTGGCCCGTCCTTCTGTTCGCGCTTGTCATGGCGGTGATCCCGTTCATCCCGGGCATGCCGCCGTTCTGGATCGTACTCCTGGACAATATCGGCCTCTCGGCGCTGGTCGCGATGGGGCTGGTGCTGCTGACCGGCGTCGGCGGCCTCACCTCCTTCGGACAGGCGGCATTCTGCGGCTTCGGCGCCTACACCACCGCGGTGCTGACGACCACCTATGGCGTGTCGCCCTGGCTGGCGCTGCCGGCCTCGCTGATCGTGAGCGGCTTCGCCGCGGTGCTGCTCGGCCTCGTCACCGTGCGCCTGTCCGGTCACTACCTTCCGCTCGGCACCATCGCCTGGGGCCTCGGCCTGTACTATCTCTTCAGCAAGCTGGAATTCCTGGGCCGCAACGACGGCATTTCCGCCATCCCGCCGCTCTCGATCGGTTCGCTCAGGATGATCGACCCCGGCACGATCTATTTCGCGATCTGGATCGCGGTGCTGATCTCGGCGCTATTGACCATGAACCTGCTGGACTCCCGCACCGGCCGCGCCATCCGCGCGCTGCGGCGCGGCCACATCGCGGCCGAAGCCTTCGGCGTGCACACGCCGCGCACCAAGCTATTGGTCTTCATCTATGCCGCCGTGCTGGCCGGCCTCTCCGGCTGGCTCTATGCGCATTTCCAGCGCGCCACCAATCCGACGCCGTTCGGCGCGCAGGCCGGCATCGAATATCTCTTCATCGCCGTGGTCGGCGGTGCGGGCTATGTCTGGGGCGGCGTGCTCGGTGCGGCCATCGTCGTGATCCTCAAGGAGGTGCTGCAGAGCTATCTGCCGATGCTGCTGCATGGCGAGGGCCAGCTCGAGACCATCGTGTTCGGCATCCTGCTCGTAATCCTCTTGCAGCTCGCGCCGTCGGGCGTCTGGCCGTGGCTGACGTCGTGGTGGCCGTTCAAGCCCGCGGGCAAACTCCCGGACACGTCGCTGGCGCTGCCGCCGCGCACGCGCGCAGCCGGCGCGTCGACCGTGCTGCTCGAGATCGACAGGGCGCGCAAGCAATTCGGCGGCGTGATCGCAGTAAACGACGTCTCCTTCGACGTGCAGGCGCGCGAGATCGTTGCCCTGATCGGCCCGAACGGCGCGGGCAAGAGCACGACCTTCAACCTCATTACCGGCGTGCTGCGTGCCACCGGTGGCTCGCTCTCCGTGCTGGGCAGGAAAATCCACAATGCGCCGCCACAGGAGATCGTAGGCCTCGGCATCTCCCGGACGTTCCAGCATGTGAAACTGGTGCCCGACATGACCGTGCTGGAAAATGTCGCGATCGGCACGCATCAGCGCGGCCGTGCCGGCGCGCTTTCCAGCATGTTCCGCCTCGACCGCGCCGATGAGGCCCGACTGCTGGCGGAAGCCGCGCGCCAGATCGAGCGCGTCGGCCTCGCCGATCAGCTCGACCAGCCGGCCGGCTCGCTCCCGCTCGGCCAGCAGCGCATTGTCGAGATCGCCCGCGCGCTCTGTGTCGATCCGATGCTGCTGCTGCTTGACGAACCGGCCGCCGGATTGCGGCACCTCGAGAAGCAGCGGCTCGCCGCGCTGCTGCGCCAGCTCCGCGATGGCGGCATGTCGGTGCTGCTGGTCGAGCACGACATGGGTTTTGTCATGGACCTCGCGGACCGCGTCGTGGTGCTCGATTTCGGCACCAAGATCGCCGAGGGCACCCCTGGCGCGATCAAGAGCAACCCGGACGTGATCAAGGCCTATCTCGGAGCCGCCGCATGAGCGCGCTGCTCTCCGTCTCCGATGTGCACATTGCCTATGGCAAGGTCGAAGCCGTGCGCGGAGTGTCGCTGCAGGTCGGCCGCAACGAGATCGTCACCATCATCGGCGCCAATGGCGCGGGCAAGACCACGCTGCTCAACGCCATCATGGGCGTGCTGCCGCTGAAGGGGCGCGTCGCGTTTGCAGGCGAGGATCTCGCCGGGCTCGAGATCGAGGATCGGGTTGCGCTGGGGCTCAGTCTCGTCGCCGAGCACCGTGAGCTGTTTTCGAGCATGAATGTCGAGGACAATCTCGAGCTCGGCGCCTTCCGCGTGGCGAAGGCGCAGGCGGCGTCCGCCTTTGAGCGCGTCTACACGCTGTTCCCGCGGCTGAAGGAACGCCGCAAGCAGCTCGCCGGCACGCTGTCCGGAGGCGAACAGCAGATGCTGGCGATGGGGCGCGCGCTGATGGGCGCACCAGGGCTGTTGATGCTGGATGAGCCGAGCCTGGGGCTGGCTCCGATCATCGTCGCCGACATCTTCCGCACCATTGGCGAGCTGCGCGCGGCCGGCGTCTCGGTGCTGCTGGTCGAGCAGAACGCACAGGCCGCGCTGAAGATCGCCGACCGCGCCTGTGTGATGGAGCTCGGCGAGTTCGTGCTGAACGGGCCGGCGAGCGAGATTGCGTCGAACGCCGGCGTCGCCGCGAGCTATCTCGGCTTTACGCGCGAAGGCGAGAGCGCGATTTAGACGCTTCGGCGAGGCGGGGAATGAACGGCCTTCGCAGCGCAACCAAACCAAGGTCGAATTTACCGCGCGGACCGCGTGACTACAGTCCGAAGCTGCAAGACCGTGTCATCAGGGGATGCTTGCTCCCGCGATGGCGATCGGTGGGTGCCGCTCGCCATGCAGGACTGGCTTCCTGAAGCCGGCATGGGCCCAACGCGCAGTGACGGCGCCGCCCCAACCAAACAACAAACAGCAGTCGATACCAGCATCCACTTCCGTGGATGGGGACGAAACGTATTCCAGCAAGGCCTCGCGTGAGGCGAGCCAGGGAGATTCGTCATGACAGCTCTGGACATAAGTGCAAGTCCGTTAACGGAATCCGATCACCAGGCGCAATTGCGCCGCGCCATGGTCGCGAGCACGGTGGGCACCACCATCGAATGGTACGATTTCCTGCTCTACAGCACGGTGACCGGCCTCGTCTTCGGCAAGCTGTTCTTTCCAAAGTCCGATCCCCTGGTCGGCGTGCTGGAGGCGTTCGCCATCTACACGGTGGGATTCATCGCCCGGCCGATCGGTGCCGCGATCTTCGGCCATTACGGCGACCGCATCGGCCGCAAGGGGGCGTTGATCGCCACGTTGCTGCTGACCGGAATTGCCACGGCGGCGGTCGGCCTGGTGCCCGGCTATAACCAGATCGGCATCTGGGGCGCCGTCATCCTGACCGTCATCCGCTTCATCCAGGGCGTCGGTGTCGGCGGTGAGTGGGGCGGCTCGGTGCTGCTTTCGATGGAGTGGGCACGGACCAACCAACACCGCGGCTTCATCGCCTCGTGGCCGCAATTCGGCGCTCCCGCCGGGTTGCTGCTGGCAAACATCGCGGTTTTCGTGTTCAGCCGCATTTCCGGCGACCAGTTCCTGGTCTGGGGCTGGCGCGTCCCGTTCCTGCTCAGCATCGTGATGATCGCCATCGGGCTTTATATCCGGCTCGGCATCATGGAGACGCCGACGTTCCGGCGGATCGTGGCGGAAAACCGCGTCGCGCGGGTCCCGGTGATCGAAGTGATCAAGCGTCAGCCGCGGTCGATCATCCTGGCGGCACTGGCGCGGATGGGCGAGCAGGCCCCAGCCTACATCTACCTGGCGTTCGTTTTCGCCTACGGCACCCAGGTCCTCCATCAGGACCGCGACTTCCTGCTCATCTCTCTGATCTGCGCCGGCATCCTCTCGCTCTTCACCGTCCCGTTCGCCGGATATCTGTCGGATCGTATCGGCCGCAAGCGCATGTATCTGATCGGCGCGGTTCTGACCGGGCTGTTCGGCTTTGCGTATTTCGGCATGCTGAACACAGGCGCGCCGACGCTGATCTTCATTGCGATCATCCTTTCGTTCGTACCGCATGACCTGATGTATGGTCCGCAGGCGGCGTTAATCGCCGAATGCTTCACTCCGCGGCTGCGCTACAGCGGCAGCTCGATCGGCTACCAGCTCTCGTCGGTCATCTCTGGTGGGCCGGCACCGTTGATCGCTACTGCACTGCTGGCGGCGACTGGATCGGGCTATATGATTGCGGTCTACATCCTGTTCTGCGCGGTGGTCAGCATCGTCGCGACCGCTTTCATGCCCGACTACACCAACAAGGACATTTCGGAGGAACACGACAGGCCTTGATCAATGGCCGAGGCGGACGGATCGACACGCGGCGCAGCGCGCTTGCGGTGCGCCGCAGATCCGGTACCCACGGCTGGTCACCGTGAGCAACTCGAGGTCACGTCTGCGAAAACATCTCCACGAACGTCTTGATCGTGCCGGCGACCTTGTCTTCGGACACGTGCCAGGCGGCGCCGTCGTCGGCTGCATAGAAACTGCTGGCGTTCGAGCCGGCCCATCTGAACACCTCGAAGGACGGCCAGTACAGGATATTTTTGACGTTAGAATTGTTCACGACCTCGTGCGCCACCAGCCGCATCGTGCTCTTCGACAGGCAGTCGGCCTGAACGGCGGACTCATATTCGAAAGACGCGATCAGCGGCACCGGCGAAACGGTGACGACGATCTTGATATCGGGGGAAACGCTCCTGATGAAGTTTATCAGATAGAGAACGTTGTCGACGTTTTCCTGCACCGTCGTCGTACGGAACAGATATTTCTCCGCCAAGGCCCTTGCGTTCAGTGCTGTCGGCCGCGGCAGAACGAACTCCCCGGTGGCTCTGTCAAAAAAGGCGGGCGCAACGCCAAGCGTCAGGATGAATACGCCGCTGGTCCTGATGATTTCCAGGGTGTTTTCCTTGCTCCACTGCGCCGGCAACAGCTCGACGATCCTGTCGCGGACCGCGGGATCGATATCGGCACCACTCAGCCAATCGACGAACACGCGGTTGGCGAAGGTCGTATTGATGTATTCGGAGATTTCCATGTGGAAGGCGGCGTAGCCGCGATCGCGAAGGCTTTTGGCCAGGTTTCTCGCGAAGCAGGAACCCATGGTGAAAAAACGGGTATTTCGATCGAGGAATTTCGGCTCGCCGTTCAGATTGACGGCGATATGGTCTTTCACCAGGCTCTGAAGATCGCCAAGAAAATCCTTCGTTTCCGGGTAGCGGCCGATCTTCTTCCTGGCTGCAGCCGCCTTTGCGGTCGTCGGGGTCGAGCGCGATCTGGCGATGTCCAGCGTCTCGCGGTTGGCCGGTGTATCGTAATTCGCGGGATCGAGCGCGATGGCCCTTTCGAGACTGGAAAGCGATTCTTCAAAAAAGTTGCCCTGGGTGAGGATCTCGCTGAGCAGGAAATAGTCGCCGGCCGAATTCGAGGCCTGGGCCAATTTGCGGAAAAGTTCGATCGATCTCGTGAAGGGACCGACATGGCTGCATCGCACGGCCGCGTTTCTGATCAGGTTCAGATTACCGTCGGTCGGATTGTCGAATATCTCGGGATGCTCGTCCAGGATCGACAACATCAGATCGCGCGCCTCGGCGCGCGTCTTGTGTGAGCCGTTATCGATCAATTGCGCGTAGACGAAGCGCGCATTGACGTCCGTGCCGTCGAGCTCGACTATTTTCTTGAAAGCCAATAGAGCGTTGGCGAAGTCCTTGTCCTCGATGCATTTGTAGCCGGCCGCCTTGAGTTGATCGAGAAGTGACCCGAGCGTATCGGGAACAGCGAGTTCGGTGGTCATGTCAGGAATGCGCCTTTGCGTTCACGCTCGATTTGGTTCCGTCAATGGCGCTTTCTCGCGTGCGCCGGACCGCTCGCGAGTTGGGGCTTCGTCGATGGGATTCCTGGATTGCCAGACCTCTACGCCCACTCAGGCAACGGAGTGCACCCGCTCGCGAGCCAATAGCCCTCGCTGATTCGGTCTCGAACGGACGTTAGCTTGGTTTGCCGATTGGTGCCACCCTCCCTACCCTCTCGGAGAGCGGCAAGAAAAAGCCGGCCCGTTTCGCGGGCCGGCCTGGAAGTCATGACGGCGAGGCGAGCTCACTTCGCCAGGACGTACTTGCCATCCTTCACCGTGAGCAGGATGCGCGAGCGGTCGTCGAGACCGTAGCGATCCTTCTCGGTGAAATTATAGACGCCCTGGCTCGCTGCGATGTCGCGCTCCGTCAAGAGCGCCTGGCGGATGGCCTCGCGGAATTCAGGCGTGCCGGGCTTGGCCGTCTTCAGTGCGGTCGGAACGATGCGCTGGAGCACGAGGAAGGCATCCCAGGAGTGGCCGGCGAACTGGCTGCGGCTGTGCGGGCCATACTTCGCTTCATAGGCGGCGTTGAGCGCGAGGCCAGGCTTCTTGGTCAGCGCGCTGTCGGGCTGATCCTCCGGATCCATCACCGGACCCGAGGCCATCAGCACGCCTTCCGCCGCCTTGCCGGCGATGCGAATGAAATCCATGCTGGCGGCGCCGTGGGTCTGGTAGATCAGGCCCTTGTAGCCGCGTTCCCGCAGGTCGGTCTGCGGCAGACCTGCCGCCGTGCCCGACGCGCCGATCAGGATCGCATCCGGATTGGCGGCGATGAGCTTCAGCACCTGGCCGGTGACGGAGGTGTCGGTCCGCGCGAAGCGCTCCTCGTCCACCACTGTCAGGCCCATCGGCATGCCCTGGGCCTTGAAGTCGTTGAACCAGAGATCGCCGTAGGAATCGGAGTAGCCGATATAGCCGACGGTTTTGACGTTGTGCGCCTTCATGTGCTCATAAAGCACCTTGCCCATGATCGGGATCGGCTGCGGCATGGTCACCGACCATTTCATGCGCTCGGGCGTGATCGGGAATGGCGCAAGCCCGATATGCGGAATGCCGGCCTCGTTCGCGACATTGGACACCGCAATCGTCGCGGGCGTATTCGACGAGCCCATGATGATGTCGGCCTTTTGCTCGGTGACGAAGCGTCGCGCGTTGGTGGTGGCAGTGGTGGGGTCTCCGCCGTCGTCGAGTACGGTCAACTTCAGCGGCACGCCCGCGATCTCCTTGGGCACGAATTCGAGCGCATTGCGCTCGGGAATGCCGAGCGCGGCGGATGGCCCCGTCGTGATGATGGTGATGCCGATGTTGATTTCACTGGTCTGCGGCAGCGCCGGGGCACCCTGAAGCACCAGCGTCGCGGCAAGCGCCGCAGCCGCGAGATAAGCCTTTTTCATACATTCCTCCCTGAAAGCCTTTGTTCAGTGCAGATCAAACTTCCATCGTTAATTCAACTCTTTATTTGGGTGAGGGTCTTTTAGCCGCGCATGAATTTCTCGATAATCTCCTTCGGCATCGGCGCCGATTTCAGCTTTTCCGGATCGTTGGGGTCGCGGCCGACCAGCACCCGCTTCTCGAACGCCTCGATCGCAAGAGCCTCACCCTTGTAGACCTTGTGGGCGACATCGAAGCTCGCGCGCCCGAAGCTCTCAATCCGGCTCTCGATGACGATCCAGTCGCCATGGGTCGAGGGGATGTAAAACTTCGCCCGCGTGTCGACCATGGGAATGCCGACCAGCCCGTATTTGTGGACGATGTCCTGTTTCGAGAAACCCGCGGTCTCGAACATGATCGAGGTCGAGTTGTCGAACATCGCGAAATAGCGCGGGTAATAGACAATGTTGGCGGGGTCACAGTCGCCCCACTGGATCTGGACATCGCGCCGATGCACGAACATCGGCTGACCTATTTCGGCGCCATGCGCAGCGAGGCATCGAGCCGCACCACTTCGCCGTTCAGATACGGATTGTCGATCATGTGCATCGCGAGCAACGCAAACTCATCGGGCTGGCCGAGCCGGTGCGGGAACGGAATCGCGGCCGCGAGCGAGTCCTGCGCTTCCTGGGGCAGGCCACCGAGCAGCGGCGTCAGGAACAGGCCGGGCGCGATGGTGAGCACGCGGATGCCGAACTGCGCGAGCTCGCGCGCGATCGGCAGGGTCATGCCGACAATGCCGCCCTTCGAGGCCGAATAGGCGGCCTGCCCGATCTGGCCATCATAAGCCGCGACCGAAGCCGTGTTGACCACGACGCCGCGCTCGCCCCCCGCCAACGGCTCCAGCTTCGACATCTCGGCAGTCGCAAGCCGCAGCATGTTGAAGGAGCCGATCAGGTTGATCCTGATGACCCTTTCGAAATCCACGAGCGGGTGCGGCCCGTCGCGGCCGACCACGCGCTTGGCGACACCGATGCCGGCGCAATTGACCAGCACGCGTGCCGGACCGTGCGCCTTGGCGGCCTGCGCGATCGCAGCTTCAGCCGAGGCGGAATCGGAGACGTCACAGGCCACGGCGACGCCCTTGATTTCGGCCGCGACGGCTTCGGCGAGTTTTGCGTTGAGATCGCACACCGCGACCTTCGCGCCCTGCGCCGCCAGTTTTCGCGCGGTCGCCGCGCCCAAACCCGAAGCGCCGCCGGTGACGATCGCGGCCTGATCCTTCAACTGCATGATATCCTCCCTGAACTTTTCTTAGAGCGTGATGACGCGCGGCGAGGGTGTCGTTGCATAAAGCTCCTCCACCGACGTATTGCGATGCTCCACCACCGCGCGCTGGTTGATCGAGCCCTTGTCGGTGACCTCGCCGCGGTCGATCGACAGCGGCGTGTCGAGCAGGATGGCGCGGGTGATCCGAGTCGATGACCCCGTCGCGGTCGCGAGCAGCTTTCCGAAACGCTCGCGGAAGGCGGCGCGGACCGCGGCGTCATTCGCGGCCGCCGCGATATCGTCGGCGGCCAGTTTCGGGTTGATCAGGCGGCAGCCATCGAGATCGAGGATGACCAGCGCTGAGATTTCATCGCGGTTGATCCCTGCAATGACGACGTCGCGCACCAGCGGCGCGCAAGCGGCGATGAATCGAGCGCGCAGGGGACCGACGGAAACCCAGGTGCCGCTGGCGAGCTTGAAATCTTCCGCGATGCGACCATCGAAATCGAAGCCGTCGTCGAAATTGCTCGCGGCGGCCGGCTTGATGGCGTCGCCGAATTTGTAAAAGCCTTCCTCGTCAAACGCGGCCCTGGTCAGCTCGGGCTGGCGCCAATAGCCCGGCGTCACGTTCGGTCCCCTGGCGCGCACTTCCAGCTTGCCGTTGTTCGGCACCAGCTTGGCGTCATTGCCGGAAACGGGAAGTCCGATATGGCCGGAGCGGCTGGTGAGCGGGGTGACCGACATGAAGAACGGTGCGGTTTCGGTTGCCCCCAATCCGGTCAGCATCGGCACGCGCGCGCCGGTGGCCTGCACCGACAATTCGTCGAGGCTGTTCCAGACGAAGGGCGACAGCGCAGCACCTGAGAAGAACATCGCATGCAGGCGCGCGAAGAACTTGTCGCGCAACGCCGCGTCGTCGCGCAGGTAAGGCAGCAGCAACTCGTAGCCCTTCGGCACGTTGAAATAGACCGTCGGCGAAACCTCGCGAAGATTACGCACGGTCTCCTCGATGCCGCCGGGCATCGGCTTGCCCTGGTCGAGATACATCGAGCCGCCGTTGTAAAGCGTCAGCCCGATATTGTGGTTGCCGCCAAAGGTGTGATTCCACGGCAGCCAGTCGACGATGACGGGCGGCTCGTCCTTGAGGAACGCCATGGTCTCGCGGATCATCACCTGGTTGGCGCAGATCATGCGCTGGGTGTTGATGACAGCCTTGGGATTGCCGGTCGAGCCCGAGGTCAGCAGGAATTTGGCAATGCTGTTGGGGCCGATGCTCTCGTGTGCGGCGTCGAGATTTTGATGCAACGGCGTCTTCAGGAGATCGGCCAGCTTCGTCACCTGGCGGCCGGGCACCGCGCCCGACGTCGCCGCGATTTCGACGCCGGCGGGAACGTTGGCGGCGAGCGCGTTGCCGAATTTGTCAGCGTCATCGGCGAACACGAGGCCGGGCGTCAGCAGCTTGATGACATAGGACAGCTTGCCAAAATCTTTGGAGATCAGCGAATAGGCCGACGACACCGGGCAGAACGGAATGCCGGCATAGAGCGCGCCAAACGCGATCAGCGCATGGTCGATCGAATTGCCGGAGAGGATCATCACCGGCTTTTCGGCCGACAGCCCGCGGGCCAGCAGCGCGGAGGCGATATGCCGGCTCGCGTCGAGCAATTCGGCGTAGGTGAGCTTGCGCCAGCCGCCGCCGGCCACGCGCTCGGCCATGAAGACGTTGTCCGGCGTCGCCGCCGCCCAATGATGCAGGCGATCGGTGATGCGATCGGGGAAATCGCCGAGCGGCGCCCTGGGCCGCAGGTAGATCGTGCCATCGCTCCTGCGCTCGATCGCAACCGCGGGGTCGCTGAACGAGATGTTTCGCAGCGGATGCGCGGCGGCGCGCGCGGGGTTGGTTTGCGCGCTCATGCCGGCTTCACCTTGGCGGTCTTGCGGTCGAGGAAGGCGCGGATGCGGCGCTTGGCTTCCTTGTCGCTCTGCGCCACCGTCGCCATCAACGATTCCATCAAGAGTCCGGTCTGGGGATTGGCCTCCGCAATCATCGGAAGCGCCTGCAGCACCGCGAAATTCGTCAGCGGCGCGTTGGCGGCGATGCGCTCGGCAAGTTCCAGCGCCTTGATTAGCGCGCCGCCGGCTTCGGTCAGATATTGCGCAAAGCCGTAGGACGATCCTTCGGTCGCGGAATAGACCCGGCCCGTCAGCATCATGTCGGTCATTCGCGCCACGCCAATGAGCCGCGGCAGCCGCACCGAGCCGCCACCACCGACAAAGATGCCGCGCTGGCCTTCCGGCAGCGCGAAATAGGCCGACGGCTCGGCGACGCGGATATGCGCGGCGCAGGCCAGCTCCAGCCCGCCGCCGATCACCGCACCCTTCAGCGCCGCGATCACGGGCACGCGGCTGTACTGGATACGGTCGAACACGCGATGCCACATCTGGGAGTGGATCAGCCCGCCGGTGGCGTCATGGTCGGTCAGCTCGGAGAGATCGAGGCCAGAGGAGAAGTGATCGCCGATGCCGTGGATGACGACTGCGCCGATGTCGTCGGGCAGGTCCGCAAAGCACTCGCCGATTTCCAGAATAATGCCGTCGTTCAGCGCGTTGCGCTTGGCCGGGCGGTTGAGACCGACGGTCAGCACCGCGCCCTGCTTCTCGACCTTGAGCAGGGCGGAGTTCTCGACGGCGCCGACAGCGTTTCCCACGGGTTTATTATGTCCTCTCAGAATAGTTATGTTTTATAATGATCTTGCATGGAGTCAACCAGTCTCGTGTCCCGGACGCGGTGCAATGCGTAGCGTTGCACCGCTGATCCGGGACCCACAAGGATGAGGCAGATCGAATTTGGACCCCGGATCAGCAGCGCACCACTTCGTGCTGCGCAGCATCCGTGGAACGACGGCCAGAGTTTTACAACACCATATGCACGTCGATGACGACGCGGTCGGCGTGGCGCGCGGCGGAGGCGACGAAGATGTGCTCCATCAGCCAGCGGTATTTTCCCGCACCGGTCTCGAATTTCGGCACGGTCCGGAAATAGATCAGTTTCGGATCGACCGGCTCGCCGCGCTTCAGCTTCTGCAGCAGATCCACCGGCCCGAAGCGAATGCCCTTGTTCTCGACATAGACCACCGCACCGTCGTCGGTCTCGAAGGCGTATCTGGCTTCGAGATCGATCAATTCGTTGGGGCGGATGATCTGGAAGTCGGCGCCGAACGGCAGCACCTTGCCGTTGACCCTCTCGCCCCTCACCTCGCCGCCGGTGATCGGGATGATGCGGCGGACGCCGTGGCCGATGTCGCCGGCGGTCGTCACCTCGGCGATCTCGGCAGTGATGGTGAAGACGTATTTGGTTTGCAGCTCCGATGTCGTCATGGGCCCGCCATCCGTGTCGGGAGCCAGAGCGCCAGGATCGGAAACGCGATCAGGATCACCAGCCGCACCAGGTCGGTGAGCACGAAGGGGATCACGCCCTTGAAGATGGTGGCAAAGGAAACGTCCTTCACCACGCTCTTGATGACGAACACGTTCATGCCGACCGGCGGATGGATCAACCCGAGCTCCACCGTCATGACGATGATGACGCCGAACCAGATCGGATCAAAGCCTAGATGCGTCACGACAGGGAAGATGATGGGAACGGTGAGGATGATCATCGCCATCGCATCCATCAGGCAGCCAAGCACGAGATACATCGCCATGATGACCGCGAGCACGCCGTAGCTGCCGAGTCCGAGGCCGGTGAGGAATTCCGTGACCTTCTGCGGCGTCTGCGTCACCGTGAGGAAATAGCCGAAGATCAGCGCGCCGATCAGCACGGTGAAAACAGCCGCCGCCGTGCGCGTCGCCTGCAACAGCGAGAGGAGGATCTTCTCCTTGTCGAGCCGCCCGGTGACGACGCCGATCAGGAACGCGCCGGTGGCGCCGACGCCGCCGGCTTCGGTCGGCGTGAAGCGCGGCAGGAATGGCAAGCCATAGAGGCCGCCGATCACGAAGATAAACAGCAGCACGGGCGCCCAGATATCGCGGAGGCCCGCAAAGCGCTTGCGCCACGGGATCGCCGGTCCTCTTGGCAGGAAGCCCGGCGCGATCAAGCCGATCAGCGTGATGGTGATCATGTACATGGCCATCGCGAGCAGGCCGGGAATGATGCCGGCCATGAACAGCTTGCCGATGTCCTGCTCGGTGATGATGCCGTAGACTGCGAGCACGGTCGATGGCGGCAGCATTGCGCCCAGGGTGCCGCCGGCCGCGATCACGCCGGTCGAGAAGGACTGCGGATAGCCGAAGCGGCGCATCTCGGGATAGGCAACGGCTGAAAAAGTCGCGGCGGTGGCGACCGACGAGCCCGAGATCGCGGCAAAGCCGCCGCAGGCGGCGACGGTGGCGATGCCGAGCCCGCCGCGCAGATGCCCGACAAAGCCGTTGGCGCCGCGGAACAGCTCGCGGCTCATGCCGGAATTGGACACGAACGTGCCCATCAGCAGGAACATCGGGATCACGCCGAAGGTGTAATCGGTCACCGTGCGCATCGAAGTCTGACCGACCAGTTTCAGCGCCGCGGTGCCGTTGACGAGGTAGCCAAAACCGCAGACGCCGACCAGGCCCATCGCCATGCCGACGGGCACGCGGAGCAGCATCAGGGCGAACAGCGAGACGAAGCCGATGATGGCGACGGCGTTGGAACTCATCTCCCGCTACTCCGTCGCCTTGAGTTTCGGATCGTGTATCTCTTCGGGATGGAAGATCAGGCGATAGGTGCGGATCGCGATCAAGACCACTGCGGAGATGTCGCCGGCCCAGGCGACGGCAAAGAACGGCCAGGTCGGCATGTGCGTGTCGAAGGTAAGCACGTTATCGTTATAGGTGACACGAACCTTGTCGAACAGCGTGTAGGTCTGCACCGTCACCACGAACAGCAGCACGAGCGTGGCGAACACGTCGATCCAGCGCTGGTAGCGCGGACCGACATTGGCCCAGACCAGGTCGACGGTGATGTGGGTGCCGCGATAACTGGTCGCGGCGATGCCCCAGAAGATCAGGATGCCGAGCAGCATGCGGCCGATGTCGAAGGAATCGGGAATCGCGTAGTTCAGCGTGTTGCGCAGCAGGACCGAGACGAAGACGTCGAGCGCGACGATGCCAACGAAGCCTGCCGCGATCCATTCGATCGTATCGATGAAGCGGTCCATCGACGCGCGCTGCATGCTTTTCCTTCGACGCAATTGCGGCCCGAGAAAACGACGGCAGGCAAAACCCTGCCGCCGCGCTGAATAGACAAGCGAGCTTGTTACTGCGTCAAGGCGTTATATTTGGCGAGGGAGGTTTTCAGATCCTTCAGCGCTTCGTCCGGATTGACGTCGGGATACTTCTTCTTCACGCCGTCGGCCCAGGTCTTGACCAGCGGCTCGGCGGCCTTCTTCCACATCGCCGTCTGGTCCGGCGTCAGCTTGTAGATTTCGTGACCCGGCTCGGCCCTGATCTTGTCGATGCCGGCATCCTCGAACTTGCCCCAGGGCTCGCCAACGCGGCCTGCCGCTTCGGTGTTGCAGTTGTCGTCGATCGCCTTCTTCTGGCGCGCCGACATCTGGTTGTACTTGTCCTTGTTCATCACGAAAGCGAAGGTCGTGACGTAGAGCGGCGCGTCCATGTGGTACTTCGTCACCTTGTCGATGCCGAACAGCACCAGCGAGCCCCACGGGAAGGTGACCGCATCGGCGACGCCGCGCTCGATGGTGTCGCGCACTTCCGGGGCCGAGGTCTGCACATTGGTGCCGCCGAGCAGTGTGACGAAATTCGCCATGGTGGCGTGCGCGGGGCGAATCTTCATGCCCTTGATGTCCTCGGGCACCACGATCTTCTTGGTGCGCGAATGGAACGACGACGGCGAATGGATAAAGGCGAGGCAGAATTTGACGTCCTTCATCTCCTTCTCGGCATATTTGCGATACCAGGCGTCGAGCGCTTCAGAGCCGCCTTTCGCGTCCGACATCAGGAACGGAAGCTCGCCGGCGCCAATGATCGGGAAAACGCCGGGTGTATAGCCGGGATTGACGTAAGTGACATCGGCGATGCCGTCGCGCGCCATGTCGTAATGGTCTTTGGCCTTGCCGAGCTGCTGGGCGGGAAACACCTTGTAGGTGATGGTGCCGCCGGAAGCTTTCTCGACTGCCGCGCCCCAGTCTTCCAGCGACTTCTGCAGCGGATGCGAGGCCGGCACCCAGTGCGAAATTTTCAGCTCGAAGTTTTTTTCCTGCGCGAGCGCCGGGGACACGCCGGCGGCCAACAGCAGCGCCAAAAAGGTCTTCCTCATCGACATCGTCTCCCTCGGTTTTCCTCTTGCCTTGGGCTTTGGTCGCCCTTTGCAGACATTGTTATATGATATAATTATCATTGCAAGCCTGCGACAAACGCGGCTGCGGCGAGGAAGCCTATAATATCGGGAGGAGCAAGTATTGCGGACAAAAGTAGCAATCATCGGCGCGGGACCGGCGGGATTGCTGCTCGGGCAATTGCTGCGCGGCTACGGGATCGACAACGTCATCCTCGAGCGGCACACACCGGAATATGTGCTCGGCCGCATCCGCGCAGGGCTTCTGGAAGAAGGCACGGTCAAGCTCCTGGATGAGGTCGGCGCCGGCGGCCGCGCGCATGCCGAAGGCCTCGTCCATGACGGCATCGAGCTCGCCTTCGCAGGCCACCGTCACCGCATCGACATGAAGGGCGCAACCGGCAAGACCGTGATGATCTACGGCCAGACCGAGGTGACACTCGATCTGATGGACGCGCGCAAGGCGGCGGGCCTGACCTCGGTCTACGAGGCGGCCGACGTCACGCCGCATGATTTCGACACCGATCATCCGCGGCTGACCTATGTGAAGGACGGCACCACCCGTGAAATCCAGTGCGATTTCATCGCCGGATGCGACGGCTTTCACGGCATAAGCCGCGCCAGCGTGAAACCATCCGCGATCGAGACCTTCGAGCGCGTCTATCCGTTCGGCTGGCTCGGCATCCTATCCGAGACGCCGCCGGTCTCGCATGAGCTGATCTATTCCAACCATGCGCGCGGCTTCGCGCTCTGCACCATGCGCTCGACGCGCCGCAGCCGCTATTACGTGCAGTGCCCGCTGGACGATCACATCGAGCAGTGGCCGGACGACCGGTTCTGGGACGAGCTGAAACGACGGCTCGACCAGAAGGCGGCCGACAGTCTCGTCACCGGTCCCTCGATCGAGAAGAGCATCGCGCCGCTGCGCAGCTTCGTCGCCGAGCCGATGCGGTTCGGGAGGATGTTCCTGGCTGGCGATGCCGCCCATATCGTGCCGCCGACCGGCGCCAAGGGACTGAACCTCGCCGCCAGCGACGCGCATTATCTCGCCTGCGCTTTGCGCGAATATTACGACGAGAAATCCTCGGCCGGGATCGACAATTATTCGACCACGGCGCTGACGCGGGTCTGGAAAGCCGTACGCTTCTCCTGGTGGATGACCTCGATGTTGCACAAATTCCCGGATACCGGCACGTTCGGCGCGCGCATCCAGCTTGCGGAGCTGGATTATGTCGTGAACTCGAAGGCGGCGATGACGTCGCTGTCGGAGAATTATGTTGGGTTGCCGTTCTAGGCGAAGAGGCCGCACATGCTGACGCTCTATTTCGCGCCGGGCTCGAGCTCGATGGCGGCGCATATCGCGCTGCATGAAGTCGGCGCGGATTTCGAGGGCCGGCCAATGTCGTTCAAGAAGAACGACATGCAGACACCGGCTTTCCTTGCCATCAATCCGGCCGGCGCGGTTCCGGCGCTTCTGATCGACGGGCGCGTGCTCACCGAGGTCGCGGGCATCCTGTTCTATCTCGCCAAGCGCTTTCCGGAGGCGGGGCTGCTGCCGCACGGCGACATCGAGGCCGAGGCACAGGCGGTGGCGTGGATGTCGTTCATCGCCTCGACGCTGCATCCGGCGCGGCAACACGGGCTGGATCACGCCCGCAAGGTCTATGGCATCGCCGACCGGCGGCTCGGCAATGGCTGGGCGCTCGGCGAACGCTATTCCATCGCCGACATCCACCTGTTCCGGCTTTATTGGCGGCTGTTCAATTCGCTGAAACCCGCGCCGGGCACCTTCCCGAATCTCGACGCGCATTACGCGCGGATGATGGCGCGGCCGGCCGTGCAGCGGACCATCGCGGCGGAAGCCGCGATCGGGTATGAACTGCCGGCCTGATATCGTTTCAAACATCAGCGCAAATCACGTTTAAAACTTTGTAGGCGGTGAATTTCGCGGCGATCTCGCGGATAATGGCGCGACGTTTTCAAGCATGTGAGCCGCCAATGACCATGACAATCGACATCCCCGCCGGCTTCGAGCCGCATTTCCGAAAAGCACCCTTCACCGATCCGTGGGAGCCGCTTTATTCGAAGCGCACCGAGAAAGCGGTCATCATGGGGCTGCGGCTTGCGAAGGCGCACACCAATGCGCGCGGGCTCATTCATGGCGGGTTGATCGCCTCGCTCGCGGACAACTCGATGGGCTACAGTTGCGCACAGGTGACGGGCTGGACGACGTCGTACGTGACCGTGTCCCTTGCGGTCGACTACGTCGGCAGCGCGCGGATCGGACAGTGGCTTGCGGCTGAGTGCGAGGTGATCAGGACCGGCAGCACGCTCTGCTTCGCGCAAAGCCTGATCAAGGCCGACGATACCGTGATCGCGCGCGCCAATGCCACCTTCCGCGTGGTGCCGAAGCCGAAGGAGTAGCTGTCGTTCCGGGGCGCGAAGCGAACCCGGAACCTCGAGATTCCGGGTTCGATGCTTCGCATCGCCCCGGAATGACGGCTTTACCCAAACCGCCAATCCGCAATCTCGGTCACGAGATCGATGAAAGTCCGAACCTTCGCCGACAACAGCCGCGAGGTCGGATAGACGATGTGGATCGGCAGCGCCGGCAGCTCGAATTTTTCCAGCACGATTTTCAGCCGGCCGGCCTTGAGCGAAGCGGCCGCCTGATAGGCCATCACCCGCGTCAGTCCGCCGCCTGATTCCGCGTACTGGATCGCGGCATCCGAACTGTTGGTCGAAAACCGCGGCGTATAGCCGATGCGGACCTCGTGGCCGTCCTCGACAAAGCGCCAGTCGGTTAGCCCCGCAGTGCTGCCGAACTGGATGGTGTCGTGGCAAGCGATCTGCTCAAGCGTCTTCGGCGCGCCGCGCGCCTTCAGATAAGCCGGTGACGCCACCACGATCCGACGCATCTCGCCGACATGGCGCGCCACCAGCGAGGAATCGGCGAGCTCGCCGATCCGCACGGCGAGATCGATGCCGTCCTCGACCAGGCTCACTATCCGATCTTCCAGCCGCAACTCGCCGGACACCTCGCCGTAGCGCTTCAGATAGGCCGACATGACCGGGCTGACATGCAGCCGTCCGAAGCCGAGCGGCGCCGAAACCACGAGCCGTCCGCTCGGCCGCGTGCGCTCGCCCTCGGCGGCGCGTTCGGCTTCCTCGACATCGGCAAGAATGCGCCGCGCGCGTTCGAGATAATGCGTCCCGGCATCGGTCAACGCGACCGAGCGCGTGGTCCGCTGCAACAACCGGGCGCCGAGCCGATCCTCCAGCGCCGCAATCAACCGCGTCACCGCCGAGGGCGAAAGCTTCAGCTTGCGCGCCGCAGGGGCAAATCCCTGGAGATCGGCCACGGCGACAAAGGCCTGCATGGCGTCGATACGGTCCATGGCATTATTTCATAATATGCAATGATGAAGTGTCAATCCGGCGGATTGTTTAAAATTCGGGAAATGCCATTTTTGACGGCGAGAGGGCGCATTGGCGTCCATGGCGGAGGACTTACCGATGTCAGACACCCGCACCTATTCCAGCGACGTTGCCTTCACGCCGGCGGTGAAAGCGATTCAGGAACGCAAGGGTTCGCGCGAGGCCTATGCGCATGTCGAGGAGCGTGGCGGCTGGCGCACCGAGATCGACGACAAGCTTGCGGGGTTCCTCGCCAACACCAACAGCTTCTACATGGCGACCGCAACCAGGGACGGTCAGCCCTATATCCAGCATCGCGGCGGACCGAAGGGTTTTATCAAGATCCTGGACAAGAACACGATCGCGTTCACGGACTATGCCGGCAACCAGCAATATCTGACGCAGGGCAACCTCACTGAGAACCCGAAGGCGCATATTTTCATCATGGATTACGCGCATCGCCGTCGCGTGAAGATCTGGGGCGAGGCGCGCGTGGTCGAGGACGATCCGGCGCTGACACAGGCCTTGATGCCGAAAGGCTATCGCGCGCGGCCGGAGCAGGCGATCGTGTTCAAGATTGCCGCCTGGGACACCAATTGTCCGCAGCACATCCCGCAGAAATTCGATGCGGCGGATGTCGCGGCGGCGATGGCGGAGGCCAGCGCCACGATCGAAGAGCGCGACGCAAGGATCGCGGAGCTGGAAGCCGAGCTGGCGAAATTGAAGGGTGAGATGGCGCGCCAGTCATAGAGTGGGCACGGCGCAAGCGCGCCTTGCCCACCTACGCATTCGGCGTGGTTACGCCGCTTCGCGCACAGGCTCCCAGGCGAAGTCAGGGTAGTATTGCCGCATCATGCGGCCGACATAGGCGGTGAGGTTGTCGAACTTCTCGACCTGCGCGCGCAGCTTCGAGGCAAAGAACGGCGTCAGGATGCCGGTGAGCGCGCCGAACGCGGTGGCGTCGACGCCGGCCGGCTTCCCGCCCATCAGATAGGGCTTGTCGTCCAGTTGAACCGACAGAGCGAGGACCGACCGAAGCGCGAGCGCGATGTCGTCGTCGGGCGCGTGCCTTCCGAGGCCGCTCAACAGATAGTTCTCGGCGACGCGGAACTGTGCGTCCTCACGCAGCTTCTCGCGGCGGTCGTCCGGCGCGCCGTCGAAGAAATGTGAAGGCCCCTTGGCAAAATTCTCCGGATCGACCCAGCGCGCGCCGACCAGCGCCCAGTAGACATGGTGTTCGATCATGCGCTCGAACGCCCAGGCCTGCGCCCGCACTTCGCGGTCGAGGCCGGCGTCGAAATCAAAACCATATCTGCGCTCGATATGGGCGCGGATGAAGGTGGAATTGGCGATCCGCTCGCCGTCATCCTCGATGTAAGGCAGCTGCCCTTTCGGCGAGGCCGGCGGCATCGCCCGCTCCTTGCGGTAGGCAAGGCCGGCCATCTTGAGCTGGACCTCGGTCTTGGTCACGAACGGACTGATCTCCGGCAGGCCGAAACCAGCGCCAAAGCCGTAAAGGGTGATCATGCAAGCCTCCTGATTTCAAGATGACGCGAGGCTAGCGGCCCCCTGCTGCCACCATGCTGTCAGCAGTCCTGACGGAGCCGGCGAAACGCGCCCCCCGCAGGGCGCGTCTCATGGTATGGCGGGCGAGCAGGACCAGTTGCCTTTCGACGAAGGCGTCCAGCGCGGCGAGCGCGCGCAGCGCGAGCGCCGCAATCGTCAAGCGGAGGTCGCCGGAAGGCGAGGTGGTGGAGACGACGTGCTCCAGCGCCCAAGTCTGAATTTGGGGCTGAATATGGGTCTGGATTTGGTTCCGGACCCGGCAAAGAGGCCCAAAACCGGCGTGGACAGCGAATGAACGAGAGAACATCATGGGGAATCCCCTTCGATTGAAGTGTTGTCCCCTTATAGAGAAGGCCTGCTGACAACATCCTGTCAGCATCCCTAAGCCACTGCGATACAAGAGAAATTCAAAGAGAATCCGATGAGACGCGCCGACCGTCTGTTCCAGATCATCCAGGTGCTCCGGCGCACCCGCAAGCCTTTGACGGCAGATGCCATTGCGGCCGAGCTGGAGACCTCAAAACGCACGATCTATCGCGATATCGCTACCCTGATCGGCCAGCGCGTGCCGATCCGCGGCGAGGCCGGCATGGGCTACATCCTGGAGAAGGGATTCGACCTGCCGCCCCTGATGCTGACACCCGAGGAGATCGAGGCGGCGGTGCTGGGGGCGCAATGGGTCGCGGGCCACGCTGATCCCGCGCTCGCGCGCGCCGCCGACGACCTGATTGCCAAGATCGCCGACACTGTTCCGGAGCGGCTGCGGCCGTTCGTGCTGGAGCCCGCAAGCCGCGCCCGCCCCGGCTGGGACCGCGAGCCCGACCGCATCGACATGGTGCGCACCCGCTCGCAGATCCACGAGGGCAGGAAGATCACGCTGCATTATCGCGACGAACATGGCCGCGATACCGAGCGCACGATCTGGCCGATCGCCGTCGGCTATCTCGAAGCGGTGCGGCTGCTCGCGGCGTGGTGCGAGCTGCGCAAGGATTTTCGCAGTTTTCGAACCGACCGCGTGCTCAACGCCGATTATCTCGAAGATCGATATCCGGAGCGGCGCGATATCCTGCGGGCGCGATGGCGGCAAAGCCTGGTCTGGGAACGGCCGAAGGAAGGCTGACCCGGGATGGACCGTCCGTCGACTACAGACGAAAATACTTGCCAGGCCTGCGGCGCCTGCTGCGCCTATTCGTCGAACTGGCCGCGCTTCTCAACCGAGGACGATTCAGCACTCGATCTCATTCCGTCGAAGCTGGTCAATACGCGCGGGTTGGGCATGCGTTGCGACGGCGACCGCTGCGCGGCGCTGAAAGGCAAGATCGGGGAAGCAACGTCGTGCACGATCTATGCGGTGCGGCCGGAAGTCTGCCGCACCTGTCTGCCGGGCGATGCCGAATGCACTATGGCGCGCAGGAAGTTCGGGCTGCCAGCGCTGGCCTGACCACTTCGCGCAAGACAGGGCCATCGGCGGACGATTATCCCGGGCCTGGGTTTTTGTTTGCGCACGATCTTTTCGGAAAACCGCTACACACCCCGCATCAAGTGCGGGGCGGGCTTTTTCCGGATCATACGCTGGGCAAGGGAGTTGTCTTCATGGCGGGCATCCTGGACGGCAAGGTTGCATTGGTGACCGGCGGTGCATCCGGCATCGGGCGTGCAACCGCGGTAGCCATGGCGCGAGAAGGTGCGCGCGTCGCCGTGTCCGATCTCTCAAGGGAAGGCATCGAGGCGACGGTGGCCTTGATCAACGCCGGTGGCGGCCAGGGAATCGCAATCGCGGGTGATGTTGCGGAAGAAGCCGACGTGGCGAACATGGTGGCGCGCACGGTCTCGGCATTCGGGCGAATCGACTGCGCGTTCAACAATGCGGGCGTTGCGGGGCGTTCCGTTGGCCCGGCCGGTCAGCGCACGCATGAGCTCTCCCAATCATCCGTCGCCAAAATGCTTTCTATCAATCTGATGGGCGTGTTCCTGTGCATGAAGCATGAGATTGCGCAGATGCTGGCGCAGGGCGGCGGCGGAGCGATCGTCAATACGGCATCGATCGCGGGCCTCATTGGCCTCGCCACATCAGCTCACTACGTCGCGGCCAAGCACGGCGTCGTCGGCCTGACCAAGAGCGCGGCGATCGAGTATGCCCAGGACGGCATCAGGGTGAACTGCGTCAATCCCGGTTACATCCAGACGCCCATGACCAGGGAAACGATGGAAGAGCGTTTCGATGAGATCATGGCGAAGGTGCCGGTGCGGAGATTGGGCGTCCCGGAAGAAATCGCCGAAGCCGTCGTCTGGATGTGCTCGGAAAAGGCCTCCTTCATGACGGGCGCCTCGCACGTGGTCGACGGCGGATACTCCGCCGCTTAGGCCAATCATGACGCGTCACGGGTGCCCAACGCCTGAATGAGACGGGCGCACCGCGCAGGGCGACCGTATTTTTCGTTACAGATGTAACACGATGCCGCACCGGCTGCGATGCTTCCGCGCGCACCTCAAAGCATAGAAATCTCGCGATAGCCCGATCTGCATAATGCCATGCCATTCGCAGCCACGATTTTGGCCAACAAGCATCTTTGAGCGTCAGGAAACAGCCGAAGCTGGCGCGGGAATGAGTACAACCCAAAATCACAAAGTTCCTCGTAAATATCACAAAATTGCTCGCAAAAACGTGTGCTGCGATGCGAGAAGGTGCGCCGTATAGCGATACCGGGTGCGGAGAAGATCAATGACGGAAGATGCGGCGTCCGGCCAGCCCGGCCGGCCTCTACGCAGTCCGGCGAACGGACTCGACGGCAATCCACTCGGTTCGTTCGAACCGCTGGCCGGCCATGGCACCGAGCGTAAATCGCCGACCTGTCTCGTGGTCGAGGATGACGGCACCATGCGGCACCTCGTGGCGAATTATCTCGAGGACCACGACATCCGCGCCGTCAGTGCGTCGCGGCGCGATGAGGTCGCGGGTCTGCTCGCCCGTAACCAGCCGGATCTCGTGATCCTCGATCTCAGGCTCGGGCAGGAGGACGGCCTCGATCTCCTGCGCGAGATTCGCGCGCAGTCCGACGTTCCCGTCATCATCACGACAGGTCATCGCCGCGACGAGATCGATCGCGTCGTCGGGCTCGAACTGGGTGCCGACGACTACATCACCAAGCCGTTCGGCCTGCGGGAATTGCTCGCCCGCATCCGCGCGGTGCTGCGACGGCGCGAAGCCGGCCAGGGCGCGCCCCAGCGCGAGAGCGAGAAAGGCCGCAGCCGTTTCGGTAACTGGCTGCTGGACCGGCGCAACCGGCGCCTGACCAATTCGCGCGGCGAACCGATCGCGCTGACCAAGGGCGAGTATGCGCTTTTGATCGCGTTCCTCGATGCGCCGCAGCGGCCGCTCAGCCGCGAGCATCTGCTGCAGGCGACCCGCATCCATGAAGACGTATTTGACCGCAGCATCGATGTTCAGGTGCTGCGGCTTCGCCGCAAGCTGGAGAGCGATCCGGCCTCTCCGTCGATCATCCAGACCGAGCGCGGCATAGGCTACATCTTCGCGCTTCCCGTCGAAGCGGTTTGATGACGCCGTACTCTGCGGAAAGGCGCTTGAGCGGCAGCGTATGTTCTCGCGACGCGCCAGCTCATGTTACAGTCGTAGCCTCAAGTTTGCGGCGCGGCATTTTCCGGAAACATGGACGCGGCAGAACCTCCCAAGCCAACATCTCCTGGGAGAAGTCGATGCATTCCTCAAAGCCATTGCCCGCCCGCCGTCTCCACTCTGCACGCGAGACCGCGCGCCGCCCGGTCCATGACCTGCACGGCAGCCGCGACGCGGCGATCGTCATCCCCTACCTGCGACAAGGCGCGCCGCGCCGCCGGACGCCCGCGGTCTCGACGCAGCTGGTCAGGGCCGTCACGGCATTCTCGCGCTTTGCCATTGATGCCATACCGAACCTCCTGCTTGCGGTCGTGTCCTGGATCATCGAGGAGTCGATGGCCGGATGCGCCGCCTATGCCGAGGCGATGTACGGGATACCGCTGGCGGCAGCCGAACCGCAGCCTGCGGAGATCCACCCGGAGACGGCCGTCAGCCTGACCCTGGTCCCTGCGCAGGAAGACGGCAGATGGAGCGCACCGCCGGCCCATGCCGGCTCGCCCGCGCGGGCTGCCGCGATCATCGCCGCGCGACCGGACGAGGGCGGCGTGGCACGCGCGCACTGGTACAGCTTGCTTGCCGTCTTCATCGCAGCCGGCCGGTCGCTGATCCCGAAAGCGCGCGCGCGGCGCCAGGCGACCGCAGAATTGCGCGGGCCTGATGACCGCCCGCTTGGCGAGAAGGTACCATCTGCCAGCGAAATCGAAGCCATCGCGTGGCGCGGAATGTGGCGCGAATGACGGGGTCGTGGCCGCCGCACCGGACTCGCATCGTTTCGCTATGCATCCTGATCCTGCTCGGGGGGGCCGCGGTCGCGCAGGTCCCTCCGAAATCGGATCCGCAAGACCATCTCATCGCCGACCAGGAACCCATCACGCCGATTCCGCCGCCGCCTGCCGCCGATCCGCGAAAGTTGGCCCTGGGCGAGCGCCTGTTTTCGGATTCGCGCCTGTCGGAAAATGGAAAGCTCAGCTGCTCCTCCTGCCACGACATTCGCAGCAACGGCGCCGGACCCGGCGACGGCCCGGTTTCACGGCCTTTCGATACGCTGACCGTGTTCAATGCCGCGTTGAACTTCCGCCTGAACTGGGAAGGCAATTTCCGGACGCTCGCCGCGCATATTGAATCCTCGCTCGATAATCCCCGAAACCTGCACACCAATGCCGACGAGGTGGTCGAGAGGCTGAACGCCGATCCCGAAATGGTCAGGCAATTCCGCGCGGCCTATGGCGGCGCGCCCGATCGCGACAGCTTTCTGGACGCGATGGTGACTTTTGAAAAATCGCTGGTCACGCCGGACTCGAAATTCGACCGCTGGCTGGGCGGTGACAATTCGGCGCTGTCGGAGCGCGAGCGCGAAGGCTACCGGCTGTTCAAATCGCTCGGCTGCAGCGCCTGCCACCAGGGCGTCAATGTCGGCGGCAACCTGTTCGAACGGCAAGGCGTGTTTCATCCGCTGGTGAAGACAGGCCCAGAGGCCGTGCGCGTCCCAAGCCTGCGCAACGTGGCGGCGACGGCGCCCTATTTCCATGACGGCAGCGCCGCGACCCTCCAGGAGGCCGTGCGCCGGATGGCGGCGGCGCAACTGGACCGCACCCTGACCACTGAGCAGATCGAGCTGCTCGTCGGTTTCCTCCAGACGCTCACCGGAAATTATCGCGGCTCACCCGTGACCGGAACAAAACCATGAAATTTGCTCCGGCCCTCTCGATCATTGCCGCGCTGGTCCTGCTGCTGACCTGGCTGTCGCTGCGCGCGATCAATCCGGAAGCCGAGATGTTCGACCACGCCCTTGCCGAGGTCGATCATTTCGCCATGCTGGAAAGCGCGCTTTACCGTGACGTCTTCACGGCGCGCGCGGGTTCGCTGCGCAGTTACGACCCGCTGGTCCACGAGATCGATGCCTTGCGTGCTTCGCTGGATCGGCTGCGCCAGACCGCCGCCATCGACGCTGACACCAATGCGGAGGTCGATCGCCTTGCCGCTTCGGTCGACCGGCAAGAGGGATTGATCGAGCGCTTCAAGAGCGAGAACGCGCTATTGCACAATTCTCTGGCATTTTTTGTGAGGTTCGGCCCCCGTCCGGCGTCGCCGCAGCTTGGGGAGGCCGTGACCGCCGCCGCCGCAGCGATGCTGCAGCTCACGCTGGATACGTCGCCGGCGGCAGTGCGCGAGGTCAAGGATCAGCTCGATGAACTCGAGCGACAGGCGGGTGAGGCCAGTGCCGGCACTTCTGTCGAAGGCCTGCTCGCCCACGGGCGGCTGCTCCACGACCTGCTGCCCTCGGTCGACGGCATCCTGCGGACGATCCGCGCACTGCCGCGAAAGCAATACCAGGATGAGCTTCCGCACGATGATCACGACCCGCCAGATCGCCTCGCGGGATTCCGCGCGGCGCTATCGCCGGTTTCTGTACGGAACGTCGCTGCTCCTGGTCGCGTTCCTGGTCCAGCTTGGCCTGTGCCTGAAGTCGCGCGTCAACGCGCTGCAGCGGCGCGCGGCCTTCGAGCACGTGATCGCCGGCATATCGATGCGCTTCATCAACGCGCGACCGCAGGACACCGCTGATGAGATCGACCGCGCCGTGGCGGAGCTGGCGGCGTGCGTCGGCTCCGACCGCGCCTATTTCGTGGTGTCCGGCGCGTGTGGGCGACTGAACCTGTGGTGCAGGCCGGGCATGGAGCCGCCGGCCGGCTGGCCCGGGCGCGCAGCCGAGCTCGCGGCCCGGATCGGTCCCACGGCCGACGGCGTTGTCCACGTCCCGCGCGTCAACTGGATGACGATCGGCGACAACAGGGATGCGCTCGCAGGCTTCGGCCTCGGCGGCTGGGCCTGCGTGACCGGTCGGACCCGGGGCGGCGCCGTCGTGGCCCTCGGTTTCGACGCGATCGGCATGCCGTGCCGCATCACCGCGCCGGGCGAGCTCAATCTGTTGCGGATGGCGCTCGACACCATCGTCCATGGCGTCATGCGGCATTTCATGGAGAGGGAGCGCACGCGGCTCGAGACCCATCTGCAGCGCGCCCGGCGCCTCGAGCGGATCGGGACCTTCACCAGCGGCATCGCCCACAACTTCAACAACATATTGGGCGGCATCCTCGGCCACTCCGAGGTGATGGAGGAAAGGCTCGGCACCGACGCCCGTCTCACCCGTCATCTCGCCTCGATCCGGCGTGGGGCCGAGCGCGCGCGCGATCTGGTCGACCAGATCCTGGCCTTCGGACGCCGCCGCGACGCGCGGCCCAGGGCGCTGAATGCGCATGCCTTGATCACCGAGGCGGCCGCGCTGTTGAACGTCTCGCTGCCGGACGGCATCGAGTTCGTGATCCACGAGCCGGCTGCAGGCGCGATCGTCTCGGGCGAGCCCGCCCAATTGCAGCAGGTGATCCTCAATCTCTGCAACAACGCCGTGCAGGCGATGGAAGGCGAAGGGCGCATCGACATCGACATGAGCGTGCACGACCTCGCATCCGCGCGCCGCTTTGGCCACGACGAGCTGCAGCCGGGCCGCTATGTCTGCATCACCGTCAACGATGCCGGCCGCGGCATGGACGAAGCGACACTGCCGCGGATCTTCGAGCCGTTTTTCACCACGCGCTCGTCGGGCAACGGCCTTGGGCTTGCGACGGTGATCGAGATCGTGCGTGAGCACAACGGCGCGATCCATGTACAAAGCACGCCGGGCAAAGGCAGCCGCTTCGAGGTCTGGCTGCCCTGTGTGGCGACCTCGGAGCCGGCGCCGGAATTGGAGGAGCCGCTGGTCGCGGCCGGACACGGCGAGACCGTGCTGATGGTCGCAAGCGACGGCACGCGGCTGTTGCGCGACGAGGAGATGCTGGCTGCGCTCGGCTATGAGCCAGTCGGGTTCTCCACTGCCGAGGCAGCCCTGGCCGCCTGCCGCGCCAAGCCGGGACGCTTCGATGCCGTCGTCATCGGCCATCTCGGATCGTGCGCCGCCTCGCTTGAACTGGCAACCGAGCTGCATGCGGCGGCGGCGCATGCACCGATCGTGCTGGCGACGCGGTCGATGGAGGGGATCGGCGCAGATACCTTGATCGCCGCCGGCATCTCGGATGTCGTGCGCTGGCCCATTGTTGCCGAGGAGATCGCAGCTGCGCTGGCGCACCGTTCGGCACCGCGAACAAGCCTGGCGCGGCGAATCCCGGCGCTCGCCGCGGCGGCGCCAGGGCGTTGAAAGGCGCGTTGCCGGCAATCGGCAAAGATGAGGGATGGAGCGCTTTACGCCGTCATTGATTCGACAACGTCCTCGTCGAGCTCTTCGTCGATCGGCGTGAAGCTTGAGAGCGGCGTGGTCGAGAGCGTGATCGGCTTGCGGCCGCCATAGGAGATCGATGGGCTGGCACGGCTTGTCGGCGCTTCGCGCGACAGTGCGTAAAGCGTCTGGCCGACGCGGCCGCCGAAATGCACCAGCTCCCGTTCACTGCAGCTCGATGCGATCGACAGTGCCAGAGAGTGAAGGTGACTGCGGCGGTAGCAGAACAGCGCCAGCATCGCCCGCACATCGGAAGAGACACTCTCCACCAGCATCGGCAAGCCGTGCTCGCTGGCGCGGTACATCTGACCGAGCAGTTCATCGCCGACCGGGCAGGAATCGCTGTCGTAGGCGTCACGGTTGGAAAACATTGCAGGGGCCCCCCTCGCTGATGCGAAAGATGCAATGCAACTCTCTAACGAAGGGTTAACCAGCCAGGACGGTAGTTGCACGGAGGACTTGATCGCACCGAATCAGATGCGCGAGCGCGTGCAAGGCCGGCTCAAAGCGAATGCGCCGTCATCCAGCCCGCGATCGCCTTGCCGATCGCGGTACCGGAGTCCTCCTGGATGAAGTGCGAGCCGGGCACCGTGACCTCGCTCTGATTCTTCCAGCCGCGGCAAAACTCCCTGACCGCTCCGGTCAGGATCGCACCGGGCTCGGCGTTGACGAACAGTTTGGGCAGCTCGTTCTCCGCCATCCATTTCGCGTAGTCGGAGGCGATCTGCACGACGTCCGCAGGCTCGCCCGCGATCGGAATTTGCCGCGGCCAGGTCAGGGTCGGCCAGCGGTCGTCGCGAGAGAGAAATGGTTTTCGGTATTCCGTCATCTCGGCCTCGGAAAGTTTGCGCAACACCGAGCCGGGCAGCACACGCTCGACGAACATGTTGCGATCGAGGATCAGGCTCTCGCCTTTCTCCGAGCGAAAGCCCTGGAAGATCGGCGTCGCCTGCGGACTCCATTCCTCCCAGCCCGCGACGGGCCGGACGATCCCTTCCATATAGGCGATGCCGCGGACGCGGTCGCGATGGTGGTTGGCCCAGTCAAAGCCGAGCGCCGAACCCCAGTCGTGAATCACGAACAGGATCTTCTCGCGCGTGCCGATCACCGCATCGATGAAGGCGGCCAGATATTTCCGGTGGGTGACGAAGCGGTAGGTGTCGGTGCCCGGGTTCTTGAGCTTGCCGGAATCGCCCATACCGATCAGATCGGGCGCGATGAGCCGGCCGCGTCCCTCGAGTTCCGGAATGACGTCACGCCAGAGATAGGACGAGGTCGGATTGCCGTGCAGGAACAGGATGGGTGCGCCCTCGCCGCGCTCGTGAAAGGCCATGCGGCTGTCCAGCACATTGACGCACCTCTTGGCGAGCGGCTGTTCGGACATGGGCGACCCCGGCGATACTGGCCCACCATGCCGCGCCGGCTCAGGAGACGCAAACGATCGCGATCAGGCGTTCGCCGCCATGAAGATCGAGAGGCCGAAGCCGGTGAGGTGATGCAGCGCCTGGTCGATCCCGATCAGGGTCCAGAACCAGGGGTGCTCCGGCGTCATAGCGAAGGTGGAGGACGTGAGCCCCTTGGCGCGGTCGACAGTGATGTGGATGACGAAGTCGATAAAGGCGACAAACCAGAATTTTGGCGCGACGATCAGGATCACCACCAGGGCGACCGCCAGATGGATCAGGCAGTGAACGAGGAGCGGCAAGGCCCACCCGGTCTTCTGGTCCTTGCCGTAGGCCATCCACGAGTTCTGCAGCACAAAGTCGGCGATGATGTGCTTGAAGGTCAGAAGCACCATCCAACCGATGAGGAGGCCGACCGGGACCGACGACGACATGGGAGGAAACGACAAGCTGACGACCTCGCAAGACCTTTGACGCACGGGGACTGGAGGCGTTCAGCGCACCTTGTTCTCAAATCCGGCCAATTCGACCCCGTATTGGCCTTTTATGACACCTCCGGTGCCGGAATGCACCTGCCGGGAACCCGAAAAACCCGAGGTGTGGCCCCGCGGCTCCATCCTCTGAACAGCCCCGGCGATGCACGGTAACGTTATCGCAGTGGACGATTTGCAATCCGCTGCTGGCCGGATATCATCGTAAATGAAATTTACTTTCTTTTTTAGGTAGTTACTACCTGGGCGATCTGCCAACGCCGCTTGCAACGGCGCCGTAGCCGGCCCCCAGGGCAACGCCATGAGCGCCGAACTCCCAACGCCATCGGCAGACCGTTCTCCCCCTCGTTCGCAGGTTGTGAAGAGCAACCGGCAGCAAGTACTGCTCTACATCTTTCTGACCCTGATCCTGACGGTGGCGACCGTGTGGGGCGGACGCACCCTGCTGAAGGATTCGGAGACTTTGACCTTTGCGGTCGGCGGTCCAAACAGCGAGGAGGCGCGCTTTGCCGCCAAGCTCGCAGCCGTGCTCAAGAACACCCATTCGCGGCTGCGGCTGAAGATCCTGCCCAACGCCGACAATGCCAAGGCGGTGACGCAATTCGACCGCCGGGAAGCCGATCTTGCGGTGCTTCGGACCGACACAAAGATCCCGCAGCGGGCGAGGGCCATCGCGATTCTCGATCGTGACCTGATCCTGCTGCTCAGTCCCGGCAACAAGAAGATCAAATCCTTCGACGATCTGAAGAAGCAGAAGAAGGTCGCGGTCTGGGCCGAAGGCGACAACAGCGCCTCCTTCGTGCGCAGCATCTTTGAATTCGCCGAAAGTCCCGACACCGCCTCGAAGGTGCAGCTTGCACCTCCGGGCTCGACGCTCGACAAGCTGTTTGCTTCCGGCTTCGGCGCGGTCATTGCGGTCGCGCATGCTTCACGCGTGTTGCAGGACAAGAGCTACGAGCAACATGCCAGGAAGGGCGGCTTCACCCTGAATGCGATCAATTCGGCGAAGGCGCTGGCGCGCAAGATCCCCGGGATCACGGCGGAGACGGTGGAAGCCGGGATACTGTCGTCCTCACCGCAAGTCCCCGACGACGATGTCGATACGATCGGGCTCCAATGGCTGCTCGTCGCGCAATCCCGGATTTCGACCACGACCGCGGCCGACCTCGCGCGCACGGTCTATGAGAACAAGGCGGAGCTATCGCTCGACAACGGCTTCGCCTCCAGGATCGAGCCAGCGGAGACCGACAAGAACGCCTTCATCATGGCCCATCCGGGTGCGGCCGAATACATCAATGACGACACCAAGTCGTTCATGGAGCGCTACAGCGACGTGATGTATCTTGGCGCCGGCGCGCTCAGCGTGATCGGCTCGATCTTCGCGGCGCTCTACACCAAGGTCACGCGGGTCTGCCCGGAAAAGGCGAGCGCGCTCGCCACCGCGATCCTCATCGTCGGCGAGAAGATCGAGCATGCGCGCACCATGGATCAACTCGAGGAGGTGCAGGACGAGCTGGAGAAGATCCTGCGCGGGGTGGTGGTGGGGTTGCGCGACGGCACCATCTCCAGCGACGGGCTGGAGACGTTCAAGCTCGGCTATGAATTCGTGCGCGGCGAGCTCGAAATCCGCCGCGAATATCTCAAACGCCATGGCGATACGCTCGTCCAAGACGACAATGTCGCGGTCGTGAAGACTGCGCGCAGCGCTTAAAACCTCCAACATCACTCCGCAGCGGCGTGCGCGCCGGCGCCTGTCGCCTGCGCCCGGATCTGCGCGATGGCGCGTTTGAGCGAGGCCTGCCGCGGATCAGGCATCGCGGCGGCGCGAGCTTCGGCAATCGCTCCGGCGAGATCGGCAAGGGGCAACACGCCGTCGAAAGTGGGTTTGGCCAGGCCATCGATGATCGCATGCCAGTCGGCGAGACCCTGCCGGTAGGCGTCGCCGTGCCCTCGGATCATGGTGGCGGTTTCGATCACCGCCGATGTCGCCGCGGACTGCTTCACCATGCTCCGCGCGATCATGTGCAGCCAGCGTTCCACCCAGAGGCGCTCCTGCCCATAGCGGATCGAGAACAACCGCCAGCGCCGCAGCCAGGCTTCGATTTTCAGGCGGCGGATGCTCCAGCGGCTCGCGGTAGAGAACGGGATCGATACGCGCCGGCGCGCTGCCCAGCCGAACTTGTCCAGGATCTTCAGGATCGGATCGGCCGCCACGGCCGGCAGCGCATCGACCAGCTCGTCGATGCGGAACTTCTTGATGTCGGTCGACACGATCTCGCCGCCGCTGTCGCGGTGTTCGGTGAGCTTGAGCTGTGCGATGCGGATCGCGTCCTCATAGGCCATGCGGTCCGCCATCAGCCGCGCGATCTCGCGCAACATCGCGGCATCGACACCTTGCTTGCCGACAAAGCGCTTGAGCCGATCGACATAGAGCCTGGCGTAGCTCGCACCCTGGTAATCCATCAGCAGATATATCCCGTCGCTGACGGCAGCCACGGCCTCCTCCGGCAGACCCGGCGGCAGGAACGGGGGCGTGTTGTCTTCCTCGTCGAGAAAATCGGCGAACAGATATCTGAGCGAGGAAACGATGCCGTCGTCAGATGTGCTCATGTCTTGCCATCCGCGGCTTCATACAGATTTCGCCGCCGCAAGCGCGGTCAGCTGCACCACCCGCTGCTCCAGCCGCTCGATGTTCTGGAACAGGCGCGCGGTGACGAGTTTCAGGAAGTAGAAGCCGAAGGCCGGGTTCTGCACATAGAGCTGCTCGACCTGGTCGTAGCTGACGCTCAGGATCAAACCGCTTTCGATGCACTCCATGGTCTGGGTTCGCACATTCGACGGCGTCAGCATGCCGAACTCGCCGGTAATGGCCCCGATCCGGATCTCGATGCCGGATTCGACGAGGCGATAGCGGCCGCTGACGATGTAGTACATGGCGTCGGCCGCCTCATCCTTGTAGAACAGGACTTCGCCGGCCTTGCATTTGCGCTCCGTCATGAACGGCTTGAGCCACTCCATCGAGAGATTGCTGGTGACGGATCTTTTCACGTCACGCACCAGCTGCAGCATCTGGTGCAACCGATAGGAGTTGAGGCCGAGCACGACGGTCTGCACCAGGATCGTCAGGTAGTTGTGGGTCGGCAGCGCCGTCCCGATCAGGATGAAATTGGTGAGGATGGCGAAGACCCGCAACGGGATCATGGTCTTCATCGAAAGGGTGGCGACCACAAATACCTGTGCGAACAGGGTCCCGGCGGTTCCGAAGTGTTCTGCAAGATGGGAAGTGTCCATGGCCAGCTTTCGAAAGTTTGCAAATCAAAGACGTCGCCTGGCCGCCATCATACCGCCCGCGCAACTCATTCGATATAAGGTGAAAAGGCGACGATTTGTCGGGATTCGCGCCGATCCGGGGCAAAATTTGCCTTTTTACTACCCCGAACGAGGCGGCAGCGCTTGATACCCCATGCGGCGGCGCACGCGCGATAACGCTGTTTTCCAAGCGTCGTTGACGGCCTTCCCCTGCCCGGGGCACTTTGTAAGCCCCGGCCCTGCCACGGCCGGCCCCAACGCACCGCTCAAACATGTCCCAGCTGCCGGCTTCTTCCGCTTTGACGCAATTTGTGACGGCAACCGCCGGCCGCAACATGACCAAGGCGGCCTATGTGGCGGTGCTGATCGGCATCCTCATGGTCGTGCTTACGACCGTCGATCCGGCTTATGAGGCTGGGCAACAGTGGATACTCGCCACGCTCTGGTCATGCCTTGCCTTCTTCGCCTTCGAGTGGCTGGTCCGGATCCGCTACACCGTGATGGCGGGGCGCGGTGTCGGCTATCTCCTCTCCTTCCACGGGCTGGTCGATACCGCCAGCGTGATCGCCGTTCCGCTCGCGCGGCTGCTCGGTGCCGATCCCAGGATGGCCTGGCTGTTGGCGGTGATCTGGATCGTCAAGGTGTTTCCGGGGGTTCCTGGGCTACGGCAGCTTCGCCGGGTCCTGGCGCAGGAGTCCGGCCCGCTGCTCAGCGTGCTGGTGCTGTTCCTGATGGTGCTCTTCCTGGGCTCGGTCGCGGAATATTTCCTGGAGCACGATGTCCAGCCCGCTACATTCGGCAACGTGCCCGCCGCGCTGTGGTGGGCGGTCGTGACGCTGACCACGACCGGCTATGGCGACGTGGTGCCGATCACGCCTGTGGGACGGATGGTTGCAGGCATCGTGATGATCTGCGGCCTCGGCGTATTCGGTCTGTTCACCGGCATTCTGGCGACGGGCTTTGCCGCCGAGACGCGGCGCGACAATTTTCTGAAGACGTGGGAAACCGTGAGCAAGGTGCCGTTCTTTGCCACCCTTGGCCCCTCCGCGATCGCCGACGTCACGCACATGCTGCGCACCATGGATCTGCCTTCGCGCACCATGATCATCCGCAAGGGCCAGCAAGGCGACTGCATGTATTTCATCGCCTCAGGTGCGGTCGAGGTCAACCTGCCCGGCAAGAAGGTGCAACTCGGCGAAGGCTCGTTCTTCGGCGAGATGGCGCTGCTCGGCAACAACCTGCGCGGCGCCGATGTCACTACCACGCGGGTGTCGAAACTGCTGGTGCTCGACCTCGTCGATTTCCGCTTGTTGATGGCACGCCATCCCGATCTTGCCGAGACCATCGACACCGAGGCCCAACGCCGCGCGCTGGAGAATAAATGATGCAACAGCCCGCTACAGCCCCCGCTTCCGAACAGGCGAGCACGCCGGTCCTGACCATCGACGACGCACGCGCCACCATCCGCCTCAACCGGCCGAGACATCTGAACCGGATGCAGCCGGAAGACCTCGAAGCGATGGCAAAGCTGTTCGACCGGATCGAGGCCGATCCCGCGATTCGCGTGCTGGTCTTGACCGGCACCGGGCGCGCCTTCTCCGCCGGCTACGATCTCAATTCGGTCGCCGACCGCACCGCGGGCGCCGACGAACAGACGGCGGGCTCGGCCTTCGAGGTGATGGTCGACCGGCTGGAAGATCTGGCCGTGCCGACCATCTGCCGGCTCAATGGCGGGGTCTATGGCGGCTCGACCGACCTCGCTCTCGCCTGCGACTTTCGCATCGGCGTCGATACCGCCGAGATGTTCATGCCGGCAGCGCGGCTCGGCCTGCACTACTACAGGAGTGGTATCCGCCGTTATGTCTCCCGGCTCGGAACCGACAACGCGAAGAGGCTTTTCCTCACTGCGCAAAAGATCAATGCGCCGGAAATGCTGCGGATCGGCTACCTCACGGCGATGGTGCCGCCTGAAGCGCTGGACGGGGAGGTCGACCGCCAGGTCGCGGTCCTCGCCGGCAATGCGCCGATCGCCATGCGCGGCATGAAGCGGACCATCAACGAGATCGCCCGCGATGAGCTCGACGAGGCTGCGGCCGATCAGCGCGCCCGTGACAGCATGCGCGGCGCCGAGATCGAGGAAGGCGTCCGAGCCTTCGCCGAGAAGCGCCCGCCGAAATTCTAGAGGTTCCAAAGACGCGGTCAGCCCAATCGAGCGCGGTCCAACACGACGCCACAGACGTTATTCCTCCGCGCCTGGCGCCATTGCGGACCGCCCCTACCTTTTTAGCATTTGACTTGAAGTTGTCCCCCGCTAGTTTGAACGCAGGGCGAGAGCTTTTGATGTTGCGGATGAAGCTATTTTTGGGACGGCGCGCGATCGATGATCGGCCGGACCGGACGGGTGCTGTTGGGGCGCGGCGATGCCGGCGTCAATCGGCAGGGCTCGTCGGCTTTTTTTCTTCTTCCTTGAGCAGCCGCTCCGCCAGCGCGATCAACTCTTCCCGATTCCGACGGTCGCGCAGGGCGAGAAAGCATTTCAACAGTCGTAAACCGACCGCCGTCGCCTCATCGGCATTCAACAGGGCAAGCCGTGGCGGCATCGAGATGCGATCCACTATTGATACCCCGGACCTGAAGCCGTGAACCAAGCTTCGCTCGACAAGATCATTGAGCAGCTACAATTCTGCATCGTGGACGCCAAGGCTTTGCAACTCAAGATGCTGGAACGCATTTTGTCAATAGCGTTGCTCGAAGCGTATGAAAGCAAACAGAGATCCAGCGGCAGCCGCAGCAACGGCAAGCCCTAGGCCACTGAAAGAATTGGTTGCACAAGCAACTAGACGGAATGCGCGATGGCAGTGCTTTCCGTTCAGTCGGCCTAATTGTCGACGAAGGTGACGACATCGGCGAGCGCAGCGCGCGAGGTGCGGTAGCCGTTCACCTTGTGCTCATGGTCGGCATAGCCGAAGGAAATGCCGCAGACCACGCGGCGATCGTCGCCGAGATTGAAGTGGCGGCGGATCAGTCCGGAATGGCGCGCCAGCGCAGCCTGAGGAATCGTCCCGAGGCCGAGCGCCTGCGCGGCCAGCATGAAATTGGACACGTACGCTCCGCAATCGACCGCGCCGTAGACGCCGAGCGGCTCGGTCGTATGAATGATCGCGACATGCGGCGCGCCGAAGAAATTGTAGTTTTCCAGAGCCTGTTTGGCGTAGGCCATCTTGTCGCCGCGCGGGATGCCGAGCGTGTTGTAGAGTTGAAAGCCGCTTTCGCGGCGACGATCGAGATAGACGCCGAGATATTCGCGCGGGAACGGATAGTCGCTGTTCTCGGCGGCGCCGGAGACGGCCTCGCCATAGATCAGCTTGCGGAACCGCTCCTTGGCCTCGCCGCTCGCGATCACCACCTGCCAGGGCTGGCTGTTGCACCAGGACGCGGTCCGCTGCGCGACCCTGAGCACCTGCTCGATGGTTTCGCGCGGCACCTCGCGCGGCAGGAAGGCGCGGACGGAGTAGCGCTCGTTGAGGAGTTCCTCGAGTACGCCGATGCGATCTTTTTGTTTGAGTGCCGTGTCCATAGCCCAGGCTCGCTTTCGTACCCCGGACGCGACGCAGCACGGAGTGATGCGGCGCAGAGCCGGGGCCCATGGAGAAATAGGTCCCGGCTCTGCGGAGCGGCACTTCGCGTCGCACCGCGTCCGGGACACGAGAATATCAACGCCCCTTGGTCGGGATCTTGTTGAACGGCACGTCCTTGTCGACACGGATGTCCCCGGGCAGACCGAGCACGCGTTCCGCGATAATGTTGCGCAGGATCTCGTCGGTACCGCCGGCGATGCGCGTCGACGGCGACGATAGCAGCATCTGCTGGAACTGGCCCCGCGCGATTTCCTCTGACGCGCCGGTGAGCGCGCCGGCCGCGCCTTCGAGGTCCATCGCATAAGTCGCGATGTCCTGCAGCATGGAGCCCGCGACCAGCTTGCCGATGGAATTCTCAGGCCCCGGCCGTTCGCCGCGCGACAGCGCCGAGATCGCGCGATAGCTGGTATATTTCAGCCCGCTCGCCTTCACCGCCCAGTTCGCGAGCTTCGAGCGCGTGGCGCGGTCATCGATCGCGGGTCCATCCTCCAGCATCAGATCGCTGCAGAACTCGAACATTTCCGGAAAGCCGGTCGCGAGCCGCGCGCCGATCGACATGCGCTCGTTCATCAGCGTGGTCAGTGACACGTTCCAGCCGTCGCCGACATTGCCGAGCCGCTGGCTGTCCGGGATCACCACGTCGGTGAAATAGACCTCGTTGAATTCCTGCATGCCGTTGGCCTGCTTGATCGGCCGCACCTCGACGCCTTTGCTCTTCATGTCGAGGAAGAACATGGTGAGCCCCTTGTGCTTGGGCACGTTGGGATCGGTGCGGGTGATCAGGAGGCCGTAGTCGGAATAATGCGCGCCGGAGGTCCAGATCTTTTGGCCGTTGACGATCCAGTTGTCGCCCTTCTTCTCCGCTCGCGTGCGCAGGCCCGCGACATCGGAGCCGCCGGCCGGCTCCGAAAAGAGCTGGCACCAGATCTGTTCGCCGGACGCGAGTTTCGGCAGATAGCGCCGCTTGTTCTCCTCGCTGCCGAACGCCATCACCGTCGGCCCGCACATGCCCTCGCCGATCTGGAAGGGTTGCGTCAGCTTGCCGTAAACGCCCTCCTCCTGCTGCCAGATCACCTTCTCGATGGGGGTGGCGCCACGGCCGCCATACTCCTTCGGCCAGTGCAGGCAGGCCCAGCCGCCTTCCGCCTTCTTCTTCTGCCAGGCCTTGCCGACCTCCACCATGTCGTGGTGCTGCAGGCGGATGCGGCCGAGCGAGGATTTCGAAAGCTCCGCCTCCAATTCCCTGGGTGCGTTGGCGGCGACCCATTTGCGGGCGGTGGCGCGGAACTCGGCTTCCTGCGGGGTGTCGTCGAAATTCATCGCGAACCTCTTTCTTCTCTGCGCTTACGCGCGCCCCTTGGTCGGTATCTGGTTGAACGGCACGTCCTTATCGACGCGAATATCTCCGGGCAGGCCCAGCACACGCTCCGCAATGATGTTGCGCATGATCTCGTCGGTGCCGCCCTCGACGCGGGTACCGGGCGCGCGCAACAACATCGCCTGGAATTTTCCGGCGACCTCGGCGTCATCCGGCCCGCTCAGAACGCCCGCAGCGCCCTGCAGATCGAGCGCATACATCGCGACTTCCTGGATCATCGAGCCCGCGACCAGCTTGCCGATGGAATTTTCCGGTCCGGGACGCTCGCCCTTCGACAACGCCGAGATCGCACGCATGCTGGTGTATCGCAGGCCACTGGCCTTGACCGCGTAATTCGCCAGCCTCGAGCGAACGCTGCGATCCTCGATCGCCGGACCGTCGTCCAGCATCAGGCTGTTGCAGAAGTCGAACAATTCGGGAAAGCCGGTCGCCACGCCAGCGCCGATCGACATGCGCTCGTTCATCAGCGTGGTCAGCGAGACATTCCAGCCGTCATTGACATTGCCGAGACGCTGGCTGTCCGGAATTTTCACATCGGTGAAATAGACCTCGTTGAAGTCCGACTGCCCGCTCGCCTGCTTGATCGGTCGCACCTCCACGCCCGGGCTCTTCATGTCCAGGAAGAACATGGTGAGGCCCTTGTGCTTGGGCACGTTCGGATCGGTGCGCGTCAGCAGGATGCCGTAGTCCGAATAATGCGCGCCCGACGTCCATATCTTCTGGCCGTTGATGATCCAGTCATCGCCCTTTTTCTCGGCGCGTGTGCGCAGGCCCGCGACGTCGGAGCCGCCTGCCGGCTCGGAGAAGAGCTGGCACCAGATCTTCTCACCCGACGCCAGCGGCGGCAGATATTTGCGCTTCTGCTCCTCGCCGGCGAACGCCATCATGGTCGGCCCGCACATGCCGTGGCCGATGATGAACATGCCCGAAAGCTTGCCGAAGGGGCCTTCCTCCTGCTGCCAGATCACGCGCTCGATCGGCGAAGCGCCGCGGCCGCCATATTCCTTCGGCCAGTGCAGGCAAGCCCAGCCGGCATCCGCCTTCTTCTTCTGCCAGGCTTTTGCGACTTCGAGGATATTGGCGTTCCTGAGCGCTGTGCGGCCGAGCGAGGATTTGCGCAGCTCCTCCTCATATTGCTTCGGCGCATTGGACCCGATCCAGGCCCTGGCCTCGGCGCGGAATGCTGCTTCCTGCGGGGTGTCGTCGAAGTTCATATGCGTCGTCCTTACGCCGCGTTCTTCTTGCGCATGCGCTCGATCAGCACGTCCTCCCAATAGGACAGGCTACCGAGCCCCAACGCCACCGCATTGGCGCGGCGGTAATACATGTGGCAGTCGAACTCCCAGGTGAAACCCATGCCGCCATGGACCTGGATGTTGTTCTTGGCGCAATGCTGGAACGCCTGCGTGGCGCTGATGCGCGCGGCGGCGGCGGCTTCCGGCAACTCGCCGGCATTGGTCGAGAGCGCCCAGGCGCCGTAATAGCAATTGGAGCGCGCCAGCGTCGCCGAGACGTACATGTCGGCAAGGATGTGCTTCACCGCCTGGAACGAGCCAATCGGCCGGCCGAAGGCGATACGATCAAGCGCATAGTCGCGGCCCATCTCCAGCGCGCGGTCGGCGCCGCCGACCTGCTCGAACGCGGTCAGCACCGCGGCCCGGTCGAGCACTTGGGTAAGGATGGTCCAGCCTTCGCCGGCCTTGCCGAGTGGCTCGGCCTTGCAATTCCTGAAGGCGATTTCCGCCTGGCCGCGGGTCGGATCGACGTTGGTCAGTTCCTTGACCTCCACGCCGCCGCCTTTCAGATCAGCCAGGAACAATGAAATGTCGCTCTCGCGACCGCTCGATCCGGTACGCGCGGCGACCACGACAAAATCTGCAATCGCGCCATCGGCAACCGGCTTCTTCACCCCGTTTAGCGCGCCGCCATCAGCGGCAAGCTTGATCGCCTTGGGCGATGGATTGCCCGCGCCTTCGAACAGCGCCAGCGTGCCGATGGCTTCGCCGGAAGCGATCTTCGGCAGCCATTTCTTCTTCTGTGCATCCGAGCCCGCGAGCAGCAGCGCTTCGGCAGCGAGGTAGACGGTCGAAGAGAATGGCACGGGCGCAAGCGCGCGGCCCATTTCCTCCGCGATCACGCAGAGCTCGAGATGGCCGGCACCCGCGCCGCCGAATTCTTCGGGGATCGCGACACCGAGAAAGCCCATCTCGGCGAGGCCCTTCCACAATTCTTTGTCGTAGGGCGCCTTGCCGTCGAGCACGAGGCGCACCGCCTTCGGCGGACACTTCTCGGTGAGGTATTTGCGTGCCTGATCGCGAAGCTGCTTCTGGTCGTCGGAGAAATCGAAGTTCATGGGTGCTACTCGCCTTCGTGATGCACTCTAGTTCAGGACGATGACGTCTTCGCCCGGCCGCTCGGCATATAGCCGTTCCACCAGGTCGGCGCGGCGCTCGAGACCCGCGCGCTGATTGATGTAACCCTTGTCGGTCAGCTCATTGCCGTCGATCGAGGGTGGCTCGACCATCAGCATCGCGCGCGCCACGCGCAGGCTGCTCGAGCCGCCGCTTGAGCAATTGTGCGCTTCCAGGCCGCGCCTGAGACAGGCGATCACCTCGGGATGCCTGATCACATCCTCGTAGCTCGCTTCGGCATTGCCGACGATCTGCCGGCACGCATGCAGATTGGGCCACGCCAACAGCCCGATGAATGGACGATCCTGTCCCGCGACCAGCGCGTCATGCACCACGGGCGTGGCGGCAGCGATCGCATCGGTGCGGAGCGAGCCGACATGCACGAAGGTGCCGGTGGTGAGCTTGAAGTCCTCGACCACGCGGCCGGCGAAAATGATGCCCGCCACGGGATCATCGGGATCGACGAACACCCCGGCATCGCCGATACAGTAAAAGCCTTCCTCGTCGAACATCTTCCTCGTCAGCTCCGGCTGGCCGAAATAGCCCGGCGTGACGTTGACGCCGCGCAGCCGCAATTCGTATTTCGAGCCGCACGGCACCATCTTCAGCTCGACACCGGGGAACGGCAGGCCGATCAGGCCGACGCGCTCGGTGTCCCAATAGGTGCCGGTCGCGGTCGGAGCGGTCTCGGTCGAGCCCCAGCCGGTATAGAACACGATGCGCTCGCCGGTCGTCCTCACCGCCAGCGCCTGCATGCGGTCGTACAGATCGTCAGGCAGCCGCGCACCGCCATAGGCCATGAGGGTCAGGTTCTTGAAGAAACTGCGGCAGAGCGCGTCGTCCTTCTCCATTGCCGCGGCGAGCGCCGCATAGCCGGCCGGCACATTGGCGTAGTAGGTGGGCGACACCTCGCGCAGATTGCGGATGGTCTCCTCGAGCTGACCGGGCATCGGCCGGCCGTCGTCAATGTAAAGCGTGCCGCCATCGGCCAGCACCGGATTGAAGGCGGCGTTACCGCCCATGGTGTGGTTCCATGGCATCCAGTCGAGCACGGTGGGCGGAATCGCGCCGGCCCCGCGCGGCCGCACTTGCATCATCATCGCCGCATTGGCGCACATCATCTCCTGGGTGTTGATGACGGCCTTCGGCATGCCGGTCGAGCCTGACGTGAACAGCAGCTTGCCGACGGTATTGGGTGTGATTTTGGCGATCGACTTCTCGACCTCTTTCGTGACGGGAGTCGTCGCAAGATCGGCAAAGGCAACGCTCTTGATGCCCTCGCAAGGCCGCGACACATGCACGACGGTCACGCCATCGAGATCGAGCGCTTTCAGCGCCTTCTCGAAGGTGGGTCCATCCTGCACCATCACCACGCCCGGCTTGATCAGGTCGAACAGATATTTCAGCTTGACGTGATCCTGGCTCATCAAGGAGTAGGCCGGCGAAACCGGCGCCGCAGGATGGCGCGCCTGCATCGCGGCCTGTGTCATCAGGGCGTGCTCGATCGAATTGCCCGAGAGGATCGTGACGGGACGGCCTTCCCCGGGCTTCAGGCTGAGCAGGCCCTGCGTCAGCGCGTCGACGGTGCGCTTGGCTTCGCCATAGGACACCTTGCGCCACTGCCGGTCGGGACCGCCGCGTTGCGCGAGCCAGATCCGCTCGGGCGCCTCTCTCGCCCATTTCGCCAGCGACGCCGGAATATGCTTCTCGTAAGCCTGCAGCGGAATGCGCGACTTCAGCACGATCGTGCCGTCATCCCGGCGTTCGATCGCGATGTCGCGCTTGAGCCATTCGATCTTGCGAAAAGCCGGCTTCTCCAGCACCGCCGCAGCATTCCCACTCATATTGCGTCTCCCGAAATATCGTCCCTTGGCGGGCTCTTCGTTATGTTTTGATATAACCCCTCACCGTCGTCCCGGCCAAGAGAAGCGCGAGCAACCACCCGCGGTGGTTATGGCTCCCCGCTTTCGCGGGCACGACAATAGAATTTGTTGCCTATCGAGGCGCCATGCGGATGGCACCGTCGAGACGGATGGTCTCGCCGTTGAGCATCGCGTTCTCCACGATGTGGACCGCGAGATTGGCGTATTCCGGGGGCTCGCCGAGGCGCGCGGGATGCGGGACTTGCGCGCCAAGGCTCTTGCGCGCCTCCTCGTTCAATCCCATCAGCAGCGGCGTGAAGAAGATGCCGGGCGCGATAGTGTTGACGCGGATCTTCTGGCTGGCGAGATCGCGCGCAGCGGGCAGAGTAAGACCGACGATACCGCCCTTGGACGCCGAATAGGCGATCTGGCCGATCTGGCCCTCATAGGCCGCGACGCTGGCGGTGTTGATGATGACGCCGCGCTCCTCGCCAACCGGCTCGGCCGTGACAAGACGCTCGGCAAACAGACGCAGACAGTTGAAGGTGCCGATCAGATTGACATTGATGATGCGCGCGAATTTTGCCAGCGGATAAACGCCGTCGCGGCCGACAATGCGCTGCGAGCCGCCGATGCCGGCACAGTTCATCAGGACGCGCGCAACGCCGTGCGAGCTTTCCGCTTTCGCAATCGCCGCCTTGATTGCTTCCTCGTCGGTGACGTCGGCGTGAAGGCCGACGCCCTTCACCTCGGCCGCGACCTTCTCGGCGTTTTCCTTGTTCTGGTCGATCACACCGATCCTGGCGCCCTTGGCGGCCATGGCGCGCGCGGTGGCGGCGCCGAGGCCCGAACCACCGCCGGTGATAAGAACGGCAACGTCTTTCAACTGCATTTTAGGGACTCTCCTTGGGTTTTATTTCTTAGTGGCGGATAGCGAATGGCGAGTAGCGAAGAAGTCGATATTCCCATTCGCCTCTCGCTATTCGCTATTCGCGTTTTTCAGCATTCCGTTACAAACCATCGCTTCCATATGCCTGATGTAATCGCGGCAAACCTCGTCCGTAACCGGGCCAACGCCGGTCGCGCGCGACATCGCGTGACGGCCGAAGAACAGGTGATCGCAGGCGCCGATCAGGCTGGTGTAGAACAACACCGGATCGAACTTGCGGAACTCGCCGGCCTTGATGCCTTGAGCCAGCAGCCGGCGATGAAAGTCGAGCAGCGGCGCGACAAAGAATTTCGAGACTTCGTCGGCGGCCTCCCCGCTGCTCTCATGCAGGAGATAATGGATCAGCCGGTTCATGTAGGGGAAGCGGTGATAGGCGCGGATGATGCCGGCGACATGCAGCTTCAGCTTCGCGGTCGGCGCGATCGGCTGCGCCAGCAGATATTCGAGGTTCGACATCTCGGTCGCGGCATCGCGCGCGAGCAGGCCGAGCAGGAGGCCGTCCTTGTTGCCAAAGTGGTATTTCACCAGCGCGGCGTTGACGCCGGACTTCTGCGCGATGTCCGAGAGCGAGACTTCGATCGAGGAGCGCTCGATCATGAGTTCGCTCGCCGCCACGAGCAGCTTCTCGGCGGTGGGATTTTTCGCCGCCTGAGCGCGGGCCGGCACACTGGTATTCAACTGGGATGCCATCACTCTCTCGGAACAAGCCGGCGCGCACATAAGCGCATGCCGCCTCCGCACTCAAGAGTTAATTGAACGATTGACTAAGTCTCCAGCCGTCCCTTAAATCCGGCCCATCAATTCCAGCTCCAGCGAAAGCAATCAGGGAGAAGTGAGATGGCCGAGGCTTATATCGTCGCCGCCGCCCGCACCGCCGGCGGCCGCAAGGGAGGGCGTCTCGCCGGCTGGCATCCGGCCGATCTCGCGGCGAAAGTGCTGGATTCGCTGGTGGAGCGTTCGGGCGCCGCGCCCGACCAGATCGAGGACGTGATCATGGGCTGCGTGATGCAGGCCGGCGAGCAGTCCAACAACATCGCGCGCAACGCCATCATGGCCTCAAAACTGCCGGAGAGCGTGCCCGGCACGTCGATCGACCGGCAGTGCGGCTCCTCGCAGCAGGCACTGCATTTCGCCGCGCAAGCGGTGATGAGCGGCACCATGGACATCGTGATCGCGGCCGGCGTGGAATCGATGACGCGGGTGCCGATGGGGCTTGCCTCGCAGCTGCCGGCCAAGAACGGCTACGGCCATTACAAGAGCCCGGGCATCGAGCAGCATTATCCGAACATCGTATTCAGCCAGTTCACCGGCGCGGAGATGATGGCGGAGAAGTACGGCCTCTCGAAGGATGAGCTCGACGAGTATTCCTACAACAGCCACCAGCGCGCGATCGCGGCGACGCAGGCCGGCCGCTTCAAGGACGAGATCGTACCGGTGCAAATCACCCGCGCCGATGGCTCGACCGACACGCATACGATCGACGAGGGCATCCGCTTCGATGTCAGCCTCGACGGCATCAAGGGCGTCAAGCTGATCGCCGAGAACGGCAAGCTGACGGCAGCGAGCGCGAGCCAGATCTGCGACGGCGCTTCCGGCGTGGTCGTGGTCAACGAGAAAGGCCTGAAGCAGCTCGGCGCCAAGCCCTTGGCGCGCATCCACCACCTGACCATGATGGGCGGCGATCCCGTGATCATGCTGGACGCGCCGCTGCATGCGACCGAGCGCGCGCTGAAAAAGGCCGGCATGAAGATCGACGACATCGACCTGTTCGAGGTCAACGAGGCTTTTGCCTCGGTGCCGACCGCCTGGCTGAAGACAACGGGCGCAGACCCAGAGCGGCTCAACGTCAACGGCGGCGCGATCGCACTCGGCCACCCCCTTGGCGGCAGCGGCACCAAGCTGATGACCACGCTGCTCAATGCGCTGAAACAGCGAGGCAAGCGCTACGGCCTGCAGACCATGTGCGAAGGCGGCGGCATGGCCAATGTGACGATTGTTGAGAGGCTGTAACGCCCTCGTGTCCCGGACGCGATGCAGCGCGAAGCACTGCTTCGCAGAGCCGGGACCCACGCTTCACCAAAGGACCCGAAGCTAATGGACCCCGGATCAGCAGCGCATCGCCATAAGCGCGTTTAGCGCGTCCTCGACACGCTATGGCGCTGCGCGGCATCCGGGGAACGCGACGTTGAGTTCGAAGAGCACAATGACCCATCCCACGATTCACGCCCGCACGCACCCCGACAAGATCGCCTATCAAATGGCCGGCACCGGCAAGGCCATCACCTATCGCGAGCTCGACGAGCTTTCGAACCAGGGCGCGCATCTGTTCCGCAAGCTTGGGCTGAAAGCCGGCGACCACATCGCGCTGTTGATGGAGAACCGCCTCGCCTTCATGGAGATTTGCTGGGCCGCACAGCGGAGCGGGCTCTATTACACCGCGATCAGTCGCTACCTCACGCAGGACGAGATCGCCTATATCGTCAGGGATTGCGGCGCCAGGGTCTTCATCACCACGCCGAAATGCCACGAGCAGGTCAAGGGCCTGGTCGGCCAGCCGGGCGGTCCGCTGCTCTTCATGATGGACGAGCCCGAGCCCGGCTTCCGCTCGTACGACAAGGAAGCGGCCGCGCAGCCGACGACGCCGATCGCGGACGAGGTTGCCGGCTACGACATGCTCTATTCGTCCGGCACCACCGGGCGGCCAAAGGGCATCAAGAAGCAGTTCGAAGGCAACCCGATCGATCTGCCAAACCCGTTCCTGAAAATCCTCTGCAGCAACATGTGCGGCATGAATGCCGACACAGTGTATCTCTCGCCGGCGCCGCTCTATCACGCGGCTCCGCTGCGCTTCAACATGATGGCGACGATCCTCGGCGGCACTTCCATCATCATGGAATCCTTCGATGCCGAGCAGTTCCTGACACTGGTCGCGAAGCACCGGGTCACGCAGTCGCAGCTGGTGCCGACCATGTTCGTGCGGATGCTGAAGCTGCCGGACGAGGTGCGCAATCGCTACGACGTCTCCTCGCTGAAGGGCGCGATCCATGCCGCCGCGCCCTGCCCGGCCGAGGTCAAGGCGAAGATGATCGAATGGTGGGGGCCGATCCTGATCGAGTATTATGCCGGCTCCGAAGGCAATGGCGTGACGGTATCCACCTCGCAGGACTGGCTGACACATCGCGGCACGGTCGGCCGCGCCGTGGTAGGCAAGGTAAAGATCCTGGACGAGAACGACGAGGAAGCACCTGGCGGCGAAATCGGTGCGGTCTATTTCGCCGACGCGCCGGAGTTTTCGTATCACAACGACCCCGAGAAGACGAAGCGCGCCTATAATGCGCGGGGCTGGTCGACGCTCGGCGACGTCGGCTATCTCGACAAGGAAGGTTTTCTCTATCTCACCGACCGCAAGTCCTACATGATCATCTCGGGCGGGGTGAACATCTACCCGCAGGAGACCGAGGACGTTCTGATCACCCATCCCGACGTCGCCGACGTCGCCGTGTTCGGCGTGCCGAACGAGGAGATGGGCGAGGAGGTCAAGGCGGTGGTGCAGCCGCATGACATGGGCAAGGCGAACAAGACGCTGGAGGAACAGCTCATCCTGTTCTGCCGCAACCATCTGTCGCCGATCAAATGCCCGCGCTCGATCGACTTCGAGGCCGAGCTGCCGCGCACGCCGACCGGCAAGCTGGTCAAGCGCCATCTGCGCGATAAATATTGGCCGAAGACGGCGGTGCGGATTTAGATCGCCCCACTCTGAGCTTCGCCATGCCCGGCCTTGTGCCGGGCATCCACGTCTTTAAAGTCGTACGGCAAAAGAAGACGTGGATGGCCCGGGACAAGCCTGGCCATGACGAGGAAACAGTATGAATCTCCCGCCTCCTCCCTTCCCCGCCTCCATCCGCTCGCGCTACGTCGATGGTATCAACGGCCTCACGATGCACGTGCTCGAGGCTGGATTCGAGACCAAAGGCCGGCCCTGTCTCCTCCTCTTGCACGGCTTTCCCGAGCTTGCCTTCTCCTGGCGCAAGGTGATGCCGGCGCTGGCGGAAGCCGGCTATCACGTGATCGCGCCCGACCAGCGCGGCTATGGCCGCACCACCGGCTGGGACGCGACGTATGACGGCGATCTCAATTCGTTCCGGTTGCTCAATCTGGTGCGCGACGCGCTCGGGCTGGTGTCGGCGTTCGGCTACGCCCATGTCGACGCCGTGATCGGCCACGACTTCGGCAGCCCGGTTGCAGCGTGGTGCGCGCTGGTGCGGCCCGACGTGTTCCGGGCGGTCGCGATGATGAGCGCGCCATTCGGCGGGCCACCGTCGCTGCCGTTCGACACTGCGGACGGGCCGGCCAGGCCGCGCGGCGAAGATCCCGTGCATTGCGAGCTCGCCGCGCTGCCGCAGCCGCGCAAGCATTACCAATGGTACTATTCGGAGCGTCATGCGGACCACGACATGCATCACGCGCCGCAGGGCGTGCATGATTTCCTGCGCGCGTACTATCACCACAAGAGCGCGGACTGGAAGGACAACAAGCCGTATCCGCTGAAGGCGTGGTCGGCGGAAGAGCTCGCGAAACTCCCGACCTATTACGTGATGGACTTGGCGAAGACCATGCCGGAGACGGTGGCGGCGGTGATGCCTTCACGCGAAGCGATCGCCGCCAACCAATGGCTGCCCGACAGCGAGCTCGCCTATTACGCCGGCGAATATCAGCGCACGGGCTTCCAGGGCGGGCTGCAATGGTACCGCTGCGGCACGACGGGCGCCTTCAACGCCGAATTGCAGACCTGGTCCGGGCGGACCATCGACGTGCCGTCCTGCTTCATCTCGGGCAAGCAGGATTGGGGCACCCATCAGCGCGCCGGTGTGTTCGAGGCGATGCAGAAGAGTGTGTGCAGCCACATGATCGGCTGCCATCTCGTCGATGGCGCCGGCCATTGGGTGCAGCAGGAGCAGCCGGCGGAAGTGAGCCGGCTGTTGCTCGAATTCCTGCGAAAAGCGCCCGGCGGCGCATCAAGGAATTGACCCGGGAATTGCGGTCTCCTATAAATTTAGAACCGTTCTAAATTTAAGGCAAGGTGCTCCCCGTGAAGAATTTCGCCGATCTGACCGAGCGCGAGGTGCTGGCGGTCGCGATTTCGTCCGAAGAGGAGGACAGCCGCATCTACATGACCTACGCCGAGGACCTGAAGGAGCGCTATCCGGATTCGGCAAAGCTGTTCGAAGAGATGGCGGAGGAAGAACGCGGCCATCGGCACCGCCTGCTCGAAATATACGAGCAGCGTTTCGGGGAGCATCTGCCGCCGATCCGACGCGAGGACGTCAAGGGCTTCCTGCGCCGCCGTCCGATCTGGCTGACGAAAAACCTGCCGCTCGACACCATCCGCAAGGAAGTCGAGACGATGGAGCTGCAGGCCGAGCAGTTCTACATCAAGGCCGCGGAGAAGGCCGAGGATGTCGGGGTTCGCCGCTTGCTTGGCGATCTCGCCGAAGAGGAAAAGGGCCACGAGAATCTCGCTGTCAAGCTGACCGACCGGATCCTCAGTCCCGACGTGCGCGCCGAAGAGGACAAGACCCGCCGCCGCATGTTCGTGCTGCAATATGTGCAGCCGGGACTGGCCGGCCTGATGGACGGCTCGGTATCGACGCTGGCGCCCCTGTTCGCGGCGGCGTTCGCCACGCATCAGAACTGGCAGACATTTCTGGTGGGTCTCGCCGCCTCGATCGGCGCCGGCATCAGCATGGCCTTTGCCGAAGCGTTGTCGGACGACGGCTCGCTCACCGGCCGCGGCTCGCCCTGGATACGCGGCACGACAACCGGCATCATGACCGCGATCGGTGGTCTCGGCCACACCTTGCCGTTTCTCGTGCCGGACTCCTGGCCGAACGCGTTCTGGATCGCGACCGGAATAGCCAGTGTCGTCGTGTTCATCGAATTGTGGGCGATTGCCTTCATCCGCTCGCACTATATGGACACGCCATTCCTGCGGGCGGTGTTCCAGGTCGTGCTCGGCGGCGTCATCGTGCTCGGCGTCGGCATCCTGATCGGCGCTTCGTAGCGCATGATCCGGAAAAAGCCTGCCCCGCCCTTGATGCGGGGTGTGCCGCGGTTTTCCGAAAAGATCATGCGCAAAGCCAGAGTACCAACATCCCGTAGCGATGTGAGGTCACGCGGTCGCAATTCCCGTCAAACGTGCCTTGCGAGAGACGGCTAAACTGCGTCATCATTCGTCGGCATCGAAAGAGAAACAACGGGAGTGCGCGCTTTGGCCAAATCGCAGTGGAGTTTCAAGACCGCCGTTGAACTATCGGTGGCGCTGAAGGCGAAAAAGGTTTCCGCGGTCGAACTCGCACAGGATGCGATCGGTCGCATCGAGCGGCACGACGGCAGGATCAACGCGATTTGCGTGCGCGATTTCGACCGGGCGCTGGAAACGGCGCGCGCCGCCGATGCGGCGCTCGCGCGTGGCGAGAGCAAGCCGCTGCTCGGCATTCCCCTGACCATAAAGGAATCGTACAACATTGCGGGGTTGCCCACGACCTGGGGCATTCCCGAGCAGAAGAATTTTGTCCCGAAGGAAGACGCGCTGTCGATCTCGCGAGTGAAAGACGCCGGCGGCGTCATCCTCGGCAAAACCAACGTGCCGCTGGGCCTGGGCGACTGGCAGAGCTACAACGACATCTACGGCACTACCCACAACCCGTTCGATCTTGCGCGCACGCCGGGCGGCTCTTCCGGCGGCTCATCGGCGGCGCTCGCCGTGGGGTACGGTCCGCTCTCGCTCGGCTCCGATATCGGCGGCTCGCTGCGCGTGCCCGCGTTCCACTGCGGCGTCTATGCCCACAAGCCAACATTCGCGCTGGTCGCCAACCGCGGCCATCTGCCGCCGACACTGCCGCCGCTGCCGTCCAGCCGCGACCTCGGAGTGATCGGGCCGATGGCGCGCGGCGCCGCCGATCTGTCGCTGCTGCTCGACGTGATGGCGGGACCGGATCCGATCGAGGATGGAAAGGCCTATTCGCTGTCGCTGCCGCCGCCGCGCCACAGCGCGATGAAGGATTTCCGCATCCTGCTGATCGACAGCGATCCATTGCTGCCGACCGACAAGGACGTGCGCGGCGCGATCGAGAAGCTCGCGGCCGATCTTGGCAAGGCCGGCGTCAAGGTGACGCGACAGAGCCCACTCCTGCCCGACTTCGCGGCTTCGTCGCGAATCTACATGCGCCTCCTGCTGTCACTGTTGGGCTCTGGCTTCCCGCCGGAGATTTATGAAGGCGCGAAGGCCGGCGCGGCGCAACTCTCACCCGGCGACATGAGCCTCCGCGCCGAGCGCCTGCGCGGCATCACGCTCAGCCACAAGGACTGGCTGATCGCGGACGGCGGGCGCACGCGGCTGCGCGCACAATGGCGCGAGCTGTTCAAGAATTTCGACGCGGTGATCTGCCCGATCATGCCGACGCCGGCCTACGTGCAGGACCAGTCGCCGGAGCAGGAGGACCGCCGCATCAACATCGACGGCAAGGATTATCCCTATCCCGACCAGCTCGCCTGGCCCGGCATCGCAACCCTGCCCGGCCTGCCCTCCACCTCCATCCCCCTTGGGCTTAATTCGCAGGGCCTGCCGCTTGGCGTGCAGATCGTCGGCCCGTACCTTGAGGATCGCACGCCGCTGAAGCTGGCGGAACTCATCGAAAACGAATTCGGCGGCTTCATTCCGCCCAAGATGTTTGATGATTGAAAGCGGGAGACCCTCATGAGCAAGGACCTCGAAGAACTCACGAAGCTCAACCACGACTATGTCGCCTCGGTGCAGAACTGCGACGTCAAGCGCTTTGATGAAATCCTGGCGCAGGATTTCTATTGCACCAATCCCGACAAGAGCCTTGTCGATCGCGCGGCCTTCCTGAAGCAGACGGCGATCCCGGTGAAAATCAGGAATCTGAAGGCGGAGGACGTCAATATCCGCATCCTCGGCGATTTCGCCATCATCCACGCCCAGACCAGCTACCTCGACGCGGACGGCCAACAGGCCCACGGCCGCTATACCGATTGCTGGGCCAAGCAGAACGGGAAGTGGCTCGCTGTTTCAGCGCATGTGGCGCGGTGAGAACAGCTGTCGTTGCCGGGCTTGACCCGCCTGCGGAGCCGTAGCCCTTCGGCGAGGCGAAGGCCCGGCAACCCATCAATTAAAGAGACTCTTTGCGAATTTGATGGATGCCCGGGTCAAGCCCGGGCACGACGAGCGGAGTTAACCTCACGCATCAAACATGATCACGCTGCGCAGCGTCTTGCCGGCCTTCATGTTGGCAAAGCCCTCGTTGATCTCCGAGAGCTTCAGCCTGGCCGAGATCCAGTCTTCCAGATGCAGCTTGCCGCGCAGGTAGAATTCGACCAGGCGCGGCATGTCGAGGCGGAAATGGTTCGAGCCCATCGACGAGCCCTGGATCCGCCGCTCGCGCAGGAAGTCGAAGCCGTGCAGCTCGATCTTCTGGCCGAACGGGATCATGCCGACGATGGTCGCGGTGCCGCCGGGGGCGAGCATCGCAAAGGCCTGTTCCGCGGTGTCCTTGCGGCCGAGCACCTCGAAGGCATGCTGCACGCCGCCCTTGGTCAGCTCGCGCACCTGTTGAACGACATCACCATTGCGGGGATCGACGATGTCGGTCGCGCCCAGCTTGGTCGCGAGCTGCAGCTTGGCGGGATTGGTGTCGATCGCGATGATGCGGCCGGCGCCCGCGATCTCCGCGCCGTTGATCGCGGCCATGCCGACGCCGCCGCAGCCGATCACGGCCACGGTCTCGCCGGCGGTAACCTTTGCCGTATTCACCACAGCGCCATAGCCCGTGATGACGCCGCATCCAACGAGGGCCGCCAGCTCCAGCGGCATGTCGTTGCGGATTTTGACAATGGCGTTCTCGTGCACCAGCATCTGCTCGGCAAAGGACGAGAGATTGAGGAACTGGTTCAGTTTCTCCGACCGCGCCCAGGACAGCCGGTTCGACGCACCGGGCAGCATCTTCACGGTGGTATCGGTGCAGAGCACGGTGCGTCCGGTGGTGCAGTTGTCGCAGGTGCCGCAGAACACCGAGAGACAGGTGACGACGTGATCGCCGGGCTTCACATAATTGACGTCGGAGCCGACTTTTTCGACGATCCCGGCGAACTCATGTCCAAGCACTGCCGGCAGCGGATGCGGATACAGTCCTTCCATGAAATGCAGATCGGAGTGGCAGAGACCAGCGACCGCGGTTCGGATCAGTACTTCACGCGGGCCGGGATTGGGCACGCTGACGTCCTCGATCACGAGCGGCTTGTTGACTTCATGCAGGACAGCGGCCTTCATCGCTCTCTCCCTCAAACTCTTTTCTGGAACTGATACGGCAGCCTACGCCGCCGCAATCAATTCGCCAACCTCCGCCATCCCGGCCGAGCGCTCGCCAAGCAGCAGCGCCGCGATCGCGTCCTGCGACTTGTTTTCCGCAAGCCGGAACGGATCGGCAGGCGTCATCCTGTGGTCGATCACCAGCCGCGACAACAGAAGCCGGCGCGCGTCGCCGCGTCTTGCGTGGACGCGCTGCGCCTCCCAGCCGAGCTGCACTGCGCTTGCGACATGATAGAGCAAGCTGGTGGCGCGGCGCGACTCGGCCTCGTTGTCCGAGCGCGCCGCCACTTCGCGGGCAAAGCCGACCGCGCGATCGGTGAGGACGCGCAGCCTGTCGCGCCAGGCCAGCGGCACTTCGGCACTGTCGTCGAGTCGCGCATGCAGATCGGCAGCGAGCGCGGATTCCGCGCCATGGCGGCCGACCGCACGCTTCAAGGCATCGAGCGCGACGATATTGCCGGTACCCTCCCAGATCGAGCCGAGATGGGCGTCACGCAACAGCCGCGCGGTCGCGAACTCCTCGATGTAGCCGATGCCGCCGCGCATCTCGAGCGCATCGCCGCAGACTTTCCGCGCATCGCGGGTCGCACGGAATTTCAGCGTCGGCGTCAGGATGCGCAGCAGCGCCGCGGCGTCCTGGCTGCCGGCCTCGGCGCGGTCGAGCGCATCGGCGGTGAGGAAGCTCATCGACAGCGCCTGCTCGGTCGCGAGCATGATCTTCAATAATTGCCGCCGGCCGAGCGGCAGGTCGATGATGCGGTTGCCGAACACCACGCGGTTCTTCGCGACCGTCATCGCGTCGTGATACGCACGGCGCATCAGCGCGGTCGATTTGACACCGTTGGAGAGCCGCGACGAATTGACCATTTCGGCCATCTGCACAAAGCCGCGGTCGAGCTTGCCGACGGCATAGGCGATCGCACCTTCGAGCTTGATCTCGCCCGAGGCCATCGAGCGGGTGCCAAGCTTGTCCTTCAGCCGCACGATGCGGTAGTGATTCTGCGAACCGTCATCGAGGAAGCGCGGCATCAGGAACAGGCCTACGCCGCGCGTGCCTGATGGAGCACCCTCGGGCCGTGCCAGCAGCATCACGACTTTTGCATCCGCATTGGAGCAGAACCACTTCTCGCCATGGAGGCGCCAGTGATCTCCATCCTGCACTGCAGATGTGGTCAGCGTGCCGACATCGGAGCCGCCCTCTTTCTCGGTCATGAACTGGCCGCCCTGGGTCAGTTTTGACATATCGGTCTGCGTCAATCCGTCGAGATATTTCGCCTTGAGCGCCTCGCTGCCGAAATTCGCCAGAAGCTTCGCGCAACCGTCGGTGACGTTGATCGGGCAGCCCATGCCGAACTCGGTCTGATTGAACAGGAAGGTGAAAGCGTGCTTGGCCACGACGGGATATTTGTCAAGCCAGCCCATGATGCCCTTGCGGAGCGACAGCGCGTGAATGCCGAACTCGCCGAAGGCGGCGTTCTCGAGCTCGCGATAGGCGGGATGGTATTCGATCCACTGCACGTCGCGGCCAAACTTGTCGCGCTGGTGCAGCACTGGCCCGTGGCGGTCGGCGAGCCGCGCGCATTCGTCGAGATGGCCGCCGGCAAGTTCGCCCAGCCGGTCGAGATGCGGCTCGATATGGTTGAACAGCGCATCCGGCAGATAGAGGCGAAGCAGATCAGTCAGCGCCGGATCGGCGCGATAAAAGTTCATTCCGGAAGTGTCTGGCGCGAGCAGGCCGCTCTGGCCCGCCTTCGGCGTCACATCCTGCTTGAGGAGCTGATGCATTTTTGAAAACTCCCGATCGTTTCCGCCCTGTCTTGCCAGCTTTGAATGATGTAGATCATCTGAGAGGCGGTTGATGAAGCCGCCCGCAATGCAGCGAGCCGTGACCGCATGGCAGACATCTATCGCATCTTCGGCGCCGAGATGTCGCCCTATTCGGTCAAGGTGCGCTCCTATTTTCGCTACAAAGCCATCCCGCATCAATGGATTTTGCGCAATTCGGCTTCCCAGGCGGAATATGAGAAACATGCCAAGCTGCCGATCGTCCCGCTGGTTGTGACGCCTGAAGGCGCTGGCATCCAGGATTCCACGCCGATCATCGATCAGATGGAAAAACTGTTTCCGGAGCCTTCGATCCACCCCGACGGCGCGCCCGGCTTCGTCTCCGCGCTGATTGAGGAGTTCGGCGACGAGTGGGGCAACAAATGGATGTTCCACTATCGCTGGGGGCGCGAGGTCGACCAGATATGCTCGGCCGGGCGGATCGCGCGGATGCGCGCGCCAAAGGCAAGCGAGGCGGATTGCGGCGCGTTCGCCAGGCAGGTGCGCGAACGCATGGTCGGCCGGGTCTGGTTTGTCGGCTCGAACGCACAGACTGCGCCGCAGATCGAAGCCGGCCTTCAGGAGATGCTGGCGCTGCTCGACGCGCATCTCGCGGGCCGGCCATATCTGTTTGGCGGACGGCCGGCTTATGGCGACTTCGGCCTATGGGGACAGTTCTATGAATTGTGGACCGACCCGACTGCCGGCGCATTGATCGAAGGCGGTGCGCCGCATGTGCTCGACTGGGTACACCGCATGCTGTGGCCGCGCGCCGAGGGCGCGTTCGAGCCGTGGGCACAGCTCGCACCCACGTTGATGCCGATCCTGACAACGCAGGTCGGCGGGAAATTCATGCCATGGACCGTCGCGAATGAGAAAGCCCTTGCTGAGGGCAAGGAGGAATTCAGTGTGAAACTCGGCGACGAGGTCTGGATCCAGAAGCCGCAGAAATATCATGCGCGGTCGCTTGCGGCGCTGCGCGTGAAATATGCAGCCGCGCCGAACAGGGACACACTCGATCCGATTTTGGCGAGTGCAGGTTGCCTTGAAGGATTGCGCGCCTAGATCAGGCTTTCCCGTATTCGTCAGGAACCATCCATGGAAACACCCAAGTACAAGACCGCTCTCATCGTCGGCGCCGGCGAAGGCCTGAGCGCCTCGCTGGCGCGCATTTTCTCCCGCGAGAAGATCAACGTCGCACTCGCGGCGCGCAAGATCGAGAAGCTCGGCGCGCTGTGCCGCGAGACCGGCGCGCACGCCTATGCCTGCAACGCCGCCGATCCGGACGAAGTCGAGCGGCTGTTCGGCCTGGTCGAGCGCGAGATCGCCACGCCCGATCTCGTGGTCTACAACGCCAGCGGCCGATCGCGCGGCGCGTTCGTTGATCTCGTGCCCTCGGAGGTCGCGAATGCGATCGCGGTCAGCGCCTATGGCGGCTTCCTTGTGGCGCAGCAGGCGGCCAAGCGCATGCTGCCGAACAAGCACGGCGCGATCCTGTTCACCGGCGCCTCCGCCAGCGTGAAGGGCTATGCGCAGTCGGCCCCGTTCGCGATGGGCAAGTTCGCGCTGCGCGGGCTCGCACAAAGCATGGCGCGCGAACTGTCGCCGCAAGGCATCCATGTCGCGCATTTCGTCATCGACGGCGGCATCCGCAGCGCGGCGCGGCCTGATCCGGCAGACCGATCGGATTCGTTCCTCGATCCGGATGCGATCGCGCTGAGTTACTGGAATGTCTTGCAGCAGCCGCGCAGCGCCTGGACCTGGGAGCTGGAATTGCGGCCATGGGTGGAGAAGTTTTAAGCCGTCATTCCGGGGCGCACGAAGTGCGAACCCGGAATCTCGAGTTTCCGGTCTGGTGCTTCGCACCATCCCGGAATGACGGAGCACCAGGGAGGACATTTCATGAGCGACGCACCAACGACAGAAGCGAGCGAAACCAAAATCGACACCGGCACGGACGAACTCCTCTGCGTGATCCGCGACCGCGTCGCGATCATCACGCTCAACCGCCCCGAAGTGCGCAACGCCATGTCGGACACGCTGACGCCGGCGCTGCGCACCATGATCCGCACCTGCGGCGAGGATCCGGATGTCGGCGTGCTCCTGATCACCGGCGCCGGCAAGGCGTTCTGCGCCGGCGGCAATGTCAAGGGCATGGGCGCGCATCGCGACAGGAAGAAGCTGGAAATGACTTATGACGAGAAGGTCGCCGATCTTCAGGAGCGGCAGCGGCTGCTCACCGGCGCCCTCGCTTCTGTCCGCAAGCCGACCATTGCGGCGCTGCCGGGACCGGCAGTCGGCGCGGGGCTTGCGCTCGCCATGGCCTGCGATATCCGGATCGCCGCGCAATCGGCGTTCGTGTCGACCGGATATTTGCGCGTCGCGCTCAGCGGCGATTACGGCATCGCCTGGCTGCTGACGCGCTTGGTCGGCACCGCACGGGCCCGCGAATTGATGTTCACCGCGGAGAAGGTCGACGCTACCAGGTGCGAGGCGATTGGCCTTGTCAACCGCGTGGTGCCTGACGAGAAGCTGCAGGAAGAAGCCTTTGCGCTGGCGAGAGTCATGGCCGAAGGCCCGACGCTCGCGCTGCGCTACATGAAGGACAATCTCGACGAGGCGCTGCTGTTCGACTTCGCCACCGCCCGCGACCACGAGGCGATGCGGCTGGTGCGGTTGACGACGACGGCCGACCACAAGGAGGCGGTGCAGGCTTTCATCGACAAGCGCAAGCCGGTGTTCAAGGGAAGCTGAACGATCAGCTCGCCAACGCCGCGACTTCGGGTGACCCCGCCGCGATCCGCCAGCTCGCGCAGGGAATATCTTTCGGTGCGAGATTGATCATCTTCTCGAAGCGAACCAGCTTCCAGTCATCGGGATGATTGACGAAGACGTAGCTGGATTTGCGCGCCAGCGACATCATGCCGGTGTTGGAGCGCAGCGTATCGCCGAACAGCTTCCGGGCGCCGAACGCTGCAGCGCGGCATTCGAGATTTTTCAGCAGCGCCGCGCCGATGCCGTGGCCCTGCCAGCGGTCGTCGATCGAGATGCCGAACTCGAAGCTTTCCGTCTCGGGATGGAACACGTAGCGGGATTCGCCAACGATCGTCTCGAAGCCACCGATCGTCATGGTCGCAACCACGGTGAAACCGGCGACCTCGCTGACATGGGTGAAGCGGTCCAGAACAGGTGCCGGCAGCTCGCTCATGGCACCGAGGAAACGGTTGTAACGGGAGCGGGCGGACAGCGAGCGGAAATAGCTCTGCAGCTCCTCGCCGTCGCGCGGCTCGACAAAACGCACGGTCACCGCCTCGCCCGTTCGCAAGCGCAGCGTATCCGAATATTGCCTGAGATCGTCAAACCGAAGCTTCAACATGGTCCGCTCCCCTGACAAATAAAGTGGCCGGCGCCCCTCGGACGAGGCGGCACCGGCCTGGCTGCTACCGTTAAGCCCGCCAGAAGGGTTTTTCGGTCTCGAAGGCGACGTCGCCGCGGGTCAGGCCGACGTCGTGGAGGTCGCGCTCGGTCCATTGGGCGAGCTCGTGGCGGCAGCGATAGCGCCGCCGCCAGGTGTGAAGCGTCTCGCTCAACTGGCCCAACACGCCCTCAGCATGATGATTTGTCATCGGTTCATGGGTCAAAGTGGACATTTTCAGCTCCTAAAGCTAATCTTCGACGGCAAATATCTGTGCTCTCGGAGAGTTCCGCAAACGACACTTTCTACCGTTTCGGATGAAATAAAGTCATAGATAAGGGAATTGGAAATGACCGCCAGGCTGCCCTCGCTCAACGGTTTGCGGGCATTCGAGGCCGCAGCGCGTCATTTGAGCTTCACCCAGGCCGCATCCGAGTTGAACGTCACCCAGACCGCGATCAGCCATCAGATCCGGCGGCTGGAGGAGGAGCTGGGCATCCGCCTGTTCATCCGCAAGAATCGGGCGCTGGCCCTGACGCCACAAGCGCGCGACTACCTGCCCGGCGTGCACGCCGCCTTCAACGACCTCAGGCTCGCGACCGACCGGCTGCTCCGCAAGGACGACGACAAGGTGCTGACGGTCTCCACGCTGGCCTCGCTCGCCGCCAAATGGCTGCTGCCGCGGCTGACCGCGTTCCAGGAGGCCCATCCCGGCATCGACGTCCGCTTCACCACCTCGACCGCGCTCGTCGATTTCAAGAATGGCGATGTCGATGCCGCGATCCGCTACGGCCGCGGCCACTGGCCGGGCGTGCGCGCCGAATGGCTGATGGCGGACGAGGTGTTTCCGGTGTGCAGTCCCGCGCTGCTCGCGGGCAAGCGGCCACCGCGGACGCCGGAAGATTTGCGCGATCACGTGTTGCTGCACACCAGCACCAACAGCGACGATTGGCGACAATGGCTGACCGCGGCCGGCCTGCCGTCCGATATTTCCAAGCAGCCCGGCATCACCTTCGACCTGAACCTGATGACGGTGCAGGCCGCCATCGACGGCATTGGCGTCGCGATGGGCCGGACCTCCTATGTCCAGGACGACATCGCCAAGGGCCGCCTTGTGGTTCCCTTCAACATCGCCCTTCCCGCAGATGCCGGCTTCTACCTCGTCTCGCCCGAAGGTGCCGCCGAACCGCCGAAACTGAAAGCGTTCCGGCAATGGCTGATCGCTTCCGCGAAGAACAAAGCCTGAAATGCCATTGGCCGCAGGTGCCATTATCCAATTGTCGACGATTTCCGATTGGTCACGCCGCAAGGGCGTGGCAGATTGTCCCACTAAACTAACTGTCGGCTGGCGAGCGACTTTCCCGCACCGGCGACGATCGAGACGGGGGAGAGCAGCGTCCATGTCAGAAACCACCACGCAGGCTCCGGTGATCAAATCGCGCATCGGCGCGATCCTGCGCGCCACCAGCGGCAATTTCCTCGAACAGTTCGACTTCTTCCTGTTCGGATTTTACGCGCAGGATATCGCCAAGGCGTTCTTCCCCGCCCAGGACGAGACCGCGGCCCTGCTCAATGCGTATGGTGTGTTCTGGCTCGGTGCGCTGATGCGCCCGGTCGGCGCAATCGTGCTGGGCGCCTATATCGACCGTATCGGCCGCCGCCAGGGATTGATCGTGACGCTCGCGCTCATGGCGGTTGGCACCGTGGTGATCGCCTTCTGCCCCTCCTACGCATCCATCGGCATCGCCGCGACGATCATCGTGCTGATTGGCCGGCTGATACAGGGGTTCTCCGCCGGCGTCGAGCTGGGCGGCGTCTCCGTTTATCTCTCCGAGATAGCGACGCCTGGCAATCGCGGCTTCTACACGTCGTTCCAGTCTTCCAGCCAGCAGGTCGCGATCTTTGTCGCGGCGATCATCGGCTTTATCCTGAGAGAAGGCATTGCCGGCGACACTTTCCTCGATTCCATCGGCGGAATCGCCAAATGGCGCATCCCGTTCTTTATCGGCTGCATGATTATCCCGGTTATCTTCTTCCTGCGCCGCACGCTGGAGGAAACGCCCGAATTCCTGAAGATGAAGAAGCATCCGACCGCGAGCGAGGTATTTGCCTCGGCGATTGCCAACTGGCGCATCGTCGTTCTCGGCATGATGATCGCCGTGTTGACCACGACGACCTTCTACTTCATCACGGTGTATGCCCCCGGGTTCGGCAAGCAGCTCAACCTCTCGCCGACCGGGACATTGCTCGTGACCCTTCTCGTCGCGGTGACGAACTTCATCTGGAATCCGGTCGGTGGCGCGGTTTCCGACCGGATCGGCCGCAAGCCGGTGCTGCTGACGATTGCAATCTTGTCGCTCGTGACGGCTTACCCTGCGCTTTCCTGGCTCGCGGCGGCGCCCACACTCGGAAAGCTGCTGGCAGTCCAGATGATGTTCTCGTTCTACTTCGGCGTCTACAGCGGCACGATGCTGGGGTGCCTGGTCGAGATCGTACCGGCCCATGTCCGCACCACCTGTTTCTCGATCGCGTTCGCGCTGGCCGCAGGCATATTCGGCACGTCCACCCCTTTTGTAGCGACCAAGCTGATCGAATTGACCCACCAGGATAAGGCCTCGCCTGCCTACTGGCTGATGTTCGGCGCGGCGCTCGGCATCATCGCGGCGCTCACCGTCTATCGCGGCGGACGCACCATCGCGACGCGCGAAGCCGTCCCCGCATGAGCTCCTCAAGGCAATTGGCCGGGTTCCACCCGGCCATTTCCTGTTCCATGCCAATAAGCCAACAAGAAACGCATGGTTGATTTCAAACGCAAGTTCGACGTCCTCGTCATCGGCGGCGGCAACGCCGCTTTGTGCGCCGCCATCAGTGCAAGACGGCTCGGCGCCTCGGTGCTGGTGCTGGAAGGCGCGCCAAAGTTCTATCGCGGCGGCAACACCCGCCACACCCGCAACATGCGCTGCGCCCATGACGCCGCGACGGAGATACTGACCGGCCCCTATACCGAAGAGGAGTTCTGGGAGGACCTGCTGCGTGTCACCGGTGGCCAGACCGACGAAGAGCTGGCGCGCATGATGATCCACGAGTCCAAGGACATCCTGAACTGGATCGTCGAGCAGGGCGTGCGCTGGCAGCCCTCGCTCGGCGGCACCTTGAGCCTTGGCCGCACCAATTCCTTCTTCCTCGGCGGCGGCCGCGCGATGCTCAACGCGCTCTATCGCACCGCCGAGGAGCTCGGCGTCGACATCCTCTACGACGCGGAAGTGCGCGACCTCAACATCGCCGACGGCATGTTCCTGTCGGCATCCCTGAAGCACAATGGCGAGCATGTCACCGCCAGCGCTTCGACGCTGGTGGCCGCCGCCGGCGGCTTCGAGGCCAACATCGAATGGCTGAAGGAGTATTGGGGCGAAGCTGCGGACAATTTCCTGATCCGCGGCACACCCTATAACCGCGGCTCGATCCTGAAGATGCTGCTTGCCAAGGGCGTGCAGGAGATCGGCGATCCCACGCAGTGCCATGCGGTCGCCATCGACGCGCGCGCGCCGAAATTCGACGGCGGCATCATCACCCGCCACGACTCGGTGGTGTTCGGCATCGTCGTCAACAGGAATGCCGAGCGATTCTACGACGAAGGCGAGGACATCTGGCCGAAGCGCTATGCGATCTGGGGCCGGCTGGTGGCGGCACAGCCCGGCCAGATCGCCTACATCATCTTCAACTCCAGCGTGGTGACGAGTTTCATGCCAACGCTGTTCCCGCCGATCGCGGGCAACACGGTGGCGGAGCTTGCGGCAAAGCTCGAGCTCGATCCCGCGAAGCTGGAGAAGACCGTTGCCGACTTCAACGCCGCGGTGCGGCCCGGCACTTTCGACCACACCATCCTCGACGATTGCCGCACCGAAGGGATCACGCCGGCAAAGACGCATTGGGCGCGCAAGATCGAAGCGCCGCCCTATCTCGCCTATCCCGTGCGGCCCGGCATCACCTTCACCTATCTCGGCACCCGCGTGAACAGGCAGTCGCGCATGCTGATGAAGGACGGCAAGCCTTCCGCCAACATGTTCGCGGCCGGCGAGATCATGGCCGGCAATGTGCTGGGCAAGGGCTATGCCGCCGGCATCGGCATGACCATCGGCAGCGTGTTCGGCCGCATCGCGGGCCGGGAGGCAGCGAAGAATGCGAGGAATTGATGCAGAGTCGCGGGGGATCGCCCGACGAGGTAGGACCATAACAGCATGCACGGCACCCAGATGTTGACCGAGACCGACCGTCTGATGACGGTCTGCAATTCCTGCCGCTATTGCGAGGGGCTGTGCGCGGTGTTTCCCGCGATGGAAATGCGCCGCGCCTTTTCCGATGGCGACCTCAATTATCTCGCCAATCTCTGCCATGGCTGCGGCGCCTGCTACACCGACTGCCAGTTCTCGCCGCCGCATGAGTTCAACGTCAATGTGCCGCAGACGCTCGCCGTCGCGCGCGCGGAGTCCTATGCCGCCTATGCCTGGCCGCAGGCGTTTGCCGGACTGTTCGCGCGCAACGGCCTTGTCATCAGCGTAATCGCGGCGCTCAGCGTTGCCGCGTTCATTTTCGGATTTGCGGCGGCCAATGACCGCGCCGTGCTCTACGGCATCCACACCGGTCCCGGCGCGTTCTACAAGCTGATGCCGCACAACGCGATGGTGGCCTTGTTCGGCGCGGCGTTCCTTTATGCGATCCTTGCGCTGGTCATGAGCGTACGCGCGTTCTGGCGCGATATCGGCGAGCCCGTCGGCATGACCACCAATGCAAAATCGCTGTTTCAGGCGATCCGCGATGCCGGCAAGCTGCGCTATCTCGACGGTGGCGGGGTCGGCTGCTTCAACGAGGACGAAAAGCCGACCGACCGCCGCAAGATTTTCCATCATCTGACCTTCTACGGCTTCGCTCTATGCTTTGCCGCAACCTGCGTCGCGACGCTCTACCATTATGTCCTGGCGCGCGAGGCGCCGTACCCGTGGTGGGATCTGCCGGTCGTGCTCGGCACGCTCGGCGGCATCGGGCTTTTGATCGGGCCGATCGGGCTGCTGGTGGCAAAATCCACGCGCGATCCCGTGCTCGTCGATGAGAAGCGTTACGGCATGGATGTCGCCTTCATCGTCATGCTGTTCCTGACGAGTCTCACCGGGCTCGTGCTCCTCGTCTTGCGCGAGACCGCAGCGATGGGCCCGCTGCTCGCGATTCACATCGGCGTGGTGTTCGCCCTCTTCATCACCATGCCGTACGGCAAATTCGTGCATGGCATCTACCGCTTTGTCGCCCTCGTGCGTTACGCGCGCGAGCGGCAGATGATCGGAAATACGTAGTCAACCCACCATCGTCATTGCGAGGAGCAAAGCGACGAAGCGACCCATACTCCCTTCGCCGCGCGATGGATTGCTTCGCGGAGCCTGTCATCGGGCGCGCGTTCGCGCGACCCGTTGGCTCGCAATGACGACTGTGACAAGCATCGGTATTCCCGCGGCGCGTTTTCGCCCGGGTTTTGAATCGATCGCCGGCCCTCGAAGTCAAGAGGGCGCAGGGAATGCCGGATGCCTAACGCACCCGCAGCCTTGCGTGCAAAAATGGAAGAAAGCACGCACGCAAGTCGTGACAGGTACGCCGAACATTCCGGCATTCCCTGCGCGATGGTTTACGGTTTACTACGCGCTCTCCCCGGTGTCCGGGCTTGATAGCCACCGTCCCCCCGGGCTCTTGAGCCCTACGGGTTGATCCCAGCGTCGGGAGATCAGGACCACGCGTCTTCGCCGTCCGCGACCAGCCTGCGATCGTCGCACGCAAGCCAACACGTCCACCGCAACCCCGCCTCACGTTTCGTGACGATTGGCCGTAACGCCCCTCCTGATGAGGCAGGATGCGCGATATAGACACGACTTCTGATTTTCGTAAAAACAAATTTTCACGGCGCTCGGGCCGGATCATCCGATCGGCTTAAATCGGCTCGTGAAATCAATTTTTGCACGCACGCGATTTTGCCGACCGAATGACCCGCCCGCGACGCAGCTCCGCCAAAGATTGAGCAACTGATTTGCCCGACGGGTCAGGTCACGGTGCACGCCCAAAGCACAGGGCCGCCGGCGCATGGACTTCGAGGTCCCGCGATCTGTGATCCCCGTCACGTCGCGACGGCCTCGTCAAGGCTATAAAACGCCAGTCGAAGCAAATGGAGATGAACATGACCGATTACGTCGAAGCGTCCGCTGATCGTAAAACTGCTTCCGTCACCATGAAGGAATTGAGCGAAGCCGAATTGTCGGCGGTGGCAGGCGGCTCAACGGGCGCCGGTGCCGGTAAAATCACGTTCAACCCGTTCGTCATCACCAAGGTGGTCGATAAATCGTCTCCTCATCTCTTCTTGTGACGTTGACGCGGTGGATTGTGCACGCCTTGAGTCGGAACCCGACCGGAGCTATTAGGGTACTCGAGGCGCTCAAGAGCCGCGCCGCCGTCGCGGAGTAAGCGCGTTGCACCGTCATATTGCCTTGGCTGCGCTGCTCGTCTTCGCAGCCGCCCACACCGCGCTCGCGTCGGACCCCGCGCGGTGCCGCGACCTGAACCGCCGGTATGAAACCGGCAAGTCCGAAATGACCGCGATCGAGGTCTCGTTGACGCTGTTTGCCGCAGCCGACCGCAACTGCGTCGAGCTTGCGACCCGGCTGCTCGACCACGGCGCCTCGGTGGATGCGCGAGACCGCTTGGGGTCGCGGCCGCTCAGCCACGCGGCCCGGTCCGGCCACCTCGAGATGGTCGATCTCCTGCTGCAACGAGGGGCGCCGATCAACGAACGGAATATCGCGGGCGGAACCGCGCTCTATGAAGCCGCGGAACGCGGCCAGGCCGCCGTCGTCCAACGCCTCATCGACAAGGGCGCCGATGCCGATCTCAAAGGGCGAAGCGGCATCTCGCCGGTGGCGGCGGCCGCCTATGCCGGCCGGGCCGCGCTGGTCAAAATGCTGCTGGCGCACGGCGCCGACGGGCGAACGGCTGATGATACCGGCAAGCCGCCGATCATCTACGCCGCCGCCGGCGGCCAGCTCGATATCGTCAAGCAGTTGCTGGCGCTGAATATCGACGTCAACGCCCGCTACGCCAACAACCTTACAGTCCTGATGTGGGCAGCGGGTCCCGACGAGAATGTCGGCGAAGCGCAGGCGCTCGAGGTGGTCTCCTGTCTGATCGACGCCGGCGCGCACATCGATGACCGCGACGCGCGCGGACGCACGGCATTGATGATATCAGCCGAAGGCAACCGGCCCGAGATCGCCAAATTGCTGCTGGCACACGGCGCCGATCCCGCGATCAAGGACAAGGCCGGCAAGCGCGCCGCCGATCTCACCGTGCAGTCCGCGCTGCGCGAGACGCTGACGCCGCGGTGAGGTGCGGCGTCTTCAATGGCCTTGTCCTCGATGCTGGTGCGCATCGCGCGGATTGATACCGCAAGAAGCATTCGTGCCGAACGCCGAAGCCATGCATTGGCGATAGGACGAGAAATGGCCTCGCGACGAGCACTCACCTCGCAGACGCACGGAAAACCGCTTCACACTTTCCGGATCATGGCCTAGTCGGATGCCGACAGTGCCTGATACGTCAGATATCGATCTCACGGCGATAGAAAGGAGCCGATTGAAGGGGAACCTAAATCATCATGATGATGATCAATTGCAGCTTGGGATCGACGTAGAACGTCGTACCCCACGCGCCTGTCCAATAAAATGACCCGGTTGATCCAGGCAGCGGATTTTGTCCCGGTTCAGTGCGCACCGCAAAACCCAACCCAAAACCTTGTCCCATCGCCGGTGTTGGCCCCAGGTCTCCAAAACGTTGCAGCGTCACAGCTGAATATCCAATCCCCGGTTTCAGCGCGTTCGACGTCATGAGATTGATGGTTGGCTCCGAAAGCAGGTGCATGTTGCCGAGCGTTCCGCCGTGCAGCAGCATCTCGCAAAAGCGCAGGTAGTCGGAGGCGGTGGACACGCCGCCAGCGCCGCCGGAGAACAACTTCGGCTTTTGGGTAGCATCGAACAGGGGGAGACGTTTTCCGGTCGCCGGGTCGATCTGCGGCTGCGCAAGCCGGTCGCGATCGGCCTCACGCACGTAAAAGCCGGTCGACGACATGCCTAGTACCCACTTTTCTTGGATGGTGAGTCGTGATTCAAGGTCGGGATGGTACCCGAAGCAAGAGAAGTCCACCTTTCGAGGAAAGATCGCAAGGTGCTTGAGGCGTGTTGTCGCTCACCGGTGACGTTGCAGCGCGATTTGAAGCGGGCGCGGATAGTTCTGTTGGCGGCGGCCGGGCGCAGCACCCGGTCGATCGCCAAGGAAGTCGGGGTCCAGCCGCGGATTGTCAGCCTTTGGCGGCATCGCTATGCCGACCATGGCCTTGAAGGGCTGAAAGACAAGCCGCGGCCTGGCAAGCAGCCGATTTATACGAAGACGACCGACAAGCGGATTCTGAAGCTGCTGGATAAGCCGCCCCCGCAAGGGTTTGCGCGCTGGACCGGTCCTCTGCTGGCTGAGGCGCTGGTCGATGTTGATGTCCAATATGTCTGGCGGTTCCTGCGCAGCCACAAGATTGACCTCGCGGCTCGCAAGTCCTGGTGCGAGAGCACCGACCCGAACTTTACGGCCAAAGCCGCCGATGTTGTCGGCCTCTACGTCGCCCCGCCTGCGAAGGCCATTGTGCTATGTGTGGACGAGAAGCCCTCGATCCAGGCTTTGGAGCGAGCGCAGGGTTATCTGAAGTTGCCCAATGGCCGCGCCTTGACCGGCCAGAGCCACGATTACAAGCGGCATGGCATCACAACATTGTTTGCAGCGCTCGAAGTCGCCACCGGAAAGATCATCGCGGTTCATTCAAAACGACGTCGCCGCGTCGAGTTCCTCGACTTCATGAACAGCGTTACCGCAGCCTATCCGGGCCGAAAGCTTCACGTCATCCTCGACAACCTCAACACCCACAAGAAAAACGAACATTGGCTCAAGGCCCACCCCAACGTGCGATTTCATTTCACGCCGACAAGTGCGTCTTGGCTCAATCAGGTCGAGGTATGGTTCTCGATCTTGCAGGGGCAATCGCTTAGCGGCACCTCTTTCACAAGCCTCAAGCAACTTCAGGAACACATCGATGCCTACGTCAACGCGTACAACGACAAAGCCGAGCCATTCGTCTGGACCAAGAAAAAGGTCCGTCAACGCCGCTTCAAAGGCCGCCGTATCACTCAGCTCTGATTCCGGGTACTAGCGGCATGGTGATGCGCTCTTCGATGAAGCGGTCTAGGTCGGTTCCGGAAACAACCTCGATGATCCGGCCGAGTACATCGACCGCGGTGCTGTATTCCCAAACCTCGCCCGGTTGGTTGGCAAGGGGAAGCTTGGATATCTTCGTCACCATCTCCGCCAGTGTCGTGTTCCGATCGAGAACGTTTGCATCCCGGTACGCGTCAGCGACGGGGCCATTGCCGATGGGAGGCGGGTAGACGAGCCCCGCGGTGTGGCGAAGAAGGTCCTGGACCGTCATCGGCCGTAGCTGAGGCTGCATAACAGCCTCCTTCTTGCCAGTGGCAGGGTCGACCTGTTCGACACGAACCTGCAGGCCCTTGAACTCCGGAAGGTAGTTGGACACGGGCGCCCCGATATCCAGCTTTCCTTCTTCCGCCAGCATCATGACACCAACACTGACGATCGGCTTGGTCATCGATGCAATTCGGAAGATCGAAATCGGTGTCATGGCAATCTTCTGCGCGACCGAGGTCGCGATAAGCGCTTGGAAGCTGCCGAGGCTGTGAGCGCGCCGCGCCTGTCAGTTTCCAGGGCCTCACCGCTGTGGGCCACCGCGCCGAACGCATCAGCGGCCTTTCTATTGGCTAGATGGATCGGGACAACGAAGGACACAAGCTGCAAGGCGCATTGTTTCTAGTGGCTTGGTTCCGCTCGTACAGTTCCACAAGGGAGAAGGTGAAGAGGAACTCAACTAAGCACTAGCTCCCGCTCACAACCCCGCCAGATACTCCGCCAGCGCCGTCAGATCGTCGACCGGGGTCGCAATCATCAGGTCGCTCATGCCGGGATTGTTGCCGCGGGCGCGGGTGCGGAAGTCGGCCATGGTCTGGGCGAGATAATCGCGGCCCTGGCCGGCGAGGCGCGGGATGGTACTGTCGCCCTGAAACCGTTCCAGATGGCAGCCGGTGCAGCCCACCGAGGAGTTGGCTGTCTGGGCGCGCTGCGAGACGTCTTTCGGCGCGCGCGGCTGGCCGAGATCGGGCCAGGGCTTCTTCGAGAAATAATCGGCGATCGCCAGCATATCATTGCGCTCGAAGGGCGAAGCGATCGGCTGCATGATTTCACTCTTGCGGTCGCCGCGCTTGAAATCGCGGAGCTGGATGTAGAGGTAGCCCGTCTGCTGTCCCCAGATGTTCGGGATGGTCTTGTCCACCGGCTTGCCGTTTTCGCCATGACAGCCGGCGCAGACCTGGACCTTTTCTTCAAGGCTTTGCGCGCGCACAGCCGTCACCGCGAGTGCCATCGCGCCTGCGACCACACCAACGATGCAGAAATAAAGCTTGCCACCCATCGATCCGCCCACACTCATTGCAAAAGAAGCGGGACCGCAAGCGGCCCCGCTTCGCTATTGCGCCATACGCCTCTCGTTCAATCGAGCGAGAACGCGATGATGTTGTTGCCGCGGTGGAAGTCGACCTGGGTGTTACCACCCGCGCCGACCACGATGTATTGCTTGCCGCCAACCGTGTAGCTCGACGGCGGGGCATTGACGCCGGCGCCGGCCCGGAAGCTCCACAGCTCCTTGCCGCTCGACGAATTATAGGCCGCGAACTTGCCGTTGCCTTCGCCCGTGAATACCAGTCCGCCCGCGGTAGCCAGAATGCCGCCGATCATCGGCTGCGGCGTCTTGACCTGCCATTTGATCTTGCCGGTGTTGTAGTTGACCGCGGTGATGTTGCCGGACTGCGTTTCGGTCGGGATCACCTTGAACGCGCCACCGAGCCACAGCTTGCCGTTCGGATAGGGCGAGTTCTCGACATGGTAGGTCATGGGCTGGTGCAGGTTGATGGCATAGGCCAGCTCCTGGCCGGGATCGGTGGCGATCGGCGACCATTCGACGCCGCCATTGGCACCGGGCAGCATGCGGGCGCCATCCTTGGTCGGAAGCACCCACATGTTCTCCTGCGGCACCATCGCTTCCGAGTAACGGATCAGGCTGCAGTCCTTGCGATCATGCACATAGACATGACCGGTCTTGCCGGCGTGGATGACGCCCGGAATGGTCTTGCCGTTCTTGTCCTTGACGTCGAGCAGCACCGGCGGGCTGACCGCGTCGAGGTCCCATACGTCATGGGAGATATACTGGAAGTGACAGACGTATTTTCCGGTATCGAGGTCGAGCGAGACCAGCGAGTCCGTATAGAGATTGTCGCCGGGCCGGGTCGATCCATCGAGGTCGGGCGACGGGTTGCCGACCACGAAATAGATCCGGTTGGTGGCGAGATCGACCGCCGGGTTCTGCCACACGCCGCCGCCGAGCTTGGCAAAGGGGTCGCCGGTCTTGGCGAGCTGATCCTTTTCGGCCTGGATGTTGCGATGCATGTCGCGGCCGGTGGCGTCCTTGGTGGCCCAGACGCCGACGGAGCTTTCCGGAATGGTGTTGAAATTCCAGACCTGCTTGCCGGTCTTGGCATCATAGGCGCGCATGAAGCCGCGGATGCCGTATTCGCCGCCATTGGTGCCGATCAACACCTTGTCCTTGATCACGGTCGGCGCCATCGTCTCGCTGTAGCCGAGCTCGGGATCGGCGATATCGGTCATCCAGACGGTTTCACCGGTCTTGGCATTCAGCGCGACCAGCTTGGAGTCGAGCGTGGCGAGATAGACCTTGTCGTCAAGGACCTGGACGCCGCGGTTGTTGGGGCCGCAGCAATAGGTCGTGATCGGTCCCATCTTGTGATTGTAGTGCCAGAGCTGCTGGCCGGTCTTGGCGTCGAGCGCGTAGACGTGGCTGAACGACGTCGTCACATACATCACGCCGTCGACGACAATCGGCGAGGTCTCCAGCGATTCCTTGACATCGGTCTGGAAGATCCAGGCGACATGCAGCCGCTTGACGTTGTCGCGGTCGATCTGCTTGCCGGGATAAAAACGCGTCTGGGCATAATTGCCGTTGGTGAGCAGGAAATCCTTCGAGTTCTTGTCGGCCGTGTTGAGCATCTGCTGGGTGACCGGCGGGACCTTTGCGTTGCCCAGCGTCGATTTGCCTTGCTGGTTGACTTCCTGTCCGCTGGCGGCCGCGGACCAAAGCGCAAGGCTGCCGATCGCGGCAACGCCTGCCGCGAGCCCTTTCGCGTACTTCATGATTTCCCCCTGCTGCTGTTTTTGGGTTGCTGTGATGAGACAAGTGATGCGCAAGTGGCATATTAGTGCGCGCTTCGGAGAACGCAGTCAACGATCGAGAGAATACCGATAGCGCTTGTTGCAATTGCGAAGTGCTGCAATGCGAACTGGTCGGGCACAAAGCAGGCGAAGCGTGCACAACGCCTGGAGAGCATCGAGGATGAAGCGCCGCAAAAAGGAAGTTCGAGGCCATGCGTTGCGGGCCGTTTCACTCGGCGCGGCGCTGGCGGCCCTGTGCCTGCCGGCCTGGTCTTCCGAACCGTCCATCGCGCTGACGCCCGCGACGATGGCGCGGACCGGCTCCGTCGACCAACGCTTCCAGTCCTACAACATCGAAATGGTCGAGGTGACCGGCGGTCGGTTCTGGCGGCCGTATCGCGACGACCGTAAGGTTTCCGGCGCCCCGCCCCTATTCGCGTACCGGAAGCCGATCGACCTCGGCAATGTGCGGCTGCGAAAGCTGGCAGCGGCGCTGGGCCCCGCTTTCCTGCGCGTGAGCGGAACCTGGGCCAACGCGACCTGGTTCGACGACAACGGCGGCGACGCAACACCTGCTCCGGCCGGATTCACCGACGTGTTGACCCGCGAGCAGTGGAAGGGCGTGATCGAATTTGCGCGAGCGGTCGATGCGAGACTCGTCACTTCATTTGCAACAGGCGCGGGGACACGCGACGCTCAGGGCGTCTGGACGCCGGCGCAAGCGAACAAGCTGATCGCCGCTACACACGCTCTCGGCGGCGAGATCGCCGCCGCCGAATTCACCAACGAGCCCGAGGGCACTGACGCGGCCAATTTCGGGCGCGATCTCTCCGCGTTCCGGTCATGGCTCAAGCAAGCCTCCCCGGATACCCTGCTGCTCGGACCCGGCGCGTCGAGCGGGGATGACGCCGGCAGCGTACACGCGGGCGAAAATCTCCTCGCCGCAGCGGGCCCCGTGTTCGACGCCATCTCCTGGCACTATTACGCCGAAGCCTCGCAGCGTTGCAGCCATGTGGTGCAGCCCGCGGCCGAACGGGAGCAGAATGCGCTCGGGGATGAGCGGTTGTCGAAGGCCGACCGTGTCGCGCGCATCTATGCCGGCTTGCGCGACAGGTTCGAGCCCGGCAAGCCGCTCTGGATCACGGAAACAGCGGCCGCGTATTGCGGCGGCAACCCTTCCGATGCGACATTTCTCGATAGCTTCCGCTATCTCGATCAGCTCGGGCGCATGGCGCGGCGCGAGGTAAAGGTGGTCATGCACAACACGCTCGCCGCCAGCGACTATGGCCTGCTCGACGAAAGGGATTTCGCGCCGCGCCCGGACTATTGGGCGGCGCTGCTCTGGCGCACGCTGATGGGAACGACCGTGCTGGATCCGGGTGGCTCGTCCGCAGGCGGACTGCATCTCTATGCGCATTGCCTGCGAAGCAAAGCGGGCGGCGTGGCGCTTCTCGCCATCAACGCCGACCCGGCCGCCGCGCGGACGCTCGAACTGCCAACGACGGCAAGTCGCTACACGCTGACGGCGGACAATTTGACCGATGCGAGCGTCCGCATGAACGGCCGCGAGCTCACGCTCGGCGCGAATGATGGGCTGCCGTCGCTCGAAGCCGATCCGGTCCCGCGCGGACGGCTTGATCTGGCCCCGGCCAGCATAAACTTTCTCGCGATGCCCGAGGCCAAAAATCCTGCCTGCCGGTGAAGGGCTATTCAGCCGATCGACATGGTTCCCGACGACGCGACGGCCGGCTGGCCACACTGGAATTCCCGATGCCGAAAGCGTATAATTTTTGGACATTTGGTGGTGGCTTGGATGTTCATTTTCGCAGGCAGGTTGGGTCTCGCAATCGTTGTGGCGGCGCTTTGCCTGGGCGGGCGAGCGGCGCATGCCCAGGCCAACGGCCCCGTGAGCTATTGGCTTCCGAGCTGGCCCCCTGGCTTCGGCGGCAGTCTCGCCGACGGCGCGAATTCGAACACCTATGGCAACTTCCCGAGCTTCGACGGCAGTGAGGCGAGAGGCGGCGGATTTTCCTATGCGCGGTACAATATCGGGAACGGTTTTTTTGTCGGCAGCGAACGCGGCGGCATGAGCTTCAGCCAGAATCCTGCTTTCGGCTCGCTCACGAGCGAAGGCATGCAGTTCGGCTACAACTTCCAGAACTCCCCGCTTGCACTCTATGGCGGCTTCGATACGTTGAAATACAATTCCGGACTCGGTGGCGCGCTCAATCCCTTCGCGCCCGTCTCTGGCACAGCCGGCTATGGCGCGCATGCGGGTGTGGAATTCAAGCCGGCGTCGAATCTCAGCCTGTCGCTTGGCTTCGGCTACACCCAGACCTCGGGGCGGCTCGACAGCGATTCCAGCTTGCCCTCGCTGTCCGGCGCTTCCCAATTCGATCTCGTCGGCGGCCGCCGCTGACGCTGCTCTTCATGCCGCCGTCGGACATCCGTTCCGCCTGATCCGAGCGCCTGCCGAAACAGGGCAGCCATGTTTCCTCAGGCGAGGCGGGCCTGCCTTGCCCTCTGGACACCAGCCTTGCGCAACGTCCAAACTCCTCAAAAAACAGAGGAGCGCCCCCGATGCCGATTATCGATTCCCAGGTCCATGCCTACGAGGCCAACACGCCGAAGCGGCCCTGGGACACCGTGCCGAACTGGCCCGCCCACGTCACGGGTGACGAGATGGCAGCGGCGATGGACAAGGTCGGCGTCGACGGCGCGATCTTCATCTCCGCGTTTTCGATGTACCGCTACGACGCGAGCTATGCCGTCGAGGTGCAGCGGGCCCATCCGGGCCGGCTCGCGATCGTCAAGCCGGTCGACCCTGACGATCCCGCCGTGGCCGACGTGATCGCCGAGTGGAAGAAGACGCCGGGCACGGTCGGAATCCGCATCCGCTGGCCCGCGTGTTCGACGCCTGGGGTTTCGACCGCTGCCTGTGGGGCACGGACTGGACGCGCGCCTTCGCAGTCGTGAACTACGAGCAGGCCGTCGAGCCCTTCCGCAAGACGGACCGCCTGAGCGACACCGAACGGGCCATGCTGATGGGCGGCGCCTGCGCCAAGGCTTATGGCTGGTCGCCGAAGCGTGGCGCTTCGACTTGAGGAGCGCCCGGCCACAGCGCCAGCGGCAGGTGAGCGGCGGGGTCCGAGGCCATTGGCCGGCCTCGGACGATGAAGAGACCATGGGAGGCGTCACTTGCTGAAGTCGATCGATCCATTCCTGAACGCCGACGTGCTCCATGCATTGCGGGCCATGGGCCATGGCGACGATCTGGTCCTCTGCGACACCAATTTCCCGGCCGACTCGGTCGCGCGTCAGACCGTGCTCGGACGGCTCCTGCGCATCGACAATGTCAGTGCCGCCCGTGCCGCACGCGCCATCCTGTCGGTGCTGCCGCTCGACTCCTTTGTCGACAAGCCCGCGTTGCGGATGGAAATCGTCGGCCAACCAGCCGAAATTCCGCCGGTCCAGACCGAGGTGCAGGCCGAGATCGATGCCGCGCAGGGCCGCCCGTTGCCCATGGGCGGAATAGAACGCTTCGAATTCTATGATCTCGCGAAAAAGGCCTATTGCGTCATCCAGACCGGCGAGCGGCGCTTCTACGGCTGCTTCATCTTCAAGAAAGGCGTCATCGCGCCGGACTGAGCATAGCCGATCGATGCAGACGAAGCGCCCGGTTCCATGACGGGCAGATTCGTTGACATTGATCCGGGCCGTTGCATACTCAAAATGCGTCTGCAGCCTGTCCCGCCACCGAAAGTGGAGGAGCACATCCGTCCGCGAGCCACATGTCCCGAGATGACAACGCTCCGACGACGCCGACTGCGTCTCAAAAACATCAACGCATCAAAAAACATCAACAAAGGGAGGTTTCGTGGTGAACCAGCAAGAGCACGACCAGCAATCCCGCCTACGGCCGAACCGTCGCACCGTTCTCAAGGGCGCGGCGAGCGCCGCGGCCCTGGGCACGACCGGCGCGCTTGGCGCGTTCTCCGATGTCGCGCTGGCGCAGGACAATCTGCGCGCAAAGATCCTGCAGATTCCGGGGGTGGGCAAAGGTGCTCCGACCGATTCGGACTGGCAAAAGGTCGGCGAGCTCTGCCTCGGGCCGACCAAAGCGAACGTCAAGGAGGGTGAATTCAAGGGCGTCGAGCTTTCCTTCATGGGGCTCAACAACCAGAACCTCCACAACCTCCTGTTCCGCGGATTCCTGAAGCCATGGGAGGCCTATACGGGCGCGAAGATTTCCTGGATCGATCTCGCGCAGGCCGATTACAACCCGCGCCTGCAGCAGGCGATTGCGACCGGCACCGTCGACTTCGATGTGCTCGAGATGGGCGCACCCTTCGAAGGCGACGTCTGCGGCAAGGGCCTCGCGTCGGAAATGCCGGACTGGGTCAAGAAGCAGATCGACATCGACGATTATGTCGCCTACCTGAAGCCGCCGGTCGGGACCTGGAACGGCAAGACCTATCGCGTGACCATTGACGGCGACTGTCACAACTTCAACTACAGGACCGACGTCTTCTCCGACGCCACGCTGGCCAAGGCCTGGAAGGACGCGGGCAATGCGAGCGAATGGGGCGTGCCAAAAACCTGGCAGCAGGTCCAGACGGTCACGAAATTCCTCAAGGGCAAGAAGTTCAAGGGTCAGAACGTTTACGGCTATCTCGATGCGCCCAAGCCCTGGGGCGGGTTCGGCTTCTATTTCCTCGGCAGCCGGGCCACGGCCTATGCGAAACATCCAGATGACAAGGCGTGGCTGTTCGACGTCGACACCATGAAGCCCCGCATCAACAATCCGGCCTGGGTCCGCGCCATTCAGGACGTCATCGACGCGCTGCCGTCCGAGCCCGCCGATCAACTCAACGCCGATCCGAACACCACCGGCTTCCAGCAATTCCTCGCCGGCATCGGCTCCATGATCCCGTGGTGGGGAGATATCGGCCAGGTCGCGAAGGCGAGCGACACTTCCGTCATCGGCGATGTCGTCGGCTTCGACATCCTGCCCGGCTCGGACGATGTCTACAATGCCAAGACTGGCAAATGGGACAAACTCGCGAGCGGTCCCAACCATGCGCCGAACTGCGCCTATCTCGGCTGGGGCGTCTATGTCATGGCGCGGGTCAACGGCGACGAGAAGAAGCACAAGGCGGCCTGGAGCGCCGCGGCCCATCTCGGCGGCAAGGATCTTTCGCTCTGGACGGTGATGTATCCTTCCGGTTTCCAGGTCCACCGGACCAGCCATTCCAACATCGACGAATGGGTGGCGGCGGGTTACGACAGGAAGTACATCACCTCCTACCTGAACTCGCAGTTCAATTCCTACAACCACCCCAACCGGGCGGTCGAGCCGCGCATTCCCGGCATCTTCCAGTACTACAGCATCGCCGAAGACGAGCTGACGAAAATCTTCGCCGGCAAGGTCGACGCGCAAACCGGCGCCAACAACATCGCCGCCGCCTGGGAGAAGCTGACCGACCAGATCGGCCGCGAGAAGCAGATCGGACTCTACAAGGCCTCGCTCGGCGTGTAGGGCCTCAACTCCCCTCGAGGCTGGTGCCGCTTTCGGCACCAGCCTCGACCTTCACCGCGACCGGATCAGAGGCCAGGGCGGCAGAGTGCGATCTTGATGCAGGATTCATCATTGGTGGCCGCTGGCCGGCACGACAAGATCGCATCGCAGCGTATCGCCGGTACCCGCAAGACCCTGGGGCGAGGCTTCGTCGCCCTCGCCTCTCTCGTGCTGCTGGCCGTGCTGCTGGTGCAGATATTGCACGCCAGCGGCACGATCAGCGTGGGGTTCGCCGACTGGCGGCCGGTTCTTTACGCCTATCTGTTGTGGTCGATCGCTCTTGGCGCCGAGCAGGTCATGGTCCGCGGCCAGCGCGGACTGCGCGCGCTGTTTCTGCTGCCGGCGGTGCTGTTCACCGCGGCGGTCGTGATCTTTCCGACGCTGTTCGGTTTTTATATCGCCTCATTGGACTGGAACCTGTCGTCGCTCGAAGCCCCGCATTTCAACGGCTTTGGCAATCTCATCGCGCTGTTCCATGACGATTATTACTGGAACGCGCTGCGCAACATGGTCTTCTACACCGTCGCCGTGCTGGGCGAGTACGCGATTGCCTTTGGGCTTGCTCTGCTGCTCAACGCCGAGATAAAGGGCCGCAAATTCTTTCGCGTCGTTTTCCTGCTGCCGATGATGCTGAGCCCGGTCGCCGTGAGCTGGATGATCGGCAAGTCGCTGATGGAATACCGCTTCGGCCCGGCGGCCACGCTGGCGCGCGATCTCGGATGGGATAATCCCGCCTTCTTCGCCCATCCCTGGATCGCGTGGCTCAGCATCGAAGCGATGGATGCCTGGGTTTCGATCCCCTTCATCATGATCATCCTGCTCGCAGGGCTGCAGGCGATGCCGAAGGAGGTGCTGGAAGCAGCCAAGGTCGACGGCGCGAACGGCTGGCAGTCGTTCCGGCATGTGACCTTTCCGATCATGCTGCCGGTGAGCATCACCGTCCTCCTCATCCGGATCATCTTCAAGCTGAAACTCGCCGACATCGTGATCAACGTGACGGCGGGCGGCCCCGGCGGCGCGACCGACACGGTTTCGAGCTTCATCTATCGCGTCTACCGCGACCGCTCGAATGTCGGATATGGCACGGGGCTCGCCATCTTCTATCTGCTGCTGATCGTGGTGTTCCTCACGGTGCTGCTGCGCCTGTCGAGCCGCTGGACGCAGAAGGTGGTGTGAGCGAAGGGAGTTGACGATTGACTGTTCTTGCACCAGCGCCTCGCCGCAGGTATCGCAAGGCGTCTCGCGCCAGGCGGGTTGCCGGCCGCGTGCTGATCTATGCCGCGCTGGCGTTCTGGGCGTTCGTCTGCCTGTTTCCGATCTATTGGACCGTCACGACCTCGTTCAAGTCGGCCGTCGATGTGACCCAGGGTCATTTGATTCCCTGGCTGGATTTTCAGCCCGACTGGAAGGGCTTTCGCTCGCTCGGCCTGTCGCCGGATACGATCCTTGAAACATCGACGGCGCGGGCCGAATTCACCAGCCGGTTTGCGAACAGCATCATCACCTCGGTCGGCGCGTCAATGCTGGCGCTGGTGCTAGGCTCGCTTGCCGCCTATGGCCTCAGTCGTTTCCGCTACAAGTTCGCCTGGATGCGCAATGACGACATCCTGTTCTTCTTCATGTCGCAGCTGATCCTGCCGCCGGTCGTGCTGGCCCTGCCGTTCCTGGTACTCTACAAGGCCTTGGCGCTGCTCGACACCAGATTTGGCCTGATCCTGCTTTACACGCTCACGGTGCTGCCGATCGTGATCTGGATCATGCGCGACCAGTTCAACTCTATCCCGATCGAGCTCGATGAAGCAGCGTTCGTGGACGGCCTGTCGGTGTGGGGCGCCTTCATCCGCATCATCCTGCCGCTCGCCGTTCCCGGCATGGCGGCCGCATTCATCCTCTCGCTGGTGCTGTGCTGGAACGAGTATTTCTTTGCAGCCTTGCTGACGAGCACGGATGCCAAGACCCTGCCGGTGATGGTGGCGAGCCAGACCGGCTCGCAAGGCATCAACTGGTGGTCGATGGCGGCGCTGTCGACGGCGGCGATCGCGCCACTGGTGTTGGTCGGGATTTTCCTCGAGCGCTACATCGTCTCTGGCCTGACCACCGGTGCGGGCAAGTAGGTCACGATATTCTTCGCCCGCGTTTGGCCAGATAGATGCGCCCGGCGTTGCCGCCGAACACATCCGCCTGCTCGGCCGATGACAGGCCGGCCAGCAGGGCTTCGGCGGCGGCAAGCCATTTCGCGTAACCGCCGGCGAGATCGACCACCGGCCAGTCGCTTCCCCACAGCAGGCGTTGCGGCCCAAAGCAGGCGCGGACGTGATCCACTGCCGGACGCAGGTCCGCGATCTGCCAGTCAGCTCTCGCCTCGGTCACAAGACCGGACAGCTTGCAGACCACGTTGGAGCGTTGCGCCAGCAGCGCGATATGTTGCTTCCATTCCCCAATGTCGCCGGTCGCAAGATGCGGCTTGGCGCAATGATCCAGCACGAATTGCAGGTCGGCGTGGCGATCGACCACCTCGATCAATCTCGTCATGTGACGGGGCAATACCAGCGCGTCGAACACCATGCCGTGCCTCGCCATCGCCGCGAGCAGCGGCGCCAATGCGGGACGAAGCAGCCAGTCATCGTCGGCGATGTCCTGCACCATCGGCCTGAGCCCAACGAGAAGCTTCCGTGCCGCCAGCGCCTCGATGCGTGCTACGGCGTTGGCCGCGTCAAAATCGGTCCAGCCGACCACGCCGCGCACCAGTTCGGCCTGTTCCGCGATATCGAGAAGAAACAGCGTCTCCGCTTCGGTCGGAGCGGCCTGCACCAGGATCGTTCCCTCGATCTGGCTCGTGGAGAGGAGCGGCGTCAGGTCCGACAGATCAAAGTCACGATAGATCGGCGCGAAAGCTGGCGTCAGCCAGCCATAGTCGCCGCGTGCCAACGTCCAGAGATGATGATGCGCATCGATCCGCATCAACCATGATCCGATGGAACGGGCGCAGACGCGTCGAGCAGGTGCTCGGCCTTCAGGTCGCGCCAAAGCGCGCCCGGCACCTTGCTGGAAAGGGCGGCCACGTTGCGTTCAACCTCCTCTGGCGTTTGCCCTCCCAGCACGAGACTGGCGACGGCCGGATGGCCGAGGGCGAAATGCAGCGCGGCAGTCGGCAAGGCCGTGTCGTGCGCGGCACAGACTCGCTCGATCCGCGAAACCCGGTCGAGGATTTCGGGAGGCGCGTCGCGATAATTATACTTGGCCCCGGCAATAGCGCCGGTCGCGAGAATGCCGGAATTGAAGACGCCACCGAGCATCACGCCGATGCCCTGTTGTTGCGCCAGCGGCAGAAACTCGGCCAGCGCCGGTTGCTCCAGCAGCGAGTAGCGCCCGGCCAGCAGCATGGTGTCGAACGATCCGGCCTTCGCAAACCGCACGCACATGTCGGCTTCGTTCACGCCGATGCCGATGCCCTTGACCAAGCCTTCGCCACGAAGCCGGTCGAGCGCGACATAGGCCCCTTCCATCGCTTCGCGGAAGCGCTGCTCGATCGCATCGCGGCCGTGGGTCCAGACGTCGACGTCGTGAATCAGCAGCAGGTCCAGCCGGTCGGTGCCGAGCCGCAGCAGCGACTGCTCGACGCTCCGCATGGTGCCGTCATAGGAATAATCGAACACGGCGCGGTGCGGCTGGCCGCCGACAAATCCGGAAGCATCGTCCGGCGCTCGAAACGGGTCCATCCAGCGGCCGACCTTGGTGCAGAGCACGATGTCCCGCCGCTCCACCCGCCTGAGCGCCGTTCCACAGCGGTGTTCCGCAAGGCCTCGCCCATAGAGCGGAGATGTATCGAGCAGATTGATGCCGAGCGCAAAGGCCCGCTCCACCGTGGCAATGGCCATCTCGTCGGGAATCCGGACAAAGAGGTCGCCCAGCGGCGCCGTTCCAAATCCAAGGACGGAAACGTCGAGCCCGGTTCGCCCAAGCTGGCGGCGCGACAATACAGACACCGGACTCATCGGAAGGTTTTTCCTCGTATGCGTTGGCCCATTGTTCCGAGCCCGCGTTCTTCGGTTGCCCCGGAGGTCAATGTCTACCAACGAACCTCAATCTTAGACCATCATACCAACACGAGGTCGGAGCTTATGCCTGCGGCATCCAGGAGCGACTCGGTTTCCTGAAGCAGGATTCTTATGCGATCGCTTGTTTGCCTTTTCAAATACGCCAGCGTTCTAATAGACTGATATACTGCGCCCTTCTCCTCGATGGACCAATCTTGACTACGGATAAAACGCTGGAGCTCCGCGGACGTCGAAGGACGCTCACCACTCGAGCCAGTTGGCATCAGGAGAAGAAGTACGTTAATTGTTTGAGGGTGGCGGTCGCCGTTCAAATTCTCAAGCACAAGAGGCGCATAGCGAGTACCTGAGGTATTTATCTCAACGTTGAACCTCTGGCGCGCAGGATTGAATGTCAACGTTCCTCCGTAACGGCCTCCAAGAGGTGCGTTTGCAAGCGAACACAGTACCGTACCGCCGGGGGATGTTGCCTCCAGCTGAATAGCTGGGGTCGTCACATCCAGAAACGATGCATCGCAGAGCGTAATGGTATAGCTCATTTGTCTGGACCTACCGTCAGTGGGGGTGCTTTCCGGCCAAACTCGTCGATGGCTGTGATTACGAACGATAGTGCAGGATCAGGCGCGACTATGACCAGACTCAGGGAATAGGGCCCTCCGGATCGTTCGACCGAGCAGGCCCACACTCCGTCACTACCATCAGGCTTGATGATCCGCCGCCATCCTTGTCGAATTTGGCATAGCGCGATTTGGACCGCTTTCCGGCTCGCTTTTTTTCCTTTGGCTTGAATTTCCAACTGCTTGATTTCCGTCATTCCGCCTTTTCTTTCGATAAGCGGATCAAAGGCAATGTAGCGGGACCCCTCCCCCTCCGGAGTAAGATCGTGATCCAACGCGGCCTTACGCGGAGCACGGGCCTTAACCGCGTCAAAGACAAAATCCTCGATGTCATCTCGCAATTCCCGCGATAGCCGGCGACCGACAAGGTCGAGCACAAACTGCGTAGCCGATCTCATCGCCGATCTTCGAAAATTCCCGCCAGATGCTTCATCCTGAAGCTCCTTGTCTGGATCAGCGTAGTCGGATATCCCACGCACGACCAGTGCGAGTGGTGCACTTCTTAGTGGCCTCAAGGCATCAAACAATCCCATTGCCTCCATTTCAACTGCTCTCACCTGAGAATTGAGGTTGCGCAAAGCTTCAGCGTATTTCTTCGACTTCACGACGAAGTTTCCTGACGCCAGAAGACTTTTCTCACCGCTGTGGACGTTGGGCGTGCCCAAGCTAAGGCCGCGAGCCTTGTTATCCTCGAAGCTCGCCCGAACTGCCCGCAATGCCCAATTTTTTGAATCTTCCCGGATCAACTCCCTGGCGTCGGCTAGAAGGCGAAAATTGACGGGCACCGCCTCCCGGCGGAACTCATATTGATACGTACCGTCCTTTTCAACGATATCGCCAAGCTGATATCCGACGACTTGATCGGGAATGATTACATCGCCCAACGGAAGCCTTCGTCCGACAAGGCTTCCCGCAATGCCGATCAAAATGACATTTGCCGGCTTCCAAACTTCAATAGCTTGAGTCGCAAACAACCCTGTCCAGGTGAGCCCCATTGCGCCCATGGGAGCAATGACGACGAGCGCCTCGCCATGCTCCGCCTTATACAGAAAGCGATAGTAGTCGAACGCGCCGATCCTGACGTTGTCGTTCGGCTTCACGTTGCGCCAAACGTCCCGGGCGCACTCAAACTCTTCGTCCATAGGCACGAGAATCAAGTAGTCGATCATCGGTCTTGGCGGAGACTCTCGACCATCTGAACGACGGGAGTGCCGCGATGCGGCGGCGCCACGTTCGCCGGAGGGTCGGACAGACGCCGCAGAAGCTTTGCGGCCTGGAGCACTTGATGATGATTTCGGCCGGTCATCCGTCACGCCTTTCGCAGCGCGATCAGCGGCAGTCGCCTGCTCGTGCAATCGGTCAATTTCGCTTGCGCTCAACTCCCGCTTGCCAGTCTGACGGAAGCGTTCACGAAGAACCAGCGGATGATCGCCGTCGAGACTCTGAAAAAATTCCGGATGATCGTTAACGATAGTGGTCCAACTCTCGGCCGACTTTGGTCGACCTATCTGTTGAATTAAGCCTTTCTCGCTTCGCCGGCTATGTTCTCCGCGCGCGAGGTGATCGATCGGCCATTTTACATCGGTCAGACGGTGGCGCTTAAGAAGCGCCGAAGGTCCATGCGGCTTGTCCATGGTTCCTCCCTCAGCTTGACAAAACCTCAGGATGCATTCAGGCCGGCTTTCTTGCAAGATCCTATCAGCCGGGCGCGACCCTATCTACCGGATGTTTCCTGGCTGGGGATCGCCTGAAAGGTGGATAGCTGTGGTCTTTCAGGAGGTTGTCCATTCGGCCCTGACCGGGAACTCTGAAGTCGCCAAACACCAGCGATTCGCGGAGAACCGAATGGACACCCACAAGAATGCTCCTCTGACGCCTAAAGGTCGACAGGCGATGGTACGCAGCGTGGTGGAAGAAGGGCTCAGCAAGGCTGCAGCCGCCCGCCAGTTCAACACAACGCCCAAGACAGTCACCAAATGGGTCGACCGTTTCCGCGCAGAAGGCGTCGATGGATTGCGCGATCGCTCCTCAAGACCCCTTTCATCGCCAAGCCAAACAGCGCCTGCCACATGCGCGGTGATCGAGACGTTGCGCCGGCAGCGCCACACCGGCCAGCAGATCGCTGCCGAAGTCGGTGTATCGGCAGCGACTGTCAGCCGTATTCTGAGACGCTTGAGATTAAACCGGATACGCGACCTGGAGCCGGCCGAGCCGGTGCGCCGCTATGAACGCGCCGCGCCCGGCGAGATCATTCATATCGACATCAAAAAGCTCGGTCGTTTCAGCCAGATCGGCCGCCGCATCACCGGCAATCGGACCGGCTATAGTCATTGTCGCGGCCTCGGCTGGGAGTTCGTCCATGTCTGTATCGATGACCATTCCCGCGTGGCCTTCTCCGAGGTCAAGCCCGATCAGTCAGCTGACAGCGCCGTTGCCTTCCTCAAGGCCGCTGTCGCTTACTACAAAAACCTTGGCGTCACCGTGAGCCGCGTCATGACCGACAACGGTGGTTGCTACCTAGGAGCGCGTCCAGATAGGCATCGCGACCTGGCATTTGTTGCAGGGTAGCCGGCTCAGGCGGCGTTTGCGAGGGTGAACAGCTTCAGGAGGTTGTGGGCGGTGCAGATCATGGCCCACTCGGCCCGCACTTTCTCGACGCCCCGCAACAGGAACTGGCGGAAGCCGCGCGCCTGTTTGACCTGTCCGAACACCGGCTCCACCACTTGCTTTCGCAATCGATAGGGTGTTTCGAAGCCGCCATCGTCGATCTTCTTTCGCATCCGTTGGGTCAGCGGTCCGCCGATTTTTCCGTTCGCGGCTGTCGGGTGTTTGGCGCGTCCCGGCGCGACATAGCCGTCGATACCGTATGCTTCCAGCGCTTCGAGATTAGCCTCGCTGCAGTAGCCGGAGTCCGCCGAGGCCTGCTCAGGCTTGCGGCCGAGGTTGTTCTCGATGGCCTCGATCAGGGGCACCATCTGGCCCTGATCGCTGCCGCACTGCGTCAGTTCGTGCGCGACAATGATCTGGGCGCCTGCGTCGACGGCGGCCTGGGCATTATAGGCCTGAACGAAGCCATCCTTCGACTTCATGATGCGGCTTTCCGGATCGGTGAAGTTGCGTTGCGACTTGGGATCGGGTTGGTCCGAGGGCGGCGCTGCCGGTTTGCCCGGCTTCTTGCGGCCTTCGGCCTGGCGCTGCTGTTGCTTTTCGGCCTCGATGCGACGCTCTTCCTCCGCCGCCAGCCTGGCCTCCGCCTCCAGCGCCGCCATCGCCTGCTGGATCTTCGCCAGCCGTTTCTGCTTGTCGCCGGCCCAATCCGGCAGCTCGTCGCCGCGCTTGTCCTTGCCGAACATCTCGTCCTCTTCGGCATCCGCCGCCTCGGCCGCCGCCAGCATGCGCGCGACCTCGGCCTTCAATTCCGCCTCGCGTTTCTTCATGCGCTCATAACTCATCGCTTTATGTTTCGACGCGTTCGCCTTGATCTTCGTGCCATCCAAGGCCACGTGGCCGAGTTTGACCAGCCCGACCGTCTCGCACAGCTTCAGAACCTGCAGAAACAGCGCACCGAGTGCCCTCAAATGCCGCTTGCGGAAGTCGCTGATGGTGCGGAAGTCCGGCGGATCGAGCGCCACAATCATCACAAAATCATTCCGTTCCCGGCAGGCCTTCGCAATCCGCCGCGACGAATACAACCCACTCGCATAGCCGTGCAGCAGAAGCGCCACCATCATCCGCGGGTCAAACGGCGGCTGCCCGAGACCGCTCACATAGCTGCCCGTGATCTCCTTCAGATCGAGGCTCTCCCGCACCAGCTCAACGATAAATCGCGAAACATGGCCTTTCGGCACGAAGTCCTGCACATTCGCCGGCAGCAGCAGCGTCTGATCGATGTTCCAGGGCCGAAAATACTTGCTCATAGCCCAAGCTTGAATCAAACTCGCTTACACTTGAACAGCGACTATTCAGACAGGCTCCTAGGCTTTGCTTTTCGCGACGCCTGTCGGGATCTCGGCATCAAGCATATCCGCACCAGGCCTTACACGCCCAAAACCAACGGCAAAGCCGAGCGCTTCATCCAGACCGCGCTCAGGGAGTGGGCCTACGCACAAGCCTACCCCACGTCCGATCGTCGCGCCGCCCAACTCCCAGTTTGGCTGCACAAATACAATTGGCACAGGCCTCATGGCGGCATAAATTTTCAACCGCCTATCAGCAGACTCGGTCTAACCGAGGACAACCTCTTGAGGCTCCACAGATAGCCCTTGGTCATGACGCGCGCAGTCGAAGGGCGATGCGAACTCTCCATTGTCATTCCCGGATGCGCCGAAGACGCGGGCGCCCGGAATCCATCGGGCCGTGAGGCGGGTGACGTAACGAGTTCCGGGCTCGCCGCTGCGCGGCGCCCCGGAATGACGAGGAATTAAAGATCAGCAACCACGTAATCGCTTTCGACCGCCACCGTGATGGTTTCGGCGATATACGGCCCTTTCACGACATTTGTCCCCGGCTCGACATTGACCGGATAGGCCTTCACACGGAAGCGGCGGGGATCGCAATAGGACTGGCCGGTGCGGACGTCGAACTCCCAGCCGTGCCAGGGACAGCGGATGATCTCGCCGAGCTTCGTATATTCGATCTCGCCGGGATCGGACGATTGCGCCAGCCCGATCAGCGGCCCCTCGCAGAGCGCCGCGCCCTGATGCGGGCAGCGATTGAGCAGGCCGAAATATTCGCCCTTGATGTTGAAGATCGCGATCGGCCGGTCGTCGATGGTGACGAATTTGCGCGTCCCCGGCGGCAACTCGTCCACCGGGGCAATAACATGACGCGTCATGGCTTTTCTCGCATGATCTTAATCGGAAAACCGCTTCACACTTTTCCGGATCATGCGACCCCGTAAACCTTCTTTGCATTGCCGAGATAGAACGCCTCGCGGTTGGCGTCGGAGACGCCCGCCGGCAGCACGCGCGAGGGATCGTCGTAGTCCCAATGCGGATAGTCGGTCGCGAACAACAGCTTGTCCCAGCTGACCCAGTCGATCACGTCGAACAGATGGTCGCGCCGCTCCGGGTCCTCCATCGGCTGCGTCGTCCACCAGATGTGGTCACGGATATATTCCGATGGCGGCCGCTTTACATGCGGCACCTCGCTGCGCAGCCGCTCCCAGTTGCGGTCGAGCCGCCAGGCCAGCGACGGCGCCCAGCCGAAACCGGCCTCGACCATGACCATGTTCAATTTGGGATAGCGCTCGAACACGCCCTCCAGCACGATGCTTGCCAGCGCCGTCTGCTGGCATTGCGAGTGCCCGACCATCTCCTCGATGTAGTAGCTCGGCCAGCCCGATGCGGTGATCGGGTTGCCGCCGAAGCCGAACGCATGCACGCCGATGGGAAGGCCGGCCTCTTGCGCCGCCTCATAGATCGGCCAATAGCGGCGCTGGCCGAGCGGCTCGACATTGCGACTCAAGAGCAGCACCTGCACGAAATTCGGATCGCCCGCGTGCTTCCTGATTTCGGCCGCCGCGGTCGCGCCATCCTCGTTCGCGACCACGACCGAGCCCTTCAATCGCGAGTCCTTGCTGGTCCACTTCTCGATCTGCCAGTCATTGATCGCCGAGCAGATCGCGGCCGCGAGATCGTGGTTGCGCAGGCCCTGCCCGGTCCGGAGCGGATTGAGCACGCCGAGCACGACATTGTTGGGATCGAGATGCTGCTTCTGCATGAACGACAGCGAGGAGCCCTGCGAGCCGCCTTCCGGCGGATAGGCGTCGCGGCGCGAGGCGTTGGGCTGCGCCTTGGGATAGGGCGGGCCTTCCATCATGCCCTGATAGGGATGCTCCTGATAGACTTCGAGATGCTCGTGCCAGCGCTTGGCGAGGAAGGGATACAACTCCTTCCTGGTCGCGCGTGCCGGATGGATGTCGCAATCGGCGATCGCGGTTTTCGCTGATACCGATGACGCAACTTCGGGACGATCACGGAGCTGGATGTTCATGAAACCGTCTCCTTGGCTGTCAGCCGGCCGTAGGTGGCAAGCGGGTTATCGATCATGATCTTGCGCACGAGTTCTTGGGATAATCCATCCGGCAGTGCATCGTTGCCCTCGAATTGCCAGTGCGGATAATCCGTTGAGAATAGAAGCAATTCGTCCGACTGCATATGGTCGAACAGGCGATGCAGCGTTGCCGAATCAGGCGGCGCATCGACTGGCTGCAGCGAAAAACGGATGTTGCCCTGCACAATTTCCATCGGCGCGCGGTCGACCCAGGGCGTTTCCATGCGGATGCCGCGCCAGAACTTGTGCAGCCGCCAGACGAATGGCGCGAGCCAGGTGAAGCCGGACTCCAGCATGACCATTTTCAGCCTCGGATGGCGCGCGAACACGCCCTCGACGATCAGGCTGGTCAGCTGGGTCTGGAAGGCCTGGGCCTGCGCGACATAATCCTCGATGTGATAGGAGCCCCAGCCCACTGACGTGGGCGGGTTGTGATAGGCCGAGCCGGCATGAACGCCGATCGGAAGGCCCAAGCGCTCGGCGGCGGCATAGATCGGCCAGTAGGCGCGTTTTCCCAAGGGCATATCGCCCATCACCAGCATCAGGACCTGGACAAAGCGCTTGTCCCTGGCACAGCGCTCGATTTCGGCGACCGACTTCTCCACGCTTTGCGTCGGGATCACGATCGAGCCACGCAGCCGTGCGTCCTTGTCGAGCCACTCCTTTACCAGCCAATCGTTCAGCGCGCGGCAGAACGTGTCCTGCATGTCCTCGGAGAACACCATCTGCACGCCATAGAGCGGGTTGCAGATGCCATAGGCGACCCTGAACGGGTCGAGCGCCTGCTTCTGCATGTCTTGCAGACTGGAGCCGGGCTTGCCCTTGGCGGGCCGCCAGTCGGGCCGCGAGGAAATCGGCGAATTGGTCGGATAGGATTGCGAGACCAGATCGACCATGCCGCGCGTCGTCACCTGGTCGCGCCAGTAGTCGTTCATGTAAGGCAAAAGGCTGGTCAGATGCGGCACCGCCGGGTGCAGGTCGCAATCGACGCCGCCGGGAAGCGGGATGGTCATGAGGTTTTCCTCGCGCTTTCCTCTGTGCCTCGCGCTGTTGCCGCGCTGCTCGCCAAGGCCCATTGAAGCAGGGCGGCCCCGTGGCCGCAACTCGGCAAGCCATGCAATCCTGTGCTAGGAAATCTGAAATCGGGCTGGGGAGGCTTTTCGATGATTCGGACTGGACTGGCTGTGGTCGCAACCACGCTCTGGCTTGCGGGAGGCGCCCTCGCCCAACAGCAGCCGGCAACTCCTGCTCCCACGGCGCCTCCGCCGCCCGATTTCTCCAAGGTCGAGATCAAGACCACCGACCTCGGCGACGGCATCTACATGCTCGCAGGCCAGGGCGGCAACATCACGGTCGCGACCGCCAAGGATGGCATCATCATGGTCGACGGCGAGTTCGCGCCACTGCACGACAAGATCAAGGCCGCGATCGCAACCATCTCGAACCGGCCGGTCAAGTGGCTCATCAACACCCATTTCCATGGCGACCACACCGGCGGCAACGCGCCCTTCGCCAAAGATGGCGCAATCGTCATCGCCCATCTCAACGTCAAGAACCGCCTCGCGGCCGGCACGACCAACGGCCTGACCGGCGTCAAGACGCCGCCAGTGGCGGCCGACGCGCTGCCGAAGAAAACCTATACCGACAATTTCAAGATCATGATGGTGGGCCGCGTTGCCGATCTGAAGCACATCGCCAACGCCCATACCGATGGCGACACCTATGTCTGGTTCAAGACCGCGAACGTGCTCGCCACCGGCGACACCTTCACCAACGGCCGCTATCCCAATATCGACTTCGCCAACGGCGGCAACATCAAGGGCATGATCGCCGCCGCCGATATCTATCTCAAACTCTGCAACGACAAGAGCCGCATCGTGGCGGGCCACGGCCCTATTGCCGACAAGGCGGCGCTGCTCGACTACCGCACCATGCTGGACACCGCGCGCGGCCGCATGGAGCAGCTGGTCAAGGACGGCAAGAGCGAGGACGAAGTGGTCGCGGCAAAACCCTTCGCCGATCTCGACGTGAAATGGTCGCCGAGCGCGCTTGCAGCCAAGAACTTCATTCGCGTCGTCTATCATTCGCTGGCCGACAAGCCGGACACGAAGAAGCCGCTGCTCAAGCGGATCCTGCACCGGAGCTAGTAACATGAAGGAACTCGTTGGCATCGCCGAGCAGGTCGCGGCGAAATTGATCGCGCGAAAACAGACCATCGCGGTCGCGGAGTCTTCCACCGGGGGGCTGATCTCCGCGTCGCTGCTCGCCGTGCCCGGGGCATCCGCCTATTTCCTCGGCGGCGGCGTGGTCTACACCCGCGACGCGCGGCGCATCCTGATGGATATTCCCGACGAGGCGATGAAGGGGATTCGTTCGGCGTCGGAGCCCTACGCCAAACTGCTGGCGGAACAGGTGCGTCGCCGCTTTGCCACCGACTGGGGCCTGTCCGAGACCGGAGCCACCGGGCCGACCGGCAACCGCTATGGCGATGCCGCCGGCCACAGCTGCATGGCGGCCGCAGGAAGCGCGACGTCGGTGATCACGCTGGAGACCGGGAGCAATGACCGGCAGGCGAACATGCAGGAGTTCGCGAAGACCGCGCTGAATCTGCTGCTGAAGAATCTGGGCTGACGGCTGCCGTCACCACGAGGCCCTTCCGGCCCCACCGAGTTCCGCAAAAAGGCTATCGCAACAGTCCACATTCTTGCCCGCGAGACTCGGGCGAGATGCTTTTCGTCGGCAATTGCGGGAGCAACTTTTGAACGCATATGATCTCAATTTTTTCATCAAGACTTTCGATTTGAGACATGAACATTTTTTAACGAAAGCGGATCCGCGCTGCCGAGCAGCGCGAGCGTGTTGTTATCCGGCCTCGCGGTGCAAGCGGAGGACGCGTTTTGTGTTGCCCCGTTGCGATCGACAGGCTGGTGCCGACCTTTTCCGAGCTTGCACGCTCGAAAATCCCCTGTGCGGATTGGCGACGGCCAATTCTGCTTTGGATGGACGGCGTCGAAGCGGGCTGGGCTGTCCCGCTGCTCCTTATCGGCTTCGTCGCAGTGTGGCAGGCCTTTCTGTCGATCGCCTATTATGGCGGCGATCTGCATCCCGATGTACTCGAAACATGGACATTCGGACGCAGCGTCGAGTGGGGCTATCCCAAACATCCGCCACTGATGGGATGGGTTGCCCGAGCCTGGACGTCAGTCTTTCCACTCAGCAATTGGTCGTTTCAGTTGATGGCGTTGAGCAATTCGGCGATTGCGATGTGGATGGTCGATCTCATTTCGCGCCGCTTCGTGAAGGGCGACAAGCGCCTGATCGTATTGTTTCTTCTCATGCTGCAGCCGACCTATCAGTTTCACGCCCAGCGCTTCAATGCCAACGCAGTCCTGCTGGCCGTTTGGCCGCTCGCGACCTATTGCTTTCTGCGGTCGTTTGAAACGCGCCGGCTCGGTTGGGCCGTTGCGGCCGGCGCAGCCGCCGCACTCGCAATGCTCGGCAAATATTATTCGTTGTTCCTGATCGCCAGTTTCGCTTTCGCTGCTATGCTGCATCCGCAACGCCGGTCCTATTTTGGGTCGTCGGCTCCCTGGGCTTCGCTGATTGCTGGGCTCGGGATGCTCGCTCCGCACCTGCACTGGCTGGCAACGACCGGCGCAAAGCCGTGCGTCTATGCACTCGCGACGCATGCGGGCAAGCCTTTTGACGTCGCCATCGCGCAAGCGCTTCTCTTCATTCCGGGCGTTGCACTGGTCCTTGTGCTACCTGCGGCGGCATGGGTTCTGATTGCAGGCGAAAGGCTGAAGAGATTCGCCCGGGACTTCCGGGCATTGAACCCCGGCCTGTGGCTGCTGTTTCTCGTCGCCGTCGGAACGATGATTTTTCCTCCGATCACCGCCGTCGTGATGGAAACGGACATGCAGCCGATCTGGGCCCTGCAGGGCATTTTCATGATGGCGATACTGATTGTCTGCGGTGCGAGCTATTCGATCGATCGCTTCCATTCCGTCAGCCTGGCGATTGCAGTCATGGGCATGGCGGCATTCGCGGTGCTGGTCGTGGCGCCCGCTCATGCTCTCTATCGAAACAGTCACCCCCTGCACGAAGGCCGCAACTTCTATCGGCCGGCCGCCGAGGAATTGACCCGGCTGTGGCACGCCCAATCCGATGCCGCGCTACTCGCTGTCGGCGGCGACGACGATCTCGCTTTGGCGCTCGCTTTCTATAGTCCGGATCATCCGTTCTATGAGAACCGGCTCGTCAATCCGCGCATGAAGAAACAGCCGGATAGCGCCGTTCTCGAGCGCGGGTGGGCTGCGTTATGCTTTGGCGAGGATGCAGGCTGTATTGCCTCGATTGAAGAAGCCGCGGCCCGTGCTCCGAGATTTGTCAAGTCCGAATTCACCGTTCAATCGACACTGTTGGGTCACGCTGGGGCGACCCAGCGCTTCACGGCAGTTTTGGTGCCCCCCTCGGCGAAGCCGATGACGCCGCCCTTGGCCTTCCGTCATGAAAGCGATTTCAGGATCCATTCGCCCTACGCCGGTTACTGACTCGAGAGCTGCCGCTTATTTCTCCCTGAACGCGCGCATCAGCTGGTCGTGCAGCGGCTTCATCAGGTAGGACAACATGGTGCGATCGCCGGTCTGCACGAAGGCTTCGGCCGGCATGCCCGGGATCAGCTTGGCCTCGCCAAGACGGGCGATCTCTTCCGGGGACATCGAGACGCGGATGGTGTAGTAGCTCTGGCCCGAGCGCTGGTCGGTGGTGACGTCGGGCGACACGCGGCTGACGACGCCGTTGAGCTCCGGCGTGGTGCGCTGGTTGAAGGCGGAAAGCCGCAGCAGCGTCTTCTGGCCGACCTGCAGCTTGTCGATGTCCTGCGGATTGACCTTGGCCTCGACCTGCAGATCGTCGCTCTGCGGCACGACGATCATGATGGTGTCGCCCGCGGTGATGACGCCCCCGACCGTGTGCACGGTCGACTGCTCGACAATGCCGTCCTGCGGCGCGCGGATATCGACCCGCCTGAGCTGGTCCTCGGCCGTGACCTTGCGCTCGATATATTCGCCGACCTTGTCATTGGTCTCGCGCAGATCCTTGGAGACTTCGCTGACCATGTCCTTGTCGACCTGGATGATCTGCAACTCGGTTTCGGTGATCTTGCCCTTGGCCTGCGCGCGCGAGGCGATATATTGCGCGCGCTCGCCGTTCAGCCGCGCGGCGTCGCGCTCGAGCGTGGTGAGGCGCGAGATCTGAACGAGACGCTTGTCGTAGAGATCGCGGACGCCCGTGAGCTCCTTGTCGATCAGCGCAATTTCCTGGCCCTTGGCGTTCTCCTGCGCGGTAAGGCCGGCGATCTCCTCATTGAGCTGGGTCACCCGCTCATGCAATTGCGCCTTCTGTCCTGCGCGGCCGGTGACGCGGACATCAAACAGCTTGCTTTCGCTCGACATCACGCCGGCGACATCGGGATCGCTGGCGCGGCTCAAGAGCTGCTGCGGAAACGTGATCTTGTCCAGTCCGCGCTGTTCGGCCTCCAGCCGCGCGGCGCGCGCCAGCGCCGCGTCGAGATTCTTGGTGACGATGGCGAGATTGGCCTTGGTGACGGTGTCGTCGAGGCGGACCAGTATCTGGCCTGCCTTGACCGCGTCGCCGTCCCGCGCCAGCAATTCACCGACGACCCCGCCGGTCGGATGCTGCACCTTCTTCACATTGGTTTCGACGACGATCTGGCCGGGCGCAATCAACGCGCCCGATATCTCCTGGGTCGAGGCCCAGGTACCGAGGCCCCCGGCGAGCACTGCGACCACCGAAAGCCCGATGATCAGGTGTAGCCGGATCGATCGGCGCACGCCTTGCATACCGCCTTCGCCCGTGATCTTGGAGCCCATGATCTTGGAGCCCGTGACCCTGGAGCTCACGAATTGAACGCTCATGATTTGGCACTCAAGATTTAGCTCCTGCGTCGGACACGATCTTGATCGGCGTGGGAGCAGCGACGCGCGGCGCCAGCACCTGCGCCAGTACCTGCTCCTTCGGACCGAAGGCCTGCATGCGGCCATCCTTCAGTACCAGGACCTGATCGACGGCCTCGATCCCGATCGGCCGATGCGCGACCACGACGACGATGGCGCCGCGTTCGCGCGCGCCGCGCACCGCCCGCGTCAGCGCCTCGTCGCCTTCGGTGTCGAGATTGGAATTGGGCTCGTCGAGCACGATCAGGAAGGGATCGCCATAGACCGCGCGCGCCAGCGCCACGCGCTGCGCCTGCCCGGCCGAGACGGAAGCGCCCTGCTCGCCGACCTGGGTGTTATAGCCGTCGCGCATCTTGATGATCATGTCGTGCACGCCGGCTTCCTTGGCGGCGGCGATGATGTCATCGGACTTCGCCTCGGGATCGAAGCGGCAGATATTCTGCGCGACCGTGCCGGTGAACAGCTCGACGTCCTGCGGCAGATAGCCGATGTGACGGCCGAGCACGTCGGACGACCATTGGTCGAGCGCCGCGCCGTCGAGCCGGACCTTGCCGCGGAACGGCTGCCAGACGCCGACCAGCGCGCGGATCAGCGACGACTTGCCCGAGCCGCTCGGCCCAATCACGCCAAGACCATGGCCGGCGTTGAGCGCAAAGCTCACATCCTGCACGATCACCTTCTGGTCGCCAGGAGCGGCGATGCTGATGCCCTCGACCGCGAGCTGGCTCGACGGCGTCTGCAGCAGGGTCGGCACGGGGCGCACCGGCATTTGATCCAGCAGATGGGTGAGGCGCTGCCAGCTCTGCCGCGCGGCGACAAAACTCCTCCAGTGCGCGATCGCAAGATCGACCGGCGCCAGCGCCCGCGCGCTCAGGATCGAGCCCGCGATGATGATGCCGGCGGTCGCTTCCTGGTGAATGACGAGATAGGCGCCGACGCCGAGCACGGCCGACTGCAGCATCATGCGCAGCACCTTGGCGATCGCACCCAGGCCGCCGGCGACGTCGGAGGCGCGCTGGTTGCCTTCCAGATATTTCTCGTTGGCCTGGCCCCAGCGCTGCGTCAGCCGGCCGAACATGCCCATCGCGATCGTCACTTCGGCATTGCGCCGGCTCGCGGACGCAAGATCGTTGCGCCGCGCCGCGAGCCCCATGGCCTCGCGCGCGGGCTGGCGCGACAGATATTCGGTGACGAGGGTGAGCGACACCAGGATGATGGCGCCGACCAGGGCGGTGAAGCCGATCATCACATGGAAGGCGAAGCAGATCGCGAGATAAAGCGGCAGCCAGGGCAGATCGAAGAACGCGCTCGGCCCCATGCCGCCCAGAAAGCCGCGGACATTGTCGAGATCGCGCAGCGGCTGCAGCCCCTCGTTGCGACTTCCGATCAAAAGCGGCAGCCGCACCACGGTCTCGAACACGCGCGCATTGAGCGCTTCATCGAGCGCGGTGCCGACCCGCCCGAGGATGCGCCCGCGGATCATGTCGAGCACACCCTGGGCCATGTAGAGGAAGCTCGCGAGGATGACGAGACCGACCAGGGTCGGTACGCTGCGGCTCGGCAGCACCCGGTCATAGACCTCCAGCATGAAGACCGAGCCGGTGAGATAGAGCAGGTTGATGATGCAGCTCATCATGCCAACGCCAAGAAACGCGCCGCGGCAGGCGCGCAAGGCATCGCCGAGTTCGGAACGCCGGACAACGGGCGCCTGGGCCATCAATCCACAAAGCTCATCAAATTAAGGGCACGAGTCCGGATTTAGTCCGGGGATTCAATGACATGCAACGCCGGAATATCACAAATTCCGGCCAATATCGTCCAATGAAATCAATTTAACCTAAATAACGGCTGCGAGCTTATCCCAAAGCGTCGCAGGCGTAACTAAAAAGGGCTATCCCGACCGAATCGCCCTCTCTTTTGCAACCTCAGATTTCCGATTCTGAACGCCGTGCGCTCCGTCACCATCGGCCGCCGGTACGGACCAGCCGCACGATAAAGAGCAGGATGATGGCGCCGATCGCGGAATAGATGATCTCGGAGACGAGTCCGGTGCCGAGATGGATGCCGAGTTTCGGAAACAGCAGGGCCGCAATCAGCGCACCAGCAATACCCACCAGGATGTCGCCGATAATGCCGAAGCCGGTGCCGCGAACGATCTTGCCGGCCAGCCAGCCCGCCACCAGGCCGACGAATAGAATGACGATAATGCTCTCGTTGGACAGGACCATGAGAATTTCCCCCGGTTGCACGCGGCTTTCCCGCGCGCCGGCTGAGAATCTACCGGTATTCGGCTGACGTGACGACCTTAAAGCCGGGCCCCGCTGCCGTTTCGCCCGCGACCGTTACGTTGCGGCCACAGCAGCGCTTTGTTCCGCGAGGATAGAGCTCATGCGGATGGCGGCACCTTTGCGTGGAAATCGGTCGCGCGCTGGAACGCCGCGCCGATGGTCAGCAAGGTCGCTTCGTCGAAGGAGCGTCCGACCAGCTGCATGCCGACGGGAAGCCCTTTGGGCGTGAAGCCGGAGGGAATCGTGAGCGACGGCAGGCCGAGGTAGTTGATGGTGCGGGTGAACCGCGTCAGACGCTGGATCACGGCTTCGGCGTCCGGGGCGTTGCCGACATCGCTCTCGGCGATCGTGGGCGCCGCGACCGGCGCAACCGGCGCCAGCACCGCATCGACATTGGCGGTGGCCGCGATATGCGCCGCCAGCGCCGGGCCGCGCCAGCGCATTGCTTCGAGATAGAGCACGGCCGGAACCGATAGCCCGTTCTGCAGCCGCATCAGAACTTGCGGGCCATAATCCTGCGGCCGCTCGATCAGCCAGCGCTTGTGATAGGCGGCGGCTTCCACCGCGAGCACGAGCTGGCAGGCGGAAGAGAGCTGGCGCTGGTCAGGCAGATCGACCTTGACGATATCGGCGCCCTCGCGCTTGAGCACGGCAATGGTGTTGTCGAGAATTTTTGCGACATCGGCATCGAGATCGTCGACGTAGAAGGACGAGGGCACGCCGATCTTCAAACCTTTGATCGAGGCCGAAGTCGCTGCCATATAGTCCGGCACAGGCAAGGTGCTCGCAGTGGGATCTTCGGGATCCGCGCCCGCCATCAGGCCGAGCAGCAATGCGCAGTCTTCAACGGTGCGCGCCAGGGGACCTACGGTGTCGAGCGATTGCGACAACGGCATCGCGCCGGCGCGCGAGATGCGGCCAAAGGTGACTTTCATTCCCGTCACGCCGCAGAAATGCGCGGGCATGCGGATCGAACCGCCGGTGTCGGAGCCGAGCGCGGCGAAGGTCAGGCGTGCGGCGACCGCCGAGCCCGATCCGGACGACGAGCCGCCGGTCACGTGACCGAGCTTCCAGGGATTATGCACGGCGCCGTGGTGATAGTTATGTCCGGTCGGGCCATAGGCGAACTCCGCCATCCCGAGCGCGCCGAGCCGGATCGTGCCGGCGTCTTTCAGCCGCTGGAGCGCGGTCGAAGTGGTGCTCGCGACGAAATCGCGCCGGATCACCGAGCCGCAGGTCACGACGTGGCCCGCGTCGTAATACATGTCTTTGTGCGCCAGCGGCACGCCATGCAGCGGGCCGCAACTCTGTCCCTTTGCCAGCGCAGCATCGGCCTCATCGGCCGCCTTCAGGGCTGCTTCTGCCTCCACGGCCATGAAGGCATTGAGCTTCGGCTGCCATTGCGCGATCCGGTGCAGGCAGGAGCGCGTGACTTCATGCGAGGAAACCTGCTTGTCCGCGATCGCCTTTGCGACCGCGGTCAGCGACATCAGGGCGGGCTCACTGCTCATCGCGAAACCTTCACGGCTTGCGCCAGCAGGAAGCTCGCCGGCTCGAGATCGAACGGCAGGGTGCCGGCGATCGGCGCAAAGCCTTCAAACGCCGGTCCGATCGAATTGGCGATCCGCTCGGCAACCGCGGCCTCGACGGGAACGCCCGCGATATCCGCGATCGCCCTTATTTCCTTCGCACTGGGTCTTGTCATGCCGCGTTCACTCCCTTGATTCGGCAGGATCTTGGATAGCTTCGCTTCGCTCGCAATGACGATTTTTTGAGATTGCGACGCGGGTGACGACGTTACTTCGTCAGCAGCTGATAGGCGCCGTTCCAGTCCTCCGGCGGCGGGTTTTCCTTGTAATCGAGGATGCGCTCCTCATAGAGGTTGTAGAGATATTCCAGCGAGTTCGCCTCGTCGGTTTTGCGGCCGCGCTCGATCGCCGCGAGCGCGCCATCCCAGTCGCGCCCGCGGTAGCAGGCCAGCATTTCGATGGTGAGGTTGCGCAGGCGCTGGAAGCGCTCGGACTGCGCCACGTCCTCGCGGCCGGCGATGGCGTAGATCACCTCCGGCTCCTTCTTGCCCTTCACCATGATGAAGTCGAGCTCGAGGATCGCGAACTCGTCCTTCACGGCGAGCGCGGTCTTCGAGCCGACAATGATCGGAAAGCCGTATTCCTTGGTCTGGCCTTCGAGGCGAGAGGCCAGATTGACGCTGTCGCCGAACACCGAATAGTTGAAGCGCGTGTCCGATCCCATGTTGCCGACCACGGCATTGCCGGTGTTGAGGCCGACACCGATATTGAGCGGCACATAGGTGGGGCCGCCTTCGCTAGCTTCTTCCTCGCGGGTCTTGTTGAGCTCGGCGATCCGCTCCAGCATGTCGACGGCGGCATTGCAGGCATTGAGCTGATGCTTGTCATCATCGAGCGGCGCATTCCAGAACGCCATGACCGCATCGCCCATGTATTTGTCGATGGTGCCCTTGCGGTCCAGGATCGCATTGGTCAGCGGCGTCAGGAATCGGTTCATCAACGCGGTCAGGCCCTGCGGGTCGTCCTTGTAGGTTTCAGAGATGGAGGTGAAGCCGCGCATGTCCGAGAACATGATGGTCATCTCGCGCGCTTCGCCGCCGAGCTTGAGCTTCTCCGGCGACTGCGCGAGCTGCTCGACAAAGGCCGGCGACAGATACTGGCCGAAGGCCGAGCGGATCTGGCGCCGCTGCGCCTGCTCGCGCACGAAGCTCGAGAAGATCAGCGTCAGATAGATCGCCGTGGTCGACATCAGCGGATAGGTGAAGTCGATGAGCAGGTGATGAGACCGATAGAAGTACCAGGAGCTTCCGACCAGGATGGTCGCAAACAGCGCGCCGACGGCGACGAGCCTGGCCGGTCCGAGGTTCGGCGCAAAGGCGATGATCAGCACGCCCGCGATCATGGCGGCGAAAAATTCCAGCCCGAAGCCATAGTTCGGCTGCGATACCACTCCGCCGGTCAGCGCACTTTCCAGAACCTGGGCGTGGATTTCGACGCCCGGCATGGACGGCGATACCGGCGTGGTCTTGATGTCGCTCAGGCCTACCGCCGAGGTGCCGATCAGCACCAGCTTGCCCTTGATCTTGTCGGCCGGCGCGCTGCCCGCCAGCACGTCGGCGGCGGAGACATACATCGAGCGCTCGCGGTCCTGGCGCGCAAAGTGGATCCAGAGCTGGCCGTGGCTGTCGGTCGGAATCTCGATGCCCTTGAGCTTGATGCTCTGGATGCCCGCCTTGTCGGATTTGATGAGGATGGTGGGCGTACCCGTGACGACCCGCAGGATTTCCAGGCTCAGCGAGGGCATCGGATTACCCTGCGCCCGCAACACCATCGGCACGCGCCGGATGATGCCGTCACGCTCCGGCACGATCGTGAGCAGGCCGCGGCCAGCCGCCGCCTTCTCGATCGGCGGGACGTTGCGCAGCAGGCCCGGAAACTGGAACACGAACTGCAGCGGGTCAACGTCTTCGCCGATCGTCGCCACGCCTGTCAAAGGCAGCGAATCATCGGGCTCGGAGCGGGCCTCGCCGAGCCCGGTTTCACCCAGCACCACGCGCGAGTGACCGATGGCGTCGGCCAGGATCTGGTCGTTGCTCGGCAACTCGCGCAGCTTGGCTCGGGTCGCCTCGTCCAGATAGCGCATGGTGCGCGCGGCCACATCCGGATTGAGCCGGTCCGGTTCGGGGAACATCACGTCGAAGGCGATGACGACGGCGCCGAGGCGGGTCAGGTCGGCGACGATGTCGGCCATGATGCTGCGCGGCCACGGCCACTGTCCGAGCGTCGCCAGGCTCTTCTCGTCGATATCGACGATCGTGACCGGCTTGACCTTCTTCACCCGGGGATCGAGCAGCTGGAAGGTGTCGAAGGTGCGTACGCGCAGCTCGCGCAGCGGGACCGGATCGGCCAGGCGCAGCAGGGCGAATCCGACCAGGATCAGCAGGCACAGCGCCCGCGCAAGGCCGAAGCGCCGCGCCAACCACCGTCGCAATATCCGAAGCCGTTTCATGACTTCTTCATATCACGACAGGGCATTCAAAGCATTCGGTATTGGCTTGCGGCCGGGTCAGCTCGGGAAAGCCCGCAGCGGCTACACCAGATGGAAATCCCCAGGATGCGCCCTGACCTGCGCCAGCGTCACGCCTGACAGCGTGATCTGATCATGCGCGGCATCGGTAATCACGGTGTCATGGCCGGAATTGGCCGATTGCGCACTGTCGAGAATGGCTTGCACGCTGGCAAACAACGTATTGTCGATGTTGATCGCGTCGTTGGCGATGTTGAAATCGCCGATCGTTGCGCGTTCGAAGTCCGACTTGAATTGGAACGTGTCGTTACCGGCCTGGCCGAAAATCGTCACGCCGCCGCCCACGTTGACGAAGGCATCATTGCCGTCGGTGCCGTGCACGACCGATGCGCCGGTGCCGACGATGTTGACGGTCAGCGCCTGATTGCCGGTCGTGACCTGCCCGTCCGTGACCTCTGCGTTGAAGGTCAGGGTCAGGGTGTCACCGGGCTCGAGGAAGTCGAAATTCGCATTCGTCGGGTTGTAGGTCCAGTGAAGAACCTCCTGCCCGCCGTTCGACGTGACGCTGTCGAACGTGATCGCATGCGCATCAACCAGCGAGGAGAGATTCAACCCTGGCGGCAAGGTAGTCGAGCCGTCGTAGGTCGCAACGCCATTGGCGGTCACCTTCGCGGTCAACGGATCGCCGACATCGGCGTCGCTGACGCTCAAGGTGCCGCTCACCGGGTTCGTGAGCTGAATGTGGGAATCCTTGATATAGCCGGCCGAGATGTTGTCGACCTCGAACGCGCTGGAGCTGCTCGCCAGAACCACCTTGTCGAACGGCGCCAGATCCTTGAATTCGACATAGCCGTTCGATGAGAACGACGACTGTCCCCCGCTGGCAAGCAGTGGCGTGACGTCGGCTCCGCCGTAGCTGGCTACGAGTTCGCTGCCGTCGTAAAAACTGATCGTGTTGTAGGAGTCGACCGAGCCCCAATAGAGGCCGAACGCATTCTGGTCGTGGGCGAACGTAATGGTCTCCGAGCCGCCGCCACCGATGCTCAGGTAGTGGCTTTCATCAACGTGGCCCGGCAGCGGCCCCAGGAACGGGGCTGCCGACGCCGACCCCGAGCCCTGCACCACGCCGGCAGGGCCGGACGCGGCGAATGTCGCGCCGAGGGCCTCACTTGTGAAATCGCCGTGGCCAAGTCCGTTGTTCGACGCCGAGCCGATGGCAATTGAATCAAACAACTCTTGGCTCAGGCCCAGCCCATTGTCAGTGCCGCCCGGAGCAAGCACGGTCGGCAAGACCGATAGAATAACCGTCTGCGTGGCCGGATTGCTTTCGCCCACGATCGACGGCACATCCTCGCTGCCATGGATGGTGACGGAGATCGTGGCTGTGTCGGCGCCGCCCTGGTGATCGTCGAGATTGATCGTCGAGGTCACCGTCAGCGTCTGATCCGTCCGGAGGAAATCCAGCTTGCTGTCGGCGATCGAATAGGACCAATCCACCGCCCCGTTGTTCGCGGTGCCCGTGTGCGGCGTGAGCTTCAGCGCGCCTTCGAGCGCGCTCAGCTCGGCCGGCGTCAACGTCGAGGAAATGTCGTTGCCGTTGGCGTCGACCACGCTCTGCGCGATGATGCTCGCGGTCGGCCGGTCGGTCAGATCGATGTCCGTGAAAACGAGGGAGCCACCAACCGTATCGGGTGTCGACGAATGCGAGACATTGGCCTGCTCAAAGAGGCTCGCCGCAACACTGTCCTGCGTGAATGCCGGGAAATCGTCGTTCGCATTGAGCGTGACCAGCGTGTGGCCGGAGCCATCGTCGCTACCGGCAAAATGTGCGCCGCTATAGCCGGGTCCGATATTCAGATCGATGTGGTCGCAGTTGCCGTCGGTGATCGAGAGCACGCCGGTGGTGGCGTCATAGGTGCCGGTGGTCGCCGTACCGTAGGCGATCCCGCCGAGATCGATCTTGTCGGTAACGGTAAGGCCCGCGATCGGCCCGGTGAGATGCAGGCCATCGATCTTCAACTCGGCGCCAGCGCCGTTGAAATTGATGGCCTGGGTGTCGTCGAGATTGAGCTCAAGCTTGGCATTGGCGTCGATCTGGGCCGAACCGGCACCCGATATCGAGCCGGATAGCTTCAACCAGCCGCTGGTGACCTCGATGAGGCCGTTGTTGGCGATGGCGGCGTCGACGAAGCTCGTGCCATCGGCGTGCAGCGTGCCGGCAATCGAGACGTTGCCGCCGGTGATGCCCGAATCCGACAGGTCCAGCGTCGCGCCCTTCTCCACCGACACGGTGCCGTCAGTGACCGCATGCGTGACGGGATCGGTGACGGAGCTCGTGACCGTCGTCGAGATCAGCTTCAGCGTGCCGTTGGCGATGGCCTGAACGGTGCCGGTGTTGACGATCTGCTCGCCCGCGATGTCGAGCTCGCCGCCATTGGCCTGCACCGTGCCCGAATTGGTCAGCGTGTCGCTTTGACCGACCGGGTCGATCTTCATCACGCCAATCGTCAACTCGATCGTGCCCGTGTTGGAGATATCGGCATTGTCGATCGTGGCGCCGCCGGTCGAATTGACGATGCCGGCATTGGTGACATCGCCGCCGGTGATCGTCACGCTGTTCAGCGCCAGTGTCTTGCCGGCGTCGACATTTACCGTACCGTGGCTGGTGACATCGCCACCGGTGATGGTGGTGCCGTCGAGCGTCAGGGTCTTGCCGGCATCGATCAGCAGCACCGCCGCGGCGTTGGCGAAAAGATCGTTCTCGATGCTGCCCGATCCGGTGATCTCGACCGTGCCTGAATTGTTGATCCTGCCGCCGGACAGTGCGACGCCGTTCAGCTTCAGCGTCTTGTTCTCGTCGATGGCGAGCATGCCGTCGTCGGTGATCGTGCCGCCATTGACGGTCGAGCCGTCCAGCGTCAACGCGGCGCCTTCGTCGATCTGGATGACGCCGGAATTGTTGACGACGACGCTGTCGAGCGCCACGCCGCTGTCATCGGATACTTCGAGGATGCCGACGCCACCGATCGTCACGTTGCCGCCGGTGACCGTCGTGCCGTCGTCGAGCACCAGCGTGACGGTGTCGGGCGATGAGTCGCTATCGACCGCGATGGTGCCGTTGGTGTTGTCGACGGTAACGCCGTCGAGCGTCGCGCCATCGGAGGTTTCGATCTGCAGCGTGCCGGCATTGGTGAGGCTTCCGCCGAAAATCGTGGTCCCGTCCTCGAGCAGGAGCGTGGAGCCGTCGTCCACCTGAACGAGATCGGCATTGTCGACGCTGACGCCGTCGAGCGTGGCACCGCCAAGGCTATCCACCTCCAGCGTACCGGAGATGGAAAGACTGCCGCCGTAGACCGTCGTGCCGTCAGCCAAGAGCAGCGTGGCGCCTTCGTCGACCCGAATGAGGCCGAAATTGTCGACGCTGACGCCGTCCAGAGTCGCTCCCAGCTCACTCGAGATTTCAAGGATTCCAACACTGCCTACGGTCAGATTGCCGTTCGTGATCGCAGTGCCGTCATCAAGCGTCAGCGTGACAGTGTCGGGTGATTCCTCGCGATCGACCGCAATGGTCCCGCCCGTGTTGTCGACGGCGACGCCATCGAGGGTTGCGCCATCGACGCTCTCGACCTGCAGCGTGCCTGAATTGAAGAGATCGCCATCGGCGATCGTCGTACCATCGTCGAGCGTCAGCATTCCGGTGATGGAGATCGTGCCGCCGAGATTGTTGACGAACTCGTTGTCCAGCGAATTGCCGGTTCCGGCGACATTGACCTGGCCGGTATTGATCAGCGTGCCGTTGCTAAGGAAGTTCGAACCCTGGAAGTCCAACTCGCCCTTGATCGTCACCGTCCCGCCGGTGATGCCGCCGTGGACATTGGGATTGCCAATGTCGTTGGCATCGGCGCCGAGCACGAGCGTCGCTTCTTCTTCGACGGTGATCTGACCGTCGCTCTCGCCATCCGAGTTGGTGATCTCGACGGCGACATTGAGCGTGCCGCCCTGGAGGTCGATCAACCCGGTATTCGTGACGTTGGCCAGTCCCTGGATGTCGCCGCCCTTCTCCAAATTCAGTACCCCGGAGTTGAAGATCGCACTTTGATTGGGCGCGACCAGGCCACCCTCTTGATCGAACGAATCGAGAAGCTCCAGCTTGCCGCCGACGGTGACAATGCCGTCGTTGATGAGCCTGGAATCGACGGAGAGGCTGAGCACCTCACTGATGGTCAGCGAGGCACCGCTGGCGACATCCAGCTCCGGCGCCTGGTGGACCGGGTCAGTCGGGTCGCCGAAATCGTCCATCGTCACCGATTTGGCGACCGCCGCGATCTCGCCGGAGATCGTCACCGGATAGGACGGGTTATGAGGATGCAGCTGGTTGGTGGTGATGATGACGTCGTCGGACGAAACCGGGGCGCGTCCGGTCTTCCAGTTCTGCCCGGTGGTCCAGTTGCCGTCCGGCGAGTTGTCATCGGTCGTGTGGATCCAGATCTCGCCCGGGGCGCCCCCGATCGTGACCGTAACCGTCTGCGTGGAGGTCGCGCCGTTCGAGTCCGTCACGGTTACGGCATAGGTCAGCGTGACCGACTCTCCCTTGGGGATGAAGTCGGCGACATCGGCGGGCAGATCGGCGAACTGCCAGTGCACGACACCCTTGCCCGTGCCGGTGCTGTCGGTCGCGATCGATGCCGAGAGCGCGCTTTCAAAGAACGTTTCCGACTGCATCGGAACCGTGCCGCCGTTCGACATCACCGCGCTTATCAGCGCTTTCGAGGCCGTGTGCTTGTCGCTCAGGTCGACGTCGGTGAAGGCGAATGTGCCTGATGTCGGATCGCTTGTCGGCAGGTCGCCGCCCGGCGTGGCGGCGCCTGCAACAAAAGAGATACCCTGCGGGCCAGTGGTGATAACCGGCTTGTCGTTGGTGCCCGTCACCGTGATGGTGATGTCCTGCGACTGGAATTCCGGACCTTGCGCGAAATTGCTGGCTACGGTGACGTGATAGGTAAAGGTGAGCGTCTCGCCCGCGGCGAGGAAATCGAATGCGCTGTCGCGAACCGCGTAGACCCAGGTCGCCTTGCCATTGTTGGCGTTGCCGGGATCCCCCACCATGGCCAGCTTGACCGCGGTCGCCGAGATGTCCGCAAACTGCAGCGCGGAAAGGCCGGGCGGCAATGTCTGGCCGGCGCCGATCGTGAAGCTGCCATTGGCGTTGGTGTAGATCACCTTGGTGAAATCGGCCGTCAGCGACGGCCGATCGCCCTGGTTGATGTCCTGGAACTGGAACGTGCCGCCGACACTTTCGAAATCATTGACGTCGCCGGTCTTGTTGGCGAGCTCCGTGGTGGCGAAATTGATCTGCGGCTGCGCCGAGGGATTCAGAACCTGCAGCGCCAGCGTGCCGGACACATGCAGCAGCGGGTTCGACTGCTGGTTCGGCGGCGGCGTGGACGAGCCGCCGCTGGTGCCGGTAACCGTAAAGACCGGCGTCGCCGTCGTACCATTGGCGAGCTTGATGATCGGTCCCTGCTGCGGATTGATCGAGTCGTTGGACGGCGACGTCGATTTGGTGTTCGAATTGTCCGTAAACTTCTGCTGGAAGACGTCGGTGATCAGCTTCTGGATGTCGGGCGACAGCGGCGTCGTGGTCTGGCTGATGATGCCGTTGTTGATGTTGAGTTGCTGCCCGGCCTGATTGACGATCGCGATCGGCTGCAGCGTTGTCTTGTCGAACAGGATGTAGGAGCCGGTGGTGCCGTCCGGCTCGACCAGCACCTGGAAGCTCGCATTCGGCTGCCCGTTTTGCCCGGGAACCGAGAAGTCGATCTCGACCAGCACTGCCGTGCCGCGGATGCCCATGGTCGCGACCGGCGTGTCGATCTTCATGTCGCCGTGCTTGGCGGTCTCACCGGCGACGAAGGTGATGGTGCCCGCCACGAGACTCATGAGCGAGGAATTGCTCGACCCGTTGGGGTCGTAGACCATCTCGTTCAGCACCATTCTCGCATTGGAGGACAGGCCGAACACGGTGCCGTCGATGAAGGTGATGCCGACTGTCGAGCTCGAGCCCGACTGGACCACGTCGCCCTTCTCGACGTTGTCCCCCATGTTCAGGATGATGGAGACGCCGTTGCGGATGACGGTCGCCGATCCCTGCAGCTTGGTGCAGTGGCCGATCACCTGGCTCGCGGCCGGATTGTTGGCCGCCTGGGCGACATCGACTTCGCCGACCAGCGCCTTGACGATGTCGGCGGTCAGATGCGCGCCGTCGGGCGAAGCCAGCGCCGAGCGGTGGCCGCCCCTGAAGTAATCGTGCAGGACGAATTCGTGATGATCCCTGGAGAGGATCAGGTCGGTTCCAGACCGCTTGTAGTCGGCATGGAACAAGAGTTGCGCGTCGGGAACAATGATCGCGTCGGCAGGCGCGTGCACCTGCGACGAATCGACATTGACATACGCATGGTGGGGATGCGTAGCCGGGCCTTCGGAAGCAAACGTGGCGTCGAATTTGCCGGCGTAATTCAAAGGGCCACCACAAAAGGTTAATAATTATTCAACAATCAAGCCGCAAAGCCTGCATATCATTGGTCGAAGCATGGCGAAACCATCTCTTGCTTGTGTGACGACAGTTAAGTGAGGCCACAATCCGCGCTTTTTGCAGCGGAATCAACGATCCGGCATAGTATACCGTGGAATTTTGAAAGTATTAGATCGTATCTAACAAGAGATTCGACGAAACTTGACGTATTCTCAAATATAAACTCGATAACAAATATTTGAATGACCTTTTCCCTGCATCCTCCTACCGGCTACTGTGCACGTTTCCGGGCTAATACTGTGTTCCAGATAACAAAAACCGACGATTTCGCCGAATTAGCCATGCCCCGCGGATTTTAGCGCCTACTCAACCCAAACCTGCATTTTGTTGACGACTGTGACCTTTTGCGAGTTCCGCCGGCGGAACCGCCGCAGGGCGGCCGGATCCGTAAAATTTGACGGGAACCCGCCAGAGGCGATTCAGCCCGTTGGCGGCTTTCGGGCCGGTCGAGGCCCGGATTAAGGAGAAGAAAAGTCCCTCCGCCCATCATTCCCCTGCAACGATCCGGTCACGAGCGCCAGGCAAAAAGCCTCGCCGATGCCCGGACCAGGGGTGTCAGATGGGGTTCTTCAATTCCGGGCAGGCGCTGCGCGCCGCGATGTTCGCATGCGGCCTGCTTTCATTCGGACCGGCCGCGATCGCGGGACCGGCAGGTATTCCGTACGGCATGAAGCTGATGGTCGATTCCGGCGAACCGTTCGGGCTTTCCGTCTCGCCGGTCTACGGCGGCGGCGTGCGGATCAAGTGGGACGGTGTTGCGCGCAGGCTCGGCGACGAGCGGGTGCAGCTCGCGCTGTGCGACGGCGACCGTGAGCGCTGCGCTTCCGACGCCGCGCTGAGACTGCTTGGGATTGTCGATGCCGGCCGGCAGCGCGACGGCCGCGCCCGGATCGGCGAGATCAACCGCGCCATCAATCTTGCGATCCGCGCCATGGACGATTTCGCCCAATATGGCGAAGCCGACGTCTGGAGCTCGCCGCTTGTCACCTTTGCCCACGGTGCCGGCGACTGCGAGGATTATGCGATCGCGAAATATGTCGCACTGCGCATGGCCGGCATTGCGGCTGAGGATCTGCGCATCCTGGTGCTGGTCGATCTCCATGGCGAAGGCCATGCGGTCGCGGCCGCCCGCCTCGACGGGCACTGGCTGATCCTGGACAATCGCCGGATGGCGATGATCGACGACACCAACCTGCGGAACTATCGCCCGCTGTTCGCGATCAACGACGCGGGCGTGATGAAGTATACCGACGCGCCGCTGCTGGCGAGCCTGCCCGAGGCCCGCCCCGTGCCGGCGATCGCCGTCAACGTTCCGCCGGCCGTGATCGCCGCCTCCTACTGACCGGCAAGCGACCGCGGCGCAGCAAAAGGCGCGCCGCATTACTTTCGCCGCGCTTCCCGAGCGGCTATAGCATGGCGGCAGGGTCATGTTTCTCGGAGGGCATTTCGAATGCGGGCGATCTGGCTGGCGGCCGTTGCAGTGCAACTCGGTTTCGCGCCTCCCCTGTTTGCCCAGAACCCCTCCGACACCAACCTCGCGATCCGCGAGAAGCTGCCGCTGTTCGCCAAAAATCATTGCGAGACGCACAAGAGCCCCGCCAATCAATTGTTCTGCGCCGACCCGGAGCTGATCGCCGCCGGTGCAAAACTGGCCGCTGCGATCCAGGAGCGGCTGAATCGCCTCCCCGACCGCTTGCCGGCGATCGAAGAGAACGCGCAATGGATCCGGGACCGTAATCTGAGCTGCGGCATTTTCGGCAACGACCCGATTCATTCGGAGAATATCGAACCGGTCGTGGCGTGCCTGTCGAGGGAAACGGAAGAGCGGATCGCGATCCTGCGCGATCCGAATTTCGACTGCCTGGCCGCCAGTACCACGGCCAGCACGCTGATCTGCAGCGACCCGGTTCTAGCGGAGGCCGAGAGCCAGCTCAGCGGACTGGTGCGCAAGCTGATCGACAAGTTGAAGGACGACGAGGCCAGGGAGGCAGCTGCCGAATACGCGAGATGGATCAGGGACCGCGATCGTCGATGCAAGCTCGCCGGCAACGACAACGTACCGCTGGCCGAACTCTCGTCGTCGCAGGATTGCCTTGAAAATTACCTGAAGGAGATGACAGCCGGGATGCTCGCCGCCAAGGGCGATCCGAAGCGCGTGTTCTTGCGGGATCTCGCGGCGTCCCGGCCGAACGTGGATGCGGTCGATCTTTGCGTCACGCGGATACATACGGCCAACGCCTGCGACAATTTCCTGCGAGTGAGGCGCGTATTCGACGCCGATACCCAAGTGACCGACCAGAGCGCGCTGGTGACGGCCGAGATCGAAATGGTCGTGCTCGCTCCGTTCGCGGTGTGCAGCCCCGTCGCATCGAACTGCACCGGCACATGCTGGGACATAAGAGCGGGCAAGCCGGGCCCGTCGCAGCCGGGCAACAGGGACAGCTTTGGGGTGACGCAACGCATCCGGATCGAGAAATCCTTCACGTTTCAGAAGACCGAGAATGGCCGCTGGCGCTGCGATTTGACCGCCCTGAAGCCGGTCGTTTCCGGGACGGCGTTCACCGCTCGGTAGCGACCGCGTCACCACCGGTCGATCTCGGCCGCCGTTGACGCGCCACCCGGTCTTTGCCGGCTTGATCCCGCGCGATACACGCCGCGATCTTGCGTCCATGCGCTGGGCCGCTGCTCGCAGCAATGCTGCAGTGCGCGAAGAAATCACGGAACATTTCGTTCAGCGAAAAATTCGGCGATACAAATCATCTTTTTTGATTTCATTTCGGTCGTTTGATTGACGCAATCGCGAGTGCGAAGCTACCATCCGTTCCAGATCCATCAGAGATCGTCAGGGAGGGAACGCATGAAACGCCTCGCGGTAGTCGCTTGCTTATCGATTCTCATTCCATTCAGTGCAAATGCCCAAACCACTGACCAACTCGTCAAGGGCGCCACCGACACTTCAAACGTGCTCAACTATGGAATGGGCTACAATCTGCAACGGTTCAGCCCGCTGACGCAGATCAACAAGGACACTGCCAAGGACCTCGTTCCGGTCTGGAACTACAGCTTCGCCGACGACCGCAGCGAAGAATCCCAGCCGCTGGTGTACCAGGGCGTCATCTACATCACGTCCCACAACGCCACGATGGCAATCGATGCCAAGACCGGCAAGCAGGTCTGGAAAACCAAGGTGGAATATCCGGCGGAGACGCCGCGCATTGTGTGCTGCGGTATCATCAACCGCGGCGCAGCGATCCATGATGGCAAGCTGTTCCGCACCACGCTCGATGCCAACGTCATCGCGCTTGACATGAAGACCGGCAAGGAACTATGGCGCCAGAACGCGGCCGACATCAAGGAAGGTTATTCGATGACGGTGGCGCCGCTGGTTGCCGATGGCGTGGTCATCACGGGTATCTCCGGAGCCGAGTTCGGCACCCGCGGCTTCATCGATGGCTGGGACCCCGCGACTGGCAAGCATCTATGGCGCACCCATACAATTCCAAGCCCCGACGAACCGGGCGGCGATACCTGGAAGGGCGACACCTGGAAGCTCGGTGGCGGATCGACCTGGATCACCGGCTCCTATGATCCTGAACTGAACACGGTCTATTGGGGCATCGGCAACCCGGGTCCCTTCAATTCGGCGGTGCGGCCGGGCGACAACCTCTACACCTGCTCGGTGCTCGCACTCGATCCGAAGACCGGCAAGATCAAATGGCACTATCAGTTCTCACCGAACAATCCGTTCGATTATGACTCGGTCGCCGAGATGGTGCTGGCCGACCTCACCGTCGACGGCAAACCGACCAAGGTGCTGATGGACGCCAACCGCAACGGCTTCTTCTATGTTCTCGACCGCACCATCGGCAAGCTGCTCGCCGCCAACCCCTATGTGAAGGTCAATTGGGCGACCGGCATCGACATGAAGACAGGCCGCCCGATCGAAACCGATGTCAGCAAGGACGCGCGGGAAGGCAAGAAGGTCGTTGTCTTTCCGTCCCTTCTCGGAGGCAAGAACTGGGAGCCGATGTCGTTCAATCCGCAGACCGGCCTCGCCTATGCCAACACGCTCGCGTTCGGCGGCCACTACAAGACAGAGCCCGCCACCTACAAGGCCGGCGAATGGTATCTCGGCATGGACCTGACCGACTTGTGGGAGTGGGGGACCGGTCCGCGCGGCCATCTCTCGGCGATCGATCCGATGACAGGCAAGTCGAAGTGGGAAGTGCCGAGCGACATGCCGCGTTTCTCGGGCGTTTTGTCGACCGCCGGCGGAGTGGTGTTCACGGGCCAGCTGACCGGCGAATTCGAAGCCTATGACGCCAACGACGGCAAGAAGCTGTGGCAGTTCCAGACCGGCTCGGGAATCGAGGGACAGCCGGTGACGTGGCAGCAGGACGGCGTTCAGTATGTGGCGGTGGCCTCCGGCTACGGCGGTGTCTATTCGCTGTTCTCTGGCGACGAGCGGCTGGCCAACGTGCCGCCCGGCGGATCGCTGTGGGTGTTCGCAGTCAAGAAGTAGGCTGTTCGCGAGTGAAGAAGAGAAGCTTGTGCCCGACGGCGGCGTGTTTCGCCGCCGTCGCCTTGATGGTCACGCTGATCGCTGCGCACCGCGCGTCGGCGCAGAATGCTGATACCGACGAGGCCAAGGTCGACCGCGGCAAGCGGACCTACGCCGAGAATTGCTCGCATTGCCACGGTCCGAACATGCTCAACCCCGGCACGATCACGCCGGACCTGCGCCGCTTTCCCGACGACAAGCAGCGGTTTTTCGCCACCGTGAAGAACGGCAAGAACAACAAGATGCCGCCTTGGGGCGACATTCTCGATGACGACAAGATCGAAGCCCTTTGGGCCTTCGTGTCGAGCCAGAGGAAGCCATGAAGATTGCGCTCAAGGCAATACAGACGGCCGCCTTGCTGGCCGCAACACTGCTGGCAGGGACGTCGCAGCCGGCCACCGCAGACAGCAACACGTTGAGTGTCTGCCTCAATGAGGATCTGCCGCCGCTGTCGGTACATCATCGCGGCAAACCCGGCGGCGGCTTCGATGTCGACCTGGCAGAGGCCGTCGCGAAAGAACTTGGCAGGCCGCTCCGGATTCAATGGTTCGAAAGCAAGCTCGACGAGGATTCCAGCCCGGCCCTGGAAGCAAATGCCCTGCTTTCGGACGGTCGTTGCGCGCTGCTCGGCAGCTATGCCTTCACCAACAACTCGCTGGTGGTGCCGGGCCTGAAGACGGCCAAGCTTCCGGACTTCGACGGCGCGACGGTCGCCGACCGCCGCCGGCGCGTTCCGCTCGGCGTGCTGACGCCAAGCCAACCCTACATCTATTCGACGCTAACCGTCGTCCTCGGCGCGAAGCTGCACGACCGCCATGTCGCCGATATCGGAGATCTCGCCGGACTTCGCATCGCGATCGAAAGCGGCACACTTGCTGATGCAATTTTGATGAATTTCGGCAACGGCAAGCTGATCGACAACATCACTCATCTGGTCCCGGGCCGTAGCGACCTGCTCGGCTCGATCGAGCGCGGCGAGTTTGATGCGACGCTGCTCGATGCGCGCCGGCTCGACGCTTATCGGGCCCAGCATCGCGATTCCCAACTCGCGGTGTCCGGCTATTACTATCCGTTCGGTGCCAACCGCGGTTATGTCGGCCTTGGCAACGATCCCGGGCTCCTCGCCGCCGTTAACAAGGCGCTGTCCGATCTGCAGGCCAAAGGGGCTATCGCCGAACTCGCCCGCGCCGCCGGACTCACCTATCTGCCGCCCCGCGAACCGGTCGTCCTCGGCGACGTGATGCAACGGATATTGCAGCAGTAAGCATTCCAACTGGCGCTCACGCGTCATGCCCGGGCCGCGCCGGGTGACGCGGTGCGGCCGAAGAAGTGACGTAATGTCCCCCTCCCCGTTCCCTTTACGGGGCAGTGAAGAAGGGCTGCGCGAGAGCGTCGCGCACCGTATTGCCGATCAGCCAATTTGCGCCCGCGGATTCACCGCGCCGAAACGTCTTCAGTCCATGGTCTTCCCGCAAAAGCCAGACTGGACGGACACATTCATGAACGGCGGAATATCCGCGCTGCAGCTGCGAGGGTTAACAAAGCGTTTTGACCGCCTTGCGGTCGATGCGCTCGATCTCACCGTCCATGCCGGCGAGTTCTACGCCCTGGTCGGCCCCAACGGCGCCGGCAAGACCACGACCTTGCGCATGGTCGCAGGCCTGCTCAAGCCTGACGCCGGGTCGGTCGATATTTTCGGCGTCGACGCCTTGCGCGATCCCGTGGCCGCCAAGCAGGTGATGGCCTGGGTGTCGGACGAGCCGATGATCTACGACAAGCTGACGCCGACCGAATATCTCGAATTCGTCGCAGGCCTCTGGGGCATCGAGCCGCGGACTTCGCAAGCCGCCGCACAGGAGCTGCTCGCCTCGCTCGGTCTCGAGCCGCATCGCAACGAACGCTGCGAGGGATTTTCCAAGGGCATGCGCCAGAAGGTGGCGCTCGCGGGCGCGCTCGTGCACGATCCCCGACTGATCATCCTCGACGAACCCCTGACCGGGCTCGATGCCATCTCCGCCCGCCATGTGAAGGAATTGCTGGGCGATCGCGTCCGCGCCGGCTGCACCGTGATCATGACCACGCACATCCTCGAAGTCGCCGAGCGCATGGCCGACCGCATTGGCGTGATCGCAGCGGGACGGCTGGTCGCCGAGGGCACGCTCGCCGAGCTGCGCCAGCAGAACGGCCATCACGATACGAGCCTCGAAGACCTCTTCATCGCGCTGGTCGATGTGAAGCGAGAGGCCGCATGAGCTCGGCCACCGCGCTGTCCTGGTTTGCCCGGCATGAGCTGAGGCTCGCCTGGCGCGAATGGCTCGCCATGATGACCGGCGGGCGGAAGCGGAAAACGCGCACCGCCGTGATCGGCCTGCTGGTCTTTGCCGCGGTGATGCATGTGCCGGCCTGGGCGGTGATCGGCCGCTACGCCGATTTGCAGATCCCGCTCGACAAGACTTCGCTCATCATCATCAGCTCGACGGTGTTTCTGGCCTGGGCCTTGATGCTGTCGCAGGCGATCGAATCGGTGACGCGGGTGTTTTATGCCCGTGCCGATCTCGATCTGATCATGTCCTCGCCCGCGAAACTCACCAACCTATTTTCGGTGCGCATCACCGCGATCGCGCTTGTCGTCACCGGCATGGCGCTGCTGCTGTCGACGCCCTTTGTCGACGTGCTGGTGCTCGGTGGCGGCACCCGATGGTTTGCCGCCTTCGGCGTCGTGATCGCGGTTGGTCTCACCGCGGCGGCCTTTGCGATCGCCATCACTGTCTTGCTGTTTCGTCTGATCGGGCCTGCGCGAACGCGGCTGATCGCTCAGATTGTCGCCGCCATCATCGGCGCCGGGTTTGTGATTGCGCTGCAGGTCGCGGCGATCCTGTCCTACGGCACGCTGTCGCGCTTTGCGATACTGACCTCGGACGCCGCTGCCGCCTATGCGCCCGGCCCCGACAGCCTGGTGTGGTGGCCGGCGCACGCGGTCCTTGGCGACGCCGGCGCGCTGCTGCTGTTGCTGTCGATCGGCCTGGTGCTGTTGGGCGCAGTCATGACGATGCTTTCGCCGCGCTTCGCCGACACTGCGCTGAGCGCGTCGGCCCATGCTGCCTCGAGCCGGCTGGGCAAGGACGCGAAGGTATTTCGCGGCGGCTCGCGGCAGCAGGCGCTGCGGCGCAAGGAATTCTTGTTGCTCGGTCGCGATCCCTGGCTGGTGTCGCAAACGCTGATGCAGCTGCTCTATCTCGTGCCGCCGGCATTGTTTCTGTGGCGCAGTTTCTCCGACTCCTCGACCGCGATCGTGCTGATCACGCCTGTGATCGTGATGGCGGCGGGCCAGCTGGCCGGCGGTCTCGCCTGGCTCACGATCTCGGGCGAAGACGCTGCCGACCTCGTCGCGACCGCGCCGCTTTCGCCGTCAAGCGTGATCCGCGCCAAGATCGAGGTGGTGCTGATCGTGATCGGCGTCATCTTCACGCCGCTGGTTGCGGCGTTTGCCCTCCTTGCGCCGCTGCAGGCGGCGGTCACCGCGGCTGCTGTTGCGATCGGCGCGGCGTCGGCGACAGCGATCCAGCTCTGGTTCCGCGTGCAGGCGAAGCGCAGCCAGTTCCGCCGGCGCCAGACCTCGTCGCGGCTCGCGACCTTTGCCGAGGCCTTCTCCTCGATCGGCTGGGCCGCGACTTCGGCCCTGGTGCTGTCGATCCCCATCGCCGCCGCCGTCAGCGGCCTGATGACCATCGGCATCATCGCCGCGACCTGGAAGCTCAGCCCCAGGCGGGAATGAGCTCGCGGGCATCTTGATCGTAAGGCATTTATGCCTTACATTGACCTGGATGGAGGCAATCATGAGCACTCTTACGGTCACGGCAAAGGGTCAGGTCACACTCCGAAAGGAGCTTTTAGAGCATTTGGGCGTGCACCCTGGCGAAAAGCTCTCCGTAGAAAAGCTTCCCAACGGCCGAATTGAAGTGAAGGCCGCACGACCGACCGGGAAGATTTCGGACGCCTTTGATTTTCTCAAACGCAAAGATGGCCCGTCTCTTTCGATCGAGGAAATGAATAAAATTATCGCCGACGGTTGGGCGGGCAAACGGTGAAAATCACGGCCGACACCAATGTTCTGGTTCGAGCTGTTACGGGCGATCAGCCTGAGCAAAGTAGAGTTGCCAGGGCTGCGCTGCAAAGAGCTGAGATAGTTGCGATACCGATTTCAACCCTGTGCGAGCTGGTGTGGGTGCTTTCACATGGTTACAAGCATTCATCGAGCAATATTGCGGAAGCAATACGCCGATTGATCAACGGCGCAAACGCCGTTGTCAATCAACCCGCCGTCGAAGCTGGCATGGCTATGCTGAACGTCGGCGGCGACTTCGCCGACGGCGTGATCGCCTATGAAGGCAATTGGCTTGGCGCGGACACCTTCGTCTCGTTCGACAAGAGAGCCGTCAAGCTCTTGGAGACCCAGGGCAAATCTGCACGCCTGCTAACTTAGGTTCCGATCAACTCCATCACCGCCGCCGCAAACGCCTCCGGCTCCTCCTGCGGCAGGTTGTGTCCCGCGCGCGGGATGGTGCGATGGACGCGGCGGCCGGTGAATTTGGCCGCGCTGGCCCTGCCATCGGTGGCGGGTGCGACACCGTCACCTTCGCCGTCGAGCGTGATCGTGGACACCGTGATCGGCGGCAGCGCCGCAAGCCGCTGCTGGATATCGGCGTAGCGCGGATCGCCGTCGACCAGTCCATAGCGGTGGCGATAGCTGTGGATGACGATATCGACATAGTCGGGATTGTCGTGCGCGAGCGACGTTCGCTCAAGGCAGGCTTCGTCGAACTTCCAGTTCGGGGACCATTGCCGCCAAAGGATGCGCGTGATGCCGCGGCGATCGGCGGCAAGGCCGGCGCGGCCGCGCTCGATCTGGAAATACCATTGATACCAGTAACGGCACCTCACGTTCCGCGCGCGCCGGCTTGAGCGCGTTGGCGATGTCTTGAATCAGGTAGCTGTTGACCGACACCAGCCCGATGCAGCGCTCCGGCCACAGCGCGGCACCGACGCAGGCCGCGCGTCCGCCCCAATCATAGCCCGCGAACACCGCTCGCGGAATTTCCAGCGCATCCATCAGCGCCATCAGGTCGGCTCCGATCGCCGCCTGCTCGCCGGAGCGCATCGTTGCCGTATCGAGGAAACGCGTCGGCCCATAGCCGCGCAGATAGGGAACGATGACGCGGCAACCCTGCGCGGCGAGCATCGGCGCAACATCGACGTAGGAATGGATATCATAGGGAAACCCGTGCAGCAGCATCGCGACCGGTCCGTCGGACGGTCCCGCCTCGTAATAGGCGATGTTGAGCACGCCGGCATCGACATGGCGAAGCGGCTCCAGCCGCTGCGAGGAAGACGCGCGTGACGACATGCCTGCAACTCCCGGACGGTTCCTGACGATCTGTTGATGCGGCCATGATAGTTTGGATCGTCGTTCGGCGATACAGTCACTGGTCTTCGAACAGACCCCGCCATGCTGCGCCAAGTTTCCGCCGTCTTCGCCGCGCTTGGTTTCCTGATCGCGCCGGCGATGGCGCAATCGCAGGACACGCCGCGCAGCGAGTGCCTGGCGATGGCGAACGCGCCGCCGCGCGCGACGCCCGTCAGCCTTCGACGCGCTGCAGCCGCGACCGATGAAGTCGCCATCACCTATGGCGGCCATTCCACCTATTATATCGACACCCCCGGCGGCGTCCGGATCGCGACCGACTGGAACGGCGCCTACCCGCGTGGGCCGTCTGCCCGACGTGGTCACCATGAACCGCGCCCATTCCACGCACTACACGCTGTTCCCCGACCCGCGCATTCCGCATGTGCTGCATGGCTGGGGCGATGACGGCGGCCCCGCCAAAATCTCGGAGAACATCGGCGACGTCCTCATCCGCAACGTCACGACCGACATCCGCCGCTTCTATGGCGACACTTCCGGCGCGAACATGATCAAGGACGGCAACTCGATCTTCATCTTCGAGGTCGCGGGGCTCTGCATCGGCCATCTCGGGCATTTACATGTCAAGCTCGACGACAGCCATTTCGCGGTGATCGGCCGGCTCGACATATTGATGGTACCGATCGACGGCACCTACACGATGTCGCTCGACGGCGTCTCCGAGATCACCCGCCGACTGCGCGCCTCCGTGGTGCTGCCGATGCACCGCTTCGAGACGCCGCTCGAGGATTTCATGCAGCGCATCGGCAAGGATTTTGCCATCGACCAGCGCGCCGACCGCACCTTGCGGATTTCGCGCGAGACATTGCCGACGACGCCGACGGTCATTATTCTCGACGGGGTCTGAAAGCACGAACAAGCAACAAAAAGAATTTGGGGAGAAACATCATGGTGGCCAGCACCGCACCTACCACACGAAGCGGGCTCTATGCCGATCCGAACGAGGACTGGCTCGCGCTGCATACCGAGGAGATCCTCGACCCCGCCCGGCCGATCATCGATCCGCATCACCACCTCTGGGATCGCGGCGGGGTGCGCTATCTGATGGAAGAGATGACCGACGACGTCACCTCCGGCCACAACATCATCGCGACCGTCTATGTCGAGGCGCGCTCGATGTACCGCGCTTACGGGCCCGAGGCGTTCCGCCCCGTCGGCGAGGTCGAGTTCGTCAATGGCGCGGCTGCGATGGCCGCAAGCGGCGCCTATGGCAAGGCGCTGATCGCCCACGGCATCGTCGGCCATGTCAATCTCCTGCTTGGCGACGGCGCCAGGGCCGTGCTGGAAGCCGAGATCGCCGCCGGAGGCGGCCGCTTCCGGGGCATCCGCCATTCCTCGCCCTGGGATGCCGACAAGGCCGTCGCCGGCATCTATGCGGAGCGGCCGAAAGGCCTCTTGCTCGATCCCACCTTCCGCAAGGGTTTTGCCTGCCTCGCGCCGCTGGACCTCAGCTATGACGGGTGGCTGTTCTATCATCAGCTCGGCGAGTTCGCCGATCTCGCCCGCGCCTTTCCCGATACGAAGATGTGTCTCGACCACTGCGGCGGCATCATCGGCATCGGCGGCTATGCCGGCCGCCGCGATGAAATCTTCAAGACCTGGAAGGCGTCGATCCAGGAAGTCGCCAAATGTCCGAATGTGGTGGTGAAACTCGGCGGGCTCGCGATGGTGCTGCCCGGCTTCGGCTTCCATGAATGGCCGAAGCCGCCCAATTCCGAACAGGCCGCAGCAGCCTGGAAGCCCTATATCGAGACCTGCATCGAAGCCTTCGGGGTGGATCGCTGCATGTTCGAGAGCAATTTCCCGCCGGACAAGGGTCAGTGCAGCTACCAGGTGATCTTCAACGCCTTCAAGCGCCTTTCCGCGCGCGCCAGCGAGAGCGAGAAGGCCGCGCTGTTTTCCAGGACGGCGAAGGATTTCTATCGGCTGGAAATTCCCGAGCTTTAAATTCTTGTTCGCGCATGATCTCTTCGGAAAGCCGGTGCCCACTTTTCCGGATCATGCGCCAGGCGCCGGATAGGCCCGCAGGAACGATTCGCTGGCGGCTTCCGCGCGCCGCGCGATCTCGCGCGGGCTTGGCCGTTCGGCGGTCGCAAGCAGAAGGCCGAGCATCCGGTTGCCCCATAACAGCCCGGCGAATTGATCGGACATATCGGCGACGTCGCCGTCGACCAGCCTCGCCGTACGGGCGCGGCGCATCAACTCGCGCAAGGCACTGCGGCTGGCTTCGATGCCGATCTCGTCCAGCATTCGCGCCACTTCCGGGGCATGGACCGCCTCTGCTATGGCAAGGCGAAACACCGCGACAACGGTCGGGTCGCTGGTCTCGCCTAACAGCTGCGCGCCGAAGGCCATGAGCGTCGCCCTCAACGTCTCGCGGTCGCGCGGCTCGGGCAGATCGGCCGGCATGGTCAGCCGTTTGGCGCGCTCGCTGATGCAGGCGATCAGCATGTCCTGCTTGCTGCCAAACAGGGCGTAGAGCTCGCGTTTCGAGGACCGCGCACGGGTCGCGATCTCGAGCGTCGAGGTCTCGGCAAAGCCGCGCTCGGTGAAGGCCGAAAACGCCGCCTCCAGGATACGTCCACGAACGGAACGCTCAGCGGCTTCCGTCGGAACCGGTTTCACAGTCTTCTTAACCGCCATTCTCACCTCTTGACTTGGTACCCATTAGTACCATACCTTCCAATCAATTGGTACCGAACGGTACCAGTAACAACCCACAGAAATCTGAGGTGCCGTCATGGCAAAACCCGTCCTCGTCACTTCCGCCGCCGGCGGCCGCCAAGGCAAGACCGGCCGTCATGTCTCCGAAATACTACTCGCGCGCGGCGTTCCCGTGCGCGCCTTCGTGCACAAGATCGACGAACGCTCGGAACGCCTGCGCGCGCTCGGCGCCGAAATCTTTGAGGGTGATTTCCTCGATATGCGTTCGGTGCAGCGCGCCGTCGAGGGCACGTCCGCGATCTATTTCGCCTATCCCGTGCAGGACGGCTTGATGGATGCGACCGCGGCAATGGCACTGGCCGCGCGCGAAGCGAAGATCACCCGGCTGGTCAATCTGGTGATGCTGCAGTCCTCGCCCGACGCGCCGACGCCGCGCATGCGGCAGAATTATCTCTCGGAACAGGTGTTCGAATGGGCCGGTATCGGCGCGGTGCATGTCCGCGCCACCGTGTTCTACGAGAACGTCGCCTCACTGGTACGCCAGACTCTGCCGGAGCACGGCGCGATCCGGCTGCCCTGGGGCGGCGAGAACACCGTGCTGCCGCTGGTCGCGGGCGAAGACGTCGGCCGCGTCGCGGCAGGCCTGCTCACGTCACCTTCGCTGCAGCCTGGCAGCGTCACGCGCATGATCGGCGCCACGATCTCGCTGAAGGAGATTGTCGCGACCTTTGCCAAGGTGCTGGCGCGCAACGTGCACTACCAGGAGATTTCCGACGAGGAGTGGCGTCGCGATGCAGCTTCGCGCGGCTACAATCCGCATGCAATCGAGCATCTCTCCTCACTCTGGCGCGCGATCAAGGGCGCCGCCATCGACCCCAGGGATCCCAACTATGCGATCACGGACACGATCGAGAAGATCGGCGGCGCCAGGCCGAAGACGTTTGAAGCCTTCGTGCGCGAAGGCCATAGTGAGCTCCTGGCGAAATCGGCTTGACGGGCCTGCAGGCGCGGCATCTGCTTGCTGACACGAAGGCGCCGCAGTGAGGAGGCCCGCGGCGCCTCACAATTGGGGGACGACATGCAGTGGCCGCACATCACCGCGGGCTATCTCGCCGCGCTCGCGCTGGTCTATGCCACGCTCGCAATGAACGTGGTGAGGCTGCGCCGCATGAACCGCGCGGCCTTCGGCGACGCCGGCAACGCCGCGCTCCGCAGCGCGATCCGGGCGCACGCGCATTTCGCCGAATATGTGCCCATCACGGCGCTGATGGTCATGATGCTGGAAATGTCGGGACTGCCGGCCTCGCGCGTGCACCTCTTGATGGCGGCGCTGGTGCTGTCGCGGCTGATGCATTTGCTCGGCATGTATACCGGATCGGCCACGCAGGCATTCCGCATCTTCCGGACCGGAGGGATGACACTGACGATCACGCTCGTGATCGTCTGCGCCGTGATGATTCTCTTTCGGTTAGCGCGTTAGCCCGCCATCAGGCTGGCAGGCTGGCGGCTGCCGGCGGGCAGGAAGATATTCTTCAGCTTCAGGAACACGCGGAGCGCGAGGCCGAACCAGACCGGCGAAGTCTTGCGGCAAAAGGCGAGTTTCCTGACGTGGCCTTCGACATGCCATTTGGCATGCGCGCCGTCGCGGAAGAAGATGACGTCGCCGGCCACGTAGCGCGTCGGCGGAATGCCGTCGCTTTCCAGCACGATCGAGCCGTCGAGGATCAGCACCGTCTCGTCGAAATCATAGAACCAGTCGAACTTGCCCTCGGTGCAATGCCAGACCATGGTCGTGGCGAGCCCATCGGCGCTTTGCGACAAAACGCACGAGGTCGCTTCCGGATTGCCTTCGAGAATCCAGCACGGCTCGATCGGCCGCGGCGTCAGATCGACGCTCAGCCTGGCGATTTCAATCAACGAGCGCTGCATCGCTAGTTCTCAGCTCCAAGGAAATGGCGCGCAAAATCGATCCGCGGCCCCAGAAAATGCCCGATCAACCTAGGGAAACACGCTTAAGGCTTTCTTACGCAAAGCTGAACAATGACGACCAGGTCCGCGGCCTTTCGTCGCCTGTCAACTGAACGCAACGGCCTTCGCTTGCGACAAAAGGAACCGACAGGACAGCGAAGGACGCCCATGCCCCTTGATCTCGCCCGGCTTGCCGCCAATGACGAACTCGTCGAGTGCCTGGGCTGGAGTTTCGATCTGAGGATCGACATCGAGCTTGACGAGCCGGCCTGGTTCAACGTTGAAGGCGTCAGCAAATTGGAGCCGGTCGGCCGCGAGGGCGCCGGCGGGCTGTTCGTCCGCCTGCCGGACGCGCGGATCCTCTACGCTTCCTCCGAAGGCGAAGCCGGCATCATCGCCGCCGATCTCGACGCCCTCCTGCAACTGGTCGCCGCGCATCCCTACTGGAAGGACCTTTTGAGATTTTCGGGCAAGGGCCAATTGCCGGAAATGCGACGCGCCGCGATTGCGTTGGAAGCGATGACGCTCTCCGAGCAGGATGACCTCGAGGACGCGCGCGCCTTCGTCAGGACCGAGCTCGGTCTCGCCGAGCCCGGGGACACCGTCGCCGCATTGCATCAGGCGGTATCGACCTCGGACGTGATCGTGCGCACGCCCCATGGCATCACCTGCACCACGCTGTTCAACCGCTTCACCATCGACGACACGCCGATGCTGCGCGGGCTGGTGGATTGAGGCGCTCGTGGCTCACCTTCCCGCAGCAAGTTTTTGCCCGGGTCTTGCACGGGTGGGGATGCGCAAGCTTGCCGCCGCCGGCATTGGCGGTATATTTCGTGGATGGCCGTCAGCTCTCCCGACCTGAAAGCGTTCCTGCTCGCCACGCCTTTCTTCGGCGGCCTGTCGGACGCAAGCCTTGATCTGTTGGTCTCAATGCTGGTCGAGCGCCGCTTCGACATTGGCGCCACGGTCGTGGCGGAAGGAGAGCCGGGGCGCTCAATGTTCGTTGTTCACTCCGGCGAGCTCGTGGTGAGCAAACTGGGAAAATCGGGCGACATGCTCCGCATGGCGGGCCTCGAGCCCGGTGATTTTTTCGGTGAAATGACGCTCATCGAAATGCAAAATCGATCGGCCACCGTCGTCGCTCAGAGCCCGACCGTGCTGTACGAGCTCACGGCCCGAAACCTCTACGCGTGCTACAAGACCGATATTCATGCGTATGTAATGGTAATTCAGAATATCAATCGCGAGCTCTGCCGGCGCCTTCGGCGCGCCGACAATCGCATCGCCGAGTTGCAGATGTTTCACGTCAGTCAATGACGCCGGCATCCCGGGGGCCTGGATTATTGTGCCGCTCCCGGCTTGACTAACTCATAACTCGATGGCTATACGTAAATCCATAACCATCGAGTTATCGATCGACAATGCCGAACGCCCAAGACATGCTCTTCCGAACGCTTGCCGATCCGACCCGGCGGGCGATCTTCGAACGATTGTGCCGCGACGGAGAACAAACGGTCGGCACCCTGACGGCGCACGCCGGAGTGTCGCAGCCGGCCGTCTCAAAACATCTCGGCGTCCTGAAGCAGGCCGGGCTGGTGCGCGACCGTCATGAAGGCCGCCAGACGCACTACAGCGCGCAGCTCGGCGCGCTGGCCCCGCTGATCGACTGGACGAGCCGAATGGCCGGTTTCTGGGAAAAGCGGTTCGACCATCTCGAAGATCTGCTCAAAAGGATGGACCAATGAACGACACTTCCACCGAAACACGCTCCGCCATCGTCGAACGGGAGTTTCCTCATCCGCCGGAAAAGCTCTGGCGCGCGCTCACGCAACCGCATTTGATCGAGGAATGGCTGATGAAGAACGACTTCAAACCCGTCGTGGGCCACAGCTTCAATCTTCGCGGAGACTGGGGCGGTGTGCTGGACTGCGAGGTGCTCGCGATCGAGCCGAACAGGACGCTGTGCTACACTTGGAATTTCGCCCACGATGATGCGGCCTACAATCTAAGGAGCGTGGTGACTTTTACGCTGACGCCGACACGCACGGGAACGCACCTTCGCATGGAGCAGTCCGGCTTCCGCACGGATCAGAAGCAGGCCTATGGCGGGGCGCATGCCGGGTGGCAGCAGTTCTTTGGCAAGCTGGAACAGGTTTTGGCGCGGGCAGATTGAACTCTGCCGCGCTGCCGCGCATCAAACTCGCCTTGAAAGGAGATCTCGTTGAACTGGAATAGTTCAATTCGGCAAGTCCACCGCTGGCTGTCGGTTACCTTTACGGTGGCCGTGATCGTCAACGTCGCTGCCCTGGTGCGGAAGGAACAAGCCGTCTGGGTAGGCCTCCTGGCCCTGTTCCCGCTTGCCTTGCTCCTGCTCACCGGTCTGTACTTGTTCGCACTGCCCTATGCCACCAGGTGGCGCAGCAGCGGAACGTGAGCGGAGCGATGACAGCATGAAGAAGGCAACTTCCATGGAGAAAGGCGGCGCGAAGGAAGGAAGCGCCTCTCCTTCCCGGCTGATCGACGGAAGGATCAGGGAGCTGAACGACTGGCGCGGCGAGACACTCGCCCATGTCCGCGCTCTCATCAAGCAGGCCGACCCCGAAGTGGTCGAGGAGTGGAAATGGCGAGGGGTGCCGGTGTGGGAGCACGATGGCATCATCTGCACCGGCGAGACCTACAAGAGCGTCGTGAAGATGACCTTCGCCAACGGCGCCTCGCTGGAGGACCCTGCAGGCCTGTTCAACTCCAGTCTCGAAGGCAATATGAGACGGGCGATCGATATTTCCGAGGGTGACAAGATCAATGAGCGCGCGCTGAAAACGCTCATCCGTGCCGCTGTTGATTACAATCAAACAAAAAAGAAGAAGAAAGCCCCCACGAGCAATCGTGCGAAAGCAAGCAAGAGCAAGGAGACGTGAGCCCGCGTCGCATCGTCCGGCGTCCATCCGCTATTCGTGTTGTACCAGGCCGAACCAATCCTGAAGCCGTCAGTTGAACGGATGTCAGCGGAGAAGTCATGCGCGTTGTGATCTGCGGAGGCGGCGTGATCGGCGCCTGCACCGCCTACTATCTTAGCCGCCGCGGCATCGAGGTCATTGTCGTTGAACGGACCGAGGTGGCGGGTGCGGCGTCCGGCAAGGCCGGCGGGTTCCTCGCGCTCGACTGGTGCGCCGGCACACCGCTGGACGCGCTGGCGCGGCGGAGCTTTGCGCTGCATGCCGGGCTTCCAGGCGAGGTCGCAGGCGACTGGGGCCATCGGCCCATGACGGCCTATAGCGGCTTCGTCCTGCCAGAACGCGGCGCGCGCCGTCACGCGCCTTCGGGGATCGATTGGCTCGCCGAAACCGTCGTTATCGCCGGACAGCTCAGCACCCCCGAAACGACGGCAATCGTTCACCCGCGAAAATTCACCTCGGCGATGATGAACGCCGCCGAGAAGAACGGCGCCGAGCTACGCCGCGGGCGGGTTACCGGCGTTGTCAGACATACGCATGGAGCCACCGCGCGGGGTGTCGAGGTCGATGGCGACGTCATCGAGGCGGACGCCGTCGTCATCGCCATGGGACCGTGGTCGCTGCTGGCCGCCGAATGGATGTCGCTGCCCGCCGTGCTCGGGCGCAGAAGTCCGAGCCTGGTTTACGACACCGGCAGCGATGTCCCGGCGCAGGCGCTGTTCCTCGAATATCGCGACGAGAGCAGCGACGTCGCGGTCGAGGTTTTCCCGCGTGCGGACGGGAGCACGCATGTCACCGCCTTCGGCGACGAGGTCCCGCTGCCGATCGATCCCGCTTCGGTGACACCGGAACCGGACGCGATCGCCCGTCTGCAGATCCTTTGCGAACGGCTGTCGCCGGCGTTCCGCAGCGAGAGAATCATCGCGCGGCAAGCCTGCTTTCGCCCGGTCACCGAGGACGGGCTGCCGTTGATCGGCAAGGTGCCGCGGAGCGAGGGCCTCTATGTTGCCACCGGCCATAACGTCTGGGGCATCCTCAACGCACCGGCAACCGGAGAAGCTCTCGCAGAGTTGATCGCCGATGGCGCGGCGCGGCGCGCCGATCTTGCGCCCTTCGATCCATCTCGTCTTCGTGCGCTCGATCCATCGCTGCTGCGCACGAGCTGACGGGGCTCGCGCGATCGATCGCGTCACATCAGCTCAATTTGAGTTGATCACCGAAAGCAGAACCACCTTATTTGAGCCTCCATGCGTTACCAGTTTTTCCCGGAGCTATTCGAACGCAAGACAGGTGCATATCGTGAACGAAAGCATGCGGCGCGAAGCGCTGAGCAAGGTGCCCGAAGTCACTCTCATCTTCTGGATCATCAAGATCGCCGCCACGACGCTCGGTGAAACCGGCGGCGACACCGTCACAATGACGCTCAATTGGGGCTATCTCGCCGGCAGCGCGCTATTTCTTGCCGCGTTGATTGCGCTGGTGGCGGCACAGATCATGGCACGGCGGTTCCATCCGCTGTTGTATTGGGCGACGATCGTGGCCTCTACCACCTTCGGAACCACGATGGCCGATTTCGCCGATCGTTCGCTCGGCATCGGCTACACCGGCGGTTCGCTGCTGCTCGCGTTCCTGCTTGCGTTGACGTTGGCGGCCTGGCGATGGTCGGAAGGAACCGTCAATGTCAACACAGTCGCAACGCCAAAGGTCGAGGCTTTCTATTGGGCCGCGATCACCTTCTCGCAGACGCTCGGAACGGCGCTCGGCGACTGGATGGCCGATACCGGCGGCCTCGGCTATGAGGGCGGCGCGCTGGTGTTCGGCGCCGGCCTCGCCGTGATCGTCATCCTTTATTATGCAACCAGCGTCTCTCGCGTGCTGTTGTTCTGGGCCGCGTTCATCCTGACACGGCCACTCGGCGCGACCGTGGGCGACTTCCTCGACAAACCGGTCAGCCACGGCGGGCTGGCATTGAGCCGGCCATTGGCTTCGGCGGCGATCGCGGCCTTCATCATCGTCTGCATCCTGGTGCTGCCGCAGCGCGCCGGCACGCATCCCGGCGCGGGCGAAGCCGAACCGGGATTTGCGGATCACAAGGCTTAGTGAAATCTCGCTGTTGCCGCGCCCACAATTTGGCCGCTGGAATGTGGCTCCGTGCTCCGGTTCGCAAATGCGTTTGTATGGGGAGGTGGCACATGCGACAGATCGTTTTAATTTTTGTGACGGTGTTCCTGATGGCGACGGCGTCCCGCGCCGGCGAAACACCGGCGCCCGCCGATGCAAAGGTCTATTTCATCAACATCAAGGATGGCGACACCGTTACCTCGCCCGTCCTGATCCGCTTCGGCCTGTCCGGCATGGGGATCGCGCCGGCCGGCACCCAGGCCGAGAACACCGGCCATCACCACCTGATCATCGACGATACGATCGAAGGCGCCGCCCTCGACGAGGCGATACCGATGGATGAGCACCATCTGCATTTCGGCAAGGGCCAGACCGAGGCATCCGTGACCCTGCCGAAGGGAAAGCACACGCTGCAGCTTGTACTTGGCGACTGGACGCATATCCCGCACAAGCCGCCGGTGATGTCGGAACGCATCACGGTCGATGTCGAATAGCACGCGGACAAGCTGGACATGGCGACCGGGATTGTCTCCAACGGCTTGTTCCTCGGCGGCGATCGCGCGTGGTCCGATCTGCTGTTCGCCGTAATCCTGGTCGCGGGCTCAGCTAGCTCGCCACCAAGGGCGGAGCGTTGTCCCGCACGTCGTCCTCGGCCTTCTTCGGCGATGTCCACCAGCCAAGATAGGCGACACGCTTTGCTTCCGTCGACTTGGCCGTGGCGCGAATGCGAAGCAAATCCTTGCGGGCGACCAGGCCGACCAGGCGTCGCGTGCCGCGCTCGACGATCGGCACACGGCCGAGATCGGCGAACACCATGCGATCGGCGAGATGAGAAACCGGCTCGTCGGGATGGCCGACGGTGAGGGACCGATCCGAAACACGGTCGAACAGGCTTTCTTCGCCATGCGGGTTTTCCGCGCGCCAGCGCAAGACATCGGCGCGCGCCACCATGCCGGTGACGTGGCCATCGGCATCGATCAGCGGATAGGACTTGTGCCGGCGCGCCTCGCTCGAGAAGAACGAGATGGCCTCGTCGACGGGCATGGCAGCCGGCAGCGTGTCGACCTCGCGCACCATCACGTCGCTGACGCGCATGAGCTCGAACGGATCGATGCTGTATTCCCGGACCACGTGCTGGCCCCGACGCGCGATCTTCTCTGTCAGGATCGAACGTTTCAGCAGCAGCACGGTCAGCGCGTAGGCGGCACTGGTGGCGATCAGGAGCGGGCCGATCAGCGAGAAATTTCCGGTCAACTCGGCCGCAAACAGGATCGCTGTCAGCGGCGAGCGCATGGTGCCGCCCATCATCGCGGCCATGCCGATCAGTGCCCATGCGCCATGGTCACCGGGTAAAAATTGTGCTTCGAGCCAGCCGACGCAGCCGCCAAAAATCAGCAAGGGCGCGAGCACACCGCCGGACGTTCCGGAGGCGAGCGCAATGATCCAGATGACCGACTTCACAAGCAGGATGGTCACGACGACCTTGAGGACGATGTGATCACCCAGGAGGTCGCCGATGATGTCGTAGCCCACGCCGAGAGCGCGGGGCTCGATCAGGCCGCCCAGTCCGACCGCAACGCCGCCAATCGCTGGCCACCACATCCAGTGCAGTGGAAGCCGGAGGAACAGATCCTCGGCCTTGTAAAGCAGGCCGGTCAACAGGCCGGATTGCAATCCCGCAACGACACCGACGCCGATGCAGGCGAAGGGTCCCCACCATGGCAGGTCGAGGTGTCCGGCAAAGGGAAAGAGCGCGCCGGTGCCGATCAGCAACGGTCGCAACGCGGAAGCAACGACGCAGGCGCAAATCACGGGGATCAGGCTGCGCGGCTTCCATTCGAACAGCAGCAGCTCAACCGCGAGCAGCACGGCGGCGACTGGCGTGCCGAATATCGCCGTCATGCCGGCGGCACTGCCCGCAACCAGCAGCGTCTTGCGCTCCGCGGCGCTCAGGCTGAAGCACTGCGCGAATAACGATCCCAGCGCGCCGCCGGTCATGATGATCGGACCTTCGGCGCCGAACGGGCCGCCACTGCCGATCGAGATCGCTGACGACAACGGCTTGAGCAGCGCGACCTTCGGAGACAGCCGGCTGCCACCGATCAGAATGGCTTCGATCGCCTCCGGAATTCCATGTCCCCGGATTTTCTCGGAACCGAAGCGAGCCATCAGGCCGATCACGAGCCCGCCCAGCGCCGGAGCTGCGACCATCCAGGCGTCGCGCTTGACCCCGGCAAGCGGAAGATTGTGTACACTGAGCGTGTGAAGCCAGATCAGATTGGTGGTCAGCGCGATCACGTGCAGCAGCAGCCACGCCGAAAGCGCGCCGCCAACACCGACAAGCGCCGCCATGGCGACCAGGATGAGGACGCGCCGATCGGTCGAAAAATCACCGAGACGCGGCAGGGAATTGACAGAACCGATACGGGCCATGATGTTGACAGCGGGATTTTGCGCAGAGGAGGGATGCGGCCGGACCCGGAGGGCATCGGCGACGCGCTGTGTCAATATATCGCATTGCGATATAAATCAACGAACGAAATGCAGCCAAGGCACGCAGGGCAAGCATGGCTTGCGTTCATCGCTAAGATTGGATGAACGAAGCGCAGGCCTTCCCGGCTCCATGACGGCTTGATGAATCCCTTTTTCGAGGAGCGAGAGGCGTCGTTACGCCCACTCGCCCTTGCGGAACACCGGCACGCAGCTGCCGTTGGCATGAATGCCATCGATATCCGTCTTGTCGGATCCGATCATCCAGTCGATGTGGATCAGGCTCTGGTTGCCGCCTTGCGCCGCGATCTGCTGCGGCGAGAGCTTCGTGCCGTCGATGAAGCATTTCGAATAGCACTGGCCGAGCGCGATGTGCGAGGCGGCGTTCTCGTCGAACAGCGTGTTGTAGAACAGCAGCCCGCTCTTCGAGATCGGCGACGAATGCGGCACCAGCGCCACTTCGCCGAGACGGCGCGCGCCCTCGTCGGTGTCGAGCACCTTGTTCAGCACTTCCTCGCCGCGCGAGGCTTTGGCCTCGACGATGCGGCCCTCCTCGAATTTCACCCGGATATTGTCAATCAGCGTGCCCTGATATGACAGCGGCTTCGAACTTACGACATGACCGGAGACGCGCCGGCAATGCGGCGTGGTGAATACCTCTTCGGTCGGGATGTTGGCGTTGCAGGTGATGCCGTTCTTGGCGGTGGACCCGCCGCCCGCCCACTCATGGCCGTCGGCAAGGCCGATCGTGAGGTCCACACCGGGAGCGGAGTAATGCAGCGCACGGAAGCGCTGGCCGTTCAGCCAACTGGTGCGCTCGCCCAGGCGCGCATTGTGCGCATCCCAATTCGCGATCGCGCCGTCCTTGTCGACCCGCGATGCTGAGAAGATCGCTTCCGCCAGCTTCGCCACGGCGACATCCTCGGCATCGTCGGGAAAGACCTGCTTCGCCCAGGACGGGCTCGGATAGGCGATGATGTTCCAGTTGGTGTCGAAATTGACGATCTTCTCCAGCGCCGGCTGGTAGGCCTTCGAATTGGCCTTGCTGGCACGCGCGACTTTCGCGGGATCCTCGCCCGAGAGCAGCATCGGATTGTCGCCGACGATCGCGAGTCGCGCGGTGTTTTCCGAAAATGCCTTGGCCATGCCCTCATAGAGCCAACCAGCCGCGCGATCGAAACTCGCATCATGTCCGAAGCGATAGCGCGCCAGCGCTAGCTCCTCGTCGGAGAAGAACGGCGTCACCAGACCCGCACCGGCCTTGTAGGCATGCTCAGCAATCCTGCGCACCAGCGGCAGCGCCTCCACGGGCGCGGTGAGCAGCAGATCCTGCCCTTCGCGCAGGCGCAGCCCCACTTTCACCGCGACCTCCGCGAGGCGGTCGAGCTTGACGGGATCGATGGAAGCGGAGACGTTGCGCTGAAGGGTGTTCATGGGCGGCTCGCTGTGGGGTGATCCGCCCGTTATGGGGATATTTCGTGGCAGATCAAGGCCCGTTGACGCCTGATCCGCTCTCGCCGGACGAAATCAATCCGTGCCGCGATCCTGCCGCCACTCGGCAAGGCGTGCGCTCAACGCGTTCTTTACGCGCGCGATCACGGTCGCGTATTCCCGGGTCTCGCTCTGGCGGAACAACCGCATGGCCGGATACCAGGGGCTGTCGTCGCGATCGAGCAGCCAGCGATAGTCCGGCATGTAGGACAAAAGCGTCCAGGTCGGACAGCCCTGCGCGGCAGCGAGATGCGCGACGCTCGTGTCGACGGTGATCACGAGATCGAGGCAAGCGATGAGTGCCGCGGTCTCTACGAAATCGGTGAGGTGGCCCGTCAGGTCCGTGATACCGGTCAACTCCCGCAGAACGGCGCTGTCGTCGGGCTTCGGATCCCTCTGGAGGCTGATGAAATCCGCATCGAGCTTGAGCAAGTCGCTGATTGCAGCGAGCGGGATCGACCGGTTGTGATCGTCCGGATGCCTCGGATTCCCCGACCAGACAAGACCCACGCGCAGCCTGTCGTGCGGGCCGAGGCGCTCTTTCCACACCTGCACACGATCCTTGGGGGGAGCGGGCAGATACGATTGGAACGACGGGATCGTGTCCAGTCTGGTCCCAAAGGCCAGTGGCAGGCTCATCATGGGGCAATGGAAATCGAATGCCGGAAGAGCTGTCGCCGATGTTGGAAGGCACTGCCAGATTCCGGGCATATTCGACAGCAGCGGATGCAGTGAGTCCTGCACGACAAGAATGATCCGGGCACCCAGCTTTTCCAGCAACGGCACATAGCGGACGAACTGGATGGTGTCCCCCAATCCTTCGTCCGGGGCCATCAGGATCGTCCTGTCCTGCAGGCTTTCGCGGCCAAGCCACATCGCCTGCCGGAATTTCGGGTAGCCGTTCGCGAGCTTCCATCGCGCCTCGCGACCTGCCCAGCCGGCCTCGAAATTCCCCGTCAGCAACTGGAGTTGGGCTATTCCCAAATGGGCCAGGGCATCGTCCGGATCGGTGCTCGTCAAGCTTTCGTAGATCGCGGAGACTTCGCCGAATCGGCGGACCCTCGTCAGCGCGGCGGCCTTGTTATGAAGCGCATCCTTGAAGTCCGGGCGAAGCGCGAGCGCCCGGTCGAACCATTGCAACGCCTCTTCATCCCTGCACAGCGATCGAAGGACGATGCCGAGATTGTTGCAAATGTCCGCGTTGTCAGGTTCGAGCGCATGCGCCTGGCGGCAAAGCGTTTGCACTTCTTCAAAGCGCTTCAATCCATGCAGCAAACCGGCGCGCATCTGCACGGTCGGAACATGATTTGGTCGCAGCGCGTCGCACAGGCCCAGATACGACAGAGCCTCCTCGATGCGCCCCATTTCATGAAGAACAATTCCGCATTGGTTTGCGGCATCCCAGTGCTGCGGGTCGGCCCCGAGCACCTGCTGAAAACTCGACAGCGCGTCCGCGGGGCGCTTCAGGTCCACGAGCGTGCGGCCGCGCAGCATCCACAAGGCGGCGGCGTCGCAGCCGAGCTGCACCGTCTTGTCGAAGACCTTGAGCACCTCGTCGTGCCGTCCCTGCAACCGCAGGATCGTTGCAAGACTGAGAAAATAGACGGGCTTGAGGTCCTGCCGCAGCGCGAGGGAAATCCACTCGATCGCCTCATCGTGGCGTTGGAGCTGCAGCGACAAGAGGCCCATCAAATGGAGCGCATCCGCATGGCCCGACTCGTTCGCGAGAGCCTGCTGGCAGCGCAATTGCGCGTCGAGATGCTGGCCGGCATTCATATGCCTGAGGCCGGCTTCATAGTGCTCTTTGGCTGCGATGCGGGCGCGGAGCTCGATCCGCACCTGCTCGATCACGCTCGAATAGTCGCCCGGCCTCGCCTGCCGAAACAGCCGCATGGTCGGATACCACGGGCTGTCGTCGCGGCCGAGCAGCCAGCGCCAATCCGGCATATGCGGCAGCAGGATCCAGGTCGGACGTCCCAGCGCACCGGCGAGATGGGCCACGCTGGTGTCGACCGTGATCACGAGATCGAGGCAGGAGATCAGCGCCGCCGTCTCGGCAAAATCGGTGAGATCGGCGGTGAAGTCGATAATCGTTTTGCGCTCGTCGAGAACCGCGCGGTCATCCGGCCGCGGCTCTTTCTGCAGGCTGACGAAGGTCGCCTCGAGATCGAGGATCGGCGCGAGCAGGCGAAGCGACAGGGACCGGTTGCGGTCGTTGTTGTGTTTCGGGTTGCCGGACCAGACCAGACCGACCCGCAGACGATCATGCGCGCCGAGGCGCTGCTCCCACACCCTCGCGCGTTCCGCCGGCGCGCGGAGGTAGGAGGTCGCGGCGGGGATGGTCTCGAGCCCGGTGCCGAAGGCGAGCGGCAGGCTCGACATCGGGCAATGGTAATCGCAGTCCGGCAGCGCAGGGGCTGATTTCGGCAGGCACTGCCCGACGCCTTCCATCCCCGCAAGCAGCGAGCACAAGGCATCCTGCACGACCAGGATGACGCGCGCGCCCTGCGCTGCCAGCATCGGGACGTAACGCACGAACTGGATGCTGTCGCCAAATCCCTCCTCCGCGCAAACCAGGATGGTCTTGCCCGCGACCGACTCGGCGCCGAGCCACATCGGGGCGGACAGCCTTGGATAGGACCGCGAGAAGGACGGAATTTGCCAGCGCGCCTCGCGCCCGGCCCAGCCCGCCGCGAAACTCCCGGTTACCAAATGCACGAGCGCCAGATTCCACTTCGCCACGGCGTAGCCGGGATCGGCCGCGATCGCCAGGCGGCTGGCCGCGATCGCCTCATCGAAGCGATGCAATTGGACAAGCGCCACCGCCTTGTTGTCGAGCGTCACCGCGGAGTCAGGCCGCAACGCCAGCGCCCGGTCGTACCATGCGATCGCCTCGTCGTGGCGGGACAGGGCCCGAAGCACGTTGCCGATGTTCTCGCAAGTGCCCGCGCCGGGATCGAGCGTGTACGCCCTGATACTGTCGGCCAGCGCCTCCTCGAAGCGCTGCAGGTTCGAGAGGGCGAGCGCACGCCGATGCAGCGTCGGGAGATGATCGGGCTCCAGACCCTCGCTCAGATTGAAGCAGGAGAGCGCTTCTTCGTCGCGTCCCGCCTGCTGCAGCATGATGGCGGCCTTGCGCGCGGCCTCCAGATGGCGCGGATTGAGTTTCAGTGCCTGCTGGTAGCTCAGGATTGCGTCCTGCGGACGATCCATCTCGACCAGCGCGTCGCCGAGATTTCGCCAGAGATCGGCGTCATCCGCCTTGAGCTGCACGGCCTTGTCGATGACCTGGAGCGCTTCCTCGCCCCGCCCCTGTTTCAGGAGCGTGGTGCCGAGACTCCTTAGATAAAGCGGCTTGGGATCGCTGCGGATCGCGTGGGACAACCATTTCACCGCCTCGTCGTATTGCTGATGCTGGAGCGACAGCAGACCCATCAGATGCAGCGCGTCGGCATGATCGCCGTTTTGGGCCAGCGCCTCGCGGCAGCAACGCTCGGCATCGGCGTGATTGCCGGCGCGCATCAAGGCGAGGCCAGCCTGACACATCAGGGTCGCGATATCCGAACGAGGCGGATCGGGCTGCTCGCTCCTTGCAGCGGACCACGCTGGGATGCGCACCGCGAGCTCGCTGCGCACGCGCGCAACCACGTCATCGTAGTCGCGCGGCTTTCTCTGCCGGAACAATCGCGCGGTCGGATACCAGGGGCTGTCGTCGCGATCGAGCAGCCAGCGATAATCCGGCGCGTAACACAGCATGATCCAGGTCGGGCGCGCCAGTGCACCGGCAAGATGGGCCGTACCGGTGTCGACCGAGATTACGAGATCGAGACACGACAGCAGCGCTGCGGTCTCCGCGAAGTCGGTGAGATGGACCGTCAAATCGACGATATCGGTCTGCGCGAGCAGCGCGCGGTCATCCGGCCGCGCATCCTTCTGCAGGCTCACGAAGGTGGCATCGAGGCCCAGGAGTGGCAGCAATGTCCGCAAATTCGTCGATCGGTTGTGATCGTTGGATTGCGTTGGATTGCCGGACCAGACCAGGCCGACACGCATCTTGTCATGCGGACCGAGACGCTGTTCCCAGACGCGTGCACGCTGTTCGTCGGCGGACAAATACGGCGTCGCGGCCGGAATGGCCGCAAGCGTGGTCCCGAACGCCAGGGGCAGCGTGGTGATCGGACAATACATGTCGAACGAAACATAGACGTCGGCGGATTTCGGCAGGCATTGGCTGACGCCTTCGAGCTTTGACAGAAGCGGCACCAGCGCATCCGCCACCAGCAGGATGACGCGCGCGCCCCTGGCCGCCAGCATCGGCACATAGCGTACGAACTGAACCGTATCGCCCAATCCCTCGTCCTGGTGGATCAGGATGGTTCGACCCGCGATCGGCTGGTCGCCAAGCCACATCGGCTGCGAGAAATTGTATGTGATCGGCGGGTTCGGCAGTCGCCAGCGGGCCTCGCGCCGCGCCCAGCCGGCTGCAAGATTTCCGCGCAAGAGCTGCAGGAACCCGACATTGAATTCGGCCTCCGCATTTTGGGGATCGGCGGCCATGACGTTGAGGGAAATTGCCAACGCCTGGTCGTATCGGCCGAGGTCGACGAGCGCGGAGACCTTCTTGTTGGCAGTCGCCAGGAAGTCCGGCCGCAGGCTGAGGGCCTTGTCGAACCAGATCAGCGCCTCTTCCGGCCGGCCACTCCTTCGGAGAAGGATGCCCATGCTGTTGCAGATTTCCGCATTGGCGGGATCGAGCGTGTGCGCGCGTCCAAGCTCAGCCACGGCTTCCAGATGAGGATGGCCCACTTCGCCGGGTTCGGCGGCAGTTCTGGAGACGCTCGAAGCCGCATTGGATTCCTGGCCGGCGGCCCGGCGTTCGCGAGGGTTCATTGGCGCTTGTCAAATTGGCCCGATTGCGAATCGCATAGATGATTCTGCCGCAACCGAGAAGCGCCGCGAGGTCGCGGCATGCCGCCGAAGGCCGGTTTTGTCTCGACCCGCTGCCGATGATTCAACCGGCAAGCTTCACGTCCGGCTCCGCACGTCCGCGCGCATTCGCATCGAGGATGAAGGTGCGGCCATGTTCGGGATCCCGAGCGCGGGCGCTTTCATCCATGCCCTGCCAGGCGGTCGTGACCAGCAGCCGCGACAGATCGCGGCCGACAAAGGCCGGGCAGCTCGATTGGCGCGCGCCAACGCGCAAGGAGCGCAGGCGCCGGCCGCTGGTATCGTAGACATCGACACAGCCGCCGCCCCAGCGCGCGTTCCAGATCAGGCCGTCGGCATCGACCACGGCGCCGTCGATGCCGCCGACGCCCTGGTGACGGATGAAGGGCATGGGATCGGCCGTAGGCAAGCCGGTCTCTGCGTCCAGCGGCACGCGATACAGGATGTTGGTCGCGGTGTCCGCGAAATAGCCGGTCTCGCCGCCGGGCGAAAAGCAGATCGCATTGGGAATGGTGATGTCGGGATAGAGCCGCGAGATGCGTCCGCGATGCAGCGCGTAGATCGCGCCCGCGCGCGGATCGGCCTTGCGTCCCATGGTGCCGAGCCAGAGCGTGCCGGAAGGATGAACGCGTGCATCGTTGGAGCGGGTCGCGGGATTGTCGGCTTCGAGCGGCGCGAACAGCTCCATGCGACCGCCGGAGACATGACGGATATAAAGTCCGTCCTCGGTAACAAGTAGCTGCCGCTGGCCATCGATCCGCGCCAGCGCGCTCGCCATTTTGTCCAGTGTGTGAACCTTGACCCGGCCATTCGCGATATCAGCCTCGAACAGCCGCCGCTCGGGGATGTCGAACCACCAGGCGGTGTCGGTTGTGGCGTCATAGGTCGGACCTTCGCCGAGATGACAGCGCTCGGCCGACAGCATCGTGGTCGGCACCTCCTCGATGTGTTCCGGCGCCATCGCGTATCACACCACCGAGAAGCGATAGATCGTCTCGTGCCGGTAAAGCCTACCCGGTTCGAGTCGCGCCGAAGGAAAATCGGGCCGGTTGGGCGTATCCGGCCAAACCTGCGGCTCCAGGCAAAAGGCGTCCGATTGCCGGTAGAGCCGGCCACCCTTGCCGCTCAGCGTCCCGTCGAGGAAATTACCGGAATAGAACTGCAGGCCCATCTGGTTGGTCAGCAATTCCAGCACCCGGCCACTGCGCGGCGACTCCACGCGCGCGGCGAGCCGGACGCCTTCGCCGGGCACCAGGCAATAATTATGGTCGTAGCCGCGCCCGCGTTGCAGCTGCTCATTATCCCGACGGATGCGCGAGCCAATCGCGTGCACTTCACGAAAATCAAACGGCGTCTCGTCAACCGGATGCGGCGGCCCCGGCAAGGGAATTGAGGTCGCATCCGTCGCCAGGAAGCGATCGGCGACGATGCGGATGCGATGATCGAGGATCTGGGATTCCGACAGCGCGCCGTCGAGATTGAAGAAGCTGTGGTTGGTCAGGTTGACCATCGTCGGACGATCGGTCGTTGCCTCGAAGGTCACCGCCAGCTCAGTTGAGCCCGCGACACGATAGGTGACGCGCGCCTCGAGCTTGCCGGGAAAGCCGCCCTCACCATCAACGCTGGTGTAATCCATGACCACCGCCGGCTCCGGCGTGTCCCTTGCCTCCACAATGCGCCAGAGCTTGCGGTCAAAGCCGTCATTGCCGCCATGGAGCATGTTGGGGCCGTTGTTGACGTCAAGCTTCACGGTCGCGCCATCCAGCGTGAACCGCCCGCCGGCGATGCGGTTAGCATAGCGTCCGATGGTCGCGCCCAGAAATTTGCGCTGGGCCAGATATTCATCGAAGCTATCGTGCCCGAGCACGATATCGTCGCTGCGCCCGTTGCGATCGCGGACATGCAGCGTGTGCAGCACCGCGCCATAGGGGATGATGCCGGCCTCGAATCCCTCCGCGCCGCGCAGAACGATGCGCTCGACCTCGGTGCCATCAGGCATGCGCCCGAAGGCCGCGCGTTCCAGTCTCGGCTTGCTGCTCATGTTCAGAACTCGAAGGCTTCGACGTTGCGCCGCCGTCCGAGCAGGAAGGCGTCGGCAACGATCTGCAGGGGTGCGAGGTCGACGTCGCACGCGCCTGCCGACGTCAGATCGACAAAGCGGCGGTAAAGCGCGGGATACTCTTCCTTCATGGCCTCGATCACGCCCTTCTCGCCATCGCTCATCCTGGCGCCGCCGCCCGACAGGACCAACGGCCCGCGATCCGTCTCGATGCGGATGTCCCAGGTCTGCGGACCGGTCTGGCGGAAATCGAACTCGGCCCTGACCGGCAGGCCGGTGGCATCAGCCATGTCCATCTCGACTACAATCGGCGCCTCGCGATTGGCGGGAAAGCCGAGCTCGGCACCGGTAACGAACACCGGCCGCGGCAGAATGCGGGTCAGGATCGAGAGCGCGTTGATACCTGGATCGAATACACCGAAGCCTCCGGCCGCGAAAATCCAGTCCTGTCCGGGATGCCAGACGCGCACGTCCTCTTTCCAGGTGATGGTGACCTGCTTGAGCGAGCGGCTGGCCAGCAGCTCGCGCGCGGGCTCAACCGCCGGTGCAAAGCGCGAGTGCCAGGTCGCGAACAAGGTGCGTTTCGCCTCCTGCGCCACGGCAAGCAACGGGGCGATCTCGCTGACCGTGGCGCCCGGCGGCTTTTCCAGCATCACATGCTTGGCAGCCTCGAGCGCGAGCCGCGCCTGCGGCGTTCGCACCTGCGGCGGCGTGCAGAGCGTCACCGCGTCGATCTCGGGCCCGTCGCGCAGCAAGGCTTCCAGGCTGGCAAAATTGGGAACATCCGGCGACTTCGCCTTGGGATCGGCGATCGCGACCAGCTCGACATCGGAGTTGGCAGCAATCGCCGGGACATGCCGCGTGGTCGCGATCTTGCCGAATCCGACGACCGCGAGACGAAGTTTTGTCATTGCTTTTCCTTGTTTTCCTTCTCGTCCGTAGCGGCGGGATCCTGCAGCGTCGGATCGACCGAGCTTGCGCCATGCCTTCGCATACCATTGAAGATGACCGCGGTCATGGCTTCATTCGCCACCTTCGGATCGCCTGCCGCGATCGAGTCGACAATGCGCTGGTGCCAGCTCAATACCGTATCGCGGTCATCGGGGTCGACCGGTGCGCTGAGCAGGAAGGAAGCGCGCAGCGCCGCGGAGATGACAGCGTCGACCGAGCGCATGAAGGGATTGCCGGATGCGTTGGCGACCGCGATATGCAGCGCGAGATCGCCGTCGGTGAAGGCGTCGGAGTCGGAAGGCGCGCGCTGCATGATCTCGAAGGCGCGGCGCAGCTCGACGATATCGGCCTCGGAACGCCGGGTCGCGGCGAGCGCAGCCGCGCGCGGCTCGATCGCTAGCCGAACCTCGGCGAGGTCGGAGAGGAAGCGCCGGTCGATGCCGACATCGAGATGCCAGGCCAGCACATCGGCATCGAACATGTTCCAGGAACCGCGCTCGCGCACCACCGTGCCGACACGCGCCTTGGTCGTGAGCAGGCCCTTGGCGACCAGCGTCTTGACGCTTTCGCGCAGCACCGGCCGCGAGACGCCAAATGTCGCGGTCAGCTCGGCGTCGCCCGGCAGGCGCGAACCCTCGCCATAGCGGCCGGCGATGATGTCGATCCCGATAGAACGGGCGACCTGCTCGTGATTGGAATGGGCACGGCGCGTTGGAATGACGACTAGATCGGAGTCCATGGCTTTGCTCCTTCCCCATGCGGGTGGGGTCGGCCACTACTAGTCATATTATTTTACTTTTGGCAAAAATCTTCATTCCAAGGGCATGTTGGCGAGCCCGATCAGGCCCGGCAATTCCTCGAGGATGAGCCAGGTCGGCATTTTGGCGAGCATGGACGCGAACCGCCCCTTGCTGTCGAAACGCTGGCGGAAAGCGGAAGCAGCAAAGGCCTCCTTGAAGCGCAGCAATATTCCGCCCGCGATATAGACGCCGCCGAAGGCGCTGATGGTCAGCGCGAGGTCGCCGGCGACGCTGCCAAGGAATTCGCAGAAGTGAGCGAAGGCGCGGACGCAAATTTCGTCCGACTTGTCCATCGCACGCCGCGTCACGTCGGCGGGCTGCAGCATCAAGGGCTCGATGCCTTTGATCGCGCACAGCGCTTCGTAAAGATTCACCAGGCCCGCGCCGCTGAGCACGCGCTCGGCCGAGACATGACTCCAGCGCTTGCGCAGCATCTGGATGATCGCGAATTCCTCCTCGGTCGATGCGGCCAGCGTGGCATGACCACCCTCGCCCACGACCAGCGTCCAACCGCCGCCCTGTGAAATGAGCGAGCTCATGCCGAGGCCTGTGCCGGGCCCGACCAAGCCGATATTGCCATGCGAATTTTCGATCGAAGGACCGACCGTGAACTTCTGCTGCGGCGTCAGATGCGGAATGGCGTAGGCGTTGGCGGCGAAATCATTCACGACCACGAGCCTGGTCAGATGCAGGCTCTGCTTCAGCTCCTCGATGGAAAACGACCAGGACTTGTTCGTCAGCGAAATCCGGTCGCCGAGCACGGGCCCGGCGATGGCGAGCGCGCCGGCGAGGTTTTTGCGCTCGGCTTCCGGCAGCGCCTTCAGATAATCCGCGATCGCGTCGTGCAGCGAAGAATAATGCTCGTTTTCGACATGCTTGAGCTGCCGGTATTTGCCGTCTTCCGCAATCGCAAACCGCGCATTGGTGCCGCCGATGTCGCCGATAAGTCGTAGCCCGGTCAAGAAAGGCTCCATTCAGGAAGGGTTGTCATCTGGATGACAACGAAGGATTCTGACACGAGCATAATTCACCACGGGTTCGGCGGTTTCACGTCGGCATTCCCTTTGGGCCAAAGAAACTCCAAATAAAAAAGCCGCCCCGGTGGGACGGCTTCCTGATCTGCTGATGTCCGACCTCGTCCTCGTCGTGCTGACCCTCAGTAACACCGCATCACATTGATGGTATGCTCGCTGCCGTCGCGGCCGGTCGTCTTCACGGTCTCCACCGGGCAGCTCGACACATAGGGCTTGTCGGAGGGCGTGACATTCGGCGGGAAGCGATGAGCCCAATCCCAGGGAACGTCATAGGTGGTGGTGTAATGGACATCCTGTGACGTCTGCGGCGGCACGTCCGCATAGGGTGCGCCACCGGATGGATTGTCGCCGTAGCCGGTGTCGCCCGGCCAGACTATCCCACCATTGAACCTGCGGTGATGCCGGAACCCCAACCCGACCGGCGGCCGGACCATCGCATGGGCGCCGGCAACCCTTCCAGCGGGCGCGGCTCCGGATCTGGCAAAGGCCTCGTTGACAGGAAGCATCAAGGCGAAGGCGCTCAGAGAGGCGATCAACGCGCTATACATTTTATACGTCATGACACGCACCAATTCGTTGGTTGCTCGACAGCTCCCCAACGCACGCTAGGCCGGCGCCGCCACCGCCGCAAATGCATCCTTAATCGTTAGTTAAGCCATAGTGTTAATAGAACAGCAATTCCGAAAAGCCTCTCTTTTCAAGAGGATCGCACCCATGTCCGGGGCTGTCATCAGCGCAATTGACGCGGGCTCCCCGAACGCTGCAACGAGAAATGGAAACCATGCTTTTCGCAAAAGTGCCCTAGCCGTTCGACAAGCCGGTTCATAATTGTGGCGATGAAAGACCCTGTTCTCGCACGAAATCGGATCAATGACCAAAGCCCTCGAATTCGGACTGGATACTTTTGGCGACGTCACCAAGGACAAGAATGGCGGACTGCTTCCGCATGCGCAGGTGATCCGCAACGTGATCGACGAGGCCGTGTTGGCCGATCAGCTCGGCATCGACTTCATTGGCCTGGGCGAACATCACCGCGCCGATTTTGCGATCTCCTCGCCCGAGGTGGTGCTGGGGGCAATTGCCTCCCGGACGAAACACATCAAGCTCGGCTCCGCGGTGACGGTGCTGAGCTCGGACGATCCCATCCGCGTGTTTCAACGTTTTGCGACGGTGGATGCGGCGTCGAACGGCCGCGCCGAGGTGATCCTCGGCCGCGGCTCGTTCACCGAATCCTTCCCGCTGTTCGGCTTCGACCTCGGGCAATATGAAGAGCTGTTCGAGGAGAAACTCGACCTGTTCGTCGAGCTCCTGAAGCAGGAGCCCGTGACCTGGCAGGGCAAGCTGCGCGGGCCGCTCAAGGACCAGTCGGTGTATCCGCCGGTCGAGCATGGCACGCTCAAGACCTGGATCGGCGTCGGCGGCAGCCCGGAATCCGTGGTCCGCGCGGCGCATTACGACCTGCCGCTGATGCTCGCCATCATCGGCGGCGATCCGAAGCAATTCAAGCCGTATGTCGATCTCCATCACCGCGCCTACGAGCAATTCGGCCGACCCGCGAAGCCGATCGGCGTGCACTCGCCGGGTTATGTCGCCGAGACCGATGAAAGGGCGCGCGAGGAGCTGTGGCCCGACTACAAGACCATGCGCGACCGTATCGGCAAGGAGCGCGGCTGGCCGCCGATGGGCCGCGACGAATTCGTGCACGAGGCCGATCGCGGCTCGCTCTATGTCGGCTCGCCGGAAACCGTGGCGCGCAAGATCGCCGCGACCGTGAAGGCGCTCGGCGTCGCGCGCTTCCAGCTGAAATATTCGGCCGGCCCGCTGCCGCATGAGAAGCTGATGAAGAGCATCGAGCTCTACGCGACCCGTGTCGTGCCGCTGGTCAGGGAGATGGTGGCGGAGGCGCCGCAGCCGGCGTGAGCCGCGCGACGCAACCGCTCAAATCACAAAGAACCCGTGCGTGCCGTCGCGGCGGAGCTGTTCGACCAGGCCGTACTCCCAGTCGAGATAGGCCTGCATCGCCTTCTCGGCGGCTTCGGTGCCTTCATAGGGACGGCGATAGCGGTGTGAGGAATCGGGTTTTGGCAGGACCAGCGGAGGGCCTGCCTCCAGCGGGCCGTCATAGCCGCCGTCGAGGACATAGACCTCCCACGCCATCTGCGCGAGCCAGGAGGCCGTCATGTCGGCGCGGACGCTTCTGTCATCGGTGAGCAGGATGCGCGCGCCGCGCACGGGTGCGGCCATGTCGATCTCCTGCACGAGCTGGCCGCCCGGATAGTGGCGAAACCCGGCGAGATGACCGGCGGCATGTTCGTCCGCCTCGCGCACGTCGAAGCGATAGAGCGTGCGGGTACCGTCGGCCGCAAGTGCAGTGGCTTCGCGCGGGCCCAGATGCCGGACGCCGGCGCGATAGGCGACGTCGCGGGCGTTGTCCTTTGCACCCTCGAACATGCCGATTTCGCCGCGGCGATCGGCACCATGCTCGAGGCCACGCCGCGCCAGCGTCCAGCCCATGGTGCCGTTGCGCAGCGCCCGGACCTTGTTGGGCAGGCCGGCATTGATCAGCGACTGCGTGCCGATGACCGAGCGGGTACGGCCGGCGCAGTTGACGATGATGGTGGTGTCGGGATCGGGCGCCGCGTTCCCTGCGCGAAGCACCAGCTCCGCGCCGGGCACGCTTAGCGACCCCGGGATGTTCATCGTCGCATATTCATCGAAGCGGCGGACGTCGAGGATTGCGATGTTGGCCTTGCCCTCAATGAGCGAAGCGACCTCGTCCGCGCTCAACGACGGCGTATGGCGGCGCGCCTCGACCAGCTCGCCGAACGCCTTGGCGTAGGAATTGACGTCCTGGAATATTTCATAGCCGGCCTCGCGCCAGGCCTCGAGCCCACCCGCCAGCGCGCGGACATCTGTGTAGCCGAGTGCGTTGAGTTGAGCGCCCGCTTGCACCACCAGTCCTTCGCCGCTGTCATACAACACGATCGGCACATTTTTGCGCGGCAGCCGCGCGGCGGCCTCGATCGCGATCCGGTCTGCCGCCATGTTGGCCGCGAACAATGGATGGCCTTTGGCGAACGTAGCCTCGTGCCGCACGTCGAGCAGTGCGATCTCCTGGCGCAGCAGGAGCGCACGGCGAATGTCCTGCGGGGTAACGGTGGACGTGGTCATGAGGATAGCTCGCGAAGGTTGGCGCCGGGCTTGGTAACCTCAAGCAGGCCGATCGGCAATCATGCGAACAGGCCAAACGAACAGTTTGAATTTGTCCGGCTTGACGAGCCGCGCATTCCATGATGTTCTACTTTTGTTCTTATCTTTGGTTGTGTGCAGGGGGTTTCATGCAAGATGTCAGCGCCGCGTCGGCAAAATCTGTCTGGCTTGTTTTCCATAAAGACGACACGACCCCGAAGGAGTTTGTCCTTGGGCTTATCCGGACCGTGCTTGCCAAATCCGAGCGCGACGCGCGGGCAACCGTTGCGCAGATACACCGGGAAGGCATGTCCGGGAGCGGCCCCTATCCGGCCGCGGTGGCAAAGGTATTGCTCGATGAGTGCGAACGGCGCGTTCGCGAGGCCGGGCATCCCTTGCGCGTGACCGGCCAGGAAGCGACAAATTCTACCGACGAGGCCCAGGGTGTGAAATTCGCCTACGCCTGCGAAGCCCTTGATTGGCATTTCTCCGGCACCCCGCCGAGCGCGCTGGTCACGAGATTGCGGCAGTTTCCGCTGCACATGCAAGCCGACGTGCAGGTCGCGATCGCCAGACTGTTCTCATCTCCGGTCGGTTTCTTCGGCATTCACGAGGAATACCGCAACGAGCTCGACTTCGCGCAGCTCTTGAGGGATGGCCGGCAGGCGAAAGCACTGGCGCCGCCGCAGTATCTCGACGTGGACGTCGGCGAAGCCGCGCCGGTGAAGTGCCTGCGCAACGGATTATGGCTGTGCCAGCACGGCGAACTGCCTTATGTCGTCGTCCTTGCCCGTTTCCGGGAGTACAGCCCGGAACCACTCCTCCGCGTTGAAATAGCGGTGCCGGCCGGCCATGCCGGCGAAAGCTTCGCCGAGCATTGTTTTGCGGAGCTGGAAACGGCGGTGCGTGAGGCACACTCCTATCGCGGCAAGGTCTTGTCCTTTGATGCCGACGACGAATATCGCGGCAGGTCGGTCGGCCTCATGGTGCATCGGCTTCCTCCCGTGCACCGCGGGCAGGTCATCTTGAGCGAGCCAACGCTGAAGCTGCTCGATCGCAACGTTCTGCGGTTTGTCGAAAGCCGCGAAGCGCTACGCAGGCTGGGTCTTTCGACGCGCAAGGGCATCCTGCTGTACGGACCGCCGGGCACCGGAAAGACCCACACCATCCGCTACCTCGCGGCCAATCTGCCTGGCCATACGACCTTGATCATCACGGCTGCGCAAATGGGCTGGCTCGGCGCCTATATGGGTCTGGCGCGGCTGCTGCAGCCTGCCATGGTCGTGATCGAGGACGTCGATCTGATCGCCCGCGATCGCAACGAGATGGACGGGCCTTGCGAGGAGTCGTTACTCAACAAACTACTCAACGAAATGGATGGATTGAAGGAGGATGCGGATATCCTGTTCGTCCTCACCACCAATCGGCCGGAGGAACTGGAAAGCGCGCTAGCTGGCCGGCCAGGGCGCGTCGATCAGGCCATCGAGGTGCCGCTTCCCGATGAGATCGGGCGCGGCAAGCTGGTCAAGCTCTACGGCAAGGGACTGCCGCTCGGCGCGGCCGTCGTCGATGAAGCCGTGCGGCGCACGGAAGGGGTCAGTGCCGCCTTCATCAAGGAGCTGATGCGGCGGATCGCGCAGAGCGCGATCGTGCGCGGCGGCGGTGACACCGTGACGTCAGCCGACGTCGACGAAGCGCTGAATGACATGCTGTTTGCCGGCGGCCGGCTCAATGTGAAGCTGCTCGGCGGCGCGCAGGAGATGGCCGAGGCATAGGGCCAGCCGACTTGCCAATCCTGTGCTTTTGCTATTCCAGCTCGGCGCCGCGCCGCTCCGGGATCAGCAGCCACATGGCGACGAGATCGACGACATAGAGCGCTGCCAGCAGCGTGATGGCGAACTCGAAGCCTTTCGCCGACGCCACGAGGCCCACCAGCAGCGGACCGAAACCACCGACGGCGCGGCCGAGGTTGAACAGCACATTTTGCGCGGTCGCCCGCGCCGCGGTCGGATAGAGCTCGCTCATCAGCGCACCGTAACCGCCGAGCATGCCGTTGACGAAAAAGCCCATCACCATGCCGGCCAACAGCAGCGCGGCCGGATCGGTAAGGCGCGAGTAGAGCAGCACCATCACCGCCGCACCGGTCATGTAGATGAAGAAGGCCGTGCGCCGGCCGACGCGATCGGCGACCTGGCCGAACACGAAAATGCCGATCGCCATGCCCGCGATCGTCGCCGTGGTCCAGACCGCGGTCTGCGTCAGCGCCAGTCCGAAACGCGTCGACAGATAGTTCGGCAGCCAGATCATCACGCCGTAATAGCCAAAGTTTTGCACTGAGCAGAGGATCGCCATGCCGATCGACAATTTGATCGTCTCGGCATCCTTGACCAGCAGGCGAAACGACGATTGCTGCGCGCCGGATTTCGGGCGGTTCAGGAACAGCTCGGGCTCGTGCAGCGTGCGGCGAATGGCATAGGCCGCAAGGGCCGGCAAAATGCCGAGCAGGAACATGCCGCGCCAGCCGATCACGGGCAGCAGAAGCGGCGTGACGATGGCCGCCGCGAGCACGCCGCCCTGCCAGCCGAGCCCGACATAGGACGATACCCGCGCCCGCTCGGCCGCCGGGCAGGCTTCCGCGACCAGCGCCATGCCGATGCCGAACTCGCCGCCGAGACCGAGGCCGGCGATGGTTCGGTAGAACAGGAGGTCCCAGTAGCCTTGCGCCAGCGCGCATAGGCCGGTGAACACCGCGAACAACACGATGGTCCAGGCCAGCACGCGCACCCGGCCGAGCCGGTCCGACAGCCAGCCAAAACCGAAGCCGCCGAGCACGGCACCGAACAGCGTGGCAGTGACCAGCGAAGCCCCTTGCGCCTGCGTCAGTCCGAGATCCGCGGAGATCGGCCGCAGCATGAAGCCGAGGATGAGCAGGTCGAATCCATCCGTCGCATAGCCGATCGCGGATCCGAGGATCGCATTGCGACGCTCGCGTCTGGCGCTGGTTTCGGTCGCGACGTCATCGACGCCGAGCGTTGCCTGGCCCACGTTCACTGACTGCCCCTTTTGTTCCCGGACCGAGCGAAGCAAATCCGTCCGATCGAATGCAACAATTATCTTGGGCGGAAGCGGTATCTGTCCACTTCAAACCGAAAACGCGTGGCCCCCATCCCTGATGTTTCCTTGATGTTTCCTTGATGTTTCCTTGGCGTTGATCCCACTTGGGGTAAGCTCGCCGGAGTGGCCTGGAGAATCGATGCGTTGCCTTGTCTCGACCGTGCTCGTGCTATCAGCCCTGTCCGTGTGCGACGCTCGCGCCGATGAATGCGAGGCGAAGGCTGCCGAAATCGCCGGCAGGATCGGCCTGGATGTCGGCCCGCGCGGTGCCGACAATTCCATTCCGCTGAGCGCCCGCAGCGACGAGGAGGACGCTTACGGCGCCTATCTCGTCTGCAGGGGACCGCTCGGAATGTCCCTGCGGTATCTGAGCCCACCCGCTCCCGGCCCAAAATGGTACGAATTCGTCGGCCGATCGGCTGGGGTCCTGATCGGGGTCAACCCCGCATCCATCGTGCTGGAAGCGAGGAACTGCGTCGAGAACGCGCGCCTGCGCGATGGCGTCTTCCGCGCGCCCGGATCCGCCCTTCGGATCATGTGCAGCGTGAGCAAGAACGACTCCCGTGCGGACCTATCCCTCGCTGCGCGGTGATCGTCGGCGTCATAACGGCGAGACGATAGCGGCGCACCCGAGATGAGAGCAGTTGGGTGATTGTAATGCCCGTCAACGTTCGGTAGAGGGGACGCTCCTGCCCGAATGGCTCCGGCATCATCCGTGGAAGTGAGAGTATGGCGCGTAACATCCTGATCCTTGGAGCCTCGTACGGCTCGCTGCTATCGACCAAGCTCTTGATGGCCGGCCACAACGTGACGCTGGTGTGCCGGAAGAAAACGGCGGAACTCATCAATCGCGACGGCACCGAGGTTCGCATCAAGCTGCGCGACGAGCCGGCTCATCGGAATATCCTATCGCGCGATTTGTCCGGCAAATTGGACGCGACCACGCCCGCCGACGTCGAGCTTTCGCGTTACGATCTGGTTGGCCTTGCCATGCAGGAGCCGCAATACACCAACCACACGATCCGGGTCCTGATGATCAAGATCGCCGAGGCAAAACTGCCTTGTCTTTCGATCATGAACATGCCGCCCCTGCCCTATCTCAAGCGGATCCCGGCGCTTGCGCAAATGGACCTGGAGGAGGCCTACACCAACGCCCGGGTGTGGGAGCGTTTCACGCCGGGACTGGTGACGCTCTGCTCGCCCGATCCGCAGGCCTTCCGCCCGCCGGAAGAGGCGACGAATGTGCTTCATGTCGGCCTGCCGACCAACTTCAAGGCAGCCGCCTTCGCCGACGAGAAGCACAACAAGCTGCTTCGCGAGCTGGAGGCGGACATCGACGCGGTGAAGCTGGATGGCAAGGACGTTCCGGTAAAGCTGAAGGTGTTCGATTCGCTGTTCGTCCCTTTGGCCAAATGGTCGATGCTGTTGACCGGGAATTATCGCTGCATCACACCGGGTGAGCCGCAGTCGATCCGCGACGCCGTGCACGGCGACCTGAAGCGCTCGCAGTCGATCTATGACCATGTCGATGCCGTGGCGCGACGCCTGGGAGCGGACCCGGCCGATCAGGTGCCTTTCGAGAAATACGCCAAAGCAGCGGAAAGCCTTCTCAAGCCCTCGTCGGCTGCCCGCGCCGTGGCCAGCGGAGCGCCTTTCATCGAGCGCGTCGACCTGCTGGTGAAGCTGATTTCGCACGAGCTTGGCGCGCCCAACGCCGAGATCGACCGCACGGTCGAGATCGTCGATCAAAAACTCAATGAGAAGATCGTGGAAGGCGGATCCGGAGCGGAGTAACGCGTCGAAGGGCCGAAGACGTGCCCTTACCCGCCCCACGGACGAAGCTATTCACGGCCGTGGCGCCATGATGAAATGCGAAATACCTGCCGCAGCGCCCGGCATGGCGAAAGGTCAAGGTGGAGTACGACGCGCTCGCGCCGGAGTTCGAGATTGCCGCCGAGTTGCCCAGGGCTCGCTTGCGTGCAGGTCTCTCGCAAGCCGAACTGGCTGCCCGAATGGGGACCAGCCAGTCGACGGTCGCCCGACTTGAAAGTGGACAGACCCTACCGAGCACGAAGACGCTGCTGCGCTACGCCGAGGCGACCGACAGCAAGTTCCACGTGCGGCTGTCGGCGGCTTGGTACAGCATCGGCCCGCAGCAGCGTGTAAAATCGCGCAACATCGTGGAGTGGCGCGCCACGGCCGATGAAGATGGGCAATATTGCTTCGCCGTGGCGCTATGATGTTGTAGCCCGCTACGCGCTCCAGTCGGTAAATCTCCGACGGCTTGCGATATTGCGCTACACCTCGCGCGCAGTTGCCCGCCGCGTCCGCGCTCGATTGGTCTCAGATCCAGTTGTCACCAGAATGGTGACATGATATGATCTCAACATGCAGGTGATCGCCCGCCGGACGCTGAGGGAATTTTGGGCGCGTTACCCGCATGCTGAGGGCCCGATCCGTGCATGGGTGGCGATTGCAGGGAAAGCGCATTGGGCAAATCCGGCCGAGATAAAGCGGCAGTTCGGTGGCACGGTCGATTTCGTGGCCGACAACCGGGTCATCTTTGATCTGGGCGGCAACAAATACCGGCTGGTCGTCCACGTGTCGTTTTCCTTTGGCCGCTTGCTCGTGAGGTTCATCGGTACTCACGCCGAGTACGACCGCATCGATCCGGAGACCGTGTCATGGCGAAAAAAATGATCCGTCCACTTCACTCCGAAGTGGACTACGACGTGGCGCTCAACGAGATCGAGCGGTACTTCGAAAACGAACCGAAGCCCGGGACACCGGACGCCGATCGTTTTGATCTTCTCGCTTTGATCATCGAGGACTACGAGCGCAAGCGCTGGCCGATCGAGCCGCCGGATACGATCGATGCGATTCGTTACCGCATGGAAACCGGCGGATATACCCAAGCCGATCTCGGCCGTCTGCTCGGCTCGCGGCAGCGCGCATCCGACATCCTGACGAGGAAGCGTCCCCTCACGATGAGGATGGCGTGGCGGCTGCACCGCGAGTGGGGCATCCCGGCGGAAGCATTGATCGCACCGCCGCGATCGCGCGGAAGAAGGTCGGCAGCATAGGCGCTTCGGCTGGTGGGAAAATCGGCGCTAATTGGCGACGATAACGTGTACCGAAATGGCGCGCCACGGCCGATGAAGATGGGCACTATTCGCTTCGCTGTGGCGCTATGATGATGTAGCCTACCAAGCTCCGAAATCCGAGAACACGCCATTGGCTGCGATTTGGCACTACGCCACAGGGATAATCGCGGTCAGCCTGGTTGCCTGACCCCATCCTAGTGCTGCTTTCCCGTTTTGATCTAACCGAGGAAGGTTCTGGGCCCCCAGCGTCGCGTCGCCCAGGCGTGAGTGCTGCTCGTCTCGGTAGTGTGCCGCCAAGGTTCCTCGTTCGATACTTCGATACACTCATGACGAGGGGCCGACCTATTGCTGGATTCCGGCTTAACTCTATTTTCGTATTTCCTTATCTTATTCTTATGTTCGTATTTCCGTAGGAGGATCCGGTGCCTTCAGTCGATATTCCCCAAGACCTATTCAAGCGCCTTGAGCGCCACGCAAAGGGGTTCGATACCCCGGCAAACGTGATTTCCAGAGCAGTGGACGCGCTAGAACGCGGTAATGGGACAACTTCTGAACCGCCCACGCCGATCGCAAAGGGGCAGAACGTTGCGGAGTTCGATGCACTTCACCCGCCGAGCCTGACTCACACCAAGGTCGTCGCGGCCACATTCAACCACAAGACGGTCAAACCGGCGAACTGGAACAGGATACTAGACACGGCACTCATCTTTGCAGCCAAGCAGATTGGCGATTTCGATAAACTTCGAAAGATCGCGACAGTGAACATAGTTAAGGGCGAAAAACGTGACGAAGGTTACGACTACATCCCCGAAGCTGGACTATCCGTGCAGGGCCAAGATGCGAACGCTGCGTGGCGCGGCGTTGCGGTGCTCGCTCAGAACCTACGTGTCCCTGTCGAGGTTTCCTTCCTGTGGCGCAATAAGGAGGGCGCCGAACACCCCGGCAACCCCGGGACCATGCGCGTTTGATAAATTCTCAGCGCCGAAGGAGCTATCTCCGGGCTTCAATGACAATGCAGGGTGGCCGGTGAATAAATGTCCCAGTGTCATAAAGGAGACGGCAATGTCAGAACGTTTAAGCACGTTGCAGACGGAAGCCATCCGGATGGCCGTCCGAAAGTGTGCAGCCGGTGACGTTATTTCGGTCGCTGTTAGGCGGCGGCTCGATAGTCAACACCGCGTCGAGGTGTTGATCACGCGAGGATTGAAGGGCGGTCTGCAGGAGAGTGATCAATGAGCGTGGGGCCAACCTCAGCAATAATCATCGGGGCTTCTGCTATCCTTGCGGGGTTTTTGATCGGCGGCAGATACACTGCTGTAAGCGGACCTAGAGGCAGCGAAGCCCCCATTGTCTATATCGTCGATCGCTTCACCGGCAACGTTTGGTTTTGTGGCGGAATAGTTTGCAAACAGAGTGGGCCGATCACGAACTGAGTATTGAATATCGTCGCGCGTCCTGGGTTGAGCAGTTCGAGACGAGCTCGACAAAATAGCATCCGAGAAATGCCATGCCCCGACTGTTTGAGATCATTCCAACAACTGCGTCGGTACGCCGCGAAGATGGGCCGGTCTCACATGACGATAGGGTAATGTATCTTATCAACGAGGAGGCAGAAGCGGCCTTAGATGTTATCTTGGGACCCTACGGCCAGTCCGGAGGATTCTATCTGGACATGATGCACGTCAAATACCCGGGACCTTGGGCATTTGTTGTCCTGCGTCGCGAGTACGACATCGCAAGATACGTGATCGCCCAACGCGCCAAGCTCGACGGCCAAGATACATTTTCGTTTACATTCTTTGACAACAGCGTGGATTTCAACGCCGCTGGATTTGTTCCGAAAGTGGGGTGCCTTCTGTTTTTCTCTAAGATTGCGGCACAATCTGCAGCAAGAAAAATTCACTTCCTTGAGCCTGCGTCGCCTCTTTTCCAAGAACTGCCCGCCGAAAAGCATTGGCTGATACTACTCGATGAAACACCGCAACTGGTATTGAGTGAGGCCGCCAATTCAACGTCACAAATGGGTCAAACCCGATCCTGACGCCCCCGAAATTTGACTTCCGACTGCGTCCGAATTGCACGCTGTCGGCAGTACCGCGGCGGCTGCGGATATTGACCTCGACCGCTTCGCGAGCCCGTGCCTTCGTTAAAGAGCCAGCACGACTGCACGAAACCGGCAGGGAATCTGCTCTTGCAGTGCGCTTCCTCGTTTTGCCTGATCGCAATTTATCGAAGAACAGCGCACGACTGACGAGGCGCGGGACGTCGACCGCTTGATAGCAGGATAAAAGGCGCAAGGTGCGCCGCGGTCGGTCGTTAGAGAGTGCAGGGACTTATAGCAACTTTTCTGACATCGCCGCACATTGCAAGAATCCGGGTTCTCATTCGCGCTCAACAGGTCAGCACAATGTGTGTTGCCGAGACATCCGCACATATCGAGGCGATGCCGGGTCAGCCGACGCCCGTCAAGGCTCGCGCTGCGCGCGCCCGGCTCCGCCGGCTGGCGGCCTTGACCGGCGCCCGCTGCCCCGGCGTTTGACGGCCACGCGCTGATGGCTCAGCGCGAGCGATACGCCGCTCCTCGTCGGAATGACTCGGCGGACAAATTTGCGCCGTTCTCTCGATGGAGTTTGCATGCCGCAGGACGCCATGGCTCATCATCAAAAATCTCGACTGAGAGGAACGCGGTCACTGGGATCGTTGCCAGACGACCTCTACGACTATTTGCGGCCAACAATTCGACGAAGGGGCCGCCCGGCAAAGAAGAAACCGTCTGAGTGGACCGTGACCGACGACTGGCCTGAGGAGGTGCCGATCACCGAGGCCGAGATCGAGGTCTTTGAGGCCTGGTTCGGCGACCTGTTCGACGAATTGTTTTCGACCCGCCACTGACCCCTTTGCTTTGGAGATCGCCATGACCGATGCCGGTTCGCGCTGCCCTCTACCTGCGAGTCTCGACCGGCCGGCAGGCAGAGAACGATCTTTCCATCCCGGACCAACGCCGCCAGGCCAAGGCCTATTGCGCATCGCGCGGCTGGGAGATCGTCGCCGACTATGTCGAGCCCGGCGCTGTCCGCCACCGATGACCGGCGGCCGGAATTCCAGCGCATGATCGACGCGGCAACGACCAAGCCGCCGGCGTTCGACGTCGATCCTGGTCCACAGCTTCAGCCGCTTCTTCCGCGACCAGTTCCAGCTCGAGTTCTATGTCCGCCGCCTCGCCAAGGACGGCGTGCGTCTGGTCTCGATCACCCAGGAGCTCGGCGACGACCCCATGAGCAACATGATCCGGCAGATCATGGCGCTGTTCGACGAGTACCAGTCCAAGGAGAACGCCAAGCACACGCTGCAGGGCCATGAAGGAGAACGCCCGGCAGGGCTTCTGGAATGGCGCCCTGCCGCCGATCGGCTACCGGATCGTCGAGGCCTCCGAGCAGCGCGGCCACCGAACCAAGAAGACCTTGGAGATCGATCCCGTCCAGGCCGAGACGGTGCGCCTGATCTTCCGCCTGGCCCGGGAAGGCGACGGAAGCTCGGGGCCGATGGGCGTCAAGTCCATAGCCACGCACCTCAATGCATCCGGCATCCGCACCCGCGACGGCGGGCGCTGGGGCGTCGACGCCGTCCACAAGGTGCTGACCCGGACGACCTACATCGGCCGGCACCGTTTCAATACCAAGTTCTGGAAGACCCGCGAGCGCAAGGCGGAGACTGAAATCGTAGAAATGGCGGTGCCAGCCAATCGTCGACAAGGATGAATTTGAGGTCGTCCAAATGCTGCTCAAGAGCCGTAGCCCGGCGATGACGCGCACCGAGGATCGTCAGCGGCCCCACGCTCCTTACCGGCATCTGCTTCTGCGCCGCCTGCGGTGGAGCGATGACGCTGCGCACCGGCAAGAGCGGCCGTTACCGCTACTACACCTGCTCGCACCAAAGCCCGCCAGGGCGAGACCGGCTGTCCGGGTCGCACCGTCCCGATGGAAAAGCTCGACAACCTGGTCGCGGAGTACATCGAGCAGCGTTTGTTACAGCCCACGCGGCTGGAGCAGCTTTTGTCATCACGTACTCGATCGCCGCGACCGAACGCGCCGAGCGACGAAGGTCGCACATTGCCGAATTGCGTAAGCGCGCGGCCGAGGCAGACGCCAAACTCAAGCGGCTCTACGATGCGATCGAGAATGGCATCGCCGATCTCGTCCGATCCCGATGCTGAAGGACCGCATTGCCGAGCTGAAGGCCACGCGCGATCAGGCCCGCGCTTGACGCTGAGCGGGCCGAGGATGCGATTGAACGCGGCGGGCCGACTATCACACCACAAGCTCTCAAGACGTTTGCCAGGACAGCCCGCAAGCGCATGCGGACCGAGAACGGCGGCTACCGCCGCGATCACCTCCGCGCGCTCGCCCAACGCGTCGAAGTCGATCAGCGAAAGAATTGCGCATCATGGGATCGAAAAGCGTGCTCCTGCGCACGCTGGTCGCGGCTTCAAGCGCAAAAACGGCGGGTTTTGGCGTGCCCAGTTCTGTACCGAAGTGGCGCGCCCGGAACGATTCGAACGTCCGACCCTCAAATTCGTAGTTCAAAAATATCTCTTCGCTGCACTTCTCAAGTGTACGCTACGGTACGACGAGAGTGCAGGTAATCCTTTATTTTAAGGCCTTTCTCGCCTATCTTCGCAGCCCGTCGTATCCCAACCTCCGAACTCCCCACTTCGCCAAAACCGTTTGAAAACCGTTTTAGTCCCTGGATCACACCCATGGCTGATGTCCGGATTCTGTTAACCGACAAGGCAATCGCTCGACTGCCCATCCCGAAGGAAGGCTGGTACTTGGCTCGAGATTCCGAATTGAAGGGCTTCTTCGTAGTCATCGGAAAACGGAAGAGGACGTTTACGATCCAAGGCGACCTACGACAGGGAAAGAAGCGAGTATCGTCGGTTCGAGTAGCGATTGGCGATGCCAGTAAAATCTCGACACGTAAGGCGCGCGCAACTGCAAAGGATTATCTGGCTCAAATCAGCCGAGGCCAGCATCCGAAAGTTGAAAAGCGGGGCTTGGGGGTCGATCAACCTGCAATTACCAAGGGTGATGCGACCGCCCCTTCCGGAGGGATCACGCTGAGACAGGCCTGGGAGCGATACCGGGACGCCCACATGGTCCGGAAGGGTCGCAGCGAGCGAACCATCGAAAGCTATCGCGATCACGTTGAGCGCATTTTTAAAGAATGGCTCGATTTGTCACTGCAAGAGCTTGGCCTGGATCCAGCCAGGGTGGTGACCAAGCACGATGACATTACGAAGGAAAATGGCCCCTATATCGCCAACGGAAGCATGCGAACCTTGCGCGCCATCTATAATCATGCCCGCAAAGCCAACAAGTCTTTGCCCGCCGACAACCCTGTCAACGCGATCGACTGGAACGGGGAGAAGCGTCGTGACACCGGAATGGGGACCAGCGACCTGAAAGGATGGTTTGCCGAGTTGGCAGCCCTCGACAACCCGATCCGTCGGGAGTTCCATCTGTTTACGCTGCTTTCCGGTTGTCGGCCTACTGCGCTTCAGGAGATCCAACCCAGCCACGTCAATTTTCGACGGCGGATGGTAAATATCCCTAAGCCCAAGGGCGGCGCCAAGCGGGCCTTCGATATTCCCCTCTCTCGCGAAATGATCCTATGCCTTGTTCGGGCTATACGCTTCGGTCGGCAGATGTACCCGTCACAGGCTGCAGATTGGATATTTCCGGCCGACAGCGCATCAGGGCATCTCGTAGAGCAAAAGGAGGATCGGGCCACGCTGTCGAAGTGGGGCAACGATCTTCGTCAGAGCTTTCGAACTATTGCGACGGCCGCCGGCGTGTCGGAGTTCGACGCAAAACTGCTTATGAACCATGCTATCCCCGGCGTTAGTGCCGGCTACATCACCAGGCACAAGCTTCTCGAAGATCATCTCCGCAGGCAGCAACAAGCCATCAGCAGCGCCGTGTTTGCGGCCTTAGTGGGTCTGCCCGTCGAAAATCGTAAAATTCGGGATTGGCTTGACCGCGGAGCCGCTCGCCGAGCTCTGCGGGAAGCTAAACAAGATCTGTCCGATAACTATGGGTGTCCCGCGGTTGTTGAGCCGAGACGTCGCGAAGCCGCCTAACTCGGACACTCAACTGCCGATACCGACATCCGCCGCCAGCCTTGGGCGCCGACGAGGAACAAAGGTCAAGGCTATTCTCAGTCTATGAGCGCGAAAGATCGGCCCCGCCGGCTCCCGACAAACTTGAAAGCAGCGCGGTGGCCTCTACGAAATCCAGGCCGGTCGTGTGTTCTGCGACCCTCTCGATTATCGGCGACAAAATGTCTCTGGCGACGGTGGCTTCGCCGTGATCGGCGACACGGCACGCCATATCGCGACCGGCTCGCAGCAGATACAGTCCGGCCTCCTGTCGGTAAGCGATTTCCACTGCAAATTCGAATGCGCGCCGGGCCTCATCATGTCGATCCTGCCTCAGAAGCACCTGCCCGGCGAGCCTTTTCAATTCGGCAAGCGCGAAGGCATCGCCGTGTCGCTCGGAAGTTTCGATTCCGTTCAAGACAGCTTTTTCCGCGCAATCAAGATCGCCGACGCATAGCGCGGCCTCGGCGAGATAGGACGACCAAGTTGGAATATGCAGTGTGGCACCGGTCTTCTTCCAGCTTTGGATGCCCCGCTCTAATTGGGTGATGCCCTGCGGATCTTTGTCGAGACAAGCCTGGGAAGCGCCATGAAGGATTTCGTGAGCGGCCGACCAGAAAACGAAACCTTGCTCCGAGCAGAACTCGATTTGCTGCTGGACCAAAGCGGCGCAGGGTTGGTATTCGCGACGGAGCATCAACACCATGCCGAGAGCCGTCGAAGCGAAGGCTACCATCAAGGGAAAGTTTAAGGTTTTTGCCAGAGAGAGCGCCGCCTGCGCTGATGCGAGGCCGCTGTCGGCATAACCTCGAACCGCGAGGGACAGCCCTTTGTATTGCAGCGCAACGATGTGGGGCTCCTCGCCGTGGTGAGCAAAACAAGTGCCAAGCGGCGCTTGGCTGCCGAGAGTGATGACACGTTCAAATGCCTCGATTGCACGGACAAATTCACCCTTGCTCATAAGGGTCGAACCGGCGGCGCGAAACGCGAGGCAGGTCTTCTCAGTGCTCGAATCCTCCGTCCCGATCACGCAAAGCCTCTCGGCAAGCGCCAAGGCGCGATCGAGTTGGCCACGGTCGTAAAGGTAGTGCCATTGACCGCGGGCGCTCGTGAATACAGCCTCGCGGTCGGACAAAGCCGCAGCGAGCTGGCCTGCTTCCTGGTAATTGCGTTCGACCTCTTCGGATGCATAACCTCGCGCCGCGAGCAGTGCCGGTCCGAGCGCGAGACGGAACGCCAGCTGCTGCCGATCTCGCTCTTCGCCCGGTGGTAGCTCAGCCATCAGTTTCAGGCCGTTGGCATAACTTAGAGCAGCCTCGTCGTTGGCGAAGCGGTGCATCGCCTGAGTGCCGGCACGGCCCCACCATTCGATCGCCGTCTTCGGCAACCCCGCTCGCGTGAAGTGATGCGCGACGATCCCGGGCTCGCGGTCGGCTCGTTCCGGGAATCGATCGCGAAGGCTTTCGGCGATCCGTTGATGTAGCTGGTGCCTGCGTCCCTTGAGAAGGGTCGCATAGGCCGTCTCCTGGACAAGAGCGTGCTTAAACGCATAGGTCGCCTCTGACGGCGTCCGGTGGCCAAAGACCAGTCCGGCGGCTATCAATTCGGCGAGCGCGTCTTGGAGCGCGACGCCCCGGATCGGGGATACCTGTTCCAAAAGGTCAAAAGCGAACTCGCGGCCGATGGTCGCGGCGATCTGCGCGATCTCCTTGATCGGAGCCAAACGATCGAGCCGCGCCATGAGGGAGTCCTGCAGGGTCGAGGGAATCGTAAGCGGCGTAAACACGGAGGCGAGCACGTAGGACCCGTTGTCTTCACGCAGCAGATCGGACTCCAGCACGGTCTTCGTCAATTCTTCCACAAAGAGCGGCACGCCGTCGGTCTTGGCGACAATCTGCTCCAGAACCTCGGCCGGCAGCGCCTTGCCGCCGGCGACCCGATCAATCATAGCAAGAGCGTGGCGCCGCCCGAACCGGCTCAACGCCAATGACTGGACGTGTGCTTGGCCCGCCCAGGGCGACACAAATTCCGGCCGAAACGTAACGATGAGGAACGCCCGGAGTTTTGGCACCCGGTCGACTAGACGATTGAACAACTCGAGCGATGAGGGGTCGGTCCAGTGTGCGTCTTCCAGTAACGCGAGCACTGGCGCCTCCTTGGTTAAACCCAGAAAGAGCGCAAGTAGCGCGCCAATCAAACGCTCCTTCTGTTCGGCAGGCGCCATCCCAGGCTGCGCATAACGCCCTTCAAGCGGCACCGAACAGAGCGACGCCACAAACGGAACGATCTCCATCGGCTCAAGCCGCGAGCGACGGGCCAACGCCTCAAGCTTTTCAAGTCGCGCCGTCGGAGGCTCCTCGTTGCCAAATTCGCAGCCGCGCCAAATGTTGCTGACAATCGGATAGAAAGCGTCGTTCACGTGATGCGGAGAGCATTGATATCGGATTACGAGATGTGGCTCGTCGGCAATCCGTTCGCGCAAAGCGGCCAGAATGCGCGACTTACCAATGCCGGGCTCTCCCGAGAGCAGCGCGACCTTGCCTTCGCCCGCGCTTGCGTCCCGCCATCGCTCGATCAGCAACCCGACCTCGGGCTCGCGTCCAACGAACGGAGTCATGCGGTTTGATCGCGACGCTTCGAAGCGCGTCTCTGTTTCAGCGTCGCGCAAGACCGCCCAGGCGCGGACCGAGGCATCCAACCCCTTGAGGTCTTGCAGATCAAGCGACTTCAAAACGAATGCGTCGCCGAGCAGTCGACGCGTCTGATCGGCGATCAGGATGCCACCTAACTCGGCGCGCGTTTGCAGGCGCGCCGCCAGATTGGGCGTATCGCCGATAACGGCTTGCTCCTGCGCAGACCCCTCGCCGACAAGATCTCCGACGACGACGATGCCCGTCGCGACGCCGATGCGGGTCTGCAGGATTTCTCCACTGGGCGTCCGAAGATTTGCGACGGCTTCGGTCAAATCAAGTCCAGCCCGCACAGCCCGTTCGGCGTCGTCTTCGTGGGCGCGAGGAAATCCGAAATAAGCGAGCACGCCGTCGCCCATGAACTTTGCGACGAAGCCGTCGTAGCGTACAACCACACCGATGCACGCGTCCTGATAGTCCCGAATGATCTCGCGCATGTCCTCCGGGTCGAGGCGAGCAGACATTGCCGTCGATCCGGCGAGATCGCAGAATAGGACGGTCAGTTGGCGGCGCTCGGCCGCAGTCTGAGGTGATTCTGCGGCCGGTGACTGGCCGTCAGTGCGCGCGACAGCAGGGACAGTTGCAACGGCCGCCGACAGCTCTGCGATCGCAGTCAAAATCCTGCGACGATGCCCGACCAATGCGACGCCGAGTTCCTTGAGATCGTCCGCCGTCAAATTCGGAAGGATCTGATCGTCAATCTCATTTTCGCGAAACGTGACTTCGTATTGCCCGAGATCGATGCTTCGAAGCCACTCGCCCATATCCATGGTCAGCTCCTCGCGATGGTAGATCCTCTGCCTCGCGATGCCGGGCAAGGCAACAATTCCGCTCATGCGCGCCTGTACGTTTGCTATCGTCCGCTTTTATCCCGCACCCGCAATTTGCCGTCCGAGGCGAACAACCTCTCGCACCAGCAGCTCAAGATCGGAGCTTCGCGTGCGATGGTTGTTGATGGCGACCCTCAAGCAGTGTCTGCCATGAACGGTCGTGTCCGAGATGGCGGCTGTGCCGTCCTCCTGGAGCCTCATCATGATTTCGGTATTGAGCTTTCTGGCGGCCTCGTCGTCGAAGTCCCGGCGCGCGATAGCGGAAGCAAACGATGTTGATGGTGGTCCGGGCTACAATTTCGAGCTGCGGCTCCGAGGCGATCAATCCATCGAGATAGTGACCTTGGGCGATATTTTGATCGATGAGCCGTCCGAATTTTTCGACGCCGTGCTCCTTGAGCGCCATCCAGACTTTCAGGGCGCGAAATCCGCGGCTGGTTTGCAGACCATATTCATAAAGCCAGTCTGCAGAAGCGAGCCCGCGCGGTGTCCTTCCCAGATATTCCTGCTCTACGGAGAAGCTAGCCAGATGGGCGGCGGCGTCGCGAACCAGGACGCATCCGACTTCGAACGGCGCGTGCAGCCATTTGTGTGGATCAAGCGCGATGGAATCGGCGCGCTCCAGGCCGCGAACGCGATGGCGGTTGTCGGGCGCGATAGCGATCAGTGCCCCGATGCATCCGTCCACGTGGAACCAGAGATCCTCCTGCACTGCTAGGTCGGCGATAGCCTGGAGGTCGTCGATCGCCCCGGTGTTCACGGTGCCCGCATTGCCAATTACGCATGCCGGATGAAAACCGGCGGCGCGGTCTCGCGCGATGGCTGCGCCGAGTGCCTGCAGGTCGAGGCGGAGATCGTCGCGGGTCGGGATTCGTTGAAGCGCGCCGTTGCCGAGGCCGATCGCCTCGATCGCCTTGCGATGGCAGCTGTGGAGCTGGTCCGAGGCATAGAACCGCAGCGGCCTCTCGATCGCAGCGACGCCCCGTTCGCGTATGTTGACGCCCGCCTTGACGTTGCGAGCGACGATCAGCGCCACGGTGTTGGCCATTGATCCGCCGCTGACGAGCGAGCCGCTGGTCGAAGCCGGAAAGCCGATCATCTCCTTGCACCAGTCGACGACCTGCTCGTCCATCCGTGCGGCGGCGTGATTGCCGCCACCAAGATTCGATCCTTGGATCGCGGCCAGAAAGTCGGCCAGCGCACCGGTGAAGTTGCTGGACCCCATGTACCAGGCCCAGAAGCGCGGATGGATGTTGCCCATCGGAAACGACATCACCGTTGCGGCGACCTCGCGATAGACATCGGACAGCTGCGTTGGAGAATGCGGCAGGGGTGTCTGGAAACTCCTTCTGACCTCATCCGGCATGTTCTGCCAGACCGGACGAGCGCGAACGTCGCGGAGATACGCAATCGCGTCGTCGACGGCTTGGCGAGCAACGGTTTGCGCGTCGCTCCAGTCCTCCGGGTCGAGCGTTTCCTCGACGGCCTTGGCCGATCGGTCGGGCAGGCTTTGCATCGCCAAAGTCTCAAGCAACCGAAAACTGGCAACTTGGGGTCGAACGGGACACCGCAAGTTCCTCCTCGCTCATGTCTGCCTGGATAGAATCGAACAGCGGCGTGCTCAGGTAGCGTTCTCCGGTATCGGGCAACATGCACAGGATGGTCGAGCCGGCCGGTGCGCGTTGCGCTACTCGGCGCGCGACCGCGAACGTCGATCCGCCAGATATTCCGGTGAAGATACCTTCCTTCTGCGCAAGCTGCCTGCACCACTCCATGCCTTCGGCGCCGGTGACGGGCACAACCTCGTCGCAGGATTTCGAATCGATCGCCTCTTGCAGCACGGCAGGAATGAAGTCTGGGGTCCAACCCTGGATCGGATGCGACTCCCATGCCGGATGGCTGGTGGCCGGCGCCCCCCCGACAGCACGCTGCTGCGCGACCCCGCTTCCGACCAACTGGGCGTTGGCAGGTTCGCACAGCACGATGCGGGTCTCCGGTCGCTCGCGCCTGAGCACACGCGCGACGCCAGCGACTGTTCCGCCGGTGCCGTAGCCGGTAACGAAGTAGTCGAGGCGCTGGCCGGCAAAGTCATTGATGATTTCGCGGGCTGTCGTGCTCTCGTGGATCTCAGCATTGGCCTCTGTCTCGAATTGTCTGGCGAGAAACCAGCCGTGGCTCTGAGCCAATTCAGCTGCCTTCTGGTACATGCCGATGCCTTTCTGGGCCCGCGGCGTCAGTACCACCTTGGCGCCCAGCATGCGCATCAGCTTGCGCCGTTCGACTGAGAAGCTGTCGGCCATCGTTACTACCAGCGGATAGCCCTTTTGGGCGCAGACCATGGCCAGGCCGATGCCGGTATTGCCGCTGGTCGCCTCGACCACCGTTTGGCCCGGTTTTAGCGCGCCGGTGCGTTCAGCAGCTTCAATGATGTTGAGGGCGAGCCGGTCCTTGACCGAAGACGCCGGGTTGAAGAACTCCGCCTTGGTGTAAATCGTCCTGCCTTCCACGCCGAGGTTGTTGATCCGGATCACTGGGGTGTCGCCAACGGTATCGAGAATGCTGTCGAATAGGCGACCACGGCCCCGCGTCGTTCTGATGGCTGTTGCAGCCGGCATTTTCGTGCTCCTGTTTGACAGGTGGCCCATCCGACGCGGCGCCGGATGCGGCCGAATAAATTCAATGATACAAGGTTTTAGGGTCCGCTGCCGTTGGAACGACCGTGGAAATGTCAATGGAATGGAATCCGCCGGGGTGCCATCGCGAGCCTGAAGGCGTTCGGCTCCGCATGCTGGGACCATTGGCGATTGAGCGCGCAGGCGCGCCGCTAGAATTGCCGGCCTCTCGCAAGACGTGCGGCCTGCTCGCCTATCTCGCACTGACGCAATGCCCGGTGCGGCGCAGCCGGCTCTGCGAGTTGCTGTGGGACGAGGCAGCCAACGACCCTAGGGGCGAGCTTCGCTGGTGCCTCAGCAAGCTGAGAGGCCTCCTCGGAAATGTCGTCGTCACCTCAGGAGATACCGTTGCGCTGCGGCTCGACGGCTGGTTCGTGGACGCAGCGGAAGTCGCCGCCGCGATGGATGGCGCGATCAATACGCTCGGCGCCACGCGATTGGAGGCTCTTTGCGAACTCTACACCGGCGAACTGCTTGAGGGGCTTGTTATCGAACGCTGCCCCGAATTCAATCTGTGGCTAACCGGGCAGCAAAGTCGATATTCTGCCTTTCGGGCCACGCTTCTTCAACGGCTGGTCGAGAGCCTTCCTGCGGATTCCGACGAGGCGCTTGCCGCGATCGAGAAGTGGGTCGAGGTCGCGCCGTTCGATGACAGGGCGCAGATCGGGCTGCTGCGCCGCCTTGCCGGCCGCGGGCGCGTGGACGCGTGCAGGCGGCATCTGTCGGCCGCGGCGAAATTGTACGAGGCCAAGTCACTAGATTTCGAGCTTGTTAGGAAGGCTTGGCAGGAGACAAGCAACGTCCGGCCGGCCGTGATTGCGATCAGCACCATCAGGGGTTCGGCGGCAACGGCGCCTGACAGAGCAGCCGAACTCGGTTCGAAACGGGCGCGCCGCCCCTCGCTGGCGGTAATGCCGTTTCACGCGGTGCCGGACCGGCGGGAAGGTATCGGCGAGACGGCCGACGGGCTCACGCATGACACGATTACCCGCCTTGCCAAGCTGCGGAGCTTCTTCGTTATCGCCGAGGGATCGGTTTTTGCCCTCGGTCTTCGAAGGATAGGCCCCGAAGAAGCCGGCCGGCGGCTCAACGTCGACTATGTCGCCAGTGGATCGGTACGGCGGTGGCAGGGTCGAATTGGAGTGAGCGTGGAATTGATCGAAACGAACACAGCGAGAATCCTTTGGGCAGAGGATTTCGATTGCAGCCATAACGATGTTTTCTCGATCCTAAACGACATCAGCAACCGCATCGTCGGGTCGATCGCAAGCGAGATTGAAACGATCGAACGTAACCGCGCCGTACTCAGGCCGCCGGACTCGCTAGACGCGTGGCAGGCCTATCACCGTGGGCTCTGGCATATGTACCACTTCACCGAGACGGAGAACGAGGCGGCCCAGCGGTTTTTCGAAATGGCTGTGCGTCGGGATCCGACGTTTGCCCGAGCCCATGCCGGCCTTTCGTTCACCCATTGGCAGAGCGCATTCCAGAATTGGGGCGATCGGAAAACTCACATGACCTACGCCCTAGAGGCCGCAGGGCACGGCCTGATCGTTGACGAGCACGATCCTGCGGCGCACTGGGCGATGGGAAGGGCGCTTTGGCTCAAGGGAACCCACGGCGAAGCGATCGGTGAGTTGCAGCGGTCGGTGGACCTAGCCCGAACTTCGCACTCGGCGGCTACTCGCTCGCCTTCGTACATTCGCAGTCAGGCGATCCTCGCGCCGCGATCGAGGCCGCCGACCACTCGCGCCTGCTAAGCCCTTTGATCCGCTCCTGTTTGGCATGCTGGGAAGCAAGGCGATGGCCCATGTTCGGCTCGGCCAGTTCGACGAGGCCGCGGCATGGTCCGTCAAGGCGGCGGCACAGCCGAACGCCCATATCCTGATCCTCGCGATCGCCGCATTCTGCCACGTGCTCGCGGGAAGAAACGCGGAAGCGCGTTCCTACGCTGAAGCGATCCGCCGGGCCCAGCCCCGGTTTCACGTCGAGGAGTATCTGAACGCGTTCCAGTTCGCCCCCGATGCTGCGACGCTCTTCCGCAGCGCCGCGAGAAAAATCGGCATGAGATAGCTGCAGCTGCGTCATTGCCTGCACAGCTGGGACAGTCGCGGTCCAAACAGCCGCGCGGTTCGATGCGCGACGCCGCTAACGCAGGAGCCCCTGTTTTCTGATGGGGGGCTAACTGTGGGGCCGTGTCGTAGCCTCCTCAGAGACGGCCACTCCATAACCGCTCATTGAGTAAGTCGACCCAGTTCATTACCCAAGGGCTT
>CAVOML010000013.1:0-480969 GCA_963697015.1 uncultured Alphaproteobacteria bacterium
AGCTGGCAGGAGTGGCAGGGCTCGAACCTGCGACCCCCGGTTTTGGAGACCGGTGCTCTACCAATTGAGCTACACTCCTGTGGGACCGAAGCAGGGCCCGCGATCCGCGCCGTTTCAAGCATAGGCCATGCCCCATTTGCAAGGGCGAAGCGGGGTAAACGCGCTGTTCAAGCCGCAACTTCTGCGCCAGACTTCACCCAAGCCAGCAAGAGCACTCGGGAGAAGACCATGAACGCGCAGACCGCCGCCAAAGCCGCCACCAGCCCGCAAACGCCGCCCCTTCCGCAAGCCAAACCTGAAACCATCGGGCTGTCGCCGTCCCGGCTGCAAAAATTGTCCGATACCCTCAAGCGCGAGGTCGACAAGGGAACCCTCCCCGGCGCCACCGTCATGGTCGCCCGCAAGGGCCAGATCGGCTGGTTCGACGCGATCGGCCGGCAGAGCCCGGCGGCGGCGGCGCCAATGGCCCACGACAGCATCTTCCGCATCTTCTCCATGACCAAGCCGATCGTCTCCGTCGGCATCATGATGCTGGTCGAGGACGGCCAGCTGTTGATCCATGAGCCGGTCGCGAAGTTCATTCCGGAGTTCGCCAGGCAGAAGGTCGGCGTCGAGAACAACGGCAAGCTCGATCTCGTCGATGTGCAGCGGCCGACGACGGTTCAGGACCTGCTGCGGCACACCTCCGGCATCACCTACGACCACACCGGCAACAGTCTGGTGCAGCAGCTCTACAAGGAGTCGCGGCTGCGCAGCCGCAAGATTACCAATGCCGAGCATGCCGCGCTGGTCGCGGAGCTGCCGCTGATCTGCCAACCCGGCGCCGAGTGGAACTACAGCCGCTCCACCGACATCCTCGGCCGCATCATCGAGGTCGTCAGCGGCAAGAAGCTCAGCGCCTACCTCACCGAGCGTATCCTCGCGCCGCTGCAGATGGCCGAGACCGCCTTCTTCACCGGCGAGGAGAATGCCGGCCGGATCGCGGAGCCGTTTGCGACCGATCCCTGGACCGGCGAGAAGGTCCAGCTCTTCAATCCGCTGGAGAAGCCCGCGATGGAATCCGGCGGTGGCGGGCTTGTGTCCACCACCATGGACTATGCCCGCTTCTGCCAGATGCTACTCTCGGGCGGTACGCTCGACGGCGAGCGCATCATCGGCCGCAAGACGCTGGAGCTGATGGCCTCCGATCATCTCTCTGCGCAGGTGAAGCACATGGGCACCCTGTTGCCGGCCGGCCATGGTTTCGGCCTCGGCTTCGCGGTGCGCCGGCAGGCCGGCATGGCGCCATTCCCGGGCTCGGCCGGCCAGTTCTTCTGGAGCGGCATGGCCGGCACCTTCTTCTGGATCGACCCGCAGGAGGATCTGTTCGCGGCTTTCATGATGCAGGGACCCGGCCAGCGCGAATATCTCCGCAACCTCCTGCGCAGCGGCGTTTACGCCGCGGTGGAGTGACACTCGTGCCCGTGCCCCGGATGCAGCGCAGCGCCATTTAGCGATGCGCTGCTGATCCGGGGCCCACTGGTGCATTGCGGCTCTCATGGGTCCCGGATCTGCGGAGCAGCGTTGCACGCTGCACCGCGTCCGGGACACGAGATCAACTGATCGTAGCGCCTCCATCGATCACCATGGTCTGGCCGGTCATGAAGTCGCCGGCCTTCGAACCCATGAATACGGCCGCACCTGCAATCTCGTCGGGAATGCCGATGCGGAGCAGCGGCGAGCGCGAGGTCGACGCCTTCAGATTCTCCGGATTTTCCCACAGCGCCTTCGCAAAATCCGTCTTGATCAGGCCGGGCGCGATGCAGTTCACGCGGATATTGTGCTTGCCGTATTCGCAGGCGAGGTTGCGCGCGAGCTGCATGTCGGCGGCCTTGGAGATCGCGTAGGCGCCGAGGATGGTCGAGCCTTTGAGGCCACCGATCGAGGAAACGATGATGATCGAGCCGTCCTTGCGCTCGATCATCTGCGGCACCACCATCGAGATCAGCCAGTTGTTGGCGACGATGTTGTTGTCGAGGATCTTTCGGAACTGGTCGTCGGAAATGCCTGCGAGCGGACCGTAATACGGATTCGACGCGGCGTTGCAGACGAGCACGTCGATCCTGCCGAAGGCGCGATTACTCTCGTCGACGAGGTGCTGGAGGTTTTCCTTCGACGAGATGTTGGCGGGGATCGCCGCCGCGGTGCCCTTGCCGTGCTTGTCGTTGATCTCCTTCGCCACGGCATCGCAGACGTCGGCCTTGCGCGAGGAGACCACGACCTTGGCGCCATGCTCGGCCATGCGCTCGGCGATCGCCTTGCCGATGCCGCGCGTCGAGCCGGTGATCACGGCGACTTTTCCCTTCATGTCGAACAGGCTCATGTTTCTCTCCCAGATTGATCCGGCGGCGCCGGCTGTTTTTTCAGGTCAAACTTAGACTGCGTTCGCGCTGCCGTTCAAGCAAGCTTGGCGACTTCGGGTCCCGCGGGCTGATGCATGGCGGCGTGGCGCGCGTCCGCGATCCAGGGCTGCTGGTTCACCATCGGCAGCCGCCAGGTCGCATCATCGCTGCCGGCGAAATGATCGAGCCGAGTTACCGAGCAATTGTCGATGTCGAAGGAGAGCCCCTTCTCCACGAGGCCGCCGAGCGCAAGTCCAATGGCGGCCTTGATCGTGCCGCCATGGCCGACCGCGATCACGTCCCTACCGGCATGCTCGATCGTAAGGCGATCGACCGCGCCTTTGGTGCGATTGTACAGGTCCATGAAACTTTCGCCGCCGGGCGCGGGCTCGCGGATGTCGGCAAACCAGTTGCTGCCAGGTGGACGGCTCGCGATGAACGCGGCGCGATTCATGCCTTGCCATTTTCCGAGATTCTGTTCGGCGAAAGCCGCTTCCCAGGGCATGCCGGCCGGCCTTGGATAACCCACGGCCCAGATCGCTTCCGCGGTCTGATGCGTGCGCATCAGATTGCTCGAAACCCAGACCGCGTTGCGCGGCAGGATTTTTGCGACCGCCTCGAACACTTCGGTATCTGACGTGTCGCAGGCGATGTCCGACTGGCCGTAGATGTTGCCGCCGTCGCTACGCACCGGCGCGTGCCGGACCCACCACCAGCGTGTCGTCACCACCTTCGGCTTGTCGGTATTGGACATCGGAAAAACCCTTCCATAGTGTTCGGCGCCGTCGTACGTCAGTGCGCGCATCGTCTCAAGTGACTCCTGCTGACACCGAGCCGTTTGAAACCGTGTTTGAAATTCCGCAAAGCGGGATGCATCAGGGAGAAGCTCATGGGCCGCCTCGAAGGCAAATCCGTCATCATCACCGGCGCCGGCAGCGGCATCGGGCGCGCGGCCTCGCTGCTGTTTACGAAAGAAGGTGCAAAGCTCATTGCGGTCGACCGCACCGATCACGTCAAGGAGACCGCCGAGCTCGCCAGGAAAGCCGGCGGCACGGCGGAGGCCGTGCAGGCCGACGCCGGTTCGGAGAAAGACGTGATTGCGTACATCGACAAGGCGCTCTCTACCTATGGCAAGCTCGATGCGATCTGGGCCAATGCCGGTATCTCCGGCGGTCTCGTGCCGCTCGCCGAGCAAACCGTCGAGCACTGGCAGGAGATTTTGCGCATCAATCTGATCGGACCGTTCCTCGCGGTGAAATACGCGATGCCGCACATGATCAAGCAGAAGCATGGCGCCATCGTCTGCACCGCGTCGGTTGCGGGATTGAAGTCGGGTGCGAGCGGACATCCCTATGCCGCGAGCAAGGCCGGCGTCATCAGCCTGGTGCAGACCACGGCCTATTCGCTCACCGGCACCGGCGTGCGCATCAATGCGGTGTGCCCCGGCCTGATCGAGACCGGCATGACCAAGCCGGTGTTCGACCGTGCGAAAGAGCGCGGCACGCAAGACAAGATCGGCCAACTCAATCCCCTGAAGCGCGCCGGCCAGCCGCACGAGATCGCGGCGATGGGACTGTTCCTTGCGAGTGACGAAGCATCGTATGTGAACGGCCAGGCATTCCCGGTCGATGGCGGCCTCACCGCGTCGATGCCGTATGCGGGAAAACCGGTGTAGGTTCGACTCTCTCCACTCGTCATTCCGGGGCGCGCCGTCAGGCGCGAGCCCGGAACGACGACGCAAGTGTTGAAACACGCGTTCTCGCTCCCGCGGCACGATTTGCCCGAGTTGTGCGGCAGCTTGCCCTCAAAAATCCAGAGGGCGCAGGGAATGCCGGGTGATGGCCTCACCCATGGCCCGCCTGCAACAAAAAACGCAGGCGGCAGTCACCACAGGTTTAGCCGGATCACCGGCATTCCCTGCGCAATGGTTTTAACGGCGTATAGCGTGCTCTCCCCGGTGTCCGGGCTTGATAGCCACCGTCGCTTCCCGCGAAAAGTCCCCGCGAGAAGCTTGATCCCAGCGTCGGGGGATCAGGACCACACGCCTTCGCCGTCCGCATTGGTCGCGTTCGTCAACTGCGCCAATGCGTCCATCGCATCCCGCGCCACGTTTCGTGACGATCGCGAAGCGCCCCTCTTTGCGAGCGCGGGACGCGCGAAGAGAAACCAGTGATTTGCCCGACGGCACAAGCGAAATTTTTGCGCGCCGGGACGTGCCCGCTCCATATGGCTGAAAACCCGCACGAAATTGGCTTTTTGAAGCAACGAGTTTTCCGGCGCTTCAGGCTCGTGGCGGAATGCGGCGGTGAGTGCGAACGGGTTCGCCGGAACTGAGGAAATCCCTCAAATGGTCGTGATATCGAAGTTTGGCAGGGCGACCGGAAGGGGCTTTTGAGATCGCGAAGGAGGAATTTGGGTTAGCCGGTGTTGAATACAGAGGGGCTATCCAAAGAAGGAGGCCGGAAAAGTGAAGACAACGACAATCGCACTTTTTGCCGCAGTTCTGATCATCGCCGCCCCGGCAGCGCTTGCCCAGAACGGATCCACCAAAACGCCGGACCGGCAGCATAAGGTCTTCAAGAAGCGCCCCCAGATCGTCACCAGCTACGCTCCGTGGCGAGTGATGCACGCCACCAGCGGCGCGAGGATGGGCTATCCGGGAGCCTCTGGCTACGCGCCCAGCACACCCAACGATTATACATCCGATAGTTCTCGAAATGCTGGTGGCGGTGCTGGTGGCGGCAGTGGCATGTGAGCGTCCCCATCTTAACCGCGGCACACGCATCCATAGACGTTAGTTCGCCTGCCGTTTGATCCAGATCAAGCGCTGCTCCACGGCAAGCAGGATCGAATGACCCTTGGTGTCACGCGCCCGTATTGACACCCGGCGGCCGCTTTCATCTCCTCCTTCCGACCCTATGAACGGCTGCCGCTCATAAGGCGTGGGAGAATTGGCGATGCCTCTGCAATTCCACCGAGCCGTCGAGCAGATGGAGATATGGAGCGCAACCAGCGACGGCTATACCTTCGTGATCAGCTTCGAAAGTTTTACCGGTCCCGGCTTTCACGGAAGGCCCGGCTACGTCGCATCGTGGCGTCCGATTTATCAGGGCCGTGGGGCGATCAGGATCACCGGCTCGCCCTTCAAAACTCTCGACGAGGCCGAAGCTGCCTGCGACACGACGCTGAACCACTTGACGAGCGGCTAGGACCGCGTGAGGCCACCTACGCCGCAGCCCGATTTCCTTGTCCTCACCGCGCATCGCGATCTCGAGCGCTTCATCTGGCAATGGACGCTGCAACGCTTTGGCCTGATATCGAAAGACCATTAGAGTTGACTTCGGTCGATCGACCGAATTATACTGCTGCTCGACAGCCGGCCCAGACTCCTCGGAGATTTTGGCCTTTCCGCACAAAACGCAGACGGGCATTTCGCATGGCGCGCAGCGCGGCCTTGAAATCAGACAAAACGGACACCAGGACGCTGGTTCTCGAAGCAGCCAAGAAAGTCCTGCGCCAATCCGGATATTCCAGGCTCTCTACCCGCGAAGTGGCCGCGACCGCGGGCGTGCCGCTCAGCCAGATTCACTATCACTTCGGCTCGAAACAGGGCATGGTGCTGGCCCTGTTCGAGTATCTCAACGCGCAGTTGCTCGATCGGCAGGCCTCATTGTTCGGCAATGCCACGCTCTCTCTCTCCGAGCAGTGGGATCGTGCCTGCGACTATCTCGATGACGATATCGCCTCCGGTTACGTGCGCGTCCTGCAAGAGCTGATCGCGGCAGGCTGGGCCGATGCTGCGATCTGCAAGGTCGTCCGCGCCGGGCTAATGGGTTGGGGCGAAGTCCTTCGCGACCTCGCCGGGCGAGCCCAGCGCGAGCTTGGTGGGCTTGGCCCATTTTCGCCGGAGGAGATCGCTGCATTGATCGGCAATGCATTCATCGGCGCCGAAAGCATGTTCCTGTTGGGTCTCGAGAAGAAAGGCATACCCGTGCGTCGGGCGCTGAGGCGCTTCGGCGATCTTATTCGCATGCGAGAAGGCAATTCGTCAGCCAAATGAGGTGACGTCATGCGCGCCAAGATGCCTGATAAGGAAGGCCGGGTTGATCGCGGCGGTGTAAAGCTTCACTACGAGATCTACGGCGATGGCCGACCGACCATTGTCTTCATCCCGCCATGGAGCATCGTGCATGCCCGGTGCTACAAGGCGCAGTTGCCCTATTTCAGCGAGCGCTTCCGCTGCGTCACCTATGATGGGCGCGGCAACGGCAAGTCCGACCGTCCGGGGGACGTGGCTGCGTACTCGCTGAGCAACTACGCGGCGGATACGCTTGCGGTGATGGATGCGACCGGCACGGACAGCGCCATTCTCGTCGGCCTGTCCTACGGCGGAATGCTCGCTTCCATAGTGGCGGCCTACCATCCCGATCGCGTCAAGGCCATGGTCCTGGCGGGCACCGCTGCGAGCATCGGACCCGGCTACCCCTACATGGCGCATCAGCATTTCCTCACCAAATCGGACCGCTTCGAAGGTTGGAACAAGTACAACCGCGACTACTGGTTTGCGAACTATCCCGATTTCGCCGATCACTTCATGCGTCAAATCTTCACCGAGCCTCATTCAACCAGGCAAATCGAGGAAGGCATCGATTGGGCGAGCGACACCACGGGACCGGTGCTGGCCAAGACCGTCGAGGCGCGCACGATCCCGCCGGAGTTCGATGTCAGCGAGGAGATGTATCGCAACATCCGTTGTCCGGTGCTGATGCTCCATGGCGACAACGATCAGATCCAGCCCTACGCCCGCGCCAGGCTGGTGTCCGAGCTCACGGGTGCGGAGCTGGCGACCTTTCCGGGCGGAGGTCACAATCCGCTCGCGCGCTTTCCTGCCAAGTGCAACGCCCTGATCACGGATTTTCTGGATCGCCTGCTTGGTCTCAAGCCCTTGAGGAGTCCTGCGGTTCGCGCCGGCAAGGCAAGGCGGGCACTCTATCTCTCCTCGCCGATCGGGCTCGGGCACGGTCGCCGTGACATCGCGATTGCGCGCGAGTTGCGCAAGCTTCATCCGGACCTGCAGGTCAGCTGGCTGGCGCAGGATCCCGTGACCCGCCTGCTGGAAGCGAGCGGCGAAACGATCCATCCGCTCAGCTCGCGCCTTGCAAGCGAGTCGCGCCACATCGAGCTCGAATCCGGCGAGCACGATCTTCACGCTTTCCAGGCACTGCGCCGAATGGACGAGGTGCTGATCGCAAACTTCATGATCTTTCAGGATGCGGTCGAGGACGGAAACTACGATCTCGTCATTGCCGACGAAGCCTGGGACATCGACCACTTCTGGCACGAGCACCCCGAATTGAAGAAGACGGCGCTCGCCTGGTTCACCGACTTCGTCGGCTTCCTGCCGATGCCCGAAGGCGGCGAGCAAGAGGCCTTCCTCACCGGCGACTACAATGCCGAAATGATCGAGCATATCGAGCACCATCCGAGCGTGCGCGATCGCGCGATTTTCGTCGGCGATCCCGTCGACATCATTCCGCGATCCTTCGGCAAGGACCTGCCGGCCATGCGCGACTGGGTGCCCAAACATTTCGACTTTGCCGGCTATATTCTGGGAGAGCACCCGCAGTCCTTCGGCACACGCGCGGATTTGCGCGAAAGGCTCGGTTACCGGCCCGGCGAACGGATCTGCATCGTCACCGTCGGCGGCTCGGGCGTCGGCGGCCATCTCATTCGCCGCATCCTGCAAAGCTGGCCGATGGCGAAGGCCAGGGTCCCGAATCTGCGCATGATCGTGGTGGCGGGCCCGCGCATCGATCCTCTCTCGCTTCGCGCCCCCAAGGACGTGGAGGTGCGCGCCTTCGTTCCGAACCTCGATCGTCATCTCGCGGCGTGCGATCTCGCCCTTGTCCAGGGCGGCCTGACCACATGCATGGAGCTTGCGGCCGCCGGAACTCCGTTCATCTATTTCCCGCTCAAAAATCATTTCGAGCAGAATTTTCACGTCGCTCATCGGCTGGACCGCTATCGCGCCGGGCGGCGAATGGAGTTCGCGACATCCACGCCGGACATGATTGCCGACGCCATGGTTGTCGCGTTGTCGATGCCGGCGTTCGCGCCGGTAGAAGCCGACGGCGCCGCGCGCGCCGCACGGATGCTTGCCGATCTGCTCTGAAGTTCAATCATCCCCAATGGAGGCTGTTATGCGTGAACCAAATCTTGAAAAGCTGAACTCGCTTGTGGGAAAGCTGGTGGGCGATCTCGGTGTGTCGCTCGGCGGGGCGAGCATCCTGCTCGGCGATCGCCTTGGGCTCTACAAGGCAATGGCCGACGGCACGCCGGTCACTTCGACCGAGCTCTCCAAGAAGACGAAGCTGCACGAGCGCTATGTGCGCGAGTGGCTGTGCGGCCAGGCTGCGTCCGGATATATCGACTTCGACGCCGAGAAGGAGACGTTCTCGCTCTCGCCGGAGCAAGCCATGGCGTTCGCCGAAGAAGATTCGCCTGCCTTCTTCGCCGGCGCATTCGATGTGGTGCAATCCACCTATCTTGACGAACCCAAGGTCGCGGAAGCGTTTCGCACGGGCAACGGTGTTGGCTGGCACGAGCATTCAAAGTGTCTGTTCTCTGGCACCGAACGCTTCTTCAGGCCCGGCTACAACGCCAACCTCGTCCCGAACTGGATTCCCGCGCTCGATGGCGTGGAGGCGAAGCTGAAAGCCGGAGCAAAGGTCGCCGACGTGGGTTGCGGTCATGGCGCTTCAACGATCGTGATGGCGCAGGCCTATCCGAAATCCCAATTCTTCGCCTTCGACTACCACAAGCCTTCGATCGAGCGCGCCAAGGTACTGGCTCAGGAAGCCGGCGTTGGCGACCGCATCACTTTCGCGCAGGCGAGCGCCAAGGATTTTCCCGCGAAGGACTACGATCTCGTGGCATTTTTCGACTGCCTGCACGACATGGGTGACCCGGTGGGCGCCGGAAAGCATGTCAGGGAATCGCTGGCCAGGGATGGAACGTGGATGATCGTCGAGCCGTTTGCCTGTGACGATCTGAAAGACAACCTCAACCCGGTGGGCCGCGTCTTCTATCATGCCTCGACCTTCATCTGCACGCCTGCATCGCTTTCCCAGGAAGTCGCTCTGGGACTTGGAGCTCAGGCGGGTGAACGCAGGCTGCGCCAAGTCGTGACCGAAGCCGGCTTCAAGGGCTTTCGGCGCGCAACCGAGACACCCTTCAACATGATCTTCGAAGTACGCGCTTGATCGAGTGGAGCGAAAGCGGGAGCTGACGGGTGCCTCGCGACGCGGGGCACCTGATCTGACCGGGCGTGGTTGTTGCCGTCGGCCGAATGTTGCCTGTTGGGCCAGGAGCCGCCCTGCCCATCAGGTCGCATTCGCCCTGAAGCGGACAATCGGTCAGCATCGATCAAACGTTTGGCCTGGCTGCCTGGCGCGCGCGATGAGAGCCCGAGCGCCGCCGCTTTGTTGGTAGCTTCCGCTCAGGAACGGCACTTCCGGGCTTGGCCCGTGCGCTTCCGGCCGGGAGGAGATTTTGGCTCGGTTGGGCAACTGATCGGGAAAATCTCGCGCATATAGGCGGCGAGCAATCCGCAATAATCCGTAGCGAAGCGAGGTAACGGACGCCTTTTGTCCCAAGAGATGGTCAAAGGCTCGCTCAGCGCGCGGCCTCTATACGTCAGACCGACGATCCTTAATTGATAACGGCTGCACTGGAGTTGCGAAGGAACGATTGCCACGCCGCGTCCGGCCTCAGCGAGGGCCAGCAATGTGTGCGGGTTTCGACTCTCGAAAAGGATGTTTGGCTTCAGTCTGGCCATCCGGCTGGCCGCGTCGAAAGCGCGGCGGAATCCGAAGCCGCTGTCCATCAGCAGCAAGGGAAACTCGGCAAGTTGCGTAACCTCGATGGTGCGACGGGCACCGAGCGGAGTAGAGGGGTGGCAAACGGCAAGCAATTCGACCGATCCAAGCGGAAGGCTGCCGAATTGGCGGTCGTCGAGCTTGACTGCGTGCAACAAATTCTGGCCGAGGTGAATTTCCCCGCGTTCGAGCAGAGCAAGTATTTCGCTGCCGGTACCTTCGCTGATCTTCACCTGAACATTGGGATAGCGCTGCGCATACCGGCTCAAAAACCCGGACAACACGCTTTCGATGTGTTGCGGTGAGCCGGCGACCTTCAAGACCCCTGTTTCTCCATGACGGAGCAGTTGAGCCTGCTCCTTGACCGCGCTGGCGCAGTTGAGAAGGACGCGGCAGCCCGCAATCAACTGTTCGCCCTCGCCTGTCAAAAGAAGCCGTCGACCGACTCGATCGAAGAGCTGCAATCCCAGCTCGTGCTCGAGCTCCATGATCTGTCTGGACAGGGCGGGTTGGGCAACCCGCAGGCGCAGCGCCGCTTTCGACACGGTGCCGAGCTCGGCCACCGTCAAGAATGTAAGGGCCTGCCGCAGGTGCATGTCCGCTTATACCATTATGGCATAAGAAAGCAGAAATTCTTTGTATTGGACGCATCGCGGCATCGGACAGAATATGAACCCGTACTCCCTCGCATAGGTGTTCGCCGCAGATGCTGCAGGCAGAACGTTGGTGGACCAGGCATGGGATTGAGGAGGAACACATGAATGCTCGATACAAGATCGGTCTTGCAATGTGCGCATGCGTCGCGCTGGGGTGGCTGTGCAGCGAAGAGCTCCATGGCCAGACAAATCGGCCAGCATATCTGATTGGCCAAATCGACGTCAGCGATCCCGATGGATATGCCAAGGAGTATCTCCCGAAAGCCAGGGAGATCATCAAGGCCCACGGCGGACGGCTGATTGCTGCGGCAGGTTCGGCAGCAAGCGGATCGCGGGTTGTGGCCGTGGACGGCGAGGCGCCCAAACGGGTCGTCATCTACATGTATCCGAGCCTGGAGGCGCTTCAAGCCTGGCGGAACGATCCGGAATACGTGCAGGTACGTCACGTCGGCGAAAAATATGCCAAGTATCATACCTTTGCAGTCGAGGGCGCTGCGCCTTAGGCCAACTTGAGGCTGCGCGGCTCGGGAGTTCGCCGAGGCCGGGATTGCCTGACGGCTACTCCGAGAATTCCGGAACCAGCAATGAAGCTGATCGCCCGTCGGCCGGCTCGGCCTTTGCAATGTTAACCAGCTCACATTGGCTAACCGCAAACCGAGCTATTCCTTGCTTGGACAGTTCCTGCAACAGGGAAAGAAAATGGACGTAGCGACCATGGTCACCGCAGGCGGCGTCGCAGCATATGCCGCAATCGGCATAAGCTATTTGGCGCCTGAACTAGGATTCTCGCTGCAAGTTATTCGTGAGGTGGCAGTGATGTTTGCCCTTGCAATAGCAGCGCCAGTTGTCATCGACTTCTTTCGCAAAAAGCCGGATGCGGCCAGATAACACCGTCAGTCTGCCGCGATAGGCTGACCAGCTCAGGGAGCCGCTCGGAGTTCGACTGGCATAACGGTGCCGAGCGCTTCTTCATCTATCAAGCATTTCGGATTGCTGCGGAAGGCGTTCGACCCGATCGGCTACAGATCGGCTCGCGACTACGATTGGATCGACAGCCGGCCGTCGGGACAGCGTCACTTTGCCGCGAACAATGCCTCATCCGTGAGCAAGACCTGCCGCGCCGGCAGCGTCAGGATCGCAACCGCGCCGCCCAACTCATCATCGGCAAGCGTCAACTCGCCGTGATGCGCCTGGAGGATGGTCGCGCAGATCGACAGGCCAAGGCCGAGGCCGTGGGGCTTGGTGGTGTAAAAGGGCTCGAACAACTTGCCCCGGTCGGCGGGACGCAGGCCCGTGCCGTTGTCCTTGATGCGCATCTCGACGGCGCCCGACGGCAGCATGTTCGTGGAGATGCTGACGACGCGCCGGAACGGCAAGGTGCTCGCCATGGCGTCGCTCGCATTCACGATCAGATTGATCAACACCTGCTGCAGCTGCACGAGATCGCCGAACACCTCAGGCAGGCCTGTTGCGAGACTGGTGTGCAGCCGGACGTCGCGGGCAATCAGCTCGCTGTGCAGGAGATTGGCGGTCGATCGCACCAGCTCATGGATGTCGACCGACTGGAAATGGCTCTCTCCCTTCTTCATCAGCATCCGCAGGCGCTGGATCACCTCACCGGCGCGACTGTCCTCGGTGACGATGTCCTTGAGCGCCTCCCTCACCTCCGGCAGGTCCGGCGAGCTCTGCTTCAACAGATGCAGGGCCGCCTGGGCGTTCGACATGATCGCCGTCAGCGGCTGATTGACCTCATGGGCGATTGCGCCCGACAATTCGCCGAGCATCGAGACCCGCATCAGATGCATCACCTGCTGGCGCTGCAACGCCGCATCCGCTTCGGCGACCTTCTGCCCGGTGATGTCGACGATGATGCCGGCGAGCTTGCCGGGGGCGCCTTCGGCATCCGGCGTCGGCACGCTCCGGATCCGGTACCAGCGGACCTCTGCCGTGGGAAGGACGATGCGCGCATCGAACGATTGCGGCGCCTCGGCGCTTCGCATGGCGGCGATGACCGTATCGCGGTCGTCGGGGTGGACCGCCGCCAGGAAGGATTCGCGCGTCAGCTCGGTGTCGCGCGGAAGCCCCAGCATGGTGCGGCAATGCTCGGTCGACCATACCTCGCCGGTCTCGCGGTTGAACTGCCACATGCCGACATTGGCGGAAGAAGCCGTGAAGGTCATGCGCGCCTCGCTGTCGCGCAGCGACTTCTCCGCTTCACGCCTGCGCCGCCGCTGGAACAGCAATGCGCTCATCAGCAGCGATTGCAGGCCGACGACGAGCACGACCAGCGAGATGAATACCCGGTGCTGCTGCCACATGCTGTAGGGCTTGAACAGCACGACCGTGTCGGGCGGCAGCTTGTTTTCCGACAAATTCCACCGCCGCATCGCGCGCGCGTCGACGCGGTAGGTCAGGCCGGTGTTGACGCGGATAGCGGGCTTGGCCGCATCCACGGTGCCGGCGAGAACCTGCAGGGTCATCTCGCCGACGGCTTGGCCAAGCGAGACATAGGTCTCCATATAGCCGCCCACGATGCCGGTGCCGATGAAGGTGTCAAAAGGACCATAGACCGGGACGCTCGACGCCTTGGCGACGGCGGCTGCCACATCGCGCGGGACCAGCGGCCGTCCGGCCGCGTCCGCATAGGCCGTGAGCAGAATGACGATGGTGTCGCGCGGCAGGCGCGACACTTGCTCGATCATGGCGTCGTAATTCCAATCGAACAGATAATTCATCTCGAGCCTGCTGCCGCTCGCCTCGAAAGCCTCGCGGACGGTGCGCTGCCAATGGCGGTCGAGCTTGCTCGAGCCTCCGATCACCACGACGCGGCGTACGTTCCGTTGCAGCCGCTGCGCCAGTTCGAGCGTCTTTTCCGGATTGAAGCCGGTGATGACACCGCGCATGTCGTCGGGCAATTGCAGGCGCGGCAGATCGGCGCGAGTTCCGCCGGCAAAGATCACGGGCGCGCCGGGCGCGAAAGCATCGCGGCGCGCGACGGCGAAGGACACCGCGCCGATGCCGATGGCGATCACGGCGTCGAATTTGATCCCGGCATATTTTTCCTTGAGGTAATCCGCGGTATGCGTTTCCAGCGCCTGGTCGGAACGCTGGGGAAGATCGAGGAATTCGGCTTCGATCTCGATCTGCGGAATACGCTCCATCAGGCGCTTGCGGGCGACTTCAGAGACGATGGTGGCGGCCGGGAAAGTGTAGTTGTAGGCGTGCAGCATCAGCACACGCGGCACCGCCTCTTCGGCCCACGCCGGAAGTTGCGCGAGCACGAGGGCCAGCAGGCCAAACGGCAACCCCCGGAGGCGCTTCGTTAGGCCAACCATCCAAGGTCGTAAACGCTCGCACGCACCTTCCACGCGACCTCGCCAATCCCGGAGAGGGCCCCCCGTCCCTTCCGGCCAGCTTATATCAGGAGCTCATCCCGAGCAAAGGGCACAACCTACCCGCGTACCGCTTTTTGGCCCGCCCCGTGGCGGCCGCGCCAATCCGTCACGGGCGCGGGGCGGCGCTCGCCCCGGAGCTCGCCTTGGCAATGGCGTCCAGCAGGCTCCGCTCCTGCAGCGGCTTGGTCAGCAGCGCCCTGGCGCCCGCCGATCTGCAGCGCTCGCGCACCCCCTCTTCGTCATGTGCGGTGATGACGATGATCGGAATGTCGATCTGCGCGCGCGTCAGGTGCCGCTGCAGCTCGAGCCCGGTCATGTCGGGCATGTGCAGGTCCACGATCAGGCAATCCGGGCGCCCGTCGCCGAGCGTGTCGAGAAACGCCCGCGCCAACTCGTAGGTTTCGGCACGGTACGACCAGGCGCTGAGCAACCGCTTCAGCGCCCTCAGCACGGAGGGGTCGTCGTCGACAACGGCAATCAGTCTGCCACGTTCCGCCATGCCCGGCATCATCCGAGCCCTTGCCGGTGCGCGTCTAGTTGTCCTCCAGCCCAACATGGAGGGAACACGCGGAGGGTCAATTGCGACTTGAGGCAACACCCGCCTTTTCAGCCAGACGCGCGAGATCGGCAACCGTGCGCACGTTCATCTTCCGCATCATGCGGGCGCGGTGGACCTTGATGGTCTTCTCGACAATGCCGAGATCGCCGGCGATCTGCTTGTTCAGGCGGCCGGCCACGACATGTCCGAGCACCTCGCGCTCGCGCGGCGTCAGGCTCGATAGCCGCGCGCGGATCGCCGAAAGCTCGGCATGCGCGATCCGCGATCTCGCATCGAGTTTCTCGGCTTGCGCGATCGCGGCGAGCAGCGCATCATCACGCACCGGCTTGGTGAGGAAATCGACGGCGCCGGCCTTGATCGCCTGGACGCTGGTCGGGATGTCGCCGTGACCGGTGAGAAAGATGATCGGCCGCGGCACCGCGCCTTCCCGCGAGAGCGCCTGCTGCAGCTCGAGCCCGTTGAGATCCGGCATCGACAGATCGAGCACCGCGCAGCCCGGCATTGCAGCGTCATGCGTCTGCAGGAATTTGCGCGACGAGGTGAACGACTGCGCCTCGTAGCCGTGCGACTTCAACAGACGTGACAGCGCGCGGATCACCCCGGAATCGTCGTCAACGATGAAGACCGTGAACGTTGTCTCGGGCGACATGCCGCTGCTCCTTGTGACCGCGACAGCCTAGCGCATCGGTCGGCGCGCGCCAAATCTCCGTCACGGCAACTATTCACCGGAGGCTGAGCGATTCGTTATTTCCGCCCGTATGCAACGTGGCGTGCACACGCGAGCGGATGGACGCTGGTCGACATGAAAAAGACTGGCGCCAGATCTTTCCTGACCGGATCAGGGCTTCACTGGCGCCAGCCAGTTATTTTCCCTTGGGAGGAAAATTCCGGGAAAATTTTCAATAAAAATTCAGTGCGTGGCCTGCAGCAGGGCGCTCCACTCCTCCGCGCGGATGCGAAGGACGAGCTTGTAGCCGCCGCCAGCAGGATCGGGCTCGAATACCGAGGCCTCGCCTTCGCGGACGTCGGACCAGTCCCTGCCGAAGGCCTCGATCAGGTTCGGCTTGTGCGTGACGATGACGAGGTTGTTGTCGGCCGGCGGGTGAATGGCAACCAGCTGACGCAATGCGTCGGCACGCCGCTGGTTCTCCTCGGCGGGCACCGCCGAGCCCGCTTCAGCCAGCTCCGGCTTGACGGTAACCTCGCCGAAGCCGAGCAGCGTGCCGGTGTCGACCGCCCGCTGCAGCGGGCTGGTCAGGACGAGGCCCACGGGAATCTTGAGCCTGCGCATCGCCTCGCCTACCGCCCTGGCCTGCGCGCGGCCTGGGTCGCTGAGCTGACGCTCGCCGGCGGCGGCGCCTTGCTTCGCGGGGCTGCTCATGGGATCCGTCTTGGGATCCGACGTGGTCGCGCCATGGCGCACCACGATTACATAGCCGCCGAGCCGCACCTGCTCGAGCCAATCGGCCTGCGCCGGCATGGACTGACCGGCCGCCATCGCCGGGAAAAACCCGAGCAGGACCAGCAGCAACAATCGAATGTGGGACATTTGCCTCTCCTCTCCACGCATGGTGAAAATAAATCAGTGACGGGCAGTCGTCGCGCCAAAGACCGCGTCCGGCAGCCACAATGTGAGATCGGGCACGAGGATGATGATGGCGAGCACGACGAGCAGCAGCGCCAGAAACGGCAGGATGCCGCGGATCGCCTCGCCCATCGGGGCCGATGCGATCGACGACAGCACGAACAGGTTGAGACCGACCGGCGGATGGATCAGGCCGATCTCCATGTTGTGGGTGAAGATGATCGAGAAATGCACGGGATCGACGCCCATCGGCGCGAGCGCGGGCGCCAGCATCGGCAGCACCAGGAGCAGCGTCGCCGTCACTTCGAGGAAGCAGCCAAGCACGAGCAGCAGCGCGTTGATCGCCAGCATGAATTGCCAGGTCTCGAAGCGATGGCCGAGCAGATACTGCACCAGGCGCGCGGGCGCCCCGGATTCGGCGAGCCAGTGGCCGACCGCCAATGCGGTCGCGATGATCAGCATGATGCTCGCGGCGCTGCGCAAACCGCTTGCGATCATCGTGAGCGTCTCGGTCCAGTGGAAGCCGCGGTAGAACAGGAGCGAAATCAACAGCGCAACGACGGCGGAAAGCGCGGCCGCCTCGGTCACCGTGACGAAACCACCGTAGATGCCGACCATGACCACGACCGGCACGACCATCGCCGGCAGCGCGGCGAGTGTTACGCGGATGCGCTCGGCGAACGGCAGCACCGGCTCGACAGGAAAATTACGGCGGCGGGCCTCGAACAGCACCCAGATGAAGAAGGCGGCGGCCTGCAGCAGGCCCGGCAGGATGCCGGCGAGAAACAGGCGCGGCACCGACTGCTCGGCGACAATGCCATAAAGGATCAGCGGCAGGCTCGGCGGAATCACGATGCCGATCGTTCCGGAGGCCCCTACTACGCCGAGCACGAAGGAGCGCGGATAGCCGCGCTCGAGCATCGCGGGGATCAGGATCGTTCCCATGGCAAGCGCAGTTGCGACGCTCGAGCCGCAGATCGCTGCAAACAGGGTGCAGGCGACGACGGTGACGAGACCAAGCGAGCCCGGCAGCCCGCCGAGCCAGGCGGCGGCGAGATTGACCAGCGCGCTGGCGATGCCGCCGAAGCGCATGAACGTCGCGGCCATCACGAACAGCGGCAGCGCCATCAGGGTCGGCGAGTTCAACTCGTTGATGACGAGCTGTGCGGCGCCCACCAGCGGCTGGCCGGATACGGCGAACATGACGCCGGCGCAGAGCCCCAGCACCAGGAACACCGGCATGCCCGTGGTCAAAAGCGCGACGAAGAGCGAGACAAAGCCGGCCATGGCGGCTCAATAAATCCGCGGCAGCTCGTGGCTGCCGGGAGGTTGCGGGAGCATCGCGCGCCAGGCTGGCGTGGCCAGCAGTGTGCCCAGCCGGATGACATAGCGGACCGACATCAGGAAGCCGCCCGCCGGCAGCGACGCGTAATAGACCCACATCGGAAAGCGCAGGTCCGAGGCGCTGCGTTCGTCGATCAGCCAGGCGACGGACGTGACCTCCCAGCCGTACCAGGTGACGGCGACGCAGAAGACGATGGCTGTGAGGCTGTTGAACACCTCCATCCACCGCTTCGCGCTTTCACCCACGAGGTTGAGCACGAGGTCAGGCCGGACATGGCTGTCGGTCCGCACCAGCTGGCTCGAGACGATCAGGATCGCCCAGATCACGAGATAGACGATGACCTCCTCGGCGCAGCCGATCGCGTGCTGCGGCGAGAAGTAGCGCGACACCACCTGCCACAGCGCGAGCGCAAGCGCCGCCAGACCCAGAAGGCCTGATATCGTCTGCTCGACGCGATCCCATAGCTTCATCATCGAGGCCAGCTTTCCCGCGTCTTCAATCGAGGGCGGCAAGATCGGCCGAGACCGTGGCAGCCATTTCCGGAGAGATATTCGACAGCTTCGCCACGTGGTCCTGCTGCGCCATCATGGCCCGGCGCCTGGCGGCGAGATCGCCGGCCTCAGGCACGACGATGGTGATGCCGTGCGACTGCACCGCCTCGCGTGCCCGCGCCTGGGCCGTCGCCATGTCGTTGCGATAGGCTGCGATCTTCGACTTCCATGAACTCGGTGACAAATTCCTGGAGACCGGAGGAGAGTTTCTCCCAGAAGGCGAGGCTCACCATCGGCACGTATTCGCCGACGAACTGATGATCCTCCAGGGCGTGGCGAACGCCCGACTCCCAGAATTGTCCGCTGGCGATCGTCTCGAATGATGTGATCAGCCCGTCGAACGTTCCCTGCGAAAGGCCGAGCGGCACGCCTGGCAACGGCGTGGTGTTCGGGATCGCGCCCATGAACTGCGTGCGCCAGGCTTGTCCCGCGCCGCCATTGTTGCGGATCTTCAGGCCCTTCAGGTCGTCATAGCCGTTCAGCGCCTTGGCTGTAGAGTACCAGTTGAAGAAGCCGAGATCGAGCCACGGGCCGATCACGTGCGACTTCATCCGCTGCTCGATCTGGCGGGCAAGCAACTGCCCCGCCCTGCCATCAACGACCTCATGCACGGCCTCGATCGGTCGGCCATACAGCGCGGGCAGCTGGATGAAATCCGCATCCGGCACGATGCTGGTCAAGGCAAACGTCCCCGGCAGCGCCATCTCGATCTGTCCCTGCAGCAGCGCCTTGCCGACCTGCAGATCCGGAAACAGCTGTCCGCTCTCGAACAGCTGGGTCCTGATCCTCCCGTCCGTCGCCTTCGCGATTCCCTGCAGATAGTCGCGGACGATGGCGTTGCGGGTGTGCGCCGGCGGGGTCTCGATCGAGCAACGCAGCGTCAATGGCGCATCCGCCGCGGTGCGCAGCGCGGGCGCTGCCAGCATTGCCGTTGCCGAAGCCAGGAAGGCGCGGCGCGACCACGATCGCTTCATCTCTATTCTCCTCGGTTAGTGCGCCGGATGTCGTGGACATCGCTCCGCTTGCCGGCAGTTGCAAAAAATCAGAAAAAAATCAGACCATGAGGCCGACGCCGGACACGATCAGCAACGCGTTGACGACGAGTTCGAACTGCCGGTCCGAGAGACGCTTGAAAATGCGCAAGCCGAACCACGCGCCGAGCAAGGCGGCGGGAACGAAAGCCAGCGCCTTCCAATCCAGGCTGCCCTGCACCGACGAAGACGGCCGCATCAGATAGATCGCGAGCAGCGTCACCGGCTGCATGCTGAGAATGAAAGGCTGGTACACGCCGCGCTGGCGTGCCTTGTCCCAGCCCTTCAAGGCGCACCAGATGGTGACGAACGCGCCGGGAAAGCCGGCGAGCCCGCCGGTGACGCCGCCGAGAAAGCCCGCGCAGGCATCCGACACCGATCCCATCGGCAGCCAGCTCACCGGGCGGCGCAGCAGCATGTAGAAGCCGTAGGCGACCAGAAGGCTGCCGATGACGATCCGGTAAGTGCCGGTCGGGAGATGCAGCAGAAGATAGACGCCGGCTGGCACGCCGGGAAAGCCGCCGATCAGGAAGACACCGAGGCTCTTCCAGTCAATCGCGCGCCAGAGCGCGGCGACGCTGAGCATCTGGATCGCGATGCTGCACACGATCATTACGCACACCACGCGGACCGGATTATCCATCAGGTGGAACAACAAGGCGCCACACAGAGCCGAGAACGCAAATCCCGCGATGCTGGAGACGGTCGAAGCCGCGAACACCGCGATCAGGGCGTAGACGACGCCCTGCACGCCCTGCGCCGACAGCACCGCGCCTTCGGCAATCAGAAATCCGAGGCCGAGGGCGGCGACAATGAGCATGCCGAACAGGCCAGGATCCGCCGGCTGGGCGATGGCGAATTTTCCGCTTTGAACAAGCTCTTTTGACATCGCGCACCTTGGCCCCGCCGCGTGCGGGCGCGGACCATCGTCCACCACGCGCGGCGTTTGGTTGGAATGACGACTTGCGCTGGATACGATCGACGCCCGGCCGCTACTTCATCGATGCGTGCTCGCAACTGACCGCCGGATTCATGTCGGCGAATGCACCATGCGGGTTCTGTTTCCAGGCCCAGACATGCAACTCATAGAACGGGCCGAGGCCGTAGCGATTGGGCGCACCGCTGAAGCTGAAGAGCTGCCCGCCAAGCGAAGCCGGTCCCTTGGTGGTGATGTATTCGACAGCGATCAGTTCCATTTTGCCGTCCGCCTTCGGCTCATACATGATCGCCTGCGGGTGCTTGATGTCGACGCTGTCGCCGATCAGTGTGGGGTTGACGTAGTGGACGCCCATCGCCCCGCCCTCGACACCGCTGGCGCAGGGGATCGGCGCATACCCCTCGGAAACCGCGACCGCGACATCCCTGAACCGGTCGTTGGCCGCGCGCACGCCCTCCGCGAGCGGATTATGGCCGCCGTCCGCCGCCAACGCGGTTCCAACGGACAACAGGGACAACAGAGCCAGGCTCCGGGTCAGGGAAATAGCGGTCAAATTTGATCTCCTCGGTTCAATCTCAATGAAAAAATGCGGAGCCGTGCTGCGAATGCGGCGGAGGCATCGTGGGAACCAGCGCCGGGGCGGTGCTGCTTCGCGAGCCGTGCGGGGAGATAGCGGGGGACTGGCTGAAAGACTTTGCCGCGCGCTTGTTTTTTGCGCTAGAAACCCTCGTTTTTCGATCGAGAAGACATCGTCGTCTGGTGCTCGCGTGCAATTTCTCTTTGCCGATCACACACTTGATACGAACACGCGGGAGTTGCGCCGCGGCGATACGCATATCGCCGTCCCGCCCCAGGTCTTCGATCTGCTCACCTATCTCGTGCAGAATCGCGAGCGCGTGGTCAGCAAGGACGATCTTCTGGCGGCGCTCTGGGGCGGCCGGCTGGTCGCCGATTCGACGCTGGCCACCCACATCAACGCGGCACGCAAGGCGGTCGGCGACAGCGGCGACGAGCAGAAGCTGATCCGCACCATTGCGCGCAAGGGCATCCGCTTCGTCGGCGACGTGCATTCGAGGCCACTCGGCCAGGAGACAGCGCCGCCCATCACTTCGCGGATTCCGGCGCGTTCCGCCGTGCCGCCGTCCGAGCGACCCGCCATTGCGGTGCTGCCCTTCCTCAATTTGAGCGGCGAATCGGCCCAGGAGTATTTTTCCGACGGCATCAGCGAGGACATCATCACCGCGCTGTCAAAGCTGCGCTGGTTCGTCGTCATTGCGCGCAATTCGTCATTCTCCTACAAGGGAAAGTCCGTCCACATGAAGCAGATCGCCGAGGAGCTCGGCGTCGGCTATGTGCTGGAAGGCAGCGTACGCAAGGAAGGCGAGCGCGTCCGCATCACGGCGCAGCTCATCGACGTCGCCACGGGGAGCCATCTCTGGGCAGAGCGTTACGACCGCGAGCTCGCCGACGTGTTTGCGGTGCAGGACGAAATCACCGAGTCGATCGTTGCCGCGATCGAGCCGAAACTCTACGCCGCCGAGAGTTTCCTCGCCCAGCGCAAGGCGCCGGAGAATCTGGACGCCTGGCATCTGGTGATGCGGGCGATGTGGCATTTCTGGCGCATGACGCCGGAGGATAATCTCCTCGCCCAGGGGCTGCTCGAGCAGGCCATTGCCATCGATCCCGAATTTGCCCAGGCGCAAGCGGTGCTCGCGGTCAGCCTCATCTTCGGCGTCCAGATGGGGTGGCAGGACAGCGACGCGGTGTTGCCGAGCGCCGAGCGTGCGGCGCTTGCTGCGGTGAGGATCGACAACGAGGATCCCTGGGCTCATCTCGCGATCGCCTTCGTCAACGCGCGTCTTGGCCGCATCGCCAACTCGCTCGCGGCGTTCGAAATCGCGTTGCGGCTCAACCCGAGTTTTGCGCTCGCGCATGGCTGTCGCGGGCTGGTGTTGTCCTGGGGCCTGCACTGGCGCGAGGGCGCGGAGGCCGCCAACCGCGCGCTCCGGCTGTCCCCGCGCGATCCGTTCGCAGCGATCTTTTATGGTATCGCCGGCTATGCCGCTTATGTCGGGCGCAACTATGCGGAAGCGATCGCGCTCACGCGCAAGGGAATCCGCCAGCGCAGCGACTTCGTTGCCGGATGGCGCGTGATGGCGGCGGCGGCCGGCATGGCCGGCGAAACCGAAATCGCGGCCGAGGCGTTGCAGGGATTCCGCAGGACCCTGCCCAATATCACCCTGGCACTGGCCGCGAGCCAGCTTCCGGTCAGGGACGAGGATGAACGCCAGCATTTCCTCGAAGGGCTGCGCCGCGCAGGCCTCGAATGAGCCGTCCCGTTTGGATGACCGCAAAATCGGCCGCTGTGATGGCCTACCACGCTTAAATCGTGGATCGCCGCCCGCTCGTTAACCATCTCTTAACCATCGCCGCCTAGCTTACAGTTACTTTTCGGTTAACAGACCGTCCGGTTCGTTCGGGGAGAACACCCGATGCCTGCTGAAACACTGACATACGCCGAACTTGGCGCCCGCCTGACGATATCGACGAAGGCCGCTCGTTCGCTGGCCGAGCGGCTCCGGCTGCCGCGCACGCTTTCGGATGATGGCAAAGCACTGGTGAGCGTGGATCTCGCGGAAATACGGCATACGCCACGGCCACCAGGTCGTCGCGAGGCCGGCAACGTCGCCCTCATAGCCAGGATCGTGGCATTGCAGGCCGAGATCGCGCGGCTCGAAGCAGCGGCAGCGGGGCACCGGGCCGATTTCGAGCGCGAGCGCGAGCGCGCCGATCGGCTGATGGTCGAGCTGATGCAGGCGACCGCCGAGACCATGGCGGCGAAGGAGGCGACGGCGCGGCTGGAAGGCTTTCTGCGGACCGATGGCCGAACCGGTCGCCCGATCGACAGCCAGGGACTGGCTGCGCGCCGACCGGGCAGTCTGGCTGCAGACCTGGTGGCAGCAGACCGCAAGGCCGTTGGGTAGCAATCGACGCTCTCTCATTTCCGGGCTTGCCGGATAGACCGTGAGGCAAAGATGACTGGCATTACCGATGTTCGCGAGATGAAAGCGCGCATTATCGTGTTTGGGGTCGGCGGCGCCGGCGGCAATGCCGTCAACAACATGATCACGTCCGGGCTGCAGGGGGTGGAATTCATCGTCGCCAATACCGACGCACAGGCCCTCACCTCGTCGAGGGCCGAGCGCATCATCCAGATGGGCACAAAGGTAACCCAGGGCCTTGGCGCCGGCGCGCAACCCGAAGTGGGGCGCGCGGCGGCCGAGGAGACCATCGATGTGATTCGCGATCATTTGATGGGAGCGCACATGGTGTTCGTTACGGCCGGCATGGGCGGCGGTACCGGCACCGGGGCGGCGCCGGTGATAGCCAAACTCGCGCGCGAGCTTGGCATTCTCACCATCGGGGTCGTCACCAAGCCATTCCAGTTCGAAGGCCAACGGCGCATGCGCTTTGCCGAAGCAGGCATCGCGGAACTGCTCACGGCAGTAGACACGCTGCTGGTCATCCCAAACCAGAACCTGTTCCGGGTGACCAACGAGAAGACCTCTTTCGCCGCTGCCTTCGCGCTGGCCGATCAAGTGCTTTATTCGGGCGTGGCCTGCATCAGCGACCTCATCGTCAAGGAAGGCCTGATCAATCTCGATTTTGCCGATGTTCTCACCGTCATGCGGGAGAAGGGCAAAGCCATGATGGGCAGGGGCGAGGCCTCCGGCGAGAAGCGCGTGCTCAATGCCGCGGTCGCCGCGATCTCCAATCCATTGATCGAGAACCCCTCGATCAAGCGCGCCAGCGGCCTCATCATCTCCATCACCGGGGGCAAGGACCTCATGCTGTTCGAGGTCGAAGAAGCCGCGACCCGCATTCGCGAAGAGGTCGATGAGGACGCCAACATCATCGTCGGCGCCACTTTCGATGAAAGCCTGGACGGTGTCGTCCGCGTCTCTGTGGTGGCGACCGGCATCGATAATCCCGTCGCGACACGCGAGACGCAGACAGCGAGCCCGCTCGTGGAACTCGCCGCCAGGCTGCACAACGACAACCGTCGCGCCGCCGAACGGATCGAGCGTAGTGCTCCGCGGCCGCAATTGAGGAGTCCGGGGATTCACCCGACGGCCCGCCCCCCTGAAGAGCTGCCGGCAAAGCCGGTTGCAGAACATCCGCGCCATGCGGCTCCGCGGAGCCTCGATGCCTACGGCCGCATCGCCGCTGTGCAGCATTCGATCGAGAAAGCCGTTCTCGATATCCCGGCCTTTATCAGTCGCAGGGCCAATTGAGACCTCCGCGAACTACCGTAGCCTCGGCTGCAGCTTTGCCCCCGCGTCGCCTGGTCCCAAGACTGCTCTAGTTCAAACCTACCCCGCCCTGAGCGGGCGCGCGAAGGATGGTGACCCGCGTTTCGTCCACGAAACTCTTCTCATCCTGACCGGCCTTGCGAAACAAGTTACGTTCGACGACAAGCGCGCGTCCCTTTGTCGTTTTCGTACATCTCTCCTTGACGTGAACACCGCCGACCGGCTCTTCGCCGGCACCAAGCTCTGCCTCCGCACAGCTCCAGCCATCGGACCCGTAGCGGGCCTTCACCTGCGGACCAAACAGGAAGGCCTTCTTGCGAAGATAAAGCCTGGTCTTGGGATCGGTCTCGATCTTGAGGCCGGCGACCGTCCCTTCACTGTCGATCAGCGCTGTCAGGACGGCTGGATGGCCCGCCACGACGGTACCATCCCGGCTCGTCGCCGGATCGTAGCCGAACCGGAGTGCCCGCAGCCCGTTGGGCCCGGCTGGACAATCGCGCCAGCCGGACCAGCCGCCAGGCTTGGCGTTGGCATCGGCCGCACAGGAGAAATCCGAGTAGCCCGCAGAGGGAAGGTCGACGATCTTTCCCCCGACCCGGATGTCGCGCAGGTCGTTGCCGGAGAATTCCTGTGCGGGTGCCTGTTGCACGGCTGTCAGCAGCAAGAAAGCTGCCGGCATCGCCGGTTTCAACCACGATCTCATTTCGGTTGCCCCATGTTGGTCTGGGTGGCTGACGTCTGCCCGGTCCTGTAGACATCGCAGACGCGCGACGCGTTGCCGAAGAACTCGGTGCATTCGCTGTAGGTCGGCTCGCCTTTGCCCTTGATATGGGCGAGGACGTAGTCCGCCACGGCTTCCACGTCCTCCTTGCGGAGGAAGACGTTTGCTTCCGGCGGAATCTGCGCGCCGACATCCTGGCGGTTCATGTCGTAGCATTTCACGCTGTCATAGGCGCCGCGCGTGAAGAAGGGCATGCCGGTTCCGGGCCTGCCGCACTCCACCGTTTCCATGATCTGATCACGCGTCAGCTCGGTCTTGCGCAACGACAAGGCGTCGCCGCCATAACCGCCGCCGCCATTGCCGTGCCATTTGTGGCAGCCGAAGCAATTGGCCCGCTTGAAGACCGCCTTGCCGGCGTCGGTAGGGTCCGCCGATTGCGCGGATACGCGTGCCGTCGGCGCGACGATCGCGATCGCGGCAAGCGCCAGTATGGCTCCCGCGGGAAGCTTGTTGTTTCGTGTCATTCTGGGGCCTGGTTGGGAGAGTGCGGGCGAATCGGATGCGATCCGATTCGCCCACTCGCGATGCGTCAGAGTGCGAAGACGTAAAGCACCGACCCCGGCTGCATCCGCTTCAGTTCAGGCGTGGCGTCGATGAACCACTTGTCCCAGGCGCCGCCGAGCCCGACGAGGATGGCGACATATTGCTTGCCGTCGACGGAGAACGTCATCGGAGGGGCATTCACGCCACCGCCGGTGTTGAACTCCCACAGCTTCTCCATCGACTTGGCGTCGACCGCCTGCACCTCACCCGAGGGCTGGCCCGAGAACACGAGATCGGGGGTGGCGAGGATGCCGCCCAGGTTCGGGAACGGCGTCTCGTACTTGCCCGCGATCTTGCCGGTCGTCACGTCAATTGCCGTGATGCTGCCCGTGATCTTGACCGGCTGGCTCGGTCCGCCGCCGGTCCAGAATTCACGTGGCTTAAGCTTCGCGGGATCGGCCTGCTCGACCGTGATCCGGTTGCAGCTCTCGATGACGGGGATGTACCAGAGCTTCAACTGCGGATTATAGGCGGTCGGCGGCCAGTTCTTGCCGCCCATGTTGCCGGGGCAGATATCGGTCACCTTGTTTTCGCGGCTCGGGGTGACCGAGGCGTTGTAGTGCTGCACCGGCTTGTTCGGATCATATTCGGCCGGCTTGCCGGTCTCGGGATCGAGGCCCTTGGTCCATGTCACCTTCTTCACGAAGGGCAGGCCCCAGAGGAACTTGCCGGTGGTGCGGTCGATCGCATAGGCAAAGCCGTTGCGGTCAGCCTCGAGCGCAATCTTCGTCGTCGAGCCGTTGGCGCCGGGCACGTCCACCAGCACATTCTCCGCCACGCTGTCATAGTCGAAGGGATCGTTGGGCGTGTGCTGATAGTGCCATTTGATCTTGCCGGTGTCGGCATCGAGCGCCAGCGAGCTGTCGGTATAGAGGTTGTCGCCGGGCCGATAGGCGTTGTCCCAGTCCGGGCCGGGATTGCCGACGCCCCAGATCAGGGTGTTGGTGGCCGGATCATAGGTGCCCGTCACCCATGTCGAGCCGCCGCCGCTCGCGGAAGCGTTCTGCGAGTCCTTCCAGGTGTCACTGCCGGGCTCGCCCTTGCCGGGGATGGTGTAGGTGCGCCAAACTTCCTTCTGGGTGGTTAGATCGGTCGCCGCGATCCAGCCGCGGATGCCGTATTCGGCGCCGGCTACGCCGCTGATGGCCATGTTCTTCACAATCAGCGGTGCGCCGGTGATGACCTCGCCCTTGTTGGGATCGGCCACCTCGCGTTGCCAGGCGACCTGTCCGGTGTCCTTGTTGGTCGCGATCAACCGGCCATCCAGCGTGTGCGAAATGACGAGGTTGCCCCACAGCGCGACGCCGCGATTGTCGACACCGCAGCAAGCCACGGCGCCCGCCCAGTCATGGTCGGTCTTTGGATCCATTTTCCAGAGCAGCACGCCCTTGCCGCCGTGAGTGTCGATCTTGTAGACGGAACCCCATCCATCGGTAACGTACATCATGCCGTTTTCGACGATCGGCGTGCCTTCGAGGCCGCCATGCGTCCATATGCCGCCACCTTCAACGCCGCCCAGTTGCATGGTCCACGCGACCTTGAGGTTCTTCACATTGCCCTTGTTGATCTCAGACAACGTGGAAAACCGCGTGGCGGAAAAATTCTTGTGGTGCAGAAGCCAGTTGCCGGGCTCCTTTTCCGCATTGAGCAGCCGCTCGGGCGTAACGTCGTCCGCCCTTGCCGGCGCCGCTGCGAGCATTGCGACGGCAGCGACAGAAGCGAGCATGGCGGCTTGCAGTGAAGGCCTGAGTGTCGCGAGTTTCTTCATTTCCGTTTCCTCGTTATGGACGACTTCTTTGTTGATGAGTGTTTTTGCGTGCGGACGCCGGCATATCCGGATACCCGCCGCTCATAAGTTCCGTTCTGATTGCTTCGCTCTTCCGCTGCCTCAGGGAAGTTTTCGGACATTCACCTCCGTTTCGATGGTTCCAGCTTTCCGGAAACTGATGGAGCACGTGAACTTCTCGCCGGCCACGAGCGGCTGACGGGTTTGCAGAAGCATGACGTGATAGCCGTCCGCCTTCAGTACCGTGGTGCCGCCTGCGGCAATCGGAATGGAGGGAACCGTCCGCATCGCAGGCGCGCCTTCGCCGCGGTCGAGCGTATGTCTCTCGGAGAAATTCGCGACCGGGCACCTGACGCGCAGAAGCGTATCCGCCGCGGGGGTTTCATTTTGCACGGTCAGGAGAAGTGGAACGTCTGCGCCCACTTTGTCGGTGACGGGAACCCAGGCTTCGGCAACCTTGAGCGTCCCCTCGCCGCTATGAGCGGTCGAGCCAATCGCCATCCAGCTCACCGCCGCGATGATCAATCGGCAGCCGTTGCAGCGCATCGGGAGTTCCCCGAACTCTTGTTTGTTGGAATCAAGTTGAAGCGCAAATTGTGGCGGCACATCGATGCCGCATCGCACGGACGATCTGATAGACGAAAGAATTTTGCAGCGCTCTCTATGGCGGCGGCGAGATCTGATTCAACTCGGCCATCAGCGGCGATGGCCTGGACTTTCTCGCGGACGAGATGGACGCGGCGATGAACATGGTGGTGAACAGCACAACAGTGGCCACCACAACCGTCGAGACACCGACGATACCCATCAATATCGCCATACCGGCAGATTTACGCTCGCCAAATCCGCCGCTATCATGGGCGGTCACGCGATCATGGGGAAGGAAATGAAGCGGCGCGACCACCTCGACCATCCCAACGGCTGACCATTTCCCCGACGCTCCTGGCCCAGGCCGACGAAATCATCGAGTAGACAAATGAAGAAAATCAGGGTTGGGCTCGCTGGCTGCGGCTTCGTGTCGGAACTGCATATGTACGCGTACCGGCGCGTCTATGGCGTCGACGTCGAGGTCAGGGCGGTGGCGGCGCGCGGCGATCACGTCGTCGAGTTTGCGAAGAAGCATCAGATCGCGACCGTCTATCGCAGCTTTGCCGAACTCGTTACCAACCGTGAACTCGACGTCATCGATATCTGCACGCCGCCCAACCTGCACGCATCGATGATCGTGGACGCCATGCGGAGCGGCAAGCATGTGATCTGCGAGAAGCCGTTCGCGGGCTACTTCGGAAGAGAAGGCGATAAGTCGCCGATCGGCAAGCATGTGCCAAAGGTGCAGATGTACCAGCGGGTGCTGGAGGAGATGGACCAGACGGCCGCCGCGATCAAAAAGAGCGGCAAGCTCTTCATGTATGCCGAGGACTGGGTCTATGCGCCTGCGGTGACGAAGACCGCGGAGATTTTGCGGGCCACCAGGGACAAGATCCTGTTCATGAAGGGTGAAGAGAGCCATTCGGGCTCGCACGCGGCGCATGCGGCACAATGGGCAATGACCGGCGGCGGCTCGCTGATCCGGATGGGCTGCCATCCGTTGTCGGGCGTGCTGTTCCTCAAACAGGTCGAGGCAAGGGCGCGCGGCGAGACCATCAGCGTGGCGAGCGTGACCTGCGATGTCGGCAACGTCGCGGCGTGTCTCAAGCCGGACGAACGTGCCTACATCAAGGCCAATCCAGTCGATGTCGAGGATTGGGGCACGCTCACCCTCACCTTCTCCGACGGCACCAAGGCGACCGTTTTCTCCGGCGACATGATCATGGGCGGAGTGCGCAACCTGATCGAGACGTATACCTCTGGCGGCTCGCTGTTCGCCAACATCACGCCGAACACGCACATGATGAGCTACCAGACCAGCGAGGAGAAGCTCGCCTCCGTCTACATCACCGAAAAGGTCGACCGGAAGACCGGCTGGCAATATGTCTGCCTCGAGGAGGAATGGACGCGCGGGTACTTGCAGGAAATCCAGGACTTCATGGAGTGCGCCGCGACCGGGCGGCAGCCGCTGTCCGACCTCGCGCTCGCGTATGAGACGATCAAGGTCAACTACGCCGGCTATTGGGCGGCTGAGGAAGGTCGACGCGTTACGTTGTAGCGCGCTCCGCGGCTTCGGCCGGCTTGCCCAACGGCGGACGCCTGAGCTTGATCCCCTGGAACGCCCCCATCACGCCCTGCGGCATGAAGATGATGCAGAGCACGAGCAGGATGCCGTAGATGGTGTTGGCGGCGCCGATGAACTCGGTGCCGAACCACACGCGCAAACCTTCGGTGAGCGCCAGCGTGAGCAGCGCCCCGACGCTCGGCCCGAGCATGGAATAGACCCCGCCCGCGATCGCCGCGAACACGATCTGCAGGGACACCGTGATGCCCGAGACCGTTTCGGGATTGAGATACATCACATATTGCCCGTAGATCGCCCCACCCAGCGCGGTGAGCGCAGCGCTGATCATGGTGACGCGCATCTTCTGGTGCATGACGTCGATGCCAACGGCTGCGGCCGCATCCTCGTCCTCGCCGATCGCCTCCAGCGCCTCGCGGCTGATGCCGCGGTCGATGCGCTGCCAGATCACGAGCCCGACCAGCCAGAGCAGCACGGCGATACCGTAGAAATAGCCCTTTTCCGGAAACTGCAGCGCGTACCAGGAGTGCCCGACCGCCTTTTGCGTGAAGCCGAGCGAGCCGCCGGTGATTTCGCGTGCGGCGACCAGCGACAGCAGCACCACCTGACTTAAAGCAAGCGTCACCAGCGCGAAATAATGCCCGACCACCCTTCGGGCGAAGCAGGGATAGCCGACGATCACGGCAAGCAGCACGGAAGCGGCAACCGCAAGCGGAATACCGAGCCAGGGCGTGAGCCCCCAATAGGTCCAGAGCAGCGCCGGGATATACGCCCCCAACCCCATGAAGGCACCGTGACCGAAGGAGACAAAGCCGAAGCGGCCCATCAGCGACCACGCGGTGTAGATGAAGGCCCAGATCAGGATCTGGATCACCAGATGCAGAACATAGGTCGAGGCGACAAAGGGCAGCGCGATCAGGATCGCGGCGCCGACGACGAGGAGCGCACGGTTCGCGTTCACGGCGTGAATAATCCCCGCGGCCGGATGAACATCAGCACGATGAAGAAGGTGAAGGCGAACACGTAGGACAGCTCGGTCGACCAATAATAGCCGCCGATGGCAATGATCATGCTGATGATGAAGGCGGCAAAGAAGCCGCCGAGCATGTTGCCGAGCCCGCCGAGTACGCAGATCATGAAGATCACGGGGCCGAAAGTGTTGCCGATGAAGGGGTGGACATCGTATTGAAGCGCCAGGAGACAGGCGGCGAGGCCCGCGAGCGCGCCGCCGATCGCGGACACCACGAGATAGACGCGGCGCTGGTCGATCCCCATCAGGCCGACGATCTCGCGGTCCTGCGCAATCGCCCGGATCGCGGTACCGACATAGGTCTTCTTCAGGAAGAAATAGAGCACGACGGCACCGACCAGCGCGACGCCGAAGGCGATCAGCCGGGCAAAGCTGACATACATGGTCGCGATCTCGATCACCGGCAGCCGCACGCCGATGTTGCGGAAGTCGGTGCCGAACACCAGCGTCGCAAAGCTCTGCAGGAAGAACAGCAGGCCGCCGGTCGCGAGCAGCTGGTTGAGCGGTGGTGAATCCAGGACCGGCGCGATGATCAGCCTGTGTACGACGATGCCGAGGCACGCCGAGCCCACAATCGCGATCAGGCAGGCCAGCGGCAGCGGCACGTGATACTTGGCGTAGAGGAAATAGACCGCATACATGCCGCACATGACGATGTCGGCATAGGAAATCCAGACCACGTCGATCACGCCGAAGATCAGGTTCAGCCCGAGTGCGAGCAGCGCCAGCACGCCGCCGAGCAGGATGCCGTTGATGATGGCCTCGAGGAGATAGATGTCCATCTAGAGCCCCAGATAGGATTCGCGGATGAAGCTGTTGCCTTTCAGCTCGGCTGCCGTGCCGGACAGCTTGATGGCACCGACTTCGAGCAGATAGGCGCGGTCGACGACATCAAGCACCTGCTGCACGTTCTGCTCGACGATCAGAACGGTGAGCCCCTCGGCGCGGATCTTTCCGACGAGGTCGAATACTTGCTGCACGACCAGCGGCGCAAGCCCCGCCGACGGCTCGTCCATCAGCAAGACCTTCGGCTTCGACATCAGCGCGCGGCCGATCGCGCACATCTGCTGCTCGCCGCCAGACATGGTGCCGGCCGCCTGCGCGCGGCGATCTTTCAGCTTGGGAAACAGGCTGTAGACCCAGTCGAGCTGCTCGGCGAAACGCGCGCGAGCGGCCGGGATGAAGGCGCCGACGCGCAGATTTTCCTCGACCGACAGCCGCGGAAACAGCCGGCGGTTTTCCGGCACATGCGCAATGCCGTGTTCGATGATGTGATGCGCCGGCAGGCCACCGAGCGCCTGCCCCTCGAAGGTCATTGTGCCTTCGTTCAGGGGAAGCATGCCGGAGATCACCCGCATCAGCGTGGTCTTGCCGGCGCCGTTCGGCCCGATGACGCCCACGGCCTCGCCGCGCGAAATTTCGAGCGACACGCCGAACAGCGCCTGGAACGATCCGTAGCCGGCGGAGACGGAGGCGAGCGAGAGCATGGGTTCAAGCCTGTGTCTTGCCGAGATAGACTTCGGTCACGCGCGGATTGCTGGCTGCCTCCGCCGGCTTGCCCTCAAAAATCTTCTCGCCGTGATCGAGCACGATCACGCGATCGACGACGCGCATCAACACGCCCATGATGTGCTCGACCCAGACGATGGTGACGCCGATGCGGCTCCTGATATCGCCGAGCAGGTCAGCGGCGCGCTCCATTTCGGCGCGATCGAGCCCGCCGAGGCTTTCGTCGGCGAGCAGGAGCCGCGGCTTGGTCGCGAGCGCACGCGCAAGCTCCAGTTTCTTCAGCGCGGCGGCGCCCAGTCCATTGGTGGTGGCGGACGGATCGGTCGGCAGGCCGACCAGGCCGAGCGCTTCGGCGGCGCGGTCGCGCGCCTCGCTCCGTGAAATGTTCCCGGCCTCGCCGTAATAGGCGGCGAGCGTGACGTTCTCCAGCAGCGACAATTTGCGGAACGGCCGCGGAATCTGGAATGTGCGCCCCACTCCCTGATGGCAGATCGCATGCGCCGGCAGACCCGCGATCTCCTTGCCGTCGAGACGGATCGAGCCGGAGCTTGGCCGCAGCGTGCCCGCGATCAGGTTGAAGGTCGTGCTCTTGCCCGAGCCGTTCGGCCCGATCAGGCCGAGGATTTCGCCCGCGCGCACTTCAAAGGACACCTGGTTGACCGCCAGAAATCCTCCGAAGCGTTTGCAAAGGCCGTTGACCTCCAGCATTGAGGGTTACGCCGCGTAGACCGACGACTTCGGCAGCGGGAAGACCGGGTCCTGGGTGCGGATATTGACTGGCCACACCACCGTAATTTTTTCGCCGTTGTTTTGCATCACCACCGGCGTGGAACGCTCGTTCTGGCCGGACATCGGGGTGTCCGGCGGATAGAATTTCACGCCATAGCCCTGGATGGTGCCGCCCGGAGGAATGTCGACATCCAGCGCGGCCTTGCGCACGGCCTCCGGATCGAAGCCACCGTACTTTTCCTTTGCAACCGGCAGCACGCTGTTGAGCAGGATCCAGGTCTGGTTGAACCCCATCGAGCAGTGCGGCGGCACTTCGGTGGCGCCCGTCTTGGCCTTGAAGCGCTCGACCATGGTCCTGGTGAGATCGCCCAGACCCGGCGCGAGCTTGGCGGGATCGAGCAGCTGCGCCGGCACCGGATCGATGTTGCAGAAATTGTCGATGTCGGCGCCGAAAGTCGTGCGCAGCTTGTCGAGCTGGCTGTAGCCGGCGCCGGCACCGAACAGCATCTTGAAGCGAAGCCCGTTCTCGCGCGCCTGGCGCAGGAACAGGGTGATGTCGGGATTGTAGCCGGCATGCGAGATCACGTCGGCGCCGGAGCGCTTGATCTTGGTGACGAGCGACGAAAGATCCGGCGCGGCGGCGGAATAGCCCTCCTTCAGTACGATCTGGACACCTGCCTGCTTGGTGAAGGCTTCGTCCGCTGCGGCGACGCCAACACCATAGGGGCCGTCCTCATGGATGAGCGCGGCCTTGATCTCCTTCGGCTCCACGCCGAGCTTCGACTTGGCGTACTCCGTCAGGAAGCCGGCAAAGGCCTGGCCATACTGGTCGGAATGAATCTGCGCGCGGAAGACGTAGTGCAGGTTCTTGTCCTTGAACACCGCGGTCGAGACCGCCGTGGTGATCCAGAGGATCTTCTTCTGCTGCTCGAGCTTGGCCGAAAGCGGCACCGCATGGGCGCTGGAAAACACGCCGTTGACGATGTCCACCTTCTCCTGGCTGATCAGCCGCTCCGCCTCGTTGATGGCTACGTCCGCCTTGCTCTGCGAGTCCGCCTTGACCGGGACGACCTTGTATTTGCCGCCGACGCCACCCTTCTCGTTGACGAGGTCGATGGCGATGTCGGTGCCGACAGAGGACGCGACCGAGCCGCCCGCCGCGAACGGGCCGGACAGGTCGTAGATCGTGCCGATGCGGACCGTCTCTCCTTGCGCCTGCGCGCGCGTCCAATCGAGGCTCATTACGGCTGCAGTAGCCGCGGTACCCTTCAGCAGCGACCTGCGTGAAGTCGGCATGGCGTTCTCCCTCCGAGACTGAAAGTCGTCTTTTGCGATTGTTTTCTTGATCTTTTTCGGAAGTATCGAGAGGCCGCCCGCGAAAGTCAACACACGCCGAGACCGCCCGCCTGCTACTATTGCACGAGGCGTCTCATTTCTTTCGGCGCGGTTGCGGTATCAGGCCGCGGTTACGTTTTGTGCAATTCGTAGGGCGCAATAGCGATAGCGTATTGCGCCAACAGTCTTGCGGCGGATTACGCTATCGCTAATCCGCCCTACAGTCTTCGGGTAAGCCCGAACTCGGATGGCGCGCTCCGGAGCGCGCCTTGCGACACGCCCTTGTCCCTCTCACACCGCGCCGGCCTTCTGCGCGTATTCCCAGGATGCTTTCGCCAGCGGCACGGTGCGCTTGGCGGATTCCATGGCCCTCGCATTCGCCGCGGTGCCGTCGCGGATGCGGCCGGCGATGCCCTGGGTGATGCCGGCCAGCCGAAACAGGTTGTAGGAGAAGTACCAGTTGAGGTCCGGCACCGCGGTGCCCGCGACTTTGCAATAAATTTGCGCGGCCTCTTCCATGGTCGGAATGTTGAGCGACTTGAGATCGGCGCCCGCGAGGCCCGGCATGGTCCACTGCATCAGCAGATAAGTGAAGTCGGCCATGGGATCGCCGAGCGTCGACAGCTCCCAGTCGAGCACCGCCTTCACCTTTGGCTCGGTCGGATGGAAGATCATGTTGTCGAGGCGATAGTCGCCGTGGACGATGGAGACGCGCTTCTGCTCCGGCAGCGTCTTCGGCAGCCACACGATCAGCTTTTCCACTTCAGGGATGTGCTGGGTCTCGGAGGCGCGATACTGCTTGGTCCAGCGATCGACCTGCCGCGCGAAATAATTTCCGGGCCGGCCGAAATCGGACAGGCCGATTTGCTCGGGATCATAGCTGTGCAGACGCGCCAGCGTCTCGATCTTGCTGATGAAGATTTTGCGTCGGTCTTCACTCGTCTGGGTCGGCAGCGCGGGATCCCAGAACACCCGGCCCTCCTCCATCGACATGATGTAGAAGGCGGCCCCGATGACGTTGTCGTCGGTGCACAGCGCGTAGGCGTGCGCGACGGGAAATTTCTGCCTGGAAAGCGCGGCGATGACGCGGAACTCGCGGTCGACCGCATGCGCCGACGGCAACAATTTTCCGAACGGCTTGCGCCGCATCACATAGGAGCGGCCGGGCGTATCGAGCCGGTAGGTCGGATTGGACTGACCTCCCTTGAACTGCAGGACGGTCAGCGGCCCCTGGTATCCTTCCACGTTCCGGGCCAGCCAGCGGTCGAGGCTGATCTCATCGATCCGATGCCGTTCCTCGACCGGCTTGGTGCCGGAAAATTCCTCGTCTTTCCTGACGCCGTCGGCCACGTTGGCGCTCTCCCTTACGCTCATTGAGGACTCGTAGGGCGCAATAGCGAAGCGTATTGCGCCGACCGCATTGGCGGCGGATTACGCTTCGCTAATCCGCCCTGCAAATCCCTTATCAAAGAGCGCCGCGTCGGCGCTCCCGTTAATGCTTCGTCGGAGAGTTTGCATACTTCCGAAGTTCAAGTCTGGCAATGGCGCGGTTATGGACCTCATCGGGTCCGTCAGCCAGACGCATGGTGCGCATCGAGGCGTAGTCCTTGGCAAGGCCCGCGTCCTCGGTGACGCCGGCGCCGCCAAAGGCCTGGATCGCCTGGTCGATGATCTTCAGCGCCATGTTCGGCGCCGCCACCTTGATCATGGCGATCTCGAGTTGCGCAGTCTTGTTGCCGACCTTGTCCATCATGTCGGCGGCCTTGAGGCAGAGCAGCCGGTTCATCTCGATATCGGTGCGGGCCTCGGCGATGCGCTGCTCCCAGACCGAATATTCGATGATCTTCTTGCCGAAGGCGGTGCGCGACATCAGCCGCTTCACCATCTTCTCCAGCGCTTCTTCCGCCTTGCCGATGGTGCGCATGCAGTGATGGATGCGACCTGGACCGAGGCGGCCCTGCGCAATTTCAAAGCCGCGGCCCTCGCCGAGCAGGATATTTTCCTTCGGCACGCGGACATTCTCGAGCAGCACCTGGGCGTGCCCATGCGGCGCGTCGTCGAAGCCGAACACCGGCAGCATGCGCTCGACCTTGAAACCGGGCGTATCGAGCGGAACCAGAATCTGCGACTGCTGCTGATGGCGCGCGGCGGAGGGGTCCGTCTTGCCCATCAGGATTGCGATCTTGCAGCGGGGATCGCCGACGCCGGAGGACCACCATTTGCGGCCGTTGATGACGTAGTGATCGCCGTCCTTCTCGATGCGGGTCTCGATGTTGGTGGCATCCGACGAAGCCACGGCCGGCTCGGTCATCAGGAAGGCGGAGCGGATCTCGCCCGCCATCAGCGGCTTCAGCCATTTGCGCTTCTGCTCCTTGGAGCCGTAGCGCATGAACACTTCCATGTTGCCGGTGTCCGGCGCCGAGCAGTTGAACACCTCGGAAGCCCAGCCGATGTGGCCCATCTCTTCGGCAAGCGGCGCATATTCGAGATTGCTCAATCCCGCGCCACGGAATTCATCATCCTCGTGCGCATTCGGCGGCATGAACATGTTCCAGAGGCCTTCGGCCTTGGCCTTCTTCTTCAGGTCTTCAAGCACCGGGATCACCTTCCAGCGCGGCCCCTCGGCGTCCTGCTGCTTGTAGATCGGCACCGCGGGGCGGACATGCTTGGTCATGAAGGCCTGTACCCGGCCGAGCCAATCCTTCTGCCTGTCCGACATCGTGAAATCCATGGGACGCTCCTCACCTGCTCTTCAATTTCGTTGGGCCGCACTCTCTTCCCGCCATTCGCGCACCGCAAGGGCTTTGAACCGCGGGCGCGCGATGATGGAAGCGTGACAGATCGGAAGATGCGTCGCGCAAATTATCGCGGATTGACATTTCCGGCCTTTAAAACGATAGTTTCATACAAATGTTTGAAATGCAACCGCTCCGGTACAGGTGACCCATGCCGAGCGATCAGACCCGAACCGCCATTCTCGCCGCGGCCGAGCGGCTCTATGCCGACCGCGGATTCGGCGACGTGACGCTGCGCGATATCGTCGCCGAAGCGAACGTCAACCTGGCCGCGGTGAACTATCATTTCGGCTCCAAGGACGAGTTGATTGCGGAGTTGTTCGTCACGCGCAGCCTCGCGCTGAACAAGGAACGCTTGCGGGAGTTGCGCGAAGCGGAAGAAGCCGGCAACGGACGCGCCGACATTTCCGAGGTGCTGCGCGCCCTCGTCGGCCCCACGTTGCGCGGCTGCCTCGGACCGGAGAACCAACGCTCGACGCCGGCGCGCTTCATGATCCGCGTCTCCATCGAGTCGGTGCCGGCGATCCGCCGCATCCGCAATCGCGAGATCGATCACTTGAGAAAGTTCGTCACGGCGATGCGCCGCTCACTGCCCGACCGCAGCGACGTCGAGCTGTACTGGGGCCTGCACTTCGCGCTCGCCATGGCGCAGCAGACCGTGCGCGACAGCGAGCGACTGGCGAAACTGTCGGACGGAAAGTGCGACGTGGATGATGTCGAGGGCGTCATCAGGCGCGTGGTGGATGTGGCTGTGATGGGGCTCAATGGCGCCGCGCATGCGGGCAAAGCCACGCTGCGCACAACAGCAATACCAACGTCATTGCGAGGAGCGTGAGCTACGGTCGCGGTAGGGACGCTCATTGCTGAGCGCCCCCCGCACAGAACCGTACGTGCGGCTTTCCCGCATACGGCTCCCACCTCGGGTGAGTGACGGCGAATCGTGCTTGGGGCCATTGATGAAGGATGTGCGGCCTTGGGAGCCATTCGTTCGCGAGCCGCGTGATCGTCTCCCATGTCATGCCGTCGGACTGGCTGCGGCGCCGGAGCGTCCGCCTCCAGAGTTCGGTGACATGGTAGCGAAGCGCGGCAAGCGCCCGACTGTTGGTCGGCACCGCGTGATAGTTGAAGTACCCGGTGACGACCTGCCTCAGCCATTTGCCCTGTTCGGACACCGGCTGATGCATGCGCCGTCGCAGTTCCTGCTTCACCGCTTGCAGCTTCGCCCGCATGCGATCGTTGCGAGACTTGCGCCTGATCTGGAACCTGCCTCGCTTGGATCTGCCGCAGATGAAGATGAAGCCGAGGAAGTTGAAGGTCTCCGGCTTGCCGAGCCCGCGCCGCTTGCGGTTATCCTCCGCATCGCGTCCGAACTCGATCAGCCGGGTCTTCCCAGGATGCAGCGACAGCGCGAACTTCCCAAGCCGTTCGCGCAGCGTCTCGAGGAAGTGCCGGGCGTCGTCCTCATGCTCAAAACCGACAATGAAGTCGTCGGCGTAGCGCACGATGATCATGTCGCCCGTGGCCTCGCGCCGTCGATAGCGCTCGGCCCACAGATCGAGGGCGTAGTGCAGGTAGATGTTGGCAAGCAGCGGCGAGATCACCGCCCCTTGCGCCGTCCCCTGTTCACTGACCCTGACGATCCCCTCCTCCAGCACGCCCGCCTTGAGCCATTTGCGGATCAGGCGGATGATGCGCTTGTCGCCGATCCGATGCTCGACGAAACGCATCAGCCATTGCTGGTTGACCGTATCGAAGAACGAACGGATATCGGCGTCCACGATGAAGTTCACCCGGCGGCGCTCGATCCCGACCACCAGCGCATCCATCGCATGATGCGCGCCGCGCCCGGGCCGGAACCCGTACGAGAACCCGAGGAAGTCTTCCTCGTAGATCGCGTTGAGCACCTCAGCCGTCGCCCGCTGCACGATCTTGTCCTCAAGGGAGGCAATCGCCAGCGGACGCCGCCCACCGTCCGGCTTGTCGATATGAACCCGCCGCGACGGCAGGGGACGGTACGCTCCCCCGTGGATACGGGCATGCAACTCCTCAAGGTTGGCCTTGAGGTTGCGCTCGTAATCCTGCCACGTTACCCCGTCCACACCCGCGGCGGCTCCCCTTTGCAGGGCAAAGAACTCCGCTTCGAGCAGGTCGGTGTCGATGTGGTGGAGCAGCGCGGTGAACCTCTCCTTCTTCCTTTCCCTTGCAGTTCGCCGTATGCGGTCCAACGCCTGTGTCACGCTTGTCCGGCCCTGTGTCCGGGACGTGCTTTGCCGGTCCGCATTCCCCTTGGTCCCAGCCCTTGGCTCCACCGGCTCCGCAGCGGATCGCTCCACCTTGTTCGCCGGCTTCACGGCTACTATGACTGGGTCCGACGTCCCGCGTTCGTGCATCATCGGCTTCGGCTCCTCGCCTTCCCGATGCGGGCCGGTGCTCGCCACCGGCCGAACGCGGGACCTCCCAGGTTCCGACGCGATCCCTTCCTGCGTGATGGGGTCTTCGACCACGGCAGAGCGTCAGCGTCTCGCATCACGACGCCGCACATGTTGCCTTCGACGTTGCTTACCGCCTCGGCCTCTGCGAGTTTATGTCTTTCGCGGCTCAATAGCCCACCCCACAGGATCGTTGTGTACGCTTCGCACCCGCCGTTGCCGACGACTACGCAACACTCACTACCGGGCGCCCGCTACGGCTTACCCGGACCGGACTTCCACCGGTTGGATCGCGCCAGCTTCTCCTGGCGCACAAGCAATCCATGCCTCGATAAGTGGAGAGATGGACTGCTTCGCGGAGCCTGTCATCGGGCCGCGCTTCGCGCGGACCCGTTGGCTCGCAATGACGATTAAATCACGCTCTGTGCCTTCAGCGCATCGAGCTTGGCGTCATCATAGCCGAGCTTCGACGAGAGAATTTCTTTCGTGTGCTCCCCCAGCCTTGGCGGGTAGCGATATTCCCTGATCGGCGTGCCGGAGAAGGTCAGCGCGTTGCGGATCAGGGACAGCGAATGTTCGAAGGGATGGTCGACCTTCACTTCCATGCCACGCGAACGCACATGCTCGTCTGAAAACACCTGCGCGAAATCGTTGATGGGACCGGAGGGCACGCCGGCCTTCTCCAGCCCGTCCAGCCAATAGGCGACCGGCTTCTTCAGGAACAGGCCGGCGAAGATCGCCATGATCTCCTTGCCGTGCTTCACGCGGTCGTTGTTCTTGACGAATTTCGGATCGGTCGCGAGCTCCGGCGCGCCGAGCACCTGGCAGGTGCGCGCGAACTGCCCGTCATTGCCGACCACCACCATCAATTCACCGTCGGTACAGCGGAACACGCCGGCCGGCATGCCGCCATTGCCCCAGGTGCCGCGCCGCGGCGGGATCTTGCCGTTGACAAGATAGATCTGGAGCCAGTGCGACAGCGACGCGATCACGGTGTCGAGCAGGCAGACGTCCAGATGCTGTCCCTCGCCGCCATTGGCGTCGCGATGATAGAGCGCGGACAGAATTCCGATCGAGGTGTTCATGCCGGTCATGTAGTCGACGATCGAGGGGCCAACCTTCATCGGGCCCTCGCCGGGTTCGCCATCGATATGGCCGGTGACGCTCATCAGCCCGCCCATCGCCTGCAAAATCGCGTCGTAGCCGGCGCGCGGCGCGTAAGGCCCGGTCTGGCCGAACCCGGTCACCGAGCAATAGATGATGCCGGGATTGATCGCCTTGATCGATTCATAATCGAGCCGGTAGCGCTTGAGATCGCCGACCTTGTAATTCTCCATCATCACGTCGCAGGATTTTGCCAGCTCGCGGATGATGTCCTGTCCCTCCGGGCTCGCGATGTTGACGGTGACCGAGCGCTTGTTGCGGTTGGCGCAGAGATAGAAGGAGTTGTTGTTGTTCTGCTTGCCCTCGGGATCGACGAGATAAGGCGGGCCGAAGGCGCGCGCGTCGTCGCCGGTGCCGGGCCGCTCGATCTTGATCACGTCGGCGCCGAGATCGCCCAGCATCTGCGCCGATAGCGGTCCGGCGAGCACGCGGGTAAGATCAAGAATCTTGATGCCTGAGAGCGGCAGGGCCGACATGAGGTTTCCTCCGGGATTGGGTTGGGTCGCGCGGCCAAAAGCCTCCGCGGAGCCGTGTTAGCGGATACACCATTTTTGCGCCGGGAGCACTGCGCCCACGGCATGCCGGCATCCATCAGACGGCGCAGGACGGCGGCCCGCGGAACCCCTCTTGGCGACAAGTTGCCGCGGCAGAAATTGCACGCCGGGCAAAAACTGCACGGGAAAAAAGCGTCGGACAGCCTGGATCAAACGCGGAGACCCGGCGGAATCACAGCCTCGCCGGGGTAGTAGGGTCATGGCACGCACGTTGCTTGTTTTACAGCGCTGACCTCTAGAGTGCCCAGATGCAAATCCCCGCCTCCACTTCCTACTTTGGCCCGACCGCAGCCAAGGCAACGTCGAATGCCGGCACGGCCAGCGCCGCGACCAGCACGAGCGCGACAAGCCCCGCTATGGACAAGCTGAAGTCGAAGGGTAACGACGTGGTCCAGGAATTCATGGACTACGCCAAAATGGACCCGATGGAGCGGATGCGCGCGAACATCCTCAAAAGCATGGGGCTGACCGAGGACGATGTGAAAAACATGTCGCCCGAGCAGCAGAAAGCCGTCGAGCAGAAGATCGCACAGATGATCCAGCAGGAGCTTCAGAAGAACGCCGGCAAGACCGGCCAGGTCGTGGACGTCTCGGCCTGACCGCGAATAATCCTGGAAGATACCGCGTCAGAACAGCCGCGCGCCGTTCGGCACCGGCTTGTCGGGCTTGAACATCACGACATTGCCCTCTTCGTCCGGAAAACCGAGTGTCAGCACTTCCGACATGAACTTGCCGATCTGCCGTGGCGGGAAGTTGACGACGGCCGCGACCTGCCGGCCGATCAGGGTGTCGGCCTTGTAGTGCTCCGTGATCTGCGCGCTGGAACGCTTGGTGCCGATACCGGCACCGAAATCGATGGTCAGCTTCAGCGCGGGCTTGCGGGCCTCCGGAAACGGATCGACCGCGACGATGGTGCCGACACGGATATCGACAGCGAGGAACTGATCAAAACTGATCTGCGGCGCGGGCGGAGCAGCGGGGTCGTGGGTGAGATGCATGGCAAGGCCTCATTCGTTGCGCGCGCTGGACAGGCGGATATCCAGCCAACCCAGCGCATTGACCGTCAACCGGTCGTCGGCATTGATGATGACGGTCGTGGTTTCGGCCTCGACGATGGCAGGACCTTCCATCGCATGGCCGGGCCTGAGATCGTCGAGCGCATAGACCGGCACATCCAGCCATTTGCCAAAGAAGGCCTTGCGCTTGCCGCGCGGTTTGCAGGGCGCGGTCGAGGCGGCCGCCTTCGCCCCGCCCTCGCCCGTGGCGACGGCCCCGATCGCGGCGACGCGGGCATTGACGAACACGACCTCCTGGTCACGCGAGGCGTAGGTGTAGAGTTCTTCGTGGCGTTTATGGAAACGATCTTCGACCTCGGCGATCAGTGACGGCGAGTTGAGATCGATGCCTTCCAGGGGAACGTCGATCTCGAATATCTGCTCGCCATAGCGCATCTCGGCGGATCGCTCGACGGCGATAGGTCCTTCGAACCACTCGCGCAGGCGCTTCGTCGCGCGCCGCTCCAGCCCGGCAAAGATCTCGCGCACCTCTGACGCGGTCGAGCGCGCACCGGTCTCGAAATGGGTGCGGCCGACCTCGTAGCGGAGATCGCTGGTGAGCATGCCCCAGGCCGACAGCACGGAGGCCGTGGTCGGGACGATGATGCGCGGCAGTTCGAGCTCGCGCGCGACCTCAGCGGCATGGAGACCGGCGGCGCCGCCGAAACTCAAGCAGCGCAAAGCGGCGGGGATCGACACCGCGCCGCAGGGTCATCAAACGGATGCCGTCGGCCATCCTGAGATTGACCAGGCGGTAGATGCCGGCCGCCGCCTCGTCGCGCGTGATCTTCAGTGACGCGGCGAGTTGGTCGATTGCTGTTTCCGCCGCCCTGGTGTCGAGCGGACGCTTGCCGCCCATGAAGGCCCGGGGATCGAGATAGCCGAGCAGGACATTGGCGTCGGTCACGGTCGCGGCCGTACCGCCCTGCCCGTAACAGGCCGGGCCCGGCACCGCGCCGGCACTTTGCGGGCCGACATGGAAGATGCCGCCGGTATCGACCGAGGCGATCGAGCCGCCGCCGGCCGCAATGCTCGATATGTCGAGGCTGCGCAGCGCGATGCGCTCGCCCGCGAGCCCGCCGTCGGCCGAGAGCGTGGCGCTTCCGTCCGCGATCAGGGAGATGTCGGTCGAGGTGCCGCCCATGTCGAAGGCGACGAGGTCGGGGATATCGAGCATCGCCGCGCAGCGCCGGCAGCCCGACATGCCGCCCGCCGGTCCCGACAGCACGGTGGCGGCAGCTAACCGCGTTGCCTCCTCCACCGGCGCCATGCCGCCATGGGAGAGGATGATGAAGAGCGAGCCCTTGAAGCCGGCCTCCGTGAGCCGCTTTTCCAGGCGTTCGAGATAATGACGAACAATGGGCCGGACATAGGCGTTCACGACCGTGGTCGAGACGCGCTCATATTCCTTGATCTGCGGCAACACGTTGCTCGAGCGCGACACGCTGACGTCAGGCAGTTCGCGCGCGAGGCGCTCGCTTGCCGCGATCTCGTGGGCGGCATTGCGATAGGCATGCAGGAAGCAGATCGCGACCGAGGTCGCGCCGGACCCTTTGATTGCGGTGATGGCCTCGCCGAGCGAACTTTCATCGAGCGGCGTCAGCACCTCCCCGCCCGGCTTCAGCCGCTCGCGCACGCCAAAGCGCAGCTCTCTTGGCACCAAAGGTTCTGGCGGCGGCGAGCGCAGATCATAGCGATTGCCCTTCAGCCCCTCGCGCATCTCCAGCACGTCGCGATGGCCTTCGGTGGTGAGCAGCGCGACCTTGGCGCCCTTGCGTTCCAGCAGTGCGTTGGTCGCAACCGTGGTGCCGTGCACCAGCCGTTGCGTCTGCGCCAGCATCTTTTCGCGCGAAACCTTCAACCGAATCGCGCAGCTCGTCCAGCCCGGCCATCACGCCGATCGACTGATCCTGCGGCGTCGAGAGTGATTTCGCGAATACCGTGCGGCCCGAAGCGTCGATGGCGACGAGATCGGTGAAGGTGCCGCCGACGTCTATGCCGATCGTCAGCATCTCTTATTTCGCTCTTGCATCGGTGACTAAGCCTTGCAGCCGGTCGCGTTCGCGCGCAGCCGGCGCGCGCTTGGCAGGCGGACCCCATCCGCCGCCGCCGCCCGAGCGCACCTCAAGACAATCGCCGGGCCTGATCTCGATGCCGGTCTCCTTGGTGTGTAGCACGCGCGGCGGCCGGCCTTCGCTGAGCAGACGATAGCGATGCGGCACGCCGTCCTCGCCGCCGAGCATGCCGCAGGCGCCGTATCGGATGCCGTCGCCCGCGGTGTTACCGAGCACGAGCTTCTCCGTCTCGATCACGAGGTCGAGCGCGACGCCGAGCCCGCCGCGATGCTGGCCGTCGCCGCCGGAATCGGCGAGGAACTCATGAAGCCGGAAATGCAGGGGAAAGCGCGCTTCCGCAACTTCGATGCTGCCGAATTTCAGGCCGCCGACGGTGTGCCACTCGCCGATCGACGACCAGCCGTCGCCGCCGGGCGAGGCGCCGCCGCCAGGGCGCGCGTGGAACATGTGCCAGATGAAACCGCGCCCGGTGCGCGGATTCTCGCCCTGGATCGCGATGCGGAAGCGGCGGCCCCAGCCGCCCATGACGCGATCGGGACAGGAGCCGGCGAGCGCCTTGACGATCGCCTCGACGATCTCGTCGGAGGGATGGCTGGTGCACATCGTCACCGGCTTGCCGGGATCGGCCCAGACGATGGTGCCCTGCTTTGCCACCACTTTCAAAAGACGCAGCACGCCGGAGTTCTTCGGCGTGTCCGGATCGATCAGATAGGCCAACGCCATGGTGACCGCCGCATGCATGTTGGCATGCGAGGAGTTCATGAAGCTCGTCACCTGCGGATCGCTTTCGGAAAGATCGACCTCGATGTCGCTGCCCCGCTTGGTGACCTTGGCGGCGATGCGGATGTCGTTGTTGCCGCGGCCGTCGTCGTCGAGGAAGGCTTCGCCATGGAAGACGCCGTCCTTCCATGTCGAAACCACCGCGCGTGCCTGCGCTTCGGCGGCATCGAGCACAGCCTCGACCGCGGCCCCGACCACCTGCCCGCCCATCTCGGCGAAGAGTTTCTGCATCCGCCGCTCGCCGAGATGCGCCGCGCCAATCATCGCCGCGAGATCGCCGCGGAAATCATGGGGATTGCGGACATTCAGCGCGATCATGTCGAGGATGTCGTCGCGCAGGCGCCCCTTCACATAGAGCTTGATCGGCGGAATGCGGATGCCTTCCTGCCAGATCTCGGTCGCATCGGGGTTGTACGCACCATGCGTGGCGCCGCCGATGTCGCTCTGATGCGCGCGGACGATGGTCCAGAACAGCCGCCTTGTGCCGTCGAACACCGGTACGAAGGCGGTCACGTCGGGCAGATGGCTGCCGCCGTGATAGGGATCGTTCATCAGGATGACGTCGCCGGGTGAAACATCCTTGAAGCGTTCCTCCACCGCGCGCGTCGCCCACGGCAGCGCGCCGACGTGGACCGGGATGTGGTCGGCCTGCGCGATCAGCCGTGACTCCACGTCGCAGATCGCCAGCGAAAAATCGCGGCTGGAATTGAGTATCTGCGAATAGGAGGTGCGAAGCATCGCCTCGCCCATCTCGGCGACGATCGAGCTCAGCCGATGCTGGACGACGGAGCGCGTGATGGGGTCAACGGTGACGGACATGGACGACCTATGGAGCTGGGCTAACGGATTCCACGTCAGCCCTTTTTCCTTGCAGCCTTCTTGGCGGGCTTCGCCTTCGTGGCCTTTGCCGCCTTCTCCTTGGCAGCCTTCTCATTCGCGGCCCGCTCGCTGGCCGCCTTCGCCGCCGCCTGCTCCTCGATGACCCGCTTCATAGAGCGCATATAGGAATCGGCCGCGTTGTCGGCCGTGATCTCCAGCCGCCGCGCCGCGGCAGCCGCAAGCTCGAGCGTGTTCCGGGCGAGATCCTTGAAGCGTGCCTTCGCCTCCTTGTCCTTAGCCTTGGCCGCCTGCCCCATCAGCCGGCCATGCCGCTTCCTGGCCGCCGCCACCAGCATCTTGATCTGCTTCTTTGCCACCGACCGAATGACGCCATCCAGATCCGCTTCGGCCATGTGCACTTCCCGCTCTATGAGACAAGCGGGCTTGATACACTGGGTCGGTGCTCCGATCAAATTGCCTGAGGACGGAATGTGGGAGGTAGCCCTTCAGGGCTTCCAGCTTCGCCGCAATCCCGCGACATAGGCATCGCGCACCGCGTCGAGGTCGATGGCATCGGGGGCAATCAGCCATTGCGACATGATCCCGCGCATGGCGCCGGAGATGGCGACGGCCTCGGCGACCGCGTCGATGTCGGCGCGGATGTCGCCGCGCTGCTGGCCGTTGCGGATTTGCGCCGCGACCCGGTCGATCCATTCCCGATTGAGCCGCGCGACAACCTCGCCGATCGAAGGCCAGCGCATGCCCGCGTCCATCACCTCATGGAAGGCGCGCAGCTTCTTGGGCCAGCCGCGGCTGTCATCGAGGTAGAAGACGATCGCCGCCAGAAGCGAATCGATGCCGCCGTCGCCCGGCAGGTTATTCTCGCTCAGCCGCTTGCGATAGTTCTTCACGGCATGCTCGGCGACGGCCGCGAGCAACGCTTCGCGGTTCTCGAAATAATGTGCCGGCAGCGCGCGGCTGTAGCCAGCCTTCTCACCGGCCTCGGCCAGCGTCAGCTGATCGACACCGCGTTGGGCCACGATCTCGAACGCGGCCTGCACGATCCTGGTCTCAGCCTCGCGCCGGCGTTCGGCCTGGGTGCGCCCGCTCTCGGACGTCTTGCGCAGCGCGGCAGGCACGGCCTACTCCGCGGCCTGCTGCAGGACCGGTTCGGCGCGCTGCAGCGGCGGCAACACAATCGGCTTCGGACCGGAGAAATCCAGCGTGCCGTCCTCGACAGGCCCGCGCAGCAATGTCTTGCGGTCCCAGAAATAGTTGGATTCGGTGACCCACGGAAACTCCGCGCCCTGCCGCGGCATCTTGCCGGCGGCGCGCAGGATATAACCGGAGATGAACGGCATCCGCCGCGGCGGCTTTGCGAACACCGCGTTGTCCGCGCGCGGCGTGACCTGCTCCGCGCCGACGTCGTCCATGTGCTGCAGCAGTCGGCAGGCATAGTCCGCGACCAGATCGACCTTGAGCGTCCAGGACGCGTTGAAGTAACCGGTGAAGTAGATCAGGTTCGGGACGTTGGAACACATCAGGCCCTTGTAGGTGACCAGCTTGCCCGGCGCGATCGCCTGACCGTCGACCATATATTTCACGCCGCCAAGCGCCTGCAGGATCAGGCCGGTGGCGGTGATGATGATGTCGGCGTCGAGATGCTCGCCACCCCCAAGCTGGATGCCGGTCGCATCGAAACGCTCGATCTGGTCGGTGACGATCTTCACCTTGCCTTCGCGGATCGCCTTGAACATGTCGCCGTCGGGCACGCGGCAGATGCGCTGCTGCCCCGGCCAGTAGTCCGGCGTGAAATGCTTGATATCGCAACCGGGGCCGATCTCGGCCTTCACCAGATCGATCAGCATCTGCCTGGCGCGCTTGGGATCCTTCGCAAACCGCTTCGCCCGCAACCGCCCGGTGATGATGGTGCGCCAGCGCGTCGCCTGATAGGCGAGTTTGGCGGGAAGAAAGGTCTTGAGGAACGTATTGAAGGCGTCCTCGGACGGCCGGCTCACGACATAGGTCGGCGAGCGCTGCAGCTGGATGACCTCGGCCGCCTTTTCCGCCAGCGCCGGCGCCAGCGTCACGGCGGTGGCGCCCGAGCCGACGATGACGATGCGCTTGCCGGCATAATCGAGGTCTTCGGGCCAGAACTGCGGGTGGACAAGGCGGCCCTTGTAGTCGTTATAGCCCGGCCATTCCGGCAGATAGCCCTCGTCGTGATTGTAGTAGCCGGCGCAGGAAAAGATGAAAGGGCTTTGGAGCTGGATGCGGCCACCATCGGCCTGCTCGACCTCCAGCGTCCACAGCGATTGTTCCGACGACCAGGAGGCGCTGATGATCTTGTGCTGGTAGCGGATGTGGCTGACGAGATCGTTCTCCGCCGCCGTCTCCTCGATGTATTGAATGATCGCACCGGCTTCGCTGATCGCCTTCGGATGCTTCCACGGCTTGAACGCATAGCCCATGGTATGCATGTCGCTGTCGGAGCGGATGCCGGGATAACGGAACAGATCCCAGGTGCCGCCCATGCGCGGCTTGGTCTCCAGGATCACGAAGGATTTGCCCGGCAGCCGCGTCTTCAGGTACCGCGCCGCGCCGATCCCCGACAGGCCCGCGCCCACGATAATCACGTCAAAGCGTTCGATCGTCACGGGCCACCGCCATCCAAAGGGTCCGAGATATTTGCTTGTCGACAAACAAACATATAGGACCGGACTTGTCAACGCGGCGGCGTCGGCTCCGCTTACCCCTGGGATGCGCCTGCGAGCATTCGCCCGACGGAGAACTGTGAACGTAGCAGCAGGTAGAACGCGGCCACGTGCGTGATCATCAGGAGCGGGACATAGATGATCGGGATCGCATAGGCGGAGCCCAGCTCTCCGGCCACCGCGGGCAGGTTGGCCTGGACGGCGTGGTAGTAGTCGGTGAGGATGTCGCCTGCCCCCACGACATTGAAGGCGACGACGAGCAGCCAGAACAGCGGACGTATCCTGACCGTGAGTAGCGTGAGCATCGCCAGCACGCCGGCTGCGAAGTCGCCATAGGCGGCGAGCGCGGCAAAATCGGACGGTAGCCTGGGCCCGACCACGCCGGGAAGGATAAAGACCAGCCCGAAGAAGCGGAAGCTGTGCAGCGTGGCGATGGCGCGCTGCGCTTCCAGGGGCTCCATCGATTTGAGCCGCGGCCAGATGTAGACGCCGAAGCAGAGCAGCCACGCGACATAGCCCAGCACGAGATGGATGACGAAGACGGTTTCCGGCGACATGTGATCTCCGATCAGGTTGACGCGGCCTCGAATACCGCGGTCAGGATGCCGATGCGGCCTTCCATGAGATTGCGTGCGAGGTTGCCGGAAAGCTGCGCAAAGTCCGGCCCCATCACCACGCCGAGATTGGGCGACGGCGGTGGCCCCGACGCGCGCAGTTGCGCGAACCACGCCTTCGCTGTCTCGGAATCGTCCTGCGAGACCAGCTTGCGGAAGCCGGCGCCTTCGATCGCCGCGCGCGTGGCGTCGGCCGTCAGCAGAAAGCTCGTTGCCGGCGTCCGCGCCCAGGGCACCGGAAAATGCAGCTCGCCCTCGCGGGACACGATGTCATAGGTGGCGAAGCGGCCACCTTGCTTCAGCACGCGGTGGATCTCGCGATAGAGCCGCGCGCGGCTCTCGATGTTCATCGCCACATGCTGCAGGAAGGCGGCATCGAAGCGGCCGTCACCGAACGGAAGATTCAGCGCGTCGCCGGTCTCAAAGGACACCTGGGCGCTCTGTCCGGTGCGGGCGGTCAGATAGCGCGCGGCGTCCACGAAGGGCTCACTGAGATCGACGCCGGTGACGCGGCAGCCAAAAGTCGCCGCGAGAAAACGCGCCGGGCCGCCGACGCCCGAGCCGATATCCAGCACCGCCATGTCGGCGGCGATCCCGGCCAGCTTCGCGAGCTCGGCGGTCGCAGCAAGCCCCCTGGTGTGAAACTGGTCGAGGCTGGCGAGTTGCTGGGGCGTAAGCCGCTGCTCTTCTGGTCCGAATACGGCAAGCGCCGTCTTCAGCCGCTCGGTCAGCCCGGTTGCGCGATAATGGTCGCGTACGCCTTCCAGCACGTCGGTCATGTCAAAATTCCCTCGGATCATTCGCAGGGATAGATGTAGGGCCGCTTTCCGCGAACGACTATCCGCGATAATGTCCATGGGCTATGAAGCAGAACTTCACAGTCCGCCGCGGCGCACTCGACGGCATCGAGGCGTTCCTCAGTGTCGCCCAGCACCGCAGCTTCCGCCGGGCGGCCGATGAGCTCGGCGTGACGCCGTCGGCGATCAGCCAGGCGGTCCGCGCGCTCGAGGCGCGCGTCGGCGCCGCGCTTTTCATCCGCACCACGCGCAGTGTCGGCCTCACCGAAGCCGGCGAGAAATTCCTGTCGCGTGCCAAGCCCGCCTTCGAGGAGCTCGTTGCCGCCAGCGAAGTCGCGCGCGACCTCGGACAGCGGCCGGCCGGACTGTTGCGCCTTGCGGTGCCGCGCGCGGTGGTGCCGATCCTGCTTGAGCCCCTTATCGCCTCCTTCTGCCAAGCCTATCCCGAGGTCGAGATCGAGATCGCTGCCAGCGAGGAGCTGGTCGACCTCGCGGCCCAGGGATTTGACGCTGGCGTGCGGTTCGGCCAGTTCATCGCCGCCGACATGATCGCGGTACGGCTCTCGCCGCCGTTTCGCTTCATCATCGTCGGCAGCCCCGCCTATCTCGCCCGCAAGAAGCGTCCTGCCCGTCCTGACGATCTGCGCCAGCACGCGTGTCTCAGATGGCGGCGCTCCGGCGGCGCGATCGCGCTATGGTCCCTCAACGACCAGGGCCGCGCGATCGAGATCGCCGTCTCGGGTCCGCTCATCGCCAACGATTTTCCCACCATGCTGGGCGCAGCGCTCGAAGGCGTTGGACTGGCGCAAGTGCCCGAGCCGATTGCCGCTGCCGCAGTGAAAGCGGGAAAACTGGTGCATGTCCTGGAGAAATTCGCGCCGATGGCACCGGGCATGTTTCTTTATTATCCCGGCCGCGCGCAGATGATGCCCAAATTGCGTGCCTTCATCGATCACGTGAAGAGCCGGTCGCAGGCCACGCGGCGTGCGAGAGCGAAGGCTTCGTGAGGACTTGGCCAGAAGAATCGCTATTGGAGCGGGTGAAGGGAATCGAACCCTCGTATTCAGCTTGGAAGTCGCAAAATTTCGCAATCCGTGCAAGGGCCGTTCCGACATTTTGCAGCCTTCCGGTTGATTGAGGCCACTAGGGAATTTCTCCTAGTCGGAATGGCGACTACCACCTAAGCGTCCGCTTTGCGCTAGAAACGGTGGCTCCCCCGAAGTCCGTTTTTGACATGGAACAGGCCTCACGCCGATTAACATCCAATGTCGCAACTAATTCAAACCCGCACGACGGAATCCTTCCAAATAATGTTCGCGATCAGCGTCGTATCGGATCGGCATATGGCTGGCGAGCCAGCCAAGGGAAATATTGGGCTGCGCCCGTTCAAGCTCGCGCAAGGCGGCTTTGGCCAAATCGTCGCGGCCCGTCATGCCGGCGGCGGCAGTCAATACCCTATGACCGCCAACGAAGTCGTTGCGTTGCCGGATGGCCTCGCTTGCGAGGCGCATCGCCTCGTCATAATTCCGCCCGACAAAGTGCGAATAGGCGGCGATGCCGCAAAAAATTGCCGCGAAGGGGTCGCGAGGGCTCAGTCGTAACGCCCGTTGCGCCGCCACGCAGGCCTCCTGCCAGCGACCGCAGTACGACAGGGTCAGGCCGTAGTAACCCTGGGCAAGCGAAAAATTCGGATTGAGATTTAACGCCGACTCGAACGCGCCCAGCAGTCTTCGAAGCGCCGCTTGAACAACGACACGCTGCCAAGCGCGTGATGCGCCCAAGGATCCTCGCTGTCGGCCTGGATCGACGCCAGCGCAGCGCGTTCGGCGATCGGCACGACAGCTGCCATGTCCGCCCACCCCATGTGCGCGCTGAAAGTATAGCTGGTGGCGAGCACGCCAAGAGCCTGGCCGTAATTCGGATCGATCGTGATCGCCTTCTCCAGCAGCGCTTGTGCGACAACGTTATCCTGTCGCGTCACCCGCCAATAATGCGACAATGCCCGCATTACCAGGTCCCACGCATCCATGCTTTCCGGCGGCTTGCGCTGGGCACGAAAATTCTCTGCGGCATAGAGTTGAGGTTCGATCGCAGCGACAATGGCCTCGGTAATTTCATCTTGCACCGCGAACACGTCTGCCAAACTACGGTCGTACTTTTCCGCCCACAGATGGCTGCCGGTTGCGACATCATTGAGCTGCACCGTAATGCGCACGCGGTCGCCGCCCTTTCGGACGCTGCCCTCGACGACGTAGCCGACGCCAAGCTCCTCGGCGACCTGCTTCAGGTGAACGGCCTTGCCCTTGTAGGTAAACGACGAGTTCCGCGCGATTACGAAGAACCAGCGCAACTTGGACAGCGCAGTGATAATATCCTCGCTGATGCCGTCGGAAAAATACTCCTGCTCGGGATCGCCGCTCATGTTGGTGAAAGGAAGCACGGCGATGGCAGGCCGGTCCGGCAGCGGCATCGCCGGGCGCGGCTGCTCGTGGATTCCGTCCGGAGCTGCCGCGTGAGACGGCTCGGCACCGTTTGACCTGGTATCGACAATACCGACGAACCGCACGCCCTTGCGAGCAACGGTGCGGATCAATTTCTGGTCTTCGCCGCTGTCGCCGAGTGCCTTGCGCGCGGCGTTGATACGGCTGGTCAGCGTCGATTCCGACACCACGCGGCCGCCCAGACCGAAGCGAACAGGTCATCCTTGCTGACGACACGATCGCGGTTCTGCAAGAGATAGATCAAGAGGTCAAATACCTGCGGCTCGACCGCAATGCGCTCCGAACCCCGATGCAACTCCCGCCGTTCGGTATCAAGCCTATGATTATCAAAGATAAATTGCAACGGCGATGCTCCCAACCCGAGCGCGTCTCAAGAAATAATCAAACTCATCTCAAGCAAAAATCAGGCTCCGGACAAAGCCTTTTGATCTCACGTCCCTGCATCTTCGTGGCTTCAGACGCAGTCCGACCTAGGAGAGAGATCATGACCCAAATCCAGGCCATAGGCGAGGAAACCAAGGGCGGTCCAGTCGGGAGGTTCCTGGCCTTCGTCTACGGATTTACATCCTACGCGATATTCTTTGTGACATTCCTCTACGCCATCGGCTTCGTATCGGGCCTGATGGTGCCCAAGACCATCGACTCCAGCGCGGTCGGGCCGATGCCGGAGGCGATCATCATCGATCTCGTACTGATGTCGGTTTTCGCCATTCAGCACAGCGTCATGGCACGCAAGCAATTCAAGCAATGGTGGACCCGATTGGTGCCGAAGCCGGTCGAGCGCAGCACCTACGTGTTGTTCTCCAGCCTCGCGCTTGTGCTGCTGTTCTGGCAGTGGCGTCCGATCCCTGCCGCGGTATGGGAAATCACCAATCCGGTGATCGCCATGGCACTCCTCGGCCTGTCGTTCATCGGCTGGCTGATCGTATAGACGAGCACATTCCTGATCAACCATTTCGAGTTATTCGGGCTACATCAGGTCACCAACAATCTGACCGGCCAGCCGATGCCGGAATTGCGCTTCCGCACTCCGCTTTACTACAAGTTCGTGCGGCATCCGATCTACCTTGGCTTCATCATCGCATTCTGGGCCGCCGGTACAATGACGATCGGGCATCTTCTGTTCGCGGCGGTGACCACGGCTTACATCTTCGTAGGAATCTTCCTGGAAGAACGCGATCTGGTCGATCTCTTCGGCGACGACTATCGCCGCTATAAAGACCGCGTTTCGATGGTGCTGCCCTGGCGCAAGTCGACTTGATAGATGAACGCCGGTGGAAAGGACCATTCGCGATGATAGACGAAGCGCAGGGCCGCATCGATTACGATGAATGTGGATCTGGCCCTGCAGTCGTGCTGTTGCCCGGATCATGCAGCACTGGCGCAGCGTGGCGGCCCGTCATAGCCGTGTGGGGCAACCGGTTTCGCAGCGTCACCACAAGTCTACTCGGTTATGGTGGAACCAGCGACCGGCGCACCGCAGGCGATCCCTCCAATTCACGCAACGCCGAAGCAATGGAGTCGGTTATTCGCCGAGCCGGCGGTCGCGTTCATCTCGTCGGCCATTCCTTTGGCGGCCTCGTGTCACTGGCTGTAGCGCTTCGCAACCAGGTATCTCTCGCAAGCCTCGTGGTCATCGAGGCTCCGGCTGTCGATATCTTGCGCGAGAGAAAAGAACATCAGCACTATCAGGCGTTCCGCCGGATGACGGACGCCTATTTCGCCGACTATGCGGCCGGCAACGTCGAAGCGATCGCGACGATGATCGACTTTTACGGCGGAGCCGGCACCTTTGCCTCATGGCCGCCCCGGCCACGCGCCTATGCAGTAGAAACCACGCCGGTCAATATTCTTGATTGGGCCGGCGGCTATGGCTTCTTGCTACCGGAGGCTTTGCTCGCCACCCTCAAAATTCCGCTTCTCGTCATTTGCGGTGGGGCAAGTCCTGCGGCGGTGCAGCGCGCCAACGCGCTGCTTTGCGAACTCACGCCCAACGCCACTCTGGCCACGATCGACGGCGCCGCGCATTTCGTGATCGCAACTCATGCCGTCGAGATCGCCAGCCGTATTGCAGCGCATGTTCATCGGGCTGAAGCAGAATTGATATCACCCGCGTGAGGTTGGCCGCTCAATTTGAGCAATCTTGAGACTTCAGCCGCGACGAGTAAAATTGTCGGAATGGCGTCAGGATGGGAGTTTAGAATTCCTGGCTAAGCTATTGAAATTGCTTGGAGCGGGTGAAGGGAATCGAACCCTCGTATTCAGCTTGGAAGGCTGCTGCTCTACCATTGAGCTACACCCGCATCACCGATTGACCTAACACGCCGTGACGGCTGTCTCAACCGCCCGCGAGGGTCTTGTTGCCATTGGATTTGTTGCCGGCCGGCTCTTAACGCGCCGTGATTCGCGGCCTATATTGACGGTCCCATCAATCAACGAAAGGAGGTGATCCAGTGTCTTGTTCCAAGCGCTGTCACCTCGCTGGGATCGCCCGCTGAGCATTCTCTAGGCTTGGCATCGGGGCGCTTCCAGCCCTGGACCAGCGAGTTCAAGAGTTGGACGCGGCGGGAGAAATCCCGCCGCGTTTTGCTTGGGCGTTTTGCTTGGGCATTCTGTTTGCGCACGATTTTCTGGATGGCCGTCTCAGAAACCGAAGAGGTTGACGGAGCGCGGGCGCGGGCCGCGGCGGGTTTCGGTGATGCGCTCGCCAAAAATGGCCGAGCTGTCGTAATAGCGGTGATGGCCGATGAGATCGCGCCACTCGCCGGCCTGCGAAAAGACGGGCGCCTTGGCGCTGTCGCTGATGATTCGGGGCTGCTGGCGTGGCATTGACGTTCTCCGCTATCCGCTCGCGCAGATTGCCTGCGTTCTGGCCATCAGTCGGTTCCCCGAACAGGCGCGTTCAAGGTGAACAGGCCCTTATCGTGTTTCCGGACGGCTTCGTGGCCGGCATCACATTGGAAATATCGCCAAAATCAAAAATAGCCCGGGTTGTCGGAATTTGCCCTTCCCGCGCGTCCTTGGGCTAATGGTTCGAACGCCTCAGGGAGAGAAGAGAATGTTCTATGCGATCCTCGCCTATCACGTCGAAGCCGATGTCATGTCCTGGACACCGGCCGAGGACGCTGGCGTGATGGACAAGCTGACGAAGGCGCACGGACGGGTGAACCAGGTTGGGCGGCTCGGCCCCGCCGCGCGGCTCGGTGCAACCCGAAAGGCGAAAACGTTGCGCGGTCCGGGCCAGGGCACGGTCATCGACGGCCCGTTTGCCGAGACCAAGGAGCAATTGCTGGGCTTCTACGTGGTGGATTGCGCCGATGACGATGCGGCCGTCGAAGCCGCCCGCGAGTTGCGGCGCGCCAATCCAACCGCGGTCTACGAAATCCGCCCCGTCGTCACCTATCTTCCAGGCATTGGCTTTCCGGGGACGAACGCGCCCGAATAAGGACTAACGCGATCTCCGCTTGCGGAAACCAATGCGTCAGGGATGCCGGCGGCCGGCGTGCTAGCCGGCGACGACGTCGTGCCGGCTCATGATCCGCCGCACCAGGAGTCCACTGAAGGCGAGCACAGAAATAGATCAGGCACCCCCCCGACAAAAACCCCCGCGAGCAGCGTCATCGCCACGCCAAATCGAAAAGGCGTCGATCATTTCGAAGTGATGAAGCTTTCGTCCGCGAAGCAGGCAGGCCGCCGGATGACCGTTCATCGGCCTCTGCGAGGCCTGTCACCCGATGCGGAGCCGTCGTGTCGTCGCGCCTTACTGCCCCGCGGGCTGCAGCAACTGGCGCTGCGCGAAATCCGCAAACGGGCCGGGTTGGGCGACAAGCTCCCTATAGCTTCCCATTTGCACGATCTTGCCGCCAATCAGCATGACGATCCGGTCCGCATTGCGGATCGTGCTCAGCCGATGCGCGATCACCACCCGCGTGATGGCGAGCCGCTCGAGTGAGGTGGCAACGGTGGCCTGGGTCTGGTTGTCGAGCGCGCTTGTCGCCTCGTCGAACAGGAGGATGCGTGGCATGCGGGCGATGGCCCGGGCAATCATGACACGCTGACGCTGTCCGCCCGACAGCGTGTTGACGCCTTCCGAGACCATCGTATGCATGCCCATCGGCATTTGCTTGATATCGTCATCCAACGCGGCAAGTTGCGCGGCCTCCCATGCCTTCTCGAGCGGCAATTCGATTCCGCCGGAGATGTTCTCGTAGAGGCTTCCCGTTGCAAGTTTGGTATCTTGCAACACGACGCCGAGCTGGCGGCGCACCGCGCTCGTGTCGAGCGTATTGAGAGCCTTGCCGTCGAAAAATACCGTTCCCGACTCCGGCTGCTCGAAGCCGAGCACCAATCGCAACAACGATGATTTGCCGCTGCCCGACGGGCCGACAATGGCGACATACTCGCCAGGCATGATCTTCAAGGTGAGGTCATCGAGCACGGGCGCGCCGCCCTGCGCATAACGGAAGGTGACCCCCGAAAGTTCGACTTCGCCCGACAATTCTCCCGGTGGCCGCAGGTCGTCCAATATCTCCGATGTCGACGACATCAGCGGTTTCAGCCGGGCAAGATGCGGAATGGCGGTCAAGGATTCACTGACGCTCGATGCCCAGGCGCCGATCGAGCCCATGGTCTGGCCGAAGGCTGTATTGAAACCAAGAAAGGCACCGAGATCGAGCAGCAGCTTGCTGTCCGTGTAAGCGGCAACCGCAAAGACAACCAGGGTCGCCAGCGTGGGGTAGGAAGTCTCGAATACGCCGAGCGCGTTGGCTACCCGCTGAGACGCGATGAAATAGCTCTTCTGAACTGCAAATTGCCTCGACCAAAGCGCCAGTGCGCGACCGGTTGCGTTGGCCACGCGAAGCTTGCCGACGCCGGCGATCAACTGCAGCACCAGACCGCCGATCTTTCCCTGCAGATTGAAATGGCGGTTTTCAAAGTAGACGCGCAGCGTGCTCGTGCCGAGAATGACCACGGCTCTCACCAGCGTCAGCACCAGGGCGATCGCGCCCAGCCTGAGGTCGTAATAGAACATCAGGGCGATGCTGAAGACGCAAAACAGGGACGCCATGAAACCGCGCAACGTGCGTCCTGTGAGAACCCTCCGCACCGCGTCGATGCCCATCGAACGATCGACCAGATCGCCCGTGGTGTAGCCGCGGAACAGCCCGGCGGGCAATCTGAGCAACCGATCGATCACCGACGCCTGCAGCTTGTAGTCGATGAGGCCTTCGAGCCTTAACATCACCGTTCCCTGCATGACCTGGAGAGCAGCGATCGAGACGCCCGTCACGACAAGGGCGAGCGCACAAACGATCAGCTGATCGATTTCGGTTCGGGGTATGACGGAGTTGACAAGGAAATTGGTGATCAGCGGCGGGATCAGCGCTAACAGCCCGATCGCGACGACCAGGAATGTCGTGCGGACCAGGCTGCCGCTGAGCCCCACCATCGAAATGGTCAAAAGATCCAGATAGCGAAGCGGCCGCGACGGCAGCGCCGGATAGAATGCGACTGCATCGGCCGCCAGATCGGCGGCGAGTGAACGGGTTAGCTGCAATCTCGTCCCTCGCCGGGGATCGATCATCGTGTAACCGCCCGACCGATCATGTACGAGGGCTACCGGTTCGCGTTCCTGTCCGAGCCAGGCCACCAGCGGACCGACATCGAGTTTCCACCACTCGTCCCGCAGCTGAACGCGGCGAACCCGCAGACGCGCCACACGGGCAATTTCGAGAATGTCGCGGAATCCATGCCCTGAGGGCGATCGGTTCGACGCAGTGATCGAGGTTCCGAGCGCAGCTCCAACGATGCGGCAGCTTGCGAGCAGCGGATCTGCGAGGTGCAATTCCCCTTCCCCAAGAACGGATTTCCCGACCACTGTCTCGGCAAGGCGCTCCAGAGAATCGAGCGTTTGCGATTGCGTCAATTCCGTTCGTTGCGAAAGGCGCTGACGCTCCCAGGCGGCTGTCTTCACAAGGCCCATCGAGATGATTGAGACGAGCGCAAGATGGATCCGGTCGACGGCCGGCCAGAGATCGGATGCCTCGGGCACGCCCGCATCCGCGAGCAGCTTGCACCCCGATTCTCCGGCCTGGACCCAGAGCCCCCCGACAAGTGGAATCGGCAGGTCGCCCTGAGCCAAGGCCGGATCCTGTCCCAGGAACTTCGCTGTGCCTGCCGTGACACGCGTCCAGGCAATAGTGCGCATTGGGCCACGACATGGGTGTCCGGGCTGCATCTCGCCGACCTCGCCGGCCACCAGCTCGGGCATGGTCCCGGGTATTCCCGTCGGGATCACCAGCCGCGCCAGATGGATGATCCAGCGCTCGAGCGGCTCGTTCGACGCAACGCTGGTGCGTGGAAGGCCGATCAGTTCCGCGCCCGGCCCTCCAACGGCGACGATCTGAAGCCCACCACGAGTGTTCGCACAGGCCGTGTGCAGATCCAGAATGATGTCATTGGCTTCGACCCGGAACAGGTGACGGCGGCGCAGATCGTCGGCAACAGCGAAAATGTCGACATGCCCCGCCTTGACCTTCAGCACCCGGTCGCGGTCATCAAGCAATCTGGGATGACGCGGGTCGAGCAACACCCGCTCGCACGAGCCACCCACGGCCGTGTCCTGCGGGGGGTTGTCGCTGGACGGATTGTCACTCATTCGGTCATCACGAGCTTCGCGTAAGGGCCGCCGCGAGCCAGCAGCTCTTCGTGGGTCCCCCGCTCGATGATCCGGCCTTTTTCGAGCATGATGATTTCATCGCAATCGCGGATCGTGCTCAGGCGATGCGCGATGATGATGCAGGTGCAGCCTCGCCGCCGCAGATTGTTGTCGATCGCCTTCTCCGTGATCGGGTCAAGCGCGGCGGTCGCTTCGTCCAGAACGAGGATCGAGGGATTGCCGACCAGGGCGCGCGCAATTTCCATGCGCTGCCGCTGTCCTCCGCTGAAGTTCGTGCCGCCCTCGTTCACATGACAGTCGTAGTTCCCCGGTCGCGTCGCGAGGTCCTGGTGAATAAACGCGTCGTTGGCTGCGGCGATCATCTCTCTTTCGGCGATCGTGGAATCCCAGAGAGTCAGGTTGTCACGCGCACTTCCTTCGAAAAGAAAGATATCCTGATCGACGTAGGAGACCGAGTTTGCGAAGACCGGCGGAGGAATATCCGCCAATTTTCGTCCATCAAACAGGATCTCGCCTGACCAGGGTTTGTAGAGACCGCAGATCAACCTGCCGAGCGTCGACTTTCCGCTTCCGGATGCGCCCACCAACGCCACCCGCGTGCCCGGCTGGATGACGAGGGAGAGATCGCCCAACAGGGGCGGCTCCAGGACCGAATAGCCAAAATTAACCTGCCTCAGCTCGATCCTGCCCGCGAGCTTTGGAGGCATTTCGGCTGCTGCGGCATCATTGTCGGTCCGGGACTCGAGTGAATATTTGTAGACATCCTCAAGTCTCTCGAGAGTCCCCTTGATGGTTTGCAGATTGCCAAAATAGTTCACGAGATTGGCGAACGGCTCCGAGAAGCTCGCCGCCAGCGATTGAAACGCCACCAGACTGCCGAGCGTCAGGGAGCCCTGGATGACCCTCCAGCCTCCCAGACCCAGGATTGCCGCAACCGTCAGGCCCGACAGCAAGGTCGGAATCATTTCGAGAACGACGGAAGATGCCCCAAGTTGCTGTTCCGCGTTCAAGGTCTTGGCCTGAAGCCCCGACCATTGGCCGAATGCATCGTCTTCCAGGCCGCTTGCCTTGATGGTCTCGATCGTTCTCACCACTCCTACGGTCACACTCAGCAACTTGCCTTGCTCGATCGCGAGACGGTAGCTGAGCTCCTGGCGCCGTCGAGACACGACGCGTAGCAGCGCGACATTGAGCAAGGAGATGATCACACAGACTACGGCCAGGGGAACGTCGTAAACGGCCATCGCAGCGGCAAATAACAATACCGACATCAGGCTCAGCGCATTCGATGCAATGCCGCTCGAAAGCAGGCTGGCAACTCGCTCGTTGGCCGCCACGCGGTTCGCGATGTCGCCCGCATGGCGCTGCGTGAAGAATTCGAGCGGCAGCGCCAACACCCGCCAGAGAAACCGGCTGGTCGTGACGACCGCGAGCTTCGCCTGCAGCCTCGTCAGGAGCGACTGACGTACGATCGTCAGTGCCGCCCGCAAGGCTGCGGTCAGTGCCATGCCGATGAGAAGCGGCACCAGCCAGCTCCGCGTGTGCCGGATGAGAATGTCATCCACAAAGATCTTGGAGAAGCCCGCGGCTACGACGTTGGGTATGACCAGCGCAACGCTGACCAGGATCAGCAGCGCCACCGCGGCTTTCGAATTACGCAGCTCGCGCAGCAGCAGGCGCGTACCTTGCGGCTTGCTGCCGAATTTCCTGAAGGCTTCGCCGCGCTCGAAAGCCAGGACGACGCCGGTGAACGCCTTGTCGACTTCATCGATCGTGACCCGGCGGCGGCCGGTGGCCGGATCGTTGATATAGGCGTGATTTGCGTCGATAGCCTCCAGCACTACGAAGTGATTGAAATTCCAGTGAAGGATGCAGGGCATCGGCATCTTTTGAAGTGCCGAAGGCTCGACGCTATAGCCCTTGGCGCCGAGTCCATAGCGCTGCGCTGCCTTGACGACATTGCTTGCCTTGCTTCCATCGCGCGAGACGCCGCAGGCGATACGAAGCTCCTCCAGAGGGATCCAGGCGCCGTAATGCGCGAGCACGATCGCCAGCGAGGCGGCGCCGCATTCAACCGCCTCCATCTGAAAGATGACGGGAGTACGCCTGACCCGACGTGCCCAGAACGGACGACGCCAGCCAGCGCTGCGGCTCCCTTCTGCGCCCGAACGACTAGCCATCAATCCCCGTGAGGTGCCTGATAAGCGGTAGGATCAGATCGAGCGGACGCTGACGCCGGGTCGTGATCTCCGCGCGAGCCAGGGTTCCGCTCGTGAGATGCACGTTCGGGCCGTCGCCAACCGCCCAGCGATAGCCCGTCGCGGTCGACGGGTCCCGTTCGAGGCTGACCTTGGCGGCGTACGGCGCGCCGTCATGGGTGAAGCGCGTCACCAGGGTGTCGTTGTGAAGCACGGCCGATATGCCCTGCGGCGTCATCGGGAAATCGGATACGGTTTCGACGGTGCCGAGCATCATGCCGAACTCTTCACGCTTGACGGTGCTGGGCTCGACATGCACCTGCATTCCCGGCTTGATCCTCTTGCCCTGTTCGGCCGGGACGAAGATCACGGCCTCGAGCCTGTCGCCTTCGCTCTCGATACCGACGACCGGCGTGCCGACGGCAAGCACCGAGCCGGCTGAAATCTTCACTTCCAGGACCCGGCCCTCGATCGGGCTGATGACCTCGGTATTCTGTGTGAGCAGTTCCGCGGCTGCCTTCTCCTGCCGGCGGGCTTCGTTGAGTGAAAATTCCGACTGACGCAGCTCGCGATCCCGCTGGGTCTCCAGATCGGCCTTTTCCGACCTCAGCTTCAGGATCTGGTTATACGAATCGTCTTTTCGCTGTTGCGCGGAGGTGAGCTCCGTGCGCCTTTCATCAAAAGTGCGCCGGGTCGTGTATCCCCTGGCGAGCAGATCCTCGAGATTCTTGACGTCGACCGTCAGGTATTCAATGCGTTGCGTCGTTGCCTTGATGACCTGGTTCAGCGCGTCTTCGAGCTTTGCATAATTCTGACTCTTCACGGCAAGCTCGCTTTCGACCTTCGTCTGCAGGACCGCATACTCCCGCTCGCGCTCGTGAAGAACGGCGACCGCCTCGCTGTGCTTTTGTTCAATGTCGGTTTGAACGATCTGCGCGATCGATTGTCCGCGAACGACGTGATCTCCGACCGTGACGGAAACCGCAGCCAGGCGTCCCGCCGCCGCCGATACGGCGTCGACGACCTTGTCGCCGTTGCTGATCAGGATTCCGTCGCCGGTAACGCGAGTGGGTATCCGTCCCATGACGCCCCAGATGATGGCGGCCGCGAGCCCAAGACAAAGAACGGCCGTCAATATCCAATCGGACGGCTTGGTAATGACGACGAGGTGATCAAATTGTTCGGGCGAGGCGGCGCGATCCAATGCCGCTGCGCGAAATGCCCGTTGCGGCGTGCCGGTCACCCTCTTATTCTCCCATCAATCTGGGCCAGCTTCGGAAAATGGCTTGTTTCGAAGTCGGCGGTTAGTAAAGCATATTGCGCAAGGGCGGTAACCCAATAATACGCGGTTTGATCGAAACGAAAGATACTCCCCAGGATGTGCGCGGTGTCCACCAGGATCAGGCTTTCAATGTACAAGCTGGCGCGACAAACCCTGCTGAAGGTCGGCCTGGCAGCAGCCCTGCTGCTGCCGTCCGTCTCGCATGGCGGCGTTCTGTCCGAAAGCGATATGCAGAAGGTGGAGACGCTGAAGCCTCTCTTTGCGAACCTGATGATCGATCTTTCCCAGACCGCAAGGCGTTCCGACGTGGCCGCCGGCGATGTCAATTGTATCAACTCGACCATCCAGGAGCTCCTTCAAATCTCCGACGAGCTGGCGAGCTATGAATATTTGATTGCCATGGACAAGGAGATCAACGGCTTTGACGAGAAGAACCCGATGCGCGATCTCGTCAAGTTCGCGGCCGACAAGAGTAGCGCGATTTTGACCGGCGAACGGAAACGGCTTGTCCAACTATCCGACCAGTGCGCTCGCTTTCCGGTGGGATCGAGCAAGACCCGGCAAGTGCTTCAGGTCATCGACACCACGACCGGCATATTGACGGCGATCCGGGATCGCCTCTAGCACGCCGCGCTCACGCGGCAGCGGACGCCTGGCAGAGTCGGGACGGCGGCGGATCGCCACTGGGTCACCGGATGAAGTCGCCATTGGGCATGTAAATGTCGAGCCATTTGCTCTTCTCCAGTGAAGGTGTGGCTTCAACGGATATTGGAGATGGCGTTCTTGCTGGCGTCCTCTATCTTTTTCATAGCATCGGATATTGCGTGCAAGAGAGCGGTATAAGTCTCAGAACCCGATACGGCTTCCAATTCGTCAGCACTGAGTTCCCTGATGCAAAGTTCAACGTTGTTGCGGTCATTCATGGCGTGAGCTTCCCGTGTTTAACACCGCAGACCATAACGGCGTGCGGCTAGCGCCGTGTGTGATACGCATCACTTTGCCGAGTCAGCAGCGGCGCTGCCACCGCTGGGCACGATGGCGGTTTGCTCAAAAAAGACCGCCTCTGTAAGGCGGTCTCCATCTGTCTCGCCTGATGGGGCTGATATCAAGCGAACCGCAGCGCGCAATTGTTCCGGCGATAAGCGAGGAAGCCGAGTCCGCAGAAGCCGAGAAGTATCGTCCGTCTTCGCTTTCGCTTCGCTCCAGCTACGCCGGACACGCCTCACCCTTCGGTCTAGCGCGGCTGCGCCACGCATAGCCCGAAGGGCGAAGCGTGGTGGGGGAGGCAGAAGGGCCAATATTGAGCGCATTCAATGGCTTGCAGTAAGGTGCGGGCAAAATGGTTGCTTTGAAGCGTAACGGGTAATTTCAGCCGTGCCCTTACCGCAACTCGGTGCCAACAAAGAACCCGTCTGCGCGATAGCAAGCTTGCCTGTTGTCTCGCCAGCGTCTCGGCTCGCGGTCCACGCGAATTTGCTCTACGTTGAGCGGGAAACGGCAAAAGCGTCGGTATCGCCCTGTTCGGCTTTGAGATGTTCGCCGTATCCGCCGCCGCTCAAGACGGAATCAATCAAGGCGCGGGCTCGATCGCCAAGGCCCATCATGAGCCCATTTTCCAATGCTCGTGTCGGAGCGTGGATGCTCTCGCGCAGACTCTGAAGTGTACTGGGCTGGCTTGGCGCGGCGGCAGCCGGCGGATATGCCTTGCCCATGACGGCTTTGATCGTATCGTCCGTTGTGCCCGCGGGAAATTCTGCGATCGAGCCGTCAGGCGCGTGGATTTGAATTGCGTCAGCCATTACTCAAGGTTCCCGGTTTGCGGATTGAAGCGGCGGATCTTGCCGACGTTGGTTTCATGCTGCGCGCTGAGCGCCGCGTTGCTGTCCGGCTGCTGCAAATCAGGGAGCGCGTAGCTCCTGGTAAGGTCCTGTCCAGTCACCGGATCGCGCACGTGGTGAAGGTTGTCGTAAGTTTCGATGAGCTTCTGAACCGTGACGGGATCGATAACCGCTTGCGCCGTGGCGTTGCGAATGGCGTTGCCGACGGCAACGTTGCGAGTCTCGACTTGCGCTTGAATGCCGAGCAGCCGCTGATTCGCCGTCGGCGAAAGCTCAAGCCCCGGATTGGCCTTTAAATAATTCGAGAGTTCGAAGTTCGTCACCCTCGCGCCGACTGCATTCTTTGCCTGCGCTCCGGCCATCTGGCGAGAAAGCTTCGCCATCACCTCAGCATCGCTCATGCTGTTTTCATCGAAAGGCTGGCCAAGGCCGAGCGAGTTTGCGCCAGCGTTGAGCGTCTTCTTGAGCGCAAGAACTTGCTCTTGGCCCATGCCGCCGGTCGTGCCGCCGTTCTTCGCGATGGCGTCCGCCGCTCCTTGCATGCCGTTGATATCGCGCAGCCGCTGTTGCGCGTCCTCGACGCCATTGGATAAGCCGGCATGCGACTTGGCCATGCCTTCGCTCAGGATCTTGTCGTAGCTCTGAGAAGCATTCGGGTCGAACGTGTTGGTTACGGTCGTCGCAGTCGAGCCGATGTACTTCGGCCCTTTTGGCGTCATCGCCATTTGAGAACCAGGTGGCAGGCCGTAGGACTGCAGTTCTTCCGGCGTCATCGGTCGGGCTTTGTCGTCGTCGGGAGCCGTATACACCGGCTTGAACGTCCTCGGATCGATGAGCGTTTCGCCAGCCTTCACGCTGATAGGCGCTTTGGGTTGGGAATACTGATTCAGCAACGCCGCGCCATATGCGCGCGTGCCGGCGTTGGCCAAAAGCTGTTTGATGTACCCGGCCTGCGCGGGTGGAACCTGCGGTGTCGCGGGCGCGGCAACTGGCGCCGGAGCCGCTATCTGCGGCGCTACCTGCGGCGGGCCGCCCAATGCGGCGGCGACGCGAGCAATGCCGCTGCCTGCGGCGGGTGCTGCGGGCGCTTCGTCATCCCCGCTGGCAACCACGGGCGCGCTTGGCGCCGGAGCCGCTGCTTGCGGCATCTGAATCGGACGCCCGTTTTCGTGTTGGCCCATTGCCGCGATCAGCGCCGGACGCTGCTGCGGTGTCAGAGGCGCGTTCGGATCAATGCCGAGCCTATTGGCTACGTCGCTCGCATAGGCCGATACGTTGTTGCCATCGCTCGTCGGCGCCCATCGGCCGACAATGCCGCTGACTGAATTGAGGCCTCGCTTTCCGTAACTATCAAGCAGCGCATTCGCCGCAGCCACACCATGATCAGGCGTCTGAAACTGGGCAAAGCGCCCATCCGACCCGACATAGCCGGGCTGGCTCTTGGCGAACGGCCCATCCTCGATATTTAGAGGGTTGTTATTACGAATGCCGCGGGGCGCGGAAGCGTCGGCGGTAACAGCGGCTGGCGCAGCCGCTGGAGCCGCGCTCTGCAATGCCGGATTGGCCAGCAGCAAATCGCGATCTTTCGCGTCGTTTGCCGCCGCGGCGTTGCTGGCGTCTCGAGCCTCTAAGCCGCCGAGCAGTGCCTTGGCCACGCGAGCCATGCCCTGAGTCCAAACGCCTGCCCCGCGCGTGCCAGTCGGAAACGGTTCAGCGCTGGTGCCCTGTGCGACTAGGGCCGCGGCATCCTTGCGCTGCGCCGCGATCTCATCAGGCGTTAGGCGAGCGCCACCAGCGCCCCACTGAAATGCGGGCGCGGCTGCATCTGGCTGTCCCAAAAGCGCCTGAGCGAGGCGCTGCCTTGCGGTTAGTAGAATGTCGTCGGCCATGTCAGTTATACGATCCTACGTTTGCGGCACTTGCGATTCTGTTCGTAAAACCAGCCTCGACGGCGCCCCATCGGCCCGCCATGATCATGTCGCGCAAAATGAGCGCGACGAGCGTCGGAAACTGAAACTGCCGGGCAATGGCCAAAGCGCAGTCGGCGTATTCCTCGCCGCGCACGATCAGAGCGTTTTGGCCGCCGTCCCAATCGGGCGCCCAAAGGTTCAGCTCGCCGCCGTCGCCGTCGACAAATGGCAAGACGCGCAAAAAGCGCTGTAAGTCTGGTGAGAGTGTTTCCGAGTTCATGCCCATGTCTCCAAAATGCGTTTTGCGACGGCCTCGGCAGTCGTGCCCAAGTTCGAAAAAAGCTCCGACAAGGCCGCGTCGCGCGTCTCGGGATTTCGCAAAGCGTTTTCCATGGTGCGATATCGATGGAGCGCCGCGTCGAGAGTCGTTCCGCTTGCGGCAGCTAGATCGTGCCACGGTCGCAACTCTTCCCACCGCATCGCTGCCTCGCGGTGTTTTACGAAGCCCCACGTCAGTTCCCTTATCGCTCGGCACAACTCCGATTTGATCTCGTCGGGAGTCGCGTCCCATTGCTCCTGCGTGATGGCCATCCGCGGCGGCGGTGCAGCCGTGAATTCAAGGACAACCTCGCGCGGTTTCTTCTCGCTCTTCTCGACAGGCGGCTTCAGTCTGGCTTTCTGCTCAGCGGCCGGCGCTTCCGCTTCGCCCTCCACCAGCTCTTCCATCTCTTCGAGCGTCATTTTGATCTGTTTGCTCATATCGACCTCGTCGCCTTGCTGATCGCGGCACGCACGCCCGTTGGCTTCGACGCGGCACGCGAGGGAGCCGTGTCGCCGCTCTTGGCGCGCTCAATCGAGTTGCGCACCTGTGAGCGGTGCACCTCGGCCGGCAAGCGCGGGCTCGGCGCGCCCTTGATGCTTTTCGAGGCTGCTGCCGAATGCTTGGCCGAGCTGCGGCCGGCCATGACGGCGGCATGGGCCGCTTTGAGATCCGCGAGCCGATCGCCAGTGCGCGGCATCTTGCCAAGTTCGTCGGCGATGGCGTTCAGCGTCGCGTCGTCGTCCATGCCCGGCAAGACGTTGTGCTGCACGATCATATCAAGCGCACGGCTAACGTTCTGCGTGTCCTGCGCCCGATGCTGCTCGGCTTGGCGTTTTTGCTCAAAGGCGACTTGCTGACGCTCGGTAACCGGCGCCCCGTAAGCTGCCGCCAAGCGCGCGCTAGCTCCTACCGGATCATTCACCAGTGCGGCGTCGTGCTTCACCAGCTCGGCGAGCACGCCCGGCAGCTTGCCTTGGAATTCCTTTTCGAACTCGGCCAAGTCGCTGCTGTTGGCGAAGTCAGCCATCGCGCGGCGAACGGAGTCGCGCGGCTTGGACGGGCCATGTTGCTTGGCTTCTTCCTTCTTCTCGTCGCGGAAGTTTTCCGGCGAGACCCTGGCGTAGGTTTCGAGAAGCTTTTCGCGCATGGAAACCGGATCCTCGCGAAAGCCCGCTTCCCAATCCTTGGCTATCTTGACGAACTCGCTCGCTTTTTTGCCAGGGTAGCGCGCTTGAAGCGCCTTCACGGCTTCGCGCATCTCACTACGGCCGGCGTTACTTGCGTCGCGGTCGGACACCTTTTCTCCTTGCGGCTGATATCCGACCTTTTCCATCGCCTTGCGCACCAAGCCGAGCGTCGCCGCTCGTTCCTTCGGGCTTGCAACGTCGCGATCCTCGGAAGCCTTCGACAGCCTCTCGGCCTTCGTCGTGTACTTCGCCTCGATCTTGTCGCGCGCGGCTTCAATGACGCCGCGGCGCTCTGCCTTGACTTTGCTTTGCATGTCCCGCGACGCGTCAAGCCAGTCCGACTTGACAGGCTTCGGCAGCGCGGCAGGGCTCGCCTCAGGCTCGGCGGCTGCCGCGGCATTGGCCCCAACTTGGAAAATATCAGTCATAGTGTCTTAGCTCCTTGCGGCCATGCGCCACGTCTATCAAATTGGCCAATTCGCGAGCTGCGTGCTCGGTGAACCCGACGCAGATCAGCTCGGCGAAATCGCCGCGGCCTTTGTCCATCTGCTCGCAAAGCGTGTGCAGCAGATCGAGACTGCAGAGACGTTCGGCTTCACTGGCCATCAGTGCCACCTTCGCCATGTAAAACTCTATCAATTAGCGCCTGAGCGCGCGCGCCGACGTTGCCGTCGTGAATATTTGCGATGGACGCTTTGAAGCTCGCCTCGCGCTCGGCGGCAGCAGCGGCGTACTTGGCGCGCCGCTCGGCGGACTCACGTTGCAGTCGTGGCTTCGTCTCGTGCTCATACTCGAAGCGCGCCTGTCCGGCTCTTATGGATGAGCGGACGCTCATTCTGCTCTTCCGGACCAGTCGTTCAACGTGCCGCGATAGGAACGCCGTGTGTCGACGGCGACGCCTCGGCTCAGCCGTTCGCGGTGCTTTTCAACGCGCGCCCTGCTCGCCTCGACATTGGCCAAGTGGCGTTTCTCGGCGACAGCAGCGCATGCATTTGCGACGGCGCGAGCCACCAGCGGCGGAATACCCTCGCTGGCCAGGTAAGCGGCGCCGCTCGGCCCTTCGCCGGAAATGGCGCGGGCCAAAACAAACGCCAAGTTCCACGACCAATGGCTCTCTTCGACGAGGCGCTTCGCATCGCCAACGCCCGCGTTGATCTGCCGAGCAAGCTCTGCGGCAGCGGCAGGCTTCAGCGGCTTCAGATCGTCTGCTGTGACGCTCATCAATGGGCTCCGCGAGTCACAATCGCCGCCGATATGGCCACGGCATCGCTGCTGGAATGCCCGAGTTGTCTCAACTGCTCGACGCACGGAACGCCCGCTTTGATCATGCGCGCAATGGCGACAGCGGCAGAAGGATTCCAGCCCCCGCGGCACATTTCATCCGCACTTGGCTGTGCCTGGTCGATATGTTTCGCCAGCAAAGTGGCCTTCGAGCCTTCGACGTGAGCGATGAACGTGCTTTTCGTGGTCACAGCTTACCTCCCGACGCTCGCGACAGAAGCAAGTCGTAATCCGACTGCTTCAACGCGTACTGACGCTTATTGAGTCTCATGATGGGTACGGCATATCGAGCGCTCAGCGTTTTCACGGCTCGGCTGTCCTTGCCGTAGCCAGCGTGCTGCAACTCATTAAAATGGATGATCGGTTCGGGTGACATGTTCGCCTTTCGGTTACGGCGCGCCGGCCCGTGTGAAGGGCCAGCGCAGCCAAAACTCGTCTTTGGGAAGGTTGCCATTTGCTGGCGGGTATTCGGGAGGGTCAGAGCCTCGGCACGGCGCTCTTGCGGTGGCGCTACCGTCGTCTACGCAGCGTGTGAGGCTACTGGCGTGGCTTCCGCTGCTCATCGCGAGTGAGACATCGGGCGCGCCGTCGCGCGCAAAAACCATCACGTGGACTCAGATTGGCACGGAGGAGTCAACAACCGGTGAACTCGCGCGGGTTGGTGCGGGCTGGTGCGGGTTGGTGCATTTTCCAAGCAAGGAAGCAAGGCAGGAACTAATCACGCCGATCGGCGTTTCCCTAGTATCACCGCCCGGATCGTGGCTTTCATCGGTGACGAGAACGCCCCATCGCGCGCTCCCGCCTTCCTCTCGCAAGGAAAGGAGCGCGCCATGTTTCAGCGGCGGCGTGGTCTCAAACAAACAGACACCTTAGAACAGCACCTCTCCGAGGAAGCAGAGCGCCTGCGCGAGCAAGCCAAACTTCTTCCCCCTAGCCTTGTCCGCGACGCTGTGCTCCGCGAGGCGCAACTGGCTGAAGCGGGTTCCCAAGTGAGCGCTTGGCTGCGCTCGCCAAAATGAAGGACTATCTCGCCTCTATCGAGAAGTTGCGCAGAGACGCCGCCGAGGCTGCATTAATCCGCGACCTTGCCACCGACAAAGCCAAACGCGAACTGTATGCCCGCCTGCATGCTCACTTCAGCCGGCTAGCCGACGAAGTGGAGAAGGCGTTGCAGCCGATGCCGAACAGCGACGCGATAGACGGCGAAACTCCCGCGACTTGACATTTCCTGACATGTGGCGCCGCGCGTGTATTGGTCGCGAAACTCCCGCGAGGCGCTTGAATTGAATCGAAATCGCTTGGCTAAACGATATCCTTCAATACCGACCACTTGCCCTGCATGAAACCAAGCAGCAGCGAGTCGAGCTTGCGCTCCTGTACCTCATAGCGGGCTTCCAACCGTTCGTATGTCTTCCAGCGCATGCGCTGGGGCTTGCCCGGCATATCGTCGAACCACTCAGCGCCCAGCTTGGCCCTGATCCTCGCCTGCGCCAGATGGCACCTATTCGTCGCGTCGGCGAACTGAATGGCGTACGCGACTTGCCCGCCCCACGCTTGCCGGCAAGCGAAGCGGGACGCGCCGGGCGGCTTCCACAAGACGCTGCAGCGCCTACCCGTCCCCGGGCATTGGAAAAAGAACTGCCTGCCGCCGAAGTGGCGCGGGCGGCTGGTGAAGTTGATGTCCTGCTCGAAGTTGATAGCCGGGTAGGACACGCGCAGGGTGCCAGCCGTGGCGCCATCCAGTGAGCGAGGCATGAGGCCGTCGCGGCGTAGCTGGTTGATATCGATGCGCTGGCCATGCTCAAGAGGGACGCGCTGACGGTTGCGGGACATTACTTTTCCAGGTTCGGGTTGGCGCTCGGCGGCGGAACTTTTTCCAGGGGGCACCCTGGTAAAATATCCGCATGCAGCTCCATGACGCACATGACGCACAAGACGCACATGACGCTCTTTCTCTTCGTGCGCTCAATATACGGAATTCCAAATATTGAGCAGTCTATTGGAAAGTGCGTCATGGTGCGTCATGCGTCATTGCCCGGGCCTTATCCATGGCCGCCTGGTCATGGTAACTTTCCCGCGTTTCCAGCCTAGTTTTTCCAAGACGGCGGCTATCCGCCGCTGGTCAGCAGTCCCGATGCGTCCGACAAGCATATGAAGGGCATTCAATGCCACTTCGCTGACGGTGACGTCCGGTCTCGGAAGCTTCGTTTGTGGGTCGATAGAAGCAAGCCACTCGGCAATTTTCTGTTGCCACGCGTCTTCCTCGTATCTCTCTTCCTGGTGCGGCCGAATGTTCTCTCGTTCGAAGTCTTTCGTTGGCCACCACTTCTCACCAGCTTGGTAGAGCTTGACGGCTTCGGCGAATAGCTGGTCACGGTCAGCAGTCAGCGCGGCAACGTCGATATTGCCGCACTTGATAGGCCAAAAGCGCCGGCCGCCCGTCTCGTCACGAAGGTAGGTGTCGCGGTTCGTCGTGCCAATGAACACGCATTGCCGCGGCTCGTGAACCTCAAGGCGCCCGTAGGACGGCCGGTATTGCTCGGTAGTCCTGGTGATGAATGCCTTCAGCAGCGCGGTGTCCGCCTTGCCCATGGCGTGCATTTCGGAAACCTCTATCAGCCATTTGCCGCGTAGATGCTGCGAAGCGTCCTTCCCAACGCTGACGTCGGGCATTGCATCGGAAAACCAGGCACCTCCCAATACGCCACACACCATGCTCTTCGATTCGCCTTGCGAGCTTTCGAGCACCAGCATGTAATCGGATTTGCATCCGGGCCAGAAGATCCGGGCCACCATGGCGATTAGGAACATGCGGCCCACAGCGGCGGCGTAGGGCGTCGCTTCGACGCCAAGGTAGCGTGCGAGCCAGCCGTCGAGCCGCGGCACGCCGTCGTGCCGGAGGCCATTCAGATAGTCCCGCACCGGGTGATAGGCCCTGTCCTCCGCGTAGAGTCGGATGGCATCATACACAGTGCCGCTACCGATACGGCGGATGCCGTTTTCCTGCATCCACTTCTGAACGCGAACAACGTCGCCGTCAGTAATAGGCCGCGGGAACACGTTGCCATCACCGTCGTGCGCGCCATGTTGTCGTAAGCGATGGCGTTGGCCAGGAAGGGCGTGCCCTTGAGGGCAGTCACGGCATTGGCCAGGATGGGCATGATGTGCCCGCTCGAATCGGGAATGCACTCGTGCTGCCACGCCGGCCGCACTTGGCTAAGCGCAGCCTCCTTTGCTTTGGCAGCCTTCTGCTTCGTCGGCAGCGTGGCTAATCTTGTAGGGTCAACCACGGCGGAGGCTCCCCAAGTACTGCTGCAGGCGCCAGGACTCGGCATTGTAGAAAGTCTGCCCGGTGGGAAGCACTACCCATCCGCTTTCCGTGCTGAGCGTATAGCCCTTGCTTATGTCGACGCGACCAAACGGCGTGATTGGGATCGGCGGACCATCTCCGACTGCCCATCCGACTACGTCGACATGCTCAAGCTGCATGCCATCGTCGCTCAGGAGGTAGATGCGGTGTTCCAGCTTCGCGGGAATTATAGTTTCAGACATTGGTAGGACTCCAGATTGAGGGGAGCCCCGCAAAGACACTTGCGTTCGCGTCGAAGTGTGATATATTCGAAGCACTTGTCCAGTGCCCATACCACCTTCAACGTCCTCGCATGCCCGTGCGGGGACGTTTCGATTCAGGCGGCCACAGCAGCGGCGGCTTCCTGCGCGGCGATCCATTCAAGCGCCGCCGCCTGGCTAATGCGCCGGCACCGGCCGATCTTGAAGGTCTTGGGACCTTCGCCACGGCGCGACATGTTGTAGAAAAGCCCGCGGCTGATGCCATGAGCGGTGCAGAAATCGTCGACGGTCTGGGATTCCATGGTGTGTGCTCCTTTGGAAAGAAAAAATCCCCGCCGACTCGATTCAACGAGCAGGCAGGGCAGATACCGAGATGATGCGCGCGAGTCGTTACGATAACGTCAATGCACCGTCGTGCATTGTGCTGCCCTCGCCGCTCAGGCCGGCGGCGACGCTCCACCTTTCCAACCCGACAGGATTGTGGTCAGAGATTCCAGTTCGGCCGCGCGCTTGCGCACTAAATTCTTCGAAAACTTCCACGCCCTATCAATCACTTACCACCGGCGACTTTGAGCTAGTAATTCAGCCTCGTCGCAGCGTAGTGCTGGGCATGCCTCGCCGTCCCGCCACGATCACTCAAGCCGACGTTGCCCGCACCATCCGAGCGGCGCGGCAAGCCGGCGCCGATACCGTCGAAGTGCGACCGGATGGCACGATCATCGTGCATCTTTCTCCACACTCTGCACCGACGATTGCCCCTGAAGAGCTTGCGCCCGATGCGGAGATCGTTCTTTGATAGACGGCATGCCCCGCCCCCGGCCGCCACATCTGCATCGCGAGCAAACCAGACACGGCAAAGTCGTGTGGGTTGTCCGTATCGGGAAAGGGCCACGCACGCGCCTACGGGCGCCCTACGGCTCGCCGGAGTTCACTGCCGAGTACAACGCCGCCGTGAGCGGAACGGCGCCCCCTGGCAAGCCCGCTGCGATTTCCAACGCATCCCTGCAATGGCTTTGGGACAGCTATCGCCAGACAGGCGCTTGGACGGTGCTAAAGCCGCCGACCAGGCGCCAGCGCGAAAACATCATGAAGCACGTTTTGAGCGAGAGCGGCGCGAAGCCATATGCGGCAATCCGAAAGGGGCACATCGTCGCTGGCCTCGATCGGCGCGCCAAGACGCCCGCGGCCGCCCGCAACTTTCTCGACACGATGAAAGGGCTGTTTCGCTGGGCAACCGAGCGCGACCACATCAAGCTCGACCCGACAGCGGGCGTCGACCCGCCGAAGCGGAAAAAGGGCGACGGCTTTGTGCCGTGGACGGAAAGCGACGTCGAAGCCTATCAGCGCAAATGGCCAATCGGCACCCGACAGCGCGTTTGGCTCGACGTTTTGCTGTACACGGGACTGCGGCGCGGCGATGCCGTCACGATCGGCAAGCAGCATGTCCGCGAAGGCGTCGCGACCATCCGGACCGAAAAGAGCGGCGAGACGATCGAGGTGACAATTCCAGTGCTCGACGTGTTGCAGCGGACTCTTGACGCCGGCCCTACAGGCGACCTCGCATGGATCTGCGGCGCCCGCGGCGAGCCATTCGCCAAAGAGAGCTTCGGCAATGAGTTTTCCGCAGCGGCGCGAGCGGCCGGCGTGAAGAAAAGCGCGCATGGCGTTCGCAAGATTGCCGCGACAACGGCAGCGAACAACGGCGCCACTGTCCACGAGCTGGAAGCCATCTTTGGATGGATCGGCGGCAACATGGCTTCGCTCTACACGCGCAAGGCTGATCGCGTCCGATTGGCCAAGCAGGCCATTAAAAAGCTGGACGGAGAGCGAACATCTATTCCCGCACCTAGCGGGAAGGTGCGGGCGCCAGTGCGAAAAGACTAGTTATTTCAACGTCGTTTTTTGGCAGTGGTGGGGGAGGCAGGACTCGAACCTGCGAAGCCATGAGGCGGCTGATTTACAGTCAGCTCCCTTTGCCACTCGGGACACTCCCCCGTTTCAATGGCGCGCGATCCGCTTCCCCTTGCGGCGGACGGAACGGGCCATGGAGACGTGAAGACCGCGGATCGCCCGTCTTGGGGGTCGCGGCCGGGCGCGTTTATGGGGGAAAGCCGCCTCTAAAGTCAACCAAGGTCGTCCCCTAAATCCACCCGGAATCAGGCCAAATTGCCATTATTCGGAACCCGTGACACAAGCGGCCCATGAGCGATCGAGATCGAAAGCCGCCGTTTCGGCGCGGCGGCGGCAAATCCTTCGAAAAGGGGCGGCCCGGCGGCGGCCGCCGGCCGATCTGGCAGGACCGCGACCATGATGGCCCGGCCGTCCTCTATGGCTGGCATACCGTGACCATGGCGCTGCAGAACCCGCAGCGCCGATTCAGGAAGCTCATTCTCACCGAGAACGCCGCGCGGCGGCTGGCGGAAGAGAACGTCCCCACCCGCATCACGCCGGAGATCGTGCGGCCGAACGAGATCGACCGGATGCTTACGCCCGACGCCGTGCATCAGGGCCTGCTCGCGGAAGCCGATCCCCTGCCCTCGCCCGATATCGAGACCTTGACGCTCGAGGGCATGGTGCTGGTGCTCGACCAGATCACCGATCCGCACAATGTCGGCGCGATCCTGCGTTCGGCGGCGGCCTTTGCGGTGAAGGCGATCGTCACCACCGCGCGGCACAGTCCCGAAGCGACCGGCGTGCTGGCAAAGGCCGCCTCCGGCGCGCTCGAACTGGTGCCGCTGGTGACGGTGCAAAACCTCTCCCGCGCGCTGACGGGGCTGAACGAGCGCGGCTTCATGACCGTCGGCCTCGACAGCGAGGGCAACGAGAATCTATCGGCGATCGCCGTGAGGCAGCCGCTGGCGCTGGTGCTCGGCGCCGAAGGCAAAGGTCTTCGGCAACTGACCCGCGAGACCTGCAGCGTCGTGGCGCGGCTCGACATGCCCGGCGAGATCAAGAGCCTCAACGTCTCCAACGCCGCAGTGCTCGCGCTCTATATCGGCGCGACGCGGCTGGGACTCATGAGCTGACTAAAAGACAAACGTCCGCTCGCTGGTGCGAGCGGACGCTGCAGTCTTTGTTCTTCCAGCGGTGGAAATCAGTAATAGCGGCGCACCAGCGGGTGGCCCCAGTAATAACCTTCATGACCCCAGTGGTGGCGATACGCGTAGTGATGCGGCGCGTAGCCGTGGTGGTAGCTGTGGTGCCACGGGTGATGAGGATGGCGATAGCCGTAGCTCGGAATGGCGCTTTCCTCATAGGCTGGATACGGCGCGAACGAGCCGGGGCCGGAATAGGTCGGCCCCTGGTTCACGTAGTAGTACTGCGTGGTGGGCTCGACGAGGTGCTCATAGCCCCAGCCGGCGGTGCCGCAGCTGCCGCAGCCGGTGCCGAAGGAATAGGCCGGCGCGTAGGCGTAGGCCGGCGCATAGCTCCCGCAGGGGCTGACTGCGGCGCAGGGCGAGCAACCGCCGAATCCGCAGGCCATCGCAGGCGCTGCCCCCGCGGTCATTACGGCAAACGCCGCGACCAATCCTTTAATCGTGTTACGCATACTCACTCTCCTGTTGATCTCTTTTAGTTGGGCATTTTCGGGGGCTTGGGACGGAAATGCGGGGGCGCGCCAGGCCTGTGATCGTCATGGCGGTCGGGCGGCGCCATGATCACCGGCGGCGGATAAAACGGGACTTCCGGCTGCGTGGACGGAAGCGTCGGCGGATTCGGTGCCGACTGCGCATGCCAGGATTCGTGATAGCTCTCGGCAGGCTGCGGCAGTTTGCGATTGGCCGGAGGCTCGATCTCGAGGCGGCCATAGGCCGGCTTCAGACCCATGCTCGGATAGTAATGGCCGACAGGGAGTTCGGGCGGCACCGGACGGCCACCATAGATGGTCGGCTGGTTGTTCACGCCCTTGCCGAGCCCATAGCCGCCTTCGAGCACGGCGTAGGAGACATCGATGCCATTGACGACGATCGGCACCCCGGGACGGTTCGGCACCACGATCTCAAAACCCTCGGCGAACGCCGCGGGCGTCATTCCCAGCAAGATCGCGAGTGCCAGTTTAAGGCGCATGCATCCAGTTTCCGGATTACTTAAGCCGTAATCTAACCGAATGAGCGATACCAAGGGTTAAGGACGCGCGCGAAAGTCGCGGTAAACCTAATTTGCGGCATTTACCGGTGTTAATTTCCCTGGTCCCGATCGCGAAGCGTTAATTTGTGTAAACGCGCAGGCGAACTCTACACCAGCGTCGTCGCGACGATGGTTTTGATGCCGATCGCGATGGTGACGAGGCCGACGGCGGCCTGCAGTCCGCGATTGGCCCAGGTCAGCCAGCGCGCGGAGATCGCGATCGGCACCGCGATCGCTGTGGAGAGCGCGCCCATGCCGATCATCGAGCCGATCCCGAACAGCGCGATATAGCCGAGCCCCGCGGCGGCGCTGGGCGCCTGCGTGACCGTGAGCACGAGCAGCGCCGCCGAACCCGCCATGCCGTGCATCAGGCCGACCAGCAGCGTGCGCCAGCGGAAACCGTGCGCATGTGCATGCGGTGCGGTGGCATGCGGCACGCTTTCGCCGGCATGGCTGTGAGCGTGGAGATGAACGGTGCCGTCGTCATGGCGGTGAGGATGGAAATGCACGCGGTCGCGCCACAGCCGCCACCACAGATGCGCGCCAAGGGCAACCAGCATGATGCCGACGGCGGTTTCCAGCGGCCGCGCAAGTGTTTCGGGTATCGCATGACCGAGCAGGATGGCCGCGCCGGCAAAGGCGAACAGCGTCAGCGTGTGGCCCAATCCCCAGGTCAGGCCGTGCTTGACGATGTCGTTCACCTCGCTGCGCCGCGCTGCGATCGAGGAAACGGCCGCGATATGATCGGCCTCCAGCGCATGCTGCATGCCCAGCAGAAACCCAAGGCCCAAAATTCCGAACATGCATCCCGTGCTCCATTCGCCTGGGACACTAACGGTTTCGTTTCCGGGAGCAAGATTTGGGCCTCGAGGCGAGCCGGGCTTTTCGGGGCCACCGGCCGCTTCGTCTATCGTCCAGTCGGCCATGAGCCGGCCCGCTTCTCGCGCCTGTCAGCCGCGGCGATAGGCCCCACAAACGTTCAACGATGCGCTATACTGAGCCGGCTGGGGTCGTGGAGGAGGAGCGCATGAGAACGTTTGCATTTTTGTTCGCCGTTACGCTGTCCAGCATCGGACCAGCTTCTGCCGCGGACGGTTGTGGCCCGGGATGCCACTCTACGATTTCCGGCGCGTGCGCGGTCGATGGCTGGGGCACTGGAGCCAGGGTACGGAACGAATGCCCCGTCACGACACGCCCGCGTCCTCCCTGCCCGCTTGGCTTCATCTGGAAACCTCGCTGGCGGGCCTGTGGGCAGACCGTCAAGGATTGGATCTAGCGACGAGCGCAACGCAAGCGTTGACCCCTTCGATTATCCGAAGCGGCAGACGCCACCACGGCGGCGGTCAACAGGCGCGGCGAACCGCGTGAATTTACCAATGGTTAAGAAAGAAGGCGGCGAGCAACACGAACTTTCCCTATTTCCCCGAACGCTCTTCTTGATCTGGCCCTCGGTACGCCCGAAACTCTGCGCATTTTACGGCTGCCAATATTGGCTAGTACCGAGTAGCTCCGCTCCATCTTCTCAGCCCCCAGCCCCGATGGAGCGGAGATCGCCCTTTGATTGGCTCATACGAGTGCGCAACAAGCACCGCTGAAAACCCACAGTCACTGCCCCCCATCTCGCTTGCCTGACCGCAGGCGGGATGGGGTATTTTTCCGCGCCTTCAACTCGCCACGAATCTGCAGCGATCTGCCTGCGGGGGATCGTGGCTTTCGTACCTCCGCAAACCACGTGAATGCCCCGTCTCGTTTCCAGCAAGCGAGACGGGGATTTCGTTGTCGCCCGGTGACGCACGGAACGTGGTTGCTCGACCAGGGCACGCCCGTGCATGTCGTTGCCAAACGTTTGGGTCATGACCCCTGTGCCCACGGCACTGGCGTTCTGCTGCGAACCTACGCTAAGAGAACAAGGCGCAGCGACAATGATGCGGCCGAAAAGGTCAGCCAATTGACGAAGGGCAATCGATTGGGCCAGCCTGGGGCCAAAGTTCTCAAGATGGTCGCAGCGATTTTTCGATAACGTCTTGAGGACAAACAAATACGCCGGCTTAGCTCAGCGGTAGAGCAGCGGTTTTGTAAACCGAAGGTCGGGAGTTCAATCCTCTCAGCCGGCACCATTTCCACGATCTCAGGCCGTCCATGAACGCAACGCGCTGGTGGAAACAAGCCTCGCCATCGCGATGTCCTGCGCCTTCCTGCGCGCGCATTGAGAGGGAACCACTTCGGTCATTGCCGGTTTTGTTGCCATGCGCATTCCGGAAGAGAACCGCAACATGGTCCTGCTCGCCACGGTGACACTGTTCACGGCGGTGATCGCCTGGGCCGTGACCTTGGTCGACCCGGCGCCCACGCAAGCGGACAGCAAGCCTGCCTATCTTGCCAACCACACCCCGGTTCGCGTCGTGATGCCGTTCGAGCCGAATACCAATCCGCGCGAACACCGGTAGCCGCACACCTAATGACCGCCCGCCATGGTGTGGAACTCGTGACAGTTTTGCCACGCCTGGCCCTAAACCGGGTTGTCCCCCGGAAGTCACTGACCTTACTCTTGATCTTGCCCGTCTCACGCCCGACTTTTTTATGGTCGAGGTGTGTCATGAACTGGAAAATAGAACGCAACTCCCTGATCGCCCAAACGATGGCCTTCGTGCAGTCGGTAACCGGCCGGAAGGAAGTGACCGTCCCGCCGGTCGCCGGATTTACATCTGCGGCCCAACCCGCCGAATTACTCACGCCGACTGCATTGGACGTATGGGCAGCGCCGACAACCATTGCGCCGATTGAGCCGGTCAAAGCGGCTGAACCGCAGCCGGCCATAACGGCGTCTGCGCTGCGCCCGGTCGTTGCGGGCGAGGTGGCGAACGAAATCCGCGCGCGCGTCGCCGGCTTCCGCGTCCACCAGGAGCGGTTCAACCGCGAGCGCGAAGAATATTTCAGCCAGACGCTGGCGAAGCTCAAGGCGCAGATCAGCGAGATGCCGCCTCTGACGCGGCCGGACAAATAGAACCGAAGATCAGCCGGCAATCTTGTCCAGCACCGGCAGCAGATATTTCAAGAACACATCCGGGTTCTCGCTCATCGGGAAATGCCCGAGGCCCTTCATGATCGCGACCTCGCTGCCCACAACGCTCTTCGCGACCGCCAGCGTCTCCTCCGGCGTGCAGGAATAATCGTATTCGCCTGACAGCAGGATCAGCGGACAGCGTTTGGTGTCGATCTGTGCGACGCGGTCGCGGATGTCGCCGTCGATCTTGTAGAAATAGAGATCGCCTTTGAACACGCCGGGACCACCCTGCATGTAGTGCCACAGCGTCTCCCAACGCTCCTTTTCCGGCGCGTCGGGTCCGACCAGGCCGGAGACGATGGCGGCACAGACTTCGCCTCCATGCACGTCCGGCCGGTGCAGGAAATTCAAATCGTAATAGGGATCGATATGCGCGCCGGACTGTAGGCCGATGATGGCGCGGAAGCGTTCGGGATGCTCGAGCGCCAGATGAAGCACGATGCGGCCGCCGATCGAGCAGCCCATCACGATAGGCTTGTCAAGCTCGAGCGCCGACATTACCGACAGCACCATGCTGGTGTATTGCGCCGAGGTGAGTTGATATTCCTCCGCGTGCCAGCCGGCCGGCGGCGAGGACTTGCCGTGCCAGGGCATGTCGAAAGCGACGACGCGATGGCGCGCGGTGATGCGCGCGTCATTCATCAGAGCGCGATATTGCCGTCCGTCGCTGCCGGCGGTGTGCAAGCACAGGAGCGGCGTGCCCTGGCCTGCCTCCTCGAAATAAACCCGGTGCGGCTTGCCGAAGAGATCAAGGTGCATGTAGCGGCCGATGATCGGCTCGAATTGCGCGCTCATGCGGCGCCTCCCGCCGCCGGGCGCAGCTTGGCGAGCGCTTCCTTGAAATAGCGCAAATGCGCCATGAACACCTGCAGGTCGCCTTCGGCCTTCAGCACTTTCCTCCGCACCAGCGCCATCAGGTCGTTCGAACCGGGCGGCGGTTTGGCCAGGAAGAATTTCTCCCATTCCGCCTCGCTGGCGCGCAGCGCAAAGGACGACGACGGCATCACGAAGGGACCGCGGATCACGGAAACGATCCTGCCCTCGAAGATCGCGACCAGCCAGCAGGCATCGCCCGATTGCAAAAGAAAGGTCGTGGTCAGATAGCGGCCGCGCCGAACCAGTCCGGCATCTTCGTTGACCCGCTCCTTGAGCGCCTCGAGCATCGCCCCGCCTCCCCGCGCCTATTGTCTTGATGGCATGATCAGGGGAATGAGCGCGGCGTCAATTGTTGGCTGTCACAGCCAGACGCATACCAGCACGACATTGGCCGCGCAGGCCATCGCCAACGCGATGGCGAGCGTCAGCTGCGTACGTCCGCAAAAGGCATGGAGATCCGTGTCCATGGCCGGAAACATCCGGCGATTCTCAGCTGACGAGTCCCAGGGTTTCTTTTTCAGGGGATTCATCTCTCGTTTACGACTCAGGCGACGGTGCGAAAACGGCCCAAATCGGCCCGATTCCAGCCCCCGCTGGGCGGCTTTCCAGCCGCAACCCAAGTCCAGCTTCGGCGTTAAGTGAGTCGACCTGACCGGAGCCATCCGATGCCCTACGCGCTGTTCTGCAACGAGGCCAAGCTGAGCAAGACCTATCCGACCGAGGCGGATGTCTGGAAGTTCGCGCGGCTGAGCGGGCTGGTGGTCGACGTCGCCACCGACGAGGACGAGCACAACCCGCATCCCGTGCTCGACAACGACTATGAAATTAGACCGTGCCGGCCGGAGCCGCACGAGGATCCTGCCGAGAACAAGGCCGAGGCCGAACGCCTGGCACGGCAGGAGCTGCAGTTCACGTCTTGAGGCTCACGAAAGACACGACGCTTCACCCTCACCCGCAAAGCGGGTCCGAGAGATTTGCGGCAACAAGGCGGCGCCTTAGGGCGTCGCCGTCGCGAGCGAGGCCTGCTCCGAGGCGAGCGACACGCAAATCCGCTTGCGATGCAGCCCCCTGATTGCTCCGGTTACCTTGAGCACCTGTCCGACAGGACAGGAAGCGTCCTGCACGAAGGCGACTTCATAGGGAGCGAGCGCCAAGGGTTCGGATTTCAAGACGGTTTGGGCAGAGCATGGCAGGACCGCCGCGAGAGAGATCAGCACCGACGCAAAGATACGCATGTTTGTTGTCCACCAGCCGGCGGAAACAACAATAACCCAACTGCGTGACAAGTTCCGCGGGCGCGCGAAATTATTTTCGAGAACGCCCGAAAAAAAGGCCGGCCAAGCGCCGGCCTTTGCATGACGTCAGAAAACGTCGGCTCAGTACTTGGCTCAGTACTTGGCGGCAATCGGACCGCCCCAGCCGAAGCGGTAGTTCACGCCGACCTTGACGGTATGCTCGTCGTCCCTGAAGTGCTGGCCGACGATCGGCGCGGGACCGCCGGTGAAGGTTGTGCTGCCGAAATTGTAGTATTGGTATTCGGCCTTGGCCGACCAGTTCGGCGCGAACATGTATTCGAGGCCAGCGCCAACGGTCCAGCCGTCCTTGTGGGTGCCGTCGGTCGTGAAGGCAGTGGGGACTCCAGCCACGGTCACGCCGATATTGGGATTGTCGCGCCAGGCATAACCGCCCTTGGCGTAGAGCAGCCCGGGACCCCAGGTGTAGCCGAGCCGGCCGGTGACCGAGCCAAGCTGGTTATTGCCGGAGGTGACCGCGACGGCGCCAGGGAAGGCGACGCCGGTGGTGTTGCTGTTCAGCCAGCTGTATTGGGCCTCAACACCAAGGACGCCCACGGTCGCGAACTGATAATCGAAGCCACCCTGCACGCCGCCCATGAAGCGCGCGTCGCCGCCGGTCAGGCTGTTGTCGCCGGCAAAGGCGCCGCCGAGATGGCCGCCCACATAGAAGCCGGTCCAGTTATAGATCACCGCGGGCGCCGTGTAGGCCGGCGGAGCCTTGTAGGTCCGTGCCGGCATGTCGGCAGCAAAGGCAGGCGCCGCGAAAACGGTCAAAGCGGCAGCGCTAAGCAGAAGTTTCTTCATCAGAATTCCCCAATATCGTCGGCAGCGAGATCAACCAACAAATTGGTCTCAATTTGGTTGCCTTGGGGCAAAGGCCAAGGCCAATTGTCGCATTCGTGACGGCGAGGAAACACTTCGTGAAGTTCCCTCACGGGGACGCACCCCGCCCGGAATCCAGGCAATTTCCGCCATTTCATGGGTCGACTCACAGGGGTTGCCGGTTCAGGGCTCGCCGAAAAGTGATCGTGCCCCTGCCGTCAGCGCTGCATTTGTTCCAGTTCCGGAAAGGGCGCGTAAACCGCTCCGGCACATTCGTCGCCGGCATTCGGAATCATGCGGTCGAGCCGGCCATCGACGAACAAGACCGCGCGGTCGCGCGCTTCGCGATAGGTGCCGTCCGACTGGCGTTCGGAATAGCGCAGGCAGCTGACAAAGCGCACGCGTCCCCCAACCGTCCGCTGCACCGGCTCGGCGATCACAGCTTCGCGCACGCCGACGGGGTTGTTCAGGTAGACGTGCAGGTACGACAGCATCTCGCTCTTGTAGTTGCCTGGATAGGGCTGGGCGGCATTGCTGTCGGAGGAGAACGACATCGACCCGCCGCCCTCGTCCGTCAGACAGCCCGCAAGCATGGCCGGCAGCAAAAGGGCCGCCAGGATTCGCACTGAAATCCCCAACCGCAAGGTCCAACCCATTTCCGAAAAAATCCGCCGCCCGGTCGGGTTTTAGACCTTCCACGCGTGGAAGTGAAACTGCAATTCGCCGTGAGCCAAAGCTGTACCGGCCCGCTCGGCAACCGGGGATAGGGTTGCGAGCGAGCCGGGCTTTCCGCTCCGCGCGGCGGGGGCAATGTGTGGAACGAACCGCGCCGAGCAGATGACGTCAGCCGCGCTTGGTGGCGGTGTGCGAAGTGTGCTTATAGCTGACCTTCGCGTGGGTACGGTGCGCGGCGATCTTGTTGTGGTGGCGGTGATGGCGGACGTATCTGGTGTGATGCTTGCCCATCCTGGCATTGGCATTGAGTGCGCTGGCCTTGACGGGCGTCGCCTTGGTCTGGGTCGTCTTGATGACGGGAGCTTGCGCAGTCTTGCCGGTCGCGGCGAATGCCGGCGCGGCGAGAACAGAAACGGCAAGCAGGGCTGCGGAAATCGTCTTGAACATGGTGGTCCTCCTCTCTTCGGGGGATCTCCGAGATGTCGGCTTGAATGACCGGTCCCTTCGATCTCAGGTGCGACCCTGGCGGCTCGCCACTGAACCCACCCTGAAACGTTGTGGCAGATTGCGTTCATCTCGATGACTGCCCGTTCATCGGTGCGTCATTTCATTGTTGCCCATGATCTTTTCGAAAAACCGCTGCACATTCTCCCGGATCATGCGCGGTGTTTGGTGTTTTCTCGGCGAAAGTGCGCGCGCGGAAAGGCGCCGTTCACGGGAATATTTCGGACGCTCAGATGTTCAAGTCGACGAGATCGGGTGTAGGATCACTTTCGGGCGCGGCGTCCGCACGCGCGGCCTGTGCCCGGATGCAATCGGGAGAGAGATGCATGCGCAAGTCTTCGAGCAAATTCCTGGCGTTGATGTTGTTGTCGGCAACGCTGGTCGCGGCGCCTGTGATTTCGGCCAATGCCGCCAGCGATGATCAGAATCCGAAACCGCCGCCGTCGGATACCTCGACCAAGAAGGGCAAGAAGAGCAACAAGAGCTCGAGCATCGACAGCCCGAAATTCCTGGCCGGCTATCACACCGCCTATCACACGATTTATGACAACCATGATTATGCGAGCGCGATCGATCAGCTGAAGGCGCTCGGTGAGGACGGCCGCGCCGACGTCGCCAATCTGATCGGCTATTCCTATCGCAAGCTCGGCGACTACAAGCTGTCGCAGGTCTGGTATGAGCGCGCGCTGCAGGCCGATCCGAACCACGTGCGGACCTGGCAGTATTACGGCTTGTGGCAGCTTGAACAGGGCAACCGCGAGCAGGCCGAATATCACCTGCAGAAGATCGCGCAGCTCGCCGGCACCTCCTCCAGCGAATATCGCTCGCTGGCCGCGGCCCTCGAAAGCCCGCCCGGCACCGGCCTCGTCTACTGAGTTGAGCTGATAGACCTGATCAGAGCCAACAACCGGCGCAACCCTTCAGGGCTGTGCCGGTTTTGTTTTGTCAGGTAGCTTGCGCACCATATTCGCCGAACATGGGTGCAGCATGGACGCCTGGTTACGCTCTGCGGTCGACTACATCGCCGACTGGATCGAATTTCAGCTGACGGGGTCGCAGCAGCCGGGCGTCATTATCGCAATCACCCACCGCGGCGACATCGTAGCCGAGCATGCATTCGGCGTAGCCAATCTCGACACCGGCGAAAAGCTCACGCCGCGCCACCGCTTTCGCATCGCCTCGCATTCGAAGAGCTTTACGTCGGCCGGCATCTTGAAGCTGCGTGAGCAACGTAAACTGAAGCTGGACGATGTGGTCGGACAGTACGTGAGTGATCTGCATTCGCAGGTCGCCGAAGCGACAATTATGCAGCTGTTGTCGCACAGCGCCGGGCTCACCCGCGACGGCGCCGATTCCGGGCAGTTCATCGACACCAGGCAATATCTGAGCACGACGGAATTGCTCGCCGAGCTCAAGCGCCCGGCCGCTATCGAGCCCAACACGCGCTTCAAATATTCCAACCATGGCTTTGCCCTGCTCGGACTCGTGATCGAGGCCATCGCCAAGGAGCCCTACCCGGTCTGGATCAAGCGCGAGATCGTCGACGCGGTCGGCCTCAAGGAGACCGTTCCAAACATGCCACTTTCCAAGGGCACGCCGTTCGCGCGCGGCCATACGCGGCGGCAACCGTTGGGCCGGCGTCTGGTCATTCCCGGCGACAATTCCGCCAACGCCATGACATCGGCCGCCGGTTTCGTGGCGACCGCCGCCGATACCGCGCGTTTCTTCGCGCAGCTCGCGCCCGGCGCCAAGAAAAGCGTGATCTCGCAAGCGAGCCGCCGCGAGATGACACGACGGCACTGGCGCGTTCCCGGCAGTATCGAGCTCCATTACGGTCTCGGCCTCGCCTGCGGCAAAAGCGAAGGCTTTGATTGGTTCGGCCACGGCGGAGGCTTTCAGGGCTATCTCTCGCGCACCGCCGTGCTGGCGGACAGCGACGTCGCCGTCACCATCCTGAGCAATTCGATCGACGGCTGGGCACCGTTCTGGATGGAAGGCTGCTTCCACATCCTGCGCGCCTTCAAGACGCGCGGCGCGCCCGAGCGGCGCCCGCGAGACTGGGCCGGCCGCTGGTGGACGATCTGGAACGCGATCGATCTCGTGCCGATGGGCAACCAAGTGCTGGTCGCCAATCCGCATCTGATCAGCCCGTTCACGGATTCGAGCGAGATCGAAATTTTGGGCCGCGACCGCGGCCGCATTACTTCGGCTCCCGGCTATGCCAGTTTCGGCGAGCCCGTGCGCCGCTCGCGCAACAAGAAAGGCAAGGTCGTCGACCTCTGGCTCGGCGGTAGCAACTTCAAGCCGGAAAAGGTGCTGGCCGCGCAGATGGAGCGCAAATATACAAAAGCAAAGAACAAGGTGCGCGGCTAGCGCACCTTCTCACTTCATCAGCGCCTGCACCTCGCCCCGGAACGCCTGCCGCGAGGCGTCGCGCGAGTAGAACATGTGGCCGCCCGGATAGACCACGAGCTTCACGCGCTGCGGGCTGCCGAGTTGCGGCACCTGATCGAGCAGGATCTTCGAGCCGAAATAGGGCGTGGCGAGATCGAACAGGCCGTGTCCGACCAGCACCTTCAGCTTCGGATCGAGCGCCAGGATCTGCTTCAGCTCGGTGATCGATTCCGCGGGATTGAGGCCGCGGCCGAAATCCCAGGAGCGCTCGACCGTGCCGTTTCCGAGCTCATAGGACCCATCCGGCCGCCAGTTCAGCTTGCGCGTTGTGAGATCGACGACGGCGCTGGTCACCGGCGCGGCCAGCGCATCGCCCGACTGGTCATCGAAATGGAAGAAGCTCGAACTCGGGAACGGATCGATCCCCATCACGGAGGCGTCGTAGCGGCCGGTCACCCTGCCGTCGCGGCGATCGAACCAGCGGCGAAACTCGATGACGTCGAAGCGTCCGCCGAGCCTGCGGCTGACGGCTTGCTCGATGCCGGTCAGCGACGCCACCTTGTCGGCCAGGCGATTGGTGGCCTCGACGTCGCCCTCGCCCTTGATCAGGTCAGCGAGGAAATCGCCGCTGGCATATTTCTCGACATCGGCGAGATCGGCGCGCGACACCTTGTTGCCCTTGGCCTCGCGTGCCACCGCCGTATAGGTCGGCAGGCTCCAGACATATTGCAGGATGCTGGAGCCGGAAAATTCGCGGAAGTCGAGCACGGGCGAGATCAGGATCAGTCCCTTCACGCCGACGCCCTGCTTGGTCTGCAGGTTGCGCACGAGTTTTGGCCCGCGAATACCGCCATAGCTTTCGCCGGCAATGAATTTGGGCGACAGCAGGCGGTCGTACTTTTCGAGCCAGCGCCGGATCGTCACCCCGAGCGCGGCGACGTCGCCATCGACGGAGAAGAACTTCTTGCGCACGTCCTCGCCGGTCGCAACGAAGCGGCTGTAGCCGGTGCCGACGGGATCGATGTAGACGAGGTCGGTGAAGTCGAGCCAGCTCTCGGCATTGGGCTGCAGGTCGGGTGACGCCGATGGCGTGACCTGATCGGCGTTGATCGCGAGCCGCCACGGTCCGTTATTGCCGAGCTGGAGCCAGGCCGAAGACGCGCCCGGCCCGCCATTGAAGACAAAGGTCACCGGACGCGTGGCATGGTCGGTGCCATCGAGCTGATAGCTCGTATAGGCGATGTCGGCTTGCGGCTCGCCCTTGTCGTCGAACAGGCGGATCGAGCCCGCGGTCGCGGTGAACGATAGCGAGCGGCCGGGAAGATCGAGCGTCTGCCTGGTGGTCGAATCCGGCGGCAGCTTGTGCTGTTCGCTCGCTGCTGGCGTTGCCGGGTTTTCCGCGGCACGGCGGCCGCCGCCCTTCTGTCCCGCCGGTGTCGTCGCCGACGGCGATGGTTGAGGCGACGGTGCCGCGTCCTGGCCCTGCGCGCCGACGCAAAGCGACATCGCGACAAGTGCCGCCGCGAAACCAAGGTGGCGCAAAAGACGGCGCGAGACTGGCAACGCAAAGCCCATGCTGTTCTTCTCCCTGCTTCCGGCGATCAGCCCGGTGAGGCGGCCTCGCGCAGGTGCGGCGAGGTCCTTCGGGCAGCCGTTGGTTCTAGCGGGAAATTGCGACAGGTTGGAGTTGGAGGCAACACGTTACCGCAATCACCATTGCGGCATCGGCGGGTTAGCGAGCAGCAGCGTACGAACAAGCTGCAAATTGCAGCCCGTCAGCCACGTAAAGGTTGGCGTGAACTACAAGTTGAGCGAACATCATTCGCTGATATTCCGACGGGCGGCCTCAAAACAGCCTCCCGTTTACTTTATGGGCAACGAAAGTCCCCTGCTGTCATCTCGACAAGGATGGCCAAGCCTATATAGACGGTCTGCGCAGCCCTCCCCGCGCCAATTTGCGAGACCTTGTGAGTTCATGAGTACACCCAAACGATATGACCGGATCGCCTTTGTCGCAAGCGCCGGCGAAGAGGCCCACGCGGCGCTGGAGCAGCTCAGCCAGCTCTACGGCAATTGCGCGGCCGAAGAGGCTGACGTCGTGGTGGCGCTCGGCGGCGACGGCTTGATGCTGCAAACCCTGCATGAGCTCATGCGCTCGGGAAAGCCGATCTACGGCATGCACCGCGGGACGGTCGGCTTCCTGATGAACGAGTTCTCGACCCATGATTTGCGCGCGCGGCTCGCCGCCGCGCGTGAATCCGTGATGCATCCGCTCCTGATGCGGGCGACCGACATCCACGGCAAGGTGCACATCCATCACGCCATCAACGAAGTCGCGCTGTTCCGCCAGACCTACCAGATCGCGCGGCTGCGTATCCTGATCGACGAGCACGAACGGATGCAGGAATTGATGGCCGACGGCCTCCTGGTGGCGACCCCGGCCGGATCGACCGCCTATAACCTGTCGGTGCAGGGACCGATCCTGCCGATCAACGCCGCACTCCTTGCGCTGACGCCGATCAGCGCCTTCCGCCCGCGCCGTTGGCGCGGCGCGCTCCTCCCCGACACCGCCTATGTCGTGATCGAGGTGCTTGATGGCGAGAAACGCCCGGTCGCGGCGGTGGCCGATCGCGACGAGGCGCGCGACGTGCGCCGCGTCGAGGTGCTGTCCGACAAGACCATCTCGATGCGGATGCTGTTCGACCCGGGCCACAGCCTGGAAGAGCGCATCCTGCGCGAACAATTCGGGTACTAAGCCGGCCTCAGCCTCGCCCGTCGCAACCCTTCGTTAACCTGCATCCCCGTATGGTTAATGCGGGGTATACCGCGTTCGGGCTGGTCCATGTTCCGCATCGATTTCAACAAGCTCAAATTCCTGGTCTGCGACGACAATCCGCACATGCGCCGCATCCTGCGAACGCTGTTGCATTCGTTCGGCGCGCGCGAGGTCTATGAAGCCGAGGACGGCGCGAGCGCGCTTGAAATGTACACCCATTATGTCCCCGACATCGTCATCACCGACTGGGCCATGCCGATCTTCGACGGGCTCGAGCTCGCGCAGATGATCCGGCAGCCGGAATCCAAGGGTAACCCTTTCGCGCCGATCATCATGCTGACCGGCCATTCGGAAAAGCGCCGCGTGACGGTCGCGCGCGACGCCGGCGTCACCGAATTCCTGGCAAAGCCGATCTCGGCCAAGGGACTCTACCAGCGCATCCTGAATGTCGTCGCCAGTCCGCGGTCCTTCATCAAGACCAAGACCTATTTTGGCCCGGACCGCAGGCGCAACACCAACAACGCCTATATCGGTCCGGAGCGCCGCACCGGCGGCGAGGTCGAGGTCTTGCAGCAACCGTCGCTGCTCGACAAGGCCCGTTCCGGCACCTGACCTCGGGGATATTTTTATGCGGAAAGAAAAGCCTGCGGAGATCAAGGTCAAGACGTTCTCGACCCACAAGGTCATCACCCAACCCAATCCGCTGCGCAAGGTTCTGCGCCGCGTCGACGAGAGGGATCTCGACGATCCCGTCGCGCGCGCCGAGCAGGCGCTCGCCGGCCTCGCCGGTGAGTTCAGGGATTGGATGCTGGTCGAGGCCGACCGGCTCTCCGCCGCCCACGACGAGATCCTCAAGAGCGGCTTTTCCGACAGGGCGAGCGAAGAGCTGTTTCGCGCCGCCCATGACATCAAGGGCGATGCCGCGACCTTCGGTTATCCTTCCGCGGCCGCCGCGGCCGAGAGCCTGTGCCGTATCATCGAGCACGCGCCCGACCTCGACAAGGTGCCGGCCGAGCTGATCAAGCACCACATCAATGCGATCCAGGCCATCGTGCGCGATCACACCCGGCTGGACAGCACAAAGGTCTCCGTCGAGCTGAGCCGCAAGCTGCGCGGCGTCGCCGACGAATATCTGATGCACGTCAACCGCGACCGCCCCGAGCATCTCGAGGCGATCCTCGCGCCGAGCATCGTGCCGGCGGAGTAACTCCACTAAGTAATCGTAGGATGGGCAAAGGCGCGTCAGCGCTGTGCCCACCAACTTGGTTTCAAATTTGCTTTAGTTAGAGATGGTGGGCACGCTATCGCTTTGCCCTGCGCAGGCCTTACGCCGCGATCTGGCCAGGCGGCGCGATCGCCTCTTCGGCCATCAGCTCGTCGCAGAACAGGCGCGCTTCCTCCCGCGCCAATTCCGTCGCAAAGCGCCGGAGCAGGATCATGAGCGGCTCGGTGGCGCCGCGGTCGGTCTCGCAATGGGTCAGCACCCGCTCGACCATGCGCCGGCGCAAGCGTGCCGCGCCGCCCGCGTCGTCGACAAATCCGGCCTCATGCAGGGCTTCCAGCGCCACGCGGAACGCGCCGAAGGTGGATCCCGGCAGTCCGGCGCGCCTGAGCAGCGCCTGCAGTCCGGCCCTGCCGCGATCGTGCAAGAGCCCGGAGACCCGGGCCTGCGGCAGGTCGGACAGTTCGGCGAGCGACGCATCGAACAATTCCAGATTGCCCGACAGCAGTGCGCGCAGGATGAGGCCGGCATTGAGTTGGGACGTCGCGCGCAGATGGGCGACCAGCCCGCGCATGTCCTCGCCGCGCGAGCGCGCCGCGATGTTCAGTGTGGAGCGGTCGCGCGCTTCGCTGGCGATCCGCCCTGCCCGCTCGGCGCTGAGCCAGTTGCGCGCCACCACGAACTGCGCCAGCGTGTCCGAGAGTTTTGCGACCAGCGCGGCGCGCGTGGCGGCCGGCAGGTCTTCCAGCACCAGCATCAATTCCCGGATCGCGGCGAGATGGCCGTGGCGCTCGACAATACGATCCCAGGAGAACGGCGCGAGCTCGGCATAGGCGTTTTCGATCAACTCCAGCGCGGCTGCGGCGGAGCCGACTTCGGCGATCGCCGCGCAGACGGACGCCGGCAGTTTGACGCGGCGCGCGATCGCGCATTGCGTCTCACCATTGCCGGTCGCGACGATGTCGACGAGATCGGCATCGATCAGAAGCGGGGAATGTTCGAGCACGGGCAGCGCGACCGAGGGCTGATCGAGGGACAGCGCCTGCACGATGGCGGCGGGCGCCTCGGCGCTGCGGGAAAACACTTCGGCCATCGCCTGCCGCACCAGCGGCGATGGGTCGTCGAGGAGCATCAACAGCGCGCCTTCGGCTGCCGTGCGGTCGTCTTCCGAAAGATCGGAGATGAGCCAGGCCCGCGCCAGCGCCCGCGTGGCTTCCGCCCGTTCACCGGCCGGCGCGCTCTTTATCCAATTGATGAACTGCCGAACGATCATGGTCCTGCCGGCTTACGCAACGAAAACGACAAATTGTCGCCACCGCAAGACAAAATAAACCACGACGCTTAACAAAGCGTTCACCATAACCGGCTGGTTTTATTGACGTTTTGTTAACGATGCCAAGCCGGGTCTTAAAGGGTGCGGCGGCCGCGGCGCACCATATATGGCTTGTCGCGATTGGCCGGGCGGCCGTCCCGACCGAAATCACCGCTTCTTTGATTCCGCGTATTTCTTCTTGGACGGAAGGTGTCCTTGATATTCTTGGGCACCATCAATTCATAGCCAAGGTGCTGCGGCGGCTCCTTGCCGCCGTTGAAAAGCGTGACGGGCGTGCTGGCTATGCTTCGCTAGCTGGAGAACGTGCCGTCGCGATCGCTGAAGAGATCGAGCGGACGCGGCGCGCCGCTACTCGCCGCCTGCGGCGTCGCATCCGCGGTCAGTGACGACGATCTGCCCCACAATTCATGCACCGTCGAGGACACCGCCTGCGACTGACCGTCGACCTGGAAGAGCGAGCGGAAGATCGGATCGGCGGACGGCGAATTGTTGCCGGCAGTTGATGGCGCGACGACTGGCGTGGCGGTGCGCACATCGGGAAATTGGGAGAGGAAGGTCGCGGTATCGACGCCGGCCGCGGCCCGCACAGGGCTCGCAGCAGGCGCGGCACTCGCAACCTGTGTGCCTGGCGGCGAGGCGCCATACATCGCGAGCGCCGTCTGCGCGGTGGAAGAGCCAGCGGCGATGGCATAGCGTGTGGTCAGCTCCGAATAGACCTCGGAGACGCTCCGCGCGTTGCCCTGCCGGTCGTAGAAGATCGGGCGGTTCGCGGCCGCCGCATTCGGAAACATCTTTGGCGCCGAGGCCTGCGGATCGTCCACGGCGCCGTTGATCAGTTTCGCCGCGCCGCCGACGCCCATGAAATGCGCCATGTACAGCTCTGGATCGGTCGGGCGGCGGCCGATCTTGCCGGTAAGCTGAAAGCTGTTGGACTGGGTCAGCACGCCCGCCATCGCCGAGCTTGCCGCGGGATCATCGCGCAGCTTCATGATCGAGCGGTACATCGAGGGATCGGAGACGGTGTAATCGCCCGACGATGTCTTGGTGATGGCGTCGGCATATTGGCCGTAGCCAAGCTGGCCGCCCGCGTCCTTTACGGTCGCAAGCCAGGTCTGGTCGATGAACTGATAGAGCCCGCGCGCCGACGAGGTGGACGCGCCGGCGCTCGGATTGAAATCGGATTCCATCTTCGCGGTAGCGAGCAGATATTGGAAGCTGGCGCCGGTGTTGTTGGCAGCCTGCTTGATCGCACCGGTCACCCGCGAGCGCAGGCTCTCGATACCTGCCGCTATCGTGGTGTTTGACGTGTCGACCGACATCTTGCTGTCCCCCCTCCCCGGGAAACAACCTGCTTGGCGCCGCGGCACCCCTTCTCCCGAAAGGCGCCGGCCCGCGTCACACTGCAGCGACTATGGTTAATCGAACGTTAAGGCGTTACTTGCGGTACACCGCGTTGGGATCGAACAGCCGCTCCGCATCGACGAAGGCGAGCTTCGCCGTGCCCCCGCCGGCTTCCACCTTGCGATAGAAGCAGGACTTGCGCCCGGTGTGGCAGGCCGCACCCACCTGCTCGACCCTGATCCAGACCGCATCCTGGTCGCAATCCATGCGCATCTCGACCACGCGCTGGGTCTGCCCCGAAGTCTCACCTTTTCGCCACAACGCGTTGCGCGAGCGGCTGAAATACCAGGCTTCGCCCGTCGCCACCGTCTTGCGCAGCGCCTCTTCATTCATGTAGGCGACCATCAGCACCTCACCGGTCGCCGCATCGGTCGAGACGCAGGTCACAAGCCCGGACGCGTCGAATGCAGGCTGCAGCGTGAGCCCTTCTTCGCGCTCGATATCGTGAGATGTGGACACGGGATAGCCCTCGCTTTTGAAAGCGAGGGCGAGCAGCTAGCGCTGCGTCCCTCGCACCATGGACAGGAAACGCGCCTGTTCCGCCGGATTGTCGCGGAACATGCCGGTAAAGCGGCTGGTGAAGGTGCTGGCGCCATGTTTGGCGACGCCGCGCACCGACATGCAGGTATGCTCCGCTTCGATCATCACCGCAACGCCGCGTGGCTTGAGGATTTCGTCGATCGCGGCCGCAATCTGTGCCGTGAGATGCTCCTGGGTCTGCAGCCGCCGCGCAAAGATGTCGGTCAGCCGCGCCAGCTTCGACAGGCCCACCACCCGCTCGACCGGCGTATAGGCGATATGGGCCTTGCCGTAGAACGGCATCATGTGATGCTCGCATTGCGAGGTGAACTCGATGTCGCGGACCAGTACGAAATCGTCGTAGCCCGCGGTCTCGCCGAAGGTGCGGTCGAGGACCTCGGCCGGGCACTGGTGGTAGCCTTGGTAAAGCTCGTCAAAGGCCTCGACCACGCGGCGCGGGGTATCCAGCAGGCCCTCGCGGCCGGCGTTCTCGCCGATATAGCTGAGCAGCGTCTGCACCGCGGCCTCGGCCTCGGCGCGCGACGGGCGCGGCTGGTCCGCGCGAACGGCAGCGGCCAGGAATTCGGAAGGATCGAGCTCGGCCGGGCGGGTTTCCGCTGCTTTGCCAGGGCGAATAGGTTTGATCAGGGCGCCGTCCATATCGTCTACTCCGTTCGACCGGTCGAAAAGACCGGAGTGTCACCGGCAGACGGGGCGAGCCAAAGCCGCCGGACGCCTGAGGAACCAGCCGGACTGTATATTTCGTCCGGGTGCGCCCATATATAGGGCCATGAGACCCGGCCGCCAAGGCCGGGCCGGCGGGACCTCCATCATATGCTGAACGACATTTACAACAAGCGCATCATCGAGTTGGCCGGGAATATCCCGCGGCTCGGCCGCCTCCCCGATCCCGATGCCAGCGCCACCGCGCATTCAAAGCTCTGCGGCTCGACCGTAAAGGTCGACCTCAAGATGGACGGCCCCGTCGTCACGGACTTCGCCCATGACGTGAAGGCCTGCGCGCTCGGACAGGCTTCCTCCTCGATCATGGCGCGCCATGTGATCGGCTCGACCGCGAGCGAACTGCGGGAGTTACGCGAAACCGTTCGCAAGATGCTGAAGGAGAACGGCAGCCCCCCGCCGGCGGACCACAAATGGGCCGACATCGCGCTGCTCGAGCCGGTACGCGACTACAAGGCGCGCCACGCCTCGACCATGCTGACCTTCGATGCGGTAGTGGACGCGATCGGGCAGATCGAAAGGGCCAAGCAGCCCGCAGCGGCTCAGGGCTGATCCGCCCTCACTTCGCAGGCGTGGCGACGCCGCCGGTCGGAACCATGGCTTCCGCCGTCTTGGTGGCCCTCACGGCCTGTGCATCCGTCTCGCCTACGCTGCTCGGAAAACGCTCCTGCACGGATTTCGGCGCCAGCCCGGCCATCGGCACGGAGACATCGGCGCGCGGCAAGACGTCGGCCACCCTCGCCGTCGTGACAAGGTTGGTCAGCCGTAATTCGGCCGGCGTGAGCTCATGCAGCTCTTCCCAAGGCGCCACGCTGAGCGACAACGACAACAGATCGCCTGCTCCGCCCATGTCAAAGGTGTATTTGGCCAACCGGCCGATGTCGCGCTCGACGATGGTCAGGTCCTGCGCGGTGTAGCTCGCCGCCCGCGCGTCATCGGCGCGATCGCCCATCCAGATCTGGTGCACACGCACATGCGCCTGCTCGGGCACGTAGCGCGCCTTGCCCGACAGCAGCAGGAACACGCACATCGATTCGCAATAGGCTTCAGGCGAAACGCTGCCATGGTCGCCCTTCGTGCCGTGGTTCAGCACACTGGCGCCGACAGTGGTCAGCATGCCGAGATCGCGGAAGCGGCGGCCGAGCGTGATCGAATCATTGACCGAGCCGCCGCTCGAGTCGAGCACGACCGTGGCGCCCGCCAGATCGCGGCCGCGGGCGAAATCCTCGAAATCCCGTGGACTGTCAGCGGTGACCACGCCGACCGCGCTGATCCAGCCGCGGCAATTGGACTCGCAGGCCACCCAGCTGAACTTCATCGGCAGCTTGCGTTCCTCAAGGCTGCCGCCGGCGCGCGCCGAGCTACCGAGCGTTGAGGTGGCACCCGGCAATGCGAGACAGATTGCGGCGGCGCAAAAAAGCGCCCAGCCGCGGAGGTCATACGACTTCGAGAGCTTCAAACTGGTTCCTTCCCCAAGCCCAAATCGAGTAGCGGCATGCCCCAAACCAACGCCAAAACGATTCTATCATGCAGGCGTCATAAAATGGTATCCGGGCGAATACGCATCGTCCATAGCGACTTGCTGCGCTGCTACCAAAAGCTCATCTAAAAATGGAACGGTGTGGCGCAATTGTCTGATGTCGCAGGTTCCCTGCCCCGGAACTGCAAATCGCGCACAGGGACCGCAGCACGCCGCCCATGAAAAACCGAGACCAAAACCCAGAACGAGACCCAAAGCAAAATCCGGAGTCACAAGGTTCCACGATGGCCCGCGCGCTGCTGCGGTTGCCGCGCCAGGCCGGGCGCGCGCTGATCTGGCTCTACCGGCACACGCTCTCGCCCCTGGTCGGGTATAATTGCCGTCACCTGCCGACCTGCTCGGTCTATGGCGACGAGGCGATCGAACGCTACGGACTGTGGGCCGGCGGGTGGATGACGCTGGCGCGACTGCTGCGCTGCCATCCCTTCGGCACGTCGGGGATCGATCTCGTGCCCTCGAGTTTACCTGCGCGCGCGCGCTGGTACCTGCCGTGGCGCTACGGGCGCTGGCGCGGCGTCAACGCGCCGCCGTGAGATGTTGCGCCGCTTCCGGATGGGCTCGCATGACTGACCTGCCGGAACTCCGCCCGCGCGCCCCGCGTTGTCGCGATGCTTCCTTCCGGAGGAAACAACAATGCGCTGGAAAGGCAGCCATCATCACCACGGCCATGATCCGAGGCAGATCGACCTGCTCGCGGTCGTCGCTCTGCTCATCGCGATCATCGCAGCCTACGGCGTTCTCGCGGACTATTCCGCCCAGCCGGCCAACAACACAGCGCTGATCGAACCGAGCCAGCACGTGCGCTGGTGAGACCTGCCGCTTCTGCTAAAGCCTGATCCGGAAAAGTGTGTAGCGGTTTTGCGTAAAGATCATGCTCAATCAGAAAGCTAAAGCGCGATGACGGTTCAACCTAATCTCATCGCGCTTTAGCGTCCGAACCAGAACAGGCCGTGTCGCGGTGCGGGCCTCGGCTTCCGGGGGCGCGGCTTTGCCGGCGGCTCGTCGGTGGAGGCCGTCGCATCCGCAGACGGGGCTTCGTCAGGGCCGAGCCGCACCGACAACAGCAGGTTTGATTCGTGGGAACGCCAGCGATAGCCGATGCCGAAATCCATCGGCTGTGCGCGGCGGAACAGCTCGGCGTAAGACTGCTGATACCGTCCCGGGAATTCGCCGATCGGGCCGGCATAATGTCCGAACGGGAAGAAGCGCCATTTCTTCGAATTGTAATCGCCGAGTGGAATGCCGGAATCGTCCTGGATGATGGTGGCGCTGTTGGCGAGCAGGAAGTTGCGCGCCGTGGTGAAGCTCCCGGAGTGCAGCAGATAGGACGCGCTCTTGATCAGGCTGTTGCCGGGCGCGAGCGTCTCGCAGAATTTCAGGAAGCCGCTGTTCTTGACGCCCGTGTTGGAGAGATCGGTCGAGAAGTAATACAGCGTCTTCTCCGCCCCGTCCTTGCCGGCGAAGAGAATGCGCACGCCGCGCGGCGCGTTGGCTTTCGCGCCCTCGCCGCCGGTGCGCACCTTGCCGTCCTCATCCAAACTGACCGGGGTGACCTCGCGGATGCTCTTGCCCGAGCGCTCCATGAATACGAACAGCAGCGGCAGCGTGCCGGAGATCTGGCCGACATGCAGATCCGTCTTCATATGCTTGGTGATGAAGAAGCTGAAATTCATGACGGCACCGAGTGAATGCTCGATATTGCCAAGCGCCGAATTGATATTTCCGCGCGGCATTTTCGTCAGATCGGGCATCGACCCCGGCGGCTCCAGCGCCGCCATCACATAGGTCGACGCCTTCGAATAGAATGCATTGGCGTAGAGGAAATCCGGCCCCGAGAAAAAATAGAACATGGTCGGCTTCGGCGCCGCGAGATTGGTGTCGGCCCAGGCACGCACTTTGGAGAGCTGGCGCTGCTCGAGCTGGGCGAAGGCATTGTCGAAGAATTTGGCGTGATGCTGCCAGGCCGGATCCCTGGTCAGCGGCGCCAGCGGCGACCCGTCCGATGGCTGCAGGCCCGCGAGGAAACGCGCGGTGTCGTCGACGGTCGCGGTGTCGGCGGCATGCGCGCCCAGCGTCGCGGCGAGGACAAAGCCCGCGGCCAACGCCGCCATTTTCAGTGAGCGGAGCATTTTTCGTGGGGGCCCTAGAATGAAGTCGCGGCGCCCGGATCGGCCCGCTTGTGGAAGATAGCGTAGATCAGAAGACCCGAGATCATGATCAACATGCCGAGGAACGCCTGCAGCGGCCGCTCCGTCATGAGATAGTACATCATGAAACCGGTCACGAGCAGGAAAACCAGCGGCGTGATCGGGTATCCCCAGGCGCGGTAAGGCCGCGGCAGATCGGGATGGGTAATGCGCAGCTTGATCACGCCGAGCACGGTGAAGAACGAGCAGAACAACAGCGAGAACTGGATGAAGTCCAGCACCGCCTCGAAGGAGCGGGTCAGCATCATCAGCGTCGCGGCGGCGAGCTGGAACAGGATGGCGTAGGCCGGCGCGCCGCTGCTCGATTTGCGGGCAAACAGCCTGATCGCCGGAATGTCCTCTCCCATGGTCATCATCACGCGCGGGCCGATCCACATCATCGCCGAGATCGAGGAGACCAGCCCGATGCAGATCATCGCTGCGACAATGCGGCCGCCGACATCGCCGAAAATGTAGCGGCCGGATATGGAGGCGACATCGAGCTGACCGGCGAGCTTGTCGATCGGCGCGGTGTGCAGGAACACGGCGTTGAGCGCGACATAGAGCACCATCACGATCAGCGTGCCCGTGAGCAGCGCGCGCGGCAGGCTCTGCTGCGGGGTGTCCATCTCGCCGATGATGTAGGTCGCCGCATTCCAGCCCGAGAACGAATACATCACAAAGACGAGGCTGATCGCGAACGGCGCGCTCATGACTTGCGCAAATGCCGACGCCGACGGCGCGAACGAGACCGGCTGCGGCGTGCCGATGACAAATCCGGCCGCCAGGAACACCACGATCAGCACCACCTTCAACACGGTCGAGATCAACTGGAAGGTCGAGGAGTGTTTGACACCGGTGAGCTGGATCAGCGACACGATCCAGACCATGCCGAGCGCGAGCGCCGTCGGCGAGGCGCCTGGAATTACGGACTTGGAATATTCGCCGAACGCCATGGCCGCGAGCGCCACGGGTGCGGCGAAGCCGACGGTCGCCGACACCCATCCTGCGAGGAATCCGAAGGCCGGATGATAGGCGCGGCTCAGGAAATTGTACTCGCCGCTCGAGCGCGGAAACATTGCGCCCAATTCGCTGTAGGAGAACACCCCGCACAGCGCGACCAGGCCGCCGACGATCCAGAGCAGCAGGATGGAGAAGCCGGAGGGGATGTCCTTGACCTGGAAGCCGAGGCTCGTGAAGACGCCGACACCGATCATGTCGGCCACGACGATCGCGGTCGCAACGATCACGGAAACCGAGTGCCGGCCTTCGAGAAGGCGACCTGGCGGTAGCACCGCACTCCCCGTTCCTGATGCCGTCATGTCAGGTCCTTCGGCATTCCGCCACAGCGTCCATGGTGCAAGTTGACGTCCCCCAATTCAACGACGGTTAATATGGGTTAACGAAAAGTGGTTAATTAGGTGTCTAAATACCTATCCACAGTCCGGCATTTCGTTACGGCATTGCGAAAACCCGGCTTGCCTCTCACAATCACGACACGATTTCGTGTTGATCTTGAGGCCTGTAGTCGAAGTTCGTTCAATGGCTTTCGGATGGGGAAGTTTTTCCGAAAGCTTAACGTCGCCTAAACGTCCGGCAGGCTCTGATGAGGCTGTTTGCCGGGTGGACTTGGGACAGTGGGTGGATGGTCGGAGCCAATCCGAAGAACCATGTGAGAGACGTTGCGCGCCGGGGTGCGTTACCGGGTGCGATGGGCTTTGGCCGCCGTTGGCGCTGGGCCGCGCTTGCGTGTGTCTTTGTGCCGCTCTCGCTGGTCCTGGTTCAATGCGGCCGCGCTCCGAACCCGGCCGCGCTTGCCGCCAACGCATCGGCGACATCAAACACTCAGACGGCGTCAGGCGACAGCTTCGACGATCGATTCCCCAAGCCCGAGTTCCGCGACCGCTTCCCCAGCCCGAGCGAAGCGCTTCCGCTCCGTCAGCTCGCCGACTTCGCGCCGAAACGGGTACAGACCCAAAGTTACCGTGTCGCTTCGCTTGAGCCGACCGTTCCCTACAAGCGGCAGCCCCAGCCTACCGGGGAAGAGGTGACCACGCTGGTCAGCATGAAGTCTTCCGCCTTCCCCTATTACGGCAGCAACCCCGCTTCCGACGCGCCGTTCCTCAACATTTCCTCCGGCAGCCGCAAGGGCCATCGCAGCTATTCCGGCCACGTCTACTGGCAGGACCAGACCTACAACGACAACCGCGTGCTGGTGCACATCCCCGAGAATTTCGACGTGCAGAAGCCGGGCGTGATCGTCGTGTTCTTCCACGGCAATGGCGCCACCCTGGAGCGCGACGTGCGCGACCGGCAACTGGTGCCGCAACAGATCTCCGATTCCGGCGTCAACGCCGTGCTCCTTGCTCCACAGATGGCTGTTGACGCCGCCGATTCCTCGGCCGGCAAGTTCTGGCAGCCCGGCGGCTTCAAGCGGTTCATGGACGAGTCGGCAGGCAACCTGTCCAAGCTCTATGGCGATCCGGCGAGCGCCAAGGCCTTCGAGAAAATGCCGATCGTCATCGTCGGCTATAGCGGCGGCTTCCTGCCGACCGCCTGGAGCCTCGAAGTCGGCGGCATCAGCGATCGCGTCCGCGGCGTGATCCTGCTCGATGCGGTCTATGGCGAGCTCGACAAGTTCGCCTCCTGGATCGAAACCCATCGCAACGGCTTCTTCGTCAGCTCCTACACGCACTACACCTCGCCTCGCGACCACGAGCTGATGTCGATGCTGCGCGGCAAGGGCATCGCGGTTTCCGAGAGCATGGACGGACCGCTGCGCCCGGGCAGCGTGGTCTTCGTCAAAACCGGCGAAGGCATCACCCATCGCGACTACGTCACGCAGGCCTGGACGAGAAATCCGATCGAACAGGTGCTGGTGAAGATGGCCGCGCCCTCGATGCGGGTTGCGACCAGCACGCTCTCGTCCTCGAGCCGCTAAGTCTCCCCTTCCCTGTTCGATCGCGTCGTCGGCGCGCCAGCAGCGCCCTGCAATTTGCCCGGCGTCGTCTTCAACGCAATCCTGACCCGGATTTGGCGACTAGCCTTTTGGCAGCTTCGGCATGCTGTCGACAAAGCCGTTGTAGCAGGCCAGCCGCTCGTCCTCTTCCTTGGTGAACTTGCAGTCCATCACGGTCTTGGCCGCGCCCGCCTTCGGCTTCGGCGCCGGCGCGATCACCTCGTCGTAGCAGTTCAGCCGCTCCTTGGTTCCGTCATCGAGATCCTGGCACGCCTGCAGCCGCACCGCGATTGATCCCTTGGCTACGCCCTTGGCGGGCGCCTTCGCCTTGGCCTGCTTCGCCGACTTGGCCGGGGCCGCGGGCTGGTCCGCCGGAGGCGCGGCAGATTGCGCGAGTGCCGCAGCGGAATAAAGCGCTGCCGCGAACGCCAACATCATTCTCATGTCAGTCTACTTTCGTTTGTCGGTGATCGGAAAACGGAAAGCCGGTTCCGGCCTGTTCTGCGGCTTGCGATTTAACGCGGCCGCGGCCGATTGGCCAGCCCCCCGGGGCGCCGAGCGGCTAGCTTGCCGGGGCCGACCGAGGCTGGCTTGCGACCACCAGCACCACCGCCGACGCCACGAAGGCCATTGCGACAAACCCGAGGCCATGGAGCAGCTCGCGCGCGTAGAACAGGCCGCCGACGAACGAGCCGATCGCCTGCCCGACATAGAGCACGGAAGTGTTGAGCGCGACAGAGGCGGGAGCCAGCGGCGGAGCGGCCGCGACCAGCCGCACTTGCTGCATCGAATTCGTCGCGGCAAACCCCACCCCCCACACCACGACCCCACACGCCATCAGAATATAGATGCCGGCACCCAGCGCCCATCCGGCGATGCCCGCAAACACCATCGACGTGGACAGCACGGAGGTTCGATACGCCCCCCAGGAATCGACAATGCGGGTCGCGATCAGGATGCCGACAAAGCCGAAGACGCCATAAAGCCCGAATACAATCCCGATCTCATTGGGGCTTGCATCGGTCAACCTCTTCAGCAGCGGACCCATATAGGTGAAGATCGTGAACTGCCCCGACATCTGCAGGGCCGTGATCGACAGCAAGAGAATGATCAAACGATCGCGACCGAGATCAAGCCAGGTCTTGAGCTCGACCGGGGCGGCGCGCAGTCCGCCGGGCAATCGCCAGGCGAGCAGTCCGCAGCCCAGAAAGCCTATCGCGCCGATCGCGCCATAGACGGCCTGCCAGCCATGGCGGCTGGCAATGAAGGTGATCAGCGGCAGGCCAACAGCAGCCGCGAGCGACCAGCCGAGAAAGATGTATGAGATTGTGCTGCCGCGCTTCTCCACCGGCACGATCAGCGCCGCCGTACCCGCTGCCTGCGGCGTGTAGATCACTCCCACGGCCAGCATGATCATTCGAATGACCAGCAGCGTCGCGTAGTCCGGCGCGAAGGCAGAGGCGGCGTTGGTGACGGGCGAGCACCGCCAAGGTCGTGACGAGCAGAGTGCGCCGTTCGATCCGGCTGGTCAGCCACGCTGTGACCGGAGAACCCACGCACAACACGACCGCGCCGAAGGTGATGAGCAGCCCCGCGGCGCGGATGCTGACGCCGAGGCCTTCAGACAGTTCATTCAACATCCCCGCCGGTGCCAATATCGCGCAGCCGGTGACGATGTTTCCGAGCATCAATGCAGTGGGAGCAAAACGAAGAGTCACGCCTCTCTATAGCAGACGGTTTGATGCAGTTGCATAAATTATCATCCTGCGTCGCATGGGATGCGTGAATTGGCGGGAGCTGGCGGGAGATATAGCGCCGTCTATTTCTCCGCGCGGTCGCGCGACACGACAGTCCGCGATGGTGTCGGATTTTTCGACGCCGGACAGGTAACCATCAGACTGTCCAACGCGCCCGCCAATCCCTCGCTGGAGAGTTTCATGGACTGCGGAACGCGGTGTCCGTCCGCGGCAACCGACGACTCCGCGAACTCGAGTTGTGGCAGGTCGAGAAGCGATTGCACCGACGCCTTCGCCATCCGCATGCCCCACACTTCGAAGCCCGACGCCTTGGCCGGCGGATAGGAGAAATATTGTGGCCTTGCGCTGCCGCCAATAATCGCAACTGACGCGAAGGTCGGGTTCGCTGTCGCCGGTCGCTGAACATCCAACTCGAAGCGGTCGCTGTCGAAACAGATGAGCCGCCACTGCATCAGGCGAAAGGATTTCTCGCCGGGACTACGTTGGACGGCGACCTTGCGCACAGTGCTGCGTCCGTTGTTCTCGAAAGACCACGACGACTCCACGAATTGGCGCCGGTCGATACCGAAGCGGGCGATCTCCTCGCGCGTGAGCACGTGCATGTCCTCGAACTTGACCGTCCTGGAGAGATCGAGCAGCGCGGCATCGGCGCCGATCCGGGTGAAATAGCCCGCGAGCAGGCGATCGCCACGCTCGCGGCCGCGCTCGGTCGCCGCCGCGACCATCGCTTGCGTCGGCTTGCCGACGCCGCTGAAGGAAATCAAGACCTTCGGCGCGTGCACGCCCAGCGCCGCATCGGGCGCAATTTCGCGTGTGGCAGCGCCGAGGATCAGATAGGGACAGGCGGAGGCGCACATCGCATTGTGCGTGAACAGATCGCCGTGAAGCTCGCGGCCGGACTGCTTCAGCTTGACGCAGATCTGGCTGTCCTGCGCCTCGAAGCCGCATTCGCGCACCACCGTTCGCGCGACACGCGCCACCGTGGGCTTTTCGTGGAGCATATTGCCCATCGCGACCGCCTGGTCGAGATTGCCGCCGGGGGAATAAAAATAGATCGGCAGCGAGCGATCGCGCTGCTGCGACAGGAATTTCCTGAAGCGCGCGGCGGCATTGGAATCGACCTGCCCTTCGACCTCGATCCAACGGTCGCAGCCGCGGCCGCAAGAGTCCGGCGCGCCCTTGACGACGTAGAAGGTCATCGGGACCGCCGCCGCCAGTCCCGGCGCCGGCCGCGCGCCGAACGAAACCGCCGACGCAGGACCGCAGACAAGGACCAAGGCTGCGACCAGAGCGAAGCGCGGAAACATGGGAACGGCCGGAACAGGCAAAGGAAGGACTTTGGCGAGCCTAACAAGCCGAGGGGGGCAAGTCCATGCGGTGGTAACCACGGGCTGTGAAGTGATGCAAGTCCGGTGAAATGCCGGTTATTTGCGGATTTTGCCCGACGGCACTGATTGCTTTGCCCGATTCGCCTGCTATATCGCTCCTTGTTCCCGCTTACCTGCGCTCGTTCGCAGGAGTGAGCCTCAGGAGACCGACATGTCCGATCACAAATCCGAATCCGGATTCCAATACTCGCTTTCAAATCTGAAGCCCGTGGAACCCGTCCACACGATCATCCTCACCTTCCCCGACGGCGCCAGGCGCGAATTTCCGCAAAACACCACCGGCCTCGAGATCGCCAAGGGCATTTCGCCCTCGCTCGCCAAGCGCACGGTGGCGATGGCACTGGACGGCGAGCTCGCCGATCTCAACGATCCCATCACGCAGGATTCGAAGATCGAGTTCGTCAACCGCGAAGAGCCGCGCGCGCTGGAGCTGATCCGGCATGACGCCGCGCATGTACTCGCCGAAGCCGTGCAATCGCTGTGGCCGGGCACGCAGGTGACGATCGGCCCCGTCATCGAGAACGGCTTCTACTACGACTTCTTCCGCAACGAGCCGTTCACGCCGGAAGACTTTGCCGCGATCGAAAAGAAGATGCGCGAGATCATCAAGGGCGACAAACCCTTCACGAAAGAGGTTTGGGACCGCGAAAAGACAAAACAGGTGTTCCGCGACAAGGGCGAGAACTTCAAGGTCGAGCTGGTCGACGCCATTCCCGGCGCCGAGCCAATCAAGATCTATTTCCAGGGCGACTGGTTCGATCTATGCCGTGGCCCGCACATGACCTCGACGGGCAAGATCGGCAACGCCTTCAAACTGATGAAGGTGGCCGGCGCCTATTGGCGCGGCGATTCCAACAATCCGATGCTGACCCGCATCTACGGTACGGCATTCGCGAAACAGGAGGAGCTCGACGCGTATCTCAAGCAGATCGAGGAAGCCGAGAAGCGCGATCATCGCAAGCTTGGCCGCGAGCTCGACCTGTTCCACTTCCAGGAGGAAGGCCCCGGCGTGGTGTTCTGGCATCCGAAGGGCTGGACCATCTTCCAGGCGGTCATCGCCTATATGCGCCGGCGGCTGACCGGCGAATACGACGAGGTCAACGCACCGCAGATCCTCGACAAGTCGCTGTGGGAGACTTCGGGCCATTGGGACTGGTACCGCGAGAACATGTTCGCGGCGCAATCCGCCGGCGACGAGGCCGAGGACAAGCGCTGGTTCGCGTTGAAGCCGATGAACTGTCCGGGTCACGTGCAGATCTTCAAGCATGGCCTGAAGAGCTATCGCGACCTGCCTTTGCGCCTCGCCGAATTCGGCGTGGTGCACCGCTACGAGCCGTCCGGCGCGATGCACGGGCTGATGCGGGTGCGCGGCTTCACCCAGGACGACGCGCATATCTTCTGCACGGAAGAGCAGCTTGCCGATGAGTGCCTGAAGATCAACGACCTGATTCTCTCGGTCTATGAGGATTTTGGCTTTACCGGGGACCTCACGATCAAGCTCTCGACCAAGCCGGAGAAGCGCGTCGGCACCGACGCGATGTGGGATCACGCCGAGCGCGTGATGGCGACGGTCTTGCAGGAGATCAAGTCGCGCAGCCACAACCAGACCATCAAGACCGAGATCAATCCGGGCGAAGGAGCGTTCTACGGGCCGAAGTTCGAATATGTGCTGCGCGACGGCATCGGCCGCGACTGGCAGTGCGGCACCACGCAGGTCGACTTCAATTTGCCGGAGCGGTTCGGCGCGTTCTATATCGACCATGATGGCGGAAAGAAGCCGCCGGTGATGGTGCATCGCGCGATCTGCGGCTCGATGGAGCGCTTCATCGGCATCCTTATCGAGCACTATGCCGGCAACTTCCCGCTTTGGCTGGCGCCAACGCAAATTGTCGTCACCACCATCACCTCGGAGGCCGACGAATACGCCAAGACGGTGCTGGCCGCCCTGCGGCGCGCGGGCTTGCGTGCCGAGATCGACCTCCGCAACGAGAAGATCAACTACAAGGTCCGCGAACATTCGCTGGCGAAGATCCCGGCCCTGCTCGCCGTCGGGAAGAGGGAAGCCGAGACCCACACCGTCTCTGTCCGCCGGCTCGGCAGCGAAGGCCAGAAGGTGATGTCGACGGAAGAGGCCATCGCCGCGCTCGCCGATGAGGCGACGCCACCGGATATCAAGCGGACGAAGCTGGCCGCGGCGGCCTGATCAAAATCGATCCAAGGTCGCTTCCACCTGCGGTTTCGCCTGCCTATCTGTTGGGAAGCTCAATGTTTTACGAAAGAATTGATCAGTGCCCGACGCCATTGAACTCCTGAAGACCCGACGTTCGATTAAACCGCGGGAGATGACCGGTCCCGGCCCCTCTCCGGCCGAGATCGAAACCATTCTCACTATCGGCGCGCGGGTGCCCGATCACGGCAAGCTTGCGCCCTGGCGCTTCATCCTGTTCGAGGGCGATGCTCGCGTCCGCGCCGGCGAGATCATCGCCAAGGTGTTTGCGAAGAAGAATCCGCAAACCTCAGCAGCCGATATCGAGAGCGAGAAGAAGCGGCTGACCGACGCGCCGCTCGTGATCGGCGTGGTCAGCTTTACCAAACCGCATCCCAAGGTGCCGCCGTGGGAGCAGGAATTGTCGGCCGGCGCCAGCGCCATGAACATCGTCACGGCGGCGACCGCGCTCGGCTATGGCGCCTGCTGGCTGACCGGCTGGTTCGCGTTCGACCGCGACGTGCTCGATGGCTTTGGATTGAAGGCTGACGAAAAGCTCGCCGGCCTGATCCATATCGGCACGCCGTCAAAACCGAGCGAGGACCGCCCTCGCCCCGCGCTCTCGGACATCGTTACGCGGTTCTAGTCTAGCGCGCGACGACTTCGACTTCGCCGTCGACGCCGTTCACGACGTTGAAGGGCCGCTCGTAGACCTTGCCTTCGTTCTTGGCGATGGCGCGATACTCGCCTTCCGACAACACGACCTTCGGGAACGCGCCGATCAATTCCTTGATCACGTCGCCGCCCGGCGTGATCACCGACCAGGCGGTGTTGGCGAGCGCTTCGCCGCCCTTGTCGGAGACCAGCTTGAGCGTGATGACGGCGGCACGATGGGTGACCACGACATCGGTGAGCTTGCCCGCCTGCACGCGGATGTCCGAGCGCACCACCGAATTGGCATCGCCATAGTTGGAGATGATGTAATAGATGCCTTCCGGCAGCAGCACGACGTCGCCTGCCGCAACGTTCGGCACCAGCGAGGCGCGGTCGCCGCCCTCGAACTGACTGCCCTTGTAGATCGCAAACGAAATCTGGTTCTGCGGGATCTTCGACGTGCCGACCCGGCCTTCGATGCGCAATCCGCCGGCGGGCAGCACGAACGCCTCGCGATCGGTCTCCGCCTTCAGCGTCACCGCGCGCACGGAGCTGACAAGGCCGAACGCGACATGGACCACGTAATTGCCGGGCGGCAGCACGACGTTCGGCGTCGCGCTGCGATCCTCGCGGATCATCTTGAAGGTGCCGGTCTCATCCGGCCGGTCGGAAAAGATCCGCCAGACCAGGCCGGCATTGATGGCCGGCAGATCCTTGCCATAGCGCGCCGAGAGCGCGAGCACCGCCTGTGCCGGAGCGCCGCCCGGCGGCGCGGCGGGTGGCACGGTGCCGATGGCAGGTTGCGTCAGCGCTGGCGGCAGGCTTGGGAGCGGACCGGCGCCCGACGGCGGCGCGAGAGAAACGGCCGCCCCTGGATCGGGCACGGCAGCCGGCGGCACCGGCGGCGGGCGGTCGCTGAAGAGCTGAGCTTTCGCCGGAAAGGCGGAAACGGAGAACAAAATTCCCGCAAGCACGAGCGCGGGCCACAGCCGTACGCCGCGCCGCCATCGGAAGATGCCGTCACCCCCTAGTGTCATGTTTCCTGCTTTTCACCGAAAACGCGGCAAATTCAAGCCGTCGCCCCCGTCCTCGCCCAGGCACTGGGCAGGCTTTGGAACCCCTATGATGCCGGGGAGTTGGTTTCTTAGGTCGCGATACAGTCACATTACCTGCCTATCCGCGGCATAAACCATGCTTGCGGTCATTTCTGGCGAGTCCAGACTGGAGCAAATAATCTGGCTTGCCAGGAGACTTTCGGTGCTTGAGCGTTTGACGCGGCGTAGCCAAAACGGGTCTGAGGATGGCGACAAGGTCGGTCTCGGCAGCATCCGCCGGCCGATCATCGGCTTGGCGCTGGGCGGCGGCGCCGCCCGCGGCTTTGCCCATATCGGCATCGTGCGTACTTTGCTCGCGCACGGCATCGTGCCGAATGTCGTGGTCGGCACCTCGATCGGCGCCGTGGTCGGTGGCGCGTACGCTGCCGGACATCTTGACACGCTGGAGGAATGGGCGCGCGGCCTGCAGATGCGCAACATCCTCGGCTACCTCGACATTCGCCTGAACGGCTCTGGCCTGATCGGCGGCGAAAAGCTCGCAGCGCAATTGGGAGCCTCGATCGGCAACACCCTGATCGAGGATTTGCCGATCAAGGTCGCCACCGTCGCGACCGAGGTGCGCACCGGACACGAGATCTGGCTGACCCATGGCCGCCTGGTCGACGCGATGCGCGCCTCCTATGCGCTGCCCGGCATTTTCGCGCCGGTTTTGATCGGCGACCGCTGGCTGGTCGACGGCGCGCTGGTTAATCCGGTTCCGGTGTCGGCGGCGCGCGCGCTCGGCGCGGAAATCGTCATCGCGGCCAACCTTTCCAGCGATATCTTCACCCATTCCACCACCATCTACGCCCACGGCTCGCTGCCGCCGGAGGAGCCGGTCGAGACCGAGGCCGACGCGCCGCCGCCCAAGCGCCGCTTCGGCAAGTTCTTCTCGCCCGAGCGCACCGTGAAGCGCGAATTCTTCGGCGGCGGCGGACGACCGGGCATCTCGACGGTGATGGTCGACGCCTTCAACATCATGCAGGACCGCATCACGCGTGCCCGCCTCGCCGGCGATCCGCCTGATCTCTTGATCTCGCCGCGGGTCGGCCAGGTCGGCTGGTTCGATTTCCATCGCGCCGCCGACCTGATCGAGCACGGCGCACGTTCCGCCGAACGCGCGATCGACTCCATCCAGGAAGCAATCGACGTGCTGGCGCCGCCCGACCCCGGCGCGGTGAAGGCGAGAGTGCCGTAGGACTTCCACTATTTGCGCATGGTCTTGTCGGAAAACCGATACCGTTTTTTCGGATCTGCTTCTACGCCGTCTTGATGTACTCGCGCAGCGCTTCCTGCTCGCGCTCATATTCCTGCACGCGCCATTTCACGACGTCGCCGATCGAGATCAACCCGACCACCTTGCCGTCCTCGACGACGGGCAGATGCCGGAATTTGCCGAGCGTCATCATCTCCATGATGGCGCCGACGGTGTCGGACTGTTTGCAGCTCACGACCTTGCGCGTCATCACGTTGCTGATGGGCTCGTCCAGCGCTTCCGCTCCCCGCTCGCTCAGCACGCGCACGATATCGCGCTCGGAGAGAATGCCTTCGATGCGGCCGAGGTTCGTCACCAGCACCGCGCCGATCCGTTTGTCGCCGAGGACCTTCACCGCTGCCGAAACCTTTGCGCCCGGCTGCACGCTTTCGACCTGATGGCCTTTGGTATCGAGGATTGCTCGCACCGTCATAGTCGCCTCCCTGAATAGGCCCGGCCCGCTTAAAAGATGGGGCCGTATTCTTGCGAGTCAAACACAACAGTCTGGCGCCGATTTCGTTTCAGCAGTTTTTATCGTTGCTTGGGGATGATGAATCGAATCGCCTCGTCGTGCAATCAGTCACGGCAACTGACCTAATGTGGCGGCCTAATGTGGCGGATTCGACAACGCACCTGCAGCATCGTTTTCGCCGCGCGGCACCGGATCGAACAGCGAAAACAAAAGCAGCCCCGCGAAGAAGCCGCCGATATGCGCCTGCCAGGCCACGCTCTGGCCTTCGTCCATGCCGATCGTGATCGAGCCAATGCCGAAGATGATGTTGACGCCAAACCAGATCGCCAGGAACGCGAGCACGCGGCCGTCGCGCAGCGCACGCCACAGCGACAGCGCCGGAACTTTCGCGGCGGCGTCGGCGTCGCCGCGCGAGAACGACAGGAAACTGCCCCGCACGAAGGCAAAGCGGATCGCAGCCGCCATGGTGCCGGATACCGAAGCCGACGCGCCGATCATCGGCGCCAGCGCGTGCTCATGCGTGACGAGATGCGCGAGCGCGCCGGCCGCCGCCGTCACCGCCATGAAGACAAAGAACCGCACCGCGCCAAAGCGCCGCGCCAGCGCGCTGCCGAACGGCAACAGCCACAACACGTTGAACCCGATATGGCTCAAATTGGCGTGCAGCAGCGAATAGGTCACGAAGGTCCACACCTTGGCGCCGGCGCCGCCTGGAAACGTCACATCGAGCAGCGTGGTGTCGTAGCGCTTCGGGATGAAACCGAACACGTCGATGGTCCATTCTTCCCAACTCACCGGCAGGAACACGCGCAGGTGAATGATCGCGAGCAGCAGCACATAGGCCGTCAGCGCCGGCGGCAGCGTCAGAATCGGCTCGCGCGGCGGCCGCGGCGCGAACTCAGCCGGCGATCCTGGCGGGCTGGCCTGTGTTGGGTCTTGCGGGGATTCCAAGGACAAGAAGACCTTCAGCGGCGCTTCAAAAAGGGACAAGCTTGAGATAGGCGCCTTTGCCCCGTCTGTGCAAGTGCACAATCGCACCTCTCTCGTGTCCCGGACGCGGCTCGGCATGAAGTGATGCGACGCAGAACCGGAACCCAGCATCGGATCGGATGCACGATGGGTCCCGGCTCTGCAGCGCACCGCGAAGACGCGCTGCGCTGCGTCCGGGGCACGGGATTTTCTCGAAGGTGAAAAAAGTGAAGGGAGGGTGCTGAGAACACCCTCCCTTGTTGCTTTGATCTTTGGCTGCGGGTCCGGGTGTGTCCCCACCCCTCCCCGCTCACCTGACCAATCTGTTTGACGCCACCTGTCTTGCGCCTCGCAGGGAACCTGGAGAAAACCGGCGAGACGCGATGGAAAGACCCTAGCGGCGTGGCTGGCCGCCGCAACCGCGTAGTTAATTTAACCTTAACGCCGCAAAGCGGCGCGCCCGCGCCGCCGCGGCATGGACGCTGCACAGTCTCTCCGGCACAAGTGTTTTCGGGAATGCGCGTGCGCGAAAGTGGGACAGAATTGTCCCGCGACAGCCTGCGCGGGGGTGAGTTTGTAACATGAAGCATCCTTCCAGCCGCCAGTTTTTCACTTATTGGGACGGCAAGCGCGGTGACGCGCGCGCCCCCGACCGCAGCGAAATCGAGCCGGCCTCGCTGCGCGAGCTGCTCGGCGACATTTTCGTGCTCTCCTGCGATCCCGCGGCCGGCTATCCCTTCCGCGTCGCCGGCACCCGCGTCTGCGCGCTGTTCGGCCGCGACGTGAAGGACACAAGTTTTGCCGCCCTTTTCGCCGCGGAGAGCCGAAGCGAGATCGAGGAGATCGTTGCCGCCGTTGGCGACGAGATGCTCCCGGCGATCGCCGGCCTCACCGCCACCTCGAAGAGGGGCGCCACCACCCATCTCGAGCTGCTGCTGCTTCCCTTCAACAACCGCGCCCACACGCCGATCAGCCTGACCGGCATGCTTGCGCCGTTCGAGAGCCACGGCGGCACGCTTGGCGAGTTGCGGGTTGCCTCGTGGCGCTACATCCATCCGCCGCCGCAAAAGATCGTGCCCCGCGCGCTGCGCAAGCTCAGGATCGCCCGCGGCTTCATGGTGTATGAAGGGCTGAGCTAGGCGCATTCAAGTCACCAAAATCTGATCCAGCACGCTGAACGCGCTCTCTCGTTCTCGCGGCGCATTGCGTCCGAGTTTTGTCATCCGCTTCCGCCCAGAGGGCGTGGGGAATGCCGGGCGCCGATGCACCCGCGGCCTCGTGTGCAAAGGTAGAAACAAAAGCACACGAGTAGACAGGTCCACCGGAAACAACCCGGCATTCCCGCACGCGCGATTGGTGTTAACGGCTGCTTCGTGCTCTCCCCGGTGTGCCGGCTTTTTAGCCACCGTCCCCCCGGGCTCTTGACCCGGGGGTTGATCCCAGCGTCGGGAGATCAGGACCACACGACTTGGCCGTCCGCGATCTGCTTCACTCGTCGCGTGAAGCCGTCGCGTCCACCGCATCCCGCGCCACGTTTCGTGACGACCGCGAAGCGCCCCTGGTATCGGGCGCGGGACGGCGCGAACTAAAGCCAGTGATTTGCCCGACGGCACAAGCGGAATATTTTTCGCGAGAGGACTTGACGTAATTTATGAAAATCAGCACGACGGGCAAATCAGTTCCGGCCCATTGAAGTGGGCTGACAACCGGATTGATTTTCACTCGGGCAATCCTGCCTTACGCAGGCCTTCTTCGTATTTGGCGAGATCACCCGAGCGCCGGAGGGGAAACAGCTCCCTGATTTTAGTAATATGCAGAGACGGATCGATTTGAAGCATGCGGCTTATTGCCTGGGCCGCCTTTTCCTGATGTCCAGCGAATGCGTGGCTTGCGGCAGCGATGCAATTCACAATCAAGTAGTTGGGATTTTCCTGAACCGCCTTGTCTGCCCATGCCGACGCGTCATCGTGCGCTCCCAAAAAGAAATGGGCGTGCGCGGTTGACCCCTTCGCACTGTAACCAAGTTGATCGAGAGGACTGAGACGCATCGAACGTGCCAGATATTCGATCGCGGCTTCTGGTTCGCCCCGTAACACTCTCGTCCATCCGGCAAAATTCCACGCCGAAGCCAGGTTTGGATTGAGTAAAAGAGCACGATCTATCGCGGGCACTGCACTGTCCAGGTCGCTGGCAACATACGCGATTACATGTCCGGCCCTTGCAAGCGCAGCCGCATCATCCCTGCCCAGCTCGACCGCTCTCCTGGCAAGTCGTGTCGCTTCAGCAGTTTCCAATTGGGGCTCCTTCATCCAGCCATTTGCCTTTCGCCAGACGTAACACCAGGCAGCCATGCCGTAGGCCGATGCGAAATTGGGGTCCAACTCGATCGCTTTGCAGAAGCTCTCCGTCGCTTCATAGTTGCTATCGCGCGTCCACGAATTCAAAATCGATATTCCGCGGAGAAAGTGGTCGTAGGCATCCAAATTCTCGGTAGGCTTTCTCTTCGCACGCTCGATCTCTGCGTGCTCGAGCTTGGGCGCGATCGCATTTACGACACTCGACGTCACCTGGTCCTGCAACTCAAAAATGTCATCAACCGACCCGTCAAATCGCCCCGCCCAAAGATGCGCTCCGCTGGCGGCATCAACCAGCTGCCCAGTAATCCGGATCTTTCCCGCAGCTTTCCGAACGCTGCCTTCGAGGACATAGCGCACGCCGAGTTCTCGGCCCACCTGCTTCACGTCCACGGCGCGCCCCTTGTAAGTAAAGCTCGAATTTCGCGCGATCACGAACAGATTTCGAAAATGCGAAAGTGCCGTAATGATTTCCTCGACCATACCGTCCGCAAAGTATTCCTGCTCCGGGTCGCCGCTCATATTCTGAAAGGGCAGGACCGCGATTGATGGCTTCTCGGGGAGTGATATTGCGGGCGCATTCGTGGTCGCGGCCGGCGCAGCCGCTTTTGCGATCGCATTCCCGAACCGAAGTGAATAAACGTGTATCGGGTCGGCGATGTTCTTCAGCTTGGTCTCACCAAGATCGCTGACCTCAAGATCAAGCCGCGACTTTACCTGTCGATAGGCGTCTTCCGAAAGACATATTGCCCCTGGTTGCGCGACGCCTTCCAATCGCGCTGCGATATTGACGCCGTCACCCATCAGGTCGCCGTCGCTTTCCTCCACAACATCGCCGAGATGAATGCCGATCCGAAATTCGATCCGCCGCTCCGGCGGCAAGCCGGCGTTGCGCTCGATCATTGAGTTCTGGATTTCGATAGCGCAACGAACAGCATCGACAACGCTTCGAAATTCGACAATGGCTCCATCACCGGTTCGCTTTACCACGCGACCCTTGTGCACCGCGATCGTCGGGTCAATCAGGTCGCTTCGAAGTGCGCGCAGCCTTGCCAGGGTGCGGTCCTCGTCCGTTCCGGTCAGACGACTGAACCCGACAACGTCTGCCACCAGTATCGCGGCGAGCTTTCTGGACTCATCCATGCTGTGCCCCTCCAATGCGGAAACAGGCGCCCTGACCCAAGTTAGCACGTTTGGGGGAACTCACGTGAGGCAAACGCCAGCCGTCGGGCGGTCGCCCGAGGTCCGTTTGGGGTCAAAGGCGAGGTTGGATAGGGGCGCGCATGCACTCAGAGAGCAATGAGCGCCCCTAGCCAACAAATCCTACTTTGGCGGTGGCTTGTCGTACAGCGGCTTGCCCTTATCGACGATGTGCACCGTCAGAAGCTTCACTGACTTGTCGCCGACAACCTTGAAAGCGCCGTGCGGCACATCGCGGACATTTACGCCAGCGATGCCGGCTGGGAAGGGTACTTGCTTGCCGTCTGGACGTTCAATGGTGCCACCTTCCAAGACGTAAAATGATTCCTCTCCATGATGGATATGGAGCATTGATGTCTCGCCTGGCTTGATTTCGGAGATGCTGGTGATGACTTCCATGTTTGTACCGGTGAGATCCGCGCGCTTCAGCTCCTTCCGAAATGGCAAATCTTGAGCATTGGCGGAAACGGACAGCAACAATGCAAATAGCAATCCAACTAACATTCTCATTTTAAGTCTCCCAATTCTACGATCAGCGACACAGGCAGATCGCGGATGATTAAATCGCACGGATGATCGACACCTCAAGGGCTATCGTTGCCGCGCCGCACAAGGCTTAGCCTCGCCGCAGGGTTGGAAAAGTCACCAGAGCACTTGGCGGCGCGCCGGCGGCTTGGCCGACCGTCGCGGCTCCGTTCAATCCGATACGCGCGGCTGACCTTGGCCCAGCGCACTGGTCAATTCGGCTGCGATCTGTAAAAGGATGCTGCCGGGACACTTATTCATGCTGCAATCGCCTTCCTCGATCGAGACCAGGGAATCCTGGACCGTCGCCTCGGTGGCGCTCCTCACCATGATGATGGCGTTTGGGGCCGCCTGGATCACGGCGGTCGCGCTCAAGGACATCGCCGGCGAGGTCGGCGGCACGCGCTCAATCCCGGCTTTGGCCAGTGCGCTGGCGTGGCTCGGCTCCGGCATCGGCGGCATCATGATGGGCCGCATCGCAGACCGCGTCGGAACGCGATGGACCGTCATTTTCGGCGCGCTGATGATCGGCCTTGGCCTGGCCATCTCGACGCTGGGGCCGCCTTGGCCGCTGTGGATCGGACACGGGTTATTTATTGGCCTGATCGGCCTCGGCGGCATCAATGCGCCCCTGTATATCTATGTCAGCCACTGGTTCGACCGCAGGCGCGGCTCGGCGCTGGCACTGATTTCGAGCGGCAGCTATCTGGCGGGGGCGATGTGGCCGCCGCTGTTCGAGCGCGCCATCGCCGGCTTCGGCTGGCGCCAGACGATGCTGTGGTATGCGGCCGCCGAGATCATCGTCATCGTGCCGCTGGCCGCCATCTATTTTCGCCGGCCGCCCGAACACTTCCAACAGGCGACAGCGTCCGCTGTCGGTGCCGGCCAGACGCGCCTGCTCGGCCTGCCGCGCAACGTCGTATTTGCGATGATGTGCGGCGCCGGGGTGCTGTGCTGCATTCCCATGGCCATGCCGCAAGGCCATCTCGTGGCCTTCTGCAGCGATCTCGGCATCACCCGTTCGATGGGCGCCCTGATGCTGTCGGTGCTGCTCGGCACCGCGTTCCTGAGCCGGCAAATCTGGGGCGCGATCTCCGATCGCATCGGCGGTCTCGCGACCGTGCTGATCGGATCTGCGTGGCAGGCCGCAGCGATGACGAGCTTTCTCGTCACCCAGAACGAAGCCGGCCTGTTCATGGTGGCGGCTGTGTTCGGGCTCGGCTTTTCCGGCATCATCCCTGCCTATGTGCTGGCCGTGCGCGAGCTGTTTCCGGCGTCGGAGGCCTCATGGCGCATCCCGACGCTATTGCTGTTCAGCGGGTTCGGCATGGCCAGCGGCGGCTGGATCGCCGGCCTGCTCTACGATCACTTCGGCTACTACGCGCCCGCCTTCGCGACCGGCATCGGCGCCAATATTCTCAATTTGCTGGTGATCGGGGTGCTCGTCGCTCGGCAGCGCTATCACGCCGCATCGAAGCGGCCCGTCCAGATTCCGAGTCCCTCCTAGGCCGCGGGATTTTTTCGCGCGCGAAGGGAATAATTCGAGAGAGGAACATCACGCAGTCGATGCGCTAGCGCCGGATCAGGACGACGCCGCCGATGAGGAGCAAGACACCGATCACGCGCGGCAGGTCGAGCGGGCGCTGCGCGAGACCCAACCATCCGAAATGATCCAATGTAACCGAGGCCAGCATCTGGCCGGCGACGAGCAGCGTAATGAAGGTGGCGGCGCCGAGCTTCGGAACAAGCAGGATGGCGAGCGCGATGAAGACCGCGCCGAACAGCCCTCCGCTCCAGGTCCACCACGGAATGCGGGCAAAGGCGGCGGTCGGAACCGGATCGCCCAAAGCGATCGCGAGCAGCGCCATGCAGACGAGACCGACGAGGTAGCTGGTAAATCCCGACCAGGCGGCGGAGCCGAGCTCGGCGCGCAAATTGGCGTTCAATGCCTGCTGGACGACGATGGAAACTCCCGCCGCAACGGCGAGGAAGAGGGAGAAGGCAGCGCTGAGCATCTTGCACCTGGCAATGGACAATGGTCGCGGCGTACCACGCTGGAGCCGCGGAGCAAACTTGGGCATGCGGTCGCAGGAAGAATACGCAGGGCGGATTAGCACTACTTTGGCAGATCTTGAGCGGGACAGGATTCCCAAATCAGTTTTTCTGTGACTCATAGGAGGTCGGCTTTTGGAGGGGCCGACCATGGTTGGCAGGACATCGGATTGGAAGAGGGAGCTTGGATGCTTTCTCAAGCCGTTTTTGGATCGGTTTGGTCACAAGGCGCGGCGCCAAATGTGTCCGCTTTACGTGTCTGGGCTGATCGGTCCCGGCGATCGCAAGAGCATTGCGCCGATGGCGAAGCGGCTCGGCCTCGTCGAATGCGACCAATTGCTGCACTTCATTGCCGCCGGGGTCTGGGATGCAGTGACCGCCACCGCAACCAACCTTGCCAGCGATGCGTCAGGCCATCCTCGAACTCATCATTCAACCACCACCGCACCAATGCCCGCACTGCCGAAAATGGAATTTGCAGCAAGCAGCGGCGTGAGTAAATCTGCCAAAATAGTGCTAGTTCTTCGTAGCTACAATTTCGATCTCTACCAGCATCGCCGGGTGCACCAAATCGCAAATGACGAGCGTGGACGCTGGGCGTACCTCGCCCATCACTTCCAGGAAAACGGCGCGATACGCGGAAATGTAATTTCGATCGACAACATAACCGGTGACCTTAACCACGTCGGTCAACGTCATTCCGGCCTCATTGAGCAGGACCTCGATTTGCGTCCAGGCCTTCCGCGCCTGGATTTCGAAGTCTCCGGTCACGTCGCCCTGACCGGCGACGTAGAGTGTGGGACCGGGAACCTCAACCAAGACCGCTTGACTGAAGTGTGCGAAGCGCCTGGCACCCTCCGGATCGAGCTTTCGTACCGCCACTGCACGCTCCTGTTTGCACACAAAAGGGCGCCCGCCGGCCATGTTTGGCTGATCGCATCCCCGCAGACTAACGAATTACCTAGGGTAGGCTCAGTAGACAAGTCGAGACATTCTTGAACCCGCACTTGACATTTTTCATCGTCCCATTCGTTCGTCTGAGAGACCGGGGACATGCGCTATTCCAGATTGACCGTCGACGGGTCATGTTCTTACAGAATCAAGCCGCCGTTTTCGACCTCCCTGCACGTTGGTCCGGGAAAATTCGGAGTGCTACGTCGTCAAGGACACCAACGTGCGTAACCTTGGCGTGGCTTTATTGCCGCGACGACGCGCAGCGCTACAGTTTCGGCGTTGGCAAGCTTTCGTCGGATTAAGCGCGCCGGACTAGCCGCCACCATCAAGGCACGATGGATTTGCGAACAGGCGCATCAGCAGTTGAAAGAAAAACTCAGACTTGATCACTTCGAGGGACGATCCTGGCAAGGTCTTCATCGTCACGCATTGATGACCATGATCGCCTACGCCTTCCTGCAACATCGTCACCTCACACAAGTGGGGCGAAAAAAGAATCAACGGACCGCCGCCTCAGCCTAGCCTGCCGGCCGTACGCCACGCCATCGTCGATCTCATTCTTCGACCACTATCTCAGTAATGCCCACACTGCCGAAGACGAAGCCGTGAAAAACAGTGGCGTGGGTAAATCTGCCAAAGTAGTGCTAGATTAGGTTACCCGCCCTACTCCTTCACCCGTTTGTACCTGAAGTCGCAATGGGAAGCGCCCTGCATGAGGGTCTGCGTGCGCGTGAGCTCGATGTCGCCGCCAAATCCCGCTGCCGTGTCGAAGTCCGCGCTGCAGACGAGCAGGAATCCGAGCTCCGGCTCGCCGAGCTCGTGATAGAACTCGGCGTAGCGGCATCGCGTTACGTCGAAGGCGAAAGCATCCTGTGACTGCTCGATCACGTCATAGATAAGCGCGTCGTCGCGGGCGTACTGCCTGAACGCGGACGCCACGGCCTTGCCGATGTCAGTCTCGTTCTTCGCGCGCCAGAACTGCTCGCCGTAGCGGCGAAACAGGTCACGCAAGGCGCCGCGCACAATCGCGTTCGCGCGCGCTTCGCCAAGCTCGGCCTGCAAGGCCTTCACCAGCGGCACCAGCACCTCGGCCTGGATCCTCGCTTGCTCGATGACGGAAACGCTCACGCGCGACCTCTCATGTTCATGACATTTGTGACAGTAGCCGCCCTGGCGACGCTTTCGAAAAAGCCGTTCTCACACGTATTTTTGTCGTGACCAGTTTATGACAGTATCGCTACATTCACACGTTAGTCACATGCAAATTCGATTACACGCGGAGCGGCCGGAATGACTCTGGAGTGGCGAGCCCAGCCCAAATCCCTTTCGAAATCACTGGCCCGGTCGAATCCCCTGGCCTGGTGGTGGGGCTTTTTGAGCCTGGTGAGCGCTGCCAATATCGCCGTCTGGTTCGTGCTGTACCGCGAGTTCGGGGCACAGCCGGCCGGCAGCCTTGCGAGCGCGCCCGGCATCGGGCTGATGCTGCTGCTCTGCGCGGGCTATGTCTTCGGCTGCGCTTTCCGCTCGTTCCTGCCGCGCGCGGACGTGCAGCGCATCTGTTTGGTCGACCACTGGCTGTCGAGCGTGGTGGTCGGCCGCTCGGTCGCGACCGTCGCCGAGCTCGCCTTCGCCGCGCAGTGGGCGATCCTGTTGTACCGGCTCGGCGGAATGACCGGCGCGGAGACCACGCTGAACGCCGCGCGGACGGTCGTGCCGCTGATCCTGATCGCGGAATGCTTCTCCTGGTATGCCGTGCTGACCAGAAACTATCTCGGCAACGCCATCGAGAATTCGATCTGGGCCGTCGCCTTCTTCGTGGTCGGCATCGGCTTGTGCCGGCTGCTGCCGGAGTATCACGGGCCGGCTCGCTTGGTCCTCGTGGTTGCCATCGCCTGCATCGCGCTCTATCTGGCGTTCCTCATGACCATCGACGTGCCGATGTATCTGAACCGGTGGCGGTCCGATCTCGCCCGGGGCAGAGCGCTGCTGCGGCCGCTCGAAGGGCTTTACGACGTGAGCACGCGCTGGATCGTGACCCACGACCCCCTGCACTGGAAGGGCGAGCTGACCTGGATGGCGCTCTATTTCAGCGGGGCAGTCTGGGCGAGCCTCGCGCTTTGCGTGTTCTATTCGCTGGAAGGCTATCTGCCGCACTATCGCACCGACTTGACGGCGATTTCCGCGCCGACGGATGCATCTGCGGTTGCACGCGCGAGCGACTGGCTCGGCATTGCGAGTCCCGCAAAGGCGGGATCGAATTAACCGCCACCCCCTCGTCCTGCGCCTTCCACTCCAGCGCAAACTTCTGCTAGGACATTCCTCCGCGGACTGCGCTTCTGCGCGAATAATATCCGCTGACGACGGAGGAATGGATAAAAATGTTTTCGCATATCATGATCGGGACCAACGACCTCGACAAAGCCAAGTCGTTCTATGACGCGCTGCTCGGCACGCTCGGTGTCCAGCCCGGCTTTGTCGACCGTCACCGCATCTTCTGGCGCACCAAGACCGGGACCTTCTCGGCGTCGAAACCGATCGACGGCAAGTCCGCGACATCAGCCAATGGCGGCACCATCGGCTTTGCGGCTTCTTCCCCGGCCGACGTCGATGCCTTCCACAAGACCGGTTGCGCGCATGGCGGCAAGACCTGCGAGGACCCGCCCGGCATCCGCGAGGGCGCGGGCATGAAACTCTACATCGCCTACCTGCGCGATCCCGACGGCAACAAGCTCTGCGCCGTGCACAGGATGCCGTGAAGCCGCACAATATCGCGAGCCGTTGCGGCCGGCATCATCACCTCGCCAGCGACTTCCAGCGTTCGGTGGCGTCAATGGCCCGTGCCCACAGGCGATCGGCGCTCTGGCCGCGATGCAGCGCCTTGCCGATTTCGCAGATGGCCATGAAGGCCGAGGAGCGCGCCTCCTCGACTTCCAGCGGCGCTTCTCCATCGGCCTGGACGAGGCCGATCAAACCGTTGAGCATCGGCAACGCCGCTTGCGCCGGCTCGCGCTCGGCGGCCTTCAACGTTTCGAGGACTTTTGCGGCCTTCTCGGCGTCGGTCATGGTTACTCGCTGGGCGGGTTTAGCGAATCGTGACCCGCCGCGATCCAGAGAAGATGGCGGATTACGCTTCGCTAATCCGCTCTACGCAGTTGTCCCTACTCCGCCGCCTGCGCTGTCGGCGCATCCAGTACCTCGCTCACCTTCGGCGGTGACATCGGCAGGCTGTAGAAGCGCTTCCCAAGCGCATTGTAGATGGCGTTGGCGACCGCGGCCATGACGGGCACCAGCGGCACCTCGCCGACGCCCTTGACGCCTTGCGGATGTTTCGAGTTCGGCACTTCGACGAGGCCGCAGTCGATCATCGGCATGTCGGAGCAGACCGGCATGCGATAGTCCAGGAAGCCGGGATTATCGACCTTGCCATCCTTGTTGTAGATGTACTCCTCGTTCAGCGCCCAGCCGATGCCCTGCACCACGCCGCCCTGGAGCTGGCCTTCGACATAGCCGGGGTGAATGGCGCGGCCGACATCCTGTATCGCGGTGTAGCGGATCACGCGCACGATGCCGAGATCGGTATCGACCTCGACGTCGCAGATATGCGTGCCGAAGCCGCCGTCCGCGCCCTGGGTATTGAGCTGCACGCCGGCGCCGATCGGACCGCCCATCGCGGGCGCTTTTTCCGCAAGCTCGGCGAGCGTCAGCGGCGGGAACTGGCCGGCATTCGGGCTGACCGGATGCGCGGCGCCGTTTTCCCACTTCACCGCCTCGGGATCGATCTCCCAGATCTTGGCCGCGCGCTCGCGCAGCGTCTGGATGATCTTCTCGGTCGATTGCGTCACCACCATCGAGGAGGCGAACAGCACGCGGCTGCCGCCGGTGAGGTTGGAGAAGCCGACCGTCTGCGTGTCCCCGATGATGACGGAGATGCGCTTGTAGTCGATGCCGAGCAGCTCGGCGCAGATATTGGCGATGCCGGCGCGCGAGCCGCCGATATCGGGATGACCCGTCGTGACGACGACGTTGCCGTCCTCGGTAATGTTGACCTGCGCCGAGGATTCGCCGCCGGCGTTGAACCAGAAGCCGGAGGCGACGCCCCTGCCTCTTAGTGTTCCCTGCAGCTTGCCGAGCGGCGCGCTGTAATGCGGATGGCTCTTCGCCATCTCCAGCGTCTCGATGTAGCCGATGCGCGGGAAGGTCGGGCCGTGCGCGGCCTTGGTGCCCTCCTTCGCGGCATTCTTCAGCCGGAACTCCAGCGGATCCATCTTCAGCGCGGAGGCCACTTCGTCGAGCACGCATTCCACCGCGTAAGCGCCGATCGGCGCGCCCGGCGCGCGATAGGCCGCGACCTTGGAGCGGTTGGAGCAGACGTCATAACCCTGCGAAAGAATGTGCGGGATGTCGTAGGGCGCAAAGGAGCAGCCGACCGCACCGCGGATCGGCGAGCCCGGCAAGGCGCCGGCCTGCAGATGGAAGATGCCGTGGGCGGCGACGATCCTGCCGTCCTTCGTGGCGCCGATCTTCACCGTGCTCTTCGAGCCCGAGGTTGGCCCCGTCGCCCGCATCACTTCCTCGCGGGTCATCACCATCTTCACGGGACGGCCGGACTTTTTCGCGAGCAGCGTCGCGAGCGGCTCGAGATAGACGATGGTCTTGCCGCCGAAGCCGCCGCCGATCTCGGCCGGGATCGCGCGGATGTTGCTTTGGGGGATTCCGGTGAGATGGGCGGTCATGGCGCGGACCATGAACTGGCCCTGGCTCGAGCTCCAGATCGTGGTGTTGCCGTCGGCTGCAACCGAGATCAGGCAGGCGTGCGGCTCGATATAGCCCTGATGCACCGGGCGCGTCGTGAAAGAGCGCTCGATGACGATATCCGCCTTGGCAAAGCCTTCGGCGATATCGCCCTTCTTCGATTCAAGCTTGCCCATGATGTTGGACGGCTTGCCGTCGAGCTTGTTCCACTCATGCAGGATCGGCGCGCCGTCCTTGAGCGCGTCGTCGATCTCGATCGCGAAAGGAAGCACCTCGTAGTCGACCTCGATCAGCTTGCAGGCTTCCGCCGCGATCGCTTCCGTGGTCGCGGCCACCGCCGCAACGGGGTGCCCGGGGAACAGCGCCTTCTCGCGCGCCATCACGTTGCGGCACATCCAGCGCATGTCCTGGATGCCGAGCATGACGGCGCCCTTCTCGATCGGGAAATCAACCACGTCCTTTGCGGTGACGACGGCCTTCACGCCCGGCAGCTTTTCCGCCCTGGACGTGTCGATCTTCTTGATGCGCGCATGCGGATGCGGACTGCGCAGCACCTTGCCCCAGATCATGCCGGGCATGTTGGTGTCGGCGGCAAAGGCCGCGCGGCCCGTGACCTTGTCGACGCCGTCGGGGCGAATGGTACGCTGGCCGATCCACTTGTTGTTGGTGACGATGTTCATGGTGCCGTCTCCCGCATTTCAGCCGCGGCATCGAGTACCGCGCGGACGATCTTGTCATAACCGGTGCACCGGCAGAGATTGCCGGCGAGCCAGAAGCGAACTTCCTCTTCGGTCGGATCAGGATTTCTCTTCAGAAGCGCCTCGGACGCGACCAGCATGCCCGAGGTGCAGATGCCGCATTGAAGCGCGGCGTGCTCGAGGAATTTCTGCTGCAGGGGATGCAGCTGCTCGCCATGCGCCATGCCCTCGATGGTGCGGATCTCGTGGCCTTCGGCCTCGGCTGCGAGCATGAGGCAGGAGCAGACCAGCCGGCCGTCGAGCGTGATCGAGCAGGCGCCGCAGTCACCGGAGGCGCAGCCTTCCTTGGAACCGGTGAGGCCCAGCGAGCCGCGCAGCGCGTCAAGCATGGTCTCGTACGGCTCGCAGAGGAATTCCATCGGCTCGCCGTTGACCGTGGTGGAAACGTGTACTTTCGCCATATTCCTACTTTCCTCCCGCGCGCTTTGCTGCGATCGCAACCGTGCGCTTGAGCAGAACGCCGGCGGTTTTCACTCGATAGGCAATGGTGCCGCGCTTGTCGTCGATCGGACGGCAGGCGGCACGGCAGGCTTCCGCGGCTTTCTCCAGCGCAGCGGCGTCGAGCTTCGTGCCAACCAGCGCCTTGCCCGCGGCCTCGACCAGAAGCGCGGTCGGCGCCACCGCGCCGAGGCCGACGCGGGCGGCGGTGCAGACGCCGTCCTTCAGCGTCAGGCTGACACCGAGGCCAACGACGGCGATGTCCATCTCTGTGCGCGGGATCATGCGCAAATACGCATCGCTCGAACCCGGCGGGCGCGGCGGCAGGGTGAAACCGACCAGGATTTCGCCGGGCTTGAGGTTGGTGCGGCCCGGGACCGGCCGGCACCTGCTCGACCGGCAGTTCGCGGCGGCCATTCGGACCCTGGATGGTGCAGATGGCACCGGCCGCGATCAAGGCGGGCACGCTGTCGCCGGCCGGCGAGCCGTTACAGAGATTGCCGCCGGCCGACGCACGGCCCTGGACCTGCTTGGAGCCGATCAGGTTCACGGCCTCCAGCACGCCGGGCCAGGCCTTGCCGAAACGCCCGTGCTCGGCGAGCGTCATGCCGGAAACGGCGGCGCCCACCCGGAAGCCGCCATCGGCGGTCTCTTCGATCTTCATCATTTCGTCGATACCCTTGATATCGACGATCAGTCCCGGCCGCACCAGGCCGGATCGCATCTGCACCAACAGGTCGGTACCGCCAGCCATAATGCGAGCGGCACTTCCGGCAGCAGCGAATGCGCCAATCGCTTCATCAAGCGTGCGCGGTGCCACGTATCGGATATCGGTCATGTCTGTTCCCGCGTCTCCCCTACCCTTTTGCTTTGATTGGATTGTCTTATCTCGACTTTGCGGACCCCTAGACTACACGGCCGGGGCCGATTGGAACAGCCTCCGGGGACCGGTCAATTTGGCCGTCTCCTATGCAGGAAGAGCGCTTGCCGGGCTTAGCCCCGGAGCCGCTTGGCCAGCGCCGCCACAAACCGATCCACGTCCTCCTCGTCATTATAGACGTGCGGCGAGATACGCATGCGGCCGAGCCGCGGCGCGACATAGATGCCCTCGCCGGCCAGCCCTTCCACCAGCCCCGCCGGCATGCCGCCGGGAAAGCCGAGGCTCAGAAGATGCGGCGCGCGGACCCTTGCGTCCGGCACGCGCACGCCGGTATTTTGCAACCCATCTGCGATCCGCCCGGTGAGCATCTTCAGGCGCGCCACGATGGCGGCCGAACCCCACTCGGCCATCAACTCCATGCCGATCGCCGCCATCTCCAATGAAATGAAGTGGTCGCGCTCGCCCATGTCGAAACGTCTTGCATCCGGCTGGTAACGAACGTCGGAGAAGTAGACCTTGTTCTCAGCATTCACATTGCGCCGCCCGGGCGCGGTCTGCTCCAGCGGAATGCCATCCTGATGGCGCTTGGCCACATAGATGAAGGCGCGGCCGTAGGGACCGAGCACCCATTTATAGGTCGGAAAGATCAGGAAGTCCGGATCGAGCCGCTTCACGTCCATCGCCAGCACGCCGACGTGATGGGTGGCGTCGATCAGGAACATCGCGCCCTGCTTCTTCAGCGCCGCGCCCACCTTGTCGACATCGATCAGCCCGCCATCGGACCAATGCACCGACGAGATCGAGGCCAGCGCGACCGGCGGTGCGCCGGATCGTTCGATCGCTGAAAGCAGCGCCGAGGTCCAGTCGCCATCCTCGGGTTGGCGAATGGTCTCGACACCAAAACCCTGCGCCTCGGCGCGGGACTGCCATTCCAGCACCGGCGAGGAGTGATCGTTCTCCAGCACGAGCACGCGCGTGCCGCGCGGAATCGTCAGCAGCTTTGCCGCGGTGGCGACGCCATAGCCGACCGAGGAGATCAGCGCGACGTCATCAGCATCGGCATTGATCAGCCGCGCCGCGGCGGCGCGCGCACGCTCGTGCTGCTCGCCGGCAAAACCGCCGGGAAGCAGCCAAGGCTGGCCCTTGCGCCCGACGGCGGCACGCCCCGCTTCCAGCGTCTTGCGCGGCAACGGGCTGTAGGACGCGGCATTGAGGTAGCAGATGTCGCGCGGCACCTCGAACTGCTCGCGCTGGGAAGGAAGCATGGCGTCTCTCACTTCAGTCGGGGTCTCGTGCCAGGGGATCAGCACAGCGCCGGGAACGCGCTCTCGTCCGTTCTACCACACGCTTCAAGGTCGAACAGTTCGTTGCACCGGCTCGATCCAAATCAGCCAGCACGCCCGCGGCGCTCAAATCCCCATAGCGCTTGCGGCACGACGTTCCCTTAAGCGCGGTTTCCTTGTATGGGCTTTGTCAAGGAGGCATTTCAATAGGCGATAGGTCGGCGCATCTTTTTTCCTTTGTCAGTTTCTTTGTTCGATCTGAGAGCCCGTTTCTTCGTCCCGACCCGCACTTCGCTTGCGCTGGCGCGCGCAGAAGCTGTCAAGGTTAGGCCGTCGCACCAACCTTGCGACAAGCTCCGCCGTTGCCAGGCTACACCTTGACAGCTTCGAGCACGACGGCACGCTTAGTGCGATCGGGATGACGATCAGAGGGGAGCCCGCTTGCGGGCGCGATCAATCGCGCCACAACCTTGTATCCGGTGGGTCCAAGGACCCGAACCATGATGCAGTCATGCGCATCGGCAGCGAAGCTCCGAAGCGGCGGACCCATTCTCCCTTTCGGCATTGAAGCCAAGGAAACACGTCGGGAACCCGCCACCTCGAACCGTCATCGGCGAGCCGTCACAACCGGACGGACAAGGCCGAAACTGTTGGGTGTCCTTCAGTGACCTCCGTTCATGATGCCGGCCGCAGAACGACGCCGTCCGGCACTATGCCCTCCCGCACCAGCCGCCACAGGGCGATCAGTAGCTTGCGCGCCAAGGCCACGATCATGGTCTTGCGCGTCCCGCGGGCGTTCTCGGTACGGGTTCGAAACCACTGCGCCAAGACGCTGTTCTTCTGGAACCTGAGAAATCGCCACGCCAATTCGATCATGCCTCGTCTCACTCGAGCGTTGCCGGAACGGGTCAACCCTTTCTCCCGGCGTTTTCTGCCGCTCTCGTCGGGCGAGCCAGTGAGGCCGGCATAACGCGCTATCGCCCTTCGGTCGCGCATGCTTCGGGATAGTACCTCCTGCACCAGCATGTCGGCGGTCTCGACACCAACCCCAATCACCCGCGCCAACAGGCGCACCATTGCGTGCGGTCCATCACTCGGCGTTTGCTTGAGACGCTCCAAGCGAGCGTCCTCGATCTGCCGAATCTGATCGCTGACGAGCCGCCGGCGCGCCATGTCGCGACGCAGCTCAGCCAGCGTGTTGGGCGGAATCGGCTCGCCTTCGGGGGTGCGCAAGCCGTCAAGGCGTTCGATGGCCTTCTTTAGCTTTGGATTGAAGCCGCGGATGCCGAGCCGAATCAACGCTGCTTTCATTCGGTTGACGATCCGACTCTGCTCTCCGACAAGGCTCTCGCGCTCGCGGTTGGGTCGTTTGGCATCTTCGTCCTTGATTGTCGGGATCGCCACCATCTTGCAGTGATCACGCTCGCCACGCAACCAACCAAGAAAGGCCCGTTTGAGCAGCTCGGTGTCGAGACGATCGGTCTTGGCGCGCCGGTGCTCGCGCGATACGGCTACGCTCGATGCGTGGATGATGTGGGCCTCGATGTCACGCGCCCTGAGCCAACGCGCCAGCCAGAAGCCGTCGCGGCCGGCCTCGAAAGCAACCGCGATGCGTTCGATCCTGTGTCCTGACTTCTTCGCTTCCTCTCGCCAGCGATCGAGCAGCTTCAGCAAGGTGCTCTCGTCGGCCTCAAGCTTCTTCAATGGCTGACGCTCGACGCCAGGCACAATCCCCGCAACGAGCCAGCTCGACAGGCTCATCTCGATCACGGCGATCAGCGTGCCATCCAGTTTGAGGGGCGTGAGGGATCGGCTCAGGTCGTTCAACTTCTGCATGGGGGTGCACTCCATCGGTTCACATCAGCGTTGACGGATGCAATATGGCCGCCGCCTGCCCCATAGCATCTCCCTTGGAGGCTTTCGGACGCCGGCCCTCACAGCCTGCCGCACGGCCAACCATTGGGCCGGCATCCGAAACCCTTCACAACAAGAGACTCATGCACCGCAGCAAGGCAAGACGCCCTTATTTTTTTAGTTTGGTCGAGTTTGAAGGGCTCGCCCCAATAATTGTGGGCTTCCCGGAACTTTTGGCAAACTCGATTTGAATTGTGTCTCTGTGGCGGGCGTCTTGGGATTCTCCCTTTATGCCGCCCAGATCAACTAGGCCCTTCGATTGTGTTTTGTCATCCCCGGCGTGTGCTGGAATGACAAAGAAAACAGCGGTAAGCAGCGCGAATAAAATACGCATGATTTTCTCCATCATCGGTGTTGAACTATCGTCTTGTTTCTGTCGCTAGGGCGAGACCGAGAATGCGGGGGCAGGCTTGGATTGATCGGGTATCGGCTGGTTGGGATAGCGAAAGCGGCGATCGTCGGCCGGCAGCACCGGGAAAGCGGTTTTCGAAATTTTCGGCTGTGAGAAGATCGTTGCGGTTTGACGATTGGACGCGGCCAGGCCGGGATTGACGCAATCGCTGTCCGAACGGCGTCCCTCGCTGCAGTTTGCTTGTGCGACCGCCGGGCCGGCCAGCACCGCAAGCGAGAATGACGCCAACATCACCGCGCGACAATATCCGAGCGCCATGTCACCTCCCTAAAAATTCGCCGTCGCTCCGACCGCGAACAGCCAGCCGGTACTTGAGATCACGGGAACCGTAAACGAGCTTACCGTGCTGCCCGCCAGCACGCTGAACATTTCGCCGCTCGGTAGCCCCGGCGTCTGGTTCTCATGAGTCCATATGCGGTCCACCCTGGCATTGAAGTTGAGGGCATTGGTTGGAGCATATTGCGCCAGCACGCCGGCAGACCAGCGCTGCTTCGCGGGCACGAATTGCAGTGTTGTCGGCTCGTAACCATTGTTGTCCCTGAACAAAAAGCTGCCAGCCGGCCCGATGGCCAACCGGTTCAAGTTGAACAGATGCTGCACACCTGCCAGATAGACGTTCGAATTCGTGTCGAACGGTTCGGTGACCAGCCCGATCGGACACCCCATCAGGCATTGGAACAACACCTCGTTGCGATTGCTATGGGCGGCACTGGCATTCACCGTGGTCGTTCCGGAGTGGTCCCCCGGCCAGTCATAAGACGCGGTGGCCGCAATCAGCGAACGCTGCCCGGGCTTCACAAAGGGCGTTTCGTCTTCCTTGGTCGTGCCGTTCTCGGTGATGGTGCCGGTCACTCTGGCTGAGAGCGGGCCCGCTTGATATCCCAGCACCGCTGTCACAGTGAGCGCATCGCCCGGCTTGATATTGGTCGATTGGGGAGCCGCGCCGCCTCCGGGTGGCGTGAAAGGGCCTTCCATATCGTAGGCGCCCCGGCGCGTGTAGCCGGCACTCATCGTCAGAAGCCACGCCTCGGTCAGTGGAATGTTGATGCCCACCGTAGGACCAATATTGAGGCCCTCGCCGAAGGTGGAGATGTCCACGAGGTCCGGATCCATCCGGGCATTGACTTGTGCTGGCGTGAGAGCCGCAAGACCGGTCGGCAAGTTGAGTGCCAGCGAGACAAAGGGCTGCAGCCCCCGCAGCCCGAGATAGGTGATGGTGCCGGATGCGGCCGTATCCGTTGCGGTCGCGACGGTGCCGGTCAAGCCGGTCGTCGATTGATGCGCCCAAACCCAGCCGCCACGCATCAGCATTTCGATCTTGAGATCGTTCGATTGACCGACAAGCTGAGCGGCATAGGGCGTGTAGAGCTCAGCGCCGCTGCCCGGTGTCGCCAGCGGCATCGTAACCCCGCCCGCCAGCGCGACGGCGTTCGTCGGCGAGCCTCGCGTGCCTTGCCAGGAAAAATAGCGAGCCTCGGTCGAAAACGTCTCGCTCCAGGACATTGGCGGCGCTGTCGCCCGACCGGTGAGGGGCAGCGGTGGTGTATTCCATAAGTAATAATTGAGACCGAGCGTCACCGCATGGATGCGCTGCCTGATGTCGACCCCGCCGAGCGAAGAGGGCGACGACATCTGATCTGCGAACAGCAGGTTCTTGGAGCCGAAATCGTAATAGTCGTATTCAAGCTTGGTGGAGAAATTGCTCGCGAACGGATATTCGATGCCTGCTCCCGCCGTCCATCCGGTACCCCGGTCCTGGGCGCGAAAATCGGCTTGCGGCAGATCGGCATCTTCGGGCGCACCAATGCTGATACCGTATTTATTTCGGGTCCACGCCGCGCCGCCCTTGCCATAGAGCAGGAGACCGTTGAACGAGTACCCTAGCGTCGCTGTCGCGCTGGCGATCCAGTCGGTCTGCACATGAAGATTCGCCGGCAGCGTGACTGACTGGAAGAACGGAAGCGGCGTCAGCGACACCTGGTGATCGCCGGTCAGTTGTGTACGCGAGTATTCGCCTTCGAAGCCGATCACCCAGTTTTGCGCGAACTGATATTTGCAGCCGGCTTGCGCGCCACCGAGGAGTCCGGATGCGCTCACGCTCTCGTTGAGTGAATTGACGCCAAAGGGCGTGCCGTTCAGGAAAGTAAAGAGGGAGTTCGTCGGCGGGAGAACGAATCCGGACGGCCTGGAAATGTCCCTGGTCCCCCAGCCGCCGCCGACATGGCCGCCGACATAGCAGCCGGTCCAGCTGAATGCGGGTGCCGCGGCAGGTCCAGCCTTGACGGGCGCCTTGTAGGCGAGGTCAGCCGCCCAGGCGGACCCTCCAAACAGGGTCACCGCCATGCCGACCGCGAAAACCCTCCTCATCGTGCCCCCAAAGGCCGAATCTTTCATTCCGCCCAAAACGTCATTTTTGGAGGTGTTTTCCCGTGGCGCTGTAGTTCATCAAGTTGGAAGATGATTTATCGAGCTTCGGCGTCTCGCTGGAATTTCCTGGATTGTTCGGCGTGGCGCGGGTCTGAGCTACGCCCTTCCCACCTTGAATTTGGACAACCGGCTTCGGCTTGCCTTGGCTCGCGGGGGCATCCGAGCGTTTTTGGGCGCAATCACTGTCCTTGCACGCGCACATTTTATCTTTATAGCCGGCGTTTTGCTTGCATTTGCCCATGTCTTCGCCGATCTGAGCGGCAGGCGTGGGCTGGACGGAAACGATACCCGCGATTCCCATAGACACCGCGAAGATGATCGTCGCGAACTTTGGCATGGCGCTTTCTCCCTGCATATGTTTGACCGATGAAAGTGAACACCCTCGCCAAAAATGAGAGCCCAAGCGGAAAGCGCGCACGATGGAGGTCCGTTTGATAAACGCTCGGACCGCGCTGCACCCGACCCGCTGAGGCTAATGTCCCTTCGAATGTCCGCTGGAATTCCCTGAAATGTTAGGCGCGCCACCGCCGGATTGACGCGCTACTGCTTCAGCCTTCATGCCACCAATTGCTACTGGGTTCGGCTTGGCGGTTGTCCCCGTTTTCGCGGCCGCGGCCGGTTCGCCATTCGGGCCGTTACGACAATTGCCGTAGGCTTTGCAGTCGGGATCCACGGTCGGATCCTGCGGTCCGTGTTTCTCCGTCGAGGGGGCCTGATGCACGGGATTGACGTCTGCACATTTGCCGCTGCCGTATTTGCATGCGACTGGCAATACGAGGTCTTGCGTTGCGGCCGTAAAAAAATGCACCGGCAAAGCTGAGGCCTGATTGGCTTTCCCTGCGAAGAAAGCAGCAGCAAGCATCAGCGCGCACGCGCTTTTCGATGCCAGTTTCATTGATCGCTCCCTTTATTCTCTGAATCTAGCAGACACCGCAGCTACACCCTTCGTGGGCGTTAACGTCGTCTGGTTCAGGTCTCCGCACCGCAATGACGGCATCCTTTAAGCTTACCGCCGCTTCCAGGTGCGCCGCGTCTCCCGATTGGGAGACCCCCATTCGTATGGTGGTGCGAATGCGTTTTCCGGCGCTCGCCGGCAGGGATTAGTCCAGCAGCGGGCTGGTGTAGCCAGCAAACAGCTTGACGAGATCCGCCTGCCGCCGAGCGCCGGTCTTCTCATTAAGACGCTTGAGATGGGTTTTGACCGTACCCTCGCCGATGCCGAGCGTCTCGGCGACCTGCGGCACGCCGCCGACCTCCACGATGGCCAGCAGGACGCGCAGCTCCATCGGCGTCAAACGGTATGTCTTGGCGATCACCTCGGGCGGGGAGCGCGTGGCCAAGGTGGCCTTCTGCACGAACAAGGCAGCCGCAGCAGCATAATTCGCGCCGGCGCTGCGGCGTGCGCCCGACGAAAGCGGCAGAACATGAGCGACGTAGCGTTCGCCGTCGCGCCCGACCAGCGGCACGGCCAGACCGCTGACGCCAATCGCCGCGTCGCCGATGGCGGCAGCCAGAAAGATGTCCCGCAACGCGCGATTGACGTCTGGATCGCGCGCGACGAGCCGACCGAGTGATGCACGCAAAACGTCGCCCTCGGCAATCATGGCGCTGCCCGCGGCGTTGGCGTGGGTAATGCGACCGTTCGAATCCACGAACAATAGGCCTGCGCTCATTCCGTCGAGCGCATCGGCGAACGCGGCGGCTTGCGCCGTTTTGAATTCGATGAGCTTTCCGATCAGCACGGCTCGGCGAAGGTGCGGAAACACGAGCCGCATCCGCTCGCGCGATGGTTCGTCGGCGAGACCTTCGCGCTCATGGCGAAATAAAGCGAAACCTGCGTGGCCTTGCGGTCCTCTGTCGAGATAGACGCAGATGTTGTCGATCCAGCCCCGCGGCCCGATGCATTCCTTATAGAAGCGCGATTGCAGAAACTCGGCATGCGACATGATCGTCGACGTGCTGAAGACTTCACCGACGTCGAGCACGAAATAGGTGCCGAGCATAGGATCCATCGTCATGTATTTCTCGAAATAGAGCCGCCGCCAGTCCGGGTCCGTACCGAACTCGTAAAATACGTTCCCGCTCCTTCGCGAGGAATCATGCGCGAACAGACCGCCCGCCGATCCGCCGACAAAGGCCCCGATCCTGGGCAGAATGGTCTTCCAGACATCAGGATCCAGCGCGGCATCGTAAATGGCGCCTATCAGGGGGAGCAAGGTTTCGACTGGATCCATAAGCAGGCCACTCCAGGCATCCGGCCGAAGCTCGAACGCCCTTGGCGCAACGCCATCGGCGCAAAAGTCGGGCTGCTGAGATTTGAGAGACTAGCGTCCTCAAGCCGGCCTGTGAAGCACCGCCAGAGTGACGAGCCGGTTATCGTGGGCCTCACCTGTGCGATGATGCCCGGCCTCTCGTCGCGATCTTCGCGCGAGAACGCGATCAGCCTCGAAGCGTTTGCTGCAGCGCAACTCCATGATGCCACGCTCTTACGTCATGGGACGACGCAGTGAGGCTTCCTGAAAATCATATCTCGCAAGCACCGAAATGGATTATAGCTGTCCCGCAGCATGAATGGGATCGCGACACGAATTTGCTCGTCCGAGAAAAAAACCAGAGAACATAACCAAGTCTTTTGGTCGAGAACGATGCTCTGCCGGGCGAGGCAAATTGCTCGCATTGGCCAGTGTTCACAAAGAGGGAAAAATAGATGCCAGTCTACAACATCCTGCTCATGGGCGCGTCATATGGGTCCCTGCTTGCGTCGAAGCTGCTATTCGGCGGCCATTCGATCCACCTCGTATGCCTGCCGGCAGAAGCCGAGTTGATTAATGCGGAAGGGTTCAAGGTGACGCTGCCGGTCCGCGGCCGCAATGAGCCCGTGCTGCTGGAGTCCCGCAAGCTGCCAGGCAAGGTGACGGCAGGCCCGGCAACCGGCGTCGATCCATCGAAGTTCGATCTCGTCGGCTTGTGCATGCAGGAGCCGCAATATCGCTCGGACGGCGTGCGCCAGTTGCTGGATGCGGTGGGCAAGTCGGGAGTGCCTTGCATGTCGATCATGAACATGCCGCCGCTCCCCTATATCAAGCGGATTCCCGGCCTCGACTACAAGGCGCTGGAGGCGGCCTACACCGATCCGCGAGTTTGGGATTCAGTCAATCCACACAAGATCACGCTGAATAGCCCCGATCCTCAGGCAATCCGTCCGCCGGGCGGCAAGGCCAACGAGCTCCTGGTGACGCTGCCGACCAACTTCAAATGCGCAAGGTTCGAGGACGACAAGGACACGCAGATTATCCGCAACCTTGAAAGGGACGTTGATCGCGCGCGCCTCAGAATCTCCGGCGACGAGATCGCGCTCCCAGTCAAGCTGAAGGCTTACGATTCGATCTGGGTGCCGCTTGCCAAATGGTCGATGCTGCTCGCGGGCAACTACCGGTGCATCACCAGGGATGGCATGCGGACGGCGCAAGAGGCCGTGCATTCAAATATCGAAGAGTCGCGTTCCGTCTACGATTTTGTGTTCGATCTCTGCGTGAAGCTCGGCGCCAATCCGTCGGATCTTGTTCCGTTCGAAAAGTACGCCGCTGCCGCGCAAAGCCTGACCCGCCCGGCTTCCGCGGCGCGCGCGTTGCAGAATGGCGCGCCAAACATCGAACGCGCCGACAAGCTGGTCCAGCTCATTGCCCTTCAGAAAGGCTTGAGGCATCCGTCGATCGATGCCCAGGTGGCGTTGGTCGATGGGCGCCTTGCCGCCAATAGAAAAGCCGCAGCCTGAGATTCGGTTTGCTCTCTCCGCGAGCTCATGGCTGGGGATTGATCAATTTGATCGCATGGACATCGTCAGTCAGTCGGGCCACTTCCAAAAAGTGCCAATTTCCTCAGTCGGACTGTGGTACGGTAAAGCCGCTTCGCGGATCGACCACCGGTGGAGGGACAATCACATGAACAAAAATGAAAAATCAGCCGCCACTGCTGAAGAACTGGTCACCCTGACCAAGGACACAAGCGTCCAGCGAATTGTCGTCCACGGCGATTTGATCAACGTGCCTTCCGTTCGCCTCGCTCCCGGACAGTTCCTGCGGGGTGAGCACGAACACTCTTCCGTCACCTTCAACGCCGGAACCGACGGACTTCAGCTTTCGTCGGATAATCGGATTCACAATATTCGTCTTAACGCCTCCGCGGACAAGCGAGCGATATTCAACGATACCACCGTCGCAAGCCTCGGGCGGATCGAATTGCGCGGCGTCACGACGACCGGCTGCGTTCAGATTCTCGCTCGCGACAAGGTGCGCGGCGGCCATGTCGATGTCACCGGGCTCGACATTATCGCAGCCGACGCCCGCGGCGAGAAGGAGCGGCCGCACGGTTACGGCGTCTATGTCATCAACGGGGCATTCACGCTCTGGAACATGCAGCAAGACACCGGCGTGGTTGTCAGCGCCGATCTCGTCGGCCTCTCGGCGGGCCGCGACGGCGCGCCGGTTCGCGGCAGCGGCATTTTCGTCAGCGGCGGCGGTGACAAGGCCGGCCGGCTCAACGTGCGGCGGCTGGAAACCGATGCGGTCTACAGCGATGGTGGCATTGCGCCCGGCACGGCTGACCAGATCACCGGCGGCGTCTTTACCGTCTACGGCGCCTATGTCGACGTCGTCAGGAATCGCGGGCCGGTCGTGACCTACGGCGTCAACGACATGGTACTCGACAATTGGGGCGTGGTCGATCGCTGGACTGCCGATGCGAAGATCACCTCGCATGGACCCAGCGGCATCGGCTTCGTCAACTTCGGCATCGTGCATGAATTGAAAGTCAATCGCGCCGATCGAAACCTTCGGTCAGGGCGCCCGCGGCTTCAATGTTTATACCGGCACCGTGAACCTTGCGGAGTTCGATCGCGTCGTCACACACGCCGACGGTGCAGTCGGCATTCAGATCAGCCAGCCGATCGGCCGGCTCGTCGTTCACCGTGGCATCGAGACGTTCGGCGGCACCGGTCCGTCGCTGGTCAAGGGCGTCGTGATCCCGCTCTCGGCCATCGCCCTCAGCATCAAGCCCGGCGGTTCGGCGCGCGAGATCGAGATCGCGGGCGGCGTCAAAACCAACGGGGCTGGCGTGGCTCCTATCGAGCAGCATGGTGCGATCGACTCGTTGCGCGTGACCGGCGGCTTCGTTACGACCGGCGGCGGCTTCGATAAAATCTGACGAGTTGCGGTTGATTGCGCGTAGGCGGATCGGAGTTCTTTAACAACGCCAAATGTCGCTTTAGGGTCACCGGAATTAACCGCGAGAGGCCGGCCTGCGTTGCCAGGGCCATATTGCGCTTCTTTTCAAATCACCGGATTGGTCGAAATCGAACCAGCTTAATGTGTTCGCAAGTTCACCCATGGCGTGGTGATCATATCCATCCAGTCGGTAGTTCTTCTCATAATACCTCACATGCTTTTCCTGCGCGGCAAGCAATTGCAGGCGATGTACCAACAGTGCGGCTAGAAGTGTCGACTGTATGCGGCTCTAATTCGCGCAGCTCGCTCCGCCGCGTCGGCGTCCGTCACCGTCGATCCCCGTAGCTTGCTTGAGGTAGAACAGACGTCGTCGGGGCATCAGAAGAGCAACAGGGGCTTCTGTCCGTTTCGGGTCAGTGGCGGTTTAGCCCGCCACCGGCCGATCGGATCGATCCCCGCGCGCCTTGCCGCCATTCGGAAGCCGGTTGCGGCGCCATTGGCGGCGCAACAAAATCAATCTCCGGCCTCAACTGTTTCAGGCGCTCGCACATGTTGCGGGAGGCTTCGGGAGTATTGAAGGCCACCACCACGACGGAGTCTTCGGGTATTTCAGCCACGCCTATGATGGGACATTCGGCGAATGTCGTTCCTTGCTTCAATGGATCTTCGTCGACATAAAACGACAACTGGCCTTTGAGCACGACTCCAAGCCACAAGCCCGCTCCATAGACTCCGAAGACGCCAATCTTCCTCTGGCGGCCGAAGCCGCGAATGAAGTCCGGCAGTGATTGAGACCATTCGAGCGCTTCAACCGGGGACGCCGATCCCGCTTTTTCACTGCGCCGCGAGACGAACCCTATTTCGACCCGGCCCAATGTGCCCTCCAGGCGATTGACGATGCTGAGCCCCGCCAGCGCCGATACGACGTTCAACGAGCTTTCGGTGAAGTGAGAGCAGTGTTCCAGGAAAAAGAAATCCGTGTAGACGGACTGGAAGCAGGGAACGATCACGGCCAGGTAACCGCCGGGCTTGAGCAAAGCCTTCGCCTGTTTCAGAACGGTCACGGGGTCCGGCAGGTGCTCGAGAACATGATTGAGCGTGATCAGATCGAATTTCTTCGGAATGTCTTCCAGGCTTCCGGAATAAAAATCGGTCGCGCCATTCGCCCTGATGAATTGTTCTTTTTCGTTGTTCAGGTCGTAGCCCGCGATATCAAATCGCGGCAGCTCCTCGGCAAGCGCGGCGAGCAGGTAACCCATCCCCGTCCCCACATCCAGAACGGCCCCTTGTTTTGTATCCAGCAGGCTTGCAAGCGTCCTCGCCAGCGTCTTTTCCCGGCTGACAACCTTGCCATTGGAAATGTTGTTTTTCCGGCCGCCACCCGGCAGCGTGTAGGCAACCCTGTAAACTTGGTCCAAGTGCGCCTGGTATTCCGGTCCGACGTCCTTCTGGACATGTCCGCACAGACTGCATTCGAAAAGCGTGAAGGGATAAAGTGCGTCGGCGCGCGACGACGCGGCATGCAGGTTTTCGGCGAGCGTTGAAAGCCGGCCGCCGCAAATGAGACAACACTTCGCGATGTTTGGCTGAACGGCCGTCGTCATAGGCCCGAATCTCCTGCTTGCGAGCTTGATATCACGTTCGACCGGCGATTTGCGAATGTTCGCCTACGCCGAACGCGAATCACCCTCGTCGTGAGGAGGGAAATGCTCATTCCTGGCCGATGTGAGCGCCTTTCTCAGCCACCGACCGTTTCATCAGCAGCACCACGGGTACCAGCACTGCCGTCACCACGGCCAACAGGAAAAAGACATCGAAATAAGCAAGTGCCGATGCCTGCTGCTGGCGCAAATTCTCGAGTGACTGCTCGGCAAACTGCTGCGCGGCCACGGGATGTTCGTCCAGCTTCGCTCGCCTGTGCTCACGCCAGTGCCATCACACGCGCGGCAAGTGCAGGCTCGCGAAGCGTCGAGTTTGGCTTCAAGAGCTGCGATACCTCGTTCAACAGTTTATGGACCTCGCCGTCCTGAGCCGCCAGCTTGATCAGGGCGATATTGTACTGCATGCGTTGCCCGAAATTCGCGGGTCGAACCCCTCGCGTGGCCGGAAAGACGAAGTCGTTCTGGGCAACGCCCCAAGGGGTCTCGATGGTGGGCTGAATCGCGGCAAAGAACTCCTTTGCCAATCGATCCGCCGGAACGCCCTCCCGCAGCAGACGATCCAGGATCACGGCTTCCTGCGCAGCCACGCTCATGCCCTGGCCGAATACCGGATTGAACCGACACACGGCATCTCCCATCGTGAGCAGGCCTGCGGGGAACGAGTTGAGCCGCTCAAAGTGCCGCCGTGAGCTCGCCGGGAGGCGGAAGCGAACGATGTCGGCCGTCGGCCGCGCGTCCTTGACGGCGTCGTAGATCGTCGAGGTGCGAAAGCTCTTCACGAAATCAAGAAAACCTTCCCTGTCGCCGGGAGGTGCATCGCCGTGATTGCCGCCGACCGAGAGCATCCATTGCTGCTTCTCGATCGGAAAAATGAGTCCGCCACGACTGGTTGCCGGTGCACTCGGAAGAACCATCACTCCCGCCCACTCCCGATCCCGCGGCCGCTCGACGACGATGGTCGAGTAAGCCTGATCGATTCCGATCTCCGTCTCTTCAGGCTTTTCCAGCCCCAGCCGATCCAGAAGCTCAAGGGTCAACCTGCCGCGCCCGGTAGCTTCCACCACGAAATCAGCATCGATTATCTCGGCCCCGCCGTCCTCTCTGTCGCAACGAACTGCCTGCACGCGCAGCGTGTCCGCAGATGCCACGATCTCCGTGGCGCGACAACGCGTCTGGATCGCGATGTTTGGGGCCTCCTGTACGCGACGCCTGGTCACGGCCTCGAGCAGCGGACGAGACATGAAGAAGGTGTCGAAGCCGAGATCCCTGCTTGGGAACGGATCAAAGCCCGGACGTTCCAGTCGTATGCCCTTGCCGGCCCGTAGCCGCACCGCGCCCGCGTTGACGAGGTCATGCTCGAAATCGGGAAACAGCGATTGCAGGGCCTGCATCCCACCTGCGAGCAGGGCGTGGGCGTGCGGGGCTTGAGGTGTCCCGCTGCGGGGTGCAGGTTCGCCGGGGAGACGATCGCGTTCCAGTATCGTGACCTTGCTGAAGTGGTGTGAGAGCACCCGGGCTGCGGCAAGACCGGCCATCCCGGCCCCGAGCACGACGGCATGATTACCCAATGACTTTGGCACGCGCGCCTCCAAAAAATTTTGAAATGAATAATCTGAATTGATTAGACCCAAGTGGTCCGCAGCGCCAGCGGTGGGCCCACACAGCGATGTTATGTCTCACCCCAGGGTTGCCATCTTTTGGCCGCGCTCTTCCGGCGAGTCACGCCGCCGGCGGCCGGTTACGTGCCGTCGCTCACGAGCCGCCTGTCCGCCGGATTGCCCGGACCGGGAACAGCGTCGCGGCCGCAGGTTGACGTGCGCATGCCTTAGCCGACCAGCTCCGGCCACGGCACGATGGTCGACTTCACCGTCTTCATCGCCATCGCATCCGCGACCGCGCGGCCGACGCCCTCCTCCGTGAACGGATAGATGGTCTGCATGTCGAGCCACGGATATTTGTCGCGCGTTCGGTAGAGCATGTCGACGCCGAGCGGCAGGTCGTTGGCCGTAAAACCCCAGGAGCCGAGCACGTTGAGGTCCTTGGTGCAGATGCGATGCCAGGAGGTGTCGATCGAGCCGGCGTCGGTGAACTGGCCCATCTCGACATAGGTGCCGCCGTCGCGCAGCATCTCGATGCCCTCGGGGCCAGCGGTCGGATGGCCCGAGCAATCCATCACGAGATCGGCGCCGAACCCGCCGACGATGTCGCGGACCCGCGCGATGCGCTCGGCTGGCGTCTTCAGCTCGGTGATATCGACGGTTGCCTCCGCGCCGAATTTGCGCGCGAGTTTCAATCGCGGCTGTTCCGGCGCACCGACGCAGATCACCCTGCCCGCGCCCATCTCCTGCGCCGCCGCGACGGCGAGGATTCCGATCGGGCCGGAGCCCTGGATCACCACCGTGTTGCCCCAGGCGAAGCCGCCGGCGCGTGCGGCCCGATTGAAGGCGCGGATGCAGGAAGTCAGCGGCTCCGACAGCGCGCCGAGCCGCAGCGACATGTCGTCGGGCAGCTTGTAGATTTTCGTGCCCGGCAGCATGTCGAGATCGACATAGACGTATTCGGCCCAGCCGCCCCACAGATGCGGCGCCTTGTCGAAGCCGAGATAGCGCCCGTAATAGACCGGGGTCAGGCACTTGTTGGCGCTCTGCGGATAATGGATGCAGTAGTAGCAGCTGCCGCAGGGCATCAGCGGCGGGATCATCACCTTCGAGCCGACCTTGAGCGGCTTGCTCATGAAGTCCTGGTTGAACTCGTTGCCGCATTCGACAATGACGCCGCCGAGCTCGTGGCCGAGCGTGAACGGCCAGGGCAAAGGCTTCGGCCAGTGGCCTTTGAGGATGTGCAGATCGGTGCCGCAGACGCCGCAGGCGCCGATCTGGATCAGCGCGGCCTTCTTGCCGACCTTCGGCCATGGCACGGTGCGAATCACCGGCTGCGCGCCCGGGCCGTCATAAGTGCAGACGCGGATCTGTTGCATGGCATTTCTCCCGGGTTTTCGGTTCTTGTTGGCCTTTGGCGCGAGGAATTTATGGGATCGAACCGATGCTGCCAAGGCGCGCCGGACGGCCGCCGTTGACAGGCTTTTGCGCACGCCGCACAACGAGGCTGAGGTGCGAATCATGGTGCTGCCGTCCAGCAACCCGCCGCGTTGAACCGTTTGTAAACCTGTAGGCGTAATTGTCAGCCAACACGCGAGTGTGCCGGAGGTTTTCAAATGGGGATCACGTTTCAGGCGCCCGAAATCCGTTCCGACGTGGTTCTGATGGAACCGCCGGTGCTGCAGCCGCAGGGTCCGGTGGACGACGTGTTCTTCGGGGCGCCTCGAAGCGAGAAAGCCTTCTGCGGAGAAGCAGGCTTGCTCAAGGGGCCCTCCTTTGCGCCAGACGAACTGCTGAAAATCCGCGACCTCCTCAAGGGGCACCTGATCAAGACCGCGCATGGTTTGTCACCGCAGGCGGCCGATGCCATCGCGGGCGTCGAGCTCGATGACTATCACCTGGTTTCAGACAAGATCGATCACGCAAAACTTCTTTCCAAGAAGGGCCGTATCCTTCCGAAAGCGGTTGTCGATGCGATCAAGGAGATGTCGTTTTTCGACTATCTGAGAAAGACGATGGGGCCGTTCCATCTGTCGGATGAGGAAGGTGTCGGCCACGAGCAGATCAGCTTTCGCATGGTCCGCCCGAACCGCCGCGAGGACGTCGGCTCCCTGCATCGCGATGCATGGTTCTGGGATTACTACGGCTTTCACAGGCCGGAGGGGATTGCACGCGGAAAGACCTGGGTTGCGGTCTGCGGCGAGCCGGGTCTTGCCGGGCTGCTGCTGGCGCCGGGCTCGCAGAAGATGGGGGCGCCCCATCATACGGAGACGGTGAACGGGAAACTCGCTTTCGTCCCCGAGTTCGCCGTCGAGACCATCGGCTTGCAGCGCTACTGTGGCGGGCTCGGTGAGCCCATCCTGTTCAATTACAACACGCTGCATGTCGGCTCGCTCAATCGGGCGGCGCGATGCCGGGTGAGTTTCGAGCTCACGATCATGTTCAAGGCTTCCTGTTGAGCGATGCGGGGCTGATCTGATGACGGTATGTGGCGCCTGTTCGGGCGCGCTCTTCGGCCGGTTCTTCCGCGCGCAAGAGGCGTCCGTCACGGGATTGTACTTCGACCGGCCCACACCGACCGAGCCCGCGACCATCGAGCTCGAATACTGCAAGAGCTGCGGCTTCATTCGTCAGGTGCCGGACCGGATGATCCGCCTGAACTATGAGCGCATCGTCCGCGGGACTGCGCAGCAACTGCCGCCCTATGCCGGCGACATCCTTTCAAGCCTCACGCGTTTCGCTGTGAAAAGCGACGACCTCATTCTCGAGGTCGGTGCGAACGACGGGACTTTCCTCAAGGAGCTTCGCGCGCAGGGATACCGCAACCTCCTTGGCATCGAGCCGTCGAAGCAGCTTGCCGACGCCGCGAGAAAATCCGGCTTCGATATCCAGGACGCCTATTTCGACCAGAAGCTCGCCGCGGACATTCGCAAAGGCCGCGGCGGCGCACGCGCGGTGATCTGCCGCCATACCCTCGAGCACGTACCCGATATCGTCGAGTTCACAAAGGCTATCGCCGCGGTGCTTGCGGCGGATGGGGTTGCCGTGATCGAGGTGCCCGATGCGGATTGGCTGGTCACCAACCTTTTCGCGCATGAAATCTGGGACGAGCACATCTCCTATTTCCGGCCGCAATCGCTTGCCGCGCTGCTCGGCAATTGCGGTCTGAAGCCTGTCCGCCTGGAGCGGATGCGGCTGCGCGATACGCGCAATCTCGTGTGCTGGTCGGTCCCGGCGTCGAATGCGACAACGCCCTGTGCGGCCGAAGATGAGGCGAGCTTCGGAGCCGTCGAGCAATTCCAGACACGTTGGAATTCTTTTGCAGAACGGCTGCGATCCATTGTGCTGGCAAGTCCCCAACCCGTCATCGCCATCGGCGCCGCGCACCCTCAGCTCAATTTCCTGAATTTCGCAGGGCTTTGCGCAGCGGTGAGCACGCTTGTCGACGATGACGAAGCCAAGACGGGCCGTTTTGCCCCGCTCGCAAAAGCGGTGCCGATCCGCTCGACATCCGAAATCCTGGCAACGGTGCGCCAGGGCACACTGCTCCGAACGGGTTTTCCCTATCCTGCCTGGGAAGACCGCATCGACGGCGCGCTCGCCGCCTACAACGTCCGTTCAATCAAGCCCTACGATATCCTCGGATCGCAGCGGTAGCGCTGCCGCCGCCTTGACGTGCGCGCGAATGTGCCGCCGTTGACAGGCTTGCGCGCACGCCTCACCTTGGCGCGCAAATTTCGGGGGTGAAACGTTGCGCAATCGCTGGGGCATGCTTGCGACGCTGTTCATGGTGCGCCTCACCATGGCGTTCCAGTTTCAGAGCGTTCCGGCGGTCGCGCCGCTGCTCAAGACGCAATACGGCGTCGGGCTCGCCGAGATCGGCTTCCTGATCGGTCTCTACTTCACGCCCGGCATCGCGCTGGCGCTGCCGGGCGGTGCGATCGGGAAATGGCTCGGTGACAGGCGCACCGTGCTCGCCGCGCTTGTGCTGATGCTGCTTGGCAGCGTGGCGATGGCGCTTGGCGAAAGCTGGAGCTGGCAGGTCGCAGGCCGCCTCGTTTCCGGCGCCGGTGGCGTGCTGCTCAGTGTGCAGCTGACCAAGATGGTCACGGACTGGTTCGCGGGCAAGGAGATCGCGAGCGCGATGGCGATCTTCGTCAATTCCTGGCCCGCCGGCATCGCGCTGTCGCTGCTGACGCTGCCCTCGATCGGCACGAGTTACGGAGTCGACGCCGTCCATCTCTCCATCGCCGCGCTGATGGTGATCGGAATTTTGCTGGCCCTGCTCTACCGGCCGCCGCCGGGCGAAGTTGCGGCCGCGGCTTCCTCTGCGCGGCTCGATATGAAGACGCTGATGGCAGTGATGGTCGCTGGCCTGATCTGGGGCCTGTTCAACGTCGGCTTCGCCGTGATCTTCTCCTTCGGCCCGACCATGCTGGTCGAGCGCGGCTGGACCATCGCACAGGCCGGCTCGGTGATCAGCATCGTGCTGTGGATTGCCGTGTTCAGCGTGCCCTTCGGCGGCTTCATTGCCGACCGCCTGAAACGGCCGCAGAGCGTGCTGGTGGCAGGCTCGATCGTGTTCGCGAGCCTGATGCTGTGCCTGGCGCATACCGGCGCGGTGATCGCAAGTGTGATCGCGCTTGGCCTGGTCAGCGGCCAGCCCGCCGGCCCGGTGATGAGCCTGCCCGCGCGCGTGCTGCAACCCGCTACCCGCGCGGTCGGCATGGGCGTGTTCTACACGCTCTATTACGCTGCCATGATGTTGGGCCCGATCATCGGCGGTGCCGCCGCCAAATGGACCGGCAGTGCCGCCGCCGCGTTCGATTTCGGCGCGCTGGTGCTGGTGGCGTGTCCGTTGCTGCTGGTGCTGTTCAATCGGGTTGCGGCGCAGCCACGCTCGTAGGCTTCGTTTTGTCGTCTGCGACCTCGCTAACCCCCCGTTAACCTTGCCGGACGTAGGCTTTTCGCGACGCCGAATGCCCGGTCGTCAGGTGGCGAGATGAGCTTCGCGCATAAAAAGTCAATTCTTCCGGCCGCCGAGGAGCGCCGGCGGTTCCAGCGCGTCAAGGTGCACCTGCTCGGCCGCTACATGCTGCCCGACCGGCGCGAGTTTCCCTGCCAGATCGTCAATATGTCGCCCGGGGGCCTGGCTTTGCTCGCGCCCGGCATCGGCAATGTCGGCGACCGCGTGATCGCCTATCTGGATCATATCGGCCGCGTCGAGGGCAGGATCACCCGCATCATCGACAACGGTTTTGCAATGACCGTCGGCGCGACGGCGCGCAAGCGCGACAAACTCGCCGCCCAGCTCACCTGGCTCGCCAACCGTGACATCCTCAACCTGCCGGAAGACCGCCGCCACGACCGCATCATCCCGCGCAATCCGATCGCGATGCTGACGCTCGAGGACGGCACCAAGATGACCTGCCGCATCATCGACATGTCGCTCTCGGGTGCCGCGATCGCCGCCGAGCACCGGCCGCCGTTGAAATCGCTGGTCATGCTCGGCGCCGTGCAGTCGCGCGTGGTGCGCAACCTCGAAGAAGGCTTTGCCATCGAGTTCATGCACGAGCAGAACGTCGACACGCTCGAGGAAGCCGTTACTACGCGCTAACAGGCGAGCTTGGCCAGGACGTGGACTCAACAGCCCGCGCACGTTTTAGACCGTCAATGGTCGCGATGCGGCTGGCGCCTCGTCGAGTATGCCATCCGCGCCTGCCGTCGATCTCTTGACGAAATAGACGAGCCTCAAGCCTTCAGGTCCGTGATCCTCATAGTTGCGACCGCTTTCCCGTCGTTGAACGCTTGCTCTTTCGTGTCCTTGTTGCAAGTCCACACAAAGTTCTTCCTGGCTGTAAAGGTCCTTCCCTCCTGCTCAATCCGAAGCTCGCCTTCGGGGACATGGCAGATCATGGCATTCATCATGGGAGGGCCCATGGTCTTCGATCCCGGTTGAATAATGATATCGCGCATTGAGACGGTCTTAAAACCAGGGATAAGAGATGGTGTCTCGGCATCGTAAGCACGTACCACGACACCTGGCCACGGTGTCGAATCCTTGTAGCCCGTGGTTTGAGCGGCGGTCGGCTTCATCAAGGCCGCCGAGGCGGCTGCCAACCCGAATCCCAATGCTGACCTTCGATCGATCGTGTTCATCGCGTTCCTCCTGAAGTTACAGCAACGAGCCGCCGCAGAAGCGGCCCGCGCATTCCATGGATGATGAATCGTGGCGCGAAACCGAAAAAAGGAATCGGTCTCTTAGGGAGCCTGCCTGCCGATGGCCCTGGTGCTGCTCGTTCGCCCCGTACGGCGATCTCGGCACGTTCCGCTTTAACGGCAACTCCATTCTATGCGATCTGACGCGGGTGAGAAACAGCCGTTCCGCCCAAAATGCACAATGTCTCAGTTCGGTTTGGAGCCTCGCTACGACGACGTCAGAGTTGTTCGGTCGACCGCCGCGACCCAGAGCGGTCCTGCCGCGGTCGTAGCGCGTGCGGTTTCCGTCCTGGTCCCGCCGGGCCGAAGCCTAACGATCTCAATAGTCGATTAGCTTAGCGGCTGCCTTGGCGAAAAGTGATAGGATCAATATCGCTCGGGCGGGATTTATCGGACGGTGGCGACCTTTCTGAGGAGGTTTCAAATGTACAGTCGCATCTTGGGACTCACGACATCTGCTCTCATTCTGGCGTACGGCACTGTCGGTGCCTTTGCACAGAACCAAATGACACCCCAACCAGATCAGCAACAAATGCAATCGCATCCCATGGACCACGAAGGCGGGGGCACGATGGAGCACGGAAGCATGATGGGCGGCGGCATGATGGGACATATGATGCGGCACGGCATGATGGGTGGAAGCGCGATGGAACCGCCGTTTATGATGCGTATGATGTTCGCTCTGATGGACGCCGACGGCGATGGGACCATCTCGCTGCAGGAGTTTCAGGCCGCTCACGAGCAAATCTTCAAGGCAATGGACAGCAATAGAGACGGCAAGCTTACACTGGAGGAGATGCACGCGTTCATCCACGGGACCAAGTGATCGGTTTTCCGCGGCAAATCTGACCGGCAAGCAGAACACCTGGCGCGTGTACGCTACACGCCCGGATGAAATGGCCCGAACTGGCTCATGACAAGTGAATGTTCAACGGCTTGCCAAAGGGCACATCATCGGGGACTTGTCGGTATACGGCCTGGAATGCCCTACTCTCCCTTGCTTGCCGGCTTCGAGAGATAGTCCATCGACTGCACCTCGCTCTTCAGCGGCGTGACCTTGTCCGGGTCGATCCGCACCATCAAATAGTCGATGTGGTCGTCGATTTTCGTGAACCAGTGCCCGGTGCCGGCCGGGATCACCACGACGTCGCCGGCCTTGATCTCATAGGCGATGCCGCCCTGGATCTCCGAGCCGTTGTTGCCGGGACCGTTGAACTCCCTCACCGTGCGCATGGTCGCGGGCCGCCGCTGCCGGTTGATGATGTCGGGGCCCAGCACCGGCGTCGCCGCGCCCGAAATCACATGATAGACCTCGCTGATCTGGTCGTGCTCGGCGACGGAATCCGGCGCCGGCTTTTCCAGCCTGCCGCGGTGGACCGTGCCGATACCGATATTGGCTTTGCCGATATCGACGTCCCGGACCTGCTGGTCGAGCAGCTTTTCAGCCAGCGCCTTCTTCGCGTAGCCTTCCAGCTCGGTTAACGGCATGTAAGTGCCCGGACACATCGGGCAGGTCGGCTGCGGATCGGTCGGATTGATCCTGGTCTGGGTTTGCGCCCCGGCCGGGGCCTGCATCAACCCAAGTACGGCGGCCAAGCCCCAAGCGGCGTGTCTAATGCGTGCCTCCCTGCTTTTTCACATCGTTGCACCCGGCTTGCCGGTGCTGCCAAGCCGGGCACTTCGAGAGCGGTGCGAAGACAGCGTTACCGCGCGGTTAACGCTGAAGGCCGCCGCCTTCGGCGTTTAGGGACAACCAAAGGCACGTTATCGGTCACATGAGCTTCGCGTAAAACGGCCACGGTTCCCAAAAGCCGGTTAATGCCGCGCGCGGTTTCAGTCGCAAGGCCCGGAACTGCACGGCGAAAGTTCTTAATCCATAAAATTTGAATCAATTGCAGTCATTTCAAATTTTAGTCGAATGAGATTCAAGTATAAATCGATCTGTCTGAGAGTTTTACTTTCATTCGCTTCAAATCTACTTGTCGCACTTAGCAGCGGCGCAAAATCTTTGTGCGAAACGTGGTCCCAACAAGAAAAACGGGGGCCACGATGTTCAAGCTTAGGGGACGGGAGTTGGCGGTTGTCGCCATCTTGCTGGGGATGCATGCGCCGGCGAAGGCCGGCGACGATCGAATGCTTTACGCGAGCCTTGGAGAGACCACGCGTGCACCGATCGGCTGGGTCGAATTCTGCGCCGAGAGTCCGGCGGAGTGCCGGGGCGGTGCGACGCAGCCGCGCGACATCGTGATGTCGCAGACGGCCTGGCGAGATCTCAACAAGGTCAACCACTGGGTCAACGAGACCGTCAAGCCGATGACCGACATGGATCATTGGGGCGTGATCGAGAAATGGTCGCTGCCGACCGACGGCTACGGCGACTGCGAGGACTACGTGCTGATGAAGCGCAAGATGCTGATCGATGCGGGCTGGCCGCGCGAGGCGCTGCTGATCACGGTCGTGCGCGACAAGAAGGGCGAAGGCCACGCGGTGCTGACGGTGAAGTCCGACAAGGGCGAGTTCGTGCTCGACAACCAGAACGAAAGTGTCCTGGCCTGGGCCGACACCGGCTACCGCTTCGTCAAGCGCCAATCGCAGGGCGATCCCAATGTCTGGGTCTCGCTCGGAGACAACCGCCCGGCGGTCTCGACCGCCAGCTCTCGCTGACAACAAAGGATCATATCCAACCCGCGACCCGGTCACATCCCCACCCCTCCCCGTCCCAGACCGGTTCGCGCGCGGCCAGCTCTCCCCCAAGAGCTGGCCGCACCTTTTTGGGGGTGTCGAAACCGCGATCTCTCCAAATCAGGCCCGAAAACAGGAATTAACCCGATTTCGAGTGGACGACTGTCGCTTTTCGGTCTTGCCAGCCTCGTTTTTGTCAGATTCATTGCCAGATAATTACGGCCTTGCGCCGGCATCAGGCCGCGCATGAAAGGCCCCGGATCTCTAGCGTCAGTTGCTTCGCGTTTGCCTGTGACGACCCGCCGGGAAGGCGGCATCCGAAACATCCATTTCCGTTTGGACCTTGCACAGCAGATGATCCCGATCACTCGCGACGCCCATCCCGCCAACAGCAGCCGCAACAACCGCGTCCGTATCGGCGCGCAGCCGATCGCGCTCACCGCGGCGGCCCTCTGCCTCGTTCTCGCCGGCGCCGCCTCGATCGCGCTCTGGCGGGTCCATACCGGCAACTCCCCCGAAACCGACCGTGCGGTCGCTGCCCGTCAGCTCCAGGCGCGCGCCGCGCAGGCCTCCGAGCAACTGGTCGAAAAGACCAAGGGGCTGGAAGTGACCCAGCAGGAATCGATCGACCAGCTGCAGGTGGTGCAGGACCAGCTCTCGACGGTTCGTCGCCTGCTCGCCTCCCAACAGGCCGACACCAAGCGGCTGTCCGAGCAGGTCTCGGGCCTGACGGAGGCGATCGACGGCCTGCGGCAGTCCTATGCCAGCGCACAGCCCTCCGAGCCCACCCCGGCGCCGGCCACGCGCAACCGGTCGGTCCGGGTCCGGGCGTACCATCGCACGGTCAGGACCGTCCAAAAGCGCGCGAAACATAGCTGACAGCGGTATTCCAGACAAAACAATAACTTATGGCGCGACGACGGCGTGCTGCTACGCGCGCCCGGCGTGCTGCCAGCGGCGCCCGCTGCCCAACCGCAAATTTTCTTCTGCCGCTTGTGAACTACCTCACATTTGCCCCGTCGAATCCGGGGCATGCTGCAGTTCACCGGAAGGCGCGAGCCGATTTCAATTTCCGGGGCTGGCAAGGTCGTTGACGGCATACTGCGTCGACGGCCTTGTTTCTTTTTATTCCCCACTTCGTCGATTTTTTATCACCGCTCCCCGCAGGCTGGTGACTTGCCTTCGCTTGGGCGTTGCGGGCGAATGTGCGCGCAGCACACTCGCAAATCGCAGGGAGTAATCGATTGAGCGCTGAAACCCTTCTGACTTCCGACGTCGTCGGACTGACCAAACCCGCAGCCGTGCCGCCGGTCGATCCGCCCAATCCGCTCTGGCCGATGAGCCCGACGCAACTTGCGCTCGAGATGAAGGCGCCGGTGCTCGGCCTTTACGGCGCGGAGATGCAGGCCTGGTTCAAGAAATACGGCGTGCTGGAGCTGACGCGCCTTAAGCTTGCGCAGAATTGGACTTGCGCGCGGATTTGATTCCGCGCGCAAGCGTTTTGCTTCACGACATCACTGGCAGACCTGCACGGTGCGCAGACGCCAGCCATAGGCGGTGTGCACGCGCTGCCGCGCGAGATAGCAGCCGCCGTAACCGCTGTCGTAATAGGTGTCGTCATAATACGGATAGTCGTCGTAGTACGGGGCGAAGCCTACACCCGCGAAGAAGACCCGCCGGTGGAAGCCGTGATGGAAACCATGGAAGCCATGGTTGAAGCCCGGCGCGAAGTGAGGCCCGCCGATCGCGGCGGTTCGAAAGCCCGCACCGCCCATCGGCGCAGCGTGAAACGCCATGGCGCCGCCGTGCCAGCCTCCGCCTCCCATTCCCCCGTGCCAGCCGCCGCCACCGCCACCGAATCCACCGTGGAAGCCGCCGCCGCCACCGAAGCCGCCATGGCCACCACCTCCCATTCCACCGTGGCCTCCTCCGCCTCCTCCGCCTCCGCCTCGCGCCGAGGCGACATCCGGCACGAACGCGCTCAGCGCGGCCGTTGCCAACAACGCCATCAACATCTTGCGTAACATGACACGTCCCTCCTCTGATCGCCGCAGAAGATTTCAGCGGCACGATCACAGGGAAATTTAGGATGGCATTGCGGCTACGCCCGGATCGCTCGGCTCAATTCTCCGCGACCCGTTGTTTATGCGTTGTTCATGCACCGGATCATGCATTAGCAGCCGCGGCAAATGCTCTTGAGCTTGCGGTCGAGAAGGTTGTTCTCGGCCTGGATCGCGGCATCGGTGTTGAGCGTCGGAGGCGGCATCGCCTTGCCCGAGCCCAATGCTGCCGAGCCGGTGGTGACATCGCGGTTCACGGCCGGTCCCGACGATTGCGCCGTGCCGGCGCTGTTGGTGTCGGGTGGCGGCGCGCTGGAGTTGCTTTCCGCCGGCGAAGCGCATGGCGCGATAAGCAGGACGACCGCGGCGATCAGGCCCAGTCCTGACATTCTGGTCATCGGCGAAACTCCCTTTATGATCCAACGATGCGGCGCCGGATCAGGTTCCCGGCGCTGATCGGAAGGGAGCGGCCGCCATGCGCAAATTGATCGCGTTCGACGACGACACCGCCGCCAAGCTCACGCAATTGGCGCGCGACCGCATGGCGACGTTCCAGGAGTTGGCGGACGAAGCTTTTGCCGATCTCCTGAAGAAGCACGGCATCCCGATCGACCTCAAGGATGCCCTGCGCAAAAGCGCGCGCGAAAGCGGCGCAAGCGCAAAGGTGATCCCGCTGTCGAAGCGAACAAAAAAGCGCTGAGGCATCTCGCGGTCGGCATCATCGGCTTCTGCCGCGGCAGCGGCATGGTGTGTGGGGGTATGCCCCACATTCGGCGGCAAAGTGCTGGGTTGATTGCCCTGTCGGCTCGTACCGCGGCGTCGTGTTGCCCAGCTCGGGCACGGTGCACGAACGCATGGCTCGGCTGAACGTAGAGCCCTTTCGCGATCCTGCCATCTATGCATAAACTCGCGGCCAAAGATCAATAAAACTACGGGGGGAAACCATGAGCGAGGTGGATGGCGCTACCCTGATCGCGCGGAGCCTGAAACAGCAGGGCATCGATCACCTGTTCGGGATCGTCGGGTTTCCGGTCACCGCGATCGCGGTGGCGGCGCAAAGAGAAGGCGTCGCCTATCTCGGGATGCGCAACGAGCAGAGCGCCGCCTACGCGGCAGGGGCTTACGGCTATCTCACCGGCCGCCCCGGCGCCTGCCTCACCGTCACCGGCCCGGGCGTGGTGCACGGTCTCGCCGGCCTCGCCAATGCCCAGCAGAATTGCTGGCCCATGATCCTGATCGGCGGCGCCTCCGAGACCTATCGCGGCGGCATGGGCGCGTTCCAGGAAGAGCGTCAGGTGCTGATCGCCTCGCCGTTCTGCAAGTTCGCGCACGGCATCGAGAGCGTGCACCGCATCCCCTATTATGTCGAGATGGCAACGAGGAACGCGATCTACGGTCGCCCCGGCGCCACTTACCTCGACATGCCCGACGACATCATCAGGGGCAAATGTGAGCTCGATAAAGTCGTCGAGGTCGAGCCCGTCGGCGAGCCGCCGCGGATGGTGGCGCCGACGGAGAACGTCGAGGCGGCGCTAAACCTGCTCCAACGGGCCGAGCGGCCGCTGGTTCTCCTCGGCAAGGGCATGGCGTGGTCGCGCGCCGAGGACGAAGTCCGCGCCTTCATCGAGCGCACGCAATTGCCGTTCGTGCGCTCGCCGATGGGCAAGGGCGTGATGCCGGACGACCATCCGCTGTCGGCCGGGGCGGCGCGCACGCTGGCGCTGCAGCAGGCCGACGTCATCTTCCTGATGGGCGCACGGTTCAACTGGATCTTTCATTTCGGCCTGCCGCCGCGCTTTGCGAAAGACGTCAAGGTCATCCAACTCGACATCGCACCCGAGGAGATCGGACACAACAAGGCGACGGAAGTGGCGCTGGTCGGCGACGGCAAGGCAATCATCAGCCAGCTCAACAAGGCGCTCGACAATCGCCAGTGGTTCCATGCCAAGGACAGTCCGTGGCGACAGGCGATCGCCAAGAAGACGGCCGATAACGCAGCGACAATCCGGCCGCAGATCGATGACGATACTGCGCCGGCCGGCTATTATCGCACCTTGCGCGACGTCGCCGCCTGGATGCCGCGGAACGCGATCCTGAGCGCCGAGGGCGCCGGCACCATGGATATCGGGCTGACGCAATTGCCGAGCTTCAATGCCCGTTCCTGCCTCAACGCCGGCACCTACGGCACGATGGGCGTGGGCCTCGGCCAGGCCATCGCCGCCTGCGTGGCGCATCCCGACCGGCCTGTCATCCATCTCTCCGGCAACTCGGCGATCGGCTTCTCCGGCATGGAGATGGAGACGCTGGTCCGCTACAACCTCCCGGCCAAGATCGTCGTCTTGAACAATGGCGGCATCGGCGCCGGCATGCCGCAGATCCCGCAAGACCCGATGTTCAACCTGAAGCCCAACGCGCTGATCTACGGCGCGCGCTATGACCGGGTGATGGAGGCTTTCGGCGGCAGGGGTTTCCTGGTCGAGGACCCGAAGGACCTGCGCACTGCCCTCGATGCGGCGATGAACTTCCGTGGTCCGGCGCTGGTCAATGTCGTAATCTCGCAGGGCTCCGCCCGCAAGGCGCAGGAGTTCACCTGGCACAGCTGATCGAGTGACACATCAAGGGGCCGCGGCGATTGGCGGCGCGGCTCCATATCGGGAGGGTCGCCATGCAGGAACAGGTAGTGCGTCCGGAGACCGCGACTGGGACCCAGCCGGCGCTCAAGGGGATCAAGGTGCTAGACCTCACCCAGTTCGAGGCGGGACCGTCCTGCACCGAGGCGCTGGCCTGGTTCGGGGCGGACGTCGTCAAGGTGGAGGAGCCCAATCGCGGCGAGCCGGGGCGCTGGGGAATGACCGATCGCCCCGACGCCGATTCCACCTATTTCATCTACTACAATCTCAACAAGCGCAGCGTGACCTGCAATCTCAAGAGCGATGAGGGCAAGGCGCTGCTGACGCGGATGATCGCCAAGGCCGATGTGCTGGTCGAGAACATGGCGCCGGGCACCTTCGCACGCCTTGGCTTCGACTATCCGCGGCTGAGCGCGCTCAATCCGCGACTGATCTTCGCCCAGGTGAAGGGTTTCGCGCCGGAGAGCGAGCACGCGAACTATCTCGCTTTCGACATGATCGCCCAGGCGATGGGCGGCACCATGGGGGTCAACGGATTTCCCGACCAGCCGCCGGTCCGGCCGGGCTCAACCGTCGGCGATACCGGCACGGGCATGCTTTGCGCCATGGGCATCCTCGCCGCTCTCTACCAGCGCATGGCAACCGGCCGCGGCCAGCACATCCAGATCGCCATGCGCGACGCGATGCTGAACTACTGCCGTACGCCGATGAGCCGCCAGGCCGCCCGCGAGGATCAGTTGCCGCGCGGCGGCAACGGCGTGTTCGGCACCTCGCCCGGCGGCCTCTACAAGTGCTCACCGGAAGGGCTCGACGATTTGTGCTACATCTTTGCCTCGCGGGGCAATGAGGACCATTGGCGCCGTCTGGTCAAGGCAATCGGTCGCGAGGACCTGCTCAACGATCCGCGCATGGTCGATGGCACCACACGTTTCCAGAACCGCGAGGCCGTGGATGCGGCCATCACCGAATGGACGTCCAAGCGCACCAAGCAGGAGGTGACCCGTATCATCGCCGGCGCCGGCGTTCCCTGCGGCGCCCTCATGACTACGCTCGAGCTCATGCACGATCCGGATCTCCACAAGCGCGGGATCATGCAGACGATCGACCATCCGGTGCGCGGGAAGGTCATCGTCGCGGGTTGGCCGCTGCGGATGTCGGACACCAAGGTCCCGCTGAAATGCGCCCCGGTTCTCGGCGCAGATTGCGAGGCGATCTATGGCGAATGGCTCGGCTGCTCGCCCGACGAGGTCAGGGACATGCGGCAAAACAAGGTGATCTGACGACGCGGATCTTGCGCTAGCCGATCCTTTTCAGGCCCTTTTTGAAGCGCGGACCGTTCCGCTGATAGGATTCCGCGTCGCGGATCGAAATCTGATCGGGCTCGAGCGCACGGATCACCCGCGCCGGCGAACCGATGATCAGCGAGTTTTCCGGGAACTGCTTGCCTCCCGTGACGACGGAATTGGCGCCGACGATGCTGCCCCGGCCGATCCTCGCGCCGTTCAGCACGATCGATCCCATGCCGATCAGCGCGCCGTCCTCGACGGTGCAGCCATGCAGGACGACGTTGTGGCCGATCGTGACATTCTTTCCGAGCACGAGCGGAAAGCCGAGATCGGTGTGGCAGGTGCAGTTGTCCTGCACATTGGAGCCTTCGCCGATCTCGATCCACTCATTGTCGCCGCGCAGCACCGCGCCGAACCAGACGCTCGCATTGGCCTTGAGGCGCACCTTGCCGATGACCGTTGCGGTGTCGGCGATGAAGTAGTTGCCGTCGGCGGGAAGATCGGGCCCCTGCCCGTCCAATTCGTAGATCGCCATGCCTCAAAAGTCTCCCTGGTGCGGAGACCTTGGCACAGCCAAAAAGCTTAGGCCAGCACTCCGGCGGCGCGCAGCGTCATCACGAAGAAGGTGCCGGACATCAGGCTCCAGAAGCCCGCGATGATGGTCGCCATCATCACGAATTCGACGCGGCGGCGCTCGATCTGGACACCGCGCAGCGTGTTGCGCATGATGATGAAGGGTGCGGCGAACACCAGGAACGGCACCGCTGCGAAGCGACGCGGCGTCACGCCTTCCTGCAGCAGGCCGAAGCCTGCGGGACGTTCGGCAAAGGCCTGGTAACCGCTGGCAAGCGCGCCCGCGAGCGCAAAACCGATGCACAGGGAGAACAACGAATTCAACGTATCCGGCGACATCGATACTTCCCGCAACTCAACTGACCGCGCGGCCTTTCTTTGGCAAAATCCAGGACCCGCCGCCACATCATCCTTAAGAAAAGGTTAATCGGCATGGGCCCTCGTGCGGCCCGTGCATGGCTCAAGGTTTCGCTTCCAGCGGGAAAGGCTTAAGGGAACCCGCCACCGCATGGCATATTGCCCGCGATGATTCGCTCTTTCTCGCAGCTATCCCGTTCAATGACGGTGTTTTCGCTTCCCAGCCTCGGTGTGCGCGACCGGCTGCGCGGGGCCCACATGCTCCCGATTGCGCTGGCGGTCGCGGTAACCATCGGCGCCGTCGCACTGGTCGCCTATTTGCTATGGCCGACCTGGGGCATCGTCGGCTCCGACGGCCCGGAACGGCTGCCGATCAGCGTCGGCGGCACGCTGTTCAACGTCCCGGTCTCGGCGGTCCGCATGAAGATCCAGCGCCACTCGGGGCCGCAGGAGCGCGTGGACCTCAATTTCAGCTATCCCTCGCTGCAGCCGCCGGAAGCGCAAAAGCATGTCAGCGCCGACGAAGTGGTCGAGGAGATGACGCAGCCGATCGACCGCATCTTCCTGTCGATCTCGGCGCATCATAACGTGATGGCGCCCGACGCACGCGTGACCTCGATCTATCCGCGCTATCTCGAACAGGCCTCGACCCCCGGGCCGGATGGGTTGGCCATGCGCGCCTTTCGCGCCGAGACGCCCTATGGCGGCGAGGACCTTTACTTCGCCAGCACGCCTCAACTCACCGCGCGCTGCACGCGCGACAAGTCGACCCCTGGCATGTGCCTAAGCGAGCGCCGCATCGACGGCGCCGATCTCACCTTCCGTTTTCCACGGAGCTGGCTGGCGCAGTGGCAGGACGTCGCAGCAAGCATGGACCGGCTGGTGCTGCAGCTGCACGGCGGAAAATAGCGCCCTACTCGACCAGATCGTCCTCGAGGATCGCCATCTGGAATTGGAACGAGCGATCGTCATCCTCGTCATCGACGAAGAGCACGCCGATGAACTCCTCGCCGATATAGACCTCGGCGGAGTCGTCCTTCTTCGGCCGCGGCACCACTCGGATCTTGGGATTGCCGAACACGCGCTTGAGGTAAGCGTCGAGCTTTCTGACTTCTTGAACGTCCACGGCGGTCTCCAATGCGCTCTTTCCAATTTGGGCAGGTTTTAGGACGAGACGGCGCGCGCCGCTAGTGGCTCATCCCACACTTTATAACCTCTCAAATTGCCGCGACCGGCGCGGGCAAATGCATGATTTCAATACGATTTCAAGACCAGGCCGCGGCTCCGCCAGCAAGGAGCCGAGAGTCCAACGCACAGGAATCGAAGCTGAGATGAGGCCTCAGAGCCCGATCGCCGAGATCATCTGGTCCATGGTGCGCGAGGGCTCGGCGCAGCCGGCCTCGCCGACGATCCTCGCCGGCACGCCCGCGACCGTGACATTGTGCGGCACCGGCTTGACCACCACCGAGCCCGCGGCGATGCGCGCGCAATGGCCGATCTCGATATTGCCGAGAATCTTCGCGCCTGCCCCTATCATCACGCCGTGACGAATCTTCGGATGACGGTCCTCGTTCTCCTTGCCCGTGCCGCCGAGCGTCACGCCATGAAGAATGGAGACGTCGTCGTCGATCACAGCGGTCTGGCCGCAAACGAAGCCGGTGGCGTGGTCGAGGAAGATGCCGCGACCGATCTTGGCGGCCGGATTGATGTCGGTCTGGAACACCGCGGACGAGCGGCTCTGCAGGTAATAGGCAAAGTCCTTGCGGCCCTTCAAATAGAGCCAGTGCGCCAGACGATGGGTCTGCAGCGCATGAAAGCCCTTGAAGTAGAGCAAGGGATCGATGAAGCGCGAGGTCGCGGGATCGCGGTCATACACGGCGACGAGATCGGCGCGGAAAATGTTGCCGAAATCGGGCTGGTCGCGCAGCGCCTCGTCATAGGTCTGGCGGATCAGGTCGCCGGACATGGCGGAGTGATCGAGCCGGTCGGCGAGACGATGCACCACCAAATCTTCCAGGCGATCGTGATGCAACACTGTCGAATAGATGAAAGTCGCAAGCTCGGGCTCGCGACGCACGATGTCTTCCGCCTCGGTGCGAATGCGATCCCAGATCGGATCGAGCGCCGCGACTTTGCCCTGCGGATTGATCTGATGCATCGCCATGGGTCGCTCCCCCCGCATGATTACCGGGCCATTTTATAACATGGCCAAAATACAGAGTCCTAACGGCGCCCTCTTTGAAGGTGAGAGGCACCGGAATCGAGACGTGGGAAAGAATTACCGGAAATCAAGCGCTTCTCAGGCATCCATGAGCGCATTTCATGGTTTGGGTGAAAGAAAATCATTCTACGGAGCGAGGCGCGGTTAGCACCGGGTTAGCGGAAATCAAGCCGCCCGAGTTCCAACTATTGGAGCATTTCGGCGCTGCCGACCTTCTGCGCATGTGAACCCGGCAAATGGGTGGAAACGACATCAAGACAAGGGTTCTGAGCGCGCGGCCGGCCGACAAGATTTCGGTCTGGATCGCCGCCATCCTGATCCCCCTCTTCCTGATGGCACCGGCGTTGTGGAACGGCTATCCGCTGCTGCAGTGGGATACTGGCGGCTACCTTGCGCGCTGGTACGAAGGCTATCTGGTACCGAGCCGCTCCACCGTGTTTGGCCTCTATCTGCATTTCGGCGAGGATTCGGATTTCTGGATCAATCTCGCCGTGCAGGCGCTCGCCACACTCTGGATCCTGCAGCTTTGCCTGCGCGTGTTGAACCTCGCCCAGCCGTTCCGGGTGCTCGCGATCAGCCTGTCCCTGATCCTGACCACGGCGCTGCCCTGGCTTGCCAGCATGCTGCTTACTGACATCTTTGCCGGGCTGTCGGTGCTGTCGCTGTTTATCCTGGCGATACATGGCGACAAGATCTCGGCGTTCGAGAAATTCTCACTGTTCCTGTTCACGGCATTCTCGGCCGCGACCCACAGCGCCACGCTGGGGGTGCTGTTCGGCCTTTGCGTGCTCGGATTCCTCGCCAAGCCCTTCTTGCGCACGCGGATACCATGGAGCGGCCTGATCCAGGGCAGCCTGACGCTGGTCACGGGCAGCGCGATGCTGCTCGCAGCGAACTGCGCGCTGTCGGGCCAATTGGCCTGGACGCCGGGGGGCATGGGTGTCGCCTTCGGCCGCATGCTGCAGGACGGCATCGTCACCAAATACCTGAACGACCATTGCGCCACGGAGAAGCTGAAGCTTTGCCCCTATCGCAACGAGTTGCCGCCGACCGCCGATGATTTCCTGTGGGGCAATTCCATGTTCGACACGCTCGGCCGTTTCCGGGGCCTGGGCGACGAGATGGGACACATCGCGATGCGCTCGATCGCGGCCTATCCATCCTGGCAGGCCGAGGCGGCTCTGAAGGCGACCGCGCAGCAACTGGCCATGGTTGCCACCGGCGAAGGCACCATTGGCTGGCTGCCCCACACCTACGGCATCATCGAGCAATACATTCCCTCGCAATCCAAATCGATGCGTGCTGCGCGTCAGCAGCATGGGGACATCAATTTCGCCGCCGTGAACTGGCTGCACGTTCCCGTCGCATGGGGCTCGATGCTGCTGGTCTTGCTGATGTTCGCCTCCGCCGTGCGGCGCCGGAGGTTCGACGATCTCGCGCTGCTTGCGGCAACCGTCTCGTTCGCGCTGCTCGGCAATGCCCTGATCTGCGGCGTGATCTCGGGCCCGCATGACCGCTATGGCGCGCGGCTGGTGTGGATCGCTACCTTCACCGTCTTGCTCGCCGCGGCCAGATTCGTTGGAGACGACGAAGTGGAAATCGACGACGCTTCACTTCCGTCGTGAGAGGAAATCCTCGACGCCGGTCTTGTAGACCTTGTCGCCGACCGCGCGCATGTGATCACGGCCCGGAATATCCAGCACTTCCGAACCCGCAATGATCTGACCGAGCTCGTGGGCGGAGCCCGCGACCTCGTCCGAGGTGCCGACCGCGATCAGCACCGGAACGGAAATGCCTTCCGCTTCCTCCTTTGTCATGAGCCCGCGCGAGCCGCGCAGGCACGCGGCGAGCGCGAGGCGATCGGAACGGGTCTGGTCCGCGAAGGCTCGAAAAGTCCGCCCCGCGGGATCGGTGACGTCCTCCAGCGACGGCGCTTCCAGCGCCAGCGCGACATTCTCGCCGGGACCGCCGCCTTCGATCATGGCGATGCCGATGCCGCCAAGAATCGCCGAACGCAAACGATCGGGCGCATTCGATCCCAGCCACGCCGTCATGCGCCCGCCCAGCGAATAACCCATCACGTCCGCGCGCGGGATCTGCAGATGATCCATCAGCGCGACGACGTCGCCGGCCATGATTGGAATGGAATATTGCGCGGGCTCGTAGAGCTTTGTGGAATCGCCATGGCCGCGATTGTCGAGCGCGACGACGCGACGGCCGCTTTTCTTCAGCTCCGAAACCCAGGTCGGGTAGACCCAATTGACGTTCTTGGTCGAGGCAAAGCCGTGCACCAGCACGATCGGATCACCCTCGCCTTCGTCGAGATAGGCGATTTCGACATCGCCGTGATGGAAGCTCGGCATTGGCATTTCCGTACTTTAAGGAGAGGATCGGTGGCCGAAAGCTTACGCTGGCCTTATGCGGCGGCCGTAGCTACTGCCGCTTGAGCGATGGCAGCTTTCTTGGCAGCTTCTTTGGCGGCCGCCATCTGCCTGCGCAGCCGTCGCGCCTTTTTGCGGTCGAGCCAGGCCTGGGTCGCCCGCTCGGTGGTGGACTTAATCGTACACAAGACGCTGAACACCGCAAACAGCGCGCCAAACAGCCAGAGTGCAAGATCGAACATGCCGGTTGCAAGCAGCAGCGCGCCGCGGCCGAGAATCTTCAGGATCGCGCGGGTTTGGCTGCCCTTGGCCTCAGCCAATTTCGCGGCGCGGGCGACGTCCTTCGGACCTTCGGCGATCTTCAGCGTGTCCATCGCGCCGCGCGGGCCGGCCTTTTCGGTCACGCGGCCGACATCCTTGGCCAGCCGTACCAGCCCGCCAGCCTTCTCGGCCTTGAATGCCGCCTTGATTGCGCTCACGCTATCGCCTGGCCGCAGCACCGAGCTTGAGGCAACCGCCTGTTCCAGCGCCGGCGCATCGACGACTTCGCGCGCGGAGCGGCCCGCCCATGCAGCAAGCCCCTCGCCAAGGCGACCTACCTTGCGCGCATCCTTCACCAGCGAGAGACCAGCGCGCACCGGCAAGCTGCCGCCGATCGAGAAATACGTCGCGGCCGTGACCGCGAGACCCGCGGTCGCAAGGCCCAGCACCAGGCGATCGGTCTGTTCGCCCATCGCCAGATGCTTGCCCTCACGCACGACATCTCTGACATCGCCGATGACGAAGAGATCGCCGGTCACCGTGCCGGACAGGCTCGCCACATCATCGGCACTGCCCGTGACGAGACCCGTCGCAAAGCGCTTGGCCAGATGCGACGTCGAATTCTCTTCCATGACGGCGTCAGCGACCTTGCGCGACAACTCGTCCGCGACGGGAATGTCTTTTGCGCGCGCCAGCTCGACAAAGCTGTTGGCGAGATCAGCATCGCCCCTTGCGAGCGCCTCGCCGATATTGTCGGCGACTATTTTCTGGTTATTTCGCAGAGCAGAATTGAGCTGCACATCGGCGAGCGCGGCCGGATCATCCTGCGCGGACAGTAGCTGGCCAGCCTCGCGCGCATGCGGCCACAATGCCGCACACAAAGCGCAGCTCACTGCCATTCCTGCAAGCGCCAAACTGATCCGCCGCCGTTTCATCCGGAAATCCAGGGTTTTCCTGCTGGTCGTGAGATTTTCCCGCTCGCCCAGAGATAGTATGCCGAATTTAAGACACAACGTCCCCGACGAAAGAAGGGCTTCTCTCCGACGACAAGATTGTGTCGAATTTACATTAGCAAGTAAGCGGCCCCGGCCATGGGAATCAGCCCAGACCATCGGTATGGTGCGCGGCATTTCGATCGAGCGCTGTCGCGTTGATTGCGTCCGCTTTCATTGCCACTCAAGGACAAAGACGATGGCCGATAATGTCGTTCCGCACTTCCACAACGATGCCGGTGTCCCCGTCATCGAGATCGGCTCGCAGGAATTCATGTGCGTCGGCGCCAATCCGCCGTTCGACCATCCCCATGTATTTCTCGACCTTGGCAACGACAACGAGATCATCTGCCCCTATTGTTCCACGCTGTATCGCTTTGCCGCCGACCTTGCCGCGGGCGAGGCGCGCCCGCCGGAATGCGTGTTGAAGGACGTCGCCTGATCTCGCGCCAAAGCGCGATGATTTTGGACTGAATCTTCGTCGCGCTTTGGGTTATTGTTTGCGTATGATCTTTCCGGAAAACCGCTGCACACCCCGCATCGCGTGCGGGGCAGGCTTGTTCCGGATCATGCGCTAGTGGCCGCGTCACGCACCATCTTCATCGCGGGTGCCGGGATCGGGGGACTGACGGCATCGCTCGCGCTCGCCGCGCGCGGCTTTCGCGTCGTGGTGCTGGAGAAGGCCGAGCGGCTGGAGGAGACCGGCGCGGGTCTGCAGCTCTCTCCCAATGCCAGCCACGTGCTTGCCGGCTTCGGCCTGAAGGAACGGCTCGGATCGCGCGCGGTCGTGCCCGAAGCGATCAGCATCCTGAGCGCGCGCGCGGGCGGCGAGATCGCGCGCCTGCCGCTCGGCGAGGCCACAAGCTCGGCTGACGGCGCGCCCTATTGGGTGGTGCATCGCGCCGACCTGCAGACGGCACTGGCCACCGCCGTCAACGATCATCCCGACATTGACCTCAGACTTGGCTACCAGTTCGAGGACGTGACCTCGCATGCCAAGGGCCTGACCGTGGTCTCGCGCAGCGGCAACACGCGGCAGCAGGATCTGGCGCTGGCCCTGATCGGCGCCGACGGCATCTGGTCCAGCGTGCGGAATCATCTGTTCCCGGATGTCGCGCCGCAATTCTCGGGCCTGATCGCCTGGCGCGGCACGCTCGATGCCACGCAACTGCCGCGCGAATACACCGCGCGGCGGGTGCAGCTCTGGATGGGCCCGGGGGCGCATCTCGTCGCCTATCCGATTTCGGGCGCGCGGCAGATCAATGTGGTCGCGATCGTGCCGGGCACCTGGAACAGGCCGGGCTGGAGCGCGCCGGGCGACGGCATGGAGTTGAAAAACGCCTTCGATGCGTCGCGCTGGCCGGCGCCGGCGCGGATGATGCTCGGTGCGGTCGACGGCTGGCGCAAATGGGCGCTGTTCACCGTGCCCGAGGGCGGCGAATGGACCAGCGGCACGATCGCCCTGCTCGGTGACGCCGTGCATGCGATGCTGCCTTTTGCCGCTCAGGGCGCCGGCATGGCGATCGAGGATGCCGCCGTGCTTGCCAAGGTCATGAGCGAGGCGCCGCTGGAGAGCGCCGCGCAGGTCACCTCCGCACTGAAGCGCTACGCGAGGCTACGCCGCTCGCGCGTGGCACAGGTGCGGCGGACCGCGAACAAGCAGGGAGGCATCTACCATATGGCGGGTCCGATGGCGCTGGCGCGCGATCTTGCCATCAAAGCGTTGGGTCCCCGCCGGATGCTGGCGCGGCAGGACTGGATCTACCGCTGGCGGGTGTGAGCCCGCGCTGCATGATTTGCGCATGATCTCCGCGCAAACGCTACGCGTTTGTCGCGAGGGATCATGCGCTAATAAACCGCGCGGCCGGCGCGCGAGGGCGGCGGCGGCGCGGGCTTGATGTCGGGCCGGACCGGCCCGGCCGGCGTAGCGGCAGCCGATGCCGGCGTCTCGTGACACCGGTTCTTGCGCCAGGCCTCGTCGGCAAATCGCATCTGGCCGCGCACCGCGACATAGTCGTTGCGGTAGGCGATCTCGGCGACCACGGATCCGGCTACTCCGGTCTCGGCTTTCGCCATAAGCCCCTGCAACTCCGCCGCCCGGTTGCCCAGGGCCTTGCGCTCGGTCTCGAGCTGCTTGCAGTCGTAGAGCTCATATTTCGCGGGATCAGCGAAGGCCTGCGTCATCGCGCTGTCGCTCATCTCCGCGCAGCCGGATAACGCAGCGCCGAGCGCTAGCAGCAACGAAGCCGCGCACGCGCGCGGCAAAGCTCTCACGACGGATGCGGTGGCGGTCATAAAGCGTTGCTAGTCCCACAAGATTGAGATTGGCTAAAGCAGGCGCTCTTGTCCGGATTGAGGCTTTGCCGGGCGGGCATGCCTGCTTCTTGCGCCGACGTGGCGGGCGCGGCTGGAATATGGCCTCATTTCGCGCGTCCAGAAATCTATATAAGTATTTGACTTTACTTGATTTACTTACTCCAAAGACGAGAGTCCCGGAAGGCTCGCCACCTCCGGCCGCGTGCTGCGCGTGGCGCCGCGACAGGTCAGATACGATCAAGAATAAGGTAGAGCGCGGACGTGATTCATCTTAGGAAGCTATCCTCGCACAAGCCAAAGCGGACGTGGCGGAACTGGTAGACGCAAGGGACTTAAAATCCCTCGATGGCAACGTCGTGTGGGTTCGAGTCCCACCGCCCGCACCAAACCTCCTACGGCGCACCTCGCCTCTCGCCGCACATCGCAGAAGCGCGCACGCGCTACCGCAAGGCGAAAACGCAACTATTGCTTGCATGCGAAAATGCCCGCGGCGATAGTACGCCGCGACGAGCGCGTGACGTCACCAAAATATTTGAGGATGCTGTCATGGATAAAGCGATCGCGATTGCCAATAACGATACCGTCTTCCTTTCATGGACTTTTGATCAGAAAATCGAAGGCTGTCTCGGCTTCGCCGTGTACAGAAAAGATTCTTCGGGAGCGCGTGTGGCGCTGCCGGCATGGGTGGGATTCAAAGGCGGCAGCAATCCGGATTGGGTGCACAAGGACACGACCATCTGGCCGGTCCAGAAGTTCAACTGGCGGGACTTCGCCGCCACGCGCGGCCAGACCTACAGCTACGACATCGTGCCGATGACGGGGGCGCCGAACAACCTGCAGCCGGTAACCGGCAAAACCCTGACGACCGGTTCAGTTACGCTCAGCCCGAAACGCGGATCGTTTTCCGTCTATTTCACGAACGGGATCCTCGCGACGCAGGCCCTCACACATATTGTTCCGCCGGGATCGAGTGGCGCTCCAAGCTCGACATTCCTCCGCGACCATATCGGCAAGCCCAACGACCCGATCCGGATGAAATTGGCGGGTCAGGTGCTGGACGGCATGACCATGCTGCTCGACCGGGCCAAGACTCAAGGCGGCGGTTGCTACGCCGCCCTTTATGAGCTCGAAGACGAACAACTCGTGGACCGCCTGCTCGAGGCCAAGAGCTACCTCCATCTGATCCTCGGCAATACCGGCACCGACGACGCCGAAAACCATCCCGCCAGGCAGAAGCTGCATGACGCCGGCGTCGATATCACCGACCGCATGGTCGCCAAGAACCATATCGCACACAACAAATTCTGCCTCTATTGCGACGCCTCGGGAAAGCCGCGCGCCGTGCTGACCGGCAGCACGAACTGGACGTCAACCGGCGTCTGCACCCAGTCGAACAATTCGACGGTCATCGAAAACGACGACGTGGCCGCGGCCTATCTTGACTATTGGAAGCGCCTCAAAGCGGACGGCAGCGCGCAGGGACAGCCGTTTCGAATGGCCAACCAGACCCCTCATCCCGCCACGATCGACGGCGCGGCAGCCACGGTCTGGTTCTCGCCGAATACCCAACAGACCTCCAAGGGCACAGCCACGCCGCTCGACATGAAAGACGTGTTCGCGGCGATGGCGAAAGCCAAGCGAGCGATCATCTTTCTTGTATTTCAGCCGGGCTCTCCCAGCATCGTCGAATATGCCGCCGCCTGCGAGAACGCCAAGCCTGGCCTCCTGATTTACGGCGCAGCAACCGATCCCCAGGCCAACAATGACTACACGACCCTGCTGATCCACCGCTCGACCAGGAACACTGAAGTCGTGCATGAAAACACCAGCGTGGTATCGGCAAGCGGCGTCAATACGGAGTTCGCCTATTGGCACAAGGAGCTCTTGAAACTTCCCAACGCCCACGCGATCATTCATGACAAGATCGTCGTGATCGATCCCATGACCCCGGATTGCGTGGTCATCTTCGGCAGCCACAACCAGGGCTACCGGGCTTCATACGCAAACGACGAAAACTTCGTCATCGTTCGCGGCCATCAGCAGCTTGCCGCAGCCTATGCAACGCATGTGATGGACGTCTACGACCACTACCGCTGGCGTTTCACGTTGAAAACGACCTCTGTAGAGGATGCGTTTTCCGGCCTCGATCCGACGCCGAAATGGCAGGACGGATATCTCAAGCCGGACAGCGACGCGCGACGCGAGGCATTGTTCTGGACCGGGCAATTGCCCGCGCTTCCCGATGCCCCGGCACCCGCCGTACCGTCGCAACCCGTAAAGCTGGAGGCCAACGGCGGCGGCAAGAAGAAGGCCGGGCAGCCGAAGGCGAAAAAGAACGCAAAGGGCGGAACGGCCGTCAAGGGAAGCAAGAAGGCAAAAAGGAGCGCGAAGACGGTAAAGAAGGCCAAAGCCAAGAAAGTAAAAAAGACCAAGACAAAAAAGACCACGGCGAAAAAGGCGAAGGCGAAAAAGTACGCGGCCAGGAAGACCTCAAAAATGACGTCGGCAAGGAAAGCAGCAGCCAGGAAGAAAACGGCTGTGAAGAAGAAATCGCGAGCCGGCGAGAAACGCTAGCGCGATCGGCTTGAATGGCCGCGGGTCTCGCGACCCGCGGCCGCACAAACCGGATTGTTATAACCGTAACCAATCTCGCGCCCGCTGAAATCGAGGCGCAATACGGGCGCCCTTGACTGTCCGCTCTCTTTAAGGAGCGGACGGAAATGAGCAGGCATATTGGTGGGCGCGCAATTGTCATCGGAGCCGGCATCGGCGGGCTGGCCGCCGGCGGCGCGCTCGCACCCTTTTTTCAGCAGGTGGTCATTCTGGAGCGCGATCGCTTGCCTGATGTCGCGGAGACGCGGGCAGGTGCCGCGCAAGGCCGGCACACCCACGGCCTGCTGGCAGGCGGCCTCAAGGCGCTGGATGAGATTTTCCCCGGATACAGGCAGGCCCTCGTCGAGGCCGGCGCGATCACGATCCGCGTCGCCCAGGACGTCCGATTCGAGCGTGCGGATATTGGCGCGCTGCCACAGCGGGACCTCGGCATCTCCTATCTCTGCGCATCGAGGCCCCTGATCGAGCTGGTGCTGCGGCGTCAGCTCGAGTCCTTCGACAACGTCAAAATCTGGCCCGAGTGCAAGGTGACCGAAATATTGTCGGCGAAACCTGCCCGCGCCGCGCACGGCGTCCGGTTCGACATGAAATCGGGCGAAGCCGAATTGCTACACGCCGATCTGGTCGTGGACGCTTCCGGCCGACCGACGCTGACGATGGCGCTCCTCGAAGCGCTCCGCATCACACCGCCTGCCGTCACCGAGATCGGCGTGGACATCAACTACGCCACCGCCATCGTCGATATCCCCGCGCCGGCGGCGCATGACTGGAAAATGGTGCTGACCCAACCCAATCCGCCGAAGCTGGCGCGTTACGGCGTGCTGCTGCCGGTCGAGTCCGGGCGCTGGATGGTGACGATCTGCCGGCACGGCCATGTCGAACGCCTCGACAGCTGGGAGAAATTTCTTGGAGCCTGCCGCGAGCTGATCACGCCGACGATCTACGATGCGTTGCGGCCGACAAAGCCCATCGGAGATATCAGGCATCACGGATTTTCCGCCAGCTCCTGGCGGCATTTTGAAAAATCGGTCCACCTGCCCCGCGGCCTGTTGCCGATCGCCGACAGCCTGTGCCGGTTCAATCCGATCCATGGCCAGGGCATGTCGTCTGCCGCGCTGCAGGCACGCCTGTTGCGGAACGCTCTGGAGCGCGCCTCGGTTACGACCGATCCGATTGCCGTGCTGCAGGACGATTTCCTTGGCGAGGTCAGCACCCTGCTCGAAACGCCCTGGGGCATGGCGGCGAATGCGGACCTGGCCTTTCCGGAAACCCGCGGCGTCCGCCGCGAGGGCTTTGAGGAAAATTTCCGGCGCCAGGCGGCAACGTTCCGCGCCGCCGTCGCCGACCCGGTGGTGCACAAGGCGATGGTCGAAGTCGCCCAGCTGCTGCAGCCTCGAACCCTGTTGCAGGAACCGCATATCGCGCGGCGGATCGAGGAGCTCAATGCGATGGCTTAGCGGGTTGTCAAAGCATTACGTCCGCTTCATCGCGCCCGCCGACATCGACTGATGTAAACGCGCGTGGTAATTTGCGGGCGCCTGCAAGTTCGAAATCGTGACATGCCCTTGCTCACCCATATCACCATCGCTCCCCACCTCACTTTCGATGCCCTGGCCGCAGGCGACGAAGGCGCGCCGCTGGTGCTGCTGTTGCACGGCTTTGCCGAATCGATGCATTGCTGGCGCGCGCAGGTCGCTGCGTTGGCCGACATGGGTTATCGCGCGATCGCACCAAGCCAGCGCGGCTATTCGCCGGGCGCAAGACCCGATCCGGCCGATCATCCGAGCTATCACATCGATCGCCTGATGGATGATGCGATGGCGATCGTGGCCGCGTCTGGCCATGGCGACCGACGCTTTCACCTTGCGGGTCATGATTGGGGCGGCAGCATTGCCTGGGCGCTCGCCGATCGCCATCCCGAGCGGATCGCGTCGCTTGCGATCCTGTCGCGGCCGCATCCCAATTCCTTCAACCGCGCGCTCGCGATGGCGGACGGCGACCAGGCGCATCGCTCAAGGCATCACAAGGCCTTCCTAGAACCTGACGCCGCCGATATCGTGCTATCAGACGATGCCAAATGGCTCAGGGATCGCTGGGCCGCCAACGGCGTGCCGCCGTCGGCAATGGAGACGCATCTCTCGGTGCTCGGCAACAAGGAGGCGATGGAGGCAGCGCTTGCCTGGTATCGCGCGCGAGGGGCGATCCGTGGTCCACTCGGTCCAATCCGCGTGCCGACGCTGTTCATCTGGGGCGATGCCGACGACACCGTCGGCCGCGTCGCCGCCGAAGGCACGGTCGACTTCATCGCCGCGCCCTATCGCTTCGAGGTGCTGCCGGGCGCCGGCCATTTCGCCGCCGATCAAATGCCTGGGCGCGTCAGCGAATTGATGCTCGAGCACATCCGCACGCATCCGGTGTGAGTCGACGCGACCGCGCTCTCGCGGCGCGGTTCCTGCCTTTGATGTCTGCGACGGTCCGGATGGTTTACGGTTCGATAATCGCAATGGTTGCACTCATGTTCATCCAGCATCCATTAACGCATCTCCCCTAGAATTGCGTCGGCAGAAAAACACGGTGACGGGGGCGTTTTGCAGACATTCCATGGTGTACAGGCCATGCGCGGCCTGGCCGCGCTGGCGGTGGTCTGCGGGCACGCCGTCACCGCCCGTGCCGATCTGCCGGCGCACAGTGCCGCCGAAGGAGCGCTCACGATCCTCGCCAGCGGCGTCGATGTTTTCTTCGTCATCTCCGGATTCATCATAGCGGCCACGGCCGCCTCCCGACCCAACGCGATGGAGTTCGCTTTCAGGCGCGCCGTTCGAATCTTTCCGGTGTACTGGCTCGTGCTGCTTGCGGCCGCCGCCAGCGCACACTGGATCGCACTCGCGCCGGAAGATCGTCCTGCGCTCGACCTTGGCCTCATCTTCGCGTGGACCTATCCAAACTGGTACATCGCGCCCGCCTGGTCGATCGCGTTTGAACTGCACTTCTACGCGGCCGTCGCGGTGATACTCGCCATTGCCCCGCATCGGCTCTTCCAACTGCTGTTCGCCGGACTGGCCGTTGTGGCCATCGCCATCATTTTCCACGCGCCGTTTGGAATCTACGGGCATCCCCTGGTCCTGGAATTCGGTGAAGGCGTTGCCATCGCCTATCTTCTGCAGAGAAAGAACGAACTACCCTATTCGCCCTATATCCTGGCGGTCTCGGCGGTCCTGTTTGCCGCCGGGTGGTACTGGATTTTCGTGCACGGTACGAGCGATCCGCAGTCGGCGCGCGTACCCACCTACGGTTTGGGTGCCGGGTGCCTCATCTATGCCGTCGTATCGGCCGAACTCAATGGCGCTCGATTTTCCAGCCTCCTGCAATGGCTCGGCAAGATTTCCTATTCGCTCTACATCTCACATTATTTGCTGATCAAATGGCTCGCGAGCTTCACCGAGCTTTGGCGGATTTCTCCGGCTGGTGTCATCATCGCCAGCATCTTGCTCTCGATCGGGCTTGCGGCGCTCCTGCACGTGCTGATCGAAGCGCCGACGCTCAATTGGGGCCGAAGGTTTCGCCCGATGCGATCGGCCGCCGACAGGTCAGCGGTTACGCCGCGTGGCGATCACATCGGCGCGACTGCGCCTACTTTTCCGGAGCATGCTCTTGAGCGGCGCTTTTAAGCGGCCTTTGCCAGATCGGTGACGCGCTCCCAGGTCGTTGCCTTCAGGCTCGGACGCTCCTGCATCCGCTTCATCCAGGCGACCAGATTGGCATGCGGCGCGCCGAGCACCGTCCATTCCGGAATCGTGATGAAGAAGTCGACCGCAGGCGCGAGCAGGAGGTCGGCGAGCGAGAGCGTGTCGCCCGCGAAATAAGACTGCTCGCCGAGCAGGCTTGCAAGCTCATCGAATACGGCATGGGCCTTGGGCATCGCTGCCTTGATCGCATCCTCATCCGGCGTCAGCCCCAGCACTTGCGGCCCGATCACGCGATGGAAGATGATGACATTGCCGACGCCGTGAAACAGGTACCAGTCGTTGATGTTCATCACCTGGTCCATGCGCGCCGCGCGCTTCACATCCGAAGGCGTGAGCGCAGGCTGCGGCAGCACGCGATCGAGATAGCGCAAGATCGCCTGGGTCTCGTACAGCTTGAAACCGTTGTGCACCAGCACGGGAACGCGGCCGAACGGATGCAGCGCCAGATACTCGGGAGTCTTCAGCGTGCCGGGCGCGACCGGTGCCAGCCGATACCGCGCCTTCTTCTCTTCAAGCATCGCCAGCACCGAACGGCCGAACGGACTGCCCGGAATGGAATGAACGGTAAACTCCGACATGATCGTCTCCCCTACTTGCTGTTGAACTAGGATTTGCTGCGCTCGGCTTCCTCGACGAAGCGCTGCAACAGGCCCGGCCAGCCGCCGTCGACATCCTTCCGCATCGATGCGCCCGCTTCCGCACCCATGGTCTCGAACTTGTGGTGCATGAGCTCGACATTGGTCGCTTCCGGCCCGTCGGCCGTAAAGCGCACGTCGACTTCGGACTTCATGGCGAGATCAGGCTTCCACTGCGCATTGACCTGCCAGACCATCACAAAGCGATGCGGCGGCTCCCACAGGATGATGGTGGCCGCACTGGTCTGTGTTCCGTCCTCGGCGATCTCGATCCAGTGTCCGCCGAGCCGTGGCTCCATCAGGACTTTCTGGATCGGCTTTTTGCCGATGCCGTGATTGTTTGGCCACCAGCGCGTGAGCCCGCTCGTGAAGGTCTCGAAGGCATGATCGAGCGGCGCCTTGACGTGAACGGTCTTGCGCACGGGCGCGATCGCAACTCTCTCGTTCATTTGTCCCTCTTTTTCAGTCGGTAGGATCGCTCGGCCTCCAGCTTGAACGCATCCAGCGCGTCACCCCAGAAGCTTTCCAGCCATTCGCGCAGTTCCATCAATCCCTCGCGCCGCAGCGAATAGATCCGCCGCACGCCCTCGCTGCGCTCTTCGACCAGGCCCGCATCCTTCAACACTTTCAGATGCTGCGACACCGCCGGCCGCGACACCGGCAATCCCCGCGCGAGCAGGTTGACCGGCCGCGGCCCGCCGCGCAGCCGTTCGAACACCTTTCGCCGCGTCGGGTCCGCCAGGACCGCCAATGCCGTTCCGTAAGCCATGACTAACGGTAAGTTATGACTTACATCGTGTCAAGCGGGTCGCGCGCAAATCAAAAGCGGCGCCGGATGGCGCTGCTTCCACAGCCGAACTGCCTGAAACTGCGAGGGCTATTTGGGGTGCCACCAGCGGCCGGCGATGACGACGCCTTCCGAGGCGATCTTGCGGTCGCCGATCAGGTGCTCGCCGACCACGTCGACATAGTCGAACCGGCCTTCCCTGATCTTTATGATGGTGGCGTCTCCGACACTGCCCGGCTTGAGGCTGCCGAGTTCAGGGCGCCGCAGCGCCATCGCGGCGTTGACCGTGGATCGCGCGAGCACGTCGGGGAGCGGCATGCCCATGCAGAGGAATTTGGACATGGTCGTCACCTGGTCGAAGGCCGGACCGTTGATGCAGAGCGCGTGAACGTCCGAGGAGATCGTGTCAGGATAAAAGCCGTTGGCGAGCAGCGCGCGTGCGGTCTTGAACGCGAACGAGCCCTTGCCGTGGCCGATATCGAACAGCACGCCGCGCTCGCGCGCCTCGAGCACGACCCTTTTCACCGTGCCCTGCGCGGTGGCCGCCGTATTGGGAAACGGCCGGAAGGCGTGGGTGAGGATGTCGCCTGGACGCAGCCGCGCGACCACCTCCTCGTAGCTCGGCGGCGGATGGTCGATGTGGCACATCAGGGGCATGCCGACCTGTTCGGCGACTTCGAGCCCGATCTCGAGCGGCACGATGCCGGACGTGCCGGAGGCGTGCAAGCCAACCCGCACCTTGATGCCGACAATGAGATCGCGGTTTTGCTCCGCCACTTCGGCGGCGCTGATGGGATCCATCAGCCGCAATTCCTCGCTCTCGCCAACCATGACGCGGTTCGAAAAGCCGAAGATGCCGGCATGCGAGACATGCAGGTAAGCGAGAATGCGGACCTGGCTCGGCTCGATCACATGCTTGCGGAAGCCAGCAAAATTGCCCGGACCGGCGCTGCCGGTATCGATCGCAGTGGTCACGCCGGAGGTGCGACAGAATTCCTCCGCGTCGATGCCGAGCGAGGTGCCGCCCCAGTAGACATGGGTGTGGAGATCGATCAGCCCCGGCGTGACGATGCAGCCGGACACATCGCGTACATCCGTGCCAGTGTCGGCCTTCAGATCGGTACCAATCTGCCCCACCTTGCCGGCGGAGAAAGCGACGTCCCTCACCGCGTCGAGTTTTTGCGACGGGTCGATCACCCGTCCGCCGCGCAGGATCAGATCGATGGGCATGGCGCTCTCTCAGTGAGAGGCGTCATCGCGGGCGAAGCGACTTGTCCGCCGTAGCTCAACGAGCGAAGGCGGAAGCAATCCAGTACTCAGCGTAAAGACTCTGGATTGCTTCGTCGCTTACGCTCCTCGCAATGACGGTGGTTGACGAGTTGCTTCGCGCCCCTACTCGCTCTTCTCGATGTTCCAGAAGATCGGCGTCGCCGGGCCACCGAGCACGCCGGTGAGCGATTTGCGCCAGGCGCTCGGCTGAAGGAATTGCCCGAGCGGGACATAGATCACCTGATCGTAAAGCTCCTTCTGGGCTTCGTCGGCCAGCTTCTTCTGCTCGTCGGCCGATGTGGCATGCGCGAACGCGTCGCGGATCTGCTCCATCTTGGGGTCCTCCGCCCAGCCGAACCAGCCGCCCTTCTTGCCCTGGCCGCCGCTCGCATAGTTGACCACCGGGTTCATCACGTCGGCCGCGGCCCAGTTGGTGAAGAACATGTTCCAGCCGCCCTCTTTGGTCGGCTTCTGACTGGTGCGCCGGCTCACCACCGTCTGCCAGTCGGTCGCCTGCAGATCGACCTTGAAGCCGGCGGCGCGCAACTGCTGCGCCGCGACGATCGGCTGCGCCCTCAAGCTGACGACGTCGCCGGGCGCCAGGATCACGATCGGCGTGCCGTCATAACCTGAGGCCGCCAATTCCTTCTTGGCTTCGGCCACATTGCCGCCCTTGGTGAGATCGCCGACGCCGACACTGCTTTCCAGCGGCGTCTCGCAGACGAACACCGCGCCGCAAATCTTGTAATATTTGGAATCGCCGATCAGCGCGTCGAGCACGTCCTTCTGGTTGAATGCAAGGAGCGCCGCGCGCCGCACCTTGACGTTATCGAAGGGTGGCTGCAGGAAATTCATCCGTCCCATCGTCACGAAGCCATAGGTATTCAACGTGTCGACCTTGATGTCCGGATTGCTGCCCAGAATCGGCAGCATCTCGAAGGGCGGAATTTCCATGAAGTCGATGTCGCCCGATTGCAGCGCATTCACCGCGGTCTGCGCGTCGGGCATGGTGATCCATTCGACGCGGTCGACCTTCACGACCTTGCCTCCGGCGGTCCAGCTCGGCGGCTCCTTGCGCGGCACGTAGTCGGTGTTCTTCTCGAACACCGCCTTCACGCCGGGCTGGAATTCCGACTTCACGAACTTGAACGGGCCGGAGCCGATCTGCTCCGGAATCTGCTGGCCGGGCGGCGTCTCCGCAAGACGCTTCGGCATCATGAACGGCACCACCGAGGACGGTTTGCCGAGCGACTCCAGCACGAGGCCGTAGGGCTGCTTCAGCTTGAGCACGATGGTCTTGGGATCGGCTGCCTCGATGCTGGCGGTATTCTCCATCAGCCGCTGGCCCATGCCGTCGATCTTGCCCCAGCGTTTGAGCGAGGCGACGCAATCCTCCGCCGTCACCGGCGCGCCGTCATGCCACTTCAGGCCGTCGCGCAGCGTGAACGTATAGGTCAGCTTGTCGTCGGAGACTTTCCAGTCCGCCATCTGCGGCTGGATCTTGAAGTTGGAATCGGTGGCGAGCAGCGTGTCCCATACCATGTAGCCAAAGTCGCGCTGGATATAGGCCGTGGTCATCACGGGATCGAGGATGCGCAGATCGGAATGCATCACCGCAGTGATGGTCTTTCCCGCGGCATGCGCCTGTGGCGCCGGCGCCACGGACAGCGCGAGCGCCGAAAGCGCTAGGCTCAGAGCAACCCCAGGAAGTTTCCGGCGAGAGATATGGGACATTCGTAGGTCTCCTGATACGAAACTGGCCAAAGGGCGATGATGCGTTGTGCAGTTCGTCCGTTCTTTGGGCGGACTAACGCACTGTAAATCCTTGTTATTTGAGACTTGCATCAAGCCGGCCTCGCGTCAATCGCGATTTGGCCGATGCGTCAGTTCGGCGCCAGCTTGCTCTTTACAAATGGCTGACGGATCATTCTCGTAAGCACCTCCAACCGTGCGTTTGAAAGTGCGAGAGAAATTCCCATGAACCCAGCCAACCTTCCCTTCGATTCCGAGGCCATGCTGGCCGGCCTGCGCACCTGGGTGGAATGCGAGAGTCCGACCTGGGATGCGGCCGCGGTCGAGCGCATGCTCGACATCGCCGCGCGCGACATGGCAATCATGGGTGCAAGCATTGAGCGTATCGCAGGGCGGCAGGGTTTTGCAGGTTGCGTCCGCGCGCGCTTCCCGCATCCGAAACAGGGCGAGCCCGGCATTCTGATCGCAGGGCATTTCGACACGGTGCATCCGGTCGGCACGCTGTCGAAGCTGCCGTTTCGCCGCGAGGGCGAGAAATGCTACGGCCCCGGCATCTATGACATGAAGGGCGGCAGCTACCTGAGCCTGGAAGCGATCCGGCAGCTGGCGCGCGCTTCCTTCACCACGCCGTTGCCGATCACGGTGCTGTTCACCCCGGATGAAGAGGTCGGCACGCCCTCGGTCCGAGACCTCATCGAGGCCGAAGCCGCGCGCAACAAATACGTGCTGGTGCCCGAGCCCGGCCGCGCCAACAACGGCGTCGTCACCGGCCGCTATGCGATCGCGCGCTTCAACCTGGAGGCCACCGGCAAGCCGAGCCATGCCGGCGCCAACCTCTCCTCTGGCCGTTCGGCGATCCGCGAGATGGCGCGCCGCATCATCGAGATCGACAGCATGACCACGGACGATTGCACCTACTCGGTCGGCATCGTCCATGGCGGCCAATGGGTCAATTGCGTCGCCACCACCTGCGTCGGCGAGGCGCTGAGCATGGCCAAGCGCCAGGCCGATCTCGACCGCGGCGTCGAGCGCATGCTGGCGCTGTCAGGCGCTTCCAACGACGTGACTTTCACCGTGACGCGCGGCGTGACGCGGCCGGTCTGGGAGCCGAATGCCGGCACCATGGCGCTGTATGAGCAGGCGAAGGAATTGGCCAGGCAGCTCGGGATGGAACTGCCGCACGCCTCGGCCGGCGGCGGTTCGGATGCGAATTTCACCGGCGCGATGGGCGTCCCGACGCTCGATGGTTTGGGCGTGCGCGGAGCCGACCCGCATACGCTCAACGAGCACATCATTGTCGAAAGCCTTGCCGAACGCGGCCGGCTGATGGCGGGCTTGCTCGCGACGCTGGAATAACGCCGCGATGGCGAAAGCAAGGACCATCCCGTTCAAGACCATTCTGGCCCGGGCCGAGAAACGCAAGGGCGGTCCTGGCGGCCTGAAAAAACTGCTGCCGGCCAATCCCGGCGCGAAGGCGCTGGAGAAAATCCCTGACGATCGCATGCTCGCGGAGATGACCAGGCGGGTGTTTTCCGCAGGGTTCGCCTGGAGCGTGATCGAGCAGAAATGGCCGGGCTTCGAAAAAGCGTTCCTCGGCTTCAAGCCGGCCAAGCTGACCTTCCAGCCCGACGATTTCTGGCACGATCTGCTGTCCGATACCGCCATCGTGCGCAACGGCGCCAAGATCAATTCGGTGCGCGAGAATGCCGCCTTCGTCCAGGAGATCACGAAGGAGCATGGCAGCTTCGGAAAGTTCCTGGCGAAGTGGCCCTCCTCCGACGAGATCGGCCTGCTCAATTTGCTCAGCAAGCGCGGCAGCCGGCTCGGCGGCAACACGGGCCAGATGTTCCTGCGCTTCATCGGCTGGGACGGCTTCGTCACCTCGCAGGACGTGGTCGCCTGCCTGCGCGATGCCGGGCTCGACATTGCGACTGAGGTCAAATCCAAGGGCGATCTCGCCAAGGTGCAGGCGCAGTTCAACGCCTGGGCCGAGGAGACCGGCCTGCCCTATGTCCATCTGTCGCGGATCTGCGCGATGTCGATCGGCGAGAACCATGCATCGCGCTAGCGAACTCCCCAATGGCACGGGGATTGCAACTAACGCGATGTCGTAAAAGAGCGAAAATCCGCAAAATGGCGGATTGCGAAGGACCTGCAAAGGCATTCACAGTCGCGTGAGGCAACCTGAGAGCGGCGTAGAGGCGTAAGGCAGCAACATGCTCGGATATCTGCTTCGCCGCATATTGGCCGCCATCCCCGTGATGGGCGTGGTGGCGCTGGTCGTGTTTTTGCTGTTGCGGCTGACGCCCGGCGATCCCGCCGCGATCCTCGCCGGCGACAATGCGACCCCGGAACAGCTCGAGCGCATCCGCAACTCGCTCGGCCTCAACGAGCCGCTCTACATCCAGTTCTTCACCTGGATCAACAGGCTCCTGCATGGCGATCTCGGCGTTTCCCTGATTTCCAACGTGCCTGTGCTGAAGATGATCGGCCAGCGCGTCGAACCCTCGATCTCGATCGCGCTTGCGACCATCATTCTCTCGGTCATCGTCGCGGTGCCGCTCGGCGTGATCGCGGCCTGGAAGCAAGGCACCTGGATCGACCGCTTCGTGATGGGATTGTCGGTACTCGGCTTCTCCGTGCCGGTGTTCGTGATCGGCTATGTCCTGATCCAGCTGTTTGCGATCGACCTGCACTGGCTGCCGGTGCAAGGCTTCAAGAGCATCACCGGCGGCTTCGGGCCGTTCCTCGAGCGCCTCGTGCTGCCGACACTGGCGCTGTCCTTTATTTATGTCGCGCTCATCGCGCGCATGACGCGGGCCTCGATGCTGGACGTGCTCGGCGAGGACTATGTCCGCACCGCGCGCGCGAAGGGCATCGGCGAGATCGGGGTGCTGTTCCGCCATGCCCTGCGCAATGCCGCGGTCCCCGTGATCACCGTGATCGGCACCGGCTTCGCGCTGTTGATCTCCGGCGTGGTCGTCACCGAGAGCGTGTTCAATATTCCCGGCATCGGCCGGCTCACCGTCGATGCCGTACTGGCGCGCGACTATCCGGTAATCCAGGCCATGATCCTGTTAACCTCCCTGCTCTACGTCACCATCAATCTCCTGATCGACGTCGCCTACACCTTGCTTGACCCCAGAATCCGCTATTGAGGCCGGTACTGATGGCGATCGAGACCCTCCCCGAACCGTCAATCCCTGTCGCCTCGCCGCTGCGGCTGAGGTTCGGCTTCCTCGCGTCAAGCCCGATCATCGCGGTTGCCAGTCTCTGTCTCCTCCTCCTCATCATGCTGTCGATCCTGGCGCCCTGGATCGCGCCGCATGATCCCATGCAGCTGCTGCCAGCGCAGCGGCTGAAACCGTCGAGCGAGCAATTTTTGCTCGGCACTGACGCCTATGGCCGCGACGTGCTGTCCCGCGTCATCTATGGCGGACGCATCTCGCTCCTGATCGGCTTCGGCGCCACCGTCGTCTCGATCGCCTGCGGGCTCGTGATCGGCCTGTTCTCCGGTTTCTTCAAATGGGTCGACGCGATCCTGATGCGGATCATGGACGGGGTGATGGCGATCCCCGCGATCCTGCTTGCGATCGCCGTGGTGTCGCTGTCGGGCGCCAGTATCGCGACCGTGCTGATCGCGATCACCCTTCCCGAAATTCCGCGCGTGGCCCGGCTGGTGCGCTCCGTGGTGTTGTCGGCGCGCGAGGAGCCTTATGTCGAGGCCGCGATCTCCGTCGGCTCCGGCCTGCCGAAGATCATGTGGCGGCATCTGTTGCCGAACACGATTGCGCCCTTGATCGTGCAGGGCACGAATTTCTGCGCCTCCGCCATCCTCACAGAGGCGATCCTGTCCTTCCTCGGCGCCGGCATCTCGCCGGAGACGCCGACCTGGGGCAACATCATGGCGGAGGGCCGCGCGTTCTTCCAGGTGAAGCCGTCGCTGATCTTCTGGCCAGGCCTTTTGCTGTCGATTGCGATCCTCAGCGTCAACCTGATCGGCGACGCCGCGCGCGACGCGCTCGATCCCCGCATGAAGCAGCGGGAGGGCGGCAAGTGACCGAAATCGTCCTCGATATCAACGACCTCATTGTCAGCCTCGGCCGCAACGCAACTGCACCGCGCATCATCGACGGCGTGTCGCTGCAGGTGTGCGAACGCGAGACGCTGTGCCTGGTCGGCGAAAGCGGCTCCGGAAAATCGGTGACGTCGCTCACCGTGATGGGCCTGTTGCAGAAGAACGCATTGATGCCTTCAGGTGGCAGTGTCAAACTCGTCGGCGAGGAACTGCTCACCGCGAGCGACCGCCGCCTGCGGCAGCTGCGCGCGACGCGTATGGCGATGATCTTCCAGGAACCGATGACCGCGCTCAATCCGGTGGTGCCGGTCGGCCGCCAGATCGACGAGGTCTTGCGCGCGCACACCTCGCTCGACGCCCGGGCGCGGAAGAAGCGCATCCTCGACATGATGGAGCAGGTGCGCCTTCCGCAAGTCGAGCGCATTTTCGCCTCCTATCCGCACCGCCTCTCCGGCGGCCAGCGCCAGCGCATCATGATCGCGATGGCGCTGGTGCTCGAACCAAAGCTCCTCATTGCGGACGAGCCGACCACCGCGCTCGACGTCACCACGCAGAAGCAGATTTTGACCTTGATCCGCGACCTGCAGCGCGATCACGGTACCGCGGTGCTGTTCATCACCCACGACATGGGCGTCGTCGCCGAGATCGCGGACCGGGTCGCGGTCATGCGCAGCGGCAAGCTGGTCGAGACCGGCTCGCTCGACACCATCCTGCGCTCGCCCACGATGGAGTACACGCGCAATTTGCTGTCTTCCGTGCCGAGTCTCGTGCCGCGCGCGCCGCGCGCCGAAACCACGGAACCGGTCGTGCTCGAAGCCAACGCGCTCGGCAAGGTCTATCGCGAGCGCTCGCTGTTCGGCACCACGCGCGAGGTCGCCGCCGCCGACAACGTCACCCTCACCCTGCGCAAGGGCCGAACCCTCGGCATCGTCGGCGAGAGCGGCTCCGGCAAATCCACCGTCGCGCGCTGCATCGTGCGTCTGATCGATCCGACCTCCGGCGGCATCCGCCTCGTCGGGCGCGAAATCTCAAACCTCTCGCGCCGCCTGCTGCAGCCGCACAGGAAGCGCATCCAGATCATCTTCCAGGACCCCTACCGCTCGCTCAATCCGCGCGTCACCGTCGGCGAGAGCATCGCGGAGGGCCCGATCAATTACGGCATGCCGCGCGCGCAGGCGCTGGCGAAGGCGCGCGAGCTATTGGAACTCGTCGACCTGCCGCCCGACGCGATCTCGCGCTATCCGCATCAATTCTCCGGCGGGCAGCGCCAGCGCATCGCGATCGCCCGCGCACTCGCGCTCGATCCCGACGTGCTGGTCGCAGACGAAGCGGTCTCCGCGCTCGACGTCTCCGTGCAGGCGCAGGTGCTGGAACTGCTCGACGAAATCCAGAAGCGGCTCGGCATTGCGCTCCTCTTCATTACACACGACTTGCGCGTGGCCGCGCAAATCTGCGACGACGTTGCCGTGATGCAGCATGGCCGCATTGTCGAGCAGGGACCGGCGGCAGAAGTGCTGACCCATCCGCAACAGGCCTATACCCGCGCGCTGCTCGACGCCGCCCCCGGCCGCGGCTGGGATTTTGCGAATTTCGGTCCGGTAGCTGCGACGGCGGCGGAGTGAAGCGCCCATGCAAAGCCGCATTGCTTGACAGCTTGCGCTTTGCGTTGACGCAGGGCTAACGTCGCGTCTCCAGACGATTTGTCGAGACCTGTTGATGACCCGCATCGCCGTCGGCGGCTTCCTGCACGAGACCAACACTTTTGCGCCGACGAAAGCGACCTATGACGCCTTCGTGCATGGCGGCGGCTGGCCCTCGATGGTGATCGGCGCCGACGTGCTGACCATCCGCAGGATCAATGTCGGGCTTGCCGGCTTCATCGATGCGGCGGAGCCCGAGGGCTGGCAACTGGTGCCGACGATTTTCGCGGCAGCAACGCCGTCGGCGCATGTCACGCGTGACGCCTATGAGCGCATCGCCAAGGTGATGCTCGACGGCATCGCGTCGGCCGGCCATCTCGACGGCGTCTATCTCGATCTTCACGGCGCCATGGTGGCCGAACATTTTGATGACGGCGAAGGCGAGCTTCTGGCACGTGTGCGCCATATCGTCGGCAAGGATATGCCATTGGTGGTCAGCCTCGACCTGCACGCCAATGTCACGCCCCAAATGATCGAACATGCGGATGCGCTGATCGCCTACCGCACCTATCCCCACATAGACATGGCAGATACGGGGCGTGCCTGCGCCGGGCACCTCGCGCTGCTACTAAAGACGAAGCATCGTTTCGCAAAGGCGTTCCGGCAATTGCCGTTCCTGATCCCGATCAGCTGGCAATGTACCAACGACCAGCCGACCAAGGGCATCTACGAGAGGCTCGCCGCGTTGCAGAGCGACGCAGTGCCGACATTATCCTTTGCGCCAGGATTCCCGGCCGCCGATTTTCCCGATTGCGGGGCGAGCGTGTTCGCTTATGGCCGGACGCAAGCCGATGCCGACGCCGCGGCGGACAAGGTCAGCAAGATCATCGAGAGCCACGAGAACGATTTCGACGGCAAGATCTATTCGCCCGACGAAGGCGTGCAGCTTGCGATGGAACTTGCAAAGGGCGCGAAGAAGCCGGTCGTCATCGCCGACACCCAGGACAATCCCGGCGCCGGCGGTGACTCCGACACCACCGGCATGCTGCGCGCGCTGGTGCGCAACGGCGCGAAACGCGCGGCCACCGGCGTGATCTACGATCCGGAATCGGCCAGGGCGGCGCATGCGGCGGGCGCGGGCGCTACCGTGACACTCGCACTCGGCGGCAAGTCCGGCATCCTCGGCGATGCACCCTACAAGGACACGTTCGTCGTCGAGAAATTGTCTGACGGCAATTTCATCGCGCCCGGTCCCTATTATGGAGGCCGTCAGATGGAGATGGGGCCGTCGGCTGCCTTGCGCATCGGCGATGTCCGCATCGTGGTCGCTTCGCACAAGGCGCAGCTCGCGGACCAGGCGATGTACCGCTATGTCGGCATCGAGCCGACCGAGCAGGCCATTCTCGTCAACAAGAGCTCGGTGCATTTCCGTGCCGACTTCGAGCCGATCGCCGAAAAGCTCCTGATCTGCGCCGCGCCCGGCGCGATGCCGGCCGATACCGCAAGCCTGCCCTGGACGCGGCTGCGTCCGGGCATTCGTGTCAAGCCGAACGGCCCTGCTTTCGCTCCCCGAACCAGATCACGCTCAACCGGATAGGAAACATGCCCACCATCGACCGCATCGAGGCTTTTGCCGACGAGCTCACCGCGATCAGGCGCGACCTGCACGCCCATCCCGAGATCGGGTTTGAGGAGGTGCGCACGTCAGGCATTGTCGCCGACAAGCTCACGCAATGGGGCATCGAGGTGCATCGCGGGCTCGGCGGCACCGGCGTGGTCGGCGTGCTCAAGGGCATGGGCGCGGGTGGAAGGCGCATCGGGCTGCGCGCCGACATGGACGCACTGCCGATGGAGGAAAACACCAATCTGAAATGGCGCTCGACCATTCCGGGCCGCTTCCATGGCTGCGGCCACGACGGCCACACCACCATGCTGCTCGGCACCGCGCGCTATCTGGCGGAGACGCGCAATTTCGACGGCACGGTGCATTTCATCTTCCAGCCGGCCGAGGAAGGCCTCGGCGGCGCCCGCGCCATGATCAAGGACGGGCTGTTCCAGAAGTTCCCCTGCGACGAGGTCTATGGCCTGCATAACGCGCCGGACATGAATCACGGCGAGATTGCGATCCTGCCCGGCCCCGCCATGGCGGGCGCCGACTTCTTCGACATCAAAATTCACGGCTATGGCGCCCATGGCGCGATGCCGGAGCGCTCCAAGGACGCTGTCGTGATCGCAATGACGCTCGGACAGGCGCTGCAGACCATCGTCAGCCGCAACGTCGATCCCCTGCAGGCGGCGGTGGTCTCGATCACGCAGATTCATTCCGGCTCCGCCTATAATGTCATTCCCGGCGAAGCCTGGCTGTGCGGCACGGTGCGCGCCTTCTCCGACGAGGTGCGCGCGCTGATCCGCGAGCGTTTCCGCACGATCTGCGCCGGCATGGCAGCCGCCTACCAGGTCGAGATCGAATGCGACATCCGCGACACCTTCAGCGTGCTGGTGAACCAGGAAGAGCAGTCGCGCGTGGTCGAGGAGGCCGCACGCACTGTCGTCGATCCGGCGAACGTGATGACGCGCGCGCGGCCGAAAATGGGCAGCGAGGATTTTGCCGACATGATGCAGAACATTCCCGGCGCCTATTTCTGGGTCGGCCATGACGGCTCGGTGCCCGTGCACAATCCCGGTTACGTGCTCGACGACAAGATCTTGCCGATTGGCGCCAGCGTGTTCGCGCGCATCATCGAAACCCGTATGCCGGTAGGTGCCCATGCATAAGACAGCAGCGCAAGAAGGCGTCACCTCGCTCCATGACCTTTCCGCCACCGACCTGATCGCGGGCTACAAGGCCAAGCAATTCTCGCCCTCCGAAGTGCTGGAGGATGTGATTTCCCATGTCGAGAAATGGGAGCCGCATATCAAGGCGCTCTATCTCTACGATCCCGATGGCGCGCGGAAGGTGGCCAAGGCGTCCACCGATCGCTGGCAGAACGGCGAGCCATCAGGCGCGCTCGACGGCGTTCCGGTCACGATCAAGGAGAATATCGCCACCAAGGACCAGCCGGTGCCGCTGGGAGCAGCCAGCGTGCCGCTCGTCCCGGCGCCAAAGGATGCGCCGCCTGCCGCGCGGCTGCGCGAGGCGGGCGCGGTGATCTTCTCCAAGACCACCATGCCGGATTACGGCATGCTGTCGTCGGGCTTGTCCTCCTTCCATCCCCTCACCCGCAATCCCTGGGACCTCAGCAAGAACCCCGGCGGCTCGAGCGCGGGCGCCGGTGCCGCGGGTGCGGCCGGTTATGGCCCGCTGCATCTCGGCACCGACATCGGCGGCTCGGTGCGGCTGCCGGCGTGCTGGTGCGGCCTGGTCGCGCTGAAGCCGAGCCTCGGACGCATCCCGATCGATCCGTCCTATGTCGGCCGCGTCGCTGGCCCGATGACCCGCACCGTGGACGACGCCGCGCTGATGATGAGCGTGCTGTCGAAGCCGGACCGCCGCGACGGCATGAGCCTTCCGCCAAGCGACATCCACTGGAAGGCGCTGGAAAAATCGCCGCGCAAGCTGCGGCTTGGCCTGATGCTCGATCTCGGCGTGGGGCAAGCGTTGGAAAAACCGGTGCGCGAGACCGTGGTGAAGGCCGCCAAGGCCTTCGAATCCGCCGGCGCCGTCGTCACCGAGGTCGACAGCATCATTACCCGCGAGATGCTCGAGGGGCTCGATAATTTCTGGCGGGCGCGGATGTGGAGCGATCTTTCGATGCTGCCGCCGGCCGAGCAGGCCAAGGCCCTGCCCTACATCCGTCAGTGGGCGGAGAAAGGCGCAAAACTGTCGGGCGTCGATGTCGTGCGCGGCTTCAACGTCACCATGGCGATCCGCACTGCCGCCGCAAAGCTGTTCTGCGATCTCGACTACGTCATTTCGCCGGTATCGCCGGTGGTGAAATTCAACGCCGAGCTGGCCTCACCGATCAACGATGCCGACAAGCCGTTCGAACACATCTGCTACACGGTGCCATGGAACATGGCGGAGAATCCGGCCGCCTCGATCAATGGCGGCTACGACGCACAGGGCTTCCCGATCGGGCTGCAGATCATCGGACGGCGTTTTGACGATCTCGGCGTGCTCGCGATGGCCAAGACTTTTGAAGGCCTGCGCGGCGCGCAGAAGCCGTGGCCGAGCCCGCCGAAGAAGTAGCAACAGCTCAACACATTCGATCGTCATGCGCGGGCTCGACCCGCGCATCCATCCACTCAAGAAGATGGATGGCCGGGGCCAAGCCCGGCCATGACGACCGAGAAAAAAATCAGGAAGAATCCCCATGGCCTACGAGACCATCAAATACGAGGTCGAGGACCAGATCCTCACCATCACGCTGAACCGGCCGGACAAGCTCAACGCCTTCACCGGCCAGATGATGCAGGAGATGATCGACGCCTTCGACACCGCCGACAAGGACGATAACATCCGCGCCATCATCGTGACCGGCGCGGGCCGCGGTTTCTGCGCCGGCGCCGACCTCTCCTCCGGCGCCGACACCTTCGACCGCGACGCGCGGCGCGGGCCGGTGAAGCGGCTGGCCTCCGGCAAGGTCGACTACAGCGACCCGCAGGTGCGCGACGGCGGCGGCCAGCTGACGCTGCGCATCTTCAAATGCCTGAAGCCCGTGATCGCCGCGGTGAACGGGCCGGCGGTCGGCATCGGCGTCACCATGCAGCTTGCAATGGATATCCGCATCGCGAGCGAGGCGGCACGCTTCGGCTTCGTGTTCTCCCAGCGCGGCATCGTGCCGGAAGCCGCCTCGAGCTGGTTTTTGCCGCGCATCGTCGGCATCTCGCAGGCGCTGGAATGGTGTTTTACGGGCCGTGTCTTCCCGGCGTCCGAGGCGCTCGCCGGCCGGCTCGTCAGCAAGGTGGTGCCGCCGGATCAACTGCTGCCGACGGCGCGCGCGCTGGCCAAGGAGATCGCCGCCAAGACCGCGCCGGTGTCGGTGGCGCTGATCCGCCAGATGATGTGGCGCATGATGGGCGCCGACGATCCGATGGAAGCCCACAAGGTCGACAGCCGCGGCATCTACACGCGCGGCCGCTCCGATGACGTCAAGGAAGGCGTGGTGTCGTTCCTGGAAAAGCGCCCGGCGCAGTTCAAGGACAAGGTGTCGAGCGACATGCCCGACTATTTCCCATGGTGGGACGAACGGGAGTACAAATGACCGCGAAGCGGTCACCCCATCATCAACGCCACGCGGCCGATCGCCTTGCGGTCGACCAAAAGCTGCATCGCTTTCGCATAATCTTCCAGTGGCAGACGATGTGAGACATTGGGGCGGATTTTCCCCTGCTCCGCCCATTCCAGCAGCTTCGCAATCCTCACCTCGCCCAGCGCGGGATTCCTCCGTACCGCCTCGCCTGCGCGCACGCCGAGCACGCTCGCGCCCTTGATCAGCAGGAGATTGGTGCGGGCCAGCCCGATGCCGCCGGTGAAGCCGATGACCAGAAGTCGCGCCCCCCAGGCGATGCAGCGGACGCTGTCTTCGAAGATTTGCCCGCCGACGGGATCATAAACCACGTCGGCGCCTCGGCCGCCGGTGATCCGCTTCACAGCATCGCGGAACGGCTCGCGGGAATAGAGCACGAGATGGTCGGCGCCCCTCGCCTTCGCGACCGCAAGCTTTTCTTCCGACGACGCCGCCGCGATCACGGTCGCGCCCAGCAGCTTGCCAATCTCGACCGCGGCAAGGCCGACCCCGCCGCCGGCGCCATGCACCAGGAGAACTTCGCCCGGCCGCATCTGCCCCCGGTCAATCAGCCCGTGATAGGCCGTGCCATGCGCCGCGAGAAAGGTCGCGCCTTCCGCATAGTCGAATGTCGAAGGCAGCGGCGTCAGTTGCGACGGCGTTACCACAGCCTCGTCGGAAAAGCCGCCGTGACGGAGTTTCACGATTACCCGATCGCCGACCGCCACGCCCTTCGTGCCGCTCACCTCGACGACATCGCCGGCCGCTTCCATGCCCGGCGTGAACGGCAGCTCCGGCTTGAGCTGATATTCGCCCGCCGCCATCAGTATGTCGGGAAAATTGATCCCGGCCGCGCGGATCGCAACCCGCACCTCGCCCGGCGCGAGCGGCGAGGACTGAAACGCTTCCAGCCGCAACCGCCCGGGCGGACCAAGCTCGCGGCAGACGACCTTCTTCGGCATCAGGCCGCGCGCTCTCTGCGTCGCGCCAACGCTTCGCGCACCAGCGGCAGCCGGTCATTGCCAAAATACATGTCGGTCTTGTCGATGAAGATGGTCGGCGAGCCGAAGCCGCCCCGCGCCATCACTTCGTCGGTGTTGGCCTTGAGCTGATCCTTGACCGACTGCTGGCCGATGCCCGCAAGGAGCTTTTGGGGGTCGACGCCGACGCGTTGGCACACCTGTGTCAGCACCGCATCCTGCGAGATGTCCTTGTCCTCGCTCCAATAGACCTCGAACACGGCGCGCGCGAACGGCACCATGTCTTTCCCAAGGAAAATGCAGCCGCGCATCGCCTTCACGCTGTTCACCGGAAACACGGTCGGCCGCATCCTGATCGCGAGCCCGGCCGAGCGCGCCCAGTCCGCCATGTCCTTTTTCTGGTAGGCGAGTTTCGCCGGCACCGGATTTTCGCGCGTCGCATAGACGCTCGGGTTGATGGTGTTGAAGATGCCGCCGACCAGGATCGGCCGCCAGACGACCTCCTCGCCGAACTCCTTGGCCAGCGGCTGAATGTTGTGGAAGGCGAGATAGGTCCACGGGCTGGAGCAGTCGAAGAAAAATTCGATCATGGCGTTTCCTTTTTTGTTCAGTCCTCACCCTGAGGAGCTTGCGTCTCGAAGCGTGGGCTGCGTGGCACTATCTTGGCCTCATGGTTCGAGACGGCGCAAGCGCCTCCTCACCATGAGGGGCAGGCTCCTATTCCCCGTCACAAAGACTTTTGTTGTTCTGTACGGGAAGCATAAGACATGGCAGACAGGCGCTCAATCAGAACCATCCGGGGAGGACGAGATGCTGTTTCCAACCACCATCGCAGGCTCGCTGCCCAAGCCGGAATGGCTGGCCGAGCCCAATACGCTGTGGGCGCCCTGGAAATCCTCTGGTCCGGAGCTCTCGCGCGCCAAGCGCGACGCGACCCTGCTAGCCGTGAAACTGCAGGAGGACTCCGGCATCGACATCGTCACCGAGGGCGAGCAGGCACGGCAGCATTTCGTGCATGGATTCCTGGAGAACATCGAAGGCATCGATTTCGCCCACAAGGTCGAAATGGGAATTCGGAATGACCGCTACAAGGCGATGGTGCCGCAGGTGGTGGCGCCGCTGAAACTGCGAGGCCGCGTTCACGCGGACGAAGCACGCGTCGCGCGCACCCACACGGCCAGAAAGGTGAAGTTCACCCTGCCCGGCCCGATGACCATCATCGACACCATCGCGGACAAGTATTATGGCGACCGCGTCAAGATGGCCTTCGCCTTTGCCGAACTTCTCAACGAGGAAGCCAAGGCGCTGCAGGCCGACGGCGTCGACGTGATCCAGTTCGACGAGCCCGCGTTCAATGTCTACATGGACCAGGTCCGGGACTGGGGCATCAAGGCGCTGGAGCGCGCCGCCGAAGGCCTGTTCTGCACCACCGCCGTGCACATCTGCTACGGCTACGGCATCAAGGCCAACACCGACTGGAAGCAGACGCTCGGCGGCGAGTGGCGGCAATACGAGCAGACGTTCCCGTCGATCGACAAGAGCGCGATCCAGCAGGTCGCGATCGAATGCCGCAATTCCAGGGTGCCGCTGGAATTGCTCGCCCTGCTGCCGAACAAGGTGGTACAGGCCGGCGTTATCGATGTCGCGAACGATCAGGTCGAAACCGCCGAAGACGTGGTCAAGGTGATCGAGGACGTCGCCAAATTCGTGCCGAAAGCCAACATCGTCGCCACCACGAATTGCGGCATGGCGCCGATGCGCCGCGAAATCGCCGAAGCCAAGCTGATGGCGCTTGGCGCCGGTGCCAGGCTCGCGCGGCAGAAGCTGGCATGAGGTTTTTGTTTGCGTTGATGACGGTGGCGCTGCTGGCCAGTGCTGCGATGCGCTAGCGCTTCCCGGCGCTCGGATGCAGCAGTGGCCGGTAGCCGGCGACGAAGGCACGCACCGTAGACGGCGGTGTCAGCAGCATGCCGTTTTCAAGCTGCCGCTCTGCCTTTGTGTACCCGGCCAGCGACCATTTCAACGCCCCGCCTTTCACGATCAGAAAACTGTCATCGCCATCCTGCACCATCGTGCCATCCGGCAGCTTCTCGATCTTCATCGGCAGCGGATGCAGCTTCCCGCCGCTGGCGAAGCGCTCCCGGTGCAGCACCGCGTCCATCTCGGGCGCAAGCACGTCCTTGACGCCGTTGCCTTCTTCCCACGCCGCGCGAAAACGGTTGGCGTGGTCGCGCCGGCAATAGAAACAGGGACGATGGCCCGCGGCAAAGGCGGTGGCCTCATCCAGGAAGAACAGTTCGGTCCAGCTTCGCCGCGCCATCACCTTGCGCCGCCGCCCGCGGAATTCGAGCACGCAGGTGAGCCAGGCCGGTGTCGACCAGCGCTTTTTCAGGAGCGTTCTGGTCGCGGGGTCATGGATGATGCCGCGGTTGCCGACGAAGAGGCCGCGATGCGGGGTTGTGATGATTTCGCCTGACGGCGTGACGCGGTTTTGCAGGGGCATGGCATTTCTTCTCCCTCTCCCCGCTCTGAACATCTTCGCGGGGAGAGGGTTGGGGTGAGGGGCTGCTTCTGCAGTCACGGTGAGAGACGGACCCGTGGAGAGTCCCCCTCACCCGACTTGCTTCGCAAGTCGACCTCTCCCCGCAAGCGGGGCGAGGTGACTTCTAGGCCGCTCCATCCCGCAGCGGCGGAGCGAACGACAGCGCGGTGTCCCAGGGAAAGAAGATCCAGGTGTCCTGCGACACCTCGGTGATGAAGGTGTCGACCAGCGGCCGGCCTTTCGGCTTGGCGTAGACGGTGGCGAAATGCGCGTCCGGCATCATCTCACGCACCAGCCTGCCGGTCTTGCCGGTATCGACGAGGTCGTCGACGATCAGCAGCCCCTTGCCGGTGCCGCCGCCGAGCGCAGCCGTATCGGCGGAAATGCCCTTCAGCACCTTGAGGTCGCTCTGATTGGTGTGATCGTAGCTTGCGACACAGACGGTATCGATGATCCGCACCCCCAATTCGCGCGCGACGATCGCCGCCGGCACCAGACCGCCGCGGGTGATCGCGACGACCGCGTGAAATGGCCCGACCTCGTTGAGCCGCCAGGTCAGCGCCCGGCAATCCCGGTGAAACTGGTCCCAGGAGACCGGGAAGGCCTTGCCGGCCCGCTCCTGCGCAATCAGGTCTGCACTTTTTTCCATATCGTTCCCGTCTGTTCGCCGCGCCGGTCGTTAGCGCGTCGTCACGTTCAATCCCGCCAGCATCTCCTTCACCGCGCCCATGGCGGCGCTGAGCTTGTCCGCGTCGCGCGAACGCACCACAAGATTGGTGTTCGGCTTGCCGTTCTCGTCGAGGAAGGGATAGCTGCCGATAATGGTGTCGGGATGCGCGTTGGCGATCTCGCGCAGGGGTCCGCCGATATCGCCTTCGCGCGAGTTGGCGCGCACGCTTTCCGAGAGCATCTTCACGCCCGATTTCAGCTTGGGCGCGATGATGTCCATCATCGCCTGCATGATCGTGGGGATGCCGGCCATGACGATGACATTGCCGAGCTTGAAACCAGGCGCCAAGATGGTGGCGCTCTGGATCAATTCGGCGCCGTCAGGAATTCGCGCCATGCGCAGGCGTGCCTCGTTCAGATCCTGCTCGCTCCAACGCTCTCTGAAACGCGCCACCACTTCCGGATGGTGGTCGATGCCGACGCCGAACGCTTTCGCCACGCTGTCGGCGGTGATGTCGTCATGGGTCGGCCCGATGCCGCCGGTGGTAAAGACGTAGGTATAGCGGTGGCGCAGCGCGTCCAGCGCCGCGATGATGTCGGGCTCCTCGTCGGCGACCACCCGCACCTCCTTCAGGTCGATCCCGATATTGGTGAGGTATTCCGCGATAAAGCCGATGTTCTTGTCCTTGGTTCGCCCGGACAGGATCTCGTCGCCGATCACCAATATCCCCGCGGTGACGATCTCGCTCATGACCACTCCCTGAACTTTCCCCGTTTTCCCCTGCCGGCTTTCTCGAACTTGCCGGGGCAACATCTTGAAGTCACGCAGTTTTGCTGCCGAAATAAGCACTCGGAAGCCATTTTTTCAGGCAGGCCCGAAAACGTCCATACCAAATGCCACCAGCCAATGCATATCGCGCTGGCCCGGGCCTTGCTACCACCCCGTCTGGTCATGCACTGTTACGCATGGCGCAAACAGACGTCGGGCTCTATGGCAGTTGCGTTTGATGAGATGAACGGTCCCGGGGGCAACCTCCGCGCGGCCTACTCCGAGCTCTCCCGCTGGCTCAAGGAGACGCCACCGGACGCCCTCGAATATCGCCGTCAGGAAGCCGAGCTGCTGTTTCGCCGGATCGGCATCACCTTCGCCGTCTATGGCGACTCGGAAGCCCAGGAACGGCTGATCCCCTTCGACGTGATCCCCCGCATCCTCTCGGGAAAGGAATGGATGCTGCTGGAAAAGGGGCTGCGCCAGCGCGTCAAAGCGCTGAACCTGTTTCTGAAGGACATCTATCACGGCCGCGACATCCTCCGCGCCGGGATTGTCCCCGAGGACCTGATCTTCCAGAACCCGGTATTCCGGCCCGAGATGAACGGCCAGGACGTTCCGCACGACGTCTATGTCCATATCGCCGGCATCGACATTATCAGAGTCGACGCCAACGATTTCATCGTGCTGGAGGACAATGCACGCACGCCGTCCGGCGTGTCCTACATGCTGGAAAACCGCGAGATCATGATGCGGCTGTTTCCGGACCTGTTCGCCCGCCATCGCGTGGCGCCGGTGGAGCGCTATCCGGACGAGCTGCTGGCCGCGCTTCGTTCGGTGGCACCCGCCAGCGCTTCGGGAGAACCGACGGTCGCGCTGATGACGCCCGGCGTCTACAACTCCGCCTATTACGAGCACTCCTTCCTCGCCGACAAGCTCGGCATCGAGCTGGTCGAAGGCCGCGACCTCATCGTCAAGAATGACGAGGTGTTCATGCGCACCACCGAGGGGCTGAAGCGGGTCGACGTGATCTACCGCCGCGTCGATGACGACTTCCTCGACCCCCTCACCTTCCGTCCGGATTCCGCGCTCGGCGTGCCCGGGCTGATGTCGGCTTATGCCGCCGGCAACATCACGCTGGCGAATGCGGTCGGCACCGGCATCGCCGATGACAAGGCGATCTATTCCTACATGCCGGACGTCGTGAAGTTCTACCTCGGCGAGGAGCCGATCCTGAAGAACGTGCAGACCTGGCGCTGCCGCGAGCCGAAGGATTTGTCCTACGTGCTCGACAATCTCAGTGATCTCGTGGTCAAGGAAGTGCACGGCTCCGGCGGCTACGGCATGCTGATCGGCCCCGCCGCGACCAAGGCGACCATCGAGGCCTTCCGCGACAAGCTCAAGCGCGAGCCGGAAGGCTTCATCGCCCAGCCGACGCTGGCGCTTTCGACCTGCCCGACCTGCACCGCTGCCGGCCTCGCGCCGCGTCACGTCGATTTGCGGCCTTTCGTGCTGACCGGCAGCCAACGCACCACCATCGTGCCGGGCGGCTTGACCCGCGTGGCACTGAAGGAAGGCTCGCTCGTGGTCAATTCGAGCCAGGGCGGCGGCACCAAGGACACCTGGATTCTGGACGAGTAGAATTTTCACATGCTGTCGCGCACCGCCGAAAACCTTTACTGGCTGGCCCGCTATGTCGAGCGGGCCGAATATATCGCGCGCACGATCGATGCGACCTTGCGCGTCACCGCGCTGCCGGCCGCCTATATCGGCAAGACCAATGAGTGGGAATCGGCGCTGCTCACGGCCGGCGTCAGCGACAGTTTTTTCGAGGCCTATGCCGAGGCCAACGAGCAGAACGTCGTCGCGTATCTATCGTTCGCGCCAGAGAACCCCTCCTCGATCCGCAACTGCATCGAGGCCGCGCGTCTCAATTCGCGCTCCGTGCGCACCGCGCTGACCTCCGAGATGTGGGACACCATCAATGGTACCTGGCTCGAACTGCAGGAAGTCTGGGGCAAGGGCACATCGAGCCGCGAGGAGCTGGCCAAATTCCTGCGTTTCGTGCAGGAGGCCTCGCTCCGCTTCGACGGCTCGGCCTACCGCACCATGCTGCGCAACGACGCCTACTGGTTTTCGCGGCTGGGCCTGCATCTGGAACGCGCCGACAACACCGCGCGCATCCTCGATGTCAAATATCATGTACTTCTGCCGGAAGAGGAGCATGTCGGCGGCCCGCTCGACTTCTATCAATGGACCTCGATCCTGCGCTCGGTTTCCGCGACGACAGCCTATCACTGGGTCTATCGCGAGACGTTGAAACCCTGGCTGATCGCGGATCTGCTGATCCTCAACAACTCGCTGCCGCGCTCGCTTGCGAGCTGCTACGGCAACCTCGTGCGCAACCTCGACCAGATCGGCGTCGCCTATCGCCGCCAGGGTCCCTCGCAGCGCCATGCCCGCGGCGTCCGCAACCGGCTGGAGCACAGCAACATGAACGACATCTTCCAGCACGGCGTGCACGAATTCATCCAGGAGTTCATCGCGGATAATTCGCGGCTTGGCGAAATCATCGCCAAGCAGTACCTGATCTAGGCTAACGGCGGCCACGCAGATTGGGATGTGCCATGCGCCTGCGAATTTCCCACACCACGACCTATCGCTACGAGCCTCCGGCGACCGGCGTCATCCAGATTCTGCGGCTGACGCCCGGCAGCCATGACGGCCAGTATGTCGCCGAATGGCAGATCGACGTCTCGACCAACTCCCGCCTCGACATGCATGAGGACGCCTTCGGCAACGTCACCCATGTGATGACGCATGGGACGATCGAGGATCTCACCATCACCGTCGGCGGGCTGATCGAGACCCACGACACCGGCGGCGTGCTGCGCGGCACCGACGAGCGTTTTCCGCCGAGCCTGTTCCTGCGCCAGACTGCGCTGACCTCGGTCAACCCGGCGATGGAGATTTTCGCACGCGAGCTGCGCGCGGAATCGGAGTCCGATGCGCTCGGCTTCCTGCACACGCTGATGACGCAGGTCAGCGAGCACATGACCTTCGATGAGGACCCGACCACCAGCGGTACCTCGGCGGTCGAAGCCTTCGGACTGAAGCGTGGCGTGTGCCAGGACTACGCCCATATCTTCATCGCCTGCGCCCGCTCTGGCGGCGTGCCGGCGCGCTTCGTCTCCGGACACTTCCTGCGCTCCGACGGCACGGTCAACCAGCAGGCCGGCCATGCCTGGGCGGAAGCGTATGTGCCTGATCTTGGCTGGATCGGCTTCGACCCCGCGAACTGCATCTGCACCACCGAAGCGCATGCGCGCATCGCCATCGGCCTCGATTATCTCGGCGCCGCGCCGATCCGCGGCACCCGCTATGGCGGCGGCACCGAGACGCTGATGGTCGCGGTCAAGGTCGACCAGGCTGGGCGGCCGGGGCAATCGCAATGGCAGTCGCAGTGTTAGGACTATAACTCGTCATTCCGCGGCGCGCGTCGGCGCGAGCGCAGAATCTCGCGCGAAAACTTCGAGATCCCGGGTCTCGCTTCGCGAGCCCGGGATGACCGCTTCGCGGTCACTTATCCAGCCACACATCCTCCCACCGCAGATTGTTGTACTGGCTGTTGTCGTGCGGCCTGAAGCCCTTCACATAGGGCTGCCAGCAATTGGCCGCGGTCTGCCAGACGATGCTCGGACGGGCGGCGTCTTCGGCGAGCAGGCGCTCGATCTGCCAGACGATGTCCCTGCGCTTCTCCTTGTCGAGTTCGCGCGACTGCGCGGCGAGCAGCTTGTCGACCTCGGCGTTGCAATATTGCGTGTAGTTGCGCTCGGATTTGCAGAAATAGTTCTCGACAATGTTGCCGTCGGGATCGTCGACTGACACGCCGGTGACGTTCAAGCCGATGGTGTAGTCCTTCTTCGCAAGCCGGGTGTACCAGCGTGGCGTATCGAGGATATCGAGCTCGGCGTTGATGTAGATCTTCTTGAGCTGGTCAGTGACGATGACGGCGGGATCGCGATAGGTCGGAAGATTCCGCGTCTGGATCCTGATCGGCAGCGGTTTCGCCTCGCTGTAGCCGAGCTTCTGCATGATGGCTTGCGCTTTCGCGATATTCTTGTCGGTCTCGGGATTATAGCCGGTCAGCTTCGACACCATGTCGGTCGGCATGCCCCATTCGCCGACCGGCTGCGGCAGCATGGCGCCGCCGATCAGCCCCTGCCCCTCCATCAGGATGGTGTTGAACGGCTTGCGGTCGAGCGCGAGCGACATGGCGCGGCGGATGTCGGGATTGTCGAACGGCGGATTGACACGGTTCACCATCAGGTTGACCTGCGTGCCTGACGGCACCATCTCGCAGATCGCATTCGGCGCACGCGCCTTGATGTCCTTCATCAGGGCGACCGTCACGTCGGAGGGAAAGGTGATGTCGAACTCGCCGGCCGAAAACGCCAGCATGCGCGTGGCGCGATTGTCGACGACGCGGAAGATGATTTCATCAAGATAAGGCCGATCCTTCTTGAAGTAATCGGGATTGCGCGCCAGACGGAACGTGTCGCCGCGCTTGAATTCGACCAGCTTGAAGGGACCTGTACCGACGGGCTTGGTGCGCATCACCTGTTGCGGCACATGACAGGGATAAACAGGAGAAAAGGCGCTCGCCAGCAGCACCGGCAGGCTCGGTTGCGGCTCCGAGAGTTCGAAGGTCGCCTCATAGTCGCCGTTGATCGAGACGTCCTGCAGCTTCGAGTACCAGACTTTTCGCGGGTTGCGGTGAAAGTCGGCATTGTCGCCCTTGCCGATCAGCATCCGCCAGGTGCATTGCACGTCCTTCGCCGTAAAGGACTGGCCATCGTGCCATTTCACGCCCTGGTGCAGCTTGAAAGTCAGCCTGGTGTTGGTCTCATCCCAGGACCAGCTTTCGGCGAGGTCGCCGATCACGGTTTCCAGGCTCTCATGCGGCTTGGCCGGATCGAACACCACGAGATTGTTGAAGATCGCCGCAAACGGCGTCACCGAGGCGATGGTCGATTCCTCGAGCAGCGAGGTCGAGGGTGGCGTGTCGTTGTGATAGAGCCGAAGCGTGCCGCCCTTCTTCTGCGCGGCGGCGGGACCAGTTGCGAGCAACGAAAGACAAAGGAACGTACCCAGCCACAAGACGCGCACTTTGTCTCCCGAAATTTCTTGTTGTTCGAGAAGGCCAGCGTGCGCCAGACGTGCCTTTTAATCAATATGCGTAAGCCGTCGGGGGCGCTATGGCGGGGGAATTGGGGTTGGACGGATGACCGAAATTGGCTAGTAATTTTCCGCGCGGTTGCGGAAGCGTCGGGGTAAGCGGAAAATGACCTATTGTTGCGGAATTCTGGTTCGAGACGGTCTGGTGATGATCGCCGATACCCGCACCAATGCCGGTCTCGACAACGTCTCGACCTTCCGCAAGCTCCATATTTTTTCCAACCCCGGCGACCGCATCATGGCGATCGCGAGCGCCGGCAATCTCGCCATCAGCCAGTCGGTGCTCTCCACCCTGACCGAGGGTCTGGAAGATCCCGCCACCGGACATATCGAGACGCTGATGAACGCGCCGACCATGTTCCAGGCCGCCCAGCGCATTGGCCGCGCCATCCGCGCGGTGCATGCGACCGAAGGTCCGGCGCTGAAATCGGAAGACGTCAGTTTTGACGTTTCGTTCCTGTTCGGCGGCCAGATCAAGGGTGCGCGGATGCGATTGTTCATGGTCTATACGGCCGGCAATTTCATCGAATGCACCACCGACACCCCCTATTTGCAGATCGGTGAGCACAAATACGGCAAGCCGGTGCTCGACCGCGCCATGCACTACGATGTCGAGTTGTATGAGGCGTTGAAGACCGGGCTGATCTCGATGGATTCGACCATGCGCTCCAATCTCGGCGTGGGATTGCCGATCGACGTGCTTGTGGTGCGCTCCGACACCTGCGATGCCGATCTCAACCACCGCATCGAGGCGGGCGAGCCTTATTTCCACGACCTGCGCTCGCGCTGGTCGGCGGCGCTGCGCGCGGCGCACCAGAACATTCCACGTCCACCCTACAAATCCGAAGCAGAAGCAAAAAAGTAGGCAAAGAAAGCAAGAAGGTGAGGAAGCGATGACTGAAGCAACAGACAAGATCGCGGTAGTGACCGGCGCGGGCACCGGTGTCGGACGCGCGGCGTCGCTGGCGTTGATGGCGGCCGGTTTCACCGTCGTGCTCGCCGGCCGCCGCAAGGAGATGCTCGAGGAGACCCAGAAGCTCGGCGGCAATGTCGGCAAGAGCCTGCCCGTCACGGCCGACATGACCAGCCCTGAATCGATCGCAGCCCTCTTCAAGAAGGTGCAGGACACCTATGGCCGGCTCGACGTGCTCTTCAACAATGCCGGCATGGGCGCGCCGCCGGTTAATTTCGAGGATCTGCCGCTCGCGCAATGGCAGGCGGTGGTGAACACCAACCTCACCGGCCCGTTCCTGTGCACGCAGCATGCGTTCCGCATCATGAAGGACCAGACCCCGCGCGGCGGCCGCATCATCAACAACGGCTCGATCTCCGCGCATGCGCCGCGGCCATACTCCTCGGCCTACACCTCGACCAAGCACGCCATCACGGGCCTGACCAAGTCGAGCAATCTCGACGGCCGCAAGTACGATATCGCGGTCGGACAGGTCGACATCGGCAATGCGGCAACCCCGATGACGGACCGCATGGTCGCCGGCCCCGGCGTGATGCAGCCCGACGGCACGATGAAACAGGAACCGCGCATGGACGCAAAAGCCGTTGGCGATGCGGTCGCCTACATGGCGACGCTGCCGCTCGACGCCAACGTACTGTTCATGACGGTGATGGCGTCGAAGATGCCGTTCGTGGGACGCGGGTAAGCCGCCTACGCCTGGCGTCGGAGAGACTCGGCGGTTTCGGCGGCCTGCTCGGGCGCGCTCGCCTTGGTGGCCTGGAATCCCTTGCCGAGGAAGGGATGCAGCGGCTCGCGCGGGCTTGCGCTGATGTCGTAATTGAGGAACGACAGCACGAGCTGGAAGCCGATCAGGAACGTCAGCGCCGCGATCATGATGGTGCCGGTCGGCACCAGCTGGTCCGGCGCCGCCGCCCACCAGTGATAGAGGCCGAATACCAGGCCGAACAGGAACAGCGCGCCGCCCGCGACGAGCTGAAACGACGCCAGCGACAGATCGCGGAAGAAATAGCGATAGAGAATGCGGCGCGTGATGTTGCGCAAATGGCCTGACAGGAAAGGGCCGAGCTGGTGCGACACGCGCAGATTGGAAACCTCGTTGCCGTAAGTCGCGCGCATCGGAAATTCCACGACCTTGGCGCGGATCAAGCCGAGGTGAAACAGCAGGTCCGTTTCGAAGAAGAAGCGCTTGGCGATCCGCTCGTCGTCGAGCAGCTCGGCGACGCGGGCATGGATCGCGAAGAATCCGTTGGTCGGATCCATGATGGTCCAGTAGCCGCTGGACAGTTTTGCAAGGAACGACAGCGCGAGATTGCCGAAGCGGCGCACCGTCGGCATCGACGAAGAGTTGGTCAGGAAGAAGAAGCGGTCGCCCTTGACGTAATCCGCCTGCCCACTGGCGATCGGATGAATCAGCGCCGGCACCTGAGCCGGGTTCATCTGCCCATCAGCATCGACCTTGATGATGATATCGGCGCCGCGCTGGATGGCGTAGCGCATGCCCGTCAGGAAGGCACCGCCGACGCCCTGGTTGACGCCATGCATCACTACCACGACGCGCTTGTCGGCGCATTTGTTGGCGACCATCACGCCGGTGCCTTCCGGGCAGCCGTCATCGACCACGACGATCAGCTCGATCTCCGGACCGATGGCCTCGATCACGGGAAGGATCGTGGCGGCCGCACGGTACGCTGGGATGACGACGCAATTCATGGGAAAGCCCGCTGCCGTGCCGGCGCAATGAAATGCGCGTTCCAGGCACAGTCTCCGATAGCTTTGCGGGCTTCCCCCTAAGAATATCTTAATTCGCGGTTCCTAAGCTGACCCAAAAGCTGCCTCTTTATGGCCGGGCGGCCGGCCGCGGAATCGCCATGCAAGACCTTAGCCTGACCGGCCGTGATGCTGCCGCAACCGGCCTTCGCCGCCTTGTCCGCGACCTCGCGCCTCAGACGCGCGAGCCGGCAAACGCGGAGTTCCTGCGCGCGCTGCTCGTGCTCGGCGGCGCGCTGTTTGTGCTGACGCTGCTGACCTATTTCCTGACGACGGACTGGAGCACCGCCTTCCCGCGCGACAAGGCGACGCTGGTGCTCGGCCGCGACTTCCTGAATTTGTGGATGTATGGCCGCGCAGCCTTCGAGGGCGATCCCGCGCGCTATTACGACGTCGTCACCTACAATGACGTGCTCGCGAAAATGCTCGGCCCCGGCTACCCCGGCCAGAACTGGCCGAACCCGCCGACGGCGCTGGTGGTAATGGCGCCGTTCGGCGTCTTCAGCTATTTCCCGGCGCTGTTCGCCTGGGCCACGGTGAGCGGGCTTGCCTTTTATCTCGCCGGCCGCCGCGAGATAACCGACCTGCGCGTGCTCGCGATCGTGCTGGTCTCGCCAGCGGCGCTGCTCTGCGTGCTCTCGGGCCAGAGCTCGCTGCTCACGACAGCGGCGCTGCTTGCGATCTTCGCGCTTCTCGACGAGCGGCCGGCCATCGCCGGCATGCTGATCGGGCTGCTCACCGTCAAGCCGCAGCTCGGCATTCTCTTTCCCTTCATGCTGATCGCGTCCGGGCGCTGGAAAGTGTTCTGCTGGGCCGCCATCACGGCAATGTCGCTGCTAATGGCAAGTGTCGCGATCGGCGGTGTCGAGAGCTGGCACGACTACATCACCAAAGCGCTGCCGCTGCAGCGCGTGGTGCTGCAGGATGCGGCCGGCACCGCGATGCCGTTCCATCCCACGATCTTCATGAACGTCCGCGGCGTGGTCGGCAACCACATTGGCGAGATCATCCAGCTCGCGTTCACGATCGCCGCGGTCACAGCCGTCAGCGCCGCCTTCCGCTGGCGGCGCGACGCCGATCCGCGCCTGCTGCAAGCGTTGTTCTTCGCCTGCACCGTCTCCGCCTCGCCTTATATGGGCGCCTATGATCTCTTGCCGCTGACCTTTGCCGCCGTCGCGCTGATTGCCGAGGAGAAGCTCGACGGCATGGGACGCCGTCTCGCACAGCTCGTGTTCTGGACACCGGCGCTGCAACTGATGTTCGGCAATCTGCAGATCCCGGGGCCCGGCTTCATCGCGCCTCTCTTTGCCGCATACCTTCTGCAGCGGCTGTTCAAGCCCGTCCCGGCCGCAGCGCCGGCGGGGTAGTTACTCGAGCCGCTCGACGTCGCGCAGCGTCGGGAACAGCTTCATCCAGATCAGCGCAATCGCGATCGTGGCGACGCCGCCGAGCACGGCGGCGGGCATGGTGCCGAGCAGTGCCGCCGTGACGCCGCTCTCGAACTGGCCGAGCTGGTTCGAGGCGTTGATGAACAGAAAATTCACCGCGCCAACGCGGCCGCGCATCTCGTCGGGCGTGCGAAGCTGCACCAGCGAGAATCGGATCACCACGCTCACCGTGTCGGCAGCGCCCAACAATGCGAGCGCGATCACCGACAGCCACATCCAGTGCGACAGCGCGAACACCACGGTCGCAGCCCCAAACACGATCACCGCCTGGAACATCCGCATGCCCACCCGGCGGCTGATGGTGTGGCGCGCCAGCAGCATGGTCATCAACAGCGCGCCGATCGCGGGCGCGGCGCGCAGCACGCCGAGGCCGAACGGTCCGGCCTGCAGAATGTCGCGCGCATAGATCGGCAGCAGCGCGACCACGCCGCCGAACAATACCGCAAAGAGGTCGAGCGAGATGGTGCCGAGGATTGCGGGATTGCTCCTGATGAAGCGGACGCCGGCGAAGACGTCATCCGCGGACGCAGCACCCTTTGACGGCGCGGCTTGCGCAACTTCGATCGCACCGGTGAACACCATGCCGAGCAGCCAGAACACGAGCATGATCGAATAGGGCCAACCCGGCGCGATCGCGTAGACGAGCCCGCCGAGCGCAGGACCGGTGATGGTCGCGACCTGCGTGGCGCCGCTCGACAAAGCTGTGGCGCGCTGCAGCGATCCCTGCGGAGCGATCAGCGGCAGCAGCGCGGCGGTCGCCGGGCTTTCGAAGGCGCCCGCGGTGCCCAGCACGAAGGTCGCGATGAAGATGTGGACCTGGCTGAGCCAGCCGCCAAACGAGCCCCACGCCAGGAACAGCGCGGTCAGCGCTTCCGCGATCTGGCAGACCTGCACCACGCGCTTGCGCTCGAAGCGGTCGGCGGTATGGCCCGCGACGAACACCAGCTGCGCAGTCGGCAGGAACTGCACGAGGCCGACCATCCCGAGGTCGAAGGCACTGCCGGTGAGATCATAGATCTGCCAGCCAATCGCGACCGCGCCGATCTGGCTCGAGAAGCGCGACAGGCTCCGCGACAGCAGGAAGAAGATGAAGGAAGGCTGCCTGAGCAGCGTGCCGGCGCCCGCCGGCGCGAGGGAGGACATGCGTGAGCGGTGGCCGAGCGCGGCGGCGTTGTCAACGTCCATCCCAACATCATGGCATTGCGCTTGCAGCGATGCGCCTGCCATATTGGCGCGGCCGTCAGGGGAATCATGCTCGAGCTGCAATCGGCATTCGGCATCGTCGCGCTGCTCGCGATCGCCTGGGTGTTCGGCGAGAACCGTCGCGCGGTGTCATTGAAACAGGCGGCGATCGGGCTCGTCGTCACGCTGTTGACCGCCGTTCGTACGGCTTTATCTCGCACAGATGACGCGCAGCGAACTGTTTCTGGTCATGACCGGCGGCATGGCGGGAATCGCCGGCACGGTGCTGGTGCTCTATGCCACGCGGCTTGCGCCGTTGATCCCCGACGCCGCCGCACATTTCGTCATTGTATCGGTGCTGGGTGCGCTGGCGGCGATTCTCGTCAGCCTGATCAAGCCCGGGCATGACGAGTGAGAATGCGGCACCAGCGACGCCTTACGCCGTCAGTTCCTTCGTCTCGAAATCCGCCGGCAGGATCACTTCCAAAAGCTCGACGTCGTCGGAATAGTCCATGATCAAGTGCCGGATCTTCGGCGGCTGCGTCCAGGAGCTGCCGACCTGGAATGTCGTCTCGCCAACACCATCCATGTAGCTCTTCACCCAGCCCTTGAGCACATAGACCATCTGGAACTCGACGGCGTGGTAATGCAGTTTCGACACCTCGTCGGGATTGCACGGCCCGATCAGGCGGATCACATGCGCCCGCGCGAGGCCGTGGGTGGCGTCGGCAATGCCGAGGTCGCGGTATTGGGCGTAGGTACGCAGGCCATCGGCTTTGAAATCTTCCTCGCGATGATGGCTGATGGCGACGCGCTGCTTGGGGCGCGTCTTCTTCACTGGCGCGCCCGCCCTGCCCTTGCTCTTCAGCTTGCGCCGCGCGGTCGGCTTGGCGCCAGCAGCCTTGCGCGCAGTTGATTTCTTCTGCGTGGCTGATTTCGCGGCGGCGCGCGCGGCCGGCTTCTTTGTTTTCTTCTTGGCCATGGTGATCACCCTTTGCGTTCGGAGAGCAAAGCCTATCACAAATGACGCTTCGTAGGATGGACAAAACGAAGCGTGCCCACCATCGACAAATAAGATCGCGGCGTCGTGGTGGGCACGGCGCTATCGCGCCTTTGCCCATCCTACGATTCCAAATCAATGCAGCCGGAACACGCCATCCACCGCGCGCAGTTCGGCGGGCTTGATCAGCTTGGAATGCGCGACGCGGACCGAATAAAGCGGCCCCTCGAGCCTCGTTTGCCAGAAGCGCAGGAAATCCTGCAGCGCCGGGAATTTCGGGAACAGATCGTAGTTCTGCCAGACATAGGTCTGCAGCAGCGAAGGATGATCCGGCAACCGATAGAGGATTTCGGCCGTCGTCAGCCCGTATCCCAGCGCGAGTTTCCGGAAGTCTTCGGAAACCCCAACCCGCGAAACCATGCGAACCTCCTTTTTAAGGAGCGCACCCGCGAACGTGGCTACCTGCCGGAGCCACCCCGGCTTTAGATGCGCTCACATGAGAGAATTGTGACGCACGCAACCAACGCATCACAAGCCCAAATGGTTAACGAGTTGTTGAAAATTGGCGCATTAGCAGCAGCTTACCGCACGTGCTAATAGAGGTCCGGCTTCATTCGGCACGTTAACGATCCCTGATAAGAATTTGGCAAGGCCGCCATTTGAGTGCCAATTTTTCTGCCAGAAGCCCTTGCCCGCGCTGAAACTCTGCCTTAAATCCAGGTTACTCGCGCTGGCACTCACCGGCAGAGATTGCTAACACTCTAGAAACTCTCAAACACTTCCAGTATCTTAGGAGGACTGCATGAAATTCCGTCCGCTTCACGACCGCGTCGTGGTCAAGCGCATCGACGCCGAAGAGAAGTCTGCCGGCGGCATCATCATTCCCGACACTGCCAAGGAAAAGCCCTCCCAGGGCGAAGTCATCGCCGTCGGCCCCGGCGGCCGCGACGAGAGCGGCAAGCTGATCCCGATCGACATCCAGGTCGGCGACCGCGTGCTGTTCGGCAAGTGGTCGGGCACCGAGGTCAAGATCGACGGCCAGGAGCTGCTGATCATGAAGGAGAGCGACATCATGGGCGTGCTTACCGACGCTCCCGCCTCCAAGAAGAAGGCCGCCTAAGCCAAAGCCATCCCTCACCCTGAGGAGCCGGCGCAGCCGGCGTCTCGAAGGGTGAGACAGTTCGGCCACATCCTTCGAGACGCGGGCAAGTCCGCTCCTCAGGATGAGGCGATCAAGATCAACTCAGGGAAACCAATAATGTCAGCCAAGGAAGTCAAATTCGGCGTCGACGCCCGCGACCGCATGCTGCGCGGTGTCGACATCCTCAACAACGCCGTCAAGGTCACGCTCGGCCCCAAGGGCCGCAACGTGGTGCTCGACAAGTCGTTCGGCGCTCCCCGTGTCACCAAGGACGGCGTCACCGTCGCCAAGGAAATCGAGCTCGACGACAAGTTCGAGAACATGGGCGCCCAGATGGTGCGCGAAGTCGCCTCCAAGTCCGCTGACGCGGCCGGCGACGGCACCACCACTGCGACCGTGCTCGCGGCCGCGATCGTCCGTGAAGGCGCCAAGTCGGTTGCCGCCGGCATGAACCCGATGGATCTCAAGCGCGGTATCGACCTCGCGGTCGAAGCCGTGGTTGCGGACCTCGTCAAGAACTCCAAGAAGGTCACCTCGAACGAGGAGATCGCCCAGGTGGGCACCATCTCCGCCAACGGCGATGCCGAAATCGGCAAGTTCCTCTCGGACGCCATGAAGAAGGTCGGCAACGAGGGCGTGATCACGGTCGAGGAAGCCAAGTCGCTCGAGACCGAGCTCGACGTCGTCGAGGGCATGCAGTTCGACCGCGGCTATATCTCGCCCTACTTCGTTACCAACGCTGACAAGATGCGCGTCGAGATGGATGACGCCTACATCCTCATCAACGAGAAGAAGCTCTCCTCGCTGAACGAGCTGCTGCCGCTGCTCGAGGCCGTGGTGCAGACCGGCAAGCCACTGGTCATCGTCGCTGAAGACGTCGAAGGCGAGGCTCTGGCCACGCTGGTCGTCAACCGTCTGCGCGGCGGTCTGAAGGTCGCCGCCGTCAAGGCGCCGGGTTTCGGCGATCGCCGCAAGGCCATGCTGCAGGACATCGCGGTCCTGACCGGCGGCCAGGCGATCTCGGAAGACCTCGGCATCAAGCTCGAGAACGTCACGCTGCAGATGCTCGGCCGCGCCAAGAAGGTGATGATCGACAAGGAGAACACCACCATCGTCAACGGCGCCGGCAAGAAGGCCGACATCGAGGCGCGCGTTCAGCAGATCAAGGCGCAGATCGAGGAGACCACCTCGGACTACGACCGTGAGAAGCTGCAGGAGCGTCTGGCCAAGCTCGCGGGCGGCGTCGCGGTGATCCGCGTCGGTGGCGCGACCGAAGTCGAGGTGAAGGAGCGCAAGGATCGCGTTGATGACGCGATGCATGCAACCCGCGCGGCGGTCGAGGAAGGCATCGTTCCCGGCGGCGGCGTCGCCCTGCTCCGTGCTTCCGAGCAGCTCAAGGGCATCCGCACCAAGAACGACGACCAGAAGACCGGCGTCGAGATCGTGCGCAAGGCTCTCTCCTGGCCGGCTCGCCAGATCGCGATCAACGCGGGTGAAGACGGCTCCGTCATCGTCGGCAAGATCCTCGAGAAGGATCAGTACGCCTACGGCTTCGACTCCCAGACCGGCGAGTACGTCAACCTCGTCAGCAAGGGCATCATCGACCCGACCAAGGTCGTGCGCGCGGCGATCCAGAACGCAGCCTCCGTGGCCGCGCTGCTGATCACCACCGAAGCCATGATCGCCGAGCTGCCGAAGAAGTCGGCCGGCGGCCCCGCCATGCCTCCGGGCGGCGGCATGGGCGGCATGGATTTCTGATCCGGGACCTCGCTCCGCAAATACGAAATGCAAAACCCCGGCAGCGATGCCGGGGTTTTTGTTTGGGCAATCTCCCCGTCCTCGCGGTTCTCTCGTCGTCACGAAGGTCGAGCGGTTTCGCCGCGTGCGTGGAAACATCGTAGAACGAGCTGTCCGCGGCGAACATCCGTTGATCTGGATCAACGAGATCGATGCAATTCCACGTACACTGCATTGGGACGTGCGGCGGCACGGAAAAGCAGCGGGTTTTCAAGATGTGGGAACAGATTCGCGCCGTCTGGCAAGCATGGTCCATTTTCATCGTCGGGCTGGCCGTGATCTTCGGCGGGATCTACCTCGGCGGCCGCTTGTCGTCATCGGCGAACCCGACGCCTGCCGCCTCCTCGGATCAAGCCACCTCCTCGGATCAAGGTCGAGATCGGGGCAAGCCAGTCGCCGCTTCAACCGTGACGTCCTCGCCCTCGCCACAAGTCGGCAGCGCGAAGCCACCTGCCAGGCAAGTCGCTCAATCGAGCCGCGCGCCGTCGCCACCGCCGGCCCATCAGGATAATCCCGCGCCGGCCCCGAAGCCACCTGCGACCGCAGCCGCAGCATCGCCGGCCGCGGCAGCATCACCGCCCGCTCATGACCACATGGCGGCGAGCAGCACCCCGTCGCCGAGCGCAACGAGCGAACAATCGTCCGCGCCACCCGCCACCAATCCTGCGGCGCCTGCCTCCAACGCAATGACGACCATGGGCGATGCCTCGTCAGGCCGCCTGGTCTTCAGGAAATGCCAGGCCTGCCATTCCATCGAGCCCGGCAAGAACATGCTCGGCCCATCGCTCGCTGGCGTGATCGGCCGCAAGGCGGGAACGGAGGCCGGCTACAATTATTCGCCCGCCATGAAATCGGCCGACATCGTCTGGAATCCGCAGACGCTTGACCAATACCTGAGCGATCCGGCGAAGGTCGTGCCGGGCAACAAGATGCCGTTTCCGGGCCTCAAGACCGATCATGACAGAGCCGACGTGATCGCCTATCTCGCTGCAGGCGCAGGCGGCACACACCCCGCGGCTGCGGCCGCACCCACACCGCCGCCGGCTCCGGCTCAGGCGGCGCAAGCCGCACCGGCTCCGGCGCAAGCCGCACCCGGCCCCAACGCCTACATTCCCGACGCGCGATACACCCTGCGTTCGGGAATCGCGGAAGGGCGCATGACTTATATCGGCCAGGGTGGCGAGATCGACGGCAAGGTCAATCCGATCCTGACCGCCGTTGAGGGACAGGTGGTTCAACTTACTCTGATCAACGGTGAAGGGGCCGAGCACGATATCGTCTTCCCCGACCAGAACGCCACGTCACCACGCGTGACCGGAAAAGGCGCCAGCACGACGATCGCATTCCGCGCCGACAAGTCCGGAGACTTCGTTTATTTCTGCAGCGTGCCCGGCCACCGGCTTGCCGGCATGGAAGGTCAATTCCTCGTCACCCCGCGTCCGCCGCCGCAGACGGTCGTGGAAGCGGATATCTCGCGAGAGCCCACCGACGTGCCGCCGCCGATCGGCAAGCGCGACCCGCAGACCGTGCGTGTCGACCTGTTGAGCGTCGAGCTCGAAGGTCGGCTCGCGGAGGGAACGACGTTCGGCTACTGGACCTTCAACGGCAAGGTGCCGGGTCCGTTCATCCGGGTGCGTGTCGGCGACACCGTCGACGTTCATCTGAAGAATTCCGCGGACAGCTCGATGATCCACTCGGTCGACTTTCACGCCGCGACCGGTCCGGGCGGCGGCGCGGCGGCACTTCAGGTCGACCCAGGTCAGGAAAAATCGATGACGTGGAAGGCGCTGGTGCCGGGCCTTTATGTCTATCACTGCGCAACTCCGATGGTCGCCGAGCACATTGCGAACGGCATGTACGGCTTGATCCTCGTGGAGCCTGAAGGCGGCATGGCGCCGGTGGATCGCGAGTTCTACGTCATGCAGGGCGAAATCTATTCCGATATGCCTTACGGCCAGCGTGGAAGCGCGGAGTTCAGCGTGGAAAAACTGCTGAACGAGCACCCGGAATACTTCGTCTTCAACGGCTCCGTCGGAGCGCTGTCACGGCTTCACCCGCTGCAGGCCAAGGTCGGCGAGACCGTTCGTATTTTCTTCGGTGTCGGCGGGCCGAACTACACATCGTCGTTCCACGTCATCGGAGAGATCTTCGACAAGGTCTACTCGTTTGGCGGACTTCAAGCCCCGCCGCTCGAGGGAGTTCAGACGGTCAGCGTGGCGCCGGGCGGCGCCGTCATCACCGAATTCAAGACGCACGTACCGGGCAACTACACGCTGGTCGATCATGCGCTGGCGCGCGTGGAGCGTGGGCTGTCAGGCATCCTGAGCGTCGAAGGTCCGCCCAACCCCGAAATCTACAACGGCAAGGTGATGCCAGGCATGGGGCACTGAAAGCGTGAGGAGCGGCCTTTACCTGACTGAAACGAGAGCCTATCCATGAGGCCAATCCGCAAAGAGGGCATTCATGGAAGAAGCGTCCAGACTGGCTGAGGAGATTCTCGATCAAGTCGCCGAAGCCGTCATTTTTTCCGACACCGCCGGCGCGATCGTCCGGTGGAACCGGGCCTCGAGCGCTCTGTTCGGCTATTCCGCCGAGGAGGCGCTTGGCCAGAGTGTCGATCTGATCATTCCCGAACATCTGCGAGCCGCACACTGGCGCGGCTTCAACGCTGCCATGACCAGGGGCGCAACGAGGCTGCAGGGGCGCCCGACCCTGACCCGCGCCCTACACAAGAGCGGCCGCCGGCTGTACGTCGAGATGAGCTTTGCGGTCGTCAAATCCGACGCCGAAAACAAGGTGCTCGGCGCGGTCGCCGCAGCGCGCGACGTAACCGACCGGGTCGAGCGGGAGCGTGCCGCAAAAGGGGCAACGGGGTAATCATGGACGCCGGACGGGCCGAAGGCTGTAGAGATCGCCGACTATCACTGAGGAGACTGGGATGGCGCGGCTACGGACACATCCCGGCGAAGTATTGCGGGAGGAATATCTCGTCCCGCCCGGTCTGTCGGCGCGTGCGCTAGGCAGGGAATTGGACGTCCCACCGAACCGGCTGACCGAGATCATCGAAAGTGAAGGCGTGATCGAGCATCAAGCGCTTGACCTCGCGGTCGGTGGCCCCACCCCAATGCGTGCGGGCGAGATCGAATTGCGAAAGACCGTAAAAGTCTAGCTCACTCGACGCGAGCAACGACGGCGAGCTTCTTGATACCCTGGTTGCGATAGGCATTCAGGAAGGCGTTGTAGTCGCGGAACGACACGCAGCCGTTGGAATCGCCGTTCGGCCCGAGCATGAAGGTGTGCGCAAGCAGGCCGTCGCGTCCATAGATCGAGTCCTCGCCGCCGACCGGCGTCAGCCGCAACGCCGGCACCCCATGGAACAATGCTTCGCGCGGTTTCAGTTCATAGATGTGCGGCGGCGTCACGCCGCGCATGCGGATGCGGGCCGAACGCGGATCGTCGAGATTGGATCCGAGACCGGAGTGCGCCTCGAGTTTGGTGCCGTCGGGCAGATACACGGTGTGCGCGGTGATGTCATAGACCGCGGTGTCGCGATCATACGGCGCCTGGCCACCCATCGCCGGATTCTGCTCGCGTCCGATGCTGCCGGTGACGCTGGCGTCCGCCGAAGCATAGGACAAGAGCGAGCTTCGCGATGGCGAATCCTTGCCCCACAGTTTTTCGGTGATCGAGGTTCTCTCACTCGAGGCAATCGACATGACCGCAGCCTTCGCGCGCTGCGCCATGTCGTGGAACGAGGACCCCTGCGATTTTGCGGGCGGCGCTTCCACCGTGCGCGGCGCCGGCTGGGACGGTGGCGGCGCGGCCGTCGCAACCCTGGTGGGAGCGGCATCCTTCTTCGGACCTTCCGCAAGCTTCAGCGCGGTGACCGGCTTCGGCGCTTCGGCAAGCTTCGGCGCTTCGACCGGCGGCGCGGCACTGGCCGCGTTCGACGCGACACTTTGCGGCTCGGAGGCCGCAAACCGTTCGTTAAACATGTCGGGCGAGATCGCGGCGACGGTGGCCGGTTTTGCGATCAGCGGCGGCGCCTCCTGCAGGGCGCCGAAGGCATCGTTGACGGCCTGCTCGGTCGTGCGCGTGGCGAGCCTTGCGGGCGGAGCGACGACCGGCTCGTCATAGCCCGCGGTTCCCAGCGTAGGATAGACGCTCGCGGCAATGATGTTCCTGTAGACGGTCCAGCCGCAGCCGATCACGACACACGCAATCGCGGCCCCGCCAACCAACCGGTTGGATATGGACCTCCCCGCCGACTTCTTGCGGACCCGCCCCGCACCTGACGCAACGCTACGCTTACTCAACTCTACGCATCCACTCGCGCCCAGGACGACCCCAATTTTTCCTCTCGATGCCGCGCCGAACATGATCCAAGGCGTTGCATCTCGCAGAAGGGCGGAGCGTCATTAAGGCGACTTTTCGTTAAATGCGAATTAAGTTCGGGCGGATGTAAGGCGGTCGGAAATGGCCGGAAAATGTGGTCTCATTTCGGCACAGGCCACCTTGATGTCCCGAGAGGTTGCGGACATTCGGCGAACCGGCGCCGAATATCCCGCTTACGCTCGCCGTCATTTCGATGTTTGAACGGGACGAATTCGCTCGCTTGCCTATGGCCGAATCAGGCTGATGCCATGGTTCGAGGCTCGAACTCGAAGTAAGCTCGACCCGATCAATTCGTATGTGTCCTTTGCCCTTCGAATTCTATCAGGAGACCTCATGCCGAGCGTGCCGCGGAAGCTCGCCTTTGTCCTTGCTTCATCCGATCACGGCACCATGATCGTCAACCGGCTCGACTACCGGATGGTCGATCAGACCAGAGGTTATGGTGTCGGCTACCAGCTCCTGGAGACGGCGTCGTTCGATCCCCGCGAGGTGCAGCTCGCGCTCGACATGCTCATGCTTCGCCGCAAGCATTACGGCGACGGCGTACTCGGCATCGACTGCGGCGCCAATATCGGCGTCCACACCATCGAGTGGGCGAAGACGATGACGAGCTGGGGATCGGTGCTCTCGATCGAAGCCCAGGAGCGCATCTATTATGCGCTGGCTGGCAACATCGCCGTCAACAACTGCTTCAACGCGATTGCGCTCAACGCCGCCGTCTCATCCGAGAGCGGCGTCATGCAGATCCCGAGCCCCAATTATCTGGTGCCCTCCAGCTTTGGCAGCCTGGAGCTGCGGCAGCGCACCGGCAACGAGTTCATCGGCCAGCAGATCGACTATCAGAACATGGTCAACGTCCGCAAACTGATGCTGGACGAGTTCAACCTGCCGCGCGTCGACCTGATCAAGATCGACGTCGAGGGCATGGAGATGGAAGTGCTGGAGGGCACCGCGAAGACCATCGAGCGCTGCCGCCCGATCATGCTGATCGAGAAGATCAAGGCCGACGCCGGGCAATTGCGGCAATGGCTGGAGCGGCGCGGCTATGTGCTGATCGAGGCCGGGATCAACCTGCTCGTCATCCATACCACCGACAAGGCGCTGCCCGAGATCATGCCCGCGACCCAGCCGGCCGGGCGCGCAACAGCCTGAAACTTACTTCAGCAATTCCGGCGGTGGCGCGCGGTCGAACACGTCGCCAGTGGGATCGGCGAGCAAGGTGAGCGTATAGGTCTCGATCACCAGCGCTCCACGCTTGCGCGACAGCTCGGCGACTTCCTCGATCCGTCCAAAACGGTCTTTCAGGAAGGCTTGCGCGCGCGGCTTGACCTCGTCGACATAGAGCAGCGGTCCCTTGAGTTGCGCAGCGTCGGGTTCTCCCATGTTGACCCAGCGGATGCGCTGGGTCTGCTGCGCGACGCAGGTGCCGGGCGGCAGATAGAAGGCGAGCCAGCCTGTCGTGCCGTAATCCGGCGCGAGCACGCAAGTCGCGCCGACGCGCTTCCTGACGGCCTCGATCTGATCGGCGAGATCATGCCAGCCGACGCCAACGCTGCGCACGGTGGCATCGCGGCGATAGCCGGAGAGCACGCCGGTGTTGGCCTGCACGATCAGCAGCACGAACATGACAATACCGACCGGCGCAGCCCAGCGTCGACAGAAATCGGCCAGGCGTTGCGAACGTGGCTGCCACTGCACGAGATGGGCGGCGACGCCAGCGGCGATGGCAAAAGCCGGATAGACCGGTGCGAACCAGTTGGCTTCGACGCGGGCGTGCAGCGAATGCCAGACGAAATAGGCGGTGATGGTCCAGAACATCACATTGAGCAGCACCCGCGCCGGCATGGCGCCGGCCCTGCGGTGGGCCAGCGCATGCAACCCCATCGCGCCGAGGATGAAGACGAAGGGCGTTGCGAACGCGACCTGGGTCGGGATCAACTCGCCGATGAAGGCCGGCCGAAAATCCCGGATCATCGCGCGGCCGCTGATTTGTTTCAGGAACGATACCCATTGATGCTGGGAGTTCCAGACGATGACGGGCGCGAAGATCGCAAGCGCCACGATCGCGCCGAGATAAGGCCACAGCGATAGCAGCCAGCGCCGCTGCTTCGGCACCACCACGAGCCAGATCAGGATCGCCGGGCCGAAGAACAGCGCGGTGTATTTTGACACCAGCGCACAGCCGACCGCGGCCCCGACCGCGAGCCACCACGTCCCTTGCCCGGTCTCCAGCACTTTCGCGAGGAAGAACAGCACAAAGCTCGCGGCCACCAGCGACGGCGCGTCCGGCGTCACAATCAGGGTGCCGACCGCCGTCATCAGCGTGACGTTGAGTAAAATGGCCGAGGTCGCCGCGACGCGTACCCCGCCGAACAGGATGGCGGCAGAGCGATAGACGGCATAGCTCATCGGGAGTGCGAGCAGGATCGACACCAGGCGCACGCCGAGCTCGGTGTCGCCGGCGATCAGTGTGCCGGCGCGGATCACCAGCGCCACCATCGGCGGGTGATCGTAATAGCCGCCTGCCAGATGTTTCGACCACATCCAGTAATAGGCTTCGTCGAACGTCAGCGGCGTCAAGGCAGCCGCAACCAGCCGCAACGCCACCAGCGCCAGGATAATCAGGGAGGTATTGCGGATGAGCCTGGTGTCGCCTGGACTCATCGACACTTCATCGTTTGCGCCAGACGAACAGTCCGGACATCGCGTAGTTCCACACCACGCCCATCAAGGCGCCCGCCGCGCCCGCAAGCCACCAGATCGGCTCCTGGTCATAGACCGAGAAGGCAACGCCGACATTGGCAAACAGGCCGACGCTGCAGACGAGATAGAAGGCGAGCAGGCCGCCCAGTAGCGCAAAGCCCTTCAAGCGCTGGTCGCGATAGGTCAGGAAGTTGTTGAGGACGAAGTTGGTGGTCATGGCGATGAGGGCACCGGCCGCCTGCGCTTCCGGGAACGGCCAGTTCAACACCGTCAGCGCGACGAACAGCGTGCCGAGATGCACGAAGAGGCCAGTGCCGCCGACCATCGCGAACAGAAGGAAGCGCAGCGAGATCACGTCGTTGGTGAATTTCGCCAGCACCAGCCCGAGGAAATCCAGCGCCACCATGGAGTCGAGCTTGCTCTCGCCATGCAGCCGCGAGCCGAAGGTGAAGGGAACCTCGACCGTCTTCAGCTCGCCATGTGCGGTCGCGACGACGTCGAGCAGAATCTTGAAGCCCTGCGTGGAAAGCCTTGGCGCCAGTTGCTCGAACTTGTCGCGGCGGATCATGAAGAAGCCGCTCATGGGATCGGCGATGGCGACGCCAAGCACGCGCTTGGCGATGGAAGTCGCAAAGGTGCTGAAGCCCGCGCGCTTGCTGTCAAAGCTTTCGGCGCTACCGCCCTCGACATAACGGCTGCCGACCGCCAGCTCGGCCTGCCCGCTCTGCAACAGCGAGAGCATTTTCGGCAACTGCGTCTCGTCGTGCTGCAGATCGGCGTCCATGACAGCGGCAAAGGGGGCGCTCGACGCTAGAATGCCCTCGATGCAGGCGCCGGACAGGCCGCGCCGTCCGATCCTCCTGACGCAGCGGACGCGGCTGTCGTGCTGCGCGAGATCGCGCACGACTTCCCAGGTTTTGTCGGGCGAATTGTCGTCGACGAAAATGACTTCCCAGGCGATGCCCGTAAGCGTCGCTTCCAGCTTGCGGTACAGCTTGGCGACATTGTCGCGTTCGTTGAAGGTGGGGACGACGACAGAAAGATCAGTCAAACCAATGGCTTGCCTGAGCATTTTCGGGGCCGGTCCGGATTGCTTCGTTCATGGACAAGCGTATATCCGCGCCCTCCGGCCATGCCAAGGACGAGTTCTCGGAACAGGTACCGAACGCAGCGGAAAACCCCTCAAAAGGGCTTAAAAATGCCAACGACCACGAACAACGGGCGCGCGTACATCCGGCGCTGCCCAGCTATTGCGTGGTCGTCTCAGGGCGACGGAGCTTCGAGAGGGGAAAGCATCAACGTCGCCGCTCGTCTCCAAATAGGAATGAGTCCGAGGCTCCGCAAGGGCTGCTTCAATCTAGTTCGGAACTTCCTTGATCACCGGCCCCCTGACAACTGGTGCCGGGGCAGGCTGCGCGGGTTGTACTACCGCAGGCTTCGGCTTACCAAACTGGCCTAGTGGCCCGTAAAACACCGAGGCTCCCAATACGACCAACAGCACGATCCAGCCCAGGACATTGGCGAGCGAGTGCGATGTCATACGGTACTTCCCTGCTTCTCTCCCGCCGATAGATATCACGGAGGTCGGGTCGCGGAAATAGGCTAGCGGTTCCCGGCGACGCGGTGGACGCGCGCCGCAATTTTGAAGCCGCCTCGGCATCGGCCAAGCTAGTTCGCCGCCTTGTGCTTGATGAAGGCCGTGATGATGTCCTTTTGCGCCAGCTCGATCGCCCGGTTGGCAGTGGAGAGATGGGAGCCGGATTCGGCGTTGGGATACTGCATCGAGAGATAGTCGATCAGCGTCACCCGGAAATTCTGCCGCTCGGAGGGACAAACGGCCTCGATATTCGCCGTGAAATCCTTCGCCGACATGCCCGTGGCACCGGGCTGAGAATATTCGCGCGCCAGGCAATTCCAGTAGGAATCACGCCCCTGCAGCGCCAGTCGGTGCGCGTCCTCGATCTCGTCGGCCCATGCGCTGGTGGCAACAAGTGCCAGCGCTGTTGCCAAAATCATCCGCATCGCTTTCTCCTTTTTTTGAAGCATCCTAGCCCGAACGCGAGAACGGGTTAAGTGCATCACTGGTTCTGCCCTAACATGTGAGGGGAACAGAGCCGAAAATGTGGTGTTCTATGCTCAGCAGGGGAATATCCAGGAGGCGTGTGATGACCAGACATGCACTGATGGGCGCGGCACTGCTGGCCGCGATATCGGCGGGACAAGCGCGCGCGCAGGCGGTGGTCGAAGAACCCGGCTACTGCGCCCAGTACTATCCCAATTCCAATTGTACCAACTACGGGCCCGGCAATCCGATGTACCCTGGCAGCTTTACTCCCTCCGGCCCGGCCAGGGCTTATCCCGGCCCCTACGTAGTGCATCATCGCCGGCACCATATCTATCGATGACGGATGACCTCCGTCCGGGGCGAACTGGCCAATCGCGCGCGATTTGACTAGTCTCTCTTCCGACAAGCGTTTCCGCTTCGGAACAGAGACTGCCGCGTGACCAAATCTCCCTCCTCCGCTTCGAAGAAATCAGGCCACATCTATATCGGCGTCGGCGGGTGGACCTTTGCGCCCTGGCGCGGGGTGTTTTACCCGGAGAAGCTCGCGCAGGCGAAGGAGCTGTCATACGCCGCCTCGAAGCTGACCTCGATCGAGATCAACGGCACCTATTACGGCTCGCAGAAGCCGGAGAGCTTTCGCAAATGGGCGCGCGAGGTGCCCGACGGTTTCGTGTTCTCGCTGAAGGGCCCGCGCTTCACCACCAACCGTCGCGTGCTGGCGGAGGCCGGCAACTCCATCAAGCACTTCTACAACACCGGCGTGCTCGAGCTCGGCGACCGGCTTGGGCCGGTGCTCTGGCAGTTCGCTCCCACCAAGAAATTCGACGAAGTCGATTTCGGCAAGTTCCTGGAGCTGCTGCCGCGCGAGATGGACGGGCGCAAGCTGCGCCACGTCGTCGAGGTGAGGCATGACAGTTTTTGCACGCCCGCCTTTGCCGCGCTACTGCGCCAGTTCGAGACGCCTGTGGTGTTCGCGGAGCATGGCCAATATCCGGCGATCGCTGACGTCGCCGCTGACTTCGTCTATGCCCGGCTGCAAAAGGGCGACGACAGCATCAAGACCTGCTACCCGCCGAAGCAGCTCGATGCCTGGGCCAAGCGCCTGCAACTTTGGGCCGACGGCGGCGAGCCTGACGACCTGCCGCGGGTCGACAAGACCGAGCCGAAGAAGGCGCCACGCGACGTGTTCGCCTATGTCATCCACGAAGGCAAGATCCGCGCGCCGGCGGGTGCGATGGAGCTGATCGATCGGGTGAAGTAGACATGGCGTTTCCGAGCGAAGTGGATATCGGTTCGCGTGAAGGAAACGCGTCAAAAAAGAGAGTCCATGCCCAAGGCCAGAAAACTCTTCACCATCGGTTACGAGCAGACGCCGTCGAAGGCGGTCCTGGATGAGCTGGAAAGCGCCGGCGTGAAGCTATTGGTCGACGTGCGAGCCGTGACCTCCTCACGCCGGCCCGGCTTTTCCAAGAATCAGCTCGCCGCCGGGTTGGATGGGCGCGGCATTGCTTATGTGCATCTCAAGGGACTCGGCACGCCGAAAGAAGGCCGGCTCGCCGCACGCAGCGGCAAATACGACGAGCTGCAGAGGATCTTCGCGAGGCACTTGAATACGCATCAGGCCAGGGAAGAGCTCGACGAGCTTTCGGCGCTGGTGAAGAAGGCAGGCCCGATCTGCCTGCTGTGCTACGAGCGCAACCACGAACACTGCCATCGCCGCTGGATCGCGGAGATCATCGAGGAGCGCGATGGGGTGAAGGTCGAGAACCTGAAAGCGCCGCAGGTCTGACCATCGTCGTCATTGCTAGGAGCGCAGCGACGGTCGCGGTAGGGACGCTCATTGCTGAGCGCCCCCCGCACAGAACCGTACGTGCGGCTTTCCCGCATACGGCTCCCACCTCGGGTGAGTGACGGCGAATCGTGCTTGGGGCCATTGATGAAGGATGTGCGGCCTTGGGAGCCATTCGTTCGCGAGCCGCGTGATCGTCTCCCATGTCATGCCGTCGGACTGGCTGCGGCGCCGGAGCGTCCGCCTCCAGAGTTCGGTGACATGGTAGCGAAGCGCGGCAAGCGCCCGACTGTTGGTCGGCACCGCGTGATAGTTGAAGTACCCGGTGACGACCTGCCTCAGCCATTTGCCCTGTTCGGACACCGGCTGATGCATGCGCCGTCGCAGTTCCTGCTTCACCGCTTGCAGCTTCGCCCGCATGCGATCGTTGCGAGACTTGCGCCTGATCTGGAACCTGCCTCGCTTGGATCTGCCGCAGATGAAGATGAAGCCGAGGAAGTTGAAGGTCTCCGGCTTGCCGAGCCCGCGCCGCTTGCGGTTATCCTCCGCATCGCGTCCGAACTCGATCAGCCGGGTCTTCCCAGGATGCAGCGACAGCGCGAACTTCCCAAGCCGTTCGCGCAGCGTCTCGAGGAAGTGCCGGGCGTCGTCCTCATGCTCAAAACCGACAATGAAGTCGTCGGCGTAGCGCACGATGATCATGTCGCCCGTGGCCTCGCGCCGTCGATAGCGCTCGGCCCACAGATCGAGGGCGTAGTGCAGGTAGATGTTGGCAAGCAGCGGCGAGATCACCGCCCCTTGCGCCGTCCCCTGTTCACTGACCCTGACGATCCCCTCCTCCAGCACGCCCGCCTTGAGCCATTTGCGGATCAGGCGGATGATGCGCTTGTCGCCGATCCGATGCTCGACGAAACGCATCAGCCATTGCTGGTTGACCGTATCGAAGAACGAACGGATATCGGCGTCCACGATGAAGTTCACCCGGCGGCGCTCGATCCCGACCACCAGCGCATCCATCGCATGATGCGCGCCGCGCCCGGGCCGGAACCCGTACGAGAACCCGAGGAAGTCTTCCTCGTAGATCGCGTTGAGCACCTCAGCCGTCGCCCGCTGCACGATCTTGTCCTCAAGGGAGGCAATCGCCAGCGGACGCCGCCCACCGTCCGGCTTGTCGATATGAACCCGCCGCGACGGCAGGGGACGGTACGCTCCCCCGTGGATACGGGCATGCAACTCCTCAAGGTTGGCCTTGAGGTTGCGCTCGTAATCCTGCCACGTTACCCCGTCCACACCCGCGGCGGCTCCCCTTTGCAGGGCAAAGAACTCCGCTTCGAGCAGGTCGGTGTCGATGTGGTGGAGCAGCGCGGTGAACCTCTCCTTCTTCCTTTCCCTTGCAGTTCGCCGTATGCGGTCCAACGCCTGTGTCACGCTTGTCCGGCCCTGTGTCCGGGACGTGCTTTGCCGGTCCGCATTCCCCTTGGTCCCAGCCCTTGGCTCCACCGGCTCCGCAGCGGATCGCTCCACCTTGTTCGCCGGCTTCACGGCTACTATGACTGGGTCCGACGTCCCGCGTTCGTGCATCATCGGCTTCGGCTCCTCGCCTTCCCGATGCGGGCCGGTGCTCGCCACCGGCCGAACGCGGGACCTCCCAGGTTCCGACGCGATCCCTTCCTGCGTGATGGGGTCTTCGACCACGGCAGAGCGTCAGCGTCTCGCATCACGACGCCGCACATGTTGCCTTCGACGTTGCTTACCGCCTCGGCCTCTGCGAGTTTATGTCTTTCGCGGCTCAATAGCCCACCCCACAGGATCGTTGTGTACGCTTCGCACCCGCCGTTGCCGACGACTACGCAACACTCACTACCGGGCGCCCGCTACGGCTTACCCGGACCGGACTTCCACCGGTTGGATCGCGCCAGCTTCTCCTGGCGCACAAGCAATCCATCTTTCCCCGCGTCGTTGGCTCGCAACGACGGCGGTAATCAACCCAGTGCGAGCGTCCCCTCCATCATGAACACGCAAGCTCCCCCAACATGCGCCGAGACGACCTTGCCGCCCTGCTTGCGCACCCGCGTGAGCAGGAGGCTCGGGCGGCCCATGTCAAAGCCCTGCCCGATCGTGAGCTTCAGCTCACCGTCGCTCATGCCGTCGAGTTCGGCGAACAAGGTAGCCGCCGCGGCGGTGGCGCTGCCGGTCGCGGGATCCTCCGAAAGGCCGCTCGAACCCGGATGAAACATGCGCGCCTGCACGTCGCAAGGCGCCTCGTTTGCCGGCACATCGCGTGTGTAGAAATAGACGGCGTCGCTGCCAACGGCTGGAAAAGTGCGCGCGAACGCGTCGGCATTCGGTTTCGCACGTTTGAGCGCCTCGCGCGACGCCAGCTCCACGACAAGGAACGGCAACCCGACCGAGACGACATGCGGCACATGCCGATCGGTTTTGACATCGCCGGCCGAGAGCGACAGGCAGCCCGCCGCCTGCTCGGCGGAAACCTGCGTCAGCCACTGCAACGCCTGCGGCGCTGTCAGCTCGGTACTCATCACCTTGCCCCGCTCGCTCACGATCTCGACCGGGACGATGCCGGCCTTCTCCTCGAACAGAAGGCGCGCCGGCGGCGTCTTCGCGCGCGAGGCCAGCACGTAGGCCGTGCCGACGTTGGGATGGCCCGCGAAGGGAATTTCGTTGTTCACAGTGAAGATGCGTACCTCGGCGTCATGCGCCGCATCTCGTGGCGGCAGCACGAAGGTCGTCTCCGAATAATTGAACTCGCGCGCGATCGATTGCATCTGGGCAGTGGAGAGGCCTCCCGCATCGAGCACCACGGCCAGCGGATTGCCGCCGAACGGGGAATCGGTAAACACGTCCACCGTCACATAACGTCGCTGCATCACTCACCTCTACCCAAGCTGCCAGATCGCCATCGGCTGTTCGTAACCCCTGATCGGAACTTCTCCAAGCGAAACCGCATCAGGGCAATCCTTGCCCAGCACGTCGCGAACGGCCGAGGAGATCAGGAGCTGAGAACCGAACTCCTTGTTGAGGGCCTCCAGCCGCGAGGCGAAATTCACGGTGTCGCCGATCACGGTATATTCCTTGCGCCGCGGCGAGCCGATGTTGCCGGCGACCACCTCGCCGAAGTGAATGCCGATCCCGATGCGAAGCGGCCAGCTCGAGCCATCGTTGATGCGCTCCATCGCATCGAGCATTTCGCGCGCGGCGGCCACTGCGCGGTGCGCCGGATCTTCCGCCTCGAACGGCGCGCCGAACAGCGCAAGGAAGCCGTCACCCAGAAACTTGTTCACGATGCCGCCATGGCGGTCGAGGATTTCGACCAGCACGGCGAACGCGCCGTCGAGGCGATCGACTACGTCCTGTGGTGACCGCGAACGCGCGCCGGCGGTAAAGCTGCGGAAATCGACAAACATCACCGCGACCTGACGGATGTCGCTCCCGGTGCCGGTACCTTCGATCAGGAGCCGCTCCACCACCTGCGGCGAGACGTGCTGGCCGAACAGGTTGGTGACGCGATCGCGCGCGGTCGCGGCGCGGATCGACGCGGCAAAACCACGTCGGAGTTGCACGCCGACCGCACCCGCGAGGATGCCGCAACTGAAGAGGATAAGGCTGCGCGACAGATGGTAATATATTTCTGGGTCGGGATCGGGATTGACCGGCGGCTTGTAAAGCATCGCCATCGCGAACAGCTGGGCGGCGGCGACAAAGCCGGTAAAGGCCGACAGCCAGAAATCGAGCCGCAGCGTCGAAAGAATGATGAAGATGAAATAGACCAGCGGCATGACGAAGCCGAGCGCCCGGACCGGCCCCATGCTTTCGATCTGCAGGGACAGGATGATGGTCGGCATACTGGTCTCGATCAACACGCCGACATAACGGCGATACACCGGCAGGTCGCGATCGAGCTTCAGATGGTGGCGGATGGTCCGGTAGACCACAAGCTCGAACAGCACGAAAACCGCCAGCACCGGGTAAATCGAGTTCGGATTGACGCCGTTCTGCCAGACGTGCCGGACCACGTCCGGAAAGAGAAAGTGAACCAACGCGACAACGAACATGACCGAGAGGGCAACGATGATCAGCGCGCGGACGCGCACCAGTTCCTCGCGCATCACCTCACGCATCAGCAAGTGCTCGAAATCCCTCGAGACTTGCTCGCGCGGCCCGATAATTTCGCGCCAGAATTCAGTGATTGCAGCCATGATCCCCTCCATCGGGGATATATAGCCTCAATCGAGCGTGCGGCGGAAGCGCGTCACGGCGATGGTCATGGCAAGCAGCATGAGCCCGATCAGCGCGAAAGTGTCGTATTGCAGGTTCTGCAGCGTCGCGCCCTTCAGCATGATGGCGCGCACGATGCGCACGTAGTGCGTGAGCGGCAGGCCCTCGCCGACATATTGCGCCCAGACCGGCATGCCCGCGAACGGAAACATGAAGCCGGACAACAGGATGCTCGGCAGGAAAAACATCATCGACATCTGCATCGCCTGCAACTGGTTCTGCACGATGGTCGAGAAGGTGTAGCCGATCGAAAGATTGGTGGTGATGAACAGCGTCGAGAGGATCGCCAGCAGCGTCACGCTGCCGAGCACGGGCACGCCGAACAGCAGCACCCCGATGCCAAGGATCAGCACGGCCTGGATGAATCCGACCAGCACATAAGGGATGATCTTGCCGAACATCACCTCGACCGGCCTGATCGGCATCGACAACAGGCTCTCCATGGTGCCGCGCTCGATCTCGCGGGTCACCGAGAGCGCGGTGAAGATCAGCATGGTCATGGTCAGGATAGTGCCGACCAGACCCGGCACGATATTGAGCCGTGAGGATGCCGCGGGATTGTAGCGCGCATGCGCGCGGATCTCGAACGGCAGCGACGGCGGATCGCCGGTGAAGAGGTCGTGCTCGAGCGCGGTCTGCACCACGACGGAGAGCGAGCCCAGCGCCGCGGATGCTGCAACGGGATCGGTGGCATCGGCCGCGACCAGCAGCGCCGGATGGTCGCCGCGCCGCACGGCGCGCTCGAAGCCGCGCGGGATTTCGACGCCGAACAGCACCTTGCCCGATTTGAGGAGATCGTCGAACTCCTGGACGTCGTGCACTTGGCGCGTGAAGCGGAAATAGTCGGTATTCTCCAGCGCCTTCAGGATCGAGCGGCCGAGATCGGTGTCTTCCTGCAGAAGCACCGCGGTCGGAAGATTGTGCGGCGTGGTGTTGATGGCGTAGCCGAACAGCAGCAGCTGCATCACCGGGATCATTACGATCATGGCGAACGACACGCGGTCGCGACGGAGCTGGATGAACTCCTTCACGACCATCGCGTAGGAACGCCGCCAGAAACCGAACCGGGCCTCCCGGGCTTCTTCGCGTTGTTCGCTTGCTGCCAGTGTCATGCTCATTGGAAATTGTCCTTCGAGCGGCCCATCAGTTCGATGAACACGTCTTCCAGCGACGGTGCGGCTTTCTGCCAATGCAGGCCCTCACGCTCGCGCCACGGCGCGATCGTCGCTTCCAGCGCCGCGCTGTCGCGGCCGGAGACATGCAGCGAGGTGCCGAACGGTGCCACCATGTCGACGCCGGGCTTGCCCGCCAGTTGCTCGCCCAGCGACTGCAAGTCGTCGCCAGTGACGGTGTAGGTGGTCAAGGCCGATTTCGCGATGACCTCCTCGACGGTGCCGTGCGCGAGCAGATGGCCGTAGGCGATATAGGCGATCTCGTGACACCGCTCGGCCTCGTCCATGTAGTGGGTCGAGACCAGCACGGTCAGGCCCTGACCCGCGAGCGCGTGGATCTCGTTCCAGAAGTCGCGCCGCGCCTTGGGATCGACGCCGGCGGTCGGCTCGTCGAGCAAGCAGCAATTGCGGATTGGGCAGCGTGCAGGCGCCCAGCGCCAGCCGCTGCTTCCAGCCGCCGGAGAGATCGCCGGCAAGCTGCTCCCCGCGGCCACTCAAGCCGAGCCGCTTGATCATCTCGCGCGCGGTGCCGCGCGCGTCGCTGACGCCATAAAGCCGCGCGACGAATTCCAGGTTCTCGCGCACCGAGAGATCCTGGTATAGCGAAAAGCGCTGCGTCATGTAGCCGACCAGCCGTTTGATCTTGTCGGCGTCGCGGCGGATGTCGTAGCCGAGGCAGGTGCCCTCGCCGCTGTCGGGCGTGAGCAGCCCGCAGAGCATGCGGATGGTCGTGGTCTTGCCGCTTCCGTTGGGCCCGAGGAAGCCGTAGATGGTGCCGCGCTTCACCTGCATCGACAGCTCATGCACGACCTCGCGGCCATCGAAGGACTTCGACAGGCCCTTGACGTCGATGGCGATGGTGGACGCGCCGCTCATTGCCTGGCCGCCACCGGTGTCTTGGGATTAAGATAGACCGAGACCGGCTGGCCGACGCGCAAGCTATCGGGCCGCGCCGGCCGCGCCTGGATCAGATAGACGAGCTTGTTGCGCTCATCGAGGCTGTAGATCACGGGCGGGGTATATTCGGCCGAGGTGGCGATGAAATAGATTTTTGCGGTGAGATCGGGCGAGCAATTGTCGCAGGTGACCTTGACCTCGTCGCCGATCGCAAGCTTCGGCAACTCGGTCTCGGGCACGAAAAAGCGGAGCTTCATGTTGCCCGGTGGCATGATCGACAGCACGGGCCGCTTCTCCTGCACCATCTCGCCCTCACGGAAATAGATCTGCTGGATCGTGCCGGCGACGGGCGCAAAGCCTTGCCGGCGCGCGAGCCGCGTTTCCGAGGTGTTCACATGCGCTTCCGCCACCCGCAGCGCGGAAACGGCGGAGTCGAGCGTGGCCTGCGTGCCGGAGCCGGTCTTGCTCAGGGAAGCGGCGCGGTCATAGCTTTGCTGCGCGTTGGCGAGGGTCGCCTTGTTCTGGTTGAGATCGGCCTTCTGCAGGTCGTCGTCCACGGAATAGAGGTGGTCACCCTGCTTGACCTCGTCGCCTTCGCGCACATTGAGTTTCGTCACCCGGCCGGACTCGTCGGGGCTGACGAAGATCATGTCAGCCTCCACCCAGCCCTGGAAGCCGGGATCGCGCTTGTCATTGCAGCCGGCGAGCGTTGCGGCGAGTGCCGCGGCCGCCAGTACTCGCAAAATCGTCCGCGACGAGGTCATGGCTTGCTCCGTTCACCAAAAATCAGGTCGAGATGGACGCGAAACATCTCGATCGCATCCAGCGGGGAATGTCGTTCGAACAGGCCTTTCCAGATCACCGCGACGATCGCAGGCGCAACCAGGAGCTGCGGGAAGTTCGCAAGTTCCTTCTGGCGGATTTCGCCGCGCGCAATCGCAAGCTCGATCAGCGCGCGCATGCCGGCCAGCCCCCGCGAGATCACCTCGCGGTAGTAGAAATCGGCGATCGCGGGAAAGCGCGGCCCCTCGGCGATGATCAGTCGCACGATGTCGGCGCGCGGCGTGGACACGATCTCCTGGATGAAGTTCAGCGCAACAGCTCTCGATCATGTCGCGGATCGATCCGCTTGCCGGCGGCGGCCCGGCCAGCCGGCCGACCAGCGGCACGATCGCGGTGCGGATCAGCTCCTCGAACATCAATTCCTTGTCCTTGAAGTGCAGGTAGATCGTCCCCTTGGCGACGCCGGCGCGTTTGGCGATGTCGTCGAGCCGGGTGGCGGCGAAGCCGCGGGCGATGAACTCCTGCATTGCCGCGTCCACGATGGCCGAACGCCGCTCTGCCGCCCGCTCGGCGCGGTTTCCGGCCGATGGAGGAATCTTGCTGCCGCCCCGGCCGCGGGGTGGCTTGATAGGTGTTGATGGGTCGGGCGTCTTTGACATGCCTCTATTTATGACTGACTAGTCAGTCATATTCAACAAGTAATCACCGAATTATCCTCACAACGGCGTGACGGCGGGATTTGGCGGGCCTGGCCGGGGTCTGACCGCCGGACGAGGGCTAGCTGTGAAATTTCAGCCCATCGACGATCTTGTCGATCACCTTGCGGTCGGCGCGCATGGCAAGGCCGACCAGATTTAAATCGGCCCGGACGACGGCCTTCACCACCTCGCGGTTGGCAGCGTCGTGGGCGGTCTTGAACATGTCATCGGTATAGAGGGCGGGCGTGACGTTGCGCGCCAGCGCCCTCTCCAGCGCGCGCGATAGCGCTGTTCGGTCGGCGCCATAGATCAGGATCGGCTGGCCGATCAGCGCGAGATATTGGGTGCCGGAGCCGTCCTCGTAAGCGTCGCCGATACATGCCGGAAACGCCGCGGCGATGCCGCCCGCAAGAAACGAGGCGACATTCAGCTTCTGCCACGGCTCGAGGTCGCTCCGGACCACGACCGCGATCTTGGTGTCGAATTGCATCGATTTCTCCAGCTCGTCATTCCGGGGCGCTCGCAAAGCGAGCGAACCTGGAATCCATAACCACAGGCGGCTGTTGTTGGGAAAGATTATCGACCACCGCGTAAAACGAGAACCGACGGTGGTTATGGATTCCGGGCTCGGCCCCGCGGCCGCCCCGGAATGACGACGAAGTGTACGAAAAAATCAACCCTTGGCGTCGCAGGCCCAGGCACGGATCACGCATTCCTTGCCGCCGAATTTATAGCATTCGCGCGTGGCCTCATTCAGCGAGCTCGAAATACGCGGACGCACCGCATAACCGTGGGCGCCACAGGGATTTTTCATGTCGATCGCAAGCGCCGCGCAGGCGCGCTTCATCGTGACCGCCGTGCATTCGCCCTTGCACTGCTTCAGCGCCGCGATGCGCGCGGCATCCGCGCCGGAATAGTCGTAGGCTTGGCCGTAAGCGCCGCATTTACCGACCGCGAACGCACCCGCGGCCCAGGCTTCCGTGACAAATCGCGTTCCGCCCAGGGCCAACGTCAAGGCAAGCACAAACAGCGCGCGGCGTTGCGCGGCAACGGTTGAAATAATCAAGAGCCCCTCCCCGGTCCAGCGCGCGGGAATTTATCCGAGGGGGCGTTGAGACTTGGTGAACGGGAGCTGAAATTCGGAGATGCGAGGGTGGGCAAAGCGGCTACATCCGCGGTAGCTCAACGAGCCAAGGCGGAAGCGTGCCCACCATTGCGAACGCGGTTTAGATGGTGGGCACGGCGCAAGCGCGCCTTTGCCCATCCTACGCGCTCCTAGCCCCGCCGTGCCGCTTCCAGGGCCTGTGGCGTATCGATGTCGAGGAAGGCGCCCTCGCCCTCGACCGGGACTTCGGCCACCGCCTCGCCGTGCCTCGCGATCAGATGCCGCGCGCCGATATCGCCGTCTAGCGTCATCAATTCATTGAAGAAGCGCCGCGACCACAGCACCGGATTGCCGCGCCGGCCGTCGGCAACGGGCACCACGATCAGATTGCCGCGATCGGGCGCAAAGGATTCGATCAGCCGGTCAATCAGATGCGCTGACATGAGCGGCATGTCGCCGAGGCAGATCACCGCGCCGTCGGCAGTGGGCGACACGGCCGCAATGCCGGCCTTCACCGAGCTCGCGAGTCCACCAGCGAAATCAGGATTGCGCACGAACCTTACCTTCAGCCCGGCCAGCGCCTGCTCGACCAGCTCGGCCTGATGGCCGGTAACGACGATGACGTCATTCGCTCTCGACGCAAGCGCCTGCTCGGTCGCGATCCGCACCAGCTTCCTGCCGTCGAGTTCGGCGAGCAGCTTGTTGGGGCCGCCCATCCGGGTCGAACGCCCGGCCGCGAGGATGATCGCGGCGATGCTGCGGTTGTCTTCCTTCACGGGCTTCTCGCGCGGCTGCGGCCGTGTGACGATTTCCATCAAGAGCCCACCGACGCCCATGCCCGTCAGCTCGGCCCGCGTCACCTTCAGTCCGGCGAGCAGCCGCATCAGCACCCAGTCAAAGCCGTTTTCGACCGGCGAACGCGCACAGCCGGGCGCACCCAATACCGGCACGCCGCGGGCGCTCCCGATCAGCAAGAGATTGCCGGGATCGACCGGCATGCCGAAATGCTCGATGGCGCCGCCGATATCGGTAATCGCCGCTGGTATCACGTCGCGGCGGTCGGCGATCGCGGACGCCCCGAACACGATCACGAGCTCGGCGCCGAGACCAAGCAATTCCTTGATGGAAGCGGCCAGCAGCTTCTCGTCATGCGGCACGCGGCGTTCGGCGATGATGGTCGCACCCGCCGGCGCCAGCCGCTCGGCGGTGACGCGCAGCGTCTTGTCGATGACCTTTGGCGCCAGCCCCGGCAGCAGGGTCGAGACGATGCCGACGCGCTTGATCACATAGCGCGCGATCCGCAGCGCACCATGGGCGGCGGCCTTCACCGCGGCGTCGCGCAGCTTTCCGTCGACCCCGAACGGAATGAGTTTCACCGTCGCGATCATCTCGCCTTCGACCACCGGCTTGTAGGCCGGCAAGGTGGCGAACGTGATCGCCTCGTCGACGCCGTTGATGCGGTCGACCGCGGCACGATCGATCACCAGCACGCCGGCGCGGACTGCGAACAGATTGGCGCGGCCGGTGAAGGCGCGCTCGACCGTGATGCCTTCGCCGGTGACGGCCTGCGCGATCGAGGCCGCGGCGACGTCCTCGGAGACTTCGCCCTCCTCCAGCCGCACCACGACGATTTCCGCAACACCAGCCTTCTTCAGCGCCTCGATTTCGGCGGGACCGACCGTCGTGCCTTTCTTCAGGACCAGGGATCCCTGGCGCAAGGTGTGGACGGTCACCCCGCCAATCGCCTCATCCGGACTGGCAGGACCAAATTTCATGCTGCCTCTTCTTTTTCTTTTGGAGACAGGCGCAATTGAGCTGTGATTTCCGCCATGATGGACACCGCGATCTCCGACGGCGACACCGCGCCGATCGGAAGGCCAATGGGCGCGTGGATGCGCGAGATGTCGGTTTCCCTGGCGCCCTGCGCACGCAGGCGCTCGCCGCGCTTGGCGTGGGTCTTCCGCGAGCCGAGCGCGCCGATATAGAAGCAGCCGCGCTGGAACGCATGCAGCAGCGCAGGATCGTCGATCTTGGGATCGTGGGTCAGCGCGACGAAGGCCGTATAGTGATCGACATTGAGCGGCGGCAGCGCGACGTCGGGCCACTCCGCCACCAGCGGCACGTCGGGGAAGCGATCGGGGCTCGCGAACGCCGTGCGCGGATCGACGACGGTGACGTCGTAGCCCAGCGACCGCGCCATCGGCGCCAGCGCCTGGCTGATATGAACCGCGCCGACGATCACCATTTTTGCGGTCGGCGCGTAGACATTCAGGAACAGCTTTTTGCCGGCGACCTCGATGTTGCCGCTCTTGCCCATGCGAAGCGCCTTGTCGAGCTCGGCGCGCAGGGGATCGGCGGCGAAGTCCTTGGCCTTCACCAGCCGTTGCTCGCCGCTGGCGGTATCGGTGACGACGATGGCTGGGCGCCGCGCGGCGCGCTCGGCATTGAGCTCTGCGAGGGTCTGGAGTTTCACCGGCCTACCCCACCTTCTCGACGAACACGCGGATGGTACCGCCGCAGGACAGGCCGACATTCCAGGCGGTCTCGTCGGCGACGCCGAATTCCAGCATCTTGGGCTTGCCGGTTTCGATCACGTCCAGCGCCTCGGTGACCACCGCGCCCTCGACGCAGCCGCCCGAGACCGAGCCCAGGAAGTTGCCGTCGTCATTGATGACCAGACTGGAGCCCGCCGGACGCGGCGCCGAGCCCCAGGTCTCCACTACCGTCGCCAGCGCCACGCCATGGCCGGCCTTCTGCCAGTCCTCGGCGGCTTTCAGGATATCCTCGTCGCGATTGAGCATGGGCGCCTCTCTCAAGCTGCGGAACGGATCAGGCTGCGGTGGTGCACCGGCAAAGGCGAGGACAGCGCCTTGATCAGCCCCTCGATCGAACTCAAATTATGCACCGGGCGGAATTCGTCAACGTGCGGCAGCATCATTTTGATGCCCTGGGCCTTCGGCTCAAAGCCGCCATACCGCAAGAGCGGGTTGAGCCAGATCAGCCGGCGGCAGGACCGGTGCAGCCGATCCATCTCGAAGGCGAGCTTGGCGTCCGCCTCCCGCTCCAGCCCGTCCGAGATCAGGAGCACGATCGCGCCCTGCCCCAACACCCGCCGGGCCCACAGCTTGTTGAAGGTATGGAGCGAGGTGGCAATGCGGGTGCCACCGGCCCAGTCCTGGACGGAGGCCGAGCAGCTCGCGAGCGCCTCGTCGGGATCGCGCTGGCGCAAGGCCCGTGTCACGTTGGTCAGCCGCGTGCCGAACAGGAACACCGAGACCCGCTTGCGGGCGTCGGTGATGGCATGCAGGAAATGCAGGAACAGCCGGGTATACTCGCTCATCGAGCCGGAGATATCGAGCAGCGCCACGATCGGCGCCGGCTTCTCGATCCGCCCGAGCTTTCTTATGTCGATGATCTCGCCGCCGGTGCGCAAGGAGCCGCGCAGGGTGCGGCGCATGTCGAGCTTCAGTCCGCGGGCATCCGGCTGGTAGCGGCGGGTCTCCAGCTCCGACTGCGGCAGCCGCATCTTTTCGATGGCGCGCGTCACCTCGGCGATCTCGGCGGCGCTCATCTGCGCAAAGTCCTTCTTCTGCAGGATTTCCTTGTCGGACACCGCGAGCCGCAAGTCCTGCTCCTGGGCCTGCGGCTCCTCATGCATCGTGGGCTGCGACATCGCCTCCTGCACGCGGCGCGAGGCTGGCGGCGGCTTCTTTTTGGCGTGAGCCGGCAGCGGCACGGAGTCCAGCATATGCTTCCATTCCTCAGCGGCATGGAAGAACAGGTTGAACGCCTGCCTGAAGATCAGTGCATGCTCACGGCGCTTGACGAAGATGGATTCCAGCGTGGTGAAGACCTCGCCGCGGTTGCCGATCTCGATCAGCTGCAGCGCGTGCATGGCATCGATGACCGCACCGGGACCGACGGGAAGCCCGGCCGCCCGCAGCGCCCGGGCAAAGCCAATGACATTGTCGGCAATGTTGCCGGTCGGTGGTGCAAGATGATTGATGGCCATCGGTACCACACTCTCTGTCCGTCGTTCCGGGGCGACGCGTCAGCGTCGAACCCGGAACCCCGAGATTCTCAGGCACGCAATTGCGCACCATAGTTCGCCTCTTCGAGGCGCCCCGCAATGACGAGGGCTCACGTCTCGCTCGTCGCTTCCTTCAAAACCTTGTTCAGCGCATCGCCCTGCATCCGCGCGATGTCGTCCTGATACTTGAGCAGCGCCCCCAGCGTATCGCCGACCACCTGCGGGGTCAGCGAGCGCGCGTCGAGCTCGGACAGCGCGGTCGCCCAATCGATGGTCTCAGCCACGCCCGGCGACTTGTAGAAATCCTGATCGCGCAGCATCTGCACGAAACGCACCACCTGTTGCGACAGTTTTGCGGAGATGCCGGGCACACGGCCCTTGACGATGGCGAGCTCGCGCTCGGCAGAGGGATAATCGACCCAGTGGTAGAGACAGCGGCGCTTCAGCGCGTCGTGGATTTCGCGGGTGCGATTCGAGGTGATGATGACGATCGGCGGCTGCGGCGCCTTCACCGTGCCTAGTTCAGGGATCGTGATCTGGAAGTCCGAGAGGATTTCGAGCAGATACGCTTCGAAGGCTTCATCGGCGCGATCGAGCTCGTCGATCAACAGCACCGGCGCGCCGGCCGTGTCCGGCTCCAACGCCTGCAACAGCGGCCGCTTGATCAGGTAGCGGTCGGCGAAGATGTCGGATGATATCTGATCGCGATCATGCTCGCCGGCGGCCTCCGCAAGCCGAATGGCGATCATCTGCGCCGCACTGTTCCACTCATACACGGCGGAGGCCACGTCCAGCCCCTCATAGCACTGCAGACGGATCAGCTTCCGCCCCAGCGCCGCCGAAAGCACTTTGGCGATCTCGGTCTTGCCGACGCCGGCCTCGCCTTCGAGGAACAGCGGCCGGCCCATGCGCAGCGCGAGATAGGTGACGGTCGCAAGCGATCGCTCGGCGAGATAGCCGCGCGAGGTCAGCAGTTCAAGCAGCGCATCGACGGATGCAGGCAATGCCGATGCGGTCATGGAAGAACTCTTGTTACGCGGCGGGCTAGCAACCTCACTTGACCGTCACTTGTCACCGTCACTTGTCACCGTCACTTGGCCGTCGCAGCCTCGACGGCGCGTCGCGCCAGCACCGCGATCAGATGCGCGCGATATTCGGCGCTGCCGTGCAGATCGCTGTTCAGTCCCTCGGCCGGCACGGTCATGCCGTCGAGCACCTTGTGCGAGAAGCGCTTCTTCAGCGCTTCCTCGAACGAGGTGACGCGGAACACGCCGTTGGAGCCGGCGCCGGTGACGGCCACGCGCACGTCGGACGGACGCTTGGCCACGAACACGCCGACCAGCGCATAGCGCGAAGCCTGGTTGCGGAATTTGATATAGGCGGCCTTCTTCGGCAGCGGGAACATCACCTTGGTGATGATCTCGTCGGCTTCCAGCGCAGTCGAGAACAGGCCCTGGAAATACTCTTCCGGCTTCAGCCGGCGCTTGTTGGTGACGATGGTCGCGCCCAGGGCCAGCACGGCCGCCGGATAGTCGGCGGTCGGATCGTTGTTGGCGAGCGAGCCACCGATCGTGCCTTTATGACGCACTGCGGGATCGCCGATCTGGCCGGCGAGCTCGGCCAGCGCCGGGATCGCCTCGCCGACGACGGCGGAATTGGCGACGTCCGCGTGCCTGGCGGTGGCGCCGATCACCAGCGAACGTCCCTTCATCTCGATGGTGTCGAGACCTTCGATATGGGAGAGATCGACCAGGTGTGGCGGGCTCGCGAGCCGCTGCTTCATCACGGGCACCAGCGTATGGCCGCCCGCGATCAGCTTGGACTCTTCGTTCTTGGCGAGCAGATTGGCGGCCTGCCGCACAGTGCCCGGACGATGATATTTGAATTCATACATTGAATATTCCCTCGCCGCTTGCCGCGCGTGCTATCGGTTATGCGAGATCGGACTTCGCCATCGCCTTGGCGCCGGCGGCGATCGACTGGACAATGTTCTGGTAGCCGGTGCAGCGGCAAAGATTGCCCTCCAGCTCCTCGCGGATCACCTGCTCGGAGAGGTCGTGGCCGCGGCGGTGAACCAGATCGACCGCCGTCATGATCATGCCCGGCGTGCAGAAGCCGCACTGCAGGCCGTGGTGCTCGCGGAACGCCTCCTGCATCGGATGCAGCGGCGCGCCGTCGGCAGCCAGCCCCTCGATCGTCCTCACCTCATGGCCGTCGGCCATCACCGTGAGCGTGGTGCAGGACTTCACCGCCTTGCCGTCGAGGTGCACGACGCAGGCGCCGCACTGCGAGGTGTCGCAGCCGACATGGGTGCCGGTGAGCCGCAGATGCTCGCGCAGGAACTGCACCAGCAGGGTGCGTGGGTCGATATTTGCAGTGACGGGATTGCCGTTTACGATCAGGGAAACCTTGGCCATCAGCACTCTCTTGGATCTGCGCGCCGCATATCGGCGACGCAGCGTTGAAATCATTCCAAAAGCCATAATATGGGCCCTTCCGGCAAGGGGCAACCTCGCCGGGACGGGGCCGAACATGACTTTAGCCCTCCACCGCCTTGGCGAAATTGGCGAAGAAATCGTCGGCCAGTTTCTTGGCCGCGCCATTGATCAGGCGCTGGCCGAGCTGGGCCAGCTTGCCCCCGATCTGCGCCTCGACATTGTAGCTCAGCAGCGTGCCGCCATCCTTGTCGGCGAGTGCCACGGTGGCACCGCCCTTGGCGAAGCCGGCAACGCCCCCCTCGCCCTCGCCGGAGATCTTGTAACCATTGGGCGGGTCGAGATCGCTCAAGGTGACCTTGCCCTTGAAGCGCGCCGACACCGGCCCGACCTTCATCTTGGCGACGGCACGGAAGCCATGCTCGTCGGTCGCCTCCAGCTCCTCACAGCCGGGGATGCAGGCCTTCAGCACAGCCGGATCGTTCAACTTCTCCCACACCGCCTCGCGCTTGGCCGGAAGCTGGACCTCGCCGGTCATCGTCATCGCCATGGGGACCTCCCCGAATACCCTGATCTCTCATCCCCAGTTAGAACACACGGGAGCGAAAAGGAAGGCCACCTTAGGACCATGTGGGATGCATATTCGCACACGCGAAATGCCTTTGCCGCGCGCTTTTGGATTGGCAGGGGGCGGTGAGAAATGGTTAGGTCGCGCGCACCATGAGCACCGCCCTTTCCCCCCTGCTTGCTCCCATGCTGTCGAGCGCCGCCATGCGCACCGTCTGCGACGACGCGACGACCCTGCAGCACATGCTCGATTTTGAAGCGGCCCTGGCGCGGGCCGAGGCCGCAACCGGCGTGATTCCGAGGGCCGCGGTCGACGCGATTGCGAAAGCCGGCAACGCCGAATCATTTGACATGGCTGATCTGGCGGAAGCCGCGACGCGCTCCGGCAATCTTGCCATACCACTGGTGAAGGCGCTGACATCCGCCGTCGCCAAGAGCAACCCGGAGGCCGCGCGCTACGTGCATTGGGGCGCCACCAGCCAGGATGTGATCGATACCGCTGTCATGTTGACCCTTCGTGCGGGCATCGATGTGCTGCTTGTCGATCTTGATCGCGCCATCGCGGGCTTTGCGGCGCTGGCGCGAAAACATCGCAATACGGCAGTGGTTGCACGCACCTGGCTGCAGCATGCGCTGCCGATGCCGTTCGGACTCAAGCTTGCGGAATATGCGGCGGCGTTGCATCGCTCGAAACTGCGTCTGGCGCGATTGCGCGAAGAGACACTGGCGCTGCAGTTCGGCGGCGCCGCCGGCACATTGGCCGCGCTCGGCGACAAGGGACTCGAGGTCAGTGAAGCGTTGGCGCGCGAGTTGAAACTGCCGCTGCCCGAGGCGCCGTGGCACACCCACCGCGACCGCATCGCGGAAGCCGCATCCGTCTTCGCCATCATCGCCGGGACGTGCGGCAAGATCGCACGCGACGTTTCGCTGATGATGCAGACCGACGTCGGCGAGGCGTTCGAGCCCGCGGGCGAAGGCCGCGGCGGCTCCTCCACCATGCCGCACAAGCGCAACCCGGTCGCGGCCGCGAGCGCGCTCGGCGCCGCCACCATGGCGCCCAACCTTGCTGCGACCATCTTTGCCGCCCAGGTTCAGGATCACGAGCGCAGCGCCGGCCCTTGGCATGCGGAATGGCCGACGTTGCCGGCGCTGATGCTGGTCACCTCGGGCGCGCTCGCGGCGATCGTCGATCTTGCCGAGGGACTGGAAGTCGACGGGGCGCGGATGCGTGAAAATCTCAACGCGACGCACGGGCTGATCATGGCGGAAGCCGTCACCTTCGCGCTCGCCGAAAAAATCGGCAAGAGCGACGCGCATCATCTGATCGAGGCGGCCAGCAAGAAGGCCCTGGCCGATAAAAAACATCTGCGCGACGTGCTAACAAGCAATTCGAAAGTGACTGATCATCTCGATGCGAAGCAGATCGCCGGGCTGTTCGAGCCGATGGCCTATCAGGGCGCATCGCAGGCGCTGATCGACCGGCTGCTCGCCTCGCTCGAAACGAAATAGACCGGAGACTTGCTGCGATGCCCATGATCGATGCCGACGGCTGCCTGCTCAACGTCTCCGTGGAGGGCCGCGACGGCGGGCCGACATTGATGCTGTCGAATTCGCTCGGCACCAACCTTGCCATGTGGGAGCCGCAGATGAAGGCGCTGGCGCAGGTGTTCCGCGTCATCCGCTACGATCGCCGCGGCCATGGCAAGTCGCAGGTCCCGCCCGGCCCCTATTCGATGGAGCGCTTCGGCCGCGACGTGCTCGCCATCCTCGACGACCTCAACATCGAGAAGGTGCATTGGTGCGGGCTGTCGATGGGCGGCATGGTCGGACAATGGCTCGGCGCCAACGCAGCCGACCGCATGGGCAAGATCATCCTTTCCAACACCGCCTGCTACTATCCCGATCCGACCAACTGGCACAACCGCATCAAGGCGGTGAAGGAAGGTGGCATCGCCGCTGTCGCCGACACCGTGATCGCAAGCTGGCTGACAGCCGACTTCCGTGAGCGCGAACCGCAGATCACGGCCAACCTGAAGGCGATGCTGCTGGCCTCGCCCGTGCAAGGCTATCTCGCCTGCTGCGAGGCGCTGTCGACGCTCGATCAGCGCGAGCTGTTGCCGAAAATCAAAAGCCCGACGCTGGTGATCGCCGGCCGCCACGACATGGCGACGCCGATTGCCGCGGGCGAGTTCATCCGCAGCAAGATTCCCGGCGCGAGTCTCACTATTCTCGACGCCGCTCACATTTCCAACGTGGAGCAGTCCCACGCCTTCACCGACACGGTGGTCGGCTTCCTGACGCAACGGTAACAACAGAAACGTCATTGCGAGCGAAGCAAAGCAATCCAGAAATCTCGCCGTGGAAACAGTCTGGATTGCGTCGTCGCTTCGCTCCTCGCAATGACGGGAGGAAACATCCATGGACGACCAACAGCGCCACAACGGCGGCATGGGCCAGCGCCGCAAGGTTCTCGGCGATGCCTGGGTCGATAAGTCAGTCGCCAACCGCAACGCCTTCAACACCGAGTTCCAGGATCTGATCACGCGCTATGCCTGGGGCGAGATCTGGACACGGCCGCATTTCGACGAACGCACCCGCCGCGTGCTCATGATCGGCACCCTGGTCGCGCTCGGAAGCTGGGACGAATTTCGGCTGCATGTGCGAGCTGCCCTCGCCGAAGGCGGCTTCACACCCGACGACATCAAGGAAATTCTGCTGCAGCAGGCGATCTATTGCGGCGTGCCTGCCGCCAATCACGCGGTGAGGGAAGCGTCAGCGATTGTGGAGGAACTGGGGCTCTTGAAGCGATCGGCCTGATGGTTCTAGCCCACGGCCGTGCGGCCAAAGCTGTTCATTTCCATCGACTTGTATATCATATGATGATATCATAAGTTATGAACGAGAATTGGGAGTTGGAGACGCTGCTGGCTCTCGACGGCTCGAGCTACGAGTTCGCCGAGGGATACCTTATCGAGATCAAGGTAGGGCGAACCGATGCGACCGAACAACGGCCCCACGGCATCAGTTACACGCTTGTCTTGCGTCAGAAGGGAAGATCTCCCCTGATCCGCTTCGACAATTCCCATGCGGTTGAACGACCCGGCGGACGATACGTTAGAAGATCGAGAACGTACGATCACTGGCATCGCGCCCGAAAGTGACCGGGGCAGGCCCTACACTTTCACCACGGGGCTCAAGCTGCTCGAGGATTTCTGGCGCGAAGTGAAGCGCGTGCTGAACGAGAGAGGGATACCCAATGACCTATAAGACCGGCACCGTCGGCGAGTTCATGAAGTGGACCAAGCGTGTCGTCGCGGCCCCTTCAGCGGCCAAGAGCGCACCCAAGCAGTGGTTTGACAGCCACGAGACCGCGGCTCGTTCATTGGCAACCAAGGCCTCCGCAGAGGCCATGGTCAAGCTCCTCTCGCCTGAGAATCTCGTTCTCCTGAATCTGATCAGGACAAAACGTCCGGAGTTGGTGCATGCGCTAGCGCTTCTTGCGGATCGCGCCGAATCCAATTTGTCCCGCACGCTGAAGAAGCTTCAGGAAGCGGGAATTATCGAACTTGCGAAAGGCGCGGGACGAACGTGTATCCCGCGCCTGCTGGCTCAACGCGTAATTCTGGAGCTCGACTTGGTGGGTTCAGGTAGCGTTGTCTCCGTGCAAAAGCCGGACGTGCCGCGCAAAGGCCGATAGGCCGGCGGGACCTAGCGATGGAACTGGGGCTGTGGAAGCGGTAGTGCCGCGCCCTGCTCGGCCGGCGCTTCCGCCGGGCGCTCCACCAGCAGCAGGATGGCCGTGCCGAGCAGCATCAACAGCTCGGTCGCATGCAGCCGCATGGCCTCAGCCTCATGCACATAGGAGGCCATCAGCATCATGGCAAAGCAGATCAGGCTGCCGAGGCCGAGCGCAATGCCGAGCGCTTCATTGCAGCCGCCCGCTTTCCGGATCGAAGGCCGGGCAAGCAGCACGAGGAAGATGGCGAAGAACGCCACCACAATCATCCGGGCAAGCGCGAGCAGCCAGGCAGTGCGCACCATCCCGGTGGCCGCGAACTGCAGATAGTCACTGGCGAAGAACGCGACCGCGACATTCGGCCGCTCGTAGAAGGAGTGGATCGGCGCTTCCATGATCCTGTAGGCGAGGATGGCCCAGGTCGGAATGAAATAGGCCGCCAGCAGCGCGCCGTTGAATGAGCTGATCCGCCAGTTCGTGGACATGTCGCTTCCCCGCAATCGCCGGGCGTGCCGTGAGGCAGTGCACCCTTTGCGGCGAGGTAACCCCCTTAAACTGCGAGCGGCAATGTAAACCCTTTGTTTACCTTAATCCGGCGGCTTCCCTTTCCTGCCCCAAAAGAAAAGTCCCGCCTTGCGGCGGGACTTTCCTCTACACTCCACGTCGCCCGAACTAGCGCCCCTGGCCGGGGTTCTGTGTCTGCTGACCCGGCTTCTGCTGACCGCCGCCCTGCTGCTGCTGGCCGGGCTTCTGGCCCGGGTTCTGCTGACCCGGGTTCTAGGTCTGCTGGCCGGGTTTCTCATTTGGATTGCTCATGCGGGATCTCCCTTGTTGAAAACAAGCAGACGAACAACCTCTGCGTGGCCCGTTGGGTTGCGCGGGAACGGCGGTTCCGGGGCGTTTTTAATGTGTCGATGGAATGTCATAGCGGCGGCGGCGGAACCGGCTGTAAAAACAATCCTGTACAAGCCCTTTTGCTGATAACCGGCGCTGTTGCCGCCCCAAGTTCCCCTTGTTAAGAAACGGCACGATGTGGCGTTAAAGGCTGCCCGGGGGCCCGGCGCCGCGTCGTGACATAGCGTTTTCAAGCGAAGTGGGTACCGGTTCGCGTGAAGAAAACGCGTCAAATCATAACACTGGGACCGGGTCGGTTCTGATCTCGTCAGAACCGACCCGGTTCCTGCGGCAGCCATGGATTACTTCGCCCAGCAGCTCATCAATGGCCTCGTGCTCGGCTCGATCTATGGGCTCATCGCGATCGGCTACACCATGGTCTACGGCATCGTCGGCATGATCAATTTCGCCCATGGTGACATTTTCATGATCGGCGGCTTCATCGCCTTGATCTCGTTTTTGATGCTGGTGTCGTTCGGACTGACCGCGATCCCCGTGATCCTGCTGATCGTGCTGCTGGTCTCGATGGCCATCACCGCGCTCTATGGCTGGACCGTCGAGCGCATCGCCTACCGGCCGCTGCGCCACTCCTTCCGTCTCGCGCCGATGCTGTCGGCGATCGGCATGTCGTTCGTGCTGTCGAACTTCTCGCAGGTCGCGCAAGGCGCGCGCGTGAAACCGGTGCCGCCGATCATCACCGGCGGCTACACCCTGCATGACAGCGCCGGCGGCTTTGCCGTGCAGCTCTCCAACATCCAGATCGTCGTGGTGCTCACCACCGTCGTGCTGCTCGCCATCTTCACCTGGCTCGTGGCGCGCACAAGGCTCGGCCGCGACATGCGCGCCTGCGAGCAGGATCAGACCATGGCGGCGCTGCTCGGCGTCGATGTCGACCGCACAATCTCGATGACGTTCGTGATCGGATCCGCGCTCGCCGCGGTCGCCGGCATGATGTACCTGCTCTATTACGGGCTCGTCGATTTCTACATGGGCTTTGTCGCAGGCATCAAGGCGTTCACCGCGGCAGTCCTCGGCGGCATCGGCTCGCTGCCCGGCGCGATGCTGGGCGGCCTCGCGATCGGCCTGATCGAAACGATGTGGTCGGCCTATTTCTCGGTCGAGTACAAGGACGTCGCCGCGTTCTCGATCCTGATCGTGGTCCTGATCTTCATGCCGACCGGCCTGCTCGGCCGGCCCGAAATCGAGAAAGTCTAAGCGCGTGGCGGCATCCGCGCCCGACTCCGCCGCGGCCGCGCGCGCCCCGGGAATGCCGTTCATCCTGAAGAAGGCTCTCATCAGTGCAGCGGTGGCGCTGGTGCTGTTCTCCCTGATGATCGGCATCCGCACCGAGGCGGGACCGACAGGGCAACTGATCTACTGGACGCGCTTCGGAGACCTCGCAGCACTCGTTGGCGCCGTGTTCGGCGGCAGCATCGTGATCGAGCTGCTGCGGCAATGGCTGGGCCCCCTCGACACGCGCCAGCTCATTCCGACCTCGGTGCGGCATGGCCTCTCGATTGCCGGTCGCTTCGTCGCGCCGGCTCTGCTGGTCTTCGCCCTGCTCGTACCCATCATCTTCTACGACCAGCGCTACATTCTCGACCTCGGCATCCTCGTGCTTACCTATGTGATGCTGGGCTGGGGACTGAATGTCGTGGTCGGCCTCGCCGGCCTGCTCGACCTCGGCTATGTCGCCTTCTATGCGGTCGGCGCCTATTCCTACGCGCTGCTGGCGACGAATTTCGGCCTGTCGTTCTGGGTCTGCCTGCCGCTCGCGGGCATTCTCGCCTCGCTCTGGGGCGTGCTGCTCGGCTTTCCCGTCTTGCGGCTGCGCGGCGATTATCTTGCGATCGTCACGCTCGCCTTCGGCGAGATCATCCGCCTCGTCATCATCAACTGGCAGAGCCTGACCGGCGGTCCGAACGGCGTCTCCGGCATCCCGCGCCCGACTTTTTTCGGCATCCCTCTGACCAACACCGATGATGGGCTGGCCGCCAAACTCGGCATCGAATTCTCGCCGACCCATCGCATCGTGTTCCTGTTCTACCTGATCCTGGCGCTCGCTTTGCTTACCAACTGGGTCACGATCCGCCTGCGGCGGCTGCCGATCGGGCGTGCCTGGGAAGCGCTGCGCGAGGATGAGGTCGCCTGCCGGGCGCTCGGCATCAATACCACCACGACCAAGCTCACCGCATTCGCGACCGGTGCGATGTTCGGCGGATTTGCCGGCGCGTTCTTCGCGACGCGACAGGGATTCATCAGCCCGGAATCCTTCACCTTCCAGGAATCCGCGCTCGTGCTCGCCATCGTCGTGCTCGGCGGCATGGGCTCGCAGCTTGGCGTGGCGCTCGCCGCGCTCACCATGATCGGCGGCTTCGAGCTGTTCCGCGGCCTGGAACAATACCGCATGCTCGTGTTCGGCATCGCCATGGTGCTCCTGATGATCTGGCGGCCGCGCGGGCTGATCGGCCATCGCGCGCCCACGGTGTACCTGAAGCAGGCGCAGGCGATCTCCTCCGACCTCGTCAAGGAGGGGCACGGATGAGCGGCGAGACCATTCTCACCGTCGATCATCTCACCATGCGCTTCGGCGGCATCGTTGCGGTGAACGATCTCTCGTTTGGCGCCAACCGCCGCAACATCACCGCGCTGATCGGTCCTAACGGCGCCGGCAAGACCACGGTGTTCAATTGCATCACCGGCTTCTACAAGCCGACTGGCGGCAGCATGCGGCTCGCCCGCGACGATGGCGCCGAGATCGCGCTGGAGCGGCTGAACGACTTCCGCATCTCCAAGCAGGCGAAGGTCGCCCGCACCTTCCAGAACATCCGCCTGTTTCCGGGCATGACGGCGCTGGAAAACCTGATGGTGGCGCAGCACAACGCGCTGATGCGGGCCTCGGGCCTCACCTTTCTCGGCCTGATCGGCGCGCCGGTCTATCGAACGGCGGAGAAGCGCGCGATCGATCTTTCAAAGTTCTGGCTCGACCGCATCGGCCTGATCGACCGCGCCGATGACGCCGCCGGCAATCTGCCCTATGGCGACCAGCGTCGGCTCGAGATCGCGCGTGCGATGTGCACCGAGCCCGCGCTGCTCTGCCTCGACGAGCCCGCGGCCGGCCTGAACACGCGCGAGAGCGCGGCGTTGAGCGATTTGCTGCTCTCGATCCGCAGCGACCAGGGCACCTCGATCCTGCTGATCGAGCATGACATGAGCGTGGTGATGGAAATCTCCGACCACGTCGTGGTGATGGATTACGGCGTCAAGATCGCCGAGGGCGCACCTGCCGAGGTCCGCGACGATCCCAAGGTGATCGCGGCCTATCTCGGCGCCGACGAGGACGAAGCCATCGCCGTGATGGAGAGCGGCACGTGACGGGGTCCGCCACTCCCCTGCTCGCGATCCACGGCCTGCGCGCGGCCTACGGCAAGATCGAGGCGTTGAAGGGCGTCGATCTCGAGATCAATGCCGGCGAGATTGTTGCCCTGATTGGAGCGAATGGGGCCGGCAAGTCGACGCTGATGATGACGGTCTTCGGCCGTCCGCGCGCCCGCGCCGGAAAAATCCTGTTCGACGGCCGCGACATCACTGACGTTGCCACCCACGAGATCGCGCGGCTGCGGATTGCGCAGTCGCCGGAGGGCCGCCGGATTTTCCCGCGCATGAGCGTCGCCGAAAACCTGCAGATGGGTGCGGATGCGACCGACACCACGGAGACGGAGCGAGCAGATGGCCTGGAGCGCGTTTTCGCGCTGTTTCCGCGGCTGAGGGAGCGGCTGGCCCAGCGTGGCGGCACGCTGTCGGGCGGCGAGCAGCAGATGCTCGCGATCGGCCGCGCACTGATGAGCCGCCCGCGCCTGCTGCTGCTCGACGAGCCCTCGCTCGGCCTCGCACCTTTGATCGCCCGCCAGATCTTCGATGCGATCCGCACCTTGAACCGGCAGGACGGCCTCACCGTGCTGATCGTCGAGCAGAACGCCAACCACGCGCTCAAACTCGCCCATCGCGGCTATGTCATGGTCAACGGCCTGATCACCCTGAAGGGAACCGGAGCTGAGCTCCTGGAGCGCCCGGAAATCCGCGCCGCCTATCTGGAGGGCGGCCGGCGGAGCTAGCGCCGCCGTCTGTGCGGCAAAGCACCCCTGAATTGCCTCAAAATTACCGATGACTTCGCGGCAAAATCGTCCGACAATGGACTGGATTACCCGGCGTGTCCGGGGACAGACCCCAAGGTGATCGCGAGGACCCCCAATGAAATCAGTAAAACTCATCGGCCTGGCATTCGGCGCAACGCTCGCGCTGTCGACGGCAGCACTTGCGCAAGACATACCCGTCGCGGTCGCAGGCCCGATGACGGGCGGCGAATCCGCATTCGGCCGGCAGATGAAAAACGGCGCCGAGATGGCGGTGGCCGACCTCAACGCCGCCGGCGGCGTACTCGGCAAGAAGCTGGCGCTGGACGTCGAGGACGACGCCTGCGATCCCAAGCAGGCGCGCTCGGTCGCCGAAAAGATCGGCAGCGCCAAGGTTCCGTTCGTTGCCGGCCACTACTGCTCGTCGTCGTCGATCCCCGCCTCCGAGGCCTATGCCGACGGCAACGTCCTGCAGATCACGCCGGCCTCGACCAATCCGCTGTTCACCGAGCGCAAGCTCTGGAACGTGGCGCGAGTCTGCGGCCGCGACGACCAGCAGGGCTCGGTCGCCGGCAACTACATCGCCAAGAACTACAAGGGCAAGAACATCGCCATCCTGAACGACAAGACGACGTATGGCAAAGGCCTCGCAGACGAAACCAAGAAAGCGCTCAACAAAGCCGGCGTCACCGAAAAGCTGTATGAATCCTACAACAAGGGCGACAAGGACTTTAACGCCATCGTCTCGCGGCTGAAGAAAGAGAATATCGATCTCGTCTATGTCGGCGGCTACCATCAGGAAGCCGGCCTGATCATCCGCCAGATGCGCGACCAGGGCATGAAGACCGTGCTGATGGCGGGCGACGCGCTGGCCGACAAGGAGTTCGCTTCGATCACCGGCCCGGCCGGCGAAGGCACGCTGTTCACCTTCGGCCCCGATCCGCGCAAGAAGCCGACGGCTCAAGCGATCGTCGAGAAGTTCAAGGCCAAGAACATCGACCCCGAAGGCTACACGCTCTACACCTACGCCGCGTTCCAGGTGTGGTCGAAGGCCGTCGCGAAGGCCGGGACCACCGACCCGAAGAAGGTCATGGACACCATCAAGGCCGGCAAGTGGGACACCGTGATCGGCACGCTCGAGTTCGACGCCAAGGGCGACATCAAGCAGATCGACTATGTCGTCTACAAATGGGACGACAAGGGCGGCTACTCCGAGGTCAATCCGAAGGGATCGTAAGAGCCGCAGGGGGTGGGCAAAGGCGCGATTGCGCCGTGCCCACCATCAATGCTTCCAAAAGGATGGTGGGCACGCTCGCGCTTTGCCCACCTTACGATTTTCACACGGCGATCTGCGTTCCCGCGGCCTGTCCGACCGATCCGCGCGCCTTCTCGATGGCGCGGATCAACTCGATGGGACGAAACGGCTTCTGCAGGCAGGCCACGCGACAGATCGGATGACCCGCCACCGCATCGAGCGTAGCCATCCCCGACACGGCGACGGCCGGCAGGTTCGGAACCCGCTCGCACATGGCGGCGATCAGGTCGAGGCCGCAGAGACCCTCCAGGAAGATGTCGACAATGGCGGCATCAAAGCGGCAGCGAACGCCTTCAGCCCTGCCTTTGCGCTTTCGGCTTCGGTCACCTCGAAACGGTTGAGACGCAGCACCATGCAAATCATCGCGCGCACGTCCTGCTGGTCGTCGACACCGAAAATACGGGGCATCGCCCACTCCAAACTTCGCCTTGCGAGCGAAACCTGCAATGAAATGTTCGCGCTCGAACGCCTTGTAGGCGCAAGTTCAGGCCGCTCAGTAAAGGCGCGGTTACCCGGAACCAGTCTACGGTTTGGTCGCGGGAAGATTTGAAGTTATACGTAACTCCGGGTCGATTCCCCAAAATCAACAATACGGCCATAGAGATACCGCGTTCGATCAGGACACGCGGGAGGCGTGAATGCAGACGGTCGGCGACCGTAATATCTTCCTGTCGACGCTGCCGGCCAGCAGGGCTGACCGCACCGCAGCATTGATCGTTGTCGGCGTCTCCTTTGCCCTGTTTGCCATCGCTGTTCCCTTTGACGGCATCCCGCTCACGCCGGTTCCAGCCTTCGTTGCCAGCTACCAGTCCGCGCTCGCGATCAATGGCGTCATCACCGCGGTGCTGCTGCTGTCGCAGTTTGCGATCCTGCGCTCGCGCGCGCTGCTGCTGCTCGCCAGCGGCTATCTTTTCACCGCCGCTGCGGCGGTGGCCCACGCGCTGAGCTTTCCCGGCCTGTTCACGACCTCCGGACTGTTCGGCGCCGGCCCGCAGACCACGGTCTGCCTTTACATGATCTGGCACGGCGGCTTTCCGCTGTTCGTGCTCGGCTACGGCCTCAACAAGGCGCGCGATGGCGGCGCCAAGGTGGGACTGCCGACCTCGACCGCGATCCTCGCCAGCATCGCCGCGATCATCCTTGCGATAACCGCCTTCACCTGGCTCGCCACAGCCGCCCACGATTTCTTGCCGACGCTGCTGAGCCAGGGCCGCACCACGCCAACCATGATCGGTGTGGTGTCGGCGGTGTGGTGCCTCAGCCTCGCCGCGCTGTTCGTGCTGTGCTATCGCCGACCGCATTCGGTCCTCGACATCTGGCTGATGGTGGTACTTTGCGCGTGGCTGTTCGACATCGCGCTGTCGGCGACCCTGAATGTGGAGCGGTTCGATCTCGGGTTCTATCTCGGGCGCATCTACGGGCTATTCGCGGCTAGCTTCGTGCTCGCGGTGCTCCTGATCGACAACGTCGCGCTGCAGGCGCAGATGTCGCGCCTGCTGCGCGCGATGCGGCGCGAAGCCGCCTTCACCCGCGACCAGCACAAGGTGCGGGAGCGGCTGTTCAGCGCCGTGGTGGAATCTTCCAACGACGCCATCATCACCATGGCACTCGACGGCACCGTCACCGGATGGAACCGCGCCGCAGAGCGGTTGTTCGGCTATGGCGCGGACGAGGCCGTCGGCGAGCATATCTCGCTCATCGTGCCGCCGCACCGGCGCGACGAGATCGACATGATCCTCGATCACATCCGCCGCGGCGAGCCGGTCGAGAATTTCGAGACGGTGCGGGTGCACCAGGACGGCCGCAACGTCGACGTCGCCCTGACCGTCTCCCCGCTGCGCTCGGCCGCGGGTGACATCGTCGGCGCCTCGAAAATCGCGCGCGACATGACCGAGAGCAAGCGCACGCAGACGGCGCTTACCCGCGAGAGCGAGGAGCGGCAGCGCATCTTCGAGACCTCGCAGGACCTCATCCTGGTGACCGACAGTTTCGGCCATTTCGTCCAGGTCAGCCCCAGTGTGGAGAACATCCTGGGCTACCGGCCCGAAGCGATGATCGGACACAGCGCGGTCGACTTCATCCACCCTGATGATCTCGAGAGCACGCGGCAGGAAATGCGCGCGGCGCGGCGCGGATTGCAGGTGCGCAGTTTCGAGGCGCGCTATCCGCACCGGGACGGACACATCGTCACGCTGAACTGGATGGGAAGCTGGTCCGAGCCGGTGCGGCGCCACTTCTTCATCGGCCGCGATCTCACCGAAAAGCACGCTGCCGAAGCCCATATGCGCCAGGCGCAGAAGATGGATGCGGTCGGCCAGCTCACCGGCGGTGTCGCCCACGACTTCAACAACATCCTGACCGTCATCACCGGGACCATCGGCATTCTGGCCGATGCGGTCGCCGATCACCCGGAGCTGGTCTCGATCGCCAAGCTGATCGACGACGCCGCCGAGCGCGGCGCGCAACTGACCAAGCACCTGCTGGCATTCGCGCGCAAGCAGCCGCTGCAGCCCGTCGAGGTCGACGTCAATTCGCTGATCCTCGAAGCCGGCAAATTGCTGCATCCGACGCTGGGCGAGCAGATCGAGATTTCGCCAAAGCTCGCCCACGACGCCTGGTCGGCGATGGTCGACCCGAGCCAGCTTACGACCGCGGTGCTCAACCTCGCCCTGAACGCGCGCGACGCGATGCCTCGCGGCGGCAAGCTCACGCTCGAGACCGGCAACATCCATCTCGACGAAGACTATTCGCGGATCAACACCGATGTGGCGCCCGGCGATTATGTGATGGTCGCCGTCAGCGATACCGGCACTGGAATCCCGGCGGATCTGCTTGAGAAGGTGTTCGATCCCTTCTTCACCACCAAGGAAGTCGGCAAGGGCACCGGACTCGGGCTCTCCATGGTGTTCGGCTTCGTCAAGCAATCCGGCGGCCACATCAAGATCTACAGCGAGGAAGGCCACGGCACGACCGTGAAACTCTATCTGCCGCGCTCGACCGGACAGGGTCACGCCGCCACGGCGCAGCTCGCCACGCAGGTCGAGGGCGGCGACGAGACGATCCTTGTCGTCGAGGACGATGCCTTGGTGCGCAAATATGTGATGGCGCAGGTCGCAAGCCTCGGCTACGCGACACTGGAAGCCGCCAACGCGGCCGAGGCGTTGAAGATCATCGAGAATGGCGCCGAGGTCGACCTGTTGTTTACCGACGTGATCATGCCGGGCGCCATGAATGGCCGCCAGTTGGTCGACGAGGCGTTGCGGCGCCGGCCGCTCTTGAAAACCCTGTTCACCTCCGGCTACACCGAGAACGCGATCCTGCATCACGGCCGCCTCGACGAGGGCGTGCTGCTGCTCGCCAAGCCCTATCGCAAGCCGGAGCTCGCGCGGATGATCCGGGTGGCGCTCAACAGCTGAGGCCGGTGGTTCATCCGCTCGAGAGCGCCCTCAGCCGCCGGTATAGGCGATCTTGATCAGCGTCGGTGTCTCGACGGTCGTGGTGGCCACCGTCGCATTGTTCACCACCATGTTGATCGCCGTGTCCGTGCCCGCGTCAGCGAGAAAGTCCAGGCCATGGCCGCCCATCGCCTGGTCGAAATACACCTCGCCGAAATTGGGCAGAGGCGCGGGGCTGCCGCCGATCCACGGCCGTTCGAGAATCCACTCGGCCTGATTTTCCTGCGAGGTGGTGCCGGAGGGAGCGTCGAAGATGAACCCGGCGTGCAGATTGCTGGTTAGGTTGAGCAGGCTGAACCACGCTTCGGTCGGGGAATCCATGCAGATCAGGCCGAGCATCGTGTCGCCGAAATTGACCGGAAAGTTCGTGATCGCATTCCAGGAGTTTGGCCACCACTCCCAGAAGGCGTAGCAATTCTTGCTGACGTTGCCGTGTGAGTCGGCGGATACGGACTGCAGCGTGCCGATCTGGGTGACGTCCGAATTCCCGTCGATGCCGATCCAGGCAATCGAGGTCCAGCTGCCCTGCCCGGTTGCAGGGGGCGCGACATCCGGCACGTTCCATTGACCCAACACCCAGCCGAACTTTTGGTTGCCCGTGGCGTGCACCACGGCGCCCGACCAGAAGGAATGCGTGACGCTCACGAGGTCCTGCCGAGGGCGGCGCTGGCGCTCGATCCCGGGCATCAGCTCAGGCACGGGCCGGAAAGTAGGCCTGACATAGGTGAGCTTGCGGGAGAAAATCTCGTCCCAGAGGTGCGCAAGTTTTGGGCGGATCTTGGGATCGGGTCGCTGCGGCAGGCCATAGCGGCGCAACTCGAGCGGCGACGCGGCGCGAGGGTTGAAGCCGGCCGGCGGCAAGGAATGAGTTCTGATGCCGCCGCCCTTGGTCTGAAGGGTATCAAGAGACATGAGTGCCTCCGCTTTTTCGGTGATAGCTACCCCGGACAGGACGCTAGCAGGGATGCCGGCGGGGCTGTGTGAACTGGCTCACGCCTCGCTGCCTGGCATTCAAATGCAAAGTTGCGCTATACCCGGCCTGACCAGAGGGTCCCAGGGAAACGCACTCTGAAAAATCTTCTCACCGATATCGCAGGCGTTCGTGTCGGCCATGCCGATGACGCCCGGCTTGCCTCAGGCGTCACCGCAATCGTCTTTGACAAGCCCGCGGTCGCTGCGATCGATGTGCGCGGCGGCGGGCCCGGCACGCGCGAGGAAGCGGCGCTGAGGCCGGAGAGCACGGTCGAAGCCGTCGACGGCTTTGCACTTTCCGGCGGCTCGGCGCTCGGGCTCGATGCTGCCGGCGGCGTGCAGGCCTGGCTTGCCGAACAGGGCCGCGGTCTTCGCATCCGCGACGCCGTGATCCCGATCGTGCCGGGCGCGATCTGCTTCGATCTCCTCAACGGCGGCAACAAGGCCTGGGGACGCTTTCCACCCTATCGCGATCTCGGCTATGCCGCGGCCGCAACGGCGGCAAGCGATTTTGCGCTGGGCAGCGTCGGCGCCGGCCTCGGCGCCACCACCGCAAACTTCAAGGGCGGGCTCGGTTCGGCTTCGGCGATGACCTCTGGCGGCGCGATGGTCGCAGCCCTCGTCGTGGTCAACGCCGTCGGCAACGTGACGGTCGGCGACGGCCCATGGTTCTGGGCTGCGCCATTCGAGGTGCACGGCGAGTATGGCGGACGCGGCCTGCCCGCCGCATTCACACCTGACATGCTCGCGATGCGGCTGAAGGGCGGACCTGCCGCGAGTTCCGCGGAGAACACGACCATCGCCGTGGTGGTGACCGACGCGACTTTGACCAAGGCGCAGGCCAAGCGCTTCGCGATGATCGCGCAGACCGGCATGGCGCGCGCGATCTATCCGGTGCACGCCCCGCTCGACGGCGACACGGTGTTTGCCGCTGCGACCTGCGACAAGCCGATCGATCCCATCTACGGCCTGACCGAGCTGGGCGCGATTGCTGCCAATACGCTGGCGCGTGCGATCGCCCGCGGCGTATTCATGGCGACTGCGCTGCCCTTCCCCGGCGCTTTGCCGGCTTGGAAGGATCGCTTCGGCTAACTCACTTCAGCATCAAGCACTGACCGAGAACGATGAAGCGAGCGAGGCCGACAGCGACTGGGCCTGGCGCTGGATCGCCTGCTCGATCCAGTTGTAGGACGAGGTCGCATTGCTCGAAGCCGAGGAGGTCGACGAGGCGGCGGGCGTCGTCAGCGACACCTTCGATCCGTCGGCATAGGTGATCGACGTCGTGGTCGAGCCGTCGCTGTTGGTCACTGATGTCGAGGAAGCGCCCGAGAGCGCCTGCATCAGCGGATCAGTGCTGCCATCGGCGCCACTTGCGTCACCCGATCCGCCTGAGCCGCCGCCGGCATGGACATGATGGTGGCCGCCGTGATGGCCGCCCGCACCCTGCAGCGCGTTTTTCAGCTCGTCGAGGCTGACCGAGCCGTCGCCGTTGCTATCGAGCTTGCCGAACACATCATCGGCGGCGGCAAGGTTAGTGCCGCCGGCGCCGAGCGCCTTCTCGAATTCGCTCTTGGTGATCGAGCCGTCGCCATTGGCGTCGATCTGCGAGAACAGGTTCTGCAACGCGTCCTGCGGGTTTTGCGAGGTCGTGCTGGTCGTTCCCGACTGGCTCTGCGCATCGATCAGCGCGCTCATGGTCTGCGGCGAGATCTGCGCCCAGCCGCTGGTTGACGCGGAGAACCCGGTCGTAGCCGCGCCCGCGGTCTGCGTACCGGTGCCAGGATCGAAGGGATTCGTCGCGCCCTGGCTCGGGTTCGACGAAGTCGTGGACGACGAGGATTTCGGTGCAAACAACGATTGCAGGCCATCCAACATCGACCCGGCCGCACCAAGCGCAAGCAACATGGCAATACTCCGACTTGTGCCGCGCGAGGCGGCCCCACACCACTCGGCCCGAAAGGTGAGCAAGCGCCGTGCCATGATCGGAAATACCGATAGAATAAGGACTTCTCGCATCGGCGAGGGTGTGACGACCTCGGCAATAGCTGCCGCGGCGGCAGATTTTTCCGCCCTCGATCTCTCACCTCCCGCTATTGATCTTTCCCCGCGGCGGAGGATGATCCGGCCTTCTCGCGGAATCATAGGGGATCGCGCCAATGGCTTACGATGAAGAGCTGGCCGAACGCATTCGCCACCTGATGGCCGGACGGCGCGGCATTGTCGAACGGACGATGATGGGCGGACTGACCTTCATGACCGAGAGCGGCATGTTCTGTTCCGCGAGCGGCAAGGGTGGCCTGTTGGTGCGCATCGACCCGGCGTCGCGCGACAAGTTCCTGAGCGAAGACCACGTCGCACCCGCCGATATCGGCGGGCGCCGGATGACCGGCTTCGTCCGCGTCGCGCCGGAGGGCTATCGGACGGAAGCGACTTTGAAGAAATGGGTCGAGCGCGGATTGGTGGCAGCGGCCGCCCGGCCGGCCGCAAAGAAAAAGCCGCGCAAGGCCGCAATTGCCAAACAGCCGAAACGCGGCAAGTAAGCGGGGCGCGCATTGCCCGCGCCGCCCACGCGTGTTACCCGGACCCTGTTCCGCTTCGGAAAGCATCCATGCCCCTCACCCCTCGCCCGCTCGTCATCGCGCCCTCGATCCTCGCCTCGGATTTTTCAAAACTCGGCGACGAGGTCCGCGCGGTCGATGCGGCCGGCGCCGACTGGATCCATCTCGACGTGATGGACGGACATTTTGTGCCGAACATTTCCTTCGGCCCCGACGTGATCAAGGCGATGCGTCCGCACACCGAGAAGATCTTCGACGCGCATCTGATGATCTCGCCCTGCGATCCCTATCTCGAGGCGTTCGCGAAAGCCGGCTGCGATCACATCACGGTGCATGCGGAAGCCGGGCCTCACCTGCATCGCTCGCTGCAAACGATCAAGGCGCTCGGCAAGAAGGCCGGCGTCACCCTCAATCCGGGCACGCCGATATCAGCGATCGAATATGTGATCGACATGATCGACCTCGTGTTGATCATGTCGGTCAATCCCGGCTTTGGCGGACAGGCCTTCATCCCCTCCGCGCTCGGAAAAATCGGCGATCTGCGCGCGATGACCGCGGGCCGGCCGATCGACATCGAGGTCGATGGCGGCGTCGCTCCCGATGTCGCGGGCCAACTCGCCGCCGCCGGCGCCAATGCCTTCGTGGCCGGCTCGGCCGTGTTCAAGGGCGGCACGATGGAGGCTTACAAAAAGAACATCTCCGCGATACGCAACGCGGCTGCACTGGCGCGCGGCGAAGCGGTTACTAGCGCATGATCCGGAAAAGTGTGTAGCGGTTTTCCCTCGCGACAAACGCGGAACGCGTTTGCGCGGAGATCATGCGCAAAACAAGACTCTGGCGCCGGCCGGTCTCCTGCCGGCGTTTGCGCGCGAGATGGTCGCCAGCGGGATGCGGTTTTCCACCCCGGCCGAAGACGGAGGGCCTATTGCTCGTCCTTGGGCGGCATACGCGGCGGAAGCAGCGGTGTGAACGATACCCCCTCGCCTGCCTTCGGAGCCGCCTTGAACTCGCCGGTCGAAGGATCGCCCCCCGACGTCTGCAGAACGGCCTTCGGCAGGATATATTCCCGCGCGGATTCGACCAGTCCGCCCTCGCCGGTGCCGAAGTCGGCGGCACGACCGCCCTGGGGGTGTCCGGCGGCGATCTGGTTCTCCGCCGTATGAGTCTTGTCGGCAAGCGCATCGCTGTAGGGAAGACGATAGGCCCGGGGCACACCGCTCGGCCGGTTGTCGTCGTCGAGCGCCTCGACCCAAAGATAGACCGAGCCCGGATCGCCCTCGACCGTATGCGGATCGACGATCCGGGCATGTAACAGCTTGAAACGGGCGGGCAGCTTGTCCTCGCTCGCCCAGCCGAGCAATCCGCGGGCACCGACGAAGCTGACGATATAGAATGCGCTGGTCACGATGACGGCGAAGGCCTTCGCCGTCCAGGGCAAGCGGGCATAGACGAGGACGAGGAGCAGCAATGCGCCGATCAGGGCGTAACTGACGGAGAGCAAAACGATGACCGACTGCAGGCCGCTCACGGTCGCAACATCCGGACGCGGGTGTTCGGATCGAGGTCCGCGCCATTGGCACGGACATTGCGGAAGGTCTCGAGCAGGGATTTCGGCCTCCGGTGCACGTCGATCACCTTGCCGTCAGCGTCGACCTTGAAACGCAACGCGGTCTTCTCGTCGCCGGTGTGATCGACGGTCACCTTGTCGTCGAAGATGACCTGGGCGGTCGGATTGAGCTTCTGGACCTTCACCGTTGCGGCCACCGGCTCGCCGGCGATGGCCTGAAAGTGCGAGACGTTGACGGTATATTCGCCGGCCACCACGCCCCGTACCGTCACGATCTCCTCGCGAATGGGAGACGGGATTTTTCGACCGTTGACGACAATGAAATCGTTGGCGCCGCCGCGATCGTCTCGGTCGAGCGTGAGGAACCCGGCCTCGCGATGCCGGTACCAGGCGATATTGCCGATCGGATCCTGCACGAAGAGATCGAGGTCATCGGGGTGGTTGTCCGGCCAGTCCATGGTGATGATGAACTCGGCCTTGGAATCGACCTTGCCCTCCTTCGCGTCGGGTGCAATCGAGAGCAGCGCAATAAAGAAAAGGAAGGCCACGACCTGCAGCGCCTTGAACAGCATCACGCTGAACGGATCGAACGGCTCATCGCGCGGATAGAGCGTGAAGTCATCCATCATGATGCCGCTCCAGCACGGGCGTGACCCGCGTCTCCGTCAGCATCACGGCATCCGAGAACACACGCTGCGTCGCGGCGTCGAGCATGTAGTACTGAATTCGGACCAGGATCGAACCGACGAGGCCCGCGAGCGTGGTGTACATGGCAACCGCCATGCCGTCGCTCATCAGCCCCATCGAGGATTTCATGGCGACCTTGTCGGCGGCGTCGAGGCTGGCGATAGGCGCCAGCATGATGATGAAGCCGATAATGGTTCCGAGCAGGCCTAGCTTCATCAGCGTATCCGAGACGAAGGCGCCGAAACCGTTGGAGCCGCGCAGGCGGTCGGCCAGCGACCGCAGCAGCAATGTCTGGTCGATGCGCCCCGCCCCCTGCGCGTCGGCCTTGGTGACGAGGCTCCTGATATGATCCGTCACCAGCCCGGCCGGCAGCGCGCGCGCATCGGGACTGAGCGCTCGTGAGCCCTCTGGAGCCGCCAGGATCGCGCGGCAGCGCCGTCCGACCTCGGCCTCGCGCGCAATCGCCCGGGTTCGCCAGAAGCAATGGCCGCAGGTGACGATGTAGAGGACGGCGATCAGGCTCGAAATATAGGTGCGATCGGACACCACCAGCAGCCGGATGAAGCCGTACCGCCATAGCAGCACGGCCGCGAAGATGGAGAGTCCCGTAAAGATCATCCAGAGCAGCAAAGGCCCACGCTCCGGAGTATCGCCGCTGGGAAGCCTGACCTGCGCGCCGCTCATCACACTCATAGGCTTTAGCTCCCGTAACGGCAGCATCCCGGAGTCCGTCTGCCGACAAGCCAAGGGCGTTCAGTTAAGCAGAGGCTGGAGGCGCCGTCCAAAGAGATATGCCTGCGATTGGCTGGGAAATCTTCCCAACGGGTTCCGATGCCGAGCTTGCCATTGGCACGGCATCGCGGTGTTGTTACGTTCATTCAGATATTGTGAAGGTGATCGCATGCGTCTCATGCTTCAGCTCATCGCCCGCTTGCTCGCCGTCGTCCTGATATGTCTGGGAGCCGCGACCATCTGGGCCATGTTCGACGCCTATCGCAGCGTAGACCGGGCGACCGCGGCGTCGGCCGAGCGAGTCTCCCAGGCCCTGGAAGCGCTCTACTGGAGAGAGTTCCTTTTGCGCAGCACCAGGACGCGCGAGCAGCTGCTGCCGGTGCCCGAATGGCGCACCATCGAAACGATGAAATTGATTTCGCCCGGCGTTTGCATCCAATTGCTGCCCAGGACCGAATTCGAGAAACCGCTGTGCGGTCAGAGCAAGGGCATTGGCAAACCGGCGCCGCTCTGGTTCGCCGCGACGGTGCGGACGTTGCTTGGCGACCACGCCGCGGTGGCCCGCGCGATCAGCTCGCGCGCCACGACCGCCGGAACCGTGACCGCGATCGCCGATCCGGATACCGCGATCTGGCTCGCCTGGGGCCATATCCTCGACAATATCGACGTCGCGCTCCTGATGGCGGCGGCGATCGGCTTGCTGGCCTCGCTTGCGATTGCGCACACGCTCGCGCCGGCGCGGTCTATCGTTGTTGCGTTGCAACGTATGGCCGATGGCCAATACCAAACCCGACTGCCGCGATTCCGCTCGATGGAACTGGCGATGATCGGGCGCGCCGTGGGCGACCTCGGCGACCGCCTGACAGAGGCGACCGAGCAACGCGCGATGTTGACCCAGCGCTTGCTCGAAATCCGCGACGACGAAAGGCGCGCGCTGGCGCGCGAGCTCCACGACGAGTTCGGACAGAACCTCACCGCAATTCTGGCTTTTGCCAACACGATCGAGACGGCGGGCACCAAGGATCGGGACAATGGCAGCGTAGCGCAGGACGCGCGCATGATCTCGCAGGCGACCCTGCGCATCATGGCGTGCCTGCGGGGCACACTGAATCGGCTGCGTCATCCGGCTGCTGAGGAATTGGGACTCGAGGCGAGCCTGATCAGCCTCGTCGAAAACTGGCGATCGCAGAATGCCGCGCGGCCGATAGTTCAGCTCGACATGCAGGGCGACCTCACCGATGTGCGGGGCGCCGTCGCCAGCACGGCCTATCGGATGGCGCAGGAATGCCTTACCAACGCGCTGCGCCACACCTCGGCGCGCGAGATCCTGCTCCGGATCGAACGCCGCACCGGGGCGGAAGATGTGCTCCTGATCCACGTCGAGGATGATGGTGGCGGCGACGCCGAGAACGTCGTCCAATCGGTCGGCTTCGGCCTGACCGGAATGCGGGAGAGAATAGCCGCGGTCGGCGGCTCGCTGTCGATCGCGCGCGCGACGCGCGGCCTCAGTGTCGCAGCGACGATCCCGATTGCAGCATGACCGCGCCCGGCATGCAGACCATCTCGATCCTGCTGGTCGATGACCACCCGGTGGTGCGCCAGGGCTACCGGCGCGTGCTGGAAAACCAGAGCGACTTTCACGTCGTGGCCGAGGCCGACGGCGCGGCCAGCGCCTATGCATCCTTCAAGACCCACGCTCCCGACATCGTGGTGATGGATATTTCGATGAAAGGGGCAAGCGGCCTTGAGGCCATCCGCAATATCAGGTCTCGGAACCAGCGTGCTCGCATTCTCGTCTTCAGCATGCACAGCGAAGCGGCGCTGGTGAAAGCCGCTTTCAGCGCCGGCGCCAACGGCTACGTCACAAAAAGCAGCGAGCCGGCGGCATTGATCCATGCCGTCCGGTCGGTCGCACGGGGCCAACGCGCGATGAGCGATGATGTCGCCCATGTCCTGGCTGCGGAGAGCCTCAACCCTTCGCAATCCATCCTCGACCGCCTGGGCGAGCGGGAAATCGAAATCCTGAGGCAACTCGCCGCCGGCTCGACCACCGAGCAGATCGCCACAAACCTCAATCTCAGCACCAAAACCGTCCAGAACTATCATTACATGGTCAAGGCAAAGACCGGCCTGCAAACGGACGCCCAGCTTGTCCGGCTCGCCGTCGAGTGCGGATTGACCAGCCTGTAACCGGCTGCCGCACCCCGCAATTCCGGTCCCCCCTTTTCCATCGGGCCGGCGCTTCCGGGTGGCCTCCCGCCATGCGATCTGCTAAAGCGCGGCGTAAAAAACATTCGGCTGGAGTCGCCCATGCGACCTGCCCCACTTGGTTCGGAGCTCTCGATGATCCCCCGCTATGCCCGCCCGGAAATGACCGCGATCTGGGAGGCGCAGACGCGCTTCAAGATCTGGTTCGAGATCGAGGCGCATGCGGCGGACGCGCAGGCGGAGCTCGGCGTGATCCCGAAGCAAGCCGCCAAAACCATCTGGGCCAAAGGCAGGAACGCGGCCTTTGACGTCGCCCGGATCGACGAGATCGAGCGCGAGACCAAGCACGATGTCATCGCCTTCCTCACCCACCTGGCAGAAATCGTCGGTCCCGACGCGCGCTTCGTGCACCAGGGCATGACCTCCTCCGACGTGCTCGACACCTGCCTCAATGTCCAGCTCACCCGCGCCGCCGATATCCTGATCGATGACATCGACCGCGTGCTGGCGGCGCTGAAGAAGCGCGCCTTCGAGCACAAGATGACGCCGACCGTCGGCCGCTCGCACGGCATCCATGCCGAGCCCGTCACCTTCGGATTGAAGCTCGCCTACGCCTATGCCGAGTTCACCCGGGCCCGCGACCGGCTGAAGCTGGCGCGCAAGGAAATCGCGACCTGCGCGATCTCGGGCGCGGTCGGCACCTTCGCGCAGATCGACCCGCGCGTGGAGGAGCATGTGGCGAAAGCCATGGGCCTGACCCCGGAGCCGGTCTCGACGCAAGTGATCCCGCGCGACCGTCACGCGATGTATTTCGCGACGCTCGGCGTGGTTGCCTCCTCGGTGGAGCGGCTTGCGACCGAAATCCGGCACCTGCAGCGCACCGAAGTGCTGGAAGCCGAAGAGTTCTTCTCGGAGGGCCAGAAGGGTTCGTCCGCGATGCCGCACAAGCGCAATCCCGTGCTGTCGGAAAACCTCACGGGCCTGTCACGCATGGTGCGCGCCTACGTAATGCCGGCGCTGGAGAATGTTGCGCTGTGGCACGAGCGCGACATCTCGCACTCCTCCGCCGAGCGCATGATCGGGCCCGATGCGACCGTGACGCTCGACTTCGCGCTCAATCGCCTCGCCGGCCTGATCGACAAGCTGCTGATCTATCCCGCCAACATGCAGAAGAATCTCGACCGGCTTGGCGGCCTCATCCATTCCCAGCGGCTGTTGATCGCGCTGACGCAGAAGGGCGCGAGCCGCGAGGATTCCTACAAGCTCGTGCAGCGCAATGCCATGCCGGTCTGGCGCGGCGAAGGCGATTTCCAGGCGCTGTTGAAGAAAGACCCGGATGTGAAAAAGTATCTGAGCGATGCCGAGATCGACGAGCAGTTCGACCTCGGTTATCACTTCAAGCACGTCGACACGATTTTCAAGCGCGTGTTCGGGGCAGCGTAGGACCGTAACTCATTTTCAGGAACGAATGACACATGCCCATCGTCAACCGCATCGCCGCCCTCGCCGATGACATGGCCGCCTGGCGGCACGATTTTCATGAGCACCCGGAATTGCTGTACGAGGTGCATCGCACGGCCGGCATCGTCGCCGACAGGCTCCGCGAATTCGGATGCGACGAGGTCGTGACCGGCATCGGGCGCACCGGCGTCGTCGGCATCATCCGCGGCCGCCAGGGTACCTCCGGCAAGACCATCGGGCTGCGCGCGGACATGGACGCCCTGCCGATCGAGGAGACGTCGGGCGTCCCCTACGCATCCAGGACGCCCGGCCTGATGCATGCCTGCGGCCATGACGGCCACACCGCCATGCTGCTGGGTGCCGCAAAATATCTGGCCGAAACGCGCAATTTCGACGGAACGGCGGTGGTGATCTTCCAGCCGGCCGAGGAAGGCGGCGCCGGCGGCAAGGCCATGATCGACGATGGGCTGATGACCCGCTGGGGAATCCAGCAGGTCTATGGCCTGCATAACATGCCTGGCCTCCCCGAGGGCCACTTCGCAACCAATCCCGGTGCGATGCTCGCGTCGGCTGACGCGATTGAGATCAAGGTCACGGGCAAAGGCGGCCACGGCGGAATGAGTCCGCACAAGTCGGTCGACAGCGTTCTGATCGGATCGCAAATCGTCAATGCCCTGCAGTCGATCGTCGCGCGCAATGTCGACCCGCTGAAATCGGCGGTGATCTCGATCACCACGTTTCATGCCGGTACCACCTTCAACGTCATTCCCGCGACCGCGGAGCTGACAGGGACCGTGCGCACGCTGGACCCGGGCGTGCGCGATCTCGTCGAGCGCCGGATCGGCGAGGTCGCCGACAGCATTGCCCGCGCCTATGGCGGATCGGCCGAAACGAAATATACGCGCATGTATCCGGTCACGATGAACCACGCGCGGGAGGCGGAGATCGTGGCCGAAGTGGCGCGGGAGGTCGTCGGCGCCGAACGCGTCGACGACCACGTCGTACCGCTGATGGGCGGCGAGGATTTCGCCTTCATGCTGGAGGCCCGCCCCGGCGCGTTCGTCTTTCTGGGCATGGGCGACGGCAATGATTGCCATCATCCGGCCTATCGCTTCAACGACGCCGTTCTCGGACATGGCGCATCCTACTGGGTGCGTCTGGTCGAGAAGACGATGCCCGCGGGGTAATGCTGCGCTACTTCACGACCAGCGCACCGCGTGCCGTCTTCTCGTTGTATTCGTCGAAGAACTCGTAGCGGCCGGGCTTCTGGGCGTTGACCCTGATGGTGGCGTCCTTGCCGGCGGCGACCACCTTCTCGATGTGGAGCGAGTCGCTTTCGAGCTCCATTGCGTCCTTGTCGAGATTGCGGAACTTGATCACGATCGGCGTGTTGGCGGGCGCGCTGATCTCCGCCGGATCGAATTTCTTGTCCTTGTAGCTCAGGGCGATCTCGATGCTGTTTTCTGCGTGCGCGCCGCCGGAAAAAGCAAACGGCGCAAGCGCTGCAATTGCGACAAGGGAAGCTTTCGAAACGAAACGCGAGAACGACATGGGTTGCTCTTTTCGGATGATGGCTGACGACAACGAGCGAACCCATAAGCGCTCGATCATGCCGCCGAGAAGAGGCAAAAAGACGCGGTTTTGCTGGATAAATTCTAAATCGCCAGCTCCAAGTCGCGGAGTCAGCCCGCTTCGCTTCTGACCATCCGTATCGCCACCCGATCGCGCCGGATGAAATGATGCCAGGCGGCGGCCGCGACGTGCAGCACGATCAGCGCCAGCAACACATAGGCGAAGAAGATGTGCCGATCCTCATACGCACCGGCTGCGACCTTATCGGGCGAAGTGAATTCCGGCACGTTGAACCAGCCGAAGAAGCTTGCATAATTCCTGTCCGCTGGGCGCGCTCCCGACATCGCCCAGCCCAGCATCGCGACCAGGATCGTAACCAGATAAAGCAGCACGTGGCTGATCCGCGCGACGATGCGCTGCCAGGGCGGCGCATCGTCCGGCAGCGCGGGCGTCGGATTGACGCCGCGCCAGATCAGCCGCATCACCGTAAGCAACAGGACGACGTAGCCGATATCGGCGTGGATCGAGCGATAGAAAAAGCGATCGGCGCGCGGTGGAAAATGGTTCATCCACCAGCCGTAGGCGATCATGCCGATGATCGCGATGCCCAGGACCCAGTGAAACAAACGGGAAAGGCTGCCCCAATTCGTCGTCGTGTTTCTCAACATGTCCCGATAAGTCCCCCGATTTCCAGCGCATTCTGATAGCGGCCCGGCCCATGCGAAGCGATTTAAATCATTCCAAAATCGCCACATTGAGCGGGTTTGTGACCGGCCGAAAACAAACTGACTGCCAACTCCCGATTGGGTAGGATCGCACCGTGCCCAGGCCTCCGACAATTCTGGTGTTCAACTCCGGCCTTGGCGGGCTCACGGTGCTGCGCGAGATCGTCGCCGCCCGGCCCGAGGCGCATTACGTCTATGTCGCCGACGACGCCTTCTTTCCCTACGGCCATCACAGCGAGGAGGAAATCGTTGCGCGCGTGGTGCCGCTGGTCGGCGAACTCATCGATCGCCACACGCCTGATCTCTTCGTGATCGCCTGCAACACCGCCTCCACGCTCGTGATGTCCTATCTGCGCAGCGCCTACAAAATTCCCTTTGTCGGCACGGTTCCCGCGATCAAACCGGCCTGCTCGCAATCGAAGACGCGGCTTGTGTCGGTGCTCGGCACCAGGGGGACGGTACAGCGCGAATACACGAGGGGGCTGATCCGCGATTTCGCCCAAGGCTGCGAGGTGACCCTGGTCGGCTCGCCCGAACTGGCGTCGCTTGCGGAGAGCGCGCTGAACGGCAACGAGGTCGGCGACCGCGACATCTTTGCCGAGCTTGCGCCCTGCTTTGTCGGCGCCGGCGAGGACGAGACATCGCGCACCGACACGATCGTGCTCGCCTGCACGCATTATCCGCTGCTGCTTGACCGTTTCGTGAGGCTTGCACCCTGGCCGGTCGACTGGATCGATCCGGCGCCGGCCATCGCCCGGCGGGTTTCCGACCTTATGGGTCCGGGCGACGGCGAGACCGATCAGGCGGGCGCCGAGATGTTCTTCACCTCGAACAGGCCGCATGCGCTGAGCCGCGCGCTGATGCCATTCTTCGGCGGCCGCGTGCTGGCATAACGTATCCTTGTCCTGCGTCATCCTGCGCTGCTAGTTTCGCCGCGCCTCATTCGACGGAGCCAGGATTGATGTCAGCCGCGTCCACCCCGCTCAACCGTCTGCGCAAGGAATGGCGCGAGAAGCGTCCAACCTTCGGCGCGATCGCCACCATTCCGAGCATCCCGACCGTGCAGATCATGGCCCGATCCGGGCTTGACTGGATCATCGTCGATCTCGAGCACGGCCCGATCGATCTCACCTCCGCGCACGCGATGATCACGGCTACATCCGGTACGCCCTGCGTGCCGCTGGCGCGGGTTGCCGCCAACGAGCCCTGGCTTGCGAAAGCCCCGATGGATATCGGCGCGCTCGGAATCAATTTTCCGATGATCTGCAGCCGCGCCGATGCCGAGAAAGCCGTGCGCAGCCTGCGCTATCCGCCGAAGGGCGACCGCTTCTGGGGCCCTTTCCATGCGCCCTTCCGGTGGGGCGTGTCGATGCCCGAGTACATGGCCACTGCCGATGACGACATGATCTGCATGATCACCATCGAGCACGCCGACGCCGTAGACCGCATCGACGAAATCATGGCGACCCCCGGCATCGATGTCGCCGTGATCGGCCCCGGCGATCTCGCGACCTCCATCAACAAGCGCGGCCTGATCGACGACCCCGAAGTGCAGGCGCTGATGAAGCGCGCCGAGGAAGGCATTTTGAAAAGCGGCGTGCCGATCGGCGGCGTGGCACGCACCGCCGAACAGGCCAACGCGATGATCGACCGCGGCTATCTCGCGCTTGCGCTCGGCTTCGACTGGTCGCTGTTCCAGCGCGGCATTGCCGCTGCGTTTCAGGGGATCAAACGCTAAGTCGAGGTCGGCTATGTCATGGAGGGTGAAGGCGATCTGATTGTCGAGGGACAGCCGGTCCGGCATGTAAAGGCGGGCAATTCCTGGCAAATTGCGGCGGGCGTGCCGCACGACGCCAAGGTTTCCGGCGATAAACCACTGAAAGTGCTGGCGGTTTACATCGTGGACAAGACCAAGCCATTGGCTACGCCAGCACCTGAAAAATAACGCCGTTGTCATTGACAAAACAGCGGTTTCTCCCGTAAGAACCGCCTGCTCGCGGGCCGTCTTCGGCCCGCGAAGCGTTTCGCGACCCGTGGTCCATCCCTTCAAGCTTTGGGGGCTGGACCTGTCAGCGCCGGCGTTGCCGGCCGCACAGGAGGGCGCGTTTCCTCAAAACCTGTCTAACTCAAAGAGGACGCGATGACCAAGCGCAGTGAGGCGAAGTACAAGATCGATCGCCGTATGGGCCAGAATATCTGGGGCCGCCCGAAGAGCCCCGTGAACCGTAGGGAATACGGTCCCGGCCAGCATGGCCAGCGCCGCAAGGGCAAGCTTTCCGACTTCGGCGTGCAGCTCCGCGCCAAGCAGAAGCTGAAGGGCTATTACGCCAACATCAGCGAGCGCCAGTTCCACGGCATCTATGTCGAGGCCGGCCGGATGAAGGGCGACACGGGCGAGAACCTGATCGGCCTGCTCGAGCGCCGTCTCGACACTGTGGTGTTCCGCGCCAAGTTCGTCTCCACCATGTTCGCCGCGCGCCAGTTCATCAACCACGGCCACGTCAAGGTGAACGGCCGCAAGGTCAACATCGGCAGCTACCAGCTCAAGATCGGCGACAGCATCGAGGTCAAGGAAGCCTCCAAGCAGCTCACCCATGTGCTGGAAGCAGCCCAACTGCCCGAGCGCGACGTACCCGACTATCTCGAGGTCGATCACTCCAAGATGACCGCGAAATTCGGCCGCGTCCCCGGCCTCTCCGACGTGCCGTTCGCGGTGCAGATGGAGCCGCACCTGATCGTCGAATTCTATTCGCGCTGATCGGTCTGGTTACCCGCGTTTTCAAAGGCCCCGGTTTTGCCGGGGCCTTTTTGTTTGGTATACTCCGGTTATGACCCGTCTTCTTGAGGAAGCCTTCAGCACGGTCGCCGCCCTGCCAGACGCTCGGCAGGACGAACTGGCGCGGGTTATGTTGCAGCTCGCAGGCATCGATCAGCCCCCGATCCAACTGACGCCGGAGGAGGATGCCGACCTCGCCGAGGCAGAAGCGGAGATTGCCCGGGGTGAGCTCGCGACGCCGGAGGAAGTCCGCGCCATGTGGGCAAGGCATGGCCGGTGAATGTCCGTTACACGCGCCGTGCCCTGACACAAATTGATCGGGCCCTTGCTTACGTCGAGGAACGATCGCCGCGAGGAGCCGCACAGATACGTGATCGCCTGATGGCTCTTGTTGCTCTGTTAGAGGAATACCCCCACGCCGGGCGTACGACCTCTCGTTCGAATGTGCATCGTCTCTTCGCCCATCCATATCCCTATCTGATTGACTATCGCGTGACCTCGACCGAAATCGTCATCATGCGATTTCGGCACGCGGCCCGTCGTCCTCTCGACCCGTAAGTGAGAATCGCCATGCACTACACCCCTCCCCCGCGCGACCCCAAGGCGCCGCCAGTCCGCATCAATCTGCTGTCGGACACACAGACGAAACCGACGCCGGCCATGCGGGAGGCGATGGCGCGTGCTGAAGTCGGCGATGAGCAGGTCGGCGACGATCCGACCGTCAACCTGCTCTGCGAACGCGTCGCCGATTTGCTCGGCAAGGAAGCCGCAGTGTTCATGCCCTCGGGCACCATGTGCAACGTGGCCGCGACGCTGGTGCATTGCCGGCCGGGCGACGAAATCCTGGCGCATGAGACCGCCCACATCGTCGCGCGCGAGGGCGGCGCGCATGCAGCCCTCGGCGGCTTCCAGATCACGGCGCTGAAAGGTGACGACGGCCAGTTTGCGCCGGATACGCTGCGCAAGGCGTTGCACCCGCGCACCCGCTACCAGCCGCCGCAGGTGCTGGTCAGCGTCGAGCAGACCGCCAATATCGGCGGCGGCACGATCTGGAAGAAGAAGGCCCTCGACGAAGTCGTCGGAATCGCGAAGTCCGCGGGCATGGCAACCCACATGGATGGCGCGCGGCTGCTCAACGCTACAGTTGCTACCGGCATCCCGGCGCGCGAGATGGCCGTGGGCTGGGATTCCGCCTGGATCGATTTCTCAAAAGGTCTTGGCGCGCCGATCGGCGGCGCGATCGCGGGCACGCGTGCCTTCATCGACGAGGTCTGGCGCTGGAAGCAGCGGCTCGGCGGCTCGATGCGGCAGTCCGGCATTTGTGCAGCCGCCTGCGTCTACGCGCTCGACCATCACGTCGACCGTCTCGCTGACGACCATGCCAATGCTCGTGCACTCGCCCGCGGCCTGTCGCAGATCGCTGGAATCGAGGTGCAGGAGCCTGAGACCAATCTCGTGTTCTTCAAGCCCGATGGCGCAGGCGTGCCCGGCGACAGGATGGTGGCTGAACTCGCAAGGCGCGGCGTGATGCTCGCGATGATGGACGGCCGCATCCGCGCCTGCACCCATCTCGATGTGACGGCTCCGATGATCGAGGAGATGGTCGGACATGTGCGCGAGATCGTCAGGGCGGCGTAAGCGCTACCGCCGCAGCGCCTCGTAGATCAGCTGCTTTGCCTCGTTCTGGATGCGGCCGCGCTGTGACGGTGACTGCATCATCACGATCGCCAGCATGTCGTCCTTCGGATCGATGAAGAAGAACGTGCCGCCAACGCCGTCCCAGCGGTACTCACCCGCGGGCAACAGGGTGGTCGCCACGGTGCGCACCGCGAAGCCGAGGCCAAAGCCACTGTCGCCGCCCGGGAAATAGAATGGGTCGCGCGCGATATGCGTTTCCGATCCAATATGATCCGACGTCATCAATGCCACCGTCGCAGGTTTGAGGTAGCGCTTGCCGTCAGTCGCACCGCCTTCCAGCAGCATCTCCGCAAACCGCGCATAATCCTCCGCCGTGCCATCCATGCCGGCGCCGCCGGATTCCCAGCGCCGCGGCAGGATGGGATCGCCGAGGCCCGCGACCGGACGTTCGAAGCGATCGCTGGGCAGGGACTCGGCCACACGCGCCCGTTGTGCCTCTGGCACGAAGAAACCGGTGTCGATCATGCCGAGGGGATCAAGCAACCGCTCCTTTTCGAACTGATAGAGCGACTTTCCCGAGACGATCTCGACCACGCGCCCGAGCACGTCGATCGAATGGCCGTAATCCCACAGCGTCTCCGGTTGCTCGGCGAGCGGCAATTTGGCGAGGCGCTCGGCGAATTGCGCGTTGTCGAAATCGCCGTCAAACAGGCCGGAACTCACGTAGAGCTTGCGCACTACGCTATCGCCATAGAAGCCGTAGGTGATCCCCGAAGTGTGGCGCAGCAGATCCTCGATCGTGATCGGCCGCTTGACGGGCTCGCGCGCAAGCCCTCCGCTCTCGTCCTTCTTCTCGACGCCGACCGTCACGTCGGCAAAAGCCGGAATGTACTTCGAGAGCGGGTCGCTCAGCGCGATCTTGCCGTCGTCGAACAGCATCATGATCGCGACCGAGGTGATCGGCTTCGACATCGAATAGATGCGAAAGATCGCATCCTTGATCATCGGCACTCGCGAGACCGGATCGCGGAAGCCGAAGGCCTCGGAATAAACGGGCTTGCCGTGCTGCTGGATCAGCACGACCGCGCCGGGGATCCTTTCGGTCGCAACCTCGTTCGCAAAGTAGTCACTGAGGCGCTTTAGCCCCACGGCCGAGAAGCGGCTTTCGGCGACGACTTGCGTTTCGGAATGCGCGCGCGGCGCGAAAAGGATCACGCCGAGCAGGAGCGCGGCGGCGAGCCGCGGCACTGCGCCGTCAGTTCTCCATCGCCTCATAGATCAGCTTCTTCACCATCGGCTGGACCTTCTGGCGCTCCGACGGCGTCTGCTCCAGCAGCACGAAGAACAGGTCCTGCTTCGGATCGACCACGAAATAGCAGCCGCTGGCGCCGTCCCATTTCAACTCGCCGAGATCGCCTGGCGGCGGCGGCTTCGCGTTGCCGGGATCGGTGCGCACGCCAAAGCCGAGACCGAAGCCGAAGCCATCGCCGGGGAAATAGAAATAGTCACGCCCGATGCCCGAGCCCGGACCGACGTGATCGGTCGTCATCTCCTTGAACGCCTTGTCGCCGAGATACTGCTTGCCGCCGAATTTGCCGCCGTCGAGGATCATCTGGGCGAAGCGGGAGAAGTCCGCCATGGTCGAGACCATTCCGCCGCCGCCGGATTCCCACTTCATGGGCACGTCGGCATAGCCGACGAAGCCGACACGGAAATCACTGTCGTTCGGCACCGGCTTCGCGATCAGGTGTTTCTTGGCGGGATCGGTCACATAGAACACCGTGTCCTTCATGCCGAGCGGATCGAGCAGCTTCTCCTTCTCGATCGCGAGCAGCGATTTGCCGCTGACGATCTCCATGATGCGGCCGAGGATATCGGTCGAATGGCCATATTGCCAGAGCGTGCCGGGCTGGTCGTGCAGCGGCAGCTTGGCGATGCGCTCGGCGAACTCGGCATTGTCGGGAGTCGCCATCATAGATATTCGCGGCCAAATAGGCCTTGCGAACCAGGCTGTTGCCATAGAAGCCATAGGTGATGCCGGAGGTCTGGGTCATCAGATCGTAGATGGTCGGCGGCCGGTTCGGCGCCACCAGCTCGAGCGTCTTCTTGTCGCCCTCGCCTTGCTCCACGCCGACCTTCACGTTGGCAAAGGAAGGAATGTATTTCGAGACGCGGATCGCTTAGCGAGATCTTGCCTTCCTCGATGAGCTGCATCGCCACGAAGCTCGTGATCGGCTTGGTCATCGAGAACAGGCGGAAGATGGTATCGTCGCTCATCGGCTCCTTGGTTGCGGTGTCGCGCACGCCGAAGAACTGGTGATAGACCGGCTTGCCGTGCTGCTGGATCAGGAGAATGGCGCCGGCGATCTTGCCGGTCGTGACCTCGTCGCGCAAATAATCGCTGACGCGTTCGAGCTTTTGCGGATTGAAATGCGCGCCCGGCGGAATCTCGAAAGTGCCTTCCGCACCGGCCGGAAACGCCAATGCTGCCGTCAGCAATGCGCCGCAAGCCAGCGATCGCAACCAATGGAATTGCGTCATTTTCCCTCCCCGGATTTGTCCGGGCGGAAGTTTACCTGTGCCTTTGGGGGGCACAAGGCCTGCTAAAGCCGTGTCATGGCCTGTTCATGCAGATCGGCGCTGTCGGGCGAAAAGCAGCAGAAGATGACGCGGGTAACTATTGCGGCGGACGGCAGCGTTTCAGCCACCGTTTTGACGGCGATGTCGGCGGCGCGGTCGGGAGGAAAACGATAGACGCCCGTCGAGATTGCGGGAAACGCGACAGAAGCAAGATTGTTGGCGCGACAAAGCTCGATGCTGCGGCGATAGCAAGAGACGAGCAATTCGTCCTCGCCGTGGCTGCCGCCATTCCAGACCGGTCCGACCGTGTGGATCACATGCTTTGCCGGCAGCTTATAGCCGAGGGTGATCTTGGCGTCGCCGGTTTCGCAGCCGCCCAGTGTGCGACACTCGGCCAGAAGCTCCCGCCCGGCTGCACGATGGATCGCGCCGTCCACGCCGCCGCCGCCAAGCAGCGACGTGTTGGCCGCGTTGACGATGGCGTCGACGCTCAGGGTCGTGATGTCAGCAACAATGATTACGAGCCGCGCAGAGCCAATCTCGCGCGCGGCCAAGATCAGACCGCGGCGTCGACCGCGATGCCCTTGTCGGCGAAGAGCTGCTGCAATTCACCGGCCTGGAACATCTCGCGGATGATGTCGCATCCGCCGACGAACTCGCCCTTGACATAGAGCTGGGGAATGGTCGGCCAGCTCGAATAGTCCTTGATGCCGTTGCGCAGCTCGGCGGATTCCAGAACGTTCAGGCCCTTGTAGCCGACGCCGATGTGGTCGAGGATCTGCACCACCTGGCCCGAAAAACCGCATTGCGGAAATTGCGGCGTGCCCTTCATGAACAGCACGACGTCGTTCGACTTCACTTCGTTGTCGATGAATTTCTCGATGCTCATCTCTGCTTCCTTTTGCGGCGAGCCCCTTGCGGTCTCGCCCTCTTGAGCCGGTCTCGTCCGACCCATGTAACCCGACACTACCCCTATATGTAGCGCAAACCTTTGTTCATCCAAAGTAAAATGGCGCGGATTTGATATGCGCTGGAGGGGGTTGGGCGGGCCGCGGCCCGCGGCCGTCCATTGTTCAAATCACACGGTATCATGGCGGGGGGAGGCTTTTTTCCTGAATGGGAGCCCCTATTTAGGACGGGCCAGCACCGGGAACCTCCTCAAGACATCGACGTTCTCTCCCTCGACCGGAGATATCTGTGACGAAACCAGCAGCCGCTGCCGCGACGCTTTTATCCCCCTACCCGTCACTCTTCTCCGATTCCGGCACGCTCGCCCAGAATTTGGTGGAAGCCTATCTCGCCGTCCGTGGCGAGACCGAACGGCGCGCCGCGCCCCTAAGCGCGGAGGATCAGGTCGTGCAGTCGATGCCCGACGCGAGCCCCGCGAAGTGGCACCGCGCACATACCACCTGGTTCTTCGAGCAATTTCTGCTGGGCGAGCATTGCGAGGGCTACAAGCCCTTCCACCCCGACTATGCCTTCCTGTTCAATTCCTACTATGTCAGCGCCGGTCCGCGCCATGCCCGTCACGCGCGCGGCCTCCTGACCCGGCCGGGTGTGGAGGATGTCACCGCCTATCGCCGCCATGTCGATGCGGCCGTGGTGAAATTCTTCCAGACCGCGGGCGAGGCGAAGCTGAAACAGCTCGCAGCCCTGGTCGAGGTCGGCCTCAACCACGAGCAACAGCATCAGGAATTGATGCTGACCGACATCCTGCATGCGTTCGCGCAGAATCCCCTCCCGCCCGCCTATGACGCCGAATGGCGCTTCCCTGCCGCGAGCCATGGGGCCGAGGAATGGATCACGCTGAGCGAAGGCATTCATACGGTTGGTCATGCCGACGACAGTTTCCATTTCGACAATGAGAAGCCGGCGCATCGCGCCCTCGTCGGGCCGGTCAGGCTGAATCGCAACCTCGTCACCAATGCCGAATGGCTCGCCTTCATGAAGGACGGCGGCTATTCGACCGCCACGCTCTGGCTCATGGACGGTTTTGCCGCAGTCGCCAATGAAGGTTGGCAGGCGCCCGGCCATTGGCGTGAAGCGGATGGCGCCTGGCACATCATGACGCTCGGCGGCCTGCAACCCGTCGATCTCTCAAGCCCGGTCTGCCATGTCAGCTACTACGAGGCGGATGCGTTCGCACGTTGGGCCGGCAAGCATCTGCCGACTGAAATGGAATGGGAAGTTTCCGCACGCGCCGGACAACTGAACGATGCCTTCGGCGTCGTCTGGCAGTGGACCCGCAGCGCCTACGCGCCCTACCCCGGCTACCGCGCCATCGAAGGTGCGCTCGGCGAGTACAACGGCAAGTTCATGGTCAACCAGCTGGTGCTGCGCGGCTCCTCGCTCGCAACTCCCGAAGGCCACAGCCGTATCACCTATCGCAACTTCTTCTATCCACACCACCGCTGGCAATTCACGGGATTACGGCTGGCCGACTACGCCTGACTTTTCCAAAAGAAGCGCGATCCGGTGGCTGAAGACCGGGGCGTACCCAACAACGGATCAAAAATCGCGCCTGTAAGCGCGTTCAGGAGAGTATCATGAATATGCACGCCCCCGCTTTGGCCGACGCGCATCTTCCCGACGAGCAGACTTCCGCCTTCGCGCGCGATGCGGTCGGCGATCTGTCGCAACAACCCAAACGCCTGTCGCCGAAATATTTCTATGACCAGGCCGGCTCGGAGCTGTTCGAGGCGATCACGCGGCTGCCGGAATATTATCCGACCCGCACCGAGCTCGGCATCCTGCGCGACCGCGGCAGCGATATCGCCGCCATCATCCCGAAGGGCGCCGCGCTGATCGAGTTCGGCGCGGGTGCAACCACCAAGGCCCGCCTTCTGCTGGAGAAATGCGCGTTCGCAGCCTACGTGCCGGTCGACATTTCCGGCGACTTCATCAAAGCGCAGGCCGACGCCCTGCGCCGGGATTTTCCCGATCTGGCGGTCTATCCGGTAGCCGCCGATTTCACCGCGCCATTTGCGCTGCCCCCTGGGGTCGCCGGCCTGCCGAAGGTCGGCTTCTTCCCTGGCTCTACCATAGGCAATTTCGAGCCACACGAAGCGAGCCGCTTCCTGCGCAGCGCCCGCGAGATTTTGGGCGCCGGTGCGCAGATGATCATCGGCGCCGATCTCGAAAAGGACGAGCGCGTGCTCTATGACGCCTATAATGACGCGGCCGGCGTCACCGCGCGCTTCAATCTCAACGTGCTGGTGCGCATGAACCGCGAGCTCGGCGGGAATTTCGACATTTCCGCCTTCACCCACCGCGCGGTCTACAACCGCGAGCGGCACCGGATCGAGATGCATCTGATCAGCAAGAAGCCGCAAACCGTGCGCATGCTCGGCACCAGCTTCTCGTTCCGCCCCGGCGAAAGCATTCATACCGAGAGCAGCTACAAATACAGCATCGAGCGCTTTGCGGCACTCGCGCGCAGTTCCGGCTGGCAGGTGCGGGAATCATGGACCGATAGGAACCGCATGTTCTCGGTTCACGCACTGGTCGCGGAGTGAAACCAAGCGATTGCCCAGGTTTTGCCGACGATCTTTAATCGCCGGTGACCATTCGCGTCTTTCATCGGGAACTTCAGGCTCTAGCGGATGGCAGCGTGCGATAGGTCACGCTGCCGCGGCCTGATCACGCCCCGATCCCTTGAACGCTGAACCTAGGCGCAAGTATAGTCGACCTAATTTCGAGCGGCCGACGCGATGAAAGTCGGCGATGGACGCAGGGATTTTTAAAGCGTCGGGGTTTTTGGGCATTCTCATGAAGCGAGCCGTATTAGCGATATTCTGCTGCGCTTTTCTCCTGGCAAATTCGCATCCCGTCAGGGCGGACGCGGTGTTCGATCAAGACATGGCGAGCCGCTATCTGCGGGCGGCCCAATCCGGCGACGACGAAGCACAATTCTATATTGGGGCGCTCTATTCGGCCGGTATTGGCGTGCCGCGCTCCGATGAGGAAGCGTTCCGGTGGTTTTCGCGGGCCGCCGGTCAGGGCCATGCCCATGCCATGCTGATCCTGAGTGGCCTCTATGCCGTCGGCCGCGGTGTCCAGAAGGACAACGTAAAGGCCTATAAATGGGCCTACATCGTCAACGGCGCCTCCAGGGTCGAGGAATTTCGCAATGGCGCGCGCCAATTGATCGGCGTGCTCGAGAGCCGGATGAGCCCCGAAGAGATCAATCATGCCAAGTCGGAAGCCGGACGCTGGCGCCCGGTGGTAAGCGGCCGACCAGTCCAAACCACGGCTCCGTCAGATTTCTCGCGCAGCGCGCCAGTGGCTGCGACCACACCTGCTCCGGCAACGACCACGACGACGCCTGCGCCGGCACCACCCGCTCCCAGTCCGCCGCCGGCGGCCAAATCCACCAGCAACGAGCCCCAGGATGTCGGCAAGAGCATCAAGAAGGGCGATGTCGACAGCATCCTCGACCAGGTGCCGCAGGGGCTGCGCAAGAAGTTCGGCTTTTAGCCAAGAGTTAGCCAAGAGAGAGGCTCGCGACCATGCTGCGCATTCTGGGAATTGCGATCCTCGCGATAGCCGCCGGCGCCGGATATTACGCCTACACCAACTATTTGCATGTGCAGACGGTGACGACCAGCGTCGCTACGCTCGCACCGGTCTCCGAAGCCATTTACGGCACCGGCACGGTCGAGCCCGCGCGCTGGGCCAAGGTGGTGCCGTTGCAGCGGCGCCGGCTGGTCGATCTCTGCACCTGCGAGGGGCAGACCGTGAAGGCCGGCCAGGTCCTTGGCCGCCAGGACGATGCCGAGGAACGCAGCGCGCTCAACGAGCTTCAGATTTCGAGCCAGCAGGCGCAGCGCGATCTCGATCGCGCGGAAAAGGACCGCACCAAGAGTGACGCCGCGCAGAAGGAATATGAGCAGCGCTGGACCCAGGCCGAGGAATACAAGTCGCGGATCGCGGCCCAGCAGGTGCGCATCGACCAGCTCGTGCTGCGCGCGCCGCTCGACGGCATGGTGCTGCGGCGCGACGGCGGAGTCGGCGACGTCGTGGGTCCGACCGACGTGCTGTTCTGGGTCGGTCCGCCCCTGCCGATGCAGGTGGTTGCCGAAGTCAATGAAGAGGAAATCAACCGCATCGCGGCCGGCCAGAAGGCCTTCCTGCGCAGCGAGGCGTTCCCGGGGATGGCGTTGCGCGCCAACGTCTCGCAGATCACGCCCAAGGGCGATCCGACCCGCAAGACCTTCCGCGTCTATCTCCTGCTGCCGAACGACACGCCGCTGCGCATCGGCATGTCGGTCGAAGCCAATATCATCTTCCGCGAGAAGCCGTCGGCCATCGTCGTGCCGGCCGAAGCGGTCTCCGGCAATGCCGTGCAGATCGTGAACAACGGCAAGATCGAGCGCGTGCCGGTCCACGTCGGCATTCGCGGCAGCCGCAATGTCGAAATTATCGGCGATGTGTCGCGGGGCATGGCTGTGCTCTCCCCTGCCCGGCCGGATCTTGCCGACGGCACCCGGGTTCGCACCGAACCGAACAAGACCGCGGCCCCGCCGCAGGACGCTACTTCCGATGCGACGGCGGATCAGCCGCAGGCGAGTGCGGCTCCCACCTCCGCTTCCACGGCTCCGGCGACAGTCGCCAACGCCGATCCCGACAATGCCGTGATCTCGCAGGCAATTTCCGCGCACATCGACTCGGTCGTTAACGACGCGCGGCGCAATGTTTCAAGACTTGATGTTTCAAGACCTGATATTTCAAGAGCTGGCGCCAAGCGCTGATCGGGCCTGACCGCAAATGGCTGCAAATCTCGTATTCAATATCGCCTGGACCCATGTCACGACCCGCGTCCGGCAGACGCTGGTTGGCATGGCCGGCGTCGCCATGGGCGTCGGCTTCACCATCATGATGGCTGGACTGATGGAGGGCTCACAGATCGACTTCCTGCGCCAGCTCGTCGACACCATGCCGCATGTGACCGTGCAGGATGAGCGCCGCACAGCCTCCGAACAGCCCGCAGACCGGGAATATGGCGCGGTGCAGATGTCGAGCGTGGCCAATGTGAACAACCGTCCGGGAATCAAATATCCGGAATCGACGATGGCCTCGCTGCGCTCCTGGATCCCCGGCGATGTCGCGCCGCAGGTCAGGACCACGGCGATCATCGACCATGGCGGGCGCATCGGCGTCACGCTGGTCGGAATCGACCCTCGACAGGAGATCAAGGTCTCCAAGCTCGTCTCGCAGATGCGCGAGGGCCAGATCGGCGATCTGCAACGCGCGCCGAACGCCATCATCATCGGCCAGGCGCTGGCGGAAAAGCTCGCGATCAAGACCGGCGATACCGTTGGCCTGATCGGCGGCCAGGGCACCCAGGTGAACTCTGCCGTGGTCGGCATCTTCCGCTCCGGATTGAAGCGCGTCGACGAGGGACAGATCTACGCGCTGATCGGCACCGCCCAGCTGATGATGGGACAGAGCGGCGTCATCAACGAATTGCGCCTGCGGCTGAATGATCCCGTCAGCGCCGATGCGATCGCAAAGCGGGTCGAGGGCCAGACCGGCTACAAGTCGGTGTCGTGGCAGGAAGCCAATTCGGACCTCCTGTCCAGCTTCGCCGTGCGCGATTTCATCGTGCTGACCGTGATGGGCGCGATGCTGCTGACGTCGTCATTTGCGACCTACAACATCATCTCCACCATCACCAACGAGAAGCGCCAGGACATCGCGATCATGAAATCGCTCGGCATGCGCGAAGTCTCGGTGCGGCGCATTTTCATCATCGAGGCCGCGATCATCGGCGTGGTTGGCACTCTCTTCGGCTGGATCATCGGATATCTGCTGTGCTTTAGCTGGTCGCAGATCTCGATCTACAACACGCTGACGGGAACCACGGTGCCGATTTCCATCTACTATTCGCCGGTACACTACATTGTCGCCGGCGGCATCTCGCTGGTTTGCTGCACCGGTGCGGCGTTCTTCCCGGCGCGCAAGGCAACGCGGGTGCATCCCGTTGAAATCATCCGGGGCGCCTCATGAGCGACGTTGCATTGCAGGCGGTCGGACTGGTGCGGCGGATCGAGGGCGCAGTCTCGCATACGCTGGTCAACGGCATCGATCTTTCCGTGGGCAAGGGCGAATTCCTGGCCATCACCGGCCCGTCCGGCTCCGGCAAATCCTCGCTGCTCTATCTGCTTGGCCTGCTCGATGCGCCGAGCGATGGCGAGGTGATCATCTGCGGCCAGCCGACCTCGAAACTGTCGGAGGACGACCGCGCCAATGTCCGGCTCACCAGATGCGGTTTCGTGTTCCAGTTTCACTTCCTGCTGCCGGAATTCACCTCGCTGGAAAACGTGCTGCTGCCGATGCGCGCCGCCGGCCAGATGAGCGAGAAAGAGATGCAGGAGCGCGGCCTCGAGTTGCTCGCTTCGCTCGGCCTGAAGGATCACGCCAACAAGCGGCCGAACCAGCTTTCCGGCGGCCAGCGCCAGCGCGTCGCGATCGCGCGCGCTCTGTCCAACCGCCCGGAAATCATCGTCGCCGACGAGCCGACCGGCGCGCTCGACACCACCTCGACCGAGCAGGTGTTTTCGATCCTGCGCGAGATCGCGGACCAGGGCCGCACGGTCGTCGTCGTCACCCACGACCCCGCGCTGGCCGCGCGTGCCGACCGGCGCGTGCATATCGTCGACGGCAAGATTCACGAGACATTTGAGGGACGGCAGCAGGCGCCGGAGCCTGTCGCTGCTGCCGCCGCGGCGCCTACGGAGTCTCAGGTTTAGACCGCAGCGACATCGACTCCCAGGCCGCGACGACGACGAGAATTGCGCTCGTCAACGCCGACAGCATGAGCGGCGAAAGATCTCTCCCAAACCACGCCAGCGCCGCGAGCGCGATGATGCCGACGCCGTGGGAGAGCTGCAGGAAATTGCGGATCACGTGCTTGAACAGGATGGTCCCGACCAGGAACAGCAGGGGTCCGCCGACCGCGCTGATGACAGTCTTGAAATCGGAATGGCCAAGAGGATGCTTGAGCACCAGCTCATCCGCCACGGCGGTGAGGATGATGCCGGCGACGATCGGCATGTGCAGATAGGTATAGGCGAGCCGCGCCACGCGGCCGGATTCCGCTGACTTCGAGATCATCTCCGAGCCAGCCTCTGCGCCCTTGTGGAAATAGATCCACCACATCGCGATGCTGCCGACGAGCGCTGCGAGGAACGCGCCGATGTTTTCAGCCGTCCAGGTCAGGTCGGCAAAGGTCGCGCCGTTGACGACGACGGCCTCCCCCAGCGCAATGATGATGAACCCCGCACAACGCTCGGCCATGTGGCCGCCTTCGACGGACCAGGCTTCCATCGACGAAAAGCCGAGCACCGGTGTCCAGAACCGGAGACCGGGCGCGACATATTCGATTGAGAGCGCTGCGATCCAAAGCCAGAGACGAGCCTGCCCCTCGGCAAAGCCGCCAAGAATCCAGAATACCGCCGAGCAACACAGCCAGGCCAGGATGCGGATCGCGTTGTGCCGCACCAGCGTACGACTGGCCGGCGTCGCGATCAGCCAGAACAGGGTGCGGCCAACCTGCATCGTGGCATAGGCAATGGCAAACCACAGGCCCCGGCCTTCGAAGGCGGTCGGGATCGAGGTCGACAGCACGAGGCCGCCGAGCATCAACAGGAACAACAGGATGCGGACCGGCATCTGCTCGGGATCGAGCCAGTTGGTGATCCAGGTGGTGTAGACCCACACCCACCAGACCGCGAGAAACAGCAGTGTCACCTGCATCGCGCCGAGCGGCGTGAAGCGGCCGAGCAGCATGTGCGAGAGCTGCGTGACCGCAAACACGAAGACGAGATCGAAGAACAGCTCGGCGTTGGTGACGCGGCTCTGCCGGTCGGGCGCGATGACGCGAAACATCGCCCCGCGCGGATTGTCCGCCATGGCGATTAGCCCTCGGGCACCCCGGTCTGCAGCGCCAGCGCATGCAGCACGCCGCCCATCTGGCCGCGCAGCGACTGATAAACGATCTGGTGCTGCTGCACGCGGGACTTGCCGCGGAAGGATTCCGAGATCACGGTGGCGGCGTAGTGGTCGCCATCGCCGGCAAGGTCGCGGATCGTCACTTCGGCGTCGGGGATCGCTGCCTTGATCATCGATTCGATATCGTGGGCATCCATCGGCATCCCAGTCGCTCTCCTGTTCCGGCTGCTCCGGTGTTTCGTTGCGTCCCCGGGGTCACTCGAATCGCGGCCGGCTCACCCGACCGTGACATGCAAATCTAGCGCCGGACGCTTTGAACGTCACCTGTTGTGACACTATATTTGGCGTCAGGTTCATTAAAAATCCCGCGGGATCGCGCCTCCTTGCGATCACGACAGGCTGAGCGAGAGGGTAACGCCATGAAACTTCCCGGTCCCGACCATCCCATTACGATCACTGCGAATCCGAAGCGTATCCGCGTGCTGGCCGACGGCGTCGTCATCGCCGACACAACCCACGCGCTTACGCTGAAGGAAGCGAGCTATCCCGCCGTGCAATATGTGCCGCGGGCCGATGCCAAGATGGACCTTCTGAAGAAGACCGAGCGCGTGACGCACTGCCCCTACAAGGGGGACGCAAGCTATTTCTCGATCGTCGCCAACGCCAAGACGCTCGACAATGCGATCTGGACCTACGAGACGCCGTTTCCGGCAATGACTGAAATCTCCGGCCATCTGGCGTTCTATCCGGACAAGGTCAAGATCGAGGAAGTGGCGTAAACATCGCCCTTGCCTCGAACGTCATTGCGAGCGACATGTCCGCCGAAGCTCCACGAAGGCGGAAGCGGAGCAATGACGGAACGCGGCTTCCCGCTACACCCTGAATATCGTGAGCCCCAATATCAAGAGCACCAGGAAGATCACGACAAAGACGTAAAACAGGAATCGGGCGATATCGGCGGAGGCCGCCGATACGCCGGTGAACCCCAGAATGCCGGCGATGATCGAAACGACAAGGAAGATCAGAGCCCATTTCAGAAGCGTCACAGCCAATTCCTCCGGCCTGCGCGCCGCGGGCGCGTCTTTCGAAATCCACCCCTCTAACTTCCGGAAATGGCACTGGTTCCCGGCCGAAAGCTCGCTTGCTCGGGTAGAACTCTCCGGGATTTGACCGCAATGGACGGCGTTTCACCCCTTGCTGAATCCCGTTCCCGGCGGCAACATCGGCATTGAACAGCTTGCCGGGGCGCGACATGACAACCATCAGCCAAACGTCGACGGCCGCTGGCGTTCAAGCGGTGCCAAAAGCGAAAACCCGCAACGCCTCGCTCGACCGCAGCCGCACATTCCTGACGCTCGTGGTGCTGCTCCATCACTCCGTCATCCCCTATACCCATTTCGGTCACACCGATCCCAAGTCGTGGATCGGCTTTGACATGATTGTTCTCGCCACCGACAGTTTCTTCATGGCGATGTTTTTTTTCCTGTCTGGCCTGTTTGTATGGCCGGGCATTGTCCGGAAGGGACCGCTGAACTATTTGTCCGATCGTCTGGTTCGGCTTGGCCTGCCATTCGTGATCTGCGCGTTCACGGTCATCCCGCTCGCCTATTACGCCATCTCCCTGCGGGAGCATCCCGAGGTTGGCTTTTCGGAATTCTGGTGGAAAACGATCACCATCGGTCCTTGGCCGAGCGGACCAGTCTGGTTTCTCTGGGTCTTGCTGAGCTTCGACGTGATTGCCTGCCTTTTGTATCGGCTGTCACACAACCTCCTCGATCCGATCAATCGCCTCTCGCTGCGCGGTCGCCGTCGGCCCGCGGAGTTCTTCGCGGTCATGTTTGCTGTCACCGCTGCGCTCTACATTCCCGGGCGAATTCACTTCGGAGCAGGCAGTTGGTTCGAGTTCGGGCCGTTCTCGGTCCAGCACGGCCGCGTGCTGCTCTATGCCACCTACTTCTTTTTCGGCGCCGGCATAGGCGTTCAGCTTTTGGATCGCGGGTTGTTGGCGGCAGACGGCCGGATGGCGAAGGTCACCTGGGATTGGATGATCCTGGCGCTCGTTCCGTATTGCCTCATGTGGGTCCTGATCTACATCAAGCGCGAAATACTGGGCAATCCGGTGGTGTTGCCGCACTGGTATGAGGGGATCTACGGCTTCTGCTTCGCTGCCTTCAGCGTGGCCGTCATGTTCCTGATCCTGGCCTATTTTCTGAGATTCAAGCACTCGGGCTGGAGCATCCTCGATCCCATGCAGCCGGATGCCTATGGCATGTTTCTGGTCCACTACCCGATCGTGCTCTGGCTGCAATACTGGATGTTCGATTTCGACATCCCCGCCATCGCCAAGGCTCTTGTCGCCTTCTTGCTGACCGTCGTCTTGAGCTGGGCCGTGACGGCAGCGCTCCGCAAGATCCCGGGTGCGAACCACGTGCTCTAGCTAGGCCAAGTTTGGCATCAAGCTGCATATGCCATGGCGTTTTCGAGCGAAGTAGGCCTTCGGGGCGCTAGTTCGCGCCATTCATGTAGGCCGGGAACCAGCTCTCGAAGCCCGTTTTCAGCGTCGTGATGGAAACGGGCGCATCGCCGGCAATCGCGATCGAATCGCCGCCGGTAGTGCCGATGCGCGTGCAAGGGACGCCGGCGCCCTTCATCTTGGCGAGCACGAGACCCGTTTCCGCCGCCGGCACCGTGACAATGTAGCGCGCCTGGTCTTCGCCGAACCAAAAGGCATGCGGCACGATCTCGCTCGGGGCCGGCAAGAACTGCCCGCCGATGCCGCCCGCCATTGCCATTTCCGCCAGCGCCACCAGCAGGCCCCCGTCGGAGACGTCGTGCGCCGCGGTCGCAGTGCCCGCATGGATCATGCCGCGCACCACGTCGCCATTGCGCTTCTCGGAGGCGAGATCGACCGGCGGCGGCGCGCCCTCTTCTCTCCCGCAGATGTCGCGCAGATAGATGGATTGCCCCAGCCAGCCCTGCGTGTCCCCGATCAACAGGATCGCCTCGCCCGCGGCCTTGAACGCCAGCGTCGCCGATTTGGTGAAATCGTCGAGCACACCGACGCCGCCGATCGAGGGCGTCGGCAGAATGCCGCGGCCGTTCGTCTCGTTGTAGAGCGAGACGTTGCCGGACACGACCGGGAAATCGAGCGCGCGGCAGGCTTCCGAAATGCCCTTCAGGCAGCCGACGAACTGGCCCATGATCTCGGGTCTTTCAGGATTGCCGAAATTGAGATTGTCGGTGATCGCGAGCGGCCGGCCGCCGACCGCGGTGATGTTGCGCCAGGCTTCCGCCACCGCCTGCTTGCCGCCCTCGACCGGATCGGCGTCGCAATAGCGTGGCGTGACGTCGACGGTGAGTGCGAGCCCCTTCGGTCCGTCCTGCACGCGCACCACCGCGGCATCGCCGCCGGGCCGCTGCACGGTATTGCCGAGGATGACGTGGTCATATTGCTCCCAGACCCAACGTCTGGAGCAGAGCTCGGGCGTTGCGATCAGCTTCTCCAGCGCCGCGGAAATCGACAAGGGCGACTTAACCTCGCGCGCGTGGATGACCGGCAGCGCGGGCGACGCCACATGCGGCCGGTCATAGAGCGGCGCCTCGTCACCCAGCTCCTTGATCGGCAGATCGGCCATGACGTCGCCGCCATGCTTGACTCGAAAACGCTTGCTCGGCGTGGTGTAGCCGACCACGGCGAAATCGAGCCCCCACTTCTTGAAGATCGCTTCCGCCTCTTTCTCCTTCTCGGGCTTGAGCACCATGAGCATGCGCTCCTGGCTTTCCGAGAGCATCATCTCATAGGCGCTCATGCCGGTCTCGCGCGTCGGCACCGCGTCGAGATCGAGGTCGACGCCGAGATCGCCCTTGGCGCCCATCTCGACCGCCGAGCAAGTGAGGCCCGCCGCGCCCATGTCCTGGATCGCGATCACGCAATCGGCCGCCATGATTTCCAGACAGGCTTCCAGCAACAGCTTTTCGGCAAAGGGATCGCCGACCTGGACGGTCGGGCGCTTCTCCTCCGAGGCGTCGTCGAATTCGGCCGACGCCATCGAAGCGCCATGAATGCCGTCGCGCCCGGTCTTTGAGCCCAGATAGACGATCGGCATGTTCACGCCGGAGGCCGCCGCATAGAAAATCTTGTCGGCGGAGGCCAGGCCCACCGCCATGGCGTTGACGAGGATGTTGCCGTCATAGCGGGTGTGAAAGCGCACCTGCCCGCCCACCGTCGGCACGCCGAAGGAATTGCCGTAACCGCCCACGCCCGCGACGACGCCGCTCACGAGATGACGCGTCTTCGGGTGTTCCGGCGCACCAAAGGAGAGCGCATTGAGGCAGGCAATGGGACGGGCGCCCATGGTGAAGACGTCGCGCAAGATGCCGCCGACGCCGGTGGTCGCGCCCTGATAGGGCTCGATGTAGCTCGGATGGTTGTGGCTCTCCATCTTGAAGACCACCGCCTGGCCGTCGCCGATGTCGATCACACCAGCATTCTCGCCGGGCCCCTGGATCACCCAGGGCGCCTTGGTCGGCAATCCCCGCAGATGGATGCGCGAGGACTTGTAGGAGCAGTGCTCATTCCACATCGCGGAAAAGATGCCGAGCTCGGTGAAGCTCGGCTCGCGCCCGATCAGTTTCAGGATGCGCTCATACTCGTCCGGCTTCAGCCCGTGGCTTGCGACGAGTTCGGGGGTGATCTTGGGTTCGTTGGTCTGCATTTGCCGTTAATAGGGAGATCGGAGGGGCCGGAAAAGGCCTTTTACGGCCCCTTTTCACGCTGTCCAGAGCTTTGCAAGGGGGTATGCAGGATGCTGGTTTGCACATCACCCGCGGATCGGATTTAAGGGCTTTACCTCTTACTTGAAGGCCTTTTTCCGTGAACGAGCTTGCCAAATCTGCATTCCTCAACAGACCCGACCTGCACATCGGCACCGAAGGCGAATTCGCGGGCTGGCGCACCTGGACCCGCGACGCCTATGAGACCAATAACGGGCCGTTCTGGCACCGGATGGAGGACGACGGCCGCATAAGCTGCGCGTTTCGCGTCGAAAAAAAGCACCTCAATGGCGGAATGAACGTCCATGGCGGCTGCTTCATGTCGTTCGCCGATTACTGCCTGTTTGCGACCGCCGCCCCGATCCTGCAGGGACCGGGCGTGACGCTGTCGTTCGCCTGCGAGTTCCTCGCGGCCGTGCGCGAAGGCGAACTGATTGAGGGCCGCTGCGAGATCACGCGCGCCGGCAACTCCATCATCTTCCTTCGCGGTATGCTGACATCGGCGGAGAAGGCCGTGTTCTCATTCTCCGGCTCGATCAAGCGCGTGGCGCGCAAGGTCCCGCCGCCCGCCAGCACCTAGCTCAGAATCCGGGGAACGTGCCGTTTGCAGAAGAGCACGACAGCGATCGATGAGACCTCTCCCGTCGCGGCGGTCCGTCCCCATCCCGGCCTGCGCGACTATCTGCTGCTGCTGGCGCTGGCCTGCGCCTGGAGCTCGACCTATCCGCTGACCAAGATCGGGCTGGAGTCGATCCCGCCGATCACCTTCATCGTTTCGCGCTCGTTGGTCGCGGCGCTGTTCCTGCTCGCCGTCCTGTGGCTGCGCGGCCTCACCCTGCCGACGGAGCTGAAGGCCTGGAAGCTGTTCGCCTTCCAGCAGATCATCAACTCGACCTTTCCGTTTCTGATCATCACCTGGGCCCAGCAATATGTGCCGGCGGCCAACACCGTGGTGCTGGCTGCGACCACGCCGATCTTCGCGTTCCTGATCACCTGGGGCATCACGCGGCACGAGCCGGCCACGCTGCTGAAACTCGCCGGCGCCATCCTTGGCCTTGCCGGCACCGCCGTAATCATCGGGCACGATGGCCTGACGGGCCTCGGTCACGAGATCTTTGCGGAAATCGCGATTTTGCTCGCCACGCTTTCCTTTGCCTGCGGCACGATCTTCGGCGTGCGGATGTCCGGCTACAATCCGACCGTGGTGGCCGCGGGTTCACTTTTGTTCGGCGGCCTCCTGCTCTTGCCGGCATCGCTGATCATCGAGCATCCCTGGACGTTGCACCCGACCGTGCCATCGGTCGTGGCCGCCGTGACCATGGCGATTTTCTCGAGCGCGCTCGGCTTGATGCTGTTCTACATGTGCCTGATGAGGCTTGGCACGCTGATCACCAATTCGCAGTCCTACTTGCGCATTCCGATCGGCGTCGGACTGTCCGTGCTGCTGCTTGGCGAAGCCGTACCGCCCAATCTCGCCGCAGGCCTGGTGCTGGTCATGATCGGCGTCGCCGCGATGACCATTTCGCGCGAGCAGATCAGGCGCTGGCTGCGGCGAGCGCGCTAGCGCGAAGGCCGACGCGGCTCTTAAAATTGCCTATAATCGCTTTCGGAAATCGTTGGGCTGAGGAGGTGCAGATGGACGTCATTTGCTGCGATCCATGGACGCCGATCCGTGCGATCCTACGAGGCGAAGCCGGTCCCGCGCGACTTGATCGAGAATGTGGTCTGGGACGCGGTCCAATCGCCGCCGCCGTTTCGCGGCCAGCTTCCCTGGGCTTTCAATGTCATTGAGGGTATCGAGCGCATCGCGGCCTATGGCGCGCGTGCCATGGACTACGCAAGCCGCGCATCATCTGGGCCGGCGACGCCGCTACGTATTAACCGACGTGGCGGGTGACAGGAGGCCCAGCCGCACATAGGTCCACCCCTGTGATGCAACGGATGGCGCCGACTATTTGTGATGCTTGCGCAAGTAGACGTGAAGAGATTCGACACCGACTTCGGCAAGCAGATTTTTGAGCATCATATCGGAGCGGCGCCCCCTGGCGAAATGATCGCCGTAGGTTTTGCGCAACGTTCCGATCCGGGTATTGCCATGCTTCTTGTCGATGCGGCCCGATACGTCGCGATGCCGACCGTCCAGACGTTTGCCCTTTGCGGCTTTCTTCATGGCTACATCATCTGTCGTGGCAGCTAGACGGTCCTTCCCCGGACGGCACGCCACAGGAAGATGATGATGCACGCCCCGATAAAGCCCGCGATCAGATAGCCGAGCCATCCACCGACTGAGATCCCCAACAGGCCCAGCAGCCAACTGGCCAACGCGGCGCCAACGATGCCAAGAATGATGTTCATGAGGATTCCGGTGCCGGACTTCATGAACATTTCAGCAAGCCAGCCGGCAAGTCCGCCGACAATGATGGCCGCTATCCAACCGATTTCCGCCTCATGCATTGCACTCTCCCCTTGGATGTGTCGGGCTACGCTGATTCGGCTGCCTCATTGAACACCAACACGTCGACGTTGTGAACGATCGACCAAGGGTTATCCAGCCAAATGAAAATAATGAAGCCAACGGCAGCGACAGACCAGGGAGTCCGGCGTCATTCAAATGCTTGCGGACGGCCATCTGCGGTCCTGGTTGAAGATCAGCGATGTCCCGGAAGCGGAAGAAGAGCGACAGTCAGGCTGACTTACCCGCACTGAAGATGGCAACGCTCAGCGAAATTTCCGGCGCGCTCGGCAGCGGAGCCTCGGTCGACCTGAACGTGAGCGGCCGACCCAGGCGCCGGGATTTGTGTGGACCTACGCCGCCTTTTCCAGATGCGCCACAAGGCCCGCGAACAGGCCGCGGCCGTCGGTGCAGCCCATGATGTCTTCGACGTGGTTTTCCGGATGCGGCATCATGCCAAGCACATTGCCGCGCTGGTTGACGATGCCGGCGATCGCATGCGCGGCACCGTTGAAATTGGACGCCTCGTCGACCACGCCTTCCGGCGAGCAATAGCGGTAGAGCACGCGCCCCTCGCCTTCGAGACGCTTCAGCGTCTCTTCATCGGCCTCGTAATTGCCCTCGCCATGCGCGACCGGCACGCGGATCACCTGCCCGGCATTGTAGCCGCGGGTGAACGGCGTATCCGAGCGCTCGACCCTCATATGCACGTCCCGGCAGACGAATTTCAGCCGCGCATTGCGCATCAAGACGCCCGGCAGCAGCTCGGATTCGCACAGGATCTGGAAACCGTTACAGACGCCGAGCACGAGCCCGCCGTCGCGCGCAAAGGCGCGCACCGCGTCCATGACAGGCGCACGCGCCGCGATCGCGCCGCAGCGCAAATAGTCGCCATAGGAGAAGCCACCGGGCACCACGACGAGATCGGTTCCCTTCGGCAGCGAGGTCTCGGCGTGCCAGACCATCACGGCCTCCCGGCCCGAGGCAAGCCTCAACGCGCGCGCCATGTCGCGCTCGCGATTGATTCCGGGAAAGACGAGGACGGCGGATTTCATGTCGCGCGGGCGTCGCTTAGCTCGAGGCGACGCTCGATGCGATCCAGGCGCCCCTCATGTCGAACAAGTGTCGCGTGGATACCCGAAATCTCCTGGAAGACACTCGTGATCTTCTGACGAATACCGTTCTGGGATGTTCGCGACGCCTGCATCTCCTGCTTGAGCTCGTCGATCTTGCCATCGACTTGCGCCAGCCGGGCTTGCACCGCCCTCAACACCTCGAACATGAGCTCTGCCGTCACCTCGACCATCTCGTCTGTCCTTAAGCCTTCACCTCAATAGCATAATTCTCGATCACGGTATTGGCGAGCAGCCGGTCGGCGGCGGCCTTCAGCGCCGCCTCCGCCCTGGCTTTGTCCGTACTGGCAAGCTCGATATCGAACACCTTGCCCTGGCGGACGCTGGCAACGCCCTCGACGCCGAGCGATTTAAGCGCGCCTTCGATGGCCTTGCCCTGAGGATCCAAAATGCCGGTCTTCAGCGTGACGGTGACGCGTGCTTTCACTTCGACTGTCCTCAACTCTTGACCAGCACCGGGCCCGAGCCCGCCGGCCGCTCGTTTTCCATGAGGATGCCGAGCCGTTTTGCGACCTCGGTATACGCTTCAAGCAGCCCGCCCAAATCCCTGCGGAAACGGTCCTTGTCGAGCTTCTCGTTCGACTTGATGTCCCACAGCCGGCACGAATCCGGCGATATCTCGTCGGCGACGATGATCCGCATCATCTCGTTTTCGAACAGCCGGCCGCATTCCATCTTGAAGTCGACGAGGCGGATGCCGATGCCGAGGAAAAGCCCGGTCAGGAAATCGTTGACGCGGATGGCGAGCGCCATGATGTCGTCGATCTCCTGGGGCGTGGCCCAGCCGAAGGCGGTGATGTGCTCTTCCGACACCATGGGATCGTTGAGCTGGTCGTTCTTGTAATAGAACTCGATGATCGAGCGCGGCAGTTGCGTGCCCTCCTCGATGCCGAGGCGCTGCGACAGCGATCCAGCCGCGACGTTACGCACGACGACCTCCAACGGCACGATCTCAACCTCGCGAATCAGTTGCTCGCGCATGTTGAGACGGCGGATGAAGTGGGTCGGCACCCCGATGTCGTTGAGATGCTGAAACAGGTACTCCGAAATCCGGTTGTTGAGGACGCCCTTGCCCTCGATCACCTGGTGTTTCTTGGCATTGAACGCGGTCGCGTCGTCCTTGAAGTGCTGGATCAGGGTTCCCGGCTCCGGTCCTTCATAGAGGACCTTGGCCTTGCCTTCATAAATACGGCGCCGACGGCTCATTGGGATGTACCGTGTGTTGTTGAAATCCATGAATTTGGTGTGCTCCGGATGACAAGGACCAAAACCCACGACGGAGCTGCCGTGAAGGCCGGGAACTCGCAGAAACAGAACGAGAACCTGACCTTTCGGCACGCTATCTGATTGAGCCCTTCAGCACAATCAATCCCGTCTCCCGCGAAGGTAGTTTTACCGTCCCAGTTATGTTGTCGCAGCGACGGTTTTCGTCATTTTTCGAGGGATATCTATGCCTAAACTGGGCTATCGCAATGAGGCCGCCAGGACCTATTCCGGGCATCGATTCGGAACCAATCCCATGACCACCTTCGACAAGCGTGAAGAGGCCTTTGAGAAGAAGTTTACCATCGACGAGGAACTACGCTTCAAGTCGGTTGCCCGCCGCAACAAGCTGCTCGGCCTGTGGGTTGCGGAAAAGCTCGGCAAGAGCGGCAGCGAGGCCGGCGTCTATGCCAAGGAAGTGGTCGTGGCCGAGATCGACGGCGGCGACGCCGGCGTCATCCGCAAGGCAATGGCCGACCTCTCCGCCAAGGGCAGCGCGATCACCGAGGCCGAGCTCGGCGCCAAAATGGGTGAGCTTTTGGCGGTCGCCGTCGCCCAGGTGAAGGCGGGGACCTAGCGGCTACGAGAGCCCCGCGCTCGCGCTTTCCTGCCCGATTTCGCCTTGCGATAGTCCGCTCGGATAATGTCGAGCAGGCGCCGCGACGCAGCGCTGAGAAAACCGCCCTTTCGCGTCACGACGACGATATCGTGGCTGGCGGCGAGGTTGCCGACGCGAATGGTCGACATCGCCGAAGAAGCGAACTCTTCGGCGGCATGGCTCTGCGACAACAGCGCGATGCCAAGCCCGGCCTGAACCAGCCGCTTCTGCGCAGTCAGGCTGTCGACCGGCGTCCAGTCGATCTCGCCCAGCCCCTGCGTCAGGAACAGCGCGAACACGTGCGCCGCCGACAGTTCCGGACGGCCCGGCATCTGTGGAAAGGCAATCCAGCGCTCGCCGCGCAAATGCGAGAGCGTCGCGACCCGGCGGCCCGCGAGCGGATGATCCAGCGCGCAGACGACCTGCAGCGGCTCGGCAAACAGCAATTCGCAATCGAGATCGCCTGAGCGGTCCTGGTTGTAGCGCAGGCCGATGGTCGCCTCGCCCTGCCGGATCAGATCGCTGACCTCGGCGCTGGTCGCGGTGCGCAGGTTCAGTTTCACGTCGGGATGCTCGGCCGCGAACCGCTTGAGGATTTCCGACAGCCGCCCGCCGGCGAGCGTGCCGACCACCGCGAGCGACACCGGACCGGAGTTCTGCCGGAGCAGCGCGCGCACGGCATTCTCGGCATCCTGCGCCGCCGCCACGGCGCGCTCGGCATAGGGCACCATGACGCGCCCGGCATCGCTGAGCCGCGTGTGCCCCGCCACCCGCTCGAACAGGGGCACGCCGAGCTGCTGCTCGAGCAGCGCGATCCGCCGCGAGATCGCGGGCTGCGACCGATGCAGCGCCTTCGCGGCGCTGGAAATGCCGCCCCTGCGATGAACTACCAAGAAGGTATTAAGCGCGTCGCTGTCCATGCCGGACCTCATGCAAAAAACTGATGATATGGAGAGAAATAACAAATTTGTTGGATGGCGAAAATGCCTCTATGCGTTGCGGCAGGGCAAAATAAGGAGCCGACATGCGCACGCAGATGGAAAAAGCCGAGGCGTTTCGCGCGCTGCATCAGCGGCCGGGTGCCTTCATCATCCCGAACCCCTGGGATGCCGGCACTGCAAAACTGCTGGCTGCCATGGGCTTCGAGGCGCTCGCGACCACGAGCCTCGGGGTTGCCAACATGCTCGGCACCGCTGGCGTCAGCCGCGCCGCCATCATCGAGAATTGCCGCGCCATCGTCGAGGCGACCGACCTTCCCGTCAACGCCGACCTCGAGAACGGCGGCGCGCATGATCCGAAAGAGGCTGCGGAGGCGATCCGTCTTGCCGCCGAAGCGGGCGCGGTCGGCGGCTCGATCGAGGATGCGACCGGAGACCGGCAAAAGCCGATCTATGATTTCGCGCTCGCCGTCGAGCGGATTCACGCTGCCGTCGAGGTCACGCGGTCGCTGCCGATCCCATTCATGCTGACCGCGCGCGCGGAGAATTTCCTGTACGGCCGGACCGATCTCGACGAGACCATCCGCCGCCTGCAGGCCTTTGAGGCGGCCGGCGCCGACGTGCTCTACGCGCCTGGTGTCCACGACCTCGCGACCATCAAGACCGTCGTCTCGGCGGTGAAGAAGCCATTCAACCTGGTGATGGGCTTTGCCGACCCGACCTTGACGGTGGAGCAGCTATCCGCCGCCGGCGTGAAGCGCATCAGCGTCGGCGGCGCGCTGTCGCGCTGTGCGCTCGCCGCCTTCCTTCGCTGCGCGCGCGAGATGAAGGAGCAAGGCTCCTTCACCTTTGTGCGCGAGATGGCGCCGATCAAGGAACTGCGGGAGGCATTTGCGAAGAACGAATAGCGAATGGCGAATCGGAAAACTTTCCTTCCTCATTCGCTACTCGCCACTCACTATTCGCCTGTTTCTCAGCCCTCCTTGAATCCATATTCCGGCACGTTGCCGCTCGCGCCGTAATATTTGTAGGGGAGGAATTTTCCGCTCATCGTGATCTTGACGCGGTCGCCCTTCGGATTGGGCAGGCGCTCCATCACCATGTCGAAATCGATTGCCGACATGATGCCGTCGCCGAACTCCTCCTCGATCAGTGCCTTCCAGGCCGGACCGTTGACCATCACCAGTTCGTAGAAGCGGTACATCAGGGGATCGGTCGGCGGCATCGGCATGCCGCGCATCGGCGTTTCGTTCAGCATCGCGGTCTCGGATTTTGACAGCCCGAACAATTCGCCGGCATTTGCCGCCTGCGGTTTTGTCAGCTTCATCTGGCCGAGGACGGCGCCGACGATCAGCACCTCCGAATAGCCGCCGATCTTCTCGCAGATGTGCTTCCAGCTCCAGCCTTTCTCGCGCTTGATATCGAGCAGCTTTTCCGTGAGGTCGCATCGCTTCATAGGTGGTCTCCCCTTAGAGTGTTACGCGCGATGGCGTGTGCGGAGGTCCCCGGCGCAGATACGATAGCAGGTTCAGTCGTGTTCGTAGCGTGCAAAGGCGCGAACGCGCCGTGCCCACCGTCTTTCAAGACCAGAAACGCGGCTCAGCGAGCAGCGTGATGGCAAACGCAGAGAATGCGAGGCGGCGACGCCAGCAAGCGCCGGTCCGCGACGCGCCGTCAACTCTCGGACGAATACCCCGCCGGCCAGATCAGCACGTTGGCCTGGCCGTCAAAGGCAAGCAGGCCCAGCGTATCGCAGATGATCGGGACCACAGAGCGCGTATTCGCGCGATGCGACGTGCTGACCGACCAGGAAAAATCAGGCTCCGCGCCGATCCTGAATTCATGCCAGCTGTCATCGCCCCGCAGCGAGCCGAACCAGCCGCCATCGCCTTCCCTGCTCCACGCGAGTTCCGGAAACAGTGACGACAATGCCGCGACCAAAGCGGCGGGATCCTGCCGAAGCAGCGTGCGCTCGCCGAGATCTTCCAGCGACTCGATCTCGATCATGACGTCGGCCTTCGGCTTCATCATCATGAAATCATGGCCCATGACGCGAGCGAGCCCCTACTTCGCTTCCGAGAGCATGGCTTCGAGTCGCGCGAGCTCGGCATTGAGATCGGCCTCGACATCGCCGACATCAATCGCGATCACGCGATAATTGCGACTTTCGAGCCAGGTCTGCCGCGCGGAGCGGTCGGCCGCGATGGCCTCGGACTCGCCCGCATTCACGAGCTCGATGGCAAGGCGATGCACGAAGGAGACGAAATCCGGAATCTGCCGGCCGACGGGAGTCTGCCGCTTGAACTGCCCGGCGAAGCGTCGATCACGCGTCAGCGCCTGCCACAGGATGCGCTCCGCGTCGGTCGGATTTCGCCGGAGCAGCCGCGCGAGCCCGCGCACCGTGCCGCTGCTGTCGGCCGGTTGCGCGCCCTGCCCGTGCTCGGCGAGCAGCGCGCGCAGCCGTGTCGCCTGCGCGCCATCGAGGACGCCACCCTTGGCGGGGCCCTTGCGTCCTTCCGCGATCGCCATGATCACGCCGTGCAGCGTGTGCATGTCCTGTTTGGTCGGCTCCATCCGCAGAAAGATGTTGCGCAGGTTCACCAGCATGGTGTCGCGCTTCTCGGCGGGCCGCAGAAACTCGACCCGGTCGAGCTCGCGCACGAGGTTTTCGAAGAAGGCGTCCATCTGGTGCTGCGAGGCGCGCTCGGAACGCTCGGGCATGGTAAACGGCAGCGTGCCCTCCGTCGAGAGCTTGAACCACTCGTACCCCATCAGCAGCACGGCCTGCGCGAGATTGAGCGAGGCAAAGCCCGGATTGACCGGAAAGGTGATGATGCGGTTGGCGCGCGCGACCTCTTCGTTGGTCAGACCCCAGCGCTCCCTGCCGAACAGAATGCCGGTGCTGCCGCCTCCGGTGATATGGCTCGCGATCTCCCGCGCGGCGACTTCAGGCGCCATCACAGGCTTCGCCTGGTCGTGGGCGCGCGCGGTGGTGGCAAACAGGAGATCGAGGTCGGCGACCGCCTGCTCGACCGTGTCGAACAGTTTTGCGCGCTCCAGAATGTGATCGGCGCCGGCCGCCGCCCGTTGCGCGGCGATGTTGGGCCAGCCGTCGCGGGGGTTCACGATTCGCAAGCGGGAGAGCGCGAAGTTGCCCATGGCGCGCGCGGCCATGCCGATATTCTCGCCAAGCTGGGGCTCGACCAGAATGATCGCGGGGCCTTCGAGGTCGAAGCCGGTCTTGGTCTTGTCGGTACCCGACATCATCCTTCCAATTCAAAATCAGGGCGCTTCCTCGCGCTGCCCTCCGATTGCCCGTGCGGGCAGGATTTCTCAAGCAAAATAATGAGCTTGGATTCGGCTTTTGAAACGCAGTTGAAGCCGGACCCGATACCGCCGCAGGACCCTGCGTCCTCCGCCAAAAGATCAGCCCGGACTGCATACCCCCTTGGCTTCCGCCCGCCGTTCCGCGGTGCTATGACGCGTTTTTCCCGCCAACCCGCTCCAAAGAAGCGTTCCCGAGAGGCCTTCCCGAACATGGCAAAAATCAAGGTGACCAACCCCGTCGTCGAACTCGATGGCGACGAGATGACCCGGATCATCTGGCAGTACATCAAGGACAAGCTGATCACCCCGTTCCTGGATGTCGAGTTGCTTTATTTCGACCTCGGGATGGAATACCGCGACAAGACCAACGACCAGGTCACGGTCGACGCCGCCAACGCCATCAAGAAAGTCGGCGTCGGCGTCAAATGCGCCACCATCACCCCCGACGAGGCACGGGTGAAGGAGTTCGGCCTGAAGGAGATGTGGAAGTCGCCGAACGGCACCATCCGCAACATCCTCGGCGGCTGTATCTTCCGCGAGCCCATCATCTGCAAGAACGTGCCACGCCTCGTCCCCGGCTGGACCAAGCCGATCATCATCGGCCGCCACGCCTATGGCGACCAGTACCGCGCCACCGACATCAAATTCCCCGGCAAGGGCACGCTGTCGATGAAATTCGTCGGCGAGGACGGCAAGGTGATCGAGCGCGAAGTGTTCAAGACGCCGGGCGCCGGCGTCGCGATGCAGATGTACAACCTCGATGACTCCATCATCGATTTCGCTCGCGCCTCGCTGAACTTCGGCTTGATGCGCAACTATCCGGTCTACCTCTCGACCAAGAACACGATCCTGAAGGTCTATGACGGCCGCTTCAAGGATATCTTCCAGGACGTTTACGACCGCGAGTTCAAGAAGGAATTCGAAGCCAAGCGGCTGACCTACGAACACCGCCTGATCGACGACATGGTGGCGTCTGCGCTGAAATGGTCCGGTGGCTATGTCTGGGCCTGCAAGAACTACGACGGTGACGTGCAGTCCGACACCGTGGCGCAGGGCTATGGCTCGCTCGGCCTGATGACCTCGGTGCTGCTCACACCCGACGGCAAGACGGTCGAAGCCGAAGCCGCCCACGGCACGGTGACCCGCCACTACCGCGAGCACCAGAAGGGCAAGGAGACCTCGACCAACTCGATCGCGTCGATCTTTGCCTGGACCCGGGGCCTCGCCCACCGCGCCAAGCTCGACAACAACACGCAACTGGCGAAGTTCGCCGACACGCTGGAGAAGGTCTGCGTCGCGACCGTCGAGGACGGCTACATGACCAAGGACCTCGCGCTCCTGGTCGGCGCCGACCAGCGCTGGCTGTCGACGACCGGCTTCCTCGACAAGGTCGCGGATAACCTCGGCAAGGCGATGGCGTAAGGGAGCATCGTTACAGGCGAAACAATCCGGACCTAATAAAGCTGCAAATCTCCGGCTTGTTTCGCCGAGCTTGCAACGACGCCGGGAACGGCCATGACGATGCAGTTTTGCCGGATTGCCACGCTCGCACTTGCTTCGCTCTCGGCATCTTTTGCGAGCGCGGCAACGGCGGAAACGCCCCTGCCCGCCGCGATCGCAGCACCCGGCGAAACCGCGGTGCTCACGGCGCATGCGATCGGCCTGCAGCTCTACGAATGCAAGCCGGACGCGGGCGGCAAGCTGGTCTGGACCTTCACCGCGCCACAGGCGACGCTGACCGCCGGCAATAAGGTCGTCGGCCATCATGGCGCAGGCCCGAGCTGGGAGCTGACCGACAGCAGCGGCATCACCGCAAAGGTCGCGGCCAACGCGCCGGGCTCGAGTGCCAACGATATCGCCTGGCTGAAGCTCGCGGTCGCCTCCCACAAGGGAAGCGGCCAGCTTTCCGATGTCACCACCGTGCAGCGGATCAACACCGTCGGCGGTGTCCTCAAGGGCTCCTGCGATCATCAGGGCGCTGGCGAAGGGATGCCCTATTCGGCCGATTACGTCTTCCTGCGCAAACCCTGACCGGAAATAGCAGAACCGCGAAATTGCGGGTCGTATCGCGCGCCGCTTGCCTGTAAAGCCGTGCTGAAGAAGGCACCGACCCGTCCGCAATACCAGAGGAAGACATGCCGACCTATCGCTCCTGCACCACCACCCACGGCCGCAACATGGCGGGCGCCCGCGGCCTGTGGCGCGCCACCGGGATGAAGAACGAGGATTTCGGCAAGCCGATCATCGCAGTCGTCAATTCATTCACGCAATTCGTGCCCGGGCACGTTCATCTCAAGGATCTCGGCCAGTTGGTGGCGCGCGAGATCGAGAAGGCCGGCGGCGTTGCCAAGGAGTTCAACACCATCGCCGTCGATGACGGCATCGCCATGGGTCATGATGGCATGCTCTACAGCCTGCCCTCGCGCGAGCTGATCGCCGACAGCGTCGAGTACATGGTCAACGCGCACTGCGCCGACGCCATGGTCTGCATCTCCAACTGCGACAAGATCACCCCGGGCATGCTGATGGCGGCGATGCGCCTCAACATTCCCGCCGTGTTCGTCTCGGGTGGCCCGATGGAGTCGGGCAAGGTCAACCTCAATGGCAAAATCAGGTCGGTCGACCTGATCGATGCGATGGTGGCGGCTGCCGACGACAAGGTCAGCGACGTCGACGTCGAGGTCATCGAGCGCTCGGCCTGTCCGACCTGCGGCTCCTGCTCGGGCATGTTCACGGCCAATTCGATGAACTGCCTGACCGAGGCGCTCGGCCTGTCGCTGCCCGGCAACGGCTCGGTGCTCGCGACTCACGCCGACCGCAAGGGACTTTTCGTCGAAGCCGGACATCTCATCGTCGATCTGGCGCGGCGCTACTACGAGCAGGACGACGCCAGCGTGCTGCCGCGCAATGTCGCGAGCTTCAAGGCGTTCGAGAACGCGATGAGCCTCGACATCGCCATGGGCGGCTCGACCAACACCGTGCTGCATTTGTTGGCGGCAGCCCACGAAGGCGAGGTCCCCTTCACCATGAAGGATATCGACCGGCTGTCGCGCAAGGTGCCGGTGCTCTGCAAGGTCGCCCCTTCCGTCGCCGACGTACACATGGAAGACGTGCACCGCGCCGGCGGCATCATGGCGATCCTTGGCGAGCTCAATCGCGCCGGCCTCATTCATGCCGAGCTGCCGAGCGTGCACTCGGCGAGCCTCTCGGCGGCGCTGGAGCGTTGGGACATCCGGCGGACCCAGAGCGAAAGCGTGCGCAACTTCTACAAGGCGGCGCCCGGCGGCGTGCCGACCCAGACAGCCTTCAGCCAGGATCGCCGGTTCGAGGAACTCGACGCCGATCGCACGACTGGCTGCATCCGCGACGCCGAGCACGCCTTCTCGCGCGACGGCGGCCTCGCGGTGCTCCATGGCAATATTGCCGTCGACGGCTGCATCGTGAAAACCGCCGGCGTCGATGCCAGCATCCTGAAGTTTGCGGGAGCGGCCCGCGTGTTCGAGAGCCAGGACGCCGCGGTCGAGGCGATCCTGACCAACAAGATCAAGCCGGGCGATGTCGTCGTAATCATCTATGAGGGACCGCGCGGCGGACCGGGCATGCAGGAGATGCTCTATCCGACCAGCTACCTGAAATCGAAGGGCCTCGGCAAAGCCTGCGCGCTGGTCACCGACGGCCGCTTCTCCGGAGGCTCGTCGGGCCTCTCGATCGGCCACGTCTCGCCGGAGGCCGCCGAAGGCGGCCTGATCGGCCTCGTGAAGGACGGCGACCGCATCGAGATCGACATTCCCTCGCGCTCGATTCATCTGGCGGTCGATGAAGCTGATCTGAAGAAGCGCCGCGAGGCGATGGCGGCCAGGGGCGCACAGGCCTGGAAACCCGCCAAACGCGCCCGCAAGGTTTCGACCGCGCTCAAGGCCTATGCCGCGCTCGCGACCAGCGCTTCCCGCGGCGCCGTGCGCGTGGTGAAGGATTGACGCGACGAAATTAGGTTGAGCCAGGTGCCGAGTCGGCGGGCCTGGTTCGATGTCGCGATCGAGTGAGGCGATCGTCCGTCTCGTCGAGATGCACCAGAGCGATGCAGAAGAAAGACCTGGCTGCTACGCGCCAGGGTTTCTCCTCTTGCGCGCGCTCTAACATGATTTCGGTCAACCACGCTGACTGAACCGCACACCCAAAGCGGCGCTTATCCAGATCGACAAGGTCCGACAACGGGTGTTCAATGTTGGACCGAGAGACCCGAAAGAGGTCTCGATAGCAAACAGACACATTCATAATTTTCATTAGGGAGAGACGAGATGTCCTTCGTCGCGCGACGATTGGCGGCGTTTTCGGCTGCCACCATTTTGCTTGCTGCCAGCGGAGGCAGCGCACTCGCCCAGAAGCAATACGATAAGGGCGCAACCGACACCGAGATCAAGATCGGCAACATCATGCCCTATAGCGGGCCCGCATCGGCCTACGGTGTTATCGGCAAGGCTGAGGCGGCCTACTTTCAAAAGGTCAACGCGGAAGGCGGCATCAATGGCCGCAAGATCACCTTCATTTCCTATGACGACGGCTATAGTCCGCCAAAAGCCGTCGAGCAGGCGCGCAAGCTGGTCGAGAGCGACGAGGTGCTGTTGATCTTCCAGTCGTTGGGCACGCCGTCCAATACCGCTATTCAGAAGTATATGAACGAAAAGAAAGTGCCGCAGCTGTTCGTCGCCAGCGGCGCCACCAAATGGAATGACCCACAGAACTTCCCGTGGTCCATGGGTTGGCAGCCGAACTACCAAAACGAGGCACGTATCTACGCAAGATATATTCTGAAAGAGAAGCCGAACGGCAGGATCGCCGTGCTCTACCAGAACGACGACTATGGGAAGGACTATCTCAAAGGTCTCAAGGACGGCCTCGGCGGGAAGGCCGCCTCGATGATCGTCGCGGAGGACGGCTATGAGGTCACAGATCCGACCATCGAGTCGCATATCGTCAAGATGAAGTCGTTGAATGCCGATGTATTCGTCGATATCACCGGGCCGAAGTTCGCAGCCCAGGCCATCAGGAAGATGGCCGAGATCGGCTGGAAGCCACTGCACTTCCTCAACAACACCACCGTCTCAGTCGGCGCCGTCATGAAGCCCGCCGGATTTGACGCTTCGCAAGGGATCATTTCCTCGGCCTATCTCAAGGACCCGACCGACCCGCAGTGGAAGGATGACCCCGGCATAAAGGCATGGAACGTGTTCCTGGATAAATACTACCCGGAAGCCAATCGCCTGGACGGTGCGATCGTGTACGGATACACGATTGCGCAAACTCTCGAGCATGTGCTGAGGGCTTGCGGCGACAATCTCATGCGCGAGAACGTGATGAAGCAGGCCGCCAGCATCCGGGGTCTCGAACTGGGTGGCCTCTTGCCGGGCATCAAGGTCAAGACGTCTGCCACCGACTTTGCCCCCGTTTCGCAGGTGCAACTGATGAAGTTCAAGGGCGAAACCTGGGAGCGGTTCGGCGACATCATCGATGGTGACGTCGGCGGCTGACGCGGGCGTGCCCCCCAATTAGCGTGCGACGAAACCAGGTTGGGCCAGGTGCCGCGGCTGCGGTCCGCCTCTCCCCTTGTGGGAGAGGCCGGCATCGCATCGAAGATGCGATCCGGGTGAGGGGTCTGTTCCCGCGAGTGACAGTCGATCGAATTTGCGGGGACAGACCCCTCATCCGGCGCTTCGCGCCACCTTCTCCCACAAGGGGAGAAGGAAGGCGAGCTTAAGCGCCCGCCATCGCCTTTTCGATCGCTGATAGCGCAGCGCCCGCCTTGGCGCCGTCGGGGCCGCCGGCCTGGGCCATGTCGGGACGGCCGCCGCCGCCCTTGCCGCCCAGCGCTTCGGAGGCGACGCGGACCAGATTGACCGCGTTGAAGCGCGCGGTGAGGTCCGGCGTGACGCCGACGACGACACCCGCCTTGCCGTCCCCGGTGACGCCGATGATGGCAACGACACCGGAGCCGAGCTGCTTCTTGCCGTCATCGGCGAGGCTCTTGAGATCCTTCATCTCGATGCCCTCGACCGCGCGTGCCATCAGCTTGACGTTGCCGACCTCGCGCACGCCCGCGGCAGACGCGCCATCGGCCGACGCGCCGCCGCCCATTGCGAGTTTCTTGCGGGCGTCCGAGAGCTCGCGCTCAAGCTTCCTGCGCTCTTCCATCAGCGCCGCGATGCGCGCCGGCACGTCCTCCGGCGTGGTGCGCAGCTCGGCCGCCGCGGTTTTGGCGAGCGCCATCACCTCATTGGCGTGCTTGCGCGCATGGCGCCCGGTCAGCGCCTCGATGCGGCGGACGCCGGAGGCGACCGCGCCTTCGCCGGTCACCGAGATCAGGCCGATATCGCCGGTGCGCTTCACATGCGTGCCGCCGCAGAGCTCGACCGACCAGCCGAGCGCGTTCTGGCCGTGCTCGCGCGCGCTCTTGCCCATCGAGACCACGCGGACCTCGTCGCCATATTTCTCGCCGAAGAGCGCGCGGGCGCCGGCCTCGCGCGCATCATCGACCGCCATCAGGCGGGTCGTGACCTCGTCATTCTCCAGCACCACGTCGTTGGCGATGTCCTCGACGCGGGCGAGCTCTTCCGGCGTGATCGGCTTCGGATGCACGAAGTCGAAGCGGAGACGATCCGGCGCCACCAGCGAGCCGCGCTGGGCGATGTGATCGCCCAGCACCTGGCGGAGCGCCTCGTGCAACAGATGCGTCGCGGAGTGATGGGCGCGGATCGAGGAGCGGCGGGCATGATCGACTTCGAGCTGCAGCGCCGCGCCGACCTTGAGCGTGCCCTGCTCCATCGTACCCTGATGCACCCAGAGATCGCCGGCCTTCTTCTGCGTTTCGGTGACGCGGAATTCGACACCATCGCCCGTCAGCACTCCGGTGTCGCCGACCTGGCCGCCGGACTCCGCATAGAACGGCGTCTGGTTCAGCACGATCGCGGCGACATCACCAGCCTTGAGGCCGTCGACCTCCTTGCCATCCTTGACCAGCGCGGTGACCGCGCCTTCCGCGGTCTCGGTCTCGTAGCCCAGGAATTCGGTCGCGCCGAGCTTCTCGCGCAGCGGAAACCAGACGCTCTCGGTCGCGGTGTCGCCCGAGCCCGCCCAGGCCGCGCGTGCCTTCTCGCGCTGGCGGTCCATCGCGTCGGTGAAGGAGGCGATGTCGACGCCAATGCCGCGCGACTTCAGCGCGTCCTGGGTCAGATCGAGCGGGAAGCCATAGGTGTCGTAGAGCGTGAAGGCGGTATCGCCGTCGAACATGTCGCCCTTTTTCAGGGTCGAGCTCTTCTCATCCAGGATCGTCAGTCCCCGCTCCAGGGTCTTGCGGAAACGGGTCTCTTCGAGCTTGAGCGTTTCCTCGATCAGTGCTTCTGCCCGCACCAGCTCCGGATAGGCCTGGCCCATCTCGCGCACCAGCGCCCAGACCAGGCGATGCATCAGGGGCTCGCGGGCGCCGAGCAGCTGCGCATGGCGCATGGCGCGGCGCATGATCCGGCGCAGCACATAGCCGCGGCCCTCGTTCGACGGCAGCACGCCGTCGGCGATCAGGAACGACGACGCGCGCAAATGGTCGGCGATGACACGCAGCGAAGCCTTATGCGGGCCGTGCGGATCAGCGTTGGTGAGATCGGAGATGGCACGGATCAGCGCGACAAAGAGATCGATGTCGTAATTGTCGTGCTTGCCTTGCAGCACGGCCGCGACGCGCTCCAGCCCTGCGCCGGTGTCGATCGACGGCTTCGGCAAGGGATCGCGCGCCCCGCCCTCTTGCTGCTCGAACTGCATGAACACGAGGTTCCAGATCTCGATGAAGCGGTCACCGTCCTGCTCCGCCGAGCCGGGAGGGCCGCCCCAGATCTTGTCACCGTGGTCATAGAAGATTTCCGAGCACGGCCCGCACGGGCCGGTGTCGCCCATCTGCCAGAAATTGTCGGAGCCCGCGATACGGATGATGCGGGACTCCGGGAGCCCCGCGATCTTCTTCCAGAGATTGAAGGCCTCGTCGTCGTCGATATAGACGGTTGCGGTCAGCTTGTCCTTGGGCAGTCCGAATTCCTTGGTGACCAGATTCCAGGCAAGCTCGATCGCGCGATCCTTGAAATAATCGCCGAAGGAGAAGTTGCCGAGCATCTCGAAGAAGGTGTGATGCCGCGCGGTGTAGCCGACATTGTCGAGGTCGTTGTGCTTGCCGCCGGCGCGCACGCATTTCTGCGAGGTGGTGGCGCGCCGGTAGGGCCGCTTCTCGACGCCGGTGAAGACGTTCTTGAATTGCACCATGCCGGCATTGGTGAACATCAAGGTCGGGTCGTTGCGTGGCACGAGCGGCGAGGACGGCACGATCTCGTGGCCGTTCTCGGCAAAAAAATTCAGAAAAGTCGACCTGATCTCGTTGACGCCGCTCATGTTCATCCAATCGGGAGTTTGGCCGGACAGGCCCGCGAAACGGCTCCTTACCGGCGGAACGCTTTTAGACAAGGCTTGCCGCACTGTCCAGAAACTGTGCAGGCGGATCATGGGCTTGCCGGAGCACGCTAAAGCCCGTTGATAGCGGCCGGACCCGCGTTGACAGTCTTGGCAACGTCGTGTTTCTCTCCTACCTGTTCAAGACAGCCATGTCGGGAGAGATCGGCCAATTCGCCGGCGCCGAAGGAGCAACCGCCCCGGAAACTCTCAGGCAAAAGGACCGCGTGGCGAGGACAGCATCTGGAAAGAGGCGCCAGGCTTCAGGGCCGAGGGCGTCCGCCGACGGGATAATACTCTCAGGCACAGCGACAGATGGGGCTTCGATGGGTTCTTGCGGGAATGGTCCCGGGAACCCGCGAGGGCCCCGTGATGCTTGCGCGTGATGACCAGTCCTCTCTGAAACGCACTCCCCTGCATGCGCTGCACGTTGCGCTGGGCGCCAGGATGGTGCCGTTCGCGGGCTATGAAATGCCCGTGCAATATGCCGCTGGCGTGCTCAAAGAGCACCTCCATACCCGCCAAAAGGCCGGCCTTTTCGACGTGTCCCATATGGGGCAGCTTTTTCTGCGAGCAAACTCTGGCGCGCCGGAAGACGCAGCCCTGGCGCTGGAGCGGGCGGTGCCGCAGGACATTCTGGGTATCCCCGAAGGCCGGCAGCGTTACGCGCAATTCACCAGCGCGGCCGGCGGCATTCTCGATGATCTGATGGTCGCGAATTTCGGCGACCATCTGTTCCTGGTCGTCAATGCGTCCCGTAAGGACGCCGATGAGGCGCATCTGCGCAACGAATTGTCAGACGTCTGCAGTATCGAGCCCTTGCCTGGTCGCGCGCTGCTGGCGCTGCAGGGGCCGAAGGCCGAAACGGTGCTGGCAAAATTATGTGCAGGCGCGCCCGCGATGCGGTTCATGGATTCGGGACCGCGTGAGGTCTCAGGCCTCGACTGTTTTGTCTCCCGCTCGGGTTATACCGGCGAGGACGGTTTTGAAATTTCGGTGCCGGCCGAACGGGCCGAGCAGCTCGCAAAGCTGCTGCTGGAAGACAGCAACGTGCTGCCGATCGGGCTTGGCGCGCGCGACAGCCTTCGGCTCGAGGCCGGGCTTTGTCTCTATGGCCATGACATCGACACCACGACGACCCCGGTCGAGGCCGCGCTGGAATGGTCGGTGCAGAAGAGCCGCCGCGCCGGGGGGCAGCGGGTCGGCGGCTTCCTCGGCGCGGAAAACGTCCTCGCGCAATTTGCCGATGGCGCCCAGCGCCGCCGGGTCGGCCTCAAGCCCGACGGACGGGCGCCGGTGCGCGAGGGCGCGCCGCTGTTCGCAGACGATGCGTCGCAGGACGCGATCGGCACGGTCACGTCAGGTGGCTTCGGCCCCACGCTGAACGCGCCGGTCGCGATGGGCTATGTGCCCATTGCGCTCGCCGCCAACGGCACGCGGGTCTACGCGCAGGTCCGCGGCCAGCGCCTGCCGCTCACGGTCGCGCCTACGCCTTTCGTCCCCAATACCTACAAGCGCTAAGGGAATCCCAAAGGAAATCTCATGACCATCCTGTTCACGTCCGACCACGAATGGCTCCGCATCGAGGGCGACGTCGCCACCATCGGGATCACCGATTACGCGCAGTCGCAACTCGGCGATGTCGTGTTCATCGAGCTGCCGAAGGTCGGACGCTCCCTGAAGAAGGCAGAGCCTGCGGCAGTGGTCGAGTCGGTGAAGGCGGCATCCGACGTCTACGCGCCGATCTCGGGCGAGATACTCGAGGTCAACGACGCGATCACCGCCGAGCCTGCTTTGGTCAATTCCGATGCCGCGGACAAGGCGTGGTTCTTCAAGCTGAAGATTGCCGACAAGAGCGAACTCGGCGGCCTGATGGATGAGGCCGCCTACAAAGCGCACACGGCCTGAGATGAAGCGAGCCCTTACCACCACTCCGCCGTCATCGCCCGGCTTGACCGGGCGATCCAGTACGCCATGCCGTTTCAGTTTTACTTCGATGCCAGTGGTTACTGGATGCCCCGCTTTCGCGGGGCATGACACCGAATAAGCAGGGAAGAGCCCATGAACGCGCCGTTCAAAGCCGTTGACGAAGCCGCCACCAGTTTCGTTCGCCGCCATATCGGCCCCTCGCCGCGCGACGTTGCCGCGATGCTGGAGAGCGTCGGCGCGAACTCGCTCGACGACTTGATGAACGAGACGCTGCCGGGCTCGATCCGGCAGAAGGCGCCGCTCGATCTGGGCGCAGCGCTCAGCGAGACCGAGGCGTTCGCACATATGGGCGAATTGGCGGCGCAGAACCGGGCATTCACGTCGCTGATCGGCCAAGGCTATTCCGGCACGATCCTGCCGGCGGTGATCCAGCGCAACATCCTGGAAAACCCCGCCTGGTACACGGCCTATACGCCCTATCAACCCGAGATCAGCCAGGGCCGACTGGAGGCGCTGTTCAACTTCCAGACCATGATCTGCGATCTCACCGGGCTCGATATCGCCAACGCCTCGCTGCTCGACGAGGCGACCGCGGCGGCCGAAGCGATGGCGCTCGCCGAGCGCGCGGCACAGGCGAAGACGAAGTCGTTCTTTGTCGATCGCGATGTGCATCCACAGACGCTGGCGGTGCTGCGCACCCGCGCGGAGCCTTTGGGCTGGAGTTTGGTCGTCGGCGATCCCGCGAGCGATCTTGCAAGAGCCGACGTGTTCGGTGCGCTGCTGCAGTATCCGGGCTCCTCCGGCGCGGTGCGCGATCTGCGGCCGGCCATCGCCCTGCTGCGTGAGAAGGGTGCGCCCGCGATCGTTGCCGCCGACCTGCTGGCGCTGACGCTACTGGCTTCGCCCGGCGAGCTCGGCGCCGACATCGCGATCGGTTCGGCGCAGCGCTTTGGGGTGCCGATGGGTTATGGCGGCCCGCATGCGGCCTATATGGCGGTACGCGATGCGCTGAAGCGCTCGCTGCCCGGCCGAATCGTCGGGCTGAGCGTGGATTCGCGGGGGCTGCCCGCTTACCGGCTGGCGCTGCAGACCCGCGAGCAGCACATCCGCCGCGAGAAGGCGACCTCCAACATCTGCACCGCACAGGTGCTGCTTGCCGTCATCGCCTCGATGTACGCAGTCTATCACGGCCCCGAAGGGCTGACCGCGATTGCACGCACCGTGCATCGCCGGACTGCCGTGCTCGCGGCGGGATTGCGCAAGCTCGGCTTTGCGGCCGCGAGCGATGCGTTCTTCGACACGGTGACGGTCGAGGTTGGCGCCAGACGTGACGAGATCATTTCTCGCGCGCGTTCGGAGAAGATCAATTTCCGCGTTGGCGAGCGCATGCTCGGCATCTCCCTCGATGAGACGACCACGCCCGCGACCGTCGAGGCGGCATGGCGCGCCTTTGGCAGCAACCTCGTTTACGCCGAGGTCGAAGCCGGCGCGCGCGAAACGCTGCCGGCCGAATTAAAACGCGCCAGTCGCTTCCTGACGCATCCCGTATTCCACGCGCACCGTTCGGAGACCGAGATGCTGCGCTACATGCGCAAGCTCTCGGACCGCGACCTCGCGCTCGACCGCGCGATGATTCCGCTCGGCTCCTGCACCATGAAGCTGAATGCGACCACTGAAATGATCCCGCTGACCTGGCCGGAATTCGCGACGCTACATCCCTTTGCGCCGCCCGAGCAGGCCGCGGGCTATCACGCGCTGTTCGCGCGGCTGGAGAAATGGCTATGCGACATCACCGGCTATGACGCGATCTCGCTGCAACCGAATTCGGGCGCGCAGGGCGAATATGCCGGACTGCTCGCGATCCGCGGCTATCATGCCGCGCGCGGGCAGTCGCACCGCAAGGTCTGTCTGATCCCCTCCTCCGCGCACGGCACCAATCCGGCCTCGGCCGCGATGGTCGGCATGGATGTGGTGGTGGTCGCCTGCGATGCTGGTGGCAATGTCGACGTGAATGATCTGCGCGCGAAGGCCGAAGCGCATTCGAAAACGCTGGCGGCGATCATGATCACCTATCCCTCGACCCATGGCGTGTTCGAGGAGCACATAAGCGAGATCTGCGACACCGTGCACGCGCATGGCGGGCAGGTCTATCTCGACGGCGCCAATCTCAACGCGCAGGTCGGATTGTCGCGGCCCGGCGATTACGGTGCCGATGTCAGTCATCTCAACCTGCACAAGACGTTCTGCATCCCGCATGGCGGCGGCGGTCCCGGCATGGGGCCGATCGGCGTGAAGGCGCACCTGGCGCCGTTTCTACCCGGTCATCCCGCGACCGACGACGTGACGCCGCATGCGGTCGGGCCGGTCTCGGCCGCGCCGTTCGGCTCGGCATCGATCCTGACCATCTCCTACATCTACATCCTGATGATGGGCGGCGAAGGGCTGAAGCGCGCCACCGAGATCGCTATCCTGAATGCCAATTACATCGCGGCACGGCTGGATGCGCATTTTCCGGTGCTCTATCGCAACACACGCGGCCGGGTCGCGCATGAGTGCATTGTCGATCCGAGGCCGCTGAAGCAGAAGTGCGGCGTCACCGTCGATGACATCGCCAAGCGCCTGATCGACTACGGCTTCCACGCACCCACCATGAGCTTCCCGGTGCCGGGCACGCTGATGATCGAGCCGACGGAATCCGAATCGAAGGCGGAGCTCGATCGCTTCTGCGATGCCATGATCGCGATCCGGCAGGAGATTGCCGAGGTCGAGAACGGCCGCTTTGAGATCGAAGCCTCGCCGCTACGCCACGCGCCGCACACCGTGCACGACATCGCCGATGACGCGTGGGCGCGCGCCTATGGCCGCGCCGAGGGCTGTTTTCCCGACGGCACCTCGCGGACCGACAAATACTGGTGCCCGGTCGGTCGCGTCGACAATGTCTATGGCGACCGCAATCTGGTCTGCTCCTGCCCGCCGGTCGAGGATTACGCGCAGGCAGCGGAGTGACGGCCAAAAGACCGTCATTCCGGGGCGCGGCTTAGCGCGAACCCGGACTCTCGAAGCTGCGGAGAGAATTGAGAACCACAAAGCGCCTCCTCGCGAGACCTCAAGGTCAAAATGAGACAGGCACCAAAGACGTCGGCAACTCAACGTCCTCAGCGCCTGCTCCTTTGAAAATCTACCTGGCTTGAGGCTTACTCCTCCGCCGGCTCCTCTTCGCCATCAGCGTCTTGCTCGGAGTTGCCTGCGAGGATCTGCTCGGCGATCAGGCCGGAGTTCTGACGGATCGCGGCCTCGATCTTGGCGGTGAGGTCCGGATTGGCCTTCAGGAAAGCCTTGGAGTTTTCGCGACCCTGGCCGAGGCGCTGGCTGTCATAGGAGAACCAGGCGCCGGATTTCTCGACAATTCCGGCCTTGACGCCGAGATCGAGGATCTCGCCCATCTTGGAGACGCCCTCGCCATACATGATGTCGAACTCGACCTGCTTGAACGGCGGCGCCAGCTTGTTCTTCACCACCTTCACGCGCGTGGAGTTGCCGATCACCTCGTCGCGCTCCTTGATCGAACCGATGCGGCGGATGTCGAGGCGGACCGAGGCATAGAATTTCAGCGCATTGCCGCCGGTGGTGGTCTCCGGCGAGCCGTACATCACGCCGATCTTCATGCGGATCTGGTTGATGAAGATCACCATGGTGTTGGACTTGTTGATCGAGGCGGTGAGCTTGCGAAGCGCCTGGCTCATCAGACGCGCCTGCAATCCCGGCAGCGCATCGCCCATCTCGCCCTCGAGCTCGGCACGCGGCACCAGTGCGGCCACCGAATCGATCACCAGCACGTCGATCGCCCCCGAACGCACCAGCGTGTCGCAGATCTCCAGCGCCTGCTCGCCGGTGTCAGGCTGCGAGATCAGGAGCTCATCGATATTGACGCCCAGCTTGCGCGCATAGACCGGGTCGAGCGCGTGCTCGGCGTCGATGAAAGCGCAAATACCGCCCTTCTTCTGCGCCTCGGCCACGCAATGCAGCGCCAGCGTGGTTTTCCCCGACGATTCCGGCCCGTAAATCTCGACCACCCGCCCCTTCGGCAGGCCCCCGACGCCAAGCGCGATGTCAAGCCCAAGCGAGCCGCTGGAGATCGTCTCCACGTCCATGGAGCGGTCGTTCTTGCCGAGCTTCATCACCGAGCCCTTGCCGAACTGGCGCTCGATCTGGGACAGCGCGGCGGACAGCGCTTTGCTCTTATCCATGGAAGAACCTTCGACGATACGCAGGGCAGTGGCGGACATGGGTGGTGCTCCTTATGGCGGGGATTCGCCCGGGCGACAAACGGTTAACGAAGCGGACCGTCGGTTAGGAGAAACGTACCCTATTTGTTCCAAGTTCGCAATATGTTCTTTTCAGAGCCGCGGTACTGTCCGTATTTAACCCTAAGTGTCCTAAGCTGAATTTCGCAGTGTCCTAATCTGCCTGTGGACAACCGCGAAGTTGCCGCAACCTGTTCATCAACCTAAATGGGTAGTCCGAACAGAATAAGGCCGCCTCAGTTGGCGGCCTCTTTCATTACAAGAACATCTCTCGTGTGGTTTCCCGCGGCGGGTAGAAAAGCCCGATCGCGATCCAAGCGTTGGGGAGCTGATGTAGGTTGCCCACGAAGAAGTGGGTATCGTTTTTCTCCATCATTTCATCTTCGAATCGCTGGCGAAATTTGGTTTCCCATTCCTCACCGTATTTCTTGCGCCAACTTCGGTAAGCCTCGCCCATTTCCAATCGGTACTGTCCGTATTTAACCCTCAGCGTCGTAAATTGAATCTGCTAGTGTTCCAATTTCCGATCGTGACGGAGCGCGGACATGAAGGCGCTTGAAACGCTTGCGATATACCTGATCCCGTTTTTGGTTCTGGGAGTGGCCGCCCGATATTTTCTGAAGCGGCACGCTGTTGATCTTGCTGATGTCCAGCAGCAGGCCGGAACAAAGCGCAGGGCACGCAAAGTTTTTCTCTTGGGCGGCTGGCGTACCGAGAAGTGAGGCCGCCTCAGTTGGCAGCCTCTTCTTTTCCACTGTCGTGATCAGCCAAGATTTCCTTATCAAGCTCCAGCTTTTTGATCAGGCGCTCGATCTCCTTAACCCCGACATCGCCGCTGACGATCACTCGGAAGTTTGCGTCTTTCGATAGCAGTTGGCGCCACTCTCCGTAGTTCTCCGGTCGTGAACACGGTTCCGCCATGTATCAAGGGCCTGTGAAGCGGATTGGCGGAGGCCGATTCGACCTTCATTTTGGTATCCTCTGCGGGCGTGCTTTCCGGTGGCGAAAATGGATCAGCCCTACACCCCGAAGGAAATTGCCCGCATCACCGCGGGCGCGGTGATGGCACTCGTCATTGTCGGCTGGCTGGTCCTCTTCGTCATCGCCCTCATGTCCACCCGATAGCGAGCCGCCTCGCCCACGTCGGGAACCGTCCCCATGAACAATTTAATGTTCCAGCGGGGAACAGAATCGCCTGTTCCCGTATGATGCAGTGTCGGGGAACGATGGGGTCCAGCACCGTGCTAGGCAGACTGTATTTTGCGCGTCAGGCGAAAACGCTCCTGCAATTCGCCAGGTCCACCTCCAATCCGGAGCTCGCGGCTTCCCTGATCGAACGGGCCGCCGACCTCAAGGCGCAGATCGACGCGGACGAGCGGCCGAGCCCCTCGCTGCAGGCGCCGGATGTCGAGCCCGAGAATTAAGGTAGCTGCCGCGGTGCAGCCAGGCTCAGGCCGTGTCAATCGTGATTCCGGCTTTCATCTCGGCAACACGCGGCGGCGTCGAACAGTCATTGTCGTTCGACATAGTGTCGCGCCATGAAACGAGGCGACGTCATTTGTCCTGAGTGCCACGGCGGCTTCCGCCGGATCGAGCTTGCGTCGCGGCCCGGCGCAAAGGGCGAATTTCGCTGTCCGCTCTGCCATCATCTGCTGGAAGTTTCCGACGGTTCGACCGATACCGTCTACCGCCTGACGGTGGCGCCGGAGAAGCTGTTCGAATAGGGTTCGCGCATTGACGGCAGGACGGGGGCTCGGGCGAAGCGCCCGGGGACGGGCCGGCCCCTGAGCGGCCGGGCGACACGCTAAAATGTCGATTCAGAACCATTCCGCAACCCAATAGCGAATCGCGCCCGTATTTTCCCGGAATTGATCTCGCACCCCTTTAGGAATCCACTCCTCGCGTTTTCTTTGCAGCTTTTAGCCGGCTCGGGGCAGCCATCACGCATCGGTTCCTGCCATGCCGCTCTTTTTCTTTCGCATCGCAAACGGCCGCTATTCGGGCTGTTCCGATCAGGGCACCGAATGTGCCGATCGCAATGCCGCCTGGAAGGAGCTGACCAGCGTCTGCGCCGACATGGCGAGCGGCATCTCGCGCAAGCTCGCGGAAAACTCCGAATGGCAGATGGAGATGCTGGACGAAAAGAAGCAGCCGGTCTTCCGCATCCGGATCGTGGCGGAATCGCTGGACTGACTAATCCGGCCAGCGAAAGCTCAATCGGCGCTGGGCAGCCGGCGCATGGTGAACTCGATCGCGCCATCGGGCAGCTCGCGCCAGCTCTCGACCGCGCTCATGTAACCTGCCTTCGGATAGCGGTCGAGGAAGTCGCGGGCCTTCGCCCTCGCCTTCTCGCGCGGCAGCGTGAAGCTCTCGCGCAGGTAGCCGTCCGTCGGCTGCTGTCCGCCGAAGCCCGCCTTCTGGCGAAGGCGCCGACGGGCCATCCGATCGGTGAGATCGCGCGGCGAGCCCATGCCGTAACTCCACACCAGAGAAACCCGACCAATATATAGCGTGCGCCCGGGCGCGGCGCATCAGTTCGGCGCGTTGCTGCCGGTCTTGGTCTTCGCCTTGGCCGTGCCGGTCGATTTGGCTGGCGCGCCCTTCGGAGCGTCACTGCGTACGTTCCCCCAGGGATCGTTGGAGGCCTTGGCGTCCGGAATCTTCCTCAGCGAATCCTTGTAGGCTTTTTCCTTTGCCTGGTCCGCCTCGACTTCGTCAGACGTCTTGGAGGGGGCATCGGACAACAGGTTGAGGTGGGGACCATCCGATCCGCCGCCCATCTGCGCCCGCGCAGGCATGGTCAGCGCTACTCCAATCAATGCGGTCATCGCCGCCACACCAACAATTCGCATGGAGTGCTCCCCTGTATTTTTTGCAACATAACCGGCACAAGGCGGGCCGCCAAGAGCGCGAAGAGCCCCCCCAGGCTGCGGCAAAACGCGCTTTCGGCCTGTTCCGCCTATAGGTGATCCGACCGGCAGGCCTTCGACGGCCGCATCCAGTCTTCCCAGAACGGGCCGCATTTGCTGCAGCTATTGAGCAAGAGCCCAAGGCCGAGCACGCCGAGGATCAAAGCCAGCCGCCGCCACATGGCCGATCTGCTCCATCCGCGTCAATCCTATGGCCGCAGCTTTGGCTTTTTCAAGCAGCTGAGGCTAGCTTGGGGCAGGCAAACATTAAATCGCGGCAAGGAAGCATCGTTCATGCAACAGCAGCAGGATCAACCCTTCGGCATTGCCGAGGCGCGGCGCGTGCTCGGCGACGTGTTTGCGCCATGGGTCAGGGATCTCGACCTTTCGGTCGAAGGTTTCGACTTCGAGCCCCAGGCCAAGACTGCGGCCGACTGGCAGCCCGGCGCGATCCTGCGCATGCCGTTCTCCGAGCGCCTCTGCCGCAACGGCGGCATCGTGTGCGGCCAGGCGCTGATGGCGTTCGCCGACACCGCGATGGTGATCGCCAATCTCGCGGCGAACCGCGGCTACAGGCCAATGACGACCGTCGACCAGACCACGCATTTCATGCGCGCGGTGATGTCAAGCGACGTGCTCGCGGATGCACGCGTCGTCCGGCTTGGACGCACCATGAGTTTTGGCCGCGTCACGCTGCTCAATGCCGCCGACAACAAGCCGGTGGCGATGGTTTCCAGCGCGTTTGCGATGCTGTCGTAGCCCACCCCGCTTCGGCTTTCGGATTTGTGCCGCTCAGGTGGACGCGTTTCTTGACCTGCGCCAGCGCCGCCATCGCCACAGCCCGATCGAAATCAGCACGACCACGAGCAGCGCCGCAACAGCCCCGCTCAAAAATCGCCCGCCGGGCCGGTCGATGGTGCGCGACCACAGCGACGGTGCCTCGCCGGCGCGCGGCAGGCGGAACGCCACCACGCTGTCGCCGATCGAGGTGCCGACCTCGGAATGGCCGCCGGCGGCGATGGCGACATATTGCTCGCCCTTCCAGAGATAGGTCATGGGATTGGCGAGGCCCGGCACCGGCAGCCGGCCCTGCCACAGCTCCTCGCCCGTTTTGGCATCGAAAGCGCGCAAGTAGGCGTCCGCGGCCCCGGTGAAGATGACGCCGCCCGCGGTGATCGCGACGCCATTGACCAGCGGCGTGCCCCAGTGGAAGGCGATACCGAGCGGCGCGAGATCTTCTGTGGTGCCCACAGTCGAGCGCCACAGGATCTTTCCAGCCTTGAGGTCGACCGCGACCATCGTACCCCAGGGCGGCTTGTTGCAGAGCAGGCCGAGCTTCGACATCGCCACCACGCGCGTCATCGCAAAGGGAGCGCCGCGCTGCCGGCCGAAATCTTGACCCGGCGGCGGCTTGTAGCCTTCGGCTTCAGCCGCCGGCATCAGCTTGACCAGATGGATGGCGTTGGTCGTGTTGGCGTAGAGGATCTGGTGGACGGGATCGAACGCCGCGCTGCCCCAGTTCACGCCGCCACCGGTCATCGGATAGATCAGCGTGCCCTGCGTCGACGGCGGGGTAAAAAGTCCCTCATAGCGCGCGCTCGCGAGCAGCGCATGGCAGTCGGGACTGCCGATCAGCGGCGGAAACTTGAACTCGTCGTCAGCGGAAAACTTTTGCGGCGACAGCGGCGGCACATGGGTCGGAAACGGCTGGGTCGGCGACAGCTTCTCGCCCTCCACGCCGCCTTGCGGGACGGCGCGCTCCTCGACCGGCCATACCGGCTTTCCCGTGTCGCGATCGAGTACAAAGACAAAACCCTGCTTGGTCGGCTGGATCACGACGTCGCGCATGCCATCGCCGGTATCGATCCGCGCCAGCGTCGGCTGTGCCGGCAGATCGTAATCCCAGACGTCGTGATGGGTGGTCTGGAACGACCAGGCGATCTCGCCGGTCTCGCTTTTCAGCGCCACCACAGAGTTGGCGTGCTCGTTGTTGCCGACGCGCTTGCCGCCCCAGAAATCCGGACTCGGCGAGGTCGTCGGCAGGAAGATCAGCCCGCGCGCGTCATCGGCCGACATCGGCGCCCAGACATTGGCGTGTCCGGCGTCGATGCCGTCATGAATCAGCGGATCGAAGCTCCAGCGCGGCTTGCCGCTGCGGGCATCGAAGGCGCGCACCGTGCCGAGCGGCGCCTCGACGCGGACATTGTCGGAGATCGACGAGCCGACCACGACCACGCCGCGCGTCACCACCGGCGCCGAGGTGATCTGAAACTCGCCCGGCCACAGCAGATCCTTGCCGATATCGATCTTGACCTCGCCGTGCTCGCCAAAATCGGCGCAGGGCGCGCCGGTCCTGGCATCGAGCGCGATGATACGGGCATCATTGGTGCCCATGAATATCCGGCTGCGGCAGGCCGCGGCCTCGGTGGCCTGGCTGTCGACCCAATAAGCGACGCCGCGGCAATTGTAGCGGTTGCCGGGACGCTGGGCGTTGGAGATTTTTGGATCGTAGCGCCATTTCTGCTGCCCCGTGCCGGGATCGAGCGCGATCACCTCGTTGAAGGGCGAGCAGAGAATGAGACTGTCCTCGACGAACAGCGGCGTCGCTTCGAATTTCGTCCGCTTCATCGCCACGGGCGGGCGGCTGTCCAGGTCGCCGGTGCGATATTCCCAGGCGCGCACGAGGTTTCCGACATTGGCCGGCGTGATCTGGTCGAGTTTCGAGAAACGCAGGCCGCCCTGGTCGCCGCCCCAATGGTCCCAGGAGGCGGTGGCCGCGGGCGCTGCCACAAGGCAGCCCACCAGCGGCAAAAACGCTGATATCCGAACAAGTTCCGCAAATATTGTGACAGACCGCTTGCACCGCTTTTCCGCCGCACCGGGTCGATATAGGCTGGTCATGTTGGTCCACTCGCTGCTTGCCAATTCCTGCCCATGCTCAGATCGCTGATCCAACTGGCTGCGCCGGCGTCTGTCCAGCCGCGATGGGGCGGATGGTTGCGCCGGCGGGACGAAATTTCCTCCGCTGAGCCGAACGGAGCGATGGCTGGGCCAGGCGGCGTGCACGCTCGGCTCTCGCCATCCGCGGTTTATGCCATTGCCATCCTCCTGATCACGATGTCCTGCGTCGTGAACGCGTTCTCCAACGCGCGCGACATCGCGTGGCGGCTCGGCGCAGCGCACAATTTCTGGGAGCCGGCGCTATGGGAGATCACCAGCGGCGTCGTCATCGCGGCGCTGGTGCCGCTGGCGCGCCGCGCCGCCAATCTCGTCAGCAACCGCAACGGCCGGCCGCTCGCCACCGCGGCTGGAGTTGTAGCGCTGCTCCTGACCTTTTCCGCGCTTCACATCGCCGGCATGGGGCTGCTCCGCGACCTCGCCTATCATCTTGCGGGCTTCAGCTATTCATTCCGCTTCGCCGGCGAAGCGCTTTACGAGCTTCGCAAGGATGTGTTCGCCTTCTCGGCGATATCGGCGATGTTCTGGCTCGCCGAACGGCCGGCTCCCGCCGCGCCGATCCAGACCGAAGCCGTCGCGGCAAACGGCGCAGACGCCTCGGCAACGCTTCCCGAATTATGGCTGCGCGACGGCCGCATCAGCATCCTGGTCAATCCGGCCGAGATCGCCTCCGTGAGCTCGGCCGGCAACTATGTCGAATTCCAATTGACCGACCACCGCAGCCATCTCATCCGCACCACGTTGCAGGCGCAGGAAGCACGGCTCGCCCCGTTCGGAATTGCGCGCGTGCATCGGAGCCGCCTGGTCAATCTCAAACGCGTCGTCGCGCTGGAGTGGCGCGCCTCCGGCGATTTCGAGCTCCGTCTCGACAGCGGCGAAACGGTCGCCGGCAGCCGGCGCTTCAAGGCCGCGGTTGCGGGGATCGCGGGGTGATCGCAGCAAAACAGCCCGTAGGGCGGATTAGCGAAGCGTAATCCGCCGTTATGCTATGACAGAACTCTTACCTTTGCTAGCTTCGCTTCATGCCGAACTATCGCCGCGCATTCGTTCCGGGTGGGTGCTGGTTTTTCACCGTCAATCTTCTCGAACGGCGTGAGACCTTGCTTGTCGATCATATCGCCGCGCTGCGCGAGGCGGTCGCCGCCACGCGACAAACCTGTGACTTCGAGATCGGCGCATTCGTCGTGCTGCCCGACCACTTGCATGCGGTCTTGCAGCTACCGCCGGGCGATAGCGACTTCTCGACACGCTGGAGGCTGATCAAGAGCCGTTTCGCGAAAAGCCTGCCAAAGCAGGAGCGGCGCAGCGCCATCCGCGTCGCGCGCAACGAGCGCGGCATCTGGCAGCGCCGCTTCTGGGAGCACCTGATCCGCGACGAATCCGACTATGCACGCCATGTCGAATATTGCTGGATCAATCCGCTCAAGCATGGTCTCGTGACCCGCGTGCGCGATTGGCCGCATTCCTCGTTCCATCGCGACGTGCAGGCCGGGCTCGTTCCGATCGACTGGGGCGGCCAGATCGACACCGGCGGAAAATTCGGCGAGCGGCGATGATCGCGCTCGGCGAGGCGGCGGATTACGCTCCGCTAATCCGCCCTACGGGCTACCTGACCGCCTTTTGATCGGTGTAGCGCAATCCGTCACTCATTCGCGATAGATCGGCCGGTTATTGCGGGTCGAGCTTGTCGGGCGAGGTCGTCGATTGCGTCATCAGCAGAATGTTCATCTGCATGTTGTCAGAGAGCTCATCGTTGCCGTCCTGTGTCAGCGTCGCCGTGGGCGTCGTCACAACCTGCTGCTTGTCTTCGACGGTCTGAAACTGAATATTCTGGTAAGTGTCATCGTCCAGCGCCGCATTAATTGCCTGTCGAATAGCGTCATTGTTGGGCGCGGTGAGATCGTTTTGGAGATACCAACGCCATCGTCGGACCAATCGTTCATGGTTGCCTTGGGCGAAACAGACCAGATCATTGGCGGCCAGATTCGGGCAGTTTTTCGTGAAGTTGACGGTCAAGGTAGTGCCGGACACCGAAAACGAGTTAACGGTAGTCTTGTGCGGAATCCTTTTGGGCCGGTTGATACAGGAAACGGCCGATCCTAACGTTCCGCCGGATGGCGCGACAATCACTTGTGGTGGGTTGCCGGGGCTTGGAATGTTGAAGGTGAAGGTGGAGGGGTTGGAAACACCGCCGACGCTCAACGTGGCGCTGGGGTATAGAAGATCATTCATGTCACTTGGCCAAGTTTGCGGCGATGAGATATCCGCATTCTGAGCGATGAACTCATCGGAAATGTCCACTAGTTTGCCCGCATTGAATGCAGCGCAAATGTTGGTCTTGCCCCCCCCGATAGAGTTGTTCCACGTGCGCGCCGTCACAAGATTGGAAAATCGAGAGTTGAACAATTTGACGAGCCGCTGCGTTCCCTTGGTCTGTATCAATGCACCCATGGCTACTCTCCTCGTTACTGATCAAAAATGACTTACCCTTCCAATTTGCTTTCCTTGCGTAAAATCGACTCGAACTCTGCCGTCGCACATCCCGGCATCACCTCGCCCCGCGCGCCCGCTCGCCATATTCGATATCGGCATTCCGCCGTCAGATCAGGCTCGTCGTCCTCGAGCTGCCTCTCGAACATTTCGTGCAATTGCAGGAGCTCGCGCGCTGCCCTCAGCGTCGCCGCCCTCGCACGTCCTCCCCAAATCTGCGGCATACCGACGCTGGCGGCCCAATAATCCGCCTGACCTTGCCAGGTCAGCCAGGGCATGGCGGGATCGCGCGGCAATCCTCCCAGGTGATGTCCGGTCTCGTGCGCCAGCATCAGCGCCAGTCCGTATTTCGTAATCGCGGGATGACGGACCAGGCCTCCGTACACGCGCACATACTGCGCCGAACCAAGCCGCCAGGCCTGTGCGTTGACGGTCGGAGACTCCCATAGCAATTCATAGGTCACCTCAGGAAACGCGTGATGAAATTTCCTGAACAATTCCGACACCACGCGGCGCCGATGCTGCTGAGCGCGTCGGCTCGGAAGCACCTCTTCCGTGGGCCAGTTCAAAAAGCTCATGCCGAGATCATAGACCCAAAAGTGCGGTTTTTCCATCGAACAACCGCCGCGCTCATTTGACGCGGAGTTCGTCAACTGGCAACGTCGGAGGATTGACACCACATTTCCCGTTGAGGTTGTGGCTCCCGTCTCGCGGCAGACAAAACGTCCCGAAAGCAGCCACAATGTATTGCTGCAAAGCGGCATGGAATTGATCGATAGTTAGGTCTATTGTTTCCCTCGTGCTCCGCTTTCATTTCAGGGGCTCAATGATGCATTGTCTGCGGTGTGGTCGGCAAAACAGGCCGACCAATGAGTATTGCGAAGGGTGCGGGGCCACGCTCGGCATCGAGTGCAGCGCCTGCCACCATCTCAATGGCCCCACGGCGCGCTTTTGCGGACGCTGCAGCGCGGCGCTGAAGCCCGCGGCTTCGCAGCCTGTCGCCGACCCGTCCTGGCAACATGTGCTGGCTTCGCTGAACGCCAAGGGCGGCGAGCGCAAGCGGCTGACCATCCTGTTCGCGGACATCCGCAATTCGACCGGCCTGATCGACAGCCTGGGCGATCCCGAGCTGGGGATGAAGCGCCTTCAACCGGTTCTGCACATCATGAAAGAGGCCGTCGCCCGCTATGACGGCGTCGTCAACAAGTCGCAGGGCGACGGCGTCATGGCCATCTTCGGCGCCCCGCAGCCGCATGAAGATCACGCCGTTCGCGGCTGCCTCGCAGCGCTCGCCATGCAGGATGGGATCACCCGGCTCGACGATCCGGACATACAGATCCGGGTAGGCGTCCATACCGGCGAAGTCGTCGTTCAAACGATAGAGCACGGCATCTACCAGACCTACGACGCCGCGGGACCCAATGTGCACCTCGCCAACCGGCTGGAGCAATTGGCCGAGGCCGGCACGATCCTGATTTCGAAAGAGACCTACACTGCGGCAAGGCAGTTCATCGAAGTCGAGCCGCTCGGCCCGCAGACGCTTCGCGGCATTGCCAATCTGACCGAAGTTTTCAAGGTGAGAGGGCTGCAGCATGCGCCTTCCAGCGGCGTGTTTCGCAGCGGCATCAGGTTAAGCCCCCTGACCGGGCGGACCGACGAGTTTAATTCTCTGCTTCAGGAGCTCAAGAGCACGATCAGGGGCGGAGGCCATGTGGTCGGTGTCGTCGGAGAGGCCGGCATCGGCAAGAGCCGCCTTTGTTTCGAGTTCGCCGAGAATTGCCGGGGCAAGGGCATCCGCGTCTACGAGGCGCGCGTGCTGGCGCACGGCCGGGCGACACCGTTTCAGCCGGTGCTGGAATTGATGCGGGATTACTTCGGCCTTCGGTTCAAGCAGGCGGCGGATGTTTCACGCCGCATGGTGCTTGATCAGCTGGCGGACCTTCCGGTCTCCGCGCAGCTACCTGCCATCCTCCTGGAGTTCCTTGGCCTCGCCGACCCGCAGCGCCCGGCGGAAAAGCACGATCCGAAAACCAGGAAGACCCAGCTCCTCGACTTCGTGAGGATGTTGCCGCACTCCCCCCGCGAACCCGTCTCAGTCGTCATCGTCGAGGATCTGCATTGGATTGATGCGGCGAGCGAAGAGTTCGTCGAAGCGCTGGCCGACGCGGTCGTCGGCACCACCGTCCTGCTGGTCGTCAATTTCAGGCCGGGTTTCTCGGCGCCGATGATGCAGCGGTCGCATTACCGCCAGATCAACATGCGGCCGCTGTTGCCCGCTCAGGCGGCGCTCGTGGTGCAGGATCATTTCGGCGGCGATACGTCGCTGGCCCTGCTCGGCCGCAACATCATCGAGCGCGCGCAAGGCAATCCATTCTTCCTCGAGGAGCTGATCAACGCGCTGGTGGAGCGGGGCGACTTCGAGGGCGAGCGGGGATCATACCGCCTGAAGGGCGGGCTTGATTCCATTCCGCTTCCCTCGACCGTGCAGGCCGTCGTTGCGGCCCGGATCGATCGCCTCGAAGAGAACGCCAAGAAAGTGCTCGAGATCGCGTCCGTCATCGGCCGCGAGATCTCGACATTGATCCTGGACCGCATCGCTGGCCTGGAGCCGCCCGAGCTGTCGGAAGCGCTCCAGCAGCTTCGCCAGACCGAGCTGCTTTACGACGCGCCTCCCTTCGATCAGCGGCTTCTCGCCTTTCGTCACCCTCTGATCCAGGAGGTCGCCTATCACTCACTGCTGAGTGAACGCCGCCGCGAGCTTCACGCCAAGGTCGCTCAAGCCATGGAAGCCGCCTTCAAGGATCATGCGGAAGAGCGAGCCTCGCTGCTCGCCTATCACCTGGAGCAGGCCGGCGAAAACCTCAAGGCGGCGCAGCAGAACATGCGGGCGGCGGTCTGGATCGGCGCCAACGATCCGAGCCAGGCGCTGCGAAGCTGGAAGAAGGTTCGCGAGCTGCTTTCCGGGGTGCCCTCGTCCCAGCCGACCGACTATCTCAAGATGATGGCCATTGGCCAGGTCCTGAACTTCGGCTGGCGTGAAGGCATCCCGGCGCAGGAGGCGCTGCTCTATTTCGAGGAGGCCAGGCGATTGGCCCTCGCCTCGAAAGACATAAGAGCGATTGCACTGCTTCACGCGGTCTATGGCCGCAACCTGGCCAATGGCGGCTCGGCCGACGAATACGTCGAGAAGGTGCTGGAAGCCAAGGCGATCGCCGACGAGGGCAACGATGTCAGCGTGCAGATCGCGCTCAAGGCCGTGCTTTGTCACGCGCTGCGGACTTCGGGCAGGATGTCCGAAGCGCTGCAGATGAACATCGAGGCGATGGACCGCGCGCACGAGATCGTCAAATTCGACCGCCAGATGCTCGGCTTCGACGTCGGTGTGTGGCTGACCGTGATGCGCGGCCAAACCCTTGTCATGCTCGGCCGCGGCGATGAAGCCCGCCCCTTCCTCGACGCCATCCTGGATATGGACGAGAGCCAGATCGACGCGCTCAATCACGTCATTCCGAGCCTTGCCTATGTGGAGCTCGCCTGGGCAGAGGGAAATGGGCGGCTCGCGCAGGAACACGCCGACCGCGCCTTTTCCATCGCCACGCGAACGGGCAACCCCTACCTGCGCGTCTACGCCCAGGCGTGTCGCGGACAATCGCACATCGTCGCCGGCCGGCTCACGTCGGCGATCGAGGATTTGTCCGAAGCGCTCAGGTTTGCCAGGTCGCGAAAGGCGGGCCTCGAGAACGAGCCCCGCATTCTCGCGGATCTGGCCAATGCCTACCGGATGGATGGCGATCGCGCGAAAGCCTCCGCCACCGCCGAGGAGGCCATGAGGATCGCGACCGAGCGCCACGCCCGCATTCCCGAATGCCTCGCCCGCATGGTACGGGGACAGCTCCTGCTTTGCGCCCCCGGCGAAGATGAAAAAGCCGAGGGCGCGAGAGAGATCGAGCGGGCAAAAGCGTCGATGCAGGAGACTGGCGCGATGCTGTTCAAGCGTTTCCTTGCCGCGGACATTCCAGACTCCAGCGGCCGCTCGGTATCAACCGGCGTCATTTGACTTTCACGCAGCTATTGCCAGCGTTGGCTCCATGGCGTGGCGATCAACCGCTTTCGGCACGGGCGGCTTCGGCCCGCGCTTGCTTGGCTTTAGAAGGCGCGCCCAGTCCGTCGCTCGATGCGGGCGAGAAAGCGGTCATCGCCGAGCGGCCGGCCGATGCTCTCCGCGGCGCGGAGCGAAGCGAACAGATCCGTCTCCGGTTCGCTTGCGAGCAGATCGGCGAAGTCCGGGAAACGATCCCGGACCGGCGCCAGCGCGGTGAGGCCGTCGTCCCTGCCGCGCAAATGCGCGCGCGTGCTCGACCACCGCCAATCCTGCGCCCGCTTCACCAGCCGCGCCCGCACCGGGTTGAGCGACACATAGCGCAGCGCCGCCGCGAGATGTTGCTCGTCCATGGCGACGGCGCCGAACCGGGAATTACGGTGACAGTGCACTTAACTCCACTGGCCAGAGATTAACTGTCTTCCGGTACGGCTGGCTTCGGCCCGCGCTTGCCTGGTTTGAGAACGCGCCCGGTCCGTCGCTCGAGGCGGGCGAGAAAGCGGTCATCGCCGAGCGGCCGGCCGATGCTCTCCGCGGCGCGGAGCGAAGCGAACAGATCCGTCTCCGGTTCGCTTGCGAGCAGATCGGCGAAGTCCGGGAAACGATCCCGGACCGGCGCCAGCGCTGTGACGCCGTCGTCCTTGCCGCGCAAATGCGCGCGCGTCGACGACCACCGCCAATCCCGTGCCCGCTCCACCAGTCGCGCCCGCACCGGGTTGAGCGACACATAGCGCAGCGCCGCCGCCAGATGTTGCTCGTCCATGGCGACGGCGCCGAACCGGCCCTGCCAGAAATGACCGCTGCGTTTGCGCCGCGCCTGGATAATTCCCGCGTAGGTTCGATGCACGCGCGCCAGCGCGCGGCGCAGCCCGTCCGGATCGGACGGCACCAGGATGAGGTGAACGTGGTTGGGCATCAGGCACCAGGCCCATACCTCGACGGCGGCCGCGCTGCAATTGGCGGCGAGCAGGTCGCGATAGAGCGCATAGTCGGCCTCGCCGAAGAAGGTCCGTGCGCGGCCGTTGCCGCGCTGGGTGACATGGTGCGGATGACCGGGGACGACGACACGGGCGAGGCGGGCCATGCCGCATGATGCCCGTCGGGGCGCGACGAGTCAATTGAATGCACTGTCACCGTAAATTCCTGTCACCGTAAATTCTGTAAATTTAAATTCACTGTCACCGTAAATTCCGTAAATTCGCGAACGCGATGCATCACTCGGGCATATCGCCGCGAGAAGGCGGAGGTGCGCCCGCCCGGCTCTTTGACAGTTGAATCCGTTCGATTACGCCGCGACACGGCCGCTTGGGCCCGTGGCGCATTCACAACCCATGATCTCGCGATTTATTTGGTCGGCTTTTGATCGGTCGGCCGCGCGCCGCTCCAGGGATCGTATTTTTCTTTCGGCTCGGGAATGCGCTTCAACGCTTCCTTGTAGGCCTTCTCGTCGATCTGCGGTTTTTTCTGGTCGGCTTTTTTGTCGTCGCCGCCGCCATGCCGCCGGCCGCCTCCCATCTGCGCCTCCGCGGGCAACACCAACAGCGCCAGAAGCGCAGCTGCCACCGTCAACGTCTTCATCCCCCGCTCTCCCTTGCCGTCGCCCGCTCCGAACTTACTGCGCAAGGCTTCCGCGGCAAAGCCGCGGATTCATCAAAAAGCGAAGACTGGTTCCAAAAATGAAGACCGGCGCAAGGCCGGTCTTCTCTGAACTCTTCGTAATGTTTAGCGCTAGAAGCGCCGCCCAAATCCCATCGGCCGTCGCATGACGCCGCCACCGCCATATCCAAAGCCGAAGCGCATCGGTCGATAGATCGGCGGGCCGCGATAGACGGGATCATCGACGTAAACCTGGCGCGGGGGCAGCGTGCGCGCGGGCGGATCGATCTCGCGCGGCGGCGCGGCAACGACCTTCCTGGTGACTGCCGGCTTCTGTTCAATCGCCGGGGCGAGATCGGCCTTCTTGAGCTGCAACGGAGCGGAGGGCGTCGTGCAGGTGTTGAGGGAGGCCACCTGTGCCACCGGCATCGGCTTGAAGCGCAACCGCTCGATCAGCGTGCGCGCGGTCAACGTAAGATCCGTGTCGGGATATTGCGCAAGGAACGAGCGATAGCTCGCCGCCGTGTTGATCAGCACGGCTTCCTTCCACGCCAGCATCTTGCTCTCGCGAACGATCCACTCGCGAACCTCGGGCGTGAACTGCGACTGCGTGAACATGGCGTCATAAGCCTGGTAAGCCTCGAGCGTCCCGTCGGCGACGATCATTTCATGCGCCACGCCGCCCTGCTTGCCCCACAGGTCGCGCTTCCACTGATCGACGGTGCGCTTGGGCGGGCTGGCCGCCGCTGGCGGCAACGCGGCATTCGCATCACGCGCGTCGGTCGCGGCCACGAACCTGAAATCCTCCGTCAGCGAGGAGCTTTCCCAGGGCGTCTGCCGGCCGCCGGTCGCCTTGTTGACGGCAACGCGCACCTGCTTGAACGCCTGCTCGATCGGCAGGCCGGGAGTGCGGGCAGCCGTGAGCAGCGCTGTTGTATAGGGACTGTCGGAGCCCTGGCCGTCCTCGGCTTCCGCGCCGGGCGACGTCGAATAGGACAGGAAGGTGCCGGGCGCGCCGGTCTTGGTGTCGACCAGCGCCAGTCCGCGGCCGGCGGTCTGGCTGAGCGCGGGGAACGGATTGTTGCGGCAAGCATCCAGCAAGAGGATGCGCATTTTGGTGGGGACCGAATTGAGCGTGTTCAGGATATCGTTCAGCCGCACCGCCTGCAGGGGAATGTCGGCTTCGCGCTTGGGGTCGACGTCGACAGGCACCAGATAATTCTCGCCGTCGATCTGCAGGCCATGGCCGGCGTAGAACACCAGCGCCACCGTATCAGGTCCTTTGGCCGCGATCTCCGCGGTGAAGTCGCCGATCTTCTGGTTCAGGTCCTTTTGCGACAGATCGGCCGCGGTCGTGACCTCAAAGCCGGAGTCGGCGAGCAGTTTGGTCATCGCCCTGGCGTCGTTGGCCGGATTGGGCAGCGACGGCACCGCGCGATAGGCGGATTCGCCGATCACGAGGGCCAGACGGTTTTCGGCATGCGCGGCGCTGGAGCCGGCAAGGAAGGCAGTTAGTAAAAGCGCGGAACAGAATGCGGTGCGGAACATGGGCCACCTCCCCTGATGAATGCTGGTCCATTGGACGCAGCTTGCTTTGGGGTGGTTCGAACGGATTCATGCCGGACAGCGGTTTGACGCGCGCGATCAGGATTTGTTGATCGGCCGGCGCCAGCGAAGTGAAGTTCCCCCGGGGCGCTTTTTTTACCGCCAGCGCTTAAGTTCCGATCATGCGGGGTGGGTTCCTACATATCGTGTTACCGGCGGGGATGGCGCTGGTGCTGACGGGGTGCGGCTTTGCCGACGTCCGCTCGCCGGTTCCCGAATTCATGCGCGCCAAGGAGGCCGAGCCGCCCCCGCCCGAGGCGCCCCCCGACGTCCGGCTGCTGGTCCATGACAATCTGGACGCGGTCTTTGTCGCCAATTCGCTCCCGCACGACGTGCGGGTCTCGGCGCCGCATCACGAGGCGCGCGGCACCGGCTGGACGGCTTGCGTCCGCGCCGAGGTCAATTCCGCCACGGGCAAGCCGATCGGCCCGCAAACCTGGCGCATCACCATCAGCGACGGGGCGATCGTCGACCGCCGGCGGGTCGATACAGACGACAATTGCGAAACCGAGAGCTACGAGCCGATCTAGCAGCCTGTTCATGGTCAACAGAGCGTTAATATTGCCGTTCGAATTGCACGGCTGCGCACACGGCTTCTTCCAACCTTTCCGGTAAGTTCCGCCGAAAATACGGGGAAGCGGACGTGGCCGACATTGTCGATCTGACGGTGTTACGCCGTGCATCGAGCAGGGATGCCACGGCCGCGCCTGCGCGCACCGAAATCCCTCCGATGCGCGAGCCGGTACAGCTGCCGCTCACCTCCATCGACATCGGCGATTGGCGTGCTCTGGCCGAACGCGCCATCGAGCCGAACGGATATTATTTGCCCGATTGGGAATTGGCGGTGAATGCGACCGCGCCCGGCCGCACCGGCGCTTCGACGCTGGCGGCGTGGAACGATAGCCGGCTGATCGGGCTGATGCCGGTGGTGCCGCTGTCGCGCGCCACCGGGATTCCCCTGCCCGCGCTCGCCAGCGCACACCCCTATGGCACGCTGTGCACTCCGTTGCTCGATGGCGATGCCGCGGAAGACGCCGCGCAGCAGCTGATGCAGGCGGCACGCAAAGCTGGCGCGCGGGCGCTGCTGTTGCGCGAGGTTTCGCTCGACGGCGCGGCAATGAAGACTGTCAACAGGGTATTGCGCGGCGAAGGCCTGCGTTCGCGCATCCTGAACTGGCATCTGCGCGCCTCGCTTGACGCCACGCTAGCCGCCGATGAATTGCTGCAGGACGCGCTGAGTGCCAAGAAGCTGAAGGAACTGCGTCGGCAGCGCCACCGGCTCGCCGAGCACGGCAACGTCATGTTCGACGTAGCGCGATCACCGCAAAAAATCACCACTGCGCTGGAAGCCTTCCTTTGGCTGGAAGCCAGTGGCTGGAAGGGCAAGCGCGGCACCGGCCTGTTGCAGGTCGAAGGCGACCTCGCCTTCATCCGCCGCGCCACTGAAGCGCTTGCGCAAAATGGCCAATGCGAAATCGTGACGCTGCGCGCCGGCGATACGCCGGTCGCTGCGGGCATCGTGCTGCGGCACCAGACCCGCGCCTTCTTCTTCAAGATCGGCGTCGACGAGCGTTTTGCGAAATATTCACCGGGCGTGCAGCTCACGCTGGACCTGACCCGCCACCTCTGCGCCGATCCCAAGATCGCGTCGGCGGATTCCACCGCCAGCCCCGATCATCCCATGATCAATCCGATCTGGCGCGGCCGTTTTGCGATCGGCGAGGTGCTGATCCCGCTTAGGGCGAACGATCCGGTCGTGGCGATGATCCACGCGGCGCTGGCCACGCGCCAGACCGCGCGCGACGCGGCGCGCAGCGTGGTTCATTTCATCAGGAATCGGAAAAAGGCTCGTTAAGCCCCTCACCGCAACGGCGAATGCGGCGCGGGCAGCATGATGGTGGAGTGCATCTCTTCCAGGAACGCCGGCCCCTTGCCCAGAAATTCCTTCCAAACCGGATCGTTCGAAGCATTGGCGCGCGCCTCGGCACGAGCGTTGAGGCTCGGATAGGCCCAGATGTGGCAGACCTCGTTCGGCTGTCCCGTCTCGGTCTGCCAGAGGCCTACGATCTTGGAATATTTCTCGCGCGCCGGCAGGGCAGCGGTAAACGCGTCGGCCCATTGCCTGACAGCGCCGAGCGGCTTGGCGCGATAGTTGCGCAGTTCGTAGATGTTGCCGGTCGAGGCAGGCGCCACCGGCGGCTTGACCGCGTTCAAGAGGCGCACCTCCTGACGCACCAATACTGGGCGGATCAGCGGAATGTACTCGCCGGTCCAGCGCGGGTTCTTGGCAAGCTCGGCGCGCAGTTTGGCGCGTTCGTCGAGATCGCTGTAGCTCCACATATGCAGCACCTGATTGAGCGGACCGATCTCGGTCCACCAGTAACCTTCGAGCTTGCCGAAATTGTCGCCGCGAATGTCGCGCGACACCGTGCTCGCCGCTTTGACCATGTCGCCGACAGTGCCCGGCTTCACGGTATAGGTCCGCAGTTCATAGATCATGACGCTCTCTTCCTCATTCTTTTTGATGGATTTTGACGACTTGTCGAAGACACACGACGCGGATCAAGATTCCGGGTTCGCGCTCAGGCGCGCCCCGGAATGACGCTCTATCGCGTCACTCCGCTGCCTGCGCGTTCATTTCCGCCGAGACCTGGCGGATGGCGCGGGCGAGCATCTCGGCCGGCTGCGCGCCGGAGACCGCATACTTCTGCGCGAACACGTAAGTCGGCACGCCGGAGATGCCCTTGTCGGACGCTTCCTGCGCCCAGCCCGAGATCCGCGCGACGTCTTCGTCGCTCGTGAGCCGCTTGCGCACGTCATCCGCATCGAGGCCGACATCGGCCGCCGCCTGCACCAGCACATCGAAATTGGTGAGGTCACCGCCATCGCGGAAATACAATTCCATCAGCCGCTGTTTCATTTCCGCCGCCTTGCCCTGCGCTTCCGCCCAGTGGATCAGGCGATGGCAATCGATGGTGTTGGGCTGACGCTTGACGAGCTCGGGATGATAGGAGAGCCCCTCCTCGCCCGCCGCCGCCACCACGCGGCCGGCGATGCCCTTGTAGGCCTCGGGCGAGCCGAATTTCGCGGTGAGATATTCGTCGCGGCTGATGCCCTCGCGCGGCACCCAGGAATTGAGGAAGAAAGGCCGCCAGTTCACTTCCACCGGCACGTCGGTCGCGAGCGCCAGCGCGTCCTCGATCCGCTTCTTGCCGATATAGCACCACGGGCAGACCACGTCGGAGACGATGTCGATCTTCAGCGGCTTGAGTGAACTCATGAGGGCGTCCTCCGGAATGGAGCCCCCAAATTATGCCGAATACACCCCAAAACAAGGCGCTATTTCATGCGGGCAGCCATCTCCCGCAACCGACTCGCCGTCAGTTCGTCGGCCGGGAAGAAGGTTTCCAACGCCAATTCCTGCAGCGTGATGTCGACCGGCGTGCCGAACACCATGGTGGTCGAGATGAAGCTCAGCACCTCGCCGTTGTGGCGGAGCTTGAAGGGGATCGCGACGCTGTCGGCCGGCACCGGGCCCGAGCGCGCCGGGATCGGATAGGATTTCAGGTCCCGATAGAGCTTCAGCAATTCCGGATCGGCGGTCGCCTCACACTGGCGGTGCAGGCGCTCCAGCAGATGCGCGGCCCATTCGGGGAGGTTGACCGTGCGTGGCGCCAGGCCTTCGGGGTGAAAGGCCAGCCGCAGGATGTTGAAGGGCTGGCCCAGCAGCCGCTGCGGTACGGCCTCGAGCAGCGGCGCCACCATGCGGTTAGCCGAGACCAGGTTCCAGTGCCGGTCGTAAGCCAGGGCCGGGTTGGGCTCGTGTGCCTTCAAGACCAGGTCGATCGCCTCGCGCGCCGACTTCAGCGCAGGATCATCGAGCGAGCGCTGCGGAAAGGCCGGCGCAAAACCCGCGGCCACCAGCAGCACATTGCGTTCTCGTAGGGGCACGTCCAGTCGCTCCGCCAGTTTGAGGACCATGTCGCGCGACGGCGCCGAGCGGCCGGTCTCGACAAAGCTCAGATGCCGCGCCGAGATCTCGGCGTCACCGGCGAGGTCGAGTTGGCTCAGATGGCGGCGCTGCCGCCATCCGCGCAGGTGCTCGCCGACATGAAGGGGCTTTGCGGGTTCGGCTCGCGCCGTGGATGCATGTGCGTTCATGGTGGAAAACCTATCACGCCAATTTCGTGCGTTCCATTACGTGGCAGGTAATCGAATTGGCCCCGGCGACGGCTCATCTTCCCGACCATAGGAGATGACCATGCTGATGCTGTCCCTTGTCCGTGCCCTCACCGTCCTGGCCCCGCTGGCCGCGAAGCTCGCAACCTGGCTGGTGGCGCGCTCCCTGAATATGCCGGAGCCCCTGGTGCATGCCACCGGCCTCTTCGTGTTCGTGCGGGTGCAGGCCTTTGAGCACAGCGTCGCGCAGTCGCTCTGCCCGGTACGTTTCGCGCGCCGGCTCAAGTCCTGGTTCCGCTGACCCCACCCATCTGCAACGAGAGGAGACCTCCCATGATCAACGCTTCCCAATTCCTGCGCCGCGCGCTGCTCGCCGACGCCATCTTCAGCGGCATCTCCGCCGTCGTGATGACCCTGGATGCCGGCGCGCTCGCCTCCTTCCTCAATCTGCCGGAAGCGCTGCTGCGCGAGACGGGTCTGTTCCTGATCGCCTATGCGGCCCTGGTGGGCTGGCTCTGCACGCGGCCATCCGTGCCGAGGGCACTGGTGATGATCGTGGTCATCGGCAACGCGGCATGGACGTTGGCCAGCATCGCGCTGCTGTTCTCGGGCGCGGTCTCACCGAACCTGTTCGGCCAGATCGTGGTTGTCGCGCAGGCGATCGCGACCGGCGTATTCGCCGAGCTGCAATATATCGGCCTGCGCAAAAGCGGCGATGCGATCGTGGCCTAAAGCTAGGCCTTACGCCGCCAGACGGTCCTGGCCGTCGGCGGCCTTCACGTCGGGAAGCGGGCTGGCGGCGATCTTGTGATCGGCAAGCCTGCCGTTGGCACGCTTTCCATTGGCGAGCCTGCCGTTGGCGACCGTGCCATTGCCGGCTTTTCCATTCACCGGCTTGCCGTTGGCATGCTTCGCCTTGCCGTTCAGCTTCCTGAGCTTCTCCTTCGCCCTGGCGAGCTTCTTCGCCAGGCGCTCCGCCTTGCGCTCGGCCTTTTCACGCTCCTTGATGCGCTCGGCCCGGGCTTCGGCGCGTTTCTTTTTCCGCTTCTTCTCGCAGGCGTCGCATTTGCACCCGATCGGCTTCAGATAGGCCTTGAAGTAATCGGTGCCGTAATCGTAGCTGATCTCCTCGCCCGCCTCGATGTTCTTGATGGAGCGGATGTAGACCTTGCGCTTGCGTGGGCGAACGTCGCTTTCCGCGTTCGGCTTGCACGCATGGTTGATGTAGCGGGCGATATTTTTTCGCACCGAGCCGTCGATGGTCCAGCGATCGTTGAGCTCGAACAGATATTTGTTCTCGATCGCGTCGTCTTTTTTCTTCTTCGAATCAAGAATCGGCCCGAAATAACGAATGATCCGGGTCCCCTTCCTGATCGGCCTTGTGGCGAACAGGCCAAGCCCGGTGCGGGAACGGCCGACGCGATAGGGTTTATTCGGGGATATGGCAGGCATGATATGGAGTGGGGCCGACGCACGATCGAACGATGACGGATTATAACGCGCTCTTCTAGAACGATTCAGCGCCGATGTCAGTTCTTTCTCGCCATCGGCCTGAACCTTCCCCAGCTTGCACGGCTCGAACGCCCGTATTCCCATGGGTTCCCTTCGAACGAGCATCGAATGCGCCACCTTATATATGCATGTCATGTCATGAGTGCCGTCGTCTTGGCCATGGCGGTATTTGCCTTTTTGATCGCGCCGACGCCCAAACCTTCAGCAATCTCTACACGCCGACAGCAGCGAAGGATTGCCGTGTGAGGAATGCCGGCCACAACCGCAGCGCCAAGCCTCTCCCCGGAAAGGATGGCCTGATCGTGCTCGTGACCGAGGACGATTTGCGCCAGACCGTTTCGGTTGGAATTAGCCAGGCACTGACCACACTCCCTCCTTGTTTTTCGCCATTTCGCAACAACACGCCGGATTGACAGGGGCCGGTGAGAGGCGCCTCCTTGGGCAAAGCGTCCGTTCCGGCCGGGAGTGACGTATGCCCGAATATTCCGCGGGGAAAGTGACCGACTACGCCGATGGCGACCGCAAGGTCGTCGATTGCGGGGAGTTCGAGGTCGGCATCTTCAGGATCGGCGATGAGTTCTTCGCCTGGCACAACCGTTGCGCCCACCGTGCCGGTCCGGTGTGCCAGGGCCGTATCATGAAACGGGTGATCGAGCCGGTCGCCGAGGACGGCACGACACGAACGCTCGAGTATGATCCCACCGAAACCAACATCGTCTGTCCCTGGCACGGCTATGAGTTCAGCATCCGGACCGGCTGCCACCAGGGAAGCAGCCGCATCCGGCTGCGCAAGGCCGACTTCTCGATCCGGGAGGGCGAGATCTATGTTCGGACCTGAAGGCGATCGCAAGCGCGACGCGGGCGATCGCAACGGCGACGCCGGCGATCGCAACAACGACGCCTATGGCTGGATCGACCGGATGGCGGGCGAACTGCTTCGCACTTCGCGCGAGCTGGTCGAGAACAACGAAGCCTCCCGCGTCTCCGATGAAGCCGTGGCGCAACTATTGACCGCGGCGATCCGCCTCTATGTTGCGAAGTCCGACGGCGAGGAACGGACTTTTCCGCCGATCTCAGGACGCAATGACAGTGAGCTGACGCCGACGGAATTGTTGTCGGCGGTTTCCGAAATGCTGCGCGCGATGCATCTGGGTCCGATGGAGCTCGCGCTCTGGTACCGGCGCCGCCCGGACGAAGACACCTATTCCGCGGGAGAAAGATCATGAACATCCAGGGCAGGATCGGACCGCAATATTCGGCGATCCAGGAAATCACCGTTCATACCGACACCCGCGACATCCTGGCGCATGCCAGGCGCAACGCGATCCGGCGCGGCCTGCAGGACATGTTCGTCTGCGACATCGACGCCCATCACGTCGAAACCATCTCGTGGAAAGAGATCGTCACCTATATCGAGGATCCCGTGGTCCGCGACAACGCGATCCGGTTCCAGAACGAGCGGCTCGCCGCCCCGCCCTACGGGCTGAACGGCGACCTCGGCCTGCGCTACCAGTCGGTCGGAGGACGCATCCCGCACCAGGACGGCCAGCGCGAGATCGTCGAGGAGACCTCCGTGCATCGCGACGTGACGCTGACGCGGCGCGCGATGGACTCGCTCGGTATCGACAACATGGTGGTGTTTCCGACGCCGATGCTGTTCCTCGGCATGCACCCGCAGCCGGAAATGGAGGTCTGGCTCGGCAACGCCTATAACCGTTGGCTGATCGACCGCATCCTATCGGAGGACGACCGGATCAAGTCGCTGATCGTTTTGCCCTTCAACACGCCGAAGGAAGCCGAGCGGACGGTGCAGGAATTTGCCGGCAAGAAAGGCGTGATCGGCTTCTGCGTGACCTCGACCCGCAACAAGCCGGTGCATCACAACGACTATATGCGGCTCTATTCCATGATCGAGGAGACCGGCAAGCCGCTCGCCTTCCATGCCGGCTATCACTGGCAGGATGCTTCGCTTGCGACCATCAACCGCTTTCTCGGCATGCATGCGCTGGGATTCGTCTGGTGCAATATGGTGCACATGACCAACTGGATACTGAACGGGATTCCGGAGCGGTTTCCGAAGCTCAAGACGGTGTGGGTCGAAAGCGGGCTCGCCTGGGTGCCGTTCCTGATGCAGCGGCTCGACGATCAGTATCTGATGCGCCCCTCGGAGGCGCCGCTGCTCAAGCGCATGCCCAGCGAATACATGAACACCAATTGCTTCTATACTACCCAGCCGATGGAGACGACGCACCCGAAGGCGCTGGAGAACACGCTGGAGATGATCAAGGCCGAGACGCAGCTGCTGTTCTCGTCGGACTGGCCGCATTTCGATTTCGACCTGCCACAGGAGATCTGCGACCTGCCGTTCCTGTCCGAGCAGGCCAAGCGCAATATTCTGGGCCTGAACGCGGCGCGGATCTTCAATCTCGATCCGACGCCGGTGAAGAAGCTGGTGGCTTCGTAAGCAGGCCGGCGCGCTACGATCCGGGCGGCTTGGCCATGGCTACCTTGAGCATGGCGTCCAGCAGTTCCTCGGCGTCGGCGCCTCCTGGCAGGCGGTGCAGGATGTCCTTCAGCCTTCCGTCGAGCAGCAGCATCGTGAAGCCATGCACCAGCGACCAGGCGCGTGCGATTGCTGCCGCCTGGTCCAGTGTCAGATGCTCCTGCTCGATTGGCTCCTGACGGCTGGCGGCAATCGCAGTCGCCAATCCCGAAAACGAGGTTTCGGCCGCCTCATGCAGCGAAGGCCGCGAATAGTCCAGCCGTTCGGTGCGGAACATCAATCCGTACATGCCGGGATGCGCCTGGGCATAGGCGACATAGGCCTTCGCTCGGGCCATTCCCTTGCCGGGATAGGGCGCATCCGGAGCGCAGGCTGCCGCCATCGCCGCGTTGAACTGCCGGAAACCGATTGCGGCAAGCTCGCTGACGAGCCCGGTGAGATCGCCGAAATGATGCGTCGGCGCCGCGTGCGACACGCCCGCCTCTCGCGCCACCGCGCGCAGCGTCAGGCCGCCAAGCCCGTCGCGCTCGAGCACCCGCTCGGCCGCCTGCAGCAACGCGTCGCGCAGCGCGCCGTGGTGATAGGGCGTATCGTCCTTTGCCGCCCGCGCACCGCCGCGCGACCGGACCGAACGCACCGGCGCCGCACGGACTGTGCGCCGCGTAACCTTTCGTGCTGGTTCAGCTTTTCTTGCCATCGGCGCGTTATATGACCTAATTTTTACAGTGTAAAGATTTTGCTTGACCGGATCGGCCGCGCATAATATCTCGTATCTTTACGATGTAAAGATAGCCTTAAGGGAGTGTGCGATGCAGCAGGAGACGCCGATCCGTGCCGAATGGGCCAACCGCTGCCCGATCCCGATGGAATGCGATGCCCCGTTCCTCAAGATATCCGGCGAGTTGCCGCGCGAGCTCAACGGCACGCTCTACCGCAACGGTCCCAATCCGCAATTCGACGCGCCGGGCGCGCACTGGTTCGTCGGCGACGGCATGCTGCACGCGTTTCATCTGGAGAACGGCCGCGCCTCCTACCGCAACCGCTGGGTCCGCACGCCGAAATGGCAGGCCGAGCACGATGCCGGCCGCGCGCTGTTCGGCGGTTTTGGCCGCAAGCTCGCAGATGCGCCGGCCGCGTTGACCGATGGCGGCGTCGCCAATACCAATATCGTCTTCCATGGTGGCCGCCTGCTGGCGCTGGAAGAGGCGCATCTGCCGACCGAGATCGAGCCTGACACGCTCGCCACGCGCGGCTACTGCGACTATGGCGGCCGCATCGCCGGGCCCTTCACCGCCCATCCGAAGGTCGATCCTCTCACCGGCGACATGGTGTTCTTCGGCTACAACGCCTCGGGCCCCTTCACACCTACCCTCTCCTTCGGCTCGGTCAATGTTTCGGGCAAAGTCACGCGGTTCGATCGCTTCGAAGCGCCGTATGCCAGCATGGTGCATGACTTCATCGTCACCGAAAATCATCTGCTGTTTCCGGTGCTCCCGATCGCGGGCAGCCTGCAGCGCGCGATGGGCGGCCAGCCCGCCTACGCCTGGGAGCCGGAGAAAGGCACCCATGTCGGCGTGATGAAGCGCAACGGCGCGGCAAAAGACGTCGTCTGGTTCCGCGGCGAGAATTGCTACGTCTTCCATGTCATGAATGCCTGGGAAGACGGCGATCGCATCATCGCCGATGTCATGCAATTCGAGGAGGCGCCGCTCTTCCCGCACCCCGACGGCCGACCAACCGATCCGAAGAAGTCGCGCGCGCGGCTCTGCCGCTGGACGTTTGACCTCGCCGGCAACACCGATCGCTTCAGCCAGACGTATCTCGACGACCTCACCGGTGAGTTTCCACGGGTCGACGATCGCCGCGCGGGCCTGAAGAGCGCGCACGGCTGGTACGCCTGCGCCAATCCGGGCCTGCCGCTGTTCGGCGCACTCTCGGGCATCGTGCATGTCGACGGCAAGGGCCAACGCCTCGGCAAATATCATCTACCCGCGGGCGACACCATCTCCGAGCCGGTGTTCGTCGAGCGCGGCAAGGAGGCGCGCGAAGGCGACGGCTGGCTGCTTGCGGTGGTCTATCGCGCGCGGGAGAACCGCAGCGACCTCGCGGTGTTCAATGCGACCGACGTTGAGGCCGGCCCCGTCGCCCTGGTGCATCTCGCCCATCGCGTGCCCGATGGCTTTCACGGCAATTGGGTGGGCGAACTAAGCCCGTAGCCCGTAGGGCGGATTAGAGTCGTTCGACCAAATGCTTGTGAGCTTGGCGTACGACGTCGAGAAGCCTCTTACGATCCGAATTCAAAAGATACTTTCCTGGAATGCGTTCAATGGAATTTCTGATATTGTCAGCTAGACTAGCAGTCCGAGTTTTTCCTGCTTGGATGCCGAAGCCCAAGACGAGAAATCAATCTGCAATCCGACGAATACTGACTTTTCTCCCTTCTTGTACCTCACATAGTCGCGTGGTACGGGAGCGATAGCGCTGTCAAAGATGGTGGGAAAAATTGCGATCCCAGCGATGGGCGATTCAAATTCCAGTTTTTTTATCGCTGCAAATATTCCTTCTTCGAAGGCGGAGGCGAGGTCTCCTCCGACGGATCTAATTTTCCACCCCTACTACCCACAGGACTATTATTACTGGCTTTAAATAGGTGGTGTCAATAGGTGTTTTCGTCGTAAAAGGCCGTACTATGAAGGTAAAGCGAGCGTCGAATTGAACGTCGCTACTTGCATGGCCCGAGACTTTGAGCCGGTCCATGATTTTCTGCTCTCTCTTGCTAAAGGTAGCCACAGCGAAACTCTCTATGGGATTGAACTCAACGGTGGGAGACGCCCATTGTTAATTGCACTTAATTGAAGTTGATAGCATTGAGTGCACTGTCACCGTAATTCGTTTTTCGGCGCGAACGGCTTCGGCCCGCGCCTGCTTGGTTTGAGAAGGCGCGCCCAAACGATGCATCACTCGGGCATGTCGTGCCGCGAGAAGGCGGACGCTCGCCTTAGTAAACGATTGATAGGAAATGACTTTAAAAGAGTCTGATCAACTAATTTTGACACTGTAAAGATTTCGCTTGACCGCAACAGGTTTAGCCATTATTTATCTTTACGGTGTAAAGATTGGCCCAAAAAGAGGCTAAGAAATGACAATTTTTCTGATCCTCGCGCCCTATGGCGCCTTTACCGCCCTGATGCTGGCGATGTCGACGACTGTCAGCCTGGTCGCCGCCGCGTCGGTATGCACGGCCACGATCGCCTTCGACGCCTATCGCGGCCGCTCGGTCAAAATTCTCGCCACCGGCTCGGCGATCCTGTTCGCCGGCATTGCCGCCTGGCTCAACCTGGTCGATCCCACCGTGAGCGACAAGGCGGTGAAGCTCGCGGTCGACATCGGCATCTTTGCGATCTCGTCCGGCTCGATACTGCTCCGCTATCCCTTCACCATGCAATATGCGCTCGAATCGGTGCCATCGGAGATCGCCGCGATGCCGGGCTTTTCGCGCGCCAACTACATCATCACCGGCGCATGGACCGCGGCCGCGCTGCTGATGATGCTCGCCAACGCCGCCATCCTCTATGTGCCGGGCCTGCCGATCTGGCTCGGACTCGCGGTCGCCTTTGCCGCGCGCAACAGCGCGGTCTACTTCACCAAATGGTATCCCGCCTATCGCCGCATGAAACAGGCATTGCCGCCGCCCGATGCGCTGCCGAAAGCCCACTAGCCAGCCCTGGAGGAAGCAGATGAAGGACGTATTTGCCCGCCTCGCCCACGACTTCTTCTCGACCATCGTCTTCCTCGTCGTCTATGTCGCGACCGACAACATCGTGCTGGCGACCTCGGTTGCGATCGCCGGCGCCATCGCGCAGGTGATCTATAGCCGGATCGAAGGCCAGGAGATGGGCTTCATGACCTGGGCGAGCCTCGGGCTCGTGATCGTGCTCGGCGGCGCCACCATCCTGACCAATGATATCAGCTTCGTGCTGGCCAAGCCCGCGATCGCGCATTTCGCGATCGGGACGATCATGCTCAAGCGCGGCTGGATGCTGCGCTACATGCCGCCGCTCGTGGTCGAGACCATCCCGGAATACGTTACCTTTGCGGGGTTTGCCTGGGCCGCGCTGATGTTCGCGCTCGGCGCCGGCACCATCGCGGTGGCCATGACCGGCGATCTCAAGCTGTGGACGATCTACGTCTCCGTCGTCGCGGTCGGTGCCAAGATCGCGGCCTTTGCCATCCAGTATGTCGTGTTTCGCGTGGCTATTACGAGCCGCATCCGCGCGGCCCGTGCCGCCGGTGCCTGAGGCGCTTTCACGCAATTAAACGGATTGGGCTTGCGCGGCGAGATGGGTTATACCGCCGCGCAGAGCCATTTCCGGCTTTGCGAGGAATTTCAGGGAGAGACGAATGGCGGTGGACGGAGACTGGAATCTCACGATGACGACGCCGATGGGCGAGCGCAACGCGACGCTGAGCCTGAAAAGCTCGGGCGGCTCGTTGACCGGCACGCAAGGCGCGGACGGCAATTCGGCTGAGATTTTCGACGGCACCGTCAACGGCGACGATGTCGGCTGGAAGGTTTCCATCACCAACCCGATGCCGCTGACGCTGGAGTTCACCGGCAAAGTCGCGGGCGATGCCATCTCCGGCGAGATGGGCATCGGCTTCATGGGCAATTTCCCGTTCACGGGGAAGCGGGCTTAAACGCACTTACGCCGGCCGCCGCGGCACGATCCCGATCGGATTGAAGGTGTAAACCGCCTCGCCGTGTTGATTGTAGGCGGTCCATTTGACGCGGACGATGCCTTGCGGCTTCGTCCTGGACGGGATCAGCTCGACCACCTCCCCTTCGAGATGAAGCGTGTCGCCGGGGCGCACCGGCTTCGGCCAACGCAGGTCGTCGACGCCTGCGCCGAGCAGCGGATGCGGGCCGAATGGGCGGCAAGTCGTGGCGAGCCGCATCGCGATCGCGGCAGTGTGCCAGCCCGAGGCCGCCAAGCCCTTGAACACGGTATCCTTCGCAGCTTCCTCATCCAGATGAAACGGCTGCGGATCAAACTCCGCGGCGAACCGCAGGATGTCCTCTTTCGACACCGTCACCGCTTCGCTCCTGAATTTCAGACCGACCGTCAGGTCGTCGAACCATTCAATCATGATCTAACTCGCTAAATCGCAACTGCACTCAAAACCAGATATGCATTGGCAATCGATAAGCATCCAATCGTGGCGTTCCTTCGGGAAGGCTGCCTGCGGGCTCGCGCGCAGCAATCGCGACCGCGCAGGCATCCAGAACATCGTCGCGCTTTGCGCCAGTGCCGATCCGCACCTCGGCGAGCCAACGTTCGATCTCCCGAAATCCGGCTCGCTTGAGCAGCTTGCGACGAAGGGCATCGCCCGCTTCGGACTTCTTCGGCGGCAGCGGCTTGCTGCCATTCAGCCGCAAAAATACCAGTTCGGGATGGACCTCGCGGATGTCGAGCGCGCGATGCGCGCGCAAAAACGCGTCGACCTCCATGATCTTGGGCCCGAGGTGCCAGAGCTGGCGTGAGACGCGTTTCTGGCCGCGGCGCAGCGCTTCCCTGTTCGCCTGGTCGGGATCGCGAAACTTCTCCCAGAGCCAGCGCCGCGCGCCGGTGAAGACGCGCGAGCCATGCGGCCGCAATTTTTCACGCGCCAACAAATCGCAGGCGCGCTCGCCGTCCTCGGTCATGCCGATCGGAATATCGATCCCGGCACGGTCGAACCGGCCGGAAAGCGCGTTGGAAATATCAGAATGGAAAGAGATCGCCTGCTCGTCTCCATCGAGCAGGACCGCAACCCAGCCGCGGGAAAATCCGTCGAGGCCGATGGCCCTCAACCGAGATTCAGCTCCTTGAAGAAGTCGTTGCCCTTGTCATCGATAATGATGAAGGCCGGGAAATCCACGACCTCGATGCGCCAGATCGCTTCCATGCCGAGCTCGGGATATTCGACGACCTCGACCTTCGTGATGCAGTGCTCGGCGAGGTTCGCCGCCGCGCCGCCGATCGAACCGAGATAGAAACCGCCATGCTTCTTGCAGGCTTCGCGCACGGCAGGCGCGCGGTTGCCCTTGGCGAGCATCACCATCGAGCCGCCGGCGGCCTGGAACTGGTCGACGAAGGAGTCCATGCGTCCTGCCGTGGTCGGACCGAACGCGCCGGAGGCATAACCTTCCGGCGTCTTCGCGGGGCCGGCGTAGTAGATCGGGTGGTTCTTGAAGTAGTCCGGCAGCGGCTCGCCCTTCTCCAGCCGCTCGCGCAATTTGGCATGCGCGGAATCGCGCGCGACGATCATGGTGCCGGTCAGCGACAGCCGCGTCTTGATCGGATGGTTCGAAAGCGTCGCCAGGATGTCCTGCATCGGCTGGTCGAGGTTGATCTGGACGACATCGCCGCCGAGCGCCTGCTCGACCTGCGGCAGATATTGCGCAGGATTGTGCTCGAGCTCCTCGAGATAGATGCCGTCCCTGGTGATCTTGCCGAGCACCTGGCGGTCGGCAGAGCAGGACACGCCGAGCCCGATCGGCAGCGAGGCGCCATGGCGCGGCAAGCGGATCACGCGCACGTCGTGGCAGAAATATTTGCCGCCGAACTGCGCGCCCACTCCCAGGCTTTGCGTCATCTTGTGGATTTCCTGCTCCATCTCGAGATCGCGGAAGGCATTGCCGTCCGCCGAGCCGTGGGTCGGCAGCGCATCGAGATAGCGCGCGGAAGCGAGCTTCACCGTCTTCATGCAGAGCTCGGCGGAGGTGCCGCCGATCACGATGGCAAGGTGATAAGGCGGGCACGCGGCGGTGCCCAGCGTCAGCACCTTCTCCTTGAGGAACGCCAGCAGGCGATCCTTGGTCAGCACCGAGGGCGTGGCCTGGAACAGAAAGCTCTTGTTGGCCGACCCGCCGCCCTTGGCCATGAACATGAACTTGTAGGCCGAATCTATTTCTGAAGAGCCGCCTTCCGCATAGATCTCGCACTGCGCCGGCATGTTGTTGGCGGTGTTCTTCTCCTCGTACATCGAGAGCGGCGCCACCTGCGAATAGCGCAGGTTACGGCGCAGATACGCGTCGCGCGCGCCTTCGGAGAGCGCGGCTTCATCGTCACCGTCGGTGATGACGTTGCAGCCTTTCTTGCCCATGATGATCGCGGTGCCGGTGTCCTGGCACATCGGCAGCACGCCGCCGGCCGCGATGTTGGCGTTCTTGAGGAAATCCAGCGCGACGAACTTGTCGTTGGAGCTCGCCTCCCTGTCATCGAGGATGTTGCGAAGCTGCTTCAGATGGCCGGGCCGCAGGTAATGATTGATCTCGCCGAAGGCCGCTTCCGACAGCGCGCGCAGCGCCTCGCGCGACACCACCAGCATGTCCTTGCCGAGCACCTTCTCGACCCGCACGCCCTCGGTCGTGACCTTCTTGTAGGGCGTGGTATCCGCGCCGAGCGGAAACAGCGGCGTGTGCTTGTAGGGCGGAACGGGCTTCTGGTCGGGAAAGGCGGTGGGGGCGTTCATGGGGCGGCTCGTGGGTTTTGGACCATCTGTTATCGCGGAGAAAACAACAGAAGGCTGAGAAATGCCAGCTGTTCTTGCTGATTTGCCTTATCGAAAGCAGCCAGCGCCGCCCGCGCAGTTGCGATCGCAAGCGCAGCGTCCGATCTATTCATGCTAATCATCACGTCGTAGTCAGCGGAAGTCGCCTCTCTTGAAGTTCGACCACGGCCTCCGCAAACGCAACGATGTTGGAACCGACCCCTGTAGGGGTACATGGGGCTCGCTCGTCTGCTTCCTCCAGGGTCAGAAATCGACGATTCGGATCAGCAATCCGCCGTTGCACTTCGGCAACCTGCTCATCCGTCGGCCGATAGTTACTGTCATCCTGAGCTTCCATCAACACCAGGATTTTAGCGGCGTCTTCCTGCCGTTCGGCCGGCCAGGTCATCACGGGATCGAGGATGGCTTTCACCTGCTCTTTGCTCATGCGTTGCAATATAGCACCGGGCGAGGAAAACCCACCCTTGCACTCCCCGTCCCCATTCGGTTGAATGGCAGCAAAGGGGCCTTCACAGATGACATCACGACGACAGCTTCGCCGACCGATCTTGCTCGCCGCAGCACTCGCGTTTCTTGGCGCACTTTCGGCCTCGCCCGCCCGCGCCGACCAGTGCGACGATATCGCCAAGCAACTCACGGGCGCGATCGATGGGCTCAAGGTCCACTTCAAGGCCGCCAATATCATCTATCTGAAGCACCCGGCTGCGCTCGAGCTGTCACTCGGCTGCCGCGGCAAGGAGTACTCGACCGAGCTCTATGCCAAGACCGACCGCAAGATCAAACCGGCCTTCTTCGATCTGGTCGGCTCGGCCGCGGCTGTCATCTTCACCCTGCCCAAGGACGACACCATGACCGGCACCGCGCGCTGCCTCAAGCGCATGGGGATCCTGCGCGGCAACAAGATCACGCTGCGCTACAAGCGGCTCGATATGGTATGCGACCGCACCAAGACCGAGACCTCGATCGTGGTCCGGCGCGGGCTGGACCAGTAGCCGAGGCGCTAAAGGCGGCGGCGGATATTACCGGATGGCATGTGCCACCTGTTCACCATGGACCTGCTCGGGCGCCAATCGCTCGCATTTTATCGATTGATTTCAGGTCTCCTTGACGGAAGCCGGTCACGGTCGGACCAACAAAAGGATCCGACCGATGAGTGTTTCCAGCGTTTCCCCTGCCGCCCCAGTGGCGCCGGCGGCTTTGAGCGACTCCCAGGCACAGGTGCAGGCGAGCAATGGCAACAACAGCGCCTATCAGCCGCCGCCAAAACCGCCGCTGCCGCCCGGACAGGGCACGCGCGTCGATCAGCTCGCCTAACTAAATCCGGAAAGCCCGATTATCTGCTGCGAGCCGTGGAGACCCTGGTCTCCGCGGTTACGCGCGCAATGGCGCCGCAAACTTGCCGGAAAACGGATGGAACCTGGGCACTGCCAGCGCGGGGAGAGCGAAGCCATGCCAGACCTGAGAACTTTCACCGGCGGCTGCCATTGCGGCATGGTGCGTTTCGAAGCGACCTCCGACCTTGCGATGGTAACCGCGTGCAATTGCTCGATCTGCACCAAGAAGGGGCTGCACTTCACCTTCATCCCGCCGAAGAGCTTCCAGCTCCGCGCCGGCGAAGAGAACCTGAAGGAATATCTCTTCAACAAGCACGCGATCCGGCATCAGCTTTGCGCCGATTGCGGCGTCGACGTGTTCGCGCGCGGCACCAAGCCCGATGGCACCGAAGTGGTGGCGCTGAATGTGAGCTGCATCGACGGCATAGACCTTGCCAAGGTCGAGATGACGCCGATCGATGGAAGGAATCGTTGAGTCGTCATTCCGGGGCGCGCGTCAGCGCGAACAATGGTGCGTAATCGCGCACCTGAGAATCTCGCGCCACAATCTCCAAATTCCGGGTTCGCCTCTTTTGAGGCGCCCCGGAATGACGACTCACTTATCCAGCTCCTTGTAGTGCCGGAAGATGCCATCCTCGTTGAACGGGATCCGTCGTTCGCTTTCCAGATAGGCCTTGATCCTCGGCCGCGCGGCGACGCGGTCGCGCAAGGAGATCAGGCCCGGGATTTTCTTCTCGAACGTCGTCATCCGTTTCGGGAAGGCGTAGCGCAATCCCTCCACGATCTGGAACAGCGAGAGATCGACATAGGTGATCCGCCGCCCGGTGACATAGCTGCCGCCATTGTCCTTCAACAGCCCCTCGAAATAGCCGAGAAACTTTGGCACGCGCTCATTCCAGAATTCTTCGGTGCGTTTCCTCGCCGGCGCCCTCTGGTCCTCGTAATAGAGCGAGGGCCCGAGCGGATGATGGGTGTCGTGAACCTCCACCACGAAGTCGGTGATGGTGAGCTGGAGCTGATGGACCCAGAGCTTTCCGGCCTCCGTCTTCGGCGCGAGCCCATGCCGGCTACCGAGATAGAACAGGATGATGGCGGTCTGCCCGATCACGAGCTTGCCCGCTTTAAGGAACGGCGGCGCAAAGGGCGGCGTCGCGCCCTGTCCCATCATCTTCATCATCGCGCCGGTGCCGCCGCTGCCGCGAGCGACATCGGCATAGGCGGCGCCGGCATCTTCCAGCGCAAGCCGCACATATTCGCCGCGGCCCTGGATATACGGCCAGTAGTACAATTCGTATTTCATCGCCTTGTCCCAATCGTTCGGGCGAGCCGCAGCCCGCGAGCGTCGGGTGTATAGTTGTCATTGCGAGCGAAGCGAAGCAATCCAGAAATCTTGCCGCCGAAACGGTCTGGATCGCTTCGCGCTAACGCTCGCAATGGCGGCTTCAGTTCACTGCGAAGCAATAGAGCAGCCCGTCGCCGCCGGTGCTCTTCAGATCATTCTGCGAGCAGCCGCCGTCCGGCCCCCGCGAGGGATGCGACGAGTTCCACGACTTTGACGCGTCGTCGTCGCGCAGGCCCTTGCGGTCGGAATGGCCGACCATCGCTGCGCCTTGCGTCGAGCTCGTCCAGTTCTTGCAAGTCCGATCGGCCTCGGGCCCGAACGCAGTACCGTCGGCTTGCGATCCCGTCAGTACGTCGTGCCGGTTCGGCTTGTCGCCGACGCCATTGCTGACCTCGCCTTTTTCGGTGAGATCGGTCTCTTTGGTGAGATTGTTACCCGCGCTGTGGAGACCGGTGACGTCCTTCGCGATCACGACGTCTTTGGCATTCTGCCACGGCCCCTTGCCGATGCGGTCGCGCGCATTCACTGCAGGCTTGCCGTCGGCGGCCTGGGTCGAGAGATAGGCGTGCCAGGTTTTCGCGCCGGCGCCGGCCGACTGCGCCAGCGTCTGGCAATGCTTGTCGGCGCCGTCGAGGCCGCCGAGATTGGCGCCATTGCCGGGGCCATTGCTGGTCAGGAAGAAGGTCATGTTGGCTGACTGCGCTGAAGCGGGCGCTGCCGCCAGCGGCATGAGTGAAAGGGCCGCTATGCCCGCAGATACAGTCTTCGCGATAAAGCTCATCTGTTCCTCCCGTGGTGTTCTGATTTTTGCCTGCGACCGAACATCAACACGGCGCGGCAATGCTTATTCCTCAGTTGTGGGAGCGAAATGAAAAAGGCGCCGCGGGACTGCCGCGACGCCTTGTTTCTTTGCCAGCTCCGCAACGATCAATTGGTCTGCTGGATCGCCGACAGCATCCAGTTGTCGCCGCGCTGCCGCACGAAAGTCCAGACTTCGGTGGCTTCCACGGGTTGGTCGCTACCGCCGACCAGCCGGCCGCTGTTGATATCGACATACTTGTCGATCATCGAAAAACGCATCGCGACGCTCGCATAGTCGGCATCGCCTTCACGCCAGGCCTCCGCAAGGTCGCCCTGCAACAGCCGGGTGTCCGAGACCTTGTTGACCTGGCCGCGCGAGCGGTTCTGCTGCATGTCCTCGGTGAAGAACGCGACCATCTCGGGCGTGGCCAGCGTGCGCAGCCGGCCGACGTCCTCGTTCGTATAGGCCGCCTGCATCTCGACCAGGAGCCGCTCGAAGGCCTCGTAGTCGGCGGGCTGGATCTGCAGCGGCGTTGTGCTTGCGCCCATTCCAAAACCCATGCCACCAAAATTCGAGTTGCTGGTGTCGCCGAGCCCGCCGGCAGGACCGGCATAGGCCGGCTGCGACATCTGGCGGCGCTGCCACCACGACATCGCCATCCGCACCAGGAACACGATCAGCACGATCTGCAGCAGCAGGCCGAGGATCGACGAGAAGCCGCCAATCCCCGAGAACAGGCCGCCGCCGAACAGCATGCCGAACAGGCCGGCGCCGAGGAAGCCCGCGGCAAGGCCACCAAGCAGGCCGCCGCCGGGCCGATTGAAGAAACCGCCGCCAGATCGATTGAACAGGCCGCCACCGGCCGAAGAGTTCGGACTGGAAGGCTGGCTGAAGGTACGATTGAACGGCTGCGCCGCAGACGGCGCCGTGTTGGTCGAGGGCGGGGCGGAGAAGGTCCGGGTCCCGCGCGAGCCCGAAGAGAAACCACCGCCGACACGGGCGTCGGCCGAAGAAATCGCAAGCGTCGCGGGCAGTGCCAACGCCAACGCGATGGCAACCGCTTTGGTGAGCCCGCGCAAACGAGAGGTGAAAGTCATATCGGTTTTCCCTGAAGTCCCCGGTAAGGGAACTGCCTATAAGATGGGCTGCGCGTTGGAAATGTGAAGCCATTACCGCGCACAATGGCTGCGGCCCGGCGTCGCGGGAACACGCTGTTGCGAGCCATTCTCAGCCCATTCGCAGATGCAGCGCCGCTTGAAACAAGGTGGCCCAGCACCTATGGCGCCATGGTTTCCTTCACGGCCGCCACCAGTTGCGTCAGCGTGAAGGGCTTTGGCAGGAAGGCGAACTGCTCGTTCTCCGGCAGGCTCTTTTCGAAGGCGTCTTCGGCATAGCCGGATACGAAGATGATCCTCAGATTGGGATTGCGGCCGCGCATCTCCTTCAAGAGCGTCGGGCCGTCCATCTCCGGCATCACCACGTCGGAGACGACGAGATCGACCTCGCCGTTCTTCTCTTCCAGCGCCTCGATGGCCTCCACGCCGTTCGCGGCCTCGATCACGCTGTAACCGCGCGAGCGCAGGCCGCGCGCGTTCAGCGACCGCAGGCCGTCCTCGTCCTCGACCAGCAGGATCGTGCCCTGCCCGGTGAGATCGGGGCGCGCAGCCGCCGCCTTTTGCTCGCCAGCGGCCTCCTTCGTCGCGCCATTGACCGCGTGCGGCTCGGCATGGGTTTCCAGTTCAGGGCGGTGGCGCGGCAGGAAGATCGAGAAGGAGGTACCCTTGCCCTCTTCCGAGTCGACATAGACGAAGCCGCCGGTCTGCTTGACGATGCCGTAGACCGTGGAGAGCCCGAGACCCGTGCCCTTGCCCACTTCCTTGGTCGAGAAGAACGGCTCGAAGATCTTGTCCCTGATGTCGGCGGGAATGCCGGTGCCGGTATCGGTGATATCGATGCGCACATAATCCGCCGCCGGCATGCCCTTGTACGCCAGTTGCGCGGCCTCCGCCGCGGTGACGTTCGCGGTCTTCACCGCGAGCCTGCCGCCGTCGGCCATGGCGTCGCGCGCATTGACCGCGAGATTGACGACGACCTGCTCGAACTGGGAGACGTCGACCTTCACCGGCCAGAGATCGCGGCCATGCACGAGGTCGAGCTTGACCTTCTCGCCAATCAGCCGGCGCAGCAGCATGGTGAGATCCGAAAGCGCGTCGCCGAGATCGAGCACCTGCGGCCGCAGCGTCTGGCGCCGCGAGAACGCCAGCAACTGCCGCACCAGCGTGGCGGCGCGCGTCGCGTTCTGCTTGATCTGCATGATGTCCTGGAACGACGGATCGGTCGGCTTGTGCGCGTTCAAGAGGAAGTCATTCGCCATCATGATGGCGGACAGCACGTTGTTGAAGTCGTGGGCGATGCCGCCGGCGAGCTGGCCGACGGTTTCCATCTTCTGCGACTGGTTGATCTGGTTCTCCAGCGCGCGACGCTCGGTGGTTTCCAGCATGTAGACGATCGCAGCCTCCGCGTCGCGCTCGTCCGGCTCGACCGGGGTGACGAAAAACTGGCCCCAGCGCTCTTTTGCGCCCTCCAGCATGACCTCGACCGGCGCTATGTCGCCCTGCCCTTCGGCGGCCTGGTTGATCGCGGAAATCAGTGTACCACGATCGCGCGCATTCACGGCACGGAAGATCGATTTGGCCGCTGCTCCCTCGCCGTTGAGGCCCTGCGCCAGCTTGGCGTAGCGGGCATTGGCGCGTGCCACCGTGCCGGCGCGGTCAACGGTCGCGATCGCCATCGGCGTACGATCGAAGAAGCGCATGAAGCGCACTTCGGCGGCGCGTTCGGGATCGGAACGTTCGTCGCGAGCGCGGCTGATGACCAGCGTGCGCGACGGACCGGGCGCGCCGTTGGCGCCAAAGGCAAGCTTGTGATAGAGCCGCGCCGGCATGGTCTTGCCGCCGCGCATCTTCAGATCGATGTCGAAGACCTCGGTCTTGACTTCACCGGGCACCGCGACGATCGAGGTGAGCAGCGACGCGCCGTCGCCGGACACGATATCGGAAAGTTTCAGCCCGCCCGAGCCGATCTCGGCGAGGTCATAGTCCAGCCAGTTCGAGAGTGTCGCGTTGACATAAGCGAGCTCACCCGCGGCATTGACCGAGAAGAAGCCGCATGGCGCATGATCGAGATATTCGATCGCATGCTGCAGTTCCTGGAACACGTCCTCCTGGCGCTCGCGGTCCCGCGTGATATCCGCGATCGACCACACCGCATATCTGGCTTCGCGCTTGCTTTGCCCGAGCGGACGCACCCGCATGCGGAGCCAGCGGCCGTGCCCGCCGTCATGGCCGGCAATACGCACTTCTTCCTGCTGCCGTTTGCCTTCTCGTGCGGCCTTCAGCAGCCGGAACACCGCCTCCGACACATCGGGATTGCCGATGAAGACCCGCTCCACGGGGCGCACATCCTGCGCGCCGGTCGCTCCCGTCAGCCCCAGATAGGCGCCGTTGAAATAGACCACATGGCCGCGCGGGTCGGTGACGGCGAGCCCGTCGAAAGCATGATCGGCGATCCGGCCCATCACGGGATCGTCGGCCTTGCGGTCGGCAAAGCGGATGATGCCGGCGGCAAAGGCAAACAGATTGAACAGCCCGACCATGGCGAGCAAGGCAAGCAGCCCCAGGATATAGGGCTGCGCCTGGCTGCGCCCGATCGTCATCAGGGCAACCGCGACCGCGACCAGCCCGCCCGCGACCAGGAGCACCAGTACGATCGAGCCACGCCGCCGCATCGGCTCATGCGCAGAAGCAGGCTCCGGCGTCGGCTCGAGATCGATATCGGCGGTCATGGCGGGGAACCCGGCCCTCCAGTCGGTCACGGTCACGCGACTCTCCGCGTGCGGGTTCCTGAGTGCCTGAATCGGGCCAGCGAAAGCAAGAGCATCAGGCCTCCATTTGCCGATTTGCGTGCATTTTAGGCCGATTTTTCAGGCCCGTTCCGTGATTGGAGGCCAGCATCAGCGCCGCTGCCCCGAGAGGTTGCGCTTGAGCCCCATGACGTAGCCGATGATCTCCGCGACCGCATGGTAGTGCTCGACCGGTATCTCCTCGTCGATGTCGACGGCGGCGTAGAGCGAGCGCGCCAGCGGCACGTTCTCGACAATGGGGATGTCGTGCTCCTTCGCGATTTCCCTGATCTTGAACGCGATGTTATCGACACCCTTGGCGACGCAGACCGGCGCCGACATGCCGCGCTCATATTGCAGCGCGACCGAATAGTGGGTCGGGTTGGTGATGATCACCGAGGCCTTGGGCACCGCCGCCATCATGCGCTTCTTCATCCGCGCCATGCGCATCTGGCGGATGCGGCCCTTGATGTGCGGATCGCCTTCGGACTGCTTGTACTCCTCCTTCATCTCCTGCGGCGACATCTTGTGCCGCTCGTACCATGTCCGGTACTGGAAGAGATAATCGAGGATCGCGACCACCGCGAGCATCGCCACCACCGAGCCCAACAGATGCATCGTCAGCGAAGACGTGACGGTCAGCAGCGCGGCCGGATCGAACCGCACCATCGCTTCCAGGCGGAGCCGCTCCGGCCACAGGATCGCGGTCATGACCGCGCCGAGCGCGACCAGCTTGAACAGGCCCTTGCCGAAATTCACCGCCGCCTGCTTGCCGAAGATGCGTTTAGCGCCCGACATCGGCGATATCTTGGAAAGGCTCGGTTTCAGCGGCTCGGCAGACCAGACCAGGCGGTGCTGGACGAGGTTGGCCGCGATCGCGGCGATCGCCAGCATCGACAGCGGCAGACCGACCGCGGCGAGGACGGCATATTCGAGGCTCCCCGCCAGCCTGAGCAGTCCCGGACCATCGGTGCGGATCATCCAGGCATTGGCGAGCAGGTTGCGCATCGGCACCAGAATGCCGGTGCCGATCGAGCCGCCAAAGGTCGACAGCACGAGTGTAGCGCCCGCCATCACGAACCAGGTGTTGATCTCCTGGCTCTTGACCACATCGCCGCGGTCGAGCGCCTCGTCGAGGCGTTTTTGCGACGGGTCTAATGTTTTGTCGTCTGTGTCGCCTTCATCGGCCATAGGTCAGCGAGCTCAGTTGAGCGGCATCATGTCGTGCATGACGCCGATGAAATAATCGAGGAAGGTCCCCATCATCGCGGCGAGCACCAGCGCGAGGATCAGGAAGCCCGCGAAAATCGAGAGCGGCACGCCGACGAAATAGACCTGCATCTGCGGCATCAGCCGCGCCAGCACGCCGAGCCCGACATTGAACACGAGGCCGAACACCAGGAACGGTGCGGAAAGCTGCAGCCCGATCTTGAATGCGGCCGCGAAGGCCTGCGTCGCCAGCGACGCCACATCGCCCGTCGACATGGTCTCGCCCGGCGAGAAGACCTTGTAGCTGTCGCTGAGCGCCGCAATCACGAGGTAGTGGGTGTCGGTCGCAAACAGCATGGTCACGCCGAGCAGGGTGAGAAAGTTGCCGATCAGCACGCCCTGCTGGCCCTGGGTCGGATCGACCGAGGTGACGAAGCCGAGCCCCACCTGCTGGGCGATGATGCTGCCTGCGACCTGCAGCGCCGACAGCGTTACGCGCGCGGTAGCGCCGAGGATGATCCCGATCACGATCTCATGCAGCATCAGGACGAGTAGCGAGGTGATCGAGGTCACGTCGACGTGGTAGGCTTGGCGATGCAGCGGCAGGATGATCAGCGTGAGCAGCAGCGCGATCGAGAGTTTGATGCGCACGGGGATGTTGGACTCCCCCAGGCCCGGTAACAGCATCACCATCGCGCCGACGCGGGCAAAGGCGAGCATGAAGGCGGCGGCAAGGGCCGGCAGCAGGGAAATATCGAGGCGCATCGCTCGAACATGCATCAACCGCCGATGATTCGCGACGATATCCGCATCATGTGACTTTGAAGCGCGTCCGCCATGAATGGCAGCGCCAATATCAGCGTGACGAAGATCGCGAGAATCTTCGGCACGAACACCAGAGTCTGCTCCTGGATCTGGGTCAGCGCCTGGAACAGCGACACCACGACGCCGACCACGAGGCCGACGACCATCAGGGGCGACGATACCACCACGATGGTCCAGATCGCATCGCGCGCCACGTCGAGGGTTTCAGCACCGGTCATTTCACGTTCTCACCTGCAGTTACTTTTCCAATTCAACATCGGCTTCAAGCCTGTCTCCGCGAATAGCGAACAGCGAATGGCGTTTGAGCGGCCGATCATTCCCTATTCGCCACTCCCTACTCGCTATTCGCCCCCGTCAAATCGTCATCTTCATGATGTCCTCGTAGGACTGGATCACGCGGTCGCGCACCGACACCAGCGTCGACACCGCGACGTCGGTCTCCGCGACCGCCGTCACCACATCCATCACATTTGCCTTGCCGGAAGCCATCGCGACCGTCTGCGCGTCGGACTTGCGCCCGGCTTCCATCACGCTGCCGACCGCGTCCTTGAGCACGGAGGCAAAGGAAGGGCCGCTTCCATTGGCATCGGAGCTCTTGCCGGGTCCGGCACCATCGAGGATGCGGGCGAGATTGGCATAGGCATTGGCGGCAACTGTCGGTGAAGCCATGATTTGGGGTTTCCTGTTCAGGCCTTGAGGATGTCGAGCGTGCGTTGGATCATCCGCCGCGTGGCGCCGATGATGTTGAGGTTCGCCTCATAGGATCGCTGCGCTTCGCGCATGTCGGTCATTTCGATCAGCGGATTGACGTTGGGATATTTCACATAGCCATTCTGGTCCGCGGCCGGGTTGGACGGCTCATATTTGGTGCGGAAATTCGAAGTATCCGGCACGACCTTGCCGAGACCGACTGTCTTGGCGTCGAGCGCGCGATCGAGCTGGGAGGTGAAGGTCGGCACCTTGCGGCGATAGGGATCGGCACCGGGGCTCGATCCCGTCGAATCGGCGTTGGCGATATTTTCCGAGATCACCCGCATGCGACCGGCCTGCGCGCGCAGGCCCGAGGTCGCTATCCCCATCGAGCGGGTAAAATCGCTGACGTCATCGGCCATGATTATCCTCCCCTATGCCCTAGCCCTTGCCGATCGCGGTCTTCAGAAGGTGCAGGCTCTTGCTGTAGAGCGAGGTGACCGCCGCATAGTCCATCTGGTTGGCGGAGACCTTCATCATTTCGTCCTCGAGATTGACGCTGTTGCCGGCCGGACGCGTCTCGAACCCAGCCCTGCTGTTCACATCAAAGCTCCGGCTCGTGCTGCCCGACGGCATGATGTTCTGGCCGGCCGAGGTAGCCGCCAGGGCAAGCGGCCCGGTCGAGCCTGCACGGCTGCCGGAGGCGTCGAATTTCGGCTCGACCAGGTCTCGCGGCTTGAATTTTGGCGTGTCGGAATTGGAGACGTTTTCGGACAGCACGCGCTGGCGCGCCTGGTGCCACTGCATCTTGGTACGCAACGCCGACAAGACCGGAAGATCGCTGATCGACATCGCGCCGCTCCGCTGTTGGCCCGAAGGGCCTGTGCCCCGCAGGTAGGCAGAATTTGCCCGGTGTATGGTTAATAGGCGGTTAAGGCGCGTGGGTGATCTCGCCTGCGATCGGCGGCCCGCTCGAATCGAGCGCATTTTCGCCACGAATGCTGCGTTAACCCCAAGATTGCCGTTCGGGACGGATTCCCAAGAAGTCGTTTTGGCCCAGCCGATTCATAGGTTATTAAGGATTGGGCGGCAGTTCCTGCCGTGCGAGGTTACTATTTGCTTTCTTGGGCGTGTGTCGCCAACCGGCTGAGCGAATGGAACGCTCGCCGAGCCTGGGAAAAGCGGAATTTGGCGGGGACAAAGCATGTCGGGAACATTGACCTTCATCTTCGCATTCGTGGTGGTGCTCGGCCTGATCGGCGTCGCCGCCTGGCTGGTGCGCCGATTCGCGAGTAATCGCCTCGGTACGAACACGCAGCGCGGACGGATGCCGCGATTGGCGGTGATCGACGCTGCGGCTGTGGATGGCCGCCGCCGGCTCGTGCTGGTTCGCCGCGACAATATCGAGCATCTCCTGATGATCGGCGGCCCGACCGACATCGTGGTCGAGCCGAACATCGTCCGCGCCACGGCCGGCCGAGATGCGCTGCCGCAGCGTCCCGCCGGTGCCGAGGTGCCGCCGCGAATCGCGCCCCTGCCGGACGCCGCCTGGAGCGACGACAATGGGTTTCCTCATCCCGAGCCGCAAATGCCGGAGCCGCCGCCGCGCCCCGCCCGCCCTGCCTTCGCCGAGGAATTGCGCCGCCCCTCGCCGCCTCCAATGCCGATGCCCGCGCCGGAACGCCGCGCCGATGCGCTCACCGGTTTTGCACCGGAGCCGATGGCCCGCGAAGGGCGGCCGGAGCCGAGGGCAGATTTGAGAGCCGAGGCCAGAGGAGAACCAAGGGGGGAACCGCGTGTCGAGCCAAGGGCCGAGCCGCTGCCGCCACGGATGCCGCGCGGTGAGCCGATGATGCCGCGTGCTTCGCGCCAAAACGATATGGCGAAGGCGCCACCGATGCGCATGCCCGATCGGTCTGCCGCGCCGCCACCACCCCCGCCGCCGTCGCCTGCCGCCGAGACCGCGGATCAAAACCTCGCCGAGATGGCGCAGCGACTTGAAGCCGCGCTACGCCGGCCGGCAGCCGCCGAGACCGTGGCGCCGCCAGTTGCACCCGAACCGCCACCTGCCCGCGCCGTGCGCGGTGGGCCGCCCGCCCCGCCTGCTCCCGTCCCTCCGGCGAAGAGCAGTTTTGAGAACCTGGAAGACGAGATGGCCTCCCTGCTCGGCCGTCCGAAGTCATCGTCTTCGTGAGGCCCTCGAAGTTCCCGCGTAGAGTTTTATTCATTGTCAGTCTGGTTGCCGCGGCTTCGCTGGCCACGGTGACGGCTGCGTTCGCGCAGGACATCAGCATCAATCTGGGCGGCGGCAATGGGGGCGTCACCGAGCGCGCGATCCAGCTAATCGCGCTGCTCACCGTACTCTCGATCGCGCCGTCGATCCTGATCATGATGACGTCGTTCACCCGCATCGTCGTGGTGCTCTCGCTGCTGCGCACCGCGATGGGAACTGCGACCGCGCCGCCGAACTCGGTGATCATTGCACTTGCGATGTTCCTCACCGCCTTCGTGATGGGCCCGGTGCTGCAGAAATCCTATGACGACGGCATCAAGCCCCTGATCGCCAACCAGATCAGCGTGGAAGAAGCCCTGCAGCGAGCCTCGGTGCCGCTGCGTGGCTTCATGCAAAAGAACGTGCGCGACAAGGACTTGAAGCTGTTCATGGATCTTTCGGGCGAGCCCCCGCCGGCCACGCCCGAAGAGATGTCGCTGCGCATCCTGGTGCCGGCCTTCATGATTTCGGAGCTGAAACGCGCCTTCGAGATCGGCTTCCTGTTATTCCTGCCCTTCCTGATCATCGACCTCGTGGTGGCCTCCGTGCTGATGTCGATGGGCATGATGATGCTGCCCCCGGTCGTGGTGTCGCTGCCTTTCAAGCTGATCTTCTTTGTGCTGGTCGACGGCTGGTCGCTGGTCGCGGGCAGTCTGGTGCAGAGCTACGGGGGATAGCTGCCGGCTACGCGCTTGACTATGATGCCCCGTCCGCACACCCCGGGAACCGCGCCCATGCAGCAGCAGAATTTCGACCGCTCCGCCGAAGACCTCGGCAACTCGATCCATCTCGAACATGTCAATGTCCAGGTCCCCGACCAGCGGCTGGCGACCTTGTTCTATGTCACGGGCCTGGGTCTCACCCGCGACCCCTATCTGATGGTGTCCGACACCAACATGTGGGTGAATGTCGGCAAGAGCCAGTTTCACCTTCCGAGTGCCCCGGCGCAGGTGCTGCGCGGCCATACGGCGCTGGTGATTTCAGGCCGTCAGGCGCTGCTCGACCGGCTCGCTTCTGTCGCGAAGAAGCTGGAAGGCACGGCCTTCTCCTTCCGCGAGCATAACGACTATGTCGAGGCGACCTGCCCATGGGGCAACCGCGTGCGCGTCTATGAGCCTGACGCCGCGCGCTTCGGACGGGTCACGCTCGGCATCCCCTATGTCGAGTTCGACGTGCCGGTCGGCACGGCCAGGGCCATTGCCGATTTCTATCCGAGATTCATCGGCATCCCCGCAGAGCTGAAGAACGGAGACGGCACGGTCGCGCGCGCGAAGGTCGGCAAGGACCAGTATCTGCAGTTCCGCGAGACCGATCGCAAGCAACCGGAGTTCGACGGCCACCATGTGCAGATCTACATCACGGATTTTTCCGGCCCCTATCGTCGCCTGATAGAGCGCGGCCTGGTTTCCCAGGAGGACAATCAGTACCAGTACCGGTTCAAGGACATCGTCGATCCCGCTGACGGCCGGCACCTTTTCACCGTCGAGCATGAAGTGCGCAGCGCCACTCACCCGATGTACCTGCGGCCGCTGGTCAACCGCGATCCGGCGCAGACCAACCGCACCTACGCCCACGGCCACGATCAATGGCCCTGGGCGATGGGACCTGACGAATATGACATGCGCTAGCGCGCGCCGTCTCGCACAAGCGAACAGGCGTATTGCCATGAATTTCAGGAATGGAGCCGCGCCAAACAATTAGGGTGGAAGCGCCATCGATTTCCTGAATAATCCCCCGCAACAAGAACACAAGAACTGACATCGGGGAGGCACGGATGTTTCAATGGATGCGGGATCTCACGAAAGATGAGCGGCGGACCATGGCCGGCTGTTTCGGCGGCTGGTCGCTGGATGCGCTCGACGTGCAGATTTACAGCTTCGTCATTCCGACGTTGCTGGCGACCTGGCATATCTCTCGCGGCGAGGCTGGCCTGCTCGGAACGGTGACGCTGGTAGTCTCGGCATTCGGCGGCTGGTTCGCAGGTGCGCTGAGCGACCGTTACGGTCGGGTTCGCGTGCTGCAGATCACCGTGCTGTGGTACGCGGTGTTCACCTTCCTCTGCGGCTTTGCGCAGAATTTCGAACAATTGTTCGTCTTGCGGGCGCTGCAAGGCCTGGGCTTCGGCGCCGAATGGTCGGCCGGCGCGGTGCTGATGGGTGAAATGATCCGCGACAAGTATCGCGGCCGTGCGGTCGGCTTCGTGCAGAGCGGCTGGGCGGTCGGCTGGGGCGCGGCGGCGCTGCTCTACACCCTGCTCTATGCCGTGTTGCCCGATGCGACCGCCTGGCGCGTGATGTTCTGGGTCGGATTGACACCAGCGCTGCTGGTGTTCTGGATCCGTCGCACCATCAAGGAGCCCGAAGTCTTCAACACCCAGCGCAGCCTCGACACCAACGGCCTCACGCAGGCCTTCTCCGTGCTGAAACCGCCATATCTGGCGACCACGCTCAAGGTCGCGCTGATGGTGACGGGCGCGCAGGGCGGCTCCTACGCGCTATCGGTCTGGCTGCCCACCTATCTGAAGACCGAGCGGCATCTCAGCTCGCTGAACACGGGCTCGTATCTGTTGATCCACATCTGCGGCGCCTTCGTCGGCTTCCTGGCCGGAGCCTATCTAGCCGACGCGATCGGCCGCAAGCGAACCTTCATCGTCTCGGCCCTCGGTTCGATGCTCTGTGTCGCGATCTATCTGGCTGCACCCATCAGCGACGGCCTGATGCTCATCCTTGGCGCACCGCTCGGCTTCATCCTCTACATGATGTTCTCCGCGATGGGCCCGTTCATGACGGAGTTGTACCCGACCGAAGTCCGGGGCGCCGGCCAGGGCTTTTGCTATAATTCCGGCCGCGCGATCGGCGCGCTGTTTCCCGCGCTGGTCGGATTCCTGAGCGACCGGCTCGGATTAGCCAGCGCCATCCTGCTGTTTTCGCTGATCGCCTACGGCCTCATGCTGCTGGCGCTGCTGATGTTGCCGGAGACCAGGGGGCGCGCGGTGGCTGATATCAGGCCGGACGACATGACGTCGCTTGCCCCCTCGCCGGCCGTTCATTAGCCGGCGAGCGCGTCTCTTGCGCGCCCGCCAATCAATTCCGTGTCTCACCTCGCGCGGTCTGACCCCGCCCAGACCGCGCCGCATTGCACGCCATAATTGGGGCACGTGGGCAGCAACCGCCTCGAAGGTGCCGAGGGCGACTTGATCTGGCGCTGTTATGAATCGAGCGCGGCGTGCGGTCGCATTCGGCTTGTGCGTATCGGCGGTTGCATGCCATCCTAGTTCGGCGGGTGCACGGGAAATCCAATTCCCGGCACGGCGATGCGCGGGATCGGAAACAGGACGCTTAAGGGAGAAGAGACATGAAGTTGACGCTTCGTCTTGCAGGGCTGGCCGGCGCCAGCCTCCTACTATCCTCAGTCGGTGCTTGGGCAGGTCCCAAGGTTGTCTCCGGGCCAGGCGCCAATCCAGGCTGCTTCAAGCCCTGGTCCGCTCAGACCAAGTTCTTCCAGTGGGACAAGAAGCCCGGTCCCTACAAGATCGCGCTCGTCAACGGCTTCGTCGGCAACACCTGGCGCATCCAGATGGTGAAGACAGCCAAGGCATTCGCCGAGCAGCCGGGCATCAAGGAGAACATCAAGGAGTTCAAGGTCGTCTCGACCGGCACGGATGTCGCCGCACAACTCGGCGCCATGGAAGACTTCATCAATCAGGGTTTTGACGCCATCGTCACCATCGCGGTGGCGCCCGATGGTTTCGACCGCATCATCCGCCTCGCCGACAAGAACAATGTGGTGGTGGTTCCCTTCGACAACGTCCTCGACACCGACAAGGTGATGATGGTCAACGAGGACCAGAAGGAGATGGGACGCATGTCGGCCAAATGGCTGATCGATGAATCGGGCAAGAAAGCCGGCGACATCCTCGAGGTGCGCGGCCTGCCCGGCAATTCGGTCGACCGAGACCGCCATCTCGGCTTCCGCGAGGTCATGGAAGGCGCCGGCAACAAGTTCAACATCACCGAAGTGGTGGGCAACTGGGACACCGGCACGTCGCAGAAGGTGACCGCTGACGCACTCGCCGTGCACGGCCATTTCGACGGCGTTTTCACGCAAGGCGGCTCGGACGGCACCGTGCAGGCGATGATCGCGGCCAAGCATCCCTTCGTGCCTATGTCAGGCGAAGGCGAGAACGAGTACCGCAAGCAGATTGCAGACCACTACAAGGAAGGCCTCAAGGGCATGTCCTATGGACAGTCGCCGGCGCTGGTCGCCATAGCCACCAAGGCAGCCATCTCGGCATTGCAAGGCAATGTCATGCCGCAGCTGATTTCGATCCCGATCCCGATCGCGACCTACAAGGACCTCAAACCCGGCACGAATTATTGGCCGGATCTCAACGCGAACTTCTTTGCTCCGAACCAGTTCCTCCCCTGCGGCGTCAACTTCACGGCGCCGGAGATCATGGCGCAGAGCGAGAAGAACAGCCAGTGACCGTCTTGGCTCCGTTTCAGCCACGGCCTGGCAGCCGCCAGGCCGTCGTTCCCTGAGCGCGCGCCATGCAGGATGGGGTTCCGGCGCAACAGGGCCTTCTCACATTGTCCGGCATCTCGAAACGCTATGCCGGCGTGCGCGCCCTCGAGGACGTCGACTTCGCCTGCGAACGCGGCAAAATCCATGCCGTGTTGGGCGAGAACGGTGCCGGCAAGTCGACCCTGATCAAGATCATCGCCGGCGTCGTCCAGCCCGACGCCGGCAGCATGCGCCTTGGCGGCAAGGATGTCGTTTTCACCACGCCATCCGCCGCCAACGCGGCCGGCGTCGTCTGCATCTTCCAGGAACTGTCGCTGATGCCCGACCTGTCGGTCGCGGACAACATCTCGATCGTTTCGCCGCCGCGGCGCTTTGGCCTGATCGACGCTCGCGCGCAGCGCCGCCGAGCCGAGGAGCTGCTGGCCGAGATCGGCTGCGAGGACGTCAATCCGCTGATGCGCGTGCGTGATCTGCCGCTGTCACGCCGTCAGGTGGTCGAGATCGCCAAGGCGCTCGGCAAGAGGCCGCAACTGCTGATCCTCGACGAGGCCACTTCGGCTCTCACCAGTGCCGACGTCGAGAAGGTCTATGCGACGCTCGCAAGACTCAAATCCGAAGGCGTCGCCATCCTCTATATCTCTCATCGCATGCATGAGGTCGAGGCGCTGGCCGACCGCGCCTCCGTGTTCCGGAACGGACGCCATATCGAAACCTTCGACAAGGGCGTGCGCTCTACCGCCGATATCGTCCAGCTGATGATCGGGCGCGACATCGCGACCCAGTATCCGCCAAAGCCGCAACGCGGGCCGTCAAGGCCGGTGCTGGCGCTCGAGGACCTTTGCTGGGAGAGGCGTCTCGACCGTATTTCGCTCCGCGTCGGCGCGGGCGAGATCGTTGGCCTCGGCGGCCTCGACGGACAGGGCCAGAAGTCGCTGCTGCTCGCGCTGTTTGGCGTGCTTCGCGGCGTCACCGGCCGCGTCACGATCGGAGATCGCGAGGTGCGTCCGGGCTCGCCGGCTGCCGCGAAATCCGTCGGCATCGCGCTCGTGCCAGAGGACCGCAAGACCGAAGGGTTGATGCTTCCGATGTCGATCTCGGACAATCTGGCGATAGCGTCCCTGGATGCCATCTCGACCGGACCGTTCATCGATCGCGGCAAGGAGAGCGCCGCGGTCCAGCGCGGCATCGCCCGGCTGCAGATCAAGATCGGCACGCCTGATGATGCGGTATTGACCCTGTCCGGCGGCAACCAGCAGAAGGTGGTGCTTGCCAAATGGCTGATGACCGAGCCCCGCATCATCCTGCTCAACGATCCGACGCGCGGCATCGACGTCGGCACCAAGCAGGAGCTGTATCGCCTGATGCGCGAGCTCGCCGACCAGGGTGCTGCGATCCTGTTCTACTCGACCGACTATGACGAGTTGATCGGCTGCTGCGATCGGGTGGCTATCATGTATGACGGGCGCATTGTGCGCGAACTCGAAGGCGCCGAGCTCAACGAGACCAACATCATCGCCAGCTCCCTCAACATCGATGCCGCAGCCGAGGCCGCTCATGCTTGACGACCTCGCCATCAGGGCGCGCCAGAACGTCGGCCTCGTCACCCCCATCCTGCTGTTTTGCATCCTTTATCTCCTCTACAACGTGGCGCATCCGAGGGGCTTCTCTCCGGCCGTGCTGGTACAGAATGGAGATGAGATCTTTGCGCTCGCCATGCTGGCCATGGCCCAGACCGTGCCGGTGCTGATGTCGGGGTTAGACCTGTCGGTCGGAGCCGTGATGACCATGGTGGCATGCTTCGCGAGCTATCTCCTGACCGGCGCGCCGGGCGGCACGCCGTTGCATCTCGAGATTTTCGGCCTGCATCTTGGCCTCGGCACCTTTCCCGGCGGCATTGGCGGCATCCTGCTCGGTATGGCCATATGCCTTGCGATCGGCACATTCGCCGGCTTCGTCAATGGCTGCGTCGTGGTCTACGGGCGCATCCAGCCGATCATCGCAACGCTTGCAACAGGCGCGGTCTATATCGGCATCGCCTTGTTCCTGCGCCCGACGCCGGGCGGCAAGATCGACGAGGACATCAACTGGGCGATGACCAATTCGCTCGGCGATTTCGCCTCGACCGTCCATGTCTTCGACGACGGCGCCGCAGCGTGGTTCGCGCCCTTTGCGTGGATACCGGTGCCGTTCGTGCTGCTCGTCCTGATCGCGCTCCTGGTCTGGCTGCCGTTCCGGCGTTCGGTGCTGGGCCGCGCCGTTTATGCGGTCGGCTCGGCCGAAGGCGCGGCCTATATGTCAGGGCTTCCGATCGAGCGCGCCAAGATCGCAGCCTTCACCCTTGCCGGCTTTTTCGCCGGCTGCAGCGGGCTCTTCCTCGCCATTCAGACCTCGTCGGGTAATGCGGATATTCCGCAGGCAGGTGCCTATACCCTCAACTCCATCGCCTCCGTCGTCATCGGCGGAACCTCGCTGCTCGGTGGCACCGGCAGCGCCATCGGCTCGATCTTCGGCGCGATGATCCTGCGCGTCATCTCCTTCTTCTTCCGCATCTTCGACATTGCTCCCTTGCTGCAGCCGCTGTTCGAGGGCCTGATCCTTCTTGCAGCGGTCAGCATTGGAGCGCTGGGCGTGCTACGCGTCAGGAACACGCTGGAGCTCTTTCGATGACGACGGCGTCCCTCGGCCTCTCGCGCGACGACCGCCCGATCCTCATCGCGGCCCTGTTCATCCTCGTCATCCTGGTGGCGGGCACCGTCTATACATTCGCCCGCTTCGGCAGCGCACCGCTGCTTTCGCCGAACTATCTGCTGCAGCAATTACAAATCGGTTCCTTCCTCGGGATCGTGGCGGCCGGGATGATGATCGTCATCCTGATCGCCCAGATCGATTTGTCGGTGCCGTGGACCCTGGCAGCCGCGGCCATGATGGCCACCTCGATCGGCGGGCCGCTCGCGATTCCCGTCGGGCTCGGCGTTGGGCTGCTGGTGGGTCTCGTCAACGGCATCGGGGTGGCCTATTTGCGCGTGCCTTCGATGATTTTCACGCTGGGTGTCAACGCTGTGATGCGGGGCCTGATGGTCGCGCACACCGGCGGCTATGCACCCCAGACCACCGCCACCGACCTGATGCGGACGCTCGCTTCGGAACGCGCGTTCGGTATCCCCGCCGCCTTGTTTGTCTGGGCTGCGGTGTCGGTGCTGGTCGCCGTCATCCTGCAGCGTACGCCGCTCGGCCGCTACATCTACGCCATCGGCAACAAGGAAGCGGCCGCCTATCTGGCAGGCGTGGATACGCGCCGTGTCACCGTCATCTGTTTCATGCTCTGCGGTGTCGCGGCAGCGCTCGCCGGCGTGCTGCTCGCGGGCTATTCCACCAAGGCCTATCAGGGCATGGGCGACGCTTATCTGCTGCCGTCGATCGCAGCCGTCGTGATCGGCGGCACCAATATCCTGGGAGGGCGTGGCCGCTATCTCGGCACGTTGATCGGCGTCGTGCTGATCGTGCTCCTCAACAGCGTGCTTTCGATCATGGAAATGCCCGAGGCAGGTCGCCAGGTGATCTACGGCCTGGTCATCATCCTGATGCTGCTCGTCTATGGACGCGGTGAACGCATCACGAGTTAGAACCACCTGCTGCTAAACGGCCGGTCGCGTGTTCAGATAGATCGAATAAAGCGAGGTCTGTCCGCAGATATAGAGCCGATTGCGGCGGGGTCCGCCGAAACAGACGTTGGCGACGATCTCCCCGACCGGGATCGTGCCCAAATGCTTCCCGTCCGGCGCATAGCAGAACACGCTGCGGCCCGCCGACGTCCATATGTTGCCATGGATGTCACACCGAAACCCGTCATACAGCCCGTCCGGACAGGTGGCAAACAGCGACGAAACTGCGGTCCGCTGCCCCTCCACCTTGTATGACCAGATCGTTGCGGGGAGCCCGCTGACATGGGTCGCACCGGTATCGGCGACGTAAAGCAGCGTTTCGTCCGGCGAGAATGCCAACCCATTGGGCTGCACGCGGTCGGATACGACAAGCGTTACCTTGCCGGTGGCGGCATCGATCCGGTAGACATTGGAGGCGCCGATCTCGGACCTGGCTAGCTGGCCTTCGTAATCGCCGTCGATCCCGTAGGTCGGGTCGGAGAACCAGATCGAACCATCCGACTTGACCACGACATCGTTGGGCGAATTCAACCGGCGACCATCATACTGGTCGGCAAGGACGGTGATGGAGCCATCGTGCTCGGTACGGGTGACGCGCCGCATGAAATGCTCGCAGCTGACCAGCCGTCCTTCGCGGTCGGCGGTATTGCCGTTCGAATTGAAGCTGGGGGAACGGAAGACCGATACCGATGCATCGGTCTCGTCAAAGCGCATCATCCGGTTGTTGGGAATGTCCGACCAGACGAGGTAACGACCCGCGGCAAAATAGGCGGGACCTTCCGCCCAACGGCAACCGCTGGCGAGCTTTTCGAGGTTGGCGTGGCCGATCACGAGCGACGAAAATCGCGGATCATGGGTGACAAAGGGCAGCATTGTTCCTCCACAGGGTAGCGCGGATCCTCCTGGCGGATCCACCCTATTCCTTCACATCATATTGCTTGGAGAGGTGGTCGCCGATCTGCACCAGCATCGCGACCGCCTCGGGATAGCCGGGCTTGTCCTGGGTGGCCTTGTCGGCGCCGGCGCGGAATTCCCAGCCCTCGCCGTCGCGCAGCACCGAGATGATCATGCCTTCCGGATACTCGGCATGAACCCTCAGTTCCGCCTTCGCCATCTCGATGAGCTCGGCTTGGGTCTTGACGGGCTTGCTCATGCGTTCCTCCGGCGATCCATGGCCGCAGGTTGCCGTGTTGCCGCGCCGATGTCGAGAGGACCGCGCGTCGGATCAGCCGCCGGCCCGGCGCACGCCGGCGATGATCGGCGGCAGCGAGCCGGTCGGGCTCGGATCGGCCGCCGGGGTCCGCGCGGTGCCGTCGGGGAAGCGCAGCTTCATCTCGCGCAGGAAGCCGTCAAGGGTGTCGACGCTCGCCGCCATCTTGGCGATCGCGGCGAAGTCGCCGCTGTTGGCGGCGCGCGGCTTGCTCGCGGTATCGAAGGCGATCTTGTCGGCCTCGCCGCTCATCAGCGGTGCATACTTCTCGCGGAACCGCGCCGCTCCGATCGCATCCTCGCCGAGCGCATAGCCGACCACGGCGCGGATGATGTCGCTCTTCTCGGCGGGATTGAGCGGCTTGAAGTCGCGCCAGCGGTCGCCGTAATACAGCTCGATCTGCTCGGAGGATTCGCGCCAGCGCCGCGCCGCCCAGTAGATGTCGGAGCGCAGCCGGATCGCTTCGCGGCCGGTGATGTTGGAGACGATGTCGATTGCAAGGTCGTGTCGCCCGACATCGCTCTGCGCCCGGGCTTCCAGAAGCAACCGCTGGGCGCGCAACTCGCCGGAGAGATCGGCGATGCGGGTAGAGCGCAGCGCGGTGATGGCGAGATCGGGCTTGCGGTTGGCGAGATAGACCATGGCGAGTTTCGCCGCCACCTGCGCCCGCGCCGAACCTTCGAGGCGGTGGTCGACCTGGTATTGCAGGAGCTCGGCGGCCTGGTCGAGCAGATCGACGGCCACCAGCCGGTCGGCCAGCCGGCGGATCATCTCGTCGCCGCGCCGCCCGATCGGCGTCAGCTCGCGGAACTCATAGAACATGGCGAGCGCATCGATCGGCGGCAGATCGTCGCCCTTCCCCCCCAGGAATATCTGCGTAAACAGCGCGGACGCCGCGTCCTGCGCCGCCCGCGAACTCTCGGAATTGGGCTCGAGCCGGGTCGCCGTCCGTGCCGCCTGAAGCGCCTCGGCATAGTGGCCGGTGTCGTTGTAGAGCTGCGACAGCATCCCCAGCGTCTTCACCTCGGTGCTGTCGCCGCGCCACATCACCGACAAAAGCTCGAGCTCGCGCAGCACATCCGCCTGCTTGATCTCGTCGCGCTTCTGCTTGAGCGTGACCTCCAGCAGCTTGGCCTCCGACGCCGCCTTGCGGCCATCGGAAGCGACCGCGAGCTTGTATTCGTCGAGCGCGTCGCGGTCGTGCCCGAGAGCTTCGGCGAGCCGGCCGCGCAGGACCGCGACTTCCGGCTGCATCTCCGCGGGCACGCCGATCACGTCGAGCTCGGCGCGGCGCTTGGCGGCGCCGGCATAATCCTTCACTTCCAGCGCGGCGCGCATGGCGTCGGTCGTGACGATGCGCTGCAGGTCGAGCGGCAATGAGGCGATGGCGAATTCGACGTTCTTGAATTTCTCGCGCGCGTCGGCCCATTTCTGCTGGCGTGCGAGGGCAAGCGCCTGCCACATCTGGGAATCGTAATTGCTGCCGATCACGGGATTGGCGAGATCCTTCAGCCCCTGGGAGGGCCGGTCGATCAGGATGCTGGCGACCGCATGGATCATCAGCGTAATCGATTCATCCTTCTTCGGATTGGGATCGGCGAGCGCCGCCTCGGTTTCGCCCTTGGCTTCGTAGTACATCGCGCGCGCCATGTAGAAACGGGCGAGATCGAGCCGCGCCTGCGGACGCATGTCCGGCTCGGCCATCGCGATCGCGCGGATCAGCGCGTTCTGGCGCGGCACGAACAGCTCGGTCTGGTTCTTGCGCCACTCCTCGACATCGAACAGCGGACGCACGGCCATCGGCGCGCGCTCGGCGGCGACGTCGACCGACGACAGCGTGAGCCCGCCGGGCTTGCCGACGATGACCTTGGTGCCGGCGATCTCGACCGCGACATCGTCGGAGTTCGGGCGGATCGCGACGCCATGCGCGGAATCGAGCAGCGCGAAGTCGACGAAATCCTGCCGCTTGATGAAGCCGCGGACCGGCGGCGCGGCAGTGACGACGAGCAGCGTATCGCCGGCATCGGGATCGACCAGGCGATGCAGCAGGCCGGGATTGGGAAGCGGCACGGCGATGTTGGCAAGCGCGGGGTCGGTGATGTTGCGCACCACCGACAACGGCTGCGGCGGGGCCTGCACCTTGTCGGCGAAAAGCAAATTCCAGACGGCGCCGCTCGAGCGTTCGTCGCTGGTGAGCGAATGCATCTGCGGACGGTTGAGGCGGATGCGGATCGCCTGCCCGTTCTCCAGCGGTATGCGGCTGACCTCGCCGATGATGGCGCCGCCCTTGGCACGGATCGGCTCGACATCGAGCGGACGCCTCGAATCGAAGATCAGCCACACCGTGTCGCCGCGGCGGAACGAGGCCGCAGGCGTGACGTTGGGAAAGGTGAAGGTAAGACGCAAGCCGTCGCTGTCGCGCCAGGCTTCGACCTTCACCGCTTCTTGCCCCGGCTTCGCATCGGCTTTGGATTCCGGATTCGCTGCCGGCACGGCCTTTGGCCTGGCTTCCTGCGGTGGTGGTGCGGCCGATGCCATCTTCCTGGGCGCTTCCGCGGCGGGCGCAGGCGCCGTCATTTCCTTCTTCGACGCTTCAACTGCCTTCGGCGCTTCGACAACCGGCGTGGGCGTCGACGTCTGCTTCTTCGGCGCTTCGGTCGCCGGCGGCGCCGGCTCGGGGGCAGGCTTGGCCTCCATGGCGTTCGGCAGCGGTTCAGCGGAAGCCTCGTGCTTCGGTGCTTGCATGGTGGCCGGAGCAGCGTCAGGCTTGGCGGCTTCAGGCTTGGCGGCTTCAGATTTGGCAGTTTCCGGTCCGGGCGCGGGAGCCGCCTGCTCGGATTTGGCGTCCGCCTTCATCTGCCGCGCGATCGTCTCCGAGGTCGGCGGCGTGATCTCCTCCGATTGCTTTTCGGGCGTAGCTTCCTTCTTCAGCTTCTCGGCCACGGCAGGCGGCGCCGGAGCGGGAACGGCTTCCGCCATCGGCAAGGCCTGCGCCTTCGCCCTGTCCGCCTGGAAAGCCACGTCGATATTGTAGGTCTTGTCCTCGCGGAACGAATGCACGTCGACATCGCCGATCATGGCGATCTCGACCAGCGTGTTATCGCCCTCGATCTTCTGGTTGATGGAAGCGATGTTCGGGGGTGCGGCGATCTTGGCGTCGGCGAGATCGAAGGTGAGCAGCGAATTGAACGACAGCGTCAGCTTCTGGTCGTTGAAGATCGAGGACGCGCCGACGCCATCGGGCATCTCGAACACGAAGCGCACGAAGGTCGGCTGCATCAGCGCGCGCACGCGGATCGGCGGTCGTTTCTTGGCGAGCGCCTCGGCGCGCTGCTGGCGCAGTGCCCGCTCGGCCGCCCGCGCCCGCTCGGCGAGCTCGCGCACCACCTCGATCGGCAAGGGTGGCGGCGGGCCGCTCCAGCTGTCCGGCAACAGGTCTACGAAGGTGCGTTCACCGGCCTGCATGGTGTTGATCTTCACCCGCTGCACCAGCGACATGCGGATCGCGGTGCCGTCGGGGTCGCGGCGCACGTTGGCGATGTAATCGGGCACGGATTCGGCAAGGCGATCGGCCGTCAGGTCAACCGGACGCTCGAAATGGATCACGACGATCGAACCCGCGGTGGTCACGTCGGTAATGGTGTCTTCCGAAAATTTGAGCACCAGCCGCGCGTAACCGCCGGGGTTGGAAAACGTCGCCTCGCCCTTGATCGGGCCCGACCGCGCCGGTTCGGCCGAGGCAAATGTCGCCGTCGCAAGCGCCAGCCCGACGGCTGCGACAAGGCAGCGCCGAACAGTCCGCGCGACGGCGCAGAGTTGCGGCAGAGATCCGATGGCTGCTACTCGCGCCATTTCCGACATGTTTTCCACTTCAACGATCCGCTTCTCGAAGAAGCGGAGCGCCCTCGCCCATCGCGGCTCCAGGACAGCATGAAAGGAGTTTAGGATTGGCGAATTAACGTCCTGTTAAATATCCGGCCAAATTCTATTTTTGCGGCAGGACCTTGCCCTCGATCTTGGGAAGATCGGCGGAAGCGGTGGCGGATTTGTCGCCGTTCGCGCGGCGCGCGAGCTCGACCGTCAGCCGTTCCGCGGCGTCCGTTTGCATCAGCCCCAGAATGTCCGACATCTTTCGCGGCGCGATCTGCGAGGCGATCTCGATCAGCACCGGCATCTCGAGCCGGTCGAACACCTTTGCAGCATCCTTCGGCTTCATGCCCTCGTACATGGTGACGATGCCCTTGAAGCGCGCATTCTCGGCCTCGGCCTTCTGGTCCTTCGCAGCCTTCTCGTTGGCCTCGAACGCCTTCATCTCCCCGACCTTGTTCCCGATCCGCTTCTCCGCCTCCTTCAACAGGCTCTCGCGAATATCGATCTCGCGCGAACGCGCTTCCAATTCCTGCCGGCGCTGCTGCAGCCGCTCCAGGATCGCGCGCTCGGAAGCCGAGACCGGCTGCTGGTTCTCCTCGGGATGAATCACCACGCCTTCAGCCCTTGAATCCGGCGCCTCCGGCTTTGGCTTTTCCTCCTTCGGCGCCTCCTTGGGTGCGCCATGCACGGAGCCGGTGATGTCGGCGAGATCGCCCGTGGCGGCCGATGAAGCCTCCTTCGCCCCGCCTGGAAAATTCAGATTGTCCTGCGCCCATGATGATTTGGTCCGCCCGGGATCGTAGTCGAACACATAGCCGCCATCGATCACGAGGCCCGCGACCTTGAGCACGGCAAGGCAGAACACCGCGATGACGACGACCGGAATGACGCGGATGTTACGAAACGATTTCATGCCGCGAGGCCACCGGTCCTTCGCCGCTCGGAGAAAGCCTGCGCCGCAGCTGCCACCGCCTTGGCGCTCGAAAGACGCGGTGCCGGTGCCGGCGCCGATGCCGGGGTCGCAACCCGCGCCGGCGGCTCGGGCTCGGCGGGCGCAGCACCCTGCGGACGCGCGGCAATCGCGATCTTGGAGAGGCGACGCACGACGTGGTCGCATTCGGACAGCTGGCGCTTGAGGTGCTCCGACATCTGCGTCGCGGAGGCGAGCTGGTCGCCGAGGTTCTCGTTGACGTCGCGCACGACGTGCTTCAGCCCGCCGATGGCGCGCTCGGCAATCTCGGTCGCGGTGACGAGCTCGGCGATGACAGCTTTAAGCGAATGCTCGTCGGAGCGCAGGCGCTTGAGGCGGCTGTTCAGCAGCATGCAGTAGCCGATGGTCACGAGCAGCAGCGCGGCGACCAGGGTCTCGATCATCAAACCTAATGAGTGGTTCATTGGGCCTCCATCAACTTGTTCTGCTCGTCCGCCTTCTCGAACATCGCCAGCGTCATCTTCGGTCTGCGCAAGGGCTTGGTGACGCGAATGGCGACCCGGTCGCCGACCCGGCCCATCCTCCCTTCCGTGAGCGTGACGCTGCCGCAGCGGACCGTCACCGTCGCGTCGGCGCGCATTTCGAGCGGCAGGGTGTCGCCGACCTTGAGCTTCATCAGCTGTTTCAGGGGAATGTCAAACTCATAAAGCACGGCGTCGACCGCGATCTCGGCCTGCGATATCTCGGTGGCAAAATGGCCTTCCCAGATCGGGTCGCGGCCGAATTTTTCGCCCATGAACATCTGCAGCAGCACGCTGCGGATCGGCTCGATGGTCGCATAGGGCAGCAGCAGCTCGACGACACCGCCGCGGTCTTCCATGTCGATGCGCAGGCGCACCAGGATCGCGGCATTCGCGGGCCGTGAGATCGCGGCAAAGCGCGGGTTGGTTTCCAGCCGGTCGATGCTGAATTTCACCGGCGACAGCGGCCGGAACGCGAGCTCGGCATCGGTCAGCACGACCTCGACCAGCCGCTTCACCAGGCCGGTTTCAATCGTGGTATAGGGCCGGCCCTCGATGCGCAGCGCCGAACTGCCGCGCCGGCCGCCGAGCAGCACGTCGATGATGGAATAGATCAGGTTGGAATCGACGGTCGCAAGGCCGAAATTGTCCCACTCCTCGGCCTTGAACACGCTGATCACCGCCGGCAGCGGGATCGAGTTCATATAGTCGCCGAAGCGCACCGAGGTGATGCGATCGAGCGAGACTTCGACGTTGTCGCTGGTGAAATTGCGCAAGCTGGTGGTCATCAACCGCACCAGGCGGTCGAACACGATTTCGAGCATCGGCAGACGCTCGTAGGAGACCATCGCCGAATCGATGATCGCGCGAATGCCGCTGTTTTCGTCGAGATTGACGTCGCCGACGGTGAAACCGAGCAGATTGTCGATTTCCTCCTGCGACAGAACGCGCTCGCCGGAGTTCTTGCCGGTGCCGAAGTCACGGCTGCCGTCCTCGACCATAGCGGCCCATTGCAGGGCCATCGATTCCGTGAGCTCGTTGGCGCTCGCCTCTTCCGCAGCCGCCGCGGGATCCTCGGAATCGAGCGCAGCCTCCCATTGGGCGGCTATGGCATCTTGGTCGACTGGATCGTTGCCCGCCATGGTCCTTAAGTCCGCCTGCCGCTACTGAACCATGATTTCCTTGAACAGCACGGCGCTGACCTTGACCGGCGCGACCGCGTTGTTCACCCGCCGCGTCAGTTCCTCCTTCAGGCGGAACAGGCCCGCCGAACCGTTGAGGTCGGAGGCGCGAAGCTCGCGCATATAGGTCTGGAAGATGTCGGTAACGCGCGGCATGTTCGGCTTGATCTCTTCGACCTGCTTTTCTTCCTTCAGCTCGAGCACGACCTTCACCTTGAGATATTGCACGCGCTCGCCGGGATTGCCGGTCAGGTTGACCAGCATGTCCGGCACGTCGACGAACACCGGCGGCTTCACCTTGACGGCCTCGGCATGGTGCTCGTCATCGTGGCCGCCACGGAAGAACAGGAAATAGGTAGCCGCGCCGCCGCCGAGCACGGCGAGCAGGCCTACGACCATCACGATCAGCTTGAATTTACTCTTGGGTTGGGCGCCGACCTCGTTGGTATCAGCCGCGCCTTCCGCTTCATTCTCTGCCATGGCCTACCCGGTACGGTTTCAACGCTAAAGCCGTGCCAGCCAGGCAGCTCAAATCACGCGATACAATGCCCCCAGCGCACACGCGCTTGTCCCGGTGAACGCTAGGTAACAATGGTTAATGCTTCCTTTCGATCGGACGGAGACTAGGAAAAAGTTGCCGGGCAAACATGGTCAACAAGACCTTTCTGCCGCCCGGCCCAGCCTCCTCCGAAACACCCAACCCTCTGAAATAAAATCAATTTCCAGTTTGGCACGGCTTTCGCTGAGAGCTTTGGCGAACCGGGACGGCTTGGGAGAGCCAATGCGGTTCACTTGAGGACCGGCGGAACGGCTTGGGAGAGCGGTGGCGCGGGTCGGACGCAAGGGGAGAACACCGGTGGAGAATGCACTTCTCGTCGGGCTTTCGCGACAGACAACGCTCGAGCGGCATCTTGATGTCATCTCGAACAACCTCGCGAACGTCAACACGACAGGCTACAAGGCCGACCAGATGCTGTTCGAGGAATATCTGAACTCGGGCGCACACGAAGACAATTTTATCCCGCAGGACCGGCGCGTTTCCTACGTCCAGGACCGCGGCACCTTCCGCGATTATACCCAGGGCGGATCGCAGCAGACCAACAACCCGCTCGATGTCACCATCAGCGGCTCCGGCTTCCTGGTGGTGCAGACAGCCGGCGGCGAGCGCTACACCCGCGACGGCAATATGCACCTCAACAACACCGGTCAGCTCGTCACCGGCTCCGGCGATGCCCTGCTGGGCACCTCGGGGCCGATCGTGTTCCAGCCGACCGATCACGACATCAACATCTCCCCCGACGGCACCATCACGGTGCTGGAAGGCGCGGCCCGAACCGATTCGATCCGCGGCAAGCTTCGCGTCGTCAATTTCGCCGATGCGCAGAAGCTGCTCAAGGAAGGCGGCAACCTCTTCTCCGCCGGCGCGGGCGGCGCGCCGCTGCAGGATACCAAATCGACCGTGCAGCAGGGCTACATCGAGAAGTCCAACGTGAACTCGGTGGTCGAGATGGGGCGGATGATCGAGGTCAACCGCATGTACACCAACATCGCCACGATGCTGTCGCAAGAGGCCGACCTGCACAAGTCGGCAATCGAAAAACTCGCCGACGTTCCGGCCTGATCCCAAGGAGTAAGCAAGATGCAAGCGCTTCACACCGCTGCGACCGGAATGGCGGCACAGGAACTGAACGTTCAGGTGATCTCCAACAACATCGCGAACCTGCGCACCACCGGCTACAAGAAGCAGACCGCGGCGTTCCAGGACCTGATCTACGAGCATGTGCGCCGCGTCGGCGCACAGGCCTCCGACCAGGGCACCATCCTGCCGGTCGGCATCGATCTCGGCGGCGGCGTCAAGACCGTGGGCACGCCGCGCTCGATGACGCAGGGCACGCTGTCGATGACCGGCAACGATCTCGACATGGCCATTACCGGCGAGGGCTTCTTCAAGATCCAGATGCCGGACGGCACCTTCCAGTACACCCGCGACGGCACCTTCCAGATGGACAATCAGGGCCGCATCGTCACCGCGCAGGGCAACCCGGTGCAGCCGACGATCACGATCCCGCAGAACTCGTCGGGCATCACCGTCAACGCCCAGGGCCAGGTTTCGGTGACACTGCCGGGATCGACCACCTCGCAGATCATCGGCCAGCTGGCGCTGACGCGCTTCATCAACAAGGCCGGGCTGCAGCCGGTCGGCAGCAATCAGTACACCGATACGCCCTCCTCCGGCGCGCCGCAGGACGGCGTCGCCAATGCCGAAGGCTACGGCAGCATCACGCAGGGCAGCCTCGAGCAGGCCAATGTCGACGTGGTCTCCGAGATGAGCGACCTGATCGCCGCGCAGCGCGCCTATGAGATGAACGCCAAGGTGATCTCGGCCGCCGACCAGATGATGCAATCCACCACCGCGCTGTTCCGCTGACGGAGGTTGACCATGATGATGCGTTCCCTCCTCCTCGCCGCCGCGCTCTTTGTTGCGCTGCCTGCGCCGGCCCTCGCCGCTTCCGGCGATACCGCGCCGTCATGGACGACCGCATCGATCGCGGTGCCGCTGCTGCGTCCGACCGTCACCGTCACTTCCGACGTGGTGCGGGTCGGCGACGTCGTCGACAATGCCGGCACCGCGGCGCAGATCGCGATCTACCGAGCGCCCGATCTCGGCACCACCGGATCGCTGCCGACGGCGCAGGCGATCGCGGCCTTGCGCGCGCAAGGTGTGATCGGGGTCGACACCAGGGACATCAAGGAAATCACGGTGACGCGGCTCGCGCGCAACGTGGAGGCCAAGGACATCCAGGACAGCGTCGCACGCGCCATCGAGCATCGCAGCGGCCTTGGGGATGCCGCCAACCTCGCGCTCACCTTCGATCGCGATGTGCAGGACCTGCATCTGGACGCTTCCAATACCGGCGCGATGCAAGCAACTGCCGCGCGCTATGAGCCGCGCACCAGCCGTTTCGACGTGACCTTCGAGATCGGTAACGACAATGGTTCGGCTCCGACAAAACTGCGCTTCACCGGCACTGCGATCGAGACGGTCGAAGCCGCGGTGCTGACGCGCAATGTCGAGCGCACGGACCTTCTGAAATCTTCCGACATCGTGATCGAGCGGCGGCCGAAGCTGGAGATCGGCGGCGACGCGGCGACGCGCGGAAGCGCGCTCGGCATGCAAATGCGTCGGCCGATGCGCGCGGGACAAGCCCTGAAGGTCGCCGATCTCGTCAAGCCCGATCTGGTCCAGCGCGATCAGGGCGTGACGTTGATCTTCCAGGCCTCGGGCCTCTATCTCACCACGCGCGGCAAGGCGGTCGACAACGGCACCGAAGGCGACGTGGTCAATGTGGTCAACCTGCAATCCAAGCGCACGGTGAGCGGCGTCGTCACGGGCCGCGGCCAGGTGACGATCCAGATAGCCACGCCGCAGCCCGTCGTCATCTCCGATACATCAGCGACAGCCGCGTCCACCTCGCTCGCCGAAAACGATCCGGTCACCTCCAAGCCAGAGTAAAGTTCATGTCCGCTTTCAAGTTCAGTCATGGTTGCAAGCGCGTCGCGTTGGCAGGCTCGTTGATCACAATGGCCTGTGTCGGCAGCGGTTGCTCCGCGGTCAGCCGCTTGTCGCAGATCGGCGAGACGCCAAAGCTTACGTCGATCGACAATCCGACGGCGCAGCCGGGCTACAAACCGGTGTCGATGCCGATGCCGAAGCCGGAGACGGTGTCCTACAGCCCCAATTCGCTGTGGCGGAACGGCTCGCGCTCCTTCTTCAAGGACCAGCGCGCGCACCAGATCGGCGACATCCTGACCGTGACGGTCAACATCACCGACCAGGCCAACTTCGCCAACGAGACCCAGCGCGACCGCACCAGCAAGGAGGATTCGGGCATCACCGACTTCATCGGCGCCAAGACGCTGGGCACGCAGGCGCAGAAGGTGCTGCCCGGCCGCCTCCTGACCACGGACTCGACGTCGCAATATGACGGCAAGGGCTCGGTGCAGCGGCAGGAAAGCCTGCAGACCAGCGTCGCCGCCGTGGTGACGCAGGTCCTGCCAAACGGCAATCTCGTGGTCGAGGGCAAGCAGGAGATCAGGGTCAATTTCGAAATGCGCGAGCTGATCGTCGCCGGCATCGTGCGCCCGGAGGACATCCAAAGCGACAACACCATCAATTCCTCGAAGATCGCGCAGGCCCGCATCTCCTACGGCGGCCGCGGCCAGATCACCGACTTCCAGCAGCCACGCTACGGCCAACAGGTGATGGACGTGCTGCTGCCGTTCTGATGACTTTCAAGAGCTCCCACACTGCATTGCGAACCTAGGCGCAATGAAGTGTTCAACGCGGCCTCCGGTAGCTCCCCTGCCGGAGGCCGTCGTGTGTTCGATTGCCCCGCAATACCGAACCGCTCCACTACTGCGCTCGCCGACGGCGAACCACTTTCGAGCCCTCGTGCCAGTGCCAGCTCACCACATCGTCCTTCGCGGCTTCCGGTTGTTTGGGAGCCTCGGTCGGAATGACCTTCACAGTTTCTACTGCAGGCTTCGGCAAAGTGCTGTCGAAGAAACGTGATGGAAGCTGATCGCCCTTCGGTAGCGGCGTAGCCACGTCGATCACCTCGACACTGGCCGCCTCCGGCGGGGCGCGGCTGACCTTGCTCACGCCCACCACGGACCGGATCGAGAACAGGCCACCAATTCCAGCGAGGCAAAACAGCGCCAACCAAACCGCTCTTTGCATTGTGGCGAGCCCTCGACTGCGGATTTTATCCTCACGCGCATATCACCAAAGTGGAAGCGTTGGAGACTGGTTTTCCTCGATCATCCCCGCTCCGCGGCGCGGTACGATTGGCAGACACGCCGTCGAGCGATCATAGGTTCGTATGTCTTACTTAACTTGCCTGACGACACCAGACGGCATCGCTGCAGAGAGACTTTCGGGCCGCAGGCTCAGAAAAACGAAAGAGTGTAGGACAGCAATTGCCCCCGCAAGCGCCAATATGACGCCGAGGGTAATTCCAACATTGAAGTTCGGCCGCATCCGAAAGATTCCCCGTTCAGCGCGCGGTAGGTTCGCATCGTGACAATTCTGGGATGCTAAGGCTGACGAAGATTACCTCCCGTAGTCCTACGGGCTTTGGCGGCGGGGACTGAACAGAGGTTGCACGCGGCGCGAGATATCCTGTGTCTTGACTGCAACGTCGAGGATGTTCCGTCAGCGTCACGCCATTTTTCACTCCACATTGGTGCAAGTTGACGCCACAATATAACCGCATCCGGGGCTGGGGGCTTTTTATTGCCTATAGATTTTTCCCGGAGGGCCGCTGAGCGGTACCAGCGGCCTTTTTATTTTGGCAATGTCGACACGTTGATTTGCGCACGACACGCTATCGGTTTGGACCAGCAGAGGACGCAAAGGCATTTTTTACCGCGGCAGACAGCTTCGCCCAGCCGCACGATAAAGATTCGTCTTCACAGGGTCTCGAACGCGCGACAAGCGGCCGCTTGACGGGAAGCGGGATTTTCGGGGTTAGAGCCAACGGCGCTCCGACGTCCGGCCCAATGCGTTCGAGGGCTGCCTGATCGGCGTCGGCCTGTTTTTTAGCCAAATCCGATGAAAGCATTTCACGTCGTTGTGCACCGAGGAATTCCAGGTAAGCGCGATCGATTTGCCTGCGCTCGTCTTCCGTTGGATTGGGACCCGCGATATCGAAAGTCCGGTTCTGCATGAAATCGAAATAGGTATATCCACCGCCTGCTTTTCGACGGCCGGCAAAACGTTCGCCGCAGTGCTTGACCAGATTGCTGAACTCTGTGTTTGAAGCGGCTTGGGTTTGCGCCTCCTCTGCACATTCCTCGAAGTCCTTTGCAACTCGAGATTCAGACCGTCGATAGTCCACCAGGACGGTAGCCACAGCGAGGAGTGCGAGCACCGCCAGGATTGATAGGCCCAATCCAGCCCCCTTGCTTGGCTTGTACATCCGACAAGGTTCCCTCACCGACTCGCCCATTACAGAGAAAAATTGAGGGCATTTGCGGGCGGCCAGGAGGCGGTGTGCCAATTTGGCGACAATTGTGTGATTTTCGCGCTCCGGTGGTCTCAAGCCATGATGCCATGGATTTCGCTGCCTGGCATTGATCCCATTGCCTGAGACACAACAATGACGACGACCTTGCGTTCTCAGGCGAACGCGGCTTCCACCCGGCCGAGCCCTTTTAGCTCCATCACGACATGGTCGCCGGCGTTCAGCCACGCCGTCTTGACCAGGCTTCCGGTCAGAACGATCTGACCGGCATGCAGGCCCTTGCCTTCGTTCGCCAGGTGATTGGCGAGCCAGGCCAGCGCGTGATGGGGATGACCGAGCACGTCAGCGCCGGTACCGCGGCCGGCTTCCTTGTCGTTGACCAACGCTCGGCCAATGACCGACAGCAGGTCCGGCGCGGCAATGCGCGCGACGCCTTCGCCGAGCACGCAAGCCGCGGCAAAGAAATCATCTGCGATCAGCGTCGGCGCGCCCAGGGTCTCCCACTTCTCATAGCGGTCGTCGACAATCTCGATCGCCGGCATATAGGTCTCGATCGCCTCCTTCACCCATTCGGCCGTGAACGGCTCCTCGGAAGGCAGCAGGTCCCGCCCCAGCCGCACCGCGATCTCGCATTCGACGCCGACGCGAACGAAGTCGGCGGCGGTCAGATTGACGCCGGATTCGAAGACGCCGCGCGCGAACACGCCGCCACCGCATGGATGTGGAATGTCAAGATACTGCTGCATCACGGCGCTGGTACAGCCGATCTTGTAGCCGACCAGCGGCCCCGTGCTCGGCAGCAGCAGGTCATGCACGGCGCGCTGGACGCGGTAGCCTTCGGCCTCGTCCTGCGGCGCGATATCAGGCGGCAACGCCTTCAGCGCGGCGCCGTTGCGGCGCGTTGTCGCGATCAACTGGGCGGCTGCAAGAATTCTGTCCATGGGCAAGGCCCATGCTGCACCCGATTCATCCTCGTCCACAAGATCAAGGGTGGCCAAATCTTCGTTTTAAAAAATTCGGCGAGCGAATTGATTTCAAAGGAAGTTTTGGCGGCATTTCCAGTAGAGGATGCGCTCGCTTTATTCGTCGCGATAGACCTTTTCGCGCTTCTCGTGGCGCTCCTGCGCCTCCACCGAGAGCGTTGCGATCGGGCGGGCCTCGAGCCGCTTCAGCGAGATCGGCTCGCCAGTCTCCTCGCAATAGCCGTAGGTGTTATCCTCGATGCGCTGCAGCGCGGCATCGATCTTGGAGATCAGCTTGCGCTGGCGGTCGCGGGCGCGAAGCTCGATGGCGCGGTCGGTCTCGGAAGAAGCCCGGTCGGCGAGATCGGGGTGGTTCACGTTCTCCTCCTGCAGGGTCTGCAGGGTGAGCTTCGACTCGCGGAGGATCTCTTCCTTCCAGGAAAGCAGCTTGGCGCGGAAATAATCGCGCTGGCGCTCGTTCATGAACGGCTCTTTTTCGGAAGGTCGGTAGTTCTTCAGTTTTTCCAAGGTCAGCCCATCTGTACGCACTGGCGGCTCGCCTTTGCGGCGGCGGGCGGCCAGAACGGGTCCCCCGTGCGCGCGCCTTATATAGCGGCGCCTTGTGACAGACAATATCGGTCAAGGCCGCCGAACCACCCTCCCCGGGGTTTCCCGGGCAGGAACCTGTGCGCAACGTAAACGGCGGGAAAAAAAGGCCTTTTCGGGCCTAGAACCGGCCGGCTTTGGCGAGTTCGACCTCGACCCGGAGCTCGATCTCGGAGAGCACCGAGTCCAGCCCGGGATCGCCGGAGGAGGATTTCAGGTTTGCCGCGGCGTCACGAAGCCGCATCACCGTCGACGAATCGAGGTTGCCGGAGAGAAGTCTCAACTTGAGGTCGTCGAGCACGTCGAGCGCGCCCTTGCCGCGCGCTACCGAACGCCGGCGCCGCTCCGTCGGATCCTCCTCGATACCCTGCAGGGCGATCAGCGCGTCGATATTGGCGGTGGCTTTCGGCGCCGTGGTGGCGCGGGTTTCCGAGGTCGAGGTGACATCTTCCGGCAGCGAAAAGCCGCTCGAGCCGGGCCGCCTTGTGCTCGAAGCCGGCGTCCCCAACGTGGTGCCGTTCGGTCCGTAGATGCGCATGGTGTGATCCTGCGATGCGTCCTCCGAACCATCGCCTTTTTATGGTTAATGGTCCGTAAACAGGGCGGCAAAAACTGCCGACAGGCGGCAGTTTCGACTCCTCCGGTGACGGGTCCCCTCACCGCGGCTCGCAAATTTTATCCAATGAAATCAATTAAATATGCGCGCGGCGCGACGTGGCACGACGCTCGCATAGTGAGCTGCGGACGCAAGGCTATGGGAGTGGCCGAAGCGTCCGGGAAAAGTGGGTTTCGAGGGGAGCAGAGGATGCGCAGCATCCGGGCTTTGAGAATTTTGGCGGTGGCCTGCGCCGCGCTTGCCGCGCTGGCGCTCTCGGCCGTGTCCGCACAGGCGACGTCCCGGATCAAGGACCTCGCCAATATCGAGGGCGTCCGGCAGAACCAGCTGATCGGTTACGGCCTCGTCGTCGGCCTCAACGGGACCGGCGACACGCTGAACAACATCCCCTTCACCAAGCAATCGCTGCAGGCGATGCTGGAACGCATGGGCGTCAACATCCGCGGCGCCACCATCCGCACCGGCAACGTCGCGGCCGTCATGGTCACCGGCAATTTGCCGGCCTTCGCCACCCAGGGAACGCGGATGGACGTCACGGTATCCGCGCTCGGCGACGCCAAGAACCTGCAGGGCGGCACGCTGCTGGTCACCCCGCTGCTGGGCGCCGACGGCAACGTCTATGCGGTGGCGCAGGGTTCGCTCGCCATCTCCGGTTTCCAGGCCGAGGGCGAAGCCGCCAAAATCGTGCGCGGCGTGCCGACGGTCGGCCGCATCGCCAACGGCGCCATCATCGAGCGCGAGATCGAGTTCGCGCTGAACCGCCTGCCCAATGTGCGGCTTGCGCTGCGCAATGCCGACTTCACCACCGCCAAACGCATCGCCGCTGCGGTCAACGACTTCCTCGGGGTGAAGACCGCCGAGCCGATCGATCCCTCCACCGTGCAGCTCTCGGTCCCGCCGGAGTTCAAGGGCAATGTCGTGGCCTTCCTGACCGAGATCGAGCAGTTGCAGGTCGAGCCGGATCTCGCCGCCAAGATCGTCATCGACGAGCGCAGCGGCATCATCGTGATGGGCCGCGACGTGCGCGTGAACACGGTCGCGGTCGCGCAGGGCAACCTCACCGTCACGATTTCCGAAAGCCCGCAGGTGAGCCAGCCCAATTCGTTCTCGCGCGGACGAACCGTGGTCACGCCGCGCAGCAGCGTCGCCGTCTCAGAGGACGGCAAGAAATTCGCGGTCGTCAAGGACGGCGTCTCGCTGCAGCAGCTCGTCGACGGCCTCAATGGGCTCGGCATCGGCCCGCGCGACCTGATCGGCATCCTGCAGGCAATCAAGGCCGCGGGCGCGATCCAGGCCGACATCGAGGTGATGTGATGCAGACCACAGCCGTCGGCTCCTCGAACCGCATCTCCACCAACTTCAACATGCCCATCATCAATGGGCGCCCGGACCTCGATTTCGCCGCCGCACTGAAGAAGGTCTCGCCGCAGGCGCAAGAGCGGGCGAAGTCGACCGCTACCGACTTCGAGGCGATGTTCCTCAACTCGATGTTCTCGCAGATGACCTCGGGGCTGAAGGGCGAAGGCCCGTTCGGCGATACGCAAGGCACCGGTGTGTGGCGCTCGATGCTGACCGAGCAATATTCGAAGACGTTCGCGCGCGCCGGTGGCGTCGGCATCGCGACCGAAGTCTATCGCACGCTGATCGTGCAGCAGGCCAAAACCAAGAGCTAGGAAATCAAGGGGACACAATGAGCGCACAGCCGCAACGGCAAGCAACCCTCTATCCCGCGGCGGCGAACGCGGCGGAGGCGCGCAAGCTCGCCGAGAGCCTGATGGACGTCATGAATGCGCTGTTGTCCGTCATCGAACGCGAGACCGAGCTTGTGCGCGCCGGCAAGCTCAAGGAAGCGATGAAGCTCGAGCCGCAGAAGACCGAATTGTCGCGCCGCTACGTCGTGGTGGTCGGCCAGATGAAGGCGAGCCAGAAATATCTGTCCCAGGCCGCCCCAGAGCTCCTCAAGACGCTGCACCGTCATCACGACGTGTTCCGCTCGATGCTGCAGGTCAATCTCACGGTGCTTGCGACCGCGCACGCGGTCTCCGAGAACATCATGCGCGGGGTCAATGCCGAGATGCAGCGCAAGAGCATGCCGAATACCTACACCGCCGCAGGCCGGCGCACCGCGCCGAGCCCGCGCCAGACCACGCCTCTGTCGGTCAGCCGCTCGCTGTAGCGCATGATCCGGAAAAGCGTGTAGCGGCGCTCCCTCGCGACGAACGCATGGCGTTCGCGCGGAGATCATGCGCAGACAATAAGCGGCTGAACAGACGCAGACAATTTTAGGCAAAATCGCGCGTTCGCGAGAGCGCGCAATTAAGCGCGTTCTCTAACCGGACGTTGAAGACTCGCATCTATGGTTGCGGACGGGACGGGTTGGGATTTGACTCTGGGAGCGGCTTGAGGAGGCTGCCATGAGTACGGATTTCAGCATCAGGCCGGTCGGCGCACCGGCTCCATCGCCAGTCGTACAGCCCGTCAGCCCGGCGGCGAACAATGCTGTCCAGACCGAGCTCCCCTCGGGCCAGAGCGTCACGGCGACCGATGCCTCCACCGTCACGCGCAACGACGCGCAGATCGTGAGCTTTGATATCTCGCACGAGGCGTATTACGACCGTTCCGCAGGTTCGATGGTCTATCAGGTCGTCGACCAGAAGACCGACGAGGTCGTGGATCAATATCCCGACGAAGCGGTGCTGCGCCGTCGCGCCTATTTCCATGCGCTGGACATCAGCAAGGACGATACGCGGCGCGTGATCCCGACCGATCGCGTCGCCTGATCCGGACGGGCCGCCCGGTTGCGGAGCGGCCTCCCGCCCGCCCTTCCGTTTGCCAGATCGGGATCGAATCACCTAGGAGACTCCTGGTCTCCCGGAAAATTCGCTCATGAACCGCCGCGAAGCTCGGCCCACCGATCGAGATTCCGGGAAGGGGTCGGAGGGTTCCCCTGCTTCGCTTGCCGCCGCGCTCTGCAAGGCCGGCCACCAGCACATGCAGGCAGGCAGGCATCTCGATGCGCAGCTTTGTTGCAAGCAGGCGCTTGAGGCCGATCCCGATCACGTCGATGCGCTGCAACTCATGGGCTGTCTCGCGCTGCAGGCGAAGCAATACGATCACGCCATCGAATGGACCGCCCGCGCCAACCAGCAGGATGTCGGGACGGACCGTCTTTGCAGCCTCGGCATCGCTCTGGAACAGCAGGGGCTTCACGAAGCAGCCTTCAAGGCCTTCGACCGGGCGGTGCTCATCAAGCCCGACGACGCCACGCTGTGGGCCAGCCGCGGCAACGCGCTGGCGAACCTGGCGCGGCCGAAGGACTCGCTCACAAGCTATCGGCGCGTCCTCGAGCTCGAGCCGCGTCAGGCCGACGCGGCGTTCCGGTGCGGGCTTTTGCTGCTCACGCTCAAGCGGCCGGAAGAGGCGCTTGCCTATTTCGACCTGAGCGACGAACTTTACCCGAACCACCCCATGGTGCTCGAGCAACGCGCCCTCGCGCTGCACGAATTGAAGAGGTTCGACGAGGCTCTGGCCGACAACCGCCGGGCCTATCCGCTCAACCCGGCCAGCGCGGAAGTCTGCAACAATATCGGTGCATGCCTGCACGGGCTGCGCCAGGACGAGGCAGCGCTGCCATGGTTCGACAAGGCCATCCACCTGCGGCCGGGCTTCATCGTGGCGCTGATCAACAAGGCGCGCTCGCTCACGCAATTGCTGCGGCTCGACGAGGCGATGGCGATCTATCATCAAGTCCGCGCGATCGATCCCGGCAACGCCGATGTCGTCTGGAATTCGGCTTTGCTCTGTCTGATGACCGGGGATTTCGAATCCGGTTGGGCGGGGCGTGAGATACGCTGGCGAGCCCATATGCGCCCGCCCTACCCGCATTTCACCCAGCCGATGTGGCGCGGAGCGGAAGACGTCGAAGGCAAGACCGTCCTCGTTTATGCTGAGGAAGGCAATGGTGACACCATTCAATTCGCGCGCTACGCGCCGCTGCTGGCCGCGCGGGGCGCGCGGGTGATCCTCGCGGTGCAGGAGGCGCTGCAGCCGCTGCTGACGGGCTTGTCGGGTGTTTCGCAGTGTATTCCGAGGTCCGCAGCGCTGCCCGCGTTCGATCTCCACTGCCCGATCTGTAGCTTGCCGTTCGCATTTGGAACGCGGCTCGACACGATCCCGTGGGCGACGCCGTACCTGCCTCCGCCCGCGCGCGCCCGTGTGCAGTCATGGGAACAGCGGCTTCAGGAGCGGCTTGGCCCGGACAGGAAATGCCGCGTCGGCCTGGTGTGGTCGGGCAACCCGAACCATGGCAACGATCACAACCGTTCGCTGCCGCTGCGCGCGCTATTGCGCCTGCTCGATGCCGACGCCGCTTTCATCGGCCTTCAGAAGGAATCGAGGGCCGACGACAGGCCGCTGCTCGAACAGGCCGGCGTCATCGACCTGACCGCCGACCTGTCCGATTTTGCGGAAACGGCGGCGCTCGTCCGCTGTCTGGATATCGTGATCACCGTGGATACCAGCGTCGCCCATCTCGCCGGCGCGCTCGGACGTCCGACCTGGATCATGCTGCCCTATTCCCCGGATTTCCGCTGGCTGCTCGATCGCGACGACAGCCCATGGTATCCGACCGCGCGCCTGTTCCGGCAGAGCAAAAGCCGCGACTGGGACGAACTGGTTGATCGGGTGCGGAGCGCGCTGGCGGCGCACATCCTCGCGTTCAGACCGCCGCAGACTTAAGACTTGGGCTCGATCGAATGGCCGCGGCGGACGCGTCTCAGCCGCGACCCGACAGGCCGGCGGCGATGTTGCAGTTGATCTCGATCAGGCATTTGAGCTTCGCCGGATCCGGATCCATCTGCATCTCGATGGTCTGCTTCATCACGAACACGCCGATATTGGCGATGTTCTGGCGCACTTCCATCGAGTTCGGATTATCGCCGGCTTCGGCGGCGGTGAGGAAGATCGACCACAGGCGGCGATTGAACATCAGCGCCTTGTGCATGTTGCGGTCGGGTCCGTTCCAGTTGTTCTGGATTTCCTGGAGCTGCCTTGCCGCCTTCAGCAAGGCCTGCGCTTCGATTTCCCTGGGAGATGCCGTCGTTTGCGAAGTGCGAGCATAGGCTTGAGCGGCATTAGACATTCAGAACCCCGGGATTACGCTTGGACGCGACGAGACGCGAGTGCCTGCGTTTTGTACGTGGTTGCCTTTAAAATATGGTTAGCGATTGTTTCCGTAGATGTACGGTGCCGAAAAGGTCACTACCAGCCGTGCTTCTGTGTCGCATGCGCGGAATAAAAAAACGGCGGACTTCCGTCCGCCGTTTTGAATCTATTTTGTTCGAATTTAGCGGAGCAGCTGCAGCACGCTCGCCTGCGACTGGTTGGCGAGCGCGAGCGCGGAGACCGCGATCGACTGGCGTGTCGAGAGCGCCTGGCTGTTGGCCGCTTCCTCGTTGGTGTCGGCCAGCGTCAGATTGGATGCGCCGGTCTGCAGCACGTTGATCAGGTTCTTGTTGAAGTCCTGGCGGATCTGCACGATCGAGAGATTCGAACCGAGTGCGGAGGATTCCCCGCGCAGTGTGGTCGAAGCCGCGTCAAGCGCCGTGAGCACGTTGTTCGCCGAATTGCTGTCCAGGAAGTCGACGCCCGCCGTCAGGTTCGCCAGACCAAGCCCGGCATCGTTGAAGGTGACGCCGGTGATGCTCAGCGTCGAGCGGCCGGTTTCGTTGAACACCAGCTTCAGCGTGTCGCCGTTCAACAGGTTGACGCCGTTGAAGGACGCGTCCTGCGCCGTAGTGTTGATCTGCGCCAGCACGTTGTTGTACTGCGAGACCAGGTTGGCGCGGGTCGCCTGCGAATTTGGATCGATGATCGGCGCCGCCCCCACCAGGTTATTGAAGGCCTGACCGGCTGCCGTGGCCGAACCGGTGATCGAGCCGATCGTGGACGAGGCTGCGTCGTTCGAGGTGACGAGGGTGATATGGCCAAGCGTATCGATGCTGGCCTGCAGGTTGTTCGGCCCCAGCGCCGAGTTGAGCTCGTTCAGGTTCGAGATCTGCCCCGCCCCGAAGCCGAACGTGAGGGCGGTCGCCGTGCCGCCGCCGGTGGGGGTGATCGACAGCGTCTGGTTGATCAGGCTGTCGCCGATCGCGCTAAGGCCGAGCTTGGCCAGGGCGTTGCCGGAGAGCGTCAAGCCGGTTGGCGTGGGGTTGAAGCTGATCTGGCCGTTGGTGATGGTCGAGGAGCTGCCCGCCACCGAGTCGATCGCCGCGAGCAGGTCGCCGACGGTGTCGCCGATGCCGATGCTGGTGCCGGTAGAGGTGGTGCCTGCCACGAAGTGGAAGGTGGTGCCGTTGACGACCAGCGTATCGCTGGTGGAGAAGGCGGTGGTCAGATCGTTAGACGTGGAAGTGGCGGTGCCCGACAGGCGGGTTGAGACCGTGATCGGCGCGGCCGCGGTGCCGTTGTCGTTGCTGATGATGGAGCCGGTCACCGGGGTCAGTTGGGCGCCCAGGAGGTTGGTCGAGGTCGCATTGGTGAGGGCCGCCGAACTCACGTTGGACTTGGTCGAGTAACCGGTCGGGCTCTGCAGCACCTGGTTGGCGATCGACTGCGCGTTGGACACCAGAGCCGACAGCGATGTGAGGCCGGTGTTGGCCGCCTGCAGGATCTGCACCCCGTTGCCGATGCCGTCGAGCAGGTTGGCGATGTCGCCGGCTCTGTTGTTCAGCGACTGCGCCGTGAAGAACTCGGTCGGGTTGTCCAGCGCCGTGTTGACCTTGTTGCCAGTGGCCAGGTTATTCTGGGTTTTCGCGAGCAGCGAGGCCGTCGACTGCAGCGCGAGCAGATTCTGGCGAACCGATGCCGTAAGCGTGATACCAGACATTGTCTCAAACCTTCCTAGTCTTAGGTACGCCTATTTCTAGGGAGACACGCTTAAATTATGGTTAATGGCGCTTTAAATTAATTGGTTAACGGTTCGTTACCGCCTCCCGGGAATTGCACCAATAATATGTGTGCCGCTCGCAAACGGAAAAACGGCGGGGTTTCCCCCGCCGTTTTCGGCATTTTTTGCGGTATTTCGATGCTTAGCGGAGCAGCTGCAGCACGCTCGCCTGGGACTGGTTGGCGAGAGCGAGCGCGGACACCGCGATCGACTGGCGGGTCGACAGCGCCTGGCTGTTGGCTGCTTCCTCGTTGGTGTCGGCCAGCGTCAGATTCGACGAACCGGTCTGCAGCACATTGATCAGGTTCTTGTTGAAGTCCTGACGGATCTGCACGATCGAGAGGTTCGAACCCAGCGTCGAGGCTTCGGCGCGGAGCGTGGAAGAAGCCGTCGAGAGCGCGGTCAGCGCCTTGTTCGCCGAGTTGTTGTCCAGGAAGTCGGTCCCGGAAACGAGCGTCGAGAGGCCGAGACCGGCCTGATTGAAGGTGACGCCGGTAATGCTCAGGGTCGACTTGCCGGTCTCGTTGAATACCAGCTTCAGGGTATCGCCGTTCAACAGGTTGACGCCGTTGAAGGAAGCATCCTGCGCCGTGGTGTTGATCTGCGTCAGCACGTTGTTGTACTGCGAGACCAGCGCCGAACGCGAGGCTTGGGAGTTGGGATCAACGATCGGCCCTGACGCGGCTGCAACACCGTTGAAGGCCGCACTGGCAACCGTCGTCGTCGTTCCGGAGAACGCGGCGATCGTCGTGGATGCCGCGTCGTTCGTGGTGACGAGGTTGAGCTTGTTGGTTGAAGAGTCGAACGTGGCCTGGAGGTTGTTGGCCGCCAATGCCGTGTTGAGCTCGTTCAGGCTCGAGACCTGATTCGTGCCGAAGCCGAAGGTGATGTTGGTCGCCGTGCCGCCGCCGGTCGCGGCGATCGTCAGCGTCTGGTTGACCAGGCCGTCACCCTGCGCCGAGAGGCCGATCTTGGCCAGCGCGTTGCCGGACAGCGTGATGCCGTTGGCACCGCCGTTGAGGGTGATCGCGCCGCCCGAGATGGACGAAGTGCCGCCCGTCACCGCGTTGATGGCGTTGAGCAGGTCACCGACGTTGTCGCCGATGCCGATGCTGGTGCCGGTGGAGGTGGTGCCGGCCACGAAGGTGAAGGTGGTGCCGTTCACGACCAGCGTGTCGCTGGTGGCAAAGGCGGTGGTGAGGTCGTTAGACGTCGAGGTAGCGGTGCCCGACAATTTGGTCGAGGCGCTGATGCCCACGGCCAACGTGAGGTCGTCGTTGTTGACGGCGGAGCCGGTCGTGGTCGTCACACCGGTGAGCAGGTTCGTGGCGTTCGCGCCGGTCAGCGTGTTCGAGGTCACGTTCGACTTCGTGGAGTAGCCGGTTGGCGTCTGCAGCACCTGGTTGGCGATCGACTGGGCGGAAGCGACCAGGCTCTGCAGCGAGGTGATGCCGGTGTTGGCGGACTGCAGGACCTGCACGCCGTTGCCGATCGAATCGAGCAGGTTGCCGATGTCGCTGGCGCGGTTGTTCAGCGACTGGGCGGTGAAGAAGTTGGTGGGATTGTCGAGGGCAGAGTTGACCTTGTTGCCGGTGGCGAGGTCATTCTGGGTGGTGGCGAGCAGCGAAGCCGTTGACTGCAGCGAGAGCAGGTTCTGGCGAACTGACGCCGAGAGAACGATACCGGTCATCTTTCATACCTTTCTGGTGTGAAACACACGTACTTCCCGACCTTCTTGGTCAGGTGACCCGGCGACGGTCGTCGGAAGTGGCTAAGAAAGCATGAAGTGGAAGGCCCTCCGTGATTCCGGAATTAAGCAAACCGCGCAGCGGACGCGATCGGTCACCACGGGTCGCCCGAAACGGCCATTGATTCCATTGCAGTTTTTCGCGCAGAGGTGCGCATTTACCAAGCGTTAACCTTGATCGGAAAGGATTGCCCGACGTTGGCGAAAAGGCACAGGCGGAGAAGCCGCCCGCAGTCGCGCCAACCCTATCTGCTGTAGTGGATCGCCGGCGTCAGAAGCGGCAACGGAGAACGATATGGCCCTGAAAGTCGAGCTCAAGCCGCACGAACAAATCATCATCGGTTCCTGCGTCGTCACCAATACCGACCAGCGCGCGCGCCTCCTGATCGACGGCGACAATATTCCGATCCTGCGCGAGAAGGACATCCTGACGCCAGAGACGGCGAACACGCCCGCCAAGCTCGTCTATCTGGCGGTGCAGCTGATGTACATCTCGCCGGATCCACAGGCCAGCCACGGCACCTACTTCAACCTGTTGCGCGACATCGTCGTCACCGTGCCGAGCGCCTGGCCGATCATCGAGGGCATCAACAACTGCATCCTGAGCGGCGACCTCTACCAGGCGCTGAAGGAAACCAAGAAGCTGATCGCCTACGAAAAGAAGCTGCTCGATCAGCATGCGGCGATCGAGTCGAACCGCGAGGCCGAAGCCGAGCGCCGCTCCGCCTGACATCGCCGCTGCCGGACCGGCCCGTTCACATCGCGAGCGACGATGGCTCGTGATTGGGCGCAGCCATCGACCGCCGCGCCCCGAACTCCAGCACCGCAGCTACCAGCCGATCGATATCGCCGACATCTGTGCGGTGATTGACAATCGCCGCGCGGATCGCAAGCCGACCGTGCAGGATCGTCGTCGACGGCGCCGCGATGCCGGACTCCTGCAGATTGACCACGATCTCGCCATTGACCGTGTCGGCATCGCCGGCGCGATAGCGGAAGCAGACGATGTTGAGACCAGCGGGCGCGAGCAGCTCGAGCCGAGGCTCGGCCAGAACACGCGCTTCGAGATAGCCGGCAAGCGCGCAGCAGCGCGCGATGACGGCCCCAAGCTTTTCGGTGCCGTAGGTCTTCAGCGTAAACCAGGTTTTCAGGGCTCTGAAACCGCGCGACAGATCCGGACCGAGATCGCAGGGCCAGCATGAGCCGGCGGCGAGCCCGCGCGTCTCGCGGCGCAGATAGGCTGCCGGCGCCGCGAAGGCATCGCGGTGCTTTTCGCCGTCACGGACCATAAGGAAGCCGGCGTCATAGGGCACCTGTCCCCATTTATGGAAATCAAACGCGATCGAATCCGCCTGCTCAATGCCGGCAAGACGCGGCGCGAGCTCCGCCGACAGGATCGCCAGCGCGCCAAAGGCGCCGTCGACGTGAAACCAGAGCTCCTCCTCGCGGCACAATTCGGCGATGCTCCGGAGATCATCGATCGCACCGATGTCGACGGTGCCGGCGGAAGCCACCACCAGGAACGGATCCAGCCCGGCGGCGCGGTCGCGGGCAATCTGGGCACGCAAGGCCGCGACGTCCATGCGATGCGCATCGTCGACGGCGATACAGCGCAGCGCGTCGCTGCCAAGACCCGAAATCTCCATCGCCCTGCCGATGCAGCCATGCGCCGCCTTAGAGGTGTACGCAGTCAATAAGGCGCCCGCCTCGGCAACGCCGCGCCGCCGCGATTGCTTGCCAAGCGCCGATGTGCGCGCCACCAGCACCGCCATCAGATTGGCCATCGATGTGCCGGTGACGAAAATGCCGCTCGCGCCCGCCGGGAAAGCGAACATCTGCCGCGTCCATTCCACGATCTGCCGCTCGACCTCGATCGGCATGTGATCGCGGCCGCCGAGATTGGCGTTGAGTCCGGCCGCCAGCATTTCCGCGAGCATGCCGACGGCAGAGCCGCCGCCATGCACCCAGCCCATGAAGCCGGGATGCACATTGCCAGTCGCATAGGGCATGACGAAATCGGTAAACGCGCGATAGACACTGGCGAGATCAGACGGCTTTTGCGGAAGCTGTTGGCGAAACTGCCCCCGCACCGCATCCGGAATCGGCTGCCAGACCGGACGCTCGCGGATGGTCGCGATGTAGTCGATCATGTCATCGAGCATGCGATGACCCTGAGCGCGGAGCTCGTCCCAGTCTTGCGGATCGAGCGTCTCGCTTGCCTCACCCGACAGTGGCGCGTGATGACGCGACATGGTCACGCCGCCTGCTCCCGCCTCTCTCCCGCATGCCGCACCAGCATCGCGGCGAAGGCGTCGAAGATCTTGCGCATCTGCGGCGGCTTGTAGGGAAAGACGTGCGCGTGATCCATGTTGTGCACGACAGCGGTATTGTCCGCCTCGAAGATCAACAGCGAGCCGTCCCAGGTTTCCGCGCAGTCGATGGTGAAATATTCAAGTCCGATGCGATCGGCCATCGCGGCGAGCGCGGCCTGGTGCCGGCGGCCGAAGCCGATGTCGAAGGTATGCATCCATGTCTCTTCCTCGAGACGCTTCTCCTCGCTCTGCGACATGCCTGCGTTGAGATACCAGATGTCCCACCGGTCGGCGATCGCCATGTGGCAGGCGTAGGGCGCGCCATCGATGAAGACGACGCGATATTTGCGGAACAGCTCATCCTCGCTCGAATAATCGACAAAGCGCGAGATGAAGAACAGCTCCTCCTCGCGGCCTTCGAGATAGTCCGCCAGCGCCTCCCCATCGTCGATCTTCGCAAGCCCAGAACCGGCATGTGAGCCGTGCGGCCGGATGATGACGGGAAAGGCGAGACCGGTTGCGATGTCGGCGAGTTCCTCCGGCGATTGCACGATGTCAAGCAGGCGCTCGCGCGTGTCCACGAGCGTCGCCGGAATTTCGAGACCGTCGATGCCGTCAAGCAGACGGTGCAGCTTGTCGCGGTCGAGGCTACCGACCAGGTTCGGCGGATTGAGCAGCGGCCGCGGCCAGTTCGGCGCGGCCGCATCGATCTTGCGCAGCGCCTCGCGGCAATCTTCGGAGTCGGAAGCGATCACGATGGCGACGTCGTGCTCGGGCATCGGCGACGGCAATTCGGCAGCGCCGATTACATAGAGGATCATCAGCTCGATGCCGGATTCCTCCAGCAGGAATTCGATCGGTGTGTTGCTGCCCATGTCGGTCGCCGCCGCCAACGCCAGCACCCGCAACCTCGGATTTTTCGTGGCACAAGGCGAACGGAAAAGCCGGTGCGAGCGCAACACCTCTTCCTGGATGACGAGGCCCGCCTGCTTGTCGCCGAGCAATTGGGCGATCAGGGAGAGATCGATCCCCTCGCCCGCGTTCGCCGTGCCGTTCAATAGCTTTGCGATCAGCTCCGTCCATTTGGGGCGAAGGTCGCGCCCGTCAAAAGCCATCTTGGCCAGCCTGGCCATGCCAATCCGATCAGCGCATTCCGCGCGTGCCGCGTCCGACAGTTCAAGCGCCCTAGATTCCATGTGACAGCTCCGCAAACCCCTTATCAGCCGTGTGCGCCAGCATCAGCTCGATCTTGGCTACGACTTCGGCTGCGCAATCGAGCTCGGCCTGCAGGTTTCGTTCCGCGACATCCACGTTCGGCGCCCAGGTCTCCGTGACGAGACGCGCACCCGCGCAAAGGCGAAGCACGGCCGTGGGCGGAGCATTGTTGCGCTCGATCCGCACCGGCTGCCCCACGAGACAGTGGCGCGCGGCAAGATCGCGGTCGGAAGCGCTGCGCCCGATCGCATCGCCAAGATCCTGGGCGAGCGCACCATAAAGGGCGCGGCATTCATGCGACGAAAGCGTCCGGTATTTTCCTTCGATCGTGAATGGAAAGATCGTGGGCTCGCAAAATTCCTCGTCGCCCGCATCAGCCGGCCTCGCATTCGAGCTGATCAAGCCAAGCTGTGGCGAGAGCGCGATCAAGTTCTCGATGCGGGTGCCAAACTCCCGCAACGCCCTCGCCCGCCATGCGTCCGGCACATGATGATAGGCGTCGATCTCCTCCAGCGCCGCTTCCCAGCGCAACCACTGCCCGAAATTGGCCCGGCTTTCGAAATGGGAACGCAGCCTCCAGCCTTTCGGCCAGTCGCTACGATTGGCATAGTCGCGTATCCCCGCCGCGTGTCCCTCGCGTCCGTCGAGCGACCGCGCGAGCCGCGACGGCACGAGCAGCGCGCCGCTGAAGGCCGGCCCGCCGAAGAACTTCGAGCCTGACACCAGCACCATGTAGCCGCGGTCGAGGCAGGCACGCAGCCGGCCGCGGCCAAGCCGCATCTGGCAGGCGTCGACGACGACCTGAACCTGGTCGGGCCAGCGCCGCGCAATCTCGTCGAGACAGGCATCGCCTGGTGCGCGCCAGCCGAGCTTCGAGGCGTCCATGATCTGCAGCAGCACGGGCGCACCGCGCGCGACCGCTGTCTCGACGGCGTCCAGCACCGCGAGATCGATATCGGCGCGCGGCCTGAGACCTGTTGCGTCCGCAAGCGGCAGCGCGATGCAGTCGGATGCAAGCCCCGCAACCGGCATATCCTTGCGCACGACAGCGCCGCTTGCCGTGAAGCGGCTGAAATGGCGTCCGCGCGACGTATAGGCCGTGCCGCTCCCGGTCTGGTCCGAGCCGACAATGACGGTCGCAAGCCCCTCGCCGAGCAACAGACGGCCAAGAAACAGCGCATGGAGCTGTGAGTCCGTGCCCGACGGCGAAAACACGACGTCCACATCCGCAGCCAGCGCGAGATGCGCCTTCAGTTCCTCGCGCATCTCCTCGATGCGGGTTTCGAGCGCTGCTTCGAGCCCGACGGCGATGGCAAGCCGCATCAGCTCCTCGCGCGCGAGCCCGGCCCGCTCATAGGCACGCTCGGAGATCGATGACGCCGTGCTCGACGCAAAACTCCAGGTTTGCGGCGAAGGCATCGGTCCGCAGCCGTAATCATTGACGCGGCTGATCGGATCGAGCATCAGCCTCGAATCGCCGCCGCAGGCGAGCAGATCATCGAGGGTTGCGAAGAGATCGCGCAAGCCGCCATTGAACGCGGGGAAGCCCGGTTGCTCCGGAGTTTGCAGGCGAGGACCGGCGAACGTCATTTCCGCGAGCTCTTTCAGGCCGCGTTCGCCGCGGTCGCTGGCGCCGCAAATTGCGAGGCGATGTCGCCGCGGAAGACCGACGGTCCGACATGGTCGAGCCGGCTTTCAAGATCGGCCCAGATCTCGCCGCCGATATCGGTCCAGCGCTTGCAGAAGGCAAAATCCTCGCTGAGGTAGGTGCCGGTGGCCCGATCGATCACGCATTCGAACAGCGCGAAGCGATTCGGGCTGCCGGCCAGCGCATCGAGCGAATGCTCGCGCAGGAACTGCAGCGGCGCGTAGTCCGGATGCGCGCACATCTTCTCCAGCACGTGGCGGCGGATCATCAGGAAGCCGGTGCCGGCATAGCGCACCCGGGTGAAGCCGTTGAGAACCTTGACCTGGTCCGGATTGTCGAGCTCGAGCACGTAATCGAGCGAGGCCGGCCCCAGGTTCGGGTGGCCCGAGGCCACCACGCGTTTCACCTTGTCCCAGTTGACCTGCTTGATCGGATAGCAGCCGGCGACGACGTCCGCGCCGGATTCGATCAGGCGGAACACGTGCTGCGGCGTGAAACCGATGTCGGCATCGATGAAGAGAAGATGGGTGGCGGCGGGGTCGTCCAGGAACAGCGTCACCAGATTGGCGCGCGCCCGGGTGATCAGCGCGTCGCCGTCGCGCAAATGGACCTTGAGATTGACATTGGACAGCTTTTGCACCGCCTGCTGCAGCGAGAAAAGCGAGCTGGCATAGATGGTCGAGACCTGACCGCCGAAGCAGGGCGTGGCGATCGTCAGGTTGAAACGTTCTGTCATGATGGGCTCCGAAGCAGCAGGTGGGGTCCGCACTTCTCACCAATTAGTAAATAGACGTGGTTAACGATATCCTAACGCCCTGCCTGCTTTGCCTGCCCGGTTACGCCACCGGCAGGAACTTGGTCAGGCTGAGCTGCGAGAGCATGGCCGTAGTCTGGTAGGAAGCCTGCAGGCTGGTCTGCAAGGACAGGATCTCGCTCGCGACCTGGTTCTGGTTGATGCCTTCTGTGGAGGAGACCAGATCCTGTAGCGCGGCCTGGGTCTGGGTCTGCCGGGCGGTGGCATCCTTCATCGTGCTCTGCGCGGTGGCAAAGTCGGTCTGGATGTCCTGGATGGTCTGCTGGCCCAGTTGCGGCGTCAAATTGGCCGCAATGCGCTGGCTCAGCGCGTTCGCGGTCGCAGGCGAGGTCGTGGCCGTCGGCGACACCGACACCGCCGCATAGGTTGCGATCGCCTGGATAGCCGAGCGGATCGCCTGCTCATTGGCCTGCGCGCCGTATTGCACCGTCTGCGAGGAATCGACGCGCACGGTCGCCGTCGACCGTGCCGAGCCGGGTCCGGAATTGCCGGTATACCATTGCACCGTGTTGGCCGAGCCGTTGGCGAGGCTGGTCGCCGACGACAATGGCGAGCCGGACACGCGCAACGGCGGCGTGGCGGCGGTCACTGTGCCGCTGAAGCCGAGCGCGCCGATCGCGCCCGCGGGCGAGGTCGAAATTGAGAACGTCGCGGCGTCGGGGGTGTTGATGGTAACCACGCCGGCATGAACGGTCGACGGCGTCGTGGTGCCGGTGATCGTATCGATCTTCGACAGCAGCGTCTGCACGCTTGCGGTGGTGCTGATCTGGTTGGGGCTGGTGGGCGCCCCGCTGACGAAACTCAGCGTCGTACCGTTGACGGTAAGGGTATCCCCAGGCGCGAAGCCCGGCGACAGCGAATCGCTTCCCGTCGAGCCCGACAACGCGGTCGCCCCCGTGATTGGCGCCGGGGGGACGACCTGGTTGGTGACCGCCGTTGTCCCGATCGCCGAACTGTCGGTGTTGAAGAAATTGTCGCCGGCCTCGACCGCGGAGGCCGCGACCAGCGAGGTGTTGGCAAGCGTCGAGATCGCCGAGGTCAGCGCATTGCTGAAATTGGTTGCGGTCTGCGCCGTCGTCGTGCCGATGGCGAAACTGCCCGACGGCAGCGGGTTCGCGCTGCTCGCCGTCAATTTGATGGAATCCGTGGTGCCGTCCGGCTCGTTGAAGGTGACGCTGACGGTATCGCCGGGATTGGGTTGGCCGCCGGCGAAGTCGACCGAGAACGCCGCCGGCGAGCCGGAAGGACCGGTGACGGTCGCATTTGTCAACGTCGAAGAGATCGAATTCAGCTTCAGGCCGAAGGGCGAGAGCGCAGAGTCTTCGGCTACCGTCGTCACTGTCGTCGCTGCCGGCGGTGCCGCCGCCGGCGGGGTCACGACGAGCCGGCCCATGCCGTTGGCGCCCTGATCGGCCTGCAGCCGCTCCGCGATGACCTGCTTCAGCCCGGCCTGGGTCGTCGTGCCGTTCAGGATGTCGTCGGCAGAGGCCAACGCCGGCGTGTTGATGGCGGTGCCCGAGTAGATGTAGCGGTTGCCGACCTGGGTGTTGAGGATGCCGACCATCGCGGAAAGCTGGGATTGCGCGTTCTGCTGGCCGATGGTCTGACCGGTCGAGGTCAGGTTCTGCGGCGAGGAATTCGCGGTGCTCTGAACGTCGCCCGTGATGCTCGACAGCGATTGCAGCCCGGTATTGGCCGCCGAGATCACGGTGTTGACGTTGGTCATCGTGGTGGTGAAGGCCGCGATGTTCGACAGCTGCGCGCGCGCCGCGATGGCAAAGCCCTCATCGACCCCCATGCCGGCGTAGTTGCTCGACTTGACCCCGCTCGATAGCTGGGTCGAGAGATTCGACAACTGGTTGTTGATGTTCTGCACGGACAGACCGAGCAGGGATGAACCGTAGTTGATACTGCTGACCGACATTTTACTCGTCCTACCCTTGAGCCTGCAGCAATGTCTGCATCATGCTTTGAACCACCGACATGATGTGGGCATTGGCCGCGTAGGTATTTTGCACCTGGATCAAATTCGCCATCTCGGTGTCGATGTTGACACTCGCTGTCGAGTTGAATTTTTGCTGCAGCGTGTTGACGACTACGCTCTGCCCCTGCTGCAATTGTGTCGCGAGCGTGGAGGCATTGCCCTGCTGGCTGATGAATGACTGCAGGTAGTTCGAGATCGTGCCGGTGAACGGCTGCGCCGCCGAGCCGAGCCCGGTCGACGGCGAAAAGGTAAAGCGCGTGCCCGTGAGCTGCGAGAACATGTAGTCCGAGCGCGTGTTGTCGCCGGCCGGCGTCTGCGGCGAAGTCGTGTAGATGGAAAGCGCCGACGGATTGTTGACGACCGCTGGGTTGACGCTGATGCGGCCGGCAAGCCCCGTCAGCTCCGGGCCGTTCCTGGTGTATTGCCCGGTATAGGGCGCATTGCCGTCGGTGAACAAGGCAAGCTGCGGGATGCCGCTTGCGACCGTCGTGCTCGTAGTCGTGGTCGACGCGGCGTTCACCGTCGCCGACGACGAGCCGAGCAGATTCAGCGTCGAGCCAGAACCCGTGAATTGCAGGCCGCTTGTTCCGAGCGCCGCGTTGAGCGTCGCCGCCACCGAAGCCATGCCGGCCGAGAAATCGACGCCGACCAGCGTCGGATTGGCGTTGGCCCCGTTGTGCAGGGGCAGCGCCAGCGGATCGGAGACGTTGACGATCGATATCTGGCGTTGGGTGTTGGTCGTATCGGTGTAGGTCAGGTTGACGGTGTTGCCCGGCAGCACATTCGAAGTGTTGACGGAAAAGCCTGCCGGCGGGCCGGTCACCGCCGTGCCCGCGGTCGTGACATCGGAGAGCGAGGATGCCAGCGTCGCTGCCATCTGGTCGACCTGGGTCTGCGCCTGCACCAGTGTCTGGTCGCGCAGCTTGATGTCGGCCGCCATCTGGCCCGAGCTCAGCGCATTGGTGGCGACGACGTCGATCGCGGCGCCATTCGGCAGCTTGATGTTCAGCGAGCCGACGCCATTCTGGGAAGGATTGGCACTATAAAGCGAAGTCGCGGTGAGCGAGCCCGGCGAGGTATAGGTGAAGCTCGAAGCGAGCCCCGCACCGACCAGCTGAATGCCGGAGTTGGTGAAGATGTTGGTCTCGTTCGAGGGATCGGTGACCACTCTGATGTCGACCAGTTTGGAAAGGTCGTTGATGGCGTTGTCGCGCTGGTCCATCAGCGTCGCCGCGAGCGGATCGGACGAGCTGAGGCCCTGAAGCTGGGTGTTGATCGCCGCGATCTGACTCAAATCGGTGTTGGCTTGATTGGCCGAATTGCCGATGTCCTGCTCGACATTCGAGCGCAGCGCCTGGATGCCGGCCGTGGTCGAGTTGAGCTGGGTGGCGAGCGTCTGCGCCGATGACATCGCCACGCTCTGTGCCGAGGAATCGCCCGGGCTGTTCGACAGCGACTGCAGCGCGGTGGTGAAGTTGTTCAGCGCGTTTTCCAGCGTGCCGTCGCCGCCGGGCGTGCCGTAGACGCTCTGCAGCTGGCTCAGGAAGTTGGCGATCTGGTTGGCGTAGGCCCCTCCCGAGGTCTCCGTGCGCAGCTGGTTCTGCACGAAGGTGTCGAGCGTGCGATTGACGCCGGTGACCATGACCGACGAGCCGACGGTCCCGCTCGGAATCTCGATCTGGTTCGGGTTCTGATTGACATAGCCAGGCGTCTGCGCATTGGAAATGTTCGACGATATGATCGAGAGCGCGGCCTGGTTGGCGCGCAGTCCCGACATCGCCGTGGCAAGGGCTGAACTCAAACCCATGTTATTTGCCCGCTTTCACTTGACCGACCTTGGGTGCGCCAACGATCAGCGCAGCACGTTCAGAAGGTCTTGAACCATGTTGTTGGCCGTCGTGATCACCTTGGTGTTCGCCGAATAGGCCTGCTGCGTCACGATCAGCTTGGTGAACTCGTCGGCAATGTCGGTGTTCGATCCCTCCAGCGAGGAGCCGGAGATGGTGCCGGAGGCGCCGATGATCGCCGGACCCGACTGGTCGGTGACCTGATAGGCGCCGCCGTCGAGCGCTTTGAGATAGTTGGTGCCGTTGAAGTGCGAGAGCGTCACCGCGGCCAGATCGATGTTCTGGCCGTTGGAGAAGGTGCCGACCACGATGCCGCTGTTGTTGATGGCGACCGATTGCAGCTGACCGGCCGCAAAGCCGTTCTGGGTGATGGTGTTGATGGTGGCGGCACCGGCCGAGCTTGCAAATTGCGTCAGCGCGCCGGAGGTGATGTTGACAGTCAGGTTGCCGAGCGCCTGCCCGTCCACGGTCACGTTCGATACGCCGATCGCCGTGCCGCTGGGCGAAGCCAGCGCGCCGCTGGCATTGAACACGAAGTCCACGCCGCTATTGACCCAGGCGGCCTGGTTTCCGGTCGCGGTGGTGGAGGTCTGATAGAACAGGTTCCAGGTATCCTGATGCCCGGCGCCCAGCGACGCGCTGTCGGTCTTGGCCCAGCGCAACTGCACGTTCACCGGCGTACCGGCCGCATTGTACGCCGTCACCGCGCCGCCCGAGATCGATTCGTTGGTGAAGGTCTGGACGTCGTTACCGACCACAACACCCGTGCCGACATTGGTGCCGGGGCCACGCACCTTCGTGATCGGCTGTGTGGCGAAGCCGAGACCCTGGAGGGCGGACGTGGCGTTGGCTGTCCCGCCGGAGATCGCCAGATCCTTGATGGTGCCGGTATGCAGCGTGATCTGACCGCCCGTGGTGGTCTCCGAAGCACCGGTGATGATCGAAATCTTGTTGAGCAGCGTTGCGACATTGTCGGTGACGTTGATCTGGCTGTTTCCGGTGGCTCCGGAGGCGACGAAGGAGATGGTCGTGCCGTTAACCGTGATGGTGTCGCCAACGCTAAAGCCCGTGGACAGCGAGTCGGTGCCGGTCGTGCCCGACAGTGCCGTACCGGCGCTGATGGGATTTCCCAGCTGGTTATTGACGAGAGTGCCGGTGATGGAGGCGTCGACCGGCGGCGCCGGCGAGCCGACCGGCAAGGGATTGGAGCCGAAATCGGAGGGGTTGATACCGCCCGCTGCGGTGATCGAACCGGTGGTGGAGGAAGTGCTCGCCGGCGTCTTCGGCTGGGTCGGCAGGTTCGCGGCATAGGTGATGGCGCTGGTCGCCTGCGCCGGAATGAAGTTGTTCTGGAATTGCAGCACCTGCGGCACGTTGCCGGTCGGGTTGCCGGTCTTCGCGTCGACGGTCACGCCCATCAGATAGTAGCCGGCGCCGTTGACCAGGTTGCCGTTGGCGTTGACCTGGAAGTCGCCGCGGCGGGTGTAGTCGGTGACGCCGTCGAACACCGGCACGTTGTCGGTGGTCGAAGTCGGCTTCTGCACGGAGAAGAAGCCCTCGCCGTTGATCGCCATGTTGGTGGAAACCGTCGTGGCCGACACCGTGCCCTGGGTGGTGATGGTGGACTGCGAGAAGGCGTCGACGCCGCCGGCGACCTGGCGATTGGGCGTCGTGGCGTCCGGGATCAGATCCTCGAAGGAAGTGTCGATGCCCTTGTAACCGGTGGTCGAGGCGTTCGCGATGTTGCCGGAGATGTTCTGCAGCGCGAACGACTGCGCGCGCAAGCCGCCGACCGAGGTGTTCAGTGCGTCGAAGATACCCATAACATTGTCTCCACGTTGATCCGGCGCTCAGGTCGAGGGGTGAGCTCGAGGCTTAGGCCGCAATAATTCGCGGAAGACTGTCGCAAGCGTTATGCCAACATCGAAAATCGTTTAAAATCAGATACTTGAACGAAAAAACCCGGTCGAATGACCGGGGCACATTTGCCGGGCGGGCAACAATTGCCGGGCTAAAATCGAACCCTGACTAGGTCGCCTGCGGCGCCGCCGGGTGGAACTGAAGCGCGTAACCGTCCATGCAGTAGCGCAGGCCGGTCGGCTTCGGGCCGTCGTCGAAGACATGGCCGAGATGGCCGCCGCAACGGCGGCAATGCACCTCGGTGCGCGCCATGCCGAAGGTGCGGTCCTGTGTGGTGCCGACGGCGTTTTCGAGCGGCTGGTAGAAGCTTGGCCAGCCGGTGCCGCTTTCGAACTTGGTGTCGGAAGAGAACAGCGGCAGGTCGCAGCCGGCGCAGGCGAAGGTGCCCTTGCGGTGCTCCTTCAAAAGCGGGCTCGAGCCGGGACGTTCGGTGCCCTCCTTGCGCAGAATCTCATATTGCTGCGGCGTCAGCTGCGCGCGCCATTCGGCGTCGGTCTTCTCGATTTCGAACTTCTGGCCCGCGCGGGCAGGCGAAACCCTGAGCCACCGGAAGGCCGCAAGGCCGAGCAGGCTGGCAACCGATGCGAGCAAAATACGGCGGTCAATCATTGATGTCTCCGTGACTGTTCGCCCTGAAATACGGGAGTCCCTCAAAGAAGTTACACCGCTTCGCTGAGATTATTCTCAACTTTATGAGAGCGGTATAAATGCTTAGGCCCCCTCGCCTTCGCTGTGATCGACCGGGACCGGCGGCTCTGCCTGCGGTGGTGGCGGCTGCTGTGGCCGGACCGGCCGCGGGCGAGCCGTCGGTGGACGGCCGGGCGGCGGGCGGCGTACGGCCGGACGGCTACCCGCCTGCCGATTGACCTCGGCGAGCCGCGCTTCCCGGACTCGGTCCTGGATCCGCACCCGCTCCCGATGCCGGGCGAGCGCACCGGCTGCGGCCGAGGCGCGCCGGTTCCAGAGTCCGACGAAATATCCGGCGACCCGGCCGGTCGGGCCACCGGCCCAGACCAGCTCGAATGGCGAGAACAGCCGCCAGCGCTCATCGCCCCACAAGATGCTGCGCGCAATCAACCGACCGGCCATCGCCGAAGTGTTGAGGCCCTGGCGGCCGAAGCCGCTCGTCACCCAAAGTCCTTTGCGCAACTGGCCGATCTGCGGCATGCCATGCACGGTCTGCCCGATCGCCCCGCCAAAAGTCTCCGATATCTCGACCGGGCCGAGTTTTGGAAAGACGGTCCGCATCCTCCGGGCGATGGCGCCTGCAAAGCGCTCGGGATTGGCCGACCAGGTGGTTTCAGGGCTCGCCCACATCAACCGGTCGCCATCGACGATGCGGAAATGATCGATGTTGTCGGTATCGGACACCGATCCCCTGAACGCCATCGCCTCACCGAGCCGGTCGCCAAGCGACGCGGTGACGCCGGCATAACGCCAGACCGGCAGCAGCGTTTCCGACAGCCGCCGCATCGGCGCGCCAAGATGAATATTGCCCGCCAGCACGATATGCGAGGCGCGCAGCCGCGCCGAGGGCGTGACGATGCGCTTGCGGATACCGGACGGATCGATCGAGACCACCGGCGTGTCCTCGAAGATCCGTGCGCCAGAGCGCCGCGCCAGCGAGGCAACGCCATGAACATATTTGCGGCCGTCGATCTGGAACGCCTTGGGATAGTAGACGCCATGGAAATAGCGGTCGGTCTTGAGCTCGCTGCGCACGCGATCGACCTGCCAGCCCTCCACTTCCGTTCCGAAATCCTCGCTCAGCATCTGCAGCCGGCTGATCAGCTGATCGCCGACATCGACATTGGAGACTTCGAGCGCGCCCTCGCTCATGGCAATGCCCGGCATCGACTGCTCGGTCGCGAGGCCGCGGACATATTCGGCACCCTCCTTCGACAGGGCCCAGAGCTCGCTGGCATCCTCGAAGCCGACGCGCTCGATCAATTCGTGAAGCGAAAGCGCATAGCCGGGCATGACGGTGCCGAGCTGGTTGCCGGAAGCGTTCCAGCCGACATGCCGGCCTTCGAGCACGGCAACGCTGGCGCCCATCCGCGACGCCTCGAGCGCGACGGTCAGTCCAGCGAGGCCGGCGCCCACGATGCAGATGTCGACGTCGAGATCGAAGGAAAGCCGCGCGCGCTCGCGCAATGCAGCAGCGTCTGATCCCTCGATCATGCCTGTGGAGTCTCGCTCATGCCGTTTTCTTAATTGCCCTTGTTCTTACGAAGCCTTGTCTTAAGGAGGCTTGGCCTCGTTGTCACCTTGTCCTAAGCGTGGGCTTGTAGATTAATGCGAGGCTCGAATCGAGATTGCCGCCCATGCGACGTTTGATGCTGCTGCGTCATGCCAAGACCGAGACCGACGCGCCGTCCGGCCGCGACCAGGACCGCCGTCTCGACGATCGCGGCCACAGGGACGCCGCCGAAATCGGTGTCTGGCTCGGCCATCATCCGCCCTTTCCGGATTTCGTTCAGGTTTCCCCCGCCATCAGGGCCAAGCAGACCTGGGAACTGGTCAGGGAGGCGATGAAGGAACACGCGCCGGCGCCGCAAGTCGAGTTCTTGCCAGAACTTTACGGCGCCGATCCGGCGCAAATGTTACAAGCCATCCGCACCGCCTCTGTCGCCGATCCGAAGCGCGTGATGGTGGTCGGGCATAATCCCGGCATGCACGAACTGGCGCTGATGCTCGCCGGCAGCGGCGATGCTGCAGGGCGGCAAGCGCTGTCGGACAATCTGCCCACCTCCGGCCTCGCCGTCCTCGACTTTGCGACCGACGACTGGAACGAGGTGGCATTCCGCCGCGGCAAGCTCGTTCTTTTTGTCAGCCCGAAGCTCCTGAAGCAGACTTGAACCGCGAGTGAGGTTGTAGCGCGGCAACTTGTGCTAGGCTGATGAATATGGGGAGGCGCAGATGTTCAAATCCATTCTCGTGCCGATCGATTTGTCCGACACCGATCTGGCAAAGCCCGCAATCGCCACCGCCGCGACATTGTCGCAGACCTGGAACGGCGCGGTACGCCTGCTGAACGTGCTGCCGATGACGCCGGTGATGCTGGCCGAATATGTCCCGGCCGATTTCGACGAGCAGCAGCGGCAGAGTTCCGAGGAGGCGCTCGCCATCGTCGCCCGCGAATCCGGCATCGACCAGGGGCGCATCTCGTCCGTGGTGCGGCAAGGCGGCATTTATCACGAGATCCTCGAAGAGGCCGCCGCGGTCAAGGCCGACCTGATCGTGATGACGTCGCACCGGCCGGCGATGCGGACCTATTTTCTCGGCTCCAATGCCGGCCATGTCGTTCGCTACGCCAAATGCTCGGTGCTGGTGGTGCGGCACTGACTATTCCGGCCACTCCGCGATAAAGCCCTTCGCTTTGTAGGTCTCGATCTTGTCCCATTCGGCGAGCACGCGGCGGCGGAATTCGGGATGTTCGTGCCAACGCTCGCGTGCCGTCGCGAAATTGTCCACCGTGAGCAGCATCTTCCCGACCTCGGGCCAGTGCCGGTGCAGCGTCATCGCGTAGCGGCGGCCGGTCCAGGTATTGCCGAGGCAGATCACGCTCCTGACATTCTTCATGCCGATGGCGGCGTCGATGACCGGCAACGAAAAGATCACGTTCTCGCCGGTGTTGGTGGCGCGATGCTCTTCGAGGATGCGATCGGCGGGAATGCCGCCCTGCGCCATCAACGGCTTCATCACAGCGCATTCGCTCAGGGGCGAGCCCGGCGTCACGCCGCCGCTGACGATGGCCATGCGAAACAGACCGGCGCGCCAGAGCCAGCAGGCAGTCTCTGCGCGCAACGCCTCGTCCTCGCGGGTGCCGAACACGAACAGGAGATCGGCGGGCTCAAGCGGCGTTGTGATCAGATGTGTGGCGTGGATCGCGGCAATCTCGGCCGCGTCCGGCCGCCCTTCGATCTGATCATCCACGGAGAATCTCCCTCGCCCCGTCGGCACGATGCCTTGCGGCAGGCGACGCGCGAACTCAAGAATCATTGCGTTTGGTTACGGCAGCAGCGCTTCCGGGACGCGATCGAACGTATAGGCCAGCGGCCGATTGCGCCGGACGAAGCCGCCGATCTGCCAGCCGAACAGCGCGGCGAAGCCGACAAAGAACAGCGCGCCGGCCCATGCGCCGACCGCGAGCGCGCGAATGAACAGAGTGAGCAACATGATGCCGACCAGCGCCACCAGCGCGAGCGCGGCCAGGTAAGTCTTGTGGCCGAGGCCGGCGGTCAATTCGGCCGTGCTTCCAACCCTTTCCATGCGCCGATGCAACTCGATCATGAAGGTCCTGTAGTCATTGTTCTGCGGCGCCATCAGCGCCGCCGTCTGCCACGAGGTCGAGAGGATCGGCAGTCGCGCGCCACTCTTATGACGGATGTCGGCACGAAAGCGATGCTGCTGCATCGACACCGGCCGGTACGACAGCCGGATCGCGGCAATGTCGGCATAAGGCCAAACGCCGGAACGTCCCGCGAGGCGCCAGCCAAACCCCTCCTCCGTCAGTTCGAATTGATGCGCAGCACCGATCAGCGACGCCTTGTAGGCGTAGCGGATGGCAGGCGCTTCCGGTGCTGTTTCCGTCGTTTGTGCTTGCATTCAAGATCGCTTGCGGTGCGAAGGCGCTTTATCCTACAAGTGGCGCATGGCTGAGACGATCTTTTTTCCGCGCCGGCTGATCCTCGGCGGCGCGATGATCTCCGGGGTGCTGCTGGCGCTCGCCGTGCACATGCTGGTGGCGCGCTACGGTCTCGACCTCGGCGGGCTCTGGCGCGGCGACACGCGGGACTTCATGCCGGTGGGGGCCGCGATCGCCTGGTGGCTGATCGCCACCGTGGCGTTCTCGGGCGGTTATTTCACCGCGAGCCTGATGCACAGCGCCGTCTCCGGGCAGCTCCCGCAGCGGATGCGGCAATTCCTGATCGCGGTCGGCGTGCTCCTGCTTGCGGGGGCCGGCCAGGCCGCCGCGGCGCCGAGCACGGCCCCGACCATTTCCGGCGTGCTGGCTGGCATTGCAGCACTTTGCCTCGGCGCGGTCATGGCCTTTTGTGGCGCGCATTTCGCGCTACGAAAGGCATGAGACCCCGCTCCGTCTAGACTAGCGTGCGGCGTCCGTCCCGCTGCGCCAGACCGTCGTCGCCGCAATCAGCAGCAAGGCGGCCGAGATCAGGAGCGAGGCATGCGTGCCCGCCATGAACTGGCCGGTCCCGCCGATCAGCGATCCGAACAGCGCGACACCCACCACGCTGCCGGTCTGCCGCGTCGAGTTGAGCACGCCTGCGGCCACGCCTGAGCGCGACTTCTCGACACTGCCGAGCAGGGTCGAGGTCAAAGGCGGCACCAGCAAGCCGAGCCCGCCGCCGAGCGCGATGAGCTGGAGAGCGACCGCCCAATAGCTCGTGCCGGGCGCAATGAAGAGCAGGCCCAGACAGCCGACCGCCGCGATGGCGGCGCCCAGCGCAATCGTCTGCGGCGCACCGATCCGCTCCGCGACCCGCGCGGCCACGAGGTTGACCGGCAGCACCGCGCCCAGCATCGGCACGAAGGCAAGCCCGGTGGCAAATGCCGACCAGCCATTGATGCGCTGGAAGTAAAGGCTGAAGATGAAGATCAGCCCGTAAAACGCGATATTGACGAGCAGTCCGACCATCGCCGTCACCGAAAACATGCGATGGGAGAATAGCGTCAGCGGCAGCATCGGCTGCGGCGCGCGCTGCTCCCGCACCACGAACAGCAGTGTGAGAATCACGAATGCCGCAAACCCCGCGAGCACGAACGGGTTGGCCCAGCCGGCCGCGCCGCCCTCGATGATCGCGCCGGCGAGACAGCCCAGGGCCGCGATCGCCGCGACCTGCCCGGGCAGATCGAGCTCGCGCTGCGGCGATCGCGTCGTCTCGGACGCGTAGCGCCAGGTCAGCCACAGGCCGAGCAACCCGATCGGCAGGTTGACAAAGAAGATCCAGCGCCAGCCGGCGAGCGCGATCAGGGTCCCGCCGACCAGGGGTCCCGCCGTCAATGTGAGGCTCGCGCCCGCCGCCCAGACGCCGACGGCGCGGCCGCGCGACTTGTCGTCGGGATAGGCGTGGCTGAGCTGCGCCAGTGAATTGGGAACGAGGATCGCCGCGCCAAGACCCTGCACCGCGCGCGCCACGATCAAGGTCAACGCGTCGGGCGCGAGCCCGCACGCCACCGAGGCCGCGGTGAAGAGCGCAAAGCCTGCCATGAACACGCGCTTGGCGCCGACGCGATCGCCGAGCGCGCCCGCGGTCAGGATCAAGGCCGCGAACGCAATGGTGTAGGCACTCACGACCCATTGCAGCTCCGCGACACCGCCGCCTAGCGAGGAACCGATGCTGTTCAGCGCCGTGTTGACGATGGTGACGTCGAGCTGCACGACGCCATAGCCGAGGCTCATGGCAGCAAGTGTCAGGGACGTTGCCAGCCGCGAGGGCATCGCGGCCGGGCGCGCCTCGCGATCGATTTCGTGATCTGGTTGAAGTTTCAGAGAAACGGTCCGCATCGAGTTACCTCCAATTCGGGGAACCAACGCGGGATAAAGCAGCCGGTTTCGACTCGATGCTTCGGCAATGATCGAAGTATGATACTCGCGATCTCGCAGGTATGAGTTTCAATTAATTCGGACGAAAAACGCCGCGCGGCGCTCGCCTTCATCAAGTTTTCGTGGCCTCAGGCTCACAGCGCGCAGGTTGTCGCGGCCTTCGGCGAGCGTGGTCGGCTTGCAGGAACGTGCGCGTGTGCTTACGCCACCGCGCTTGCGCGAACCCCCAGCAGCAGGCCCTCGACCTCGGCGATCGGGCGCGGCTTGCTGATCAGATAGCCCTGCACCTGGGTGCAACCCTCACGGCTCAGGAGCTCGAGCTGCGCGTCGGTCTCGACGCCTTCCGCGGTCGTGACGATGCCGAGGCTCTTGCCAAGCCCCGTGACGGCGCGAACGATCGCCAGCGAATCCTTGCTGGTCGCCAGCTCGTTGATGAACGAGCGGTCGATCTTGATCTTGTCGAACGGGAAACTGCGCAGATAGCTCAGTGAGGAATAGCCGGTGCCGAAATCATCGAGCGAAATCTTGACGCCGAGCCCTCTGAGTTCATGCAGCATCGCACGCGTCGTATCGCTGTTCTGCAACAGCACCAATTCCGTGATCTCGAGCTCGAGACGATGCGCCGGCAGGCCGGACTGCTCCAGCGCCGACTTCACTGTCGCCACCAGATCCGGATTGCGGAACTGCACCGGCGAGAGATTGACGGCGACGCAGGCGCTCGCCCAGCGCACGGCAACCGCGCAGGCCGTGCGCAGCACCCAGTCGCCGAGCTGGATGATCAGGCCGGTTTCTTCGGCGATCGGAATGAAGTGATTCGGCGCGATCAGGCCGCGCTGCGGGTGCTTCCAGCGCACCAGCGCCTCGCACACGGCGATCTCGCCGCTGGCGAGGTCGCGGATCGGCTGGTAGTGCACCTCGAATTCGTCCCGCTGCAGCGCCAGCCGGAGGTCGAGCTCGAGCACGCGGCGAGCCTGCGCGCGGGCATCCATGCCGGCCTCGAAGAACCGGTAAGTGCCGCGGCCATCGGCCTTGGCGCGATAGAGCGCGAGATCGGCATTCTTCAGGAGCTCATCGGGATTGTCACCGTCCTCCGGCGCCAGCGAGATGCCGATGCTGACGCCGATCACGAGCTGATGCCCCTCGATCTCGTAGGGCGCAGCGACGACCTCGACGATCTGGCTTGCGAGCGCCGGCACTGCCGACGGCTCGCAGCCATTGCAGAACTGCACGATCGCGAACTCATCGCCGCCGAGCCGCGCCACCGTATCGCCGGGGCCAACACATGTGCGCAGGCGCGCGGCGGCCTGTTCCAGCAGAGCGTCGCCGACGGGATGACCAAGCAAATCGTTGATCTTCTTGAAATGGTCGAGATCGAGACACAGTACGGCGAGCTGATCGGTGCGCTTGACCATATGCAGCGCGCGCTCGAGCTCTTCGCGGAACAGCGTGCGGTTCGGCAGATTGGTGAGCGCGTCGTGGCGCGCCATATGCGAAATCTGCGCCTGCGCCTGCTCCCATTCCGTGATGTCCTCGAAGGTGGCAACCCAGCCGCCGCTTTTCATCGGCTGAGTGACGATCCGCATCGACCGCCCGCGCTGCTGCATTGTCCTGGTCGCGCTCCGGCCGGCCCGCGCGTCTGCAACCAGCTTGGCAAAAAACTCCTCGGGCTCTCCCTCCCAGCGGCCGGCAGCCTTCTGCTCCCGCAGGACATCGACCAGCAATCGCCCCCTCAGTTCCAGATCGCTCCTGCCGGTCATGGCCATGTAGCGTTCGTTGAACAGCAGGATGCGGCCTTCGGCGTCGTACATGCCCAAACCCTGCGACATGTTCTCCAGCGCGGTGTCGAGCAGCATCTTTTGCTCGCGCAGGGCGCCCTTGCTGCGACGGTCCATCGAAGCCACCGTCAGCGAGATGCCGAGAATGACCACGGCGGAGCCCGCGATCAGGAATGACAGCAACGTCGGGGATATCAGCATCCCCTCGGCCACAAGCGTCGGATCGGGAATCAGCGTGACCGCGCCCATCCCCGTGAAGTGATGCGAGACGATGGCGACTGTCAGCAACACGGTGGCCGCAGCCGAGCGGCCAAAACTCTGGCGGCCGGAGGCAATCACCAGCGCGAGCGCGCCGAACAGGCTGCCGAACACGACCGAAGCAGTCACGATATCGAAGGACCAGGCAATGCGCGCGGGCAGCTCCAGCGCCATCATGCCGGTATAATGCATCGCCGCGACGCCGATGCCGACGACGACGCCGCCGAGCGCGGCAAAGATGCGTCGCTTGTCGGAGAGCGCGATGCCAAGTCCGATGCCGGTGATCAACACGGCAAACACTAGCGACAGGATGGTCACGCGGGTCGAGTATCCGGCACCGGTGCCGGGATCATAGGCCAGGATCGCGATGAAATGGGTCGCCCAGATGCCGGTGCCGCTTACCGCCGCGTCGAGCGCAATCCAGACCAGGCGGGCGCGCCCATGCGCCGCTCGTGCCCGGTCGAACAGGCTAATGGCGACCATACTCGCCAAAAAGCAGACAGCGCCCGCAAGCGCCACCAGCCGCCAATCATGTTCCGTCGTCAGGCAGGTTAATACTTGGTACATCGCAGCCCAGACCTTGTTTTGGGCCCAAGAAGCGCAGGTACCTGGTTCAATCAGGTTAATCGTGGCTGTTTGGTCTTGCCGATAGTGAACAATTGCTTTGAATGTGCCGCGACGCCCGTATTATTACGGAGCGGAAACCACGGTTCCCGTCACAGTTCCGGCTGGGCGCGGCGCCACCGCGAACCGCGCGACCTTTTGTCTCAATCGCGCAGGGGCTCCGAGGCCGTCGCAAGAGGTTCTCGAAAATAGGCCAAACCGGCCGTCTCGGTGTCCGCATTTGACCGAAGATGCCGGACAGAATGAAGCAAGGAGAAAGCCTCGACTCCTTCGCTTTCGGACCTATCTAGGGGGCATTCGGGTGGGCTTCCGGGGCCTGTGCCGGCGTTGTCAAGGACTGCACAACACGGCCTTTTTGCCTTATGGAACTTTGAGCTACGGGAGCGATCGACCACCGCGTTCGATCGAAGATTGAACGGGCCTTTGGATCGTATCGCCCTGCCGGGAGGATGAATGCAAGGACTGCTGACCGCGCTTGGGCACGGTTTCAAGAAATGGATCGGCTGGAAACGGCTGGGGATTGCGGCGAGCCTGCTCATCATCGCCCTTGCGGTCAGGACGCTCGTCCATACGCTCAGGGGCGTCGACGCCGGCGTGATCCTCACTGCCCTGACGGACATTCCGCCGGGCCATATCGCGCTGGCCGCGCTTTGCGTGGTCGGCGCGTTCTGCACGCTGACCTTCTATGATTTCTTCGCGCTGCGCACGATCGGCAAGAAGGCCGTGCCCTATCGCATCGCCGCACTGTCGAGCTTCACCAGCTATTCGATCGGCCACAATCTCGGCGCCACCGTTTTCACCGGTGGTGCGATCCGTTTCCGGATCTATTCCGATTACGGGCTCAACGCGATCGACGTCGCGAAAATCTGCTTTATCTCCGGGTTGACCTTCTGGCTCGGCAATCTCGTCGTGCTCGGCATCGGCATGGCCTATCATCCGTCGGCTGCCTCCGAGATGGACCTGCTGCCGGCGGAACTGAACCGCCTGATCGCGTTCGGCTGTCTTGGCGGCATCGTCGCCTATTTCGTCTGGCTCGTGACGGGGAAGGAACGGCGCCAGCTCGGGCAGAACGGCTGGAAGGTGGTGCTGCCGTCGGCGAAGCTGACGCTGGTGCAGATCCTGATCGGTGTGGTCGATCTCGGCTTTTGCGCCATGGCGATGTATCTTCTCGTGCCCGCAGAGCCGCACATCGATTTCATGTCGCTCGCGGTGGTGTTCATCCTGGCGACGCTGCTCGGCTTTGCCAGCCACGCCCCCGGCAGCCTCGGTGTGTTCGACGCCGCCATGCTGGTGGCGCTGCCGCAATACGGACGGGAACAGCTGCTGGCGACGCTCCTGGTGTTCCGCGTGCTCTATTTCGTCATCCCCTTCACCATCGCCATCTCGATCATGGGGACGCGCGAGATCTGGCTCAATGTGGTGATGCCCTGGAAGAGCCGCCGCCGCGAGAACGGCAATTGCTCGCGCTCCGCCGTCGCAATCCCGCCCCCGCCGACATCAACCACGACGCCCGTGCCCGCCACCGCCGTGGTGCAGCCGTTCAAGCGCTATCAGTCGAAGGGCTAAGACCGCGAGACGCGGTCGCGTTATCCTGGTTACAGCTTGATCCGGAAAAGTGGGGGCCGGTTTTCCGAAAAGTCATGCTCAAATGATAACCAGGAGCGCGATCACTTGATCGCGCTCTTGTCGGCTACTCTTATTTCCGCCCCAACTGTAACGTCAAACGCGCGGCATGATCTCCTTTTGCCTTCGTTTGCTCATGATCGGCGCCCTGCTTTCAGGCGCGCTGACGATCTCGGCCGTACACCCGGCCGCAGCTCAGACCGCCCCCGACTCGGCGCTCCAGATATCCTGGGAAGTGAAGAACCGCTTTCGCCTGTTCCGCGAGGAGCGTGACTTCCAGCTCCATGCCGAAAGCATGCGCAACCGCAGTGTGTTGGCTTCCGAGGACGCCCTGGAGCTGCAGAGCGACGGCCGCGGCTGGGCGCGCAATATGGTCAACCGCATCTGCATCGATCTGCAGGGACGCGTCGCCGATCCCTGCTTGCGCGACAACGTCAAGGAAAACTACCTCACTCCGATCGATCATCCGATCGTGGTGCGCCTGACCGGCGAGGTTCCGGTCGGCGCCACCTGCGCCTGGACGTTCGACGATGGCGATGGCCCGCAGAAGTCGACCTTCGATTGCGCCGAGCCGGTCAATTTGCGGGTCCGCTACGGCAAGCAGACGGTTGCTACCGTTGAGGTCTCCTCCGGTTCCGACCCCACGCAGAAGATTTCGACCGGGATCCAGGTGCGCGACATCTTCATCGCGGGCCTCGGCGACAGCATCGCCTCCGGCGAAGGCAATCCGGACCGTGCCGTGGCGCTGTCGGATGAAGGATTCTGCTTCCGCTACTATCTCGGCTCGGCGGCCGCGCAATATTACCGGCCGAGCCGTGCCGGATATAAGGGCGGGCGCGCCTGCGAGGCGCCGGACTCGCTGGCGAACTGGCAGCGCTACGGCGCGCTGTGGCTCAACGCCGCCTGCCACCGTTCCCTTTACAGCTATCAGACGCGCACGGCGCTGGCGCTTGCCGTGCAATATCCGCACATCGCGGTGACCTATCTGCCGCTTGCCTGCACCGGCGCCACCATCGCCGACGGTCTCTTCGGCAGCCAGCGTGCGCGCGAATGTCCGTCGAACAAGTCGAGCACCACCTGTCAGACCGGCATCAACGGCCAGCTCGCCGAGCTGCGCGCGGCGCTCACCGCGGCCAAGAAGCGGCAGCCCGACCGTACACTCGATCTCGTGCTGCTGTCGATCGGCGCCAACGACGTCTATTTCTCCGGCCTCGTCGCCGACGTCATCGTCGACACGCCGACCGAGCGCGCACTTTTCCGCCGCACCGGCGTGATGGCCTCGGTCGACAATTCCCGCACCGCGCTGGCGCGCGACCTGCCGAGTGGATTTGCCAAGTTGCGCGATGCGCTGAAGCCGCTGGTCGGCGATCTCTCGCACGTCGTCTACGCGTCCTACGCCAATCCAGCACTGTCGAATGGCGGCGCGCCCTGCCCCGGCGGCCGCGCCGGCTTCGACATCCATCCCTCTTTCAACGCCGACCCGCAGCGCCTCGCCAATGTTTCCGCTTTCGTGCAGAGCGAATTCCTGCCGCAGCTGAAGGCGCTCGCGCTGTGCCAATCCGGCATCCTGTGCCGCGATCCCGCAGGCGACCGCTTCACTTTTGTCGAAGCGCACCAGGCCGCCTTCAACGATCATGGTTTCTGCGCGCGCGCCGACAGCGATCCCGTCTTCGACCGCGACTGCTTTTCCCCCAAGGGCGAGACCTTCGATCCCGACATCGTCAATTCCGCCAACCAGCCGCTCGTTTGCGGCCGCAGCGCCGGCGAATACCGTGCCTACCTGCCGCGCGCGCGCTGGATCCGCGACGCCAATGACAGCTACTTCGCCGCGATGACCTATCCGCAGGGCCTGCCGACCTCGATGCAGCCCTCCGACATCCATGACGCAACCTGGGGCGTGTTGTCGGCGGTCTATGGCGGCGCGGTGCATCCATCCGCCGAGGGCCATGCCGCGATGGCGGACGCCGTGGTGCCGGCCGCGGCCAGTGTGCTGCAACTCGACGCCGCCGTGGGCGATGTGACCGCGGAGCCCGCTCCCATCATCCCCGCGCAGGACCAGCGGTAATCGACAGCGTCTCAGGCGCGCCATGCGTTCTCCGCAACGAGGATCACGCAAGACTGCCTTCCCAATCGACGCCGGCGCGGCGTAGGCTTGCCCTTGGCGCGATCGTGCCGCGGACGCGCGACGACATAACAAAAAGCAAATTCGTCCCAGGGAGAAACAGATGACAAGACCATTTCCGCCGTTGAAGGCAAGCCTTGCCGCGACCGCGGTTGCGCTCTGCCTCGCGGCACCTGCCCATGCGCAGTCCGGCGATCCCATCAAGATCGGCGTCATCGCCGAGGTGCAATCGATCGCCGGCGCCGACACCGGCCACGGCGCGCAGATCGCCGCCGACGAGATCAACGCCAAGGGCGGCATTTTGGGCCGCAAGATCGAAATCGTCACCTATGACAACAAGAGCTCGTCCGCCAACTCCGTCCGCGCGTTCCAGCGGGCGGTGAGCGAGGACAAGGTCAGCGCGGTCATCGCGAGCTACATCAGCGAAGTCGTGCTGGCGCTGGAGCCCTGGGCTGCGCGGCTCAAGATGCCGCTGATCACGCCGGGGGCTGCCTCCAACGAGATCACGAAAGCGATCCACAACGACTACGACAAGAACAAGTACACGTTCCACGGCTACCTGACTTCGGCCGCCCAGGCGCAGCTCGTCTGCGACGCAGCGAAGGATCTGCTGGTCGACAGCCTCAAGCTCAAGAACGTCGCCATCATGAGCGAGGACGCGGCCTGGACCAAGCCGCTCGACGTCGGCTACGAAGCGTGCTTCCCCAAGATCGGCATGAAGGTCGTCGATCATGTCCGCTTCTCGCCCGACACCACTGACTTCACGCCGATCTTCAACAACATCGAAGGCAAGAAGCCGGACGCGATTGTGACCGGCATCTCCCATGTCGGCGTGCAGCCGACGGTGCAGTGGAAGAACCAGCAGGTGCCGATCGCGCTGTTCGGTATCTCGGCACAGGCCTTGAGCCCGACCTTCTGGAAAGATACCAATGGCGCCGCCGACGGCGTGCCGTCGCTTGCGGTCGCGACCCCCGACGTCGCGGTGACCCCGAAGACGAAGCCGTTCGCGCAGGCCTTCAAGACCAAGTACGGCTCGCCACCGGCCTATACCGGCTACACCGCCTATGACGATGTCTACATCATCTCCGAGGCGATCAAGCGCGCCGGCTCCACCGATCCCGACAAGATGGTCACGGAGATGGAGAAGACCAAGTTCGAGGGCACGATCGGCAACATCGAGTTCTACGGCAAGGACGACGAATTCACGCACGGCATCAAGTCCGGCCCGGGTTACGTCAGCGGCCTCGTGTTCCAATGGCAGGACGGCAAACAGGTCACGGTCTGGCCGCAGAAGATCGCCGAAGGGAAATTGAAGTTTCCGGATTTCGTGAAGCTGTCGCAGTAGACGGCCGCGGCACGCACATAGAAAAACGGCCGGGTCTTTCGACCCGGCCGTTTTCATTCATGCACTAGTCTTCCCGGTAATGCTGCCGATCACGACACCGCGGTTGCCATCATAGTCGTGATGGTACCAGCCGCGGTGGTAGTGCGCAGCCCTGGAACGCCCGCACTTATACGCCTCTCCAAAGCCATGTGGTCACCATTGCCGAGCGGCCCCGGATGGCGGTTTCATGCGGCCCGGACAGCGTGCCTCTCTCCCGCAGCGCGGAGCCCGCTCCCGCGGCCCGCAGCAGTTCATCGCCGACCGCCAGCTCGAAGCCGCGCTGTGCCGCGATTTCCATCAGGCGACTTGCGACATTGACGGTGTCGCCGGTTGCCGTGATGTGGTGGTGGCTTTCGCCGCCAAGGCGGGAAGCGACAATGACACCGAAATGCGCGCCGACCTTGAAGCCGAGCTTCGATGCGATCGAGGCCGGCAATGAAGCCAGCCACTGCCGGGTGGCAACGCAAAGCCGGACGGCACAGTCTGCGGCCCTGAGTGCATCGTCCGGCGCCGCCTGCGGCAAGCCGAACAGGATCATGGCGCCATCGCCCTGAAAGCTGATGAGGGTTCCCCTGCTCGCGACGACTTCGTGATCGACCAGCGCATGAAAATCCCTGAGCAGTTCCTGCACATAACGAGGCCCGGATTCCTCGCTGAGAGAGGTGAAGCCGGACAGATCGATGAAGATGATCGCGGCGTTCTGACTGACGGGCTCGGCCAGGAAGCGGGGATTGCGGGTCAGCCATTCCTGAATATCCGGAGCCTGGAATTGCCCCAGCAGCCGGCTCTTCATCGCAAAATACTGCGCCTGCCGTCGGCCGGACCGGATCTGAAGGGCGCCGAACAGAACGGCCGGGGGCGCCGCGGCGGCGATCGGCACGACCGCGTCCAGCCAAACTCCCGTTGAAAACGCCAGCCATACCGCGGCCGTCCAGCCGAGAACGACGGCTGCTGCCGCAAAAATGCTGGCCGTGCTGCGGCGCCAGGCCAGCATGCCGACGAGAAGCATCGGCAGGATGACGGTCGTCAGCCCATCCACGATTTGCACCGATCGGTCCCGTCGCACGACGTCCCCCGAGACGAGTTGCGCGATCGCCGTTGAAACGACTTCGACGCCGGGCATGACCGGCTCGAAGGGCGTCGAGAAAAAATCGCCGCCACCGGTCACCGTCGTGCCGAGAACCACAATCTTGTTCTCTATCGCCCCGGGATCCGCCTCTCCCGCGAGCAGGGAACGCGCGCTGATCGTCCGGATTGTTCGGCGCGGACCATAGAACACGATCGGAGCTGCGAAATCGCTGTCGGTCGGAATCGACAGCTGGCCCAGCCTCAGTCGATGCCGCTCGACCGTGGGGTTGCTCCCGGTGGCCAGCGCGGCCACGCGCAGCGGAAACGACATCTCGACGTCGTCGCTGGTTCGGAACAGCATCGGCATCGAACGCGGCGTGCCCGTTCGATCCGTCCCCAGATTGACGATGCCGATCCGCGCGCGATCGGAGAATTTCTTCAATGGCAGAAGAAATCTCTCGGCCTCGGGCAGGCCTGCGATCGGATCCTTGCGGTTCTCGACGTCGATGGATTGACGCGATTCCGGGAACAGTGCCGCTCCCGCGATGACGGTGGGACTGGCCCCCAGCGCGTCCGCCAAGGCATTGTCACCCTCGTCGGATTCCTTGTCCAACAGCAGGATATCAAGTGCGATCACCCGCGGCCTCAGCCGCGCGATGGCCTGCACGACGCGGCCGAGCTCGAGCCGAGGCAACGAGCTGCCGGCCTGCTTCAAGAGCGCATCGTCGATCTCGACGATCGTGACGGAATCCGGCGGCGACTGCACGCCCCGCAGGATCGTGCCGAAATCGGTAACGGCCGCTTCGACCCGATCAAGGAACGCCAGATGGCCCCGGGCGTGAGCCGACCAGATGAAAGCTCCCCACAGTCCGGCGAGAACGACGGCAACCAGATTTTGCAGCCGTCTGCGCATCTGCCGCTTTACTGGCCAGGTCTTGATTGTCCAAGTCTCGCCATCAGCGCGCTAACGCGCGCGGGCGCCCAGCGCTTCACGACCAGGGGGCTGGACGCCTCCACATCGACGCCCTCGCCCGGTCCAAGCACGACCTGGCGGTCCGCGCCGCTGCGGCGTCCAACGTTGACCCTGCCATGAACCACGAAGACGGACGTCTTGCCTTCCGCCACGTCAACGGCCCAGCGCGTCCCGCGTACCGCGGCGATGGCCTGCGGCGTGTTGACCTGGAATTTCCTGCCGCTCGATTTTCTCTCGAGGTCAAGCAGCAAAGCCTTGCTGCTCAGCGCAACGGAATCGATGCGCCCGTCCTTGTTGGCATCGCCGAGCACGTATTGGGCGCCATTCTCCACGACAATGGTGACCCCGCCCTCGCACTGCAATGTCTGCGCGACATTGGTCGGATTGGCGGAGGTGCACTTCACGTTCGCCTGCTGCGCCGTGGCGACATCGCTCAAAAGCAGCGCGCACATCAGCGCAACGCATCCGGACAGATTAATCTTCATCACGACAACCTCCTGCAGGCACATCAGCAGTGTTAGCCCGGCGGGCCGGATAGATGCGAACCCGTCCGTGTCGAAGTTACGACAAATTGATCCGTGGCGCGCTGGGCAATAATGGCGCACTCGCGCAAACAAGCGCGATATCCATAGCCACGGCACATGGGATGGGTCGAGCCAACGGGTCGCGCGAGACTCTTGCCCCGAAAATGGCGCATTACGCCCGCGGCCGTCTACGAATTCAGCGGCAAAAGCGCGCTCCGCAGCGTCGAGCTTGAAATCCCCATCAGTCCCGTGAAGGGATCATCCAGCTCCAGAACCAAAAAGATCGCGCCGGCAAACGACAGCGCGCATACCAGCAGAGAGATCGTGACCACCAGATTGGCCCGCGCAAACAGAGTAACGCTCACAAAAATCGCGCTGAGCCAGAAAACCATGATGACCAGGAACGGCGTCGGAATTGAACTGCCGGCCTGCGTAAACAACTGCAACCGGATCTGCGCTGCTTCCGTGAAAGCCTGAACGGCTCGGGATTGCAGCGAGCGTTGCGCATCGTTGCTCGGCGACAGTCGTTCCACCCCATTGTCGAACTCCCACGCCCCTGCGCTGGACTGGAAACCGGCGGGATTGCCGGCTGGGTTCACCTGCTCGTGCCAAATGCGATCGGCCAACGGCGGAACGCTCTGCCGCAGAAGCTTGCGCAGCGAAGCCGCTTCCGGACCGTATTGCGCAAGCAGATCGTCCAGAATAAGCACAGTTGCAGTCAGTTGCCTGACCTGGTTGGTTTTTTGGTCGAATGTATTCTTCGCCGACGCGATCAACAGACCCAGCACCAGTGCCGTCAGCGTGCCGATCAGGCCCGCGGTCAGCTTTACAACGTCCCTGGAGTCGGCGTGCAAATGCTGTTCCGACAACAAGGGCCGAACAGCCATCCCACCCAGGGCGCCCCCAAAGATCAATGCGAACACAAGGAGTGAGATCAAAAGGTCCTTCATGTTGTAGAACTCTCGTCTCTTTCGTGGCCATGCTGATCCTAGCCCCGATCGCACGGGCTTGTCTAAAGACCCTTCCAGCCTCTCCAGCCGGTGGGCTGCGACATTCAGGGTCGCGTCATCCACCGCGCTCTCGTCGCCGGCAACGGATCTGGCCCGCTGCGCTTTGAGAATGCCGTCAATTTCCTCTTCGATATCCGACAGCTCCGCCTCGCTGGCGGCCTTGCGGATTCGACGCCCCAGCGCATAGAGAATCCAGCGGACCTTCGCTGGCGGGGCTTCCGATTCCGAGGAATTTCCAGGCCGCGGCAAGCATGGTGACCGCGCCCCCAAACGCCATGGGCGTCAAATAGCGGAGATATTCCGGGTTGCTTCGTCGCTTTGCTCCTCGCAATGACGAACTTAGCTGTTTGAAAACTGAATGGACAACCGCTCGCCACTAATGCGCGGGCGCCGGCGCTGCTTTCTTGCCGGCGGGCGGCGGCTTCACTGCGGCGGCCTGCGCCGGGAAGTATTTCGCGACGATCACGGGATCGAGTTGCGCAACCGCCGTATCCGGCAGCCTCACCCAGACCTCGTCCTTGCCGAACAGCGAGATGCCGAGATAGCCGCGCATCGTGAGCTGCTGGCCGTCCGGGCTCAGCGTCATCTTGGCCTTGTAGATCTTGCCGTCGCGCGGATCGAGCACGTTGCCGTTCTCGTAAGACAGCCCGTTTCGCTTCATGTCGCGGATGAAGGGGATGCCGAGCCACGGCATGTCCTTGCGATCGTCGGTGCATTTCGAGCAGACCGGATCCGGCGGATCGCCCGGCTCCGAAAACATCTTGGCGATGATGCCTTCGAAGATGCCGCTGTGGTCGACGACCAGAAACCACCCGACCGACTTGCCGTTCTCGATCTTCTGCCACAACCCCGCGGCCGAGGTCGGATCAAAGGCAAGCGCACTGGAGGTACTGCCAAGAGTGAGCGAAAGTCCGGCAAGCGCCAGGCCGGCGATCGCAGGCAGCAGTCGAAGTCTGGATGGCGTGTTCCGCATTCTTCTCACCTGACCAATCGACAAATTGCAAACCTTGAAAAACTGAATGGCCGCAGACTACGGCCATTTCGAGGATCGTTCCAGTGCTAGGGCTGCGAGATTGCAAGCGGTAATGTGCCCGCATCGCAGGCGGAAAGTCATAATTTTGTTGGAATCAGTTGACGCCGAGCTTCTTCTGCAGGCTCGATGACGAAGTCGTGTACTGGAACACCAGCCGCTTGTCCGGATAGACGTAGCGGTGCGCCTTCTGAGCCATCAGCGCGCCCTCGTGGAAGCCGCACAGGATCAGCTTCAGCTTGCCGGGATAGGTGTTGATGTCGCCGATGGCGAAGATGCCGGGCACGCTGGTCTCGAACGCGGATGTTTCGACCGGCACCAGATTGTGCTCGAGCTCGATGCCCCAATTTGCGACAGGTCCGAGCTTCATGGTGAGACCGAAGAACGGCAGCAAGGTATCGCAGGCGATCTTCGTGACGCTGTTGTCGTTGCCCTTGATGGTCGCGCCGGAAAGCTTGCCGGCTGCGCCTTCGAGCGCGGTGACCTGGCCAAGCTTCAGCTCCAGCTGGCCGCTCGAGACCAGCGAGCGCATTTGTTCGACGCTGTGGGGCGCCGCTCGGAACTCGTCGCGCCGATGCAGCAGGGTCACGCGTTTCGCAACCGGATGCAGGTTGAGCGTCCAGTCGAGCGCGGAGTCACCGCCGCCGACGATCAGCAACTCCTTGTCGCGAAATTGCTCCATCTTGCGCACGGAATAAAATACCGAGGAGCCTTCATAGGCTTCGATGCCCGGCACCGGCGGTCGCTTCGGCTGGAACGAGCCGCCGCCCGCGGAGATCACCACCACCTTGCATTCGAACACCTTGCCGGCGTCGGTGGTGACACGGAAAAGCGGATCGCCGATCTTCTCGACCTTCTCCACCATCTCGTTCAGATGGAAGGTCGGCCCGAACGGCTTGACCTGCTCCATCAGCTGAGTGGTCAGCCCCTGCCCGGTGACAAAGGGGATGCCGGGAATGTCGTAGATCGGCTTCTCCGGATAGAGCTCGGCGCACTGGCCGCCGATCTTGTCGAGGATGTCGACCAGATGTGCCTTCATGTCGAGCAGGCCCAGTTCGAAAACGGCGAACAGTCCGCAAGGGCCCGCGCCAATAATCAGCACATCGGTTTTGATCACTTCGCTCATATCGCTTCTTTATCGTTGAACCACCCGGGGAAGAGCATCGGGCGAACGCCTGTCTAGCCAACCGGGCCCGTCGAGGAAAGCCCATAAATGCCAGTCTGCCCCGCCGCGCGGCCCCTTGCCGCCGTCAGCCAAGCGGGTAGTAACGAGGAAGATTTTCGGAGATTTAGCCTGTGAATGCACCGATACGTTCGAACGCCGAGCCGCGGCTGGAAGATTTTCCCTACCGGATCACGGACAATGTGCGCTACGCCGATCTCGATCCGAACCAGCACGTCAACAACGCGGTGTATGCGAGCTATTTCGAGACCGGCCGCGTTACGCTGATGAAGGACCGCTCGCGCGGGCTGATGCCGGACGGACTGTCGTGGATGATGGTGCGGCTGGACATGCATTTCCGGGCCGAGCTGCGCTGGCCGGGCAGCATCGAGATGGGATTGGGGCTCGTGAAATTTGGCCGCACGTCGGTGACGTTCGACCAGGTGGTATTCTCGGAAGGCAGATGTGTCGCGTCGGCGCGATCGGTCAGTGTGCTGATCGACGCCGAGACGCACAAGCCGATGCCCCTGACCGCGGAGATCGTCGCCGCGTTTCAGCCCTGGCTGCGCAAGGGGACCGAGATCGCGCAGCCCAAGTTCTAGATCGGGAGCAGATCAGGCCCTGCTCAGCGCCGGCATCACGATCGTGTCGGGATCGCCGCCGGCGGCGGCCATCGCCAATCTGTCGAGATGATACTTCCATCCGCGGTCATGCTCGGCGCATTGCTGCGCATCCGGCAGCCCGCTGTGGGTCATGCGCAGCAGCGTGCCGCCGTCCTTGTCGATCAGATCAATCTCGATCAGGCCCGAGCCCGGCGGCACGGCCTCGGATTCTTCCCAGCCAAACGTGTAGGCCAGGCGATGCACCGGAACGACCTCGCGAAACGCGCCGCGCGCCACGCGATTGCGCTCCATGCCGACGCCCTTGAGCAGATAGAGTCCGCCGGGATGCGGTTCGCTCACCACCTCCCTCCCCATCCAGCGCATGATCTTGTCGGGATCGGTCAGGAACGCAAAAACAGTGGCCGGCGGGGCAGCGATCTGGGTCTCGCGCCGGACCACGAGCGGCTCAGTCATCGGCATTCTCCCTCTGTTGCGGCAACAGGCCGGATTGAGGCTCGCGAGCGCCACGATCAAAGCACATCACGGCGTGCAAGTTAACTCCCGGCGGCGCTGATGGACAATGTTGTGACCGCAGCCCATGATCGCACCATGCAACTGCCTGCGACGCTTTCCTGGCTTGTCGATGCAGCGGGCACGATGCCGAGTTCCGAACGATTTCTGGTCGAGCTCGGCACGCGCCTGATTGAAGACGGCGTGCCGCTGGCGGGTGCTGCGTTGACGCTCAACGTGCCGGACCCGCTGATCGCGCGCCGCACCTTTCTGTGGCGGGCGCAAAGTGCCGAGGTGATCGAGGCGCTGGGATTTGGCTTCGCACCGGAGAGCGAGAACGCAGGCCTGCTCGACGAAGCTGGCCGGAGCTGGCTCACCGAACTGGGCGGCGGCCCGGTTCACGAGTACGCCGTCGGCGACGGCGCGAATGCGCCCGCGCTCGGCTTTGTCGGCACGCGGGTGTTGACGAAAGCCGAGGCCGAGCGGCTCACGCATGCCGCCCGCTTTGCCGTCGCGCCGCTGGCTGCGCTGTCGGCGCGCGCGATGCTCTTTGCAGCGCTCGACGCTTATCTCGGCAAGCGCAGCGCGGCGCGCGTGTTGTCGGGACCGCTCCGCCGCGATTACGGGGAGACCATTCAGGCGGCGCTGCTGTTCGCCGATCTGCGCGGCTTTACCGAGCTGTCGGAAGCGGCATCTGCGGCAACGGTGATCGCCGCGCTCAATGCCTGGTTCGATCGCGTCGCCGGCGCGACGCATGCGTTCGGCGGCGAAGTCCTGAAATTCATCGGCGACGGGTTTCTGGCCATCTTTCCGGTGACCGGCGATGGCCCTCGCGAAGCCTGCCACGCCGCGCTCGCCGCCGTGAGAGCCGCGCAAGCCGGTATGGTGCATCTGGGTGCTGCGCGCGAGCAGCAGGGATTGAAGGCGCTCCATTTCGGCGCGGCGCTGCATCTCGGCGAGATCTTTTGGGGCAATGTAGGGGCTGCGGATCGGCTGGATTTCACCGCCATCGGGCCGGCCGTCAATCTCGTCAGCCGCCTGGAGGGATTGTGCAAGCCGCTGAACCGGGCCGTGTTGATTTCGAGTGCGGTCGCGGCCTTCTCCGAGAGTCCCCTACTCCCGCTAGGCAGCCACAATCTGCGCGGCATCGCATCGCCCTGCGCGGTATTTACCTTGCCGGACGAGAAGTGAACGCGTTGGTCAGGCCTGCCGTTCGGGTGTGGAGACCGTGAGCCCGTCGAGCTCGTCGCTCACCTTGATCTGGCACGACAGGCGCGAGTTCGGCCGCACGTCGAAACCGAAATCGAGCATGTCCTCTTCCATCGGCGTGGGTCCGCCGACCTTTTCACGCCAGGCTTCGTCGACATAGACATGGCAGGTCGCGCAGGCGCAGGCACCGCCGCATTCGGCCTCGATGCCCGGAATGGCATTGCGGATTGCCGCTTCCATGACGGTCGCGCCGTTCTCGACATCAACAGTACGGGTTTCGCCGTTATGGTCGACAAAGTTGATCTTGGCCATGTTTGCTCGTGTGCCGGATGAAGAATAAAGGAGGGTCCGGGCTGTCCTATAACGGGTCGATGTGATCAGCGCCAGCGCATGATCCGGAAAAAGTGGGCACCGGTTTTCCGAAAAGATCATGCGCAAACAAGAATTTAGAGCGAGATCCGCGCACGAGAACTGGCGGGGGTCGGCGGCTTTTTTGGCGCCGATTCAGGACCGGCGCAGCAGCGCCTGGATCGCAGCCCGCGCTTCCGCCACCGCCGCATGGACGGCCGCGAGTTCTGCGGAGGGATCGCGGCCCAGCCGGGCCACTTCTTCCAGCGCAGCCGCGCTGTCGGCGACGCGAAACGCGCCGACCGCCCGCGCCGAGCCTTTCAGCGTATGAGAGAGCGCGCCGGTTTCCGTCTGCAAACCGTCCAGCGCTGCAGTGAGGCGGCTGGCCTGCTCCAGAAATAGCTGCAGCACCTCGCGCTCGAGGCCCCGTTCGCCGCACGTCATGCGCGTGAGATGGTCGAGATCGACCGGGGAGTCGGCGGAGGCAGGTGGCGAGGACGGCATAAGGGAGTCCGTTATGGTTGAAGTCGAGGATTTAAATCCGACATGTCACCCTTTTCCCTTGCCGCGCCCGGGCCCGCTTTCGGCAATCCGGAACATGGTTAATGGAACGTTTCGGGCACCAATCCCGGGATTGCCGTGATTTTGACGAGAAGTCGCCGCAATCCTCAGAAGGAATTTGGAATTTCCAACCGTTTTAATGCCTTACGCCCTTGTGCTGTTAACGATGATTAAGATTGTATTAACCTCAACCATTTCATTCGCATCGCACAGCCAATAGGATGTTCGGCGGGATGGCGGACGAGCGAGGCCTCGGGGGGCCGCAGTTTGCCAACTGCTTTGGGGTTGATGCCGGTTTTCGGGCTGGAGGGGCGCTTGCGCGCCAGGCTCGCCGCCGACATGCGTAAAAGTAAGAGGGCTCGGACTCAACATGGCGAACAATCCCAAGAAGGCCAAAGACCCTACTGAGGTTGCGCTTTCTGCCATTCAGGAAGCGCTGAACATCTCGGACACGAGTGGGGACGTCACCCGCAGCACTGCGCGCGACGATGTTGCGCAGCCGATGCCGCCGGAGGCTCCGATCTTCAACGAGCCAACGTTCGAAGCGCGTCCGAATGTCGACATGACGGTGTTCGCGCCGATCGACGAACCGCGCACCACTTCATCGCGCCGCCCGGCGAATGACGACCGCGAGACCATCGGCCAGATCCTGCAGGCGATCCAGAAGGGCCGCCCCGCCCGCAACGTCTATACGCTCGCCACGCTTTTCGGCGGCATCTGGATCATCGGCTGCGGCCTTCTTACCGTTTCGTTCCTGCCGTCGCTGCAGGCCATGATCGGCCAGAGCGCGGGCGGCGTGCTCGTGCTCGCCGGCCTCGTCGCGTTGTTCTTTGCGCCGGTGATGCTGTTCTACTTCCTCGCAAGCCTCGCCTGGCGCGGCCAGGAAATGCGGATGATCGCGCAAGCGATGGCGCAGGTCGCGATCCGCTTCTCCGAGCCGGAAGGCACCGCCGCCAATTCCATGGTGACGGTCGGTCAGGCCATCCGTCGCGAAGTAGCCGCAATGGGCGACGGCGTCGAGCGCGCGATCGCGCGCGCCGGCGAATTGGAAACGCTGGTTGCCAACGAAGTGGCCGCGCTCGAGCGCGCCTATACCGATAACGAAGTGCGCATCCGCGCGCTGCTGCAGGACATCGCCCATCAACGCGACAACCTGGTCGGCCAGGCCGAGCAGGTGCGCAGCGCCATTTCCGGCGTGCAGATCGACCTTCGCCACGATATCGCGCTGATCTCGGACGCCATCGCCTCCCGCGTCGACGAGGTCGCCAAAAGCATCACCAGCGCGCTGGAAGAACGCGGCGCCCACATTACTTCGGCACTCTCCAATGCCGGCGACAACATGATCCTTGCGCTCGGCGAGCGCGGCGGCGACCTGCTCGATCGCCTGGAGGAAGCCTCTGCCGAAACCACGCGCGCCGTGCTCGACGCCTCCGAGCGGCTGACCACCAGCCTCAACTTCAAGACCGGCCACGTGCACGACGAATTCGTCGACCTCGCCGATCGCGTCCACGAGATGCTGAACGAGCGCATCGACCGCATCACCAGCGACTTCGAGCAGCGCTCCTCCACCATCGTCGACGGAATTTCGGATCGCACCGAGCAGGTCCATGATTCGCTGAAGAACTCCTCTGACTCGCTCCTGCTCGAGCTCGAGCTGCGCAGCGGCGACCTCGTCGGCAAGATCGACGACGCCGGCAACCGGCTCGCCACCTCGATCCTCACCTCCGGCGACAAGGCCAGCGACGCGCTGGATGCCACCGTCAATGCGCTGGTCGCCAAGGTCGTGAGCCAGACCGAGACTGCCCACGACACGCTGTCGCTGCAGATGAGTGCGTTCGACGAGCTGATGAAGAATCAGGGCTCCGAGCTGGCGGAGAAATTCGCCCGCGACTCCGGCACGCTCGGCGCGCTGATCACCCGACACATCTCCGAATTCGACCGCACCGTGAGGACTTTTGGCGGCGAGATCGTCGAACGCGTTGGCCAACGTACCCAGGAGATCGGCGATACGTTGAAAAACTATGTCGAGAATTTCGACGGTCGCGTCACTTCGAGCGGCGGCGCGATCACCGCCTCGATGGACCAGCGGCTGGCGCAGTTCGAGGCCACGATGCAGGGCCGGGTCGAGCACCTCGACACCTCGCTCGACAGCAAGATCAAATCGTTCGACGATTCCATCAACAACCGTCTGCAGGCGGTCGAGACCACCTTCGACACGCGCTCGAAGTCGGTGACCGAAACCATCGACAACCGCATCGGCACCCTGACGAATTCGTTCACCGACGGCGCCGCGCAGGTGATTCACTCGCTCGACGCTCGCCTGGGCCTGCTCACCACCTCCCTCACCGAGGGCACGACGCAGGCGATCGCCGCAGTCGACAGCCGCATTGCCAGCGTGTCCGACACCATCAACGGCCGCAGCACCGAACTGTCCGACCACATCACGGCACGGTTCCAGGAGCTCCACTCCGGCATCGAGAGCAAGGTCGGCGCTGTCGCAGGCGACATCGATACGCGTATTTCCCAATTCGAAGACCTGCTCGGCTCGCGCGTCGAGGCGGTGGCAGGCCGCATCGAGAGCAGCGGGCGGCAGGCGAGCGACGCGCTGATGGCGCGCGCCGAACTGCTGTCGGCCGGCATCAAGTCCCATGTCGAGGACGCCGAGCGTTCGCTGACCAATCTCGTGGTCAACACCAGCGAGACCATCCAGACCGGCGCCCGCACCGCGCAGCAGTCGCTGCTCAACGTCTCCTCCGACGTCGGCGCTCAACTGAAATTGACCTCTTCCGAAGTCGAACGCGCGCTGACCGCGGTCGGCACCGGCGCCGCCAACTCGATTCTGGCCAGCGCCCGCGACGCCCAGGCGACGCTGATGTCGGCCTCGAGCGATGCCACCAGCGAAATCAAGTCGCTGTCGGCCGATGTCGAGCGCACCCTGTCGGCCGCGGGCTCCGCGACAGCCGCCTCGATCCTGTCAGGCGCACGCGAAGTGCAGAGCACGCTCGTCGCCGCGTCCTCGGATGCCGCCAACCATGTCAAGATGCTGACCGCCGACGTGCAGCGCTCGTTGTCGTTCGCCGGCACCTCGACCGCCGAAACCATCACGGCGGGCGCCCGCGAGGCGCAGAACACGCTGGTCAACGCTTCTTCGGAGGCCTCCAATCACGTCAAGTCGCTGGCGGCCGACGTCGAACGTACGCTCACGGCGGTCGGCGCCGACACCGCGGCCTCCATCCTGTCCAGCGCGCGCGAGGCGCAGAGCTCGTTGACGGCGACCTCCGCCGACGCGGCGAGCCAGATCCGCGCGATCTCCACCGACATCGAGCGCTCGCTGGGTGCGGTCACCATGAATACTACCGACAACATCCAGACCACCGCCCTCAACGCGCAGAACGCGCTGGTCACGGCCTCCAACGACGCATCCTCGAAGGTGAAGACGACGGCCGCCGAAATCGAGCGCGCGGTGCTCGCCGCCAGCAACGCCTTCGGCTCGGCCATGACCGGCAAGACGGACGAGATCGTGACCTATGTGCAGTCGCAGACCGACCGCCTGTCGCAGGCGATCGACAGCAAGCGCGGTACCCTGGTCGAGGCGCTCGGCGCCAAGACCAGCCAGCTCACGGTCGAGATCGACCGCGTCACCTCGGACGCGCTGAAATCGATCGAAACCCGCGGCCAGGCGTTCTCGCAATCGATGATGGGCAACGGCAGCGACGTCGCCCGCACCATCACGTCGGCCGGCGAGATCGCAACCAATGCCCTCAACCGCTCGATGAAGGATCTCGAACAGGCCACCAGGTCGGCGATTGAGCAGTCGCGCCAGGTTTCGGTAGCGTCCGTCACCGAGATGCAGGAAACCTCGAAGATCCTGCGTACCGACACCGTGGCGCTGTTCGAGCGGCTGCGCGAGGGCAACATCCTGCTGCAGGAAGTGCTGACGGGCGCCCACGACAACCTCAACTCGCTGGAGCGTGCGCTTGTGACCCGCGTCGCCGATTTCGTCTCGGCCATGAACGACGTCACCTCGCGCAACGGCGCCGCTACACAGACGCTGGAAGACCAGCTCAACATCTTCAACGACAAGACCCAGAAGGCATTGCAGGACCTGGGGCAGCTTTCCGGCCAGTTCGACACTCATGGCCGCACGCTGGTGGAAGCGGCCGCTGTCGTCGAGCAGGCCAACCGCTCCACGACCGCCTCGGTCGCCGAGCGCAAGGCCACGCTGGAATCGCTGGTCACCGCCATCGACCTGCGCACCGCCGATCTCGACCAGCGGCTGTCGCGCTTCACGAGCCTGCTGGATGAATCGCTGGCCGCCGCCGAAGAGCGCGCCCGCGATATCGCGCGCGTGGTGGCCGAGACGGCCGGCGCGGGCTCGGCTGCGATCAGCCGGCAGTTCGATGCGGTCCGCGTCGCCTCCGAGGAAGAGCACCGGCAGACCGTCGAGACGATGCACGACATCTACCGGCAGACCACGGAAGAAGCGGACTCGATGTTCAAGCAGTCGGCTGAAAAGTTCGCTTCTCTGGTTTCGAGCATGAAGCAGATGGCCGCCGAGATGCATCACGAGCTCGATGCGACCCGCAACGAGTTGCGCCGTGGCGTGCTGGAAATGCCGCAGGAGGCCGCCGAAAGCACCGCGCAGATGCGCAAGGTGATCGTCGACCAGATCGAGGCGCTGGCCGAGCTGAACCGCATCGTCGCCCATCATGGCCGCGGGCTCGACGTGGTCTCGACCGCGCGTCCGACCCTGCAGCGCCAGGAAGAGCCTGCCGTGGTGGCCGCCGGTGGCGGCCGCAGCAGCGAGCCGCGCATGCGTGACAGCGGCGGCGGCAGCGCATCCAACCTGCCCCCGCCCGATCTCGGCACGCCCCAGCCGCGCCGCACCGAGGCCCCGCCGGTCAGTCCGGCCGACCAGGGCCGCGACGGTTGGCTCTCCGACCTGTTGAGCCGCGCCGACAACGGCCCTACCACGCCGCCTCCGCGCGGGCGCGCGCCGCAGCAGGGCGGCGGCAACGGCAACCCGCTGGAGTCGCTGTCGCTCGACATCGGCCGGCTGATGGATCGCAACCTCGCTGCCGAGATGTGGGACCGTTATCAGCGCGGCGAGAGCAAGGCCTTCACCAAGCGCCTCTACACGCCGGCCGGCCAGAAGGCCTTTGACGAGGTCGCCCGCAAGTACCGCGCCGACCGCGGCTTCAAGCAGACGGTCGATCGCTACATCACCGAGTTCGAGCGGCTGCTCGACGAGGTCGCGCGCGAGGACCGCGGACCGCAGGCGCTGCGCAGCCACCTCACCTCGGAGACGGGCCTGGTCTACACTTTGCTCGCGCACGCGGCGGGCCGGCTGGGATAAGGCTCGCGCAAACGCCAATGAAAAACGGAGGTCTCGCGGCCTCCGTTTTTTTGGGGTCGAAAATCCTTTACTGCCGCCTCGGCGCCGGAGCAGGCGCGGGCGCCGGCTGCGCGGCCTGGGCGTTGCTGGACGAACCGCCGCCGAAGATCACGCGCGACGGGTTGCGGTCGAAATTGTTCACGGCGCGGCTGATATCGCCGAGCGTCCTGCGGCCGTCCGTCATCAAGGCGCCGGAGCGCTTGTCAAAGTCCTCCGCCAGGTCGCGGATCGACTTCACCGTCAGAAACAGCTCGCCACCCTCCTTGCCGCCGGCCAGCGTATTGAGGCCCAGCATGAGATTGTCGGCCTTGCCCATCACGCCGTCGACCCGCGCCATGATGGCGTCGATCTTCTCGGAATTGCGCGCCAGCGACTGGGTGAAGGTTTCCAGATTGGCCAGCGAGTTCTTCACCGCCGTCTGATTGTCGGCGACGATCCTGTTGATGTTCTGAAGCGTGCCGCGGATCGCCTCGGTCACGTCCTGCAGCCGGTTCGGGTCGGCGGTCAGCACGGGAATGCCATCCTCGTCGAGCGGCACCGGGGGCGCGGCCTCCTCGCCGCCTTTAAGTGAAATCGCGGCGACGCCGGTAAGTCCCTGGAATTCCAGCCCGACCACCGTGTCCTTGCGGATCGGGGCGTTCTTCTCGACCAGCGCCAGTGCGATCACGCGGCGCGGGTTGTCGAGCTTGACTGAGATAACCTCCCCTATCCTAATACCGTTAAAATTGACACTGCCTCCGTTGCGCAGGCCCGCCGCCGGACCCTCGAACACGATACGTAGGGGATCGCGCTGCTTGGTGGTGTGGAGGCTCTGAAACCACAAAACAAAGCCGAACGCGGCCGCGATAACTGCCAGCGTGAAGGACCCGATCAGGACGTAGTTCGCCCGCGTTTCCATAATTACTCCGGTTACCAGGCCCCAAACATGATGCTAGCCCACAACGGCGCGGGCGCGCTTGCCGTTGAAATATTGCCGCAGCCAGGGATGCTGGGATGCCTTCATGTCGGCGATCGATCCTGCGGCAATGATCTTACCGTTCCCTAAAACGGCAATACGGTCGCAAGCCGTATAAAGGCTGTCGAGATCGTGGGTTACCATGAAAACGGTCAGGCCCAAAGTGCGCTGCAGGGTCCGCACCAGCTCGTCGAAGTCGCCGGCACCGATCGGATCGAGGCCGGAGGTCGGCTCATCCAGGAAGACCAGCTCCGGATCCAGCGCCAGCGCGCGCGCCAGCGCCACGCGCTTGATCATGCCGCCGGAAAGCTCCGAGGGAAAACGGTCGGCGACCTCGGGCTTGAGGCCCACCATCACGAGCTTGGTCACCATGATTTCGTCGAGCAGGCGCTGGGAGACATTGAGATATTCGCGCACCGGAAATTGTATATTTTGGCGTACCGTCAGCGAAGAGAACAGCGCCCCCTGCTGGAACAGGATGCCCCAGCGCCGCTCGACCGCGCGACGCGCGTGGGAGTCGGCGTTGTCGAGATCGACACCGAACACCTCGATGCGGCCGGCCACTTTCGGCACGAGCCCGATGATGGTGCGGGTCAGGACCGACTTGCCGGCGCCGGACGGGCCGACGAAGCCGAGGATCTCGCCGCGACGGACGTCGAGATTGAGACCGTCGAGCACGCGCGTGGCGCCGAACTGCACGGTGATGTCGCGGACCCGGATGATGGCATCGGTGGCGGCTTGAGGCTGCGGAGCTTTTGGCTGAAGGGCTTGCGGCTGCTGCGCCATGATCATATCCCGATCGCCGCAAAGAAGATCGCAAACACGCCGTCCATCACGATGACGAAGAAGATGCCCTTCACCACCGAGGCCGTCGTGTGCTGACCGAGCGACTCGGCGCTGCCCTGCACCGCCAGTCCCTCGACGCAGGCGACGATGCCGATCACCGCCGCCATGACCGGCGCCTTGATGATGCCGACGATGAAATGATCGATCGAAATCGCATCGCGCAGGCGCAACAGGAAGGCTTCGGGATCGACGCCGCCATAGAGCCATGCGACAAGACCGCCGCCATAAAGCGCGGCCATCGCGCCAAGGAAAGCAAGAATCGGCAGCGAGATCACGAGCGCGAGCAGTCGCGGCAGGATCAAGACCTCGATCGGGTCAAAACCCATGGTCCGCAGCGCGTCGATCTCCTCGCGCATCTTCATCGAGCCGAGCTCGGCGGTATAGGCGCTGCCCGAACGGCCCGCGACCATGATCGCGACGAGCAGCACGCCGATCTCGCGCAGCACCAGCACGCCCAGCATGTCGACGACGAAGATGTCGGCACCGAAGCGGCGGAAATGGAAGATGCCCTGCTGCGAGATGATGCAGCCGATCAGGAAGGTGATGAGCACAACGATCGGCACCGCGCGCCAGCACACCTGCTCGAGATGATGCACGGTCGAGGTCAGCCGGAATTCGCGGGGGTGCAGCAACACGCGCCCGCCCGCCAGCAGCACCGCGCCGAGCATGTCGATCAGACCGACAAAGGTCTCGCCGACGCTGACCACGCTGCGGCCTATCTGGGCCAGCATGCCGGTGATCGTGACCGGCATCGCCTCGGGCTTCGGCGCGGCCGTCACGCGCCGCACCTCGTCGACCAGGCTCGCATAATTGGCCGAGAGGCCTGCGATCTGCGCTTCGATATTACCCTGGGTCAGGCTGCGGCGCAGCCGCTCGATCAGCCAGGCGCCAAAGGTATCGAGCCTGGAGATCCGCGAGACATCGATGAAGATATTGGGCCTGCTGCCGGCAAGCCTCTCGGCATCGCTCACGATGGTCTCGAGCAGCGGCGCAAACGACGCGATCCAAGGTCCCGCGGCGCACAGCGCAAGCCCGTTGCCGCGCGCAATCTGCTCCAACGTCGGGTCCCCGTTCACAGCTTGAGAGCTCCTGCGCCTATCCCCGCCGGGACACCCGGCCGCATTCGGCCGCCACCGCCTTGTCGAAGCATCCCCTAACCAGCCATAGTTGTTAGCGCCTCGCAAGGGTGGGGTTCAGAAATCGCCAGACATTAAAATGACTTCCGATCAATTTCCAACACTTGACGTACGAATCGAGCGCTTTCCGATCGCAGGTTCCTTCGCCATCAGCCGCGGCGCCAGGACGGAGGCCGTCACCGTCGTGGCGGAAGTCCGCCAGGGGGGCCATATCGGGCGTGGCGAATGTGTGCCTTATTCCCGCTACAACGAGACGCCGGAGGCGACGCTGAAAGCGCTTCAGGCGATGCGGGAGGCGGTCTCGCGCGGGTTTGACCGCGAGGCATTGCAATCCGCGATGCCGGCCGGCGCCGCCCGCAATGCGCTGGATTGCGCGCTGGTCGATTGGGAGGCCAAGAGCTCGGGTCGGCGCGCCTGGGACCTCCTCGGCCGGCCCGCGCCGCAGCCTTGCGTCACAGCCTACACCATCTCGCTTGGATCGCCCGAGACCATGGCGGCCGCGGCTGAGAAGGCCGCGCATCGGCCGCTGCTGAAGATCAAGCTCGGCGGCGACGGTGATGGCGAGCGGATCGCAGCGGTGCGACGCGCCGCGCCGAAATCTGAATTGATCGTCGATGCCAACGAAGCCTGGATGCCCTCCAATCTCGAACCAAATCTCGCAGCCTGCGCCGAGGCCGGCGTGACCCTGGTCGAACAGCCGCTTCCCGCCGGATGGGACGAGATGCTCGGACGTATCCGCCGTCCCGTTCGCGTCTGCGCCGATGAAAGCGTGCATGACCGCAAATCGCTCGACGCGCTCCGAGGCCGTTACGACGCGGTCAACATCAAGCTCGACAAGACCGGAGGCCTGACCGAGGCACTGGCGATGGCGGATGCGGCCAAGGCGCTCGGATTCGACATCATGGTCGGCTGCATGGTCGCGACTTCGCTGGCCATGGCGCCGGCGATGCTCCTGACCGCGCAGGCGCGTTTCGTCGATCTCGATGGACCACTCTTGCTTGCGCGCGATCGCGATCACGGGCTGCGCTATGATGGCAGCCTGGTTCATCCGCCCGACGCCGCGCTGTGGGGATGATCGCTCAGGCGACGACGGGCCGACAGCATCACGAGGGCGCCGCATGCGGCGATTGCGGCCATCACATAATAGACGTTCTGCCCGCAACGGGCGTAGATCGCGCCCGAGAGGACATAGGCGGTGCCGGTGATAATCCCGCTGCAGGCCGCGAGATAGCCCTGCCCGCGCGCCATGATGTGACCGGGCACGTGATGCACCATCAACCCCATGATCCCGACCTGGGTCAGGCCAAAGGTCAGCCCGTGCATCATCTGCACCGGCGCGAGGATCGCGATCGGCGGCGCCTGCGCCGTGATCACCCATCGCGCCACCGCGCAGCAGGCCGAGATCACCACCAGTGTCGCCGGCTGCAGCGTGAACCGCGGCGATAGCGCGAACACGACGATCTCGGCGAGCACACCGAGCGTCCACAAACCAGCAATCGTCAGCCCGCCAAAACCGTCCTGCTGCCAGGCGATCGAGGCAACGACGTAATAGGCGGAGTGGCTGCTCTGGATCAGCGCCGACGTGACGATGATGGCGAGGAATCCCCTGTCGCGCAGCAGCGCGCCTGCGCCGGCGAGCGCGGTGGGAGTAGTCTTCAGCGGCCCGAGCGGTCTCAATCCAAGGCTGACCAGCGCACTGAGACAGGCCATGCTCGCGATGATCCAGATCAGATGCCTGGCGGCGATGACATCGATCAGCATGCCGCAAGCCAGCGCGCCGACGACGAAGGCCGCCGATCCCCACAGCCGCAGCGGACCATATTTGAGGCCGTATTGTCTCACGCCGCGCAGCGCATAGGCATCGATCAGCGGAACCATCGGCGTCCAGACGATGCAGGTCACCGCATAGGCGAGGAAGATCAGCAGCGGCTGATGCTGGAGGCCCACCACGGCTAGTCCGATGGTAGTTCCAAACCCCATCACGATGATGCCGCCGCGCAGCGCCTGATGCCGTTCGGCAAAGCTGGTCACGAACGGTAGCGTCGTGAACCGCGTGACCGAGGGCACCGCCGTGATGATCCCTATCCAGGCCGCATCGACGCCGACCGCCTTCAACCACACCGGAAAGAACGGCAAATGAGTACCGACCAGCCCAAAACCGGTGCCGTAGACCAGCGCCAGCCAGGCCGCGAATCGCTTTGACGCGGCCAGCGCAGCGATGGGGATTTGTGAGCGAGGCTGCATCAATTCAATTGCGATTCGGTCGAGTTCATGGTGATCGTTATCTCAACGCGCGCTGATTTGCGCGGATAGAGTCTGTCATGGCCAGTCAAGCATTTGCCCTATCGCCGATTTCCGCTCGCGCCAGCCTGCCGAGCGAGGAAGATTATGACGCGATCCGCGAGGCCTTCATGGAAACCGCGCGGGGGCGCTGGTTTCTTGACGAATATGCCAGGCGCAACCGCAATGCCGATACAAGCATGGTGCTGGATGCGGTGGCGCGGATCGAGGAAACGCTGGCGGCGCAGAAGCAGCCGCCGCCTCCGATCATCGTCGACCGGCTTCCGGCGGCGCTGATCTCGATCCGAAGCGCGGTCGAGAAGGCACAGGAAGCGGGCTTCGCTGCTGTCGATCGGTCGCGCCTCGAGGAGAATCTCGCACCGATCCGCAAGGGCGCCCGCATTATCAAGGAAATATCCTGGCGCTGGCGCGAGATCGGCGCCGACGGCCGGATCTGCGACCTCATTGATTCGCAGGTGGCGGCTATCGACACCGCCTGCGCCCAGCTCGCCGAGAGCGATCCCCGTGTGGCGCTGCGCGCCGCTTTCGAGATCATCCGCAGCGAAGTCGAGGCGTTCCGCGATGGCGGAGCCGCCGTTGGGATGCCGCCTGCGGCGGGAGCTGCCGCGCCTGCCCCTGCTCCCAACGTGGTCAAGATCGTCGAGAGGCCTGCGGCGATCGACGAGACCCAGGCGGCGAACGAGGTCGAAGCGGCCGCCAGCGAGCCGGAGATGGAGGCCGAGCCCGCCATCCAGGAATCCGCGTCCGCGGAGTTTTCGGCGGAAGAGGCCGACGCGCATGACGAGGCCGTGCTGGAAATGGTGGCGATGGAGATGGCCGCGCCAGACCCTGAGGCCACCGAAAATGACGATGATTTTCCGATAGCCTCCATTGTCGCCGAAACCGAGCCCGCGCACGTCACGATGCCGCCCGTCGTCGAGCCGCTGGCGCCCGTCGTGCGCATGCCCGAGTCGGAGCCGGCGCCCGTCGTGCCGCAAGCCGCCGTGATGCAGCCGTCGTTCCGGCCGGCACCATCCATCGCGCCGGAACGCGAGGCCGAGCCTTCGCTCGGTTCGACCTTGATCGCGAGTGGCATCCTGCGAAAGCCCAACGTGCCCGCCAACGATCCGCTGGCGCCGATCCGCCGCATGAGTCAGGCGGAAAAGATCGCGTTCTTTTCCTGATTTCAAATCTTCCTCACCGGACCGTTCGTGACTGAGGTCACGTACAATCCGTGGACCTCGGCCTAGCGTCTCCGCAACTCGTCTCGTATCGAGATTCCAGTTGAGGAAGGCGCCATGTCCCGCTTCATTTTGTCCCGCTTCAAATCGTGGCTCGTATGCGCGGGCCTGCTCGCCGGCCTCTACGGCATCGGCCAGGGCAATGCTTTCGCGCAAACACGGACTGCGGAACTTGACCGCATCCAGGCCCCGGCGCAGGCGTTGCCCGGGCCCGAGCAGCGCGTGGCGCTGGTGATCGGCAATTCGAACTACCAGAACGTGGCGCGCCTCGCCAACCCCGATAACGATGCGCAATCGGTCGCGGAGCTTTTGAATTCGGCCGGCTTCGACGTGATGGCCGCGACCGACCTGACCCAGAACGACCTGATCAAGGTCGTGCAGAACTTTTCCGCGAAAGTTGCCGAAAGCGGACCGAACACGGTGGCGATGGTCTATTACGCCGGCCACGGCGTGCAGGTCGCGGGCGAGAATTATCTGATACCCGTCGACGCCAAGGTCGACACGCCCTCCGACCTCGTCAACAACTCGCTGCGGCTGGTCGACCTGATGGCGACGCTGGAAACGATCCCGAGCCGGCTGCGCATCGTCATGCTCAATTCCTGCCGCAACAACCCGTTCCCGAATATCGACGACGGACGAGGCCTTGCGGTCGTCGACGCCCCGCTGCGCTCGATTGTCGGCTATTCGACCTCGCCGGGCGCCGAAGCGCTCGACGGCAGCAATGGCCACAGCCCGTATACCCAGGCCTTCCTTACTCTCGCGCGCGAGCCGAACCTGCCGGTCGAGCAATTGTTCAAGCGCATCCGCCTCAATGTGAACCACGTGACGCAGGGCGCGCAGACGCCGTGGGAAAGCTCGTCGGCGACCAGCGATTTCGTGTTCTTCGGCGACAGTGCGGTGGCCGCGACGCGTGCGCCCGAGCATGGTCCGGCAGTGCAGATGGCGTCCGACATGCCATGGCGGTCGGTGGACCAGGTCTATGACTATGTGCTGTCCGAAGGTTCGCCGGACTATTACCAGGAGTTCCTCACCCGCTTCCCCTACGACCCGCGCTGCGATCGCATCCGTCACCTGCTCGGCGACCTGACGCTGGCGACGGCGTGGCACAAGGCGGTGCTCGCGAACTCGCCGCTCGAATACAGGAATTTCTATGAGCACCACATGGACAGCCCCTATGCCAAGGTGGCGCTGCATCTGGAACAGCAGCCCAAGAACATTGCGCTGATGCAGGCCGACCATCTGCTCAAGGGCAGCGCCGGCTTCCAGCACCAGATGCCGCTCTCCGGCGGCAAGCTCACCATGCTGCCGGCCCATGGCGCCAACGCGCCGAGCAACGGGAAGATCGTGAACCTGCCCGTGAACAACAAGGGCGGCAATCACGACCTCGGGCATCATGATGGAAATCACGACCTCAGGCACAATGAGGCCATGTCCAAGTCGGTCGATCGCTCCAATCGGAGCAACACCTCCACCTTCAAGCGCTTCTCCAGTTCGAACGCGCGGATGGACGGGCGCGGCATGATGGGTGGCGGTGTGCACTTCAATACGGGCGGCGGAGGTGGCGGCGGGTTTGGTGGACACCACCGCTGATCGCCATCAGAGAAATCTCGGGGCAGAGCCGCAAATGGCTCCCCCTCGAAGCCTTTTCAGGATGCGATCCTACGCGATCAGCTTCGCGTAAAGGTCTGCGTCCACATTGCCGCCGGACAGCACGATCACGACGTTCCTGTCGCGCGCGTCGATGCGCCCCGCAAGCAGCGCGGCAAGGCCGACGGCGCCGCCCGGCTCGACCACGAGCTTCAATTCACGAAATGCAAACGCCATTGCCGCGCCGACCTCTTCGTCAGAGGCGGTGACACCGCCCGACAGCAACTTGCCGTTGATCGCAAAAGTGATCTCGCCCGGAGTTTCCGCCATCAGCGCGTCGCAGATGGTGCGCGTCCTGGCGTGATGGGCCTCGCGCTTGCCGGCGCGCAGCGAGAGCCCATGATCGTCATAGTCCGCAGGTTCGGCGACGATCACCTGCACTTTCGGAAATTTCGCCTTCACCGCGGTGGCAACGCCTGCGATCAGGCCGCCGCCGGAAGCCGGCGCCACCACGACGTCGGGCGCAATGCCGAGCGCTGCCATGTCCTCCGCGATCTCCCGGCCCGCGGTGCCCTGCCCTGCGATGATGAGTGGATCGTCATAGGGCTTCACCAGGGTCGCGCCGCGCGTCTCCGCGATCTCGCGGGCGATGGCTTCGCGGTCCTCGCGGTCGCGGTCATAGAGCACGACCTCGGCGCCGTAGGATTTGGTACGCTCGCGTTTGCTGGCCGGCGCATCCGCCGGCATCACGATGGTCGCCTTCATGTTCAGGATCTGCGCCGCCGCCGCCACGCCCTGCGCATGGTTGCCGGAGGAGAATGCGACCACGCCGCCGCTGCGTTTTTCTTGCGGAATGGACGAAAGCTTGTTGAAGGCGCCGCGGAACTTGAAGGAGCCGGTCCGCTGCAGCAATTCCGGCTTCAGGAACACCTTGGCGCCGACGCGCGCGTTCAGGACCGGGAGGGAGAGCAACGGCGTCCGCACCGCGAAGGGCGCGATCACTGTTGCGGCGGCATCGATGTCAGCCGGCGTGACCGGCAACTTTTCTAGGTCTGTCATCAAGACGTTCTATTCGCAGCGCCGCCGCCGGGCAAGATGAACCGATTGGACGGGATCAGGCGGCGCGGGCCGGCGCGACCTCCGGCACCGGTGCTGCGCGCGGGGCCAGATCGCTCCAGGTGATGATCTCGAACCTGCCGTCCTCGTGCTCGACGAGCGCCGTGCAGCTCTCCACCCAGTCGCCGCAGTTCATGTAGCGGATGCCGTGCTCGTCGCGGATCACGGCGTAGTGGATATGACCGCAGATCACGCCGTCGGCGCCGTGCCGCCGTGCTTCGGCCGCGAGCGCGTTCTCGAACGCGCCGATATAGTTCACGGCGTTCTTGACCTTCTGCTTCGCCCATTGCGACAGCGACCAATAGGGCACGCCGAAGATGCGGCGGAAGAAGTTGACGAAGCGATTCATCTGGATCGCGAAGTCATAGGCCTTGTCGCCGAGATGCGCGAGCCAGCGCGCATTCTGCACGACGAGATCGAAGATGTCGCCGTGGATGACGAGGAAGCGCTTGCCGTCGACGCCGGCATGCACGGCATTCTCGACCACGTCGATGCCGCCGAAATGCGTGCCGTAGTAGTTGCGCAGGAATTCGTCGTGATTGCCGGGGATGTAGATGACCTTGGCGCCCTTGCGCGCCTTGCGCAGCATCTTCTGCACGAAGTCGTTATGCGATTGCGGCCAGTGCCAGCTCGACTTCAGCGCCCAGCCGTCGACGATATCGCCCACGAGATAGATGGTGTCGGCATCGTGCGTACGGAGAAAGTCGAGCAGCTTGTCGGCCTGCGACCCGCGGGCTCCGAGATGGACATCGGAAATAAACAAAGTGCGAAAACACCGCTCGGGATCCTCTTCACTGCCAGCATCACTTTCCATGCGCGCGCCCTTAACAGATTCCCATGACGGAGCCGTGACGAACAGGCCCCGCGGTGGGAACCACGGGCACGCCGCCCCTGCAGGCGCCTCGAATCGGTCCCCGCCCGCATTGAAGCGCGATAGCAGCGGCAAGCGACAATCAAGCGACACGGACGGGAATCCCGGAGACTGCGGGGGTGTTAACCACTCCGTCGTCGTCCGACTTGATGTGTTCTACCCTTTTCTCAAGCGATCGAGCGTCAGTCGAGCGATGGCGGCCGGCCCCTCGTCCGGAATAGCAAAAACGCAGCTTACGTTGATTTCGCAAAGCACATAGGTGTCCTCGCCTGCAGCGTTCCTTGGCCCATACAGGAAGTCGGCGTCCCAGATGATGGGCAGCGAATCTCTTTCGAGGCCGAGGACTTTCATCATCTGCGGCGTCCACTCCGCTTCCATCTTCATCCGCAGGGCCTGAAATTGCGCGGCATCGGGACCATGCATGTTGCGTGGTCCGGGTTGCGCGGCAGGCGCATCCGGCCCTTCAGGCGGAGGCGGAATCAGCGCTTTTATCTTTTGATGTCCGAAGCCGACGACCTTGTCGACGCCCATGTAGCAGCGAATCATCCCCTCGGACAGCCGGGGCTGAAAGGGCTGATCGATGATGCATCCGCCCCAGCCGAAATAGGTCTCACAGCGCGACATGAAATCTTCGAGCGGCAAGGTCTCGGGCATGCTGCCCCGACGCGCCTCCAGAACCGTAACCACAGGCGCGGTGCCGGCTGCATGATCGGGCCATTCGACCTTCCAGACGCCCTGGCCGGCGTTGCCGCGATTCTGCTTGATGACGCGCGGTCCTGCCAAGCGAAGCTGAGCCGGAAATCCGTCACGAAATTCCTCAATTCCACGATAGAGGCGCGTCTCGGTGCCCCATCCGAGATGTCTCGTGCGGTGCAACACCTCCTTGACTCCCATTTTCAGGACGACGTCAGGATGCGTGCTGACGAAGCGTCCGCTTGCCGCCACGTCGCGCAGCAGCGCGTCCAGCTTCTCTCGCGTGCGTTCGCCTTCGAGCGGATTGACCCACACCAATACGCCATCGACCTTCATGAGTTGCGCGTGAACCTCGTCCTGCATTTCCTCACAATAGACGGCTGGTTCTGCCTGGATTCCGAGTGCTCGAAGCTCGGCAAAGATTTGGCGGTAGCGATTGTTTTCAGGCGTTGCCGCCGCGCGCGCAACGGGATCTCCACGCCAGACGATCGCGATTTTCTTGCTCATGATTGTATCTCCACGGGTTCGCTCCCCGAACGAGGTGACGAGCGCTTGGATGGAGATCCATCTGATGGGGAGGCTGCAAATCCCCCAAGTCCAAAACGGGTGGAGAAATAATCGTCAATGCATCGAGTGGCTTTCGAACAATGTGAGAGGGAAGCCAAACGTCAGGCCGGCGCGAACTTCGTTCACCGGGTGCCCATTAGTCAGCGCGTGACGTATTGCGACATCAAAGCTGAGGTTATCGCGCAGCCGGTAAATCAGCCCGACCAAACCTGAAAACGTCTGCTCCCTTGCAAACTCGTTTTCGTAGAAAATCTCCGCGACGGGTCGCACCGTCCATGTCGACGGTCCCTCGAGGATAGTGCCAACAAAGAGATCGCCATGATTGTCGCGGGTGAGTGCGGTCTCCGCATTGAGATGAATGGTACCCCAATCCCAACGCTGGGAGACAATTCCGGCCATGCTTGCGCCGACGCCCGAATTGCCCGTGCTGTCCGGAAGAAGGATGCCAAATTCGGTTGCGACGCTGGGACCGGTTTTGTCCTGCAGGCTACCGGGGACGACGACATGCTTGAGGAATGCTCCGGCCGCCGTCAGGCTTGTCGGTCCTGTCGGGGAAAGCGGCCTCTGGCCCTGGCCTTCGAAGACGGCTTCCCAGTCCTCGCTGAAGCCGTAGTTGATCACGGTAGCCGGCGCGATAAGGCTGGTGCCACTCTCGTCACGCAGGCGTCCGGCGGGTTGTAGCTCGATCTCCATTTCTCCTTTGGCTGCTACGGCAGCGTCGGTGCCGTCGAACGGACGATAAGCCGAAGCAGGCGCGGACCACACGATCAGACCCAATACGACAATGGAGCTCGACGCAAGTCGCTGCGGAAATCGTTGCAGTCGTCGGCAGGCTTCTGACATGCGCCGTCCTCCGGCGATCGTTGTCAAGGAATCGGTTTGAACACCCAGATCGCGGCCGGTCCGGCAGGCCCCGCTCGGACCGCAACAAGCAGGCGGTCCATCTCTGGCACGAATAGCGAAGTGCGCGCGCCCGCGGCGGTTGGAATACGCGCCATTCGCCGATAGACCGCGTCGCTGGTTTCGAACACATCGACGTAGCCGGCACCGCAGCTGACATAGACGCGATTGCGCTTTGCGTCGATGAAGAGATCGTCAACGTCGCCGCAAGTCCCGGCGCCGGCGACAGGCCTGCCGTCCGTCATGGAGAACGCGGCAAGCTCGGCGGGGCTACGGAAGACCACGAGAATTCGGCTTCGATCGCGATCGACGGTCATCGCGAAATTGCCTCCCTTGGCCATTGGCCAGCTTGCGAGCTGCTTCCCGGATGTACTGTCCACCACGGCGATAGAATTGGCATCGGGCAGATTGATGAAGATGCGGTCCCGGACGATCTGGAAACTTTCGGGATGCGCCTTCAACTGCATATTTTGAAGCCTGCTGCGAGCCGCAGGATCGATCACCGCCAACCCACCATCGCCGTACCCAATGACGACGTGCTGGGTCGCGGCATCGATGCGAATATTGTCGGCATCACCACCGAGACCGACTTGTCCTGTGGTCTTGTACTCGCTCCCCTCGAGCAGTCTGACCGAGCCATCCCGCGCATTGGCGACGAAGAGCGTGTCGGTTGACGGCTCATAACCGACACCTTGCGGCTCGTTCAGCCCTGAAATGGTGCGCAGCAGGCTGTGACTGGCGAGATCGACGACGCCGACGCTGTCATTCCCGAGCTCGGCGACAAATAGTCGCTGTCGTTTCAAATCGACCGCCATATGATCGATCCGGCCGCGTATATCGCCGAGCAGGATTTTTGCTTCGAGGTGGAGAGGTTCTTTGTCCGCCGACTGCGCAGATGCGGCCGTGCCTGCCAGCAGCATAAGGCCTGACAGCACGGCAGCAATCGTGTGGAAGGGATTTGGCATCGTGTCCCCGTCTAATGCACCATCACCCAGCCCGGTTGCAGGATCGGATAGGCAACCAGGCCGATGACGGCGGTCGCTGCGATGAGAAGTGGATTGCTGACCTTCCAGCGAAACAGCACCGCCAGCGAAACCAATCCGATCAACGCGGTCAGCCAATCGCCGATCGCGATGCGGCCGAGCAGAATGCAGGCGCCGAGGATGGTTCCGATCGCGGCCGCATAAGCCCCCTTGACGAACCCCTGCACGTTCGGATTGGCGCGGTGTCGCGCGAGCAACGGCGCGGCAATCAGCACGAACAGGAACGACGGCAGGAATATCCCGACCGTCGATACCAGCGAGCCCCAGAAGCCAGCGACCAGATAGCCGACGAAAGTCGCGGTGATGACGACCGGCCCGGGGCTGATCATGCCAATGGCAACCGCGATCAGGAACTGGCGCTGATCGAGCCAGCCGAACTGCTGGACGAGCCCCTGCTCGAGAAACGGTACGATCACCAGTCCACTGCCGAAGGTCAAAGACCCCGCCTTGAGGAAGAACAGCAGCAGCTTTCCGAGGATCGAGCTCGAGGTCTGCGGCGCGAGTTGCGCCAGCACCGGAGCCGTCACGGACAGAGCTGCCGGCGTTTTCCGGACCAGGCCGCCGTACCAGAGAATGCCGACGATGCCGGCGCCGATGAACAGCAGCGCGACTTCGGCCTGAAGGATGACCGTGACAGCCAGGCAGACCGCCGCGATCACCCACTGCAGCCAGTCCTCCATGCCGAGCCTGGCCAGGCGGTAGCAGGAGTGCAGGATCAGTGCGATGACGGCGGGACTGACGCCGTAGAAGATGCCCGTCACCGCCTTGAGGTCTCCCAGGTAGACGTAGAGCGCGCCGAGGGCGGCGACGATGATGAAGTTCGGCAGGATGAACGCCCAGCCGCCGGCCCAGGCGCCCCAGAAACCGCCCCGCAGGTAGGAAACGTAGATGCCGACCTGGATCGCGAGCGGCCCCGGCAACGATTGGCAGATGGCGATGGCTTCGCGCATCTGCTCCCTGGTGAGCCACTTTCTGTCGTCGACGAGCTCGCGCTCCATCTGGCCGACGAGAGCGACCGGGCCGCCGAACCCGAGGCAACCCAGCCGCAGGAAGTAGCGGACCAATTCGCCGATCCGTCCACTCTCGATCGTCGCAGTGGTCGTCATCTTCCTTGCCCCCTGCTCGTCCTCAGCTCTTCGTGCTCGCCGTCTTGTCGAGGGCGGCGCGCAACCCCTTCGCGAGCTTGACCGCGTCGTCGTTCGCCCAGAAGTGCATGAAGAAAAGACGCGGCTGCTCGTCCAGCATGTGGCTGTGGAGCGCCGTGACCTCGATACCGTGGGTCCGGAGCGCCATGATCACCGGGTTCACTTCGTCGCCGATGAGGACGAAGTCGCCGGTGATCGCCGCCTTGCCGCCGCCGGTTGGCTGGAAGTTGATGCCAATGGCAACGCCCATCGGCCCTACCGGGCTCAACTGCATGCCGTCCTCGGTGATGGGATCGCGACGCGGCACGTTGAACTGGTAGACGCCGCCGTTCGCCTGACCTTTCACGCCGATGATCTGGTCGAGTTGTGCCGTGTCCAGGTCGACAGCAGGCGGCGGCGCCGTCGAGGCGGCGACCGTGAGCGGCGTCTTGCTCTCCGCCAGCGCGTCGCGGATCGCGGACGCGAGCTTCACTGGATCCCCGTGACCGGCGACGTGCATGTAGAAGGTGCCGGGATTGGCACGCAGCAGATGGTTGTGGATCGCGGTGATCTCGAGACCGCTCGCGATCATCTTGGCCATCACCGGATTGATCTCGGTATCCAGCAGCACCAGGTCGCCCATGACCATGGCGGCGCCGTGCATCGGCTTGAACGCGACCCAGCCGCCGAGCGCCAGGGCCGGCTTGATCGCGACGCCGTCCAGGGTCACCGAGAGATCCGTGCGCGGAAATCCGTAGCGATGAACATCCCCGCCGACGGCAGGCTTGCGACCGAGAACTTCGTCGACCTTCTGCCAATCGATATCCTGGGCATGGGCAGACGAGATGAAAGGTTCGACGAAAATCTGCCAGTCGACTTTTTGCGCGTTCGCGCCGGTGACGAAGATCACGGCGAGAATGCAGGCTACCGTCCAGATTTTGTTACGCATGATCGTGTCCTCTTCCTTGTCCTGCCCGCATTCTTGCTCTTCCGCCCCTCGCCTTTTTCATCGCATCCCGACGATGGTCTTTACCCCCTTGATATTTTCCACGGTGATTTCCACCTGCTCGCCATTCCGCACGGCGTTGAATACGAGAGGGTCCTGAACCTTGAAGTCGGCGCTGGCGCCCGTGGCAAGCCTCAAGCTGAGGCGGTCGTTGCGCTCGTCGACGCCGGTTACAATGCCCCGCAGCGTCTCCTGAGACCGCGGCCGTTCGGAGAGCGAAGGAATGAGATCATCGATGTGATGCACGATGACATCGCGCGCGGCGGCATAGTCCCTTGTTGCCGGCGGCACGTCGGACCAGTAGTTCACCTCGGCCGCGCCGCGCTTGCCGTCAGGCACCGCATCGAACGCGATCACTTTGACGGCGCCGGACGCTTCGGCCGGCGTCAACGTCTTCGGGACGTCATCCAGCGGCGCGAGACCATCCAGATTCAAGCCGTCCCTGATGCGGGCCGGAATCGAAGGATCAACCTCGATGCCCCGCGAGATCGCGGTGTAGGGAAGGCCGCGATCCCTGGCGATCCGGTTGAAATGCGCCGCTGCCATCTGGCTCTTCACCGAGCCATGGAGGCACACGAACAGGATCGTCTTGTTGGTGGCTGGGGCTGCATCTTCGGCTTGGACAGGCATCGCAAGAAGCGCAATACCCAACACGAGGAATGCAAACGGACGTTTCATCGGAGTGCTCACGGCTTCACCTTGCTTGTCGGCCAGTTGTGGGTTTCCTTCGCTGCGTCCCGACACCAGCGGTAGAACGCGTCGTAGAGCAGCATGCCCGCGCTCAACTGCTCCAGGTCGTCGTCATACATGCGAGACAGACCGAGCGAGGCAGCAAGCAAGCCCGCGGCTTCCGGCGAGAGATCGAGCCGTGCCGTATCGGCCGCACGCACCATGGTGGCGAGCCGCTCCAGTGGCGGCGTCGAGAGGCCGAACTCCTGCACCATGACATCGAAGGTGCAGAGCTCGCCGCGATGGCTCCAGAACACGTTCTCCACATCGAACGGCGTGGCTTCAAAACGCTCCGCGACTGCGCCGACTTCAGCCGGGGCGACGAACAGGAACACGGCACCTGGATCGACGAAGCGACGGATCAGCCAGGGGCAGGCAATGCGGTCTATCTTCGGGCGTGACCGCGTGACCCACACGGTGCGCCCCCGCGCATCGCGCTTCGGAATCTTGTCGGCGGGAACGGTCGGCAGCTCCGCCTTTTTCCAGCCGACCTGACCGCCTTCGAGCGTTTCGGCGGCGATGTTGTTGTGGCGGAGCCACGCCGCCGTGCCTTCGCTGAGTTTCTCGCCCTTGTGGCAGATGACCACGACGGACTGGCCGGTGAAGCCTGCTGCCCAGTCCTTGAATATCGCGATGGGAACGGCGCGTCGCGCCGGGAATCAGCCGCGGGTCCGCGGCGAAATCATCGTCGATGCGGACATCGATAAGGGTCGGCGCATGCGCCGTGCCGATGATTCGAGACAGTTTGTCGGGTGAGATCGAGGTGTAAGATGACATGCTGCGCCCTTGGTGAACAGGACGCGATTCTTGGGCATGTCGCCTCGCGGGGAGATCGCTTTCCCCGTGTGCCGAATTAAACTCCGGCCGGCTCTGATGTCAACCCTGCATCTGCGATCAGCAAAGCGTGATGTCACAGGTCGCTTGTCTTAGGTTTTTTGTCCGTGACGATCGCGAAGCGCGCTCCTCTGATCAGGCGCGGGATGCGCAAAAAGAAGCCACTGATTTGCCCGGTGCGGGCTGCGCTCAGCGATGACCATTGTGGCCTGCGCGTATGAGGCGCCCCGGCATCGCGCCGGTGTGCTCGCCGCGCTCGAAGATGGGAATGCCCGCCGCAAGCGTTGCTTCATATCCCTCGACCCGTTGCACGAAACGACGGCCGCCGGCCGGCATGTCGTGCACGAGCTCCGGCTTGTGCAGCCGCAGGCGGTCGAAGTCGATGATGTTCACGTCGGCGCGCATGCCCGGCACCAGCCGGCCACGATCGGACAGACCGAAGAAGTCGGCGGTCTCGCTGGTTTGCCGCTTGACCAGTTGCTCGAGCGGCAGCCGCGGCCCGCGGCGGCGGTCACGGCCCCAATGCGCCAGCATGAAACTCGGCAGGCCTGAATCCACGATCGAGGTGCAGTGCGCGCCGCCGTCGCTCAAGCCCAGCAGGCAAGCCGGGTCGTTGAGCATTTCGTGGATCGGCTCGTGGTCGCCCGTCACGTAATTCACCACCGGGAAGAACAGGTATTGGTTCTCCTCGATGATGTAGTCGTACGCCACTTCATCGGGCGTACGCCCCGTGCGCGCAGCGATCGCGGCAACACTCTTGTCCGCATCCGGCTCGTAATCCGGCGGGTCGCCCATCGTAAAGAACTTGTCCCAGCGGCTGGTGACGAGCTGGCGGAACTGAGAGAGCTTCGCGACCTCCACGTCGGAAGGCTTCTCGGCGAGGATTTTCCGCCGCAGCTCGCCATCGCGCAGTCGCTTGCGCTGCTCTTCGATGGAAAGGCTTTCGAGCGCCTTGTAGGTCGGCCGCACGGTGAACGGATTGAGCGCGGTGCCGATGCCCATCATCACGCCGATCGGACGACCGGCAATCTGCGCCGTGAGCGGCAGCCCCTCGGAGCGCGCGGCATGCACGGCTTTCATCAAACGCCGCCAGCGCTCGGGGTCTTCAAAGCGATCGGTGAGCAGGAACCAGACCGGACGGCCGGTTTCCTTTGCCTGCTTTCGCATCCAGCGCAGCTCGTAGTCCTCGTCGTCGAAGTCGCTGTTCATGCCGAACGTGCCGGTGCCGGTCTCGCCCAGCGCGGAGCCGATACCGAGCAGCTCCACATCGTCCGCATCACGCGAAGGCACGAGCTCGCCATCGGGCGTCTTGTGCGAATCCGTCCGCGACGTGGTGAAGCCGAACGCGCCGGCCCGCAACGCCTCGACGGTGAGTTGTCGCATCTCGGCGATGTCGTCCGCCGTCGCCTTCTCCCGGCGGATGGCGCGATCGCCCATCACATAGACGCGCATCGGCAAGTGCGCGGCCTGTGCCGCGATGTCGATGACGCGCTCGCGGCGCTCCAGCGCATCCATGAAATCAGGAAAGGTCTCCCACTCCCAGGTCAGTCCTGCCGCCAGCACGGGGTTCGGAATTTCCTCCACCCCTTCCATCAAATCCATCAAGGCCTGGCGGTGATGCTTCTTCACCGGCGCAAAACCGACGCCGCAATTTCCGAAAAGGACCGTCGTCACGCCATGCCAGCATGAGGGCGCAAGCAGCGGATCCCACATCGCCTGGCCGTCGTAATGGGTGTGCACGTCGACCCAGCCGGGCGTCACCATCAGCCCCGCGGCATCGATCTCGCGCCGGGCAGGTCCCTGCTTGCCGCCGACGGCAGTGATCCGGCCGTCCGCGATGGCGACGTCGCCACTGAAGGCGGGCTTGCCGGTGCCATCCACAATCGTGCCGCCACGAATAACGATGTCGTGCATGCCAACCTCCCGTATGGGCCGCGGCCTGCCGAGGCCGCGCAGAAATTTGTTTTCGTTGGACGAACTATCGCCTGACAGCCGGGCGGGACACCAGTGGCCGTGCCGTATCCCTCCCCTGCGGAAACGCTACGTCAATTTCCACAACACGAGAAGCCGGGCGCGCCGACAGAGGATTGGCCCAACTCGGACCTGCGATCCCGGCGTCTTACCACCAGCCGCGTTGCACCGGCTGATAGTACTGGCCGCCCTGGATGACGCGCCGAGGCGGATAGCCGGGTTGGGGTGGCGGATTATTTGGCTGGAAAAAGAAGCCAAAACCGTTGTCGCCCCAGCCGTTGTTGCTGGCAACGGGGACCTCAACCGTGGGCCGGCGCGTAATAAAGCCGCCCTGCGGCTGGTTGTTCAGCACCGCGACGAACTCGGTGCGATAGTTGGTCTCGCGGCTCAGCGGTTCGTCCGAGACGATGATCGAGGATCGCGGCACTGCGGTCGGCGCGATGCGGTCGAGCACATCCTGCGGGATGGTGATGCGGTCGAGCGCGTCCTTGGCGTCGTCGGCGTCGTCGATCGTGACTACGCTCCAGCGCAGGCCCGTGTCACTCTTCGCCATCGCCGTGAACACATGCGTGCCGATCGGCTTGTCGGGATTGCGGATCGTGACCGGAACCTCGATGCTCGTATCGAATACCTCGCCGCCCCCGTCCGGCGCCGGCTTATGCGTGTTGCGCCGCACGTAAAGCTTCTGCGTCGCGCGGCTGATGTAGACCGAGACCGGCTCGAGCGCGAGCTTGGCCTCGGTCGCAGCTTTCGCGGTGTCGGCCTTTTTGGTCGCCGCTGCCTTGGCGGCTTCCTTTGCGGCAGCGGCGGCGTCGCGCTTCGGCTGCGCGTCGGCCCTGGCAGTGTCGAGCTGCGTCGCCGCGTCCGCGGCCTTGGTGGCGGCTTTTTGCTTGAGGTCCTCGGCCCGTGCCCGAGCCTCGTCCGTCTTGGCGGCGGTGAGCACCTTGTCGGCGTAGGCGAGTTCGGCGGCGGAGCGGGTCTTGAGTTGTTCCAGCTTGCGCAGCGACGCCGGGAGCGAAGCTGCCGCGCGCGCCGTCGTCGCGGCGGCCCTCTTCGCCTCGTCGGCTGCCATGGCGGCATCCTCGGCCTCAATGCCGAGCGCCTCGGCCTTGGCCGGCGCGGCCGCGATGGCCTCCGCCTTTGGCACGAACAGCGCCGGATGGGTGAACTCGACCGGTTCGGCGTCAACGGGCGAGATGATCACCCGCATCCCGATCTGCGTCTTGTCGAACAGATTCTCCGCAAAGCCATAGGGCATCCGCACGCAGCCGTGCGAGGCCGCATAGCCCGGCAACGGCCCGCCGTGCAGCGCGATGCCGTTCCAGGTGATGCGCTGCATGTTCGGCATCCAGGCATCGTCATACATGGTCGAGTGGTGGTCCTTGTCCTTCTCGATGACGGCGAAAACGCCGGCCGGCGTCTCGCGTCCCGTGGTGCCGGTCGACACCGGTGCACGCAGGATCCAGCCGTCGGCGTCATAAAAAGTGACCCGCTGGCCATTGATCGACACGATTGCCATGATCGGTTCGCCTGCCTCGCGCGGCGCCGTCGCCTCGACAGGTGCCGCGGGGCGCGCCTGTCTCGCCGCGGCGCCGGCGGTCAGCGCCGTCAGCGCAGCCATCGCCGCGAGCGTCACAATGGCGGGAGGCCGCCTGCGCCGCATCGTCACGGTGGGTTGCGCCGTCGTAAATCGATTCACCATGCCATGCCCCGGTTGAAATGCCTGTCCGCGCTTGGGTCGATCATAATGTCAGATCGCGATTTTTGCATTAAACCGCCGCCACCATCCACGCCGCCAATTCGCTCCCGGGAACTATCGGCACGTTCCAGCGGCAAATCCCTCATATACGACAGCCCGCGCAGGAGGAAGGGCGGCTCGCCGCCGAGATTGGCACGAAACCAACCGGTGTCGAGCAGCCGCCGCATTCCAAACTGCCGATGAGGCCAAAAGTTGCCAAAACCCCCGGTCCAACCCCACGGCATCACGGATGCCGCGAGGGCGCAAAACGAGCAACCGGGTCGTCCGTGTCCCGGACAAATCAGCTGCTCATCGGACCATTCGTCCCAGCCCCCGAGGATCACGCCGCCCGCACGTGCCGGTTAATCAGCCGCTCGGCGACGTCGTTCAGGTCGGCACCGACCATGTGCGGCTGCGGCCCGACGCCGAGAATTGCGCGACGCCTACGCGCGCACCTCCTCTCCTGACGAGCAGAAGAAGATCGCCGCCGAGATCCAGACCGAAGCCTACGACCAAGTGATCTATATTCCGCTCGGCCAATACCGTGTGGTCGCCTCCTGGCGGAAATCGCTCTCCGGCGTGCTCGACGGCCCCGCGACGCCGGTGTTCTGGAACATCGACAAGTCGGAGTGAGCCGCTCTCGAAAGTGTGATGCGCGCCGGGGGCGACCAATAAGACCCTGGAGGCGCGTCGTGCGTTGGATGACTGACCGCCACCGCCGGGCGTAAGGCCCGTGCGCTTCCGACTGACGAAGCACAGGGCGGCCCACAACCCAGGGACAGACAATGGATCAACGGAATCTTCCGCGCCACGTAGTGGATCGCTTCGAGCGCCGCTGGGCGCAAAAGCTCCAGGAGCAGGCTCGCGCCTGGAAAGGCGCGCGAGCGGACGCGCGTAGCGTGACGGAGGCAGGCGTCCCGGTCGTTCGCCGGGCCAGACGCACGCGCTTGCCCGAGCGACGAACGGCCCCGGCCTAGTTCCGATAGCCCGACATTGGCGGGCCTCCTTGCCGGGTAAAAAGCCCGGTCGGATGCTTTATATTCGCAAGATGAGCAGAGCGTTTGTCACCGAGGATGCTTTCCAGGATGATCTGCCGGACCGGCCGGTCTCCGAACATCCCAATTATGTCACCGCGCGCGGCCTGGCACTGATCGAGGCCGCGCTCGACACCGTACGCCGCGACTATGCGCAGGCACAGGCATCGGGAGACAGGGAGCTGCTCGCGCGCGCAGGCCGGGACCTGCGCTACTGGAACGCCAGGCGCGCGACTGCCGAGGTTGTTCCGGCGCGGCCGGACGTCGACATCGTGCAATTCGGGATCAGCGTTACCATCGTCAGGGATGACGGCCGCGAGCAGACCTTTCGCATCGTCGGCGAGGACGAGGCGGATCCCGCGCTCGGATCGATCTCGCATGTTTCGCCGCTGGCGCGCATGCTGATCGGCAAGCGCGTCGGCGACACGGTGCGCGCCGGCAAGGATCACGCCGAGATTACCGCCATCGATTGAAGCTCGCTTCGGCGATCACGTCCCGTACATTCCCGGGTTGCTTCGCACCCCTCCAAATGTCAACACACCACCGCCGCGCAAGCGACAGATGGCGACCGCTATTCCAGCGCAAACATGGCGGAGGTTGGCCGTTCGATTCGGACGACGGGGATCCAGTAATGGTACGTGCAGACGAGAGTATGGTCAGAGGAACCGGCAAAGGCAAGGCCAAGGCAGACACGCCGGGCAAAAAGCCGGAGATGCGGACCCGGAAGCCGCGTCAGAAGGCAGAAGCCAGGGCCGACCAACTGCCGGAGAGGCAAACGCTGCAGGCGCAGGAGCTGAAAGCGCAAGAGCTGAAAGGCAAGAGCCCCTCGATGCGGCGGTCGCGCCCGCCGAGAGTTCCGCGATCGAAACCGCAGCGATCGAACCCGCGGCAGTCGATGTCGCGCCAGCGGAGATCCACCCGATCGAGACTGTAGCAGTCGAACCTGTGGCGAAGGACGTTGCGCCGGTTGCTCCGGCAGCAGCCGCGCCGGTCGAGGAGGTCGTGCTGGCGCAATGCGCTGCGGACCCGGTCAGCTATCGGGCCATCACCAACGCCTATGGCGACTACACGCGAAGGTCGATCGAGCAGACCAGCTCGTTTTTCGAGCAGCTCGCGGGCGCGCGATCGTTCAACCGTGTTTTCCAGCTTCAGACCGAATACGCGCAGCAGGCTTATGAGACCTTCGTTGCGGAGTCGCAGAAGATTCGCGACATGCATCGCGAATTGACCCGCCAGCGGCTGCAGCGGTTCGAAGGCCTGGTGACCGGAACGACAGCGACGCGCTCCAAATAGGCACGTTCTCTACTCCATTGCCGCGCCGGAGATCCTGATGAGCTCCGACCATTTCGCTGTGTCATCGGCCAGGAATTTGCGAAAGGCGGCGCCCGCGGCGTTGCCGGGCTCGGCGCCGAGTTCGGTCAGGCGCGCCTTCATGGCCGGTGTCGCCAGGATCGACGCAACGTCGCCCTGAAGCTTCGTTAGCACCGGCGCCGGCGTCTTGGCAGGCGCCACCAGGCCGAACCAGGCGAAAGCCTCAAAGCCGGGCACACCCTGCTCCGCGACCGTCGGCACGTCCGGCAAGGCGGCCGCGCGCACGGCACCCGCAACCGCGATGGCACGGACGCTGCCGCCCTGCACCTGCGGCAGCACCGCCGGCATATTGTCGAACATCATGGGAATGTGGCCCGCGATCAGGTCGTTCATCGCAGGTGCTGCGCCCTTGTACGGCACATGGACGATGTCGATGCCGGTCATGTGCTTGAGCAATTCGCCAGCGAGATGATTGGTCGAGCCGATGCCGGACGAGCCGAAATTCAGCGTGCCGGGCTTTGCTTTCGCAAGCGCCACCAGCTCCTGCACGTTCCTTACGGCAAGCGAGGGGTGCACCATCAGCACGATCGGCACGGTGGCGAGCAGCGCGACGGGCGCGAACGCCGTGTTCGGATCGAACGGCAGGTTCTTGTAGAGCGCGACGTTGGTCGTGAGCGGCGGCGGCGCGGTGACGAGCAGTGTGTAGCCATCGGCGGGCGCGTTCGCCACCGCCTCGGCGCCGATATTGCCGCCGGCGCCGGCACGATTCTCGACAAAGAACTGTTGTCCCGTCTTTTCCGAAAGCTTTTGCGCGAGGATTCGCGCGACGATGTCGTTGGAGCCGCCGGCCGGGTATGGCACGACGATCTTGACGGGATGGGAGGGATAGTCCTCCGCGCGCGAAGCGGTGGACATCATCGCTGCGCTGCAAGCGATCAGGATGGCGCGGCGGGAGATCGGCTGCATCGGGCGTTTCCTTGTTCTTTTCAATGCCGTTGGGGCGTCATCCCAAATGATCGCGGAGCCCCGTCACGATCTGGCTTTCGGCACTCCTTGCGAATTCGGAGTCGCCAACGCGATTCTGCGATCGTGAATGAGATTTTCCAGACGATGGGCGGCAACGTTCAGCGTCGCCGCGTCGAGGGTGTTTTCGTCGTCCGTTGCCGCTCTTGCGCGTTGCGCGCGCAGAACCTCATCGATCTGATTCTCAATCTCGGCAAGCTCCGATATCCCTTCGGCATGCCTTATCCTTCTCCCCAGGGCGTAAAGCGAATCCAGCGCTGCTTCCTTGGTTGTGACTTCACCGGATTGGAGGAATTTCCAGGCGGCTGCCGCCACCGAAAGCAGCGCGCCAAGTGCCATCGGCGCCAGAAAGATCACGTTGCTCCACTTATCGAGGAAGCTCTCCTCGGTGCCGTTGTAGTACTCGGCGGCTCCCGGATGAACCGGAAGATAGGCGCCGGCATCGGTATCAGGCGCCTTCACCTGCGCAAGGATCGGCTGTTCCCGCACCAAATCCCTGCGCGCACTGGTCAGGGCTTTGGTGAAATCGGCGATCGTATCGTTGTCGAGCGTTTTCCTTCCAACAAGGTAGAACGAAACCTTCAGCGTCGTGACATCATCTTCGGGAACGGGTGGAGCGCCTCGCAACGTGCCCTTGGGGATGTCGAAGCTCTCATAAGCATGCTCCTCCTCCGCAATGGCTCCCGCGTAATCGATAGGGATCAGAACCGGCGCGGTTTTGGCGTTCTGGGGAAAAAGTCCCCGCACCAGCGCCAGGTATTTCTCGGTCAGGGGCACGACGATGAGGAGGGCGCGCACCTCCTTGTTGTCGAGCGCGCGCCGGACATCCGCCGGCGCAAGATCCTTGAACGAGACACCGGCGCGACCAAGGTCATAGGCCTTGGTCAGCGCGCCGATGAGCTTCTGATTGGTCTCGCGTCCGATTACGCCTACGGTAACGCGCTTCAGATCGGCCATCTCCTTGATGGGGGTTCCCGGCGGAGCGATCAGCATTGCCACGGCCTGAGCCAGGACAACGATGGCTTGCGCCTGCGACAGGTCGCCGACGTCTCCGCGCACCACGGCAAGATCGGTCTTGCCTGACGAGAACGCGTTGGCGGACTCAAGGGCGCCTTTCGTTTCGACAATCTTGAGCCGTACCGGCGCGTTCATTTCTGCAAGCCGACTAGCCAGCGCCGAAACGACCTTTGGAGCCTCACCGTCCAGAGAGCCGACCGCGATCGAGAGCGTCACGGGCCTCGTGTACCAGCGGTACGCGAACAGGCTCGCGGAAGCGGCCAGGACAACCAGTCCGGCGACCACCACGATGCGGAGCCATAGCGGCATCCTGATGTAATCCATGCCCTCTCCCGACAAGTCGCCTCACATGCAGGGGAAATCACATTTACAGCCGGGACGCCGCACGAGGCAACTGCTAGAGCGGCCACTTCGTGCTGCCGCAGGCGACGTCCGGCGGGTCGCTCCCTGGCGATCATATCACATCTTGAAGGTGATTTTTTGAAAATCCCTTTTCCGCCTTTGATCTGGCTCAAGGGCTTTCGGGCAATCCCTCTTGACGGTCTTCAAGCGAAGCTGCTTTCATCGCCTTCCCCTCTCCCAAGGACACGGCCGCATGCGCACCCTGCTCGCTCTTGTTGCCCTGACGCTTTGTGTCCCGGCCGCACCTCTCCGCGCGCAGGCCCTTTCCGACGTTTCGCCCGCCCTGCTCGAGGATATCGCCGTCGGCAGCCGCATCCTTGCGGAGTTCGGCGTGGTCGACGGCTTCGGACATGTCAGCGCACGGCATCCGACCAATCCCAACCACTTCCTGATGTCGCGCTCGCTCGCGCCGGCGCTCGTCACCGCCGACGACATCATGGAGTTCGATCTCGACGGCAACGCCGTCGATGCCCGCGGCCGCTCGCTGTTCCTCGAGCGCTTCATCCATGCGGAAATCTATCGGGCGCGGCCCGACGTGATGAGCGTCGTGCACACGCATTCGCCCGGCGTGATCCCCTTCTCTGTCAGCAAGACACCCTTGCGCGCGCTGTTCCACAATGCCGGCTTCCTCGCCGCCGGCGTGCCGGTCTGGGACATCGCCAGGGAGTTCGGCCAGACCGACATGCTGGTGCGCGACAGCGGGATCGGCAAGTCGCTGGCGCGGACGCTCGGCGACAAGCCGGTCGTGCTGATGCGGGGCCACGGCGACGTCACCGTCGGACCGGACGTCAAGATCGCCGTGTTCCGCGCCTACTACACCGACGTCGACGCACGCCTCCAATCGCAGGCGATCGGGCTCGGCACCGAGGTCACCTACCTCAGCACTGAGGAAGGCGCAAAAGCCGACGCGATCAATTTCGCGGTCATCGACCGCATCTGGAATTTGTGGAAGCAGCGCGTGCAGACGTCCGTCGGAAAGTAGCGAGCGCACGGCATGCACCGGCTTCGTCGTCAGGTTCTGCCCGCCGCGGCATCGCAGGCGTTCGGGCCGGAGGCGCAGACCGAAATCCTGACATTGGCGATGACGAGGCCGTGCGCATCGACGAAAACGAGATTCGTGGTGCCGGGATGGAGGCTGCGGCAGTTGAGAGCGCTTCGTGCGGCCTCAATAGAACCGGTGGAAGTGATGGATCGGGCCATGGCCATGGCCGACGGAAAAACGATCCGCATTGGCGATGGCCGCGCTGACGAAGACCTTGGCGTGGCGAACCGCTGTTTCCAGCGCGGCGCCTTTCGCAAGCTCCGCCGCGATGGCAGACGACAGCGAGCATCCGGTGCCGTGGGTGTTCTCGGTGGCCACGCGCGGCGCAGGGAGCGCGAGGACGCCGCTCGCTTGAACGAGATAATCTACACTCTCGCTCCCCTGCCCATGCCCGCCCTTGATCAGGACCGCCGGGCAGCCCATCGCGAGCAACTTCCTGCCCTGGCCCTCGATCGCGGCTTCGCTCGACGCAACCGGCTCGTTCAGCAGGGCAGCAGCCTCCGGCAGGTTCGGCGTGATGATGGACGCAAGCGGGATGAGTTTTGTGCGCAGCGCATCGACCGCGTCCTGCGCCAGCAGCCGGTCCCCCGAGGTCGCGACCATCACGGGATCAAGCACGACGTGCTTCGGCGACCAGCGCTTCAATGCTTCCACGATCGCTTCGATGGAAGGAAGTTGCGCTACCATGCCGATCTTGACCGCGCCGATATCGAGATCACTGAACACCGCATCGATCTGCGCGCGCAAGAACTCGGCCGGCACGAGGTGGATGCCGGTCACGCCCCTGGTGTTCTGCGCGGTCAGTGCCGTGATCGCCGACGCCCCGTAGACGCCGAGCGCCGCAAAGGTCTTCAGGTCGGCCTGGATACCGGCGCCGCCTGAGGAGTCCGAGCCGGCGATGGTGAGTGCTGCGGGCGTGGTCATGACCTGTCCTAACGCGGCGTTTCCGCGCCAGCAAGCTCACTTGCTAAGGCCCCCAAAACTGGCCTATCTCTGACCACGGGATACCCGGAGATATCAGCGATGGTTCCTTTCTTCGTCCAGATCAAATGCAAGCTCGGCCAGTCCTATGTGGTCGCCAACGCTTTGGCGGAAGCCGAGATTGCCTCCGAGATCTATTCCACCGCGGGCCATTACGATCTGCTGGTGAAATTCTACGTCGACAAGGACACCGACATCGGCCATTTCGTGAACGAGAAGGTGCAGGTCATTCCCGGCATCCAGGACACGCTGACCATGATCACCTTCAAGGCATTCGGCGGCCGGTAGTGCAAACCATTTCCTTCGATCGGCTGAAGGCCTTTATCCATGCGGCGATGGTCCGGCTCGGCCTGCCGGACGACGATGCGATGACGGTCGCTACCCTGATGGCGCAAGCCGACCTGCAGGGGTCGGACGGCCATGGCGTCAGCCGGCTGCCGCAATATGCCCGCCGCATCAAGGCCAAAGGCTTCAACGTCCGCCCCAACATCCGCGTGATGCAGGAGCATCTCTCCACCGCACTCATCAATGGCGACAACGGCATGGGCCATCTCGTGATGAGCCGCGCCGCCGAGATCGCGATCGAGAAGGCGAGCGTCACCGGCATCGGCTGGGTGAACTCGCAATTCTCCAACCATGCCGGCCCCGCCTCGCTCTATGCCTCCATGCCGCTCGCCCGCGACATGATCGGGCTCTATTTCGCAGTCGGCAACGCCAACCACCTGCCGCCCTGGGGCGGCCTCGACATGCTGCTGTCGACCAATCCGATCGCAGCCGCGATCCCGGCGGGCGACGAGAAGCCGATCGTGCTCGACATGGCCACCACGGTTGCGGCCTATGGCAAGGTGAAGACCAAGGCGCTCCGCGGCGAGATGATGCCGGAGGGCTGGATGATCGATCGCGAGGGCAAGCCGCTGACCGATCCGAAGCGCGCCGAGGAAGGCATGCTGCTGCCGCTCGGCGGCATGGAAGCCGGCTACAAGGGTTTTGGACTGGCCATGATCATCGGCCTCATCGCCGGCACCCTTGGGGGGGCCGCGATGGGCAAGGACGTGATCGACTTCAACCATGATGACGACAGCGTCACCAATACCGGACAGGCGATCTGCGCCATCAACATCTCGGCCTTCGGCGACGTCGACACCTTCAAGGCGGCGGTCGATACGCTGGTACGCGACTTTCGCGGGAGCCAGCGCATGCCCGGCGTGGAGCGGATTACGCTCCCCGGCGAGCGCAGCGAAGCGACGCGCACCGCCCGTGCACGCGACGGCATTCCGATCGCGCCGGCGCTGACGCGCGGGCTCGACCAATTGGCCGGTGAATTGGGCATCGCGAAGCTCGGCTGACGCAATACATTCAAGCGAACTGCCGAAACGGACGTGGCGAGTTCAAAGGCATCGGAGCATGCTCCCCTGCATGTCCGCCATGTGTCGGACGCCGAGGTGCCGAATTCTTCTACTGCCAAAATGCGCTTCACGGCGCCGCAGTTGCGTTAACGGTTCCAGAATTAACGCGCTGCGCGGACATTAATCTAAACAGGCAAGCTTAACCGACAAACTCTGTTGAACTGCACAGTACAGAGGATAGCACTCCGTATTGGTCCGTTAGATCTAAATGACGGGAATATTGCTGATTAATTTCAGGCGGATGAAAGAAATAAAAATGGCCCAATCGGTAACAAGAAGTCCCATGGCTGATACGGCGCGTGAGGTCCGAACGGACGTTCGAAACCGGACGCTAATCAACGAACAGCATTCGACTTTTCTCCCCACGCCTACGGTGAGCGCCCCGGAGCTCGCGATGCCGGACTATGTCGAGCACCGCGACGGGGCAACGGAAATCGGAAGACTGTCGGCCGAAGCCGTGGTGCGCGAATACGAGGCCACCGCGAAAGAGATCGAGTCGATGGGCAAGGAGCTGATCGAGCAAGCCAGGCAGTGCGAGGCGGTGACCCGCGAAACGCTTGCCGTGACTGCGGAGTTGAACGAAGTCGCCGCGCGCTACCGCCAGGAGGCTAAACGGGTCTTCGAGCAAATTGAAGGCTATTCCCTGGTAGTGGCCGAGGCGCGCAAGGCCTGTAGCGAATTGAAGGACAAGATCATCGTCGCCGTCGGGACAGACGGGCCGAAGCAAAAACGGACGTGAGGCGCAAGGTCTTTCGGTCTGCGGCGCGGTAGGACGGGCGGCATGTACGCCTGTGCGGACGCACCGTAGACAGATCGGCCTTTCATTTCTTCTTCGGCGGCTTCGGCGGTCCCTCCACCGGCGGCAGCGATTTCACATATTCGGCGATCGCGGCGCGGTCGGCCAGCTTGAGCTGCGAGATGTTCTTGATCACGCGCACCATCGCCCCGCCGGCGCTGTCGCCATCCGGCATCAGGCCGCTTTCCAGATATTCGGCGATGTCTTTCGCGCTCCAGTCGGCGATGCCCTTTTGAGTGACGTTCGGCACCCAGCCCTCGCCTTCCGGATTGGGGCCGCCGGCAAAGCGCCGGCTTGTGATGGTTCCTCCCAGGAAATTGCGCGGGCTGTGGCACTCGGCGCAATGGCCGAAACTGTTCACGAGATAGGCGCCACGATTCCAAGACGGTGAGCGCGACTGGTCGGGGATGAACAGCGCGCTATCGAAGAACAGCAATTTCCAGATGCCGACGTTGCGGCGGATGTTGAACGGAAACGGCACATCATGGTCGCGCACCTTGCCTGCGACCGGCGGCAGCGTTTTCAAAAAGGCGAAGAGATCGCGCACGTCCTGCACCGTCGCGTGGGCGTAGGAAGTATAGGGAAAGGCCGGGAAATAATGCGTTCCGCCAGGCGAAACTCCCCGCTTCACCGCATTGACGAAATCGGCCTCGCTCCATCGCCCGATGCCATCATTGGGATCGGATGAGATGTTCGGCGCATAGAAGGTGCCGAACGGCGAGGGTATCGCAAGGCCGCCGCCGAGCCTGAAACGGTCGGGCTGGTTCGGCACCGCATGGCAGGAGGGACAGCCGCCGGCATTGAAGATGGTCTCCCCGTTCGAGGGGTTCGGCGTATAGGCCTTTTCCGTCACGGCCAGCCGCAGGGGCGGTGCGGTCAGCCACCAATAGGCCGCGAACGCTGCGGCGCCTGCAAGGACCAGCAAGAGGATATTTCGCCGCACCATCACCCAACCGTCATTGACCAGGATAGCTTACGGCCAGCTCGCTTGCCGCTCCAGCCATAAAATGGACCAAAGTCTTGCGGCGATAAGGCCGATTTTGGGAATAAAATAGAATTCGTATTGTTGTGCGATGCGTACCGTCACTTGACGTCAACAGGGAGAGAGCAGCCATGACCAAAACCATGTTCGCCGCGCTTGGGTTTGCGGCCACCGTCGCCTTTGCCGGCCCCGCGTTCGCCGACAAGTACAAGGCGACGCTGGACGCCAAGTCCGAAGTGCCGCCGAATGCCTCGACCGCAACCGGTAGCGCCGACATCGACTACGATCCCGCCAGCAAGAAGTTGTCCTGGAAGCTCACCTATTCCGGTCTCTCCGGCCCTGCCACTGCCGCGCATTTCCATGGCCCTGCCGAGGCCGGCAAGAACGCCGGTGTCGCGGTCGCGATCCCGAATGCTGGCACTAGCCCGGCCGAAGGCAGCGCGACGTTGACCGACGCGCAAGCGGCCGACCTCGTTGCCGGCAAGTATTACGTCAACGTGCACACCCAGGCCAATCCCGGCGGCGAAATCCGCGGCCAGGTGACGAAGTAAGCTATCGCAACCGAACGAACGGCGAAGGGGCGGATGTATCGGCATCCGCCCTTTTTGTTTATCCGCTCGCAAGATATTTGCGCAGTATATCGGTCAGGCGATCCGCCGCGGTCCGGGGCGGCATGAAGCCAAGATATTTTCCGTCGCGGCCCATCAGATAGATCACGCCGGAATGATCGATCGAATATTCGTTCGATCGCGAGTCTGCGACCCTTGCGTAAAACGCCTTGTAGGAATTGGCGACTCTGCGGATCTCCTCCGGCGTCCCAGTGAGGCCAATGAAGCTTGGGTGAAAAGCCCGGAGATATTCGGCCATGGCGGCATTGTCGCGTTCGGGATCGATGGTGATGAAGACCGGCTGGATGCCCGCGGCATCCTTCCCGAGCGCGTCGAGCGCCTGCGTGATCGCCATCAGGTCAGTCGGGCATACGTCGGGGCAAAAGGTGTAGCCGAAATAGACGATCATCAGCTTGCCGCGGAATTCGCTGTCGCTATGCGGCTTGCCGTTCGGGTCGGTGAGCGTGAACGGCGCGCCCACCGATCCGCGGCCGAACATCAGGTCGTCCATCATCTGTGCGGCTGACGGCTGCTGCTCTTGCGCAGCCGCCATGCCGCCCATCAAGGACGCGGCCATAAAAAGCGCGCAGGCTCTCGCCAACCTCATCCCGCAATCAGACCCCGAAGGTGATGCGGGTGCCCGTCGTCGTGGTCAGCACCTTGCCAGGCATTTGCCGCATCGCTTCCTGGGTGAAATTGAGCCCGCTGCAATGCATGGGGATCACCACATCCGGATTGAGCTTGCCGATCTCGGCCACGACCTGCGTGAGGTAATCGGCCGGCGCCGGCCCCAGATGGAAGCCGCCCATGATGGCATGAATCTTCTGCACGCCGGACACTTCCATGGCCTGCCGCACCGAATTGACGATGCCGACATGGCCGCAGGAGGAAATCACGATCAGGCCCTTGTCCTTCAGGTTGAAGCAGGTGGCATGCTCATGGATGTGCTCGTCGGGCACGATCTTGCCTTCCATCTCGGCCGGCAAATAGTGGCTCGCATTGCAACCCGCGCCATCCTTCTGCTTGAACTCGACCAGCGAGTTCGGCAGTACCTTCTCGATGCTGTTGCGCTTGATCTTGCCAGTGGTGAAGGCCTGGCCGCCGATCACGACCGGAGACTCGCACAGCACGACCTTGACGTTCTGTTTGGCGATGTCGCGGCGATCCAGCATGCCGAAATCGGCCAGATCGCCCATGCCGCCCGCCTTGACATAGCGCTGGCAAAAATTGTCCTCGCCGCCGGCATACATGGTCATGTCGGCGTTCATGTCCTTGCGGTGCCGCTCGAGGAATCCGAGCAGCCCGCCCCAATGGTCGAAGTGACCATGGCTCATGATCAGCGCATCGATCTTCTTCGGATCGACCTGCATCAATTCCATGTTGCCGTTGATCGCCTCCGGCGTCCAACCGAAATCCAGGAGAAAGGTGCGCTTCTCCTCGCCGCGTTGCGGCTCCAGATAGAGCGACAATCCCCATTCGCTGTGCAGCGGCCGCTTTGGGTCGGAAGAACGGCCGGGCTCTGTCTTCACCCCGCTCACCTCCTGCGGCCGGAAGAAGAGGTCGCTCGCACTATCGACCAGGACGCGGACGCTGAGCTTGTCGATGGTCGGAACTTCGATCGGGGCGGCTCTCGCGAGCTCGACGCAGGAGAATCCGCCGGCCGCCGCCAAAGCCGCACTTGCCGAAAGCTTCAACGCGTCGCGTCTGCTGAAATCAATCGTCATGGCAATACTTCCTTCCCTATGTCCGGCGGATCTCCGCGGCTGGAAATTGTCCTCGATTGTGGCTGGGTTCCCTTGCGATGACAAGCCGTTCCTGGCCGTTCCTGGCCGACTTCCCGGCACAATCTGCCTCTACTCCAGGCCGGCGCGTTGGAAGCCTTCGAGGTAATGGATGCGGTCGGCATCGTTCTTGAGCGGGACGTAGGCCTTGATCCACTCGAGCGAAACGTTGGGCTGGACCCGGCGGAGCTCCTGCAGGGCAGCGGCGGCGATCTCGGTTCGCCCCGAGATGCCGGCGGACGCGACCAGCAGACGGTACGCGCTGCCATAGCCCGGGCGCAGCCGGACGGCGGCCTGGGACTGGCGGACCGCCTCCTCGTAATTGCCGCCGAGGTAATGGGCGAGCGCGGCGTTGCCGTAGTTGAACGCCACGAACGGATCGTGCGGGCTGAGGCGCAGCGCGCGATTGACGGCGTCGATGGCCTCGCGCCAGCGGCCGGAGAACACCAGCGTCGTGGCATAGGCGTTCTGGGCCTGCGAAAAGCTCGGATTGAGGTTCAGCGCCATCTCGATCGCGGCAATCGCATCGTCGAAGCGCCGCAGGATCAGATGCACGCCGCCGAGCGCGAGATGCGCCCAGGGATCCTCGCCGTCGAGCCGGACCGCGGTCAGCGCCGCGCGCTCGGCGAGCGGCACAACGACCTGGGGATCCGTCCATCCCATATGCGTCGCGACCGCATAGGTCGCGGCGAGCAGACCGTGCGCCTGGCCGTACTCGGGATCGATCGCGATCGCCTGGTGCAACAGCTCCTCCGCGATTTTCACGTCCTGCTCGGTGATCTGGCTGTGATGGGCCAGCGCGCGCATCACAAGTTCCCAGGCGTCCATGCTTGACGGCGGCTTGCGGCGCGTACGGAAATGCTCGGCGGCATAGAGCTGCGGCTCGATCGCGGCGACGATGGCTTCGGTGATCTCGTCCTGCACCGCGAACACGTCGGCGGCGTCGCGGTCGTAGCGCTCGGCCCAGACATGGCTGCCGCTGCTGGCATCGTTGAGCTGCGCGGTGATGCGCACACGCCCGCCGCTCTTGCGCACGCTACCTTCGACCACATAGTCCGCACCAAGCTCCTCGCGAACCTGCTTCACGTGCACGGACTTGCCCTTGTAGATGAAGGAGGAGTTGCGCGCGATCACGAAGAACCAGCGCAACTTCGATAGCGCGGTGATCAGATCCTCGCTGATACCGTCGGAAAAATATTCCTGCTCCGGATCGTCGCTCATGTTGTTGAAGGGCAGCACGGCGATCACGCGACGTTCGGGTTGCGTCGCAGCCGGGCGCAGATCCGCCGCCGCCTCGACGGACGAGGGAACCGCGACGGGCGGCGGCACGTCCTCGCTTGGCCGCGTATCCAGCGTCCCGATGAAACGCAGGCCCTTGCGGGAAATGGTGCGGATCAGCTTCTGGTCGCGCCCGGTATCGCCGACCGCCTTGCGGGCCGCATAGATTCGGCTGGTCAGCGCCGCATCCGAAACGATCCGCCCGCCCCAGACCGACTCGATCAGATCGTCCTTGGTGACCACGCGATCGCGGTTCTCCACGAGATAGACCAGGAGGTCGAGCACCTGCGGCTCGACCGCAATCCGCTCAAAGCCACGGCGCAATTCGCGCGTGTCTGTGTCGAGCACGTGACCTTCGAAGTGAAACTGCAATTTTTGGCCTCGGAACGTATTGCTGCGCGAATCGCGCGAAACGGAATTTCCATGCATTTCGTGTCGTCGTTGCCTCAGGCCGCCATCAGGAAATCTGGAGCGCAACTTCAGAACAATCATGGCCCTCTCAAGGGAGGCATCAAGCCGGTCATCCTACCCCCCGCTAGTTGTAGGAGCGAGGGGCAAAATCTCTTGAAGGACCATCAGGATGGCTACTACGGCTACATTTTCCCCGACTGTGGGGCTGCTCACAGTAACCGACGATAACGCTGGTCACAGGACCGTGACGAGTCGTGACGCGGCCGGGAACATTTTGGTTAATGACGGTTCAGTGAAAATCGCGGGCGGCAAGCCCACCGTCGCCAATACTACGGAAATCGACATTTTCGGCTTGGACGGCGGCGACAATATCTCGGTCAATGAGGCCAACGGACCTATGCCGGCGGTGCATCTGTTCGGCGGCAATGGCGACGACAAGCTCACCGGCGGCTCCGGCAATGACCTGCTGTTCGGACAGGCCGGCAACGACACGCTGAAGGGCGGAGGCGGCGATGACTTCCTGTTCGGCGGCGATGGCAATGACGTGCTCGACGGCGGCTCCGGCAACAACCAGCTGTTCGGCCAGGCCGGCGACGACCTGATGACCTGGAACATCGGCGGCGGCAACGACCTGTTCGAAGGCGGAGACGGCAACGACACCGCACAGGTCAATGGCGGCAATTCCAGCGATAGCTTCGTCATCGCGGCCAACGGCACCCGTGTGCGCCTGGATGACCTCGGCGCGTCGCCGTTCACGCTCGACATCGGGACCACGGAGAATCTCGTGGTCCATGCCGGCGGCGGCGATGACACCATCACCGCGGGCAATGGCCTCTCGAACCTGATCTCGCTCACGCTGGATGGCGGCGACGGCAACGACATCATCACCGGCGGCGACGGCAATGACCTCCTGATCGGTGGTGCCGGCAACGACATCGTTACCGGCGGCCGCGGCAACGACAACGCCCAGCTCGGTAGCGGCGACGACACCTTCATCTGGAACCCCGGCGACGGCAGCGACACCGTCGACGGCGGTTCCGGTACCGATACGCTGCTGTTCAACGGCGCGAACGTGGCGGAGAACATCAACATCTCGGCCAACGGCAGCCACGTGCGCTTCACGCGCGACGTTGCCAACATTGTCATGGACCTGAACAGCATCGAGCAGATCGACTTCACGGCCCGCGGCGGCGCCGACAACATCACGGTGGGCGACCTCACCGGCACCGGCGTAAAGCAGGTCTCGATCGATCTCTCGGGCAACCCGGGTAGTGGCCAGGGCGACGGCGCGGCCGATCAGGTGACCGTCAACGGCCCCGACAAGGCCGAGAAGATCACGGTGACCGGGAACGGAACCACAGTCAGCGTGACCGGAATGCCGGAGCTCGTCACCATCGCCGGCGCCGAGGCGATCGATAATCTGACCATCCAGGCGCTCGGCGGCAACGACACGATCGACGCATCCGCACTCGCAGCCGGCGTCATCGGTCTCACCATCGACGGCGGCGCCGGCAACGACGTCATCACCGGCAGTCAGGGCAACGATTTCCTGCTCGGCGGTGATGGCAACGACACCGTGACCGGCGGCCGTGGCAATGACTTCGCCGATCTCGGCGCCGGCGACGACACCTTCATCTGGAATCCCGGCGACGGCAGCGACACGGTCGAAGGCAATACCGGTACCGACACGCTGGTGTTCAACGGCTCCAACGCCCCCGAGAATATCAGCATCGCGGGCAATGCCGGCGAGGCGATCCTGTTCCGTGACATCGGCAACGTCACGATGGATCTCGACGGCGTCGAGCATATCCAGCTCAACGCCGCCGGCGGCGCCGACAACGTCACGGTCGGTGACCTCACCGGCACCGCTGTCACGCAGGTTGCGATCGACCTGAGCAGCGGCCCCGGCAGCAAGGCCGGCGACGGCGCGGCCGACACCGTGACCGTCAATGGTACGGCCGGCAACGACCACATCACCGTTGCCGGCAGCGGCGGATCGATCGTGGTCAACGGCCTCGCGGCGCAGGTCACGATCGCTCACGCCGATGCCGGCGACCAGCTCACCATCAACGGCCTCGGCGGCGACGATGTCATCGATGCCTCCGGCCTCAAGCCGGGTCAGCTCGCCAACCTGACGATCAACGGCGGTGACGGCAACGACACCATCACGGGCAGCGCGGCCAACGACACCGTGATCGGCGGCCGCGGCAACGATGTCGCTCTTCTCGGCGGCGGTGACGACACCTTCGTCTGGAATCCCGGCGATGGCAGCGACACCGTGGAAGGGCAGGCCGGCACTGACACGCTCCAGTTCAATGGCGCCAATGTCAGTGAGAACATCGACATCTCGGCCAATGGCAGCCGTGTGCGGTTCTTCCGCGACGTCGCCAACATCACCATGGACCTCAATGGCGTTGAACACATCAATTTCAACGCCCTCGGAGGCGCCGACAACATCACGGTCAACGATCTGACCGGGACGAGCACCAACCAGGTCAATCTCGACCTCGGCGTCAATGGCGCCGACGATGGCAATGCCGACACGGTCACCATCAACGGGACCGCCGGTGCCGACGTCATCTCGGTGACCGAGAACAACGGCGTGATCACGATATCGGGTCTTGCTGCCGAGGTGAACATCGCCAATGCCGGCGCGGGAGATCGCATCGTCATCAACGGCCTCGGCGGCGATGACGTCATCACCTCCTCCGGACTCGCCAACGGCATCCAGCTCGTTGCCAATGGCGGGGACGGCAATGACGTTCTGATCGGAGGCACCGAGACCGACGTGTTCAACGGCGGTAACGGCGACGATGTGCTGATCGGGGGCGGCGGACCGGATATCCTCGACGGCGGCCCCGGCAACAACGTGGTGATCGCGGGCGGGCCGGCGCCACATGTCGCCGCGGCGGCGCTGCTCGGCGACGCCATGGCCTCGAGCTTCGTCACCGCGGGCGTCAGCCACGGCCCCACCACGCCGCCCGACCCGTCGTCGAGTCAGCAGCCGGTCCTGGCGCTGCCGCACGCCTAACGACGCAGCGCGCGGTCCCTGGAGGTTGCGGATGACAACGGAAGCAGACGCGAGAGCGGTCGATACCGGCCTCGAAGCTCTCCTGACATTGCTGCACCTCCAGGGTGTCGCGACTGATCGCGGGCAGATCAAACACCGGCTGGGACCAGCCACACTTGGCGCAGCGGAGATCCTCCGCTGCGCCAAGGATCTCGGCCTGAAGGCGCGCGCCTACCGCACCGACTTCTCACGGCTTGCAAAAACACCCCTGCCCGGCATTGCCTTGCTGCGCGACGGCACGTTCACGGTCATCGCCAAGGCGTCCGAAGAAAAAGTGCTGGTGCAATCGCCCAGGGATCGGCGCCCCCTGCTGATGACCCACGGCGAGCTCGCTGAAATCTGGGATGGCGGGCTGATCCTGATGGCGCGGCGCGCGGGCCTCTCCGACCTCACCCGCCGTTTCGACATCGGCTGGTTCCTCGGCGCTATCAGGAAATACAAGCGCCTGCTCGGCGAGGTGCTGGTCGCCTCGTTCTTCCTGCAGCTTTTCGCGCTGGTTTCACCGCTGTTCTTCCAGGTGGTGATCGACAAGGTGCTGGTGCATCGCTCGATCTCGACGCTCGATGTGCTGGTGATCGGCCTCGTCGCGATCTCGCTGTTCGAGACGACGCTCGGAATCCTGCGCACCTATCTGTTCTCGCACACCACCAACCGCATCGATGTCGAACTCGGCGCGCGGCTGTTCCACCATCTGCTGGCGCTGCCGATGTCCTATTTCCAGGCGCGCCGCGTCGGCGACTCGGTGGCGCGGGTGCGGGAACTGGAAAACATCCGCAATTTCCTGACGAGCTCGGCGCTGACGCTCGTGATCGACCTGTTCTTCACCTTCGTGTTCCTCGGCGTGATGTTCGTGTATTCGCCGCTGCTCAGCTTCATCGTGCTCGGCTCCTTCCCGTTCTACATCGTGATCTCGGCCGCGGTGACGCCGCTGTTCCGGCGGCGGCTCAGCGAGAAATTCCAGCGCGGCGCGGAGAACCAGGCCTTCCTGGTCGAAAGCGTCACGGGAATCGAGACGTTGAAGGCGATGGCGGTCGAGCCGCAGATGCAGCGGCGCTGGGAAGAACAGCTCGCCGGCTACGTGAGCGCAAGCTTCCGGGTGCAAAGCCTCGGCAACACCGCAAGCCAGCTGGTGCAGTTCGCCAGCAAGATCGTCACCGCGGCCATCCTCTATTTCGGCGCCAGGCTCGTGATCGGCGGCACGCTGTCGGTCGGCGAGCTCGTCGCCTTCAACATCCTGGCCAGCCGCGTCTCGGCGCCGGTGCTGCGGCTCGCGCAGGTATGGCAGGATTTCCACCAGGCGCGGCTGTCGATCGCTCGCCTCGGCGACATCCTCAACACCACGGCGGAGCCGACCTACGCGGCCGCACGCGCTGCGTTGCCCGCGATCCGCGGCAATATCAGCTTCGATCATGTCTCCTTCCGCTACCGCGTCGATGGCCAGGAAATCCTGCACGACGTCTCCTTCGAGGTGCCGGCCGGACAGACCGTCGGCATCGTCGGACCATCCGGATCCGGCAAAAGCACCTTTGCCAGGCTGGTCCAGCGGCTCTACGTGCCGCAGAACGGGCGGGTGCTGATCGACGGCATGGATCTGGTGATGGCCGATCCCGCCTGGCTGCGCCGCCAGATCGGTGTGGTGCTGCAGGAGAACATGCTGTTCAACCGCTCGGTGCGCGACAACATCGCCCTTTCCGACCCCGCGATGCCGATGGAGCGCGTGATCGAAGCGGCGAATCTTGCGGGCGCACATGATTTCATCCTGGAGCTCACTGAAGGCTACGACACCATCGTCGGCGAGCGCGGCTCGACCCTGTCGGGCGGCCAGCGCCAGCGCATCGCAATTGCGCGTGCGCTTGTCGCCGATCCACGCATCCTCATTTTCGACGAAGCGACCAGCGCGCTCGACTATGAGAGCGAGCGCATCATCCAGCACAACATGAAGGAGATCGCGCGGGGCCGCACGGTGCTCATCATCGCGCACCGGCTCTCCACCGTACGAACGGCGGACCGGATCTTCACCCTCGAGCGCGGCCGACTGGTCGAGGACGGCACCCATGACGCGCTGATCAAGACCGGCGGCCGTTATGCGGCGCTGCACCGGCTGCAGGGAGGTTTGCATGAAGTCCGCTAATTCAGCGCTGCCCGCGCCGAGAAGCGAGCTCGTCATCCCTTTCAAACAGGTCGAGGGACGGCGCGCCGCAGAGCTTGCGTTCCTTCCCGCAGCCCTGGAGATCGTGGAGTCGCCGCCCTCGCCGATCGGCCGCGCCGTCGGCATGACCATCATCGTGCTGTTCGGCGCGACCCTGGGCTGGGCCAGCTGGGGCACCATCGAGATCGTCGCGTCCGCGCCGGGAAAAGTCGTCTCCGGCGGGCGCAGCAAGGTGGTGCAGCCGTTCGAGACCGGCGTGGTGCGCGCGATCCGCGTGCAGGACGGCGAGAGCGTGAAAGCCGGCGACGTGCTGATCGAGCTCGATCCAACCGTGAACGCCGCCGAGCGCGATCATCTGCGCGACGATCTGATCGCCGAGCGGCTCAACATCGCGCGCCTGCGCGCCGCGCTGGCCAGCAGCGATCAGGGCGTTGCCGACCTCGTTCCGCCCGCCGATGCCGACCCCGTGCTGGTTGGCACCCAGCGCCAGCTCCTCGCCAACCAGCTCACCGAGCAGCGCGCCAAGATCGCCGCGCTGGCGCGCCAGGAGGCGCAGAAGCAGGCCGAGCACGAAACCATCTCGGCCACGATCCACAAGCTCGACGCGCTGATTCCGGTGATCCAGCAGCGCGTCGACATCCGCAAGACATTGATGGAGAAGGAGATCGGATCCAAGCTGACCTATTACGAGATCCTGCAATTGCTGGTCGAGCAGCAGGAAGAGCTCGGCGTGCAGAGGAGCCATCTCCACGAGGCGGAAGCCGCGGTAGCAGCGATCCGGGAAACGCGCGCGCAAGCAGTCGCCGAATACAGCCGCAGCCTTTCCGACGATCTGACCAAGAGTGAGCAGAAAGCCAACGGGCTCGCGCAGGACCTGATCAAGGCGCAGCAGAAGACCAGGCTGCAGCAACTCACCTCACCGGTCGACGGCGTGGTGCAGCAGCTTGCCGTGCACACGATCGGCGGCGTGGTGACGCCGGCACAGTCGCTGCTCGTGATCGTGCCTGATGACAGCCAGCTCGAAGTCGAGGCGATGGTGTCGAACCGCGACATCGGCTTTGTCGAGCCCGGGCAAGGCGCGGAGATCAAGATCGACACCTTCAATTTCACCCGCTACGGCCTCCTGCACGGCCAGGTGCTGAGCATCTCCCAGGACGCCATCATCCGCGACAAGCCCGACGGCCGCGCCGGCGATCGCGCGCTCGGGAGCGGGCACGAGACCAGCGAGCCCACGGGTCAGGAGTTGAATTACAGCGCGCGCATTTCTCTCGACCGCACCTGGATGCAGGTCGAGGATCGCATGGTGAACCTGGCGCCGGGCATGGCGGTCACGGTCGAGATCAAGACCGGCTCGCGGACCATACTGAGCTATCTGCTGTCGCCGTTGCGGCGCTACCGGCAAGAGGTGTTGCGGGAGCGCTGAGAAGCGACGCCGCCAGCCCCCGGTGTCAACGCTCTTGCCGTCCGCGGAGCTCAGGCCGCCGCGAACGCAGCGGCCGCGCTCTGTTGCGCCGCCGCGTTATTTCAGCTTCACCCGAAAATCCTCGTGGCAGGCCTTGCATTTATCATTGAGCGCATCGAATGCCATTTTCACGCCGGCCTGATCCTTGATCTTGCCCTTCAGGTCGGCAACCGCCTTGATGACGGGCTGAACCTTGGCGTCGAAATCGGACTTGTTCTCCCAGACCTTTTTCGACGCCCCGTAGGTCCCGTCGACGACGTTCTCTTTCGGATTGTTCTTGAACACGGTCGGGATCTTGGGGACGTTCTCTTCCAGCTGCGCCAGCGCCGCATCAACCTGCGTCTGGTCGTAGGGCAGCTCGCCCTTGCTCATCTTGAGCATGGTCACGTAGACGCTCTTGCCCAGCGCCCGCATGAAATTGTCCTGCTCGACCGCGAGCTTCTGGTCGGCCATCACGGCGCTCGACCCCAGCAACAATGCCCCCACCACGACAACCGCTTTTTTCATAGGCGAACTCTCCAACTCGCTGCGCTCTTCAGGCGACGCCGCGACCCTGCTTCACGCAGGGCCGCGGCGCTCCTTTCCGTTATAACCCTGCGATCGTGGTTTATTCCCGGCGGGAGACCTCAAAGGCTATGCCGGCGCTGATGCTCCCGGATCGCGATCCAGACCCGTTCGGCGGTCGCCGGCATGTCGATATGGTCGATCTTGTATTCGCGCCACAGCCCTTCGACGATGGCGTTGACCACGGCCGGACAGGAGCCGATCGCGCCTGCCTCACCCGCGCCCTTCACGCCCATCGGGTTGGTTTTGCAGGGAACGTTGTTGGTTTCGAAGTGGAAAGATGGCGCGTCGGCGGCACGGGGCAGCGCGTAGTCCATGTAAGTGCCGGTCACGAGCTGGGCGTCGGCAGCCCCGTACACCACCTGCTCCATCAGTGCCTGGCCAATGCCCTGCATCACGCCGCCATGCACCTGGCCCGCGAGCAACAGCGGATTGAGCGTCACGCCGAAATCATCGACGATCACATAATTGACGATCTTGATGATGCCGGTCGCGGGGTCGATCTCGACCTCCGCGACGTGGGTGCCGTTCGGATAGGTGCCGTCGGCACTGTTGAAGGTCGCGGCCCCATTGAGCTTCGAGGTATCGCCGCCGGCCCGTTTGGCCACATCGGCAAAGCTGATCGCGCGGTCGGTGCCGGCGATGCGGATCGCAGCATTGTTGATCTCGAGATCATCCGCGCTGGTTTCCAGCGCTTCGGCCGCGAGCTCCTTCAGCTTGGTGCCGAGATCCTGCGTGGCGCGCTGGACACTGACACCGCCGGTCGGAATCGACGCCGAACCGCCGGTGCCAAGCCCGGTCTTGATCTCCTCGGTGTCGCCCTGGTGGATGTGGACGCGCTCCGGCGGCAGGCCAAACTGTTCCGCGACGATCTGCGCATAGGCGGTCTGGTGGCCCTGCCCGCTCGACTGCGTGCCGATCAAAATCGTCACGTCGCCATTGGGATCGAGCCGCACATTGGCGGTCTCGTCGCCCATGGTGCCGCAGATCTCGACATAACTCGCCATGCCGATGCCGCGCACCAGGCCCGCCTTCTTCGCGAGCTTGGCGCGCTTGGGAAACTCCTTCCAGTTCGCGACCTCCATCGCGCGCTTCATGTGGGCTGCGAAGTCGCCGGAATCATAGACTTTGCCCGTCGCAGTCTTGTAGGGCAGCGCCTTCGGCTGGATGAAATTCTTCCTGCGGATCGCTTCCGGCGTCATGTCGAGCTTTCGCGCACAGGCGTCCACAAGACGCTCGATGACATAGGCCGCCTCGGGGCGGCCGGCGCCACGATAGGCATCGACCGGCACGGTGTGGGTGAACACGGTGCGGACGCGACAGTGGAAGGTCTGGATGTCGTAGAGGCCGGGCAGCATGCCGGCGCCGCCATGCGGAATGTAGGGCCCGAAAGTCGACAGATACGCGCCCATGTCGCCCATCAGGTCGACATCCATGGCAAGGAACTTGCCGTCCTCGGCGAGCGCCATCCGCGCGGTCGTGACGTTGTCGCGGCCCTGCGCGTCGCCCATGAAATGTTCGCTACGTTCGGCAGCCCAGCGCACCGTCTTCTTCAGCTTGCGCGCCGCTACCGCGAGCAGCGCATATTCGCGGTAGGGAAACAGCTTTGTGCCGAACCCGCCGCCGACATCGGGACAGATCACGCGCATCTTCTCGGCCGGAATCTTCAGCACGTTCTGGCAGAGGATATCGCGCAGCCGGTGGCTGCCCTGGCTGCCGACGGTGAGCGTCAGATGATCGCGCTTGGCGTCGTATTCGCAATTCGCCGCACGCGTCTCCATGAAGCTCGCCACCACCCGCGGATTGACGATCTTGATTTCGGCGACCTCATGCGCCTTGGCAAAGGCCTCATCCGTCGCCTTCTTGTCGCCGATCGGCACGTCGAACAGGATGTTGCCTGGCTTGTCCGGCCAGACCTGCGGCGCGTCCTTCTTGACGGCATTGACGGCGCCCGCGACCGCCGCGAGCTGCGTCCAGTTCACCTCGATCGCCTCAGCCGCGTCGCGCGCGTGATCGAGTGTATCGGCAACGATAAAGGCGACGGCGTCGCCGACATGGCGAACCTCGTCCTTTGCCAGGATCGGATAAGGCGGCCCGGTGAAGGGATCGACCTCGAAATTGAACAGGCACGGCAGGTCGCCGAGATCGCCGATGTCGGCCGCGGTCAGGACCAGCGCGACGCCGGGCAGCGTACGGGCGCGCGTGGCGTTGATGGCGAACCTGGCATGCGCATGCGGCGAGCGCAGCATCAGCGCATGCATCGCCGGCTGCGGAGCCAGGTCGTCGGTGTAACGACCCTTGCCGCGGATCAGCGCATCATCCTCCTTGCGCAATACGCTTTGACCGACGCCGAATTTGATGGGAGCAGCCATCTTGTCTCCGTTTCCCGTTCCGATTTTGGTTTCCCGTCCCGATTTTGGCTCATATTGCAGTGGTTTGGCGGGAAGCGCAAACGCCCTTTAGCCCTTGACCAGGGTCTTGAGCCACCTCAACCCGAAGAGGCCGAGGATCGATCCGCCATAGACCACGGCGCCGATGCCGATCAGCAGCAGCAGGATGATCTCGTCCTGGAATCGGATGCCACCGAGATGCGCTGCAGCAAATTTTGCCACAAGCCAGAGCACGGCGGCGAGCACGACTCCGATAATCGCGAATTTCATCAAGGACTGGCGGAGCGCCTCGGTGAATTCGAGATAGCCGGCGCGCACGGCGAAGCCGAGTACCAGCAACAGATTGATCCAGGCGCCGACGGCGGTCGCGAGCGCAAGGCCGACCTGGGCGAGCGACCCCATCAGCAGGAGCTTCAGTCCCATGTTGACGGCAAGGCCGGTGAGCGAGGCTTTCACGGGCGTTGCCGTGTTCTTGCGCGCGTAGAAAGTCGCAACCGCGCTTCGAATCAACACAAAGGGAATCAGGCCGACGGCGTACGCCGCGAGCGTCGCGCCGGCCGCCGCCGCATCGCCCCTCGTGAAGGCGCCGCGCGCGAACATTGCCCGGGTGATGACATCGGGCACGGCCAGGAATGCGGCAACGAAGGGGACCGCGAACAACAGTGTGTAATCGAACGCGCGGCGCTGCTGCTCCATCGCGCCAACATGATCGCCCGCAGAGAGTCGTCGCGACATCTCCGGCAACAGCACCGTGCCGATCGCAATGCCGATCACACCGATCGGGAGCTGATTGAGCCGGTCAGCATAGTAGAGCGCTGACAGCGCGCCTGCGGGCAGGAAGGTCGCGATGATGGTATCGGCGAACATCGCGACCTGCGTGCCCATCGAGCCCAGCGTCGCGGGGCCGAGCGCGCGAAAGAACGCGCGGATGTCTTCGTCGAGCTTGAGCGGCGCAAAGCGCGGCAAGCCGCCATGCCGCGCGAGATCGCCCGCGAGCAGGAAATATTGCAGGAAGCCGGAGATCAAAACGCCCCAGGCGGCGGCATGGCCCACGGTCGGAAAGGAAACCGCGACCGCCAAGGTCGCCATCATCGCAAGGTTGAGGAAGATCGAGGCCGCGGCGGCGCTGGCAAAGCGATGCATGACGTTGAGCATTCCGCCATAGAGCGTCACCAGCGTGATCAGAAGAAGATACGGAAAGGTGATGCGCGTCAGCTCGATCGCGAGTTCGCGCTGGCCGGCATCATGGGCGAAGCCGGGCGCGAGGAGGCTCATCGCCTGCGGCATGAACACCCATGCGACGATGAGGAGGATCACCTGCGACAGGAACAGAAGCGTGAACACGCGGTCCGAAAACAGCTTGGCCTTCGCCTCGCCCTCCTCGCCATGGACATGGGCATAGGCCGGCACGAAGGCGGCGTTGAAAGCGCCCTCGGCAAAGATCGCGCGGAAATGGTTGGGCAGGCGGAACGCGACAAAGAACGCGTCCGCCACGGGCCCGGCGCCAAGGATTGCCGCGAGCATGATGTCGCGCGCGAAACCTGTCAGCCGCGAAAGCAGGGTGTAGCCGCCAACGGTGAAGATGCGCCCAAGCATGCGCCGCTTCTATCCTATCGCGCGGCACATCAAAACGGCGAAATCAGACTTTATTGATTTAGGCATGATCTTGTCCGAAAACCGGAAGACCACTTTTCAGGATCATGCCTGAAGCGCGTCGCGCACAGCCGCGATGACGCGATCCTGGGTGGCCTCGTCGAGATACGCATGCATCGGCAGGCTGATGACGTCGGCCGACAGCCGCTCGCTGACCGGCAACCCGCCCTCGGCAACGGGGAAATCCCGGTATGCGGTCTGCTGGTGCATCGACTTCGGATAATAGATCGCGGTCGGAACGCCCTGCGCCTTCAATGCCACGGCGAAGCCGTCGCGGTCGACGCCTTTGGGCAGACGGATGGTGTATTGTGCCCAGACCGAGACGCAGCCGAAGGCGAGCCGCGGCACGGTCACGATATTGCTCAAGCCGCGGCTGTACCGCTCCGCCACGCGGTTGCGCGCGGCGATCTCGTCCTCGAAGATTTTCAGCTTCTCGATCAGGATCGCGGCCTGCATGGTGTCGAGCCGCCCGGTCAGGCCGAGGCGAACGTTGTCGTATTTGTCGGCGCCCTGCCCGTGCACGCGGATGCTTTTCAGCGTCTCGGCAAGAGTAGCGTCATCGGTAAAGATCGCGCCGCCGTCGCCAAAACAGCCGAGCGGTTTCGCCGGGAAGAAGCTGGTCGCAGTCGCGTGGCCAAAGGAGCCGAGCCGGCGACCCTTGTAGCTCGCGCCAAAACCCTGCGCCGCATCGTCGAGCACGAACAGGCCTTCGGCTTCGGCGATCGCGGCGACCGCATCGTGGTCGGCGCTCTGGCCGAACAGATCGACCGGGATTACCGCACGCGGCTTCAGGCCGAGTTTTCGCGCGGTGGCGATACCGCGTTTCAGCGAAGCGGCATCCATGTTGAAAGTCGCTTCATCCACATCGACGAAGACAGGCACAGCGCCGGTCAGCGCCACCGCCTCGCCCGTCGCACAGAAGGTGAAGGACGGGCATAGCACGGCATCGCCGCGGCCATAACCCTTGGCCATCAGCACCATCAACAGCGCATCGGTGCCGCTGGCGCAGGCCACGACATGCTTCGCGCCGGAGAAAGCCGCAAGCTGTGCCTCGAACTGCGTCACCTCGGGCCCATTGATGAACTGGCAATGGCCGAGCACACGGGCGATCGCCTCGTCGATGGACTTGCCGAGCCGCGCGCGTTGCGAGGCGACATCGATGAAGGGAATGGATTGCAGACGCAGATGCTGGTTCATGGAGCCTTGCACAGATGAAGAGAGAGACATCAAGCGCTAGCCCGCGACGCGGCGCGGGCCCTTGCGGGCGGAAGGGGCCGTGGCTGGCTTCGCCGAGGTTTCGAGGCAGCGGGTCGCGATCTCGAGACTGGCGACGCCCTCATCGCCGGTGACGGCCGGCGAGCCCCCGGAACGCACCGCCTGCAGGAACGCGATCAGCTCGGCGCGCAGCGGCTCGTCGTGGCCGACCGGCAGGTGACGCATCGAGTAGCTGCCGTCGGGCTTGAAGCCGAAGCATTCGGTGACCTGGCGTGTCAGGAGATCGCCCATGACGTATTTGCCGCGGGTCGCAACCGTGACGTTGCGCGCCTTGAACGGCGTCAGCCAGTTGGTGTTGATGTGCGCGAGCACGCCGGAGGCGGTTCGGAACTGCAAGAGCGCGATGTCCTCGCGTTCGGCCACCGCGCTGGAGAGCTGCGGCTGCACCTCGACGATATCGGACTCGGTGAACCAGCGGATCAGGTCGATGTCGTGCACGGCGAGATCGATGACCACGCCGACATTCGACATCCGCGGCGGGAACGGCCCGACGCGGGTAATCGCGATCGACAGAATGTCCTCGCCGGTGATTGCCTGCTTGATCGCGGCAACCGCCGGATTGAAGCGCTCGACATGGCCGACCATCAGCGTCACGCCGGCGCGCTGCGCGGCCTCGACGATCTGCCTGCCCTCCTCGACCGTGGAGGCGATCGGCTTCTCGACCAGCACATGAATCTTGCGTGCGATGCAGGCAAGCGCGATCTCGTGATGCAGATGCGTGGGCGCCGCAATGGTCACGGCATCGACGCCCTCGGCGAGCAGAGCTTCAAGCGTGTCGAAGGTGCGGCAATTGGCGAGCTCGGTCGCGCGCGCGCGATGAGCCTCGAGCGGATCCACCACCCCGACCAGGCTGATGTTCGGCAACCCCGCCAGCACGCGCGCGTGGTTGCTGCCCATCACGCCGGCGCCGATGACGCCAACCCGAAGCGCGTGTTGTCCCGGCTCGGATTTCGAACCCGACCCGAACTCTCTGGCACTCATTTCATCGACCCCAATCAAATCAAGCGCGACACACCCCGATGCTGTCTAGCACGTCGCCACAAATGTGGCGAATGCCGGAACAGATACCCGGACACGATTTGATGCAAAAAATTACATCGGCAAATCACCAAAAGCGCTGTGATTTGAATGTGCTACCGCCGCGATTGAACGCGGGGAACGGCAAGCGCTTTGGCCCGATTCGGAAGGCTAGCCAAACCAGAAACGCGACGAGGCCGCAACCGTTTCGTTGACAAATCCGTCAGGAAAATCCGGCGCGGCGAAGCCACTCAGGAATACCGGCCCCGTCTCGGGAAGTTGAGGACGAGCGCCGTCTCCCGTTCCTCAGGCTCGACCGAGCCCCGCTCGGCCGTGGTGCACAGCGTGTCGATCTCGTGATCGGAGATGCGGTGCAGGTTGATCCTGATCTCCATCGCCGTCATGGTCAGAAGCTGCGCCACGAAATTGAGGTTCAGCTCCTTGGCCAGATTGATGTGCTCCTGCAGCGAGCGCGCCATCAGGTCGAGTTTGCGATCTATTGGATTCTTCATCTACCCCCCAGACAGGAAACGCTTGCCGTCTGCTCCGAGATCCAGCTCCGCGTCGTGGTGACTTCGCCATAAAGACCGATCAGTTGAGCGACGGTTTCGTGAACGGTCGGCGCCGGGATCCGGTTGAGCCCGAGGCTTGCCGATGCATCCGCCAGATACGTCACGCTGTGACCGCGATGAAACGCTTCCACGGCGGTCGCCAGGCAACCCGCCTCGCCGGAAAATCCCGCCAGCACGAAATGACCGCCGCCCTCGCTCATGGCGTGGCTGAATTCGCGATTGGCGTAACAGGAGGGCTTGGAGCGTTCGAACACCATTTCCGACGTCAGCGGCTCGAACCCCGGAATCCAGTTGGAATAGGACAACACCGGATTGAAGAACGGCGACCGTCCGACCATGCGCAGGAACGCCACCGGAAATCCCATGCGGCGCGCATGCGTCAACGCCACGCGGCAATTCTCCAGCGCCTGCTCGGCTTCCGGAATCGAGAACAGCCGGGGTGAGGCGACATATTCCTGCTGAAGATCCAGCAGCACCAGCGTCGGGATCAGCGGCACATTGGTGTATGATCGAAGATTGACGACATTTCTCATTTTTTCTTGCCTGCTGCAGCTTGGCCTGAACCGCGTTGCGCCGAGCGGTCCAGCACACCGGGCCGATCCCACCTCCCCTCAGGGCGCATCAGGACATAGGGATCCACGCCGAGCGCGATCGCGTTCGGATTTGGATCGGTGTCGATGACGATTTCGATATAGGCGTAGTCGGAGAAGAAGAACTCGGACGAGCCTTCGAGCTGCTTCCAGCCCATATTGACGTAGTAATCGAGCAGGTCCTTTTGCGCGCGGCCGTAGATGCGCCGATAGCCCTTGGCGCGGCAGAACTCGACGCCGGCCTTCATCAGCCGCGTGCCGATGTGACGACTGCGGAATTCGTGACGGACCGCGAGGCGCTCGAGCTTGGCGAAGCCCGCGAAGTAGCGGATGCGCAGACAGCCGACCGGCTCCTTGCCGACATAGGCCAGCAGATGGCTCGCGGAAAAATCGTTGCCGTCGAATTCCTCGTCGTAAGGACAGTCCTGCTCGGCGACGAAGGTCGCGCTGCGGACGGAAACGACACGCATGAATTCCTCGATCGACCGCACGACCGTGATCGAGACGTCGTTGTCGTATTCCATGTCGAGGAAGTCGTCATAGATCGCGCGCGTCTCCTTGATCGAGGTGCCGCGCGGATACATGTGGAAGCTCGGTTGAACCTTTCCTCTGAATCTGGCGCCCCGGCGAAAACCGAGGCTCTCCACCATGCGGAAGCCTTCGATGGTAACGGCGCGTGCCAGCAAGGGCGCGTCGCGATAGAGCGGCGTCCAGGTTTTCTCGAGCGCCAGTGGCACGCCGCCCGCAACGCAACCCGGCGCGTACGTTCCCCAACAGTAGATCGCGGCGGGCTTTTCGTGCTGGCGGGTCAACAGCCGCAAAGGCGGATCGGTCGCATCGAACTCGCCGCTCATGAGCAGATCGGCGCCTTCCTCGGTCAGCATCAGGAAGGCGACATAGCCCTCGGCCGCTGTATCGCCGGAAGCATAGCGGTCGCGGCGGGCGATGCCCCAGAACGTGTCGGGGTTATGGCGTGCGACCCTGTGAATCACCTCGTTGGAGGCGCCGCCGCCCATGGCCTCACGGGCGCGCGGCAGGAGCATTTCTATATCCCGAAAGGTCGCATTGAAGACGACCAGCCGCTGAGACAAATTGGTAAATCCGGGCGTTTCCAAGCCGAACCTGGCCTTCTTTTGAGCGCCAACAAGGGCCTGTGCGGTCCGAGTGGTATGGCGGTCATGGACGGTCATGCGGTACTCCGGTTGCCAAGGACTGCTAACTCCGAATAGATTAATGAGGTCACGGGGGCACCGTATGCCGATAATAGTGAACCGGGGCGGTCCGGAAAACGAACACGTTGATTTAAGTTCGTGTGCTGGCGGTCCCGACTGGGAAGCGGTGCGCACGTTCATCGAGCTTGCCCGTTGCGGCAGCATCCGCTCCGCTGCCGATCGCATGGGACTTTCGCCCAATGCGCTGCGCCGCAAGATCGACGATCTCGAACGCGCACTCGGGACCGTACTGGTCACGCGACATGTCGATGGGATTCGTCCCACACCCGAGGGCGCCGAAATCCTGCTCGCGGCGAAGCGCATGGAGGAAGCGGCTTTCGGCCTGGTGAGGGCGCGCAATCGCGCGGTGCCCGCGATGAGCGGCGAGGTGCGCATCGGCATCACCGAGGCGTTCGGAACTTTCTGGCTCGGACCGCGGCTCGTGGAATTTCAGCGCGCCTATCCCCAACTTGCCGTTGATCTGATGTGCGCCATGCGATCAGCGGATGTACTGCGGCTCGAGGTCAACGTCGCCATTCAACTCGAGCGCCCGACCAGTCCCGACGTGAAGGTCGTGCGGCTCGGCCGCATTCATTCGATTCCCACGGCCTCACCGTCCTATATCGCCATCTACGGCACGCCCAAGACGGTCGAGGATTTGCACAAACACCGGCTTGCGATGCAATTTGCCGACCAGACCAAGAGCCAGGAATTGTTTACCGGGCTGTTTCCGGATGTGGAGCTGCGCAAGCTCGTCAAATTCTCCACCAACAATTCCAGCGCGCTGTTGTGGGCCATCATCATGGGCGCCGGCATCGGCTGGTCACCGACCTACATGCATGTGATGGGACCGAAGATGGTGGCGCTGGATATCGACGCGATCTTCCCTTTCGATATCTGGCTGACCTACCATCCCGACGCAGCGCGCGTGCCGCGGGTGCGGCGCATGCTCGACTGGGTCGTAGAGAATTTCGATCCCAAGGTCTTCCCCTGGTTCCGCGACGAGTTTATTCATCCGCGCGATCTGCCGAGCCATTATCACGGCCCGCCTCTGGTCAATCTTTTCGAAGGACTGACCTGGGATGGAAATATTGTAAAGATGTAGGGCCAGCGAAGAGAATCTTCCTCTTCGCCGTTCAAGTCGCCGCGTAGCGCAGCGAACATTGCGGGTCGATCATCCAGTATCCCAAAAGCCCGCCCGCGACCAAGAGCACGCCGCACAGCGCAAACCCGGGTTCGTAGCCGCGTGCGCCGGGCAGGTGCTGGATCAGCGAACCCGCGTCATGACGGGCGCCGCGATGCCGGCAAGCGAGGCGACGGAGTTGTTGATCGCCAGCATCGCCCCGCGCTGTGACGCCGGAACCACGATGCGCAGCCAATCGGCGGGCGGGCTGACGTAGATGACGATCACGCCCAGCACCAGGAAGCTGGCCCGCCATCCCCACGCCTCCGTCACCGGCGGGATTATGAGTCCCGCGATGATCAATCCGACCGCGGAGCCTTGCGCGGCGATCGCAATCGGCCGGTTGCGCTCGCGATCGATCCGCGCGATCGGCGACTGGCAGGGCGCCCCGCTCCGCCTCAACGAGAAATTCCCTGAAGGCCAAGATGTCGCCGTGATCCTCGAGGCGCCCGACGGCCGCATCGTCGGCGCGTCCAAGCCGCTTGGCGGGTGAGCAGTTCAGACCGGAGCGCTGATCGACACCGGCGTCGCCGAGCTCCAGTAGCCGGTTGCGATTTAGAATTATAACGCTCCTTTGAAGTTGTTGGATTTTTTTGGCTTCGTTTTGCCAAAAGACTAACGTTCCCTCGATTGGCCGATGGCGCGCAGAGCACGCTTGTGTCGCGACAAAGCACGGCGCTCATATCTGTCCAGCTTGGAGAGTTTCCTGTTGAGCTCCGCATGATCGCGAAGCTCGGGATCTGATTCTGCAAATGCTTCGCCGAAGATGGCCGTTCGGACTTTTCGAATGCGGAGAAGATCTAATTCTGCTTCGGCTAATCGACAGGCAGGAAATATGGCTTCCTGCCTGTCAGCTGATCCCATGGCCATCACCATCTTTTTGACCTCTGCGGCAAGCGAAGCGTCAGCACCTACGTCAATCGCTAGGCCGTGACGCAACGCGTTGCGCCGACTTCTAAGCTTGCCCGCCCCTGACTTGGGACCGGTACTTTTCCTCGCGTTTTGGCGGTTCGCGGCAATTTTTCGATCTGAGGTCATGGCTAGCTATTCCGCGGTTTCCTGGAGGGCGCTTTCGATGACTGCTGATCGCGCTTTGTCGATTTGACGCGCCAGTCGCGCGCTGTAGATTCGAACCTCCCTCAGGATCATGATAGAGCGCAATTCGTGTGAAGCGATCCGCCTATCGATCGCATCGATATCGGCAGCGCCGCGCATGTAGGCCTGCGCCAGCACCGAATCGGGGAGATGACCCTTTTCCGCCAGGCGCTGATTAACCTCCTTGCGCATTGTCGGATCACATTCCCAGCGGCGGATTTCCTCGGGAATGCCAAGCATTGGATTGTAGAAATCATCCAGAAGCTCGGCGGCGATCTGCTTGTGATGGAGCTTGATGATTTCATTTTTCAAAATGCGTTCTCGTCGGATGTACCACGAAAGATCGGTGATACGTCCCACGCATTGCCACGAAATAAAGTCCGTTGGCTTCATCGCGTTGGCAATAGCAACAAAAAGCCCTTCAAACTCCTCATATCTCTCATTTCCGATGAGGGGTGCCTCGTCGAAAAAATACTGCATTTCTTTTGGAGGCTTGACTGATGTGCTGGTCGCGAGGGCGCTCGTCACAAATGATTCTTTCCCGAATGACACTATTTACTGAATCGCCTTGATGATAACGCAGGCCGAATCAGCTTTGCTGATTGGTTGAGAATCTGCACGTCTCTTTTTTGGATTGCGACTCCAAGTAATTTTGATAGTCGGCGCCGGCATACCTTTTCGTCAAACTTAACGGCGCCGACATACCTCTTTCGTCAAGACATATGGCTCCGTTGCCCTCACTTATTTATTGGGGTTTGTTCCGATCCCTCGACTGATCGCCCACAGTCTTCCGGCAGCGGTCATAGGGTCAATTCGATTTGACTTCCACCATCCGATTTCGTCCCCGGTTTGATGATTTTGCCGATGGTGAGCTCTGCACAACGGAACCACAAACTCGTCGCTGGTTTTGCGCGCTAACGCTCTGGGCTGAGCAAATCGAAGGTGATGAGGATCAGAAGGAGCGCGGCCACAGACCAAACACGGTTGCATCGCGACAAATCGCAAGTGGGTTTTGTTCCGATGGCGGCGGAGCTCGCCAAATCTAAGCATGCTCTTGTCAATCCTGATCACGGTGGATGCATTCAAGTCTGGCGAAGCTCCCGTGTTGGGGGCGTCGACAGTCTTCGGTGTCCGTGCAACCGAAGCTGCTTTTGCGATCGGAGCTTTCGTCTTTCGAGGACGTCCTCTTGGCTGCCGTGGCTTGATGGCAGTCGTCGGCGCCGACGGCAGCTCTGGTAAGATTACTGCAACCGATGAAAAGTTGGGCTCGTCTGTGGACAGCTGCTCGTTCGAATCGCTCTGCGGCGCCAGCCTCGCTGCAAAAGCGTTCTCGACCCGTTTGGCATCATCGGCCCACAGGCGGTTTTTTTCCTTCAGGATTGCGATTGCCCGATGCCGCAGGTCGTCGTCAGGATGGATTTCTATCTCCTGGATAAGCCGGATCCTGATCGCCGCGGACTCTTTGGCGCTCAACTTGACCGGAACCTGTAGGGTGGGCTCCTGATCCTTCCCCATGTGGGACTGGCTCGGACCAAGCGGCACAGCGCCTAGACCTGCTGAGAGGCCGTCGTCGATTGGCTTTGCGTCGTCAGTACCGTCGGGCGGCGCGTCGAGATCATCCTCGCCTGCGATTCCCACCATCGTGAACAGGGCGTAGCGTCGGGCATAGGTCAAACACGCCCCCATCCGTCGAGGTGCGGAAATTTCGGTTGTCCGGCACACCGGCCAGTCCGATGATATCCACTCCCCTGAGGTGTGCAGGAGTAAAGTAGTCAAGTTGACCATGCCACTAGTTCGATCGATTTCGGTGGTCTGCGTAATCGCGATCTGGTGTCCGCCCAAGATTTTTCTGACGATGTCCAAACCGCTCGACAGCGAGGCGTAGCGGAAGCTTTGGGGGCTACCGGAACGATTGTTGTAAACTGTTCCCACCATCGCCTTTTCAGGATTGGTGAGTTCGGTCTGGGCCTTGGCGAGTGCCGTTGCGATGGCGGCAGTGCCTTCACTGGACCGATGCACGAGGAGCCTCCGTCTCGAGCAGATCGAAGCTGATCGCGCCCGATTTTGAGCGTTTCGCACGGATGCCGTGGCCCATGGCCTCTTTGGCGTCCTCCGGCATCAGGCTTTTAAGCTCGCTCTTGGCCCGCTCGTGGTCGGCGTGGGCCCGGTGGGTGTCGCGAAACAGGCCAGCAAATTCCGCCCAAGAATTGGAGGCGTTCATGTCGACGACCCTGACGGCTTCGATCCGTGGCTTCGGCGGTTCGCAATCAAACAACGCCGGAGGTTCGCCGGTCTTTACTGATCGCCAGAATGCCTTCTCGGTAGCGATTAGGATCGTCTGATAGATCGGGTCGGCTTCAATCGAGATTTCAATCCACTTGCCGCCACCGTTGATAATGGAGAGCACGGACTTCTTGGTGCCGGCGACCAGCATGTTGTGCTGGAGTTGGGCCATGTGCTTCTCGGCCGCCGCCTCTTCCGAGAATGACCACGGCAGCATGAACTTGGCTTCGAAGACAGCGCCGGTCTCTTTGACCAACCCATCTAGGGTAGCCGCCATGTAAGGGATCGTCCGATGGATGGCATGCCGTTGAATGTCGCTAATCCGATGACCCGAATTTTGCTCGTACCAGCGCCGATTGAGATCTTCGGTGGCCAGACCGAGCTGGACGATCAGGACACCCGACAGGTCGAGGGCGGCGGTCTCTCCGCGCTTTTCCTGCCCAAAGTCGCAGAAGGGCCTTCTCGTCCTTGCCCAAGATGATCCGGGCATCAGAACCTCCGATGAAATCTCTACGATCAACTCCGGTTGCGCGTGTCATCAAACTCCCCTAATCGGCTGGAGCCAACAGGAATTGGCCGAACAAGCTGGCGTTGGAATTATGACCGTCCATCAACTTGAAAAAGATGGCAGCCAGCCACGCCGCGCGACACTCGAGGTGGTTCAGCGAGCGCTAGAATCAGCGGGTGTCGAGTTTATTGAGGAAAATGGAGGAGGAGCTGGCGTTCGCCTTAGGAAGAAACGGTGACCCTCACCGAGGCAAAGCATGACAACAACGAGCAGTATGGTTCCCGGCGAGCTCAACTCGACAAATGATTACCCCATCAGGAGCGCTGGTAATCATCCTCGATACGGATGATGTCGTCCTCGCCGAGATAGCTGCCGGTCTGCACCTCGATCAGCTCCAGCATGATCTTGCCGTTTCCAGCCGGTGCGCGGCGCCCATTGGGATATAGACCGACTCGTTTTCGTGCACCGTCTTGACGCCATCATTGATGGTCGCGCGCGCGGCACCCCGCACCACGATCCAGTGTTCGGCACGGTGGTGGCGCTTCTGCAACGACAGCCGGCTGCCGGGCTTGACAATGATGCGCATGACCCGGTTGCGTTCGCCATTGTCGACCGATTGGTAACTGCCCCAGGGCTTGATATGTTCTTCGGTGACCTGCGGCGCCACCATCTTCAGCTTCGCGACCAGCCGCTTCAAACCGTTAGTGTCTTGCTGCCGCGACACCAGCACGGCGTCCTGGGTCGCGACCACCACGAGATCGTCGACGCCTTCGAGCGCCACCAGCGCGCGGTCGGTCGCGACATTGCAGTTGCGCGAATCCTCGAACACCGCGGCGCCCTCTGCGGCGTTGCCCTGCGCGTCAAGCCAGGCTCACGACCGACGATAGTCAGACAGATGATATCCGCGCCGAGGCGATTTTCGGTTCCAACCTCGATTGACTCCCCGATAATCTTGCCGGGTCTCTCCAGCCAACGTAGCCGCGCCCATGCTGACCGTCGGATTGTCAACACCGGCAAATGACGTCGTGAGATCACCCACCCACTGCACGTCGGACACCTTCGATGATGTGATCCTGAGTTGCTCTATCAAGATAGGGATGCATTGGGAGGCTGATGACTTGCCGGGATAACTTCTCGCTGACCAGCAGAGCCTCATCGGACTTAGGATAGGAGCGATATGCGGTCTGCTGGTGCATCGGCTTTTCGTAATAGACCATGGTCGGAACACCCTGTCCTTTCAGGATTGCGGCGACCTCTTTGCGGTTAGCGCCATCAGGCAGCTGGACCGTATATTGTGCCCAAACTGACGTGTTACCTTTGGGGACGCGCGGCACCGTCACGATGTCTGCGAGGGCGTCCGTGTAACGGCTCGCGACCGCGTTCCGTTTCACTATTTCGTCGTCAAATATTTTTAACTTCTCGATGAGAATGGCAGCTTGGATCGTATCCAGCCTCGCCGTCATTCCCAGCCTGACATTGTCGTATTTGTGAGCACCTTGGCCATGAACACGGATGCTGCGCAGGATTTCCGCAAGTCCGGGGTCGTTTGTGAATATCGCGCCACCATCACCGAAGCATCCGAGGGGTTTCGCCGGAAAAAAGCTCGTTGCGGTTGCGAGACCGAATGTTCCGAGCTTGCGACCCTGATGGCTCGCGCCTAAGCTTTGTGCCGCATCATCGAGGATGAACAGCTCCTCGGCCTCCGCAATCCTTTCGATTGCCTGATGGTCCGCGGGCAAACCAAACAGGTCGACGGGAATGATTGCCTTAGGCTTCAAACCTAATTTTCGCGCGAGCGAGATTCCATCCTTTAGAGATGCAGGATCGATATTGAAAGTCTCTCGGTCAACGTCAACAAAGATCGGGGTAGCTCCCCTCAAGGCGACAACCTCTCCCGTCGCGCAAAACGTAAATGCAGGACAGATAACGGCATCTCCGGCACCTATGCCCTTCGCCAGTAGTACCATTAACAAGGCGTCTGTTCCGCTCGAACAACTGACGACATGCTTGGCACCGGTATAGCGCGCGAGCTGCGCTTCAAGCTCCGCGACTTCAGGCCCGTTGATGAATTGGGCATGATTCAGTACCCGCTTGACGGCGTGGTCAATGGCCATTCCGAGACGCGCGCGCTGCGCACCAACATCGATGAACGGGATACTTTCGATCGCGTGCCTATTCATGGTCCCCACCAATTCCGTAGCGGCTGCGCCGCCGACAGCTCGCCCGATCAGGCAACTATCACATCTGTCGCCTTGCTCGAAGGGGCCCCCAAACACATTTTGATTCACACAATTACATTGAGGCGCCTTGCCCGTAAGGTGACGGCCATCGAGCGGTGCGCCGCGCGGAGCTGGTGTCCAGCGAACAGAAGCTCTGATAGATCCTGCAAGATTTGATGCGCTTGACAAGGTGTCGGTTCGGGCTTTTTATTTTAGGTTCCGACCGTCAAGAGGCGTCCCCATGGACTCCGGGACGCCACCATCCGTACTCCTGAAAGACCAGGCATGATAAGCGAGGTTCCTGCGGCAAAAGGCTCGCGAATCACGTCAAAAGCGGTTTTTTGGCTTCTCTGCCTCTACAGCTCCGTCTTATGCGCATCGCTTTTCTTCGATGCACAACAATTTCCCAATTATTTTGTTTTCGGAGAACGCAAGCTGCTACCGGCTCTATTGGTCGTGCTGTGCTTTGTTTTCCCGGCCCTGCTCTTTGCGGTTAGCCAATTTACCTTCGGTTATGTTCTTGGGCTCCATTTTTACTGCATGATCCTTGGATATCTGTGGCTCGTTGAATTCTCAATTCTCAGCTACGACCATTCACTGGCCGCCGCATCGATTGCAGCTTCGGGCCTAGCATTTCTAGCGCCCGCCCTCTTCATCGCTTCGCCCATCCGGCAGCGAATGCGCCTTTCAATCCGCGCGCTTGACTTGACGGCATTCCTTATCCTGGCTTTTGGCGCGGTCACCCTTGCAGCCGGTGCGTCCTACAATTTCAAGTACGCGGACTTCACCGAAATGTACAAGCTGCGCGAGCAGCTGGAGCTACCGGTCTGGCTCCGTTACGCCATTCCAATAACCACGTGCACCTTGTTGCCATTCGCCTTTGCGTGCCTCGCCTTGCGTCGCCGCATTTTGGGAGCCGCCGCGAGTTTGTTGCTACTTGCTCTGTTTTATCCGGTTGTGCTCAACAAGCTGAGCTTGCTTGCGCCACTCTGGCTTCTGTTTTTGTTTGTGCTATCGGCATTTGCCAACGTCAAAATTTCAGTGGTGCTGTCGCTGTTACTACCTGTGTCCGTCGGCGTGGCCGTGCTGCTGCTCGTCAGAGCCGGCCTAATGTCGTTCTATCCCTACATGCAGTATTTCAGCATTGTTAATTCGAGGATGATCGGAGCGCCTTCGATCGCGATTGAACTGTACAACGATTTCTTCGCCAATCACGACCTTACCCACTTTTGTCAAATCAACATTGTAAAGTACTTCTCTGCCTGTCCCTATACTGAGCCATTGTCGGTCTACATGGACAGGAGGTATCACCAGGGGGCGTACAATGCCTCACTGTTTTCCACCGAAGGCATTGCTTCCGTTGGCTTGATCTTTGCGCCGGTTTCAGCCCTCGGCTGCGGGCTCGTCATTGCGATTGGCAATCGACTTTCGTCGGGACTACCGCCAAGATTTATTCTGCTTTCGAGTGGTGTGCTGACGCAGATATTCCTCAACGTCCCACTCTCGACGACGCTGCTGACCTACGGAGCCGGCCTGCTCTTCCTACTCTGGTACATTACGCCCCGCGAACTCTTGGAGGCCAGCCAAAGTCCAAGCGTCGATCAAGACCTTTCCAATGATGCTTAGGTCAACCTCGCTCCATCACACAAACGTCAAGCGCGAACGATGTTGTCCGCGGGCTCGAAACCGGCCACGACAATCGATGATCAAAGAGGCCCCCTTACGGATCAACTCATAGTCGAATTTGTCGTGATCCGTGGCCAGGAGAATACAATCATATTTTTTGATATTATCGGGTTGCAGATTCACACTCGACAGATCAAAGGAGTGAGCTCGCATTTTTGGGAAGGCGGCCACGTGCGGGTCGCTGTACGATAGCCTCGCACCCAGGTCGCGCAGTTTTTCCATCAACAGCACTGACGGAGATTCTCGAACGTCGTCGACATTCTTCTTGTAGGCGATGCCCAGCACCAGAACAGAGCTGCCATTAATAGACTTGTTACGCTGGTTGAGCGCCAGTGAGACCTTTGAAACGACATAATCCGGCATCGCTGAATTGATTTCGCCGGCGAGTTCGATAAAGCGCGTATGCATGCCGAACTCACGAGCCTTCAGGTCAGATAAAACGGGTCTATCGGAATGCAGTGCCCTCCAATCCCCGGTCCCGGGTAATACGGAACAAACCCAAACGGTTTTGTTGCGGCCGCGCGGATTACCTCATGTATGTCGATACCCATCTTGTCGGCGACCATCTTCATCTCGTTGACGAGGCCAATGTTCACCGAACGGTGGATATTTTCCAACAACTTTGTGAGTTCGGCGGCCCGCGTTGAGCTGACGGGAACGACCTTATCGATCACCTGTCGATAGAGAGCTATTCCCGCCTCCAGGCATTCCTGCGTGCAACCGCCACAGACTTTGGGGATCGAGCGGGTCGTAAAATTCTGATTGCCCGGATCCTCCCTTTCCGGCGAAAAAACCAAGAGACGTCTTCTCGACCTTGAACCCGCGCTTTTCGATGCGCGGCTTTAGCTCCTCATCGGTCGTGCCGGGATATGTCGTGCTTTCCAGTGACAACAGCATTCCACTGTGCAAGTAGGGGAGCAATGACTCTATCGTGTTCAGGACAAAACTGAGGTCCGGTTCGCGGTATTTGTTCAAGGGAGTCGGAACGCAGAGAATAAGCGCATCCACTTCTCTCGTGCGCGAGAAGTCCGTCGTTGGATCGAAGACCGCGCGGTTGCGTCCCGGATGCTTGCCGCCGAAATATGTTCGATGTACGAATTCCCTGCGCGAAGCGCATCGACCTTGCTTTGATCGATGTCAAAGCCAACGACCTTGTAGCCGACCTCGCAATAGCGAAGCATCAGCGGCAGGCCGACATA
>CAVOML010000014.1:0-198366 GCA_963697015.1 uncultured Alphaproteobacteria bacterium
ACGGCCGGGTCGTTTCCGACCCGGCCGCCAGCGATCTCACTACAAACTCAAGCCTTACGCGACCGGACGCTACGAACTAGCCCATCGCCCCAGCTCGTAAACTCCATCTTTGGCGCATGATCTTGTCGGAGAGCCGGTACCCACTTCTCCGGATCATGCGCGAAATCTCAGCTCGCCTTCTGCTCCGGCGCGGCGGCCTGCTTCTTCTCGATCGCCCGCTTCAGTTCCAGCGCGCGCGGCGAGAGCTGTTCGGCGCGGGCCTTCTTCAGGAAGGCGTCGAGGCCGCCATTGTGGTCGACGCTCTTGATCGCGTTGGTGGAGACGCGCAGGCGCACGTTGCGGCCGAGCGCGTCCGAGATGAACGTGACGTTGCACAGGTTCGGCAGGAAACGCCGCTTGGTCTTGATGTTGGAGTGGCTGACCTTGTGGCCCGTCTGGGGGCCCTTGGCCGTCAGTTCGCAGCGCCGCGACATCTCTGAAAAATCCTCGTATGTGCCCCGGCAGCCCGTTGGCGCCTCGGGGGAGTGCAAATTCGTGTCCTTACAGGAAGCGGCGGACGTATAGGGGGGAAGGGCCGGAACGTCAAGGTTTTCGACCCCCCGGAGCCCGCGCAAAGCGCGGTTTTGGCAGGCGCTTCCGGCATTTAACAAAACATATAAAGGGCACATTCCCGGTCGAAGGAAAGGCCTCTTCCCTCCGGGCCGGGACAGATGTCCCCCAGATGGCCGGCGATTTCGCATGAAATTGCGTTGTTTGCGGGAATTTATTGCTTAGATGGGTTTCGATGGCGCCGACGAAGGACCGCCGCGCAGTGACGACCAGAAACAGGATTTCGGCGGGAGCGGCGCGGTTTCGGATCGCCTTTCTGTGCGCCGGTGCGCTCGTCGGGCTGTTTGCGCCGGATGCCTCCGCGCAAGGGCGCCTGGAAGCGCAATATGAGGCTTCGCTCGCCGGCATCCCGGTCGGCCGCGGCGCCTGGAATGTCGAAATCGGCGACGATGCCTATACTGCCTCGGCCTTCGGCGGCACCACGGGTATTCTGAAAACCATCGCCAACGGCTCCGGCACTGGCGCGGCGCAGGGCCGCGTCGTCAACGGCGCGCTGGTTCCGCAGGCCTACCAGGCCTCGACCACGACCTCCAGGAAATCCGAGGCCATCCACATCACGCTAGCCAACGGCAATGTGAAGGAGTTCGGCATCGAGCCGGAACCGCCCGTCGATGCCGACCGGATTCCCGTGACCGACGCGCACAAGAAGGGCGTGTTCGATCCGATGACGTCGTCGCTGCTGCGCGTGCCCGGCAATGCCGATCCGCTCGGCCCGGATGCCTGCCGCACGGGGGCGGCCGTGTTCGACGGCCGCATGCGCTACGACCTGAAGCTCGATTTCAAGCGCATGGAAACGGTCAAGGCCGACCGGGGCTATCATGGCCCGGCCGTGGTCTGCTCGGTCTATTTCACCCCGGTCGCGGGCTATATCCCCGACCGCCCCGTGATCAAATATCTCGCCGGCCAGCGCAATATCGAGATCGCGTTTGCGCCGATTCCGGGCACCCGGATCCTGGTGCCGTTCCGCATGGTGATCCCGACCCCGCTCGGCACCGCCATGCTGGAAGCGACGTCATTCGTGACCCAGGCGACCCCGCCGCATGTGGCGAAGACGCAGTAGGACAGCTGGAACGCGTTGAATGGCTTCAGAGACTCGTCATGCGCGGGCTTGACCCGCGCATCCATCGCAAACAGCGCTTTTTTCCGAAGACGATGGATTGCCGGGTCAGGCCCGGCAATGACGAGTGGAGGTGAGGGCACCGCGAATCCCTGTTGACTCTTGCCCGCTTCTGATTCGACTTCGACCTACCGAAAATTTAAGGATTTCGGTCCTCTACCCGGTGCTTGTGGAGCCGCTCCAAACTTGATCTAGTGCCGGAGAGAAAGCGCCAACGCGAGATGTTGCGGTGAACGAAAGCGGTTACCGGAGGGAGTCAGCGATTCGGCCGCGTTTCGTTCCAGACTCGTTCTCAAGCTTAAATCGCGACCCCATATATCCCGCGATGCGTCGCATTCTGAAACAGTTCTGAGAGACCGAGCGCCTTCACCGGCGCGCAAGAAATACCCGAAAAATATGGCTTTCTCTCCCCTCGCGACCGATCGCGCGCCGGGCGCCGGTGTCACCGCGGTGCTCGGCCCCACCAACACCGGCAAGACGCACCTGGCGATCGAGCGCCTGCTTGCGCACTCGAGCGGCATCATCGGCCTGCCGCTGCGGCTGCTCGCGCGCGAGGTCTACAACAAGATCGCCGATCGCGCTGGCGCCGAGAGCGTCGCGCTGATCACGGGCGAGGAGAAGATCAAGCCGAAGAATCCGCGCTTCTGGGTTTCCACCGTCGAGGCGATGCCGCGCGACCTCGACGTGTCGTTTCTCGCCGTCGACGAAATCCAGATCGCCAGCGATCTCGAACGCGGACACGTCTTCACCGACCGCATGCTCCATCGCCGCGGCCGCGACGAGACCATGCTGCTGGGCGCGGCCACCATGCGGCCGATCATCGAGCGGCTGTTGCCGGGCGCTTCCATCGTGACGCGGCCGCGGCTGTCGCAGCTCGAATTTGCCGGCGACCGCAAGATCACGCGGCAGCCGCGGCGCACCGCGATCGTCGCGTTCTCCGCCGAGGAGGTCTATGCGATCGCCGAGTTGATCCGCCGCCAGCATGGCGGTGCGGCCGTGGTCCTCGGCTCGCTGTCGCCGCGCACGCGCAACGCGCAGGTGGCGATGTTCCAGAACGGCGATGTCGATTATCTCGTCGCCACCGATGCGATCGGCATGGGCCTCAATCTCGACGTCGACCACGTCGCCTTCGCCTCCGACCGCAAATACGACGGCTATCAGTTCCGCCGGCTGACGCCGTCGGAGTTTGCGCAGATCGCCGGCCGCGCCGGCCGCGCCACGCGCGACGGCACCTTCGGCACCACGGGCCGATGCGCGCCGTTCGAGCCGGAGCTCGTCAACGCGCTGCAGAACCACACCTTCGACAGCGTCAAGGTGTTGCAGTGGCGCAATTCAAAGCTGGATTTCTCCTCGCTCGGCGCGCTGCAGGTATCGCTGGCGCTGCCGCCCGCGCACGAGGCGCTGACCAAGGCGCCTGTGGCCGAGGACATGCGCGTGCTCGACCACGCGGCAAGAGATGCGGACGTAAGAGACATGGCGCATGGCAAGGCGGCCGTGGAACGGCTGTGGGAGGCCTGCCAGGTCCCGGATTACCGCAAGATCGCGCCGGCCGCGCATGCGGAACTGGTGACCACCCTTTTCGATTTCCTGATGAAGAAGGGGAAAATTCCGGATGGTTGGTTTGCGGCCCAGGTCGACCAGGCCGATCGCACCGATGGCGATATCGACACGCTGTCGGGGCGGATCGCGCAAATCCGCACCTGGACCTTCGTGGCCAACCGGCCGGATTGGCTGCAAAACCCCGAGCACTGGCAGGAAATAGCGCGGGAGGTCGAAAATAAATTGTCGGACGCGCTGCATGAACGGCTCACGGAGCGTTTCGTTGATCGCCGTACCAGTGTATTGATGCGCCGCCTCCGGGAGAACACGGGTTTGAGTACTGAAATCGGCAAGACTGGCGAAGTCATCGTTGAGGGCCACGCGATCGGACGGCTCGACGGATTCACTTTCGCGCCTGATACCGCGGAAGCCGGCTCCGACGCCAAGGCGCTGCAGGCCGCGGCCCAGCAGGTGCTGGCGAAAGAGATCGACGCGCGTGCCGAGAAACTCGGCGCGGCCGCCGACGAGCAGTTCGTGCTCGCCTCCGACGGCACGCTGCGCTGGACCGGCGATGCCGTGGCGAAGCTGGTCGCCGCCGACGACGCGCTGCATCCGCGCATTCGCATCATCGCCGACGAGCGGCTGACCGGCGCGTCACGCGAGAAGGTGCAGACGCGGCTCGATCTCTGGCTCAAGACGCATATCGAAAAGCTGCTCGGGCCGATGTTCGAGCTTTCCAAGGCCGAGGATGTCACCGGCATCGCGCGCGGCATCGCATTCCAGCTGGTGGAAGCTTTGGGTGTGCTCGAGCGCGCGAAGATCGCGGCCGAGATGAAGGATCTCGACCAGCCCTCGCGCGCGACCTTACGCAAATACGGCGTGCGCTTCGGCGCCTATCACATCTATTTCCCCGCGCTCTTGAAACCCGCCGCGCGGTCGCTGGCCTCGCTGCTGTGGGCGCTGAAGCAGGACAATGTCGATCCGGCCGTGCTGTCGGGCGCCCAGCATCTCGCTTCGAGCGGCCGCACCTCTTTCCCGGCCGACAAGACCCTGCCGCGCGACGCCTATCGCGTGCTCGGCTATCGCCAGTGCGGCGAGCGCGCCGTGCGCGTCGATATCCTGGAGCGGCTCGCCGATCTGATCCGCCCGGCGCTGGCCTGGCGCGAGAATTCGTCCGGCGAAAAGCCGGCCGGCGCCTTCGATGGCCGCGGCTTTGTTGTGACGCAGGCGATGACGTCGCTGACGGGATCGGCCGGCGAAGACTTCGCCTCGGTCCTGCGCGCGCTCGGCTATCGCATGGATCGCCGTCCGCCGCTTCCGCCGAAGCCGGCGGTCGCGGAGATACCGGCGGCGGAAGCCGCGCCCGTCGAGGCTGTGGAAGCATCCGCCGAAGCGCCTGCAGAGGTTGCGGCGGAAGTCGTCGAACAGCAGGTCAGCGGCGATGGCGCGCCGTCAGCCGTGCTATTGCCGGAAGTCACCCCGCTCGCATCTAGCGAACAGACGCCCGCCGTCACCGAAGCGCCGCCGGAGCCTGCGGCTGAAGCTGAGCCTGCGGCTGAACCTGAGCCTGCAGCAGAAGGCGCGCCGGAGTCCGCGCCTGTCGAGGCTGCGGCAGAACTGTCTCCCGAAGCTGTTGCCCAAGCAGCGCCCACTGACACCGCAACCACCGAGGCTGCGCCTGCGGAGGCCGCAACCGCCGAAGCTGCTGCCGAAACGCCGGCCGAACCGCAGCTCGTCGAAGTCTGGCGTCCGGGCGGCCGCTCGGAAGAGCGCCGGCCGCGGCACGAGCATCGCAACCGTCACCGCCACGGCAAGGCGCCGCAGCAGGACGGCGCGCAAGCCGCCGAAGGCCAACCTTCCGATGGCAAGCCTGCCGATGGCAAGGCTGCCAACGGCGAGAAGCGTGAACGCCACCGTCATCACGGCCGCGGGAATCGCGATTTCCGCAAGCCGCGCGAGAACGCGCCCGGAGAGGCGGCTCCGGCGGCGACCGCCGAAGGCGTGCCCGCACCCGTCGGCGAACAGCGACAGGAACAACGTGGCGAGCGCCGCGAACGCTTCGAGGGCAAGGGCCGCGACCGCGATCGCGACGACAAGCGCGAGAAATTCGGCGACCGCCAAAGTGAACGACAGGGCGATCGCCGCGACGATCGCGACCGGCGCGACCGCGGCCGCGATCGCGACAAGGGCCGAGATAAAGGTCGAGACAAGCGCGACCGCGAGAGCGGACCGGCACTGCGGCCTTATGCGAGCTCGCAAAACCCGCGCGAGCGCGACCGCGCGGCCGATCCCAATTCGCCCTTCGCGAAACTTGCTGCGCTGAAAGAGCAGCTCGCCGGCGGTAACCGCAAGGAATAATCCACCCCTTGGATCGCCAGCGCCTCGACAAGTTTTTGTGGCATGCACGGGTGGTGAAGGCCCGAACCAGCGCCGCGCAGCTGGTCGAGAAGGGCTACGTCCGCATCAACGGCGTACGCGAGACTTCACCGGGCCACGCGGTGAAGGTCGGGGACGTGCTGACCATCGCGCTCGACCGCAATGTCCGCCTTCTCAAGGTGATCGGATTCTGCGAGCGGCGCGGCGATGCCAATGCCGCGCGCGTCCTCTATGAGGAATTGCACGGACGCGCGGAATAACTACCTGTATTGAATGGTTCAATTCTTGGCGCTGCTTCCCTTGCGGCACTGCACCGACTGCGCTAGGCAACCTTTCGAATTTCGACCGTTCCGGAGCCCTGGATGACTTACGTCGTCACTGAAGCCTGCATCAAATGCAAATATACCGATTGCGTTGAGGTCTGCCCCGTCGATTGTTTCTACGAGGGCGAGAACATGCTGGTGATCCATCCGGACGAATGCATCGATTGCGGCGTGTGCGAGCCTGAATGCCCGGCAGACGCGATCAAGCCGGACACCGAGCCCGGCCTCGAAAAATGGCTCGAGGTGAATGCCGAATACGCGAAATCCTGGCCGAATATCACCCAGAAGAAGGAATCTCCGGCGGACGCGAAGGATTGGGAAGGCCAGGAAGGCAAGTTCGAGAAATATTTTTCCACGAACCCCGGAACGGGCGATTGATCATAAATTTGCCTCACGCTTAACCCTAATAGCGCGTGACACGCTTAAAAACGGCCCTGAAAACCGCTAAATCATTGATTTTCGCGGAAAATGTGCTATATTCAGCAAATTCTGAGCTGAATCGGTCAGCCGCATTGACCCTCCTGAGTTTAATTGGAGGGTTTCCGCGAAAAACATCGAACAGGGGCGTGGCAGTTCCGCGCACAGGCTGTGTCACAGAAAACGCGTAAAAAGAGTACCTCTAAGCCGTCAAAGAAAGGCGCCGCGGGCAGCCGTAGCGCTTCCAAGAGCCGTTCCCGGACTTCCCGGACTGCCGCCAAGGCAACCACGGCTGCCAAGTCCTCCAAGAAAAGAAGCGCAATGCCCTCAAAAACTGCCAAGACCGGCGCGAAAGCGACGGCTGCGAAGAACTCTGCTTCGAAGGTTGCTGCCAAGGCTCCGATGCACAAGGCTCCGATGCACAAGACTCCGATGCACAAGACTCCGATGCACAAGACTGCCCCGAAGGTCACTGCTGCGAAGACTGCGGCCAAGCCGGCTACCGCCCCCGCCAAGCCGGCGGCGGCTGCCCCGCGCGTCGAAGAGAAGAAGGTCGTGACCCAGCGCCAGGGGTTCAAGGCCAATGAATTCGTCGTCTATCCCGCCCACGGTGTTGGCCAGATCCTGGCCATCGAGGAGCAGGAGATCGCCGGCGCCAGGCTCGAGCTGTTCGTCATCAACTTCATGAAGGACAAGATGACGCTCCGCGTGCCGACCGCCAAGGTCGCCAATGTCGGCATGCGCAAGCTGTCCGAGCCCGCGCTGGTGAAGAGGGCGTTGGAGACCTTGAAGGGCCGCGCCCGCGTCAAGCGCACCATGTGGTCGCGCCGCGCGCAGGAATACGAAGCGAAGATCAATTCCGGCGACATCGTCGCGATCGCGGAAGTCGTGCGCGACCTCTACCGTTCGGAATCGCAGCCTGAGCAGTCCTACAGCGAACGCCAGCTCTATGAAGCGGCGCTCGATCGCCTGTCGCGCGAGATCGCGGTCGTGCAGCACTCGACCGAGACCGAAGCGGTCAAGGAAATCGAGAGCCAGCTCGCCAAGAGCCCGCGTCGCGGCGTCAAGGCCGAAGGTTCGGCCGAGGGTGAAGGCGACGCCGATGGTGACACCGATGAGGCCGATGGCGACGGCACCGCCGTCGCCGATGAGGCCGCCTGAAAGCGTAATCAAGACTAGCATCTGAAATCAAAGGCCCGGTCGAACGACCGGGCTTTTTGTTTTCGGGAGGCCCCAATTGCGAGGACGGCAAGCCGCGGCATCTGGCGCAATCGTGATAGCCCGACGATTTGCGCGGTTTCTCCTGGCGTGAGAAAAGGGGGCATGGATCCGAGCAAGATCTTCAACTGGCTGATCGCCCTTTCCGTGGCGGTGGGGCTTCTGACGGCGCCGTTGTCGGTCCCGGCGATGGCTGCGCCGCACCCGACAGCCGTTGCCGACGAAATGCAGGCGATGGCGGCCGATATGCCGTGCTGCCCGGGCCAGCAGGATCAAAAAGCCAAGGATTGTGGATCCTGCCCCGTCATGGCGCTCTGCATGCTGACGATCACGCTGCCGGTTCGTGATGGCGCCGGCGCGTTGGTAGATCGCACGTTCTCGCGCAGCTCCTTTGCGCTGCCTGATGACCTGCTGATCGACGGGCTCGGCGAACATCCTCCAGACCAGCCACCTCGAATGATCGTCTGACCGGCGCTCCGGCGCCGGAACGTCGACACGCGCCCACTTGGCGCGCGTCGTCACGTGCCGCTTCCGCGGTCCATCAGACGTTTTCGAGGAACAGACATCATGAAGACTTCCAATACGGCGCGCGCGCTCGCCTTCGCGCTGGTCGGCTTTTTGACCTTCGGAGCACCGGAGCTCGCCCACGGCGACATCAAAGACTACGAATTCCAGCTCGCTGACCCGACCATCCAGGCCGGCGCCGATAGGATCATCACCGTCAGGCTGATAAACAAGAAGACGGGCAAGGCGGTGCCTGACGCGGTCATCTTCGCGACCCGGCTCGACATGGCGCCGGAGGGCATGCAGGAGATGGTCACCAAGGTGACCTCCGTGCCAGGGACGGAGCCCGGAACTTACCGCTTCAAAGCCAACTTCAGCATGGCCGGACACTGGCAGTTGTCGCTCGGCGCCAAGGTGCAAGGCGAGACCGGCACGGTTGAAAGCCAGCTCGTCGTCACGGCGCAAAAATGAAACGCGCCGTCGCCCTTGGCGCCGCTGCTGCGATTTGCGCAGCGGCCAGTGCTGCGTTTTTCGCGGGACCGATCCCGCGCGCGAATCCGTTTGCCACAACGGTAAGCTCGTCAGACCCGGCCGCTGAAGGCGGCGCGACGATCTACTACCAGGATCCGGACGGCAAGCCGTCCTACTCGCTAACGCCGCGGAAGACGCCGGACGGGCGCGACTGGCGCAGCGTGCCGGCGAGCGCCGACATTAGCTTCGACGATTCTGAGGAGGCGCCAACCGGCGCGAAGGCGGCCGAGGCGAAGCCCGAGCGCAAGATCAAATACTACCGCAATCCCATGGGACTGCCGGACACCTCGCCGGCGCCGAAAAAGGACCCGATGGGAATGGATTACATCCCCGTCTACGAAGGCGAGGACAGCAACGACGGTTCGGTGCAGCTATCGCCGGGCAGGATCCAGCGCACTGGCGCCAAGTCCGAGCCGGTGGTGCGGCGTCCGGTTAGATCAGTTATCCGGGCGCCGGGTACCGTCCAGGAGGACGAGCGGCGCGTCTCGGTCGTCGCGCTACGCTTCGAGGGCTTCGTCGAAAGCGTCGCGAACGTGACGACCGGCGACCACGTCCACAAGGGACAACCTCTGATGAACGTGTACAGCCCCGCGCTTTCCAGCGCAGCCGCCGAATATCTCTCTGCGATCAACGCCGGTGCAACCGGAAAGGAATTGAAGGGCGCGCGCCGAAGGCTGGAGAATCTCGCGACGCCGGAGCCGGCGATCAAGGAGCTTGAACGTACCCGCGATATCTCCCTTTCGATCCCGTGGCTCGCCCCGCAGGACGGCGAGATTCTCGAACGCAACGCCGTGAACGGCATGCGCGCGGGTCCCGGAGATGTGCTCTTCAGGATCGCCGACCATCGCCTCGTCTGGGTGGTCATTGACGTCGCGGAGCGCGATCTCAGTCAGGTCTCGGTCGGAACGAAAGTGACGATCAGGCCGCGTGGGCTGGGTGGCCAGACTTTCACGGGCGAAGTGTCGTTGATCTATCCGCACCTTATGGCCCAGACCCGCACCGCCCGCATCCGCGTCGAACTGCCAAACCCCGATGAGTTGCTGCGGCCGGAAATGTATGTCGACGCGGAGATCGAGACCGGCACACCGGACTCGGTGCTTGCCGTCCCGGAAAGCGCCGTGCTCGACAGCGGTACGCGTCAGGCCGTCCTGGTCGACAAGGGCGACGGCCGCTTCGAACCGCGCCCGGTCAAGCTCGGCCGCCGCGGTGGCGGCTACGTCGAGATCACCGACGGCGTCGCTGAAGGCGAAGCGGTCGTGACCTCCGCCAATTTCCTGATCGACGCCGAGAGCAATCTGAAGGCGGCGTTGAAGGGGTTTGCCGAGGCGAGCGGGCCGCGGACCGGCGAGCCGGCCGCCGGCACTGAGGCCCGGCCATGATCGCCCGCGTCATCGCCTGGTCGGCCCGCAACCTTCTGCTGGTGCTGGTCGGCACCGGCTTCGCCGCAGCGGCCGGCATCTACGCTCTGGTGCATCTGCCGCTCGACGCCATTCCGGACCTCTCCGACACCCAGGTCATCATCTACACGGAGGATCCGGGTCAGGCACCGCAGGTCGTCGAGGATCAGGTCACTTATCCCCTCACCACGGCGATGCTCACCGTCCCCAAATCGAAGGTGGTGCGCGGCTTCTCCTTCTTCGGCGTGTCCTTCGTCTACGTCATCTTTGAGGACGGCACCGATATCTATTGGGCGCGTTCGCGCGTCCTCGAATTCCTTAACGCTGCAAGTTCTCGGTTGCCGGCAGGAGTGACGCCGACCATCGGCCCGGATGCGACCGGTGTAGGCTGGGTTTACCAGTACGCCGTCGTTTCCAAGGAGCTCAATCTTGCCGACACGCGGACGATCCAGGACTGGAACCTCAAATTCGCGCTGGCCAAGGCGGAAGGCGTAGCCGAGGTCGCGAGCATCGGTGGCTTCGTCAAGCAGTACAACGTGGTGCTCGATCCGCAACGGATGCGCGATCTCGGCATCACCATGCAGAAGATCCGCGACGCCATCCGCGCCAGCAACGCCGATGTCGGCGGGCGCACCGTCGAGCTGTCGGAGTTTGAGTACGTCATTCGAGGCAGGGGTTACCTGAAGGGCATCGACGATCTCGGCAACATCGTGCTCAAGAACGACGGTGGGACGCCCGTCCTGCTGAGGGATGTCTCCCGGGTCGAGCTGGGGCCGGACGAGCGGCGCGGCATCGCGGAGCTCAACGGCGAGGGCGAAGTCGCCGGCGGCATCGTTCTGCAACGCTTCGGCTTGAACGCCCTCGACGTCATCGAAAACGTCAAGAAGCGCTTCAAGGAAATCGCGACCAGCCTGCCGAAATCGGTCGAGATCGTCCCGGTCTACGACCGATCGAACCTGATCTACGCCGCCATCGATACGCTCAAGCATACGCTGGTCGAGGAAAGCCTCGTCGTCGCGCTGGTCTGCGTCGTCTTCCTGCTGCATGTCCGTAGCGCGCTCATCGCCATCCTGATGCTGCCGGTCGGCGTCCTGATGGCGTTCGGCGGGATGAAGCTGCTCGGAACCGGCTCCAACATCATGAGCCTCGGCGGCATCGCCATCGCGATCGGCGCCATGGTCGACGCCGCGATCGTCATGGTCGAAAACGCCCACAAGCACCTGGAGCGCGCCGAGCCCGGCAAGTCCCGGGTCGCCATTCTGATCGATGCTGCGTCCCAGGTGGGGCCGGCGCTGTTCTTCAGCTTGCTGATCATCACCGTCTCGTTCATGCCGATCTTCACGCTCGAGGCGCAGGAGGGCCGGCTGTTCAGCCCGCTCGCCTTCACCAAGAGCTTTGCAATGGCGGCAGCCGCGCTGCTCTCGATCACGCTGGTGCCTGCTCTGATGGTGATCTTCGTCCGTGGGCGGATCGTTCCGGAGCACAGGAACCCTATCAATCGCATCCTGATCTGGGTCTACCGTCCCGTCATCAAGGGCGTGCTGCGGGCGAAGACGCTGGTTGTCCTGCTTGCGCTCGCCGTGCTCGCCGCGACGGCTTGGCCGGCGCGCCAGCTCGGGACCGAGTTCATGCCGAACCTCAACGAAGGCACGCTGCTCTACATGCCGACCACGCTGCCCGGCATCTCGGTCACCAAGGCCGGCGAACTGATGCAGATGCAGGACCGGATTATCAAGTCGTTTGCCGAGGTCGCCTCCGTCTACGGCAAGGCCGGACGGGCCGAGACGTCGACCGATCCGGCGCCGACCGAAATGTTCGAGACGCTCATCAACCTCAAGCCGAAGGAGCAGTGGCGGCCGGGCCTCACCATCGACGGCCTGATTGCGGAGATGGACAAGGCGCTGCAATTCCCGGGCGTTTCGAATGCCTGGACCATGCCGATCAAGGCGCGCATCGACATGCTCTCGACTGGCATCCGGACGCCGGTGGGCGTCAAGGTGATCGGCACCGACCTCGTCGAGATCGACAGGCTCGCCAGGCAGATCGAGCGGGTGCTGAAGGCGGTCCCGGGCACATCGTCGGCTTACGCCGAGCGCAGTCTCGGCGGCTACTATCTGGAAATCACGCCCGACCGGTCCGCGCTCGCGCGATACGGCATTATGGTCCAGGACGTCCAGGACACGATTGCGACCGCTCTCGGCGGCCAGGCAGTGACCACGACCGTCGAAGGCCGTCAGCGCTTCACGGTAAACATGCGCTATCCCCGCGACCTCCGGGACGACCCGAAAAAGATCGCAAGCGACATCCTCGTCCCCATGCCCGCCGGAGGGGCGGTACCGCTCGCGGAGGTCGCCAGCGTTCAACTCGCGCGCGGCCCGAGTTCGATCCGGACGGAGAACGCCCAACTCGCGACCTACATCTACGTCGACATCCGCGATCGCGACCTCGGCGGCTACGTCACTGAGGCGCAGCGCGCCGTTCAGGCCAGCGTCCAGTTTCCGCCGGGCTACTACGTGGTCTGGAGCGGGCAGTACGAATACCTCGAACGGGCCATGGCCCGTCTGAAGATCGTCATACCGGCGACGCTGCTCATCATCTTCCTGCTGCTCTACCTCAATTTCCGGTCGATCACGGAGACGATGATCGTCATGCTGTCGCTGCCGTTCGCGCTCGTCGGCGGCCTTTGGCTGATGTGGTGGCTCGGGTTCAATCTTTCGGTTGCCGTGGCTGTCGGCTTCATCGCACTCGCCGGCGTCGCCGCCGAGACCGGCGTGGTAATGTTGATCTACCTCAACCAGGCGCTTGCGGAGATCAGGGAGCGCCGTGCCGCCGAGGGACGGAAGTTGAGCCGGATCGATGTCCGCGATGCGATCATGGAGGGCGCGGTCGAGCGGGTCCGGCCGAAGATGATGACGGTGGTTGCGATCATGGCGGGGCTGCTGCCGATCATGTGGAGCACCGGTACCGGTTCCGAGATCATGCAGCGCATCGCGGTGCCGATGATCGGTGGGATGATGTCCTCGACCCTGCTCACGCTGATCGTGATCCCGGCGATCTTCGGACTGGTGAAGGGCTTCGGTCTGCCTGCTGAACCCTCCAAGCAAGCTGGGGCCATCAAGCAACACGGTAGCGGCTGCGAGAAGTCCAGGAATTGCACAGCCGCGCCATGATCGATCGGGTCGGGGCGCGCTCGGGGATGACGCGCTTTCGCGCGTCAATCCACCACGATCTTCACGCGGTCGCGCACCTTCACCTGGGCCTTGCCGTCGAGCCCGTTGAGCACGCGAAACCGCTCGACCGGATGGTCGACGCCGGCCATGCGGTGCGACAGCAATTCGACGGTGTCGCCGGGCTGCACCGTGATCACCTTGATGCGCAGCGGACGGGCGGCCTGGATTTCCTCCAGCGTGAGGCGGCGGAAGGAATTGACGGTCTCGCGCGCGTTGCGCTCGCTCTCGGTGGTCTTCTGCCGCGCGGCGAAGATGAAGCGGTAGACGTCGCTGCCGACGCGCAGCGCATAGACCTTGAACTGCCACTGGTCGCCATGCGCGGTGGTCGCCGCCGCCGGGAAACCGTTGATGGTCATGTCCTCGGTCGCGGACTTGTCGACATTCTCCATCCAGCCACTATTGAGATAGTCGCTCAGCGTCTGCTCCGCCGGCACCCGCACCACGTCGAAGCGCATCGCCTGCGCGCCGCCCTCGCGCACGCCGATCACGGCCTGTGCAGTGTTGTCGAGCGAGAAATTGTCGGGCGCCTGGAAGGTGAAGCCGAGCTTCGGATGCAGGAAGCGGCGGCTGCGCACAAAGCCTTCGCTGGGGTCTTCGCCATAGACGATGTTGTCGATGGTGGAGAGATAATCCTCGCGGTCGCGCTCGGCATTCTCGGGCGAATTGTACTGCCGTGCCGCGATCTGCGCCTTCTGCACGCGTTCCGGCGTGGCCGGATGCGAGGAGAGGAAGTCCTGCGCCCGCGGATCGAGCGAGGCCTTGCCCGCCTTCAATTCGGCATTGCGTTCCATCGAGGTGAGGAAGCGCGAGGCGCCATAGGGGTCAAAATGCGCATGCGCCGAAATCTCCACGCCCATCGCGTCGGCGTCGATCTCCTGCGAACGGGAGAAGTTCGCCATCGAGATCTTGTTCTTGGCGATCGTGAACGCCGTCACCTCGGGATCGCTGCCCATGTCGGTGACGACCTTGTCGACGATCGCGGCCTGCCGCGCCTGGTCCTCGCGCTGGGCGGCGTGTTTGGCCAGCACATGCGCCATCTCGTGGGAGAGCACCGACGACAGTTCCGAGGTGTCGTTGGCGAGCGCAATTAGGCCGCGCGTGACATAGAGCTGGCCGGTCGGCAGCGCGAAGGCGTTCACCGCGCCGGAATTGAGGATGGTGACCTTGTAGGGCTGGTCGGGCCGCTCGGAAGCGGCCACCAGCCGGTCGACGGTCCTGGTCACCAGCGCTTCCAGCTTCGGATCGTCGTAGAGGCCGCCATAGGAGGTGAGGATGCGCTCGTGCTCCTTCTCGGAGGCCGGCGTGGTCGCGACCGCCCGGTTCGGCTTGATCGCGGGCACTGCGGTCGGCGCCGCTGCCGTCTGGAAACGGCCCATGTCGCCGCAGGCCGCCAGCGAGGCTGCCGCCCACAGCAAAGCCGGCACAGCCCAAAGCTGGCGGCTCATTCCCCTTTTGCGCCGTCCCGCAAGCCCATCCACGTCAAGCTACTCGTCTGTCTAAGGGGTTAGTTCCCGCCCAGCACCTCGATTTGCCCGGCCCTCACTACCTCGATCCGCGGGCCGGGGCGTGCCTCGACCCAACCGCGAACCAAAATCCGCCGATTCTCCAGTGACTTGACGATTACGCCCGCAGCCTCAACCGCCGGCAGCATGCGCCTCGAAATAGTCACAGCGAAGTCCCGTGTCCAGCGTCGCCCGAAGTTCAGGTAAGTCGTTGCCCCAGCCTGTCGTACGGACAAAACCCTGCCCTCGACAAGCACAAATCGCCCAATCCCGGCCAAAATATCGTCTGCACTTTCCGCGCTTTTTATGACAGCAGGATTGGCCCAGATGCCCTTTTTCGCGGGCGCGCGCCGCGGCCTCGGCTGCCGTGAGCACGGTCGCGCAGTCCTTGTCGGTGACCTCGGTCGAGACCAGCGCCGCGCCGTCGGCGAGCAGCCGGCTCTGCACCGGCATGTCGCTATCACCGAGGAAAACGAAGGCGGCCTGCCTGCCGTAGCGGTCGGGCGTATCGTCCTCACCGTGCAGGCGCACATCCTTGTCCAGGACGATGGCCGACAACATTGCGGCGCGGCCGGCCCTGGTTGCATCGGACGAAACCGGCTCGATGCCGGCGAGGCTGATCTCGCGGCCGTCGGCGAGACGAAAGCCCTTGCCACTGATCACCTCACTGACATGGCCTTCGCCTTGCGGCTCGAAATCGCAAGGCCCGGCGCGCGACGGCGTGGCCGCGAGAGCTATCAATGCCGGCAAAGCCGTTGCGGCCGCGCGGCGAAAGATTCGCGCCCTCGATGTCATGCTCCGATTTGCGCCCGTATTCGCCGCACCATGCCCGGTCCATGTCTCTATGAGCGAGCAGACCTGAAAACGAAGCGGATTAATAGTTCATTCATCGTGCTCGTTAGACTGAGATTCAAATTTTCCGTTCAAGGTTGCCGCGCTTCTGCGCGAGATTTTGTTGCGAACAGCGTTCGCAGCCTGCCTCGCCTTTGAATCGGAATGATCAGCATGGCGATCGCGCATCAGGCGCATTGTGCAGAGAATTGCCGCGAATGGGCGAAGCCGCGGTCGCGGCTGAGCGGCCTGCTGTCGTTGTCTCCGAAACGGCCGGCCATCTCTGTCGTTGTCCTTGCGCTTGCGCTGGCTGGATGCGCGCGCAATCCGGCTCGCACTGAGCTCAATCCGGTTCATCATGAGTTCAAACGGGTTCAGCGAGCGGTCAGGCCAACCCCTGTTCGCTCGCCTTCGCGTCCCCGGGTCTACGCCGAACCGCCGCAGCCTGCCGAACTGCGCGTTCGCCGTCCCGACCCGGCGCTGCTGACGGCTCAACCGGCGCCCAATTGCGAGTTCAAGAGAGCCGATATCAAGGCCGTGGACCCCGATGAATGGGCTCGCCTCAAAGCCGAGTTCGAGCGCCAGTGCTATCAGGACGCCGAAAAGGCGGCGCGAGAACGCCTGAGCGAGCTGCAGGCAGCCGGCACGTGCGAAGTCGAGCGGGTTCCGCCACAACGGCCCGTCCAGTAGCGAACGCACGATTTCGACGAGTTACGAAGAACTATCAATCTTTGATTGTAGTCAATCCACCCGGCGCCGGGTGTCTCCCGGTCACAATTCCTGGGCCACAGCTCCATATTTCGTCCTCTTGTCGCCATATCATGGCACCTTTTGGTCGCGAGGATTTCATTCTTAGGCGGGTGGGAATCGCTGAATTGGGGGGATTTTTCTGAAGTCATAATTTTGAGGGCATTGTGCCAACCCTTTACGAGTTACTCGAGGCGCTTCCTGAAGACGACGCTGACGGCCTCAGGCGGGCATTCCGCAAAGCCGCAAAGGCCAACCATCCCGACAACAATCCCGATGATCCCGACGCGCCGCAAAGGTTTCGGCGGATCGTCCGCGCCCATGCGATTCTCCAGGACGAGGCGCAGCGCGCGACCTACGATGCGAGTCTGGCCAAGGCCCAGCGGCAGCAAGCTCTAACCTCAAAGCGCAAGAGCGTCACCGGGTTCCGCAGCCTGCTCCCGCACGCCATCTCAGGTGTGGTGATCGCGTTCGTATCCATCGGCGCGTTCCTGCTGATCGAAAACCTTTCGAGGACGCGCATCGCTCCAACGCAAGTACAAGGAATATCCGTACCAGCGTCGGCACTGGCCGCAGCGATGCCGACACCGCCATCCGAACCAGCTACAGTCGGCCGCGCCGGGGAACGCGACAGGCCCGGTGACGTCACGGTCATCGATGAGCCGCGACGCCCCGATGCTGCCAAGGAGATCGTGGCGCCAGTCGCTGTGGCATCCGCGGACAATACAGTTGTCGTTCCGGCGGTTTCCGACGCAGTGAAGAACGCCAGATACTATCGGGAGCGCGGCGGCCTGGCGTATCGCGGTGGCGATTTGCCCCTCGCCCTCATCGATTTCGATCTGGCGATCTATCTCGATCCGAACTTCGCCGACGCCTACGTCGATCGCGCCATTGTCTTCCGTCGGATGGGCGATCGGAAACGCGCACTTGCCGATGTCGCCCAGGTCAAGCGCATCGACGAGTTCAAGCTACAACAAACAGCCTCGCCGTAGGTAACCGGCGCGCGACCCATCCATTCCGTTCAGCGGAAAACTCGCGCTCGCTGACATTCGCTCGGCTTGCCGCTCCCGGAGGCATGCGGCATGATCGCGCCCAATCAAATAGCGCCGTGCGGCCCGTGAAATCGGAAGGATCCCGCTCGCAATGACGGTTCCTGAAATCAAACAACAAGGACAACAAACATGACCGCCAACGAAATGGTCCTCCAGCACCTCGACAAGGGCCTCCTCACCATCACCATGAACCGCCCCGACCGGCGCAACGCGCTCAGTCCCGACATGACGCGGGGGCTCGTCGATGCGGCGCGGCGCGCCGCCGAGGACGCGGAGGTGCGGGCGGTGCTGCTCAGGGGCGCGGGCGGCACCTTCTGCGTCGGCGGCGACGTGAAGTCGATGGCGGCGGGCCGCGCGCCGATGTCGTTCGAGGAGAAGCAGGTCAACCTGCGCAAGGGCATGGAGGTGTCGCGCATCCTGCACCAGATGCAGAAGCCCGTGGTCGCGCAGCTCGACGGCGCAGCCGCCGGCGCGGGGCTTTCGATCGCGCTGTCCTGCGACCTCCGTGTCGCCTCGGAATCCTGCAAGATCACGACGGCGTTTGCGAAGGTCGGCTTCTCCGGCGACTACGGCGGCACCTACTTCCTGACCAAGATGCTCGGCAGTGCGAAAGCGCGCGAGCTCTATCTGTTGTCGCCTGTTCTGACGGCGAAGGAGGCCCTCGATCTCGGCATGGTCACCAGGGTCGTGCCCGACGCCGAATGTGAGGCCGCCGCGCAGGAGCTCGCGATGTCGCTGGCGCAGGGGCCGTCGATCGCGTTCGGCTATATCAAGCGCAACATCAACAATGCCGAGACGATGTCGCTTGAGGCCTGTTTCGACGGCGAGGCGATCCACCATTCGCGCGCGGGCGAGACCGCCGACCACAAGGAAGCGGCAAAGGCCTTCGTCGAGAAACGCAAGCCCGCGTTCCAGGGGCATTGACCATGGCGCCCTACATGCGGCTGCGGCAGATCTGTCTGGTCGCGCCGCACCTCGAGCCTGCCGTCCCTGATATCGCAGGCATCATGGGGCTCGAGGTCTGTTACCGCGACGGTAACGTCGAGAAATACGGCCTCGTCAACGCGCTGCTGCCGGTCGACACGATCCTGCTGGAAATGGTCGCGCCGTTCCGCGACGGCACGGCGGCGGGCCGCTTCGTCGAGAAGACCGGCGGCCGCGGCGGTTACATGGCGATCTTCTGCTGCGACGATCCCGACGCCCATGGCCGACGCGCCAATGCGATGGGCGTGCGCACGGCGAACCGCATCGCGCACGCGCCATATCTCGGCGTGCAACTGCATCCGCGCGACTGCCGCGCCGCGTTCATCGAGTTCAACCATACTGATGGCAGCGACGATGTGCTCGGCACCTATCCGCCGGCGGGACCCGACTGGCAGAAGCATATCCGCAAGGATGTGACGCAGGCGCTGACCGGCGTGGAGATGCAAGGTCCCGATCCAACGGGATTTGCGGAGCATTGGGGCAAGATCATCGGGGTCGGGGTCTCGAAGGGCGCGGACGGCACGGCCGAGTTGAAGCTGCCGAACAGCACGTTCCGCTTTGTGAAGGGCGCCGACGAGATCATGAGCGGGCTGGATTTCCGAGTCCGTAATGTCGCCAAGGTCTGCGAGGCCGCGAAGGCGCGGGGCTACAAGGTCAGTGGCAACGAGTTCTTCATTGGCGGCATGAATTTCCGCCTTGCTGTGTGAATGGCGACATTGGCGGATCGTAGAGTGGGCAAAGGCGCGCAAGCGCCGTGCCCACCACGCATCATCCCGCTTCACGACCAAACGGTGGGCACGCTTCGCTTTGCCTACCCTACGTTCTTCGCTCCTCGCAATGACGGTTGCATAACAAGAACAAGAAGGACCGCCCCGCATGCCGCATCCGCTCGACAGCTTCTTTGCGCCGAAAAGCATCGCCCTGATCGGCGCCTCGCGCGACCAGGAGAAGATCCCCGGCCGCCTGCTGTCGATGCTGCGCAAGAATGAATATCCGGGCAGGATCTATCCGATCAATCCGAACTATCCCGACATCGACGGGCTCAAATGCTACAAGACTATCGCCGAAATCGGCGCCCCCATCGATCTCGCCGTCATCATCATTCCCGCCCGCGCCGTGGTCGGCGCGCTGGAGGAATGCGCCGCGGCCGGCGTCAGGAACGCCGTGATCATCTCCTCCGGTTTCGCGGAAGAAGGCGGCGATAGCGCTGCGATGCAGGACAAGATCGTTGCGATCGCCAGGCGTACCGGCATGCGCATCTCCGGCCCCAATGCCGAAGGCTTCATGAGCGAGGTGCAGAAGGTCGCGGCGACCTTCAGTCCCACCGTCGACGTCAAGCCGGGCCATGTCCCGCTGGTCGCGACCAAAAAGCGGATCGCCGTCGTCGCGCAAAGTGGCGGCATCGGCTTTGCCATCAAGCATCGCGCCAAGGCGCTGGGCGTTGCGGTCAGCTATTGCGTCAGCGCCGGCAACGAGAGCGATCTCGGCGCCGGCGAATTCCTGGACTACATGGTGCAGGATGCGTCGACCGACGTGATCCTGCTGTTCATCGAGGGCATCCGCGACGTCGAAAAGTTCTTGGCCGCCGCCAAACGCGCGGCCGAGGTCGGCAAGCCCGTGATCGTGACGAAAGTCGGCCGCTCCGGCGCGGGCCAGCGCGCGGCCGCCTCGCACACCGCGAGCATGGCCGGCTGGTCGGCGGCCTATGACGCGGTGTTCGCCAAATACGGCTTCATCGTTTCCAACGACCTCGACGAGGCCGTGGCGATCGCCGCGGTGCTGGCGAGCAATCCGCTGCCGAAGGGCGACCGCGTCGGCGTGCTCACGGTGTCCGGCGGTGCCGGCATCTGGGGCGCGGATACGGTGTCGATGCAGGGCCTGCAGGTGCCGGCGTTGTCCGCGGGCGTGCAATCCGAGATCAAGAAGTGGATGCCGTCCTATGGCGCGGCCGGCAATCCCGTCGATGTCACCGCGCAGGGCGTCAGTAGCGGCGGGTTGCAGAAGAGCATCGAGCTGTTCGCTGCGTCCGGCGAGATCGACGCGATGCTGGTGATCATGTCGTTCTCCAGCGATGTCAGGATGCCGTTCAAGGAGGCCGAGCTGAAGCCGGTGATCGCAGCGCAGAACAAGCCGGTCGTGTTCTATTCCTATACGCTGCCGTCGGAATTCGCGCGGCGGGAAATGGCGAAATCCGGCGTGGTGGTGCTGTCGGGCCTGACCCATGTCGGCGTCGCGATGCGGCGGCTCTTGGAATATTCGAAATTCAAGCTGGCGCCGACGGCGGACATGGCGTCGTTGCCGGCGCGCGACTTCTCGGCGCATCTGAAGGCTCCAAAACTGTCGGAGGCCGACAGCAAGGCGCTGCTGCGCGAGGCCGGCGTCGCGCTGCCGGACGAGGTGCTGGTGACCGAGCGTGACGGGCTCGATGCGGCGATTGCGCGTGTCGGCTTTCCGCTTGTCATGAAGATCCAGTCGCCCGATATCGCCCACAAGAGCGAAGTCGGCGGCGTCCGCGTCGGCATCATCACCAAGGGCGAGGCGTTTTCGACGTTTCGCGATCTGCTCGAAAGCGCGCAGAAGCACCGGCCGAATGCGGCGATCCAGGGCGTGCTGGTCAGCCCGATGGCGAAGAAGGGCGTCGAGATCATCATCGGTACGCTGCTCGATGCAACCTTCGGTCCGATGGTGATGGTGGGGCTTGGCGGCATTACCGCCGAGCTGTTCCGCGACGTGGTCTATCGCCCTGCGCCGGTCAGTGCGGACGAGGCGACGGCGATGCTGGACGAGCTGAAAGCCGCGCCGCTGCTGCACGGCTTTCGAGGTGCGGCGAAGGCGGACGCCGCCGCGCTGTCGAAGCTGATCTCGGAGGTGTCGGTACTTGCCGCGCGGCTGCGCGATGATGTCGCGGAGATGGAGCTCAATCCGGTGCTGGTGCACGCCACAGGGCAGGGCGTGACGATTGTGGATGCGCTGGTGGTGCCGCGGAAGTAAACCGAGCGCGCCGCGAACTCATTGCACCCTCTCCCCTTTGTGGGTGTTCAGACCGGGGAGAGGGTGGATCAATCGTGCGAAGCACGATTGAGACGGGTGAGGGGTCTGTCTCCACGGATAGAGACCCCTCATTCGGCGTGGATTTCGTCCACGCCATCTTCTCCCACAAGGGGAGAATTAGCTCTCTATAGGCATCCCTACGTATCCACAAGCGTTCCGGTAAGTCCCTCATATCCCTAGAAATATCTCCACAACGGGTTATACTCCTCCATAGGAGTTCACACACGTTATTGGGACAAAACCGGGGACACACATGGCACGCAAAGTCCGCAACAGCCTTCTCGAAAGCCGCAGCGCGCGATTGAAGCTCGCACCTCGCCGCAAGCCCTACAGCGGCTCATCGCTCGGGCGCGGCATCGCGCTGCTCTATCGCCGCAACAAGACCAACGGTGCTTGGGTCGCCAAGGTCAGCGACGGTCACGGCGCGTACTGGACCAAAGCCTTCGCGGAGGCCGACGACTTCGACGCCAGCGACGGCAAGAGCATCTTGGACTTCTATCAGGCGCAGGATGTGGCGAAGCAGCTTGCACGGCGGCAGCCCGGCGAGGTCAGCGACGACAGCCGCCCGGCGACCGTCGCCGAAGCGCTCGATGCCTATGAGCGCGATCTGGAGACGCGCGGCGGCTCGGTCTACAACGCGCGGCATCCGCGCTCGCATTTGACCAGCGTGCTCAAGTCAAAGCCGGTCCAGTTGCTCGACGCCAAGGAACTCAACGGTTGGCGCAACAGCCTGCTCGACAAGGGCCTGCAGCCATCGAGTGTCGTTCGCTACTGCAAGGGGCTTCGCGCCGCGCTCAACCTCGCCGCCTCGCACGACGCCCGCGTCCAGAACAAGTCGGCATGGGAGATCGGGCTGGAGGCGCTGCCTGATGCGACGGTCGCGCGCAACGTCATCCTCGATGATCGCACCGTTGGCCAGTTCATCAACGCCGCCTATGCGCATGGTGGCGCGCTCGGCCTGCTCGTCCACGTTCTCGGCGAGACCGGCGCGCGACCGAGCCAAGCGGCGCGGCTGCTGATCGAGGACCTGCACGGTGGCACACACCCGAAGCTGGCGATGCCGCGCTCCGCGAAGGGCGGCAGTAAAAATCGCGCCGCGCGCAAGAGCGAGCGCGTCAACGTGCCGATCAGCGAGCCGCTGGCGGCGAGCCTGAAGAAGGCCGCCAAGGGCCGCCCAGCCGATGCGCCGTTGCTTCTTCAGGCCGATCGCCGACCATGGAGCAAGTCGCCGAGCGACGACTATCGCGAGGACGTTGCCGAAGTCGTCAAGGCGATCGGCCGCGATCCCGACGAGGTGACGCTCTACGCGCTGCGACATTCAAGCGTTGTTCGTGCGCTCTTGCGCCATGTGCCGGTCAGGGTCGTCGCCGCGAGCCACGACACATCGGTTGCGCAGATTGAGCGGACCTACAGCAAGCACATCACCGACCACGCCGATGACATCTCGCGTCGTGCGATGCTCCAGCATGAGCCGCCGCCAGCGCCAGCCGCTGGCAACGTCGTTCCGATGGTGCGATAGCCTCGCCACAAATTCGCCGCAGGTTTTTTCAGCCCCGCCCCATTGCGCGGGGCTCTCTCTGCGTTTCCACTGCTCGCCACGTAACCACACTTTTAATGTGAGGACGCCATGGCTGCAGAAGACGACGTTGATCCCATCGAGCTTGAGCGAAAACTTCGCCAGTCCCTGCGCGAGCCGACCGAAGGCCCACGTCGCCGCCCGGCTCGGAAATCGCGCCGCAAGCAACTCGCCCCGCCCGGCGAGACTGAGGCCTATTCAATCGAGCAGTTCTGCGCGCGCAACGGGCTGTCGGTCCAAATGTTTTATAAGCGGCCCGACTTGATGCCCGATACCTTCAGCATCGGGACGCGACGCCTGATCAGCCGCGAAGCGGCTAGTCGCTGGCGCGCTGAGCGCGAGGCCGAAAGCAAGGCCAAGACTGAACCCGCATAGAAAAAGACCGGGGCGCTGCAGGCAGCAGCGCGCACCGGAATATGTAGGGGCTTGAGCGAGCCCGCATATGCCAGCGCGCCCGATGCTTTGCAAGCCCGGCTCCCGACTATGGGAAGCCGATCATGCCGACCGAAGCAGATGCCGACGACAAGGCAGCGCGCCAAAAGAGGCCGCGCAAGAACCCTCGTCGTCAAGCCCCGGCGTCCGACCTCTACAGCGTTCACAGTTTGCGCAATGAGGCTTTCCCCATGCTCAAGAAGATCGCGGGTGATATTATTGTCGAAGGGCTGACCTTGCTCGCGTCGCGACCGAAGATCGGCAAAACATGGCTTGCGCTCGACGTTGCCATTGCCGTCGACAGGGCAGGCTTCTGCCTTGGCGACATCAAGTGCGAACAGGGCGACGTGCTGTTCCTCGCGCTCGAAGACAACAAGCGCCGCATGCAGCGGCGGCTAACCAAGCTGCTTGGCATCAACAAGGACCAATGGCCGCGCTTTGCCTGCGCTCACACATGGCCGCGCGCCGATGCTGGCGGGCTGGAGCGCATCCGAACGTGGATCGAGAAGGCGAAGAACCCGCGTCTCGTCGTGATCGACGTGCTAGCGCGCTTCCGCAAGCGGGTGCCGAACGGCAAGCAGAGCTACGAGGCCGACTACGATGCCATCGCGGAGTTGCAGAAGATCGCCAGTGATACCGGCGTTGCGATCCTCGTCATCCATCACACCCGAAAGGGCGAGGCCGACGATCCGATTGACGCGGTGTCGGGCACGCTCGGTCTTGCCGGTGCCGCCGACGCGGTGCTGGTGATCGACCGCAAGGCGCAGGGCGTGCGCCTCTATGGCCGCTCGCGCGATGTTGACGAAATCGACAAGGCGGTCACGTTCAACCGCAGTACCTGCCGGTGGACCATCCTTGGAGACGCGCGGGAGGTGCACCGATCCAACGAACGCCAGCAAATTGTCGAGGCGCTGCGCGAACACGGCGCGGAAATGACCGCGAAGGACATCGCAAGTGTTACCGGTCAGAAGCCCGGCAACAGTCGGCGGTTGCTCTTGAAGATGGCCACCGATGGCGTGATCGAGAGGGTCAAGTACGGCGTTTACACCCTCTCAGCCACCCCCAGTAACACTGGTAACAACAGTAACAGTTCTGAATGGTGGAAGCAGTGAGTGCGAACGCCGTTACCGCTGTTACCGGGATGGGAAAAGGCGCGGTCGATCAGGCGAGCAGGAGGCCGCGATGACACCGGTCTATCTGAAGCGGCAGCACGACATGCTTGCGGACTTCGTCGTCTACCATCGCGACCACGGTCCCGACTGCTCGATCTGGATGGTGCCGGGCACGCATGTCGAGATCGCAGGCCCGCGCTATCGGTCCAGTGCGCTCGCGGCAGCCGAACCGTTTTCCTATGCGCGCATGCACCAGCGCGAGATGGAGGCGCGGCGTGACGCAGTGCGTGCGCGCATGCGCGGTCGGTCACCAACAATGATCATGGAGGTCGGTGATGAGTGACGGGAAGGCGAGAGAGGCCAGCGTCAAGGACGAGCGCGACGGCTACCGTGTCACGGTCGAGGGTGGCGGCGTGGTTGCGGCTGGCATCACCTACAGGACGGACGCGCAGATGCTGGCGCGGTTCGCCGACGATGTTGCCGAGATGCTGGCCGAGAGCACGCTTGAAGCCAGCGGCTGGGTTTTGCGGCAGGAAACCGACCTGCTGCGCATCCTGCAAATATCGCCCTGCGCCAAGTTCGTGCTGGTCGAGCGGTTTGGCCGGTCGAGCGACGAGTGGCTCAATGTCGGCGTCTTCACAACAGCGGCTGAAAGGGTCTCGGCCGTCTGGCAGTTCGGCTGGAATGGCGCGCGGGTCTCGCGCAACGACAGTTCGGGACAATTGCAGGACGAGCATCCCGAAATCTACCGATGGGTGGTCGCGACGCTGCGGACGATCGGCCGCGCTGATGACGAGGCGCTGCGCCGATGCCATCGCGACAGCCTGTCTCGCGCGATCGATCACCTGAGTGGCGAGCGGCGGCGGCTTCTCAACGAGCTTGCGGCCATCGAAGGCGAAATCCAGCGCAACGAGGCGCGGCTGCACGAGCTTGAGCCCGCCGAGAGCGTGGGCGGCTACAGCGCCAGCGCCAGCGAGCGGCTGCTGATGCTGGCGCTGTACGACGCCGTGAAGGCGCATGGCATCGCCCCGCCGTTCCCGCTGCATTCGGCGATCACAAAGGTCGTTGACGTGGCCTGCGTCCGCGCCGCCATGCGTGCCAAGGTCGTTGACACCGATGCCGATGAAGAAGCGGCCGACATGCGCTTTCGCGCCGCCTTCAGGCGCGCGCAGGTCCGCCTGCACGACGCTGGCATCATCGGCATTCAGAGGCCGTACTGGTGGTTCACGGGAAAAAGCTCGTCGACGGCGTGCCGCTCGCGCGCATGCCCAGCAGCCAAACGGAGACTGCACCATGAGCAGGCGCAAGGTCGATGCCGTGGTCACCACGATGGTCCTGCAGATGATCGACACGCTTTCCGGTCGGGCGCGCAAGGAATTGTGGGCCGCGTGCCGGACGAAGTGGCGCGGCGAAATCGATGCAGGCGGCAAGACGGTCGCGAAGGCAATGTCACGTGACATTGGCAAGGACGGCAAGACCGGCAGGCGGTGACAACAGCGAGAGGAGCAGAGCATGACCACCGAAGCGCGATGCCGTTATCACGTTCATTGCAGAGTGCGGACGCGGCTCACATGCTCGAAGTGCGGAGCCGATGGCGAAGGATCATGCGACTGCGACCGGAAATCAGATCAAGTTTCCGATCTGAAAGTTGATCTGCCCGCCGCTGATCCCGGCGACGTTGCCGCCCATCGCTGGCGCAAATCATTTTGCCTGACGATCAGCCGCGCGAGAAACAAAGCTGAGCCAAATGGCTCACCTGCAAAACGCAAGGGACCGTCGATCAGGTGGCGACAAAGCGCCACCTGCAAAACGCAAGGGCAAGGACGGTAAGAGCTATCCGTCGAAGCCGAAGCCCAAAAAAGCCAAGGCGACAAAGGCTGGCGCTCTTGTACTGGTCAGCGATACGCCTTGCGACGACTGCACCACCGAACAAGAACGCTGGCAACGCAGCGTTATGAACATGGCCGGTGAAGCGGTGTCCGCCATCGCAGGCCAAGCAATGACAACCAGCGAGAGGGAGCAAGAGCATGAACGAGTTGGCCAATCTACTGCCGAACCTGATCGCGCAAGCCATCGCGACACTCGACAAGGCGACCACTGCTGCCGAAGTTCTTGAGGCGCGCGACCATGCCGCATTCGCCTATGACGAAGCGAAGGCCGCCGAGCGACTGGCCAAGGCCAAGCACGCACATGACACCGTGATCGCGGCATGTCGTCAGGCGCAGGCTGATGCGCTGACCATTGAGGCGCTGGCGCAATGCCGGTTGGCCGATGAATACGACGCAGCGCAGGAACGCGGCGAGGCCGCGAAGCCCGGTGGCGACCGCACGAGCATTATTCCCAGTGAGAATAATGCTGCGAAGGTCGCCGACATCGGCCTGACCAGCAAGATCGTGCATGAGGCGCGGAAGGTTCGCGATGCAGAGCGGAAAAGTCCGGGCATCATCCGCAAGACATTGAGCGAACAGTTGAGCAAGGGCGAGGCTCCAACTCGCGCCGCCATCAAGCGCGCCATCGAACCGAAACCCGCCGTCGCATCGGCAAACACTTTCGCGCCGCACGTCGTCACGCCAGCGGCAAAGCCCGCGCCAGCGCCTCAACCATCTGACGCGGTGATCGCCGCGCTGACGAAAGAACTGGCTGCAGCCAAGGCGGCATCGATTGAAGCGCGCACGGAGATTGACAGGCTGCGCGCCGAGAACGTCAAACTCAGCGATCCGAAGGCGCTCGAAATCCAGAAGCGCACGCTCGAATACGAGTACGAAGTGCGTGCCCGCACGCTCGAAAACGAATACATCGCGCGGCTGACCAAGCAGGTGCAGGACAGCGTGCCGCCGCTCCAGATCAGCGGCGGCGTTGCGAGCGAAGTGAACCGCTGGCTTGAAGTGCTGCTGCCCGAACTGCACAAGGAGCGCAGCAAGGCGCGCAAGGCCGTCGCGAAGCGCAAGCGCGTCGTGAGCAGGGCGGCATTCAATAAACTTCGCTTCGCCGTCGCAAGCGACACTGGCCCCCATCAGACTGCGAAAGAGCGGGACACCGCGACGCTGATTTTGAATGAACTGAAGCCCCACGTGCTGGACGAGAAGGACGAGCCGACGCAGTGGGACAGCGATCTGCCGAATGATCTTGCCGGTTGGGCCAAGCGTCTGGCCGACGTGGAGCTTAAGCGCCGGATGCGCGGGGTGCCGCAACCGAAGGGGATGCCGCTGCCGCCGTTTCTTCGCGATCCGAAGATGGGGAGCCTGCGGCGATGACCAGCATCGAACATCACCGCGATGGAGCAGCGCCATGAGTTCACGCCATGAGCGCCGCCGTGATCTTCGGGCATTCCGCCGGGATGTGCATCGCGGTCACCTCGTTACGTACCTTATCCCGGCGGACGACACGGCTGCGCTCGACGGGCTATTGTCGCGCGCGCTGTCGTTCTGGCGCGGCAACGTCATGCAGCGGCGACCGTTCTGCCCGGCATGCAAGGGCAACTATGCCGATGGCGCGCTTCCCGGCGCGTTCCTGTTCTCGACAACAGCGGTCGCGCCGACATCGGCCAGCGTGACGGCATTCTGCGATCAATGCTCGCGCGATCTGGACGTTGTCGAACGCGAGGCAACAAGGGTGCTTCGGTCCATCATCGCGGACGGTAAATGGCTGGACCCGCGATGAGGCCGATCCGTCCATCGATGTTTTCCGACGTTCCGATCGGTCCGGGCCATCGCCTGCCGATGACGCTGCTGCTTCTGACCGTTCGCGATTGCTTCCTGCGATTGGCGGCGGAAATCCACTGCGCTGGCTGGTCGGATCGTCAGGCGGCGGAATGGCTGCACAAGAGGCTCAGTCGCTACCGGGCAGGCGCATGGCGCAGGGAGTACGCGGAGGAGCAGTGTCCGCAAAGACTTTACGGGCGCGTCGAAGGGCTGCTGTGGGCCGCTCTGAAATGCTCCGACCGGTTGAGCGAGCGAACAATTCGGCGCGCATTGGCTGCATGCTATTCGTGGCCCAGCGTTTGATGTGTAGTCGCTTCCATCATCGAGATGGAGGAGACGACCATGGCAGGCGAAACACCCGAAGCAGGCTGGAGACGATTTGTGGCGGAGCAGAGCGGGGCACCCGCAACAAGTCTGCCTGCGGCACCAATGGTAACAGGCGTCGCGCCAGCGTCGTTCTCCGCTGGTCCACAGCTTCAGCCGCAGTACGATCCTATCGAGCTTCTGCCAGAGCGCGCACAAAACCTTCTTCGGAAATTGCGCGACCGCGCCACTGATGCTCACGCGATCTGCGTTCCTTTCGCCGACATTCAAGAGGCGAGCGCGGCGCGCATCGCGGCCGAAAATAGGCTGCGGCAATTGACCGATCATCCGCAAAATCATGGGCACAATCTGCCGACGACCGATGCTCGCGTCGTCACGCAACAGCGACTGGTCAACAAACTGACCGATGATTTTCGAAGGCTCCAAGAGCGCAGCGAAACGAAGGCGGCGGCATGGCGGTCAGCATCGCAGGCGCTGGCTGCCGTTGAAAGCTGGCTTCGCGACGGCAAGCGCACGGCACCGTGTTGGAGGACCACGAAGGGCCGGAACAGAGGCTGAACAAGGGCGAGGCCGGTTTGCTCGATGCCGTCGAGAACCGGCGCAGGCGTTGCCGCGAATTGCGCGCCGATTTGCATCGCGTCGCCAGCGCGCCGTACCCGTCGAGCCACGCCAAGCAGCGGATGCGCGGGATGATCGAGGCATTGGCGCAGCGCGGTCAGCCCGATGTTTCGCTGCTGATCGAACACGATAGCGATATTGTTTGGCCTACGAAGCGGGTGAAGGTGGAAGTACTCAACGCACAGCCGGGGGCCATCGGGTTCGCAGAGATACCAGACATGCTCGCCATCGATGCATGGCGCAACAAAGATGCGACGCTCGCAAAGCTGGACGCCGAAATCAACACCGAAGCCGATGATGGTTGCGCGTTGACGCATGAACAGCGGCAGCAGGCAGAAGCACAGACGATGTCCGATCTAATAGACATAGAAAGGCAGGAAGAAACTTTAGTGTTAGCAGCGTGGGAACAAGGTATTGCTTGCGAGCATAGCGGAGACATCAACAAGGTAGCGCTGCTAGGCGTGCGGCTGGTCACACTGCAGCGCGCTACAGAACTGCAGCCATCATAGCAGGAGCGTGCTGGCTTAAACCTCATAGGCGGGCGATGACGAGATGCGCACCGCTCAAGACCTGCGTGCAAACTCAGCGCGGGAGATTGGTGCGCGCGGGGGGACAGCTTGATCTTTGGCAGTCTCAAAGCACACCTACCACAGACTGAGAAGCAGGTCAGGATGCAAGGCAGCGCATGGAGCGAGGCATTAGCGCTGGCGCATGGGTGCTCTGGCTCAGGGCGGGAGTGGTGGCTCTTCTGCTCCCGCACAAACCAACGCGACGGCGGCACAAGGTGTAGGGACAGTCACGTAGGGCGACGTGGTCATAGGTAGGGGTAAGCGTAGATAGCAAAAAAAAAAAAACGAGACGGGCTAACAGGCCTGCTGGGCACACGTTCATGACAGAGAACACGCAGCCTGAAGTAGTACATACTGTTGAACTCTGTCTGCTCAGGAGCGGACAGAAGGGAGGTTGCATTTGCAACAGACAGATACACCAGCGTTTGCGAGAGTAAGATGTAGAAGTTGCGTTTAGTACACTGGCAGAGTTCTCAGATTGACCAGTTATTACTGTAGCGGGCTTCCGCCATCTTTTGACCCGCGCTATGAAGTACGGCTTGCTTGACTGTTCTGAAGCCTAGCTGGCGGCAGCTATAAAAACTGGCAAACCTAGTGAGGGAGAGGAGAAGTGAGCTTAAATTCAGTGAATGAGAGAAATAGAGAGTAGAAAGATAGAGTAGAAATGATAGGTGATAGGATAGAAAAAAGATGAAGAATAGGGATAGAGAGGAAAAATGAAAGAGATATGATAAAAAAGAGAAGAGAAAAGTAGAAAAAACAGTAATTAGGATAGCTAATAGAAGTGAGAAAAAAGAAGAATAGTAGAGTAATAGATATGATAAATAGAATTAGAGATATGAATGATGATGAATGAGGAAGAGGTGAAGAGAGAATAGAAGGTTTAAAGAGATTAGAAGTAGAGAGAAGATGAAATAAAAAGAAGAGAAAAAGAAAGAAAGAAGAGATATATGTAGGAAATATGAATGTAGGTAATAGGAGAAAGATAAAATGAAGAAAGGAGGCTAGCAAACATGGCAGAAGTGGAGAGAGATATAGAGGAGCGGAAGATATGAAGGAGAATGGAGCTGCTAAGTGAACTTAAGCAGAGATGTAGGCGAGAAGAAGAGTTGGAGGCATCTAATGATAAGCAAAGACAAAGGAAGATAGTTTTAGAAGGGAAACGAAGAATGGAGATCTGAGAGATGGTATAAATAGATAAGGTAGAGGTGACAACTGAGAAGCAGGTAGCGTCACTTTTTAGGCCAGACGCTGTAGGCTGTTGCGAAGGCAGAGATGGCAGAGGCCACCGCAGCAGTTGCAGCGACAATGACGGACCACAGCATGTAAGTGGCGTTGCTCTTTGCAGCGAAGGCTGCGGCCTTCTGGGCTTCTGTAGCGTAGATAGTGGCAATAAGCAGTAGCAGATACATTTCGCCTCTGGCAGTGAGGTGGTAGAGACTGTCTGCGCGCTTTCGAAGGTCGAGTGATAGCTCCACCAGCGTCATATCCTGTGGGTCCTTAGCCATCGCTTTAGGCAAGTCCTGTTTTTGAGGGATAGAAAGGCATTGGCTCGTGGATCAACGCTCGCCCGGCCACCATGTCGACGGCGGATCGCTCGCGCTTATCTTGGTCGGCCGCAGCGCGACCAGATGGCTGCGCTTGTAGGCATAGACGCCGGACTTCGGAGCACTGGCGTGCAGCGCATGTAACGCTCAAGCTCATGAACTGGCGTTGTCTTCGGTCGCCGCACGATGTCGAGCGCAACGGTTTGATGCGTGTTGCAGCCGAGACAGCGCACTTCGAGATAGCCGTAAACCGGCATTGAGCGCATCGCCCAACGTCGGGTGACGGCTGCGCCGGTCCCTTGAAGGCGAGCATGCGCTTGTTCCACGCCTCGACGGCGAGCCGATCAGCTTCCTTGCGCGCCTCAGCGGCCCGCTCTGCCGCCGCCCGAACCGATGCGCCGTAGATCGTCTCGCGTGACTTGGTGCCCATGGCGAGAGGATACGCCGCGCCGAGACGCGACAGGCAAGCCGCTACAGATTGCGGCTGTTGACGAGCCGGGCACAACGGAGCGGCTTCAAACAGCCGCTAGCTAGCGGCGGCGATCAGCCCCGCAACATGGCGGGGATAATGATTTTCCGAACGAAACAATGTTTTACTGCACGCGCCAACGGTGGCTGAAAGTTGAACCCGGCGTGTCGGCCGGGCTTCAACCCGGAGCAAGCCACATGCGCGACCCACGCCCCTTCGCCGTCACCCGGAACAACCGGTTCCTATTCACCATCTACGCCCACAGCGCGCAGCAAGCCCGCGCGATCGTCGCGGCCCGCCTCGCCGACACGACAGGCGTTCGCATCGTCGCTCAGCGCAAGGGGTCGCCGCGATGATGCCCCGCACCGTTCACAACATGGATGCGCTCGTCTGCATCAGAGCGCTCCAGAAGGCCATCCGTCGCGGCCTTGAGCGCGAGGCGATGGAATTCGCGGTCGAACTGCTCCACACCTCGAAAGCCTTCCATTCGATGCTGTGCAATCGGCTGGAGGTGATCTGCCACGAGGATTTGGACACGCTGGCAGCGCCGCACGTTTTCCCGTTCGTCGCGGCATCGCTCGCCGCATCGAAGGAGCGCTATTCATCGAAGATCGGCGAAGCCCGCCTGATGATCGGCAACTGCATCAGGCTCATGTGCAGGGCTCCCAAGAGCCGCGCGGGCTGTCACTTCGCGGCGGCTGTCGGGTTGAAATCTCAACTCGAAGACTTCGCGCCGACGATCCCCGATTGGGCCAACGACCAGCACACACTCGCCGGGAAGAAGCTGGGCCGTGGCATCGATCACTTCCGCGCTGAGGGCGCGAAGCTGATCCCGCCGCCGACCGGCGATGATCCCTACGAGGATGCGGCGTACCGGTTGTGGGCGCTGAAGCAGCGGCTGGGCAAGTAAATCAAACTATCTAGAACTCTAGACGGTTGTTCATCGCGGCTTTCTTTCCATCTGCGCGGAGCCTGCAACGTCCCGCCGCTCCATGATGGAGTAGCGCTGGCCGCGCGTCGTGACGACAAAGCCGAAGCCAGCATAGAAGGCTTCAAGCTCGCTCGGCGTCATCCGCTTGCCGTCGCCAATCGGGTGCTGCGGCTCCGCCGTCAACTGCAGCGTCACACCGTGGCGGTCTGCAGCTTCGATGATCGCCTTCATGGTCGCGCGGCCCGCACCGCGAATGATCGACGCGAGCCACACAATCCTGAAGATGCGATGATCGTCTGTCACCGGCTCGATGTGCAGTACAGCGTTGGCGCGCACGACCTGCGGGATGCGCTGCAGCTCGTCGCTGAAGGTTTCGACAATCATCACCGCCTCCCCAGTAGCCTGAAAGGTCCGCGCATCCTCAATGCAGCGTCTCGCGATCTTCCTCAGGCTCAACGCCGCGCATCATCGCTTCCGCAAACCTGCGCCAGCCATGCGCCCTCCGACAATCGTCGCAAACGTCAGACGCCGAGACGTTCGCTCGCTGGCACTGCACGCACGGCACCGCGTCCATCTCGCCGGTCATCACGCGGCGTGCTCCAATGGCGGCTCACCGGCTTCATCCGCCATCTTGGTGAAGGCACCCGAGAGCGCCTTGCGCGTCTCGAACACCCATCGCTCAAGGCGGCGTCTGGTTTGCAGATCGCCAACCGGCGCGCACTGCGCAGGCAGCGACGACAGCGCCGACAGCACCTCGCCCATCATGCCGTCGACCAGTTCGTCAACGTCGCTCTGCTTCACCAGTTCGGCCTTGCGCTCGGCGACCCTGATCCTGATCAATTCGGCTTTGGCCGCCGTGAACTCGGTATCGGCCGCCGACTTCGGCGACAGCTTCCGCTCGGCGCGCAGGTGCGCCAGATATTTCGCGCGGCAGGCATCCAGATCGAAGCCACCGGCAAGCCGCGCGATCACGCCCTGCTCGACCAGCTTCGCGATGTAACTCCGCGCGACACCGAAATGCTGCGCCAGCTTTTCCGCCGACACCGGACCATCCGCCGCCTTGCGCACATGCCGGGCGAAACCCTGCACAAGCTCGACCAGCCCGTACTTGCCCGGCGCGATCGGTTTGAATGCGCCCGCGCGCTCCAGCCGCTTCAGATCGGCAGGCTCCAGCAGCAGCAGCATCATCGCCTGCTGCGCTGAGACGGTCCCGGCTTGCGGTTCATCGGCCATCGCAATTCCCTCCAACCGTTGGCCCAAACATCGCCCCTGTTTGAGCCACGCTCGCCAGTCTGCCGCCGATCGGCCACGGGCACCACGGATTTTTGTTTTTTGGGTACGCTCGCACAAAGCCGTCGCGCGGTCCCCCCACCCTCCGTTTCTCTCCACAGTACCTTGCTAGCGATGCAATCGATGGGGAGGGTCGCCTTCGCGGAGAGGGCCATCGTGGGACGGTCACCGCCAACATCACGCGCGACCACGGCTCACGACGGGATGTTCGGGAGGTTCTCCCGAGCATCGCATCACCTCGCCATCTCAACGCCTTGCACGGTTTGGCCGTCCGGTCGGCCATCGCCACCGCGTCACCATCGCCAGCCGTCGCGCATCATCGCGGCGCGAGCGGACGCGACCGTGCCAACATTTCTTTGACGGTTATCCACCGGCAACCCGCCCGGCATCGGTTGGCAACGACCCTGCGCTCGGGTCACAGTCCGACCGCATAGAAATTAGCGCGGACGATTATGACAGAGCCACTGACGGCAGAAACGATCTACCTGCGGCTCGGCAGCTTGATCGCCGAGACGCCCGACCTCAAGGAGGCGACACCCGAAACGCATCGCTGGGTCGCACAGGTCTTGGCGCTGATCGAAGCGGGCAAGTTGGCCGACACGGTGAGCATCGCCATGTTCCAAGTCTCGTCACAGATGTTGGGCTCGCTTGGTGACGTAAACAGAAGCACGATCTTGGCCATCGCACATCAGGCACTTGCGAGGGCGGAGCTTCACGCGCCCGCCGGGTTGCAGGGAGCGTTCATCGCCGCTGGCCACTCGCTCGATGCGTTCGCTGCGGTCGGCAAGGCGTTGAGCACGGCGACCGCCGACGTGTTCATCGTGGACCCATTTGCCGACGCGAAGCTGCTGACTGATTATGCTGTGCTCGCGCCCGACACGGTATCGGTGCGGGTCTTGGCGGAAGCAACGTATAGCAAGTCGCTTAAGCCAGCGGCGCAGCACTGGGCGCCGCAGATGAAGCAGCCCCTTGAGGTGCGGCTCGGCGCACCGCGCACCCTTCATGACCGGGCGATCCTGATCGACGGCAAGACGGCTTTCACGCTCGGGCAATCGTTCAAGGACTTGGTTGCCCGGTCGCACACAACTCTCGTCCGCATGCCGCCGGACGCGGGGAAGCTCAAGATCGAAGCCTACGAACTGATGTGGTCATCGGCGACACCGCTCTGACGCGGGGCAACCATCGCGCCATCACCACGCGGTCGCATCACCGTCAGGCATCACCGCCAAGCCCGCAGCAAGGCCGCTCAGCGCGCCGCCAGCGGCAGGCTAGAGGACACCGGGCGAGCCGCGCCAGCAGCGCCGCAGCCGCCGCCCATGCGTTTTTCCGACGCCTATGCTACAGACAAGCGGCCCGGAGTTTCGGGCGCATCAGCGGCCTTCCCAGAGGGTTCGGCGGATCGGGACACAACGGCGGACACATAGGGCAAACGCCCTTATAATCGTTAGAGAATTTCCGCCTATCCGGTTCCCACAAGGGGAGAAGGGAAGAAAACTACCGCCCCTTGAAATTCGCGACGCGACGTTCCGCGGTGGCCTTTACGCCTTCCTTGAAATCTTCCGTCGAGCGGAGGCGGTTCTGCTCGACCAGCTCGTGGTTGGTCGCGGCGAGCACGCGGTCGGCGAGATTGCCGCGCATGGTGGCACGGGTCGAGATCAGGCCGAGTGGGGAGCACTCGGCGATTTCCTGCGCGAGCTTCATGGCCTCCGCACGCACCTGATCCTGCGGCACGCAGATGTTCGCCAGGCCCATCCGGGTCGCGTCTTCGCCGGTGACGCGGCGGCTGGTGTAGAAAATCAGCTCCGCATTGTTCTTGCCAACCAGCTCCGGCAGCGTCGCGGTGAGGCCGAAGCCCGGATGGAAGCCGAGCTTGGTGAAATTCGCCGCGAAGCGCGCCTCCGGGCAAGTGACGCGGAAGTCTGCCGACACCGCGAGGCCCAACCCGCCGCCGATCGCGGCGCCATGGACTGCCGCGACGATCGGTTTCTTGTTGCGGAAGATGCGCACGGCCTGGACGTAGAGATGGTTGATCGGCAGGTTCGACGCCGGGTCGGTCTGGCCGCGCTTCTCCTGCTCCTGCCGCGCCGGGTCGCCGAAATTGGCGCCGGCGCAGAACGCCCTGCCTTGCGCGGCGAGCACCGAGGCGCGGATCTCGATATCGTTGTCGAACTCCTCCAGCGCATCCGCGATCTGGTTGATCAGCGAGACGTCGAAGAAGTTCAGCGGCGGTTTGCGGATCTCGATCAGGCCGACGTGCTGATGTTTCTCGACGCCGATATCGGTGTATTTGGTCATAGCGTTCCCTTCCTGAAATTAGCGCAGGCCCAGGCCGCGCGCCTAGCGCAAGCCAAGCCCGCGCGCCTAGCGCAAACCAAGCCCGCGCGCGATGATGCCGCGCAGGACTTCGGTGGTGCCGCCCTGGATGGTGAGTTTCGGCGCGGTCTTGATCGCGAACGACAGCTGCTTTTCCAGCGTCTCGCGGTTGCTCGCTTCCTCCTCGACAAAGGCGGCGAGGTCGCGCACGCGATGCGGCAGCTGCTGTTCCCACACCGTGCCGATGTCTTTCACGATGGACGCTTCCACCACCGGCTCCTTGCCGGCCTGCAGCATTCCCGCGACCGACACCGACATGCGGCGCATGGTGTGGACCTGGGCCACCAGCCGGCCGATGCCTTCGGCCGCGCGCAGGTCGGGCTTGGCGCCGACCGCGCGCACGAGCTCGGTGAGCACGTAATAGGTTTCGAGGAAGCGCTCGGGACCGGAACGTTCATAAGCCAGTTCGCTGGTCGCCTGCTTCCAGGCGCCGTCGATCTCGCCGAGCACATGATCGTCGGGAACGAAATAGTCGGTGAATACGACCTCGTTGAACTCGAACTGGCCGGTGATCTGGCCGATCGGGTTCACCTGGATGCCCGGCTGCTTCATCTTGACCAGGAACTGCGTCAGGCCGTGGCGGCGGTTCTCCTTGGTCGGCGGCGAGGTCCGGAAGATCGCGATCATGTAGTCGGCGATATGCGCCGAGGAGGTCCAGATTTTCGTGCCGTTGATCAGATAGCCGCCGTCGGTCTTGGTCGCGCGCGTCTTGGCCGCGAACAAATCGGAGCCCGAATTCGGCTCGCTCATGCCGATGGCAAAGCAGACCTCGCCGCGGCAGATGCGCGGCAGGATATCCATCTTGACGTGCTCGGGCGCATATTTGAGCAGGACGGGACCGCTCTGGCGGTCGGCAACGAAGAAGCGCCGGGTCGGCGCGTTCGCGACCCGCATCTCCTCGGTAACGACATAACGCTCGAGGAAAGAGCGCTCATGGCCGCCATACTTCTTCGGCCAGGTCATGCCGATCCAGCCGCGCGCACCGACCTTCCGTGAAAACTCCGGCACGTCGGTGTCCTCGCGGTTGGGCTTGAACGGCGAGAAGGTGCCGGCGGCGGTTTCCTCGGCGAGGAAGGCGCGCACTTCCTTGCGGAGCTGCTCGCATTTCTGCGGCAGGCGGATCGGGTCGAAACGAAGGGCTGCGGTCATGGTGTGTCTCGTGTTCCAATTCGGGGCTCAGCGGGAGGCGACCAACGGCCACAATTCATCGGCGCCGCGCGCGGCGACACGTTCGCCGAGCTTGACAGCCCAATAGCTTTCCGAGCCGAAATCGTCGCGCCAGGACAGCGCGCGCAGGGTATAGCGGTGCAGGATGTGCTCGATGGTGAAGCCGATCGCGCCATGCACCTGATGGGCGATGGCCCCGCCCTTCTCGGCGGCTTCCGAGCAGCGGATCTTGGCGGCGACGGCTTCGAGGAAGACTGCATCGTCGTTGAAGTCGGTATTGTTGACGATGGTGTCGGCCGCCGAAGTCGCCGCCGCCAGCGCCGCCGCGGATTCACCTGCGAGCTTGGCGAGGTTGTGCTGCACCGCCTGGAATTTCGAGATTTTCTTCTCGAAGGCGACGCGTTCGTTGGAATAGCGCACGCTGATATCGAGCATCGATTCCAGCGCGCCCGCGATCTGCAGCGAGCGCACCACACCGCCCATCAGCATCAGCGCGGTCTGGTCGAAACCTTTCGACGCGGGCTTGATCGCCGACGGCGAGACCTTGTCGAAGCTCACGGTGTCGCTGTTGTCATTGGCGAGATTGAGCCCGGCTTCGATACGCACCGCGCTCACCTCGACCAGCGCGATCGAGGCGCCCTTGGCGCCTTGCGCGAGCACCGCAATGTGCTTCCCAGCTTTCGCAAAGGGCACGCCGCGGGCGCGGCCGGTAAGCGTTCCATCGGCGTTGAGCGTGATGCGGTCCTTCGGGCTTGCGGGCGCCACCGTCATCTCGCCTTCGGGCGAGGCAATTTTGGCCTGCGCGAGCAGCCATCCGGCCAGCATGGTTTCCGCGAGCGGCACGGCGATCGCATGTCGTCCGGCGGCGCCGACGACGCCAAAGCCTTCGGCAAGACTCGCGCCGGAACCGCCGCAATCCTCAGGTACCCACGACAACGGCAGGCCGGCTTCGGAGAGCGCCTTCCAGAGCGGCGCTTTCCACTCGCCCTTCTTGTCGCGGTTGATTTCTTGCGCGTCGGCGAGATCGGCAAAGATCTTCTCTGCGGTCTCGACGACGATGTTCTCACTCTCCGACACGGCGTTCCTCTTTTTGGGCTGGCCGGCCATCCCGCTCGGCCTGCACCTTTTCTTGCGCCCGATGATGGGGAAAAGCTACCCCCCTGACAAGCTGCCAGCGGTATGCGCGCCTGCGGGGCTGGCATGAGGGACGCCAATTCCGCGCAACGGAGTTTCCCTTTCCGGGCGCTGGTATGGTAGATCGCCAGCCGAAGATCAGAAGCTGCAAACAACAAGAGGAAACGGATGTCGAAGGATGGATTGTGCGTGATCGTGACCGGCTCGGCGTCGGGGCTGGGGGCTGCGACCGCCGGTATTCTGGCCAGGGGCGGCGCGCGCATCGTGGTCAACTATTCCAACAGCAAGAACGAAGCCGAAGCCACCGCCGAAGCCTGCCGCAAGGCCGGCGCCGCCGAGGTGTTGGTGGTGCAGGGCGACGTCGCGCGCGACGAAGACTGTCAGAAGATCGTCGCGGCCGCCGCGCCCTGGGGCAAGCTCGACGCACTGATCAACAATGCCGGCACGACGAAGCATGTCGCGCATGACAAGCTCGACCAGCTTTCGGCAGAAGATTTCCAGCGCATCTTTGCGGTGAACACCATTGGGCCGTACCAGATGATCCGCGCAGCGCGGTCGCTGCTGGAAGCCGGCGCGAAAGCGTCGGGCCGGCCGGGGGCGGTGGTCAACATCTCCTCGGTTGCCGGCATCAGCGGCGGTGGTTCGTCGGTGGCCTATGCCGCGAGCAAGGGCGCGCTCAACACCATGACGTTGTCGCTGGCGCGCGCGCTGGCGCCGCTGATCCGCGTCAATACGGTATGCCCGGGCTATATCGACACGCCCTGGTTCACCAAGGGCCGGGGCGAGGCCGGTGCCAAGGCGGTGCGCGATTCCGTCGTCGCCCGCGTGCCGCTCAAGGTCGCGTCATCGGCGGAGAATATCGCACAGGCTGTGTGCTATCTGGCGACGCCGGCGTCCAGCAACATGACCGGCGAGCTGCTGCGCATGGATGCGGGGATGCATCTCATTCAGTGATTGCCGTCATTCCGGGGCGCGAGGCGACCTCAGGTGCGCAATTGCGCACCTGAGGATATCGAGATCCCGGGTTCGTGCTAAGGCGCGCCCCGGGATGACGCGCCTTCGCGCATCACCTGTTGTAATCCTTCACCACACCGCGGGCGACGAGCCGGTTCCAGATGAACAGCACGATCAGCGCGCCGATGGTCGCGGTGATGAAGCCAGCGCCCTGGTCAGGGCTATAGTGCCCGATCGCCTGGCCGATCCAGGTCGCCAGGAACGCGCCGACGATGCCGAGAATGGTGGTCAGGATGAAGCCGCTGGGGTTGTTCGGTCCCGGCGACAGTAAGCGCGCGATGATGCCCGCGACGAAGCCGACGATGATGATCCAGAGTAAGCCGCCCAAGCTCATGGTGGTCGTCCTTTCTCCTCACACAGAATGAAATCAGAGCCGGCCGGACACCTCGTCGTCGGTCGGCAGCCGCCCATCCGGCGTCAGATGGTCGATCACCTGCGGCAGGTATTTGCTGAGGCCGCTCAGCAAATCGTCGCGCGATAGACCGCTTTGCGAGGCCAGCGAATCGATCTGGTCGGCGCCAAGCGCGCCGGCGAGATCGCCGGGCGCAATCGCCCTGTTCGTACCCGTGCCGACCCAGGAATTGGCGGTATCGCCGTGGCCGCCCTGCTGCAGTTGCTTGAGCAGGTCGCCGAGCCCGCCCGAGATCACGCTGCCCGCGGCGGCGCCGCCGAGCACGCCGCCCAGCGGTCCTTTCAGGATATCGCCAAGCCCACCGCCAAGCCCACCACCAAGGCCACCACCAAGGCCGCCACCGCCCATTCCGCTGGCCACGCTGCCGCCGCCCGGGGCGGGCGACGGCGCAGGTGCCGTTGGCGGCGCCGCGCCAGGCGAGCTTGCGGTGATGTGCTTGAAAGCCTTCCAGGCGATCAGGCCGAGCAGCGCCATTGTCATCGGCGACATTCCGCCGGAAGGTTGCGAACTCGGCGTGCTCGAGCCACGCGGGCCCTGCTGCATGCCATTGATGACGTCAAGTAGACCCATGATCGCCTCCTCTTGCCCCGCCACCACCATCGCAGGATATCGGTAGGGCATGACGGTTACAAGGCACGCTCGGCTGGCACACCGCCATGGAGCCTTGAATTAGCTGAAAAAGACTGCGATCTGCGGGGTGATGCCACCGCAGGCATCATGGGAGGAGCATGATGAACCGCCTATGTACAGCTTCCGTGATCGCGGCTCTGGCCATGTTTGGCCTGATAGCGCCGGCTTTCGCCGTGCCGCCGACGGTCACGCCGTCGCCCGGCTATGACGCACGGTTACAGGAGAGCCGCAAGGCAGCCGCGGGATCATCCTCGACGGTGGTTCAGCCGGCAGCGCCGTTCACCCCGCCGCGGCATCACGGCAAACGCAAACACTGAGGCGTGAATTTCCAGCTCTGCGTCAGCCTTGCTTCAGCTTTTCTTGGCCTTGCTCGGCGCGTTGGAATTGAACAGCTTTTTCAATTCGCTGAGGCTGCCCGACAACCGTGGCCATTCGCAGGAAAAATTGTGCCGCGGGCAGTTGTTGGGGCCGCGGCCCAGCACTTTCGGGCGCGCCTGCGGGATCGGGATCTTCTCGGTGGCGGTCTCGGTGCGCAGCGATGCCTGCTCCAGCTTCATTTGCTGCTGCTTGGCAAAGGCGGCGGCGATGCCGCTGCGCCGCTGGCTTTCCAGATAGACCGTGTACTGCTCGTCGATATGACGCTGCTCTTCCGGCGTCGGATTGGGACCGGCGATGTCGAAGCTGCGGTCCTGCATGAAATCATAATAGCTGTAGCCGCCGCCGGGTTTGCGGCGCCCGGCGAACTTGGCACTGCATTCGGCCAGCGCCGCGGACTTCTCTTCCCTGGCCGCCAACTTCTGGGCAGCCTCCGCGCACTCCTCGAAATCGACCGGGGCACGGTGCCACCATTGCGCGGAAACGCGCGAAAAGTGCAACGCCATAACACTTGCGAAGCCGACGACAAGCAGCGCGGCGATACGCGAACCACTCACAGACGATGTTCCCCAACGCGCGCCCGATGTCCCCAAAGCGCGCCGCCACATTTGCCAGAGATTGTTACCATTTTGCGGCGGTGTGGTATCCCAGACCGCGCAATTTGAGGCTGTGGATTACAGCCTTTTTGCTTGACGTGCCCGCTGTTTTGTCCGTCTCGAATCCCGGCCATAACGGCCTGCGACCAACGTGCCAGGGGTAGATTCCTGGAAATACGGAGGCGATGCCGTGACTTATCGTCATACGCAGCCGGGAACCCTGATCCTGATCGGCCGCCTGCTCGCCGGTGCGCTCGGCATGGCGTTGCTCTACAATGTGTCGGGTCTCGATGCCGTCGAATTGCGGCTCAAGTCGAACGAGGTTCGCCGGATCGGCACCGACGATCCGCAAGGTCTGGCGGAGGCGTTGCGGTCGCGTCGCGGCCGTTGATCAGGGCCGGCGGCCCTGAGGCGCCGTGGCCTTGCGCGTGAGCATGGCGACCACGGCGTCCAGCACCTCCTCGATCGCGCCGCGGCGGTAGGCCCAGCGCGCGTCGTCATTGGGCCTGGCGATCACCATCGTGGCGTTGGCTTCGAACAGCAGCAGATCGCCGTCATCGGACAGGCCGAAATCGATGCCGGCGTAGTCGAGGCCGAGCGCGGACTGAATGGCCGTCAGTGCCTGCATCGCCTTGGCGCCGAGAACGGCAGACATGTTTTCGAGAAATTTCGCTTCTTCCGCGCGATGACCGTGCTCGTCCGCCATGTCGGAGGTGAAGTAATGCACCTTCCAGCTTTGCGAGATCGCGAGATGGAGCGGGTAGAGGCGTCCGTCGATCATCATCACGCGGAATTTGCGAGCCTTGCCGTCATGACCGCGGGCATCGAGATATTGGATCGCCAGCAATTGTTCGCCCGGGAGACCGGTCGCGGCTGCAGCCAGGCCAGCGGCGCCCTCGACCAGAACGAAATTCCGCCCGGTGTGATAGCCGGGCGAGCGCAACAGCAGCGGGAAGGAGAAGCCGTGCGCAGCGACCGCGCCGGCGCCATCGGAACCGGCAAGGACGTCGCGGGTGACCGCCATCGTGCGCGCGGTTCGAACACCCGATGCATCGCGCAGCCGCATCGAATTGCCGATACGGCCCGTCTTCATCACCGCGCGGGGATCGTTGATGACGGGCACCCTGGCGCCGGCCACAATCCGCGTCGCGGCTTCGAGCGCCACCTCGCAGAGATCGGCGTCGCCAATGGCATTGAAGATGATCTGATGCGGCGGCAGCGGCGTCGACAGCTCCAGATGATCGGCTACCACGACCGAGGTGAGGAAACGGGTGTCGTCAAGGAATAGTCCGCTCGGGATATTGCCTCCGCCGGAGGACACCAGCTGCAGCAATCTGATCGGCGGCTTGTCGCCGCGATAGGGCAGGGTCGAGACCGCGTGTCCGCGAAAGCCCTTCCTGAAATGCTCGCGCGCCCCTTCGCGGTTGCCAAGGTCGGCCAGCACCGCGCCCAGGCCCTGATGCGCGGGCGCATGGTGGGGATCGACCTGGAGCGCGCGCTCATAATGCTCGCGCGCCTCCTTGTAGCGGTTGGCGCGCAACAGGAGGTTCGCGAGGTTCACCCGCACCAGCGGATTGTCGGGATGATGCAGGATCGCTTCCGCATAAACGCGGCAGGCGGCTTCGATCGCGCCCATATTCGTGAGCAGTGTGCCGAGCTCGTTCAGCGCGCTGAAATGCGTCGGCGCCTTGCGCAAAATCGCGACAAACGCCTGCTGCGCATCCTGGTGCCGGTTAAGCGCGCCGAGCAGCACCGCGCGCTCGAGCTCGAGATTGACGTCCTCTGCACCAGCCAGCCTCGCATCCAGCTCTGCGAGCCTCGCTTCCTGCGCCAGACGCGGCGCCCAGCCGCCATCGCGCGGGCGAGGGGTGGGCCGGGCGGCGATGCGCTTCGCTTTCATAGGCGGGTCCGTCATTCGCTTACTCAGGCCTTACACCATGGCCGGCTGATTCGCCTGCACCGCCGCGTTTGCCGACATTACGGAAGTTTTAGCGGCGCAAATTTCCATGGCCGCCGGGATGGAAGGGCTTTGTTTACCAGTGCTCGTCATGGTTAAGCGATCCCTGCGATGAGTGAATGCCGTGACGACCAGCGCCCAAGCGACGCCTACCCAAGCCACGCCGACCCAAGCGACGCCCGCCTCGGCCGACGAAATCATCCATCTTCCCATGGTGCAGCACCTTGTGCAGGGCCAGGAGCATCAGGCCCGGGGGCGGCTCGAGGAGGCGATATCGGCCTATAAAAGCGGGCTCGTTGCCGCCGGCAATGACACCGCCGATCACCTCGCGATGGCGACCAGGTCCGAGTTGCACGCCAAGCTCGGCAATGCCTACATGGTTCGCGGCGAGCTCGCGTTGGCCGGCATGAACTACACCGCGGCGCTGCGTATTGCGCCCCACATGACCGCCTGCTGGTGCAATCTCGGCAATGTGCAGATGCAGAGCGGCAATCCGCAGGACGCGATCGCGCTGTATTTCCAGGCGCTGAAGACCAATGCGGCGCATTGGCCGACGCGCACCAATCTGGCGCAGGCGCTGATGGCGACCAGCCAGATGGTGGTCGCCAAGGCGCTGCTCTCCGAGCTGGTCGAGGAGCGGCCTCATGACACCCAGGTCCGCCATCAACTCGGCAAGGCGAGCTTCGAGCTGAACGAGGTCGAGGCCGCGCTCGAGCATTTCGGCCGGGCGGCCGCGCTGAACCCGCGCGATGCCGAGAGCCTCTACTGGATCGGCGCCATCCGGCAGCAGCGTGGCGATCTCAACGCCGCGCGGGCGGCCTATACCGCGGCCGCGCAAATCCAGCCCTTGATCCGCAAACGCGCGATCAAGCAGCCTGCGGATTTCCGCGTGCTTGCGCTTTATGCGCCGTTCGCCGGCAATACGCCGGCCGACTATCTGTTCAAGGACGCCTGCTACGACACCGACACGCTGGCGCTGCTGGATTGCTCCCGGCCCGACGTGTCGGCGCTGGGTGCGTTCGATCTCGTGGTCAATCTGATCTCGGACGCGGACCAGGCCGGGGCGGTGCTGCCGGTCGCGGCCGATCTCGTCGCGCGGCTCGGCAAGCCGATCATCAATGATCCCCACAGGATCGGGCGCACGACGCGCGATGAAGTCACGGACCTGCTGCCGGGGATTGCGGGCTGCCGCATTCCGAAGATCCTGCGCGTCGATGCCGGCAGCGACGTCTCGGTCGCGGCGCTCGCGGCAAGACTGCCGTTCGCCTTCCCGCTGCTGGCGCGTCCCGCCGGGACCCATGGCGGCGACGATTTCGAGAAGATCGAAGACGTCGCGGCGCTGTCGGACTTTCTCGGCCCGCGCGAGGGCGATCACTACCTGATCGAATATGTCGACTACGCCTCGGTCGACGGCTTTTTCCGCAAATACCGCTTCATCTTCGTCGGCGAGAAAATCCTGCCCTATCATCTGGCGATCGGAACCGAGTGGAAGCTGCATCACGACTCTACCGACATGGACCAGCATGTCTGGATGCAGCAGGAGGAAGCGGCGTTCCTCGAAAATCCCGGCGCGGTGTTCGGCCCTCCGCATGATGCGACGCTGAACGCGATCCGCGCACGCATCAAGCTCGATTATTTCGGCATCGACTGCGGGCTCGATCGCTCCGGCGATCTCGTCGTGTTCGAGGTCAATGCCTCGATGCTGGTGCATGAGCACAACGAGGCATTCCCCTACAAGGACCGGCATGTCCGCGCCATCAAGCAGGCGTTCGACGCGCTGCTCGCGCAGCGGGCGGGTAAATCCCCTTAGAGATTTCGGTCGAGCTGGCTCACTCAACCCGCATCGGCCACAGGCTCTCTCCTCCAGAAAGGGGGAGAGGGTCCAAAACCGTTCACGGCAGATAAAGATACTGCAACAGCGTCCGTCCCACGGCTTCCAGGCTCTGCGTGGAGCATTTGTCCGGCGTGTCCTGTAGCGTGTTGTAGTAGGGCTCGTAGTCGAAATCGATCACGACGAAGCTCGGGATCCCGGCGGCTTGCAGATTGCTGTGATCGTCCTCGATCGAGTAGGACGTCGGCGTGTGGTCGAACGCGTTCGGCGCGGTCTTGACGCCGATGTCCCAGAATTTCTTCACCTCGGCTTCGGCCGATCGGATCGAGGATGGCTCCGGCTTGAGGTGCAAATCCCTGTCGCAGACCATGTCGAAATCGACGGCCTTTTCCGGCTTGGCCTTTGGATAGAATTCGGCGAGACGGTCGGCAAAATGGGCCGAGCCGACCGGCCTGAAATTGGGATCGCCGGCGCCCATCGAGATCGCGCCTTCCTCGCCGTCGAAGAAGATCATGTCGATGCCAACAGGCGGATCGGGCAGCGCCGAGATCACGCGCGCGGTCTCGAGCAGGACGGCGACGCCGGACGCGGAGTTGTTGGCGCCGGGCATCGGCGCGTCGGGATGCCTGGCGTCGCGATAGGCCTTGACGATGCTGTCGTAATGCGTGGTGAGGATCATGCGGCGCGGATTGTCGGGGTTGAGGCGGGCGATGATGTTGGTCATCGCCATCGTCTTGCCGGCGGAACGCTCGACCCAGCGCTGGGTCTTGATGGTAGAGAACTTCGTCTTCTTCAACTCGGCCGTGATGTAGTCGATGGTCTGCTGGTGGCCGACCGTCTCCATCGAGCGCGGCGTGAATTTCAGGAGCTGCACGATGATGTCGAGCGCGCGCTGGCCGCTCCAGAGATCGGTCTGTACCTCCGCCTGCACCGGAAACGCGAGCAGTGCGAGGGCCGCTACCACGGCGAGTTTCGGCAGGCGAAGGCGGGCAGTTTTCGGCGTCATCAAGGGGTCTCGGTTGGCGATCTGCGCGTGGTTGCTCGCGCCGTCATAGACCATCGTCCCAGGGGCGGATAGCCGGATTGTCCGGCTCCCTACGCAGGTTTGATCGGGGCCGCGCGCCACGTTGACTTGGCGACAAGGTGCTGAATTAATCGCGGCACCGACGCTAAGAAGCAGGAAATTGGAAGCGCCCGACATGGTCATCGATCACCGGACCTATACCTTTCATCCGCTGAAACTGCCGAAATGGCTGGCGCTCTATGAAGAGTACGGCCTGCAGGTGCAGCTGAAATATCTCGGCAACCTGATCGGCTTTTTCCAGAACGAGATCGGCACGCTGAACCAGGTGGTTCATCTCTGGGGCTTTGAGGATCTCAACGACCGGCAGCGCCGTCGCGGCGAGATGGCAAAGGACCCGGCCTGGCATGAGTTCATGCGCCGCAACGAGGAGCTCGGCGCCTTGATGCATCAGGAAAGCAAGATCGTGACCCCGGTGAAGTTTTCGCCGATCAAGTGATGCGGCATTGCGCCTTGGCACTTTGGCTAGGATGCCCAGGGCCGCTCGGCGGGGTAAGTTCCAGCCAAACAAGATAAGATCCAACAAAGGGGAGGGCATGATGAGGAAGTTTTCGACCTGGGTCGCGGCGCTGGCCGCAGCCGCATCTGTTGCGGCAATCGCGCCGCAGGCGCTCGCCGCCAACGTCAAGATCGGCGTGCTGTTTCCGCTGACCGGCAACGCCGCGGCGGCAGGGCAGGCTTCGAAAGCCGCGGTGGAGGTCGCTGCCGAAATCATCAACGGCAAGCATCCCGAGCTCGGCAACATTCCGCTTGCCGCTGAAGAAGGCCTGCCCGGCCTCGGCGGCGCCAAGCTCGAGCTGATCTTTGTCGATCACCAGGGCAACCCCTCGGTGGCGCAGCAGCAGGCGTTGCGGCTGGTTAGCCAGGAGAAGGTCAACGTGCTGTTCGGCGCCTATCAATCGTCGTGCTCGCTGACCGCGACCGCCGTGGGCGAGCGCTACGGCATTCCCTTCATGGTCGGCGATTCCGCCGCGCTCAATATCACCGGCCGCGGCTTCAAGTGGGTCTATCGCGTCACGCCGATCGCGAGCGATTATGCCTCGACCTATATGCGCTTCTTCGCCGACATGAAGAAGCAGGGCAAGACCGTCAATTCGATCGCGATCGTCAACGAGAACACCGACTACGGCACCTCGGTCGCGGACGCAGTCGAGGCGGAGGCCAAGAAGTCCGGCATCAATGTCGCGATCCGCGTTCCCTACAGCGCCAACGCCACCGACGTCGGACCGCAGGTGCTGCAGCTCAAGGAGAAGAAACCGGACGCGGTGATCTTCATCAGCTACACCTCCGACAGCATCCTCTACATGAAGACGATGCGCAATCTCGATTATCTGCCGCCAATGGTGATCGGCGACAACTCCGGCTTCTCCGATCCCTCCTTCATTCCAGCGGTCTTCGATATCGCGCAGGGCGCGATGAACCGCAGCGCCTGGGATATCGGCAAGCCGGGATCGACCACCTACAAGATCAACGAGATGTACAAGGCCAAGACCGGCCGGGATCTCGACGACACCAGCGCGCGCAACATGCAGGCGATGCTGGCGCTGGGCGAGGCGCTCAACCGCGCCGGCTCGACCGATCCGGAGAAGATCCGCGAGGCGCTGGCCAAGACCGACCTCAAGCCCGCGCAGCTGATGATGGGCTATAACGGCATCAAGTTCGACCAGACCGGCCAGAACATCCTGGCCGCGACCTATCTGATCCAGCTCAAGGACAAGGCCTACAAACTGGTCTGGCCGGACAGCGCGGCCGAGGCGAAGCTGGAATGGCCGATGAAGGGCTGGAAGTAGCTGGCACACATCATTGCTTGATGCCGCCGGCAGTGTAGGCTGCCGGCGACACGGACCCGCGAGCGCGCCATGCTTCTCCTGCAGGTAATCGTCGGTGGCCTCCTGCTCGGGGCCATCTATGCGCTGTTCTCGGCAGGGCTGACCCTGATCTGGGGTATGATGAATTTCATCAACTTCGCCCATGGCGAGTTCGTCATGCTCGGCATGTATGCGGCGCTGGTCGTTGTTACCTCACTCGGCGGCGGCCCCACGATCTTCAGCTTTGTCGCCGCCGGGCTGCTCGCGACGCTGGGCATCGGGATCTATTTCGCGCTGATCCGCCATGTGATCCGCGGGCCGATGATGGCGCAGATCCTCTCGACCTTCGGGCTCGCGCTGCTGCTGCGCTACACCGCGTTCTACCTGTTTTCCGCCAATATCGTGTCGCTGCCGCAGACGACGTTCGGCATCTACAATATCGGCGGCATCCTGGTGCCGGGCACGCAGCTTCTCGCCGGCGTCGTTGCGATCGTGCTGACGATCGCGCTGCATCTTCTGCTGACGCGCACCTTTGTCGGCAGCCGGCTGCTCGCGGTCGCGGAAGACCGTAACGCGGCGATGCTGATGGGCATCCGGCCCGACCGCATGCAGGCGCTGGCCTGGGGGCTGGCGGCCGCGAGCGCCGGCATCGCCGGCTCGCTGATGGCGATGTCCTATCCCTGGTCGCCCTCGGTCGGCGAGACTTTTGGGCTGACGGCGTTCGTGGTGGTGACGCTCGGCGGCTTCGGCAGCGTGCCGGGTGCGCTCTATGCCGGATTAATCATCGGCCTGTTGCAGGCACTATCGGCCTACTGGCTCGGGCCGATCTACAAGGACATCGTAGTCTACGCGCTGTTCGCCGCACTGCTGTGGCTTCGGCCGCAGGGCCTGATGGGCAAGGCATGAGGAGCGAACGCGTGAGGATCGGTCTCCCAATTCTTGCGCTGGCGCTGATTGGCTATCCCTTCGTTCTCAACGATCCCTTCTATCACGACATCGGTGTCGCCGTGCTGCTGGCGGCGATCTCGGCGTCGGCCTGGAACATTGTCGGCGGCTATGCCGGGCAGGTTTCCGTCGGTCACGGCATGTTCTTCGGCATCGGCGCCTATGTGCCGCTGCTGGTCTATCAGCACGGCGCTTGGCCGCCAGTGATCGGCGTGCCCATCGGCATGGTGCTGAGCGTGTTGCTCGCCGTGGCGATCGGCTATCCAACGTTCCGGCTGCGCGGGCATTATTTCAGCATGGCGACGATCGCGATCGCCGAGCTGATCCGCATCTATGTCGGCACCGTCGATTATCTCGGTGCCGCGATCGGCCTGCAGGGGCCCGCGGTCGGCCGCGGCTGGTGGGACCTAACGTTTCGCGGCGAACTGCCGTATTACTACATCTTCCTCGGCGTGCTCGCGGTGGTGCTGTACGTGACCTACGAGGTCCAGCGTACCCGCTTCGGCTCCTATCTGCGCTCGATCCGCGCCAATGAGCGGGCGGCCGCGAGCCTCGGCGTTCCGGTCCGACAGACCAAGCTGAGAGCGCTGATGCTGAGCGCTGCCTTCACCTCCGTCGCAGGCTCGCTCTATTCGATCAAGACCGGCTTCATCGATCCCGAGAGCGGCTTTGGCCTGCTGGTCTCCGTGCAGATGCTGATCACGGCCGCGCTTGGCGGCGCCGGCACGCTGTTCGGGCCACTGGTCGGCGCGCTGATCCTGGTGCCGTTGCAGGCGGGGACCAACACCTGGTTCGGCGGCGGTGGCTCCGGCCTCACCTACATCCTCTATGGCGGCATCATCGTGCTGCTTTCGCGCTTCGAGCCCGGAGGGCTCTACGAGTTCTGGCATCGCGTCTCTGTTCGCTGGAGGGTGCGCCATGCTGCTTGAAGCCAAGGGCGTCTCAAAGGCGTTCGGCAGCTTCTTTGCCGTGCGCAATGCCGATCTGTCGGTGGCGGAAGGCGAGATCATCGGTCTGATCGGGCCGAACGGTGCGGGCAAATCGACCTTCTTCAACTGCCTCGCCGGCGACGCCGTGCCGACCAGCGGCACCGTGACCTTCGATGGCGTCGAGCTGACGCGGGCCTCGCCCGATGTCCATGCGCGCGCCGGCATCGGCCGCACCTTTCAGGTGCCGGCGACGTTTGAGGACATGACGGTGCTGGAGAATGTCGTGGTCGGCGCGTATCTGCGCCATCCGCATCGCGCCGACGCACGCGCGAAGGCACTTGAGGTCCTCGAAATCACCGGGCTTGCGCGCTTCGCCGATCAGCGGGCGCGCGGGCTCGGCACGCCCGGCCGCAAGCGGCTCGAGATCGCGCGCGTGCTGGCGCTCGAGCCGCGGCTGATGCTGCTCGACGAGGCGCTGGCGGGGCTGACGCCCGGCGAAATCCAGCGCGCGGTCGAGCTGCTGCGCCGAATCCACGGCATGGGCGTCACGCTCGTGATCGTCGAGCACATCATGGAAGTGATCATGACGCTCGCCGCGCGTGTGATCGTGTTCAACCAGGGTCATGTCATCGCACAAGGCAAGCCCGAAGACGTCGTCAAGGACGAAGGCGTGATCCAGGCCTATCTCGGCCGCAACCATGGCAAGCGCAGGGGTGCGCGGTGACGGAACGCCTGAGCATCCGCAATCTCGAGGTGCGTTACGGCGATCTCATCGGCGTCGCCGACGTCTCGCTCGATGTGCCGCTCGGCTCGGTCGTGGCGCTGGTCGGCTCCAACGGCGCGGGCAAGACCACGACGCTGAATGCGGTTGCGGGTGTCGTTCCACCCTCGGGCGGGGTGATCGAATGGCGCGGGCAGGCGATCACGCGCCAGCCGGCCTATGCCGTGGTGAGCCGAGGCCTCGCGCTGTCGCCGGAGGGCTGGCAGCTTTTCGTCTCGCAGACGGTCGAGCAGAATCTCCGCCTCGGCACCACGTCGCTGAAGGATCGTTCGCGCGCGGCGCCGCTGTTCGAGCGCGTCTATGCGCTGTTCCCCCGGCTCAAGGAACGGCGCAACCAGCTTGCCGGCACGCTATCGGGCGGCGAGCGGCAGATGCTGGCGGTCGGCCGCGCGCTGATGAGCGAGCCTGTCCTGCTGATGCTGGACGAGCCGAGCCTGGGCCTGGCTCCGGCCGTGGTCGAGACGCTCTATGAAACGCTGCACCGGTTGCACGAGGAGGGACTGACCCTGCTCCTCGCCGAACAGTCGCTGGAGCTCGCCTTCGATATCGCCGACTACGCCTATGTGCTGCAGACCGGCCGCACCGTGCTGGAGGGAAGGCCTTCCGAGCTCGAGAAGAACGAGCAGGTGCAGGAGATCTATCTCGGCATCGGCAAGGGCGACGCGGCAAAGGGAGCGGGTGCATGAGGTTTGGATGGCTTGTGGCCGCCGCGGTTGCGTTGATCTGCACCCAGGTTGTTGCCGAGGAGGAAGCCGCGCCGCATACGAAGCCGGTCAAGGCGATCGCCGATGCCCGTCTTGCCGTCGACAACAAGGGCATGCTGCCGCTCTACCTTTCCAGCGACTGGTCGAAGCCGCAGCCGGCGATCACCCGTGCCGTGCTGGTGCTGCACGGGCGTCTGCGCAACGCCGACGTCTATTTCCGCTCGGCGCGGACGGCGCAGGCGGCGGCCGGTGACGTCGGTAAGTCGACCATCATGATCGTCCCGCAATTCCTGGCCGAGGTCGACATCGAGGGCTGGCATCTGCCGCCAGATACGCTGCGCTGGACGCTGGAAGGCTGGGAGGGTGGTGAACCCGCGCTGGGTCCGACACCAGCAAGTTCATTCGACGCGCTCGATGCGATCCTCGCGCGCCTTGCCGACCGAAAACTGTTCCCGAACCTGAAGCAGGTCGTCGTTGCCGGTCATTCCGGCGGCGGCCAAGTGGTGCAGCGCTATGCCATCGCAACGCGAGGGGAAGCGGCGCTCAAGGCCGCGCAGATCGGCGTGCGCTATGTCGTCGCCAATCCCTCGTCCTATGCCTATTTCAGCGCGGAGCGGCCGGAGCCGCAGATCGCGGCGTCCTGCGTCGGCTACAACAACTGGAAATACGGCATGGAGGCGCGCCCGCCCTATGTGGCCGGGTCTCCAGACGAGCTGGAGCAGCGCTATGTCGCGCGCCAGGTAATCTACCTCCTGGGTACCAAGGACACGAACCCCGATCATCCCGCGCTCGATAAGAGCTGCATGGCGGAAGCCGAGGGGCCTTATCGTTATGCCCGTGGTCATTCCTATGCCGCCGTGATGGCGAAGCGGGACAGCGGCTCGCCTAACCACAGGGTCTGGGACGTCCAGGGCGTCGGTCATGACGGCGACAAGATGCTGACCTCGCCATGCGGGCTCGCGGCGCTGTTCGACCTGCCGGGCTGTGTCGCCGGGCACTAGCTGGCTGACGCGACGCGTTGGCTTTCAACCCGCGCGCATGCGCCCGAGATTGACGGACGTGCCGCCGAGCGCGGCGCGGCGGTCCACGACCGCGTGATGGAACTGCTCCAGCACCAGGCGATAGGCTGCCAGATCCGACTCGTCGATCGCGCCGTCGTCAAAACATTCCAGTGTCTCGCGCAGGATCTCGTCGGCCTCGCATTGCAGGGCGTCGAGCTCTTCGAGCGAATTGATCTGGCGCGCCCGCGTGATTGCATCTACCAGCCGGTCGCGATGAAGCACGTTCATCTTGCGCTCGTCGCGGCGGATGAAATGGCGGAAGGCGGCAGTCGCCGAGCCCAGCACCGAGAACAGCAGCACCACGCCCCAGATGTAGTCGCTGTATCTGTCCATGAAGGTGCGTTCGGTGCCGTCGATATAGGCGGCGGCGCCCGGATGCGCCGGCAGCGCCGCATCCTTGTCGGTATCGGGCTTCTCGATTCTGGACGCGCTCGGGATTTCGCGGGCGAGCGACGGCTTGGTCGCGAAGATCTGCCGGGTGAGGCTGCCCACCGTCACCTCCGACAGCGATTTCGGCGCCACGACGAGATGATTGATGCTGACGGTTTCCACCTTGTCGTCGGGCCGTGCCGGCGACGTCGTGAAGGAGCTTCCGGGTATTTCCTCGGATTCATAGGCCGCATGGCGCGCGGCGATCGCCTCGGAAACGTCGATCGGAAGGAACACCGGCTCGCCACGGATGTGCGCGCTCGTGGAGATCGCTTCCGCGGTGAGCTTGCTGTCCACCGGCCCGACCAGCATGAACGCGTCGACGCCGGCGTCCTTCACCATGTCGGTGACCTGATCATTGCCGAACTGCGCCACCTCGACCTTGTCCGGATCGACGCCGGATTCCTTCAGGATCACCCGCAGCAGCGTGACGTTCACCTTGGTCCGTCCAACCACGCCGACGCGATGGCCGGGCAGGTCGCCGATCGCCTTGATCCTCGATTTCGCCGGCTTGCGCGGCGCCTTCGGCGGAGCGCTGCTCGCAGCCCACAGCACGACGACATTCTTGCGCAGGATGGCGACCGCCTCGGTGCCATCGGGCATCTCTTCATCCGCGCGTGCCACCGCGAGATCGGCATTGCCGGCGGCCAGCACGGCGATCGAAGTCCACCGGGCCCGCGGTCGTGATCACGGAGAGCCGTACCGCGCTGCTCTCCTGCGCGAAATGCTGCGCCAGGCCCTGGATCAATTGCTGGTCGGTGCTTCCCGATGGTCCGACGGCAATCCGCAGCGTGGTCGGTCGCAGCAGAATGAAGGTCGCCCCGACAATGGCCGCAAACATCAGCAGGCCGGCGGCAAGCACCAGGAGGGGGGAACCCTTGCTTCTCCGGCCGCGAGGCTCGCCCCCGCCGGTCTCACCGTCTGAACTGGACATCCTGCTGCCACGCAAGGAGAAATCGGGGCGGCCTGAAGCGGCACGATAGCACGGTGGCGCGCTCGCTCCAATTTCCCCATCGAACGGCCGAAATTTCGACGCGGAACCGAGGCATCTTGCATGTCAGTTGATTCGGACTCGGCGGAGTCCTTTTGTTAGGAGTTTTGGTCATGGCAATCGCGTTCCCGCCGGCGAAGAAGGGCAGTCATACTCCCCCATCGCGATATTTGGACGATGACGGTTTTGACACCGGGTTCGATCACGACGTCATCCAGCTTTTGCAGGAGAATGCCCGGCTGCGGGCGCTGGTGACCCAACTCTCCAGCCTCGTGCTGAAGCACGTCGCCGACCAGAAATAGACGGTCAATCGACCCCTCTTTTCGACGCGGCCGGAGGCTTCCGGTCCCGCGACGGCTCTGCTATGGAGTTCCGCAACGCGTGAATGCGTTCGGTCCCGTAGCTCAGCCGGATAGAGCGGCGGTTTCCTAAACCGTAGGTCGGATGTTCGAGTCATCCCGGGATCGCCAATTTCAATAGCGCAGCAAGCCTGGGAAGATTGGTCACTTTTTGCTTTCGCGGAACCTTTCCACGAGGCCGTTTCGGTCTCGATCCGGCGCTCCGTGCGCCCTGGATCGGCTACGACCATGACGATGCCGGCGAGCCAGGACGAATTCGAATCCATCTTCGATCTGGTCGGCGGTGCCGTCGGCTATCGATTTCGATCCGGCATGTTCCGCAAGCATGCGCTGGTCAGGGCGTCCGGCATTAAAAGCGGGGAAAATCCGATCGTTGTGGACGCCACCGCGGGGCTCGGCCGCGACGCATTTCTGCTGGCGTCGATCGGGGCGCATGTCACCTTGCTGGAGCGCTCGCCGGATGTCTTCGACTTGCTGCGAGATAGTATGGCGAAGGCCAGCGCTGCCGGTCCCGAGCTTGCTGCAGTCGTGGCGCGGATGACCTTGATGTTCGGCGACGCCCGGAAGCTGCTTGCCGACCTGCAGGCGGATGTCGTGCTCGTCGACCCCATGCATCCGGTTCGCAGGAACACGGCCCTGGTGAAAAAGGAGATGCGCCTGCTCAAGGAGCTGGTGGGCGCGGATTCCGATGCCAGTGAATTGATGCAGGCGGCATTGGCTGCGAGATGCAAACGTGTCGTCCTGAAATGGCCACTGAGAGCCCCTTCGCTGGAGGGCCTGAGAAAGCCATCGCACACCATAACGGGCAGGACGGTTCGCTACGACGTGTTCATGAACTCCGTCGCCTCCTAGACGCCAAGTTGGCCATTGGCTATGCACTTGATGCGCAAGGACAGAGCTGGACAGACGATGACAGAGAAACCCGAGGCCCGGCTGCGGCCGCTTCAGGTCAAGGACGTGGAGGCGGTGGCATCCTTTGAGCGGGACATCGCCAGGATCTCGTTTCCGGACGATCCCATCACCGACCTCGATTTCTACATGAAGAAAGTGCGGAAGCTCATCGACGACCGCGGCGCCGCGACGTTCGTCGCCGAGGCAGGCGGCGAGGTGGTCGGCTGGGCCTATGTCAGCAAGCGGCAGAATTTCATCACCAAGGAATCCTATGCCGACTTCCACAGCATCTTCGTCAGCCTCTCGCAGCGCGGCACCGGCACGGCGGGGAAACTGGTGGAGGCCGTGTTCGATTACTGCCGGAACGAGAAGCTCGACCGCGTCGTGTTCCGGACACGCGCCACCAACGAACCAATGAAGGCGGTTCTCACGCGCGTCGGTTTCGTGCCGACGCAAATCTTCTACGAGAGGCAGATCACGGTGGATCGCTGAGTGTCGAACCACGGCCGGGCCGACGGCAGACAGGGAGTCGCGCGGTTGGACGATCGGATTCTGCAGGAGGTCGCGGAGGCGACCTCCCTTCGCGAGGGGGCTGCCGGGGTCGAAGCGCTGGTGCGCGCGGTTCATCGCAATGAGTCCGGTCGTCTGGCCGATGCCGCGCGCGAAGCCCGCCTGCCGATCCCCGTCGCGACGGCCGTACGTCGCGAGCTGGAAAAGCGCGGCATCCTGATGCGCCAACAGGGCCTCGCCTTCACCGCCGAGGGTGAGCGTTGGATTCGCGAGACGCTCGGCTTCGGTGCCTCGCTCGTCATCGAAGTGCCGCTCACGCCGCGGGCTCCACTATCGCCGGCACTCGAACAGGTCGTCCGCGCCATGGAGGTGCATCTTGCGGCGGCCCCAGCGGTCGACGTCACGCTGGATCAGGCGCCGTGCAATGCCGAAACCGCGGTTCGGCGGGCGGGGTTGCTCTATCGATCCGGCGCGCTGGAGGGCCGCCGCGTCGCGGTGCTGGGCGACGACAACTCGATGGCGCTCGCCATCGGGCTGTTTGGCCGATTGCTCGCCGGCACACAGCTTCCGAAGCGGCTGGCGGTGTTCGAGATCGACACCAGGCGCGTCGAATTCCTCGAACGCGCCGCTCGCGATATCGAGCTCCCACTCGAGATCCTGCGCCACGATCTGCGCGAGCCGATCGCCTCCGAATACCTCGGCACGTTCGACAGTTTTGAGACGGACCCGCCTTATACCATCGGCGGGGCCTCGCTGTTCGTGCGCCGCGGCGTGGAACTGCTCGAGCGCGGACAAGGCTACGGCATGCTGTCATTCGGCCATACTTCGCCGCCCGACCGCCTCAAGCTGCAGGCGGCGCTGACGTCGATCGGCGTTGCCACGACCGCGCTTTACCCCGCCTTCAACAGCTACGCCGGCGCATCGATCCTCGGATCGACCAGCGAACTCTACGAACTGACCGCGACCGGATCGGTCGTCGCCAGCGAGAGATGGCAAGGCCCGCTCTATACGGCGGAAGTGAACCCGCGCGTCCGAACTTACGTATGCACGGAATGCAAGCGCCGTTGGCAACTCGGGGTGGACACCATTCCCCCGACGATCGAAGCCCTCAAGTCGATCGGCTGTCCCGCCTGCGGCAATCGCCATTTCCGGCGCGGCTAGCGCAATCACGCCTCCTGTTTGGCAGGCCAGGCCGGCTGTTCTGCCGGCTTGTTGTCGGCCGACGGCTTGCCGACCCATACTGCGAGACAGGCGGCGATCACGAACAGGCCCGCCTCGGCCGCGAACACCAGCGCATAGGAGTGCGATAGCGACGGCAGCAGGTGCCGGGTCGCATCGCTTGCCAGGGTGCCGAGGAAGCCTCCGGTACCGAACGACACTGCCTGCGACGCGCCCCACACGCCCATCCGCGTGCCCTCGCGGTTGCGATGCCCGGCGCCGACCAGGTTCATCATCGCGCCGATCGCGGCAATGGCGAAGACGCCGTTGGTGATCCCGAGCAGCATGAACGACGCCCGCAGCGGAAAGCCCGGGCCGACGATCGCGGCCGCTGCGATGTTGAGCAGCGCCAGCGCGGAGGCGACGCTGCCGCCGACGATCCACGGCGTCGTGCGTGTCCGCCACGCCGGGATCAGCCAGTTGAGAACGGGCACCAGGGTCATGCCGATCAGCGCGCCCGCATGCTGGAAGCCCGCGAGCTTCGTGGTCTGGCCCGGCGTCATGGCAAACACCGCGCCGGCAAACGGCTCCAGGATCAGGTCCTGGGAGCTGTAGGCGAGCATCGAGATGAAAATGAAGATCGCGAAACGCCTCGCCTGCGGCTCGCGCAGGATTTCCACCAGCTCGTTGCGGAAGGTGGACTTTTGCGGCGGCGCTTCCACCGCGTGGCTGTTGCCATTCGCGCGAACGCCTTCGATGTTCCACACGCCGATCAGCGTGAAGATCATCGCGATCACGGAGATCGTGGACGAGACCGCAACGAGCCTTGTGCCCGAAAACGGATCGAGTGCCTGCCCCGCCGCGGCGCTGGTCGCGATAAAGCCCGTCACCATCATGATGTAGGCGATCGAGGCGGCCGCGCTTCGCCGTGACGGCTCGGTGCGCTTGGCGAGCAGGACCAGAAGCGAGGTGCCGGCCGCGGAGACACCGGCACCGATCATGATGAAGGCGACGATGGCCAGCGCAATGCCCAGGAAGAGGTGCGTGGCCATCCACGCCGTCCCGACCGCCGCGAGCGCGCCTCCCGTGGCATGCAGCGCCATGCCTCCGATGATCCACGGCGAACGGCGGCCGCCGATGTCGGAACCATAGCCAAGCCGCGGGCGCAGCACCTGCATGGCGTAATGCAGGCCGACCAGGAAGCCCGGCAGCATGGCAGGTAGCGCCAGCTCCACCACCATGACGCGGTTGAGCGTCGCCATGGTGAGCACGGTCACCGAGCCGAGCGCGGTCTGCACCAGGCCGAGCCGCGCGATACCGAGCCAGGAAAGCGGCGGCGGAGCACTCGTCACTGACGCGATACCATCTTGCAGCAGCCCTCGCCCGTCCCTGAATCGAACCGCGTCATGATGACATGCGTGGGCGCGCTGTAAAGCGACCTGTCGTCGATCCCCGTCAAATGCCCAGATAGGCCTGGCGTACCCGCTCGTCGGCGAGCAGCGCTTCTCCGGTGCCGGAAAGCGTGACGCGGCCGTTTTCGAGAACATAGGCCTTGTGAGCTATCTTGAGCGAGACCGCGACATTTTGTTCGACCAGCACGCAGGTCGTCCCCGCCGCGTTCAGGTCACGAATGGCATGCAGCACGTCATGAACGATGGTCGGCGCCAGCCCCAGCGAAGGTTCGTCGAACATGATGAGCTTCGGTTCGCCCATCAGGCAGCGGGCGATCGCGAGCATCTGCTGCTCGCCGCCGGAAAGCGTTCCGGCTGCCTGCCCGAGCCGTTCCTTCAACTTCGGAAACATCGCCTGAACCCGCTCGCGGTTCTGAGCGCGCTTCCGACGCGCCCGCGGCAGCATGGCGCCCATGTCGAGATTTTCGGCGACCGTCAATGCCGGGAAAATCTGGCGGCCCTCGGCGACCTGCCCGACACCGAGGTCGCAAACGAGATGGCTCGGCAGGCCGGCGATGTCGGCTCCCTCGAACAGGATCTGACCGGAGGCGGGCCGATGCATTCCCCCGATGGTGCGGATCAGCGAAGTCTTCCCGGCGCCATTTGCTCCGACGATCGCCACGATCGTGCCGGCCTCGACGCCGAGCGAAACGTCTTCAAGCGCCTGCGCGTCGCCATGGAACACATTGATGTTCCGGACTTCGAGCATCACAGCGACTCCACGCCGAGATAGGACTCGATGACCGCGGGCTGGCGCAGCACCTGCTCGGGCGTGCCTTCCGCGATCGCCGCGCCGTGGTGCAGCACCAGGATCTTCGAGGCCAGCGCCGTCACCGCGCGCATGACATGCTCGATCAGCAGGATCGTCAGCCCGGTGCGGTTGAGATCGCGAAGGATGGCGACGATGCGATCGGTCTCGGTCGGCCGCAGGCCGGCCATGACCTCGTCAAGCAGCAACAGCCTGGGCCGCGTCGCCAGCGCGCGCGCAACTTCAAGCCGCTTGCGGTCCGGAAGAGTGAGGCTCGAGGCGATTTGCGCGCGTTTCGCGATCAGGTCGAGTTGCGACAGGGTTTCATGCGCGATCACGCGTGCTTCCGACAATGTTCTGGCGTGCAGCAGTGCGCCGATCACGACGTTGTCCTCGACGGTAAGTGCCGGAAACGGCTTTACCACCTGAAAGGTTCGGCCGATGCCGCGTTGCGCGATCTCGTCCGCGCGCAGGCCGTCGATCCGTTCTCCCGCAAAGGTGATCGTTCCCTCGTTGGGTGCCATGGCGCCGGCGACCATATTGAACAATGTCGTCTTGCCGGCGCCGTTGGGGCCGATCACGGCAAAGATCTCGCCGGGCTGGACGTCGAAGCTGACGCGGCTGATCGCGGAGAGGCCGCGGAAACGCTTGCTGACATCGGTGACAGAGAGCAGGGCCGTCATTTGGAGTCTCTGTCGAGTCCGAGATGACGTGCAAGCCAGGGCCACACGCCATTGGGCTGGAGCGAGATGATGATCATCAAGGTAAGACCATAGAAGATTGCCTTGGCGCCCGGCACATTGAGGCCGAGGCGCTGCACCAGGTCGGTGAGGGTCTCGCCAAGCGGCGTCAAGACGATCGCGCCCACGACCGGACCGAACACCGTGCCCAGCCCGCCAATGATCGGCGCCAGGATCAGCTCGATCGAGCGGCCGATGTCGAACACCTGCGACGGAAACAGGTTGCGATAATAGAAGCCGTAGAACACGCCGCCGACCGCCGTCATGCTGGAGGAGATCAGCATCGCCATCATGCGGGCGCGGAAGATATTGATGCCCGCCGCCTGCGCAGCCTGCGGATCCTCGCGCACCGCAAGCCAGCGATAGCCGAGCGGAGACTGCCGCAGCCGTGCGACGAGGACGGTGGCCGCTACGGCGAGCGCAAGCGAAAGATAATAGTAAAGCAGCGGTCCACCGCCCAGATTCCACCATTTGCCGGCGGCCTCGCCGTTGACGGGTAGAAACAACCCGCCTGCACCGCCGGTAATTTGCAGATGATCGAAGCCGATGCGCGTGAATTCCGCGAACGCGATGGTCAGCAACGCGAAATAAACGCCTTCGATCGAAAACCGCCAGCCGAGCCAGCCGATGAACATCCCGGCGGCGGCGGCCACAGGGATAGCTATGAAGACGCCGAGCCATGGACCGATGCCGAACAGCGTCCATAGCGCGGTCGCGGTATAAGCGCCGAGCCCGAGATAAAGCGCATGACCAAGCGACAACTGTCCGGCAAAGCCCATCAGCAGATTCCAGGCCTGGCCGAGATAGGCAAAATAGAACACGAGGATCAGTACCGACAGCAGATAACGGTCAGCCGCGATCGGCGCTAAAAGGAATGCCGCCAGCAGCAACAGGCTGAGCGTCCTGCCGCGCTTCGAGGTCTGCAGCCAGATTTCCTTCACAGACGGCGTCCCAACAATCCCTGCGGGCGCAGCACCAGCACGATGATCAGCAGGGCAAAGGAGAACATGCTCTTCATCGAGGGCTGGATGTAGAATCCGGCCAGCGCTTCCGAAACGCCGATCAGGACGCCGCCGATCAAGGCGCCTACCATCGATCCCAGGCCGCCGATGATCACGATGGTGAAGGCGAGCAGGGTGTAGGCCTGCGCGAGGCTGGGCGAAGCGTCCGCGATCGTAGCCATCAGCGTGCCGGCCGCGCCGACACAGGTGAGGCCCAATCCGAATGTCACGGCATAAAGCTGCTTCACATTGAGGCCGACCACTGCCGCGCCAGTGAGGTTATCGGCGCAGGCGCGGATCGCGGTGCCGGTGCGCGTGTAACGGAAGAACAGCAACAGCGCGGCTGCCACCGCCATTGCGGCGAGCGCGGCGAATACCCTGACCTTGTCGAGGAACAGCGGGCCAACAGCGTAGCTGTCGAAACTGTAGGGCAGATTGATCGGCCGCGCATCGGGGCCGAAGATCATGAGCAGTCCGTTGACGATCACGGTGGCGAGCCCGACCAGCAGAATGAACTGCTCGTGCTCGGCGCGTCCGACAAAGGGATTGATCAGCGTCCGCTGCAGGAGGTAGCCAATTCCAAAGAAGGCCGCTCCGATCGGAAGCAGTGCAATGAGGGGATCCAGATGCAGAACCTCGAACAGGATGAAGGCCGCGTACATCCCGATGACGGTGAATTCGCCATGGGCGAAATTGACGACCCGCATCACGCCGAAGATCACCGACAGCCCCAACGCCATCAATCCATAGACGAGACCGGTGAGCACGCCTTGAACGATGACATTCAAGGTGATTGCCATTCCCAACTCCAGCTTGGTGAGGTCGCGCGCGATTGATGGAAAAAGAGCATCGCGCCAAAGCGCGATGCTCCCCGACAGGACAGTGTCAGATCAGGTGCGGCCTTGCCAGGGCGGCTCCGGCAGCACCGGCGTCATGGTGGCGACGTCCGCGGGCAGCACGACGGTCGGCGTCTGGCTCCGGTTCTGGACGCAGCTCGACGGAATATCGTTGTTCTGTCCCTTCTCGTCGAACTTGATCGGCGGGCCGATCATCGCGTGGTCGGTGAGGTTGGTGGCTTTCAGCGCCTTCATCAGTTCCGCGCCGTTCGCGGTGCCAGCGCGCTTGAAGGCGTCGGCTGCGATCAGCAGCGCGTCAAACGTGAAGCCGACGTTGAAGCATTCCACCGCGAACCGGTAGTTCGGCTGTTCCTTCTTGAATGCAGCTTCGAGGGTCTGGGTGACCTTCGATTTCGGGTTGGCCCACGGAATCGCGTCGATATGGTAGTCCGCGAGCGGTCCGAGCGCCTTGTAGAACTCTTCGTCGTAAAGGCCGGGGGCGCCGGGCGAGATGATGCCCATGAGCTGGAATTTCTGGCGCACGATGTCGCGCACCAGCTTGATGGCGTCGGCCGCGCGCGTGACTACGAGCAGCAGGTCCGGATTGAGCCCGCGGATCCTGGTGACCTCGACAGAGAGGTCCTGGGCCTTGGGATCGTAGGCGATGGAGTCGAGCAGCTGGAACGGAAGCCCCGATTTCGGGAAAAGCGCGTCCATTCCCTTTCGTTGCGCCATCCCGAAATTGTCGTTGGCATGCAGAAACACGGCAGTCTTGGGCTTGATCTTGGTCGCGTCGATCAGGGCATGGATTTGCTTCAGGCCGTTGTTGACGAGCATGCCGCCAGTCGGGAAATTGCGCACCAGGAACTTGTAGCCCTGTTCGGTCAGCTGCGGCGCGGCGCCGATGTTGACGATGAGCGGCACCTGCCGCTGCTCGCAAACCTGTGCGATGGCAAGCGTGCCGGCGGAGTCAAAGGCTCCCACCACGCATTGCGCGCCTTCGTTGATGGCCCGTTCGGTCTGTGTGCGTGCGACATCGGGATTGGACTCCATGTCGATATGCACGAGTTCGACCTTGTGGCCGAGCTCGGCAAGCACCGAAGCCGAGACCAGCGCGCCGCGATGGCAGCTTTGCCCGGCCTGCGCGAGGTAGCCGGACTGCGGCAGCAGCACGGCGATCTTCAGCGATTGTGCTTGCGCCCGGACAATGGATGGCGCGGCCATCAAGATCGTGCCCGCCGCAGTGCCCGCGAGAACGCTGCGTCGACTGAATTTGCGATCATCGATTGGCATCAATTTTCCTCCCTGGTCGCCTGCCGTTTTGCCCGGCTGTGGCTGTGTTTGGTTTATCTGTGTTTGGTCCAACGGCGCTGGACAGGCCCAGACGTGAAACGCGCCGTCATGCTTGGCCAAACTATCGCGTGGACGGCGCGCCCCCACAAGCAATTACGGCCGGAATTGCATAGTGCTTTAGCCAAATGGCCGCGCCATATAACCTCAGGTAATTCCAATGACAATGTGCGAGACGCTTCGCCACGGGCAGGCCCGATTGCTTGACGGGTTTTGGGTTCTTTGCGGGCGGCGTGACGCCGGCAACCGTGATGCTGGAGGTCACTGCACGCGACGTTGCGTAATTCTCGCGCGTGGGCGATGCTGGCGCGATGACAGAGCTTGACATCCAGGTCGGAAGCTCGGGGACCGTCTCCGCGTTGCTGACACGGCCCGCGCAGCCACGCGCCTGTCTCGTCTTTGCGCACGGCGCGGGCGCCGGCATGACGCATGCGTTCATGGCGGCGGTGGCGTCGGGGCTGGCTGAACGCCATGTCGCAACGTTGCGCTATCAATTCCCCTATATGGAAAAAGGCAGCAAGCGGCCCGACCCGCCGGGCGTCGCGCATGCCGCCGTGCGAGCTGCGGTCGCGGCCGCCGCGCAAGTCTGTCCGGACCTGCCACTGATTGAGGGCGGCAAATCCTTTGGCGGGCGGATGACGTCGCAGGCGCAGGCGAAAATGCCGCTGCCCGGCGTCGTTGGGCTCGCTTTCTTCGGCTTTCCCCTGCATGCTGCGGGAAAGCCTTCCAGCGATCGCGCCGATCATCTCTCGGACGTGAAGATCCCGATGCTGTTCCTGCAGGGCACCAATGACAAGCTGGCGGAGCTGGATTTACTCGAGCCAGTCGTGAAGAAGCTCGGCGCCCGCGCAACGCTGCATCTGGTCGAGGCCGCCGATCATTCCTTCCACGTGCCGGTGCGCTCGGGGCGCAAGGACGCCGAGGTGATGACGGAAGTGCTCGATGCCTTTGTCGCATGGAGTGCCGCCATCCGCGCTTGAGCGATCAACTTTCCGAATCGCAGGACGCGCCTTGCTGGCGCGTGCCAGCGGATCATGCAATGGTCCGGCCGCGAATGAGGTCTTCGGAGAAGTTGGAATGCTTGAAGTAAGGGATGAGGCTGCTGTAGTGGCGCCGGCAGCGGCACCGGCGCAATGGACTGGCGAGAAGGCAGCGGCGATCTATCGCCTTCCATTCAATGATCTCCTGTTCCGCGCGCAGTCGGTGCACCGCCAGCATTTCGATCCGAACCGCGTGCAATTGAGCCGGCTGCTCAACATCAAGACCGGCGGCTGCCCGGAGGATTGCGGCTATTGCAGCCAGTCGTCGCATCATGCGACCGGGCTTGCCGCCTCGAAGCTGATGGATGTGGACACCATTATCGCCGAAGCGCGCAGAGCAAAGGAGGGCGGCGCGACGCGCTATTGCATGGGGGCGGCGTGGCGCAACCCGAAGCCGCGCGATATGGACGCCGTCGTCGAGATCGTCGGCGCGGTCAAGGCGCTCGGGCTCGAGACCTGCATGACGCTTGGCACGCTCGATCGCGAGCAGGCGGATCGGCTCAGCGACGCCGGCCTCGACTATTACAATCACAATATCGATACGTCGGAGCGTTATTACCCGAAAGTCGTTTCGACGCGCAGTTTTTTCGATCGTCTGGAGACGCTGGAGCATGTCCGCCAATCCGGGATGAAGGTCTGTTGCGGCGGCATTCTGGGCATGGGTGAAAGCGAGCAGGACCGCATCGACATGCTGGTCACGCTGGCGAGTTTGCCGGAGCCGCCCGAGAGCGTGCCGATCAATATGCTGATCCCGATATCAGGCACGCCGCTCGCCAAATCCGATCCGATCGGGCCGATCGAATTCGTCCGCGTCGTGGCACTGGCGCGCATCATGATGCCCACTTCCTTTGTGCGGCTCTCCGCCGGTCGTTCCGCCATGACCGACGAGATGCAGGCGCTCTGCTTCTTTGCCGGCGCGAATTCGATCTTCGTCGGCGACACTCTGCTGACCGCGGCCAACCCTGAGGATGCCGCCGACCGCAGGCTGTTCGATCGGCTCGGTCTGCAGGCGCTTTGATGAGGGCACGATGAGCTACGAAGCCATCAAGGGTAGCGTAAAAGTCTGCATGTTCGACCAGTACGGCACGGTGGTCGACATGCAGGGTGGATTGACCGTGATCGCGACGCCGTTCCTGCAGGCAAAAGGCTGGCGCGGCGATCCCAATTCCTTTGTCACCTGGTGGCGGCGCACCCATTTCGAGAATTCGATGATCGATGCGCTGCTGCATCGCGAGCACACGCCCTATCGGGAGGTCGGCCACCGCGCCGTCGCGCATGTGATGGACCGCGCCGGCATCAGCCATACGAAAGAGGACGTCTGCTATCTCGTCGGCGAGATCGAGAAGCTGAAGCCGTTCCCGGAAGTGCCGGCAGCACTGGCGAAGCTGCATACGAAATACAGGCTGGTCGTGCTCTCCAATGGCGACCCGGACATGCTGGAGACGGCGAAGCAGTATCACAAGATACCCTTCGACCGCGTCATCTCGGTGGCAGAAGCCGGTTCTTTCAAACCCCATGTTGCGACCTATACCAAAGCCGCCGAATTGCTCGGTTTGAAGATGGATCAGATCCTGTTCGTCGCCAACCACGCCTTCGACTGCATCGGCGCGAAAGCGGCGGGCATGCGCACCGCCTTCATCGACCGCCGTTCGCGCCCCTTTGGCGAGACGCCGTATCAGCCGGATATTCTGGTGCCGACGATGAAGGATCTTGCGGAGGCGATTGTTTAGTCTCGCTGCTTCGTAAATCCTCATGGTGAGGAGGCGCGACAGCGCCATCTCCGGACCATGCTTCGCATCGCCGGGAGAACCATGAGGCCCGGGCGTTGGCCTTATCCTTCGAGACGGCCGCTACGCGGCCTCCTCGGGATGAGAGGAGAGAGAGCGCCATGCCGAGGTCGGACTAGACGGCCTGCGATCCATAAATCCTGTCCCGCAACCGCCGCATGCCCGCAAGCCAGCGGTCGCGGTCGGCGGCCTTGCGCTGCGCATAGCCTTGTACGGTCGGGTGCGAGAGGATCATGAAGCGCTCTTCCTCCATCGCCTCGATCACCATGCGCGCGACCTCGGCCGGCTGCAGCACGCCGTCGACCCGCGCCGCGCTCGGCCCCGGCATGGTCATGCCGGTTTGGACCGACTGCGGACACAGCACGGAAACCCGGATGCCGCGATCGCCATATTGAATGGCGAGATGCTCGGCGAGCGCCACCGCGGCGTTCTTGGTCACGCCATAAGGCATCGAGTTGAGCGAGGCGAGCAGGCCGGCGGCGGACGCCGTGTTGAGAAGATAGCCGGAGCCACGCGCCAGCATCTTCGGCACCAGCGCGCGCGCGGCGAACACATGGCTCATGACATGGACGCGCCAGCTCACGTCCCAATCAGCGTCGGAGGCGCTCTCCTGTCCCTTGCGCGACAGGCCGGCATTGGAGAAGAACACGTCGACCGCGCCGTATTTCGCTTCCGTCGCCGCGATCAGCGCCTGGATATCCTCCTCCTTCCCGACATCGGCAGTGACGGCGAGGCCGTCGATATCGCCCGCGACCTGGGCCAGCCGATCGCGCGAGTTCTTGAGGTCGGCGACCACGACACCGCGCGCCCCGGCTTCCGCAAAGGCGCGGGCGGTCGCTTCGCCGATGCCGCTGGCGCCGCCGGTGACGACGCAGACCTTGTCGTTGATATGCATGTTCTCGCTCCCTTATCCCGGCTTGTAGAGCCCTTTGTCGCGCGCCCGCTGGATCGCGAGCCCGGCGATCAGGTCGAGCATCGGCGTCGATAGCCCAGCGGCGCGTGCGAAGGCGGCGGGCGCGCGCACCAGTACATCGATCTCCATGGCGCGTCCGAGCTCGTAATCCTGCAGGATCGACGGCTTGTGTTCTGGCGCCGGGCCGGAGCGCGTCACGCGCTTGACACTGGAGATGCAGCTTTGCGCCACCGCGTTGGCTTCGTCCAGCAGGCGCGGGATCACATGCTGCAGCGCCGGCTCGTCGCGGACGCCACGCGCGGTCTGTCCGGTCAGGAGGCACAGCACCGACATCGACATGTTGGTGAGGAGCTTGGACCAGATGGTTTCACGGATTTGCGCGGTCGGCGCCGAGGCGATCTTCGCACTTTCCAGCAGCGCACGCAGCTTTCCAATGCGTTCGCTGGCGCGATCGTCGCATTCGCCGATCAGAAGCATGTTGCGCTCCGGCGAGAGGTTGGCGACCACGCCGGGCTCGATCACCTCGTTGGAGGAGAAGATCACGCCGCCGATGATGCGGGCCTTCGGGATCGCCGCGCGCAAGGCGCCGCCGGGATCGAGAAAGGCGAGATCGGGCGGGGCGGGGCGATCGTGTCCCAGGCCGATGTCATACCACCAGGGAATGCCGTTCTGGGCGAAGATGACCGGCGTATCGCCGCCGAGCAGCGGCTTGAGGCCGGTAGCCAGGCTCGCAACGCCGGTCGCTTTCAAGGTGCTGATGACGAGGTCCTGCGGCCCGAGCGTTGCCGGGTCGTCCGAGGCCTTCACCCTGGCGTTGGTCTCGGCGGCGCCCACGCGCAGCGTCAGTCCCCTGGCCTTGACGGCGGCAAGATGCGGCCCGCGCATTACGCAGGAAACGTCATGGCCGGCTTCCGCCAGCCGCACCGCAAAATGGCTGCCGACGGCGCCGGCGCCGAAAATGCATATCCGCATCGTGTGGATGTCCTGTCAGGCATGGTAAGATCAGGGCTAGTTTCAAATAAACTCGCGTGAGGCGCAACCGGTCGTGCCACGCGCCCAAGGAGGACGCCCATGATCACCGCCATCGTCCGCTTCAAGCTGCCCGCCCATATCGATGCCGCCAAGGCGGATGAACTGTTCAAGGGCTCGGCGCCGAAATATCAGGGGCTCAGCGGCCTCGTCCGCAAATATTATCTGTTCGACGCCGAAAGCCGCACTGGCGGCGGCTGCTATCTCTGGGAGAGCCGCGAGGCCGCCGAGCGCCTCTATAACGCCGAATGGCGCAAGACGATCGCAGACCGCTACGGCAGCGCGCCCGAGATCAGCTATTACGAGACGCCCGTGATCGTTGATAATTCGCAAGGCAAGGCGACCCTGAACGCCGCAGAATAACGCGGCTGAAAAAGGGGTATCGATAAAGGGGTATCGATCATGTCAAACCCGGTCTTGTGGGACCTCGACGCGCGCGGCGTCGCCACCGTCACGTTCAACCGTCCCGAGGTCAACAACGCCTATGATGGCGGCCTCATCCATGGCGTGCTCGACGCCATGGACGAATTGGGCAAGAAGCCGTCGCTGCGCGTCGTGGTGCTCAGGGGCAATGGCAAGCATTTCCAGGCCGGCGCCGATCTGAAATGGATCAACGGCGTGCGGCCGAAATCGCCGGAAGAGAATGAGGCGGTGTCGCGGGCGACGTTCGAAGCCGTGCAGCGGCTCAACCGGCTGCCGATTCCGACGGTGGCGCTGGTGCAGGGCGGCTGCTTCGGCGGTGGCACCGGCATCATCTCCGCCTGTGACGTCGTGATCGCGGCCGACGATGCGCTGTTCTCGATCACCGAGGTGCGCTGGGGGCTGACGGCCGCGATCATCATTCCGCAGCTCTGCGATGCCATCGGCGTGCGCCAGGTCCGACGCTACGCGCTGACCGGCGAGCGCTTCGGCGCGGCCGAAGCCTGCCGCATCGGCCTCGTTCACGAGGTGGTGCCGTTGGTTCAGCTGGAAGCGGCCGGCGCCAAGATCGTCACGCAATTGCTGGCGAATGCGCCCGCGGCTCTCGCGGAAACCAAACGGCTTGCGATGGAAAGCTCGTTCGGCGGCATGGCCGTCGACGATGCCGCCTATGCGCGGCTGGTCAAGATGCATTCGGCCAAGCGGCAGACCGGCGAGGCGTCCGAGGGGCTTGCGTCATTCGCCGAGAAGCGCGCGGCGAATTGGGGCAAGGCTTGACGATTTCGCTGCGCTGTTACCCTTGCCGCGCCAGCCAAAATTCCCTAACCCGGTTGCCTTACAAGTGATCGGGAACTGAACTTGTCCAGGACCATCGAAGAACCCGCACGTCAAATTCCGATCTACGGCGAATATGAAGTCGCGGTCCTCGGCGGCGGGCCGGCGGGAATCGCGGCGGCGGTGGCGGCTGCGCGTGCGGGGCGGCGCACGCTGCTGGTCGAGCGCTACGGCTTTCTCGGCGGCATGGGGACGGCAGCGGGCGTCACCAATTTCTGCGGGCTGCATGCCAATGTCCATGGCGAGATGCATCGCGTGGTCCAGGGCATCGCTTCCGATCTGCTGGCGCGCATCGATCGGCTGGATGGACTGAACAAGCCGCATCTGATCCTCGGCAAGGTTTTGGCGCAGGCCTATGACACCGCGGCCTACAAGATTGCGGCCGACGATCTCTTGGCCGCGCACAAAGTCGACATCCTCTTCCATGCCCTCGGTGCCGGGGTTGTGATGGATGGCGACAAGCGGATCAACGGGCTGTTCGTCGAGACCAAGGCCGGAAGGCGGGCGATCCGCGCCGATATCTTCATCGATTGCTCCGGCGATGGCGATCTCGCCGCCTGGGCCGGCGCGCCGTTCGAGGTTGGCGACGCGCACGGCCACATGCTTTACCCGTCGATGATGTTCCGCCTCAACGGCATCGATCCGGCCAAGGCTGGCGATGCCTGGCGTACGATCCCGCAACTGATGGAGCAGGCGGAAACGAGTGGCACGCACAAATTCCCGCGCAAGGCCGCAATCGTGCGGCCGCAACGCTCGCAAATCGAATGGCGAGTCAATTTCACCCAGCTGAGGCGCGGCGACGGCAGCGCCATCAACGGGCTCGAGCCCGACGATCTCACAAGAGGCGAGATCGACGGCCGCCGCCAGGCGGTCGAGGCTTTTGCGTTCCTGCGCACAGTGCCCGGCTTCGAGAAATCCTACATCGTCGACCTGCCGCCGCAGCTCGGCATCCGCGAGACGCGGCGCGTGGTCGGGGGCTATCAGCTCAGTGGCGAGGATGTGCTCGGCTGTGCGTCGTTCGAGGATTCGATCGGCGTCAACGGCTGGCCGATCGAGGAGCATGTCGCCGGCGACGTGATCTTCAAGTTTCCGGCAATTCCGGAATCGCGCGGCTACAACGAATTGCCCTATCGCATGCTGGTGCCCGAACGGCGTCGACAACCTGCTGGTCGCCGGCCGCTGCGCTTCGATGACCCATGAAGGGCAATCGGCCGCGCGCGTCTCCGGTGCCTGCTTTGTGATGGGGGAGGCGGCGGGGGTGGCTGCTGCGCTTGCGCTTTCGGGTAATACTCCGCCGCGTGACATTGCGATAGAGAAGCTGCAACAAACGCTGAAACAACAGGGTGCCTTCATCGGACGGGACCAGGCGGTCCCCGAAGGCCTGTAGTCGGGACGGAGGAATGGGAATGAAGGGATGGTGGCGCGGGGCGCTGGTGGGTTTGCTGGCATTGTCCGCAGGCGCGTTGGCGCGCGCAGAAGAGCCGATGAAGGCAAAGATTGGCGTGCTCCGGCTGTCGTCGTCGGCGCCGGTTTTCATCGCGCAGGACAAGGGTTATTTCCGCGAGGCCGGGCTTGATGTCGAGCTGAAATTCTTCGACGCGGCGCAGCCGATCGCGGTCGCAACCACGTCGGGCGATGTCGATTTCGGCATCACGGCTTTCACCGCCGGTCTCTATAACCTCGCCGGCAAGGGCACGCTGAAAGTGATCGGCGGCATGAGCCGGGAGAAGGCCGGCTATCCCCTGATCGGCTATTTCGCCAGCAATAACGCCTATGCCGCCGGGCTGAAGACGCCGAAGGACCTTGCCGGCAAGCGCATCGCGGTGACGCAGGTCGGCTCCAGCTTCCACTACTCGCTCGGCTTGCTTGCCGACAAATACGGTTTCAAGCTCGCGGACGTGAAGATCGTTCCGCTGCAGTCGCTGTCGAATGCCGCGGCCGCGCTGAAGGGCGAGACCGTCGATGCCGCGCTGCTGCCCGTTTCAACCGCGCGCAAGCTGATGGATAGCGGCGGCGCGAAACTGCTGGGTTGGGTCGGTGATGAGACGCCGTGGCAGCTCGGCGCGGTGTTCGCCTCGCCCAGGACGCTGGCGAACAAGGCGCTGGTCACGAAGCTGATCGGCGTGCTGGCGCGCGCCGATCGCGAATATCACGACGTGATCCTGGCCTCGGTGAAGGAGGGCAAGGCCGCCATCAACGACAAGACGAGGCCGCTATTGGAGATCATCGCGAAATACACCAATCTGCCGGTCGAGCAGGTGGTCGGCAATTGCGCCTATATCGATCCCGACGGCAAGCTCGACGTGAAGAACGTCGACAACCAGATCAAATGGCTGCAGGAGCAGGGCTTTGTGGACAAAGGGTTTGATGCGGATGCGATCATCGACAAGGCGTATGTGAAGGCGGATTGATATTTTTTTCGTCGTCATGGCGGGGCATGACGAGCCAGGGAGTATGCGCCACCGTAATGGATCTGATCGCTGACCATATCCGCCATCGCTTCGGCGCGCTCGAGGTGCTCGACGACGTGTCGTTCACGGTGAGCTCCGGCGAGGTGGTGGCGATCGTGGGTCCCTCCGGCTGCGGCAAGAGCACGCTGCTCTCGATCCTCGGCGGCCTGCTGCAGCCGGCCGCGGGATCGGCGAAATGGCGCGGCGCGCCGCCGGCGGACAGCCTCAATCCGTTGACGTTTGTGTTTCAGGATTTTGCGCTGCTGCCCTGGAGCACGGTCGAGGCGAATGTCGAGTTTCCACTGCTGCACACCCGGTTGACCCGCGCCGAGCGCACCGCGCTGGTCGACGATGCGCTGCGCCGCACCGGGCTCACGGATTTTCGCGGCACCTGGCCGAAGCAGCTTTCGGGCGGCATGCGCCAGCGCGTCGGCATTGCGCGCGCGCTTGCAGTCAGGCCCGCGATCCTCCTGATGGACGAGCCGCTGTCGGCGCTGGACTCGCAGACCCGCGAGCTCCTGCTGGAAGACTTCATCCGCCTGCTCGCGGACGGCGCGATGGGCGCGGTCTATGTCACGCATAATCTGGAAGAAGCCGTGCGGCTCGCCGACCGCATCGTCGTGCTGTCGCGCCGACCCGGCCGTATCAGGGAAATCGTGCCTGTGACGATCACGCGCGCCGGGCGCGGAGCGCCCGACGCCCGCGCCAAACTGCTGGCGCTGCAAAATGAGCTGTGGTCGTTGATCCGCAATGAGGCCATCGATGCCGAGCGCGAGGTCCAGCATGCTTGACCGCGCGCCACAGCCGGAACAACAAGCCGAAGCGCGGCCGGTCGCGTTCCGCGGCGCCGGCTTCGCGCCGCGCGCCAGCCGCTATGCCGGCTGGTTCGCGCTGCTTTGCGTGATTGCGGTCTGGCAGGCCGCCGGCAGCGCCGGCTTGGTCAATTCGCTGTTTCTGCCGACGCCGTCGGCCATCGTTCGCGCGATCTGGCAACTCGCCGTCTCCGGCGCGCTGTGGCAGCACGTGTCCTGGTCGCTGTTCCGCATCGGCTCCGGCTGGATTCTCGGTACCATTGCCGGCATCGCCGTCGGCTTCGCGATCGGGCTCTTCGATGTCGCCCGCAGCATCGGCATCACTTTCATCTCGGCGCTGTTTCCGATCCCGAAGATCGCGCTGCTGCCGCTCCTGATCCTCTGGCTCGGGATCGGCGAGGAGCCGAAGATCGCAACGATCGCGCTCGGGGTGTTCTTCTCCACCGCGATCTCGGTCTATAGCGGTGTCGATGCAGTGCCGCGCAACCTGATCCGCATGGCACAGAGTTTCAACGTGCCGTTTGAAACGATCGTGTACCGGGTGGTATGGCCGGGTGCGCTGCCCTCGATCCTCGCCGGCTTCCGCATCACGGCTTCGATCGCATTGTTGCTCGTCGTCAGCGCCGAAATGATCGGCGCGGATCACGGCATCGGCGCCTTCGTGCTGCAGGCGGGCAATCTCATGCAGACCGATCAGCTCCTGGCCGGCGTGGTGATCCTCTCGCTGTTTGGGCTCACGGTGGGAAAGCTGATCAACTGGCTGGAGACGCGGTTGTTGCACTGGCGCTGAGACGCCATTGCTTCGTCGCTCCGCTCCTCGCAATGACGGCTACGGTCTCGCCGCTATTTCTTCTCGCCTTCCCTCCCCGGCTGTCCCGCCTCGACATAGGCCTTGGTCGCGAGCGCGCATTCGCCGAGCACGGTGAGGAAACGGTCGACGGTGTCCTCGCCGACCACGAAGGGATTGGGATCGTTCGGCTTGCGCTCACTGAGCGTGCCCATCTTGGCGACCGCATTGTCGTAGCTGACGTGGTTCGACAGCAGCACGTCGGCGTTCTCTTTCTTCATGACGTCGCGGTATTTCGCGGTGGTGTCGGCATAAATCTGCAAGCGGTCGGCAAGCGGCCCGAAATTATAGGCGGTGCCACCCCAGGCCACCGCGCGATGCGTCTTGCCCTTGTCGTGTACCGTAAAGACAGTCGCGAGCGTGCCGAGCGTGTGGCCGGGAATCACGTAGAGCTTGAGCTCGGTATTGCCGAGCTTGATGGTATCGCCGTCCTTGACGGCCATGTCGCGCTTTGGCGGCTCGTCGAACAGCGGAATGCGCTTGGGGTCGAATTTCGGATCGTCGAACACCTTCCAGTCGATGTCGCTCATCACGATCTTCGGATTGAATTTCTTCTTCAGATAGGCGGCGCCGCCGTAATGGTCGCCATGGGCGTGGCTGACGATGACGTATTTGATGTCGGCAGGATTGAGCTTGAGCTTCTTCAATCCGTCCTCGATGTAGTGCTGCGCCTCGTCGGCATTATCCAGCGCGTCGATGATGACGATGCCCCTGGAGGTCTTCACCGCCCAGGCGCTGGTCCAGTAGTTGCCGAGGAAATAGAGCTCGTCCATCACCTGCATCGGCTCGAGCGGCGGCTCCGCCTTCATCTTGTTGTAATTGTCCATGAAGCCCACGACGGGCTCCGCCGTCGCGGTCTTGCAGAGCCCGAGCGCCCCCAGTAGATCGGCTTTCGCCGCTCGCGTCGCGGCGGCCATGTGACGCTCGATGAGGGCGTTGTCGTCCTGGGCGCTGGCTGGAGCGCCAAGCGCAAAAGCCAGCGTCGAAACAACAATACGCAAATGAGATGAGTGCATCGTGATAACCCCTTCTTCGCCGCGACGACGCTCAGGCGTTACCGCGATCCTCGCGGAACAGGTCGAGCTTCTGCTGCACCGGGCGGTCGGAGAAGGAAAACAGCACGGAGTCGGCCTCGGCCTCGTGGGTGACCCAGTGCCAGCTCGGCACCACGAACAGGTCGCGCGGACCCCATTCGAAGGTGTTGTCGCCGATACGGGTACGGCCTTTGCCCTCGATCGCCGCGAACACGGTGGCGTCGGTCGAGCGATAGCGCGCGGTCTTGAAGCCCTTGGGCAGGAGCTGGATGAAGGTGCCGATGGTCGGCATCGCAAAATCGCCGGTCTCCGGGTTGGAGAATTTCAGCTTCAGCCCGTGGCAGGCGTCCCATTCCCCGCGGGTCTTGGCCTGTTCCAGCGCCTCGCGCGTATAATGATAGGGATAGTTGAAGATCGGCGAGGTCTTTGATTTCCGCTTCTCGTCGACCGGCAGCAAATTGTGGCCGTAGCGCGCAAAGCTGTCGCCGGCCGGTTTTGTAATTTTCTGCTGGTCCTCCTTGAGGCCTTCCGCGAACGAGGCGTCAAGGAACTGCACGATCGGGATATCGAGCCCGTCGAGCCAGAACATCGGCTCACTGGTTTCGTTGGAATGGTCGTGCCAGGTCATCGACGGCGTGATCACGAAGTCGCCGGCCTCCATCGCGGTTCGCTCGCCGTCGACGGAGGTATAGGCGCCCTTGCCTTCGAGGATGAATCGCAGCGCCGACTGGCTGTGCCGGTGCGCGGGCGCGACATCGCCGGGCACCACCATCTGGATGCCGGCAAACAGCGAGGTCGTCACCTTCGATTGCCCGCGCAGGCCGGGATTTTCCAGGATCAGGACGCGCCGCTCGGCTTCCTTGGCCGTGATCAGCTTGCCCGCTTCCGTCATGTAGTCGCGGATCATGTCGAACTTCCACAGATGCGGCCGGCAGGCGCTCCTGGGTTCCGGCGTGATGATGTCGCTCATCACGTTCCACAGGGCGGAGAGACTTTCGCCTTCGATCTTCTTGTAGAACGCCTCGCGCTCCGGCGTCTTCAGCACCGCTTCCATGGCAGCCTCCCGCTTGTTCTTCCGATCAGATTGACAGCATACTTACAATATGGATAGCGTCAACGCCGCCCGACACGGGGCAAACGATAAATTTGCAGGGAGGTTCCGATGAAGCTGCACGGCTATTTCCGCAGCAGCGCGTCCTACCGGGTCAGAATAGCCTTGAATCTGAAGGGCCTGGGCGCGGAGCATTTGCCGCATCATTTGCGCAAGGGCGAGCAGCGCGCGCCCGCCTTCCTCGCCATCAATCCGCAAGGCCTGGTGCCGGCGCTGGAGGACGATCAAGGCGCGGTGCTGACGCAGTCGCTCGCCATCATCGAATGGCTGGACGAGACCCATCCGGAGCCGCCGCTGCTGCCGAAGGATCCCTTGCGCCGCGCGAAAGTCCGCGCCTTCTCCCAGGCGCTCGCCTGCGATACCCACCCGGTGCAGAATTTGAAGGTGCTGGCGCGTCTGCGCGAGCTTGGCGTGAGCGAGGACAAGGTCACGGCCTGGGCTGGCTGGGCCAACCGCGAGGGGCTATCGGCCTGCGAGAAGCTGATCGCAAACGAGCCCGGCCCGTTCTGTTTCGGCGACAAGCCGACGCTCGCCGACCTCTGCCTGGTGCCGCAGCTTGCCAATGCACGGCGCTTCGGTGTCGACGTCAATGCGTTCCCGCGGCTGTTGAAAGCGGAGGCGGTGGCGAAGGCGACGAAGGCGTTTGCCGACGCCGCCCCGGACAAGCAGCCCGATGCCGAGTAAGCCAATCACCATGGACGCGGTCTATGCCGCGCCCGGCTATCTGTTTCGCCGCATGCAGCAGATCGCGGTCGCGATCTTTGTCGAGGAATGCCGGGCGTTTGACCTCACGCCGGTGCAATACGCGGCGCTGATCGCGATCCACACCCATCCCGGCATCGATGCGACGCGGCTGTCGGCCGTGATCGCCTTCGACCGCTCGACGCTTGGCAATGTCATCGAGCGGCTGGAAGCGAAGAGGCTGATCGAGCGAAAGCCGTCGTCGGAGGACAAGCGGGTCAAGCTGCTCTATCTCACCAAAGCGGGTGCGGCGCTGCTTCGCGACATCATGCCGTCGGTCGATCGCGCGCAGGCGCGGATGCTGCAGCCGCTCAAGCCGGCCGATCGCAAGGCGCTGCTTGCGCTGCTTGCGCAGCTCGTCGATCTCAACAACGAGGCCTCACGCGTGCCGCTGCGCGCCGAGGACGCGCTCGAACATCTCGGGAAGTCGGGCTGATGGCGGTGCGCGGACAGCCGATCCTGATCGCCGGTGGCGGCATCGGCGGCCTTGCCGCAGCACTGGGCCTCGCGCAAAAGGGCTTTCAATCGATCCTGCTGGAAAAAGCCTCCGCGCTGGGCGAGATCGGCGCCGGCATCCAGCTCGGACCCAACGCCTTTCATGCCTTCGACTATCTCGGCGTCGGCGAGGCCGCGCGCAACATGGCGGTTTATATCGATCAGCTCCGGCTGATGGACGCGCTGACGGCGGAGGAGATCACCCATGTCGATCTCGGCGACGTCTTTCGCACGCGCTTCGGCAATCCCTATGCGGTCGTGCATCGCGGCGATTTGCATGGCGTGTTCCTGAAGGCGTGCCGTGACAGTGCGCTGATCGATCTGCGTGTCAGCAGCGAGGTGGTTGGCTACGATCAGGACGGAACCTCGGTGACGGCGCGGCTTGCCAATGGCGAGCACGTCTCCGGCTCCCTCCTGATCGGCGCCGACGGGCTGTGGTCGAATGTGCGCAAGCAGGTCACGGGCGATGGGCCGCCACGCGTCTCCGGCCACACCACCTACCGCTCGGTGATCCCGACCGAGCAGATGCCGGAGGATTTGCGCTGGAACGCCGCGACGCTGTGGGCCGGCCCGAAATGCCACATCGTGCATTACCCGCTCTCGGGCTGGAAGGTGTTCAACCTCGTCGTCACCTATCACAACGACGCGCCGGAGCCCGTCGCGGGCAAGCCGGTCTCGGAACGGGAAGTGATGCAGGGTTTTTCTCATGTGCACGAGCGCGCGCAAAACATCATCCGCCACGGCACCAATTGGCGGCTCTGGGTGTTGTGCGACCGTGATCCCACGGAGCGCTGGGTCGACGGCCGCGTCGCCCTGCTCGGCGACGCCGCCCATCCGATGCTGCAATATTTCGCGCAAGGCGCCTGCCAGGCGATGGAAGACGCGGTGTGCCTGTCGCACATGCTGGCGCAGCATGACGACCACGCGGCGGCGCTCGAAGCCTACCGCGAGCAGCGCTTTCCGCGCACCGCGCGGGTGCAGATGCTGTCGCGCGCGATCGGCGAGCACATCTATCATCCCGCCGGCGAGCACGCCCGCCTCCGCAACGCCATCATGGGCGCGAAGTCGCAGCAGGAGTGGTATGGCGATCTCGCGTGGATCTACGGCGGGACGGGGTTGAAGGGGTAGGGCAGCCGTCATTGCGAGCGAAGCGAAGCAATCTATGCCACCGCAAGCGGAGATTAGGAGGCTTCGTCGCTCCGCTCCTCGCAATGACGGGATTCTACATCCGCATCACGGCCTGCCGGTCGATCTTGCCCGTACCCGTCTTCGGCAATTCGCGGGCGAATTTGATCTCGCGCGGATATTTGTACGGCAAGAGCTTCGCCTTGACGTAATCCTGCAGCCGCCTGGTCGCGTCGCTTTCGTCGAAGCCGCCCGCATTCATCACCACCACCGCCTTCAAGGTCATGCGGCGGTCCGGCAGCTCGGCGGCGTAGACCGCGCATTCGCGCACCTCGGGATGCTCGGCGAGGCACAGCTCGACCTCGAGCGGATAGACCCATTGGCCGGAGATCTTGATCAGATCGTCGGCGCGGCCGCGGAAGAAGTGAAAGCCTTCGGCGTCGCGCACAAAGCGGTCGCCGGTGTAGATCCAGCCGTCGTCGCGGATGGTTTCGGCCGATTTGTCCGGCCGGTTCCAATAGAGCGGCGTGGCGGAATCGCCGCGCACCCACAAAATGCCTTCCTCGTTGTCACCGACCTCGCGGCCGTCCTTGTCCTTCAACAAAATCTCGTAGCCGGGCACGCGCAGGCCGGCGGCGCCGGGCTTCTTCTTGTCCGGCCGATTACAGAGATAGATGTGCAGCACCTCGGTCGAGCCGAGGCCTTCGATGATTTCGAGGCCGGTGAGCTGCTTCCAGCCGTTGAAGACGTCGCTGGACAGCACTTCGGCCGCGGAGACCGACATGCGCAGCGACGAGAAGTCGGCCGCATCGGCGCCGTCGGCCTTCGTCAGCGCGGTATAGAGCGTCGGCAGGCCGAAAAAGACCGTCGGCTTGAAGCGCCCGATCGCCTCGAAAATCGAAGCAGGTTTCGGCTGGCCCGGCAGCATCAGGGTCGCCGCGCCCGCCGAGAACGGGAAGGTGATGGAATTGCCAAAGCCGTACGCGAAGAAAATCTTTGGCACCGAGAAGCAGATATCGGCGGGAGCGAGCTTCAGTACATTTTTGGCAAACGCATCGTCGCTATAGGCCATGTCGTGCTGCAGATGGACGATGCCCTTGGGCCGGCCGGTCGAGCCCGACGAATACATCCAGAACGCCATCTCGTTGCGATGGGTGTCGGCTTCCGCCAACTCGTTCGAAAAGCCCGTCAGCCATGGCTCGGCGAGGATCGCATTCGGCGCCGCGTGCTCGCCGATGGTGCCGTTGACCACAATGAGCGTACGCAGCGCCGTGTCCTTGCAGGCCTCGGCGTTGAAGCGACCGCAGAATTCGGCGTCCGTCGCCGCAACCGACGCGCCGCTGTCGGCGAGATAGAATTGCAGCAGATCCGGCGGCGTCAGGGTGTTGATCAGAAGCGGCACGAAGCCCGCGCGCACCGCACCGAAGAAGGCGGCCGGGTAGGCCGGCGTGTCGTCGAGGAACAGCAGCACCCGGTCGCCGCGCTTGAGGCCGAGCGAGACAAAACCGTTGCCCCAGCGGCAGGCTTCCGTGCACAGTTCTGCGTAGCTGCGCTGTCCCGCCGGTCCGGTCAGCGCCAGCCGCTCGCCGAAGCCTTTGGCGAGATTGTCGAACAGGATGCGGCTCGCATTGTAGCGCTCCGGGAGTGCGAAGCCGATCTCGCGGGCGCCGGTGCAATCCCGCGGCACGCCGTCGGCGATTTCATGCGTCATGGCGCGCCTCCCTGGCCTTCGCCGCCTCGTAGCGCGCCATGAAGCGCGGTGACATCGCGCGCAGCCGAGCATCGTCGATCCGCCCCGAACGCGTGATGTAGCTGTAGGCGAAATCCAACAGGTCGAGTTTCATGCGCTCGGGGAATTTCTCGTACCAGTCTGCGCTGGTGCGCGCCGCCGTCACCAGCTTCTTCACGATCGGCTTGCGCTCGCTTTCATAGCGCGCCAATGCAGCCGCAACATCTGCCTCGGACTCGAGTGCCTTTACCAGCGCGATCGCATCCTCGATCGCGAGCCGCGTGCCCGAGCCGATCGAGAAATGCGCGGAATGCAGGGAATCGCCAATCAGGACCATGTTCCGGTGCGACCAGCGCTCGTTCCATATCCATGGGAAATTGCGCCACATCGATTTGTTCGAGATCAGCCTGTGGCCGTCGAGCGTCGCCGCAAAGACCTGCTCGCAGATCGCCTGCGAGTCCTCGACGGTTTTATCGGCGAAGCCGTAGGCCTGCCAGGTCGCTGCATCGCATTCGACCAGGAACGTGCTCATGTCAGGCGAATAGCGGTAGTGATGGGCGTTGAAAGTCCCGCGCTCGGTCGCAACGAAGGTCTGCGACAGCGTCGCGAAGGTCTTTGTGGTGCCGTACCAGGCGAACTTGTTCGTGGATGTCGTGACCGACGCGCCGAAGGCGTCTTCAAAGCTGCGGCGCACCAGCGAATTCAATCCGTCGGCGGCGACGATCAGGTCGTAACCGGAGAACTGATCGATCGATTGGACGACCGTCTCGTAGCGCGCCGCAATGCCGACCGAGCGTGCACGCCTCTGCAACAGCGTCAACAGCTCCAGCCGGCCGATCGAGGAGAAGCCGACGCCGTCGATCTCGACGCTTTCCCCGCGCAGGTTGAGCGTGATGTTGTTCCAGCTCTCCATGCGCGGCGTGATGGCGTCGACGGTTTCGCCGTCGTCTGCGCGCAGGAATTCCAGCGCCTGGTCGGAAAACACCACGCCAAAGCCCCAGGTCGCGCCGGCCGGGTTCTGCTCGAACAGGTCGACCTCGGCGTCGGGATGACGCTTCTTCCAGAGATAGGCGAAATAGAGCCCGCCGGGGCCTCCGCCGATCACGGCGATGCGCACGAATATCTCCTCCCTAATCGACAGTATACTGCCAATTGGGGCACTCTAGCGCCGCGACATTCGCGGCGCCAGCCAAAATCGCCGGCGGTATTATCGCGCGGCGAACTGTCCCAGCACGTCGCGGCAGGCCGGTGATAGCGCCGCCGGCTTCGAGGCGAGGCATTCGATGATGCGGCCGCCACCCATCGGCACGCCGGCACAGAGCGCGCGCACATCCGCGCCGCAGGCAGAGCGCGCCACGAACAGGATTTCGCGTGGCAGCATCGGGCGCAGCACCAGCGGCGCAGACGCGGCTGCGGGAGACGTCGCCGCGGGAGCCGCATTGGCGCTGGCCGGAGCCGTGCTGCTCGCTGCGGGCGTCGCACTGCCGCTGCCTGCTGCGGCGACCGCCTTCTCGCAAGCCGACGAGAGTTTTGCCTTGTTCTTTTCCAGGCATTCCAGCGCCGCGGCGCCGCCAGTCGGCACGCCGGCGCAAACCTTGGGATAATCGGAGCGGCAGTTGGCGCGGATCGCGGAGATCTGTGCGCTGCTCGGTTTGCCTGGGGTCGTCGCGGCGGCCTTGGTCGAGGCCTTGGTCGATCCTTTGGCCGCCGGCTCAGCGGCCGCAGGCTTTGCGGGTTCAGCCGCGGGTGCAGGCTCTGACTTGGTTTCCTTTGGCTCTTCCTTCGGCGCAGCCGCAGGCTCCGCCTTGGTCTCGCTGGGAGCCGACACCGCCTTCACTGCGCCGGCGCACGCGCCCGACAGGCTCGCCATGTTCTGCTGCAGGCATTGCAGCGAGGCAGCGCCCCCGGGCGGAATGCTGGAGCAATGCGCCATATAGTCGGAGCGGCAGTTCGACTTGATCGCCGCGCGCTGTGCTTCGCTCGGCGCCTGCGCAAGCGCTGAAGTGGCGAGAGCAAAGCTGGCTGCCAATAGCAGCGCCGTCTTCATGTTCTGGGTCATTGCAATCAATTCCTGTTTTCTGCCTGGAAGCGGTCGCTTCACAGCAATGAGAGAAAATCCTGATCGGAAAATTCGAGCGGGCGCATCATTTTCCGCTTTTCGATTTCACCGCAAGCCAATTGTGGATGACAGCAGCGTCACACCCTGATCATGCGCTTGCCGCGGTTGTCGCCGGCGAGCAATCCGATCAGCGCTTTCGGCGTATTCTCCAGGCCGTCGATGACGTCCTCCTGCACCTTGATCTTGCCGGAAGAAGTCCAGCTCTGCAGGTCGGCCAATGCCTTGTCGCGCTGCGTCATGAAATCCATCACGATGAATCCCTGCATGACGAGCCGCTTCACCACGATCAGGCCGGGCACGCCGCGCGGCCCGTGCGCCGACGGCGCGCCATCATATTGCGAGACCGCGCCGCAACAGGCGATGCGGCCATAATTGTTCATCTGCGGCAGGCAGGCTTCGAGGATATCGCCGCCGACATTGTCGAAATAGACGTCGATGCCTTTGGGCGCGGCTGCGCGCAGCGCCTTGAACGTCGCGCCATCCTTGTAGTCGACCGCGGCATCGAAGCCGAGCTCGGAGGTCAGCCAATGGCATTTGTCCTTGCCGCCGGCGATGCCGACGACACGGCAGCCTTTGATCCTGGCGATCTGGCCGACGATCGAGCCGACCGAGCCCGCGGCGGCCGAGACCACTACGGTCTCGCCGCTCTTCGGCTTGCCGATCTCGAGCAGGCCGAAATAGGCGGTGAGGCCGGCGACGCCGAAGATGCTGAGCAGATGCGTCATCGGCTCGATCTTCGGCATCTTGCTGAGATGCTTCGCCGGCAACGCCACGTATTCCTGCCAGCCGGTGTCGGCCCAGACGAGATCGCCCGCGGCAAACCCCGGCGCTTTCGAGGCCACCACTTCGGCGATGCCACCTCCCGCCATCACCGTGTTGGGTTCAACGGCAGAGCGGTAGGTCGCGCCGTGCATCCAGGCGCGGTTGGCGGCATCGAGCGAGATGTAGCGGACCTTGAGCAACGCCTCGCCGTCCTTTGGTTCCGGAATTGCGGCATTTGATAATTTAAAATGCTCCGGTCCGAGCTTTCCGGCCGGGGTCTCCGCCAGCAGGATTTGCCGGTTGACGCTCACGTTCATGTCTTCCTCCCTCGACGATCCTTTGGTGATCGTTGATGCAGCCGTCGCGCAGGAAAGGTGCAACTGCATTCATTGTGCGTTGCGCACAACGCTAATTCGTGTGTGCTCATTTCACAACGGAAACATTCTGGTACACCACGCCGGTTGCGGAAGCGTGTTGCGTCGCCGTTGAAATCTGCCACACTCGCCCTCAGCCGGACGACGGACTTGCGGGGGTAAGAAAATGTCGAACAGGTTTACGCAATTTATTCTGGGCGCGATGGTGCTGGGCATCATCATGGGGACGCTCATCTTCAACTACTTGCCCGACAGCCGGGTCGAGCTCGCGGGCGACATCAATCTGATCGCGATGCTGTTCCTGCGTCTGATCAAGATGATCATCGCGCCGCTGGTGTTCGCCACCCTGGTCGGCGGCATCGCCCATATGGGAAGCGGCGCCAAGCTCGGCCGCATCTTTGCGAAGACCATGGGCTGGTTCGTCAGTGCCTCCTTTGTCTCACTGCTGCTCGGCCTCCTGATGGTCAACCTGCTGCAGCCCGGCGCCAACTTCCCGGGCACGCTGCCCGACAAGACGCAGTCGACCGGCCTGCCGGTCTCGGCCTTCTCGATCGAGAAATTCCTGACCCACCTGATCCCGACCTCGATCGCCGACGCGATGGCGCAGAACGAGATCCTGCAGATCGTGGTGTTCGCGGTGTTCTTCGCGGTCGCGCTCGGCGCACTGCCGGAGCGCGCCAAGCCGATCATGTCGCTGATCGACGACCTCGCCCATATCATGCTCAAGGTCACCGGCTATGTGATGCTGTTTGCGCCGGTGGCGGTGTGGGCGGCGATCACGGCGACGGTGGCCAAGAACGGCCTGCTGGTGCTGTGGAAGCTCATCGTCTTCATGGGCGGCTTCTATCTCTCGCTCATGATCCTCTGGGGCATCCTGGTCGTGGTCGGCTTCATCGTGATCGGGCCGCGCTATAGCCATCTGCTGCGGCTGATCCGCGAGCCGCTGATGATCGCATTTTCGACGGCCTCGTCGGAAGCCGCCTATCCCAAGACGCTGGAGGGTCTCAACCGTTTCGGCGCCTCATCGCGCATCTCGGCCTTCGTGCTGCCGCTCGGCTATTCCTTCAACCTCGACGGCACGATGATGTACTGCACGTTCGCGAGCATTTTCATCGCGCAGACCTACCACATCGACATGTCGCTCGGCACGCAGTTCGCCATGCTGGCGACGTTGATGGTCACCTCGAAAGGTGTGGCGGGCGTGCCGCGCGCTTCGCTCGTCGTGATCGCTTCGACGCTGTCGCAGTTCGGCATTCCCGAGGCGGGCCTCTTGATGATCATGGGCATCGACACCTTCCTCGACATGGGCCGCAGCGCAACCAACGTGATCGGCAACTCGCTCGCTACCGCCGTAGTGGCGAAATGGGAGGGCGAGCTGAAAGCCGAGCATGAGCTCGGGCCCGACGACGCCGTTCCGATCGATGCGGTCGCCGGCGATGCCGTGCCGGCGCATTGACGGGAGCGATGCATGCATCATCCCGTCCTGTCGCCGGCCGTCGCGTTGCTGGCAGCTCTGCTGGCGACGGGCGCGGCCGCGCAGACGAGCGAGGGACTTAGCCCCACGCTCGCCGCCATCAAGAGCAGCCACGTCGTGCATCTCGGCTATCGCGAGAGCTCGCCTCCGTTCTCGTTCCTCGACCAGGCCAACCGGCCGATCGGCTACAGCCTCGAGCTCTGCGAGGCCGTGGTCGACGAGATTGGCGTCGAGGTCGACGATCCCAATCTCAAGATCGAATATGTGAAGGTGACGTCGGACGACCGTATCCAGGCCGTCCTGCAGAACAAGATCGATCTCGAATGCGGATCGACCACGGCCAATGCCGAGCGCGCCAGGCAGGTCGCGTTCTCGCCGCTGATGTTCGTGGCCGGCACGAAGCTGATGGTACCCAAGGCCTCCGGCGCGCAGTCGGTAGCGGATCTGAAGGGCAAGACCGTGGTGGTGACCAAAGGCACCACCAACGAGCAGGCGATGCACAATGCCGACAAGAAGTTCTCGCTCGGCCTGAACATCGTCACCGCGCCGGACCACGAGCAGTCCTACCAGACGCTGGTGGATGGCAAGGCGGACGCATTCGCGACCGACGATATCCTCTTGTATGGCCTGATTGCGCGACACAAGTCGCAGGACAAGTTCCGCGTCACCGGCGATTGTTTGTCCTACGATCCCTACGGCATCATGTTCCGCAAGGGCGAGCCGCAATTGTCTGATGTGGTCGAGCGCACCTTCCGCAAGCTCGGCTCCAACCACGATCTCATCCCGCTCTACAACAAATGGTTCGTGGCGCGGATGCCGACCGGCGAGCGGCTGAATGTCGGCATCTCGCCGCAGCTCGAGGATGCCTTCCGTGCGATGGACGATTCTCCGGCGGGGAGCAACTAGCTGTCGAGACCGCGTAGGGTGGGCAAAGGCGCTCTTGCGCCGTGCCCACCTTCTTTCTTTCCCTTTGTTGAGAAGTGGTGGGCACGCAACGCCCACGCCGCAGCGTCATTCAAACACCTTGTCCAGCGCCTTGCCGTACGCCGCATACACCAGCTCGGGATGGAGCTTGCCCAGCGCCTCCATCATCACGCCCGAATTGATCTCCAACACCTTCCACTCTCCCGCGACGCGCACCACGTCAATCGCCGCAAAACGGATAGCGATCGCTCGCGCAGCCCTGACCGCGATCACGACGCAGGCGTTGCGCACTTCTCCCGGCCGCAGCAGAATCGGTTGCGCACCGAAGTCGAGATTATGGCGCCAGTCCGAGACGCGCTCCTTGCGATAGACCACCAGCGGATCGTCATCGAGCAGGATGACGCGGACTTCCTGCTCGATCTCGACATAGGGCGAGATTGCCAGGCTTGGATGTGAAGCGAAAACCTCGCCTGCGGCGTGATCGAGCTCTGCCTCGCTGTTGGTCCGGAAAACAAATCGGCCTGAGGTGCCCTCATTGGGTTTGACGACGATGCCGTCCGGATGCTTCGCCAATAGCGCAAGCATCGCATCCCGAGTTCCATCGGGCGCAACATGTTTGCCGAGCTTCGGGCTGAGAAACATCGTGTGCGGAATACAGGCCACGTCCGAGAACTCCAGCACCTCGGCGGTTGCCGATTTATCGTTCGCAAGCCGGTGCCCCATCGCGCTGTTCAGCCCGATGTCGTAGCCGAACGCGAAGCGGCGCGCTTTGCCACGCTCCATGACGATCAGCCAGCCCTGTGATTTCACCTCGCAGGCAATGCCGTGAGCTGCGCAATATTTAACGATCGCGTCGACGAAAATGCGCATCTTTGGTCTGTGACCCCCAGCACGGAAATTAAGTACTGCCGTGATGTTTAATGCGGAAAGTTAATTGCGCATTTTGGCCGTGAATTAGCATGATTTCGAACCGTTTACCTGATGGAAGCGACATGCATTTGATCACCTCTAATTGCGCGTCCCCGCGGGTTGATTATTTGGGAATTTCACGTAAGTGAGGCGTCGAAAACGTCAGGATTATCAGAGGCTTTTGCTTCTTTCGCCGCCCGACGATCCGATCCTTCCAATCCCCCATCAATCGGAAAAATAAACTGCCATGAGCGCGCTCTATCGAGAGAAAGTTCTTGCTGTGCGGCACTGGACCGACACGCTGTTCAGTTTCCGCGCCACGCGCGATTCCGGCTTCCGATTCCAGAACGGGCAGTTCGCGATGATCGGCCTCGAAATCGACGGCCGTCCGCTCTTGCGCGCCTACAGCATGGCGAGCGCCAATCACGAGGAGCAACTCGAGTTCTTCTCGATCAAGGTGCAGGACGGTCCCCTGACGTCGCGGCTGCAGAAGATCCGGGAAGGCGACACCATTCTGGTCGGCCGCAAGGCGACGGGAACGCTGATCACCGACAATCTGTTGTCGGGAAAGCGCCTGATGTTGCTGTCGACCGGCACGGGCCTTGCGCCGTTCGCGAGCCTGATCAAGGATCCCGACGTCTACGACCGTTTCGAGACCATCGTTCTGGTGCATGGCTGCCGCCAGGTCTCCGAGCTGGCCTATGGCGAACAGCTGGTCGCAAAGCTGCGCGACGACGAATTGTTCGGACCGCTGCTCACCGAGAAGCTGGCTTATTATCCGACCGTGACCCGCGAGCCCTTCCGCAACCGCGGCCGCATCACCGACCTGATCACCTCCGAACAGCTGTTCAACGATATCGGCCAGCCGCCGCTCGATATCGAGACCGACCGCATCATGATGTGCGGCAGCCCGTCGATGCTGGACGAGTTGAAGCAGATGTTCGAGGCCCGCAGCTTCATTGAAGGCAGCGGCAATACGCCCGGTCACTTCGTGATCGAGAAGGCGTTCGTGGAGCGGTAAAGACTCTCTACTTCGTCATTCCGGGCTCGCGCTGCGCACGCCCGGGAATGACGACGACGGTAGTGGCGCGATCCTTCCCCCCACTGCTATAAGCTCCCCAACCGCGCGCTCTGCGACGCGCCGGCCCAAGGGAGCGTTCGACTCTTGTCCTCTTCCTCCGATTTCTCACCGACCAAGACCGCCTTCGTGCTCGCGGGCGGCGGCAGCTTTGGCGCGATCCAGGTCGGCATGATGCAATCGCTGGCAAGGCGCGGCATCGGCGCGGACATGGTGGTCGGTTCCAGCGTCGGCGCGCTCAACGGCGCGTTCTATGCAGGCGATCCTACGGTCGCAGGCGTCGAGCGGCTCGCCGATATCTGGCGCGGCCTTAAGCGCCATGATGTATTCCCGCTGACCTGGCGGACGCTGCTCGGCTTCCTCTGGCGCCGCGATTTCCTGATCCCCCATGACGGCATTCGAAAGCTGGTCGACGATCACATCCCCTATCGCAACCTGGAGGATGCAAAACGTCCGGTGCACATCGTCACGACTGACATCATCACCGGCGACAGCGTGGTGTTCTCGGATGGCTCGGCCGCGGAAGCGATTGTCGCTTCCACGGCGATCCCCGGCGCCTTCTCGCCAGTCCAGTACAGGGACCACTTCCTCGCCGACGGGGCGCTGTCTTCGAACACGCCGGTGCGCGTCGCCGTGAAAAACGGCGCGCGGCGCCTGATCATCCTGCCGACCGGGCACGCCTGCGCCAACGATGCACCGCCGGTCGGCGCAGTGGCGAACGCGCTGCATGCACTGACGCTATTGATCGCGCGGCAACTGGTGGGCGAACTGGAGAACCTCGGCCCTGAAATAGAGTATTTCGTGGTGCCGCCACTATGCCCGCTGGTGGGCTCACCCTACGATTTCTCGCGCACGGCAGAGCATATCGAGCGCGCAGGGCTCGCAACCGACGATTGGCTGGCGAACGGCGGCCTCGAACGGAGCGAGATACCGAACGAGTTGCGGCCCCACGGTCACTGATTTTGGCGGTATTGATCCAATCCGGTCACATTGCAGTGCAACAAGAAGCTGGCCAATCGGGCGATTGATTTGGTGCCACCGGATTCGCTAGCCTTGGACTTACTTGTCATATCCACGAGCCAAGCGCGGGATAGCGTGCCGAAAATCGGCCTGGTCGTTCGATCGAGCAAGTAACGGCGGACAACAACAAGACGAAATTTTGCCCGAGGGTGCCATGGAAACGCTGCTGCTTCCGTTCTCGCCACGCTTCATCGTTCTCACCATCTGCGCCGTCGTGACGGCGTTGCTGCTCAGCATCGGCCTCTTCGATCACAATCCCAAGGCGTTCAACGTCGTCCTCATTCCGCTTCTGATCTTCGGCGGGCTGACGCTGCTCGGCATCCGCGACCTCCTGCAGAAGGGCCACGCGGTTTTGCGCAACTATCCGATCTCGGCCCATATGCGCTTCCTGCTCGAGGAAATCCGCCCGGAGATGCGACAGTATTTCTTCGAGAGCGAGAAGGACGGCATGCCGTTCTCCCGCGACACCCGCGCCGTGGTCTATCAGCGCGCCAAGATGGTGCTCGACAAGCGGCCGTTCGGCACGCAGGAGGACGTCTACCGCGAGGGCTATGAGTGGATGCACCATTCGGTGGCGCCGAAGACCAGCGCCAGCGACAAATTCCGCATCACCATCGGCGGCCCCGATTGCGCCAGGCCGTATTCGGCGTCGGTCTTCAACATTTCGGCGATGAGCTTTGGCGCGCTGAGCCCGAACGCGGTGCGCGCGCTCAATGCGGGCGCAAAAAAGGGCGGCTTTGCGCACGACACCGGCGAGGGCGGCGTCAGCCCCTATCACCGTGAGATGGGCGGCGACATCATCTGGGAGATCGGCTCGGGCTATTTCGGCTGCCGTAATCGTCACGGCAGCTTCAATCCGGACGAGTTCGCGCGGGTCGCCGGCGAAGACCAGATCAAGATGGTCGAGCTCAAGATCAGCCAGGGCGCCAAGCCCGGCCACGGTGGCGTACTGCCGGCGGCAAAGGTCTCCGCGGAAATTTCCAAGATCCGCGGTGTCTCCATGGGTGAGGACTGTATCTCGCCGGCATCTCACCGCGCATTCTCGACGCCGATCCAGATGATGCAGTTCGTTGGCCAGATGCGAAAGCTGTCCGGCGGCAAGCCGACCGGTTTCAAGTTGTGCATCGGCCATCCCTGGGAGTTCCTGGCGATCTGCAAGGCGATGCTTCAGACCGGCATCTATCCTGATTTCATCGTGGTCGACGGCAATGAGGGCGGCACGGGGGCTGCGCCGCTGGAGTTCATGGACCATCTGGGCATGCCGATGCGCGAGGGCGTCAATTTCGTCCATAACGCCCTGGTCGGCATCAAGGCCCGCGACCGCATCAGGATCGGCGCGTCCGGCAAGATCGCGACCGCGTTCGACATGGCGCGCGCAATGGCGATCGGCGCCGACTGGTGCAATTCGGCGCGCGGCTTCATGTTCTCGCTCGGCTGCATCCAGTCCCTGAGCTGTCACACCGACCGCTGCCCGACCGGCGTCACCACGCAGGACCCGATCCGCAACCGCGCGCTCTACGTGCCTCACAAGATCGACCGGGTTTACAACTATCACCACAACACGCTGCAGGCGCTGGCCGAGCTGCTCGGCGCCGCCGGCCTCGAACATCCGCAGGATTTGCGGCCGATCCATTTCTCGCAGCGCTCGACGACGACGGAAGTCTGCTCGTTCGCAAAACTCTATCCGTCGCTGCGTCCGGGCGAGCTGATCGACGGCACCAACGACCCGCGCTATGCGGACGCCTGGCTGATGGCGCGCGCGGATTCTTTCCAGCCGGTGGGGTGATACATAGCTGCCGTCCCTGCGAAAGCAGGGACCCATAACCACCGGCCGTCGTTGTTGTCGTCATTGCGAGCGAAGCGAAGCAATCCATACCTCCGCGAAGGAAGCATGGATTGCTTCGTCGCTTCGCTCGCAATGACGACAGTTAAGTCAATTCGGGTTTTCCAAACTGAACGTCTCCGACTGCTCGTCATAGGCGAACAGCTCGGCGTAGCGGCCCCAGGAGACGATGGTTTTAAGCGTCTCGTCGGCATAATCCTCCGACATGTAGTCCTCGAGCTCGTTACGGAATCGCGCGGCGGGCGCGGTGTGCGACGGCCGCTCGTCCAGCACGCGCTTGATCAGTCCTATGACAGGCACATAGTCGATCAGATGCTGTGCGAATATTTTCTTGCGGGCGTCGGTCTCCAGATGCGCGAAGCGCTTGCCCGCGTCCGTCAACACCAGATCGCCTTCGCTGAGCTGGGCGAAGCGCAGGAGCTGCAAGGCTTCGCCGAGGTGCAGGATTTCGTCGGCTTCGAGCTGCAGCTGGCCGGCCAGCACCGGCAGGTCGGCATGCCCGTTGTACGGCGGCGCCGCCAGCGCCTCAATCAGGCCGGACAGCACGTTGGAGGAAACATGGTCCAGGACCATACCGACGCCTGTGCCCGGGATGTTGCCGACCGGCTGTGTCTTCGGCTCCGGCCGCTGGGTCATCCGCGCGTAAAGCGTTTCGACCAGTTGCCGGAACGCCGGATCATGGCGATTGCGCGGATGCGGCAGGTCGATCCCGAATTCGGCCGCCACGCGGCCCGGGTTTGACGAGAACACCAGCACGCGATCACACATCAACACCGCTTCCTCGATGTTGTGCGTCACCATCAGCACCGATTTGATCGGCAGGCGCCCTTCGATCCAGAGATCGACGAGATCGGTGCGCAGAGTCTCGGCGGTCAGCACGTCGAGCGCGGAGAACGGCTCGTCCATCAGCAACAGATCGGGATGCACCACCAGCGCGCGGGCAAAGCCGACGCGCTGGCGCATGCCGCCGGAAAGCTCCTTGGGGTAGGCGGATTCGAAGCCGTCGAGGCCGATCAGGTCGATCGCCTCGATTGCCCGCTTGCGCCGCTCGGCGCTGTCGATGCCGAGCGCCTCCAGCCCCAGCTCCACGTTCTGCAGCACCGTCAGCCAGGGAAACAGCGCAAAGGACTGAAACACCATGGCGACGCCGTTGGGCGGCCCCTGGATCGTATCGCCGCGGCATTTGGCTGCGCCCGAGGACGGTGAGATCAATCCTGCGATGATGCGCAGCAGCGTCGATTTGCCCGAGCCTGAGCGGCCGAGCAGGCCGACGATCTCGCCGGACTGGATGGTGAGCTCGACATTCTCCAGCACCAGCAAGTCCTCGCCGCTGCCCTTGGGAAACGAGCGGCAGACGCCGTGGATATCGATCAGGTTGGTCTTGTTGGGTTGATCAAGCATTGCATCGTCCCTCCTTTAACCGAGACGCAGGCGACGCTCGCCGAAGGCGTAGAGCGGGCGCCACAGGAGCCTGTTGAACAGCGTCACCAGCACGCACATCACGGAGATGCCGAGCACGACGCGCGGGAAGTCGCCGGCTTCCGTTGCTTTCGCAATATAGGCGCCGAGTTCCGCCGCCGTCAGATGCGTGTTGCCCCAGCTTGCGACCTCGGCGACGATCGATGCGTTCCACGAGCCACCCGAGGCGGTGATCGCACCGGTGATGTAGTAGGGAAAGATACCGGGCAGCACGGCTTTCATCCACCAACGCCAGCCCTCGAGATGAAGGCTCGAGGCGGCTTCGCGCAGATCGGTCGGGAAGGCGCTCGCACCCGCGATCACATTGAACAGGATGTACCACTGCGTGCCAAGGATCATCAGCGGGCTCAGCCAGATGTTGGCGTTCAACCCGTAATAAACGATCAGCGACACGAAGACGGGAAAGGCGAGGTTGGCAGGAAAGGCTGCCAGAAACTGCGCCAGCGGCTGGACGCGCTCGGCGAGTTTTGGCCGCAGACCAATCCAGACCCCGATCGGCACCCAGATCAGCGACGCCAGCGCGATCAGCACGACGACGCGGAGCAGCGTGAGCATGCCGTAGCCGATGGCCAGCATGACATCCGACGGGCCCAGGCTCGCCGACAGATAGTGATAGGCGCGATAAGCCGCATATCCAGTGCTGACGGCGATCAGGAGAAACCAGGTCGCATCCAGCAGGCGCGATGGCGGTCCGCTCTTCGTCTTCGGCCGCAGGCTCTCCGGCCAATTGATGCGCAGATTCGAGAACGTCCGGTTCAGCGCCGCGAAAGGGAGCGTCAGGGCGCGCAATGCGCGGGTGCGGCGGAACAGGTCGAGCATCCAGGAGGTCGGCGGATCGCCGGAGGCGGTCTGCTCGAAGCGGAATTTGTCGGCCCAGGCCACGATCGGGCGAAACAGCAACTGATCATAGGCGATGATGACCAGCAGCATGGTCAGGATGGCGTAGCCGATCGCGGCAAGATTCTGCTTCTCGATCGCGAGCGCCACATAGGAGCCGATACCCGGCAAGGTCACCGTGGTGTTGCCGACGGTGATCGATTCGGAGGCCACCACGAAGAACCAGCCGCCCGACATCGACATCATGGCGTTCCAGATCAGGCCCGGCATGGCAAACGGCACGTCGAGCCGCCAGAAGCGCTGCCAGGCAGAGAGGTGAAAACTTTGCGTCGCGTCTTCCAGATCTTTCGGCACGTTGCGCATCGACTGGTACATGCTGAAGGTCATGTTCCAGGCCTGGCTGGTGAAGATCGCGAAGACGCAGGCCAACTCGGCGCCCAGCACATTGCCGGGAAACAAATTCATGAAGAACACGACGGTGACGGTCAGAAATCCCAGGATCGGCACCGATTGCAGGATGTCGAGCAGCGGGATCAGCACCATTTCGGCGCGCCGGCTTTTGGCGGCGAGCGCGGCATAGAGGAAGGTGAAGATGGTCGAGCAGACGATGGCGAGCAGCATCCGCATCGTCGTCCGCAGCGCGTAGAAAGGCAGGTGGACCGGATCGAGCGACACCGGTGCGACGTCGAGCGAGGACAGCGGCAGCGTGGTTTGCTCCCCGCCATAGACGATCAGCACCATGGCGCCGATCGCAAGGATCAGCGCCACCATGTCCCAAATGTTGGGCCGGAGCGCCTGCTGCAAGGCAGGCGCCCGGATGATCCTGAAGTCCATGATGCGTCTTGTTTTTAGAATTCGCCGTGCAGCCGGCCGGCGAAGACCGAGACCGGTCCGCGGTCGGCGTTATAGGAGGGATTTGTGATCAGCTGATAGTCCGCGGTGATCGTGATGCCCTTTCTGACCGAATAGGCATAGTAAGTCTCGAAAATTCGCTCGGGGCTGTAGCTCAGCCTCCCGTCGCCAATGATCAAGCCGATGCCGCCGGCGGCCAGATAATCGCGATGTGCGGCGGAAAGCCCGTTGACCACGCCGCCGATGCCGACGGTGTCATCCGGGCGGCCCCAGAAACTGCCCTTGATTGATAGTCCGCCCGATACGCTGCGGTCGATATCGGTGAAGGACAGGGTCTCGTTCGATCCGTCGTTCCAGCTCGCGCGTGCAAACAGGCCGACGTCCTTGACGAGCTGCTGCTCGAGATTGGCGTAGATGCCGTATTTGGGATTGACGTGCCGGATGCTCGCCATCACGTCGTTGATGTCCTGGGCCGGATCCATTGCTTCAATCGCCAACGCCTGGCTGTAGTTGCCGGTCACGCCCTGGTTGCCGAAGACGCCGACGCGGACCTTGCCGGGCTGCCCGAAGACATTGTGGCGTTCCTCGAATTCGACCACAGCGCCGCCGGACTTGAACGTGAGGATGTCGCTGTTCGGCTGCGATGGCACCTCGACGAGCGCGCCGCGCACGGCCCAATCCTTCCGGTTCAGCTCGACGATGACGCCGCGCGTATAGCCCGGCAGGTCGGCGGGGAAATCCCAGGCCGCGGACTCCCACATCGCCCAGTTCATGAAATCGGCGCGCGGGTCGTGCGCATAGCTGTTGTTGTCGAAGAAGTCGCCCATCGCAAAGCGGCCAACGACCACGGTTACGCGATCAATGTCTTTCTTGCCGGCGAGCTGGTTTGGCCCGTCGTCAATGTCTTCCTGCTCGCCACCGAGACCGAAGGTCTGCTTGATGTAGTAGCGCTGCGCGCGGATTTTCGGGAACGGCGCGCCGGCCTTCTGCGCCTCGCCGTTCGTAAAGCCCGCAACGCCAAGCGCGCCGTTGATGCCAAAGCCCTGCGTCAGCTCGGGGTCGAAATAGAACTCGCCGCCGTCCCATAGCCGCACGCCAAGGAAGGCGGTTGAGGTCCAGGTCGCCTGAAACTGCCCGCGGCCGGGAAGGCTGTCGGGACCGGCGTAGGGCGAGTGGATCGGCCCATAGCCCTGCGGCAGGAGCGTTGTCTGCGCATGAACATTCCAGACGTCGGATTCCGGCAGCAGCGTCTTCGCAGGTGTGAGCGCTGGATTCCAGGGCGCGTCGCCGAAGTGATAATTCAGCCCGATTCTGGCCAAGTTAATCCTGGGATCGACATTGACGTTCGCAAGCCCGAAACCGGAGAGATCATAGAGCTGGCGCGACAGCTCGACATGGTTGTATTCGAGCTTCGCGCTCCAGTTGCCGCTCACCGCGAATTCAAGGCCGAGACCGGCGGTCCAGCCGAACTGGTAATGCCGAACGATGGCGCCGCTGCCATCGTTGAAAGCGACATCGGGATGGCCCCAGGCGAAGCCGCCGGTCACATAGGGCATCCAGGGTCCGAACGCATAGCCGATCCGGCCGCGCGCCGTGCCGATATAGTCGATGCTCGTGTTGTAGGGAGCGGGCGGCAACCGCGCCATCGCCGCCTGATCCACAGGTGCCGGAAACGTGGCATCGGCCTCGACGCCGAGCACGACGTTGTTGGAGAGCTGCCGGTTGTAGCCCACCTGATAGCCGCCCATCACGCCGGTCACGCTGTGGGGCAGGAAGACGCCCTCCAGGGGAAGCGGGTTGGTGTTGGGGCCAAGGCTGCCGCCGCCATAACCGAAATGGCCGCCGATGTAGAAGCCGGTCCAGTCGTAGACCGCGCGCAGCGCCGGCGCCTTCAACGGGAGATCGGCTGCGAGCGCCGGATCGGCGAGCGCGAGCATGCCGAGCCCCAAGCCGGCAGAAGCGCGCTTCCATTGTCGGCGGATGCGATTCATCGGACCGGCGTTTCCCCAGCGAGCATTCCGGTGATCCCTTTCATGATCAGATTTGCCGACGCGTTGCCACCAAAAGGAAACGCGCCAATGACGCAGAACCGGTGGGCTCAAGCTTGTCGGATCAGTCATCAGCCCCCCAAGACCCTGATCCGGCTCTGATCTTACTTGCAACTAAGTCGCAATAGCAAGTACTGATCAGCGGGCCGTCGATTGGTTGGCATCGTTCTGTGACAGCCGTGCAACAACGGCTGTGCGCAACTTCGCGGGCAAAAAGGTGACCCGCCCGGGGGACGACCGGGCGGGTCTGGATACGACACGGGATGGATGAAGTCCCGTGTCGAACACGGGGTCCACGTGATCCAAAGCGTCTCAGGCGAGGAGTGGAACGGGTCGTCTGAACATGCGTCAGATCAACCAGGTCGATCAGTAGCAGGTGTTGACGTTGCCGATGTAGCGGCCGAACGCGTCGTACTGGCGAACCCAGCCGCAGCGATAGCCGTAGGGCGGCGTGGTCGCGGCGATCGCGCTGCCGACGATGGCGGCACCGACGAGGCCCGCACCGATGCCCCAGCCCGGGTGGAAGCCATGGGCTTCAGCAGCGGTGGTGGTGGAAGCGATGCTGCCGGTTGCGGCGAGGGCGGCGACAGCGAGAGCGGCAATCCTGGTCTTGATCGACATGGATAACTCCATCCGGTTGAGGCGGAGCCGTCATGGCCCGCATGTGTCCGGTTGGACGGAGGCATCCCTGCTTCGGTTCGGTGAAATTTTGGCAATTCGGATTTCGTTGGTTATTTCAGCAGGTTAGCCGGGGGCGTGGTTAACGCGCCGCCGCTTTGAAAATGCCTTCACATCGAATTTATCGATGTCGTCGAGCAATTCGATGAACCTGCGCGCGCCGTGATCGAGCAGCAGTTCGCCCTTCTCTCTGGTGGCGAGCGTTGCATTTCCCACCGCGCCGCTCTCGTTGAGATCCTGCGTCTGCCACGCGAATGGCGCGGGACGTTGCGTCGAGAGCCAGCGATATTTTTTCTCCATCGCGATGCTGTTGGGACGAAAATCCGCGATCGCGTCGACACGCACCTGCTCGCGATGTCTGGCGAGCATGATCGAGGTTTCGATCGCGCCGCCATGAATGCCGTGGCGCAATTCTTCCTCCGGAAACAAACCTTCGGGCACGCCGAAGCGGAACCACGAAGTGGTGACGGCCAGCAGGCCGTGATAGGCGCGCAGATCTTGCGCCACCAGCGTCATTGCCGCGCTGTTGCCGCCATGGCTCGTGACCATCACGAGCTTTTTCAACCCCCGATGGGCGACGCTCTCGCCGAGCGCCATCCATTCCTTCAGCGCTGTCTCGGTCGACAGCGTCAGCGTTCCCTTGAAATCGATATGCTCGGTCGAAATCCCGATGTGCTGGACGGGAAGAAACGTCACGGGAATGGTGTCAGGCAGAAGCGCGCGCACGCGCTCCAGATAGGCTTCTCCGATCATCACGTCAGTCAAGAGCGGTAAATGCGGGCCGTGCTGCTCGGTCGCGGCGAGCGGCAGCACCGCGATCCAGCGCGCGGCTGTATCCGCATCGACGCCGGTCCAGTCGATATCGGTCCAGACGTGGGAAGGCAGGGATGAACTCATCGCGCGAGGTGTTTCATTCAAGCCGTTTGCAGGGTAGGTAAGGTGGCCATTCCCCATCATGGGCCAGAACGAACGACGGAGTCCAATCATGAAGGCGTCGCTTTTCCTGCGAGCGTTAACGGCGCCCTTTTTTGCGGTTGCTCTGGCGGCGATGCCGGCTGTGGCGCAGGATAAAGGAGCGGACAAAGCCGGCCCGGCCGGCCCCGAAAAGCTGGACAAGGTCTCGTTCGGAACCAATTGGGTTGCGGAAGGCGAGCATGGCGGCTTCTTCCAGGCCGTCGCCGACGGCACCTACAAGAAATACGGTCTCGACGTCACCATCGTGCCGGGCGGCCCGAACGACAACAACCGCATGCTCCTGATCGCGGGCAAGATCGATTTCTTCATGGCCGCGAACACGATGATGGGGTTCGACGCGGTGCTGAACAACGTGCCCGTCGTGTCGGTCGCCGCAATGTTCCAGAAGGATCCGCAGGTGTTTCTGACTCATCCCGAGGCCAAGATCACAGGGCTCGCAGAGCTGAAGCCGCTGATCTTGTTCATCTCCAAGGAAGGCATGACCGCCTATTTTCCATGGCTGAAATCCGAGTATGGTTTCAGCGAGAAGAACGTCCGGCCCTATACCTTCAATGCGCAGCCGTTCATCGTGAACGCGCAAAGTGCAATGCAGGGCTATCTCACTTCCGAGCCCTATGCGGTCGAAAAGAGCGCAGGCTTCAAGCCCGGCGTGATTCTGCTCGCGGACAACGGCTTCAACACCTATTCGACCCTGATCGAGACGCGCCAGGAGATGATCGAGAAGAAGCCCGATCTCGTTCAGCGCTTCGTCGATGCCTCGATCGTCGGCTGGTACCACTATATCTACGGCGACAATTCCGCAGGGAATGCGATGATCAAGAAGCTCAATCCGGAAATGACCGATGAGCTGCTGGCCTATTCCGTCGCCAAGATGAGGGAGTATGGCATCGTCGATTCCGGCGACACCGTGAAGAACGGCATCGGCGCCATGAGCGACGAGCGCGTCACCAGCTTCTTCGAGAAGATGGTCAAGGCCGGCGTGGTCAAGTCCGGTCTCGACTATCGCAAGTCCTACACGCTGCGCTTCGTCAACAAGGCCGTCGGCCTCGAGCTGCGCCCGAACAAGTAAATGACGGAGACCGGCTTGTCCGACGTCGAGTTTGGTGCTGCGGGGCTGGCCGTCAGCCTGCGCGGCGTCGCCAAGACCTACGACAATGGTGTCATGGCGCTGGGGCCGCTCGATTTGCGGGTACGCAAGGGCGAGTTCGTGTCGCTGCTCGGGCCGTCCGGCTGCGGCAAGTCGACGGCGCTGCGGATCGTCGCGGGCCTTGCCGCACCGAGCACGGGCACCGTCCAGGTTTCGCATGATGCGGCTGCGACGTTGCCCGGACAAAGTCAGCCGGGGCAAGGCATTGGCTTTGTGTTCCAGGAGCCGACGCTGATGCCCTGGACCAGCGTGCGCGAGAATGTGCGGCTGCCGTTGAAACTGGCGAACGTGCCGGCATCCCGGTCGGACGCGCAGGTCCTGGAGGCGCTGACGCGCGTTGGGTTGGCCGAATTCGCCGACAGCTATCCGCGCGAATTGTCCGGCGGCATGAAGATGCGGGTGTCGCTGGCGCGCGCGCTGGTCACCGAAGCCGACATTCTCCTGATGGACGAGCCTTTCGCGGCGCTCGACGAGATCACGCGCTTCCGCCTCAATGACGATCTGCTGGCGCTGTGGCGCAATCTGAAGAAGACCGTCATCTTCGTCACGCACTCCGTGTTCGAGTCCGTCTATCTCTCGCAGCGCGTAATTGTGATGACGCAGCGGCCCGGCCGTATCGGCGCCGAGATCCGGATCGATACATCAGAGCCGCGTGGCGAGGATTTCCGGACTTCCGCCGCCTATGGCGAATATTGCCGCAGCGTGTCGGCTGCGCTGGCGCCCTCCTACGAGGGGCAGGCCGCGCTATGAATGCGATGCGGAATGGGCAGCCTCCCACGTCAGCGGCGCCGGCGGACCGCGCCTTCAAGGTTTTGCGCATCCTGCTGCCGGTCGTCGTCGCCGCGGCCGGCACCGCGGCATGGGAATTGGTGGTGCGGGTGAACAACATCCCGCCCTATGTGCTGCCGGCGCCGTCGGCGGTGTTCTCGACGCTGTTCAGCGATTGGGGCGTGCTCTCACAATCGCTGGCAACGACGCTGCTCACCACGCTCGAAGGGTTCGCCGCCGCCGCCGTCGGCGGCATCATGCTGGCGCTGATCTTCAACCTGTCGAAACTCGTAGAATATTCGCTCTTCCCCTATGCGGTGATCCTGCAGGTCACGCCTGTCATCGCCATCGCTCCGCTGCTCCTGATCTATCTGCCGCAGCAGACCGCCGTCATCGTCTGTGCCTGGATCGTGGGATTTTTCCCCGTGCTCTCCAACACCACGCTTGGCCTCAATTCGGTCGACCGTAACCTCTCCGGCCTGTTTCAGCTCTACCGCGCTTCGCGCTGGCAGACGCTGCTGCATCTGAAACTGCCGACGGCGCTGCCCTATATCCTCGGCGGCCTGCGCATCGCTGGCGGCCTGTCGCTGATCGGGGCGGTGGTGGCGGAAATTGCGGCAGGCACGGCGGGCGCCGGCTCCGGGCTTGCCTACAGAATCGTCGAATCCGGCTACCGTCTCAACATTCCCCGTATGTTCGCGGCACTGCTTTTGCTGTCGCTTGCCGGGATTGTCATCTATGCCGTGCTGGCGCTAATTTCCCACCTGTTGTTGCGGCGTTGGCACGAAAGTGCCCTTCGAAAGGAAAACTGATGACGGCCCTCTCCTCCGAAAAGATCGACCTTCTGATCTATGGGCCGATGCGGCCGATCCTGGAAAATGGCTTTGCCGACCAGTATGTCGTGCATTCCGCCGAAACCCGCGCCGACCTCGAACGGCTGACGCCGGACACCGTCGCGAGGCTGCGCGGCATGGCTGTCACCTACCACACTGTCGCGGCGAACAAGGAGTCGCTCGCTCGCTTCCCGAAGCTCGAAATCATCTCGAGCTTCGGCGTCGGCTACGATCACGTCGATGCCGCCTATGCGCGCGAACACAGCATCATGGTCACCAACACGCCCGACGTGCTGACAGAGGAGGTCGCCGACGTCGCGATGGGGCTCCTGATCGCGACCTTGCGCGAGTTCGTCAAGGCCGACCGCTATGTGCGATCGGGCCTCTGGCAGACGCAGAACTATCCGCTCAGCGTCGGCTCGCTGCGCGACCGCAAGATCGGCATTGTCGGCATGGGCCGGATTGGACAGGCGATCGCGCGCCGGCTGGAAGCCTCGCGCGTCCCCGTCTCCTATCATTCGCGCAAGCCCGCTTCCGGCATGTCGTACAAGCACTACGGCGACCTGATCGAGATGGCGAAGGCGGTCGACACCTTGATGGTGATCGTGCCCGGCGGCACCGCGACGAACAAGATGATCAATGCCGAGGTCATGAAGGCGCTGGGTCCCCGCGGCGTCATCATCAACGTCGCGCGCGGCAGCGTGCTGGACGAGCAGGCGCTGGTATCAGCGCTGAAATCGGGCACCATCCTCGCCGCCGGTCTCGACGTGTTCGAGAAGGAGCCGCATGTGCCGGACGAGCTGAAGTCCATGCAGAATGTCGTCTTGCTGCCACATATTGGCTCGGCTTCCGTGGTAACCCGCAACGCGATGGATCAGCTGGTGGTGGATAATCTGAAAGCCTGGTTCGCCGGAAAGCCGGTGTTGACCCCGGTTGCGGAGACGCCAATCAAGACCAATCAATAAGGCCGGGAGCAAAGGCCAACGCATGAAGTTTCGCCTCTCGCTCTCGTTTGCGTCGCTGTCGATGCTTGTTGTGATTGCGTCGCCGGCGCACGCGCAGGACGCTGCGACGCTGAAGAAGAGCATGATCGGACAGTGGGAGCTTTCCACCACCGAGCGCAGCAAGACCTGCGTGGTGACGTTGAAGCCCGACTCGACGCCGCAGGGGCTGAAGCTCGAGCTCGAGCCCGCCTGCGCAGCGGCATTGCCCTTCACCAAGGACATCACGGGCTGGAACATCAAGGGCCTCGATATCGTGCGGCTGCAGGACTCGACCGGCGAGGCGGTGCTCGACTTCACCGAGGTCGAGGCCGGCATTCTCGAAGGCGTGCGCCCTGGCGAGGGCGTCTACATCCTGCAAAATCTCGCGGCCGCCCGCTCGCTGGCGAAATCGATGGACCAGATGATCGGCGACTGGAGCATGGTCCGCGGCAACGGCAACACCGTATGCGGCCTGACGCTCACCAACAACGACGCCGGCAACGACAATTTCCAGGTGTTCCTGAAGCCGAAATGCGATCCGGGCATCGCGTCCTTTGCGCCGACGCAGTGGCGGCTCGAGCGCGGCCAGATCATGCTGATGTCGGATCGCGGCGAGGTCTGGCGCTTCGAGGCCGACGACAACGCGCAGTGGCGGCTCGTACCCGACAGCGCAGATCCCCTGATCATGCTGCGGCAATAGCGGGAACTGCCGAACGGTCCGGGCGTTTTGCGAACTTCATGTGACTGGAGTTCGCGCCATGACGAAAAAGGTGCTCGCGATCGGCATCGATCCGCCGTTCGTCGACTACAAGGCGATGCCGCAGTTCACGCCGGAAATATTGCGCGGTTACATCGATGCGCAGCTGGAGCGCGTGCGCGCAGCCGGCTTCGACGTCACAAGCTGCCTGATCGATCTCGGCGATACGGCCGAGACCGTCACGGCGAGGGCGTTGAAATCGGGCAAATTCGATTGCGTCCTGATCGGCGCCGGACTGAGGCAGCCCGGCGAACGGCTGCTGTTGTTCGAGAAGATCGTCAACCTCGTGCACCAGCTCGCGCCCTGCGCCCGCATCTGCTTCAATACCAATCCCGCGGACTCGGTTGAAGCCGTGCAGCGCTGGATCGCGCCTTGACCGGTTCCGGGCCGGGCTATGCCGGGGCCAGCCAGGCGAGCCGTAGCCGAAAATAGGCAAAAAATTTTGTATTCTGGTGTCGATCCAGCCGCGACCCATTCGTCGTCCCAAATGAGCGGGAGAGTTTGTGGGTCAAAACGGCCGCTTCTCGCCGCAACAGGAGAGATTGAGACATGCGCTACATGTACATCGTGACCTCGCCCAAGGGCCATATGATGCCGAACCCGGGCCTGCTGGAGGCGATCGGCAAGATCAGCGACCGCGAGATCAAGGCCGGCCGCATGATCGACAATGGCGGGCTGATGCCGGTCGCGACCGGGGCGCGGGTGAAGATATCGGACCAGAAGCTCAGCGTGATTGACGGACCGTTCGTCGAGGCCAAGGAAGTGATCGGCGGCTACGCGATTTTCGAGCTGCGCGACAAGGAAGAGGCGGTGGCGATGGCGAGGGAGTTCATGCAGCTCCACCTCGATCACATGCCGGATTGGGAGGGCACCTGCGAGGTCCGTGCATTCGCTTCGCCGCCGCATGGTTAGCGCGCGGTGGTGACCGCCATTGATTTTCATCGCACGATCCTCGCGGCGTGGCGCATCGAGCAGCCGAGGTTGATCACCAGCCTCTCCCGCATGCTGCGCGATGTGCCGCTCGCCGAGGATTTTACCCAGGACACGCTGGTGGCGGCGCTGGAGCATTGGCGCAAAACCGGCGTTCCGGAAAATCCCGGCGCGTGGCTGATGGCGACCGCCAGGCGGCGCGCGCTCGATCACCTGCGCCGCCGGAAGATGCTCGCGCGCAAGCACGGCGTCATCATGAGGGATCTGGAGCAGGAGCAGGAAGCCATGCCTGGTCCCGACGCCGCGCTGGACGATGAATTCGGCGACGAGCTGCTGCGGCTCGTCTTCACCGCCTGCCATCCGCTGCTGTCGCGCGAGGCTCGCGCGGCGCTGGCGCTGCGCATGATCTGCGGGCTCACGACGGAGGAGATCGCGCGCGCCTTCCTGATATCGGAGACGACGGTTGCCCAGCGCATCGTGCGCGCCAAACGCACCCTGTCGGAGTCCGGTCTCGCCTACGAGACGCCGCGCGGCGAGGAGCTGTCGGCGCGGCTCGCTTCCGTGCTCGAAGTCGTCTACCTCGTGTTCAACGAGGGTTTCATCGCCGCGCGCGGCGATGAATGGCATCGGCCGCAACTCTGCAACGAGGCGCTGCGGCTCGGGCGCATGCTGACCGCGATCGCGCCGCGGGAGCCTGAGACGCATGGGCTGCTGGCGCTGATGGAGCTGAACGCCTCGCGCAGCGCGGCGCGGACCGACGCGCATGGCGATCCCGTGCTCTTGATGGACCAGAACCGCGCGCTGTGGGATCTCCTGCAGATCGGCCGCGGCCTGCGGTCGCTGGCCAGGGCCGAAGAGCTGGGCGGCGCCGGCGGCTTCTACACCCTGCAGGCCGCGATCGTCGCATGTCATGCGCGGGCGGGCAGCGCTGAGGAAACCAATTGGTACGGCATCGCCTGTCTCTATCGAGATCTGGCAGCGCTGATCCATTCGCCCGTGATCGAGCTCAACCGTGCGGTCGCGGTTGGGATGGCCGAAGGTCCGGCAGCCGGACTTGCGATCGTGGAGGGGCTCGCGGGAGAGCCGGCGCTGAAGGGCTATCATCTGTTGCCGACGGTGCGCGGCGACTTCCTGGAGCGACTCGGCCGCCACGACGAAGCGCGTGCCGCGTTCGAATCAGCGGCGAGCCTGACCGGCAACAAGCGCGAACGGGAGATGCTGAAACGCCGCGCAGCAGCGGCAGCAAACGCCGCGCGACGATGATCCTGGATCATCGACCTGCTCTGCACTCACCTCGTGGTTGCTGCGAACGGTATTTCGATGTTGTATCGCGACGGGGACAGAGAGAATCTTATTTAACCACTAAACATTACGCTTGCGAGCAGCTGAGCAGAATTTCTCGCTGCGTCGGTTCCGGTAGGTGCGGAGGTCAAACACCGATTGGGGACCATGCATGGCTGATTTTCGTTTCAGTCGACCGATCGTTTTTGCAACGGCCGTTGCGGCAACCAGCCTCTCTATCTTCGGCTTTGCCACGCTCAGCTTCGGTTCGGCAATCGTCGGTGAAACCCGCCGCGTCGAGCTCGCGCAGAAGCCGTCGACCGGCATCGATGCCCTTAAGGCGCAATATCGCCGGCCACTGGCGATTCCGTTTCCCAAGGACAATGCCTACACGCCGGCAAAGGCCGCGCTCGGCAAGAAGCTCTATTTCGACACCCGCCTCTCGGTGACCTCGGCGCAGTCCTGCGCAAGCTGTCACAGCCCGGGCTTTGGCTGGGGCGATGGATTGGCCGTCGGTGTCGGTCACGGCATGGCAAAACTCGGCCGGCATTCGCCGACCATCATCAATGCCGCGTGGAGCTCGATCTTCATGTGGGACGGCCGGCTTGCGAGCCTCGAGGAGCAGGCGCTCGGTCCGATCCAGTCGTCCGGCGAGATGAACATGCCGATCGACAAGTTGATGGAGCGCCTCGCCGCCATTCCGGAATACAAGCCGCTGTTCGACGTGGCATTCCCGAACGAAGGCATGAAGGTCGCAACGCTCGCCAAGGCGATCGCGACCTACGAACGGACGGTGGTGTCGGAGCGCGCGCCGTTCGATGCCTGGATCGATGGCAACGAGAAGGCGATCTCGGAAGAGGCCAAGCGCGGCTTCGCGCTGTTCAACGCCAAGGCCCAGTGCTCGGCCTGTCATGAGGGATGGAATTTCACCAACGAGGGCTTTCAGGACATCGGCCTGCCGAGCGACGATATCGGCCGCGGCAAGCTCCTGCCCAACGTCATCAAGATGCAGCATGCGTTCAAGACGCCGAGCCTGCGCGAGATCTCGCGCCGCAGCCCTTACATGCACGACGGGTCGCTGGCCACCCTCGAAGCGGTCGTCGAACACTATGACCACGGCGGCGTAGATCGGCCGAGCCGTTCCGACCTGATGAAGCCGCTCGACCTCACCTCCCAGGAGAAGACCGACCTGGTTGCCTTCCTGAAAACCCTCAACAGTGACCTCAGTCCGACCAGCGTGCCGGTCTTGCCACGCTGAACCCACACGAATGTCAGGATTTATCATGCGCACACTGCCCTTGCTCACCCTCGTCGTCGCCGCCGGCCTTTCCGCAGGAGCCCTCGCCGCCACCCAGGTCATTCACCAGCAGGGGCGCGCGTTCTCCGCCGAGAGCGTCACCATCAAGAAGGGTGAAGCGCTCACCTTCCTCAACGACGACAGCGTGCCCCACAACATCATGTCGAGCAGCAAGGGCAACGAGTTCAATTTGGGGTCGCAGGGGCCGGGCACGTCGACGGATGTGACCTTCAAGGTGGCGGGCGACGTGCAGGTGATCTGCGCCATCCATCCCCGCATGAAAATGATGGTGAAAGTGGAAGACTAGTGCCGCCGATTTGAAGTCCCTGCAGTGCAAGCGGCGAAATCGTGCCAGGGACTTCAAATCGAAAAGCGGCACTAGAATCATAGGTTTGCTAGTGCCCATAGCTTTTCGAAGTTCGTAAAAGGTGGTTGCTACAAAGGTGTACGAACTTCGGAAAGTGGGCACTGGTGCCGCCGATTTGAAGTCCCTGCAGTGGCAGGCCGTCGGAGATTGATGATGTCGATCCGCTACAAGATTTTCGGCGCGTTCAGCGTCGTCGTGCTGCTCGCCTGCGGGCTGGCGTATTTTGGCATCCGCTGCATTTCCGATACCGGCGGCCTGGTGGTTCGCCTGTACGACGGGCCGCTGATGGGGATCAACCATGCCCGCTCGGCGCATGCCGCCCTGAACGAGGCGCGCCTCATCCTGCAGCAGAATATGGCCGGATCGGCCTCGGCCGGCTCTGTCGCGAGGTTCGAGAAGCGGGTCGGCAACATCTTCGAGGATCTGAACGTGGTGCGTGACCGCGTCCGCAGCCAGAGCGTCAGCACCGCCCGCGAGAAGGCCGAGACCCGCATCCGCGAATGGTCGGGCGCCGTCCTGAAGATTCTCAAACCGTCGCCCGACGGCGTGACCGAAATCCCGACGACCTTTGCGGTGGCGCAGCAGGGCGACAACGCGGTTGCCGCCATCGACGACCTCGTCGAGATGGTGGCCGCCTATGGTTTCGATTACCGCACCGAGGCGGAAGCCGCGGTCGCCGCGTCCCGGACCGCGATGCTGAGCATCGCCGTCGGTACGGTGCTGATCGGGTTCATGATCGCGGTTGCCTTCGCCTATTCGCTGAGCCGGCCGATCTTCGCGGCGCTCCGCGTCGCCGAGCGGGTCGCCGCCGGCGACTTCACCGACGACATCAGGACCAGGCGCCGCGACGAGCTCGGTCGTCTCCTGAAGTCGCTGGCCGTCATGCAGGCGAGCCTCAAGGCGAAGGCGGACGATGACCTCGCGCTGATCTCGGCAAAGGACCAGACCAACGCAGAGCAGGTGAGCCGGCGCCAGCGCATCGAGGCCGAGATCGAAACGTTCCGCTCGACCTTCGCAGCGGTGCTCGCCCACACCGACCGGATGACCGGCGAACTGACCGAGACGGCGAAGAGCCTTTCCTCGATCGCCCATGCCGCCGGCCAGCAATCGACCGAGGCTTCATCCACCGCCGACGAGACCTCGACCAACGTGCAGACGGTCGCAACCGCTGCGAGCCAGCTCGGCGATCAGGTGCAGGCGATCAAGTCGCAGGTCAGCGACGCCGCGGCGATCGTGCAGCGCGCCACGGGAATGGCCGGCGCGGCCAACGAGACGATCGGAGCGCTCGCCATCTCGGCAAAACACATCGACGAGGTCGTCGGCTTCATCCGCACCATCGCCGGCCAGACCAACCTGCTCGCGCTCAATGCCACGATCGAGGCCGCGCGCGCCGGCGAAGCCGGACGCGGATTCGCCGTGGTGGCGTCCGAGGTGAAGGCGCTGGCGATCCAGACCGCGAAGGCGACCGAGGAGATTTCTGCCCAGATCGCGGAGGTGCAGTCCGCGACCCGTCAGGCCGTCGACAATGTCGGCGCGATCACGACCATCATGGGCGACATCGACAGCTTTACGTCGTCGATCGCCGCCGCCGTCAGCCAGCAGAATATGGCTGCCAACGAGATTTCGCAGAATATCGGCCAGGCCGCGGCCGGCACCGCCATCGTCGCGCGCAGCATCGCAGGCACCGCGCAGGCCACCGAAAACGCCAACCGCTCGGCCGACAAGGTGCTCGCCACCGCGCACGATCTGTCGGATCAGGCGGCGCAACTGCGCTCTTCCGTCGATCGCTTCCTCGCCAACGTGGCCTGACGAAGCTCTCGGGCGCGGCTATTCGATTGCCGGCGAGCGTCACGGCCGCGCCGCCGCAGTCGCCATTTTGCGCACGTGCATGGGTTGCGGCGACAATGTGGCCGGTTCAAACCGTCTGCCGGCCTCTGCTTGCCGATATTGGCGGGGTCAGGTCATTGACCTGTGCCGGCACCAATGCCAACAAGCGCAACCGGATGACCATTGGAGGAGGATCCTGGAATGATTCGGAAGCTTGGGATGGCGGCCCTGCTCGGCCTTGCCTTCGCAATGCCGGCCCATGAGGCGGCGGCCCAGAACACACTTGGCGGCGCCATCTTCGGCGGAGCCGCCGGGGCCATCGTCGGTGGCGCAGTCGGTGGCGGCCGCGGCGCGGCCATCGGCGCCATCATCGGCGCAGGCACGGGCGCTGCCATTGCCTCAGAAGGTGATCGGCGTCGCGGCGGCTACTACTGGTACCAGGATGGCTGCTACATCGAGCGCGGCGACGGCGCCTGGATGCGTGTCAATCCCCGCTATTGCTACTGAGAACAGGCTGCAATACTTCGAGAGGCGCCCTAGCGGCGCCTCTTTGCGTTTGCGACGGCTGCAGATCAGCCGCGGCATCATTGTCCGGAAATCGAATCGACCGGGGGAAAGCCGAGCGCGTGTGCGCCGGCGCGCGCGTAAAACCGCTCCTGGGCGAAGATATGTTGCCTGGCGGCGTGAATGTCGCGCAACCGCCGCTGCAGCGGCGACGCGTTGAACACGACGCTGGACCCGCCCAGCGTATAGCAGCCGCTGACGATGTCGGTGCAGGTCGCGTGGATCCAGGCGCTGCCCTGCAGGCCTTGCGCGAAATCAGTCTTGGCGTCGAGCGTGCCTGCCATCGCACACTGCCATTGGTGTTCGGCCTGCACCTCCATCAGTGCGCGCGCCGCGCGCAGCGCTGCGCCGAGCCGGCCGAGCTCGTGCTGGAAGACCGGCGAATCCCTGAGATCGGCGGCGGCAAAGAGTTGGCGGCGGCCGCTGCTGGCCGTGGCTGCGAGGTCGGCCATCGCTCCTCGCGCAATGCCGGTGGCAACGGCGGCATGAAAGCTTCCGAGGAATGCGACGAAAGGGCGCTCGAAATGTCCCGGCACGCATGACGGTCCATGAAGCAGATCGAAACTCTCGGTCTCGGAGACGAGGACATCATCGAGCATCACGTGATGGCTGCCGGTGCCCGTCAGTCCGGAGGCCTGCCATGTCTCTTCGATGCGCCAGCGTTCTGCCGGAAGCGCGACAGCTCGCATCAATGGCCTGCCGTCCGACATGACCGGTGCGCCGTCCTGGTAGACGACGAAATGGGCAGCCATCCATTGCGCATTCTGGCAGCCGCTGGCGAACGGCCAGCGCCCGGAGACCCGATAGCCGCCATGGACGGGCTCGGCCCGGCCGGCCGGTGTGCCCACCCCGACCACGAATACGTCGGCTCCGTCCAGGAATATCTCGTCGAACACGGATCGAGGCGCCCGCGTGAAGAACATCTGCGACGCCGTGCCGATCATGGCCACCCAGCCAACCGAACCGTCGGCCGTCGCCACGGCCTCGATCAGGGGGCAGGACTTCAGGCACGCTCAGCGCCAACCCGCCATGGCTGCGCGGCAGCAAGGTTCGGAATAAGCCGATCTGCCGAAGCCTGTCGACGATGTCGGCAGGAACTCTGCGGGCACTCTCGATTTCCGCGGCGCGCGCGGCAAGCTCCGGCGCCATTTCGTCGATGGCAGCGCGCAGCCCCGCGGCTTCGCGCGCTACGGGCTGCTGCTTCGCCGGCGCATCTGCGCCCTTGCGTGCAAACTGGACATTGGTCATGACCATCGGTGCTTCCTTCTGAGCCGGTGAGGCGGTGTCGGACCGCTCTAGCTTAGCTAGGACGCCCGCGTTTCCGGATGGTGACGGAAGCGGGCGCAATGGTTACGGTTGTAACAGTGGGCTCCCGCTCGAGACTGCGCGGCAGCCACGGAAGAGACGCGACCCTGCGCTGGGTCGGAGAGCCGATCGCCGGCCAAGTGCCCCAAGGCTGACATGGGATTGTTCGTGGCGAATCTCCGATTATCCCATTACGTTGAAGACTGAGATAGGCCGACTGAGGCCTTTCAGCGACAGATTGCCAATCTCTTTGAGCAACATCAAGCCCTCGACTGCCGCAGCTACACGTTGGCCAACCAAGATCTGTCCATCTTTCGCCTCGCCGCACAGCCGCGCGGCTACATTCGTAACGGTACCAATCGCGGTATAGTCCATGCGTTCGGCAAAACCGATCTGGCCCAGGGTAGCATAGCCTTGCGCTATGCCGACCCCGAAGCCAACCATGTGACCGCGACGACACCAAGCCTTGGCGACTTCCGCCGCTGTCTCGCGCATCACCACCGCCATCTCGACAGCGCGCTTGGCTGGCTCCGGCGTGGGTAGTGGATCATTGAAAAACACCATGATTCCATCGCCGCCATAGTGATCCAGCGTCCCCTCAAAACGCGCAACGATCGGCCCAAGAGCGGCATGGTAATCACGCAATAGTGCCATGACCTCTTCCGGCTCTGCGCGCTCGGCGAAGGCTGTGAAGCCGCGAATGTCGCAGAAGACAACCACGATCTCGCGGCGGTGGCTTTCGAGAATGCTTTCGTCGCCGCGCGCGACGATCAGATCCGCCAACTGAGGTGCCAGAAACCTGCGCAATTTGCCAATTCGCTCGATCTCGGCGACCTGCGCAGCCACGCGAGCCTCCAACTCGCGATTCCAGCGTCCTATTTCCTCGGTGCGCTCGCGCAATTCGCTGAGGAGCCGAGTGTTTTCAATTGCGACCACTGCGTGAGCCGCGAAGTTCTGCAAAATCGCGACCTGCTTTTCGGAGAATGGTCGAACCTCCTTGCGATAGACCGTCAATGCTCCGAGCAGCACCTTGTCTTTGCGAAGTGCGACAACGAGGGCACTCCGGGCGCCACCCAAGTCTACCACTGCTCGACGAAGCGGATTACCCAGACGGTATGCCTCCTCGTCCATCTGATCCAGGTTATGAATAAGCTCCTCGCCCGCGAGCAGTCGCCAGTGTGCGTCTCCGGGCCGGGGTTGGTCCATTCCGGTACGAAAATAGGCAGCAAGAGCATCCGGCACGCCTCGCTGCGCGGCGCGTTCGAAGCGTTTCCCGTCATACGTGGTCACGAATCCGAACGCGGCCTCGCAAAGATGTAGTGCGCTATCGAGGATCGTGAAGAATACCGGTACGAGATCGCCGGGCGAGGAGTTGATGACCCGCAATATTTCGCTGGTGGCCCCCTGTTGCGCCATCGCCTCGTCGCGTTCGGCCCTGCATTTCGCTAGCTCGTGCTCCAGATTGACAACCATCTGCCGCTGGTCCGTTGCCGTCTCGTCGAATTTGGTTGCTGGCTAGGTTCTTCGGCGTTGCGTTTCTTGCCCGGATCAAATCGCGTATCGTTTGACGACGGCTTCATTCCATTCGATACCAGCGCCGGGACGTTCGGGAATCTCAATTTCACCGTCCTTGACTGCAAATGGCTCTTTTACAACAGGATGGGCCCAGTCTTGCCACTCGAGCCAGTGCGCAGTCTCGGTGGCGCGCATCAAATGCGCCGCGAATTCCGGATAGAGATGCGTCGAGACCTGGATGCCCGCTGCGGCAGCAATCGGAACCGCGCGTAGCCAACCGCTTACGCCACCAATCCTCATCAGATCGGGCATCACGTAATCACCGGCTCCTGAGCGAACCGCCTTGTACAACTCACGGGGTCCATAGAAATTCTCGCCGAGCTGCACCGGCGTCTTGAGCTCTCGCGTCAATTGCGCGTAACCGGCCAGGTTGTCGTACGCGATCGGCTCCTCGAACCAATACAGGCCTTGCTCGTCGAGCGCATGGCAACGCTGCAGCGCATCGCCCGACGAAAGTCCCTGGTTGAAGTCGACCATTAATTTAACGGAGTCACCAGCACCCTGTCGAACCTCGCGGATCGCTGCAAGATCGGCAGCGAGTTCATCGCGACCAAGACGAAGCTTTATCGCCGAGAAGCCGCCCTCGGCGGCGAGCTCTGCTGCCTCCTTCGCCAAGGTTGTCACGTCCGTTAGCCACAGGCCGTTGCTGTTGTAGGCCGGCACGGTGCCCACTGTCCCGCCGAGCAGACGCGCCAGCGGCAGCCCAGCCGACTTCGCCAGAGCATCCCAAATCGCCATGTCGATCCCGGACACGGCGATCATTGCGATGCCTTCGTAGCCGACCAGGTTTTGGGACTTGCGATTGGACTGAAAGATATCGAGCGGGGCAATTGGCTTGCCCATGTGCGCTGCACCAAGCGTTTGAATGAGCGAAATAATGCACCCCAGCGCATCCTTCAGATACGGCTCCAAATAGCTACGACCGACGATGCCTTCGCGCGTGTAAACGTCGATCAGGATCATCGGCCAATCGTCGAACCGGCCGACTTTGGAGACGATCGGCCGTCGCAGCGGTAACAAAATAGCTCGCGCATCGATCGACTGCAGTGTAAGCGACCCGCCCATGGAATAGCGTCCTTGTCCGCATCGGACGGATTCATCAGACGGCAGCGGCATTCCGATGTAAATTCACTCATCGGTATACCAAGGGGCGAGCCATGAGACGATCCGCTGCGCAGACGCGCCTGCATATTCTCGACGCCGCTTATGGGCTTTTTTGGCGTCAGGGGTTTCTCAGAGTCTCCATGGACGAGATCGCGGCGCGCGCCGGCATCACCAAACGTGCGCTGTATCAACATTTTCGGAGCAAAGACGCGCTGATGGCGGCAACTCTTGCCTATTCCAGCGAGCTGGCACTCGAGCGACTAAGACAGTTCCATAGACCGGTGACGACGGGCGATGAACTGATCGGGAGCTATTTTGCTCAACTCCGCGATTGGGCGAAGAAACCGAAATATTCCGGAGGGGGGTTCACGCGTGCCGTCGTCGAACTCGCCGATCTGCGCGGCCACCCGGCTCGCGTAATTGCGCAAAAACACAAGTCCGCCGTCGAAAAATGGCTCGCGGACGAATTGGCCTCCGCCGGAGTTCTCTCTGCCGGCGACCGCGCTAAAGAGGTCATGTTGCTGACGGAAGGCGCCATGGCGCTCATGCTGATCCATGGCGATCCAGGCTGGGCCAACTCAGCAGCGCGGGCAGCAAAGAAGTTGCTTCAAACGTGCCAAGCGGCTGGCGCCGGTCAGGTCAATTCGTGCCGGTGATGTCTGTTAATGGCTGGAATCGACATTGGAAGTCGTCGACGCATGAGTGCTGAATGAAACCATTCAAGCAATATCGATCGTATCGGAGGATCAACATTGACCCAGGTCAGACCGCGGCGCCACGGGGATATGTGCTCGGCGCCACTGCAATGTCGCCATGAAGTCTGCTCTGCTCCAAGGAGACGTTGCTAAATCAGTTATCCCCTTCAAGCTCGCGTGCCCGTTCTTGCCGACGATGATGTGATCGTGCACGGCAGTCCCGAGCGGCGCGGCGATGCCGATGATGGCCTTGGTCATCTGGATGTCGGCCTGCGACGGCGTCGGATCGCCGGAGGGGTGGTTGTGCACAAGACCGCCATGCCATCGAACACCCTGATTTCACTGAACTCTTGACTTTGAAGGCCATCAATGGGGACAGCAAGTTGGGGGCGGTAAGAAGTGCTCGTTCGTGATTATCCCGTTGCGTCACGCAACTTCCGGTCGGGAGACGTTATGGCATGGCAGATCACTGACGCTGTGTCGGCAAGCGCGCGTCGAACAAACGTTTCTCCCGGCGGGTCGGAAACTTGCAGCAACTTTGCACGATCATCACCGCACGCTTGCTCCCGAATTGGCAGTCCTGCGTACGGGTCTCCGCGTTCGCGCCACCGCTGCCTGCTCCAGGAATGCTTCCACCAAACGAAGGCGAAGCGAAGCCCTGGCCCAGACGACGCCGATGCGCCGGGCAAACGGAGCGGCATCGGGCAGCGGCAGTTTAGCGAGCGATAAACCTTCCGGCCACGGCGGCGCCAGATCCGGCAGGATCGACACGCCGAGTCCTCGATCCACCATGATGGCGATCACCGCACCCCCATCGATCTCGAACAGCTCGCGTGGTCGAATCCCCGCTTTGCGGAGATAGCCGTCCACGAGGCGTCCCGGCCAAACGTTGCGGTCCAATCGAATGAACGGTTCCGACGACAAGATCACGCGCGGCTTTCGAGATGCCGCCGGCGCTCTCGTCAGCAGAATTAATGGCTCTTCTCGCAACAAACGCCAATTGCAGCTCTTTGGGATGACAAATGGCGGCTGACCGATGATTGCTGCGTCGAGATCATCACCATCGAGCACCTTGCGATATAGTTCTGACGAGACGCCGCTCGCGATCTGAACGTCGATTTGCGGATAATTCTCCTTCATCAAGGCCAGAATGTCCGGCAACAGTCCTGATAATGCCGAAGGAAATGCGCCTATGCGCAACTGTCCCGACGGTCGATCCGCTGCGGCGATTGTCTTGAAATCGCGCGCCTCGATCAGGAAGCGCCTTGCGCGCTCGATGATCGCGGCTCCCGCTTCTGTTGGCTTGATCGTCCGGCCCGAACGCGTGACCAGAACGGCGCCGATCTCACTTTCGAGAGCGCGGATTCGCTTTGCGACTGCCGCCGCCGTTAAATTGAGCCGGCGTGCAGCTTCGGCAATCGAACCGTGATCGACCGCCATCAAGAAGGTTTCAAGGAAATTCGTATCCATTGCCAACTAAAAGTAGCTTCTGAAGCAACTATTGTCTATTTTTAGTTTCATCTGGTGAATGCTAAGGGGATATTCATCAGCTTCGCGATGCCGCAATATCGGGCTCCCGCGGAGGTCGTTGTCGACATCCGTCAAAGGCGCGCCATGAAACTTCCCCGTCGCGCATTCCTGCAGATGGCCGCGGTCGCTGCCGTGCCGCGCCTCGCTTGGGCGCAGGCCTATCCGATCCGCCCGGTGCGTACGATCGTCGGCTTGGCTGCCGGCGGCCCGGCCGACATCTTAGCGCGCCTCATTGCGCAATGGCTCTCGGAGCGGCTTGGCCGGCCCTTCGTCATCGAGAATCGAGTGGGCGCCGGCGGCAATATCGCCGCCGACGCTGTGGTCCATGCGGCCGCTGATGGCTACACTCTTCTCCTGGTAATGAACGCCCACGCGATCAATGCATCGCTCTACGACACGCTGAATTTCAATGTCGTGCGCGATATTGCGCCGGTCGTCGGCATTGATCGCGAGCCCTTCGTCATGCTGGTAAATCCATCGTTTCCGGCCAAGACGATTCCGGACTTTATCGCCTATGCGAAGACGAACGCCGGCAAGGTCAACATGGCGTCAGCCGGTAACGGCACCGGGAGCCACGTATCCGGCGAGCTATTCAAGATGATGGCAGGCGTCGACCTGCTCCACGTGCCCTATCGCGGCGGTGCCCCGGTGCTGACCGACCTCATTGGAGGGCAGGTGCATGTAACGTTCCTCCCCACCACAGGGACAATCGAATACATTAGGTCCGGCACGCTGCGTGCGTTGGCCGTTACCACGGCGACGCGCTGCCAGACGTTCCCGGACACTCCGACTGTTGGTGAGTTCCTGCCGGGCTACGAGTTCGAGCGCCTGGTTCGGCATTGGCGCGCCAAGAAACACTCCGGCTGAGATCATCGAGAAGCTCAACAGGGAGATCAATGCCGGTCTTGCCGACCCCGGTATCAAGGCGCGGCTTGTCAACTTTGGCGGCGCCGTCCTTGCGGGGTCGCCTGGGGAGTTCGGCAACCTCATTGCCGAGGAAACGGAGAAGTGGGCCAAGGTGGTCAAGTTCGCGGGCATGAAGCCGGGTTGACTGGAGAAGCGCCGCCGAAACGATTTTCGTCAGGTCGTTTGGTGTGGAGATTAGGGATCATGCAGACACCGCTTCATGTCGCGATTGTCGGGGGCGGGATCGGCGGCTTGTTCGCCGCGAACGCGCTGATCGCACACGGTCTTCGAGTGTCGCTATACGAGCAGGCTCCAGTCCTCGGTGAGGTCGGGGCCGGCCTGTTCCTCACTCCCAACAGCGTGCGCCACTTGCAAAGGGTGGGATTAGCGCCGGCCGTGGTGAAATGGGGCGCGCGGGTTGGCGTCAATTCCCGTTACTTCCGTCATGACGGAACACCCATTGCCCCGGTTCAGGTGACGGACTCCTCGGGCTGGAATGCGACGTTCGGGATGCACCGCGCCGACCTCGTTGCAATGTTGGCCAATGCACTGCCGGCTTGGATCGTGCACACTGGGCATCGCTGTATCGGGTTTGAACAGGAGGGCGACTCCGCGCGGGTTTCGTTCGCCACTGGCGCCTCCACCGAAGCCGACATCGTCATCGCTGCCGACGGCATCCACTCCGAGCTTCGCCCCCACGTGTGCCCTCAGTCCCGGTCGATATTCTCAGGGTCCGTTGCATATCGGGGCCTGGTGCCGCACGAGCGCGTTCCGGATTGGCCGACCGACCGCTGGCAAATGTGGCTCGGCAAGGGAAGACACTTTCTCGCTCTTCCGGTACGCGCTGGAAAGCTCATCGCCTACGTCGGATTTGTGCCGGCGGACGAGGAGATGAACGAATCCTGGTCTGCGCCGGGCGAGCCCGATGTTCTTCGACGCGAGTTCGCAGGCTGGGATGCACGAATCCAGCATTTGCTAAAGGAAGTTCAATCGACGCTCCGCTGGGCCCTGTATGATCGCGAACCGCTTCCGGGCTGGACCAAGGGAAGGCTGAGCCTGCTCGGCGATGCAGCGCATCCGATGCTTCCGCACCTTGGGCAAGGCGCCAATCAATCGATTGAGGATGGCATGGCGCTCGCGACCATCCTGGGGCGTGCGGACCGGCGAACGGCTCCCGCTGCGTTGCTCGCCTACGAGCGCCTGCGACGCGAACGCGTGGCGGAGATCCAGCGTGGCGCGCGCGAGAACGGCCTGCGATACAACTCGGCGTCTTCCGACCTCGGGCTTAGGGACGCCGAGATCACCGCACATGCCGCGTTTCGCAAGCACCTCTACGATCACGATGTGGTCCCGGACGCGGAGGCGATAATGCTGGCGTAGTTGCTTGCCTAAAAGCGTCGCTTTGCGAAATTCGCGATAGGGTCCGCTTTAGCTCCAAGAGACGTCCTCAAATCAGCTTCATCCCTTTCAAACTCGCATGCCCGTTCTTGCCGACGATGATGTGGTCGTGCACGGAAATGCCAAGCGGGCTGGTGATGCCGATGATCGCCTTGGTCATCTGGATATCGGCCTGCGACGGGGTCGGATCGCCGGAGGGGTGGTTGTGCAGGATGCACTGTAAACGGCATATCTTATTGAAAGCCCGGTACGAATTTCGTCTTCAAACAATGGCTGGGAACGGTGACAGGGGGCGGTAAATTGGTGGCTGCTTCTCATGTTCGCGGTGCGTCACACTCGATCATGTTGCGTATTACAGAGGCCCGATTGCTCACGCCGAGAGCGTGTTTGCTTTTGCTCGTGGAGCGAACGTAAGACTCATTCGCCCACGCCGCGCCGCATCGCTCCTGGCGCAGGATCAATCACACTGAACCATGACACCGTTCGGACCCATGTGTCCGCCACGGCAGGTCGGCTGTGTGTGGCCTGGGCGTGGCGGAGGAGGGCAGGCATGGCCGCAGCCCCCGCCAGCTCCGCCACGGCGTTTTGATGTGCTGTCGCCAGCGCCGGAGGGCGCGGCAGATGTGCCAGATGTCTTCACCTGACTTGGACCGCTCCCGGATTTCGCGAAGACGTGGCTCCCGCTCAACATCAATGCCGCTGAAATCGCGAGCAGCGAAACCACTTTTGAGGTTGTAGTCATATGTTTGATTCCTTTCTCCGTTCTCGATCAGTCACACTGAATGATGCTGTTCGGAGACCTAGTGGTCGACGATGCACCGAGCCTTTAATGCCCATGTCCCCGTCCGCCGGAGCCATTATGCTCACGCAGCAAGATCACACCGCCATTGCCGCTATCGGTTTTGTTTGGATTGCTAACACCAACGGGCTTAACTGGATGGACCGGACGAGGCTCGCGCGTTGGCGGGCCTACAGTTGTTGGTGGATTCTTCACACGCACGGGTCCGGCCTTTAGTTTAATCAGCGCATCTGAGCAATTGTCGCAATGTCCAACGCAATTACCGTTATCGTCGCAGTTTACCGATCCTTTAGAGGTATGGCAGCCGTACGCGCCGTATCCTCCGTCATTATTATAGAAATCGCCCCCAGAAGCCTGGCACGCACTGAGAATCTCACTTCGACCGTGCGTTCCTAATTGTTTAAATCCCGCCGAAGCAGGATGGGACAGCGAGGAGGCGCCTGTGAGCGCCAGCACGGCAACAAATGCCAATCTGCTTAACCCTCGAGAATTTAACTTAAGAGGGAATACGGCTAGCGCCAGAATATTTGGCAGTTTCATCATCCGTTGTTTAATCATCAAACAAATCCCCACGTTGCCGGTTAAGGTCGTTCGTCTTCGTCTTTGTTTAGGCTCCGTCGCGAAAATGCTGTGAGCTTACAGCCTCGTCCAGGCGCGCCGCGTCTTGCGATGTGATTAGGAACGTGTTTTCCGGTACTCGCCCGCGCGGAGGCATCCGCCTCTTGTCGGTGCCCACACCTGCTCAACACAAGTTTCCCAAGCACGGAATAGGTTGCGGATTCGGTGGCGGACGGCCGGGGTGCCAGCCGCGCGAGGATGTCGTTCCGCCCGACGGAGTGGGAGCGTTGGTTTTTACCGGCGGCGTGTGGTCGGTGTGCACCGGAGCATATGTTTGCACCGGAGCGGTGTGATCGTTATGTATCTTCGCGGCCTGAGCACTGCAGACCACGACGAAGCCGGCAGATAGGCTGGCGAGAATCCTCAAAGCCAAATTGCGCATTGGCCTTCCTCTCTGAGCGATTGATCTTGTCGGTGTCTGCGCGACGGCATGAGACCAAATAAGTCGCCGTGTAACCCTGGAAGAGAACGATCGATCAAAGGCGCGGCGGCTTACGCAGCATTGCTGTCAGGATCGGATTTGCGCTGCGAAAGACCTTGCGCTGCGAACGACGCCATCCCTTGAGCCTACAGCCAGGTCGAGGTGCGCCGCGTCTCCCGATCGGGAGACCTCAATTGTGATGTGATGAGAATGCGTTTTCCGGCGCCGCCCCGCGCGGAGGCATCAGCCTACCAGCGGGCTGGTGTAGCCGGCAAAGAGCTTGACCAGATCGGCTTGTCGCCGTGCGCCGGTCTTCTGGTAAAGCCGCTTGAGATGGGTTTTGACCGTACCCTGGCCGATGCCGAGCGTCTCGGCGACCTGCGGTGCGCCACCGACCTCGACGATGGCCAGCAGCACGCGTACTTCCATCGGCGTCAACCGGTGGGCTTTGGCGATCGCCTCGGGCGGTGAACGCGCGGCCAACGCGGCTTTCTGCACGAACAGGACAGCAGCGGCCGCATATTTCGCGCCGGCGCGGCGTGCGCCCGAGGAGAGCGGCAGGACATGCGCGACATAGCGCTCGCCGTCGCGCGCGATCAGCGGCACGGCCACGCCCCTATCGCCAAGCGCCGCGTCGCCGGTATCGGCAGCCAGAAAGATGTCTCGCAATGTGCGGTTGACATCCGGATCGCCGGCGACCAGCCGGCCGAGCGAAGCGCGCAAGAGGTCGCCGTCGGCAATCATGGCGCGGCCGGCGGCGTTGGCGTGGGTAATGCGGCCGCTCGCATCCACGAACAACATGCCTGCGCTCAGTCCGTCGAGCGCGTCGGCGAACGTGGCGGCTTGCGCCGTTTTGAACTCGATGAGCCTTCCGATCAGCACGGCACGGCGAAGGTGCGGAACCAGGAGCCGCATCCGTTCGCGCGCCGGCTCGTCGGCGAGACCTTCGCGCTCATGGCGAAATACAGTGAAGCCTGCGTGGCCTTCGGGCGCTCTGTCGAGATACACGCAAATGTTGTCGATCCAACCCTGCGGCCGTATCCACTCCTTATAGAAGCGCGACTGCAGAAACTCGGCATGTGACATGACGGTCGAGGTGCTGAAGACTTCACCGACGTCGAGCACGAAATAGGTGCCGAACATCGGGTCGATCGTCAGGTATTTCTCGAGATAGAGCTGCCGATAGTCCGGGTCGGTGCCGAACTGGTAGTATATGCTCCCGCTCCTTCGCGAGGAATCATGCGCGAACAGGCCGCCGCCCGATCCGCCGACAAAGGCGCCGATCCTGGGCAGAATGGCGTTCCAGGTATCGGGATTCAGCGTGCAATCGTAAATCCCGCCGATCAGATCGAGCAAGGCCTCGTCCAGACCCATGCGCAGGCACCCCCAAGCCAACAATGTAGGGCGGCGGTTGCATATGCGTCAAATCAACTTCAAGCCCTTCAAGCTCGCGTGCCCGTTCTTGCCAACGATGATGTGATCGTGCACCGAGATGCCGAGCGGCGTGGCGATGCCGATGATCGCTTTCGTCATCTGGATGTCGGCCTGCGACGGCGTCGGATCGCCGGAGGGGTGGTTGTGCACCAGGATCAGCGCGGTCGCGGATAATTCCAGCGCGCGCTTGATCACTTCGCGCGGATAGACCGGGGTGTGGTCGATGGTACCGACCTGCTGCACCTCGTCGGCGATCAACTGGTTGCGCTTGTCGAGGAAGAGCAGCCGGAATTGCTCCTTGTCGGCGAACGCCATGCTGCTTCGACAATAATCGATCACGTCGTTCCAGGACGACAGCGCGACGCTGCGCTTGATCTCGCCCTTGGCGATACGATCCGCCGCCGCCGCGATCAGCTTGAGCTGGTTGACGGAAGCGTCCTTGATGCCGTCGACCTCGCGCAACCGCGCCTCCGGCGCGTGGATGACTTCCGCGAACGAGCCGAATTTCTTCAATAGCAGCTTGGCCAGCGGCTTGGTGTCGCGGCGAGGGATCGCGGCATAGAGCGCCATCTCGAGTAGCTCATAATCGCTCAGCGCATCCGGTCCGGCGCTATGAAAGCGTTCACGCAGCCGCTCGCGATGGCCGTGATAATGCGGCGTCTCGTCGGGCGTATCCTCGGGTGGCTTGGACCTGGCAGGCATCGGCAGCAAGGATGCCGCGCCCGGCGGCTTTTGGGAAGTGTCTCGGGCTCAGCCCACAACCGGCGGCTTCTCGTCGTTGCGCTGCGACAGGGTGAAGATTTCCACGCCGTCGGCGGTAACGCCGACCGAATGCTCGAACTGCGCCGACAGCGAGCGGTCGCGGGTCACCGCGGTCCAGCCGTCGGACAGGATCTTCACATGCGGCTTGCCGAGATTGATCATCGGCTCGATGGTGAAGAACATGCCGGGCTTCAGCGGCACGCCCTCGCCTGGCCGGCCGATATGGATGATGTTGGGCTCGTCGTGGAACAGGCGTCCGAGGCCATGGCCGCAGAAATCGCGCACCACGCTCATGCCCTGCGGCTCGACGAAACTCTGGATGGCGTGACCGATGTCGCCGGTGGTGGCGCCGGGCTTCACCGCGGCGATGCCGCGCATCATCGCCTCATAGGTGACTTCGATCAGCCGCTCGGCCTTGCGCGCGATCGGGCCGATCGCATACATCCGGCTGGAATCGCCGTACCAGCCGTCGACGATGAAGGTGACGTCGATATTGACGATGTCGCCTTCCTTCAGCGCGCGGTCGCCGGGCATGCCGTGGCAGACTACATGGTTGATCGAGGTGCAGGTCGAATAGCGGTAGCCGCGATACATCAGCGTCGCCGGATAGGCGCCATGGCTGAAGGCGAACTCGCGGACGAAGTCGTCGATCCTAGAAGTCGGGATGCCCGGCTTGACCACGTCGGTGAGATCGTCGAGGCATTTGGCCACCAGCGCGCCCGCCTTGCGCATGCCGGCAAAGCCGCTCACGCCATGCAGCTTGATCTGTCCGGTCTTGCGCAAGGAGGTGTCGGTCGCTTCGATATAGCTCATTGGCGGATTCTTCGGGCGGTTTCTTGGGTGGGTCGATTCATGTGAGGAAAGGCTGATTTGAATGGTCTAATTTAATGATCGCGGCGGCCGGCGCAAGCCAAGGTTGGGTCGTTGGAACAGCTCTAAACGCATGATTTTCAGCTGGAAACCTCGACCACGCTCTCGACCGGCAGTGCGCCACCGCGGACCCGGATTTCGCGCACCGGGTAGGGCACCTTGATACCCTCGTGCTTGAAGGCGTCCCACAGCGCCAGCATCACGTCGCTTTTCACGCCGTCCATGCCGTCTGGATCGGCGATCCAGAAGGTGAGCGAGAATTTCATGCCGGTCTCGGCGAATTCGGTCAGCAGGCAGTTGGGCGGCTTGCCCTTGATCGCGCGCGGCGCGGCCGCGGCCGTGGCGGTCGCGAGCTTGACGACCAGCCGCGGGTCGGCGTCGTAATTGGTTGTAAACGCAATCTTCACCAGCGTGTTCTTGTCGGTATAGGTCCAGTTGGTGACCTTCTGCGTCACCAGGTCTTCGTTCGGGATCAGGAACTCGCGGCCGTCGCCGGCCGCCACCGAGATGTAACGGGTCTTCATCGCGCTGATACGGCCCGAATTGTCGCCGATGGTGACGAGGTCGCCGGGCTTCACCGACTTGTCGGCGAGCAGGATGATCCCGGAGACGAAATTGGCGACGATCTTCTGCAGGCCGAGACCGATGCCGACGCCGGCTGCCCCGGTGAACACCGCGAGCGCCGACAGGTTGATGCCGACGGCGCCGAGCGCGATCACGACCGCGACCGCCATCAAGCCGATGCGGATGATCTTGGTCAGCAGCACCTGGACCGATGGCGTCAGGTCCGTGGCGCGGGTGATCCGGCTCTCGGCGAAATTACTGGCGACGTTGGTGGCCCACAGCGCCACGACCAACAGCGCGCCGGCCTTGATCAGGAGCAGCGGCGTCAGCCTCAAACCCCCGATCACGATCGCAAAGGAATCCAGCGTGTCCGCGGCCCAGTCGAGCTGGCCGATGATGCTGAGCGCCGCGACGACCCAGGCCGATAGCGACACCAGCCTCACGATGAAGGCGTTGCGGATCGCGGAGGTGACCAGCCGGATCGCCAGCCACGCCAGTGCGAGCTTGGCGGAAACCATCAACAGGTAGCTGCGGCTCGGCCAGGTGGTGTGCCACAGGATAACGCGGGAGATGACCATGACGACTGCGAATGCCGCGGTCGAGGCGCTTTCGGCCAGCACGCGGGCGAAGTGGCGCATCGGCAGCGGCCAGCGCATGGCGAACGAGGTCATGTCGACGCGGGCGCGTACGGCGGCGTCGGTCGCGAGGGCAATGCCGGCGCCCGCCAGGATCAGGCCGAACTGCAGATAGAACCAGGGCGAGGTGATTTCCGCGCCGAACTGCCGCGCGGTGTCGTGAAGGAATGAAAGCGTGTCCTTGAAGTCGATATCCATCGGCAAAATTCTCTGGGCGGCGTGATTCGAGCAGCGACGCAGAATCCCACAAAGGCGGGCGCCCGACCATCGATACAACACAGTGCCGAGCCCAGGGTAAGGCCGCAATTGAAGGGCACTTTGCCGCGATCGTCAGAAATGGGGTTGGCGTCCAATCATGGCGACGATAAGGATGCAATTGCAAGTATTTGACGGATTTTTCGATAGGCATGGCTTCTCTCGACCAGGTCAGCATCGCCATTCTGCTCGGCGCCGTGCTCGTGATGGCCGGCATCCTGTCGAGCCTGCTCGCGCTGCGCTTCGGCGCCCCGCTGCTCCTGGTATTCCTCGTGATCGGCATTCTGGCCGGCAATTCCGGCCCGGGTCACCTCGAATTCGACGATGTCCGCACCACCTACCTCGTCGGCTCGGTGGCGCTGGCGCTGATCCTGTTCGACGGCGGCTTGCGCACGCGCTTCCAGAGCATCCGCGCGGTGCTGGCGCCCTCGATGGCGCTCGCGACCATCGGCGTGCTGCTCACCGCGGCGATCACCGCGCCGGCCGCGAAATACGCGCTCGACCTCAACTGGACGGAGGCGCTGCTGGTCGGCGCCGTGGTGGCCTCGACCGACGCCGCTGCCGTGTTCCTGCTGGTGCATGCGCAGGGCCTGCGGCTGCGGCCCCGCGTCGGAGCCACGCTCGAAGCGGAATCCGGCAGCAACGATCCCTTTGCCGTATTCCTCACCTTGATGCTGGTCGAGTTCATCTCGGTCGGCCACTCCTCGCCCGGGCATGTCTTGATGGAGCTCGCCCGCGAGGCGGTGCTCGGCGGCATCGTCGGTGTGGTCGGCGGGCGCGTCATGGTGATCGCGCTCAACCGCGTGGCGCTGCCGCAGGGTCTGCATGCGCCTTTCGTTCTCACCACGGCGCTGGTGATCTTCGGCGTGGCACAGATGGCGCATTCGTCCGGCTTCCTCGCGGTCTATCTCGCCGGCATCATCGTCGGCAACCGGCCGACGCGCGCGCATAACTCTGTCGTGACCTTCCTCGACGCCGCGACCTGGCTCGCGCAGATCGTGATGTTCGTGCTGCTTGGCTTGTTGGTGTCGCCGCACCGGCTTGGCGCGAGTATTGGACCTGCGGTCGTCATCGCCTTCGTCCTGATGCTGGTGGCGCGCCCGATCGCGGTGTTCCTGTGCCTGCTCCCGTTCCGCTTCAACTGGCGGGAGAAGGTGTTCATCGCCTGGACCGGCTTGCGGGGCGCGGTCGCGATCTTCCTCGCCTCGATCCCGATGCTGGTGGGGCTGTCGAAAGCCTATCTCTATTTCGATGTCGCCTTTGTCGTCGTCATCATCTCGCTCCTGCTGCAGGGCTGGACGCTTGCTGCCGCCGCGCGGCGGCTGCATGTCGCGCTGCCGCGCAGCGAGCGCGGGCCACGGCGGGTCGAGCTCGATCTGCCCGGCCAGCTCGAGCAGGAGCTGGTCGGCTATCCGGTGCGGTCGAAGAGCCTGTACTTCCGCCGTGGCCTGATCCCGTCCTGGTCCAAGCCGACGCTGGTGATCCGCAACGAGCAGATATTGACACCGTCGGAAGCCGATCCCATCGCGCCGGGCGACTACATCTATCTGCTGGCACCGCCGGAACGCGCCGAGGCGCTCGACCGCTTCTTTGTCGACATGCAGCCGAGCTCGGCGCCCGATCCGCATCTGCTCGGTCACTTCGTCGTCTCCGGCGAGCACACGCTGTCCGAGCTCGCCGAAATCTACGGCGTCAAGGTCGCGGAAGATGAGGCGAAGCTGACGCTGTCGGATTATTTCGACGTGCATCTCGACAATGCACCGAAGGAGGGCGCGACCCTGCCGCTCGATAGCATCGTGCTGGTCGCACGCAATCTTTCCGGCGGCCGGGTCAACGTGGTGGGCCTGCGCCTGCCGGAGGACGGGGACGAGACCGTGCCGCCGACGCGCATGCAGTCCCTCAAGCGCAAGCTCGGCGAGCTCTGGACCTCGGTCGCGGGGATTTGACCCTCTATATGTGCTGTTGAGCCAGGGGCGGACTATGTCTAGTCTGACGCCAAAGTGCTCAGGAACCGCGAGGAAGCGCAGGAGATTTTAACAATGTCCGCCCCGACCGATGACGAACTCGGATTTGCGCCCGACTATGACGCGCCGGTGCCCTATATGCAGCGGACGCGCGATTATTACACCGCGATCGGCTACACCACGCCCTATCGCTGGGCGCATTATGTCGCGGCGCCGTTCCAGAAGCTCAAGAAGCCGCTATCGCAATCGCGGGTCACCATTGTCACGACCGCCGCGCCGTTTGATCCGGCCAAAGGTGACCAGGGCCCCGGCGCGGCCTACAATGGCGGCGCCAAGTTCTACAAGGTGTATGACGGCGATACCGCCCAGCAGCACGATTTGCGCATCTCGCATATCGGCTATGACCGCAAGCACACCACTGCGTCCGACAGCGGCACCTGGTTTCCGCTGCCACAGCTTCTGAAGGCGCAGGCCAAAGGTCGTGTCGGCGAGGTCGCGCCGCGCTTCTTCGGCGCCCCGACCAACCGCAGCCACCGCGTCACCATCGACACCGACGCGCCCGAAATCCTGTCGCGCTGCCTCGCCGACAAGGTCGATGTCGCCGTGCTGGTGCCGAACTGCCCGGTCTGCCACCAGACCACGGCGCTGGTCGCGCGCCACCTCGAGGCCAATGGCATCCCGACCGTCGTGATGGGCTGCGCCAAGGACATCATCGAGCACGCGGCCGTGCCGCGCTTTTTGTTCAGCGACTTCCCGCTCGGCAATTCCGCCGGCAAGCCGTATGATGCGGCCTCGCAGGCGCTGACGCTTGAGCTTGCGCTTTCTCTCCTCGAAAGCGCCACCGGCGCGCGCACCACCATGCAGTCGCCGCTGCGCTGGAGCGAGGATGCCACCTGGAAGCTCGACTACAACAACGTCGCGCAGATGAGCCCGGAAGAGCTGGCGCGGCGCCGCGCCGAATTCGACCGGCAGAAGGAAATCGCGCGCGGCAACCGCGCCGCGTGATCTCGTCTCTTCCTTCTCCCCTTGTGGGAGAAGGTGGCGCGAAGCGCCGGATGAGGGGTTCTGTCCACGTACTCGATCAAAAGGATTCGCCGAGACAGGCCCCTCACCCGGAACGCATCTTCGATGCGTTCCGGCCTCTCCCACAAGGGGAGAGGTGCACCGGCGATGCGGCAATCTGCTCAACGTTGTCTCTGACCAAAAAGAAGAATGACCAGGAGAAACCCGACGTGACGCGACCGTTCGAAGGCGTGAAGATTCTGGACTTCACGCAGGTGCTGGCCGGCCCCTATGCGAGCTACCAGCTTGCGCTCCTTGGCGCCGACGTCATCAAGGTGGAGCGGCGCGGCGGCGAGGACATGCGCCGCACCCCCTTGAGCAGGGAATGGGCCGAGCGCGACCTCGCGCCGGCCTTTCAGGCCGTCAATGGCAACAAGCGCAGCCTGACGCTCGATCTCTCGAAGCCTGAAGCCATCGCCATCGTGAAGAAGCTTGCCGCGCAGGCCGACGTGGTGATGGAGAATTTCCGTCCCGGCGTGATGGACAAGCTCGGCATCGGTTTCGAGACGCTGTCGGCGCTCAACCCGCGGCTGATCTATTGCGCGATCTCCGGCTTCGGCCAGACCGGTCCCGAGCGCAACGGCGCCGGCTATGACGGCAAGATCCAGGCGATGAGCGGCATCATGGCAATCACCGGCCATGAGGAGACCGGTCCGACGCGCGCCGGCTTTGCGATCTGCGACGTGCTGTCGGGAGCGACCGCGGCATTCGGCGTCTCCAGTGCGCTATTTCAGCGCAGCCACACCGGCAAGGGCCAGCTCGTCGATGTTTCCATGCTCGAGGCATCGCTGGCGTTTCTGTCGGGCCAGATCGCCGACTACTCCGTCGCCGGCCATCGCCAGCAATTGTCGGGCAACCAGGCGGTGAGCCGCAAGCCGACCGCGAATCTTTTCAAGGCAGGCGGGGGTCATCTGCTGCTCGCCGTCAACAACGAGAAGCAATATCGCGCGCTGATGAGCGCGATCGGCCGCGACGACGTCTTCGACGACCCGCGCTTCGTCGACTGGTTCGCGCGCCAGGAGAACGAGCCGGCGCTGCGCGCCATCATCGAGGAGCAGCTTGCGAAGAAGAACCCGCGCGAATGGGAGAAGATTCTCGATGCCGCCGGCGCGCCCTGCGCCTCGATCTGGAAAGTCGAGGAGGTGATCGACCATCCGCAGATCGCCGCGCGCGGTGCGGTGCAGGAGATCGATACGCCCTATGGCCGCCTGCGCTTTGCCGGCAGCGGGTTTCGTCTGGCTCATGGTGGCGGCAGGCTCGACCGCATGGCGCCGGAGGCCGGCGCGCACACGGACGAGGTGTTGAGCTCGATCGGCTATGATGCCAAGTCGATTGCCGACCTGCGCGCGAAAGAGGTGGTTTAAGTCTTCGCGCGGTAGGGCGGGTTAGCGAAGCGTAATCCGCCGAGGATCCGCGGCGGCGCAATACGCTTCGCTATTGCGCCCTACGGAACTATGTCAGCACCTTCACCCCGCCGAACGAGCTCACCCGTCCGCGCTGCAACAGCACGATCTGGGTGGCGAGCTGGCGCATCTCGGCGGCGTCGTGGCTGACATAGACCATGGGAATCCGCGCCTCGTCGCGCAACCGCACGAGGTAGGGCAGGATCTCCGCGCGGCGGCTTTCGTCGAGAGCGCCGAGCGGCTCGTCGAGCAGAAGCAGCCGGGGCTTCGCCAGCAGCGCGCGGCCGAGCGCAACGCGCTGGCGCTCGCCGCCGGACAATTTGCCGGGACGGCGATCGAGGAGATGGCCGATGTCGAGCAGGTCGGTGACGCGCTTGCGCTGCTCGGCGTCTTCCGTGAGCCCGTTCATGCGCCTTCCGTAATCGAGGTTTTGCCGGACATCGAGATGCGGGAACAGCCGCGCGTCCTGGAACACATAGCCGATACGGCGGCGCCAGGCCGGCACATGGATGCCGTTCGAGGTGTCATCGACGATCTCGCCGTCGATCGCGATCATGCCGCGATCGGGCCGCAGCAGGCCAGCGATCATGTTGACCAGCGAGGTCTTGCCTGCGCCGGAGGCGCCGAACAGGCCGGTGACGCGGCCCTCGCTTTCGAACGAGGCTTCGAGCACGAACTCGCCGAGCTGCTTTTTCACATCGACCCGCAGCATGGTCAGTTCCCGTGCAGGCGTGCGGTGGCGCGGCGCGCGAAGACTTCTGCGCCGATCAGCGCCGCCACCGCGATCACGATGGAGACGACCACGAGCCGCAGCGCCGCGGTGTCACCGTCGGGTGTCTGGATCAGCGAATAGATCGCCGACGAGATCGTCTGGGTCTCGCCGGGAATGTTCGACACAAACGTAATGGTGGCGCCGAACTCGCCGATCGCCTTGGCAAAGCCGAGCACCATGCCGGCAAGCACGCCAGGCAGCGCCAAGGGCAGCGTGACGTTGAAGAATACCCGCCAGGGAGCCGCGCCCAATGTCTCGGCGGCCTGCTCCAGCCTGCGGTCGACAGCCTCGATCGAGAGGCGGATCGGGCGCACCAGCAGCGGAAACGACATCACGCCGCAGGCGAGCGCGGCGCCGGTCCAGCGAAACGCGAACACGATGCCGAGATGATCGGCGAGCCACGCGCCGACCAGGCCGCGCCTGCCGAAGGCAAGCAGCAGGAGATAGCCGGTGACGACCGGCGGCAGCACCAGCGGCAGATGCACCAGCGCGTCGAGCAGCGACTTGCCCCAGAACTCGCGCCGCGCCAGCAGGTAAGCCAGCGCGATGCCGAGCGGGGTTGCGACCAACGTTGCGACAGTGGCGACCCTGACCGAGAGCAGGATCGCCGTCCATTCCGTGGGCGTGATGTCGAACACAGCTTTAGCCCCTCATCCTGAGGAGCTTGCGCAGCAGGCGTCTCGAAGGATGAGGCCGAGAACCAAAGGGTGGGCCTCATGGTTCTCCCGGCGATGCGAAGCATCGTCCGGTGACGGCGCGCTACGTGTGGCGCCGTTCGCGACGGCCTCGCTTTTGCTCGGCCTGCTCGGGCGCCCGCGCCTCCTCACCATGAGGATTTGACACGGTTCGGTCACGTCAGGACGTCGGCTTGATCAGATAGTTGAAGCCGTATTTCTCCAGCACCGCCTTCGCCGCCTGCGAGTGCAGATAGTCGAGATATTCCCTGGCCTCGGGTTTCGCGGTCGAGGTCGCCGCCACCGGATAGATGATCGGCGGATGCGAGTCGGCGGGGAAGGTGCCGACGATCTTGACGCCGGGCTCGACCTTGGCGTCGGTGGAATAGACGATGCCGAGCGGGGCTTCGCCGCGCGCCACCAGCGCCAGCGCGGCGCGCACGCTTTCCGCCATGGCGAATTTCGGCTCGGCCGCCTGCCACGAGCCGAGCTTCTCCAGCGCGGCCTTGGCGTATTTGCCGACCGGTACCGACTTGACGTCGCCGGTCGCGATCCTGCCGTCGCCGGCGAGTTTCGCGAGATCGAAGCCCTGGCTGATCGTGACTTTGTCGATCTTGGAATCCTTCGGCGCGATCAGCACGATGCTGTTGCCGAGCAGGTTCACCCGCGTCGATTCGTTGATGCTCTTCTTGCTGATGGCGTAGTCCATCCAGTCGGTATCGGCGGACACGAAGACGTCGGCGGGCGCACCCTGCTCGATCTGTTTCGCGAGCGTCGAGCTCGCGGCATAGCTCGCGGAAACCTTGACGCCGGTCTTGGCGGTGAAGGCTGCATCGATGTCATCGAGCGCGTTCTTCATCGAGGCGGCGGCAAACACGGTAAGGGTTTTGTCCTCGGCGGCGGCGGGCGAAGAGGCCACTCCCCACAGGATGACGAAGGCAGTGAATAATCCGGCAAAACGGTGCATTGGAGCGCTCCATGCGTGTTTGCGCTCGCGTGGGTCGGCGCGCGCGCAAATCAGGCGTCGGTTCAAACAGGGATGGGCGAGAGGCGGAAGCGCCGTTCCGTCCGGTCCCTAACAGCTTACGGCCGCTCGGGATTTCGCTGGCCGGACAATAGCAGGCTGGCCGGTCGCGTAAAGGCGGCCATTTGCCTATTCGCCCGATGGTAGGATCGCAACCGAGATGGAGGCGTCCCTGGAGCCCGAGACCTGCAACACGAACGGGCTCGCCGAAAGCTCGTATTTCATGGTCTTGCGGATGCCGTCGCAATCGGTCGCACCGCTGAACGCCTTGGGTTTGAGGGAATGGCCGTCCTGCACCACGTCGACCCAGGCGCCGGCCGAGAGGCTGATGGTGTAGACGCCCGCCTTTGGCGCGGTCTTGAAGCTGGCGAAGCCGGCAAAGGTGCCGTCCTTCGGCGCGCGTTCGGGGGGCGTCGGCAGTTTTGCTTCAGTGGGAGCGACCAGAGTCAGGATCATGCCGCCTGACGGCATCGCCGTGACCTCGCTGCCCGAGGCGAGCCTGGCGCGGTCGGCTGCGGTGAGCGCCGCGCGCTCGTGCTCGATCGGCCACTTGAATTTGTCACAGCCGCTCGGCTCTTCCGCCGCCCACACCGGGGCGGTGGAGAGCAGCAGCAACGCCACCACTGCCGCGCGACGCATGATCAATCCACCGCAATCATGACATCGGAGGCCTTGATCACGACGGTTACACCGTCCTTGGCCTTGATGCCCAATTCATCGACCGCTTCGTTGGTGATCGAGGAGGTCACGATCTTGCCGCCGCCGATGTCGACGCGGACATGCGAAGTGGTCGCGCCCTTCGTCACTTCGACGACGGTGCCCCTGAGTTGATTGCGTGCACTGATGCGCATGAGGATTCCTTCATGGTGTTCATTCCGCGCGCGACGACGGCCCTGGCAATCGGCAAAACGGAAATGGGAGCGGATCAGCAGCCCTGATCCGAGGCATGGAGCGCGCTTACGGCGCGGTGCCGCCATCTTAGCGGAAGTCGTGGCGGAATGAAAACACCGTGTCGTTATTTTGGCTTGGCATCGGGGGCGTTGAGCACGCCTTTGCAGCCCGGCGGCATCTGCGCCAGCGTGATGCCCGGCCTCGGCTTCGGCGGCTCTTTCGGCGGCGGCTCCGGCTTGGGATGGAGGATCGAATCCTTGAACCAGTAGGCGAGGTCGGAAGGCTTGCAGCCGTCGCCGCCGGACTGATCCGTCTGGCCCTTGCACGCGGTGGCGCCGGGCGGGCAGCGCATGCGGATGTGGAAGTGATAGTCGTGGCCGAACCACGGGCGGACCTTTTCCAGCCAGCTGCGGTCACCCCTGGCCTCGCGGCACAGCGCCTTCTTGATTGCGGCGTTGACGAAGATGCGCTGCACGGCCGGCTCCATCGCCGCGTCGCGGATCACCATCCAGTGCTGCGGCGTCCAGGCCTTCGGATCGACATCGAGCCGGTCGTCGCGCACCATCATGACGGCCGACATTTCCTCGCGATCCTCGCGCGAGAGCAGATGATCCGGCATCGGCGTCAGCCAGACATCGGCATCGAGCCCGATCTGATGGCTCGCATGACCCGACAGCGCGGGTCCGCCGCGAGGCTGGCCGATATCGCCAACGAGGATGCCGGGCCAGCCCGCATCCTTGTGCGCATTCACCGACAGCCGCTTCAAGAGTGCGATCATGTCGGGGTGTCCCCAATAGCGATTGCGCGACAGTCGCATCAATTGCCATGTATCGCCGTTCATGGGCATCTGCGCCGCGCCCGCGATGCAGCCTTTGATGTACTCGCCGATCACCTTGGTCGGCTGCGCCGACGGCAGATATTTTCGCGCGAAGAGCTGCTTGGCCCCGAGCTTGGGGTCCTTGGGATTTTCAAGCGGCGGCAGCGGCTGCGGGTTGAGCGTGCCCTTGTCCTGCGCCAGCGCGGAGGTGCCGGCGGCGATTGCGATCAGAAGCGAGATGAGAATCGAGCGCGCTTGCATCGGCTCACTCTATTCGCCTGCGACGGCGGCAGGGAAGGGGGCCCGCGGCGTTAGTCGCAATTGATTGATGATCCCACGCTATCGCCAGCCCTTGAGGCGGGGTCGCGAGAATACGACGATGGAGATCTCGAATTAGGCGGTTGCGATTTCCGGACGATGCAGCCGCCGGGCGTTCCTGCTTAACGGTTCGATAACCCTGTTGCGCGTTGCTCAAAATTCGCGCGCAGGAAATGCAACCGGTGCATTCGCCGGGTACCGCTGCGCGGTGCCGTACAAACCGTCATCGAGCGCAGCGATTTAACGTTGTCGGCCGCGCAATTCGGGCCATTAGAAGCCGTGATACAACCTGTAATATGTGCTCAGTGGATGATTCGCCTCGAAACAAGCGCCCCGGAATCCGAGTAGGTTAAGCGGGCCACTCACACGCCAAGGCTGTTCTGCGGCAAGGAGATACCATTTTTTCAGACACTTGGCCGAGAACGGGCGCCGCAAATGCGAGTTTGAGTGCATGCCAAGGATCCGGCCCACAAGACAGAAGAAGCGGAAGCGGGTGGTGCGTGGGCGGATTTTTGGCTGGCCCGCCAAAGGCAACGCCGGGCGTTTCGCTGGAGGATCGCGCGCGCCTGCCGGGATGGCCGGCATCGAACGCACGCGTGCAGAAGCCGACATCACCGAGCTGAAGCAGCGCGAGGCGTCGCTCCGGCTGTTGTTCGACGCCAATCCGGTGCCGATGATTGTCTGCGCGGTCGACGGCGAACACGTGCTCGCCGTCAATGACGCCGCGGTCGCGCATTACGGCTACAGCCGCGCCGAGTTCGAGAAGCTCACCATCCGCACCCTGCAGGCCTTCGACAGCGAGGCGCCCTGGGCCGATAGTCTTACCTGCGACGAGCAGGCGGCGCGCACCTGGAAGCATGTCAAGGCGGACGGCACGCTGATCGATCTCGCGATCTATTCGCGCAACCTGTCCTATAATGAGCGGCCGGCGGTGCTGCTGGCGCTGATGGACATCACCGAGCGCAAGCGCGCCGAGGCGCGGCTTGCCTTCCTCGCCCAGCATGACGGGCTCACCGGGCTGCCGAACCGCAATTTGCTGCGCCAGCAGATGGACGAGATTCTCGCGCTGACCAGGCGCAGCGCGGAGAAGGCCGCCGTGCTGGTGCTCGGCCTCGACAATTTCAAGTCGGTCAACGACACGCTGGGACACGGCGTCGGCGACAAATTATTGCGTGGCGTTGCAAAACGCTTGCGCTCGATGCTGCGCGACGAGGACGTGCTGGCCCGGCTCAACTCCGACGAATTCGCCGTCGTCCAGACCGCCCTAACGCGGCCGGAAGACACTGTGTTGCTGTCGCGGCGGCTATTGGAAGCGGTCGCCGATCCCTATCTGCTCGACGGCCAGTCGGTGGTGATCGGCGCCACCATCGGCATCGCGATGGCGCCGGGCGACGGCGACAACTCCGAAAAGCTCCTGAAGAATGCCGACATGGCGCTGTCGCGCGCCAAGACGGAATCGCGCGGCACGTTCTCCTTCTTCGAAGCCGGCATGGATGCGCGCGCGCAAAGCCGCCGCAAGATCGAGCTCGACCTGCGCGACGCGATCCAGAACGAAGTGCTGAAACCTCATTACCAGCCGCTGATCGACCTGACGTCCGGGCGCATCAACTGCTTCGAGGCGCTGGTGCGCTGGCCGCACCCCGAGCGCGGCATGGTCTCGCCGGGTGAGTTCATTCCGGTCGCGGAAGAAACCGGCCTGATCAATTCGCTCGGCGTGCTGATGCTGCGGCAAGCCTGCATGGACGCGGCGGTCTGGCCCGACGACGTGCGGGTCGCCGTCAATCTGTCGCCGGCGCAGTTCCGCACCTCCAACCTGCTGTCGATCGTGATGGACGCGCTGAAGCAATCCGGGCTGCCGCCAAAACGCCTCGAGCTCGAAATCACCGAAACCCTGCTGCTCGAGAAGAGCACGCAAGTTCTCGCCTCCCTGCATGCGTTGCGCGCGCTCGGCGTGCGCATCTCGATGGACGATTTCGGCACCGGCTATTCGAGCTTGAGCTACCTGCGCAGCTTCCCCTTCGACAAGATCAAGATCGACCAGTCGTTCGTGCGCGACCTCGACGCCAACCGCGACGCGCAGGCGATCATCCGCTCGATCGCAAGCCTCGGCATCGGTCTCGGCGTCACCATTACCGCCGAAGGCGTGGAGACCGAAGCCGAGCTCTCCTGCCTGCGCGCCGAAGGTTGCCACGAGGGCCAGGGCTTCCTGTTCAGCCGCGCGCGGCCGAACATGGAAGTCGTGCAGCTGCTGAAGGCGCAATGCGACGCGGATTCGGCTGACGATTTGCAGTCGGTGCTGGTGGCGTGATCGCGCCGTCGTCATTGCGAGCGAAGCGATGATTTGCAGGCTGGGCAAAGCGCAAGCGCGCCCACCATTCCAACACCGATGTCGAAAGTTGGTGGGCACGGCGCAAGCGCGCCTTTGCCCACTCTACAGGCTCATCGCTTCCGCTTGCCGAGATGATACGTCAGTGCCAGTGCCACGCAGTGGCGCAGCTCGGCCTCGGGAAGCTTCTTCTCCGTATCCAGCAGGATCGCCCGGTTGCCGCTGTAGCTGAGCTCCGGATAGAGCTCGCGAAAGGTTTCGACCAGGTTGGTCTGGCAATGGAAATAGACCGCGACCTGGTCCGCCGACTTGACGCGGTCGATCCGCACCGTGCTGCCGCTCCTGCTTTCGCTGGTGAGATAGCTCGCCTGTCCCCATTTCAGCGCTTCCTCGAGGCGGCCTACGCCTTCGGTCTTGCGCGCGGTGTCGAGGATCAGCCGGCGCAGCGCCAGCAATCGGCTCTTCAAGGGCTTGGGGTGGGAGTCCAACACGGCAGCCACGGCTGGATCGATCCGATCCGCGCCGCCTGGCTCGGCTTTCGTCTTCTGGGCCGTTCTCTTCACGCCGTCGAAGATAGAGCACGGCCCAGGCAAGGTGAACGGTTATTTCTCTATCGCGAGGTCGGAGGCTTGCCGAGGTTGGAAGCGAGGATCGCCTTGCCGGCATCCTCGTAGTGCGTGTCGCGGGCCTGGATCTGCTGCGCGATCGCGTGCATGTCGCGAAACCGACGCTCGAACGGGTTTTTGGCGAACACGGCGGTCGCGCCCGACATGTGATAGGCGGTGTCGACCACCGAGGCCGATTGATGGATGGTCCAGGTCGCGGCGATGCGGATCGCGATGCGATGGGCTTCGGTGACGTTCTCGCCGGCCTCCAGATCGCGCCAGACTTCGGCGGCGGTCGAATAGAGATAGGCGCGCGCCGCGCGCAGGCTGGCCTCGGTGCGGCCGATCAGGCCCTGCACCGCATTGTTGTCGCGCATCGCCGACAGCCCTTGCGGAATCTTGCTTCGCGCGAGATCGGTCGCGGCATCGAGCGTGGCGCGGGCGACGCCGAGCGAGGTCGCGGCAAAGCCCATGCTGAACACGGCGTTGGTGGTGAGCTTGTAGAGCGGGCCCTTCTCGCGCACCGCGCCTGGATCGTCGCGAAGCGCGGCGAATTTCTCCGGGATGAACAGGTTTTCGACCGAATAGGAGTCGGTCGCCGTTCCCTTGAGCCCGATCACTTCCCAGACATCGTACATCGTGGCCGAGCTCATCGGGAACAGGACGGTGCGGATTTCCGGCGCACCACTCGCTTTCTTGCGCGTGGTGCCGTCGGCTTCGGTGATCTTCACATGCGCACCCAGCCAGCTCGCCTGCCGCGAGCCCGAGGCAAAATCCCAGCGCGCATTCGCCATGTAGCCGCCGGCAACGACCTTCACGTCGTGGGCGATCGCGCCCCAGGCGAGGATGCCGGGCGGCGTGTTGAAGATTTCGTTCGCGGCATCCGGCTCGAGATAGGCGGCCGTCATCGCGCAGACGGCGCACTGGCCGAGGCACCAGGCGGTGGAGGCGTCGGCCTTGGCGATCTCCTCCTGCATCTGCATGAAGGTTTCGAGCGGAAGCTCGTGGCCGCCGACGCTCCGCGGCAGCAGCGCGCGGTAAAGCTCGTTCTCGATCAGCGCCGAGGTGACCTTCGGCGTCAGCCGCCGCGTGCGCTCGATCTCGTCCGCCTCGCTCGCGATGAGCGGCTGCAGCGCACGGGCGCGCTCGACCAGGCCGAGGCCGGGAGGCTTGTTCATGGCGTTTCCTCGCTCTTCTTTATCGACCGATCAATTAGGGGCATGGTGACCCATTCACCCCTTGCGATCAAGCCATGTTCGCGCTTACGCGGTGGCGCGGGCGAGATCGAGCGGCTGCCGGTGTTTGGACGGGAAACTCAGGGCGACCGCAACCGCGGCCAGCCCGATCGCGAACGAACCCGCGTGCAGCCAGGTGTAGCCGTGGAACGTGTCGTAGACGTAGCCGCCCGCCCATGGCCCCAGCGCCATGCCGAGGCTTGCAAAGGCGGACACCGCGCCGAACACCGTGCCCATGATGCGCGCGCCGAAATATTCGCGGACCAGCACGGCGTAGAGCGGCATCACCCCGCCATAGGCGAGGCCGAACACGACGGACAGCGCGTAGAACTCGCCGAGATGCGCGACCGCGAGATAGGTTGCGATGCAGAGCGCCTGCATGAACAGGCCGCCGACCAGCACCGGCTTGGCGCCGAACCGGTCGGCCAGCGTGCCGAGCAGGAGGCGCCCGCCGAGGCCCGAGAAGCCGGCGAGACTATAGACGGTGACCGCGGTCAGCGGCGCGATGCCGCAAACCACCGCATAGGACACCATGTGGAAGATCGGCCCTGAATGCGCCGCGCAGCAGGCGAAATGCGCGCCGGCGAGCGCGATGAATTGCGGCGTGCGGAATGCCTGCGCCGGGGTCCATTCGGTTTCCGGCGTTTCGCGGGCATTGGTGGGCGCAATGTTTTCATCCTGCGGCGCCGGCCGCACCAGGAAGGAAGCCGGGATCAGAAGCGCCCACGCGGCGATGCCGATGACCAGCATCGCCGTGCGCCAGTCATACGCTGTGATCAGCCAGCTCGCGGAGGGCGCGACCGTCACCGGCGCTACTCCCATGCCGGCGGATACCAGTGAAACCGCAAGGCTGCGATGCTTAACGATCCAGGCGCTCGCCACCGCCATCATCGGCGCATAGAAACTGCCGGCGGCGATGCCGATCAGCCCGCCGAACAGAAGCTGGAATTGCCACAGGCTTTGCGCCCGGCTCGCCGTGACGAGGCCAAGGCCGAGCAGCACGCTGCCGCACAGCACCACGATGCGCGTGCCGAACCGGTCGGACAGCGTGCCCCAGAAGAACGCAGCCACGCCCATGAAGAGGAAATCCAGCGTCGCCGCCGCCGACACGCCCGCGCGCGACCAGCCCATCGCTTCCGAAATCGGTTGCAGGAATACCGCCAGCGACAGCATCGAGCCGAAGCCGACACAGGTCATCAGCGCGCCCGCGCCGACGACAACCCAGCCATAGTCGAAGCGGGCGGTGCTGCTGCTCATGCGGTTTCCTCGCGCCGTTGGTGTTGTTGATCTGCGCGATTGCAATGGTGGTCGATTTGGCAGGGAAGGGCAAGGCGGCCCGTTGTCATGCCGGGTGCGCGTCAGCGCGCTTCTATCCGCACTGCCACGCCGGCCCGATCGGCGTCCAGCTCCAGCACGGGCCAAAACTGCCGCCATTGTAGCGTCCGCGATAAAATCCGGGACGGCCGAAATAATATCGCTCGCCGTTATAGCCGTAATAGTATGGCGTATAGTCCGGTCTGCCCGTCGCGGCCCCCTTTGCGCCAAACACCGGAACGGTGTTGTTGGGCGGTTGGCGATAGCCGGGCAGGAAGCCGTAGCCATGCCAACGGGAAGAATGCCGCTTCTGAGCGGGCGCGCCCGACGTGACGGCCGGCAGCAGCGATACGAGAATGACGATCGAGACGGACAGGATGCGTGACATGGGCGGAGCATAACCAGGCTGGCATACAAAGACAATTCACATTTCGGAGCGATTCCATCCCGGCGGTTGTGCCACACGCAAAGGCTGGGAACGGCGAGGCGCAATCATCGTTCTTCTTTCAAACGACGTCGTTTCAACCGGCTCACGGAATGCAGTATATCGTTCGCGAGCCAGCCATCGCCTTGCCTCGACCGGAGGGAACCGTGAAGACCTACCAGCTTTTCATCAACGGCCAATATGTCGACCCTGCCAACGGCGAGTGGTTCGATTCGATCGACCCCTATCGCGGGGAGCCCTGGGCCAGGATTCCGCGCGGGTCCAAAGCCGATGCCGACAAGGCGGTGAAGGCCGCCAATGACGCGATGTGGCGCGGCCCGTGGTCGAAGATGACGGCATCGAGCCGCGGCAAGGCGATGCGCAAGCTCGGCGACCTCGTCGCCGCGAACGCGGAGCGTCTTGCCGAGATCGAGGTGCGCGACAACGGCAAGCTCATGGCGGAGATGCTCGGCCAGCTTCGCTACCATCCGGAATGGTGGTGGTATTTCGGCGGTCTCGTCGACAAGCTCGAAGGGGGCCTTGTGCCGATCGACAAGGCGGACACCTTCGCCTACACGACGCATGAGCCGGTGGGCGTCGTCGCAGCGCTCACGGCCTGGAATTCGCCGCTGCTGTTCGTGGCCTGGAAATGCGCCGCGGCGCTCGCCGCCGGTTGCGCCGTCATCGTCAAGCCGTCGGAATTCACCTCCGCGAGCACCCTGGAATTCGCCGCGCTGACCAGGGAAGCCGGAATTCCCGATGGCATCTTCAACGTGGTCACGGGTTTTGGCCCCGAGATCGGCTCCGAGTTGATCGCCCATCCCGGCATCGCCAAGATCACCTTCACGGGCTCGGACACGACGGGCGCGAAGGTCTATGAAACCGCCGCGCGCAGCCTGAAGCGGGTTTCGCTTGAGCTGGGAGGCAAGTCGCCGAACATCGTGTTCGAGGATGCCGATCTGAAAGCTGCCGCGGCCGGCGCCATCTCCGGCATCTTCGCGGCCACGGGCCAGACCTGCATCGCCGGATCGCGCCTGCTGGTGCAGAGCTCGATCAAGGACAAGTTCGTCGAGCGCCTGCTCGAGCTCGGGCGGTCCGCCAAGATCGGCGATCCCATGCAATCGGATACGAACATCGGCCCCGTCACCACGCCGGCGCAGTACAAGAAGATCCTCGACTACATCGATATCGCGAAGGCGGAGGGCGCACGCTGCCTGCTCGGCGGAAAGCCGGCCTCGGGCGCGGGCATCGTGGGCGGCCAGTTCGTCGAGCCGACGATTTTTACCGATGTCGACAATTCCATGCGGATCGCGCGCGAGGAAGTGTTCGGGCCGGTGCTGTCGATCATCAGCTTCGACACCGAGGAAGAGGCCATTCGCATTGCCAACGACACCATCTACGGCCTGGCGGCGGGCATCTGGACCCGCGATCTCGCGCGCGCCATCCGCGTGCCAAAACTGCTGCGCGCCGGAACCGTGTGGGTGAATACCTACCGCGCCATCAGCTACATGATGCCGTTCGGCGGCATGAAGCATTCCGGCGTCGGCCGCGAGAGCGGCATCGACGCGGTCCGCGAATATCTGGAAACCAAGAGCGTGTGGATTTCGACCGCGCAGGACGTTCCGGCGAATCCGTTCGTGATGCGCTGAGATTTGAGATTGATACGGATAAGGGGCGCGACATCGGTGCGGCCTTGGCCGTCCCGTTACGCTTCAAATCCATCAGCGCGTCCATTGTCGACGCGCCGATGGCATTAAGCTGAAGTCTGGTGTCGCCACCGCCGACGGCCTCAGCCATCCACCTTCAGCGTGTCAATGAAGGCCTTTTGCGGCATATCGACCGTTTAGGTCATCGGTAAATTCAAATCCCCCACATCAAGTCACCGGCGGTTCCTGACGAGCCCCGATGGAAAAATACGCTGTTGCCGCATTTCTGCCCTCTCTCTCGGCATGTGATCAGACAGGCGCGTTGTCGCAATTCGTGCATCTCCGGTGTTCCACCGACGATAGACCTTGCGCTGCATTTCAGAACCGAGCGCTAATTCCGATGGTCAGGTGATTGCTTACGCACTGATCCTTCACTCGGTGTGCGCTGTGTGAGACATGATTAGTCGTCACGGAGTGTGTGCAATAGGCTCCTGATGGCAGAGCGGAGTGCGTGATGAAACAGAAAATTCAACTGAACGAATGCGAGTACCAGGGCCGGCTCAAGAGTTTGCTGAAAGACGCATTCAACCCGGAACTGCAACCGCTGAGATCACTGCAAACCGTAACCAAAAAGCGGAGAGCGCTGAAAAAGACGGCTGCAAGAAATTCCGGCTTCACGAAACCAGGCACGACGGCGTCCTGCTGACCGTGCGCCCGGCCGCGCTTCCTGCGAGATGAACAGGTGGGCGAGCCCACGCGCCGGCGGTTCGCTTTCGCGGCTGCCGGAAGCGCGCCGACGCTTCAGCTATCCACCTTCAGCGCGGCAATGAAGGCCTCCTGCGGGATGTCGACCTTGCCGAACTGCCGCATCTTCTTCTTGCCTTCCTTCTGCTTCTCCAGAAGCTTGCGCTTGCGCGTGACGTCGCCGCCGTAGCATTTCGCCGTGACGTCCTTGCGCAGCGCGCGCACGGTTTCGCGCGCGATTACCTTGCCGCCGATCGCCGCCTGGATCGGGATCTGGAACATGTGCGGCGGGATCAGCTCCTTCATCTTCTCGACCATGGCGCGGCCGCGCCCCTCCGCGCGGGCGCGATGCACCAGCATCGACAGCGCATCGACCGGCTCGCCATTGACCAGAATCTGCATCTTGACGAGATCGGCCGGCTTGTAGTCGGTGAGGTGATAGTCGAACGAGGCGTAGCCCTTGGAGACCGATTTCAGGCGGTCATAGAAATCGAACACGACTTCGTTGAGCGGCAAATCGTATTTCACCATCGCGCGGCTGCCGACGTAGGTGAGCTCCTTCTGCGCGCCGCGGCGGTCCTGGCACAGCTTCAGCACGCTGCCGAGATATTCGTCCGGCGTGAGGATCGTCGCCTCGATCCAGGGTTCCTCGATCTCCGCGATTTTCACCACGTCGGGCATGTCGACGGGATTGTGGATCTCGATCACCTGCCCGTCCGTCAGATGCATCTTGTAGATCACGCTCGGCGCGGTCGCGATCAGGTTGAGATCGAACTCTCGGCTCAGCCGCTCCTGGATGATCTCCAGATGCAACAGCCCGAGGAAACCGCAGCGGAAGCCGAAGCCGAGCGCGGCGGAGGTCTCCATTTCGAAGGAGAAGCTGGCGTCGTTGAGGCGGAGCTTGCCCATCGCCGCGCGCAGCGTCTCGAAATCGTTGGCATCGACCGGGAACAGGCCGCAGAACACCACCGGGATCGCCGGCTTGAAGCCGGGCAGCATCTCGGTCACCGGCTTCCTGTCATCGGTGATGGTGTCGCCGACGCGCGTATCGGCGACTTCCTTGATCGCGGCGGTGATGAAGCCGATCTCGCCGGGCCCGAGCTCGTCGACCTGCTCCATCTTCGGCGTGAAGAAACCAACGCGCTCGACGTCGTAGGCCGCGTTGGTGCCCATCATGCGGATGCGGCTGCCCTTCTTCATCGTGCCATCGACGATGCGGACCAGCACGACCACGCCGAGATAGACGTCGTACCAGCTATCGACCAGCAGCGCCTTCAGCGTAGCGTCGCGGTCGCCCTTCGGCGGCGGCAGGCGAGTGACGATGGCTTCCAGCACGTCGGGTACGCCCTCGCCGGTCTTGGCCGAGATCATGACGGAATCGGAGGCGTCGATCCCGATCACGTCCTCGATCTGCTGCTTCACCTTTTCCGGCTCGGCCGCGGGCAGATCGACCTTGTTCAGCACCGGCACGATTTCGAGATCGTTGTCGAGCGCCTGATAGACATTGGCGAGCGTCTGCGCTTCCACGCCCTGGCTGGCGTCGACCACCAGCAGCGCGCCTTCGCAGGCTGCGAGCGAGCGCGAGACTTCATAGGCGAAGTCGACATGGCCCGGCGTGTCCATCAGATTGAAGATGTAATCCTTGCCGTCCCTGGCTTTGTAATGCAGCCGGACGGTCTGCGCCTTGATGGTGATGCCGCGCTCGCGCTCGATATCCATGGAATCGAGCACCTGCTCCTTGCCCGCCATTTCGCGATCCGTCAGCCCGCCCGTCATCTGGATCAGGCGATCGGCCAAGGTCGATTTGCCATGGTCGATATGGGCGACAATGGCGAAGTTGCGGATGTTGGGAATGGGGGCGGTCGTCATGGGGCGCGGGATAGCATTCGCAACTCGGTGCGGCAACCATATTGCTGGATTTTAAAGGGTTTTGTTCACGCCAAGCTGATTCCACTTCGGGCGCAAAACGCGCTACGCGTGGATTTATGACGACCGCGACTTCTTTACCCGCAAGCGCAGGCCGCCGGCGCCGCCGCTTGCGTTTCCGGCGGCTCGCCGCGTGGCTGGCCTCGCGCGCCACACGCCCGGATACCGCCCTCTGGCTCGTGATCACCTTCGCGCTGGTACACGGCCTGCTCTGGACCAAAATCCTGATCGAGCTGAAGGCGGCCCAGGACGTTCACATGGATGTCGCAGAGGCCTTCGCCTGGGGTCAGAAGTTCCAGCTCGGCTATGGTAAGCATCCGCCGCTCTCGGGCTGGATCGCAGGCCTGTGGTTTGATTTCTTCCCCGCGCAGGACTGGGCGACCTATGCGCTGGCGATGACCGTGCTCGGCATCGGCCTCGTGATCTGCTGGCTCATCGCTATCCGGGTGGTCGACTACCGCCGCGCCTTTTTCGTCGTGGTGATGCTTGCGCTCTACCCGATCTTCAATTTCAAGGGCTTCAAGTACAACCCCGACCTGCTGCAGCTCGTCACGCTGCCGCTGGTCGTGCTGGCCTATCTCAACGCGTTCGAGAAGCGCACGTGGCTCAGCGGCATCTTTCTCGGGCTTGCCGGCGCGCTGGCGCTGATGACCAAATATTGGGTGCTAACCATGATCGGCGCCATCGGTCTCGCCGCGCTGATCCATCCCGACCGGCTGAAATTTCTGGCCTCGCCCGCGCCGTGGGTCGCGATCGCAACGCTGGTCGTTGCCATGATCCCGCATCTGATCTGGCTGAAGCAGGTCGACTTCGTGCCGTTGACCTATGCCGGCGATGTCTACGGCCTGTCGAGCCGCGCCCAGAGTGCGCAGCTCGTTCTCGGCTATGTCGGGCATAATCTTGCGCTGCTCGCGCTGCCGGTTGCGCTGGCAGCACTCGCGCTCGCCTGGCCGCCGCGCTGGATCGCGCATGCCTTCTCGCGCGGTCCCAATCCGGACGTCAATTTCTCGCAGGCACTGAACGTCTGGTGGATCCAGGCCATTGTCGCGATCGGGCCGCCGCTCGGCGGGCTGATCTTCACGGTCTATATGAAGACCGACTGGGGCATCTCGCTGTTCTTCCTGGTGCCGCTGGCGCTCGTGGCAATTCCTGCCGTGCGCATTCCGGTCGGCGCGCTGTTTCGCATCACCGCGATCTGGCTGGTGCTCTCGCTCGCCACGCTCGCTGCCGCACCCCGCATCGCCCTGCTCGAGATGGAGCACAATCCCAACAGCGCCAGCGCCTATGGCGCGCGCGCCCAGTTGGCCCGCTCACTGACCGACATGTGGCACCAGCGCTTCGGCTCGCGCTGGGCCGTGGTAGCCGGCACCACCGAGATCGGCGAGCCCATGACGTTCTACAGCCCCGATCATCCCGCGCCGTTCACGCCGGGCGAGGCCTGGTCGTCGGGGCTGACGTCGCTGGAAGAAGCGAAACGCCTCGGCTTCATCGGCATCTGCGACAAGACGGACGGCCGCCTGCCGGCGTGCGAGAAGTGGATGAAGGAACACGCGCCGGATGCCGAGCAGCAGATCATGACCACGCAGCGCTTCTTCAAGGGCCATCCGGGTCCCTCGATCGCGTGGGAGATCTACATGCAGCCGCCGGGGAAATGACTCGTTGGGCAAATCACGCGTGCGATCTTGGCTTTCGCGGCGCGCCTGATCGCCGCGATCGCCGGCGAAATCGCGTGCGTCGACAAATTAATTTCATGAGCCGGTTCAAGCCGATCGGACGATCCGGGTTTCGCGGCACGAAGATTTGTCTTTACGAAAATCAGAAATCGTGCTTAATGCAGCCATCCCGCCTCATCAAGAGGGACGTTACGGCCAATCGTCACGAAACGTGGGGCGGGTTGCGGTGGACGCGAAGGCTTGCGAGCGACGATCGCAGGCTGGTCGCGGACGGCGAAGACGCGTGGTCCTGATCTCCCGACGCTGGGATCAACCGCCGGGTCAAGAGCCCGGGGGGACGGTGGCTAAAAAGCCCGGACACCGGGGAGAGCGCGTAGTAAACCGTAAACCATCGCGCAGGGAATGCCGGAATGTTCGGCGTACCTGTCACGACTTGCGTGCGTGCTTTCTTCCAATTTTGCACGCAAGGCTGCGGGTGCGTTCGGCACCCGGCATTCCCTGCGCCCTCTTGATCCCGAGGGAGCGACGTTGAGGCATCACTCGGGCATTTCGTGCCGCGGGAATGTGGAGTCGCATCCCCCACTGTTGTCATGCTCCGCCAACGGGTCGCGCGAACGCGCGCCCGATGACAGGCTCCGGCAGGGCATCCAGTACGCCACGGCTTCTCGGCTCAAGCCGAGGCGTCTCTGGAATACTGGATCGCCCGGACAAGCCGGCGACGACACCGAATGCTGTTTGACAATCGCATCTGAATGTACGCTCGCCAAACGATGCGCCGCCGGGAGCTACGTCCCTTCCTCGTTGAACTTGCTCTCAACGAGCGCCGTGATCGCCGCAAGCGCGGCATCCGCATCGGGGCCGGCCGCCGACACCGTGACCGTGGTGCCTGGCCCCGCTGCGAGCATCATCAACCCCATGATCGAGGTGCCGCCGACGGTCTCGCTGCCGCGGGTGACCCAGACCTCGGCGGTGAAGCGCTCGACGGTCTGCACGAACTTGGCGGAGGCCCGCGCATGCAGGCCGCGCTTGTTGATGATGAGAAGCTCTTTGGAGACGGCGCCTGCGGGCACGCTCGACCCGGGGATGTTTTCCGCCGGCGCCTCGTTGTCCTCGGTCATTTGCCGGCGAGGACCCGGCTGGCAATGGTGACGTATTTGCGACCAGCTTCCTGGGCCATCGCGATCGCGTCGGGAAGCGAGCGCTCCTCGCGGACCTTGGCGAGCTTGACCAGCATGGGAAGATTGATGCCTGCGAGCACTTCCACCTTGGGACGGCTCATGCAGGAAATGGCGAGGTTGGACGGCGTGCCGCCGAACATGTCGGTGAGGATGGCGACGCCGTCGCCGGTATCGACGCGGTTGACCGCCTCGATGATGTCGCTACGGCAGAGATCAGAGTCGTCTTCGGCGCCGATCGTTACCGCCTCGATTTGTTTTTGAGGACCCATGACATGTTCGAGCGCCGCCCTGAACTCGTCGGCGAGGCGCCCATGGGTCACCAGTACTAGGCCAATCATCGAAAACTCCCGCGGGTGCTTTTTGGTGCACCGCACGAACGCGCCACTTTGACCATCCAGAGCCCCTGCGCAAGAGGGGATGTTTGCGATCTCCCGGAATCTGGCTTTCGAGAAGGGGAGTTGCGCCGGTCTACTCGGTCGCTAATGTGGGGGTGATATGGTTACCAATCCCCTTAAAGCAATCCGCCGAATTGTTAAGAGATTTTAAACCGCAAGCTGTCGTCAGTGCCGCGACAACCAGCGGCAGGGGTGAAAAGCCGCACCCGACGGGGATTCGCGGTATTCGGACACCAAAAATGCTGACATGGAGCGCGTCCGGCGGCGGCAGGCGCGCGGCGTCGGTTGCCTGCAAATCAACCACAAGTCCAACTTCCGCCTCATCAGCGAAGTCGCAGCGCCGTATTCCGAGGCCCCGGATCTCGATCAGGCCGGCTAGTTCCCGGACGGGCCGGACCAAACATTGTTGGCCAACTGTGTCGAGACGGACACGGTCGTCGCCTACCAAAATGGCCGGCGGGAGCTGTCGCGAGCGCCCCGCGAGGATCAGGTCGAAGGCGAGGCGCGACTTGCCCGAGCCCGAGGGGCCCCGGATCAGGACCGCGCGGCTGCCCACCTTCACCGCTGAAGCGTGGACGCTCGGGTTGTCGCTCATGGCCGGTTTCATGGCGACGGCAGCCTGAGCACGAAGCGCGCGCCGGCAACCGTCGGCTCGCCGTCTTCGCCGACGGGGCCAGTGCGGTTCTCCGCCCAGATGCGTCCGCCATGCGCCTCGATGATCTGCTTGGAGATGGACAGGCCCAGGCCCGAGTTCTGGCCAAAGCCCTGATGCGGCCGGTCGGTATAGAAGCGCTCGAACACTCGCTCGAGCGCGTCGGGACGAATGCCCGGACCGTCGTCATCAACGACGACCTCGATCTGCGTGCGCTGGCGGCGGCACAGGATGCGCACCTTGTTGCCGGGCGTGGAGAAGGACTGCGCGTTGGAGAGCAGATTGGAAATCACCTGCCCAAGCCGGGAATCGTGACCGGGCACCGAGAAAGCGTCGATAACGCTGCGGCCCTCGAAACGGCACTCGACGCCGACGTCGTGGCCGAGCTTGGTCTCGTTGGCGACCGAGGTCAGCGTGGTCAAGAGGCGGCGCAGATCGACCGGCGCCATGTCCTGCCGCTGCAGCTCGGCGTCGAGGCGGCTCGCGTCGGAGATGTCGGAGATCAGCCGGTCGAGCCGCTTCACGTCGTGCTCGATCACGGCGAGCAATCGAGAGCGGCTGTGCTCGTTGCGGGCGAGCGGCAACGTCTCGACCGCGGAGCGCAGCGAGGTCAGCGGGTTCTTCAGCTCGTGGGCGACATCGGCGGCGAACATCTCGATCGCTTCGATGCGGTTGTAGAGCGCGCCGGTCATGTCGCGCAGCGCGCCGGAGAGATGGCCGATCTCGTCGCGGCGCCGGGTGAAGTCGGGAATTTCGACGCGCGTCTTGATGCGGCGGCGGACGCGCTCGGCACTATCGGCAAGCCGGCGCACGGGGCCTGCAATGGTGCTCGCGAGCAGCAGCGACAGCACGATCATGACCACGGAGGCGACGCCGCCGACCTTGAGGATCGCAAGCCGCTCGGCGGTGACCATCTGGTCGATGTCGTCGCCCTGGGTCGACAGCATCAGCGCGCCATGGATGGTGCGCGAGCGCAGCACCGGAACCGCGACCGAGACGATCACCTCGCCGCGGCTGTTGACGCGGACCATGCTCCTCTTCTGGCCCTTCAGCGCGTCGGCGACCTCCTCATAGCCCATGCCGCCGACTTCCGGGCCGAGCTCACGGTAAAGCGGCAGGTCGCCGCGATTGATCCAGGTGCGGACCGTGGTCAGCGCCCGCTCGACCAGCCCGGGCGAGGCCGGCGGCGGCAGCGGGAAGCGCATGACGTTTTCGAGGTTGCGGCTGTCGAGCAGGAGCCCGCCGGTCGGATCATAGATGCGGGCGCGGGTCTTGGTCGGCGAGATCAGGGTATGCAGGACGGGGGCGACGCGCTCCGGATTGATCGGGAAATCCAGCGCCGAATCCTCATCCGGCCCCTTCAGCACCTCGCCGGCCTTGAGGTCGAGCAGCCGGTCCGGATCGATGGTGATGGCGTTGGTTTGCACGGTTGCGGACGCCGCGATCGCGCCGGCGATGATTTCTCCCTGCACCAGCAGACTCTGCGCGCGGGCATCGATCAGGCCGGCGCGGAATTGCGAGAGGTAGAGAATGCTTGCGACCAGCGCGAGGAGGCCCGCGATATTGAGCGAGACGATGCGCCGGGTCAGGCTCGAGAACGAGAGCGTGAACAGGAATTGGCCGGCCCGGCTGAGCCAGCCGAGCGGGCGCATCCACGCCCTGACCTTCGGCGCCTCCAGGGCAGCGCCTTCCAGGGCCAGCGACGAGGAACCGTCCTGCGCATTCAGACCTGGATCGGGCTGCGTTCGGTCAAGCAAGGGCTAACACTGCGTTCGATGATGGCGCCGATCGCATCCTATCCCAGACCGGCGTTGACGTCAGCGCGGCTTCCCGCGCTGGAATCAGGCTTCCTTGAAGCGGTAGCCGACGCCGTAAAGCGTCTCGATCATCTCGAAATCGTCGTCCACCACCTTGAACTTCTTGCGCAGCCGCTTGATGTGGCTGTCGATGGTGCGGTCGTCGACATAGACTTGGTCGTCATAGGCCGCGTCCATCAGCGCGTTGCGGCTCTTCACCACGCCCGGCCGTGTCGCCAGCGCCTGCAGGATCAGGAATTCCGTGACGGTGAGCGTCACCGGCTCGTTCTTCCAGGTGCAGGTGTGACGCTCCGGATCCATCCGCAGCAGGCCGCGGTCGAGCGCCTTGGCGTCGCTCTCCTTTGGAGCTGCGGTCGGGTCCTTCGGCTGCGAGCGGCGCAGCACGGCCTTGACGCGCTCGACCAGAAGCCGCTGCGAGAACGGCTTGCGGATGAAATCGTCGGCGCCCATCTTGAGGCCGAACAATTCATCGATCTCCTCGTCCTTGGAGGTGAGGAAGATCACCGGCAAATCCGATTTCTGGCGCAGCCGGCGCAGCGTCTCCATGCCGTCCATGCGCGGCATCTTGATGTCGAGGATGGCGAGATCGGGCTGGCTGGTGCGGAAACCGTCGAGGGCGGAAGCACCATCCGTGTAGGTCATGATGCGATAGCCTTCGGCTTCCAGCGCGATCGAAACGGAGGTGAGAATGTTGCGGTCGTCATCGACCAGGGCGATTGTGGGCATGAGCCTGCTTTCAGTTGTCGTAGTGGCTGAAACGGCGAGCATTCCGGTGATGCGCCGCATAAAAAGGGCTTCGGAGCGGCCAACGAGCAATGCAAGCTGGGCTGAAGTGTGACCGAGTTCCGACAGAATGCCTCACTTATCCGAAGCATTCCGACCCATCTGGCTGCCGGTTTAGCCGGAAAAAGGCCCGCCTTGCAATAGGATGACAAGAGAATATCGATGCAGCCGACCCCCGATTTTAACCCTTCCAGGCTGGCTAAATCCTTGCTTCGGCGAAGCCGGCAGGGCGCCCTGGCGACCCTGATGGCTGGAACTGGCGATCCCTATTGTTCACTGGTGAACGTGGCGAGCGCCCCCGATGGCTCACCGATTCTCCTCATTTCGCGCCTTGCGGTTCACACCAAAAACATCCTCGCCGACGCCCGCGTTTCGCTGATGCTGGACGAGCGCGCGCCAGGCGATCCGCTCGAAGACGCGCGCATCATGCTGGCGGGCCGGGCGGAGGAGGCGGACAACGACGATCGGGAAATGCTGCGCCGGCGCTATCTCAATGCGCATCCGTCCGCGGAAGCCTTCGTCGACTTCAAGGATTTTTCCTTCTTCCGCATCCGCGCCTCAGGCGCGCACCTCGTCGCAGGCTTCGGCCGCATCATCGACCTCAAGCCGGAGCAGTTTCTGACCGATATCAGCGATGCGACTGCTCTGGTCGAGGCCGAGCAGGGCGCGGTCGAGCACATGAACGAAGATCATCGAGAGGCCATGAATCTCTACGCGGCCAAATTGCTGGGCGCCGGGAGTGCCGACTGGCGCTGCACCGGCTGCGACCCGGAAGGGTTCGATCTGCAAGCCGGTTCGGTCGCCTTGCGGCTGGAATTTCCGGCGCGGGTGACCACGCCCGGCGACTTGCGCAAGGTATTGGTCAAGCTCGCGGAACAGGCGCGTGCGAAGGTCTGAGGCGGAATTGAACGAATTTGCGCGCTGCAGCGACCCACAGCAGGTCCGGCAATAGCGCGAGAGTTGCGATGAAATCCCATCATCGATTGGCGCTTATGCTCTGTCTCGCCCTCGTTGCCGGCGTTGCCTCGTCGGCATTCGCCGAAGGTCTGTTCGCGCAGAGCGGCAAGATCATCGAACTCATCCGTGCCGAAAAATACAATGAAGCGCTGCCACTGGCGCAGGCCATGGTCGCCGATCAGGAGAAGCGCCCGCCCAGCCGCGACCTTGCCGGCGCGCTCAATAATCTGGCCGAGGTCTATTCTGGCATGGGCCGGGATGACGAGGCGGAGCAACTCTACAAACGCGTGCTTGCCGTCATGGAGAAAACGGGCGCGATCAACTCGGCGGACATGGCGCCGGAGCTGACCAATCTTGCCGCAATCTATGAGCGGCAGTCGCGCTATGCCGAGGCCGAACCGCTGTTCAAGCGCGCGCTCGCACTGCGCGAAAAGGCGCGTCCGCCTGGCCATCCCGACATAGGACAGTCTCTCAACAATCTGGCAACGCTGTACGAGAAGCAGGATCGCCACGGCGATTCCGAGCCGCTGTTCAAGCGGGCGCTGGCGATCTACCAGAAGATTCCGGGTGCGGAGCGTGCGATCGCAACCCTGCTCAACAATCTCGGCCAGGTCTACAAGGCGGAAGGCCGCTATGCCGACGCCGAACCCGTGATCAAGCAGTCGCTGGCGATCCGCGAGAAGGTGCTGGGGCGCGACCATATCGATGTCGCGCGCTCCCTGAACAATCTCGGCGACCTCTATCAGCGCCAGGATCGCCTCGCCGAGGCGCAACCGATCTACGAACGGGCGCTCGCGATCCGTGAACGCACCGTCGGCCCCGATCATCCCGACAACGCGATATCAGCGAACAATCTCGCCTCGCTCTATCAGGCCGAGGGTCGCACTGCCGACGCCTTGCCACTGGTGGAGCGGCTGATGACTTTTGGACGTGCCCAGGTCCGTGCGGCGTTGCCGGTCCTGCTCGCCGCGTCGAACAAGCAGTTGATGCCGGCGGAAACGGCCTTTGACGAAGCGCTCGATGTGATCCAGCGCGGCACGCAATCTTCTGCCGCTTCCGCAGTCAACAAACTCGCGGTCCGGGTTGCAGCCGGCAGCGACCATCTCGCCGAGCTGGTGCGCCGGGACCAGGATCTTGCAAGCGAAGCCGACACGATCGACAAGGCGATCATCGCCTCGCTCTCCAAACAGGGAGCGCCGCGCGATGCAGCCGCCAGCCGCGAGCGGCTGGCGGCGATCGCCGCCGGGCGCGCGAACCTGCAAAAAACCTTTGCGACGGAGTTTCCCGATTACGCCGCGCTGTCGAACCCGCTGCCGCTGAAGGTCAGAGAGATTCAGGCGCTGTTGTCCGGCGATGAAGCGCTGGTGCTGTTCTCACTCGCCGACAGGGAGTCGTACGTGGTCGCCTTGACGCGTGACAATTTCCAATGGCAGCAGATTCCGCTCGGCGCGGATGCGCTCACGCAAAAGGTTGCCGTGCTTCGCCGCGGCCTCGACGTCGGCAAGGCGAGCGACGCTTCCGGCAAATCCGGACTGTATGATCTCGCGCTTGCCAACGAGCTCTATGCCGCGCTGCTCGCGCCGGTCGAAGGATTGGTGAAGGACAAACGCAGCCTGCTCGTTGCACCGTCGGGCGCGCTGACTGCGCTGCCGTTCCATCTGCTGGTGACGGAAAGGCCGGCGGCTGCCGTCCCCGACAAGATCGAAGGCTATCGCGACGCGGCCTGGCTCCTGAAGCGTCAGGCGGTATCGGTGCTGCCGTCCGTCTCCAGCCTGAAAGCGCTGCGCGGCTTCGCGCGCCGCGATCGAGCGATCAAGCCAATGACCGGCTTTGGCGATCCCGTGTTCAGTCCGGCTGAGGCAGGCAGCGAGCGGCACACCGCGTCGCGCAGCGTGACGAATCTTGCATATTCCGACTTCTGGCAGGGCGCAGGCGTCGATCGCGGCAAACTCGTGCTGGCCCTGCCGCAGCTTCCCGACACCGCCGATGAACTGAACGCGGTCGGCAAGGATCTCGGCGTTGCCGCCGCCGATATTCACCTCGGCACTGATGCCAGCGAAACCACGGTGAAGCGCGCGCCGCTTGCCGATTACCGCATCGTCTATTTCGCAACCCACGGCCTGGTCGCAGGCGACATCAAGGGCGTCGCCGAACCGTCGCTCGCGCTCAGCATCCCCAGGGTGCCGTCTGCGCTCGACGACGGCCTGCTCACCTCCAGCGAGGTGGCACAGCTCAAGCTCAACGCCGATTTCGTCGTGCTGTCCGCCTGCAACACCATTGCCGGCGACAAGCCCGGCGCCGAGGCGTTGTCGGGACTGGCGCGCTCCTTCTTCTATGCCGGCGCGCGGGCGCTGCTGGTGACGCATTGGTCAGTCGATTCGGATGCCGCCACGCGGCTCACCACTTCGACCTTCGACCTGCTCAAGGCCGACCCGACACTCGGCCGCGCCGAGGCGCTGCGGCGGGCGATGCTGGCCTATTTGAACGACAAATCTTCGCCGCGGAACGCCTATCCCGCGCTCTGGGGTCCGTTTGCGCTGATCGGTGAAGGAGCGACGCACTAATCATGCGCTATGCTGCGACGCAACATTGCATTTCGCTAGGTTCGCGGCTGAATGTCGCGTCGAAACGCTTATCGATAGTCTCGAAAGCCGGCCGCTTTCGCCTGTACCACAGCAGGCCGTGGACCTTAGTCAACCGCCATTTCTGAATAAACCAATTCCGGAGGGATCGGCTTGGCAACGTGCGCGTTCATCAGTAATAGGTCGCCGGACCGGGCCACTATGGCTATATTGTTTGGCGGTCATGCCGCGGCGGAAGCGCAGCTTTGCGCTTCACCGGCGGGATCGAGGAGGGTATTTCGTGCAAGAAACGGGCGTGCATAACGGTGCCTTTGGCGCCGACAAATTCGGCTTAAGAAAACTCAAGGGCGTGAACTGGAATTTCGGTGCGCCCCAGCTCTATGAGCACGCGCTGCGCGCAGGCGAGGCGATGGTTTCGGCCGATGGCGCGCTGTGTGCGGATACGGGTGAGTTCACCGGCCGCAGCCCGAAGGACAAGTTCACCGTCCGTGACGGACTGACCGACAAGACCATGTGGTGGGCCGGCAACCAGTCGATCACATCGGAGCAGTTCGAAGCGATCTACCAGGACTTCCTGAAGCATGCTGAAGGCATGCCCCTGTTCGCGCAGGATCTTTATGGCGGTGCCGATCCGAGCTTCCGCATCAAGACCCGCGTCTTCACCGAGCTCGCCTGGCATTCGCTGTTCATCCGCACGCTCCTGATCCGTCCCGAGGCGTCCGAGCTTGCGAGCTTTGTGCCTGAATTGACCATCATCGACCTGCCGAGCTTCCGCGCCGACCCCAAACGTCATGGCGTGCGCTCGGAGAACGTCGTGGCCATCGATTTCGCCCGCAAGATCGTCCTGATCGGCGGGTCTTATTATGCCGGCGAGATGAAGAAGAGCGTGTTCACCACGCTGAACTACTATCTGCCGGAAAAGGGCGTGATGCCGATGCACTGCTCGGCCAATGTCGGTCCGAACGGCGACACCGCGATCTTCTTCGGCCTGTCCGGCACCGGCAAGACCACGCTCTCGGCCGATCCGAAGCGCACGCTGATCGGCGACGACGAGCATGGCTGGGGTGCCGACGGCATCTTCAACTTCGAGGGCGGCTGCTACGCCAAGTGCATCAAGCTCTCGCAGGAAGCCGAGCCGGAGATCCATGCCGCGAGCAAGCGCTTCGGCGCCGTGCTGGAAAACGTCGTGCTCGACGAGCGCACGCGTGAGCCGGATTTCGACAATGGTTCGAAAACAGAAAACACCCGCTCCGCCTATCCGCTCGAATTCATCCCGAACGCCTCGCGCACCGGCCGCGCGCCGCATCCGAAGAACCTGGTGATGCTCGCTGCCGACGCGTTCGGCGTGATGCCGCCGATCGCCAAGCTCACCCCGGCGCAGGCGATGTATCACTTCCTCTCCGGCTATACCGCGAAGGTCGCGGGCACCGAGCGCGGCCTGGGCAAGGAGCCGCAGCCGGAATTCTCCACCTGCTTCGGCTCGCCGTTCCTCCCGCGCGATCCGAGCGTCTATGGCAACCTGCTGCGCGAGCTGATCGCCAAGCACGATGTCGATTGCTGGCTGGTCAATACCGGCTGGACCGGCGGCAAGTACGGCACTGGCCGGCGCATGCCGATCAAAGCGACGCGCGCGCTCCTGACCGCGGCGCTCGACGGCTCGCTTCGCAACGCCGAATTCCGCACCGACAAATATTTCGGCTTCGCGGTGCCGACCTCGCTGCCGGGCGTCGAGCCGCACATCCTCGATCCCATCAAGACCTGGAAGGACAAGGCCGAGTTCGACAAGACCGCGCGTGCGCTGGTCGGCATGTTCCAGAAGAACTTTGCCAAGTTCGAGGCCCAAGTCGACGCCGACGTCCGCGCCGCTGCGCCAGACGTGAAGATGGCGGCGGAGTGAGACATCGTCATTCCGGGTTCGACGCTGACGCGTCGCCCCGAAATGACGCTGCAAACAAAAGGGCGGCTCGGTGAGACGCCCTCTGCAGTTTTATTTCTACTCGTTTCGCCCCCGCCGATTGGCGAGGTCCTTAACCTGCCATTAACCACATCAGTCCTGTAGTGCCTGCGACAATCCACCGCAGGGGAGGGCAGGCATGTCCGACATCATGAGCGTCATCGCCAATTCTTACGCCACCGCGCCGCTGACGCCGACGGCCACCAAATACACCAATGTCGATCCCAAGCAGTACGAAGGCACCTGGGAAGGGACCTATTCCAACAAGCAGAAATTCAAGATCACGATTTCCGACGTGAATGGCTTTCGCGCCCAGGTCAAATATCAGAGCGGCTCGACGACCCAGTATCAGCAGGTGCTGATCGGCAATTCGTCGTTCCGGATCGGCGATTCGAAATTCGTGCTGACGGGAACGGGAAAGGCGCTGGTCGCCAACGCGGTCACCGATCCCGTCACCGGCAACACCAGCCTGGTCCAGGGCAACGCGACACAAGACAAGTGAGTTGTGGCGCTTACGCCTTGAAATAACCCATCTGCGTGGTGGTTGCGATCAGCTTCCCGCCCGGCGACCACAATTCGCCACTCTGGTCCTGATAGCTGCGGTTGAAGATTTTTGCATCGGCGCAGGCCAGCACGTGGGTGATGTCCTCGCTCGCGAGATCTTCCGAGCTCGCATGGAAATAGGTCGTCAGCGTCACCGTGCCGAACGGCACCAGCTGGCGCCGTGCATGGAAGACGCGGGCGAAGAACGCGTCCGACATCGAGACCAGCGACAGCATGTCGATCTTCCGCGGCACGCGGTCGCCGATCCATAGCTTTGAGTAGGCGCTGGCCGGCACGCCCTTGCCGGAGGCAAAATTCGGATCGCCGTCGATGAAGCGGAAGTCATATTGCTTGACCCAGGGCGCGGCGATCTTGGTGTAGGACGGGATCGTCTCGAACGGTTTCGCCTCGGGCATCCGCGCCGCCTGGTGCGACCACGACGGCCGGCGCTCGGCAAACACGGCGGTCGCCAGCGTTGCGACATCGCCGCCGCCCTGGCTCAGCTCGACACACCAATGCTGCGAGGAGCGGTTGGCCTTGACCAGCCGGACATCGAGGTCGAACTCGCCCTCGGCAATCGGCGCGCAGTAATTGACGGTGAGCGCCAGCGGATCGCCCGCGCGCTGCGGATGTTCGATCAGCGCGCGCAGGATGGTTGCCGCGGTGGAGCCGCCGAATGGGCCGACAAAGGCATAGTAGTCCGGGCTGGTTCGCCCCTGCCAGCGGCTGTCGCCGGCGGTGATTGCGGTGGCTTCGTCGAAAAGATGCTGTGTTCTGGTGAGCATGTGTTTCCCGGTATTCCGTCATTGCGAGCGAAGCGAAGCAATCCAGCTTTTCGGAGCGGGAAACATGGATTGCTTCGTCGCTTTCGCGCCTCGCAATGACGAAGGCGACGAAAGATAGTATGATCAGCATCAGCCAAATTTCAATGACGCCCGAGGTAATGGCCTTGCGGCGGGAACGCAGGCCTCACGCCCGCACCCCGCGCACGCCTTGTCCCATGGTCGCGACCGGGGCGGGGTTCACCGGCACGTTCCAGATCTCTTCCGCATATTCGCGGATGGTGCGGTCGGAGGAGAACCAGGCCATGCGCGACACGTTGAGGATGCTCGCCCGCGTCCAGGCCGGCATCACTTGCCAGCGTGCATCGATGCCGCGCTGGGCTTCGTAATAGGAATCGAAATCGGCGCTGACCATGTAATGGTCGAGATAGCGCAACGCGTGCGCGATCAATTCGAACCGGCTCGGCTCGTCCGGCGAGAACTCGCCGCTGCCGATCGCATGGATGGCGCGCGTGAGCTGCGGCGATTTCCGGATCGCGTCGGTGGCATCCAGCCCCTGCTTGCGGCGGATCATCACGTCGCCGGCCTCCATGCCGAAGATCGCGATGTTCTCCGCGCCGACATGGTCGCGGATCTCGATGTTGGCGCCGTCGAGCGTCCCGATGGTCACCGCACCGTTCAGCGCGAGCTTCATGTTGCCGGTGCCGGAGGCTTCCATGCCCGCGGTCGAGATTTGCTCGGACAGGTCGGCGGCGGGAATGATCACCTCCGCCAGGCTGACATTGTAGTCGGGCAGGAACACGACCTTCAGCCGCCCGTTGATCGCGGGATCGTTGTTGACGACCTCGGCGACGTCGTTGATCAGCTTGATGATCAGCTTGGCATAGCGGTAGCTCGCCGCCGCCTTGCCGGCGAAGATTTTTACCCGCGGCACCCAGTCCTTGTGCGGCTCGTCCTTCATCGCCTGGTACAGCGCGACGGTTTCCAGGATGTTGAGCAGCTGGCGCTTGTATTCATGGATGCGCTTGATCTGCACGTCGAACAGCGCCGAGGGGTCGACCTTGATGCTGAGGCGCTCGCCGATCAGGCGCGCCAGCGCGATCTTGTTGTGCAGCTTCACCTTGCGGAACTGCTGCTGGAACGCATTGTCGCTGGCGCGTGCTTCCAGCAGTTCAAACCGGGAGAAATCGTCCATCACTTCGTCGCCGCAGACGTTCGCGGAGCAGGTCGGTCAGCTTTGGATTGGCGAGCATCAGCCAGCGGCGGAAGGTGATGCCGTTGGTCTTGTTGTTGATGCGGCCGGGATAGAGATGGTTGAGGTCGTGGAACACCGTGTCCCGCATCAGGTCGGAATGCATCGCCGAGACGCCGTTGATGCGATGCGAGCCGACGAAGGCGAGCTGGCCCATGCGCACCCTTCGGCCGCTCTTCTCGTCGATCAGCGACACCGAGGCGCGGAAGTCGATATCGCCGGGAGCGTGATGTTCGGCGAGTGCGAGATGCTGCGCGTTGATGCGGTAGATGATCTCGAGATGCCGTGGCAACAATCTTTGGAATATCTCGACCGGCCAGGTCTCGAGCGCCTCCGGCAGCAGCGTGTGATTGGTGTAGGAGAGGGTGGCGACCGTGAGCTTCCACGCTTCGTCCCAGCGGAAGCTGTGCAGGTCGACCAGGATGCGCATCAGCTCGGCCACGGCGAGCGACGGATGGGTATCGTTGAGCTGAACGGCAACCTTCTGCGGCAGGCTGCGCAGCTGGCCGTCGGCGCCGAGATGACGCTTGATCAGATCCTGCAGCGAGGCCGAGACGAAGAAATATTCCTGCCGCAAACGAAGCTCGCGGCCCGCTGGACTTTCGTCGTTCGGATAAAGGAATTTGCAGATCGCCTCCGCGCGGCTTTCCTCCGCGCTGGCGCCGACATAGTCGCCGGTGTTGAAGACATCGAGCTTGAGCGGGTCCGGCGAGCGCGCCGACCACAGCCTGAGCGCATTCACGTGCTGGCCACGCCAGCCGACGATCGGGGTGTCATAGGCGATCGCCTCAACCGTTTCGGCCGGATGCCAGACCGCGCGGTCGCGGCCGTCCTTTTCGACATGCTCAACGTCACCGCCGAAATGCACGTGATAGGCGACTTCCGGCCGCTGGAATTCCCAGGGGTTGCCGTAGCTGAGCCAGACATCGGGATATTCCTGCTGCCAGCCATCGTTGATGATCTGCCGGAACAGGCCGAGATCGTAGCGGATGCCGTAGCCGATCGCGGGGATCGCCAATGTTGCCATGCTTTCCATGAAGCAGGCGGCGAGCCGCCCGAGGCCGCCATTGCCCAGCGCCGCGTCCGGCTCGGATTGGCGGAGCTCGGCAAGGCCCGGGCCGATGTCGCCGAGCGCGGTCTCGAACACCTTCAAGAGACCCATATTGTTCAGCGCATCGGTGAAGAGCCGGCCGATCAGGAATTCGAGCGAGAGGTAATAGACCCGCTTGCGGCCGGCGTCGTAGCTCTCCTTTTCCGCAGCGAGCCAGCGATGGACGATGCGGTCGCGCAGCGCCAGCGCCGCGGCCTTGTACCAGTCATAGCGGGTGGCCATGCTGGCTTCCTTGCCGATCGCGAGCCGGAGCTTGGTGAGGATGGCGCTCTTGATCTCGGCGACCGCAAGCTCGTCAACGGGCTGGCCGGGCGCCGGGGAATGAAAGGATGGGTCTTGCACTCTCGAACCTGTAAGCTGAACTCCGGTGAATGATACGCTGGCCGCGCCGGGATCGGAACCCGTCGCCCAAGCGGCATCTGCTCACGATTTATGCAAAGATCGGGCCGATTCGGACAGGCGCCGAACGTCTGGTTTCGATGTTATAGTCGGTTGTGACAGCGACTTTCTGGGGAGGAACCGCGCCATGAGACTGATTGTCGAGATCATCGCCGCCCTGCTGCTCGTTGTCTGTGTCACCGCGACCAGCGCCGCCTTCGCCGCGGGCATGATCGGCCGCACCGCCGATGGCCTGGGCTGCAACATCAGCCTTCCGCAAAACGCATCGCCCGCCGCGCGCTGCGCCGCGATCCGCCGGCAATGCGGCGGAAAATTCTGGGCGAATTACTGCAGCGGCAAGATGCTGTCGGCGGTAAACTGAGGGCGGCAATATTTTAGTCGTCCCGGCGAAAGCCGGGACGACCACTTAATTTTCTACACTAGAACGAATTAAGAACACTTTAGCAAGTCGTTGATATATAATAACAATTCGAGACATCGCCGACACAACATCTATGGTCTGACAGCCCCAGCGAGGACTATATGTCCACCATCGCCTTCGATCATTTCGCTCTCACCCGCATTGCCGATTTCGCGCGGATGCTGTCGCGGCTGCACAAAACCTCTCGCACCCGCGCGATCGATGACGATCAGCTCGACCGTGAGTTCAACGCCGTCTGCCAGTCGGTCTGGGGCTACACCACCGACGACATCTCCGATGAGCTGTTCTCCGATGCCGACCACGCGTTTCTCGATACGCTCGATGAGGCGCAGGCGCGCATCTTCGCAGCTCAAGCGGGCTATGACCTCGTCGACGACACCGGCATGCTCACGGACTGGTGGGGCTTTTGCTGGATGATCCTGGCCGAGAAGCGTGGACTCTTGACGCCCGAGAACCGCGCTGCGGCGCGAGCGGCGATCGAGGAGAAATATCTGGCGGCGCCAAATGTAATCGGCGTGATCGTGGGGCGCTGACGCGCGCCCGCACGGAGGGCTACGCCGTCAGTTCGCGTCCGCGCGCTTGTCCCGCGGCATGGTGGGCTCCGGAATGCTGCCGGTGATCGCCGGTGCACTTGCAGGATTGACCAGCGATGCCGCGATGTCGGTCGAGGCAACTTCCGCGCTCACCGGCGCGACTTTCATCTCACCCAGCCGCGCACGGACTTCCGCTGTCAGCCCGGGATAGGACGCGACCGGCGTGAACTCAGCGGTCTGGTCGTTGCCGACGCGGACGCCGGAATAGGCGACGAGGCCCGAGGTGGTTGCAATCACGTCGCCGGGACGAAGCGAGGGATCGAGCGTGAGGTCGACCGGCGCGAGGCCGGCGGGATCGCGCCCATTGCAGGTGCAGTCCGCACGCAGCGCCTTGCGGTAGGCGTAGGCATTCTCGCTGTCGGCATAGCGTTCGCCGCTTGCGGTAGTGGCGCTGTCGATGCTGGAGCCGAAGAACACTTTCGTGGGGCTCGCCGGGCAGAACGACTGGCACATCGCGACCGGTGAGGCGCTGGCGCGCATCAGCGGAAAATACTTGCCGTCGCAGCCGCGCACGCAGAAGGCGGGGCCGGAGCTTGCGACCGCTGCTCGCGGCACCGGCGCGGCCTGCTGGTTGTTGCTGAAGGGGTCGGCGAAGAAACTCGCCGGGGACGATGGCGCCGAACGTTGCTTCTGCGCGCCGCCGAAGAAGAAGTCGAACAGGCCTTCGGCCGAGACGGGATAGGGCACAAGCGCGATGGAGCCGGCGATGACAATGGCGGAGACAAGCGCGGCGTGGCGCCGCACGCGCGAAAAAGGCTTACTCGTACGCAACGCTTACTCCACGCGACGCAACGGAACTTTGGCCAGGGCGTACTTCCGATTCACCTTAAGACGCGATGGTAAACGAGCGGTGAGCGCGTGGGGATTTGCGGAAAAGAATTGCGGCGACGCCTAGCTGTTCAGAAACTCCGCCGCCCTGTAGAGCGAACGGAACGTCAGCCCGGCCTGCGCAAAGGTTTCTGTCGCGCCTTCCTCGCGGTCGACCATGGTGAGCACCAGCGCGACCTCGGCGCCTTCCTCGCGCACCGTCTCGACCGCCTTCATGGCGGAGCCGCCGGTGGTGGTGACGTCCTCGACCACGACCACGCGCTTGCCCTTCAGGCTCTCGCCTTTCGCCAATCCCTCGACCGCGAGGCGCGCGCCGTGCTCCTTGGGCTTCTTGCGCACGAAGAAGGCCGCGATCGGGTGGCCCTTGATCCAGGAGAGCTGGGCGATCGCGCCGGCCAGCGGGACCGCGCCCATCTCCAGCCCGCCGATGAAATCGAGATTGTCGTCTTTCAGTGCTTCGTAGGTCAGCTCGGCGAGCAGCGTGGCGCCCTCGGGGTCGAGCATGGTCGGCTTGAGATTGAAATAGAAATCGCTCTTGCGGCCCGAGGCCAGCGTGATCTCGCCGCGCCCGAACGAGCGCTTGCGGATGATCTCGAGAAGGCGGGCGCGATTGGCAGATTTGGACAAGGTTTTTTCCGGTCGTCTTTAAAGGGAGCGGCAACTTATCGGGGCTTTGGAGCACATTCCAGCGCCGGCGGCCGGCCGTCAACAGCGGCGGGCAGCGTCCCGGGGGCCATCGGCCCGTTTTGCCGCGGGATTGTCTGGATGCTAGAGACGCTCGCCTGAACAAGAGATGAAGGGGTTTTGATGACCATCGAACTTCACACCTGGAACACGCCGAACGGCCGCAAAATCTCGGTCGCACTGGAGGAAATGGGGCTGCCCTACAAGGTGATCCCGATCAACATCAGCAAGGGCGAGCAGATGGCGCCATCGTTTCTGGCGATCAGCCCGAACAACAAGATACCGGCGATCGTCGACCCCGATGGTCCCGAGGAAAAATGCGTCAGCATTTTCGAATCCGGCGCCATCCTGCTCTATCTCGGCGAGAAGACCGGCAAGTTTCTGCCGAAACCCTTGGCCGAGCGTATCCCGGTCTATGAGTGGCTGATGTGGCAGATGGGCGGCTTCGGGCCGATGCCCGGCCAGGTGCATCATTTCATCGCGCTGGAGAACGAGCAGGACCGCGCCTACGGCCTGAACCGCTACATGAAGGAGACGCGGCGGCTCTATGACGTCTTGAACAAGCGGCTCGCCAATCACGAGTTCATTGCGGGACCTCTCTCGGTTGCCGATTTCGCCATCCTCGGCTGGGCCTGGCGCCACCCGCGCCACAAGGTCGATCTCGCCGACTTTCCCAACGTCAAGCGCTGGTACGAGCAACTGATGGCGCGTCCCGCCGTGAAACGGGGAATGGAAGCGAAGCTGGATTGAGGCTGTAACTCCCTCGCCCCGTTCTTACGGGGAGAGGGCTGGGGTGAGGGGTTGTCTCCACGCAGACGGTGAGAGTTGAACTCGCGGAGAGTCCCCCTCACCGCCGCGCAAGAGCACGGCGGCCTCTCCCCGCAAGCGGGGCGAGGTGAGGAGAGTCATCACGCCTTCCTTGCCTCGAACGCCATCCGCACGGCGAGGCCAGCGAGCACCGTGCCCATCAGATAGCGCTGCAGCAGCATCCAGGTCGGGCGCTGCGCGAGGAACAGCGCGATCGATCCGGCCGCGAGCGCGATCATGGCATTCACGCTCACGCTGATGACGATCTGGATCGAGCCCAGCGCCACCGACTGCCACAGCACGCTGCCGGCCGCGGGATCGATGAACTGCGGCAGCAGTGCGAGATACAGCATCGCGATCTTGGGATTGAGCAGGTTGGTGACAAAGCCCATCGCGAACAATTTGCGCGGACCATCGACCGCAAGCTTCTTCACCTGGAACGGCGAGCGGCCGCCGGGCTTGATCGCCTGCCACCCCATCCAGAGCAGATAGGCCGCGCCGGCAAAGCGCAGCGCGTCATAGGCAAAAGGGCACGGCGAACAACAGCGCCGTGATGCCGAACGCCGCGCACAGCATGTAGAAAACGAAGCCCAGCGCCACGCCGCCGAGCGAGACGATGCCGGCCGCGGGTCCTTGCGTGATCGAGCGCGAGATCAGGTAGATCATGTTCGGCCCCGGCGTCAGCACGAGGCCAAGCGAGATCAGGGCGAAACCGAGCAGGGATGAAGCCTGGGGCATGTTCAACTCGCGGGAGGGGTGTCCCGCCTTCTAGCCTGCGCCGCCGCGCGAAGCCATTTCGAAGATCGCATGGAAGATGGTCGAATATTTCAGCCTACGCCGGATCGTCCGGTGGTCAGCGCGAACCAGATGGCGATGCCGACCAGCATCAACGCAAAGCCGCGCCGAACGATCACGCGACTGTTGGCGGTGACGATCACCGATTGCAGCGAGCCCGCGAGCGCCACGATGGTCGCGTGGATCAGGGTCGCGATCGCGACATAGATGACGCTGAGCAGCAGCGTCTGCCGCATCACGGAGCCGTTATCGGGCCGGATAAATTCCGGCAGCACGGCGATGTAGAAGACTGCCGCCTTGGGGTTCAGCAGGTTGGTGATGAGCCCACGGCGGAATGCGGGCCACGGCCGCTCGTCGATCTCTTCCGATGAGGCCGCATCGCCACTGACCCAGCTTTCCCACGCCAGCCACAGCAGAAAAAGCACGCCGCCCCACCGCAGCAGGCCGTACAGGAAAGGTGAATCGTCGATGATCGTCGTCAGACCGAACGCCGCGATGAGGCCATAGGTCATCAGCCCCAGCGCGATTCCGGCGACTGCCGCAAAGCCCGTGCGCGCGCCGCTCGAAAGTGACAGCGCGGCGAGGTAGGTCATGTTCGGTCCCGGCGTGATCTCGATGATCAACGCCGTCAGCGCAAAGGCGAGCAACAGGCTAATCTCGCTCACGCGCGCCCCTCTGCGAGATCAATGCGCCTCGTCCCAATTGTTCGCGGCGCGGGCGTCGACCTGCAGCGGCAGCGACAGCACGACGGCGGGGAAGGGGGCGTCCTGCATCACGTGCTGCACGACAGGCAGCGTGGCCGCGACTTCGCCGTCGGGCACCTCGAAGATCAATTCGTCGTGCACCTGCAGCAGCATCTGCGCCGAGAGCTTCTTTTCGGCGAGCGCGTCCTCGATGCGGATCATGGCGCGGCGGATGATGTCGGCCGCAGAGCCCTGCAGTCGCGCGTTGATCGCGGCGCGCTCGTTGAAGGAGCGGACCGAGGCGTTGGAGGCCTTGATGTCGGGGTAGTAGCACTTCCGCCCGAACAGCGTGGAGACGTAGCCGTTCTTGCGGCAGAACTCTTTCGTTTCATCCATGTAGGCGCGGATGCCCGGGAAGCGCTCGAAATATTTCTTGATGTAGGCGGAGGCCTCCTCGCGCGCAATGCCGAGCTGGTTGGCGAGGCCAAATGCGGAGATGCCATAGATGATGCCGAAATTGATCGCCTTCGCGCGGCGGCGAACCTCGCTCGGCATGTCCTTGATCGGCACGCCGAACATTTCCGACGCCGTCATGGCGTGAATATCGAGGCCGTCGCGGAAGGCCTGCCGCAGCGAGGGCACGTCGGCGATCTCCGCCAGCAAGCGCAATTCAATTTGGGAATAATCCGCCGAGACCAGCTTGTGGCCGGGCGACGCGATGAAGGCGCGACGGATCTTGCGGCCGTCCTCGGTGCGAACCGGGATGTTCTGCAGGTTGGGTTCGTTCGACGACAGCCGGCCGGTGGTGGTCGCCGCCAGCGCGTAGGTCGTGTGCACGCGATGGGTCTGCGGATTGACATAGGTTGGCAGCGCGTCGGTATAGGTCGATTTCAGTTTCGAGACCTGCCGCCATTCCAGAATCTTCCGGGGGAAGTCGTACCCCTGCTCGGCGAGATCGTCGAGCACCTGCGCCGTCGTCGACCAGGCACCGGTCTTGGTCCTGGTGCCGCCGGCCAATCCCATCTTGCCGAAGATGATGTCGCCGATCTGCTTCGGGCTGCCGACATTGACCGGCTCGCCCGCGATCTCCTGGATCTCCGCCTCGACCCGTGCCGCGGTCTGCGCGAAGTCGCCGGAGAGGCGCGACAGCACCTGGCGGTCGATCGAGATGCCGCGGCGCTCCATGCGCGCCAGCACGGAGACCAGCGGCCGCTCCAGCGTCTCGTAGACGGTGGTCATGCGATCTGCGGCGAGGCGCGGCTTCAGCACGCGCCACAACCGCATGATCACGTCCGCGCTCTCGGCGGAAAATTCCGTGGCCTTGTCGATGGCGACCTGGTCGAAGGTGAGCTTGCCCTTGCCGCTGCCGATGAGGTCGCCGTGGGCGATCGTGGAATGGCCGAGCCAGAGCTCGGCCAGCGTATCAAGGCCATGGCCGTTGCGGCCGGCATCGAGCGCGTAGGACATCAGCTGCGCGTCGTCGGTGTTGCGCAGGGTGATGCCGGCCTGCGCGAGCATCACCGCATTGAACTTGATGTTGAAGCCGATCTTCAGGATGCCGGCCGATTCCAATAGTGGTTTCAGCGCTTCCAGCGCGTCGCTCTCCTCGATCTGGTCGGGCGCAAGTCCCGCGTCGAACAGGCCGACGCCATCGCCCGAGCGCGTGTGCGCCAGCGGCAAATAGGCGGCGTCGTTCGGCGCCAGCGCCAGCGCGATGCCGCAGATGTCGGCCTGCATCGGATCGATCGAGCTCGCCTTGGCGTCGATCGCAAAACGTCCGGCGTCGCGTGCGCGGCAGATCCAGGCGTTGAGCTGACCCATCGAGCGGATGGTCTGATATTTGGCACGGTCGAACGGCAGTTTTCGCGCAGCTTCCTTGCGCGCTTGGGCAAGCGAGATCGGCGTGCCCTTCAGGCTGGAGGCTTTGTCTTCCTTGCCGCCGGTCTTGACGGGCGCGGGAGCCGCGGGTGCGAACAGATCGCCGGAAGTGCCGGAAGATTTTGCTTGTGCGGGCGAAGCGGCAGCATTGCTCTTGTTGCCGGCAGCCGCCGTGACGTCGGACGGATCGATCTGCGAATATTCCGCGACGCGCTTGGTCAGGCCGGAAAACTCCATCGCCTTCAAGAACGCGATCAGCTTGCGCGCATCGGGCTCCTGCACCGCAAGATCCTCGAGCGGCACCTCGAGATCGACCTTGTCGTCGAGCAGCACGAGCTGGCGCGAAATCCGCGCCTTCTCGGCATTCTCGATCAGCGCCTCGCGCCGTTTCGGCTGCTTGATCTCGGTCGCGCGGAACAGCAGCTGCTCCAGATCGCCATATTCGACGATCAGCTGCGCGGCGGTCTTGACGCCGATGCCGGGCACACCCGGCACGTTGTCGGTGGAGTCGCCCGCCAGCGCCTGCACCTCGACCACCTTTTCCGGCGGCACGCCGAATTTTTCGATCACCTCGGGAATGCCGATGCGGCGGTCCTTCATGGTGTCGTACATCACGACCTTGTCGGTCACGAGCTGCATCAAATCCTTGTCGGAGGAGACGATGGTGGTGGTGGCACCGCGCTCGGTCGCCAATCGCGCATAGGTCGCGATGAGATCGTCGGCCTCGAAGCCGTTCTGCTCGAGACAAGGCAGATCGAACGCGCGCACCGCGTCGCGGATCAGCGAAAATTGCGGGATCAGGTCGTCGGGCGCCGGCGGCCGGTGCGCCTTGTAATCGGGATAAAGCTTGTTGCGGAAGGTCACTTCCGACTTGTCGAAGATGATGGCGAGATGCGTCGGCCGGCTGTCCTCGGGCATGTCGCGCAGGAGCTTCCACAGCATGTTGCAGAAGCCCAGCACGGCATTGACCTGCAGCCCGTCGGATTTGCGGGTCAGCGGCGGCAGCGCGTGGTAGGCGCGGAAAATGTAGGAGGAGCCGTCGACCAGGAAGACATGATCGCCCTTGCCTGTGTCTTTCCCTTGGGCCTTCGCGGGCGCTTTGGCGGGAACTGGCTTGGGATCGGCGGCGGCATTTTGCGGAGATTTTGGCATGACCGCAATTTAAGAAATTTTACGACGATTGACAGCCTCGGAAGGGCGATTTTTGCCCTGTTGCCAGCTCTATCCACGCTGTTAGCGGGGATTATTCAGCCGCCTGCAGCGGGCTACGCGCCTTCTTCGGCGCGATCCAGAACGCGTCCGGCCGCTCGAACAGGAAGTTGGCATGCGCCCAAAGCGCCGCGCGCCAGATCAGGAGCGAACCGGCGACGCCGACCACGGTCACGATCAGCGAGACCAGGCCGATGTCAGGGATGATGCCGGTCTTGAGCAGCAGCGTCCGCGTCGACGCCATCGGCAGGAAGAAGGCGAGATAGATCACGATCGAATGCTCGCCGCAGAAGCGCAGGAAATTGAGCCAGCGCATCCGAGCGAGCAGCGTACCCGCCGTGATGATGGCGCAGGCGCCGCAGAGGCCAAGCGCGACCGAGATGATCGGCCACCCGCTGACGCCCAGCGCTACGAGCCCGCCATTGACGATCGCCCACAGCGCGAGTCCTGCAAGCGCCAGCGACGGACGCGCCCGAGCGCGATCGGACAGCGCGAAGACATAATCCGCAAACAGATAGCCCGAATAGATGTAGACGAAGCGCGCGGAGAATTCGTCGATCACAGTCCAGCCCGTTGCGACATGCATGCTTTCCAGCAGCGCTGCCACCGACCAGACCAGAATCGCCGGCGTGTTACGTGTCAGTTTTATGACAACGAAGAAAATCGGCAGCAGGTAGATGAACCAGAGCGTGCCGAACGGCTCGATGAAGGATTCGAGATACAGGAATCCAACGTGGCCCCAGCCCTGCTCGGCGGCGAATGCAGGCGCCTTGAAGCCGAACTGGATCGTCACCCACAGCACATAGAAATAGGCGAAGTGCACGACCTTGCGGTCGAGATAGGTGCGCCAGTTGCGGTCGATGACCAGGGGCAGGAAAAGCCCGGAAATCAGGAAGAAATCCGGCATCCGGAACGGTTTTGCGAACATCACGACCGCATGCATGAAGCCGTTTTGCCCGGCGGCCAATTCCACGCCCAGCACCGAATGCATCATCACCACCATGACGATGCAAATACCCTTGGCGTAATCCACCCAGTCGACGCGGCCCACCGCGTCAGCGGCGGAACGTCCGGACATCGCGGATGTGCGGTTTGAAGTCATCACTGTCTCTTTTCGGCGCGTTAACGCCGCATCATGGGGCGAAGCGGTTTCTGTCCCCTTTATTCATTCAAGGAACATGCCGTTTTTGCGCTTTGCCCCTATGGTCCAAATGTTTTAAGAGGCGGTCGCGTTAACCATAAGGGCGGACAAATTCATGCGGATTGCCATGATTGGCACAGGCTATGTGGGGCTGGTTTCCGGCGCCTGTTTTGCGGACTTCGGCCACGAGGTCACCTGCGTGGACAAGGATGCCGGCAAGATTGCAGCCCTGCATCGCGGCGAGATCCCGATCTTCGAGCCCGGGCTGGACATGTTGGTGGCATCGAACGTCAAGGCAAAGCGGCTCGACTTCACCACCGATCTCAAGGCGCCGGTTGCAGCAGCCGACGCCGTGTTCATTGCGGTCGGCACGCCGTCGCGACGCGGTGACGGCCATGCCGACCTTTCCTATGTCTACGCCGCCGCGCGCGAGATCGCGTCCGCATTGAGCGGCTTCACGGTCGTCGTGACCAAATCGACAGTGCCGGTCGGCACCGGTGACGAGGTCGAGCACGTCATCCGCGAGGCCAATCCGTCGGCCGACGTCGTGGTTGCCTCCAATCCGGAATTCCTCCGGGAGGGCGCAGCGATCCGCGACTTCAAATTCCCCGACCGCATCGTCGTAGGCACCGACGACGAGCGAGGCCGGAAAGTGCTGGGCGATGTCTACCGTCCGCTGTCGCTGAACCAGGCGCCGTTGATGTATACGAAGCGGCGTACCGCGGAGCTGATCAAATACGCGGCCAATGCGTTTCTGGCGACCAAGATCACCTTCATCAACGAGATCGCCGATCTCTCGGAAAAAGTCGGCGCCGACGTGCAGGAAGTCGCTCGCGGCATCGGACTCGACAACCGCATTGGCTCAAAATTCCTGCATGCCGGTCCCGGTTTCGGCGGCTCGTGCTTTCCGAAGGACACCCGCGCGCTGGTCAAGATCGCGCAGGACCATGACGTGCAGCTCCGCATTGTCGAAGCCGTGCTCGGCGTCAACGACAACCGCAAGCGCGCGATGGCGCGCAAGGTTTCCAGTGCGATAGGTGCATCGCTGCGCGGCAAGACCGTGGCCGTGCTCGGCCTCACCTTCAAGCCCGACACCGACGACATGCGCGAGGCGCCGTCGATCCCGCTGGTGACCGGCCTGCTCGACATGGGCGCGAAAGTGCGCGCGCATGATCCGGTGGGCATGGAGCAGGCGCGCAAGGAGTTGCCAGAGATCGAATACGCCGACGACGCCTATGCCTGCGTGAAGGGCGCGGACGCGATGGTGGTGGTCACCGAATGGGTGGAGTACCGCACGCTCGATCTGGAGCGGCTGAAGGCCGAGCTCAAGCAGCCGATCGTGATCGACCTGCGCAACATCTACCGGCCCGAGGACATGGCGGCCCACGGCTTCACTTACGAAAGCGTCGGCCGCCCGGCGCTGCTGGGGAGTTAGCGTTGTTGCGGATTTCGTCTTGGCCGGGCTTGTCCCGGCCGCCCACGTCTTGTTCTCTTCCAGTGAAAGACGTGGATGCCCGGCAAAAAGCCGGGCATGACGAGTGGTGAGATTTTGCGAAGCTTCGACACGCCCCTTCCGATCGACGTCGTGCTCGACGACCTCGCGCGCACGCTGCAAAGCCGCAACGCCGCGGTGCTGGTAGCGCCGCCCGGCGCTGGCAAGACGACGCGGGTGCCCTTGGCGCTGCTCGACGAGCTTTGGGCCAGGGGAAAGAAGATCATCGTGCTGGAGCCCCGGCGGATCGCCGCGCGTGCGAGTGCCGAACGGATGGCGAAGACGCTGGGCGAGCGCGCCGGCGAAACCGTCGGCTACCGTGTCCGCTTCGGTTCAAAGGTGTCGCGCGCCACGCGGATCGAAGTGGTGACCGAAGGCATCTTCTCCCGCCAGATCCTCGACGATCCCGAGCTCAACGGGGTCGCTGCCGTATTGTTCGACGAATTTCACGAGCGCTCGCTCGACGCCGATCTGGGGCTGGCGCTGGCGCGCGACGCGCAGACCGGACTGCGCGAAGATTTGCGGCTGCTGGTGATGTCGGCGACGCTCGACGGCGCGCGGGTCGCAAAATTGCTGGGCGACGCGCCGGTGGTCGAAAGCGAGGGCCGCGCCTTTCCCGTGGAGACGCGCTATCTTTCGCGCAAACCCGACATGCCGCTGGAGCGGCAGATGGCCGACAGCATCGCGCAGGCGCTGCGCGCCGATCCCGGCTCGGTGCTGGCGTTCCTGCCGGGCGCAGCCGAAATCCGCCGCACCCAGAATTTCCTGGAAGAGCGCGTCAAGGACGCGGCTACCGAGATCGTGCCGCTGTTCGGCGCGCTCGATGCGAGCGTGCAGGACCGCGCCATCGCGCCCGCGCCGAAAGGCCAACGCAAGGTAGTGCTGGCGACCTCGATTGCCGAGACCTCGCTCACCATCGAGGGTGTGCGCATCGTGGTCGACTCCGGTCTGGCGCGCGTGCCGCGTTATGAGCCCGATATCGGCCTGACGCGGCTGGAGACCGTGCGCGCCTCGCGCGCAGCGGTCGACCAGCGCCGCGGTCGCGCCGGACGTACCGAGCCCGGCATCTGCTACAGGCTCTGGGACGAGCCGCAGACCGCATCGCTTGCCGCCTACACGCAGCCCGAAATCCTCTCGGCCGATCTGTCCTCGCTGGTCCTCGACCTTGCGCAATGGGGAGTCAGCGATCCCGCGACGCTCGCGTTCCTCGATCCACCACCGGCGGCGGCGCTGAAGGAAGGGAAGAGCCTTTTGGAAGAGCTCGGCGCACTCGATGCCGATGGCCGCATCACCGCGGAAGGCAGGAAGTTGCGCGCGCTGGCGTTGCCGCCGCGGCTGGCGCGCATGATCGTGGACTCCGATCGCTTCGGCTCGGGCGAGAACGCGGCGGAGATCGCCGCGATCCTGACCGAGCGCGGGCTTGGCGGCGACAACGTCGATCTTAATCACCGCCTCGATCAATTTCGTCGCGACCGCTCGCAACGTGCCTCCAGCGCGCGCGACCTCGCGCGCCGCTGGGCCTCGCAAGTGGCCGCTTCCTCGTCGCAGAGAGACGCGGAGCTGAGCACTGGCGTGATGCTCGCCTTTGCCTTTCCCGATCGCGTGGCGAAGAACCGCGGCAATGGCAGCTTTGTACTGGCCAATGGGCGAGGTGCCTCGGTGGAGCAGACGTCGGCACTGGCGCGCGCGCCCTATATCGCGGTCGGCGAGCTGACGGGAACGGCAGCGGCCGGGCGCATCCTGCTGGCGGCGCCGATCTCGGAGGACGAGATCGAGACGCAATTCGCCGATCACATCGAGAGTTCGGACGAAATCACCTTCGACCGCAACGCGCTCGCCCTGCGCGCCCGCCGCAGGAAGACCTTGCACGCCATCACGCTGTCGGAAGCGCCGCTCGCGCTGTCGCCCTCTGCGGAGACGGCGCGCATCTTCGCCGATGGATTGATCGCCGCCGGCCTCGACAGGCTGCCCTGGTCGAGAGCCGCCAAACAATGGCGCGACCGCGTGACGTTCCTGCGCAAGGCGGAAGGCGAGAGCTGGCCCGATCTGTCGGATGATGGGCTGATCGCGGCAGCCGCGGACTGGCTGGTGCCGGCACTCTACGACAAAACCTCGCTGAAGGAGTTTTTCGCCGGCGATCTGTCGGAGGCACTGCTCACGCTGTTGCCGTGGGAATTGCGGGCGCGACTGGAGCGCGAGGCGCCGACCCATTTCGAGGCGCCGACCGGCACCATGCTCGCGATCGATTACGAAGCCGAGCAGGGGCCGACCATCGCCGTGCGGCTGCAGGAGCTGTTCGGGCTCAACACCCATCCCTCGATCGCCAAAGGCAAGGTGCCGCTGGTACTGGAATTGCTGTCACCGGCGCAGCGGCCGGTGCAGGTGACCCGCGACCTGCCCGGCTTCTGGCGCGGCAGCTACGCGGCGGTTCGCTCCGATCTGCGCGGCCGCTACCCCCGGCATCCCTGGCCGGAAGACCCCGCCACCGCACTGCCGACACGGCGTGTGAAGCCGAGGGGCACGTAGACACCGTTAACACTTCGCTCATCCTTTTCGCCAAAATGGCGGCCTCGGTCTGCCGCCCTTAGTCGTGCTGTCGGTGGCGGTGTGGTGAAATCGGCCGAGGGGCGTGAGAGCGAGTGTGGCGTGATGCGTAACATTGTGATCACCGCGGCCATCATGGCGGGCCTTGGCGTCTTCATGGCGCAGATGGCCGAGAAGATGACACCGGCTTCGGCCTCTCCCACGACCGCCCAGCCAACCGCCCTCGTCGCATCGCCGGTGCAGACGGGTCTGCACAGTCTCAACATTCCCCGCGACGCGCGCGGTCATTTCGCGACCGAAGGCCGCATCGAGGGCCAGCGCATCGGCTTCATGGTCGATACCGGCGCCTCCGTAGTGGCGCTGAACGAATCTTCCGCGGCACGGTTCGGGCTGCACCCGACGCCCGGCCAGTACACCACGACCGTCACTACCGCCAACGGCAAGGTGAAAGCGGCGCGCGCGCAGATCGCCATGCTCGATCTCGGCGGCCTGATCGTGCGTGATGTCGACGCCATGGTCCTGCCCAACTCGGCGCTGTCGGAAAACCTGCTCGGCCTGTCGTTCCTGTCGAAGCTGAAACGCTTCGAATATTCCAACGGGCAGATGGTGCTGGAGCAGTAAGGCCTCAGGCTCTCGCTGTCGGGCCTTTGGCATGCTATATATCGCTTATGAACGGCTCTGAAGCCATTGAGACTCTACGGAAATCCCAGCGCGCTCTGCGCGAACGCGGGGTGCTGCATGCTGCCTTGTTCGGTTCGACGGCACGTGGCGACAATCGCGTCGGCAGCGATATCGATATCTTGATCGAAATCGATCCTGAGGCCCGCCTGACGGTATTCGACTATGTCGACCTCAAGGAATATATCGCGGATCTCTTCGATGGGTCGGTCGATGTCGTGAACCGCGACGCGCTGAAATCTCACATCCGTCCCGCCGCAACGGCCGATGCCGTCTATGCCTTCTGAGCGCGCGGCCGGTCCGCTCCGCGATATTCTGCACCACATCGATTTGGCGAGCCAGTTTGTCGAGGGCTTTGACCGCAATACTTTTAAGGTCGATTTGCGCACCGTCTTTGCGGTTACGCGTTGTCTGGAAATCATATCCGAGGCATCACGGCGCCTGCCGGATGAATTGAAAGCACGACACCCGGCGATCGCATGGAGACAGATGGCGGGAGCCGGAAATGTCTATCGTCACGATTATGAGGACGTTGCCGCCCAACTTGTATGGGAGACCGCGCAACGGGAATTGCAGCCGCTGAGGGCCGTGATCGAAGAGGAACTCGCGCGGCTGGGCCGATAACCATCCAGGTTTCTGACAAACTGTAATATTCGAATCCCCTTCCGCTTCGCGCGCGCATTCGCTAATGGCTGCGTGAGCTGTTCCCGCGTCCCCGACGAGGCCCCGATGTTTCCGAAGCCGAAACCCGTGCTCCTGCCCAATACCTACGCCTTCGAATCCGAGCCGATGGTGAAGGCGACCGGCTTCCGCGAATACGACGCGCGCTGGCTGTTCAACAAGGAAATCAACCTGATGGGCGTGCAGGCGCTCGGCATGGGGTTGGGCGCGTTGATCGCGGAGCTTGGCGTCGGTCAGGAGATTGTCACCGGTCATGATTTCCGCGGCTATTCCGCCTCGATCAAATACGCGCTGATTTCGGGCCTGATGGCGGCGGGCTGCAAGGTGCACGACGTTGGGCTCGCGGTGACGCCGATGGCCTATTTCGCGCAGTTTGATCTGGACGTGCCCTGCGTCGCCATGGTCACCGCCTCGCACAACGACAATGGCTGGACCGGCGTGAAGATGGGCGCGAACCGGCCGCTCACCTTCGGCCCGGACGAGATGACGCGGCTGAAACAGATCGTGCTCAATGCCGAGTTCAGGAACAAGGCCGGCGGCTCCTACATATTCCACGAAAACTTCCCGTCACGCTACATCGCCGATCTCACCAACCGTCCAAAACTGAAGCGCAAGCTGAAAGTGGTGGCCGCCTGCGGCAATGGCACCGCGGGCGCATTCGCGCCGCAGGTGCTGGAGAAGATCGGCTGCGAGGTGATCCCGCTCGACACCGAGCTCGATCACACCTTCCCGAAATACAATCCGAATCCGGAAGACATGGAGATGCTGCACGCGATTCGCGATGCGGTGCTGGCGCACAAGGCCGATGTTGGCCTGGGCTTCGACGGCGATGGCGATCGCTGCGGCGTGGTCGACAATACCGGCGAGGAAATCTTTGCCGACAAGGTCGGTGTCATGCTGGCGCGCGACATGTCGGCTATGCACAAGAACGCACAGTTTGTGGTCGATGTGAAGTCGACCGGGCTGTTCCTGACCGATCCGGTGCTGCTGAAGCAGGGCGCGCAAACGGTCTACTGGAAGACGGGCCATTCCTACATGAAGCGCCGTACCAACGAGCTTGGCGCGCTCGCAGGCTTCGAGAAGTCCGGCCACTTCTTCTTCAGCAAGCCGTTCGGCCGCGGCTATGACGATGGCCTGGTCTCGGCGCTCGCGATCTGCGACATGCTCGACCGCGCTCCCGGCAAATCGATGGCCGATCTGAAAGACGCGTTGCCGAAAACCTGGTCGTCGCCCACCATGTCGCCGCACTGCGCCGATGAGGTGAAATATAATGTGGTCGACGCCGTGGTGAAATACTTCGAGGCGGCGCAGAAAAAGGGCGAGAAGCTCGCCGGCCAGCCGATCCGCGATCTCGTCACCGTCAATGGCGTGCGCGTCACCGTCGAGGATGGCAGCTGGGGCCTGGTCCGCGCGTCCTCCAACAAGCCGGAGCTCGTCGTGGTGGTCGAGAGCCCGGTGTCGGAGAAGCGCATGCGCGACATGTTCGCGCTGGTCGACGGCGTGCTGCGCACGCATCCCGAGGTGGGCGAGTACAATCAGAAGATTTGAGGTGCGGCGAGCGGGGCGCTTGTATCTATCTTCGCTGTCATGCCCCGCGCAGGCGGGGCATCCAGTACGCCGCGGCCTATCGGCTCGATCACCGCCGTCTCTGGAATACTGGGTGGCCCGGTCGAGCCGGGCGACGACAGCTTTCGAGGGTTACGCCGCTACGAGCGAGGCGATGAAGCCGCCGACTTCGGTCTTCAGCCGGTCTGACTGCGACGACAATCCGTTCGCGGCTTCGAGCAGGCGCGAGGCGGCGACGCCGGCTTCGTCGGAAGCGCGAGTGACGTTCTGGATGTTGCCGCTGACCTCACGCGTGCCGTTGGCGGCCTGCTGCACATTGCCGGCGATCTCGCGCGTGGCCTGGCCCTGCTGATCCACCGCGCTCGCGATCTCGCTGGAAATCTGGTCGATCTCGGCGATGGTGCCGCCGATCGCCTGGATCGCCGTGACCGCATCGCCGGTCGCGGCCTGGATGCCCTGCACCTGTGCCGAAATTTCCTCGGTCGCCTTCGCGGTCTGGTTAGCCAGCGCCTTCACTTCGCTCGCGACCACGGCAAAGCCCTTGCCGTGCTCGCCGGCGCGCGCCGCCTCGATGGTGGCATTGAGCGCGAGCAGGTTGGTCTGGCTGGCGATGCTCTGGATCAGCGTCACCACCTCGCCGATCTTCTGCGTGCCGGCGGCGAGTCCTTCGACCACCGCATTGGTACGGCGCGCCTCTTCGGCGGCTTTGCCCGCAATCTCGGCGGAACGCGTCACCTGCTGGGCGATATTGCTGATCGAGGCGGTCAACTCCTCGGTTGCGGCGGCGACTGTTTCGACATTGGTCGAGGCCTGCATCGAGGCCGCCGCCACTGCCGCGGTCTGCCGCGCGGTTTCGGCGTTGCTGCCCGACATCGACGCCGACATGCCCTGCATTTCGGACGCGGCCACGGCGACCGCTTCGACAATGCCGCCGATCTTGCGCTCGAAGCCGGCCGCGAGCTCGCGCCGCGCGGAGTCGCGGTCCTGCTTGGAGCGGTGCTCGGCTTCCGAGCGTTCGCTGGTGGCGCGCGCCTCGGCTGCCTGCGCCGCTTCGGCCTCGGCGGTCTTGCGCGCGGTGGTCTCGAACAAATGTGCGAGCTTGTGCGCAAGCGCGATCAGCACGCCGGCTTCAAGCAGCAGGATCACCGCGTGCAGCACGACACGGGCGAAATTCCCGCCGCCCGGATAGAGCGCGGCCGGAAGGATGAAGTTCAGCAAGAGATGATGTACCGCGACCGCCACCGTGCCGGCCAGGATCGGCCGATAGTCGCAATAGGACATCAGGAAGGCGAGCATCGCGAAGAAATACATGTGCATGTCGATCTGCCAGGGATTGCCCGACATCTGGAACACCAGCACCGACACGTCGCCCATGACCGCGACGCCGAAGATCAGCCGCGTCGAAACGCCGTTGCCCGCCAGCCGCCACGACGCCGTCGCGGCTATTGCCATCGCGGCCATCAGCCCGGCAGGCATCAGCCAGTCCGCGCCGCACATCATGCCGACCACGACTGCGATCGGAACATGGATCCAGAGCAGGGCCGTCAGAAGCTTGCTGGTGGTGTCGCGCAAATTCGCGAGATCATCGCTCTCGATGGTCATTCCCGGTTCCTCAATGAGCTAATTCGAGATGCAGGCGGCGATCGCCCGTGGATCCATGACCAGCCAGACGCCGGCCTTGCGGAGCCGTGACAGGCCATCATGTTGGTCCGGCCGAACCACGAGAAGCGACGGAAGTGCCGTCATCCTCACGATCGCGGCATCGGCGGAAGCGGTGGCGAGAAAAGTCTGTTCGCCGTTCCACCATGGCGGAAAAGCCACGGCCACAATTTCGGTCCCGGGACGGACCTGCAATGTCAGCGCGGCGACCGCGATAAAGCTCGCGATCAGCAACGCCGCAGCGTTAAGCCAAACGGGCCATCGCGGTGATGAGATAGTCGTGCCCCGCTCCATTGCGCGCGAGAATACGCGCGCGGAACTAATGCGCGGTAAATGATCGGTTAGTTTTTTAAAGCGCTGACGGAAAATTGTACCGCTGTGCGCGAGTTCGCGCACGCGGTTCAATCGAAGATAGCGCTTACGCGGCGGGGACCGGCAGAGCCGTCACCGACTTGATCTTCTCCATCGCAAAGCGCGAGGTGACGTTCTTCAGCGGCACGGACGCGATCAGCCTCTTGTAGAACACGTCGTAGCTCTGCATGTCCGCGACCACGACGCGCAGCATGTAATCGACGTCGCCGGCCATGCGATAGAATTCCATCACTTCCGGCATGGCGCTGACCGAATCGGCGAATTTCTTCAGCCAGTTTTCGGAGTGGTCAGCGCTCTCCACCGAGACGAACACCGAAATGCCGAGCCCGATCTTGTTCTGGTCCACCAGGGCAACGCGGCGCAGGATCACGCCGTCGGCCTCCAGGCGCTGGATGCGCTTCCAGCACGGCGTGGACGACAGCCCGACCCGGTCGCCGATCTCGGCCACCGAGAGAGAGGCATCCTCCTGCAATACCATCAGGATCTTGCGATCGATGGCGTCGAGGCGGCGATTGGTTTCATGAAGCTGAACGGCGAGGTCGGTCATGAGAAAGAAGTTCCATATATTAGGCTGATCCACCTCATATATAGAAAAATCTTCTATATCAAGCCCATCTTTAGGTCGTCCGGGCGGGGGAGGCGGCTTGGCCCTGGCGCAAAAGCGCTTCAACTTCAGCACGTTGCGGGGCCGCGAAGGCGCCGCCGAAACGGGTGCATTTCAGCGCTGCAGCGGCCGAAGCGAACCGCAGCGCCTCCCGCAGCCCCTGCTCTTCGGTGATGGCGAGGACAAAGGCGCCGTGGAAGACGTCGCCTGCGCCGAGCGTATCTACGGTGTGCACTGGGAAGGCGGGCGTCTCCTGCAGTTCGCCATGCTCGTCGAGCCAGATCGTGCCGCGCGGGCCCCGGGTGCCCGCCAGGAAAGAGGACGTGAGCTTTGCGATCTTCTTCAGCGCTTCGCCTTCGTCGCTCTCGCCGGCCGTCTCCCGCAGGGGCTCGGACGAGAACACGAGATGCGTGGAGGCCGTGAGCAGGCCTTCGCTGAGCGACATCGCGCGGTCGACATCGACGATCACGGGAATGCCGCGCCGGACAGCTTCAGTGCAGAGGTCGGTACAAAACTCCGCGCAGCGGCTTTCCGTCAGGACCGCGTCGCAATCCCGCAGCAACAAGCCGGCCGGTGGCAGCTTTACCTTCCACAAATTCGGATCGCGGTAGGTGGCGATGGTGCGCTCTCCGGTCGGATCGATCATGATCGCCGACAGCGGCGTCACCGCACCCGGGATGTGCACGAGGTGTTGGCTGTCGATGCCCTCATCCGCGAGCCGTTCGAAGATGTAGCGGCTTTCGGTCTCGCGTGCATCGCCCATCGGGCCGCACAGCGAGGCGCGTCCGCCAAGCCGCACGATGCCGATTGCCGCGTTGAGGGAATTGCCGCCGCAGATCTGCTCGAAATGATCGGCATTGGCTTTCGAGCCGCGTGGGGGAACGCCCGGCACGCGAAAGGCGAGATCGCGAACCGGCTGGCCGATGCAGAGAATGCGCGGCGGACTTTTCGGTGCGTGCTCCCCGGAATTCATGCTCGTGTCCGTCATGCCGGTTCAGGTCCTTACCCAATCGACGCGGACAGGCGTCAGTTTCTCGCTATGCGCCTTCGTTTCCTCCGCCATGCACCCAACGGCCGAGCAGATGATGGGCAATGGCGAACGGATGTGGGCCCGCGAGGCCGTCGGGATGTTTTCGCGTGATCATCAGCCGCGCCTCGTCGCGATCGAACCAGCGCGCATCCTCGAGCTCGGTGCGGTCGACCACGATGTCCTCGTTGGTGGCGCGCGCGGTACAGCCGATCATCAGCGACGACGGATAGGGCCACGGCTGGGTCATGTAATAGTGGACGTCGGTGCAGCGGATGCCGGCCTCCTCGAATACCTCGCGGCGGACGGCGTCTTCGATCGTCTCGGCGGCTTCGACAAAGCCTGCAAGGCAGGAATACATGCCGGGGAGAAAACGCTGCGCCCGGCCCAGCAGGCATTTGTCACCATGCGTGACCAGCATGATCACGACCGGATCGGTGCGCGGAAAATGTTCGGCCTTGCAGCTCGGGCATTCGCGCTTCCAGCCGCCTTCCTTCATCGCGGTGCGCTGGCCACAATTGGCACAGTAGCCATGGCGCTGATGCCAGTTCACCATCGACTTCGCCGACGCGATCGCCGAGAGCTCGCCGGGCGGCACCACGCCCTGCATCGCCATGCCGCGCAATTCGGAGACGGCAACGTCGTTGCGGGTGACGAGCTTTTCCGCGGCCGCCGCCGAGATCCCCATGCCGAAGATCGCCGCGCCGTCGCGCAGACCCAGAAAGATCGTGCCGGGATTGGCGCCGAATTTCAGCGCTTCCTCGATCGAAAGCAGCGCGCGCGTGGCCTCGCCCTCCCTCTTCACCACCAGCGAGTCGCGGTGCACCACATAGGCGCGCGAATTGGGATGGCTCTCCATCTCCATCAATTTCTCGTCCTTGGTGCGCAGATGCGCGGCGCGATCGAGGATGTTATTGACAAAGCCCGGCTGTCCGAGCGGAAAGGAATCGGATGCTGACATTTCCTGTTTCAACCCAACCAGATTTTGCGGCGTAGCGCGCTGATGAAATGCTGAACCTCGGTGGCGTCATGGGCGAGCGGCGGCACCACGCCCCAGACCGGGCGCGGCCAGGCCGCATCGGCGGTGCGGCGCGCGATCACATGCACATGAAGCTGCGGCACGACATTGCCGAGGGCGGCGATATTGAGCTTGTCGCATTTGGTGATCTCCTTCAGCGCTTTCGCGGCGCGGGAGACCTCGGCCATGAGTTGCGCCTGCTCGACCTCGTCGAGATCGATGATCTCCACCTTCTCCGGCCGGCGCGGCACCAGGAGCAGCCACGGGTAATTGGCGTCCTTGATGACGAGCACCTTGGAGAGCGGCAGGTCGCCGATATCGACGGTATCTTGCTTGAGCTGGGGATGCAGTGACCAGGCGGATTCGGGCATTTAGGTTCCCAAAGACCCGATGATGGTCGGGTTTCAAAAAAAGTGCCTTCTGTGGGGCGATGAAGCGGCTTCATACCAAGCTGTCATCATCCGCGAAAGCGGATGATCCAGTACCCCGAGGCCGCTCCGTATTGGTAGATCGGAGTTTACTGGATACCCGGCTTTCGCGGGGTGTGACAGCCGATTACCCCGCTTGCTTTCCGGCCCTTTTGGCCCCAAATAAGGACCGGGAGATTGGCGGTGGACGAGCCACTCGCCAACCGGGTCAGATCCGGAAGGAAGCAGCCCTAACGAGGTCCGGATCGGGTCGCTCGTCAGTCTCCTACCTGTTTTTCGAGCGAATCACGCCGGCAGCGAAATTCGCGCCGGCCGTTTGCTCCTTTCCGCAAAAAAGCCGGCCGAGAGAATTGACATTGCGGATCGACCGATGACCGACGCTGGCGCTCCCGACCACAAGCCAGACAGCGCCGACCAGGGTGGCTTCGACCTCGGTGGCGGCGCCTCCAAGCACGCCGCAGGCGATGCAAAGCCTTATCGCGTGCTGGCGCGCAAGTACCGCCCGTCGAGCTTTGAGGACCTGATCGGCCAGGACGCCGTGGTGCGTACGATCTCGAACGCCTTCGAGACCGGGCGGATTCCGCAGGCCTGGATCCTGACCGGCGTGCGCGGGGTCGGCAAGACCACGACCGCGCGCATCCTCGCCCGCGCACTCAACTATGAGCTGCCGGACGGCTCGGTGAAGGGCCCGACCATCCACATGCGAGAACTCGGCGTGCACTGCCAGGCGATCATGGAAAGCCGGCACATGGACGTGCTGGAGATGGACGCGGCCTCCCACACCGGCGTCGACGATGTCCGCCAGATCAATGACAGCGTGCGCTATGCTCCGGCCAGCGCGCGCTACAAGGTCTACATCATCGACGAAGTCCATATGCTGTCGACTGCGGCATTCAACGCGTTCCTGAAGACACTGGAAGAGCCGCCGGAGCACGCCAAATTCGTGTTCGCCACCACCGAAATCCGGAAAGTCCCGGTCACGGTGCTGTCGCGCTGCCAGCGCTTTGATTTGCGCCGCGTCGAGGCGGACGTGCTGATGCGGCATCTCTCGAATATCGCCAAAAAGGAAAGCGTCGAGATCGAGCCGGAAGCGCTCGGCATCATCGCGCGCGCCGCCGAAGGCTCGGTGCGCGATTCGCTGTCGCTGCTCGACCAGGCGATCGCGCATGCGGCCGGAAGTGTCCGCGCCGAAGAAGTGCGGCAGATGCTGGGTCTGGCCGACCGCACGCGGGTGATCGATCTCTTCGAATCCCTCGTGCGTGGCGACATCGCCAGCGCGTTTACGGAATTCCGCGCGCAATATGACGTCGGCGCCGACCCGATCGTGGTGCTGTCCGATCTCGCCGAGTTCGTCAATTTCGTCACCCGCGTCAAGATCGTGCCCGCAACAGCCGACAACGTCGCCTTCAGCGAGACCGAGCGGCTGCGCGCGCGCGATTTCGCGTCGAAGCTTTCGATCCGGGTGCTGTCGCGGATGTGGCAGATGCTGCTCAAGGGCATCGCCGAGGCGCAGGCTGCGACGCGGCCCGCCGCAGCCGCCGAAATGGTGCTGGTGCGGATCGCCTATGTCGCCGATCTGCCGACGCCCGATGAAGCGATCCGGATGATCGAACAGAGCGGCGGCGCCTCGCCGGCCCCGACAGCCGGCGCGGCATCGCGCAGCCCGACGGCGCCGACGGCGTCGGCCATTGCACCTGCGCCCGCGCGCACCTCCGCCGTGCCGCGCACGGCCGCGGAGGCTTCCGCCCGCCCGCAGATGATGGCGCCCCAGCCTGAAGCGCAATCCGCGCCAGCGCGAAAGATTTCGAGCTTTCCGGAACTGGTCGCGCTGGCTGGTGAGAAGCGCGACCTCATGACCAAGTCGGCGCTCGAAACCGATGTGCGCCTGGTGCGCTTCGAGGACGGGCGGCTGGAGATCGCGCTCGAGCGCAATGCGCAGCGCACGCTGGTCAATGATCTCTCCCGCAAGCTCGAGCAATGGACCAACCGGCGCTGGACTGTGGTCGTCTCCAACGAGGCCGGCCAGGCGACGCTGCGCGAGCAGAGCCTCCTCGCCAGGAACGAACGCGAGCGCGCGGCCGAAGCCGATCCGCGCGTCAAAGAAGTGCTCGCGCGCTTTCCCGGCTCAAAACTGGTGGAAGTACGCAGGCTTGCCGCCGAGCCGCCGGAATCCGATGCTAGCGATGAAGGCTTGAGTGATGACGGTTTTGCCGGCGAAGGGCCGGACGATTCCGACGACGATTTCTGAGTTTCAAAGGAAAAACCGATGCCCGATTTTCTCGGCATGATGAAGCAGGCGGCGCAGCTGCAATCGAAGATGCAGGCGATGCAGGACGAGCTCGGCCACGTCGAGGTCGAGGGTATTTCCGGCGGCGGCCTGGTTTCCGTGCGGATGACCGCCAAGATGGAAGTGAAGGGCGTGAAGATCGATCCTTCGCTGATGAAAGGCGAAGAGCACGAGATCGTCGAGGATCTGCTCGTTACCGCGCTCGGCGATGCCAGGCGCAAGGCGGAAGCGGCGATGCAGGAGAAGATGCAGTCGCTGGCCGGTGGGCTCGGCCTGCCGCCGGGAATGCTCGGAGGACTTGGTTCGTAGAAGGCTTGGTTCGTAGAAGATGCCCGCGGTCGCCGGTCCTGAAATCGAACGCCTGATCCAGTTGCTGGCACGCCTGCCGGGGCTTGGGCCCCGTTCGGCGCGGCGGGCAGCGCTGCATTTGATCAAGAAGCGCGAGGCGCTGATGACGCCGCTCTCCTCGGCGCTGCAGGTGGCGATCGACAAGATCCAGGTCTGCAAGACCTGCGGCAATATCGACACGCAAACTCCCTGCACGGTCTGCACCGATCCGCGCCGCGATCCTTCGATCATCGTGGTGGTCGCCGATGTCGCCGATCTCTGGGCGCTGGAACGCGCCAATGCGACCAATGGCCGCTATCATGTGCTGGGCGCAACACTGTCGCCGCTCGACGGCGTCGGTCCGCAGGACCTCACCATTGACGCGCTGGTCAAGCGCGCCCATGAGCAGGAAGTGAGCGAGATCATTCTCGCGCTGAATGCCACCGTGGACGGGCAGACCACAGCGCATTACATCACCGATTTGCTGCAGGAGGCCAATGTCAAGGTGACGCGGCTCGCCCATGGTGTTCCCGTCGGCGGCGAGCTTGATTATCTCGATGAAGGTACGCTATCTGCTGCGATGCGCCAGCGCACGCTGTTCTAGTCAACGGAACTTCCTGACATGACGAAATCCCGATTCGCCAAACGCTGGGCTTGTGCGTGCATCGTGGCGGCTGCGTTCGCCGGCTCGCCTGTACAGGCGCAGGATGCGGAAGGAGCGCCGACGAAGCCGGGCAAGCCGATCAATGCCGGCGACGTGCTGTCGGGGGAACTCACGGCGATGCGCGTCAAGAGCGGCAACAAGGGCAAGCGTGTCGCGACCTATCAGATCACCAGCGAGCCGCGCCGGCTGCCAGCGCCGAACGGCCTCTGCAATCTCGAAACCGGACCGGAGACGTTCCAGCTCGTCACCAGCAGCGACGCGCAGGCCGCTCAACTGAAGGGCTTTGTCGGCAAGGAGATCTCGGTTAAGGTCGACGAAGTCTCCTGCGCCCAGGCCGCCGGCCAAATGACCGAAGCCGTCGTCACCAGATGGAGCGTAGTGACGAAGCATTAGACCTTCACTGGTCCCAGCTCGTCGAAATGCCCGCGCCGCTGCAGCCAGATCAGCAGGATAAGGCTGGGGATCGCCACCAGCACACAGATCACGAAGAAAAGCGGCCAGCCCGTGGCTTTCGCAACAAAGCCCGCGCCCGATGAGAGATAGGTGCGTCCCACCGCGGCGAGCGCGGTGAGCAGCGCATATTGGGTCGCGGTGTGCAGCGGGTTGCGGCACAGCGCCGAGAGATAGGCAACGAAGATCACGGTGCCGATCGCACTGGTGAAATTTTCGCAGGTGATCGCGAGCGCCAGCGCCCACTGATTGATACCGACCAGCGCGAGCCAGGAGAAGGAGAGATTGGCAACGGCCTGCAGCAGGCCGCCGAACCAGAGGCTCGCTGCAAGCGAACAGCGCCGCGCGACGAAGCCGCCGGCGAAACCGCCGATCAGCGTGGCGGCAAGCCCGACGCCCTTGACGATCGCGGCATAGTCGTTGCGGGAAAAGCCGAGGTCGATCACGAACGGCGCCGTCATGCTGCCGGAAAAAGCATCGGTGAACTTGAACAGCACGACAAAGGCGAGTGCGGCGATCGCATCCTTGCGGGTCAAAAACTCGGAGAATGCTCCGATCGCTGCATGGAGCACACGGGTGAAGGCGCTTTCGTCATGCGTCGCGGTTTCCGCGCGGATTGACGGTTCGGGCTCGGTGGCGGCGAGCGCGGTGATGCACCCGATCAGCACGAAGGCCGCCATCGCCACATAGCCCCACATCCATGCGGCCGTACGCGGCAGGCCGGTTCCTTCAAAGCCGGACACGATGAACAACGCACCGGCGGTCGAGACCAGCATGCCGACCCGATAGGCCGCGACGTAACCGGCCATGCCGGCGGCCTGCTCGCTCTCGGGCAGGCTCTCGACGCGGAAGGCATCGACCACGATGTCCTGGGTCGAAGAAGTCGTGGCGACCAGCAGCGCCGCTACCGCGACGAACAGCGGCGAGCGCGCGGGATCGGCGGTTGCCAGCAGCAGGATCGTGGCGATCAGCAGCAGTTGCGAGAGCAAAAGCCAGCCGCGGCGGCGTCCGAATTTTTGCGTGAAGAACGGCACATGCAGCGCATCGACTAGCGGCGCCCACAAAAATTTCAGCGTGTAGGGCGTGCCGACGAGGGCGAACAGCCCGATGGTGCCGAGATTGACCCCCGCCTCGCGCATCCAGATCAGCAGCGTCGAGCCGGACAGCGCCAACGGCAGCCCGGACGAGAAACCGAGCAGCAGCACGATCAGCACGCGTGGCTGCAGGTACACGGCGAGGCCGTCGCGCCAGGAGGTTTTGGGCGCGGCGGTGGAATGCGTCTCGGACGTGGCCTCAGGGGCGGTCATTTATCTCGTGTTCCGGTGTCATCGTCCGCGCAGGCGGACGATCCAGTGACCACGGCGCGATCTAGGCAGGTCAGGCAAACGCTGTCGTCGCCCGGCTTGACCGGGCGATCCAGGGTCGCCCGGTCAAGCCGGGCGATGACAGTAGAGTTCGTTCGTGCAGTGGAGGTCAATCCTGCAGCCTTACTCCCCCGCCTGCAGCTTGCGGACGGGGAACAGGTCGCTGGCGCTCGGTTTGACCAGGCGCGGCGGCTCGGGCGGCGGCTCCTTGGAGAAATCCAGCTCCTCGATACGGCCGGCGCGCTTTTCGATCTTGTCGGCGGAGATCAGGATCTGGCGCACGTCCTCGTTCACGTCGCCAAAGTGCTTCTGCAGCTTCAGCACGCGCTCGCGCAGGCGTTCAAGGTCGTCGCCGAGATGCATCACCTCGTTGCGGATCTGGTCGGCGGCGTCGCGGATGCGGGCGTCCTTCAAAATCTGCTGCATTACCTGGATTGCCAGCATCAACAGCGACGGCGAGACCAGCACCACGCGGGCGCGATAAGCCTTCTGGATCACATCGTCAAAACCGTCATGGATTTCGGCATAGACCGATTCCGACGGCACGAACATCAGCGCGGTATCCTGCGTCTCGCCGGGGATCAGGTATTTTTCCGCGATGTCGCCGACATGCTTCATCACGTCGTTGCGCAGCCGCTGGCAGGCGTATTTCTTGTCGTCATCGGTGCGCGCGTCGTGCAGCGCGGTCATCGCTTCGAGCGGAAACTTGGCGTCGATGCAGAGCGGGCGCTGATCCGGCAGGAACACCACGCAGTCCGGCCTTTTTCCCGACGAGAGCGTGTACTGAAATTCGTAGGAGCCAGACGGCATGCCGTCCTGCACGATCGCTTCCATCCGCGCCTGGCCGAAAGCGCCGCGCGACTGCTTGTTGGCGAGTACGTCGCGGAGCGTCGTCACCTGCGTGGTGAGGTCGGTGAGGTTCTTGTGCGCATTGTCGATGATGCCGAGCCGCTCATGGAGCTGGCGCAAACTGTCCATCGTATTGCGCGTCGTGGTTTCCATCGATTGGCCGACGCGATGGGTGACCGAATCGAGCCGCTCATTGACGGCGCGGGCCATGTCGGCCTGCCGGCCGGCCAGCGCCTGCGCCATCGCATCGACGCGGCCCGAAGATTCGGCTTGGGCCCGTAGCATCTCGTTGAGCCGCTGCTCGAGCTCGTCGGCCCGGGTGGCCTGCATCATCGCGAACTCGGACCCGCGCTTGCCGGAGCGCGCCACCGCGATGGTGATGGTCAGGAGCAGGAGCAACGTCGCCGCGGCAAAGCCGATGACGACGTCGGTGATGTGGACCGGCCAGCCGCCGATCATGAAAAGAATCGGATTCATGCTGCCTTCTGTAGCCGATTCGCACGCCAACACGAACGAAGAGGGAACATTTTCGATTAAGAATCGCCAAATTTTTATGGTTAATGCCACCTTGGCTTTTATGGTTAGCGGAGGGTTAACGTGTTCCCCCTCGCATTGACCCCGGCGGAGTGCCGCCTTAAATCGCCCGCCATGGCTTTACGAGAAATCATCATCCTGCCGGACAAGCAGTTGCGTCTCGTCTCCAAGGCGATCGAGAAGGTGACGCCGGAGATCCGCAAGCTCGCCGACGACATGTTCGAGACCATGTACGAGGCGCCCGGCATCGGGCTCGCCGCAATCCAGGTCGCGCAGCCGTTGCGGCTGATCACCATGGATCTGGCGAAAAAGAACGAAGAGGGCGAGGCCACGCCGCGACCGCGGGTCTTCATCAACCCGGAGATCATTTCCTCGTCGGAGGAACTGTCGGTCTACGAGGAAGGCTGCCTGTCGATCCCCGAATATTACGAGGAGGTCGAGCGGCCGGCCATGGTGCGCGTGCGCTTCACCGATCTCGACGGCAAGGTGCATGAGGAGGACGCCGAGGGCCTTTACGCCACCTGCATCCAGCACGAGATCGACCATCTCAACGGCGTGCTGTTCATCGACTATCTGTCGAAGCTGAAGCGCGACCGCGTGAACAAGAAGTTTTCCAAGGCCGCCAAGCGCGCGGGGGAGTAGGGCCGATGCCCCTCCGCCTGATCTTCATGGGCACGCCGGACTTCTCCGTGCCGACACTGCTCGATCTGGTCGCGCATGGCCACGAGATCGCCGCCGTCTACACCCGCGCGCCGAAGCCGGGCGGGCGTGGCATGAAGTTGCAGGCGACCCCGGTGGAAGTGGAAGCGCGGCGGCTGGGGATTCCCGTGCTGACGCCGAAGACACTGAAAACGCCGGAAGCGCTGGAGGAATTTCGCGCGCATGAAGCTGATGCCGCGGTCGTGGTGGCCTATGGCATGATCCTGCCGCATGCCATTCTCGATACGCCAAAGCTCGGCTGTTTCAACCTGCACGCCTCGCTGCTGCCGCGCTGGCGCGGCGCCGCTCCGATCAACCGCGCCATCATGGCGGGCGATGCCGAGACCGGCGTCATGGTGATGAAGATGGATGTCGGCCTCGACACCGGCGATGTCGCGATGGCGGAGCGGCTGCCGATCACGAATAGGATGACGGCCTCCGACCTGCACGACAGGCTCGCGCGGCTCGGCGCCGACCTGATGGTGCGCGCGATGGCGGCGCTGGAGCGGGGCGCCCTGCAGCTCGTCAAGCAGAACGAACAAGGCGTTACCTATGCGGCCAAGATCGAGAAGGCGGAGGCGCGGATCGACTGGAGCAAGCCCGCGCGCGATGTGCTGCGTCACATCCATGGGCTGTCGCCGTTCCCCGGAGCGTGGAGCGAGATCGCCGGCGGTGGCGAGGCCGCGCGGGTCAAGATACTGCGCTGCGAGCGGGCGAACGGATCGGGAGAGCCGGGCAGTATGCTCGACGATCAGCTCACGATCGCCTGCGGCGAAGGCGCGATCCGCATCATCGAACTGCAGCGCGCCGGCAAGGCGCCCATGAAGGCCGCGGAGTTTCTTCGCGGCACGCCGTTGAAGCCGCCGGCGCGGCTTAACTGATGCCCCGCTACAAGCTTATCATCGAATATGACGGCGCGCCGTTTGCCGGCTGGCAGCTTCAGCCTGATCATCCTACAGTGCAGGGCGCGCTGGAAACAGCCGTCAAGGCGACCTGCGGCGAGGACGTGCGCGTGCATGGCGCGGGCCGCACCGATGCCGGCGTTCATGCGCTCGGGCAGGTCGCGCATTGCGATATCGAAAAGCAATTTACGCCGGGGCGCCTGCGCGATGCCATGAACGCGCATTTGCGCCCGCTTCCGATTGCGGTGTTGTCGGCAGAGATTGTGCCCGAGACGTTCGAGGCGCGGTTCTCGGCCGTGAAGCGGAATTATCTCTATCGCATCGTCAATACGCGCGCGAACCTCGCACTCGATGTCGGCCGTGTCTGGCGCGTGCCGCGGCGGCTCGATTCGGACGCGATGCATGAAGCGGCGCAGCGGCTCATAGGCAAGCATGATTTCACGACGTTTCGCGACACCGAGTGCCAGGCGAAATCGCCGGAGAAGACGCTCGACCAACTCGATGTGACGCGCGAGGACGACGCGATCCGCATCGTCACCTCGGCGCGCTCGTTCCTGCACAGCCAGGTGCGCTCGATGGTGGGCTCGCTGGTCTGGGTCGGCGAGGGCCGCTGGAGCGCGGACGATCTCGCCGCTGCGCTTGCCGCGCGCAATCGCGCCGCCTGCGGTCCCGTCGCACCGCCGGAGGGGTTGTATCTGGTGCGGGTGGATTATTAGGCCCCGCTGTCATACCCCGCGAAGGCGGGGTATCCACTACGCTTCGGCCGTAGCGATCGACCGCTATATCACGGCGTACTGGATCGTCCGCTTTCGCGGACGATGACACGAGGTTAGGCAAAATACCGATCCAGTATTCCGCGATAGACCTTCGTCAGCACCTCAATATCCTTCACCGACGCGCGCTCGTCGACCTGGTGCATGGTCTGGCCGAGCAGGCCGAACTCGATCACCGGGCAATAGCCCGCGATAAAGCGCGCATCCGAGGTGCCGCCGGTGGTGGAAAGCTCCGGATTGCGGCCGGTGACTTTCTCGATCGCGGCGATCGCGAGATCGGTGAACGCGCCGGGCTTGGTCAGGAACACGTTCGAGTTCGACGGTTCCCACACGATCCGTGCCTTGATGCGGTTGCCGGCGGCCTTGGCGAGCCGCGTCTCGACCAACTCGCGGAGTGACGCCTGGGTGTGCAGATCGTTATAGCGGATATTGAACGTCGCGCGCGCTTGGCTCGGAATGACGTTGAAGGCACCATTGCCGACATCGACCGAGACGAATTCCAGGTTCGAGGGCTGGAATTGCGTGCTGCCATGGTCGAGCGGCTCGTCGCTCAGCGCCACGATCAGTCGCGAAATGTCCGGCACCGGATTCGCCGCGCGATGCGGATAGGCGACATGGCCCTGAACGCCATCGACGTAGAGCGTGCCTGACTGCGAGCCGCGGCGGCCGATCTTGATGCAGTCGCCCATCTCCTTCTGGTTGGAAGGCTCGCCCAGCACGCAGTGGTCGAATTTCTCGCCGCGCTCGGCGACCCATTTCAAAAGTTTCACGGTGCCGTTGATGGAGGCGGCCTCTTCGTCGCCGGTGATGAGAAACGAAATCGAGCCTTTTGGCTTGCCGCCGTGACCGCCGAGATATTGCAGCACCGCCGCCACGCTGCAGGCGATGCCGCCCTTCATGTCGACAGCACCGCGGCCGTAAAGAAAGCCATCCTTTACCTCGCCGGAGAACGCGCCGTGGCTCCAGGCGGCCTCATCGCCCGCCGGCACCACGTCGGTGTGGCCGGCAAAGGCGATATGCGGCGCTGATGTGCCGATGCGCGCATAGAGATTGTCGACATCGGCGGTGCCGGCTTCGGAAAAGGTGACGCGGTGCGTCTCAAAACCATGCTGCTTCAGCAGCGTTTCGAGCACGCCGAGCGCGCCGGCATCGAGCGGCGTTACGGAAGGACAGCGGATGAGGGCCTGGGCAATCGAGAGGGCATCGTTCATGCCTCCCGATTAACATGCATGCCGGGCGGCGGGCTACCGATATGCGGTGCCATTTCGATTTCGCTTTGCTGATCCCAGGCTGTCGTCGCGCGCCCTCTCGTCGCCTCGCTGCGCGATCGCATCTGCTGCTTGCCGAGCGGGTTTGGACCAAACCGGTTGGTGGTCGGGGGATCGGCCGTTTTGGCGCGGTATTGGCTTCGGTTAATCCCGCAGCAGCTCGTTAATGCTGGTCTTGGACCGGGTGCGCTCGTCCACGCGCTTCATGATGACAGCGCAGGCGGTGGACGGGCCCGGCTGACCGTTTTTCAGCGGCTTGCCGGGTAGCGCGCCGGGCACCACCACGGAATATTCCGGCACCTCGCCGATGAAGACCTCGCCGGTCGCGCGGTCAACGATCTTGGTGGAAGCGCCCAGGAACACGCCCATCGCCAGCACGGCGCCCTTGCGCACGATGACGCCCTCGGCGACCTCTGAGCGCGCGCCGATGAAGCAATCGTCCTCGACGATTACGGGCTCGGCCTGCAGCGGCTCGAGCACGCCGCCGATGCCGACGCCGCCCGAGATGTGCACACGCTTGCCGATCTGCGCGCAGGAGCCGACCGTCGACCAGGTGTCGACCATGGTCGCTTCATCGACATAGGCGCCGAGATTGACGAAGGACGGCATCAGCACGACGTTCTTGGCGATGAAGGCCGAGCGGCGCACGATCGCGCCGGGCACCGCGCGAAAGCCGGCGTCGCGAAAGCGGTTCTCGCCCCAGCCTTCGAATTTCGACGGCACCTTGTCCCACCAGGCGGCCTTGCCGGGGCCGCCGGCAATCGCGCTCATGTCGTTGAGGCGGAACGACAGCAGCACCGCCTTCTTCAGCCACTGATGCACCTTCCATTTGCCACTCGCCTCGCGCTCGGCAACCCGCGCCTCGCCCTTGTCCATCAGCTCCAGTGCGTGATCCACGGCGTCGCGGACCTCGCCCCTGGTCGAGGTCGAGATGCCGTCACGCGCGTCGAACGCGCTGTTGATGGTGGATTCGAGCTGGGCTGCGGACATCGGGATTTCCTTGAGCGCTAATTTTGAGCGACGGGGAGGCTTTTTCGGGATTTGGGGGGACGGAGTCAAGGCGCCCGTTTACCCCCTCACCAGCCTCTGCAAAAAGCCCGTCAGATCATCCGTGACATGATCGACATGGGCGGCATCGTGCCCCTCGAGCTCCCAATCCTCGCGCACGACTTCCCTGGAGCCGTCGGGCACCACCAGCACCGTGGTCATGCCGAGCTGATGCGGCACCACGAGATTGCGCGCGAGGTCCTCGAACATCGCCGACTTCGCGGGATTAACGGCGTGGTCGCGCAAGAATTTCTGGTAAGTCTGCGGCGCCGGCTTAGGCTCGAGGCCGGCCGCGATGATGTCGAACACCCCGTCGAAATGCGAGGACAGCCCGAGACGCCCAAGCACGGCGTCGACATGATCGACCGAGCCGTTGGTCAGGATCAGCTTGCGGCCCGTCAGTTTCGTGATCGCCTCGCCCATCGCCGGATTGGGCTCGAGCGGCGAGTGGTCGATCTTGTGGACATAGGCGAGGTAATCATCAGCGCGCACGCCGTGCTCGGTCATCATGCCGCGCATGGTGGTGCCGTAGCGGCGGTAGTAGTCCTTCTGGATCCGCCGAGCTTCCTGCGGCGACACTTTCAGCCGGGCGCTGACGAACTCGCTGATCCGCGCGTCGACCTGCTGCCACAGATTGACGTGATGCGGGTAGAGCGTGTTGTCGAGGTCGAACACCCAGGTGTCGACATGGGTGAAGCTGCGCAGTGCGTTTGTCATCACGGCATCGCAAAGCGCAGCGTTTTGCCGCCGCTGGAGAGATCCACCGCGGCGAAGCCGGTCGCGGCAAAGCCGCGGGCGGGGCAATCGCCCTGTTCGTTGGTTTCGAACTTGCTCTCGCGCGTGCAGAGCGGCGTAGTGCCGCCCCAGTTCAACGGCTTGTCCTTGATCTTGACGGTGCGGTTCTCCGCGTCGACGGCCTCCGCGAAGCTGAACACCTGCTTTGGCGTTCCGGTCACGTCGGGATGCAGGCATTTGCCTGGTGCGATCCCATACCAGCCGCGGCTCACCACCGACTTGCCATCGTCGGTCGCGACCGCCGCCATGATCTTGTGCGGCGTGTCGTTGCACCAGGTGAGCCCCGTTGCGGACGGCGACTGCACGGCGTCGATCATGGTGGTGAAGAAGTTCGGCGACTGCACCACATCCTGCGTCAGGGCGCGGCTCTTCAGAAAGGCGGCGAGCGCTCCTTGCGTCTTCGGCCCATCGACGCCATCAATGGGAGCGGCGTCGTAGCCTGCGATCACCAGGAGCCGCTGGATGCCGGCAAGCCGCGCCTGCTCGTCGTCATATTCACTGTCCTCGGCGAGATAGGTAACGAGATTGCCATCGTCGGCCTGCGTCGGCGTCACCTGCGTGAATTGGGCCTGGGTCTGGCCACTGCGGCACTGGCGCGCCGCGGCGATGACGAAATTGCCCTGCGCCACGCAGAGCGTGTCATTGCCGTTCTGCGGAATAGGCGATGCGCCGTACACCGGCAGCGCGCGCGCATTGAGCAGGATGCGATCGGCGTTGAGCGTGCCCTGCACGACGACGCGGCAGGCGGCGGGATCGATGCGGAACCAGCCACGCGTCGCGGTCGCCGCCTTGTCGTCGATGCCGATCGCGGCCTCGACCACATAGCTCATGCGGTTGCAGAGTTTCAAATCCGCGAGCGCCGGCGCGGCGGATAGCAGGAAGGGCACGGCCGCGGCGGGGAGCGCGAGCCATGCGCGCTCCCGCCATGACGATGGATGGTCCTGCCGTGTCACTTGTGGATCAGCGTGCCGGTGCCCTGATTCGTGAACAACTCAAGCAATACCGCATGCTGCATCTTGCCGTCGATGATGACGACACCCTGCACCCCCTGTTCGAGCGCATAAATGCAGGTCTCGACCTTCGGAATCATGCCGCCGGAAATGGTGCCGTCGGCGATCAGCTTGCGCGCGTCCTTGATCGACAGTTCCGGGATCAGCTTCTTCGACTTGTCGAGCACGCCGGGCACGTCGGTGAGCAGCAGGAGGCGCTTGGCCTTCAAGGCGCCCGCGATCGCGCCGGCAAAGGTGTCGGCGTTGATGTTGAGCGTCTGGCCGCCCGAGGAGGTCGCCAGCGGCGCCAGCACCGGGATCAGCTCGTAGCCGATCAGCTGGTTGAGCAGCGTGAGGTCGACCTTCTCGGGATCGCCGACAAAGCCGAGATCGACCGCCTTCTCGATAAGGGAGTCCGGATCGACCATGGTGCGCGTCGTCTTCGACGCCTTCACCATGTTGCCGTCCTTGCCGGAGAGGCCCACCGCCTTGCCGCCGGCCTCGTTGATGTAGCCGACAATTTGCTTGTTGACCGAGCCGGCCAGCACCATCTCGACGATCTCGATGGTCGCGGCATCGGTGATGCGCAGGCCTGCCGCAAATTCCGACTGGATGCCGAGGCGCTTGAGCATGGTCGCGATCTGCGGCCCGCCGCCATGCACGACCACCGGGTTGATCGCGGTCTGCTCCAGCAGCACGATGTCGCGCGCAAACGCCTTGGCGGTATCTTCCGCGCCCATGGCATGGCCGCCATATTTGATGACGATGGTTTCCTCGTCATATTGCTGCATGTGCGGCAGCGCCTCGGACAGGATGCGGGCCTGATCGAGCGGGCTGATTTCGGTCATGAGGCTGATCTCTTTGTCGGCGGGTCGGCCGGTTTCTATCCGATTGCCGGGCCTCGCGCAAAGCGCCTGTTCCGTTGCGGCATTGTCACATGCTGCGCGGCCACAGGGCCGAAAGTGCGAGCGCGAGCCAACTCGCAATCAGGAGCGTGCCGCCGGTCGGCGCCGCCATCGGGAACAGGCTATGGCCGGCATACTGCCGTAAGCTCAAGTCGCCCGCGAACAAGGCCGCCGCGATCACAAAGCCGATCGCCGCGGCAAGGCCGATCCGCAGGTGAAGCAGGCCCCGCTCGGCGAGCGCGACCGTGCCAAGTACGGCAGTCGCATGAAACAGCAGCATCGAGGAGGCAGCACCCAGCCGCGATGCATCCGCCAGATGCGCGGCCGCCGCGGCCAGCATGACACCACAGGCGCCCATCAGGCCGGCGAGCACGACCAGGAGGCGATACGCGCTCACGAGCTGCGTTCCTCCAGGAGCCGCACCATTGCCCCACGCAATTCCGGCATGCCCGCACCCGAGCGCGACGAGGTCGCGAGCACCCCCGGGAATGCCGCGGGATGTTTGGCCAGCGCCTCGGCGGTTTTGGCGCGACAGGCTTCAAGCTCGCCAGCTTTCACCTGGTCGGCCTTGGTCAGCACGACCTGATAGCTCACCGCGGCCTTGTCGAGCGTCTTGAACACATCGAGATCGACGTCCTTGAGCCCATGGCGCGCGTCGATCAGCACGTAGACGCGTGCCAGCGACGCCCGTCCCTGCAGAAATTTGTGGATCAGCGCGGTCCAGGACGCGACCTGCGCCTTCGGTGCGGCGGCATAGCCGTAACCGGGCATATCGACCAGCCGCAGACTGGTCTTGCCGGGGATTTCGAAAAAGATCAGCTCCTGGGTGCGGCCCGGCGTGTGCGAGGTCCGCGCCAGGCCGTTGCGGCCGGTCAGGGCATTGATGAGCGAGGATTTGCCGACATTTGAGCGGCCGGCGAAGGCCACTTCGAGGCCGGCCATCGGCGGCAGCGTCTCGATCGAGGGCGACGCCCAGACGAACTGCCAGTCGCCGGCGAACAGCTTTCGCCCCGCTTCTATCAGCTTCGCATCTAGGTCGGTGGTCATGCGAAGCGTCTCTGCTCGTCGCCGTCAGGTCTTCGACTCGGCCTTCTTCCACATGAAGGTGGATTTGAGATTGTCCAGCAGCTCCACCTTCACGCCGTTACGGCGCATGATGAAGCTTTGCTGCAGCACGGACAGCGTGTTGTTCCAGGCCCAGTAGATCACGAGGCCGGCCGGGAAGCCCGCGAGCATGAAGGTGAAAATCAGCGGCATCCAGCTGAAGATCATCTGCTGCGTCGGATCCGGCGGCGTCGGGTTCAGCTTCATCTGGAACCACATCGAGATGCCCATGATGATCGGCCAGATGCCGAGCGCGAGATAATGGCCGAACAGCGGGATCTGCGTCGGGTCGTAATGCAGCAATCCGAACAGGGTGAAGAGGTTGGTCGGATCCGGCGACGAGAGGTCCTTGATCCAGCCATAGAACGGTGCGTGCCGCATCTCGATGGTGACGAACAGGACCTTGTAGAGCGAGAAGAACACCGGGATCTGGATCACGACCGGAAGACAGCCGGCGACCGGGTTGATCTTCTCCTTCTTGTAGATCTCCATCATCTCCTGCTGCTGCTTCACCTTGTCGTCGGGATAGCGCTCTTTCAGCGCCTGCAGCTGCGGCTGCACCGACTTCATCTTCGCCATCGAGGCGTAGGACTTGTTGGCGAGCGGGAAGAACAGCAGTTTGACGATCACGGTCACGAGCAGGATCGCGATGCCGAAATTGCCGACCAGATGATAGAAGAAGTCCAGCCCCAGGAACATGGGCTTGGTGATGAAATAGAAATGGCCCCAATCGATCAAGAGATCGAAATGGTTGAGCTCAAGTTGCTTGTTGTAGCCGCCAAGGCCCGCGAGCGGGAAATTGATGCCGACGACGCTCGCCTCCTTTGCGCCCGCGAACAAGCGTGCATTGGCGGTGCCAGTTCCGCCGATATTGATCGTCTGCGATGGCAACAGATAGTCGGCTTGATAGCGCTTCTGCTGCCCGCCGGTCGAGAAATGGGCTTGCATCAGCGTCTGATTGGTGTCGGGCAGCAACGCTGCTGCCCAGTATTTGTCGGTGATGCCGAGCCACGCATTGGTGACATCGGAGAAGGAATAGGGTTTCTCGTCGACGTTCTTGTAGGTCAGCTCCTGCAGGCCTTTTTCGCCGAGATAACCGATGAAGCCTTCATGCAGGATGGTGTAGCCCGAAACCGGCGGCGTGCCGCCGCGTGAGATCAACGCGTAAGGATACAGCGTCACCGGCGCGTTGCCGGTGTTGGTGACCTCCTCCTTGACGGTGAAGAGATAGCGGTCGTCCACCGCAATGGTGCGGTGGAAAACCAGTCCCTCGCCATTGTCGTATTTCAGGACCACCGGCGAGGATGGCGTGAGCGAGCCGATACCTTCCTGTTGCCACGTCGTGTTCTGGTCAGGCAGCCGCACCGTCGAGCCGGCGGCCGGAACCCAGCCGAATTCGGAATAATAAGGGCTTGCTGTGGTCGAAGGCGAGAACAGAACGATCGGCGGCGAGTGGGGGTCGACCGTCTCGTGGAATTTCACCAGCGACAGATCGTCGATGCGCCCGCCCTTCAGCGAGATGCTGCCGATGACGCTCGGAGTCTCGATCTTGACGCGGGGATTGGCCGCAATCGCAGCGTCGCGATCGAGAATCGGCGTATTGGCCGCGGCTGGTGTCGTCGGAGCAGGGGGCGCGGCGCTACCGGCCTGCGGCGGCGTGCTACCGGCCTGTGGCGGCGTGCTCGTGGACGAAGCCTGTTCGCTCGGCTGCGGCGCGGTCTTCTTCTGCAGTTCGGCCGTCTGCTGGGCGGCGCGCTGCTTTTCCATCGCCGGGATGTTGTAGAAATACTGCCAGGCGATCAGGACGAATCCGGACAGAATGACGGCGAGGATGGTGTTGCGGTTTTCGAGCATCGATCAGGTCTCGTCGTTTGATCCGGGTTGTGCCCCGCGCGCGCCGCGCTTGCGGCCCTGCCGGTCGAGGCGTTGTAGCGCCGACCGGAGCTCGTCGAGCATGGCATTGAAGTCGCAGGTCAGGGCCGCACGCCGGCCAACCAGCACATAATCATGGTGCGGCCGCATCGCCATGAGATCGAGCCGACGTACCGCTTCGCGCAGGCGGCGGCGGATGCGGTTGCGCTCGGGCGCGTTGCCGTTTTTCCTGGTGACGGTGAAACCGACCCGGATCGGACCTAAATCGTCGCGGCGGCGTCCCTGCAGGGTGAAGGCGGCAGCGTTGACGCGCGCGCCATTGGCAACGGCGAGGAAATCCGCCCGCTGCCTCAGCCGATCCATGAAAGGTCTCCGGAAGAGGCCCGGCCTCAGGCGCTCAGGCGCTTGCGGCCACGCGCGCGGCGCGCGGCGAGAACCTTGCGGCCGCCGGTGGTGGCGAGGCGGGCGCGGAAGCCGTGACGGCGCTTGCGCACCAGTTTGCTGGGTTGATAAGTCCGCTTCACGGGTCTGTCTCCGCTGACCGGCCAATCTGCCTGTTACGAGTTGAGAGGAAGTCCGGATGACGACCGGCCCGAAGCGGCCGATTCCGGCCCCAAGGGGCGGGTCATCCCTGACAATTGGGGCGGCTTATAAGCGAGCGACCGGTTTTCGTCAATGTTCGCGGCGTATTTAGCCGGCATTCTTCGAAACGTCTTAATTGCAGAGAATAGTTCGATTTTCGTGGTGTTTTTGAGGGCGAGGATGGCGGTTCCCGCATCCCGACCCTAAATGTCGGAAACGAACGACATTAGCGATCCGTAATTTGACCGGGTGAGGCAACGGACCGCATCCTCAAGGAGCAGGGCTAGCGAAGGCAGACAGAGTGTCAGCGACCGACGACCAGCCAACCGCGGAAGCGGCACCGCGGGAAAAAAATATGCCGCGCCGCCTGGGGCTTTCGGGCAAGCTATTTCTGCTGACCATCCCGTTGGTAGCGATCGCGTGCATGCTGATCTATGTGCCTGCGATCGCGAACTTCCGCATGAACCGGCTCAACGACCGGCTGGCCGCGGCCAACACCGCGGCGCTGGTGCTGGACGCCGCGCCATCCGGTATGGTGCCGGATTCGCTGGCGCGGCAGATCCTCACCAGCATCGGCGCGCGGGCGGTGGCGATCAAGCTCGGCCAGCAGCGCCGTCTGCTTGCCAGCGCTGACCTGCCGGCCGCGATCGACCACGACATCGACATGCGCACCATGACGGTGTGGGAAGCCATATCGGGCTCGTTCGAGATGATGCTGGAGACCGGCAACCAGACGATCCGCGTCATCGGTCCGGCGCCCGGCGGGGCACAATTCATCGAGACCGTGGTCGATGAGAAGCCGCTGCGTCAGTCGATGTACCGGTTTTCCCGCAATCTGCTGCTCGTCGGGTTGGGCATCGGGATCCTCACCGCAGGCCTGGTCTATCTTTCCCTGCATTTCCTGTTCGTGCGGCCGATGCGGCGGCTGACCGCGAACATGGTCGGCTTCCACGAAAATCCCGAAAGCGCGGCGCGGGTCATCGCGCCCAGCCAGCGCGGCGACGAGATCGGCGTGGCCGAGCGCGAGCTGTCGGCCATGCAGCGCGATCTGGTCTCGATGCTCAACCAGAAGAGCCGTTTGGCGGCGCTGGGCCTCGCCGTCTCCAAGATCAACCACGATCTGCGCAACCTGCTGGCCTCTTCGCAGCTTTTGTCCGACCAGCTCGCAACCGTGCCCGATCCCAGGGTGCAGCGCTTTGCGCCAAAGCTGATGCGCTCGCTCGAGCGCGCCATCGCCTTCTGCCAGTCGACGCTGTCCTATGGCCGCGCCCAGGAAGCTGCGCCCGACCGCCGCATGATCCCGATCGAGCCCGTGGTGGCCGAGGTGCGAGAGACGGCGGGACTTGCGAGCGACGCCTCGATCACCTGGATCACGGCGATCGAGCGCGGGCTCAGCATCGACGCCGATCCCGACCAGCTGTTCCGCGTGCTGCTCAATCTGGTGCGCAATGCGGCGCAGGCGCTGGAAAGCCATCCGAAGGCTGACCCCGCCAGCATGCAGATCCGCGTCACCGGGCGGCGCGAGGGCGCGGTCGCGATCCTGGAAGTGTCCGATACCGGTCCCGGCGTGCCGCAAAAGGCGCGCGACCATCTGTTTGAGGCGTTCCAGACTTCCGGCCGTCCTGGTGGCAGCGGGCTGGGCCTTGCCATCGCCGCCGAGCTCGTCCGCGCCCATGACGGCGAGATCCATCTGGTCGAGGGCACGCTCGGAGCCACATTCCGGATCGTGATCCCGGACCGGCCGGTGGAACTCCTGACCGTCCGTCACGAGCGGGCGAGGGCGTAAATTCTCGCTTTAGCTGCGCAAATCGACAGCCGAATGCCCCGTTGCGGATCTTGCCAATCGGCGCCGGAGCGGGTAGCTAGTGCGCACTTTCGCGGCCATTCCGATATATTCGGAAGGCAGGCGGGCGATCAGCCCGCGATCGCATGCGAAATACGCGCCCGTAGCTCAGCTGGATAGAGCATCAGACTACGAATTTGAGGGTCGGACGTTCGAAT
>CAVOML010000015.1:0-148289 GCA_963697015.1 uncultured Alphaproteobacteria bacterium
TGGCGCAGCGCCGCGCGCATCAGCGGTACCCCGCGTCGATAGTGGCCTGGGTGCAGTTGCGGCTGACGCCCTTGGCGGTCAGGAGGCAGGGGACCGACTTGCTGGTCTCCTTGGTCGAGCCGTGGCACAGCTTGATGATTTCCAGCCGGCAGGCGCCGGCGACCGTGGCACGCGCATTAATCCGCTTCTGGATCTGGTCGAACGGCACCAGGTAGTTCGCCTTGCACTGCGGCGACATCACATCCTGGTTGCGGGACAGGCATTCCTTGAGCCGGCCGGAGTCGGATTGACGCCGCGGCAATTGGCGGTGATCTCGGCGCCGCAGATCTTCGCGAGCATCGCCGTCGACTCGGAAAACGTCATGATGGGGTCCGCCGCGCGCGCCAATGAAGGCGCCGCGAGCGCGAGAATCAGAAGGATCGTCCGGCCCCGAACCATGGGGCCATCTCATACGAACAGATCAAGAATGGTCAAGGCCTACCAGGGGCAGACCCCCGTCATAATGTCACGCCCGCTCGACAAAACTGTCGACCACCTTCTTCTCGCCGGCCTTGTCGAAGGCGATGGTGAGCTTGTTGCCGTCGATCTTGACGACATGGCCGTAGCCGAACTTCTGGTGGAACACACGGTCGGCGAGGGAAAATTCCGAGACCGTGCCGGTGGATTTCGCGACCAGCTCGCCCTCGATGGTCAGGGGCGCGCGTTTGTTGCGCGAGAAGCCGCCGAAATCGCCGCGGCCGGAGGTATCCTGCGCGAACCCGAGGTATCGCTGCGCGAACCCGAGAAAGGCGACTGCGCTTCCTCGAAGCCGCCACGCGCTTGTCCGCCTTGGCCATTGCGCCCGCCTCGGCGGGCCTGCGCGCGCTGCCAGCCGGGCGTCCCATAGCTCGAGCCGAAGGATTCCACATTGTCGAAGCGCGACGGGCCATAGCCGCCGCTGCCGCCCCAGCCCGAACCGCCCCTGGATTCCGTGATCTCGACGCTGGCCGCCGGCAATTCGTCGAGGAAGCGCGAGGGGATCGTGGTCGACCAGGTGCCGTGGATGCGGCGGTTGGTGGCGAAATAGAGTTTTGCGCGGCGGCGCGCCCGCGTCAGCCCGACATGGGCGAGGCGGCGCTCTTCCTCCAGGCCGGCGCGGCCCTGTTCGTCGAGGGTGCGCTGGCTCGGAAACAGGCCTTCCTCCCAGCCGGGCAAAAACACATTGTCGAATTCGAGGCCCTTCGCCGAATGCAGGGTCATCAGCGACACGGCCTCCTCCTCGGCGCCGCCGTCGCGGTCCATCACCAGCGCGATGTGTTCGAGGAAGCCTTGCAGGTTCTCGAACTCCTCCATCGAGCGGATCAGTTCCTTGAGGTTGTCTAGCCGGCCGGCGGCGTCGGCGGAGCGGTCCTTCTGCCACATCTCGGTGTAGCCGCTCTCGTCCAGCACGATCTCGGCGAGCTCGGTATGCGCCATGACCTCGCGCGCGCCGCGCCAGCGGTCGAATTGCGCGACCAGGCCGCGCAAGGACCCGCGTGCCTTCGGCTTCAGCTCGTCGGTCTCGACCACGGCGCGCGCCGCCTCGAACAAGGGGATGCGGCGCTTGCGGGCGTGGTCGTGCAAGAGCTGCACGGTGGCGTCGCCCAGCCCGCGCTTGGGCACATTGACGATGCGCTCGAAGGCCAGGTCGTCGGCGGGCGAATTGATGACGCGCAGATAAGCCAGCGCGTCGCGGATTTCGGCGCGCTCATAGAACCGAGGACCGCCGATCACGCGATAGGGCAGGCCGAGGGTGACGAAGCGGTCTTCGAACTCGCGCATCTGGTAGGACGCGCGCACGAGGATCGCGATCTCGTTCAGCCTGTCGCCGGCGCGCTGCAGGTCCTCGATCTCCTCGCCGATGCCGCGGGCTTCCTCCTCCGAATCCCAGGCGCCGGTGACGGTGACCTTCTCGCCGTCGACATCCTCGGTGCGCAAGGTCTTGCCGAGCCGGCCTTCGTTATGCGCGATGAGATAGGAGGCGGCGGCGAGGATATGGCCGGTCGAGCGGTAATTGCGCTCGAGGCGGATGACTTTCGCGCCGGGAAAATCGTGCTCGAAGCGCAAGATGTTGTCGACCTCCGCGCCGCGCCAGCCATAGATCGACTGGTCGTCGTCGCCCACGCAGCAGATGTTTTTGAGGGGAGGGGTGCTCTGCTCCCTCTCCCCGTCCTTCACGGGGAGAGGGCCGGGGTGAGGGGCTCTCTCCACGAGTTCGGTCTGCGGAGAGTCCCCCTCACCCGATGCACTTCGTGCATCGACCTCTCCCCGCACGCGGGGCGAGGTGGAAGAAGAGGAGGGCGCCTGCGACAACAGCCGCAGCCAGAGATACTGCGCGACGTTGGTGTCCTGATATTCGTCCACCAGGATGAATTTGAAGCGCTGCTGGTATTGCCGGAGCACATCCGGGTGCTCGCGGAAGATGCGGATGTTCTCCAGCAGAAGATCGCCGAAATCGGCGGCATTCAAAATCTTCAGGCGTTCCTGATAACTCGTGTAGAGCTTGCCGCCCTTGCCATTGGCAAACACCGTGGCTTCGCCCGCCGGCACCTGCGTCGGAGCGAGGCCGCGATTCTTCCAGCCGTCGATCAGGCCCGCCAGCATGCGCGCCGGCCAGCGCTTGTCGTCGATGTCCTCGGCCTGCAGCAGTTGCTTGAGCAGCCGAATCTGGTCGTCGACATCGAGCACGGTGAAATTGGATTTGAGCTGCGCCATTTCGGCGTGGAAACGCAAAATGCGGCCGCCGATGGAATGGAACGTGCCGAGCCACGGCATGCCTTCCACCGCCTGGCCCAGCATCTGGCCGAGCCGCAGCTTCATCTCGCGCGCGGCCTTGTTGGTGAAGGTCACCGAGAGGATCTCGTTCGGGCGCGCCCGACCCTGGCTCAGGATGTGGGCGATGCGGGTGGTGAGCACGCGCGTCTTGCCGGTGCCAGCGCCGGCCAGGACCAGCACCGGTCCGTCGAGCGTCTCCACTGCCTCGCGCTGCTCGGGATTGAGCCCGTCGAGATAGCGCGGGGTCGCCGCGGCGCGGGCGCGCGCAGCAATGCCGCCGGCCGTGGGCTGGTGGTCGGGAACGCTCAGATGGCTCAGTTTGCTCGGCTCGGTCATCACGCGAATCATATTTCCCCACGATGGCACCGCAGGGTCGTCAGGGGGAGCCTTCTTAGCAGGGATTGGAGCCTATATGAGGCCGAAGCCGCCGGTTTTACAGAGTTATTGGCGCGCGCCACGCCGGCCGATTTTCCGGACCGCAGGGCGATTTTGTTCCACCCGGCGCGTAAATTTTACGGCTTTCCCGCCCCGGAACCTTCGTTTCCGCGACGGATTATTTCTGCAACGGCGGCAGCTCACGCGCCGCCCGAGACCAACAGCGGAAAACAGAGGTTCTGGACATGTTAGGCTGGGTCGTCACCTTCCTCATCGTCGCGTTGATCGCGGGTATCCTGGGCTTCGGCGGCCTCGCCGGCGCCTCGATCGAAATCGCCAAGATCATCTTCTTCATCGCCGTCGTGCTGTTCCTGGTATCCGCCGTGGTCGGCGTCTCGCGCCGCCGCACGAGGGTATAGTGCGCACGAAAAGCCCGGCGCCGTTGGCGTCGGGCTTTTCGTTTCGGCTTCCTCGCCTTCAGCCGGCCGGCTTCCTCGCGACATGCGGCAGCCGTCCCAGAAAGCCGCGCATCAGTTTCGCAACATCGCTTGCGGATTCGTCGAGTGCGAAATGGCCGGCGTCCAGCACATGCACTTCTGCCCTCGGCACGTCGCGCTTGAGGGCTGCAACCTCGGCAACATCGAATGTGGGATCGTAGCGGCCCCAGACGATCAGGGTCGGCGGGTGGCGCTCGCGCAGCCAGCTCTGCCACGCCGGATATTAGGTCAGATTGGTGCGGTAGTCATAGAACAGTTCCGACTGAACGTCGGCCTCACCCGGCCTCACCCGGCCTCGCCAGGAACGCCACCTCATCCTTCCATAGATCAGGACTGTAGCGTTCGGGATGCGGCGAACTGCCGAGATGGCGCTCCTTCGACGCGTCGACCGAGGCCAGGCGGGCGCGGTAGCCTGCTTCATTCGCGGCCCGGTCTGCCCAAAGACCCTTGCGCGCGGCCTGCAGCCTGCCGAGGCCCTCTTCATGCGCGACCGCATTCTGGACGACGAGCGCGGTCACCCGCTCCGGGTGGGCGACGGCGAGCCTGTAACCCACCGGCCCGCCGTAATCCTGCACGTAGAGCGCATAGCGGTCGAGGTGGAGCACTTCAGTAAAAGCGCCGACGACATCGGCGATGGCCGCGAAAGTGTAGGAGAATCTGTCGGGCGCAGGCGCCTCGGAATTGCCAAAGCCGGGATAATCGGGCGCGACCAGATGATAGCGGTCGGCGAGCAGGGGCATCAGCGTGTCGAACATCCGCGATGAGGAAGGGAAGCCGTGCAATAGCAGGATGGCCGGCGCGTTGGCTGGACCCGCTTCGCGATAGAAGATGTTCAGGCCGTTCACATACGGTCTTGTAGGTCGTCGTTCGCGCGGCTGAAATTGAGGTGGCGGCGGTCGGGGCGGCCACGGCAGGCAATATCGATGTGACGATGACGAGCGCGGCGGCGAGCAGGCGGCGAGCGGACATGAAGGATCTCCCCAAGACCCGGCCGCGATATTCGAAACCATCCGGACAAGTCAACGCCGCGCGAAGCTTTTCGCGCGGCGTTGACGCTTGAAGCCGTGACATTGTCGCTTCAGTCCGTCGATCCCTCTGTTCGGCGGTAAAGACAGGCTCAGCGCCGGGTGATCGCGATCTCCAGATACTCGCCCGGCAACACCATCGTGCCGTCGCCGGATCGGTTCATCGTCCCGATCAGTGCCAGGATATCGCGCTTCAGCGCGTCCTGCCTGGCGGCATCGAGCGCATCGAATGCTTTTACGGTCGGGCCGTAATAGGTCCGGAAAACTTCCACGAAATGCTCCGGCGACCGGTAGCGGAAGACGAAATTCCGCCGCTCGGCATGGATGTCGCTGGCTACGGCTCCGAACATTTCCTTGATACGGGCTTCGGTGCCCCACAGCAGCGGCGATTTCGTGCCGGCTGGCGGCGGCAGATGCTTGCCGAGCGTCCTGAACAGCTGGCCGATAAAGCCTTCGGGTGTCCAGTTGGCGAGCCCGATCTTGCCGCCGCGCTTGCAGACCCGGATGAGCTCGCTTGCCGCGCGGTCCTGGTTCGGCGTGAACATCACACCGAAGGTCGAGACCACGGCGTCGAACGCTTCGTCGTCGAACGGCAGCGCTTCGGCGTCGGCTTCCCTGAATTCCACCGACAGGCCGTCGGCGGTCGCGCGCAAGCGGCCGCGGTCGAGCAGCGCACGGACATAGTCGGTCGAAACCACCTCGCACCAGCGTCGCGCCGCGGCCAGCGTGATATTGCCGTTGCCAGCGGCAACGTCGAGCACGCGCTGGCCGGCGCGCAGGTCGAGTGTTTCGCAGAGTTCCTCGCCGACGATCTGCAGCGTCGCGCCGACGACGGCATAGTCGCCGGACGACCACGCGCTGCGCTGGCGGGCTTTCAAGGCGTCGAAGTCGGGTTGCGGCTGCTGGGTCGCGGCGGAAGATGAAGGTGCCATGATCTTGTTCCTTTCGGTTGCGGTTGCGGGCCTGCTGCTGTTTCGCCGCGACGTTGCGATCGGCATGCCTTCCGCGGCGGCGAAGGCAGTGGCGGCGCTGTGAAATCAGCGGCGGGACGCCATCACGGGCTTTTGTCCCGGATCTGGAAAATTAAATAGGCCGCGGCCGGTCTTCGAGCTATCCAGATCGCGACACGGCTATCCCGCGGGTGAACTTTATCGCCGCTCATGGGACGAATCCGGTGTGGTGGAGTTCGCAGCAGTGACTTCAGGCCGGTACACTCCGTGGACGGGATCGTTGCAGCCGCGCGGGGTTCGTCGCGCGCTGAACGCGATGCATGCCAATGTCGGTCACCGCTGGACCCTCAAGGAACTTGCCGGCATCGCCGGCACGTCCGGGCGCACCCTGCAGCGGCAGTTTCTGGCGTTCCTCGGCAAGACGCCGCGCGAAGCGTTGCGGGACATCGGCTTCGAGCGCGCGCGGCGGGAATTGCTGCAGGGCGCGTCCGGCGAGAAGATCATGGACGTCGCGGCCCGCTGCGGCTTTCCGCATTTCGGCCGCTTTTCGGTCGAGTATCGCCGCCGCTATGGCGAGACGCCGTCACAGACTCTGAGGCGGCAGGCGGTGTTTGCCGCCGCGGTTGCATCCATGTCGCCACTGTTCGTGCCGCCGCGCGACCGCCTGACCCTGGCCTTCGCCGGGATCGAAGCGGGGGGCGATCATGTCGAGATCGCCGGCGACATAGCCGCCGATCTCTCGACCGCGCTGACGCGCGCGGGGATCGCGGTGTCGCGCGAATCGCACTTCGCCCGGTATCAGCTCTCCGGTGCGATCCGCGGCGCGGGCGCGCAGATGCGGCTGTTGTTCCGACTGACTGACAATGAGAGCGGCCGCCAGCTCTGGGCGCATCGCGCCGATGGTCTGCTGTGCGACGACGTCGCGGTCGAAGAGAATCTCGCAACCCGGATTGCCGCGGCCTTGCAGCCTTGTTTGCGTTCGGCCGAGATCGAGCATGCCTTGCAGAAGCCGGGCAGCGAACTCAGCCCGCACGAGCTTGCGCTGCGCGCCATGCCCGGGGTTCTCTCCCTGGATGCCGAAGGCAATGCGCAGGCGCTCGAATTGCTGGAGCACGCGATCGAGGAGGATCCGCAGCAGGCGCTCGCCACGGCGCTTGCGGCCTGGGCGCATCTGCAACGCGTCGTCTATCACTTCACATCGGAACCGGCGGAGCAGCGGGCGCGCGGCATCGAGCTGACGCAAACGGCGACAGCGCTCTCCGGCGACGCCACCACGCTCGCCGTGCTCGGCAATGCGCTGACCCTGCTCGGCGAACAGGACGCGGCCGCGCAGGTGATCGCGCGGGCGCTTTCGCTCGACGGCGGATCGGCATGGGCCTGGAGCCGCAGCGGCTGGATCGACGTCTACCGGGGCGATCCGGAATCGGCGATCGAGCGATTCAAGATCGCGCTCGACCTCGCGCCGTATGACACGCTCGCCTTCAACAGCCAGGTCGGCATCGGCTGCGCGTATTTCCTCGCCGGCGCCTACACCGAGGCCGCGGAATGGCAGGAGCGGGGGCTGCGCCAGCATCCGTCCGCGTTGTGGGTGCATCGGACGCTGTGCCCAACCTATGTCTATGGCAATGCGAAGGCGCAAGCCCGCCGCAGCCTCGGCATGCTCAGGGTGCGTTACCCCGAACTCACGTTGTCGCAGATATGGCTCGGCATGCCGCCATTGCCGCCCGTGCATTGCGACCGCGTCGCCGGCGCGCTGGCAGAAGCGGGTCTGCCCGCCTAACGAACCGGCATCCCGATCTTGCGGCCGAGGCCCTCCGGCCTTGGCAGGGCAGCGTGCGTATCCAGTACCGCGGCGATGCGGGCGCGGATGTCTGACGGAAACGGCGCGACCTTGCGCACGCTCATGTCGATATGAACGGTCATGTTCTCCGAGGTCGCCGACAGCCAGCCCTCGGTCGCATGGCGCAGTTCCTCGAACGTATGCAGCCGCTTTTCGTCGGCCCCGAGCAGCCAGACGGAGACCTGCACGGGATCGCCGAGATGAATCTCGCGCAAATAGCGCACATGGCATTCGGCGGTGAAGGTCGAGCCGTGGCGCTCCTTCATGTAGATCGGACCGATGCCGAGCTGCAGCCATAATTCGTCGATGGCGCGGTCCATCATCACGTTGTAATAGGCCATGTTGAGATGGCCATTGTAGTCGATCCATTGCGGCTCGAGCTGCATCACCGACGACAGGAACGGCGCAGGCGGTAGCGGCATATCCTTCAAGGCAGTTGCGGCAGTCATTTCCATCCCTTTGCTGTCTTGACCCCTTATATATCCTTTGTCACCGTCGCCCAAAGCCGGGAGGAATCTTACGTGGCACCGACAACAACCAGTAATTTGAAGCGGCCGGAGCCCAAGGCGCTGGCAAGCGCGCTGGAGCAACTCGCCGCGCAATTCGGCAACCGGTTGATCACCTCGCAGGCCGTGCGCGAGCAGCACGCGCATACCACCACCTGGCTGCCGCCACAGCCGCCGGACGGCGTCGTCATGGCGCAGGAGACATCGGACATCCAGGACACGGTGCGGATCTGCGCCAGGCACGGCGTACCGATCATTGCCTATGGCACCGGCACCTCGCTGGAAGGCCATGTCAACGCGCCCGCCGGCGGCATCTGCGTCGATCTGCGCGACATGAACAAGGTGCTGGAGGTTCATGCCGACGACCTCGACTGCGTGATCGAGCCCGGCGTGACCCGCAAGGCGCTGAACGAGCATCTGCGCGACCAGGGCGTGTTCTTCCCGATCGATCCCGGCGCCGATGCTTCGCTCGGCGGCATGGCCTCGACCCGCGCCTCCGGCACCAATGCGGTACGCTACGGCACCATGCGCGAGAATGTGCTGGCGCTGAAAGTCGTGCGCGGCGACGGCGAGATCATGAGGACCGGTACGCGGGCGAAGAAGTCTTCGGCCGGCTACGACCTCACGCATCTCTTCATCGGCGCCGAGGGCACGCTCGGCATCATCTCCGAGCTCACCATCAAGCTGCGCGGCATTCCCGAGACCATCGCGGCGGCTGCCTGTTCATTTGAGACCGTGCGCGGCGCCTGCCAGGCCACCATCATGGCGATCCAGACCGGCATTCCCGTGGCGCGCATCGAGCTGCTCAATGCCGAGCAGGTACGCTGCTGCAATAACTACTCAAAACTCTCGCTGCCGGAGACGCCGCTGCTGCTGCTGGAATTCCACGGCAGCGAGGCCGATGTCGCCGAGCAGTCGCGCAACTTCGCAGAGATCGCAAACGAATGCGGCGGCGGCGAGTTCACCTGGACCACGCGGCCCGAGGATCGCACCAAACTCTGGCAGGCGCGCCACGACGCCTATTGGTCGGTGAAGGCGCTGCGCCCCGGCGCGGGCGTGGTCGCGACCGACGTCTGCGTGCCGATCTCGCGGCTGGCCGATTGCGTCACCGAGACGGAGGAGGACCTGAAGCGGCTCAATCTGCTTTCGCCGATCGTCGGCCATGTCGGTGACGGCAATTTCCACTGCTCGCTGCTGTGCGACGTCGACGACAGGGACGAGATGGCGCGCGGCGAGGACTTCATGCACCGCCTGGTCGAGCGCGCCCAATCCATGGGCGGCACCTGCACCGGCGAGCATGGCGTGGGCCAGGGCAAGCAGAAATATCTGCTTGCCGAACTGGGGGCCGAGGCGCTCGACGCGATGCGTGCCCTAAAAAAGGCGCTCGACCCGCAAAATATCTTCAACCCGGGGAAGATCGTTCCGGCGGCGTAGCTCCGCTTCGGAACATTCGGTTCCATCGGGCGTTCGGTTGATGATCGGCCTCCTCTGAGGGTGCCATGTCGAAATTCCCTATTGGGATTGCCGCGTTGGGAACGTCCATGCTGCTTCTGGCGATCGTGCCGTCGAGCACCGCCGAGGCGAGGGGCCTGCGCTTGCGTATCGGCGGCGGCCCGATTGGCGTCGTGAGATCGGTTGCCTCACTGGCGCTCGGTGGCCTGCATGGTCGGCGCGGCGGGCGTATCAGATCAGCCAACGCCGAGGCGACCGGCTCGTCGCCCCGCATCAACGTCACCCGCGGCCCCGACTGGATCACGCGGCCGGTTGCGCGGGTGCAGGTCGCGGCCGGTGCCGCATTGGCAGGCTGGCACGGCCAGCGTGGCGCGAGCGGGTGGTGGCAGCATAGCGACGGCGGGTATGGATGGGTCGGTCCGCTGTTCTGGCCGTTCGCCTATTACGACCTCTACGACTATGCGCTCTGGGGCGATGGCATGGGCTTCTGGGGCTACGGCTATCGCGATATCTACGCCGCGATCTTCACCCCTTACGACGAAGACGAGCTCGCCCGTTACGTCTCGCCTCCGCGTGGTCGAAAATTTCGCAAATTCCCGACGCTGGAGCAAGTCTGCAGCGATCACGCCGGTGAGCTTGCCAGTCTCCCGGTCGAGCAGATCAGGCAGTCAATGCGGCTGAGCGAGGAGCAGCAGTCGATCCTGGATGATCTCCGCAAGGCGTCGGTCGAGGCGGCCCAGGCCGTCCACGCGGCTTGCCCGAGCGAGGCCGCGTCAACGCCGTCGGGCAGGCTGGCTGCCATGCAGCAGCGCCTGGAAGCGATGAAATCCGCGATCGAACGCATACGAACGCCATTTGAGAAATTCCAGGAGTCGCTTGACGACGACCAGAAAGGGGAGTTGGCCGCACTGAACGATCAGCGCGCGCCATTCGCGCCCAAGGTCCCCGCTGCCCAAAGCTGTATGGCGCCCGAAACGCTGCAATGGCCGGCCTCCGAGATCGAAGCGAAGCTGCACCTGAGCAACTCGCAGCGCGAGGAGCTGGACGCGCTTTCCCGCATGAGCGCGCTCGCCAGGAACACGCTGAATTTCGATTGCCAGCCGGAAGAGAACCTCACCGCGCCGGACCGGTTGGCGACGGCCGACACAAGGCTTGACGCCATGCTGGACGCGATCAAGTGGCTGCGGCCGGCGCTGGACGATTTCTATGCCACCCTGAGCGACGAGCAGAAGGCTCAGTTCGACACGATTGGGGCAAAGCGCACCAGCTGACGGGGTCAAGCACATTCACGCCAGAAAAGCGGCTCGCCGATAGCGGCGCCGTCCTTTATGCTCATCCCTTGATGAGGCGATGCGGTGATCGCAAAATCATGGCATGGCGGGGCGAGCGATGCGTTGGTTCGACAAGGAAAAGGCCAAAGAGGTCTGGGAAGAGGCTGTCCCGTCGCCGCTCGGCGACATCGAGGCTGCCGAGAGGATCCGCAGCATCTGCCGTTCCGTCGCCGATGGCGCCGCCGTCGTCGCCGCGCACGACGCAGACGGCAAGAAAGCAGCCCAGAAGAAGTTCGAGCTCGAGAACGAACGTTACAAGCGGGCCGCCAAGGCTGCGATGGAATTGGCGATGAAGGTGTCGGACGACTTGATGCGCGATGCCGCCGTGCGCGAGATCCTCGAGTTGTGCCTCAAGGCCAACGACCTGAAGACGGCGAGGATCCTGTTCCGCGCCATCCAGTCGCCTGCGATCCGCGATCCCCTGCTGCAGGATTTTCCGGCGCTGCTTTCCTGACGGCTGGTTCCAGCCTCCAGGGGGAGGGGCACAGCGTCCGCGCCACGGCCCTTTTCAAAATCGCACGATTGCGCATCGATAAGTCGAGCCGGAGCCTGCGAAAGCACTTGCGGGAGCGGAGCAAGCGGTCCCTTGATCGGGCGTGCTCGAACATGGTCAGGGCTACTTCGAGTGAAGGTCGTGAAACGCAGGGACTACTGGTTCGAAATTTCGATCATCTGGTTCGTCCTGCTGCTCGCAGCAGCCATGTGGTTTGTCCTCGCCTGAGCCATCCGCGGAATTCCTCCTGAACATCAAGCGCCTTTTGCCAGCTTCAGCACCGCCTCCTCCACGCTATGGAACACGTGCTCCCGCGGCAGGGCATCGTAAATCCCGAAGCGCTCGAACGCATCCTGCGCGCGGGTCAACTCCAGCCGCGCGACGGCGACCGTGGCGCCGTCTTCGCGGCAGGCCTTGAAGATGTCGAGCAGCACCTGCGCGGCGGTGAAGTCGATTTCCACCATGCCGCTCGCTTCCAGCACCAGCAGCTTCGGCCGCGCAGTGGTGACGACCTTGGCTACGTCACTGCGAAAACCCGGCGCGTTGAGGAAGGAGAGCGGCGCCTGCAGGCCGACCACGGCGACGCCGGGCAGGCGCTCGCCCGGAATGTGCGGATGCGCCGGCCACCAGATCGTGGTGTCCGGCACGCGCTCGAACTCGACGAGCTTGGCGCGCGTGGTGCTCCAGACGCCGTGCAGCAGCGACAGGATGATCGCGAGCGCCGCGCCCTGCTGGATCGGCAGCACGATGATCAGCGCGGCGGTGGCCAGGATCAGCAGGAACTCGCCGAAAGACTGGCGAAAGATCGTCACGATCTGCTTTACGCGGATGATGCGCAGCGCCACGAACAACAGGATGCCGGCGAGCGCCGCATCCGGTACGCGCTGCAACAGCCCCGTGCCGAAGGCGAGCAGCGCGAGCACGATGGCCGCGGCGGCAAGGCTGGCTACCTGCGACTTGCCGCCGGTCTCTGCGACGATGCCGGTGCGGGGCGGGCTGGCATTGACCGGGAAGGCGCCAAAAATTCCTGATAGCACGCTGCCGGCGCCGGCGCCGAGGAAGTCGCGGTCGACGTCGGCGGGTTTGTCGGGATCGGAAAGGAAAGACCGCGTGGTGGCGGCTGTCTGCACCATGACCACCACACTTATCACGAAGGCGAGTGGCACCAGGCGAACCCAGTGCTCCGGCGAAACATCGGGCAAGGTCGGCTTCGGCAGCGTCGCCGGCACCGTGCCGACCACCTTCACGCCCTTGGTCTCGAGACCGGCGAAGATCACCGCTGATGTCGCGGCGACAAGCCCGATCAGTGCGCCGGGAATCTTTGCGTTGATGGCCTCGGAGATGAACACCACGGCAAGCACGCCAAAACCGATGCAGAGAGTGTAGGGGTTGGTATGGCCAAGCTCGCCCGCGATCACGCCGATGCGGTCCAGCGTCGGCCCGCTCGGCGATTCGATCCCGAGCACGCCGGGCAGTTGCGATACGATGATGTGCACGGAAATGCCGGCGAGAAAGCCGACCGTCACCGGCACCGACAGCAGGTTGGCGATGCCGCCGAGCCTGAAGATGCCGCTTGCGACCAGCATCACGCCGACCATCAGCGCCAGCGCGATCGCGAGCGCCTGATAGTCCGCCGAGCCGGTCGCGGCCATCGCGGCGAGGCCGCCGGCGAAGATCGGCGTGATGGTGGAGTCGGCGCCGCAGGAGAGGAAACGGTTGCCGCCGAGCATGGCGAAGCCGACCGAGCCCGCCATGAAGGCGAAGAAGCCGATCTGCGGCGCGAAGCCGCCGAGCCGCGCGGTCGCCATCTGCTCCGGAACCGCGATGGCGGCGAGCGTCAGGCCCGCGATCAGGTCACCTGGCAGGAAAGCGGGCTGCCAGGAGGCGAGCGAGGAAAACAGCGGCCAGGATTTCTGCGCCCGTGCGTCTTGCGCCATGCTTGCGAATCCTCCCCGTCAGGGCTGTTGAGGGAGCAGACTACAGCATTTTTGGACCGGGCAACGCTCGCAGTGCCGGCTTCAGCCGATGGTCGAGAGATAAAGCTGCGGATCGAAATATTCCGATGCCGGAACGGATTTGGACACGCCGGCGTCCGTCATGAAGAAATCGCTGGCCTGCTGCAGCCATTTCGCGACGGTGCCGTCGTGGTAAAGCCGTTTCCATTCGCGCGAGGAAAACATCTTCTGCGCCTTCAGCGCTTCCATGACGTCGGCGTGTGAGGCCCGCTCATAGTGATTTTTCTGCAGCGCTTCGGCGGCCGCTGCGGTGTTGCGGACGATGTAGTCGTTGGCCTCGGCCCAGCCGCGGATGATCCGGGCAAGGACTTCCCTGTTGGCGTCGTAGTAATCGTGCTTGACCACCCAGCCGCCGACGACTGCCGATTGCGGATAGAAGGCGGACGCGTCGACCAGCTTGATCGCGTCAGGTACCTTCTCGCGCACCGTAATGTTGAACGGCACCCACAGCGCGACCGCGGGGACTTCGCCCGCCACGAACGACGCCACCGCCGCCGACATGCTGCTGCTGCGCAATTGAACATCGGTGGACTTGATGCCGTTGGCGTGCAGCGCCCGGTCGAGAAAGATATGGGCGGTGGTCTTGGCCGTGGTGGCGACGGTCTTGCCCTTGAGATCGGCGAAGGTCCGTACCCCGCGGTCGGGCCGCACCCAGAGCTGGGCGGTCGCGATCTCGATGTCGTTGATCAGGAAGGCGCGGCCGGCGCCGAGCGCCAGATAGTTCGAAAGCACGCCGCCGGCCGACAGCACGTCGAGCTTGCCCGCGGCCATCGCTTCGAACACCTCCGGTCCGGTATTGAATTCATGGAAATCGAACTCGATCCCCTGTTTGTCGAACGTGCCGCGATCCATTCCGGTCCAGATCTGTCCGTCGACCGCGATGACGTGCAGATAGCCGAGCCGCAGTCTGGTGCGGGCCTGGGCGATCGCGGGCGCGCCGAGCAGGGAGCCTGCGAGGAGGCCTACCGCGTTGCGGAGCAATTGCCTGCGGCCGATCGCGCGGATTTCTCCGGCTTGGCGGCGGCTCACGCGACTTCTCCGGCTGCCCGGGCGGCGGCAAGATGCTGCTGCGCGTGATAATGCGCCACGCCATCTTCGGGGTAATCGATCATGAAGCCCGTGAGCCGGATCAGCGCGGCCGGTCCCTCCTTGCGTTCGATCGCGGCATGGATTTCTTCCCACCGGCGGCACATCGCAAGCTCGGCCGGGCTCGCCTTCGACCGCTCGCCACGCAATTCGCTGACCTCGATGGCTTCGGCAAATCCCTTCGGCCTGATGCTGTCGACGCTCCGAAACAGGAAGGCTGATCCGGCTCGCTCGCGAACCGCCGAGCTCACCAGCACGCTCGTCCCGTAATTCTTGTTCAACCCTTCGAGGCGCGAGGCGAGATTGATGGTGGCGCCGAGCGCGGTGTAATTCATCCGGTCGCTGGAGCCGATATTGCCGACCACGGCGTCACCGACATGAAGGCCGAAGCGCGTATCGTAGGGCGGCCAGCCTTCGCGGCTGAAAGCCTCGTTCAGCTCCCTGTTCGCCGCAAGACACGCCAGGATGGCCCGGCACGCGTTGACGGTGTGATCGGGATCGTCGGCCGGCGCGTTCCAGAACGCCATCACCGCATCGCCGATGAATTTGTCGACGGTGCCCTGATGGTTCATGATCTCCTGGGACAGCGTCGCGAAGTAGCGCGACGTATGGATCATCACCTGCGACGGATCGGCCTTTTCCGTCTTGGCGGTGAAGTCGGCCACGTCCGTGAACAGCACCGTGATCTCGCGCCGGGAGCCGCCGAGGCTGAGCGATGATCCTGTTTCGATCAGCTGCCGGACGATCTGCTTCGGAATGAAGCTTGAAAAGCTGCGCACGACGCTGCGCATGGTGAACACCGACCGGCCCAGCTCGTCGATCTCTGCAAGCATCGAATGGATGCGGGGATGGTCGGTGATCTCGAAGCGCTGGATCTCGTCGGTCTCCCGGGCGAGATTGCGCAGCGGCCGCGCCATCAGCGAGCCCAGCCAGAACGCGAACGGCAGCGTGGCGCCGACAAAGGCCAGCGCCAGCGCGAACAGCGTGCGCCGCTCCTCGATGATGCGGGAGAAGAACTCGTCGAGCGGGGCGATCACCGCAAGGCGGATATTGGCCGCGCCCGCGGTCTCGATGCGGTGAAACGCGGCAACATAGGTGCGGCCTGCCGGGTCGGCGAAGAACTGCTGCGCGCGGCCGGTCTCCCGCCAGGAACGGATGGCGGACGAAAGGCCGGGAAGCTTGATGGCGTCGATCCTGGGCAGATCGTCACCGCGCTCCGGCATCTGATCGAGCAGACGGCTCATCTCGGGATGACCGACGATCCGGTCGGAATCGTTGAAAAGGAACGCAAGCCCTGATTTCCCAAGCTTCTGCTGTCCCAGCATCTCCTCGAAGCGATTGAGCAGGATGTCGCCGGCGATGACGCCGCGGCGGCCTTCCTTGAGCGGCATGCGCAGGGTGTAGCCGGGCTCGCCGGTTGCATAGAAGATGTAGGGGCCCGTCAGCAGGGTCTTGTCGCTCTTGAAGGCCTCGACATACCAGGGGCGCTGCCGGGGATCGTAGCTGGTGGGGCCCGGCGTCTCCGCCACCTGGATCAAATTGTCGGAGAGAAAGAGCGTGGCCGGCGCAGCGCCGCCGGTATGCGATATCAGGACCAGCCGGAAGGTCGCATCCTCATCGACGTTCAGGCTTTTCCTGAAGGCCGGCTTGGCGCGATCGATGTAGTCCATCTCAAGGAACGAGCCGTCCTCATAACCGACATAGAGATTGAAGATCTGCGGATTGTTGCGCAGCATCGCCGCCATCAGCCCGTACAGCCTGGAATTGTCCTCGATCTCCGCCTCCTGAATCGAAGGCAGGCCGGCGAGGATATCGAGGCTGTCGCGCACATTCCTGAACTGCTCGTCGACATGGCCGGCGCCGAGCTGGGCGACTTTCTCGATGAAGCCGGAGGCCGCCGTGCGGGTGATCTGCGTCACCCGTTGGAAGCTCAGATAGACCAGCGTCAGCCCGACCAGCAGCACGACGGCGACAAACACCGTGATGATCGATGTCTGGAAGCCGATGCGAAACGGACGTCCGCTCGTGGGCCGCTCTACGCTCATACAAAACTCGCGGACGACGCCTCCTCTAGTATTTCCGGCTGATCGGTGTCGCCGATGCCGGCGGCTCCGGCGCCTTGGGCGAGATCGCGAAGGTCAGCCAGGTGTTCCACCCGGCGGGCCGGTTCTGTTGCCAGAACTCCTTGTAACCTTTCAGGTTGATGTAGCCCTGCATCTCGCCAACGGGGAACAGAAAGCCGATCTGCGGACCAATACCCGTGACGCGCGAACGGAAACCGTCGAGCGCAGGCGGCGCGCCGATATCGTCGGTGACCTGCTGGAAGTAGTAGCCGACCAGGCCGAGCTGGAGCTGCTTTGTCACGAAGTGCGATGTGCCCCAGTCGAGGTGGAAGTCGACGCCGTTCTGGTAGCCTGAAAACTCGTTCTTGAGATTGTAGGTAAGGCCGGAGACCACGGAGAATTCATTGCCGGTCTGCGGGTTGAAATAGGTGTAGCCGCCACCCCAGTCGATCGCGCCGTGGCCGATGCCGAGATTGGCAAGCCGCACCGGGTCGTAGTCCCCGATCGGGACGTCGCCCTGGATATAGGCCATCAGGTTGCTGGTGCCGAAATTCCATTTCAGCGCGAATTGCGGAAGGACGTCGCCATAGGAAGTGAGCTCCTGCGTCCTTGCGAGTGCGATGGTATTGCCCATCGGCCCGGTCAGCGAGAGCGCGGCCGAAGCCTGGTTCCGGCCGCCGGCGCCGAGCACGCTGAAGGAAGCCTGTCCACCGAGCACCGGCGTTGCCAATACATAAGTCGGACCGGCGAAAACGAGATCGCCCCTGCCGCTGATGCCGACATCGACGCGGCCGCCGCGGGGAAATTGCTGGCCGGCGCCGGCGGCGACATCGGCGTGGTAGTAGATCGTGGCCCACGACCAGCCGGGAACGCCGGGCGTCGCCGCCAGGCTGCCGAACGAGCCGGGGAGGTAGAAGCTGACGCCGCCTTCGTCGGCGCGGGCGCTTCGCGGCGCCAGCAGCGCGAGCGCGCACAGGCCTCCGATCACGAGGCTGTTGCGATGTCGGACATGCGCCATGGCTTCCTCCTTCATCGCCGGGCGAGCTTCGTCCGGCCCAGATAATTCATTACCACTGTTTCGATCCGCCGACTCAGAATTGATCCTATTCCCGTTTCCGGTCTCGCTGTGGTTGCGTCACGCTAATGTCTCGTGCTGTGGCGCGAGGGCTACAATATCCCGGTTCCAATGCCCGCTATCGAAACCATGGCGTATTCCATCATTCTTCGCCTCTCGCCGCCACGAGCCAATTAGCCTTTGGGGCATGTTCCTCCTCACTTCACCGGCTGCGCCTTCGCCTTCATGTTTTGACCTCTTGATACTGGCTCCTGCATAGGGCGCTTCAAAACGGATTGATGTAGTTGAGGATCGCCACCTGCCGCAGCAGCACCCGGCGGATGATGTGGCTGACCTTGACGTGGTCGGTGAAGATCGCCGCCGTGCCGGTCGCGCCCGCCGGCAGGCGTTCCGCGAACGCCGTGTCGTCGAGCCGCACGCGCACGACAAAGGGCGCGGCCTCGATCGCCGTCGGCGCCACCGCCGTGCCCGACGTCTGGGTCTGGCCGCTCGCGATCGCCTGCAAAATGCTTTCGACCTTGCCGGCGTAGACATGGCCGGGCATGAACTTGAAGGTGACCTCGACCTCCTGGCCCGGCCTGACGTAGCGCGCGTCGATCTGGTCGATCTCGACGCCGATGATGGTGTCGGAGGTGTCGATGAAGGCCATCACGGGCGACAGCGGCAGGTTCGCCACCCGCGCGCCCTTGCGCAGCGCGAGGTTGGTGACATAGCCGTCGGCCGGTGCGCGCACGACGGTCTTGTCCAGGTTCCACTTGGCGCCCTCGAGCTGGGCGGCAAGCTGGTCGACCTCCGACTGCCGCTGCTCGACATCGAAGCCGCGTCCAGAGTCTCGCTCGAAGAGCTGTGTCATCTGCGCGAGCCGCGTCGTCGAAAGTTTCAGTTGTGCCTCGATCGCCTTGACCTGCGCGTCATAGGGCGTCGGATCGATCTTGAACAGCACGTCGCCGGCTTTCAGGGGCGTGTTGGCGGCAACCGGCACGTCGATCACTTCGCCCGCGACATCGGGCACGATCGCGACCGCGTTGCGCACCACCACCACCGGCCCCTGCGGGGCGCCCCAGCCCATCGGGATGAACAGGCCGAGGTTCAGGATCAGGAGCAGGATGAACGGCGACGACTTCCAGAAGCTGTTGAATCGGATCGCGCCGAGCCACACCAGCCCGAACAGCAGCGCCAGGTACACCGACATGATGGCGATCATCATGGCGTCGTCTCCCTGCGCGGGGCGGGCACGTCGACATAGGCCCAGATGATCGCGATCGGCCACAGCGCGAAACCGCAGATCAGGGTGATCCAGCCGGCTACGCGAACCGCGTCGGCCCACGGATGGCCGCGCAATTTCGCGACATGGCCGGGCAGCCAGCCGAGCAGGCAGAACACCACGACCAGCGTCGCGATGAGGATGATCAGGACGATCCAAGCGAAGAGATCGAGGCCGGTCATTGATTTGCTCCCGGCGGCGGCACGTACGGATCGGGTGTTCCCATCGCAATCAGAGGATGTTTCTTCGTGCTCGCTTCGAATTCACTCACCATCCTCAGCACCGGGCCGAAGATCCAGCTGTCCGTGATCACCTTGTCCTGATCCTCGCGCGGGTTGGTGTAGAGATTGAACAGAAGCGGTATCGCAAGCTTGATCGGCGGCGAAACCATTGTCTCCTGTTGGTAGAAGTGCACCTTGAAGTTCTTCCACTTCACCGCCTGGAGGCGGTCCGCGCACCAGACCAGGATCCCGTCCCGCGCCGATTTCTCGGTTTTGCCCATGAAGAAATTCGACTGGTCGACGCCGTCGATCGGCCGATCCTTCGGCACCTCCGCCCCGACGATACCCGCCAGCGTCGGGAACAGGTCGACGGCGTGAACGATCTCGTTGCTCACGCCGCCGGCCGGCACCTTGCCGGGCCAGCGGATCAGGAAGGGAACGCGGATGCCGCCTTCCCAGGCCGTGAAGTATTGGCCACGCCACGGCCCCGCCCAGCCGTCCCACGGCTTGATGAACTCCGGCCCGTTGTCGCTGGCAAAAATCACGATGGTGTCGTCGCGGATGCCGAGCCGGTCGACCGCATCGAGCATCTCGCCGACATTGTGGTCCATCTCGGCCAGCATGTCGGCCCAGTCGCCATTGCCGGTCTTGCCGACAAAGGCCGGGTTCGGCAGCGTCGGCAAATGCGGCTGCGTCAGGGTGGCATAGGCGAAGAACGGCTTCTTCGCCTGCGCCTGCCGTTCCATGAAGGCGATCGAACGCCGCGTGATTTCCGCGTCGATCAAACGCCGCTGCTCGATGTCGTACACTTTCACCTCGCGGCTCTTTTCGCCGTTGCGGCCCTCCATGATCTGTTCCGGCGGCATGATGCTGGGTGAATATCCCGCCGAGCCGGGCCATAACGCCTCGTCCGTGGTGCGCGGGATGCCGTACCATTCGTCGAAACCCTGGTCGTTCGGCAGGCGGCCATCATGACTGCCGAGATGCCATTTTCCGTAGAGCGCAGTTGCGTAGCCGGCGGTCGACAGCGATTCGGCCATCGTCACTTCCCATTGCGTCAGCCCATCGGCGACGCCGCCGAACGGCACCGAATGGGTGCCCGAGCGGATCGCATAGCGCCCGGTCAGGATGGCGGATCGGCTCGGCGTGCATTGCGCCTCCATGTTCATGTTGGTCAGGCGCAGGCCTTCGCTGGCAAGCCTGTCGATGCGCCGCGTCGGCGCGCCGCGGGTCGCGCCGCCGCCGTAGACACCCAGTTCGCCGTAGCCGAGATTGTCGACGAGCATGAACAGGATGTTGGGCTTGCGCGGTGGCGCCATGGGCGACTGTCCCTGCGCGACAGCTGTCCGAACGCCCGCGCCGACAGTGGTTGTTGCCGCGATGGCGGTCCCGGCAAGAAGGATTCGGCGTCGATCGATCGAGCTCATGTCTACGCCCTTCCGTCGCTTGGCGTGCCCAGCCTATACTCGCTCGAAGTCCGGTAACGGCCAAGAGCGATCGAAATAGGCCTCGGTCGGCTGGTAGAACCGGAAATACGCAAACCAGTTTTTGCCGGGGACGGTCGGAATCCAGTTCTTCTCGAACCCGGCCGGCGCCTTCGGTCCGCAGTGGATGTCTACCGAGCCGTCCTCGTTCCGGCGCAGGTCCATGCGCGAGGAGCGGTCGGCAATCTTCTGCTGGTTCAGGATCAGCGCACGCGTGTCGACGTCGTAGAGCGTGACCGACCAAAACAGCTTGATCGGCGGATTTGGCGGAACGCGCAGGCGATACGACCTGCCGCCGTCGAGCCACGCGCCGGCCTTGTCCTTGTACGCACTGAGGTAGGCCGATGAAGGCCCGGGCCGCTTCGGCGCCATCGCCGCGCCCGCGCCCACGGCCTCGTAGAACCAGGACGCTCGTTCATCGAGCAGATTCCAGAACGAGTCGGGAGCGTCGGCGTCGAGCAGCAGCGCATAGTCCCAGTGCGCGTCGGGCCGGTATTTGTCGTCCCTGAAGCGGCGGTCCGCCGAGTTGGCCTTGGCCATGGCCTCGCCGAGCAGCGCTGCGTCGGTCAGTATCTTCGTCTGCCGCGCGTCGGGTTTGAAGGGTTTGCCCTGTTCCAGGTCGAGCGGCCGGAGCATGGCGTGGAAGAAGATGTCGCGCGGCTCGATCGGCTCGGCCTGGATCGCTTCGTCGAGCCGCTGCCAGTATTCCATGCCGCGTGGCGGCAGCGCGCTCCAGGTTTTCGTGCCCGCATCCAGGATGTCCATCTTCGGCGGATTGTCGCGCTGAGCGTAGGGATACATCCGCAGGTTCGCCAGCGCCTCCTTCGCTTTCTCCGGATCGGTGTCGGTCAGCCGCGCACCGAGAAAGATGTTGAAGGTTCCGGAGTTGCGCACAGTGTAGCCGGCGACGTCGTCCGGAGCCTTCTGCCCTGGTGCCAACACAAGGTATGTGCCTGGGGATTCGGTGCCCGGAATGGTTTGTTGCCAGGCGTCACTGATTCCACCCTGCACGCCGCGCGGCGGAATCACCATGACCAGCGGCCCTGTCGAGAGATCGGCGAACCCGAGATAATAGGGCGTGGTGGCGTTGGCGGTCAGGATGCCGCGCCGGGCCTCGTAGGACAGGATTGCGACGATCTGTCCGTTCCGGGCGCCGAGCTGCTGTGTGACGCCGCGCTGCCATGCCTTGAACGAGACCGCCGGAAGCGCCCAGAGATAGGCCTGGCAGGCGCGCTGGAAGTCGCGCTCGTCGTAGAGCTTGTCGATCGTCGCATCGGTCGGGTAGCCGCTGGCGAAGTCGCGGGTGAACTCGAGCCTGCCGATGCGCGTCTCGATTTCCTGCGCGCCGTCCCGGTGCAGCTTCGCCTCCCGAGCGTGCGTCTTGCTTGCCATGCCGGCGGCAGAGAGCGCTCCGAGCGCAGCGGGGGCGGCGCCAGCGAGCAGCGAGATCGTTTCTCGGCGATTGGGCTTCATCGCACCTCTCCTCGCTCATTGAACCGCGATCCGTTCGATGTCCGGCAAACTCCATGTCTTGTCGAACACAGGTTTCTCCGGGCCATAGAAACGGAACAGCACCTCGAACTGCCCGTCGGCGCTGGTCGGCACCCAGTTGCTCTCCTTGCCGGCCGGGGCCTGCGGGGCGAACCAGATATCGGTCGATCCGTCCCCATTCGTCTGCAACCCCTGACTTTGCGACGACCGCCCGGCACGCGGCATCTCGCGGATCAGGGCGTGGGTTTCGCGGTCGTAAGCAGTCGCCGACCAGTATTGCCTGACCGGCGCGTTTGCCGGCACCGTCAAACGATAGGTGTTCGCGCCGGCAAAATCCTGTCCGTCCTTGTCCTTGAGCGTCATCAGGTAATACTGGCCGATCCCGGAATGCTTGGTGCTGAAGAACGCCATCGTGTAGGTGACGCCGCGGCCCTCGACGGGATAGCTGTTCGGATCCGCGAATTGGGTCTGCAGACCCTTGATGACCTCAGGCGCGATCGGGAAGACCCATCGGCGCCCTTCGTAATAGGGCGCAAACATGGTCTGGTATTTCAGGTCCAGCCAGGCATGCGCCTCGCGCGCCGCAGCGTTCAGTATCGCCTTCGTCGGCTCGTCGGGGTTGAACGGCTTGCCCTTCTCGATGCCGATTGATCTCAACTGGTCGATCATGGCCTTGTCGCGGGTGAGCCAGGGCTCCTGCTGCACGAAGCGGTCGAGCGACTGGAAGAACCTGACATCGTAGGTGATCGTGGAATCGTAGAGCTTTCCGATCGCGTCGATGAACACGGTCTCGGGCGGGTTTGCCGCCTGGCCGAGCGGATACAGCTTGATCCGTTTGCCGTAGGCGACTGCCGCCTTGACGTCGGCGTCGCTGCCGCTTTTCAGGATCGAGCGCAGCAGCGCGTAGCCGAGGTAATTGCCCGACGGAAGCACGATGTAGCCGCTCGGCGCCGCTCCCTGATAGCCCGGCGGCGTGATCAGGTATTTGCCGCCCGCGCCCTTGTCGACGCCGGCGGGGCCTACGTCCTCCAGCGCCGCCTGCCAGGGATCCATGATGCTGCCGTTGATGACGCCATCGTCGGCCGGCGGAATCTCGATGACGACAGGCCCGTCCTTCGTGTCGAAGAAGGCCATGAAGTAGATCACGTCGGGGTTGGGCGTCAGCGTCTGGTTCTTCCAGTCGAGCAGGCCGGACCAGTAGACGATCTGGTTCGGTTTGCCGCCGAGTTTTTGCATCGCCTGGTACATGAGATCGGTATTGACCGCCGGCACGCCCCAGATCACGGCTTCGATCGCACGCCGCTCGATGGTGCGGTGTGCAAGCTCTTCGGCCGAGAGAGATTGAGGTTGCGCATGGGCGGACGTGCCGAAGCCGGCCGTGGCCATCAACAGTGCGCCGAGAATCATTGCTTCTCTCATGATCATTTCGGCTCCTTGGGACGGAGATGCCCACTTCCTTCGACGCTTGCCAAAAAGGCGATCCACGCGAAGGGGAAGCTCTCTGTCATCTCGCCGGTGGAGGCGCCGTTGATCTGGCGCAATGCCGCCGATGGGATTGAGCTACCGCGGCAGCGGCGGGACCGTCTCGACCCGGTCCGCCTGCCGCTACAGCGTTCTTCTTGCCGTGCTACCCGCCGCAGCAATCGGGCCACGGGCCGGTATGTACTAATGCCTGCTATTTGACGCCGCGCTGCTGCAGTTGCTGCTCGATCATCTGATTGATGCCGGAGCGTATTCTGTCGATGCTTTGAGCCCGCTGTCCTGCCTTCGCCCTGTTGTCTTTGATGTTGTCCAGCGTGCTTTCCATGATGTTCGCCGGGTCGAAGCTTGGCGGGAACGAGCGTGGCGGGAAATCCTTGAATGTCGCGACGAATTTGAAGACTTCCTCGTTCATTCCGTAGACGCTTCCGATGTGGTTGATGATCCAGTCCCAGTAGGTATTGGACGTGATGTCCGCCCGCTCGAATGGATCCTGCATCAGGTTGAAAATCTTCTGCAGGCGAAGCGTCGTGAAGGGTTCTGCCCACACACCCATCGTTCCCTCCTTGCGCTGTTCGGAGAAAACGTACTTGTAGTCGCCCAGCCTGAAGCCGACGAGGAGGCCGTCGTCATCGGAATAGAAGAACTTGTCGCGGGCGCTTTTCGTCCCGTTGTTGTTCGCCGCGGTCCCGCTCACGTTGCGCAGGAACGTGGACTGGTCATAACCGTCCAGGTGTACCTTGTAATTGATGCCGTTAGCCGCGTAGCCCGCCAAGAGCTTGTTGACGATGTCCGGCTCGCCCGCAATCGAGCAAAATGTCGGAATCCAATCGTTGTGACTCATGATCTCATTGGTGACCGTGCCGGGCTTGATCACGCCGGGCCAGCGGACGAGGCAAGGTACGCGGAACGCGCCTTCCCAATTGGTGTTCTTCTCCGAGCGAAACCAGGTCATCGCGCCGTCCGGCCACGTATTCATATGGGGACCGTTATCGCTGGAATAGACGACGATGGTGTTGTTCGCGATGCCCATGTCGTCCAGCGCCTTGAGCAGGCTGGCCACGGTGTCGTCGTGCTCGAGCATGCCGTCGATGTACTCGCTGTCCCCATGCGTGTATCTGCCGCGATGATCTTTGCGGACGTGGGTGCGAAGGTGCATGCGTGTGCCGTTGAACCAGCAGAAGAACGGCTTGCCGGCTGTCTGTTGCCGCTTCATGAAGTCGATCGCCGCGGCAGAGGTTTCGTCGTCGATGGTCTCCATGCGCTTCTTGTTGAGCGCGCCGGTGTCCTCGATGGTCTGCTTGCCGACCTTGCCGAAGCGTGGATCGACCGTGGGGTCGTCGCGGTCGGTAGCCTTGCATTTCAGGACGCCGCGCGGACCGTACTTGGCGAGGTAGGCCGGGTCCTTCGGATAGTCCGGCAACTCCGGCTCCTCCTCGGCGTTGAGGTGATACAGATTGCCGAAGAACTCATCGAAGCCATTCACGGTCGGCAACAACTCGTTGCGATCGCCGACATGGTTCTTGCCGAACTGCCCGGTCGCATAGCCGAGATTCTTGAGCAGACCTCCGACCGAGGGATCGAGCTGGCTCATGCCCATCGGCGCGCCGGGGAAACCGACCTTGGTCAGGCCGGTGCGGATGCCATGCTGGCCGGTTAGAAACGCCGCGCGGCCGGCGGTGCACGACTGCTCGCCGTAATAGTGCTGGAGCTTCACGCCCTCGCGCGCAATACGGTCGATGCCAGGAGTCTCGTAGCCCATCAGGCCGCCCGAATAGGCGCTGATGTTGGCGATTCCAATATCGTCGCCCCAGATGACGAGTATGTTCGGCTTTGAGCCGGTCGAACCGCCGGGCGCTGCCGCGGGCGACGGCGCCGCCTTCTGTGCTTGAGCCAGTGCGCCGGAAGTGAGCGTTGCGGCAGCGACCAGTGTGGACGTGCCCAGCAACAGGTTGCGGCGGTCGATGGCCCGGTGGCCGGTTTCGGAAGTTTTCTTGTCCTTCGCCTCAACGCTCATTTGACGCTCCCGTACATGCTGTGAAAGTCCTCAGGACGGCTGGAGATCCATGTTTATGGGCTTGCGGATCACGCACCTGAATCCGACATGACTGGTCGACGTATCCACCGGCTCGGCGTGGCGCGCGGCAGGCCGATAGCGCCGGCAGTAGTTTGGCGCGCAGAGATGCGAGCCGCCCTTCAGCACTTTTCGGGGAATTTTGATCTGCGGCTGGCAGGGGTCGTAGCTCGCGCTCTCCGGTCCGCCGCGCGGGTTCTCGGGGATGCAGCACGCCTTCGGCGCATCGGCTTCGTGCTTGTCCGACCAGAAGTCGGTGGTCCATTCCCAGACATTGCCGATCATGTCGTGGATGCCATAAGCGTTCGGCGGGAACGCCGTCACTGGCGCGGTGCGTTCGTATCCGTCCTCGCATAGATTCTGGTTCGGGAAATTGCCCTGCCAGGTGTTGGCCATGTGCTTGCCGCCGGGGGTCAACGCATTGCCCCAGGCGAACTCCTCGCCGTCGAGCCCGCCGCGCGCGGCAAATTCCCATTCGGCTTCGGTCGGCAGCTCCTTGCCGGCCCATGTGGCGTAAGCCAGCGCGTCGTCGTAGGAGACGTGCACCACCGGATGGGCATCGAGCACGTTGATGTTGCTCTTCGGCCCGTAGGGATGCCGCCAGTCGGCGCCCTTCATGAAGGTCCACCACTGGCTCCAATCCTTGAGATTGGTGACACGCGGCGGCGGTGCGAACACCAGCGATCCCGCATAGATCATCTCCGGCAGCGCGCCGGGGTAATCCCTGGGGTCGGGCGGAACCTGTGCCGTCGTGACATAGCCGGTCGCCATGACGAAGGCCTTGAACTGCTTGTTCGTCACCGGCGTGCGGTCGATCCAGAAGCCATCGACCGTGACGCTGTGCGCCGGCGCCTCCTCGGGATAATGATGGTCCGAGCCCATGCGGAAGGTGCCGCCGGGAATCCAGACCATGTCCTCGGTCCCGGGGTGATCCGGCTGGGTGTCGTTGCGCTCGGCCTCAGTTCGCAACATGATGCCATTCCCCGCTACGCGACCTGCTCGGCTATTGAGGGCAGTAATCCCAGAAGCCCTGGGTGCGGGACGGGTCGGAGTAGTACCAGCACATGCCGGGCGCGGGCGCCACACCTGCCCAGGCGACCGCGGTCGCCGCCGTCACGAATCCGATCGCGGCACCTGCGGCGATCGCACCACCGACGGCCAGTGGTACCGGGCGGGCCGCGCCCATCCGCCGCGATTGACGACTGCGGTGTTGCGCACCGCGACATTGCCGCGCGGGCCCCTCACCGCGGTTCGGCTGACCGCGCCACGCGGCCCGACCGCGGTGCGGCGGACGGCCGCGCCGCCACGCGGTCCAACGGCGCCGCCATGTACGACGACGCGGACTTGAACGATTGGCAGCGCTCCATCGGCAGGTGCGTTGTTCAACGCCGCCGGTTGCAGGGGCGCGGACCATGCAGGACAGTTGGTGCTGATCGCCGTGACCGCGGAAAGCATGGCTGCGACCAAGAGCGCAAGCGGTCGCGTCGGACGCTGCAGTGAAAGAATGGTCATCGAATCTCCTCTCGCGCTCGTGTGCGAGTGTTGTTGTTGGATAGCCACGCTCGACCGCCGGCGCAGGCAGCGCCGCCGATAAGCAGGCTCCGACCGGAAGACCGGACGGAAGCTTGGTCAGCTCTTTTCTAGAGCGGGCTTGAAGGCCCAAGCACATCTGAGGAATTCGGCGCGCGACGATCGCAAGCGCACCTTCGTCCGCGCGCTGCCGCGCGGCCGATCAGCTCAGCATCATCCTGGTTTGCGGCACGATCACCTTCACTTTCCGCGATGCGTCGATCGCCTGAAGGACAGGTCCTTGCTCAAGGTCAACCCACCTGACGCAAAGATTAAGTTAGGTTGAAAAATACACGCTGGCAATGAGGCCTGGGTCCTATAATCGCGGCATGGCGTCGCTGAGAAAATCGCGAAAAATTGCTTCGAAGGCACGATCTGCTGCTTATGGTCGGCGGCCAGTCAGAGGTGGTTTTGGCGTGATGCCGGGGCCGGCCTGGCGGGTCATTCGGCGGCGCGCCGTTGCCTGATTTGCCCGTCGCTCTGATTTTCCGAATTCGTGTCAAGCCCCGCGTGCAAAATATTTCGTCTTTTCAGAAACTCAAATCAGTTGTATGGATGCACCATCCCGTGCCCACAAAGAGGGGCGCATCGCGATCGTCACGAGACGTGGCGCGGGATGCGATGGACGCGTCGGCGCGCCAGACGAGCGCGCACGAGGCGTACGGCGAAATCGTGCGGTCCCGATCCCCCGACGCTGTCGCAGGAATCCGGCTGCGCTTTCCGCAATCGGGAGGCTCTGGACATTCGGCGCGCATCAGGCTCAACTTGACGGGCGAGATAAATCCGGCCTTGGCCGAACAACAAAGCGCAACGGACGCCCGCGGCCAAAGACGGGCGCCGAAGAGGAAACGAACGGGAGCATTTTCATGGCCATTTCACGTCGTGACGTATTATTGGGCAGCGCCGGTGCATTGGGGGCAGCATCATTTTCCTTCCCCGCGCCCGCCATCGCCCAGTCCGAATCGATCAAGATCGGCTGCCTGGCCGCGATCACCGGTCCGGCCTCGGCGCCGACGCAGGGTTTCAATCGCGGCGTCGATTTTGCGGTCAACGCCATCAACGGCGCCGGCGGCATCAAGGGCCGCAAGATCGAACTCGTGATGCGCGATACCCAGGGCGATCCGACCAAGGCCGTGAACGCCACGCAGGAGTTGATCAGCCAGCAGAAGGTGCATTGCATCTGGGGTCCGCTCAACTCCGGCGAGGCGCTGGCCACCACGCCGATCATGGCGCGTGCCAAAATTCCGGACATTCATCCCTGCGTCGTCGAGTCGCTGATCGACACCACGAAATTTCCCAACGCCTTCCGCATGGCGCCGTCGAACAACCAGTGGGACGATGCGGTGCGCAACTACGCGCTCAACATTCTGAAGGTGAAGAAGGTCGCGGTGATCGGCGATACCACCGGCTACGGCGTCACCGCAGTCGGCGCTTCCGTCGCGGCGTTCAAGAAGGATGGCGCCGAGGTGGTCTACCAGGCCAACGTCGATGCGACCCAGCCGGACATGACCCCCGACATGCTGCGCATGAAGAACGCCGGCACCGAAGCGATCATCGTCTGGACGGTGTCGACCGGCATGGAGGCACGGATGTTCAACGTCCGCGCGGTGATGAATTGGGACGTGCCGTTCGTCGGCCATCCCTCGATGGCGTCGGGCGAGATCTCCGGCCTGGTCGAGAAGCCTGAGAACTGGAAGAAGGTCTATGCCATCGGTTACAAGAGCTGCAGCTATGACGCATCCGGCAAGCTGCCGCCCAAGAGCGAGGATCTGGTGGCGCGGCTGACCAAGGCCAACGTCGCGCTCAACGACACGCTGCTCTGGTGGGTCGCTGGCGGCATCGACGTCATCGAGCTGTTCGCCAAGGCCATCGAGACGTCGGGGTCCGCCGATCCGCAGGGCGTCATTGCCTACCTCAATACGCTGAACAAATATCCCGGCTATTTCGGCAACTACACGTTTACTCCGACGCAGCACAATGGCTATCCGACCGACGAGGTCGTGATGTCGGAAGCGAGCACGGCGAAGAACGGCACCTTCGCGCTGGCGCCGGGATACTCCTGAGACAGGGGCGAGGGCGCGGTCATGCTCGCCTCCATCATCGCCGCGGGACTGGCGTCGGGCGCGATCTACGCGCTCGTCGGCGTCACCTACAACACCATGTTCTCGACCTCGCGGGTGATGAGCTTTACCGCGGGCCAGCTTGCGATGCTCGGCGGCGTGTTCGGCTCGATGTTCACGCTGAAGCTCGGCCTGCCGCTCTTCGCGGGCTTCCTGCTGACGCTGCTACTCTGCGCCATCATCGGCATCATCACCGAATTCGTGGCGGTGCGGCCGGTGCTCAAAAATCTCGACCAGCATCTCTACGTACTGTCGACGCTCGCGGTCGCGCTGATGATCCAGCAGGTCGCGGCGATCAAATGGGGCACCGAACCGCAGCCCTTTCCGCGGCTGTTCGGGCTCGGCAGCGGCGTGTCGGACGAGAAATTCTGGCTGCCGGTGCTGGCGTGCGCCATCACCATCCTTGCACTTGAATATCTCTACCGCCGCACCCTGGTCGGCCGCGCGTTCCTGGCGATCGCCGAAGACAATTTCGCCGCGCGGGCGCTCGGCTTGCCCGAACGCAATCTGCGGATCGCGAGCTACGCGCTGGCCGGCATCATCGGCGGCATTGCCGGATTTTCCGGCGGCGAACTGCTGCTCGCCTTCTTCGCCAATGGCGCGTTGTTGAATTTCTACGGCTTCGTGCCGGTGGCGCTGGGCGGGCTCGGCAACAACCGTGGCGCCATCGTCGGCGGTCTGGCGCTTGGCCTGTTCCAGCAGGCCGCGAATTTCCTGGTTGGCGGCATCTTCTCTTCCGTTGCCGTGTTCGCGCTGTTCATTGTGGTCCTGCTCGCGGCGCCGCAAGGCCTGTTCGGCGGCGCCACCGCACGGAGAGTATGATGGCCGTGGTGACCGCCTCGTCCGAGCGGAGCGAAGCCGGCGGAAACGAAGCCAATACCTGGCGCGCGGCGCTGCCGCATGTCGCGCCGTTCCTCGGCATGCTCGCGCTGGCGCTGATCCTGCCGCTGGTCGGCAACGATTACTGGGCGCTGATCGGCACCCGCATGGCGATCTACTGGGTGCTGGTCAGTGGCCTCAATCTGGTCGTCGGCTTCGCCGGTCATCTCGCCATCGGCTATGTGGCGCTGCTGACGCTCGGGGCCTACACCACCAGCGTGCTGGTTGCCGGCAATGTGATGCCGGCGGTCCCGGTATTCGCGGCGCTGCCGATCGCGGCCGTTGTCGGCGCGATCTTTGGTGTCGTCGTTGGCCTGCCGGCGCTGCGGTTGCGCACCTTCTATTTCGCGATGTCGACGCTGGGCTTCGCGACCATCCTCACGCAGATCGCGCTGGCCTGGCAGAGCGTCACCGGCGGCGGCATCGGCATCGCCGGTCCGGAATTCCCGCCGCCGTTCAACACCGCCTGGGGCTTCTATTTCCTCTGCGTCGCCATCGCCGCGTTCACCACCTGGCTCAGCGCCAATGTCGCGCGCAGCCGCTTCGGCCGCGCGCTGATCGCAGTGCGCGACGCCGAAGTCGCAGCGGAAGCGACCGGCATCTCCAAGCCGAAGATGCTGATCGCGATCTTCCTGCTGGCGGGCGCCTGCGCCGCGGTCGCGGGCGGGCTGTTCGCGAGCCTGCAAACCTACATCACGCCCGACGCCTTCACCTTCGACCTGTCGGTGCTGTTCTTCATCGCGATCCTGATCGGCGGCCGCGGTTCGATCATGGGGCCGATGCTTGGCACCATCATCCTCACCATCCTGCCGGAGATCGCCGCGCCGCTGGCGGCGTGGTCGACCTTCCTCTATGCCGTGCTGCTGCTGTTGATCGTGCTGGTCATGCCCGGCGGCATCGCGGCACTGCTTGATTTCCGCAACCGCCGTCCGCTCGCGAGCAACCGCGCGATCGTGCCGCGTCCCGCTGCGCTGGCCGACATCGTGCGCCGGAGCAAGGGCGACAAGCGGCTTGCGCTGCGCGGCGTCTCGCTTGAGCTTTGGCAATGTGAAGGCGATCGACGGCCTCGACCTCGATGTCGCGCCAGGACAGATCCACGGCCTGATCGGCCCGAACGGCAGCGGCAAGACCACGACGCTGAACGTGATCTCCGGCTATTACGCCGCCAAGGCCGGCACGATGACACTGGGCGCAGACGCGCTGCCACCGGGAATGCCGGCGCTGCGCGCGACGCGCGGCATCGCCCGCACCTTCCAGACCCCGCGCGTGATCGGCGAAGCCTCGGTGTTGCAGAACGTGATGATCGGCGGCACGGTGGAGGGCAGGGCGACGTTCCTCGAGGCGCTGCTGGCGCTGCCGCGCAATGCACAAGACGAGCGGATGCTGGCGGGGAAAGCGCGGGCGCTGCTCGGTGTGGTGGGTCTCGAAACCCTCGCCGACGTCCGCGCCGACCGGTTGCAGCACAGCGAGCTGCGTTTCATCGAGATCGCCCGCGCGCTGATGCTCGATCCGGATTTTCTGCTGCTCGACGAGCCCGCCGCCGGTCTGTCCGGCAACGAGATCGATCGGCTGGCCGAATTGATCAAGGCGATCACTGCCCGCGGCACCGGTGTGCTGCTGGTAGAACATCACGCCGACCTGATCTTCGACATCTGCCATCAGATCACGGTGCTCAATCTTGGCCGTATCCTCGCGGCCGGAACGCCCGCCGAGATTCGGGTCCACAAGGAGGTGGTCAGTGCTTACCTCGGCGGCTGAACCATTGCTCTCGGTGCAGCAACTTGAATCCGGCTACGGCAAGATCCGCGTGCTGCACGGCGTCGATCTTTCGATTGCAGCCGGCGAGGTGGTGGCGCTGCTCGGCCCCAACGGCGCCGGCAAGACCACGCTGCTGCGGGCGGTGTCGGGCCTGCTACCGGTCAATGCCGGGAAGGTCACCTTCGACGGCCGCGATTTCTCTGGCATCACGCCGCGCGAGTCGGCACGCGCGGGCCTCGTGCATGTCATCGAGGGCCATCGCGTGTTCACACAGCTTTCCGTCACCGACAATCTTCTGCTTGCAGGTTACGATGTGCCGCGCAGCGAGCGCGCGACGCGCGTGGAAGAGGCGCTGTCGTTCTTCCCCGAAATTGCCGAGAAGCGCCATGAGCGCGGCGGCGCGCTTTCCGGTGGGCAACAACAAATGTTGACCGTGGCGCAGGGACTGGTGCGGCGGCCGCGGCTCCTGATGCTGGATGAACCTTCGGCAGGCCTGTCGCCGGTGCTGGTCGACCGCGTGCTCAACGTGATTGGGCAGCTCAAGAAGCAGGGAACCGCGGTGCTGCTGGTCGAGCAGCTCCTTGAAAAGGCGCTCGCCGCCGCCGACCGCGTCTATGCGCTGGTCCAGGGCCAGATCGCGCTGGAAGCGCCGACCAGCGAGAACGATCTGCCGAAGCGGCTGGAGCGCGCCTATTTCGGCCATGAGAGCCACGCGCTGGAGGCGTCGTAGCGCATGATTGCTTGACGGATCGATGCGCGATCGGCATCGATCGATACAGGATCGGGAATGGACCGCTCGAGGTGCCGGCCTTGCCGGCGTCGTTGATTTGGCCCTACAGTTCAATCAACAAGCCGCGGCAGTGATCGCAGGCCAAAAACACACCGGGGAGGATGCATCAATGAAGATCGCGCCGTTCAGCCGTCGCACATTCATGAAATCGTCGACGGCCGTGGCCGCCGGGCTCGCGCTTTCGCCTGCGATCATTGGTCGCGCCGAGGCGGCAACCTTGAAGCTGAAATGCTCCTCGTCGCTGCCGAACGACCCCAAATTCGCCAATGGCCGCGTCTATTACGACAACCTCGTCAAGAGCCTGAAGGCGAACGGCCTCGGCGAGCAGGTCGACGTCACCTTCTTCCCGGACAACCAACTCGGCCAGGAGATCGACGTCATCAATTCGGTCAAGCTCGGCGTCATCGACATGATGGTGTCGGGCTCGTCGATCTCGGCGAATCTCGTGCCGCTCGTCGGTACCTTCGACCTCGGCTATCTCTTCAGCAGCTTCCCGCAGCAGACCAAGGCGTTCGACGGCGGCGCCGCCAAGCCGATCGAGGATGCGCTGCTGAAGGGCGCCAACATCCGCATCATCGCCTGGGCCTATAATTTCGGTGCGCGTAGCGTGTTCGCCAAGAAGCCGGTGAAGACGCCGGAAGATCTCGCCGGGCTCAAGATCAGGACGCTGCCGAACCCGATCATCACCGAATGCCTGCGTCTGATGGGCGCCGCCGCGACGCCGCTCGCCTTCGGCGAAATCTACACGGCGCTGCAGGCCGGCGTGCTCGACGGCCTTGAGCACGACCCGCCGACAATTCTCGCCAGCAAATTCTACGAGACCGCAAAGAATTATGCGCTAACGCAGCACAATTTCTCGCCGCTTGCGATCTATTTCTCCGATGCGACGTTCCAGCGCACGGATCCGAAGCTGCGCGAGGGTTTCATCGAAGCGGCGAAGAAGGCCGCGGTCGATACCCGCGCCCATGGGCTTGCCGTCGAGAAGGAGGCGATGAGCGACCTTCAGGGCAAGGGCGTCGTTATCGTGGAATGCGACAAGGAGGCCTTCCGCAAGCGCGTGCTGCCGCAGACCGACAATTTCATCAAGGCGCACCCCGAGGCCAAGCCGGTCGTGGACGCGATCCGCGCGACCCAGGCCTGAGGCCGGTGAAATGACGTCGAGTGCCGCGGCCGGCGGGCCGGTAGCGACCGTCCAATCCGTTCCAGCCGGGCGCCACTGGATCATTACCGCGCTGCTCGCAATCAGCGACGCCATCGCCGCGCTCCTGCTCGCGGCCGACCTCCTGGTCGTCTGCGTCTCGGTGATGTTGCGCTACTGGTTCAACGCGCCCGTCGAATGGTCCGACGATGTGGCGCGCGGGCTGATGGTCGGCTCGAGCTTCTTTGGCGCGGCGAGCGCGCTCGCCCGCGGCGACAATCCCGGCGTGGCGTTCTTCGTCGACAGGCTGCCGGCGCGCGCCCGCGCCGTGATCGATTCATTCGCCGCGGTGCTGATGACCGTCATCGCGGGCTATGTCGCGTTCAATGCGCTCAAGCTGGGTGGCCTCACCGTGGGCCAGACCACCGGCTCCGGCCTGCCGCTGGAACTGACGTTCTACCCGATGGGCGTCGGCGCGCTGTTCATGACCATCTTCGCGCTCGACATTCTCCGCTCCCGTCCGCTGCGCGACATGATCGCCGGCATGGTGGTCACGGCGCTGATCGCAGGCCTCTATCTCGCCTGGGACGCGTTTGCGCCGAACTCGGTGCCGTCGTCGGGCACGCTGATGCTGGTCGGCTTCTTCGTCACGCTGTTCGGCGGGCTGCCGATCGGCTTTGCGCTGGCACTCGCCGCGCTGACCTTCATCTGGGTCGAGGGCACGCTGCCCGGCGTGATCTTCGCGCAGCAGATGGCGCGCGGGATCGACAATTTCGTGCTGCTGGCGATTCCGTTCTTCATCCTGGTCGGCTACCTGATGGAAGCCAACGGCATGTCGGTGCGCCTGATCGAGCTGTTACAGCGCGCGGTCGGGCACCTGCGCGGCGGACTCAATGTCGTGATGGTCACTTCGATGGTGCTGTTCTCGGGCATCTCCGGCTCGAAGATGGCCGATGTCGCTGCGGTCGGCTCCGTGCTGATCCCAGCGGCGCGGCGCACGACGACAGAATCCCGGCAGCGCGGTGGCGCTGCTGGCGGCGTCCGCGGTGATGGCCGAAACAATTCCGCCCTGCATCAACCTCATCATCCTCGGCTTCGTCGCCAACCTTTCGATCGGCGGCCTCTTCGTTGCGGGTATGTTGCCGGCAGGCCTGATGGCGCTGGCGCTGATCGCGGTGTCCATCATTTTTGGCAAGCGGCCGTCGTCAGCCGACAACGCGCCGGCGCGCCCGGAGGTGTCCGGCCTGTGGACCGGCGCCATCGCCTCCTTCGGCCTGATCTTCATGATCTTCTTCGGCTTCAAGAGCGGCTTCGCCACCGCGACCGAAATCTCGGCCTTCGCCGCGCTCTATGCCATCGTCATCGGCAGCGTGGTGTTCCGCGAGCTTGGCCTGAAATCGGCCGCGCACAGTTTTGTCCAGGCCGCGACGCGCTCGGGGCTGGTGCTGTTCATCGTCGCCGCCGCGCAATCGCTCGCCTTTATCCTCACGCTGCAGCAGGTGCCGCATATGGTCGGCGACATGATGCTGGCGCTGTCCAAGACCAATGGCGTCTGGCTGTTCATGCTGCTGTCGATCGCGGTGCTGATCGTGATGGGCTCGGTGCTGGAAGGTGCGGCGGCTCTCATCATCTTCGGCCCGCTCCTGCTGCCAGTTGCTGTCAAGCTTGGCGTGGATCCCCTGCATTTCGGCGTGGTACTGGTGATCGCGATGGGAATCGGACTGTTTGCGCCGCCGCTCGGATTGGGACTTTACGGCGCCTGCCTGATCGGCAATGTACCGATCGAGCAGACGGTCAAGCCGATCCTCGGCTATCTCGGCCTGCTGTTCCTGTGCCTTCTGGTCGTCGCCTTCGTGCCGGCGATCTCGACGGCCCTGCCGCGCGCCTTCGGCTACTGATTCGAGGAACTCTTGAAAGTTCTGCTTACTCCGACGCCCGACTTCCGGCGGCAATATTACGGTGAGCGCGCGCTGCAAGGCCTGCAGGCGATCGCCGACGTCAAGCTGCATGAAGGCGCTGACGTGCTCGACGCAGCCGGCCTCGTCAAAGCCGCGCAGGGTGTCGACATTATCGTCGCCGACCGTGTGACCGAGGGCAGGGGCGAGATCTTTCCGCAATTGCCAAAACTGCGCGCCATGGTCCGCTGCGCCGTCGACATCCGCAACATCGATGTCGCCGCGGCCTCCGCCGTCGGCGTGCTGGTGACACGCGCCTCGCCAGGTTTCGTGCCGGCGGTCGCCGAGCTTGCCATCGGCTATATGGTCGATCTTTCGCGCGGCGTCTCACGGGCGACCGCGGATTATCAGGCCGGCCGCATGCCGGAAGTGAGGATGGGGCGTCAACTCGCCGGCAGCGGCATCGGCATCATCGGCTACGGCAGCATCGGCCGCCATCTTGCGCCGCTGGCGAAGGCGCTCGGCATGGAGGTGATGGTCGCCGATCCCTTCGCGACCGTGGATGACCCCGCGATCGAACACCTCCCGCTCGACGATCTGCTCGCGCGCGCCGATTATGTCGTGTGCCTCGCGATCGCCAATGAGCAGACCGAAAACCTGATCGGGCAGGCGGCATTGGCGCGCATGCAGAAGCATGCCTTCTTCATCAATCTCTCGCGTGGCAATCTCGTCGATGAAGCGGCGCTCGCGGCCGCGCTACGCGAAAACCGCATCGCGGGCGCGGCGATGGATGTCGGCCGCGCGCCGGACCAGATGCCGTCGCCGAAACTGGCAAAGCTGCCGAACGTGATCGCGACGCCGCATATCGGCGGGCTGACACCGGAGGCGATCGAGCACCAGGCGCTGGAGACGGTGCGGCAGGTCGCGGTTATCATCAAAGGCGAAGCGCCGGTCGGCGCCGTCAATACCGAGCACTGGACGCGGTGGCTATGATGCGACCATCGCGGCTCCCCTTCTTCTACGGCTGGGTCGTGGTTGTCGTAACCTTCGTTACGATGGCGATCGGGGTGAACGCGCGAACCTCGTTCTCGCTGTTCTTTCCGCCGATCCTGCAGGAGTTTGGCTGGGAACGCGGCGTCACCGCCGGCGCCTTCTCGTTCGGCTTCGTCGTCTCCGGCATTGTCAGCCCGCTGATCGGCCGTCTGATGGACCGTGCTGGTCCACGCGCGGTAATGGAGGTCGGGGTCGTGCTGATGGGAGGCGGGCTGTTGCTCGCGCCGCTGACGCACGAACCGTGGCATCTCTACGTGACCATCGGCGTCATGGTCGGCGCCGGCAGCGTGTGCCTCGGCTATTCCGGCCAGTCGCTGTTCCTGCCGAACTGGTTCATCCGCCGCCGTGGGCTCGCCATGGGCATCGCCTTTGCCGGCGTCGGCATCGGCTCGGTGACGTTGTTGCCGTGGGTGCAATATGTGATCGAGCAGACCGGCTGGCGCACCGCCTGCACGTCGATGGGATTGATGGTGCTGATCGTGCTGGCACCAATCAACCTGCTGCTGCGCAAGCGCCCGGAGGACATCGGCCTGCAGCCGGACGGCGACGCCGCGTCGCATGCGTCAGCGAAACCAGTCTCGAACATCGTCGATCCCATCTGGGCTGGCACCGACTGGACCTTGCCGCTGGCGCTGCGCACCGCGCGGTTCTGGTGGATCGCACTCGGCTATTTCTGCGGCCTGTACATCTGGTACGCGGTGCAGGTGCACCAGACCAAATTCCTGCTCGACATCGGCTTCAGTCCAAATGTCGGCGTCTGGGCGCTTGGCGTCGTCAGCCTGCTCGGCATTCCCGGCCAGATCGTGCTCGGCCACGCCTCCGACCGCATCGGCCGCGAAGCGATCTGGGCGATCTCCTGCCTCGGCTTTGCAATCTGCTTCGCCGCACTGATCGCGCTGAGATATGAGCCGAGCCTGTGGCTGGTGTATCTGATGGTGTTCACGCAAGGAGCCCTCGGCTACGGCCTCACCTCGATCATGGGCGCGGTGGTGCTGGAGATTTTTCAGGGGCCGAATTACGGCAGCATCTTCGGCACCATCATGCTCGCGGCGCTCGCGGGCGGCGCCGCTGGGCCGTGGGTGACCGGGCTGCTGCACGATCTGACCGGCACCTACACCATCGCGTTCTCGATCGGGATTGCCGTGAGTTTGTTGTCGGCATTCGCCATCTGGCAGGCGTCGCCCGGCAAGGTTCGCGCTGTCGCCGGTAAGGTCACGACGTTGCGATGATGCCCATCGCGCGCCTGAGATCGCCGACCGCGCGCAGGAAACTGTCGGACGGTGTCGTTTCCGGATCGATCAGCCGGTGCAGCCGGAAACCGTCCTCTAAAGCCAGCAGGATCGCGCCGGTCCAGGCCGGATTGACCGCACCGGGGCGGCCCGAGTCTTTCAGCGTGGTCTCGACGATGTCGGCGACCAGCTTCCGCCGCGCGCGAAGACGCTTGGCGAGCTCGGGCCGGCGCTTCTCTGCGCGCGCCACGAACAGGATCATCTCCATGTGGAGCAGGGGCGCGCGGCCAATCGGGTCCTGCTTGCTGCGGTCCATGTTCTTCAGCGCTTCGAGGAAGTCGTCGATGTTGCTATGTTCGGCAAGGAGATCGAGATTGCGCCTGATCGACCGCTCGACGTGATCCTCGAGCATGGCGATGATCAACTCGTCCATGCTCTTGAAATTGGAATAGAAAGCGCCGCGTGTGAAGCCGGCCGCGGCCGCGACGGTCTCGACGCTGGCGCCGCCGATGCCCTGTTCCTCGAACACGCGGGCGGCTGCCTCGAACAGTTTATCGCGGGTCTCATCCCGGGTTGGTCTGGTTCGCAGTCTTGACATCGGCACATTTTAGGGCAGAATGCAATTCGATACAATAGTGTATCGAGTTGCAGATCCGGACGAGGTCACCATGAACGAGCATGTGCAGACCGCTTCAAGCGCGCCGCTGTTCAATCCGCTGTCGCCGGATTTCATCAGGGATCCCTATCCGCACTACGAGCGGTTGCGGAACTCCGACCCGATCCATGTGAATGCGCATGGCGCCTTCGTCGCCAGCCGGCATGCCGACGTCAGCGTGGTGCTGCGTGACAAGCGCTTCGGCAAGGATTTCGTCGAGCGCACCATGCGCCGCTACGGCCCCGACATCATGAACGAGCCGATCTTCCGCAGTATGAGTCATTGGATGCTGCAGCAGGATCCGCCGGACCATACCCGCCTGCGCGGCCTGGTGGTGAAGGCGTTCACCGCACGCCGCGTCGAGGATATGCGGCCGCGCATTCAGCAGGTCGTCGACCAGTCGCTCGATGCCATCGTTGGCCAGGGCCGCATGGACCTGATCGAGGATTTTGCGTTCCGCCTGCCGGTGACCATCATCTGCGACATGCTTGGCATTCCCGAAGAGCATCGCGAGGCCTTCTACAAGGGGTCGCGCGACGGTGGCCGCATCCTCGATCCCGTCCCGCTGACACCGGAGGAGATCGCGGCCGCCAACGCCAGCGGCGCGATGGCGCGCATGTATTTCGAGCAGTTGTTCGAATTACGCCGGCGCGATCCCGGCGACGACCTGACCACGCAGCTGGTGCAGGCCGAAGAAGCCGGCGACAAACTCTCCAACGAGGAGCTCGCCGCGAACATCATCCTGCTGTTCGGCGCGGGGCATGAGACCACGGTCAATCTGATCGGCAACGGTCTGCTGGCCCTCTATCGCAACCCCGATCAGCTCGCGCTGCTTAAGGCCAACCCTTCGCTGATCGGCAACGCCATCGAGGAGTTCCTGCGTTACAACTCCTCGGTGCAGATGACCGGCCGCGTGGCGCTGGAGGACATCGAGGACCTCGGGGGCAAGCGCATTCCGAAGGGCGAAAGCGTGCTCTGCCTGCTCGGCTCGGCCAACCGCGATCCGGCGGTCTATCCGGACCGGCCGGACCGGCTCGACATCGTCAGGCCCAATGTGAAGCCGCTGTCCTTTGGCGGGGGAATTCACTTCTGCCTCGGTGCCCAGCTCGCCCGGATCGAGGCCGAGGTCGCGATCTCCACCCTGCTGCGCCGGTTGCCGGAGCTGCGGCTGGATGACGCGGAGAACCCGGAATGGCGGCCGACCTTCGTGCTGCGCGGCCTGAAGCAGCTCCCCGCCAGCTGGTGAAAAATCCGTCCGTCAAGCTGTCACTTTAGCTTGCTGTGACTTCGCCATACTTGTCTCTATATATGGTGTGCTCCGGGGGCGAGGCGCGGATGGGCCGCCCCTGCCGGAAATTGCCTGATGAGGAGACCCCGTGCAGACGACCCTGCTCGGATTGGCGATTGCTTTCATACTTGCGCTGATAGCCGCGCTGGTCGGGCCGTATTTCATCGACTGGAACCAGTTCCGGCCGCAATTCGAGGCTGAGGCGAGCAAGGTGATCGGCGCCCCGGTGCGGGTCAACGGCGCGCTCGACGCGCGGCTGTTGCCGACGCCGACCTTGCGGCTGCGCTCGGTCGTGGTCGGTGGCGCCAACGATCTCGGCAAGGTCCGCGCCGACAAGCTCGACGTCGAATTCTCGCTCGGCGAATTGATGCGCGGCGAGTGGCGCGCCAACCAGCTCAATGTCGACGGGCTGGCGCTCGATCTCGGTCTCGACCCGCAGGGTCGGATCGACTGGCCAGCCTCGAACGGCAGCTTCAATTTCGCTTCGCTGGCGATCGACCGGCTCAAGCTCACCGGCCGCGTCACGCTGCATGATGCGGCGAGCCGCTCCACGCTCGAGCTCAACGACATCGCCTTTTCCGGCGACGTGCGCTCGCTTGCGGGCGCGGTGCGCGGCGACGGCAATTTCGTCCTCGAAGGGACGCGCTATCCGTTCCGCGTCTCCTCCGGCCAGAGTCCCGACGGCAACAGCACCCGCGTTCACCTGACCATCGATCCCGGTCAGCGGCCGCTTTCGATCGATCTCGAGGGGCAGCTCAGCTTCGAACAGCGAGCGCCGCGCTTCGACGGCGTGGCCGTGCTGGCGAACCCGCCGCCGAAGAAGGGGGCAGAGAATGCCGCCACGCCGTGGCGCGTGTCGACGAGGGTCAAGGCGGATCATTCCGGCGCCCAGCTCGACCAGATCGAGGCGAGCTATGGCACGGAAGATCGCGCGATGAAGCTCGCGGGCGCCGGCGATGTCAGATTCGGCGCCGCGCCGCTGCTGCGCGTCGCGCTGTCGGCGCGCCAGCTCGATGCCGACAAGTTTCTTGCAAAGGACTCCGGCCCCGCCGAGCCGGCGCATCTGGTGCCAGCGTTGCACGCCTGGCTCACCGAATTGCCGCGTGCGCCGATCAAGACGAAGATCGAAGCGAGTGCCGAGCAGATCATGCTGGGCGGACGTCCTCTGCAGAACCTATCGGTCGACATGCACGGCGATGCCGCGCCCTGGGCCATCGACCGGATGGATTTCCGCGCGCCCGGCTCGACCCAGGTCTCCTTCACCAATGCCGGCGCTGCATCCAGTTCAGCCAATGGTTTCTCCGGCGCGCTCGACATCGGCTCCTCCGATCCCGATGTGCTCTTGGCCTGGATGCGGGGCAAGAACGACGTCGTCCGCCGCACGCAGAAGCCGCTGCATCTCAACGGCGACGTCAGCGTCACCCACGATCGCGTCGCGATCGACAAGCTGAAGGCCAACATCGACGGCGGCACGGTGGAGGGGCGTGTCGCGCTGGCGTCGCTGTCGCCCGGTTCCAACGAGCGCATCGAAGCCGCGCTGAAGGCCGAGCGCCTTGACCTCGATGCCGCCGCGGCGTTTGTGCGTTCGCTGGCGGGGCCGGATGCGAATTGGCCGGATGAAGCGGCGGTGTCGCTCGACATCGGCCACGCCATCTCAGCCGGACAGGAGCTGCGGCCGTTTACAGCGAAGTTCGGCTATAATCGGAAGACACTATCGCTGGCGCAGTTGAAGTTCGGGCAGCCCGGCGGCGTCGTGGTCGAAGGCTCGGGTAATTTTGATCGTACCGACGCGACCGGGCATCTGGCGCTGAACGCGAGCGCCGCCTCGCTGGGCCAGATCACGTCGATGGTGGCGCCGCTGGCGCCGGCCGTCGCAGCGCGGCTCGATCAGGCGGCAACCGCGCCAGGAGCCGCGCGGCTCAAGCTGCAGCTTGATATCGCGAAGAACGCCGGCAAGCCTGATCTCGCCGATGCCCGCGCCGCGTTCGAGTTGAACGCACCGCAGCTCAACGGCATGGCCACCGTCACCGCGAAGCCGGAAATTGCCGCGCTGCGTGGCTTCGATCTCGACAAGCTAGGCCGCAACGAATTGACGGTCGAATCGAAATTTTCCGCCGGGCGCGCCGAGGCGTTGCTCGCCTTCCTGGGGCTGGATCACTTGGTCGCGGCCGGCGAGGGCGGCGCGCAATTCGAGGGATCGGTCAGGGGCGAGTGGAAGGCGCCGCTGCGGCTGAGTGCGAAGGTGTGGGGAGCCGGCATCGACGCCGAGCTGCAGGGTACCGCTGAGCCCTGGGCGATGTTCTCGAAAGCCACCGTCAATCTGAAAGCACGCAGCATCAATCTCGCCCCGGCATTCGGCCTCAAGCCGTCAGATCCTCTCGCGCAAAACGTCCGACTGTTCGCGCGCGCCTCGCTCGCGGGCAACAAGTTGACCCTCGATGACATCGACAGCGTCGCCGCTGGCTCGCGGCTGCGCGGACGTCTCGCCCTGACGCTCGATGATGAGAAGACGGTCGACGGCGAAGTCGGGCTGGATTCACTTGACCTTGGTCCCAGCTTTGCGCTTGCGATCGGCGCGGCCGGCCATGACACGACCGAGCCGCTGACCTCAGGGCTGATGAAAGGCTGGCGCGGTCGCGTCGCCTTCCAGGCGCTGCGCGGCGCGCTGCCCGGCGGAGGTGAGTTGCGACCGGTAAGCGGGACGATCAAGAGCGACGGGCAGTCGCTCACCCTGGAGAACCTCAAAGGCAAGCTCGGCGGCGGCGAGGTGACCGCCACCATCGACGCGCGCCCCGATCCCAACGGCATCGCTATCAATTCGCGACTCGATTTTTCCGGCGTCGACGGTAACGCCTTGCATTACCGCGGCCTGAAGATGCCTGCAGGGCGCACCTCACTGCAGATGACGCTGATGAGCAGGGGCCGCAGCGTGGCGGCGCTGGCGGGGGGCTTGTCGGGCAGCGGCACCATCACGCTCGAATCCGCCAGCCTTCCCGGCCTTGACCCGCGCGCCTTCGAGGTCGCAATCCGCGCCAGCGATGCCCGCCAGATCACCGACGACAACAGGCTGAAGCAGATCGTCGCTTCTGCGCTGGCCGCGGGCAATTTGCCGATCGCCACCGCGCAAATCCCGTTCAATATTCGCGACGGCCGGCTGCGCGTCGACGCCACTACGCTCGATGCCGGCAATGCCCGCGTCATCGTCTCGGGCGGCTACGACATGCTGGCCGATCAGGCCGATATTCGGTTGAGTTTCTCCACCAATGCGATCGGGTCGACGACCAGCCGGCCGGAAATCCAGCTGTTCGCCGCGGGTACCCCGGATTCGCTGACGCCGGTTCTCGATGTGACGCCGCTGTCGTCATGGCTTGCGGTGCGCACCATTGATCGCGAGACCAGGCGGCTCGATGCCATCGAGCGCGGCGAGCCGCCGCCAGTCGAGCCATCCCTTCCGCCGTCGACGGCGGCCTTGCCGTCGCCCGAAATGCCGATGCCGGGCCGCGGTCCGCGCCGCCTGCCACCGAAGGCAAATGTTGCCCCGGCACATCCGCCTGCTGCGCCCGTGACAGTCCCGCCGATGGTGAGCCAGCAAGCCGCGCCCTTGCCGCCGCAGATCGAGGTGCGGCCGGCGCCGGGACCGGCTCCGATTGCTCCGAGGCCACGGCCACCGCGCCCGCCGATGGTGCTGACGCCGCCCACGCAGCCGTAAGCTTCATGTCTGGCTTGAGATAACGAGGCTGAAGCCTATGCTCGCTGGCGAAGGCTCGAGTTGAGGTTCACGGAGATGCTTGGGACATGATGACGCTGCGCCAGGTTGAGGTCATCCGCGCCGTGATGGTGACAGGCACCATCGGTGGCGCGGCAAAGCTGCTCAACGTCTCGGCGCCCGGCATCAGCAGGCTGGTCAAATATACCGAGCGCTCGCTCGGCATCCGCTTCTTCCAGCGCCAGAACGGCCGCTATTTCCCGACCTCCGAAGCACAGAACATCTTTGAGCAGATCAACGGCGTCTACAAGAAGGTCGAGGACCTCTCCGGCATCATCTCCAAGATCGGCCACGGTGCGCTGTCGGAGTTGCGCGTGGGTTCGGTGCCGAGCATTTCGCAGGTGATGGTGCCGCGCGCGATCGAGCGCGTGCGCCGCCGCTATCCGGATCTCGGCATCGACATCAACATCCTCAAGATCGAGGAGGCGATCGACTATCTAATGCTGGGCAAGGGCGACTGCGTCGCCATGAGCTATCGGCTCGATCATTCCGGTCTCGACTTCCTGCCGCTCGCCTCGGGCGAGCTGTTCTGCATCGTTCCATCAGGTCACGAACTCGCCGGCCGCAAGCAGGTCACCGCCGCGGAGATGACGCGCTACCCGCTGATCGGCATCGATCCCAACGATCCCTACGGCCGGATCATGGCCGAGATTTTTGCGCGCAACAGACTGAGCTACGACATCACCATCAAGGCGCGGTTCGGCACCACCGTCTGCGCGCTGGTGAAGGCGGGGCTTGGCATCGCCGTGATCGACCAGTTCACCGTCGCGCACGGCGGCTATCCCGGCGTCGAGCTGATCCGCATCGCCGAGCCGACGCGGTTCGAAACCTATATCGCGGTGAAGCGAGGCGGCTCGCTGTCGCTGCATGTCGAATATTTCATCGACACCCTGCGCTCGGAAATGCGCGCGCTCCAGCCCGGCCGGACGGCTGCAAAGGGTGCGGTGACTTCGCGCGGCCGCAGAAAATAACATTATGTTATGTTAGTGCGATAAATGGGTAATTGTGTTAGACACGGGAAAGGCTATCGTTTGCGGGACTCACATGGTCTCACGCCCGGCGTGCGGCCTTCTCCATAACGAAAGCCGACTGCCACCGTGTCCACCCGCAAAGCTCGCCGCCGCTTTTTGACCGGACTGATCGGAGCGCCGATCGCCCATTCGGCCTCGCCCGCGATGCATGAAGAGGCCGCCGAGGCGCTGGGCGTGCGCTGCCATTATCAACTGATCGAAGTCGCTGGTGCGGACCGCAGCGGGTTGCGCGCCATGCTCGATGGCGTGAGGCGGCTCGGCTTCGCCGGCGTCAACGTCACCTTCCCTTACAAGGAGGCCGTGGTCGAACTGTTGGACGAGCTCGCGCCCGGTGCGGCCGCGATGCAGGCCGTGAATACCGTCGTGGTGCGCGACGAAAAGCTGATCGGCCACAACACCGATACCACGGGTTTTGCGCGGGCCGCGGCCTCGCTGGTCGCCGATTCCGGCCGCGGGCCTGTCGCCGTGATCGGCGCGGGGGGCGTCGGCAAGGCGATCGCCTTTGCGCTGGCGAGCCTGAACGTTTCCGAAGTCCGCATCTTCGATACCGAGCGCGCCAAGACGGAGAAGCTTGCGAGCCTGCTCGGCACCCAAAAAGGCGTCGTCGCCGCCGACAGCATCGAGGTCGCGCTCGAGAACGCGGTTGGGCTCGTCAACGGCACACCGGTCGGCATGCTGCCGAGCCGAAGCATGCCGGTTCCGGAAACGCTGCTGCGGCCGGAACTATGGGTTGCCGATGCCGTCTATTTCCCGCTGCACACGCCACTGCTGCTGGCCGCGAAGGCCAGGGGCGCGCGGATCATGACCGGCCGCGAGCTTGCGATCTGCCAGGCGGCCGACGCGTTCGAGTTGTTCACGGGGCTTGCACCGCAGGCCGCAGTGATGGGAAATGCATTCGACCGTGTGATGGCGGAGCGGCGCGACGCCTCGTACGCAGCCTGACAAGGCGGCCGGGACACGGCCGCCAGCGAACAGAGATGGAGGAGACACATGAAGCCAATTATTCTAGCCGGCGCGATACTGGCAATCATCGGGACCGGCGCGGTATCCGCGCAGTCGATCAAGCTCGCCGACGTCGCGGAACTTTCCGGTGGCGGCGCTACCGTCGGCACCAACTGGAAGAACGGTATCGACCTCGCTGTCGAGGAGATCAACGCAAAAGGCGGCATTCTCGGTCACAAGATCGAAGTGACCCACGCCGACTCGCAATCCAATCCGGGCGTCGCCCGCGCCCAGGTGCAAAGGGCGCTCGACGGCGAGCCATACGTGCTGCTCGGGCCCGGCTATTCCGGATCGGTGAAGGTGACGGCGCCGCTCGCGGCCGAAGCCGGCATCACCGAGATCATGGGCGGCGAGGCCGCCGAGCTGACCCAGGCCGGCAACAAATTCGTGTTCCGCACCTCCTTCGGTCAGCAATCTTCGATGCCGAAGGTTGCAAAATACATCAACGATGAATTGAAGGCGAAATCAGTCGCGGTGGTTTGGGTCAACAATGATTTCGGCCGCGGTGGACGCGATGTCATCACCAAGGAGTTTGGTCGCCTCGGGATCAAGATTGCCGCCGACATCTCGACCGAAGCGGGGCAAGCCGACTTCGCCGCCGATGTCAGCAAGGTCAAGGCTGCCGCGCCTGATGCGGTCTTCATCTACGTCAATGAAGAAGAGAGCGCACGCATCCTCAAGGAGATCAAGCGGCAAGGCGTCACAGCGCCGCTGATCGGCGAGACGACGCTCGTCGGTCAGAAAGTGATCGAGCTCGCGGGCGATGCCGCCAATGGCGCGCGCGGTCATGTCGGCCTCACCACCGACGCGCCGGTCGAGCTCGTGAAGACCTTCCGCGACAAGTTTTCGAAGAAGTACAACTACGTGCCCGATCATAACGGCATCAAGGGCTATCTCGCGGTCTACATGGTGAAAGCCGCCACCGAGAAGATGGGCAAGCTCGATTCCAAGAACGTCGCCAACACGCTGCATGGCATGACCATCAAGGCGTCCGATGAGCCGGGCATGCTGATGGACGTGACGTTCGACGAGAATGGCGACATCGACCGCCAGGGTTTCCTGGTCGAGGTCGTCGAAGGCAAGCAGGTGGTGAAGCAGGTGCTGCCGAAGCTGCACTGAGACTTTCACGCCGCGCGGCGCGTTCCGGCTGCGGCCGAGGAAAGGTCAGTCATGTCTGATTTGCTCGACCTGCTGGTGGCAGGGCTTGCGACCGGCGCGATCTACGCGTTGGTGGCGGTCGGCTTCACGCTGCTCTGGCAGACCTCGCAGACCATCAACTTCGCGCAAGGAGAGTTCGTCATGCTGCCGGCCTTCTTCATGCTGGCCGTCATGCACGCCGGGGCGCCGTTCTGGCTCGCGATCCTGGTCGGCATCGTGCTGTCGATGATCCTGCTCGGGCTCGGCTTCAAGATGCTGCTGGTTGATCCGATGCTGCGTCACGGCGTGCTGCCGCTCGCGATCGCGACCATGGCGCTCGCGATCGGAATCAAGGAAGCGGTGAAACAATTCTTCAGTGCCGAGGCCTCTCCGTTCCCGTCGATCGTGCCCGCGGGCGAGATCTCGATCTTCGGCCGCGCGGTGTCGCTGCAGAGCCTCGGCGTGTTCGTGCTCGCCGTCCTCGCGGTGATCGGCCTGACCGCGCTGTTGAACCGCACCTCCGTCGGCCGCCAGATGCAGGCGGTGGCGCAGAACCCGAACGTCGCGCGCATCATCGGCGTGCCGGTGGAGCGGATGATCCTGCTCACTTTCCTGATCAACGCCTTTCTGGTCGCGCTCGCCTCGCTCCTGATCACGCCGATCTATCTGGCGAAATTCTCCAGCGGCGAGGTGCTGGGGCAGGCGGCCTTCATCGCCGCGATTGTCGGCGGCTTCAATCAGGTGCGCGGCGCCATTGCCGGCGGTCTGCTGATCGGCGTCGTGGACAATCTCTCTGCGGCGTATGTGTCGACCCAGTACCGCGCCGCGGTGCCGATGATCCTGTTGATCGTCATCATCCTGTTCCGGCCGCAGGGCTTTCTCGGCCGCGCCGAGGAGCGCACGGTATGAGGGCGGTCGGCAAATTTCTGTGGGCGGCACTCGGCATCGCCGTGATCGCGGCGCTGATATTGGTGCCCATGAGTTTTAACCGCTACGGCCTGTTCATCCTGAGCCAGTGGGCGGTGATGACCATCGCGGCGATGGGGTTGAACCTCACGCTCGGCTATGCCGGACAGGTTTCGCTGGCGCAGGGCGCCTTCGTCGGCATCGGCGCGTACACGGCGGCGATCATGACGGCGCACGGCCTGCCGCTGGTGTCGGCACTCGCGGTTGCGATACTGCTCTGCTTTGCGATCGGCTGGCTGCTGGGCTATCCCGCGCTTCGGGTGCAGCACCATTATCTCGCCTTTGTCACGCTGGCGTTCTCCACGCTCGCCTTCCTGGTATTCCGCAACGAGAGCTGGCTCACCGGCGGCACCTACGGCATCTCGAACATTCCGCGGCCGCACATCTTTGGCCTCGCCACCGGCAAGCCCCTGCCGTTCTATTATGTCTGCCTCGGTCTGCTCGGCGTCGTGACGGTCGCGATGTGGTGGCTGATCCGTTCACCGTGGGGCCGGGCTTTCATGGCGCTGCGCGAAAACCCGCTGCGCGCGCAATCGCTCGGGGTCGATACCCGCCGCTACACGCTGATGGCGTTTGCGATCGGCTCGGCGCTCGGTGGTGTCGCCGGTGCCGTTTACGCGCCACTGACGCAATATATCGATCCCGTGCCGTTCAACCTCTCGCTCTCGCTCGATCTCTTGATGATGGTCATCGTCGGCGGCTCCGGCTTCTTCTTCGGTCCGTATCTGGGGGCGATGATCGCGGTGCTGCTGCCCGAATGGCTGCGCTTCACCGAGGGCTATTACCTCATGATCTATGCGGTCGCGGTGATCCTGCTGTTGATCTGGTCGCCGACCGGGATTTTGGGAATCCTGGATCGCTATCTCGCCGATCGCCGCACCAAGGCGGCCTCCGCGCTCCGCGCCGTCGCAAAGTCACGTTTGGAGACGGCGCAATGAGTGCGGTGCTCCAGGTCAGCAATATCAAAAAGAGCTTTGGCGGCATCAGCGCGGTCAATGGCGTCAGCTTCGACGTGCAGGAAGGCGAGATCCTCGGGCTGATCGGGCCGAACGGCTGTGGCAAGTCGACCCTGTTCAACTGCATCCTCGGCCAACTCATGCCGAGCGGCGGCGAGGTAAAGGTCGACGGCAAGATTGTCACGGGTCTGCGCCCGCCTCAGCTCAATCGTCTCGGCGTCAGCCGCACCTTCCAACTGCTGCAGGTGTTCCCGAAATTGTCGGTGCGCGAAAATCTGATCCTGGCGGGGCAGGAGCACCGGGGCAGCATGTTGTCGCGGCTATTCGGCCGTCCGGATGCGGGGCTGACCGAAACCGCCAACCAGATGATCGGCTTCTTCAAGCTCGATCATCTCGCCGACGAGCCCGCGGGCGGCCTTTCCTACGGCCAGCAGAAATTGCTGGATGCGGCGATGGCGTTCATGGGCGGCCCAAGGCTGGTGTTGCTCGACGAGCCCGCCGGCGGCGTCAATCCCTCGATGCTGTCAGACCTGAAGGAACGTCTCGCCGCGATCAACCGCGAACGCCGCGCCACCTTCGTCGTGATCGAGCACAACATGGAATTCGTGATGTCGCTCTGCTCGCGCGTGATGGTCATGGCCGAGGGCCGGATGCTCGCGATGGGGCGGCCGGACGAAATCCGCAAAAACCCGGCCGTGATCGAAGCCTATCTCGGACACTGAGGGCACCATGAGCGAAATCATCCTGGATGTCCAAAATCTCGTCGGCGGCTACGGCAAGATGACCATCCTGAACGGCACCAGCTTTACGGTGCCAAAGGGATCGATCACCACCATCATCGGCCCCAACGGCGCGGGAAAGTCCACCGTGTTCAAGGCGATCTTCGGGTTGTTGAAGCTGCGCGAAGGCAGGATCATCTTCCGCGACCGCAACGTCACGGGCCTGAGCCAGCGCGCGCTGCTCAATGCCGGCATCTGCTATGTGCCGCAAGGCCGCAACATCTTCCCGGAGCTGTCGGTGCGCCACAATATCGAGCTCGGTGCTGTCGTCGCCGACGTCTCCGATCTTCCGGCGCGGATCGAGACCGCGCTCGATAAATTCCCGGCCCTGCGCACCAAGGCCGGGCAGCAGGCCTCGACGCTGTCGGGCGGCGAGCAGAAGCAGCTCGAGATCGTCCGCGGGCTCCTGCTCGATCCGCAACTGATCCTGATCGATGAGCCGTCGATCGGGTTGTCACCGCTGATGGTGCAGCAGACCTTCAACATTCTGAAAGAGCTGCGCGACCGCGGCGTCTCGATCCTGATGATCGAGCAGAATGCGCGCTCGGCGCTGGAAGTCTCCGATTTCGGCATCGTGCTCGAGCTCGGCCGTACCCGACTGGTCGACAGGGCCGAGAAGGTGCTGAACGATCCCCGCATCGGGCAATTGTTCCTCGGCGGCGCCATGGAGGAGAATGCGGCATGAACAAGCGCTCGATCGCTACCGTCTCCCTTTCAGGCGCGCTCGACGAAAAGCTGCGGGCGATTGCTTCGGCGGGATTTTCCGCGGTCGAGATTTTTGAAAACGACCTGCTCTCCTTTGCCGGCCGCCCGAGTGACGTTGGCAAGCTCTGTCGCGATCTCGGCCTCGAGATCTGCGCGTTCCAGCCGTTCAGGGACTTCGAGGGCATGCCCGAGCCGCAGCGTGCGCGCTGCTTCGCGCGGGCGGAACGCAAGTTCGACCTGATGCAGGAGCTCCAGACCGACCTGCTCCTCGTCTGCAGCAATGTGTCGCCGGCCTCGCTCGGCGGCATCGATCGCGCCGCCGCCGACTTTCATGCGCTGGGCGAAGTGGCTGCCAAGCGCGGCCTGCGCGTGGGCTACGAGGCGCTGGCCTGGGGACGCAATGTCAATGATTATCGCGACGCTTGGGAGATCGTGCGCCGCGCCGGCCATCGATCGATCGGCGTGATCCTCGACAGTTTTCACGTCCTGGCGCGTGGGCTGCCGACTTTGGCGATCCCCTCCATTCCCGCCGACAAGATCTTTCTGGTCCAGCTTGCGGATGCGCCCAAACTCGACCTCGACATTCTGTCCTGGAGCCGGCATTTCCGCTGCTTCCCGGGCCAGGGCGAGCTGCCGGCCGCCGACTTCATGCAGGCGATCGCGGCGACCGGTTATGCCGGACCGCTGTCGCTCGAAATCTTCAACGACCAGTTCCGCGCCGGCTCGGCTGCGCGCACCGCGATCGATGGCATGCGCTCGCTGATCCTGCTGGAGGATCAGCTTGCCGCCAAACCGCAGATCGCACCGAAGGCGCATAGCCATGGCGTCGGCTTTGTCGAGTTCGCCGTCAATGAGGTGAAGGCGGTCGAGCTCGCAGCCTTGTTCGCCCAGCTGGGATTCCGCAAGACCGGCGAGCACCGCAGCAAGGCGGTCGAGCGCTGGTCGCAAGGCAAGGTCGAGCTCGTGATCAATTGCGAGACTGACGGCTTTGCGCATTCGCATTACGTCACCCATGGCCCCGGCGTTTGCGCGATCGGGCTCGACGTCGAGGATGCCGGCCGCACCATGGCGCGCGCGGAAGCGCTGAAGGCGCGCACCTTCTACACGCCGGTCGGGCCGGGCGAGCTGGAAATTCCGGCGATCCATGGCGTCGGTGGCAGTCTGCTTTATTTCCTCGATACCGAGGGCAAGAACTGGGACACCGACTTCGAGGCGTTTCCAGGTCAAGCCAATGCCGATCGCCTGCGCGCGGTCGACCACATCTCGCATTCGATGCCCTATGACGAGATGCTGTCCTGGCTGCTGTTCTATACCGGCATCCTCGATCTCAGGCGCCTTCCGCAGCAGGAGATCGCCGACCCGCGCGGGCTGGTGCAGAGCCAGGCCATCATCAACACCGACCGGAGCCTGCGCCTGATTCTCAACGGCTCGGCCGCGACGCGTACGCTGTCGGCGCGCTTCATCTCGGAGTTCTTCGGCTCGGGCGTGCAGCATATCGCGTTCACCTGCGAGGATATTTTCGCGACCGTGGCCGACATGCGAGCCCGCGGCGCGGGCTTTCTCGAAATTCCCGACAATTACTACGACGACATCGAAGCGAAGCACGACCTCGATGCCGTGACGATGGCGGCGCTGCGTACCAACCGGATCCTCTACGACCGCGAAGGCGACGGGGAGTTCTTTCAGATCTATACCCACATCTTCGACGAGCGCTTCTTCTTCGAGATCGTGGAGCGGCGCAACTATCAGGGTTTTGGTGCCGCCAACGCTGCGATCCGGCTCGCGGCGCAGGCGCGGGAGGTGCGACCGCTCGCGATCCCCCGCGTCTAGATTCGAAATCGTGAAGGCAATAAGCCGCTGCAATTACCGAATGGTTACTATTTCGTGCAAGCCCCGCGAGCGAAAAACCTGCATTTGCTGACGATGTTTCGCGATTGGGTGGCCGAAACGGCGCGGCCATTCCGCCTCGCGGGCCAATAGCTTCGTTCAATTGGTCGCAAGGGTTAGCGAAGCGTAAATGGAATCCCCGGCGTTTTGCCGGATTCTGGAGCGCAATACTTGCGTTCGAACTTTACTAAATAATGGCAACCCTTGGCTATCAATGGAGCCGGCTGCGCGCTTGCTTGGATCTGTCGCGCTTGAAGGTTGTCTTATGGGGCTGACGAAATCTTATCTGCAGGATCTGGACGAAGCGATTTCGCGCGGATCCGACGAGAGCCGCGAGCGCGCGCTGTGGCATGCGACCGATCTGTTGATCGCGGGCAGCTACAGCGAAGAGGAGGTGCTGACCTTCGGCAAGGTGATTGGACGGCTTGCCGACGAGATCGAGGTCGAGGTCCGCGCCCAGCTTTCTGACCGGCTCGCGCGTTTCGACGGCGCGCCCGTCAATGTCATCCACAGGCTCGCCTTTGACGACGCGATCGAGGTCGCGCGGCCGGTGCTGCAGCAATCCACGCGGCTCGACGATGAAACCCTGATCGCCAACGTGCGCAGCAAGAGCCAGGCGCACATGCTGGCGATTTCCCAGCGTCAAAGTATCGGCGAGTCCGTCACCGACGTTCTGGTCGCGCGCGGCAATCGCGCCGTGGTGAACTCGCTTGCCAGCAATGGCGGCGCCAATTTCTCCAATTCCAGCCTGCTGCACATGGTCAAGCGCGCGGAGGGCAATTCGATCCTCGCCGAGCAACTCGGCCTGCGCAAGGACATCCCGCGCCAGTTGTTCCAGCAGCTGATCGCCAAGGCGACCGATGACGTGCGCAAGCGGCTCGAGAGCGAGCGTCCGGAAATGATGGGCGCGATCGGCGCCTCCGTCGTCGACGTCGCCGGTGAGCTGCAGTCCAAGTTCGGGCCGGTGTCGCGGACCTATTTCGTCGCCAAGCGCCTCGTGACGACGCAGCATCGCTCGGGCAATCTGAACGAAGCCAGCGTTTCCGGCTATGCGATTGCGCACAAAGTAGAGGAAGTCACTATCGGCCTGTCGCTGCTTTGCGCATTGCCGGTGGACGTGATCGAGCGCGTTCTTGTCAACCGCGACCGGCAGATGCTGCTGATCCTCGCCAAGGCGCTGGGCTTCTCATGGGCTACCACCATGGCGCTGTTGTTCCTCGGCGCCAAGGACCACCGCATCACCGCCAGGGATCTCGCCGATCTCGAGCGCGAATTCGGTCGGCTCAACGTCGAGACCTCGAAGAGCATCCTGAAATTCTATCGCACGCGGCGTGATGCCGATCCGAGCGAGCCGGGCGTGGGCCGCGAAGCTCAGTTCGCCGTGAACTGAAGGCTTTGGAACAGGCAAGGGTTACGACCATGAGCTCTCTTCTCCGCGGCAACGCCAGCGAAGCCCAGCTCGACCGCTCTCCGTCGGAGATGGCGTGGCTGGTCCTCGAAGCCGCCAACGACCTCGGCGACGAGGCGACGGTGGAGGCCTGCCGTCGGGTGATCGATGCCGACCTGAAGGGCGGCCAAGCATCGCAGGCCGACCTGCAGGTGGTCATTCACTATTTCAGGTAATCAGCCCGCCCCGAGGGCTACGGCGACATTGTACGTCGCAAGACTGGCGGCGTAGGCCAGCGCGAGCATATAGCCGAAAGTCAGAGCCATATATTTCCAGCTTCCGGTCTCGCGGCGGATCACCGCGAGCGTCGAAGCGCATTGCGGCGCGAAGATATACCAGGCGAGCAGCGACAGAGCCGTCGCAAGGCTCCATTTCGTGGCGAGCACCTCGCCGATCTGTGCGGCGGCTTCCTTGCCGCCTTCGATCGCATAGACCGTGCCGAGGGCTGCTACCGCGACCTCGCGCGCCGCCATGCCGGGGATCAGTGCGACTGCGATCTGCCAGTTGAAGCCGACCGGCAGCAGGAACGGCTCTATCGCCTTGCCGATGATGGCGGCGAGGCTGTAGTTGATCGCAGGCCCCTCGGCGCCGGCGGGCGGCAGCGGGAACGAGGCCAGGAGCCAGATCAGCACCATCATCGAGAAGATCGTGGTGCCCGCGCGCTGCAGGAACATCTTGGCGCGGGTGAAGATGCCGATCGCAATTCCGCGCAGCCGCGGCATCTTGTAGTCGGGCAACTCCAGCATGAACGGCGCGGGCTGATAGTCGCGCCACATGAAGAACTTGATCAGGAAGGACACGCCGAGCGCGCTGACGATGCCGACGGTGTAGAGCCCGAACATCACGAGCCCCTGCAGGTTGATCCAGCCCCCGATCAGTTTTGGCGGAATGAACGCCGAGATGATCAGCGTATAGACCGGAATGCGTGCCGAGCAGGTCATCAGCGGCGCGATCAGGATGGTGGTCAGCCGGTCGCGCCGGTTGTCGATCACGCGCGTCGCCATGATGCCGGGAATGGCGCAGGCGAAGCTCGACAGGAGCGGAATGAAGGCGCGGCCATGCAGACCGGCGCCGCCCATGATGCGGTCCATCAGGAATGCCGCGCGCGCCATGTAGCCGAAATCTTCCAGGAGCAGGATGAACAGGAAGATGATGATGATCTGCGGCAGGAACACGATGACGCTGCCGACGCCCGAGATCACGCCGTTCTGCAGGAAGCTTTGCAGCAGTCCGGCAGGCAGCGTGTCGTGCACGAGCCCCCCGAGCGCATCGAAGCCCGACGACAACAGCTCCATCAAGGGCTGCGCCCAGGCGAACACAGCCTGGAACATCACGAACAGGATCAGGAGCAGGATGGCGAGCCCGCCGACGGGATGCAGCACGACCGCGTCGATCCTCGCTGTCCACGTGTCCGGCCGCGCCGGCAGGCTGACGCTGGAGGCGATGATGCGGTCCGCCTCGCGCTGGGTCGCGCGCAACTCGGAGACCGTGAGCGGCTGCCAGAGATTTTCCCTCGGCTTGGTCGGTGCCTGCGCCAGGAGATCGTCGGTCAGCCGCAAGAGGTCGGCGGTGCCGCCCTTGCGCACCGCGATCGAGGTGACGACGGGCACGCCGAGCGCCTCAGAGAGTTTCGACACGTCCACGCTGACGCCGCGGCGGGTGGCGATGTCGAACATGTTGAGCACCAGCGCGATCGGCCGGCCGGTGCTCTTGAGCTCGAGCAGCAGGCGGATGGTCAGCCGCAAATTGGTGGAATCGGCAACGCACAGCACGAGGTCGGGCAGCGCCTCGCCGGAGGTGCGGCCGAGCACGACATCGCGCGTGATCTCCTCGTCCGGGCTGCGACCGCGCAGCGAATAGGTGCCGGGCAGGTCGATCAGCGACACCTGCCGCCCGTGCGGGGTCACAAACGAGCCTTCCTTGCGCTCGACCGTCACGCCCGGATAGTTCGCGACCTTCTGCCGGCTGCCGGTCAGCGCATTGAACAGGGAGGTCTTGCCGCTGTTCGGCGTGCCCACGAGGGCGAGATGCATCAGAGGGGATTCCATGCTCGTCAAGATTCCGGTCGCCTTATGCGACAATGATGGCCATGGCCTCGCGCCGACGCACCGCAATGGTGACATTCTCGACGCGAACCGCGATCGGGTCGCCGCCGACGATGCCCTCATGCAGCACCTCGACGCGCGCCCCTTCGACAAAGCCGAGCTCGATCAGCCGGCTCTCGAGTTCGACATCCGAGAGTGTCGAATCTGCGTCACGGGCGGCGAGATGCTGGATCACGCCCGAATAGCCGCGCTTGGCCAATCCCAGCGGCTGAGGCTGTTTTGCTTCGGTTTGTTCGGTCATCACCTCTAACTTTCAATCGCGGCGCGAGAGGTCAAGCGCGGCTCCAGCCCAGGGGCTTACCTTAGAGAGATTATAAACACGGACGGTCCCGCGGCTCCGGAGGCCGGGCCGGTTCACAGAGTCCCACGGTGTTCTCACAGTCAGGTGAGCGCGAGGCCGTGCCTGGAATAGCTTGTCGGTGGCGGGGTTTGGAGGGCACGCGGTGCAATGGCGCAAGGACGCGCAATTCAGGAGGCTTGCATGATCAAACCTGCGATCAAATTGGCGACTCTGACACTCTTCCTGGGCGCGCTTGCCGCGGGCCCCGCAATGATGCCGGCTTTCGCCGCCGGTGGTGGTGGTGGCGGGGGCGGCGATCCCGGTGCCGCGGACGTGATGAAGCCGTCGTACGGGGCGCCGGCGCAACCGAATCCGCCACGGAGGGCCGGTTCAACCCATCGCACCAAGAAGGCGGCCAAGCAGTCCTTCCTCAGCGATCCCGCCTTCATTCAAGGATATCATATGGCCTACACGACGATCTATGACCGCCACGACTATGAAGGCGCGATCGATCAGCTCAAGGCGCTCGGCCATGACGACTATGCCAACGTCGCCAACCTGATCGGCTATTCCTATCGCAAGCTCGGCGACTACAAGCTCTCGCAGGTCTGGTATGAGCGCGCGCTCCAATCCGATCCGAACCACGTCCTGACCTGGAACTATTACGGCTTCTGGCAGATCGAACAGGGCAATCGCGAGCAGGCGGAATATCATCTGGACCGCATCGCCGAGATCTGCGGCACCGACTGTACCGAGTATCGCACGCTCGCGGCTGCGCTGGAGCAGCCGCCGGGCACCGGTCTCGTCTACTGATTGCCTGCGACTGCAACGAAGAGGGCGCGTCTCGTTTTTCGAGACGCGCCTCTTGTTGTTCAATTCAGCTTTGCGGCCGATGCTCGCTTTGCAGCTTCATTTCGGGCGGGGCCGACGTCGCGCGGCTCTTGAAGTAATCCAGCACGAACAGCCGGATCGCCGACGACAGATTGCCTTGCTGGCGATTGCCGTCGATCTCCCCGACCAATTCCGACAACGTCATGTTGCGGAGGCCGGAGATCTCCTTCATGCCGTTCCAGAAGGCTTCTTCAAGGCTGACGCTGGTCTTGTGACCGGCGACGACGATCGAACGTTTGACGACGGGCGACTTCATGATTCATCTCCACCGTCGATGCGATGCTGATCCAGCAGATCGCTCGCGCGTTGTGCACGCTGGCGGCTTGCCTCGCGTTCGGCCTTGCTGCGTCCGAAGTGCGCACGATTGGCCTCGGCCTCTCGCGCTGATTGCTCGCGCTCGCCGCGCTTCCTGAAACGTTTGAGATTGACCACTTCCGCCATAACCATCCCTCATGAAACGGATCTGGAAGACGCGGCAATTCTGAAAAATAGCAGCTGTTGCGCAACGCCAGAACGCGCACCGGCCAGTTCGGTAGTCATTGTAAAAATCCCCGCTAAACGCCCTGTGACAGCATCAAAAAGATGTTCCGCTCTGCGAAACGAAATATTTCGTGCTGTATCACAGCCGGGCGTAACGACAACAGTCCAAACGGTATCAGCCTTTAGGAGTTATGATTTATAATTATATCGCGTCGCCGTAAACGAATTAGCCATCCGTACTTTCCCGGGTACGTGCGCGCTGCTCAACCCGGGTGTGTCATTTTGTCCGGCTGAACAAGGCGGTCGAATTCGTCCGCCGAGACGAAGCCGAGCCGCAGCGCCTCTTCCTTCAACGTCGTTCCACGCGCGTGCGCCGATTTAGCCACTTTCGCCGCATTGTCGTAACCGATCTTCGGGGCGAGCGCGGTGACCAGCATCAACGAGCGCTGCATCAGCTCCCGGATGCGTTTTTCGTCCGCGCGTATTCCTTCGACGCAATGCTCGGTGAACGATCGCGCAGCGTCTGTCAGTAATTGGATGGAATGTATCATACAATATGCCAGCACCGGCTTGTAGACGTTGAGCTCGAAGTGCCCCTGGCTGCCGGCGACCGTGATCGCGGTGTGATTGCCAAACACCTGGCAGCAAACCATGGTCATCGCCTCGCACTGTGTCGGATTGACCTTGCCCGGCATGATCGATGAGCCCGGCTCGTTCTCCGGCAGGATCAGCTCGCCCAGTCCCGAACGCGGTCCCGAGCCGAGGAAGCGAATGTCGTTGGCGATCTTGAACAGCGCGGTCGCAGCCGAATTGATGGCGCCGTGCGCGAACACGTAGGCATCGTTGGAGGCAAGCGCCTCGAATTTGTTGGCGGCGCTGGTGAGGGGCAGTTTGGCGATTTTCGCGGCATGCCTGGCAAAGGCGCGCGCAAATTTTGGCTTCGAATTGAGCCCGGTGCCGACAGCGGTGCCGCCCTGCGCCAGCGGATAGAGCTGTTGCAGCGCCATGCGCAGTCGCGTGATTCCACTCTCGACCTGCGCGGCATAGCCGGAAAACTCCTGCCCCAGGGTCAGGGGCGTCGCATCCTGGGTATGGGTGCGGCCGATCTTGACGATTTTGGCGAACGCCTTCTCTTTCCTGCGCAGCGCGCGGTGCAGCTCGCTCAAGGCCGGAATGAGATCGGCGGCGATGCGCATGGCGGCCGCGATATGCATGGCGGTCGGAAATGAGTCGTTCGACGACTGGCTCATGTTCACGTGATCGTTGGGATGCACCGGCTTCTTGGCGCCGAGCTCGCCGCCCAGCAGCTCATTGGCGCGGTTGGCGATCACCTCGTTGAGGTTCATGTTGGTCTGGGTGCCCGAGCCGGTCTGCCACACGACCAGCGGGAAATGATCGTCGAGCCTGCCCTCGATCACCTCGCGTGCGGCGCGGGCGATGACGTTGGCGCGGCGCGCATCGATCAGACCAAGCTCGCGGTTGGTCTCGACCGCGGCGAGCTTGACGATGCCGAGCGCGTGCACGATCGCGATCGGCATGCGGTCCTGGCCGATGCGAAAATTCTGCCGGGAGCGTTCGGTCTGCGCGCCCCAATAGCGATCGGCGGGAACTTCGATCGGCCCAAAGCTGTCGGTCTCGGTGCGGGTAGGTTTGGCGGGGGAGGGGGTCGTTGAGCGGGCCATGAACACGTCCATATGTTTGCCGCCGGGCACAGCGGCCATATATTCATGTTATGGCGCCGCGCACGAGCGCGTAGCCCCTCATTTCTTGCGGAAGCGATCCAGCCGCACGACTTCGGCACCCTCGCTCGGCTTCGCAGCCTCTTCGGCCTCCTCCGGCGCAGCCGCCGCCGGTACGGCGAGCGCGGCGGGGACAGGGGAAGCCGGCAGGTTCGGCGCCGCCGCTTCGCTGGTGGCGCCTTCGGCCGGCTCGAACTTCAGGCCGAACTGCACCGAGGGATCGAAGAAGCTCTGGATCGCGCTGAAGGGCACCACGAGCCGTTCCGGAATGCCGCCGAATGACAAGCCGACCTCGAAACGATCTTCCGACACTATCAGGTCCCAGAACTGATGTTGCAGGATGATCGTCATCTCCTCGGGATATTGCGCCAGCAGCCGCGGCGAGAGTTTCACGCCCTCGGCCTGGGAGAGGAAGGTGATGAAGAAATGGTGCTCGCCCGGCAGGCCGTGGGCGGCGGCGTCGCTCAACACCTTCCGCAGTACGCCGCGCAGCGCGTCACGCGCCAAAACATCATAACGAATATGGTCGGTCGCCATTATCGAACCCTAAAACCCTGTCCCGTCGGGGCCGCGATCTGGCCCGCCCGACTCGGCCTTCGGTCGCATGCTACTCCGCTTGCGCGCCGAAAGCAGCTACCGTGAGCGGCATCTACCTGCGGTACGAAGCCCGCCAATGAGACAAATTGAAGTGGAGGCTTCTGTTGCCAGGTGCCTCCGAACCCCGCCTGGCGGAGCTTAACCCGCCAGGACTTCAAGATGGTCTTTCAAACTGCGTTACGCAGCCTGAGCAACCGGAGCAAAGTTGTCGTTGGCAACTATTGCAGTAGCCCGATAACGGCGGAACAATACCGGGAAAAAGCACGTCCTTTACGCCCTCGTCGATCCTATTTCGCCCCCGCCAAAGCCCGCTTTCTTGCGCGGGCCGGAGCCCGCTATTCGGTGGGCTTTGGTGGAGGCGCCGGGTACCGCCCCCGGGTCCGAATGGTTTATTGCGACGACCGTTTATTTCCATAGCCGGCGAACCGGCAGCCTCAATATAGGGCGCAAAGGTTGAGAAAGACAGTGGCGGATCGGCCGCATCTCCAAGCCAAAATTCGCCAAAACCGGTGGGAACACAACGTTTTCCGTTGGCCGGTCGCCCGGTCCCGTTTTAAATCTTGAAAATGTCCCCGGAATCGCAGCCGGCCGCCGTTCCAGCGCCGGATTTTCCTCGATCTGCCAAGTCCCCTCCGCCCGGCGTGCTCGCGCTGTTCGCCGCGTTTGCCAGGATGTCGCTCGCCGGCTTTGGCGGGGTGCTCGCCTTCGCCCGCCGCGGCATTGTGGAAGAGCACAAATGGATGACCGCGGACGAGTTCAACGAGACCTTTGCGCTCTGTCATTTCCTGCCAGGTCCGAACATCGTCAACCTGTCCGTCGTGTTCGGCTCGCGTTTTGCCGGCATTCCCGGCGCGATTGCGGCCTTTGCCGGGCTGGTCGGCCCGCCCATGGCGCTGGTGATGGCGCTTGCGGTGCTCTACGCCCATTTCGGTCAGATCGACGTCCTGCGGCGGATCCTGGCCGGAATCTCCTGCGGCGCCGTTGGCCTGTTGCTCGCCGTGGTCGCCAAGATGCTGATGCCGCTCGTCAGGCGCGGCGATGTCGCCGGCCTGCTCATGATGGTTGCCGTATTCATTGCGATCGGCTTGTTGCGCCTGCCGCTACAGGCCGTGCTGCTGGTGGCCGTCCCGGTCTCGATTGCCATTACGTTCATCATCGTGCGGCTGCGGGCTCAGGTATGAATCAGGATTCCAACCCGATCTGGACGCTGATCTCCACCTTCGGGCTGATGTCGCTGTTCGCGGTCGGCGGCGCCAATGCCGCAATCCCCGAGATGCATCGCATCGCCGTCGAAGTGAATCACTGGCTGACCGACCGGCAGTTCGCCGACATCTATGCCATCTCGCAGCTTTCGCCCGGGCCCAATGTGCTGATCGTGACGCTGATCGGCTATGCGGTGGCGGGATTTGGCGGCGCGCTGGCGGCGACGCTTGCGATGTGTGTCCCCACCGCGGCGCTTGCCTATTATGTGAGCGGTCTGCTCGGGCGGTCGAGCCGTTCGCGCTGGCCGTCCATCATCCAGGCAGCCCTGGTGCCGTTGTCGATCGGATTGATGGCGGCCTCAGCCCTGATCGTGGCGCAGGCCGCGGACCGGAATTGGGCCGCAATCATACTGACCCTCGCGGTAGCGGCGCTGGCCTGTGCCACGCGGCTCAATCCGCTCTACCTGTTGCTGGCTGGGGGCATTTTGGGTTTTGCTGGTGTTATTTGAGGAAAGCCGCTAGGCAGGGGCGGCCAGGGGCGGGGTGCGAAACGCTAGTCCGAACAGAACGGGTGCCAAACCCGGTTTCGGGGGGAGGGGTCTATGAGTGATACGCCGAGCGCCGAGCCGGGCAAATCCATCATGCCTGCATGGGTCAGGGGCCCGCAGGATTTCGTCGGCGGCCTTGTGCTGGTGGCTATCTCGATCTTCGCATTGTGGGCCTGCGACGACCTGCAGGGCATGCATGGATTTTCATTCGGGCCCGGCACCGCGCCGCGCATGTTTGCGGTCCTGTTGATGGGGCTCGGCGCGGCCGTCGCCCTCGTGGGGGTGTTTCAGGAAGGAGCGGCCTTGCAGCGCCTTTCCTGGCGCGGACCGCTGTTCGTCATGGCCGGGATCCTTTTCTTCGCATTCGCGATCCGTCCCCTCGGCTTGATTGTTTCGGGCCTCGCGACCTTCTTGATCGCGGCGCTCGGCTCGGACGAAACACGCTGGATCGAAGCCGTCGTTGTCGGCGTCTGCCTGACGATCGGGTGTGCATTCCTGTTCCCTTACGTATTGGGACTGCCGATGCCGCTGTTCCCGCATTTTCTGGTGCAGTGAGGTCGCGATGCTTGAGCTGTTTCAAAATCTCGGTCTCGGCTTTCACGTCGTATTCCAGTTCGTGAATTACTCGCTGCCGGCGTGGCTGGGCGGATTCACCGTTCCAGTTCCGATGAACATCCTGTTTTGCCTGATTGGCGCGATGGTCGGTACGCTGGTCGGTGTGTTGCCCGGCATCGGGACGGTCGCAACCGTCGCAATGTTGCTGCCCATCACTTTCGGCCTGCCGCCGGTCGGTGCGCTGATCATGCTCGCCGGCATCTATTACGGCGCACAATATGGCGGCTCGACCACGTCGATCCTCGTCAACATTCCCGGCGAAGCGACCTCGGTGGTCACCACGCTCGACGGCTTCCAGATGGCGAAACAGGGCCGCGCGGGTCCGGCGCTCGCCATCGCTGCGATCGGCTCCTTCATCGCGGGCTGCGCGGCGACGGTATTGATCGCCGTCCTCGGCGCGCCGCTGACAAAGCTCGCGCTCGCCTTCGGTCCGGCCGAATATTTCTCGCTGATGATCCTCGGCCTGATCTTCGCGGTGGTGCTCGCGAAGGGCAGCGTGCTGAAGGCGATCGCGATGATCGCATTCGGCATCCTGCTGTCGATGGTCGGCTCCGACATCGAGACCGGCGCCTCGCGCATGGCCTTCAACATTCCGGAACTCGCCGACGGGCTCGGCTTCGCCACCGTTGCGATGGGCGTGTTCGGCTTTGCCGAGATCATCCGTAACCTCGACGCCGGCGCCGGGATGGACCGCAATCTCGTGCAGCAGAAGATCACCGGTCTGATGCCGACCAGGAAGGACATGAGGGATTCGCTGCCGGCGATCGCCCGCGGTACGGTGCTGGGGTCGATCCTCGGCATTCTGCCGGGCGGCGGCGCGGTGATCGCGTCGTTCGCGGCTTACACCTTCGAGAAGAAGATCTCGAAGAACCCTGAAAAATTCGGTCGCGGCGCGATCGAGGGCGTGGCGGCGCCCGAAAGCGCCAACAACGCCGCGGCGCAGACCTCGTTCATCCCACTGCTCACCCTGGGCATCCCGCCGAACGCGGTGATGGCCCTGATGGTCGGCGCGATGACCATTCACGGCATCGTGCCGGGTCCGCAGGTGATGCAGAAGCAGCCTGATCTGGTCTGGGGCATGATCGCCTCGATGTGGGTCGGCAATCTGATGCTGATCATCATCAACCTGCCGATGGTCGGCATCTGGGTGCGCCTGTTGCGCGTGCCGTACCGGCTGATGTTCCCCTCGATCGTGGTGTTCTGCGCGATCGGCATCTACTCCATCAACAACGCGCCCATGGACGTCGTCCTCGCCGGCGTCTTCGGCCTGGTCGGCTACTGGCTGATCAAGCACGATTTCGAGCCGGCGCCGCTGTTGCTCGGCATGGTGCTCGGGCCCTTGATGGAGGAGAACCTGCGCCGGGCGCTCCTGATCTCGCGCGGCGACTGGAGCGTGTTCATCACCCGCCCGCTGTCGGCCGTCCTGATCGCGGCCGCCACCGGCCTCCTTGTGCTCGCGGTGCTGCCCAACTTACGCAAGAGGCGCGACGAGGTCTTTGTGGAATCCGAGGGGTAAGCCCCAAAATCGCTTGCGGGACAGGGGCGGGACGCAGGTTCCGCCCTTGTTGTTTGTGGGCAAAACCTCCACTTTTCCCTGTATAATCGCTGCCAACGGGCCGAATCGCGGTTATCGAAGGCCAGCGGACCGCCAAATTCGCGTTCCCGATGAAGGCACGCCATGAACCAGTACCACGACCTGCTTGAACGCATCCTCGCCGATGGCGCCGAGAAGAGCGACCGCACCGGCACCGGCACGCTGTCGATCTTCGGCCATCAGATGCGTTTCAACCTGTCGGCCGGCTTTCCGATGCTGACCACCAAGCGCTTGCCGCTGAAGGCGATCGTGCACGAGCTGTTGTGGTTCTTGAAGGGCGACACCAACATCAAATACCTGCACGAGCACGGCGTCACCATCTGGGACGAATGGGCCGACGAGAACGGCGATCTCGGCCCGGTCTATGGCTCGCAATGGCGTTCCTGGCCGGCGCCGGATGGAGGCCATATCGACCAGATCAGGAACGTGATCGAGATGATCAGGAAAAATCCGGATTCGCGCCGGCTGATCGTCACCGCCTGGAATCCGGCCGAGGTCGACAAGATGGCGCTGCCGCCCTGCCACTGCCTGTTTCAGTTCTATGTCGCCAACGGCAAATTGTCGTGCCAGCTCTATCAGCGCTCGGCCGACGTTTTCCTCGGCGTGCCCTTCAACATCGCCTCCTATGCGCTGCTCACCATGATGGTCGCGCAGGTGACCGGCCTGAAGCCCGGCGACTTCGTGCACTCGCTGGGCGACGCGCACCTTTACTCCAACCATCTCGATCAGGCGCGGCTGCAACTGACGCGACCGACGCGGTCCTTGCCGGTGATGAAGATCAACCCTGACGTGAAGGATATTTTCTCCTTCCGCTACGAGGACTTCAAACTCGAAGGCTACGACCCGCACCCGCACATCAAGGCCGAAGTCGCAGTGTGAGTGTTGAATGGCGCTTTCGATTCATCGCGCGCGCCCGGAAGAGAGCGGCCTGATCTTTTCGCTGCTCCGTGAGCTCGCCGAGTACGAAAAGCTCACGCACGAGGTCGTGGCGACCGAATCCGGCATCGCCGAAGCGCTATTCGGCAACAATCCAATTCTGTTCTGCGAGATCGCGGAGTGGGACGACAAGTCGGCCGGCTTCGCGGTCTGGTTCTTCAACTTTCCTACTTTCGCGGGGCGCCGCGGCATCTATCTCGAAGATCTGTTCGTGCGCCCCGCTTTCCGCGGCAGGGGGATCGGCAAGGCGCTGCTGGTCCATCTCGCAAAACTCTGCGTCGAGAATGACTGGTCGCGGCTGCAATGGAGCGTGCTGGACTGGAACACGCCGTCGATCGAGTTTTACAAATCGCTGGGCGCTGACATGATGGACGAGTGGAAGCTGTGCCGGATCAACGGCGCGGCGCTCGCGCAACTCGCAAAGGCGATGCCGTGATCGAAACCGTCCTCATTGTCGCGGTCGCTGAGAACGGCGTGATCGGACGCGACAACACCATTCCGTGGCGGCTGAAGGCCGACCAGCAGCGGTTCAAGGCACTCACCCTGAACAAACCCGTCATCATGGGCCGCAAGACCTTTGCATCGCTGCGTCGGCCGCTGCCCGGCCGCACCAACATCGTGATCACGCGCGATTCCGATTTCCGTGCAGCAGGCGCGGTCGTCACCAACTCGATTGAGAACGCCTTCGCGATCGCGCGCGGTGACGCGCTGCGGCGCGGCGTCACCGAAGTCGTCATCGTGGGCGGCGTCGATGTCTACGTGCGGTCGCTGCCGGTCGCGGATCGGCTCGAGATCACGGAAGTGCATGCAGCGGTCGAGGGGGATACGCGTTTTCCCGCCATTGACGGATCGGCCTGGCAGGAAACCAGCCGGCATCGCCACGCGGCGTCCGCGGACGATACGGCCGACTACTCCTATGTGACATATCGCCGTCGTCAGGCGCCGCGTTAACGGCATTTGGTAATCTTTACATTGACAAATATAGCCTGAAGCATAGCTGCATCTGACCTAAGCTTGCGTTGTAAGGGCAGGAAGCGTCCCTTATAAAGCCTGCCAAACGAGCGAGGGCCGGGCTTGCGCCCCTAAAATCCCCGCGGAGGAGAGTGTCGATGCCGTGGAAGAATCAGGGCGGTGGCCCATGGGGCTCGGGTCCCAGGGGACCGTGGGGCTCCGGCCCGCAACCGGTTGGCCCGAGGCCGCCCGATCTCGAGGATCTTCTGCGCCGCGGCCAGGACCGGCTGCAGCAGCTGCTGCCGGGGGGCTATTTCTCCGGCCTCGGTATCGCCCTGATACTGGCCGCCGTGCTGGCGATCTGGGCCATGTCCGGCTTCTTCCGCGTGCAGTCCGAAGAGCTCGGCATCGTGATGCGCTTCGGCAAATATGTCCGCGACGCCCAGCCCGGCCTCAACTATCACCTGCCTTATCCGATCGAGACCGTGCAGCTGCCGAAGGCGCTGCGCGTCTCCACCATCTCGATCGGCATGACGCTGATCGACGATCCGACGCGGCGCGGCCGCACCATGCGCGACGTGCCGGAAGAGAGCCTGATGCTGACCGGCGACGAGAACATCGTCGACGTCGACTTTACCGTGCTCTGGCGGATCAAGCCGAAGGGGGCCGCCGATTTCCTCTTCAACATCCAGAATCCCGAAGGCACCGTGAAGGCGGTGGCTGAAAGCGCGATGCGCGAGATCGTCGGCAAGTCCAATATCCAGCCGATCCTCACCGGCGCGCGCACCGCGACCGAAACCGCGGTGCAGGAACTGATGCAGAAGACGCTCGACCATTATGGCTCGGGTGTGCTGGTGCAACAGGTGCAGATGCAGAAGGTCTCGCCGCCGGCGCAGGTGATCGAGGCCTTCAACGACGTGCAGAACGCGAAGATCGACTATGAGCGGCTGCAGAACGAAGCGCAGACCTACGCCAACCGGACCGTTCCCGAAGCGCGCGGCCGCGCCGCGCAGATCACCCAGGCGGCCGAGGGCTACAAGTCGCAGGCCGTTGCCGAAGCCAAGGGTCAAAGCGCGCGCTTCCTGAAAGTCTATGAGGAATACAACAAGGCCAAGCAGGTGACGCGCGAACGCATTTATCTCGAAACAATGGAGCACATCCTCGGCAGTTCGGAGAAGCTGATCTATGACGGCGGCAACGGCGCCCAGGGTGTCGTGCCCTATCTTCCCCTGAACCAGTTGACGCCGCGTCAGGCGACCACAGGCCAGCAGCAGCAGTCGGGCGGAGCCACGCGATGAGATCTCCCGTCACCGGCATTGTCACTCTGATCCTGCTGTTTCTCGCGGCGATCGTAGTCTACAGCTCGCTGTTCACGGTGCAGCAGACCGAACAGGCGTTGGTCGTGCGCCTCGGCAAACCGGTAGACATCGCGACCGACCCGGGCCTGCATTTCAAGGCGCCGTTCATCGACACCGTGATCCCGATCGACAAGCGCATCCTTGATCTGGAAAATCCGTCACAGGAAGTGATCGCCTTCGACCAGAAGCGGCTGGTGGTCGATGCCTTCGCGCGCTACCGCATCAAGGACGTGCTGCGCTTCTATCAGAGCGTCGGCTCGATCCAGGCGGCGAACCTGCAATTGACCACGCTGCTGAACGCGTCGTTGCGGCGCGTGCTGGGCGAGGTCACGCTGATTCAGGTCGTGCGCGACGAGCGCGAAGCGCTGATGGCGCGCATCCGCGACCAACTCGACAAGGAGGCCGACGGGTACGGCATTCAGGTGGTCGACGTGCGTATCCGCCGCGCCGACTTGCCGGAGCAGAACAGCCAGGCTGTCTATCAGCGCATGCAGACCGAACGGCAGCGCGAGGCCGCCGAGTTCCGCGCGCAGGGCAGCCAGAAGGGGCAGGAGATTCGCGCCAACGCCGATCGTGAGGTCACCGTCATCGTCGCCGAAGCCAATTCGAAGTCCGAGCAGACCCGCGGCGAGGGCGACGCCGAGCGCAACCGGTTGTTTGCCGAAGCCTATGGCAAGGATCCCGATTTCTTTGCCTTCTATCGTACGATGTCGGCTTACGAGAACGGGCTGAAGAGCACCGACACCCGCTATCTGCTGAAGCCGGATTCCGATTTCTTCAAGTATTTCGGCAGCGCGTCCGGCAAGCCGGCTGCCGGGGCTTCCGCGCCGGCGACGGGTGCGGCCGCCGCGGCTGCGCCGGCCACGCCCGCTACGCCCAAGCCGTAAGGCTCCGGGAGCGCAGCCTTATTGAGTTGACAGTAGTGAGGCGACGCGATTGCCTCGTTCCGGTCGGCTAAAAGAAGAATCACAGGGAAGGTTTCAGTCCGATGAGGTCCATTGCGTTTGCCGACTTCCTCATCGGTGTGGGCATTCTGTTCGTGATTGAAGGGCTGATGTTCGCGGCAAGCCCGACCTGGATGCGCCGGGCGATGAAAAGCGCACTGGCGACGCCGGACAATATCCTGCGCGCGGTCGGTATCGGGTCGGCGGTGATCGGATTGATCCTGATCTGGGTGGTCCGTCGCCCGATCTGACGCGAAGCGTCGAACCCGGAATCTCGAGATTCCGGGTCTGGCGCTCCCGCGCCATCCCGGAATGACTGAGTGAAAAAACAACGCGATCGTGAGGGGTTAACGTCGGCTTTTTGCCTTATTAGGTAGCATTGATGGCGAGGCCGTCCGAACGCGAGAATGCTTGCACCGCCGCCCTTTTCGGGCGCAGGGTGAGCGCCAAACCCGGATCCTTTTGGAGAGAAGCCGATATGACCGCTGCGACCACAGTCTTGAGTCAGCGCCTGCGTCCCGTGCTGGCCGCGATTTGCCTTGGCGCGGCCGGCGCGCTCATCTCCGCGCCAGCCTTTGCGCGCGGACCGGAAGGCATCGCCGACGTCGCCGAGAAGGTGATCGACGCGGTGGTCAACATCTCGACCTCGCAGACGGTCGAGGCCAAGGGCGGCGATGGCCGAAACACCATTCCGCAATTGCCGCCGGGCTCGCCCTTCGAGGAATTTTTCGACGACTTCTTCAAGAACCGCAGGGGCGGCAAGGGCGGCGGTGGCGACCTGCAGCCGCACAAGACCAACTCGCTGGGCTCGGGCTTCATCATCGATACGTCCGGCATCGTTGTCACCAACAATCACGTCATCGCGGACGCCGACGAGATCAACGTCATCATGAATGACGGCACCAAGATCAAGGCCGACATCGTCGGTATCGACAAGAAAACCGACCTCGCGGTGCTGAAATTCAAGCCGCCGCGGCCGCTGACGGCGGTCAAGTTCGGTGATTCCGACAAGCTCAGGCTTGGCGACTGGGTGATCGCGATCGGCAACCCGTTCAGCCTTGGCGGCACGGTGACGGCCGGCATCGTCTCGGCCAAGAACCGCGACATCTCCTCCGGCCCCTATGACAGCTACATCCAGACCGACGCCGCCATCAATCGCGGCAACTCGGGAGGGCCGCTGTTCAACCTCGACGGTGAGGTGATAGGCGTCAACACGTTGATCATCTCGCCCTCCGGCGGCTCGATCGGCATCGGCTTTGCCGTGCCGTCGAAGACGGTCGCAAGCGTGGTGTCACAGCTGCAGCAGTTCGGCGAGCTTCGCCGCGGCTGGCTCGGTGTGCGCATCCAGCAGGTGACCGACGAGATCGCCGAAAGCCTCAACATCAAGCCGGCGCGCGGCGCGCTGGTTGCGGGCGTCGACGACAAGGGGCCGGCAAAACCGGCCGGCATCGAGCCTGGCGACGTCATCGTCTCCTTCGACGGCAAGGAGATCAAGGAGCCGAAAGACCTGTCGCGCGTGGTGGCCGACACCGCCGTCGGCAAGGAAGTCGACGTCCTCTTGATCCGCAAGGGCAAGGAAGAGACCCACAAGGTCACGCTCGGCCGGCTCGATGACACCGACAAGGTGCAGCAGGCGGCCGTCAAGAAGGACGAGCCCGCGGAGAAGCCGGTGACGCAGAAGGCGCTCGGGCTCGATCTCGCGACCTTGAGCAAGGATCTGCGGACCAAGTACAAGATCAAGGACAGCGTCAAGGGCGTGCTGGTCACCGGCGTCGACGGCACCTCGGATGCCGCCGACAAGCGGCTCTCCGCCGGCGACGTCATCGTCGAGGTGGCGCAGGAAGCGGTCGGCAGCGCCGCCGACATCAAGAAGCGCATCGACCAGCTGAAGAAGGACGGCAAGAAGTCGGTGCTCTTGCTGGTGTCGAACGCCGACGGCGAATTGCGTTTCGTGGCGCTGAGTGTGCAGTAGGCACGCGGCGACCTCGTTATAAACTCGTCATCGCCGGGCTTGACCCGGCGATCGATCGCTTGAGGAAGTTTCTTTTGAAGATTGATGGATGCGCGGATCAAGCCCGGGCATGACGAGCAAACGAAATTTCAGCCGTCGACAAACTCGTCCCGTCGATACCCCTGCGCATAGAGCAGCGCCGTGAGGTCGCCATGATCGATCCTTGCCGCGGCTGCGGCAGAGACCGCGGGTTTGGCGTGATAGGCGACGCCCAGTCCTGCATTCTCGATCATGCCGAGATCGTTGGCGCCGTCGCCGGCCACCAGGGTGTCGATGTCGTCGAGGTCGAAGGATTCGGTGAGCTCGATCAACGTCGCGAGCTTGGTGGCGCGGCCCAGGATCGGCTCCTTCACTTCACCCGTGAACTTGCCGTCGCGCACGACGAGCTCGTTGGCGCGGTTCTCCTGAAAGCCGATCCTCGCCGCGACCGCATTGGTGAAAAGCGTGAAGCCGCCGGAGATCAGGCAGGTATAGGCGCCATGCGCGCGCATGGTCATCACCAGCTCGCGGCCGCCCGGGTTGGGCGTGAGGCGCTTGGCCAGCACCTCATCGACCACGCTGACGGGCAGGCCCTTGAGCAGCGCGATTCGCTCGCGCAGCGCCGGCTCGAACTCGATCTCGCCGCGCATCGTCCGCTCGGTGATTTTGGCGACATGCTGTTTCAGCCCGACAAAGTCCGCCAGCTCATCGATGCACTCCTGGCCGATCATGGTGGAATCCATGTCTGCCAGAAAAAGCTTCTTGCGCCGCGCGGCGATCGGCTGCACGACAACGTCGATGGGCAGGTCGCCGCGCGCGGCGCGCAGGCGATCGGCGATGGCGCGGATGTCGTCCCTGGTTTTGGCCGGGGTGTCAAAGGGGATGTCGGCCGCAACCTCGTCCCATAACCAGTGCGCTGGACCGGCCGAAGGCAGCACCGCGCGCGCGCCGTCGAGGATGGTGGAATCGAGCGCGGGGTTATTGGGGTTGCAGATGAGGGTAGCGACGAGAGACATCTTGTGACCGCTGAGAGGACCAAAGCCAGGGCCGTGCTTATCGCAGGGCCGACCGCCAGCGGCAAGTCGGCGCTCGCGCTCGAATTCGCGCGAAAGACGGATGGCATGGTGATCAACGCCAATTCCATGCAGGTTTATCGCGATTTGCACGTGCTGACCGCGCGGCCGACGGCGGAAGAGGAGGCGGCCGTCACCCACCGGCTCTACGGTCATGTCGACGCGGCCGTCAATTTTTCCGCCGGCGCCTGGGTGTCCGGTGCCGCCAAAATTCTGGAACAGGCGCGCGCACAAAACCGGCTGCCGGTTTTCGTCGGCGGCACCGGCCTCTATTTCAAGGCGCTGACGCGCGGACTATCGGCGGTGCCGCCGGTTCCGCCCGAAATTCGCGAGCATGTGCGCTCGCGCCTCGAGCGCGACGGCGTCGAGGCGCTGCATGCCGAGTTGGCACGGCGCGATCCTGCTTCTGCCGAGCGGCTGAAGCTGCGCGACCGCACCCGCATCGCCCGCGCGCTCGAAGTGGTAGAAGCGACCGGGAGATCGCTGACCGACTGGCATCGCGAAGGCCTGCCGCCGATCCTGCCGCCAGGCGAGTTTGCCGCGTTGTTTCTCGCGCCCGAGCGCGACGCGCTTTATGCGCGCATCGACGCGCGCTTCGAGGCGATGTTGAGCGCCGGCGCATTGGAAGAGGTCGCGGCGCTGGCCGCGCGAAACCTCGATCCGCTGTTGCCGGCGATGAAGGCGCATGGCGCGCCGGCACTGATCCGGCATCTGCATGGCGAGATCACGCTTGAAGAAGCCGCCACCATCGGCCGTGCCGATACCCGTCATTACGCCAAGCGGCAGTTCACCTGGTTCCGGCATCAATTGCCGGAGTTCGAGTGGATGGCGGCGGAGGCGGCGAGGGGATGGCTCGAGACGAAGAGATTGTAAGCCAACTCCTGACAGACTGTAAGGCGGTAACTTACGTTAAAGCGTGATCCGATGACCAAGAAACTCCCAAAGCGCGGCTTGCCGCCCAGGCACCCTGGCGAACTCCTGCGCGAGGAGATTTTGCCGGCGCTGAACCGCTCCAAGACGGAAATCGCGAGGCTGCTCGGGGTGTCGCGCCAGACCCTCTATGACATTCTCGACGAGAAACAGCCGGTGACACCCGGTATGCCTTGCGGCTCGGGAAGCTGTGCGGGAATGGTCCCGACCTGTGGCTCAATTTGCAGAAGCGTTACGATTTGCACCGAGCCGAGCAGGAACTCGGAGAGAAGATCAAGACGATCCCCACGATGGAAGTGGCTTAGAGCCGAAAGGGGCGGGGGGAAGCGTCCCCCGCATTTTTTGCCCCGATGCAGCAAATTCTCGCTCGCCGAATGCAGGGAACGCCGCTAAGCTGCCCATATCGCCCTGCGGCTTCCCTTGACTTCTGGGGTTTGACCGCTATGTTCGCGCAACCTTTGGGAAGTCAGGCGCCCTCGATGCGTAATATTATTACCAAACTGCTTATCGCCGTCGTACCCAGGCGCACCGCCGGGGGTGGCTGACTGCCATCCAAATTCGGACGGTGCGCATGGGGCCTCTTGAGGCCCTTTTTTATTTTCGGAAGCAAAAACAAGCCCAAAAACAAGCCCAAGCCAACAGCACGATCAGGAAGAAGACCATGAGTGAGAAGAGCCACGATCAAAACCAGATGACCGGCGCCGCGATGATCGTCCGCGCGCTCATCGATCACGGCGTAAAGCACCTTTTCGGCTATCCCGGTGGTGCGGTCCTTCCGATCTATGACGAGATTTTCCAGCAGAGCGAGGTCGAGCACATCCTGGTGCGGCACGAGCAGGGCGCGGGCCATGCGGCCGAAGGCTATGCGCGTTCGACCGGCAGGCCCGGCGTGGTGCTGGTGACCTCGGGTCCCGGCGCCACCAACATGGTGACGCCGCTGACCGATGCGCTGATGGACTCCATTCCGCTGGTCTGCATTACCGGACAAGTTCCTACGCACCTGATCGGCAACGACGCGTTCCAGGAATGCGACACGGTCGGCATCACGCGCCCCTGCACCAAGCACAATTGGCTGGTGCGCGACGTCAACGATCTCGCGAAGGTGCTGCATGAAGCGTTCTATGTCGCAACCACTGGCCGGCCCGGGCCGGTCGTGGTCGATGTGCCCAAGGACGTGCAGTTCGCCACCGGCACCTATCACCCGCCGCGCAAATCCGACGTGCATATTTCCTACGCGCCGCGGGTGAAGGGCGATGCCGGGCAGATCCGCAAAGCCGTGGCGTTGCTCGCCTCGGCCAAGCGCCCCGTGATCTATTCCGGCGGCGGCGTGATCAATTCGGGACGCGAGGCCTCAAAGCTCTTGCGCGACCTGGTCGAGTTTACGGGCTTCCCGATCACTTCCACGTTGATGGGGCTCGGCGCCTATCCGGCCTCGGGCAAGAACTGGCTCGGCATGCTCGGCATGCACGGCACCTACGAAGCCAACATGACCATGCATGATTGCGACGTCATGCTGTGCGTCGGCGCGCGCTTCGACGATCGCATCACCGGCCGCACCGATGCCTTCTCGCCGGGCTCGAAGAAGATCCACATCGACATCGATCCATCCTCGATCAACAAGAACATCCGTGTCGACGTGCCGATCATCGGCGATGCCGGCAACATCCTCGGCGACCTGCTGACGGTGTTCAAGGCGGAGGCGAAGAAGCCCGACATAAGAGCGTGGTGGCAGCAGATCGCGCAATGGCGCGCGCGAAACTCTCTTTCTTACAAAAGAAACAACGATATCATCTTGCCGCAATACGCGATCCAGAAACTGTTCGAGGCGACGCGCGGCCGCGACACCTACATCACGACCGAAGTCGGTCAGCACCAGATGTGGGCCGCGCAGTTCTACGGTTTCGAGCAGCCGCACCGCTGGATGACCTCCGGCGGGCTCGGCACCATGGGCTATGGCCTGCCGGCTGCGCTCGGCGTGCAGGTGGCGCATCGCGACAGCCTCGTCATCGACATCGCCGGCGACGCATCGGTGCAGATGACCATCCAGGAAATGTCGACGGCGGTTCAGCATGAACTGCCGATCAAGATCTTCATCCTGAACAACCAGTACATGGGCATGGTGCGCCAGTGGCAGCAACTCCTGCACGGCAACCGCCTGTCGCATTCCTACACCGAGGCCATGCCCGACTTCGTCAAGCTGGCGGAGGCCTATGGCGGTGTCGGCCTCCGGGCAATCAAGCCCTCCGATCTCGATGGCGCGATCAAGGAGATGATCTCGGTCAAGAAGCCGGTGCTGTTCGACTGCCGCGTCGCGGCGCTCGAAAACTGCTTCCCGATGATTCCCTCCGGCAAGGCGCATAACGAGATGCTGTTGCCGGAAGAGGCCAACGATGAAGCTACCGCCACGGCGTTTGCCGGCGGCAAGGCGCTGGTGTGATCATGGCATCGAACGACGCACGCTCATTCTTCACCTCTCCCCGCGAAGGGCGGGGAGAGGAAGTTCACCCCTTCCTGGACTGACATCATGAACCAGCCTGCCTCCGCCTATTTCCTCGAAGAGCGCCACGTCCCGAACGAGACGCACACGCTCTCGGTGCTCGTGGCGAACGAGCCGGGTGTGCTCGCGCGCGTGATCGGCCTGTTCTCCGGCCGCGGCTACAACATCGAAAGCCTCACGGTCTCGGAGACCGAGAGCCAGAAGCATCTCTCGCGCATCACCATCGTCACGACAGGGACGCCGATGGTGATCGAGCAGATCAAGCATCAGCTCGATCGCATGGTGCCGGTCTACCGCGTGGTCGACATGACGCTCACCGGCCGCTCGATCGAGCGGGAGCTCGCGATGGTGAAAGTGCGCGGCGCCGGCGACAACCGTGTCGAGACGCTGCGTCTCGCGGACGCGTTCCGGGCGCGGGTGATCGATGCGACGACGGAAAGCTTTGTGTTCGAGATCACAGGCAATACTGCGAAAATCAACCAGTTTATCGACCTGATGCGCCCGGTTGGCCTGGTCGAGGTGTCCCGTACCGGCGTCGCCGCGATCGGGCGCGGGCCCGAAGGGATGTAAGTCATGCTGTCGCGCGACTGGTACTACAACGAACGCGGGCGGATCGGGCTCGAACCCGCGGTTGCCTCGATCTATGACCGCCACGACGACAGCGACCTGCGCGCCCGCGCCGCGTTGAAGATGCTGGGCGTGCAACGGGGCTGGCGGGTCGCCGATATCGGCTGCGGCAACGGCGTGCTCGCCACCGAGGCGGCGCTGATGGGCGCCGAGGTCGACGCCATCGATATCTCGCCGGCGATGCTCGCGCTCGCCGAGATTTACGCGCGCGACAGAAAGGCGCTGGTGCGGACCCAGTCGGCGGGGCTGCTCAGCTTCGCCTACCAGCCCAGTTCCTACGACCTCATCGTCAGCGAATTCACGCTGCACCACCTCCCGGACTTCTGGAAGGCGGTGGCGATGGCGCGGATCTTCGCCGCGCTGAAACCCGGCGCCGGTTTCTACCTGCGCGACATCGTGTTTGTCAGCATGCCTGACGGCTCGGAGCGCAGTGTCGAGCAATGGGCCGATTTCAACACCAAGAACCACGATTTCGCCCGGGACAGCGTCGTCAGTCACATGCGCGACGAATATTCCACCTTCGGCTGGGTCATGGAGCGCATGCTGACCGAGGTCGGCTTCACGCTCGTCTCCGCCGATTATCACGCGCCGCTCCACGGCACGTATCTCCTCCAGAAACCGAAGCCGAGCAGCCAAGGCTAGAAACACGAACAAGAAAATGAAACCGGCCGACGTTGCTATTGCCGTCCTCGTGGCGGTCATCTGGGGGCTCGGGTTCGTGGCGAGCCGGTTCGCGCTCGACGAATTGCCGCCGGAATTGATGACGATGCTGCGCTTTGCCATCGCAGCAACGCCTTGCCTGTTCGTGCGCAAGCCAAAGGTGTCCTGGCTGCTCTTGATCGGGATCAGCGCCAGCCTGTTCCTCGGCCAGTTTCTCGCACAGTCGGTCGCGATTGCGCGCGGCGTGCCGGTCGGGCTTGCCAGCGTGATTGTGCAGAGCCAGGCGCTGTTCACCATCGCCCTGGCCGCCGTCATCTTCCGCGAGGTCCCGACACCGATGCAGGGCGCAGGCATCGCGATTTCGGCCGTGGGCCTGCTGATGATCTGCGGCACCGTCGGTTATGACTTCAGCGTTTCGGCCTTTGCGATCCTGATGATCTCGCCGATCGTCTTTGCGATCGGCAATCTCCTGCTGCGGCGGGCGCAGGGCGCGCCGATGTTCGACCTGTTCGCCTGGCTGTGCCTTTGCTCGGCCGTTCCCCTGTTCGGCCTCACCATGGTCACCGTCGGACCCGAGGAGACCTGGCAGGCGCTCGCACACATGTCGCTGCGTGGCGTCGTCAGCATGATCTTTATCGGCGGCATCTCGACCTGCATCGCCTATTGGCTGTGGGGCCGGCTGCTGCGCGATCATCCCGCAGCGCAAGTGGTGCCGTTTGCCCTGCTGGTGCCGTTTGTCGGCTCGGGCGCGTCCAGCATCGTGTTCGGCGAAAAATTCGGGGCGCTGCGGCTGGCCGGCATGATCACCGTGATCGGCGGCATCGCGATCATGCTGTTTTCGAAGCGCCCGCAGGCACTCCCCAAAGCCGCCGGAGCATGAGCATGTCGCACCAGCTTCTGTTCGCCTTTGTCGTGTTCGCGATCGTGATGTTCTTCACGCCCGGTCCGAACAACATCATGCTGCTTTCCTCGGGGCTCACCTATGGCTTTCGCCCGACCGTCCCGCATATCCTGGGCATCACCTTCGGCTTCGCCTTCATGGTCGGCGCGGTTGGCGTCGGCCTCGGCGCCATTTTCCTCGCCTATCCGATCCTGCAGACCATCCTGAAATGGGGCGGCGTCGCCTATCTGGTCTACCTTGCTGCGGCGATTGCGCTGTCCGACCCGGTCAAGCCGGAGCAGGGCGGCCGCCGCAAGGGTCCGATGACCTTCTTCGGCGCGGCGATGTTCCAGTGGATCAACGCCAAGGGCTGGGTGATGGTGATCTCGACCATCACCGCCTATGCGGCGATCGCGACGTTCCCCCTCAATATCGCGATCCAGGTCGCGATCAGCCTGGTGCTGGGCGCGCTGTCCTGCTCGGCCTGGGCGATGTTCGGCAGCGCGCTCCGGCCGCTGCTCTCGTCTCCAGGGGTGGTCAGGATCTTCAACATCGTCATGGCGATCCTGCTGCTCGCCTCCCTCATTCCGGTCCTCATGGAAGCATGATGCGGCAGGGCGCCACGCGAAAGAGGGTTTCCACAGCTCGCCGAAATGTTCTAGACAGCCCCGGAAAGTTCCGGGGCGCCCGCCTCCCACCCAGCTAACAGCCTGATTAACCGGCCGATTTGGCCACCTCAGAGGAAACGACCATGCGTGTTTATTACGATCGCGACGCCGACCTGAACCTGATCAAGGGCAAGAAGGTCGCCATCGTCGGCTATGGCAGCCAGGGCCACGCCCACGCGCTGAACCTGAAGGATTCCGGCGTCAAGGAAGTCTCCATTGCGCTCCGCAAGGGCTCGGCCTCGGCCAAGAAGGCCGAAGCCGCCGGCTTCAAGGTGCTGGAAGTCGCCGAAGCCGCCAAATGGGCTGACCTCGTGATGATGCTGACCCCGGACGAACTGCAGGGCGACATCTACCGCGAGCATCTCCACGACAACATGAAGAAGGGCGCCGCCCTGGTCTTTGCCCATGGCCTCAACGTCCACTTCAACCTGCTCGACCCGCGCGCCGACCTCGACGTGCTGATGATCGCGCCCAAGGGCCCCGGCCACACCGTGCGCTCGGAATACCAGCGCGGCGGCGGCGTGCCCTGCCTGATCGCGATCGCCAAGGATTCATCCGGCAACGCCCATGACCTCGGTCTCAGCTACGCCTCCGCGATCGGCGGCGGCCGGGCCGGCATCATCGAGACCTCCTTCAAGGAGGAATGCGAGACCGACCTGTTTGGCGAGCAGGTCGTGCTCTGCGGCGGCCTGGTCGAGCTGATCAAGGGTGGCTACGAGACCCTGGTCGAGGCGGGCTACGCCCCCGAGATGGCCTATTTCGAGTGCCTGCACGAAGTGAAGCTGATCGTCGACCTGATTTATGAAGGCGGCATCGCCAACATGAACTATTCGATCTCCAACACCGCCGAGTACGGCGAATACGTCACCGGCCCGCGCATCGTCACCGACGAGACCAAGAAGGAGATGCGCAAGGTGCTCGCCGACATCCAGTCCGGCAAGTTCGCCCGCGACTGGATGCTGGAGAACAGGGTCAACCAGACCTCGTTCAAGGCGACCCGCGCCAAGCTCGCGCAGCACCCGATCGAGCAGGTCGGCGAAAAGCTCCGCGACATGATGCCTTGGATCAAGAAGGGGGCCTTGGTGGACAAGTCGAAGAATTGATCTTCGTCTGAGGCCATCGCGCCTTCGCAGGTGAGACACAAAAACTAAACGCTGCTCTCTATACAAAGGCGAGATCGCGAAAACGCGGTCTCGCCTTTTCAAGGCTGATCGAAACATCTGCTCGTTCATTCCTGTTCTTGAGCGCCTCACGCGCCACTTCCAGAATGAAGAATTGAGTGTCGATCCACATTCTTGGTACGAACGGCTTCGCGTGGAAAAGCCGTGGCGTTTCAGATTTGAAGCGCCAACTCTTCATCCGTGTTCTCGCCTCCCGCACAGCGCACGCGAAGCACTTCCACGCGGCTCGCGAGGCCGGCATATCTCGTTTCAGTCATGCGATCAGTCGCTCCGTCTGCGGGTCAAACAGACAAATGCGGCGGGTGTCGAGGGCGAACGGGGCAGGCTCACCCGGCGCGGGGCGGATATCCGGCGCGACGCGCGCCAGCACGGACTCGCCGCCGAGCCGCACCAACACGATGGTCTCGGCACCGGTCGGCTCGACCATCTCGACCGGCGCATTGATGACGATCGGCGGGCCCGCGCTACTGGAAAACATGCGGCTGCCTTCGGCGATGCATTCCGGCCTGATGCCGAGCACGACGTCGCGGCCGACAAAAGAAGCCGCCGCGTCATATCCACTAAGGTGCAGGCGAACCTCATCCGGTCGCCCCGCGCCGATCACGACCACCGGCCTACCATCTGCGGCCTCGAGCCGTGCCGGCATCGTATTCATCGGCGGCGCGCCCATAAAACGCGCGACGAACAGATTGGCCGGATAGCGGTACACGGTGTCCGGGTCGGCGAATTGCTGTACCTCGCCCTGGTTCATCACGGCGATCCGCGTCGCCATCGTCATCGCCTCGATCTGGTCGTGGGTGACATAGACGATGGTGGCGCCGATGCGCTGGTGCAGCCGCTTGATCTCCATCCGCATCTCGACGCGCAGTTTGGCATCGAGATTGGAGAGCGGCTCGTCGAACAGGAACAGCAGGGGATCGCGGACCAGGGCGCGGCCCATCGCCACGCGCTGACGTTGACCGCCGGATAGTTGCGACGGCTTGCGGTTGAGCAACGGCTCGATCTGCAACAGGCGGGCTACGTTTGCCAGCGCCGTCTCCTGCTCGGCGCGCCGGACATGTCGGCACTCCATCCCGAACGTGATGTTCTGGCGCACCGTCATCGAGGGATAGAGCGCGTAGGACTGAAACACCATGGCGATGTCGCGATCCCTCGGCACGACGTCGTTGACATTGCGCCCGCCGATTTCGATGGTGCCGGAACTTTGGCGCTCCAGGCCGGCGATGATGTTGAGCAACGTCGATTTGCCGCAACCGGATGGCCCAACCAGGACGGTGAACTCGCCCGAGCCCATCTCGAGGCTAATTCCTTTCAGCACCTCGGTGGCGCCGAACCTCTTTTGAACATCGCGGATAGTGAGAGCTGACATGCGGGCCCCTACTTTACGGCGCCGGCGGTAAGGCCGCGTACGAAGTACCTGCCACCGACCAGATAGATCAACAGGGTGGGCAGGGCCGCGATTATCACCGCGGCGCTCTGCACGCCATACCGCGGGATATCGGCGACCGCGGCGGAGAGCGCGATCAGCGCGGCGGTGACCGGCTGCTGTTGGCCGGTCGTGAATGTCACGCCATAGAGGAACTCGTTCCAGATGTGCGTGAACTGCCAGATCACGGTGACGACCAGGATCGGCGGCGAGAGTGGCAGAATGATGCGCCAGAAAATGCGATAGAACCCCGCGCCATCGATGCGCGCGGCCCTTATCAACTCCTGCGGGATTGCAATGTAGTAGTTTCGGCAGAACAAGGTGGTAAAGGAGAGCCCCTGGATCGTGTGGATCATCACCAGACCCGCTAGCGTGTTGATCAGACCGATGTCGCGCAGCACGATGGTCCAGGGCAGCAAACGCATCTGCTGCGGCAGGAAGATGCCAAGCGTGACGACGCCATAGATCCAGCGATCGCCGCGAAAGCGCCAGAGCGAAACCGCGTAACCGGCGACCGCGCCAAGCAGGGTGGAGAAGATCGTCGCGGGAATGGTCACGAGTGCGGAGTTCAGCATGTAGGGACGGATGCCGGCGCAGGTCTGCGCAACGCAGAAGTCGGACCAGGCTGTGAGGTAGTTGCCAAAGGCCCACTGCCGCGGCCAGCCGATCATCGAGGTCTGCGCGATTTCCTCATTGCTGCGCAGCGAGTTCAGCACGACGATGATCAGTGGCAAAAGATACGCTGCCGCGACCAGCGAAACGACGAGATAGATGAGCATGCGGCTCGGCGCGAAGGATCGGTCACGCATGGGTGGCCCGCCGTCGCTGGAGATATCGCCACGCCGCATACGGCAGCAGCACCGCGAGAAGAATCAGCAACATGAGCACAGCCGCCGCCGCACCACGACCGAGAAAGCCCCGCTGGAACATCAGGTCGTAGACCACGAGAGCCGGCAGCTGGGTCGCGAGTCCAGGGCCGCCGCCGGTAAGCGCGCGGACGAGGTCGAAGGTCGAAATGGCGAACTGCAGCTCGATCACGACAACAGTGACGGTGATCGGCCAAAGCGTCGGCAGAATGACGCGCCGGTACATTCGGATCGGTCCGGCGCCGTCGATCTGCGCGGCCTTGACAAGGTCGGCGTCGACGGACCGAAGGCCGGCCAGGAACAGCGCCATGGCGAAGCCGGAGGATTGCCAGACGGCAGCGATCACGATGGTCCAGATGGCCATGTCGCCGTCGACCAGCCAGTCGAACCGAAACGAGGTCCAGCCGAGATTATTGACAAGCTTCTGGACACCAAGGCCGGGATTGAGGAGCCAGCTCCAGACCGTGCCGGTGACGACGAAGGAGACGGCCAGAGGGTAGAGAAAGATAGAGCGCAGCACATTCTCGCCCCGGATGCGCTGGTCGAGCAGGATCGCAAGAGCCAGGCCGGTCAGCAAACTCAGCAGCACGAAAGCGCTACCAAACAGTAGCAGATTGTCGAATGCGATCCGCCAATTCCGCGTCGCCATGACCGCGGTGTAGTTGCGAAGGCCCACCCAGCCCGAGACCGGAACGAGCGTCGAAGGCGTGAATGAAATCCAGATCGTCCACAGCGAAAACGAGACGAGATGCGCGGCGGACAATAGTAGGGGTACCCAGATCGTCAGATACTCGGGCAGCCGGCGCACCACGTCAGGTTTCGCCGGCCGCCCCGTTTGCGGTGCCGCAGCAACGGTGTCGGTCAACGCGCGCCCTCGACGGCCTCGGCGAGGCGGGTGACCGCCTGCTCCGGCGTAATCGTCTTGTTCTTCACGTACTCGGTGATCACGTCGATCATCGCTGCGGTCAGGCCGTTTTCCTGCGCCATGTTGTGCGCGACGCTCAGGACGGCCTGATTGTTGGCGACAGCGTCCTTGAGCGCGCTTGCTGTTCGCCGTTGACCGTCCGACCAGCCGGCACCGGAGAGGTCGACATCGGTGCGCACGGGTATCGATCCCGTGATCTGCGAATACATTGTCTGGATCGCTGGATCCATGACGAGCTGGGCCATCAGCGTCTGACCGGCTTGTAGATCGGGCTCGCTGCGCTGCCAGAATATGAAGGCATCGGCATTCAACAGGAAGACCGGCTTGGTATTGTCGCTGGGGCCCGGGGCGATGATGAAGTCGTCGAACTTGAAACCGGCGTTGCGCAACACACCCTGCGCCCAGCCGCCCTGGATCATCAGGCCCATGTCGCCGTCAACGAAGCGCTTCAGGTTGGTGGCATAGGGTTGGGCACCGGTGTTGGGGTCCATCCAGTCGGTGATCTTGCGCACCTGTGCGAAGGCGGCTTTTATCTCGGGGCCCTTCAAGGCCTTCTCGTCAAGATTCATGATCGCGGCGCGGTATGAAGCGGGACTGATGCCGGCGAAAGAGGCCTCGAATTTCTGCCCATCATCCTGGCGGGTGCCACCATTGGCGATCGGATATGTGATCCCGCCCGCTTTCATCTTTTCGGCAAGGTCATTGAAGTCAGCCCATGTGACGGGGATCTTGTCGGCCTTGGCCTTGTCCATCGCGCGCTTGGAGAGAAACAGCATGTTGGTGCTGTAGATCTGCAACGGCAGCGAAATCCACTTGCCGCCGGGCTTGTGCAGTTTCGCAAGGTCCGGGGCGACGACGTTTTCGTAGCCGGCGGAAGCGACAAGGGCATCGAGGTTGACGGTCGGGGCTATCTTCGACCACGCCGCAATCTCGGGCCCCTTGAGTTGCGAACAGGCCGGCGGATCACCGGCCATGATCTGGGCGCGCAGCTTGTTCATCATTTCGGTGGTGAAACCGGGAACGGGCGAATGTTGCCAGATGCCGCCCTTCTCCTCGAATTTCTTGCCGAGCGCCGTGATGGCCGCCCCATCGCTGCCCGTGGACCATTGCGAGATCACGGTCAGGCGCGGCTTGACCGCGCCTTGCGCGCGCGCAAACGCAGGCAGCGCCAGCGCGGCCGCGGATCCAGCGAGTAGACGACGCCTCGTTGTTGTGATCGGCATAGCATTCCTCCCAGGTGTGAACTAACCGCGCAAGCCGTGCGACTCATGACATCAGGCGGCCTCCGCCGATGCGGTCGGCATGCCACCGCGGCAAGCCAGACAGCAGGCCGCGAACGCCAGCGCGGCACTCGGATCATTGCCGGTCGAAGGTGGCACGAAGGCGAGCGATGCTTGTGCGCGTCCAAGCCCGCCCAACAGGGCGGCATCGATGCCGCCGACCACCGCGTTTCGATCGCCCTCCGAAAGCAGCGACGGCCAGCCGCTGATGACCACGGCAGGACAGGGCTTCACATTCAGCGTATTGCCGATCGCGAGGCCAAGCCGGAACAGGCGGCGGCGCAACTCGTCGCGCACGCGCGATGAGATCGGGATCGCATTCACCCACTCGGTGCCGGGCTGCAGCAACTCCACCTCGGCAACACCGAGAAGCTCGGCCATCGCCGGAAGCGAGGTGTAGGCTTCGACACAACCATAATGGCCGCAGCGACAGCGCGGCCCGCCGTCGGCGAACACCATGTGGCCGAGTTCGACCGGCACCATGATGTCGGCCTCGATCTGCTCGTCGATCCAGGTGCCCGCGACGCCCTGGCCGACATTAACGAACAGATGCGGCTCCGTTAGCGGATAGTCTTCGCTGCGGAACCGATGAAACATCGCATGCGCCACGACCGGATTGGTGAATTCGACCGGCACGCCTGCGAACATGTCGGAAAGCCAGCCGCGAACGCGGCCGACGTCACAGGGAATGATCGGATTGTCGAGCTCGCTCAACGGGCTCAGGCCCGGCACCGATACGCCGATCTGCCACAGCCGGACCCGGCGTCGCCTGCTCCAGTCGCGAAGCAACTGCAGCGCCTCGTGAAACACCCGGCCGACCAATTCAACGGTTGGCGTTTTCGGCAGCGGCAGTCGTTCGGTATGGTGCAGTTCACCCGCAAGCCCGCCGACGCCCACGCTCAGCCGCTGGCTGGTCAGCTCGATGGCCGCGAGCGCCACCGAGCTATCGAGAGATACCAGACCGGTCGGGCCACCCACATAAGGCGCCGGCCGCCTCACTTCCTCGATCAGGCCCTCGGCCTTCAGGTCAAACAGGATGCGCGACAGGCTCGCCTCTGACAGGCGCACAGCCCTGGCCAAAGGTGGCCGAAACGTGCCGCCCGCCTGGAGCAGATGCCCCAGGATGGCCGCGCGCGTCTGCCGCCAACTCCTTGGCTGCTCCGACATTTCCGTCCCTGTCGTAATTCTTACTTATTGTAAGAATTAGGGCGCGTATCCTTTCGACTGTCAAGACGAACTATAAGCCCGGCGACGTCGTGATTCATTCGCGGCCGCTCTATGGCGGCACAGAGACGCTGATCGGCTGCCAAGAATCCGGGCTGATTTTGATTCCATCGTACGGTCGGAAGAGCTTCAAGGTACAATCAACAGCGCAGCAAAGAGGTCAGAGACCATGCCATGTGCTCGCCTCCATGCGAGAAACGGCGAAATGAATCGCTGTCGCTATCCTCGATCTACACTTCGACCGCACCAAACCACCGATTCTGGAAATCATTCATGATTTCGAGCAAGTCTACGGCACGCAGCCTGCCCTCTGTGAGAAGCGAGATCGCGAAACTGCGGTCTCGCTACTTTGGTTCGACCGAAGCATTACTTGTTTCATTCGTATTCTTCAGCGCATCGAGCACGGCATCCGCCGCGAAGAACTGAGCAACAGATCACATTCTTGATGTGAGCGACTTCGCGCCGGCTCTCAAGTTGAAAAAGCTGTGGCGTTTCAGATTCAAAGTGCCGATCTCTCATCCGTGTTCTCGCCTTTCGCAGAGCCCGGACGAGTCACTTGGAATACTTCAACCTCACAAGGTTTGACCTTTAAAGCGCGTCCTTGCGCGCCGCCGTCGTGTCTCAGGCACGCGCGACCGCGAATACCTCGACCTCCGCCTTCCGTCCGCGCAGCTGCGTATGTCCCAGGGGCTCGACGGCAATATCCTTGCCGGGATCCACCAGACGCAAGAGTTCGCCGGAGACGAGCAGGTTGTGTCCGGCTTCCTTGCAGCGCTCCTGCAACCGGGCGGTCACATTCATGGTGTCGCCGAAATAGGCGACCTGCGGTCGGGAGTCGCCGCATTCGCTGATCACGACCGGACCCGCATGCAGGCCGGCGCGGAAGCTCGGCACCAGGCCGAACTCGCTGGCATAGCTATCGGCGACCTCCGCGATCCGGTCCTGGATCGCAAAGACGCAGTCGATCGGGCGCCGCCGGCTGGCGGCGGTGACCGGCCAGGTCACGATGACCTCGTCCCCGACATAGGCGTGCACCTCGCCGCCATGGGCCACGATCGCCTCGTCGATGTCATAGAAGAAGCGGGTCAGTAATTCCTGCACCCTCAGCTCCCCCAATTGCTCGGCGAGCGTGGTCGAGCCGACCAGGTCGAGGAACAGCATCACGCGCTCCTCGCGGGTCGCGTGCCGATAGCGCCCGAGGATGACGTTGAGGAGGGCGCGGCCCCCGACCAGCCGCACCAGCTCGTACACCGCGCCGAACAGCATCGAGCCCGAGAAAGCGAGCCCGACGATCTTGGGATAGTCGTTCAGGAGCCAGTGCCGGTCGATCCTGTGGGCATAGAGGACGACCTCCAGGATGGCCGCGACGGTGGCGACCACAAGCGCCATGAGAATGGAGCGGACCACCAGTTCGACGAGCAACGGCCAGCGTCTGATCCAGGCGCTGCCGCGGGAGGTGAAGTAGAGGTGGACGGCCCAGCCGGTGAGCGTGATTAGCGCGCCGTGCAGGCTGGAGCGCAGGTAGTTGGCGATATTGGCTTCGTCGACGGGGTTGAAGACGTAGCGGAACAGGGCGCCGAACGACAGTCCGAGCACCGCCACGACGATGGTTGAAACCCAGACCCGCCGCATCGCTCCTCCCGCTACCGCAATTGCAATAGCCGGAGCACAGCAACCTGACCAGCCCGATCGCGCCCGGGGCAACCAGGTCATCCCCTTGAGACGGTCAGGGCCGCTAGCCGATGCCGGCGGCAGCAAAGCCCGCATCGACCGCAGCGATGCGCACGTCAAGCTCGTTTTGCGGCAGGTTGCGGAACAGCGACCTTGCGGCCAGGACGACGCCGCGGTGACTGTCGGCAAAGGTCGATTGCCGCGAGAGCTGCTGGGTGAGCGCGACGTAAAACGTGGCGGCAAGCTCCTCCGCCTTGAACAGGAAGGCACCCTTGCTCTGCGCTGTAATGATGTTGAACGCCGCGAAGTTGTGAATGCCGCTGTTGGTGTGGACGCCGCCGTGATCGCTGCCGGTGTCGCGGAAATCGCTCATCAGCTTCGGCTGGTTGAATCGCGTCGGGTCGCGCATGTCGCGCAGCGCCTCGATACCCGAGGAAAGGCCGTCGCCGATCAGGAAATCCCATTTCGAAATGTCGGGTTCATTGAAATTGGCGACGATGATGCCGAAGATGTCCGAGTAGGACTCGTTGAGGGCGCCGGTTTCATCCTGATAGACCAGTCTTGCCGTTGCCCCTGTGACGCCATGGAACAATTCGTGGGCTACGACGCTGAGGGATGCCGATAACGACTGAAGCCTGCCGTTGAACCGGGCCTGGCCATAAATCATCTGGTTGGCGTTGCCGTCCCAGAAGGCGTTCAGCCAGATCCTGCTGCCCGGCGGGTTCTCGGCCGCCTTCAAAAGGCAATTCACGCTCGAGACCAAGCGCCCGCCCATATTGTCGATATTGTTTCGCTTCAACGTGTCGCGCAGGAATGTCGCCACGTGGGTGGCGTTGACATGGGCGCTGACCGCGGCGGGCGTGAAGGGGGACGCCATCAGGTTGCCCGGCAGATTGCCGCTCTGGAATTGGGGATCGGCGAAACGGAAATCATAGGTCTCGATATTCAGGACGGGGTCGCGCATGACCGTCTTGGCGCCGACCGTGTCGACCTCGAAAGTCTGTTGCTGCCCGTGTTCGTCGGCGGAAGTCGTCATCACGGTGGGCGTGCGTGGCAGTTCCGCGACCATCGACCCACTGAGCGCATCGACGACATAGTCATATACCAGCGGGCTATCATGATCGGTCGATGAGCTCTTCTGGCGGCTCCGCACGTCCTCGATCACGTAGGCGAGGTGCCATTTGCTCTTGCCATCCAGATAGAGGTTCAACACCGGCGTGCAGTCCGGCAGTTGACGCCCGTAGCCGGCCTCGCTCGCCACTTTCTTCAAGGCGTCCTGCGGCGAGATCCTCGCGACATAGGAGGCAACATCGGGCTTGGCGATGTTCGAGTTCAGCGACACCATGTCATTGTGGTCGCCCAGCTCGACGCTGATCAGGGAGCCATAGACCGGTATTCCCTTCACCTGCTGGCGGAACTTGACGACTTTGGTCCCGGTCAGCGGGACCGTCTCGACGCCGAGGCTCTTGAAGGTACTCTCGTCGTCGCCAACCTTGGGCGCCGTGAAGGACGGCATCGTCTCGCTGGCGAGCGCATGTTCGAGAATGCGCTTGGCAGCACTTTCGGGATCGAGATTCTGCGGCTGCGTCGCTGTGAGCGAGAACGCGCCCGAGGACGGCCGGTCGGCCTTGAGTTCCGCAAACGTACGGCGGCCGGCGTCCTCGGTGATGTGCATCGAGAATGCCTTGAAGCCCGCCGCCCTTGGCGGCCGCGCCCCGCCGGCACGCTTCGCTGCTGTCTTCTTTGCTTTCTTCGCGGTTGATTTCTTCGCGCTCGCTCGCTTGGCCATGAAACACCTCCAAGGCAGCAATGGGGAAATGCCAAAGACGGTTGCGCCATCCGGCGTTCAACCAGAATGCGAAGGTTTAAGCATGCACCCGGAGGTGGTTCATGTGAAATCGACCACAGAGCGCGACAAATTGTCTCCCGCGATTTTGCTCTTGCTTCCGATCGTGCATCGCGGCTGCCAACGTCCGCACCTCGACTGCCCTGGTTGAAGTGTTGAAACGCTGCGGCGACAACCTCACGCGGGCGAACGTGATGAAGATCGTCGCCAACATGGACACCTACATCCCGGGCATCCATATCGAGACATCGCCGACCGATTTCTACCCGATCGAGCAGGTGCAGATGGCGCGCTTCACCGGCGAGAAATGGGAGCTGTTCGGCCCGATCATCGACGGGCATGCTGAGTAGGGCGGTCTTTACGCTCCGGCAGGTCCCGCCTACATGATATGTGCAATGCACCACGAGGGGCGGGACCAAACATGAAATCTGTCGTCATCACCGGCGCTTCGACCGGGATCGGCTGGGCCACGGCCAAGCTGCTGGTCGACAAGGGCTATCGCGTGTTCGGCAGCGTGCGCAAGCAGGCCGATGCGGAGCGGCTGATCGGCGAGTTCGGCGGCAATTTCGTGCCGCTGCTTTTCGACGTGACCGATGAAGCCGCGGTGCTGGCCGCTGCCCGTGAGGTGCGCGCCGCCCTCGGCGGCGAGACGCTGGCCGGTCTCGTCAACAATGCCGGCATCGCGGTGCCGGGGCCCGTCCTGGAGCTGTCGGCCGACGAATTCCGCCGCCAGATGGACGTCAACGTCATCGGGCCGATCATCTCGACCCAGGCTTTTGGGCCGTTGCTCGGCTCCGATCCGTCGCTGAAGGGACCGAAAGGGCGGATCGTCATGATCTCCTCGGTCGCCGGCAAGAACGGCAATCCGCTGACGCCGGCCTACGCCGCCTCCAAGCATGCGATCGAGGGGCTGTCAGAGAGCCTTCGCCGCGAGCTCATGCTGTTCGGCATCGACGTGATCATTGTGGCGCCCGGGCCGGTGAAGACGCCGATCTGGGGCAAGGGCCAGCAAGAAGTCGACATGTCCAGGTACAAGAACTCACCCTATCTGCCGGCGCTGCAGAAGGTCACGGCCTATATGCAGCATCTCGACTCGATCGGCCTGCCGCCCGAGAAGATTGCCGAGGTCGTCTATGCCGCGCTGACCTTGCCAAAGCCCAAGGTGCGCTACCAGGTCGCGCCGGACCCGATGCGGCATCTGATGACCGCGGTGCTGCCCAAGCGCATGGTCGACAAGATCATCGCCAAGCGCATCGGCCTGCTGCCGCCGGCGCAATAATCATGCTGAAACGCCTGATCCTCGTCGCCGCGGCCGCGGCGTTCATGCCAGCCGCCGCGCAAGCCGGCGACGCCGGCGATCCCGAGCAGACCTGCGATGGCAGTACGCCAGAGATGGTCGACTGCCTCGCGGTAAAGACCGCGCGATGGGACAAGCGCATGACCATCGCCTACCAGCAGGCAATGAAGGATGCGCCGGCGCGGCAGCGCGACCAGTTGCGCGCCGCGCAGCGGCTCTGGATCCAGTACCGCGACGCCAATTGCCTCTATTACGACCTGGGCGAGGGCACCATCGCCCGCATCGACGCCAGTGGGTGCCAGCGCCGCATGACCGAGGCTCGAGCCCGCGAACTGGAAAACATCGGCCACCAGTGACGCCATCTCGACGCCCTATTCCTTGGTCACTGCAGCCAGCCATGATGTCGACAATCGCCAAGAGCCGGTCGGAACTGACCGAAATCGCGAATGAAGCGCTGCGCAGCCAGCCCGGCTGCGAGACAGCGCGCGTCGTCGCGCTCGCGCCCTTGCCGAACACGGGCAGCGGCCGCAACTGGGAGATACCGAACGTGGTGCTGGGCGACAGCCTGATCAGCGACGTCGACCGCGCCGTGATCACGGTGCATCGCCAGCTCGGCCGCCAATTCCATCTCGTCGGAGATTAGCTGGCTTCGACGGTTCGCGGCGTTTGGCGCGAGGCCATCGCGACCATTCGCAGCATGAGCACGGCCGCGAGCGGGATCAGGAACAGCACATAGAGCGGCATCTCCGGAATCCGCTTGCCGAACGAGACTGTGAATTGCAGCAGCAGATAATAGCCGCCGACGAGATGCAGTGCGCGCCAGGCCTGCGGGCCCAGTAGCGCGCCCGCCGCATCGAACGAGGTCGCGGTCATGGCGACAATGAAGGCATAGCCAATGCCGCCGAAGATGTAGGAGGCGAGGCTGGTTGCCGCTGCGTAGCCGATCGGGTCCATGTTCGCGAAGGCAATGATCGCCGCGGCGTGCAGCGCGTGCGAGGCGGCAAAGGTGACGCCGAGATAGCGGCGGTTGCGCCGCTGCCAGCGCGTGAAGGCGTTTGGCCAGAGCCGGGCCAGCGCCGCCGCCGAGAAGGCGAGGCAGAAGAACAACAGCGAGGTCCGCGCGGTGAAGCGGATCGCCATGCGCACGCCGTCCACCTCGAACTGCCGCATGCCGGCGATCCAGACACAGAGCGCGATCAGGATCAGCGTCAGCAGCAGAAACAGCCGCCAGCCCTCAAACCAGGTTTGCCGCATCGTCTTCCTCCATGAGTATGTAATCAATGATTACATGGAGGCGAACCCGACCGGTCAACGGTGTAATCGCTGATTACATTCACGATCGGGTGATGCTAGACAGGCCATATGTCTGCAAAATCCGGTCGCCTGCCACCCGCGGAAAGACCCTATCACCACGGCGATCTCCGCCGCGTCCTGACCGACGCCGCGCTGAAACTTGCGGAAGAGGGCGGGCCGGAAGCGGTCAGCGTGCGCGAGGCAGCGCGCCGCGCCGGTGTCTCGGCGGGCGCGCCATTCCGGCATTTCGAGAGCCGTCATGCGCTGATGACGGCGGTCGCCGAAGAGGCCCAACGTCGCTTCCGCGCCGAAATCGAGCGCGCCCTCGCCGGGGCGCCCGCGGATGATCCGCTGCAACGCTTTCGCAAGCTTGGGCTGGCCTATCTTCGCTGGGCGATGAAGAATCCAGCGCATTTCGAGATCATCTCGAGCGGCCGGCATTTCGATCATGACGCCGCCGCCGCGCTGTCGCACGACAATGCCGAGTTGGTCGCCCTGACCGAACGGACGCTGGCGGAAGCTTCTGAGAAGGGGCAGCTCAAGCCTGCCGACCTGAAGCAGGTGCAGATCGCCGGCCGCGCCCTGGTCTATGGCTTCGCGCGGATGAACGTGGACGGCCACTTCCCGCGCTGGGGGGTGGCCCGGGGCGAGGCCGGACGCATGGCCGAGGCGGTCATCGATCTCTTTATCAAGGGGATCGCCAAAACTGCCTGATCTCCCTCGCGTCGCAAGCGGGGCGAGGCGAACAACAGGGGCTTAAGCGAAGGTCTGAGCGGCGGCTTCATTGCCTGTTCATGACGGTTCCGTTACAGTTTTATGACGCGACGCAGGCTCGGCTGCGGCGTGTGCCTCCTGGCCGGCGCCAGATCAAGGCTGGGGCAGCAGTCCGGGCCTTTTAGTTGAGCGTTTGTGTCGATGGCGCCCGCGCCAAATCCAGGTCCGTCCAACGCGGCCGCCGCCTCCGGCCTCGCCTCGGTCGGCATTTTCCGTCTTCTTGCTGTCGCAGCGCCGCAATTCGCCGCGCTCGGGCTGATGTTCCAGACCGAGACCGATTTCTCATCGTACCTCTGTTTCCTGCTGGCCTGGGGCATCCTGAATTTCGTCTGGACCGCAGCTCTCCGCCGCCCGGCTTTGTCAGGTGCGCTGTCGCTGACGCTGGTCGTCGTGCTGGTGCTGCTGTCGCGTTTCAAGCACGACGTTGCGCAGATGACGGTGAACTTCGTCGACCTGATGGTGATCGATCGCGACACGGTAGCGTTCCTGTTCACCATCTTTCCCGATCTGCGGTGGTCGGTGATCGCGGCCGGCCTCGTCACCATCCCCCTGATGTATGCACTGTGGTGGCTCGACCCCTTCCGCATTCGGCGGCTGCCGGCGCTCGCCTGCGGTCTCGGCTGCGTCGCAGCACTCGCCGGTTACGCGCTGGCCTATCCGGATGAAGCCTGGCGCGGTTATTACGACGACGGCTATCTCTCGAAATTCGCACGCTCCGGCGTCACGGCCGTCTCCGACCTGATGCGCTACGGCTTTCTCGAGGCCGACGCCACGGCAACGTCGCGGCTCAACGTGCCGCTGATCAATTCCTGCCATCCCGCGGGCCGCCGCCCCAACATCATCATGATCCATGATGAATCGAGTTTCGACATCCGCGCCGCCCGCGGCGTGAAGGTGCCGGCGGGCTATGGCAGCCATTTCAAATCCTTTGATGGCAAGGAGCGCAGCTTCCTCGCCGAGAGCAACGGGGGTCCGAGCTGGTACACCGAATATAACGTGCTGGCGGGGCTCTCCTCGCGCTCGTTCGGCCGCTTCTCCTATTTCGTCACGCGTCTCGCATCGGGCCATGTCGAGCGCGGCCTGCCGCTCGCGCTGCGGCGCTGCGGCTACGACACGCTCTCGCTCTATCCGGCGCTCGGCGCTTTCATGGGCGCGCGCGACTTCCAGACCACGACCGGCATCGAGCATTTCCACGACGCGCATGACTTGGGCGCCAGGGACGTCGAGCCCGACAGCTTCTTCTACAACTCCGCGCTCAAGCTGATGTCGGAGCAGGCGCCGGGCAAACCGCTCTTCATGTTTGTCTACCTCGCCGCCAATCATTTCCCCTGGGAGACGAAATTCCACCCCGAGCTCACGCCGGGCTGGCGCGCGCCGGGCAACGAGGCCGTGGTCGACGAATATCTGCGCCGGCAGGCGATGAGCGCGGCCGACTACACAGCTTTCATCGCGTCCCTGAAAAAGAAATTCGCGGGCGAGCCGTTCCTGATCGTGCGCTACGGCGATCATCAGCCGGAATTCTCGCCGCATCTGCTCGACCCCGGTCTCGACGAGGCGAGCCTCGGCAAGAAGCTCGAGAACTACGATCCGCGCTACTTCGCGACCTACTACGCCATCGACGCGTTCAATTTCGAACCGGTCAAGTCGCCGGCCATCATGGATACCATCGATGGCGCCTACCTGCCGCTGGTAATCCAGGAGGCGGCCGGCATTCCGCTTGATCCCTCCTTTGCCGAACAGAGAGAGATCATGCTGCGCTGTGGCGGGATGTTCTATGGCTGCAAGGGCGGCGCGGAGGCGCGTCGCTTCAACCGGCTTTTGCTCGACGCCGGCCTGATTCACGGGCTTTAGCGCCGCACCATCGCTCGCTCGCACACGCACCGGCAAATGCGGAACGGCGTCGATTCCGCGCCGGCCTATCGCAGTGACCTGTTTTCCCAAGCCAACTGTGTGGCAGTTCATAGAGGTTGCAAAAAATAGAAGATATTCAATGCAGGTTGCATCTGCATCTCTTTTTGGGAGCACCAAATGGCCACCTACACAAGTGTTGGAAGCACAACCCATTTTGCAATTTCATATGACTCCTCGATGGGAAACGCGGGCGCCATCGTTGCAAACGGCCTGCTCGCCACGAGCGAAGCGGATTGGAAAAGAGTATCCGACGCCTTTGGCGGCCTGGTCCCGTCGGGTGGCCAGATTCAGGTCAAGGTAGAGAAGACCACCGGCGGCGGCAGCAACGACAACTTGCGCAATGTCGACATTCGCACCGGTACCGACCTGCAGCAGGCGCGCTATGTGCTGGTCTCCGAGATCGCGGAGATATTCATGGTTGCCCAGCGTGGCGGCTGGGCTCCGGGTAACAGCAAGGGCGAGGCGCTGTCGCGCCTGCTTGGCGCCGACGCCTATCCAGCCGTACCCGGCCCGGACGGCTATCTGACGGCGTCTTCCTGGCTGAACAGCAGCGATCGCAAGGATTGGGTCACAGCCAACGAAGCGACCGACACGGATTTCGCATCCACCGGCTGCGCCATCCTCTTTCTCAATTATCTGCGCACGCAGCTCGAGATGCCGTTGACCGGCATCATTGCCGATCGCAGCGCGACCCTGCAGGGCATTTACAAGAATCTGACAGGATCCTCCGACGCATTCGCGCCGTTTGCACGGCTGCTGCAGGAACACTTTCCGGCTGGCCGACCCGTGAATCTGCCGAATGAGAATCCGTTTCCCTTCTCTCAATTGGCACCGGGCTCGGCGATCGCGATGGCGAACCAGGTTACCACGCATCAGGTCGATGCGCTCGTCGTCGGACGCAACGGCGTCGTCAATGTTGCCTGGGTCGACAATGGCGACCGTTGGCACGTGCCAATTCCCCTGACGCGGACCGGGTTTGCACCTGCGGGCGCTCCGATCAGTCTGGCGCATCAGGCGAGCATGAGCCAGCTCGACGCACTGCTGGTTGGAAACGACGGCGCTGTTTCCGTCATGTGGGTCGCCGGCACCGGTGTGTGGCAAGGACCGGTCCCTCTGACCCGAGCGGGATTCGTGCCGCCCGGCGGTCACGTGGCGCTCGCCAATCAGATCAGCATGAATCAGCTTGATGCGCTGTTTGTCGCCAATGACGGCTCGGTCCAGGTCATGTGGGTCGTCGGCGGGGGGGCGTGGCATGCGCCGGTGCCGATCACCGGTCCCGGCTTCGCGGCGCCCGGCGCCTGCATCGCGCTGGCGCATCAAGGCAGCATGAATCAGCTCGACGCCGTGGTCGTCGGCAATGACGGTGCCGTCCATGTCATGTGGGTGACCGGCGCGGAAGCCTGGCATGCACCGGTACCGATCACCGGCAGAAGTTTTGCTCCGCCCGGCGCCAACATCGCGCTTGCCAACCAGATCAGCATGAATCAGGTCGATGCCGTTGTGGTCGGCAATGACGGCGCGGTCCACGTGTTGTGGGTCGTCGGAGGAGGCGCCTGGCAGGGGCCAGCGGGGCTGACCGCGGCCGGGTTTGCCCGGCCTGGAGCCGCCGTCGCACTCGCCAACCAGACCAACATGAATCAGCTCGATGCGTTGCTCGTCGCCGCCAACGGCGCGCTGAACGTGCTTTGGGTGCGAGGCGCGGGCCGGTGGCAGGGACCGGTAGGGCTGACCGCGCCGGGCTTTGCGCCCTCGGGTGCGGGCCTCGCCCTGGCCTACCAGAACAGCATGAACCAACTCGATGCGGTACTGGTGGGCAACGACGGTCGTCTCTCCGTGCTCTGGGTGCAGGGCGAGGGACGCTGGGCAGGCCCGGCGCCGATCGCGCAGCCGATTGCAGCGTAGCAGACGGAGAACAGGGAGCGGATCGCGCAACGAGACATCGCGATCCGCCCCCCACTGCGGGCGAAACGGCGACGGTTCCCGCAAGTCCACGACGTCACCGAGCCTTGAGCGGGGTCGCGCAAACCTGCTAAAATGTCCCCGACCAAATCGTTTTGCGGACTGCTTCCGCACGGGGTGGAAGCGCTTTTGAAATGGTACGGCGCGCCGCTGCCGTGCTCAAAGTGGAGATCACCATGGCGTCGAATGTAAAGCAGATGCTGGAAGCGGCTAATGCCGCCGTGTCCAGGATTACGCCGGAACAGGCGCGCGAACTGATCGGCAAGGGCAACACGCTGGTCGTGGACGTGCGCGACGCGCCCGAGATCGAGAAGAGCGGCAAGATTGCCGGCGCCGTGCATGGTCTCGCGCGGCATGCTGGAATTCCGTGCCGATCCTGAATCGCCGTATCACGACAAGAACTTTTCGAAGGACAAGAACGTTATTCTTTACTGCGCTTCCGGCGGCCGGTCGGCGCTCGCGGCGAAAGTGCTCAAGGACATGGGCTATGAGCACGTCTACAATGTCGGTGCGTTCAAGGACTGGGCCGAGAGTGGCGGTGCGGTCGACAAGCCGACGGGCTGACGCATCGCGCACGCGAGGCCAGCAAGTCGCCGCTCGATCCGACCAAGGATTGAAAGCGCGCGAACTTCGACGAAGTGTTGAAGCCTAAAGTCTCACGCGAGATTACACATTTGTAATCGGCTTGCCCGGACTTCGTCACGATTGCTTCCATCATTCGGCACATCGCTGCCACGGTTGCTGGAAGGCCGAGCGCAGCACCCTTGACCCAAATAACTTGCGGGAGTGTCTGCCCATGCGAACGCTGGATGTCGCGCGTTTTGCTTTTGCCCTCTCATTCGTGACCGCTCTGGCCTTGCTGCCGAGCGCCCACGCCGCCGATCCGCCGCGCGACATCAAGGGCCTCTATCTCATGACCGACTACCCGGCGATCACCGTGAAACCCGGAGCCACCACGAATATTCCGTTGCGCCTGCAGAACTACGGCCTCGGGCCTGAAGAGTACAAGCTCTCGGTCGAGGGCGTGCCGAGCGGCTGGACCGCGACCATCCTCGGTGGCGGCCAGCCGGTCGCAGCCGCGATGCCCGCGCCCGACGGCAGCGTCTCGCTGCAGCTTCGCCTCGATGTGCCGAAGAACGCCGGCCTCAACGCCCAGACGCTGACGGTCAAGGCCGCGGGGCAGGGCTCTAACCAGGCTTCGCTGCCGCTCGCGGTGTCGCTCGCCAAGGAATTGCCGGCAAAGCTCACGCTGACGACCAAGCTGCCGGAGCTGCGCGGCAGCCCGAAATCGAATTTCGAATATACGCTGACCATCAAGAACGATTCCGGCCGCAATCTCACGACCAGCTTCGCCGCGCAGGCTCCGGACAATTTCGAGACTTCCTTCACCGAGGCCTATGGCACGCAGGAGCTTTCCGCGATCCCGATCGAGGCCGGACAGTCCAAGGATATCAAGCTGAAAGTGCGGCCGCCGAGTTCGATCGACGCCGGACATTTCCCGGTGACCGTCACCGTCAAGGCGGATGACGCGTCCGCGAAGACCGATCTCGCGCTCGACGTCGTCGGCCAGCCGCAGCTGCAGGTCGCCGGCCGCGACGGCCTGTTGAGCGCGCGTGCGGTCGCCGCTCAGCAAAGCTCCGTGCCGGTCGTCGTCACCAACAGCGGCACGGCGCCCGCCGAAAACGTGACGCTGAGCGCGTCGGCGCCGACGGGGTGGAAGATTACGTTCGAACCCAAGACCATCGAGCGCCTTGTGCCCGGCAAGGATGCCGAGGTGCAGGCGCTGATCACCCCGGGCGAGAAGTCGCTGGCCGGCGATTACATGGTCTCGGTCCACGCCAATTCGCGCGGCGAAAGCGCGTCCAGCCAGTTCCGCATCACGGTTGCGACCTCCACCGTGTGGGGCATGGCCGGCGCCGGCGTGATCGGCGTCGCGCTGCTGTTGATGCTCGGTGCGGTGGCAAGGTTCGGACGGCGATGAGCGATCTCAGGAACGACAATGCCGTCCTGCCGCCCGACATTGTCATCGCGGCCCGGGAGCTGACCAAGCGATACGGCAGCGCGAGCGCGGTGGATGCCATCAGCTTCGGCATCAAGCGTGGTGAGGTGTTCGGCCTGCTCGGGCCCAACGGCGCGGGCAAGACCACCACGATCCTGATGATGCTCGGACTGACCGATATTTCATCGGGCCAGGTGAGCGTGCTCGGTTTCGATCCCGCTCGCGCGCCGCTGCAGGTCAAGCGGCGCGTCGGGTATCTGCCCGACTCCGTTGGCTTCTACGACAACCTGACCGCGGTGGAGAATCTCGTCTACACCGCGAAGCTGATGGGCCTTTCGCTGAAGGAAAGGACCGAGCGCATTGCCGATGCGCTGGGGCGCGTGCGCCTCACGGAGGTGGCGCACAAGCGCGTCGCGACCTTCTCGCGCGGCATGCGCCAGCGGCTGGGGCTTGCCGAGATCATCGTCAAGCGCGCCGAAATCGCGATCCTGGACGAGCCGACCTCCGGCCTCGATCCGCAGGCGACGATCGAATTCCTCGAGCTGATCGCCGAGCTGAAGCGCGGCGGCACCACGGTCCTGCTGTCGTCGCATCTGCTCGACCAGGTCCAGCGCATCTGCGATCGCGTCGCGCTGTTCCAGGCTGGCCGTATCGTGATGATGGGCTCGGTCGCCGAGCTCGCGGTGCAGGTGCTCGGCGCCGGCTTCGTCGTCGAAGTCGAAGCCGAGGGCAACGGCATCGCGCGAAAGCTCTCGACCATTCCCGGTGTGACCAAGGTCGAGACGCTCTCCGCCGATCGCTACCGCATGACCGCCGAACGCGACGTGCGGCCGGATGCGGCGAACGCCGTGGTCGCGGTCAACGGTGCGCTGACGCGGCTCTCGGTCGATGAGCCGTCTCTCGAAGCGATCTATGCCCACACCTTCCAGGCCAAGCGCGAAGGAGTGCGTCATGCGGCGTGAAGGCTCTGCGTTCCAGGGCGTTGGCACGGTGTTCGTCAAGGAGCTCTCCGACAACATCTCCAGCGTCCGCATGCTGGTGCTGGAATTGCTGGTGGTGCTGACCGCGCTCGCGGCGCTCTATGGCGCGATCGACAGTCTGCGCCAAAACACCGCCGAGGATCCGTTCCTGCTGCTTCGGCTGTTCACCGTCGCACGCGATCCGCTGCCGTCGTTCGTCGCCATGCTCGGCTTCCTCGTGCCCCTGATGGCGATCGGGCTCGGCTTCGATTCCGTCAACAGCGAGCATAACCGCCGCACGCTGTCGCGCATCCTGGCGCAGCCGATCTATCGCGACGCGCTCCTGATGGGGAAATTCCTGGCCGGTCTCGCCACTCTCGCCGTCAGCCTCACCGCTCTGTGGCTGATGGTGATCGGGCTCGGCCTGATCTTCCTCGGCGTGCCGCCGGGCGGCGAGGAGATCGCGCGCTCGCTGGTGTTTCTGGTGGTCGCGATCTTCTATGCCGGAGTCTGGCTGTCGCTGGCCATGCTGCTCTCGATCGTGTTCCGCTCGCCCGCGACCGCGGCCCTGGTCGCGCTTGGCGTCTGGCTGTTCCTCACCGTGCTGTGGCCGATGCTGGCGCCGGCGATCGCGCAAATGATCGCGCCGCCCGATCCGCGCTACGCCGCGCTCGGGTTGGAGACGCCCGACACCGCGCTGTGGGCGCAATTCCTGCTGCGCATCTCGCCGAACGACCTGTTCGCGGAAGCGATGCAGGCGATCCTGTCGCCCGGCACACGCACGCTCGGCGCCGTGTTCCTCGAGCAACTGCGCGGCGCCGTCATGGGCGCGCCGCTGCCGTTCGGCGAAAGCGTGATGATTGCCTGGCCGCAGATAGTGAGCCTGATTGCCGGCACCATCGTGCTGTTCGTCGTGGGCTACGTAATATTCCAGCGCCAGGAGGTGAGGGCGTGAAGAGGTAAGGGCCCGACGGTGAAACTTCCTCCAACGCCTTCCGCGCCCTAACGACCCTGAGCCGGCGTGCCCCCGCGCCGGCTCAGGTGTTTTAAGGATTTGGCGGGCGATCAGTTTCATTAGGCTTCTTTCAACGCTTTTCGATCCGGTCCCAAAGCCAGCGCGCGACCGCGTCGGGCGAGGACGCCGCGTCGTTGCCGCTGGCGCGCAGGTTGGCCGCACGCATGTCCGCTATGTCGATCTTGCCCAGCAGCGGCTTCAGCGCCGCCTGCAAGGCCTGATCGTGCGCGCGTTTCGGCGCCAGCAGCAAGATCGCGTCATAGGGCGGGATAGCGTGCTTGGGATCGTCCAGGACGGTGAGATCGTATTTCGCGATCAACCCGTCGCTGGTATAGCCCGCGATCGCATCGACCTCGCCGGACGCCACCGCCGCGTACATGAAGTCGGGCTGCATGGTGCGCTGGGTGCGGAAGGAAAGGCCATAGGCGCTTCTCAGCGCGGCCCATTCCGGCCGCGAGAAGAATTCATAGTCGCCCGCGATCGACATGGTTCCGGCATGCGCCGCAAGGTCGGCGATGGAATGAATGCCGAGCGCGTCGGCGCGCTTCTTCGGCATCACCAGCGCATACGCATTTTCGAAGCCGAGCTCGCCGAACAGGGTGATGTTCTGCTTCGCCAGGATATTCTTCAGCTCGCCGAGCAGCTGCTCGCGCGGCGGCATATCGCTGCGGTGGAACTGGTTGACCCAGAGCGTGCCGGAATAATCGATGTAGACATCGACATCGTTGGCGGCGAGCGCGTCGAAGATCACGCTGGAGCCGAGCCCTTCGCGAGAGCTTGCCGAAAGGCCCGCAGCGCGCAGCCGCTCGGCGATCAGCGCAGACAGCACATATTGCTCGGCAAAAGTCTTGGCGCCGACGATGTAGCTCGAGGGCGAGCGCGCCAGCGTCGGCGCCAGCGTCGCCAGAATCAGCGCCGCGATGCCGAGGCCGCCGAGCGCCGTTCGGATCCGGCTGCGGTTGCGCAGGCCGTTCTCGATCAGCGCCAGCAATTTATCGACCGCGAGCGCCAGCACGGCAGCGGCAAAGCAGCCGAACAGCACGAACACCCAGTTCTGGGTCTGCAGGCCGGCGAAGATGTAATTGCCGAGGCTGGTCTGGCCGATCGGCGTCGACAGCGTCGCGGTGCCGATCACCCAGACCGCCGAGGTCCGGATGCCCGCCATGATCACCGGCAGCGCCAGGGGCAGCTCCACCGTGAACAGCGATTGGCCCGGCGTCATGCCGACGCCCTGGGCTGCTTCCTTTAGCGCCGGGTCGACGCCGTTCAGGCCCGTGATGGTGTTGCGCAGCACCGGCAGCATGGAATAGAGCGCGAGCGCGAGCACCGCGGGCAAAAATCCGAAGGCGGAAAAGCCGAAGCCGAACGACGCCATCGTCACGGAGGCCAGCGCCAGCAACAGCGGATAGAACAGCGCGAGCAGCGCCAGTCCCGGCACGGTCTGCACGATGCTGGCAAGGGTGAGCAGCACGTTGCGGAACAGGGGCCGGTTGCGTGCTGCGATCGCAAGCGGCAGCGAGATCGCGAGCCCGAGCGCCAGCGCGGTGACGCTGACCCGGACGTGATTGCCGAGATAGTCGTTGAGATGCGCCAGCGCCTCGCCCCAGCGCGCATCGGAGAACAGGCTCATGCCGCGCCGTCCCGCGGCAGCACGGCGTTGAGTCGCTCGGCCTCCCGCCGCGGCGTGCGCAACAGCTCGGCCACGTAGGTGTCGCCGCTTTTCGACAGCTCCGCCGCCGTGCCCAGCGCCTTCAGCTTCCCCGCATGCATCACCGCGATGCGATCGGCGAGCAGTAGCGCCTCGGCCATATCGTGGGTGATCATCACCGTGGTCAGCCCGAGTTTCTCGTGCAGCGCGCGGTAATCGTCGCGAAGGCCGTCGCGGGTCAGGGGATCGAGCGCGCCGAACGGCTCGTCCATCAGCACGATGCGCGGTCTCGCCGCGAGCGCCCGCGCCACGCCAACGCGCTGGCGCTGGCCGCCGGACAGCTCATGGGGCAGCCGGTCGCGATGGGTCTTGTCGAGCCGCACCAGCTCGAGCAGCTCATCGACCCGCGCGGAAATCTCGTCGGCCGGCCAGCCCAGAAGTTTCGGCGTGACGCCGATATTGCCGGCGACGCTGATATGGGGAAACAGCGCGCCGCTCTGGAAGACATAGCCGATGCGGCGGCGCAACAGCACGGGATCAAGCGCGCGCACGTCGCTGCCTTCGACCGTGATGCGGCCGCGGTCAGCCTCGATCAACCGGTTGGCGAGCCGCAGCAGCGTGGTCTTGCCCGAGCCGGAGCCGCCGACGATGGCCAGAAACTCGCCCTCGGCGACGTCGAGCGAGACGTCGTCGACGGCCACCACGCGGCCGTCGTCGAAGGTCTTGCCGACATGTGCATAGGCGATCAGTTGCGTGGTCGGCATTCGGTGCAGTCCCAACCCTTGGCCCTTCCCAACGGGTACAGTGATAGCCGATAAATGGCCAGTCGTGAGCCGAGCGCCGGATCTTTTATGCCGACGGGATGCATGGAATTGACCAGGGATCCCTGTTGGGGCAAAGCGGACATTGGATAAATTAGAGACGTTGGCTAAGTGCCAGAAGCGGTCATTCGTCGCGATAGCGAAATCATCGGACGAAGTTCGCAATCAGCAGAACTCAGCTTCGCCGCGTCGGCAGCGATGGCGAGTGTCGCCCATATCGTTGCTCAGGCTGCCGGTTTGCGATGTCCGACAAGGATTTCATGTATCACGTCGAACACGCGCACCCCAAGCTCTTTTGGCATTGGTGCGAGCCAAGGCGATGCCTTTAACGTGGTCTGCGCATCGGAAAACCCTTGCTGCCATCGCGCCTCCATAGTCGCGCGGCTGAACTGGAAATCCTTTAATGCGCCTTGGGGCTCCATCGGACGATAGATGAGTTGCGCGATGTCCATCTCGGTCACGCAGCCGTACTCAAAGAGTCGCTTTGCCTGTTCGGTATCCGCGATTTCCGGCGGCAGTAGCTTGTGGAGTTCGTTGATCGCATGCCGCACGTCGTGCTTTTCCCGCAGCATATCCGTAGTTAAACGCGTTCGACTGGAATAACGGACATCCTTCTCGCGCTCATTGGCTTCATCTAGGTTGTTCGGCACAGAACCGTATGCCGGGAACAAGTCGACCTGAAAGGTCAGACGGCTACGGCGTGGATAATAATCCACCATGTATTGCAGCGGCGTGTTGGAATAGAGTCCGCCGTCCCAATACTGCTCGCTGTTGATCTCAATCGGCGGAAAGGCCGGCGGAAGCGCGCCGCTAGCCATAACATGCTCAGGACGGATTGTGATCTTCTCACTGTCGAAGTAGACAAACCGCGCGGTCCGCACGTTGACCGCACCGACGCTCAATCTCATGTCTTTCGCACTGTTGATACGATCGAAATCAGCATACCGCTCTAGCGTCTCCTTGAGCGCGGAGGTGATGTAATAACTGACGTAACTATTGGGGGAAAACCAATCCTGTGGCGGGCGTGGTCTGAAAAAGCCGGGCTGGCCGAACAACACGGTTGTCAGCGCGCTCGCTCGATTTTGCCATTCCGCTAGCGGTCCGGCCGGAGCAGATGGCCACATCTTGGTTGTTGCGGTTATGTCATCCCAGAAACTACGCAAGCGCTGCACGCGGTGCTCCGGCGCGTTGCCCGCGATAATCGCGGCATTGATGGCGCCAATGGAGATTCCTGCCACCCAGTCGGGTGAGTACTCCGAGGACGCCAGCGCCTCGTAGACGCCTGCCTGATAGCTTCCGAGTGCGCCGCCGCCCTGGAGAACCAAGCCGACTTTCTTGTCATATGATCTAGAACGTGTTGGTCGATGCTTATCATTAGCCATGAGGGCAACTCCTTCGACCGGTGAACATGCTGAAATGAAATAGCCTTCCCTCCGGATTGGATATGTTTCAAGGCAAAAGGTTCCTGCCATCAGCACCATTCTGAGACAAGCACCAATGTACCGATTTTTACCCCTCTAAGTGGAGAGTGAGTGATGGGAGCAACAAGTCTGGCAACGTGCCACAAACGGCCATCGCAGCGATGTCAGATGAACGTGTTGGATAGCGTTTAGGGTGTTACGATGGCGGCGTTGGTCTTTCGGCTTTTCGACGCGTTCAGTGGAAGGGAGTGATGACATGGCCAAGCTGGTCTTCGGATTGAACCAGTCCGTGGATGGTTATATCGACCACCAGGAATTTACGCCCGGCGCCCGGCGCTTTTCCATCACTTCATCGAGCAAGTGCGCGGCCTGTCGGGTAGTGGGCGCAAAGCGGACATCCGGCAGATTACCCATACCGGCCAAGTGCCAAGGCAGACATCAAAGAGCAGACGTGACGCGTAGCCGGCAATATGGAGCGCCTTTCTCATCAATTCGACATGTTCCGGCTGATGCAAAACTCGGAGAAGGTGGAGACTGATTGGCAGCTCCGCCTCAGACCGCTTCCGTCCAGCTTTCCGAGAATGCCAACGCCGACGTCGAGAATGGCCGCCCCTCACGTTCCCGCGGCCAGGATCGCCCCTGCGCCTCGACGCCGTTGCGGACGAGGCGAGTGCCGAGCGCCGGGATCAGCACGGTGCAAACGCCGTAGCGCCGGTCGGGAATCTGGTTCGGCTGCGAGTGGATGAGCAGCGGCTCGCCGATATCGAACCAGGTAAGCGAGATTTCTTCGCCGTGCGAGCTGATGTGTTCAGTCCAGAAGTAGCGTGGATCTCCAGTTTTGGAGAATTGCGCGTCCGCACAGGAGATAGTTTTGTCGGAAAGCTCGGCATTCAGCATACCTTGTACGGTAGACTGCAGCCACCGCGCCATCGCGATGTTGTCGGAGTAAATGCGCCAGCGCCGTTCCGTCAGCTCGCTTTTCAAGTAGAGAACGTGGCCGGGGCCAGCCGGCGAAAAGATGATCCGCCAATAGCTCGCCTCTGTTGAGTTCGGTTCACCGTCCTTCGGGCTCAAGCGGATAAATGGGTTCTCGCCCGTTAGTATCGTTTTGTTGGGATCGGCAATGCTCATTGTAACTGATCTCCTCTCAACTTCTCATGATACTAGCCTCCTGCACCGACTGAAGCAAAGAACCCGTCCGGCCCCTCCTGTTCCACCAGCTTCCTCCCGTCGATCATCCAGAATCGGTTGCCCACCGTTCGCACGAAGTTGCGGTCATGTGAAACCAGCAGGCAGCTTGCCTGATGCTCCATCAATTCTTCCTCCAGGGCTTCCTGCCCCTCGATATCCAGATGGTTGGTCGGCTCATCGAGGAGATAGAAGCTCGGCTGGGCCAGCCGCAGCAACAGCATGCCCAGACGAGCCTTCTGTCCGCCGGAAAGCCTGCCGATCGGGCGGCCCTGCATCTCGATCGAGAGGCCGGCTCCTGCGAGCAGCGCGCGTGCACGCTGGTCGCCGACCTCGAAGCGGTGGACGATCGAGCGCATCGGCGTCTCAGTGTCGGCAAGACCGGCCAGCGCCTGATCGCAATAGCCAAGCACCAGCGATTGCGTCGCCTTGATGCCGGCCGGCGAGGCGCCTGGATTTTCGATTGCGCCGCGGAGCATTGTCACCAGACGGGTTTTGCCCGCCCCATTGCGCCCCAGCAGCGCGATCCGGTCGCCCCTGCAGATGAACTGCTTGCCGGTCCTGAACAGCAGTTTGCCGTCTGGCGTCTCGACCACGGCATCATCCAGCGCGACCAGCACCCTGGCATGCGTTCCGCGATCGGCAAGCCTGACCATCCCGGCGGATCGTTCGAGATGCGCAGGCTTTGCCGCGTCTTCCAGCTTCTCCGCGCGCTGCTTCAACTGCCTGGTCTTCGACAACAACAGGTCGCTTCCGGAGTTGATGCCGATATTGTTGAGCTTTGCCGCTCGCTGGCGGAGTTGCTGGGCGGCCTTGAGGTCACGTTGATAGCGCCGCTCGTCCGATGCGTCAGCCTCGCGGAGGGCGGCGCGCGCCCGTGTATAGGGCAATGAAAACATCTGCGATTGTTCCGGCCGCAGGAACAGCGTCCGGTTCGTGGTCGCGTCGAGAAAGGCGCGGTCGTGGCTGGATAGCACGACGGGCAGGTCGCGTGGCAACGCGTTCAGCCAATTCTCAAGCTGGTCGATCCGGGCGAGATCGAGGTGGTTGGTAGGCTCGTCGAGCAACAGCGCATCGGGCTCGGTCACCAGCACGCGGGCGAGCATGGCAAGTCGTTGCCATCCTCCGCTCAACTGCTTTAGCGGCTTCTGCCGCAATGCCTCGGGGACCTCAAGCAATTCCAGCGCCACGTCGACCCGCCAGGTTTCGCTGCGCCGTCGGTCGGCGGAGAGCGCCTCAAGCACGGTCGCATAGAACGGCCGCTCCAGCAGAACATCCGGCACGTTCTGCTCGACATGGCCAATCGTCAGCCCCCGGGTTCGGGTGATCTCGCCCTCGCTCGCTTCCATGGTGCCTGCGATGCAGCGCAGCAGCGTGGATTTGCCACGGCCGTTGGCGGCGACCAGCCCGATCCGGTCGCCGGCATTGACGACGAGGTTCAACCGGGAAAACAGCGGCGCGTTCAGCGTTACGCCGAGATTACGGATAGTGACAAGTGTCATGATCGTTCTCAGGTCTTGCCGGCGATCACGACGACATCCGGGGCACGCAGCCATCGTCGTATGTCGGTGTCAAATCGCGGCGGTGAATCAGGATGCGGGCGCGAGCGCCAGAGCGCGCAACGCCGCATAGCCACGAAGGGCAGACCAGGAACAGGTTCTGTGAAAGGCCTCTGGTCAGCCCTGCAAACGCATTTGCAGGGCGTGCATGGGGCCGCGCTTGCGATAATGCCGGAAAAAATTCGTCATCGCGCGGCCCTCCTTTCTCGCTCAAGTGACGCCAAACTAACGCGCCCTGCGAAGGAGGGCAAGCCAAAGCCTCCGCTACTCAACTCCGAAGGCAATCGCGTGACAGCGCCGCGTTGAACTTGTCCGCGCAAGCGGCTAAGCCATCATCCAAATCGGGAGGGGACGGGTGGACAAGGCGGTGCTGAATGCGGTCGCGCTGGAGGATGCGACGGTCGCTTTCCGCCTTGGCGAAGGCCGCATCTATACCGCAGTGGAGAAGGCGCGGCTCACGGTGGCCGAGGGCGAATTCGTCGCCATTGTCGGGCCCACCGGCTGCGGGAAATCGACCCTGCTCAATGTCGCTGCAGGTCTCCTGAAGCCGGCCGCGGGTACGGCGAAAATCTTCGGCCAGCCGCTGGCGGGGCTGAACCGCGACGCCGGCTATCTCTTCCAGGCCGATGCGCTGTTTCCGTGGAAAACCGCGCTCGACAACGTCGCGATCGGGCTGGAGATCGCCGGCACCCCGCGCGGCGAGGCGCTGGTGCGCGCGCAGAGGTGGCTGACCTCTGTCGGCCTCGGCGCCTTCGCGGCCCGCTATCCGCACATGCTCTCGGGCGGCCAGCGCAAGCGCGTCGGCCTCGCGCAGGTGCTGATCCGCGATCCAAAAATCCTGCTGATGGACGAGCCGTTCGGGCCGCTCGATGCCCAGACCCGCCAGATCATGGGCAACCTGCTGCTCGACCTCTGGAACGCCGACCGCAAAGCGGTCTTGTTCGTCACCCATGATCTGGAGGAGGCGATCGCGCTGGCCGACCGAGTCGTCATCATGTCGGCGGGGCCGAGCGCGCGCATCATCGGCGATTGGCAGGTCGCCCTGCCGCGTCCGCGCGATATATTCGAGGTGCGGCTCAAGCATGAATTCCACTCACTCCACCAGGAGATATGGAGTGTTTTGAAGGAAGAGGTGTTGAAGGGATACGCGCAATCGGGAACGGCCTAGTTCCCGTTGTCGTTGGGGGCGAAAGTCGAACAACAAGAATGGGAGATGTCATGTTGAAACGTGGATGGATTTTGGCGGCGGCGCTCACCGTCGTCTTCGGCTCGCACCAGGCGTTTGCCGCGGGCGTGTTCACTCTGACCTCATCGGGCTTCAAGGACGGCGAACGGCTGCAACAAAAATTCGCCGGCAACAACAAGTCCAATCCGAATTGCGTCGGCGAGAACGTCTCGCCGCAGCTCACGATCGCCAATTCGCCCGAGGGCACCAAGAGCTTTGCGCTGTTGATGTTCGATCCCGAAGGCCGTCCGCCCGGCGGGGTCAGCCATTTCGTGGCCTATGGCATCCCGGTTTCCGTCACGTCCTTTGCCGAGGGCGAGATGTCCAAGCCGAGCGACAAATATGTCGGCGGCCAGAGCACCATGAAACTGGGGAATTATTTCGGGCCGTGCACGCCGCCCGGTGCGCCGCACCACTACATCCTCACCCTGATCGCGACCGATCTCGATCCGAAGGACCTGAAGGAAGGCATGACCCGCGACGAAGTGATCAAGGCGCTCGACGGCCACGCCAAGGGCGCGACCGGCCTGATCGGCACGTTCTCGCATCCATAGGTACAAGCGTCGTCATGCCCGGCCTTGTGCCGGGCATCCGCGTCTTGCTTTCTTGCCGACAGAAAGACGTGGATGGGCGGGCCTTCGCCGCGCCGAAGGGGCTTCGGCCCCGCAGGCGGGACAAGCCCGGCCATGACGATCAGAAACGTCAGGGGAGGGATACATTCAATAATGTCACGCATCGCGCTCCTCTCGCTGCAACTGCTTGTCTCCATCGTCGCGCTGGTGCTGTGGCAGTTGTTTTCCACGGTGCCGGTGTTCGGCAAGATACTGTTGCCGCCGTTCTTCTTCTCCAATCCGATCGACGTGTTCGGCCAGGTGATCCACTGGTTCTCCACCGGCGTGATCTGGAAGCATCTCGCCATCACGCTGTGGGAATCCATCCTCGCCTTCGTGATCGGCTCGTTCGGCGGCGCCGCGGTCGGCTTCTGGTTCGCGCGCCAGCCGACGGTGGCCGCCGTCTTCGACCCCTATGTGAAGATGGCCAACGCGCTGCCACGCGTGGTGCTGGCGCCGATCTTCACGCTGTGGCTGGGGCTCGGCATCTGGTCCAAGGTAGCGCTTGGCGTTACGCTGGTTTTCTTCATCGTCTTCTTCAACGTCTATCAGGGCGTGAAGGAAGTCAGCCTCACGGTGCTCAACAACGGCCGCATGCTCGGCATGAGCGAGCGGCAGCTGACGCGGCATGTCTATTGGCCGTCGGCGCTGTCCTGGATGTTTTCCTCGCTGCACACCTCGGTTGGATTCGCGGTGGTCGGCGCGGTCGTTGGTGAATATCTGGGCTCGGCCGCCGGCCTCGGCTATCTGATCCAGCAGGCCGAGGGCGTATTCGACGTCGCCGGCGTGTTCGCCGGCATGTTCGTGCTCTCGATCTTCGTCATCCTGATCGATGTCGCGGTGACGCTGGTGGAGAAGCGGCTGCTGGTCTGGCGGCCAGCGGCGGCGGATGGGAGAGCGTAATTTTAGCGAGTCATTCCGGGGCGCCCGAAGGGCGAACCCGGAATGACGGCTACGCCGTCAGTTCAACAGCTTCGTATCATCCGGCGCCTGCGGCGGGGTCTTGATCGCGATCGCCTTGATGGTGCGGCCGTCGGGCTTGGTGCCGCCGTGCGGCGTGCCCTTCGGGATGATGACGAGATCGCCCGGCTTCACCTGCACCTCCTTGTCGCCGAGCCAGATCGTGCCCTTGCCTTCGAGGATGTACTGGATCTCGTTGGCATTGGCATGCAGATGCTTCGGCGGGCTTCCGTCCTGGATCGAGATGGTGGCGCCGTCGACCGAGACGAACGTCTTGTTGCGCATGCCGCCGGCGTTTGCCGGCGAGATCGCGTCGCCTTCGAGGTCGCCGGTATGGATGACCTGCGCAGTGATGTTATCGGCGGCCAGCGCCGGCCGTATGTAGTGCGTGACGCCACAGCCGGCGGCGAACGCGACGGCAATGGACAGAGTTGTAGCGATACGATTCATGATGAGGCCTCCCCGCAGGTGATTTTTGTGCGGGCGGATGCTAGTCCGCCAATCTCGCCCTGGCCATGCCGGTGCGACAAAAAGATCGCGATACGCCGTTGGAATAAAGGTTTATGGGGGCTTGTTGCAGTGCCGTACTTTGGCACCAAAGTCGCCTTCTCAAGCCGTGTGCGCTGCATTATCTTGCCGCCCGAGGAAACGGAGAAACCCCCATGAAAAACCTGATCGGCAAGCTCGCCGGCACCTTGCTCGCCCTGATGCTCGCCGCGCCCATGGCGCAGGCCCAAAGCAAGATCACGGTCGCGGTCGGCGGCGGCGCCTGCCTGTGCTACCTGCCGACGGTGCTGGCCAAGCAACTCGGCGAGTTCGACAAGGCCGGCCTCAATGTCGAGCTGGTCGACCTCAAGGGCGGCTCGGATGCGCTGAAAGCCGTGCTCGGCGGCAGCGCCGATGTGGTCTCCGGCTACTTCGACCATTGCGTCAACCTCGCGGCGAAGAAGCAGGAGTTGGTTTCGTTCGTCGTCTATGACCGTTATCCCGGGCTGGTGCTCGTCGTGTCGCCCTCGCATGCCAAGGAAATCAATTCGATCAAGGATCTCGCGGGCAAGAAGGTTGGCGTCAGTGCGCCGGGCTCTTCAACCGATTTCTTCCTGAAGTTCCTGCTGAAGAAGAACGGCCTCGACCCGGCCAGCGCGGCCGTTATCGGCGTCGGTCTCGGGGCCACCGCGGTGGCCGCCATGGAGCAGGGGCAGATCGATGCCGCCGTGATGCTCGATCCCGCGGTGACGGTGCTGCAGGGCAGCCATCCCGACCTCAAGATACTCGCCGATACCCGCACCCAGAAGGATACGCTCGCGATGTTCGGCGGCGAGTATCCGGGCGGCGCGCTCTATTCGACCGCTGCCTGGGTGAACTCGCATGAGAAGGAAGTGCAGGCGCTGACCAATGCCATCGTCTCGACGCTGTCCTGGATCCACTCGCATTCGGCCGAGGACATCATGGCCAAGATGCCGGAGGGGATGGTCGGCAAGGACAAGGCGCTCTATCTGGCCGCGCTGAAGAACACGATCCCGATGTATTCGGAGACCGGCAAGATGGACCCGAAGGGCGCCGACGCCGTGCTCGCGGTGTTCAGCGAAGGCTCGCCGGAAGTGGCCAAGGCCAATGTCGACGTATCCAAGACCTTCACCAACAAATATGTCGAGCAGGCGAAGAAGACGACGGGGATGAATGCCCGATAACGCGGTCATTCACCGTGTCTCCGTGCTTGAGCTAAGGGTCGAGTCGGGGGCCTGGCCGTGGGCCGACTCCCGGCGTGCCGATATCGACACGCATTTTGCGATGCGCCAGCGCGAGAAGCCGGGCATCTGGAACGGCCAGGTGCTGCTCGCGCGCAACGCCGAGTTCTCTGGCGGGCGGCTCTCGTCGAGCTATTTCCAGACCGATTTCGCGAGCTTCCTCGCCTGGCGCGATTGGGGCTGCCCGGACCGCGACGTCTTCAACGGCTTTGGCATGGGCGCGCTGCGCTCGGACGACGGCGCATTCGTGCTCGGCGAGATGGGCGGCGAGACGGTGAATGCCGGTCGGGTCTATTTTCCAGCCGGAACGCCCGATCCCGACGATATCGTCGGCGATACGCTCGACATTGCCGGCAGCATCACGCGCGAGATCGAGGAGGAGACGGGGCTGACCGCAGCCGACTATCAGGCTGGCGCGAACTGGCATTGCGTGACTGTCGGCGCCGTGGTCGCGATCATCAGGATATTGAGGGTTGATATGCCGGGCGAAGCGCTCAAGGCACGCATTGAAGCCAACCTCGCGCGGCAGGCGCATCCCGAATTGTCTGCGATACATCTGGTGCGCACCATCTCCGGTCTCAACGCCAGCATGCCGCGCTTCGTCACGGCCTTTCTCGAGGATCAGTTCAGGGTTTGAATGGTTATCGTCGTTGCGAGGAGCGAAGCGACGAGGCAATCCGGACTGTTTCCGCGGTGAGATTCTGGATTGCTTCGCTTGGCTCGCAATGACGGCGGATAACAACGGGAGTGTGTTCCCATGAGCAAGAAACCCACGAAATCGCTGAGCGCCGAGCTCGATCCCCACATCACCCCGTTTCGCATCGACGGTTCGCGCAAATTCCACCTCGCCGCCCAGAAGACCCACGAGAAGGGTGGGCTCGACAAGAGCGAGGGCGAGAAGATCATCGAGGCCAATCGCAAGCGGCTCAATGACTTCCAGGAAAAACTTTACGCGCAGGATCGCTGGTCGCTGCTGCTGATCTTCCAGGGCATGGACGCCGCCGGCAAGGACTCGGCGATCAAGGCTGTGTTCGATGGCGTCAATCCGCAGGGCTGCGAGGTCACCTCCTTCAAGCAGCCGACGAGCCACGAGCTCGACCATGACTTCATGTGGCGCAGCACCATCGCGCTGCCCGAGCGCGGCCGGATCGGCATCTTCAATCGCTCCTATTATGAAGAGTGCCTGGTCACCCGCGTGCATCCGGAAGTCCTCGCCAGGGAGAAGATCCCGTCAAAGCTCGTCACGAAAAACATCTGGCGCGAGCGCTTCGAGGATATCTCGGCCTTCGAGCGCTATCTGACGCGGCAGGGCACGGTGATCCTCAAGTTCTTTCTTAATGTATCGAAGCAGGAGCAGCGCGCGCGCTTTCTCGATCGGCTCGAGCAACCGTCGAAGAACTGGAAGTTCTCCATGAACGACATCACCGAGCGCGGATGGTGGTCGCGTTATCAGGCGGTGTATCAGGACATCGTCCGGCACACCGCAACTCCCCACTCGCCGTGGTTCGTGGTGCCGGCCGACCACAAATGGTTCGCGCGGGTGGTGATCGGCTCGACCATCGTGGCTGTGCTCGACGGACTCAACCTGCGCTTTCCCCGCGTCGACAAGGCCTCGCAGCAGGAATTTGCGAAGGTGCGGGAAGCGCTGGAGAACGAAGGCAAAGGCAAGGCGCGGAAGCGGGCGAAGGCATCGGCGCCGGAGCAAAAACCTCAATGATACCAATATTATGTAACCAGACCGGTTTTGCCCAAATGGGGTATGACAGTACGGGGGGCATGTCCTTAGCTTATCGACTCGGTCATCGCTTCTGTTGAAGGCAGGGCAATTGGAAGTGGCCGGCTTGGGCCGTCGGCGATTACTGAATGCCGGCGGCGCTCCCGGTCTCAAGGGGACGCGGCCATCGCCATCGCGGCAGCCGCCGTGGTGCAGCCGGAACTGGTGAGTCTCTTGCGCTCCCCGTCTCAGGGTTAACGCGGCCTCTCCATCCGCGCCGCCATCAACGCCCAACCCTACAATTCCCGTCGGTGTGATTTTTGCGCCACACCGAATTAACGGATTGGTGCGTTGTCGATGCGACGTTCGCGTCCACCACGGGACATTCATTTTACGGGGAGTAGTCATCATGAAGAAGTTGGTTCTCGCTGCGTCGATCCTTGCGTTTGGCACTGTTGCCGCCTCGGCCGCCGATCTCGCGCCGCGCTACTACAAGGCGCCGCCGCCGATGATGGCTGCCATTTACGACTGGAGCGGCTTCTATGTCGGTATCAACGGCGGCTGGGGCTCGAGCCACAATTGCTGGACCCGCACCGCGACGGTCGGCGTGCCGGTCGCAGCGGCTTCCGAAGGCTGCCACGACGCGTCCGGCGGCACGGTCGGTGGCCAGGTTGGTTACCGCTGGCAGGCCGGCAACTGGGTGTTCGGTCTGGAAGCGCAGGGCAACTGGGCTGACTTCTCGGGTTCCAATGCGAGCCTGCTGTTCGGCGGTCTCGCCACCAACCGCACCAAGATCGACGCCTTCGGCCTGTTCACCGGCCAGGTCGGTTACTCCTGGAATAACGCGCTGCTCTATGTGAAGGGCGGCGCCGCGGTCACCGACAACCGTTATGAAGGTCTTGCGACCATCGGCGGCTTCGTGACCGATCGCGCCAGCGACACCCGCTGGGGCGCTACCGTCGGCGCCGGCGTCGAATACGGTTTCGCGCCGAACTGGTCGGCCGCGCTCGAATACGACCACCTGTTCATGGGCACCAACAATTACGGCATGACGTTCGCCGGTCTCAACACCCGCAACGTCGACATCAAGCAGGATGCCGACCTCGTCACGGTGCGCGTCAACTATCGCTTCGGTGGCCCGGTCGTCGCCCGCTACTGATCGAAGCCTTTCTCGACAACGGAAAGCCCCGCTTCGCGCGGGGCTTTCATTTTGTGCTAAGTCGGCGCAGACCCGTAAGGTAAGCGCCGTTGGCCAATTTCATCGAGCATGCCGTCTTATGGCACATCTATCCGCTCGGCTTCGTCGGCGCCGAGCGCGAGTTCGCCGCGTGTCCGAACGTCCAGCATCGGCTCGGGCGGATCGGCGGCTGGCTCGATTATGCGGTTGACCTCGGCATCTCCGGCCTGTTGCTGGCGCCGATCTTTTCGTCGTCCACCCATGGCTACGACACGACAGATCACTTCGAGATCGACAGGCGCCTCGGCGACCAGGCCGACTTCGATGCTCTGGTCAGGGAGATGCGCAGCCGAGGCCTGCGGCTCATCCTCGACGGCGTGTTCAACCATGTCGGAAGGGAGTTTCCCCTTTTCCAGCGTGCCATCGCGGGCGGCCCGAAGGCAAGGGAGGGCGCGTGGTTTCGTCTGACCTGGCCGGAGGCCGGCAAGGGCGGCGAGCCTGATTACGCGGCCTTCGAGGGGCACCGCGAGCTCGTGACGCTCAATCACGCGGAGCCGGAGGTCGCCGACTACGTCACGCGGGTGATGAACCACTGGCTCGATCGCGGCGCCGACGGCTGGCGACTCGATGCCGCCTATGCCGTGCCGCGCGAGTTCTGGCGAAAGGTGTTGCCGGCGGTGCGGGCGAAGCATCCGGACGCCTATGTCTTCGGCGAGGTGATCCACGGCGATTACACCGCCTTCGTGCATGAGACCGGCGTTGACGCGGTCACACAATATGAATTGTGGAAGGCGGTCTGGAGTTCGCTGAACAGCGGCAATTTCTTCGAGCTCGCCTGGGCGCTGAAGCGGCACAACACCTTCCTCGAGGCCTTCGTGCCGCAGACCTTTGTCGGCAACCACGACGTTACGCGGATCGCAAGCCAGCTCACCGACGAGCGGCATTTGCCGCACGCGCTCGTCGTTCTCATGACCTGCGGCGGTACGCCGTCGATCTATTATGGCGACGAACAGGCGTTTCGCGGCATCAAGGAAAACCGCGCCGGCGGCGACGATGCGATCCGTCCCGCCTTTCCGGCAACGCCGGCCGATCTCGCGCCGTTCGGCTGGCCCATCTATCGCCTGCATCAGGAACTGATCGGCATCCGACGCCGGCATCCGTGGCTGCATCGCGCGCAGAGCCGTGTGATCGAGATCCGCAACACCGATCTTCTGCTCGAGGCGTTCGATCAGGGCAACCGGTTGTGGGTCGCGCTGAACATCGCGGATTCAGATGTCACGCGCACGATCGGCGCGAAGGCCGACAAGCTCGCCGGCAACGCCGCATCCACGCAAAAGGGCGGCAGCACGGAGATCGCACTGCCGCCCCATGGCTGGGGTATTTTTGCTTGAATTCACTTCACCGAGCCTCGCCGGCGCTACGCAACATCGTATAACCGCTGCAGCCGCTCGGTGATGATATCGCAGAACCTCTGCAGCTCGGCTTTGTTGCGAACGGGGCCGGCCGCAACGCCGAATGTGAGCATCGATTTCCAGGGGATTCCGTAGACGGTGACCGCGATCCCTCGTTTGGGGCAGCCGTCCACCTGGCTCAAGTCCTCGCGGATCATTGCCGCCAGTTCTTCGGCGGTTTTCGTTTCCTTGATATGTTTCGGGCTTTCCATCGTTAGCCCTCGGTCATCATTCCGTACGATGAACGAACGCTGCGCAAGCGGCGTGGTGCGCTTTGAACGGCTTGCGCTGTCGGCCGCCTGGCGGCTCGCATTGTTGACCCCGAAATGGAAAGGCCGCCTGTTAAGGCGGCCTTTCCGTAGGTGCCGACGCTGAGTGTTCGCCAGCTCATGCCCCGCCCGCCGATCGTTTACCTGGCTGCACATGACAGCCTCACATAAACTTCTATCGACTCGCTGGCCACTTTTCGAGCGGGAATTCGCCGTATTTCGAACGAACTTCCAAACCGTTGCAGCACCGACACATCTCGTTGAGCCGGCAGCGAACGCTTGAAATGCATCCTTTCGTGCAAAGGCTACGCTGCGCCGCGTTTTGCTATTGCCTTCCGGAAGTCAGTCGCAATCTCGGTGTAGTAACGGGAAAGCTCCTCATACATTGCGCGTTCGCGTACGCCGCGCGCTTCTTGAGCCGCTCTCTCGCAATGGGCCACCTTGCCCTCGTATTTTTCCAGTTTGGTTTGAAGTTCACTCGACACGCCGCCGCTCCAGGCAACACCACATGACTGTGAATGTTGTCCGGCGCGCGAAACAAAAAAATGTCGGGCGTCGGGTAATTTTGGAGCCGCCGGGTGACCGCATTGAGTGGAGCTGGCTGTCACACACAGCCCGAACGAACGGCGGATTTGCTGCAGCACAGCGACGATCGCATCGCGCCCGGCATAATCGAATTGCGAGGATTAGCCCCCGCTTGGGCGGCGGCGGCTGGTGAACGACGCGGAATGGCGCCCGACCATGATCAGTATCCCTCCAATCTGCGGCAGCAAGGCCAGCATGATGAGGCGGAGCATGGCGAAGTCTTCGGGTGCCGGCCGCAGCATGCCGCGGGAGCCCCATGTAACGAGCTTGATCGCTGCGTCGGTTTGAGGGTCCGCCGCTTGCCCGACAGCGGCCATTGCGGAGTCGAGTATCTGGCGACGCTCTGCGACCGCCGCTTCGCGCTCGCGGCAGAACTTCCCCACGCCGCCTTTGCACTCCCGGTCCCGGGCCGCCATCGCGTCCGCAAGCGCGGCCTGTGCGTTGGTGACGGCCGGGGTCACGCGTGACGCGCGCGCAGAGGTCACGTCGGTGATGTTGGTGGATGCGAAACCGATGCCCGCAGTTACCGCAAAGACAAATGTCATCAGCCAGATGGCCCAGCCAACCAGCGCGGTCGCCCGTTGCCCCGCCTGCCATAGACCGGCGGCGCAGGACGGCATAACGAGGGCGACGAGATCGGCGGCGACGCCGACGGCAAGGAAAAGCCACCCCGCCATGTCGCTTGATCCCAATGATCGAGCAAACCAGCCGTTGATCGTGATACCGACGGCGCCGAGGGCGAGGGCAGCGGTCGATAGCAGAACCGGGGCGAGGCGACGCCGCGACGGCATCATTGCTTCGTCCGGATGGGACCTCACGGCCGGCGGCTGCGTGACGGGCGGCGGCTCCCCAATGGCACCGTCTACCGGCAGAAATTCGGGCGGTATCAACGACTCGGAAGACGCAGGCGCCGCACCTTCAGCGGTGGCGACCTTCGCCTTTTGCCGTTTGCGCCGCTGGTAGGCCTTGGAGCGCCCAGCGCCCGCCTTATCCTTCCTTTTAGGCGGGGCTTGATGAAGCGGAATAACAGCGGCAGTAGTGTCGTCAGCCATTGGAACCGTTCCAGTCGGTTGTGATGGTGAGGCGCGGCGGCGTGGTGCAAACACGCCGCCGCGTCGACTCCTGGGATCAAGCAACACTCGTCTCTTAGGATCAAGCAGCGCTCGTCGTCTAGGTGAGACGTGCAACACTCGCAGCTTCAATTAAGCAAGCGATTCGCTTGGCGATTTCGAGAGCCCACTGCGGCAAAAAACGGTGGAAAAGGCGTCCAACAGCTTGCGCACGTCAGCTGGACTCGGGTTTCGCACGGGGACGGCGAGGGGCGGAAGGATCCGCCGAGCTATCGGTTGGCGCCTGAGGACGCGAAGGCATTTTTCACGGCCGCAGACAGCTTCGCCCAGCTGCAGGATAAAGATCCATCGTCACAAGATGATTTCGAACGCTCGACGGGTGGCCGCTTGACCGGCAGAGGGATTTTCGGCGCTAAAGCCAATGGCGCCTCGGCATCCTGTCGACTGCGTCCCAAGGCTGCCTGCGCCGCGTTGGCTTGAGCTTTCGCCAAATCCGATAGAAGCATTTCTCGTCGTTGCGCACCGAGAAAATCCATGTACGAGCGGTCGATGTGCTTGCGTTCGCCTTCAGTCGGGTTGGGGCCGGCAATATCGAAACTTCGATTTTGCATGAAGTCGAAATAGCTGTATCCGCCACCGGGCTTTCGGCGGCCCGCAAAGCGTTCGCTGCACAGCGTGACTGATCTGGTGTATTCGACGTTCGAAGTGGAATTGGCCTTGGCCTCGTTCGCGCAATCCTCGTAGTCCTTTGCAACGCGTGACCCTGAACCGCCATGGCCAAACCAGGCCGAGGCTGCGGCGAACAACGCCAGCACCGCTATTGCGACACCCCACCGAGCCCCCATGTTCGGTTTATGCATCCGACGAATCCCCACACGGGGCCGTCATTGCCGGGAATTGCGGACTTTTGCGGGCCGGCTCAGATGTTGTGTGCCGATTTGGCGACAGTTGCACAATTTTCTGGCGAGGGAGCCTGTCGGCCATGATCCCGGACATCTCGTCGGTTAGCGTTCATCATTGCTCAAGAGAGATCAATGTTATGGCGCGTTCAGTAAAAGCTATTGCAACCCTGGCTTCCGTGGCCTTGCTGGGCTGTTCAATTTTCGCTGTTAGCTGGGTCGGCCTCGCACTGCTCGGCTATTGAGGGGCGGTATCTTGATTCGCACGCGCCCGATGTCCGAAAGCGAGCTTCGCCAGTCTCGCAGGGGGCCGAAATAATGATAGCCGCGGACCAGCATCGGCCTCGGCTCGTGGCATGGTCGCGATCGACCCGCCGGACATCTCAACCGGCGGCTTTATTCACGCGTGATAGGCGTCGAACGCGTGAGCAAGAAAAACGGCTGCGCTACAGCAAACCAGAAACGCAACAAGGAATGTCACGAACGCTACTCCTGCGACAAGGCAGCCAATCTGCTGCCTGGATGATCCCGAACGAACTCTGGAATAAACTGCACTGGGCGGTCTCCGTTCCCGGAACAGCGGAAAATAAGCACCGTTTTGTTTCAGGACTGCTTCGTCGAGCTGAGGAAATGACTTCGTGGGCGATATCAGGCCCGTCCAGCACACATCGTCTGGACGGGCCTGAGCCTCGAGCGTTGTTTACCCGATCGGCATCGCGACGAAGTGCGTGTTGTCGGCAGTCTTGATCCGCATCAGCACGTCCTTCTTGCCGCCGGACTTGGCTTCCTTCAGCGCGCTGCGGAGTTCGTCAACGTTGCCGACGCTCTTGCCGCCGACGTCGAGGATGACGTCACCGGACTTGAGGCCATGCTCCGCTGCCGGCCCCTCGGGATCGACGGCAGTGATGACGACGCCCTTGGCTCCCGCGCCCGCGACTTCGCTGGCGGGCGCCACCGCCACGCCGAGGTGCGGCGTGCCGGCCATCGAGCCGTTATCCATCTCGCCAGCCCTGGCCTGCTTCTCGGGCTGGTTCGGCATCGCCGCGAGCGTCACGTCGATGGTCTTCTGCTCGCCCTTGCGCAGGATGTCGAGCTTCGCCGAGGTTCCGGGCGCCATGGCAGAAATCTCGCGCGCCAGCGTGCGCGAATCCTTGACCGCGTTGCCGTTGACGGCGGTGATGACGTCGCCTGCTTGCACGCCGGCCTTGGCGGCGGGCGTATTGGGCTGGGCCTCGTCGACGAGCGCGCCGGAGGCGTTCTTCATGCCAAGGCTTTCGGCGATGCCGGCCGTGACCGGCTGCACCTGCACGCCGATATAGGCGCGCGTCACCGCACCCTTATCCTTGAGCTGGGCCACGACCATCTTCACGGTGGAAGCGGGGATGTCGAAGCCGATGCCGACCGATCCGCCGCTCGGCGAATAGATCGCGGTGTTGACGCCGATCACATTGCCCTTGGTGTCGAAGGTCGGGCCGCCCGAGTTGCCCTTGTTGATGGGGGCGTCGATCTGGATGTAGTCGTCATAGGGGCCGGCGCCGATGTCGCGTCCCTCAGCCGAGATGATGCCGGCGGTCACCGTGCCGCCGAGGCCATAGGGATTGCCGACCGCAACCACCCAGTCGCCGACGCGCGGCGCGCTGGTCTCGAAATTGACGTAAGTGAAGTCGCTCTTGCCATCGACCTTGATCAGCGCGAGGTCGGTCTTCGCATCGGTGCCGATCACCTTGGCGGTATAGGTCTTGCCGTCGTCGGTCGTGATCTGGACGGAGCTCGCGTGGTCGACGACGTGGTTGTTGGTCACGGCATAGCCGTCGGCGGAGATGAAGAAGCCGGAACCGACGCCGGTCACCATCTCATGGTGCGGCATATGCGCGCGCGGGCCGTTCTCGCCGTACTGGCGGAAGAACTTCTCGAACGGCGTGCCCTTGAAGTCCGGCATGCCTTCCTCGCCTTGCATCTGCGGCGCGTTCGAGGCGTCCGCGGTCTCGTCGATCTTGACGCGCACCGAGATCACGGCGGGTTTCACCTTGCTGATCAGGTCGGCGAAGCCGACCGGCCCCTGCTGCGCCTCTGTCGTTGCGGCGAAGGCCGGCCCGGCAAAATGTCCGTTCGGCCCGCCGAATGCCAGCGCCGCGCCGAGGATGGCGACGGAGCCGAGCAGCGTCAGGCGCCGCGCGGACAAGATCCTGCGATGGGGGTTTTGATTCGTTGTCATGAGTGTCCTCTCCGAAAGTCGTTGAGCCGTAATGGCCTTATGGAGAGCTAACGCGCGGCTCATTACGGCACGCTTTCGGGAGGATTAAGATCTCCTGTCGGACGCGTTAATTCGTCGTAATTCGGCGGGGGTTTTCACCCGGGCCGGCGCGGGGCGCGCGGCCGCTTTGTTACAGGCGTAGCCGAATGGCCCTTGCGCCGAAATCATTCTGCATGACGCCACCGGCTATCTGCCGCTCGCCTGGACAATTCAGCGATGGACCGTCGGGTCCATGCATCGGCTTCGCATTTTGACAACCTTGATCTGCCCGTTACCGGCAAAACAGATTCTGGATAGGACTCATGTTGGAATTGCTCTACCCTGCGACCTCGCTTCTCGTCACCTCGCTGCTGTCCTGGTCGGGCCTTCGGGCCTGGCGCGCCGAAAACCGTTTGCTGAAGTGGGGCGGCGCGGGCATGGCGGCGCTATTGTCGACCGTCACCGCCATCGTCAGCGTGATGCTGATCGTGGGGCTGCTCAAGGTTCATGCCCGCAGCGCTCCGACGCTGGTCATGAAGGTCGAGGGCACGCCGGAACAGATCCGGCGCGGCCAGGAGATCACGGACAGCTTTTGCAGCGCGTGCCATAGCAAGACCGGCACGCTCACCGGCGGCGTCGATATCGGCGAGCATTTCCCCGTCAATGTCGGCTCGTTCGTGTCATCCAATCTCACACAGCTCGGCTCCTGGACCGATGGCGACATCTTTCGCGCCATCCGCAACGGCGTCGACCGCGACGGACATTGGTTGTTCGTGATGACCCTCACCAATGCCAGCCGGCTGAGCGATGAGGACACGCGTTCGCTGGTCGCCTATCTGCGCAGCCTGCCCGCGGCAGGGCAGGCAACGGCGAACCCGCCCGACCGCGTCAGCGCCCTCGGGCTTCTGCTGCTTGGTGCCGGCCAGCTTCCGACCGGAAAGCCGGTATCGACCGCCGTCATCACCGCGCCGTCAAAATCTCCCACCGCGAAATATGGCGAGTACATCATCTCGTATCAGGACTGCCGCGAATGCCACGGCAAGGATCTGACCGGCGGCGTGCCCGGCCAGTTGCCGCCACTTGGCCCCGATCTGCATTTCGTCAAGGATTGGAAGTTCGAGGAGTTCCTCAACGCCATGCGCACCGGCGTCGATCCCTATGGACACGAGCTCGGCAAGCAGATGCCGTGGCAGGTGATCGGCCGGATGAACGACGACGATCTGCGCGCGCTCTTTGAATACCTGGCGCACCTGCCTAATGCCTGATCGAGTGCGGAACCCGCGCGAGCAAACTTGACAGGGAAACGCATCTGCCGCAACATTCGGCCGTGCTGTACCTGACCGTGGTCGTGGAGCACGAAAGCTCCATACCCTCGCAGGAATTGCCGGCCGATGATATCGTCGAGCGGCAGGCAGCGGAGGCGGACACCCGCAACGGATGCGGAAACAATGTCCGTCGAGCCACTCCAGGAGAGGAGCATGACGCCACCGGCACAAGGTAGCGACCCTGCTTCGACTGCAGGGTCACGGCGCGAGACGAGGTGAGAGCAGCTGCTCACCGCAGATTGCGCCGCCGACATTCTGAAGCTCTACCCACAGGACTGAAGCGCGAAGGCCAAGCGCTTTGCAGTGCTGAAATCAAACTGGCGCTTACCAGAAGTCCCTCATAGCAGGGCAAAACACGGGCCCCGCTGATGCCACTGTGCACCGGGGCCCATTCATTTTGTGGCGTCGGACGACGCGGGCGCGACGCCTGCAGCCGGATGGCGCCTTACAACAGATCGCCCACCAGTTTCAGCAGGCTGACGATCAAACCCGACGCGCATATCGCGATGCCGAAGTCGGTGAGTTGAAGCAGCGCCGCACGCTGCTCCGCATCCAGTTCTGCCATGACCTTGCGCATATCCCTCTCTCCTTTTACTGAAAACGGAGAGCGGAAACTTCGGTTCCACGCAGCGCGGAGAAAAGCGTTTCGACGCTTCTCACAAGCTTGCGGGCGCGGTCACTTGATCTCGCCGGCAACGAACAGCAGGAACGACCGCCCCGGCACCTTGGTGACGCTGTCGAATGCGAAGTCCGCGCCGGACGAGCCGTCCGGATTGTTGGTGTCGAGCAACAGCGACCATTTCGGCCCCGCGCTGGTATGCGGCAGCTTGAAGTCGACCTCGCCTTCAAAACTGTTCATGATGATCAGCACGCTGTCGTCCTCGCCGTAACGCCTTATCGCGGTTTTGCGGCAACGGCCGTCGAGCAGGGCGCCGAAGCATTTGATCCAGCCGGTATTCCAGTCGGCCGTCGTCATCTCCTTGCCATTGGCGTCGATCCAGACCACGTCGCGGATGTCGAGCTCTTTGTCGTGCCCTCCGGTCAAGAACCGGCTGCGGCGCAGAATCGGATAGTCGCGCCGCAGCTGGATCACCCGCCTGGTGAACGCGAGCAGCTTCTGGCCCGGCTCACTGAAGTTCCAGTCGAACCAGGAAATGTCGTTGTCCTGGCAATAGGCGTTGTTGTTGCCCTGCTGGGTGCGGCCGAACTCGTCGCCGCCGAGCAGCATCGGCGTGCCCTGCGACAGCAGGAGCGTTGCCAGCATGTTGCGCTTCTGCCGCTCGCGCAGATCAAGCACGTCCTTGTTGTCCGTCACCCCCTCGACGCCGCAATTCCAGGAACGACTGCTGGAGTTGCCATCCCGGTTGCCTTCGCCATTGGCCTCGTTGTGCTTGTCGTTGTAGCTCGCCCAGTCGTTCAGCGTGAAACCGTCATGGGCGGTGATGAAGTTGACACTGGCCCATGAGCGTCGGCCTCCCCAGCGATTGAAGATATCGCGGGAGCCGAGCAGCCGTGTTGCCAGCGCCGCCGGCGGCGCCTCGCCGCGCCAATAGTCGCGCACGGTGTCGCGGAATTTGTCGTTCCATTCCGCCCAGCCCGGTGGAAAGCCGCCGACCTGGTAGCCGCCGGGGCCGGTGTCCCAGGGCTCGGCAATCAGCTTGATGGTGGAGAGCAGGGGATCCTGGTCCATCGCTTTCAGAAAACCGCTCTGCTCGTCGAAGCCGTAGACCTCGCGCGCCAGGATGGTGCCGAGATCGAAGCGGAAGCCGTCGATATGCATGTGCTCGGCCCAGTAACGCAGGCTGTCCATCACCATCTGGATCACGCGCGGATGCGAGAGGTTGACGGTGTTTCCGGTGCCGGTGTCGTTGATGTAGTAGCGCTTCTTGTCGGGCAGCAGGCGGTAATAGCTCGCATTGTCGATGCCCTTGAAGGACAGCGTCGGCCCCTTCTCATTGCCTTCAGCGGTGTGGTTGTAGACGACGTCGAGGATCACCTCGAGGCCGGCGCCATGCAGCTTCGACACCATCTCCTTGAACTCGCGCAGGCTGTTCGGCACGTCGGAGGCATAGCGCGGGTCGGGCGCGAAGAACCCGATGGTGTTGTAGCCCCAGTAATTCGTCAGGTGCTTGTCGATGAGATAGTTGTCGTTGATGAAGGTATGGACCGGCAACAGCTCGATCGAGGTGACGCCGAGCGAGGCGAGATGCTCGATCAGCTTTGGCGCGGCGAAGCCGGCATAGGTGCCGCGCAGATGCTCTGATACGTCGGGGTGCCTTTTGGTAAAGCCCTTGACGTGGGTTTCGTAGACGATGGTCTCGTCCCAATGTACGTCGTGCCGGGCGGCCTCCGCCTGCCAGTCGAAATCGGGATCGACCACCACGCATTTCGGCACAAACGGCGCGCTGTCGCACTCATCGAAAGTCAGGTCGTCGCCGCTCTCCATCCTGTAGCCGAACACGGCCGGATTCCATGTCAGGGCGCCTGCATGGGCGCGCGCATAGGGGTCGAGCAACAGCTTGTTCGGGTTGAAGCGATGGCCGGCATCGGGCTGATAGGGGCCCGAGATGCGGTAGCCATAGAAGGTGCCGGGCGCGACGCCCGCGATATAGCCGTGAAACACCTGGTCGGTATATTCCGGCAGCTCGAAGCGGTGCGTTTCCCGGTCGCCCTCGAACAGGCACACCTCCACCTTGGTCGCATTGGCTGAAAACACCGCAAAATTGGTGCCCTGGCCACCCCAGGTTGCGCCCAGCGGGTAGGGCAGGCCTTCCTCGATCACGAAATCGGACATTGATACCCCCGCCATGCGAGCCGCAGCGGTCATTCAACGCTATTGCCCTTGCAATGTTGCAAGCGCGCGACATATCAGTGATTGCTCTATCAAAGGCGTGCCAGAAGCGGCTGAACACTGGACTTTTGAAGACGATGACTTCTCGTGCAATCTGCATAGCGATCGCGCTTCTCCTGCTGACAATGTCCGCCTCCGTGGCGGCGGCCGAGACTCCTGCCGAGCTGATCTCGAGCTTCCGCCTCAAGCATGGCGAGGTCAAAGTCGTGAGGGACGCGACGCTTGACCGCATCGCCATGGATCAGGCCCGCGCGATGGCCGCGAAGGAAAGTCTCAGCCACGAGGTGCTCGGCTCATTCACCGGACGCATTTCGCCGTCAGGCGCGGGCCGCGCCGCCGAGAACATCGCCTATGGCTACGATAGTTTCGACAAGACGCTCGACCAGTGGATCAATTCGAGCGAGCATCGCAGGAACCTGCTGCTGTCGAAGGCGACCCGCGTCGGCATCGCCAGCGCGAAAGACGCCAGCGGCAAGCGCACCTATTGGGCGATGGAAATCGCCGGCGACTACGAGCCGAAGCTTCCGAAGGGCAGGGGCGGCAGGATCATCGCCGGTGCCGAGAAGCAGGGGCCGCTGGTGAAGCGTGAGACCGTCATGGTGAAACGCGAAGTCGTCTCCTCGAGCAAGCGCAAACCCGGCGACTGCCACATCAAGCTGCTCAGCCTTTGTTTGTGAGATGGCGTTCGCTGCGTCTCGCTTCTCCAGCAAAATGGGCTTTCCGCGCCGCGTCCGCTTTCGTTCCGTGCGGGATCTGACTTCGGACATCCTGATCGGCAGCTTGGGCCAGCAGCAGACCGATCCAGCTCGGCAGCTCCTAGCCTTCTTCTATCGCCTCGTCAGCGTGCAGTTGACAATTCCGCCCGGCTTTAGCCGTGGCGGAATTGTCCGGAACACATGGTGCTTCAACCTTTGGCGAAATAGCCAGCGGTAACCTCGTTTTTATGGGCGGCGAAGGCTCCCAGAACTTCGGCCTTCTCGCGCTTCGGGACCTTGAAGTGATCGAGGGTCCGTCCGAGTTCGGCTGCGACCTCGTCGAACTCTGCGGGCGAGATCCGGAGGTTGCGATGGGCCTCCTCAAGGCCAAGCGGCGTCGCGCCGGGCCTGGTGGCTGTGAACTTGAAAGGCCCACCCGACACGTCGCAGACCCATAGCGTGCGCATGAACTTGAGGCCGGGTAGCCTTTCAAGGCTCTTGGTGTGCCATTCTCTCAGCTGCGGATTCCTGGACTTCCGGCCGACGATGGGATTCTTCACAACGGCGTCGCTGAAGTGATCTACCACCGCCGCGATCGCGAAAACGCCGCCCAGCCGCTCATATAGACTTTTCTCAGGTGTGGTTTGCTTGTCCTGGGCGTACGCGTTGTCCGCACTCGTCAGAGCCAGCGGGACAGCGGTCATCGCCAACCCTGCGACGATGCTTCGTCGCGTGATAGAAGTCGAAAGAGCTCTTGCCATTCGGTGCCTCCTTGGGGATGGGTCGAAAGGTCTCACCGCCTCGAGCACAAGCACGCTGTGTCGTGGTTCGGCGCCTCCGATGCCAGGGGTGCGTCGGCATTGTTCGGGTGCTCAACCCGTCCAATCGGCGCTCCCCTTGCCGCACCTTCGATGGCTGTGAAGAGAAAAGGTTCCCGGCAAAATCGAAGTGGACGTCACCCGTCGCCTCGCGAACAGACGACGCCAAGTGTCTGGCGCCGGGATCAGGCGGGTGCGAGTGCCCACGCGCGTCGGCATCGCCAGCGCCAGGGACGCCAGCGGCAAGCGCACCTATTGGGCGATGGAAATCGCCGGCGACTACGAGCCGAAGCCTCCGCAGGGCAGGGGCGGCAGGATCATCGCCGATGCCGAAAAACAGGGGCCGCTGGTGAAATGCGAAACCGTCACGGTGAAACGCGAAGTCATCTCCTCCAGCAAGCGCAAATCCGGCGACTGCCACATCAAGCTGCTCAGCCTTTGTTTGTGAGATAGCCCTCGCTGCGAGCCATCCCTGATCGGCAGCTTTGGGCCAATTCCGGACCTGCCCATCTATTCGATCACCTCGTCGGCGCTTGCGAGCAAGGTCGGGGGGATAATAAGCCCAATGTCTCGCGCCGCTTTGGTGCTGATCGAGAACTTGAAGGAAGTGGGCTGACGGAATGGCATTTCCGCGGGATTTCCACCATCGAGTATCTGCGCCACCTGGTCAGCGGCTTGCCGGAAAGCATCAAACAGGTCGCGATAATAGGCCATAAGGCCCCCTGCGACCACGAGATCGCGAAACGGATACATGGCCGGAATTTGCGCGTTCACCGCGATGCCGACCAATACCTTGCTGTTCGGCAGGTGTTGAGGCTCGTCCGAGACCAGCAAAAGTTCGGCGCCTACATTCGCGACAGAGTCAAAGGCAGCTTTATAGGCTTTTTCGTTCAAGCTGTTTCCGAGGTCTATGTGCAGGAGGGACAACTTTAGCGTTTCCGCAGCTTGCTTAACCATCACCGCCTGAGGCTGCTTCAACGCCAGGGATGATGAGAGATAGGCGAGCCGGGTCGCGCCGGGTCGAGTTTCCCTCAAGAGCGACAAACGCTTTCCACTAAGCTCGGCACCTGCATCGACCGTTATGCCTGTGACGTTCCCACCTGGGCGCGCCAGACTGGACACCAGCCCTAATGCCACCGGATCGCCGATGATCGTAACGATTGGAATCGTCTGAGTTGCGGCTTTCAAGGCCAGGGTTATCGGAGGCGCGCCAGTTAGGATAACCTCCGGGTGATTGTTGGCCACCTTTGCTGCCAAATCAGGAAAACAATTCATGTCGCCCATCGCCGCATAGCGATCCACGATCAGGTTGCGCCCCTCCACATAGCCGTGACGAGCCAGCCCACCCAGGAATTCAGCTTGAATGGGATTGATGCTGGTGTCGTCCCAGCCCGGCATAACGATCCCAATCCGTCTTTGCCGCTCGGGCCGTTGCGCGTGCGCCGAGCACGCGAGCGCACCCGCCGCAGTTAATGCAATAAAATCGCGTCTCCTCATTCGGTAACACCATTGTGCTGGAGTGCACAGACGCATCGTCGCCAATGTATTTGAAGCCGACAAAGCGAACGGAGACAAGGCCCTTAGGTCCTCTAAGGGCAAAGCCAAACTCATGCAGTTCAGCAAATTGGCCCAGTCTATTCTATTATCTCGTCGGCGCTGACCAGCACCGTTTCCGGAATAGCAATACCGAGCGTCTTTGCGGTCTTCAAATTCACCACGACATCGAATATCGCCGGTTGCTCGACAGGCAAGTCGGCCGGGCGGCCGCCTTTGAAAAGCTTGTCGACGAAGTGCGCCGCGCGCCGATAAACAATGTCGAGCTTCGGCCCATAAGCGATGAGTCCGCCGGATTTTGCGAAATCCTTATAGATCGATACGACAGGAATCCGGCGCTCGGCCGCAAGGCGAAGGATTTCCTGCCTGTTGGCGGTGATCGCTCCATCATCCATGACAAAAAGCGCCTGCGACTTGGCACCGTCGATGATGTCAAAGGCTCTTGCAATGTCGTGCGAGCCGTTTTGCAGCGGCGCACGTACGAACTTCAGGCCGAGTGGCTCAGCCATCCGCATCACCTCGTCTACGATCACGACTGCGCCCGGATTGTCTCCCCGATATAGCGCGGCCATTCTTGTGACCTCGGGAAGGATTTGGTGGAGCAACTCCACTCCTTTTGGCCCAAGAGCATCCGGCATGAAGCTCAATCCGGTGACGTTCCCGCTCGGTCTGGCAAGGCTGGTCACAAGCCCTGACTTCACCGGATCGGCTACACGCATCATGACCACAGGCACCGTTTGGGTGATTTTTTTGACCGCTTGCGCGGCAGGCGTGTTGATGGCGACGATCACCTCGACCTTGAGCCCGAGTAGCTCCCTTGCAAGTGGTGCAAGCTGGTCATTTTGCCCTTCCGCATTCCGCAACTCTATGCTGACGTTGGCTCCTTCCACGTAGCCGAGTTTTTGTAGTTCGTTGCCAAACGCCTCCATCAAGCCTGGCTGAAGGTCCTGAGCAAGTACGCCAACCCTGTGCAATGGTGCCGCCTGGCCTGTCGCGAACGGCAGTGCAACCACAGCTCCAGCGAGAAACGTAAGGAGTTGCCGTCGTGTCAGGTTCATCCCCCGCCTCCAAAGTGGCATCCTAACCACTCCAACCAGCGCTACGGAAGGGCCGCAAGCAGGCAAAATGCCCCTGATGTGGGTCATCGCCGTCGTTGGCGTCGTGCCGTGCCAACTGAGGTCACGGCAGAGTTTGTATTCCTTGTAGAAAGTGCGGTCATTCAATCACTTCATCGGCGCGAGCGAGCAATTTCGGTGACAGGCTGACCCCCAGCGATTTAGCGGAACGAATATTGGCCGCAAGCCAGAATGAAGTTGGAAATTCGATCGGCAGATCGCCTAGCTTCGCGCCTTTAAGTATCCGGTCCACGAAGTACGCGCCACGATTATAGCACCAACTGAGATTTACACCGTAGCTTGCGAGACCGCCAGCGACTACGTTCTCTCGATACCCGTAGACCGTCGGCAGTTGCCGCTTGAGTGCAATATCCGAGATCATAAATCTCCGAAGAAGTAACAGATTGGTCTGCAATACGATTACTACATCCACTTTTTCAGTTGCCAGTTTCTCAAAGGCCGCCCCGATCTCGCTCGGCTGGTTCGCGTTTGCCGGAATGGCTGTTAATCCTAGATTGGTGATCGCAGCGCTAAGCTCGCGAGTTTGCGGTGGGCATTTTGGATCAGCATCGTTTGTGAGAAGGCCAATCTTTTTGGCTCCCGACACCACTTCCCGTGCGAGTTCAATTTGCTTGGCAGGCAGCCCGGAAATGTACGGCTCGATGCCCGTGATATTCCGTCCCGGTCGCGCCTCGCTCTGGATCAACCCCAAATGAACCGCGTCGGCGAGCGCAGGGCAGACTATCGGAATGTGAGACGTCGCCTTACTTACGGCGACCGCTTCGAGCGTTGCCGCAGCGACGATCAGGTCAGGCTGCGATCCAACAGTCTCTTCTGCCAAGCTGGGAAGGTCAGCCACACCACGGCCAGATCGAATCTCGAAGGTGAAATCACGATCCCGCACGTAACCAAGTCCGGCCATTCCTTCCGGAAAGTGCGCGTTAAACTTGAGATCTTCCTGTCCTGTAGGAAGGGGAAAAGCTGCGATCCAGATGATCAGCGGAGGCCTCTGCCCTGGTTGGCCGTGCGCCAATCCCGGAAACGAGAACACAGCCGGGATACCGCAGAGTGAGGCTAAAAACTCTCGCCGCCGCATATGCCCCCCATCCTATCGGATGGAGACTAACACTTTGTCAGCTTCCCGCGAGGGCTACCTTGCAAGGAAATTAGCTGCTCTCGGTTGAAATTGCCATGAACTAAAGTTCTGTTTGCGCGGCCCCGTACTCACTTCCGGTACTGCGCGTCGCTAACCTTTTCCAGCCAGTCGACGGCCTTGCCGTCCAGCGCCTCCTGAATCGCGATGTGGGTCATCGCCGTCGTCGGCGTTGCACCGTGCCAGTGCTTTTCGCCCGGCGGAAACCACACCACGTCGCCCGGACGGATTTCCTCGACGGGGCCGCCCTCGCGCTGGGCCCAGCCGAGCCCGGCCGTGACGACCAGGGTCTGGCCGAGCGGATGGGTGTGCCAGGCGGTGCGGGCGCCGGGCTCGAAGGTGACGCTGGCGCCGCCGACGCGCCCGGGCGCGGCCGCCTGGAACAAGGGATCGAGACGGACTTGTCCCGTGAAATAGTCCTCCGGCGGTTTCCGGGATGGGTGCGCGCCGGCTCGGCTGATGTCCATGGTGGCCTCCGCTTTGGATGGCTTGTATCAGGGATGAAGTAGCTGGTTTTGCGCCGACGGGCAAATCACTTCGATTTATCAGAAGACATGTCAATCTCCTTCTGCGAAAATATTTTACTTCCGCTTTTCAGAAATAATATGATTGTCTTGGCGCCGTCCCGTTTCCACAAAGAGGGGCGCTTCGCGATCGTCACGAACGTTGGAAGCGGGATGCGATGGACGCGTTGGCGCGCATACGACGAAGCGTGCAGACGCGGACGGCCAAGACGTGTGGTCCTGATCCCCCGACGCTGGGATCAACCCCCGGGTCAAGAGCCCGGGGGGACGGTGGCTATCAAGCCCGGTACGCCAGGGAGAGCACGGAGCAGCCGTTAAAACCATTGTGCAGGGAAGGCCGGCGTTGCTCCGGTTCACCTGTGGTCCTACCCCCGTGCTTTTTGTTGCACGGGGCCCACGGGTGCAATCGGCACCCGGCTTTCCCTGCGCCCTCTGAATTCCAAGGGGGCAACGCACTTGCAAAACCCGGGCAGATCGTGCCGCAGGAATGCGAAGTTGTGGCCGTCGATTGTAGAATGGGCACACTTTATACTGGGATGGCCAAGGATAGGTCACCCGTTCTGACCATCTTTTGCCATTGCGGCCGCTCGCCTTTCTCGTCTAGAACCACGCCACGGCGCGTCGGCCGGCAACGAACCGTCAACGGTTTTGGCCGACAATTTTGGCGCCTCTCAGGGTCTGGCAATGCTGATTCGCAGCAAAAAGTTCGGAGTTCGGGGTGGAGCGGCCGAGGCCGCCCCTGCTCGCCCGGCTGCGTCGGCGCCCACCCTCCTTCTTGGCGGGCTTCTGCTTCTTATCGGCCCCTGAGGGCCGTCTGGGCGGTTTGCGCCTGGGCACTCAGGGGTTGCGCGAGAACACCAAAACCCTTCAGCGCTCACACCAGCAGCGCATCGATCCAAAAGGAAGCTTCGCAATGACCACCGCCAACAAGTCCGAAAAGGACCGCGTCATCATTTTCGATACCACGCTGCGCGACGGCGAGCAGTGTCCCGGCGCCACCATGACCTTCGAGGAGAAGCTCGAGGTCGCCGAGATGCTCGACGACATGGGCGTCGATGTCATCGAGGCCGGTTTCCCCATCACCTCGGAAGGCGACTTCCAGGCGGTGAGCGAGATTGCCCGCCGCGCCAGGAACTCCGTCATCGCCGGCCTGTCGCGCGCCCATCCGAAGGACATCGACCGCTGCGCCGAAGCGGTGAAATTCGCCAAGCGCGGTCGCGTCCATACCGTGATCGCGACCTCGCCGTTGCATATGCGTGTAAAATTGAACATGACGCCGGAGCAGGTGATGGAGCTCTCGATCGCCAACGTCACCCGCGCCCGCAACCAGATCGACGACGTCGAATGGTCGGCGGAGGACGGCACCCGCAGCGAGATGGATTACCTCTGCCGCATCGTCGAAGCCGTCATCAAGGCCGGCGCCACCACCGTCAACATCCCCGATACCGTCGGCTACACGGTGCCGGAGGAGTACACCCACTTCATGCGCACGCTGATCGAGCGCGTGCCCAATTCCGACAAGGCGGTATTTTCAGTCCATTGCCATAACGACCTCGGCATGGCCGTCGCCAATTCGCTGGCCGGCATTGCCGGCGGCGCGCGTCAGGTGGAATGCACCGTCAACGGCATCGGCGAGCGTGCCGGCAATGCCGCGCTCGAAGAGATCGTGATGGCGATCAATGTGCGCAACGACAAGTTTCCGTGGTGGAACAGGATCGACACCACGCGCCTGACCAGTGCTTCAAAACTGGTATCGGCGGCGACCTCGTTCCCGGTGCAGTACAACAAGGCGATCGTTGGCCGCAACGCGTTCGCGCATGAAAGCGGCATCCACCAGGATGGCGTGCTGAAGGACGCCTCCACTTACGAGATCATGCGGCCGGAAATGGTCGGCCTGAAACAGTCGTCGCTGGTGCTCGGCAAGCATTCCGGCCGCCATGCCTTCGTGCACAAGCTGGAGGAGATGGGCTACAAGCTCGGCGCCAACCAGCTCGAAGATGCCTTTACGCGGATGAAGGCGCTCGCCGACCGCAAGAAGGACATCTACGACGAGGACATCGAAGCGCTGATCGACGAGGAGATGGCGGCAGCCCACGACCGCATCAAGCTGACCTCGCTGACCGTGATCGCCGGCACCCACGGGCCTCAGCGCGCGACCATGAAGCTCGACGTCGACGGCCAGATCAGGATCGAGGAAGCCGAAGGCAACGGCCCGGTCGACGCCGTCTTCAACTGCATCAAGCGGCTGGTGCCGCACGAGGCCAAGCTCGAGCTCTACCAGGTGCATGCGGTGACCGAAGGCACCGACGCGCAGGCGGAGGTGTCGGTACGGCTCGCCCATGAGGGCCGCTCCATGACCGCGCGCGCGGCCGATCCGGATACGCTGGTGGCATCGGCGAAAGCCTATCTCGGCGCGCTCAACAAGATCGTCATGAAACGCCAGCGCGACACCGTGCCGTCGAAGGCGGCGGGCTGAAGTACAGGATCAGTAGATACATCAAGGGTGGGCAAAGGCGCACTTGCGCCGTGCCCACCTTCAACATTTCACCCGTGATGGTGGGCACGCTTCGCTTTGACCACCCTACGCAACAAATCCGAACGTGTCGTCTGAGAACTTCGATCAAGATACACTCCGTGCCGTGACGGCAGCCGAATCCGCGCTGTCGCGCCGGATCGATCTCACCACGCTGCGGCTGTTCATCGCGATCTGCGAGGAGCAGAACCTCACGAAGGCCGCGAACCGCGAAGGCATCGCGGCGTCCGCCGTCTCCAAGCGGATGAACGATTTCGAGCAGTCTTTTGGCGTGACGCTGTTCAAGCGGCTGTCCAAAGGCATGGCGCTGACGCCGGCGGGCGAGGCGCTGCTGCATCACGCCCGCGTCACGCTGCTCAATGTCGAGAAGATCGCAGTCGAGCTCTCGGAATATTCGCAGGGCGTGCGCGGTCATGTCCGCATGCTCGCCAATCTCTCGGCCATCGTCGAATTCCTGCCTGAGGATTTATCCGCCTTCTTCGCTGTCCATGATCTGCTGCGCGTGGATTTGCAGGAGCGGCCGAGCGGGCAGGTGATTTCGGGGATCGAGGAGGGCGCCGCCGAAATCGGCATCTGCTCCGGTGCGGCCGAGACGCGTGGCCTCGAGGCGTTCCACTATCGCTACGACCATCTGGTGCTGGTGATGCGGCCCGAGCATCCGCTCGCGGGGCGCGATGGTCTTTCCTTCATCGACACGCTCGATTTCGATCATATCGGCCTTCACACCGCGAGCTCGATCTATCTGCGGGCGCAATATGCCGCGACCGAAGCCGGAAAGCCGATGCGGCTTCGCATCAATGTGCCCGGCTTCGACGCGGTGTGCCGGATGGTGCAGGCCAATATGGGGATCGGGTTGATCCCCGATCGTGCGTTCGAGGTGATCGGCGCCGGCATGGGGCTCTCGGCAGTCCGCCTCCGCGACGATTGGGCGCGACGCGAGCTGAAGATCGTGGTGCGCGACCTCGATCAGCTTTCGAATACCGGCCGACTGGTCCTTAACCATCTGCGTGCTGCCGAGACATCCGAGGAGGCGAAGCGTGGCTAGGCCGATCCGGCGTTCTGCAAGCGCGAACTCCACGTTAGCCAATAGCTATTGGACGATGGCGAGAGGCCCGGGCACAGCGGCGTGCATTGATCGGCAACTGCTTGGTTTGCAGTGCAACAAAGACCAAAAATAACCCCTGCTAAAGGGGCAATAGCGTTCCGCCACCCTTCTCTGTATTGGTGCGGCAGGTTTGACATGGGGGCGGTGCAGGGTGCGCGCGTCTCCCGATACGCAGGAGGATACATGCGTAAATTCATTATGGCCGCGGCGTCGATCGCGGCGCTGGCGCTCGTCGGCCCGGCCTCGGCGGCAGATGGGCCGATCGTCATCAAATTCAGCCACGTGGTGGCGTCCGACACGCCGAAGGGCAAGGCAGCCGACAAGTTCAAGGAGCTCGCCGAGAAGTACACCAACGGCAAGGTCAAGGTCGAAGTCTATCCGAACTCGACGCTCTATAAGGACAAGGAAGAGCTGGAGGCCCTCCAACTCGGCGCGGTGCAGATGCTGGCGCCGTCGAACTCGAAATTCGGCCCGATCGGGATCAAGGAATTCGAGGTGTTCGATTTGCCCTACATCCTTCCCGACCTGAAGACGCTGCGGAAGGTCACCGACGGTCCGCTTGGTACGAAACTGCTCAAGCTCCTGGACTCCAAGGGCATGACCGGTCTCGCCTACTGGGACAACGGCTTCAAGCAGATGACCGCCAACAAGAAGCTGGTCTCGCCCGCCGACTACAAGGGCCTGAAATTCCGCATCCAATCCTCCAAGGTGCTGGAAGCGCAGTTCCGCACGCTCGGTGCGATCCCGCAGGTGATGGCGTTCTCGGATGTCTATCAGGCGCTGCAGACCGGCGTCGTCGACGGCCAGGAGAACACCTGGTCGAACATCTACACCCAGAAAATGCATGAGGTGCAGAAATACGCGACCGTCACCAACCACGGGTACATCGGCTACGTCGTGGTCGTGAACAAGAAGTTCTGGGACGGTCTGCCGGCGGACGTTCGCCCGCAGCTCGAAAAGGCGATGAAGGAAGCGACCGAGTTCGGCAACAGCCAGTCGGCGAAGGAAAACGACGACGCGCTGGAGCTGATCAAGAAATCCGGCAAGACCGAGATCCTCACGCTGACGCCGGAGCAGGATGAGGCGATGCGCAAGGCGATGATGCCGGTCTACAAGGAGGTCGCCTCGCGCGTCGGCCAGCCCTTGATCGACGAATTCCTGAAAGAGACCGGCCGCGGTCCGATGAACTAAGTCACATCGAGCGGGCTGCTCGCGCGGCTCGCGAAGGATAAAGTACGGGCGGCTCGGTGGGCCGCCCGAACCGTCAGAGGGGGACGGGGACAAGATGTTTCTGCGCATTCTCGACCGGCTGGAAGAGATCATCATCGCGAGCCTGATGGGCGCCGCTACGCTGCTCACCTTCATCACGGTCGTCCATCGCTACCTGGTCGATGTGCCCGTCCTCTATCCCTATCTGTTCGGCATCAACCTCGCCTGGTCGCAGGAACTCTGCATCTACATGTTCATCTGGATGGCGAAGTTCGGCGCCGCCTATGGCGTGCGCGCCGGCATCCATGTCGGCGTCGATGTGCTGATCATCCGCCTCAACGATCAATGGCGGAAATGGGTGATCCTGTTCGGCCTGTTCGGCGGCGCGGTGTTCACCGGCATCGTCGGCACCATGGGCGCGAAATTCGTCATGGAGCTGATGCACACCGACCAGGTCTCGCCCGACATGGAGATTCCGAGCTGGATCGTCTACGCCTGCATCCCGCTCGGCTCTTATCTGATGTGCTTCCGGTTCCTGCAGGTGATGTGGGCTTACTTCTTCACCGGCGAGCTGCCGCATCATGACGCTTCGCATGTCGACGGCATCGAGACATCGGAAAAAGCGCCGATCGCGCTCGGAGAAGCGTGATGAGCGCCGCGCTTATCTTCGGGCTGCTGTTTGCCCTGATGCTGACGGGCATGCCGATCTCGATTTCGCTCGGCCTCACCGTGCTTACCTTCCTGTTCACGATGACGGAAGTGCCGATCGAGAGCGTCGGCCTGAAGCTGTTTTCGGGCCTCGACAATTTCGGCATCATGGCGATCCCGTTCTTCATCCTGGCCGGCACGTTCCTGACCCGCGGCGGCGTGGCGCGGCGAATGATCGCGTTCACGACCTCATTGGTGGGCCATCTGCCGGGCGGCCTTGGCCTTGCCGGCGTCGCGGCCTGCGCGATGTTTGCGGCGATCTCGGGCTCGAGCGTTGCGACCGTGGTCGCGATCGGTTCGATCATGATGCCGGCGATGGTGGACTACGGCTATCCGAAGCGCTTCGGCGTCGGCGTGATCTCGACCTCGGGCGCGCTCGGCATCCTGGTGCCGCCGTCGATCATCCTGGTGCTGTACGGCGTCTCCACCAACACCTCGATCGGCGCGCTGTTCATGGCCGGCATCGTGCCCGGCGTCATCCTCGCCTTGATGCTCGCGGCCGTGACCTGGTTCGTCGCTTACCGCAACGGCTATCCCCGGATGAAACGGGCCACCGTTGGTCAGCAGTTCAGGGCCTTCCGCGAAAGCGTGTGGGGCCTTCTCCTGATCGTCATCGTGCTGGGCGGCATCTATGGCGGCATCTTCACGCCGACGGAAGCGGCCGCATGCGCCGCGGTCTACGCCTTTGTGATCACCGTGTTCGTCTACAAGGAGCTGAGGCTCGTCGACGTGCCGAAGGTGCTCTTGCAGGCCGCGAGCATGAGCTCGATGCTGCTCTACATCATCACCAACGCGGTGCTGTTCTCGTTCCTGATGACGCATGAGCAAATTCCGCAGGCGATGGCGGCCTGGATTATCGACAAGAATTTATCGGTCTGGGCGTTCCTGCTGGTGGTGAACGTGATCCTGCTCGCCGCGGGCAATGTCATGGATCCGTCGTCGATCCTGCTGATCATGGCGCCGATCCTTTATCCGCTCGCGACCAAGCTCGGCGTCAATCCGGTTCACCTGGGTGTCTTGATGATCGTCAACACCGAGGTGGGCCTCTGCCATCCGCCGGTCGGCCTCAACCTCTATATCGCCTCGAGTATCGCCAAGATGGGCATCAGCGAGATCACCATCGCGGTGCTGCCATGGCTGTGCGCGATGCTGGCGTTTCTGGGGCTCATCACCTATGTGCCGGAGATATCGCTGTGGCTGCCGAAGCTGCTTGGAATGATTTGAAGCCTTTAAGTTTTATGAACAAAAGCTTGATTACATCTTCGTAAGGGAAGGGTCTTTATCCAAACTGTAAGTTGATTGCGCCTGCGCGCGCGCTCATCCTTGGGCAAACTCTCTGGAGGAGGTTCGCATGGGGAAGTTTACCATCGCCGCGGTTGCCGCGCTTGCGATCGCCGGTTCCACCGCCGTCTATGCCCAGTATCATCGCCCGTGGATGGAGCATATGCGGTTCTCGGCAGAGGACAGGGCCGCCTTTGCCGATGCGCGCATCGCCGCCGTCCACGCCGGCCTCAAGCTGACGCCGGACCAGGAGAAGCTGTGGCCGCCGGTCGAGAGCGCGGTGCGCGATTTCGCCAAGCTCAGGATCGATCGCGCCAATGCGCGGATGAAGGCGATGGATGACGCGCAGAACCAGCAGAAGGAAGATGACCCGGTCGCCCGTCTGCGCGAGCGCGCCGACAACATGGCCGCTTCCGCAACTGCCATGAAGAAGATCGCCGATACCGCCGATCCCCTCTACAAGACCCTCGATGACGGCCAGAAGCGCCGGCTTGCCGTCCTGACCCATCATGGCCGTTTTGGCGGCGAGGGCGGCTGGCGCCACCGCTGGATGGACCGCGATCATGACCAAGACCGAGACCGAGATCGGGACCGGGACCGCAATCGCGACGGAGGCGGGTCCGAGCGGCTCTGAGCCGGCGTTTCTGAAGCGACGAGCCACCGGATTCCGGCGGCTTTTCAACGGCCTGCAGCGCCAGCCAAATGTGGGAAAAATCCCGTTGCCTTGCTGGACAATGGGGGGGCGCTTTGCTAAACGACCGGCCTTCGAAGGCTTTTCCGGGCCTCCAAAGGCTCCGGGCGCATAGCTCAGTTGGTAGAGCAGCTGACTCTTAATCAGCGGGTCCCAGGTTCGAGCCCTGGTGCGCCCACCAAGTCCTTCAAGCACTTAGAACACTGTACGTCAGAACGGACCTTTCAGTTGGGAGGACAGTTGGGAGTTTTTGTTCGGTTTCCGTGCTCGTCGACATTGCCGTCTGCTCAGCGATTGGCGGGATGGCTGCGCGTTACCGCGGCGGCTACCTGGTTCTCGGCGGCGTGAAGCTCTCTCTCACGCAGAAGCCATGGCGACCGGTGAACGCCTTCACCTGGAATCCATCCACATCCCAAATTTCATATCTCCGCCTAGCCGTAAACGGCGCTTAACTTCTTGATCGCTGACTCCGCAAGTTCGACACGACCCCCAAGGTAGTGTGCGTCGAGTATCTGCTGCACGGTTGCGATGGAGTGTCCGGTGATCGCGGCGATTTCGGGCACCGAGCAGTTCGAGAGCGCAAGCCGCGTGACAGCGGTTCCGCGTAAATCGTGGAAGTGTAAGTCTTTCAGCGACGTCTTTTTAAATGCCTTATCCCAGCTCGTCCTGAAACCGTCCTCCGTCCACGGCCGGCCGAACGAGTTGACCAAAATGGTGACGGCTGAGCGCTTCTCCTTTAGCGCGGCATCAAGCGCCGCCTTTAGCGGCGGCCCGACCGGTATTATTACGCGCGCTCGACCCCTGCCACCGCGGCCTTTCGACTGACGCATCCGGATATAAGTGCCATCGTAGTGGCTCCAAGTCAGCCGTAGCAGGTCACCTTGGCGCTGGCCTGTCCACAGGGCGAGCAGCAGAGCAGCCTGCAGTTCGACGGACGCGACACCGCAAAACGTGCGGATGTCCTCCGCGGTCCACACTATTTCCGATCGATCGGATTCATAAAGCCGACCGCCGCGCTCGCAAACGTTTACAGCGATCTTGCCATGGTCCTTCGCGACCGAGAGCACGCGCGCGATCGTCGTCCACACGTAATCTGCTTTGCGCGGTGTGGAAGCGAACGTGTTGCGGAATGCCTTGAAATCCCCTCGCGCACGCCTGTCTTCGATAGCACCGATCGGCATGGTACCGAACTTAGCTTCGATCAGCGCGAGGTACCGATCGTACGCGTGCTTGCTCTTTTCACCAAGGCACGTGTACTCACTCTGGTCTTTGAAGTAGTCGATGAGCGAGCTAAACGTTTCTGCGCCCTTTCTGGACTTGGCTGCGATTGCTTCACTGTACAGCCGTATGAAATCCGGCGCGTCAGGCTCAGCATCGATGCGTGGGCCGCCTTTCCAAGCGTACCAGTACGTCTTGATTGTCCCGTCAGCGAGTCTCTTGGTTAAGCTGTTGATGCCTTTGAGTCGCATTCGCATTTTGCGAGGCCTTCCATTTATCATAGGGTGACCGCTGCGGTCGAAATGTAGAGTCGAGACCGGACATCCGGTCAAGGGCTGCATCGATAGCTTTTCTATCCCACTTGTGCGTTCCGGGAATCGGGCCCGGCATGATCCCGCGTCGGATCCAGCCGTTGAACGTCGATAAAGTCTCGCAGCCAGCATAGGCCGCAGCCTGTTCTTTCGACATGCCACGGGGCTCGATCATTCAGCACTCCCACTGCAGCTACCTTGAATGGAGCCTAGTTGCGGCCGTATAGTTTGTTGATCAAGGCCGAGAAGGCTGCCGAGAAAAGAGGAGGAGGTTGCCCATCGCGCATTCGGCTAGTTTGGAGTGGAAATCGGACAGGTCCATGCGAACCGAAACGTTTCAGAATTGCTTATTGGATTTCACGGAATTGTCCCGGCAGACGGCTGGGAAATGCCCTTGGCAGGAAAGCGGCTTTCGGTCTTCGAGAAAGCGCGCTCGTGCCTGACGAGATTCATCAGATCGGCAGAGTCCTCGCGATCGTGAATGGTGAAAGCAGTATTGAGGCCGATCTGGTCGGCATATTCGCGGAGCAACCGGGCACCAATACCGTGGAAGGTGCCGGTCCAGCTGAGCGCGTCGGTCATGATGCCGGCATTGTTGCCCAGGACCTTGCGGGCGATCCGTTCGACCCTTTTCGACATTTCGGACGCGGCGCGTCGCGAGAACGTCATCAGCAGGATTCGGCGCGGGTCGGCGCCGCTGACGATCAGATGGGCGACACGGTGGGCGAGGGTGTTCGTCTTGCCAGATCCGGCGCCGGCGATGACCAGCAGCGGTCCCCCGACACGGCTGTTGCCATAGACGCCGTGCTCGACGGCTCGGCGCTGCTCCGGATTAAGCGTCTCAAGATATGATGCGGCCGTCGAAGCGAGCACGAATCAGTTCCACTGCTGAAATTCAACGCTCGATCATTCCCGTCGGAATCGCAACAAAATCACCTACGCTGCGACTGCCGGTAGAGGATGTGGTGAATTCTGGCTTAGCCCCTCCATGTGTTCCGAAATCCGGTCCAAGAGCGGCCTACGCCGTCGCCTTGTCTTCCTTGTCCTCTCCCCGCATGACGATCTGGAGCGCGTTATCGGGCAGCGGACGCTGCAGCGCCTTCGCCTCATCCCACGGAGCGCGCATCCATACATCGCGTTCCTGCTGGGTCGTGAGGATCACCGGCATCGCCTTCGGATGAATCGGCGCGACGATGGCGTTTGGCGACGTTGTCAAGAAACCGTAGACCAGGTGAGGCCCGGAAATCGGCTTCGACTTCGTGCCGCGGTGTCCTTTGAACTCGGTCCAGATGCCAGCGAAGCAGAACAGCGGCCGAGAGTCTTCGAGCGCAAACCAGACGACGTCCTTCTTCCCGGTCTCAGGGTTCGTCTCGGGCGCGTATTCGGCGAAGCTGTTCGCAGGCACAAGGTATGCAGCCGTCGACTACGTTCAATACATAAACCGATTTCCATTCCTGTCCTTTTGCCGAATGCCAAGCAGTCGTGCGGCCTCGTTACGAGTTAGCCAGCGGTGCCGCCCCTCGCTTTTCGTCGGCAGCGTAATCTTCGGCACGACCGACAGGACGTATTCGGCATGATAGGCGTTGATGGCGGCACGCAAATCTTCGAGCCGACGGCGCGCCGTCTGGTCGGACACGGTGCTTGCGCAAGCTGCGATGCCCTTTCTCTTATTGCTTTCGTTCGGCGTGCCTATAGACCAGTCAACAAAGTCGCGGCAGAGCTGCGCCTTGATCTCAGCCACCATCGAGCTGCCGAAATACGCATTGAGGTCCAGTAGCCGGATGAGTAGCAGGTCATGTTGCGCCAATGCGCGAAGGTCTTCGGATTTCGGCCGCTTCAATCCCTCATAGAAAGTGAGGACGTCGGCAATGGCGAGGGAACGAGGGTCGGTTGCCCGATAGTGGTTGTGTGCAGTGACCCGATGTACTTTTCGAGCGCTTTCGCTGCGCCGTCAATATCGTCGCGGCCGCAGCCTGTGCGGATCTGCCGTCGCTTTCCGCCCGCCCGATCGAGGATGACCCAGCATCCTTCGTCTTCTCGGAACCAGAGTTGTGGCGGCTTGACTTTGCGGCCAGGTATGACGGCGTTACCAATTTGCGGATTGCGCGAGGCGTTGTTAGATTTTTGCCTGCAACTTTGGCGATTTCAAGCGTCCCGGCAGCCACAGCCGTCCTCAGCGATGACAATGTCAGCGTAACAGCCTCGATGAGCGTCATCACTTCGTCCTCGCCCCACTGCGCCGGATCCGGACGACCTTTCGCACGGCTGAGTTTGTCGACGCGACGTTTGGACATACTCTACCAATTGACGTTGGCGAGGCAGGAACTTTTCGGCTTGACCCGCCCCTCTGTGCAGCATCACGACCAGACTTCCTTTTCGAAAGGGGAACCTCTGCTGGGTACGACAATTGGCTAGCGTGGAGTAGGCTTGGCGCTTTCGTCTCTGCGAACGAGGACAAGCGGTTGACCTGGACGGGCAGGGGATCGGTACTGCGATGGATGCGCGAGGAGATGATTGCATTGAAATTGAAGCCGGGTATCCAAGACAACGCCGTTTCAGGTTCGACGATCACAAGGTGATTGAGCGAATCTCTTCACGGAAGTCGTCAGGATCGCGCGAACTTTTTGAGCGGTTCAAGATCGTGATTGTCGGCGGCCTTGAGCGCGGCAATGTAGGCATCTCGAGCCGAGCCCGCAGTTCGAAGATCGGCGCCACCCCACGTGAAGCGCTTGCCGCCAAGCTGTATAATCAGAACATCGGCCGCCACACGGGACCAGCGGCCGTTTCCGTTTGGAAAGGGGTGTACTGACACGAGCCGGTGGTGGAAGCGGACGGCGAGTTCGTCAGGCGGATAGGACTTTTGCTCGATCCAGTACCGAGCGTCGTCGAGCACTTGGCGAAGCGAAACCTCGATCAAGTGGGGAGCGACTCCTAGATTGCGTTCAGTCGTGCGATACTTCCCTGCCCATCGCCAGACGCGTTCGAACATGCGACGATGTAAGCTCTTGTGGAAGCTCTCGCGGGTCACCACGTGACGCCGACCGAACGCCCATCGGTCTCCGGTCGCGATATTCTGCTGCTCAAGCTCGTTCAGTTCGGTGCGCAGCGTGATATGGGTTGGGATGAGATCTTCCTTTTCCGCCGTCGTTAGGGATGTCGCATGATCGTCGGCGGCGTGCAGATCAGTCATTCTTCATCCCAGAGGCGCGCGGGACGCTTCAGCAAATCCTCGATCGCTTGCTCGCGGAGCGCGCGTGCGGCCTTCTTATCTCGTACGGCCTGGTCCTCCAGGCGCATGGTGTGCTCGATGGCCTTCGACTGTCTTTCGGCGATCAGCTCCGCTCGCTCCTTGACAACCTCCGCCAGGGGCCGTTCGGGCACAAGCACGTAGGCCAGCCGGCAGCCTAGGGCTTCGGCCGCGCGTTGCAGCGTACTGAGAGTCACATTGCCGTTCTGTTCGGATTTTTCAAGTTCCACGATGCGCGGCTGGGATACGCCCAGTCGCTTCCCATATTGGGCTGTAGTCATGCCGAGGGCGTTGCGGATTGCACGAAGCCAACCCCTCGGCGGGCGCTGGAGGTTCGTGAACGTGCGCAAGCTTGAAAATCGCTTGTCGAGATGGCGAATGGCGTCCTTCATGTGATAAGGTATAGCCTATTTTTTCTGTAGAATAAATAACATATATCTTATAGTTACTGTAGAACAAAATAAGATATATCTTATTGATATTGCTGGCCGTGGCGCGAGCGGAGAGTGTTGACAGCGCTCCTTATTCGTTGCGCCCGTTCTTGCAACGTTCTAGATAAACTGCCCCGAACCGCCCCTTGGGCCGGACGGCATCATGACAATACCGGTCGTACCAAAGAAGGTCTCTGTTCGCCTCACTGCGGGAATGGGTTTCCGCAGCGAGAACGGCATCGCCGCGCGCTTTCTTCTCGATCGGCGCCAACACGCTCGGCGTCGATTTCGGCAAAGTCAATCGCGTGCAGTGGCAGGGACGCGACCTGGGTTGGCTTGCCGACGACCTTATTATCGACTGCATAGCTACCACCGGCCGGCGCACCGCCGGAATATCGATCAAGAGCGATCGACAAGTTACCGGCGCAGGCTTCCCTTCGGATTTCGCTCGCATCGCCTGGGCGCAGTGGCTCGGCGTCAAGACGGAGCGGGTCCTTCGCGGCACAAATGCCCCGCCCGGCACGTGGGGTGGGTGGGAATGAGGAGACGGGGCACGTTTGTGGATGGGGTACAGACGCCACGATCCCCTACGGAGAGATCGCTGGGGATTCGTCGCGAGTTGAAGGCGGGTTACTCCGCCCCATCGGGGCTGGGGGCTCTGAAAGATGGAGCGGAGCTACACGGTACACTACTGACGCCAGTGACGCGAAGGTGCTGTCAGTTTCAGGCGCAGCAACGGCCGGATCGTGAGGGACGCTTGAGCAAATGAGGAAAGTTCGTGTTGAGGAGCGCCTTCTTTCCTAACAACTTCTTAAGCGTTCACCTGACGAAGGCTCAAAAGCAAACCCCCGCCGGCTGAGGAGGCGACGGGGGTGCCGGCGGTTTTTTTGTTGCGGCCGACCAGCCGTGATCCGCATCACTGAGGCCGAATTAAAATTGCCGCAATGCTGCAACCCTGAGCTGGACGGAAACAACAGGAGAATTAGCAATGAGCACGATTGATGAAATCCGTTTAGTTTCCGATGACGAACTCGCCGCCGTTGTTGGCGGCAGGATGAACAATGGACAAGGCGATTTCCTGCAAACGCCCAAGAACACGGGCGGGCCCTCGGGCGGCAGCACCTGGGGCGATATTTTGAAGGGCGCAGAGATAGTAGGTGCGGCGGCCCTCGTCACTGCCGCCGCCCTTTTCGGCGGAGGTTAGTCGCTGCGTAACAGAGCGTGAGCGCGGGACCGAAGCCCCGCGTTGTCGCCGACCTGCTTGCTCGTATCGACGTAAATCCAGACGGTCATGTGAACCTGACGATTTTCATGGGTGCCGCCGCCAGACCAAGCTCTTTGCGCACGGCCGTAACGGAATTGCCCACCTTGGCGACTATATTTATCAGTTCGCCGTGGCTGACACTAACCTCGTGGGTCCAGTAGTCGGCCTCCCAGGCACCGCTCAGACTGACACGGCTGGTATCAGGCCACACTGTCAGTTTGAAATGGCGAGTGTCTGTTTGAAATGGCGAGGCTCTCCTCGTTTCGGTGGGCGGGAGCGCCAACTGGCGTTCTCATCACCGATAAAAGCCGTGGGCCGAGCGGTGATGGTGTCTAACGGTCGCCCGAGCGGCCAGTTCCAATACGGAGGGACCTCGCCGAACTAGGCGCCATCCCTCATCTGCAGAAACATCTCCCTGACGTCCGGAATGCGAACCGGCTTTTCCCGCGGTCCTTGATATTGCCGAAGAACTGCCATTTGCCGGCCCGCGATCTCGTCGCGCTTGATCTGGTTCGACTCTGCAAGGAATGCCAGCCTGTCGGCCACGAAGGCGCGCGCGATGGCCGGCGGAAGGTCTATCGGTTTTCGAGGCACGAGCCTTCCCCTAAATAGCAAGAGTAAGGCCGCCTCAGACTGGCGGCGGCTGAACCGACACGCGGCGCCTACCGCTCGAACTCGGCTGTAAGCGACCGCTGGATTTGGTCGGCCTGCTAAACAAACTAGCCGTTAAAGCCTTGGCGCACAAAAAAACGGGACGCAGGAACTAGAGCCTGTCATCAATTGAGCCAGATGATAGCAGCCGCGAGGTGGATTGCGGCGAGGAAATTTCTGGCGGTTTTGTCGTAGCGGGTGGCGATGGCGCGGTATTGCTTGAGCTTGCAGAAGAAATTCTCGATGAGATGACGTGCCTTGTAGGCGTCTCTGTCGAAATCGCGTTGGACCTTGCGGTTTCTCTTGGGCGGGATCACGAACGACTTCCCTCGTGCCCGTAGCGGCTCGATCACCCGCTCGTCGGCATCGAAGGCCTTGTCTGCCAGCAAAGTCTCGGCAGCCATATCCGGCAACAGCGCGTCGGCCCCTTCCAGATCATGGGCTTGGCCCGGCGTCAGGATAAAGTCCAGCGGATTGCCCAAGGCATCGACGAGCGCATAAATCTTGGTGCTCAGCCCGCCTTTACTGCGCCCGATCGCCTGGTCTTCGCCGTCTTTTTTTGGGCGCCGGCACTGTGCTGATGCGCCCGTACGATCGTACTGTCGATCATGGCGTACTCATTGTCCGCATCGCTCGCCAGCATCTCAAACAGCTTCTTCCACACCCCGCTTTTGGCCCAGCGCGAGAAGCGCGTATGTATCTTGATCGGATCGCCAAAGCGTTCAGGCAAGTCCCGCCAAGGGATTCCGGCCCGATAACGGTAGATCACCGCCTCTACAAACAGTCGGTTGTCCTTGGCCGTTACCCCCACATGCCCTTCGCGTCCGGGCAAAATATCCTTGATCCTGTCCCATTGATCGTCCCGAAGGGCGTAGCGGCGCATATGTCAGCTCCGAATCAGCTGACTGCCTATAAATCACGCGATAATATGCTTGGGAATCCTCTAATTGAGGACAGGCTCTAACTTATCCACTCGACCAACTCCCAACGGAAATAACAGCCGGTTACCCTTTGTAGTCGGGAGATCGTCACACGCCATCACTTGAGTCAAGCGGGTGGAAACGACTGTCAAGCGAACCGCGCTCGCTGCGAACAGGCTCATCGCCCATTCGACGATATCCGCTCGGCTGCGACTTCGATCGGTCGGTCCTATTCCGCCCGCGAAGTCAGCCTGCCGGCATCCGTTCCCAACGGCTCCATATTGCGAATCGAAAAGACCCCAGACCCAAAGAGCAACTTCCGAGCCTGGGGCCCACTCACAGACACGGCCGGGGGTACCAGCCGTGCATGGAAATAAGTCCTAGGCAGCCGCGATAGTTCCTACGCGAACAGGTTCGCGCCGCCAACTGAGGCGGTCTTACTCCGGCGGCTGCAGGCCGGGCGAATTGACCCATTCGTCCACATGAGATGCGGTATCTGCCTGACTTGCTCTACGGAGGAGGTCGTCTCTTTCTGGGCTGGGTGGCAGGAGCGAGGCCCTCTCGCGAGCCTTTTTCGCGAATGAAGCAAGCCGATCTTTGAGGGCTTCTGTCTGTTTGAAACGACGGCGGTACTGCATGGCAACCTCCCCTATGCTTGCGGGTCCTAATCCGCATGGTTCAGCACTTGCGATCGTAATATGCAGTTGGTCGGGAGTCAGTCCCCTTGTGCACACCGAAGATCATCTCGGCCGATAGGCTTAGTGCCGCGCGTGCGAAAACCCCAAGCCCGGGGCGGCCGGACTTGGGGCTGAGAGTTGTTACCTTTTGCAGACCCTTGGGAGTTGAGGCTACGGCACAGTCGAGACGTTCGAGCAGGCGCGCGGTGAGTTTGTCCTGCTCGGCGCTGGCGAGCGGTAGTCTGGTTAGTCAGGACACCTGCGCCCAGATCAAGGTCGCGGCGACGATGATAAGGCCGATTGCTGCCATGCCGAGGAAAAGCAGTTCAATCTTGTCCCGCCGTCTCATCGGTTGCCTCACGCGATTGAGCGCGTCAGGAGGCAAATTCCCCGCGTGGCGCAAAAGTTCCAGCTACGCGAACAGGTCCGCGCCGGCCTGCATGGACCGCAAGTTTTCTCCGTTCTGGCTAGGAGAACTACTGAGCGTAGAATTACTGAGAACAAAACCTCAGGCGGCTTTCATTTGAGTTTTTCACGCTCATCGCGCGCAACGGCTTTGGCGTCGCGCTCTGCCTGTTCGCTGGTGAGCAGTTCTGGCCTCATCCGTCGGCCCGGCTCGTCGTCCCAGTAGAAATACCTAGACGGCCGGCCGTCGGCGGAGCGGACTTCGTAGCTGCCACAGTTCGGAACGGCTTCGTGCTTGATCAGGCGGATTGTCATTACCCATGATTTCGCCGCTTTGCCTCGGAGGAAATATCGCTAGGGCTTGGGGGTGGCCGCCTCAGTACATCACGATCAGGACCAGTAGCGCGACGACCACCGCGGCTGTCCACGCGATCGAGAGTGAAAGAAACAAAGTATCTCGGGACATCTTCTGCCCGTGCTTCTGCCCGTGCCTGAAAAATGAGGCCGTCTGGTGCCGACGGCCCCAGTTGACTTGGGAGAGACGCTTTCAGTATCGGGGCAAGGATGGGGCCCCGTCTACGTGCACCTTTGATCTATCTCAAAGGTCCGAATCTCCGCGGAACGAGCGGCGGTGCCGGGCTACTGCTCATCGGGGTGCGGCGGCCTACTATCCTGCGATAAGCCAAGCGGCTGCTACGCACACAGCCGTCATCGCTACCGATATTGCGATTGCGGTCGCGATGAGCTTGACCCATTCCCAAATCGACATCGTGCAGTTTCGCCCGATCCCCTCGCAACAATCGATGAGGTCGGGTCATGGCGCTAGTAGTTGAGGCGCATAGTGCCATTCACTTTACCGGCGACGGCAAAACAGGACAGCATTTAAGAACGGGCGTCGCTTTTCTAGCCAAGCTTCCGCCACTTCCTCAGTATCAAACGCGACCATCGATCGCATCCAAGGCAGCCTCGGGTAGTCGAGCCAATCCGGCCAGTCCAATAGACTGCAACCGTCGAGATGTCGTTGCCGGCATCGCAGATCACGCCATACCAACCCCGTTCAGCCGGCGGGACCTGGAAATCCACAAAGCGACTTTGAGCGGACATTGGTCATGATATTCCACAGATCGGCGCAGGGCTACTGCGCGTCGTGGGCGGGGCGATGCGCCCGTCGATCAGTTGCTTGAGATCATCAGATGTATCGGAATGAGAAAGGCGCACCGTCGCGAGCACAGTGGACAAGATGTTCTTTGTTCGATGCTCGGCCTCGTGTGCGAGATTGATGATTTGCGCCTCGCTGCGTTTGCGCTCCGTGATGTCCTGGAAGCAGTTGACCGCGCCGACAACGTTTCCATCGATATCCTTGATTGCCTCGATGTCAACGAGCGCGATTCCGCGCAAACCATCAGGTCGCTCGATGTGTACTTCCTGTTCGCGCACGGAAATACCGGTACGCAGCACATCTGCCATGGAGCATTTATGGTGCGGGAGCAAACTGCCGTCGGGGCGGAACATTTGATACGATCCGCAAAACCGTTCGTTGGGATCGCCGGGTTTAGGCGACCGGCCCCATAGTTCGGCGGCGCGGCGGTTGTAGCGCAGCACCAGACCCTCGCGGTCACACACATAAACGGCAAACGGGAGTTGTTCGAACAACCGCGCGGGCAATTCGAAGACCTGTTCGTCATCTCGCAAATCAAAGACGACGCCGGCTGCGTTCGAGACCCCATCCACCGCGATGGAGGTTCTCACGGATTGGCGCTGGAAGGAGCGTATTCCGTCCGAAGACCCTTCGCTCATTGTGCTGTCATCCGTCCCGATTCCTGATCCGATTCCATTTCACGGTCTGTGGAGTGAGTACACGTTCATGCTGGCATACACTTTCAACTGTGCTGCGGTACGAAGCGCATTCTGTCTCGGTTCCCTTCAAAAGCGCAATTGCTTCGCCTCGCTGGCGCGCGTATCATCCTGCTCGTCCAGTTCGTCCGCCGTCAAAAATACGACCTTCTTCCCATTTCGGCGAGCGGCCATTTTAGCTCCGGGGTTGCCAAAATCTCTTTCGGGGATTTAAGCTCGCCACGAAGCCACCCTCTCGCGTCGCCGGCCATGGGGTCGTGACCACCAAAGTTCGCTGGAAGGGTCACATTTGGGGCACGCGAAGGTGCGGAATTCATAACCCGCCGGACCGGGCGAAACGCGGCGCAGGATCATGCGGGTCTGGCAGTGCTGACAGTGCGGGCGCTCTATGACGCTGAGCGGCGGTCCGGTGGCT
>CAVOML010000016.1:0-332500 GCA_963697015.1 uncultured Alphaproteobacteria bacterium
CCGGCTCGTCCGAGGTCGCCACCACCACCACCGAGCGCGCCAATCCGGCGTCGCCGAGGTCGTCCTGCAGGAATTCCTGCACCTCGCGGCCGCGTTCGCCGACCAGGCCGATCACCGTGATGTCGGCGTCGACGTTGCGCGCCAGCATCGACAGCAGCACCGACTTGCCGACGCCGGAGCCGGCGAAGATGCCGAGGCGCTGGCCGCGGCAGCAGGTCAGGAAGCGTATTGAGCGCGCGCACGCCGAGATCGAGCGGCGCGCCGACGCGCTTGCGCGAATGCGCCGGCGGCGGCGCGTTGCGGTACGGCATCGGCGACGGCCCCTGCGGCAACGGCCCCTTGCCGTCGATCGGCTCGCCCATCGCGTTGATGACGCGGCCGAGCCAGGCCGGCGCGGCCGCACCTGGCTCGCCGCATTGGCGATCACGGCGCGGCAGCCGCGCCGGACGCCTTCGAGCGCCGGCGAACGGCATCACCACGGCGTTGTCGCCGGAGAAGCCGATCACCTCGCACGGGATGAAACGGTTGCCGCCGGTTTCGATCACGATGCGGGCGCCGACCGACATCGCATGAATGGGGCCGGCGACCTCGACCATCAGGCCGCGCACGCCGACCACGCGGCCATAAATATTGACGCCGTCGATATCGCCGATCTGCTCGGCGAGCGCCTTCATTGCGAAAACCTTAAGTTTCCGCGCTTTTGGGGCCGGCCCTTAACCTCGTGTTTACCCGCATCATTAATCATTGCGTCACTGTCTTTGGTGACTGAGAGCGCTCGACCGTCAGAAGGAAGGTCGAGTCGCGAGAGTTGGTTAGGCCCGGCTCTTAATGTGGAACTTGAACGGACTGGATACAAAAAGCTGCTTCGACGCAATATCTTAGGGCGATTCGAAAAAAATTGCACTGAGAGAGCTTGCGGAGCGGAATCAGATTTTGTTAACCATATGTCGTCAGGATCCGAATCAGTTGTTCAAAGGCGTTTTGAGTGCCGCAAGTGCGGCCGACCTGACGCCCGGAGCGGCGACTATAGGGGACTGGCATGCGCGTATTGCTGATTGAAGATGACAGCGCCGTCGCGCAGTCGATCGAGCTGATGCTCAAATCCGAGAGCTTCAACGTCTATACGACCGACCTCGGCGAAGAAGGCGTCGATCTCGGCAAACTCTACGATTACGACATTATCCTTCTCGACCTCAATCTGCCCGACATGTCCGGCTACGACGTGCTCAAGCAGCTGCGGGTCTCCAAGATCAAGACACCGATCCTGATCCTCTCCGGCCTCGCCGGCATCGAGGACAAGGTCAAGGGTCTCGGCGTCGGCGCCGACGACTACATGACCAAGCCCTTCCACAAGGACGAGCTGGTCGCCCGCATCCATGCGATCGTGCGCCGCTCCAAGGGCCACGCCCAGTCGGTGATCCAGACCGGCGATCTCGTGGTCAATCTCGACACCAAGACGGTCGAAGTCGGCGGCCAGCGCGTGCATCTGACCGGCAAGGAATACCAGATGCTGGAGCTGCTCTCGCTCCGCAAGGGCACCACGCTGACCAAGGAAATGTTCCTCAACCATCTCTATGGCGGCATGGACGAGCCCGAGCTGAAGATCATCGACGTCTTCATCTGCAAGCTGCGCAAGAAGCTCGCCAACGCCTCCGAAGGCCGCAACTTCATCGAGACCGTCTGGGGCCGCGGCTACGTGCTGCGCGAGCCGCACGAGCACGAAGAGCGCATCCCCGCCTGACCAGGGTTTACCCGCGAGCCGCAAGGCTCGCTCCTCCCGACTGGACCCCGCCGCAAATGGCGGGGTTTTTGTTTTTGGGGATTGAACCCTGAGCCGTGCGTGACACGGGCTGTGCGCCGACAGACGGCAATGACCGTGCGACCAGGCTGCCAACCTGACGATCGCAATCGGGGGCGCTCGTCACATGATCCTTCAATCGCTCGCCGGGCTGCCGGCGTTCCTGGTCTATTTCTGCACCGGCGATCGTCGCCGTGGTGGCCTATCTCTTCGTCTACACCCGCATCACGCCGCACAACGAGTTCCAGCTGATCCGCGACAACGATCCGGCGGCCGCGATCGCGCTCGGCCTCAGCCTGCTCGGCTTCGTGCTGCCGGTGGTCAGCGCCATCGCCCATTCCGCCAATGTCTTGGATTGCCTGATCTGGAGCGTGATCGCGCTGATCGTCCAGATCGTGGTCTATTTCCTCGTCAGGATTCCGGTGCCGAACCTGTCGGAGCGGATCGCGGCCGGCGAACTCGCGGCCGCGATCTGGCTCGGGCTGTCCTCGCTCGCCGCCGGCGCGCTCAACGCCGCCTGCATGATCTACTGACCATGGAACGGCAAACCCGACCAGGAATTCGGCAAGCGCAAGCCGGTCGCGTCCGCTGCCGCGCCGTGCCGCCGGCGAAGCGCTCCGGCCATGTCGCGCTGCTGCTGATGGGCACGCTCGCGGTCGGCGGCGGCGCCTACGCGCTGATGCCGCGCGAGAATTGCCAGCCGTCGCCGCCGGGAATGGCGGCGACCGCGCAAGCCGGCGCGACTGCGCGCCGCGCGGATCGTCATCCGGCGGCATGGCGGCTCGGGCGGCTCGTCGCGCTGCAGTTTCTTCGGCAGCGATTCCTCGTCGAGCCATTCGTCGTCGGGCACTCGTCCGATTCCGGCTCGGCGGCGTCACGCGCGGCGGCTTCGGCTCGTTCGCGCATGCGTTCGCGCATTTTCGGCGGCGGCTGAACGGATGCTCGCACGATGCCGTGAAACACCGCTTTTGCTTGCCGATCCGCGCAGCGCATGCCTGAATGACGCCGCAGATCTCCGAAGCGAGGCCGCACCATGAAACGCTCGCGCCGTGTCGTGCTGACCATGATGGGAAGTGCCGCCGTCGGCGCGGTCTCGATGGGTCTGGCGCCGCGCAGCGATTGCGGTCCCGGCATGAGCCGTGCCCGGCCCAGACGGCCAGCCCTGATTGCCGCGCGACCTATGGCGGCTTCGGCGGCGCGCCGCACTCGATTGCATGGCGGCGGTCACGGCCATGCGCATGGCGGCGGCTAGCGGCCGTCTCATGCAGCGCATCGTCTGCCCCGAGCGCGACGACTGGCGCGCGACCGCCGAGAGCCTGCGGCTTCGATTTTCACACCATCGACGGCGAGCGCTACTGGGACGAGCGCGCCTATTACGCCTTCACGCTGGACGAGATCGAGCGCCAGATCGAGGCGCCGACCGGCGAGATCGACGCGATGTGCCTCGAACTGGTCGGCCGCGCGGTCGACGACGAAGAATATCTGCGGCGGTTGAAGATACCGGAAGCGTTCTGGCCGCTGATCTCGGAGAGCTGGCACCGCGACGAAGCCAGCCTCTACGGCCGGCTCGATCTCAGCTTCGACGGGCGGGGCCCCGCGAAGCTGCTGGAGTACAACGCCGACACGCCGACCTCGATCTTCGAGGCGGCGGTGTTTCAATGGACCTGGCTCGAACAGGCGATCGAGCGCAGCATCATCCCGAAGCGCGCCGACCAGTTCAATTCGATCCATGAGCGCCTGATCGAGGCCTGGAAGAAGATCGGCGCGGCCGCCATCTGCATCTCGCCGGCATGACCGGCAATGCCGAGGATGCCGGCACGCTCGCCTATCTCGAGGACACCGCGACGGCAGGCCGGCCTGCCGACCACGCTGATCGACATCGAGGACATCGGCTGGCGCGACGACGGCCGCTTCGTCGATCTCGACGACCGCGCCGATCGAGCTCGCCTTCAAGCTCTATCCCTGGGAATGGATGTTTCACGATGCGTTCGGCGCCAAGCTCGCCAAGGCGCCGACGCGCTGGATCGAGCCGCCCTGGAAGGCCATGCTTTCCAACAAGGGCATCCTGCCGCTGCTGTGGGAGATGTTTCCCGGACCATCCCAATCTGCTGCCGGCTTTTTTCGAGGACGATCCGAACGCGGCAGAGCTCGGCACGTCCTTTGTGCGCAAGCCGCTTTATTCGCGCGAAGGCGCCAATGTCACGCTGGTCAGCGGCGGCGTGCCGCTGGCGGAGCAGGAGGGCCCATACGGCGCCGAAGGATTTATCCGCCAGGCGTTGGCGCCGTTGCCGAATTTCTCCGGACCAATATCCGGTGCTCGGAAGCTGGCTGGTCGATCACACGCCGTGCGGCCTGTCGATCCGCGAGGACGAAAACCCGATCACCGGCAACAATTCGCGCTTCCTGCCGCACGCGATTTTGTGAGATGCCGCGCAAGCGTGCCCTCGATCTTCGAGACCGATTCAATTTCCAAACAGCGGCGCTTTCTTACCTCGCCCCGCTTGCGGGGAGAGGTCGCGAGCCCTTGCGAGCGGGTGAGGGGGCGTTTCTGCAGGTTCTGACTCGTTGAGAGGCCCCTCACCCGTCACGCATCTAACGATGCACGCGACCTCTCCCCGCAAGCGGGGCGAGCTGGACGCCCCGGAATGACTGAAACGATAAACACAGCTTCGCGATCTCGCGGCGCGTTGCGCCCGAGTTTTGCTTGAAAGTCCCGCCCTCTCAGAATCAGAGGGCGCAGGGAAGACCGGGTGCGCGCTGCACCCGCGGTCTCGCGTGCAAATGGAGAAAAAAAGACGCACACGAGCATACAGGTTCAGCGGAAGCAGTCCGGCCTTCCCTGCGCAATGGTTTTACGGCTTATTACGTGCTCTCCCTGGTGACCGGCTTTTTTGTCACCATCGCCTCCGAGAAGCTTGCTTCTCACGAACTTGACGCCAGCATCGGGGCGTCAGGACCACACGACTTCGCCGTCCGCCTAGCGCTGTTCGTCAATAGCGCCTCCGCGTCCACCGCATCCCGTCCCACGTTCGTGACGATCGCGAGACGCCCCTCGTTTGGGACGGGATGGCGAGGAATAAGCCGGTGATTTGGGTCGGATGTGAAGCTGGATTATTTTTCAAAACCCATCTGGACGACCGAAATCACGTTGAAAGAATTCAGGAAAATCTTCTCACTGATACATCCAAAATCCGACAGTTTCATGCCGGATGATTCGAGGTTTCCGTTTGGCCGCTCGTTCAAACCGACGCCTCCGGCAAAACCAGACAACCGACACTGGCGCAGCCGAAACGTTTGACGATCGCAAAGCTCATCTCGACGTACAGCCGATGCCCGCCCTTGTGCAGGGCGCGTGTGAGCGTTGGGCGTCCCTGAAGGGTTGTTGCGCCCTTCGTCAGAGCAGCGTTGAAGCCGCGCCAGTGTGCGGTCTGTAAGACGTTCGGGAATGATCAGATCGACACTCTGGCCAAGCGCCTCCTCGGGCGGAATAACCGAACAACGCGGTCGAGGCCTGGTTCCACCGAACGATCGCGCCAGCGGGTCTGGCAAACATGCGGTGACGGCTTCAGCGATTTGATCAACAATTGCTTCGGCCAGTCCGGACGCCTCTTCCATGAGGCACCCTTCTGGATGAGTTCCATCGACGGGCTCTCATTTCATTCGAGTAAGGCCGCACCTAGGGCTTTCAGTGCCCCATGCCCGGCATCACCTTGCCGTTGTAGATATCGGGGTTCGGCGGACCCTCGACGATCAAAATGCCCGACAGCCCGCGCTCCACTCGCGCCAGCGCATGATCGACCAGCGTATAATTGCCCGGCACGTGGAGCTTGAACTCGGTGATAACGGCGCCGCCCGGCGCCACGGTGACGGTCTGAATTCCTTCAGCCGGGTGGGGTTTGAAGACCGCCGAACGTATAGACCTTGTCGAAGATTTCTCCGATGACGTGGAAAGACGACGTGAAGTTCGGGCCGCCGACGCCAAAGAAAATCCTCACGGTTTCGCCGACCTTGGCGTGCAGCGGATGCAGTGTCGAAATCGCGCCGACCGAGCCATTGAAGACGAAATATTCCGGGCGCTCGTTCAACAGCTTCTCGACGCTGAACTCCTGGCTTCCATGCTGACCGAACGCGGCCTCCGTATAGATTTCGCCCTGCATGACGTAGAACTCGTGATCGACCGGCGGCAGGCCGTCTTCAGGCTCGACCAGAATCAATCCATACATGCCGTTGGCAATGTGTTCGGCGACCATCGGCGTCGCGCAGTGATAGACATAAAGGCCCGGCACAAGCGCCTTCGAACGTCATCGATTTTTCCTGGCCGGGATCGACCTGCAGCGCGGCCGCGCCGCCGCCGGGACCGGTCGCGGCATGAAAATCGACCGAGTGGATCATCGATGCTGTCGGCGGAATTCTTGAGATGAACGTCGACGGTGTCGCCGACCCGCACGCGAACGAACGGTCCCGGCACCTTGCCGTTGAAGGTCCAGTAGCCGAACGTCGTGCCTTCCGCGAGGCGGCCTTCTAGCTCGACGCGTGAACAGATCGACCCGCACGGTCTGTGGCTCGCGCTTGCCGATCGGCGGCGGCAGGTCGGTGGGCTCTCGCGAGATATCGGCCTCGACCAGCGTCTGCGCGCGGCGGCCGCGGCGTGACCAGGAACTGACCTTGCATGCCCGCCAGTCGATGACCGGGCACGCTGCAGAAATAGATGAAGTCTCCGGACTTGCCGGCACGGAAGGCGATCGTCGTGCTGGCCCCTTTGCCGGTAACGCGCGGCGATTTCGCGTTCTGGTCGGGAAACACGATGTCGTGTTCGGCGCCTTCGCCATTGATCAGCGTGAGTTGCACGACCTGTCCCTCGGCGGCGGTCAGGACCGGATTGACCTTGCCGTCGATCGCGCCGCCGACGCCGAGATAAGACCATGCGTCCTTCGGCGATCCCGGTGCGCAAGGTGTAGCGCGCATCGGGAATGTAGCTGACGGCCGGCGCTGGGTGCGCCTGGTCGCCTGCGGAGCCGGCGGTGCGCAGGAGTGCTGCCGCTGGCGGTGCGGAGGACGGCTGCGCGGTCGCAGCCGCGGGCTGTGCGCCGCCTGACGCCAGAAACGCGATCACGTCGGCTGCGGTCATGATCGGTCTTGAGGCCCGGAAAAGGCATCTTGTTGCCCGGCACGACCTTCTGCCGGATCGGTCAAATATGCGTCGAGCGTCTGCGGGTCCCAGACAATGTCGGCCGATCTTCATCGCCGGCGAATAAGTTGTAACCGGCCTCCGCACCCGCTTTGCGGCCGATGACGCCGGCCGAGCGACGGGCCGAGCATGTTCTTGCCGGGCTCCAGCGAATGGCAGGCCTGGCATTTCTTGAAGACCTGACGGCCTGACGAGGCATCGCCCATGGCCGGAATTGCATTGGAGGCCGGTGCAGCAGCGTTGGCGGCAGGCGGCGCAGAATTGGGGACGGTGGCGCGGGCGATTGTCCCGGTCGTTGCGCTCGGCGACGGGGTGCTGCTCGCTGCCATGTGGTCATGAGGGGGCGGTGACGGTGCAGCGGCCGGCGATGGTTCGGCTGCGTTAGCAGATGGCTTCGGGGCCGTCGCGGGATTGTCCTGATGGGCCGGCTGCGGCGACGGCGCCTGGCTCGATTGAGCGACTTGCTTGGCAGGTGGCTTCGCGCTGCCGCCCTGTGGCGGGGGCGAGGTCGTCACGGTCGAAGCTGCGATTGGCTTGCCCCGATCTCGACCTTGAGCCGAGGAGATGGCAGGCGCCGGGTTCGTCGATGACGACAAGCGACCGCCCAATACGATCGCACTGAAGATCACGGCCAGCCCGACGATGAGAATGGACCATTCTTGCCAGGCCGCGCGGATGCGCTCCCACATCATCTTGAAAACTCGCTTCTTTTTCCGTGCGACCGCACGTCACGGCCCAGCGTGCGGATGGACTGCATCGGTTTCGTTGATTTACATCAAGGGATGGCCGCTAAGGGTCTTGGCTGTGTGAAAACGCCAGCTCGTGGCTGGTAGCAACCAATAAAGCACGGCCGACTTTTCGGTCCATGGTGTTCCGCGCTGGAACGCTGCTTTGATCGCGCTCTACACCGCCTCACTGCCCGCGGCAAGGCTCACAACTCAGCTCTCATTGCCTGCGCCAGAAAGCTTTTGATCTACGCCAACACCGTCGTCCAGCGTAGAACGCCATGGACCGAAAAGGCCGCGGTGCTTTAATGGTTGCTACAGCTGCAGACCTAACGCGCCGCGGCGACCATCAGCTTCATCGCGGCGGCCGACGCGCGGCGGCGCCGGCGCTCGGCTGATAGAGCCCGCGCTTGTCCGGACAGGGCCGGAATGCATCCGTGAGCCCGACCAGATTCAGCCGCGCCCAGCATCAGCATGCCGTCCGGCTCCATCAACTTGGCGATGCGGTCGAAGATATTGATCTTGGTGTCCTGGTCGAAATAGATCAGCACGTTGCGGCAGAAGATCACGTCGAACTTGCCGAGATGCGAGAGATCATGCAGCAGATTGAGCTGCCTGTGCTGCACCATGCCGCGGATCTCGGAATTGAGCTGCCAGAGCTCGCCAGTCTGCGCGAAATATTTCACGAGCAGCTGGATCGGCAGGCCGCGCTGCACCTCGAACTGGCTGTAGATGCCGGCCCGCGATTTCTCCAGCACTTCCTGCGAGAGATCGGTCGCGACGATCTCGATCCGCCAGCCCGACAGCGCGGCGCCCTTCTCCTTGAGACACATCGCGATCGAATAGGGCTCCTGCCCGGTCGAGCAGGCCGCCGACCAGATGCGCAGCGATTTGCGGTTGGCGCGCGACTGCAGCATCGCCGGGACGATGGTGTCGCGCAGATGATCGAACGGGATCTTGTCACGGAAAAAGAAGGTCTCGTTGGTGGTCATCGCCTCGACCACCTCGGTGGTCAGCGCCTCGGCGCCGCCGCCCTTCATCTTCTGGACCAGCTCGGCGATGCCGGGCAGGCCCGCCTTGCGCGCCAGCGGCAGCAGCCGGCTCTCGACCAGATACTGCTTGTCGGCGGAGAGATCGAGACCGGAGCGCTGCTTGAGGAGGCCGCGCAGGAAATCGTAGTCGAACGGCGTCACGATCGGTCTCCCGCGAACAGCCGCACCAGCTTTGGCGCAATCTGGTTGAGCGGCAGCACCGCGGCGCAGATGCCGGCATTCGCAGCCGCACCGGGCATGCCCCAGACCACGCTGGTCGCTTCATCCTGCGCGATCACGCTGCCGCCGGCGGCGATGATGTCCTTGCCGCCGCGCATGCCGTCGGAGCCCATGCCGGTCAGGATCAGCGCGAGCGTGCCACCCTGCCAGACGTCGATGGCGGAGGTGAACAGCGGGTCGACCGCGGGTTTGCAGAAATTGACGGGCGGACCGTCATCGAGCGCGATCGCAGCTTCCGCGCCGTGGCGCACGACGCGCATGTGGCGCCCGCCAGGGGCAAGATAGATCTGGCCGCGCTTGATGGTCTCGCCGTCGAGCGCCTCATGCGCCGGACGGCGGCTGGCGCGCGCCAGATGCTCGGCGAGAATGGTGGTGAAGGTCGGCGGCATGTGCTGGGTGATCAGGACCGGGAAGCGGTCGATCACCGGACCGAGATCGGTCACCAGCGACATCAGCGCCTGCGGACCGCCGGTCGACGAGCCGATCACGAGCACGCGCGGCGCATGCGGGCTGAAGGCGCGCTTCATCAAGGCGGGCTGCGCGACCGCGGGACGCAGCACAGGCGCTGCGGGCTTTTCCGCATGCGGATGCACCGGCGCAAGCGGCGGCGCGACAGTGGCGGGCGCGGCGCGGCGAACCTTGGCGCCGAAGGCGCGGATCTTCTGGATCAGATCGTGGTGGAAGATTTCCGCGGCCGTCGGCTCGCGGGTGGTTTCCGGCTTCGGGATGTAGTCGCTGGCGCCGAGCGACAGCGCCTTGAAGCTGATCTCCGCGTTGCGGCGGGTCAGCGTGGAAGCCATGATGACGATGAGGTCGCGTTTCCTGGCGAGCAGTTGTGGCAGCGCCGAGATGCCGTCGAGCTCCGGCATTTCGATATCGAGCACGGCGACATCGGGCTTGATGCGCTCGAGCTGCTGGACGGCTTCCAGCCCGGTGCGCAAGGAGGCCGCGACCACCATGTCGGGCTCGGCGCCGATCCAGCGCGAAATCAGACCTCGGATAACAACGGAATCATCGACCACCATCACCCGCAACGGCTCTTGCCGTGTCGAAGACGAGGTCGCACTAGCCAACGCAACAACCATTTTTCACCAAACCAGCCTGAACGGCACGCAACTAGAACTACTGAAAACGCCGAAGGCCGTTGAGCCGCCGGAAGTAAAGCTGGGCCGATCAGAGCAGCCCGACTTCCTGGAACTTGGCCGTGACGATGTCCTTGTCGAACGGCTTCATGATGTATTCGTTGGCGCCGGCATGCAGCGCGCGGGCAATATGCGCGACGTCGTTCTCGGTGGTGCAGAACACCACCTTGGGCGCGTCACCACCGGGCATGCGGCGCAGATTGCCGAGGAACTCGTAGCCGTCCATGACAGGCATGTTCCAGTCGAGCAGCACGGCTTCCGGCATCGCGCGCTTGCACGCTTCCAGCGCCTTCTCACCGTCCTCGGCCTCGATGATCTGGAAATCCAGGCCTTCCAGGATGCGCCGCGCGACTTTACGGATAACGCTGGAGTCATCGACTACAAGACACGTTCTCATGACAGCCTCACACTTCTGAATCCCCAGCGGGGATCTCTCTCTTCCAGTTTCGTTACGCCCTCGTCGGGCGCGTTATGCCGCTTTTGCATCCGGCGCCAGCTCCAGCACGCGATCGACATCGAGGACGACCATGAGCTGGCCGTCGAGACGGTGGACGCCGCCGGCGAGCTTGGCCATGCGGGGATCGAGGTTGACGGGGTTTTCCTCCTTGCCGTCTTCCGGCAGGCGCAGCACTTCGCCGATCTGGTCGATCAGCAGGCCATAGGATTCGCCGCGCAGGTCGACGCCGACCGCCATCGGCGGCTTGCCGTCATCGGCCCTGGGCAGCCCGAGGCGGGCGCGCATGTCGACGACCGTGACGATGCGGCCGCGCAGGTTCAAGACGCCCGCGATTTCGGAGGACGACAGCGGCACGCGGGTCAGCCGCTCCGGCATGAACACGTCCTGGACGCGGGAGATCGGCAGGCCGAACAGCTGCCCGCCGATCACGGCGGTGACGTATTCGGCGACCGTGCCCTCGGTGGTTTGGGTCTTGCTGCTCATCGTATTCTCCTTGGCGCTAGGCCGCCTGGTTCAGCTCGGCGGTCTGTTCCTTCAGCGCCGCGATCAGGCCGGGACGATCGAACTTGCCGACATAGTCGTGGAAGCCGGCCTGGCGGCCGCGCTCGATCGCGGCCGGCGACACCAGCGAGGACAGGCCGATGATCGGCACCTGGTGCAGGTGCTGATCGGCGCGGATGGATTCGGCGAACTCGAAGCCGTTCATGTCGGGCATCTCGATGTCGGTCAGCACGACATCGAAGGTCTGGCCCGAGCGCAGCGCCGAGAGCCCTTCCTGGGCGTTCGGCGCGGTACGCACGCGGTAGCCAGCGGCTTTGAGCACCGGCGCCAGCATGTTGCGGAAGAAGGCTGAGTCGTCGACCAGCAGGATCGACTGCGCCAGCGCCGAGGGCTTCATCTCCTTGCGGGTGAACCAGTCGGCGAACGCCATCGGCAGGAAGTGGCCGACATCGATCACCTCGGTGGCCTGGCCCTTGATCACGGCCGAGCCCAGGATGCCCTCGCGGGAGCCGGCGACCTCGATGTTGAGACGTTCCTCGACGATGTCGACGATCTCGTCGACGACGAGGCCCATGGCGCGCTTGTCGTCGACGAACACCAGGATCGGCTGCGAGCCGGTGGAGCGGACCTCGACGCCCTCCATCTGCACCAGCGGCATCAGCTGGTCGCGATACTGCACCATATAGCGGCCGTTGGAGAGCTCGATCTTGTCGGCGGCGATCTCTTCCAGACGGGTGACGAGGGCGAGCGGCACGGCCTTCGGCTGGGGGGTGCCGGCACGGAACACCAGGAGCGAGGTCATCTGCTCGCCCGAGGAGGCGTGCGCGGCGGCATGCTCTTCGCTCATCTCATGGGCGGAGGAGCCGGAGGCACCGAGCGCCTTGGCGATGCCGTTGGGGTCGATGATCATGATGACGGCGCCATCGCCGAGGATGGTGTTGCCGGAGAACATGTCGATGTGGCGCAGCTTCGTCGACATCGGCTTGACCACGATTTCTTCGGTGTGGAACACGCCGTCGACCACGATGCCGAAGGTCTGGCTTCCGACTTGCGTGACCACGATAAAGCCGTTCTCGGGATCGGAGGTCGAGCCGTCGTCGATCTTCAGGAGCTTCTTCAGGTGGATCAGCGGCAGCAGCTTGTTGCGCAGGCGCAGGACCGCGGTGTCCTTGATGCGCTCGATGCGGTGCTCCGAGTTGGCGCGGGCGCGAACCAGCTCCACGACCGAGAGCTGGGGAATGGCAAAGCGGTCGCCGGCGGCTTCCACGATCAGGGCCGAGACGATGGCCAAGGTCAGCGGGATCTTGATGGTGACGGAAGAGCCCTCGCCGGCCACCGACTTGATGTCGATGGTGCCGCCGATCTGGTCGATATTGGTGCGGACCACGTCCATGCCGACGCCGCGGCCCGAGACCGAGGTGATGGCGGCGGCGGTGGAGAAGCCGGGCGCGAAGATGAACTTGTGGATCTGGGCTTCCGACATCTTCTCCAGCTCGGCCTCGCTGACGAGACCTGAGGAGACTGCCTTGGCCTTGATCCGCTCGGTATTGAGGCCGCGGCCGTTGTCGGCGATGCAGATGATGATGTGGCCGCCCTCGTGATAGGCGGACAGGCGGATGGTGCCGGTGTCCGGCTTGCCGGCGGCGGCGCGCTCGGCGGGCGTCTCCAGGCCGTGGTCGGCGGAGTTGCGCACCATGTGGGTGAGCGGATCCTTGATCAGGTCGAGCACCTGGCGGTCGAGCTCGGTGTCGGCGCCGTGCATCTCCAGCTCGATCTGCTTGCCCAATTCGCCGGAGAGGTCGCGGACGATGCGGGGCAGTTTCTGCCAGGCGTTGCCGATCGGCTGCATGCGCGTCTTCATGACGCCTTCCTGCAGCTCGGCGGTGACATTGGAGAGGCGCTGCAGCGGCACCTTGAACTCGGTGTCCTCGTTGCGGCGGGATATCTCCAGAAGCTGGTTGCGGGTCAGCACCAGCTCGGAGACCATGGTCATGAGATGCTCGAGCGTGTCGACATTGACGCGGATCGACTGGTTGGCGACCTTGTCGCCCTCGGGCATGTCGGCATCAGCGGAGGTCTTGCCGGCGGCAGGCTTTGCGGCAGCAGCTTTTGCTTCCTTCACCTTGGCCTCCTTCGCCATATCCTTGTTCGCCACGTCCTTGACGTTGTCCCTGGATTTGGGTTTGGCTTCTGCCTTCGGCTGAACGGCAGCGGGGGCCGGCGCAGCGGCTTCATGTACGGGCGCAACCTCGATCGCGGTCTCGCGGAAGGCGCGCTCGAGCTCGTCGAGCGAGACCTCGCCGGGACGCAAGGGCCGCTCCAGGGTCTGATCGATCAGCGTGCCCTGGGTCTGCTTCGGCGCAGCCGGAGCGACCGGCGGAGCTTCGATCGCGGGAGCAGCAGCCAGCGCCGCCATGCCGCGCTCGACCATCTCCTCCAGCTGGCTGATCAGGTCGTGATCATTGCCCTCGGGCTCGGCCTCGGTGGCCTCCAGACCCGCCAAAATCTCCTTGATGCGGTCGATGCTCGACAGAATCAGCGTGACGGCCTCCGCCTTCACCGGCATGCCGTCGCGGAATTTGCCCATCAGCGTCTCGCCGGCATGCGCCAGCGCTTCCAGCCGCGGCAATCCCAGAAAACCGCAGGTGCCTTTAATGGTGTGAACCAGGCGGAAGATATTGTCCAAAATCCTGGCGTTGTTCGGCTCCTGCTCGAACTTCACCAACTGATTGTCGACGGTGTCCAGGCTCTCGCTGGTCTCCGTCAAAAACTCCCGCAACAGATCATCCATGAAACTGGTCCACACCCCTGGCGGCGCACGACGTCGACGCGCCTTTCAAAGTGTGGCCAGCTTCTCTGCAAACCGTTTAAACTTGGTTGAGTAAGGGAAAATGAATGGCCTCAACAAAGAGATAAGGCGGCCGCACGGAATCCGCGGGCCGTTCTCAACGATTGATTAACCACGTTTGTTAGGAGGGCGTTTACGAAGCGCTCGCAACCACCGCTTCACCTTCGGATTTGAGGGTGACCTTCAGTCCGCAGGCTTCAGCGAGCAGCCGCGTGTAATAAGGCTGCACGGCGTGAGCGTCGATGCCAGCGGCCTGACTGTTGGCCAGAAGATCGGCGATGTTCTGCGGCAGCCGCGCATTGAGGCCGGTCGCGGAGACCTTGAATCCCATCGTCTCGCCACCGCCGATCGGATCGACCGTGAGCGTGCCGCCGCGCGGGATGGTGTGCTGCGCGATGACGAGCATGTTGAGCAGCAGCTTGACGCGGTTCTTCGGCAACAACAGCCGCGGCAGGTTCCACGCGATCGTGCACTTGCCGTCCTCGATATGGCCCTTTGCCATGTTGAGCGCGTCGCCGAGATCGATCTGCGCGCCGGCCGATCCGGCCGCGCCAAAGGCAAGCCGGCAGAATTGCAATCGGGCGGAAGCGGTCTTGGCGCTCTTGCGGATCAGGTCAAGCGCGAAATCGCGATCTTCCGGCTTCGGATTATCGTCGAGAACTTCGAGCCCGTTGACGATGGCGCCGACCGGACTGATGAGGTCGTGACAAACCCGCGAGCACAACAGCGCGGCGAGTTCGAGGGCATCGGGAGCGGGACCTGTGGACGACGTGCTGGACATAGGGCTTTCCCAACCATCCGCCGGCAGCGCAGCGGCGCCACGAAGCGAACTCTTAGCGAATCACGATTGTCTTTGCGGGTTGATACACTGCGACGCAGCGAACCGCCACCTGTTGCAATGATTCGCAAACAGCCGTGCGGCGGCAATCAGGCTTATTAATGTGCGCGCTATTGCGCGAGCATTTCCTCGAGCTGCGGCCAGCGTTCCCTGGCGTCGGGCAGATACCGCTCGGGATGGGCGGTAAACGCGTCGCGATTGGCCTCGATGCCAAACAGATAAAGCCGCTGGCCCGAGACTACGAAGAAGCGGGGATTGCCGGCCAGCGTTACGCCGCGCGCCACGTCGATCGGGTCATAGCCGCCGAACTGGGGCCCGTAGATTTCCGGATGCGCGACAAAGGAGGCGCGATTGCCCTCATTGTGGAAACGCCAGACCGCGCCGGCCTGGGAGGCCTCGTAATCGGGCAGACCGAGCACCGCCTGCTTCTGGACGAAATAGGCCACGGGATCGAAGCCCTCGATGGCGAGTCCGCTGAAACGGTTGACCACCACCCGCTCGGTGGTAGAGGCAAGGGCGGCGGGATCCGGGCAAACCACGCAAATGCCCGCCAACAGGCCGAAAAAGGCGATTCGGCGGCCTAAGCCATATCTTTCCTGCCGTTGTGCCGTCATAGTTCGTGTCGATAACATTCGAATCGTGGGGACTCTGGATGCAGGCTAAGACCTCTGCTGTTGGCGTCAGGTTAAGGGCTGCGGCCGGATTGCGATATCAGGGGTAATTTCATGAATTTTGTTTCACGGCTTGCCACGGTGACGCTTGCCGCCCTGGTGTGCTGGAACATGCCGGCATCGGCCCAGCAGGCGCCTCCGCCCGTCCAGCAGGCGCCTCTGCCTCCGCCTGGTCAGCAATATCCGCCACCCGGTCAGTATCCCCCACCCGGTCAGCAGGCGCCTCCGTCGAATCTGCCGCCGCCGCAGCGCCAGACGGGTCCGGAATTCTACGGGCCGGACGAGCTGGTCTCCGCCGGTCATCGTTTCTTCGGCAATGTCTCGCGCGGACTCGCCTCGATCATCGAACGCGCGGTGAGCCAATGGGGCCTGCCGAATGGCTACGTCCTGGGCGAGGAAGGTTCCGGCGCGTTTGTCGCCGGCCTGCGCTATGGCGAGGGCACGCTCTACACCAAGAACGCCGGTGACTTGCGGGTCTACTGGCAGGGGCCATCGGTCGGCTTCGACTGGGGCGGCGACGGCGCGCGCACCATGACGCTGGTCTATAATCTGCCGGCGACGAATGCGATCTATCAGCGCTTCGTCGGCATCGACGGTTCTGCCTATATCATCGGCGGTTTCGGCATGACTGCGCTCACCGCCAACAACATCGTGCTGGTTCCGATCCGCTCCGGCATCGGGCTGCGTCTGGGTGCCAGTATCGGCTATCTGAAATTTACGCCGCGCTCGACCTGGAACCCGTTCTGACTCCGGCGCGGCGGCTGGTTAACGCGGATCCCGCCCGAAGCTCTTCGGATTGATGTTAACGCGGCAACGCTCTGGCGTTTCACCCTCCCCCCATGGCATGGTGAACAAATCGTTTTTGGGGAGTAGCGTTTCATGATCGAACCGATCATGTATCTGGCGATCGGTTTTCTGGTCTCGATGCTGTGCGGCCTGATGATCGTGCCGCTGGTACATAACCGCGCGGTGCGGCTGACCACGCGCCGGCTCGAGGCCGCAACCCCGTTGTCGATGGCGGAAATCCAGGCCGACAAGGATCAGCTTCGCGCGGAATTCGCGATGTCGGCACGACGGCTCGAGATGAGCGTCGAGCAGCTCAAGAATCGCACCACCAGCCAGCTCGCCGATCTCGGCAAGAAGACCGATGCGATCAACCGCATGAAGATCGAGCTCGGCGAGAAGAACGCCACGATCTTTTCGCTGGAGGCTCGCGAGAAGGCGGTGAAGGAGCAGCTTCGCGCCACCGAGGAGGAGCACGCGACCAAGACCGAGGCGCTGCGGCTTGCCGAACAGGCGCTGACCGACAAGCAGGGCCAGCTCGGCAAGCTCAACACCGAGCTCAACGACCGTTCGATGATGGCCGACAGCCGCCAGGTCGAGCTGGTCGCGGTGCGCGCCCAGATCGACGAGCTGAAGAGCCGGGTCGGCGATGCCGAGAAGGAATTTTCGACCACGCAAGCGCGGCTCACGCAGGAGCGCGGCGAGTCCGAAGTCGCGACCCGCGACCTCGGCGAGGCCCGCGGCCGCGTGGAAAATCTGAGCCACCGCGTCACCGATCTCGACCGCCAGCTCATCGTGCAGGTCAAGGAGGCCGAGATGCTCGGCAACCGCGTCAACGACCTGGAGGCGCGGCTGGCGACCCAGGGCAAGCTGCTCGCCGAGCGCGATTTCGAGAACAACCAGCTGCGCCAGAACAATGAAGCGGCCGAGCGCACGCTGAAGGAGCTGCGCAACGAGATCGATCTCACCAACAGCGGCAAATGGCCGGCGCTGGACAAGCTGAAGAGCGAGAAGGCTGCGCTCGAAGACCAGCTTCGCGTGACCCGCGACGAGCGCGCGAAACTGCAGCGCGACGTCAATGCGATCCAGCAGCAGGCCGAAAGCAACTGGGCGACCGAGCGCATGGAGAATGCGTTGCTGCGCGAGCGCATCAATGACATCGCCGCCGAGGTCGCAAAACTCGCGATGCAGCTCGAAGGACCGCATTCGGCGATCGACGCCATCCTGTCGTCGTCCGATCAGGCTGGCGCAAAGCCGGCCAGGGCCGCCAACGGCGCCGCCACCCCGGCCAATGATGTTTCGGCCGCGGGCAGCCCGCCGGGCGGCACGCTCGCCGACCGCATTCGCGCGCTGCAGGCGCACGCCTCCCGCGCCCGCCAGCAGGGGGCGTGAGGCAGCTCGCTGATCGTTATTTCTGGCCTGAAAGCTTGACACTGGTGGCCCGCACTTCGTAAATCGCGGGCTCCGACGAGGTGCGTCGTCGCATTTTTGGCCCGATCAACAGGCCTTTGACGAAACACGAAAATTCCCGGGCGCATAGCTCAGCGGGAGAGCGTTCCCTTCACACGGGAGAGGTCCAAGGTTCGATCCCTTGTGCGCCCACCACTGGGCCTTCAAATTCAAAGACTTAGCAGCCTCACTCGCTTGGGGTGTGCCCCAAAAAAGCTGGAGCAGGGGCACATTAGATTGTGACGGTTGCCAAAAATCGTTCTGCCATGCCCCCCTCACCCGCCGCCACGATCCCGACGCCAATCAAAAGACGTGCTGATCCATTACGACGACATTCGTGTGAGCATCGCAATGCGACAGGGAGCAATGGAGCTGGAGAGGTCGCTTCCGGTGGGAGTTAACCCAACTTGCGCAGAATCGAGGGTCGGGTTTAGGCAAATCAAAGGCTTAGCCGAAAAGTCGGCACTACATTTTTGGTCAAAGAGTTGGCGATCAGGCGCTGGCGGCGAGGGCCGGCCGTTCATGTTCGGCGAGGCGGATGCGCTTTGGCAAGACTATGCCGAGGCGGTCGAGGAGAGCGGCCTGTGCAGCATCGGGTTGGGTGACGCAACGCAGGCGGATCTGGCCGTGGGAGGCGGTTGGCAACACGACATCATTCGATTGAATGCGCGCGAGTTCTTCGAGCACGGTTCTTGGAGAATTACCGAGACCCGCGCGGCTCTGCCACATCTCGAGGCTCTTCCACAGCACGAAGGCGAGAAAGCAGACGAGGATATGTGCCTGCACGCGTTCGGCGCGCTGGTGCCAGATCGGGCGCAGGTTTAGCTGATCCTTGTGGATACGAAAGAAAGGCAGCTTCGGCCTGGGTAAGTTGTATGTAGGCCTTCCAGAGCTGTTGATCGCTCCAATCGTCGATATTCGAACGCAACAGATAGGCGCCCTCCGAGAGGGCGGCCCAGTCGTCGAACGCGGTGTTGTAGGCAACCGCAAGGTGGAAGCCTGCGGAGCAGCCGTCCGGCTCCAGCTCCACGGCGAAGCGGGCGGCGGATCGCTGGTTTTGCTGCAGGATGCGGCCGATCTGTCGGTTCACAGTCGCCGGATCGAGCCGCTTCTTCGAGCGAGCGATGCGAGCGGCCATGCGGCCGAGCGCCTCTTCGATCCGCCGGCTGAATTTGTCGTGCATGGCATGCTCTTTGCTGCGCCGATCGGCCGAGCGGCACAAGATCACGGTCTCGTCGGTCTCGGGATGACGCGCGAGCTTGACCTCGACGCCGTCGTGGACCACGCGCCAGCCGGTCGCGGCGGCAAGCTCGGAGCCGAACTTCTTCAGCTCCGACTTCGGGGCGCCGATGATGTAGCGTCGACCGGTCTGGCGCAGCCATGCCAGATTGACGGCGCTGGCCATGCCGCGGTCGGTGATCCAGACACGCCCCAGCATGCCATGCCGGGCCTCCATCGCGGTCACGATCGTCTGCAGGGTCCGCGAGTCATGGGTGTTGCCGGCGAACACCTCGTAGCCCAAGGGAAAGCCGTCGAAGGTCACGACTAGCGCGATGCACACCTGCTTGCAGTCGGGGCGATGATCGCGCGAATAGCCGCGCTGCGCCTGCGGGTTGGCGTCCGCCTGGCCTTCGAAGTACGTGCTCGTGACGTCGTAAAGCAGCACCTCACCTCATTCTGGATCGCAAACAGCTCGCCGCAGCGCTGCGACAAATGCGCACCAATGTACTTCAGAAAATGCTTCTGCCGCTCAATGTCCTCCGCTGAACACCAACGCCTTCAGCGGCAGGAGAACCGCCTGCATACGAAGGACCAACGCGTGAACGAGAGCGACCGTATCGACGATGTGCAGATAGACCTTCTTGAGCCCCCCGATGTCCTTTGATTCAAGTTCGTGATGGTGATCGGAGTAGAGATTTGCAATGCAGCTGCTGCCTGCCGGAACATCGTCGAGCACGCCTTTGTAGAGAGGTTCGAGAAAAACCAGGACCGTGCCCGGGGCGCCGAGCTTCGACATGTCGGTCAGCTGATTGGTCTGCAAGATCTGGCCGGCGGCGATGACGTCCTGCACACTTGCGACGACCAACGGAATAATGGTCATGGGCTTGGAGATGCAGGTTGCCTCGGCCACCATGCCGACCTTGATCACCTGGGCTTCGATCTGGTTAAATCCGCCGAAGAGCCGCCCTTCGCCCGCGCCCTCGGGAATGAGAATCCCCGCGGCCCGGGTGACTGGCGCTGGCTGCACGATGTCACCCGGCCTCAGGACGAACTGATCAACCCGTCCATCGACCCCAGCACGGATCGTCATCTTCTCAAGTTCGACCTGGGCTGCGGCAAGCTGCGCCTCCGCGCTCGCCTTCTGCGCCGGCAGGACTATCGAAAGACGCGTCTCTGCCGACTGTTTGGCGGCACTGGCAGCGTCGACGCTGCCTTGCCGCGCCGTCACGAGCACTTGCAGCTTCTCGAGCTCGCGCGTTGCAACAACGTCAGGATTGCGCTCATAGAGTTTCTTCTTGGTATTATATTCATCAAGCGCCTGCTGATAATCACTCTTGGCTTCGTCGAGCTTCCCCTGGCTTGTCAGGACATCGGCCTTGGCAGTGCCCGTGTTTGCCTCCACCTCGACAACGTGGGCGCGAGCAGTCTCGATCTCGGCTTCCTGTCTCTTGCTGTCGAGCTTGAACAGCGGCTGGCCCTTCTTCACCTTCTGGTTATAGCCGACATAGACCTCCGATACCCGGCCGCCGGTTTCTGCGAAGATCGACGTGGTCCGAAACAGCGCATTGACGTCGTTCGAAGAGGGGTGATTGTAAAGGACAACGGTGATCAGGAGTATGGTCAGTATCAGGCAGAGCGTGATGCCCCAACGAAGCTCGTACCAGACCGAGAACAAGGTGATCTCCTTGCCGAGCCGCTTGCCCTGCACGAAGCGGCGGAACAGAAAATCCGGAAGCAGCGTCAGCGTGGAGCACAGCATGAGTTCAAGCATGACGGGCCCCCTGCTTCTTCGCGTGGGGTTCGTCGGCCGTCGCAGCCTCCGGCGAGCTGGAAGTCGAATCCTCCGCCGGCTTCTCGTCGGCCTCCTGCCCGGCCATGGATTCCACTGACTGTGCGATGCGGTTCACCGGGGTCAGGAAGTCCGGAATGTCGATGAAGGCAAGTATGATCGCTATGAACCAGAAAAGGTGGTTGTGCGTCAGCAGCGCGAGCAGGCAGAGCAAGGCGATCAGGTCGAGCAGAATCTTCTTCGACTTGTGCGCCATGCGTTCGGGAAGCGAGTGGATGGTGAGGAAGATCACACCCGTCAGAATGATGCATGCGACGACAAACCACAGAGTCACGTTGAAGAGAACATCGGTTTCGCCCGGCGCCGTGATGAAGAACGGCATATGGTCTGTCGCGATCGGATTAGGTGTTGCTGTCAAGAACGGCCTCCCTGGCATTTGGCGACGACGCCGCGGCCTTGATGATGGATCGATCCTGCTTCTCACGCAGGCTCGGCAACTCGCACCTCTTTCCAGATCGGGCAGCGGTAATAGTTGATCTCCATATCCATGATACCGGGAAACACCCGCGAAATCTTGTCGGGCTCGATAATCTTTAGGCTGAACTGGACGTTCGAGAGCATGATGTCAGTGGCACAGCCCGCGACGATATTGATCAGCTCGCCTTCCTGTTTCCTGGTCTTGATCTTGCAGGTGGCGGTTTTCCCCCTGAGGCGGTCGGCCTCGACGATGAAGCCGCTGCCATACTGCTCCGAAGTTGGGGCAAACCCGATCTGGTTCGCTTGCCCCCTTCTGACGAAGACGCGACGGCATTCGTCCGCATTGGTGGCCCATGCGCCGTCAAGATCGCCGGCACGCGCTGGCTGCAAAAACAGCGAACCCGTCAGCGCAGCCGCAGCCATCGCGCATTTTAGCAACCGATCCATGCCCTCTCCCGTCGCTTCGCCGATCCGCCGACATTCCCGCAAATCAGGAATGGAAAAGCGGCCGGCACGCTTGATCTGAATCAAAGGAATGCCCTCGCGGCAGACGCTAACTGACGTCAGCGCGCCACAATCGCCAAGGAAGGACCAGCCTTGGCCGAGAACATTGACGAACTGCTGCCTACGGCAGCGGAAATCCAGAGACGAGCCGCAATCCACGAGGCGGAAAAAGCCGACGAATATGCCCGGCGGCTGACCGCGGCCGAGGCGGAAAAGCGGGCGCTGATCGAAAGGCTCAGCAAGCCCTCCGGCCTCACCGAGGATGAAAAGGTCAAGCTTGCCTCGACGGTGATCTAGCGGGCCGTGCGCAATGGCCTGACCGAGGTCCAAGTCTACCGGTTTCCAAACACACTGTGCACCGATAATGGCCGGGCCATCAATCAGCAGGAGCCGGGATGGGAGAAAACCCTGACCGGAATAGCCCAGGAGATCTTCAAGCTCTGTTCCGACTATCTGAAGCCGCGCGGCTACCGGATCCGGGATCAGATCGTGGACTTTCCGGGAGGGATGCCGGGAGACATCGGGATTGTCATCGCGTGGGCGATTGATTGGGACGGACGATCAACGCAATGGCAAACGATGAAGACGATTCGTCCAGGATGAAGCGGAAGGCCTACGAGCAGGAGCTGCGAAAGCTCCAGGTCCAGTTGTGCCATCTGCAGGAATGGGTGAAGGAAAAGAAGCTCAGGGTCATCGTCCTGTTCGAAGGCCGGGATGCCGCCGGAAAGGGAGGCACGATCAAGGCGATCACCGAGAAGGTCAGTCCACGCGTATTCCGCGTCGTCGCGCGCCGTCTGATCGCGAGAAATCGCAAATGTTCGTGCAGCATTACATGCAGCACTTTCCGGCAGGAGGTGAAATCGTCATCTTCGACCGCAGCTGGTACAACCGCGCCGGCGTCGAAATATGTCATGGGCTTTTGTACGCCTGACGAGCACCGGCGTTTCCTGTCGCTGTGCCCGCAAATCGAGAAATATGTCGTCGACGCCGGTATCCCTTTGTGAAGACTACGCGGACCGCTCCGGTATCGGCGTGGGATGCGAAGCCAGACCGAATGCGGACATCGGGACCAGCGCAACTCCAAGGAATCGAATTCGATATTTGCTCATTCGTGCTTTCTCCAGGGCTGAAGTGTCAGTTTGGGGTCGAACTCGTTTGATCCAGGGTGATCACCACCTTCGTGACATTGGCGGACACTTCGAGACCGCCCTTGGGGCCCTGCAAGGTGATAATGACGCCTTTGTCGTTTTTGAGCTGCACGCCGCCGACGCCGCCGATCAGCGCACCGCCAGCGCCAACCACGCTATAGGTGCCGGCAAAGTCGCCGAGCTCGCTCATGTAGTCGGCGCGGCCGACCAGCTTGTTGATCGACGCGCCGGCCGTGAAGCCGAGACTTAAACCCTGGACCGTGAACGGATAGTTGCGATGGCGAAAGGTCAGAGTCCCCCGCCCTCCGCCGGCTCCCACGACAAATCCCGCCTTGGCGACTGTGACACGAACGGTGCCGGTGATCGCGTGCGATGGCGCTGCGACGCCAACCGCCAGGGCGAGGGCCATCAGGGCGATCCGGTTCGATCGATGCTTCCTCATGTCGGCGGCCCTAGCGAAGGATCATCGCGAAGCCGCCAGGCAAAGCCGAGCTGGATGCCCGTCACGGCGTAGCCGGCCGGGAAACCGAGCCCACGATCCGGGATCCGCTTTGCGACCATTCTTCGTTCACTTCGCGGGAACGAGCTTTTTTGATGCCTCATACATGTCTCTGTAGCCGCGGGCGATCGTCCGAACGCCCCGACCAATGTCTTCGTAAGCTTCGTCAGGCAAATTCGCGAGCGACACGCGCATCGACCAGTTAGGTGCTTCAAATCCGCCACCGTTCAGCAGCACGATCCCGTGTGCCTCGGCCAGCCGAAAGGCAAGATCGAGCGGGTGGACGTTCTTTTTGAGGTATTCAACGGCTTCATCGCCGATGTTCTTCCGGGCCCAGAACTCGAAATCGATCAAGGCGTAGTAGGCGTCGAAACTCGGATTCGGCGGGACTTGAAGGCCCATGCCCTCGAGCAAGGTCTGCATGCGCCGGTTGACGATCTCCATGCAGGCCTTCTGGTAATCCTTCTTTTCGTCCATCAATTCGTAGAGCGAGAACATCGTCATCATCACCTGCTGCGGCAGCGAAAGCCCGGCGGTGTGGTTGAGGCCGATGTCGCGACTGTCGGCTACGATGCGGTCGATGAATTTGAATTTGCGCGGTTCAAGCGTGATTGGGCCGTAGCGCTTGTCAAGCGCCTTCACGTGCTGGTCCGGCAATTTGGCGATCATCTTATCAAAAATGTTGTCCTCGTGGATGGCGATGACGCCAAGTCTCCATCCGGTGCAGCCGAAATACTTGGAGTAGGAATAGACGCCAATCGTGTTGTGCGGAAGCTCGCCAAGCAGGGAGCGGAAATCGTCGACGAATGTTCCGTAAACGTCATCCGTCAGCAACATCAGATCGGGGCGCTTGGTCTTAACGAGCTTCACGATCATGGCGATCGTCTCCCTGCTCATCGCCATGCCACTGGGATTACCGGGATTGACGATGAAGAAGGCCTTGATTTTCGGGTCTTCCAGCTTCTTGATTTCCTCTTCCGTATATTGGAAGCGGTTCTCTTGCGGCGCTCTGATTGGTACCATCTTCAGATCGTAATCCTCGAGGTGCGTCATCTCGAGGTAGGGCGTGAAGATCGGCGTGCCGAGCGCGATCGAGTCGCCGGGAAACAGCAATCGGTTGGCCTTCAGCGATTTGAAGATGTAGCACATCGCGGCGGTGCCGCCCTCGACCGCGTAAAGATCGAACTTGCCGGAAGGGCGCGGCTTTCCGCACATCGCCCACATTAAATACTTGTGCACGATGCGCTCGTTGTGGACCAGCATGCGATCGGGCACCGGATAACGGTCACCAATGATCGAATCGACGAGCTCGTGGACGAATGCATCAGGATCGAACCCGAAAGTCTTGATCGCGAACTTCACCATGGAGGGCAGAAAGTCTGCACCGGGCATATCCATGTGCTTCGCAAGCCATGCGTCGAGGCGAGCCGCGATGCCTTTGGCCTGCGGCATGCCACCGATCCCAGGAGATTCCTCCATCGTCCGTTTGCTTTCGGTGATGGCAAACTGGCCGAGCAGGAAGAAACCTTCGCGCGGCGTGGTGGCGACCCAATTCGGATTGCCGCGGCCAGCGTCCAGGAACGCGGACTGAGCCGTCTTCGACGTGGCTTTGGCAAGGTTGATCAACTCGTTCTTGATCTCGAATGGGCCCAAAGCCTCGAATTTCTTCAGCGTCATAAGGTCGGCCATGGCTTTCTCCTATTTTTCGAGATTCCGTCGACAGGGTCGTCGTAAGGGGAAGTCGATGAGCACGGCCTCACGGGCGCATGCTCACCAGAATTTCTCGCCGCTAGGTCAGCAGGATCACCAGCACCATGCCCCAGACCGTCAGGAGCGTGTTGCCAACCGCATAGGTCACGGTGTAACCGAGGCCGGGAATCTGACTCTTGGCGCGGTCATTGATCATGCCGAGCGAGGCGGTTGTGGTGCGTGCGCCGGAGCAAGCCCCCAGCACAATGGCATCGTCAAACCGGAACAGGTACTTGCCGACGTACATCGCCAGTATCAGCGGCACTGATGTGACAACGACACCCCAGAGAAACAGGCTGAATCCGAGCTGTTGCAGCCCGGCTACAAAGCCTGGTCCGGACGAGAGGCCGACCACCGCGATGAACACGTTCAGGCCGACTGAGTTCATGAACCAGACAGTCGACGACGGGATGCGCCCGAAGGTCGGTCGCACGGAACGCAGCCAGCCGAAGAAAAGGCCGGCAATCAATACGCCGCCGGAGGTGGAGAGCGTCAGCGGCACGCTGCCGACCTTGTAGACCAGCGCACCCAGCAGCGCTCCGATCGTGATCGCCGCGCCGATGAACGCCACGTCCGCCACGTCGGTCGCCCGGTCCGGATAACCCAACATCTTGGTCGCGACCGCTACGTCCTGGGTGCGCCCGACCAGGGTGACGATATCGCCGCGGTGCAACTGCGTGTCCGCCAAAACCGGGATGTTGGTTGCAGTCGCGCCACGGACGATCCGTCGCAGGAACACGCCGCGCGCTCCCGGCTGGTTTGCCAATTGAGCCAAATTTTTTCCGTCAACGTCCTTGTTTGTCACATAAACATCGACGCCTTCGATCGGCACGGCCAGCAGTTCGCGATCATTAACTTCGTCGGCACCGGCGCCAAGAAGACTTACCAACACCTCGCGGCGGCCGGCCACGGCCACGATGTCCCCGGCGTGGATCACGGTGTCTGCCGTGGCATCCAGAATCTTCCCGTCCCGCCGAATGCTTTGGATGAACACACGCTGGTCTGGAATCAGCGCCTCGGCTTCTTGGGACGTCTTGCCGACAACCGGCCCACGTTCCTTCACGCGAAACGCGCGAAACTCAAACTGGTGCCAGGCCGTGCCGGGACCGCCGGCTTCCTTCTTGCCACCGTGTCTCTCCTCATACCGCTTGCACGCTGCCTCGAGGTCGATGCCAAGGAGCGTCGGGCCAAGCAGCGCCAGAACAAGGGCGGAGCCGATGGTTCCGAAAATGTAGGTGACGGCGTAGGCCACCGGCATCGCATCCAATAACTTCTTGGCTTCCTCGGGCGGCAGACCGAGACGGTTGATCGCATCAGTCGCCAGGCCCATCGACGCGGAGATCGTCTGCGATCCGGCATAGAGCCCCGCAGCCGAGCCGACGCTGTAGCCCGCGAGCTTTGCGCCGCCATAGGCTGCCCCCAGGCAGAAGAGGCACACCACCACGGCAAATAACGCTTGCGGAATTCCGTCCTGCGCGATGCCTCGCACGAATTGTGGCCCGACGCCGTAACCGATGGCGAACAGGAACATCAGGAAGAAGACCGGCTTGAGAGGACTTCCTATCTTGATATCAAGCTGTCCGATGATGACCGCCGCAATCAGGGTTGCGGTCACCGCTCCAAGACCAAGGCCTTTATAGGTGAACGAGCCGAAGTAATACCCAAGCGCCAGGGACAGGAAGATGGCTATCTCCGGATAGCTGCGAAGCGTCTGCACGAACCAGTCAATCATGATGTCATTCTCGCCATTCCAGCGCCCCTTGTTTCCCAGCACCCTTATTCCGCGGCAGCCTTGATTCCATGTATCCGTGAATGGCTGTCGCCGAGCTTTGCCAATGCCTCCGAACGCACGAGCTTCAGACCCTGCACGGCGTCGTAGCCGTGGATCTCCTTCACATCGAGCTTGCGCATGAAGTCGATGGTTTCCTGGGTGATGACCTGCCCGGGCACCATGATCGGGAAACCGGGGGGATACGGAATGACGAAGTTCGACGAAACGAGGTCAGGGCCGTTCTTCAAGCGGCGGTCGATTTCCGGATCGTTCAGGCGGATGTACTCACATCCGGCTTCATCGTAGGCGGCATAAAAGCCGCTGCGGATATCGCCTTCATTGGTCTTGTGTCCGGCGTCGCCGCGGAAGCTATCATGGAAGTGCGAGAAGTTCGGCAAATCGGGCACATCCGTCATCAGGCTCTTCACGCGCGCCGCGAATGCCGTCATGGCGTTGACGCCGCCCTGGCTCAACTCGCGATCGATCTCGCCGCTGATCTCGGCCAGCACGCGGATCAGATGGGCGACATCGCTGCGGGTATTGTTGATGTTGGACTGGATCAGCACGGAATTGCGCGAGGTCTTGTTGACCTGGATTCCGTAGCGGTTGGCGAGGATACCCTTGAACTGCGTTCCGTCGAAGGCGGCGGTACCGCAAACCAGCGTGAGGCGCGTCGGATCGAGGCAGAACTCGTCCTCCTTCAGGCTGTGCAGGACTTGTCCCCAGTTGACGCCGTTCGCCAGATAATCCGTGAAGCCGCTGGCGCGGTAATCCGCCGGCACCATCTTGTCGGCGCCGAGCACGCTGAAATATTTCGAGATCAGCGGATTGGCGGCAACCGCCTTGCGGATCGCAAAGGCGATCTCGATGGCGTTGGCGACCAGGCCATAGCCTTCCAGCTCCATCTGCCGGCGCGCGACGTCGAGGCTCGCGATCAACTGCTGGTTCGGGCTGGTCGAGGCGTGGGTGAATACGGCCTCCTTGAATTGCGCCTGCACCGTGTGGAAATCCACGTCCTTGACGAACAGCATCGAACCCTGCCGGATCGCGGACATCGATTTATGCGTGGAATTGGTCTGGTAGACGCGCAAGCGGATCTGCCGCGGATCGGGCAATAGTCTCGTGTTCAGCAAGGTCGCGTCGGACGGATTGTCGCCGAGCGCAGCGCGATGCTTCTCATAGGCGTCGATCGATTTGGGATCGTGCATCCATGCCTCGATGTCGTTCGCCGCGCCCATCGCGGTGCGCGGACGCAGGAACGGCGAGAAGCGCGCAAAGCCGAACCAGGCTTCATCCCACAGGAAGATCAGGTCGGGCTTGATCGCCAGACACTCCTCCATTACGCGGCGGGTGTTGTAGATGTGGCCGTCGAAGGTGCAGTTGGTCAGGTCGACCATCTTGACCCGATGCAGCCGGTTGTCGGCCTTCAGGTTCAACAGCGCCTGCTTGATGGTCGTGAGCGGCACGGCGCCATACATCGAATATTCCGTCATCGGGAAGGCTTCGACGTAAAGTGGCTGCGCGCCCGCCAGCACCATCCCGTAGTGATGCGATTTGTGGCAGTTGCGGTCGACAATCACGATGTCGCCCGGACCGACCAGCGCCTGCACCGCCATCTTGTTCGACGTGGACGTGCCATTGGTGACAAAGAAGACCTGATCGGCCCCGAAGGCGCGCGCCGCTTTGTCCTGGGCCTTCTTGATGTTACCGGTTGGCTCGAGCAGGCTGTCGAGACCGCCGGTGGTGGCGCTGCTCTCGGCGAGGAAAAGGTTCGGACCATAGAATTCACCCATGTCGCGAATCCAGTCGGACCTGAAGACGGATTTGCCACGCGCAATGGGGAGCGCGTGGAACGTACCGATCGGGCGCTGGGCGTACTTCTTGAGATTGTCGAAGAACGGCGTTTCGAAGCGATCCTGAATGCCTTCCAGGATGGCAAGATGCAGCTCGAGGAGCTCTTCCACCGAGTAGAAGATGCGACGAACAACATCGGCCTCGGGATTGCCGGCCAGTTCCTCCACGTTTCGGTTAGAAACCAGATAGACGTCAAGCTCGGGGCGAATGCGCTTCAACGTGCGCGCCAGCGCCAATGCCGAGTCGGACATCTCCTGGCGGTCCATCGATGCCATCAGGGAGCGCAACACTGGCGCGTCATGCCGCGACTCCTGCGCAAAGCCTTCATTGACGATGACGGCACCGAGATCGGGATTGAGCATCGCGGCACAGAACGCGTCCTCGAAACTGCCGGCAAAGACCGGCTCATAGATGAAAGCATCCACCGGACGGCGCAGCTTCCGCCATTCGGCGGCAAGGTTGGACCAGTTCGTAGCCGGAATACCGGTGACAATCAGGGTTTCGAAATATGGCCGCCGCGCCCTGGTCTCGCCAAATCCGGCCGGCAGCAGATCCGGCATTTCAGCGTCGGAATCCGCATGCGTATCCCAATCGCCGGCATGCTGGCGGAATGAACGCGTCTGCAGCGACTGCGTGATGCGCATCGCCAGCGCGAGCGTGCCTGACACGTCACCTGCGGCCGCGCGTTCGGTCAGGGCCGCCATCAGGCGGAGGCCGGGATAGGCATGATATTCTTCGGTGATTGCCAGCTGAGAAAGTTTTTCTTCGAAGCCGGTGCGATCTCCTGACGCGCTCGACCAAGCTTTGGCCGCCTCGACCAGTCCGCGCCATTCGTCCGCGCGGGCGCCGGGGCCGGAGAAAAATTGATCGATCCGACGTTCCTGCGCCATAACGGTTCTCCCAACCTGCGATCATGGTTGGACAAATCTAGTCAGCTACGCTCGGACCAAGTCTTGATTTAAATCAAGTCGCCGCAATGAATGACGAGCCCTACTCCTTGGCAGCCGTCAACTCGCAAAGCAACAACACGATATAGACCCACAGAAACACCAGATTGGCCGTCTGCGCATTGGCAAAAGCCCGATGAACGATCCAGGTGTAAGCATCGAGATATCCACCGGTCAGCGCCAGCAGGCTGGCGATCAAGAGCGCCTCCTCGCGGGGGAAACGATACGGCGGTAGCTTGCGGGATCGACACGCACAAAATTCCGTTCGGCGACGGTTGGGACAGGAAAGCAGACAAATCGCCAGGAAGGTAATTCCGGCGAAGGATGCCGGCTTGACTTAAATCAATGACCTTGAATGGGGTTGATCCGATCTTGCGCGCTTCTTCTGGGCTGGAGGATCGCGCCTATGGACACCATCAAGTGGATCATTTCGACCGCACCGGAAATTTTTCTGCTTCTCTCAATCGCAATCGGAACGTTCTTTGGGCGGCTCCAGTTCAAGGGATTTTCGGTAGGCGCCACGGCCTGCACGCTGGTCGTGGCCGTGCTGCTTGGACAACTCGGAACCTTCGTGATCCCGCCGTTGTTCAAGTCGATGTTCTTCAGCCTGTTCGTCTTCACGATCGGGTATAAATCGGGACCTGAATTCTTTGCTTCGCTGAGCCTCCGCACGCTGTCACAGGTTGGCGTCGCCCTGGTTGTCAGCGCCACCGGCCTCTCCCTGGTTCTCGTTTTCGCCTTTGCCTTTCATCTGGATCCCGGCACGGCTGCCGGTCTTGCGTCCGGCAGCCTCACCCAGTCATCCATGATCGGAACGGCGACGGGCGCGCTGGCCCAACTCGGGCTTGCCGACGATGTTTTGCGACAGCAGCAAGCCAATATCGCCGCGGGTTATGCCGTCACCTACATCCTTGGTTATATCCTGACGCTGCTGTTCGTGCCCTTTGCCGCGCCCTGGCTGATGGGCATTGACCTCAAGGAAGAAGCCGCCAAGCTGGAGGCAACTCTTTCCGGAGGCAAAGGCGCCGCAAGGCCGGAAGCCTGGGTTACCAGAAGTTCAAGGCGCGGGCCTATCGGGTCGTCGCTCGCCGCCGGGCAGACGGTTGGCGCAATCGAAGATCGTATCGGCCAGCGTGTCGTCTTCGGACGCATTGTCCGCAACGGCAGCGACGTCGAATCGAAACGGCAAACGGTCCTCGAAAGCGGCGATGAGGTCGTTCTCGCCGGACCAGCATCGGCCCTCATCAAGGCCGGTACTGCGATCGGCCCCGAGATCGAAGGCGCGGAGGTGCTGCGGGAGATCTCGGGCGACGCACTTGGCGTCCTCGTCACCAATAACGAGCTGCACGGCCGCACCTTGAGCGACATCGCCGATCGGGTCGGCGATGCCGCGCGCGGCGTGTTTCTGCGGGATTTGACCCGCAGAGGACAGGAAGTCCCGCTCACGCCGGAAACAACGGATCTATCTCGGCGACGTCATGACATTGGTCGGTGCGACGCGCGACGTCGAACGCGCCGCGGCAAAGGTCGGTCAGGTGATGCGCTATGGTGACCGGACCGATATCGCCTTCCTCGCGGCGGGAATTGCGGCGGGCCTGCTGATAGGATTGCTTAGTTTCAAGGTCGGGTCTTTCGCTGTGACGCTGGGCGGCGCCGGCGGCACCCTGCTCGCGGGACTGATCTGCGGCTGGCTGCGCACGCGCCGCCCGACCGTCGGAAGCTTCCCGCCGGCCGCGCAGCAAACGCTAAGCGACATCGGCCTCGGCGGATTCATCGCGGCCATCGGGCTCGCAAACGGCCCGGCAGCGATTGCGGCCATTCAATCCCACGGCCTGCTGCTTCTCTCCCTGGGCATCGTCGTTACGCTCGTTCCGCTGACGGTCGCGACCATCGTGTCGTATCGCATCCTGGGCCTGAACCCGGTCATCATTTGTGGCGCGCTTGCGGGAGCGATGACGGTGGATGCGGCCGTCACCGGGACTTGCGAACGAGCCGACAGTCAGACGCCAGTGCTCGGGGTCGCCGTGCCGTATGCGGTCGGAAACGTGCTCTTGACCATTCTCGGACCGGTCATCGTCACGCTCACCTATTCCGGATGACGCCGCAGCGGCGCCGCCTTGATCCGGATCAACGCGCCGATGCGCCGCAAGCAAAGCGTTTGGGTTCTCGATGGCGATGAACGCTGCGGGATATAACCGGACGAACGCCATGCTTCGACATCTGTTGCGTGTTCTCGCCTGCTGCACGGCCATTACTCTCATGCTGCCAGTCGCGGCGTCCGCCGAGGAGCAACCCGCAAATCCGGCGATCCAGGAGGAAGTGTGGGCGATCCCCGTCACAATACCTACCATCGCCTATGTGGTTCGCCCCACGGGCAGCGGCCCGTTTCCGCTTGTAGTCATGAACCACGGGGTTTCCCTCAATCAGCGGGAGCGCAGTTTCTTCCCAATCGTCGAATTCAGGGATGCAGCGATGTGGTTCGCGCGGAGGGGCTACATGGTCGTCGCGCCCTCGGGTACCGGATATGGCGCGGCAGCGCTCGATGAACCGGAGCGTGGATTATACTCGTCGTTCTATTCGAAGATCGGCAGTTGCGACAATCCGAACTTCCACGACGCCGGACTTGCGGTCGCCCTGCTCGACAAGTGGATCATCGACTACATGGCCGATCAGAAATTGATCGTGCCCGACAACGTCATCGTGGTCGGCCAATCGGCCGGCGGCTGGGCAGCGATTGCGCTGTCGAGCCGGAATGTGCCCGGTGTCCGGGCCATCATCACGTTTGCGGCAGGCCGCGGTGGACGGGTCGACGGCAAGCCCAACAACAATTGCGCGCCGGACAAACTCGTTGCTGCAACCGGCGAATTCGGACGTACCGCGCACGTACCCATGCTGTGGATCTATATCGAGAACGACACGTTCTTCGGTCCGGCCTTATCAAAGCGAATGCACCAGGCTTACACCGAGGCCGGCGGCAGCGCCGAATATCACCTGCTTCCTCCGTTCGGCAGCGACGGGCATTTCCTGATCGATTCACCTGACGCCATTCCGCTGTGGGCACCGCTGGTGAGCCAGTTCCTTGATAGTCGCCGCTAACGCATCAACGGAGACAGGACATGATCGCGCAGGCCCTCAGCCGATTTCATTCTTCATCTCTCCTTCTCTCGGCAATAGGGCTGGTCCTCCTGACGTCCGGCGGTCCAGCACCGAGCTACGCACAGCAGCCCTCCCCGTCCGGGGGCTCTCAGCCAAATGACAAGCCAGCCGGTCAGGAATTCGCGCCACGCGGACAGCGCATGGCGAGAACGATCAAGTATTCCGATTGGAGCAAGTTCTGCTTCAAGACGCCCGGAACCAAGATGGTGTGCCGGACATCGATCAGCGGGACATTCGAGACGGGTCAGTCTGCCGTGCGCATCGACGTGATCGAGCGCGAGGGCGACAAGGCCGCACGGCTGCAACTGTTCCTTCCCGTCGGCCTGTACCTGCAGGCCGGCGTCAAACTCACCGTCGACCAGGGAACGCCGTATCGAATTCCCTATGTCTGGTGCCTGACCAATACCTGCATCGCGGCCGATCTGGCCGATCCGGGGCTGCTCAAGGACCTGGAGACCGGCAAGAGCCTTCTGCTGGAGGTTGTCGATTCCAGCGTGCTGACGGTCAGCACCTCGCTTCCGCTCAACCAGTTCGCGACAGTTCGACAAGGGCCTCCATCGAGGGTCTTCGAACAGGCAATCGACGAGTGACGAAACGCCAAGCCATCCTGGCGATCGCAGTTCTATGCCAGCCCCGCCGAGGCTTGCTCAAGCGGCTCGATCAGCGACTTCGCCGAGAACGGCTTTGTAAGGTAGGCGATGCATCCGGATTCCAGAGCGGCCATGCGAACCGAATGGTTGTCATTGGCGGTGATATAAATGACCGGAACAGAAATTCCCGCGGCCTTGAGGCGGCGCCTCACCTCGATCCCTAACTCATTGTTCAGGTTGATGTCCAGAATGACACAAAGAGCCTGGTCGACGTCGTTGTGATTTTCAAAAGCCTCAGCCGACTCGAACAGCACGCTGTCATAGCCATGCTGCCTCAACAGTCGTTTCACCCCTCTTAACGTTCCGGGGTCATCATCCACGACAAAAACGGCTTTGTTTGCCACGATCGCGCAACCCTCATCTCATGCCTCGCGCCGAGAGTCAAAGGGGCAAGTCACCGAAATAACCCGGCCCGGCCGGTGAACCCCGGCCAACACAGCCACCAAGTTTTTTTGGATCACATGAGGTATATCGATACGCTCCGCGCATCGGCTTTCCTATTGTCCCATAGGACAAGGAGCGACCTGGAATCGGAAAGCAGTCACTTCGCCTTGCGTTGCTCCATCCTGCTGGAGGAGTCGGCGGCCAGCGTACCCGCCCGTTCGGCAAGCGAGACAAGCTCCGCAAGAGATTGAACCTGCATCTTCTCCATCACCCTGTGGCGATGCGCCTTGATGGTGCGTTCGGTCGTGCCCAATTCAAGCGCGACATGCTTGTTGGTCTTGCCGCGAACGACGAGTTCGAAAACCTCTCGTTCGCGTGGCGTCAGCCTCCCGAGACGCGCGCGAAGAACATCGAGCCGGCCCCTAACGTCGCTTGCCGCTGCATGATGCGCGATTGCCCTCCGGATGGCGCCAAGCAAATTATCGGACGATACCGGCTTGGTCAGAACATCGTCGGCGCCGGCCTTGATCGCCTGCACGGTGGTCGGGACATCGGCGTAGCCGGTGAGAAACACGATAGGCAGGGTCAAACCGAGTTCGCTGAGGCGGCCTTGCAGCTCCGGGCCGCTCAAACCCGGTATCCTGACATCGAGGAGGATGCAGCCTGGCGCCTTCTCGTCCGGCAAATGATCCAGCAAATGCTGGGCCGACGGATACGTCGCGACTTCGTAGCCGGCTTTCTTCAAGCGGCGTTCAATGGCGGTCCGGAAGGATGCATCATCATCGACGACGTGAACAACACCGGACACGATCGCATCTCCTATCGCTGAGGCGGACGAAACACTGCGCCCCGATCAGCCTGGTCCCCTGCACAGTAGCGAGCACACCATGCGAACCATCGCAAGCGGACCTAAACCCGTAAATCCGATTGCGTCGATAAGACTATACACCGAGATGCGGACGATCTGACGACAAACTGTCGCACCCGCAAATCTCCGCCCATGGGGACAATGTCCCTCCGGGCAATGTCCTCTGGGACAATGGCCGTCAAGCCAATAGTCGCGGGGGCAGGCCGCGTCGTAAACAGTTACCGAGAACGCCCGCCCGCGTGGAACTCGGAAAGATTTGAACAGACACGGAGAGTTTCCATGCTTGTCAATATCAACGCCGCTTCGGCTGGCAGGCAGAGCACCCTTAGTCAACTTGGCGAGCTCTCCCGCGCCCGGGTAAATTTAAGCGAATTCAAGTATAACAGGGCTGCCGAGATTTACGGAGAAGCGGAGCCCGCGGAATACATCTACCAAGTGGTGGAGGGTGCTGTTCGGAGTTACAGGCTCCTGTCCGATGGGCGCCGCCAGATCGGGGCCTTTCACTTGGTCGGCGACATTTTCGGCCTGGAAAACGGGTCCGTCCATCGGTTTACGACAGAGGCGATCGTCGAAACGACGGTGCGGTTGATGAAGCGATGCAGCCTCGAGCATGTGGCAGAGGGCGACGTGCATGTCGCGCTCGACCTCCTCAATATGACAACCATCAACCTGCAGCATGCCGAGGACCACATGCTGCTCCTGGGACGCAAGACATCAGTTGAGCGGGTGGCCGCCTTCCTGCTCGAGATGGACCATCGCCTGTCCGCCGCCAGCGTAATGGCGCTTCCGATGTGCCGTCGCGATATCGCCGACTACCTGGGACTTACACTCGAAACTGTTTCCCGGGCGCTGTCACATCTTCACGGCATGGGCATCCTCGGCTTTCTCGGCCAGACGCAGCGCCAGATCGTGCTGCTGGACCGGCACCGGTTGGCCGAACTGGACCTCTAGACTAGCTGACGCCCAGGCAACGTCATCAAGGCAGCCTCAAAGCCGCGGGCCTCTTTGCGGTGCCGGCAGTATCAGGCCTCAAGCCAGACTATTTTGCGGGAGGCGGGCGGAACAGCACGGTATAATCAACGATGAAACGAAACTCCGGTTGGCTATCGCGCACGTTACCCTGTTGCCAAAGATTCGAATATTGCGTCTTGAGACGAAAACCTTTCAGCGGACCTTCCGTGGGACGATACTGTATCCAGAGGTCTAGCTCCCTCCGATCGGGAATTCCCAGGTTGGTGCTGCTGTTGATGGCGTCCCAGCCCTGCGTATACCAGGCGCCGGTGCTAAGTCCGGAAAGACCGATTGTGCCGAAATCATAAGCTACGCTGGCACCGACAGCTTTTTCATTGGCGTTGTCGAATGACACCTGCTGCATGTCGGTGTAGTTTGGCTTGGTGCCGTATTGCGAAAATATCTTGGATTCGCTGCCGGTAACCGAACCAGCGACGAATACAGTCCATCCGGCATAAGTCATCTGTCCTTTCGCGGAAGCTTGATAGGTCTCGAAGGGAGCGCCGGTGAGCAGATTGGCTCCGATGCTTTGTTGTCCGATGACGTTCGCGCCGACGATCCAGTTTGGAGCTCCCTTCGGCTGCTTGAAATCGTATTCGGCTTGGCCGAAGGCCGTGTTGACGACGTCCTGGACGTTGTAGTCCATGCCTACAAGCGAAAGCCCCGCGACCGGCCGGTACTTGATCATGCCGAAGGCCGCGCCATGGTTGATGACGTCGCTGCCTGTCAGCGCATCCGACATCTGAATGAAGTCGTTCGAGTCTCGCTGTTTTATAGTCCAGAGATAACCGACGGAGTAATCGTAGTTTCGATCCTTGTCCGGCAGCGAAACCACCGTGGCACCTTCAAACGTATTGGGCACCATGCGATTGTCTTGCGGGTTGATGAGCGGGGTATCCACCAATTGGCGGCCGCCTCGAATTTCCTGGTCGCCGAGTTGCACACGCCCATAGGCCTGTCCGAGCACGCCGATCGAATTCTGCGGCGGCGCCAGGAGCTTTGTGCCACCTTCATCGGCCGGAGCGAAAATCGGTTGCGAGGTATAGCCAGCTAAATGCACCCCGAACACATCACCGATAAGACCCGATCGAAACGCCAGCCAGCCACCCCCCGCCCAGGCTTGCGACTTCGATCCATCAGAATTATCGCGGGTCAAATAATATGTTCGGGCTACGAATTGCACCAGGGAATCACGAAAGAATGCCGGGGTCTCTTTGGAATACTGCCAATAGACCTCGTTCATGTAGGGCTGGGGAGGAAACTTTTGCAGGGTCCAGGATAGGCGCTCCTGATCGGCGATCTCAGTGCGATCGGCCGGCAAAAGTTGTTGCGCCTGGGATTGCGTGACCGCGCCGACCAATCCCAGGCAAATTCCAATCCAGCCAACAGCGAGAGGCCACAAGGAAATGTCGCCTGGCGCCCGGGTTCGTTTCGGCTTGGATGTCCACATTCCGGCTCCCCTACCTTTTGCAGCGGCCCGCGCTTGGTTTTTCTTATTTTGCGGCTGCAGGCCTGTGCACTTCAAAAAAGGAATCACAGAGTTCTTCCAAACGAACACTTGCGCAAGCCGCGGTGCGATTGGTCCAGATCGATACAGCAACTTGGCGGCAAGCTGTGTCGAGCGCGCCACACTCAGCAAACATGACTGAGGGCGAGCAGGCCGCATCAGAAGTCGAGCGGCTGGTAGACATAGTGCATCGCACGATCCGCACGCATTTGATTCAGATCAAGCGGCCATGACCCATTGGCATCATTTTCGACGTCGCCGCCCACATCGGAGAAGCAGGCGCACTTTATCGCCGGTGGAGGTTTTGGCCCGTGATGTCAGCTTGATCGATTCCGACACGTCTCCAGTTGCCGCCCTTGGGTGCGAGATGCCGCAGGTTTGGTATGTTACATTTGAAGTGCACAAGCGCGGGACGTCGCAAAGAAGGCGAAGCCCACGATCAACCAAGACATTTGAGACTGAAAAGGAAGCCAAGGAGTTCGCGCGCGCGAAATTCGACGAGGGGCTGATCGTCCACGCGGGCACTCTTAATCCTCATCTGCCAAGACGAACCATTCCATCGAGCGACGTCCCTGGATGGCTCGACGATGGGCGCGAAGAAGATCCGGCCGACGCTCGCAGCTCGGACAGAAAGGGGCCAGGTTAAGGCGTCAGCTTTGCGAGCACGCGCGGCATCGGGCTTTTTGGCTCCCCAACCCGGACATCGTACTTGCACGCCCAGCGCGTCGTTTCACTAGCCCCGCCCCCGCGTCCGTTGTTTCAGCCAAATACCAACTCAACGCGCGTGTTCGGCAACTCGCGATGCGCGGCGTGCGAGAGATTCGCTTCCGGAAATCGGTTGGAGTCGGGAGCTTCGTGAACTCAGAAAAAACACAAACTCGCGGGCACCGGCGGAAGCCGCTTTATGCGGCCTCTTAATTAATACCAATTAAATCAATGGCTTACCTTATAATTTCGATTCTTATTGTGTGTTGCCATTTTGGTACGCCGGTCCCGGCGTCGCGCGTTTAGGATTCGCGTGAAAGTTCGCTTCATGTCGGAAACGACGGTGCAGGAGGGAATACAATGAAGAAAATCGTGCTGAGTACAATTGGTTTGATTGCGTTGGGCGTGACTGCGCCGGCCTTGGCCGCGGACATGGCGGTAAAGGCACCCCCACCGGCCCCGCTTCCGGTGATCTACAATTGGAGTGGCTTCTACATCGGCGCCAATGGCGGCTGGGGTGATAACCACAGTTGCGTGGATCTCTTTAATGCAGCCGGGACAGATTTCATCGGCGGTTGCGGTGATCGTTCCGGAGGCCTCTTCGGCGGGCAAATCGGGTATCGCTGGCAAACCAATCAGTTTGTGTTCGGATTGGAAGCACAAGGCGATTGGGCCGATCTCAGCAGCAGTCGCGTCAGCGTGTTCAACCCGGCGCTCTCAACCAACGTGAAGACTGACGGCATCGGCCTTTTCACGGGCCAGATCGGTTGGGCGGCGTGGAATACGACGCTGTTCTACCTCAAGGGCGGTGCGGCTGTAACCAGCAATAGCTTCACCATATCAGACACGGTCACCGGGACCGGTCTGGTCTCCGCAAGTGCGACGCGCTGGGGCGGCACCTTGGGTGTCGGCTTTGAGTATGGCTTTTCACCGAACTGGTCGTTCGGTGTTGAATACGATCACCTGTGGATGGGAAATGCAAACAACTCCTTCTCCGTGGTTGACCCGCGCCTCGTAGGCATCCTCAACGACCGGATCAGCCAGGACGTGGACATGGTCACCTTGCGCATCAACTATCGCTTCGGCGGGTACGGTGCACCGCTGACCGCGCATTACTGACCTCGATTTACATGTTCCAGCAACTTGGCCGACAGAAATGTCGGCCTTTTTGTTGAGCGAAATGTTTCAAATCCGAATGCCTCGCCCGGCAACGGCAAGATATCCGCCAGGCCCTTCGCCAGTGAGAACCGGCGAATCAGTCGTCCGTGAAATATCCTGAAGTGTTTGACTGGCAATAGAAATCGCCGGAATTGTCGTGATTGGATTTGCCGGAAATTGGGGCTCAGGTGCCGATTTTCTTGCAAATTCACGTTGGGGATTCCCTCGAATCTCAAGCTATGATTCTCTGCCGCATCGACGTGCGGGAGGGGTTGATGCGGCCACGGGAGCGACGAGAGAGCGGCGAGCAGGATCTGTTTCGTTCGCGGCTCGATCAGGTCATCAACATGGACCACGCGCTGGTGAAGCTGGCGCGGACGATCGATTGGCGGTTCCTGGAAGAGAAATTCGGCGCGGTTTACAAGGATGGTCCGGGCCAACCGCCGCTACCGACGCGACTGATGGCTGGGCTCGCCATTCTCAAGCACACCTACAACCTCAGCGACGAGGTGGTGTGCGAACTGTGGATTGAGAACCCGTATTACCAGTATTTTTGCGGGGAAGAGTTTTTCCAGCACCGGCTGCCGCTCGATCGCTCCTCGATGACCAACTGGCGCAATCGCATGGGCGAAGAACGGTTGCAGACGCTGTTGCAGGAGAGCCTGGCAGTCGCAACCAGGACTGGCGCGATGAAGCCTGGCGATCTCGCCCGCGTCATTGTCGATACCACGGTGCAGCCGAAGAATATTACCTTCCCGACCGACGCAAAGCTGTTGAACCGAGCCCGCGAGAAGCTGGTGAAGCTGGCCAAACAGCTGGGCGTGGAGTTGCGCCAGTCTTATACGCGGGTCGGCAAGTTCGCCCTGATCCAGCATCAGCGTTACGCCCATGCCAAGCAGTTCAAGCGCGCCAACAGGTCTTTGCGCAAGCTCAAGACCTATCTCGGCCGCATCATCCGCGATATTGCCCGCAAGATCGATAGCGATCCCCGGCTTGAGGCAGCGTTCGCTCATCTCCTGAGCCTGGCGCGGCGAGTACGCGTTCAGGAACGCGGACAGCGCGGGCCCAAGATCTACAGCCTGCATGCGCCCGAAGTGGAGTGCATCGGCAAGGGCAAGGCACACAAGCCTTACGAGTTCGGCGTCAAGGTCAGCGTTGCCACCACCCTCAAGCACAGCAAGGGCGGCCAGTTCGTCGTCCATGCGCAAGCGCTGCCAGGCAATCCCTATGACGGCCATACGCTGGCTGGCGTCATCCCTGCGATCGAGCAACTCGTCGGCAATACGATCGAACGGCTCCACGCCGATGCCGGATACCGCGGCCACAACGCGCCGCCAGATTACAAGTTCAAAATCTATACATCCAAGCAAAAGCGACGGGTGACCCCACAGGTCAAACGAGAGATGCGACGCCGCGCCGCTGTCGAGCCCGTCATCGGCCATCTCAAGGAAGATCACCGAATGGACCGCAACTATCTCGCCCACCGCCACGGCGACCTCAACAACGCCGTCCTCGCCGCCGCCGGCTACAACTTCCGCCGCCTGATCAGGTGGCTCAGGATTTTATTGCGCCTCTTCCTGGCCGCGCTCTTCGCAACGCCAAATACCCGGGCCACCTGAAAAGGCCATTCTTCACCGACGACGAATCAATAGCTTGGCATCGACAAGAAGCCGAGGCTCGCGCGAGCGACCCGATCAGCGGCTTCGCCGAGAACGGCTTGGTGAGATGGGCGAAGCACCCATGCAAACACATCACAATCGCTTTTCCGTCGCACCTGATGCGACGCCCGAGGCTTCCCGTTCCTTCGCTTCGTAATATTCGGCCGAGAACTTGATTGACCATCGCGAGAAGAACCAGCGCAATTTCTGAGTCGGCCTTTCGACGCCCAGATGTTCGGCTACATGCGCCTTACGCAGCCACGTCACCACCGATGCGAGGCCGGCGGTGCGATCGAGCTTCTCAACCGCCGCTATGCCGGTGGTCTCCGCCTGCCGATACCGAAACCCGACCTTTTTGACCAAATACAGCCGCTTGATGGTTTCATAACTCTCGAACAGGAATTGCACGAAAGAATTTTTTTTGGCCTGCGGCCAGGCTGCCGGGTACACCGGGAGCACCAAAAGCTTGCTTTTGGCGATGACCGTTGCCAGCGGATGCAAAAGCTGCATCCAGGCGGGCCACGACGCGACCTTGGCAAACAACAATGCGTGCATCACCGTTGCGACCCCGAAGGAGATCGGAAACCAGAGAGCCGCGCCCAGAATCACAAGCAAGGCGGTGTTCGGCGTGAGATGCCGACATTTTCGGAACACCCATGCCATGCCGCGTTCAAAAGCAACATGAACAGCCTGTTCGAACGCCCGATAGCTGATCTTGCGCCGGAGCCACGACCAGTTCCGCCGGATCGATATTTCCCACTGTCGGCGTTTCGTCTCGGAAAGGGGAAGCAAGCGCAATCCGCCGCTCAGGACGGCGATGACGACGTTGCCCAGAACCCTGGCCGCAAGGAGCGGAAGCCAGATAATCTGCATTGCCAAAGGGAAGGCGTAGTCGAGCAGCCGCATCAAGATCAAAAGAACGAAACGCAGTATCTTGTTTGCGGCGAGCACGACAAGAACAAGGGGGACGACGATCACATCGTCAAGCGTACCGCGGAAGCGGATCGTCTCGGTCCGTGCTGAGCTCTGATAATCGCTCACAGCCGTGCCGGTTAGCCTCCTCGCCAGGCGCTCTGACCAAACCAGCCAAATTGCCACTGCCGCGCTGACGTGAAACGCGGCGGCGTGTATTTCCTTGCGATCCTGCTCCTGCGTTGCAGCTTTGGTTCTCGCTTTTTTGGACTGGGCGGCTGCAACAGTCTGGTATCGGATGGTTGCATCTGCGCGAACGCCTCGCGCCCGCCTGCCTTGACAGCAACTTCGCTGGTCCTTTGCGGAGCCGGGACGCTCGGCTCACTACTGGCGATCCGAGCGGGAATGATCGTGGGAACGCTGGTATCGAACACAATGCGCTCCGGCCATTTCCGGTCGGAATGAATACGGATGACGGGCAGATTGACATGCACCTTTTCATCTACCGGGATCTTCGGAAGATACGCATCCAGAATGAACAACAGCGCGAGCAATACTCCGCCAACATAGGAAAAATAACGCGCGAGTGGCATGGGTTGCTCCACTGCGGCGCCGCGCCCGCTTCAACTGGAACTCGGGCACGGTTCTGTCTCGGGACGAACTGTCCGCTGTAAGTCAACGCTTCAACGTCGAGCGATCCGCGACGCCGAGAGTTCGCCGGCTCTCGTCAACGCCGACCGACGCGGTTCACCGGACCGCCGCGATTCACTGCCGTTCCGTGCGTCACCGCGGCGCGTGCGACCGGGCGCGGACGCAGCACGACACCCGCTCTTGCGACGCAACCAACCGGGTAACCAACGTAGCTGCAGTAGATGACGGCACTGGCCGGTTCGACACTTGCGGCCATAACGCCAGCGACCAGCAGCGTCGATAAAACGATCGATAGTTTCATTTTGATCTCCATGTCAGAAGCTCCAACTGCTCCTTGAGCTATCTGCATTTGAGGCAGCTTTTCAAGGGTGACGTAGAGCGCAACTGGAGTCTGATAGAGGTTCAAGCGGCGGGGTTGATACAGATCAAGGGCGCCCGATCATGGTCCTCAATGCACCTTGCCATGCCCAGCCTGCACGAACGATCCAAACAACGATGTCGCCGCGCGGCATATCTGCCCACGTGATGCCCTATCCGGGCCACCAGCGCTTCTCCTGCTTTTCCGGTTCGCCTCCGGTCGCCATCAGCGTCATCCGCAAGACCTCAAAGATTACGGCCGTCGACCAGCCAAACAGCAGAACACCGTTCATCGCCGTCATCGGCCCAAGCAGGTGCCAGCGTTGCACCGGCGTCACGTCGCCGTAGCCCAGCGTCGTATAGTTCACGAAAGCGAAATAGACGAGATCGGCGCCGTCCGGCGCCGCGCCTGTCATCACGTAGGTCAATGACCAGACCAGCACCTCGGTCAGGTGCGCGACCATCAGGACGGTCACGGTGGCGATCATGACCGCGATCAGTCGAAGCGTTTGACGCGTCGTCGCCCACTCATCAACAACGCGGACCACCTTGATGACCGCCACCACGATCAGGGCATGGACCGCGATGTTGCAGACACTGACGGCTGCGCCCACGAGATATTGCCGCAACATACGATGCCTCCGGCGCTCGGGCCGCTCTGCGTTATGCCGCCGTTCTAACCAGCTTCGGTTGACAAGTAGCGGCGTGGCCAAAAAGGGTCAGCGACACCGGGCTTAAACGCTAACTCTCCGCGCCGCTCTTTCGCCGCTAGTGCTCCACATCGGGCGGAGCTGTCTCGGTCCGCTCTTCCCGAATCCACGCCATCATCAATTGCCAAACTACTGCCAGGATAATGGGCCCCACAAACAGGCCGACGATGCCGTGCGCGATCATGCCGCCCAGGACGCCGATGAAGATGACAAGCATGGGGGTACTCAGGCCGCGTCCCATGAGCATGGGCTTCAGGATGTTGTCTGCCAACCCCACGATCAACAAATAGATCGTCAGCGGCAGAGCCACCGCAAAATCCTTGGTCGCCCAGATCCATATGATCACGGGAAGCAGGACGATCGCCGACCCGATTTGCAGGATGGCAAGGACGAGCACGGCGAACGCCAATACACCGGCGTGCGGCACACCTGCGAGTTTCAATCCTATACCGGCCAGCAGCGATTGAAGAACCGCCACGCCGATCACGCCCTGCGACACCGTGCGTATCGTGAGCCCGGCCAGCGCAACAAGATCTTCGTTTCGCTGCATCACGACCCGCGCCTGAAGCCGCCTTATCCCCTCGACCAGGCCAGGGCCATAGAGGAACAGGAAACCGGAAAGCGCCACCGACAACACGAACTTGAGTGTTCCGATGCCCGCACTGCCTGCAAAGGCGAGCACCGGACCGGCCAGCGGCTTCAGATGCGGTGCAATCTCGCGCAACGCATCCCCCAGATTCCTCGAGGCTTGGTCCCAGAGGCCGTAGATCTGCGCACCCACGATCGGCCATTCCTTCACGCCCTCCGGAGGAGACGGAATGGCCAGGGTACCCGCACCGAGCTCGCCCCCGAAATCTTGCAGGCCATCGATCAAACCGACTCCAAGCCACGTGACGGGGCCGATGATGATCAAGAGACTGATGACCGTGACGATCACGGCCGCCAGCTTCGGACGACCGCCCAGATGAATGACAAGCCAATTGTACGGCGGGTACAAGGCGACGGTCAGGACCATGCTCCAGGCGAGCATCGGAATGAACGGCCGAACGAGGACGAACGACCAATAGAGCAGGAAGGCCAGCAGGGCGAGCCGGACCGCGAGCTGTATGATTTCATCACCCGATCTGGTCTGCCGAAAAACCCTGAGGGCCATCGTTCCATTTCCTGCCGGCGTCGTTGACGCACACACTGACGACGCGGGCGGACCAATGCGTAAACCTTCCTATTCTCTATCTATCCTGCCCTCGCAAGCCCATGCTTGATCCAGATCAAGCATGACCACTACGGGATCATCGAGTCTCGCGAGGGATCAAGGCCGGTAGAGCGGCCTGCTGGATGCGATCAGCCCCGCTTCGCCGGGCCGCTAGCTCAACCTGGGCAGCGGGTGACGATAGCCGCTGCTGCGCGCTTCCTCCCGACACACAAAGCTTCCGTAGAAGGCGCTGGCATATCGTCGTTGCCGCTTTGAATAGTAGCTCTGCTTCCGGAAATCGAGCCAGACGGCCACATCTGCGGGCAATGTCGGTGCGCTTGAGCTTCGAAACGAAAGGGCGTCAGCGGACCTGCGGAGGCGTTGCCGGCATTGCCGGCAACGATCACAGCCGAAATCACCATGGACGCACATAGCCGGAACGGCTGCCCCCGAGCGCGCGCCGCGCTCTCGTGGGCTATAGCCGCTGCCACCGGCATTTGACGTGGTGCTATGATTGCTGCGCGCATGCTGGCCTGTCACCTGACAGCATCACCTGCCTACGTGACCAAGACTTGCTGCGCGCATCATCAAAATTCAGCGGCAGACATAGGACCCATTCACAAGCACGCGGACGCAGCCGCTGGCCCCGTGGGCGGCTGCACCGACGGCCGCCCCTCCTACCACTGCGCGGCGTGTCGTTCGTCGTGCAACGCCCGCGACGCTCACCGGTGTCAATGGTCGCCCTACCCTCGCCTGTGCGCTCTCGATGGACAGCGAAAGACCGCTGCTCGGTGACCATCCTGGGGATACCAGGACTCCAACGGCGAGAACCGCCGTCGCCAACAACGCCTGCTTGATACGGATTCGTCTCATTGCATTCTCCTCTGACTATCAGGCAAACGATAAGCATCCGGGACCAGCACCATTGATCTAGGTCAACGGACGGCATTCGCCGATTAAGGCGACGACGGCAGATACTGCTCGAGCATCCAAATGTTCATTCGACATGTCCTCAAGGACAATGTCCTTTGATGCAATTGAGCAACGCAGACGCGATGGCATAATCAGAAGGAACGATCCAGAAGACCGTTGCTGCTGTTCGGGCTGGTGCAACTTCGGGAAAACGGATCAGCAGCTTTGTGACTGCCAATATTTCGTCACCAAACTTCGGCATGGGGGGCCGCATGTATTACGACCCAGGTCGGCATCACAGCGAGCAGCCAGCGCGATTGCACGAATCGGGATTCGCGCGCCACACCGAGGACAACTGCCAATTCCTGTTTGATTCGATGGAGGCCGTGGCACAGCCTCGGCTCGAACGCGAAACCCAATGCGTAATGGACGGATTGCTGCGCGAATGTCTGAGGCGTAAGCCGCTCATCCCCTGAGCTTGACTACGCGCGCAAGACCCGAGACGAGAGCCGCGGTCGTCCCTAGACGAGCACATTCGCAGATGCGAAGCAATCAAGACAACAACCAACTCGGGGCTACAAGAGCAGGAAGCGGCGAGATCGCCAAAAAGACCTCGATATCATGTTGCGTGCCGCATCAAGCCGTCTTTTTTACGATTTGAAACCCCTTGGCGTCCAATTCCGGTATTATGGCGGTTGCCAAATGCACGCATTCTTTTGGCTTGATCCAGTCGGGGCGTCGTCTTCTTTCGGATAAGCGACAAAAGCGGAGCAAATGGCGAATTCAATCACCTCCTTTGGATCATTCGGCATTGATCATCTGACCTCTGAAGGTACGAAATGATCTCGACGTGGCACTCACCTCGAGATCAAAACCTACCTCTCCGATCACTCCGATCTTTCACGGCGGCAACGATCCGGCTCTCATGTTCAAAACGGTCTGTCCTACTCTCCACGTTCTTTCGTCGTTGTGCGCTTTGCGCGCCCCTTTTTCACTTTTGCGTGCAGAATGCCCGAAGTGTCTCTTCGACGCCACGAGCCTTAGCGTAATCAATCAGTGACAATCGGGCTGCATCGCAACGCTCTGCGCTCGTAAACTCCTGTGTCGATATCGCGGCGCCCTGGACGGCGCCGCCGAGCCAACTGACGACGATCAGAACGTGGGTCACAATATCCTCCTCACTCCGAATGCAACCACCTTTCGAACGAGTAGCAGCACGCTGACGCAGAGGAGGCCAAGAAAGGCCAGCCCACCCGGGACGGTGGGGCCTCTTGCTTGAAAGGACTTCACGCCGGTTTCTGCGAGGGAGCAATTGTCATTCGCAGGAAGTCTCTTTGCATGGACCAGGACATTGACGATCTTTGGCGACTGACACATCGGCATGACAGCGTCCTCCAGCCAACGTTTGCGTGTTGGAATGCGAGCGATCAGGCAATTCTCTCGCGATCCAGGGGCCATGATGCGCCAGGCCGGATCATCACGCACCTGACCAAGCATGGATCGCCGCCCCGCAATCGGTGCAGTCAAAGCGCCCCGCTATTATCCCGACGACATTCTAGCACGGCAACGTAAGGCGAGCTGCATTTCGGGCACGCAAAAATTACCTCAATGGGGCTCCCCCGAACATCGCATGAGTGCGCCCCCGATCCGCATCCGGCGAGAGCGCACCCTCCAATAGCCTCTAATAGCAGGGTCCGTAGGGATAGTATCCGCAGCGTGGCGCGGCATAGCTTCCGTAAGCTCCGTAGGCGGCGGCACCAACGGCAGCAGCGCCGACGCCTACCGCCACTCCGCGACGTACGGCGTAGCCGCGGTAAGCACCGCGATATGCGCCGCCGCGATAGGCGCCGCCGTGATAAACGCCAGCGCGACCAACACCGACGCGTCCACCGCGATATGCGAATGCATCAGTCGAAATCGTCGCAACGCACCCGATACCGATGATGACCGATGCAGCCAATGAGAAGATCGTTCGACGTGACATAACTAGTATCCTTTCACAGTTGCCGAAAAGACGTATTCCGCTAGCCGACTAGACGATTTTGGAACAGGGTTGCGCCAGAAAGCCGCAACCTGTGGGAGGAGCGTTGCTCCCCATGTCATTGCTTTCGTTGATATAGATCAAGTCAGTACCATGGAACCGCGCGCGTCACCCGGTGGCACATTTCTGCCAGCTCTATCGGATGCCTTGTTGCAACTCGGTCGTCGCTCAATTCTGGACGCCGCTGAACCATGAGCGCTAGCAAGTCATTCCTCTCGCACATCTGCGGACGGCTCGGCGAGTCTGGCGGACGGTGGTTCTTGCCACGCACACGCCGTTAACTCGTGTCCTACCCACGCCGCAGGCGGCAGCGACTTTCGTGATCATGCCATCCGGCTGAAGAGTAATCGGCGCGGGTGTCATAGCTTGCGCCGATACGGCAACCGATAAGGCGAAGCCAGCAACAGCAATCAACCTGATCATTCTGCTCCTCCATTGCCCGCCGGAGCACTCCTACCTCTTATTGCGGAGATTGCTCTGGCTTTTCGTGTTTGAGCAGCGCGAGCTGCAAGAAGGCTTGAGATAGATCAAGGTCTGGTGGAACAATCGCCGCCGCTAGGAGCATGTCGTTTTGGTGGCGGCGGTGGAGGCGCTTGCCTCGAAGCGCCTCTCGTCAGATCCCTCCAAGTGGAAGCCTGATCCTGAACAATGCGCCGCCGTCAGGTGGGCTCTCTGCCCATATCCGCCCTTTGTGCGCCTCGATAATCGTGCACGCAATGGACAGTCCCATGCCCATGCCTTGCGCCTTGCTAGTGTAAAACGGTTTGAAAATCTCTTTTTGTTTGTCTTCGGAAATGCCCGGTCCTCGATCCGACACGGATAGCTCTGCAAACTCTTCCCCGCGCGAAGTCCGGATGCTGATGATACGATTTTCAGTAGACGTATCCGTCATCGCGTCGATCCCGTTCACGACAAGGTTCAGAATGACCTGTTGAAGTTGAATGCGGTCGCCGAGGATCGGAAGCGTATTCAGTGTGATCAAACTAGTCAGTTCGACCTTTCGTGCAACAGCCAGCGTTGAAAGAAAATCGACGGCTTCCCGCGCGACCTCGTTTAGGTCGAGATTTTTCAGTTCGAAGGGTGCTTTTGTCAGGAGGCTCCTCATCCTCCGGATGACTTCGCTGGCGCGTCGGTCATCTCGCAGGATATCGCCAACAATCTCGTTGAGTTCCGCGACGTCAGGGTACGGAGATGTCAGGATTTCTTTTGCTGTTTCGGCATTGGTCAGAATAGACCCAAGCGGCTGGTTGATTTCGTGAGCAATTGAGGCGGTCAGTTCGCCAGCGGTCGAGAAGCGTATGACGCGGGCCAGTTCTGGCATGCGCTGCCGGGACTGCACTTCGGCCAGTTGACGTCGCCGACGCTCCTGTAGCATGGCCGAGATAAGCCCAGCTTGCGCGAGAATGACGGCGGTGATCAGTACGATTTGCAACGAATATCGCTGCCACGCAGTCGGCTCCCGAAACAAGATTTTGCTCCCCGGTGGCAGGCGGCTTTCGCTGATGTTCCAACGCTGAAGTTGTCGCCAATCGTATTCCGGTGCTGAGAAGTCGATCGAAGGAACCTTGATGTCACTTCCCTTCTCGCCTCCCAGCATTCGGACGGCAACAGCAGCAGTCTGCCGGCCACCCTCGGTCGGTGATTGCATCGGACCGCCAACAACCTCAACCCCATCACCAACGCGAGACGTGTCGGACGTAAAAAGGGGAGCGTTGGCGACCTCATAGACGCGCTTCATTGGCTCCTTGTCTCCATAGACGGCACCAGCGCCGTCCACCATCATCTGCTGAAACAAGATCGCAGTGTGTGGCGGCAAACTCGCAACTTCCTTCAAGATCGCCTCGAACGACTGGTCATTGTAAAGAAGCAATTTAACCTTGTTCTTCTCGAGCAACGGCCTCAGTTCCCGTTGCGCCTCGCCAACCCAAAATCGCTCAGCGGGGGAATTTCCGATGATCATCGCGATGGCTTTCGTCTCCGGCAACAATCGCAGAATGTTTTCCACAAGAGCGAATTGATCGTACCGCACACCAACCACGGCGTCTTGCTCGGATAACATCGAGGGTTCAACCCAGCGCAGTTCGACTGCTGCGAGCAGCATCGGCGTTGTCGAAAACAGGTCTGTTCTGTGTTGCTGGACGAAGCGAGCCGCAGGTCCACCAAGAGCGACAATCAGATCGGGCGGTCGTTGAGCAAAGAGCGCCGTAAGATATTCAACAAACTTGGGCTCAGCAGCTCTGGCGTCATCCCGAGCCGTGGCAATGGAATATTCGTCAATGTCCAGCGGCCAAGGCGACTGTCGGTTCAGTTCATTGCGGATTTCCTTGCCCCATACGGCCCACGGCTCGAAATTCTGGCCATACGGATTGAGGAACAGAATTTTTTTTGGCGGAGCGGCAGCCTCGTCAGACCTGTTCTGAGCGGCAGTCCCGCCAATTGAGACCAAAAGAACGACGGCGGCGGCGATACACATACAGACGAGCCGCTTCAGCCATGACGAGCACGATGCGGCTATGCGGCCCCCACGGGTCGCGATCAGTCGGTCCGGGATTTCCCGTCGCACGATCAGAGCTTCCAAGGTAGCTACCTCATCGGCTCCTATAAAGCCTTACCAGTAGGTGACAATGTTGGCCAATAGATTGAGGTCGCTCCCCGTCTGCGGCGTATAGATCACCGGCGTGGGATGATCAGTGTATCCGAGCCCGATGCCCACGCGCACACCCGGCACAATTGGTGCATAATATGCTGCAGTGATCGAAAAATTGCCGGTATGCGCGAGTTGGCCGATCTGCAAAGCGGCATCGACCATATAGTGGCTAAAGACATTTCGGGAGACAACCACCGAGACCATGTCACTCGGCCGGGACGGCAAAAGGCCTATCCCGTAAAGGCGAAACTCGTAATACTGACTGAAGCGATTGAACTCCGGCGGAGCATACATTGCGGTGACGCCAGCGTACCACCCTCTTGCAGCCTGACCTTCTACCGGAGCCAGTTGGACAAGCTGTCGATCCGCCAGAATATAGGCTGCGTAATTTCCGGTATTCCGCCCGCCAAACTCGAAATCGACGTATCTGCTGTTGTTGACGATCCCAGCGGCGCGCACCCAGGTCGCAAGCTGACCGGGGGCGGCCTCCTTGCGATAACCAACTTCGTCGATTGCGAGAACTCCGCTGTTCGGCGTAGACCAGTCGAGGCCGGTTGGATTAGCCATTTTCTCGACGAAAGGACCATCCGGACTGCTCGCCACCTGTACGCCGAACTTGTTGTAAAGCCCATCAGGACCGTTGACCTTGATGTTGATCGCCGGTTTCGTCCAAGCCCAAGCGCTAAGGCCAGCCTCGACAGGGATTGATCCGCTCGGTCCAAAGATGCCGGATGACAAATTGCCGGCCAGAAATTGCCCCCAATATTCAACGAACATTGGCCTGATATCCAACCTTCAGCTCCACCTGCTTGTTCAGGAAGGTCTGATAATAGCTGAGTGCCGCGAGGCTCAATGCGTTCGGACCGCCGGGCTCCCAAGTGTCATAATTGTAGATGCCGCCAACCACGATCTGCCCATCAGAAATCCCGTATCTGGTGAGGTCGTAAGTCACGTGCATAGTGTTATTCGTAAAGAAAGTTGGCTTCTGGCCGTTATAGACCTGCTGGCCGAACGTGGTCCGTTCTGCGGGCAGCATATTGTCGAAAAAGTTGTTGTTGGTATAGCCGATGTATCCGATCCCGAGCGCTGCAAGACTTGATCGAATGCCCGCGAAATCGGGGTCGATGGTATCCTGCGGGCCGGGCAGCGCTACGGTGAGCCCCTTGATCCGAAGGGCATTGAAATCCGGCGTTGGCGCGGCTGGCGTGGGGACGAACGCTGAATTCTCCACTATCTCCGCGGCATGGCTCGTTGCGCGCAGAAGGAACGCCGCACAAATCGATAATGCGATCGCCTTCCACATGGTCAAGGCTCAATCGGACCGGCTAGAATTCAGCGTGGCGCCATCAGGCTATTGCATTTTTTGCCTGTTTAACAGGGTAGTAGCCCGGGCGCGGCGGTGGTCGGCTTGGGCGCCCTAACGGTGGTGTTGGTTGCGGCTGCATTATTTTCCCTTTAGCTAATAAAGACCGGGTGACACCAGGTGACACACCAGGCCCGCAGAGCGCGTGGGTGAGCTGGTGAGTTAGAGCCGCTCGCCGCTACTGAGCCGCCCGCCAGCTCTCCTGAACGGCTAAAACGTTCTACACCGGCTCGGCTGGCCTTCGTAAGGCGTGCTTCGGGGACTGGTCGCCAGAATGTCATGCTCAGCGTTGCTTGACGCAAATCAATACCGCCAAAGTGTCACGCGATCTCAATTGGCTGTAGGCGCCACAAAACCGGGCAACGGGTCAGGATGCTCTCTGCCATGCGGTTCGCAAGATCAAGCGGTTTCAAATCGATACCAAGCGCCACGGGTGGGATCGCGCGACTGGCGTGTACTCGGTTGGACGAGATGGGCAAGGATCCCATTGTCATTCTCTCCAAGTTAGGGCTTTCTCCCGACGAGACCCGAGACCCAGCCATCCGACTGGACGTACGAACCCAGATCAAGCTACTGGAACTGGCTGCCGAAGAGGTACAGGACGAGTGGCTGGGTTTCCATCTGGCGCGCAGTTTCGATTTGCGCGAGATCGGTCTGGTCTACTATGTGATAGCGTCGTCGGACCACCTTGCAGACGCGCTTCGGAACGCCGGGCGGTACAGCCAGATCAACAATGAAGGCATTCGTCTGCGTTTCAGTATGCAGGACGGAACGGCGGCGATTGCGCTTGATTATGTTAACGTCGACCGGCATGCCGATAGGCAGCACATAGAGTTCTGGCTGGTGACGCTGGTACGCATTTGCCGGCAGGTGACGAACGGCCGTTTGGCACCGTCGCGCCTCAAGACAAGACATTTCCGAAATGGGATGCCAGCGGAATTCAGAGCATTCTTCGGCGTCGACATCGAATTTGGTGCTGACGCCGACGAGATCTGCTTTCCGCGACCGATTGCTTTGCTTTCTGTTGTGGGACGCGACGAACACCTCAACGAGCTGCTGCGGGGCTACGCTGAGGAGGCGCTAGCGCGCAAACCCCAAAAGCGCATCACGGTCCGTTCGAAGGTAGAGGACATTCTGCCGGAACTGCTGCCGCATGGCAGAGCCATGGGATCGGAAGTTGCACAGCGGCTTGGAATGAGCTCGCGAACGTTGTCGCGCAAGCTCGCTGAGGAGGAAGCTTCCTTCGCGGCGATATTGGACGAATTCCGGGCCGCCCTCGCCAAGCGCTATCTCCAAGATGAGACGTTGCCTGTTTCCGAAATCGCATGGCTACTTGGCTATCGCGAGGTCAGTTCGCTGACACATGCTTTCAAGCGGTGGACCGGCATGACGCCCCGAAGATTTCGTTCTGGTCAGCTCGCCTCGACTTAAGCTGACGTAATTTCGAAGGCGGCCCCCCCAACGAAAGCTGATAGCAACCAGCGCTACGGTGCAAACCCGCTTGGGGGTGGACACCCCATTATTGACAGGTCTGCGGGGTCTGTTCGAATCGAAAGGCGATGCTGGCGCAGAACAACAAATAATTGGCACCTTATAACAAGCACAATTCTGGCCTGTCTTGCTATATCCCCTCCGCTTCCAGCCTGCTGTCTTTCGAATTGCACGACCGTGCTGCGGCGTTCCAGAGGCACGAATTTTGTGCGTCGATGGTGCTTGCAGGACTCACAACGTATTCAGGAGTTCAAGGTTTATCGTGAGCAACACGTCCAACCCGGCGCTTACCGAACTGCGAATTGCGATAGCTTACGTCAAACTCTCGAGCATTCCGGAGGATATTTCACAGGCGTCGGTTTCGCTCGCCTCGATCGGAGACTGCGAGATCCGCATGTTTCGGGGTCCGGAGGTCGATTTTGACGGCACGCCACTGTTTTGGTTGGAGCTGTTTGATCACAGCACGAAAACTTCTCTCGACGGCATCGGCTGCCATAAGATTAAGGACGCTGCGCCTATATTCGAGGATTTCATATCGCAGGCAGATCGTTTGAAACACACACGGAGCGGGCGGCGCTGCTAATTTGGCGTTGTACTAATAACTGCAGCGAGCGACATCAGCCGTACTTTGTGTCTCAACTGCTTTGGAGTGAACGGATCTTGCTGGCCCTGCGAGCGAGGCACCGATTAGCACCGCGCAAGGTTGTCTATTGGACCGATCTTCTATGTGCCCCGGGGCACATCGAGGGGAGACCCAAAAACGGATCACAAACCGTTCCCTTCGCGTTCCCGGCTCTGTTGGGCAAATCTATACTTCACAAACCAAGTTGTGGACTACGTAATTACCTACAATAGCGAGAGGACGAGTCAGATAGGTTAGGGCATTCCCATTAACCCAAGAGCACTCAGATGGCGCCTAACCGCGACTTTGTTCCTTGCCCGAAGTGCGGCGAACAAATCCCGTTCCGCTGGGGAGAGCTTAAGCGAAACGCCAATCTGGTGATCTCCTGCAGCGCCTGCGGCCTCAACGATCTCGCATCTAATATAGTGAGCATGGCCGTTTACAAGCGAATGAAGGAACTTGGTCACGCCATGCCTAAGCCGCCGGCTCCCCAGCCAATCGACCCAATCCGAGTACTGCACAGTGAGAATGGCTATGAGAGCGTCGTCCGTCGCTACAAAAACGGGAATCAGCGGGTTTACACCCGCCGCGCCAAAGGGAAGTCGCCGGATTGATTGTTCCATACCCTAGTACCCGGAATCATAAGTCACTAAGACGGCGTCCTTTGACGCGGCGCTGGTGGACTTTGGATTTTGTCCAGACGAACGGCTCGGCATCTTTGTTGTAGGCTTTGATGAACGCATTAATGTGCTGCTTGAGTTGCTCGACGGAGGTGAACGATGCACCGGTCAGCGACTGGCCCTGCAAGATGGAGAACCAGCCCTCGACCTGATTGAGCCACGAGGCCCGGGTCGGCGTAAAGTGGAAAGTTACGAGCGGATGGCGTTTCAGCCATTCGTCATTCTTCTGGTGTGTATTCAGATTGTCGAGAATGACCTTGAGCCGTGTCTTTGGATAGGCGGCGACGAGGTCATCCATGAAGTCGAGAAATTCCTTGCGGCGACGGCGCTTCTTGTGTGCGGCCCGGACCTTGCCGGTGGCAACCTCAAAAGCGGCAAACAGGGTTGTCGTGCCATGCCGCTTGTAATCGTGGCTTTGTCCGGTCAGGGCGCGTCCGTTCGGCAGCTTCAGGTAACCCTGTGCCCGTTCAAGTGCCTGGATCGACGGTTTCTCATCGACGCACAGGACAATCGCGTTTCTCGGCGGCGCCAGATAGAGGCCGACCACATCGGCGGCCTTTGCCGCAAAATCCGGGTCGTTGCTCTCGCACCAGCTTTTGCGTCCGGCCAGATCGATCTTCTGCTTGCGCAGCGATCGCCAAACATACTGCACATCGACGTCGCCCAACGCCTGCGCGATCAATGGCCCGTTCCAGCGTGCAAAACCCTTGGGCGGCGGCTGGTCGAGAACCTTGCGAATGCGCTGGTCGGTCAACTCGTCGTAAATCGGCGGGGTACCGGACCGCAGCCGATCCTCCAGCCCATCAAGGCCTTCGCGCGCGTAACGGATACGCCACAGGCTGACCGTCGTTGGCGTCGTCTCCAACTCGCGGGCGATCTCCCGTGTCGCGTGCCCGTCGGCCGCCTCCAACACGATCCGTATCCGCAACAGTTGCCGCTGTTCGGTGCCGCCGGCGCGCAAGCGCGCCTCAAGAATCGCACGATCTCCCGGCCGCAGCCGGACTTTCATGGCATCAGCAATCATGCCATCTTAAATCACGCGGCAACGCCGTACGATAGTGCAAATATGACTCAGTCACTTCGGATAGTGGGTACTAGCAAGCAAAAACCGGCCATTGGGCCGGTTTCGGGCATCAGGGTTTAGGGACTGTCTCTTCGTCTAGCGGCCCTTCGCCTTTGGGTTCACGCGGGGCCTTGGCCAAGTCTTTCAGCGTTGTGTTGAAGCGTGCTTCGGATTCATCCGTCCCGGCTTTCCGGGCCGCTTCGCGAAACTTCTCAACCTGGGACTTCTTCGAGGCCTTCGGCATGATCCTGTATCCTGGTGATCTCAATCCGCAGAAGATATTTGAGCATGCGGGCAAATTTCAATGGACGAACGAGCGTCTACGCAAGACAGACGTGGCCACCTCCGAAAAGGAGGTTTGGTACCTCGGTGATCCGTGCCTCGTCATATCGGCGCTAGCCTCCGAACTCTACCTCAAATGCCTTCTCGTTATCTTTGATACTCCCTTTAAGGAGTTTCGCTACCTGCACGAACTGGACAAACTATACGGAAAACTTCCAGAGCAAATCCGCGAGCGCATCAAGACCCTATGGGATCAGGATATATGGGTTCAAGGAAAGCGCGAGTTATTGGACGAATTTCAAACCAAGATCGCGAAAGCTCCAATTCCACGGGACTTTTCTACGCTCCTCAAATTCGGCGCTAACACGTTCGTTGATTTGCGGTATGTCTACGAGAAGCCCCGCAACATCAACAATGTTATTTCTGACCTGCCTCAAATCTTGAGGCGGGTTATCATTGAGATTCATCCAGAGTGGGGCACTCCTTGAATGAGTCGTAAATGATCCACATGCCAAGTTCGCTGCACCCAAAGACGAGGCGATGCTGCTTTCTACCTAGTTTATAATCCAAGATCAGGCCGCCGCCTTCTATTCCCTTCTCCGGCGTTGACCCAAACTTGACAATCTTTGCTCCCGATAAACGAAGGCACACGTCCTCGTCGCTGGACGGGCCGTGGAAGTAATCCGGCATTCCCTCGACTACGGCTAGCGCCGCGTAGTCCTCGCCTTGAATCTCGGATGACGCCACGGCCTATTATCCGAGGCCGGACGGCCGTTGATCAGGGGGGGAACGATAAGTCAGCCGCTTTCCTGCGATGCCCTTGAGGGCCTTTACGACCCGGTCCTGATCGTCCACGCCAAGGGTGATGCGGTTGGAATAGCGGAAGTCGAACTCCGACAAGTAGCGATGCAGATGCTTCTCAGAGCAGTGCTGATAGATGCCCTTCATACCGCGTTTGAAGATCGAATAGTAGCCCTCGACCGTGTTGGTCGTGATCGTCTTGTCCGCCTCGTAGCGAACGTATTCGTCCTTGCTGTGGTTGACCGTGTCGTGGCCGCCCTTGAACTCGCGGCCAAGGTTCTTGTAGTGCGGCGCTTCGTCGCTCATGAAGCCGCTTTCGCGGCTGATGTTCTGGCGCAGGATCGGCGCGATATCGGCCATCGACGTGGAGTCGATATGGAAGCTGCGGGCAGAACCGCTGCGCTCGACCAGCGTCAAGACGGCATTCTTGAAGGCCGTCGCGCGACCCATGCCCGGCTTTTTCGGCGCGCCCGCGATCTTGCCAATATAGGTTTCGTCGGACTCGATGATCTTGCCGCCGCCGCCCATCGGGGCCAGAACGCCGTCGCGCATGGCTTCGCGAATGCGATGAGTTAGAAACCACGCGCTCTTGTAGGTTATTTCCAGCGTGCGGTGAACTTGATGCGAAGAGAAGCCCTTCTTGGAAGAACAGAGCAGATGTACGGCCTGCAGCATCTTGTGCAGCGGAATGTGGGCATCCTCGAAAACCGTGCCGATCTTGACCGTGAACTGCTTGCGGCACTCGCGCGAGTAGCATTTCCAAAGGCCGTGCCGGAGCGCGCCTTCCGGGCTTTTCGTGCTCGGCTTTGAACGGACACCTTCCAAGCGGCCTGCGTTATCGACGGTCCCGCAATGCGGGCAGACCGGACCGGACGGCCACAGAAGGCTTTCCAGATGGCGGAAAGTCCATAATTGCCCTCTGTTGTGCCCCAAGGGAAAAACTCATCGCGGGCACAGCCAGGGCATACAAAATGTAGGAAGGCTTGCTATGGCTCGTTGTGGCCGTGTGTGGCCAGAAACCCCTGCGCTGCAACGGTTTTTATATCTTACTATGGCCGAATTTGGTTGGTTGTGGTCTACGAATTGTGGTTCACACGGGAGAGGTCCAAGGTTCGATCCCTTGTGAAGTGAGCGAAGGCTGTCGCGCCGAAGCCCAAAGGGCGAAGGCGGACTGGTCGCCTCAGATCGCAAATACCCAAACGGCGATGATGGTACCGAGGGTGGCCAGCCCGCTGATGGTCCAGCCGGCCGCATAGGCGGCTTCATCCTCGCGCGTGTCGTGCGTCTTTTCGGTTCGTAGCATGGCGCTGCGCCAGTCCATGGCTGTTCTCCGGACAGCCCTGCCTTGCAAGGAAAACTCCACCCGCGGCCGCCGGTTCCGCGAGGCGCCGGGCCGAAGCAAAGCGACCATTGGAAGGCAAGCGACCTCACGAATAACTGATCGTTGAAGTTGAACCCGAAGCTATCCGGTTCCGTTATGGTGCGCCGGCTGGTAAAAAAACAAACGGAGGTCTTCGCATGCGCAAACTCATTCTCGCCACCACCGCCCTCGCCTTTCTCTCGTCGACCGCTCTCGCCCAGACGTCGACGGCACCTGCCACCGGTGGTGATACCATGAGCAAGGGCGATACCATGAAGAAGACAACCAAGACGAAGAAGAAATCAGCCAAGAAGTCCGGCGACGACGACGCCAAGGATGCCACGAAGCAGTAAGCGATGCGGCCGCCCTCCGGGCGGCCTTTTCGTTTGATGGGACAATTTGATCGCCGACCGCCCACGCTTCACGAAGCGTGAGGGTCACGTTGCGCATCAACCCGCCAGCCCCGCTTCCTTCAGCCGCTCCGCAAACCAGATCGAGGCCGGCCGCTCGATCACCCCGCCGGCATAGACTTCCGAAAACGTGACGTTCTTTTTCGCCAGCGTCACGAACACGCCGATTGAAAAGGCGAACCACAAGTGTGGGTCGGTCAGCGCCTTGAGCTTGTGCTGGTCGTGCTCGAGCGGCTGGTGATTGCTGGCCTTGCGGACTTCGATCGCCAGGAGATTGTTGGGAATGTCGCGTTGGTGCACGACGATGTCGGGATAGATGGATTTGCCGAGATGATCGTCGGTCGACGACACCGTCCCGTGCGGCAGCCGCATGGTGCGCTCGCCGAGCCGGTCGTAGTCGCAATCGACCTCCCAGCCCGCAAAGTGCTTTTCGACCAGCACCGCAAGCCGGTGCGTGAGCGTGCGCTCGCCCAGGTCCCGCTCCAGGATAAAGGTCTCGCGCGCGTAGAATTCCTGGAGCGCGGATATCAGCTTGTTCAGTTCCGCCTGCATGCCGCAGCCTCCGTCCCAAACATAGCGAAAAGCAGGCGGGTGGATACAGAGCGCGATGGGATCAGGATGGATCGCCCTCGCGCTCTAGATTCTTGATTGAGCATGATCTTTTCGGAAAACCGCTGCACACTTTTCCGGATCATGCTCTACAGGTTTATACAGAGGATTTTTCTAAAACTGCACTTCGATCAGCCGCGGGCCCTGGACTGCGATGGCTTCCGCGAGCGCCTTGTTGAAGTCATCGGCGGTCGTGACCGCGCGCCCTTCGACGCCCATGCCCTTCGCGAGCGCGACGAAGTCGACGGTGGGACGGTCGAGCTTGAGCATGTCCTGGGCGCGCTGGCCGGGCTCGCCGGCGCCGACGCCGTCGAACTCGCCGCGCAAGATCTGGTAGATGCGGTTGGCGAACACGATGGTGACGACATTGAGGCCCTCGCGAACCTGAGTCCACAGGGACTGGATGGTGTACATCGCGCTGCCGTCGCCGACCATGCAGATCACCTTGCGGTCCGGGCAGGCCAGCGCGGCACCCGTCGCAACCGGCGTGGAGAAGCCGATCGAGCCGCCCATGTTCTGCAGCCAGTCATGCGGCGCGCTTGCTGCCGTCGGCGGGAAGAAGCCGCGGCCCGTGGTGATGGACTCATCGACGATGATGGCGTTCTCGGGGATGGCGCAGGCAATCGCCTGAGCGATCGAGGCGTGGTTGAGCGGGCCGGTCGGCTTGTTCAGTTCGGCAAGCTTCTGCGGCTTGACGTCGGTCGCCTTGGCGCCGAGCGCGTCCGCCAGCGCCTCCAGCGCCGCAACCGAATTCTCGCCCCACTCGGTCATCTGAAGCACCTCGCAGCCCTCGGGCTTGAGCATGCTCGGCTTGTTCGGATAGGCGAAGAAGGCGACGGGATCGCGGGCTTCGACGAGGACAATGTTCTTGAAGTTTTTCAGGATCGGCAGCGCGGACTCGATCACGTAGGGAATACGATCGATCGAGAAGCGGCCGCGGCCGCGCGCCATGCGCGGATGATAGGTCTGGCCCATCACCTTGCAGCCGGTCTTGCCGGCGATCTGCTGCGCCAGCGCCAGTCCCCGCTCGGTGAGCGCGCCGCCAGTGACGAGCAGGAGATTGGTATCGCCGCCGGAGTGCAGCACCCTGGCCGCCTTGTCGACGGCCTCGGTCGAGAAGCCGGGCTGCTGCTTTGGCGCCGGCACCTGCGCGATGCCGTCGGCTTCGTTCCAGGCGGTATCGGCGGGCAGGATCAAGGTGGCGATCCGGGGCGGTGAGCTGCTGGCGGCGGCGATCGCAGCCGCGCCGTCGGCGGAAACCGACTTGGCATTCGGCGAGGTCCGCACCCATTCCGACATCGGCCGCGCCAGGCCTTCGATGTCCGAGGTCAGCGGCGCGTTGAGAGCGATGTGGTAGGTCGCGTGCTGGCCGACGATGTTGACAATGCCGGATCGCGCCTTCTTGGCGTTGTGCAGATTGGCGAGGCCGTTGGCGAGGCCGGGGCCGAGATGGAGCAAGGTCGAGGCAGGCGTGCCTTTCATGCGGTAATAGCCGTCGGCCGCTCCCGTCACCACGCCCTCGAACAGGCCGAGCACGCAGCGCATGCCTTCCACCCGATCGAGTGCGGCGACGAAATGCATCTCCGAGGTGCCGGGATTGGCGAAACAGACGTTAACGCCGCCCGCGACCAGGGTCCGCACCAGACTTTCCGCACCGTTCATCGTTCCGCTCCCGTTCGCGAGGCTGTTGTTGGCTAGTGCCGCCAATTCGAAGTCCCTGCACTGCGAGCTGAGAATGGACCCAGGGACTTCAAATCGAAAAGCGGCACAAGAGTCATAATTTTGCTAGTGCCCATGGCTTTCCGAAGCTCGTAAAAGGTGGCTGCTGCAACGGTGTACGAACTTCGGAAAGTGGGCACCAGGCCAGATCAACCATTGTTCCAGCCGTTCGTCAAAGGGGGCTGGCGCATTGTTCACCCGCTATGGCGCAGAGCTTCTTAACCGCGACATCTGAAACCCTCAACGCGTCACGTGGCCGTGGCTTGCGAAACCGGCCGGATGCGGCCAGTCTCTCTCCCACCAACAACGGTTTTTTGCGAGGAAGAAAAATGACCCGGGGGTTAGTTGCACTCGTCGCCGCAACGGCATTCCTGGCCGGCGTCGGCCATGCGCAGGCGCAAGGCTTCTTCGAGGATTCCCGCGACATCATGGGAGGCGGACCGAATTTCTTCAGCCGGGGCGGCGCAAGCCCGATCCTCCGCACCACCGTCAGCTATCCCGCCAACTATGCGCCGGGCACCATTGTCATCAATACCGCCGAGCGGCGGCTTTACCTGATCCAGCCGGGCGGCACGGCACTGAGCTATGGCATCGGCGTCGGCCGCGACGGTTTTCGCTGGAGCGGGGTGCATCGCGTCAGCTCCAAGAAGGAATGGCCGGGCTGGACCCCGCCCTCGCAAATGCGCCGGCGGCGTCCCGATCTGCCCGGCTACATGCCCGGCGGCATCGACAACCCGCTCGGCGCCCGCGCCCTCTATCTCGGCTCGACGCTCTATCGTATCCACGGTTCCAACGAGCCGGAGACGATCGGTCAGGCGGTATCCTCGGGCTGCTTCCGCATGACCAACGAAGACGTGGTCGACCTCTATAACCGCGTTCCGGTCGGCACCACGGTCATCGTGAAGAATTAGCGCCACCGCGCTCCGGTCCCGCGCCTTGCGCGCGGGGGCCGGTTGCGGCAGCGTCGCGAGATGATGCACGTATCCTCTTTCCATCTCGCGATCGCCTCCGTGGCGATCGCTGCGGTGTTGTGGCCGCCGCCGGCCTCCCCGGAGATTCCCGAGGTCGCCGCGCGCCAGCGGGTGGAGAAGAAGAGCTTTACCGACGCCGAGATCATTGAAGGATTCTACAAGACGAGTTTTGGCGCCGAGTTTCAGCTCGCCGGACGGGTCGACCGCATCCGCAGATATGATGAGCCCGTGCGCGTATTCGCGGACGGCAACCACGCCGATCGAAGTGCCCAACTCGCCAGGGTCGTCGCCGACATCGGACGACGCGTCCAGCATCTCGACATCGCGATGGTCGAGAGAGCGGAGGACGCCAACGTCACCGTGCAACTCGTGCGCGACCGCGATCTTGCGCGCACGATCGCGAAATCCTACGGCAGCGAGCGGGCGCGCGAGATCAAGCGCTCGCTCGATCCGCAATGCCTGTCCGGCTTCCGCAAGAATGAGAGATACGAGATCACCCATTCCGACGTCATCCTGACCGTCGACTCCGGCGATTTCGTCTTCCTCGATTGCGCCTATGAGGAGCTGCTGCAGTCGCTGGGGCCGATCAACGACACCAGCTCGGTGCCATGGACCATGTTCAACGACAGGGTTTCGATGGGCTATTTCGATATCTACGATCAGTACATCCTCAACCTGCTCTACGACCCCCGCATCAAGCCGGGAATGACGGTCGAGGAGGTGAAGGCGGTGCTGCCCGAAGCACTCGCCGACGTGCGCGCGTGGGTGAAGAAGGTGAACAGGCTGCGGGAGTAGCACTCGGCTCGTCATGCGCGGGCTTGATCCGCGCATCCATCGAAAAAACGCTTTTACCGGATGGATGGCCGGGTCAAGCCCGGCCACGGCGGTCTCACCTTTTGGCAGGCGTTCCGCAAATCCCCTTCAGCGCGGCCCATTCCCGGTCCATTAGCAATGGCGGGCCGCTCGGCGGATGATCCTCGGCCGTCATGCGCTTCAGCCGGTCCTCGGTCAGCGGATGGCTTGCAAGTATGGACAGATTACTGTCGCCCTCCTTGCCGGTGACGCGGAACAGAAGTTCGCCCATCGGCTTGGGCGAGCGGCCGAGCTTGTGCATCACGTCGATCGCGAAAGTATCGGCCCCCTCCTCCGCCTCACGCGAATGCGAGGCTGTGACCAGCGTGCGCGAGGCGAAGATCAGCGCGCTGGAGCCGGTGACGTCGCCGAACAAGAGACCGATCAGGAACGACGTGCCGCCGTTGTAGATGAGGCTGCGCATGTTGTCGCGGTGCTTCAGATGCCCGAGCTCGTGCGCCAGCACGCCCGCGATCTCGTCGGGGTTTTGCGCTTTCTCGAGCAGGCCGTTGAACAGATAGACCTTGCCGCCAGGTAGTGCGAAAGCATTGGGCACCTTGGTATCCAATACCGAGGACTGCACCGCCGCCAGATCGAGAACGGCAGCAGCACGCAGCAGCGTCAGCAGTTTGGTGTAGGCCGCCTGCCCCGCCGCATCGGTGCAGACTCGCCTGCCGAAGATCGCCTTGATCTGCACGTCGCTGGCATCGCCGATCCGTCGCTCGAAAGCGTCCGGAACCAGCGGCGCGAGCCGGTCGGCCGCCAGCGGAATCGCAAACAGCACGACCGCGACGATGGAAACCACCGCGGCCAGCGACCAGCCGACGATCTTTGCGACCGCGCGGCCGTCGGTCCGATTCTCGCCGAGCCGCGTGCAGCGCGAGGTCAGTTCGGTCGCAAGCGCAATATTGCGGATTTCGAGCCGCGCCAGTGGTAGCGCGGACAGACAGCTCACCCTCAGCGTGCCTGCGGGACTGTCGGCCTGACGGATGTCGCCATAGCCCCAGCGTGCCAGCAAAGTTTTGTCTTCGCTGATGTCGAGCGTATCGCCGAAACCGAGCGTGACGGAGCGCCGCCTGCTCGACGTGCCGTCAAAATAGACGGTTGCGTTGTCCTGTGGCGATACGCCGTCCGCGAAAGTGCTCACAAGCTAGAATCCGGCAACGTCGAGGCCGTCGGCGAACCCCTCACCCAACGCGCTGGCAAGCTCGCCCCTGGCAGTGACGTTGGCAGCCGCGCCGATGTTGTACACCTGCACGGACTGCAGCACCGTCGCCCAGAGGTCGCGCAGGAGATAGACGCGTATCACAACATTGAGCGAGAGAATGAGACCAAGATAGCCAATCGCGCTCATGACCAGCAATGGGATGTTCTTCGTGAGTACTGCCGGTGCGGTTGCATGTCCTCCGCTCAGGCCCGTGATGACCGCGGCGCAGATTGCGAGATAGATGCCGAGAGCGAATGCAGCGAGGAAATACCAGCCGATCACCTTCCAATAGAGGTGGATCAGCGCTCCACGCTCCAGCTTCGATTCCAGACGAACGCCGGCGAAGCGGACGCCCGAGAGCCACCAGCGCCATTCGATCGCCTTGAACACAGCGTAGAGGAAGGGAAGCGCCGGAAACAGTATCAGCGCAAACGGCGCCAGCACCCAAAGACCCCAGGCCCGCTTGAACAATTCCTTGCCCTCGCCGACGAAGCCGCCCCGGAGGTCGCCGTAATAGGAATGCCGCATCTTGTAGCGCTCGAGCGCGGCCGCGCGCCACGGCAAGGCAAGCCCGAGCGTCGCAACCACCAGAAAGCCCCAGAGCACCGCGCGCCAGGAATAAGCCCAGCCCGAGCCATCCATCCAGAAGCGCACGCCGCGCCAGACCGTCCGCGTCAGCCGGTAACGTCGCGCGCGATAGATGGCGAATTGACCGAAGGCGTAGAACGCGAGGATCAGCGGAAAGCTGGCGAACTCCTTGAAGCGCTCCACTTCGATGCCGATCAGGAAATAGGCGAGATAGATCGGCACCAGGATCGCCATGGCGAACAGGAAACCGATCAGGAGCTCCTTGCCGCGCCCGGTATATTCGGCGGCATCGCCGTCGATCAGCGTGTTCGACCACAGATGCCGGCGGATGTCGGTCGCAAGCCAGAACCGGTAGAAGCCAGCGGTGACGAACTCCAGCGCGGCGCCCCTTGCCGTGAGACGGATGAACTCGTTGCGGTCTCCACTGAAGGAGGCCTGCGTCGGCGGCAGTGGCGGCGGGAGCGGAGCCGGCGGAGGCACCAGCGGCACCGAAGACATGTCATTCACGGGTCAAACTCCGCGACAGTGCTGCGGGATTCCGAAATCCCTGAAAACCCACCGCGAGGTTTGTCGAACCAAAACCTTTCGGGTTCGATAAACCTTAGGTGGATTTTGCGAACATTTCACGTCGAATTGGCGTGCGGTCTGTGTCCTGCGTCACGCAGGAGACTTCACGCAGAGGATTTGGGCGGCTTTTGCGACGCCGGTGCGCCGAAATCATCGCTGCCGATGCCGGCTTCCGCGAGGCGCTCCACGATGAGGGTCAACGCCTGCTCCAGTTCGGGATCATCGAGCCTGAACGAGGCCCGCATCAGGCGAAGGTGCCGACAGGTTTTCGCCATATCGGTGGAGGTTTCATTCGTGGCAAACAATTCCGTCGTGCATGGACGCAAAATTCAGGATCTGTCCGGCACTGGCCGCGGGCTGCAGCATGCCGAGCAACGCCGAGGACGAGTTGAGATGCGTGATGTGCACAGAGGCGACGTGCTCGCGCAGCGCGGCCTCCTGATCGGCGGACGAGATGTTGCTGCCGATTGGATAGAGGGCGAGCACCGGCGCCTCTGAAAGATACGGCCTGGCATCGACGCCGCCTGCAAAGTCGACCATGGCGGTGACCGCCTCGACGTCGGCCGTGCCGACTTCCTTCGCATACCAGTCCCGGCCCTGCCGGCACCACGAGCTGGATCGGCCGATCCGGAAAATTGTCGGCGGATGCGCGCGCAGGCAGGCCCGCCATCAGGCCGGCAAATAAGATCAACGAGGGATTCCGAACCGGTTCACGAAGCTTGAGGCGGCGGATCATGTTGGCCAGTGTCTCTCCGCGCGGCGCTCAACGAAAGCCTGCAATGCTGTGGTTCAACTGCCCGGTGTCGGCAACGACAAGTTTTACCTGTTAAAAATTGTGACTTAGAAGGGTGATTCCTGTCTAATGAATTGTTGGAAATGTGGTATAAGGTTTTCAAATGAGCGAACTACCACGTTCCCAGGCCCTGCGCTGCTTCGTCACGGTTGCGCGTGAAGGCACCGTCTCCAGGGCGGCATCCCTGCTGAACCTCACCCAGCCGGCCGTCAGCCTGCAGCTCAAGGCGCTGGAGGAAGCCACCGGCCTGCAGCTGTTCAACCGCACGCCGGGCGGTTTCACGCTGACCGAAGCGGGCGCCACGCTGTTGCCGCTGGCACACAAGGCGGTGGCTGCCGCACAGGATTTTGGCACGGCGGCGAACTCATTGAAAGAGTCGCAGCGCCGCACCTTGCGCGTCGGCACCATCCTCGATCCCGAATTCACCCGGCTCGGTCCGTTCGTGCGCAGCCTCACCGCCTCGGCGCAGCGCACCGAGGTGTTTTTGCGCTATGGCATGAGTGACGACGTGCTGACCCAGATCGGCACCGGCGAGCTCGACGTCGGCTACTACATCGATGCGACGCCGGAACCCTCGCTGTCGTCTCATGTGCTCACCGAGCGGCTGATCGAGGATGGCAAATTCCATCTGATGCCGCTGATGAGCTACGTCTATCGGGTGATCGCGCCGCGCGAATGGAGCGACCGGGTGACCGGCAAGGGCTGGGCGGATCTCGCCCACCTGCCATGGCTGGCGACGCCGGCGAAGTCGGCGCACCGCCGGATGCTTGACGACATCTTCCGCCCGCTCGGGCCGTTGCCGAAACGGGTGTCGTTCACCGATCAGGAAGAGGCCATGACCGACTTCGTCGAGTCCGGTATCTGCCTCAGCCTCGCCCGCGACCCCGTGATCGAACGTATCGCGCGCGAGCGCAACTTCGTCATCGCCGACAAGGTGACCCTGACCTGCGATCTCAGCTTCGCCTGCCTCGCCTCGCGCCGGCAGGAACCCACGATCGCGCACGCCTTCACCGCGATGCAGGCGGTGTGGGACCTCAAGTCCGACGAGGCGCTGCAGCGTTCGGCGGGAGCTTAAGCGGATTTGTCGAACAGCTCGCGTCCGATCAGCATGCGGCGGATTTCGCTGGTGCCGGCGCCGATCTCGTAGAGCTTGGCGTCGCGCAGCAGCCGGCCGGTCGGATAGTCATTGATGTAGCCGTTGCCGCCGAGCAGCTGGATCGCATCCAGTGCGCATTGCGTCGCCTTCTCGGCGGCATAGAGGATCGCGCCCGCCGCATCCTCGCGCGTGGTCTCGCCACGGTCGCAGGCTTTCGCGACAGCGTAGACATAGGCGCGCGAGGCATTCATGGTCGTGTACATGTCGGCGACCTTGCCCTGCACCAGCTGGAAGGTCCCGATCGGCTGGCCGAACTGCTTGCGCTCATGCACATAAGGCAGCACCGCGTCCATGCAGGCCTGCATGATACCAAGCGGCCCCGCCGCCAGCACCGCGCGCTCATAGTCGAGGCCCGACATCAAGATATTGACGCCGCGGCCGACCTCGCCGAGCACGTTCTCCTCCGGCACCTCGCAATCCTCGAACACCAGCTCGCAGGTGTCGGAGCCGCGCATGCCGAGCTTGTCCAGCTTTTGCGCGGTCGAAAACCCCTTCATGCCCTTTTCGATGATGAAGGCGGTCATGCCGCGCGGCCCTGCGCCCGGATCGGTCTTCGCATAGACCACCAGGGTCTCGGCGACCGGACCATTGGTGATCCACATCTTGTTACCGTTCAGCACAAAGCGATCGCCCTTCTTCTCGGCGCGGGTCTTCATCGACACCACGTCCGAGCCCGAACCCGGCTCCGACATCGCAAGCGACCCGACATGATCGCCGGAAATCAGCTTTGGCAGATATTTGCGCTTCTGCGCCTCGTTGCCGTTGCGGCGAAGCTGGTTGACGCAGAGATTGGAATGGGCGCCGTAGGACAGGCCGACCGAAGCGGACGCGCGCGATATCTCCTCGAGCGCAACGCAATGCTCGAGATAGCCGAGCCCTGCCCCGCCATACTCTTCCTCGACCGTGATGCCGTGCAGGCCGAGCGCGCCGATCTTCGGCCAGAGGTCGCGCGGAAACTGGTTCGTCCTGTCGATGTCGGCGGCGCGTGGCGCGATCTCGTTGCTGGCGAAATCATGAACGGTTTCGCGAATCGCATCCGCGGTCTCGCCGAGATCGAAATTGAAGATCCGGTACGCATTGGGGATCATGGGCATCGTGCCTCCGGCAAACCAAACGTTGTTTGAAACAGCCTTATTCGCTCGAATTACGCTTGTCACGGCTCGAATTACGATTGTAACCCAGAGAAAGCGGTCGAAGGTTGGGATGCCAGCTTGCGGCCCGTTGACTCATGGTAAAGTCCCGCTTGCGTGGACGCGTGTGACGGGATGTAATTCGCGTCAAAGCCGCCTTCCAGGCGCCATCAGGGAAGAGAAATCCGGGAGCCCACCATGCACGGGACCATCGACGTCGCCAACACCGACCGGGAGATCGCGCGCGAGCGCGCCTATTCGCTGCCGCTCGGCGAGCTCGACCCGGGCGATCCCGAATTGTTCAGGAGCGATACGTTCTGGCCCTATTTCGACCGGCTGCGCAAGGAAGCGCCCGTCCACTACACCAAGGACAGCATGTTCGGCCCGTACTGGTCGGTGACGCGGTACAACGACATCATGGACATCGAGACCAACCACGCGGTGTTCTCCTCGGCCGCTTCGCTCGGCGGCATCACCATTCGCGACATCGATCCCGATCTGCGCCGCGAGAGTTTTATCGCCATGGACCAGCCGCGCCATTCGGCGCAGCGCAAGACCGTGGCGCCGATGTTCACGCCGACGCATCTCGACCAGTTGGCGGTCAACATCCGCAGGCGCTCGGCCGAGTGCCTCGACAATCTTCCGAAGAATGACGTGTTCGACTGGGTCGACCGCGTCTCGATCGAGCTGACCACGCAGATGCTCGCGGTGCTGTTCGACTTTCCCTGGGAAGACCGCCGCAAGCTCACCCGCTGGTCCGACATCGCGACGACCATTCCGGGCCCCGGCGGCCTGGTCGCGACCGAGGACGAGCGGCAGGCCGGGCTGATGGAATGCGCGACCTATTTCGCAAAGCTCTGGAACGAGCGCATCAAGCAGCCGCCGAAGAGTGACTTGTTGTCGATGATGGCACATAGCGACGCCACGCGCGACATGGATCCGAAGAACTTCCTCGGCAATCTCATCCTCCTGATCGTCGGCGGCAACGACACCACGCGCAACACCATGAGTGGCTCGATCCTGGCGCTGAGCCAGCATCCCGACCAATACCAGAAGCTGAAGAAAGACCACTCGCTGATCGACAGTTTCGTGCCGGAGGTGATCCGCTGGCAGACGCCGCTCGCGCATATGCGCCGCACCGCGCTCGAGGACTTCGAGTTTCGCGGACATCGAATCAAGCAGGGGGACAAGGTCGTGATGTGGTACGTCTCGGGCAACCGTGACGAGGAAGCGATCGAGCGGCCGTACGAATTCCTGATCGATCGAGCGCGGCCGCGTACACACCTGTCGTTCGGCTTCGGCATCCACCGCTGCGTCGGCATTCGGCTTGCCGAGCTTCAATTGAAGATCATCTGGGAGGAGATCCTCAAGCGCTTCGACAATATAGAGGTGGTAGGCCCGCCCAAGCGGGTGTATTCGAGCTTCGTGAAGGGAATCGAACACCTGCCGGTTCGCATTTCCGGCTGATCGGCCTCCGCCACCTTCAGGGAATGAACACGATGAACGTCCAGTCCGCGATCCGTCCCGACAAGGCCGAGCTTCTGCGCCAGGCGCGAGAGGAAGCCTATGCGACGCCGCTCAGGGATTTCCACCCCGGCGCGCCACGCCTGTTCCAGAACGACACGTTGTGGCCGTGGTTCGAGCGGCTGCGCAAGGAAGAGCCGGTGCATTACTGCACCAACGCGCCGATCGAGCCGTATTGGTCGGTGGTGAAATACAACGACATCATGCAGGTCGACACCAGTCACGGCGTCTTCTCGTCCGACGCAGCACTCGGCGGCATCTCCATCCGCGACGCGCCGCCCGGCTATGACTGGCCGAGCTTCATTGCGATGGATCAGCCGAAGCATGCCGACCAGCGCAAGACGGTGTCGCCGATGTTCACGCCGACACATCTTGATGAGCTGGCAAAATTGATCCGCGAGCGTTCGGCGAAAGTACTCGACAATCTGCCGCGCAACGAGACTTTCAATTTCGTCGAGCGCGTCTCCATCGAGCTGACCACGCAGATGCTGGCCACCCTGTTCGACTTCCCCTGGGAGGAGCGGCGCAAGCTGACGCGCTGGTCCGACGTCGCGACTGCGCTACCCAAGGGCGGCATCGTGGAATCGCACGAGCAGCGTCGTCAGGAGATGGACGAGTGCCGTGAATATTTCGCGCGGCTGTGGAACGAGCGCGTCAATGCCGAGCCGCGCAACGACCTGCTCTCGATGATGGCGCACAGCGAAGCCACGCGCCACATGGACCCCGACAACCTGATGGGCAACATCATCCTGCTCATCGTCGGCGGCAACGACACCACCCGCAACACCATGTCGGGCTCGGTGCTGGCACTGAACGAGTATCCCGACCAGTATGAAAAGTTGCGCGAGAATCCCGCGCTGATCGATACCATGGTGCCGGAAGTGATCCGCTGGCAGACGCCGCTCGCCCATATGCGCCGGACCGCGCTTGAGGATACCGAGATCGGCGGCAAGAAGATCAAAAAGGGCGACCGTGTCGTGATGTGGTACGTCTCCGGCAACCGGGACGAGGAGGCAATCGAGCGGCCGAACGAGTTTCTCATCGACCGTGCACGGCCGCGCACGCATCTGTCGTTCGGCTTCGGCATCCACCGCTGCGTCGGCATGCGGCTCGCCGAGCTGCAGCTCAAGATCGTCTGGCAGGAGATGCTCAAGCGCTTCGACCGGATCGAGGTGGTGGGCGAGCCGAAGCGGGTCTATTCCTCCTTCGTGCGCGGCATCGAGATCCTTCCGGTTCGCATACCCGGCTGACCCGACCGGCATTTGGAGACTACCGCGGACGGATTGGCCCTGCTAACCAAGGCCGGCGCCCTTTTGGCGCCGACCCTGATATGCCTGCCGAGTTTCGATGACCGCTCAAGAACACGCCCAGGACGAACACGGCGATATCCGCGAGGCGGTCGCCAAGCTTTGCGCCCAGTTCCCCGGCGAATATTGGCGCAAGCTCGACCGCGAGATGGCCTATCCCAAGGCCTTCGTCGATGCGCTGACCGAAGCCGGCTATCTGTCCGTGCTGATCCCCGAGGAATATGGCGGCGCCGGCCTGAAGCTTTCGGCCGCCACCGCGATCCTGGAAGAAATCCATCGCGCGGGCTGCAACGCCGGTGCCTGCCACGCCCAGATGTACACCATGGGCACGGTGCTGCGGCACGGCAGCGAGGAGCAGAAGGCGAAATGGCTGCCGGGGGTGGCGAGCGGCGAGCTGCGGCTGCAGGCCTTTGGCGTCACGGAACCCACCAGCGGCACGGACACTTCCTCGCTCAAGACCTTCGCCAAACGCGAGGGCAATGACAGCTACATCGTCAACGGCCAGAAGATCTGGACCAGCCGCGCCGAATATTCCGACCTGATGATTCTGCTCGCGCGCACCACGCCGAAGGAGCAGGCGAAAAAGCGTACCGACGGCTTGTCGGTGTTCCTGGTCGACATGCGCGAGGCGCGGAAGGCGGGGCTGACCATCCGCCCGATCCGCACCATGATGAACCACTCCACCACCGAAGTGTTCTTCACCGACATGAGAGTGCCGGCGGAAAATCTGATCGGCGAGGAAGGCAAGGGTTTTCGCTACATCCTCTCCGGCATGAACACCGAGCGGATCCTGATCGCGTCCGAAAGCATCGGCGACGCCAAGTGGTTCATCGCGAAGGCGACCAATTATGCCAAGGAGCGCGCGGTGTTCGGCCGCCCGATCGGCCAGAACCAGGGCATTCAGTTTCCGATTGCCAAGGCCTACGCCGCGATGCGCGCCGCCGAATTGATGGTGAGGGAGGCCACCCGCAAATACGAAGCCCGACTCGATTGCGGCGCCGAAGCCAACATGGCCAAGATGCTGGCGGCCGACGCCGCCTGGGATGCGGCGAATGCCTGCGTACAGACCTTTGGCGGCTTTGCTTTCGCGGAGGAATATGACGTCGAGCGCAAATTCCGCGAGACGCGCCTCTATCAGGTGGCGCCGATTTCGACCAACCTCATCCTTTCCTACGTCGCCGAGCACGTGCTCGGCATGCCCCGCTCCTACTAACGCATGTCCCGGCGAAGTGGAAACCGGTTCGCCGATAAAGGACATGCGCAAAACAAGAGAAACCACGATGTTGCCGCTTGAGGGAATAACCGTCATTGCCGTGGAACAGGCGGTTGCCGCCCCGTTCTGCTCGTCGCGCCTGGCCGACGCCGGCGCCACCGTGATCAAGGTCGAGCGGCCGGAGGGCGACTTTGCCCGCGGCTATGATGCCGCAGCCAAGGGCCAGAGCAGCTATTTCGTCTGGCTCAACCGGGGCAAGCAGTCTGTCGTCGTCGATCTTTCGGCCAAAAGCGGGCGCGCGCAGCTCGAGGAGCTGATCGCAAGCGCCGACGTGCTGCTGCAGAACCTGAAACCCGGCGCGATGGACAAGCTCGGCTTCTCGCTGGAGCGCATCAAGAAGGATTATCCGGCGCTGGTCTGCTGCACCATCACGGGTTACGGCGATGAAGGTCCATATGCGCATCGCAAGGCCTATGACCTCCTGATCCAGGCCGAAAGCGGGCTTGCTTCGATCACCGGCGGACCGGAAGGACCGTCGCGTGTCGGCGTCTCCATTGTCGATATCGCGACCGGAGCAACCGCGCATGCCTCGATCCTGGAAGCGTTGTTTGCGCGCACGCGCACCGGCAAAGGTGCCGATATTCGCATCTCCATGTTCGACGTGATGGCCGACTGGCTCGCGGTGCCTCTGCTCAATTCGGAAGCCGGCAATCCGCCGCAACGCATTGGCCTTGCTCATCCCTCGATCGCGCCCTATGGCGTGTTCCGCTCGAAGGACGGCAAGGACATCCTGATTTCAATCCAGAGCGAACGCGAGTGGAAGAAGCTCTGCGCCGAGGTCTTGATGCAACCCGACTTGCCGAACGATCCGCGCCTGGCCAACATTTCCGAACGCGTCCGCAACCGGCAGCTCACCGACAAGATCGTCGGCGATCTGTTTGGATCCCTGACCCGCGAAGAACTGGTCCAGCGCCTTGAGGATGCCGACATCGCCTTTGGCGAGGTCAACACGATGGCCGACCTCACCGTGCATCCGCATCTGCGCCGCATCGAGGTTGATACGCCCAGGGGCGTTGTGACCTATTCGGCGCCGGCCTCGATCTTTGTCGGCGAGCCGCGCCACTATGGTCCGGTGCCTGATATCGGCGAGCATGCCGAGCTGCCCAAGGTCGGGTTACGGAAATCGTCATGACCGAAAAGCTCGATCTCGATCATCTGCGGCAATGGATCGGCCGGAGCCAGGAAGCATCCGACATCGTAACCTCACAGCTCGTGAAAGGCCTGCGCGCGACGCTGTTCCAGGACGTCGGCGAGCCCAAAGGGGGTGAGACAGCGCCATTCACGGTGCATTGGTCCCTGGCGCAGCCGGTGTTTCCGATGTCGATGCTGGGACCCGATGGCCATCCCACCCGCGGCGGCTTCCTGCCGCCGGTGCCGCTGCCACGCCGGATGTGGGCCGGAGGCGAGCTCGCCTTTCTTGATCCCCTGCGCGTCGGCGATGAAGCCAAGCGCGTCTCGAAAATCTCCGACGTCACGATAAAGACCGGCTCGACCGGCACGCTGTGCTTCGTCTCCGTCGAGCATGTGGTGACGACGCCGCGCGGCATCGCGATCCGCGAGCGTCAGGACATCGTCTATCGCGACATTGGGGGCGCGCCAGCCGCGCCGCCGAAAGCGCCACCCCCGCCGCCGGTGACAAAGTATCGGGAAACCCATGTGTCGGATCCTGTGCTGCTGTTCCGCTATTCGGCGCTGACCTTCAACGGCCACCGCATTCATTACGACCGCGATTACGTCACCAAGGTCGAGGGCTATCCCGGACTGATCTTCCACGGCCCGCTGCAGGCGGCGTTCATCGTGGAATTGGCGGCGAAGCTGCATGGCGGCGTGGCGCCGAAGAAGCTTTCCTATCGCGGCGTGCAGCCGTTGTTCGAGGGCAGCGAGTTCTCCGTCAACGCCAACGACAATGCCGGCAGCATGGAGGTGTGGACCTCGAACGCCGAAGGCCAGCCGACCATGAAGGGAACGGCAACGTGGTGAAGGCGCCGAAGAGCGGCAAAGCCATTACCGTCAAACATGCGACGTTCGACCTCCTGCGCGCCTTCGGCATCAAGAGGGTCTTCGGCAATCCCGGCTCGACCGAACTGCCGTTCCTGTCCGACTGGCCCGACGACATCGATTATGTGCTGGGCCTGCAGGAAGCGAGCGTGGTCGGCATGGCCGACGGCTATGCGCAGGCCACGCGCAATGCCGGTTTCGTCAATTTGCATTCGGCGGCCGGCGTCGGCAATGCGCTGGGCAATATCTACACCGCGCACCGCAACCAGACGCCGCTGGTCATCACCGCGGGCCAGCAGGCGCGCTCGATCCTGCCGCTGCAGGCGTTCCTCAATGCCGAGCGTCCTTCCGAATTTCCGCGGCCCTATGTGAAATACAGCGTCGAGCCGGCGCGCGCTGAAGACGTCCCGGCCGCAATCGCCCGCGCCTATTACACGGCGATGCAGCCGCCGTGCGGGCCAACCTTCGTCTCGGTGCCGATCGACGACTGGACTCACCCGGCTCAGCCAATCGCTGCGCGAAAAATCAGCCGCGAGATCGGCCCTGATCCCGACGCGATGAAGACGCTGGTCGCGGCGCTATCGGCCAGCAAGCACCCTGCCCTCGTTGTCGGCCCCGGTGTCGATCGCGCCGAGGCCGTGGATCTCATGGTGAAGGTTGCGGAGAAAACGAAAGCCGCAATCTGGGTCAGCCCGTTCTCGGCGCGCTGTTCCTTCCCGGAACGGCATCCGCAATTCTCGGGCTTTTTGCACGCCTCGCCAGGTCAGCTTTCCGACGCACTGCGCGCCTGCGACCTCGTGGTCGTGATCGGCGCACCCGTGTTCACCTTCCATGTCGAAGGCCACGCGTCGATCTTCGACGGGTCAACGACGATCTTCCAGATCACGGATGATCCGGATGCCGCCGCCGTGACGCCCGCAGGCACGAGCATCATCGCGACCATGAAGCCCGCGCTCTCGGCGTTGCTGGAGATGCTGCCGGAAACAAAGCGCACGGCGCCCGCTGGACGCACCTTGCCGCCGGCACCGTCGGTCGCTGATCCGATTCCGGTTGAATTCCTGATGCACGCCCTCTCGACCGCGATGCCGGCCGACGCGACACTCGTCGAGGAAGTCCCTTCGCATCGCCCCGCGATGCAAAAATTCATGCCCATGCGTGGCCAGGACAGCTTTTACACCATGGCAAGCGGCGGGCTCGGCTACAGCCTGCCGGCGGCGGTCGGCATGGCGCTCGGCCGGAACAAGCGCCACACGGTCTGCCTGATCGGCGACGGGTCTGCGATGTATTCGATCCAGGCGCTGTGGACGGCGGCGCAGCGCAGGCTGCCGCTGACGGTGGTCGTGATCAACAATCAAGGCTACGGCGCGATGCGCTCGTTCAGCCAGGTCATGCAGGTGCGTAACGTCCCCGGCCTCGATCTGCCCGGCATCGATTTCGTGAGGATCGCCGAGGGCATGGGCTGCGACGCCGTGCGCGTGGCCAAGGCGTCCGAGTTGGCGCCTGCCTTGAAACGCGCGCTGGCGCATAAGGGCGTCAGCCTGGCCGAAGTGATGGTCAATTCCGCGGTGCCGCTGCTTTACGCGCAGAAGAGCTGAGGTGCGTCAGGCTGCGGCGCGCTTTGTTACGCGGCGGGATCCCTTTTTGAGCGGTGGAATAAACAGGTCTGCCGGCACACGGAAGCGAGCCCGCAACCTCTGCACCATCGCCATGCTCAGTCCCTTCTTGCCGCTGAGAACTTCGCTGACGCGGCTGGGCGTCCCGAGTATCGGGACCATGTCAGCACGCGAGAGGCCGTGCTGGTCCATCAGGTGGCGGACCAGATCGGCAGTGCGCGCCGGACGGCGGGGCCATCGGCGCTCCTCGTAGGCCGCGATCAACCGCGCCTGTGCTTCCAGCCACGCAACACCGACGGACTCTTTCGAATCCCATAAACGATCGACCAGCGCGCGTGCTCGCGCCAGCTCTCTATCATCGTCGATCAGGATAAGCGTCGCATCCATCTATATCTTCTCCGCATCCACCTTGTCGTATTCAGCGTGCGTCCCAAAAAACCGAATTGCCAGGACATCTGCCTGATATTGCAGGCGGGCAATCAGCCGATAGTCGTTGCCCTTGATATTGAATACCACTCGTCCCGCCTTCAAAATGCTGGCCTTGGGGTAAGCCGCTTTGACCTCCTCCGGATTTCTCCATTCGGCGCGGGCTACGGGCAGCGCCGTCCTACTTCCCAAACTCCTCGCGCATCCTGGCCTGGATCTTGGCCATGCCCGCGATCCAGCGGTCGTAATTCTCGGTCTTCTTGCGCATGTAGCCGAGAACCTGCGGGTGCGGCAGGATCACAAAAGTTTCCTGCTCGAGGCCGGCGAGCACGTCCTTCGCCACCTGCTCCGGCGAGAGATCGCCGTCGCCGGATTGCGGGCCTTTCGGGATCGAACGCAGCATGTCGGTGTCGACGCCCTGCGGGCACAGGATCGAAACCTTGATGCCGTCAGCGCGATGCGAGATCGCAAGATTTTCCGCAAAACCCACCGCGGCATGTTTGGTGGTCGAATAAGCGGGGCTGCCGACCTGCGACAGCAGACCCGCGGCCGAGATCGTATTGAGGAAATAGCCGCCGCCGCGCGCCTTGTAACGCGGCACGAGATGCCGCGCCGCATAGACATGCGCCATCACATGGATCGCCCAGCTGCGCTGCCACGGCTCGTCCGACGTACCGCCGGCATTCACCGACAGCGGATCGAAACCGCCGCCAATGCCGGCATTGGAGCAGAACAGCGCGATCGGCCCGAACTGCCGCTCGGTCTCGTCGATCACGTGCAAAATGTGCTTTTCCTTGGCGACGTCGCACTGGAACGCCGCGCCATGGACAGCGGCCGACACGGCCCGCGCATTGTTACCGTCGAGATCGACGACCACCACCTTGGCCGCGCCGGCGCCATGGAAGGCCTCGCACAGCGCCCTGCCGATGCCGTTGCCGCCCCCGGTGACGACCACCAACTTGCCGGTCACCTGCATCGTCACCTCCCGCTGCTATTCTTGTTCAGGTCAGGACGAGGTCCATCACCGCCGTATAGTGGCAGGCCGCGCCCAGGAGCACGAAACAATGCCAGATCACGTTCTGGAAACGCAACCGCCGCCAGGCGTGAAAGATCACGCCCAGGCTATAGAGCGCCCCGCCCGCGAGCACGAGCCACAGCGCCACCTTCGGCAGTGATCCGACCCCGGAATGATAGAGCATGATGCCGCTCCAGCCGAGCGCGAGATAAAGCCCCACCGCAAGCCGGTCGAATCGGCCGGGCCAGCCGAGCTTCAGCACGATGCCGAATACCGCGACGCACCACACGCCGACCAGCAGCGCCAGCGCGAACACACTGTCCTTCAACTCCATGATGAAAGGCGTATAGGTCGCCGCGATCAGGACGTAGATCGCCGAATGATCGAAGCGCCGCAGCACCCATTTGGTGCGCGACACCGGCCAGAGATTGTAGCTCGCGGACAGCACCAACATCGACAGCAGGCCGGCGACATAGATCGAAACCGCGACGATGTTGAGTGCGCTGGCATAGACGGCGGTGAGTACTACAAGCACGGTCGCGGCAACCAGGCCGGACAGGATGCCTACGGCATGCACGACGCCGTCGGCAATCAGCTCGACCTTGTCGTAGTTCCAGCGGATCGCGCCGGTCGCGGCGTTGATCGAGGTCGAGGCGAGTTGCTTCAGCTGTAAGATCGTCATGGACCACCTGCAGATCTCTTTGGCGAACCGAATAGACAATAGGTGTCGCGGGGTCAACGTGACGTTCTGGCCACCCTCCAACAAGGCCAGTTAACCGCAATCGCGTCCGAAATGTGAAGCTTGATTTTGGCCTGCCAATCGCCACTTTCAAGGCAACTCGCCAATCCGTTACCCCTGACGCCGAGCTTTTCCTTCAAACATGGCTCCCGGTTTTTCCGAAATCATCGAGGAAGCGCGGCTGTCGGCGCGGGCGCTGCTCGACTATGGCGAGCACTTTTTCAACCCGACGGTGCGACTCGGCGTCACCGGGCTGTCGCGCGCAGGCAAGACCGTGTTCATCACCGCCCTGATCCACGGGCTGACGAAGGGCGGCCGCTTTCCAGTGTTCGAGGCGTCCAACTCCGGGCGGATCGCGCGGGCGCAGCTTTCGCCGCAACCCGACGATGCGGTGCCGCGCTTCGACTACGAAAATCATCTACAGACGCTGATCGAGGAACGCCGCTGGCCGAACTCGACCGTCGACATCAGCGAGTTGCGGCTGGTCATCGACTACCAGCGCCGCAACGGCGCCGACCGCACCTTGACGCTCGACATCGTCGACTATCCCGGCGAATGGCTGCTCGACCTGCCACTGCTCAACAAGAGTTTTGAGCAATGGTCCACGGAAAGCCTGGCGCTGTCGCGGGAAGCGCCGCGCGCGCATCTTGCGACGGCCTGGCACGCACAACTCGCAACACTGAGTCCGGAAGGCAAGGAAGACGAGCAGGCGACGCTGGCCTCGGCGAGACTGTTCACCGATTATCTCGGCGCCTGCCGCGACGAACGCTTTGCCATGAGCCTGCTGCCGCCCGGTCGCTTCCTCATGCCCGGCAATTTGAAGGGTTCGCCGGCGCTGACCTTTGCGCCGCTCGATGTTCCCGCTGACGCCAGCGCGCCGGAAGGTTCGCTATGGGCGATGATGGTACGGCGCTATGAGGCCTACAAGGAGGTCGTGGTGCGGCCGTTCTTCCGCGATCATTTTGCGCGGCTCGATCGCCAGATCGTACTGGTCGATGCGCTGGCCGCGTTCAATTCCGGGCCCGAAGCACTGCACGATCTCGAAGCGGCGCTCGCGGGCATTCTCAACTGTTACCGCATCGGACGCAGCACCATTCTCTCGACGCTGTTCCGGCCGCGGATCGACCGCATCCTGTTTGCGGCGACCAAGGCCGACCATCTGCATCATCTGAGCCATGATCGTCTCGAAGCCGTGCTGCGCCGCGCTGTCACTCATGCCGTGGCGCGGGCCGAGGCGACCGGCGCCGAGATCGACGTGGTCGCGCTCGCCGCGTTGCGCGCGACGCGCGAGGCGACGGTCGCGCGCGGCCGTGATAAACTGCCCTCCATTCTTGGCACGCCGTCGCCGGGCGAGAGCGCCAATGGCGAGATGTTCGACGGCAACTCGGAGGTTGCGACCTTTCCCGGCGACTTGCCCGCCGATCCCGAGGCGTTGTTCGACGGCGGCGGCTTTCGCGGCCTGTCGTCGGCGCCGGCCGACAAGAGCGATTTCCGCTTCCTGCGCTTCCGTCCGCCGCTGCTGGAACGCGACGGCGAAGGCGAGCCGGCGCTGCCTCACATCCGCCTTGACCGGGCGCTGCAGTTCCTGATCGGAGACCGGCTGCAATGAACGATCGATCCAAATCCCGGCGTCCTGCGACCTTCCGGCTCGACGATCCCGCCGTGACCGTCATCGATGCCGACGATGCCGGCAAGCCCGCGCGCGGAACGATACAGATCACGCCGGAACCTGATGCGGCACAGCTGCCGGTTCCGATCGACACGCCGGTCGTGCCGCGCCGCGCATTCGGCTGGGGCACGGTGTTCTGGTCCGGCGTCGCCGGGCTGGTGCTGCTCGGCCTCGGCCTTGGCGTCACGCACCTGATCGAGGATTTGTTTGCGCGCAGCGAAAGCCTGGGGATGCTCGGCATCGCTTTCACGGCCGCGGCCGCGTTTGCGCTGGGTGTGATCACACTGCGCGAGCTGCTGTCGCTGGTACGGCTTGCCACCATCGAAAAGCTGCACGCGCGCGCCGCGGGCGTCCTGCTCAGCGACGACCGCGACGAGAGCCGCGCGATCCTGCGCGACCTGCTCAAGCTCGCACATGAGAAGCCGCAGCTGGCGCGCGCCCGCACGGCACTCACCGGACATGCCGACGAGATCATCGACGGCGCCGATCTGATCAAGCTCGCCGAGCGCGAATTGATGACGCCGCTGGATATGGAGGCGCGCCGCCTCGTCTCCTCAGCTGCACAGCGCGTCTCCATCGTCACCGCGATCAGCCCGCGCGCGGCGATCGACATAATCTTCGTGTTCGTGGCCGCGCTCCGTCTGATCCGGCAGCTCGCCCGGCTTTATGGCGGCCGCCCCGGCGCGCTCGGCATGATCCGGCTGCTGCGCCATGTGATCGCCCATCTCGCCATCACCGGCGGCATGGCGGCGAGCGACAGCCTGGTGCAGCAGATGCTTGGCCATGGCATCGCGGCAAAACTCTCGCAGCGGCTCGGCGAGGGCATGCTCAACGGGCTCCTCACCGCCCGCCTCGGCCTTGCCGCGATCGACGTGACGCGCCCGCTGCCGTTCACCGCGCTGCCGCGGCCGGCGCTGACCGATCTTGCGAAGGACCTCCTGAAGAAGCGCGAGGAAGACGAGTAGTTACTGCGTCTGCTCGCGAATGAAATCCGTGATCAGGTCCAAGGCCTCGATCGACGCGGGGGTCGTCGGATTCTGGCCAATGAAGGTGTGCGGCTGGCCTTCGAACTTCCGGAGCGTGATCCGGCCGCCGGCCTTGGCGTAAGCGGCGACGAAGCGGTCCGCCATGTCAGGCGTGACATTGGCGTCGGCCGCGCCCTGGATCACCAAAGCCGGCGGCAAATTGCGCGCCTCGCCGCTTTCGAGAATGGTTTGCGGATTGGCCTCGTCCATCACCGCCTCCGTCAGGAAGAAGGCATCGTGGTTCCTGACCAGCCGCTCGTTGCCGGTTTCGCGCGCCATCCTGTAGCGCGCGACCGGATCGGAGATCGGCCAGCACACGACGACAAAGCCGAGGCTGGCGTCGACGTCGTCGGCGCCCGCGAGCTTCATCGCGCTGTATCTGGGATCCCGCGGCCGCAGCACGTTCAGCCACAATTGATGCCCGCCGCTGGAGGTGCCGAGCCCTCCGATGCGGCTTGAATCACCGCCCCATTTCGCGATGTTGGCCTTCAGCCACCGGATGCCGAGATTGATATCGGCGATCGAGGCCGGATAGGGCGAAGTGGGCGCCATGCGAAAGTCGAGCGCCAGCACCGCTGTGCCGGCCGCCGCGATCGCCTGGTCTGTGGCGACATTTTGCAGCCGGTCGTTGGCGACCCATGCGCCGCCATGCACGTCGACGATGGCGGGGAAGCCGGCGACGCCGCGCGGACGGTAGAGGCGCGCAAGCAGTGGCACACCGCCGGGCCGGCTGTATTCGAGGTCCTCCGCGATCACGTCGTACCTTTGCGCGAACTCGTTTGTATCCATCACGACACCCTTTCCGCGACTACGTTGGCGCCCGAAGTGAATGTAAACCTTGCGCCAGCACGCGCCAGCGAAAGAACGGCGTGTCCGGCGGCGGCGACAGCTCGGGCGTCCAGCCCGTCAGCTTCTCCAGGGCATAGGTATCCATCACAATCCCGCGCCAGACGCGCTCGACCCGCTCCAGCGGCTCGCGTTTGGCGCTCGTGAGATCCCACAGCGACAGCAACTGGTCGGGCTCGCGCGCGACATAGAGGCCGGCATGGCCCTTGATGCGATCCATGCCGGGATCGGCGAAACCCTGGAACCGGCCGCGCTCGATGACTTCGATGACGGGGATGCGGTCCCTGAGAAACCAGCGCAGCATGGCATAGGTACGATAATCCGTGGTCGCGATCCAGGTCGCCCCGGTCTTTTGCAATTCGACTTCGACGCGCGCCACCACGGACTCAAAGGCCGCCTCGCCGCCGATCGGATCGGCGCGGCCGATGAAATTCCAGGGAGCGGCGACATAGTAGAGAAAGACGAGGACGACCATCGCGATGCCGGTGACCACGGCGGTGTTGGCCCAGACGACGGTCGACCTTACGATCCAGGCGGGAAAGCTTTCACGCGGCAGCATGGCGATGTTGATGGCCGCGGCGGCAAAGCCGGCCGGCCACATGAACATCGGCCAGGTGTCGCCCACCCGTAACGTAAGTGATTTCCAGAAGAAGTAGAGGAAGGGAACGATTACCGTGGTCGAGAGCAGGATCGCGACCGGCTCGCGGTTGCGATAGCCGCGCCACACGGTGAAGCCTAGAGCGGACAATACCACCGGGAACAGCACGAAGCCGACCAGCCCCCATTGCAGCCCGATATAGTCGCCAACCGTACGCAGCGAAAATTCATGCACCGCGGTTGCGCGCACTGCCTGGAAGCGGAAGGACGCCCAGTCGTGCTGATAGTTCCAGATCAGGACGGGGGAGAACAAGAGAAGCGCGATCAACGCCGCGAGCCACGGATAGGGCGAGCGCAACTGACGAAAGCGCCAGTCCGGCACCAGCATGAAGGCGACAACCGCCGGCAGCATCAGGACGACCGTGAATTTCGACAACAGCGACAGCCCGCCGAACAATCCGGCGGCCAGCCACCAACGTGGATCGTTGCTTTCGGCGAGCCGCACCAGCGACCAGATTATCGCAACCGAAAACGGGATCAGTGCGACGTCGGGCGCGACCTTGGACATCAAGAGCCCGTAGTAGAGCGCGGCCTCCGGCATCAGCACGGCGAACACGATCGCCCTGGTGTCGTGCGTCACGCGGCGGACGATGTCGGCGAGCAGCAATTGCGTGACCGCCATCGCGACAATGCCGCCGAAGCGGACCCCGAGATTGGTGTCGCCGAAGATCGCCGTACCGAAGCGGATGAACCAGGCGATCATGGGGGGATGATCGAGGAACGACAGCACATATTCCTTCGACCAGGTCCAGTAATAGGCCTCGTCCGTGCGCAGATCGATCAGGCTGGCGTAAGCGATCCGCAATACGGTCATGGCCGCGATCACGATCACGGCAACGACCAGCGGCCGCGCGGATCGATCGGATTGGCGGGCGTGAAGGGGAAGCGAGGTCTGTGTCACGGCGCTTTCTCCCCGACTCCCCCAGGAGAGTCAACGTGCGATCGTTTCTCCTCTGGAATGGATGTCAACGATCGCCGATAATGATCGTATGGATCACACAGCCTCCGCCTCACGCGAGCAGATCAGGACATTCCTTCGCGGCATCGGCGTGCGGCAGGTCCGGCTTGTCTGCGGCATGGTGCTGTTCACCTACCTGATCAGCCATTTCCTCAACCACGCGCTCGGCAACATCTCGCTCGATGCAATGGCCGAGGGCATCGAATATCACATCGCGTTCTGGCAGTTCCTGCCCGTTGCCATCATCTTCTACACCTCGGTGCTGCTGCACTCCGGACTCGGCATCTGGGCGCTATATCAGCGCCGCCAATTCAGCTGGAAGGCGATGGAGCCGCTGCAGCTCGCACTTGGCCTGAGCGTGCCCCTGCTCGTCGCCGTCCACATCATCGCCGCGCGGCTCGGCCAGGCGCTGTACGGCCATAAGAAGCTCTACCCGCAGGAACTCTACGCATTCTGGGTCTCGCACCCAATGAAGGCGCTGCAGATATCCTCGGTGCTGGTGATCGCCTGGGTGCATGGCTGCATCGGGCTGTATTTCTGGCTGCGCATGAAGCCATGGTTCAAGCGCGCCGCACCGTACCTGCTCGCGTCCGCCGTGCTGGTGCCGACGCTGGCGCTGCTCGGGTTTTATCAGGCCGGCCGCACCGTCATTGCGCTCAGCGGCGATACCGCCTGGCAGGCGGCCAATCTCGGCGAACGTCAGGTCGGCACGCCGGCAGAGCAGGGCATGCTGGACAACATCGTTGATTATTTCATCGCGGGCTATCTCGGCCTGATCGGGATCGCGATCCTGGCGCGCGGCGCCCGCGCGCTTCTCGAACGCAGCGCCGGCATGATCAATTTGTCCTACGGCAATGGCCGCACGGTGCGCGTGCCCAAGGGGCTGAGCGTGCTCGAAGCGAGCCTGCGCAACAATGTGCCGCATGCCAGTGTCTGCGGCGGTCGGGCGCGCTGCTCGACCTGCCGCATCCGGGTGATCGGCGATCACACGACGTTGCCCGAACCGTCGCAGCGCGAGGCCTTCGTGCTCGCCCGCGTCGGCGCCAATGACCCGTCGATCCGGCTGGCCTGCCAGTTGCGCCCGACCGGAGACCTCACCTTTTTCCAGCTCTTCATCCCAAGCCTGGCTTCGGCGAATGCGCACGCGTCGAATCCGGCCCGCATCGGCGAGGAGCGCTATCTCGTCAGCCTGTTCGTGGACATGCGCGGCTCGACCAAGCTCGCGGAAAAGAGGCTGCCGTTCGACACGGTATTCGTCGTCAACCGTTTCCTCGCCGCGGTATCGCAGGCGGTGATCGAATGCGGCGGCCGGCCCAACCAATTCGTCGGCGACGGCATGCTGGCGCTGTTCGGTCTCGCCGCGTCGGCACAGACCGCCTGCCGGCAGGCGATCCGCGCCGCGGCACTGATCTCGGTCAATATCGACGATCTGAACCAGTTCCTGAGCCACGATCTGCGCGAGCCGATCCGTTTCGGCATCGGCATACACGGCGGCGAGGTGATCGTCGGCGATATCGGCTACCGCGACCACATGGTGTTCACGGCGCTCGGCGATCCCGTCAATGTCGCCGCGCGCCTGCAGGACATGACCAAGACGCTCGCCTGCGAGGCCATCATCTCGGAAGAGGTGCGCGCGACTGCCGGCCTTGGCGAGCACGATTTGCCGCAGCAGGAAGTCGAGATCCGAGGCCGCGCCGAGCCGATGATCGTGCGCGTCGTCGCGGAAGCGAAGACATTCACGGCACTCGTCAACACGCTCAGCGCCGCTGCTGCATAGGAAGCGGCTCGCTCGAAAATCGCGTGTGATTTCCAGCACATCTGAACATTTGTTCAGGAAATTCCAACGAACCAGCAGCTCCAGCCGCGCGACTGACGGACGGTGGGTATCACTGCAACCCGCGCCTAAGCGAAACGCCACGGCGCAACATTTGGAGAATGACCATGATTCGCAAACTTGTTCTTGGGCTCGCTGCCGCTGCCACCATCAGCTCCGCCGCTCTCGTTCCTACCGCTGCTTCCGCACATGGCTTCGGCTTCGGCGGTGGCTGGGGTCATCACTGGGGTTTTCACCGCTTCGGCCACGGCTTCGGCGGCCCGGTCGTCGACTCCTGCCTCGTCGTGACCCCGAGCGGTCGCCTCGTCAACGTCTGCTACTGATCGCAAGCCTTGCTTGCGTGGAAATCCCGGCCGTCCCCCGGCCGGGATTTTCGCTGTCCTTTTGCACCGCAACCGCCTGCGCCGAAAGCATGATTTGACAAAGCATGATTTGACTTGGGCCGCGGCGGTGCCGCACTCTGGCGCTTCCGATTCCGGTGATGACCGGAATCAATCAAGAAGCTTCGGAGGAAGCCTCAATGCTCGATCGACGGGAGTTGATGAAGCGTGCCGGCATGGCTGCGCTGGCCACAAGTTTTGCTTCGACGCGGGCGTTCGCGCGCGACACCGTAAAGCTCCCCTTCGACAATGGCGAGCGGCCGCTCGTCACCTATCCGCAGAAGCGTCCGATGATCGGCCTGACCAGCCGGCCGCCGCAACTCGAGACGCCGTTCTCGGTCTTCAATGATGGCCCGATCACGCCGAACAATGCGTTCTTCGTGCGCTATCATCTCGCCGACATACCGCTCAACATCGACCCCGACACCTTCACGCTGGAAGTGAAAGGCAAGGTCGATCGTCCCCTGAAGCTGTCGCTGAAGGACATCCGAAAGCTCAAGGCTGTCGAACTCGTCGCTGTCAATCAATGCTCCGGCAACAGCCGCGGCTTCTTCGAGCCCCGCGTCGCCGGCGGCCAACTCGGCAATGGCGCGATGGGCAATGCGCGCTGGCACGGCGTGCCGCTGAAGACCGTGCTCGACATGGCTGGTGTGCAGACGGGTGCCAAGCAGGTGAGTTTCGGCGGCCTCGACGGACCGGTGATGGACAAGACGCCGGACTTCGCCAAAGCGCTCGACATCGATCACGCCCGCGACGGCGAGGTGATGCTGGCCTATGGCATGAACGGCGACGATCTGCCTGTTCTCAACGGGTTTCCGCTGCGCCTCGTGGTGCCCGGCTATTACGGGACCTACTGGGTCAAGCACCTCAACGAGATCACCGTCCTCGACCACGAGTTCGACGGCTTCTGGATGAAGTCGGCCTACCGCATTCCAGATACGCCCGACAACAGCATCGAGCCGGGCACCACGCCGAAGGCGACGATCCCGATCAACCGCTTCACCGTGCGCTCCTTCATCACCAGCGTCACGGACGGCGCGAAGCTGAAGCACGGCCGGACGATGCTGAGCGGCATCGCTTTCGACGGCGGCAAGGGCATCAGGCAGGTCGAGGTCTCGACCGACGGCGGCAAGACCTGGATGGAAGCAAAGCTCGGCCGCGATCTCGGCAAATATTCGTTCCGCGAATGGAAGCTGCCGGTGAAGCTGGCGGCCGGCAGCCATGAGCTGAAGGTGCGCGCCACCTCCAATTCCGGCGAGACGCAGCCCGCCGAACCCAGATGGAATCCGGCCGGCTATTTGCGCAATGTCGTCGAAACCGTTCGCGTCACGGCGGCCTGAGGAGAGAGATCATGAAGCATCGACTGCTCCTCGCCCTCGCTGCGGCCACCACGCTCGGCCTCGTCTCGGTGCGCGCGGCGCCGGTGGCCTACAAGCTGCCGGACGAAACCGCGGCGTTGAAACCCGGCCCCAATCTCGACGTGGTGCAGAACAATTGCACCGGCTGCCATTCGGCCGATTACATCAACACCCAGCCGCGCAACGTGAAATCCAGGAAGGATTTCTGGCAAGCCGAAGTGACAAAGATGATCAAGACCTACGGTGCGCCGATCGACGATTCCGACGTACCCAGGATTGTGGAGTATCTCGCCGCAACCTATTGAGCGGGGATCGCGCCCGGGGGCCATGAAACGCACAAATGCCTCAAATACGCCGTGATATCGAACGTTTCCGGCGAAATCCGACTGATGTTTGAGCTACCAAGCTTGCCGCAACCGTCGTATCCTGCACGCCGGAATGTGCCGGTTTGCGGGGACCGGCTATTCGCATTTTATTATCTATTGCACCCGCGGAGACGACGGATGGCTAAAGGTACGGTCAAGTGGTTCAACCCAACCAAGGGCTATGGATTCATCCAGCCCTCCAACGGCGGGAAGGACGTTTTCGTTCACATTTCGGCAGTGCAGAAAGCTGGGCTTTCGACGCTTAACGAAGGGCAGACCATCGAATACGAAGAGATCGCCAATCGCGGCAAGACCTCGGCCGAAAACATCAAGGTCTAGCGCCGTACGCGGACACTCCCGGACGTAATCCGGGAGCGAGGCTTTCGACAAATTTCATCCAAGAAAATTGCCTTCGGAAAGAGCGGCGACTGCTCTTCCCGCGCGTCCGATACACATTGCAGTGGCAGAACCGGTGGGCTTTCACTCGCCGGATCGCGTCGGCATGCCTTATTTCGGCTTCGGTGCGTCGTTCGTACCCAGTCTAGTCTTCCGTGACCCACTTCTCGACGGTCATCACGTCCGGCGGCTGCGCGTAGCCGCGCGGCCACAGATCGACGACCCATTCGACCTTTGTTGCCTTTTCGAGCAGTACAGCCGTGTTGTGCGGTGTCTGCAGGACCAGCGGGTTGCCGCGATAATGCGGGTTACCGACCACGTGGTATTTGAACAGACCCCACTCCTGCAGCACCAGCAACAGGCTGGTGGTGTTGCGCGTGGTATCCCAGCAATCGAAATTGTGTTTGTCGTCGAAGTAGCGGAAGTCGGCCTTCGCGACACGCTTGTCCGTTCCGATGACCGGTCCCATCCTGCGGTCGAACCAGATCACCGCCTTCTGCACGGCCGCCCGCTCGGCGGCAGCGGAGGCATGGCCCGCGGCGAGAATCCTGGTCACGGCACTCCGGTCGGCAGCGGTGAAGTTGAGAATTTCGCGGCGCCGGCAAACGAACCCGTAGCAAACCGTCATCGCACTCGCCGACGGCGGATAAATCGAAACCGTCGTGTACAGCTCGGCTTGGGCCGGGCTCAATTCGAGTGCGAATACCGGCGTGCCAGCCATCGGCAACAGCGCGAACAACACCGCAATGGGACCATAAAACGCAGCACTCCTGCCGAACCCGCCCCGCTCCCGCCCCTTCATCAGCCCCGCCTTCGACCACATCCAGTGAAAACCTCGCGAAAATCATTGCAGCTGTTTCGCGATTCGACAGCCAGCGGCATGATAAGGCACCTTGGATCCCCGGAGCGCCATGAAACCTGATTCTATGGCCCTTGCGCCACTCACCGCACCTTACGCGCCCGACGATGGCGCCATTGCGGCGGAGCTTTTGGCTGCCTCCCGGCTCCAGCCCGAGCAGGAAAAGCGGATCGACCGCACGGCGACGCGGCTGATCGAAGCGATTCGCGCCGATGACGATCCGCTCGGCGGCGTCGAGGACATGCTGCGCGAGTTCGCGCTGTCGACCAGAGAGGGGCTGGCACTGATGGTGCTGGCGGAGGCGTTGCTTCGCGTGCCGGACGCCCGCACTGCCGACCGCTTCATCGAGGACAAGCTCGGCGAAGGCGACTTCATCCACCACGAAACCAAATCCTCCGCCTTCCTGGTCAACGCCTCGGCCTGGGCGCTCGGCATGTCGGCGCGGGTGATCCAGCCCGGCGAGACGCCGCAGGGGACGCTGGGCCGGCTCGCCAAGCGGATCGGCGCGCCCGCCGTGCGCGCGGCGACGCGGCAGGCGATGCGGCTGATGGGCAGCCATTTCGTGCTCGGCGAAACCATCGAGGCGGCGCTCGCGCGAGCCAGGTCGCAGTCCGCGCGCAGCCCACGCTATTCCTTCGACATGCTCGGCGAAGGCGCGCGCACGGCCGAAGACGCCCAGCGCTATTTCAATGCCTATGCGAGTGCCATCGAGGCCATCGGCCGCGCTGCCGGCGACCGTCCCCTGCCCGACCGTCCCGGCATATCCGTGAAACTTTCCGCACTGCATCCGCGCTTCGAGGCGGTAAGCCACAGCCGGGTGATGACCGAATTAGTGCCGCGACTGATCGATCTGGCGCAGCGGGCCAAGACATACGACCTCAATTTCACCGTCGATGCCGAGGAAGCCGACCGGCTGGAACTGTCGCTCGACGTGATCGCGGCGACGATGACCAAAACCTCGCTCGGCGGCTGGGACGGCTTTGGGCTCGCGGTCCAGGCCTATCAGAAGCGAGCCTCCGACGTGATTTTCCACGTCGACCGGCTGGCGCGCGCCTGCCAGCGGCGGCTGATGGTGCGCCTCGTCAAGGGCGCCTATTGGGACACCGAGATCAAGCGCGCGCAGGAGCGCGGGCTCGATGATTATCCCGTGTTCACGCGCAAGGCGATGACCGATCTCAACTACGTCGCCTGTGCACGGCTGCTCCTGGGATTGCGGCCCCGCCTGTTCCCGCAATTTGCCACCCACAATGCGCTAACGGTCGCGACCGTGCTCGAACTCGCCGGTGGCGAGGGCGGATTCGAGTTCCAGCGCCTGCACGGAATGGGGGACGCGCTCTATGCGCGCCTTGGCGAAGACCGCGCGGACATCGCCTATCGCACCTATGCGCCGGTCGGCAGCCATCGCGATCTCCTCGCCTATCTGGTACGGCGGCTGCTCGAGAACGGCGCCAACTCGTCCTTCGTGGCGCTTGCGGCCGACGACGCGGTGCCGGTCGAAACCTTGCTGCGGCGGCCAGCCGACATCATCGGCAGCCCCGGCGGCGCGCGGCACAAGAACATTCCCCTGCCGCGTGAAATGCTGCAGCCGCAGCGGATCAATTCGGCAGGCATTGAGTTCGGCGAACGCGCCGCGCTGGAAAAGCTGCTCGCCGCGGTTGCCGGCGCGCAGGTACCGGCGCCCGGCAACGTCGCTGATGCCACTCCGGCCGAAGCCAATGCCGCCATTGCAGCCGCGCGCGAGGGATTTCGAGGTTGGAGCGCGACGCCGACACTGCATCGCGCCGGCGCGCTGGAGCGTGCCGCCGACCTCCTGGAACAGCGCAGGCCGCATTTCATCGCGCTGCTGCAGCGTGAAGGCGGCAAGACACTCGATGATGCGCTCTCCGAAGTCCGCGAGGCGGCCGATTTCTGCCGCTACTACGCCGGCCAGGGCCGCAAGCTGTTTGACGGTGAATCCATGCCGGGGCCGACGGGCGAGAGCAACACGCTGCGCCTGCGCGGCCGCGGCGTTTTCGTCGCGATCTCGCCCTGGAATTTTCCGCTGGCGATTTTCTCAGGTCAGGTCACTGCGGCCTTGATGGCTGGAAACAGCGTTGTCGCCAAGCCGGCCGAGCAGACCCCGCTGATCGCCACTGAGGCCGTCAAGCTGCTGCACGAAGCCGGCATCCCCGCTTCCGCGCTGCATCTGGTCCCGGGAGACGGCAGCATCGGCGCGGCGCTGGCCGCGCATCCCGACATTGCCGGCGTCGTCTTCACCGGCTCGACCGATGTCGCGCGCACGATCAACCGGACACTCGCAGCCAAGGATGGGCCTATCGTGCCGTTGATCGCCGAAACCGGTGGGATCAATGCCATGATCGTCGATGCCACCGCCCTGCCCGAACAGGTCGCCGACGACGTCGTCACCTCGGCGTTCCGCTCTGCCGGCCAGCGCTGCTCGGCATTACGGCTGTTGTTCGTGCAGGACGATGTCGCCGACCGCATGATCGAGATGATCGCGGGCGCGGCGCGCGAATTGAAGATCGGCGACCCCTCCGATCCCTCCACCCATATCGGGCCCGTGATCGACGCCGAGGCCAAGGCGCGCCTCGATGCGCATATCGCGCGCATGACGCGCGAGGCGCGCGTGCATCTTGTCGGCATCGCGCCGGAGGGCAATTACGTCGCGCCGCATATCTTCGAGCTCAAGGATGCAAGCGAACTCACCGAGGAGGTATTCGGGCCGATCCTGCATGTGGTGCGCTATCGCGCCGACCGGCTGGAAGATGCGCAGCGAGCGATCGAGCGCACCGGCTTCGGCCTTACCCTCGGCATCCATTCTCGCATCGACGACACGGCCGAGGCGATTATCGCGCGGCTTGCGACCGGCAATGTCTATGTCAACCGCAACATGATCGGCGCGGTCGTCGGCGTGCAGCCGTTCGGTGGCCATGGCCTGTCCGGCACGGGTCCCAAGGCCGGCGGGCCGCATTATCTGGCACGCTTTGCCACCGAGCAGACGGTGACGATCAACACCGCAGCGGCCGGCGGCAATGCCGCGCTGCTGTCCCGCGAGGAATAAGCCTCAAAGGCAGGTGTCGTTCCTGTTCTGCCCGGAGCCGCAGGGGATCCGTTTGGAGAGCTGCTGGATTTTCTGTTTCGACTGGTTCTGGGCGACGATATCGAACACGCTCGACGGGGCGAGCTGCGTGGCGCTCTTGTAGTCGCCGGTCGCCTTGTCGATCTTGTTCTGGGCCTCGTAGATCGCCGCGCGTGCGAAATACCGCTCGACCGTCTCATGCTGCGCGATCGCCTTGCTGAGATCGTCCAGCGCCTTGTCGTATTCGTGCATCTGCGAGTAGACGATGCCGCGCAGCCCCAGCGCATCGGCATCGCTCGGCCGCGTGCCGAGCACCTGATTGAGGTCGGCCAAGGCGGAGGCCGTATCCTTCTTGGCGAGATAGGCGCGCGCACGGAGCGTGTGTGCGAAGGCGAAGGCCGGGGCCTTGCCGATGACCTGGTCGAGCGCCACGATCGCGCGGTCGTACTGGCCCGAAATCAGCATCGCCAGACCCTGACCGAGCTCCGCCGTCTCGTTGTTGGGATTGCGATCCAGCGCGGTCTTGACATCCACCAGGCCTTCGGCGCTGTTCCCCTTCAGGAGCAGCGATAATCCGCGTGCCGCCCGCGCGGCGTCGCTCATGGGATTGAGAACCAGCGCCTGGTCGAAATCGACCACGGCCTTGTCGATCTGGCTCAGTCCCATATAGGCCTGCCCGCGCTCGGTATAGGGCGATGCATCCTTCGGATTGAGCGCGATCGCGCGATCGAAATCGGCGATGGCATCCCGGAATTTTCCGTTCAACCGGTTGGCCGTGCCGCGGCCGAGATAGGCGACGGCGTTGTCGGGATCGATGCTCAGCGCATGGTTGGCGTCGGCTATCGCCTGGTCGAATTGCTTCAACCCGATCGAGGCTATCGCCCGCACGCCGAGCATCTGCTTGTCGTCCGGTTTCAGCTTGAGCACCTCATCGATATCGGCGCGGGCCTCGGCGTAACGGACCAGCGCCATCAGGGCGAACACGCGGAATCGAAGCGCCTGCTCGTTATGCGGATCCGCGGCCAGGACAATGTTGAGGCGCTGCACGGCATCGGCGTATCTGCGCTGCGCCATGAATTGCTGGGCCTCGAGAAAAGCCTTCGCGGCGGGCGGCGGCGACGCGGCAACCGGCGGCGAGGGAACCGGCGCCGGTTGCGATTGTCCGTCATGGATCTTTGCCAGTTCCGCCTGCATCGCAACGGCCGACTGCCGTTGTTGCTGCGCGACCCGGCCGGCGGCACTATTCGGCGCCAGCGCCACTACCTTGTCGAAATCGGCGATCGCGCGGGCGTAGTCTCCCTTGGCGCTGAAGAGCTGTCCGCGCGAGAGATATGACCCGATGTCGGTTTGCGGCGCCTGGGCGATCGCACGCGAGAAGTCTTCGACGGCGTGCTCCGCATCTCCCTTGCGCCGATAGGCCTGTCCGCGCCACGAGAAGGCATTTGGCACGCTCGCGTTGATCGATATCGCCTTGTTGAGCTCGGCAAGCGCCTGATCGATCTGCCCGGTCTCGACATAGGCGCGGCCGCGCCCGACATAAGCCTGGGGAATGTCCTGGCGCAGCGCAATCGACTGGTCGAGATCCTGCAACGACCCAGCCCAATTCTTCTGGTCTGCCTTCACATTGCCGCGCGTGATATAGGCGATGGGATTCTTCGGATCGATCTCGATCGCCTGGTTCAGGTCGGCCAGAGCCAGGTCGAACCTGGCGGTCCGCTCGTTCACGAACGCGCGTACGAGCAGCGCCGGGACAAATTTGGGATTGAGCTGGATCGCAGCTTCCGCATCGGCCATCGCCAGGTCGTACTTCAAACGGCTGACAAACAGGCGTGAGCGGACGACATAGGCCTTGAGCCGGTCGTCTGCCGGCCGTGACTGATCATTGATGACGGCGGTGCAGGCCGGCTCGATCTTCGCGAGCACGGCACCGGTGCAATCCTCGAGATCGCCGGCCTTGGCCGGGCCCTGATTCCAGCACAGCGCGAACAACAACAGCACCGGCAGCGGGAGGCGAACGGACGGCATCATCATCTCTCCCTTCGAACGACGCGCAGGGTCGGAGTGCTTTCACGCGGCTCACCCAACATGATTAGCATCACCAGCTTTACAACCGGGCGGAGACATTGCCACATTCCCGGTGCGTGTCGATCACACGATCGAGCGAGTGAACCGGAACAGCGCGGCTTTCCAACGGCGAGGGGTGGCCGACGGTGCCGTTGCATCCCCTGCGCAAGAAGGGTCATATGGGTTCGATCTTCGGCAGTCTAATTCCATCCCGCGGGAACAACAGCAATAACAGGGAGCTACGCCATCATGGAAAAGGGCATATTCGACGGGCTGAAGGTTCTGGACTGCGCGAGTTTCATCGCGGCGCCTGCGGCCGCGACCGTGCTCTCGGATTTCGGCGCCGACGTGATCAAGATCGAGCCGCCCGGTTCGGGCGACCCCTACCGCAACCTGCCGAACCTGCCGGGCTATCCGGCGAGCGAGCACAATTTCGCCTGGCTGCTGGAGAACCGCAACAAGCGCGGGCTGGCGCTCGACCTTTCCAGGCCGGAAGGGCAGGCCGTGCTGCACAAGCTCGCCGGCGAAGCCGACGTCTTCATCACCAACTATCCGCCACAGGTGCGTCTGAAGCTTGGCATCACCTATGATCACCTCGCCCCGCAGAACAAGCGGCTGATCTACGCCTCCTTCACCGGCTATGGCGAGAAGGGCGAAGAGGCCAACAAACCGGGCTTCGACAGCAACGCCTATTGGGCGCGGTCGGGCTTGATGGACCTTGTACGCGCCGACGAGGACACCACGCCGGCGCGCTCGGTGGCCGGCATGGGCGACCATCCCTGCGCCATGGCCTTCTACAGCGCGATCGTCACCGCGCTCTACCAGCGAGAGCGCACCGGCAAAGGCTCGCATGTGGCGTCGAATTTGATGGCGAACGGTATCTGGGCGGCGTCCGTGCTGGCGCAGGCCAAGCTCTGCGGGGCCAAGTTTGCGAAGCGCCGGCCGCGCGAGCAGGCGCTGAACGCGGTGACCAATCACTACAAATGCAAGGACGGCCGCTGGATCATCCTGTCGCTGCTCAACGAGGACCGGCAATGGCCGACGCTGGCGCGCTGTATGGGACGGGAGGACATGATTACCGACGTACGGTTCGCCACCAAAGCCGGGCGACATTCGCGCTCACTGGAGCTGATCAAGGTGTTCGACGAGATATTCGCTACCAAGGACCTTGCCGAATGGCGCAAGATTCTGGACGGCAACGGACTCGTGTTCGGCGTGGTCGGAATTCTCGACGACATCCCGCACGACCGGCAAATGATCGAGAACGAGGTGCTGGTGCCGTTCGAGAACGACACCATGCTCACCGTCAACAGCCCGATCTTCATCGACGGCGCGCGGAAGGTACAGCCGCGCAAGCCGCCCGGGCTTGGCGAGCACTCCGACCAGATCTTGCGCGAAGCCGGCTATGACGAGGCCTCGATCCGGAAGCTGCGTGCGTCCGGCGCGGTGGCGTAATCCGGCACGGCTATGCCAACCTATCGCCTGCACTACTTTCCGGAATCCGGAACGGCTACAAGCTGGCGTTGATGCTGACCCTGTGCGGTCAAAGTTTTGAGCCGGCTCACGCATTACGCGTCAGCATTCAGCCCGCGATGGCCGTAGCGACCGCCCGGCCGACCGCGGCATGCGTTGCATTGCGCTTGTCATCGGGCGCGGCCGTTTCGGTGAGGTACGACGTGACGATGACGGGCGGGCGGCCATCCGGCCAGATCACGGCCACATCGTTGCTCGAACCATGATTGCCGGCACCGGTCTTGTCGCCGACGCGCCAGCTTTTCGGCAAGCCTGCGCGAAGTTTTGCATCGCCGGTCTTGCAGGCGACCAGCCAGGCGATCAGTTGATCGCGTGAGGCGACAGACAGCGCGTTGCCGGTAGCCAGAGCTTTCAGATTTTTCGCCATCGCCGCCGGCGTTGTCGTGTCTCTGGCGTCGCCGGGCGTGGCCTCGTTCAGATCAGGCTCGATGCGGTCGAGCCGGGTGATCTCATCGCCGAGCGAGCGCGCGAGCGTGGTGATCGACGATGGCCCACCCATGCTCGCCAGCAGAATGTTTGCCGCGCTGTTGTCGCTCAGGGTCACCATGGCATCGCAAAGCTCGGCGACTGACATTTCCTGGCCGACATGCTGCTTGGTCACGGGCGCGTAAGCGAGAATGTCCTTTTGCTCGACCAGGATGCGCCGATTGAGCTGCTCCTTGCCGGCATCGACTTTGGTCAGGATCGCTGCCGCGGCAAGGGCCTTGAACGTGCTGCACATCGGAAAACGTTCGTTGGTCCGGTGACCCGTCAACGCGCCGGAACCCGTGTCCAGCGCCGCCACGCCGAGCCTCCCTCCGCTTTCCGTTTCGATCTTCGCGATGGCATCGCCGAGCACGGCAAGGCCGCCTTCAGCTGCGGCGGGGCTCAAGCGAAAGCCGGCACAGCCGATCAGTGGCGCGAGCGAGAGTTTGGCGAAGCCGCGGCGGGTAAGCATCAGGATTCCTGTCGAGCAGCGCCGCGTTCAGCGGTTGAGCCAGGCCCAGACGACGCCAACCACGATCACGCCGATGATGATGGCAAACGCGATTGCCCAGCCGCTGACCCGGACCGCGCTGGTGGTCTGACGTATAGCCTCGTTTTGGGCGATTTCGCGATTGCGCTGCTGTTTCTCCTGGTCGGAAGAGCTCATCGGCGGTCTCCGCTCAAGTTCTGGCTGTCGTCGGCTCGTTCAATGTAGCATCAATTGATGACGCCTGCCCGGCGACGGGTACGCCCCGGACGAGCCGGCTCAGCAATACGGCCGCGAGCGCCGCACAGAGCGCGGCGGCGGCCGCCGCCATGAACACCGCCGAGGTGCTCCATTTTGCCGCCAGCAGCATGCCGCCGACGAGCGGGCCGATGATCGAGCCGATCCGGCCGATACCGAGCGCCCAGCCGACGCCGGTGGCACGGATCGAGGTCGGATAGAAGCCGGCCGCCAGCGCATTGGCGGCGATCTGGCCGCCGACCACGCAGAAGCCGGCGACGAAAATCGCGATCGAGACCAGCACGGCGGAGTGCCCGAACTGTCCGATCGCGCCGACCGCGAACACCGCGCCGAAATAGACCAATGCCAATGCACGAAACGAAAATCGGTCGATCACGCTGCCGAGCGCGAGGGTGCCGACCACGCCGCCGACCTGCAGCATCGAGCCGATCAGCACGGCTTCCGACACCGACGCGCCGAGATCGTGGAGCACGATCGGCAGCCAGTTCGCCAGGAAATAGATGTTGAGCAGGCTCATGAAGAACACGACCCAGAGCAGCAGCGTGACCACGGTCCGCCCCTCGCGGAACAGATGCACGACCGGAATGCCTTCAAGATGAGGCTCGTGCACGATGAAGCTGGCATCCGGCGCGAATACCGTTTGCGGGCTGATCCGCTTCAGCAGTTGCGCGACCCGCTGGGGAGCCTGCCCGACTGTGGCGAGGAAGCGCACCAATTCCGGCAAGCCCCATGCGAGCACCGGGACCATCAGCAGCGGCGCAATGCCACCGACGATGAACACCGAGCGCCAGCCGAGCCGGGGGATCAGATCCGCCGCGAGCAGGCCGCCGAGCGCCGCACCGATCGAGAAGCCGCAGAACATGATCATGATCATGGTGGCGCGGCGGCGCTGCGGATTATACTCGGACATCAGCGCGACGGCGTTCGGCATGGCGCCGCCGAGGCCGAGCCCAGTCAGAAAGCGGATCAGCAGCAGCGTGGGGACGTCCTGCGCAAACGCTGTCGCGAATGCTCCCAGGCCGAAGGCGGCGGTCGAGAAGATGATGATCTTCTTGCGTCCGACGCGATCGGCAAGCGGGCCGAATGCCAGCGCGCCGATCATCAGGCCGAACAGGCCGGCGCTGAACACCGGGCCCAGCGCGCTCTTGGTGAGGCTCCATTCCTTGGCGAGCGCGGGGCCGACATAGCCAATCGCCTGGGTATCAAAGCCGTCGAGGAACAACACGGCCGCGCAGGCCAGCAACAGGCGGAGCTGGAATCCGCCGATCGGCTGGCGGTCGATGAAATCGATGAGGTCGATGGCCGGCGTGCCGCCGGCCCGGGTCTGTTCGGTCGCCATGGTCGTCCCTTTCCCTGTTGAATGCGCACGGTTCTTGCCGACCGTTATTTGCACGTCAGCCTAGCGCGGCGGATCATCGGCGCAAGGCTTCCTTGGAATAGCCCGCGATCCGCTTGTAGCCTTCGGACAACCCGACCAGCTCGTCTCGGCTGATGACGTCTTCGATCGCCTCGAACGGCTTGTCGTGCGTGCGCTCGAATACCTCGCGCAAGATCGCGTCAGGCGGATTGGTACGATTGGTGAGCACGATGCGCGTGGTCGCCTCCAGCCGCTGCTTTTCATAGGCCGACAGCGCCGCCGTGGGATCGGCGTGTTGCAGCAGCATCGCGGTCAGCACACGCGCATCGAGGATCGCCTGGCCCGCCCCATTGGAGCCGCGCGGCACCATCGGATGGGCGGCATCGCCAAGCAGCGTCACCCGTCCAAACGTCCAGCGCGGCAGCGGATCCTGGTCGACCATCGGAAATTCCAGCACGCTGTCGGCAGCGCGGATGAAGGCGGGTACATCACACCAGTCGAAATGCCAGCCGGAGAACGGGCCGATGAAATCATCCAGCGAGCCCGCTCGATTCCAGTCGCGCTTGCGATAGTTCGGCGTCTCGATCTCGGCAACCCAGTTGATGAGCTGCAAGCCATCTGCGCCTGCGGCGCGGATCGGATAGATCACCATCTTGCCATGCGACATCCAGCCGGCACGCACCATGCTCGCGCCCGACAGCATCGGCTTCCAGCGTGTCACGCCGCGCCACATATTGATGCCGGAATAGCGCGGCTCGCCCTCATCCGGGAAGAACTGCTTGCGGATCACCGAGTTGATGCCGTCACAGGCGATCGCCGCACGGCCGCGCACGGCGAAGCGATTGGCGCCGCCGGGACCATCCGAAAACGTCACGGTCACCCCAGTATCGTCCTGCTCGACGCCAAGACAATGGCGGTTGGTCACGATGCAATCGTGGCCCGCGCGCGTGCGGAACGCATCGAGCAGCACCATCTGCAGGTCGCCGCGATGGATCGAGAATTGCGGATGGTCATAGCCGGCGGCGCGGCCGAGCGGCTCCTGGTAGATCAATTGCCCGAAGCGGTTGAAGAATGTTGCGTCCGTGGTCTGGACCGCGACTTTCGCCAGCGCCTGTTCAAGCCCGAGCGCAGCCAATTCCCTGGTCGCATGCGGCAAGAGATTGATGCCGACGCCGATCGCACGGATATCGGGGACCGATTCAAAAATGCGGCAGGGGATTTTCGCCTGCTGCAGCGCCAATCCCAGCGTCAGGCCGCCGACGCCGGCGCCGACGATAATGACCTCGTCCATGTTTCCATCCCTTTGGATGGCGATGAAACAATATTAGTAAGCCTACTGTCAATCTAACTTGTATCGCATTTCAGCGGGTTTTCACAAAACACATCCCCATTCGCGTCTCCGCATTTGCGGTCTGGCAGGTCAGGCCCGCAGCACAAGTCCACGAGCTGAAACTCTTGTCGTTCTCGCTCGCCTCGGCGTGCTGCGCATAGCAATGCGAGCCCCAGCCGTTTTCATATTCGGTGCCGGCAAGCTCGGCGCTGCCACGGAGCTGCGGGCGGCTGGCAAAGCCGCGCGAGAAATCCGGCTCTCTACCCTCGGCAAACGCTGTGAGGATGTCGCGGCGGCGAACCTGGTCGCCGAAGAAATGCGGCGAGGCCGGCACGACCGTGGAGTTGGACGGCTTTGCGGCCATCCAGTCGACGCCGGGGAAGTGAAAGCCGCCGATACCACGGGTCTGATGGCATCCGGAGCAGCTCATGTCATTCAGCCTGTGCTCGAAGCCCGCGACCGAGCGGATGTTCTGCAGTTTCACGTCGCTCGCCGCCGCTTTCGCTAGAGCCGAGACAACGTCCTCCTTGCTGAACACGGCTCCGCTGGCGCCGTCCTCGCCCGCAACCAGGCCGAAGGCCGGCTGCAGGTTCGACAGCGCAAAGCCGACCGGTGTCGGCGCGATCGCGCTCCTGAGGAGAAAGCGATCCGGGATCAGGATGGTTCCGCGATCGAGCTCGGCGAAATGGGCGGGATCGAGCAGCCAGTTCTTGAAATCACGCGCAAAATCCTTGTCGGCGAGCAGACGGTCGCGATCTATCTGGTTTTCCAGCGGCGACTCGACGAAGGTCGCGGATTTCGAATCGTAGTCGAACACCTTCATCAGATAATCGGTGCGGAAATCGCGCGTGGCGGATTTCGGCGCATGCGCGATCTGCAGATTGGTTTCGATGCGGTCGATGTTGTCAGGCGCGATGAGATCGAGCGCACCGCCCGGTGCCGTCAGCTTCTCTGCGAGTTCGGCACCCGCCGCGGTCAGGCTGCCGACAGCGAGCCAGCGCTTTGCGATTTCGGCGCAGGTGACCGTGATGCCGTTGCCCTTCGCCTTCAGCACCACATTCAATGTCATCGGCAGCCGTGGCGATACCGCGGCCTCGCCGACCGCCCGCGCGTTGGTCTGCGTCAGCCGATAGATCAGCCTGACTTCGCCGCATTGCTGTCCCGGAACATAGGCGCGGTCCATGCGGTTGACGATGCCGGACAGGACAAAGCGCGTATCCGCCGAAGCCAGCTGGGCGCGGTCGAACAGCTGAAAGGCGAACTCGGATCCGACGCCGATGCTTTCGTTTGGCAGCTCGGCCTTATGTTTGGCGATATAGCGCTGGAAATCGTCATCGAGTGCACGTCTGACCGGCGCCATCGACGGCAGCGCGAATAATTGCGCAGCGGTGAGCGGCGTATCCGCCGATCGCGCCGGCATCATGATGTGCGAGAGAGCAAAGCGGCCACCATCGAGCTCGCGCAGCGCGAGGGGATCGATGATCGCGGTGCCGCGCTCGAGCGGCGGGCCATCCGCGCGTGCAGGCAACGTGCAACAAGAAAGCAAAAGGGCCGCGGCCAGCCGTGAGGCGAAGTTCATGCCTGAAGTAACACCGCGCGATTGTGTCTATTCAAGCGAAAAGCGCTTCACACCGAGGTGAAGCGCCTTCGAGTGCCGACACAACACGCGTCAGCGCGTGATCAGGCCCTTGCTGGTAACGACCACCCACTGGCCGTCCTGCTTGCGGATCGCATCGATGCGGCCGACGCCGGGAATATAGTCGCCGGCATAGACTTCATAGGTTCCGCGACGATTGCGGATCAGCGCGCCGCCATAGCCGACATCAGCGAGCCTCCAGCCGTCCACGGTCGGCATCCGCGCGACTTCTGGCTTGGGCGGCGTTGCCGGCGAAGCAGCGGGCGGAGGCGCCGCGGTCGCCAGCGCTTGCGGCGCGACCGAGCCGGTCACTTCCTTCGGCGCCGCCGCGGCGGCAGCCGTCACAGCAGCAGCCGCAGTGGGCGGGGTGCGGAGCTTGTCCACGGATTCAGTGAGCTTGGCGAGCTTCGCGTTGGGCTCGGCCTGCGCCTTCTCGATCTTGTCGAGCCGATCGGTGGTCTTGTTGAACTGGGTGGCGCTGGCTTTGGTGGTATGATCGAGACCGGCCTTGAGCGCGAGGATGTCGGAATCGATGCGCGCGATCGAGGCCTCCAGCGCGCCATTGGCCGGTGTCGTCGCGGCAGCGTCCGCCACATGGGTGAGACCTGTGGTCGCGAGCGCGCCGCCGATCGCGCCGGCAACGGTCGCGAACGCCAGCATCGCGGCGGCAGCCATCAAACTGCGCCTGGGCTTGGACTCAGGCGTCGGCGCCGCACCGGGGCGGGTTTCACTTTCCACCTTGGGCGCCGATTTCACCTTCACCTCGGCACTGTGGTCGTGCCAGCCGCGGTCGCTGGGCGACATGATCAGAACCTTGGCCTGGGCGCGCGGTGCAGCTGGCTTCACAAGCTCGGCCTTGGGCGCCTCGGCGTTCAGTGCATCAACTTTTGTCGTCTCACGATCGGGCGCGGTCGCGGGCGCCTCGAGCACGCTGACGGCCAGCGCGGCTGCCGCCGAGGCCTCGCCAGTGGCCTCGGAAGAATGCGGAATGGTCGAACCGGCGCTGACGGAACCGGATTCGCCTTGAATTTGCTCAGCCTGTTGTTCGCTCACGTTGCAAATCTCCAGAATTGATTGACCATTTGGTAACTTTCATTGCTTGCCAATTCGTTACCGGCGCCCCCCGGCCATCGGACTTACGGAAATTTTAGGAACTGCTCCGGGGCCATTTTTGGCCGGGACGGCGGCGGCGATAGGGCGGCCCGATTAAATTGCTGCCCTGCGGCAAATGCGGTTGACGGCGCTTAAGCATTGTTTGCGCAAGGCCATTTCCCGACTAACATGGCGGCGGATGCGTGGGCACCGGCCCGCCGGGGGACGCCATGGCCATCGAGAAATGCATCAACGAATATGGCGTCGGCGACGTCATATTCGAGGAAGGCTCGAAGGGGCGCGAACTCTATGTCGTGCTCGACGGCGAGGTCGAGATCGCAAAGCTCAGCGGCGCCGGCAAGACCGTCATCGTGACCCTCGGCAAGGGCGAGTTCTTTGGCGAGATGGCGGTCATCGACGGCTCCTCGCGCTCGGCCACCGCGATCGCCGCCTCCGCCAACACCCGCGTGATGCGCATCAATCACGCCCGCTTTGTCTATCTCGTCAGCCAGCAGCCGGCGTTTGCGCTGATGATCATGGATGCGCTGAGCAAGCGGTTGCGGGCATCGAACGACCGCACCTTCCAGGCGGCGGCCAATCAATGAACGACCGCCGGCCGTCCCCGTTCAAGACCCTGTTCGAGACCGAGGTCTGTACGCTGATCCTGGCCGCGCCCGATGTCTACCAGGTCCGCTTCAAGAACCGCGCCGCGAACGCCTATCTCGTCGTCGGCTCCCGGCGCACCATCATGATCGACGTCGGACTGTCATCCAACTATCCCGCCCTCGTCGCCTGCCTCGCCCATGTCGGGATCACGCCCGACAAGATCGATATGGTGGTGCTCAGCCACGAGCATCTCGACCACATCGGCGCCGCTTATCATTTCGAGGGCAGCACCTTCATCGCCGCGCATCGCCTTGCCGCCAACAAGATCATGCTGCGCGACGACTTCTCGATGCTGCGCAAGATGTTCAACGAGCCGAACGTGCCGATCAACATCGACATCTGGCTCGAGGAAGGCAACGTGATCGACCTCGGCAATTTCCGTCTCGACGTGTTGTATACGCCGGGTCACACCTCGGCCTGCATGACGCTGTTCGATTCGGACAAGGGCCTGTTGTTCGCTGCAGACACCTTGATGCCGGGCGGCGTCATGGGCGGCGTGTTCGGCTCCGGCTCGATCGCCGACTACATCCAGTCGCTGGAGAAGCTGAAGGGGCTGAATTCGAAAATCCTGCTCTCCGGCCACGGCCGCCTCTCCGACACGCCGCAGGAGGATGTGCGAATCGCCATCCAGCGCTCGCACACGCTGCTCGCCGACACTGCGCAATTGTTCGATGCGCTCGACGCCCGCTCGAATTTCGAGCCGATCATGCAATCGGTGCGCGACCTCAACAAGCTGGATGATTAAGTTCGTCATTGCTAGCCAACGGGTCCGCGCGAAGCGCGGCCCGATGACAGGCTCCGCGAAGCAATCCACGCCTCAGCGCGGGGAAAGATGGATTGCTTCGTCGCTGTCGCTCCCCGCAATGACGTGGAGGATTTGACAAACGGCTTGGCTGCCTGTTGATAGTCGGCAAGGAAACTGCCGGAAGCAGCGAGAACCGCACCATGAAGCTCTACGATTCGATCGGGCCGAATCCGCGCATTGTCCGCATGTTCATGGCGGAGAAGGGCATCGAGATGCCGAAGCAGACCGTCGATCTGCGCGGCGGCGAGAACCGGCAAGACGCGCATCTGAAGCGCAACCCGCATGGGCAAATGCCGGCGCTGGAGCTCGATGACGGCAGCTACCTCTCCGAGATCGTTCCGATCTGCGAATATCTCGAGGAGAAAAACCCCTCGCCCGCGATGATCGGCAGCACCGCTGAAGAGCGCGCCCAGTGCCGGATGTGGACCCGCCGTGTCGACCTCAACATCGCAGAACCCCTCGCCAACGGCTACCGCTTCGGCGAGGCGCTGAAATTTTTCGAGAAGCGAATTCCGGTTGCGCCCGAGGCCTCTCCGGGCCTGAAGATGATCGCAGCCAATCGCCTGAAGTGGCTGAACGGCCAGATGGCCGACGGCCGCGAATGGATCTGCGGCAAGCGCTTCACGCTGGCCGATATCCTGCTCTATTGCTGGCTCGATTTCGGCAGCCAGGTCGGCCAGCCGCTGGATCAGGCCAACAGCCACATCGTGGCGTGGCTCGCGCGCGTCGGCGCACGGCCGAGCATCAAGGCGTAATGGCCCCCACCTCCAGTCCCTCCCCGCGGGACAGTGCGGATTGCTTCGTCGCTTCCGCCTTCGCTCTTCGAGCTACGGCGGCCTAAGCCACCGCGTTCTTTCTGATCGTCTCGCGATAGAACGCTGCGCTCAGTTTTGGCTGGCGCGCCAGGGTTTCGAAATCGACGCGATAAAGTCCGAAGCGCTTCTCGTATCCGTCCGCCCACTCGAAATTGTCCATGAGGCTCCACAGGAAATAGCCGGCCACGGGCAGCCTCTCCGAGGTCGCGCGCTGCAAATGAAACAGATAGTTTCGAAGATACATGATGCGGTCGAGGTCGTAGATCTGGCCGTCCGCGGCGGGCTTGTCGACCGCAGACGTTCCGTTCTCGCTGACATAGATTGACTTCAGGTCCCACAGCTTTGCGGCATGGCGGGGTGCCCAATACATCGTTTCCGGTGCCACGTTGAGCCAGGATGACTCCATGTGCGGAAACGATGCCGGAAGCGGCAGGGAGGTGAAGCCCCGCGCGCTATGGGCTGCCACGATGTAATGGTCGGGCTTGTAGACATTCAGTCCCAGAAAATCGATCGGGGATGAGATGATCTTCAGATCCTCGGCCGTGTATCTGGGGGCGTCTTTCCCAGCTTGCGCCAGAAAGCCGGCGTTGTATTCGCCTTCGAGCATCACGGTCAGATAGCCGCCATTGAGCTCGCGCGTGGCAATTTCCGCAGCACGTATGTTCTCCGGCGTTACGGTTGCGGGGATGCAGACCACCATGTTCTCCGCCGGTCCGAGCTTCGTCCCCGGCCGTCCCAGGGCACGGATCGCCTGCACGGAAAGGCCGTGGCCGAGCGCGACATTGTGCCGGACCTGATTGACCTTTTGCGGGGCAAGCCTGAGGCCGGGGGCGTCGATGCCGAGACCGTGGCCGAGGTAAACCAGCCTCGAACATTCATTGATCGTGAAAATGTGCCTGACCCGATCGGTCAGACGTTGCGCGACGTAACCAGCGTAATCGGCAAAGGCCTTCGCGGTGTCGCGAGACGTCCAGCCGCCAAGACGGTCCTGAAGGGTTTGAGGCAAATCCCAATGATACAGGGTGGCGAACGGTTCGATGCCGTTCGCCATCAATTCGTCGAGCAGCCGGTTGTAGAAATCGAGACCTTTTGGATTTGGTGCACCCGATCCTTCCGGAAAGACGCGCGGCCATGCGATCGAGAAGCGATAGGCCTTGACGCCGAGGGCCTTCATCAACCGTACGTCACCCTTGTAGCGGTGGTAGTGATCGCACGCGACATCGCCATTGCTGCGATCGGCGATCGTCCCTGACATTTGCGCAAAGCGGTCCCAGATCGACGGACCGCGTCCGTCTGCGCCGACGGCTCCCTCGATCTGATAGGCCGAAGTAGCAACGCCCCACAGAAAGCCGGCGGGAAAACTCGTGCCTCGCCCCGCGTCAACCGCTGTGCCGGCGTCGGCACCTCGAGCGGCCTCCGCGGACAATCCGAGAGCCATCGATCCCGCGACTTTGGCAAGATCGCGCCGGGAAAGCCCGCTCAAAAGCCCGACTCCATTTGGCCCGACCGACCGCCTGCGCCGGGGCGAACGCTCACCTGTCGTTTCCTGCTTCCTGAAGCGGCCGGCACGGCGAAACCGGTGACGCGCCGGTCTGCGCGTTTGGCGGCGAGACTGAAACGGCAGCGACCGGTTCTGCGTCGGCCGCCTTGCCGAACATCTTCGAGAAGCCGATGCCGCTCCCGGCAAGAACCAAACGCGGCAACAGCGCCGCTCCCAGCAGAACGTAGGCGGCCGAAGTCCACAAGGATTGCCAGTTGCGCGGCCCTTCGTTGAGGGCAATGCAGAGCGCAGCGGCGACGAACAGGCACGCGAACGTCGCCTCGGCAACCCGCGGGACGCCGGACTTTCTCTTGTTGAGCAGTTCCACGATCCAAAGCGGCACGACTGCCATGGTCAGGCTGGCAAACGGGAAGTCGCGCCCGCGCGGATCGAATACGAGACCGAGCGCGGTCTCGGTCGCGACCAGCGTCGTGATCATCAGCACCAACCCGAGAGCCAGTACCGGAACGGATCGTGCTCTGTCCTCGCGTGCGCCGACCAATTCCGTGAAGGCCGGCAACGGGCGCCTCGACATCAACGCGTTGGCGCACAACGGTGGCGCGACGATTGCCGCGGCCAGCAACACTGCCTGCTCGCAGCAGCCCGCGAAACCATAGCTTTCATAGAACGCCTTTTGCGCGGCTACGCCGAGCAGTATTCCGCCGACGGAAGCGGATGCCGCCACGCCAAGCCATGGCGCCAGGCCCGGCTCCGAGGGCCTGCGCCACAACGTCAGCAGCGCGGCCGCAAACACGCAAGCGGCGAAAGCAAGGCCTGCGCCAAGCTGCGATCTCCAGAACGGATGATTGCTGACGGCCGATCCGGGCGGATATTTCAGCTCGCGGCTGTATCCGCCGAGCAGGCCCCAATGCCCGCCGACGGTTCCCTCCCACTGACGCTTCCACGGCTCGTCATAGGCCTCGAACAGATTGACGCGAAAGTTTTCGCGCCTGGCGCGTTCGAGAATGTCGGAAATGAAACGTGCCTGATTGATGCGGGATGGAAGCGCGCCGTTGCGCATGCGTCCCTGGCTCGGCCAGCCCGCCTCGCCGATCAGGATCTCCTTGCCGGGGAAGGCACCGGCCATCTCCTTGTGAATCTCATCCACTCGGAGAGCCGCGTCCTCGGCGCGCACCGGAACGTCCTCCCAATAGGGCAGGACGTGAACGGTGACGAAATCGACGTCGCCTGCGACATCGCGGTGGCGCAGCCAGAACTCGATGGCATCGGCATAGCTCACGGGAACGTCGAGGCGGGCCTTGGCCGAGCGGATGATTCCGCGCAGATCGGACGCCGTCATCTCGCCCCGCAGCAGCACCTCGCTGCCGACCATGACCGATATGATCACGCCAGGATAATTCCTGGCGAGCGATACCGCAGTGTCGATGAGCGCCGCGTTCTTGGCGCGATCACGTCCGATCCAGACGCCGAGAATGACTTTCAGCCCGACCTTCGCGGCGAGTTCGGGCACCTTGTCCAGTCCGTTCTCGACCGAGTACGTGCGGATGCATCGGGAGATCGTGGAAAGGGCCGCCATATCCGCCGCGATCTGATCTGGACTGATGATCTCGTTGGAATTCCATGGGGTCTGGCCGGCCCGGAACGGTGCGTAGGAAACGCAATCCAGTTTCCTTGCCGGATCGATGACGGCGGATGAGAACGTCGCCGGCCAGCCCATCCAGCACCAGGCCGCAGCAATCAGGCCAAAGGATAATATGAAAAGCAGAAACGGCGTGCGAAAGGCGGCTGGCGCTGGCCGGGTCAACCGGTCCGCGCCATCAGATCCAGCCAGATTGGGAACATGGAGTTCCATCAGGCCATGCCGGGGCCAGGTTGAGCTGGCATTTCCGCGCCGAATATCGGACCAATCCACTTCGCAGCCGTCAATCGTAGCGGCAGAAGGCATCGGCCGTTGATCAGACACATGGCCGCACGCTCTTGTTGACCTGGATCAATCGCAACCGCCCGATGCCGCCGTCCGGCGCAAATACTGGACGGCCGCATTGCCCGATCAGCGAAGATCCGGAAATCATTCCCGGCGCAAGCGTCAGGAGATGAATTTTCGTCCATGCCAATTCAACGCCCTTTACGCCCAGCGCGGCTCCAATTATTTTAGCCAAATTCTCAACATCCTTGCGTCCCAATTCAGGATTGGAAAGCTAACCCGCCTGTCCTCGCTTCGGCAATCTCGGAAATCGTCATGCGCAACCTGCTCACATTTCCTGTGGTTCTGACTGCCTCCAACGCAAGCTTGATCGCGCGACCGGCGAAGTCGGCAGGCATCGCATGATGCGCCGACGCGATTTTCTTACTGGCGCGGCTGCATTGGCCGCCTTTGCGCCGTTATCGAACAGGGCCGCCGCGCTGACGCCAGTGCCGGATACGTCGCCTTCCGACGGCGACCGGCTGCCTCCCGGATTCTACAATTTCACCGGCTCGAACCTGTTGAACTGGCAGACGGCGCTCGCCGCGCAACGGCGCGGAGCATCCAACGCGATCATCGGATGCCTCGGCAATTCCACGGTGGCCGGACAAGGCGCGGCCGGCAACGAGCTCGCCTCCAATGCCAAGAGCCTGTCGTGGCCGACACAACTGGCGAACCTGCTCCCGGGCGGAAGCTGGTCGAGCGTATGGGGCGACAACAACATCGCCGCCTCCGCCGGCGTTATTCATGCCTTCGACGCGCGGCTGAGCCGCGCCGGCTGGACCATCAGGAATACCAAATCCAACACCCTGTGCGGCGGCTTCTTCCACAGCCAGCCGAGCGCGGCCGCGCATTCGTTCACGCCGACCAACCCGATCGACACGATCGGGATCTGGTATGTCCGCTCGCCGGGCTACGGCTATTTCACCGTCGATGTCGATGGCGGGTCGCCGCTGGTGACGGTCAACTGCGCGGGTCCCGATGCCTTCCTGAAGAAGGCCGCCACTTGCCCGCTTGGTCTGCACACGATCAACCTGAAGAGGACCGCAGCCGACGCCAGCGATATCTATTTGACTGCGCTTTGCGCCTATAATTCCGCGATCAAGGAAGTTTCCGTCTACAATCTTGGCGGCTGCCGCTGGGGCAGCGCCGACTTTGTCGCCAACCGATATCCCTGGAATACGCTACCGGCGATCGCGGCAATTGCGCCCAACCTCGTGATCTTCGAGGCGGGCATCATCAACGACTGGGACGACAAGATTCCGCTCGCGACCGTGACCACGAACATGATGGCCGTCATCAATCGGCTGAAGGCGGTGAAGTGCGACGTGATCCTGATGAGCGGCGCGCCGTCCGAGTTGACGGGATACTATGCGTCCTACGCGACGCAGGCGGCCTATGTCGAGAACATGAAATCGCTCGCCTATGCCGCCGATGTGCCGTTCATCGACGTGTGGGGACTGTGGGACGGCAAGTGGAAGCGGCCCGCGATGTCCGATTCGCTGCATCCGAACGAGGTCGGCTACAGCCTGATCGCCGGCTACGCCCAGACCGCCGTCCTCCACCCTTCCGCGCGCAGCGTGAGCTAACGCCTGCTCACTTCGCCGCAAAACGCTTGAGCGCCGCACGATCGATCTCGATGCCGAGGCCGGGACCATCGGGGACACGTACGATGCCGCGGACATGCTCGATCGGCTGCGTCAGCAGCGCCTGACGGATCGGGTGCTCGGTGCGGTCGAATTCGAGCATCGGCGCGAGCGGGTTCAGCGAGGTCGGCGTGTGCGACGGCAGCACGGCGAGCAGTTGCAGCGAGGCCGCGATCGCAATGCCCGTGCCCCAGACATGCGGATTGTAGCGGACACCGAAGCTTTCTGCCATGTCGGCGATCTTCTTGCACTCGGACAACCCGCCGGCCGCGCAGGTATCGGGCTGAATGATGTCGATCGCGCGTGTGGCGAGCAAGTCGCGGAAGCCGAAGCGCGTGAACTCGCATTCGCCGCCGGCAACGGGGATTGCGATCGCTTCGCGCACCGCGCGATAGCCCGCGATGTCCTCCGGCGGCACCGGCTCCTCGAACCAACCGATATCGTGATGCTCGATCATGCGGCCGAGCCGAATCGCGGCGACGGCGTCATAAGCGTGGTTGGCGTCGACCATCAGGGCGACGTTGTCGCCGATGGCGTCGCGCACGGCGTGCGTCATCGCGGCGTCCTCCTCCACACCGAAGCCGACCTTGAGCTTCACCGCGGCAAAACCGTCGGCGACATAGCCAGCCGCTTCCTCCGCAAGATATTTCGCGGGATCGCCGGACTTGCGCCGGTAGAGACCGGTCGCATAGGCCTTGATCTCGGTACGCAAGGGACCGCCGAGCAGCCGATACGCAGGCACGCCAAAGTGCTTGCCCTTGATGTCCCACAGCGCGATGTCGATACCGCTGAGGCCCTGAATCACCACGCCCTTCTGGCCGTGATCGCGCAGCCGGGCATAAATCATCTGCCAGAGATGATCGGTCCGCAGCGGATCCTCGCCGACCAGCCACGGCGCCACGCTGTCGACCACGGCCGCGGTGATCCGCGCCGGGCCGTAGCATTCACCCCAGCCGATGATGCCGTCATCGGTTTCGATTTCCACCACCATCGCCATGCGCGTATCGTACCAGGCGCGCGAATAGGCGAACGGCTGCGAGAGGACCGCTTCGAGGATGTGGGTGCGGATGGCTGTGATACGCATGGGCTCTCTCCATCGTCATTGCGAGCGAAGCGGTCGCGGTAGGGACGCTCATTGCTGAGCGCCCCCCGCACAGAACCGTACGTGCGGCTTTCCCGCATACGGCTCCCACCTCGGGTGAGTGACGGCGAATCGTGCTTGGGGCCATTGATGAAGGATGTGCGGCCTTGGGAGCCATTCGTTCGCGAGCCGCGTGATCGTCTCCCATGTCATGCCGTCGGACTGGCTGCGGCGCCGGAGCGTCCGCCTCCAGAGTTCGGTGACATGGTAGCGAAGCGCGGCAAGCGCCCGACTGTTGGTCGGCACCGCGTGATAGTTGAAGTACCCGGTGACGACCTGCCTCAGCCATTTGCCCTGTTCGGACACCGGCTGATGCATGCGCCGTCGCAGTTCCTGCTTCACCGCTTGCAGCTTCGCCCGCATGCGATCGTTGCGAGACTTGCGCCTGATCTGGAACCTGCCTCGCTTGGATCTGCCGCAGATGAAGATGAAGCCGAGGAAGTTGAAGGTCTCCGGCTTGCCGAGCCCGCGCCGCTTGCGGTTATCCTCCGCATCGCGTCCGAACTCGATCAGCCGGGTCTTCCCAGGATGCAGCGACAGCGCGAACTTCCCAAGCCGTTCGCGCAGCGTCTCGAGGAAGTGCCGGGCGTCGTCCTCATGCTCAAAACCGACAATGAAGTCGTCGGCGTAGCGCACGATGATCATGTCGCCCGTGGCCTCGCGCCGTCGATAGCGCTCGGCCCACAGATCGAGGGCGTAGTGCAGGTAGATGTTGGCAAGCAGCGGCGAGATCACCGCCCCTTGCGCCGTCCCCTGTTCACTGACCCTGACGATCCCCTCCTCCAGCACGCCCGCCTTGAGCCATTTGCGGATCAGGCGGATGATGCGCTTGTCGCCGATCCGATGCTCGACGAAACGGATCAGCCATTGCTGGTTGACCGTATCGAAGAACGAACGGATATCGGCGTCCACGATGAAGTTCACCCGGCGGCGCTCGATCCCGACCACCAGCGCATCCATCGCATGATGCGCGCCGCGCCCGGGCCGGAACCCGTACGAGAACCCGAGGAAGTCTTCCTCGTAGATCGCGTTGAGCACCTCAGCCGTCGCCCGCTGCACGATCTTATCCTCAAGGGAGGCAATCGCCAGCGGACGCCGCCCGCCGTCCGGCTTGTCGATATGAACCCGCCGCGACGGCAGGGGACGGTACGCTCCCCCGTGGATACGGGCATGCAACTCCTCAAGGTTGGCCTTGAGGTTGCGCTCGTAATCCTGCCACGTTACCCCGTCCACACCCGCGGCGGCTCCCCTTTGCAGGGCAAAGAACTCCGCTTCGAGCAGGTCGGTGTCGATGTGGTGGAGCAGCGCGGTGAACCTCTCCTTCTTCCTTTCCCTTGCAGTTCGCCGTATGCGGTCCAACGCCTGTGTCACGCTTGTCCGGCCCTGTGTCCGGGACGTGCTTTGCCGGTCCGCATTCCCCTTGGTCCCAGCCCTTGGCTCCACCGGCTCCGCAGCGGATCGCTCCACCTTGTTCGCCGGCTTCACGGCTACTATGACTGGGTCCGACGTCCCGCGTTCGTGCATCATCGGCTTCGGCTCCTCGCCTTCCCGATGCGGGCCGGTGCTCGCCACCGGCCGAACGCGGGACCTCCCAGGTTCCGACGCGATCCCTTCCTGCGTGATGGGGTCTTCGACCACGGCAGAGCGTCAGCGTCTCGCATCACGACGCCGCACATGTTGCCTTCGACGTTGCTTACCGCCTCGGCCTCTGCGAGTTTATGTCTTTCGCGGCTCAATAGCCCACCCCACAGGATCGTTGTGTACGCTTCGCACCCGCCGTTGCCGACGACTACGCAACACTCACTACCGGGCGCCCGCTACGGCTTACCCGGACCGGACTTCCACCGGTTGGATCGCGCCAGCTTCTCCTGCGCACAAGCAATCCAGAATCTAGCCGCTGAGATAGTCTGGATTGCTTCGTCGCTTCGCTCCTCGCAATGACGGGAAAAATCAATTGACGGAGTTACTGAGAATAACCTCGATCAGCTTCGCCCCCGGCCGCCTGAAGGCGTCCGACAGCTTCGGCTTCAGCTCGGCCGGGTCGGTGATCCGGATCGCCTCGAGCCCAAGCGATTTCGCCATGCCCGAGAAATCCACCGGCGGGTCGACGAAATCCATCCCGACATAATGGTCGTCGCCATGGAAGGCGAGCAGGCGCTGCTTGATGATGCGGTAGCCGCCATTGTTGCAGATCACGACATTGAGCGGCAGCTTGTGGTGCGCGGCGGTCCACAGCGCCTGGATCGAATACATCGCGCTGCCGTCGCCGGAGAAGCACACCACAGGACGCTCTGGATTCGCGAGGCTGACGCCGACGGAGGCCGGCAGGCCCCAGCCGATGCCGCCGGAGGCGAGCGCGTGATAGCCATAGCGGTCGCGATGCGGGCGCAGCGAGAGCAACTGGCGGCCCGAGGTCAGGCCTTCGTCGACCAGGATCGCATTGTCGGGCATCGCCTCGACCAATTGCAGCGTCAGATAATCCGGATCGATCGGCGATTTTCCGGCGGCTTTGGCGATCTGCTCCATCAGCGGCTTGCGCCGCGCGCTCCAGTTCTTCGTGGCAAGCTCGGCCATGCTTTTCTTCGCGCGTTGCTCCAGCGCCGCGCCGCCGGCGGCCTTCAGTGCCGGCACCAGCGCGCGCAGCGTCTCCTTCACGTCGGCCTTCACCGCGATCTCGGCGCCGTAGTTCTTGGCGAGGTCCCAATCGACCAGACCGATCTGCAGGATCGACAGGCCATCGGGCAACGGATCGACCTCGCTGTAGACCGACATGCGCAAGGGATCGGCGCCGAGCACGATCATGAGATCGTAGGGAGAGAGCACCTCGCGCACCTGCTTCTGCAGCCGCGACAGCGCGCCCATGAAGCATGGGCTTTCGGAGAGGAAATGCGCGCCATAGGGCGTCGAGCATTGGAACGCCGGCGCGCCGAGTGTTTCGGCCAATTGCGCTGCCTCCCGCAGCGCATCGCTTTTCACGATCTCGTCGCCGGTGACGATCACCGGGCGCTGCGCTTTCAGGATGCGCGCGGCCAGCGCCTGCAATGACTCGTCGGAAGGCTTCACGCGCGTGTCGACGCGGGTGGAACGGCCGAGATCGATGCCGGCTTCGGAATTGAGGATGTCGCCTGGCAGCGAGATGAACACCGGCCCGGTCGGCGGCGTGGTGGCGATCTTGGCGGCGCGGCGCACGATGCGCGGCAGGTCCTCCAGCCGCGTCACCTCGACCGCCCACTTCACCAGCGGTTCGGCCATCTGCACCAGCGGGCCATAGAGCACCGGCTCCATCAGCCCGTGGCCCTGCTCCTGCTGGCCGGCGGTGAGGATCATCGGCGTGCCCGTGAACTTCGCGTTGAACAGCGAGCCCAGCGCATTGCCGAGGCCGGGTGCAACATGGACGTTGCAGGCGACGAGTTTTCCCGAGGCGCGGGAAAATCCGTCGGCGATCGCGACCACCAGGCTCTCCTGCATCGCCATCACATAGGTGAGGTCAGGATGGTCCTTCAGCGCGTGCATGATCGGCAGTTCCGTGGTGCCGGGATTGCCGAACAGGTGGGTGATGCCCTCGTCCTTGAGCAGGGCCAGGAAGGCCGAACGCCCGGTAATGCGGTTCTTCATGTTTCCTCCGTGGCCGCAGGCTCGTTGGCGCGCGGCTGAGGCATCATGCTGATCCCGGTGCGGAGATCAATGGAGGCGGCTCATGGCTGCTTTGCACTGGCGCGCGCGAACTCGTCTTTATGTGTCTTCACGGCCGAGCTCGAACGGATCCTCGCCGGCCGCGCGGCGCTTCTTTTTCGAGCGCTGCCAGACCACCCCGGGAAAGCCTTTCAGCGGCACCAGCGGCTCGCCGGTGTAGGCCCATTCCTGCAGCTCCTCGATGGCGATGTGATAGAGCGGCTGCCTGCCGGTGCGGCGGTCGAACAAGGCACGCGAGATATTGACCATGTGCGGCGAGCGCGGGCGCTCGTAGAACAGCGGCGTGCCGCAATTCGAGCAGAAGCTGCGCGCGGTCTTCGTCGCGCTATCCTCATAGCGCGAAACCAGCGTCTTGCCCTTGGTGATGCGGAAGCGCTTGCGCCAGCTTCCGACATAGGTCGCGTACGCCGCGCCATGGGCGCGCCGGCTCGCAGCCGAATGATCATGCCAGGCCCAGCGCGCCGGCACATCGATCTCGAAGCAGACCTTGCCGCACAGGCATTGGCCGGATGCGACGCCCGCTGCTGGAGCTGGTTTGGCCATTTATCTGTGCCCCATCATTCCGGGGCGATGCGAGAGCATCGGACCCGGAATCTCGTCAAGCCAGCGCCATCGCGTCGTAGAAGGGATAATCCGTGTAGCCCGCCACGTCGCCGCTATAGAAGGTCTTGCGATCGTACGGCGTCAGCGGATAGCCGTGCCGGAGGCGAAGCGGCAGGTCCGGATTGGAGATGAAGATGCGGCCGAAGGCGATCGCATCCGCATGCCCATCGGCGATCGCGGCGTCCGCGGCTTCGCCGGTGAAGCCGCCGGCGCTGATCAATACGCCCTTCCAGATCGGGCGATACAGCACCATCGCCGATGGCACGCCCTGCCAGTTGACCTCGGCACGTCCCGCGCCGCTGGAGCGCGGCTCGATGAAATGCAGATACGCAAGGCCGAGCGGATTGAGCTGCTCGATGGCATGCCTGTAGAGCGGCATCGGCTCGGCCTCGCCGCTGCCATTGGCGATGCCGTAGGGCGACAGCCGCACGCCGACGCGGTTGGCGCCCCAGACGTCGATCGCAGCCCGCGTCACCTCCATGAGGAAGCGCACGCGGTTCTCGATAGAGCCGCCATAGCCGTCGGTGCGAAAATTGCTGCGCGACTGCAGGAATTGCTCGATCAGATAGCCGTTGGCGCCATGGACCTCGACGCCGTCGAAACCGGCGGCGAGCGCATTGCGCGCTGCCTGCCGGTAGGCCTCGACGATGGCGGGAATCTCGTCCGTCTCCAGCGCACGTGGCGTCTCATAGGTCGTGACCTTGCCGTCGGCCGTGGAAGTCTTCAAATCAGGCGGGATCGCGACCGCCGAGGGCGCGACCGGCAGCCGGCCTTCGGGCTGGAAGGAGGAATGCGAGACGCGGCCGACATGCCAGAGCTGGAGGAAGATGAACGCTCCCCTGGCGTGCACGGCGTCAACGACTTTGCGCCAACCTTCAGTCTGCGCCTCGGTATAAATTCCGGGGATGCCGGGGCTGCCGAAGGCGGTCGCCATCACGGGCGACGCTTCGGCGATCAGGAGGCCGCCGGGCGTGGCGCGCTGGGCGTAATATTCCGCGTTCAGCGGCCGTGGCACCAGGCTTGGCCTGGCCGCGCGCATTCGTGTCAAGGGTGCGAGCGCGACGCGGTGCTTGAGCCGGTACGGACCGACCTTCAACGGCGAAAACAAATGCGGAAACGTCATTCTTGCCCCGATATTTTACGGTCTGAATAGGTGAGGCCTTCATCTTGTTCGGAATTGGCTTCAATGGCAATGTCGGGGCGAAAGCCGCGTGGGCAGGTCTTCGATGCAAAAAACCACTGACAGGCCGCTGCCATCGCTGAGCGTGCGCATCGACCTCGACACCGAGGGCCGGATCGGTCCGGGCAAAATCCAGCTCCTGGAAAAGATCCGCGAGTTCGGCTCGATCTCGGCGGCCGGCCGCGCCATGGACATGTCCTACAAGCGCGCCTGGGACCTGGTGGACGAGATCAACCGCATCTGCCGCCAGCCCGCGGTGGAGCGGCAGACCGGCGGCAAGAACGGCGGGGGTGCGGCGCTGACGCCGTTCGGCGTGTCGCTGGTCGCGCGCTACCGCAAGATCGAGCGCAACGCCGCCAGCGCCGTGAAGAAAGAACTGGCGGCGCTGCGCAGCGACATCGGCAAGCCGAAGAAGGCTGCCAGTCGATAGCTCCCGGCCAACGGCTCCCTTGTCATCATTCGATCGCGCGAACATGCTCCCTGATCGGAAGGGGGAATGCCAATGCCACTCGAAGCCATGTCGCCCAATAACGTTGCCGTCGTTACCGGAGGCGCCTCCGGCATCGGGCTTGCCGCCGCACTGCGCTTTACCAAAGCCGGCATGAAGATCTGCATCGCCGATATCGGCGCGGAACGGCTGAAGGAGGCCGAAGCCAAACTATCAGCAGCGGCGGGCGATTCATCCAACGTGATGACCGCGACCGTCGATGTCAGCCGCGTCGAGCAGTTGCAGGAGCTGGAACACGCGGTGCAAAAGCGTTTCGGCGGCACCGACATCCTGATGAACAATGCCGGCATCCAGCCGGGCAGCCAGATGTTCGGCCCCGCCGAAAACTGGCAGCGCATCCTCGGCGTCAATCTCTGGGGCGTGATCAATGGCACGCAGGTGTTCGCCCCGCACATGATCGAGCACGGAAAGCCGGGTCTGATCATCAACACCGGCTCCAAGCAGGGCATCACCACCCCGCCAGGCGATCCCGCCTATAATGTCTCCAAGGCCGGCGTAAAAGCGTTCACCGAAGCGTTGCAGCAAGAGTTGCGCGGCATGAGCAGCAAGATCAGCGCGCACTTGCTCATTCCCGGCTTCGTCTTCACCGGACTCACCTCGCGTGGCCGCACCGAGAAGCCGGCCGGCGCCTGGACGGCTGAACAGACGGTGGACTTCATGATCGAGAAGCTGGAGACCGGCGACTTCTACATCCTCTGTCCCGACAATGACGTGCCGCGCCGGCTCGACGAGCGGCGCATCCTCTGGGCCGCCGGCGACATCGTCGAGAATCGCCCCGCGCTGTCGCGCTGGCATCCCGATTATGCGGAAGCCTTCGCGGCCTTCGTGAAGGCAAAGTCGTAGCCCTGTGAGCATTGCTCATGATGCGGCATAATGCTATTTGAACACTGCTCATGACGTTCTGAGCAACGCTCACTGTGGCTAACAGCCGGCAACTCATGTCCAAGGCCTCGGAAAGGCGAGCCAAATTGCGGGAAGCGCTGATCGAGGCGGCGGAGCGCGCCATCGCGGCCAAAGGGCTCGCAGGGCTGAAAACCCGCGATCTGGCGGAGGAAATCGGTATCGCCAATGGCGGCGTCTACAACCTCGTCGAGGATGTCGATGAGCTGATCCTGCGCGTTAGCTCACGCACGCTCGCGCGGCTGGACGCCTCGCTCTCGCTCGCCGAGATCAGCGGCCAGTCCAGCCCGCGCGAGACGCTGGTGCGGATTGCAGTCGCCTATTGCGACTTCGCTGCCGAAAATCTCGAACTGTGGCGCGCGCTGTTCGAGCACCGGATGCAGCCGGGCAAGCTGGTGCCGGACTGGGCGATCGGCGAACAGATGGAATTGTTCCGCCACATCAACAAGCCGCTGGCCGTGCTGTTTCCGCGGCGCCCGCCAAGGCAGCTCGGCGTCACCGCACGCAGCCTGTTCTCCGCGGTGCATGGCATGGTCGCGCTCGGGCTCGAGCAGAAGCTGATCGCGGTGCCGCTCGGCGCACTGCGTATTGAAATCGCGACCCTGGTGCGCGCGATGATCGACGGGCTCGCCGCAAAGCCGGCGTAAGGACGTCTACAGCGTCTCCTGCTTGTGGCCGCAATTCTTGCAGGAGAACTTCACGCGGGCAGCGCCGCGTTCGGCCGAAAGCCGGTTCGGCGCGCCGCATTTGCCGCAGACGGCCTCGATCCGCGTGTTGCCCTGCTTGACGACGAGGTTGCGCTTTTCCATGGTTTCACGGATCAGCCGCTCGGCCTCTTCCCGCATCGACTGCTTCGACATCCGAATCCGCTCGTTTGATGGATCTGCGCGTGTGATTTATTGCAGAGACATGACAAGTTTGCGTCAGGCCAATTCACGTCTCGACGATCACGTAACTGTCCTCGACGTGTACAGGGAAAGTTTCCGCGACATAAGGCCCCTTCTGCAATTCCTCGCCGCTTTCGACCGCGACCGGAAAGGAGCGTACCTTGAACCGTTTCGGATCGAACCAGGACTGGCCGTTGCGCATGTCGAACTCCCAGCCGTGCCAGGGGCAGCGCAACAGCTCGCCGACGCGATCACGGTGGTAGATTCCGGGCTCGGGTGAGGTCAGCCGCGCCACGCAGGCGGCCTTGTCGAGCGGCGCGCCTTCATGCGGACAGCGGTTCAGAAGCGCGAAGAACTCGCCGTTGACATGGAACACGACGATGTCGCGGCCGTCGACGCCGACCACCTTGTTGCCGCCGGGCGGGATATCGCTGGTACGCGCGACGATGTGACGGGGCATGGCGTGAGATCCGGTTGGCGCCGCCCGTGGCGGCACGACCGGGAAAGTCTAGCGCGATGACGCAGGCGCGCGCAATCAGCCGCAGGACACCGGTTCCGACGCGGCTGCCGAACGGACCGACTGCCGCACGACGGTCGAGAACCGCGGACGCGCGATCTTGCCCTGGCGGCCGGCGATGCCGAGTTCAAAACTGTCCGCGATCCGCCGCGCGCGTTCAATGAAATGCGACGCGGCGACAGGCGGGCACAGCTCGTTCGCGGTCGCCTCGAAGATCGCGATCCAGCGGTCGAAATGTTCTGCGGCAACGGGCAGCTCGAGATGCGCCTGCATCGGCTGACCATGATAACGGCCGGTCATCAACGCCACCGACGACCAGAACGCGCACAGCTTTGTGATATGCGCATCCCAGTCTTTGATCCGCGCCGCGAACACCGGCCCGATCAGGGGATCGGCCTGCACGCGCCCATAGAACGTGCGCACCAGGCGCTCGATCATCGCATCATCGATGCCGGTGCTGGCCATGAGATCGGCAGTGATGCGGGCGCGGCGTTCCGCGGCACCCTCGGGGTCGTCTACGACAGCCATGCCAGTCCTCGCTCATAAGATGCATTTTATCTATATCTTATGAGCGACTGACACAAGGGGGGTGGCATGCTCTCCCCGCCGAGAGCGGAAGGGTTGGGATGATCAAGCGGACCTTGGGCAAGCCGCTGCCGAGGACCGCCCATCACCGGCTGGACATCCTTTGATCTGAATCAACCCCCGATGTGGTCCGCCACCCTTTTGTCGGCCTCGGCTTCCACCAAAAGGACCCGTTACCGAGTATGCGCAGGGTGCTTAAAGGCGGCTCCCATCTTTGCGCTCCCGACCATTGCCGCCGCTATCGCCAGGAAGAGGTCACATCATGAGTAACGACAGGATTCCGGAAAAGCCCGAGATGAGCACTGGACCAATCGGCGGAGAATTGAAACGCCGCGATCTCTTGTTGAGCAGCAGTTCGCTCGTCGCGGCTTCAGCACTCTCGGCCGTCGGACTGACCAGCTTCGCGCAAGCGCAGCAGCCAACACCGGCCCCGGCGACCGCGCCGGCCGGGCAGCGGCCCAATATCGTTGTCATCATGGGGGACGACATCGGCATTTGGAATATCGGTGCTTACCACCGTGGCATGATGGCCGGCCGGACGCCGAACCTCGACAAGATCGCAGCAGAGGGCATGCTGTTTACCGATTATTACGCCGAGGCGAGTTGCACCGCGGGCCGTGCCAACTTCATCACCGGCGAACTGCCGATCCGCACCGGCATGACCACGGTCGGCCAGGCCGGCGCCCCCACAGGCTTGCCGGCGGAGGCCGTGACCATTGCTACCGCGCTAAAAGGCATGGGCTACGCCACCGGCCAATTCGGCAAGAACCACCTTGGCGACAAGAACGAGTTTCTGCCGACAGTGCATGGCTTCGACGAATTCTTCGGATACTTGTATCACCTGGACGCGATGGAAGACCCGGCCCACCCCGCTTATCCGCAGGAGCTGTTGAACATCGTCGGCCCGCGCAACATGATACATTCGTGGGCGACCAATGTTGACGATGCCACCGTGGACCCGCGCTGGGGCAAGGTCGGCAAGCAGAGGATTGAGGACGCCGGAACGCTCTATCCCAAGCGGATGGAAACCGTGGACGATGAAATCCGAGACCTTGCCTTGACGTTCATTGAAAAGGCCAAGGCCGACAACAAGCCGTTCTTCTTGTGGCTCAATCCAACCCGCATGCACATCGTCACGCACCTGTCGCCGAAGTACGAGGCGAGGCGCAACTCCAAGAACGGCTGGTCAATTCATGAAGCCGGCATGGCGCAGCTCGACGACGATGTCGGCATCGTCATGCAAAAGCTCAAGGACATGGGCGTAGACGACAACACCATTGTCATCTTCACCACTGATAACGGCACCGAGGTCTTCACCTGGCCGGATGGCGGACAGACGCCGTTCGCGCAGAGCAAAGGCACGGTCATGGAAGGTGGCTTCCGCACGCCGGCGATGATCCGCTGGCCCGGCAAGGTACCGGCCGGCAAGGTAGAGAACGGCATCATCTCCGGGCTGGACTGGTTCCCGACTTTGCTGGCCGCTGCCGGCAACCCGAACATCGCCGAGGAACTGAAGAAGGGCAAGCAGATCGGGGACCGCACCTACAAGTGCCATCTGGACGGCTATAATCAGATGGACATGATCACCGGCAAGGGCCCGTCGAACCGACACGAAATCTGGTACTTCGGCGAGAGCGAACTGGGGGCCGTGCGCATCGACGACTTCAAGTATCGTTTCATCGACCAGCCCGGAGGGTGGCTAGGCGAAAAAACCAAGGTTGACGTGCCCTACCTGATCAACCTTCGCCTGGATCCGTTCGAGCGAACGGGCTGGCCCGATAGCGGGACCAAATACGGCGCCCAACAATACTTCGACTGGTTCAAATATGAATTCTGGCGCTTCGTATTCGTCCAGCAGGAGGTCGAGAAACTGGCCAAGACCGCGATCGAATTTCCGCCGATGCAGAAAGGCGCGAGCTTCAACCTCAATTCTGTGAAGGCAAAAATCGAGGCGGCCAGGACCGCGATGGCAAAATAAAAGATATTCATGATCGTCATGGAGGGGCGGCCTACCTCCGGGCCGCCCTGCGCCGTATCGGGAAACGAAACGTCTCCTCCCGGCACTTGCGAGCCTCGACGTCATAGACTTGCCAAAATCGGAGATGGGGCTTAGATCGAGCTTCCAATCACCAAGTCGATTGCTTGTAGATCAGTCTGGGCTGCCATCAGGCTATGAACTCAGTACGCTTCTCCACGCATGAACTGACCAGGCCACGCCAGCTTGAGGCGTGGCGGAGTTGGTATGCAGGTAGTTTCGAGGTAACAACTCTTGACGACGTACCGGAGCGCGGGTTTGCCGGGGAAAGTGAAGTCTGGAAGCTGAATGGGATGGCGCTTGTCAGCGTATCGGCTCCGCCGCTCTGTGCCACAAGAACGAAGTCGCTGATCAGACGAGATCCAACCGATCACTGGGTCATCACGATCGGCAAGCAGGCCACAACTGGCCTCATATTGGAAAATGATCAGATCACGATTCCGGCCGGTGTGCCGTTCGTTCTGTCCATGGGCGACTTTTTTGCCAATCAACGAGACCTGGACAACAGACTTCAGCTCAGCATTGCGCGGGATAAATTTAACGCAATCTCGCCTGCGCTTGATGCGGCGCGGGGCCGAGCCGTAAGCACGCCGCTCGGCGGTATGCTGGCGGAATACATCCAGCTGCTGGAACGCCAGCTGCCAGGCTTGACGGACGAAGACGCGCGCAATCTGCCGCAGGCCGTTGCCGCCATGGTTGCTGCTTGCGTAGCGCCGTCTGCTGACCGGATGTCCACCGCACGCGGGCAAATAGGCGCGACCCTCAAGGACAAGGCACGGCGTTGTATCCTGCGGAACCTGCGCTCGCATAGGCTGGGCGTGAACATGTTGTGCCGGGAACTGGGAATGTCCAGGTCGAGTGTTTACCGCTTGCTGGAAGCGGAAGGTGGAGTGGCACGGTACATACAGGATCTCCGCCTGTCGGAGAGCCTTGCGCAACTGAGCGATCCATCCAACACGAAGCCGATTGCCACCATCGCCGATGAATTGGGGCTGATGGATTCCTCCTCGTTCAGTCGTGCATTCCGGCGACAATTCGGCATCAGCCCGACTGACGCGCGCGAGGCCGCGCAAGCCGGGTTGGTCCCCTCGCTCGCTCAAACGCATCAGGGTGCATGGAACGGCGTCGGCGGACTGCTGTCTCGCCTGTAATTTTTTTCACGGCGTGCGCATGGTTTGGCGAACCTTCGCCGCCTCTCAAAGAAACACGTCGGGCGGCACGCCGAGCAGGACCTGCCCGACCTGTTCGAAATGGGCATTGCGTGCCTGGATCTGCTGGGAGAGCGTGTGCATGTCGCGGAAGCGGCGCTCGAACGGGCTGCCCGGAAAGATCGCGTCGACGCCGGCTGCCTTGTAGGCGAAGTCCGCCACCTCGGCCGCGCCCTGGATGGCGTTGGTGCAGGCGAGCCGCACGCGGGCCCGATCGTCAAGCTCGATGGGCGCCACGTCGCCGGCCCCCGCGTAGATTGCAGTCAGCGTCTCGATCAGGTAGGCGCGGGCCGAGCCGAGCCGGGCCTCGGCGCGCGCCACATCGGCCTGCACCACCGCGTTGTCGGCGAGCCGCGTGAGACCGCGCGGCGACTTGCGGGACGCGAGCGTCGTGAATTCCAACAGCATCGCGCGCGCGATGCCGAACGCCACGGCGGCAACCCCGGCCGCATAGAGGCCCTGCATGGTGAAGGCATAAAGCGGGCCGCGCTCACAGCGTAATGTCGGGTCCTCGCGTGTGGTGCTGAATGTCTCGGGCACGAACACATCATCGACGCTGTAGGAGTCCGACGCCGTGCCGCGAAGCCCGATCGTCTGCCAGGTGTCGATCAGCGTCGCCTGTTCAGCCGGAAACAACAGCGTGCGAATCGTGGGGCGGCCGAATCGGTTGAGCCTGAGCGTGCCGTCCGCTTCGAGCACATGGCCGTGCGCGCCCATCCAGCTTGCCTGGCGGCAGCCGCTGGAGAAATCCCATTTTCCGGTCAGGCGATAGCCGCCCTCGACCGCTGTCGCGCGCGAAGCGTTCGGAGGTCCCCAGGACACGATGCTGCGCGGATCGGCGAAGATGGCGCGGTTGGCCGCGGGCTCCAGAAAGGCGGCGATCAGGGCGGAGCTGTTGGCGACGAAGGCGTTCCATGCGATCGAGGCGTCGTGCCGGGCAAGTTCCTCGACCGCCGCCACATAGACCGCAGGTTCGATCTCGTCGCCGCCCGCCGAGCGCGGCAGCAGCATGCGGAACAGCCTGGAGTCATGGAGTTTCTCCAGCAACGCCGCGGGGATACGCCGCGTGCGCTCGACCTCATCGGCTCTCGCCGCAATCTCCGCCCCGAGGTCTCGGGCGCGGGCGACAGGGTCCGGACGGGTCTGGATGTTCATGCGCCACCTCAGGCTGTCAGGCCATTGCGGCCGAATGCCCGAGCGCTGTCAACCGTCTCGTCGCCTGATTAGCCGGGGGCATATGAGGTCTGACATTGCTCACGCCGCCGGCTTGAGGCCGAAATCCTCAGGCCGCAGCAGGAGATCGGCCAGCGTATAGCGGTCGAGCGTGTGCATGAAGGCGTCCATCGCCTCGTGCAGCACGCCACGCAGCCGGCAGCGCGGGGTAATCAGGCAGTGATTCCCGCTCTCGAAACATTCGACCAGCGCGAAGTCCGGCTCGGTCGAGCGCACGACGTCGCCGAGCCGGATCTTCTCCGGCTTCTTCGCCAGCGACAGGCCGCCATTGCGGCCGCGCGTGGCCTTCAGGAAGCCGGCGCGGGTGAGCTGGTTGGCGACCTTCATCAGATGCGCCCGCGACAGGCCGTAGAGCTCGGCGGTCTCCTCGATGGTGACGAGTTCCTCCTTGCGCGCGGCCGCATACATCATCAGGCGCAGCGCGTAATCGGAAAAATTGGTCAGGCGCATGGGGCGGCTCCGCGTTGGGCGCGGCTAAACATATATCATACATATATGTTATGAGGCGAAAAACATCCCGCCCGAAGGCGGGATGCTCGATCCGCCTACAGCTTGTACACCGCGCGGGCGTTGGTGTTGAAGATCTTCCTGCGTTCGACTTCGCTCAGCGGCGTCTTGAAGGCGAAGCGTGCATCGTCGTAATCCCAATGCGGATAGTCGGAGGAGAACAGCAGGCGGTCGACGCCGACCCATTCGATCAGCTGCCGCAGGTGTTTGGCCTCATCCGGCTCGTCGATCGGCTGGGTGGTGAACCAGAAATGCTCGCGCACATATTCGCTAGGCTTGCGCTTCAAATGCGGCACCTCGCTGCGGAACCGTTCGAAATGCTGGTCCATCCGCCACATCGCCGATGGAATCCAGCCGAAGCCCCCCTCGATGTAGACGATCTTCAGTTTCGGGAAGCGCTCGGGCACGCCTTCGATCACGAGGCTCGCGAGGTTCGCGGCCATGGTGTGCGCGTTGGACTGATGCTCCTCGCAATAATAGGACGGCCAGCCGCCGCCGGTCGGCGCGTGCCCGCCATAGCCGCCGACATGGATGCCGAGCGGCAGGCCCAGCTCTTGCGCCCGCTCGTAGATCGGCCAGTAGCGGCGGCGGCCGAGCGGCTCGTTGGCGCGCGGGCAGATGTTGATCTGGATGTACTCGCCGGTCCTGGCGCAGCGATCGATCTCCTCGATCGCGGCCACCGTGTCGTCCTGGCTGACCAGGATCGAGGCCTTCAGGCGCGGATCGCGTTGCGTCCAGTGCGCCAGTTGCCATTCGTTGATGGCGCGCTGGATCGCCGCGCCGAATTCGAGATTTTGCTGCGAGAAGATGAAGAGGTCGAGCACCTGCAGGATACCGAACTCGACGTCATAGGGATCGAGATGCTGCTTCTGCATGAAGGCGAGATCGGAGCCGGGCACGCCGCCGGTCGGCGGCCAGGCGTCGCGGCGGCAGATCAGCGGCGACGAGCGCGGATAGGGCGTGGTGCCGATATAGGGCGTGCGCAGGTGATCGCCGTAGGTCTTCAGATGCTCCTGCCACCGTTTGGGCAGGAATTCATTGAGGTCGGCGCGCGAACGCAGGCTCGGATGGATGTCGCAATCGATGACGCGCAGCCTCGTCGCGGCGGTGGCCTCTTTCTCTGATATCGGGCGGTCGATGACATCACTCATGCGATCCTCCTTTTATTTTGGCGCATGATCTTTTTCGAAAAACCGATTCCCACTTTTTCGGATCATGCGCTAATTCAATTTCAACCGCGGAAATGTTTCCAGCGGGTTGTCCGCGCACATGCGCGACACGATACTCTTCGGCAGATGCGGCGGCATCGGATCATCGCCGTCGAACTGCCAATGCGGATAGTCGGACGCAAACAGGAACATCTTTTCCGAGCCGATCTGATCGATGACATCGGCAACCCCGGCCGCATCGCCCGGTCCGTCGAACGGCTGCATGGTGACGCGGACGTGGTCGCGGATGATCGACGCCGGCTCGCGCTCGACCCAGGGCACCTCGACGCGGACGCCGCGCCAGGTCTTGTTGGCGCGCCACATGAAGGCGGGCAGCCAGCTTACGCCCGACTCCATCAGCACGACCTTCAGTCCGGGGTATTTGCCGAACACGCCTTCATAGATCAGGCTCAATATCTGCGCCTGGAAGGCGTGCGCCTCGACGAAATAATATTCATAGCGATGCGACGGCCAGCCGATCGAGCTCGGCGCCTGCCGGTAGGAAGAGCCGGCATGGATCGCAAGCGGCAGCTTGTGCTTTTCGGCGGCCTGATAGATCGGCCAGAAATGCCGGCGGCCGAGCAGCATCTCGCCCTGCGCCAGCACCAGAATGGAAACGAAGCGGTGATCGCCCGCGCGGCGCTCGATCTCCTCGATCGCGAGATCCGGCGCCTGCATCGGCACCAGGATCGAGGCGCGCAGGCGCGGATCCTGCGACAGCCACTCGGCCGCGATCCAGTCGTTGATCGCCTTGCAGAAGGCCGACGCCATGTAGGGATCGAACACAGCGGAGGCGCCATAGAGCACGTTGCAGATCGCATGCGACGCGCCGAGCTGATCGAACGCGCCGCGCTGGACCATCTTGAGATCGCTGCCCGGCTTGCCCTGCTCCGGCCGCCAGTCGGGCCGGCCGCAGAGCGGCATGTTCGGCGGGTAGCTGGTCAGATCGAGGCCGTCGATGGCGCGGCTCACCACCTGCTCTTTCCAGTGATCGTCGAGATAGGGCAGCAGCGTGGTGCGCGTGCCACCCACCGCGGGATGGATGTCGCAGTCGATCCGGGTGGCCGTGGCCGCCATGGGTTTCCTCAGATATCTTGTTGGCGGTGCTTCGCGCCGCGTGGCAAGACTGCCCCCTCAAATCCGTGGGCGCAAGGGGGCCAAGCCTGTGGGGCCAAGCCTGTGGGGCCAAGCCTGTGCTTGCCAGGCCTGTGCCGATCTCAAGCAAGAACCGCGCAATCAGGACAAAACCCGGCTGATCACTGGCTTTGCCCGATCTTCCAAGGAGTTGGCGATGAACCTCACGATACCGGCGGTTTTGGCCTGTGCACTTCCGTTCTGCCTCGCCTCGGCCGCCAAGGCTACCTCCTTCTCCGGCTCGCCGGCGATGGCGCTCGCAGCCATCGCGGCGGCGCACTCGCCAACGCTTTCCGCGGCCGAGAAGAAGGCCGTGGCCGCGATCTTCGACGGCAAGGCTGCTTTCACCAAGGGCAAGATCATCATCGCCGTCGATAAGATCGTCTGCCGCATCAGCAATGTCGCCATTGCTTCGCGCTCCTGCGAACTCACGTTCGGCAAGAAGGCACAGTCTTTCACGGGCCGCGAAGCCAACGAGCTCTATGCCACGGAAGTGTTTGCCGGCATCCCCTCGGACGGCGCGGCAGGATCGATCTATGAAAGTCTTTCCAAGCTGAAATGCACGCTCGACCCGAATGCCATCAAGCAGAATGACGGCAGCGGCGCCGACTGCTCGTACGAGGCGCCGTAGTGTGATTCATGCCGCGCTGTTCAGCTTCGACAGTTCGCGCGCGGTTTCGAGGATGAGGTCGATCCGGCGCTGCAGCTTGTCCTGCAACTCCGGGATATTGACCTTGTCGGTGACGCGATAGGCGTTGCCGACCCGCTCGACATAGCCTTGCTTCACCATGTCCTGCAGGCGGCGGATCACGGTGGTGCGGGGCAGCTTCAGCGTCTGCGCGATGGTGTTGGCGCGGACCGGCGAGCACATCACGGTGCGCAGGAAAACGTAGATGCCGATCGTGCGCACCGTGCAGCTGTCGCTGTTCGTCGCAAATGCCGCACCGTAATCGTCGCTGATGCTGCGGATCAGGCCGATATAGAGGCGGCTCATCAGCATGCGCTCGCGCGCCAGCGCGATCCGGGGCGGCGGCTTGACGTCGTCGACGAGCACGAAGGGTAGCTCGTCCCCGTCGTCGTCAGCGATAGCAGCGTTGGTGTTGAAGCGGTGAACCATCGGACTTGCCCTCGCGAGATGATAGTCCTGCCGGCTTTCGCGAAGTGTCCACTCACAAGATAGGGAGCGCCATGCGGCACAAACGATCAAGTTTGCGCCGAATTGTCCGCGAGAAGCGTCAAGGTGACTGCCGTTTCTCCCGCCTCATTCGGCAGTTGGCCACGCGTCAGCGGGCGTCGAAACAGCCGCTCTCGGGAAATTTTTCTCCAGTCGCGCGTCGCTGTCGCGGAGCATCTCGGAATCGAGCTTGTTCTCCCGCGCGGCATCCGAGGCGCAGGCGAAGATGCGGTAAAACTGCTCGCTGTCGAAAGCGACGAGCAACAGATCGGCGCCCGCATTCAGCGCCTCGACCACCGCGGTGCAGATATTCCGGCCATTGACCGCACCCATCACGAGATCGTCGGTGATGATCACGCCGCGATAGTTCCATTTCTTGCGGATGATGCCGTCGATGACGGCCTTGGAATGCGAAGCCGGCCGGCTGGGGTCGACCGCGGTCAGGCTGACGTGCCCGATCATCAACTCCGCTTTCGAATGCGCCAGCACAACCCTGAACGGCCGCCAGTCGGAGGCTTCCAACTCCTCGACCGGCGTATCGAGATCGGCGGAAACGATGTGGGTGTCGCGGCGCACGCGCCCGAGCCCGGGAAAATGCTTGACCGTCGCCCTGACGCCTGAGGCTTCGAGGCCGCGCACATAGGCGGAGGCGATGTCAGCGACCACGGCAGGATCCCCGGAGATCGCGCGCTCGCTGGTCATGGTGTTGAAATCGAAGCGGTTGCGCCTGGCCTTCGGTTTGAGGTCGAGCACCGGCGCGAAGTCCAGCGTGATGCCGAGCGAGGCCAGCTCGCGACCCTGGGTCTTGCCGAACTCTTCCGCCTTCTTCACCCGCGCTTCGGGCGACAGTTCTGCAAGGCTCGCCAGCGGCGGTAGTTTTGTCAGCGGCGGCGAGAGATGCGAGACCACGCCGCCCTCCTGATCGGCGGCGACGATCAGGGGCGGCAGGCCGGCGCGGCGGCGGCGTTCCTGGAGTGCTGCGATTTCGGCCTTGATCGCCGCCGGCTTCCGCCGCGCGACATTGCCCTTGCCGACATAGACGCCTGATATCAGCCCCTTCTCGGCAAGACGCGCGACCTCGTCGAACGAGGAATAGCCCACGATGAAATGCCGGCCGAGACGCTGCGCCAGCTTGGTTTCGGTCTGCAGCACGCCTAGCCGGGTGCTCTCGAACGAGGCCTTCGCCGACAGCATCGAGAGCGGCGACAGCAACCACAGCAGCGCGAGCCAGCGTCCGGCAAAACCGGCGCGCTTCCAATATCCCCGTCCTGTCAGACACGCGATCACGACAAGGCTGCTCGCAATGATGATGAAGTTCCCCGTGCCGCGCAACGATACCAGAAAAGGATCGTTCTTGCAGACCGCGGCAGAGGCGTCACCGGCATGGGGCTTGCGATCGTCAAAGCCGTCATGACAAGTCACGGCGGATCGATCAAACTGCTGCCGGGAGAAAAAAACGTAGCGGCGTTCGAGCTGGAATTTCCCGCGGCGTAAACGGGCGGTGACACCAATGATGGCAGCCATGCGAATGATAGCTCTCGCCGCCTTTTTGTTTGGCGCGGTCACGCAGGCAATGGCGCAAGGTGCCTTCTACGAAGCTTCCGAGGCCGAGATCGCGAACGGGCTGCCCGGTTCGGTCATCCGCGACGAGCCGATGGGGGCCTCGCCCCCCGGCGGCATCGCCCATCGCGTGCTCTATCGCGCCACGTCGCCGGAAGGAAAGCCGATCGGTCGTCGACCGCCTCGCCGAGGAATGCATCGAGTCGCCGTTTGACATCCTGATCCGCGCCCGCACGGCGGCACCGCTGGAAAAGGAATTCCTGACAGTGAAAAATCCGGCCGAGATCGAGCCGTGGCATTCGCTGCTGGTCCGGAACACACCCGGCCTTCTGCCGCGCAGCGTGCCGGTCTTCCTCGCGCAAGGCACAAGCGACGGATTGGTGCGGCCGCAGGTCACGATGGATTACATGAAGCGGCTGTGCCGCGCCGGCAGCCGCGTGCGGATGCTGACGCTATCTGGCGTCAGCCACGGTTTTGCGGGCGCCAAGAGCGCGGACCAGGCTGTCGCGTGGATCGCGGATCGCTTCGCTGGCAGGCCCGCACCGAGCGATTGCCACGACTAAAGTCGCAGGATTTTCAGGCTCGTATCGCCATTTCTACATATGTGGAATTTTTTTGCGCACCTTGGCGCGCACTCCACGCCCGCCGTAACCTCCCTTGCAAGGGCGCCCGACCAGGGCCACGACAGAATTTACGGGGAAGGACGCCATGAAGGTTTTTGTCTTTGACCTGCTCGCCTACGGCGAACAGCTCGATCATCTCAAGGTCGGCAGCGAGCTCCCCTATCCGCTTTCCAACCGCTATTTCAAATCCGACGTCGCGGTGCGTACCTATGCCGAGCATCTCGAAGCCTGGGAGGAGATGGACAAGCTCGGCTATGACGGCGTCGGCTTCAACGAGCATCATTGCTCGCCCTATGGCCTGATGAACTCGCCGAACCTGATGGCGGCGGCCGCGGCGCAGCGGACGAAAAAGCTGAAACTGCTGATCTACGGGAACCTGCTGCCGCTGCACGAGCCGCTGCGGCTCGCCGAAGAGCTCGCGATGATCGATTGCCTGTCGAACGGCCGGCTGGTCTCGGGTTTCGCGCGCGGCATTCCGCGCGAATATCAGGTGCACAATGTGCCGCTGAAGGATTCTCGCGCGCGCTTTGAAGAAGCCTACGAGATCGTCACCCGCGCCTGGACCGAGGAGATTTTCTCCTATGAGGGGAAATTCTGGTCCTACAAGGATGTCGCGATCTGGCCGCGCCCGGTGCAGAAGCCCGGGCCGGAAATCTGGATTCCGATCGTCGGCAGCAAGGAATCGATCGAGTTCGCTGCGAAGAAGAATGCGGTCATCACGCCGGGCCTGGCGCGCGGCGGACTGCAGGAGGACATCATCCGCTATTTCGCGAAATGCCTCGCCAGCAACGACCACCAGATCACGCCGCATCATCTCTCGATCGCGATGTCGGCCTACGTCGCCGACAGCAAGGCCGAAGCCGTGAAGGAATTCGCGCCCTATCACCTCTATTTCAACCGCACCCTGTTCAGCCACGGCAATTTCACGGAAACCGCGAAACAGCGCGACGCCGGCTACGTCTCGCAATCGTCGACGGACTATGTGCGGCCGGAGAACATGAAGGCGGCGCAGGGCCTGCGCGAGGACTACCGCAATATGACCATGGCGGATTTCGAGCGGCAGGCCGAGCACATGCCGCTCGGCACGGCGAAGGAAGTGACCGAGCGCATCATCGGAGCGGCCGAAGCGGCCGGCGCCAACCAGGTCCAGATCAGCCTCAACCGCGGTGCGCTGCCGCACGAAATGTTCATGGAGCAGATCCGCCGCTTCGCGCGCGAGGTGCTGCCGGCGCTGCAGGCACACGAGGTGCGCCGCGTACCGCTCGGCGAGGAGATCGCAGCCTAGCTAGGATTCGCTTGAAATATCTGAGAACATAACAACAAGAGTGCTGCCCAAGGCACCTCCTTCTGATTTTCATTTGGGGAGGCATCGATGAGCGGGGAATTGAAGTCGGCGGTCGAGGAGGCGCTGGAGAACCAGCCATTCGGCGCGTTGCAATTGCGGGTCGTCTTGCTCTGCGCACTGGTGCAGGCGTTCGACGGCTTCGATCTCGGCACCATCGGCATGGCGGCGCCCTCGCTGTCGAAAGTCTGGGGCGTGGCACCGCCGCAATTCACCATCGCGTTCGTGATGTCGAGCGTCGGCATCCTCGTCGGCGCGCTGGCCTCCGGCCCGCTCGGAGACCGTTTTGGACGCAAGCCGCTCCTGGTCCTCAGCGTCGGCTTCATCGGCGTGTTTTCTGTGCTGTCGGCCTTCGCCTGGTCGGTACCGTCGATCACGGCGATGCGGTTCCTGACCGGCATCGGCATCGGCGGCGCCATGCCCGTCACCGTCGCGCTGACCGCCGACTACTCTCCGATCAGCAGGCGCGGCACGCTGCTGATGCTGATGTTCTGCGGCAATACAATCGGCGGGTTCCTCGGCGGGCAACTCATCGCGCAGATACTTCCGATCTTCGGCTGGCAGAGCATCTTTCTCTCCGGCGGCATCCCGCCGCTGGTGCTGATCCCGTTCCTGCTGTTGTTCCTGCCGGAGTCACCGCGTTTCCTGATCGCGCACCGCGCCGAGGCGCCGGCGACACAGGAGATCCTGCGCCAGCTCAATGTCAGCGCGCAGGCTGCCGCGACGAAGCTCGTCGACGTCGTCAAAGGCAATCCGGTGCAGCAGCTCTTCACCGGGGGGCTCGCGCTGATCACGATGCTGGTCTGGATCGTGTTCTTCGCCAACCTGCTGAACATGTATCTGTTCAGCTACTGGATGCCGACGGTGCTCAATCTATCTGGCCTGAAGCCGGAAAACGCCGTGTTCTACGCCAGCATGTTCCAGCTCGGCGGCATTCTTTCCTGCCTCCTGCTCGGACCGATGATCGACCGTTTCGGCGCGCCGAAGGTGCTGGCCTGCAGCTTCGCCTCGGGCGTGATTTTCATTCTCGCCATCGGCTTGGCCAATGTGCCGGTACCCTTCATCGCGATCCCGATCCTCGGCGCGGGCGCGGCGATGATCGGCAGCCAGCTGGGCGCCAACGCCATGGTGGCAGCGCTGTACCCGGCGCGCATTCGCTCCACCGGCATCGGGTGGGCACTCGGCATCGGCCGGCTCGGCGGTATCGCTGGTCCGGCGATCGGCGGATCGCTGCTCGCCTTCGGCCTGCCACCCAAACAAATCTTCCTGTGCGCCTGTTTGCCCGCGTTGATCGCGGCGACCTGTACCCTGCTGCTGACGGTGAAGGCCGCGCGCAACCGCGAGGACGTGACGGCGGCGCCGCAGGCACGCACGGCGTGAGCGAGAGGATGCCGGTGGAACCATGAAAGATTTCGCCGGCAAGGCTGCGTTCATCACCGGTAGTGCGGGCGGCATCGGCCTTGCGATGGCGCGCGCTTTCGGTCAGCGCGGCATGAAGGTCGCCATCGCCGATGTCGAGGCGGAGACCTGCGCGAAGGCCGTCGAGACGCTGCGCGGCGAAGGCATCACAGCGATTGGCAGTGTGTGCGACGTGTCCGACCGCGAGGCGCTGGCAGAGGCTGCCACGCGGACTTTTCGCGAGTTCGGGAAAGTACATATCCTCTGCAACAATGCCGGCGTCTCGCGCGCGAGCCCGATCGAGACCATCGCCGGCAGCGATTGGGACTGGGTGATCGGCGTCAACCTCAAGGGTCTCGTCCACGGCCTGCAGCTGTTCCTGCCGCACATGAAGGCCCATGGCGAAGACGGCCACATCGTCAACACCGCGTCCGTGAATGGCGTCGTCGGCTCGCCGCTCGCCGGGCCCTATAGCGCGACCAAGTTCGCGGTGGTCGGCATGTCCGAGGTGCTGGCGGCGGAACTGGCGGAAACGCCGATCGGCGTCAGCGTGCTGTGCCCGAGCTGGGTTAAGACCCGCATGCTCGACAATGGCCGCAACCGCCCTGCCCACTTCGGCGGACCGATCAGGCTTGACACCGACAGCGCCAATGTCGAGCGCAATGCGCGCTATGCCAGGGCGCTGGAGAGCGGACTTGATCCCGCCGATGTCGCAGCGCTTGTGATCGGCGCGATCGAGACGCGGCGGCTTTTCGTCTTCACCCACGCGGAGACCCGCGCCGCGGTCGAGCGCTGCCATGAGCTGATGCTGCAGGGCTTTGATGCGCTCGGCGAGACGGCCCAGCGCCAGGCGGGATAGGAGCAGCACATGGAGTTTTCCGGCAAGACGGCGTTCGTCACCGGCGCCGCCAACGGGATCGGGCTTGGCATCTGCCGGGCGCTGGCGCGCAACGGCGTCAACCTCGTGCTCGCCGACATCGAGCAATCGGCGCTGAACGCCGCGCGTCGCGAGCTGGAAACCTTCAACGTCCGCACCCATGCGATCGAGGTCGACGTATCCGACGCCGCCGCGTTCGAGCGCGCCGCCGACGAAGCTGAGCGCGAGTTTGGCAACATCCACTTCCTGTTCAACAATGCCGGCATCACCATGAAAGCCGCGCCGCTGTGGGAGATCACCCCGCAGCAATGGGAATGGATTTTTGGCGTCAACATCTTCGGAGTCATCAATGGCATCCGCACCCTGGTGCCACGGATGAAGGCGCATGGCGAAGCCGGTCATGTCGTCAACACCGCCTCGATTGGCGGACTTCAGGTCAATCCGAAATTGCGTAACGGCTCTTACGCGATGACCAAATACGCCGTTGTCGCGGCATCGGAGGCGCTGGCGCTCGACCTCGAAGGATCCAACCTCGGCGTTTCCGTGCTGTGCCCGGCGATTGTCGCGACCACGCTCTATGCCTCAGCTCAACGCCGCCCCGAGCGGCTCGGCGGTCCTTTCGGGCGGTCGAACCCCGAGCACGCCAAGGCCTTTCACGCCGCCGGGATCCCGCCCGACGATGTCGGCCGGCGCGTGCTCGATGCCGTCGCAAAGGCCGAGTTCTTCATCTTCACCCATGAGGAGCCGCGCGAATGGATCGAAGCGCGGCATCAGCGGCTGATGGCAGGGCTCGATTCGATCGAGCGCTACATTGCGAGCGAGCGTGGAAGCTAATTAGCCGAACTCCGTTCCCTTCTCCCCTTATGGAAGAAGGTGGCGCGAAGCGCCGGATGAGGGGTCTGTATCCGCGGGTGCAACAGAGAGTTACCGCGCTGAGACAAACCCCTCACCCGGATCGCATCTGTCGATGCGATCCGGCCTCTCCCACAAGGGAGAGGCGGACCGTCGACGCGGCGCTTGCGTCTTTTAATCCCCCTCGCCGGCGAAATCCTTCAGCCGCGAGTTCTCGGCGCGGAACGCGGCGAGAATCTTCGTGAGATTCTTCTCGATCCGCTCCTGCGGGCCGGCGATGCCGATCGCGAGGCGCCGGTGCCCCACGGGCGTCGGCACCATCATGCCGACCACGCCGACGCCGCGCGTGACCATGCCGCGCGACAGACAATAGCCGTCGCGGCGAACCTGCTCGATGCCGCCCTTGAGGTGGTCGAAGGAGGACGGGCCGCGCTCGATCTTCTTCTGCCTGACGGTGCGCCGGTAGACCCGTGCGATCTCGTCGTCACGCAAATCGCTGAGCAGCGGCCAGCCCAGGCCGGAATGCACGAGCAGCACGCGCGAGCCGACATGGGTGAAATATTGCAGCGGCTCGCGCGCGCGCAGGATCTCGACGATCTCGACATAGATGTCGGTGATGGTGCCGAGCAGGATGGTCTCGCCGAGCTTGCGGCCGATCCGCCGCACCGCCTCCTGGATCGGACCGCCCTCGAAACTCGCCGGCGTGACCCAATCGCCGAGTTGCGAGAGCTTTGGCGTCGGCAGATAGGCGCGCGAGTTGCTCTCGAAGGAGAGATAGTTCATCTGCGCCATGGTCTTCAAAAGCGCCGCGGCGCTTGAGGTCGGCATGCCGAGCGCGTCGACCACGTCCTTCAGGCGCAGCGGCGATTGTCGCTCACGGAACAGCTCGAGGATGTCGAAGACCCTCCGCGCCGACTTGGTCAGTCCGTCCGACATGCCGGCTTCGATATGATCATGGTTCAGCCCCCTGCCGCCGCCTGCGCGACGCGCCCGTCCGCCATCGGCAGCACCTCACGCGCAAACAAACTGACGGAATGCATCACCTCTTCATGCGCGAGCTCGCCGAAGGAGAACTGGCCGATGAAGTAGTTCGCACCGGCCTCGCTCGTCATGGCGCGGATGCGGTCGCGAACGGTGGCGGACGATCCTGCAATGCCGCCGCCATTCTCGATCAGCGTGTCGAAATCTTCGGGCATGCGGGCAAAGCGCGGCTGGGTGCCGTGCAGTTTCCAGAGCTTCATGAAACTCTGATGGAAACGCGGCCAGGCGCGGCGGCCGAGCGCCATCGCCTCGCGGTCGCTGTCGGCCACCAGCACAAAGCGGTTGATGCCGAGCAGGGGCAGTTTGTCGAGCGAACTGCCCGCCGCCAGCCACTCGGCGCGGTAGCGGTCGGTAATCTCGCGCACGCGGGCGACGGGCCCGGCACAGACGATGTTGATCCCGTTCTGCGCCGGCCAGGCCGCGCCTTCCGGCAGCGGCACGGCGTACCATAGCGGTGGATGCGGCAGTTGTGCCGGTTTCAGATCGATCGGCACGTTCCTGAATTGATAGTGCTTGCCTTCGAAATTCACCTCGCTCTCCGTCAGCGCCTGCATGATGACCTGATAGGCCTCGACATACATCGCCTGCGCGACATCCGCGTCGACGCCGAAATAGTCGAGCTCATGCGGCGAGGCGCCGCGGCCAATGCCGACCTCGAGCCGGCCGCGGCTCAGATGATCGAGCATGCAGATTTCCTCGGCGAGCCGCAGCGGATGGTGCGCCGGCAGCACATAGACCAGCGCGCCGAAGCGAAGCCGCTTCGTCCGCTGCGCCACCGCCGCGAGGAACACGCTCGGCGACGGCGTCAGGTTGAGCGGCGTCGAGTGATGCTCGCTCATGTGATAGGTGCGAAAGCCGCTCCTGTCGTAGAATTCGATCAGCGCCAGTCGCTTGTCATATTGCTCTGATAGCGCATAGGGACCGTAGTCGTTCTGGTCGAAAATGCCGAACTGCATGATTGCACCTGTGATGCGGCTTCCCCCGGCTGAGGCTGGCGGCGCGCGCCAGCCTCAGCTTGTCAGTTCTGCGGCAAGGCCTCGAGCTTGGCGTTCTTGCCGTCGACCACCTTGAACACGACATAGCGCGGTTGCAACTGCCCGTTGGGCAGGAAGGTGGCATCGCCGAACACCGTGCCTTTGATGGTCTTGCCGCGGATCGCTTCCGCCACCGTCTTGCGGTCGAGGGACTTGGTTGCTTCCACCGCACTGGCCCAGACCTGCACCGCTGCTGCGCCCAGCGCCGCGCTCTTGTCGGGATTGGCGCCGTAGGCCGTCTTGAAGGCAGCCGCGAAGGCGTTGCTCTCGGCGATGCCGTTGAACGGCGGCAGGTCCCAGAAATAGATGTCGGCGGAGACGATGCCGTTATTGGCGTCGCCGGCCACCTTGAACACCGTGGTCAGCATGATGCCGACCGCGCCGACAAAGGCCGACTTGACGTCCGCCTGGCGATATTGCTCGATCATCGCCGGCAAGCCCGACGAATTGGACGAGTTGGTGACGATGATCGCGTCGGGATTGGCGGTCTTGAGATTGGTGAGCTGGACGCGGAAATCCGTATCCTTGAAGGCGAACTTCTCGGTGGTCACGATCTCCCCCGAGAAGTTCAGCTTCTTGAATTCGGCCTCGACCGCGGTCTGGAAGCCGTTGCCGTAGACGTCGTTCTGGGTCAGGAACGCGACCTTCTTCGCCTTCAGCGTGTTGACGACATATTTGGCGATCACCGCGGCATCAAAGCCGTTCGAGCTGTTGATGCGGATCGCATATGGGTTGCTCTGGCCGGCCAGGATCAGATCCGATTTCGACACGGCGGTGATGTCGAGGACGCCGGCGCGCGCCAGGATCGGCTGCATCGCAAGCGTCACCGGCGAATTCCAGCCTTCGATCACGACGTCGGCCTTCTCGGCGATCATCTCGTTGGCGCGGCTGACGCCAACCGCGGGCGTGCTCTCGTCATCCTTGGAGACGACCACGAGCTTGCGCCCGAGGAGACCGCCCTTGGCGTTGATCTGATCGACCATGAGCTTGACGGCGTTGGTAACGGTCTGGCCGTCCGGCCCGGCGCCGCCGCTCAAGGGAAAGATCGTGCCGACCTTGATGTCCTGCGCCATCGCGGGCGCAGCAAGTGCGAACAACAGCGCCGCCGCGAGCTTGATTGACCTGTTCATAAGCGTTCTCCCTTTGCTCTATTCTTTTGGTTTGAGTCCAACATTGCCGAAATTGCGGAAAAGCCCGACCAGCCCGGCGGGCCAGAAAATCAGCACCAGCGCCAGCACCGCGCCCAGAATGATCTTGTTCCAGTCGCCGCCGAGCGAGAACAGGTTCTGCTGGGCGATCAGGATCGCGGTGCCGATCAGCGGGCCAACGAGGACGCGGCGGCCGATCAGGACCACCGCGGTCAGCATCAGCACCAGGAAGTAGGTCTCGAACATGTCGGGCCCGACATAGGCGCGCTGATAGGCATAGAGCCAGCCGGCAAGGCCCGTGACCGGCGCCGACAGCACGAACACGGCGAGCCTTGTTTTTCGTGGATCGATGCCGAGACTTGCGGCGAGCGCGGGATTCATCTGCACCATCAGCGCCGCGGTGCCGAGCCTGGAGCGACGGAACCGCGCGATGAAGACCAGCGTCAGCAGCAATAAGGTGAGTGCTACCGGCCACAGGTCTTCCTGGGTCGCGCCGGAAAACGTCGCGAAGCCAAACGGCAGTTTCAGCGCCGATATGCCGACGATGCCGTCGGAGCCGCCGATAGCGTCCCAGTTGAAGGCGATCTCGTAGCCGACGACGGCGGCAGCGTAGGTCACGAGCGAGAACACGAACTCGCGGGTGCGGAGCGTAACGGCGCCGAGGAAGCCGGCGGCGACGATGCAGAACGCGATGGTCGCGAGTGCCGCGCTCCAGCCGTTCAGGCCATATTTCACCGAGAGATTGGCCGCCGTGTAGCCACCGATCGCCCAGAACAGCGTGTGCCCGAGGCTGACCTCGCCGAGATAGGACAGCACGATGTCGATGCCGTAACACATCACCGCGAAGATCGCGATCGTGGTCAGCGTCGAATAGGCCACCGACGTTCCGCCGAGCAGCCGCGGCAGGAAGAAGCCGACCCCGGCAAGCGCGATGAATAGCGCGACACGAAACGGCGGCATGGAGCTGGCGGTGTTTTGTTCGATCGCGGTCATTTGGTCGCCAGTCCCTCGGGACGGATCACGAGCAGGATGAGCAGCAAGGCGAAGGCGGCTGCGGTGGTATAGGCCTGCGCCACGAAGGCGCCGAAGAAGGCGATGAACAGGCCGAGCCCGAGGCCCGCAACCAGCGCGCCCGTGATCGAGCCGATGCCGCCGAGCACGACCACGACAAAGGTCATGATGACCTCGTTGAAGCCCATGCTGGTCAGGATCGGCGAGCGCGGCGCGACCAGCGCGGCACCGAGCGCGACCGCTGAGCATTCAAAGACAAAGACCAGGAGATAGACGATCTTCGCATTGATGCCGAACAGCTCGGCGAGTTTCGGATCCTCGGCCACCGCGCGGATAACCGAACCGAACCGCGTCCTCTGTGTGAACAGCCACACCACGCCGTAGAGCAGTAGCGTCGCCACGAATACCAGCACGTCCTGCCAGGTGAACCAGAGCGAACCCAGATCGACCTTGGCGCGCGCCAGCGTTCCCGGTAGCGTCTGCGGATTGCCGCCGAAGATCAGCGCGCTGCCGCCCTGCAGCACATAGCCGAAGCCAAGCGTGACGATCATCAGGCTGGTGAGGTTCTGCGTCATCACCAGCCGCATCATCGCGGTCTGCATCAGCGCGCCGAGAAGGCCGAGCGCGATGATGGCGGCAAGGATCGCAAGCGGGTACGGCAGCCCGGCCTTGACCATCGCAAACCAGGTGACGAAGGCCCCGAGCATGTAGAGCTGACCATGCGCGAAATTCACCAGACGCGCGACGCCGAGCAGAATGGTCCAGCCGAGCGCAACGCAGGCATAACCGGAGCCGAGCACCAGCCCGTTGACGATCTGCTGGGCGATATTCATGGCCGCGGGCCTTCCGCGATCGTGCCGAGATACGCCTCGACGATGCGATGATCGGCAGCCATTTCCGTCGCCGGCCCCTGCCCCACGATGCGGCCGCGTTCGAGGAGATAAAGATGGTCGACCACCTTCAACGCTGCCTTGACGTTCTGCTCGACGAGGAGCACCGGCAGGCCGCGGTCGACCAGAAGCCGAATGCGCGACAACAGGTCGGAGATCAGCCGCGGCGCAAGCCCCGCCGACGGCTCGTCCAGCATCAGCACGCGGGGACCGGCGAGCAGCGCGCGGCCGACCGCCAGCATCTGCCGCTCGCCGCCCGAGAGCGCTGCGCCCCTGTGATGACGCCGCTCGGCAAGGCGCGGGAAGAAGTCGAAGACGCCAGGGACGGTGAAGAGATGACGGTCTTTCGCGTCCATGGGCGGCCGGACCAGCGCGAGATTCTCGTCGACCGTGAGCTCGGCAAAGATGTTCTTGCCTTCCGGCACCAGTGTGAGCCCGCGCTTTACCCGCTCATGCGCCGCCAGCCTGTCGATCTCCTCGCCTTCGAGCATGACCTGGCCGGTGACGCTGGCACGCCCGCGCGACCAGCCCGCGAGTGCATTGACCAGCGTCGATTTGCCGGCGCCGTTGGCGCCCACCAGGCCGACCATCCTGCCTGCCGGCACTTCGATTGCGACATCCGACAGCGCGACATTGCCGGCATAGCGCACGCCGAGATTTTTGCACTCCAGTACCGCGCTCATTCGTCGCGCCCCAGATAGGCTTCGCGGACTCGCGCGTCGCGCTGGATCTCGGCGGGCGTACCCGTTGCGAGCATCACGCCCTGGTCGATCATGACGATACGGTCGGCAATCGACATGATCAGGTCCATGTGATGCTCGATCACAACCAGCGCGATGTTGCGTTTGCGCAAGTCGACCAGCACGTCGGCGAGCTTCTTCATGTCGCCGCCGCCGAGCCCCGCAGCCGGCTCGTCCAGCAGCAGCACCTTTGAGCCCGTGCCATAGGCGAGCGCAACGGAGAGCAGCCGCTGCACGCCATAGGGAATGTCGCCGGGCAGCTTGTCGTGATATTGCGCCGCGACGCCGAAGAATTCGAGGAGCTGCCGCGCGACAAGCCCGGCCTGGCGGCTGACCGACATTTCACGCCACGGCAGGAAAAGCGAAGTCAGCAGGTTCGCGGAATATTCGCGCACAATCGCGGCGACGGCATTCTGCAATACCGAGAGCTCACCGAAGAAGGAGTTTTGCTGGAAGGTGCGGCGCAGGCCGCGGCTGGCGAGATCGTAGGTCCTGACGACCGAGACGTCGTGATTATCGAGATATACGCGGCCGGAATGACGCACTGCATTGGTGACCGCGGCAAAGCAGCTGCTCTTGCCCGCGCCGTTCGGCCCGATAATGCCGAGGATTTCGCCCGGCCAGACCTGCCAGCTGACGCCGCGCAGCGCGACCAGCGCGCCATATTGCACGGTCAGGCCTTCGACCCGCAGCACTTGCCTGCCACCGTCGCGCGGCGTTTCCTCTGAACTTGCCAAGGGGCTGTCCATGTTGGTTATCTTCGCTAGCCTGAACATGGCGAACGCGTCGCGGTCAAGGCTGTAGGGCGGCGGCCGATTGCGGTTACTTGTGTTGAGGCGCTGTATTTCAGGGCACGGAAATTCGATGATGGGTAATGAAGGCGGCGACACATACGAATGCGACGTGCTGGTGGTCGGTTCCGGCTGCGCCGGCCTCTCGGCCGCGGTCACCGCGGGCCACCATGGGCTGAAGGTTCTGATCGTCGAGAAGGAGCCGCGCTTCGGCGGCACCACCGCGCGTTCCGGCGGCTGGCTCTGGATTCCCGGCACCTCGCTGGCCAAAGCCTGGGGCATTGTCGAGGACAAGGAGCAGGCGCGCACTTACCTGCGCCATGAAGCCGGCAACAGTTTTGATGCCGCGCGCGTCGACGCGTTCCTGAGCAATGGCCCTGAAGCCGTCGACTTCTTCACGACCAGGACGGCGGTGCGTTTCGACATGCCGCTCACGTTCCCCGATTATCACGCGGAGGCGCCGGGCGGCGCGCAAGGCGGCCGCTCCATGGTGACGCGTCCGTTCGACGGGCGCGAGCTCGGCGAGCATGTAAAGGATCTCGGCAGCCCGCTGCCCGAGCTCACCGTGTTCGGCATCATGCTCGGGTCGGGCAAGGACATCGTGCATTTCATGCGCGCGACCAAGTCGCTGACCTCGGCGGTGTATGTGGCGAAGCGGCTGTCGAAGCATGCCATGGACGTGATGCAGCACGGCCGCGGCATGACGCTTACCAACGGCAATGCGCTGGCGGGCCGGCTCGCGAAATCCGCCTTCGATCTCAACATTCCGCTGTGGCTGTCGTCGCCGGTGCGCGAGCTGATCGTTGAAGACGGCGCGGTGCGCGGCGCCGTGGTCGAGCGCGAGGGCAACGCGGTTCGCGTTATCGCAAAGCGCGGCGTGGTGCTCGCCTGCGGCGGATTTCCACATGACGTGGCGCGACGGCAAAAAATGTTTCCGCATGCACCGACCGGCACCGAGCATTATTCACCAGGCCTGACCGGCAATACCGGCGACGGGTTGCGGCTGGCGGAGAAAATTGGCGGTCGTGTCGAGGATACGCTGCCAAACGCGGCGGCTTGGGTTCCAGTGTCGATCACCACGCGCAAGGACGGTTCCAAAGGCGTGATGCCGCATTTCATCGACCGCGCCAAGCCGGGTGTGATCGCCGTGACGCGCGACGGCAAACGCTTCGCCAATGAGGGCAATTCCTATCACGACTTCGTGCAGGACATGGTGAAGGCAGCAAAGCCCGGCGAGGAGATCACTTCGTTCCTGATCTGCGATCATCGCACGCTGCGCAAATACGGGCTCGGCTGCGTGGCCCCATTTCCGCTGCCGATCGCGGAGTATGTCCGCAGCGGCTATCTCAAGCGCGGCGCGACGCCGGCCGAACTTGCTCGGCAATCAGGCATCGATCCCAAGGCACTGGAGGCGACGGTCGCGGAGTTCAACAAGAATGCGCGCGAAGGACGCGATCCTGCCTTCGGCAAGGGCTCGCGCGCCTATAACCGCTATCAGGGCGACGCGCTGCACGGACCCAATCCCTGCATCGCACCGATCGAGCATGGCCCGTTCTACGCGATCAAGCTCGTGATTGGCGATCTCGGCACCTATGCCGGGATCAAGACCGACGCGAATGCCCGCGCGCTCGATGCCGATGGGCAGGTCATCGAGGGCCTCTATGCCGCGGGCAACGACATGGCGAGCATCATGGGTGGTAATTATCCGGGCGCCGGCATCACGCTCGGCCCGGCGCTGACTTTCGGCTATATCGCCGGCAAGCATCTGGCGCGTGCGAATTCATAAAACCCATCTATCCAGCGCTTGCCGCTGACATCGCGGGCGTGGCAAATGCCGTGAAATCGCCCCATCATCGGCGGATGGTTGGACGGCTCGGCAGCACACGCGCGGTCCAAAAATGATAAAATGCCTGGCATTTTCCCTTCTCATGGCGCTGACGGCCATGCCGGACGCAAGCCAGCAACTCCGCGACCATCTGATCAGGGTCGGACTGGACGACGATCCTCGCGCGATGCCTGCGCCGGTGGTCACGCCGAGCCCCGCCACACCCTCCCTGAATGCGCCCCCCGCCTCGACCGACCCCGCCGCCTGCGGCGGCGTCACGTTCACGCGGAACCTGAAATACGGCCAGGACAGCCGGAATGTCATCGACGCCGCGACCGGGCAAACCTCGGGCACGAGACGCCCGGTCGTTGTATTCGTGGCGGGCGACAGTTTTACGGGCGATCGCAGCACGACCGTGGCGAATCCGCTGCTTGAGCAGGCGATGTGCTTTGCCGGCCGCAACGGATTGGTGGCCTTCAGTGTGTCCTATCGGCTCGCGCCGGCAGCGTCCTGGCCGGCGGGATCGAAGGATGTCGCCGCGGCAATTTCCTGGATTCATGAGAACGCCGATCTGTTCGGCGGCGACAAGCAGGAGATCATCCCGATCGGCTACGCCACCGGCGCGTATCATCTCGCGAGCTTCCTCGCGCATCCGGAATTCCAGGAGCGCGACTCCTACATCGCCGGCGCCGTGCTGGTGTCGGGAACCTATCATCCGGCACCGGATGCCGGTGACGGCGAGAAAGCCTATTTCGGCACGGACGCCAGCAGATATGACAGCCAGTCGGCGTTGCCAGGTCTCACTACGCTCGATGTGCCGCTCCTGGTGGCGTGGTCGCAGGCGGACGCTCCGCGTTTTGTCACGCAAGGCGAGAAGCTGAAGGACATGCTCTGCAACGCCGGCCATTGCCCGCGCTTTGCGCTGCTGACCAAGCCGGGCAGCCCGGCATCGGTGTTCGATCTCGACGGCGCCGGCAGCGATTTGCACGAACGCCTGCGCCAGCTGATCGGCCAGATCGACGCGCGCGGATTGCCGTAGGCACTCTCCAGCGAGATGCTCAGCAAGGCTCGGCCGGTCGATCCGAAGCTCTATCGCGCGAACAAATCGTGTTGCGGAGGCGGAGGCGCCGGATAGGTCAGAACGTCAGCACCTTGCGGCACTGCCGCCTCGTTGATGGCTGCGGCTTCAATTTTTCCTGGCGCGAGGATGTGAAAAACCTTCTCGCTGGCTGCAAGCAGGTAGTCGGTGATGATTCGCCGATGGCAGCGCCACCACACGGTTTCCGCACACATGATGGCGCATGTTTGCGTCTCGCCGAGCTTGCGCAGATGCGCGAGGCCCGCGCGGAAGCGGTCGCTCATGGCGTAGTCGGCATAATTGTGAAAACTCTCGTTCTCCCAGAACGCATTGATCTGCGGCGCCACCTCGCGCATTCGACCGCGCAGGCCGCCGAGCGCTGCCATGTGCTCATAGGCGATACCGAACGCTTCAAGCGATTGCGGCAGCGCGTCGCCGTTATATTGCGGGTTGGTGCGCGAGCGCGGCACCGTGCGGACATCGGCGAGCAGCGTCACCTCGACACTTCGAAGCAGATCGACGAACTCGCCGAGCGGCCGCGTGCCGTGGCCGATGGTGTAGAACGGGCGTGCCATCAGCGACCCTCCTTGCCGGATCAATGCGAAAGCAATCGCAGCGCCCGCCCCTTGTGCAGGGCGACATGCTCGGTCCTGTCGCTCTTGATCTCGTATTGCGGATCGTCCGGGTTCGCATGATGGACATAGCCTTTGTAGTTCACGTCCTTCCTGTGCACCCGCAGGATTCGGCCGCGCACCCGGCCCGCCTCGGAATTCCAGCTGACGTGATCGCCGACCTTGAAGGCTTTTGTCATGGTGGTGTCGGTCCGTCTCGTCACGTCAGGCGCAGCCGAATTTCGCTGCTCGCGAACATGCGGTGTTCGGTCAACATGACGATGTCGACCACCCGCAATGAGTTGGGCGGATCATAGACGTATTTGACGTGGGACGGTCCGGCGGTGAAATCGGGCGTAATGTCGAAGTCGCCGGATTGCAGGGCAGCATTCATCAGCTTTGTTGCATCGCGGTTTCTGGGCTGGGCGCGCAACAGCGCGTCGATCAACGCCTCCAGCGTCAACCCATCCTGCAGCATCAGCCGCGCGGTCTCGTCTCCATAGACATGTCGCAACGCGTCAATAATTGCCGCTACCGCACGCGGGTCGCGCATCCCCTGGACTTCCTGTCGCGAGCCCCCATCCCGAAGCGGAGGCTACACCAGTGGGGGGTTGAAGGCACTCGTCCCGATGGAGGATGGTGTGGATACAGAGTGGATTGCGCGATGGGACCTTACGGGAACCGGGCCTTGTCATCGCTCGGCGTCTTCGCTTTCGGTATGGCCGAGCCCGTCGAACCGGTCCGCCTTCGCCCTGCGGGCTTCGGCGCGACAGCCTTCGCTCGCTTCGCTACGATAGAGATTTGGGTGGCTTGCCGAGCCGTAGCTCGCGAAGCGAGCGAAGGCTGGTGGTGTGGGCAGTCAGATACGAACCGGTCTCGACCACGAATTCCCTGATAAGGGCCGTTTTACAGGGAATTTTCGCCAAAAATTGCCTGTTCCGCCAATCCGGGCCTGACTTCGGTGCGAACGATCAATGACTTAGCGCCAAATTCCCTACGTTAGTGAACAGGGAATTTTTCCCGGAGAACAGGGACTCGTCGTGCCGGATCAGCGAACCTTTGCCAGAGATCAGGGAAGTGCCGGATATCGCTGATTCCGGATGCATGGCTTAGTCATGCGACGTTACAACCAAGGCCAAGCTGCGCGGGCTTACTTCGTATTCTGATTGCTGATACGGCCATGCTCGAGTTGAGCAGTCGGTTCCCGGACACGTTCGTCAATAGGCCTCGGCGCCTTAAAATCGAAAGCGGTGCCGGCGACTGACATCCGCTGGCCCGTAGGGAATTTGGTACGTGTCAGTCTCCAAGAACTCATTCGCCGCGAATTGCGACCACGCCAGGAACCGGATCTCGAACTTCTTGCGCTCATGCCGTGACCACTCGAAGCCCTCGGTGCCGGCGAGCCTTGGATGGGTGTTTTTACACGGCCAAGACCTATCTCGGACATTGCTTGCCGACGTTCCTATCGCAAAACGCATGCCCAGGATGAGAACCTCGCAGCGACCGCCGCCCGACGACGCGCAAGGCGGCAGCGTGACGGCGAGCGTCTACGTCGCGACGGCGTCCTGCGCGGTCATGGTGAAGGCAAGCCTGTAGCGCCCCGTCGTGGATTTCTCCTGGGCCCCCGCAAGTTGAAGAGCCGGTGCAGAAAACCGGTTCGAGACTACCTCCTGCAGCGTCTCGGGGTCATAGCCGGAGAGCAGAACAATCCAGTCGGCGGCGCCGTCCGACCCGCGTATCTGCTGTTCGGTCGTGGGCGCGCTCATTTTAGGTGTGTCGGTAAGCAGAAGATGCGCACCGGTCAGCCCGGACTTCGACGCCAACTCACGCAGCGTTTCGACCAGGACCGTCTTAAGGCCATCCTCCTTAGAGGCTTCCGGCGAAAGTCTGATCGTCGCGAGCGATGCCGCGACCCCACCCCCGAAGCTCGCGGCGACGCGGCATTGGCTGCGGACCATGTTCAGATGGTGAGGCATCATCTTGGTCGACCAGCGAGTCGGAGCGTTCAGCCGATCGAGATATCCCTTGGACGTGAGGGTCTCGTAATAATCCAATTCGTAGAGCACGAAGAAGCCTTCCGCATCGAGTGTGCTCGTCCATCGAGAGCCGCGTCGAAAGCCGGGGATGCTCATCCGCTCCGGAAAGTGTTCGTGCGAATGCCAATCGCCGAACTCCGAACGCCGCTCGGGACGGATGTTCCACCACATGGCGACGGCGGCCTTACCTAAAAGTGGCATGCTTACCTCTCGGTTCGTGGATGGTGAACGTCCAGTTTGGTTTAGGTTGCCGCGCTCGCCGCTGCGACCACGGCCTTGGCTCCGCGCAGCGCACGGCGCGCCCGCGTTTCGGCATCCGCGGTCTTCGCCAGTGCGGCCGTCGGGACCTCGATACTGATCATGATGTCGGCCGGCATCTCCTTCGTCAGCCGCACGAGATCGAGACCGCCCTCGCCCGGAAACATGCGCTCCTCGCGAGCGGCATGAATGAGACCCTCGGTCGTCGCAGGCCGCTCGGCGGGCCCGTCACACAGCTGCCAATAGTGCAGCCGCTCCGCAGGAATCTTTCGAAGATCTTCGAAGCTCCCCGCCGATCTGTCGAAATGCAATGCATCGACCAGGATGCCGGCCGCCGGCGACGAGACCTTGTCCACGATGCGTGCTGCCGCTTTGATGTCCGGCACGCAGGTCCATGGCATGAATTCGAGATCGGCTGTCAGACCCAAGCGGCCTGCCATCTCGCAGTATTCGGCGAAGCGATCGGAGAAACGCTCCAGATCCGGATCGTAGGCGGCAACCAGCGTGTGCCTGGCACCAAGCTCCAGGCCAGCTTCGAGGAACGCTTCCAGAGATGCGACGACAGTTTCCGGCCTGAAGGCCACGACCTCGAGGTCGCCGACGCTGACACCGGTCGCGGCCAGCCGCGCCTTCGTTTCCTTCAATCCATTCCGATCGTCCATCAACGGATAGGAAGTCCCGCCTGGCGTGGCGGCGAGCAACCGCAATCCGACCCGCTCGAATCCGCACGCAGACGCGACTTCGATGAGCTGCAGCGGCGGGAGCTCGAGCGCGGTCAGCGCGGCAAGGGAAAAGGACCGCATACGGATATCCTCTTGCTTATGGTTATCCTCCAACGAAATATGTATCACCAGTTGATTTTGATTGTATCGGTTGTTTAACCTCACCGAGCTTCCTCCTCGCGATGGCCGTGAGCCTGTTCGAACCGCTCTTCGGCGTCGGCGACGATGCAGCCTGACTATCAACAGAGTGCATCCGGATGAAGGACTTAAGCCGATCGCCGGCTACATTACTCCTCATCGGCATCTTGCTGGTGGCGTTTGTACCCTGGATATCGATCGGGTCTTTGTAAGCTTGCGCGAGCTTGAGGCAAGACTGCATGTCTTCATCCGCCGACCGCCATTGGGACAGTGAGACGGACCTCCTGGTGATCGGCGCCGGGGCCGCCGGCATGACGGCCGCGCTCGTCGGCACGCTCGAGGGGCTGCGGGTCGTCGTCTGCGAAAAGTCTGAAATGGTCGGGGGGACAACGGCTACGTCGGCTGGCTCGGTCTGGATCCCCGGCAGCCGCCAGAGCGAAGCGGCCGGCGTATCGGACTCGATCGCGGCGGCGAAGACCTATCTCGCCGGTATGCTGGGCGACGACGCGTTTGACGAACGGTTGTCGGCCTATCTGGCCTCCGGACCGGCAGTCCTCGACTATCTCGAACGGCGGACAAGCGTCCTCTTCGCGCCATCGCTGGTCCATCCTGACTACCGGAATTTGCCGGGCGCGGCAATCGGCGGCCGCGCGCTTGGCGCAGTCCCATTCGACGGCAGGAAGCTCGGCGCCGACTTCGCGCGCGTGCGTCCGCCCCGCCGCGAATTCATGGTGCTCGGCGGGATGATGATCGGCAAAAATGATATTCCGGCCTTGTTGCAGCCGTTTGGTTCGTGGGGCAATTTCAAGCACGCGATTGGCTTGCTGGCCCGGCAGGGACGGGACAGACTCGGCTTCAAGCGCGGGACGCGCCTGATCATGGGCAATGGGCTCGTCGGACGATTGCTCTACGACCTAAGAAGACTGGCGGTCGAGATCCGATATCGGACTGCCCTGAGGGATTTGATCAAAGTCGACGACGAGATCGTCGGCGCCGTCGTGAGCACGCCGACAGGAGAGCACGCTCTGCGCGCGCGCAAGGGAGTGATGCTGGCGACTGGAGGGATCGGCTGGAGTCGCGAACTCCGCGAGCGGCTTCTCCCTGAGAACGCCCGCCTCTACTCGCTCGTCCCCGACTCCAACACCGGCGACGGTATCCTTGCCGGCGAGCGCATCTTTGGAGAGATCGATCGCAAGTTGGAAAGTCCAGCGCTATGGATGCCGAGCTCAGTGATGAAACAGCCCGACGGCCATCTCTCAGTCTTCCCACACATCATGCTGGATCGCGCCAAACCGGGATTGCTGGCCGTCGACACGGGCGGCGAACGGTTTGTCAACGAGGCGGATTCGTATCACGACTTCGTCGAGGTAATGCTCCGGTCGAACCGTTTGTCGTCGAGCGTGCCATCGTACCTCGTCTGCGACCGCAGTTTCATCTCCGACTATGGGATCGGCCTCATCCATCCGGGGACGCGCGATCTGCGTCGCTTCATCGAAGCGAGCTATTTGTTCGACGGCGGCACGGTCGAGGACCTAGCCGCGAAGATCGGCATGGACGGCGAAGCGCTGACGCGGACGATCGAGCGATATAACCAATACGCCGAGAGCGGAGTTGACGAGGAATTCGGCCGTGGGACGAGCGAGCTCAACCGCTTCAACGGCGATCTGGCGAATAAGCCGAATCCATGCCTGCGGAAGATCGGGCCCGGCCCCTACTACGCGGTCGCGGTCTGGCCCTCGGATCTGGCGAGCAGCGCAGGTCTGCGCACGGACTCCCGTGGACGGGTTCTGCGATCGGACGGCGGCGCTTTCAAGGGACTCTATGCTGCCGGCACTGATGCCGCATCGATCTTCCGTGGAACGTATCCCGGACCGGGAACGATGATCGGGCCGGCTATCGTCTTTGCCTGGCGGGCGGCCATGGACGCCGCCGGCGTCCTCGACAATTACCCGATACCGACGGATTGAGTGGTGCGCGCAGTGTAACGTGCAAAATACATCCCGGATGAGAGGACAACCTTCGTGACCCAAGGTCGCAACGAATACGGGTTTTGCTTACAATCCAAACGTCCGCCTCTGGCCGATTCCGGCCCACGGCTTGATCGTGCGGCGGTTCCAACCGGACCAGCCGCGGGGGTTTACTTCGTAATCGGACCGCTGATAGGGAACGAAGTGCCTCGCGTGAGGTGCAAGGAGAGGCCAGGCCCGCGGTAACGTGATGTTTCGTGGGGGTGGCCCCGGAGCCGGCCTGGCCGGCAATCCTGCAAGGTAGCGCGTACAATGCGGGCGTGACGCCCAATGGGCTCGAAGGACTTGCGTTGCAAGGCCCTCGGAATCGCGTCGCCGGTCCACGCTCAGACCACTCGTATTTCTGAGCCCTCCCCTGCGACTTCCTTTCAAGCCCATTGGACAGGAGGGTGCCATGATATTGGCCATCACCTATCGCGCCGTGACGGAGTTAAAGCCGTACCCGCGCAACGCCCGAACCCACTCGCGCAAACAGGTCAAGCAAAATCGCTGCCGCTATCAAGGAATTCGGTTTCACAAACCCGGTCCTGATTGACGAGCACGACCAGATTATCGCCGGCCACGGCCGGGTCGCAGCCGCCAGGCTGTTGGACCTTCTCCAAGTGCCGACGCTGCAGCTCAGCCACCTAAGCCCCACCCAAAAGCGGGCCTATATTCTGGCCGACAACCGGCTGGCCGAGAAGGCCGGCTGGGACAAGGAAATCCTCGCCGTCGAATTGCAGGGACTGCTCGACGACGGTTTCGAGGTTATTCTCACCGGTTTTGAGGTGCCGGACGTCGACGTCGTTCTGGACGCAGCCGCGGAGGCGAAATCCGACCGCCTCGGCGACGACCTTATCCCCGACCCCGGCTCGGCCGTTTCCCGCCCGGGTGACCTCTGGCGATTGGGGACTCACCGGCTCCTCTGTGGCAGTGCGCTCGACGCTGGCGCCTACGTCACACTGCTCGAGGGCGCCGAGGCAGCGCTGGCAATCACCGACCCTCCCTATAACGTTGCCATTAATGGCCACGTCGGCGGCAAGGGCCAAATCCAGCACCGCGATTTTGAAATGGCCTGCGGTGAAATGACCGAGGCCGGCTTCACGACGTTCCTGACATCGACTTTCGAGCACCTCGCCGCCCACAGCAAGGACGGGTCTATTCACTATGTCTTTATGGACTGGCGCCATATGCAGGAAATGCTCACCGCCGGCCACGCGGTATATTCCGAATTGAAAAACCTCTGCGTCTGGAACAAGACCAACGGCGGAATGGGAGCCTTCTATCGCTCCAAACACGAACTTGTTTTCGTGTGGAAATCGGGAGCGGCACCTCACCTCAATAACTTCGAGCTCGGCCAGCACGGGCGCAATCGCACCAACGTCTGGGATTACGCCGGGGTCAATTCGTTCCGGTCGGAGCGAATGGACGAACTGCAAATGCACCCGACGGTGAAGCCGGCAGGTATGATTGCCGACGCAATCAGGGACTGCTCCAAACGCGGCGACCTCGTCCTTGACCTATTCTGCGGCAGCGGCACCATTCTGATTGCCGCTGAGCGAACCGGCCGCAAGGCTCGCGCCCTCGAAATCGACCCAGTCTATGTGGACGTGGCTATCCGGCGCTGGGAGGCACTGACCGGAAAGTCCGCAACGCTTGCGACCGGCGAAACCTTCGAGGAAATCAGCGAGCAGCGCACTTCGGAAGCCAAAATCCCTCAGACCGTGGCAGCAACTCTGCCCGAGACTGGAGGCGAACATGTCGGAGCCCTCTGAAACCGAGGCGGTCGGTTACAAGCGGCCGCCGAGCAAAACCCAGTACAAGCCCGGCCAATCGGGCAACCCGCGCGGCCGCCCCAAACGCAAGGTCAATATGAGCGAATCTCTCAACAGAGCGCTCGACGAAAAAATCGTTGTAACGGAACTTGGGAAGACGCTGACCGGTATGGAAGCGTTCGTTCACTCTACTCTCAATCGCGTGCTCCAGGGTGACGCAAAGGCTATCCCGGCGCTCGTGCGTCTCCTCAACCAAACCGAACAATTCAAGCCGATACCAATCCCTGGCCAAATGACAGGTGTCGTCGTGATACGGCCGGCCTATTTCGACGACCCTTTGTGCCCTGTGTGTACCGAAAACCTTATCCGAGTTGATGGCGTGATGGAATCGCCTAAGCTGGCGGAATGATCGGGCTACTCTGTTTCGTTCTGGCCGTTCTGGCCTCGCCGTTCAAGTCGAAGTTGCGGCTTGAAGCTGAGAATGCGGTGCTTCGACATCAGTTGATTGTCTTGCGGCGTAGGCTGCATCGTCGCGTCCGGCTCACGACTAATGATCGATGGTTCTTTATCCAGCTGTATCGCTGGTTTCCGTCGATCCTGCAGGTCCTCACGATCATCCGCCCCGGGACGCTGGTGCGTTGGCATCGGGCGGGCTTTCGCTGCTACTGGCGGTGGAAGTCACGATCATTGGGAGGACGGCCGCAGATTGATATAGAGCTGCGCGCGTTGATCCGGCAGATGAGCATGGAGAACCCGCTTTGGGGCGCGCCGCGTATCCACGGCGAGCTGCTCAAGCTTGGATTTGAGGTCGCTCAATCAAGCGTCGCCAATTACATGGTCAAGCGACGCGGACCACCCAGCCAGGGATGGCGTACCTTCCTGCGAAACCATGCACCGGACATTGCTGCGATGGATTTGTTTGTTGTTCCGACCATTGGCTTCGAACTGCTCTATGCTTTCGTCATCGTCCGGCTCGACCGCAGAGACCTCGTCTGGATCAGCGTCACAACAAACCCGACAGCAGAGTGGATTGCGCGTCAGATCACAGAGGCCTTCCCTTGGGATGATGCCCCAAAATACGTCATCCGCGATCGGGATCAAATCTATAGCGCGGTCGTCACACGCCGATTGCGCGCCATGGGCATCCGGGACAAGCCCATTGCACCAGCTTCACCTTGGCAAAATGGCTTTGCCGAACGGTTGATCGGATCGATCCGGCGCGAGTGTTTGGACCACATCATTGTGTTGGGCGCGGCGCATCTGTGCCGGATACTCAAATCTTATGCCGAATATTACAACAGCGTCAGAACGCATCGGTCTTTGCACAAGGACGCGCCGGCTTCCCGGCCTGTTCAGCGATCCGGTGTGATCAGTTCACGCGCCATCCTGGGCGGACTTCATCACCACTATGCCCGCGTTTGAGTTTTCGGTACACACAGGCAATATGATCGATCGCAGGCCATGGCAGCCGATTTGGTCGGCCGAAAAGTTGATGTGATCGCCGCCTTTGGTCCTCCGCTGGCCCGCGCAGCGAAGGATGCAACCTCGACGATTCCGATCGTCTTCGAGGTCGGCAACGATGCGGTCGAGGCTGGACTAGTCAATAGCCTCGCCCGTCCTGGCGGCAACGCCACGGGCTTGAGCGTTCTCTTTACTCAGCTGACGCCAAAACTGCTCGAACTTATTTCCGAAATCGTACCCGAGGTTAGGATCGTTGGCCTGCTAGTGAACCCGAATAGCCCGACCGCCGAGCCCACCATCCGGGATGCTCAAGAAGCGGCACGCGCGAAGGGCGTTCAACTTGCTATCCTCAAGGCAAGCACCGAAAGTGAGATCGAAGCCGCGTTTTCTGCATTGATCGATTTGCGTGCCGATGCCGTCATCGTCGGTGCCGATCCGTTCCTGGGTAACCAACGTCTGCAGATCGTAGCACAAGCGGCCCAACGCAAGATCCCGGCGATCTATTTTTCCGACGGATTTACCGCTTTGGGTGGCCTGATCAGCTATGGCGCCAGCCTTGCAGCCGTTTACCGGCGAATGGGCGTGTACGCGGGCAAAATCCTCAAGGGCGAGAAGCCTGCTAATCTGCCGGTCGAGCAACCGACCAAGTTAACCATCACGCCACTCAAAAACGTTGCCGTATCCCGATGACATTAGCGTTGTTGCCTTCTTTCATTGCACCCAGTGTTCCGTAGGCGCCAGAGCGGTGTTGAATGCGGAGAACCAGCTCAGTGTCTGGCAATTTGGTCAGAGCAAACGCTACCTCGAAGCCCAAGTAAAAAAGTGCCTTGGCGCTGCCTTGATGGGCGATTTGATGCTCGCCTTCCTGGCCAATCGGATTTGATATGAGGCTCAATCCGAAAACAAAGCCCGGCGAAACTCGTACCGTATCGAACAACGCGATGCCTTGGGTTCGAAAAGAGGCCCCTGCCCAAAACTCCGCCGACTGCACAACGCTATTTGAATAAACAATTCTATCGCAGCAAATACTGTAATGCCCGAAGCGATCGGCAAGCCCAACTTCAGCGCCAATAAGGATACCACTATTGAACTGGAAAAAGTCCCGCTGATAGGCTCCGCCGATGATGTAGTTGTCGTAAAAAAGCCGTTCCGGTGCGCCGAGACCGTAGACAAATGTGCTGCCGAGATTTCCGGAATCGATGCGGCCCGCGAATCCGAATACCGACTGCTTGAGATTGGGCTGAGAAGCCAATTTGAACGGAGTGAGAAAATAGGAATAGTCGGCTTCCGGGTTTCCGACAGCGCGGCTTCCGGCTGCTGCAAGAACTGGGAGGGTCGGCTGGTCGGCAACGAGTTCCGCGGATTGGCTCGACGCGGGGATACTCAATCCACATGCCAGCGCGCAAATTCCAAGTCCGAGAACAGATCGCAACATGCATCTCCGCAAAACGCATCCGAGGTCAAACTCTCGCTCGGGGCGAGTACTCGGCGTCGATCCTCGACTAGAGGATAACCGACATGACGTCCGGTCTGCCCACATGAACGGACATCGCGAGCCTCGCCTTCGCAAGGCAATCTACGCTGGCAAATCAAAGCTTGCTAGCCGTACTCGATCGCGGATTACGATTTCGCGGTGAGTTTGGCCGGTGAAATTAAGCACGATGCTCGAGATACAGTCTCCAACGTCAGGCCGAGATAATCGGCGATGTCCCGACGGGACATTGGGAGCCTTCATGATCATCCCGGTAGGGGATAGTCGGTCGTCCATTTCAAGCAAAAACGCGGCGACTCTCTCCAGCGAATTTTTGCGGCCAAGTAGCAGCATGTGATTTTCCGCGTGTTCTAGGCTGGCGGTGGCCATACTGATTAGGTTCCGCGTGACAACCGTATCGCTTTCGGCAATCGCATCAAGGTTTCGCCTGTTGATCAGACGGAGGGTCGTCTCCACAACCGCTTCCGCGGTAAATCGATGCACATTATTGTTCTCCAGCCCAAAAATATCGCCGACTAAGTGAAACGCGCCGATCTGACGGCGACCATCCGAGAGTAGTTTGTAGCTTCGAACTGCGCCCGTTTTGGCCTGATAAACGTACTCGGCAGGCACTTTCTCGCCGAGAATCTCAGTCTCTCTTTTGTAGGTGCGTTCAATCAAGCTGGCGATCGGGTTCGAACCGCTCGTCATGCCAAGGTTCACGAGCGAATTGGAACCAGACCTCCGGTTTGCGGTGACGCGCACGAACATCAGGTAAATTCCCAGGGTCGAAAGATTGCTGCGCGAAATGAAGGTTTTCGCGCCTCATCGTATCTGAATAGAACAAGAGTTTGTCCGTTGAGTCACTTGTACCGAAGGACAATGTCCTCGCCTTCGCTCATCCCTGAACTTTCTAATAGCGCGCTAACTCCCAGAGGCTCTCCGGTACGGCGAAATAGGCCGGATGTCGCGGACGAAGGTGCGCGCGATCGCAGCCGGCAGTTCTAAGGGCTTGCGGGGCATGCGACGAATATAGGTGCCCACCGCCAAGATTCCGACCGGCCCATCGAGCACGTCGGGTTCTTAGTGACGCTTGCTATACCGCCAGCCGACGAGAGGAGCCTTCTCGACCCTCGGTACGATCGTGACAATCCATCGCGGTGGGCTGCTTGATCGGTCTTCCTGGACGGACGGGACCATGCCGAAAAATCTTGAACCATTTAGACTGAGACCTGCGGGCCGTCCGCGATATTGAGCGATGCGACAGTGCCGGGCTTCAAGGGGGTTCGTTATTTCGACAGTTTGCACAATGGATCTTTATCGTGCAGCTGGGCGAAATTGACTGCGGCCGTGAAAAATGCCTTTGCGTCCTCTGCTGGCAAAAACCAATGGTCAGAGCCGACTTATTTCTTCTGAAATGGCAAATATACAAGCTCGCTAGGCGAGATCACAGCGCGGATAATATCTAACTCGCCGGGCTGGTTCGTTTCGTGCCAAGATGGGTGACTCAAAAAACCTCCAAGCTCCTCTGCTGAGCCTAGAATTTCCCGGTGAGTGGACTCAGGTCTGACGTGCACCGGGAGCTGAGCACGGCTACGGAGACCTAGGCCATTTTCGCCCCTCACGAAGAACGATCGGCACTCAACTGCACTGTTTGCCGTCCGCCGTTCATTGCTTTCAGTTGATTTACGTATTCCTCAGGCTTCAGCAGATGGAATGGAGCTTTCAGACCCATAAAGGTCGCTATGCGACCAATGAAAGCAGTGCAGTTGGTTGTCTCCGCATTCCATAACGGTGAAGTCGCCTGAAGATGCTTGATATAATCGAAGACTTTTTTACCGTCAGCCTCACTTAAATAGACGCGATAGCTGGCCGTGAGATATTGGACATCAAGGTCACCGTAGCTCGCTCCGGTCTCAGAGGGCACCCACATGAGATGTCCCAACACGTAGGGTAGCGTATCGCCTTTAGGGTGCAGGCCAGCAACTTCAACCCGCTTCTCGCTCGTCTTGCCGTACCACACAAACGCATGACCGTACGACGCTGCCGTCCGGGCACGAAAATCCACGTAGTAGGGTCCCTTGACCACAGGGCTAGATTGCGACCTTCGAACCGGTTTCACATCTGCCGCGGAAGGCGGGGTGCTCGGCGCAACAGCAGCGGTTGTCACACCAGACTTCATTGACGGCTTGTGCGGAGTTCCCGGTTGCTGCAGATGATCAGCGTTCGCCACTAGTTGTTCTGCGCTACTGCTTCCGATTCCTAGGCCTACATAGGCTGCGAGGATGCCGGTCCCAATAACAAACAGCAGACCATGCGGTTTCGGATTCACTCTTGCCACCTTCAAACCCTCGCAAATCCAAGATGACCAATATCTTAATTGGTTCGAGTCAATAGCAACCTCTCCGGCCGCCCAAGGCCGGAGACGCATGGATTGAGTGGCTTTCGAGTTAGCCCTTGGTTACGACCGCGGTCGGGTACTTACCAACTGGAGTTTTGCCAACGGGGTACTTGCCAACGGGGTACTTGCCAACGGGGTACTTGCCAATCGGGGCGCTTTGGACAACCGGTTGTGGATGAGGGAGATCCGCAGCAACCGCCGTTCCCACAAAAGCCAAAGAAGCAGCCCCAACGATCACGAATTTCAACATCGAAGTCTCCTTGCTGTCACCCCCACCAATAGAATCAAAAATAACCTAGTGATCGCTACGGGCCCAATAAATTGCGTCCCAAACAAACGATCGCCCAGTCTTTTTTCCACCAATGTTGCAGAAATAGCACGAAACTGAACGATGTGGAACTTGCGTCCCTCAACGAGATATTGCAGGGAACGGTACCTCAGAAGATTGAGGGGAAAACGCGGCCGGTCCGCGCCATATAATCGCGATAGCTGTCGCCGAAAGCCTCCAACATCATTCGCTCTTCCCTGGCGACGCGGCCAAAAAACAAAATCCCAAAGCCAACCAGGCCAGAGAAGCCGGCAACCCAGTTCGGCAGCAGCAATGCTTGAGCGATAGCCCAGAGCCAGAACGCCGAATACATGGGGTGTCGAACCCTCCGATAAATGCCGTCCGTGACAAGTTTATGGTCTTCCCGCACGTCGAGACTGATCGACCAGTTCCGGCCGAGCGCTCGATGCGTCAGGTGAAACATGACCAATGCCGCAAGCGCAACCAAAAGCCCCAGCCAAGCCTGGATAGTATGGAGGGTGTAAGCCGCGAAATGAGGAATGTCTGTTGCAACGTAGACGAATGGCAGAATACCTAGGCCGGTAAGAGATATGAGCAGTAGCGCAGTTTCCCAGGGACCCCGGTCACTCCGTAAAATCTTTTCGCGACGGGAACGGCGTGCGTATTCGTAGCGAATGATGTACCAACCGACCGCCAGCACAACAAATGCGAATTTTGAAAACACCGGCGTCATCTTGGACCAGGTCGCCGCGCCGGCTCAGTTAGGGGCTCGTTGCAGGAGGGCGGAACGCACATGAGCGCTCCGTCCTCCCCAATCATCGAAAGGGCGCCGTCTTCGGCGAGCGTCTGCGATTTAGCTGAAACAGGTCCGCATATTAGCATGAAGTAATCGTACGGTGCGCGCCTGTCATTTCCGCTAATAAACTGGCAGTGCAACCGGTAGAATTTCAAACGAATACGTCTATACATGGCGTGTTCAAGCATTCGACCAAATTCGACGAGCCTCACAACGGGCCCGTCTTCCGTTAGCAACGCCATCGCAGCCATTGGGTCAGTGTTATAAAAATTCATTATGTCAACGCGAGCCTGATAGTCACCCCAGAAGATGCCCGGCGACTTGGCGACGCGCGCCACTGCCGCGCGAAAGCGCGTTGCCCGGCGGTGCAGCCCGATCTTGAGTACAGACGATCCGATCGTGAGGAACGTGACCGGAATTTTGCTCATGCCAAATGCAGGGTCTAGCGTCAACGCGCGCTCAAGAAGATCAACTGCAAGTACGGCGCCGAGGCTATGGCCTATGATCACAAGTTCTTCCGCATCAGAGCCACTAGCAACTGCAACGATCTCCGCGGCCAATTTGTCCAATCTTTGGTCGAGGGTCCAATTACTCCTTCGAACATATTCCCGAGAAAAACTCCAATCGTCGAAGAGTGTGTCCAGGTGCAACCAACGCCAAGGGCCAGCCAATAGGGCTGCGAGCAGGACCACAATTACAACGATGCTGACGGGAATTGATCCACTGGCATTTAAAACAAGCACGCCAATGAAACACGCGACCAGGATGAGGACCCCGAACATCACGAATGGATAGAGAAAGAAACCCGCGTAGTGCCAATTAATTCGTAAGTAACCCCGGAGAGCGCCAGACACGACGAAATCCAGAAAGGCAATGATGCCGAGCGGAATGCGCCAGTAGATTGTGCGACGACTAAAAGTTTCGATCACGTCGTCCCAGCGAACAAGATGGTAATCGGTTTCGACCCGCCAATTTGGGCCAGTCGTCGTCACCCTCCATTTCATCGGGTCGGCGCCATCATGCAGACCATCGATGGTGGATTTCACCGACCAAATAAGTTGAAACCTTGATATTTCACGTACAAAGCGTCGTTGCGCGCCAGCATGGGGCGTGATTGGATCATAGCCGCCCACATGGAACACCAGCCTCTTGGAGACGGTGGTTCTTGTCATTATTCAACCTGCGAACTCTTTGAGTTTCCCGCAACCTGTTGAACGGACCGCGCAGCTCACACTTCATGTATAATTGCAAGCAGTCCAGCGAACCTCTAGCACCAATGGCTGTCAACAGGGATTTCGGTCATCTTAGGGAACGCTGGTTGGGTTGTTACGCCCTCCTTCAGCGGACCACTACCGATATTTTGCCTCAAATTAGAGCTGCTATAGTAGTCGTCCGTGAAATATCCTGAAGTGTTTGACTGGCAATAGAAATCGCCGGAATTGTCGTGATTGGATTTGCCGGAAATTGGGGCTCAGGTGCCGATTTTCTTGCAAATTCACGTTGGGGATTCCCTCGAATCTCAAGCTATGATTCTCTGCCGCATCGACGTGCGGGAGGGGTTGATGCGGCCACGGGAGCGACGAGAGAGCGGCGAGCAGGATCTGTTTCGTTCGCGGCTCGATCAGGTCATCAACATGGACCACGCGCTGGTGAAGCTGGCGCGGACGATCGACTGGCGGTTCCTGGAAGAGAAATTCGGCGCGGTTTACAAGGATGGTCCGGGCCAACCGCCGCTACCGACGCGACTGATGGCTGGGCTCGCCATTCTCAAGCACACCTACAACCTCAGCGACGAGGTGGTGTGCGAACTGTGGATTGAGAACCCGTATTACCAGTATTTTTGCGGGGAAGAGTTTTTCCAGCACCGGCTGCCGCTCGATCGCTCCTCGATGACCAACTGGCGCAATCGCATGGGCGAAGAACGGTTGCAGACGCTGTTGCAGGAGAGCCTGGCAGTCGCAACCAGGACTGGCGCGATGAAGCCTGGCGATCTCGCCCGCGTCATTGTCGATACCACGGTGCAGCCGAAGAATATTACCTTCCCGACCGACGCAAAGCTGTTGAACCGAGCCCGCGAGAAGCTGGTGAAGCTGGCCAAACAGCTGGGCGTGGAGTTGCGCCAGTCTTATACGCGGGTCGGCAAGTTCGCCCTGATCCAGCATCAGCGTTACGCCCATGCCAAGCAGTTCAAGCGCGCCAACAGGTCTTTGCGCAAGCTCAAGACCTATCTCGGCCGCATCATCCGCGATATTGCCCGCAAGATCGATAGCGATCCCCGGCTTGAGGCAGCGTTCGCTCATCTCCTGAGCCTGGCGCGGCGAGTACGCGTTCAGGAACGCGGACAGCGCGGGCCCAAGATCTACAGCCTGCATGCGCCCGAAGTGGAGTGCATCGGCAAGGGCAAGGCACACAAGCCTTACGAGTTCGGCGTCAAGGTCAGCGTTGCCACCACCCTCAAGCACAGCAAGGGCGGCCAGTTCGTCGTCCATGCGCAAGCGCTGCCAGGCAATCCCTATGACGGCCATACGCTGGCTGGCGTCATCCCTGCGATCGAGCAACTCGTCGGCAATACGATCGAACGGCTCCACGCCGATGCCGGATACCGCGGCCACAACGCGCCGCCAGATTACAAGTTCAAAATCTATACCTCCAAGCAAAAGCGACGGGTGACCCCACAGGTCAAACGAGAGATGCGACGCCGCGCCGCTGTCGAGCCCGTCATCGGCCATCTCAAGGAAGATCACCGAATGGACCGCAACTATCTCGCCCACCGCCACGGCGACCTCAACAACGCCGTCCTCGCCGCCGCCGGCTACAACTTCCGCCGCCTGATCAGGTGGCTCAGGATTCTATTGCGCCTCTTCCTGGCCGCGCTCTTCGCAACGCCAAATACCCGGGCCACCTGAAAAGGCCATTCTTCACCGACGACTATAGTAGCGTTGGTCGGCGCAATGATGCTTGCCGGTACTTCTGACGGAGCGCTTTCGCAAACGCGGGGAGCCGTGTCCTCCGCCGAGAGATGCCTTGCGGCAAATCAGGGTTTTTCGTTGGGTGTACCACTGCCCCGGACAGCTGCGCGTCTAAAGTCCCGAGGGGCGTTAAAAATGTATCCATCCGGTGACGGCCGCCTTGCCGAATGAGGCGCGGTATTGAGAACTGTCCTTATGGACAGTGATAGGCGCAGCGCCCAAGTGGAGCGGCTCGAGGTGGTGGACACAGGCCGGCGGCGGCGCTGGTCTGAGGATGAGAAGCTCAAGATCGTCCTGGAGAGCTTGCAGGCGCCGCGCCAGGTTGCGGCGACGGCGCGGCGATATGGCGTTTCGCGGTCATTGCTGCTCCGATGGCGACGGTCGTTTCGCCCCGAGCCGAAGGATGCCGGCCATCAAACGGGCTTCGTACCGGCGATGGTGGTCGCGGAATTAGGAGCGACGCCTGGTCCAGTCGAGCCGGCCGCCGGCGGCGCAATCGAGATTGAGTTTGCGGCCGGGGTTCGCATGCGGATCACCGGCGCGGTCGACGCGGCGACGCTGAAGGCCGCGGTCGCGGCGCTGGCAGATGGACGGCCGCGATGATCCCCATTGCGTCGGGCGTGCGGGTGTGGATTGCGACCGGCCACACCGACATGCGTCGCGGCATGAACTCGCTGGCCGTGCTGGTGCAGGAAGCCTTCAGGCGCGACCCGCACGGCGGGGACCTCTACGTGTTCCGTGGCAGAAGCGGCAAGCTGATCAAGATCCTTTGGCACGATGGGCTGGGCATGTCGCTCTATGCCAAGCGACTGGAACGCGGCCGTTTCCTCTGGCCGTCGCCGGCTGATGGCGTGGTGACCATCACTCCAGCCCAACTTGGCTATCTGCTGGAGGGCATTGACTGGCGGATGCCGCAACACACGTGGCGGCCGCAGGCGGCTGGCTGATCGCTGAGATTTGAATCGATAACACGATCGGCAGTTCGGACAGAGACGGCGTATTGTGATTCTCTGGTCGGCGATGGGCGCCGATGATTCTCTTCCTGACGATGTGACGACGCTGAAGGCGATGCTGCGCGCTGAGCGAGCGGCCCGGTTGGCCGCGGAGGCGGATGCCCAGGCGCAGATATTGCTGATCGAGAAGCTCAAACTCGCGATCAAGAAGCTGCGGCACGAGCAGTTCGGACAGTCCTCAGAGCGCGGAGCATTGTTGGATCAGCTCGAGCTGCAACTCGCCGATCTGGAAGAGAACGCCGCGCAAGCCGAGACCACGGCGCAGATGGCCGCAGCCGACAAAATCACGGTGCCATCGTTCGAGCGCCGCAAGCCGGCCCGCCGGCCGCTGCCGGAGCATTTGCCACGGGAGCGCATTGTCTATCCGGTGCCTGCCACCTGCCCCTGTTGCGGTGATAGCCGGTTGCGCAAGCTCGGCGAGGATGTGACCGAGACACTGGAACTCGTCCCGCGCCAGTGGAAGGTGATCCAGCATGTGCGCGAGAAGCTCGTCTGCCGGGCCTGCGAAGCGATCGCCCAGCCGCCGGCTCCCTCGCACCCGATTGCGCGTGGACGTGCGGGACCGAAGTTGCTGGCCCATATCCTGTTCGCCAAGTACGGCCTGCACCTGCCGCTCCATCGTCAGAGCGACGTCTACCGGCGCGAAGGTATTGACCTCGATGTCTCGACGCTCGCGGACTGGGTGGGTGCCTCCGCGGCAACCCTGACGCCGCTGGTCGATGCGATCCGAAGCCATGTCTTCGCTGCCGAACGCATCCACGCCGACGACACCACGGTGCCGGTCCTGGCCAAGGGCAAGACCCGCACCGGCCGGCTCTGGACCTATGTGAGGGACGACCGCCCGTTTGGCGGCCCCGATCCACCGGCAGCCGTATTCTTCTATTCGCCGGATCGTGGCGGTGAGCATCCGGAGCAGCATCTGGCAGGCTATGCCGGGCTGATGCAGGCCGACGCCTATGCTGGCTTCGGCAGGCTCTACGAGGCCAATCGGAAGCCAAGTCCTATCGTCGAAGCTGCGTGCTGGGCGCACGGCCGGCGCAAGTTCTTCGATCTCGCACGGCTCACCAAGGCGCCGATCGCGGCCGAGGCGGTCAAGCGCATCGATGTCCTGTTCGCCATCGAACGCGATATCAACGGCCTTGCGCCGCAGGAGCGTTTGCGCGTCCGCCAGGAGCGTAGCCGACCCCTGATCGTCGAGCTGCAGGCGTGGTTGCGCGAACAGCGCGCCAAGCTCTCCAGGAGCAACGATACGACCAAGGCGATCAATTACTGCCTCAGCCGCTGGGACGCATTCACCCGCTTCCTCGACGACGGGCGTCTGTGCATGTCGAACAACGCCGCTGAACGCGAGCTACGGGCCGTCGCCGTCGGAAGAAGAAATTGGACCTTCGCCGGCTCGGATGAGGGCGGCCGGCGCGCGGCCGCGATCTACACCCTCATCGCCACCGCCAAGCTCAGCGACATCGATCCACAGGCTTGGCTCGCCGACGTGCTGGCCCGCCTGCCGGACCACCCCGCCAAGCGCATCCACGAACTCCTGCCTTGGAATTGGCGCCCTCAGAACGTCGCTTACGCCGCCTGAGCGCAATCAGCCATCCTCTCAAGATGACCCAACCAGGGCCATCACCGGATGCGTACTTAAAAATTGTAGCGATCGGTTCATCTTCGACTGTAGGACTCTGGGTGCTTGCGTCGGCAGCAACATACCCCGAGGTGATGCGCCGAGAACTCTTGAGACTTAGAGCCTGTCCTCAATTAGAGGATTCCCAAGCATATTATCGCGTGATTCATAGGCAGTCAGCTGATTCGGAGCTGACATATGCGCCGCTACGCCCTTCGGGACGATCAATGGGACAGGATCAAGGATATTTTGCCCGGACGCGAAGGGCATGTGGGGGTAACGGCCAAGGACAACCGACTGTTTGTAGAGGCGGTGATCTACCGTTATCGGGCCGGAATCCCTTGGCGGGACTTGCCTGAACGCTTTGGCGATCCGATCAAGATACATACGCGCTTCTCGCGCTGGGCCAAAAGCGGGGTGTGGAAGAAGCTGTTTGAGATGCTGGCGAGCGATGCGGACAATGAGTACGCCATGATCGACAGTACGATCGTACGGGCGCATCAGCACAGTGCCGGCGCCCAAAAAAAGACGGCGAAGACCAGGCGATCGGGCGCAGTAAAGGCGGGCTGAGCACCAAGATTCATGCGCTCGTCGATGCCTTGGGCAATCCGCTGGACTTTATCCTGACGCCGGGCCAAGCCCATGATCTGGAAGGGGCCGACGCGCTGTTGCCGGATATGGCTGCCGAGACTTTGCTGGCAGACAAGGCCTTCGATGCCGACGAGCGGGTGATCGAGCCGCTACGGGCACGAGGGAAGTCGTTCGTGATCCCGCCCAAGAGAAACCGCAAGGTCCAACGCGATTTCGACAGAGACGCCTACAAGGCACGTCATCTCATCGAGAATTTCTTCTGCAAGCTCAAGCAATACCGCGCCATCGCCACCCGCTACGACAAAACCGCCAGAAATTTCCTCGCCGCAATCCACCTCGCGGCTGCTATCATCTGGCTCAATTGATGACAGGCTCTAGCATTACAGTTGCCGTTTTGCTTTGAAGTGCGCACGTTGAGCGGCGGCTTGGTGAGCTCTACGCCAGAATGACCATGCAATGATATGTGCGGGTTGGATTCGCTTTCGAGCGAGTCTGATGGCGATGCGGCGGACTTCCTGGATTGACCAACGGATCAATGACGGCGTGGCGATGCGCTGGTTTTTGCCGTGGTTCGGCGTTTGGTTTTTTTTGGCGGCGGATTGGCGCGATGTCGGATCGCCGCCATCATGGCGAAGGCGAGCATCGCCATGGAAACGTGGCGATGCCAGCCATGCCAGGATCTGCTCTCGTTGTGATCGAGCCCGAACTCGTTCTTGGCGGTCTCAAAACTGTCTTCGATTGCCCACCGATGGCCTTCGACTGCCACCAGTGTTTCGATGGATGTTCCCGCTGGACACCAGGTGGTGAAGAAGGCGAGATCGCCATCGGCGATATGGCGACGGATCAGCAGACCGCGCGTCCACAGACCCGGATTTGCGTCGTTTGATTCTTCGACTTCCAGATCGGCCAATTCGAGATAGCACCAATCATGCAGCCGCGGTCCTTTGGTCCCGGCTCCTGCGGACAGGCGTTTCCAGTCGGACGCAGGCCGCGTCCGGGCGATGTCGGCGGCCGTGCCGGCGACCGATCGACGCTTGCCCCAGGAATGGAATACATGAGCGCTGCTGACTCCGAGTACATAGCCTTTGCCCGCCTGGCGTAGTTGCTGTTCGATGTCGCCGACACCGTAGACCGTATCGCCAGCAACCCACTCGAATGGGACAGCCGCGGCTATGGCGCGTGCGATCATTCTCGTCGCAAGCTTGGGTTTGGTTGCAAAGCCGGCGTCGGGGGGCACGTACGCGGCTTTGAGGCGATCCGGATCGTCGGTCCATTCCTTCGGAAGATACAGCGCGCGATCGATGAAAGCATGGCCGTGGCACGAAACGTAGGCAGCGAAGACGCCGATCTGGCAGTTGGTGATTTTGCCCGCGGAACCCGTGTATTGCCGCGCTACCCCGCACGACGCCTTACCCTGTTTGAGAAAGCCGGTCTCGTCGATCACCAGCACCGCATCGTCATCCGCCAAATGCTCGATGACATAGTCGCGAACGATATCGCGCAAAGCATCCGCGTCCCAATCCCTGCGACCCAGGATCGCCTGCTGCCGCCATGGGCCGGGATCGCCAGCCGCTTCCGCGCGCATCCATCCGGTCTTGCGTTGCTCATCTCCGAGCAGGCCTTCCAGAAACAAGCCGGCATTCGTCGCAACACGATCTTGATTGAACAACGGACGTATCCGTTGCTTGATCTCACGAAGCGACGCCGCCCACAGCGCAAGCGTCTCTTCAATCGACGCTGTCTGCGCCCACGATCTTCGAATCATGGTTGCCCATGGATTCAGAACCGCTCATAAAGGGCAACTGTAATGCTAGATCGACGACAACGATCAGTGTCATCAATAGCGGTCGAGTCGGCGACACTATCCAGGACAATGTCGCGCGCTTCGAACGCGACGTTCTCGCCCATAGGCCCGATCTCGTCGTATGGCAGCTGGGAACCAATGACGTGGTCTGGGGCGGTCGACCAGATCAGCTGCTCAAAGACACGGTTATTGAAGGCGTAAGGGCGCTTAAGGCCGCACCTGCCGACGTAGTGCTAATGGACCTGCAATATGCACCAATGGTGCTCGCCTCAGACTACTCAACTATAGAAGCCATCATCGCCGATGTCGCAAGGCAGGAACGTGTTGGACTGTTTTCTCGCTTCGCCCTGATGCGAAACTCGATCGACAGTGGCGTCGTGCAAGGCGCGCTTGTGTCCTGGGACGGATTGCACAGTACGGTTGATGGTTATGATTGCATCGGCCGAGCTCTTGCTCGAGCTATCTCAGATAGTGCCCGTTGACTGCTACGAGTGCAGCGTAGACATTCGAGAAGGTTAGTGCGCTTCTTTAACCGCCTCGTCCACTCATACAGCAGCCGGGCGGTCCCTGTGGTGGAAGCAAGAAATTTCCGCTAGACTGTATGTCCCCCTCCACAAATGAGGCGACTTACCCTCGATGTTGCGACGAGGGTTACCCGGATAGACCGGGCAGAGCCTCAAACAAGGAGGGGGAGTCGTGGTTCATGATACTGAGGCCTTTGTCGGAATCGATACGTCAAAATCGCGTAATGCAGTAGCAATTGCCGATATCGGGCGTGGCGGCGAGGTCCGGTATCTCGGGGAGTTTGCTGCCACGGAGGCGGCGATCCAAAAGCTCGGGGCAAAGCTTGCGGCGAAATACCGTGATCTGACGCTTTGCTATGAAGCAGGGCCGACAGGATATGGTCTCTGCTCGAGAGCCTCGGCCACGAGTGCCTGGTGGTGGCCCCCTCGCTCATTCCGAAGAAGGCCGGCGATCGAGTGAAGACGAACCGGCGTGATGCACGTGGCCAAGCTGTTGCGCGCGGGCGAGCTCACCGCGGTGTGCGGTGTGGGTGCCGGACGAGCGCCATGAGGCCATGCACGATCTCTCGCGCGCCCGTCAGCCGCCGGCATAACCGCCCGCGGCCATATCACGGCCAGTATTGGAGGTCGCAGATTTCTTCCGCGGCCATGGGCCGGCATGGCGCCAAGCCAATGCCGGCCATGTGAGCCTCGGCCAACTCAAGGTGATGTCGGCGATCGAGAACTGCCGCACGGCAGCGCTAGGCGGTCATGTCGCGCGCTGCGAGAACGAGAAGTGCGCCTATACCCAGATCGCCTACAACTCCTGCCGCAACCGGCATTGCCCCAAATGCCAGGGAACGGCGGCAAGGGAATGGCTCGCCGAGCGCGAGGCCGAGCTATTGCCAGTGCCTTACTTCCACGTCGTGTTCTCGCTGCCAGCCCAAATCGCCGACATTGCCTACCAGAATAAGGCCGTGATCTACGATATCCTGTTCAAGGCTCGGCCGAGACCATGATCGCCATCGCGGCCGATCCCAAGCACCTGGGCGCCCGCATCGGCGTCCTCTCCGTCCTCCACACCCGGGGCTCGGCGCTCACCCACCATCCGCATGTCCACATGATCGTGCCAGGCGGCGGCATCTCGCTTGATCGCGAGCGCTGGGTTGCCTGCCGACCCAACTTCTTCCTGCCCGTGCGCGTGCTCTCGCGCCTGTTCCGCAGGCTGGTCCTGGAGAGGCTTGATGCCGCTCACCGCGCCGGACAGCTACAGTTCTTCGGCAAGTACGTTGCCCTGACCAATGCACGAGCCTTTGCCGCCTATCTGGCTCCGCTGCGCGACAGCGAATGGGTCGTCTACAGCAAACGGCCGTTCGGTGGCCCTGAGGAAGTGTTGCACTATCTCGCGCGCTACACCCACCGGGTCGCCATCTCCAACCGGCGCCTGGTCGCGCTCACCGACAACGGCGTCACCTTCAAGTGGAAGGACTACCGCATCGAAGGTCCCGAGCGATATAAGTTGATGACGCTCGAAACCCACGAGTTCATCCGCCGCTTCCTGATGCATGTCTTGCCGCAAGGATTCCACCGTATCCGTTATTACGGTTGGCTCACGAGCCAAACCCGCGTCGAGAATATCGCACGCATCCGCGAACTGCTTGCAGCGCCACTCATCCCGATCGATGCCATCAAGGCTGTCGACGCCAAGCCCGAGGAGCCAAAAGCGCCAGGGCATCCCTGTCCCTGCTGCGGCGGCCGCATGCGCATCATCGAGACCTTCTTGCGCGGGCAACAGCCGAAGCACCGCCGCTCGCCGGTTTCGCCAAAGGTCAGGATCGACACCTCATGATGCCGACGCCAGTCCTCGACATACATGGCAACGCTCACCGCCTGTGTTGGCTCTTGCCTGACAGCGCCGCCGCTTGCCTCGCCACGAATTGTTGCGCAATCACAACCAAAAAACACCAAATCTCGTCGCTTAAAACGCTCGCTGCTCGATCGTGCTTCAACCTACGTTCCGCCTACGTGGCAAAACGGGTCTCGCTGCCGCTTCGCGTCATCACAGGCGCACCTGAGATCGTGGCCAAATCCCCATAGCACCCGCGGCACTACTGCCGCCCACATCCCGCGATTTCGTGCCTTGGCGCTTTTCGGACGCCGGCCACTGGAGCGCGTGGATAGTCCCGCCATCCCGGCATCCGAAAACCTGCACAAAACCGGAAGTCGGCGGATCTTGTTCGACCACCTCCGAGCCCGCTGGCGGACTCGCTCTCAATACCAACTGGGGCGGCTGCACTTCGGTTTGAGTAGGCTACTTTTTCTCTTCGGCAGCACCGTCGTGCCGCTCTTCGCGTCGCTCTGTGCGCCCCGTGCGGCGTGCCTGACGTCGTTCTGCACGCCCCGTACGTCGTTCCTGACGCCGCTCTGCGCGGCCCGCGCGTCGCTCCTGACGCCGTTCCGTACCGGACTTCGGCGCCTCAGTGGAAGGCGTAGCGGGAGTGGTGGCTGTCTGGGCGTCAGCGTCTGACGCCATCAGAATGGCAGGCGAGGCTACGAGTCCAAATACAGATGCGTATCCAAAAAGAGCAAGAGCGCTTCGACGACAGACCCGCTTCGATTCCGAACATTCACCCATATCAAGCTCCCGGTTTGCTGCCCGCTTGCACATTGTCCAAATTCCAGGGAGTGAGTATTGATCTAAATCAACCGGGCGGTTGGCAACAAATCAATCGCGCACGATGAGCAATTGTCGGCGCCGTCGAGCGCCGTCGCTGATTTCTAGATCATGCTGTGCACGATGACGCCGCCCCCACCAAAAGCTGATCCTGCACCCGGCTGAAGTGAGATGCGCCTGGTTTTTGACACTGCCCGGGCGGAAAGCAGCTCGGAACGAGCGGCACGGTGGATGAGGGCAAGCCGCTCCTGTATTGCGCAAGTAAGTTCGACTGCCATGTATGCCCACTCGAACCGCAGTGCTGTCCAAAGGAACCACAGCGCAAGATCCCGCGCGACGTCCATGAGCATGCCCGAGACGTTGCGCGGTCGTTCGCTCGCACTGAGGGCTTTGAGCAGTCGCGACGCGAGCGCAAGAAGATCGAGATGCGGTTCGCTCACTTGAAGCGCATCCTGAGGCTTGGTCGACTACGATTGTGTGGCCCACGAGGCGCCCAGGATGAGTTCGTTCTGGCCGCCATCGCACAGAATCTGCGACGGCTCGCATCGCTGGTTGCTCGGCTACCCTAAGGTTCTGCGCATCGCGTAGCGTTAGAGGCGCCAAAACGTAACAAGGTTCGCATGGCGGCGGACGACATTGTCAGCTCCAACAGTCTGGCGACGCATCTCGGCATGACATGTCAGAACGTGGCGCGGCTGACGGCGGAGGCGGCGATCGAGCAGCGCAGCGATGGTTGTTACGATCAAACGGCATCAAGGCTGCGCTACATCAGGCATTTGCGCGATGAACATCGAAAGTCGCCACGCACAGAAGCCCACGCCACCCATGTCGCGGTCAAGACAGAGACGCTCAAACGGCGCCTCTTGGAACGTCAGAGCAAGTTGGTCCTGCGAGCCGATGTCGATGCCTTGATCGATCAGATCGCCGGTGTCACGCTGACCGCATTTGTCGAGCCGCCTGCGCGGTGTGTGCCGCGTCGCGATCTTGCGATCCAGCGCAGCATCGAGCGGGTCGTGTTCGAGGTGCGCACCGAGATCGCCAACGTCTGCCAGCAGATGGCCAACAAGCATGGTGAGCCTGCATTGGACGATGACGCGTGGGTTCAGCCGCAAGTCAATTTCACCACGTATAGCGCACGCCGGCGGCTCCGCGGACGCCGTCGCGCCTGCCGCCGTCGGTGTCGCCGACAGCGAATTGGTAGTCGGCATTGGCGTATAGGCTGACATTGGCGTTCATTCTCACGCTCACGCCACCGCCCAGTTGAAGGCGCGTGGCCTGCTCCAGCAGCGGCACTAGGTCGGCGCCGGAATACACCGTCGTCGCCTGCGCCCCCCAGTCACGCCACAGATTGGCGCGCACATAAGGCTGCCACATCTGCCCGCTGTCGCCGACGATGGTCCATCGGCCGCGCAGGCCGATCCGCCCGCTCGTGCCAGATGTCGTGCCGAGCGCGACATCACCCAAGCCGTCATTGGCGTCGTCGAACGACACGCGTTGCCAGACGATTTGCGCCTGCGGCTCCAGCACGAAGCCCGGCCCGAACAGCGGCAGCCGGATCGGAAGGCCCGTCTCCAGCGAAGAGAGGAAGCCGAAGCCGGTGGTCGCAAGGCTGGCGAATTGCGTGGACGCGTCGCCTTGATAGTGCGTCGCCTGCGCCACGGCGTCGAGGTACCAGTCGCCCGGGCCGTAATGCGTCCAATAAGCCCCGCCCGACCAGGCATCGAGATTGAGATTGCCGGTCTTGCGAAGTACGTACCCGGTCGCCGCCTCGTTGGTGACGAGACCGTTCACGTCGACACCGGCATTGGCGTAGGCGAAGTAGACGCCGGCGGCATCGCGATGGCCCGGTATCCATTCGCCACGCCACAGATCGATGCCGCTCTGAAAGCCCAGCAACTGGCCCGAGGCGCGCGGATCGGCGAAGGCTCTGTAATGGTTGTCGATCTGCTGGCCGAGGACTCGGCCCCACCAGCCGGCGTACAGGCAGTCAGGCTGCGGCTTCACCGGCGCCTTGCCCGCGATCGTATCCAGCGGCGTGCCGTCGGCTGGGCATGCCGCGCCCGTATTGGCGTTCAACAGCGTATCGCCGATGCGGTCATGCAGGGTTCCGAGCGTCGTCATCCCTAACTGCCGGGCGATCGGCTGGACCACGCCATAGGTCGCGATTTCCGGCCCGATGATCGGAAAGACACCCGGCGGCAGTGGCTGCGGCGGCGGCTCGGTTGGCAGGGTCGGCGGCTCGGGCGGCACGACCTCTTCCGGCGGTCCAATGACGAAGGTCGAGCGCAGGAACCAATCGTTGGGACTGCTGCCGCTGAGCCCACCCCGGAAGAGATCGTAGTCGAAGGCGCCGCCGCGCACTTCGCCAACGAGCGCGAAGGCACCGGGCGCCGTCGTGCCGCCGTTGATCGCCTGTACTACTGCGATGCCATTCGCCACCGTCTCGGCGCCGGGGCCGCCCGCATTGGTGATGCGCAGGAAGGAATTGCCAGTCTCGCTACCACCATTGATGACGAGCTTGTCCGACGGCGAGCCGTCGGTGCCCAAAAAGGTGTTCATCGCGATCGTTCCGCCAGTCCCAATGTAGTTGGTCGTCGTCAAGAGGGTGCCCGGGGAATTGCCCGTGCCCATGTTCACGAGGCCGGCATTGGTGAGACTGGGTGCGGTCTGGTTGAAGCCGTTGAGATCGAGCGTTCCGCCGCCCGAGACCGTCACTGGCGAGTTCGGGCTGAACGTGTTCACTGCGCCGGCCCGCAACGTGCCCCCGTCGACATTCGTCGCTCCGCTGTAGCTGTTGGCACCAGTGAATATTGTGGTGCCCGCGAGCACATTGACAGTGCCGTTGCCGCTGATTGCAGGCGCAAACAGGTAGTCGGAAAATGTGTGATTGAAGTTAGTCGTACCCGTGCCAGCGCCAAATGCGACGCTCGGCGCCGTGAGTGTGCCGGGTGCGGCCGCCGGAGTGCCAGGGCCAGCGCCGATGTTGAGTGTGCCAACCGAACCGGCATTCGCCGCGATCGTAACGGTAGGCCCCGTAACAATGCCGCCGTCCGCAACGGTGAGCGTGCCGGTGCCCGAGTTGCCAATCCTAAACCCCGCAATGTCGCTCCAAAGGGAGCCCGCGCCGGTCACCGTCACGGTACCCTGCGAGCCTGGAGCATTGCCGATATTGGTGACGAGGGGCGTGATATCGATGACCTTCCCTCCGTTTGCGATCGTGAGGGTGCCGGTGCCAAAACTTCCGATATTGAGCCCGCCGCTTGGCCCGTTGATCCAGGTGGATCCCGGGCCGGTCACTATCACCGTGCCCGTCGAGCCGGCAGACAATCCGATGGAGCCGCCGCCACTGGTCGCCCCGTCTTGAGCCGTGCCGCCGTCCTGGATGATAAGCATGCCGGTGCCCTGGCCGCCAACCACGATGGTTCCGGCAGTCGACCAACTGGAGCCGGCTCCGGTCACGGTCACCGTGCCTACCCCGCCCGGTAGATTGCCGATTGTCCCGAAGGAGTCGGCTAATGTCCCGCCGCTCTGGATTGTGAGCATCCCTGTTCCGTTTGCGCCGACGGTCAGGTTTCGGGCTAATGCGCCCGGGTCACTGAGCACCGTCGCATTCGGCGTCACAGTGTTGATGTTTCCGTCGGTCGTCTGCCTGGGAAAACCGGCGTCCCAGTTGCCACTCAAGAACCAATTAGAGGAGACCGCTCCGGTCCAGTTGGTCTGGGCGTGTGTCGAAACTGTCGATGCGGTGAAAAGCGCGATCGTCGCCAGCAATCTGAACGAGACAAATTTGCCGTCGGCGCGTGCCGGTGACGTCGTACCGCGGCGCGGTCGAATGGACGATAGTCGATGCGGCTCGCGCCCCATGTCACCCCAATCACTCGGCGCCTCACTGAGACGTCGGAGAGAGCAAAATCTTGACGCTCAAACTGAGCGTGCAAATCAGGAAAGTCACAATCGTCCACCTGATTGCCGCAACTGTGGCGATGGCGAGTGCAGTTCTATTTTTCCGATTGTTGCTGCTCTCCGGCCACGCAATGGGCAGCCATACTGACCAAGTCGGCAGGTGAGCGCCGCACGTTTCAGGCCAGATAAAATCCGTCCGCAACGTTCAGCAAGCGGCGTACCAGTTGGGAAAAGGAATAAAGGGCCAAGCCAATCCGTTGTCGTTCGCCACTTTCGGGGCCCACGCGTTTGAGGATGGCAAGTGGGTCGAAAAGACGTTTGGTGGCGCGGGCTCTCTCGCCATTCTCACTAGACTTAGACTGGCAATCGATGGAATTCCGTTCTTGTCCGCAAATCACTCGCCACGCCTTTTGCCAGTGACCATATGACATTGACCGAGCCAAGTGGCGTAGCCCGGCGCGGGAGCCTGACAAAAATAGGAACCCCAAATCGGAATTATTTCCCTCCCCCGTGGTCGCGCGAAAGAATGTTTGGACCTGCTGAGAGGCAAATGCGCATCAAAATGCGAGTACTGATGCTCATGCGTTTCGCAGCGGACGATTGAGAAGGCGCGCCACGGCGGTTGGATGCCACACGCCGCCGCGAGGCGGCCTGATGCCTTAGCCTCTGTGGCGCGCTCTTTCGTCTTCCGCGAAGCGCGCGAGCGTTTACGTTCGCATTTCGGCGCGCATTTGCGTCCGAGGAAGTTCAAGCATTCTTACGCTCGACTACCCGGGAGGGGAGGGAAAATTTCGAGTGAAGCATGCTTGTTTTGTTCATGGACGCGAGGAATACTATTTGATCGTCGCGTGCACCGTAATAACCGATGCACCAGAAGCTGTCGGCCCGTGCCCCGTTGCTTTGATGACAAAAATATCGCTTCCCTTATACCTCAGCTTCGCCCTGTATTCGTAAGTAGATATGTTGAGCCTTTTCAATTTGCCGTGCATCGGCTTTTGGGAAATGTCCGAACTACTCGCCGCGCCATTCATCCTGATCGGAAATAGGCAACTTCCTCCGGACCCATGTCGATGTCACTGGTCGAATTCTCGCCCCAATCCGCTAGTGTTCCTGATATTGAACAATCTGAAGCGGCGCGCGTCGATGACACTGACATTAAGCTTACAACTACGATAAGCGCCAAAGCGGCGACATTAGACAGCCGCATGATAAACCTCCGCGTTTTCATGCAAGACCCACACACTGACCAAAGTTTCCCTCAGGCGACGGCGATTGGAAGTTATTGGCGGTTGAAAGTCCGCAGTTGATGCAGGTCAACCTGCAATTGTTGCAGCAAAGTCGGCTCGCGTCATCGGTACCATAACGAAAAGGACCACCGGAGCGACCGACGGTCCAAAGGCCTCGATGGCTTTTGCGCTGCCTTGCCAGTCAAGCTGCGGATAGACCGGCGCAGGGTCGATGCTCGCTTTACGCTGGCCGTCTAGATCCTGACCTTTGGGCGCTGAGTTTGTCGGACCTATCACCATCGGCATTGGTCGTTATCGGCGCTCGTCACTGTCGACGCGGGATGGTGCGAGAAACCACTCGATCAAGCGAACGATCCAACGCTCGACGAAATCGCCGGTTCCTGCATGAAATTTGGAGCAAGTTGGCTGTCAAACCGCACAACAGTTCTGCGGCGGCCTGAGGGATTGTACTGAGGTACATTGCACCTTGGAGCAATTGAACCAACGGCGGCATTTTCGTTCAATGTGATCGCGCGGGCGTCCACCCAAGACCCACGCACCTCTCATGAGAGTGGCAGCCCCGGTCCCCCAGCCGGGGCTGTCCGTACTAGCTGAGAGAAGCCGCAAGTGAACATGAGCGATGAACAGCCCGCTTTACTCGGGGTGAAGTGCGGCCTTCTGGCGCTTCATTTTTCCAATTATCTCGTGCGCTGCCTTGAAGCCTGTTCATCCATTAAGCCACTAGCGAGCGCTGGCAGGTGCACAATCTTACGGTCTATATCGTTACACCGTGCACATAGCGCCAGTTCCCCATTCGCGCATTGGCCGCCTAAAGGGAAATACGGCTGCGCGGCTCGTTTGTTTCAAAGCACAACTGCCTCGGGCCTCCTGCGGCAATTTAGGACAGCAAGACGGACTAAATTACCTCCTTTTCCACTTAAAATCTGGTATCATACAACCCACGATAGTATGATAGGTAGCACGTTAGGGGACACCCTTGCCGGGGCTTGTGCATGTTGTCGATGACGATGCTGGATTCCGCGCAGCAATCGAACGTCGTCTGAAAACGGCTGGCTACGAGGTCGCGACCTATTCGTCTGCCCAGCAATTGCTGGATAGCTTGCCTAGCGAAAGTCCACTGGGCTGCATTCTTCTCGATGTGCGCATGCCGGAATTGAGCGGACCAAAACTGCATGATCGCCTTCGCGAGCTTGGATCAGCCTTGCCCGTCGTGTTTCTGACAGGTCATCCCGATATCCCCATCACGGTGCAGGCTATCAAGGCGGGTGCAGAAGATTTTCTGACCAAGCCCGTATCGTCGGACCAGCTTCTTCGCGCAGTCGAACGGGCGGTAGCTCGTCATGAAGTAGCGCGTGACCGGAAGGTCGCGCTGGACATGGTTCGCGCTCAGATCGCCAGATTGACGCCGCGTGAGCGGGAAGTCTTCGAACTCATCGTTCGCGGCAAGACCAATAAGGAGGTCGCACGTGCGATAGGCGGGACCGAGCGCACGATCAAGGCCCATCGCCAAAGGTTGATGAGGAAAATGCAGGTCCAATCCTTGGTCGAACTTGTCACCCTTGCCGAACGGGTCGGTGGTGTTTTGGGCGGGTAATGGACGAGTCCTAGCCGAGTTTGCTAAAGCCCTCTGATGCTCTTTCAAGCGGTTCTATTAGCGACTTGACCGAGAACGGCTTGGTGAGATAGGCGAGGTACCCGGACTGAAGCGCAGACGCGCGAACGGCAGGGGTATCGTTCCCAGTCATGTAGATAACAGGCACCGTCTTTCCAGCCGCTTTGAGACGATGCCTCAGTTCGATGCCTGACCCATCGCCCAAGTTGATGTCGAGCAGAACGCAAACCGCCTCGTCGAAATCAGTGTGCTTTGAGAAGGCTTCCGCCGAGGAAAACAGCATGCTTGTGTAGCCGAACTGCCGCAGCATTCGAGCTACACTCCGCAACATGCTGGGATCGTCATCGACGACAAAGACGACATTTCGATTTGACAAAAACTCTATCCCTTGGCCTGTGGTGGCCAGTGCGACGCTCGGGCCGCGGCGATTACGGCTCGTAGCCATCAAGATACAAGTAAAAACCAATCGCCACACCGCAGAAGGCGACAAACCAAAAAACCGAAAGCCAGAATAGTGCGTCGTCTCGGTTCATCGTCGGCCGCCGCTCGATTGGTTTGGCCGCGAAATGCGGTGCGACACGAGGCCAATGCGCTACCTGAACTCCTGCATTCAGTCTTGTTATTGCTCGCCAATGATATGTGTTTTCGCGCCTCGTCGCGCCGATCCATTCCAGGGCAATGCCGGTGATGCCGACAACCGACGAAGAGCGCGACGTGTGGCTGCGCGCCCCGTGGGATAAAGCGAAGGCGTTACAGCGACCTTTGCCGGATGACGCGCTCAAAATCGTAGCGCGCGGGGAAAATAAGGAAGACATCGCGAGCGCTGCGTGGCGGCAAGTGTAGTGACAAAGGTCCAATCGTGGGCGGACATTGGCAGCCTGGAACTCCTCGATGGAAGCTCGGGCTGTAACTCAACCAAATCGTTGACATGGATCAAGCGTGTCACGGTACGCCGCGAAACGCTTCTCGCTAAGCCGCTAGAGGAGCCGGGATGAAGCATCTTGCAGTTTATGTCGGAGGGCTGCGCCGCAACAGCGGCGGTACTGTGGTTTGTATCAGCAAGTATTAGGTTGAAAAAGCTCAATTGGATCAGGCAAGGGTTTGGTAGCGGCCTCGACGATCCCAAGGCAGTTCTCATGGTGGTTTACAAGCAAAGCAGGTGCTTGGGCCGCTGTCGCCGCCGGGTTGGCGGCCCTTCTCGCTATCGCTACCCAGTAAAGCATTTCAAGCATGCTTGTTCGTGAAATCGCGTCGCGGTAGTCGCTCTGGCAAGACTGCCACAGGTCGTACTTGTGAACAGTCCCAAAGGGTAGGCAACTAAGGGCTGAGCGCGGTCTTATCGCCAGCCTCAAAGGCCGCTACTCGTTGCTTGCATTCCTCGTTCTCAATCGCCCATCCCTTGTCAAACTTGTAAGCCTCAGAACACCAATCGAGTGGTTTGAGATGAGCTTTCTCGCGTTCGAGGTTTGCCTTCTGCAACTCGGTGGTGAACTTGGCCCTCTCTTCTTCCGATTTCGTGCTCTTGCAAATCAAACCGCCGACCAAAACGGCGGCGCATCCGCTGAGACATAAACTCAGCAAGATCAAAACCGTTGTCCTGACGAAGGTCACTCGCATTGTTTTCGCTTCTCAGATTTGATTTTCATTACCCGTTGCCGGCTCGTGAGCGCGGGCGATTGGTAGTGACACTCGGCTATGCACTGGCAACGAGTGTTTCGATGATCAAGGCACAAGCAGTATCCAGCCTGCCATCGCGCAAAGGCCAACAAACCAAACAATCGAAAGCCAGAATAGCCAGTCGTCTCGCGTCATGAATTGACGGTCCTCCGATGCCCCCAAGTTCCGGGGCCGTCGCGTGCGCAAAACGAACTACGTTGCTATCAACTTCGTTTAGGCGCACGGCGCCGCTGATATATCGGACTGCTGCTGAGCAAGTCCTGTTATCGCGAGCCAATTATTTGGGAATTTGGGTCACGGCGGCGAGCGAACCGGGTCTTACCGGCGCTCTTCTTAGCCGGAGCTGGACTTCCGGAAATCCCTTGGTGTCGTCCCAGTCCACCGTGCAAAGGCCTGCGTGAAAGAGCTAATCTCGCGATAGCCTAAGAGCCACGCGATCTCTGAAACTGGAAGCTTCTTCTCCCGGAGATAGCGTTTGGCAAGCGCCAGCAGCAACGTCTCAAGCACAGTCGAAAAAGTCACTTCCTCGGCAGATAACGCGCGCCCAAGCGTTCGGCGGCTCATGCCAAGGCGTCGGGCAATCTCCGACGCGTTAGCTTTGCCGTGCGGAAGCAATTTCGCGATCTGATCTTCGACTTGAGACCGAACGCCGACACGCCGAGACGCCCTGTTGCCAAGAGCTTGGTCGGCATATCGAAGCAAAAGCTTGTTGAGATGAACATCGGCCCCAACAACCGGCAACGCCCCAATTGTCGCAGGAAATACTATCTCGTCAGTACCCGCCCCAAAGTCGATGTCGCATCCCAAATGTGATCGGACATCCGGGGGCATCTCCGGCCTAAAATGCCTCAGCTTGATCTGTTTCGGTGCGAGCCTGCTGTTTGTTAGCGTGCGGCAGATGCGAACAAGGGTAACGAGCCAAAATTCCATGTGGTGGCGATCGGAGAGCCGATCGACATTCAGGTATTCAAACCCGATGGCAAGCTTAGGCTTTGAGCAAATCCGCAGCCGAACCCCTTCGTTATTGATTGCACAATATCGCTCCGCATTCCCTAGGGCATGGACGAGCCGATCTGATGACGCCATGACGTAGTACACTAGGCCGATTTCGCCCAATTCAAAATTACGGGCCAAACGGAAACCGAGGCAATCGTCGTGCAATTGTTTGGCGGCGAGTTCCAGCACCATGACCTGAGCGCTCGCGTCGAGGCGGCGTTTGTGATCTTCAACGTCCTCGGTCGTCAGACCTGCGCCCGAAATGACCGGGTCTAGATCTCTTCCCGCTTCTCGTAATCGATCACCTGCGAGCCGAACTATTCCTCCGGCAAGAGCACGCAAGGCACTTCTCATCGGCCCACGCGCGCGGGCGCGCGAGAACCGCTCCGGCGCTGGGTTTGGGATTACACCGGAGCCCTTCCACTCCGCCGACCGCTCGTGCAGAAAAGAAGAGCCAAAGGGTCGCCGGTAAAATGCAAGCGAGCGGCAGGATAGCGCAGCAACCTTTGATTTAGATCAAGGTGTTTGCTCTGCTGGGCGCGCCGCATAGGACTGGGCGGGGGACCACAAAAAGCCGGAGCTACCGCCATGCCCCGCTGCGATCATCAGATCACCACCGAGAGCGCGCTCGGCCTGCGTTTTAGCGAGCGCCTTGCGTTGGAAATGATTACCACCGTGCTGTGGCCACTCGATACTGACGATCGGATCGGATTGCTGCTGACAACGCTAGCCGACAATATCGCCGACGTTGTCGAGACCGACGAGGAAATTGACATCCTCGTCGAAAAGCTGCGCTTTCACTTCCGAGCCACGCGGGCACAGCGCGTGCAGCCGAGTAGCAACGGCAGGCCGACAAATACCTGCAATGCTTGAGCGAGCGTATGGGTCGCGCGCCGAACACGCGTCATTTTTCGCTCATCATGTGTTTCAGCATCGCGGCGCAGGCGGCCTCGGCTTCGTCGAGTGTTTTAAAGGGTGAGCCGGTGATCCTGATCGCACTGCGACCGCTGTAAACCGGACGCCACGAGGCCACATAGCCGGTCCGCCCGTGAAAGCCTTGACCGGCAGGATTTTCGAAACTGATAACGAATGAATATTCGTCGCTACTTGCGCTCCATATTTCCATGGTCTCGACGGCGCGGTGGAATTGCAAGGGCATTGTCAATTCTCCCTGCCGTGGCTCGGCAGCCGCTCGCTAAGAGGTCGCAACCACAACTGGCTTCCGCGACCTCAATAGGCCGACCCTGCTGTCTCCCTGCCAGACCTCGAGATCGCGACCGTTCGAAAGATTTGCCGTTTGCCGTTTCGCATCGTCGTCATCCACGCAGGTCAAATCGATGGCCGCGTAGGTGTGCCCGATACAACGGGGCGGGTTCCTTGGATTGGAACATCAGCCTTCCAATTCGAAGAGGGCAGTCGCAGTTCCCCGCTGCAAATCAGGTATGCGCAATCCCGATAGGGTTTACCCAAGGACCCCACATGCCCGTCATCGGCTATGCCCGCGTGAGCACGACCGACCAGAACCTCGAACTGCAAGAGAACGCTCTCAGCGCGGTCGGGTGCGAGCATTGATCCCGCCAAGATCAAGCAGATGAGAGCTGACGGCGCGGGACCATCGGCCGTGCGTCGGTCTATCGCGCACTCGCGGAGTAGTTGCTCTGGAACTGCTGCCAGCAAGCATACTCGCGCTGCCAGCTGCATGCTTTCGTTGGCTGACCCGGGGGAGGAAAAACTTTCGATTTGGGACCCACTATTTTCGTTCGTGCTCCTGCTCGATAACACACTCGCGCACGATCAACCGCCCGGTACTGGCCTGCCTGCCGCACCAGACCGCGTAGCTCAGGTCAGAAAGGCATCCGTCCCCGCGGAATTTCCTGTCAATTAGCAATTTCGGAAGACTCCAACTCTAACTGATCGAATTCATTGGAGCCATATTGATGCCCTGCGGCATCAGTGATGTAAACCTGCCACCCTTCTCGCAAGAGCATCTTGGCTTTCTCAACACTGACCGTTGGTCTGATCCGGACTGTCGTGATCGTCTGTCCATTTTTGGACGCTTGGATCGGGAAGGCTGTCATCTCGCACCGCTCTTGTGCCGCGACCATGGGGAAGAAACAACTTTAGGACCACCATGTTCGGACCGGTTGCTCGCTGGCACCTCGACGAGACTGCTCCGCAGGGGTTGGAGGGGGGCGTAGCGAAGCAGCCTCATCGATGGCCCGCGCTGTCCTATGCTCGAAGAGCCTCTCCAGCACAGTGCCCGACATGAGATCAAAGATTTCCACGGGACACTATTGTCCTCGCGGCCAATAAGCGCCGCACCGGCGTGAAGATCGTCACGGCGGGCTTGCGGCTATTTTTTGCAATCCTTGATGGGCTGCTCCCGAATATTTAGTACTTGCGAGCCTCAAGCAAGCAATCACCAGATCGTCGGTCCAAACCAGCCGAATGGTGAGCGCCGCGCCGCCAGCCACACAGGTTTCGCCGCGTGCTTCCTTGCAAACTTATGCTGCGGCTTTTTCGGATTGGCAGGCTGCGGCGGCAGTTCAGCCAATGCTTCGCGCAACTTGGGCGAGGCAACAGCAATCATAGGCGGCGCCGAACCGGCAGCCTCAGGATTTGCGGCTGGCGCAGATTTGACCATCGTGACGCTGGTATCGTAGACAATGCGCTCCGGCCATTTCTGATCGGAATAAATACGAATGCCGGGTGGGAGCGCGGCGGTTTTCCCGGCAGTTGGCAATTTTGGCAAACAGGCATCGGCGACGAAGAGCAGCGCGAGCAATACGCTGGCTACCGCAACAAAATAGCGCATTAGAGGCATTCGTTGCTCCACGCCCCCAATCGATTTACGTCCAATTACCGGCAGCCAATGCAGCGCGGCGCGCTGACATCGACCATGATGCTAGCCAGCACTCAGGTCGAACGGCCTTCGTGTGAAGGTGCTCAACATGAGATCAAAGATTTCGACAGGGCGATATTGTCCTCACGGCCAATTGGGACAAAAACCGGGGGAGAGGAAATTTCGGCTTGGGTTCCCCAGTTTTTTTATTGGCCGATTTCAGAAGGGCCAGTCAGGCAATCTGAACGATCGCCCGAAAGGGGCGCGGAATGCCGCCACCGTTGCCTACGAAACGCTGCTCGATGGTCAAGCCGAGGCGCTGACCCAGACACTTATTGAAATGGCACTCGCGCGCGATCCGACTGCACTTCGCCTGTGCATTGAAAGAATACTGCCGCCGCGCAAAGATCGACCTGTGAGCTTCGCACTGCCGCCAATCACTAGCGCACGGGACGCCGCTGATATCAGCGCCGCTGTGTCAAATGACGACGTTACCCTCAGCGAGGCCGCCGAAGTTTCCAAGATGACGATGCTGCGTTCCGAACCGCGATAGAACGTCGCCTGAAAAAGGCTGGCTACGAGGTCGCGACTTATCCGTCGGCGCAGCATTTGCTGGATCGCTTGCCGAACGAAGGTGAATTGGGCTGCATCCTCCTTGATGTCAGGATACCGGGTTTGAGTGGCCCGGAGCTGCAATGCCGCCTCAACGAACTTGGTTTGACGCTGCCTATCGTGTTTCTCACCGGCTACGCCGATGTCCCGACCACCGTGCTGGCGATCAAGGCGGGCGCCGACGATGTTCTAACGAAGCCGGTGTCGTCCGATAAATTGCTCGGTGCCATCCAGAGGGCGATCGCGCATCATGAAGCGGCACGCGACGTTAGGGGCCGGTTCGATAACGTTCGCGCCCGTATCGCATCGCTGACGCCACGCCAGCGCGAGGTCTTCGAACTTGTCATTCGCGGCAAGACCAACAAGGAGGTCGCCCGCGCGATAGGCGGCACCGAGCGCACAATCAAGGCCCATCGCCACAGGGTGATGGAGAAAATGCAGGTCCAATCCCTGGCGGAACTCGTCTCTCTTGCAGAGCGGGTTGGCGTCTTTGTGTCGGCTACCAGACAGACGGTCTGACCAATCAATCAACAGCTTGCGAGCTTCTATTGTCCCTTGGGACAATAGCAAATGCACCGTGCGAGGTTTATCGCCTGATAAGTTACGCCACAGAGAGGGCGACCTTTGCCGCACCGCAACCTCGTTTTGGTGGTTGATGATGACCCTTCAATGCTGAAGGGCGTAGAGCGTTTGCTCCGGCGGCACGACTACGAACCCATCTTGTTTTCATCTGCAAAGGAGTTTGAGAACCACACAGACTTCGAGAACGCAGTTTGCATTATCCTCGACATCAACCTGAAGGACGGATCGGGGATCGAGCTGAGGTGTCGTCTCAAAGCTGATGGGATTTCCGTGCCGGTGATTTACATGACCGGGAACGATACCCCTGCCGTCCGGGCGACTGCGCTTCAATCCGGGTGTCTCGCCTATATCACAAAGCCATTTTCGACGAAGTCGCTGATCGAGCCGCTAAAGAGCCTCAGTGAGGTCCACACAGTCACAGCGCACTAAAAACACTACCTGCTTCCACAACCGCGACTGTCCCGCTGTCGTTGATTGCTACACTGGCAGTGTGATTTCAAAAGTGCAGCCCTTTGAACTTGTCTCGGTGAGCCGAAGATTGCCGCCGTGATCCTCGATGATGCGTCGAGAAATGGAAAGCCCCAATCCCATTCCGGAAGTCTTGGTCGTAAAAAACGGATCAAATATCTGGTCGTGATTGCCGAGAGCGATGCCCGGTCCTGTATCTTGCACATAAATCGAGACGAGCGATTTTCCGTCGTAGGTCGTTATCAGTCGAATAGCCGTTCCGGTTGCGGGACCCACCTCGATTGCGTCAATCGCGTTCCTAACCAAATTCAAGATCACCTGCTGCAACTGGACTGGATCAGCCCTTATTTGGGGAATGTCTGCTTGATATTCGGTCGAAACAGACACGCCGTGCCCACGCAAGTCGTTCTCGACCATGCTCATCACTTCCCGAACAAGACGATTGATTTCAATCATCGTTCTTCGAGGCGCGGTCGATTTAAAGAGCGCGCGAACGCCTGCAACTACTTCTTTCGCGCGGTTGCTTTCGGCTATCGCGTCCGTTAGAGAAGAACGCAGTTCATTGACATCCAGCGGCGTTGTTTTGAGACACTCTAACGCTGTTTCGCAGTTTAGTGACATGGCACCCAGCGGCTGGTTGATTTCATGCGCGATTGCGCCTGTCGCCTCGTCCACGCTCATGACCCGATGGGCACGCTCACGACGCTGCAGTATGGACGCGCTGGCAAGCCGCGCATAAAGCATCGTCGTTTCCACGAGCAACACAATCAGGACGATGCAACTGGCGATCAATGCATAGCTGCGCGCCGTGTACCTGTCCCTGTCGGAAACCTAATTCGGCTGGCAAGTGAAGCCGAATCGCGCAATGTTTCTATCTTATGAGAGAAGCTTGCAGCCTGATCTGGTCGGCGCTGGTATTATTGTTCCGATCGCGGGCCTCGTTGGCAGCCGAGATCCTGGTCCTTCGGCATCAGATTAACATACTGAGACGGCATTCGCCCAAGAGGCAGACGTTCAGCGCCACGGACCGCTTGATCTTTGCCGGGCTGTATCGATTGGCGCCAACAGTCCTGAACGCTCTGGCGGTTTTGAAGCCAGATACCGTTATAAAGTGGCACCGTGCCGGGTTCAGATCGTACTGGCGCTGGAGGTCACGACGTCGTGGTGGCCGACCAAACTTATCGACAGAGATACGCAAGCTTATCCGCGAGATGAGCATCGCCAACCGGCTGTGGGGAGCGCCGCGGATCCACGGAGAGTTGCTTAAGCTCGGCATCGATATCGGCCAGACGAGCGTGGCCAAGTATATGGTAAAGAGACGAGGGCCACCGTCGCAAGGCTGGAAGACGTTTCTTCATAACCATGCCGACGGCATCGCGGCGATGGATTTGTTCGTCGTGCCGACGATCTCGTTTCGCCTGCTCTATGGATTGCTGATCATGGGGCACGGCCGACGGCAAATTTTGTGGTTTGGCGTCACAGCTAACCCCACTGCAGAATGGATCGCAAATCAGGTCATGGAAGCATGCGGTTGGGAACAGGCTCCCCGCTATCTCATTCGTGACCGGGACGGGGCCTATGGCGAGGTCCTTATCCGCAGACTTCGATCAATGGGCATTCGTGACCGGCCGATATCGCCGCACTCCCCATGGCAAAACGGATATGCCGAACGGCTGATCGGTTCGATCCGACGGGAGTGCCTTGACCACGTTGTTGTGTTCGGCGAGCGACACCTCCGTCATGTACTGCTGTCGTACATGAAATATCACAACGAGATAAGGACGCATTTATCTTTGGAGAAGGATGCGCCGGTCTCGCGCGCCGTCAAACTGGCCGGGACCATTCTTTGCCGCCCGGTCCTGGGCGGGCTGCACCACCAATATGTTCGGATTTGATTTACGACAGGCACACCATAGTGGTTTGCTTGTCCATTCCCGCCGGTGTCCGTCGACGCCGCGTCACTGGCTTCCAGGAAACAAAGTCGTACGGCCCGGTCCAGGTGTGCACGGTCGTGCAACATTTCACGCAGGCGGTCTGGCCGCTCAACCGCTCGGAAGTGAGCACCTGCCTGGTTCGATAAACCAGCTCGCAACACGGGCACGTGAAATAGACCTTGATTTCAGCGTTCATTGGAGCTTCCTTTATAGGTCGCGTCAGAAAAGCACTGCGGTCCTCAAGCCGTCGCTTCGATTTCCCACACACCGGCTTCGCTTAACCGAAGCAATCTATTCTTTAAGTGGACGACGGCCCTCGGATGTTTTTGAGGCGTCGCGCCTCAGGCAATCCCACGCACGCTTCATTGCGCCCAGCTTGTGCCGGTCTGTGTGCAGCAAGTACCGGGCCCTGATAAGGGTATCGATGATCTGCTTGGGAAACGCCGATACGAGTGTTCAATCAATTCGCCCATAGGGAACTCCTTCATTCGCCGGCTACTCCCAAAACGATCCAGCTTCCACTTGGTTTTCATTTAGCCAAAGCAGCGCTTCGCGGGAGCTGAACGAGATTAACCGCTCTCTGCATGGGGGGTGCGGTGCTCCATCAGACAAGTAAAGGACGTAGCAATTGCCATCCCGGAAAAGCGCTTCCTTCGCCTGTCGACATTCGAGAGACTCGGAATCAAGAGCGGGTATGCTGCGCGTGCAGATAAGCCGCATATTGGTTGGTGGTATGGCGCTCACGAAACTGGCGCGGCCTTCTTCTTTTTTCCAGTGTTGGATATGAAGTGAACGCCTGCAGTGGAGCCGTTGATCCAAACCAGCTCACACCGACGAAACGCAAGCCCTGTTGACGATAGGACCATGAAAAATTCCCGGGACTTCAAAACGTCAGTCGAACCTTCAAGTCCAACCGCGCGCCAGTCGCTGAAATATCTTTTAGGATGCATGCGCGTCGCCATGTGCCATCGACGCCCATCAAATTCACAGAGCGCTCATGTTGAAAGTGGATCCGGTCCGCCTTTCGCTGGCCAAATGTCATTCCAGCCGCCTCAAAAATTCGACTCAAAAAAGCAGGTGCTGAAGTAACGGGAACTTGCGCCTCAATAGTTAATGAGAATCTGTCGCCTGGCTCGCTCGGCGAACGGAAAGACAGTCGAAAATAGGCAGGCAGTCCAGGCTGTTACCGTCGACATAAGCGCAGCGCAACGTGCACAGAATATCCTAACAACCTAGACTTTATCCGCTCAAGATCGATCATTTCGCCGTCGCATTCCGCCTGACGGGTCACGCTTGATCCTCCATCTCGCGAACCACCTCCATGATGTCGGGGATCCGCGTCGGCTTTTCCCGCGGCGCCTGATACTGCTGAAGGACGGACATTTGCCGTGCCGCGATCTCGTCGCGCTTGATGGCGTTCTTCTCGGCGAAGTAGGCGCGCATTGGTGACGAACGATCGCGCAACCTCGGGCGGTAGTTCGATAGGTCTGCGTGGCATGAGTTGAAGATAGTGGCCTGGCCGCGCGATTGCGAATCAACGGCTACCTTGCTTTTGCGCTAAACCATGATCGGGATGAGTGGGAAGCGGTCCGCCTATAGTCGCCCAAATCGCTACCGCGATTGCGGCCGCAGCAATAAGATAGGCGATCGGTCGGCTCGGCTTTTTCCACGCAAGAAACTCTCGCATCGGTATGAGCTGCTTACGCTAACGACCCGATCATCCATTTTACAGTTGGACGATGGACGAAAAGGGACCCCAGGGTCACGCCCCAGGGCCAGTGAGCAACTGCAGGCTAAGCGGTTAGCAAAAGCCTGCAAAGTATCAAGCCGGATCGCTCAATGACGTTCCCAACACAAACGGCCCCGGCGCACGGGGCATTGGCCGGCCATAGGCGGGCATTGCGAATGAAAAATCCTAAGCTTCGGGCGCCGAAATTTGGGGCTTCCCCATGCGGTCCTGGATGTGTGCCGGGTCCGCGCTAGTCAAACGCGACCAGGAAATCGGTTCCTATTCCGGTGGCTGCAGCTCGCTATTCAGCCAGCCTATCACTCGGTCAGTTTTCAGGGGATCGGGCTGGTCGCAGTCGAAACATTGGAACGAGCGCTTTCCTTTCCCATCGGGAGGGAGCGCCAAAACCAAAGGTGCCCCGCACTCGAGACATGTCGTCGTTGTGCTTGGCCCATGACTATGATCCCGGTGCCGTTCCTGCAGATCGAAATGAAAACGGCCGGTTAGCTTCGGGGTTCCTCTCAGTGTCCAACTCGCGCGACTTCGGCCGCCAACCTTCGGAAGTCACGGCATAATTTCGCTCTCTTGAATTTCTCTTGTAACATCAATGACTAGTTGGCGGACCAGAGGGGATTCGAACTTCCGGTAGGCTCGCGAAAATAACCCTTTGAAATTTCGTCTGAATTTCCGCTCATGTCGCCCGAAAAGGCCTCCTGAGAAAAATCCCGTCAAAGGTGCAATGCCGACCACCACACCGTATTCTCACAGTGGCTTTCACCAGCCTTTTGCTCGGCAGGGTTCAATTACAGCACTGAAGGCGGAGGAAGCCGAACGCCTGCGCCTGGAGGGATGAGTACCGCTTTTGACCCCACAGACATTTCGTTCAATCCGGCTTTATCCTGGCCTGGTTCACGACAGTGGCCCATTTTTGTTTCTCATCGACGATAAATGCCGAGAAGGCGACCTGCGATCCGGCAAATACACTTGCGCCTAGACTTTCGATTCGCGCCTTCATCGCTTGATCGGCAAGTATCGCATTGAACTCGTCATTGAGCCGCCCGATGACTTCGGGCGGTGTCGCTCTGGGGGCGCAGGCGCCAAACCATGTACTGGCTTCATAGCCCGGCACCGTTTCGGCGAGCGACGGCGTTTCGGAAAGCGACTGTACGCGCTGCTTTGTCGTCACCGCCAAGGCTTTCAGGTTGCCGCTTCGGACATACCCGATCGACGAGGGCACGGGGTCAAAGAGAACGTCGACATGGCCGCCCAACAAGTCCGTTGCCGCCAAAGCGACACCCCGGTACGGCACATGGACCATATCGATGCCGGCCATAATTTTTAGCAGCTCCCCCGCGACGTGAGGCGGGGTTCCCTTGCCCGCCGATGCCATGTTGAGCTTTCCCGGACGGGTCTTTGCATACGCGATGAACTCCGCGGCTGTCGTCGCCGGGAACGACGGTGCGACCAGCATGACAAGTGCGCCACGTGCGATGCTCGCGATCGGCGCCAGGTCGCGAACAAAGTCAAAGCCGAGGTCATCGTAAAGCGCGGCGTTGATCGTGTTCGGCGCCGCCGCGAAGAGCAGCGTATGCCCATCGGGCACGGCGTTTATCACGGCCTGCGTGCCAATGTTGCCATTTGCGCCGACGCGGTTGTCGATGACGAACGGCTGCCCCAGGCGCGCGGACAGCGCCTGACCGAGCAGGCGCGCAAGGATGTCGCTCGGACCTCCGGCAGGGAATGGCACAATCCAATGGACCGTCCGTGTGGGATAGCCTTGTGCCCGCGCGAGGCGGACTGGCGCTGGGAGGGCCAACGCGGTTCCCGTGAGTCGCAAGAGGGCTCGGCGCGATAACGCCATGGCTCGCAATCCCCCCAAGTTAATGCACGCGGTGCAGTGTGGCGACGCCGGACGCGCCGGTCGACACGATCGGATTTCTCCACGTCAGTTGGTCGCCGTTGAGCGTAAAGGCGCGCTTCTGTTCAGCACCTTCCTCGTTCGGATAGGAGCTCGCCTCGATCTGCATGATCAGTGTATCATTGCTGACCGTGTAGGTCCCGCAATAAGCAAGACTTCCTTGGACGGTGGCCTTGTTCTCGTCTGGCGTACCTTGATCGCGCCTGCCGCTTGCGAACTTCGCGCGGCCGGGCCGCGTAATCAGCCAGAAAAAGCGGCCGTCAGCGCCGAAGGTTAGGTAACCGCCCGGCTTGGGACCAAACGGCTGCGTCCGAGTGCCGTCGGCCGCCGCGTTGTCGACAGACACCCATTCCCATGTTCCGACGAGGGCTTTTCCGCCTTCCGCTGCAGCATCGATGGCCGACATTGCCAGTCCTAGCGCTGTCATGGCGATCGCGAACCCGGCAAACCGTCCTCTCATCGCGCGCCTCCAGCTTGTTCTGCTGCTCATTTTGCCGGTTTACCGCGCCTGAATAATCAGCGATAAATCGGCATCACTCGTGAAGGAGGTTCACGAATGGAGCATGTTGCCAGAGAAATGACCGTCTTCAAGCGAGTGGTCGAGCGCGGAAGCTTCGCGGCAGCGGCCGACGATCTTGGTCTTTCGCCTTCCGCGGTGTCGAAGCTCATGACGCGACTTGAGTCGCGCCTTGGCGCACGCCTTATGATGCGGACCACCCGTCGCCTCGCGCTGACCGCCGAAGGAGAATTGTTTCTCGACCGCTCCCGAAAAATCCTCGATGCGATCGAGGCGGCAGAAGCGGAGGTTGCGTCGGGACGGAGGGGACCGCAGGGGCATCTGCGGGTCCATGTCTTTCCCACTTTCGCGGTTGATCACCTCTCGGCCGCGCTTCCGAATTTCTTGGCCCGCTACCCACGCATCAGCTTCGAATTCGTGGTGACGAATCGCGAGGTCGATCCCGTTGATGACAACATCGACATCGCATTGCAGGTGGGGCCGCTCGGCAAGTCAGCATTGGTGGCGCGGAAGATCGCTGGCCTAACGCAGATCGTATGTGCCAGCCCTGCGTATCTGGCGCGGCGCAGCCGGCCCGTTCACCCGTCTGATCTCGCGCAGCACGCTTGTTTAACTCTGAGCCACATACCGGCCTCCCGAATCTGGTCATTCGCTGCCGGCGGTGAGACCATTCGCGTCGAGGTCAGCGGGTCCGCCGCCGCTGATAGTGCGCATATGCTGCTCAAGCTCGCGATCGCCGGAGTTGGCATCATTCGCTTCGGTGACATCATCGTCGCGCAGGCAATCCGCGATGGCCTCCTGATTCCAGTCTTGGAAGATTGGCAGGAGCCGGAAAGCTTCCCGCTTTGGGCACTCCACCAAGCAGGGCGCCAACGCACGCCGCGGGTAAAGGCATTTGTCGATTTTTTGATCGAGCACTTTGGGCAAACGCCCTGGCGAGTGCGGTTGTGACCGGAAAAGCTTGTTTCGGTAGCGATTGACCCCCAAAGCGAACATTCCGCACTAGAGACCCAACCTCGGTTCGGTGTAGCGTCGGCACTTAAGAGCGAGGACGAAATGACACTTCTCCGGCGTAAATTCTTGCATCTATTCGCCGGTGTCGCCGCGATGCCGCTATCCCGTTTTGCCCAGGCGCAAGTCTCTCCGACAATTCCTCAGAGCGTTCGAGTAGCAACGGGGCTGCTTGCAACGTGGCAGAGCACCGCGTGGCTCGGAGCCGAAGCCGGTATATTCAAAAACCGAGGGATCGATCTGACCCTCCCGGCCATCGCGGTCGGTGGTCCTGAGGCAGCAGCCGGACTTGTTCGCGGCGATTGGGAGTTCGCTCACACCGGAACTGTACCCGTTGCGCAAGAAGTCCTGACTGGCCGCGACGTCGTGATTTTGGCAACGCCAACGTCGGATTTCGCCAAATCCTTCATCATGACCAGAAAGGAAATCACACAGCTTGCACAACTTGACGGAAAGAAGGTTGGGGTACTAACCGAAACCGGTCAAACCAGCGTGGGTGCCCGGATCACAGTTGAGAAAGCGGGCGCGACCGCAACCTACCTGCCCCTGATTAAATTCGATCGAATCTATGCGGCGTTGGCCGCCGGAGAGATCGACGCGGGCGCATTGCCGATCGATTTGCGCTTTTCTGGTCAAGCTCGATACGGCTGGAATGCCTTCCCTATAGATGCGTTCGATACTCCTTCGATATTCGCCACTACACGGAAGTTGATCGTCTCCAACCGACCGCTTGTGATGAACGTCATGCAGGGCTTCGTCGAGACGATCCATTTGTTCAAAACGCGGCCCGACATCGTGGTGCCACTGCTACAACGCTACGTAAAGCTCGAAGATCGAAAGGCGGCTGAGGATTTATACGCATACCATGTACCGATATTTCAAAAAATTCCGCGACCGTCATTTCCGGGAATGCAGGCATTGCGCGAGTTTCTCGTCGCAAAATATCCGACCGCCATGTCGCTAAAGGAATCAGACATCGCTGATTCATCGTTCATCGACGAACTTGAGCAGGGCGGCTTCATCGACCGCCTTTACGCCGCCGATACGAAATAGGTCCGATCGGCGGCCAACTACCTCGCGTTCGTCCAGCTCGCGTTCATCCAGCTCGCGTCGATACGTCTATGGCTGCGCGTTAATGAATCCAAGCCCTAGCTCAACTCTTGAACGAGTGTTGCAAGAGAAAGCCACTGGCAAAATCGCGTTCTGAGAATTGACCGGCGTTGAACGTGCAATGTGCGTGGAATTCGCTCTCTCACTGTCCAACTCGCGCGAGTTTGTCCGCTAACCTTCGGAAGTCGCGGCACAATTTCGCATTCCTTATTTTCTCTTGTAATATCAACTTCGTGGCGGACCAGCGGGGATTCGAACTTCCGACAGGTTTGAGAAAATAACTCTTTGAATTATCTAGGGAATTTCCGTGCAATTGGGGCAAACTGGCCCTTTGAGAAAAATCCCGCGGAGGGTGCAAAGTCTCCAGCCGCAGCTCAGTCTCACAGTGGCTTTCTTTGCGGCTTCCCGTCCGATGGGATTGTGGATGATCGAGGCGCATCCAACTGGCTGCGTGGGTTTCTGTGGGATTACCCCCTTCGAAGTGCCACCCACGTGGCATTCGACTATTGGAAAGGGCTTCATATTCAGGTTGCCATGCGTCCCAGTGCCCGGGGAAAAGGAACGCATGCAGGCGCAGACTCTCGGTGGCCGAGAACATTACCGCGCGCTCAAATTCGTCAACTCGCCGGATTTCGAAATGCCCACCGACGCCAACCACGACAACATCTACGACGTTATCGTCGACGGCGACCACTCCCACGGCGCCACCTGCATGCGTAGCAATTTGCGGACTAAAAACCATCGCGGGACAACTTTAGTTGTTGTCAGCACGAGGGTTTGATGGTCTCATTCGCCGCAAGATTGCATCTGTCTTTTATTTTTATATAGCCGATTGAACCTTCGGGCGCTTGAGATAAGTCCTCCGGAATCAATCCGCAAAATCCAGTGGTGGTGCGTCATGGCTTTGCAGTATTTCCTGACGATTGATGGAATTGCCGGGGGCTCGACAGCGACGGGTCACGAGGGTGCGTTTGGGATCGTCGACTACAGCTTCGATGTCAGTTCGCTGGTGAACGCCGCGACGGCCGGCACCGGCGCCGGTGCGGGCAAATCGACATTCTCGCCACTGACGGTCGATCTCGACCCCGGCTCCGACCTCGCCGCCTTGTTCAAGGACGTTGCCGCAGGCGAGCACATCAAGTCGGTCGAACTGCAGGGCGTCTCCACCGATGGCACCACCGTCTATGACCTCAAGCTTGGCGACGTCTTCATCACCACCCTCCACGACACCAACACCGGCCATGACAGCCTGCAGCTGAGCTATGGGCAGATCAGCCTCACCACCACGCCGGAGGAGAACTCTGACGGCAGCCCCGGCACGCCGAGCACCGCGAGCTGGAATCTGATCACCAACGCGCAAGATGTCGCCATTCCCGATCCGGTCGTGCCTGCGGGCACCGGCGAAAGCGGAGGTGGCGCACACAGCTACTTCCTGACGATCGACGGCATTGCCGGGGGCTCGACGGCCACGGGTCACGAGGGTGCGTTCGAGATCGCCGACTACAGCTTCGATGTTAGTTCGCTGACGGGCATCGGGTCCGCCGGCACCGGCGCCGGTGCGGGCAAATCGACATTCTCGCCATTGACGGTCGATCTCGACCCCGGCTCCGACCCGCCGCCTTGTTCAAGGACGTTGCCGCAGGCGAGCACATCAAGTCGGTCGAACTGCAGGGCGTCTCCACCGACGGCACCACCGTCTATGACCTCAAGCTTGGCAACGTCTTCATCACCACCATCCACGACACCAGCACCGGCCATGACAGCCTGCAGCTGAGCTATGGGCAGATCAGTCTCACCACCGTGCAGCAGGACGCTGACGGCAGCCTCGGCACGCCGAGCACCGCGAGCTGGAATCTGATCACCAACGCGCAAAACGTCATCATTCCCGATCCAAATGTGAACAGCGCTCCGGTAATCACGTCGGGCGCGGACTTCTCGGTGGCCGAGAACACCTCCGCCGTCGGCAGCGTGACTGCCGTCGATTTCGAAAGAGATGCGTTCGCGTTTTCCCTCACCGGCGGAGCCGACGCCTCGTTCTTTGTCATCAATGCCCAAACCGGCGCGTTCAAATTCGTCGATTCGCCGGACTTCGAAACCCCGGCCGACGCCAATCATGACGACATTTACGACGTCATCGTGTCCGCCACTGACTCCCACGGCGCCGTCAGCATGCAGGATATCAGCGTCCATGTCACCGATGTGGTCGAGATCGGAAAGACCATCAACGGCGGCAACGGCAACGATGCGCTGACCGGCACGACGGGAGATGACATCATCAGCGGCGGCAATGGCAACGACCAGATCGATGGCGGCGATGGCAACGACAATATCAGCGGTGGCAACGGCAATGACGTGCTGATCGGCGGTCGCGGCAACAACACCCTCGATGGCGGCGACGGCAACGATACGCTAACCGCCGCCGACGGTAACAACACGTTGAAGGGCGGTAACGGCAACAACTCCATTGTCGTCGGCAACGGCAATAATATGATCGACGGCGGAGACGGCAACAACTTCATTGCGGTCGGCAATGGCAACAACGCCATCACCGGTGGCAATGGCAATGACACTATCGTCGCTGGCAACGGCAACAACACCATTGCCGGTGGCAATGGCAACGAGACGGTTACCGCTGGCGACGGCAACAACAGCTTTACGGGTGGCAACGGCAACGATAATGTAGTGGTCGGAAACGGCAACAATGTCCTGAGTGGCGGAAATGGCAATGACACTTTCCATGTCGGCGCCGGCAACAACACTCTCACGGGTGGTAGCGGCAATGACACGTTTGTGTTCGCGGCCAATTTCGGCAAGGACGTGGTAACCGATTTCAGTCACGGCGACACCATTGAAATCGACGGCGTGTTCAAGAATTTCCAGGCGGTGCAGGCGGTGAGCCCTCAGGTCGGCGCCGATACCGTCATCACGCGGGACGCGCAGCACTCGGTGACGCTGCAGCACGTCACGCTCAGAAGCCTGCACGCTTCGGACTTCCATCTGGTCTGACCGGGCCGGTAACCGATCTGATCGGCGGGAGCAAAGCCCTCGCCGATGATCAATCGAATCGCGCCAACCCTCCGCTGGGATATCCGGCAACCGGCCGGCAGGTTCAGCCGATCGGCAGTGGATTGACTCGTTCGGAGGCGTGCGCGACTGGTTGATGGGAAAATCGGGCTGTGTGTACCGAAAACCTTATCCGAGTTGATGCGTGATGGAATCGCCTAAGCTGGCGGAATGATCGGGCTACTCTGTTTCGTTCTGGCCGTTCTGGCCTCGCCGTTCAAGTCGAAGTTGCGGCTTGAAGCTGAGAATGCGGTGCTTCGACATCAGTTGATTGTCTTGCGGCGTAGGCTGCATCGTCGCATCCGGCTCACGACTAATGATCGATGGTTCTTTATCCAGCTGTATCGCCGGTTTCCGTCGATCCTGCAGGTCCTCACGATCATCCGCCCCGGGACGCTGGTGCGTTGGCATCGGGCGGGCTTTCGCTGCTACTGGCGGTGGAAGTCACGATCATTGGGAGGACGGCCGCAGATTGATATAGAGCTGCGCGCGTTGATCCGGCAGATGAGCATGGAGAACCCGCTTTGGGGCGCGCCGCGTATCCACGGCGAGCTGCTCAAGCTTGGATTTGAGGTCGCTCAATCAAGCGTCGCCAATTACATGGTCAAGCGACGCGGACCACCCAGCCAGGGATGGCGTACCTTCCTGCGAAACCATGCACCGGACATTGCTGCGATGGATTTGTTTGTTGTTCCGACCATTGGCTTCGAACTGCTCTATGCTTTCGTCATCGTCCGGCTCGACCGCAGAGACCTCGTCTGGATCAGCGTCACAACAAACCCGACAGCAGAGTGGATTGCGCGTCAGATCACAGAGGCCTTCCCTTGGGATGATGCCCCAAAATACGTCATCCGCGATCGGGATCAAATCTATAGCGCGGTCGTCACACGCCGATTGCGCGCCATGGGCATCCGGGACAAGCCCATTGCACCAGCTTCACCTTGGCAAAATGGCTTTGCCGAACGGTTGATCGGATCGATCCGGCGCGAGTGTTTGGACCACATCATTGTGTTGGGCGCGGCGCATCTGTGCCGGATACTCAAATCTTATGCCGAATATTACAACAGCGTCAGAACGCATCGGTCTTTGCACAAGGACGCGCCGGCTTCCCGGCCTGTTCAGCGATCCGGTGTGATCAGTTCACGCGCCATCCTGGGCGGACTTCATCACCACTATGCCCGCGTTTGAGTTTTCGGTACACACAGGTGCACTCCATCGGTTCACATCAGCGTTGACGGATGCAATATGGCCGCCGCCTGCCCCATAGCATCTCCTTTGGAGGCTTTCGGACGCCGGCCGCCGAACAAGCGGCGCCGTCCCTCAAGCGGCCGGCATCCGAAACCCTTCACATTAGGCGACATGCGCTGCTCTATTCGATCACCTGATCTGCGCTCGCCGAAAGGTTCGGTGATAGCCGAATTCCGATTGCATCGGCGGTGCGGCGATTGATGACCAATTCGAATTTGGTCGGCTCCTCAATCGGTATCTCACCGGCCGTTGTGCCGTTGAGCAGCTTGACCGCAAGGCGCGCGAGTTGACGATAAATTGCGTCGATGTTCGGCCCGTAGGACATGAGCCCACCGGCATCCACATATTCGCGGGCGTCAAATACAGCGGGCAGCCGGAGCTTTCGGCATTGCTCAGCGATCAGCTTAAGATTGGTCACGACCGTCGGATTGCGGAACGTGATGATACCGTCCAGATGTTTCCCACTTGCATCGTCGAAAGCCGCGCTAAGTTCGCTGGCTGAGCGGGCGTCCAAGGAGACGAGCTCAAGCCCCAGTTGTTTTGCTGCCACCTCCGCGGTCTGCCAAGCTCGCTTCGCATTCGGCCAGTCGTTGCGCAACAACACTCCGACACGCTGCGCTAATGGCGCGACCTCCTTGAGCAGCGACAGCCGCTTCGGGGTCAATTCCTCGGCGAGACTGTAGATACCGGAGATGTTGCCACCTGGTCGTGCCAGCGACGTGGCCATGCCGTTCGCAACCGGGTCGTCGTTGAGGCGTCCGATGATTGGCACCGTCTTGGTGACGCGCGCGGCCGCCACCACCGAAGGCTGACTAGTGGCCAAGATGAGGCGGACGTCGAGGCTGATAAGCTCCAGCGCGAGACCTGGCAGCCGTGCCTCCTGGTTTTCGCCGTAGCGTTCGACCAGCACGTAGTCGCGCCCCTCGATCTGGCCGAGCGCACCCATGCCCTCGCGGAACGCTTTCAACTGATCAGGGGTGTGGCGAGGGCCCTGTATCTTGAGCCAGCCAATCTTGGCGGCGGATCCCGCGCTCCAAGCTGTTGTCGCGGTGAAAGGCCATGCGACCGCGCTCCCCACCCAGACAATAACGTTCCGGCGCCTCATGCTCGCACCTCACGATCGTTGATCCTAGCGACGGGGCGCAACCTTTGGAAGGTGTCGAAAACTCTCCGTCGTCGATGTCGGAGAAGGGTCAAAGCGGTCATTCAATCAACTCGTCCGCGGACGCGATGATCGAATCCGGAACGGTCAGACCGAGGGCCTTTGCGGTCTTCAAATTCACTACAGTTTCGAATTTCGTTGGCCGTTCGATTGGCAATTCCGATGGCGGATTACCTTTAAGGACGCGATCTACATAATAAGCCAATCGGCGATAAGACTCGGAGAGCTTAGGCCCATAACTACAGATTGCGCCGCTTCTCGCGAATACTGGCCAACCGGAAATGACAGCCGCGCGATGCTCCATTCCGAAATCAATGATCCGTTGCCGATACTGAATGGCAAAGCCGTCGGCAAAGAGCGAAATCGCTTGCGGGGGGTTCTGGTCCATGGCGGCGAAGGCGGAAGCCAATTGGCCCTCGGTCGCAGTCCCTAAAAATTCCGTTGTCAGACCAAGTTTCTTGGCTGTCTCCTCTGAGTACGTACGCTCGATCTGCGAACCTGGATGCTCGGGGTTCGCAATAATAGCGACACGCTGCAGACCTGGAATCGTGTCACGCAATATTTCCAGGCGCTTGGCATTCAATTCGGCTGCCATAAACGTCAACCCCGTCATGTTGCCACGCGGATGCGCGAGACTATCGGCGAAGCCAGCTACAACGGGATCGCCGCTAAAAACGTACACGGCAGGTATGGACAGCTTCAATTCATACACCAAGGGAACAGCGGCGCCTTGGACGACCAACAAATCAACCGGTATGCGAGTCAATTCCGCCGCCAGTGGTGCTACGCGCAGCAGATTATCGTCACCATAGCGATAGTCGATTTCCAGATTGTCGTTTTCACGATACCCAAATTCGCTAAGGCCACCTCGAAATGCTTCAAGAAACGGAGCAAGACTCGGTTCTCGCTGAGCGGTGAGCCATCCGATGCGAAAGACCTTGGTCGTCGCGTGTGCGCCCCTGTAGCACGTTGCTATCGCGATAACAGCGCTCAAAGCCAGAAACGTGCGGCGATTTATTTTGGTCCGTTCCCCGCGACTAGAGACAGGCGAATATAACTGGCCTGGACGGTGTTATCCAGCATCCGCCCACCGCAACGACAGCTGTGGGTCATTCGCGACGGTTTGGCCCTGAGCCGGTGACTTCCGGTCTGCCCAGATGAACGGACATAGCGAGACCGGTCCGACTGGTCCGGTTAGTGCCATTGGACTCTGATGTCCCTCGTCACTCGCCGAACGCGCGATTGATCGCCCTCTTACTGCCATTCTGGCTTGAGGGTCTGGGCGATAGATCGTGCAGGGGTGAGGGCGGGACCTGAAGACGTCGGTGATCAAACTCTGATTCGCGGGTTGGGTACCGCATTTCCGTTTGTTCGTCCGGGGCTGTCCCTGTCTAAACGCGGGCATCGATCTTGCGATCGGCCACATAGTCCAAGCGGGAGTTCCCCTGCCGTGGCCCCGCCCTCGCTGCTGCACGATTGATGTTCGATGATGCTCCGCTGATATTAGCCTGTTGCTACGTGTGAGGACGGAGGGGTTGTGGGCCGGTCGAGCCCTTCATAGCTCGAGCGGTCCATGACCCCGGTCTACCGGTTCGCCGTCGCATGAGATCCTACGACCTCACGGTTGATCGCCCAGATGAAGGCTGACAGCTCGCGGGCGATCGCAGTCACCACGATCGTCGGCCGCTTGCCCTTCCGCGTCAGTGTCCGGAAGCGGCCACAAAGCCGCATCTGCGCCTTCCAGGCAATCTCGCGGGCCGTCCGTGGCGCGGCCCCGATCCTGGTCTGCATGTCCTTGCTGACGCGTGGCGGGAATCGGTAGCTCCACGCAGCCTCGATGAGCAGCCGTCGTGCACGCGTGTTGCCGGCCTTGGTGATGCCACCGCGTTTGACGCTCTCCCCGGTCGATCTCTCTGACGGGGTAAGGCCAAGATAGGCCATCAACTGACGGGGGTTCTCGAAGCGCGAGAGATCGCCAAGCTCGGCCAGGAACGCGATCGCCCCGACCATGTCGATGCCACGCATCGCCTGCACTGCCTCGATGACTGGTGCCAGAGTCCAGTCCGCCACGGCCTCGCGCATGGCCTGTTCCAACCGCTCGATCCGTTCCCGGACCTGTCGTACAGCCAACAGCATTTCCTCGAAGGCGATGCGCTGCTCGCGATGCTCAAGCTTGAGGCCGGTGAGCCAGTTGATGTGCGTCCGCCCCCAGGTTTTCTTGCCCGGATAGTGACGGCCGAGACGAAGCAGAAGCGAGGAGACGTTCTGGCGCTTGATTCTGTAGTCCTTAACCGCGGCATCGCGAGCCCGCACGAGGTCCCGCATCGCCTCGTGACGCTCATCAGGCACCCAGACCGCCGTCAGCTCACCGGCCCTGAGCAGCTTCACGAGATTGACGGCGTCGCGCCGATTGGTTTTGACCCGATCACCCGGCTTGGATGGGATCAGCGACGGTGCCACCACAATGCAGTCATGGCCGATGCTCTTGATCAAGCGGTAGAGACCGTAACCTGTCGGGCCAGCCTCGTAGCAGAACGTCAATCGAGCATGTTTGCTCGCGAGTTTTGCCACGAGCTTACGTGTCTCGGCTTCCGTATTGTCGATCTCGCCGAGATAGCGAATCTCACCGTTTCGACCGGCATCGGCAATCGCCACCGCATTGCGCAATTTCGCAGTGTCCAACGCCACGAACGCTTCGCTATGATGCTCCACGCCTCGCCCCCTTGTGTGAGGCTCTACCCGGCCTATCCGGGCAACCCTCGTCATCACATCGAGGGCGAGTCGCCTTCACATGGAAAGGGGACATACGGTCTAAACCGCTCGCGCGGTAGAACGCCGCGGCTGGCGACACGGCGAAGCAATAGGCGACAGTTCATGGTGACGCGCGGTGCAATTAGCCCGTTGCTGGCGATGATCCGATGATGATCGAGGACCTGCTAATCTGGAAGTTCGTGGCGGAGCATCCCCATTGCACAAGAGCCAACTCGAACCCGGCATTCTCGACCGTGATTGTGTGCACCATCGCGCTCGTTGGACCCAGCCCAGGAATCTCGACGCAAGCAGAGTTACAAATGCGGTGATGCTCTTGACGAGCAACTCGAAACAGTTTCGGCGCAGTAGCCCCAGCGGCTTTCCAGATCGATAGAGATCGGTTTGCCTCATGAGATTCGAATATCGAGGAACTCACGTTTAGATTGTGTGGTGTGGTATTTTTACTACGGCCAAGCCCTTGAAAGTACAGGTGCCGCCAAACATTACATCCCCATAGACGACCCTATTGATCGTCTGAAGGTTGTTTGACGCGACTTAGCTCGATCACGCGGCATCGTCCTACGTCCCCCCAGCGCGGTTTCCTCCTTTGGAGGCTTTCGGACGCCGGCCGCCGAACAAGCGGCGCCGTCCCTCAAGCGGCCGGTATCCGAAACCCTTCACATTACCGGAAGTGAAGCCTCATTCGATTGCTCGTCGGTCTGGGCAAGCTGCGCCGGTTGGACAGTGAGACCAACAGTTTGGGCAGTCTCAAGGTTGGATCGTGACCTCGAGCTTGGTCTGCACTTGGTAAAGTCGCTAGAGATTGCGACGACAAGCAGGGGGCATCCGATTCCCGTGGCTACTTAGCCAGGCGCGCCGCCGTGCTCGCTGGCTCCGATTCCTCACTCGGGGCGAGCAGTGGAAGAGTCACGCAAAAGATCGTGCCCTTTCCGGGCGTTGAGGCGAGGCTTATTCGCCCACCAAGCCTCTGCGTCACGATATTGTATACGATATGAAGCCCAAGCCCGGTACTACCCTGAGCGCGCCGCGTGGTGAAGAATGGATCGAATATTCGGCGCTGAATTTCCTCCGGAATACCGCTGCCGTCATCCGAGAAAGTGATCTCGACTTGGTCCATGCCGCGGCGACGCGCCTTGATCAGTATGTGTCCGCCAAGCTTATCGGCGAAGCCGTGAGTGACGGCGTTGAAAATGAGGTTAGTCAACACCTGCCCGTAGGGACCGGGGAAGCTGTCCATGATGATGTCGGAGGGTATTTCAATTGCGAGTGAAGACTGAGATTTCAACAGACGTGGCCGCACACTTGCAGTGACCTGTTCGGTCGCGAATTTGAGTTCGAAGGCGCGCCGATCATCACTGCTGCGATCGACGGCGACCTGCTTGAACGATTGAATTAACCGCGCGGCGCGCTGCAAGTTCGCGACGAGCTGTTCTGCGGCGCCGCGACAGCCGTCGGCGAACTCGACGAGCAGGGCTCGCCGCACCTGGCGCGAGGCTATCTGGTCTGTGAATTCGGCGCTGCGATGCGCCAGCGTCGATGCGACCGTGAGGCTGGTGCCGATTGGGCTTGAGATCTCGTGAGCAACGCCTGCGACCAAGCCGCCGAGTGCCGCAAGTCTTTCGTTTTCGATGAGATAGCGCTGTGTTTCGCTAGCGTGTAAGGCCGCTTCGACTAGTTTCCGCTTGTCGATATCGCGTTGCAAGGCATCCTCCGCTTCCGCACGTTCGCTAAGAAAGCGATTGATGGAACTTACCAACGTATCAAGCTCATCGTGACGAACCTTCCTGCGCTGCAACTTGATTGGGCCGGTCGAACTTCCAGGTTTGAGGTCGGAAACGTCCCGTGCCAGAGTTCGCAAGTGACGTGTAATGAGCCTATAGATGATGATGAACAGCAACGCTGCCAATCCGCCGATCTTGACCAACTCGGCTACCAGTTCGGTAGCAAGGTTCCTGGTGAACAGTTCACGTACGTCCTCGTAGGATTCTGAGACTTTCAGGGTTCCGATCTGCTCGGATCCTTCCGGGTCCAAAATCGGCACTTCCCATGCGTGTTCCGGCTCTTCCTTGTGCTCTCTCTCCACTGCTGCAACTTGTTTCTGCCGATTGAAGACTTCAGCGCGGACGATGGAGCCGGTTTGGACCAATCCTTGCAGCGTAGCCTTTAGCGCGATGATGTCGAAATTCCAAAGGCCGGTCGAAATGGCCCCGAAGTCGCGAGTGACGTTGCTTTGTGCATCCCGTTGCGCTTTCTGGTATAGGCCCTGCCGTTCTAGCAGCACGGTCAGGACTGTTACTGCTGAAAACATCAATAGGCAGATCGCGACCACCCAGAAGAGAATACGGGTCGTGAGCCGAGACTCTCGCGTCGATTGCATAACGTGCCTACGGTAAGCGGTTCTCGACTAACACATCAATCAATCTGAATGATTGGTTGCTCAGTTGTCGCGCCTCGGGTCAAACCAAAGCTCAGGTCGATTTCGCGGCGTCTCCGGCGTCTGCAGGGGGTTATCGATCTCGATGAGCAGTCGGTTGTGGAAACCGATTTCGCGCTCGAACGGCGCCTTGAAGGTCTGGAACATTTTGTCGAAACTACCGTCCGACAACATGCGTTCCAATCCCGCGGATATTCGCCGTGCTAGTGCCTCGCCCTCGGGTGAACGACAAACGTAGAAGTAGCGCGTCAGCGGGTAATATAGCAGTAAGTTGTGTTCAATCATCAGCTCGGGATGGTCTGGCTTCTCCCGCACAAGTTCCTCTCCGATTTCCACGACGCCACGCGAAAAGAGCTCGAACCGACTCGCGGCGAGCATCGCGAACAGGCCCTCATAGCTCGTGCCTTCTACGACGGTCAGGCCAGCATTCCGCAAAATGGTGACGTCTCCCCAATTCGACCCCTGACCGATGCTGTGCCGTCGTAGATCTCCGAGACCTTTGACGGACTCCAACTTCGCTTGCGTGTCGCTCCGGATAAGAAATACGCGATAGCCCAGCAACCCTTTGTCGAGGGGAAAATAGACCGGCAACAATTGCTTTTCGTAGTCCGCCACATTGCCATGCACCAGCACGGTGATTTTGCCCGAACCGGTCATCAGTTCCTCGAGAGCACGGCGTTCGGTCATAGCCGATGTGGCCGAGCGCAAAACGTAAGGGCCAAAGTCCGGTGCCGTAACGGTTAACGCGCGTGCAAGCAACTGCCAGTAGTATTCAAAGCGCGTGTCCCCTGCCGATTCCGGCGCGGGGTGAACGACGTCTATCCCCGCCGCGAAAGTCGCGGTCACGTTCAGGACTAGAAGAACCAAGACACGTCTCAGACGCCGCAGGGCAGCTACGGTTGTCGACGTTTGGATGAACCAGCGAATCAGTAGCGCCGGTGACCGCTTGCTGCCGTTTGCGAGGGCCTCTCTCGACCGAGATGGCTGCCACCGACTGGCACGGGCTACCCGCATGGCGGATAGGGCCTTTCGGAGAAGGTGTTTGTTGGGTGCTTGTGACGAAGGGATGGCACGCACTCCCCTACCGAGAAATCCCCTTTTCCCAAGGCGCCGGGCGCGGCCTCGTTGTGATTGGGCACGTCCCAAGATCCAGTACCCGAGCGCTCACGCGATCAGAGACCCTACTGCAAGTGTGCCGTCAACGCTATGCGATTTCGGCAGGAGCTTCGCGCGGCTATGTCCGAAATGGGGGCAAACTCGGAAGCCGGTCCGCTTGAGCGACACGTCCGTTCTAGCTCCGACAGATGGTGTAATCGGCCGGCCCAGCTTGTGGATAGCTGAAGATTTTGGGTGCTGCGCTTCAGGCTGATGGTGAAAACGAGGTCCTTGGTGACGGCCTCAAGCATCAGAAGGAGAAGCGCAGCATGGACCATTTTGGTGGATTGGACGTATCGGTCAAGGAGACCAGCATATGCATTGTGGACGACACTGGCAGGATCGTGAAGGAAGTGAAGGTAGCGAGCGAACCTGCCGCCCTGCTGAAGGTTCTGGGGAACCCCACCTACCGCTTCAAGCGGATCGGACTGGAAGCCGGGCCGCTGTCGCAATGGCTATTCAGCGCTCTCGCCGAAGCCGAGTTGCCGGTGGTCTGTGTCGAGACGCGGCACATGCAGGCGGTGCTGAAGGCGCAGATCAACAAGACCGACCGCAACGACGCGCGCGGCATCGCTCAGATGATCCGGGTGGGACTGTACCGTCCGGTGCATGTGAAGACGCTCCGCAGTCAGAAACTGCGAATGCTGCTGACCCATCGCAAGCTTCTGCAGTCAAAGGCGATTGCCATCGAAAACGATCTTCGCGGCACTTTACGTAACTTCGGCCTCAAGGTCGGAATGGTCGGAATGGTCGGAAAGGTGAGGTTCGAGGCCCGCATCAAGGAGCTTGTCGAGAATATCCCCGACTTGGCGGTACTGGCGGAGCCGCTGCTCATCGTCCGGCGCGTGCTCCGTGAACAGATCGTCATCCTGCACCGTCGCTTGCTGGCTATCGTCCGGGAGGATGAGGTTTGCCGGCGCCTAATGACGACCCCCGGTGTCGGCCCCGTGGTGGCGCTGACCTATCGCGCGACTGTCGATGTGCCAGCCCGGTTCCGCAAATCCAAGTCAGTCGGGGCGGTGTTTGGGCTGACCTGCTCCAGGTATCAATCAGGGGAGATCGACTGGAGCGGTAAAATATCGCGCTGTGGCGATGAGATGATGCGGACGATGCTCTACGAAGCAGCTCAGAGCATGATGCATTCAAAAAACTGGTCTTGGCTCAAGGCGTGTCCGCTTTGATCCAGAGATCGGGATAGGGGGGAGCCTTTCGGCTCCGCCCTTCCCACACCACCGTGCGTACGGGTCCGTACACGGCGGTTCGAGAGATTGCGCTAACGCGCTTCGACCAGCGGTGGAAGACCGAGCAATTTGAAGTAGGCGTTGGAAAGCCCAACAGAGAGGGCTTTGCTCCGTGCGATGTTCCAGGGGCCACGGCCGCTTCTAGCCGTATTGCGCAGTTCCCCCGAGACTCGCAGTGCGATCAGCGCTGCACGACGGCGATGTGGTGTTTTCCACTGACGCCACAGAGCGGCCCGCAATCGCAATCGGACCCAACGAGTGAGAGCGATCAACGCCTCGGGCGTTTCGCAAAAGCCGAAATAGCCGCGCCAACCCCGCATATACGGGACCAGTTCTTCCATTGTCGTCTTGATGCTGACGCCTTTGGCCCTTCGCGTGATCTCCCGGATTCGCCGTTTAAACCGCTCCAGAGATTTCGGCGCAATCGTGCGCTTGGTATCTGGACCAGCCGTGAAGCTGAACCCGAGGAACTTCCGTTCCTGCGGTCGTGCCACCGCACTCTTGGCCTCGTTTACCTTGAGCTTGAGCTTTTGTTTGATGAAGCGCGTAATGCTCTGCATCACCCGCTGACCCGCTGCGAATGTAGATGTTACAGTCGTCCGCATAACGAACAAAGCGGTGTCCGCGGCACTCCAGCTCGCGGTCGAGTTCATCGAGCACGAGGTGACTCAGCAGTGGCGAAAGCGGTCCTCCTTGCGGAGTTCCTTCCACGCTGGGGCTGACCAGTCCGTTCTCCATCACCCCGGCCCTCGCGGCATCCTCAGTCGCCGAAGCGACACAGAGCAGATCTCCTGGGGTAAGTTCAGTCCTTTCCGTGCACCGTCGCCGGATCTACGCTTCATCTTTGATGGATATGGACTTCGCGGTAAGTCGCCCGCTCGTCCGACGCTCGCGCCTTGTACCCGGTTCTTGTCCATCGACTCGCACGTTTGCTCGACGCTTCCTTCGGACCTCGCCTCGCGGCGACAGCCCTTGCGTTCTCGCTAACCCTTCACGTCCATCGGGTTGGGTAGAGGACTTTCACCTCCAAGCTACTGAACATGCCCAGCACACGACTAAACCGCTCGCGCGGTAGGACGCTGCTGCAAAGCGACCTTGCAGCAAGTCGCCCGCATCGATGTGCATGAGAATCGTCTAGCTATTCGGTTGAAGTCAGCGGACGACGAAGAAACAGCTGACGCAGCCGACGGTCATTTACTCTCAATCCCGTGGCAGAAGCCGCCATCCAAGAAATCTAGGCAGATTTTGATTCCAGACGGCGTCCCCAAAAGTGAAATCCGTCCAACGCGGATCGAACGTCGCGCGCGCCTCGTCAGCGCCATCGCCCGAGGTCGTCGTTGGCTTGACGAGATCGTTTCGGGCGCCGTGACCGACGTTCAGCAGATCGCAACACGTCAAAAGTGCAGCGTGCGTCAGGTCAACATGACGATCTCGCTCGCGTTCCTCGCACCAGATCTCGTCCGCGCCGCGGTCGAAGGTCGTTTGCCGCGCGGTATTGGAGTCGAGCGACTTCGTGATGCTCCTGCAGAATGGAGCCAACAGTTCGAAGCCCTTGGATTGAATCCGCAATAATTATCGACCGGGTTCGAAACGTCGTTTTTGGCCTCCATACCCCAAAAATTCCCAGCGGCCGACCGGGATCTGGCCGTCGAAAACCCTTGACGCGGGGAACGGAATTTTGGATGCAGAGACGCGAGGCTAAAATCGGGCTGAGAGACCACAAAGTGTCTCCAGAGACGGAAAGAGCGGAACGATACCAACGAAAATCCCCACAGAAACGGCCTATTCAGAGGCGGCGCTGGGATTTGCGGTTTGCATAGGACTGGGTGGTGGGCACGACAGGGATCGAACCTGTGACCCCTACCATGTCAAGGTAGTGCTCTCCCGCTGAGCTACGTGCCCGAATTCCAATTAATGGGGTCGGCGTCCCTATATCGGCTCCAAGCCGGGCAGGCAAGCCAAAGCCACCCTGATACTGGGCGATCTGGCGGCCGAATCAGGCCGCGAGCATCTTGTTAACTTCGCTGACCAATTCACGCAGGTGAACCGGCTTCGACAGCACCTTGGCGTTCTTGGGTGCTTCCGAATCCGAATTGAGCGCCACCGCGGCAAAGCCGGTGATGAACATGATCTTGATGTCAGGGTCGAGCTCGGAGGCGCGGCGCGCCAGCTCGATGCCGTCCATCTCGGGCATCACGATATCGGTCAGGAGCATCTCGAACGGCTCCTCGCGCAACCGCTGATAGGCGGACATGCCGTTATCGTGCGGCGAAACCTCAAAACCGGCGTTTTCCAGCGCCTTGACCAGGAAACGGCGCATGTCGTTGTCGTCTTCAGCAAGGAGGATCTTGTGCATGGCGAGGAGATCAAACCTGATTGTCGGCGGATCAATGCATTCACTAAGCCCGATGGACAGTAAATATCGGGTGAAAGCGGACCAGCCCCGTTGGCCGTTCGCAAGGTCATTTCTGGACCGGAATGCGGCTTAAATCAATGAAGCGCGGGCTTTTGATGCGTTCCAGCGCGACCTGAAACTTTTTTGCTTGGCAGAAGGGTTGTGAATGCCGACAATGAGCGTTCACAAAAAGCCCGTTATTCTGGCAGGATAGGCCCGTCAGCGCGGCAGATGGCAGGGACGGCGCCCCACGATGATTCTTTCCGATGGCCAACTGCCGCCCCCGTTCGAGATCATGGAGCCGGCTGAGTGGCGGGCGCCGATCATCTTCAATTCACCACATTCCGGATCGGTGTATCCAGAAGAATTCCTTAACGCGTCCCGGATTGACCTCCCGACGCTGCGCCGCTCGGAAGACTCCTTTATCGACGAGCTGATCGCCGACCTTTCCGCGCGCGGATTTCCCGTCGTAAGGGTCAACTTTCCCCGCTCCTATGTCGACGTGAACCGGGAACCCTATGAGCTGGACCCGCGAATGTTTGCCGGCCGGCTGCCGAGCTTTGCCAATACGCGGTCGATGCGGGTCGCGGGCGGACTCGGCACCATTCCGCGTGTGGTCGGCGACGGTCAGGAAATCTACCGCGAGCGGCTGTCGGTCGATGACGCGTTGACGCGGATCGAGACTCTTTACAAGCCCTATCACCGGGCGCTGCGACGGCTGATCAACCGGGTGCACCAGACCTTTGGCACGGTCGTGGTGGTGGATTGCCACTCCATGCCATCGGTCGGCGTGTCGCGCGACGAGCCGCGGCGGCCTGATGTCGTGATCGGCGACCGCTATGGCACGAGCTGCGCGCCGCTATTGCCCGACCGGGTCGAGGCAACCATGAGCCAGCTCGGCTATTCGGTCGGCCGCAACAAACCCTATGCCGGCGGCTTCATCACCGAGCACTACGGCAATCCCGCCAGCGGGCTGCATGCGATCCAGCTCGAATTGAACCGGGCGATCTATATGGATGAGCGGCGGCGGGAGAAGGGAGCGCGCTTTGCGCAGGTCGCCGCCGACTTCATGTCACTCGCGGATGCGCTTGCCACCGTGCCTCTCGGCGATCTCGGGCCGTTCCAGGCCGCGGCGGAATAAACGCCCGACAAAACCGCTCTGGGTTCCTGTCGGTCCCGGTCTGCCCGACGCTCTCTCAGGCCGTAGCTGACAGCGCTTGAGTATCTCCAGCTAGAAAAAAGGGCCGCTTGCGAAAGCAAGCGGCCCAAGTCTAGGGAGGAAACGCCCAAGGAGGGCAGCGATAGCGCGAGGCGCTACCGCACCGCAACAATATGCGACCGCGCTGCACAAAACGCAAGAGCTTTTAAAGCATTTCCCACGCAAATTTGGAAAGCCGTGCATCCACGCAACACTTTCAAGACGTCAAATATTTCTAATGTTTTTCAATGCGTTAAGTGGCGCCCCGCTGTGAATTCAGCAAACTGGTCAAACTACTTGAGCAATCTCGCGATTTCGTGATTGCCTTTGTTAACGCAAATTATACCGGCGCGGCCCTGCTGATTCGGCATTCAAAATGCCAGGCCGGAGCTGCCGCTCCGCGTGCGGATGGCGCAGGATTGAGCTAGGCAAGACGCGCAGAATCCTCCACGGCCTGTCTCCACGCATACCCCAGGAAATAGAAGTGACGGTCATCGACTTCTCCGCCTTTATCGGGCGCCTTGCGACCTCTTCCGGCGAAACCATTCTGCCGTTCTTCCGCACGTCGCTGTCGATCGACAACAAGAGCGTGAGCAAGGATTTCGACCCGGTCACTGAAGCCGACCGCGCCGCGGAAGCGGTGATGCGGCGTATCATCAAATATCATTTCCCCCAGCACGGCATCGTCGGCGAAGAGTTCGGCAACGAGCGTGAGGACGCCGATTATGTCTGGGTGCTCGATCCGATCGACGGCACCAAATCCTTCATCGCGGGCTTCCCGATCTGGGGCACGCTGATCGCGCTGCTGCACAAGGGCACGCCGGTGTTCGGCATGATGCACCAGCCCTTCATCGGCGAGCGCTTTTCCGGCGATAATGCCGCGGCCAATTACCAGGGGCCGTCGGGCGAACGGCGGCTGCAAACGCGGCGCTGCGCGGCGCTGAGGGAGGCGACCTCCTACACCACCAGCCCCTTGCTGATGAACGCCGCCGATCGCGCGATTTTCGGGCGGATCGAAAGCGAGGTGCGGCTGTCGCGCTATGGCGGCGATTGCTACTCCTACTGCATGCTCGCGGCCGGCCATCTCGATCTCGTGGTCGAGACCGAGCTCAAACCCTACGATATCGCGGCGCTGATCCCGATCGTCACGGGCGCCGGCGGCGTCGTCACCAATTGGGAAGGCGGCCCGGCGCAGAACGGCGGCCGCATCGTCGCTGCCGGCGATGCACGCGTGCACGAGGCGGCGCTGAAGCTGCTGAGAGGTTAACGACAAGAAACTAAGGCCGGCAATAAAACAACAACGGCCGGCAATCAAAGGGAGGCATACATGAGGATCCTCGTCAGGGTCTTGCTGGGGTTTGCGTTGCTGTTGCCGTCTTTCGCCGCGGCGGAAGATTTCCCCTCCAAACCGATCCGCCTGATCGTGCCGTTCCCGCCGGGCGGCCCGAACGACATCATCGCGCGCGTGGTCGGCCAGCGCATGTCGGAGATCACCAGGCAGCCGGTCATCATCGACAATCGCAGCGGACAGGCCGGCGCGCTCGGCACCGATGCGGTCGCGAAATCAGCGCCCGACGGCTACACCATCGCCATCACCAGCGCGAGCTCGCTCGCGATTTTGCCGACCATGGAAAAGATCGCCAACGATCCACAGAAGGACCTGGCGCCGGTCACGTTGGTTGCCGCGGTGCCCGAAATGCTGGTGGTGGCGAGCAACGTGCCGGCCAAAAACATGGAAGAGCTGGTCGCGCTCTGCAAGGCGCAGCCGGGCAAGCTCAATTTTGCCTCCGCCGGTGTCGGCGGCCTGCCGCATCTCGCCGGCGAATTGTTCAAGCTGACAGCCAAGATCGATATCGTCCATGTGCCCTATCGGGGCGCCGCGCCTGCGATCAATGACCTGCTCGGCCACCAGGTGCAGATGACCTTTCTCGATCTCCCGGTGATCCTGCCGCAGATCAAGGCCGGCAACCTGCGTCCGATCGCGCTTGGCGCGAAAACGCGGGCGTCACAGGCGCCCGATGTGCCGACCACCGCGGAAGTCGGCATGCCCGATCTCCTGATTGAAAACTGGTACGGCATGGTCGCCCCCGCGGCCACGCCGCCTGACATCATCGCGAAACTCAATCACATCACGACCGAAGCGATGTCCGATCCCAACGTCAAGGACAAGCTCGCCGACCAGGGCCTGACGCTCGTGCCACAAACACCCGACCAGTTCCGGGACTTTATCGCGGCAGAGACCAAGAAATGGGCGAAGGTGATCAAGGACGCCGGCGTGCCGACGATGAAATAGCGCTCACGCTGCCGCGGCCCGCAAATGCTCCACGAGCAATTTCGCCGGCCGCGGCAGCGACTTGAAACTGCGGGAGCAGATCACGAGCTTGCGGTTGGCCCACGCGTCGCGAATCCGGACCGTGGCGATCGGCATCGTGCGGGCGCAACGGCGGGCGGCCGCCTCCGGCACCACGGCGACGCCGACGTCGGCCGCCACCATCTGGCAGATCGTATCGAAGTCACGCAGGCGCGCACGGAAATGCAGGCGCATGCCGAGCCGCGCGGCGTGCCTGGAAATATGCACCTGCAGCGCGGTCGCGTTGGTGAGCCCGACGAAACTGCAGGCGGCCACGTCCTGAAAATCGATCTGACGGCGGCCGGCAAACGGCCCCTTCCGCGCGGTGACCAGCGTGAGGCGATCCTCGCTGAAAGTGAAGCGCTCGACGTTGTCGGGCAGCGCATGTTCGGCGGCGAAGCCGAGATCGGCCGCGCCGGTCGCGATGGCAGTGGCAATGTCGGTGCTCTCGCGTTCCTCGACGTCGACATTGATGTCGGGATGCGCGCGCAGGAATGACGCCAGCGCGCGTGGCAGATGTTCCGAAAGGCCCGAGGTATTGGTGAGCAATTGCACGCTGGCGCGTACGCCGGATGCGAAACGTGCGAGGTCGCCGCGCATCGCGTCCACGTTATGCAGGACCAGGCGAGCGTGATCGAGCAGGCTTTCACCGGCCGCCGTCAGTTCCACGCCGCGGCGGCCGCGCTTGAACAGCGCAACCCCGAACGCATCCTCCAACCCCTTGATCCGCGCGCTGGCGGAGGCAAGCGCCAGATGGGCGCGGTCGGCGCCATGGGTGATGCTGCGGCTGTCCGCCACCGCGATGAAGAGATTGAGATCGACCAGGTCGAAGCGCATCGGGTTTTGGTCCGGCGAGCTAGCCTTCGTTGTTAGCGAAGGCTGGCTCCGTAACCTCCACATTGTGCCGATTGCGCGGATCGGTCAACGTGCCCGCATGCTGCACGTCGAACCCCTGCTCTATTTCATCGCCGCCGTGTTCCTGCTCGCGGGCTTCGTCAAGGGCGTAGTTGGCCTTGGCCTGCCGACGGTTTCCATGGGCCTGCTCGCGGTGACCATGCCGCCGAGCCATGCGCTGGCCATCGTCATCGTGCCCGCGGTCATTACCAATATCTGGCAGACCTTTGTCGGCTCTTATCTGCGCGACATTTTCCGCAGGCTTTGGCCGCTATTGGTCGGCACCGCGCTCGGCATCTGGCTGAACCGGGGCTCGCTGACCGGCGCGTATGCGCATTATGTACCGATCGCGCTCGGCATCCTGCTGGTGATCTATGCCGCGATGGGCCTGAGCAAAGTCGCCTTCACGGTTGCGCGTGGCAACGAGAAATGGGTCGGAGGCATCATCGGTCTCGTCACCGGCGTGATTTCTGCCGCGACGGGCGTGCAGGTGATTCCGTCGATGCCGTTCCTGCAGGCGATCGGCATGGAAAAGGACGAGCTGGTGCAAGCGCTCGGCGTGTTCTTCACGGTGGCGACGCTGGCGCTGACGATCAATCTCACGACCTCCGGCCTGCTCCGCGCCTCGACGGCGCTGCCCGGCGGTATCGCGATGGCGTGCTCCTTTGCCGGCATGTTCACCGGCCAGGCCGTGCGCTCGCGGATGCCGGCCGACGCCTTCCGCCGCTGGTTCCTGATCGCGATGATCTTTCTCGGAATCTATCTCGCGGGAGCGGCGATCTACAAGCTTTACGCCGGCGCGCCTTAATTCGAGACATCACCGCGGTTCCCGTGCGGTCGAACGCCGCAGCATCGCGCGTCTGCAACAACTTTCCGCGGGTCATACCGGCATTACTATTGCCTCCGGGCGGCTCTTCCGCCAGATACGACGTCATAGATGCTGTCGATCGCCGCCGTCGGGTGGCGATTGCCGCGAACGGGGCCGATGGAGAGACGTCTCGCCGCCATTGTCTGCGCCGATATCGCCGGTTATTCCCGCATGATGGGCGCCGACGAGGCGGGGACGCATGCCTCGTTCAAGGCCCATCGCAGCGCGATCTATCCGATCATCCTCAATCATGGCGGCCGGCTGGTGAAAAATACCGGCGACGGTTTTCTGGTCGAATTCCCGAGCATCGTCGGCGCCATCGAGGCGGCAATCGAGATGCAGACGGTGATGGCGGAGCGAAATCATCATTTGCCGGCCGACCGCGCCATGCATTTCCGCATGGGCGTGCACATGGGCGACGTCATGGCCGACGAGGAGGAGGTGTTCGGCGACGACGTCAACATCGCCGTCCGCCTGCAGACGGTACCCGCGCCTGGCTGCATCGCGGTATCCGACAAGGCTTTTGCGGAGGCCGGCAAGCGCCTCAGCGTTACGCTCGCGGATGCCGGGCTGCATCGCTTCAAGAATATCGCCGATCCGGTCCTTGTCTGGACCTGGACACCGGAGGGCGTGGACGCCCGCATCCGCGAAACCGGCGAGCATTCGGACACGCCCGCGCAACATCGCACCGCGATCATCGGCGTGCTGCCGTTCGACAATCTCAGCGGCAGTACGGACGAATATTTCGCCGACGGATTGACCGAGGACCTGATCCACGCACTGTCGCTGCAGTCGTTCTATCGCGTGCTGAGCCGGAGCTCGACCTTTGCGTTCAGGGGCAGGAATGTGAGCACGCGCCTGATCGCGCGCGAGATCGATGCGACCTATTTGATCCAGGGCTCGGTGCGCCGCGCCGGCAGCAAGATCCGCGTCACCGCCGAGTTGATCGCGCCCGAAAGCGGCGAGCAGCTCTGGACCGGCCGCTACGACCGCGACATCGACGATCTGTTCGCTCTGCAGGACGAGATCACGACCAGCCTGTCGGCCGCGATCGCACCCGCGATCTATCGCGCGGAAGCCTCCACGCCGGCGCGGCAGTCCGATCTGACCGCCTGGGATCGCTTCCTGAAGGGGCTGTCGCATTATTACCGCGAGACCAAGGAAGACTTCGAGGCCTCGATCGACCTGTTCAAGCAGGCCATCGCACTCGATGGCGAGCTTGCGATCGCGCGGGCCTATCTCGCCACCATCATGGTTCAGGGCGTGCACTACGGCTGGCTCACCAGCAGCCGGGAATTGTGGGCACAAGCGATGGAGCTTGCCGAAACCAGCGTCCGTCTCGACCCGCGCTCGTCCTTTGCCTTCTCGATTCTGGCCTATATGCATGTGATGCAGGGGCACTACGACGCGGCGCGTGAAGCGGTCGATCGGGCCGTCGAGTTGAATCCGTATGACATGGGCGCGCGCGGCGTCCAGGGAATCTGCCATCTCGTGGTCGGCGAGCACCGCGAAGCCATCGATCTGCTTTCAATGGCCTTCCAGCGCGGCAGCGGCGATCCGCGCTATCAATGGGCGGCAACGACCGCGTTCGCCCATTACCTGCTCGGCCAATATGACGCCGCGCTGTCCTGGGCGCGGGAGGCTCTGTACTTCAATCCCAATCATCTGCAAGTGCTGGCGATGCGGGCGGCGGCGCTGGCGCGACTGGGACGGGCCGAGGAAGCGGCAAAGGCACGTGACGTCCTGCTGGCGCACTATCCCGACTTCACCGTCGAACAGCATTTGCGGAATTTCCGCTGGAAAAACCCGGACGACGTCGCCCACTATCGCGAGGGTCTTGTAAAGGCCGGCGTTCCCTACGGGCCGATCGCGCTGGTTGCCAGGCGCGCAGCGGATTAGGGCTCAGCCGAACAGCGGCGTGCCGGGCACGAAGGCATCGAACGCCGCCCAGAATTGCGCGCGGTAGCGGTCCTGCTCCTGCAGGATCTCGTGCTTGGAGCCGGCGATGACGAGATGCGAGCCGGCACGCAGATGATAGGCGAACTCCTCGATCGCCGACGTCGAGACCACGGCGTCGTTGGAGGCCGCCAGCATCAGGATCGGCTGGCGAATCTGCGAGGGATAATACATCTGGCGGAACGTGTTCATGGCGCGAAAGGAAGTATCGGCCCAGGCCACCGTGGGCGAAGCGATGCCGAGCGTCGGGTCTTCTTCCAGGATCGCAGCGTTGCGGGCGTATCGCACGGGATCGCTGGTCAAGGGGTTGTTGACGAAGGAGCGCGTGCCGGTGAGCGTGTCGTCACCGCCGGGAACGTAGCGGCCGCCCTGCCCGGCAAAGCGCATGGCGCGCAAGAGCAGCCGCACCGGCAACGAGGTGGCGCGCCCGGGCAGATCGATCATCGGCGCCGACAGCACCATGCGGTCGAACCAGCGTTTGCCGGCATAAGCGAGCCGCAGCATCACCGCGCCGCCCATCGAATGGGCCAGCGCGAAATGCGGCGGCGGACAATCCGGCAGAACCACCTGCTGCACGAAGGTCTCGACGTCGATTTCGTAGTCGGCGAAGTGGCGGACATAGCCCTTGCGCGGATCGCGCAGGCGGCGCGAGGAATGCCCCTGCCCGCGCCAGTCGATGGTGGCGACCGCAAAGCCGCGATCGCGCAGGTCGCGCACGGTTTCGAAATATTTTTCGATCTGTTCGCCGCGGCCGTGGAAGATGCAGACCGTGCCCTTGCGGCCCGCCGGCGGCGCCCAGCGCGCGAAGCGCAATTCGGCGCCGTCGGGCGTGCGTATGGTGCCGGAGACGACGTTTTCCGGAGCGGGATTGGCGGGAATCGAGACGAGCGTCATGCGTGGGATCGGCTAGGAGGAAAAGGCTGAAAAACAAGGGCTGGGAGGGTCAAAAAAGGCTCACCTCCCGCCCTCTTGAACGCCGTCTTGCCTTCTCCCATATCATCAACGTGCAGGCCGCTACCAGTGTTTCGGGACTCCGAGCACCAAGGCTGCACAGGTTCAAGCCCGGCCCGATGGCGGGCGGGTAATCGAAACAGTCGCTCAATGGAGGACTACCCTATGCGCACCTACGATCTTACCCCGTTTTATCGTTCCACCGTCGGCTTCGACCGTCTCTTTTCCCTGCTCGACCAGGCCACCTCTGACGGCAGCCCCGGCTATCCCCCCTACAACATCGAGCGCACCGGCGATAACGCCTACCGCATCTCGGTAGCCGTATCCGGCTTCGCCAGGGAAGAGCTCTCCATCGTCGCGAAGGAAAACACGCTGACGATCAAGGGCGAGAAAGTCGCCAACGAGAACGGCAAGGACAAGGCCGAAGTGCTTTACCGCGGTATCGCCGCGCGTGCGTTCGAGCGCGCGTTCCAGCTTGCCGACTTCGTGGCGGTGAAGAACGCCTCGCTCGAGCATGGCCTGCTCCATGTCGATCTCGTCCGCGAGATTCCCGAGGCGAAGAAGCCCCGCAACATTCCGATCGGTTCGGTCGCGCCTGCCGCGCCGCAGGTGGTCGACGGCTCGGCCGAGAAGGCCGCTGCCTGAGCGATCAAGTTTCAGTAGCGTAGCGTCGTTAAGAGAACGCCCCGGGAAACCGGGGCGTTTTTTTCGCTTTGGTTACTCCAGCCCTTGCGCCGCCGGCATTTGCTGCGTCGGCCGGATCGCCGGCGCGGGCCTGGCTTCGCCGACGGTCGTTGGCGGCGGCACACTCGCCTGAGCTGCAGGCGGCGCGCTCGCGGCTGCCTTGGCCTCGGTCGCGGCCGATTGTTGCGCCGTCGGCTCCGTCGGCTTTGCGGCCACAGCCGGTTTCGGCGCAGGCATCGGCACGGTGCGGCTGGCGACATGCGGCACCAAGGCCGGCGGCCGCGGAATGCCGCGGATCACGGTCGGCGGCGGTATGGTGGCGTCAGACCCATGGGCCGACATCTGCTCTGGCTCGAAATTCTCGCCGTAGGGAGACGGGCCGCCATAGCCACGGCCACGGCCATAACCGTAGGCCGGCGTGAAGCGGATGATCCGGCCGTTACGGGCGTCGATCACCAGCCGCCCGTCCTGGCCGTTCCGATCCATAGCGGCAATCATATAGACAAGGCCGCGCTGATACGGCGCGCCGAGGGGCGAGAAGCCGTTGTCGCGCAGCACCGCATAGACCTCCGGCAGCGGCAGCAGCGACGGGCCATAGCCGCCATAATTATTGTAAGCCGGCGGCGGTGGCGCCGGCGGCACGGCACCATAGGGCCGCTCGTAAGGCCCATCGAAATCGGAGACACCCCGATAGGGCGCCGGCATCTGAGCATTGGCGGCCGAGGCCGCAAACATCAATCCGGCCATGACGGCCAATCCTGCGAAACGCTTCATCGCTTCATTGCTCCAGCAAGCGCCCCCGCTAAGCCCTCAAGTTAAGCTCGGCGGCAAATCTCGGTGGTGATTTCGGCGCTGCTTGGGCCGGATCGCGGCGTGTTTGCCTCAAATCCGCGGCGGCACAGACCAGCTTTGCAGTTGCATGGGCGCCTGCGGACTTTCCCGCGCTTGTGTGGTAGAGAAAAATAAGGCATGGTGGAAGTTAGGACAGCATAGCTGTCTCAAATTTCGTTGCGAAACCGGCATAGGGATTGCAACGAAAGTTCGGCCTCTAGCGCCGCGAAGGTACCAGGCAAAGCTGTTCTCCAGGGACGCTGAACGCTGAGCCTGAACTCTGAAAATACGGCTCGCTTTCGGGACGAGCGGTGTCCCCCTGATTTTTCTTAAGGGGTGCCGCGGAACGCCCAAGGTGCGCCGAAGACGCAAGTCAACGGGAAGGCCCTCATCGGGGAGACGAAGATATGAGCCGGTCGGAAATCGAGCGCGAACACATCGTGGCAGAAGCGCTGTCGGCGAGTGCGGACTCGAAACCGGCCGACCGCGAATTGCATGCCGAATTGCACACTTGGCGGCCGGCCGCAGAAGGCCTCTATGATCCTTCGCTGGAGAAGGATTCCTGCGGCGTCGGCTTCATCGCCAACATCAAGGGCAAGAAGTCGCATCAGATCGTCGCCGATGCGCTGAGCATCCTCTGCAATCTCGAGCATCGCGGCGCGGTGGGCGCCGATCCGCGCTTCGGCGACGGCGCCGGCATCCTGGTGCAGATCCCGCACGCCTTCTTCAAGCGCAAGGCCGCCGAGATCGGCTTCCTGCTGCCCGATCCCGGCGAATACGCCATCGGTGCATTGTTCATGCCGAAGGAGACGGCGTGGCGGAAGGTGATCCAGAGCATCGTCGCCGACCAGATCAAGGCCGAAGGCATGATGCTGCTCGGCTGGCGCGACGTGCCGTCCGACAACGCATCGCTCGGCCCGACCGTCAAGCCGACCGAGCCCTATCACATGCAGGTTTTCATCGGCCGCAACGGCTGCGCCAAGACCGACGACGAGTTCGAGCGCAAGCTCTACATCCTGCGCAAGTCGATCTCGCAGGCGATCTACCAGCGCCGCGACCGCGGCATGGCCGGCTATTACCCGTGCTCGTTCTCGTGCCGCACCGTGATCTACAAAGGCATGTTCCTCGCCGATCAGCTCGGCAAGTACTACGCCGATTTGCACGAGCCGGATTTCGAGAGCGCGCTTGCGCTGGTGCATCAGCGTTTCTCGACCAACACCTTCCCGACCTGGTCGCTGGCGCATCCCTACCGGATGATCGCGCACAATGGCGAGATCAACACGCTGCGCGGCAACGTCAACTGGATGGCGGCCCGGCAGGCTTCCGTGAGCTCCGACCTCTACGGCAAGGACATCAGCCGTCTCTGGCCGATCTCCTATGAAGGCCAGAGCGACACCGCCTGCTTCGACAACGCGCTCGAATTTTTGGTGCAGGGCGGTTACTCGCTTCCGCACGCCGTCATGATGATGATTCCGGAGGCGTGGGCCGGCAATCCCCTGATGGATGAGAAGCGCCGCTCCTTCTATGAATATCATGCAGCCTTGATGGAGCCGTGGGACGGCCCCGCCGCGATCGCCTTCACCGACGGCCGCCAGATCGGCGCCACGCTCGACCGCAACGGCTTGCGGCCGGCGCGCTATCTCGTCACCAGCGACGACCGGATCGTGATGGCGTCCGAAATGGGGGTGCTCAAGATTCCGGAGGACCAGATCGTCACCAAGTGGCGGCTGCAGCCCGGCAAGATGCTGCTCGTCGACCTCGAGCAGGGCCGCCTCATTCCCGACGACGAGATCAAGGCACAGCTTGCAAAGAGCCATCCCTATCGCGAGTGGCTCGGCCGCACCCAGATCCAGCTCGAAGAATTGCCGGCCGCGCTCGCCAAGGGCGTGCGCTCCAATCTGCCGCTTCTGGACCTGCAGCAGGCGTTCGGCTATTCGCAGGAAGACATTAACATCCTGATGACGCCGATGGCGTCCACCGGCGAGGAAGCCACGGGCTCGATGGGCAACGACACGCCGATCTCGGCGTTGTCGGACCGGCCGAAGCAGCTCTTCACCTATTTCAAGCAGAATTTTGCGCAGGTCACCAACCCGCCGATCGACCCGATCCGCGAAGAATTGGTCATGAGCCTCGTCTCGATCATCGGGCCGCGGCCGAACCTGTTCGACCTCAAGGGCCTCGCCTCGACCAAGCGGCTCGAAGTACGCCAGCCGATCCTCACCGATGCGGACCTGGAAAAGATCCGCTCGATCGGCGAGATCGCCGAGAGCCATTTCAAGTCGCGCACGCTCGACACGACATTCCACGCGGGCCTCGGCGCGGCCGGCATGGACCAGGTGCTGGACGAGCTCTGCGCGCGCGCCGAAGGCGCGGTGCGCGAGGGCGTCAACATCATCATCCTGTCCGATCGCATGGTGGGCTCCGACCGGATTCCGATTCCCTCGCTGCTCGCCTGCGCGGCCGTGCATCATCACCTGATCCGCACCGGCTTGCGCACCTCGGTCGGCATCGTCGTCGAATCCGGCGAGCCGCGCGAGGTGCATCACTTCGCCTGCCTCGCCGGCTACGGCGCGGAAGCGATCAATCCGTATCTGGCGTTTGAAACCATCATCGCGCTGAAGGACCGGCTGCCCGCCGCGCTCGACGACTACGAGGTCGTCAAGCGCTATATCAAGTCGATCGGCAAGGGCCTGCTCAAGGTGATGTCGAAGATGGGCATCTCGACCTATCAGTCCTATTGCGGCGCGCAGATCTTCGACGCCGTCGGGCTGAAGGCCGACTTCGTTGCGAAGTACTTTGTCGGCACGCATACCCGCATCGAAGGCGTCGGCCTCTCCGAGATCGCCGAAGAGACCACGCGCCGCCATGCCGACGCGTTCGGCGACGCACCGGTCTACAAGACCGCGCTCGATGTCGGCGGCGAATATGCCTACCGCACCCGCGGCGAGGACCATGCCTGGACGGCGGAGTCGGTCTCGACCCTGCAGCACGCCGTGCGCGGCAATTCCAGGGAGCGCTACCAGTCGTTCGCCAAAATCCTTAACGAGCAGTCCGAGCGGCTGGTCACGCTGCGCGGCCTGTTCCGGATCAAGAGCGCCGAGGACGAGAAGCGCAAGCCGGTGCCGATCGCCCAGGTCGAGCCGGCCAAGGACATCGTCAAGCGTTTCGCCACCGGCGCGATGAGCTTTGGCTCGATCTCGCGCGAGGCGCATACGACGCTCGCGATCGCGATGAACCGCATCGGCGGCAGGTCCAACACCGGTGAAGGCGGCGAGGAAGCCGACCGCTTCAAGCCGCTGCCGAACGGCGATTCCATGCGCTCGGCCATCAAGCAGGTTGCCTCGGGCCGCTTCGGCGTGACGACGGAGTATCTCGTCAACTCCGACATGATGCAGATCAAGATGGCGCAGGGCGCCAAGCCCGGCGAAGGCGGCCAGTTGCCCGGCCACAAGGTCGACGCCACCATCGCAAAAGTCCGGCATTCGACGCCGGGCGTCGGCCTGATCTCGCCGCCGCCGCATCATGACATCTATTCGATCGAGGACCTCGCGCAGCTCATCTACGACCTGAAGAACGTCAATCCGGACGGCCTGGTCTCGGTCAAGCTCGTCTCCGAGGTCGGCGTCGGCACGGTCGCCGCCGGCGTCGCCAAGGCGCGCGCCGACCATGTCACCATCGCAGGGTTCGAAGGCGGCACGGGTGCGTCGCCCCTCACGTCTATCAAGCATGCCGGCTCGCCGTGGGAGATCGGGCTTGCCGAAACCCATCAGACCCTGGTGCGCGAGCGGCTGCGCAGCCGCATCGTGGTCCAGGTCGACGGCGGCTTCCGCACCGGACGCGACGTCGTCATCGGCGCATTGCTTGGTGCCGACGAGTTCGGCTTCGCCACCGCGCCCCTGATCGCGGCCGGCTGCATCATGATGCGCAAGTGCCATCTCAACACCTGTCCGGTGGGCGTCGCCACGCAGGATCCCGTCCTGCGCAAGCGCTTCACCGGCCAGCCCGAGCACGTCATCAACTACTTCTTCTTCGTCGCCGAGGAAGTCCGCGAGATCATGGCGAGCCTCGGCTTTCGCACCTTCAACGAGATGATCGGCCAGACCCAGTTGCTCGACCAGACCAAACTCGTCGCGCACTGGAAGGCCAAGGGCCTCGACTTCTCGAAGCTGTTCGTGCGGCAGCAGGAAGAGACCGGCCAGAAGATCTATCACTCCGAGCCCCAGAACCATCATCTGGAGAAGGTGCTCGACCGCCGCCTGATCGAACGCTCGCAAGCGGCGCTCGACCGCGGCGCGCCGGTCAAGATCGACCTGCAGATCAACAACACCGATCGTTCGGCGGGCGCGATGCTGTCAGGCACGGTGGCGAAGATCTACGGCCATGCCGGCCTGCCTGATGACACCATCACGGTGCAGTTCAAGGGCACCGCCGGCCAGGCCTTCGGCGCATGGCTCGCCAACGGCGTCACCTTCGAGCTCGAAGGCGAAGGCAACGACTATGTCGGCAAGGGCCTTTCCGGCGGCAAGATCATCGTCAAGCCGCCGCGCAATAGCGGCATCGTGCCGGAAGAGAGCATCATCGTCGGCAACACGGTGATGTACGGCGCGATCGAGGGCGAGTGCTATTTCCGCGGCATCGCCGGCGAACGCTTTGCCGTGCGCAATTCCGGCGCGGTCGCTGTGGTCGAAGGCGCGGGCGACCATTGCTGCGAATACATGACCGGCGGCATCGTGGTCGTGCTCGGCAAGACCGGGCGCAATTTCGCAGCCGGCATGTCGGGCGGCATCGCCTATGTGCTGGACGAGGACGGCAGCTTCGACAAGCTCTGCAATCTCGCGATGGTCGAGCTCGAGCCGCTGCTCTCGGAAGAGATGATCAACGAAGGCGCCTATCATCACTCCGGCGATCTCGAGGCGCATGGCCGGGTCGACGTGTTCAGGAACCTGCTCGACGCCGACATCGAGCGTCTGCATGTCCTGATCACGCGCCATGCCAAGGCGACGGGCTCAAAGCGCGCTGCCGAAATCCTCGCGAACTGGAAGACGTGGCTGCCGAAATTCCGCAAGGTGATGCCGGTCGAATACCGGCGCGCCCTGCGCGAACTGGCCGCCAACGCCGACGCCGAACCGAAGATCGCAATCGGGGCGTAGCGCATGATCCCGACCCGAAGGGCCGCGTTAGCGCAAAGTGGGAACCGGTTTTCGGACAAGATCATGCGCAGATAGGGTATCAACACCGTCATTGCGAGCGTAGCGAAGCAATCCAGAATTTCTCCCCGGCAACGGTCTGGATTGCTTCGTCGCTTCGCTCCTCGCAATGACGGAGAACAACAACGAGACCAACGATTGATGCAGGGGCTTCAGGTTTAATGGGTAAGGTCACGGGTTTTCTCGAAATCGAGCGGCATGACCGGAAGTACACGCCGGTTGCCGAGAGGGTGAAGCATTTCAAGGAATTCGTCGTTCCGCTTTCGGAGAAGGAAACGCGCGACCAGGCCGCGCGCTGCATGAATTGCGGCATTCCCTATTGCCACGGCACCGGCTCGGCTCAGCCCGGCACGCCGGGCTGCCCGGTCAACAACCAGATCCCCGACTTCAACGACCTGGTCTATCAGGGCAACTGGGAAGAAGCCTCGCGCAACCTGCACTCGACCAACAATTTCCCTGAAATTCACCGGCCGCATCTGTCCGGCGCCGTGCGAGGCCTCCTGTACGCTCAACATCGACGACAATCCGGTCACCATCAAAACCATCGAATGCGCCATCGTCGATCGCGCCTGGGAGAACGGCTGGCTGAAGCCGGAGATTCCCCAACACAAGACCGGCAAGAAGGTCGCCGTGATCGGCTCCGGCCCCGCGGGGCTCGCCTGTGCGCAGCAGCTCGCGCGCGCCGGCCATGACGTGCATGTGTTCGAGAAATTCGCCAAGGCCGGCGGGCTTCTGCGTTATGGCATTCCCGACTTCAAGATGGAGAAGAACGTCATCGACCGGCGCATCAAGCAGATGGAGGGCGAAGGCGTCACCTTCCACTATGGCGTCCACGTCGGCGCCGCCGGCGCCCTCGACCCGCGCGAGATGCTCAACGACTATGACGCGATCGCGCTGACCGGCGGCGCGGAAGCCCCGCGCGACCTGCCGATCCCCGGCCGCGATCTCGCCGGCATCCACTACGCGATGGACTTCCTGCCGCAGCAGAACCGCCGCGTCGGCAATGAATCGCTTGATGACGCAGCCGACATCCTCGCCGGCGGCAAGCATGTCATCGTGATCGGCGGCGGCGACACCGGAAGCGACTGCATCGGCACCTCGTTCCGGCAGGGCGCGAAGTCGGTGACCCAGCTCGAGATCATGCCGGCGCCGCCCGAGCGCGAGAACAAGGGCCTGACCTGGCCGAACTGGCCGCTGAAGATGCGGACCTCGTCGAGCCAGGCCGAAGGCGCCGCGCGCGAGTTCGCCGTGCTGACCCAGAAATTCTCAGGCGCCGACGGCAAGGTGAAGAAGCTGCATTGCGTCAAGGTCGACGACAAGTTCAAGCCGCTGCCCGGCACCGAGTTCGACCTCGACGCCGAGCTGGTGCTGCTCGCGATGGGCTTCGTCCATCCCGTGCACGAAGGTCTGTTGAAGACGCTCGGCGTCGACCTCGACCAGCGCGGCAACGTCCGCGCCAATCTGGTCGATTACCGGACCTCGCGGCCGAACGTATTCTCCGCCGGCGACATGCGCCGCGGCCAGTCGCTCGTCGTCTGGGCCATCCGCGAAGGCCGCCTCTGCGCGCAGTCGATCGACAGGTTTTTGATGGGGACGACGAATTTGCCGCGGTGAGGATCGCATTGCCAGGCTCGAACTTGCTACCGTCACTTCCGACCAGCGACATTCCCAGAGCCGTTCGACCCGGTTATTTCACCTTAACTCTTTGGACGGATGAAGCCCGCCAGCCTTGTTTTCTGCGTTTCGCACCAGGTTTGCATGCCGAGCCGCCTTTGATCGAGGTCGGTGGTCTGCATCGCCAGCGCGACTTCGCCCATCAACGTGTCGTCGCCTTTCTCGCCCATCTTGCCGCCAGTCAATAGCCAGGCGATCGCTTTCCTGACGGACTCGGTCGTTCCATCCGGCTGCTGCATGTCCTGGGCCTTTTGCACGAGGTCCTGGTAAACGACGTCGGTACCGGGGCATTCGACGTTTGCGGCAAAGGCCTGCAGCATCATGGTCACATAGGCTGCACGGGTCTCCGCCCGCGCCGGCGGTGCGAGCGCAATCAATCCCGCTGTCAAGATCATGAAAGTGCCGTACCGCATAGCGATGCCTCCTTCGATTTTTCGGGAGGCTACCCCCGACGCCGCGCAGCTGGCAAGGGTGATCGCATCAGCGGGTAGGCCCGGGCTGTTTTCTTATTTCGCGCGGCGCCTCGTTGCCAGGCACGCCCTTCGTAAAGTGAAGCACATTTTTATGAAGCTATTCAGGCTGTCGCCAATCCCGTAGCGGCCTCGCCGATGGCCGCGAGGGTCAACGCGCTTTTCATCGTTTTCCGCCACTTGCTCCTTGTTTGGTGCCCTTCGGTGCTTCAATCGGATCCGGTTCCGGTGCTGCCATTGGGGCCAACTCTGCCCTCGGCTCCGTTACAGCCTTGGTTTCCGGTTCGAGCTTGAACGTCAGCTTGGTGATCTTGCCGGTGAACTTGAACGGAGGATCGTAGCGATACTCCAGCATCGCCACCCCACTGCGGGTGTCCAGGCCGACGTCGAAGGTTTCGTCCTCCGGGAACGTGACCGGCGTGGTCTGCTTCATGGGTTTCCGGTCGACCTCCTTGCTGTCCACGCTGAGCACGCCGGTTCCTCCCTTGGCAAGTCCGGGGCCATCCGACTTGAAGTCGAAGACGATGGTGTGTTTGCCCGCGCTCAATTCCGGTCCCGACCAGATCGTGCGCTTGAGGTTGAGCAGGTTGTAGAGGAACACAGGCTTGCCGCTGCGAATGCCTGCGACTCCCTTGCTCAGGAAGAGCCCGTAGCCGCCGAAGCGTCCGCCTTGGGTGACGATCATGCCTTCTGCACCGCCCTTGGGAATCTCGACTTCGGCCGTAATGGCGTAGGATTTGTTGAGGATGCTCGGCGCAGCGCTGATCGGCACACCGGACAGCTCGCCCGAATAGGTGAAGACCGTTTGCCCGGCAGTCAGGCTTGGACGCGGCGTATTCCAGCGCGCGAGCGACGAATTGTCGAGCGGCAGCACATTGTATTTGGCGGCCTCCGAATAGAAGACATCCTGCAGCTGCTTGAGCTTGTCCGGCATGTTGGCGGCCAGATCGTCAGATTGGGTCGGATCCTGGTCAACGTTGTAGAGCTCCCATTTGTAACCGGTAATCACGTCCGGCGGCGGCGCGGTGCTCAGCTCCCACGGCAGCGTCGCCGGCGTCGTGGCCGCCACCCAGCCGTCCTGATAGATCGCGCGATTGCCGAGCATCTCGAAATACTGCGTCGTATGCTGGGTCGCCGCGTTGGCATTCGCCTTGTCCCATGTGTACTTCATGCTTACCCCCTCGATGGGGATTTGCTTGATGCCGTCGATCGCGTCGGGTTGCGGAATGCAGGTTGCATCGAGAATGGTCGGCACGATGTCGATGACGTGATGGAATTGGCGGCGGATGCCGCCCACATCGTTGATGTGGCCGGGCCAGGAGATAGCCATGCCCTGCGCGGTCCCGCCGAAGTGCGAGGCTACCTGCTTTACCCATTTGAACGGCGTGCTCATCGCCCATGCCCAGGGCGCCGCAAAGTGCGGGAACGTCTTGTCCGAGCCCCAGAACGGGTACCAGAGATACTGGGCCTTCACCGGCACGGCGACGCCATTGAACGTGGTGAACTCGTTCGGCGTGCCGTTGATCATGCCTTCCGCGCTCGCGCCATTGTCGCCACTGATGTAGATGATCAGCGTGTTGTCGAGCTGGCCCAGGTCTTCGACGGCCTGGATCACCCGGCCGATCTCGTTGTCGGTATATGCGAGGTAGGCGCCATAGACATCCGCCTGCTTGATGAACAGCTTCTTCTCGATCTCGCCGAGGGAATCCCATTCCGGAAGTTCCTTGGGCCAAGCTGTCAGCTTGGCGTTCTCGGGCATGATGCCCAACCGTTTCTGGTTGGCGAAGATCGTCTCTCGCACCTTGTTCCAACCCTGGTCGAACAAGTGCATATCACCGATCTTCTTGATCCATTCCGGCGTCGGGTGATGCGGCGCGTGGGTGCCGCCCGGCACGTAGTAGACAAAGAACGGTTTGTCGGGCGCAAGCTCCTTGAGCTGCTTCATGTGTTGGATGGCGTCGTCAGCCATCGCCGTCTCCAGATTCCAACCGGGATTACCCTGGAACGGATAGATGGCCGTTGTGTTGTGGAACAGGTTCGGCTGCCACTGGCTCGCGTCGCCGCCGACGAAGCCATAGAAATATTCGAAGCCCATGCCGGTCGGCCACTGATTGAACGGCCCGGCCTGGCTCGACTGGTACGATGGCGTGTTGTGATCCTTGCCGAACCACGACGTTGCATATCCATTCGCCTTCAGGATCGTGCCGATGGTGCCTTTTTCAATCGGAATGATGGAGTCGTAACCCGGAAAACCCGTTGCGATCTCACCCACCACCCCGTAACCAACCGAGTGGTGGTTGCGGCCCGTGATAATCGCCGCCCGGGTCGGTGAGCACAGCGCCGTGGAGTGGAAATTCGTGTAGCGCAGTCCATTGTTTGCGATACGATCCAGCGCCGGCGTCGGAACGACGCCGCCGAATGTGCCCGGCGCACCAAATCCGGCGTCGTCGGTCATGATGAGCAATACGTTGGGGGCGCCCTTCGGCGGCACGACGCGCGGAGCCCACCAGGGTTTCGACTCCGATGCCTTCTCCTTGATCTGCCCGCCGAACGCGGCCGGCGGCGGCGGAAGTTGCTTTCCGTCGATGGTGGTGGTGGCGCCCGGCGTACCCGGAACACCCGTCACCTGCTGGGCCAGCGCCGAGGCGCAACCGAGTGCAAGAAAACTTGCACATGCAAGCAGAATACGGCCGGTCTTCATGGCGGAGCACTCCCTTTGAAATGCTGTCCCTACGAAAAATCAGGCCGGTTTGAGTGTGGTCGCGTAAGCCAGCCCGCCTTTGATCCAGATCAATCCTCGGGCAGCTGTCAGCCGCCGTCTTGGTAACCCAGCATTTTCCTCATTGGGACATGCCTTATGTACCCATCGCTTAGTAGCAGGGCGGATATGGGTAATAGCCGCAGGCCGGACGAGCATAGGGATAGGGCGCCGCATACGCGGCCGCGCCAGCCGCGCCGGCATACATCGCGCCGCGGAATGCCATGCGGCGGCCAACACCGGCGAATGACATCGGTGTGAGCGGCCGGCCAATGACGTCGATGAAGAGTGCAGCAGCCCCATCGCCGCCGGCAAGATCGCCTTCAAGGACCAGAACGTTGAACGTGAGCTTGTCGCCCTCGAGTTTCGGACTTTTCAGCACAACGACCGCATCCGGAGCTGCGTCGTCATACGCCGAAAAGGCGATGCGCGATAATCCGAATTTCTCGCTGACAATCTGCATTTTCGCAGCCAGCACTGCACTCGCCGGGGCAGCTTGAGCAAGCACAGAGAGGCGTGGGACGGGCGCTCGAATGCAATCCCGGTCTGCGCGCCTCCGACCTCAAATATCTAACACCATTTCGCCGAACGGAGGATCTAGCCACGTTCACAGGAGGGCTCCGTAAAGCGGGCCTTCCGGACTGAACATTGGGGCCTCGCCGAAGCAAACGGGATAGCTACACACCACGTCGATGTCCGAAATGGGTCATTTTCGACCAATTCAGCCGGAATTGCTGGCTCGTCTCGCCCGCTTTTCTCTAATAGGGACGTTAATTTCGCGATACGATTCAAACCGTTGGCATGGCCTCGGCCTTGCGTCCAAAATTTCTCTTCCATTTTTCAGAATTTCTGCTAATCATAAACGTATCTCGCGCCCGCGAGAGGGGCGCTTCGCGATCGTCACGAGTGTTGGGCGCGGGATGCGGTGGACGTGACCACGTCGTCAGACGTGCGATGTGGTCACGGACGGCCAAGTCGTGTGGTCCTGATTCCCCGACGCTGGGATCAAGCTCTCGCGAGACGTATCGTGAGGGCGACGGGGGCTAACAAGCCGGTACCCCGGGGAGAGCACGAAGCAGCCGTTAAAACCATTGCGCAGGGAAGGCCGGTGGCGGGCTGCCCTGTCGTTGCTTGCGTGCGTAAAGTGCACTTTCTTTGCACGCAAGGCTCGCGGGTGCGGCCAGCATCCGGCCTTCCCTGCGCCCTCTCCTATTCGAGGACGCGATTGTTGCAAGACCCGGACGTTTTCGCGCCGCGGGAATGCGGAGTCGTGTGACGACACTCATCGCCCGCCAACGGGTCGGCGCGAAGCGCCGCCCGATGACAGGCTCCGGCGGGCGATCCAGTATTCCAGAGACAGTCATCGTCTGCGGAGAAGCCGCGGCGTACCGGGTGGCCCGGTCAAGCCGGAGCACGACAGCGGAGCAAGCGGTCGCGGTGGTGCATCGAGGTTCAGTTCTGCAATCTCACGCCGAGCATCACCACGGTCGCGCTGGACCCCGCGAGCGGCGCGTTGGAGTCGAGGATGTCGTGGCGCAGCGTGCCCTTGATCCAGAGGCTGCGCGTCATCTTGTAGATGAGATCGCCCTCGATCGACCAGGTCTTGTCGTTGCGGTTGTCGCCTTGATAATCGTAGGTGCCGTAGGTGAACTTTCCGATGCCGGTCAGCCAGCGGCGGAAATCGTGGTCGACCTCTACGGTGTAGGTATGCACCAGCACGCCCGAGGTATTCGGCAGCGTGGTTTCGTTGATCTGCGTGTCCGAATAGAATCTCGCCGTCGTCAGCGGCGTCGCGTTCCACACCAGCGAGGCGGTCGTGAGCAGGCCCTGCAGCCGGCTCAGCCGCGGATCGACATAGGTGCGCTCCGCCCAGCCGACCGCGACTTCGCCGGTGAGCAGCCGCGAGAACTCGAACGACGAGCCGCCTTTGACGTAGCCGCCATTGGAATCGCGTTGGAAACCGCTGCGGTCGAACGGCAGGTCATGCACGCGCGTATCGCCCTCGACCTCGACGAAGGGTTTGAGGCCCGGCTTCAGCTCATAGGAAACGCGCCCCACGCCGCCGTACTGGTTGAAGTTGCGGTCGTCGTTGGAGGAATGCTCGCCGTCGGTCAGCGTCGAGTCCTGATAGACGGTGCGGTCGACGGTCCCACCGGCGGAAACCTGCAGGCGGTTGAAGCGCTGGTCGAAGCCGAAGGTACCGCCGAACGAGGCGTAGACCGGGTAGCTCGCGAGGCCGGCCTGGATGTTCGGACTGCCGGGATTGTCGGTCGCTACGCGCAACCGAGTTTGCGCGGTGAGATCGAAATCTTCCGTGACATCGAGGCGGCCGTCGACATGGCCGGTGAAATCCGGCCGGTCGACATTGGTCGGCGCCGGATTGACCTGGCCGCCGATGGTCTGCGGCAGCGAGCCGCCATAGCCGGTGAAGGAGCCGCGCAAATCCGCGACCAGCGCGTGGCGCTCCCAGTTGGAGACGGCGAGGAATTCCGGCGCCACCACCCAGAGCGGCAGGCCGTTGGACTGGAAGGTGCGGCCGGGATTGCTGTCGTAACCGGTGGACAGTTCGACTGCCGACTTGATCAGGAAGCTGCCGGCATAGTCGCCGACCGCGCCGAACGGATCGTCGTCGAGCTTCATACGCCGCCGCTGCGGCTGGCCCGGCACGGTGCCCGCCATCGCCGGCGGCAGCGGCTGCTTGTTGGCGGTCTCCGACGGCGGGATCGAGAGGCGCAATTGGCCGGCGGCGTTGAGCGGTGGATCCCTGGGCGGCGACGAGCCGGGGCCGGCCGGCTTTTTCGGCTTCGCCTGCGCCGCATAATATTTCGGCTGCTGGCGCTTGCGGTTCAGCGAGTCGTAGCCGGCTTCCGACGCACCGCTGGCAGCCGGCAGGCCGTAGGTCGGCACCTTGCCGATCCGCGACTCCGCGGGCTTGTCGGCCTTGCGCTTGTTCGGATCGTTGCCGGGGTCGAGCGTCGCATTCGGATCGAGCGTGAGGGTGCTCGGGCTGGCGGAGATCTGGCGGGGCGCCAGATTGTCGGGCGTCATCTGCATGGTGCGGCGGGGACTGAACAAATCCGAGGTAACGGATTGAGCCTGGGCGCGGCTTTCGCCAAGGAGGATCAGCGCAAGGCAGGCGAAAGCGGCGCGCGAGAAGAACGCGCGCCTTTTTCGGCCCCTTGCTGGACCCGCCACCACGATATTGAAACCCCAGCCAATTCAGGTACTTATGCGGCCGATTCCCTTGCGGGCGGAGGATGCGCGCGAGGAAAAAAGTCATTAACGGAGTTAAAACGTTTATGGTTAATGAGCGGTTGAGAACGGCGCCCTGGCGCGTCGCCTCCCCTGCCCGGCCGTGCTAAGCAGGCGGCGGGGCAAGCTCCACTCCTGGAAGTTTAATTCATGGCAAGCCAACAACCGCTGATGACCCCATCATCCGGCACCGAGAACGCGAATGCGGCGGTCCAGTCGGCGCTCCGTACGCTCGAGGTGGGCTCCAGCGGCATCGCCGCGATTGCCTCCGCGCTGCAGGGCCCGCTCGGCGCGGCGTTCGCTGGGACCGTCGACCTGATCCGGCAGGCCAGGGGCCGCGTCATCGTCACCGGGCTCGGCAAATCAGGCCATGTCGCCCGCAAGGTCGCGGCGACGCTGGCCTCCACCGGCACGCCGGCCTTTTTCGTGCATGCGGCTGAAGCGAGCCACGGCGACCTCGGCATGATCACGTCCGACGACGTGATCATGGCGCTGTCGTGGTCCGGCGAGCAGCCGGAGATGAAGAACCTGGTCAATTACTCCGCGCGCTTCGCGATCCCGATGATCGCGGTGACCTCGAACGCAGAGTCCTCGCTCGGCCAGGCCGCGCGGATCGTGCTGGAGCTGCCGAAGGCGCGCGAGGCCTGCCCGCACAATCTGGCGCCGACCACCTCGACCTTGATGCAGGCCGCGATCGGCGATGCGCTTGCCATCGCGCTGTTAGAAAGCCGCGGCTTCACCGCGCTGGAGTTCGCGAAATTCCATCCCGGCGGCAAGCTGGGGGCGATGCTCAAGCACACCAGCGACCTCATGCACACCGGCGACGCGGTGCCGGTCAAGCCGGTCGGCACGCTGATGTCGGATGCGCTGGTCGAGATGTCGGCCAAGGGCTTTGGCTGCGTCGCCATCGTCGATCACCGCGGCCAGATCGCGGGCATCATCACCGACGGCGATTTGCGCCGCCAGATGCGCCCCGATCTGATGACGCTGCCGGTCGAGGACGTCATGACGCGGTCGCCGAAGGTGATCGACCGCGACTCGCTGGCAAGCGAGGCGCTGGAGCTGCTCAACTCGGCGAAGATCACCACGCTGGTCGTCACCGAGGCGGGCAAGCCGGTCGGGATCATTCACCTGCACGACCTCTTGCGTGCGGGCGTGGCGTAGGCGTCAGTGCGGAAACCGCGCCGCCTTCTCCTCCAGCGGCAGCCGCAAGCCGTTCGCCAGATACGATACCGTGCGGTAGAAGCCGCAGAGCATGATGATCTCCAGGATCTTGTCGTCGTCGTAATGCGCGGCCAGCGCGGCGAATTCGGGGTCGCTGAGCGTCGAGCGCTGGTGCAGCGAATCCACCGCCGCGATCAGCACCTGTTCGGCCGGCGACCAGCACGGCGCGTTGGCGGGCTCCAGCACGGTCGCGCGAACCTGCTCCTCGCTGAGCCTGGCCGCACCGGCAAAGATCGCGACATGCACGCCCCATTCATATTCGCAAGCGTTCAGCGCGCAGGTGCGGTCGATGACGATCTCGCGCTCCCGCAAGCTGAGCGGCCCGTGATCCAGCAGGCTGCCGGCGCGGAACTTATCCCAGGCGCGGGCATGGCCGGCCATGACGCGGAACAGCACCAGGGGCGGCGCGCCACGCATGATGCGGTCGAACTGCTGCTGGATGTCGGGGGCATAGGGCGGCTGCAACGGAGAAATACGTGACACGACGAGCTCCTGTGCTACATTATCAGTAGCATACTGCTACATATTCCGTAGCATCGCAAGGAAAGGCCCATGTCGAAGCAGGCCTCAGCCATGACAAAACGCCGCGTCCGCGGCTCGCGCACCGGGCGGCCGATCATGGTGCTGCTCGACCTGCTCGGCCGGCGCTGGAGCTTGCGGATCCTGTGGGAGCTGCGCGAGGGCGCGCTGACCTCGCGCGCGCTGCGTACCGCCTGCGACGAGGCTTCGCCGACCGTGTTGAACGAGCGGCTGAAGGAATTGCGCGAGGCCGATTTCATCGAGCTCGGCGACGGCGGCTACACCCTCACGACGATCGGCCGCGAGCTCAGCGAGAAATGCATGCCGCTGTACCATTTTGCGGAGAAGTGGAGTAAACGATAACGCAATCTACGCCGCCGCCACCGTGAGATTGGCGCCGTCCACCTGCACGACCCTCACCCGGCTGCCGGCCGGCGTGTCGGGGCCGGCAATGCGCCAGATGGTGTCGTCGATGCGCACCGTGCCCGACCCGTCGATGATCGGCTTCTCCAGCGTGAACTCGCGGCCGACCAAAGCCGCGGTACGACGGTTCAGGAACGGATTGCTCTGGCTCACGCGACTGTGGCTTGACGCGAGCCGCCGCCAGATCGGCACGGCCGCCAACGCGAACACCGCGAACATCAGCAGCTGCACTTGCCAGGACGGATGCAACGCGAACGACACCAGACCGACCAGCAGCGCGGCGAGCCCGAACCAGAACAGGAAAACACCCGGCGCAGCCAGCTCCAGCGCCATCAGGATGAAACCGAAGATCAGCCAGTTCCAGGTGCCAAGGGTGGAAAACATCTCGGTCATGACACGCCCCCTATTGCGGCTCCGCCGACGTCGCCGAGCCGGCCGTCGGCACCGATGTGGTACGCCGCGCGGCGGCCTGCGCCGACTCCGCGCTTTCGCCGAAGGTCGCTTTCGCGATCTCGCCGATGCCGGCGAGCGAGCCCAGCATGCTCGTCGCCTCCATCGGCAGCATGATGATCTTCTGGTTCGGCGAACCGGCGAACTGCCCGAACGCCTTGATGTATTTGTCGGCGATGAAGTAGTTGAGCGCGGCGACGTCACCCTTGGCGATCGCATCCGAAACCATCTGCGTGGCTTTCGCCTCGGCCTCGGCGGAACGCTCACGCGCCTCGGCGTCGCGGAACGCAGCTTCGCGGCGGCCTTCAGCCTGCAGGATCTGGCTCTGCTTGGCGCCCTCGGCGCGCAGGATATCGGATTGGCGCTGGCCTTCGGCCTGCAGGATGTCGGCGCGCTTGACGCGTTCCGCCTTCATCTGCCGGCCCATGGCCTCGACGAGGTCGGCCGGCGGCACGATGTCCTTGATCTCGATACGATTGACCTTCACGCCCCAAGGTGAGACGGCGGCGTCGACCACGCGCAACAGGCGCTCGTTGATCTCGTCGCGATGCGACAGCACCTGGTCGAGATCCATCGAGCCCATCACCGAGCGGATGTTGGTCATGGTCAGGACTGTGATCGCCTGCGAGAGATTGGCGACCTCGTAGCTCGCCTTGGCGGCGTCGAAAACCTGAAAGAACGCGACGCCGTCGACGGTGACGGTGGCGTTGTCCTTGGTGATCACTTCCTGCTCGGGAATGCTGGTCACCTGCTCCATCATGTTCATCTTGCGGCCGACGCGGTCGAAGAAGGGAACGATGAGATTGAGCCCGGGCGTGAGCGTGTGGGTGTATCTGCCGAACCGCTCGATGGTCCAGTCGTAGCCTTGCGGCACCGTCTTGATGCCGGAGAACAGGGTGGCGATGACCAGCAGGACCAGAACGATCGCGAAAACGTCGAAACCAGACATATTCCCTCCAAGCGCAACCTAAATGATCGCGCGCCAAATGTCCGCCAGAAACAGCTCGCGGACGCCGTTTGCTTGGTCTTGGTGCCGGCGTCGCCGGTTCACGCGGCTGTTGTTGCAGCCAACTACGTAGGCATGAGTTTAGCGGCCGCCAGATATGACGCGTATTAACCGAGCAAGTGGCTTGCGGAGTTGGAGAAAACGCCGCTGTTACATTATTCAATCACCTCGTCCGCAGTCGCGAGCAGAGATGACGAGACGGTGACGCCAAGCGCGGCGGCAGCCTTGAGGTTGATGGTCAGATCGAACTTGGCCGGATTCTGCACCGGGAGCTCACTGGGGCTCGCACCCTTCAGGATGCGATCGATGTAAGACGCCGCGCGACGGAGCAGGTCGGCGGTATCGGTAGAGTAGGACATCAGCCCGCCGTCGTCGACGAAGATCCGGCTCCAATAAGCGGCGGGCACCGCGGCGCGCGCGGCGGACGCCACGATCAGCGCGCGATTGGCAAGCGTGAAGAAATCCGGCAGCACCAGAAGGCCGGTGTTCTTCTCATGAGCGAGCGCCGCGATGGTCGTCGTGACACCGGCTCCGTCATCGACCGGCGCCGCGCGCACCTTGACGGAAAGCGACGCTGCGGCATTCTCGATCGCGCGCAGCATGAGCGGCGCAAACGGCGCGCTCGCGGGATTGTACAGCACCGAGACCCTCGTGACGCGCGGCGTGATCTGGGTCAGCATCTCCAGCCATTTTCCGGCCATCGGCCCGTCATAGTCGGTGAAGCCGGTGACGTTGCCGCCGGGCTGCGAGAGGCTCGCGACAATTCCCTGCCCGACCGGATCGGTGACGATGGCGAACACGATCGGGATCGTGCTGGTTCGCTGCCGCAACTCGTCGACGCAGGGCGTGCCGACCGCGAGAATCACGTCGGGCTGCAGCGCCACCAGTTCTTCTGCAAAGCGTGCGATCCGCGCGCGGTCGCCGCCACCGTCCCGCCAGTCGAGGCGCAGATTGCCGCCTTCCTTCCAGTCGGCCGCAGCCAGCGTTTCCTTCAGGATGTTGCCACGCCGTTGCGCGATGGGATCATCGGCAGACGTCACCGTCAGCACACCAAGGCGGCGCGCGCTGTCGCTCGCCTGCTGCGCCTGCGCGCCGAACGGCATCGTCAGCGCACCTGCGATGACGCCGATCGCTTCACGCCGACGAAGTGTCGCTGCGTGCCGCACCATCGGCGATCAGATCCAGCCCTGCAACTCGCGCAGCACGAGCTGGCGGATCACATTCATGCCGCCGTCGCTATCATTGAGACAGGGGATCGCGGAAAATTCCTCGCCGCCGTGCGCTTTGAAGATATGCGCGTTCTCCTGCGCGATTTCTTCCAGCGTCTCGAGGCAATCGGCGGCAAAGCCGGGCATCACTACGGCGATGCGCTTCACGCCGTCTTTCGCCAGTCGCTCGATGGTCTTGTCGGTGTAGGGCCGCAGCCACTCGGCATTGCCGAAACGCGACTGGAAGGTGAGCAACAGCTTCTTCTCATCAAGCCCGAGGCGCTTGCACAGCGCTTCCGTAGTGGCGATGCATTGCGCCTGGTACGGATCGCCCTTGTCGACATATGCCTTCGGCATGCCGTGGAACGACGCCACGATCCGTTCCGGCTTGAACGGGAGCCGCGCCAGATGCCCCTCGGTCGACGCCGCCAGCGCCTCGATATAATCGGGGGCGTCATAATAAGGCGGCGTCACCCGCAAGGTCGGCTGCGCGCGCAGCGTGGCTAGCACGCGGAACGCCTCGTCGCAGACGGTCGCCGAGGTCGCCGCCGAATATTGCGGATAGAGCGGCACCACCAGCAGGCGCTCGCAGCCTCGCGCCATCAGCGCGTCGACCCCCGAGCGGATCGACGGATTGCCGTAGCGCATCGCCCATTCCACTTCGACATGGTCATGGCCGGCGAGGCCACGCGCGAGCTTTTCCGACTGCGCGCGGGAGATGGTTTTCAGCGGCGATTCGTCCCGTTCCCTGTTCCAGATCTTCCGGTAATCGCGCGCCTTGGTCCGCGGCCGCGTGCGCAGGATAATGCCGTTCAGAATCAGCTGCCAGAGCAGGCCCTGGTCCTCGATCACGCGCGGATCGGACAGGAACTCCTTCAGATAAACCCGCACGCCCCGGGCGTCGGCGGTGTCGGGCGTGCCGAGATTGACCAGCAGCACGCCGACGTGCGGAAGCTTGACCGCTGCGGCGGGTTGCGTGCTCTCGATGGGAAGGGCTGCGGTCATGTCGGTGGTGGCTTCGCTCGCTGGACTATCCTTGTCAAGTTGGGTGGGCATTCGCTAGTGTCCGGCCCAATTTCCGGGCGCCGGGGAGGGAGCATGACGGTCGCGGAATATTGTGTTTTCGGAGTGGTGGCGCTGTATCTGTTGACGATCGTACCGATCAAATGGATCGGATTTCGGCAATATGACAATTCCAAGCCCCGCGACCCCGCTTTTTATGAGGATGCGATCCGCGCCCGCGCGCTGGGCGCACACCAGAACGGCATCGAAGCCTTTCCGTTTTTTGCCGCCGCCGTGCTGCTCGCCGAATTTCGAGCCGCCCCGCAGAACCTGATCAACGAGCTTGCGGTGCTGTTCCTGATCGTACGCATCGCCTACGTGCTGACCTATGTCGGCAACCGACCGCGACTGCGGTCGATCCTCTGGAGCGTCGGCTTCATCATCAACATCGTGATCTTCTTCCTGCCGCTGATCCGCCGGTGGCTGCCGGGTTAGGAATACGAGCTACTCGTCATTGCGAGAAGCGTGAGCTCCGAAGCAATCCACATCTCCGCTTGCGGCGCGATGGGTTGCTTCGCTTCGCTCGCAATGACAGGCTTTCGGACGCCGGCCCTCGGAGCCCGCTGCACTGTCACTCATTGGGCCGGCATCCGAAACCCATGAAGCGATGTTTGCAGAATATCGCGAACAGGTTCCTGGCACACTCGTGCCGTTCGGAGGTCAGTTTATCGCTCGCGGTGGCAAGTGGACAACGCTTGAAGGTCGGTGGCAGCACCCCCGCACCGTGATTATCGAGTTTCCGACAAGAGAGGCTGCTGAAGCCTGGTACAAATCTCCTGACTACCAAAAATAATTGGCTTGAGACATAAGAGTTCAGGCGGAAATCTGATCATTCTGGACAGTACTTGACCAGCAGCGCACTCGCTTTAGCCAGACTCTTAGCGGCGCTGCTTTTTCGGCCTTGGCGATGCCGGCCCCGTCGCCTGGGCGCGAACATCGCGGAAGCCATTCGGCGGCTCCGATGCCACTGGCGTCTCGCCTTTGATCTGTTCGCTCCCGACCTCGCGACGCGGCCAGGTAAAATCGTCGGCGCGGCCAGGCGGAGGACTAAGCGCTTCGCCCTTAACGAGCGTGCGCGCGGCGAGTGGATCGACCGCGGCGGGTCGCGTTCCCGGACCGCCGAGCAATCGATCCGTGGCGAGCGACGGCGCCGTCAGCGGCAGGATCGGCCCCGCCAGCGGACGCGGCGCGGGCTCACCAGGCACCGCGTTGACGCCAGGCGTCGCGGGTTCAGTCGGCAACGCGATCGGCCCGGAGCGCGCCGCAAGCAGCCGGGTAATCTCGCGCTCGACATAGTGCGCCAGCTTGCGCGCGCCGGCTTTGGTGAAGTAGACGCCGTCGTAAGAACGCAACTGGCGGATCTGGCCTTCGAAGTCGGGCCCCTTCTGCTGGAACAGGCCACGTTCATCGACAAACCCGTCCCAAACATCGACATAGGTGATGCCAGCCTTGCTGGCCGCCTCGCGGTAAAGCGAATCGAGGAACAGCATGTCGGAGGTGCCCTTGGACCCGGAGATCGCAGGCAAGCCGACCCAAATCACTGGCACGCCCTTCGACCTCACCGCAGCGATCATCTCCTCGATCTTTCTCGAGTAGAGCTCGACCCAAGGGTCTTCGTGAAACTCATAGAGGCCATTGGGTGAACGTGCGCTCTTCACCGGCGGCGCCACGGCGTTGTCGGCGTCGTCCTGCGGAAGCTCGGTATCGACCTCGGGCTTCTGCATCGCCCCAGGGTTCGGCTCCGGCTTGGCGCCGCCCTTGATATCCGACTTGCCGGCGCCCTTGGCGCGCGCGTCCTTGTCGCTTCTCTTGTCGATGGGCTTGTCACTCTTTTCCGTGGCCGGCTCGCGAATCGCAACGCGGTCGTTGAGACCGAGCATCACCACGATGATGTCGGGCTTCTCGGTTGCAAGAATAGCTTTGGCCGCGGCGGTCCAATCGGAAGGGTCGCCCCTGGGCTGGTATTTGATCAGACCCGAGGTGTTCCTCGCCCTGCGGATCACGCCCGTGTCAGGTTGTTCGGCGTAGGCATCTTCGAGGCCATAGGCGAGCCAGTCCGCCATGCCGTCCCCGAGCACCAGAATTTTTTGCTTCGGAACCGCTTCGTGTTTCTCGGGCGGCGGTGCCCTTGAAAAATCCTCGCGCACGGGCGGTCGGGCTCGCCGGGGCACGGGGGCGCTGCGATGGAACGGATCAAACGTATCGTTGCCAAACCAGCCGCCACCAAACCAGCCACCGCCGCGCTTCGGCTGCTGCTGAAATCCGCCGAAATTGAAAAACTGCGCCGAGGTAGGGCCCATGACCGCAAGTGACATCACCGCCGCGATTGCCAGCGCAATCAGCAGGCTGCTTCCGGTAAGGCCGCCGTTTTTTGGCTTGTCGGACATGCTCTCGGACCGCACAAACCCCGGCATCAACCTAGCACCAAAGCGCCATGCCGAATCTCAGATCAGCGTGAAGTGCGTAAGGCGCCGACTTGTATCGGTCAGTATGGCTGCAGGTTCAGTGGGTCCGCACCAAAGTTCCGCCGACCTCACAACAGGCCGCGCAAACAGCCCGGAGCGCGGAACAATTGCCGCCTCACGGGCAGTCCACCGCGACCTTGTTGGCGAACATCGCGCCATAGTTGGCGTTGTCGCCGCCACTGGCAAATGTCTGCTCGTTCAGCGCCTGCGCATTGGCCGAGCCGTCATGCGGCCGCTCGAATTTGATCTGGCAGCCCTCGGGCGCGCCGACGAGTTTTATCGGATCCTTCTCCGCCAACTGGAAGTCGACGAAATAGGAGCGGTCGAAGATTTCCAGCACAAGCTGCCTGGCCTTGAATGGCGACTTTACCGGCAACGTGAAGTGCAGCGTCAGTTGGCCATCCCTGTAGTCGAGGAAATAGTTGACCGGCTCGGAAAACCGCTGCTTGGTGCCGTCGGCCCTGGCGAAGGTGAAATAGGCATATTCCTTCAGCGCCTCGACATTGGTCTGCGCCAGCGGTGCCAATTCCTCGCGGCTGTATTCACCCTTCTTTTTGCTATCGAGGCCCTGCAGCGCGTAGGTCGCGAACATGTCATCAAACGTCCAGGCGTGGCGCACGCCGGTCAGCGTGCCGTCCGCCGCGTAGACCAGCTCGCTCACCGAGGTGATCCAGACATGCGGATGGGCCTGTGCCGCGCCCACCCAGAAAACGAGCTGCAGCAGGCCTGACAGGAGTTGCAGGGCGCGCTTCACTTTCAGGCCGCCTTCGGCGCTTCCAGAAGGCCGCGCCGGCGCAGCAATGCATCCGGCTCCGGCTCGCGGCCGCGGAAGGCGACATAGGCCGCTTCCGGATCGACCGAGCCGCCCGTCGAATAGATGTCGTCGTGCAGGCGCTTGGCGGTGGCGGGATCGAAGATGTTGCCGGCCTCCTCGAACGCGCCGAAGGCATCGGCGTCCATCACTTCCGACCACATGTAGCTGTAATAGCCCGAGGCATAGTGATCGCCGGTGAAGATATGGCCGAACTGGGTCGGCCGGTGCCGCATCGCGATTTCCGCGGGCATGCCGATCTTCTTTAGCTCGGCCTGCTCGAAGCCGCGGACGTCGCGGCTCGCCGAGGCCGGCTGGGTGTGGAATTCGAGATCGACCAGCGCGGAGGAGACGAACTCCACGGTGGCAAAGCCCTGGTTGAATTTGCGCGCGGCGAGGAAGCGTTGCAGCAGGTCTTCCGGCAGCGGCTCGCCGGTCTGGTAGTGCCGCGCGAATTTCTGCAGCACCTCGGGGCGCTCCTGCCAGTGCTCGTAGAGCTGCGAGGGCAGCTCTACGAAATCGGTGAACACGGCCGTGCCCGACAGCGAAGGGTAGGTCACATCGGACAGCATGCCGTGCAGGCCATGGCCGAACTCGTGGAATAGGGTCCGCGCGTCGTCCGGCGACAGCAGCGAGGGATCGCCCTCGGCGCCCTTGGCGAAGTTGCAGACGTTGATGATGAGGGGCGCGGTCTCGCCGTCGAGCTTCTGCTGGTCGCGCAGCGAGGTCATCCAGGCGCCCGAGCGCTTCGAGGAGCGGGCAAAGTAGTCGCCATAGAACAGCGCCTTGTGGCGGCCATCGGGACCCCTCACCTCCCAGACCCGCACGTCCGGATGCCAGACCGGAATGTCTTTTCGTTCAGAGAACGTAACCCCGAACAGCCGGGTGGCGCAGTCGAAGGCGGCCTCGATCATGTGGTCGAGCGAGAGATATGGCTTGATCGCTGCGTCGTCGAAATTGGCCTTGGCCTGCCGGAGCTTCTCGGCGTAGTAGCGCCAGTCCCAGGGGGCGAGCGCAATGTTGCCGCCCTCGGCCGCGATCATCGCCTGCAGTTCGTCGCGGTCGGCCAGCGCCCGGGCGCGGGCCGGCTTCCAGACCCGCTCGAGCAGGTCGCGCACGGCTTCCGGCGTCTTCGCCATCGAGTCCTCGAGGCGATAGGCGGCGTAGGTCGGATAGCCCAGGAGTTTCGCGCTCTCCTCGCGCAGCGCCAGGATCTCGACGATGGCCTCGTTGTTGTCGTTGGCGTTGCCATTGTCGCCGCGCGCGACAAAGGCCTTGTAGACCTTCTCGCGCAGGTCGCGCCGCGCCGAAGTCTTCAGGAAGGTCTCGGCGAAGGTGCGCGACAGCGTGATGATGGCCTTGCCGGCCATGCCGCGCTCTTCCGCCGCAGCCTTGGCGGCGGCGACAAAGCTGTCGGAAAGCCCGGCACGGTCGTCCTCGCCAAGCGCCATGAACCAGTCCTGCTCGTCGCCGAGCAGATGATGGCTGAAGCTGGTGCCAAGATGGGCGAGGCGCTCGTTGATCTCGGCCATCCGCTTCTTGGCGTCCTCGGAGAGGCCGGCGCCGGAGCGGCGGAAGCGGGTATAGGTACGCTCCAGGAGCCGCATCTGCTCACTGGAGAGGCCGAGGTTGGCGCGGTTCTCGTGCAGCAGCGCGATGCGGCCAAACAGCACAGCATTCATCATGATGGGGTTCCAGTGCCGCGCCATCCGCAGCGACACTTCCTTGTCGATCTCGAGGATCGCCGGGTTGGAATGCGCCGAGACCAGGTCGTAGAACACGGCCGAGACCTTGGTGAGCAGCTTGCCGGAGCGCTCCAGCCCCGTGATGGTGTTGTTGAAGTCGGGCACCGCCGGATCATGGGTGATCGCGGTGACCTCGGCGGTGTGATCGACAAAGGCCTGCTCGAAGGCGGGCAGGAAATGCTCGGGGGCGATCTCGGAAAAAGGCGGCGTCTGATGCGGCGTCAGCCAGGGCTCGAGCAGCGGATTGGCCATGTTTGCAGCGGTCTCTGACATCGAAAAATCCCGTATTTGTGCTGGCTTCTTGGGGTCCTGCTATATCACGCAAAGGGCCATTTTTGGGCCTTTTACGCTTGCGGGCCGCCCCCATTTCGGAGAGATTGCGGCCCTCGAAAACAGGATCAAGCCATGAGCTCCACGCCCACCCCGACCGCCTCACGCCAGATTGTCTGGGGAAGCGTCATCACCGTCATCTCGGCCGCGATCCTGATCGGCGCCGAGGTGTTCGGCGCGGCGTTCGCCGGCGGCTGGGCGCTCGCGATTCTGTTTGGGCTCGACGACACCGAGGCCCACATCGTGCAGGCGGTGCTGTTCGCGCTCGGCGTGCTGGTGATGGTCGCCTTCGTCCGCGCGGCGCAGCGCGTCGAACCCTTCTTCAAGCGCGCGTGAATCGGCGATTCAAGAAATCGCTGCGGCGCAGGCACAACTTCAGTCGTGCGATTTCCGATTCCACTCACGCCATCTCGAAAAAACTTAACAGCTGTTCATCTTCGGTCGTGCAAGCCCGCGCTTCGTAAGCAGCCGTTAGGGAAATTTATCCTCAGCCTAAAAAAATTGTTGCGAAGCGGAGTCAAAGATATTATTTCCAGCCTTGCCCAATTTCGCACGTGCCTGTGGTCGTGTGTCAGTCGGTAGGTATCCGGACAAGAGGCCGGACAGCCGCCAAGGGATGAAGGACCGAGGGTCGCTTTCGAGCTTAAGGCTCGGGTCGGAGACGAAGCGTCAAGACAGACGTAATGTCGAGGACCAAAGAAGCGGCCAGCATCTCTCTCAAGGGATGCCGTTGAAGGCCCCCTCCACCCCTTGCAACCGTGACTGGCAGCCGGAGGCGAACCGGCGCACCCCGCTCTCAACGGGGGACGCGACTTAAAGCAACGACGGATCGGGCTTTTTTGGTCTCTACCGGCATTCCACCGCCGGCGCGGGCTACTGAAAAGGCTTGTCCTTCATTGCCAGGTGAGCGGGCGGGAGCATTCCCAACCAATCCACGGCAGCACAATTCGGTCTGACTCCAAGGCGTCGTCGCGTCTCCATCGTGCGGCAACGCCGAAGAACTCAGCTCCGAGAAACTATTTGAACGAGCTCCCGTCGCTGGGGCCGTTTGGAGGGTGCTATGACCGAACGTATCAGGGAATTCCTGCGCAACCGCCGCAGCGAGGGCCTGGACACCGAGCCGTGCCTCGTTGTCGACCTCGAAGTCGTGCGCGACAACTACCAGACCTTTGCCAAGGCGCTGCCGGACAGCCGCGTGTTCTACGCGGTGAAGGCCAATCCCGCACCCGAAGTGCTGTCGCTGCTCGCCTCCATGGGCTCCTGCTTCGACACCGCAACTGTCGCCGAGATCGAGATGGCGCTGGCTGCCGGTGCGACGGCTGACCGCATCTCCTTTGGCAACACGATCAAGAAGGAGCGCGACATCGCGCGCGCCTTCGCGCTCGGCATTCGGCTGTTCGCGGTCGACTGCGCCGCCGAGGTCGAGAAGATCGCCCGTGCCGCGCCCGGCGCGAGGGTGTTTTGCCGCATCCTCTACGACTGTGCCGGCGCCGAATGGCCGCTGTCGCGCAAGTTCGGCTGCGACCCGGAGATGGCGGTCGAGGTGCTCGACCTCGCCAAGCGTCTGGGCCTGGAGCCGTGCGGCATCTCCTTCCATGTCGGCTCGCAGCAGCGCAAGGTGAAGGCGTGGGACCGTGCCCTGGCGATGGCCTCCACCGTGTTTCGCGACTGCGCGGAGCGGGGGATCAACCTCACCATGGTCAACATGGGCGGCGGCTTCCCGACCAGGTACCTCAAGGACGTTCCGCCGGTCGTGACCTATGGCCGGTCGATCTTCCGCGCGCTGCGCAAGCATTTCGGCAACCAGATCCCGGAAACCATCATCGAGCCGGGACGCGGCATGGTCGGCAATGCCGGCATCATCGAGTCCGAAGTCGTCCTGATCTCCAGGAAGAGCGACGAGGACGAGGTGCGCTGGGTGTACCTGGACATCGGCAAGTTCGGCGGTCTCGCCGAGACCATGGACGAGTCGATCCGCTACGCCATCCGCACCCCGCATGACGGGGCCGAGATGGCGCCGTGCGTGCTCGCAGGCCCGACCTGCGACTCCGCGGACGTGCTGTACGAGAAGATGCCGTATCCGCTTCCGGTGACGCTCGAGATCGGCGACAAGGTGCTGATCGAAGGGACCGGGGCCTATACTTCGACTTACTCGTCGGTGGCCTTCAACGGCATCCCGCCGCTCAGGACCTACCACATCTGACCTCGCTTTGAGAGGTTTGGCTAATCGGGAGCCGGCGCGCCGGCTCTCTCCTCTTCGTCGCTATTTCTGAACGACGCTCCACGGCGTGAATAGCCGTGGGAAGCGAGGACTGACGTGCCATGACCGAATTGCGGAAGACCCACGTTGACCTCACCTCGAAAGCCGCTCCGTTCGCGATCCGTGCGGAGCGGACTTCCGACGCCGTCGCGCGCGAAGCGCTGCTGGATGCCTGCTTTGGTGACAACCGCCATTCGCGCACCTGCCAGCGCCTGCGTGACGGACGCATGCCCGCCGAAGGCCTCGCCTTCTCGGCGGTGGCGCGAGGCCAACTCGTGGGCACCGTGCGGTTGTGGCACGTCAGCGCCGGGGGCATCCCGGCGCTCATCCTCGGCCCGCTGGCGGTAGGCGCTGCCTACCGCCAGCTCGGGGTCGGGGCCGCGCTGATGGACCATGCGCTCGCGGCGGCGAAGGCGCGTGGCCATCGCGCGGTTCTTCTGCTCGGAGACGCGCCCTATTACTCCCGCTTCGGCTTCTCGGCGTTAAAGACCGGCGAGTTGCAGTTGCCCGCCGCATTCGAGCGCGCGGCTGCTGGCGCTGGAGTTGGTCGATGGCGCGCTCGACGGTGCCTGGGGCATGATCGTGCCGACCGGCGCTTCCGCGCTCAAACGCAAGGCAGTGCGGGCGAAGAAGGCGCTGCGTACCGCAGCCGTGGCATAGGCGTCGCGACCATGCGGAAACACCGTGCCATCGTGCGCGTGGCCGCGCGCCCGCGCTTTCGCAGCACCATCACCACGATCATGCTGATCCTGATGACGGTCATGATCGTCCGCGACATCCTGGTGCGCCGCTGGAGCGCGCCGCCATCCTCCCCGATGTGACCCAACCAACACCTGCCCTGAGCCCTTGCCGGCTTGCACAGGCCGGGAAAAAGCCCTTAAACCCCGCAAAACCTTGAACGAGGTCCGACATGCCACGCCGATTGATTTCGACCGGCTCGCCCTTTGAAAAGACCGCCGGCTACAGCCGCGCCGTGGTGGACGGCGACTTCTGCTTCGTCGCGGGAACCACCGGCTACGACTACGCCACCATGACCATGCCGGCCGATGTCACGAGCCAGTCACGCAACTGCTTCAAGACCATCGAGGCCGCCTTGAAGGAGGCCGGCTTTGCGATGGCCGATATCGTCCGCGCGACCTACTACATCACCGACATCAAGGATGCGGATGCGCACTTCGTGGCCTGTGGTGAATTTCTCGGCGACATCCGCCCGGCTGCAACCTTGCTGGTGGTCTCAGGTCTGTTGAAGCCCGAGATGAAGATCGAGATCGAAGTGACCGCCAAGCGCCGCACCGCCTGATCCCGCCCTCTGCACGTCAGCACTCTTTCCGGAGAGACCAAAGAAGATGAGCCCCGCCTCGCCAATCCACGCGAAAATTTCCGGCCCCATTGTCATGATCGGCTTCGGCTCGATCGGCAAGGGCACCCTGCCCCTGATCGAGCGGCATTTCGCCTATGACAAGAAGCGCTTCGTCATCATCGACCCGCACGAGGACGGCGAGCTCGCGAAGAAGCACGGCGTGCGCTTCATCAAGCAGGGCGTCACGAAGGACAATTATCGCGAATTGCTGGTGCCGCTGCTTACCGAAGGCGGCGGCCAGGGCTTTTGCGTCAATCTTTCGGTCGACACCTCGTCGGTCGACCTCATGACGCTGTGCCGGGAGATCGGTGCGCTCTATGTCGACACCGTGATCGAGCCCTGGATCGGCTTCTATTTCGACAAGAACATGGGCACCGAAAAGCGCTCCAACTACGCGCTGCGCGAGACGCTGCTTGCCGCCAAGCACAAGAGCCCGGGCGGCACCACCGCGGTGTCCACCTGCGGCGCCAATCCCGGCACGGTGTCCTGGTTCGTCAAGCAGGCGCTGATCAACATCGCCCACGACACCGGTACGGCCTTCAACGAACCCAAGAGCCGCGAGGGCTGGGGCCAGCTCGCGCACAAGCTTGGCGTCAAGGGCATCCATATCGCCGAGCGCGACACCCAGCGCTCCAAGAAGCCGAAGCCGATGAACGTGTTCGTCAACACCTGGTCGGTGGAAGGCTTTGTGTCGGAAGGCATGCAGCCGGCCGAGCTCGGCTGGGGCACCCATGAGAAGTGGATGCCGGACAATGGCCGCACCCACCCCGACGGCTGCGGTGCAGCGATCTATCTGCTGCAGCCCGGCGCCAACACCCGCGTGCGCTCCTGGTGCCCCACGCCCGGCGCGCAATATGGCTTCCTCGTCACCCATAACGAGTCGATCTCGATCGCGGACTATTTCACCGTGCGCGACGGCGAGAAGGTGATCTATCGACCGACCTGCCATTACGCCTATCACCCGGCCAATGACGCAGTGCTGTCGCTGCACGAGATGTTTGGCGCGACGGGCCGGATGCAGCCGAAATGGCACATCCTTGATGAGAACGAGATCGAGGACGGCATCGATGAATTGGGCGTGCTCGTCTACGGCCACGCCAAAAACGCCTACTGGTACGGCTCCCAGCTCTCCATCGAGGAGACACGGCAGATCGCGCCCTACCAGAACGCCACCGGCATGCAGGTGTCCTCCGCCGTGCTCGCCGGCATGGTCTGGGCGCTGGAAAATCCGACCGCCGGCATCGTCGAAGCCGACGAGATGGATTTCCGCCGCTGCCTGGAAATCCAGATGCCGTATCTCGGGCCGGTGAAGGGTTTTTATACCGACTGGACGCCGCTCACCGATCGCCCCGGGATGTTTCCGGAGGACATCGATACGAGCGATCCGTGGCAATTCAGGAATGTGCTGGTGCGCTAAGCTAAAGCTGTCACGACCGTCTCGGCGTACTGGATGCCCCGCCTGCGCAGGGCATGACGGCGGAGAGGGATAGCGACGGCGGATCTATTTCGCCAGATAGTCGAACGCCACGGTGCCCAATCCCAGCGTCAGATCCGCCTTGAAGTGCACGGCCGACACCACCTCGCGCACCGGCAGCCGCGCGACGTCGCAGAGCGCGTGCGGAAACAGGCCGAGCGCGGCGGGGCCGGTCCAGGCTTCCTTCAGCGTGATGTCCTCGAGTTGAAAGCGCACCAGTTCGCAGATGCGCGCGCTGCCGTCGACATGGGGAATGATCTTGAGAATGAAGTTCGGCGCGTGCATCGATTTCAGCACGGCTTCGTGATCGGCAAAGCGGTGCTTGTAGCCCATGGTGGCGGAGGCGCAGAGCACCGAGCCGTAATGCAGCGAGCCGACCCACACGTCGCTCTCGACCTCGATCTTGGGCCGCGCCAGCTTTTTCGGAAAACCCCAGAGCTCGCGGCCGCCGGCGATCGGACCTTCATCATCCAGATACATCGCATGGGTGTAGGCGCCCAGCTCGCCCTTGAAGCGCACCGGGATCACCTGCCCGGTCTCGGTATAGTCGCCGAAGCCGGTGGAGTCGGGCATGCGGATGAACTCGTATTTCACCACTGACTCCGCGACCTCCAACGGCTCCGGCACCACAGCCGCGAGCGCTTCCGGATCGGTCTTGTAGGTGATGACGAAATATTCGCGGTTGAAGAAGCGGTAGGGCCCGGGCGGGAAGGCCGGATTGGTCAGCGGCATCGAATAGGCATTTCGCCTGACGTCGTCGATCTTCATGGGTCTCGCCTCGCTGCTTGTTGGCCGAGGCATTATGAGACGAAGATGCGTCAACGGCGAGACTGGAAAAGCGGCAGGACGAGGCGCGCCATCACACAAACTCGTCATTCCGGGACGCGATCAACAGGTCGCGAACAGACGTCAGATGACAGGCTCCGTCGCAAGCCCGGAACGATGGCGAGTTATTTCTTGTCCCTGATCGGCGGCGCCATCTTCTCGGCAGGCGCCGGCGGCAGCGCGGGCTTGGCGCCTTCCGTCTGTGCTTGCGCGTCGGGCCGGGCCGGCTCGGGCGCCGGCGTGGTCGGCCGCGTGCCACCTGGCTTTGATTCCGCCGGCTTGTCGCTCTGAGGCGATGGAGAAGGGGTGGCCTGCAAGGGCTGCCCCGGCGTGCCAGTGGCTTGGGCCACCAGCTGGCTTTGCGCGCGGAGCTTTGCAAGCGAAAAGCCGGCCATCGCCAGCCCTGCCGCCAACAGCAGTGCGGCAAGCCATAGCCGCTGGCCAATGGCGCGCTTGGTATCGGGCGACATCTCGTTCATCCGCAAAATCCTCCGCGGGTAAGAACGGCTGGCTTGGCCCGATGGTTCCGTCCGGAACTGCGGCTAAAGCGGCAGGATTCCGGCGCCGCCTTCCTCATCGGCGAACGCGAGCAGCGTACCCTTGGCGTTCCAGCCAAGCGCGGCCACGGCGGCTGTGCCATTCCGGCGCACCACGATCTCCGCGCCATCCTCGAGCCGCACCATCAGGACGGTGCCGTCGCTATAGCCGCAGGCGAGAATGTCCTGCTTTGGATGACAGGCAACAGCGGTAGCCCGCGCTTGCAATGGCGCCAGCATCGCGGGCTCCTTGCCCATCGGTCCGTCCTTGCTCGCGAACGGCCACATGATCACCATGTCGGCGCCCGAGGTCGCAAGAAACTTGCCGCCCGCGCTCCACGACATCGATCTGACGCGGCCGGGATAGCCGGACATGCGCATGTGCCGGTTGTCGGCAAGCCGCCAGCCATGCAGCGCCGGCTCGTGCATCGCGGTGACCAGGAATTTGTTGTCAGGACTGAAGCTGACGGAAAGATGCGAGCCGGCCCATTCCAGAAATTCGCCATTCGCCGCCATGTTCGGAAACCACAGCGTCACGCCGTTGTAGTGCGCGATCGCGAGCCGCAGCCCCTTTGGCGCGAACGCCAAGCCGCCGACGGTCGACGGCACTTCGAAGGACTTGTCCTCGTTCTTGCCGCTGCGGACGAACGCAGTCTTGCCGACCGACCAGGCGACCGCGCCATCCGGATGCAGCGCGACATTGTCGATCCAGCGCCGCTTCGGATCGACCGCCAGCTCAGTCGTCGCGCCCCTGGGGTCAAGCGCGACCAGCTTGCCATTGTCGCCGCCCATGACAATGCGCTTGCCGTCGGAAGCCGCACACAGGATGCCGCCGCTCAAAACTTCGACCCTGGAGATTTCACCTTCCGCATCGACGAACGACACGTTGTCCTCAGCGCCGACAAAGCAGGCCTTGTCGCCGAGGAAATGCACCGCGGTGACCGGCGCACCGATCGCGACGGGGCGTACGCGGTCGGTGACGGAAACGATCGAGGCCTGCTCGCCGCCGGGTTCAAAATTGGTCATCACGTGGTGATGCAGCTTTCAAAACCGTCACGGATCGCCTGCTCCGGCAATTCGCGGCCGATGAAGACGAGACGGCTCTCGCGCTTCTCGTCGCTCTTCCATTTCCGCTGGTGGTCGCCTTCCAGCATCATGTGCACGCCCTGGAAGACGTAACGGTCGTCGTCATCGGTGAAGGCGAGGATGCCCTTCGAGCGCAAGATCTTCTGGCCCTCGGTCGCAACCAGGTTCTGCAGCCAGGGCATGAATTTCGTGGGATCGAGCGGCTTGTCGGTCTTCAGCGACAGCGATTGCATGTCCTCGTCATGGTAATGCTTCAGGCCGTGACCATGATGATGGTCATGACCATGATGGTGGTGGTCGTGATCATGATCGTCGACTTCCAGGAAAGCCGGCTCGATGTCGAGGATGCGGTCGAGATCGAACGCGCCGCGCTCCAGCACATCCGCGAGCTGGACCTTGCAGCGCTCGGTGCGATGCAGTTTGGCGTAGGGGTTGATACCGCGAATCCGCGCCTCGACTTCAGCGAGTTCGCCTTTGGAAACCAGATCGGTCTTGTTCAGCACGATCACGTCGGCGAATGCGATCTGGTTCTTGGCTTCCGGCGCGTCCTTCAGCCGGTCGGACAGCCATTTGGCGTCGGCGACGGTGACGACGGCATCGAGCCGCGCGTTCTTTTGCACGTCCTCGTCGACAAAGAAGGTCTGCGCCACCGGCGCCGGATCGGCGAGGCCCGTGGTCTCGACAATGATGGCGTCGAACTTGCCCTTGCGCCGCATCAAGCCTTCCATGATGCGCACGAGGTCGCCGCGCACCGTGCAGCAGACGCAGCCATTGTTCATCTCGAACACTTCCTCATCGGCACCGATGATGAGGTCGTTGTCGATGCCGATCTCGCCGAATTCGTTGACGATGACCGCGTATTTCTTGCCGTGGTTCTCCGACAGGATGCGGTTCAGAAGCGTGGTCTTGCCGGCGCCGAGATAGCCGGTCAGCACGGTCACCGGGATTTTTGAAGTTTCGGCCATAACAACCTCAGGAATGGGCTTTTCGCGGGCGCTGCCGGCGGCAGGGGTGGCCCCCTGCCCTCAATTGCCGAGCGCGCTGGTCAGGGCCTTTATATTGTGCCTTATGAGGTCAATGTAAGTGGGGGCAGGCCCCTTTTCGCCGGTCAGGCTGTCCGAATACAGCGTCCCTCCGGACTTCGCCCCGGTCTCGGCCGCGATCCGGGCGATCAGCCGGTCGTCGCTGAGGTTTTCCAGAAATACCGCGGGTATTTTATCGGCCTTGATCTGCCTGATCAGGTCGGCGATGTCGCGGGCCGAGGGCTCGGTCTCGGTGGAGACTCCCACCGGCGCGACAAATTCAACGCCGTAGGCGGCGGCAAAATAGCCGAAGGCGTTATGGGTCGTGATCACCTTGCGCCGCTCGAGTGGAATCCTGGCGATGGCTGATCGAACGTTGGCGTCGAGCGTATCGAGCTCGCCCAGATAGCGCTCCGCGTTGGCGCGAAACACCGCGGTATCAGCGGGATCGGCCGCGATCAGCGCATCGCGGATGTTGCCGACATAGATCTTGACGTTTGGAACGGATTGCCAGGCATGCGGATCGGCGTCGGAGCCGTGCTTGATCGGCGCAATCCCGTTGCTGGCCGTGACGATCGTAGCCTTGCTGCCGGCGGATTGCACCAGCCGTGGCAGCCAGCCTTCCAGCCCGAGGCCGTTGATGAAGAGAATCCTTGCGTCGGCGTTTTTCTTCGCGTCTGACGACGCCGGCGTGTAGACGTGGACATCGCCGTTGGGGCCGACCAGGGTCACGACATTGACCTTGTCGCCGCCGACGTTTTTCACGAAGTCGGCGAGAATGGAAAAACTCGCGACCACGTTGAGACGGTCTTCCGCGCGCAGCGGCGTTGCAATCAATGCCGCGGCAAACGCGATGAGCCAAAGCCGCCGCATCGTCAGGCTTCGAGATGGCGGCCGGGGAAGAGCTGCCGCACCAGCCCGCCGACGCTGCCGAACAGCACGGAGGCGAGGTAGAGCCCTGCCGCGACCAGGATGATCGCGGGACCGGAGGGAATGCGGGTCTGGAATGACAGCACAAGACCGGCATAGCCCGAAAGCATCGCGCCTGGCACCGCAATACAGATCATGCCGGTGATGTCGCGCGACCAGAACCGCGCAATGCCCGCCGGCAGGATCATCAGGCCGACCGCCAGCAAGGTGCCGAGCGCCTGAAAGCCACTGACCAGGTTGATGACGACGAGCGCGAGGAAGGCGAGATGCGCCGGCGTTCCGGCCCGGCTGACCGCGCGCAGAAAGAGCGGATCGACACTTTCGATCACCAGCGGGCGGTAGATCACCGCGAGCACCAGCAGCGTGATGGTCGCATTGAAGGCGACGACCAACAGTGTCTGGTCGTCCATTGCGAGGATATTGCCGAACAACACGTGCAACAGGTCGATATTGGTGCCCTTGACCGAGACAATGGTGACGCCGAGTGCGAGCGAAGCGAGATAGAATGTCGCGAGAGAGGCGTCTTCCTTCAGCCCGGTCGAGCGCGCGACCACGCCGGCGAGCAGCGCCACCAGAAAGCCCGCGATCAGGCCGCCCAGGATCATCGCCAGAAGATTGAGCCCGTAGAGCAGGAAGCCGATGGCGGCGCCCGGCAGGATCGCATGCGCCATGGCGTCGCCGACGAGACTCATCCGCCGCAGCATCAGAAACACGCCGATCGGCGCACCGCCGAGCGACAGGGCGATGATCGCCGCGAGCGCGCGGCGCATGAACTCGAATTCGGTGAAGGGCGCGATCAACGCGGCGTAAAGCGACACGGTCAGGCGGCCCGCGATGGTGGATCGGCGACGCAGGCGGCGGCGGAATCGTCAAAAGCCTCGCACATCCGCCGCGCGTCGATCAGGTTCTCCGCGGTCAGCACTTGCGCCGTGGCGCCCCAGGCCACCGGCTCGCGCGCGAGCAGCAGCGTTTCCGGAAAATGCAATCCCACCAATTCCATATCGTGCAGCGCGGCCAGCACGGTGCGGCCTTCGGTGTGCCAGCGCTTCACCAGCAAAAGCAGATCATCCGCCGTGCGGGAGTCGATGGCGTTGAAGGGCTCATCCAGCACGATCAGCCGTGCGTCCTGCAGCATCACGCGCGCGAACAACAGCCGCTGCAACTGCCCGCCGGAGAGCGTGCCGATGACACGGTTCTCGAAGCCGGTGAGGCCGACGGCGCCGAGCGCGCGGCCGATCTTGTCGCGCTCGACCTTGCCGATGCCGCCGAACAAGCCGGTGGCCCGCCACAGCCCGGTGCCGACGAAATCGAACACGGTGATCGGAAAGCTGCGGTCGATGTCGGCGGTTTGCGGCAGATAGGCGATGTCGCGTGCGTCGAGGCCGCCGCGCGCGATCGAGCCGGACAGCGGCTTGAGGATGCCGACAAGGCCGCGAAACAATGTCGACTTGCCCGCGCCATTCGGGCCGACGACGGCCAGGAGCGCGCCGCAAGCCACTTCGCCCGAGAGATGATGCACCGCCGGGTGGCGGTCATAACCGAGCGTGAGGTCGCGGAGCGTGAGTTGCGCGGCCACGGTCACCTCATCGCCGCCCAGACCACGGCCCAGAGGCACGCACTGACGGCGAACGCGACGGCGAGCCGCGAGGCCACGGGCATGCGCAGGATCGACCAGGTCGCTGCCTGCGCCGGATGAGGCGCGGCCGGCCCGTGGGAATGGCTGTGAGCGTGGCCGTGTTGATGGCTGTGATCGTGTGGAACCATCCAAAGATGTTATATTATAACATAACATCTGCCAAGGAGGTCGCTGCAAGGACCAGCCAAGCAAAAGGGCGGCAGCTTGAGCTACCGCCCTTGTTGATTTGTCATTCCGGGGCAGTGCGCAGCATCGAACTATGGTGCGCAATTGCGCACTTGAGAATCTCGAGATTCCGGGTCTGGTCCTTCGAACCAACCCGGAATGACAACGTAACGATCAGCCCGCCTTGCCGAACAGCTCGTCGACATAATCCCAGTTCACGAGATGGTCGACAAACGCCTTCAGGTAATCCGGACGGCGGTTGCGATAGTCGATGTAGTAGGAATGCTCCCAGACGTCGCAGCCGAGGATCGGCGTGGCGCCATGCACCAGCGGATTTTCGCCGTTGGGGGTCTTGGAGATTTCGAGCTTGCCGTTCTTCACCTGAAGCCAGCACCAGCCGGAGCCGAACTGGCCGGCGCCGGCGGCGGCGAAATCGGTCTTGAGCTTTTCCAAACCGCCGAGGTCGTCGTTGATCTTCTTCTCCAGCCGGCCGGGCAGCTTGCTGCCGCCGCCATTCGGCTTCATCCACTTCCAGAAGTGGATGTGGTTGTAGTGCTGGCCGGCGTTGTTGAACACCGCAGCATTCTTGTTGTAGGAGCCCTTCACGATCTCCTCGAGGGACTTGCCTTCGAATTCGGTCCCCTTGATCGCGTTGTTGCCGTTGGTGACATAGGCCTGATGGTGCTTGTCGTGGTGGTATTCCAGCGTTTCCTTCGACATGTAAGACCCAAGGGCGTCATGGGCGTAAGGCAGGGGGGGAAGCGTAAAGGTCATGGGATGATATCCGCAACTGAGGGAGACGTGACTTAACGGGACCCCTTATAGAAGGTTCCAGCATCTGAAAATACTGCCTTTTCAAACCAAGGCCCTGCCGGCAAGAGCCATGAATTGCCAAGCTTCATCCGGCCGATTTAAGTCGAAATTATTGTTTGGGATTAGTTGCTTAAAGGACAAATCATGAAAACAAGAACCGCTCTTGCAGTCGCGGCCGGAGTTTGTGTGCTGACGATTTCCGGCGAAGCTTCCGCATCGACCTCACGGTCGTGGGCGACAGCAAGGCCGGCGGCGCTTCTGTGCGCTCGATCACTACCGCGGCGGAAAGTTTGAACGGATGAGCATCGAGATCGACGTCGTCAACGGCGACGCCTCCTGGAAGCGGACCGAGCCCCTGCATGATGTGGTGTTCGGGCGGCAGATCGTCGAGAAGCTGCCATGGGGCCGTATCGACTGGGCGCATGCCGATCTGCGCGTGTTGATCGATGCACCCGAAGGCTCCCTCGTCTGCCATGTCGGCATCCATTTCCGCACCATCACCTGGAACGGGCACAAGATCCATGTCGGCGGCATCGGCGGCGTCATGACCCGCCAGGATTGCCGCGGCCGCGGCTATGCCAGCGTTGCGCTGCAAGCGGCGATCGACACGATGCGCGCCAACGAGGCCGTGCGCTTCGCGGTGCTGTTCTGCGAGGAGCACAATTTCGCGTTTTATCAGGCCCGCGGCTGGCACCCCTTCATGGGCGAAGTCTTCTGCGAGCAGAAGACCGGACGCATCCGCTTCGAGCTGATGTGGCCCTTCGTGTTTGATATTCGCCGCGCGCCGCGCGACGGCGTGCTCGATCTCAACGGGCTGCCGTGGTGATGCATTACGCAGCCATGGCTTTCAGCGCGGTCGCCGCCGACGCGTAGCCGCCGCGGGCGCCGTCGATGAAATGCACATGGTCGGCGCGCATCACCGACGGCGTGAAGCAGGTCATCATCGCGGCGTCCTGCCGGTGCAGCCCGTAGCGCACCACGCCGTTCGCGGCCGCCGTGGCGAGGCGTTCGGTGAGCGCGCCCGCCAATTCCTCGGTGCAATCGAGGATCATGCGCAAGCCATCGTCATATTTGCGGAAGTCGGAATTTTCGACCACCTGCCGCACATAATTCTTCGGCACGAAGTTGCCCACCTTGATGCCGAAGCGCATCACCACATAGGCCCACAGCGTCAGTGCGAGAACCGCGCCCTTGCGCGCAAACAGCGGGCCGCCGCGCGCGGCGCGCGCCTCGTAGTCGAGTCCTTGGGGCGGCCATCTCAGGGGCGGCCCACCGGATGGCACCGGCCGTCCCGCATCCGGCGTCCGCTCGACCAGCTGGATGATGTCCTCGATCACCTTGCGGAAGGCGAGCGGATCGGCCTTCGCCGTGGGCACCACCAGCACCGAAAGGATGAGCCCGCGCGCGGCGGGGATTTCCTCGAAGCGGCAGGAGAGCCCGGACAGATCGGGCTGCGTGCCGGGCGCCGCCGCAGCGACCGCGAACTCCCCGCGCTTCATCGCGGCTTCCGCCCAGCCCAGCCCGCCGCCGGAGAACATCGCATAGGACAGATTGGCCGACGGGCCGAAGCGTGCGACGCGCACATCCAATCCCTGCGCGCGGATAGCGGCTACCGGCACCAGCGCCACCCGCATCACGAGGTCGAGGTCTTCGCTAACCCAGGTCGCCGTCGCCGCCAGCGCCTCGCGGGCTGAAGCGAGATCGTCGGGCGAGACCGCAAAGCTCGCACCGTCGCCGCCGAACGCGAAGGGAAATTCGCGGCCCCCCAGCGCATTGGTCACGGAGGCGATGACGGCCGCGCCCGCCATGTTGACCGCCTTGTAACGCTGCGCCGCAATGGCCATGGTCAATTCCACGATATCGGCGACGCCGACGCTCCAGTCGTCCGGCAGTGGCGAATACAGTTGTGGCTCCATCAGCTTGGTAAAGCCGCGGAACACGGGGATGGCGCCATAAAACGCGTCGCTACCGCTCGCTGTCGTCATCGGTGCGAGATCGCCAAATTAACGGATCGTGAAGAAGCTACGACGGACACGACATCCGGGTTCGCCAAATCATCAAAAAACCGGTCGTGACAAGCGGGGTGGGCAAGAGGGAGCGACCCGCCGCGCGATCGATGGCACCTAGCCGTCGTTCTCGAAGCTCGTGATAGGCCGGATGTTTTCCGGACTCTCCTTGATCGCCGGGGCTGCGCGGCCGGACTTTATGCTCGAAAGCTTCCGGCGCAGGTCGTCGTAACTGGACGGCTTCGCGACCTTATCAAGGTTGGACCGCAGCAGGTCCACCAGTTTGTCTGAAGCAGCCATTTCCATCTCCAATCGGCGCAACCCTCAGCTAGCCATCGTTTTATCAGATTCAACCCTTGAATACCAGCCAGCGGGGAAGCCGGTGCGGGTACCGCACCGGTCGCGCCGCGCCGAGCTCGAATTGGACCGTTGAACCGCCGTCTCCACGTCCGTCAAGCGTGTACTGCTCTACCAAACGACTGGTTAACGTAACCAGGAGCGCATGATCTCCCTTGGGAAGTTTCAGGGGGCGGGCCTGTCCGTTTGGCTGCTTCCAGAGCGCGATCTCCCGGTTTTCGGTGTCGCCCGGCATAGACGATCGAAGCACCATTCCGAGCGACGTCACCGTTAGCACCGCGGAGCCCGGATCCTCGGCAAGCGCGGTCGCGTACCTTCCGGACCATCGCTGCTCGAGTTGCGGGCCGTCCATCAAGAGCGCCACCACGAGATTTGGACCGATCGCGTTCATGACCGTGAGCACCGGATCGTAGCGGGCAAGGTCCTCGCACACCAGGACCGCCAGCGTGGCCTGCGCCCGGAACGTCATCACGTAGCAGGCGCGATAGCTGACATCGATCTTTTCCCACCATTTGCAGTTCGGGTCCAGTACATGGCCGAGGTGATAGCGCCTCACCTGATCGCCGCTCAGTATCCAGCGATGGTGCTTCGATTGAAACGTAGCACTGGCGACGCTTTGGTCCAGAAATCGATACATTGCCGCCATGTTGCGCAGCTCGTTCTCTCGATCCGCGACCACCCCCGTGATCAGGAGTTCAAGGGAGGTTCGCTTGGCGAGAATGGCTGCGACCTGATTGGCAAATGTCGTCGGCAGGGCGGTCTCAGGCATGACGATCGCGTGCACCGGTTCAAGTTCGCCCTTGGCCTCCCTGATCAGCTTGATCAGGAAATCGGCAAAATCCTTGGCCGTCGCCTTACCCATCCACGCGGATGGCTTGAGGGTGAATGGACGCTCGTTGCGCCTTTCCGGATCGCTGGCGGGGGTGAAGCTCGTCCCGGGAACGTGAAAAGGAAATGGAACAATGAGGATGTTGAAGGGCTCGCGCGGCTTCCCTGGCTTGCTGGCCGCCGGTTGCCAGGTTGTCGCCACATTGGCAACGGACGGCAGCAATGCGAGGTGGTGCGTGAGCGAACGCAGCGTGCACCCGACTGCCGGCGTGCTGGCCTTGGGCTGAACGCAGGCGATGCTCGGCGGCACGCGAACGCAGAGACTATACGGCAGATACGGCAGGAGCTTCTCCAATGAAGCCGCCGAGCCGACCCGATGCGCCGCCAGATTGTAGAACTCCTCATAGACAAGGTATTGAATCGGACTCTCGGATTCCAGCGGGTGTCCGGGCGCAAAGCCGATGCCTGCGCACGCCTCATCCGCGATCGAAAGCAGCCGTAACGCGATACTTTTCCACTTCAGCGACTCCGGAGACCTGCTGTAGAGGGACTCTTCGCCATAATCTGTGATGAGTTCCGACCACAGCTCTTCGACCTCCTGAGGCGGCGTGACCTGATCCGCCCAGAGCCCGCCGATACGGCGCGTGTCGGAAACCCAATTGTCGTCGATTTCGAAGCCAGCGGCCCAGCCCGCCTCGGAGTAGAGGCCGGAACGCTCGGCAAGGGCTGCGACGGCGGCGAACAAGTCAGGCGGCCAATCGCATGCCGCATTCCACTCGTTCGGTTCGGTGGACCCGTCAGGCAGGATGAATTTGATCAGACCGAGGATGCTTAGTCCGGTGCTTACTGACATCTTTCAAATTCCAAATCTTGCAAATCGACTCAGGAAATACTCGGCGCATCCCACCACCCCAGAAGGGATTTGACGCCCGGCAGCCTCTTGAAAAATCCGGGTTTCGTGTCGACGAAGGCCCACGCGTTGCCGTCTTGCCAGGTCCGCATGTGGGCCGGTGTGGTCTCCCGGGAAAGCTCTTCAAGCATTCTGGAAACGAACTGAGGCGTCAGGTGCGCCGCATTTGCGATCGACTTCGGCGTGCGAAAATCGAAAGCCGGATTGAGCAGCTCGCCGAGGATCTCCTGCACGTCGATCGCTTCTCCACCAGCTCTTTTGGCAGAATTTGCAATATCGTCTGGTATCTGCCAGCCCTCAATCTGTCCGCGACGAACCAGATCGGCGAGCATGGTCCCCCGCACGAATGTCCTCACCGGATTGCGAATGAAGGTTTTCCAGCCGAACTTCAGAGCGAGGCGCAATTTTACGTTGAATGTTTCGGAATCGATCAAATACGGCACGACGGCGTCGATGCGCTGTTCCGCCCGCTCACAGAGCGTGTTGAAATCACTCTCCTTCATCCGCGGCCATTCGGGCAATTGCACTGCGGGCTCGGCATCGCCGACAAGGGGAATGATAGGGAACTCAGCGCCCGGTGTGGTTTCGCCGACGACCACATTGCCTGACGGCACCCAAAAGCTCGTCTTGAGAAATTGCTGGCAATTGCGCCGGCCGAGCTGAAAATCGTGGTCCCTGAATTTTTCGTCAAGAAACCCGCCGAATCCGCCGAGCAATCCGCAGGCAATCGCGAAGCGTTCCTTGGGCAGTGCCTGCGAGTCCTCGTCAAGACGCGGAATGCGGCGCAGCGGGGCGATCAGGTAGCGGCTGTGATCACGATCGTCGAAGGCTGGTGCCAGATCGGCCGTCCGAAAGCGCGCCTGGTTGACCAACGACGGGAATAGCCTCTTGATGATCGCGATGACGGCTGCAGTCGGAGTGCCTTCCGGCTGCAACGCGGGCGGTTCGGGAAACGGCGCGACCATGATGATGGCACGATCGACGGCCTGGCCGCTGGCCGGCCGCAGTGCCGCGCCGTCGAACAGCGCATATTGCGCGTAGTCGAATGGATTGTTGTTGACGATGCCACCATCGACGCTCTGGAATACGAACTCACCATCCGGCCCGGCGCCCGGCGGAAAGTTCGGCTTGATGTTGCCGCTCGGAATTGGAAGCGGGTAACGCCTCGACAGATAGTACTGCCATGGCTGGCGGATTTCGCGAGGAGCGAGCCCAACCGGAAATGCGCCGGACGCCAGCGCAGAAGTACCATAGTGATCCCACTGCTCCGGCAAGGGCTGGCCGCGCCGCGGAAGCGTCTTCACGGATATTTCGTAGCCCGCCAGAGCCGCGTCATCGTCAACCCAGGACCCCGCGACGGACAAATTCCTGCTGCCGAGATCGGTGACGACATAATGGATGCGGTCTCCGATCGTGAGCATGCCATAGGTATTTTTCCCGAATTCGACCTTGAAGGGGATCCCGCGCATGTTCGAGATGGTGAGATAGATGTGAAGCTTCTCCGCGATAAACGGAACGGCAGGCTTGATCTCGTCGCTGCCCTTTGCCGGCGCCTCGATGGCAGTCTTCTTGATGGTATCGAGCAGCGAGGCATCAAGCAGCGACCGCAGAATCGGCTTGCTGGCATCAATCCTTAAATCATCGATGGCAAGCAGGCCGCCAACGCTATCGGCACTGATCATCGCGGGCTGCGTGACCCAGGTTTCGTACAACGACGGCAGAACACACTGGATGCTTTGGTGCTCCGGATAGCGGTCCGGATAAAACTTCTGGCCCGGCGGAAATCCACGCGGAGCCAGACCTCGGGCAAGCGCTATCGCACCAAGCGCGCCGGTAATGCCCCCGGCCGAGGCGCCCGCGATGACCTTCAGGACGATGCGATGGTTGGGAATGCCGCTCTCGCCGCGGTGCTTGTCCCACTCCGTCAGCGCCTGGAACAGGAAGTCGAGGACACCCGCGGTATAGGCTCCCGCCGAAATGGCGCCCGCCAGGGCAAGGCCGATCTGAAACGTTGGCTCGCCGGCAGGTGTTGCTGTTTGAATCGCGTCACCCATTTACGATCCCCGATGACCAGCAAGGGAGCACGAAGGACGGCAGGACGCCCTCCGGGGTGATTATGCGCAACAAATCACGACCGGCAAGGTTGTGACAGAAAATATTTCAACACGAGATAAGCGATGCATGATCGCTGCGCCAATATCGCCGCCATCCCCGTCATCGAAAAAACGCGCGTCCTCTGTTACTGACTGGGCCATGACCGGCCAGTCCCCGATCCAGATCAACGTTCATGCGCTGCAGATCGGCGACCGCATCAATACGGCCGCCTTCGAGGGCGAGATCCTGTCGGGCACGCCGCTCGCCGTGCGCATCGGCGCAAACGGGCTGGCCGTGGTGTTTCGCTATGGCGTCGTCGTTTTCCTCGGGCTGACGGCCGATCAGGAGGCGGAGTTTCTCGAACGGCTGAACTCCCGCACCTTCGGCAGGTTCACCCCGCGCGAGGAGGAATGGGCGAGGGTCCAGGTCGCCAGGGAAGGCGAGGAGCCGATCCCGGTCGGCGGCCCGATCCAGAGGTCCGGGAGATGTCGCTGGAGCGGCTGCTCGTGGTGTCTGACGCGCTGGCGAAAAGCGTGGTGCTCGGCCACGACGAGCGCGAGGTCGCCAATGTCTTCGACATCATCGAGCCGTTCGCGCGCGAGCTCGCCACGTCCGGCCAGACCTCGAAGAGCCGGACCGACCTCCTGAAACTGCTCGGCAATTCGCTGCTGGTTCAGCATCGTGTGTCGGGCCGCGTCGCCGTCGGCGAAAAGCCCGACGTGCTATGGGACCGTCCCGATCTCGAACGCCTCTATGCGCGGCTCGAGGACGAATATGAGCTCTCCGAGCGCGTCGAAATCCTGAACCGCAAGCTCGAGGTGATCTCCGACACCGCGACCACGCTCGCCGACATCATCGACGCCAAACGATCGCTGCGGCTGGAATTGATCGTGATCTTCCTGATTGCGTTCGAAATCCTGGTCACGGGTTACGAGATCTACGCGCGCAGCGGGCATTGACCGCCGGTAGGTTAGAGCGGTGGCTGCTCGTGGGATGGTTTTAGCGTGCTAGAGCCTGTCCTCAATTAGAGGATTCCCAAGCATATTATCGCGTGATTTATAGGCAGTCAGCTGATTCGGAGCTGACATATGCGCCGCTACGCCCTTCGGGACGATCAATGGGACAGGATCAAGGATATTTTGCCCGGACGCGAAGGGCATGTGGGGGTAACGGCCAAGGACAACCGACTGTTTGTAGAGGCGGTGATCTACCGTTATCGGGCCGGAATCCCTTGGCGGGACTTGCCTGAACGCTTTGGCGATCCGATCAAGATACATACGCGCTTCTCGCGCTGGGCCAAAAGCGGGGTGTGGAAGAAGCTGTTTGAGATGCTGGCGAGCGATGCGGACAATGAGTACGCCATGATCGACAGTACGATCGTACGGGCGCATCAGCACAGTGCCGGCGCCCAAAAAAAGACGGCGAAGACCAGGCGATCGGGCGCAGTAAAGGCGGGCTGAGCACCAAGATTTATGCGCTCGTCGATGCCTTGGGCAATCCGCTGGACTTTATCCTGACGCCGGGCCAAGCCCATGATCTGGAAGGGGCCGACGCGCTGTTGCCGGATATGGCTGCCGAGACTTTGCTGGCAGACAAGGCCTTCGATGCCGACGAGCGGGTGATCGAGCCGCTACGGGCACGAGGGAAGTCGTTCGTGATCCCGCCCAAGAGAAACCGCAAGGTCCAACGCGATTTCGACAGAGACGCCTACAAGGCACGTCATCTCATCGAGAATTTCTTCTGCAAGCTCAAGCAATACCGCGCCATCGCCACCCGCTACGACAAAACCGCCAGAAATTTCCTCGCCGCAATCCACCTCGCGGCTGCTATCATCTGGCTCAATTGATGACAGGCTCTAGATCGCTGAGCGAGTTCGCCAGACTTTCCAGATTTTGCGGCCTCACCTCAATCAGGCCATGGCGAGGAGCATCGATGTCGGCGATCAGGAGGAAGGCAAACGAAACGATGAGCGGCAGCACGAACAGCAGTCTTGGCCCAGCCTTGGCGCTTCGGTAGCCGATCAACGCATTGGAACATAGCGCGATGATCGCCATGAAAAACCATGCGGCAGTAGGTATCCGATTCCAAAACGCTGCCTGCGTATAGCCTTGCGAATTCATTACATCGTTCATTCCTGCGATTGCCAGCGCCTCCACGGGAGTTGGCTGCGCAGCCGAGGATTTGCGGACTGCAGACCAAAGAGCGGCTTGCAACTGAGCCGTCCGTTCGGCCATTTTCCTGCGCAGATTGTCGTCTTTGTTGAGGTAAAACTGGATGCGCAGGCCCGTGTACTCGGCAAGGAGCTTGCGAACGTTTGCGGCATCGGCGGAGGGAAGAAAATCGGCGCGCAGTATTTCGGTTCCAATGGCGTTGGCTTCCGCCTCTTCGAAATTCTTGCGCTGATCATAACGATTGGCCGCCATCGAAAAGCTGAAGCCGATGATCAGGCCGAGCAACGTCAGGATAGCCGCAAGGATTACACCAAGATGTTCGTTCTGCTCGTCGTCGGCGGTCGGATAACGCCCGCGAAGCCATGATCCTGCGACCGCAACGACTGACAGTGCCACAAAAGAAACAACGAACAAAAGCAGCGGGTAGTGCGTCAGATTTTCCATGGCTGGGTTGACAATATCAAAGGCCCGACCAGCGCATTCCGGCCGGGAGAGAGAATAATTATGATGCATTTTGCGGACAGTGTCACGGACCGCCCTCTCTGGCCGCACGACTGTTTCGGGTCAAGCTGACCTCGGCAACCTGACTGACCCGCTCATCTCCTGGAAGCGGACATTGCAGCGTTCTGAGCGAAGGTCAGCTTCGGATCAGCTCCGTCACGCGGAACGGCTCCAGCGTGTCGATCACATCAGCCGACTGCGTGTGATAGCTGAAGCGGAAGTAGCGCACGGTGATGCCGTCCCTGGTGAAGTCGGCGAGAATAAAACCGTTCTCCTCGATCGGCTTCAGGTCTTCCACCATGGTCAAATGCGTCGAAGGCGTCGCGCCGATGCCGCGGAAAGCGGAGGCCCAGCCCCGGTCACCGGTGCCGAGCGGGCCTGACAGAATCACCACAACAGGATTTTTGCCGAAATCCAGCGCGCCGCTGCGCTGCATGCGGCCCTCGGCGATCGCATGCAGGTCGCCGGAGACGACCAGCGGAATGCGTCCCGGCATCGCCGCGACCTCGGCCATCAGCCGGTCGTGCTGCTTCAGCCAGCCACTCTGCCAATAGGGCTTTTGCACATCTGTCGTCAGCTTGCCGTCCCTGGACAGAATGTCCGGATACCATTCGCCCCATTTGCCCGCGCTCCAGCCCGGCGGATTCGAAGGGATGTTGACGACATGGATCATCTCGCGGTCGGTCATCCGCGACCGCAGCCAGTTTTCCACCGTGCCGTCGAGGAACACCGCGCTCGGCCCTGCCAGCGTCACCGTGCGGCGGACGTCGTAGAGCAGGATTTCGGCCAGCTTGCCGTAGCGCAGCGTGCCGAAGGCCTCGGCGACACCGGGCGCGCGGTCCGGCGCCGACGCGCCCGGAAGTCCCGGCGGGCGATTCCGGTCGGGCAGATATTCCGGATAGTAGAGCTGACGCGTGGCGCGGGCGAGCGCAAGCATGAAGGCATCCGGCGGAAACGTGATGATGTCGTCGGTCGCCTCGTCATTGTCGAAATAATCATGGTCGTCCTGCATGAAGAAGACCGGCGTCGAGCGGAGCAGCGCGCCATATTGCGGAATAATCTGCGCGCCCGTCGCGCAGCGGAACACGGTTTCATTGGCTGTGCCGAACACCGGCTGCGCACGATCGAACGTGCCCGCAAGCTGCTTGCCGAGCGGCGAGGCACCGCTGCTCTTGGAAGCCCGCGGCGCGCGCAAGTCCCAATAGATCTGGTCGCCATTGGCGATCAGCGCATCGGGCTTGAACGACAGCCCGCGCGCCAGCAGGCGACGGCGCAGCGCCGACGGCAGCCAGTTGATCTTGCCCTCGGGCAGGCCCTGGTTGAGGCCATCATGCCCGCCGCCGCAGGTATAGATCATTAGCCGCAACCGCTCCGGCATCGCGTCGGGCGCGGGGAAAGTCGAAAGCTGCCACGGCTCGCACAACGTTTTCCCGCTCGCGCCTTTCAATGAGAGCCTGTAGGGCGTCGCCGGCGACAGTCCGGGGACATCGAATTGCCAGAAATCGCCGGCCGCAGCGTTAGACTGTCCGCGCACCTTGGTGTTGCCAACTTCAAGGGTGGGCGGCGCGACTTGCGCTTGCGTGAATGACGCCTTGATCAGAAAACGGTCGTGGCTCGCGGTCGGAATCAGATGCTGAACGGCGCCCTGATCCCAATCCTTTTCGGCCGGCTTCGGGCTTTCAGCGGCGGCGGCCGGGCCGCCAATGCCCGTGGCGATCAAGCGCGGCAGCGTCGCCGCGGCTGCGCCAAGCACGAAATCGCGTCGCGTCGCCATGTGATCCTCCCTCGCTCTACTCGAGCGCGCTCACATTCCAGGTCGCGTGACCGACCCCGGGCAGTTTCGAAAGATCGGAGACGACCGCATCGAGGTCGCCGGGCTCGACCGCGCGCGGCACCAGCACCGCGGAAACCTCGACGTTGTCGCCGGAGTGAAACACGATCTTGGTCTCGCGCACGGGGTAACTGGCGGCGTCCAGCCGCTCATTCATGAAATCACGCAACTCGGCCGCGCGCTTGGAGTCGGTCGTGATGCTGATCTCGTAGGTGGCCTCGGAAGTGCGCTCGTTCAGCGGGATGCGGTCGATCGCGTTCACCAGCGGCCGCAGCAGCGTGTTGCCGGCCAGGATGAAAATCGTCAGCGCCACCGATTGCGCCGCCATGTCGGCGCCGGCACAGGAACCGACCGCCGCGGAGGCCCAGAGCGTTGCGGCCGTGTTGAGTCCGCGGACATTGAGGCCTTCCTTCATGATCACGCCGGCGCCAAGAAAGCCGATGCCGGACACGACATAGGCGATCACGCGCACCGCACCTTCCGCGCCGTCGATACGATTGGCGAGATCGACAAAGGCGGCCGCGCCCACGCAGACCAGGACGTTGGTGCGCAAGCCCGCGCTGCGTTGACGGTACTGGCGCTCCGCGCCGATCAGGGTCCCCAGCACGAAGGCGACAAGCAGGCTGACGAGCGTGTCGAGGAAATCGTCGAGCTGGAATGTATGGATGAATTGCACCGGATACCTCGATCGAGACCTGCAGCGATACTGAACCCAATATCGCGCTCGAACAAGATCGGCTTATGAAAGCCCGGTGAAGTGCGCGCTCAGGCGGTGTTGCCGGCGTCGATGGTCAGCACACTGCCGGTGATGTTGCGGCCGCCGTCGCTGAACAGATATTCCACCATGCACGCGACGTCGTCGGCCTCTGGCAGCCGGCGCAGCGCACTGCGCTTGGCGATCTTCTCACGACCGTCACCGCCGAGGCCTTGCGTCAGCTCGGTGTCGACGAAGCCCGGCGCAATCGCGTTCACGGTGATGCCGACCTTGCCGACCTCGCGCGCCAGCGAGCGGGTGAAGCCGGTCGCAGCCGCCTTGGTCGCGCCATAGACGGAAAGCCCGTTATAGCCGGTGGAGGCGATGATCGACGAGATGTTGACAATGCGGCCCTCGCCGTCGGCCATCATGTGCCGCACGACATATTTGGTAAGGATCACCGGCGACAGCACGTTGAGGCGCACCAGCGCCTCGATGTCGGAATTGTGCATGGTCGCGAGCAGGCCTTCGGTACCGATGCCGGCGTTGTTAACCAGGCCATAGATCGCGCCGAACTCGTCGCGCAACGATTTCACGAAGGCAGGAAGCTCATCGATCGCGCTGAGGTCGCAGGCGCGAAAGTGGAGATTGCCTTGCCTGGCCTCGCCGATCGCCGCCCGCAGCTCGTCGTTTTCGCGCCGCGCCACCGCGATCGCGTTGAAGCCGGCAGACGCGAGCTTCTGCGCGATGGCAAGGCCGATACCGCGGCTGCCGCCGGTGACGAGGACGTTACGCATCGGAGCGCGCGAGCTTTCCGGCCGGCGTCACGTCAAGGGCTTCGACAAAGCGGATCACCGCGGGGACCTTGTGCGAGGCGAGAGTTGCGCGACACTGGCCAAGGATCTCCTCGCGGATCTCCTTCTGCCGGCCCGCGCCATCGGCGGTGAGGATCACGTCCGCGACCACGATCGAGCCGGTGATCGGGCTGCGGCGTGACTTGGCGCGCGACATCCGTACCTCGGCATGGGCGTTGATGACAGCCTCGATCTCCTCGGGATGCACCTTCAGGCCGCCGATATTGATGATGCCGCCGCGGCGGCCGACAAAGTGATAGCGGTCGCCGCGCAGCTCCACCATATCGCCGGTGTCGACGAAACCGTCTCCATCCGTCAGCGCCGCGGCGCGCTTGCCGACATAGGCATGCGCGGCGCGCCTGGAGCGGATGCGGAGCGAACCGTCCACGATCTTCATTTCGACGCCGTCACGGTCCGGTCCGATCAGGCTCGCCGGAAAACCTTCGCGGCCGTCGTTGACGGCAAAGCCGACGCCGGCCTCCGTTGAGGCATAGGCATGGCCGACGGAAGCGTTCGGGAACGCCTGCGCGAGACCGTCGAGCACGGCCTGGTCGGCAATCTCGCCCGACAGACGCACATAGCGCGGCGAAAAGTCCGCCGCCGCGCCGCTCATCAACAGCTTGCGCCAATGCGATGGCGTGCCGGAAATATGGGTGACGCCGCGCTCGCGGAGCCGCGCCACGTGATCGGCAAGCGGCTCGCCATATTCGGACAGCACCATCGAGCCGCCGCCGATGATGGCGCGCAGGAAGATCTGCAGGCCGCCATAGCGGCGGATGTCATAGAACGTCGCCCACACCGGCCGCGCGCCGCGCGCCGGCCCGTCGGCAACGATCGCGCCGCAAAGGCCCTCGAGCGTATGGCCGACGATCTTCGGCACGCCCGAGGTGCCGGAAGTCAGCATCAGCCATTCGGTGGCGCGCTCGGTCTTCACCGGGCCCTTGGCCCGTTCGGGCAAGTGCGCGCCGATGATCAGGTAAACGCCGGCGTCGGTCCAGCGTCGCGGCTCATCGGTGACGATGGCCTCGATGTCGGCATCCTCGATCAGCGCCTGGATGTGATCGGGATTGAGATCGGGCGGGCACAGCAGCATGCGGCGGGCGACGCCGTCGAGCTCGATCATCGCGAGCGCAGCGAGCAATTGCCCGGACACCGAAACCAGCACCGAGCGGCCCGCAAGCTCGCGCACGCGGTCGGAGAGGCAGGTCTGCGACAGGATATCGGTCAGCGACAGAAGATGCCGCGCGTCGGAGATGGCGCGGCCCTTCAGCTCCGGACTGAGATAGTCGCGGAGCGCGAATACCTCACGCGGGGACATTTTCGTAGGCCCGGACGAAATCGCCGACTGTCAGCGGGAACGCCGCATCCTCCGAGATGGTAAACGGATCGATACCAAGGTCGTCTTCCAGGCGCGCGACCAGGATCGCGAACGCCAGCGAGTCGAAGCCGGTTTCATGGAGCGAGAGCTCGTCGTTAAGCGGCGGCAGTTTCACCTCCTGCTCCTCGGCGATCTGTTTCATCGCCGCAATGATCCTTAACCTGGCCGACATGGAATGACTCGCCTCTGCAATAAATCGTTGGCCATCATCATAGCGCGGAAGTGTGAATTAACGGAGCCGCGTCTGCGAGCTTTTGGCTTGGTTGGTAAATATCGGCCTCGCCGAACCCGGAAGATTCGAACGACAGGACAAGTTTTCGTATAATTTTAGAAACGGATTTTACCGTCCGCGATGCGCGCGAAGATCTCCGTATCGAGCGGGCGATATTCGCCGGATTCCAGGTCCTTGAAATAGAGCGGATCGGCGACGACGGCGGGGTCGAATCCCTCGCGCATCAACAGATGCTTTTTCTGCTTGAAGGTTTCGGTCGCATCGAGCGAAGCGCTGACGCGGACGAACAGGGGATGCGCGTAAGCGGGCAGCCGGCCCGCGAGATGCGCGGCGAAATCCCTGAAGTCGAAGCCGTCACCTGTAACGATCGCCACCACGCCGGCGCGGCCATCGGCGCCTGCGACTTCGACGCCGTAGGTCGTGGCGTCAAGCACGCCTTCGCATTCGCGGATCGCATCGTTGACTTCGCCGGTCGCGACATTCTCGCCTTTCCAGCGGAAGGTGTCGCCGACCCGGTCGACGAAATGGAAATAGCCTTGCTCGTCGAGCCGCATCAGGTCGCCGGTGCGAAACCAGGCATCGCCTTTGGCAAAAACGTCGCGCAGGATTTTCTTGTCGGTCTCGGCGCGATCGGTATAGCCCTCGAAGCGGCCGCCGCCTTCGTCGGCCGCGCCGATGCGGCCAATGGCTTCGCCGACCTCGCCGCGCGCGCAGGCGATGCAGAGCCCGTTGTCGTCGCGCAAGGGAGCCCCATGCTCGGCGTCGACCTTGACGATGGAGGCCGGAAACCGATGCGCCAGCAACGGCGGAATCCGGCCGATCGCACCGACTTTGCCTTCGACATTGTAGAGTGAGAAATTGCCTTCGGTCGCGGCGTAGAACTCCAGGATGCGCGGGATCGAAAATCGCGTCTGGAATCCCTCCCAGATGTCGCCGCGCAGGCCGTTGCCGCACGCGAGCCGCAGCCGGTGCTGCTTTTCGAATTCCGAAGCCGGCGCCTTCAGGAGATAGCGGCACAGCTCGCCGATATACTGGAACAGCGTGCAATCGAAGCGGACGAGATCGCTCCAGAAATTCGTCGCCGAGAATTTGTCGGCGAGCGCAACCGACGCGCCGGCAAACAGCATGCTGCAGGGCGCGACAATGCCGCCGACGGAGTGATAGACTGGCAGGCAATTGTAGAGGCGATCGCCGGGCCTCGCGTCGGCGAGCCCTGCAAACCAGCCGCCCCAGTTCAGGATGCGGCGATGGCTGATGCTCGCGGCCTTGGGCAGGCCGGTCGTGCCCGAGGTGTAGATCAGGAGCGCGCGGTCGTTGATCGTGACGTCGCGACGTTCAGTCGGCGACAGCGGACTGCCGTCGAGCTGCGAGAGCGCGGCATCGATGCTCAGGTCGGCCCAGACCTTCGGCGCGCGCGCAAGCTGCGGCCGCGCCGCCTCGAAGGCATCCGCAAGCTCTTCCGCAAGGATGACGTGATCCGCGGCGGCGACATTGATGCAATGCGCCAGCGATTGCCCGACCAGCCTTGTGTTGATCAGCGCCACGACGCCGCCGACCCGGCTCACACCGAGCCACGCCGCGACGTAGTCCGGCCGGGTCGGCATGATCAGGCAAACCGTGTCGCCGGGCTTGATGCTCGCCGCCAGCGCCCAACGCGCGTAGCGGTTGATGCGCTCACTGAGCGTGCGATAGGTAAGGGTTTGCGCGTCCGAAATCAGCGCCGGCCGGTCGCCCTGGCGCGCCGCAAGATCTTCGACGACATCGGCGAACAGCCGGCACGGATCGGCCTCGATGCGCGAGGTGAGCTCGATCGCCTTGAGCCACGCCTTCGCGGCCGACGGTTTTCCGTGCGGCGCGCTTTCGGTCGGCCTGTCGATCACACCGGTTTTCATGGCTGGTTATGCGCTATTTCCCGGCCATCTATAGACCGGCATGCCTGACCAGGTGTTAACCGGCACAGTTAAAAGCCACCGGAGAGGCGGTGTCTGCTCAGGGCCGGCGGAACAGTTTCGTTAACGCCGGCCCGATCTCGCGAAGCTCGTTCAGGTGAATTTTGGAGTGCTCTCACCTGCGCCCGAGGTCGCCGCCCACCTTGCTCAGATACGTGAGAAGGATGCGCTGAATAGCGACGGGCATCTTGGTGCTCTTGCGCCGCACCGATTTTTCCAGGGCCTCGGCGAGCTCCGCCTTGGTCAGGCCACCCGCGGCAAACTTCGTGCTCAGGTCGCGCCAGGTTTCCGAAAGCGACTTGCCGGCATGAAACAGCGGCTGAATCGTCACGCCACGCGCTTGGGCCCAGCGAAGGATTTCGTCGAGCGTCCGCGGTCCGCAATTTCGCGCCGTCGACAGCCGCTCCACGGTGATCTTGCGAAGCAGGGCCTCCGGCGGCACCCAACCGGCCCGCTCGGGTACCCCGCCCATGATTTCCCCGGCCAGTATCTTCAGGACGTTGATGGCCCGCACGCTCAGCCCTGGATCGTCACCCTGGGCGGCCTGGCCCATTCGCCCGGCCGGCGCATCCTGCACCACGCCGAAACAGGTGTTGATGATATGGACCGGGGCGATTTCATCGCCCGGCGTCGCCATTTCGTCCATACGGACGCGCGCGACCCCGGTTTTTGTGGGCATTATCCTATCCCGGCCTGATATGACGATGGTTCAGAATTCGTCCAACTATATCGCCTCACGATATTATTTGGCGAATTTTGACCGGCCTTCGACCAAAGGTGAAATTGACAGGCCTATATATCGTGAAACGATATGTATTATGCAAGCGTGCTATGCAACGGGCTGCCTGCTTACCGGGCGCCTGCGCACGCTGATGCACGGGAGTCCGGGACTTCCGGCACCCGTGCGGCAAGACACATCACAATAGATTTCGGGAGGACGTCGATAATGAAGAACGTACCATTCAATTCCGCTTTCAGGCTCTCCCGTCGCGGACTGCTGCAAACCGCCGCGGGATTGGCAGGCGGCGCGATGCTTCCCGGCGTGCCCGTGGCATTCGCCGACGACAAGGCCGCGATCGGCACCTACCCGGCCGGCTCCTCCGGTTCTTCGGTATTCATCGGAATTGCCGTGCCGCGCACCGGCACCTACGCCGTACAGGGCGAGGACGAGCTGAAGGGCTGGCAACTCGCGGTCGAGCACATCAACAGCGGCAATGAGCTGATCAAGAAGATCTCGCCGAAGACCAGCAAGGGTGTGCTCGGCAAGGAGCTGAAGCTCGGCATCGCCAACTCCGCCGCCAAGCCGAACGAGGCGGTGCAGGCCGAACAGCGCTTCATCACCGAGAACAAGGCGGTGCTGATGACGGGTTCAACCTCGAGCGCGGTCGCGGTGGCACTGAACAAGCTCGCGCAGCGCGAAAAGGTGCTCTACGTCGCCGGCATTTCAGGCTCCAACGACACCACCGGCAAGGACTGCGTCCGCTACGGTTTCCGTCAGAATTTCTACGGCCAGACCGCGGCGGCGGCGATCGGCCCCGTCCTCGTCAAGGCGTTCGGCAAGAACAAGAAGGCGGCCTATCTGACGCCGGACTATACCTACGGTCACACCGTCACGAAATCGATGCAGGACTATCTTGCGAGCGCAGGGTGGACCACCGCGACCAACCAGGTCGCGCCGCTCGGCGCGCCCGACTACTCCTCATACCTGCTCAACGTCGCCAACTCCGGAGCCGACGTCCTGCTCAACGTCAACTGGGGACACGACGCCGTGCTCTCGACCCAGCAAGCCAAGCAGTTCGGCATCTTCGACAAGATGAAGCTGGCCGTGCCTTACCAGATTCCGTTCATCGCCCGCGAGACCGGCGGTCTGATGCAGGGCGTCTATGCGGCGACCGACTACTGGTGGACGATCGAGGACAAATATCCGCTGGCGAAGATGTTCAACGACGCCTTCGACAAGAAGTATGGCTACAAGCCGGAGTGGGGCGCGGCCAACGCCTATATCAGCTTCGCGCATTGGGCCCACATGGTCGAGGAGGCCGGCAGCTTCTATCCGCCCGATATCATCAAGGTCTACGAGAAGGGTGAAACCATTCCCTCGCTGGTCGGCGACGTGCATTACCGTCCCGAGGACCACCAGTGCGTCCGTCCTGTCATCATCGTGAAGGGCAAGATGGAAAAGGACATGAAGAACAAGGAGGATTATTACGACGTCGTCGAGATCATTCCCGGCGAAGGCTTGATGCAGAAGCCCGACGCGTTCGGCTGCAATCTCGGCGGCTACACTTGAGCTTAGGCTGAGCTTTGGCGCCGCGGGGGGCGGTTACTCGCTTCCTGCGGCGCTAGTTTTTTGTGCTATACATGCTGCGCCGTAGGCCTCCGCCTGCAAATCAGGACCATCATCGCTTTTCATGATTAGTTGGCCCAACTTCGTTTCGCAACTCTTCAACGGGCTGGCACTGGGCGCGCTGCTCGCGCTGATCAGTTCCGGCCTGACCATCATTTACGGCACGCTCGGCGTGCTCAATCTCGCGCATGGCGCGATGTTCATGATCGGCGGCTACGCCGGCTTCGTCGCTTATCAGTATACTGGATCGTTCGTCGTCGCCGTGATCGCGGGCTCGCTGTTCGTGATGATCCTGGGCGTGGTGATGGAGCGCGTCATCATCCGTCATTTCTATCATCGCCCGCATGAGGACCAGTTGCTGGTCACCTTCGGGCTCGGCATCTGCTTTGTCGAAATCGTGCGCCTGATCTTTACCAGCCAGTCGCAGATCGTGCCGCCTCCGCCGCTGTTCCGGGGCATCACCAATCTGGGCTTTGCGTTCTACCCGACCTATCGGCTCGCAGTGGTGGGCATCGTCGCGGTTGCGCTCGGCGCGCTGTTCCTCATCCTTTACCGTACCCGTCTCGGCATGATCGTGCGCGCCGGCATCGAGGATTCGGTAATGGTGGATTCGCTCGGCATCAACGTTTACCGCGTCTTCATGATCGTGTTCGGCATCGGCGCGATGGCCGCGGGCTTTGCCGGCATCGTCAACGCGCCGGTGGTGTCGCTGACACCGGGCGTCGGCGACGACATCCTGGTAGAGACCTTCGTGGTCGTGGTGATCGGCGGCGTCGGATCGTTTCCGGGGGCGATTCTCGGCGGCCTGATCGCAGGCGAGATCATCAGCATCACGTCGATGTTCAATCCCGGCTACGCCTATGTGATGCTGTTTGCTGCGATGACGCTCGTGCTCGTGGTACGCCCGCATGGCCTACTCGGCGTGCAGGGCCGCGAATGAAACTGGCCGCCTGATGCTTAAGCAACGTCCTTTCCTGATCGAGACACTGACGGCGATCGGCCTCATCGCCGCACCATTCGTGCTGCCCTATCTCGGCTTTGCGCCCAACACCGTGAACCGCATCCTGGTCTGGGGCCTGTTCGGCCTCGGCTTCGACATCCTGTTCGGCTTCACGGGACTATTGTCGTTCGGCCAGTCCGCATTCTACGGCACCGGCGGCTTCGTCGCGGCGTACCTGCTGACCCGCGCCGGCTTCGGCAGCGTCGTCGGCGCCCTGATCATCGGCATGATCGCGGCCGCTGTTACCGGCTATCTGATCGGACTGATCGCGCTGCGGCGCACCGGCATCTACTTTGCCATGATCACGGTTGCGATCGCGGAGGTGTTTTTCTTCGTCGAGTTCAATCCGCTGTCGGACTGGACCGGGGGCGAGAATGGCCTGCCGGGCGTGCCCACGCCGAGTTTCAATCTCGGCTTCACCACGCTGCATTTCACCAATGGCTGGTCGCTCTATCAGTTCATCGCGCTCTGCTACTTCATCGGCATCGTGATCGCGCTGCGCATCGTGCGTTCCCCGGTCGGCGCCGTCTTCAGCGCGATCCGCGACAATCCGCTGCGCGCCACCGCCGTCGGCCACAACATCCACGGCTACAAGCTGACCGCCTTCGTGATCGCGGCCGCCTATGCGGGATTTGCCGGCGGCCTGCTCGGCGTGCTGCAGGCTTTCATGCCGCCGGATGCCTTCACCTTCGATACCTCGGGCCAGCTCGTGATGCAGACCGCGATCGGCGGCCGGGGCACGCTGTTCGGGCCGCTGGTCGGCGCCGCGGTCTGGCTCTTCCTGCAGGACTTCCTGCAGACCGCCATCGACCTTGGTGCGGCATGGAAACTGGTGCTCGGCGTCGTCTTCGTACTGCTGGTCTGCTTCCTGCGCGGCGGCATCGTCGGCGGCCTCATCGACCTCTATCGCCTCGTTGCGGGCAAGAAAGCCGAGGCCCCCGCCGAGGAAGCCCCGTCCGGCCTCACCGCCGAGGCGGAACAGAAAGCGGCGGAAGCTGAAATCGCCACGCAAGTCGCGAGCCCCCCGATGCCGGCCGTGCACGCCAAACGCGGCAATGGTTCCGGACCCATCCTGAAGGCAAGCGGGCTGACCAAGCGATATGGCGGCTTGTTCGCCAACAGCGATATCGACTTCACCGTCAATCGCGGCGAGCTTCGCGGCATCATCGGGCCGAACGGCGCCGGCAAATCGACCTTCTTCAAGATGCTGACCTGCGAGATCCCGCCGACTTCCGGCAGCATCGTGTTCGAGGGGCGCGACATCACCGGCATGAACGTCACCGACGTGTGCCAGCTCGGCCTGACCAAGAGCTATCAGGTCAACCAGCTCTTCTCGGGGCTCACGGTGCGCGAGAACATCGTCATCGCCGCGCTCGCCGAACGCCGCGGCAAGTTCCGGCTCGACCTGTTTTCATCCCTCGACAAGATCCCGGGCTTGAACGAACAGGTCGAACGCACGCTTCAACTGGTGAACCTCGCCTCCCGGCCCCTCACGGCGGTCTCCGAGCTCGCCTATGGCGAGAAGCGCCGGCTCGAGATCGGGCTTGCGCTCGCGACCTCGCCGAGCCTTTTGCTGCTGGACGAGCCGCTCGCCGGCATGTCCCCGCGCGAGCGCGTCGAGACGGTCAACCTGCTCAAGTCGATCAGCCGCGACCGCACCATGATCATCATCGATCACGACATGGACGCGCTGTTCGAGCTCGCCGAGCGCGTCACGGTGCTGCAGGAAGGCCGGGTCCTCGTCGAAGGCACGCCGGAGGAGATCAGAAAGAGCGCCGCCGTGCAGGAGGCCTATCTCGGCGGCGTGCATGGAGTGATCGATCCATGAACCTGCTCGAGATCGAAAGATTGAACTCCTATTACGGGGATTCCCACATCCTGTTCGACGTGTCGCTGCGCGTCGAACGCAACGAGGTCGTGGCGCTGCTCGGCCGCAACGGCGCCGGCAAGAGCACGACGCTGAAGAGCCTGATGGGCGTGGTGACCCCGCGCACCGGCTCGGTCAGGCTCGATGGTGTCGATCTCGCAGGCCGCAAGAGCCACGCCATCGCGCGGGCCGGCATGCAGCTGGTGCACGAGGACCGGCGGATTTTCGGCAGCCTCAATGTCGAGGAAAACCTGGTCATCGCGGGGCTGACCGCGTCACAACGCTGGCCGCTCGACCGTATCTATGAAATGTTTCCCCGGCTGAAGGAACGTCGCGGCAACCGCGGCACCGACCTGTCCGGCGGCGAGCAGCAGATGCTGGCAATCGCGCGTGCGCTGGTGCGCGATCCCAAAATCCTGCTGCTCGACGAGCCCTTCGAGGGACTGGCGCCGATCATCGTCCGCGACCTCATGAAAGTATGCCGCGACCTTGCGTCCGCCGGCCAGACCATCGTGCTGGTCGAGCAGAACCTCGCCGCGACGCTGGCGCTCGCCGGGCGCATCTACATCATCAACAACGGTCACATCGTTCACGAGGGACCCGCGCAAGAGATCAAGGCGCAGCCGGAAATCCTGCACCGTTATCTCGGCGTCTAGCCGCCGCGCGGACCTGCACGGCCCCTCGCCCGAAACGCGCGATAGGACGAAGGTCGAATGAGAATACCTGCGTTTCCGTTCACAACGACTCCCGGAATCAGTATTCTGCCCGCCAACAAGCGGGCGCGGCTTTTCTTGTGCGGCGCTCCGTTTGACGGGCTCAAGGAAACGCACGTTCGCGCCGGCATTTTGCGGCGCGGGAAAAGATGCGCCGGCCTCCAAGAGGTCTGGGCATGAACGAAAGCATTTCGTCACCCTTCATTCGCTTCCCGATCGGCACTTCGCTGCTGATGGCGGGCATTCTGTTCATTGGCCTTGTCTCCTACCCGCTGTTGCCGGTGGCGCCGCTGCCGCAAGTGGATTTCCCGACCATCCAGGTCAACGCGACGCTGCCCGGCGCCAGCCCCGAAACCATGGCCTCGTCGGTGGCGCAGCCACTGGAGCGGCAAATGGCGCAGATTCCCGGTATCGCGCAGATGACATCGACGAGCTCGCTCGGCTCGACCGCGATCACGCTGCAGTTCGACCTCAACCGCAACATCGATGGCGCCGCCAACGACATTCAGGGCGCGATCAACGCGGCGAGCGGACAATTGCCGAAGAACCTTCCCTCGCCGCCGACCTATCGCAAGGTCAATCCGGCGGACTCGCCGATCATGCTGCTGTCGGCGACCTCGGACACGGTACCGCTGATCCGGCTCAGCGATGCGATCGATGTGCAGCTCGGCCAGCAGATCAGCCAGATCTCGGGCGTCGCGCAGGTATTCATCGGCGGCGAGCAGAAGCCGTCGATCCGGGTGCAGATCGATCCCGCCAAGCTCGTGGCCAAGGGGCTGTCGCTGGAGGATGTCCGCAGCCAGATCGCCATCACGACGGTCGACAGCCCCAAGGGCAATATCGACGGGGCGAAGCGGGCATACACGATCTACGCCAACGATCAGCTCGTCGACGCTGAAAAGTGGAACGACGTCATCATCGCCTATCGCAACGGCGGACCGTTGAGGATCCGCGATATCGGCCGGGCTGTCGCGGGACCGGAGGACATGAAGCGGGCGGCATGGGCCGACGGAAAGCGCGGCGTGTTCCTGGTCATCTTCAAGCAGCCCGGCGCCAACGTCATCAACACCGTCGACAAGATCAAGGCGCAGCTGCCGCGCCTGATCGCCACGATCCCGCCCGCCATCAAGATCAAGATCATCTCCGACCGCACATTGACCATCCGCGCCGCGGTCGAAGACGTCCAGATCACGCTGATGATCACCATTTTCCTGGTCGTGATGGTGATCTTCGTTTTCCTGCGCAGCTTCTGGGCGACCGTGATTCCGGCGATCACCGTGCCCCTGGCGCTACTCGGCGCCTGTGCGCTGATGTGGGCGTTCGGCTACACGCTCGACAATCTCTCGCTGATGGCGCTGACGATCGCTGTCGGCTTCGTGGTCGATGACGCCATCGTGATGCTCGAAAACATCACCCGCTATGTCGAGCAGGGCGAGCGGCCGCTTGCCGCGGCCTTCAAGGGCTCGAGCGAAATCGGCTTCACCATCGTCTCGATCAGCATTTCCCTGGTCGCGGTGCTGATCCCGCTGCTCCTGATGGGCGGCGTCATCGGCCGCCTGTTCCGCGAGTTCGCGGTCGTGCTCGCCATGACGATCTTCGTTTCGATGGCGGTGTCCCTGACGCTGACGCCGATGATGGCTTCACGCTTCCTGCGCTCGCATCACGAGGCCAGGCACGGGCGCTTCTACCAGTGGAGCGAGCGGCTGTTCGAACGCATGCTGCACAGCTACGAGCGCGGGCTCGACCGCGCCCTGCGCTGGAAGCTCACGACGCTGCTGGTGTTCTTTGCGACGATCGCGCTGTCCGTCCACCTTTTCATGATCATCCCGAAGGGGTTCTTCCCGCAGCAGGACAATGGCTTCCTCACCGGCGTGTCGGAAGCGTCCCAGGACATCTCCTTTGCCGAGATGAAGCGGCACCAGGAGGAGTTGAGCAGCATCGTGCAGGCCGACCCCGCCGTCGACAGCATCGCGATGTTCATCGGCGGCGGCGGCACCGCGCTCAATTCCGGGCGCATGTACATCACCCTGAAGCCGCATGACGAGCGCGACGCGGACGCCCAGCAGATCATTGCCCGGCTGCGCCCGAAGCTCGCAAAGGTCGAAGGTGCCAAGCTCTATCTCCAGGCCTCGCAGGATGTCCGGCTCGGCGGCCGCGCCACCCGGACGCAATTCGAATTTACCCTGCAGGACGCCAATCTCGCCGAGCTGAACGAATGGGCGCCGAAACTCCTGGCCAGGATGCAGACGCTGCCGCAACTGCGCGACGTCGCGACCGACCAGCAGACCGAAGGAACGACACTGCAGCTCACCATCAACCGCGACACGGCGGCGCGTTATGGCATCCAGCCACAACTGATCGACGATACGCTCTACGACGCCTTTGGCCAGCGCCAGGTCACACAATATTTCACGCAGCTCAACTCCTATCACGTGATCATCGAGATCCTGCCGGAATTGCAGGGAAAGCTCGATACGCTGGACAAGATCTACGTGCGCTCGCCGACCACGGGAGAGCAGGTGCCGCTCTCCGTGTTCAGCAAATGGACGAACGTGCCGGTCCGGCCGCTCTCGATCGCGCATCAGGGCCAATTTCCCGCGGTGACGATCAGCTTCAATCTCGGTCAGGGCGTCGCGCTCGGACAAGCGACCGGGGCGGTGCAGCAGGCGATGGCCACGATGGGCGCGCCGGCGACATTGAGCTCGAGTTTTCAGGGCACCGCGCAGGCATTCCAGCAGTCGCTCGGCACCGTGCCGCTACTGATTCTCGCAGCGCTGGTCGTGGTCTATCTGATCCTCGGCATCCTCTATGAGAGCTATATCCATCCGCTGACCATTCTCTCGACGCTGCCATCGGCCGGCGTCGGCGCGCTTGCGATCCTGATGGCGTTCGGATTCGACTTCAGCCTCATTGCCCTGATCGGAGTCATTCTGCTGATCGGCATCGTCAAGAAGAACGGCATCATGATGGTCGACTTTGCCATTGCCGCCGAGCGCGACGAGCACATGACGCCGGAGCAATCGATCCGGAAGGCGGCGATCCTGCGCTTCCGCCCGATCATGATGACGACGATGGCGGCGATGCTCGGCGGCGTGCCGCTGATGCTCGGCACCGGCACGGGATCGGAAATCCGCCAGCCGCTCGGTTATGCCATGGTCGGTGGCCTCATCGTCAGCCAGGCTCTGACATTGTTCACGACCCCGGTAGTCTATCTCTATCTCGACAATTTTTCCAACGCGCTGTCGCGCTGGACGCGGTCGAAGAAGAGGCCGGATGACGCCGACACCGGGTCCGAAGACATCAAGCACGCCGCCGAATGATCGTTCGTTGATTTCGCCAGGATGGAGCGGCATTTCGGCGCATGAGACGCCGTTCACACCTGCCGCGCGCAATCCAGGTGTATCCTCAGACCAGCTCCGGGGAAGGCGGGAATATTTCCGTCGTTTGCACGGTCTCGCTGCAGGAGACGCCTGACTGTCTGTCGAAACGCACCTCCCGCGGGAGATATGTTATGCATTCATTGTCCGCCGAATGGTCATCCGCTTCGGTTCCGCCGCCTGACGGAGATCTCGAAATCTGCGTCCTCGCCTATGACGGAACCGTTCACGCGCTCACATTTCCCTGTCACAAGGACGGCGCCGAATGGGTCGATGCGTCAGGCAGGAGGCAACTTGGCGTCCAGCTGACGCATTGGCGCCGATGGATGTAACGCCGTCGGTGGAAACGCATCGGCTTCGAGATTTGCGCAGCGCTTAGCTGCTCCCGATGCCCCGCAGCACCAGCCGATTGAGCCGCGCGGCGAAGGCCGCGGGATCCTCCGGCAGTTCGCCGTCGAGGATCTGCGCCTGCTCCAGCAGCAACAGCGACAGGTCGTCGGCGATGGCCTTGTCGCCACCCTTGCCCGCGATCGCCGACACCAGCGGATGCCGCAAATTGATCTCGAGGATCGGCTTGGTGCGCATGCCGCGGTTCTGCTGTGACAGCAGCCGCTCCAGCTCGCGATCCGGTCCGTGGCTGCCGGCGACCAGGCACGAGGCGCTGGTGGTGAGCCGCGTGGAAACCTTGACGTCGGTAACGCGGTCGCCAAGGCTGGCCTTGATGATCGCGATCGTCGCGGCTTCATCCGCGGCGGGCTCGGCCTTGTCCTTGTTCTCGTCGAGCAACGGGACGGAATCGAAATTGAGGTCGCCCTGGCTCAGCGACTTCAGCGGCTTGCCATCGAATTCGAGCCGCGCCGAGGTCCAGAACGCATCCACGGGATCGATGAGCAGCAATACCTCGATGCCGCGCGCACTTGCAGCCTCCAGCCTCGGATTGGATTTCAGCCGCTCGATGCTGTCGCCGACCAGGAAATAGATTTCGGTCTGGTTGGGTTTCAAGTCCGCGACATACTGCTTGAGCGTGCGCTTCTCGCCCACGGTCGAGGCAAACCGCGACAGCGCCAACAACTTGTCGCGCCGCTCGAAATCCTCGTAGATGCCTTCCTTGATGACGGCGCCAAAAGCATCCCAGATATGGCTGAAGTTCTCCGGCTCCTTCTCGTTCAACGTTTCCAGCTCGCCGACGACGCGGCTGGCTACGGCTTTGCGGATTTGCGCGAGCTGCGGATTGTTCTGCAGCATCTCGCGGGAAATATTGAGCGGCAGATCCTCGCTGTCGACGACGCCGCGGATGAAGCGCAAATAGGCCGGCAGCAAATCGGCATCGTCGGTGATGAAGACGCGCCGCACATAAAGCTTCACCTTGCCCTTGCGCGCCGGCTCAAACAGGTCGAACGGCTTTGTCGAGGGCGCAAACAGCAGCACGGCGTAGGAATAGCGCCCCTCGGCGCGGTAATGCAGCGTCATCGCAGGCTCGTCGAAGGCGTGCGCGATAGACTTGTAGGCCTTGGCGTAATCTTCCGGCGTGAGCTCGGATTTCGAGCGCTGCCACAGCGCGCTCGCCGAGTTGATCTGGCGCGGCTCGCCCTCTTCGCCCACCAGCCAAATCGGGAACTGGATGTTGTCGGAATAGGCGCCGACGATGCGCTCGATCTCATAGGTCTCGAGATATTTCCTTGCGTCCTCTTTCAGATGCAGCACGATCTCGGTGCCGCGGGTCACGCGCCTGGCGCCCTCCTCGCTCGCAGGCGCGACCTCAAAGCCGGCGCCGCCCGAGGACGACCAGGCCCAGACCTCGCTCGAGCCGGCGCGGCGGCTGGTGACGACGATACGGTCCGCTACCATGAAAGCGGAATAGAACCCGACGCCGAACTGGCCGATCAGGCCGGCGCCGTCCTTGGCTTCCGCCAGCCTGGCCACGAAGGCCTTGGTGCCGGAGCGCGCAATGGTGCCGAGATTGTCGACCAGCTCCTGCCGGTCCATGCCGATGCCGGTATCGGCAACCGTCAGCGTACCTGCCTTCTTGTCCGGAGTGATGCGGATGTCGGGCGCCTCGCCCTCGCCGATCAGCTCGGGCTTGGAAATGGCTTCATAGCGCAGCTTGTCGCAGGCATCCGACCCGTTCGAGATCAACTCGCGCAGGAAGATGTCGGTCTCCGAATAGACCGAATGCACCATCAGATGCAGGAGCTCGGAGACTTCGGCCTGGAACGGCTGGGTGGCGGGGGCGGCGTCGGTATCGGCGGTGGTGGTCATTGCGGGCTCGTTGCAAGCAAAGCGGGAAGCGGAAAGCCCCGATATAGCAATGCTGGCGCGAGGAGCAAGCCTGTCGTCCCTATGCGGGTTCCTTGCCGAAGAACTCCGCGGCGATCTGGTTGGTCTCGATCGCGGCCGGGATGCCGCAATACATGGTGATCAGCAGCAGCAGATCCTGCACCTGCGCCCGCGTGCAGCCGTTCGCCAGCGCGCCCTTGGCATGGACGCGGAATTCGGCCGGCCGATGGCTGGCCGCGGTGATCGCGAGCATCACCAGGCTGCGCTCGGCAGGAGACAGGCCAGTCCGCTCCCACACGTCGCCATAGACATAGGCGTTGATGACGGTCTGCAGCGGCGCGCCGAACTCGCCGGACGCCGCCATCCGCTTCTCGACATCGGCTTCACCGAACATCGCTTTGCGGCGCTTCAGCCCCCGTGCATATAATTCGCTGGTATCCGCCATGACCGCCTCGCCTTGTGCTTTCTTGGTCCGATTTATACGGATAATCTCTGATGACCTCAATGTCCCAGAATCACGTAGAAGGCTGCATCTTTTGCCTAACCGACGATTTTACCCGTATAAATTCGACACACCCGCTGGCATGGTCGGGGTCGGCCTGATGGGCGCAGCGATCACGCTGGCCGGGCCCGACGCCGACAGCGCCGCGGTGATCGAAGCGATCCGGCCATCGTCAGCGGCAAACGGAGTTTCATCATGATCCGTTGCGCGATCGCAGGCCTCGGCCGCTGGGGACGCGCGCTTGTCGAGGCCGCCAGGATCAGCCCTCACCTGCAAATCACGCGCGCGGTGGAGACCGACCTCGAGCGGGCGCGTTCGTTCTGCGAGGAGCACGGCATCGCGCTGACCGGCAGTTTTGACGACATCCTCGCCGATCCTGCTGTTGACGCGGTCCTGCTGGCGACTCCACATTCCCTGCACCGCGCCCAGGTGATCGCGGCGGCAACAGCGCGAAAGCACATGTTCTGCGAGAAGCCGCTCGCGCTGGCCCGTGCCGACGCGAGGGCGATGTTCGACGCATGCAGGACAGCCGATGTCGTACTTGCGGTCGGGCATAACCGCCGCTTCTGGCCATCGATGCGTGAGCTGCGCAAGATCGCAACGAGCGGGGAGCTCGGTACGATCCTGCATGTCGAAGGCCATAACAGCAACGAGAACTCCAACGACGTCCTGACGGGATGGAGGCTGTCACCGCAGGAATCGCCGGGCGGTGGGCTCACGGGCGCGGGGCTGCACGTGCTCGATGGCTTCACCAGCCTGGTCGGTCCGGCCCGCCAGGTCTATGCGCGCTTCAATCCGCGCGAGGCCGGCCCGCCGCAGCTCGACACGGCGATGCTCGCAATCGACTTCGAAAGCGGCGTCACCGGCACGCTCGCCACGGTACGCGCAACGCCATTCTACTGGCGTGTCCACCTCTTCGGCACCCGCGGATCAGCCGAGGTGCTCGACGAGGTCACCATGATCGTGCGCAAGTCCGCAACTGCGCCGCATCACATCAAATATCCCGCCGTCGATTTGCTTGTCGCCGAGCTTGACGCCTTTGCCGACGCCATCGCGGGCAAGCACCCCTTCCCCGTGCCAGAGGCGGACGTGCTCGCGACGCTGTCGGTCTTCGAGGCGGCGCTGCGTTCGATGCACTCGGGACAGCCGGTGGCCTGCGATGCCGGCTGAACCGCGCAAACGCAAATCCACGCGCTATCGCGAGATCGCGGCCAGGCTGCAGAAGGAGATCCGGCTCGGCCGCACCGATGTCGGCGGCCTCTTGCCGACCGAGACCGAATTGATGGCGCGCTATGGCGCGAGCCGCCAGACCGTCCGCGAAGCGCTGCGCATCCTGATGGATCAGGGATTGATCGTGCGGCGCGCGGGACTCGGCTCGGTGGTGATCGCCTCCGAGCCGCCGGTGCTGTTCAGCCACAGCGTCAAGTCGCTGTCGGAATGGCTGCGCTATTCCAACGAAACCTATCGGGAGGTGGTTGCCAGCCGCGACATCGTCGCCGACCGCAAGACTGCCGGCCTCTTGAAATGCGAACCCGGCAAGCACTGGTTCCTGATCGAGTTGATCCGGCGCTCCGACCAGTTTGCGGCGCCGCTTGGCTGGGTCGAGATCTATGTGCTGCGCAAATTCGCCGGCGTCGTGAAGCGCGCCGACCATGGTCGCGCGCCGGTGCATGAGCAGATCGCAAGGATGTTCGGGCAGACCACCGAATATGCCCAGATGGAGATCTTTGCGCGCGCCATGCCGGCGGCGCTGGCCAGGCCGCTGCAGGTCAAGACGGGCTCGCCCGCACTCACCGTGGTGCGCCGCTATTACGGCGCGCGGGAAGAGCTGTTCGAGGTCACGGTCACCACCCATCCCGAGGGGCGCTACACCTACACCATGGACATGCAGCGCTCGCTCAGGCCACGCGTCTGAGCCGGGCTGCAATGCAGTCGCGGCTCACGCGGGTTTGAGTCGGCGCGCCCAAGCTTGTAAAGGTTAACTTAACCGATTCGGCCGCGAATGATCGGCAAGGCCATCTCGCGCGGCCCTCATCACGCAAAGTCTACTCGGAGTTGATCGGACGCAGCGACTAGATTTGCTGCGTTGCGAATATAGATACTGTGGCCCTCAATTTGATTCCGGTTGCGATGAACCTCTCGACGAAAAAACTCCTTGCTGCACGCAGCCCCGATCCGCGAATCAATCTGCTGCGCGGGCTCGCCAACTGGTTTCTTTTCCTCGACCATGTTCCCCACAACGTGGTGAACCTGCTCACGATCCGCAATTTCGGCTTCAGCGGCGCCACCGACGTGTTCGTGTTCGTCGCGGGCTACGCCGCCGCCACCTTCTTCGGCAAGATGGCGCAGGAGCGCGGCTTCGTGGTGACGGTGACCCGGATCTTCCGGCGGATGTGGCAGCTCTACGCCGCCTATGTCGTGCTGTTCGTCATCTATATCGACATCATCGGCAACGTCGCCGCGCAATACTTCACCACCGAGATCATCGACGAATACAACGTCACCGGCCTTGTCGACCATCCGATCCGGACCCTGATGCGCGGGATCATGCTGCAGGCGAAGCCCTTGAACCTCGACACATTGCAGCTCTTCGTCGCGCTGATGGCATTCTTCCCGCTCATCCTGTGGTCGGTGCTACGCCGGCCGAATCTCACGCTTGCCGCTTCCTTTGCGCTCTATGCCGCCGCGCGGATGTTCGACTGGAGCCTGCCGTCGTTCCCGTCGGGAAGCTGGTATTTCAATCCGTTCTGCTGGCAGTTGCTGTTCGTGCTCGGCACATGGTTCGCACTGAACGGCGCGAAGTTTACGGCGATGGCGCATCGCCTGGCTTGGTTGCGCATCGCCGCGGTTGCCTACCTCCTGCTCGCGTTCGTCGTGACGGTAGCCGCTCATGTGCCGGTGATTGCCGGCATGGTGCCGGATTTCGGCCTCAACCCGCTTACGCCGACCGACAAGGAAAACCTCGCCTTCTATCGCGTGGTGCATCTGCTCGCGCTCGCGCTGCTCTTCACCTATCTCGTGCCGCGCTACTGGCCGGCACTCCGGTCAAGACTGCTGCAACCCGTCATGAAATGCGGCGAGGAATGGCTCGCCTGCTTCTGCGTCGGCGTGTTCCTGTCCTTTGCCGCGCATTTCATCCTGATCACCGGACCGGCCTCGATCGCGATGCAGATGCTGGTGAGCGCGAGCGGCATCGCGATGATGACCGGGGTCGCCTATTACCTTTCCTGGTCGCGGCGGCAGGATGGCACATCGGTACGTCACGCCGAGGCGTAAAAGGGATCGCGATGGGATCGCCGTCTCGGTCCGATTTTGATCGTGCCCTGCGCCGATTTCACGAGGGCTTGATCGCGGCGAGATACCGCCGCACCGACGCATCGAAGGCACGCTTCGCACCATCGGCGATGTTGCGGCCCCACCAGGCTCCATAGATGCGATCGAACGGCAGAGGCGCGACTACATCGGCGATGCGGCGGACGGCCGTTTCGTTCAGCGGGATGTAGTTCGGGAAGCTGTACATGAAGCTGACCGAGCGGCGGTCCATTGCGACCATGGCAACGTCGCCGGTGAAAAGCGCGCCCTTGCCGCTCGCCGCCTTGCGCCAATGCAGGATCGTGCCGCCGGCAAAATGCCCGCCCGTGCGCCACAGCCGAATGTCGTCGGAAATGTCGAGGCTTTCGCCCGCCCATGTCACGATGGCGTCATGCGTTCGCGTGATCCACTGGCGATCGTCCGCGTGCAGGTAGACCGGGACGCCGCCGAACGCCTCGCTCCAGTCGGCCACCGCGCCGTAATAGTGTGGATGCGACACCGCGATCGCTTTCAGCCCGCCGAGCGAACGCACATGCTGCACACCCTCAGCAGTGGCGAGCGGAATGCAATCCCACATCACGCAGCCATCTTCCTCCGCAAGCAACAGCGCCCGCTGGCCAATGGCGAAGGAAGGCTCGAGCGCGATGCCGGCCACGCCGAGATCGTCGCGCCAGACGAGTTTGTATGCGCTCGCCAATTCCTCGCGTGCAAGCCAGCGCTGCCCTTTCCAGTTCACATATTGCCGCTCGTCCTCGCAGATCGGACAGGAAGCAGGCGGCTTGTCCGTCTCCGGAAACTGGGCGCCGCATTGCTCGCAGGTCCAGAGGGGCATGCGGGGCACTCAGCTCGCCACCCTGGAGAAGTCCGGCGGCCGCTTTTCGGCGAAGGCGGTAAAGGCCTCGCGCGCCTCGGCGGTCTTCAGCCGCTCGGCGAAGATATGGCTTTCGGCGCCGATCTGCGCCGTCAGCACCTCGGCATTGCGCATCAGCCGCTTGGTCGCGGCCAGCGAACCGGCGGGCAGTTTCGCGAGCCGTGCGGCTATGGCTGCAGCTTCCGCATGGAGCTTTGCAAGCGGCACCACGCGGCTGGCAATTCCGAGCTGCAGCGCGGTCTTGGCATCCACAGCCTCGCCGAGCGCGAACATCTGATAGGCGCGGGCATAGCCGATCCGCAGCGGCATCAGCAGCGTGGAGGCGGCCTCCGGCACCAGCGCCAGGCTGACGAAGGGCGTGGATAGCTGTGCGTCTTCCGCCAGCACGACGAAATCGCAATGCAGCAGCATCGTGGTGCCGATGCCGACCGCACGGCCCTGCACGGCGGCGACCAGCGGCTTGGTCGAACGGGCGATTGCGTCAACGAAGCGCGAGACGTGCCGCTCGCTGTTGAAGGCGCCGGTCGCCATCATCGCGAATTCGCCGACATCATTGCCGGCGGTGAACATGTCGCCCTCTCCGCGCAGCACGATCACGTGGGTGGCGTGATCGGTCTCGGCCGCGACGATGGCGTCGGCCAGCGCGCCATACATGGCATTGGTGATCGCGTTCTTCTTGTCGGGCCGCGCGAAGGTGAGGGTGAGAATATGGTCCTTGTGCTCGACCTTGACGTGCTCGGTCATTCCTCGTCTCCTTTGGGAAATTTGCTCTGCACGCTGGTGAGCCAGCGCGAGACAATGTCCATTTCTCTGTCCGTGAAGCCTTCAATCAGCCGCGCGTTGAGCTCGGCGACGCCGGCCTTGGTTCGCACCAAGGCCTTTTGACCGGGAGCTGTAAGCCAGAGACGCCAGGCGCGGCCGTCGGCGGGATCGGCACGCTTCTCGATCAGTCCGGCCTCGACCATCCGCTCGGCCAGTCCGCTGATACCGGGCATGCCCAGATCGAGCGCGGCACCCGCTTCTCCGAGCAGCACACCGTCGCGCTTGCCCAGCACGAACAGAAGGCCGCTTTGCGCAGAGGTCGCGCCGCCCTCTCTGGTCTGCGACGCGACGAAACGTTGCAGCCGACGCTGCGCGACGTTGAGCAGGAAGATCAGGCGGCGATCCGGATTCGGAGTTCGAATTAGTTCGCATGCGAAGTATTTAATCCTCACCCGGAGCAATGTCAACTTTACTGTCATCGCGAACCTGTGAGAGCCGCGGCATCCGTCCCTCGCAACTGATTTGTTTGCCAAGCAAATAAGCTGCCGGGCGCGGTCAGCCTGGAGCCGGCAGGAACTCATCCGACACCCCGCCCTGCCGATGCAGAGCAAACGGCTTCCCGGGCTATCTCGGCTTCCGGCATTGATGTAGATCAATGTCGCGCGGCCGCGATCCGACTGCACTGCATCACTTGATCGAAACGGCAGCGTCGGCCACAGCCTGCGGCGCGCGCCTTGTATCGGAGGACGGTCATGACCAGTGCTTTCGACGACCTGCATAATCTTCGCCCCGCTTCGGACATGGCGCCGCTGCGCGCCAAATGGGGCTGGATCGTCGCCCTCGGCGTCGTCTATCTCATCACCGGCTTCATCGCGCTCGGCAGCGTGGTGATGGCGACGGTCGCGAGCGTCTTCGTGGTCGGCATCATGATGATCATCGCCGGCGTCGCCGAGATCATCAACGCCTTCCAGTGCAAGGGCTGGGGCAAGTTCCTGGTCTGGGCACTGCTCGGAGTGCTCTACATCGTCGCGGGCTTCATCACCTTTGAAAATCCGCTGTTCGCCGCTGCCCTGCTCACGCTGTTGCTGGGCGCAGCCCTGGTCGCCTCCGGCATCGTGCGGATTTTCCTTGCCTTCAGCATGAAGCGCGAGAGCCCGTGGATCTGGGTGCTGCTCTCCAGCCTCATTACCCTGGTGCTCGGCGTCCTGATCCTGGCACGCTGGCCGGTCAGCAGCGTCTACGTGCTCGGCATCTTCCTGGGGATCGACCTGGTCATGGCCGGCGCCAGCTGGGTCGGGCTTGGTTTCGCTCTGCATCGCCGCGGCACCTCGTCGCCAGCACACGCAGCGGCGTAAGCGCGCCATGAATAGGCCAGAGATGATCTTCCTCGGCCTGGTCGCGGCGATCCTGCTCATCGGCTTCGCCTGGACCTTCGCGCCGGGCAACAACCGATTCACCACGCCCGGGCCGGCCCAGACCAAGGCCGACGACAATCGACCGGGTGGCGAGCCGCACGCCTCAAACCCTTGACGGCCAAGCGGCCTATTTCCGCCTCGCGTCGGAGAATGCACTTTCGATCACGTCGCCGATCGACTGCCAGGTGCGGCCGTCGAACTGCACCAGCCGCATGTGCCGGATGGGACGGAAATTACCCGCGTCCGTATTGACGGCGATGCCGGGCAGCAGCATCGGCACCTGATAGTCCTTCAGTGACGCAGCCTGCCGCATGATGTTTTCCCCCGACAGGTCGTCGCCGCACTGCTTCAGCACCTGCGCCAGGGTCTGCGCCGCAGCGTAGCCAAAAACCGCCGCGCTGTCGTCCTTGTCGCCGGAAGCGTAATATTTACTCATGAACAGCGACCATTCCTTCACGCTCGCGTCGTCCTTCCAGGCCGGATCGTTGGCGTCCTTCAGGAAGGAGGCGGAGATCACGCCTGCGGAATTTTCCAGGCCCGCCGGCTTCAGCGCCGTGGCGATCGAGGCCGCGGCGCTGTCCAGGATGAACACCGGATGCCAGTTGATATCCGCCGCGATCTTGATCACCTTGGCCGCCACGTCGGGCGCACCGGCAAAAACGAAGATTTCCGCGCCCGACCGTTTCAGGATCGAGACATGGGTCTCCATCGATGGATCGGCGCTCTCGAAGGCGACGTCGACGATCAGCATGCGCGTGAGATCGCCGAGCCCTTGCTCGAATCCCTTGAACAGGTCACGTCCAAACTCGTCGTTCTGCCACAGCGCCACGATCTTCCTGTCGGGATAGAAGGCCTGGATGTAATTGGCGTAGATGCGCCCCTCGCTGCGGAATGACGGCTGCCAGCCCATGGACCAGGGAAATGCCTTCGGATCGCTCCACCCTTCATCGCCTGAGGCCACGAACAATTGCGGGATCTTCCGCTCGTTCAGATAACGCCGCGCCGCGAGATTGCCGGGCGTACCGAACGAGCCGAACATCAGTTGCACGCCTTCGCGCTCCACAAGCCCGCGCGTGAGGTCGAGCGCGGTCGACGGATCGGAACTGTCGTCATGAGAGATGAAGCGAAGCTTGCGGCCGTTGATGCCGCCACGCGCATTCACCATGTCGAAATAGGCCGCCTCGGCCTTGCCGATCGCAGCGTAGGTGGACAGCGGCCCCGTATAGGGCATCAGATTGCCGATGCGGATCTCGCCGCCGCTTGCGGCGGGATCGCGCTGGTTCTCGGACATCGCACCCAACGATGCCAATGCAGCTGCCGCCACGACCAGCATCCGGACCAGCGTACGCATATCATTCACTCGCTGTCTCGACCTTCTTCCACGTCTTGTCCGGGTCGAAGGCGGTTAATTCACGTCGCGCCAACCAACACCGGCGGAAGGATTGGGCCTTGATAGAGATCAAGGCAGGCTTGGCGCCGGCGCCGAATGGCGTCAGGCAAGCGTTCCGGTATCGGTTTCGAACTTGATCGATCGGGGCAGGGTCAGACGGACGGTGGTTCCCGCCCCGGGTTCGCTGTCGAGCCAAAGATGCCCCTCAAGCCGATCGACCACCATGCTGTGCACGATGTGCAGGCCAAGGCCGGTCGCGCCTTCGTGGCGGCGGGTGGTGAAGAATGGATCGAACGCCTGCCGCCGGGCCTGTGGGCTCATGCCGCAGCCATCATCGGACACCGCGATTTCGACGTTGTCGTCGCCGAGCGCGCGGGCGCGGAAGGTGACGACGCCTTTCCTGCCGTCCGGAAACGCATGTACGATCGCGTTGAGCACGAGGTTGGTCAGCACCAGCCCGTAGGGCCCCGGCAGGCTGTCCATGGCGAGGCCCGGCTCGCAGTCAAGATCGAGCGCAAGGGAACGCTTGCGCAGTTCCGGACGCAGGCCGACCAGCACCTGCCCGGTGAGTTCGGCCAAATCGAAGTGCCGCCGCTCCAGGCCGCCGCGATCGGTCGCGACCTGCTTGAACGATTGAACGAGTTCGGAGGCCCGTGTGAGGTTCGCCATGAGCTGGACCGAGGCGTTCCGCACCACGTCGAGAAATTCGTTCAGCGCCGATCGGCGGATGTCGCCGCGCCCTACCTCGGTGGCAAAGATGTCATAACGCCGCTGCAGCGAGGAGGCGACCGTCAGGCCCGAGCCGACCGGACCGTTGATCTCATGCGCTACGCCAGCGACCAGCCGGCCGAGCGCGGCCAGCTTTTCGGCCTCGACCAGCGAAGCCTGGGTTTCACGCAGATTTTCGAGCGCCGCTTCCGCTGCCTCCCGCGCGCGCAGCATCTCCGCCTCGCTGCGCTTGCGCTCGGTGATCTCTTCGGCGGCCACGTTGACGGCGACGATCTCGCCGCTCGGCGAGCGCAGCGGATGCCAATAGGTGATCCAGCTCCGCTCCTCCGGCTGGTCGGCGCGCTGGCCCGCGACCTCGATGCCCGTCACGGGCTCACCGGTCTCCATGATCGAGCGCACGATATGCTCGACGGAATCGGCGAGCGCCGGGACGCAATCGCGCACCGTACGCCCGAGATGGTCCTCGACCGAGATGCCGCAGATTTCGGTCAGGCGCTGGTTGATCTGGAGGTAGCGGCAATCCGGCGACAGGCAGGCGAGCCCGATCGGCGCAGTGTCGTAGATGAGCTTCAGCGCCGGCTGCGGAAACAGCAACACTTCCGACCTGAGCGGGGCGGGCTGACTGCTTGAGCTCTTCGACACCCAACGCCCCCCTGTTTGCTAGTACCCCATTGACGGAAAAGTGCCATCGATCTTGTACCCGCCGGGAAAAGAGAGCTACCCCTGCCGTACGCGGGGTCCTGAGACATATTGTTCCAGATCAACACCTCTCCCAATAGGTAAATTCCCCGAGGCCGGCGACTAGATTTGCGGACCCGACTGGGTCAGCTCGCGCTCGGCGCGGAAAACATTGCTGTAGAGATTGGCAACCCACTGCCGGCCGCTGGATGTGACATTCAGATAGCGGATCGCGGTCTGGATCTGCGGCGCAACGTTTTTCCAATAAAATTGCGGGTATTTGTAGATGACATCCGCCGGTGTGGCGTAGCCCAGCTTCTTGTTCAGGCCGATCTCCTCGAACTCATGGAACAGCGCATTGGCTTTACGCATGTAATTGGGGTCGCCGAGCTGGCCGATCAGATCGGCGGCGCGCAACAACAGGCCCTCCTCTTCGTTCAGTTCGTCCTCGTTCGTCGGCGACGGATAGGGAAAGCGCGTATACTCGATGGCGCGGGCGATGCGGTCGGCATCGAGATAATCCACAGTATCGAAGCGCTCGATGACGAACAGTTTTGAGCGATCGACATGATAGGGCGCCATCGCGGCATCGGAGGAGCCGATCGGCAGGCGGATGGTGCGTCCGGTGACGTCGGCGATATATTCCCCGTCGCTGTCGCCCTGCACCGCGCCACGCACATAGCCGATGTCGTGGGTGAGGCAGGCCATGATGAAATTCGAATAGTCACGCGCCGTGGTGGGTCGCAGCAGCCTGCGGCCCGTCAGGATGTCGTGGCCGACCAGCGCCACCAACATCGAATGCTCGATGTCGTGATAGAGCGCGTCGCTGTTGCCGATGCATTCCAGCGTCAGCCTCGCCGCGTAGGGCAGGAATTCGGCGAGTTGCGCGTGCGACGAACCGAACTGGCCCCGCGTCTCCGCGGCCAGAAAAGCGCCCAGTGCCTGCGCCATCGTCGCCGGAATGGTGATCATGCAAGGATCAGCCGCGTTTCACGTTCGAGGGGCAAAGCTAGCACGTCGTGACCTCCTGTCCATAGCAGCTGATCACATGCGTCTTTAACGGCAACTCGCCCGGACAATTGGCCCTTGAGCCAATGGCTTGCAGAACCGCCAATGTCGTAACACATGCTCGGCTGAACAGCCTCGGCGGCTTGGGTCAGTAAACCTTACGGATACGAACAAGCGGCCGAAGCAAAGCTCGATCACTGAAGTGCCGTCAGATCTCTGAACGCGAAAATATCGCGCAACCGGGGGTAGCGCAACGTCTTGGCAACACCACATTACCGCGGAACATCGCCTGCGAGCGCCGCTCGCAGCACCACCGTCAATGCTCCGAATGCTTCCATGGCCGAGATGTCCAAGATGAGCTGGTATGTCTCCTACATCGCGAGTGGCAGCATGTTCGACGAACGACCGCATCGCGCAACGAAGACCTTCAGGAGCGAAGACGAGGCGAGGGAGTTTGCGCGCACGCGAAGCGCGGCCGGCGACCAGACCTTGATCGCCGGAACCATCAACCCGGTGTCGCCGAAACGCGTAATCTCATCCGCGTCAATTCCCGCGTGGCTTGACAAACCGACAGGCTGACATGCCCGCACCGGGATGTCGCAGCGCTTCCGGTTCATCTTCATTTTCTTTGGTAAGGCGCGCCCATCGCTCCGCCTCTGCCAGCCAGATGTACCGGCTGTCCGGCTCCAGCATGGCAAGGTGCCGGCAGAGTGCTGCGCGCGCATTGAATTCCAGAGGGCTTATCATCGCTTGCCTCCCTGCCCCGAGCATGATGGTCCACACTAGCGCGCGGAACCATCTGTTCCCTTGATCTGTGTCAATCGTTCAAATCGCCTGCACTATCGCAAGCCCAGCAGCGAGCGGCGATAGCCGCTGCGGCGGGCCTCTTCGCGGCAGACGAAGCTGCCGTCGAAGCCGCGCGCATAGCGCTTCTGGCCGCTGGAATAATATCGGCGAGTCCGGAAATCGAGCCAGACCACGGTATCGCCGGGGCAATGAAGCTGCGCCTGCTCTTCATAGCGAAACGGGGTCAGCGGCACGGCCACGGCGCCGCCGGCTGCGATCACCACGGTCAATGCGGTGCTTGCGGCGGCAAGGCGAAGCCGCATCGACCCTGCCGCCCTGTCCGTCACTGCCAACGGATCGACACTCCACGCGAGGATGAACCCATCAACGGCAGGCTACAACGCCCTGACGCTGGCGGACAACAGCGTCGACGCCATGCGGCGCGCTTTGGGCGGCGCCAATGCCGACGGTGGTGCGCTTTGCGACGGCTGGTGACCAACCGCCTGGCGAAGGTCCGCCCTTGCGACTCAGCCAGGACAGGCAGGCTGACTGATCGCGGCACCTTGGGCCAATGGCGGCGATCGCGCCGCCGACATCTAATGCCTTGCTGCCCCGTGCCACGAGTCGCTCTGACACGGCGGCGCGCTCCGACGGGGCGGTCCCGGCCCCCACTACTTCCTCCCGACGCCGGGCCGTCTCGTTGGATGCACCGTGCGCGCGTCCAGGCGATCGATCCGATCATCACCGAAAAGCCAAAGAGCGACCTCGGTCTGGGTGGGAGCGGGGTCGCTCTCCCGATCAACGCGCTCTTATCGGGGGTCGACGCTCGAGCGCGCGAAGCCATTCAGGACCAAGGCATCTGCAGAGACAATTGGCCCGAGGGCCACTCCCCGGCGAGACGGGCCTGGCTTGATCTCGATCAAGGCTATGGCGTCGCCAACGTAAGCGGCAACTCCAGCGCTGAGGCATGGCCGGCGCCCCGGAAGATCTTCAATAGCGGCGGCCGGCCGTGCGGGACTTGTCCGCAATGATCGTCATCGGCGCCTGCGATCGACAGGCGGATGCGGCTGCCGGGCGCAAAACGCCACGCCACCGGCAGCAGCGGGATGCGGATGCGTTCGACCTGGCCCGGCACGAGCGGCGCAGCGTCGGTGCGCGTAAACGAGCGGAACGGCCAGGTCGTGCAGTAGTTTTCAGGTGCCGGCCGCTCCCTGCGATGCAAGGCGCGGAGCAGCCCTTCGGTGACGTAGCGTTCGCTGCCGTCGGCTTCGACCTCAGTGAGGTAGACGAACAGCGCCAAATCAGGCTCGCTGCTGGAGAGCCAGAGATCGGCCAGGCCGTGGCCGGCGAGCTCGGTCGCATTCTCGAGCGGCGCCGAGGTGTAGCTCAGCATCTTCGCCGGGCGTCCCTGCCAATCCGCATAATAGTGGCGGCTGTCGAGGCCGGCGATGCGCTCGTAACGGGTTTCGGTGCCGGTGCCGAGCGTGAAGTCGACCTGGTAGTCGTCAGTGCCGGCGCCCGGCGCAGCGTCCGCGAGCCGATGATCCGGCGCGAGGAAGAATTTCTGCTGCGTCTCGATCGGCGGCCAGCTCTGCGCCGAACGCCATTCCTCCGCGTGCACCGAGAAATAATGGATCGGCGCCTCGTCACGCAGCCCGGTATCGAGACCCATCAGGTAGGTGTCGAAGAAACGCAGCACTTCCCCGAGCAGCGGAAAATCCGGCTCGACCGCGCGCCGCCAGGGCGAGATGTCGATGCGCGCGCCGTGATCCCAGGGACCAAGCAGCAGATGACGCGGATTGCGCTGCTTGGTGAGATATCGGGCGATGGCGCCGTTCATGTAGCCCGCGCCATCGAGCCAGCCCGAGATCGAGAGGATCGCGACAGCGGACCTGATGCCATCAGCGACGGAGTACGGGCTGATCGAGGCGGAACTGAAGGCGGGATCGTAAGGAAGCCCCTCCTCGCGAAATTTGAACTCCGCCATGAAGTCGGCCTGACGGAAATTGCCGAGATGCTGGCGCACGGCCTGGTTCAGCAAAACGCCGTCGGCATCCTCGTCGACCGGCTGCGGTCCCTTGAAGTCGGGATTGTTGAAATACGAGAATTGCCGGAGGATGTCCCGCCGGTCATGGTCGAGCCCGACCATCAGCTCGTCATACACCTTGGTCAGCGACTTCAGCTGGATGCCGCCCGGAAAATAATTGTCCGCATACGTGTCCCAGACCGCCGAGATCGGCGCGATCGCCTTTACCGCGGGATGTCCGGTAGAGGCCAGGAAATCCGAGGCCGCGCCGACATAGGAAATGCCGGTCGCCCCGATCCTGCCGTTCGACCAGGGCTGCGCCACGATCCAATCGGCGATCTCGCTGCTATCCTCGCGCTCGCGCGGTGAACGAAAGCTGTCGCGGGTGCCGAAACTGGCGCCCGTGCCGCGGACGTCGACCACCACCACGGCATAACCGCGCGGCACGAAGAAGTCGCGAAACTTGCCGGTGTTGGGATTGACGTCGCCCGACCCGCCCGGCCGCAGCTTGAAGCGGCGGTAATAGGGCGTGAAGAAAACGATGGCCGGGAAGGCGTGCGCGGCGCTCGTGCCGGCCTTTGCCTGCGGCACATAGGCGTCCACCGCGAGCCGGCAGCCATCGCGCATGGTGACATACTGCGAGGACGGCTGCGTGAGGGTGAAGCCGGCGGGCCGCTTCGCGAGATATTTTCCCGGCGGCACGCGCCAGGCGCGATCGATGTCTTGACCACTCATCGGTCACACGACCCATTCGGCCTTCATCACCCGGCGCGAATCCAGCGAAGATTCGGGCTTTCGCCAGGACGAGAACTGGAAAAGCCCGACCGGCTCGACTGGTTCGAGCTCCGCCTGCTCGACGTCGCGAGCGATGATGACAAGAAAGGACGAGGGTGCACCATCCACGGTGCGAAGCGGACGCGGCGGCGAGAACATCGTGCCGACGCTCTCGACCAACAACGGCTGGCTGGCTTCCGTGACGCGCACCAGTCCCTTGATCCGAAGCACCCGCTCGCCGAGCGCGCCGGCGAGATTGTCGAGCCAGGCGGCGAGGTCGGCATAGGCGACGTCGCCTTTGGGCTTGGCGAGACACAGCGCGATACGCGGATGCGCGCTCGCCAGATTCAAGCTGATTTCGCGCGACGGTAGCGCCGTAGTGAGCGGCGCGAAGGCCGCCCGTACGGCGCTCGCGCGGTTGGCCATCGCGATCACTTCGGTCAGCGGATTGATGGCTGCGATAGCTGCAGGCGCCACGACAAAAACAGCCTGCGCAACAAGATCAGTCTTGGTCGCCACGATGCGATGCGCGGCGGCCCATTGCGCCATGGCTTCCTCGAACGCCGCAACCTCCGTCCCGCGCGTGAGATCGAACGTCCCGACCACCGCAACTTTCATCCGGTGCTCGGCGAGCGTCGCGAGCGTCCGCAACACCGGTCCCGGCATGGAAAGCCCGCTGGTCTCCAGGATGATCCGGCGCAAGGGCCCGGCGCCGTCCGGGCGCGGGCCCATGATCAGCCGGTCGATGGTGAAGGCGAGATCGCTGCCGACCTGGCAGCAGACGCAGCCGTTCGACAGCATCGCCATCGGCACGCCGCCGCCCTCGCGCAGCACGACGCCATCGAACCCGATCTCGCCGACCTCATTGACGATGACCGCGGTGTCGGCCGCTTCGGGCGATGTGAGAAAATCACGCAGCAGCGTGGTCTTTCCCGAGCCCAGAAATCCCGTCAGCACGAAGAAATCGAGCGCCCCGTCGCTCATTCGGCAGCGACCCGCGGCACGAACTTTTCGGGGACGTCGGTCTCGAAACTCGCCTTCACGAGCTCGCGCACGTCCGCGAGCAGTTCCTCGGTGTCGTAGATGATGCCGTCCTTGATGGTGTATTTCAGGCCGCGATGCCACTCGACCGTATTGGTCGCATCGTTGAAGCGCATCGCGCCGGTGCCGTAGAGCAGCTTGAAGTCGGTCAGCGGATTGTGGTCGTGCACGAGGATGTCGGCGCGCATGCCGATGTCGATGGTGCCGACCTCGTCCTGGATGCCGCACAGCGCCGCCCCTTGCGAGGTCGCGGAGCGGATGACTTCCAGCGGATGGAAGCCGGCTTCCTGCAAGAGCTCGAGCTCGCGCACATAGCCGAAGCCGAAGATCTGGTAGATGAAGCCGGAGTCGCTGCCGGTGCAGACGCGTCCGCCGCGGTTCTTGTACTCGTTGATGAACGCCATCCAGAGCCGATATTGCTCTTTCCACTCGATCTCGTTCTGCGTCGACCAGCGATACCAGTACGATCCATGCCCGCCGCGCTGCGGCGTGAAATAATCCCACATGGATTTCCAGGTGTAGTCCTTGTGCCAATAGGCCTGACGCGCGCGCATCAGGTCGCGATTGGCGTCGTAGATGGTGAACGTCGGCACGAAGGTGAAGCCGATCTCGAGGAATTTTTCGAGCGTTTCCTCCCATTTCTTCGTGCCGGGTTTGGCCGCCTGCCCGAACATCTGCCCCGACACCGAGAAGCGGAAATATTCGTCGGTGTAGTTGTAGTCGAGCGGAAAATTCTGGACGACGCGATCCTCGTAGAGCGCTTCGGGCAGGCCGTAATAATGCTCGGCGCTGGTCAGCCCCCAGCGCGCGGTGGTGAGCGCGTTCATTCGCGTCACCGCCATCTGCGCGTGATGACAGCCGGAGCGCAGGCCGAGCTTCTTGCACTCGTCGAGGGCTGCTTCCATGATCGCCGGCGGCGCGCCGAAGAACTTGATGCCGTCGGCGCCGCGCTCCTTCACCTTGCGCAGCCATTCCCTGCCCTGCTCCGGCGTGTAGATGGTCTTGATCATGTCGTTGACGGCGGGGAAGTAGGCATAGGCCAGCAGCCGCGGCGCGGCGATGGTGTTTTCCCTCGACCGCTGCTTCTGGTCGAGCACCCAGCCCAGCCCGTTCATCGAGCCCATCTCGCGCACCGTGGTGACGCCATGCGCGAGCCAGAGCTTGTAGACGTAGTCGACCGGCGGCACCCAGCCGTTCGCGGAATGATAGGCGACGCCGGCATGCGCGTGGCAATCGACAAAGCCGGGCGTGACCCATTTGCCGCGGCAGTCGATCTCATGGTCGGCCGGCTCGCTCGGACCCGCGCCATAACCTGTGACCTTCTTCAGGCTGACGATGCGGCCGTTCTCCACCATGATGTCGATCGGACCGATCGGCGGCGCGCCGGTGCCGTCGATGACGGTGGCGCTGCGCAGCGCCAGCCGCTTGAACGGCCCGATGCCGCGATCGCGCGAGGTCGCTTTCGCAACAATCGCCTCCTCGCCCTTGTTGCGGATGCGCGCCAGCTCATCTCCCGCCGGGACTTCCGCCTTTGCCTGATCACTCATGGAGCGTTTCCTCCTGTTTTAGCGAGTCTCTCGTATTCGGCTATCTCACGCGGTAGCGCCGCGCAAAGGCGATGCTGCCGAAGATCGTAAAGCTCATGGTCACCGCCAGCAGCAGGAAAGCGAGCGCGGCGCCCATCGGCCAGTTATTGCCGCGCACGAACTGGTCGAAAACCGCGGGCGCCATCATCTTGAAACGCGGGCCGCCGAGAAGCACCGCGGTTGCATAGGTGTTCATGCACAAAACGAAGACCAGGATCGAACCGGCGGCCACGCCCGGCGCGGACAGCGGCAGGATCACCCGCCAGAAGGTCTTGAAGGCGGAAGCACCGAGATTGGAGGCGGCATCCTCCAGATCCCTCGGGATGTTCTCGATGACGGCCGAGATGGTCAGGATCATGTAGGGCAGCACTACCGCGATGATGCCGAAGATCACGGCCTTCGGCGTGTACATCAGCTCCAGCGGCTCGCCGATCACATGGAGCCGCTTCAGCGCGACATTGATCAGGCCGTCGCGCTCGAACAACGCCATCCAGCCTGCGGAGCGCACGACATTGCCGACCAGGAGCGGAAACAGCGTCGCGATGACGACGAGGCTTTTCCAGCGGCTTTGCAGACGCCCGAGCCAGTAAGCCGCGGGATAGGCGATGACGAGAGTCAGCACCGTACACAACAGTGCAATGCCGAGCGTCACCAGGATGATCTGCTGGTAATAAGGATCGGTCGCCGCGCGCGCGTAATTGTCGAACGAGAAAGCCTCGATCATCAGCTGCGTCGGGCTGAAATGATTGAGCGATATCCGGAACATCAGGATCATCGGCCCGATCAGCAAGGCGAGCACGAGCAGGCACGCGGGGACGACCAGCAGCGCCATGTCAGCCCTTGAACTCCTTGTTCCAGAAGTCGAGCGTACGCTGCATCCGCTCGGTATGATATTTGTAGTCAGGCTTCAGGAGCCTCGCGCGTTCGGCTTCGCTCAGGCTGACCTGTTTTGCGATATCTTCCGGCAGCACGGCGTCCGAAACCGTCGGCACATATCCCATCTTGTCTGCGAACGCGGCCTGCGCCTTCGGATCGAGCATGGCGTCGAGATAGATGAAACCACCGTCCTTGTTGCGCGCATTGCGGGGCACGCTGGCCTCGAACACGATCGACACCGCGCCTTCCTTCGGCACGACATGGGATAGCGGAATGCCGGCCTTCTTCCACATGAAGCCGCGCGCCAGCCACATCGACGTGAGCCAGACTTCCTCGGACTTCAGCGCGGCCGCCAGCGCTTCGTTGGAAGGATAGATTTTCGCATCCAGCGAGCGAAGCTCCATCAGCTTCTTCTCGCCCGGATCGTAGTTCGACATGTTGCCGCCGGCAGCCAGCGCGGCCATGATTGTGTTGTTCGGATAAAGGATGTCGACGAGCCCGACGCGGCCGCGCCATTTCGGATCCCAGAGGTCGGCCCAGGAGGTTGGCGGCGTTTTCACCTGGTTCACATTGTAGAGGATGACCTGCGCCGAATAGATGTGCGGGATCGCGGTCCTGGTACGCAGTTCCGGAAACACCTTGTCGAGCCGCGAAACCTTGGCGGCTTCGACCGCCTCGAACGCGTCGGTGCCGTCCACGATATAATGGTCGCTGTCGGAGAGACAGGCGACATCCATCGAACCGCGCCGGCTCTGCCGCTCCGCCAGCAATTTCGTTTTCCGCGGATCGGCGTTGGCGACGTCCTGCAGCACCTCGATGCCCTTCGGCGCCAGCAGCGGCTTGTCGATGAGGTCGCTGAGCAATTGTCCGTAGTCACCGCCCCAGGTGCCGACCACGACCTGGCTCCCTTCCGCGCGGGCCATCGGCGCCTTCGAAGCCAGCATGGTCGCGGCGGCGGCACTCGCAGATAGAAAACGACGTCGCGATATCATGACGATCTCTCCTTAAGAGGTTTGCGGGACGAGACGTGGAGCCGTTGGCTCCCAAGCCAGGGAAACCAAATCTTGCGGCTTGATCGCGGCGAGCGGCTCGCCCGCGCCCGGGGTTGGCCTCACCACCACGAACAATTCATTGCCGATGCGCACATGGTATTCGGTCTGCGCTCCGAGATAGGTCACGGCCTCCAGGCGGCCTTGCGTTTCGCCGCTCGCGCCGGGGCTGATCGAAATTCGTTCCGGCCGCAGCGCGAAGGCGTTCGCATTGTTGCTCTCATTGGCCGCGGTGTCGACCGCTAACGAGAGGCCGCCCGCGGTGCGGAAGCGGCTTTCGCTCTCCCGCCGGCCCGGCAGGATATTGCAGCGGCCGACGAAGTCCGCAACGAAGGCATCCTGCGGCTCGTCGTAGAGTTCCTTCGGCGTTCCGATCTGCCGCACCTTCCCGCCATCCATCACGACCAGCCGGTCGGCCATGGTCAGCGCCTCCTCCCGGTCATGCGTGACCAGGAGTGTCGTTAGCCCCAGGCGCTGCTGCAGTGCGCGGATCTCGATCCGGACCTCCGAGCGGAGCTTGGCGTCGAGATTGGAGAGCGGCTCGTCGAGCAGAAACAGCTTTGGATTGATGACGAGCGCACGCGCCAGCGCCACGCGCTGCTGCTGCCCGCCGGAAAGTTCCTTCGGCAACCGTCCCGCGAGATGCGACAGGCGGACGAGCTTCAGCGCTTCCTCGACCTTCGCACGGCGCTCGGCGGCGCCAAGGTTGCGCATCTCGAGCCCGAAGCCGACGTTCTGGGCGGCGGTCATGTGCGGAAACAGCGCATAGGATTGAAAGACCATGCCGGTGGAGCGCCTGTAGGCGGGCAGGCTAGTCACATCCTCGTTGTCGAACAGCACGCGTCCGCTGGTCGGCGGCAGGAAGCCCGCGACCATGCGCAAGGTCGTGGTTTTGCCGCAGCCGGAGGGACCGAGCAGCGCGACCAACTCGCCCTCGCGGACGGAAAGATCGAGATCGTCGACCGCGAGCGATGTGCCGAAACGCTTGGTCAGCTTCTCCACAGACAGGCTCGCCATCAGACGACCCGCGACAGTTTGACGAAGCGGTCGGTCACCACCATCAGCACGCCGACGATCAGGATCTGCACGGTCGCGACCGCGGCGAGCGTCGGATCGATCCGGAACTCCAGATAATTGAGCATCGCCACCGGCAGCGTGACCCGCCCGGGGCCGACCAGCAGGATCGACAAATCCAGGTTCTCGAAGCTCTGGATGAAGGAGAACATCGCAGCCGCGACAATGCCGGGCCGCATCATCGGCAAGGTGATGCGGCGAAACACCGTCAGCGGGCTCGCGCCGAGATTGGCCGCGGCCTCTTCCGCCGCACGGTCCAGCCCCTGCAGGCTTGCGACCACGAGCCGCACCGTCCAGGGAATGGTGAGCAGCACGTGGGCGGCGACGAGGCCTTGCGTGGTCGCCTTGATGTCGCGGTCGAGCATATTCTCGGCCAGCACATAGAACATATAGAGGCCCGAGCCTGCGACGACGCCGGGAACGGCGAGCGGCGCCAGCAACAGCGTGCCGATCGCCTGCTTGCCCGGAAAATCACTGCGGACGATGGCAAGCGCAGCCGCGGTACCGATCGGCACGCCGAGGCAGGCGGCGAGCAGCGCGACCTCGAGGCTCGTGACAAAGCCGCGCAAGAACTCCGGCTTGTCCCAGGCGTTGACGTACCAGTTAAAGGTCAGTCCGGGCGGCGGAAAACTGATGATCTCCTGGGAGAAGAAGCTCGTCACCACGATCATCAGCACCGGCGCGAAGATGATGAGATAGGCGATCGCGACCGATGTCCGCAGCAGGCCACGCCCGAGCTGCGGCCGTCCGGTCAAGCCGACAAACATGCTGATATCCTGAGCCGAACTGCGGGCGGTGGGTCCTGTCTCACGCGCCATCGTAATCCGACCCCATGACCTCCGCCAAGCCGCCCCGCGGGCTGATTTCTCGCCAATTTGGCGGAGATTTGGCCGCAGCCCGCCTGCGTTGCGAGGCCCCCCAGAATCACCTACGGCTTGATCTTCACACGAAAGGCGCCGATGAACCGTCACGAACGCCGCGCTGCGGCCCACCACGACAGCAAGGCGTCGAAGCCAGGGCGCGCCTCCGACGCAGCCGCGTTCTATCAGGCCGGGTTGAAGCACCAGCAGGCCGGGCGCTTCCTCGATGCGCAAGTCTCCTGCGAGCAGGCGCTCTCGGCCGATCCCAACCATGTCGATGCCCTGCACCTGATGGGGCTGCTGGCCCTGCAGGCCCGGCAATTCGATCACGCCATCGAGTGGATCGCCCGCGCCAACGCGCAGGACCCGAGCACCGATTATCTCTACAGCGTCGGCCTCGCGCTGGCCCAGCAGGGCCTTCACGGCGAGGCATTCAAGGCGTTCGACGGCGCGGTGCAGCTCAAGCCCGGCGACATCGAGTTCCGCCTCAGCCACGGCAAGGCGCTGGAACAGCTCGGCCGGCTCACCGAGGCGCTGTCGAGCTATCACGAGGTGCTGAAACTCGACCCGCGTCACGCCGGAGCCGCCTACGCCTGCGGCTTTCTCCTGCTCCATCACCTCGGCCGGGCGGAGGAGGCGCTGGCCTATTTCAGCCTTTGCGAGCAGATCGCGCCCAACCACGCCGGTGCGCTGGAGCAGCGCGGCCAGGCGTTGCTCGGGCTGAAACGGCCGGCGCAGGCCTTGCTCGACAGCCAGCGCGCGCATGCGCTGAGTCCGGACAACCCGGACACGTCAAACAATATCGGCGCCGCGCTGCAGATGCTCGGCCGCGACAAGGAAGCGCTGCCCTGGTTCGAGAAGGCCATCGGCCTGCGGGCGAATTTTCCGACCGCGCTGGCCAACCGGGCGTTGACGCTGACGCAGCTGCAGTGCTTCGACGAGGCTTTTGCGGCGTTCGACCAGGTGAGGCGCCTTGCGCCTGATGATGCGGAGGCCGAGCTGAACCTGGCGCAGCTGCAATTCCTCACCGGCGATTTCGAGCGAGGTTTGGCCGGCCGCGAGGCGCGCTGGCGGACTGCGATGCGTCCCGCGAACTATCCGCCGTTCAGCCAGCCGATGTGGCGCGGCGAGGAGAGCGTCGAGGGCAAGACCATCCTCGTCTACGAGGACGAGGGCTTTGGCGACAGCATCCAATTCGCGCGTTACCTGCCGCTTTTGGCCGCGCGCGGCGCGCGTGTCATTCTCGTCGTCGGCGATGCGCTGGTGACGCTGCTGTCGCAACTCACCTGCGTCGCGCAATGCCTGCCGAAATCGCAGGCCTCGTGGCCTGCGTTCGACATGCACTGCCCCCTCTGCACCCTGCCGCTCGCCTTCGGCACGCGGCTCGACACCATCCCGTCGGCCCCCTCCTATCTCGCGGCGCCGCCGGCGCGCGCGCAGGCCTGGGAGGAGGCGCTGCAGACCGACCTCGGTCCCCGCAATCGCCTGCGGGTGGGGCTCGCCTGGTCCGGCCGGCCGACGCATGTCAACGATCACAACCGCTCGATTCCGCTGCGCTCGTTTGCGCCACTGCTCGGCGCCAACGCGATCTTCATCAGTCTGCAGAAGGACCCGCGCCCCGACGACAAGGCGCAGCTCACGAAAAGCCGCATCATCAATGTGGGCGACCATCTTCCCAATTTCACCGAGACGGCAGCGCTGATGAGCTGCCTCGACCTCGTGATCACGGTCGACACCTCCATCGCGCATCTTGCCGGCGCGCTGGGGCGGCCGACATGGCTGCTGCTGCCGTTCACGCCGGACCATCGTTGGCTGCTCCAGCGCGACGACAGCGCGTGGTATCCGAGCCTGCGCCTGTTCCGCCAGGGCGAAGCGAGGGACTGGGCCGAGGTGATGGCCCGCGTGCAGCGCGAGCTCGCCGCGCGCATCGCGGCGCGTTGATTGCCGGCGGCGTGCCGGCGCGTTTCGGATTCGACTATCAAACAGCACTTCAGTGTCGTCACCTGTCATCGGGCGGGCGTTCGCGCGACCCGTTGGCGTGGCATGACAATGGAGGGAATGTGACTCAGCATTCCCGCGGCACGAAATGCCCGAGTGATGCATCGACATGGCGCCTCGGAAATCAGAGGGCGCGGGGAATGCCGGGTGCTGGCGCACCCGCGGCCGCGTGTGCAGTGTAGTAAGCACACGCGTTAGCAACCACGAGTACAGCCGAAGCGATCCGGCATTCCCCGCGCGGTGGTGTTAACGCTTATACGTGTTCTCCCCGGTGTCCGGGCTTTTTAGCCACCGTCGCTCTCGCGAAACGTCCCGCGAGAAGCTTGATCCCAGCGTCGGGGAATCAGGACCACACGATTTCGCCGTCCGCTCTCGCATCGCACGTCAGGCGAGGCAATCGCGTCCACCGCATCCCGCGCCAACACTCGTGACGATCTAGAAGCGCCCCTCTGGGGAGCGGGATGCGAGGAGAGAAACATATATTTCTGTAAAACGGAAATGAAATTTTTGTGATGCGAGAGCTGGACAGGGCGAAGCGGATTGAAATGGCCCAGGAAAATCGCGGTTTTGGCGCAACGTTTGTTAGCCTTTTCGCGTGTACCAGCGAAGCGGGACACAGAGAAATTGAAATGGTCTGCCCGTGGTCAAGTCAAGGGCTGCCGCAATTGATGCGAGCGGCAAAATTCGTCAATCGAGCTATATGGGGTTTTCGAGGGGCTTGTGTCGCTCCCTAGGGGAGACGAAGGGCGGCTCAAGAAACACCGATAAAACGTGGTGCTCGGCTGCGCCAATGCCTGCAAACGCGCCGCGATGTTCACACCATCACCAAACAGATCACCGCCCCGGACCATCACGTCGCCCACATGGATGCCGAAACGGAAGTGATGCGTTTGCTGGGAAGGTGGGAGATAGCCTCAGCGAGAGCTGTCTGCGCCTCCACCGCGCGCTGCACGGCGTCCACCGCACTTCCGAACTCAGCAAGGACACTGTCGCCCGCCGTGTTCGCTATGCGGCCCCTGTGTTCCCCAATGATCCTGTCGAGGACCGCGCGCCGTTCGGTCAGCCCCTTGAGCGTGCCGACCTCATCAGCACCCATGAGGCGGCTGTAGCCCTCCACATCCGCTGCGAAGACTGCGACGAGGCGTCGGCTGACTGCCATAGGGTCTGACATGCGTGCCTAATCCGTAAGCCCTTACCCTTCCGGCACCCCGGCCGTCCGCAGGGCCTCATAAACGCGCTCGCGTCCCGCGAGATACACCGGATGGTTGCTTGGGGTGTTAGTGCGATGGCGGCGGATAGTGAAACTCGGATTGAGCGCAAGGCCCGCCTGCACTGTAGCCCGTGCCTCATCCAGCTCACCGCCGAGCGCCAAGGCGGCCGCGAGATTGAAATGCGCACCGGGGTGATTTCGGTTGGCCTCAAGGCTCCGGCGCAACCAAACAATCGCTTCGGCGTCGGCGCCCTGCCACAGTTTGGCGAGACCGACAAACATAGTCCAGATATAGACGAGTGTATCGCGGGGAGAGAGGCGGAGTGCGTGCTCGATATGAGCTTCCGTTTCCCCGCCCCGACCCAGATAAAACTTCGCAATCCCGATGCTCCCGTGTGCCACGGCCAAATTCCGATCCAGCGTCAATGCCCGCTCGCATTCTGCAATGCCTTGAGCGGCGCGGTTCGTAAAAATTTTCACGAGGCCCAGGACGAAATGAGCCATGGGATGGTTCGGTGCTAAGGACAGCGCCTTTGTGACGGCCGCTTCGGCTGCAGTGAGACGTTCTATTCGATCGTCGGGCAACAAGTTGGTGCCAATTCCAAAATCGACCAACGCTGTGCCGACCAACGCCTCAACATTTCCTGGTTCGAATGCCAAGGCCCGTTCATAGAAACCGCGCGCTTGTGCCATGTTTTCGGGTGTTCGGCCTATGTTGAACCAAGCGGCGCCTTGGAAACACAAGTCAATCGCGTCGGGGTGAGGCGCGCGCTCCGCTCGTCGCGCTTCCACTGCAATCAATTGCGCGTTTAGCGTATTGGAGAGACGCGATACGATTTCGTCCTGCATATCGAAGAGATAGGCAACTGGTTTGTCGAAGCGCTCCGCCCACAGGTGAATTGCCGATTTCAGTGTCGATCAGCTGCACATTCACCCGGATGCGGTTGCTGCCACGCTGCACCGAGCCTTCAAGCACATACCGGACATTCAGCTCGCGTCCCAGCTTCTTTACGTCTACGGCCTTGCCCTTGAACGTGAATGCGGTGTTGCGCGCAATGACGAGCGCGCCACTGATGCGCGACAAGTCTGTGGTCAGGCTCTCGGTCACACCGTCCACGAAGTACTCTTGCTCGGGATCGCCCCCGATGTTTGCAAAAGGAAGCACCACGAGGGACAGACGCGGAGCTGAAGCTGGCAGCGGAGGCGGTTTGATGAGCATTCGCGCTCAGGCCAACCGCATAGGTACGGATCGGGCGGGCGATGTTCTTGAGAGCCTGCTCGCCAAGGTCAGTGAACTCGACCGGGACCTTGGCGCGTACCTGATCGTAGGCGGAAGAAGAGATGCAGATGCCGCCCGGTTGAGCAATTCCCTCAAGCCGCGCCGCGACATTGACACCATCGCCGAGAATGTCATCGCCCTCGATCAGGATGTCACCGAGATTGATCCCGATCCGAAGCAGCATGCGCCGGTCCTCAGGGACACCTTGGTTGCGCTCGGCCATCACAGCCTGCACCGCCACGGCGCATTCGACCGCATCGACCACCGAGGGAAACTCAAGCAACACGCCGTCCCCGGTGGTCTTTACGAGCCGACCGCCGTGTTTAGCCACGAGAGCGTCGGTGACCTTGCGGTGTTCGCGGAGCGTGCGCGCGGTGCCGACCTCGTCGAGGCCCATGAGCCGCGAGAAGCCCGCTACGTCAGCGGCGACTATGGCGGCCAACCTGCGTTCGACACGACCTGGTTGCTGCTGCTCCATGGCCAAGCTGCCCCGGGCAACACCATCTTGCCCGATATGTTGCCTGGGGTTAGCCTGAGCTTAGAGAGGTGCATCGTCCACCGTTGGAACCGTTGGATTCCTGAACGGAAACGCGCATTGCCGACGACTTTTCTCATATCCGAAAAGGGCGGCTGACGCTCCCAAAACAAATCAGCGCAGAGGCTACCAATGGCACAGTCGTGTCCACTTGAGACACCCCGGAGAACCGCAGCGATTAACCGGCTACAAATCGCGACGCTGATCGGGAGCCTCTCGCGCTCGGTGGCGCTCCTCACGGTAGACATTGAACACGAGGAAACACGGGTCGGAGTTCGCGCCGTGTCGGACCCGGCTTATCCGGTGCTGGCGCGGAGCCTGAGGACGCGAAGGGAGAATATTGGGGTGGTCATAGATGAACTGAACGGCACGCCTGTTCGTATCAGCTCGATCAAGAGTGCCTGCGCCAAACTAGAATTGACAATTTGCGAATTAGGGAAGGTTCACGCAACGCAAAGGGGATCGGCTTTGCCGACCTGCGTAACGGCGTCAGGAGCCAGACGGCTGTCGAGAGACACGAAGCTTCGACCGAGTTCATCGCGAAGTGGGTGAAATCAGTTGGCCAAGGCGCGGAGCCGTCATCTAGATCGCCTTAGGTCCGCGCGCTAGCCCTCAGAGCTCGATGGCAGCTTCAGCGACGAGGCTGCCGCGACAGTATGAGGCTGCGGATTAACGACGGATCACTGAGTGCAGCGGTCACGGCCACTAAACCTCCGTGCGACCAGCCGACAAGATGAACAGGTCGGGCATTGAGTGCGTTGATGAACTTGGCGAGGTCGTCGGCGTGGGTTGCGATGCTGAAGTTCTTTCCCTCATCAGGCCACGGTTTGGTTCCGAAACATCTCTGGGTGTAGGCGATGAACCGATACCTCTTGGCGATGGCCTCTCTCACCGGTTCCCAAGCACGAAGGTCATGAGGCGCTCCGTGGACGAAGACGATTGGTTCGCCGGAGCCTTGCTCGATGTACTGCAGGCCAAACCCATTGACCTCAACCCGCTTGGCGCATGGCCGCTCGGCAGCATCGCGCCTACATGCGATCGGCTCCCCAAAGTACCCGACATCGAATGCACCAGATCGGTGCGATAGCGCCTGAGGATTATTGAATTGCGCAAGACCAACGGCTTGACGATGTACGTATAATACATATAATGCATATATCGTTAATCGAGAATTCCCCGATGCCCCAAATCTCCGCCTTGGAGTTCCAGCGCAAATTCGGCGAGGCCCAGCATCAGGCCCAGCGGGAGCCGGTCGAGATTACGCGGCATGGCCGACGCGAGTTCGTGCTGATGTCGGCCGAGCATTACGATTGGCTGACCGCCGCCGCGAAACGGACGCATCGGACAGCCGACGCCGCCTCCGTGGTCATCGATGCGGTGGAGCGAGCCTAAATGGACGGCGAGCATGCAGCGCTCGATGAATTGCTCAAGTGAGACGGCCGCGTGGCGCTTCCCGATCCGAAGCCGGGGCTCGTCGTCCGCTATGACTACCCTTGGTCACGTGAGGCCGCCGCCGACCGCGAGCAGGGCAAAGACCGTCCGGCGTGCCTCGTCGCCGCAAGCGACAGCCTGACGAAGCCGCGCTATGTCGTGCTGCTTCCGATCACGCATTCACCGCCCGATGCCGACACCGTCGGTGTGGAAATCCCGGCGAAGGTCAAGCAGGCGATCGGCCTCGATGACGCGCCAAGCTGGGTCATTGTTTCCGAGCACAATATCGACGAATGGCCGAACGCCGACTTGCCGCCGATTCCGGGAAGGCGGGGAGCGTTCAGTTATGGGCTCATTCCGCCCGGCTTGTTCGCGCAGATCAAAGCCAGGTTTCTCGAATTGGCTCGACGGAAGCAAAGCGACGCGGTGCGCCGTTGATGGCGCGAAGCTCATTGCTGCCGAAACCCGCCCGAATGCACCGCGTCGTCAACAGGCGCCCAGCGCTCGGCAAAAGTGAGCTTGGGGTGGGAGACTGCATCGTATTTCGCCCACGACGCGACGGCGAAAGCGGCGAATGCGACGGCGAGCACGATCCTGGTGATACGCATTTGACCTCTCCTGGTTCAGATGGCGAACGGTTGCCCTTGTTTGACGACGCGAGGCCAGGAATGGCTTCTTCAAGGTTCTGTGATGACGATCACTCGACAGCCAAAGCGCGACAAAAGAGGTGGAGTCGCCTTTGCGGATGCAAACCCTCATCCGTGCCGTAGCCGATGCGAAGCATCGGCGTCTTTTGAGAACGGCGGCCGAAGGCCGCCTATGTCGCACCCGCCTGCGGGGAGATGGAGGAACCGGCATCGCCTTCGCCCGTTAGCCTGCGAGGCATTTTCGCCAAGGGAGTTTGACACCATGGACGAGGATCGGATTACGGGTGCGGCCAAGAATTGGGCCGGCAAGGCGGAAGGCACGGTGGGTGACATTGCCGGCGATGCCGACACCCAGGCCGCGGGGCGGATTCGCGAGGCGGCCGGCAAGGTGCAGAACATGTATGGCCAGGCCAAGGACGCCGCGCGCGATGCCGCCGACGACGCCCTCGACTATGCCAGGGGTCCCGGCTCGGACGCCGTCGCCAAGGCGGTGCGGGACAATCCGCTCGGCTCGCTGTTGATCGCGGCCGGCTTAGGCTTTGCGCTCGCGCTGATGATGCGGCCGCAGGCCCGACCCCAGCGGCGCTGGCGGTATTACGAGTAGGCAGAGGCTCACACCAGTGTGCAGACGACTCGGGTTCAGCGGACGCATCAGCTTTTCGACGGCTTGCTCCCATGCGAAACGTCGGGCGTGCCCCGGAACAGCGACATGTGCGTGTGCGTGGCGACGAAAGGCGCAGCCGTCCGGCGCGCGGGCGAAGGACACGGTGGCGCGGCCGTTGCGGTCGAAGGGCTTGCCGTCGGGAAAATAGCCGGTGGAATCCCACACCGCGAGCCCGACCGCGAACAGCCGGTCCGGCGAGACCAGCGCCTTGGCTTCGTCGAGCCGCCAGGTGAAGCCGTCGATGGTGGGCCAGACATTGCGCCACTGATTGTTTTCGGCGAGTTCGCGCCCGATCATGAAGTCGGTGAAGGTGCCGAAGGCGACAAAATCCTCGGCAAAGAGATGGCGCGCCGCGGCGAAATCGACCGCGCGCACATGCTCGGCGAGCTCGGCAAACCAGGCCTTGACGGCGGCAAGATCGTCCGGGGCGGCTTGCGGCAGGCTCATGGGACATCCTCGCTGTCGATGGCGATCCTACACAAACAAAAAGCCGCCCGGAGGGACGGCTTTTTGAATTTATGCTGGTTACCAGCATCGAACCTGGTCGCGGGGACAAGATTCGAACTTGGGACCCTGGGGTTATGAGCCTGACGAGTGACCTCGCTGCTCCGCGGCGCGATAAGCCGTCGCCCGCCTTCCAGGGAAAGCCTCCGGCGAGGCGGGGCTGGCCAACGCGGCAAGCGCGGCGATCCCATCGTCCCAAAGGGCTTCCGGAGAAGGCAAGGCAGGGGCGACAGGCCGGCGGGTGCGGGCCGGATGCACCAACGCTGCCCCGCGTTGCCGGTCGGAGCCTGAAAGCCCGTCTCGCCTGGCGCCGGCTGATGGGATGCCCTGACCAAAGGAGGGATCGTTCCGGACATCGTACGCGACGACCGGGAACTCTGTCCTGGAGTTTGGAAATCGCACCGGCCATAAGGCCCGCCGGAGTGCGCGACTCGAGGTCAACAGGGCGGCACCCCCCAGCGCCATCAGTAGCGCGCCAAGCCATGATGCTATCCGCTCTGCGCCGCCGCCCGTCTTCGCGCCGGGAGCGGCAATGGGCGTTGCCGGAGGTGCCGTGGCAACCTCGCCGCTCGCAGCCGGCGCTTCCGCCAGGAGCAATTCCACATCGGCCTGGCGCGGCGCCGGCTGATCGGGCGCGAGCTGATCGGCGCCAGGCTTGTTGAGGACGGGCGCCGGCGGGACCAGCGCCGCGGCATCCGCCATCCGGACTGGAACGGTGTGGACCACCGTGAGCTTTGGCGCGGCCGACGCCGGCTCGGGCGTTTCCGCCGGCGCCGGAGCTCACAAGCTCCGCACGCGCATCCTCAACATCCTTCTGCCCGCGCGGCGCAGGCACGTCCTCCTCCGAAGCGGCGACGGGCCGCCTCGCGAGGCGACGACGAACCGGCTTCTTCGCGAGCGCGCTGTCTTCTGCGGCCTGGAACCAGCATTTGCGATGGCCGTCGTAACGATAGACCCAGTGCTGGCCGGCCGCTGCCGGCCCGGGTTGGCGCAAGCACTCCTCTGGAGCAACAGCAGGCGCCGCTGCTGTCGCCTCCGGAGCCGGACTGGGCGAGAAGAAGTCAGTGATAACATTCGCAGCCGCAGGCGTCGTGAATCCCGCGACGAGTAGAAACGCGCCGAATCCGAACCGCGCATGACCGGACATGGAATCCCCCGGTGTTGCGCCCCCGACCGCGCACGACCTTTGGCTCCAAACCGGGTCGCAGTGGGGCTCAAATCGGGCGATGCAGGGGATTCATTCTGTCCCGCAACAGGGATGCGGCCAATGGCGCGCTGCAGCCTGTGGTCGTCAGTGGTACGGGGATAACGGCTTGGTTGCGGGGGCAAGATTTGAACTTGCGACCCCGGAGTTTATGAGCCTGACGAGCTGCGGCAGGTCACTGACAATACGAAAGCTCATCTTCGGTCACGACACGCTCGATCTTGTCGGACTTGATGCGATATCTCACACGTCCATCCGCCTCAATGGGTAGACATCGAACGATGGTGTAAACCCTTGGCTCTTCGAGCTGCACCCGGCCTTGCGGGCCTTGACCGCGATGAAGGACGGCATCGTCCAACCGGTAGGAATGTGACATTCGGCGCCTCTCCTGGATCTTCTGACTGGGAAACGGGCGATTTGGGACGAACGAACGGCACCGCCGATTTTGTGCAAGCGGGCTCTACAGGATCGACCCAGCAATCCCGAGGGATTGCTGGGTCATTTACGGTCGTCTTGGTTGCGGGGGCAAGATTTGAACTTGCGACCTTCAGGTTATGAGCCTGACGAGCTACCGGGCTGCTCCACCCCGCGATAAGCCATTGCGTGCCCTAGAAGAAACCTGAAGGGGCGAAACGGAGTTGAGCCAACGCGGCGGCCGCGCCGATGCTCCCGTCCCCAAGGCTTCCTGAGAAGGCAACCCGGGGCCCATGAGGGCAGCGGGTGCGGGCGGTATGTACCAACGCGGACCCGTTTTGGAAAGGGTTTCGGGCCGCTTTTTTCGATTTTATGACAGCTAATATGGGGCAAAAATCCCCCGAAATGGCACAGTCTTGCCAGAAGTTTCGCAAAGGACCAGCTTGGCTGCCGCCACGCCAGCAAAACGGGGAAATGCCATGGACCAGCCCCTGAAAAGCCCTTCCCGTTCCGCCCTCGACGACGCCTTCCACGCCCAGCTCGAAGCCGCGCGCGCCGATCCCTTGCCGAGCTTTGAGGTGAGGATTGACCGGCTGCGGCGGCTGCGCGCTGTCATCGAGGCCAACGAGAACAGCTTCGAGCAGGCGATCTCCGCCGATTTCGGCCACCGCGCTTCGATCGAGACCACGATCGCCGAGACGCTGTTCCTCTATGTCGAGATCAAGCACGCGATCAAGCACCTGAGGAAATGGATGGCGCCGCGGCGCATCGCGACCGCGCTGCAGTTCATGCCGGCGAAGAACCGCCTGATCCCGCAGCCGCTCGGCGTGGTCGGCATCATCGCGCCCTGGAATTATCCGCTGCAGCTCACGCTTGCGCCCGCGATCGGTGCGATCGCCGCCGGCAACCGCGTGATGATCAAGCCTGCCGAGCTGACGCCGCATTTCTCCGCGCTGTTGAAAGAGGTGATCGCGCAGAAATTCGATTCGCGACAGAGCTGCTCATCACCGGCATCGAGGACGAGGTCGCGAAAGCCTTCCCGACGCTGCCCTTCGATCATCTGATCTTCACCGGCTCGACGCGGGTCGGGCGCATCGTCGCGGAAGCCGCGGCGCGCAACCTCACGCCGGTGACGCTCGAGCTCGGCGGCAAGTCGCCTGTTATCGTCGACCGCACCGCCGACCTCAACGAGGCCGCCGAGCGCATCGGCTACGCCAAACTGCTCAATGCCGGGCAGACCTGCATCGCGCCTGATTATGCGCTGGTGCCGGACGAATCCGTGCAGGCCTTTGCCGAGAAGGTGCGCACGCATATGCGCAGGATGTTCGGCACCGAGCCGAACAACAAGGATTACACCTCGATCATCTCCGACCGGCATTATGCAAGGCTCGAGGCGCTGGTGGCGGATGCCGCCGCGAAGGGCGCCAAGGTGTTGCAATGGGCGAAGTCGGACGATCCGAACTGGAAGGCGCGGCGCAAATTCCCGCCGACGCTGGTGCTCGGCGCCACGCCCGAGATGGGCCTGATGCAGGAGGAGATTTTCGGACCGGTGCTGCCTGTCATGGGCTACAAGGACGAGAAGGAGCCGATCGCCTTCATCAACAAGGGCGACCGGCCGCTCGCTCTATACTGGTTCGGCCGCAACAACACCGCGCGCGACGAGGTGCTGACGCGCACCGTCTCCGGCGGCGTCACCATCAACGACTGCCTGTTCCATTTCACCCAAATCAACCAGCCGATGGGCGGCGTCGGCGCGTCGGGCACGGGCGCCTATCACGGCGAGTGGGGATTCAATAGCTTGAGCAAGCTGAAGCCGGTGTTCTATCGCTCGGCGCTCAATCGGCTCGCCGATCTCTATCCGCCCTATGGCGGCAAGATCGCGCGGCTGGAGAAGATGCTGCGGTTTATGTCTTAGCACACCGTCATTCCGGGGCGCGCTGCTTGGCGCGAGCCCGGAATCCATACTCCCGATGGTGGTTATGGATTCCGGGCTCGCCGCTTCGCGGCGCCCCGGAATGACGACGGATAGACAAGAATGCAAACGGGGGGCTGACGCGTGAGTGACGAATTCGATTTCGTGGTGGTGGGCGCCGGAAGTGGCGGCTGCGCGGTGGCGGGAAGGCTGTCGGAGGATTCGGCGACCTCGGTCGCGCTGCTCGATGCCGGCGGGCGGAACGACAATTGGGTGGTGACGACGCCGTTCGCGCTGATCCTGATGGTGGCGGGCAAGGTCAACAACTGGGCGTTCGAGACCGTGCCGCAGAAGGGCCTGAACGGCCGCATCGGCTATCAGCCGCGTGGCAAGGGCCTCGGCGGCTCGTCGGCGATCAACGCCATGGTCTATATCCGCGGCCATCGCTGGGACTACGATCACTGGGCCTCGCTCGGCAACACCGGCTGGAGCTATTCCGACGTGCTGCCCTATTTCAAGCGCTCGGAGAACAACGTCGATTTCGGCGGCGAGTATCACGGCCAGAGCGGCCCGCTGCGCGTCAACAAGCTGCGCACCGGCAATCCGGTGCAGCAGACCTTCCTGCAGGCCGCAAGCGAAGCGCAATTCCGCATCCGCGAGGATTTCAACGCCGAGGATTATGAGGGGCTCGGCATCTACCAGGTGACGCAGGAGAACGGCGAGCGCTGGAGCGCGGCGCGCGCCTATGTGCATCCGCATATGAACGACCGCGCCAATCTGCGCGTCGAGACGCTGGCGCGCGCGACAAAAATCCTGTTCGAGGGCAAGCGCGCCGTTGGCGTGGAATATGTGCAGGGGAAAGAGACCAAGACCATTCGCGCGCGGCGCGAGGTGATCCTGGCTTCCGGCGCGTTCCAGTCGCCGCAATTGCTGCAGCTCTCCGGCGTCGGCGACAGCGCCGATCTGGCGCAACACGGGATTGCCAGCGTGCATCATCTGCCCGGCGTCGGACAGAATTTGCAGGACCATCCGGACTTCATCTTCGGCTACATGTCCGACAGCCCGGATTTCTTCGGCACCTCGCTGAAGGGGCTGCCGCGGCTGTTCCGCGGCATCGCGCAATACCGAAAGGAAAGGCGCGGGCCGATCACCACGAACTTCGCCGAATGCGGCGGCTTCCTGAAGACGCGGCCCGATCTCGACATCCCCGACATCCAGCTGCATTTCGGCATGGCGATGGTCGACGACCACGGCCGCAAGCGCCATCGCGGCACCGGCTTCTCCTGCCATGTCTGCCTGCTCCGGCCGAAGAGCCGCGGCAGCGTGAGCCTCGGCTCCGCCGATCCGCTGGCAGCACCCCGCATCGATCCGAACTTCCTCGGCGAGGACGCCGATCTCGAAGCGATGGTCGCGGGCTTCAAGACCACGCGGCGGCTGATGGAGACGCCTTCGCTGCGCGCGCTGCAGACGAAGGACATGTTCACCGCTGACGTGAAGACCGACGACGATATCCGCAAGCTGCTGCGCGCGCGGGTTGACACCGTCTATCACCCCGTCGGCACCTGCAGGATGGGAACTGATCCGATGGCGGTGGTCGATCCGAAGCTGAAAGTGCACGGCCTCGAAGGCTTGCGCGTCGTCGACGCCTCGATCATGCCGACGCTGATCGGTGGCAACACCAATGCGCCGACGATCATGATCGGGGAAAAGGCGGCCGATATGATCAAGGCGGAGATAAGGGCGTAGGCTGTCTGACGCAACCACAACGGTCGTCCCCGCGGAAAGGGGGGACCCATCGATAACGATAACGGCTTGGAGATGACAGTTTCAGGGGAGCAAGCCGATACTGAACCACGCCTACTTTCAAGGATGGCGCGACAATCCGGACTGGACCATCAAGAAATATGCGCGTGCAATCCTAGCAAGCAAGTGGCCACCTGGCGACGCGATAGTCAAGCTCGCTAACTCAACAAAGTGCGGACCTTATTGGCAGCGTCATAAATTTCGATCTGGAGTCTCGGATAAGCCGACTTCAGCAGCCGACCTGATGCTTCAGCAGCCTCGACAGTGTCGAACTCTGTCTTGAAGTGGCCGTCGACGATCGTCACGAATCCTTCAGTGGGAGGCCGGTCGGCTCGCAGGGCCTTCCTCGACTCTGGCTCGTCAATTGAGAGAACGGGTTTTTTCATCGCTGTTCCTTTCGCGGCTGCTGAGACCATTCCTTTGAATGGATCACGCTCGCAGAAGAGTCTGATCGACGGCTGACGGCGCAACAGGCGATCGCGGCTTGTGACGCCGCCCAGCCGGTGGTTGATTGATGGGCTCAAGCGAGCCTATGAAATGCCGGCGGCAGAGGCTGGCGCACGAGTCCAGCAAGATTCAGACCCTCACCACTTTCCGTGATGTCCGAGAACAATATGTCGACAAAGGGATGCTGACGGTTGGACGCGGCGCCCCGCTGGTATTTCGCGCTCACGATTCGCTGAAGCGCTGCAAGGTTCAGTTTGCCAAGCGCATTGTATTGATCACGGAACAGACTTTGTCGTCCTCCACGGTGCTCGACGGATTCCGCCCAGACGTCCAGTACCTTGCGGCCGATGAACGCCTCGACCTGTTCAGCGCCATCCTGAGCATAAAGTCGTAACCCATCCATGTTGTGAGATCCGTCATCGATGCTGAATTGTCTAAGTGACATGGCAAATCCTCCGGTTGTCGGCATTTATTCACGTCGGCAGTCCGTCGCGGACTGCGCCTCCCTCGTTGTCCCACCGCGACAAAGCCGCAGTGCCGGATCGCGCATCGCTAGCCGCGTCTTCTGTCAACGGCAGTTTGCCGTGACCGGCTTCATTCTTGTGCTTGTGCAGAAATCGGGCGATCTGCCCGCGGAGCGCCGCTGTCTCCAACAGCTTACCCATGGATCCGGCGGTATCGAAGATCTCCCGTTGCTGTGACGTCGTGAAGGTGTTCCATTGCATGATGACCGCCGCCCCAAGACAGCGCAAAACCTGCTCTTCTTCGGCAGCAAGCGCTGCGCCCCGGGTCCGGTCCTGCTCGTCAATGTGCACGGCATCGTGATAAGCGTCCGCGAGGACGTGCTCGTTATTCGCCAACGAGACGAAGCGGTCCTCCAAGTCTTGAAATTTACGGCTTTCTTCAGCGTCAGCCGAACTCTTCACGAGTCCGGCCCACTCGGTTGCTTTCGCGCGATACTGCTGTGATTTGAACATGCAGAGCCCTTTCGTTTGGAAGCCTCCCATTTGAACGCGCGTATGCGGAGCATCATCGGTGGATCCGAAGGGAAGCGCTGAACGGCCTTCATCTGTCCGGTGCGCGGCCCTTGCCGAGGAGGTACTCGTGAATTTCCACGGCATTTCGAAGGGTCATTGCCTTGTTCATCGCTTCCGCACGCCCATCTCCCGGCGGCAGTTCGCGAACTTCATCCAAGGCGGCCGTCGCCCTAATTTTCAGTTCGTCAACTAACAGGGGTCGCTTGACCGGGCCAAACGAGCTGTTTGCCTGAGCTGACGGCGGGAACCCGCCGAGGTGGACTACCACCGAATAATCGACGCGCTGGCGACCAACAGCACAAAAAAGATCGGCAGCAATACCGGGGGCACGAGCCACTCGCGAATACTGAATTTGTAGATACTTGACATACCGACCGCCTTTTGGTCTCGGCGGGAGCGCGACGCTCTCAGTCACCGATAACGGCCGGGGGCGCGCGGTGATCTGAGGATATGGTGATCCTTCGTTCGAATAGCGAGGCTCGGCGCAATTTATTTGTCAGGCCAGGATCGAGCAGGGTTGTAATCCGATTTTGGAGGAGCCACTTGCAAGACAGCGCTATCGGATCGGACCGATGCTCTTTCCCCTGGCGCGAAGCTTTCGCCCCGCCAGATATTGTCAACACATCGCCCAACGGCGTGCCGTTTTGATGTACGGCAAACTGTGGCCATCGAATATGCCTCGGTGCAGATCGTGCGCAAGCCGGCACGGAGTATCGTGCATCGACAACCTGATCGGTTCGAGCCCATGATTGAGTTTCCAAATCTTAGTCGCTCATATGACCGAACGCGGCATGCTGTGCGGTTTTGGGGATACGATAGCGCGATGGAGACGTCCTTTTTCATAAACGAAGACGCGCTGCGGCGCATTCAACCCGATACTCGCCCCGATGAGTCGGGTTTTCTGAACGCGTTCGATTCCAACCGTGACTTGATATGCGCCGCGGCTGCCAGGATTTATCTTCGCGGAAGCAGGGGTTCTTACGACCTGGTCGCCACTAATTTTTGAAACGCGGTGTCCGAGCAATTGGGTCGCGCCGCTTTTATTTTGGGGCCGATCTATCTATCCGAGGAATTGCTCGCCACATCAATGTGACCATCGACCCATGCCCGACATCGATGGCTGAGAGACGCGACTGGGCTCCCGCCTGTCACCTTTAACAAGAGGGAGCCATGAGCACGATAATCTATCCGGTTCACGTTCAGCGAAACTTCGAAAGACGCTGGGCAACGAGAATCGCCGGAGTGAAACCGCGTCTTTCTCGAAGCGAGGGTGGGAACGACTACGAGCGCGGAAATGTCGTTACGGCCCCCTGCGATTTCGGAGCAATCCTGGATCTTGCGCCGATCGAAAATATCGCGCTGAACCCTCCCCATTCCGAAACCTGATCGCGCTGACCTGCGGCTACAGCGACGCAGGGAATTGTCGGTATGAACACATTCGACCTCCCTGTCTTCATCGGATTCGCCATTGCCGTCTTCAGCGGTTTCAGTAGCGGCCTGTTGCGCAGCGCCGTCACCATTCTCGCCTCTGGTCGCGATGCCGATCGCAGTATGGGTGATGTCCTACATTCCGCTCGACGAGGGCTCCGCCTCTCCGCTTCCGCGCAACGCGGGATTCTTCCTCGGCGCGTTCTTCGCCATTGGCATGGCTCTCGGCAAGCTCGGGCGCATGATGGTGGACGAGGCCATCGGAGACGATCCCGGTATCGGCGACAGGCTCGGCGGCGCGACGCTCGGGGCGCGCTCCGCGTCGGCCTGGTCGCGACCTTGCTGGTGCTGGTATTCGACCGCATCATCCCGCCCCGTCGCGAACCAGCGTTCCTCGCGGGCTCGCAGCTCCGGCGGGTGTTCTCGGAAGCCGGCAAAAGAGGTTTCCGCTCGCTGCCGCCCCGAAGCCGTCGCAGCCATCGACCGGCCGAGATAGCAGCCGCTCCCACGCGCCCCGCTATGCATTTTGGTGATAGGCCCGCCCTTACCAAAGCCGGCGAGGCTGGCTAAAGTCCGCCGGCAAAACCACCAGCGAGTTTAAGGGAGTGAAACAGTGGATCTGGGCATCAAGGGCCGCCGCGCCATCGTCTGCGCATCGAGCAAGGGTTTGGGACGCGCCTGCGCCATCGCGCTTGCCAATGAGGGCGTGCATGTCACGCTGACCGCGCGCGGCGCGGAGGCGTTGAAGAATACGGCCGATGAAATCCGGAAAAGCAATCCGGGCGTGACCGTCACCGAGGTCGTCGGCGACATCGCCACGCCCGCCGGCCGCGCCGATGTGCTGAAGGCCTGCCCGGATCCCGACATCCTCGTCAACAATGCCGGCGGCCCACCGCCCGGCGATTTCCGCAACTGGACCCGCGACGACTGGATCAAGGCGATCGATGCCAACATGCTGACGCCGATCGAGCTGATCAAGGCGACGGTGGACGGCATGATGGCGCGCAAGTTCGGCCGCATCGTCAACATCACCTCGGCCGCGGTGAAGTCGCCGATCGAGGTGCTGGGTCTCTCCAATGGCGCGCGCGCCGGCCTCACCGGCTTCGTCGCCGGCCTGTCGCGCAAGACGGTGATCGCCAACGTCACCATCAATGGCCTGCTGCCCGGTCCGTTCGACACCGATCGGCTGCGCGGGCCGGTCGCGGTCGCGGAAGCCCAGAGACAGGGCATTTCGGTCGATCAGTTGATCGCCTCGCGCGGCAAGGCCAATCCGGCCGGTCGTGTCGGCGATCCAGAGGAATTCGGCCTGTTCTGCGCCTTCCTGTGCGGAGCGAAGGCCGGCTTCGTCACCGGGCAAAACATCGTGCTCGACGGCGGCGCCTACCCGGGCACGCTGTAACCAGATGCGCGCCATCTGGTACGAGCGTTGCGGGCCGGCGGCGGAGGTCCTCAACCTTGGTGAGAGGCCTACGCCATCGGCAGGTCCCGGCGAAGTGCGCGTCCGGCTCGAGGCATCCGGCGTCAATCCGGCCGATGTCGGCCGCCGCGCCGGCAATTATCGCGGGCTGGAATTTCCGCTCGTAATTCCGAACAGCGATGGTGCAGGGATCGTCGACCAGGTCGGCGACGGCGTGACGCGGCTGAAAGTCGGCCAGCGCGTCTGGCTGTTCAACGGCCAGCGCAACGGCCGCGCGCTCGGCACGGCGGCAGAATATATCGCGCTCGCCGAGCAGTTGGTGACGCCGCTGCAGGATCAATTGTCGTTTGCGCAAGGCGCCACACTCGGCATCCCCGCGATGACCGCGTGGTGCTCTCTGTTCGCGGACGGCCCCGTCGCGGGCAAGACAGTGCTGGTGACCGGCGGCGCCGGTGCGGTCGGGCATTATGCCGTACAGCTCGCGAAATGGGGCGGCGCCAGGGTGATCGCAACCGTGAGCTCGGCGGCAAAGGGCGAGCAGGCGCGGCTCGCCGGCGCCGATCTCGTGGTGAATTACAGGACGGAAGACGTCGTCGCAAAAGCACTCGCCTTCACCGGCAAGCGCGGCGTCGATCATGTCGTCGACGTCGATTTCGGCGGCAATGTCGCGACCACGCCAAAGCTGATGGCGATGAACTCGACGATTGCGGTCTATGCCACCCAGGGCAACCGTACGCCTGTCGTGCCGATGCGCGAACTGATGGAGAAGTGCGTGAATCTCCGCGGGCTGGTGCTGTTCGCCCTGCCCTGGCCGCTGCTCTCGGCCGCGCAAGCCGACATCAGCAAATGGTGTGCTGCGGGCAAGCGTCTGCACAACATCGCCGGACAATATGCGTTGTCCGACACCGCCCAGGCGCATCAGGCGGTTGAGAAGGGCGACAAGCTCGGCACCGTCATCGTCGATTGCGCGCGATAGCCAAGGGCTCGATCCGCTCCCGCGGACCGGTGTCCTTGGTTCGCACACAAAAAAGTTGGAATTAAATACAAAAAACCACCTTGGTTCGTCGAAGGGAGCGGACTTCAGTTAACTTTAACCTTCCTTTGAGACCATCTTTCGACCAGCGCAAATTCCTCACCCCCAGATCAAATCTGAGGGTCTACACGCCGATCCCCGGACTATTGCCCGGGGTAGCGATGTTCATTTCTTTGCAATTTGGAGTTGCGGTGATGACCGAGACTACACGCCGTCAGGCACTGAGTGCCATGGGCTGGCTCGGAGCGAGTTTCGTGCTGTCGGGCTGCAGTTTGCCCATCACGCCGTTTTGCCCGACGGATCCCACGATAAGCGATCCATCGACCCCGTTGACAATCGATGCCCATACGCACGTGTTCAATGGGTCAGATCTGCAGATAGAGGGGTTCTTTTCCAGGATACTAGCGGTCAACGAACCATCCCTAAAAGGGCTCGGCGTCATACTACAGGAGCTCGGCCGCGACTTCGCACCGACCGCAGCGGAAGAAATGGTCGAATTACCAAGAATCGATGCTGTGCTTCGATCTTGTAGTCGCCAAACTACTGCGCAGATGATTGGATACTATCAACAAGCAGGTTACAGCAAAGCGGCTCGCGAATTGAAGGCAGCACTGCGCCGTGTAAGAACAAGCCGTCTTGGACGAAGTGGTTACATCTCTCCTGAAATCCAGCACCAAATCCAAACGTTGCCAGACTCTTATGCCACATATAAGTCATCGGGATTCCGTCACCTTAAAACTTCCCCAGAGAGCATCAACGTACTTGGCGGCATCGATTTCATTATCCGAAATTTTCAATTTCGGTATGTCAATGTTTATGACTATCTCTTCGAATATTCGCAGGAAAAAACGCGAAGGATTGATTTGCTCGTCGCACACCTTGTCGACTTCGACTGGCCAATTGGAAATGGCAATCCGACTCCAACGAGCTTAAGCGACCAAGTCCGAGTGATGGAACGCATATCCCAACTATCCGGCGGACGCGTGCTCTGTTTCGCGCCATTTGACCCTATGAAGGAGGTTGCTTACCAACTCGGCGTAGCCCCCGAGTCGTCCTTACGATTGGTGCAAGACGCGGTTTCGTTTCATGGGTTCATTGGAGTGAAGCTATATCCTCCGATGGGATTTGCACCGCTAGGAAATGCATCGCTAAGAACGGATTTTTGGAATCAGACCTGGATTCCGGCCACGCTACATCGAAGCGACTTGGGAAAGCGTTTGGATCAGGCGCTATCCGACCTGTATTCGTGGTGCCAGATGAATGGAGTTCCGATCATGGCACACACAAGTCCCACCAACGGACCAAGTGCCGATTTCGCGGGACTTACCAAGGCGAGATATTGGAAGTATGTACGGGATGCTTTCCCCGGAATCCGAATAGACTTTGGTCACTTCGGTGACACCGATCTCATTGGTGACAATAGCCGAAGAGCAAGGCATTTGTCTGACCTCATGAATCTAGCAAGCGGAGAGTTCCTCTATGCGGACACCTCCTACCTCGTTGACCTTTTGTCCAGGCAGCCCGAATTGCAGGCGTATCTGACATCGCTCTTGCGCTACTCAGCGGGCAAAGGCGATGCCGCGCTAGCACAACGCCTTATGTACGGAACCGACTGGGAGATGGTGATACTCGAGGGCAGGAAATCGGACCAGTATCTCCAACGCTTTGAGACGATGTTCAATGCGCTAGACCATGAAGCGGGCTTGGGCGCTAAGGGCAAGCTTAGCGATCGCTTCTTTGGAATTAACGCGGCTGTGTTCCTCGGCCTGGGAACAGGTCAAAAGAATAGGCTGCGATTAGATAGCTACTACGCGATCGGACCGAAACCGGCCTGGATGTTAAAGGTCGACCAGACTGCTGCGGCAACCACCTGACCAATATTTAGCGCTGCCCTTCCATAAGTAGAACCACGCGGTCAAAGCCCGTCGCTCGTGTACCAGTCTCGCCCGCCCTTGCGGGGTGAGGATTGGGGTGAGGGGCTGTCTCGGCAAAAAAAGTGAGAGATGGATTCGCGGAAGCTCCTTTCTCACCCGAAATTCAAGCTGCGCTTGAATTTCGACCTCTCCCCGCAAGCGGGGCGAGGCGAAGCAAACTCTGCGGCGCGCTGATTCATCCCGCCTTCAGCGCACCGGCGTGGTGCGCTCGTCGGTCCAGGACAGGCCGAACGCATCGAGGCCTTCGGCGAGGAGATCGCCGAGCATGGGCTCGCCCAACAGATAGCTCGCGGTGCGGCCGTTGCGTCCATCGGCGGCCCCGCGGCGCAGCTCCCTCCACTCCTCAATTCCGCCATCGCCGCGGCCGAGCCGCATCAGCGCGACGAGATCGACCTGCTCGTCTTCGGTCAGCGCGTTGATGAAACCCGTGAGCTCGCGCTGCACGGGTCGCGGCCGTTATCCTCGAGCACATCGATCATCCCGTCATCGGCCTCGTTCGAACCGGAATCCGGATCGGAGTCCAATTCCTTGACGTCGAACTCCCGCGCCTTCTCGATCAGAAAGGCGACCTTTTCCGGCGAAATCGTCAATTCGGGCATGCACAAAACTCCTCTGGCTGATGCAATAACGCCGCATCCCCCGGGATGATCCATTGCGCGAGCGGCCGGAAACCCGCAATCTTCGATCCAAAAATCAGGCAAAGAGGCGAGGAAGCGTCCATGCAATGGAAGGTCGGCAAGGTCAAAATCACAAAAGTGGTCGAGCTGGAAACCACAGGCTCCACGCGCTTCATCCTGCCGCTCGCCAGCAACGAAGAAATCCAGAAGCTGCCCTGGCTGATCCCGCATTTCGCCACCGAAGAAGGGCGCTTAAAAATGTCGATCCACTCGCTGGTCGTCGAGACGCCGAAACATCGCATCGTTGTCGACACCGGGCTCGGCAATGACAAGCAGGGCCGCAACGTACCGACCTGGAACAACCGCAACGATCCGTTCCTGGAGAAGCTCGCCCTGGCCGGCTTCCCGCCCGAGAGCATCGACACGGTGTTGTGCACGCATCTGCATGTCGATCATGTCGGCTGGAACACGAAGCTCGTCGGCGGCAAATGGGTGCCGACCTTCGCCAATGCCCGCTACGTGTTCGGGAGAGACGAATATGAATATTGGCGCGACCACAGCGTCGAGCCCGCGCATATCGCGGTGTTCAACGATTCCGTGAAGCCGATCCGGGATGCCGGCAAGGCCGAGCTGATCGCGAGCGATGCGAAGCTGACCGATGAGATCAGCATGATTTCCACGCCCGGCCACAGCCCCGGGCATATGAGCATCCACATTAAGTCCAATGGCGAAGAGGGTCTGCTGACAGGGGACGTTGCCCACCACCCCTGCCAGATGGCGCATCTCGACTGGTCCTCGACCGCGGATTCCGATCCCGGACAATCCGTGGTAGCGCGGCGCGAGCTGTTCTCGCGCTTTGCCGACACGCCGACCCTGGTCATCGGCGGCCATTACAATGCCGGGCATATCAGGCGGGACGGGGCGGCGTTCAAATTCGTCGCGTTGGGGTAATTCCAAGGCGGTGGGCACGGCGCCAGCGCGCCTTTGACCACCCTACCCTGCATTGGGAGTGGTTGAATTTCCCCGCTGCCTGTTCCATGAAGCAACCCGAGTAAAATCTGACGTAAAATCCAAGCTTTCTAAGGGAGTGATAAAAATGAAGCTTGTTCGTTATGGCAATAAGGGTGCGGAAAAGCCCGGTCTGGTCGACAAATCCGGCCAGTTGCGCGACCTGTCGGGGCAGATCAAGGACCTCGACGGCGAGGCCTATTCGCCGGCCTCCCTGAAGAAACTGGCCGCGATCGACCCCGCCTCCCTTCCCGCCGTTTCGGGCAAGCCGCGGTTTGGCGCCCCCGTCAGCGGCATCTCCAAATTCGTGGCGATCGGGTTGAACTATGTCGACCACGCCAAGGAGACCGGCAACCCGATCCCGCCGGAGCCGATCTTCTTCCTCAAGGCCAACACCTCGCTGTCCGGCCCGAACGACGCGGTCGAAAAGCCGCGCGAGTCGACCAAGCTCGACTGGGAGGTCGAGATCGCCGCCATCATCGGCACCCGCGCCAAATATGTTTCGGAAGCGGATGCGCTCAACCACGTCGCCGGCTATTGCGTCTGCAACGACGTCTCCGAGCGCTATTTTCAGCAGGAGCGCGGCGGCCAGTGGACCAAGGGCAAGTCTCACGACACCTTCGGTCCACTCGGCCCCTGGCTCGTCACGAAGGATGAGATCCCCGACGTGCAGAAGCTCGGGCTGTGGCTCGACGTCAACGGCCAGCGCCGCCAGACCGGCAACACCGCGACCATGATCTTCACGATGGCGAAGTGCATCGCCTATGTGTCGACGTTCCTGACGCTCGAGCCCGGCGACGTCATCACCACCGGCACGCCGCCCGGCGTCGGCGCCGGCATGAAGCCGCAGATGTTCCTCAAGATCGGCGACGTCGTCACGCTCGGCATCGACGGCCTCGGCGAGCAGCGCCAGGAGATTATCGCGGCGTGAGGTCGCTGCATCAGCGCGGCTTTTTCCACGACAGTCATTCCGGGATGGTCCGAAGGACCGGACCCGGAATCTCGAGATTCCGGGTTCGATGCTTCGCATCGCCCCGGAATGACGACTACGAATTGAGGGGCACGCCATGAAACTCACCTTCTCCCCGGCCTCGCCGTTCGCGCGCAAGGTCCGTATCGCCGCGATCGAACTTGGCCTGATCGACAAGATCGAGCTCGTGCCGGCCACGGTGGCGCCGGGCACGGCGAACGAGGAATATCAGCGCATCACGCCGCTGAAGAAGCTGCCGGTGCTGATCCTCGGCAATGGCGACGTCATCCTCAATTCCTACGTCATCGTCGAATATCTCAACGAGCTTGCCGGCGGCTCGCTGATCCCCGATTACGGCCCTACGCGCTGGAAGGTGAAGAGCGATCATTCGGTGCTGCAAGGCATGCTCGATGCCATGCTGCTGTGCCGCTACGAGAAGATGGTGCGGCCGCAGGGGCTGCAATGGCAGGCCTGGTCCGACGACCACTGGAATCGCGCATGGACCGGCATGGCGCGTTTCGAAGCACGCGACGACGTGCTGAACGGCCCGCTCACCATCGCGCAGATCGGCCTCGTCTGCGTGCTCGGCTATGCCGACTTCCGCTTCGCCGATTGCGGCTGGCGCAAGGCCTATCCAAAACTCGACAAGTTTCACCAGAAGATGCTGGAACGGCCATCGATCAAAATCTCGGTGCCGCCCGCGGCCTAAAGACAAGAGGATGCGATGAGCCTGAAATTCTCGGCCGGCGATCTCACCATCCACCGCGTTATCGAGCAGGAAACCACCTTCCTGCCGGCGCAGGAAATGCTGCCGGACCTGACGCAGGAATTGCTGGCCGAGAACCGGGGCTGGATGCAGAAGGCGGGTGCGCTCGACGACAAGGACACGCTGATCCTCTGTTTCCAGTCCTATATCGTCAAGACGCCGCATCACACCATCCTGATCGACAGCTGCATCGGCAACGACAAGCCGCGGCCTGCCCGCCCGAAATGGAATATGAAGACCGACGACACCTATATGCGCGCGCTGAAAGCCGCGGGCTTCTCGGTCGGCGACATCGATTTCGTGATGTGCACGCATCTGCATGTCGACCATGTCGGCTGGAACACGCGGCTGGAGAACGGCCGCTGGGTGCCGACCTTCCCGAAGGCTCGCTACGTCTTCGCCAGGGGCGAGTATGACTACTGGGCCGAGCAGAACGCCAAGGCCGAGGTGCCGCCGTTTGCCGACAGCGTGCTGCCGGTGGTCGAGGCGAAGCAATCGCAAATCGTCACCAACGATTTTTCGCTCGGCGATCACGCCCGCATCGTGCCGACGCCGGGCCACACGCCCGGCCATGTCGCCTTCACCTTCGGCAAGGGCAAGGACGACGTCGTGTTCGCCGGCGATCTCATGCACACGCCGCTGCAGACGCTCTATCCCGAGCTGTCGCCGAAATTCGACGTCGACCCGAAGCAGGCGGCGGTGACGCGACGCAGTTTCCTGGAGCGTTATTGCGACACCGGTACGCTGTGCTGCACCGCCCATTTCCCCTCGCCCTCATCGGGCAAGATCAAACGCAAGGGGAACGGGTTCGTGTGCGAGATGGTGTGAGGTCTCGTGGGGTGGGCAAAGCGAAGCGTGCCCACCAATTGCTATGAAATTTCGGGCAAGATGGTGGGCACGGCGCATTCGCGCCTTTGCCCACCCAACAAATTCATCGCAAGCTCAATCGAACAAACTCGGCGTGTGGTTGACCACGGCGCCCTCGATCGCGAGCATCTTCAGCTTCGTCTCCACCCCACCGCGCGCCGAAAACCCGCCCGGCTTGTTGCCCGCCGCGAGCACGCGGTGGCAGGGCACCACGATCGGACAGGGGTTGTGCCCGAGCGCCTGGCCGACGTCGCGCGACAGCTCGACGCCGCCGAGCTTTTTCGCGATGTCGCCATAGGTCATGGTCTTGCCTGGCGGGATCTGGCGCGCGATGTCGTAGACGCCGCGGTTGAACTCCGGCACGCCGTCGAGGTCGAGCGGGATGTCGGCAAGATCGTCCGGCTTGCCCCCAAGCAGGGCAACGATCCGATCGATCGCGGCTTGCACCTCGGCGGTCGGCTCGGTCTCGGCGATGTCGCCCCGACGCTGGCGGATGCGGGCGCGGGTCTTGTCCTCGCTGCCCATGGGAAGCTGCATCCCGTTGATGCCGCGCGGACCCCATTCGATGCCGCAGGCACCGATCGCGGTGTCAAACAGGCAAAAATGCTGGTCGTTCATGGCTGGCTCCTGAATCATATCATCCATGCTGGTCTTGATGCGGTATCTAGGCTTGGAAATAGTTGCGATCCACCCGGATTCCGGGAATCTTGCACAGGCGGTTCCCCTCGTTTTCCATCCCTCCCCGAGCCCAAAATGCAGACGCTCCACGTCAACGGTTACGATATGGCCTATCTCGACGTGGGCGACGGCAAGGGCAACCCGCCGCTGCTCTGCGTGCACGGCTCGCTCAATGATTTCCGCATCTGGGGCTGCGTGATCGGTCCGCTATCGAAGCAGCACCGCGTGATCTGCGTCAGCCTGCGGCACTTCTTCCCCGAGCAATGGGACGGAGTCGGCAACACCTATTCGATCGCGCAGCATGTCGAGGACATGATCGCCTTCATCGAGCAGCTGAATGCGGGCCCGGTCGACCTCATGGGCCATTCCCGCGGCGGGCATATCTCCTTCCGTGTGGCGCAGCGGCGGCCGGATCTGTTGCGCAAGCTGATCCTGGCCGAGCCCGGCGGCGAGCTCGATGCCACGCTTGATCCGGACTACAAAGCCGGCCCCTCGCCGCTGCTGGCGCGGTTCGCGATCGCCGCGGACAAGATCGCCGCCGGCGATGTCGACGGCGGACTCGAATTTTTCGTCGACACGCTCGAGGGATCCGGGCGCTGGCATCGGCTGCCGCCATTGATGAAGCAGGGCCTGATCGACAACGCACACACCCTGATCGGACAGGTGCGGGACGACCGCCCGGCCTTTTCGAAAGCCGACGCTGAATCGATCAAGCTGCCGACGCTGTTCATTGGCGGCGCCAACACCAAGGGCCTGTTACCCAAGGTGCTGCATACGCTCGCAGCGCATGTGCCGAACTCCAAGGTAGCGATGATTGCGAACACCACGCATCCGATGTTCGAGCAGGCGCCGCAGGCCTTTTCCGAAATCGTGCTGGATTTCCTGGCAGGCTGAACATGCAAACGATCAGGGTCAACGGCTACGACATGGCCTATCTCGAAGTGGGCCAAGGAAAGGATGGAGGCCATCCGCTGGTCTGCGTGCATGGCACGCTCGGCGATTTCCGCACCTGGTATGCCGTGCTCGGCCCGCTATCGAGGAAGCACCGGGTGATCAGCGTCAGCCTCCGGCATTTCTATCCCGAGCACTGGAACGGTGTCGGCGACGACTACCGCATGGCGCAACATGTTGCCGACGCGATCGCCTTCATTGAGCAGCTCAATCCGAAGCCGGTGGATTTGATGGGCCACTCGCGTGGAGGCCACATTTCCTTTCGTGTCGCGCAACAACGCCCTGACCTGCTGCGCAAGGTGATCCTGGCCGAGCCCGGCGGCGATCTCGACGCCACGCTCGATCCCAGCATCGTACCGGCGGCGCCGTCGGCGCTGAGCGCACGCGTCCTCCTTTCCGTCAACAAGGTCCGGGACGGCGACATCGAAGGCGCGCTGCAAAACTTCGTCGACGGCATCGACGGCGAAGGCGCCTGGAAGCGCCTCGCCGCCGCGCCAAGGCAGCAGTTGCGCGATAACATCACCACCCTGCTCGGCCAGCAGCATGAAGCGCGCAAGCCCTACAGCATGGCGGACGCGCTCGCGATCAGAACGCCGACGCTCCTGATCGGCGGCGCCGATACATCAGGCGCGCTATCGACGATGTGGCGCGAGATGGCCAAGCACATCGCCGGCGCCAGGACCGCCGTGATCCCGAATGCCAAGCACTGGATGTTCGAGCAGGACCCGGAAGGTTACAGCCGGGTCGTGGCGGAGTTTCTGGCGGGTGGCCGATAGGGCTGCGATCCTGCCCTAATTACTCAAGTTATACAGATACTTGTCGGGTTGACTAAGCGGCGGGGCCGCGTTAGCGTCCTGAACACGGCATTCCGTATTCAGAACGAGCGACCCCGATATGATCCCTCTCGATCCAGCCCCGAACCTGATCGACCAGGTCTATGCCCGGATCCTCGAGGCGATCACCGACCGCACGCTGCTGCCGGGCCAGCGCATCCGTCAGAATGAATTGGCCGAAAAGCTCGGCGTGTCGCGCCAGCCGGTCTCGCACGCGCTGCATCTGTTGCACCGGCAGGGACTTGTCGCCGAAAGCGGCCGCCGCGGCTTTGAAGTGACAGGGCTTGATCCAGCGCGCATCCGCCAGCTGTACGAAGTGCGCGGCGCCATCGATGCGCTCGCCGCGAAACTTGCCGCCGAACGGATCAAGAGCGACCCGGGCGGACACACGCGGCTGGAAAAAGCGCTGCAGGCGGGGCGCGCCATCGACAGGAAGACATCGCTTTCAAAACTCATCGCGCTCGATGTGGATTTTCACAGCGCAATCTATCGGCTCGCCGGCAATCCCGCGATCGAGGAGATGATCGCGCCGCAATGGCCGCATATGCGCCGCTCGATGGCGACCGTGCTCGCCGAGCTCGATTACCGAGCGAGCGCCTGGAGCGAGCACGAGGCGATCGCGGCAGCGATTTTTGCAGGAAGAACAGGGGATGCCGAAGCGCTGGCGTCCGCGCACGCGCAAACCGCCGGACGACGAACGGAAGAGAGACTGAGGGCAATCGACAAGGCGGCGTGACAATGCGCCGCCGATCCAGAAGAGGAGGAATGCACCATGAAACTCACGCCACAGCAGATCGAGCATTTCAATCGCGAAGGCTGGCTGTTCCTGCCCGAGCTGTTTAGCCGGGAGGAAGTCGATTTCCTGGCACGGGAAGCTGTTAACATCTATGACGCCAACCGTCCCGAGGTCTGGCGCGAGAAGAGCGGCACGCCGCGCACCGCCTTTGCCGCGCATCTCTACAACGAGGCCTTCGGCCTGCTCGGCGCGCATCCGCGGATGATCGATCCGATCGAGCAGCTCTTCAGCGAGAAGGTCTACATGCATCAGTTCAAGATCAACGCCAAGGCGGCCTTCACTGGCGACGTCTGGCAGTGGCACCAGGACTACGGCACCTGGAAGCGAGATGACGGCATGCCGGAGCCGCGCGCCATGAACATCGCGATCTTCCTCGACGAGGTGATGCCGATCAACGGGCCGCTGATGCTGGTGCCAAAGAGCCAGAACGCTGGCGACCTCAAGGCCTCGCATGATCTGGCAACCACCTCCTATCCGCTGTGGACGCTCGACGAGGAGACCGTGACGCGGCTGGTGAAACAGGGCGGTATCGTAGCTCCAACCGGCAAGGCCGGCGGCATGCTGATGTTCCACGGCAATCTGGTGCACGGCTCGAGCGGCAACATCACGCCCTATCCGCGCAAGATCGTGTATCTGACGCTGAACGCGGTCTCGAACTACATCCGGACGCCGACGCGGCCGGAGTACATCGCGCACCGCGATTTCACGCCGATCCAGACGGTCCCCGACGACGCGCTGCTGCGGCTGGCGCGGGCACCGCGGCAGGCAGCGGAGTAGCGTCTCGTGCCCCGGACGCAGCGCAGCGCGAAGCGGTGCGCTGCTGATCCGGGGGCCAATCTGCATCCCCATCCCTGTGGTCCCGGCTCTGCGGTGCATCGCCATAGCGCGTCAAAGACGCGTGAACGCGCTTATGGAAGCGCTGCACCGCGTCCGGGACACGATACTTTCGGATCACTACCCCATGAATCTCACTCACCTCCTCGCCGCCCGCCACAAAGCCGGCAAGCCCGTGCGCGTCGCGCTGATCGGCGCCGGCAAATTCGGCTCGATGTTCCTCTCACAGGTGCCGTACGTGCCGGGGCTCGAGGTGCCCATCATCATCGATCTCGATCCGCAGCGCGCGAAAGATGCCTGCAAGACCGTCGGCTGGGACGATGGCCGCACCGCCGCGACGACATTCACCGATGACGGCGCACGCGCCATTGCCGGCGGCGCGATGGATGTGATCGTCGAGGCGACCGGCAATCCGGCGGTCGGCATCCGCCATGCCCGCGCGGCGATCGCGGCGGGCAAGCATATCGTCATGGTCAATGTCGAGGCCGACGTGCTGGCGGGCCCGCTGCTCGCCGAGGAAGCGCGGAAAGCGGGCGTGGTCTATTCGCTCGCCTATGGCGACCAGCCGGCGCTGACGGCCGAAATCGTCGACTGGGCGCGCGCCACCGGTTTCCGCGTGGTCGCCGCCGGCAAGGGCACCAAATATCTGCCCGCCTACCACGACGTGACGCCGGAAGGCGTCTGGCAGCACTACGGCCTCACCGCGAGCGAAGCGCAGTCGGCCGGCATGAACCCGCAGATGTTCAACTCCTTCCTCGACGGCACCAAGTCGGCGATCGAGATGGCGGCAATCGCGAATGCCTGCACGCTCGACGTGCCTTCGAGCGGCCTTTTGTTCCCGCCGTGCGGCGTCGACGATCTGCCGCATGTGATGCGGCCGCGGGACAAGGGCGGTGTGCTGGAGAAATCCGGGGTGGTGGAGGTGGTGTCGTCGCTGGAGCGCGACGGCCGACCGGTGTTTCGCGATCTGCGCTGGGGTGTCTATGCCGTCCTGGAGGCGCCGAACGACTATGCCGCCGACTGCTTCAGGCAATATGGGCTAAAGACCGACGCCAGCGGACGTTATGCTGCGATGTACAAGCCCTATCACCTGATCGGGCTGGAGCTGAACATTTCGATTTTGTCGGCGGCGTTGCGCGGCGAGCCGACCGGACAGCCCTACGGTTTCCGCGGCGACGTCGCTTCTGTGGCCAAGCGAAACCTGCGCGCCGGCGAAATGCTCGATGGCGAAGGCGGCTACACGGTGTGGGGCAGGCTGATGCCCGCTGCCGATAGCCTCAAGGCCGGTGCGCTGCCGATTGGGCTGGCGCATCGCGTGAAACTCAAGAACGATGTCGCCCACGGCGCTCTCGTGCGCTGGAGCGACGTCGAATACGACGCGAGCGCCGACACCATCAAGACACGCAAGACGATGGAAGCGGCGTTCGCGAAGTAGCGACGTGGGTTTGTTGAATGGCCCTATCCGCGAACTCGCTGCACCTCTCCCCTTGTGGGTCCCACAAGGGGAGAAGGACAATCCCGCGCTATGGTAACAACCGTTCTTCCCTCGCCTGCCTGAACCATTTCCGCCACATGTCCTCGGTGTCCATCATCTCGGTAAAGCCGGCGCGGTTGATCTTCACGGTCGAGACGATCGAGGGCGGCCCGGATCCAGCGTGGCCGTAGCGCATGCTGTAATCCGCATACTGGAAGGACAGGCCGACGAATTCCTGCAAGGAGGGTGCAACGAGGTTATGCTTGCGCCGCAGGGCATCCCACCGCTCGATCCAGCTCGGAAATTCTTTCGCCAGAGATAGCGGCACCGGCTTGCCCGGCTTCATGCCCAGCGCATCCGATATCGCCGGCCAGATGTTCTCCCAGGTGAAGACGTCACCATTGGTGACGTTGAAAGCTTCGTTGCGCGCGGTTGCCGCCTCGCCCGACCAGGCGATGGCGCGCGCCAGCAGATCGACATCGACAGCCTGCGCGACGCGCGCGGCGCCGCCGGGAAAGTCCAGCGCCCTGCCCTGCTCGCGCAGCATCGCAGCGTAGACGCCGAGCGGCGGAATCAGGTCCATCGCACCGCCCATGGCAAGGCCCACGATCAGCACGGGACGCAAAATGCTCCAATGCCACGCCTTGCCCTTCTGCAGCGCGCGCAGGAAACTCTCCTGAGCCCAGTAGAAATTCGGCTGCTCGTACATTTCCGAACGGCCCTCGCGCGCCGGCACCGTCAGCGGGCGGACGTGCACGCCATAGGCTTTCGTGCCCTGCAGTAGTGCGACATGCCTGAGATCAGGGGCGACTGGCTCGAGCGCGGCCATCAGATTGCGCAGCATGTTGTCGTTGATGGCGATCTGCTTTGGGTCGCGCCAGCCGTCGACCAGATTCGGCTCTTCATAGAGCGCGGCGTAGACGAGATGCGTGGCGCCTTTCAGCTCGTCCGCGATGGCGGCGCATTGCGCTGAAACGGTGAGGTCGAGCGCGACGAAGC
>CAVOML010000016.1:337500-563091 GCA_963697015.1 uncultured Alphaproteobacteria bacterium
CGCGCTCTAACCAACTGAGCTACAAGCCCCTAACACGAGGAGCTTGATTGACATGCGTGAGCCAGCCGGCGCCTGGCGCCGGAAGCGATCGCACGAGCGCAGCCCCTGGCGCGTGTTCGTCCGCGAAGAAAGAGAAACGAAGACGGCGAAATCCCGCCAATGGAACTCAGCAATCCTGAAATTGCTGGCCCCTGATGTTTCTAAAACGATCCGATAGCGAGCGTGAGCTCTCTGAAGGATCATCCTTAGAAAGGAGGTGATCCAGCCGCAGGTTCCCCTACGGCTACCTTGTTACGACTTCACCCCAGTCGCTGACCCTACCGTGGCCGGCTGCCTCCTTGCGGTTAGCGCACCGTCTTCAGGTAAAACCAACTCCCATGGTGTGACGGGCGGTGTGTACAAGGCCCGGGAACGTATTCACCGTGGCGTGCTGATCCACGATTACTAGCGATTCCAACTTCATGGGCTCGAGTTGCAGAGCCCAATCCGAACTGAGACGGCTTTTTGAGATTTGCGAAGGGTTGCCCCTTAGCGTCCCATTGTCACCGCCATTGTAGCACGTGTGTAGCCCAGCCCGTAAGGGCCATGAGGACTTGACGTCATCCCCACCTTCCTCGCGGCTTATCACCGGCAGTCTCCTTAGAGTGCTCAACTAAATGGTAGCAACTAAGGACGGGGGTTGCGCTCGTTGCGGGACTTAACCCAACATCTCACGACACGAGCTGACGACAGCCATGCAGCACCTGTGTTCCGGGCTCCGAAGAGAAGGTCACATCTCTGCGACCGGTCCCGGACATGTCAAGGGCTGGTAAGGTTCTGCGCGTTGCGTCGAATTAAACCACATGCTCCACCGCTTGTGCGGGCCCCCGTCAATTCCTTTGAGTTTTAATCTTGCGACCGTACTCCCCAGGCGGAATGCTTAAAGCGTTAGCTGCGCCACTAGTGAGTAAACCCACTAACGGCTGGCATTCATCGTTTACGGCGTGGACTACCAGGGTATCTAATCCTGTTTGCTCCCCACGCTTTCGTGCCTCAGCGTCAGTATCGGGCCAGTGAGCCGCCTTCGCCACTGGTGTTCTTGCGAATATCTACGAATTTCACCTCTACACTCGCAGTTCCACTCACCTCTCCCGAACTCAAGATCTTCAGTATCAAAGGCAGTTCTGGAGTTGAGCTCCAGGATTTCACCCCTGACTTAAAGACCCGCCTACGCACCCTTTACGCCCAGTGATTCCGAGCAACGCTAGCCCCCTTCGTATTACCGCGGCTGCTGGCACGAAGTTAGCCGGGGCTTATTCTTGCGGTACCGTCATTATCTTCCCGCACAAAAGAGCTTTACAACCCTAGGGCCTTCATCACTCACGCGGCATGGCTGGATCAGGCTTGCGCCCATTGTCCAATATTCCCCACTGCTGCCTCCCGTAGGAGTTTGGGCCGTGTCTCAGTCCCAATGTGGCTGATCATCCTCTCAGACCAGCTACTGATCGTCGCCTTGGTGAGCCGTTACCTCACCAACTAGCTAATCAGACGCGGGCCAATCTTTCGGCGATAAATCTTTCCCCGTAAGGGCTTATCCGGTATTAGCACAAGTTTCCCTGTGTTGTTCCGAACCAAAAGGTATGTTCCCACGCGTTACTCACCCGTCTGCCGCTGACGTATTGCTACGCCCGCTCGACTTGCATGTGTTAAGCCTGCCGCCAGCGTTCGCTCTGAGCCAGGATCAAACTCTCAAGTTGGACTTGAAACTTTGAGCCGGCTGATCACAACGTTTGACGAGGTCCCACCATATTGACCGAACGCGATTCACATCGCTTCCGATCATGGTGTTTCCTTATTCAAAACGTGTACCGCCGAAGTCTTTCGTCCGGTCCCGATTTACGAAAACGCAAGGTTTTCATGATCGAGACCCGCAAGGACTCCGCCGTCCACGTTTCTCTTTCTTCATCTTCACTTGTCAAACAGCCCGGGGCCAAAACCCCTCTCCCATAAAAGGGAGCTTTGTCAGCCTCAACATTCGACGACGAATGACAACCGATGAATATCGGCTGTTCTTTCACTCATCAAAATGAGGAGCTTGACGGGCACGACAACTCGCCTTGGCCAAGGGCCAAAGCAGTGCCGCGCTCAGTGGGGCGGGTTATAGGCCCGCCCGATCTTCCTTGTCAACGGTCATTGTCAACAAATCGTCGCACCGCCGGGCTTAATTTTGCGACGCAAAGAAGCCTCGATATTAGGGGACTTCGCGCCGTACTTGGGCCACAATCCTGCGACGTTCTGGCGTATACATAAGCAATGAATCGCCGGATGCCAGTGGGGGCTGCCGGCATTCATGGAGTTGGGGACCCGGCGATCCATGATGAACCCGTCGCCTTTTCCCGATGGCCGAGCAATATCGAGAGATCTTAACCGCATTGTCGTTCGCGATTCCGGCCTGTTTCTGGGCCTTTGATTGTCGGGCAAGAGTGCACCGCTATGTCCCCGAAGCCTGTTGATAGCGGGCAAAAGGGTCCGAAGCGGGAGTTGGGTCTCCCCGTGTGGTTTTGGTGGTAGTTGGGGGACATTGGGTTGAACCAAAGGACGTCGTCACGGGGAGGCGGTTACGGTCGCGAGGTCGGCATGATCGACCTTGGCCACGAGCCTCCGCTTTCCGTCGACGGTTCCGAAGCCGCGGTCATCGACCGCCGCCGCATCTCCGTACAATGGTTCAGCGGCACCATCCTGACCGGACTGTGCGGCGCAGCTCTCATCGGCGGCGCCGTTTTTGCGTCTCTGGACGGTGAACTGACGTTTGCCCGCGTGCCGGAGCGGGTCGAAAGCGCGCTTCGCGGCGCCTTTGGCGCCAACGACCGTGCGGTCAGCCTGCACAAGAGCGACCGCCTGCCGCCGCCGGGCGAAGCGACCGCCGCGCGCAACATCGTTCGCGTCTCTACCGTCACAAGGGTCGGCAACCGCGACGTGATGCGGGTACGTCCGTTCGTGCGCATCGCCGGCAATTTGTCGATGACGACGAGCGACCTGTCGGCAAAGATTCCGCCGTTCAACGCGCAGCGCATGCTGACCGATGTCGGCGCTGCCGCGCCGGCCAATTCCGATGATGCCGACGCCAATGCGGATGCCGCCGAGCCGGACGCCGAGGTTTCCTTCGTCACCAAGGATCTCGGCACGGTGCTGCCGAAGGCGAAGATTTCCGCCGTGGTCGCGCTCGACGATGTCCTGATGCGGGTGAAGGACGCCGCGAACTGGCGCGGTAATGGCGGCGGCGTGCGCTATGCACTCGCCAGCGCCGCGGCGGACGCAACCGGCGCCACAACGCAATCCGACCTCAAGATGGCCTATGCCACCGAAGGGCCATCGCAGGACCCCTATGCCGGCTTCGAGACACGGATCGTGCCGGAAAACGTGACGCTGTTGCCGAAGACCAAGGAGCAGGTCACCGGCGGCAACCCGAGCGGCGAGCGGGTCCATGTCGTGAAGAAGGGTGATAGCGTCGCCTCGATCCTCAGGGACCAGGGCGCGACCCCTGACGAATGCAAGGCGATCGCGGCGACGCTTGGCGCCCATGGCCGCGACGGCGGCCTGAAGGACGGCGAGAAACTCCGCATCCTGATGGCGCCCTCCAGTCCCGCCCCCGGCGCCAGGCTGCAGCCCTATCGGGTGATCGTCGCCAATGACGCCGTGGTCGAAGCGGTCGCCGCACTTTCCGATCTCGGCAAATATGTCGCCGTCGACGTCTCCTCCATCAACACCGTCACCGATACCGCCGACAACAAGAGCACCGACGACGACGACGATGATGACGGCTCCGGTGTCCGCCTCTACCAGAGCATTTACGAGACCGCGCTGCGCAACAAGGTGCCGATGCCGGTCGTCGACGATATGATCCGCATCTATTCCTACGACGTCGACTTCCAGCGCAAGGTGCAGCCGGGGGACTCCTTCGACGTGTTCTATGCTGGCGAGGACGAAGGCCTCAACGTCACCGAGAAGAGCGAGGTGCTCTACGCCGCGCTCACGGTCGGCGGCGAGACCAAGAAATACTACCGCTTCCAGACCCCCGATGACGGCGTGGTCGATTACTATGACGAGACCGGCAAGAGCGCGAAGAAGTTCCTGGTCCGCAAGCCCGTCAACAACGCGGTGATGCGCTCCGGCTTCGGCGGCCGCCGCCACCCGATCCTCGGCTATGTGAAGATGCACACCGGCGTCGACTGGGCCACCGCCTACGGCACGCCGATCTTCGCTTCGGGCAATGGCGTGATCGAGAAGGTCGGGCTCGAAGGCGGCTACGGCAAATATATCCGCATCAAGCACAACAACGGCTATGAGACCGCCTACGGCCACATGTCGGCCTTCGCCAAAGGCATGGAAGTCGGCAAGCGCGTCCGCCAGGGCCAGGTGATCGGCTTCGTCGGCTCGACCGGTCTCTCCACCGGTCCGCACGTCCACTATGAAATCCTGGTCAATGGCCGTTTCGTCGACCCGATGCGCGTCAAGCTGCCGCGCGGCCGCGCGCTGGAAGGCACGATGATGGCGGGCTTCGAGAAGGAGCGCGACCGGCTCGATGCGATGATGAGCGGCCGCAACGGCGCCCGCATCTCGGACGCCTCCGGCGGCCCGCTGCAGGTCACCAACCGCTGATCTAGCCCGATACCGCCCGCACGATCACAAAAACGATCCCGATCGCCGTCAGGCCGAATGACACGGCCATCAGTGGCAGCAGCACGTCGATCCCGGCGTGAGTGCCGTGAAGCCGCGCGCCCCATACCTCGAAATCGCCGTCCTTCCAGTCGTGGAACGAGGTCTCCTGCGCATGCGGCTCATACGGCATCCGGTATCTTTTCCAGACCCGGGACAGCGTCCACGTCAGCACGACCGCGACCACGAACAGGACGGTGACGAAGGTGAGCGCCAGGCTCGCATAGCCGCCGCGGTCGAACAGGACCCACGCCATCAGTGCAAACCACGCAATCAGCCCAACCGCAGCGCCATAGATTTTCGGATGCAATTGATCGAAGACAGGTCTGTTGTGGGCGACAAGCTCCCTACTCATGAACATCGCCTTTTGCTGTTTTGGATTGATAAAACGGAACGTCCAACCGCAGTCAGGCTGCTTGGTCAGTTAGTCGTCCTCATGGGAAAACAGCGCGCACGCACCGGCGGTTTCATTAAATCTTGGTAGCCAAAATTCTCTTTCAAACAGTCCCGCCAGCAAATCCCCTCGGCGGTTCTGGCCGAGGGGGTTTGTTCGACATCAGTTCAGCTTGCGCTTCGGAACCGGCGCCTCGAACTGCGCGATCTCCGCCGTCGTCGGCGCCTTGCCGTTGAAGGTCAGCACATTGCCCTTGCTCGAGATCGCGACCTTGTCGCCGTCCTTCACCTCGCCCGCGAGGATCATCTCGGCGAGCGGATCCTGCAGGCTGCGCTGAATCACGCGCTTGAGCGGACGTGCGCCATAGGCGGGGTCCCAGCCCTTGGCGGCGAGCCAGTCGCGCGCGGCGGCATCGAGCGTCAGCGTGATCTTGCGCTCTTCCAGCAGCTTCGTGAGCCGGGCGAACTGGATCTCGACGATCCGGCCCATCTCGCTCTTCTGCAGGCGATGGAACAGGATGATCTCGTCGACGCGGTTCAGGAATTCGGGCCGGAAATGCGCCCGCACCATCGCCATCACCTGCTCGCGCACGGCCGAAGTGTCCTCGCCTTCCGGCTGGTTCACCAGAAACTCCGAGCCAAGGTTCGAGGTCATGATGATCAGCGTGTTGCGGAAGTCGACGGTGCGGCCCTGGCCATCGGTCAGGCGGCCGTCGTCGAGCACCTGCAACAGCACGTTGAAGACGTCCGGATGCGCCTTCTCGATCTCGTCGAACAGCACGACCTGATAGGGACGCCGCCGCACCGCTTCGGTGAGCGCGCCGCCCTCGTCATAGCCGACATAGCCCGGAGGCGCGCCGATCAGACGAGAGACCGAATGCTTCTCCATGTACTCGCTCATGTCGAGGCGGACCATCGCGGTCTCATCGTTGAAGAGATACTCCGCGAGCGCCTTGGTCAGCTCGGTCTTGCCGACGCCGGTCGGGCCCAGGAACATGAACGAGCCCATCGGCCGGTTCGGATCCTGCAAGCCGGCGCGCGAGCGGCGCACGGCGGTCGCGACCGCCCGCACGGCTTCGGCCTGGCCGACGACGCGCTTGCCGAGACTGTCCTCCATCTTCAGGAGCTTGTCTTTTTCCCCCTCGAGCATTTTGTCGACGGGAACGCCGGTCCAGCGCGACACCACCTGCGCGATGTGGTTGGCGGTGACCGCCTCCTCCATCATGTGGCCGGCATTTTGCGTGGTGGTCTCTTTGGCTTCGATATCGGCGAGCTGCTTCTCCAGCGCGGGAATCCTGCCATAGGCAAGCTCGCCCGCCTTCTGGAATTCGCCGCGGCGCTGCGCGTTGGCGAGTTCAATGCGCAAGGCGTCGAGCTCGCTCTTCAACTTTTGCGCGTTGGAGAGCTTGTTCTTCTCCGCGCTCCAGCGTGCTGTCAGTGCCGCCGACCTCTCCTCGAGCTCGGCGAGCTCCTTCTCCAGCGTCTTGAGCCGGCTCTTCGAGCCTGCATCGCTTTCCTTCTTCAGCGCTTCCTGCTCGATCTTGAGGCGGATGATCTCGCGGTCGAGCGTATCGAGCTCTTCCGGCTTGGAATCGACCTGCATCTTCAGCCGCGCCGCGGCCTCGTCCATCAGGTCGATGGCCTTGTCGGGCAGGAAACGGTCGGTGATGTAGCGGTTCGACAGCGTGGCGGCCGCCACCAGCGCCGAATCGGTGATGCGCACGCCGTGGTGTTGCTCGTACTTGTCCTTCAGGCCGCGCAGGATCGAGATGGTGTCCTCGACCGTAGGCTCGGTGACGTAGACGGGCTGGAAGCGCCGCGCGAGCGCCGCATCCTTCTCGACATGCTTCTGGTATTCATCGAGCGTGGTGGCGCCGATGCAATGCAGTTCGCCCCGCGCCAGTGCGGGTTTCAGCAGGTTCGAGGCATCCATCGCGCCGTCGGCCTTGCCGGCGCCGATCAGCGTGTGCATCTCGTCGATGAACAGGATGATGTTGCCTTCGGCCGAGGTCACTTCCTGCAGCACGGATTTCAGCCGCTCCTCGAACTCGCCGCGGTATTTCGCGCCGGCAATCAGCGCGCCAAGGTCGAGCGACAGCAGCTTCTTGTCCTTCAGGCTCTCCGGCACGTCGCCGTTGACGATGCGCAGCGCCAGACCCTCGACGATCGCGGTCTTGCCGACGCCGGGCTCGCCGATCAGCACGGGATTGTTCTTGGTGCGGCGGGAGAGCACCTGGATGGTGCGGCGGATTTCCTCGTCACGTCCGATGACGGGATCGAGCTTGCCGTCGCGCGCGGCCTGGGTCAGGTCGCGGGCATATTTCTTCAGCGCGTCATAGGCGTTCTCGGCCGTGGCGCTGTCGGCGGTGCGGCCCTTGCGCAGGGTCTCGATCGCCGCGTTCAAATTCTGTGGCGTGACGCCGCCCTTGCTCAGGATCTTGCCGGCTTCGCTGTTCTTCTCCATCGCGAGCCCGAGCAGCAGCCGCTCGACGGTGACAAAGCTGTCGCCGGCTTTCTCAGCCGCCTTCTCTGCAGTGTCAAACGTACGTGCCAGCTCCGGCGCCAGATAGACCTGGCCCGCCCCGCTTCCCGACACTTTGGGTAATTTGTTGAGCGCGTCCTCGGTGGCCTTGAGGATCGCACGGGAATTGCCGCCGGCGCGGTCGATCAGACCGCCCGCCAGCCCCTCGCTGTCGTCCAGCAGCACTTTGAGAAGGTGCAACGGCGAAAACTGCTGGTGGCCCTCGCGCATCGCAAGCGACTGCGCAGACTGGACGAAGCCGCGCGACCGCTCGGTGTATTTTTCAATATTCATGTCATTCCCTCAGCCTGCCACTTGGCCCAAAGGCACCAAAGCAGCATCTTCATTGGGTTTCCGACGGCCGCGTTGACGTTCCTCAACCAGCCGCCGGTCGTCGCCATCATGTTTCAGGCTTGCGGCAAATGTGGGCACGGGCTTCCGGTTCCGGAAGAGGCGACCTCACAAATTCGTGCGTGGTGGCAAAGGGGCGTGGAATCTCTTAAGAAACCTGATGATCCCGATCTCGTCAGCCGAAATCACCGGCCTTTACCGCTACCCGGTCAAGGGCCTCACCCCGGAAGCCCTGGAAAAGGTGGCCCTGAGCCGCGGCCGGACGCTGCCGGCCGACCGCCGCTACGCCATCGAAAACGGGCCGAGCGGCTTCGACCCGGCGGCGCCAGCCTGGCTGCCGAAAATCTGCTTCTTGATGCTGCAGCGGGACGAATGGCTGGCAGCCCTGCGGGCACATTTCGACGAAGAGACGAATGTCCTGACGCTGCGCGAGAACGGCGTGGTTGCCGCGGAGGGCAATCTGGAAACCGCGGAGGGCCGGGCCGCAATCGAGCGGTTCTTCGCCGAGCGCCATGCGGCCAGAATCAAGGGCCCGCCAAAGGTGCTCGTGAGTTCCGGTCACAGCTTCTCGGACGTCGCCAAGAAGGTCGTCTCTATCATCAATCTCGCAAGTCTCGCCGCGATCGAGAACATGGTCGGCTTCCCCGTCCATCCCCTGCGCTTCCGCGCCAATGTCTATGTCCGCGGCTGGCCGGCCTGGCATGAGGCGGGCCTGCTCGGCGGGACGCTTGCGATTGGCGGCGCGCGGCTCAAGGTGGTCAAGCGCATCACCCGCTGCGCCGCCGTCAATGTCGATCCGGAACTGGCCGTGCGCGACATGGAAATCCCGAACACGCTGATGCGCAGGCTCGGTCACAACGATTGCGGCATCTATGCCGAGGTGATCGAGGGCGGCGACATCGCGGTTGGCGACAAGGTGGCGGTCGAGCAGCCGACGCTGGTGTGAGACCCCATGCCCTCTCGTTCTCGCGGCACCAATTGCCCGAGATGTGCTTCAAGTATTGTACTCAAATCGAAGGGCGAAGGGAAAGCCGGATGCTGGTTGCACCCGCGGCCCGCCTGCAACAAGATGTTGGCGTGCCGACCATCAACCCTTCACAGGAGTGGACATGCCGCGTCGTATTGCGGGAGCGTGACCGATCATTTGGGAATGGTGTTTTTGTAGATGACGCCGTCCTTCATGATGACCAGAAATTTGTTTGCGGGGTCAGCAACGAGGTCGATATTTTCCAGCGGATTGCCGTCGACGATTAAAAGGTCAGCCAGGGCACCTTGTTCAACGACGCCCAGCTTGCCGGGATAAGGGTTGCGCAAGCCTGACAAGGCGAGCAGTTCTCCGTTTGCCGAAGTCGCCATGGCGAGCGCTTCGGCCGGCGTGAACCAGCGTGTCAGATCCACGATTCCCTGTCCCTGATGTTCGGCCAAGGCGGGCGAAAACAGGATGTCAGTTCCGAAAGCGGTCTTGATCCTGTATTTTTTCACATACCCATATATCGTGGCAGTGCCGTTGATGACTTGCATCATTTGCTGCTGCTGGGCGGCGGGGAGAACTGCTGCCCCACCAAGGTCGACGAAGGGCTGCGTGCTGAGCCAGATGCCCTTCTCGGCCATAAGCCGCGCGGTCGCCTCGTCCATCAAGTGCCCGTGCTCGATGACCTTTACCCCGGCCGCGATCGAGCGCTGAATCGCACTCGTCGTGTAGGCATGCGTGGCGACGTAAGTGCCCCAATCGGTCGCCGCTTCAACCGCGGCACGCAACTCGGGTTCCGTAAAGGTCGTGACCTCCAGCGGGCTGAACGGTGAAGCGACGCCGCCGCCGGCCGTCAACTTGATCTGTGATGCTCCCTGCATGAGTTGCTCGCGCGCCCGCTTTCGAACCTCGTCCGGACTGTCGGCGACAGCGCTTCCCCCCAGTTGCTCGACGCGGCTCAACGTCGCGGTAGTCCTGGGCAGTTCACTGATCTCGCGAAAATCGCCATGGCCACCACTGATGGTGATGACAGCGCCTGAGGGGTAGATGCGGGGACCCGGCAGCACCTGGTCATCGATGGCCCGCTTGAGGGCGAAGGCCGGCCCGCCCATGTCCCGAACGGTCGTGAAGCCGCGCATGAGCGTCGCGGTTGCCTCGGCCCCTGCCTGCAGCGTGGTGTAGCCGATGTCGCTGGACAACATCTGGGCAGGCGTCGATCGAACCATCATCGCGTGCCAATGCGCATCGATGAGTCCGGGCATCAGCACCCGGCCGCCACCTGCTATGATCTGCGTGTCGGCACGGCGATCAGTCGCGATGGGACTGGTCGAAATCTTTTCAATGACGTTGCCACGGATCAGAACGCTTGAAGGGGCCGAAAGCGAGAGATGCGTGCCGTCAAATATCCGGACGTTCTCGATGAGGGTGACGGCAGAGCGCTCCTGCGCGTCCACCGACGCCAGCCAGATGGCAGCCACGGCTGCGGCGCCCCTTGCAAGCACGAGGAACGTGCGACGGGTGGGAGTGCTCATGTTTCTTCCTCTTCCTTTATTATCGCTCACCGAACATTGCTGCTCTCGGCGAAGCGAAGCGCATGGCCGCCCGACATGCAAAATCAGACTATCGCCGGGCAGAAACCCGGGCAACCAGGACTGATTCCGGGAAAGCCACGTTTCTGGCTGTGATACCTGCCGTTGGCGCCAGCCCCATGGCAAGCAGGTGAAACCCTGATGTCCCCAAAGGGGCTTTTGCGTCGATTGGGTGACGCCGTGCGGTCTACATTACGATCGACAGGAACAGGGTGAACGCCTTCATGGCCGGCATCCCGCTGATTGCTCGATAACAGCCTTCGTGGCCTAGCTATGCGCGGGCCAGTGCCGCTCGCGGAACCAGGCGCGGTATTCCGACATCTTCGCGCGCTGCGCCTGCGGAGCATGACGCTTGCATGTCGAGGCCTCATCGCTGTTTACGGCAGCGCCCCAGCGCAACTCCACGCAGTCGTTGGGGTTGTAGGCCATTTCGAAATCGGTTGCCCGATCAACCACATCCTTCACCGACAGCGTCCACTGCGAGCCGTCGCTGCGCGTATAGGATATCTTGCGGGAGGCAAGCTCGGAAGCGAGCATGCCCTGCAGCTCGGCCTTTACATCCGCGACGCTCTTGCCGGCCGGTATCGCGTACCGATCCGAGCGGCGCGCGAAGCGATCGGGAAACTTCCGCACCACATCGACGGCGATCAACAGACGAAAATCGCGCGCCGGCGTCGAAAAATCCTCCCAGGCGCCGGTCGTCGCGAAGATCGCAGCGCCATCCGGCATCGTCGCGTCGCCGGCTGCCTTGGTCTGCCACTTTCGTCCGTTTTCCACCGACGTGACGCGCGTCTTGATCTGCTCGGTGAGGCTCGTGATGGCGTCTGTCATCGCGCTTACCGGATCGAGCGGCTCGGGCGACATCACGTCGTCCATGCGATCGTAGAAATCCTCGGCCGTGATTTGCGACTGCTCGGCCGAATAATCGCCGTATTGCGGATTTTTGGCGATCTCGGCATTGCTCAGCCGCCGCAACGGGCCGTTCTTTTCGCGCATGATCGGGCGGAAATGCTTGAAACCGGGGGTGCCGAGCGTGGGTTCGTGCGCGAAAAGGAAATTGCCGCGCCAGAAGCGCTTCCGCGTGATCGACCCGTCGGGCTCCGCGTCGACGGCGAGGAAGACGCCAGGCGTGCCGTTCACTTCCGGCACGCGGCGCACCAGCATCAGCACGTGGCCGTAGGGGTCGGCGTACACCGTGCCTGGGCGCAGCGCCTGTTGTGTCAGCGGGACGATGTAGAAATCCGCGTTGTCGTCACCCGCGCGCGCGGCTCCGGTGTGGACGACGTCGCCGATGTCGCGCAGATATTCGCTGAAATTAGTCGGCGGCTTCGGCTTGGGCGGAGCCGCCTTCGCAGGCGGAGCTGCGGGCTCCTCGACGGTCGGATCAGATCGTCCGAACAGACGGAGCACGCCCGGAGTTTGCGCAGGTGGTGGAGTGGGCGGTGCTGCTTGCGCGATGTCCTGCTGATCGGGCGGCGGAGGCGGACGTGTCACCTCGGGATGCTCGACGTCGAACCACTGGTAACACTTCGGCGGATTGCCGCCGAAGCCGCGCGAGCAGTTCGAATAGCCGAACGGCAGTCCCATCTTGAATGCAAAATAGGCGCGCAGGAAATAGACGAAGTCGGCGCAGTCGGGACGCTGGCTGGTTTGCGTCGCGTCTTCGTTGCGTCCCAGATAATTGAACAGGAAATTGCGCGATTGGTCGCGCAGCACCTCGTACCAGACTTTCCAGTCCAGATTCTGGTCCGGCGGCCCATCGAACAGCTTCTCGATCCATGCCGAGAACAGGGCTTCGTTCGCGCTATTCCAGCTGTTGCGCACCTGCCAGATCTTTCCCGCCGGTATGCGGAACGGCGCCGGCTTGCGTGCGCCCACGGCGATGTCGCGGGTGACCGGGCTGCAATCCGACGCGCCATCGCGCGCCAGCGTCGCGTGCCAGGTGCCGGCGGCGGGAGCCGCTACCTCGGCGAACCAGGAATAAGGCGGCCCGTCACGCCGGTCGGGCGATTTGACAGCGACGCTTCCATCGGGCGCGATTAGCGACAGCACGCCCTCGACCGGCTTTTCAGCCACCACCATGACGCGCAGCGGCGCGCCGGTCCAGGGCGCCATCGGAGACGGCAGGATGGTAACCTCGGCCGGGTCCGCGCAGCTATCAGATGCCGCCGCGGCCTCCGACACGTGCAAAAAGGCGCCTGCGATCAGGGAGAATGCCACGGTAGCGGCAGCGAAGCGGCGCCCAGGAAACATTCGGATAACCTTGCTAAACTGCTCGGAACCTCATTCGACCTTGCACCCGGGTCGGCTGGCAGGATACCGAATCAGACGGGACAAGTCAGCGGAATTGAACCTGATTCCCGCGGTCATTATGGGATCGTCCGGCTGGGCGGGAGAGAATATTTTCATGTCTTTGCTAGCTTCAATCGGCGCATTGAAAATCCGGTCAGGTCGATTTGCCGTTGTCCAGGGAACACTGACGACGGCTTGCATCCTGATTACCTGCCTTTGGTCGCTGGTTGCGGTTCCGATCGCCAATGCTGCCTCGGCAAGGCCGGTGGCCGCTGAAAAGGGCATGGTAGTCACCGCACAGCACCTTGCGACGAAGGTTGGTGTCGACATCCTCAAGCGCGGCGGCAGCGCGATAGATGCTGCCGTTGCCGTGGGATATGCCCTGGCGGTGGTCTATCCGGCCGCCGGCAATCTGGGCGGCGGTGGCTTCATGACCATCACCTTTGCCGATGGCCGAAAGACGTTCCTCGATTTTCGAGAGAAGGCTCCCCGCGCAGCAAGCCGCGGCATGTTCCTGGACAAGGATGGAAACGTCATCAAAGGCCTGAGCGCGACCGGCTGGCTGGCGGTCGGTGTCCCCGGCACCGTGTCGGGTCTGGAGTATGCGCGGAAAAAGTACGGAACGATGACGCGCGCCGCGTTGACCCGGCCGGCGATCAAACTGGCCGAGGATGGATTCGCCCTGGAGCAAGGCGATGTCGACATGCTCGCTTCCGCCGCTGAGGACCTGAGAAGATTTCCAGCGACCGCCAAAATTTTTCTCGACAAGGGACAATCTTTTGTGGCCGGCCAAAGGCTGGTGCAGCCCGACCTTGCAGAGACCTTGCGCTTGATCCGAAAGCAGGGCGTCGACGGCTTTTACAGGGGCAAGACAGCGGCGGCCATCGTCAAGACGAGCAGGGCCGGCGGAGGCATCATCGAACAAGACGATCTGGAGAGCTACAAGACCCATGAGCTCGCGCCGCTCGAGTGCGATTACCGTGGCTATCACGTGATCTCGGCGCCTCCACCCAGCTCGGGCGGTGTTGCCATATGCGAGATGTTGAACGTTCTGGAAGGATATCCACTCAGGGAGTTGGGTTGGGGTTCTGCGCAGGCGCTACATTATGAAATTGAGGCGATGCGCCACGCCTTTGTCGACCGAAACAATCTTCTCGGCGATCCGGATTTCGTCAATAATCCGGTCCGGGAGCTGATCGACAAGCGCTACGCTGCAAAAATCCGGGATGTCATAAAGCCGGACAAGGCCGAGATATCCATCGACATCGGGCAGGGAGTTTTGCCCCACGAAGGCCGCAACACCACCCACTTCTCGATCATCGACGATGCGGGCAATGCCGTTTCGATGACCTATACGCTCAATGACTGGTTCGGGGCGAAGGTCGTTGCATCAGGCACGGGCGTGTTGATGAACGACGAGATGGACGATTTCACGCCAAACCCGGGGTTGACCAACAATTTCGGCGTCACGCAGGCAGGCGCGAATGCCATCGCGCCGGGCAAAACACCCCTGAGCTCGATGAGCCCCACGATCCTCACCAAGGATGGCAAGCCTGTTCTCATCCTCGGCACTCCCGGGGGAAGGCGCATCATCACGACGGTTCTGCAAACAATCCTGAACGTCATCGACTTTCAAATGAACATTCAGGAAGCCGTCGACGCCCCCCGCATTCATAACCAGTGGCTGCCGGATGTGACCAATGTGGAGCCATATGCTCTTTCCCCCGACACGCGCAGGATGCTGGAGAGCATGGGACATCGATTCGAGGATTCGCAAGCCACCAACCACGTCGCCGCGATCATCGTCGGTGCACCGAAGCTCGACGGAGCCGCCGTCGGCCGAAACAGATTCTACGGCGCGAATGACCCGCGTGCAGGCACTGGACTGGCGCTGGGTTATTAGTCCCCATTGCGTCAAAACCTCATGGTGAGGAGGCGCGTCAGCGCCGCCTCCGGACGATGCTTCGCATCGCCGGGAGAACCATGAGGCCTCGACGATGGCCTCATGGTTCGGGACGCTTGCTGACGCAAGCTCCTCAGGATGAGGGTACTGCAGCCATTTCCTAGTTCGGCAGCACGTAAGCATAGATGCGGCCGCGCGAGACCGGAGCCTCGCGGACGCGGTTGCCGTTGTTGCCGGAAATCATGATCGGATTGCCGGCGGAATCGATGCCGGTAATGATGCCGACATGGCCGCCGCCGCGCCGTCCCATGACGGCGATGGCGCCAACCTGCGGGCCGGAGATGCGCTGGCCGTAGCGGGCGAACGAGCTCGCCATGTCGGAGCCGGTGCCGTGATGGCCGGTTTTCTCCAACACCATATTCATGAAGCGCGCGCACCAGAGGCTGCCGCGGCCGGTCGGATTGCCGCCGAGATAGTGGCGTGCTTCCATCACGAGGCCCGACGAGCTGCCCGACATCGCCATTCCGCCGCCCGGCTCATACGGCGATACGCTCGCTTGCGCGTGGGCAAACTTCCGCAGCCGCGTCAGCGCGACACGCCGCTCCACGCGTGGGCGGTATGCGACCTGCGAGCGGAACGCGACCTGCGGATAGGACGCGACGTGTGGGTACGTCGCGGCTTGCCGGTAAGAGGGCTGCGCAAAGTACTGCTGCCGGGCGAAGTACTGCGGCTGTGCAAACTGTCGCCTGACGTGATGGTACGAATAGCGCGCATGCAGGTAGCGATAAGCGCCGTGATGAGACCTTGCCGAAGCGGGTGAAGCGGAAGCGGCGACGGCCGCGGAGAGAAGAGCCAGCGCCACAAGGGGCCGGCGGAACGCAGAGAACTCGAGCATAATGGATCCTTCGTAGTCACCCCCATTTCCCCGACGGCCTCGTGCGAGACCGACATTCGCTCGCCCGTAAAAGGTTGCGGTGTGGCGAGAGCAAGACGCGATGCGGCGCTGCGGAATCGCTTTCAGGGAATTCCCACGCAGATTCCGTGACCAAAAGAAATCAACTCCGCCGCATTGCAGTCATGAGCATTAACTGCAATTTTGTTCCCTCGGCTCACGAGAAGGAACCTCAAATGCCCCACGCCGTCACGTCGGATAATGTCCGTCTTTATTTCGAAGAAGCAGGCAGCGGAACGCCGATCCTGTTCCTGCATGAATTCGCGGCCGACCACACCAATTGGGAACCGCAGATGCGTTACTTCTCGCGCGCCCACCGCTGCATCGCCTATTCCGCGCGGGGCTACACGCCCTCCGACGTGCCGCCATCGGCCGAGAGCTACACGTACAAGCATTTCTACACCGACGCCTTCGCGGTGCTCGATCACCTCAAGATATCCAAGGCGCACTTCGTCGGACTTTCGATGGGCTCCTACTCGTCACTGCATGCGGCGATGAATTCACCCGAGCGCGTGATGTCGATGACGCTCGCCGGGGTCGGCTCTGGTTCGAGCCTGGAGAATCTGGAGTCGTTCCGGAAGACGTGCCGCGAGACCGCCGAGCAGTTCGAGAAGATCGGCTCGGTTGAGGTGGCGAAAGTCACGCGCGAGGCGCCGGGCCGCATTCCCTTCCTGGTCAAGGACCCGCGCGGGCACGCAGATTTCTATGCGGCGCTGGCGCGGCACGATGCGAAAGGCTCAGCCAACACCATGCGCGGCTTCCAAGGCGGCCGGCCCTCGATCTACACCATGCCCGACGCCATCAAGAAGGTGGCAACACCGGCGCTGATCATCTGCGGCGACGAGGACGACGGCTGCGTCGAGCCGAGCCTGTTCCTGAAAAAGCATCTGCCCGCGTCCGGCCTGACCTTCTTCCCGAAGTCAGGTCACGTGCTCAATCTCGAGGAGCCGGCGTTGTTCAACGAGATGGTCGAGCGCTTCATCGCACTGGTGGAAGCGGGGCGGTGGGGATCGCGCGATCCGAGGTCGGTGCTGCCGCATTGATCCGTCATTCCGGGATGCGCCGCAGGCGCAGATCCGGAATCCAGTGATCCACTCGTTCTGCGGCGCGATGGATTCCGGACTCGCGCTTCGCGCCCCCGGAATGACGACCGGAGGGTTATTTCGGCGCCCCGCCCCGGCTCAGCAGGAACACGCCCTGCTCGCCGAACATGTTCCACACCCACCAGGGCAGGGTCAGCGGCACCGGGCGACCGAAATTGTCGAGCGCCACCGCGCGCTCCATCTTGACGTTGATCTCGTCGCAGAGCTGCACGAAGTCCTTGATGGTGCAGAAATGGATGTTCGGCGTGTCGTACCAGGTCGCAGGCAGGTTTTCCGTACGTGGCATGTGGCCGCCGATCAAAAGCTGCAGCCGCATCTTCCAGAAGCCGAAATTCGGGAACGACACGATGGCGCTGCGGCCGATGCGCAGCAGGTTTTCGAGCACGGCCTTCGGTTGCCGCGTCGCCTGCAAGGTCTGCGACAAGATCACATAGTCGAAGGCGTCGTCGGGATAGTTGACGAGATCGGTGTCCGCGTCGCCCTGCACCACCGCGAGTCCCTTGGCGACGCAGTGGTTGACGCCCTCGCGCGACAGCTCGATGCCACGCCCGTCGATGCCGCGGCTTTCGAGCAGTTGCAGGAGATCGCCGTCGCCGCAACCGACGTCGAGCACGCGCGAGCCCGGCGCGACCATCCCCGCGACCAGCAGATGATCGGCGCGCTGCTTTTCGGCGCCATGCTGCGCGATGCCGGGAAGCGGCAGCGTCTGTTCTCCAATCGCCATCGCTAACCTCCCAGTCCCCGCGCCTTGCCGGCCGATTGCAGGAAGCCGCGCGAGATGTCGAAGTACTCCGGCACGTCGAGCAGGAAGGCGTCGTGGCCCTTGTCGGTTTCGATCTCCGCAAACGACACCCGCGCGCTGGAGGCATTGAGCGCGTGCACCAGCGCGCGCGATTCCGCGGTCGGGAACAGCCAGTCGGAGGTGAACGACACCACGCAGAAGCGGGTCTTGATGCCGCGGAAGGCCCGCGCCAGCACGCCGTCATGGTCGGCGGCGATATCGAAATAGTCCATCGCGCGCGTCAGATAGAGATAGCTGTTGGCGTCGAAGCGCTCGACAAAGGACGAGCCCTGGTAGCGCAGATAGCTCTCGACCTGGAAATCGGCGTCGAAAGAGAATGTCGGCAGATCGCGATCCTGCATGCGGCGGCCGAACTTGCGATGCAGCGCCGCGTCCGAGAGATAGGTGATGTGCGCGGCCATACGCGCGACCGCGAGCCCGCGATGCGGCAAGGTGCCTTGCTCGACATAGCGGCCCTGATGCCAATTCGGATCGGCCATCACGGCCTGGCGGCCCAGCTCATGGAAGGCAATGTTCTGCGCCGAGTGGCGCGTCGAGCAGGCGGTCGGCAGCGCTGAAAATACCCGCTCCGGATAGGCAACGGTCCATTGCAGCACCTGCATTCCGCCCATCGATCCGCCGACCACGCAAAACAGCATGTCGATGCCGAGACGGTCTAGCAGCATGGCTTGCGCGCGCACCATGTCGGGAATGGTAACGACAGGAAAGTCGAGTCCCCATGGCTTGCCAGTGGCGGGATTGGTCGAGGCAGGTCCCGTCGAACCCATGCAGCCGCCGATCACATTGGCGCAGATGATGAAGTAGCGGTCGACATCGAGCGGGAGCCCGCGGCCAACCATGTTCTCCCACCAGCCGGGCTTCCCGGTTACCGGGTGCACGTTCGCTACATGCTGATCGAGCGTCAGCGCGTGACAAATCAAAATCGCATTGCTGCGCTCGGCATTGAGCGCGCCATACGTCTGGTAGGCGATCTGGAACGGCGAGAGATCGACGCCGCAATCGAGCCTCAGGGGCTGATCCGCGCCGAAGCGCGCCAGCAGCGACGTCGGGTTATCGGCCTCGTGCGATCGCTCCTCGGCGATCCCGGGACTCGGTACGGACTTGACGCTCACCATCTCGTTTCGACCCGCTTGACGCGGGCTCCCGAACCACAACACAAATCAGGCCAATAAAAAACCCGGCCTGAACGAAGGTTCGGCCGGGATCATTTTGTCCCCGGCCTGTTTAGCGAGTTTTTTAACGTGGCTGCAAGCCGGCCGGCTCAAATGACCACGGAACATCGTGAAAGTAATCCGTAAGCGGCTTTTCGTCAAGTCAAGCACAGGGTTAACGGGGCGGTTGCCCATCTCCCACCGGCGGCACCCTTGCACCATCCAACGCCATGGGTGAAGAAGAGGCCGTCAACACCGGGTCTCGTCATGTCCAAGCCCCCCTCCCCGCCTTCGCTTGCGGAACTGCGCAAGGAAATCGATGCGATCGATGAAGGCGTGCATCGTCTCCTGATGCAGCGCGGCGACATCATCGATCGCCTGATCCAGGTGAAGCAGACGCAGGAAGTCGGCTCCGCGTTCCGGCCCGCGCGCGAGGCCGACATGATGCGTCGTCTCGTCGAGCGCCATCGCGGCATTCTGCCGATCGACACCGTCGAGAGCATCTGGCGTGTCATCATCTCGACCTTCACCTACGTGCAGGCGCCGTTCTCGGTGCATGCCGATGTCTCCGTCGGCGAAAGCGCGATGCGGGATTCGGCGCGATTTCATTTCGGATTTGTCGTGCCCTATATCGCGCATTTCAGCGCGCAGGCCGCGGTCGACGCGGTCTCGAAATCGAAGGGCGACCTGGCGCTGGTCTCGGCGATTGCGAGCCGCACGCCGTGGTGGAGCCAGCTCGAGGCCGACGGCGCGCCAAAGATCATCGCGCGGCTGCCGTTCCTCGAGCGCGCCGATCATCCCGCCGCACTCCCGGTGTTCGTGATCTCGCGGGTGGCGGACGACGCCATGGTCACCGAAGTCCAGATGTGGAGCGTGCGCGTCTCCGGCTGGAACGCCGATACTGCCCGCGCATTGGCGCCGCTCGCCGAAATCGTCGCGGTGCCCGACACTGCCTTCGACGGCGCGGCGCTCCTGGTGTCGGTCGCGGGGACCGGCATCGAGAAGATCAAGCTGGCCCTGCTGCATGCGGGCGCATCGGTGCGCTCGACAGCCCTCGTCGGCAGCCATGCCACGCGCTATACCGTGCTTCCCAACGGGTCCGCGAAGCCGTAAAAGCCGCCCCGCACCCTTCCGGAGACGACGATGAACCGCCCCGTGCCGAATCCCGGCATTCTCGATATTGCGCCCTACACGCCCGGCAAGAGCCCGGTGCCGGAGCCGGGCCGCAAGGTGTTCAAGCTATCAGCCAACGAGACGCCGTTTGGGCCCTCGCCCAAGGCCAAGGAGGCCTACAGGCACGCGGTCGAGCATCTCGAGGATTATCCGGAAGGCACCTCGCGGGTGCTGCGCGAAGCGATTGGCCGCACCTTCGGCCTCGACCCCGACCGCATCATCTGCGGCGCCGGCTCGGACGAAATCCTCAACCTGCTGGCGCACACCTATCTCAGCCGCGGCGACGAGGCGATCTCGACCACCCACGGCTTCCTGGTCTATCCGATCGCGACCATGGCGAACGGCGCGAAGAACGTCATTGCGGCGGAAAAGGATTTCACGGCCGACGTCGATGCGATCCTCAAGACCGTGACGCCGCGCACCAAGCTGGTTTGGCTCGCCAACCCCAACAACCCAACCGGAACCTATCTGCCGTTCGATGAGGTCAAGCGGCTGCGCGCCGGCCTGCCCCAGCATATCGTGCTGGTGCTGGACGCCGCCTATTCCGACTATGTTTCGCGCAACGACTACGAGCTCGGTATCGAGCTGGTCGCGACCACGGACAACACCGTCGTCACGCACACGTTCTCGAAGATCCACGGCCTGGCGGCGCTCCGGATCGGCTGGATGTTCGGCCCTGCCCACATCGTGGACGCGGTGAACCGCATCCGCGGGCCCTTCAACGTCTCGACGCCGGCGATGGTTGCCGCGGTCGCGGCGATCGAGGACACCGCGCACCAGCAAATGTCGAAGGTGCACACCGAGAAGTGGCGCAACTGGCTGACGGAGGAAATTTCCAGACTTGGCCTCAGGGTGACGCCGAGCGTGGCGAATTTCGTGCTGATCCACTTCCCCCAAAAGGGCAAGACCGCGGATGAGGCCGATGCGTTCCTCACCAAGCGCGGCCTCGTGCTGCGCGGCTTGAAGAACTATCAGCTGCCGCATGCGCTGCGCATGACCATCGGCACCGAGGAGGCCAACCGCCTCGTGGTCGAGGGCCTTCGCGAATTCATGGCCGCGAAGTGAACGCAGCTCCGCATTTCAAACGTCTCGCGCTGATCGGCTTCGGCCTGATCGGCGGCTCGATCGCGCGCGCCGCCAGGGCCCAAGGTCTGGTTGGCGAGATCGTCACCACGGCGCGCTCGGAGAAGACACGCGCGCGGGTGAAGGCGCTCGGGATTGTCGACTCCGTGGTGGCGACCAATATCGAGGCGGTGAAAGGCGCCGACCTCGTCATCCTCTGCATTCCCGTCGGCGCCTGCGGCGAGGTCGCGAAGGAAATTGGCAGTCATCTGGCGCCGGGCGCTATTATCTCCGATGTCGGCTCGGTCAAGGGCGCGGTCGTGCGGGACATGGCTCCGCATTTGCCTGCCAACATCCACTTCGTGCCGGCGCATCCTGTCGCCGGCACCGAGCATTCCGGGCCCGACTCCGGCTTCGCCGAGCTCTTCATCAACCGCTGGTGCATTCTCACGCCTCCTGAAGGCACCGATCCCGACGCAACCGAGAAGCTGCGCGCGTTCTGGGCCACGCTCGGCGCGCGGGTCGAGATCATGACGCCGGACCATCATGATCTCGTGCTCGCGATCACCAGCCATTTGCCGCATCTGATCGCCTACACCATTGTCGGCACCGCCGACGAGCTGGCGCAGGTGACATCGTCCGAAGTGATAAAATTCTCGGCCGGCGGCTTTCGCGACTTCACCCGCATCGCGGCCTCCGACCCGACGATGTGGCGCGACGTGTTCCTCGCCAACAAGGAGGCCGTGCTGGAGATGCTCGGCACCTTCACCGAGGATCTCTCGAAACTCACCCGCGCCATCCGCCGTGGCGATGGCGAGGCGCTGTTCGAGCATTTCACCCGCACCCGCGCCATCCGCCGCGGCATTGTCGAGATCGGCCAGGACTCGGCCGCTCCCGACTTCGGCCGCCCGCACGCGCAGCTCGGCAAGAAGTGATTGTCACCGCATGGCCGGGGCGGCGATGTACCTCCGCCCGGCCACGCCAGCGCCGATCTGCATGGCGACACCGAGCATCCACCATGAACCGACCATGTATTCGAAGCCGCCCAAAGCTTCGTCGAAGATGAAGCTGTAGACCGAGATCAGTGCCGCGACGGCCGCGAGAAACGTACCGGTCGCGCTGAGCAGATCGACCGGATCGACCCGCGGCCGCGCACGCGTTGCCAGACGCCGTCGCGGGATGTCGATCCCGAGATAAAACCCGACCATGCCGAACAACACCATCGCCGCGATGAAGGGCGCCGTATCGAACCACGCGGCGTTGACCCTGGTCAGCCTGGCGGCAACGAAGGTGCCGCACATGGCTCCCGCCATCGCAAGCCCCGCACGCCCCACGACATGCGCGGCCGCGGTGATGAGGATGACGTCGTCCATCGAAGCCTTGTCCTTCGTTGCCATTGCTTTTCTCCTTCAGTTGAACGGGTAGTAGCGGACCTGGCTCATGACGATATTGTCGTCGGTCTTCGGCGCGCCGCCGACACCGTCGAAGGCAAAGCGCTGATTGTAGGAATACTGCACGCCGGCTTTCAGCGTGCCGTACTTGCCCTGATAGACCGTGTCGTAGAAGCCCGCGGTGAACTGCCGTACCTCGCGCGTATTGCCGTTGCAGGTCGACGCCGGCGAGCTCTCGATATTGCAGCCGGTGTTGTTGTAGAGAGGATTGCCGTAGCCAAACGGCACGGTGCCGACATCGGAGAATGCCGCCTTGGTCTTTTCGAGACCGGCGTAAGTGTAGAGGTCGAGCGTCGGCAGCATGTGCCAGATCAGGCCGACGGCAGCTGCCGTGATGGAAAGCGGCATGATCGTGCCATCCTGCGCCAGCGTCGCATCCGGGAACGGCGTGGCCGTAAAGCGGCCGAGCGCACCATGGGCGCCATAGACCTGCAGCTCCAGCGTCTTCGGGATCAGCTCCGCGTTGATGTGGCCACCGAAAGAGCCGGTGTCATAGGTGTGGTTGGCGAAATTGAAGCGATCGAAGAACTGGCGATAGAGCGCCCAGGCTTCGACATGCAGGCGATAGGGCCCGAGCCGAGGATCCCACGCCGCCTTCACCGTCACGTCCGGCACCTGGTTCAGGCTGACATTGTTGGCGTTGTTGAAGAAGCTGCCGCCCGGGCCGGTCAGGTTGACCAGAAGATTTGGATTGAGCACGCCCTGCGGTCCCACCGCCGGTGTGCCGACCGTCGGCGTATTGCCGCCGAAGAACGACGTCTGCGGATTTTCGGCGGAGGCCGCGATCTTGAACTCCGGCCCGATATCCTGCCAGACGCGGATGCCGGGCTGGCGCGCGGCGAGGAAGCCGGGCACGGATTCGAAATCGATCACACCCGGCGCATCGACGCCGCGCGGATCGATGCCGATCTTGCTCGGCGCATTGAGCGACCAGGACTGGCCGGCCAGCACATGGAAACCAAGATCGCTGCGGTCGATCTCGAGGCTGAGCTGGCGCATGCGCGGATTGAAGGAGTTGGTCGCTACCGAATTGGCGGTCTGCGCTGCGCCCTCGAAGTCGATTTCGCCGTAGCCCGCCAGATGCGTTTCGGAATCGACATTGCCCTCGGCCAAAACCGAGAAACGGCTCTGCCGCGCGGAGAAGCGCAATTCCGGCGTGTGGTAATTCCTTGCCTGGGGAAACGGAATGAAATTGTAGACCGAGCCGGTGTCGGACGCGAGATTGCGCGTCCGGTAGATGTCGGTGAGATCGACCCAGCCGCCGAAGGTCAGCGTGACGCCCTTGTAGCAGACCCTGCCGAAAGCACAGGTGTCCACGGGCGCCGCCTTGGTGGGCATCGGCATAATCGTCTTCGCCTGCGCCTCGATCTGTCTTTCCTTCCGACCCTGATCGTCGACGCGCTGTTCGAGCTGCTTGAGCTTGGCCTTCAGTGCGCGAATTTCCGTCGCCGGATCGTCTTCCGCATTGGCCTGGCCGGCCGATAGCAACAGGCCGCCGGCGACAATGCCCGTGAGTAACCGCATATGAGCCTCCCTCCAGCGAGGAAGCTATTCCCCATGCACATCGCATCTCTCTCGAGATGTGTGCGTGCTTCCTCGTGAGGTGGGAGACCTCGGTCATGGCGCCGATATTCGCGCTTCCGACATCACGTTATTCTGCAGAGGCAGGCGGGAATTTTTGCAGCGATCGACGATCTCGCGCGCGAGGCGCCGCTGAAATTATGATCATCGCTCGGGAATAAAAATAAAGACCGGGTTCGGCCCGGGACATGGCCGAACCCGGTCAGCTCGAGCACGCGCGGGGGAGTCGCTGCTCGGAGGAAACGTTCAATAATGCTTGGTCATGTGACGGGTGCGATGCGGCCGCAGCGACATCTGCATCTGCGCCATCGAGTCGGCGGGCCTCACCGAGGAGGCGAAGGCGCCGGGCACAGGCGCCGGGCGCCCCGCGTTGAGGACGTCGGCATTCGGATGATAGAAGGCATACGCGCCGGGCTCCGAGATCGCCTCCTGCGCCGAAACCGGCACCGCGACGAAGGCCGCAAGCACGAGAGCCGCACCAGCCAATTTGAATTTGCTCATGGTCTTTCTCCTGTCACCGGCCCGCAACCAAAGTGCGTGCCGTCTAATGACATGAGAGACAGGTAGGCGTCGGCATTCCCGCCCCGCAAGGGCGCGCCCATCACGCTTCCGGTATCAGCGCGTGACCATCGTGCGAATCGAAAACGGTACTCAGTACAGCGGCGGCGTCTGCGCAACCTTCAGCGGGCCCAGGAATACCGCGCCGTCGACAAAGCGCAGCGGGAAGGAGCGCGCCTTCTTGCCTTCGAGCTCGGCTTCCTTGCCGAGCGCGTTGATGCCGGCGGCGACGCCGACATTGGCATTTTGCTTCACGACCTTGCCGAGGCCCGGAATAGCGCGGTCGAGCGCGCCGAAGAGATTGTTGAGGTCCTGCGTCTTCACGCCGGGTGCGACGCGATCGAGCGTCGCCTGCGGCACGCCGTCTTCGAGCATCTTGTCGATGCCGAGCGCGGGAATCACCTTCTCGATGCCCGCGACCGTCATCTGCAACTCGCCGTCAAGATGCCCACTCGGGCTCAAGCCGAGCGAGCCGGCCGCGACCGCAACGAGGTCGCCCTGCTGCAGCCGCGACTGCACGATCTCGACATGACCGCCGGCGGCCTGCAATTCGCGAAACCGCACCGGCCACGGCTTTGGCGAAAGATCCTTCAACCCGCTCACCAGCGCGCGCACGCCGACGTCGAACGGCTCGGCCAGCAGCGGATGCAGGCCCTGAATGCTGCCCTGGTTGATCAAGAGCTGGCTCTCGATCACGGGATGATCGGCCTGCGATCCCTCCGCGAGCCGGCCGTGCAACTCGGCATGTTTCGCCTGCGCGACCGGCACCTGCACCGACTGACCGACGCGATCGATCCTGGGATCGTTGAACTCGACCGAGACGCGCTGCGGCGTGAACGGCAGCCCGGCGATGCTGGCATGCCCAAGGCTCCAATTCACGGCGTAGGTCTGCTGCGCGCGGGGATCGATCAGCGTGGCCGGCGGCGTGAACTCCGCGATCACGAGCTTGGGATCATAGATCTGCGTCACCACCAGGATCTTGTCGAGCTTAGCCGTGAACGGCTGCGTGGCGGGCTGGCCCGCCGCCTGCGACACCAGCGCGACGCTGGCGTTGTCGCAACGTACTTCGAGGCGGAACGGGAAGCCTGCGACCGAGCGGTTGGCGCAGTCGAAGACGCGGCCCGCTTTCGCCTCGCGCGACCGCCAGGCGTCGGCCTGAACGTCGACCTGCGACGCCGCATAGAACCAGAACGCACTCCAGGCGATCGCCGCGCACAGGAGCAGGACCGGAGCGATGAAAATGCGCCAACGGCGGTAGCGGCGGGGCGCTAGTGCAATATCTGTCATCGGCGACCCTTTGATGAGCAATTTTGTCAATAAAGCGGTCAAGCCGCTCGCAATCAAGTTAACGCCTTTTCACGGAACGCGATTTTCTGCTAACCGGTTGCCAAATGTCGTCCATTATTCACCCCGAAGCAGAAAATTCCAAGGGCGACCTCTGGGTGTTCGGCTATGGCTCGCTGATGTGGCGTCCGGGCTTCGAACATCTGGAAAAGGTTCCGGCGCGCCTGATCGGCGAGCATCGCGCGCTGTGCGTCTATTCCTTTGTCCATCGCGGCACACCGGAAAGGCCGGGCCTCGTGCTCGGGCTCGACCGCGGCGGCGCCTGCCGCGGTGTGGCGTTCCGCGTCGCCGAGAAGAGGCGCGCCGAGACCGTCGCGTACCTGCGAGCGCGCGAGCAGGTCACCTCGGTCTATCGCGAGGTGATGCGCTCGGTGTGGCTGGAGGACGACGCGCGGCAACGCGTCAGCGCGCTGGCCTACGTGGTCGACCGGGGCCATATGCAATATGCCGGGCGGCTGTCGATCGCCGAACAGCTTCGCCATGTGCTGCAGGGACACGGCCAAAGCGGTGTCAACCGCGACTATGTGCTCGCCACCGTGAAGGCGATCGAGGCGGAAGGCTTTCGCGATGCGCAGCTGCACCAGCTCGCGCTGATGCTGCACGACGCACATTCGCATCAGGCGACGTCGCCGGTGGTTTGAGGGCATCCATGCCGCGCTAATCCTTTTGCGGAATCCCTCCGAACAATTCCTTCTGCTCCGCCTGCGCAACCGCGACGATCCGGTTGGTCGCTTCCTCGATCACAGTCTCGACGCGCGTCAGGAACTCGTCGCGCTTCAGACCCGGCGGGATGGGGTCGAGAAATTCGACGACCAGCGTGCCGGGATAGCGCATGAAGGTGCGGCGCGGCCAGAACAGGCCGGAATTGAGCGCGACGGGGAGGACCGGCACGCCGCAATCCACATACACCATGCCAACACCGGCCTTGTATTGCGGCGGCGCGCCGGGCGCGGTGCGGGTACCTTCGGGGAAGATCACGAACTGCCGCCCGCGCCGCACCTCCTCCTCGGCACGCCGCAGCACGGCCAGCAGCGCGCGACCACCCTTGCTGCGGTCGATCGCGACCATGTCGGTCTTGATCATGAAGAGGCCGAAGATCGGGATGAATTTCAGCTCGCGCTTGATCACGAAAAATGGCGCCTCGAAGAAGCGCAAGAGCGAGATGGTCTCCCACATCGACTGATGTTTCGAGGCGACGATCAGCGGCCCTTTCGGGATCTTCTCGACGCCGCGAAACTCGACCTCGATGCCGCAGATCGCGCGCATCAGCAGGATGTTGGTCTTCGCCCACCAGGCCCCGACCTTGAGCATCGCCGAACGCGGCAGCACGAATGTCGGCAGCCCCACCAGCGCCCAGAACAGGAAGACGACATAGAACAGGATGTTGAAGACGAGCGAGCGCAGGAAAATGAGAGCCATTAATCAGCCTTGGTGACAATTCACCTCTCCCATCGGGAAAGGTATGCACGGAGCCTGCGGTCGATCATAACTCATCCAGTTCTAGTTCGCCTCGGCCGTCGTCGGTCGGCGGGGTGCTTGCGAGCTCGCAGGTTGGTCGGGGAACTCGAATCCGAGATCGATGCCGAAATCGGCCAGCTTCGCCCGTGCACCGGCAGCGATGTATTTGACATATTCCGACAGCACGAGGCGGAACGTCGCACCGTTCGACCACCACGGCTCATCGCGCCATCTCTCGCCGACCACCGCATAGGGGATGAGCGCGACATCGGGCATCGCATGCGACAGCTCCACGATGGCGCGCGGCATGTGGTAGTTCGAGGTCACCACGATCAGCGACTTGAAGCCGCACTCATGCGCCCAGCGCCGCGTCTCCGAGGCGTTGCTGCGGGTCGAGACCGCCGAACGGTCGAGATCGACACAGCATTTGAACAGCGCGTGGCTTTCCTGCACCGAGCGGGAGATATCGTTTACTGTGCTGGTCGGATGCACGCCCGAGATCAGGAGCCGATTGCCGTAGCCCGCGGCCAGCAACTCCATCGCGTCCGAGACGCGTGAGGAGCCCCCGGTCAGCACCACGATGCCGTCGGCGTGCTGCTCGGGTTTGCTTTCGACATTGCGCAACTGCGCCAGGAACGCGATGAAGCCGAAGACGATTGCGGCGACAAACGCCAGCGGAATGGCGATGATCGCTCGCAGGCGGCCACGCGGCGGGCGCGCGCGCACGTTCGGCGATCTATCGTCGGACTGCAACGTCATCAGCGGTGAAAACCCTCTCCTCGTCCATATTAGAAAGCTTTTCGGCCGAAGTGGAGTCACTCGATATCGTCCAGCGTCGCAAACAGCGTGCGCCTCGAGGCCCAGGCGGTGATCGCGGCGATCATCACCGCCTGCACCGCGAGCACGAGATAGCCCGACGGCCGCAGTGAAAACGTGCCCAAAAGCGCGGCGAACTGGTCGCCGACCGGGGTCCCTGCGAACCAGCCGGCGATCGAACTCAGAGAAGCCGAAGCCGAGCATCGCCGCCCCGCCGCCGATCACACCGCCCTCGAGCCCGAGCAGCAGGAAATGCCGGAAGAACCGGTCGGCGATGAAGCGGTCGCCGGCGCCGACGAAATGCAGCACCTCGACAATCGGCCGGTTGGCCGCCATCGCGCCACGGGTGGCGAACGATACCGAAATGACGGTCGCGATGATGACCAGCGCCAGGATGCCGAGACCCAGGAACACCGTGGCCCCGCTCATCGAGCGCATCCGCTCGATCCAGGCGCGGTGGTCGTCGACACTCGCGGTCGGCGCGACCAAAGTGAGGGTTCGGCGCAGCACGGTCAGATCGGGCGTGGTGCCGGGCGACACCCGCGCCACGATGACGCGCGGCACCGGAAGCTCATCCAGCGACAGTCCGCTGCCGAGCCAGGGCTCGAGCAGCTGCGAGGATTCCTCCTTCGTGAACGGCCTGGTGTCGACGATGCCGGGCTGGGTGCGCATCGCGTCCAGGACCGCTGCGACGTCATGGTCGAGATTGCGTCCGGCCTGCGGGCGCACCTGTATCGTGATTTCGCTCGCGACATCCGACTGCCATTCCGACGCCGACGCGCTGATCAGCAGCACGGCGCCCGTCGTCACCGACGCAAGGAAAGTCATGATCGCGACCACGGCGACCAGCGCGCGGCCGGCAATGGAGGCCCGCGGCACGATCGGCGACTGAATGCGTGCGCGCGCCGACACCTGCGGACGCTCGTGCCCGAGGTCTACCAGCGGCATTTGCTCGTCGGCTCTACTCATAGATATGCAAGCGTCCCTGATGCAGCACCAGCCGCCGCGCCTCATACTGGTCCATCAAGGTAATATCATGGGTCGCAATCACCACCGCGGTCCCGGTTTTGTTCAGCTCGATGAAGAGCCGGAGCAGCCGCCGGCCGAGGGTGGGATCGACATTGCCGGTCGGCTCGTCCGCGAGCAGGAGTTGCGGCCGCGAGATCACGGCGCGCGCGATCGCCGCGCGCTGCTTCTCACCGCCGGAGAGGATCGGCGGCAGCGCGTCCATGCGCTCGCCGAGGCCAACCCATTTCAGCAGGTCGATGACCTCCTTGCGGTAGCTCGACTCGTCGCGGCCGATGACGCGAAACGGCAGCGCCACGTTCTCGTAGGTGGTCATGTGATCGAGCAGGCGGAAATCCTGCAGCACGATGCCGATGCGTTTGCGCAGGTCCGCGATCTCGTTCTTGCCGAGCAGCGAGATATCGCGGCCGAACAGATTGACCAGCCCGCGCGTCGGCCGCAGCGACAGGAACAGGAGTTTCAAGAGCGAGGTCTTGCCGGCGCCGGATGGCCCGGTGAGGAACTGGAACGAATGGGCCGGGATCAGGAAACTGAGGTCGCGCAGAATCTCCGGCCCCAGGCCGTATCGCAGTCCGACATTTTCGAACCGAACCAAGCTCAGCTCCGTTTGGACCCGGCTTTGACCGCGGGACCGAAAGGCCCGCTGCGAGCCGGTTTTGCGTCCGTTATGGTTTCCGATTCGTTAACGGTCGCCTTGTAGCATCCACTGGTAACGAATCCGACCAGCTCCGTCATGGTGAAGAGCCGCTCCATGCACATCGTTTGTCCCCATTGTACAACGTCTTACGCCATCAATCCGGCCACCCTCGGGGAGGCCGGCCGCACCGTGCGCTGCGCCCGCTGCAAGGAGACCTGGCTGGCCCGGCCAGAGGACGCAGTCGAACCCGCCGCCGTGCCGGCTTTCGCCGAGGGCAGCCATGCCCGGGAGCGGGATATGGCTGCCGAATGGGGCACCACGGCGGTGGCAGACGACCAAACGCCGGTCGTGGAGAGTCCGTCAATCGCGGGCGACTGGTCCGAAGGCGATGCCTCGTCCGACCAGGGCAAGGCCGACTGGATCGCAATGGTCCACGACGCTTCCGGGGACGACGAAGCCGAGCCTCGCGGCAGCTGGTTCCGAGGCTTGCTCAAGACCCAACAGCCGGAGCGCGGGCGGTCGGGCAGCCGCTCCTTCGGCGGCCTGACCACGGCCTGCGCCGCCATGGCCGCGCTGGTCGTGGCGCTGATCGTCTGGCGCGCGGATGTCGTGCGTCTGCTACCGCAGACCGGAAATTTCTACAAGATGGTCGGGCTCAACGTGAACCTGCGCGGCGTCGCGTTCAGGGACGTCAAGGTCACGACCGAGACGGTGGAAGGCAAGCCGGTGCTGGTGATCGAGGGGGTCATTGTCGGCGAGGCCAAGAAGGCGGTCGACCTGCCGCGGCTGCGCTTCTCCGTGCGTGACGCGCAAGGCGCGGAAATCTATGCCTGGAACAGTGTGCTGGAACAGACCACATTGAAGCCAGGCGAGCAGGCCTCGTTCAAGTCGCGCCTCGCCTCGCCGCCCACCGAGGGCCGCAGCATCGATGTCCGCTTCTTCAACAAGCGCGACATCGCCGGCGGCAGTGTGTGATGCCCGCGCAGCTCAGCGCCTGAACTTCGGATCAATGCAATGCCGCGCGTCCTGATTGCCGACGACGAAGATTCCATGCGCGCGCTGGTGGCGCGCGCCATCGCCATGGACGGCCACGAGACCGTCACCGCGCAGGACGGCGCCGAGGCGCTGGAGATATTGACCCGCGAGAACGGCGCGTTCGACCTGCTGCTCACCGACATCCAGATGCCGATCATGGACGGCATTGCGCTGGCGCTGTCGGCGGCGCGGGATTTTCCAGGGCTTACGATCCTGCTGATGACCGGCTTTGCCGATCAGCGCGAGCGCGCCTCCAACCTGAACGCGCTGGTGCATGACGTGGTAACGAAGCCGTTCTCGGTCGCGGACATCCGCACCGCGGTGGCGGATGCATTGGCGGCGAGGAGAACGGACTGATTTCCGCTCGTCGTTGCCGGGCTTGACCCGGCAATCCATCTTCAAAAAAGTTCTTTGCGAAGATGATGGATGCGCGGGTCAAGCCCGCGCATGACAATTGGAGTAAGCCGAGACCGCTCGCCTCGAAGCTCAATAATCCTTCAACAGCCGCTCGATGTAGTCGAGCTCGATCTGCGGCCGTGACGGATCGGCGAGGCGCCGGCGCAGCTCTTCGAGGATGCGGCGGACCTTCTGCACATCGATCTCGTGCGGGATCATCTTCGACAACTCGTCATAGTCATGCGAGCGCAGCGGCCGGCCGAGCGGGTCGGTACCGTTGGCGCCCGCCTGCTGCCGGCCCATCCGGTCGCCCGGGCCCTGCCCGTCGCCATCGCCCTGCTGCATCGCCTCGGCCAGCTTCTGCGCGCCCTTGCGCAGCGCGTCGACGGCTTTGCCCTGGGCATCGACAGCGCCGTCGGCATTGCCGTCGCCGAGCTTGCTGCCGGCGTCACCCATTGCGCCGTCGGCCTGGCCGAGACCGTCGCCGTCATCATCGCCCTGGTCGGCGCCTTGCTGGTCCGGATCGCCTTGCTGGCCCTGCTGGCCCATGCCGCGCTTGGCCAGCTCCTGCTGCAATTTCTTCAACCGGTCGCGCAGCCCCTGCTGGTCCTGCCGCAGGTCGCCCATGCCCTGGTCGCCGTTCTGCTTGCCGCGCATGCGGTCGCGCCGCGAATCCTGGCCCTGCTTGAAGGTCTTGTCGCGCAATTGCTGCTGCTTGCGGATCATGTCGTCGAGCTCGTTGAGCGCCTGCTCCATCTCGCTGTCGCCCTGCCCGGGCTGCGCCATTTGCAGGTTTTCAAGCATCTGCTGAAGCTGATCGAGCAAGGCTTGCGCGGCTTCCTTGTCGCCCTGGCGCGACAGCCGCTCCATGCGGTCGATCATGTTGTTGAGATCCTGCTGGCGCAGGATACGGGTATTCTGATCGAGGGGGCGAGCGAGCTGCTGCGGATTGTTGCGGAACTGCTCGGCGAGCTGGCGCATGTAGTTGTCCAGCGCCTGCCGCAGGTCCTGCGTCAGCTTCTTGATCTCTTCGTCGCTGGCGCCGCGCTCCAGCGCCTGCTTCAGCGCGTCCTGCGCCGCGCGCAACGCCTTGTCGACATCGGTGATGTTGCCGTCCTCGATGGTGACCGCGAGGGCCCACAGGCTCGCGACCACTTCGCGCAACTCGTCATCGGTGCGGGCGGCCTCGAGCTGCCGCGTGACGCTGTAGAGACCGAGATATTGGCCGGGCTCGGGCGTGAACAACTCCGGCGCGATTGCGAGCGCGTCCAGCGCGGTAAAGACTTCGCTGTTCTTGTTGGCGTCGAGCGCGAGGATGCGGCGCTGCTCGATCAGCGCGCGCGCCAGGGGCTTGGTGAACAGCCGCTCGGGCAGGCGCATGTTGAAGGGCTCGCTCTTGCCTTCCTGACCGGCCTCGTCCTTGGCCGTCAGCGTCAAGGTGACGTCGGCGCCGGCATAGGGGTCTTCGCTGAGATCCTTCACGGTCTGGCCGACGCCGTTGCGGGTCCGCGCATTCGGCAGCACCAGCGGGATTTGCGGCGCATTGAACAGCGGCCGCACCGCCTGTGCGCCCTGTGCGCTATCGGCCGGGCGGGAGGCGAACTGCGCGCGCGCTTCGGTGACGCCGTAGTCGTCCTCGATCTTGTAGGACATCTGCAGCGAGCCGCGGGCCTGCCGCTCCGGATCCTTCGCCAGCGAAATCGTCGGCGGATGGTCCGGCATTGCCGTGAACTTCCATTGCGGCTGGCCGGAGGGCGCGCGCACATGCACAGTGCCGTCACCGGCAATGGTGAATCGCTTCTCGTTGGTGCCCTTGGGCGCAGCTTCCGTCGGCGCGGTCTCGCTGACGCCGCCGCCCGCGATCACATCGAGCGTGCCGCCGCTCGAACGCACGATCAGGGTCGAACCGGCCGGAACCGGCAGCGGCCCGGACATCGGCAACGCGGCCGCCTCCTTGTTGGCGGCGGACAGGATGATCGGCGGCTTGCCGGTATAGGTCGGCGGGTTCACCCACGCGTCGACCCGGATATTGGTCGGCGTCAGCACGCCGTTCCAGTCGAACGCCGCGGCAATCCGCAAGCTCCGCTCGTCGCCGGCGGCAAACCAGGCGGCAACCAGCATCACGCCGACGAGCGCGCGCAGCGCCCAGGGATCGTAAAGCCGCAGCCGCGGCGACGGCAGGCCGGCCCGGATGCGTTTCAGCGAAGTGAGCGTGCGCTCGCGTTGCGCCCGCCACAGCGCGAGCGCGACCGGATCCTGCGTCGAGAGCGTATCGGTGAGCGTCGTGGCAGGGCGATGGGCGATGCCGGAGCCATGGTCGAGCCGGCTCAGGCCCTGCTCGCGGCTCGGCCAGCGAAACCAGACCAGCGGCAGGATCGCCGCCAACGCCAGCAGCACGAAAAGCCCGAGTCCGATCGCGCGCACAATGGACGGCAGTCCGAGCCAGAAGCCGGCCCACGACACCACGAGGAACAATCCGATGACGGTAACGAGCCGCGCCAGATGCGGCCAGGCGCGTTCCCACGCGATCGCATATTTTGCTCGCTGCAGGGCGTGCGTCAGCTTGAGCCGGGCGATCGCATCCGAAGTGCGCTCCAATGCGTTCCTCGACTCATTCCTGGGCTCGATCGGGTCAGGGGTCACGCCGTTCAATCAACTCTCCACGTTGCCGGCAAATCAACCCTAGCACAATGGCGGCACCGAGGCACCCGTTAGGGCACGGTATCCCACCCGTTTCTCGCATAGCACGAAGACGTGACTAAGGCCCGCCGAGATCCTAGATTTCGCTCACCAAACCAAAGGGGAAACGTCATGGACCAGAAAATGCACGACAAGGGCCTGGCCGTCCGCAAGGCGGTGCTGGGCGAGGCCTATGTCAACAATGCGTTGAAAAACGTCGATGAATTCAACAAGCCGTTCCAGGAACTCCTGAACGAATATTGCTGGGGCTCGGTCTGGGGCCGCGACGAGTTGCCGCGCAAGACCCGCAGCATGCTCAACATCGCGATGATCTCGATCCTGAACCGCCCGCACGAATTGCGCGCCCATCTGCGCGGCGCGCTCACCAACGGCGTCTCTCGCGAGGAGATCCGCGAGATCCTGATGCAGGTCGCGATCTACGGCGGCATGCCGGCCGCCGTCGACAGTTTCAGGATTGCGCGCGAATTTTTCGCTGAAATCGACAAGGCCTGACACACCACCCGTCGTCGTCCCGGGCAAGCGAAGCGCGACCCGGGACCCATACCGCGTGATTTCCAAAATGGGCAGGCTGATCGTAACCACGGCCTGCGCCAAAAACTGGGGATGGTGGTTATGGGTCGCCTGCCTTCGCAGGGACGACAGCGAGGTGTGGGGCGCGCTGATTGCGAAGGCGGACAAAGGAAAGAAATCATGGAAATCGGATTCATCGGCCTGGGGAAGATGGGCTTCCCCATGGCCCGCCGCCTGATCGAGGCGAAGCATCAGCTCGTCGTGTTCGATACGCGCCAGGAGGCCGTCGAGACGCTGGTCAAACTCGGCGCTGAGGCCGCGTCCTCGTCGAAAGAGGTTGCCGACCGCACGGAAACCGTGATGGCGAGCCTGCCGTCGCTGCAGGCGTCGCTCGAGGTTGCGACCGGCAAGGACGGCGTGATCGAGGGCCGACGCGTCAAACGCTTCGTCGATCTCTCGACCGTCGGCTCGCAGATGGCGGTGAAGATTCACGACATCCTCGCCGAAAAGAACATCGTGCAGGTCGACAGCCCGGTGTCGGGCGGTGTGACGGGTGCCGAGAAGGGCACGCTGGCGGTGATGATATCGGGGCCACAGGCGGATTACGCGGTGATCAAGCCCGCGATCGAGGTCATCGGCAAGCCGTTCTTCATCGGCACCAAGCCGGGCTCCGGCCAGACCATGAAGCTCGCCAACAATTTCCTGTCGGCGACCGCGATGGTGGCGACGTCGGAAGCGGTGGTGATGGGCGTCAAGTCCGGGCTCGATCCGAAGGTGATGATCGATGTCATCAATGCGGGCTCGGGCATGAACACCGCCAGCCGCGACAAGTTTCCGCGCTCGGTGCTGCCGCGCAGTTTCGATTTCGGCTTCGCGACGGGATTGATGGTGAAGGACGTGCGGCTTGCGGTCGAGGAGATGCGCTCGCTGGGCTTATCGATGGAAGTCGCCGAAGCGGTCGGGCGCCTGTGGGAGACTGTGATCAAGGAGCAAGGCGCGGATTCGGATTTCACGTCCGCGATCAAGTCGGTCGAGAAGGCGGCCGGCGTCGTGGTCGGCGGTAAGGGCGGCGCGACGGGGAAGTAGCCCGTCATTGCAATGACGATGCGGCAGCAGAGTGCCTCACAGCCACGGCGCGGGCTTGTCCATCGCGATCAGGGCCTCGACATCGAGACGCGGGCGAACCACGGCGTATTGGTCGTCCTTGACCAGCACCTCCGGGATCAACGGCCTTGTGTTGTAGGTGCCGGACTGCACGGCGCCGTAGGCACCGGCGGTCAGGATCGCGATGAGATCGCCATCCCTCGGCGCGGGCAGCGTGCGATCGAGCGCGAGATAGTCGCCGGACTCGCAGACCGGGCCGACCACATCAGCGGTGATCGTCGCAGCATCGGCAGCCGCCTGCCGCACCGGCAGGATGTCGTGATGGGCCTCGTACAGCGTGGGGCGGATCAGGTCGTTCATCGCGGCATCGATGATGACAAAGTTCTTGCCGTCGCCGTGCTTCACATGGATGACGCGGGCCACCAGGATGCCGGCATTGCCGACGATCAGCCGGCCCGGCTCGAACATCAGCGTGCAGCCGAGATTGTGCGTGACGCGCTTGACCATGGCGGCATAGGCGTCCGGCGCGGGCGGCGCCTCGCGATCCCTGTAATAGGGAATGCCGAGCCCGCCGCCAAAATCGATATGCGAAATGGTGTGACCGTCGGCGCGCAGCACGTGCACGAAATCCGCCAGGATGCGATAGGCGATCTCAAGACGGCCGAGGTCGGTGATCTGGCTGCCGATGTGCATGTCGACGCCGGTGATCTTCAATCCCGGCAGCTTTGCGGCCCTTGCATAGACGGCGCGCGCATGCGCGATCGGGATACCGAACTTGTTCTCGGACTTGCCGGTCGAGATTTTAGCATGGGTGCCGGCATCGACATCGGGATTGACGCGCACCGAGATGCACGCGGTCTTGCCCGCCTCCACTGCGAGGCGCGACAGCAGATCAAGCTCGTACTCGGATTCGACGTTGATGCAGAGGATGTCGGCGGCAAGCGCGGCGCGCAATTCGGCCTCCGTCTTGCCGACGCCGGAAAACAGGATCTTGCCGGCGGGAAAACCTGCGGCCAGCGCCCGCTTCAGTTCGCCGCCCGACACCACGTCAGCGCCCGCGCCGAGCTTCGCCAGCGTGCGCAGCACCGACTGGTTCGAGTTCGCCTTCATGGCGTAGCAGACCAAAACCTTCTCGCCGGCAAAGGCCTCGGTGAAGACGCGGTAGTGACGCTCCAGCGTCGCGGTCGAGTAGCAGTAAAACGGCGTGCCGACGGCGTCCGCCAGGGCAGACAAATTGACCGCCTCGGCGTGCAGGACGCCGTTGCGATAATCAAAATGATTCATGGCGGGCCCGAGAGTTCTATCTGTGATCGTCGCCGAGCAGCGGATCGAGAACGAACGACTTTCGGCTGCCCTTGGGAGCGGTCGGCCCGGCGTCGGCCCCGTAGCTCGGATTGAACACGCTCGGCTTGCTCGCAGCCTCCGTCTCGCTGTCGGGAGCCGCCGACAGGGTCGTAGGCCCACCATTTGCGGTCGGCGGCAGGTCGAGCCCGCCCTTGCGCCCGCAGCCGCCAAGCGACAGCGCGACTACGCTCAACAGCACGACGGCCCACCCCGACGAGGAGCGAAAATTCAGCTTCACGACGATATCCCCAAATCGGGCCGCACCATACAAAGATTGCCGGGCCATGGCGAGAGCACGCGTCCCATGAAATTGCAGCGAAATTCGAGCCATCAACCTCATTTTCGCTGTTTTTCGAGCCGCTTCGCCCAGGCTTTCGCCTGCGCCGCCACATTCTTCGGCGCGGTGCCGCCAAAGCTGGTGCGGCTTTTCACGGATGCCTCGACGGAGAGCGCCTTCAGCGCCTCGGCCGTGATCTTTGACTCGACCTCCTGCATCGCCTTCAGCGGCAACTCATGCAGCGCCACGCCCTGTTCCGACGCGAGCGCAACGATGCGGCCCGTGACATGGTGGGCGTCGCGGAACGGCATTTTCAGCGTCCGCACCAGCCAGTCGGCGAGGTCGGTCGCGGTAGCGTAGCCATCGCCGGCGGCCGCCTTCATCCGCACCTCGTCGGGGACGAGGTCCTTGACCATGCCGGTCATGGCGCGGACCGCGAGCGAGAGCGCGGCAAAGGCCTCCATCGCGCCCTGCTTGTCCTCCTGCATGTCCTTTTGATAGGCGAGCGGCAGGCCCTTCATGACGATCAGCAGCGCGGTGAGCGCGCCGATCACCCGGCCGGTCTTGGCGCGCACGAGCTCCGCCGCATCGGGGTTGCGCTTTTGCGGCATGATGGAGGAGCCGGTGGTGAATTTGTCGGACAGGCGCACGAGGCCCACCAGCGGCGAGGTCCAGACCACGATCTCCTCGGCGAAGCGCGACAGATGCACCGCGCAGATCGCCGCCGCCGACAACGTCTCCAGCACGAAATCCCGGTCGGAGACCGCGTCGAGCGAATTGGCCATCGGGCGGTCGAAACCGAGCGCCTTGGCGGTGGCGTTGCGGTCAATCGGAAACGAGGTGCCGGCGAGCGCGGCTGCTCCCAGCGGCGATTCGTTCAGCCGCTTGCGCGCATCGGCAAAGCGTCCGCGGTCGCGCGCCGCCATCTCGACATAGGCGAGCAAATGGTGGCCGAAGGTGACGGGCTGCGCGGTCTGCAGATGGGTGAAGCCCGGCATGACGGTTGCGGCATGTTCGGTCGCTCGCGCGACCAGCGCGCGCTGGAAATCGGCCAGCGCCGCGTCGGTTTCATCGATGGTATCGCGGACATAGAGCCGGAAATCGGTGGCGACCTGGTCGTTGCGCGAGCGCGCGGTGTGCAGCCGTCCCGCGGCCGGGCCGATCAACTCGGACAGGCGCGACTCGACATTCATGTGGATGTCCTCGAGCGCGCGCTTGAAATCGAAGTCGCCGTTGCCGATCTCGGACAGGATCGTATCCAGCCCCTTGCCGATGTTCTTCGCGTCGGAGGCGGTGATGATGCCCTGTTCCGCCAGCATCGCCGCATGCGCCTTGGACGCCGCGATGTCCTGGGCGTAAAGGTGCCGGTCGACGTCGATGGAGACGTTGATTTCCTCCATGATCGCATCGGGACGCTCGGAGAAACGGCCGCCCCACATCTTGTTGCTCATTGGTAACCCGTTCACATCCGCGCGCGTTGGTGCCGCGCGCCCTTTGCCGGCCGGGGCCGGCGTAATATAGGCCCCTGCATAGCCGTATCTGGACCAGGATGACAAACACTATGCCCGACGAACCCGCGCCTCTCCCGCCCGTGGCACGGCGCCTCCCCTACGTCATCGGGGCGGTCGTGATCGGCGGGCTGATCGGCTATGCCGGGGTGGTCGGTTTTGGCGGCCTGAAACCGGGCGCCGGCGGCGATCCCGCCTGCCGCGCAGCCGTGAATACGGCAAAAAGGATCGCTCCGCTCGCCCATGGCGAGGTCGCCGCCGTGACCATGGCGACGACGCCCTTAAAACTGCCTGACCTCGCCTTCGAGGACGCCGACGGCAAGCCGAAAAAGCTGTCGGACTGGCATGGCAAGACCGTGCTGGTGAACCTCTGGGCCACCTGGTGCGTGCCCTGCCGCAAGGAGATGCCGGCGCTGGAGCGGCTACAAACCAAGCTGAGGGGGCCGAATTTCGAGGTGGTGGCGATCAATATCGACACCCGCGACCCGGAAAAGCCGAAGAAATTTCTAGCAGACGCCAACCTGACCCAGCTTGGCTATTTCAATGACCAGAAAGCCAAGGTTTTCCAGGATCTTAAGAGCATAGGTCGGGCGCTGGGCATGCCCACTTCGGTGCTGGTCGATGGCCAGGGCTGCGAGATCGGTACCATCGCCGGTCCCGCGGAATGGGACAGCGAGGACGCGATCAAGCTGATCGAGGCCGCGGTGAAGCCGTCGGCCGCGGGACTTTAAGCCGCGATATTGAGATTGCCGCCGACGCCGGAGCCGGCGTTGGCAAGGGAGAGCGTCTGCTGGGCGGAGCCGAGCAGGGTTTCCACGGCCGATTTCTGCGCATCCAGGTTGGATTTCAGCACCGATGTCGCGACCTGCGACTGCACCGCGCTCTGCTGATTCGCCAGCGCCGCCATCACCAAACTCATATCCATACGCAAACACCCCAAGGTCCCGAAGGTCAGCCTAGGCCAGGAAGGTTAACGGGGGGTGGATGGATCGGGCTTGGCACAGCCACAACCCAAATCGTCATCCGCGGGCTTGACCCGCGCATCCATCGTCCGCGCTAAGCGGACAGAAAGATTCTGTTTGATGATGGATTGCCGGGTCAAGCCAGGTCAAGCCCGGCAATGACGAGGGATCACCGCGTCGGGACCGGCTTGGCGCCGCGGTAGTCGTAGAAGCCGCGCTGGGTCTTGCGCCCCAGCCAGCCGGCCTCGACGTACTTCACCAGCAGCGGACAGGGCCGGTACTTCGAGTCGGCCAGCCCTTCGTGCAGCACCTGCATGATCGACAGGCACGTATCGAGGCCGATGAAATCGGCGAGCTCCAGCGGACCCATCGGATGGTGCGCGCCGAGCTTCATCGCGGCGTCGATCGCCTCGACGTTTCCGACGCCTTCATAGAGCGTGTAGATCGCCTCGTTGATCATCGGCAGCAAAATGCGGTTGACGATGAAGGCGGGAAAATCCTCGGAGACAGCGACCTGCTTGCCGAGCTTGGAGACGAACTCCTTGGCGGCATCGAAGGTGGAATCGTCGGTAGCGATGCCGCGGATCAGCTCGACCAACTCCATCAGCGGCACCGGATTCATGAAGTGAATGCCGATGAAGCGCTCGGGGCGATCCGTGGTGGCCGCCAACCGCGTGATCGAGATCGACGAGGTATTGGACGCGATCAGCGCCTCGGGCTTGAGGATCGCACAGAGATCGTGAAACACCTTGCGCTTGACCTCTTCCTTCTCGACCGCGGTCTCGATCACGAGGTCGCAATCGGAAAGCCCGTCGAGCGTTTCGGAGAGCACGATCTTCTTCAGCGCCTGGGCCCTGGCATCCTCGGAGATGCCCTTCTTGGCAACCTGCCGCGACAGATTGCCGTTGATGGTCGCCATGCCGGATTTGAGCCGGTCGGCGGAGACATCGTTGAGCACCACGTCGAAACCCGACAATGCCGCAACATGCGCGATGCCGTTGCCCATCTGGCCCGAGCCGATCACGCCGATCTTCTTGATCATCGCCATCTCGTCATCCACCGGAACGGCGCGCTGCAAGCGCGCCTGCTCTGTTCCTAGATAGTAAAACACCGGCCGGAGTTCACCCACCCGGCCGGTGTTTTGAACATTACTTTCCGAGCTTGCTTAACGCTTCGGTGAGTTCGGGTACCGCCTGGTAGAGATCCGCGACCAGGCCGTAATCGGCGACCTGGAAGATCGGCGCGTCCTCATCCTTGTTGATCGCGACGATCACCTTGGAATCCTTCATACCGGCGAGATGCTGGATCGCGCCGGAAATGCCGACCGCGACATACAGCTCCGGCGCCACCACCTTGCCGGTCTGGCCGACCTGCCAGTCGTTCGGGGCATAGCCCGCGTCGACCGCCGCGCGCGAGGCGCCAACACCGGCGCCAAGCTTGTCGGCAAGCGGCTCGATATATTTCGCGAAATTCTCGCGGCTCTGCATGGCGCGGCCGCCGGAGACAATGATCTTCGCCGAAGTGAGTTCCGGACGGTCGCTTTTCGCGACCTCTTCACCGACGAAACTGGAGAGGCCGGGATCGGCGGCGGAGGCCGCATTCTCGACCGGAGCCGCGGCATCGCCGGCCGCGGTCGCCTGGAAGGTCGAGGTGCGCACCGTGATGACCTTCTTGGCGTCCTTCGACTTCACGGTCTGGATGGCGTTCCCGGCATAGATTGGCCGCTCGAAGGTATCAGGGGAAACCACCTTGATGATTTCCGAAACCTGCATGACATCGAGAAGCGCAGCCACGCGCGGCATCACGTTCTTGAAGCGCGAGGTCGCGGGCGCGACAAAGGCGTCATAGCCAGGGGCCAGCACCACGATCAGGGCGGCAAGCGGCTCGGCGAGGTCGTGCTCGTAAGAAGCGCCTTCCGCGACCAGCACCTTCTTCACGCCGGCGAGTTTCGCAGCTGCTTCAGCCGCGGCCTTGGTGCCCTGGCCGCCGCCGGCAACCAGCACATGCACATCCCCGCCAAGCTGCGTAGCCGCGGTCAGCGCCTTGTTGGTCACGTCCTTCAGGGTTTCGTGGTCGTGCTCGGCAATCAACAACGTCGTCATCTCAGAGGACCCCGGCTTCGTTCTTCAGCTTGGACACCAGTTCGGCGACGTCCTTGACCCTGACGCCGCCCTTGCGGCCCGGCGGTTCCGATGTCTTGAGAATTTCGAGACGGGAGGTCACGTCGACGCCGTAGTCGGCGATGCCCTTGTCCGCGATCGGCTTCTTCTTCGCCTTCATGATGTTGGGCAGCGAGGCATAGCGCGGCTCGTTGAGGCGCAGGTCCGTCGTGACGATCGCCGGTCCCTTGAGTTTCACGGTCTGCAGGCCGCCATCGACCTCGCGCGTCACCTTGAAATCGGAGCCGTCGACTTCGAGCTTCGAGGCAAAGGTCGCCTGCGACCAGCCGAGCAACGCCGCCAGCATCTGGCCGGTCTGGTTGCTATCGTCGTCGATCGCCTGCTTGCCCAGGATGATGAGGCCCGGCTTCTCCTCGTCGGCGATGGCTTTCAGGATCTTCGCGACCGCCAGCGGCTCGACATTGCCTTCGGCCTTCACCAGGATGCCGCGGTCGGCGCCCATGGCGAGACCGGTGCGGATGGTTTCCGAGGCCTGCGCAGGCCCGATCGAGACCACCACGACCTCGGTCGCCTTGCCGGCTTCCTTCAGCCGCAACGCTTCCTCGACGGCGATTTCGTCGAAGGGATTCATCGACATCTTGACATTGGCCAGTTCAACGCCCGACCCGTCGCTCTTGACGCGGACCTTGACGTTGTAGTCGACGACCCGCTTTACCGGCACCAGAACCTTCATCGATCCACTTTCGCTTGAAATTCTTGGGTTTCTTTGGGATTTGAATGCTTCGGCGCGGAACCTAGAGCGCCCGTCCACCCCGGTCAACGCGCGAACCGGGCAAAATTGGCTTCGCGGGCCAATCTTAGCGGTTCTGGCCGGGCACCCAGAGCACGTCGCCGGCGCCATTATTATTCGCCGCGCGGCTCGCCACGAACAAAAAGTCCGATAACCAATTCATATACTGGATGGCGGCGTCAGAGACCGGCTCCTCGGGCTTCGCCGCGAGTTCCACCATCATCCGTTCCGCACGGCGGCAAATGGTGCGGGCGAGATGGAGGTAGGCGGCAGCCGGCGCCCCGCCGGGCAGCACAAACGAGGTCAGGGGCTTAAGCTTCTCGTTCAGGCTGTCGATGTCGCGCTCGAGCCGCTCGACCTGACTCGACAGCACCCGCAAACGTTCCGCCTTGCCCTCGCGCTGGGGCACGGCGAGGTCGGCGCCGAGATCGAACAAATCGTTCTGGATCAGGCCGAGCATTGCATCGAGCGCGCGCGCCTCGGTCAGATGCACGCGCACCACGCCGATCGCGGCGTTGGTCTCGTCCACGGTTCCATAGGCGGCTACGCGCAGATCGAATTTCGGACGGCGCTCGCCGGAGCCGAGCGCCGTGGTGCCGTCATCGCCGGTGCGCGTATAGATGCGATTGAGCACGACCACGTCCGCCTCCTGTTGTTAACGCCCCATGACCCAAAGCGCGAACATGGTGATGCAGATCGCGACGAATTGCAGCAACACGCGCAGCCGCATCAGACGCTGCGACGTGTTCGGCGAGCCGCCCCGCATCATGTTGACAAGACCCATCACCAGAACGAGCGCCACGGCCGCAACAGCGATAGGAAGGATGAATTTGCTCAGGATGGTACCCATCGGCGCTACATAACACCGGCGCGGGGCCTCCGCCATCATGCGCGGTGCCATTTTACGCAGACGAACCGGCTTTTTGTCCCGTATAATCAGACGGCAAATCAGCCCGCGACTCCGTCCGCCGCGCAAGGTGACCTGTGAGGTTCTTACGCTACCTTTTCAACGTCTGCCTGGATGCGTTCTACACCTTCCTCGCCGACGACGGCTGGGCGATCGCCAGCCATATCGCGCTATCGACCTTGATGGCGCTGTTTCCGTTCCTGATCGTGATCACCTCGCTGGCCGGCTTCTTCGGCTCCAAGGAACTGGCCGACCAGGCGGCATCGCTGCTGTTGCAGACCTGGCCACCGCAAGTTGCGTCGACGATATCCGGACAGATCCATGAGGTGCTGACCACGACCCGCACCGACGCGCTGACCGTCGGCGCGGTGCTCGCGGTGTACTTCGCCTCCAACGGCGTCGAGGCGCTGCGGGTCGCTCTCAACCGCGCCTATGCCGTGGTCGAGCCGCGGCGCTGGTACTGGCTCCGCCTGGAATCGATCGGCTACACGCTGGTGGCCGCCGTCACATCACTGCTGATGGCTTTTTTGATCGTGCTTGGCCCTTTGATCATCGAGGCGGTGCGGCTTTATATTCCGCTGAAGGTCGAAGCCAATGAACGCCTTCTCCACCTCGCCCGCTATGGCATCACCATCGCGGCGCTGGTCGTGGCGCTGTTCATCCTGCATGCCTGGCTTCCGGCCGGACGTCGCGGCTTCCTGCAGATCCTGCCCGGCATCGTCTTCACCATGGTGGCGTCGCTGATCTCGGGCATCGCCTTCGGGCAATATCTCGCGCGTTTCGCCGACCGCTACGTCACCATGTATGCGGGGCTCGCGTCGGTCATCATCGCGCTGGTGTTTCTGTATTTCATTGCCGCGATCTTCGTTTATGGCGGCGAGCTGAACGCAGCGATCATCAAGTCGCGGCTGCCGCGCGGCGTGTCGCTTCAAGCAGCGCAGTCGCTAAAGCCCGCGGAGACACAGGCTTGAGCAGGAAGGCGTCGGCGCCGGCAGCGCGCGAGGCCATCTCGTCTTCGCCGCGGCCGGACACGCCGATGATGGCAATGCAGCCGAGCGGGGACTTAAGGGTGCGAATCCGACGGATCGCCTCGACGCCGTCGATGCCCGGCAGCACCATGTCCATCAGTACCGCGTCGAAGCCGCCCTGCTCGATCCGCTCGATGGCGGCCTCCCCGCGGCCGATGAACTCGGCCTGGTGACCAAGCTCGCTCAGGATGGTGTTGAGCACGACGCGGCCGAACGGATTGTCCTCGACGCCGAGGATACGCAGTGGCGCAATCGGCGCAATCGTATGACCATCGCCTGAGTCCACGTGCTCCGCGCTGGGCGGCTCCGCCGCCTCCAGCATCACCGTGAGCGTGAAGGTGGTCCCGCCGCCACGACGCGGCGCCACCGTGATGTCGCCGCCCATCATGCGTGCGAGCTGTTTGACCGAGGAAAGGCCCAGCCCCGCGCCGCCATAGCGGGAGGCGATCGAGACGTTGGCCTGCGAGAACGGACGGAACAGGCGTTTGATCTCCTGCAGGGTGAGGCCGATACCGCTGTCGGAGATCGCAAAGGTCACGCCGACCCTGTTCCTGCTCTTGCTGCTCGTCCTGCTATTCGTCCTGCCGTTCTTCCCGGCAACGCGCCCCGGCGCGGCCGACAACGCCACGACGCCGCTTTCAGTGAATTTCACGGCATTGTCGATGAGGTTCTCGAGCGCCGCGCGCAAGCGAACGGGATCGCCAATCATGAGCGCCGACAGCGCGCCGGATATATCGATCTCGGCATGCAACCCCTTCGCCGCCGCGCGGCCGGCCAGCGAATCGCCGGCGCTGCGCGCCAATGCGCGCAGGTCGAACAAATCCTCGCGCAACCCCGTTGGCGCATTCCGATCTGTCTTGCGATCTGTCTTGCGATTCTTGGCGGCGTCGACGAACAGCGTCGCAAGGCTCGCCAGATGCTCGGCGCCCGCCTTGATGGTATCGACCCAGCGCCGCTCCCGCTCGCCGAGCTCGGACGTCGCCAGGAGATCGCTGATCGCAAGGATGCCGGTGAGCGGCGTGCGCACCTCATGCGCGAACACGGCAAGCGCCGCCTCGACCATGCCGGTTGCCGAGGCCCTCTTATGCACCTTATCCGCTTTAGCGCCGGATTTGCGCGTTTTCGCCGATCGCTTCTTCGGCGCGCGTTTCATGCGCTGGGTGCGCGATTTTACCGCCATGATACTCCCGGCCCCCGCCTTCGCCAGCATTGCATGGCGGGGTTGTCGGTGTCACGGAGAGGTTGCCGGCTGCCCAAAGAAATCTATGAAAAACCAAGATATTTGCGGATATCGCTGGCCTTGGCGCCCGAAGCGCGCAATTCACGCAAGCCGGTCGAGCCGGTCGACTTGGAAAGCTTGAGCCCGGCCTCGTCGCGAATCAGTCGGTGATGCCGGTAGACGGGTTCCTCAAGATCGAGGAGCCGCTGCAGAAGCCGGTGCACGCTCGTGGCGAAAAACAGGTCCTCGCCGCGCACCACCTCCGTGATTCCCTGCAAGAAATCATCGATCACGACCGAAAGGTGGTAGCTGGTCGGCGTCTCCTTGCGCGCCAGAATGACATCGCCCCAGGCATGCGGGCGGGCCGCGATTCGACCCGTCTCGCCACCGGGCCCGTGGCCCTGCTCGATCCAGGCGAGGTCGCCGGCACGCGCAACCGCCACTTCCATGTCGAGCCGCAGCGCGTAAGGCGCGCCCGATTCGATGAGATGCGCACGCTGGTCTGTCGAAAGCCGTTTTGCGCTCCCCGGATAAAGCAACGCACCGTCGGGATCACGTGGCCAGGCTCCCTCCGCTTCCCGCTCCGCCACCAGTCTTGCGATCTCGGCGCGGCTCTCAAAACTCGGATAGACCAGGCCCTGGTCCGAAAGCGTCTCCAGCGCGTGACGATATTCGCCGAAATGTTCCGATTGCCGTCGCACCGGCGTCTCCCAGTTGATGCCGAGCCAGGCCAGATCCTCGTAGATCGCCGTCTCGAATTCCGGCCTGCAGCGCGTCGGATCGATGTCCTCGATGCGCAGCAGGAACCGCCCGCCGCTCTTCTGCGCCAGGTCGAAATTGAGCAGCGCCGAATAGGCATGGCCGAGATGAAGCGGGCCATTCGGGCTCGGGGCGAAGCGGAAGACAGGTGGCATTGATCTCTTTCGCGGGGCGTGATGGTTTTAGTTCGCAATGACCGTCCACCTCAACACCCAGGCCGATCTCGAAGACGCCATCCATGTGCTGGTCAGTCAGGACCCGCGGCTGAAGCCGGTCCTGGAGCGCGCGGGCATGCCGACGATACGGCGGCGCGAGCCCGGCTTTGTCGGCCTCGCCCACATCATTTGCGGCCAGCAGCTTTCCACCGCCAGCGCCGGCGCGATCTGGGACCGCCTCAGCAAGGCCTTCGATCCCTTCGACCAGCACGCCGTGCGCCGCGCCCGCGCCGACCGGCTCGGGCGGCTTGGCCTGTCGGCCGCGAAGATCAAGACGCTGAAATTTCTCGCGCGCGAGCTCTCCGGCGACCGTCTGAACCTGGACGTGCTGGCGGAAGAGGACGCCGACGCCGCGCATCATGCGCTCACCTCGCTGCACGGCATCGGTCCGTGGACCGCGGACGTGTATCTGTTGTTCTGCCTTGGCCATGGCGATGCCTGGCCGGCCGGCGATCTCGCCGTGCAGGAAGCGGTCAAGATCGGACTCGGATTGAAGGAGCGGCCGACCGCCAAACAGATGGCGCCGCTCGGCGAGCCCTGGCGGCCGCTGCGCGGCGCGGCGGCGCATCTGTGGTGGAGCTTTTATCGCGCGATCAAGAAACGCGAAGGCGTGATCGGCAAGACCGGCTAAGGGACCCATTCCGCCCGGTCAGGGCCACATGCTCTCATTGGCCCCTTAGGTTGCTTTCTGCGCGCGTCCGATCGGTATAGCCTCGCAATCGGAAGAGGCCGCGACAGACGGACCGTGACGAGGCTTTGGATGCTCGACAAGACCGACGACATCGCCGTTTCCGCCGAGAACTGGCTGGCGCAATTCGAAGCCGCGCTCGCCGGCCGCGATGACGCGGCGCTGAAGGGCTTGTTCCATACGGAAAGCTATTGGCGCGACGTGCTGGCGCTAAGCTGGAACCTGCAGACCCTCAACGGCGCGGAGGCGATCCTGGAGGAGCTGCCCGCGCTGGCGCGCCGCGCCGCGCCGACGAATTTCGCGATCGATCCCGATCGTGCCCCGCCGCGCCGCGTGACGCGCGCCGGCACGTCTTCGATCGAGGCAATTTTCAAATTCGAGACCGCTCAAGGACGCGGCCGCGGCATCCTGCGGCTGATTCCCGATGTCGCCGACGGCAACCGGCCAAAAGCCTGGACGCTGCTCACGGCGCTGGAGGAGTTGAAGGGCTTTGAAGAGGCGCAGGGCGTTACGCGCCCGCGGGGACAAGCCTATTCGCGCGACTTCCGCGGACCGAACTGGCTGGATCAGCGCAAGGCGTCCAACGAATACGCCGACCGCGACCCGACCGTGGTCGTGGTCGGCGGCGGACAGGCCGGGCTTGCAATCGCCGCACGGCTGAAACAGCTCGAGATCGATACGCTGATCGTCGACCGCGAGGCGCGCGTCGGCGACAACTGGCGCAAGCGCTACCATGCGCTGACCCTGCACAACCAGGTGCAGGTCAATCATATGCCCTATATGCCGTTCCCGCCCAACTGGCCGGTCTATATCCCCAAGGACAAGCTCGCGAACTGGTTCGAAGCTTATGTCGATGCCATGGAGCTGAATTTCTGGACCGGTACCGAGTTCGTCAGCGGCGCGTATGACGAGGCGCAAGGGCACTGGAACGCCGAGCTCCGGCGCGACGGCGCGACGCGGAAAATGCAGCCGCGCCATATCGTGATGGCGACCGGCGTGAGCGGCATTCCCAATCTGCCGGACATTCCGAGCTTGAAGAATTTCACCGGCCCCGTCGTGCATTCCAGCCGCTATGACGACGGCGAACACTTTGGCGGCAAGCGTGCGCTGGTGATCGGCACCGGCAATAGCGGTCACGATATCGCGCAGGACCTGCATTCGAGCGGCGCTGACGTCACGCTGGTGCAGCGCTCGGCGACGCTAATCACCAATATCGAGCCGTCGGCGCAGCTTGCTTATGCCGCCTACAACGAAGGCACGCTGGAGGACAACGACCTGATCGCGACCTCGATGCCGCTCAGGCTGGCGCGGCGCAGCCATCAAATGATTACCGAGCAATCCAAGAAGCTCGACCGGCCGTTGCTGGAAGCTCTCGAACGCATCGGCTTCAAGCTCGACTATGGCGAGGACGACACCGGCTGGCAGTTCAAATATCTCACCCGCGGCGGCGGCTATTATTTCAATGTCGGCTGCGCCGACCTCGTCGCCGGCGGCGCGATCAGGCTGAAGCAGTTTTCGGACATCGAAACCTTCGTCGCCGAAGGCGCGAAGATGAAGAGCGGCGAGACGATCGCCGCCGACCTCATCGTGCTCGCCACCGGTTACCGGCCGCAGGAAGAGCTGGTGCGAAAGCTGTTCGGCGACGCCATTACGCAACGTGTCGGCCCGATCTGGGGCTTCGGCGACGGCCAGGAGCTGCGCAACATGTATGTGCGCACGCCGCGGCCGGGCCTCTACTTCATCGCCGGCAGCCTCGCGCAATGCCGCATCAATTCGCGCTATCTCGCGTTCCAGATCAAGGCGATCGAGGAAGGGCTGATCAAGTAGCAGTCGTCATTGCGAGCCAACGGGGCGCGCATTCGCGCGACCCGTTGGCTCGCAATGACGACAAAGGGAGAGAGACATGAAAAACATCCTCGGCACCGGCGAGCATCGTTATCGCGTGCTGGAGAACTGGGCAAAGCTGCCGGACGGCTGGCAGCTCACCGACGCTGCCTCGGTCGCGGTCGACAGCAAGGACCGCATCTACGTCTTCAACCGCGGCGAACATCCGATGATCGTGTTCGACCGCGACGGCAATTTCATCAAGAGCTGGGGCGAGGGACTCTTCCACCGCGCCCACGGCCTGCACATCGATGCCGACGACAACCTCTATTGCACCGACGACGGCGATCACACCGTGCGCAAGTGCACGACCGACGGCAAGGTGATGCTCACGATCGGCATCCCGAACAAGCCCGCGTCCTATATGAGCGGCGAGCCGTTCCATCGCTGCACCCACACCGCGCTGTCGCCGAAGGGCGAGATCTACGTCTCCGACGGCTACGGCAATGCCTGCGTGCATAAATACACGCCCGACGGCAAGCTGATCAAAACCTGGGGCGAGCCGGGCACCGATCCCGGCCAGTTCAACATCGTGCACAACATCGCCACCGATGCCGACGGTTTTGTCTATGTCGCCGATCGCGAGAACCACCGCGTGCAGGTGTTCGACGGCAATGGCAGATACGAGACGCAGTGGAACAATCTGCACCGTCCCTGCGCGCTCTGTTGCTGCGGTGGCGGCAAGAATCCGACCTTCATTGTCGGCGAGCTCGGCCCGGGCATGCCGGTCAACCTGAAAATGCCCAATCTCGGCCCGCGGCTCACCATCGTCGATGCAAAAGGGAAACGCATCGCGCGGCTCGGGGGCGAGCACGGCGCCGGTGTCGAGATCGGTAAATTCCTGGCTCCGCATGGCGTCGCGCTGGATTCCAAGGGCGACATCTATGTCGGTGAGGTCGGCGTCACCAACTGGAAGACCAGCTTTCCCGATACGCCGATGCCGGAAGAAGTTCGCACGAGCCGGTGCCTGCAGAAGCTGGAGAAGATTTAGCGCGGCCCCGTCATTGCGAGAATTCGAGGGTGGGCAAAGGCACGCTCACCGCCTCATGGTATCTACGAAGCCGAGCTACTCACTCCACCTTGATATTCGCCGCCTTGATGATGGGCCACCAGCGCCCGGCTTCCGCCTTCTGGTAGGCACGCAACGCCTCCGGCGATTGCTGGTCGATGGGCGTCATCTGGATGCCAAGCTCGGCGAAGCGCTGACGCACCTGCGGATTGAACAACACTTGCGTCATGGTCGCGTTCAGCTTGGCGATGACGTCCTTTGGCGTGCCCTTCGGCACCCAAAGCCCGTACCAGAGCGAGGCGAAGAAGCCGGGCAGCCCCGCTTCATCCGCGGTCGGAATGTCGGGCGCGGACGGCAGCCGCGTGTGGCCGGTGATGGCGAACGGCTTGACGTTGCCGGCGCCCAACAGCGCCTTGAAGTTCGACGCGGGCTCGATCATGAAATCGATCTGCCCGCCGAGCAGATCCTGCATCGCCGGCCCGTTGCCGCGATAGGGCACGAATTCGAACTGAGTGCCGGTCACCTTCTGGAACGAAATGCCGGTGAGATGGCCGGTCGCGCCGACGCCGGCAATGCCGACCGAGGCCTTGTCCGGATGATCCCTGAGCCAGCCGATCAGCCCCTTGAGATCATCGGCGGGAAAATCTTTTTTCCCCACGATCAGGAGCGGCTCGCTGCCGATCAGGATGATCGGCTCCAGATCCTTAAACAAATCGAACGGCAGGTTGTAGAGGCCGCCGGTCAGCATGTGTGTGGTCGAGGTGCCGATCGAGAGCGTGTAGCCGTCGGCCGCCGCGCGGACCGCGCGGGTGACGCCGATCGAGCCTGCCGCGCCCCCGACATTCTCGATCACGATCGGTTGTCCGAGAACCATCCGCATCTTCTCGGCCAGGAACCTTGCCACCGTGTCGGTGGCGCCACCGGCCGGAAATGGCACGATCATGGTGATGGGGCGCGTCGGATAATCCTCTGCGCCCGCGATAGCGCCGCATCCAAGCCAGATAACGGCCGCAATTGCCGTCGCAAAACACCGCCGCATAGACGCCTCCCTGCGCTGATTCCTTGCCTCAACCACGCTCCGGATGCGCGTGGAACGCAGCCGGTGCTTGCGGGATAAGCTCTTCTAAGCTCTTCACAATCCCGTCACGCTGCATGTAGTATGTCAATATGCGCTGCTTCGCAGCCAATATGGGAGTCAGGAGCGTTATTTGAACGCACACGTCTCGCAAGGCGGTTGGCCGGTACTGGTACTGAATGCGGATTTCCGGCCGCTGAGTTATTACCCGTTGTCGCTTTGGTCGTGGCAGGACGCGATCAAGGCGGTGTTCCTCGATCGCGTCAATATCGTCGAGCACTACGACCGCGCGGTACGAAGTCCTACGTTCGAAATCCAGCTGCCGAGCGTCGTTTCGCTGAAGTCCTTCGTCAAGCCAACCACCCATCCCGCCTTCACCCGGTTCAACGTCTTCCTGCGCGATCGCTTCGTCTGCCAATATTGCTCGGCGGACGACGACCTTACTTTCGATCACATCGTCCCGCGCAGCAAGGGCGGCCAGACCACCTGGGAAAACGTGGTCGCGGCCTGTTCGCCCTGTAACCTGCGCAAGGGCAACCTGACGCCGCAGCAGGCCAAGATGTTCCCGAGACAGGCACCGTTTGCGCCGACCGTGCACCAGCTGCATCGCAACGGCCGGCTGTTTCCGCCGAACTATCTGCACGATAGCTGGCTCGACTATCTCTATTGGGACACCGAGCTCGATCCGTAAGGCTCGGTCGACTGCGCACGGCGCCCCAAAAAACAGCCTGACAGGACAAATGATCCCGCGATAACCTTGCCCCGTTCAAGGGGGAGACCGGCATTCATGGACGTCGGGACGTGGCTCGCCAGTCTCGGCCTCGATCAGTACGAAGCCCTGTTCAGGGAACACGAGATCGAAGCCGACGTACTGCCGGAGCTGACCGATCAGCATTTGAGCGATCTCGGCATTCCGCCCGGGCATCGCGCGAAAATGCTTCGTGCCATCCGCGCCCTTGCCGGCGAGACGGAGCCACAGGCACCTGGCGCGCCCGAACGACGGCAACTCACGGTGCTGTTCTGCGACCTGGTCGGCTCGACCGAGCTGACCGCTGAGCTTGACCCCGAAGACATGGCCGACCTGATCCGCGCCTTCCAGGGCGCGGTGGCGGCCGCGGTCGCCCGCTTCGACGGCCACATCGCCAAATGGATGGGCGATGCGGCGATGGTCTATTTCGGCTATCCGCGCGCCCGCGAGGACGCCGCCGAGCGGGCGGCGCGGGCGGGGCTGGCGCTGATCGAGGCGGTTGCGGTGCTCCGGCACGAGCATGGCGCGGACCTCAAGGTGAGGATCGGCATTTCGACCGGCCTTGTCGTGGTTGGCGAGTTGATCGGCGACGGCGAGGTTCGCCTGCGCGGCCTCGTCGGCGACACGCCGGACCTCGCGATGCGGCTGCAATCGCTCGCCGAGCCCGGCACCATCGCGGTCTCGGAGGCGACGCGGCGGCTGCTCGGCACGACGTTCGAGCTGAAGCCGATCGGGCCGCAGACGTTCAGGGGGTCGCGCACGCAGGTTGCGGCCTGGCTGATCGCCGGCCAGCGCGAGAACGTCAGCCGCTTCGACGCCTCGCGTTCCGAGGTGCTGACGCCGTTCGTTGGCCGCGAAGAAGAGATGACGCTGCTGCTCGAGCGCTGGCGCCGCGCGGTCAAGGGCGAAGGACAGACGGTGATGCTGTCGGGCGAGGCCGGCATCGGCAAGTCGCGCATCGTCGCCCACTTGCGCGAACGCGTTAGCGGCGAACGCCACATGGTGTTGCGCTATCAATGTTCGCCGCATCACGTCAACGACGCCCTTTATCCGATCATCGGCCAGGTCCGGAATGTCGCGGGCTTCGTCAGCGGCGAGCCGGCCTCGGCGCGGCTCGACAAGCTCGAGAAGATGCTCAGGATCGCAGACCTGCCGATCGAGGAGATCGCCCCCTTCCATGCCTCGCTGCTCGGCATTCCGACCGGCAACCGCTATCCGCCGCTCGATCTTCCGCCGGCCGAGTTGAAGGAGCGGACCATGGCTGCCCTGATGGCGCCGGTCATCGCGCTCGCCAAACTGATGCCGGTGCTGATGGTGACGGAAGATACGCACTGGATCGATCCCACCTCGCTCGACCTGACGAGCCGTATGGTGGAACTGGTGCAGCACATGCCCGTGCTGTGGGTCATGACGTTCCGCCCCGAGTTCTCGGTACCCTGGGTCGGGCGCGAGCATGTAACGGCCATCTCGCTCAGCCGCCTGGAGCGCGACGCGTCCGCAGCGATGGTCGACCGGATCACGGAGGGAAAGAGGCTGCCGGCGGAGGTGCTCGGCCAGATCCTCGCCAAGACCGATGGCGTGCCGCTGTTTATCGAGGAGTTGACCAAAAGCGTGCTGGAATTGGAGTTGCTGCGCGAGGAGCGCGACGCCTACGTGCTGGCTGCCGCACTTACGCCCCTTGCTATCCCGGCGACCCTGCACGATTCACTTTCGGCGCGACTTGACCGGCTGTCGCCGATCAAGGAAATCGCCCAGATCGGGGCTGCCATCGGCCGCGAATTTCCCCACGCGCTGCTGGAGGCGATTTCGCCGGTCAAGGGCGCGGCGCTCGACGACGTGCTGCGCCAGTTGATGGAAGCGGAATTGATCTACCGGCGCGGCGCGCCGCCTCAGGCCAGCTATGTGTTCAAGCACGCGCTGGTGCAGGATACCGCCTATGGCTCGATGTTGCGCAGCCGCCGCCAGCGCATCCATGCGCAGATCGCGACAGCGCTGAAGGAGCACGTCACCGAAGAGGAATACGCGCCGGCGACCATCGCGTATCACTTCACCGAGGCGGGCCTCGCCGCGCCGGCCTCATCGGCCTGGCTCGCCGCCGCCGAGCTTGCGTTGTCGCAGTCGGCGCCGGTCGAAGCCGAACGCCATGCCAGCGCGGGACTCGCGCTTGTTTCCGCCGTCGCGGAGGGAAGCGAACGCGATGCGCTCGAACTCGCGCTGCGCGTCGCGCATGCCAATGCGCTGGTGCCGCTGCGGAGCGTATCGGCGCCCGAAACTTTCGAAGCGATGATGGCGGCCAAGCGGCTGCTCGACCGCGGCATCGGCACGGATCTGCAGCGCGTCTCCATTCTGTACGGCCTGTGCGCCGGCACCACCCTGTCGGCGCGGCTCAAGGAGGCGCTCAACTTCGCGCAGGAGATCATCGAGGTGGCGGACCGGCAGGGCGATGACGCCTACCGTCTGGTCGGCTATCGCCAACTCGGCACGCTGCAGTTCTACCGGGGCGACAACCGCGCGGCGCTGGCGAGCCTGCAAAAGGCCAACAGCTATCGTGACGTTCGCCAGCAGAAGGCGTTGAGCTACCGCTTCGGGTGGGACCAGGGCATCTCCGCCCTTTCCTTCGAGGTATTGGTGCGGCTGTCGCTCGGTCTGCTCGACAGCGCGGCCGCGATCAGCGAGCAAGTGCGTGCCGAGATCGCGCATCACGGTCATGCCACGACCTTCGCTTCGGGCACCTTCTGCGCGATCACCTGGCCCAAGCTGGTGCTGGGAGACCACGAGGGGTTGGAGCGCGACAGCGCCGAGCTCGCTTCCTTCTGCACCGAGAAGGTCGAGCAGATCCGGCTGCTCGCGAACGTGCTCGGCGCCTTCGCCCGCGCCATGCGCGAGCCGGTCGAGGCCAATATCGTTGCGATTGGGCAGGCCCGCATCGCGCTCGGCAAATCCGGCGGCAGCACGGGAAATTCGATTATCCTGTCCAGTCTCGCGCAATCCCTGCTGCACGCCGGCGATCTCACGGCCGCCGAGGCGGCGATTGGCGACGGCTTCGCCTTTGTCGAACAATCCGGCGAGCGCTACTGGCTCGCCGATTTGCATCGCCTTTCCGGACAGGTGGCCTGGCGGCGGCCCGATCCGGATCGCACGCGCGCCGAAGCCTGCTATAAAAAGGCGATCGAGGTCGCTCGCGGCCAGGACGCGCGCCTGCTCGAACTGCGTGCGGCAGTCGATCTGGGTCAATTGTGGCAGGGCACCAGACCGAACGAAGAGATTCTCGCCTTGGTCGAGCCTATTCTTGGCCAGATCGAGGGCGGCGAAAGCACGCCCGATGTGCTGGGCGCTCGTGCATTGCTATCGAGGCTTGCGTAGCAACGCTGTTCATCTTCGAGTTTTTCAACGCTACGGAACTGGTGCGCGTCGCGCCAAAAATGCTAAGCTGCATGGCGAACGCCGCTTCTGCCGCCGATCGAATTCCGGCGCCAGGCGAGCCACCCTTCAGCGCCGACGACGCGCGGAAAATACAGGAGAGCCGCGATGTTGTGCCACCCGCCCTCCAGCCTCGCTCCGACGAATACGGTTTCGATCTCGACCGTGTGCTTTCTTCCATCGTCGGGCTGCATTCGATCATCCCGCAGGACGGCTTCACCGCGGAGACGCTGGGGACCGAGCGCGCGGGCAACGGCGTGGTGATCGATGATGGTCTCGTGCTCACCATCGGCTATCTCATTACCGAGGCCCAGACGGTCTGGCTGCATCTGGGCGACGGCCGCGTGATGGAAGGACATGCGCTCGGCTTCGACGCGGTGACCGGATTCGGCCTGGTGCAGGCGCTCGGCCACTTGAATATCGATCCGCTGCCGATCGGCTCGTCCGCCGCGACCAAGATCGGTGACCACGTCGTGGTCGGCGGCGCTGGCGGGCGCACGCGCTCGGTCGCAAGCCGGATCGCCGCCAAGCAGGAGTTCGCCGGCTACTGGGAATATCTGCTCGATGAAGCAATCTTCACTCATCCCGCTCATCCGAACTGGGGCGGCGCCGGAATGATCTCGAACAGGGGCGAGCTGCTTGGCATCGGATCGCTGCAGCTCGAGCGCGAGCGCAGCGGCAAGGCCGAGCATGTCAACATGATCGTTCCGATCGATCTCCTGAAGCCCGTGCTCGACGATTTGCGCCGCTTCGGCAGGGTCAACCGCCCGGCGCGGCCCTGGCTCGGCATGTATTCGACCGAAATCGACAACCGCGTGGTGGTGATCGGCATCTCCGGCAACGGACCGGCGGCGCGCGCCGAGCTCAAGGCCGGCGACGTGATCCTCGCGGTCAAGGGCGAGAAGATCACGAGCCAGGCGGGCTTTTATCGCAAGCTGTGGTCGCTGGGGGCCGCCGGCGTCGACGTGCCGCTGACCGTGCACCATGAAGGCGTCACCTTCGATGTCACGCTGGCCTCGACAGACCGCGGCAGGTTGTTGAAGGGTCCAAGGCTACATTAAATATGTGAGCTGAGAGTAAAGCGATGAGCGAGGCCGTGGTGGACGACATCGTGGCCGTGCTGCCGCCACTCCTGCAATCGCTGGAAGCGCTTTCCTTCGTTGCCCGTCACCTGAACCCGCCGGATTTCGACCGCGTGATGCAGGCAACCGGGTCGCCGGAAGAGACACTGCAGGCGGCGCGCGCGAGCCTCACCGACTGGCCGGAGAATTTCGCCGAAGTACGCGCATCGCTGGATGCCGCCAGCGACGCGGCGCTGTCCGCTTTTGCCGGCTTGCGTGCCGTGCAACATGGCGGGGGCGATCTCATCACCGCATTCCGCGCGCTGCGTTACTCGCCGCGCGCGCTGGAAGCGCTCTATCCGCTGGCGCAAAGACTTCCGCCGGTCAGCGATTTCTTCCTCGATCCGGCCTTGCGCGAAGACGAGACACTGAAGGCGAAGCTTGCGCAGCCGGCAGCTCAAAATACCGGCGTCATGCACGTCCAGAACGAGCCCGGCAGCCGCGGCGGCTTCTCGCTCTATGTGCCCGAATACTATACGCGCGAACGCGCCTGGCCGCTGGTGATGGCCATGCATGGCGGCAGCGGCAACGGCCGCAATTTCCTGTGGAGCTGGTTGCGCGACGCCCGGAGTTCTGGCGCCATCTTGATCGCGCCAACGGCTACCGGCCCGACCTGGGCCCTGATGGGCGAGGACAGCGATACGCCCAATCTCATGCGCATTCTTGCGACGGTCCGCAGCCGCTGGAATGTCGATTCCGAACGCATGCTGCTGACCGGAATGAGCGACGGCGGCACCTTCTGTTATGTGAGCGGGCTCGACAGCGCTTCGCCCTTCACGCATCTGGCGCCTGTCGCATCGACCTTTCATCCGCTGATGGCGGAAATGGCGGACGCGGACCGGCTGCGCGGCCTGCCGATCTTTCTCGTGCACGGCACGCTCGACTGGATGTTTCCGGTGCAGGTCGCGCGGCACACGAAGCAGGCGCTGTCGACGGCTGGTGCTGATGTGAGCTACCGCGAGATCGACGATCTCAGCCACACCTATCCGCGCGAGATCAACGCGGAAATGCTGCAATGGCTGAACGGCGATCGATGAAGTTTCAGGTACTCCTCCCGGCGGGAACCATCATTGCATGACAGCGTTGATGGCCGTCACTGGAGGGATTCGCGATGCAGACTTTTCTCGGAATAATCCTGGGCGCGCTGCTCCTGGGCTTCGGGGTCTATCTTCATGACTCGATGCAGACTTCGACCGTGGCCAATGGCCAGGTCGCGCAGACTGGTCGCACCATCGTGAACTGGGACGTTGCTTCAGCCGATTGGGACAGACTGAAGACTCGCGCTCACGACGACTGGGTCAGGATCTCGTCGAAGTAAGGACCTAAGTCTTGCTGCCCGCCGTTAAGTCTTGTTGCTCGCCTTGGCCTTGCGCGCATCGGCGATCACCTGCTCGAACTGGTCCATGGTCAGCACACCCGGCACGCGGAATTTCCCGACGATAAAAGCCGGCGTGCCACGGAAGCCCAGCCCCTCGGCCGTTTCGTTGTTGCGCGCAAGCATGCCATCGATCGCCTTGGCGTTGGCGGCGAGATCCTTCTTCGCACGATCGATATCGACGCCGGCGCCCGCCAGCAACTCACCGATGCGCGGCTCGGTCAGTTTCGAGCTGACGCCAATCATCGCATCATGCGCCTTGTCGTACTTGCCCTGGTATTTGCAGGCGAGCGCCATGCGCGCCGCGGCCACCGACACCGGCCCGAGGATCGGCCAGTCCTTCAGCACCAGCCGCACCTTGCCGTCATCCTGCACCACTTGGCGCAGTTCGGGCTCGAGCTTGCGGCAATAGGGGCAACTGAAGTCGAACCATTCGACAATAGAGATGTCGCCATCGGGATTGCCGAAGACGGGATTGTCGGGGTCGCGCAGCACGGCAGCTTCGCCCGGCTCGCCCTGCGCCCGGGCCAGGGCTGGCACGGCGACAGCCATCGCCGCGCCGCCGAGTACGGTCAGCACGCCGCGGCGGCTTGGTCCGGTGAAATCGATCGATTTGCGCATATGACGCCCCGTTTCGGCCATAACCTGTCTACGTCGAGAAATAGGAGATGTTACGCGCCAGCATATAGAGTGCCACCGCGATAATGACAGCGGCAAACACGATATTGAGCGCGCCGCGCCGCTCCGACAAATGCCGCGCTGACCGCGTGCCGGCGAGGCCGCCTGCGATGCCGCCGACAATGAAGAGCGCGGCGAGCCCCCAGGACACCAGGCCCGACCAGGCATAGCTCAGCGCCGTGGTCATGCCGAAAGCCGTGACCGCAACCAGCGACGAGCTGACCGCATTCATGATCGACATGCCCGTTGCCAGCATCAAGGCCGGCACGATCAGGAAGCCGCCGCCAATGCCGAAGAAGCCGGACATCGTGCCGGTGCACAGTCCGAGGCCGACGATGGCCGGCAGGTTCGACATATCCATCTTCACGTCGGAGACGCCGACACGGGAGCGCGCTTTCAGCATCAGCATCGCGATGACCAGCATCACCAGCGCGAACAGCGCCAGCAATTTCTGGCCGTCGACCATCTTGCCGAGCAGCGAGCCCGAGAGGGCGCCGATAATGCCGGCCGCCGCGAACATCAGCGCACAGGACCATACCACCGTGCCGCCGCGCGCGTGGTTGGAGAGATTGATCGCCGCATTGGCTGCGACCGCAATCGCGCTGGTGCCGATCGCAACATGCGGCTCGGGCACGCCGACCACATAGACCATCAGGGGCACCGCAAGGATCGAGCCGCCGCCGCCGACGAGGCCAAGTGAAAACCCGACCAGCACGCCGGATCCCAGCCCCAAGAGGCTATGCGTGACGGAGATCATCAGAGGGGAAAACTCATTTGCACGAGGAGAGCCTATAGAAGAAATTTCTGTCCGTGACCATGCCCGCAGCACAAAGCCGCACTGCAACAGCGCTCCGCGGAGCAGGAGAGTTACGGCCAGCGGCAGCTGAGGCTCGCAATCATGGATAGCTTGCGGGTCGACCGCTTCGTCAAGCGGTCCGCGGGCCGGCTTGTCAATTCGTCCGCGGCATGATCGCCATCAGCGTGCCCGTCATGGTCGCCACCAGGCTCTCGACGTCATCCGTCATCGCATAGGCCTTGCCTTCGCACACCGTCAGCGTCCGGCCGGGCTTGACGACGGTCGCGCGGAACTCGAACCGCTCGCCTTTTGCCGGCGCGAGCAGATTGGTCTTGAATTCAACCGTCAGAATGTCTGATCCCGCCGGCATCAGCGTAAAGGCGGCGATGCCGCAGGCACTGTCGAGGCCAGCGGTGATGATGCCGGCATGCACGAACCCGTTCTGCTGGGCGAACTCCGGCGAATAGTCCATCGCCAGATCCACCTCGCCGGGCTCCATTCGCGCAATCGAGATGCCGAGCGTCTTCATCGCCCGCTGCGCCTCGAAGGTCGCGGTCGAGACAGTGCGAAAATCCGGATTTTTCGGCTCAAACCGTTTCATGCAGATGTTAAGCCCGATAGCACGATGAGATCGGGTTGAGGTGGAGCGGCGTCGGAGGCGCGCTCACCCTCCCCTGGAGGGTCGAAGGAGCGCGCCGACAAGCGGATTCAACCAAAACTCACCTGCTTTAGCCCTTCAGGCGGCTGACGCACTCCCCGTAATAGCCACCATCCTTTTCAATCCACTTCAAGCCGCCATTGGCGTTGGTCGCCTTGTTGGCGGAAAACTGATCGGCGCAGGTTTGCCTGCGCGCCTTGTCGAGATCTTTCTCGTTCGAATATTTCGGCGATATCGCCGCCGGAAAAACAGCGGTCGTTTCCTTCTCTCCGCACTCGTCGCGGCGGAAGTCCGCCCATCTGCGGCCGTTCAGCTTGCCGGCGACCTTGGCTTCCAGAAATCTCACGGAACAGGCCGGCGTCGACAGCGAAGATTTCTTCGCGGGCGCACTGATCGCCGAGCCGGGCACGGCGTCCTGCGGAGGTGATGGGCTCGGCGTCGCGACGGGAGCGGGAACTGCGGCGGCTGGCGGCGCGGTCGCCTTATCGGCCTGCGCGAGGACGAGCGCGGCTGCGCGATCGGAAAGCACAGGCAACGTCAATTGGAAAAATACAACGAGCGCCGCGGCGGTGCCGCTACCAAATCGTCCCATGCATGGCTCCAAAAATGTAAGGCGCGTGAGCCTATCACATGATTGCGTGCGCCAGACCTGATTGCATGCGCGTATCTGGCGCCGCAACGGAAGGCCCGGGCCGATCCGGCCCGGGCCTCTGATCGATCAGGCCGGCCCCTTCAGGTGCTTGTTGCACTCTGAATAGTAGCCGCCGCCCTTCTGAATCCATTTCAGGCCGCCATTGCCGCCGGTTGCCTTGTTGGCATTGTACTGGTCGACGCAGGTGTGCATGCGCCCCTTGCCGGCCGTCTCCTTGGCGTATTTCGGATCGATCGCGTTCGGATACATAGCCGGCCCGGTGGGCATCGGTGCCGGTGCCGCCGCAGGAGCGGCCTCCTTCTTCGCCGTCGTGGTCGGCGCGGGGGCTGGCGCGGCTGCTGCCGGCGCAGCGGCGGCGGTGGCATCCGCGGCGCACTGGGCCTTGCGGAAGTTATTCCACTTCATGCCGTTGAGCGTGCCATCCTTTTTCGCAGCCTGGTACTTCGCGCTGCATTCCTGGCTCGTCAGCGCATTTGCAGGTGCGGTCGCCGCAAACGCAGCAAAACCGGACACTGCCATCGCGCACAATAATTGGGCTTTTAAGGTCATCCTTGGTCTCCCTCCTCTGGTCTCTCTTGGGCACTAGCTAAACGGGGGCCACACTGTAGCCGAGCGCGGGCGCGCAATCCATTCTCGCTGCCAAAATATAGTCACGACGAGGGACGCATTCGGCGCCCTCCATTCATCGGCGGTTCATCATCATGGCGCGAGTTTGCCTCCCTTTCTCTTTCCCTCGAGGTACCTCCATGATCACGATCTCTTCCCGCGCGGCTGGTCTCGCGCTCGCGGCTTCGCTCCTGTTTGCGGGTTCGGCCTTTGCGCAGACGACGGCGCCCGCCGCCGCTCCCGCTCCGGCCGCCAAGGCGGAAAAGCCGCGCAGCGCTGCCTCGCTCGAATGCTCGAAAGAGGCCGACGCCAAGGGTCTGCACGGCAAGGAGCGCAAGAAATTCCGCGCCGATTGCAAGAAGCAGGCAAAGGACGGAGCCGCTCCGGCATCGAAGTAATTCGCGGATACCACTGGCCCCTGGAGAGCCATCTCCAGGGGAGCGCGAGAACATGCGGTGCAATGCTGCATCGCATTGGCGCATTTGTGTGGCTCCGGCGGATTTGCCATAAGGTGGCGTGAGGCAAATCCTTTCTTCCATCGCTGTCACCTTTCCGAGCAGAAGCAAGGCGCTGATTGCGCTGGAGACGCTTGCAATCGGCACCGCCGGTGGGCTGCTGTTTCTTTGGGCACACCTTCCGGGGGGACTGATCTCCGGCGCCATGTTCGCCACCGGCATCGACGCCATTGCCGGTCGCCAACTCGCGGTGCCGGCGATCATCACCCAGGCCGTGCTGGTCGTGCTCGGAATTTCGCTTGGCTCGGTGGTGTCGCGGCAGCTGATCGCCCATCTCAGCACCTACCCGATCACCATCGCCCTGCTCGCGCTTTCGACCTTCTGCGCGACCTTCGGCTCAAGCCTTTATCTGCAGCGCATCCATGGCTGGGACCGGACTTCGGCCTTCCTTGCCGGCAGCCCCGGCGCGCTGTCGCAGATCACCATGCTCGCGGTCGAGCGCGGCGCCAACCTGCCGGCGATCGCGGTGGTGCAGACCGTGCGCGTGATCATCCTGACCGCTGCGCTGCCGATGGTGCTGGCGCTGACCGGCGTTGCGCCTTCAACGTCATCCGCGATCACCCTGACCGAGGCGCCGCCGATGCAACTGGTCGCGCTGGTCGCCGCCTCGCTGGCGCTGTCGCTGATCCTGCGCATCCTGAAATTTCCAGCGAGCTGGATGTTCGGTGCGATGATCGCCTCCAGCGTGCTGCATGGCGCCGATCTCGTCGACGGCGGCGTACCGCCTTGGGTGCGCAGCGCGGCACTGGTCGGGATCGGCGCCCTGATCGGCAGCCGCTTTGCCCGGATGAAGCCGCGCGTGCTGCTCGGCCATATCAACGCGGCCCTCGGCTCCTTTGCGGTCGCAATCGCCGTTTGCGGCATCTTTGTCGCAATCATCGCGCTGACGACCAATGTGCGCTTTTCCGACACCGTCGTCGCCTTTGCGCCGGGCGCGATGGACGCCATGCTGGCGCTCGCGCTGACGCTGCATATCGATCCGATCTTCGTCGGCGCGCATCACCTTTCGCGATTTGTGTTCGTCACCGTTGCGACGCCCGGCATCGTGCATCTGTTCGGACGCACGCAGGACGACGTCGACGATTGATCAGCGCTTCGCGGTCTTCGCCATGCCCCAGGCCGCGACCGCGGCCATCAGCAGCGAGATCAGCGCGTTGTAACCGGCCAGCGAGAGGCCGAGGAAACGAAACTGCACCTCGTCGCAGCGGACCACCTTCACCTTGTCGAGATTTTCCAGAAGGCTGCCGGCGCTGCCGGGATTGAAGCCGGTCCCGGCGCAATCGGTCGGCCCCTTCCAAAAACCCCATTCGACGCCGGCGTGATAGGCGCCGAAGACGGCATTGCCGAGGGCTGCGAGCGCGAGGATGGCTAGACCGGCCAGCACCAACCCGCGCGGCGCTCCCTTCGCGGCGGCCAACGCAAGCAGGGCCGCGAACGGCACCGCGAAATAATAGGCGTAGCGCTGCTCGAGACACATCGGACAGGGTAGGACCTCCAGCACGAGCTGGAAGAACCAGGCACCGGCCAGCGTCGCCGCCGATATCGCTGTGATCGCCAGCGCGGCCGTCAGCGCCGGATTTGCTTCGGCGCGTGCGTATGAAATGGCTGATGTCTCTGACGTCACGTTTGTCTTCCCGGTAAACAGGTCGGTGAACTTCGTATCCCGTGCAACCAAAGCTGTCGAGCGGTCGCGAAATCACATCCGCGCGGGTTGACCCCCTCAGGCTGCCAGCTATATTCCGCCGGCTTCGCCGCCCTGAGGTCTATTTGGCCTTGGGGACATGCGAATGCCCCTGTGGCGGAACTGGTAGACGCGCTCGAACTCAAAATCGAGTTCCGCAAGGAGTGCTGGTTCGATTCCGGCCAGGGGCACCAACTAGGCTGTTCAAGCCGGTTCCAAAGCGTTCGCAACCGTCCGCGCCGTGCTCGGAAACCCTTGAAAAATAGGCACTTCCGCGTACATCGGTGTTCGTCGCCGTTTGTTCTCATCCGATCCCAGCCGTCCGACTTGTTGGTATTTTTGTTGGTATCGTGTTGGTATCGTGTTGGTATCGGGAGAACAAACGTTCACGGCGACTTTCGCTATTCCGAACGAAGGAATTGAGTAGATGGCTCGCGAAAACGGTGGCGCATGCGCCAACCCCATGCAGATCAGAACCGACGTCGACTGCCGCGCCGCCCGACCGAAATTCGACAATGGCGCGTGGAGCCCCGCCAAGATCTCCGACGTGACCGGCGGTGGTCTCTATCTCTTCGTCACGCCGGACGAGAGCAGGCCCGGCAACGCTGCCTCGAAGCTCTGGCGGATGGGCTACCGCTTCCACAGCCGCCAGAAAACCTACTCCATCGGCCCTTACGGCAACGGCAAGGATGGCACGTTCTCGCTCGCCGACGCGCGGCGCGAGCGCGACAAGGCCAAAGACCTGCTCAAGGACGGCAAAGACCCGAGCACCGAGAAGCAGCTCGTCAAGCACAGGCAGGCGGCCACCCGGCCTTTCGAGCAATGGGCCGACGAGTGGCTCGCGAAGAAGAATGTGGAGAAAGTCAAACGCGGCAGGATCGTCGCGGTGCGCGGCCCCAAGACCATCGAGGTACTTGAGCTGCGCGTCGGCTACATCAAGGATCGCTTCGGCAAGCTATGCAGGCAGGACATCAAGCGTCCGGATGTGCTCGCTTTCATGCGTTCATACGAAGCCGAGGGAAAGCTGGAAACCCGCGACCGCGTGCGCAGCATCGGTGAGCAAATCTGCGACTATGCCGATGTCGAAGGCGACGGCTACAATCCATTCCGCAACCTGAATGGGCAGTTGATTGCCAACATTTCGACGCCGCGTCCCGGCGTCACCGAACCACGCGACGTGACGCGCGTCTTCAAGCTTATCAGCGCACCCTGGACGAGAGCGAGGTTTAGTGACGTTGTTGGCCTTGCCTTGCGGTTCGATGCTCTGACCATTCCTCGCCCCGGCATGGTCAATGAAATGGAGTGGAGCGAGGTCGATTGGGATGCCGAACGCTGGACTATTCCAGCCGCCAAAATGAAGACCGGTTGGGACCATGTCGTGCCTTTGTCACGGCAGGCACTTGCAATCCTGCGCAGCGTTCAGAAGCTGACCGGCCATCGCCGGTACGCATTTTCCTGCTCGAAGGACGCGCCGCTATCAAACAACACGCTCAACAAGCGCTTGCGGCTGCTTGGCATTGACACCAAGACTGATCATTGTGCCCACGGATTCCGGACCACCTTCTCAACTCTGTCTCACCACGAAGAGATCAAGGACGCCAAGGCATGGGATGGCGATGTCGTCGAGCTGCAGCTCGCGCATCTCGATAATTCGACTGTGGAAGGGCTCTACAAGAAGCACGGACCGCTCGCCCTGATCGGCTCGCGCACGAAGCTGATGCAGCATTGGGCTGATCGGATCGACCACTGGCTCGATCCCAAGAAGGTGATGTTGATCAAGGGAGGCGCGCCTGAGTCACCTATCATCAGGCGTGGTTCATGTTGCCTAGTTTAATCCGTGGCAAGCTCATGTGATCGTCGTCGACGCTTGTGCATCTCGTGCTGGAGGCGGATCGATTTTTGGCGGATCTCAACCAGCGCGCTCCTGATCTCGACAATGTCGCCGGCCGCATTTGAAGCGATGTCAAGGTCGCGAAGTCTGCCGGACGGCGACGTCGAAATATCCGTCGACCCGGCACCATTCCAGTACAAGGTCTCGCAGTTGCGGGCGTCGCTCGCGGCAGCGCAGCAGCAAACCGAGATATTGAAATCGAATTGTGATCAGGCCACCGCCAACGCTGCCGGACTCGCCTCGCAGGTCGCGTTCAATGCGAAACGCCTCGGGGATATTCAGAAGCTCGCGGCGGAAGATGCCAACACACAATTCCAGGCGCAGGACCGCCAGAATCAATACGAGACGGCGCTGGCGCAGCTCAACGTGGCAAAAGCGTCGTAGCAGAGCGCCAAGCTCGCGCTAAATTCCGAGATCGGCGGCGTTAACACAACAGTCGCACAAACTCAGGCGCAACTGGACAGCGCTAGCTGGGAATTATCGCAGACTTCCATTCGCGCGCCCGCCGACGGCTATATGACGGTCGTCGCATTGGCCGTCGGTAATCGCGCGCTGCAAGCCCGCTCGGCGATGTCATTCATTGTCGAGAGTGAAATCGCAATCGTCGGTATGTTTTCGCAGAACGGCTTTAAGACGATCAAGGAAGGTGCGCCTGTCGATATCGTTTTCGACAACGCCCCAGGACGCATCTATCACGCCAGGATCACCGCCATTCCGAAGGGCATCGGCCAGGGGCAGATCGCCGTGTCGGGCACGCTTGTACGCACCACCGCTTTCGGCGGTGCAACGGTGTTTCCGGCGGAAATTTCGATACCGGAGGAGATGAGCCGCGACTCGCTGCGTCTGGGAATGTCCAGCACCGCCAACGCAAGCCGCGTTGACGGCGGCGCTCTAGGTCCGTTTATGTGAAGGTTTTCGGATGCCGGCCCCATGACGGTGGGGCGGCGCACAGCGGGGCCGGCGTCCGCAAGCCTCCAAGGGAGATGCTATGGGGCAGGCGGCGGCCATATTGCATCCGTCAACGCTGATGTGAACCGATGGAGTGCACCCCCATGCAGAAGTTGAACGACCTGAGCCGATCCCTCACGCCCCTCAAACTGGATGGCACGCTGATCGCCGTGATCGAGATGAGCCTGTCGAGCTGGCTCGTTGCGGGGATTGTGCCTGGCGTCGAGCGCCAGCCATTGAAGAAGCTTGAGGCCGACGAGAGGACCTTGCTGAAGCTGCTCGATCGCTGGCGAGAGGAAGCGAAGAAGTCAGGACACAGGATCGAACGCATCGCGGTTGCTTTCGAGGCCGGCCGCGACGGCTTCTGGCTGGCGCGTTGGCTCAGGGCGCGTGACATCGAGGCCCACATCATCCACGCATCGAGCGTAGCCGTATCGCGCGAGCATCGGCGCGCCAAGACCGATCGTCTCGACACCGAGCTGCTCAAACGGGCCTTTCTTGGTTGGTTGCGTGGCGAGCGTGATCACCGCAATGGGGGAAAAAGCGAACTACTAAACAAGCGCGTCGGAGGAAATCGTCATGACAACGAAGTTGGCAAGTGCCGTCTGTGCTCTCTCGCTCGTATTCTGTGGCTCGGCCGCAACCGTTCATACCGCCTCGGCGCAGGCCCAGTCCGTCCCCGCGCCGCCGCTCGCCGGTCCGCCATCGCCGGAACAAGTGCAGCCGTGGGGTTTGCCGCCACCACCGCCGGGCATCGGACCAGTCACCTTGTTCGCGGATGTCCATGATCAACCGCAGGGCAAGTTTCTTGAGGGTGGGGCCTTCGACAAGGCAGGCAACTTCTGGTTTGTCGCGATCAGCAGTGGCTGGGTGTCCTACCTCACTCCCGACGCGAAGCTGGTCCCAGGGTTCAACTGCAATCCGAAAGGAGACCTCGGTCCCGCATGCGAGCCGCAGGGCACGCGTTGGCATGACGGCAAGCTCTACGTCACCACACGCCATCTCGGCGTCCTGGTCTATGATCCAAGAAGCTAAGTTCACTCGTTTCGACGTTCCATAACGAACTCTTCAAGGGTCCGAATGATCTCGACTTTGACGCCGAGGGCAACTTGTATTTCACCGATCCATGGGGAACAGGACCCGGCCCCGATGCGGCGGATCGGACCGGCGCAGTCTATCAATATTCCAAGGACGGGATTCTCCGACGCATCATCACCACCGGTAGTTTTCCCAACGGCATAGCGGTTTCGCCAGATGACGGCACGCTGGCTGTTGCCGATTATGCGAGCAACCGGATGCTGTACTATTCGTTCCTGCGAGGGCCGAATCCCGCCTGCGCCGACTGCGCCAACGATCCGTCGCACACGACATTCTTCTTTGCCACGGCCGGGAGCTACAATCCCGGCGACGGTGGACCTGACGGCATCCACTATGACGTCCATGGGAACCTCTGGGCGGCGGGCGGCATCGGTGGAGTCATCGAGTACGATCCGCGTGGCTTCATCATCGGCTATGTGCCGTTGCCAAATGGCAATTCCTCGGCCACGAACTTTGCCTTTGGCGGTGAGAACAACCAGTATATCTACATGGAAGGTGCCGTCAGCGGAACCATCTACAAGTTCAAGGCACCCTACCCCGGACTAATTGGGCCGGACGGCGTGCGATTGGCGGCGCAACCCTGACTTCCCCAAGAGGCTGCGGTGGTGCGCGCCACATCAGCGCGCACCACCACATTACGTCCGCCACATTGGTCGAGCGTGACGAATTTAGTGCAGACGAAGGCAGTCCGAGAGGGGCCGTCTCGATTGGCGACCTCTTTCACCAGTATTTCGTTCGCTTCCGTTGCGGCCTTAGCGGCCCATCGCTTCGCGCGAAAAGCGCTCGCATCATTGCAAAGCGCGCCGACATCGTTGCGCAATCCGATCTAATAATCAGCAGCCGGCTAGCCAGCAAAGTCCGCACAGCCCCAGAGCGGACTCACGTTATTCGTCGCACAGCTCGTGTTCGAGCCATTGAAGACAATCCGCCAGAGTGAAGGCATGTTAGCCGGCGGAGAGGTGGCAGGAAGTCCGGTCGAGCCACGCCGAAGAATGCCCGCCTCAGTTGCTGGCTTCGCATGTCCCTTATTTGTCACGGTCTGTCGCCGCGAACACCATGGCTATCGCGCATTCCCCTGGCGGGAGTAGTGGGTCAATTTGATTGTGGCAGAGTTCCGGGCGGGAAAATGAAGGGGTCCGGGTGCATATTCGCAACATAAATCGAGAGCGATATGAAGCTAGAGCAATGGGATGGCATGTCGTTCGGATCGACCCGGACGGGACCGAATCCACGGTTGAAGTGTGGCCGGAAGAACAGGCTAAGCACCGGGCAGAAGTCTTGGACCAACGGGCAGCAGAAGACTTCGAAGCCCGCAAGAGACGGGACGAGTGACCCCAAGCGCCCCAGGGACCCCAACCAAGTCGATTATTGATACGGGCAGAAGCCGAACCCCGATCCTATGCCGAGGAACAGGGTAAGGAGCCGGCTGCAGGGTGTTGAAGGGTGGCAACGTCCGCGCCGCCAACAACACATAAGCGCGTAAGGGCGATCAGCCAGCAGGTGGTGCCCCCGGTCCAATGTTTTTGACGACAAGCATGCCTTCATAACGCGCCTTGAATCGACCAGGAACAACAACTCACAACGCCGGCAATCAGGGACAAACCGGTGTCGCGCTGCAGAAAGCAAAAGGCCCTCCTGCACAGGAAATTGTGCCGGCAGCTATCCGTACAAGCGCTTCATCAAGTGGCGCTGCCGGCGAACAAGGTTTCAGCCAGCGATCCCGCCACGAACGTGGTGGCCGAGCGATGGATGACTCAATTCCGGCATTGAACGCCTGAAATCGCGTCACCAGCACGACGCAATATCGCGCTCCGAATCAGCGTTATATAAGAAGCGCTCGGTCGTTGATCGGCGCGCGGCCTAAAGCTGGAGATTGTACCGCGCTGGTTCTCCCTCTTTAGGCCGCACATTGCGGACCGCAATTCGATTTCCATGGCCACGGCGGCCAGTAGCTCAATGCCTGGCTCGCATCGTCGCGCCTGGTTAGCGCTACAACAGATTAGCTCTAGCCTTTTGGATTCACCGGCTGGATGCAAGCCGCGCTAAACGGTCGAGAGGTGGCTTTCAGCAAAATCCGGGATGCGAAGGTAATCATGGTTGCGGACCGGAGAGGTGCAGTTCACGCTCCGCTCGGAAAACATTACCATAAAGGTTTGCTACCCATTGGCGCCCGCGCGAAGTGAGATTGAGGTAGCGTATCGCCATCTTAATTTGCGGTGCGACGGTGTTCCAACAGAATTGTGGATATTCATAAACGACGTCTGTCAGCGTATCGTAGCCAAGCTTTTTGTTCAGGCCGATCTCTTCAAATTCGTAAAAGAGTGTATTTGCCTTTATCAGATAGTTTGGATCCCCGAGTTGTCCGATAAGATCAGCAGCCCGCAACAACAATCCCTCTTCTTCGATCAAGTCATCGTTTGAGGATAACGTATAAGGAACCCGAGTGTATTCGATTGCTCGGGCAATTCGCGCGGCGTCAACTTCTTCGACTCCGTCGAGGCGCTCGGTGACGAATAGCTCGGAACGGTCTACATGATAAGGTGCGAGTGCGGCATCGGACGAGCCCCTTGGCAGGCAAATCGTGCGGCCACTGAGATCTGCGACATAGGACTCGTTGTCATCTCCATGCAAAATTCCACGAACGTATCCGATATCGTGTATGAGACATGCCACAATGAAATTGGCATAATCGCTGGCAGTGGTTGGCCGGAACATCTGTCGGCCCATCAGGATGTCATGCCCGGCGAGGGTAACAAGCATTGAGTGCTCAATGTTGTGATACGGGGCGTCGCTGTTACAATGCACTCCATTGTCAGTTTGGCCGCGAAGGGAATAGCTTCACCCAGGCGAGCATGTGAGGAGCCAAAGCGACTCTTGGTTTCTGACGTCAGGAATGATGCCAAGGCGTCCGCGACTAATCCTGGAATTGTCATCATCCAACACCCCATTTCCGCCGGCCGTGGTGTGGCAACGTTGCGGATTCGTGGCTTATTGATAGCACATTGAGCGTATCGGGCGCCGGCTCACCAGGTGCAAAGGAGCACACGTCGCCGGTCAACTGCAGTCAGAACATTGGCAGGGCGGGAAAAGGTTAGGCCGACGTTGAACAAACGTCGCGGCAGGCGCGCCAAATGCGACAATGTCGTCGGGCGCACGCTTGGAAGAAAAGCGCTTAGGTATTCGGCGAACTGATTTTCAGTTCGCCGTCTGCAAGCCCGCGACCCGCAAACCGGGTCCTTTACCGCCGCGCCCCAACGCGATTAACGCCACCATTTGCATTGCCACCGGCGTTATGACGGACCGCAGCGCGCGCCACCGGACGAGGCCTTAGCACGACGCCAGCCCTTGCGACGCAATGGGCGGGATAACCGACATATTCGCAGTACACGACCGCCTTGGCTGGCGCTGGAGTGAGAGTGAGACCTGCAAGCCCCAACAGGGCGCTAGCGGCAATCCCGACAACAGTCGCTGACTTGATCGAAAGACGCTTCCTCGGATGCATGGCGCACCTCCCTCTTCGCGCTTGCGTCACTGAAAGGTGACAGGAGCCGCCTCAGGTGCGGCTGAACATAGCGTGAGCGCCAAAGGATCACTGACATTGACTTGGATCAAAGGAGGGTCTGCCTAGCTTGCCCCGCCTACTGGTTTCGGGACCAATATACGCGCGAGGCCCATCTGCCCCAAATCTGGGGACATCTGAATTTGCGGCGGGCAACGCCGGACGCCTCAAAGGAAAGGAAATTGCAGGGGGTGTTTTCCCTTTTGCTGTTCGGAATCAATTTGACGCAATTCAATTCAAATTGGTCAAATTGGCTCCGCGCAAACAATTCCCAACTCCGGACACCCTAAAGGGCAGCGTCAGTAAAATAGCGGGAATCTGGTGCCGGGACCAATTCAGCGCGTCCAAATCTGAACGGTCTACGCCGACACCATTTCAATCCGGCGTGTTTGCAATCGATCCTGACGGTCCTAAGGGAATGGCAAAATGGAGCGAGATTATCGCACAGAATGGCGGTGTCATTCCCCCGGCTCATGCTCACCGCACACCGGGAGGCGGAAGCATCTTGTTTTCAAGTGGCATGCTGATCGCAGGGTCACCATCTTCGCCCGGCAAACTTAAGGGCACGGGAATCGATGTCAGGGCCCACGTCGTCGAGAATGCCATCTACCCAGATTTGGGGAAGTCTCGCGGACATGTGACCGGCTCCGCGCCAAGCACGGCGGCGCAGGCCGCGAAGATCATCCTCGACGGCGTCAAGGCCGACCGCTGGCGACATCCTGGTCGGCGACGACGCGCACAAGCTCGACGAGCGCGCGCGCAAATCTCCGGCGCAGGCCTATTCGCCGGAGTTTTATAAAAGCCTGGTCGAAGAAACCGGCTGGCGCGTCGGGTAACCTGCGCGACAAGAGCAAAACGAGATTGGCGCCGAGCCAGTAGAATTACTTGGCTTGGCCGGTAGTTGTAGCCGTGCCGGTAGTCGTACCTGTGCGCCGCTCCTCTCGTCGCGCGTATCGGCCTGTGCGCCGATCCTCACGTCGCTCGTGCCGTCCTGCACGCCGCTCCTGACGCCGCTCCATGCCATAGGTCTGGGCCTCGGCATCGGAAACCGTCAGTGCTGTGGTGGATGCTGCGCCGGCGAAGGCGGCAATTTTTCCGAAGAGAGAAAGAGCGCTTCGACGGGAGATCGCTTCCGATTTGATGATTTCACTCATGGTCAAGACTCCACGGAGGCTAGTGATGCCGCCTATGCGGGTGCCAATTCCAAAGTGCCTGTATTGATTTAAATCAAGCAGCGAAGGCATTGACACCGGTTCATGCCGGAAGGCGCACGAGGGGACCGACGTAAGCTTAACTTTCCGTACCCCATCCCCAAAGGGGAGCAAACAATTCTCAGAATTGTGGCCCGGGAATAATCGGAGACCGAAAAGAAAAGCTCAAATCTGAGCCCTCCTCACACCGCGGGCCGCCGCTGTCCTAATTATTACCGAACTAGGACACACGCATCAGGCGACTACCTGGAAGCGGGCAACTGAGCGATCGCCAATGGCGCTTTACCAGCACCACCGACAAGCAGGTTGAACGCGCAATCTCGGATGACGTCGCTTGGCTTGAGGCTCACCCGACCCGCACTAAAGCTGCTGCCAAAGCGGGGCCGCCGACAATTGTACGATGGTCCCCGCGCGTCATTAAAGGGGGGCGGCAATGAAGCGCCGGCGCCGATCGCACCGGAAGCGTAACCGGCAAAGGCTTGCCGCTCATGCGCGCCGCCTGAGGAGATAGCGACCAGATCAGGGAGCCCGCGGGAAATCCCCTCCTGCGGGCTTCATATTTCTAGCTCGACCTCGGCGGCGGTATCACCTCGGTGGTGTAAATCGCCTTGAAGCCAGCGCCCGAGGGCCTTCGAATGCATAGGATCTTCGTAGGCGGCAAGGGTCGTAAGTAGGTAATTGCAGACAGCGCACTGAAACCCGTGCAAGTCCACTCCTGGGCGCTCTGGCTCGATGCTGACGAGCATCATCGAAGTTTTGCACCTCGGACAAACGGGGCGCTGAAATGCGATCGGTGGAACGGCGAGCGACGGCCATTGAGTTTGGGCCATGATGCCTCCCTACGCATAGGCGGGAGCGCAACACTCTCTGTCACCGGCAAATACCTGGAAACGGAACGGTGATCGCGCGAGTATGCGCCGCAACGACCTCAAACACGAGTCAATTCGGGCCCCTGCGCCACATATGGACCGGAATCGCCAGCGGCCGGCGAGCCATCGCAGGCGGCTGGGACTGTAACCAGCCACCAACCGCCTCGCGCTATCATAAATCTGTCGCGGATTTGTACCGCGTTCCGCGACATTCGGTCATCCATCTCAACCGGCGGGTTTTCTTTGCGCTATGAAAGCCAAGCGGCGATGGCGAGAACAAAGTCGGGAACGAAATCCGGCGGTGAAAACACCTCGAGGAGCATACCGGCTCCGAGAACGAGGGCAGCGATTTTGAGCGTAATCATTTTCGCAATCTCCCCTCTAGTGACGTCGACACGCTATGGCCGGCTCGTTTCGGCAAGTGTGAACCAATTCACAAATCGTGCTCGTTCTTTGCAAAACGGCGCGGGTGTCCAAAACGCTCGACTGGAACAAAAATGATAGTTCCGAGTCACGGGAAAAGAGATCGGGAGGGATTTTCATGGATCGGATATCGCATTGCCCCAAGTGCGGAAAACGACGGGTCCCGGTTTTCACCCTGTCTGGCCGCACCGACCTCCAATGCATAAGCTGTGACGACCCCGCGGTGAAATGGATCGAAAGTCCGCTGATAGCCCCCGAGAGGCCAATCGCTGCAAAACCCGTCTAGCACCTCGTCACAGTGGTTCTGACTGATTGATTCTGAGCCAGTTCAGGATGGGCAAATCTTCTGGAGGCACGAGGATTTTGATGCTTCGGGCGGCGCCGGGTTGACGGCTGATGAGGCCATTTCGTGTGAGCTGCTTACGCTAACGACCCGATCATCCATTTTACAGTTGGACGATGGACGAAAAAGGACCCCAGGGTCCCGCCCCGGGGCCAGGTGAGCAACTGCAGACTAAGCGGCTAGCAAAAGCCTGCAAAGTATCAAGCCGGATCGCTCAATGACGTTCCCAACACAAACGGCCCCGGCGCCCGGGCCGGATATAGGCGATCGCCCACCAGATTGCCCCGAGGAAGCGCCCCAGGCCGGGACAAAAAACCGGCCTGAGGACCCCTCCCACATGAGAAGGGCGCCGTCTCTGGGGGGCGGGACGAGGACCATGTCGCTGATTTAAGCCAGGGTGAAGGTGATGGCTCCTATTGCGAATGGAGCTTGTCCTGTTCGGCGCGGGCGAGCGCCCCCATGATTCCGCCGATCGTCGTCGGTTAGCGTCTAAAAAATAGTATCTAGTCCGGCAGCTCGCCGAACTCAACGAATCGTCGGCGCAACTCGTCGGAGATGTCCACGGTCACGTCACCGGACCAGCCTTCGGCGGTGTTGAAGCCCACGATGCGGACCGGCCTTCCACTAAGTCGCGGATCAGCGTCTCTCGGTCTGCGCTTTCCGCGGCGGTCTCCCGCCAAGAACACCCCATCCGGCCGAAGTCATCCAGCACGAGGTAGGTATCTTGGTTGGCCTCATGGGGCACAATCGAGGGCGAGCGACGCATGACGCAAAACTCTAATGGCTATCGTTGAAGATAGGCGCCGTCGGAACGATATGCGAATCTAAGAGGCCCATTCAATGAAACGGCCTTGGCAAGTTGCTCGCCAAGGCCATCGGAGGTTCTGATCCACCGACCGTCACTTCGGAGATCATGCATAGTCTGCGGCCGAAAGCGGGTTCCCGCTCTAACATATGTTGGAAGGAGTCAGGACACCTGCGCCCAGATCAAGGTTGCGGCGACGATGATCAGACCGATTGCTGCCATGCCGAGGAAAAGCAGTTCAATCTTGTCCGGGCGTCTCACCACTTGCCTCACGCGATTGAGCGCGTCAGGAGGCAAATTCTCCGCGTGACATAAAAGTTCCAGCTAGGCGAATAGATCCGCGCCGGCCTGCGTGAACCGCACGAACGTTCCGCTCTCGTACGCGCCACCTCGATGCCGACGAAAAGGGTACTTGTCCCACAAGTACCCTGGCGGTGACTAACTAAGAGCTGTCGATCATCTCTGAGCCTGAGGCTCTTTACTCCGGCGGCTGCAGGCCCGGCGAATTGACCCATTCGTCCACATGAGATGCGGTATCTGCCTGACTTGCTCTACGGAGGAGGTCGTCTCTTTCTGGGCCTGGTGGCAGGAGCGAGGCCCTCTCGCGAGCCTTTTTCGCGAATGAAGCAAGCCGATCTTTGAGGGCTTCTGTCTGTTTGAAACGACGGCGGTACTGCATGGCAACCTCCCCTATGCTTGCGGGTCCTAATCCGCATGGTTCAGCACTTGCGATCGTAATATGCAGTTGGTCGGGAGTCAGTTCCCTTGTGCACACCGAAGAATCTCGGCCGATAGGCTTAGTGCCGCGCGTGCGAAAACCCCAAGCCCGGGGCGGCCGAGCTTGGGGTTGTTACCTTCACAGACCCCTCGGGGAGAAGGGTTGCGCCCGGCGCAACGCCGATCGCGCCCAATGGTTCCTAAGCAAATAAATCCGCGCCCGCCTGGGTGAAGCCTATGAAGGTGCCGCTCTCGTTGCGGCCCAGCCAAAACGGCTCCGGCGCTAGAAGCGCTGAAGCCGCCAACCCTTTTGCGGGGTCTACCTCAAGTCCGACACTGAATTTTCGCGTGGCTTGTCGACATGGATCAAATTGCTCGCGCGGCGCCTACCGCTCGAACTCGGCAGTAAGCGACCGCTGGATTTGCTCGGCCTGCTCCTTTGTCAGCTCATCCGCTAGAGCAGTTCCGACAAGCGCCGGTCCCTTTCGTTGCCGATCATAAACAAACCAGCCGTTAAAGCCTTGGCGCACAAAAAAACGGGACGCAGGAACTAACTTATCCACTCGACCAACTCCCAACGGAAATAACAGCCGGTTACCCTTTGTAGTCGGGAGATCGTCACACGCCATCATCTGAGTCAAGCGGGTGGAAACGACTGTCAAGCGAACCGCGCCCGCTGCGCGAACAGGCTCATCGCCCATTCGACGATCCGCTCGGCTGCGACTTCGATCGGTCGGTCCTATTCCGCCCGCGAAGTCAGCCTGCCGGCATCCGTTCCCAACGGCTCCATATTGCGAATCGAAAAGGCCCCAGACCCAAAGAGCAACACTTCCGAGCCTGGGCCCGCTCACAGACACGGCCGGGGGGTACCAGCCGTGCACGGAAATAAGTCCTAGGCAGCCGCGATAGTTCCAGTACGAACAGGGTTGCCCCTTCAAGGCGCTCGCACATACAGCAGCATGCTACCGCCAGCTTGAGGAGCGACTCGGTCCATAGTCGAGGCATGACTGAAGATAACGCTCATCACAGCTTCAGCTGCCCGAATCTCGATTGCAAGGCGCAGTACGTCGCCTTCGCGAAGGATCACGCGCCTGGCCAAAAGCCACGCCGCATTGATTGCGATACGCCATTTTTGGCTAAGAGCAACGGACGCTTTCTCCACTATCAGTTGCTGCGCTTTGACTAAACGCCAATCGCAGGCCAGCGCATCAAAGGCGGATCAGCTGGCCGGCAGCCGCACGATAACCATCTTGGTCGCGTGTACCTCGACGTAAACGAACTAATTTGTATTGGGATCAATCAAAAGGTCTTCGATCAGCGAGTTTGCTATGGATTTTGGTTCAGCATATTGCGGACTGCAGTAAGTCGCAGACGACCAATCTGCCCACTCGCCGTCGCGGAAGACGGCGATGTCGTGGTGATTGCGGAAGCCGCGCACGCGCTCTTGCGTCCAGGCATTGCCGTGCCCGGTCTCGCCGCCAGTGCGATTGAGCAGGCGCGCGATCTGCCGATCAGGCATCAGCCGCGCCAGCTCACGCACGAGTGCGATCGTGTCGTCGGGGATGCGTGGATTGTGCCGGCCGGCCGCATTCAGTCGCTGTTTGACTTGCGGTTGGGTATGGTCGCCGCCTTGCCAGTGCAGGACCGCATGGATTGCGCCGTGCCTGCGCACGACGATCTCCGCGAGTGCCGCGCGAAGGATACACTTGCGCGTTGCAGCGGTTGCAGCGGGATGCAATCAGGCGCGCTCCAGATCAGCACCGAGCACCACCAATTGCTGGCGCTCCGGCTCTCCGAGCGGCGGCGGACGGCGCGCAATCAGGGCGCCGATCTCTCCTTCAAGCTTTGCGACAGCCTGCAATGCCTCGTTCCAGCGGCGCTCCAGTTCGCCTGCGACCAGCCGGTTTGCCGGGTCAACGGCGTCGTACTGTCGGCGCGCGTGCGCGGCTTCGTAGCGCGCCTGCTGCCGCGACAGCTCCAGCTGGCGCTCGGCCGCGGTCGTCGTGCTCGATTGCACTTCTTTCCGTGGTGGGCGGCAGTCCCCGCGAAGAAATGACCGTGCTCGATTTCTTCTTGAGGCATCATGCCCATGTCGGCGCGCTGGTGATCGGAGCCGATCCGGGCTGGTGCGAGCATTATCAGCGCGAGAAGCCGCGCCCGTTTCCCTATTGGCTTTATGACGACAACCGGATTGCTTATGCCGCGGCGCTGTTTTCGCGGGCAGCAATAGAGCACGCGTTTCAGCGTGTTTCGATCGGGCTCGGTCAATACCAGCGCAGCGATCCCACTGGCACTTTCGATTCCGAGGACACCTGGCCAATCGGCAAATTTCGCGACATCGCGCGGCCGAGCGACCCGCCGCTGGCGGCGACAGCAGCGCGAAGCAAATCGTGGCCGGCGGCCCGCGCAGCAATTTCATCAACTATCGCGCCGACAACGTGCTGACGCGGGATCGTGCCAACTTCATCGATTACATCCATTACCGTCGATTATCGCGAATCGAATAGCTGATGGTATCGTCGCTAGCCTTCGGCTCGGTGAAGCCGCGCAGATCGATTTCTAAGTTTAGACTTGGCTCAGAGGGAGTTATTCACCGCTGTCCGCATCTTGCATCGCGAGGGCGAAAGCCGAACTCCGCAGCGAAAGCAGAGAAATCAGAGCGCGTAGTGCGGGGTTACCCACAATTCCGCCGACTAGATTAACGCCGTGCGACTTGTCAAACCCTTGGGGCGCGAAACGGCGGCGAGCTACAGCGCGTCGTGGATGTGGAAAGCGACGACGGCCGAAGCTAGAAAGGAGGCCGGCAATCGAGGCGCGCAATTCACAATGCAATTACTGAAACGCATTCGCACCTGGGTGAGGCCCGACATCAGGCGGGCCACCGATGGGGTCGGCCTGTTCTTTGCGATCACGCTTTTCTTTTGCCTAATCCAGTCGGCTCACGACGGCATCGTGAAGCGAAATCGAGACTTCGACCAATACCGTTGGTGGTATCCAATCTACAGAGCAGTCCAACCTTATCTGAATTAGGACACCTAATACAACTTAGGACGATCTTGCGCGCGGTGGCCGCGTGTCGGGTAGAACTGGTGGAGGCATCTCCATTTAGAGGCCCTGCACGGTATCGGCAATGCCCCATTGCCCCCCTCGCAGTGACATCGAAAGCGGAATTTGCCTGCTCGTAAGAAGTGGCGCGCGGCGGGAGCTTTCTTGCGTATTTAGCGGTGCGCCTCTCTCACCCGCTCAAACGCGTGATGCTGCCGGTTCTTGACCTTTATCCAGTGAGGTGACCGGCTACCGCGATAGGGGCGGTCGCTGCACTTCGACACAAGACCCTCGAGGCCCATATCGCACGCTGCGCTGAAGAGATCAGGCCCGATCGCTGCTCTCGAATGGGTTGATGAAGATGCCATCCGGCCGGCCGCGGAGAAGCTGCTCAAGGTTAATCTTGCGCATCGACAAGGGTAGATTGCGGAGATCCTCGCCGTCCATCGCCAGAACATCGAAAGCGCAGAACTGCACTTCGGAATTGTTCTTGCCGGAATGCATGGCGTAGAAATCCGGCATACCGTCGAGGCAGAGGATAACTGCTTCCCAATCGAGCACGAATTGCTTCTGCCGGTTCTTCAACGCGGCCTCAACAATCCACGCGCTTGGTCCAATCGTATTCGCCGCGCGTAATCAGCCGGACACGATCACCATCGCGTTCGACGCGGAGGCGATACCCGTCATACTTGATTTCGTGGAACCACTCGGGGCCCGCAGGCACGGCTTTGCCGTTGGTGGGCAGGCAGAACTCGAACTTGGGCATCAGGTCGAATAGGATGCCACCGGTGGGAAGGCGAATCCGGCCTCATGACAGGCTGATTGCGCGCACTTTCGCGGCCTGGCCCAAGAAACGATGCTTGCCGGATCGATTGTCGGCCGACACGTGGGCACGGATGTCCTCGTAATATCGAAGCAGACTTTCATCGGTGAGAGCTGATAGGTCCATAGTTCAGTCGCCTAGTCGAATCATTGCCGTTTCAAAAAAGCCGCAGGCATTTTCGCTCTGCGGCTCGCCGGGTTCGAAAATTGAGTGTTTCTAGAATGTACCCCAGCCCCGGTGTCGCAAAGCCTAGGGGCAGTTCGGAGTGGGCGTAAATTGAAAAGTACAGTTCCCGAAGCAGGGACAAAGATTGAGTTGTTAGGCGGCAACAGCATCAGGAGATTGTAAGCGTTTCGGATAACACGCAGTGACGGTGGGGCACCTCACGCGAATAGGCCCTTGCCAGCCTGGGTGAATCTGGTGAACGTGCCGCTCTCATGCAGCACCAGCCAGCCCTTTTCAATCGCGCGATCGAGGCCGGCTTGTATTCATCCGGCGTGGCCTTGAGCTGGAACAGCATCGGCCCGTTGTTCTTTTCAATGTGGACGCGGCCGGCCTGAGCGGCTTCAACTGCGTTGGCGATCTCGACGATCTTCCTCGCGGCGACTTCAGGGTCGGCATAGGGCCGGGGTTGCACGTACTTGTTCATCGTGGGATTCCGTTAGCCGCATAGATGTGCCGTCGGTGCGGCAGGCTTTCGTCTGGCCGATTGCTATCAAATTTCGCGCCGCAGACACAGCGCATGAACGAGCTTGGTAGCTCTGACGGAAGCTTTTCCCCACGTTCTCGCGCGGAGACGATCTGTGCTCTCCCGGCGCGATCGCGGCGGTATTCTTCAAAGGCGCCATCAGGGATCTTCGGCAGCAGATCGCGCCACGCCTGTTCGAAATCCGCCCGCGCCTGGTCAAACGTGGCGGCCGAGCCGGATCGATGCTGCCCGGGATCGAGCCCGGGATAGAAGCCGCAACTCCAGCCCCATGGATCCACGTCCACCGGGACACCGGCTCGCTCGCCGATCGTGCCAATTCGCACATCTCCGTAATAAATGGCCAGCTTTCTCGGTGGCTGTCGGCGCCGCGGCGGCGGGTGAGGGTTTGCATCCTCCATGATTCCGCGTCTCCCGCCCGCGCGCAAATCGTCAATCCCTTGGGGCGCGGAACGAACCCGAGCCACACGCGTCGTGGATGTGGAAAAGAGCCCGCCCACTGAGCCGCCTCAATTCATGTAGCGGCGGAGCTTCTTGATGATCTCGCGCAGGCTTGCGGCGTATTCCTCGATAACTCGGCGCGCCTCCTCTAAGCTCACCGACTTGGGGGGTGGCTCATTTTTACCGGGGAGAGGTTCTTTGAGGGGCTTCATATGCGTGATCCGGCAGAGACCAATAGGACCCATTGGAGGCGCGGAACGGCGCAGGGTTACTCTGGGATGCGGCGACCGCCGATTGATCTAGACCAAGCCATTTATGTGGTTTTGCATACCCTAGGCGGCGAACTTAAAATGAGGATCCAATGAACCGGTCCACCCGCAGAAAACTTGAAAACCTCAACTCGACTTCCATGGCAATCCGCAACACCGATCCGCGCGTTTGAGCGCGCAACACGAATCATCGATGTGGAGCTGAAGTCGTGCACATTCACCGACAAACCAGTACGGGGGTTTTCGCGTAGGTCAGCACCTTGTTTGTCACACTGCCGATTAGAAGCGTGGAAAGTCCGCTACGCCCATGCCATGACATAACAATGAGATTGCACCCTTTGTCCTCGGCTGCTGCGATGATGGCTTGATCGGGTTGCACGTTCTCCACTTGAATTGTCTCGCAGGAAACACCGGCCTCCTTGGCCGCATTTTCCGCGCGATCCAACACGCTCGCAAAGTCGCCTGTGACTGCAAGAAGCGGTTCCACAACATAGATTACAAATACCTTGGCTCCGAGGGATTTCGCCAACGCCAACCCATGTGCCACCCCACGCTCCGCTAGCTCCGATCCATCTGTCGGAATGAGAATATGCCGGTACATGCTTCATCTCCCGATTGTCTGGACGTATCGCTGCCTTCCGAATGCACCCGGTAGGCATATAGGTTCACACAAGGCAAGACGCGTTGCCTCCCCGTAACCGCAACCACCGATTTTCTAGCATCAAATATCCTCGATAAGTGCAGTGGCGCGGTCCTTCCGCAAACTCACGCCCTGCGACCAATAGCGCAGCGCAGCAGATGTACGCGCGGTGGCTCTGGCAGCCGCGCATAAGATTAATCGCGTCGGGGCACACGGAACGGGGCGAGCTACTGCGCGTCGTGGGGTACGCTCTATCATTTCGGATCCGGAGGCGCTAACCCCATAGCAGCGATTGCCAAATCGTCGCCTTCGGCTCGCCGTTCCAGACCCCTGATAACTCCTGCACGATCTGCAGCGTCACGATTTTGGCTCATCTTCCATTTGCCTTCTAATCGCGTGATCGCAAAGCGAAAACCTACGATTCCGCGCAACATCGCTTCGAGAAAGGACTCAGGTGCGTCAGTGACAGCCCATGGCTTAGGCTGGCTCATCATCTCCTGTTGTTCGATGAGATCGGGTACATGACGACGGAGCCACTCTTGGTCGTGAACTACTTCAGGCCGCCCGTAAGCATGAACGACCACATAGTTCCACGTCGGCACAACTTTCTGATGTTCGATTTTCGAAGGATACCAATTCGGCGTGATATAACCTTCGACGACGCCTCGCGGCGCCTCATTTTTGAGCACAGTAGGCAGGTGACTGGCATCGAGCCCCTGCGAGCCCATCGATACGAGCGTCGCGAGGGGACGCTCGCGCATCAACGCGTGCATCTGCGTTAAATCGTCGACGCGGAAGTGATCAGGTCTATACATTAGGCCACCCTTAGCGCTAGCACGCTTTCGTTATTTACTCTCTCCCTCAGTCCGATCTCGACCGGGCAGCGGATGGCTTCGAAACCCGCCAGCGTCTCAGGGCCGCTGGGGTAGGTACCCCAGGGTTGAAGGCTCACCAGCAGCCGCTCACAGGGGCCATTCACCAGCCTCATCCAGTCCAAACCTGACGCCAGAGCGTACATCCGCCGCACATGACTCGGAAAACGCATGGGCGGCGACGGTGCTCGCCGGCAAACTGCCAACTAGACCAGCTTGGCGCGAAGACGAGCGTACTCTGCGTCGGTTATTGATCCCGACTTTTTTAGCTGATCAAGTTTACTAATTTCGTCTGCGACGCTAAAGCCGACGATCTGCCGCAATTCGTCGCGTGCCTGTTGAGCTTGCTGAGCGCTACGCTCGGCCATGCCTCTTCCTTGCGTGATCAGGTAGGCCAAGATGCCGAAGTAGGAGGTCAGAATCAGCGCTAGCACCCATAGCGCTTTACCCCAGCCGGAGATGTCGTGACGCCTGAAGAGGTCGCCGTAGATTACAATGAGCAGCCAGAACCACACGACGAACGCGAACACCGCAAGTATATCCATCAAAAAATTTCGGTACGTGAAGCCTTCTTGAAAGAAAAACATCGAACTTCTCCCTAATGCAGTTGCCGTTCAGCGCTACACGCTATCATTCAGCCTTGACGCCACAATCAAGACTTTCTCTTCACTGTCAGTTCGATTTCCACCCCGACGTTGATCCGTTCCTACTGGTCTTCGAGGATCAGAGTGCCAAGCCCGAAGAACGTCGCACCGCCTATCCAGAGAGCTTCCATCATGGTCTCCAACGCCGCGTCTGATCGAGGGCGGATAACAGTCGCGACGTTTCGGAGTTGAGATCGTACCACGGAGAGCGCTTGTTCATAGCGCCATGACAGCGCTTGCCGGCGCCGGCTTGGAATATAGCTATCCCTTGTGGCGCGAAACGGCGCGCTACCACAGACCGTCGTGGGTGTGGACAAGGGCGCCTGGCTCCGGCAGGCAAGATCAGGGAGCCCAACTATAGTGGCTTCCACGACAAGACCGATATGTATGAGGCCTCAAGCCCGGGAGCGGACTCGCTGCTTTTCCGGGCTGATACGACAACCGAGTCAAGAGCTAATTCACGATCAATTCGGTAGCCGTGCTATCGTCGACTTCCGCACCTGCTCGCGTGACTGTCATCAGGAGCCGCGAACCTATCCACGGTCGGCTGGTGTAGCATTGACGCCAACCAGAGCCAACAGAGATTGCACATTGACTAAACGACGGCGACCGACGGTCGTCGTGGTAACTCGACCATCCCCCATTAGTTCATAAATCTTGGTCCGCCCACGACCTGTCACTTCACAGGCCTCCGCGACGGTGCAGGTCAACCGGTGCGCAAACGGGAGGCGGCCTAGATGGCTAGGCATCGGCTTATCTGCGGCCGCACCACGTTCAATTTGGACAACGCTTTCGAAGTCCGGACCACGCCGTATCAAGGTTACGCCTCCTCCACAGTCGAAGGAGCTACCCTGAGGCGCGCCGCATTCCACGTCATCGGAAGCAAAAGAGCAGAATGGAGGGCCTTAGCGAACGTCAGGAAGTGTCGGCTACGAAAGACAACGCAGAATTTTTCATAACTAATATCGCAAGACTCGGTGGTTGCCGGGGGATCGCAACATTCAATTCTTGCGATTGATTCAACAAGTCATTCCGAGATTGGCAGCATGACGGTGCCCTCCGAAGGCAAAGGTCACACGTTCGAATCGTGTCGGGCGCGCCACTTGCCAATAACTTAGCTGATTTAACAATATTCGATTCTCGAGTTGGGTAAGCACCGGGTAAGCGGGCGTGCCGCGTTAGTGCGCGGTCTGCGGCTTGCTTGAATTTGACGGTCTGACAAGCGGTCTGATGATCGTCGCGCATTGATCAGAGGTCGGGATATGCGAGCCGCTTTTTTCTACTCGGCTTAATGTTTTATCCGGTGGCATCACTCGCAGATTCCGACGTGCTTTTGCAAGCCGTGAGCTTTGCCATCACTGGAAGCGATGCAAACAAGGTCGTCGCGATAGATCGACAGCAATGCATTTTCAAAATGGAGAACTATAGGTATTACCTCAACCGGATCCGCACAGATCGAATCACGTCTCAGAATAAAAAGATCGCGTTTGGGTCGAAATCCATGGAAAGACGAACGTAGTCGATCTCTGGGATCCGCCGGCAGCCAAAGATGACGGTAGCGCGCGAATGCGCGAGATGAAAGCGTCTTTGCCTGAAGTCTTTCAGCCGACAACCCAGAGTCTCGCTGATTACACGATTGAGTTCATGACGACCGAGACGGATCGACTCAAGAGGGCGTCGGAATACATCTACGCGAACGGCTGCAAAGGGATGACGAGCCCGTTTTGATCATGCGCATGGAGCAAATGCTGTAGCTCGCCGCCGTTCCGCGCCCCAAGGGATTGATGATTTGCGCAAGCCGCCGGCCCGCGGAATCATGGGCCATGCCCAGCCTCACCCGCCGCCGCAGCGCCGACAGCCACCGAGAAAGCTGGACCACTTATTATGGTGATGTGCGTATCGGCACGATCGGCCAGCGAGCCGGTGTCCCGGTCAACGTCGACCAATGGGGCTGGAGTTGCGGCTTCTATCCGGGATCTGCACCCAGGCCAGCACCACGGCGGCTCAGCCGAAACATTCGACTTGGCGCGCGCGGCCTTTGAGGAAGCCTGGCAAAAATTGCTGCCGAAGATCCCCGAAGGTGCCTTCGAGGAATACCATCGCGATCGCGCCGGGAGAGCACAGATCGCCTCCGCGCGAGAACGTGGGGAAAAGCTTCCGTCAGAGCTACCAAGCTCGTTCATGCGCTGTGTCTGCGGCGCGAAATTTGATAGCCATCGGCCAGACGAAAGTCTGCCGCACCGACGGCACATCTATGCGGCTAACGGAATCCCACGATGAACAAGTACGTGCAACCCCGGCCCTATGCCGACCCTGAAGTCGCCGCGCGCAAGCTTGTCGAGATCGCCAACGCAGTTGAAGTCGGCCAGGACGGCCGTATCCATATCGAGAAGATCAACGGGCCGATGCTGTTTCAGCTCAAGGCCACACCGGATGAATACAAGGCCGGGCTCGATCGCGCGCTCGCAAACGGTTGGCTCATGCTGCATGAGAGCGGAACGTTCGTGCGGTTCACGCAGGCGGGTGCGGATTTATTTGCCTGATAGAACCTGATAGAAAAAGGGGCTACCTTTCGGCAGCCCCCTGCCGGTGAAAATTTGTTCGGGATGAAATCCAGCCCCGGCAAGAGCGAAATTAGACTTTTCGACGGTTTTTGAGGACTCCGTAGAATCACGGTGTTCCCGCATCCGGAACCGCTAGCGCACAAAAAAGCCTCAGACCCGGGCTGGCTGGCTGAGGCTTCTTCATAGCACCCATCCGAAAGACGGCAGGGACAACCTGGGATTGCCACCATTTGGACGATGATTGCACGTCTAGTTTTGCAATGCTGGTGGTCAAATTGTCAGAGTCATTCTGACGCGCGCTGGTCGTTGCTGCAGTTTCAGCTGTGCACCAATGCACGGCGGCAGGCTTAGCAATCAAAGCGTCTGCGCCTATATTCGTGCCATGCCCCGAAAACCTATTGAATTACCGCCCGCAGCCGCGCGCAGCTTCATGGAAGACATGCACACCTTCTATGCTGAGCCAAACCCGATCAAGCGCGATGAGATCGCCGGTCGGCAAATGTCTGCGCTTAGGCAGTATCAAGGACCGCGGGAGAAGCCGGCTCGCATCCCCGACGTGAAGGACATGTTCCGGCAGATGATGGATGAGCTATGACCGTTTGGGTCTACATCAACACCGCGAAGGAAGTCGGTGACGAGGATCAACTGAAGGTCTTCGCCAGCGAGGATGCGGCCGAGCATTGGTTCGCCAAGCACAACCTGGGGGCGTAGCGTTCGAGTATCCGATAACTGACTGATCGTTTGATGGTCGCTTGCTGCCGCGATATTCGGGCGCTGGTGCGTCATTTTAGGTTTGGGGGCGGCCGCGGGGGGCGGCGGAGACGCATCCACGGCGACGCCGCACGCAGCGCCGGTAGGTCGCGACCGCCCAGCCATCACCCGCGGAAATGAATTTACCCGCGGTCTGCAAATTGGGAACAATTATCGGTGTGCCGCTTAGGGAGTCCGGGGACGAGAGCCCGTAAGGGAGATTCTCTCATGCTCAGGAAGATTGTTATCGCGATAGTTTCCACAGCTGTGATTGCGTTTGCACCCACCGGAGCCTCCGCGCGTGGCGGCTTCCACGGAGGCGGTTTCCGCGCAGGAGGTTTCCACCGAGCTGGTTTCCACGGAGCGCAGTTCCACCGAGGTATTGTCGGCGATTGGCGCGGCGGACGCGTAGCTTGGCGCGGTGGTGGCCGGGGATGGCGTGGACCGGCTGTAGCAGCTGGCGTGGGGCTCGGGCTCGCGAGTGCGGCCGCTTGGAACTCAGGTTGGGGTTGGAATCAGGGCTGGGGTTGGAATCAAAGTTCGGGATGGGGCAGCCCGGGAGGAAGTTATGCCGCCTGGAACGGCAGCTGCACGCAGTGGCGTCGAGTCTGGACCGGTCGGGAATGGCGTGCTGTGCGCGTGAACGCTTGCTGGTGATCGCCGTCGATACCGCATAAAAAACCGCCGGTGTGGGGCCGGCGGATCTCTTGGACAGGTTGACGTTCGGTTACCGCCTCGGTCGGCGCCCGTGAGCGCGGGACCGAAGCCCCGCGCCCTCGCTCTGTTACGCAGCGACTAACCTCCGCCAAAAAGGGCGGCGGCAGTGACGAGGGCCGCCGCACCTACTATCTCTGCGCCCTTCAAAATATCGCCCCAGGCGCCTTGTCCGTTGTTCATCCTGCCGCCAACAACGGCGGCGAGTTCGTCGTCGGAAACTAAACGGATTCCATCAATCGTGCTCATGCTGACTCTCCTGTTGTTTGCGTCCAGCTCAGGGTTGCAGCATTGCGCACTTTTAATTCAGCCTCAGTGATGCGGATCACGGCTAATCGGCCGCAACAAAAAAACGCCGGCACCCCCGTCGCCTCCTCAGCCGGCGGGGATGCGTTGGGAGTGAGGACTGCGGGGACAGTGCGTCATCTCATTCCGATTTGCCGTGTTGATGTGAGGGACCATGATTTAGATAGAACCTTTCGTCATCATGCGGAGATGACGGGAGCGGTGTTTAGGTTTATTGCGACGTTTGTGGCCCTTTCTAGAGCAGTATGACGTTAAGCCGGGGCAATTTCTGATTTTGATGGAAGCTGCTGACACGGACGATAGCTGATGTCATCAACCACCGACAATCTGTTTTCTCTGCACCGCCACGAAGAGCAACTTAGAGCGAGCAGTCTGTCTGCGATAGAAGCGGACGCCACGCTGCGCGATCACTGGAATATGCTAGAGCCTGTCATCAATTGAGCCAGATGATAGCAGCCGCGAGGTGGATTGCGGCGAGGAAATTTCTGGCGGTTTTGTCGTAGCGGGTGGCGATGGCGCGGTATTGCTTGAGCTTGCAGAAGAAATTCTCGATGAGATGACGTGCCTTGTAGGCGTCTCTGTCGAAATCGCGTTGGACCTTGCGGTTTCTCTTGGGCGGGATCACGAACGACTTCCCTCGTGCCCGTAGCGGCTCGATCACCCGCTCGTCGGCATCGAAGGCCTTGTCTGCCAGCAAAGTCTCGGCAGCCATATCCGGCAACAGCGCGTCGGCCCCTTCCAGATCATGGGCTTGGCCCGGCGTCAGGATAAAGTCCAGCGGATTGCCCAAGGCATCGACGAGCGCATGAATCTTGGTGCTCAGCCCGCCTTTACTGCGCCCGATCGCCTGGTCTTCGCCGTCTTTTTTTGGGCGCCGGCACTGTGCTGATGCGCCCGTACGATCGTACTGTCGATCATGGCGTACTCATTGTCCGCATCGCTCGCCAGCATCTCAAACAGCTTCTTCCACACCCCGCTTTTGGCCCAGCGCGAGAAGCGCGTATGTATCTTGATCGGATCGCCAAAGCGTTCAGGCAAGTCCCGCCAAGGGATTCCGGCCCGATAACGGTAGATCACCGCCTCTACAAACAGTCGGTTGTCCTTGGCCGTTACCCCCACATGCCCTTCGCGTCCGGGCAAAATATCCTTGATCCTGTCCCATTGATCGTCCCGAAGGGCGTAGCGGCGCATATGTCAGCTCCGAATCAGCTGACTGCCTATGAATCACGCGATAATATGCTTGGGAATCCTCTAATTGAGGACAGGCTCTAGCTGAGGCCATGAACGTAATCTACGCTTTCACGCACGATCACGTTCATGGCAGCGAAAATGAACTGACCCTGCAATACTTCGGCGTTCGGCTTTCCAACGCAGGCGGGGCATCCACAGAGTTCGCGTTGTCCGGCTACTACCAAAAAGCGTTCGCTGAGGTGCGGGACTTGATCGAAACCTGCTTCCTCGTGGATTATCTTTCGACTTATCCAGCGAAGATCGCTGAGTGGAAGCTGGCGAATAAAAAACAACGTATCTCGAACTTCGGCCTAGGAATAATTCGAAACGCACGACAAACGAGACGGACACACAAGTGGCGAACAAAAAAATCTATGATTTGATTTCCGAGCTGGCCACGCAAGCTATCCGGGGGTCTTGCTAACTGCCACTGGATCATCCAACATGGTTCAAGTCGGTCCTTTCTTTGAAAAAAGAAACTTGCAGTTTGGCTGGGCGAAATAGCCATGCGCCTTTTGTCATGCAGCATTGATACTCGTGTCAGCCCTGAAGGTAGAGATGCTTCACTGCTTGCAATGCGCACTATCTCGGTATCGTCCACAATTGGTCGAAGTATCGCGGATAAAGCAGCCAGCCGCGCCATGAACCCTATCCACGACGCGCCGTAGCTCGCGCCGTGCCGCGCCCCAGGTGAGGCATCCGGAAAATGGCGTTGCGGTCGCGGTAGGGACGCTCATTGCTGAGCGCCCCCCGCACAGAACCGTACGTGCGGCTTTCCCGCATACGGCTCCCACCTCGGGTGAGTGACGGCGAATCGTGCTTGGGGCCATTGATGAAGGATGTGCGGCCTTGGGAGCCATTCGTTCGCGAGCCGCGTGATCGTCTCCCATGTCATGCCGTCGGACTGGCTGCGGCGCCGGAGCGTCCGCCTCCAGAGTTCGGTGACATGGTAGCGAAGCGCGGCAAGCGCCCGACTGTTGGTCGGCACCGCGTGATAGTTGAAGTACCCGGTGACGACCTGCCTCAGCCATTTGCCCTGTTCGGACACCGGCTGATGCATGCGCCGTCGCAGTTCCTGCTTCACCGCTTGCAGCTTCGCCCGCATGCGATCGTTGCGAGACTTGCGCCTGATCTGGAACCTGCCTCGCTTGGATCTGCCGCAGATGAAGATGAAGCCGAGGAAGTTGAAGGTCTCCGGCTTGCCGAGCCCGCGCCGCTTGCGGTTATCCTCCGCATCGCGTCCGAACTCGATCAGCCGGGTCTTCCCAGGATGCAGCGACAGCGCGAACTTCCCAAGCCGTTCGCGCAGCGTCTCGAGGAAGTGCCGGGCGTCGTCCTCATGCTCAAAACCGACAATGAAGTCGTCGGCGTAGCGCACGATGATCATGTCGCCCGTGGCCTCGCGCCGTCGATAGCGCTCGGCCCACAGATCGAGGGCGTAGTGCAGGTAGATGTTGGCAAGCAGCGGCGAGATCACCGCCCCTTGCGCCGTCCCCTGTTCACTGACCCTGACGATCCCCTCCTCCAGCACGCCCGCCTTGAGCCATTTGCGGATCAGGCGGATGATGCGCTTGTCGCCGATCCGATGCTCGACGAAACGGATCAGCCATTGCTGGTTGACCGTATCGAAGAACGAACGGATATCGGCGTCCACGATGAAGTTCACCCGGCGGCGCTCGATCCCGACCACCAGCGCATCCATCGCATGATGCGCGCCGCGCCCGGGCCGGAACCCGTACGAGAACCCGAGGAAGTCTTCCTCGTAGATCGCGTTGAGCACCTCAGCCGTCGCCCGCTGCACGATCTTATCCTCAAGGGAGGCAATCGCCAGCGGACGCCGCCCGCCGTCCGGCTTGTCGATATGAACCCGCCGCGACGGCAGGGGACGGTACGCTCCCCCGTGGATACGGGCATGCAACTCCTCAAGGTTGGCCTTGAGGTTGCGCTCGTAATCCTGCCACGTTACCCCGTCCACACCCGCGGCGGCTCCCCTTTGCAGGGCAAAGAACTCCGCTTCGAGCAGGTCGGTGTCGATGTGGTGGAGCAGCGCGGTGAACCTCTCCTTCTTCCTTTCCCTTGCAGTTCGCCGTATGCGGTCCAACGCCTGTGTCACGCTTGTCCGGCCCTGTGTCCGGGACGTGCTTTGCCGGTCCGCATTCCCCTTGGTCCCAGCCCTTGGCTCCACCGGCTCCGCAGCGGATCGCTCCACCTTGTTCGCCGGCTTCACGGCTACTATGACTGGGTCCAACGTCCCGCGTTCGTGCATCATCGGCTTCGGCTCCTCGCCTTCCCGATGCGGGCCGGTGCTCGCCACCGGCCGAACGCGGGACCTCCCAGGTTCCGACGCGATCCCTTCCTGCGTGATGGGGTCTTCGACCACGGCAGAGCGTCAGCGTCTCGCATCACGACGCCGCACATGTTGCCTTCGACGTTGCTTACCGCCTCGGCCTCTGCGAGTTTATGTCTTTCGCGGCTCAATAGCCCACCCCACAGGATCGTTGTGTACGCTTCGCACCCGCCGTTGCCGACGACTACGCAACACTCACTACCGGGCGCCCGCTACGGCTTACCCGGACCGGACTTCCACCGGTTGGATCGCGCCAGCTTCTCCTGGCGCACAGGCAATCCATACCCTCGAGGCGTAGTAGTGGGATCGGTTTTATTGTTAGACTGGAATGCTGACCGTCAATGTCGCATATTGCGGTAATGGCTAAGCCGATGGTCCCCCACTTTGAACCTGAAAGGACAAAAAGCGGTCGCTGGTTTGTTTCGGTAAAGACGGGCAATGGTCCGGACTCTCATATCGGAGACTTCGAGACCGAAACAGAAGCCAAGAACTGGATTTTGACCAAATCGAAATACTGGCCCGGCAAACCGGATGTACCAAAGTGACCTCCAACAGGATGATCAGCCTACGCGTTCCGAAGCCATCCGCCGAGATCGGGCTGAAAAACGATCCGTATTTGCCCCGGCGCTCCTAAGCGGAATTACGAAGTGTCTGAGACCGTGGGAGGGTGGACGCTGCACAACTGAGGCTAGAGAACACGGAGGCTCGCATGACACGCGCGGCATTCGCTTTCATTGTTGCAGGTTTGATCCTGGGAACCGTGCCGGCAGCGCATGCGGCACCGATTACGGTTCCACAAGCGGGATTTACCGCGGATATTGGAATTGTATCTGACGTTTCCTGGCGTCGCTGTTGGCGTGACCGCTGGGGACGTTTACGCTGCCGCACCTGCTGGCGTGACCGGTGGGGGCGAGTGCGCTGCCGCTGAAGCAGCGCTCGACACTGCCGCTTCAATACTCATGACGCACAGTAGCTAGGCGCCCTTCCACACTAAAGCTCTCACGGGCGCTTTCGCGCTGCACTGTGCAAATGGCGACACACCTCGCAGCGAGCGAATCGCCATGAAGTTGCGAATCGCCGTCCTGCTCGGCACTCCCTAAACTTGGCGCCCGTCGCAAGTGGCGGGCCTTCTTTTACCAAACCCTCACGGACGGCTTTCCCCATAACCGATTTGTTACAATTTCTCCGAGTGGGGAATATCGACGCACGTAAACCGTTAGTCAGTTTGTCCATGACCGTGGCGGGGACTGCTTTCACAACATGAATGCCAAGTGACGATCCGGGATTGGGTTAAGCTCATCGCGATTGCGGTCGCGTCTCGGTAGCCACGACAGCTATATGCGGGGCTGCCCTGTGGTATAGCGCGACAATCTGGGTGGGAAGCGCGCGACAATCAGGATGGCGAGTCAGTGTCGCGGCGTGATGATGATTGCCGCGTCGACTGTCGCGCGCAAGAGTTTTTTGAACTCTGATTGTCGCGGAGCGTCAATCAGCGATAGTTTTAGGTGTTGCGTGCGAGGGCGGTCGTCCTGGACCACGTTTGCGTTCGAGGGCGGTCCGTCTGCGGTAGCTCTCGACGTTCATCTCGACGATGGTGGCGTGGTGGACGAGCCGATCAATGGCGGCGAGCGTCATGGCGGGGTCCGGGAAGACCTTGTTCCATTCGCCGAATGGCTGATTGGCCGTGATCAGCATCGAGCGTCGCTCGTAGCGTGCGCTAATGAGCTCGAACAGCACGCTGGTCTCGGCCTGGTCCTTGGTTACGTAAGCGAGATCGTCAAGGATCATGAGATCGAAGCGATCGAGACGACTGATGGCCGCCTCGAGGTTGAGCTCACGCCGCGCCACCTGGAGCTTTTGCACGAGATCGGTGGTGCGGGTGAACAGGACGCGCCATCCGTTCTCGATGAGGGCGAGGCCGATCGCTGCCGCCAAGTGGCTCTTGCCGCCGCCGGGCGGGCCGAACAGGAGCAGATTGGCGCCCTTGCCCAACCAGCCATCGCCGGCCGCGAGCGCGGTCACCTGCGCCTTGGAGATCATCGGCACGGCCTCGAAGTCGAAGTTGTCGAAGGTCTTTCCGGCGGGCAGCCGCGCCTCGACGAGGTGGCGCTCGACGCGACGGCGGCCGCGCTCGGCGATCTCGTGCTCGGCAATGGTGGCGAGAAAGCGGGCCGCTGGCCAGCCTTCCTTGTCGGACTTCTCGGCAAATTGCGGCCACAGCACCTTGACGGCGGGCAGCCGCAGCTCGTTGAGCAACAGATTGAGGCGCGCGGTGTCGACGATGTTGGCCGTGCTCATGCGGCGTCTCCGATCTGGCCGGCGCCGATGAGACACTCATAGCTGGCGAGCGGGGCAAGCTGCACCATGACCTGCGGCATGCAGGCAGGATCGGGCGCGAAGTGGGCGCGCAGCCGTCCGAGATCGGGCAGTTGGCCGGCGTCCAGGTCGGCGGCGAGCTGACCGGCCAGTTCGGCCTCGCAGCCGCGCTCGTGCGCCAGCGCAAGCAGATCGACCATGAGCCGGCAGGCTTTCTTGTCCGGCAGCCGTTCGCGCAAACGATCGAAGGTCCTCCGATAGGCATCGCGCGGAAACAGCCGATCACGGTAGACGAGATTGAGCAGCGCCATTGGCTTGCGCCGCAAGGAATGGATCACGTGCCGATAATCGACGACCTGGTCGTGCTTGCCGTTGGGATGCGGCCGCCCACGCGGCAGGGTGACGAGATGGGTGCCGCCGACGAACACGTCGAGACGATCATCGTAAAGGCGCACCCGCAGCTGGTGGCCGATCAGGCGTGACGGCACGGTGTAGAACACCTTGCGCAAGGTGAAGCCGCCGCTTGACGTCACGCGGACAATCACCTCCTCGTAGTCCGAGCTGCGGCGATCTGGCAATGCCTGCAGGGTGGCGCGCTCGCTGTCGATCCGCCGGGCGTTGCGGGCATTACAACGGCTGACGATCTCGTCGATGAAGCCACGATAGGCCGCGAGGTCGTCAAAGTCGGTGCTGCCGCGCAGCAGCAGCGCATCGGCGATCGCCCGCTTGAGATGGCCGTGCGAGCTCTCGATCGCCCCGTTCTCGTGGGCAATGCCGCGATTGTTGCGGGAAGGCCGCATGCCATAATGGGCGCACAGCTCCTCGTATCGCAGCGTCAGATCGTCCCTCGCGCTGCGCTCGAGATTGCAGAAGGCGGCCGACAGGCTGTCGGTCCGATGCTCCCGCGGCGCCCCGCCGAGTGACCATAGGGCATTCTGCAGGCCTTCGGCCAAGGCGACGAAGCTCTCGCCACCGAGCACGACATGGGCGTGCTCAAACCCGGAATAGGCGAGCCGGAAGTGGTAGAGGCGATGATCGAGCGGCACGCCCGCGATGGTGACCCTGGGCTCGCCCATGTCGGTGAAGTCGGACAGGCCGACCTGGCCGGGCTCGTGAGTTTGGCGGAAGATGACCTCCTGCTCCTCGCCGTGAATGGCCCGCCAGGCGCGGATCCGGCGCTCCAGCGTGCGGCGGATTCCAGTCCCGAGCTCAGGGTGGCGGCGTAACATCTCCTCGAAGATCGCGATCGCTCGGATGCCGGGGGCGGCCTTCAGTATCGGCACGACCTCGCTCTCAAACAAGCAGGCCAACGGGTCTGGTCGGCGCCGGCCGCGGGCTCCCTTCTTCTGCGATGGGAGCCTGCGATCTTTGTCCAAGCGATACGCGGTCGATGTGCTGAACGACGCCTTGGCGGCCGCTACTGGCGGGCTATTGGTCTGACGGTACTTCATGTAGAGCCTCATTTGGTGATCGGTTACGTGTCGGCCTGGCAAGCGAGTGATTCCTCTTGGCGGAAGAACCACTTGCATAACCAGCCGGCCGCGATCACCAGTCGGCGCGGTCCCCTGTGGATCGCGCCGACGTCGGGCTCGTAACTCCGGTCGGGCTACGCCCTCCCTGCGTCACGAGCCCGACGAAGCTCTCTCATCCTGATTGACGCTCCACTGTCATCCTGATTGCCGCGCGGCACTGTGGCTCGCAATGGGATAGTAGGGCCGCCACAGCTTCTTCCCATAGTCGCCGATTGATCCAAATCAAGCCGAGCCAGCGGTTATGTACCTCACGCTCGCGCTATGACGCGCGATACTTTATTTTTTGTCATCTCGCTGGGCTGGATGGCCTTCCTAATGGGCGCATTTCTCTTCATGATCTTTGCATAACAAGCGCCCCAACCCCGCGGCCTCTTCCTCACCCACGAATGCGCTTAGCACGCAGCCGTTCCTTGCCCCGACGCGATTAATCTTATGCGCGGCTGCCAGAGCCGCGGCGCGTACATCTGCTGCGCTGCGACCAAATTCCCGCCTGAAAGCTCGGGAGAAACTTGACGGATTGTCGAAACCATATCCCGCAGCGAGAGCGGCTATCGTTTCACGAATTTCCGGATCGCCAAGCGCCTCAAAAAATACGAAGCAAGCGTCGCTTCAGAATGTATCTTGCAACACCTCCATGAGGCCCGAATACACGATACAAGCGCCCAAGATTGACCCCCCACCGCTGTATAGATCAATAACTTAGCTCGCCGATCGGCGTCGGGACCCCACGCCGATTGACAGTCGCCGCATACCCTTCGTCACAGCTTTGCGACGCATCTTCTGGAGCAGAACACCGATGTTCGGGTGATCCAGATCTTGTTGGGGCATGCCAAGCTCGACACCACGGCGCTCTATACCCGTGTCGCCACCAAGACCATCCGGGAGATCATGAGCCCGCTCGATCGCATCACGGGCAAGCTTAAGGACGGCGCCGAACCACCCGCCTGAAGCGCGGCGCGTGTCGCGTCGATCGCTGGAGGTCGCGGACATCTTCCGCGGCCACGGCCCGGCGTGGCGCCGGGCCAATGCCGGCCATGTGAGCCTCGGCCAACTCAAGGTGATGTCGGCGATCGAGAACTGCCGCACCGCGGCGCTCGGCGGCCATGTCGCGCGCTGTGAGGAGTGCGCGCATAGCCAGATCTCGTACAACTCCTGCCGCAACCGGCATTGCCCGAAGTGCCAGGGGCCATGGCGAAGGACTGGCTGGCGGCGCGCAAGGCCGATCTGCTGCCGGTGCCGTACTATCATGTGGTGTTCACGCTGCCGGCGCCGATCGGCGACATCGCCTATCACAACAAGGCGGTCGTCTACGACCTGCTGTTCAAGGCATCGGCCGAGACCCTGACCACCATCGCCGCCGACCCAAAGCACCTCGGCGCCCGCGTCGGCATCACCTCGGTTCTCCATACCTGGGGCTCGGCGCTCACCCATCATCCGCACGTCCATATGATCGTGCCGGGCGGCGGCATCTCGCTCGACGGCAAAAGCTGGATATCTTGCCGGCCCGGCTTCTTCCTGCCGGTGCGCGTGCTCTCGCGCCTGTTCCGCCGGTTGTTCCTGGAAAAGCTTCTCGCCGCACACCAAACCAAGCGCCTGAAGTTCTTTGGCGATCACGCTATTCTCGCCGATGCGCAGGCGTTCGCGGCCTATCTGGCTCCGCTACGCCGAGCCGAATGGGTGGTCTATGCCAAGTGCCCGTTCGGCGGCCCACAGGCCGTGCTGGCCTATCTGTCGCGCTATACCCACCGCGTCGCCATCGCCAACAGCCGGCTGATCGCCTGCGACCGCGCCGGCGTCATCTTTCGGTGGAAGGACTATCGTGCCGAAGGTCGTGATCGTCAGAAGGTCATGACACTCGCCACCGGCGAGTTCATTCGTCGTTTCCTGATCCACGTCCTGCCGCGCGGCTTCCACCGCATCCGCCACTACGGCCTGCTCGCCAGTGGCACGCGCGCCGACAACATCGCCCGAGCCTGCCGTCTGCTCGACGTGCCGGCGGCACCGCCCAGCACCGCGGACACAGCCACCTCCAGCGAGGTTAACGAGCCGAAGCCGATCTCGCCCCCGTGCCCGTGCTGCGGCGGTCGCATGGTCATCATCGAGACATTCCAGCGCGGCGCCTCGCCGCGCACCTGTCCCGCAGCACCCACCGCCGTGATCAGGATCGACACATCATAATCAAGATCGCCGCGCGGCAACATCGCAAGGCAGCACTTCTGCTTCGCCGGTTCTCGACCGGCAATGATCAGATTCGCCCTCACGCCGCCCCGGATACCCATCGCATCGTTCGATCTCCGCAGCGCGACGCCGGTTCCGCCTATCGCGATCGGCCGACCGGGTTCGTCGCCCTCTCGATCGATTCCAAAACAAGCAATTGCAACAGACTGCGGGCGCCGAAATCCCCATAGCGTCTGACGTGCGGACTCTCACACCTCCCGCGGGTTCCTCCCTCGGAGGTTTGCGTACGCCGGCCCCCGGTGTCCGCCGCGTCACCTTCATGGGGCCGACATCCGCAAACCTTCACAAAAGCTACCCTAACGGTCGCGAAATCCGACTTCTGCTTTCCCCTAGAAAGCGGACTAAGTCGGACATCGCTGGAGGTCCGTTCGGTGTCAAAGGGCTCTGATGTCCCTCGTCAAGCGCCGAACGCGCGATTGATCGCCCTCTTACTGCCATTCTGGCTTGAGGGTCTGGGCGATAGATCGTGCAGGGGTGAGGGCGGGACCTGAAGACGTCGGTGATCAAACTCTGATTCGCGGGTTGGGTACCGCATTTCCGTTTGTTCGTCCGGGGCTGTCCCTGTCTAAACGCGGGCATCGATCTTGCGATCGGCCACATAGTCCAAGCGGGAGTTCCCCTGCCGTGGCCCCGCCCTCGCTGCTGCACGATTGATGTTCGATGATGCTCCGCTGATATTAGCCTGTTGCTACGTGTGAGGACGGAGGGGTTGTGGGCCGGTCGAGCCCTTCATAGCTCGAGCGGTCCATGACCCCGGTCTACCGGTTCGCCGTCGCATGAGATCCTACGACCTCACGGTTGATCGCCCAGATGAAGGCTGACAGCTCGCGGGCGATCGCAGTCACCACGATCGTCGGCCGCTTGCCCTTCCGCGTCAGTGTCCGGAAGCGGCCACAAAGCCGCATCTGCGCCTTCCAGGCAATCTCGCGGGCCGTCCGTGGCGCGGCCCCGATCCTGGTCTGCATGTCCTTGCTGACGCGTGGCGGGAATTGGTAGCTCCACGCAGCCTCGATGAGCAGCCGTCGTGCACGCGTGTTGCCGGCCTTGGTGATGCCACCGCGTTTGACGCTCTCCCCGGTCGATCTCTCTGACGGGGTAAGGCCAAGATAGGCCATCAACTGACGGGGGTTCTCGAAGCGCGAGAGATCGCCAAGCTCGGCCAGGAACGCGATCGCCCCGACCATGTCGATGCCACGCATCGCCTGCACTGCCTCGATGACTGGTGCCAGAGTCCAGTCCGCCACGGCCTCGCGCATGGCCTGTTCCAACCGCTCGATCCGTTCCCGGACCTGTCGTACAGCCAACAGCATTTCCTCGAAGGCGATGCGCTGCTCGCGATGCTCAAGCTTGAGGCCGGTGAGCCAGTTGATGTGCGTCCGCCCCCAGGTTTTCTTGCCCGGATAGTGACGGCCGAGACGAAGCAGAAGCGAGGAGACGTTCTGGCGCTTGATTCTGTAGTCCTTAACCGCGGCATCGCGAGCCCGCACGAGGTCCCGCATCGCCTCGTGACGCTCATCAGGCACCCAGACCGCCGTCAGCTCACCGGCCCTGAGCAGCTTCACGAGATTGACGGCGTCGCGCCGATTGGTTTTGACCCGATCACCCGGCTTGGATGGGATCAGCGACGGTGCCACCACAATGCAGTCATGGCCGATGCTCTTGATCAAGCGGTAGAGACCGTAACCTGTCGGGCCAGCCTCGTAGCAGAACGTCAATCGAGCATGTTTGCTCGCGAGTTTTGCCACGAGCTTACGTGTCTCGGCTTCCGTATTGTCGATCTCGCCGAGATAGCGAATCTCACCGTTTCGACCGGCATCGGCAATCGCCACCGCATTGCGCAATTTCGCAGTGTCCAACGCCACGAACGCTTCGCTATGATGCTCCACGCCTCGCCCCCTTGTGTGAGGCTCTACCCGGCCTATCCGGGCAACCCTCGTCATCACATCGAGGGCGGGTCGCCTTCACATGGAAAGGGGACATACGGTCTAAACCGCTCGCGCGGTAGCTCGCCGCGGCGAGCGGCATGGCCGTGCCAGCAATGGATGGAACGATGGGAGCGTCTTACCTGACGATGAGGGCCAGAAGCATGTCCCAAAAACCGATGATCGGTCAGCATGATGATCGCGCGTACTATCATCGACGGCGTTGGGAGCGATCGAACGTAGCGAGACGACATCTGCATCGCGGATCGAATACCCGAACCGATGCGATTGGAGATGCAGTCATGATCGCCAGTGGCGTATAAGACGAGTCGAAACCATACCGTTGGACGCTGTCACGTGGAAATATTTGTTCGGCCGATGCGGTACAAAGGCTGCCATCAGGCACATAACTCATAAGTTGTAATATGTGCCCTTTTTACAACGCGTAACTCTTTGAAATTACATTGGCGGCGAAAGGTGTTTTCACCCATGCGCAAAGTTCGTGCCATATCGCAAAAGTTGTGCTCACAATCAGGCACGACAGCCCTCAAATTTCTTTAGCTCCGCGGCACCATCATACGTTCCCCCATCGCGGTTTCCTCCATTGGAGGTTTGCGTACGCCGGCCCCGGTGTGCGCGGCACCACCTTCATGGGGCCGGCATCCGAAAACCTTCACAACAACGGTCATTGAAACCGACTGAACAGCGCTTGGGCTAGCTGCTCGCAAACAGCGAGGTGAATGTCGACGCGCGCTGCGTTCGCCTGTCCAATTGAGACTTCCCAAATTCGGACCTCAAAAGTTTAGCCAATAACCTCCAGCAAAGCTGGAGGTTTGATTGGGAACCGCCAAAGGCGGTTTTAAGGGATGTTAGGACGATTATTTGGATTTTGGGCTGCTGAAATCTTCAGCTCGAACTGCTCCAATTGCCGATCGGCCAGTTCTTGGTTTCTGATGTAGGCTCGGATCACTTCCTCGTCCCGGCCGACGGTCGTGACAAAGTATCCACGCGCCCAGAATTTGTGGCCGAGAAAATTCCGCATCTTGCGTTCGACATTCTGCGCGATCCATATCGAACTCTTCCCTTTCAGGTACCCGATGATCTGCGCCACCGAATACTTGGGAGGTATCGAAATCAACATGTGGACGTGATCCGGCATCAAATGCCCTTCCTCGATCCGGCACTCCTTCCGTCGCGCCAGATCGTGAAACACCTGACCCAGATGCCGCTTTATCTTGCCGAACAGCAGTTTCTTGCGATACTTCGGCGTAAACACGACGTGGTACTTGCACTCCCAGGTCGCGTGATTAAGATGATTGAACTCTGCTTCCATCATGGTCTCCTTGAGGGTTCTTGGCGGTTCCCCAAGGAGACTCCATGACTTCATTCCCGTAGCTGTAAAACTTCCTGTTTTCGCCCCGCCATAGGCGGGGGCTTAGCAGGTTTGGTTATGGCCAAGAAAGTCAAATCATTGGCCTACAATCACAAGAACTGATCTCGATCCTTCGCTATACGGCCTCTTCGCTCGCGGCGACGAACCTTTGATAGCGAGTCGCCGAAATCGCTTTATTAATTTGGATCATAGGTTTCAGATGATGTCCTCTGACAGTAAGATCGCATTATTTATCGACGGCGCCAATCTCTATGCAACGGCCAAGGCGCTGGGTTTCGACATCGACTACAGCCGCCTGCTCAAGGAATTCCAGAGCCGCGGAGTACTGCTGCGCGCGTACTACTACACCGCAGTTATCGAAGATCAGGAATACACGTCCATCCGTCCGCTGATCGACTGGCTCGACTACAATGGGTACACCGTCGTCACCAAGGCGACCAAGGAGTTCATCGACGCAAGCGGCCGCCGCAAGGTGAAGGGCAATATGGACATCGAGCTCGCAGTGGATGCGATGGAGCTCGCCGAACATGTCGACCAGATGGTGCTGTTCTCCGGCGACGGCGATTTCCGCTCGCTGGTGGAAGCGGTGCAGCGGCGCGGCGTCCGCGTCGCCGTGGCTTCGACGATTTCGAGCCAGCCGCCAATGATTGCCGACGAGCTGCGGCGCCAAGCCAACGTCTTCACCGATCTGATTGAGCTACGACCGCTTATTGCACGCGAATTACCAACTAGAAGTGCCGATTTAGCGCGCCCAACGTTCTCAGTCCATCGTGGCGCCGAAACCAAAGTCACTAGCTAGCCATAGCAAAACTTTGACACGCTGCTCCGGTGCCTCCGAGCACTACGCGACTGAACCATTATCATTTGGCGAAATCCGACATGACGCGAGACGATTTGCTTCTGCGGATTGTGGATTGCTTAGTCGTCGGTGAAGAATGGCCTTTTCAGGTGGCCCGGGTATTTGGCGTTGCGAAGAGCGCGGCCAGGAAGAGGCGCAATAGAATCCTGAGCCACCTGATCAGGCGGCGGAAGTTGTAGCCGGCGGCGGCGAGGACGGCGTTGTTGAGGTCGCCGTGGCGGTGGGCGAGATAGTTGCGGTCCATTCGGTGATCTTCCTTGAGATGGCCGATGACGGGCTCGACAGCGGCGCGGCGTCGCATCTCTCGTTTGACCTGTGGGGTCACCCGTCGCTTTTGCTTGGATGTATAGATTTTGAACTTGTAATCTGGCGGCGCGTTGTGGCCGCGGTATCCGGCATCGGCGTGGAGCCGTTCGATCGTATTGCCGACGAGTTGCTCGATCGCAGGGATGACGCCAGCCAGCGTATGGCCGTCATAGGGATTGCCTGGCAGCGCTTGCGCATGGACGACGAACTGGCCGCCCTTGCTGTGCTTGAGGGTGGTGGCAACGCTGACCTTGACGCCGAACTCGTAAGGCTTGTGTGCCTTGCCCTTGCCGATGCACTCCACTTCGGGCGCATGCAGGCTGTAGATCTTGGGCCCGCGCTGTCCGCGTTCCTGAACGCGTACTCGCCGCGCCAGGCTCAGGAGATGAGCGAACGCTGCCTCAAGCCGGGGATCGCTATCGATCTTGCGGGCAATATCGCGGATGATGCGGCCGAGATAGGTCTTGAGCTTGCGCAAAGACCTGTTGGCGCGCTTGAACTGCTTGGCATGGGCGTAACGCTGATGCTGGATCAGGGCGAACTTGCCGACCCGCGTATAAGACTGGCGCAACTCCACGCCCAGCTGTTTGGCCAGCTTCACCAGCTTCTCGCGGGCTCGGTTCAACAGCTTTGCGTCGGTCGGGAAGGTAATATTCTTCGGCTGCACCGTGGTATCGACAATGACGCGGGCGAGATCGCCAGGCTTCATCGCGCCAGTCCTGGTTGCGACTGCCAGGCTCTCCTGCAACAGCGTCTGCAACCGTTCTTCGCCCATGCGATTGCGCCAGTTGGTCATCGAGGAGCGATCGAGCGGCAGCCGGTGCTGGAAAAACTCTTCCCCGCAAAAATACTGGTAATACGGGTTCTCAATCCACAGTTCGCACACCACCTCGTCGCTGAGGTTGTAGGTGTGCTTGAGAATGGCGAGCCCAGCCATCAGTCGCGTCGGTAGCGGCGGTTGGCCCGGACCATCCTTGTAAACCGCGCCGAATTTCTCTTCCAGGAACCGCCAGTCGATCGTCCGCGCCAGCTTCACCAGCGCGTGGTCCATGTTGATGACCTGATCGAGCCGCGAACGAAACAGATCCTGCTCGCCGCTCTCTCGTCGCTCCCGTGGCCGCATCAACCCCTCCCGCACGTCGATGCGGCAGAGAATCATAGCTTGAGATTCGAGGGAATCCCCAACGTGAATTTGCAAGAAAATCGGCACCTGAGCCCCAATTTCCGGCAAATCCAATCACGACAATTCCGGCGATTTCTATTGCCAGTCAAACACTTCAGGATATTTCACGGACGACTGCTTAGTTTGCGCTCTTTTCGGTGCGGCGCTCTGGGCACTATTGACGCTTTGAGACCTACCAGCCGAAATGTAGCTAGACCAATGTCCATTGCCTGAGCAAATACCTTCTAGATTGCCCTCGAAGGCGGACATCGCTCAATACTGTCGGCATGTCTCAAAGGGCTGGGAGCAGACATGGCTGGGAGCAGACATTCCGCAGCGCTGCGGGCCGTGCTATAATTCGTTCTAGTGCTCGCTCGGGTTTGCTGCCCCACTTCTGGTGGCCTATCGAGCGTGCAAATTCGCGGTTGGGTTACGGACGAAAGAGACGTCGCGAGGCCGATGTGACTGCAAAGCGCCCTATGCTCACGGGGTTAAACGAAATTGGCGGGGCGTCATACCGGTCCAACGCTTGAACGCGTGGGTGAAAGAGCTGACCTCGCCATATCCCAACAGCCACGCGATTTCGGAGACCGGCAGATCGCGCTCGGCAAGATAACGCTTTGCAAGAGCCGCTCTTGTCTCTTCCAATATTTCCGCAAATGCCACATCCTCATCGCGAAGCTTGCGTGACAGCGTTCGCCTGCTAATGGCGAGCTTTTGGGCGACGTTCGATGCGCTGGCTTTGGCATGTGGGAGCAGCTGCGGCAAGACTCTCTCGACGGCCGATCGGAGAGAAGCGCGCTCTTGCGGACGGTCGGCGAGCGCTTCTTCTGCGTACCGCAGTAGCAGGTCGTTCAAGAGGTTGTCAGAGCCGACAATGGGCAGGGATGCCACGGGTGCCGAAAAAATTATCTCGTCGCTAGCAGCGCCAAATTCAATATCGCATCCGAAAAAGCTCTTCATTTCCACGGGCGTTTCGTCACGCCGGTGTCTGATCCTCAAATGGCGCGGTGCTAGCCTGGTATCAGTCACTTGCCGGCAGATCCGCACCAACGTCACCAGCCAGAACTCGATCTGATGCCGGTCCGACTGCCTGTCGACATCGACATAGTCGAGCGCTATTGCAGCCGCTCGATCGTCCAGCTTCACGCTAAGGCGAACACCCTCATTCATTATCGTGCAGTATCGCTTTCCGTTCAGCAGGGCATCGGCAAGTCGTTCCGATGATGCGATCACATAGTAAACTAGCCCGATTTCGCGGAGATCAAAATTACGAGCGAGGTGAAACCCGAGAAGTCCATCCTTAAGTTCTTCTGACGCCAGCTCGAGGATTCTGATTTGCTTGGGCACTTCAAGCCTTATGGCGTCATCGTTGACCTGCTCGGGCCTCGCCCCTACCTCGGCCAGAACGGCTGCCACGTCGTTGCCAAGCTCGCGCAGCCGCGCGCATGCGAGCCGCGCAATAGCGCCGGTGGCGCTTGGTATCGAGCAAAATCCGTCGGGCATTCCGGAACGCATGAGCGGGTCGCACAGTTCGGTTCAAATTCCACGACGAACTTAAGCCTAGGCGAATGTTAGCGAGGGTCCAAGCGTCTTATGTCTGAATTGGGTCAATAAGCGACATCAATTGCTACTCAACTACCTTGTCGGCGCGAGCCAGTAATGCTGGAGGCACCGTGACGCCGAGCGCATTATCGGTCTTGAGGTTTATCACCAACTCGAACTTGGTCGGCTGCTCGACGGGGATGTCGGCGACCTTGGTACCGCTGAAGAGCATGACGGCCTGCCGGGCGGTAATCTCTGGAATTTCAGTAATGCGCGGTCCGTAGGCGGCGAAGCCGCTTCCCTCCGCCATTTGGACCCACTGATAGATGGTTGGCAGGCGCAGCACTGAGACTCGGTCATAACAAGCTGACCATTGCCGAAGAGCATCGGTGACGCAAAAACGTTGAGCGCCGTGGCGCCCGATGCCCGCGCGTGCTGATCGACGTTCGCTCGTTCCCCCGCTCACGCACAAATCCTGCTTTCAACATCGATTGCCTTCCAGACCACCTTGCGCATATACAGATTGGCTATCGGCACTGCCCGGCTCTCGGCGGGCGTCGGCGGAAGCAGCCGGGCGTCAATGAAAAGCTCAATGCTATGTGGCGCGTGCCGAGTTTCCACAATTACGCCGATTGTGCCCTAGGCGATAAATTTGCAGCAGCGTTTGATGAGCTGGTCGAAATTGGCAGAACCCGGCGGCTGGCATTAATGTGCTCGGAGGCCGTCTGTTGGTTGATTCCCATGGGATGATCGACCGCGCAACCATTCAGCAGCAGGTAATCCGTTGCGAATGAAACGTTGGCTCGCGCGGATCGGATTCCTTGTTCTCACGGTCGGCGGTGGCCTCGCCGTAGGCTTTGTGACCGCGCCAGGCGAATGGTACGCGGGGCTGGCAAAGCCGGCCTTCAACCCGCCAAGCTGGTTGTTCGCGCCGGTATGGAGCGTCCTTTATGTGCTGATCGCTGTAGCGGGCTGGCGCACTTTTGAACGAGAGCGCAGCGGTCGATCGATGCGACTGTGGTGGGCGCAACTCGGGCTCAATTTCCTTTGGTCGCCGGTGTTCTTTTCAACCCACCAGATAGGCGCCGCCCTTCTGGTCATTCTGCTTCTGCTTGCCGTCCCTTGTCGCCGTCATTGCTATATCGTGGCAGCGAGACCGCGCGGCCGCGTGGCTTTTCGTGCCCTATGCGGGCTGGGTGCTTTTTGCCTTGGCGCTCAATGCAGCCATTTGGCATCTAAACTAATTGGATTTCAGATGCGCCCGCCAACCATCGACATGCCCGGCGACCATTACGACATCCCGCCAAAATCGGCGTTACTGAACTGCGCCATCCGTCCGCCTCCTCGACGAAGCGCAACGAATGCCGCCTGCACTGCGGCCGGCGACAAAGAATGAGGCTTTGACAGACGTTCGACAAACATGTCCTCAGTTTCCATACCCCTCTCCTGGTAAAGGCAGTGCGAGGCAAGGGTGGCCAGATCGCTATACAGCGGCTGCAAGCTCACTCGACCTGCCTCCGACTTCCCTTATCGCCGACATCACCTGATTGGTAGCTGTCTGTTGAATCATGTGGCCGTTCCCGGCTATCCTGTGAAAACTGCTCTGGATAATTTCGGCGTGAAGCCGGGCGGACTGGGTGTCGATATCGATCAGCTTGTCTTGCTCGCCGGCGATGATGACGACGGGCATCTTCAAATCGGCATACTGGTGGCGGAGCATGAAAGCGTCGGGGATCATGAGCGCAGACTCGGCGGCCGATGCCCTGATTTGGGATGGCCGCAGCGCCATTTCCTTCGGAAATGCGTTGAACTTCTCCGGCACCGATCTCGGGCCAAAGATCTTCTTCAGCATCAGCGGCCATATCACTCGGCTCAAGAACGGAGACACCGTATAACTCAGAATATCGCCGACGACAGGCACGGACGGGACGGACAGCGCGACGACGTCGGGCCTCACCGTCGGATAATAGTAGCCCGAAGCAAGAACAAGTCCTCGGACCCGGACGGGATATTTCAGCGCCATTGCGACCGCGACCGACGCGCCCCAGGAATGTCCAAGCACGATTGCGTCGGAAATGCCGAGTTCTGCGAGGGCGAGTTGAAGCAATTCCGCCTGGGCGACTGGCGTCCACACGACATTGCGGGGCCGTTCACTGTGACCGAATCCGGGACGATCAAACACTATAACCCGGTGATCTTTGGCAAGAAGATCTATCAGGCCACTGGATTCAAAATCCTGGATCATGCTCCCATTGCCGTGGAGAAGAACCACCGGGTCGCCTGCCCCGCGCTCGACATAATGCAGTCGGATGCCGTTAATCTTCAGAAAACGACCGGAAGGCGGATTGTCGCGCTCCGCTTTGTTCGCAAGGTATCGATTGACCAAGGCCACTGCAGCCAGAGTTCCAACCACGGCCGCTGACGCAGCCACGAAGGAAGTCGAATTTGTAGCGGTTCGGCCTCGTACAGCGCGACGAAGGCGCTTGATAGAAACTGCGGTCATAGATGATCTCCGTCCGCGTGCACGAAATCCGGATGAGCCCTGGAAAATGTTGCAGCGCAGATTGAACCTGCGGAGTCCGCGATCGTTCCAAAGGATTTCGTGTCGTGGAGCGCTGGTGAAGCAATCCTTGCGCAGCGCGGCGGCTTATTTTTATGCCTCAGGTGGGCGGCGTTTTCGCAAGTGCTGACGACAACGCCTGTCCTCTGTCGGGCGCCGAAGCAATCGACGTTTCAAGTCGGCGCGCCGCTCGGAAGTCTTCGAGATAATCAGTGTTCGGGGCGACGGCCGCTTCCTTGGTCAAAAGCAGATAGATCCGTCCAACCGCTCTTTGAAGACGCTTCAACTTGCCAACGGGTGCGCGCTCCGGGGCATGGCGACCGGTGAATCCGATTGATGGCGACCACCATTTCCGATCGATGACGACCACCTGTTCCGGTCGATGGCGACCCGGGCAACAGGGCTGTGGACGGGCGTGATGAACGCCGTTGGGTGATCCGCGAATCAGCCGGACCTCGCTCCTTTTTCCAGAGGAGCGGGAATGGCCCAATCGAGATTACCCATGCGCAAGATCCGGGATGTGCTGCGGCTGTCGGCCGCCGGCCTGTCCAAGCGTCAGATCGCAGCGAGCCTCGGAATCGGCCCGACCGCTGCGGGGGCGTGTCTGCGCCGGGCGCGTGAAGCCGGTATCAGTTGGCCGTTGCCGGACGATCTCGGCGACGCCGCGCTGGAACGCCGCCTGTATCCGGTGCCTGCCGCCACGACCAAGGACTGGCGGTCATTGCCGGACTGGCCGGCGGTTCATCGCGAGTTGCGCCGCAAGGGCGTGACGCTGCAATTGGTATGGGAGGAGTACCGCGCCACCCATCCCGACGGTTACAGCCGCAGCCGGTTTTGCGAACTGTACCGCGCCTGGGAGGGCCGCCTGTCGCCGACGATGCGGCAGGCGCACGTGGCCGGTGAGAAGCTGTTCGTCGACTATGCCGGCACGACGATCGACATTTTTGACGCGACGACCGGCGAGGTGCATGCCTGCCAACTGTTCGTCGCAACCCTCGGCGCGTCGAGCTACACCTACGCCGAGGCGACGGCCACGCAGTCGCTGCCCGACTGGATCGGATCGCACACACGCGCTTTCGCATTTTTCGGCGGTGTGCCGGCGATGGTGGTTTCCGACAATCTGAAGTCCGGCGTCACCAAAGCCTGCTTCTACGAGCCCGCCGTCAATCGCGCCTATGCCGAGATGGCGGCGCACTACGGCACGGCGATCGTGCCGGCGCGGCCCAGGAAGCCGCGCGACAAGGCCAAGGTCGAAGTCGCCGTGCAGGTCGCGACGCGCTGGATCATCGCCAAGCTCAGGAACCGCCGGTTCTTCTCGCTGCCGGAACTGAACGCGGCGATCCGGGAGTGCCTCGTAACACTCAACGACCGAGTGTCGCGGCATCTGGGCGCGAGCCGGCGCACCTTGTTCGACGCGACAGACCGATCGGCCTTGAAGCCGCTCCCAACAGCGCCTTACGTCTACGCCGAATGGAAGCAGTGCAAGGCTGGCCTCGATTATCACGTCGAGGTCGAGAAGCACTACTACTCGGTGCCGCATGCGCTGCTGCGCGAGACGCTGTGGGCGCGGATCACCGCGCGGACCATCGAGCTTTTCCATCAAAGCAATCGCGTCGCCGTCCATGTGCGCTCGTCATCCAACCGCCGCCACACGACCGTGCGCGAACATATGCCGTCCAGCCACCGGCGCTATGCCGACTGGACGCCGGAACGCATCCAGCGACGGGCGAACGAGATTGGGCCGAAGACATCGGCGCTGATCGAGATCATTCTGCGCGAGCGAACGCATCCGGAGCAAGGCTTCCGCGCCACGATCGGTATCCTGCGGCACGCGACCAGCTTTGGACATGAGCGGCTGGAGGCGGCCTGCGCCCGCGCCCTCGAGATCGGCGCCCGCTCCTACACTTCGGTCACCTCGATCCTGAAGACCAACCTCGATCGCCGACGGCCTGACCCCGCCACGGACGGGCCTGCGATAGTTCATTCCAACATCCGTGGCCCCCGCTACTTCCACTGAGGAGACAACAATCGATGCTCACACACCCAACCCTCGACCAGCTCCGAGCCTTGCGGCTCGACGGCATGGCCGACGCCTTCGTCGAACTGCAATCGCAAGACCGTGCCAGGGATCTCGCACCCGCCGAATGGTTGGCGCTGATGCTCGATCGCGAGGCGACCCATCGCGGCACGCAGCGGTTCAAAAGCCGGCTGCGCAATGCGAAGCTGCGCCACGGCCAGGCCTCGATCGAGGATGTCGACTACCGCACGCCACGGCGGCTCGACAAGGCACTGTTCCAGCAGTTGGCCGCCGGTCGCTGGATCGCCGAGCATCGCAACCTGCTCGTCACCGGCCCGTGCGGCGTCGGCAAGTCATGGCTCAGTTGCGCGCTGGCACAGAAAGCCTGCCGCGACGGCTATACCGTGCATTACGCGCGCGTGCCGCGCTTGTTCGCCGACCTCGAACTGGCGCACGGTGACGGCCGCTTCGCACGCCTGTTCCGCATGCTCACCAAGGCCGATCTGTTGATCCTTGACGATTGGGGGCCGGATCGTCTCAATCCGAACCAGCGCCGCGATCTGATGGAGATTGTCGAAGACCGCTACGGCGCCGGCTCGACGCTGATCACCAGCCAGCTGCCGGTCGAGGCATGGCATGACGTTATCGACGAACCAACCTTCGCTGATGCCATCCTCGATCGCCTCGTGCACAATGCCTACCGCCTTGCACTGGACGGCCCGTCAATGCGCAATCCGAAGATGTCCAGGTCGGACACCGCAGGACCGGTCGCGGAAATGGCGGATGCGACAGCCACAAAGTCGGCGAAGGCCGTCAAAAAATGACCACCGTCACCAACAGCCCGCCCGTCCGCGGCGCTGCGTCTAACTCGCGGCGGTCACTCCGCGCCGCGCTCGGGCTCCACCTGAAGCTTGACCGAAACCACGAATACTGAGATCAAAACCTGCATCCAACGGCGCCATCTCGCTCAGGCGCCGCCCTGGTCGTCATCGACCGGATCAAGTGGTCGCCATGCGTCGGAATCCATGGTCGCCTTCACCGGAATGCGCACCAACGGGCATTCGACAGCATCGGACATGATGGATCTCCGAGCTCTCAACCGCGCCAGTTCGGTTCCGTTCCTGACACCGCCAAGTTCTCGCTCATGCAAGATGGCCAAGCCGTCCCATCGCGGTGCTACATCACCGCCTTCTCCAGCGCGGCTGCCAGGTCTTTTGACGTATAAGGCTTGGACAAATGCCCAAACTCAATCGACCGGTCAGCCGGCAATTCCGCGTATCCGGTTGCCAGGATGATGGGTATTCTTGGATTTCGCTCCTTGACCCACTGGGCGAGTTCAAAACCGTTCATTCCCGGCATAGCGTAATCAGTCACGACGATGTCGAACGGAGCATCGCTTTCCAGCAGCTTGAGCGCGTGTGGCCCTGATTGAACCTCGGTCACGCGGTGACCGAGATCGAGCAACATATCAGCCGCCCCCATGCTCACCAGGATATCGTCATCCACGAGCAACACCCGGAGGCTTCGCGCTTCTTTCGGTTGCGTGAGGGGTATGTCCAAATTCGACGCCTTGCTACCTTCCTTTGCTCGCGGCAGCCAGATCGTGACCGAAGTCCCCTTCCCCGGTTGACTTTTGATCCGCATCGTTCCGCCGGATTGCGCCGTAAATCCGTGAACCATCGACAGCCCAAGGCCGGTGCCTTTGCCGATGCCTTTTGTAGTGAAGAATGGCTCCTGTGCGCGTGCCAACGTGGTTTCACTCATGCCCTCACCTGTGTCGGTAACGGTGATACAGACGAAGGGATCCCGAGACAGCCCTATGCTCTTCCCACTCGTCTCGTTGTGACAAGCAATCGTCAGTGAGCCGCCTTGCGGCATCGCGTCCCGGGCGTTGACAGCAAGATTGATCAGAGCCACTTCGAGTTGGTTGACATCAACCTCGATTGCTTCGACCTCCGGCGAAATCTCCGCGCGAATCTCAATGTTTGGACCGACGGAATGCCGCAAAAAATCCAGCATTTCGGGAATCAATGTTTGCAGAGTGACTAATTCGACTTTCAATTCCTGCCGTCGCGCAAAGGCGAGCAGCCGCATGGTGAGGGTCGCACCGCGCTCGGCGCCCTGGATGGCTCGGTCCAGCAAACGGGAAATCCGCGGCTCTTGCGGAACCGCCTTCTTCAGCAAACTCAGGCTTCCCAATATGACCACCAACAGGTTGTTGAAATCGTGCGCGACCCCGCCCGTCAGCTGCCCGATACTCTCCATCTTCTGGGATTCATGAAGTTGCCTCAGCGCGATCTCGTGCTCGCGTGTCCGCTCCTCGACCCGGCTTTCCAATTCATCGTGACTTCTTTGCAGGGCGTCGCGCGCATCACGCAAGGCCGCATCGGCCGCCGCCCGTTCCGTAACGTCGCGCCAACCATTAGCCGCGTTCTGATGGACCAGACGTGTTTTGGCCGCAGCGGTGGCTTCGCGCGGATCAGCTTGCCCTTGTTCTAGGGCGTGCGGGTTGGGCTTTCCAACAGGCGGGCTTCGTTATCTGACATGGTCGCACTCCTCGGTTACTGAGGATGACCATCATGCGCGGCCGGTAGTCTGCTTTCCGGTCTTTCCGGTGGCAGATTTCGAAGGTGGCGACCATCTCTCACCTTGCCAGGCGCCGCCGGTCAGGCTCGCACGCCAAAAATGATTTTCACGATGCGTTTGATTTCACTGAAACGCTTCGCGTCTAGGTCGAAGGTGACTTCGACGTATTTGTGGTCCTTCCTGACGATCTCGAAGGCGAGGCGTGTGGGTGTGAACTCAATGAGCCGCAGGCGGTAGTGGCCGGTGTAGGTGTCGTGATCGAGGGTCTCGATGTAGCAGACGCCGCCATCATCATCCTCGAACTGACGCTGAACGAGAAGATAGGGCTGATCGGGGGGCGACAAATCCAGGTCATCGTCGCTGGGGTCCTCGTTATCGAACGAGACCTGGAAGTATTCACCACCAGACTCTTTGACGGACACATGTTTGGCACGGAATCTCACCGCCGGTGGCCTTGCTCAGTGACTTTCTTCGTCCGTATCTTGACCCCGATTGCCAGAAGGGCCGCCTCAAGGCAACGGCCTCGCACGCACCGCGTAAGCCCGTTCACATTCCGCGTCGCCGACCTCGCCTTGCCGTGCGGCCGACATTGGAGTGGAGTGACGCCGAGCCCTCACGGCCATTATGTTCCGGCTAGAGCGGTTTCCGCCTGATGTGAATCGTTTTGCGCCCAAGGGGATTCCCTAACTGCAGCAAATCAGATTCGGTCATCGCAACCATTAGGGGCGAGGACGATCATGGCAAAGGGTTATTCGACAGATTTGAGAGATCGTGTGGTGGCTTTGGTCGAGGGCGGCGAGAGCTGCCGGGAAGCCGCGCGGCTGCTTGATCTTGCGGCCTCGACCACTATCCGCTGGATGGATCGCTGGCATACAACCGGTAGCGTCGCAGCGAAGCCCGGCACCGGACACTGTCGCTCGCCGCTCGAGCCGCATCAGCAGTGGCTGCTCGATCTGGTGGCCGCTGAACCCGATCTGACACTCGATGAGATCGCCACACGGCTCGGATCGGCCAAAAGACTGAAGGTCGGCAGAACCTCGATTTGGCGATTTTACGAGCGGCACCGCATCACGTTCAAAAAAAACACTGCACGCCGCCGAACAGGATCGGCCTGATGTCGCCGCTGCGCGCGCTGCGCTGAAAGCCGAGCAATCGTCTTTACGCACGCGACGGCTGGTCTTTATTGATGAGACGTCGGTGACAACCAAAATGGTTCGTCATTCTGGTCGTTCTCCGCGTGGCGAGCAACTCGTCGCAAGTGTACCGCACGGCCACTGGAAAACCCTGACGTTCATCGCGGCGTTGCGCGTCAGCGGCCTGACCGCACCTTATGTCATTGATGGTGCGATGGATGGAGCCACATTCATGGCCTATGTCGAGCAGGTGCTCGTGCCGACGCTGGCAAAAGGCGACATCGTATTCATGGACAATCTGCGGACCCACAAAATCGATGGGGTGCGCGAAGCAATCGCGGCTGTTGGCGCAACAGTCCGCTATCTGCCCGCCTATTCGCCAGACCTCAACCCAATCGAGATGGCATTCTCGAAACTCAAAGCCGCGCTGCGAAAAGGTGCCAAGCGCACCGTGAAGGAACTCTGGCGGCTGATCGGCAAACTCGTAAAATCGTTTGTCCCCGACCAGTGCGCCAACTATTTTCGCCATGCGGGATATAGACGATGACCTACATCAGCCGGAATCTGCTCTAGCGTGACTTCCGCGATCAGCTTCGGATCGTCGCCGTTGCCGGTCCGGTTGACTCGCCGTGATACCGGCCGGCACAGCGAAATCTTGTCAGCTTTCAAAGAGTTGCGGTCATCCGAGAGAGATCACGGCGCACTGGGTCGGTCGCTCATGACCCGAAGCCGACTTCGGCTTTGTCGCAGAAAGCCGCATCTTTGACGTTCGACGCATTGGCGTGAATCTAAGAAATCCATTCTCCTGTTTCGAAAAGCGGGCAAAGAACCGACGTTCCTCAGATGATCTTCGTCGAAACGTGAGCCTACGACCTCGGCACCAGAGGAGTGGTGAGGGACAGTGACAAGGAAATCTTGTGGTACAAAGAAGCGGCCGAACATGGGACGCGGAAGCCCAGTATGTGCTCGGGACCAGATATGAACGAAGGATAGGAAACGCTCTGGACCGAAGTCTTTCAAGAGCTGGCAACTATCCACCCCGACCGCTTCTCGGATCGTTTCGCTCTCAAGATATTTGACGCGATCCAATTCGAATACGAAAGCGCAGATCGTTCAGAGATTATCTTAGCGATCGTCCGCCTTCTGTTTGATAAGTTCATTGAAAGCAGAATGGGAATTGCTGCGCTGACATTTTGAATGATCCGAACAATCGATGCGCTATTCACCGCCCCTCCGATGTCGCCCAGAGACCCAAACCGGACACCCGTTGAACTGGTCGGAGCGAGAATGCGATGGCTTTGACCGAGGGTTTCGGCGAGATGTACCCATTGCCGGCCTGAACCGCGCAATGCAGGGCGATTACGGTGCTTGTCATGTATTGCGCGCCAGCAGGTTGGATTGGGCTTGTCATGGGACGCCCCATTTGGGCCAACGCGGTTGCAAGGTTGTCGTCAGTTGCTCTCTCCGGCTGGCGGATGAGTCCGAGACCCCGCAATTGCCAGGCTTCCACCCTGGCAATCGTTCGATTGATCGCGCGGCACTCGTGGGCGACGGCCTGGTGTCGTGAGCAACTCCGAGTCAGTCTGCGGAGTTAGCGATTCGGGCTCATATCACCGCTTGGTGATCACGACCTCAAGGTATTCACTCGGCACGATCATGGTGCCATCGCCAGCTCTGTTCATGCGCACGATTAGAGCGTGCAGATCGTCTTGAAGCTCTTCCCGCTTCGTCGGCTCGAGCGCCGCGAACGCCTTCAGGACCGGGCCATAGTTTTGAACACATCGAGAAAATGCTCTGGCGAACGATAACGGAAGTTGAAGGTGCGAGGCTCCGCCTTGATCGAGCTTCCTCCGAGCCAAACAGCTCGGTGAGACTTGCGCGCGTTCCCCACAGTGCGGGCGACCTGGCGCCGGTCGGCGGCGGCAGGTATTTGCCGAGTGTCTTGAAGACCTGGCCGATGAAGCCTTCGGGCGTCCAGTTTGCGAGCCCGATGTGTCCCTTGCGCTTCAAGACTCGCAACAACTCGGCGGCTGCCTTGTCCTGGTTCGGCGTGAACATCACGCCGAAAGTGGAGACAACAGCATCGAAGCCATCGTTGTCGAACGGCAGGTTCTCAGCGTCAGCCTCTATGAAGTCGACCGACAGGCCCTCTGCTGCGGCGCGCGTACGCCCTGCTTCCAGCAGCGCGGGCACATGGTCAGTCGAGGTCACATCGCACCAGCGACGAGCCGCAGCGAGCGTGATCATGCCGTTGCCTGCGGCCACGTCGAGCACTTTCGAACCTGCTCCGAGATCGAGCGCCTCGCAAAGTTCCTCGCCGACGATTTGCAGCGTGGTGCCGACAATGGCATAGTTGCCCGACGACCAGGCCGCCTGCTGCCGTATCTTGAGTGAGGCAAGGTCTGGTGTCGCCGACGTGGTGGATTGCTCGCTCTGTTTTGGGGTGATTTGCGTCACAGTGTTGTCTCGCCTTCTAGTGTCGTTTGCGGTCACGGGACGTGACTGCGATGAGCCGAAAGTGACCGAACTCGCTCAGAAAGACTCTGACGACTGCTTGTCTTGTCCTTGAGATCAGCCTGATTTTCCTTCGGAAAGGCCCATGAAGGGGGCGCGTAGGTGCAGTTTCACTTTTCAGATTATTTGCTCGATACAGACCGCCGCGAGCTAAGCCGAGGCGAAGATAGGATTGCTATCGAACCGCAGGTGTTCGACTTGTTGGTCTATCTCGTGGAGAACCGCGATCGCGTCGTCCGTAAGGATGATTTGATCGCCAACATCTGGGATGGTCGGATCGTCTCAGAGTCGACGTTGACGAGCAGAATCAGCGCTGCTCGCAACGCCGTCGCTGATAATGGCAGGGACCAGAAATTGATCCGCACAATTCAGCGAAAAGGATTTCGTTTTGTCGGCGTGGTTCAGGCGGACGAAGCTGACACCCAATCGCCGGATGGTTCGTTGCAATCGCTGAGCCCTGCCGAAGATCGCGCCCAAGATACGTCGCCGGCAAAGTTGTCACTGCTCGATCGGCCGACAATCGCCGTACTGCCGTTCATCAACATGAGCGGAGAACCTGAGCAAGAGTATTTTTCGGAAGGCATCAGCGAGGACATCATCACAGCGCTTTCGAAGCTGCGCTGGCTTTATGTCATCGCCCGCAATTCTTCCTTCTCTTACAAGGGAAGATCTATTCACCTGAAGCAAGTTGGTGACGAGCTCGGCGTTGGTTACGTAGTCGAAGGTAGTGTGCGCAAGGAGGGCGAGCGCGTACGCATAACCGCCCAACTGAACGACGTAGCGACGGGCAGCCATCTGTGGGCGGAGCGCTACGACCGCGACCTTGATGATGTATTCGCGGTGCAAGATGAAATCACGCAGGCGATCGTCGTCGCAATTGAGCCCCAGCTCTACGCTGCAGAGGACTTCCGCGCTCGTCGCAAGGCACCAGACAATATGGACGCATGGGACCTCGTCATGCGTGCGCTTTCCCACTATTGGCGCGTCACGCGGCAGGACAACGTAGCTGCTCAAGCTCTTCTGGAGAATGCAATCAGCATCGATCCAAGCTATGGCCAGGCCCCGGGCGTTCTTGCGGCTAGCCACACCCTTGGCGCTCATATGGGTTGGGAGGAGATGGCCGCAGCTATGCCGGTAGCCGAGCGAGCCGCACTCGCCGCAATCCATGCAGATAGCGAAGATCCCTGGGCCCACTATGCACTGGGCAGTGTCTATTTGTTCAATCGCCGTTTTGACAATTCGATAGCGGAGTACGGCCTCGCGCTCCGGCTGAACCCAAATTTTGCCTTGGCACGAGCTTACTATGGGAGAGCGCTGGCCTTTTGCGGGCTTTGGGAGGAGGGTGACCGAGAGGCGCGTCATGCATTGCGCCTCAGCCCCCGTGATCCCTTTGCTGCGCGCTATTGCGGCGTGGCCGCGTATGCGCTGTTTATTGGCCGCGACTATGATGAGGCCATCAGGCTCAGCCGCGACGCTTTGCGGCAGCGGCATGATCTTGTAGGGGCACTTCGCGTGCTTACCGCGGCAGCCGGCATGAGCGGTCTAACGGACGTTGCTGCAGCTGCCCTTCAAGAACTGCGCCGCGCGCAACCGAATATCACATTGGCGTGGATCGCGACCCAGATGCCCATCAAACACGACGTCGATCGCGATCACTATTTGGAAGGCTTTAGACGCGCGGGCTTGGAATAGTCGTGCTGCATTAATCTTTCAATTGGTGAGAAGCGTCAGCGAGGTGCCGATCCTGACGCCCGTCTTTAATAGCCGTCGTGATATCGCTGAGCCGCCGGCTCTGTGTCCACACGTATGCTCTCGTCCTTCGACCGTGCAACATGCCAATGGCGTCGCCTGTCTGCTCAGGTGAACAGACCTTTACGTGTGAGTACGGTGAGCCAAGGCCCAATAACTTCGACGTGAGAAAGCTCTTGCTCCAGATCGGCGGTGACTCCTTTCGGCCGCATTGGTGACCGGCCCGGCGCGGGCGGCAAGATTGTGTCCCCGCGGTTGCGGTTCTGCACGAGACAGATAAGCCCTTCGAAGACCGGCGGTTCAATGGCTGGTCAGCTTGTCGGTCCGGAGCAGTTGCGATGTTTGGTCAAGCTCGCGACTGTCAGACAGCAAATCGCGTTCAATTCAATCTGGAGGAATAATCAAGCTCTCCCGAAGGACAAACAAGGCAAAAGGCAAGGTCTTTCAGCCGAGTTCAAGGCACTGTCTGGTTGCTTCGACGGCTCTTCCAACCCGGATACAGTATCTGATGATCTCGCAACGGCTCCCGGCTGCCCTCGCCCGCAGAAACATTCACTACGGCTGGGCCGTGGTCGCCGTCACCTTCCTGACTGCCTTGATCACTGCCGGCACCGTCGGCGCACCCGGCGTCTTTATCATCCCGCTGCAAAAAGAATTTGGCTGGACAACCGCGGCGATCTCCTCGGCCCTGTCGATCCGCTTCATTCTGTTCGGATTGATGATGTCGCCGCACGGATCGCTTCGCTCGCCGCGGCGAGCGAGATCCTCGTATCGCGGACGGTGAAGGACTACTTCACTAGGAGCCTGTCTGAGTAGTGACTGTTCAAGCGGGTGCGAGTTTGATTCCTTGGGTGGCCATGAGCAAGGAATTTCGACCCTGGAAGATCGATGAGGCCCAGCTTCTGCCGCCGAGCGTGCAGGATTATGTGCCGCAAGACCACGTTTCGCGGCTAATCGTTTCGCTGGTCAGGGAGAGCCTCGATCTATCGGCGATCCTGGGCGGCTACCGGAGCGGGCTGGGCCAGCCTCCGTTCGATCCGCGGATGATGACCGCGCTGCTTCTGCACGGCTATGCCAGCGGCCTCTACTCGTCGCGGCGGATCGCCAGGGCGGCCGTGGAGCGGGCGGATTTCATGATGATCGTGGCGGGCGACCCTCCGGACTTCCGCACGATCTCGGAGTTCCGGCGGCGGCACCTGAAGGCGTTGGCCGACCTGTTTGTGCAGGTGTTGAAGCTCGCCGAGAAGACCGGGTTGGTGAAGCTCGGGCACGTTGCGCTCGACGGCACCAAGATCAAGGCCAACGCGTCCAAGCACAAGGCAATGAGCTACGATCGCATGAAGAAACGGGAAGCGGAGCTTGAGGCGGAGGTCGACCGCTGGCTCAAGGCGGCGGAGGCCGCCGATGCGCAGGAGGACAAACTCCACGGCGACAAGCGCGGCGACGAGATGCCCGATTGGGTGGCCGACAAGCAGAAGCGGCTTGAGAAGATCCGCGAGGCCAAGGCGGCGCTGGAGGCCGAAGCCAAGGCCGCCGCCGAAGCGGAGAGCAAGGCGCGGGCCGAGGCGGAGGACAAACGTCAGGCGGCGGGCCGCAGGAAGACTGGCAAGCCGCCGGCACCGCCGAAGGCAGAGCCCGACGGCAAGGCGCAACGCAATTTCACCGACCCGGAGAGCCGCATCCTGAAGACCAAGGAGGTTACATTCAGGGCTACAACGCCCAGGCCGCGGTCGATGGTGCCCATCAGATCATCGTGGCGCAGACGCTGACCAGTTCCTCCAGCGATCAGGCGCAACTGGCCCCTCTGCTCGACGGGATCAGGGCCAATCTGGGGACCAATCCCGACGAGGTATCGGCCGACGCCGGCTACTGCTCCGACGCCAATCTTCGCACCATCAAACGGCGGCGCATCGAGGGCTACATCGCCACCGGAAGGCAGAAGCACGGCACCAAGTCCGCCACCGCGAAAACGGCTTCAAGAGCCGGCTCGCTGATCGCCAGGATGAGCACCAAGCTCAAGCGCGCCGGCTACCGAAGTCGTTACCGCTTGCGTAAGCAGATCGTCGAACCCGTGTTCGGACAGATCAAGCAGGCAAGAGGGTTCAGGCAGTTCCTGCTGCGCGGCATCGACAAAGTGAAGGCCGAATGGGCCCTGATTTGCACCGCTCACAACCTCGTCAAGCTGGCGAAGGCCGCATAAGCCGCCAACCTTCAAGATAAAACCGCCTTCCCGGAGCTAACTGGACAGGCTCCTAGCGTGCCTACAGCCGGCCACCGCCGGAGCAAGGGCGACCCACAGAATAGGGACATTGGCCGAGAACTTCGGGAACTCAAGGCGCAGCCTAACGGTTTCTATTCGATGGAACGCCTGCTCTATTTCCTGCCTGCTCATCCGCAGCCTGCCTATATCCGGTTTGGGACGAGCGCTCTTATCATGGCGTTCTTCATTCTTGTACAAATGGGTATGCAATCGCAGAGCGGCTTCGGCGGATTGTTCTTCCTTCTTCCCGGGATCTTTTTATGCGGCATTCTGTTCGATCGCGGGAGCTCATTTTTCGGGACGGCGCTCGCCATGGTATATGCGGTGTATGCCGCTCCTGCTGCACCGTGGACTGCGCATCTTCTACCTTTTGGATTTTTCGTCACGACGGGCATCGGTATCGGCGTAGTCGCCGAGGGATTTCGTAACGAGATGGAGAAGGTGGTTAGCGCGGAGAAAGCGAAAACGGTTCTTCTCATGGAATTGGCGCATCGCACGAAGAACAATTTAGCAATGATATCCGCGATGATGCGGTTGCAGGCCAAGCGGGCTGACGTGAGCGCGGCCGACGCGCTCGGCGACATGGCCTCACGCATCCAAGTGATGGCGCAGGTCTACGATCACCTCACGATCAGGGCCGAGCTGAAGGTCGTCGATGCCAAGCAGTACCTCACGGAAATATGCCAGTATCTCTCCGCGTCGATCAGCGGGACGAGCGCTGTGGCAATCACGGCTCGGGCGGATGAGCTGTACATTCACAGCGAGCAGGCGGTCCCAATCGCAATCATCCTCAATGAGCTTGTTACGAACAGCCTCAAGTATGCCTTCCCGGACGGGCGGCCGGGTCACATCCACGTCGAGCTTCACGCCGATGGCGAAGTGGTTCTTACCGTGAGTGACAACGGCATCGGCATCCGAAAGCAGCGGTCGGAAGGCGTCGGATCGCGGGTTGTATCCCTGCTATCGCAGCAACTCGGTGGCACGATCGACTACGATAATCTGGATCAGGGTTGCCGCGTCACACTCCGAATGCCTAAGCCTAGCGTCTGAGGCCGACCGTCGGCACGCCTTCAACCGACCTGACGACGCGCTGCTTCAAGCGGACCTCGTTAAGGGTCCGATTTGGGTCTGGGCTGGGAAACGCGAAGGCGACGAATCGCGATAGGACAAGTTTTTCGTTCAAGGCCGCTTTAGGTGCCCATATTGCAAGCGCATTCGACTTTTAAATCAAGCTCAAGAATATCATTCTCGTCTCGCTTTGAATTTTCGAGTTTTCACACAGCCTGGGTCAAAAATCGACAAACGCGCATGTTTGCGCCACGTCCGGTTCAGCCCCGATAGCTGACATCAAACTGGGACAGATCACGTCAAGCGGCACGGCAACTTCTCAATGGGCCTTAGCAAGGCGCAACGGTAGATCGCCACCACGTTCGGGGGTCGAGCTGATCTTCACTGGCGGTAACGCCTTAAGAAGTTTCACTTCGCTTCTCACAATGCTGCGCTAGTTGTTGCATTTTAGTAACTCCCTTTCCGCGAGAAACCGATATGCTGATGCGGGCTGAGGGGGACTGCATGTTTGATGTGTATCTAAACGAGAAGCGTGATCGCCTGTTGGTGGTTGCGAAAGGGCAACCGATACCTACCATCGGCAACTCAGGACGGTGGCGCAAGAAGAAAGGAGCTGTCGCTGTTAGCGACGAGATCAAGTTCGCCCTGCAGAGAGATGGCTTCTATTGGCGCAGACGGGCTGAACATCGAGGGAGCAACGCCTCTTAACCTAACCAGTCAACGTTACCGCCGCGGAGGAGGTCGACCGTCGCTTTGATCAGCCCGTTGCGCCGTCGTCCGCTTTACCCCCGAACGCACAGACTCAAGTCGGACATTCCGCCATGTCCGAGATGTGCCAAGGGACTAAACCGCTCGCGCGGTAGGGCACTGCGGCGGCCTGCACGACCAACACGATAGCGCCACGGGGCGTCCTGTCTTGAGATGAGGGGTTCGCAACCTCCATCAAGACAGGAGCATCCCTCATGACCGATAAGGCCATAAGCCCGCTGCGGCAGCGCATGATCGAAGACATGACGATCCGCAAGTTGGCGCCCAAGACCCAACGTGACTACGTGCAGCGGGTCAAGCACTTCGCTGCCTTCCTTGGACGCTCGCCCGATACCGCGAGTTTCGAAGACGTTCGCCGCTATCAGCTTCATCTGGCGGCAGGTGGCGCGGGGGTTCCGACCCTCAATCAAAGCGTCTCGACGCTGCGGTTCTTTTTCAGGATCACGCTTGGGCGCGCCGACATCGTGAACCATACCCAGTTTGTCCACGAGCCACGCAAGCTGCCGGTTGTCCTGAGCCCGGAGGAAGTCGCGCGTTTTCTCGATGCGGCACCGGGGCTCAAATACAAGGTGGCATTGAGTGTGGCTTATGGCGCCGGATTGCGCGTGTCCGAGGTAGTCGCGCTGAAGGTATCCGACATCGACAGCAAGCGCATGGTGATCCGAATCGAACAGGGCAAGGGCCACAAAGATCGCTACGTGATGCTCTCGCCGCATCTGCTTGAACTGCTGCGCGCCTGGTACAAGGCGGCCCGCCCACAAGGGTGGCTGTTTCCCGGAATGAACCCGGTCAACCCGATGACGACGCGCCAGCTCAGGCGCGCCTGCCATGCCGCGGCGCGCATGGCCGAGATCGGCAAGCAAGTGTCCCCGCATACCCTTCGTCACAGCTTTGCCACGCATCTTCTGGAGCAGAACACCGATATCAGGGTGATCCAGGTCTTGTTGGGGCACGCCAAGCTCGACACCACGGCGCTCTATACGCGTGTCGCCACCAAGACCATCCGGGAGATCATGAGCCCGCTCGATCGCATCACGGGCAAGCTCAAGGAGGGCGCCGAACCACCCGCCTGAAGCGCGGCGCGTGTCGCGTCCATCGCTGGAGGTCGCGGATATCTTCCGCGGCCACGGCCCGGCATGGCGCCGGGCCAACGCCGGCCATGTGAGTATCGGCCAACTCAAGGTGATGTCGGCGATCGAGAACTGCCGCACGGCGGCGCTCGGCGGCCATGTCGCGCGCTGCGAGGACTGCGCCCATACCACCATCGCGTACAATTCCTGCCGCAACCGGCACTGCCCGAAGTGCCAGGGAGCCGCCGCGAAGCAATGGCTCGCCGAGCGCGAGGCCGACCTGCTGCCGGTGCCGTACTATCACGTGGTGTTCACGCTCCCGGCGCCGATTGCCGACATTGCCTACCAGAACAAGGCCGTGATCTACGATCTCCTGTTCAAGGCCTCGGCCGAGACCCTGACCACGATCGCGGTCGATCCCAGGCACCTCGGCGCTCGGGTCGGCGTGACTTCCGTCCTGCACACCTGGGGCTCGGCTCTCACCCATCATCCGCATATCCACATGATCGTGCCTGGTGGCGGCATCTCGCTCGACGGCACGCGCTGGGTATCGTGCCGCAAAGGCTTCTTCCTGCCGGTGCGCGTGCTCTCGCGGCTCTTTCGACGGCTGTTCCTGGAGAAGCTGATGGCGTCGCACGCGGCCGGCCGCCTGTACTTCTTCGGCAATCACACGCCACTTGCCGATGCGCAAGCCTTCGCGGCCTATCTGGCACCGCTGCGCAAGACCGAATGGATGGTCTATGCCAAGAGGCCGTTCGGCGGACCCGAAGCGGTGCTCGCCTATCTGTCGCGCTACACCCACCGCGTCGCCATCGCCAACAGCCGGTTGATCGCAGTCGGCGACAACGGCGTCGCCTTCCGATGGAAGGACTATCGCGCCGATGGTCGCGAGCGCCAGAAGGTCATGACACTGGACACCGGCGAGTTCATCCGCCGCTTCCTGATCCACGTCCTGCCGGCTGGCTTCCATCGCATCCGTCACTACGGCCTGTTCGCCAGCGGCACGCGCGCCGACAACATCGCGCGCGCGCGTGAGCTGCTCGCCGTTGCAAAACCTGAAGGTGGGCCCGCCGCTGCCGCCGTCGATCCCGGCAAGCCGGCTTGTCCATGCTGCGGCGGTCGCATGATCATCATCGAGACGTTCGAGCGCGGCTCCTCGCCGCGCCATCGGCCGGCGGCATCCCCAATCGTGATCAGGATCGACACCTCATGACCGCCTCGCAATCCCACAATTCTGCGCATAGCGTTCGCTGGCTCTCGACCGGCCACGGCAGAGCACGCTCAGATACCCAGCCGTCGTCTCAATTCGTCCGACAATCTACCGAATTCGAGCCCACCCGCCACTCTTTGATGAGCCGTTTTACCATCGCACAACTTGCTGGATTGGCTCGATCCATATCAGCCAGGTCACCCGCGGCACTCAAATCCCCATAGCGCCTGACGCCCCATCTCGCCCAACATCCCGCGGTTTCCTCCCTTGGAGGTTTGCGTACGCCGGCCCCGCCGGGCGCGGCACCACCTTCATGGGGCCGGCATCCGAAAACCTTCACAAAAGCAGAAGTGGCAACGGTCTATTCGATCACCCCGACATTCGCGCGTGCATTCCACTGGCCTTTGGCATTCTGCAGAAGACTTTATCGTAAGAACAATACAGAGCCATCGTTCTAGACCTTGAGCAAGAGCGAACTCGCGGCGAAACAGCAGCACGACGTAGCAACGCAATGAATTCCGCCGCTCGGCTCAGATTGGTTACGAACCTCGCCCATGAGTTCGTCGTGCGATTATGCGGTCCCTCAAATGATTATCTGATCGCAGCACCACCGGTCCGGAAACTCCGTGCCCAGTGACAACAAAGAAAGCTTTGCAAAACAATCGAGAGTGAAGCGGAAGCCGCCCACCCACCAGATACGCTGCCGTTCCAGGCGCTCGCTTATGGCAGGCCCCTCGCGCCTCCAGCGGTCCGGCTCCAGAATTACCGGCCATTGGAACTCGTCGTGCGGCCTCATTCATCTTCAAAGCGCGCGGCTTGATGACGTTGGTTGCCACCCCGGCGCCGCGCGCATGCGCGGCCATGATAGCAGCGACGATGTCGCGATTACCATCGTCAACCACCTTCGTCACCAGGGAAAGCAACGCATTCAGAACAATGTTGTTGGGGTGACCATCGAGCACCATGAAGACTTTCTTCATGAGTGCCGCGGTCTTATCTTTCTTCGCTCATCTTTATCGTTGGTCATCACCAGGTAGCAGGGGAGCCTTCGATAGCTCCGTAACACGACCACACTTTTTGCGGGGATTCAACCATTCAGAGGAAAGCGTACGACGAAATCCGTCTTATTCTGGCGGCATTACCGATCTCATAGCGATTTCTGCACTTTTTTCATAGCTCGGAATCGCTTGGTGGGCCCAATGGGGTGACTAACTTCACTAGGAGCCTGTCCAGTTAGCTCCGGGAAGGCGGTTTTATCTTGAAGGTTGGCGGCTTATGCGGCCTTCGCCAGCTTGACGAGGTTGTGAGCGGTGCAAATCAGGGCCCATTCGGCCTTCACTTTGTCGATGCCGCGCAGCAGGAACTGCCTGAACCCTCTTGCCTGCTTGATCTGTCCGAACACGGGTTCGACGATCTGCTTACGCAAGCGGTAACGACTTCGGTAGCCGGCGCGCTTGAGCTTGGTGCTCATCCTGGCGATCAGCGAGCCGGCTCTTGAAGCCGTTTTCGCGGTGGCGGACTTGGTGCCGTGCTTCTGCCTTCCGGTGGCGATGTAGCCCTCGATGCGCCGCCGTTTGATGGTGCGAAGATTGGCGTCGGAGCAGTAGCCGGCGTCGGCCGATACCTCGTCGGGATTGGTCCCCAGATTGGCCCTGATCCCGTCGAGCAGAGGGGCCAGTTGCGCCTGATCGCTGGAGGAACTGGTCAGCGTCTGCGCCACGATGATCTGATGGGCACCATCGACCGCGGCCTGGGCGTTGTAGCCCTGAATGTAACCTCCTTGGTCTTCAGGATGCGGCTCTCCGGGTCGGTGAAATTGCGTTGCGCCTTGCCGTCGGGCTCTGCCTTCGGCGGTGCCGGCGGCTTGCCAGTCTTCCTGCGGCCCGCCGCCTGACGTTTGTCCTCCGCCTCGGCCCGCGCCTTGCTCTCCGCTTCGGCGGCGGCCTTGGCTTCGGCCTCCAGCGCCGCCTTGGCCTCGCGGATCTTCTCAAGCCGCTTCTGCTTGTCGGCCACCCAATCGGGCATCTCGTCGCCGCGCTTGTCGCCGTGGAGTTTGTCCTCCTGCGCATCGGCGGCCTCCGCCGCCTTGAGCCAGCGGTCGACCTCCGCCTCAAGCTCCGCTTCCCGTTTCTTCATGCGATCGTAGCTCATTGCCTTGTGCTTGGACGCGTTGGCCTTGATCTTGGTGCCGTCGAGCGCAACGTGCCCGAGCTTCACCAACCCGGTCTTCTCGGCGAGCTTCAACACCTGCACAAACAGGTCGGCCAACGCCTTCAGGTGCCGCCGCCGGAACTCCGAGATCGTGCGGAAGTCCGGAGGGTCGCCCGCCACGATCATCATGAAATCCGCCCGCTCCACGGCCGCCCTGGCGATCCGCCGCGACGAGTAGAGGCCGCTGGCATAGCCGTGCAGAAGCAGCGCGGTCATCATCCGCGGATCGAACGGAGGCTGGCCCAGCCCGCTCCGGTAGCCGCCCAGGATCGCCGATAGATCGAGGCTCTCCCTGACCAGCGAAACGATTAGCCGCGAAACGTGGTCTTGCGGCACATAATCCTGCACGCTCGGCGGCAGAAGCTGGGCCTCATCGATCTTCCAGGGTCGAAATTCCTTGCTCATGGCCACCCAAGGAATCAAACTCGCACCCGCTTGAACAGTCACTACTCAGACAGGCTCCTAGAACAGGAAATTTCGTCAAAGATGCGAGCCCCTCTTCGTCTGCTCCTGAGGGCAAGGCGGAAGACAAATGCTCGCACTGAGTTCTTCTCACTTTGGCACAAAACGCACCAACGGGCCGGTTTCGCGATGTCCGTTCATGGGGTTAGACCGGAAGTAAAGGGCGGGCGTCAAACCGACGCGTAACCGAGGCTTCGCCCGTTACTTGATTTTAGCTAGGCACTCCTTCAGCCTCTCAAGCTCCGAACGAACTTGCGAATCCATGACGCTTTGTAGTGCGGCCATGCCCCTGCTGGAAAACTCGGCGGAAGCCTTTTTGTCCAGATTTTGCTGCCAATCCCGGATTGCCACTTTCGTGGCCCTTTGGGCCGTCGACACTGCCTTAACGTAAGCCTGTATGCAGGCGTCAGCCTCGGAGCACGATTTGCACTCTTGACCGGCGACCGGACTTGAAACAAGCAGCCCCAGCGTCGCAATAAGGACCTTCATCGATCTTCCTCCCTAGGCTTGAAGGTCCCAGTAGCGGGCCACAATCATGGCGCGAGTTCGGACAACTCAAATTTCTCGATGGCTGTGGTTACGGGGTTACGCAGTGGACAGCTATGCTGACCAATTGCGAAGTCTCGACAGCTTCTCGTTTCGACGAACGCCGTTGAGCGCCACTTCGACTTCTTCCACTCGAATGTCGCCTGTTGGCACCCCATTCGGAAGTGGTTCGACTGACTGACGATGTCCGTTCACAGGGCAAAAAGCGGAAGTCTCTGTTAAACTCCCCACGGTCCGCTGATGTGAAGGTTTTCGGATGCCGGCCCCATGAAGGTGGTGCCGCGCCCGGCGGGGCCGGCGTACGCAAACCTCCAAGGGAGGAAACCGCGGGATGTTGGGCGAGATGGGGCGTCAGGCGCTATGGGGATTTGAGTGCCGCGGGTGACCTGGCTGATATGGATCGAGCCAATCCAGCAAGTTGTGCGATGGTAAAACGGCTCATCAAAGAGTGGCGGGTGGGCTCGAATTCGGTAGATTGTCGGACGAATTGAGACGACGGCTGGGTATCTGAGCGTGCTCTGCCGTGGCCGGTCGAGAGCCAGCGAACGCTATGCGCAGAATTGTGGGATTGCGAGGCGGTCATGAGGTGTCGATCCTGATCACGATTGGGGATGCCGCCGGCCGATGGCGCGGCGAGGAGCCGCGCTCGAACGTCTCGATGATGATCATGCGACCGCCGCAGCATGGACAAGCCGGCTTGCCGGGATCGACGGCGGCAGCGGCGGGCCCACCTTCAGGTTTTGCAACGGCGAGCAGCTCACGCGCGCGCGCGATGTTGTCGGCGCGCGTGCCGCTGGCGAACAGGCCGTAGTGACGGATGCGATGGAAGCCAGCCGGCAGGACGTGGATCAGGAAGCGGCGGATGAACTCGCCGGTGTCCAGTGTCATGACCTTCTGGCGCTCGCGACCATCGGCGCGATAGTCCTTCCATCGGAAGGCGACGCCGTTGTCGCCGACTGCGATCAACCGGCTGTTGGCGATGGCGACGCGGTGGGTGTAGCGCGACAGATAGGCGAGCACCGCTTCGGGTCCGCCGAACGGCCTCTTGGCATAGACCATCCATTCGGTCTTGCGCAGCGGTGCCAGATAGGCCGCGAAGGCTTGCGCATCGGCAAGTGGCGTGTGATTGCCGAAGAAGTACAGGCGGCCGGCCGCGTGCGACGCCATCAGCTTCTCCAGGAACAGCCGTCGAAAGAGCCGCGAGAGCACGCGCACCGGCAGGAAGAAGCCTTTGCGGCACGATACCCAGCGCGTGCCGTCGAGCGAGATGCCGCCACCAGGCACGATCATGTGGATATGCGGATGATGGGTGAGAGCCGAGCCCCAGGTGTGCAGGACGGAAGTCACGCCGACCCGAGCGCCGAGGTGCCTGGGATCGACCGCGATCGTGGTCAGGGTCTCGGCCGAGGCCTTGAACAGGAGATCGTAGATCACGGCCTTGTTCTGGTAGGCAATGTCGGCAATCGGCGCCGGGAGCGTGAACACCACGTGATAGTACGGCACCGGCAGCAGGTCGGCCTCGCGCTCGGCGAGCCATTGCTTCGCGGCGGCTCCCTGGCACTTCGGGCAGTGCCGGTTGCGGCAGGAATTGTACGCGATGGTGGTATGGGCGCAGTCCTCGCAGCGCGCGACATGGCCGCCGAGCGCCGCCGTGCGGCAGTTCTCGATCGCCGACATCACCTTGAGTTGGCCGATACTCACATGGCCGGCGTTGGCCCGGCGCCATGCCGGGCCGTGGCCGCGGAAGATATCCGCGACCTCCAGCGATGGACGCGACACGCGCCGCGCTTCAGGCGGGTGGTTCGGCGCCCTCCTTGAGCTTGCCCGTGATGCGATCGAGCGGGCTCATGATCTCCCGGATGGTCTTGGTGGCGACACGCGTATAGAGCGCCGTGGTGTCGAGCTTGGCGTGCCCCAACAAGACCTGGATCACCCTGATATCGGTGTTCTGCTCCAGAAGATGCGTGGCAAAGCTGTGACGAAGGGTATGCGGGGACACTTGCTTGCCGATCTCGGCCATGCGCGCCGCGGCATGGCAGGCGCGCCTGAGCTGGCGCGTCGTCATCGGGTTGACCGGGTTCATTCCGGGAAACAGCCACCCTTGTGGGCGGGCCGCCTTGTACCAGGCGCGCAGCAGTTCAAGCAGATGCGGCGAGAGCATCACGTAGCGATCTTTGTGGCCCTTGCCCTGTTCGATTCGGATCACCATGCGCTTGCTGTCGATGTCGGATACCTTCAGCGCGACTACCTCGGACACGCGCAATCCGGCGCCATAAGCCACACTCAATGCCACCTTGTATTTGAGCCCCGGTGCCGCATCGAGAAAACGCGCGACTTCCTCCGGGCTCAGGACAACCGGCAGCTTGCGTGGCTCGTGGACAAACTGGGTATGGTTCACGATGTCGGCGCGCCCAAGCGTGATCCTGAAAAAGAACCGCAGCGTCGAGACGCTTTGATTGAGGGTCGGAACCCCCGCGCCACCTGCCGCCAGATGAAGCTGATAGCGGCGAACGTCTTCGAAACTCGCGGTATCGGGCGAGCGTCCAAGGAAGGCAGCGAAGTGCTTGACCCGCTGCACGTAGTCACGTTGGGTCTTGGGCGCCAACTTGCGGATCGTCATGTCTTCGATCATGCGCTGCCGCAGCGGGCTTATGGCCTTATCGGTCATGAGGGATGCTCCTGTCTTGATGGAGGTTGCGAACCCCTCATCTCAAGACAGGACGCCCCGTGGCGCTATCGTGTTGGTCGTGCAGGCCGCCGCAGTGCCCTACCGCGCGAGCGGTTTAGTCCTTTGGCACAGAGCGTCAGTCATTGCCACGCAGCGATATGTCCGTTTTTCGAGGAAGACCGGAAGTGGCTGGCGTGGGGTCAAACCGACGCGAGTGACCCAACTCAGACGTGACGACCCCCCGCGTTCTTATAACACCACCGGTTAGGCCACAGCTTTCCTAATTGCATCCAGCAAGTCGTGCGCCGCGAACGGCTTGCACAAATAGGCGATGCACCCGGCATCTAACGCGTCATTGCGCGTGGCCTCGTCGTCGTGCGCCGTCATGAAGATGACAGGACACATCGATCCCGATGCCGCAAGTCTGCGCTGCAGATCGATCCCCGAAATTCCGCCGAGGTTGATGTCGAGCAGTAGGCAGGTTGCCGTCTGCGTGCTGCCGTTCTCGATCAACGCCTCCGCAGAGGCGAACGTCCGGCTTTGAATACCGTTGTGGCTCAAAAGCCGCGCCACGCCCTTCAGAAAGCCTGCATCGTCATCAACCACGATCACAACTGTCGACGGGGCTGCAATATCCATAACCACCCCCAGTATGGGTGTGTGCCCCGGGGGGTCTGCCCGCCCCTTGATCTAGATCAAGGAGGTCTGGTCCGCAGTGAGCAAACAGCGAAAGCGCCCAGGCACACTCAGTTGATGGCATCTCCCACACAGGCCAAGCGTGCTATGTTGCCCATTGGCACAAGTCGGACATGCCGCGCTGATCGGACGACCTTCCAAGTGTCGTGTTTGGAAGGTTACAATGCCGCATTGTGATGCTTGAGGGTGGCATGGGGCCGCGCCAGTTCATCAGACTTATCGGCGAGGCAGCAGCGTGGCCGCGCGCCGAACAGGCGGATACGTTACCGGACGGCGCAGTCGGAGACTCAGTTCAAAAAGAAGAAGATTTCCCATTAATTATCGCAAACTTGCCCGCGACTGGACGGCAGAAGGCGATTGCTGTCGGCGTCGCGGTCCTCTTGTTCGTCGCGGCGGCGATTATCGCACCGTTCGCCAACATCCAGTTAGGCCAGGTTGATGCCTTCATTCCGGTATTGCAGACAGCCTTGAGCATTGCCGATTTTGTCACGGCAACCCTTCTGTTTGCTCAGTATTCCATCCAGCCTCAGCGTGCCCTTCTCGCGCTCGCAAGCGGTTACATGTTCAGCGGTTCGTTCGCGTTCCTGCAGACGCTGGCCTTTCCGGGTGGGTACGCCCACAATGGTTTGATCGGTGACGGGCCTAACAGTCCAGCTTGGATTTACGTGCTCTGGCACACTACGTTTCCGGCGGCGATCCTCGTCTATGCGCTTACCAAGAATGCCAAGGGAGCCGCCACCAGATCGGGCAGGTCGGTAATGGTGGCCATTGCAGTCACCATTGCCTGCGTCCTTGCGGTGATAGCAGGACTGACTTGGATCGTGACGACGAAAACGGAATACCTCCCGAGCTTTTACACCAACGTCAGGTTCCAGACGCCCCTTGGCAATCTGGCCAACGTGATTCTTTTGCTATGGGGTTTGACCGCGTTCGCGGTACTGCTATTTCACAGACACACAATCCTCGATCTATGGTTGATGCTCACTTTGCTCGCCTACTCGCCAAACTTCTTGGTGGCGATCATCGGCAGTTCGGTACGATTTACCGTCGGTTGGTACGCGGCTCGTTGTTTTGTTCTGGTCGGCAGTTGCATGTTGCTGGGCGTGTTGCTGATCGAGACAATGTTTCTTTATTCGCGCCTTGCCAGCGCAATCACTTTGCAGCGACGCGAACGCACTAACCGGCTTTTGAGCGTGGAAGCTGTCACGGGCGCCATCGCCCATGAGTTGAGAGCGCCCTTGGGGGCCATCGCGCTAAATGCGAGTACAGGGCTCAGCCAGCTGCGGTCGACCCCCCGCGAACTCGAAGACATGGAAGACATCCTTACTGACATAGAGGCCGACAGCCATCGCGCTGCTGCAATGATTTCGAGCATTCGCGCAATGACAACCAAGACGATTGATCGAAGCGCTCGGACAAACGCTGAGGACGTGGGGCGGCTCGCATTAAGATTGCTAAAACACGATCTACAAATCAACGAGATATCCGTGGCGACAGAGTTTCAAGGCAACCTGCCTGACGTGCAGCTAGATGGCATGGAACTCCAGCAAGTACTCTTAAACCTCGTCAGAAATGCCATCGATGCAATGAGGTCGTCGCCGCCCGAAGAACGACGGCTGCAGCTTAAAACCAGTTTTGACGGTCAGTCGAAGGTGTTGATGTCGATCCAAAACTCCGGACCTGGGATTCCTGCTGAGGACCGACAGCGAATATTCGATCCGTTCTTTACGACAAAACTTGGTGGTATGGGATTGGGGCTCGCCATCTCTTCCACATTGGTCGCGAACCATGGCGGCAAATTGAGGTTGGTCAGGTCGGACGCGGACGGCTCCGCCTTTGAGCTTGAAATGCCTGTCGGCAAGCAACGCTCGGCCGCGTAAACGCATGTTGAACTGACTTCCGCTATTCGCACTTTTCGGACATGGCGCGATGCCCGGCTTGAGTCCGTTGCCCGATCAAGAGCGGACATGAAGCCTTCCCCAAACGACGCGCCTGTGACGTGGCGTAGCTGCGGAGCTACCACGGTGCCGCCCATTCGTATGGCCACTCAGCGGCCCGCGTTGTGGGTTGTGGTTGGCTCACCATCACGATGAAAATTGGATCATGGTCGGATGCGATTGACAGCGCGTCGGGATTTGGAGTCTCCGCGCCGCCCGCCATTGGTCATGCCCGATCCTGCGGCGTTTCCTGCAAGATGGTGTACGCATCTGTTGCCCGTTCCAAAGCAAATGCCTTCTTTCCCTTTGCGGCCCAGAGCGCTCGCGCCTGTTCGCCTTGATTGCTTTTGAGCTTGTCTGCCATCCAGAGCAGCGCGCCGAGGATGATGGCGCGATCGTCGCCGGTCAGGTCCGCCACACGAGCCTTGACGACGAGGCCGCCCAATTCGATCAGGTGCCGCGTGCGCTTGCGGCGCTCGACTTGCCATGCGCGCATATCATGCCGCGCCCTTGCCGCCTGTTGACGGTTGCGCGCCGCCCGGTTGCGCCCGAGCGCCGCCAGTGTGGCGCTCAGCTGCCGGTGCAGTTCGCCGCGCCCAGCTCTGAAAGAACGCGGCTCCTCGCCTGGCCCATGCCTCCCTCTTTCCAGCATCTTTGGTCTCAGTCAGCACGATCAGCGCTCCTGCCAGTTCATCAACGTTGAGGCTATCTGCCCCGGTGGCGATGACCAATTCGCCGAGCTGCTGCACCTTGCGGCTCTTTAGGTCGCGCGCCTTGTCCTGAAGCGCTTTCAGTTCCCCGTCGAAATCCCGCGGTTTGCGCATCAGGTTCTCCAGCAATGTTGATGAGGGGATGATAGTCGAGCCCTGGGCATAATGCTGTAAGGTCGCCGGGACGGTTTGAGACGGTGTAATCCCGCCCGAGATTTTTCGAGGGAGGGCGCGCTTATACGTCGTGCCGACGTGCGCCTCGCCGTGTAGATGATCTGGTCGCGATGGCGATCTATCATCTTCACGTCAAGGTCATTGGCCGCAAATCCGGTAGTAGCGCGGTGGCCTCCGCCGCCTATCGTGCGGGAATGCGGCTGCGCGACGAGCGCCTGGACCGCAGCCATGACTTTTCCGCCAAGCGCGGCGTCGTGCATTCCGACGTCATGCTGCCAGAGAAGGCGCCGGAGGCATGGAGCGACCGCGAACGGCTGTGGAACGATGTCGAGGCGTTCGAGATCCGCAAAGATGCCCAGCTTGCCCGGGAGGTCGAATTTGCCCTTCCGCGCGAATTGACGCATGCCCAAGGCATCGAACTCGCACGCGACTTCGTGCAGGCCGAATTCGTCGATCAGGGCATGATCGCCGATCTCAATGTGCATTGGGACATGGCCGAGGACGGCACGGCAAAACCCCATGCCCATGTCATGCTGACCATGCGCGCGGTGGACGAGAACGGCTTTGGCCAAAAGGTGCGGGAGTGGAACCGCACGGAGATGGTCGAGCGCTGGCGCGAACGCTGGGCCGAGGTCGCCAATGAGCGGCTTGCCGAACTCGACATCGACGCGCGGATCGACCATCGCAGCCTCGAAGCTCAGGGCCTCGCGCTTGAACCGCAAAGCCAGATCGGTGCGCCCGCCAAGCGTATTGAGGATCGGGGTATCGAGGGCGGAGGGACCGAGGCCGACCGGGCCGAGATGCACCGCGAGATCGCACGCAGCAATGGCGAGCGGATTATCTCCGATCCTTCCGTCGCATTGGACGCCATCACGCAACAGCAATCGACCTTCACGCAGCGCGACATCGCAAAGTTCGCGCATCGTCACAGCGACGGGATCGACCAGTTCAACGAAGTGATGGGCGCGATGCGTAGCGCCCCAGATCTGGTCGAACTTGGCAAGGACGCCCGCGGCGAGGATCGCTTCACCACGCGCCCGATGATCGAGGCGGAACGGTGCTTGCACCGTGCCGCCGAACTGATGGCCAAGCGGGAGCGCCATGAGGTGCGTGACAAGGATCGCGTAGCGGCCCTGACGCGTGCGGAAGCGCGCGATCTTGTCCTGTCGAGCGAGCAGGCCGACGCGCTGGCGCATGTCACGGACGCGCGTGATTTAGGCGTCGTGGTCGGCCATGCCGGGACCGGCAAGAGCGCGATGCTGGGCGTGGCGCGAGAAGTATGGGAAGCGGCCGGCTACGAGGTCCGGGGCGTTGCGCTCTCCGGCGTCGCGGCCGAAAACCTCGAAAGCGGATCGGGCATCGCGTCGCGCACCATCGCCAGCATGGAGCATGGCTGGCAACAGGGCCGAGATGTGCTCTCCGATCGCGATGTCCTTGTCATCGACGAGGCGGGCATGGTCGGCACGCGCCAGCTGGAGCGCGTCCTATCCCATGCGGCAGAGGCCGGCGCAAAGGTCGTGCTGGTCGGCGATCCCCAACAACTGCAAGCCATCGAGGCGGGCGCGGCCTTCCGCTCGATTCACGAACGTCACGGCGGCGCGGAAATCGGCGAGGTGCGCCGTCAGCACGAAGACTGGCAGCGCGAGGCTGCTCGCGATCTCGCCAATGGCAAAACCGGTAAGGCGCTTGAAGCCTATCGCTCCCGTGGCATGGTGCATGAGGCCCAAACCCGCGAACAGGCGCGCGGCGATCTGATCGATCGCTGGGACCGCGACCGGCAGGCAGCGTCGGGGCGCAGCCGGATCATCCTCACGCACACCAATGACGAGGTCCGTGCCCTCAACGAGGCAGCGCGCGAGCGGATGCGGGCTGCGGGTGACCTGGGGGATGACGTCCGCCTGACCGTCGAACGCGGCGCGAGAAATTTCGCCAGCGGGGATCGCGTCATGTTCCTGCAAAACGAACGTGGCCTTGGCGTAAGGAACGGCACGCTCGGCACCGTCGAGCAGGTCAGCGCGCAATCCATGGCCGTGCAGACCGACAATGGCCGATCCGTTCGCTTCGAACTTAAGGATTACAACCGGATCGACTATGGCTATGCCGCGACCATCCACAAGGCGCAGGGCATGACGGTGGACCGCACCCACGTGCTGGCGACGCCGGGCATGGACGCCCACGGCAGCTATGTCGCCCTGTCGCGGCACCGCGACGGCGTGGACCTGCATTATGGCCGCGACGATTTTGCCAATCAGGACCGGCTTGTCCGCACCCTATCGCGCGATCGCGCGAAGGACATGGCATCGGACTACGAACGCGCCGATCCGGCACAGAGCTTTGCCGAGCGGCGTGGAATCACCTTCCGCGAGCGCGTGGCCGAGATCGTGCGCAGGGTCGTACCCGGGAAGGTACGCAACATGTTCGACGGCCTTCGCTCTCCTGGAGATGTACCCGGCCCGGATGACGGACGGAGGCCGGAGCGGGAAACGCCGGAAAGCGAAAGGAGCGGTACGGGAGCCGAGCGGCGCGAAACCGAAGCGCCGGAAAGGAGGGTGGCGAAAGACTCGGAAGCGGAAGCGCGTCGGGTGCGAACCCGGGCGCTCGTCCGCCATGCCCGCGCCGTCAATGCGATCTTCGAGGCGCAGGAGATGGGCGGTAAGGCCAGTCCCGACCAGGTGAAGGAATTGCAGGAGGCCCGCCAGGTCTTTGAGAGCGTGCGGCCTTACGGCTCGTACGATGCCGAAGCCGCTTACAAAAAGAACCCGGAGCTTGCCAGCGAGGCTGCTGGCGGACGGGTCAACCGCGCCGTCCGCGCCCTCCAACTCGAAACCGAACTGCGCATCGATCCGAGCCGCCGCGCCGACCGCTTCGTAGAACGCTGGCAGGAGCTCGACCAGACCAGCCTGCGCCAGTATCGGGCGGCCGACATATCCGGCTATAGGGTGACCCGGTCAGCGATGGGCGACATGGCCAGGAGCCTGGAGCGCGATCCGCAACTGGAATCTATCCTCGCCAATCGCAAGCGAGAGCTTGGCATCGCGTTCGAATCAGGCCGCCGGCTTGGCCACGAATTGGCTTTCACCCACGGCATCGATCTTGGCAAAGCCCGGGGCATCGAACTTTGACCTATCCTATTTTGCGCCCGCTCTGCGCCGCAGTACGGCGACGTATAGAATCCTCTTGTCCGCCTGCAACCGTTTTGGCCTGTCTGGTCTCAAAAGGCGTCAGAAACAGTCAGCAGGAGGCAGCACGGCTATGCGAGAACCAGACCGTATCGTCCGCTTGAAAACTGTCCTCGCGAGGAGCGGGCTGTCCCGGTCCACCATCTACCGTAAGATCGCCGAGGGCACGTTCCCGGCTCAGCTCAAAATCAGCACCAACGGGACCGGCTGGCATGAATCGGACATCAACCGCTGGATCGCAGATCCCGTCTCATGGCGTCCGAAACGCGAGTCAGATGCAGTCTGACGAGGTTTGTGGTCACTTGCTGCTGAGGACAGTGAACCGGACCGGCGTCGGGCCGTAAAGGCTGCCGCTGTCGAGCACCCCGGCTTTGCGGGTTCGGCCTTGACGGCCTGACGTCGCCTCGGTTTGAGCTCTCCAAGCAGATAAGGGCAGATTGGGAGCGGTACGCCCAATTCGGAACAGAGAGCGGCGGAGCGCGGCGAAAAATTTTCCCAAACTAAACCCCAGACTAAACGCAAATCTTAGTCTGGGGAAATTTCAGGCCGCTCCGGAAATCGATGACATATATACTTGGTCGCGGGGATAGGATTTGAACATATGACCTTCAGGTTATGAGTTTGAATGGCGCTTGTACACCGGAGGTTGCCCAACGGGGCCGAGTGAGGGGGATGTCCCGGGTTGTGTTGAATTTCTGAAGAGGTCGGCGTTGCCCACCTTGAGCCGGTAGGCTCGGGGTGCTGATTCCACAAAGGAGAGCAACGCCATGACGAGAGATATCACACCGGCTGGTTGGCCGGCGACTGGGGCTGTGGACGAAGCGTTTGCAGAAGTGCGGGCGAGCTTCGATCGGTTCTGCCTTGCGGCAGGGATCGAGGCGCTCGGCACGATGATGGAGGCGGATGTGACGGCGGCCTGCGGGCCGCGCCACGGTCGCGATGCGGTGCGGCGGGCGCACCGTTGGGGCCGAACGCGGGGGCGGATCGGCTTCCACGGCGGCAAGATCGAGGTCGAGCGCCCGCGGGTCCGGGGGGTGGACGGCCGCGAGGTCACGATCCCGAGCTGGGAAACGGCGGCGCAGGAGGACTGGCTCGGTCGCTGGGCGATGAACCTGATGCTGATCAATGTGTCGACGCGCCGGTTCGGCCGCGCTGTCCGGCTGCCCGAGGGTGACGTGCCGGCACCGCCCGGATCGGGGATTTCGAAGTCGGCGGCCTCGCGGAGGTTCGTAGCGCTGTCGGCGGCGCGGCTGGCCGACTTCATGGCTGCCGATCTGTCCGCGCTCGACCTTCTGGTGGTCCAAATCGACGGGCTGCATCTCGGCGACGATCTCGTGCTGGTCGCCGCCATCGGGGTTGACGGCGAAGGCAACAAGCATCCGCTGGCGCTGGTGGAAGGAGCGACCGAGAATGCCGCAACGGTTCAGGCCCTGCTGGACAACCTGGTCTCGCGCGGGCTCGACCCGACGGTGCCACGACTGTTCATCGCCGACGGCGCGAAGGCGTTGTCGAAGGCGATCCGCCGCACCTTCGGTTCGGCCGCTGCGATCCAGCGCTGTCAGATCCACAAGGCGCGCAACATCATGGAACGCCTGCCGAAAGAGCATCATGCAGCCACCCGTCGGGTGCTGCGCCAGGCTTGGGAGCTCGATGATGCCGACAAGGCTGAAAAACTGATCCGCAATCTCGCGCGTCGAGTAGACCAGCAATGGCCCGGCGTAGCGGCGAGCATCCTCGAAGGCCTCGACGAAATCCTGACTGTCGTCCGCTTGAAGCTGCCGAAGGAGCTTCGTCGATCGCTCGCCTGTACCAACATCGCCGAGAACATGATGGGCACCATTCGCCGCGTCACGCGCAACGTCAAACGCTGGCGGGATGCCGGTATGGCCTTGCGATGGGTCGCGGCCGGCATGATCGAGGCCAACAAGGGCTTCCGACGATTGAAGGCGCACAAGCAATTGTCGGTTCTGCGTGCGGCTCTTCAAGCTCGCCACAATCGCATGACGATCAAGCCCGTTGCCCACGTCACGAGGGCCGCGTAACATTCATTCCGGCAACGTCGGCCCGACCTAGTTCAACAGCGATCGGGACATCCCCCGAGTGAGCACGCGGACGACAGGCTACGAGCTTGCCAACAGCGCTTCCGGTCTGTCCGATTTGCACGCTACAGCGCGCAGGAGTTAGCCGCGGCATCAGAGAGCCTTTTGTTTGGCACCGTAGGCGATATAGATCAACGCATCCCGGGTAATTGGGCTACGCGCGAATGGCGTCGAAACAAGTCAGCAGGAACCTCGTCAGCTACCACAAAAGCAGCGCCTTCCTGGTAAGCCCGCGTCGACACCAAAGTCGCGCCATGGAAATGCCCATCTCGCCCAGCGGGGCTTGATCCGATTGTGGCGGAGATCATCGAAGCACATGCAAGAACCATGGTTGACAATGATAACAGCAAGCGGCGCCGGCTCGTCGAGTTCAAGGACGGTTGCCGCTATGGTAAATTCGGAAAGACTAAGGCTTATGAGCTGATCGGCCACGAGAGGATCAGGGCCTACAAGATGGGAGGCAAGACCATGATCGACCTCGACAGCGTGGATGAATATCACGCTTCGCTGCCGAGGGTCGAAACGAGAGCAAGCTAGGCCGCCGATCTGCGCAATGAGACGGCGGGCGTACCGTCGCGCAGGCTGTCGAGGCGATCAGACCAATGCTGCATTAAACGCACGCATAGGCTGCACGGTTATGGATGCCGCGGATCTTGTTCTTGTCGCCCGTTCCAAGCTGGCGCCGCACCACCTCGTCGCGCCGCCGGCGCTTTTTTCTCCGTGTCGTGGGCGAGTTGGGCTTCCACTACATCGCCGTCGAACGCGCCCTCCTCGTTGAGCAGGGTCGACGCGGCCAAGCGGAAGCCGTGCGCGCAGTGGTCGCCGCCGGGCCAGTATCGCAGCCCATGTCCGCAGCGCCTTGTTCAGTGTGTTGTCGGACATTGGCACGCCAACGTCATTGCACGTCCAGCAGATTGCGTATCTGCGTCCCGCGATCAGCGCTTTCGGCGTCGGTCTCGCGCCAAGCGCAACCGAGTCGCCCCCCGAAGTCGTCCAGCACGAGGTAAGTGTCTCGCTCGGCATCGTGGGGCACAATGGATGGGGTACGCATGACAAGACCCACCCTTGACCTCGCAATATTATGTTAGGTCGACCCCGACGGGAGTTCGACTCAGAGCCGGGTTCGATTCCGGTCGGGGCGATTGTGGAGACCGGAACGGTATGGGCGTGCCAGCTGCCGTGGAGCCTTCTGTTTTATTTTTGCCAGCTAATGGCGCGCGTCATCTTGTTGGTATTTCTGTTGGTATCGGCAGCCACCGAGGATGAAAATTACTTCAAATTCAAATGGTTATGGAATTAGGCGGCTACCGGCCAGGGGCACCATCCTACCGTCCGCCCTCATTCGCCGACGTTCACTTTCCTCAATAACGGCAAGCACAAATCGCATTTTTGGCTTCGCGGCCGTTCGCCCAAATCTCATGGTATCCGGCAATTTCCATGGTATCTTCCGTGGTAGATCATTGGGGTCATGGTATCGCGACTTTTGGGTGGAATCGAACCGATGCCGGTCAAGAACGACACCTATTTTCGGCACTTAAAAGCTGACGAAAAAGACTACAAGCGATCCGACAGTGGCGGTCTCTTCATGCTCGTCACCAAGACCGGATCAAAGCTCTGGCGCTACGCCTACAACTTTGACTCCAAGCAGAAGCTGCTCGCCTTAGGCCAGTATCCTGTCACTTCTCTCGCGGACGCGCGCATCAAGCGGGACGATGCCAAGAAGTTGCTTGCCGAAGGCATCGATCCCTCCGTCAACCGCAAGGAAGAGCGGCGCAATGCGCGAATGGCGCGAGCCAACACTTTTGAAGCCGTGGCCAAAGAACTCATGGACAAGTTCGAGGCAGAGGGCGATGCGTCGAAAACCCTGAAGAAGAAACAGTGGCTGCTTGATTTCGCCAACAAGGAATTCGGCAAGCGGCCGATCGCGGAGATCAAGGCGCCGGAAATCCTTGATGCGTTGCGGAAGATCGAGAAGCGCGGGCGGCACGAAACAGCTACGCGCGCGCGTGGTACGATTGGCGCCGTATTCCGTTTCGCCATTGCAACGGGTCGCGCTGAGCGGGATCCAGCCGCAGACCTGCGCGGCGCCCTGATTACGCCCACGGTTACTCACCGGGCGACGATTGTCGAACCCAAAGCTGTCGGTGCGCTGCTGCGGGCGATCGATGGCTTTGAGGGGCAGGCCGTAACGAGATACGCCCTAAAGCTGGCACCGCTGGTTTTTGTGCGACCAGGCGAGCTTCGCCAGGCCGAATGGGCCGAATTCGACATGGCCGGCGCCGAATGGCGCATACCCGCCAAAAAGATGAAGATGAGACGACCGCACCGGGTGCCGCTGGCGCATCAAGCGCTCGCTATTCTTCGCGACCTCCAGCAAATGACGGGTGGATCAAAATATCTCTTTCCATCGGTTCGATCCTGGCATCGCCCAATCAGCGACAACACGCTGAACGCGGCCTTGCGCCGCCTCGGATACGACAAGACCGAATTGACAATTCACGGCCTGCGTTCCACCGCGTCAACGCTCCTGAACGAAAGCGGCAAATGGCATGCGGATGCGATCGAACGCCAACTTGCCCATCAGGAGGCGAATGAAATTCGTGGCGCCTACACCCATGCCGCCGAGTTCTGGCAGGAGCGCGTGCGCATGATGCGGTGGTGGGCGGATGAGCTCGATCGGATGAAAGAGCTGGGCCGTGTCATAAAAATGAGCGCCTGACGAAAAAACGCTGAAAGCGGAATTACTCGCACTTGAGTCGCACACCGTCACACCGACGTGTTCGACTCAAGGAGCGACAGAAGTGAGCGCACCACCACCAATCGACGGCGTCCGACGGTTGTCGTCGCAAGATGTCCATCTCCTATCAACTCGTAGAGCTTGGTGCGTCCGAGGCCTGTCATCTCACATGCTTCGTTAACCGTGCAGGTGAGCTTCTGGGCGAATGGAACCGTCTGCGACCTCACGGCTTCCCGAGCAGATGAAGTAATCTGCAACTCTTCTACTTCGTCATTCTCTCGTCGCTTGCGACTCATGGATTCTCCTGCTCGCAAAGAAACTCGACAGGGGCCAGACTTGTCTTTGCGATGAGCAGCGTCAATGCGGACGTCGGAGGGCCACAGCGTACGACAGCGCGCGTCGACGATTATTCGGCTAGTTTCGGACATCAGCGGCGCCAAATAATTTTTCGATGTGCTGTAAGAGGGCGCGACCACGAAAACGATTGGGCTCCCCACTCACGCCGCTGCCAGCATATGATGGCTCTGCCGGCCGAGCGCTGCAAAATTGATTATGGGGACCGTTCAGCCATCCCCTCGGAGCCGCCGTCGCTCGCTCGCCTGAGCGCAGCGTTGGCCAGCGACGGCGGCGGAGAGGGGATGGCCCATCCCCTTGGTGGGCTTGAGCATCGTGAGGCGATTTCGCAATTCAAACCTGGCCTGTGCGTTGTGTGACGGCGGCGCTACAGGCTCAGGCCCCTGTTCCTTCCAAATGTCCACTCTATGCCACCGTCGTCGCGCATAAGGCCGCCAATATGCTGGCCAATGCGCTTCTCGAGAAGGGGTTGCCAGGGCACGAGTTGAAAGCCGAGCCCGTTGTCGATCATCGCGAAGCGTCCGCTGACGAGGCTGGCGGCGCCAGCGAGTCGGCCACTGACATACTCGCCGGCATTTGCTGGCATGTAGGCCAAGCCGCGCTCTCTCGCCATCTGGTGGCCGACGCGCTCGACCTCCTGTCGCTCAAGAGTCGCCACGGTGTCGACTGGCAAGCGGATCTTGCCGTCCTTGGCGGTTGCGAGACCCATCTCCACAAGTCGCTGCGCCCTCCGATTCATGGCTTTGCCAACCTCCCGGCCAAAGCCGCTGTCCCGGAGGTCCGAACGGTCTTCCACAATCATCTGTCGGTCGAGCCAAGTCGCACCGTCGCTGGCAATCTGCCGATCGAGGCCGATGGCCGAGAGCGTCCGTATTCTGGGCCCGTCGCCGCCCTGGCTGAGGTCGTAGGCCTGCCCGCGCGCGACGATATCCTTCGGAATCTTCCAATTGTCGGCATCAATTCGCTCGACAAGGCCTGCCCGCCGCAACGCCTCCAGGCGGCGGACGTGGGAACGCACGAAAGCCTCGGGGTCCTTGCCCTGCCGCTCAAAGCTGTCGCGGACGCGCTCCAGGTGCTGGCTCGGCCGGTAGATGCCGCTGTCTTCCTCGATATTGCTCGCGATGTTGCGGTCGGCAGGTCTTGGACCGGACACGACTGGAGCCGCTTCGACGATCATGTCCCGCCCGACCTCCTCGATCCGGCTCGGGTCCTTGAACTCCATGTGATGGACCCGGCCATCGATGCCGTCGACGATAAGATGGACCCGTTCGCCCATCTCATCTCCGGCCAGGCCCTTGCCCAGGACCCGACCGACGATCTTCTCGCCTAAGCCTTCGTCGTGAAGGGCGAATTGACCAACACCACGCTCCTCGGCGAGGCCATTCCTGGTGAGCTCCCGATGGATCGAGTTGATGGCCTCATTGCGGTGATCCAGACCCTTCAGGACTTGCTCCGCGCGGTCTGAGAGGGACCATCGTCCCGGCTCAAGCTCGGTGGCCAGTCCGTAGCGCTCCAGATGCCGCACCCGCCCGATCATGAGGTTGCGGTTCTCGCGGACGAGGAAAGTCGCGCCCTCCCCCGGTCGCAGGTCGATCACGCCCTGCTCCTGCTGCTCGCTCAACAGCATCTTGTCGAGCCGGGTCACCCGCTCGGCCTCGACCTCGTTCTGCAGCTTGGTCTGAAGCTCGATCTCACTCTGGTGACCCAGTTCCCGGGTGACCAGTTCGCTCGCCCGGTGGCGGACGCCATAAGCGATATAGTCGCCGGCAATATTGAGGATGCGGCCGTCATCGAGCACGCCGCGGACGATGACATGTGTGTGAGGATGGCCGGTGTTGTGATGGTCGACCGCGATCCAGTCGAGGCGGGTGGCGAGATCCAATTCCATCTGGCGTATGAGGTCCCGGGTGAAGCCGCGAAGGTCGCCCATCTCGGTTGCATCCTCCGGGGCGACGATGAACCGAAACTGATGGCGATCTTCCCGCCCCCGCTCCACAAACGCCTTGCCGTCAGCCTCGTTTTTGAAGGCGGAATACGCTCTGCCCCGCTCGCCGTCACGCGTAACCCCATCCCGTTCAAGGTAACGCAGATGGGCGTCCACTGCCCGGCTCATGGTTGCGCGCATCTTCGGACCCCGTGCGCCACCCCGCCGCGGATTGAGCCGGACCACCCTTGCCTTGACCACCACCCGTCGCGCCCGGAAGCGGCCTGCGGAATCTCTCTGCCACCCACCGTCTTGGCCGTGCCGAGCAAACGAGGCGACGACCTTCGCGCCCCGGCCTCGCGCGTTGAACCGGGCCGTCCTTCCTCCTTCCCGGCCGCCACTCGATCGCGCTCCCGAGCCTATCCGCCGAGGATCGCCGCCCGCCTTGCGGACCGCGATCTGGACCTGCTTGAGGAACAGCTGCGTCCGCGGATTGATACGCGCTCCACGGTTGCGAGACCGGCCAGGTCTGACCCGGAATTTCTCACTCTCATCACGTGCCATGACGCGACGATTGACCTCGGAAAAAGGCGACACAAGAGCTGCCGAGCGTCGATCGCATCAGATCGCACTAGCGCGCACGATGGCGAAGAAATAGCGGGGCTCCTCCTCGACGCACATTGCGAGCGCCATCGCTCCGAAGATTGAAATTCATCGGGAAAGTCCGTGGGGCGGCCCCTGCACACGTTGCGCAGCGCCATTTTGAAGCCGCAGAAACTTGCAAAATCCAATGTGCAGACAAGCCCTTGCGACCAAAGGGAGCCAGCGAACGCTAGTTCGCTTTATCTTGCCGTCTTAATCGGTCGCCGTCTTAATCGGTCGCCGGTAACCGTCCGAATCCTGCACGTCTCATCGATGATGTGTTCTCGTCCCATTTCAGGTTCTCTACTGCTGTGGAGGATCTCCGGCGGTGGGTCATCGTTCCTGGGTAAAAGCCAATAACCCGTATTGGTCGAACCACCTCGCGACCTGGTACGCCGGTCATCAAAGCGTCGAGGAATATTGTCGCCGACGCGATATTTCGACGACGTCGTTCAAGAGATGGGCGCGTCATCTGCTGAGCTCGGAAGAGCTGCACAAACGTAAGAAACGCCTGCAGAATTTGCGCACCAAACAGCTCGAACGACAGGGCAAGAAAGCGCGATCGAAGCCCCGCCGGAAGACATATACCTATCGCTACAACATGCGCACGGATAGCGACACAATTGCTGTTCGGGCGTTCTGGGGTATGCACGTTGAGGCGATGAACTGGAGCGGCTTGGGGAATGCGGAGTATGCCGCGGCGCTCGGACTTTCGCCTTACGCACTGCGCATCTGGCGCAATCGCTTCGCAGATTCCGGCGACGAAATGGATTGGAGATCGTTGCTTCATCCGAGTGCCCGGGCTCAATTAAGCAGCGCTGCTAGTTGCGTGCGGCGCAAATACCGCTTGACACCGCAAGGGCAAAGTCCCGAGGTCCATAACAAGGTCCCAACTGCTCACGACACTACCGTCGGCTACAACTTCGTGTAAGCGACCGGTGTGTCTCGTACCGCCGGTTGCTCCAAGAGGATCTCGTTGACAACCAGCGCTCGTTCGCACCGTTCCTGCTAAGCCGCAACGTCAACGCCCGCTCGGATGCGATCTGGACTCGAAGGACAAGCACCTTTCCAACCGTCCAAGAGATATCCGTCCCATGCAATTACACCTTCATCATGCTCGGCCGCGAACTCGCGGTAATGAGGCGCCCAGTCCGGTTTCCAGTTCAAGAACCTGTCGTTCAGTCCATCGTGCACGCGGCATGCTCTGTCGGGATCGATGTATGGCCATTGAGGCACCCCTCGCCGAAGAATTGGCCCGGTTCCAAAATCCCAACGACCGCTTCCTTGCCCTGCTCGGATAGGACAGTGAGCTTGACTTTACCTTCTTGAATGTAAAAAACCGCATCCGCCGCGTCTCCTTGCTTGAAGACGTGCTGACTTCTCTCAAATTTCAAGATTGTTTTGCCTTTACGAGAAAGGCTTGGGGATCAAACCCGTTATTGGCTGCATTGCCCACAGAAGCCTCCTTTGCTCCGGTGAACGAGCGCACCTCGCATTATAGCGGTCCCAGCGCCGAAATGAAGCAGGTCTGCATAGGTAATAAGGGGAATCCTAAACCGGCGCTCGCAACCCGCAAGACATCCACTTCATCGAGTCGGTCTCGGTTACGACCGTATCGACGTGATCGCAATTGACGCCTTGAAACGTACGCTTCTCGAATCCGATCCGCGACGGTTTGACGTGGGCTTTAACGGAGAGTATCCGCAATTGGGGAAGCAACTTTATGTTGCCGTTTGATCGCGATGACGTTCCTGAATGAGAAAAACGGCATGCGCGTCAAGCCACTCCTTGTTTCCCAAGAGGCTGCGCAACGAAGCGGCGGTCTGTCGACGTTGATTCCGTTCAGATGATCCTCTCGGCCACGACCGAGCGCACCGGAGCATCTGGCGCAACCGAAGAAGTTGCGAGTTGGTATACCGAGTTTGGTCGTCAAGCTTAAGCTGAAGTGATGGCATGAAGCTTCGCCTTAGATCAGGCGGGAGCGCGACACTCTCAGTCACCTAGATGCCCGATACGGGGCGGTAATATAGCCACCATGCTCCTGCAAGTTCGGAGTTGCTGGTCAGTATTGCTCACTTCCAAAAGATTAATGAATTAGGAGCCACGCTTAAGGAACCTCTATCGGCCGACTTTGTTTGCATGCTGTCCAATCCTAGGAGGTAAACACCATGACGAAAATTCTTTTAGCGACGGTTGCTATTCTCGCATTCGCGGCACCTGCATTCGCTCAGGACAAAACTGACAAAACTATCGGTCAAGCGCCGCCATCAGGTGCTTCCTCGTTCTACCTGGCTCAAGATACCGCGACGATGAAATGTGAAGTTGTTAATGTTCAGCCTGCCGCTGGTGGCAACATGAAGGTAATCGGTGCGGCACATCCGACGCACGCATCAGCGGAAACAGCTTTGAAGGCTGACAAAACTTGCAAGTAATGAAGTGACGGCGCGAGTACAGGGGCGGGTCTATCGGTCCGACAAAACGACCGACCCGCCCCGCATCAATGCCCGGCACTTGAGTCCGTTGTGCACGCGAAAGCGGACATGGATTATCCGCGTCGGGCAGTCCTAGTTGGGGTTTAATTCTGCCTCCAGCATCCCCACATAAGATGCATGACCCAATGGCAACCACCCAAACGAGAACCGGCAAAGACAAAGGCGGAGCTGCGCGAGATGCTGGCTCAGGCGGTCCGCAATACCGCGCAACCTGAGCCTAAGCGCCCGCCAAAGATCAAGAGAGATCGCGGCGAAAAGGCCGCCTGACTCATACCTGAGTGCAAGAACTTCGGCTGGCGAACCCAGTCCCCCGCAAGCTGCAGTTTCGACACGAACGGCCTCGGTGCGCCGACGCTGGGACCGGTTTCTTATGCGCGTACTGGACATACGCAAAAGTCGCCAAGGTTTCCCTCGACGGCTCGTGCGTTGCGCTTTTACGTGGAGGTGCGCTGCGTCGATCTGCAATCGAACGCGGTGCCTCATCTTGTTTGGACGCACTCCTCAATCAGGCGGCGGGTGCGTTGCCAGTTTGTCGGGCCAACGATCCCCGATCCTTACTAAGTATGATGGCGACGATGCTGATCAAGCCAGTGCTGTTGTCCTAGTAGGTGAATCGATAGCCCGCCGCCGCTTTGGTATGGGCACGACCGATCCCGACGATTGCGAGATCGTCATCTACCGGGGCGCCAACCCCTGTGCCTACCGTAAATCACATCCGGCCATATTGATGGTGCAGTCCGCCCAGGATCGGACGATAGACAATGCGTCCCGCGTTTTCGGCGGCGCGCGATATCGGCGCGTCCTTGTTCAACGACAGGTGAGTGCGCGTGCCGTTGTAATAGCCCATGTACGACAGCAGCACGTGGCGCAGATGGCGTTCGCCAAATATCACGATATGATCAGTGCATTCCCTGCGGATCGAGCCGATCAGCCGTTCCGCGTAGGCGTTCTGCCAGGGTGAGCGGAAAGACGTCGGACGATCGCGAATGCCGATCGACCGAACCCGGCGGACAAATATCTCGCCATAGGCTCGATCGCGGTCCCTGATTAAGTAACGAGGGATTTGTTCCCAGCCACAGGCTTCAGTAAGCTGATTGGCGATCCATTCGGCCGTCGGGTGCGCGGTCACCCCAAGCCACAGGATCTGCCGCCGGTCATGGCCCACGATGAGCAATCCATAGAGCAGCCGGAACGAGATCGTCGGCACGACGAAGAGGTCCATTGCGGCAATGCCCTCAGCATGGTTGCGAAGGAACGTCTTCCATCCCTGCGAGGGAGGGGCCCTCCTCCGCGCCATATACTTGGCCACGCTGGTCTGGCCGATCTCGATGCCGAGCTTGAGAAGCTCTCCATGGATGCGCGGCGCTCCCCACAACGGGTTGGCGACGCTCGTCTCGCGGATCAGCCGGTGAATTTCCAACGGCACGGTCGGTCGACCGCAGCGCTGCGGCGATTTCCAGCGCCAATACCATCTGAAACCGGCACGGTGCCAACGGATCACCGTGTCCGGCTTCACAATCGTCAGCGCCTTGATGGTATTCGGCGCCAAACGACACAGCCCAACAAAGATCAGGCGATCCATGGCACTGAAGGCCAGTCTCTTCGGCTGGTGCCGTCGCTGGATGTTAAGTTGATGACGAAGGATCAGGATCTCGGCTTCCAAAGAGACCCGCGACCGGAACAATAATACCAGCACCGACCAGACCAGGCTGTAAGCTTCTCTCATGAGGCAGAAGCATTGCGCGATTCGGCCTCACGTACCAGCCGGATTAGTTTCCGACAGGGACAGGGCTGCTGAAAGGTAGCCCCTTTTCTATCAGGCAAATAAATCCGCGCCCGCCTGGGTAAACTTCACAAACGTGCCGCTCTCGTGCAGCACCAGCCAGCCGTTGGCGATGGCGCGATCGAGGCCGGCTTTGTACTCCGCCCGGCGATCCTGAAGTTTGGAGATCGTGAGGGTGAGAAGGTCATCCAATCGACGCCGATCAGGAACACTCTATCTTCCTGCTTCACAACGCTCTGAATGACCGGCATCCCAAGGTGAAGAAATTTATCATGGTGGCGGGTGACTTGGGGGAAGCAGCAGTCGCAGCCGGGCTCAGTCAAGAACAGGTCGCCGGGGCGTTGCCGCGGCTGAAGGTCTATTTGCAGCGGCATCTGCAGTAGCGGTCGGCTTGGCCAGATGGCAGTTCTTCAACGGGACCGCCACACCCGCGAGAAACAGTAGCTGTCCGCGTTCTATTGGCCGACGGCAGTTCGGGCGGGCCGGATTGTCACCTTGCGAATGTGACATTTGACACAGACAGCACTCGAAATGGAAAAGAGACTCTTTGTCTAGCTCGGGTCGGGAATTGATGGACTCTCAAGTTGTTTCTTCTTTGGGGCGCTGCATACCAAACCCGCTCTTCGAAGAATCGAAGTCCTGGCGCAGAGCCCCACGCTGCGGCCATTGCCCATTTAGGCCGCCAGTGGCAACCAGGACGAAACATCAAGAAGGGCAACAGCGGATGAGCGACAAAGCGTCCAAGGCGCCGCCTCCACCGAGATTTTTGGTCCGCCAAGGATCCAAGGACTGGATGGTCTACGATCGACAACGTAAAGGACCGGCACCGGTTGGGACCAATCCAGCAGTCAATCTGACGAAGGAACAAGCCAACCATATCGAGCGGACGCTGATGGCCATGCCGGAAGGCAAACATTCGAAGTGAGCGGTCCTCGCTCGTCGCCATAAGGGGGAACGTTACTCATCAGCCGTGTGCAGCACGGCGTCCGCGCATCAAACGTTCATAGTGGCTTTCGCTCAATCGAGGGGCTGTCCGGCTCGTACAGCGTGACAAATCGCCAAAGTTCTCCGCAGTGCCCCTCCAACACTGCTGCGACGTGCTCCCTCGCTGCTTCATCATCGGCGCAGTCAAGGTCGATTGCGCCCTTCAGGTCGCCGCCTTGATCCAGAATGTGAACGCGGTAATGGGGCATTCCGGTCCACTCAGTTGGCCCAAACACTCTAAGGACAATCTTGCCGTTAAGAGGAGATACTTTGCCATTAACGTGGAGATTTTCCATTCTATTACGGATTACCACCAACGACCGCATACTCCTTGCGCGCGCTACGCGAAATGCTTGGCATTACGTTTGCGAGGCGCATCCCGACCGTCCCCCCGCTGATCGCAAGCGAGTGGCTGCACTTGTAGTCCGAGCAATAAACCAGGATCCCACGCACACCGCTGTTGCGCATCTGGGCGAAAGTGATCTTCACCGGGCGAGCGGTCATCGCCCATGATTCCGCGGGGCGAGATGGCGCGCAAATCATCAATCCCTTGGGGCACGGAACGGCGGCGGGCCACTGCTCGTCGTGGTGTCGAAACAGGCCGCCAACTGAGGCGGCCTTACTGATAGGTCTATTCAGGTGGGCGGAGCCCGGCGGATGTAAGCCATTCGTTCATGCGAGAGGCGGTTTCGACCTGACGGGCTCTGCGGATTAGCTCATTCCGAACCGCGCCAGGTGAAAGCAATTTGGCTTCAGCTCGCAGGCGCTTTGCTTCCTCGGAAAGTCGTTCTTCAAGTGATCGAGTCTGTTTGAATCGTCGACGCTGCATGACACAACCTCGTAGTCACGGGTCCTAACCGTTGGGTTTGCACTTACGATTTCTGATACGCCGTAGGCCGCCCGTCAGTTCCAAAGTGAACAATTCAAATTGGGCCAGTGCGTTTAATACCGGAAAAGGGGGCCGCCAACTGAGGCGGCATTACTTCAACTGCTCTTCAAGATTGCCGATCAACTTCTCTAGCCTCTCTCGGGTAAGACTCGGGTAAGAGAGGTGTGATAGCTCGCCATCCGACGCGCCTGTTCTAACCGCCCGCGGGTGGAATAGGACCGACCGATCAAGGAACGTCGCAGCAGAGCGGATCGTCGACCGGGCGGTGAGCCTGGTCGCAGCGGGCGCGGTTCGCTTGACAGTCGTTTCCACTCGCTTGACTTAGGTGATGGCATGTGACGATCTCCCGACTACAAAGGATAACTTGCCTGTTATTCCGTTGGGGGTGGTAGTGGATAAGTTAGTTCCTGTGTCCCGTTTTTTGGTGCGCCAAGGCTCTAACGGCTGGTTTGTTTATGATCGGCAACGAAAGGGACCGGCGCTTGTCGGAACTGATCTGGCGGATAAGCTGACAAAGGAGCAGGCCGACCAAATCCAGCGGTCGCTTACTGCCGAGTTCGAGCGGTAGGCCGCGCGGTCGGTTCAGCCGATTAAACTTAACGGCATCGCCCCAGCGAGGTCAGGGCTGCTGAACAGTCGCTTGGCTTGTAGAGCTTAATCTAGCGACCAAGCGCCCGGCGGCCTTAGTTTGTTCCACCTACCCATTTAGGTTGATGAACAGATCAAGGCTACTTCTGGGCGAACCAAATTAGGCCACTGCGAAATTCAACTTAGGCCACTAGGAGTTAAAACAGGCCAGTACCCGTCCGCCGAATGAGAACAGACCCGCGAGCCAGAAACGGGCGCGAAAGCCGGACGTGAGGGCTTGACTGCCTATTGTTTGTCAACCGGGGGATTTGCTTCCGGGGCCGGTGCTGGCGCTTCGGGCTGGGGCGCGGCGCCCCGGAGTTCTGGCGCGGCCGCGCAGTCGCCCGCCCAGAGTTTGGTACCTTTGACCGTGCCTACGAGCCTGCAGCCCATGGGCGCCGGCGGCTTAAGCTGCTTTAGCGGCTTGCCGCCAACCTTGGGCGCCACGGTTTGAGCGAAGACAGATGCGGAAAAGCCGATGGTAGCGGCAAGGATCAGAAGAGTCCTCATCGTCATTTCCCCTTCGCCTTCTTGATTGGCTTCTCGCCCGTGTCCTTCGAGAGGATATGCAGAATCGTTTCCATCATGGCCCGTATCGCCTCAGGGCGAGTAATGGGCGTGGTCTGCTGGGCGATCCAAGCATCGAGCGCCTTCAGGTGAAACGCCTGCAGCCGGACTCCTATGAGCGTCCCCTTGACGGCTGACCGCTTCCTGACAGGACGCACTATGTTATCATAACTTGTTTGCCCAGGGGCCTCGGAGTGGAACGCCTGCGCGACGCGCCAGCGGAGTGGAGCCTGCAGTTCGAAACTCTTGGTCTCGCTCCGCGCTGACCCGACCACTTGGCTTCGCATGACGCCAAATCACAGCCACCGACACCCGCCTGCGGGGAACGGAATTTTGAGCCGCAGAGACCGCGAGGCCAGGCACTTCCCCGATAGGCGGCCCTATTGGATAAAAAAATCGGCTTGTCCGTGGGTGGGGAAAAGGGTGGGGAAGGAGATCTTTCTTCACCAATATCTCAAGTAAAATCATAATCTTATGACGATCTGCTGGCGGAGAGAGTGTCAGTCAACTCGCATTGAAAGATCAAGGATTTTCGATCTTTCCGGACCAAAACCCACAGTTTGAGCTACGGCGAATACATTTGTTTTCGACAAAAGTCCTTCGCAACTCGCCAGGATCTGGCTTCCAGCAGCTAAAGAGCCGACGGGAGCGTCGGCGGCGGCATGAAGCCGCCGAGCTGCTGCTCCAGCAACCGAGCAAATTTCAGCGTCGAACGGTCGCCAAGACAGGGGCCGACGATCTGCACGCCTGCCGGCATTCCGCCAACCAGGTGTCGCGTCGGAATCGCCGTCGCCGGCAAATTCGCGACCGTGACGAGGCCCGGCCAAGCCAGATTGTCCATGTATGGAATGGAGCGCCCATCGACGATGAGTCGACGGTCGAACTGCGCAGCCAGTTCGAGGCTTGCGACGTCATGCGGAAACGCCACGGTCGGCGTAACCGGGCACAGCAGCACGTCGTAATTCGTGAAGAAATCACGCCAGGCGCGAAACAGCTTTTGCCGCCGTTCCGCCGCGTCAAAATATTGCGAAAGCGTCTGCCGGACGGCGTCCGACACCCGGCGCGGATAGCTCTCCGCGGGCGTGGCATTGCCGGCACCGATGATGGCGGCGCGGGCCGCCGGCGGGAGGCCGGCGCCGATGATCCCGAACAGCGTCTGAAGGTAGACCGAATAGCTCTCCGCCGCATCGATCGCCGGCCTCGCATCGGCATCGACCCGCACGCCCAACCGGCGGATATCGCAACAAGCGCGTCGATCGCCGCTGCATACGACGAATCGAGCGGAAACGATTTCGCATCATTCCAGACCGCAACGCGAAACTCCTCTTGATCATTGCGTACTCGGGCCATTTTCTCCAGCGTTCGCGGTTCTGGGGCGGCGGCGCGTTCGAATTTCCCCGGAAATCGAGCCGTTCGTGGGCGGCCAGCAGCCCTCGCTAAGCAGCAACAATCTTGCTCGGAATTGACTGGCTTTCGGGCTTGATCGGAGCGTTGCTGTGGTGACTTGGGGCGGCTAAGGCGCGCTCAGGATCCTGCCCTGCCGGGTTGATTTGCCCGGGCAGGGCTGAGGTGGTGCGCCGGATGGCGCCGCGTGAACTTCAGAGGATCCCATGACCAAGCCCAAAACCAAGCCGAAGGCTGCGACCCGCTCAACCGCCCGAAAGACCAGCAAACCCAAATCTCGCGTACGATCGGCGCCCATATCAAAGCCGGCAACGGAACCCGATACGAAGCACGCCCGCATTATTGCGATGCTGCGAACGCCGGCAGGCGCTACGATCGCGTCCCTCGTTACCGCAACAGAATGGCAGCAGCATTCGGTGCGCGGCTTTCTTGCCGGTGTTGTCCGCAAGAAACTCGGACTCAACCTGGTTTCAGAGCAAACTGACAAGGGTCGGATCTATCGCATCAAGGACGGCAAAGCTTCGCCTGCAGCTGCAGACCGGGCTAAACAGGCGGCCTGATGCGATGCAGAAGAAACGTCGCAATGGTCGCGTCTCGGTCAAAACGTCTGTTGAGGACGAGATCGCGCATCTGCGCGGTCTCGATCTCAAGGGACTACGTGCACGCTGGCAGAGCATTTTTCAAAGGTCAGCTCCCGCTCATTTAACGCGGCATTTATTGTTCGCAATCATTGCCTATCAGCTCCAGGTCGATCGATCCGGCGACCTCGATCACGAAACCAAACAGGTGCTGGATCGAACGGTTTTGAAAGAAACCGGACCGGCAATGTCTGCCCGTCTGGCCAGCTTTGACCAGAAGCGGACCGAACTCTCACCCGGCACGGTTCTGGTCCGGGAGTGGGATCGACAGTCGCAGCGGGTGATGGTGATGGCCGACGGCTTTGCCTGGAACGGCCAAACATATGACAGCCTCTCCAAAGTCGCCTTCGCAATCACAGGCACCAAGTGGAACGGTCCGCGCTTCTTCGGCCTCCGGGATAAAGACGATCGATCGACAATGGGGGCCCGGCCATGAGGACTGCTTCGGTCAAAGAGCTCAAATCGAGGGGAAGGTCCTTCTCTAGCCGCTGCCTATGTCCGGATGTCTGAACCTCCTCCGAATTGATGGACACCTGTAGTAGGCTCGGAGAGCCAAGAGGTGTCAGATGGTAACACGTCAACGTCGATCATTTACGGACGACTATAAACGGCAGGCAGTCGATCTGGTGGCTTCGAGCGGCCGGTCGATCGGCTCCGTGGCCAAGGAACTTGGCCTGCGCAATTCCGTGTTGCGCCGCTGGGTGGAGCTACGTGGGGCCGGGCGAGAGCCCCGCACCTCGTTGGCGTTCTTACTCGTCCGCTGCATTGCAGCGCCAGAGGTCGCTATCGAAACGACAACGGACGTTGGCCGGTCAAGGTGCGGAATTTCCGGGTCGCGACTGACCCAGAGCGCTAATCTTCAGTTCAGCCCCGCTTTCCTCATGCCGTCGAGGTAGCGCTCCATCAATTCGGGCGTCTGATAGGGAACATTTACCCTTATCCAATCGAGTGACAGTGCCGGATGCTCCCGCCGGGCCGTTGCAAGACAAGCCCGCGCTGCATCGATATGTCCCGCTTGCGCCAGGCTCGCGGCGTGCAGGCGCTGCGCGCCCTGAAATCCCGGCCGCAGCCGCAACGCCTCCGTCGCGCATCGCGCCGATTCCGAAAATCGTCCAGCCAAATAATGAGCGATTGCGATGCCGCCGAGAAAAAATGCCATCTCCGGATCGAGAGGGCTAAGCCGCATCGCCTCTTCGCCATGAGCAATGGCCTCGCGATCCTGTCCGGCGAACGCGAAGATATGGCTGAGATTCGTATGCGCCGCCGCAGAATTCGGATTGAGATTGATCGCCCGACGAAAGGCCGAGACCAACTCCTCGGTAAGCCGTTCCATCATCGCCCAATAGCCGAGCGCGCTGTGACCCCATGGATCGCGATCGTCCAGCGCGATCGCACGCTGCGCATGCTCGCGGGCCGCGCGCAACCCTTCATCGCGCGCGACCCAACCCATGTGCGACGCAAATGACAAGCGAAATCCGAGCATGCCCCGTGCCGGCGCGTAATCCGGGTAAGCCGCGACGGCCTTCTCCAGCGGACCGATGGCTGTCTCGAAGTCCGCCCGCGCCATGCGCCAGAAATGGGTTTGCGCGCGCGCCACGAGCTCCCAAGCGCCGAGATCGTCTGCCGAACGTGCCATCGCGCGAACACCCTCGGCGGCCAGCAGATGCGGCTCAATCTCGCCCGCGACACTGTGAGTGATGTCATCCTGTACAGCGAAGATGTCGCCAACCTCGCGGTCGTAGCGCTCGGCCCAGAGATGGCCGCCGGTTATTGCGTCGATGAGTTGTGCACTGATGCGTAGCCGCTTGCCGGTCCGGCGCACGCTGCCTTCGAGAACGTAACGCACGCCAAGCTCGCGCGCGACCTGTTTCACGTCAACCGCGCGGTTCTTGTAAACGAACGTCGAGTTGCGGGCGATGACGAACAGCCAGCGGATGCGGGACAGCCCGGTAATGAGGTCCTCGGAAATGCCGTCGGCGAAGTATTCCTGATCGGGACCGTCGCTAATATTGGCGAACGGCAACACCGCGATCGAGGGGCGGCCTGGCAGTGGCAAAGCCGGGGCTTCGGCGTCGGCGGTAACGCGAGACCGAGCCGCGGAGGACGCCTTGTCGCCGATAAATCGGTATCCGCGCCGGTGCATCGTTTCGATGTAGCGAGGCCGCCTTGCATTGTCGCGAAGGGCTTTGCGCAACTCCTGGATGCACGTCACCAGGGCCGCATCACCGACGGCGGTTCCCGGCCACACGGCACCGAACAATTCCTCTTTGGTGACGACTTTTCCGGGGTGTTCGGCGAAGAAGGACAGCAATGCAAGGGCTTTCGGCGTGAGCCGCACCTCGCGATCACCGGACATCAGTCCGACCTGCGGCTCCAGACGATAGCGTCCGAACGTGAGGGCCCGATCCAACATACATTTCTCCATCCGTCAGAGTAGCACAAACCTCCTATAGAAATCCCGTTTCTCGCTTATGACTTCGGGATCGCATCTTCCTAACGTCGGACACCAGATATGATGCGCACTAATGCCGGACGTTGCGAGCGCGGCTGTCGATTGGGCCTCTGGCCTAACCGTTCGATAAGGAAGACACCGATGATTAGGATAGGAGCATTGACACTCAGTATCGCGCTCGGAGCGATGGCCCTGACTATTCATGCCGCTTCGGCGGACGACAAGCTTGCTGGCGTTTGGAAGCTCCAGTCCTGGGTGATGGAAAACGTTGAGACAAAGGAAACCAAAGCCGTCTTCGGCGAGCAGCCAAACGGCTACCTGATCCTCACTCGCGAGGGTCGGATGATCGGTCTGCTGACCGCCCAGGGCCGCAAGGCACCCCAAACCGAAGCCGAACGCGAGGCAGCCTACCGCTCGATGCTCGCTTATTCCGGCATGGAAGGCGACAACTTCATCACCAAAGTCGACGTCGCTTGGAACGAAGCCTGGGTCGGAACCGAGCAGGCCCGTCTCTACAAGGTCGACGGCGCGAAACTGCAGGTCCTCAGCCCGCCGCAGCCCAATCCGAATTTCGGCGGCAAGACGATGCGGGGAATTTTCACCTTCGAGCGCGAAGGAAAATAACAACTTGAAAACATCATTTGCATTTGCCGCCAGCGCCGTCGCGGGCCTCGCACTGGCCCAGCCGACATTCGCGCAACTTGACGACGCCAAACTCGGTAAGGTGCATTTCGAAACCTCGTGCAAACCCGACGCACAAAAGCATTTCGACCGCGCCATGCTGTACCAGCATTCGTTCTGGTATCGCGCCTCGCAAAAGGAATTCGAGGATGTACTGAAGGCCGATCCCGAGTGCGGCATCGCCTATTGGGGCATCGCGCTGAGTCTTCTATGGAATCCCCACGTCCCCACGCCTGCGAAGAATCTCACGGACGGCGCCGCCGCAATTGCCAAGGCGAAAGCGGTCGGCGCGAAAACGCAGCGTGAGCGCGATTACGTCGACGCGCTGGGCGCGATGTATGCGGATTTCGACAAAGTCGACCGCGGCGCACGTATGCAGAACTATACCAAGGCCATGGAACAACTGGCGCAGCGCTATCCAAAAGACGATGAAGCGCAGATCTACTACGCGCTCGCGCTCAACACCTCGGCGTCGCCGGCCGACAAGACCTACGCCAACCAGCTCAAGGGCGCCGCCATCCTGGAGCCGATCGCGAAACGCCAGCCACAGCATCCGGGCGTGGCGCACTATCTGATTCATCTCTACGACTATCCGGGGATCGCCGCGAAAGGCATCGAAGCCGCGCGGCGCTACGCCAAGATCGCGCCTGGCTCTGCCCACGCACAGCACATGCCGTCACATATTTTTACGCGTGTTGGTTATTGGAAGGAATCGATTGCGTCCAATATCGTAGCGGCGCGCGTCGCGAAAGAAGCCCAGGATTTCCACGAGCAGCTGCATCCAATGGACTACATGGTCTATGCCTATCTGCAACTTGGGCAGGACGCCAAGGCCAAGGCCATCGTCGACGAGATGACGACGGTGACAGGCTTCACCGAGACGTTCCTGGTCGGACCTTATGCGTTGGCTGTTTCGCCGGCGCGCTACGCGATCGAACGTGGCGACTGGGAGGCCGCGGCAGCGCTTGCCGTCCGTCCCAGCCCTTTGCCGCAGGTGCAGGCGGTGACCTATTTCGCGCGTGCCCTCGGGGCTGCGCGCTCCGGCCATCCCGAGGCCGCCAAAGCCGAAATTGCCAAGCTCGACGAACTGCACGGCAAGTTGAAGGACGCCTATTGGGCCGGGCAAGTCGATATTCAGCGGCAAGTTGCGACCGGGTGGACGCTTTATGCCGAGGGCAAGCGCGACGACGGGCTCAAGGCCATGAGTGCAGCGGCCGATGCCGAGGACAAGACCGAAAAGCATCCGGTGACGCCGGGTGCGGCCAAGCCGGCACGCGAACTCTATGGCGAGATGCTGCTCGCAAGCGGAAACCCCAAGGAAGCGCTCGTCGCTTTCGAGGCGACGCTGAAAAAGGAGCCGAACCGTCTCGGCGCTTACGTCGGCGCGGCCAAGGCCGCCGAAAAGTCCGGTGACAAGGCCAAGGCGCGAGAATATTCCGAGAAGATTGTCACGATCGCCGGCGACGCGGACAAGACCCGCACAGCGGTTGCCGATGCGCGCGCGCTCCTGAAGACGCACTGACCTAGGCACGGGAGCGCGCCATGAGGGCATTCTGTCTGGCGGTTATGCTGGGCGCGGTCGCGGCGCCGGCCGGCGCCCAGTCGCTCGAGGTGTTCGGCTATGCCGGCGTGCTCGGCGAGTGGGAGCTGACCGCCACCGTCACGGCAAACGCGTCCCGGCGGACCATGGACTTCTCCGGGCCGGTGACGATGACGCATGTCGGGCTGTGCACGCAGGATGGCCCGGAGAAAAAGACCGGCGAAATCCGTTTGCAGCAGTCGGGCTCGCCGTCTCGATTGAATGCGACAATATTGGTTGCCGGCGTCGCCTGTAGTTACAGCGGAAGATTGTCGGACTTCTACACCGGGATGATGACGTGCCCGGATCGAGAAGCGGTCCCGCTCAAGCTGTGGGTGAAGTAGCCGCTATTGGGCTAACGACGGACAGCGGACCGGACGGATCTTTTGGACCAGCAGTCTAGGGATTACTGCATTGGCCTATGGGGCATCACGGATGTTTCTTCTTTTCAGAATGGACCTTGAACCAAATAAAGATGCCCATTAGGCCGAGGGCGGCGACGAAAACTATCAAAAAGATGGTGGTGTCCAGCGTCGTTGGGCGACCTCACGGTGCCGACGTTGAGAGGTCAGGCAAAGGGCTAGGTCAGTTGAAGAGCACGGCGTGAGAGGCGGCGCATCCGGCCGAGCAACCTCTCCGAACGTCGCTCCTGCATTTTTTCAGGACCGACAATGAACCGTTGGGACGTAACGGCTGTGGCTTCGAACTAGCCTTGGGATTTAGTTTCGCGGGCGCATGCTGCGATTCGCGTATGCGTCGTTGTTATGGCATAAGTGAGCCAACGACCGACCCGTCACATGCTCGCACCACGACCTACATTCGAATGTGGTCCGTTCTCTAGAGATCGGACCAACTAGGAAATGTCTGCTTTGCGATCAATGGACTAAACCGCTCGCGCGGTAGGGCACTGCGGCGGCCTGCACGACCAACACGATAGCGCCACGGGGCGTCCTGTCTTGAGATGAGGGGTTCGCAACCTCCATCAAGACAGGAGCATCCCTCATGACCGATAAGGCCATAAGCCCGCTGCGGCAGCGCATGATCGAAGACATGACGATCCGCAAGTTGGCGCCCAAGACCCAACGTGACTACGTGCAGCGGGTCAAGCACTTCGCTGCCTTCCTTGGACGCTCGCCCGATACCGCGAGTTTCGAAGACGTTCGCCGCTATCAGCTTCATCTGGCGGCAGGTGGCGCGGGGGTTCCGACCCTCAATCAAAGCGTCTCGACGCTGCGGTTCTTTTTCAGGATCACGCTTGGGCGCGCCGACATCGTGAACCATACCCAGTTTGTCCACGAGCCACGCAAGCTGCCGGTTGTCCTGAGCCCGGAGGAAGTCGCGCGTTTTCTCGATGCGGCACCGGGGCTCAAATACAAGGTGGCATTGAGTGTGGCTTATGGCGCCGGATTGCGCGTGTCCGAGGTAGTCGCGCTGAAGGTATCCGACATCGACAGCAAGCGCATGGTGATCCGAATCGAACAGGGCAAGGGCCACAAAGATCGCTACGTGATGCTCTCGCCGCATCTGCTTGAACTGCTGCGCGCCTGGTACAAGGCGGCCCGCCCACAAGGGTGGCTGTTTCCCGGAATGAACCCGGTCAACCCGATGACGACGCGCCAGCTCAGGCGCGCCTGCCATGCCGCGGCGCGCATGGCCGAGATCGGCAAGCAAGTGTCCCCGCATACCCTTCGTCACAGCTTTGCCACGCATCTTCTGGAGCAGAACACCGATATCAGGGTGATCCAGGTCTTGTTGGGGCACGCCAAGCTCGACACCACGGCGCTCTATACGCGTGTCGCCACCAAGACCATCCGGGAGATCATGAGCCCGCTCGATCGCATCACGGGCAAGCTCAAGGAGGGCGCCGAACCACCCGCCTGAAGCGCGGCGCGTGTCGCGTCCATCGCTGGAGGTCGCGGATATCTTCCGCGGCCACGGCCCGGCATGGCGCCGGGCCAACGCCGGCCATGTGAGTATCGGCCAACTCAAGGTGATGTCGGCGATCGAGAACTGCCGCACGGCGGCGCTCGGCGGCCATGTCGCGCGCTGCGAGGACTGCGCCCATACCACCATCGCGTACAATTCCTGCCGCAACCGGCACTGCCCGAAGTGCCAGGGAGCCGCCGCGAAGCAATGGCTCGCCGAGCGCGAGGCCGACCTGCTGCCGGTGCCGTACTATCACGTGGTGTTCACGCTCCCGGCGCCGATTGCCGACATTGCCTACCAGAACAAGGCCGTGATCTACGATCTCCTGTTCAAGGCCTCGGCCGAGACCCTGACCACGATCGCGGTCGATCCCAGGCACCTCGGCGCTCGGGTCGGCGTGACTTCCGTCCTGCACACCTGGGGCTCGGCTCTCACCCATCATCCGCATATCCACATGATCGTGCCTGGTGGCGGCATCTCGCTCGACGGCACGCGCTGGGTATCGTGCCGCAAAGGCTTCTTCCTGCCGGTGCGCGTGCTCTCGCGGCTCTTTCGACGGCTGTTCCTGGAGAAGCTGATGGCGTCGCACGCGGCCGGCCGCCTGTACTTCTTCGGCAATCACACGCCACTTGCCGATGCGCAAGCCTTCGCGGCCTATCTGGCACCGCTGCGCAAGACCGAATGGATGGTCTATGCCAAGAGGCCGTTCGGCGGACCCGAAGCGGTGCTCGCCTATCTGTCGCGCTACACCCACCGCGTCGCCATCGCCAACAGCCGGTTGATCGCAGTCGGCGACAACGGCGTCGCCTTCCGATGGAAGGACTATCGCGCCGATGGTCGCGAGCGCCAGAAGGTCATGACACTGGACACCGGCGAGTTCATCCGCCGCTTCCTGATCCACGTCCTGCCGGCTGGCTTCCATCGCATCCGTCACTACGGCCTGTTCGCCAGCGGCACGCGCGCCGACAACATCGCGCGCGCGCGTGAGCTGCTCGCCGTTGCAAAACCTGAAGGTGGGCCCGCCGCTGCCGCCGTCGATCCCGGCAAGCCGGCTTGTCCATGCTGCGGCGGTCGCATGATCATCATCGAGACGTTCGAGCGCGGCTCCTCGCCGCGCCATCGGCCGGCGGCATCCCCAATCGTGATCAGGATCGACACCTCATGACCGCCTCGCAATCCCACAATTCTGCGCATAGCGTTCGCTGGCTCTCGACCGGCCACGGCAGAGCACGCTCAGATACCCAGCCGTCGTCTCAATTCGTCCGACAATCTACCGAATTCGAGCCCACCCGCCACTCTTTGATGAGCCGTTTTACCATCGCACAACTTGCTGGATTGGCTCGATCCATATCAGCCAGGTCACCCGCGGCACTCAAATCCCCATAGCGCCTGACGCCCCATCTCGCCCAACATCCCGCGGTTTCCTCCCTTGGAGGTTTGCGTACGCCGGCCCCGCCGGGCGCGGCACCACCTTCATGGGGCCGGCATCCGAAAACCTTCACAAAAGCAGATTCATACGCAATTCCGGGTAATGTCCGCTAAGTGCCTACTCGCGCCCTTCACGGTCCGGACTCTATCCCTGATCATACTTGAAGCGAACCCGAGACCTAGCGCCAGCCTTCGAACTCAAATTCCAACCGGCTGCGTCGGTGCCACTGCTAAATTCCAACCTTCCTAAGGGCCCTGCCTACCTGACACATCGTCCGGAACCACATGGCGCACTGACCGAAAATCGAAATCGCTCAACGATTTAGTATGTTCAAAGCCGGCAAAGACGTCTGCATCGATAGGAAAAGAAATCCTCACGCCCATGTTCGTGCCACGTTTTGAGATGACGTTTGAGCACGGTGCAAAAAGCGAACTACTAAACAACGCGTCGGAGGAAACCGTCATGACAACGAAGTTGGCAAGTGCCGTCTGGGCTCTCTCGCTCGTATTCTGTGGCTCGGCCGCAACCATTCATACCGCCTCGGCGCAGGCCCAGTCCGTCCCCGCGCCGCCGCTCGCCGGTCCGCCATCGCCGGAACAAGTGCAGCCGTGGGGTTTGCCGCCGCCACCGCCGGGCATCGGATCGGTCACATTGTTCGCGGATATCCATGATCAGCCGCAGGGCAAGTTTCTTGAGGGTGGGGCCTTCGACAAGGCAGGCAACTTCTGGTTTGTCGCGATCGGCAGTGGCTGGGTGTCCTACCTCACTCCCGACGCGAAGCTGGTCCCAGCGTTCAACTGCAACCCGAAAGGAGACCTCGGTCCCGCATGCGAGCCGCAGGGCACGCGTTGGCATGACGGCAAGCTCTACGTCACCACACGCCATCTCGGCGTCCTGGTCTATGATCCAGAGACGAAGAAGCTAAGCTCGCTCGTTTCGACGTTCCATAACGAACTGTTCAAGGGTCCGAACGATCTCGACTTCGACGCCGAGGGCAACCTGTATTTCACCGATCCATGGGGAACAGGACCCGGACCCGATGCGGCGGATCGGACCGGTGCAGTCTATCAATATTCCAAGGATGGGATTCTCCGGCGTATCATCACCACCGGTAGTTTTCCCAACGGCATAGCGGTTTCGCCAGATGACGGCACGCTGGCTGTTGCCGATTATGCGAGCAACCGGATGTTGTACTATTCGTTCCTGCGAGGGCCGAATCCCGCCTGCGCCGACTGCGCCAACGATCCGTCGCACACGACATTCTTCTTTGCCACGGCCGGGAGCTACAATCCCGGCAACGGTGGACCTGACGGCATCCACTATGACGTGCATGGGAACCTCTGGGCGGCGTGCGGCATCGGTGGAGTCATCGAGTACGATCCGCGTGGCTTCATCATCGGCTATGTGCCGTTGCCAAATGGTGATTCCTCGGCCACGAACTTTGCCTTTGGCGGTGAGAACAACCAGTATATCTACATGGAAGGTGCCGTCAGCGGAACCATCTACAAATTCAAGGCGCCCTACCCCGGACTAATTGGGCCGGACGGCGTACGTTTGGCGGCGCAACCCTGACTTCGCCATGAGGCTGCGGTGGTGCGCGCCACATCAGCGCGCAGCACCACACTATGTCCATATGGGTCGAGCGTGACGAATTTAGCGCAGACGAAGCGCAACGGGGCGCCCTGTCTTGAGATGAGGGGTTCGCAACCTTCACCGAAAGACAGGAGCATCCCCATGACCGACGAGGCAATGAGCCCGTTGCGCCGGCAAATGGCCCGCGGCTCAGACCACACAGGCTGACGACAAGACGGCAGCGGAGAAGGCGTCAGGTACGGACGAAGCGATGGACAAACGGATCAAGAGCATCTGCCGCGGCTGCTAGACCCAGACACGAAATGGGCGCGCGCAAGACGCCCCGAAAAGGGCACGCTAAGCGCGTTCAGCTGCGGTCAGGCGGACAGAGCAGGAGGGTAAATACCTACTTCCCTGCGCTGTGTGTACCAAAAACTCAAGCGCGGGCGTAGTAGTGGTGAAGTCCGCCAAGGATGGCGTGTGATTTGATGCTACCGATTCGCTGAATTTGGCGGGTGACCGGCGCATCCTTGTTTAGGGATCGATGGGTTCTGACTTCATTATAGTAGTCGGCGTAGGATTTCAGGACCCGACGCAAATGCATCTCGCCCAAGACAATGATGTGGTCCACACACTCATGCCGGATCGATCCAATCAGTCGTTCGGCAAAGCCATTCTGCCAAGGCGAGGCCGGTGCGGTAGGCTTGTCTCGGATGCACATGCTGCGCAATCGACGCGTGACGACGCTGCCATAGATCCGGTCGCGATCGCGGATCATGTAGTGCGGAGCCTCATCCCAAGGAAATGCCTCCGTGATTTGACGTGCAACCCATTCGGCCGTCGGATTGGCTGTGACGTTGATCCAGAGGTCTCTGCGGTCGAGCCGTATCCATCCGGTGACGGCCGCCTTGCCGAATGAGGCGCGGTATTGAGAACTGTCCTTATGGACAGTGATAGGCGCAGCGCCCAAGTGGAGCGGCTCGAGGTGGTGGACACAGGCCGGCGGCGGCGCTGGTCTGAGGATGAGAAGCTCAAGATCGTCCTGGAGAGCTTGCAGGCGCCGCGCCAGGTTGCGGCGACGGCGCGGCGATATGGCGTTTCGCGGTCATTGCTGCTCCGATGGCGACGGTCGTTTCGCCCCGAGCCGAAGGATGCCGGCCATCAAACGGGCTTCGTACCGGCGATGGTGGTCGCGGAATTAGGAGCGACGCCTGGTCCAGTCGAGCCGGCCGCCGGCGGCGCAATCGAGATTGAGTTTGCGGCCGGGGTTCGCATGCGGATCACCGGCGCGGTCGACGCGGCGACGCTGAAGGCCGCGGTCGCGGCGCTGGCAGATGGACGGCCGCGATGATCCCCATTGCGTCGGGCGTGCGGGTGTGGATTGCGACCGGCCACACCGACATGCGTCGCGGCATGAACTCGCTGGCCGTGCTGGTGCAGGAAGCCTTCAGGCGCGACCCGCACGGCGGGGACCTCTACGTGTTCCGTGGCAGAAGCGGCAAGCTGATCAAGATCCTTTGGCACGATGGGCTGGGCATGTCGCTCTATGCCAAGCGACTGGAACGCGGCCGTTTCCTCTGGCCGTCGCCGGCTGATGGCGTGGTGACCATCACTCCAGCCCAACTTGGCTATCTGCTGGAGGGCATTGACTGGCGGATGCCGCAACACACGTGGCGGCCGCAGGCGGCTGGCTGATCGCTGAGATTTGAATCGATAACACGATCGGCAGTTCGGACAGAGACGGCGTATTGTGATTCTCTGGTCGGCGATGGGCGCCGATGATTCTCTTCCTGACGATGTGACGACGCTGAAGGCGATGCTGCGCGCTGAGCGAGCGGCCCGGTTGGCCGCGGAGGCGGATGCCCAGGCGCAGATATTGCTGATCGAGAAGCTCAAACTCGCGATCAAGAAGCTGCGGCACGAGCAGTTCGGACAGTCCTCAGAGCGCGGAGCATTGTTGGATCAGCTCGAGCTGCAACTCGCCGATCTGGAAGAGAACGCCGCGCAAGCCGAGACCACGGCGCAGATGGCCGCAGCCGACAAAATCACGGTGCCATCGTTCGAGCGCCGCAAGCCGGCCCGCCGGCCGCTGCCGGAGCATTTGCCACGGGAGCGCATTGTCTATCCGGTGCCTGCCACCTGCCCCTGTTGCGGTGATAGCCGGTTGCGCAAGCTCGGCGAGGATGTGACCGAGACACTGGAACTCGTCCCGCGCCAGTGGAAGGTGATCCAGCATGTGCGCGAGAAGCTCGTCTGCCGGGCCTGCGAAGCGATCGCCCAGCCGCCGGCTCCCTCGCACCCGATTGCGCGTGGACGTGCGGGACCGAAGTTGCTGGCCCATATCCTGTTCGCCAAGTACGGCCTGCACCTGCCGCTCCATCGTCAGAGCGACGTCTACCGGCGCGAAGGTATTGACCTCGATGTCTCGACGCTCGCGGACTGGGTGGGTGCCTCCGCGGCAACCCTGACGCCGCTGGTCGATGCGATCCGAAGCCATGTCTTCGCTGCCGAACGCATCCACGCCGACGACACCACGGTGCCGGTCCTGGCCAAGGGCAAGACCCGCACCGGCCGGCTCTGGACCTATGTGAGGGACGACCGCCCGTTTGGCGGCCCCGATCCACCGGCAGCCGTATTCTTCTATTCGCCGGATCGTGGCGGTGAGCATCCGGAGCAGCATCTGGCAGGCTATGCCGGGCTGATGCAGGCCGACGCCTATGCTGGCTTCGGCAGGCTCTACGAGGCCAATCGGAAGCCAAGTCCTATCGTCGAAGCTGCGTGCTGGGCGCACGGCCGGCGCAAGTTCTTCGATCTCGCACGGCTCACCAAGGCGCCGATCGCGGCCGAGGCGGTCAAGCGCATCGATGTCCTGTTCGCCATCGAACGCGATATCAACGGCCTTGCGCCGCAGGAGCGTTTGCGCGTCCGCCAGGAGCGTAGCCGACCCCTGATCGTCGAGCTGCAGGCGTGGTTGCGCGAACAGCGCGCCAAGCTCTCCAGGAGCAACGATACGACCAAGGCGATCAATTACTGCCTCAGCCGCTGGGACGCATTCACCCGCTTCCTCGACGACGGGCGTCTGTGCATGTCGAACAACGCCGCTGAACGCGAGCTACGGGCCGTCGCCGTCGGAAGAAGAAATTGGACCTTCGCCGGCTCGGATGAGGGCGGCCGGCGCGCGGCCGCGATCTACACCCTCATCGCCACCGCCAAGCTCAGCGACATCGATCCACAGGCTTGGCTCGCCGACGTGCTGGCCCGCCTGCCGGACCACCCCGCCAAGCGCATCCACGAACTCCTGCCTTGGAATTGGCGCCCTCAGAACGTCGCTTACGCCGCCTGAGCGCAATCAGCCATCCTCTCAAGATGACCCAACCAGGGCCATCACCGGATGCGTACGTCGAGCCGGACGATGACAAAGCCATAGAGCAGGTCGAAACCGATAGTTGGAACAACGAACAGGTCCATGGCGGCAATGTCCGGCGCGTGGTTACGCAAGAAGGTTCGCCATCCCTGGCTGGGCGGCCCGGGTCGTTTGACCATGTACTTGGCGACGCTCGACTGGGCGACCTCAAACCCGAGCTTGAGCAGTTCGCCGTGAATGCGCGGCGCGCCCCAAAGCGGATTTTCGACGCTCATCCGCCGGATCAATACGCGTAGCTCCGTGTCGATCTGCGGTCGCCCTCCTAGGGGGCGCGACTTCCAACGCCAGTAGCAGCGAAAGCCGGCCCTGTGCCAATGCACGAGGGTCTCGGGCCGGACGATTGTGAGGACCTTCAGGATTGATGGAAACCAGCGATACAGCTGGATAAAGAACCAGCGATCATTGTTCGTGAGCCGGACGCGACCACGCAGCCTACGCCTCAAGACGATCAACTGATGTCGAAGCACCGCGTTCTCAGCCTCAAGCCGCATCTTCGACTTGAATGGCGAGGCTAGGACAGCCAGAACGAAACAGAACAGCCCGATCATTCGGCCAGCTTAGGCGATTCCATCATGGCATCAACTCAGATAAGGTTTTCGGTACACACAACTGGCCGCAACCGCCCTGATCAATCGCCATCTCACGAAGAAAGCGGAGCGTGACAATCCGGCTACCGGCCACTTTCTCGACGTCGACGGCGTTCGGCTACACTACGTCGAACGGGGATCCGGCGAACCGCTAATCCTGTTGCACGGCAACGGCAGCATGATCGAGGATTTCGAATCCAGCGGTCTGATCGACCTTGCGGCGAAAAACTACAGGGTCGTCGTTTTCGACCGTCCTGGCTTCGGCCACAGCGACCGGCCCCGCAACGTCGTGTGGACGCCCGACGCCCAGGCCGAACTGATCAACCGAGCCATCCGGCGGCTGGGCGTTTCGAACGCCCTCGTCCTCGGGCACTCATGGGGCGCATCGGTCGCCGTGGCGCTGGCCCTGAAATATCCCGATCTGGTCCGCGGACTGGTTCTCGCCTCGGGGTACTACTATCCGACGGCGAGACCCGACTTCTTCTCGATGGGCGCGCCGGCCTTGCCGCTTATCGGCGACCTTCTCAGCCATACCGTGTCGCCGCTGATCAGCCGCGCGATCTGGCCATTGATGATGGCGAAAATGTTTGGCCCCCGGTCTGTGCCCGCGAAGTTCCAAGCGTTCCCGAAGGAGATGGCCCTGCGTCCTTCGCAGATCCGAGCATCCGCGGCGGAATCGGCGCTATTGATTCCGGACGCCTTCAAGCGGCGCGGTCAGTACGCGGATTTGAAGATGCCGGTCGTCATCATCGCAGGCGAGGAAGATCGGCTGATCGACATCGAAACTCAGTCGGCCCGGCTGCATTCCGACATTCCCCAAAGCAGGTTGATCCGAGTGGCCGGAAACGGACACATGATCCAGCAAACGGCGACAGACCGGGTGATGTCGGCCATACGCGAGGTGGCAGCGGGCCGTTCGGAAAGTTTCAGCGCCGCGGCGGAATGATCCGTGCCCCAGACCACCGCCGACGTCCTCGAACACCCGTTCGGGAAGCCGAACGATCACACCGCGGCCTGTACTGCACAGGCCGCGGAGCAGGTGGAAAAGCGCCGGCCCCTCCGATAGAGAATCCCAGCCCTGTGTTAGCACGCGGGAAAGAGCAAGGGGCCTGAAGGATTCGCCCGGCAGGAGCGATTTCGATGCTGATGACGAAGGAAAGGTGACCCGCGATCCGGACGCTGCGCGGCTGGGCGATCAGCATTCTGCACGAAGCCGGCGCGATCCGCGAATAGAGGAGCACGGCTGGGCACAGGACCGCGCCGACCGCACGCCCGCGAGCGCGCCTTCGACATCGCCCGCCAGGATCGACCGGCCGGCATCTCTCCGGAGGCCGCGGTCGCCGAGCTCCGCGAAGTGCTGGATTCTATCGGAGACCCGGAGTGCCCGCCGTCCGTCGCCGACCATCCGACCAGGCCATCAACGGGGGCTTTCCATGGCTGGAGATCCAGTGCGCGCGATGCAAGACGCCGAGCGACGTCGACCTCGCCGTCTTGAAGCATCCACCGACCACCTTCGTGCACGATCTCGCCAGCCGGCTACGCTGCCGGAAATGCGCCACGGCGGCCCGACCTCCGTCGGCGACCCTGCTACAACTGGGCTGGCAGCCGCGGTATCCTCGAACCGAACCCTAACCCTTGTGCAGTCTCCGACACCATAAATCCTTGTCGGGGGAACGTTTAGCCTCATACTGCGTATGCTCAGCAAAGAGAGTACATGCTGATATCGCCGGGCGAAGTTTTGGAGCGCACAGAACGATTTGAGGCCGCGCAGTCGGCGGAAGGCCGTTACCGCATGCTGGTGGAGGCGGTAACGGATTATGCTATCTACATGCTCGACCCAACGGGCATCGTCAGTAGCTGGAATCCGGGCGCGCGGCGCTTCAAGGGCTACGACGAATGCGAGATCATCGGCGAGCATTTTTCCCGGTTCTACACCGAGGAGGACCGCAAGACGGAGCTGCCCCGGCGGGCGCTTGAGACGGCGGAACGCGAAGGGAAATTCGAAAGTGAGGGCTGGCGCGTCCGCAAGGACGGCAGTCAATTCTGGGCCTATGTCATCATCGATCCCATTCGCGACAGCGAAGGCAAGCTGGTCGGTTTTGCAAAGGTTACGCGCGACCTGACGGAGCGGCGGGCGGCAGAAGCCGAACTGCGCCGGAGCCAGGAACAGTTCCGCCTATTGGTGCAGGGCGTGACCGACTATGCGATCTATCTTCTCAGTCTAGAAGGAATGGTTGCGAGCTGGAACGCGGGCGCAGAACGGATCAAGGGCTACAAGCCGGACGAGATCATCGGCCAGCACTTCTCCGTCTTTTATACCGAAGAGGACCGCATGGCCGGACTTCCCGCCATCGCGCTTGAAACAGCCCGGCGTGACGGGAGATTCGAAAGAGAAGGCCTGCGCGTCCGCAAGGACGGCACGAAGTTCTGGGCAAACGTCGTCCTCGACGCCATTCGCGATGGCGAGGGCGTGCTTATCGGCTTCGCCAAAATCACGCGGGATATCACCGAACGTAAGAGAGCGGAAGAGACTCTCGAACGCACGCGGGAAGCATTGGTGCAGTCGCAAAAGATGGAGGCGATCGGTCATCTGACCGGTGGCGTCGCCCATGACTTCAATAATCTATTGATGGCCATCCAGGGCAGCCTCGAGCTCCTGAAACGCCGCCTCCCTGGTGGCGACAACCAGGCGCAGCAATTCCTGGACAACGCCCTGAAGGGCGCCCAGCGCGGCGCGGCGCTCACGCAGCGCATGCTGGCGTTTGCCCGACGCCAAGAGCTCAAGCTCCAGACCGTCAATGTCACCGAGCTCATCAACGGCATGACCGAGCTGCTGCAGCGCTCGCTCGGCGCAGCCGTCCAGATCGAGACCCATTTCTCGCTAGGCCTGCCGAAAGTGTCGGCGGACGCGAACCAGCTAGAGCTCGCCATTCTCAATCTGTCGAGGAACGCGAGCGACGCGATGCCGACCGGCGGCTCCATCGTCATTTCCGCGCGTGAGCGGAACGTCCAGAACGAGCCGGGGCTCAAGCCAGGTCGCTATGTTTGCCTCGCCGTGAAAGACACCGGCTTCGGCATGGATGAACAGACATTGCGACGCGCAACCGAACCCTTCTACACGACGAAAGGTGTCGGAAAGGGTACGGGCCTTGGACTGCCGATGGTGCTTGGCATGACCGAGCAAAGCGGCGGCAAGCTATATCTCAAGAGCAAACCCGGAGAGGGAACGACAGCCGAACTCTGCCTGCCGGTGGCTCCCACTGAAGAGGAGACGGAAAAAAAGGACATCGCTCCTTCTGCTGCACCGCTGAGCCGCGTTCTCAGGATCGTCAGCGCCGACGACGATCCCCTCGTTGCCTTCAATACGCTCGCCATGCTGGAAGAGCTCGGGCACACGGTCTTTTCCGCATCGAGCGCAGCGGAAGCCCTAACCCTCATCAGGGAGATGGGTGATATCGATCTCCTCATCACCGATCAAGCGATGCCCGGCATGACCGGCTCCGAACTCGCGGAAGCGGTCCGCAGCGATTGGCCGGACCTTCCAATCATCATTGCAACCGGCTACGCGGAATTGCCGGAGGGTCCGGCTCAGGCCATTCCGCGCCTTGCAAAACCCTTCCTGGAGCGGGACCTTGCAGACGCCATCGCATCGATCAACCGCTTCTCAGACAAGTCGGACTAGCTGGCGCAAAACGTGGCCCCGATTCATTGCGTTTGACGCCTTCAGGTCTAAGCACCCGGAGTTTCCGCATACTGCAGTGAGCTGTTTCGTCCGTTTTATGGAGCAGGCCAGGCGTCAACTGCGCGGAAGCCGAAGGGAGAAGGTCGTCCCTGCTTGTTCGTTCGAGGTGACGGAAATCTCGCCGCCATGGGCCTCGGCGATTAGCTTTGCGATGTAAAGGCCCAGGCCCAAGTGCGCACTTTGCTCAGGCGGATTCTTGAGGTCCTGGCCGCGCATCCAAGATTGGAAAATCAACTTTTGTGCTTCCATGGGGATTGGTGTGCCCAGGCTGTGCACGCTTATAGTGACAGTTTCGGGATCGTTGCCTGCAACCCTTACCGTTATCGGGCTCGATACATCGCCATAATGAATAGCGTTGCCCATCAGGTTGGACAACACCTGTCCCAGGCGCGCGGGGTCACAGGACCCCACCGGATCGCCTTCATGCGTGACTTCAAAAAGTCGGTCTGGGTAAATGGCACGAAGCTCATCCGCAATCTCCTGACAGAGCGAAGCTATGTCCGTTTTGGTTCTCGCGACCGGGATTTCAGTACCGAAAGACGCGCGCGTGAGATCGAGCAAATCGTTCAGTATTTGTGTCGCCCGGCCCGCCGCCGTCCTGATTTCCGAAACCACCTTCGCCTGCTTCGGACTCGTCGTTCCGGATCGCTCAATCCACTGCGCCCCCATGGAAACCGCGCCTAAGGGATTGCGAAGGTCGTGACCCAGGACGCCCAGAAACAAATTGCGGGAGTTATTGATCGTCTTCGTATAGCGGGCCACCAACTCCGTTACCGCCTGATCGATCGATTCGTTGAATCGCGTCAGATCCTCGATATCGGTGCTGGCAAGGGCCTGATGGTGCGTCAGCCATAGCTTGACGACACTCGCTCGAAGCGCCCTGTACTCGGAAACCATTTGGTCGATGTCAAACCGTCGGCAAGGTGAAGAGCGGCATGGATCTCCGCCGCGCTTTCGGAAAATGGGCCGCCTTTGGGGCCGTCGCGGCGCGACAGGTTGCGCCGATGCGCTACTACGAGGGACACGGCAAGCGACCGGCGCCCAAAGTCGGGTAGAATTTCCACCAGCGCTCCACTCTCCAAGTATCGGCCAATCCCCAAGACTGGCGCCTGAATCAGGCCAAGGCCGGCGAGGGCAGCGGCTTCGTAGGTCTGCGCGCTGTTGACGTGTAGCGCACCCGGCAACTGAAGCGTCGCGTAGCTGTCGCCGTCCGGATATTCCCATCCATAGGGTCTTGCGCCCAGCATCGTCGAAAAATGAATTGTCCGATGTTCCTGACGCTGGAGATCATCGAGCGATCGAGGAACGCCATGGCGCGCCAGATAGGCGCGGCTCGCAGCGTTGACCATGCGCAACAGGCCCAGTGGACGGGCAATCAACGTCTCGTCCCTTATGGGTCCAAGCCGCAATACACAGTCGAACCCCTGTGCCTACCGTAAATCACATCCGGCCATATTGATGGTGCAGTCCGCCCAGGATCGGACGATAGACAATGCGTCCCACGTTTTCGGCGGCGCGCGATATCGGCGCGTCCTTGTTCAATGACAGGTGAGTGCGCGTGCCGTTGTAATAGCCCATGTACGACAGCAGCACGTGGCGCAGATGGCGTTCGCCAAATATCACGATATGATCAGTGCATTCCCTGCGGATCGAGCCGATCAGCCGTTCCGCGTAGGCGTTCTGCCAGGGTGAGCGGAAAGACGTCGGACGATCGCGAATGCCGATCGACCGAACCCGGCGGACAAAGATCTCGCCATAGGCTCGATCGCGGTCCCTGATTAAGTAACGAGGGATTTGTTCCCAGCCACAGGCTTCAGTAAGCTGATTGGCGATCCATTCGGCCGTCGGGTGCGCGGTGACCCAAGCCACAGGATCTGCCGCCGGTCATGGCCCACGATGAGCAATCCATAGAGCGGCCGGAACGAGATCGTCGGCACGACGAAGAGGTCCATTGCGGCAATGCCATCCGCATGGTTGCAAAAGGAACGTCTTCCATCCCTGCGAGGGAGGGGCCCTCCTCCGCGCCATATACTTGGCCACGCTGGTCTGGCCGATCTCGATGCCGAGCTTGAGAAGCTCTCCATGGATGCGCGGCGCTCCCCACAACGGGTTGGCGACGCTCCTCTCGCGGATCAGCCGGTGAATTTCCAACGGCACGGTCGGTCGACCGCAACGCTGCCGCGATTTCCAGCGCCAATACCATCTGAAACCGGCACGGTGCCAACGGATCACCGTGTCCGGCTTCACAATCGTCAGCGCCTTGATGGTATTCGGCGCCAAACGATACAGCCCAACAAAGATCAGGCGATCCATGGCACTGAAGGCCAGTCTCTTCGGCTGGTGCCGTCGCTGGATGTTAAGTTGATGACGAAGGATCAGGATCTCGGCTTCCAAAGAGACCCGCGACCGGAACAATAATACCAGCACCGACCAGACCAGGCTGTAAGCTTCTCTCATGAGGCAGAAGCATTGCGCGATTCGGCCTCACGTACCAGCCGGATTAGCCCAACTTGCGCAGAATCGCACCTTGACCATAGGTAAATCAATGCCTTAGCCAAAAAGTTGGCACTACATTTTTGCGGATTGGGATCAGGCGGTTTGTTCGAGAGCTGGCAGGTGGTGCTCGGCGAGGCGCATGCGCTTTGGCAGAGTAATGCCGAGACGGTTGAGGAGAGCGGCCTGTGCCGGGTCTGGCTGGGTCACGCAGCGCAGGCGAATCTGGCCATGCGCTGCGGTCGGCAGAACGACGTCCTGGGACTGAATGCGTCTGAGTTCTTCCAGGATAGTGCGCGGCGAATTGCCGAGACCGGCGCGGCTCTGCCACATCTCCAGGCTCTTCCACAGCACGAAGGCCAGAAAGCAGACGAGGATATGGGCTTGAACCCGGTCCTCGCGCTGGTGCCAGATCGGACGCACGTTCAACTGATCTTTCTGGATACGAAAAGCGGCTTCGGCCTGCGTGAGCTGGATATAGGCCTTCCAGAGCTGCCGATCGCTCCAATCGCAGATGTTCGAACGCAACAGATAGGCGCCCTCCGAGAGTGCGGCCCAGTCGTCGAACGAGGCATTGTAAACGACGCCAAGGCGGACACCCGCGGGGCAGCCGTCCGGCTCCAGCGTAATCGCGAAGCGGGCGGCGGATCGCTGGTTTTGCTGCAGGATGCGGCCGATTTGCCGGTTCACCGTCGCCGGATCGACGCGCTTCTTCGAACGCGCCAGGCGCGCCGCCAGGCGATCGAGCGCTTCTTCGATCCGCCGGCTGAATTTGTCGTGCATGGCGCGCTCTTTGCTGCGCCGATCGGCGGAGCGGCACAGGATCACGGTCTCGCCGGTCTCGGGGTGCCGCGTCAGCTTGACCTCGACGCCCTCGTTGACCAAGCGCCAGCCATCCGGGCGAGCGAGTTCAGAGGCGAACTTCTTCAGCTCCGACTTCGGCGCACCGATGATGTAGCGCCGGCCAGTCTGGCGCAGCCACGCCAGATTGTCGGCGCTGGCCATGCCGCGGTCGGTGATCCAGACCCGCCCGAGCATGCCATGCCGAGCCTCCATGGTGGCTACGATCGTCTGCAAGGTTCGCGAATCGTGGGTGTTGCCGGCGAATACCTCGTAGCCCAAAGGAAAGCCGTCGAAGGTCACGACGAGCGCGATGCATACCTGCTTGCAGTCGGGACGATGATCTCGGGAATAGCCGCGCTGCGCCTGCGGATTTGCCGCGGCCTGGCCCTCAAAATACGTGCTCGTCACGTCGTAGAGCAGCACCTCATTCTGAACGCCAAACAGCTCTCCGCAGCGCTGCGACAGATGCGCTTCGAGTTCGGCCTTGTGTGCGAGCAGATGATCGAGCCCGCGATAGAGCCGATCCTTGTTGACCTCTTCGTCACCGAGTTGCAGCAGATCCGAGAGTGCCGTGCGTCGATACCAATCCTCAGCAATATGCAACTCACTCGACGGCTCGCAAAACCGCGCCGCCACCAGCACCACCGCCATCTTCGCCCACGCGATGCGCTCCTTGCCAATCGGAAGCAGCCGTTCGCACAGAGCCTCAAGTCCAGTGCCGCGCCACAGCGCGAGCGCCAAATAGACATCGCCGAACTGGCGCGGGCGCTCGATGCGAATGCCCTTCAGCCGCACCGGCACCGTCAATTGCTCGCTGCCATCATCGAACAGCTGCGCTCGCTCGGGACTGCCAATCAGCCGGTGCGCCAGCGCCCGTGCTTGCACGCGCCCCCGCTCATCAAGCTCGCCGAGTTGGGCCACCGTTTGCTGAATGATCCGACGGCCAACACGCACGCTGCGCACAAGGCGCCAGTAGCGATGAATCTTCCCATCCTTGCGTATCGTGGTGTGGCGCAGATACATGCGCCCCAATCAATCCAACTCGTCGCATCCAGAAAATACCCTAGGTTGGCACTACACGCCGAAATCCCCGCTTCGCACCATCTAACCATTTGATCCAATTCAAGTCAGGCCAACCAAAATCTCGAAAAATAGCCAAATCCCCGCTCCAACTGCGCAAGTTGGGTTAGGTTTCCGACAGGGACAGCTTGCCGCGCCAGTTGATGCTAATGAAAGAAAAAAGCCGGTGCTCGATTTTATTCCACTTGCTGGTTCCGGGCGGCAAGTGGCACACCGTGATCGGGAACCTGAGTTCGTCGGCCAGTTTCTGTAGTTCGATTTTCCACAGGCGGACGCGGTAGCCGTTCGATCCACCGCCGTCAGCGGTCACCAATAGCCCTTTGGGTTTCGGATAGCGCTTCTTTCCCATGGCCTTCCACCAGCGGCGGATGACGTTGACCGCAAAGGCAGCGGTGTCGTGATCCGTACCGACGCTGACCCAGCCGGTGTTGTTGTTGATGTCATAAACTCCGTACGGCACCGCGCGTTTTAGCTTGGGATCAATGAAGTCATGCACGTTAACTTCTTCGGGGCTGCCTCTGGGTCTCCATTCGCGGCCCGCATTCTTGAAATTGCCCACCAATTCCTTCTTTTTCGTATCGACCGAGATGACCGGCTGGCCGTCCATCAAAAAACTGCCAGCTTTTTTGTTGATGTATTCAAACTGAGCATTCCGGTCCATATGCTCGCTTCCCTCGTGGACTTTCCGATTGGCCTGTAAGCTATAATGCAGCTTGTGCAGGCAATCCCCAACGACCGGATGGCTGACGTCGTGCCCCTTGCTCTTTAGTTTCGCGCGTAGCTTCCGCAGGCTGAGCGATGTCCACAACTGCCGTCGCATCGGGTCACCTCGCGTCACCGGTTCAAGTAACGACTTGAGGTCGGAAAGCAGGGTTGGGTCCTCGGCTATCCTCGATTTACGTCCGCCGCCCCGCCGGCGTACCCGGTCGTTACCAACTGAGGCACGATCTTCGAGATCTTCAAGCCCTCGATATATCGTCCGTCGCGCCAGACCCGTCGCCTCCGCGACGGCGCTCACACCGCCGTGTCCAATCATACGTGCTTCGCACGCCGCCCAGCGTCGTCGGCTCCGCTCATCAAGCAGAGGAGCCATCGACTTCCAACGTTTCCGAAGAGTTCTGATGTTCGAAGCGCTTATCACGCGACGATTCTACCGCCGCCGATTCTCTTCAGGGAATCCCCAAGCTATAATTCTTGCAGAGCGTGATAAAATTGACTCAGTTATTTCTTAACGAGCACTTAGCATACCGTTCTCCTTTCGTGGTCTTCATGCGCTCATCTGCTGCGTCAGCTGGACGCTCGCTGAATGTGACGATGAAATGACGTCGAAAGGAGGCCGTTCACGGAAAATGGAGGACGGCAAGAGCGCAAGAGGGCACTCCAGGAGTGGCGCACCGTACTCTGGCGAAATGGCGCGCCACGGTCGATGAAGATGGGCACGATAGTTTCGCTGTGGCGTTATGATTCCATAGCCGGCGACACGCTCCAATTGGCAGGTCTGGGATGCTCTGCGATCCAGCACTATGCCTCTTGGATCCCTGATATAGTTGGGTGGTTCGATTAGCCCCTCAATAGCAACTCTTCTTGGAACAGGAAAGCGACGAAGAAGATAGCGCGTCCCTCGCTGACACCCTTTGTGTTCTCAACAAGCGCTGGCCGGGCGGGACATTCAAGGCCGCCGACGTGGCCGGCCTGATAAATGAGAACGGTGGAAATACCCCCGATGGTGCCTCAGTGCGTGAATTTTTGTTCCCGGAGCAAAGGAGAGATGTTGTTTCGTCCAAGGCGTATGCAGCAGCCGGATGGAACGACCGAGTCCGTCAGGAAGGCGATCGCTTGGCTGCTCACCGGCGGCAAGATGGGCGAGAAAGGCGACGACACGCTGATGGGCGAAGTCGCGTTAGCAATGCAAACCACCGACCTCGACCAGAAGCGGCTCGGCATGCAGACTTGGTGCGAAACCCAGAAGACAAAGCTCGCGGGCTTCATCCGCTCAAAGAGTTAGCATCCGGCGTGAACGGCAAGACCGCAGGTCACAAAAGATGCCGCCGCCCGTTTGAAATTGATTACGGGCGGCGTTTCTCCAGCCCCGAGAGGGAACATGCAAATCCCGGATATGTATGGGTCTGCAGCCGCGCGTTAAGGTTCACTCGTTTTACTCGACCGAATTTCCGGACACCTAAAAAGGGAGATGCCCCTGAGAGCAGGAGGGTTATCCCCAGGCCGCGAACCGATAAAATCCGGAGGCGTCAGTTAGCAATGATATTGCCGGCCGGTTGCTGTAGGTTATTTCTAGGGTGATTCACGAGGAGTATTGAGGCGCTACAGGGAGGAAGCTTATGAGTAGCTTCAGTGAGCAAGACCCCCTCGACCCCGACGATCCTGAGCTCGACTACACGCCTCTCCGGTTGCGCGAAAGAGCAGAGAAGCTAGGACGATCCGTCTCGCAGGGAGCAAGATCGGAGCCCCTCAGGTCGTCCCCAATCTCCTGTCCCGCCTCGCTCGACCCCAAGGCGATTAACGAACCTACTAGGCGCACACGTGACTTGGACCGGCAAGCCGCGCTGTCAAGCGTTGCCGCTCGCGTCGCTGCGGTCGCTGGTGTCGTGGCAGTCGTGGCGCTGCTGTTCGTGATCATGAAGCCTGCCTCACGCCAATCGATCGTCAGTTCAACCCCAACCGAGACAACAGAATCGAAGCCCGCGCTCGCAGAGTTGAACGCGTTCCCCGCGTCGCCGCCTGGCCGACCTGCTACTCGCGAGCAGTCCCAGCAGTTGCTTGAGCGCTTTTTGAAATGGCGCGAAAAAGCCAACACGACCGAAGCATCTCAATAGCAAACCGCGTCGGGCAATTTCGGACCAAATGCGCGCGCGAGACCATTAGGCATTGGCCTAAGGGGAACGATTTTCAGCCTTACTTCGTTATAGAGAGCAATCCCCTCAAAGCGGAGTTTTCCCATGCGCCAACAAAAGCGCACAACACGAACGCCTGCGCCCGTACCAACGCGCAAGGCGACCACCGGCCTTCCAGCCAGTGGCTTTGCGTTGATGGTAGATGGCCAGGTAAAAGCTGAGTTCACGACGCAGGATCACGCTTCGAAGGCCGCCAGAGAGTTAAAAGGGCGTTTCCCGATGCTGCAGGTCAAAATCTATGATGCCGGAAACAAGCGCAGTGAAGAGATCCTGTAAATGCGGCGCGGTTTATGATCGCAGCGAGCACATCACTGAGTCGCGTGAGATCAGCAGCTTCGAATGCGCCGTGTGCAGTGCAACGATCGAGAATTGGAACTCTGCTTGGGTTCCTCGATATCGATTCATTGCCTGTCCGGCCAGGATGCTGAATGACAAGCTGCTGAGCGATAGTATTATGTAATTGAGGTCTAACCCTAGGGCTTGGACGATCCTTGATGCACGGGGTCGCTCCCCAAATGTGCGGTCGAGTAGTCTGCCCGTTGTTAGGCCGAGGAGCCGGGGGTCGCTCCCCCGGCTTCCTTTAACCGCGTCGGTGGCGTGGTCGCCTCGCCAGCAATTCCCAAAAATTCCCGCTTTCAGCAGACTAGTGAGTTTTGCTGCCTTCCGCCTCCTTCATGGCCTCAAGCGTGCGCGCAACCTGTGCAGGGCTCCATTTCCCCCGCCCTCGTGGCGTAGGAATGCCGGCGTCGGGCGGCCGGCGCTGTCCTAATTATTGCCGAATTAGGACACACGCCGATTCACATTTCTAACTGATGTCGCCAACTTCATATTGTGAAATGCCCGTTGGGACAGGGTGACTCAATGGATACGTTTGAACGCTGTTGCGCGGCAACCGTCGCAACCGGAGTTCTTGTGCTGGTCGTTTCGGTGGTGGCGCTGATGGTCAACTGACCATACTCGCGGCGGCCGCCAACCTAGGTGGCCCGCCCCGTAAACTTCGGCTCGGCGTTTCAATGCTAAGCTAATGCGAGCGTCACGAAGAGATGGCCGATGGTGCCTGATGCCCACACAAATCCGGTCGCTACCAGCGCTGCGGCTACGACGAAGAGCGCTATTTCCAGCCGGGTTAACGTCCAATCGCTACGCATGGTGCGCCTCAATTGTTGGACTGTCTCGGAGCAGGATGTCGTCGATCAATTAATGAATAGTTAAGGAAGCGCTCGGCCCTTTGGGGGCGCCTTCAAGGCGACAAGTGGCCGTCGCGGCCGCCGACTTTTTTGCTTCCCCTGGCCGGCAATCCCGGACTCCCAAAAGGCGGCGGGTCACTAAAGTAACGGCAAAGCGTCGGCGTCCCGTTCGCCCTTCGAGGCGCTTTCGAGTATTTCGAGGCAACAAGGGCTTTATGGATGACGTGACGCTTATCGGTTTGGTCGGCACGCCATTCGTTAACGCCGATTAACTTCGCGCCTCTGTTCCGACATTGAAGATTTTAGGATAGGCCGCCATCACGTCGCAATGTCGCGCCGCCGAATCAACACAATGTAGAAGCGTACACGGTCCGCCGATCGGCGCACGCGGCCTCAAGCCGAGTTTACCGCGCTGGTCCCGACTTGAGGTAGCACTGTGTGTACCGAAAACCCTATCGGGTTGATGACGTGACGGAATCACCTAAGCTAGGGGAATGATCGGGCTACTGTGTTTCGTCCTGGGGATTTTGGCCTCGCCATTCAAGTCGAAGATCCGGCTTGCGGCTGAGAATGCGGCGCTCCGACATCAGTTGATTGTTTTGCGGCGCAAGTTGCGTGGCCGCGTCCAACTCGCAAACAGTGATCGCTGGTTCCTCGTTCAGCTATATCGCTGGTTTCCATCAATCCTAAAGGTCCTCACGATCATTCGTCCCGAGACCCTTGTGCGTTGGCATCGGGCCGGTTTTCGCAGCTACTGGCGCTGGAAGTCACGATCATTGGGAGGGCGGCCGCAGATCGAGGCGGACCTGCGCGCGCTGATCCGGCGGATGAGCATCGAAAATCCGCTTTGGGGCGCGCCGCGGGTCCACGGAGAACTGCTCAAGCTCGGGTTTAAGGTCGCCCAATCCAGCGTCGCCAAGTACATGGTCAAGCGGCGCGGACCGCCGAGTCAGGAATGGCGAACCTTCTTGTGTAACCACGCGCCGGACATTGCCGCGATGGATTTGTTCGTTGTTCCGACCATTGGCTTTAGCCTGCTCTACGCCTTCGTGATCGTCCGCCTCGACCGCAGAAACCTCGTCTGGATCAATGTCACTACAAACCCGACAGCCGATTGGATTGCGCGTCAGATAACGGAGGCCTTCCCTTGGGATGATGCCCCAAAATACCTCATCCGCGATCGGGATCGCATCTATGGTGCCGTCGTCCCACGCCGATTGCGCGCCATGGGCATCCGGGACAAGCCTACCGCACCAGCCTCGCTTTGGCAGAATGGCTTTGCCGAGCGGCTGATCGGGTCGATCCGCCGCGAGTGCCTGGACCATATCATCGTTTTTGGTGAGGCGCATCTGCGCCGGACCCTGCGATCCTATGCTTGTTACTACAACGACATCAGAACACATCGGTCACTGGATAAAGATGCGCCGGTCTCTCGCCCGGTTCAGCGCACTGGAATCATCAGTTCGCACGCGATACTCGGCGGACTTCATCATCACTACGCCCGGGTCTAGGTTTTCGGTGCCCCCCTCTTGTCCTCGACGCGCTTGGCGATCCGACCCATCAGTTTGTCGTGATTGACTCGATCAAAGAACTTTTCCAAATCGAGATCGATCACCCATCCGTAGCCTTGCGCGATGTACTGCTGCGCTTGAGCCACAGCGTAATGCGCCGATCTACGCGGTCGAAAACCTCCCACCTAATTCGCGACCTTTTCTGACGCACCCGTCACATCAGCTCGAATTCGATGAATTGGAAATCAATGCCATATTGCTCGGCCAACTTGTTAGCTCTTCGCCGTCGGCTGCTGCCCAAGTATCCGACGCGACAATCGTTTTTATCGTGTTCGGCGCGGCGATATGATCGACTGGCACGCCCCAAAAAACACGGGCTAGCTGAAAAAAATACCTGAGTGAAAGTGGGGCCGCGCGCGCGTGAGGCGCTGAGGATTGACCCACCCCATGGACTGGGCCGGAACGACAAACCAAGGTAAGGCAGAAAGGGCCCGGCATCGCTGCCGGGCCCTTCTTATTGTCATGCTCTGGACGGTTGGACTCAGAAGTCCATGCCGCCCATGCCCCCACCGTCCGGAGGCATGCCAGCACCTTTTCTTTGGAACTTCGGCCACCATAGCTTCGGTGGCGATCAGCAGTGTCGATCGGCGTGGGGTCCGAGCGCCGATCGGCGGCGTAAGTAACTTGATCAGCTTTGTTTATCCATGGGGTCAATGTTGGGCGCCGATTTACACCTCGAACAACATCGAGTAAGGTCGCCTCGCGACGACGGCGCTTCCGGGTACCCTACAGCTCCCCGAACCAGCGGTTACTGGTACGCGCCTCACGCGGTGCCGGGGTTCTCAAACACGGAGCCTTACCCCGCGCGGGTTAAGCTCCAATTGGAGTTGCCTTTGCCCGAAGCAGTCTTCTCGGCGGCGGTATGGCCGCTAGCGGCGCGGGACTCGCGCATGTCTATTCAATCAGGATCAGACCGGCAGGAAGTGACTCGTCGTATAGACTGGCCCGGTCGGATCGTCCTATCGGAACGAACCCTTTGATTTTTGCGGTCTGCAGCGCAGGGACGCCGGATTTCTCCAGCTTGCTGGCAATCATGCCGCGCAAAGGCATGGGTAGGTCCAGGCTCCGATCGTCGACGACGCGCGCGGCCCGGAGGAACAGAATTTGCAGGTCGAGCAACTCGGGCGTAGTCCAATCGAAGCTCTGGAAGGCCTGATACGCGTGCTCGACGAGATCGGGCGAGACGACAGTCTCCGGCCCTGCGTAGAGCGGAGTTCGGTTGAGCAGGAGCCCGAGCGCTGCAAGATAAGGAGCGCAATGCCGCTTGGCCCGTGCAAGCGTCACCGCGATGTCGCAGAAGCAACGCACCAGTTCCGCCTTGGTGTCGTGGTCGATCAGTTCCAGGGATCCTGCCAAACGCACAAGTTCGTCGGGCGCCCTGCCGCTGCGGATCTTGTCAACCTCTCCGGCCATGAGCCTGGTCTGGCGTTCGCGCGTGAGCCCGCCGGCCACCCGGCGCCAGAGGATGTATTCCTGGCTCTTGATGCGCCGACCGGGAAAACACAGGCCGCCATCGTGCACCCGCCACAGGGCATCGATACGAAGGTCGTCCCGGACAACACCGAAGCCCGGACGCAGCAGGAATCCAGCCATGATGAGCCATGCCTCTTCGTGGTCCGCCGAACGTCGTCTGTCGTCCCGCCGCTCCTCGAGCGCAGGCCAAAGGGCGCGCAGCAGGGGCCCGTTCCACTCACTTCTGGGGGACGCGAGGATGCGCTCCACACCCTTGAGGATCGTAGCAGCAGTAATCTTGTTCTTCTTGCTGTCATTGGCAGGCTGAGTGAACACGATCCCGATCTGCCTGCGGGCCGTTTCCAGCGCGTCCGCTGAGGCGTTCGGTTCGATCGGAGCGTTTGCCTCCCGCGCCCGCTCCGCACCGGGCGAGCCCGCGACGCCTTGGACGTGCTCGCGCATTTTGAATTCCAGCGGCCAAGACTGCTGGACGGCGAGGTCAGCACTGACGCACGAGATTTGGAGCAACCCCAATGCGTTCATCCGCGCTGTCAGACCGACGAGCAACATCCCGCCCGCTTCCGGACCGGATAGCTCAGCCGCCCTGACGATGGTCTGGAGTGAGGGCAACGGGTGAAATTCGCCCTCGGACCAGGAAACGATGTCTCCGGCCCGGCTGACGCTCTTCCGGGTTGAGGAATACGCCTGGAAGCGCACCAGCTGATCGGTGCGAAGCTTAAGCCCAAGATCAGCGATCTCAAAAGGCTGCGATGGCGCTGCACCCTCAGGAAGAACGCATACGAGAGGCGGACGCACATTCTGGCGATCCGTCGCCTGTATCCCCTCCACTTCGAGAAAGATCGCAGCGGCGGCCCCAGCAGCGATGCGACCCGAACGGTGGTGGAGAAGGGCACCAAACCGCGCGGCTCCGCGCGCCACCGCCAGATCCGGCTCCGTGTTCTCCAGAACCTGCGGTACGAAGCCGTCCTGCCAGCCTCCGATCTGCTCGCGGAGTTTTTGGCGCAGGAGCGGCGGTCGAACGGATCCGCCATTGAACAGGATGGCATCAATGCGAGGGCGATCGTTGAGGAATTCGGCAAGATGTCGGGTTATCGCGCTGTCGGAAGGATAAGGAAGTCCCCATTCCCTTAGTGCCGCGTGCGTCCGGTACGGCCGGGCCGTCGCGTCGCAGAAGGGAAAAAATCCGTCCAGCAATAGGCTCTCGATTTCCGCGCGCATCACCGTGGCCGCCCGCGAGCCGCCGACCATCCCCGACCCGCGGCCGGCCAGAGCAATAACGAACCGCTCGTACGGCGGGCCCGTAGCGCCGAGCGCGTGCTCTTTGAGATGACGGCAAGCCGCGACGAGCTGATCCCATTGTGGGCCGGAAAGCCGGCCGCCGGCGCCGGCAAGCCGCGGCTCCAAGAAATGCGCGACGGCAAGGTCGATATTGTCGCCGCCGAGCAGCGTATGCTCGCTCACCGCGACCCGCCTAATGTCAGGGTCCGGCGTTTGCTCGTTCAGGCGCACTTCAAAAATGCTGAAATCCGACGTGCCGCCGCCGATATCGATGACCAACACGTGTCGCAGCCCGGCATCGCCATTGTCGGGCCGCTGCCATAATTCGCGCGCTGCGTCGTGGCTTTCCAGCCAGCAATAGAACGCAGCCTGCGGCTCTTCGAGCAGTCGCACATCGCCGGGCAAGCCCGCTTCCTCGGCTGCGGTAATCGTCAGCCGCTGCGCCGCCGCATCGAAGGAAGCCGGGACGGTAACCGTGATGTCCTGATCATCGAAAGCAAACCCGGCCTGGGCAAACCGGCTGTTCCAGATCCCCCGCAGATAGTTCAGAATCAGTGCCGAGGCGCGTATCGGTGAGATTTTCTGCTCACGTGTCAGAACCGTCGATCCCCATGGCAGAAAGGGTGCCGACCGGTCGGCGGCGTGATGGCAAAGCCAAGACTTCGCGGAATGGACGACCCGTCCGGGCGCTTCGCTTGCCTTCATGCGTGCAAAAAGGCCGACGATCCATTGTCCGGCTCCGACCTCCTCACCGCGCAAGTGTGCTGCGACCGCTTCGTCTGGCAGGTACAGGAAAGAAGGTAGCGTTGGCTTCTCGGTCAGAGTAGCCAGGCCTTCCCATTGCGGGACGAGAAGGACCTCTGGCGTCCCCTCGCCGACCAGTGGCGCGAATGCGAGAGCGGAGTTGGTGGTGCCGAGATCAATACCAATGGCGAAGCGGGCGCGTTCTTTCGTCAAGAATAACCTCCAGAGGCGGTCCGGCCACTATTCCGTGCGGACCTGGAACTCAACCTTCCATCGACGATCGGAGTTCGTGTGCCTCATCCAAAGCTCAAGGATCCCAAGTTCGGTGACGACGGGGCTGACGAGGACCGGCACCGCCTGCCCGACCGGGACGTCCTGTGCCGGGATCGCGACTTCGAGCAGGCCAGCGTCATCGAGCTCACGCTCGGCGTCGGGGAGGATCTGTCCCGGCGTGTCGCCGCTTCGTACGGAGGAGGAGAAAAACCGAAACTCCGCCGTGCGGCCGGTGACAAGGCCGAACTCGCGCCCTTCGATCAGCAGTTCCGTGCCTTCCTGCATCCCTTGCGGGACAACACATAATGCCTTGAGCGGCGGCTTGTAGCCCGGAATGGCGGGCATCGACGTTTCCAGGCCGATGTAATAGGAGCGCGCCGCGCCGGCCTTGATGCGCATGCCCTTGCCAGTGGCGCGGAGTCGTCCGTAGGTCGCGCCGCCGCGTGCGACAGCGAGGTCTGGTTCGAACCCCTGCAATTCGCGGACCGGCTGGCCCCCATTCCAGGACGCTAGCAGATCAAGTACCCGGGCACGGATTGGCGCGGCCTTGAAAACGCCCCCATTGAACAAAACGGCGGTCGGCATCAGCACCTGCGTGTCGGCCGATGCTCCCACCAGAGCGGCGAACTTTTCGCTTGCCTTCACGTTCTGCAGGCTCTGAGCGAGAAACTGGGCGATATGCTTGCTGACGACCGGATCGGAAGCAAAGGGCAGACCGAATTCCTGCAGCCCTCCCATACGGCTCTCGCGCGGCAGGTCGTCAAACTTGGTTCTCGCGAAAAAACCGTCGACAACAACTTGCTCCAGCGTCTCGCGATCGAGAGTCGTTGAGACGGTCTTGGCAAGCAGGCTGGAGCCGCGCGAGGGGACCGCGATTGGCGCCTGCGCCAGCCCGTCATCATCAAAGAGGACGATCTTGGCTCTGGAGGTGGCATGCACGAGCGCCAGGAACTGCCAGGAGTCCAACGGCTTACCCGCGGTCTCAAGCTTGGCGTTCAGCGCATATGCGAGCGCCAAATCCATATTGTCGCCACCCAGCAGAATGTGCTCGCCGACGCTGACCCGCTCAAGTTCCAGGTGGCCTTCGACATCTGTAACCGCGATCAAGCTGAAATCGGCCGTCCCGCCACCGACATCGCAGACCAGCACGATATCGCCATCGGCGATCAGATTTCGCCATTCTCTGTGCGTCTGCGCCATCCAGGCGTAGAATGCAGCCTGCGGCTCCTCCAGCAATGTGACGTCCCCAAGCCCCGCAGCCTTGGCGGCCTCGGCGGTGAGGCTTCTTGCAACCTCATCGAACGAGGCAGGAACGGTTACAACGATCGCGCCTTCCGAGAGGTCCCAATCCCGCCCCTGCGCCCGTTCGATATGTAGGAACGCGTCCCTGAGATGTTGGACGTAAAGGCGTGAGCATTCAAATGGCGAGAGCTTCTCTTCTGCGATGTCAGATCGCCAAGGCAGGGTCCGCTGCTTCGGATCGACATGCGGGTTGGACAGCCAGGATTTGGCGGAGGTCGCGACGCGATCAGGCACGAGCGCTCCCCGCTCGCGCGCGAACTGGCCAATGATCGTGCGCTCCCCGCAATCGTTCCAGGGCAGAGGAAACGAACCCTCCGGGAACTCCTCGGCATGCGGAATATAAACGGCGGACGGCAGCGTCGGCATCTCGCCGATCTGATTTGGTCCTAGCGTCTGCGAGATATCGATAATTCTGGTCTCACCACTCTCGAGATCAGCGATCGCGATTGCGCTGTTGCTGGTGCCGAGGTCGATAGCAACACTGAAACGAGCGCTCATGAGGAGAGGTTGTCCTGGTTGTCGTGCTGTCAATTCCCGTCAATAGCCGCGCGTGATGGAAAGCACCGATTGTACGTGATTCCACTCGCCGGCAGTCGGCCGATGCGAGCCCGCTTATCTCAGTTCCACCTCCGCCGGAGCGATGGCTGGAAGTCGATGGGTCGAGCTCCGCAAAACGCGTGGTAGATTCACCGCATCCGTTTTCCAGCCGTGGTGGACAAGCACTCCCGAGAACGGCGCCGGGCCGCTGATCTTGCCCACCAGTCGGTACTCGTCCGGCGAATAGCCCGCGGCGACCCGCACCGTCGATCCCTCGCTCTCTGCGCGCATGGGGGAGATTTGGAAGTGCTCCAGCAGGGCGGTCTTGCATCCGGCATGGACCACGCGCGCGGCTGCTCCAACCTGTGCGTCATCATGCGCGTTGATGTCATCCATCAGGAAATCGACCAACCGGCCCCTTGCCTGCAGCATCGCCAAAAAACTGACGATCTCGGCGTCTGCCTGGTTTGCGCGAGTCGGCACAGGCATCGGTCGGGCCGCCTCAGCGCCAGCACTTCGGCTATCCCGTGACGGGCCGCGTCCGACCAGGATCGCTATCAGCGCGACAAGGCTCAGCACCACCGCCCCACCCGACAGATACATTTGGAATGCGCTCGCTGCCGGCAGCAATTCCAGTGCGTTCACCACGACCAGGAGCAGGACCGCTATGATGGCGATCGCTTTCATCGCATGCATGTTTAGCCGCAGCTCCCCTTTTCAAACGCATCAGCGTTTGTTGACGCACGAAGGATATAGGATCTCGACGATTGTGGAAACCTAACCGGGTCCGTCAGCGCTCGTCGATTATGCCATTAAAAAGTCGGACGCCTGAAGGCTAGGGTAGATGCCGTGAGCAGAGGGCATTATTGCTGTTGCCAGAGACGATCTTGATCACAGAAACGCGAGTATCCGAAGAGGCGCACTCTGGCTCAGTCCCGCCACAACCGCTAAGTAGAAGCAAAACAGGAAAGCTCCATATTTTGTTGGCCATCGCTCCCGCAAATACCGCATCAAATGCTCAACGAGCGGTATCTATGACATAGTTCGCCATCCAAGCTACCTGGGCCTGCTGATCGGCTCGTTCGGATGGGGGTTCGGAGGAAGTGCTTGATGTCTGCTATTTGGTAGCGTTGCACACGATCTAACCAGAGTTACTGCGCCAGAAATCTATATGCGACAATCAGTGCCACCATGCTTGCGAAAATCAGCAGTGCTGGGAGGGATCTTCGGATCATTGGCCTCGGCGAATGGCGCGCAGCCGATAGACCGGGCTGACGTTTAGGCTGTCTCTGCGACCGCAAGACCCTGCTCGCTGTCGTTTTGGTGCGAGGCTTCAGTTCCGGCGCCGCGCCTACGCCTCCCATCTGCCTGTAATAATCGCTGTAGACCTCGCGAATGGCCAGAGCCGTGGACTCGGCCTCGCTCATTGTCTCGAGTCGGGTTCGATAGCTAATTAGAAAGCTCTGTGCGTTTGACGGAAGGTCATCGAAACCGCCGAGCTTGGCCATCATGAGCCAAGTGGCAAAATCCGCCTCCGCCTTCGTGCGGGCCTTCTTGGCGATACTGGCGCTGGAGCTAAAGGACATGGCGGTTCGGTTGGTTCGCTCACCCAAGCTCGCGCGCGTTCATGGCTATCGTTGGACGGTTCGCTTAGGTATCTCAGTTGACGTCAGCGTTTCGCCTGGCGCCTGTCTTGGTGCGCGAGGATTGCCGTGGACCATATTTAAAGGGGTGTACCGTCGTGAGTATTCCTGCGCGATAATCAGCACTCGCGTTGGACATGCATTAAATATCGTACCGCGTGAACGATCACAAAAGTGCTAACCTGGTTGGGATGGCTGTTTTTTCCTTGAACCAGGATCGCTCAACCGCCGTCAACAGCGACTAGGGGCGAACATGTACGAAGTTCTGATATTGCTGGTTCTGATGAATTTAGGCTTCACCAGCTACATCTGGCGAACGATCAGGCGTGGCCCTAAGCGGAACTTTCAAGGTAAGCTGCTAAATGGTAAGCCCATCACGCCCAGTCATACACCGTCTTCGTTACGAAACGGCACCGCGCTACGAATCAGCGACGAGGATCGACGGTTCTTCTCCGATTTCGAGATGTTTGCCGACGCTCTAAACCACAGGTTCGAGCCAAACGAGCCATGGCGGTTGCAAGAACGACCTAACGCTGAACTCACAGGCCGCGAGGAACCAGAATACGGCCGTCGCTACGACATTTTCTACAACGACTATCGTGTCGGAAACCTGCAGATTTTTGCGAGCCATCACTACGGCCCGGCTAATCCACGGGTGGGGACCGAAATCGAGTTGCAGTACGCTCGATTGCTGCCGTTTGGCGAAATCAACAGGTTCATTTCTGCTATCGCTAACTTTACGGCATCAGGAAATGCAGAAGAAGCACAGCGTGTAAAAAATGCCATTCATGAAACGATGCTCAATGAGCTCTGGCATCATGAGTTCGATCCCGACCTACATAGCCGGAATAGCGGCGGATCAATCGAGCTTCGATTTGATGGATCAGCGGCGGATTTTTTGAGGACTTCAACAAACCGGAAAGCCCGCTCGATCTGACTGGATCTGAGCGGCGGGAGCTGACTAGATTTGCTCGTCGGAATATCACGGCTCGTGACCCCAAGGCGACATAGCGGCCCTCGGCACTATTTCCAAAAATCAGGCAACCGCTCAAATGTCGATCGGGTGCTGCGAGACGCTCACTCCTTCAAGTCTGAGCGTGTTCCTAATCGCCGAGCGACTATTTTGTGATCATCGCTGGACGGACAGCACAATTTCACGAATCATCCGATGAGCTCGCCCTTTGTGGATATCGAACTTCACCAAGCTTCGTCTCGCATTTTCAACAGGAGGGATTGGCAAGCTTCCTCATTCAGAACATTGGCGCGCTTCATAACCTCGGACACTTTGAGCGGCTTCTCGCGGAGCGCATTCAGTATGTTTTCTCGATCATTCAGCAAGACTAAACTCCTACCGTCACCGAGCACGATAGATCACTGAGAATACGAAAGCTGATCTTCCGTAACTACTCTCTCGATGTTCTCCGATTTGCTCTTGATGCGGTATCGAAGGAGTCCATCCGCTTCGATGGGCATGCATTGGACGATGGTGTAAATCATTGGGGCATCGATTGCAGCACGACCTTGTGGACCTTGGGGCTGGTGACGAACGTCCTGATTCAGCTTAAAGACATGTGACATATGTCTACCTCCAAAAAATTTCCGACTCATCTAGCGTAGAACATATGGTGATGTAACGCACCCTATTGCCCTCTGGCACCAGGCTGCAAAAACGCGCGCGGCACAAGCTATCCTGACACCGAGAAGCTCCGCGAGGTTCTACTTAAGCTGAGAACGACTTTCATGTCCGTCAACGTCTTGTACTTCAACGTGATCTCCTGACCCTTTGCCAATTCCTGCACCGAATACCCCAGCCACTGGCCGAGGCTAAGGGTGGCGATGCTCAGCGATAGGAGGAGGAAGAATGCCTGCGAAGTGTTCGGCAGTGTCCGGGTCGCTATGTAGCCCATGATTTGCATGATGAGCACGATGGCGAGGCCGAGGACGGTCAAGCCCATCAGTATATGGAAATAGCCCTCACCGGCTTTCACCGAGCCCCATATCTCGAAGCCCGCGATACTTCCTACCAAGACGAAGAGAAATATGCCGTGCGTCCACCGTGCGCGGCCTTTCATGCCGAACAGGCCAAGCACCGTTTGCGCGGCGGACTGGATGAACGTCAGAGATCCTGTGACAACACCGACGGCGAGCAAACCGAACGTGACAATGTCGCTGTACTGGACGAACCACAGCAAATGCCAGTCAAAGACCGAAAGGTATGCCGCCAGGAACATCGTGGATAGGGTAACGCCGAGCAAAACGGCGGCCGCCGAGGCGGCGGATGCCGAAGAGGACGAGACTTTCGCAAGGACAAGCGCGGCGACGAGCTGCCGGATTGGGCCGGCGACAAGCAGAAACGGCTGGCGAAGATCCAGCAGGCGATGGCGGCGCTGGAGGCGGAGGCCAGGCTGGCGGCGGAGGAAGAGCGTCGGATCGAGGCCGAAAAGGAACAGCAGCGCCAGGCCGAAGGCCGCAAGAAGCCGGGCAAACCGGCGGCGCCGCCATCCGACCAGCCCGATCCCAAGTCGCAACGCAACTTCACCGATCCGGAAAGCCGCATCATGAAGTCGAAGGATGGCTTCGTTCAGGCCTATAATGCCCAGGCCGCCGTCGACGCAGGCACCCAGATCATTGTCGCGCACGAACTGACGCAATGCGGCAACGATCAGGGCCAGCTGGTGCCCCTGATCGAGGCCATTGAGAGCAATCTTGGCCGCAAGCCGGAGCAGGCCTCCGCGGACTCCGGCTACTGCAGCGAATCCAATCTCGAAGCGCTCGAAGCACACGGTATCAACGGCTATGTCGCGCCGGGACGCGCCAAACACCCGACAGCCGCGAACGGAAAAATTGGCGGACCGCTGACCCAACGGATGCGAAAGAAGATCGACGACGGCGGCTTCGAAACGCCCTACCGATTGAGAAAGCAAGTGGTGGAACCGGTGTTCGGACAGATCAAACAGGCACGCGGCTTCCGCCAGTTCCTGTTGCGAGGCGTCGAGAAAGTGCGAGCCGAGTGGGCCATGATCTGCACCGCCCACAACCTTCTGAAGCTGTTCACCCTCGCAAACGCCGCCTGAGCTGGCTACTCTGCGACAAATGCCCGTCGCAACGCCTATCTGGACGGGCTCCTAGTCCAGACGATGACCTTTGCTCTCCGAAGGCAAAGGTCACACGTTCGAATCGTGTCGGGTGCCAATGATTTCAAGCACTTAGCTGATTTTAGCGGTTTGCGTTATACCCTCGGGTAAGCAGCGGGTAAGCGTCAGAACCGAAACCAATGATCTAGGATGAAAGGAGCCGCGATGGCGGACCATCCTCAAGACAATGAGTTTCTTGATCACGCCTTGATGGAAGAAACGCGCCTCTATGTTGAACGCGGGCGCAATTTGAAGGATCGCAGCGACGAAGACGTTTTGAACGTGTGTCGCAACCATAGAACGATGGTTTCCAGATCGATCGGAGCCAAGTCAACAGGCCATGAATGACGCAATGGCTGAACTGAGGTTGCGTGGCCTTGATTTGCCGGAGGACCGGTTGAAGCCGTTGCTCGACAAGATGCGTGAGGAAATGCGCAGCCAACCTGGCGGACCGAACGGGAAAGTAAGGCAACAAATTCGAGATTTCGTCGAGGCTCGAAACAAACCCCCAAATTGAGCGAATGCGACATGCTAGCTCAAGGAAGGCAATCCCCGGCCATCATGACGGCTTTCCTCTTGCGCGCGCATCGAGGCTGCGGAAAGATTCGCCGCTCTTGGTCGAAATCGGGCCTGAAGGCCAAGAAACAAGCGAGGGGATGGACATTGCTCAACTTCATCGAGCTTCACCATGACAGCACTGGCAATGCGGTAACCATCAACATTCACAAAATCATCTCATATGAGCGCGTTCCGGGTCGGAGCTTCACCGACCTGCTCACGGGGCGGGAAAACATGACGGTGCGCGAAACGCCCAGCGAAATTTCCCAACTCATCATTGCAGCCCAGGCGAGAACGTCGTAGCGCGGCGTCCTAATCTATTTTGGGAACGGAGGTTTGGCGATTACCCGAGCCGCCCACCCTTCCGGCACAGCGTTCAAGACCTGCGCGACGGCTTGCTCACGACGGGTAGCGGGCCGGGCAAAGCTGATGTTCCCAGTCATCGGTGGTGACCCGAACCAGGTGGAGCCGGATGCATAGGTTTGCGTCATGCCGCACGGAAGCCGTTCAGTCTTTTGAGAATGGCGCTACTGCAGATTAGCTCTAGCCACTTCGATTTCGGTCATGTTGTTATGGTGAAAGAACTGGTCCTTTCCATTATCCCATGCGATCCGCACGCCAGACCAATCGCTGGCTGTGACGGTACCTAGATCGGTCTCGCTGTCATGCCATGCCACGCGCTGGCCGATTTTGAGTTGTTTGGACTGGTCGGGTTTCATGTCCGATATTACGTCATCAGAGCGCGAGGGTGAATGTATCGCCGCGCTTTTCCAATGGACGGGCCTGGACACGACGCGCAGTAACTCAGCGCCATGCCGCACCCCAACGGCTTCGCCGGCATCAGAGGCGCCTCACAACACGTTTACGCCGAGCACATGGAATGAACAAATTCGACGCGCCGCGCCCTGGAAACAATGAGCGCCAATTGCGAACCAGTTCACATCTGCTCGGTGTGAGGCCTGCTAAATTTTTCAGCGCTGGGGGATTTTCAGGGGCCGAGTATAGCAGGCGCCGCCGGGACACGAATTTCAAGCCGGACGGCGTAAATTTTTGTCGTTGTTCCGAGGAAATGTGATTTTAAGGGTCACGCAAGCCGGAAACACAAGATCGATACACGTCAAAACATTCATTTCGCATCGAGGATTTTGGCATGACCGCAATCGTGTACAGCTTTATTCGCGCCACCACCCAAAGCTCTGAGCTTCCCCTGATCATCGCTTTTAGCTTGGGCGGCATCGTGCTTACGCTCACTGTGGTCCATTTCGGGCTCGACTACGGCGCCGGTATCCCAGGCTGAAAAAAATCCGCCGGCCGGCTATCCAGATATTTCTACTGGGATGACGTACCGGGCAGGCGCGTGAGGCCCTAACCGCTCACTAGGGCGCAGGCGAAGCAGGCAGCTAAGACCCTTGCTCGCGGCGAACGGGATAAGCGCGAATGGAAAATCGTGTTCAACTTTGTTCTCAGTATTTCTGTCGTCCGTGAAGATTGACGATTTCAGGGCGACACGGGTCGTGGCGGGCCAAGCAGGTCGATCAGGAATCGGAACAACGAGAGCCTGAGCCACCGGAGCAAGAGGCGGAAGTTGTAGCCGGCGGCGGCGAGGACAGCGTTGATGGCATCGCCCTGGCGATACCAGAGATAGTTGCGGCCCATGCGGTGCTCGGACTTGAGATGGCCGATGACGGGCTCGACGGCCGATCGCCTGCGCATCTCGCGCTTGATCTTCGGCTCACGCGCCGCTTCTGGCCGGCGATAAAGACCCTGAACTTGTAGTCGGGCGGCGCGTTGTGGCCGCGGTAGCCTTTGTCGACGAAAGCGCGCGTTATGGTGTTGCCGACGAGCGCCTCCATGTCCGGGATCACGGTGGCCCAGCGTGTGGCCGTCATAGGGGTTGCCGGGCAGCGCCTTGGCATGGATGGCGAACTGTCCGCCTTTGGCGTGGCGGTGCGTCGTCGCCACCGAGACCTTGACGCCGAACTCGTAGGGACGATGGGCCTTGCCCTTGCCGATGCACTCCACTTCCGGCGCGTGCAGGGAATAGACCTTCGGTCCGCGGCTATGCTGCTTCTGATCGCGCACGCGCCTGGCCCGCGTCAAAATATTGGCGAACACCACTTCCTTGAGCCAGCCATCGCCCTCGATCTTGCGGGCGATGTCACGGATGACGCGGCCCAGATAGGTCCGAAGCGTCTTTAACGCCCGATTGGCGCGCTTGAACTGCTTGGCGTGGGCATAACGCTGATGCTTGATCAGGGCGAACTTGCCGATCCGCGCATAGGATTGCCGAAGCTTGACGCCGTGCGCCTTGGCCAGCCGCACCAGGATCTCGCGTGCCCGGTTGAGCAAACTCGCATCCGTGGGGAACATCACGTTCTTGGGCTCGACCGAACTCCTCGCCGCAGAAGAACTGGTAATAGGGGTTCTCCACCCAGCGCTCGCACAGCGCCTCGTCGGACAGATCGTGGGTGTATTTGAGGATGGTCAGCCCCGCCATCAATCGCGTCGGCAACGGCGGCTGACCGGGGCCATCCGTATAGGCCTCCCCGAACGTCTTCTCCAGGAACCCCCAGTCCACCTTTTGCGCCAGCACCACCAGCGGATGGCGCATGTCGATGATCGCATCCAGCCGCGAGCGCAGAAGATCGCCCTGTCCGCTGTCGCGCCGCTCTCTCGGCCGCATCGAATCCCCCGGCAAATCACCTCTGCACCAAGAGAATCACAAATTCAATTTGCAAGGAATTCGCTTGTGACATCACATTTTCCGGCAAATCCGATCGTCCCTGCATGGCAGTTTTCAATTCAAATTCAACGGCTTCGAATTTCTTCACGGACGACTATTTCTACGATCCGTAGTTCTCGTAGCCAGAACGAGGAAACCACCGGTGGTGAGCGATTTGCTTCGCACTAGATTGCGATAATGGGAGAGACGCGCGGCAAATACAAAGGTATTTGGTTCACCATCAAGGAAGCCGACAAGCCGGGGTTCTACTATTTCGAGTTTGAGATCGAAGGCGAACTCGTGCGAGGAAGAACCGAAACAAGGCTTGTCGGAGTGGCGGTGTACCGGGCCCGGCGAGCGATCAATCGAAAGCTGAAAGAAATGCGGCACGTTCGTGAAATTCACGCAGGCGGGCGCTGATCTGTTTGCGTGATAGAAAAGGGGCCGCTCCTAAGCGACCCCTCCTGCCGGTAAAAATTGTTCGGGATGAAATCCAGCCCCGGCAACAGCGAGCCTAAAGTTTTCCACAATTGATGTGGACTCCGTAAAATCACGGTGTTCCCGCACGGGAACCGCCGCGCGCATGAAAAAAGCCTCAGACCGGGAGTTTCCCCAACGGCATAGCGGTTTCGCCAGATGACGGCACGCTGGCTGTTGCCGATCATGCGAGCAACCGGATGCTGTATTATTCGTTCCTGCGAGGGCCGAATCCCGCCTGCGCCGACTGCGCCAACGATCCGTCGCACACGACATTCTTCTTTGCAACGGCCGGGAGCTACAATCCCGGCAACGGTGGACCTGACGGCATCCACTATGACGTGCATGGAACCTCTGGGCGGCGTGCGGCATCGGCGGAGTCATCGAGTACGATCCGCGTGGCTTCATCATCGGCTATGTGCCGTTGCCAAATGGTGATTCCTCGGCCACGAACTTTGCCTTTGGCGGTGAGAACAACCAGTATATCTATATGGAAGGTGCCGTCAGCGGAACCATCTACAAATTCAAGGCGCCCTACCCCGGACTGATTGGGCCGGACGGCGTACGTTTGGCGGCGCAACCCTGACTTCGCCATGAGGCTGCGGTGGTGCGCGCCACATCAGCGCGCACCACCACACTACGTCCACATGGGTCGAGCGTGACGAATTTAGCGCAGACGAAGGCAAGTCCAGTGGAGCCGTCTCGATCGGCGAGCATCAGAGTCCTCAAGCAACGCCTTTCGATCTTTTACTGGTAGCCTGCGATGAGTTCGCAACCCGGCACAGCGCGATCAGCTTGCGGGTGTCTGGAAGGAGGATTGGTTCGTCAAACCGACGCGACCAGCCCCCTTTTAGAGCAAGTGGCGTTGTTCGGCATCGTCCAAGCTGCGGCCGCTCTGAAGTATACAGATCTGCGAAGCTCCCCTAGCTGGGTTGCGCCTACGCGTACGAGGCAGGACGCACTGATTCAGAAATTGCAGCGCCGCTCGTGCTCGCGGGCCTCGTCGTCTCATTACTGGATGTGTTTGAGGAGCAGTAGACCTGGCTTCCGGCGACAAGAATGGGAGTCATTTTCGGTCCCGTTGGAATCGACAAAGCGCGGTAGGCGCTTTTCGAGATTCGCCTTCACGGCCTCGACGTGGTTCGGCCTGCCGATAAGACCTCGCTGTTCGGTCCTCTCGGCCGCGAGGCCCGCGCTTGCATCGCATGCGACGGCTCCGTTGAGCAGCCGTTTGGCGGCGCGGATCGCATCGGGGCTGCGCCCTGCGATATCGCGGGCGGTCGTCATAGCCTCAGCCAGGGGGTCGGCAGCCAATCGCGTCGCGAACCCGTACGCGAGCGCCTCCTCGGCGGAGAAAATCCGTGCGGTGTAAGTCAGCTCGCGGACCACGTCCTCGCGGGCCAGATGACGCATGAGTTGGGTTCCAGCCATATCCGGCACCAAGCCCCATTTGGCTTCCATGACCGACAGACGCGTATCCGGCGCGACGTAGCGCAGATCGGCGCCAAGAGCGAGCTGGAAGCCGCCGCCGAAGGCGACGCCGTGGACCGCAGCGATGACGGGGACGGGAAGCTCCCGCCACAGCCAGACGATGTGCTGGAACCGATTGGCCATACCTTGCACGGCGGACGGCAACGTGCTGCCTCCCTGCGCCATGGCGGCGACACTCTCGTCGTCCATACCGGCGCAAAAAGCCCGGCCTTCGCCGGAGAGCACCGCGGCGCGCAAGCTTCGATCGTCGTTGAGCCGCGCGCCGGCTTCGGCGATCGCTTCGAACATAGCCGGATCGAGCGCGTTCATCTTGGCCGCGCGATTGAGCCGGACTTCGGCGATGCCGTCCGCGATCGTCAGTCGGACCCGATCTTCCATGGCACCATCTCCTTCAAGCAGCCTTGCGATCACCCGATGTCAGACGCCTTCCGCGCCCCGCTCGAGCGTTGTCGGATGCAAACCGAACGGCTCCGGCGTGAGGCCGCGAACCCAGAGCTCCATTCGGTCGACGTCAACCTGAACAAAAGCTGCGTTCGCCCGATCCTGCTTGCCGGGGAAAATAGGCGCTGTAGGCCTCCTTCCAAAGCCGGCTCACCTCCGAAGCGTTCTCGATCAGGATGGCCTTGCCGATCAAGGCTACGAACGCATCGTCAGCATGCTGAAAGATCAAGCCGACTTCGGCAGCATGGCGCACGTCAAAGGCCTTGCGCGATCGGCCGTCGGTGACAAAGCGAATGATCCAGGCGTTCTCACCGGCGTCGGTCAGCAACCGCCCCATCGGTCGCGCGTTCAAGCCGCCGGTCTCGGCTTCGGTCACGAGCCAGCAATATCGGATGCCGGCGATCGTCTTTGCAGCGCCTGCAAGAAGGCGGCTGACTTCTTCCGTTTGGCCCATAGGAGACACCTGTATGCACAAAGATGGTCGATCAAGCGGCTAATAGCACTTCTTGACTAATAGGTCTAGACGTTGTATTCTAGATGAATGGGACGGGCACTTTTCGACAATGCAGGCTTTCTCGCTGCCGCTCGCGCGCTGGCTTTTGAGCGGGGGCCAGACGCCGTCACGGTTGATTCAATCACGCAGCGCATGAATGCTCCGAAGGGCTCATTCTATCACCGCTTCCCTTCTCGTGACGCGTTGCTCGGCGAATTGTGGTTGACCACCGTTCTGGCCTATCAGAAGGGATTCTTAGCTTGTGTCGACGCCGGCGATTGGCTCGGCGCCGCGCTCCATACGCCGGCCTGGGCACGACTGCACGTGGATGACGCGCGGCTCTTGTTGCTCTACAGCCGTCACGATTTCGTGCAGGGCGACTGGCCCACGTCTCTCAAACGAGGCGTGCGCGACCAGGCAGAGCGATTCGAGGCTTGTCTCGCGAGCCTTGCACGATATGCATTTGGTCGCGCAGGTCCTGGCCAACTCCGGCGCGCCGCCTTCGTGCTCGCGGAAGTTCCGATCGCCGCCGTAAGGCCGCACCTTGAGCGTCGTGAACCGCCGCCGCCGCTCGTCGATGAACTGATATCGAAGACTTACTACGCGATCATTGGCAGAGAAAAGAGTGACAGCGCGCCCTAGAGACCTGGGCCTAGCGGGCCCCCTTCGGCGATAGGGTCGATGTCCGTTGAGGGCCAATTCCGGACCCATGCATTGCAGCAAACAAAGCTACTCAATCACCTCGTCCGCAATTGCGAGCACGCCGGTGGGAATTTTCAGTCCGAGAGCTCGAGCCGTTTTCATATTAATCACCAATTCGAATTTGGTTGGCTGCACGACTGGCAGGTCGGATGCTTTGCTCCCCTTGAGAATACGACCGGCATAAACACCAACATTGCGGTATACATCGCGCAAGTCGATGCCATAGGTCATTAATCCACCCAATTCCGCGTATTCGCGTAAACTATAGATCGCAGGCAATCCGTATCGCATTGCGAGTGCGACCAATCTGTCACGGTGTGTGATGAACAACGTGTCGGCAGCGACCACGATGCCCGGAATACGTTTTGGACTCCAATGTGCCATTGAGCCCGCTTACTCCCGTGATGTTGCCGCCGGGTCGATTGAGACTGGTAATGAGGCCGCGTTCGACCGGATCATTAACGAACACCGCAACTATGGGAATTTGAGCCGTCGCCGCTTGCGCGGCTAACGCCGCGGGCTCGCCGCCGACCGCAGCAATGACATCGGCCCGCATGCCGACAAGTTCAGTCGCAAGCGCAGGAAGTTTGGAGTAATCACCCAAGGCCCAACGGTACTCAACAGCAACGTTCTGCCCCTCGATTGCTCCGCTCTCCGACAAACCTTGACGAAAAGCGGCAACGAGGTGGGCGCTCTCGTTCGGGGACCGCGGGCTGAGAAATCCGATCAGTGGCTTGGTGGATTGCTGCGCTTTTGATGCGGACAGAGCTACCGCGCAGCCGAGCTGCAAGCACAAATTCTCGCCGCTTCATAATCGCCCTACACGTTGGAACCATATTGTAGCGGCCCAATGCTGATAACGGAAGACGTACTGAGGGCCGCTTAGGGTCAATATCGGAAGTTGTCACCTCATTCGGATCAACTCGTTTTCGCCCTGGGATGCGCGGGTTTTGAGAATTGAACGTCATCCCCTAAGCCGCGCGGATGCGGCGGCCCCGACAGGTCCCCGGCGGCACTTCTATATCCGTTACTCAACGGAAAAGATCACACATCAGGGCAGACACGACTGAGTGAGATGTGAAGTGGTTCACAATCGCGCGTCGCGGTTCGACCTAATAAACTGCGACCTGAGCTTTCGAAATCGAACAGGAGGTTTCTCATGAAGCATCCGATGATTTTTGCAATTGCAGCTGTCGTCCTGCTCGCCGCAACCACCCTGCTCTGGTCGCATACCCCGACGACGACCAAGCTCTCCGACGGAACGGCCGCTATGCCGTCGTTGCAGGAACTCCACGCCGCGGCTAACGCAAATAAGCTCCCAAACCAGGAGATGGAGGATCAATCATTGATTTTTCCAGGTGTGGCGAAGCGCTAAAAACGAGAAAATGCCTCACGGCATTTACCCGCTCCAATGAGGTCTGAAGTGGGTTTTGGCCGTGTAAAAACACCCTTTTCCAGGGAAGTCGGTGAGAAGCTAGACCGGCTTGTTCTCAGGCCAGGATCGCGGCCATGAGCGGCTTGGTCCCGACGATGTTCACGACCCGTGTCAGATTGTAGGCCGGGACCGAGAGCGCCATCTCGGCTGCTACTTTTGGAAGCCGTTTGGTCAGTAAGTGTGTGGCTCCCATGCGGGCCTTCATCATGCCGAACGGATGTTCGACGGTCTCTCGACGCTGACGCATGGCTTTTGGGGTCGCATCAAGGCGCTGCTGCACGGCCTCGAGCAGACGCTCGTGCTCCCATCTTGTAATCCGGCGCTCTGGCCCCGTCGTGCACCGCGCATTCGACGCAACCCGTCCCGCTTGGCTTGGCTGCGGGGTTGATGCCATCGCTCTCAGACATCATAGGGTCAGCTCACCGAGAGCATACGTGGTCACCACAGATGTTTTCACGCGTCCTGCGCTTAGCCGTAAGCAACGCCCGGGTTGCTTTGCCCAACTTCTATAATATAGCCATCAGGATCGCGAATGTAACAGCGAGTCTCGCCGTACTTGGGCTTCGGCTCCGTGATGAACTCGGCTCCTCGACTTCGCCAAAGTTTATAACACGCTTGAATATCTGCAACGCGGATATTCATAAAGCTGCTGACTAAATCGGGATTGGCGGGGACGCTGAGCGTTACCGATGGTTTGTCGGGTGTTGAACCGCCCCCGGGGTTAACAAGGAGCCACGTGTTCGCGATCTGGATGTACCCCGGAGCGCCGCTGCTGTCGCCTCTGCTCAGAATGCGACCTCCGAAGACCGTTTCGTAAAATCGAAGCGATCGCTCGATGTCGGCGACGGTGAGAAAGTGTGTGACGGTAAACCCATCCTGCGGCGGCATCTGATAGGTTTTCTGGATCTTTATCGTGCAGCTGGGCGAAATTGACTGCGGCCGTGAAAAATGCCTTTGCGTCCTCTGCTGGCAAAAACCAATGGTCAGAGCCGACTTATTTCTTCTGAAATGGCAAATATACAAGCTCGCTAGGCGAGATCACAGCGCGGATAATATCTAACTCGCCGGGCTGGTTCGTTTCGTGCCAAGATGGGTGACTCAAAAAACCTCCAAGCTCCTCTGCTGAGCCTAGAATTTCCCGGTGAGTGGACTCAGGTCTGACGTGCACCGGGAGCTGAGCACGGCTACGGAGACCTAGGCCGTTTTCGCCCCTCACGAAGAACGATCGGCACTCAACTGCACTGTTTGCCGTCCGCCGTTCATTGCTTTCAGTTGATTTACGTATTCCTCAGGCTTCAGCAGATGGAATGGAGCTTTCAGACCCATAAAGGTCGCTATGCGACCAATGAAAGCAGTGCAGTTGGTTGTCTCCGCATTCCATAACGGTGAAGTCGCCTGAAGATGCTTGATATAATCGAAGACTTTTTTACCGTCAGCCTCACTTAAATAGACGCGATAGCTGGCCGTGAGATATTGGACATCAAGGTCACCGTAGCTCGCTCCGGTCTCAGAGGGCACCCACATGAGATGTCCCAACACGTAGGGTAGCGTATCGCCTTTAGGGTGCAGGCCAGCAACTTCAACCCGCTTCTCGCTCGTCTTGCCGTACCACACAAACGCATGACCGTACGACGCTGCCGTCCGGGCACGAAAATCCACGTAGTAGGGTCCCTTGACCACAGGGCTAGATTGCGACCTTCGAACCGGTTTCACATCTGCCGCGGAAGGCGGGGTGCTCGGCGCAACAGCAGCGGTTGTCACACCAGACTTCATTGACGGCTTGTGCGGAGTTCCCGGTTGCTGCAGATGATCAGCGTTCGCCACTAGTTGTTCTGCGCTACTGCTTCCAATTCCTAGGCCTACATAGGCTGCGAGGATGCCGGTCCCAATAACAAACAGCAGACCATGCGGTTTCGGATTCACTCTTGCCACCTTCAAACCCTCGCAAATCCAAGATGACCAATATCTTAATTGGTTCGAGTCAATAGCAACCTCTCCGGCCGCCCAAGGCCGGAGACGCATGGATTGAGTGGCTTTCGAGTTAGCCCTTGGTTACGACCGCGGTCGGGTACTTACCAACTGGAGTTTTGCCAACGGGGTACTTGCCAACGGGGTACTTGCCAATCGGGGCGCTTTGGACAACCGGTTGTGGATGAGGGAGATCCGCAGCAACCGCCGTTCCCACAAAAGCCAAAGAAGCAGCCCCAACGATCACGAATTTCAACATCGAAGTCTCCTTGCTGTCAGTATCCATCCGGTGACGGCCGCCTTGCCGAATGAGGCGCGGTATTGAGAACTGTCCTTATGGACAGTGATAGGCGCAGCGCCCAAGTGGAGCGGCTCGAGGTGGTGGACACAGGCCGGCGGCGGCGCTGGTCTGAGGATGAGAAGCTCAAGATCGTCCTGGAGAGCTTGCAGGCGCCGCGCCAGGTTGCGGCGACGGCGCGGCGATATGGCGTTTCGCGGTCATTGCTGCTCCGATGGCGACGGTCGTTTCGCCCCGAGCCGAAGGATGCCGGCCATCAAACGGGCTTCGTACCGGCGATGGTGGTCGCGGAATTAGGAGCGACGCCTGGTCCAGTCGAGCCGGCCGCCGGCGGCGCAATCGAGATTGAGTTTGCGGCCGGGGTTCGCATGCGGATCACCGGCGCGGTCGACGCGGCGACGCTGAAGGCCGCGGTCGCGGCGCTGGCAGATGGACGGCCGCGATGATCCCCATTGCGTCGGGCGTGCGGGTGTGGATTGCGACCGGCCACACCGACATGCGTCGCGGCATGAACTCGCTGGCCGTGCTGGTGCAGGAAGCCTTCAGGCGCGACCCGCACGGCGGGGACCTCTACGTGTTCCGTGGCAGAAGCGGCAAGCTGATCAAGATCCTTTGGCACGATGGGCTGGGCATGTCGCTCTATGCCAAGCGACTGGAACGCGGCCGTTTCCTCTGGCCGTCGCCGGCTGATGGCGTGGTGACCATCACTCCAGCCCAACTTGGCTATCTGCTGGAGGGCATTGACTGGCGGATGCCGCAACACACGTGGCGGCCGCAGGCGGCTGGCTGATCGCTGAGATTTGAATCGATAACACGATCGGCAGTTCGGACAGAGACGGCGTATTGTGATTCTCTGGTCGGCGATGGGCGCCGATGATTCTCTTCCTGACGATGTGACGACGCTGAAGGCGATGCTGCGCGCTGAGCGAGCGGCCCGGTTGGCCGCGGAGGCGGATGCCCAGGCGCAGATATTGCTGATCGAGAAGCTCAAACTCGCGATCAAGAAGCTGCGGCACGAGCAGTTCGGACAGTCCTCAGAGCGCGGAGCATTGTTGGATCAGCTCGAGCTGCAACTCGCCGATCTGGAAGAGAACGCCGCGCAAGCCGAGACCACGGCGCAGATGGCCGCAGCCGACAAAATCACGGTGCCATCGTTCGAGCGCCGCAAGCCGGCCCGCCGGCCGCTGCCGGAGCATTTGCCACGGGAGCGCATTGTCTATCCGGTGCCTGCCACCTGCCCCTGTTGCGGTGATAGCCGGTTGCGCAAGCTCGGCGAGGATGTGACCGAGACACTGGAACTCGTCCCGCGCCAGTGGAAGGTGATCCAGCATGTGCGCGAGAAGCTCGTCTGCCGGGCCTGCGAAGCGATCGCCCAGCCGCCGGCTCCCTCGCACCCGATTGCGCGTGGACGTGCGGGACCGAAGTTGCTGGCCCATATCCTGTTCGCCAAGTACGGCCTGCACCTGCCGCTCCATCGTCAGAGCGACGTCTACCGGCGCGAAGGTATTGACCTCGATGTCTCGACGCTCGCGGACTGGGTGGGTGCCTCCGCGGCAACCCTGACGCCGCTGGTCGATGCGATCCGAAGCCATGTCTTCGCTGCCGAACGCATCCACGCCGACGACACCACGGTGCCGGTCCTGGCCAAGGGCAAGACCCGCACCGGCCGGCTCTGGACCTATGTGAGGGACGACCGCCCGTTTGGCGGCCCCGATCCACCGGCAGCCGTATTCTTCTATTCGCCGGATCGTGGCGGTGAGCATCCGGAGCAGCATCTGGCAGGCTATGCCGGGCTGATGCAGGCCGACGCCTATGCTGGCTTCGGCAGGCTCTACGAGGCCAATCGGAAGCCAAGTCCTATCGTCGAAGCTGCGTGCTGGGCGCACGGCCGGCGCAAGTTCTTCGATCTCGCACGGCTCACCAAGGCGCCGATCGCGGCCGAGGCGGTCAAGCGCATCGATGTCCTGTTCGCCATCGAACGCGATATCAACGGCCTTGCGCCGCAGGAGCGTTTGCGCGTCCGCCAGGAGCGTAGCCGACCCCTGATCGTCGAGCTGCAGGCGTGGTTGCGCGAACAGCGCGCCAAGCTCTCCAGGAGCAACGATACGACCAAGGCGATCAATTACTGCCTCAGCCGCTGGGACGCATTCACCCGCTTCCTCGACGACGGGCGTCTGTGCATGTCGAACAACGCCGCTGAACGCGAGCTACGGGCCGTCGCCGTCGGAAGAAGAAATTGGACCTTCGCCGGCTCGGATGAGGGCGGCCGGCGCGCGGCCGCGATCTACACCCTCATCGCCACCGCCAAGCTCAGCGACATCGATCCACAGGCTTGGCTCGCCGACGTGCTGGCCCGCCTGCCGGACCACCCCGCCAAGCGCATCCACGAACTCCTGCCTTGGAATTGGCGCCCTCAGAACGTCGCTTACGCCGCCTGAGCGCAATCAGCCATCCTCTCAAGATGACCCAACCAGGGCCATCACCGGATGCGTACTGCTGTCACCCCCACCAATAGAATCAAAAATAACCTAGTGATCGCTACGGGCCCAATAAATTGCGTCCCAAACCAACGATCGCCCAGTCTTTTTTCCACCAATGTTGCAGAAATAGCACGAAACTGAACGATGTGGAACTTGCGTCCCTCAACGAGATATTGCAGGGAACGGTACCTCAGAAGATTGAGGGGAAAACGCGGCCGGTCCGCGCCATATAATCGCGATAGCTGTCGCCGAAAGCCTCCAACATCATTCGCTCTTCCCTGGCGACGCGGCCAAAAAACAAAATCCCAAAGCCAACCAGGCCAGAGAAGCCGGCAACCCAGTTCGGCAGCAGCAATGCTTGAGCGATAGCCCAGAGCCAGAACGCCGAATACATGGGGTGTCGAACCCTCCGATAAATGCCGTCCGTGACAAGTTTATGGTCTTCCCGCACGTCGAGACTGATCGACCAGTTCCGGCCGAGCGCTCGATGCGTCAGGTGAAACATGACCAATGCCGCAAGCGCAACCAAAAGCCCCAGCCAAGCCTGGATAGTATGGAGGGTGTAAGCCGCGAAATGAGGAATGTCTGTTGCAACGTAGACGAATGGCAGAATACCTAGGCCGGTAAGAGATATGAGCAGTAGCGCAGTTTCCCAGGGACCCCGGTCACTCCGTAAAATCTTTTCGCGACGGGAACGGCGTGCGTATTCGTAGCGAATGATGTACCAACCGACCGCCAGCACAACAAATGCGAATTTTGAAAACACCGGCGTCATCTTGGACCAGGTCGCCGCGCCGGCTCAGTTAGGGGCTCGTTGCAGGAGGGCGGAACGCACATGAGCGCTCCGTCCTCCCCAATCATCGAAAGGGCGCCGTCTTCGGCGAGCGTCTGCGATTTAGCTGAAACAGGTCCGCATATTAGCATGAAGTAATCGTACGGTGCGCGCCTGTCATTTCCGCTAATAAACTGGCAGTGCAACCGGTAGAATTTCAAACGAATACGTCTATACATGGCGTGTTCAAGCATTCGACCAAATTCGACGAGCCTCACAACGGGCCCGTCTTCCGTTAGCAACGCCATCGCAGCCATTGGGTCAGTGTTATAAAAATTCATTATGTCAACGCGAGCCTGATAGTCACCCCAGAAGATGCCCGGCGACTTGGCGACGCGCGCCACTGCCGCGCGAAAGCGCGTTGCCCGGCGGTGCAGCCCGATCTTGAGTACAGACGATCCGATCGTGAGGAACGTGACCGGAATTTTGCTCATGCCAAATGCAGGGTCTAGCGTCAACGCGCGCTCAAGAAGATCAACTGCAAGTACGGCGCCGAGGCTATGGCCTATGATCACAAGTTCTTCCGCATCAGAGCCACTAGCAACTGCAACGATCTCCGCGGCCAATTTGTCCAATCTTTGGTCGAGGGTCCAATTACTCCTTCGAACATATTCCCGAGAAAAACTCCAATCGTCGAAGAGTGTGTCCAGGTGCAACCAACGCCAAGGGCCAGCCAATAGGGCTGCGAGCAGGACCACAATTACAACGATGCTGACGGGAATTGATCCACTGGCATTTAAAACAAGCACGCCAATGAAACACGCGACCAGGATGAGGACCCCGAACATCACGAATGGATAGAGAAAGAAACCCGCGTAGTGCCAATTAATTCGTAAGTAACCCCGGAGAGCGCCAGACACGACGAAATCCAGAAAGGCAATGATGCCGAGCGGAATGCGCCAGTAGATTGTGCGACGACTAAAAGTTTCGATCACGTCGTCCCAGCGAACAAGATGGTAATCGGTTTCGACCCGCCAATTTGGGCCAGTCGTCGTCACCCTCCATTTCATCGGGTCGGCGCCATCATGCAGACCATCGATGGTGGATTTCACCGACCAAATAAGTTGAAACCTTGATATTTCACGTACAAAGCGTCGTTGCGCGCCAGCATGGGGCGTGATTGGATCATAGCCGCCCACATGGAACACCAGCCTCTTGGAGACGGTGGTTCTTGTCATTATTCAACCTGCGAACTCTTTGAGTTTCCCGCAACCTGTTGAACGGACCGCGCAGCTCACACTTCATGTATAATTGCAAGCAGTCCAGCGAACCTCTAGCACCAATGGCTGTCAACAGGGATTTCGGTCATCTTAGGGAACGCTGGTTGGGTTGTTACGCCCTCCTTCAGCGGACCACTACCGATATTTTGCCTCAAATTAGAGCTGCTATAGTAGCGTTGGTCGGCGCAATGATGCTTGCCGGTACTTCTGACGGAGCGCTTTCGCAAACGCGGGGAGCCGTGTCCTCCGCCGAGAGATGCCTTGCGGCAAATCAGGGTTTTTCGTTGGGTGTACCACTGCCCCGGACAGCTGCGCGTCTAAAGTCCCGAGGGGCGTTAAAAATTGTAGCGATCGGTTCATCTTCGACTGTAGGACTCTGGGTGCTTGCGTCGGCAGCAACATACCCCGAGGTGATGCGCCGAGAACTCTTGAGACTTAGATCGACGACAACGATCAGTGTCATCAATAGCGGTCGAGTCGGCGACACTATCCAGGACAATGTCGCGCGCTTCGAACGCGACGTTCTCGCCCATAGGCCCGATCTCGTCGTATGGCAGCTGGGAACCAATGACGTGGTCTGGGGCGGTCGACCAGATCAGCTGCTCAAAGACACGGTTATTGAAGGCGTAAGGGCGCTTAAGGCCGCACCTGCCGACGTAGTGCTAATGGACCTGCAATATGCACCAATGGTGCTCGCCTCAGACTACTCAACTATAGAAGCCATCATCGCCGATGTCGCAAGGCAGGAACGTGTTGGACTGTTTTCTCGCTTCGCCCTGATGCGAAACTCGATCGACAGTGGCGTCGTGCAAGGCGCGCTTGTGTCCTGGGACGGATTGCACAGTACGGTTGATGGTTATGATTGCATCGGCCGAGCTCTTGCTCGAGCTATCTCAGATAGTGCCCGTTGACTGCTACGAGTGCAGCGTAGACATTCGAGAAGGTTAGTGCGCTTCTTTAACCGCCTCGTCCACTCATACAGCAGCCGGGCGGTCCCTGTGGTGGAAGCAAGAAATTTCCGCTAGACTGTATGTCCCCCTCCACAAATGAGGCGACTTACCCTCGATGTTGCGACGAGGGTTACCCGGATAGACCGGGCAGAGCCTCAAACAAGGAGGGGGAGTCGTGGTTCATGATACTGAGGCCTTTGTCGGAATCGATACGTCAAAATCGCGTAATGCAGTAGCAATTGCCGATATCGGGCGTGGCGGCGAGGTCCGGTATCTCGGGGAGTTTGCTGCCACGGAGGCGGCGATCCAAAAGCTCGGGGCAAAGCTTGCGGCGAAATACCGTGATCTGACGCTTTGCTATGAAGCAGGGCCGACAGGATATGGTCTCTGCTCGAGAGCCTCGGCCACGAGTGCCTGGTGGTGGCCCCCTCGCTCATTCCGAAGAAGGCCGGCGATCGAGTGAAGACGAACCGGCGTGATGCACGTGGCCAAGCTGTTGCGCGCGGGCGAGCTCACCGCGGTGTGGGTGCCGGACGAGCGCCATGAGGCCATGCACGATCTCTCGCGCGCCCGTCAGCCGCCGGCATAACCGCCCGCGGCCATATCACGGCCAGTATTGGAGGTCGCAGATTTCTTCCGCGGCCATGGGCCGGCATGGCGCCAAGCCAATGCCGGCCATGTGAGCCTCGGCCAACTCAAGGTGATGTCGGCGATCGAGAACTGCCGCACGGCAGCGCTAGGCGGTCATGTCGCGCGCTGCGAGAACGAGAAGTGCGCCTATACCCAGATCGCCTACAACTCCTGCCGCAACCGGCATTGCCCCAAATGCCAGGGAACGGCGGCAAGGGAATGGCTCGCCGAGCGCGAGGCCGAGCTATTGCCAGTGCCTTACTTCCACGTCGTGTTCTCGCTGCCAGCCCAAATCGCCGACATTGCCTACCAGAATAAGGCCGTGATCTACGATATCCTGGAGCGTCGTCATCCCTAACTGCCGGGCGATCGGCTGGACCACGCCATAGGTCGCGATTTGCGGAGAAGCGTCACAGCGGTCGCGCCTCGACCAAAACTTCCATTAGAGACGAGATCGCGCATCTGCGCGGTCTCGATCTCCAGGGGCTTCGTGCACGATGGCAGAGCGAATTTCAGAGACCGCCGCCCGATCACCTGCCGCGGCATTTAATGTTCGCAATTATCGCCTATCGGATTCAAGCCGACCGCTTGGGCGATTTAGATCATGAGACCGGGCAGGTGCTTGATCGGACGGACGCAAAGGACACCGGCGCGACGATGTCCGCGCGTCTCGTCAGCTTCGATCGGAAGCGGACTGAACTAACACCGGGAACTGTGTTGGTACGAGAGTGGGATCGTCGATCGCAACGGGTAATGGTGATGGCTGACGGCTTTGCCTGGAACGGCCAGACCTATGACAGCCTCTCCAAGATCGCCTTCGCGATCACCGGAACCAAATGGAACGGTCCGCGCTTTTTTGGCCTGAGGGATAAAGAAGATCGATTAGACGCAAAGGCTCGATCATGAAGGCGCCTTCGATCAGAGCCGTCCGCTGTGCCATCTACACCCGCGTCTCCACGGAACATGGACTCGACCAGGAGTTCAATTCGCTGGACGCTCAGTATGATGCCGCATCAGCTTATATAAAGAGTCAGGCCCATGCCGGCTGGACCCTGATCCGGTCGCGATATGATGACGGCGGATATTCCGGTGGGTCCACCGATCGTCCCGACCTGCAGAGATTGCTGGACGATATCCGCTCTCGGAAGCTTGATGTCATTGTCGTCTACAAGGTCGATCGCCTGACGCGATCGCTGGCCGACTTTGCCAAGCTGGTCGAACTGTTCGATGCACATGGCGTGTCGTTCGTTTCGGTCACCCAGCAGTTCAACACCACGACTTCGATGGGCCGGCTGACGCTCAACGTGCTTCTGTCCTTCGCCCAGTTCGAGAGAGAAGTCACCTCCGAGCGCATCCGCGACAAAATTGCTGCCTCTAAACGAAAGGGCCTGTGGGTCGGCGGTCCCCTTCCCCTCGGCTATCACATGAAGGACGACAAGATAGCCATCGTCGAGGACGAGGCCGAACGGGTCCGCCTGATCTACCGACGCTACCTCGAACTCGGCGGCGTCAATGCACTGGTGCGAGACCTTCGGGAGCGAGATATCCGAACCAAATCAAGATTGCTCGCAACGGGTGCTACCCGGGGCGGCGTCCCTTTCGGCCGTGGCTCGCTGTTCTACCTGCTGCGCAATCGTTTTTATGTCGGTGAGGTCAAATACAAAGACGAGATCCTGCCCGGCGAACAGCCGGCGATCATGGATCGCGCGCTATTTGATGCGGTCCAGCAAAAGCTCACGGATCAGTGGACTACTCGATCCACGACGCGGAACGCGAGCGACCATCTGTTGACCGGACTTTTGTTCGACGATGTCGGTCATCGCATGGTGCCGACCCACGCAACCAAGGCCGGCGTTCGCTATCGCTATTACGTCTCGCTTCCGCACCTGCATGGAGAATCCAAAACTGCATCAGTCGGGTCGATCTCCCGTGTTCCGGCGACCGACATCGAAAACATCATCGTTAAGTCTCTCAACGAGCATCTGATCGCTCAGAAGGAGAAGCCGACCTTCATCCTAACTCACGTTAGAGATGGCAAAGCGGCCTTGGAGCAGGTCGTGCGTATTGATGTGCATGAGGATCGTCTATCTGTTCGGTTGAAGTCAGCAGACGACGAAGAAACCTCTGACGCGGCCGATGACAATTTACTCTCGATCCCCTGGCGGAAGCCGCCATCCAGGAAGTCGAGGCAAATTCTTATCCCGCACGGCATTCCTAAAAGTGAAATCCGTCCAACGCGCATCGAACGTCGCGCGCGCCTCGTCAGCGCTATCGCCCGAGGTCGTCGCTGGCTTGACGAGATCGTTTCGGGCGCCGTGACCGACGTTCAGCAGATCGCATCACGTCAAAAGTGCAGCGTGCGTCAGGTCAACATGACGATCTCGCTCGCGTTCCTCGCACCAGACCTCGTGCGCGCCGCCGTCGAAGGCCGTTTGCCACGCGGCATTGGAGTCGAGCGACTCCGTGATGCCCCAGCAGAATGGTGCCGGCAGTTCGAAGCCCTCGGATTGAATCCGCGATAATTGCGGGCCGGGCTCGAAACGGCGGGTCTTTGGCCTCCCGAAACTCCCGATATTCTCTGGTTGCCGAACGGTATTGGCCGTCGCAACCGCCGCGGGGAACGGAATTTTGGGGTGCAGAGACGGGAGGCTAAAATCGGCCCGAAGAGACCGCAAGCGTCACCGGAGACCGAAAGAGCGGAACGATACCGGCGAAAATCCCCAAAGAAACGGCCTATCTGGAGTCGGCGCCGGGATTTGCCGTTTCGTAGGACTGGATGGTGGAGATGCTATGGCTCGAACTGGCTGCCCCCCACCCAGTCCTTTCGAAACCGCGTCTCTGCAACCTTAAAGACGTTGAAAAGACCAGCTTTGACAGGAGCAGAATCAGATCAGCCAAGTCAGTGTGAGTTCTTCGCGGCTTGACATTGGCATGTCATAGGCCACGATCCGAAATGCCAGCTAAAAATGGCGGCAATTCTCACAGGGAGGAACACATGACCGGGAAACGGCAAGGAGACGAAGACACGTCCCGCGCTTCAGAAGGCTTAGAAGAGAACCGCCGCAATTTTCTTAAGGCCACCACCCTCGCGGTGGGCGCAGCGGCTGTGGGAAGCGTCGCTTCACCGTTTGTGTCCCGCGCGGAAGCCCAGGAGCTAACTCCGCGCCAGGTCCCGCTCGCGGGCATGGCTACCACGCCGGGAAAGGCCAACCATTGGTACGTGCCGGCATCCGATAAGACGGTACACTGGGGATATTTCAGCAAAACGCTGAAGCCTCTGTTGGAAATCAACTCCGGGGATTACGCCACGATCGAATGTTTGACCCACCAAGCTGGTGACGACCCTGAAAGAATGGTCAACGGAGACCCGGGCGCCGAGAGCGTTTTTCACTGGACCAAGGATCAGAAAAACGTTGACCGACGCGGTGCCGGCCCAATGAATGCCCCCAATGGCACAGGCGGCGGCGAAGGCGTGCACATCATGACCGGCCCGATCGTTATTCGCGGCGCCAAGGAAGGTGACATCCTTGAAGTTCGGGTTCTGGACATGTACCCCCGCCCTTGCGCTAATCCCAAGTACAAGGGCAAGACATTCGGTACGAATATCTCCGCGAACTGGGGCTTTCAGTACAACGACCTGATCGAAGATCCGAAGCCGCGCGAGGTCGTCACAATCTATGAACTTGAGGCTGATGGCGGCACCGACTGGGCGGCCCCTCTCTACAGCTACCGCTGGGGACCCTTCACAGACCCGAGCGGCATCGAACATAAAATTTACGATTACCCGGGTCTGGTGGTCGATCCTGAAAAATGGAATCCGAAGTATGGCATCCTTAAAAACGTGCGAGTCCCTCTTCGTCCGCACTTCGGCTGCCTCGGCCTGACGCAGAAGCAAGCCGACTTCGTCAGTTCCATTCCGCCCGACTTCATCGGCGGCAATGTCGACGATTGGCGCTTCGGTAAAGGAGCGACTCTCTACTACCCTGTATCGGTCGACGGCGCCTATTTTTCGGTTGGCGACACCCATGCGGCCATGGGTGATGGCGAACTAAATGGCACCGCGATCGAATCTTCCTGGACGGGTCTGTTCCAGTTTATTCTGCATAAGCAGACCGACATCGCGGATGGGTCGTTGCTGTCACGCCTCAATTGGCCTCTGCTCGAGACCAAGGACGAATGGGTTGTCCATGGGTTCAGCTATCCGAACTACCTGACCGACCTTGGGGCCGATGCTCAGCATGAAATATACAAGAAGTCCTCTGTCGATCTGGCGATGCGCGACGCTTTTCGTAAGATGCGGGGATTCTTGATGCATACGCAGAAGATGAGCGAAGACGAAGCGCTCTCGGTAATGGCCGTCGCGGTCGATTTCGGTATTACTCAGGTTGTCGACGGAAACTGGGGCGTCCACGCTAGTCTCCAAAAGCGTGTTTTCTCGGGCGCGCGTAGCTAACAAGCAAAGAATCCGCTGGCCGCGCTCGGTTGCGGCCCGCGGACCATTTTCGAAATCGGCACTCGAGCCCGACGGGGAGAACTAGAATGCCTAAATACGAGTATGATTGTTCTGGCTGTGGCCGCTTTTCCGATTTCCGGCCGATGGCGGACTATGAGCGGCCAGCGATCTGTCCCGGCTGCCACACGGAGGCACCACGCGCTTCCTTGAGCGCACCAGCAATTTCGACGCGTTCCACACGGGCTGCCCGCGACGGTACGGCTAGTGCGAATCGGTTCTCGAAAATCGCCGGCCATGGCGCAGGTTGTGGATGCTGCAGCAATCTGAAAATTCCACGTAAGGAATGGATCGGAAAGCTGATGTAAATTTATGGTGCGGGAATCAGGCTAACGCTTTTGCGCAGAGGGTTGGCAACTGCGTGCAATTCGACGACGAGAGTGATCCGCGGCCAGTGGTCTGACCAATACAATCTCGCGAGTTCGTCGGCGGATCGACGTGTGATCCACGTTCGAGTAGCCTTCTTTCGCTCAGGTTTGCGCTCGCGAATATGGACTGGGTGGTGGGGACGGAAGGGTAAAAACCGCGTTTTCATCACGCGCAGACCGATACACTGCAAACCTCCCAACCAGTCATCGAACCTGTCTCTGACGCCTGAGCCAGGAACGGAAATTTTCGATGCGGGGACCGGAGGGCAAAACGCCCTCATTTGCGGCGATTGCAGGACCAGAGACCCCCAATTAAAGAACTTAGCTGACATGTCTTTGACGTCGCGGAGCTATTGCGAGTATATATTACCTGACACAACTACAGAGTGTGCGTGGCGGAGCCAATCTGGACCGAACTGCATGCTCCCCACTCAGCATCGAACCGGTCTCTGTGCTCGCCAGGATTTTGGGGGCCTCAGCGTAAGCTTGGTACTTAAATCTCACTTTTGAAACGTGCCTGGCGGTGCAAATAGGCACATCATCCGCGATCAGCGGGGACGTAGGGGATCATGCCTTTCTGAAATGCAATCTCCTGAACCTCGCGCGGCATCTGACGCAAGTCCACCATTATACCATTAACCTCGACCATCCACACCAGTGGGTTTTGTTCCACTAGTCTTTGTAGCGACCATTTCGGATCAAGTTGGTGAGTTTTCAGCGTGTCGAAAATGATGCGCGCCTTTGCACTGGCCGTGCTCTGCCCGACTCCAAATGCGGCGCATACGTCGGCCATTGTCATATACGGCTTCGTTGATCGGTCTGATAGGAAATTTATCTGACCTAACACGTAGATGATGGCACAGGCCCAGGTCCGTGGCTGCCCCGAGGAGACCGGGCTAGTTCGCCTGTGACAGAGCGCTGCAGCCATGAGCTGCGCTAGCTCGCGATATTCGTTATCCAAGTGATCACGACAGACTTTGTCAGTGAGAGCAACGATGGTGTCATAAGTTGCCCGCATGTCCGGGGGGATTGATTTTGTGCCGCTATGTTTTGCCATTTCGGACGCTCACCGGAGTTGACGGTTCTCTCTTTGCGGTGTCGAGGGTATCAAGATTCTGCTTTAGCACATTGTCTGCGATCTCAAACTCATCCGCCGCTTCCCAAAATTCACTCAGAGAAATCACACACTCATTCTCGCGAGCCCGTCAATATCGCCTGTAAACAGTTCCCCCGCACGAGTGACATCGTAGCCAAGGGCCCTATAGCCGGCCTCCCGTTTCGCAGCCATCATCGCCAACATGGGTTCGTTCTCGTCGACGTAATCGTAGATGACCACCTCTCGCTTCGTTGCATGCAGACGATGAAGTCTACCAGCATACTGGGCGAGGGTTCCTCGCCAGGATATCGGGATGGTGAGAAAAAGCGTATCAAGGCGAGCATCATCGAAGCCCTCACCGAGATAGCTACCGGTTGCCACTAAGACCCGCTCCTCGGTGCCGGGGATGGATTTCAGTGCCTCGCTGACGAGGCTGCGTTCCTTCGGCTTCATTCCCCCTTTTAGCACAATGACATTCTTCGCGAACTTCACTAAACGCTCTGAAATCGTCTGAAGGTGGTCTTTGCGCTCAGTAATCACTACCGGTGAGCGCCCTGCTTCAAGGGCGGAGAGGACATCATCAAAAATCATCTGATTGCGGGCCTCGTCGCGCGCTAGGGAGGCATAGAGTTCGTGTATCGACATGGCGCCATCCAGGCTCTGCCGTTCGGCACGGAACATAGTTTTCTTGACGATAACGCGGTGTGAAAATGGCCTTGTGGCAGCTTGCTTCCTCGCGTCGACGCGATGGCGGATTGGACCGCATTGCATGAAGATGATCGGGTGGTGACCATCTTTCCTCGTCACAGTTGCGGATAGGCCAAGCACATATTTTGCCTTGGCGGCGCGAGCTACTGCCTCAAAGCTGACGGCAGACAGGTGATGGCATTCATCCACAACGAGTTGGCCATAGTCCGCCACGAGATCGGATACATCCCCCTTCCTCACCAAGCTTTGGATGGTGGCGACATCGATCACGCCCGTCGGCCGCTTCCTGCCGCCACGGATGACCCCGATGCGGTCCTCGTCGATGTCGAGGAATGCACGTAGCCGCGCTACCCATTGATCCAACAATTGCTGTCGGTGCACCAAGATCAATGTATTGGTGTTTCGTTCCGCTATCAGCTTGGCGGCGACCACGGTCTTCCCGAAAGCGGTTGTGGTCGCGAGTACGCCAGTGTTGTGCGCTATTAGAGCATCTGCCGCTGTCTGCTGTTCTTTGGTTAGCGTTCCGAGAAAGCGCGTCCCAATGGGCGTACCGCTAAATCGCTCATCTCTCAACTCTGGCCGGATACCAATGGTAGTGAGGAGGTCGATAGCGGCATCGAAGCAGCCTCGCGGTAGGGCCACGTGCTCGGCAAATAGCTCGGCACAGGAAATTACGCGCGGTTTGCCAAACGTCGGCAATCGCATCGCTTGAGCCGCATAGAATTCAGGATTTTGAAAGGCAGCAAGACGGATCAAACGATTGACGAGCGCGGGCGGCAATGTGCTCCGATCAATGTACACCTGATTGCTTGAAACCACCTCGACCTTCGCCGGCATCACACCAACGATCGGCTGCTCGGCCTTTCGCCGCGACGGCGGAGCCGTCCAAGGCTCTTCGTTGTCGTCATCGAGCGGAAGGCGTACTCCCAGAATCCGTCCAGCGACCGACGCGTGTTCTACCATCGTGGTGACTTCGGCCCGGCTCATGCGCCGATGGCTCGACAGGAAAGTCCACTGGTCATCGTATGGTCGTAGTTCGTCGTCTACGAAGACACTGTTTCCCCTCTGTCGCGGTTCACTCTGTAGTGGCAACGCTATCAAATTGCCGAACCCGCCGGCAGGCATAGTGTCCTGGCTGGGAAAGAACCGATCGTAGGATTCGAACCCAAGGTCGGGACAACGGTCCATTGTCTCCGTAACTAAATGCGCACCGAGTCTGCGTGCCTCTGAAGCGGGAACCGGTTCCGAGAAAAAGATCCAGACGTGCGCCCCATTGCCGGATCGGGAACGCTCAAGGGCTGCAGGCACACTCTTTTCCCGGCATGTCGCTAGGAACGCCAGCGCATCGCGCTGCCAACACTGCTTGTCGAAGTCGGCGGCTAAGAACCAGCAGGTCTCGTCCGTCAAGAGCGGATACACGCCGGCTACGAACGGCTCCCCCCGCTCCGGATTAGCGATATTCCGCCCCAGTAGATGGCTTCTTACAATCTCATCATTCACAGGCACGAATGCCTGGTTAGGGCAGTTGCTACATTTGATCCGCGGCTTCTCGCAGATACCACGAACCCATTCGTTATGGCACGCAGGAGCGTAGCCGACCTTGTTTGTCTTTGAATTTTCCCACCTGCGCGGGAAGACATCGTCGCGACCATGGAAGAGCGAATGAAATAGGGTGACCTTCTCGGCATTTGACTGCGCCGTGCTGGTAGCTGAAATATCTCCTGCCGTTTGCATCGGCAGCGTTGGCTGCGCCGCAGCCTTTCTTCGTAACTTCAGTTGTTCAAGCGCGGTAAGAAGAGCCGCGCGCTCGCGGTCAAGTTCAGCGAGGCGCTTTTGGAGATCTGCAGTCTCCTTGTTGAGGGGATCGTCCACCGACCAGCACTCTCATGTCTTCATCACATCGCCTAGAATCCGCCGAAAGCTCGTGCGGGAGAACATAAAATTACTTGGCTCCGCAAACTCCTGGCGGAGAATAGCAGGCATCACCTTGATCGGTCGATGCCGACGGCGGAAATGTCCGAGCTGCTTTAACGCCATCAAGCGTCCGAAAATGTTGCCAACTCCGCTCCCAGTCATCGAACCAGTCTCCGATACGCGAGCCAGGAACGGAAATTTTCGATGCAGAGACCGCGGGACGAAATGGGCTCATTCGGCTCGATTGCATGAGCAGAGACCGCGCTAGCCAGAGAATTTAGCAGACATGTCTTTGAGATTGCGGCGCTACTGCGAGTGCTGTTATTTCAATACAACTACAGAGTGTGGTTGGTGGGGCTGACGGGGATCGAACCTTTGACCCACCGATTCAGATCGATTGAGCCACCGGCACTATGATTATCGTCCTACATATTGTGGTAGTCTTGTAGAATAGACCGCAAGAATAAAATAACAAGCGCGAACGGGATTCGAACCCGAATTGCGCCGATCAAGCTTGGTACATCCGTTGGTATTCGCATTTTTACTTCGTTAGAAATAGACGCACTCCCAAATGGTTATGCTTTTTCTTCGACGCCGGCCAGGGGCACCACGCTTCGCCCGTTCGGGCTTCGCGTGGCGCAGCCACACGTGACCGAAAGGGCGAAGCGTGCCCGGCGAAGCCGCTTGGCGAAGCCGGGCGATGTAGCCTTCAAAATCACGCGCCGGCAGACGCCTCCTTTCGGGCTTCGCGTGGCGCAGCCACAAGTGACCGAAAGGGCGAAGCGTGCCCGGCGAAGCCTCTTGGCGAAGCCAGGCGATGTAGCCTTCAAAATCACGCGCCGGCAGACGCCTCCTTTCGGGCTTCGCGTGGCGCAGCCAGGCGTGACCGAAAGGGTGAAGCGTGCCCGGCGAAGCCTCTTGGCGAAGCCGGGCGATGTAGCCTTCAAAATCACGCGCCGGCAGACGCCTCCCTGCGCGCGTACAGCGCCGCGGCGATCACGATCACCGCGCCCTTGATGATCAGCTGGACCTGGATCGGCACACCGAGCAGCAGCACTTCATTGGCGATCACGACGATGAGCGCCGCACCGGTGAGCGCGCCGAGGATCGATCCGCGCCCGCCCTGCAGCGACACCCGGCCGACCACACAGGCAACGATCGAGTCAAGCTCGTAGCCCTGGCCGACCCAGTTGTCGACCAGCCCGACATAGCCGCTCAGGATCAGGCCGGCGAGCGCGGCAAGGCCGCTCGAGATCACGTAGCAGGCGATCATGATCAGGTCCGAGCGGATGCCGAACAGGCGGCCGGTCACCGGATTGCCGCCGACGATGAAAACCTTGCGGCCAAAGACGGAGCGGTGAAGCACGATTGCGAGCAGGACGGCGAGCGCGAGCAGCACCAGCGAATTGTACGGGATGCCGGCGAATTTTCCGGATCCGAGCACACGGAGCAGCGGCGGCACGTTGCCTGACGGCGCGCCCTGCGTGTAGGCAAACCTGAAGCCCTGCAGCAGGATCATGGTCGCAAGCGTCGCCAGGAATGGCGAGACCTGCCGCCTGGTGACGAGAAAGCCGTTGAGCAGGCCGATGGCGACAGCAACCGCGGCAGCCGCCGCGAAGATCATTGCGACGTCACGGTCGCTGCCGGAAAAGCCGGTCGCGATCACCGCCGCGGTCGCCATCATCGAGGCCACCGACAGATCGAGCCCGCGCACGATCATGACAAGGCTCTGGCCCATGGCGACGATCGCCAGCGGTGCAAATTGCTGCAGCAGGTTCGACAGATTGCCGGCACTGACAAAGGCCGGCGAGATCACGCCGCCCACGACAAACAGGACGGGCAGGATGAGGAGCATGCCGAAGCGGCCGATCATGGCGCGTGCCGACCAGGACGACACCCCCGGCTGTGGCAGCTCGGCGGAAGGTGACAGCCTTTCGCTCACGCCGTTCTCCGGCGTTCGACATAGACCGAGACCGCGAGGATGATGATCAACGCCTGCGCTACCAGCTGATAGTGCTTGGAGACATCCATGAAGTTGAGGAGATTGTTGAGAAGCGCAATGAGAAAGGCGCCGAGCAGCGTGCCGATGACGCCGCCCCTGCCGCCGCTCAAGAGCGTTCCGCCGAGCACCACGGGCGTGATCGAGGCGAGCGTGTAGTTGACACCGGCATAGGGCTGTCCGACCCCGAAACGCGCGGCGAGATAAAGCCCGGTGGCCGCGCAGCAGAACCCGGAGCATCCGTAAACCAGCATCAGCACTCGCGTTCGCCTGAGCCCTACCAGCCGGGCCGAATTGGCATCATCGCCGAGCGCATAAACCTGCCGGCCAAGCGGCAAATATCGCAGCAGGAACGCGATCAGGAGGCAGAGCAGCACTGCGATCGTGGCGCCGAGCGGAAGCCCGTACACGCGCCCATAGGCGAGGAAGTTGAAGCTGCGAGGCACCCGTCCGACTGGCCCCAGGGCATACAGCAGCGTGACTCCTTGCAGGATCGCGCCCGTCCCCAGGGTGACGATCAGGGGATGCACGCGCAGTGCGACGACGAGGGCGGCATTGATGAAGCCCACGAGTATTCCGAGCGCGAGGATGGCGACCACCACGGGAATCACGCGATCAGGGTTGTTGTTGATCAATCCCGAGGTGAGGCAGGAAGTCAGGCTGATTAGCGAGCCCACCGAAAGGTCGATGCCGCCCGACAGGACGGTCAGCGTTTGTCCGATGCTTACCAGAGCGAGATCAGTGGTCTGCTCGAAGACGTTGAGGAAATTATTGAAGCTCAGGAAGCGGTCCGACACGGCCGCGCCGACAAGGCAGACGGCGCCGATCAGGACGAGCACCCCTGCGAGGCCCGCGTTGTTGCGGAGCCACCACGGCATCGCGACGCGTACACCGGCGGCCGCGGTCACGCCGCGCGCTCGCTGGTGGCCAGATGCATGATGCTTTCCTCCGTCGCCTCACGTCCTTTGAGCTCGCCGGTCACGCGTCCTTCCCGCATGACGATCACGCGATCGGCCATGCCGATGACCTCCGTCAGCTCCGAGCTGATCATCAGGATCGCGACACCGCTATCGGCCAGCTCGCGCATGATCCGATAGATCTCTGCCTTGGCGCCGACATCGATGCCGCGGGTCGGTTCGTCGAGGATCAGCACGCTTCGGCAGATCCGGGCCCATCGCGCGACAATGACCTTCTGCTGGTTGCCGCCTGACATGGTGGCGACGGCGGTGCCAGGGCCACGGCAGGCAATCCGGAAACGCTCGATCTCGCGGGTTGCGATCGTCCTTTCGAGCTGATGATCGACCAGACCGTGACGCGTGACCTCGGCCAAGGCGGGGCCGGTGATGTTCGCCGCCACATCGAGCAGCATCGCGAGCCCCTGCGACTTGCGGTCCTCGGTGACGAGGCCCATCCCGAGCCGGATGGCTCGTGCGGGCGACATCGCAGTGAAGCGCTGATTGTTGATGTGGATGGTGCCGCTCGCGAGCGGCAACGCGCCGAACAGGCCAAGCGCCAGCTCCGAGCGGCCGGCGCCGACCATGCCGGCCAGCGCCACGATCTCGCCCGCCTTGAGCTCGATCGAGACGTCGCGCACCCGATCGCCGATCGCGACCGCCTCGGCGCGCAGCACGGCCTCGCCTCCGCGAAGCGTGATCGGCCGCGGCGGAAACAAATCGCCGAGGTCGCGACCGACCATCATCGAGATCAGGCGCTCGCGCGTGACATCGGCGATATCGTGGGTGCCGACGAGCCGCCCGTCCTTCAGCACGGTGACGCGATCGCAGATCGCGAAGACCTCGTCGAGGCGATGCGAGATGAAGAGCACGGATACGCCGCTGTCGCGCAGACGGCGAAGAAGATCGAACAGCAGCGCGACCTCGCGCCCGGCGATGACGGCGGTCGGCTCGTCAAGCACAAGCAGCCTGACATTGTGGACCATGGCGCGCGCGATCTCGACCATCTGCTGGTCGGCGACCGACAGCGACGCCACGCTCGCGCGGACATCGAGCGAGACGCCGAGCTTTTCCAGGAGCTCGCTTGCCTCGCGCCGTGTGCGCGCATGATCCACGAGGCCAAATCGGCTGCGCCGCTCGTGGCCAACAAAGATGTTTTCCGCGACCGACAACTGCGGAAACAGCGCGAACTCCTGATAGACCACGTGGACGCCGTGCTGCTGCGCCTCGCGCGGTGACGACCATCGCGCCGGCGTCCCGGCAAAGGCCATCTCGCCCTCGTCCGGCGCATAGGCGCCGGCGACAATCTTGATCAGGGTGGACTTGCCGGCGCCGTTTTCGCCCAGCAGGCCGTGAATCTCGCCCGGCCGCACTTCAAGGCTGACGCCGCCGAGGGCGCGTACGCCGGGAAAGCCTTTCGAGATGCCTGCGAGAGTGAGCATAGGCCGGTCGTACTCCCAGCGGACCGGCGGCGATCGCGCCGGCCTGCCGGATCGCGCCCGCGGTCAGTGCGGAAAGTCGATCTTGAACGTGCTCGGATTATAGCCGGGGCCCATGCCGCCCGATACCAGCATGTCGTCCGGCCCGTCGGGGACGACGTGCTGCTCCACATACATGTCGGGATGCGGGATCGACGGCGTCTCGTCGCCATGCGTGAGCACGATATTGCTGTTGATGGTGTAGACGCACGGCACCGACGCGCCGGACAGGACCTTCAGCGCAACCTCGAGTGCCGTGCCCATCATGGCCGGGGGATAGTCGATATCGAGCAGCGGGAACTTGTGCTTGATCGCCATCTTCATCGGGCCGTTCATGTCGGCGGAGGTGATCGGCGGAATCTCGTTGCCCTTCCAGCCCGCTTCCAGGAACGCTTCGATGGCGCCCGGCACCTGCAGACCATGCGGCGCGAACACCGCGTTGATGCTGTGACCATATTTGGTGATCATCGCCTGCATCACCTGCTTGCCCTTGACCGGGCTCCAGTCCGAATAGACCGTGTCGAGAATCTTGATGTCCGGATAGGCGCCGAACACCTGCATCGCGGGCTTCACCCGGTTCTCGTTCGGGCTGGAGCCGGCCTGCCCGCCGAGGATAATGACATTACCCTTGCCGTGCAGCTTTTCGACAATCCATTGCGCGAACAGGCGCCCCATCATCGCGTCGGAAGCCGTGACGAAGGTAACGAAATTGTCGGAGTCGACGCGGCGGTCGACCATGACCACGGGAATGCCACGCTCGGTTGCCTGGGTAACGGCGGGGTCGAGGGCTTGCGAGGTGTTGGCGCTCACGATCAGGAGATCGACGCCGCGCGAGACGAGGTCCTGGATGTCGGCAACCTGCTTCGCATCGTCGTGGCCGGCATCGGTGATCAGGAGCTTCTTGACCACGTCGGCATGGTCATGCGCGGCCTTCTCCAGGGAATGCAGGCCAACCACGCGCCAGCTGTCGCCGAGCCCCGCATTGGCGAAGCCGATCACATAAGGCGGGGCTTTCTTGAATTTCGAAGTGTCGCGGATGCAGACATCGATGGCCGGATTGAACAGGAATGTCCGCGGCGCGCCGGCATATTGGGCCTGGGCTGTCGGCGCGGCCGCGACGAGGCAGGCCAGTGACAGACAGCTTGCGATGATGGCTCTCATTATTGTTCCTCCCCTGGATTCACTCTTTGTCTTGCTTTCGCCTTGGCGACTTGATCGTCGCTCTCATGGTGCGGGCAGGCGCATCACGATGGCGCCTGAAGCTGCGTCGACACCAATATCTTCAGCTTGTCGTTGCTGGCCGCCGTGAGCACGTCGAAGCCTTTTGCAACGACATCCTCGGCGCGGATACGGCCGTCGATGATCTTCGAGATCGGCAACTTGCCGGACTCGACGAGTCCGATGATGCGCGGCCACATCGTGATCGGATAGCACCAGGTCGCCTCGATGGTGATGTCCTTCAGCGCCCACAGCATCGGATCGGTCGAGGCCTTGCCGACATGCAGGCCCGCTTGCACCACGGTGCCGCGCCGCCGCACCGCCTCAACGCAGGTGTTGAGCGCGTTCTCGTTCCCGACGCATTCGATCGCGATGTCGACGCCGACATTCTCCTCGGTCTGCTCCTTGACGAGTGCGACCACGTTGGACGTCCTGGGATCGTAGATGCCGGCACAGATGCCCCAGCTCTCGATGGTCCTGCGCCGCGCGGCATTGGGTTCTGACACAAAAATCCGGGTGGCTCCCGCAGCATGCGCGCAGAGGATGGTCAGCGCACCGATCGGACCGGCGCCTGCGACCAACACGGTGCTGCCGGCCTGCACGCCGCCGCGGTCGACAGCATAGAGCGCGACGGCGGCCGGCTCGATCATCGCCGCCTCTTCGTCGGTGATGGCATCCGGCACCTTGGCGGCGTTGTAGTCGTTGATGACGGCGAGGTCGGACATGCCGCCCCAGGCCCAGCTCAGGCCGACGCAGCCCATTCTCTCGCTGAGATGATTGAGCCCGCGCCGGCTGTAATAGTCGTTCATCGGCATCACGAGGGGCTGCACCGAAATGCGGTCGCCGCGCCGGACGTGGGTCACGTCGCGGCCGACGTCCATCACCTCGGCGGAGAATTCGTGACCGAGAATCTGCGGCAGGGTCGCGGAGGTGAAGACGTGAGGCGAAGCCGGCGTCACGATCGGGCCGGCGGTATATTCGTGCAGATCCGTTCCGCAGATGCCGGTCCAGAGCGGCTTCACCAGCAACTGGTCCGGCCGCATTTCCTTCGGTTCGTCGACGGTCTCGACGCGGATGTCTTTCCGTCCGTAGTAGCGAACAGCCTTCACGAGCGCCCTTCCCTTAGGAGCCGCCATCGGGACAATTCGCCCGATGCGACGCTAGTATTTTACCTTTAGCTATATACTTGGGATAACGACGGAATTACTTGCAATCCCAAAGCGTATGCAGTTACAGACGGTAGACTAGCCGTCTGCAGGCCACAATATGCGACATTTTCCCTTCACTGGGGAACAGCATACCCCAATCACCCGAGGTCAGTTATGATGCCGCCTAGCCAGGCCCGAACGCGCGGAGTTGGGCCGAACACCCGGAGGCATGGCGCGATGGCCATCGACCGGATGAAGGACATCAGCGTCTTCGTCCATGTCGCCGAAGCCAAGAGCTTCACGGCGGCGGCCGAGCGCATCGGCCTGTCACGCTCGGCGGTCGGAAAGAGCATTGTGCGGCTTGAGGACCGGCTCGGCGTCCGGCTGCTGCAACGGACAACGCGAAGCGTGTCGCTCACCGGCGAAGGCGCCGCCTTTCACGAACGCTGCGTGCGACTGCTCGCCGATCTCGACGAGGCCGAGATGGCGATGCTCAGCCATTCGCAGGCGCCGCGTGGGCGGCTGCGGCTCGACCTGCCCGTATCGTTCGGCCGACTGCATGTGCTGCCGATCCTCAATCGCTTCATGCACAAATGGCCGGAGATTTCCGTCAGCGCTTCCTTCAACGACCGCTATGTCGACCTGATCGACGAAGGCGTCGATCTCGCGATCCGGATCGGCGGCAGCGAGGACGGACGGCTGATGTCTCGATTGGTGGCGCCGCACCGGCTGGTGACCTGCGGGTCGCCGGCGTATTTCGAGACACGCGACATGCCGAAGGACATCGCGCAGCTGGCCGAGCATTCCTGTCTCGCTTTCGTCCATGGCGGACGGCCGGTGGAATGGCGTTTCAGCGAGAACGGGCAATCGCGATCGGTCCCGATCGGCGGCCGCTTCGCCGCCACCAATGCGGAAGCGCTGCGCGACGCGACGCTTTCGGGTTACGGCATCGCGCGGCTCGCTACTTTCCTGATCAGCGACGATCTGCGGGCCGGGCGATTGCTCCCGGTGCTGGAGCATGTCGACGCCGACGGTCCGCCGATCCGCGCCGTATATCCATCGAGCCGCCACCTGTCGCCAAAGGTGCGCAGCTTCATCGATGAGTTGCTTGACGCCTGGCGGCCCGAGCCGCCCTGGGATCTGTCGCTGCTGTGAAGATCTGGTTCGCGGAGCGGATCGTCACGGATGTCCGTTTCCGATCTGGACAGAGCGACTTCATGCGGCCCGAATGGCTCATCAAGAGCAAATAGATCAATCTGCCTCGAGCTACCCTCTCCGCAAGGCGCTGATCGCGCCTCTTTTCGGCATGCCGTCCTGCGCACCGGGCTTGAGGCATTTCAGGGCTGCAGCTTCGCATCCGACTGCCAATGCTTTCGGCAACGGCAGGTTCTCGGCGATCATGCAGGCGAAGGCTCCGACAAAGGTGTCGCCGGCGCCGGTGGTATCGACGGGCGTGATATCAGGGGTTGGCGCGCGCGCGCGCGTTCCATCGGGCGCGAATGCGAACGCACCCTGCGCGCCGGCGGTCACCACGCAGGTGAGCTGACCAATCCTGGCGAGCTGCGCGCCGGCGGCTTCGAAATCCGGCTGCTTTGAACCGAGTGCTGTGGCGGCATCGAGCGCCTCGTGTTCGTTGGTGACGAGATAGTCCGTCGCCGCCAGCACATCGCGGATCATCTCGCGTGTCATCTGCTCCGGCACCGGGGCGAGATTCCAGACCACGCGGCCGGAAGCTGCCCTGGTCCGGCGCGCGACCTCAAGCGCCTCGGCGAAGGGCACTTCCATCTGCAGCACGAGCACGGTGTCGGGGCCAAGGTGCTGCGCCGGCACGTCAGCAGCGCTGGCAGCGAGATTCGCGCCGCTCGCTACCGTGATCGCATTCTCGCCGCTGCCATCGACCGTAATGAAGGCGCAGCCGGTTGGCTCGTGTGCGCGGACGATCAGAGAGGCCGCAACGCCGTTGGCCGCGAGGTTCTGGATCGCCTCATCGCCGAACCCGTCTTTTCCCACCCTGCCCGCCATCCAGACCTTGCCCGCGCCCGCAATTCTGGCTGCGGCGACGGCCTGGTTGGCGCCCTTGCCGCCGAAGTGGGTCGCATAGGACGGCGCCAGCACGGTGCGGCCCGGGCCCGGAATGGCCGACACCCGAGTGACCAGATCGATGTTGAGCGAGCCGAAGATCAGGATCATGGCACGTAGAAAACAGGGCAACCATCGCCAGGACAAGTGGTCGCGCATATCCTGTGGGAAAAGCAAGGGAGGTTTTTATGCCACACGGAATGATCTGGCCGGTTGCAGCGGCGCTGCTGGTGTGTTCGCACGCCGGCGCATCCGACATTCGCCGCGTCGTGACCGGGCTCGATGCGAACAACAGGTCGATGGCGATGTTCGACAGCCGCGTACCGCTGGCGCCGGTGCCGAACGATCTGGGCCTGGCCAATCTCTGGGTGACCGATACCTATCCTCCCGGCTTTACGTTCAAGGCGGATACGGTGAGCAAATCCGTCGGGATTTCGCCGCCGGAGCACGGAACGCAATTTGGCGTGGTCGAATTTCCGCCGCTCGATCCCGCCAATCCGGCAAAGCCGTTGTGGCATCGCACCCGGACAGTCGATTACGTCGTGGTGTTGTCGGGCGAGATCGACCTGATGCTGGATGAACAGGTCGTCCGCCTCAAGGCTGGCGATACCATCGTCCAGCAGGCGACCAACCACGCCTGGCTCAACCGCGGCAAGGAAAGCTGCCGGCTGCTGTTCGTGCTGATGGACGCGAAAGAGCCGTAGCATCTCGACCGCAGCCGTTCGAAGTGAACCCGATTTCTGCTCTCGAGTCTTATCAACATGCCGAGGCATTTGAAAAGGGATAAGCAAACCTTCATTCGGCTGG
>CAVOML010000017.1:0-122066 GCA_963697015.1 uncultured Alphaproteobacteria bacterium
GGATGATCTGTTGCGGGAGTTTTTGACGGAGACCAGCGAGAGCCTGGACACCGTCGACAATCAGCTGGTGAAGTTCGAGCAGGAGCCGAACAACGCCAGGATTTTGGACAATATCTTCCGCCTGGTTCACACCATTAAGGGCACCTGCGGTTTTCTGGGATTGCCGCGGCTGGAAGCGCTGGCGCATGCCGGCGAGACGCTGATGGGCAAATTCCGCGACGGCATGCCGGTGAAGGCGGAGGCCGTCACGCTGATTCTGTCGAGCATCGACCGCATCAAGGAGATTTTGGCGGGTCTGGAGGCCACCGAGGCCGAGCCCGAGGGCAATGATCACGACCTGATCAGCCAGCTGGAGGAGATGGTCGAGCGCGGCATGGCGGCGCTGGCTGCTGCTCCCGCGATCGAAGCTCCGCCGGTCGCTCCGGCTGCGCCGAAGCAGACCCAGGGCACGCTGATCGATCAGACGCTGGAGCGGCCCTTGCGTCCCGGCGAGGTCTCGCTCGACGAGCTCGAGCGCGCCTTCCGCGAGACCGCGATCGAGGTTGCGCCCGTACATGAAGCCGCTGCGCCGGCCCCCGCTGCCGTTCAGCCGAAGGCAGAAGCCAAACCCAAATCCAGGGACAACGTCAAGGACGTGGCGAACAAGGATATGGCGAAGGAGGCCAAGGTGAAGGAAGCAAAAGCTGCTGCCGCAAAGCCTGCCGCCGGCAAGACCTCCGCTGATGCCGACATGCCCGAGGGCGACAAGGTCGCCAACCAGTCGATCCGCGTCAATGTCGACACGCTCGAGCATCTCATGACCATGGTCTCCGAGCTGGTGCTGACCCGCAACCAGCTTCTGGAGATATCCCGCCGCAACGAGGACACCGAGTTCAAGGTGCCGCTGCAGCGCCTCTCCAATGTCACCGCCGAGCTGCAGGAAGGCGTCATGAAGACGCGCATGCAGCCGATCGGCAACGCCTGGCAGAAACTGCCCCGCATCGTCCGCGACCTCTCCGGCGAATTGGGCAAGCAGATCGAGCTGGAGATGCACGGCGCCGACACCGAGCTCGACCGCCAGGTGCTCGACCTGATCAAGGATCCGCTCACCCACATGGTGCGCAACTCCGCCGACCACGGCCTGGAGACGCCCGCCGAGCGCGCCGCCGCCGGCAAGCCGGACACCGGCACCATCCGCCTGTCCGCCTATCACGAGGGCGGCCACATCATCATCTGCATCGCCGACAACGGCCGCGGCCTCAATACCGAGCGGATCAAGGCCAAGGCAGTCTCCTCAGGTCTCGTCAGCGAGGCCGAGCTGGAGAAGATGTCGGAAGCCCAGATCCACAAGTTCATCTTCGCGCCCGGCTTCTCCACCGCCGCCGCCATCACCTCGGTCTCGGGCCGCGGCGTCGGCATGGACGTGGTCCGCACCAATATCGACCAGATCGGCGGCACCATCGACATCAAGTCGGTGGCCGGCGAGGGCTCTTCCGTCACCATCAAGATCCCGCTGACCTTGGCCATCGTCTCGGCCCTGATCGTGGAAGCCGCCGGCGACCGCTTTGCCATTCCCCAGCTCTCGGTCGTGGAGCTGGTTCGCGCCCGCGCCAACTCGGAGCACCGCATCGAGCGCATCAAGGACACCGCGGTCCTGCGCCTGCGCAACAAGCTGCTGCCGCTGATCCACCTGAAGAAGCTCCTGAAGATCGACGACGGCTCGACCTCCGATCCCGAGAACGGCTTTATCGTGGTCACGCAAGTCGGAAGCCAGACCTTCGGCATCGTGGTCGACGGCGTGTTCCACACCGAAGAAATCGTGGTCAAGCCGATGTCGACGAAGCTGCGCCACATCGACATGTTCTCCGGCAACACCATCCTCGGCGATGGCGCCGTCATCATGATCATCGACCCCAACGGCATCGCCAAGGCGCTCGGTGCCTCCGGCTCCTCCGCCCATGAGATGAGCGAAGAGCATGCCGCCGCGCACGCCTCCTCGGGCGAGCAGATGACCTCGCTCCTGGTGTTCCGTGCCGGCACCCCCCAGCCGAAGGCCGTGCCGCTCGCCCTCGTCACCCGTCTGGAAGAGATCGCCGCCGACAAGATCGAGCTCTCCAACGGCCGCTATATGGTGCAGTATCGCGACCAGCTGATGCCGCTGGTGCAGATGGAGGGCGTCGAGGTCCGCTCCACCGGCTCGCAGCCGATCCTGGTGTTCGTCGACGACAAGCGCGCCATGGGCCTCGTCGTCGACGAGATCGTCGACATCGTCGAGGAACGTCTCAACATCGAGGTCGCCGGCTCCCGCGAGGGCATCCTGGGCTCGGCCGTGATCAAGGGCCAGGCCACCGAGGTGATCGATGTCGGCCACTTCCTGCCGATGGCGTTCGCCGACTGGTTCACCCGCAAGGAGATGAAGCCCTCGGCGCTGGCGCAGTCGATCCTGCTGGTCGACGACTCAGCCTTCTTCCGCAACATGCTGGCGCCGGTGCTCAAAGCCGCTGGCTACCGCGTGCGTACCGCGCCGAACGCCCAGGAAGGGCTCTCGGCGCTGCGCTCGGGCCAGACCTTCGATGTCGTGCTGACCGACATCGAGATGCCCGACATGAACGGCTTCGAGTTCGCCGAAATCCATCCGCGCCGATCAGCACCTGCACCAGGTGCCGATCATCGGCCTGTCCTCGCTGGTGTCGCCGGCCGCGATCGAGCGCGGCCGCCAGGCCGGCTTCCACGACTATGTCGGCAAGTTCGATCGTCCCGGCCTGATCGCGGCGCTGAAGGAACAGACCGCCGAGCTGAACCAGGCGGCCTAGCGCCAAGGAGAATACGATGAGCAGCAAGACCCAAACCACCGAGGGCACGGTCGCCGAATACGTCACCGCCGTGATCGGCGGGCAGCTGTTCGGCCTGCCGATCTCCCGCGTCCAGGACGTGTTCATGCCGGAGCGGCTGACCCGCGTGCCGCTGTCGTCCTCCGAAATCGCGGGCGTCTTGAACCTGCGCGGCCGCATCGTCACGGTCGTCGACATGCGCGCCCGCCTCGGGCTGCCCAGGGCCGATGACGGCAAGCCGCCGATGGCGGTCGGCGTCGACCTGCGCGGCGAATCCTATGGCCTGCTGATCGACCAGATCGGCGAAGTGCTGCGCCTGCCGGAAGACGGCAAGGAGGAAAACCCCGTCAACCTCGATCCCCGCATGGCCAAGCTCGCCGGCGGCGTCCACCGTCTCGACGGCCAGCTCATGGTCGTCCTCGATGTCGATCGCGTGCTGGAGCTGGCGCCGGATGCAAAAGCGGCATAACGCGCCCGACGAGGGCGTAACGAAACTGGAAGAGAGAGATCCCCGCTGGGGATTCAGAAGTGTGAGGCTGTCATGAGAACGTGTCTTGTAGTCGATGACTCCAGCGTTATCCGTAAAGTCGCGCGGCGCATCCTGGAAGGCCTGGATTTCCAGATCATCGAGGCCGAGGACGGTGAGAAGGCGCTGGAAGCGTGCAAGCGCGCGATGCCGGAAGCCGTGCTGCTCGACTGGAACATGCCTGTCATGGACGGCTACGAGTTCCTCGGCAATCTGCGCCGCATGCCCGGTGGTGACGCGCCCAAGGTGGTGTTCTGCACCACCGAGAACGACGTCGCGCATATTGCCCGCGCGCTGCATGCCGGCGCCAACGAATACATCATGAAGCCGTTCGACAAGGACATCGTCACGGCCAAGTTCCAGGAAGTCGGGCTGCTCTGATCGGCCCAGCTTTACTTCCGGCGGCTCAACGGCCTTCGGCGTTTTCAGTAGTTCTAGTTGCGTGCCGTTCAGGCTGGTTTGGTGAAAAATGGTTGTTGCGTTGGCTAGTGCGACCTCGTCTTCGACACGGCAAGAGCCGTTGCGGGTGATGGTGGTCGATGATTCCGTTGTTATCCGAGGTCTGATTTCGCGCTGGATCGGCGCCGAGCCCGACATGGTGGTCGCGGCCTCCTTGCGCACCGGGCTGGAAGCCGTCCAGCAGCTCGAGCGCATCAAGCCCGATGTCGCCGTGCTCGATATCGAAATGCCGGAGCTCGACGGCATCTCGGCGCTGCCACAACTGCTCGCCAGGAAACGCGACCTCATCGTCATCATGGCTTCCACGCTGACCCGCCGCAACGCGGAGATCAGCTTCAAGGCGCTGTCGCTCGGCGCCAGCGACTACATCCCGAAGCCGGAAACCACCCGCGAGCCGACGGCCGCGGAAATCTTCCACCACGATCTGATCCAGAAGATCCGCGCCTTCGGCGCCAAGGTTCGCCGCGCCGCGCCCGCCACTGTCGCGCCGCCGCTTGCGCCGGTGCATCCGCATGCGGAAAAGCCCGCAGCGCCTGTGCTGCGTCCCGCGGTCGCGCAGCCCGCCTTGATGAAGCGCGCCTTCAGCCCGCATGCGCCGCGCGTGCTCGTGATCGGCTCGTCGACCGGCGGTCCGCAGGCGCTGATGTCGCTGGTGACCGATCTCGGTCCGGTGATCGACCGCTTCCCGGTCCTGATCACCCAGCACATGCCGCCGACCTTCACCACCATTCTCGCCGAGCATCTGGCGCGCGCCAGCCGCCGTCCGGCGCATGAGGCGCTCGACGGCGAGACCATCAAGCGCGGCCAGATCTATCTTGCCCCTGGCGGGCGCCACATGCGCGTCGTGCGCCACGGCGCGGAAGCTGCGATCGCGCTCGATGACGGTCCGCCCGTCAATTTCTGCAAACCCGCGGTCGACCCGCTGTTCACCTCCGCCATCGACGTCTGGCAGGGTGGCACGCTCGCGCTGATCCTGACCGGCATGGGCTCCGACGGCATGCGCGGCGGCAAGGACATCATCGCCGCCGGCGGCAGCGTGATCGCGCAGGATGAAGCGACCAGCGTGGTCTGGGGCATGCCCGGTGCGGCTGCGACTGCCGGCATCTGCGCCGCGGTGCTGCCGCTCAACCAGATTGCGCCAAAGCTGGTGCGGCTGTTCGCGGGAGACCGATCGTGACGCCGTTCGACTACGATTTCCTGCGCGGCCTCCTCAAGCAGCGCTCCGGTCTCGATCTCTCCGCCGACAAGCAGTATCTGGTCGAGAGCCGGCTGCTGCCGCTGGCGCGCAAGGCGGGCCTGCCCGGCATCGCCGAGCTGGTCCAGAAGATGAAGGGCGGCGGCGCCGAGGCGCTGACCACCGAGGTGGTCGAGGCGATGACCACCAACGAGACCTTCTTTTTCCGTGACAAGATCCCGTTCGATCATCTGCGCGACACCATCGTCCCGGCGATGCTGCAGTCGCGCGCCAACCGCAAATCCCTGCGCATCTGGTCGGCGGCCTGCTCGACCGGGCAGGAGCCCTATTCGATCGCGATGTGTCTCAAGGAGAAGGGCGCCGCGCTGTCGGGCTGGCGGATCGAGATCGTCGCGACCGATCTCTCGCAGGAAGTGCTGGAGAAATCGCGGGCCGGCATCTACAGCCAGTTCGAGGTGCAGCGCGGCCTGCCGATCCAGCTGCTCGTGAAATATTTCGCGCAGACTGGCGAGCTCTGGCAGCTCAATTCCGAGATCCGCGGCATGGTGCAGCACAGGCAGCTCAATCTGCTGCATGATCTCTCGCATCTCGGCAAGTTCGACGTGATCTTCTGCCGCAACGTGCTGATCTATTTCGACCAGGACACCAAGATCAATATCTTCGACCGCATCGCCAAGTTGATGGAGCCGGACGGCATGCTGATGCTGGGCGCGGCTGAATCTGTCGTTGGCATCACGGATGCATTCCGGCCCTGTCCGGACAAGCGCGGGCTCTATCAGCCGAACCTGGACCGCGGCGGCGCGCGGGCGCCGCTGTTGAAGCTGGCCGCGGCGCGCTGAGGCTTGTCTTCCTTCTCCCACGAGGGGAGAAGGAAGGGAGTCTCAATCAAAGGATCGCGTGCGGCAGGAAGCGCGAATTGTTTCCGGTGATCGGGCTTTCGTCCTCGCGGATGGATAGTCCGCACGGCGTATGATCGACCAGCCAGCTGCCCAGCACCGGATATTGTCCACTGAAATGCTGCAGGCTTGCGAACGCCTGCCGGACAAATCCTTCGCCGCCATAGGGGCCGTCCTGCTGCGCGAGTGGCACGCCCTGGCTGATCAGCGTCACATTGGCGCCTTCGCGCGAATAGAGCGGCTTGCGCACAAAGGACGTGCCAAGCTCCTTCGCCCGCGGATCGTCCTCGAAGAAAGCGGGCAACAGGTTCGGATGGTTCGGAAACAGCTCCCACAGCAGCGGCAGGATGCCCTTGTTGGAGAGCACGGCTTTCCAGGGTGGCTCGATCCAGCGCGTGGCGGCTTGGTGCAGCCTGGCGCCGAAGGCGTCCTGGAACATCCATTCCCAGGGATAGAGCTTGAAGGCGAGCTCGATGTCGCGGTTGTCGAGATCGACGAATCCGCTCGCTTCACGCCAGCCGATGTCCTCGATGTCGATCATCGTGGTGGCAATGCCTGCTTGTGTCGCCGTGTCCTCGAGATAGGCGAGCGTGCCGGCATCCTCTTCATTGCCGGTGGCTCCGGCGAGATGCAGATGGCGGCCGCGGCCGATCTTCTTCCAGGCCTCGATCAGACGTTCATGGATCGAGTTGTACTGGTCGGCTTGTTTCGGAATGATGGCGCGCAGGGTCGCCTGTTCGAGCCAGGTCCACTGGAACACGGCGGCTTCGAAGATCGAGGTCGGGGTGTCGGCATTGTACTCGAGCAGCTTGGCGGTGCCTCGCCCGTCGAAGCTGAGGTCAAGCCGGCCGTAGAGGCTGGGCTCGCGGCGCTGCCAGCTTTCCACGATCAGCGGCCAGAACGGCTCGGGTATCTTCAGTCGCCGCAAAATCCGTTCGTCGTCGACCGCGTGGCTGACGAGCTCGAGGCACATCGCATCGATCTCGGCGGTGGGCGCCTCGATCCTCGCTTCGATCTCGTCCAGCGTGAATGCGTAATAGCCGCGCTCGTCCCAGTAGCGCTCGCCGTCGATGGTGTGGAAATCGAAGCCGAGCGCCTCGGCGGTTTTCTGCCAGTCGTCGCGCTCGGGGCAGATGATGCGTTGCATAAGTCGCGATCAGCCGCCCGCGTGCCCGTGACCGCCGTGGCCATGGCTGCCGCCGCTGAAGTGGTGGAAGCTGCCGCCAAAACCGTGCGTGATCGCGCGGCACTCGGGATAACCGCGTGGACCGGGCACGCCTTCGAAGCCGGGTCCGCAAGTCACCGGGCGTGCCGCCGCCAGCGTGGCCGAGACGGCGCTCGCGGCGGCACTTCCCATCAAGGTCAGCACGACGCGGCGCGAGCGTTTCATGACGCAGCTCTCCCAATGACGTTTCGTAGTCTCGCCGAACGCAATGCGATCGGACAGGCAAAACGCGGTGATTTCACGGCATCGTGCGGGAAGGCGACGCGGTCAGCCGCCGCCAAAGCCGAAGGCATGGGCGAACGAGCCGAAGCCGCCGCGACTGACGCCCGACGATGATTCCGTGCCGCCCGCCGACGAACCGTGCGAGGAGGAATCCCCGCCAAAGAAAGAGAAGCCCGACGAGGACCGGCTGTAGCCGCCACCTCCACCGCCGCCGGATGAGCTTCGCGTCGCGCATCCGGTTTGCGGCAGCGCCGGCGCGGCCATGCCTGGCGCAGCGGGCGCAGGCGGTGTGCAACTGTCGCGCAGCGTCAGCGCGTAGGCGCCGCCGCCAACCGCAAGCGTGCCCATCACGAGCAGCGCGACATGGCTGGAGCGCTTCGGCGGCGGCGTATCAGGCAGCCGCGCCGGCTGGCGCTTGCCGAATTCGGAGAGGCGTGCGCCGGTCGTCATCAGGTGATCATCGAGGCGGCATTCAGCGCGCCGGCCGCGAGCGAGGACAGCCCGAGCCAGATCGCGGGCGCCATCTGCCCCTCGGCGATCCGCTGCGACAGGTTCGGCACGGGAATCCTCACCAGGAAATAGACCACAATCTGGACCACGAGAGCGACAACGCTCCAGATCAGGCAGTCCACGACATTGGCGGAATGCGCGATCGCGCTGACAACCGGCAGGACAAAGCCGAGCAGGCTCAAGCCGAGCGCAATCGCGGCCGCCGGATCGTTGTCGCGTATCAGCTGAAACTCGTTGTGCGGGGTGATGCGGGTGTAGACGAGGAGATAAGCCACGACCGCGATGACCGCGGTGCAGAAATAGACCAGGAACGCCGGCAGCCCGGCGAGCGATTGCAGGATCATGGAGGTAGCCCCGACTCGGTGTGCCCAAGCTTGGCACGATCATTTGGTCGGCGCACGGCAGCGGGCCGTTCATCCCCCAAAAACAAAAACCCCGCCATTTGCGGCGGGGTCCAGTCTGGGAGGAGCGAGCTGACCAGCTCGCGGGTAGAACCCAGTTAAGCGGGGATGCGCTCGTCCATCTCGTGCGGCTCGCGCAGCACGTAGCCGCGGCCCCAGACGGTCTCGATGAAGTTGCGGCCTTCGGAGGCGTTGGCGAGCTTCTTGCGCAGCTTGCAGATGAAGACGTCGATGATCTTCAGCTCCGGCTCGTCCATGCCGCCATAGAGGTGGTTCAGGAACATTTCCTTGGTCAGCGTGGTGCCCTTGCGCAGCGAGAGCAGCTCCAGCATCTGGTATTCCTTGCCGGTCAGATGCACGCGCTGGCCGCCGACTTCCACCGTCTTGGTGTCGAGGTTGACCACGAGATCGCCGGTCTGGATCACCGACTGGGCGTGGCCCTTCGAACGGCGCACGATCGCATGGATGCGGGCCACCAGCTCGTCCTTGTGGAAGGGCTTGGTCATGTAGTCGTCGGCGCCGACGCCGAGACCCTTGACCTTGTCCTCGATGCCGGCGAGGCCGGAGAGGATCAGGATCGGAGTCTTGATCTTGGAGACCCGCAGCTGCTTCAGCACGTCATAGCCGGACATGTCGGGCAGGTTCAGGTCGAGCAGGATAATGTCGTAATCGTAGAGTTTGCCGAGATCCACGCCTTCCTCGCCGAGGTCGGTCGTGTAGACGTTAAAGCTCTCGGACTTGAGCATTAATTCGATCGACTGCGCGACGGCGCTGTCATCTTCAATCAGCAAAACGCGCATGCCAGTTCCCCATAGTCGCCGCTCCGGGCGTCAGGTCGGCCGCGAACTTGCGGCACTCAAAACGCCTTTGAACAACTGATTCGGATCCTGACTGGACATGGTTAACAAATTCTGATTCTGATCCGCAAGGTCTCTGGGTGCAATTTTTGTCGAATCGCCCTAAGATATTGCGTCAAAGCAGCTTTTTGTAACCCGGTCTCCTTCAAGTTCCACTTTAAGAGCCGGACCTAACCAACTCTCGCGACTCGCTGTTCATTCTGAGCAGACGAGCGCCTTCAGTCACCAAAGACAGTGACGCAATGATTAATGATGCGGGTAAACACGAAGTTAAGCCGGGCCGCGAAATACGCCGAAACTTAAGGTTTTCGCAATGAAGGCGCTGGCTGAACAGATCGGCGATATCGACGGCGTCAATATTTATGGCCGCGTCGTCGGCGTTCGTGGCCTCATGGTGGAGATCGCCGGCCCCATTCACGCCATGTCGGTCGGCGCGCGCATCGTGATCGACACCGGCGGCAACCGTTTCATCCCCTGCGAGGTGATCGGCTTCTCCGGCAACAATGCGGTCGTGATGCCGTTCGCCGGTCTTGAAGGCGTCAGGCGCGGCTGCCGCGCGGTCATCGCCAATGCCGCAAGCCAGGTGCGGCCGTCTGTTGCCTGGCTCGGGCGCGTGGTCAATGCGATGGGGGAACCGATCGACGGCAAGGGGCCGCTGGCGCAAGGCCCTTCGCCGATGGCGTACCGCAATCAGCCGCCGCCGGCGCATTCGCGCCAACGTGTCGGCAACCCGCTCGATCTCGGCGTGCGCGCGCTCAACACGTTCCTGACCTGCTGCCGCGGCCAGCGCATGGGCATCTTCGCGGGTTCCGGCGTCGGCAAATCGGTGCTGCTGTCGATGCTGGCGCGCAATGTCGATGCCGCCGTCACCGTGATCGGCCTGGTCGGCGAACGCGGCCGCGAGGTCCAGGAATTCCTGCAGGACGATCTCGGCGAGGCTGGCCTCGCGCGTTCCGTCGTGGTGGTCGCGACATCAGACGAGCCGGCGCTGATGCGGCGGCAGGCGGCGTATCTGACGCTCGCCATCGCGGAATATTTCCGCGATGAAGGCAAGGACGTGCTCTGCCTGATGGACTCGGTGACGCGCTTTGCCATGGCCCAGCGCGAGATCGGCCTTTCCGCCGGCGAGCCGCCGACCGCCAAGGGTTATACGCCGACCGTGTTCACGGAATTGCCAAAACTGCTGGAGCGCGCCGGTCCCGGCGTGGGACAGGGCACCATCACCGGCATCTTCACGGTGCTGGTCGATGGCGACGATCATAATGAGCCGATCGCCGATGCGGTGCGCGGCATTCTCGACGGACATATCGTGATGGAGCGCGCGATTGCGGAGCGCGGCCGTTACCCCGCCATCAACATCCTCAAATCGGTGTCGAGGACCATGCCGAAATCGGCCGATCCGGCCTTTTTGCCGGTGATCCAGCGCGGACGGCGGGTCATGGCGACCTATGCCGACATGGAGGAACTGATCCGGCTCGGCGCCTATCGGCAGGGCTCCAGCGCCGAGGTCGACGAGGCGATCCAGCTTCATGAGCCGCTGGAAGCCTTTTTGCGCCAGGCCAAGGATGAGGTTTCCAACCTGCCCGACGGCTACCGCCAACTTGAGCAAATCGTGGGGCGCTTGGAAACGGAACGCTAACTTTGTCGCGCCATGATCCCCGGACCATTTTGGAGACGCCGGCGGGGCCCCAAAGGGGGAGCCGGCCTTGTCCCGCGTGTAATACGGGACTTCTGGGGAGTATGAGTCGATGAAGTCACGCGAAACGCTAATCCGCCTGAAGAAATTTCAGGTCGACGAGAAGCGCCGAAGGGTCGCTCAGATCGAAGGCATGATTGCCGATTTCCAGCGCATGTCGGTCGACCTCGAGCGCGAGATCCAGGCCGAGCAGGACCGCGCCGGTATCAACGATCCCTCGCACTTCGCCTATCCGACCTATGCCAAGGCCGCGATCCAGCGCCGGGAAAATCTCACCCGCTCCGCCGACGAGCTGCGCGTCCAGCTCGAGGACGCCAAGGCGCTGCTGTCGGAAGCTTACGAGGAATTAAAGAAGGTCGAGTTGCTCGACGAGCGCGACCAGGCCCGTGAGCGCGCCGAAGAGAACGCCCGTGAGCAGGCCGATCTCGACAGCATCGGCTTGATGCGCGCCCGCCTCGGCGTCATCGCCTGAAGCCTCCCCTCGTCAGAGTACTATAAGCCCGGGCCGCAAGGCCCGGGTTTTCGCCATTTGATGTCCACAGTGTGGCCGACAGCCCCTTGGTGCCGGGCTTCCGCGCGGGTTATGCTAGGTGCGAGGTTGGATCGAGCCGTACCGGCAAGCGGATCGCGGTTTTGGGGAGGCTGAATGCTGACGCCGGCTGAGCTGGTCTGGCTGATCGCGGCGGTTGCGAAAGGTGACGAGGCAGCCTTCGAGCGCCTCTACGCCGCCACACGCGCGAAACTCTACGGCGTGGTCCTGCGTATCTTGCGCAGACAGGATCTCGCGGAGGAGGTCATTCAGGAGACTTACGTCAAGATATGGAATGGCGCCGGGCAATTCAATCCGGCCCTCGCGTCGCCGATCACGTGGATGGCATCGATCGCACGCAACCGGGCGATCGATGTCGTTCGCAAAAAAAGCGAACTCTCGATCGAAGAAGAGCCGGCAGCGATGGAAGTTGCGGCCGACAGCCCGGATCCGCTGGCTCGCCGGGAAATGACGGATGAGCTGAAACGCTTGCTGGAATGCGTCGGCCGGCTCGAGCCGGACCGTCAGAAGCTCATGCTGCTTGCTTACTACAACGGCTGGAGCAGGGAGCAATTGGCGGCGAAGTTCGAGGCGCCGGTGAATACGGTGAAGACGTGGCTTCGCCGCAGCATGATGGATATCCGCGAGTGTCTTGGGCTGTAGAGCATGATCCGGAAAAAGCCTGCCCCGCACTCGATGCGGGGTGGAAGCCGGTTTTCCGAAAGGATCATGCTAAATAGGAAGTTATAGGCTCTGGAAGAGATGGAATACAGCGAAGACCATATCGTGCTCGCCGCTGAATATGCGCTCGGCACTCTCGACGCCGACGAGCGCGCGCAAGCCGAGATCCTGATGGCGACCGACAGCGAGTTCGCTGGCCTCGTGCACGCCTGGGAATTCCGGCTCGGCGTGCTGAACCAGATGGTCGGCTCGGTCGAGCCGCCCCCCGAGCTATGGGAGCGGATCCGTAACGCGGTCGGACTGACGGGTGAGCCACAGGCGCCGCTCGTGCTGCCGCAAACGCCACCACCGATCGCGCCGTCGGTGCTGCAGGACATGGAGATGGCGCTGCAGGATCTGGAACCTGGCGCGCCGCCGCCACCCGTCGCTGAACCATCCAACGTGGTGCAGCTGTCGGACCGCGCCCGCGCCTATCGCAACATTGCCGCCACCATGACCGCGATTGCCGCGGCCCTGCTCGCGCTGATCGGCGTGCAGGTCGTGTCGCCTGGCTTGTTGCCCGGCCTCGGCGGAAAGCCGCCAGTGCAGGTGGCCGAGGTCAAGCCGCCACCGACGCCAACCCCCGTGCCAACGCCCACACCCGCGCCGTCCGCGCAATATGTCGCACTGCTGCAGGGCGCGTCCGGCGGTCCGGCCTTCATCCTGACCGTCGACGGCGCCACGCGAAATTTCACCGTGCGCAAGGTCGGCGCGCCGCCGATTGATCCGAGCAAGAACTACGAGCTCTGGCTGATCTCGGACAAGCTGCAGAACCGGCCGCGTTCGCTCGGTGTGATCGGCACCAGCGATTTCATCTCCAGCCCCATGCTCGCGGGCTATGATGCCGACGTCGTCAATGGCGGCACCTACGCGGTCACGGTCGAGCAGTCCGGCGGCTCGCCCGACGGCACGCCGCATTCGCAGCCGGTGTTCATCGGCAAGCTGATCGAGACCGTGCCGGCTGTGCCTGCGCCGAACCGGTAGCCGCACAACGACGGTGCACCTCTCCCCTTGTAGAGAAGGAAGGTGCTGGCCGCTTTTGAGGCAACCCACACAAAAAGAAAACGCCCGTGGGGAGCGGGCGTTTTCCTAGTAGTCGACTTGGGGGTAGTTGGGGTCTTCTACATATCCACGTGGCGACTTTGGGGGGCTGGTAAAGAGCCACGCGAATTCCGTTAAACTCTCCTATCGAACCGTCGAGGCATCCGAGCTTGTAATCGTCATCGGCTTGCCGGCTTTGATCACGTGCGCCGTCTGCGTGTAGTCGTCCGAATTGCTGCGGGCGGAAATGCCGAGGCCAGCCACCGCGATGCCAGCGACAAGCGCTACGACCACGATCTTGAGATGGGTCGTGCGATCTGCGCTGTAGATCGAGTGGTTCATGGAAGCCCTCCTGCCGTCTTCCGCACTGTCCAGATTGGTCGGTCTCCCCGGCTCGCCGGTTCAACCGCCTCACGCTCATCAACGTAGAGATTGGGCTTTTGGTTGCGAAGGGGCGATCACAAGTCAGTGATAAGACTTGAAAAGTCGCGATCGACGGAGCCGTTCGAATTAGCAAAAACGTCGGTATTGCAGTGTGTTATTGGTATATTGTGTGCCGCGGCGCCAAACATCCGTCAGATGAATCAAAGTTAAGAAATCAGTTGCCTGTGGCGAAAAAGCACGTGTTGCCAAGTGCTTCGCGGAGCCCCGCAGCTCATACGCTTCCGACGGTTTTTAACCGCGCGCGGGGATGGATTTCCGCTTGCGACAGAACGGTAGTCTGCTGCCGGAAGCGCTCGATCAGCGAGCGCACGAACGGCCGGATCGCGGCTGACGTGACCAGCACCGGTGCTTCGCCCTCGCGCGCGGCGCGCTCGAAGGCGTCGCGCACGGCGGCCATGAACTCCGAGAGTTTCGACGGCTGCATCGCCAGGCTCTTGTCCTCACCCTGGCCGATAATGGATTCGGCGAAGGCTTGTTCCCATTTGGCCGACAGCGCGATCAGCGGCAGGTAGCCGTTGTGGCTGGTGTTCTGCGCGCAGATTTGCCGCGCGAGGCGAGCGCGCACATGCTCGACCATGGTGGCGGGATTGCGTGAGAAGGCGAGTGCGTCCGCAATGCCTTCCAGGATGGTGGAGAGATCGCGGATCGAAATCCGCTCGGCCAGCAACAGCTGAAGCACGCGCTGGATGCCTGATATCGTGACCTGCGCCGGCACGATGTCCTTGACCAGCTCGCTCTGCTCCTTCGGCAGCTCTTTCAGGAGTTTCTGTACCTCGCCATAGGAGAGCAGGTCGCTCATGTTGCTCTTCAGGAGCTCCGTGAGATGGGTCGACAGCACGGTCGCGGCGTCGACCACCGTGTAGCCCTTCAGCGCCGCCTCTTCCTTGAGCGCGGCGTCCACCCACGTCGCCGGCAAGCCGAACGTCGGCTCGGTGGTATGGATGCCGGGCACGCCGACCTGGCCGCCGCCGGGATCCATGACCATGAACTGGTTCGGCCAGATCTTCCCCTGGCCGGCATCGACTTCCTTGATCTTGATGATGTAGGTGTTGGCCTCGAGCTGGACGTTGTCGAGGATGCGCACCGCCGGCATCACGAAGCCCATCTCGATGGCGAGCGATTTGCGCAGCGCCTTGATCTGCTCGGTCAGGCGGTCCTGGCCGTCGGGGCCGTTGACCAGCGGCAGCAGCGCGTAGCCCAATTCGATCTTGAGATCGTCGATCTTGAGCGCCGCCGCGATCGGCTCTTCGGCAGCCGCTGCCGCCGCCGCGGCGGCCGCGGGTGCGGCAGCGGCCTTGGCGTCCTCGATCGCCTTGTTGTGCTTGAGCTTGCGCGCCTTCCAGGCCATCGCCGCGGCACCACCGCCGAGCGCCATGAAGGGAATGGTCGGTATGCCCGGCAATAGCGCCAGCACGCACATCACCGCGGCCGCCATGCCGAGCGCCTGCGGATAGCCCGAAAACTGCTTGATCAGCGCCTTGTCGGCCGCACCCGAGACGCCGGCCTTGGAAACGAGCAGGCCCGCCGCGGTCGAGACGATCAGCGCCGGGATCTGGGTAACGAGGCCGTCGCCGACAGTGAGCAGTGTATAGGTCTGCGCGGCCTCGCTGAACGAAAGCCCTTGCTGCGCGACGCCGATGACGATGCCGCCGATGATGTTGATGAAGACGACAAGGAGCCCCGCGACGGCGTCGCCGCGCACGAATTTCGAGGCACCGTCCATGGCGCCGAAGAAGCCGCTTTCGTCCTCCAGTGTCTTGCGGCGTTCGCGCGCCACCTTTTCGTCGATCAGTCCGGCATTGAGGTCGGCGTCGATCGCCATCTGCTTGCCGGGCATGGCGTCCAAATGGAAGCGGGCAGCTACTTCGGCGATGCGGCCCGAACCCTTGGTGATGACGACGAAGTTCACGGTGACCAGGATCGCGAACACGATGATCCCGATCACGAAATTGCCGCCCATCACGAAATTGCCGAAGGCCTGGATGACGTGGCCGGCAGCATCCGTCCCTTCGTGGCCGCGCGAGAGGATCAACCGCGTGGAGGCGAGGTTGAGCGACAGCCGCAGCATGGTGGAGATCAGGAGCGTGGTCGGAAACGCGGAGAATTCGAGCGGCGCCTGGATGAACAACGCCGTCATCAGGATCAGGATCGACATCGTGATCGAGATCGCCAGGAACAGGTCGAGCACGAAGGCGGGCAGGGGAAGGATCAGCACCACCAGGATGGTGAGGATGCCGAAGGCAAGCGCGAGGTCGCCGCGCTTGATGATGGCGCCGATTTCACTGAGCGACGGGAAGCCGCCGCTTGTCCCCGTGCCCTGACCCGCCGTCACGTCGACCATGCTACCCGCGTCCCCCCGCGAATGCCGTTCACGGGCCCCAAGCGACTTCGCGGCGGCCGAAGGGCCACCGGTTCGAAACTGAGGCACCGCGCTGGCGTCCACGGAGATCTCCCCCGCATCTGCGATCGACGACACTCAACCTCACTCGGCAATTTTTGCCCGGTGTATGGTTAGGAAAGAGTTAATCGGGGTGTCTTCGGACGTAATTCCCGAAATCCCCTCGGGATTCCGGGCCCGCGGCTGATCGGCGCATCCCGGAATGACGACCATTGCTCCCTGCATGCCTAATCTCGCGCCAATGTGGGTTGACCTTTGGGCACCCACCAACGACTCTGCCGCCCGTGCACGCCCCCGCCGGACAACCCCACGATTCCGCTCACTTCACCCCTGATTCCGGTCAGGCCTGGGTGCGGCTTGGGCTGGCGGTCCTGATCGCCTCGATCGGTGCGGTCGGCATGTGGGCGGTGGTGGTCGTGCTGCCGACCGTGCAAACGGAATTTTCCGCCTCCCGCGGCGCGGTGTCGCTGGCCACCACCATGATCTTCATGGGCTTCGGCATCGGCGGCATTGTCACGGGGCGGATTACCGACCGTTTCGGCATCGTGGCGGCGTTGGCGCTCAGCATCGCCTTTCTCGGCGTCTCCTTCGTTCTCGCAGGCCTCGCGGCGACGCTGTGGCAATTCAACGCGGTCTATTTCCTGATCGGGCTCGGCACGTCGGCAACCTTCGCTCCCTTGATGGCGGAAGCCTCGCACTGGTTCGAGCGCTATCGCGGCCTCGCCGTCACCATCGTCGCCAGCGGCAATTATGTCGCGGGCACGATCTGGCCGCCGCTGGTCAATTGGGGGGTGCAGTCGATCGGCTGGCGCTCCACCCACATCGCAATCGGCATTTTTTGCGCGATAACCATGACGGTGCTGCTCGTCGTGCTGCGCGCCATCATCGGCAGCGGCGGGGCGCGCGACCACGCCAACGCGCCGCCGCCGCAGGTCAACCTCAACCTCTCGGCCAATACGCTGACCGTGCTGCTCTCGATCGCCAGCATCTCCTGCTGTGTCGCGATGGCGATGCCGCAGGTCCATATCGTCGCCTATTGCGGCGACCTCGGCTATGGCATCGCAAGCGGCGCCGAGATGCTGTCGATGATGATGGGTTTCGGCATCATCAGCCGCATCGGTTCGGGCTTTCTCGCCGACAGGATCGGCGGCATCCGCACGCTCCTGATCGGCTCGATCGCCCAGGGCTTTGCGCTGCTGTTCTATCTGTTCTTCGACAGCCTGACCTCGCTCTACATGATCTCCGCCATGTTCGGCCTGTTCCAGGGCGGCATCGTGCCGAGCTACGCCATCATCGTGCGCGAGACCATGCCGGCGCGCGAGGCCGCAACTCGCGTCGGCATCGTGATCTTCGCTTCCGTGTTCGGCATGTCCTTTGGCGGCTGGGTTTCCGGCGTGATCTTCGATGCCACCGGCTCCTATGCCGCCGCGTTCGCCAATGGGCTCGCCTGGAACGTGCTCAACATGTCGATCGTGGTGGGCCTGCTGATCCGCGCGCGCGGCACTGGCCGGCTCGCGCTGGCGTAAGCCGCGCCTCGCTTACGCAGTCGCCGCTTCATAGATACGTTCGACATGAAAGGATTTGGCGGTGATGCGCCATGCGCCGTCGATGCAATGCCAGGAAAGATAGTCGAGATATTGCTGGGTATCGATCCGGACCCTGACCTTGACGATGGCCTGCGTGGGCGCGGCGAAATCGACCAGCAGTACTTGCTGGAGGCGCGGCGCGTTCTTCGATTGCGGCGAAGGTCGCGAGGCGAGGTTGTTCCTGTAGACGGCGGCGGGGATGAGTTTCAATTCGCCCTCGCGGAGTCCGTGCAGCTGCGCGCTCGGCGCAAACACAGAATCGAAGCGGGAAACGTTGTTGTCGTACATCAGTGCGAAATAGCGCTCGACAGCTTCGAGCAGAGGTTCGACGGCAGGGTTCTCTTTCATAGCTGTCACTCCGTGTCAGCACGAATTCCGGCCTGACCATCCCACGAAGGGGCGGGGCAGGTCCTTGCGAAATGCGCCAATCCGCGGTTCACTTGCGCAATAACACGCCTTTCGTGGCCTTCCGGGATCCGCTTTATGCCAAAATGCGAGCTGGATGCGATCGACCGCCGCATCGTCATGGAATTGCAGGCCAACGCCCGGCTGAGCAATATCGAGCTCGCCGAAAAGGCCGGGCTTTCGCCGTCACCCTGCCTGAGAAGGGTGAAGCGGCTCGAGCGCGACGGCTATATCGACGGTTACCGGGCCACACTCGGGCGCACCCGAATCGGTCTCGGCTTATCGGTGTTCCTGGGCGTGAAGATCGGCGCCCACGCCAACGAAGAAGCGCAGCGCTTCGAGCAGGCCGTGGTCGAGATGCCGGAAGTGGTGGCCTGCCACCTCGTCTCCGGCGAGGCCGACTATTTTCTGGAAGTCGTCGTGCCCGATCTCGAAGACTATCAGCGCTTCCTGATCGGCAAGCTGCTCAACCTGCCGATCGTGCGCGAGGTCAGAAGCAACATCGCGATTCAGACGCTGAAAGCCGGCGCGCCGCTGCCGCTGTCGCACCTCGCATAGTTTTGTCGATTGTCTAAACCGAATCTCCGGCCTTCAGCAGCGTGCAGCCGGTGATCTTGTAGCTGCCGTCGCTCTGCTGCTCCAGCGTGTACATCGCTTCCCAGGCTTCGCCATTGGCGTCGATGATGTGGACGCGCTGGGCGACGGAGTTGCCTTCGGTGCGTGCCTCGCCGAACTCAAAGCTCTTGTGGCGATAGACCGGCGCATACTGGTTTTGCACCATGCCCATGAAGATGTCTGCGCGCGGAAATATCTCGCGGATCGCCGGTGCCGCAAAGGAATAGGCGGCCGCGGCATCGTCATGGACAAAGGCCTGTTCCTGCGAGCGGATCACGCCCTGTGCGGCGGTGACATCGTCCGCGGCGCGGGCAGGCGAGGCGAAGCCGAGGAAAGCGGCAAGCACAGCGGCGGGGAGCAGGGCGACGGCGCGCATCATTGAAGCCCGTTGTTGCGGCGTTACTCAGCTACGAAGGCTACCCCGTCAAGGTTTCAGCGACAACGCCCGTCGCCAACTTGATCCAGCGCAATGCGGTCAGCCAGTGCAAACGCCAGGGTGTTGGTCATCAAGCATGGGAGCAGACGATGACCCTCGATACGATCATGGTGCTGATTGCGGTGACGGCGATGCTCGCCACGCTGGCGATTGTGCTGGGCCGGGCCAACAGGCAGACCAACAGGCAGGCAAAGAAGGGCTGAACGGCGCGCAGGCGGCCTGGCGCTCTTTCTATTTCAGGTTCAGCTTCGCCTCGTCTCCGCCACGGCGTCGCCCCAGGCATGGCGCGCGCATGCCGTAATCGACCGCCTCGTATCGATCCTCGCGCGCGCGATAGAGCACCATGGCGCCGCCGCCGCCGACCCCGTTCATCCAGGGTTCCAGCACGCCGAGCGCAAAGCCCGTTGCAACGACCGCATCGACGCAATCGCCACCGGCGGCGAGCACCTCGGTGCCGATCTCCGCCGCTCTTCGCGCCTGCGCGGCAACGATGCCGCCTTTCGAGACGATGGCGGCCTTGCGGAATTGCTGGCTGTTGGAGAAGCGGTCTGACATGTTTGTAGTCATTGCCTGGATGACGGGGCGCATAGTCAAGCCGCCTTCAACGAAAACATCAAGGGAGCGTCATGCCTCGCCACATCGCCTGCCTGACCTTTGATTTCGACGCCATGAGCGGCATGATCGCCAATGGGCTGACCTCGCCGACCCCGATCTCGCGCGGCGAGTTCGGCGTGACCGGTGCGCGCCGCATCCTAGCGCTTCTGGCGAAATACGGCATCAAGGCAACCTTCTTCATCCCCGGCGTCGTCATCGGCACCTATCCCGACGTCTGCGCCAGGATCGTCGCCGAAGGCCACGAGGTCGGCCATCACGGCTGGACCCATCAGCCGCCGACCAGGATGACCCCGGACCAGGAGGAGGCGGGTCTGGTTCGTGGGTGCGAAGCGATCCGCCGCTTGAGCGGCAGGAATCCGCGCGGCTATCGCTCGCCGGCCTGGGACCTCAGTCCCGCGACCGCGGAATTATTGATCCGCCACGGCTTCGTCTACGACACGAGCATGATGGGCAACGACCATCATCCCTATCAGGTGCGCACCGGCGACGTGATCTCGCCGGACGAGCCGATGCAGTTCGGCGCCGAGACTGATCTGATCGAAATGCCGATCAGCTGGTCGCTCGACGACTTCCCGCATTTCGAATTCTTCCGCACCCAGGGCCTGATGGCAACCTCCGGCGTGCTCCAGAACTGGATCGACGATTTCGAATACATGATCCGCGAGACCGACTGGGGCATCCTCACCTACACCTGCCATCCCTTCGTGATCGGCCGCGGCCATCGCATGATGATGCTGGAGCGGCTGATCCAAGCACTCAACGAGCGCGGCGCCGCGTTTGCGTCGATGGAAGAGGCCGCACTGGAATATCAGGGGAGGCGCACGAAACAGTAAGCTCAGCCCTGCGCCGTCAGCACCACATCGTCCATGACCAGCGCGTCTATGCCGGATTTGCGGAAGGTGACGATCGCCTGGCTTTTGCAACCAAGGGCGCCGGGGGCCATTTTCCGCACGCGCGGCTGGCCCGTGACCAGCGCGACGGACGCGCTGCCAAGATGTTCGCCGCAGTTTTGTGAATTTTTCGCCACGAATCAGGTTTCACAATCGGCTCGCCATCCCGACGGGGAATCCGGGGGGTGGTTAGAACCGGCGGCTATTGTCCGGACTCGTCGCGTATTGGCCAACCGGTCACGGGGTAGAGTCCAGTAAAAGGAATTGACCTATGGCGAACATCGAGAAATTTCCAAGAAGCAAGGCACTGGATCTGTCCAGGCTTGAGGCAGACGTCACGGCGATGCTGCCGGCATTGCCCAACAAGGCGACGCCCCCGGCTCTGGCTGCGCCGTTGCCGGATTACGTCGAGCATCGAGAAGGGGTTTCACGCGTGGGCGCACTCAGTGCCGAGGCCGTGGTGCGCGACTATGAAGCCGCAGCCAAGGAGATCGAAGCGATGGGATCCGAGCTCGTTACCGCGGCGAAGAAGTGCGAGGCGATGACCGCCGAGGTGCACACTGCGATTGCCTTCATGCGAGACACCGCAGCGGCTTATCGTGAGGAAGCCAAGAAGATTTTCAAGCGTATCGAGGACTGTGCGATGTTCACCGAGGACGTTCGCAAGACTTGCGAGACCGTCAAACGCAGGATGATCGAGGATAGGAGCGTCGCCTAGTCTGCGCGTTCAAAAGCAGCTCTATCTCCTCGTGCTGAGGAGTCGCGAAGCGGCGTCTCGAAGGATGAGGCCGAATATAGGGGCCTCATGGTTCTCCCGGCGATGCGAAGCATCGTCCGGAGACGACGCAAGCGCGCCTCCTCACCATGAGGGTTATGACGCAGTAGGCTTAGCCCACCTCATATGAGGCCTTTTGAGTCAAGCGTCGCGCGGTAGGCTTGAGTGTAATTTTTTGGTGTAGGGCGTAGAGGCGGCGCGCGGAGCCATGCGTAGCGCAGCGTGCCGCCGCGGTCGAGGCGCTCAGGGACTGACTTCCGGCGATTTATGCAGCAGCTCACTGCATCACCTCATATCCGGTCGGACCGCCATGGCCCGCACCCACATTCCGCATGCTCGCGGCGAGGAAGTCACAAGGATGAGACCCATCTACGAAGCAGCCTGGTTGCTGGCCCAAGGGTGGCACGGTCATCATCCATCCCGCGCTGACCGCCGCGGATGCCGCGACGCTTGGCGCGTTCGTTGAAGGGTTTACATCTCTACCGCCTTGAGCATCGCTCCCTCGGGCACAAGGCCGGTTGTGAGATAGCGCCAGAGCGCCACGATGAGCTTGCGCGCCAAGGCCACAATGGCGATGCGCTTGATGCGTTTGCTGGCATTAAGCGTGCGCCGCCGATAGTCTTGGGTGAGCTTGCTGTCCGGCTGATGCCGCACCCACAGCCAGGCCATCTCGATCGCGGTGCAACGGGCGCGCGGGTTGCCCGCTTTGCTGATGCCTTGGTCGCGATCGGTCCCGCCGCTCTGCCATGGACTGGGCGTCAGCCCGAAATAGCTCGCGACCTCACGCCGATTGCGGAAGTCCTTGTAGAACACCTCGTGGGTCAGCGTCGTTGCGAACGCCGGGCCGAGGCTTTTGAGCCGGAGCAAGAGTTCGCTGCGCTGGGCCATCTGAGCCGCCGCTGGGGTCAGGTCCGCGGCCGCCTGTGGCCGCGCGAGCGCCTCGAGCTGCTCGCGCACCAGCATCAGCCGTGCGTGTTCCCGCTCGATCTCGGCCATGATCTGCGGCGGCACCGCCTGGCCTTGCCAGTCCTGCTGCCTCGCCAGCCAGCTTAGCCAGTCGCGCCGGCGCGGGTTCCCGGTCGCCATGCCCAACAGCCGCAGCAGCGCCTTGATCCGGTTGGTATGAGCGGTCTGTTCCTTGGTCAACCGGCCGCGGTCGCGGCTGGCGCGGCGCGCGTCCTCCTGCTCGGGGGTCGGCACCCGCACGATCCGTACCACGCGCGGTTCACCGCGCAGGTACGCCATCAGCGTGCGCAGCATCTTCTCGCCATCGATCCGGTCGGTCTTCACCCGCCGCGCGCGCTGATCTACCGCAATGCTCGCAGGGTCGAACACATAGTTCGTGATCCCAGCCGCCAGCAGAAGCCGATGCAGCCAAAACCCGTCGTAGCCTGCCTCGTAGCAACTCGTCACCGCCGGCACCCCTCCCAGCGCCCGTGCCGCCCGCGCGCGCATCCGATCAACGAGCGCCAGCAAGCCGGCATGATCGCCGCCCTCCAGCCTATGGTGCGATATCTTGTCCCTGTCCGGGCAGTGCATCGTCACCAGCCAACTCCTCTGGCTCAGTTCGATCGCAACCAAAATCGTGCCACAATAGCCCGCGGTGGGCCGGTCCATAGACGATGCTTGCATCTCTCTCTCCGATGGTTCGAGTGTTGGAACCCAAACCTATCGGAAAGGACACGCTCACCGCCTCATGGTACTACGCCTTCACCTAGGCGACGCGCACTTCGACGGCGCCCAGCCCGGCGAATTCGAAACGGTAGCTTGCTGCCTCCGTCGGAAACACGGTCTTCATCACGCTGCCGGTCATGACGACCTGCCCCTTGCGCAACCCGCCGCCGCGCGAAGCGAGCTGGGCATTGAGCCAGGCCACCGAATTGAAGGGATGGCCGAGGATGTCCCGCCCATACCCTTCGCCGATCGGCGCGCCGTCCCGGGTGGCCTTGCCGAGCATACCCTCCAGGTCCGGCCACGACGCCGCGAAGTTGGAGAGCACCATGCCCGCGTTCCAGGAATTGTCCGCGACCAGCGATTTCACGTCGAGCTTGCCGTAATCGGCGGCACGGTCGTCGACGACTTCGATCGCGGCGCAGACGCCGTCGACATGCGGCGCGATTGCCGCCGGCGTTTGCGCCGTCGCCGGAATATTCGACTTGATGCGGACCGCGACCTCGAATTCGAGGCCGAGCCGCCCGTAATCGCCGCGGCGCACGGTCGCGCCGGATTGGAGCACGCGTTTGGCCAGCACTACGCCGCCGATCGGATGATCTATCCCGCAAAAGGTCTGCATCGTCTTCGAGGTCAGCCCGACCTTGTAGCCGACCGGCTCGCCCTGCTCGGACCGCAACAGCGCTACATATTTATCCTGAATGTCATAGGCATCCGGCATGGATGTGAGCCCAGCGCTCGCATTGAAGGTTTTGAATGGTGTGCCCGTCTTGTGCTCCCTGAGCAGCGCTTCGGCGGCGCGGCGGGCGGCGGCTTCCTCCATCACGATCTCCCTTTTTTAGGGATCATAACGCGGCATTCCGCACGGTCAAATAACGGGTCTTTCCGTCAGGTGCCGCACATTCGGGATTCCATTTCATTGGCTGCCCTGCGATCGCGCCACATCATTCATGCTCGCATCGAGAGATGTGCGATTGCGAACCATGCTGATTTGCCCGACCGGCCGATTATCCGAAATCATGTCAATCTCATACTAAAAATATTTTTCTTTTTCAGAAAAAAAATGGTATGGTGCACCCATCCCGCGGCCGTCAGAGGGGCGTACGCGCAATCGCCACGAACGTTGGCTGCGGGGAGCGATGGACGCAGCGGCTTCGCAAGGCGAGCGGCGCAGATGCGGACGGCGAAATCGTGTGGTCCTGATCCCCCGACGCTGACCCGACGCTGGGATCAAGCCTCAAGGGCGATGCCCGCGAGGCGACGGTGGCTAAAAAGCCCGGACACCGGGGAGAACTCGTATAACCCGTAAACCATCGCGCAGGGAATGCCGGTTGTCCCGGCTGAACCTGTGGTGACTGCCGCCTGCGTTTTTTGTTGCAGGCGGGCCATGGGTGCGGCCTGCACCCGGCATTCCCTGCGCCCTCTGAATTCAGAGGGACACGAATCAACGCAAAACCCGGACGCATCGCGCCGCGGGAATGCTGAATCACACCCCTGCGCTGTCATGCCCCGCCAACGGGTCGCGCGAACGCGCGCCCGATGACAGGCTCCGGCGGGGCATCCAGTACGCCGCGGCCCCTCGGCTCAAGCACTAACGTCTCTGGAATACTGGGCGGGTTCAACCGGTCCCGTCTACGCCAAGGCTTCGACGAGGCTCGCGGTGCCAGGCGCGCCGAAGCTTTAGCGAAGGCGGCGAGCCGGGCGACGACATCGAGCGAGAACGTCCCCACCTGGAAATTTCACCCAAAATACATATATGGTGCACCGCAAGGAACACGAATTTGCTATAGATAAACGAAGCAAATCATTGCAGGCTAACGCCAGCATACGAACCGACCCACCGATAGGCCCGTCAGTCAGGCGGGCCGTTGCTTTTTTTGGACCTGATTCTTTTTGGGACCGACAATGAGCCGCTCGAACCGAACCGACCATATCCGCCTCACCTCGCATCCCGAGCCCGGCGGCAAACATGCCTTCCCGATCCATTGGGGCGCGCCCGACGCGCGTTCGCGCGGCCCGATCATCGGCACGGTGTCGCGGCCGGCTGACCGCAACGTGATCGGCAGCCATGGCGGCTCCTATGCGGTCTACCGCGCGCTCGCGGTCTCCTCCGGCGCGCTCGATCCGATCCGCCGGCCCGACCTCACCAATACTTTCCCGGCCGCGACCATCGGCCCGTTCCCGCAATGGAGCGAGGCAGGACGCATCGTCGCGCTCGATCCCTGGGGGCATCTGGTCGCGGAAAATTTTGGCAAGGAGATTGCCGAAGGCGTCGACATCCGCCCGAGCATCGCGGTGACGCGCGCACGGCTCGATCTGCCCGAGATCCGCTCGGCGATCCTGGCCAACCGCCTGAAGCCCGACGGCGACGTCGTGCATGAGAACGGCAGCGTTTCCGTCGTGAAGGTCGCGATCGATCCGGTATGGTATCTGCCTGGAGTCGCCGAACGTTTCGGCGTGACGGAGACGAGCCTGCGCCGCACCTTGTTCGAGCAGACCGCCGGCATGTTTCCCGAGCTCGTGACTCGGCCGGACATGCAGGTGTTTTTGCCGCCGATCGGCGGCACTACGGTCTATCTGTTCGGCGACGTATCCAAACTGCCGGATCATCGGACCAGGATCACCTGCCGCGTGCATGACGAATGCAACGGCTCGGATGTGTTCGGCTCCGATATCTGCACCTGCCGTCCCTATCTAATCCACGGCATCGAGGAATGCGCGGCCGGCGCTCAGAAGGGCGGCCTCGGTCTCATCGTCTACAATCGCAAGGAAGGCCGCGCGCTCGGCGAGGTCACGAAGTTCCTGGTCTACAATGCGCGCAAGCGCCAGGAGGAGGGTGACGCCGCGGCCGCGTATTTCGAGCGCACCGAATGCGTCGCCGGCGTGCAGGACGCGCGCTTCCAGCAGTTGATGCCTGATGTGATCCACTGGCTCGGCTTGCGGCGTATCGATCGCTTCCTGTCCATGAGCGACATGAAATATGACGCGCTGACCGGGCAGGGCATCGACATCGTCGAGCGCGTGCCGCTCCCTGACGACCTGATCCCGGCGGACGCCCACGTCGAGATCGCCGCGAAAAAGGCAGCCGGCTATTTCTCGATCGAGCCGCAAACCGCCGAAGGCCTGACCGACACCGTCGGCCGCTCGCTGGAGAAGTATTGATACCGTGACGGCAGTGCCAGCCGCGACCGAACGCGACGCCCTTTCGCTTTTGACAGCGCAGGCGGTCCGCGATCGCGCCGGGATGATGCTGGAAATCGGCCTGCGCGATGGGCTCTCGCACTTCACGATCAACCTCGATCGCATGGACACGGTTGCCGATGCAGTGCTCGCCACCATCCGAAAGAACTATCCGTCGCTGAACATCCCGTTTCACGCGCGCTGGCGGCATTTTTCGATCGACGGCGTCGATCGCTGGGCGCGCATTACGGATCGTGCGTCATGGCCGGATCGCGCCGCGCGGGCGCGTGCCGAATTCGATCTCGCCATTGTCAGCGTGCTGCTCGATGCCGGCGCGGGCGCGGCCTGGCGCTATCGCGATGGCGTGAGCGGCAAGGCGATCGGCCGTTCCGAGGGGTTGGCGATTGCGAGCCTCGACATGTTCGCTGGCGGCGCATTTTCCAGCGATGCGCGCGACCCCTTACGGGTCGATGCAGAGAAGCTTGCGGAATTCTCCCTCGCCGACCTTGAACGCGGCTTTCAGGTGAGCGCGGAAAATCCGCTGGTCGGCCTCGATGGGCGGGCCGACCTGTTGCGGCGGCTCGGCCGGCATGTGGCCGGCCGCAAGGACGTTTTCGCAACGCGCGATACGCCGCGCCCGGGCGGATTGTTCGACCATCTCGTCTCGCGCGTCAAAGGGAATGCGATTGCTGCTCCTTCCATCCTTCATGCAGTGCTGCTTCAACTCGGCCCGATCTGGCCGTCGCGGCTTTCGCTTGCCGGCGTGCCGCTTGGCGATTGCTGGAAGCATTCGGCCATCAAGGCCGGCGACTCTACCGATGGCCTCGTGCCCCTGCACAAGCTGTCGCAATGGCTGACCTACTCGCTGATCGAGCCGTTGCAGCGCGCGGGTCTCGACGTGACCGATATCGGTGGCCTCACAGGTTTGGCCGAATATCGCAATGGCGGGCTGCTCGTCGATCTGGGTGTGCTCGCGCTGCGCGATCCGGCCGATGCCAACCGGTCGTACGACGTCGATTCCGCGCTGGTAGTGGAATGGCGCGCGCTGACGGTTGCGCTGCTGGATAGGTTGGTGGAAAAAATTCGGGCGAAGCTCAATCGCGATGCGGCCTCGTTGCCGCTTGCGAGCCTGCTGGAGGGCGGCACCTGGGCGGCAGGCCGGGTCGCTGCCTTCGAGCGCCGCGCCGACGGCTCGCCGCCCATCAAGGTCATCAGCGACGGCACTGTATTCTAGAGGATATGGGAGACCACGTCATGGAAGGCGTCACCATCGTCGATCATCCGCTGGTCCAGCACAAGCTGACGCTGATCCGCGACAAATCAATTTCAACGAAATCCTTTCGCGAACTGTTGAAGGAGATCGGCATGCTTCTGTGCTATGAGGTGACGCGCGACCTGCCGCTCGCCGAGGTCGTGATCGAGACTCCGATGGCGCAAATGCAGTCCGCAAAGATCGCCGGCAAGAAACTGGTGTTCGTGCCGGTGCTGCGCGCCGGGGTCACCTTTGTCGACGGCATGATGGACCTGGTGCCGACCGCGCGCGTCGCCCATATCGGCCTCTACCGCGACCCGCAGACTTTTTCGGCCGTCGAATATTTCTTCAAGTCGCCGTCCGATCTCGGCGAGCGCCTCGCGGTCGTGGTGACGCCGGTGCTTGCGACCGGCAACACGGCGGTGGCGGCCATCGACCGGCTGAAGGAACGCGGCGCCAGGGACATCCGCCTGGTCTGCATGATCGCAGCGCCTGAAGGCCTCGAACGCGTGCGCGGCCTGCATGAGGACGTGCCGGTCTGGACCGCTGCCGTCGACGAAGGTCTCGACAAGGAAGGCTTCATCCTGCCGGGTCTCGGCGACGCGGGTGACAGGGCCTATGGAACGCGCTGAACGCGCGCACGGAAAACGCTATGGCGACAAGTGGCTCGGCTATCAGGAATTCGAGCCGGTCTGGCAGGAGTTGAACCGGCGCAAGGCCATTGTCTACACCCATCCCACCGGCGCCAATTGTTGCGTCAATCTGGTTCGCGGAGTGGACGAAGCGTATGTCGAATTCGGCACCGACACGACGCGTTCCATCTTCACGATCATCTTCTCGGGCGTCGCCGAGAAATATCCTGACATCAACTGGATCTGGTCGCACGGTGGCGGTTCGATCACTGCATTCTACGAACGGTTTACGGTACAGGCCTTGATGCGGCCGCCCTACAAGGAAAAATTCACGCGCGACCAGGTCGAGAAGCAGATCAGGCGATTTTACTACGACACCGCCGCCATTCCGAACGATGTCACGCTGTCGGCGCTGGCAAAGATGGTGCCGGTATCGCAAATCCTCTATGGCACCGACTTTCCATATCGCCGGGCCGCGGAATACACCAAGCCGCTGGCCGGGTTTTTCAAGGCAGAGGACTTGAAGGCGGTCGACCGCGAAAACGCGCTGCGGCTTGTGCCGCGCTTCAAGGCAGCCTGATCGGGCGTGGGAACGGAGTGATTGGGGATGGTGCTCCATGTCGGGCGATCCTGCGAGCCCGGTGCCAGCGGCAAGCGAAAGCCGCATGGCAAAATGCAACGAGGCGGCTCTTCTCGGGAGAAGGGGCCGTCTCGCGTCTCGAATCAGGCGCTAAAGATCCAACTCGGCGAGCCTGGGCCGGTCCAGCAGGACAATCTGACGCTGGGTCTGGCCCAGGAAGCCAAGAATGCCCTGGTCGTGAAGGGTCGAGAGCGCGCGCGATACCGTTTCGAGCGTGAGTCCCAGATAGTCGGCGATGTCGCGGCGACACATCGGCAGCGCCATGACGCCGGCGGCCGTCAGGCGATGGTCCATTTCCAAAAGGAACGCGGCCACGCGTTCGAGCGAGGTCTTGCGCCCCAACAGTAGCATGTGATCTTCGGCGTGCTTGAGGTTGGTGGCCGTCATGCTGAGGAGATCGCGGGCGACGGTCACATCGCTTTCGGCGACGTGGGCAAGGCTCGCCCGCCTCACCAGGCGCACCGTGGTGTCGACGACCGCCTCGGCGGTGAAGCGGTGGGTGCCGCCGTTCTCCAGGCCAAAAATGTCGCCTGTCAGGTGGAATGCGCCAATTTGTCGCCGCCCATCGGAGAGGAGCTTGTAGCTGCGAACCGCACCGTCGATCACCTGGTAGACGTATTCCGCGGGCTCCGCCTCACCGAAAATCTCGGCGCCGCGGCGATACTTGAATTCGCTTAAAATGATCTCGGCCTGCGACAGGCTGCCAAGCTCGCCGATAAATCGCGGCCTGTTTGAAGGTCCGGTGTTGAGATTGACAAACATGGAGCATCTCCCTGTTGTAGCGAGAATTTTTGTCCATGGGTAAGTGCACCTGACGTAGGCTGGTTCAAGCGATGCCTCGGCGTGTTACTTCTCCGATGCTACTCTTACGACGCGATCGGTGCCTTGAACTATTGGCTCGAGGGCCATTGTCCCAAGGGACAATGTCCGCAGGCCCTGTCCTCAAGGACAGCTTGACGCTTGCACCGCCCACGAAAGCACAGAGAGCGTGTCTTCACTACCAATCAGCAGGATAGGGGGATAGGGCTTTCCACCGCGCGCACCATTGTTCAGGCTCACAAGGGAAGGATTTGGGCTGAGAACCAACCTGACGCATCTTTCCGGACTGCCATGGAGCGGCGCCTTGGCCGACTCGGCTCGACCTTGCCGATTGTCTTCCTCACCGGTCATGCCGTCGTCGCCACCACGGTGCAGACCATCAAAACGGGTGCGGAGGATTTTCTGACCAAGCCGGTGTCTTCGGAGCAGTTGCTGCACGCCATCGAGCAGGCGACGGCGCACCACGAGGCCACGCGCGATGTCAAACGAAAGCTCGACGTGTTTCGCGAGTTGTTGGCGAGCCTGACGCCCGGCGAGCGCCAGGTCTTCGATCGCGTGGTACAGGGTAAGATCAACAAACAGATCGCGCTGCAATTGGGCGCTACGGTCGATGCGAATGGCCGACTGACGGACGCCGTGCACCTGCACGGCTTGATCTAAATCAAGACTCGCATCGCGTGACGCTGGCGAAATTCGGCGACCGCCGTCAGCCGGCATCGTTCCGGCCATCCCGTTCAACCCCCGACTGACAACAGCACTGGAGCAGGTAGATATGAAAATCCATCGGATGCACTTCCTCGCGGCTTTCTTGCTTGCATTGCTAACGCTCGGCTTCGCCTCGCCGTCGCAGGCCGATACCTGCGCGGTCCGCGTCGTCTTCACCAAGGGCGGATTCATCGTGGGCGTCGGCGGCGGCCATGGCGTATTGACGTGTCACGGCCGACCCTATCGCTTCAGGGTATCGGGCATGAGCGTGGGCTTCACGATTGGTGCATCGACCTCCCAGCTGAGTGGACGCGCTTTGAACGTGCACAGCCCGTCCGATTTCCAGGGCAGCTATGCCGCGATCGGCGCCAGCGGTGCACTGGCGGCCGGGGCCGGCGGCGTGCAGCTGCAGAACGAGAAGGGCGTGGTCCTGCAACTCGCCGGCGGCAAGGTCGGAGTCGAGCTGTCGGCGGCGGTCGGCGGGGTAACGGTCGCGCTCGAGTGAGCGCGACCTGAACCGCGGAGCTTAAGCTCGATAGCGCTCTGCGACGAAATTCATCCTGCGCAGCGTAGCCTGGTCGGTATAGCTGCTTGTCGGATCGCCTCGGCAGCCGGACCTTGTCGCGGGAAACCTCCTTGTGCGGCATCGCCTTCAACACATACGCGATGCAGTTGAGCCGCGCCCGTCGCTTGTCGCGGGCTGATGAGGATTGCGCTAGAGGAGAGGTAGCGTCAGGTGGAGCACCTGCGGGTCGAGGCCGCGGGCGGTCCGGAAGGCGAATTTGCCGAGCACTTTGCGCATGGCGATGTTCTCCGGCAGCACATCGGCTACCAGTTCCTTGAGCCCGGCCGCTCGCGCCAGCCCCGTGAGATGTCGTGTCAGCAGCGCGCCGATGCCTTGTCCCTGAAAGGCGTCGACCACGACAAAGGCGACTTCGGCTTCGCCTGGCTTGGTCACGACATAGCGGCTGCCACCGACGATCGCGGGCCTGCCGCCCTCGTCTATCACGGCGACCAGCGCGACATGGTCGACAAAGTCGATGTTCATGAAGAACGCCCTTTCCTTCTCCGAGAATCCGCGCTTGGTCACGAAGAAGCGGCGATGCAGCGAGTCCGCGCCGGTGCGATCGATGGCGGCGAGCATGTCAGCCTCGTCGTCCGGGCGTAGCGCGCGGATTTCGACCGGTCGCCCGTCGCGCAGCTGCTCTCGGGCAGAGTAGGTGGCGGGCGTCATCGGATCTCTCTGCAAGGATGTCATTTGGCGCACGAGATGAGCCGCGCCGCGCTTTCGGTCGCTTGATCTGGATCAAGCCCGGCGATGAAGGCCTGCCGATACGCTCCGACGACCACGGACATTGCTGATGGCCTGGAACCGCGATGAGCCGGCTGATGCCGTCACAGCAGGCGAGAAAGCCGGTGAGCTGAAGCCTTGACCTAAATCAACAGTCCTTGCGCACGTGCGAGCATCATGGGGCGGGCAGGCTTAAGGGTGAGAAGTCATGATGGAAAAGCCGGCAATTCCCAGCAACGCACTGCCCGGTTTCCTTGCATCCGCCCTGGAATATCTGGTGGATAGCGGACAGCGCAGTGTCCTGTTCATGGACGTCATGCGCCGGCGCGGCGAGCAGTATCGCGAGCACCTCGCCGAAACCGTTCCTCATGTTCTCAACTATGAAATCGAGCTGGTCGCGGATGGCAGGAGCCTGAAGCGGCCGGTGAACTACGGATTGGTGCGCGTCAAGCCTCCCGCCGGCGTGGAGATTGATCCGACAAGACGTCCCTTCGTCGTGGTCGACCCGCGCGCCGGCCATGGACCGGGCATCGGCGGCTTCAAGGCCGACAGCGAAATCGGCGTCGCGATGAAGGCCGGTCATCCCTGCTACTTCATCGGCTTCATGCCGGAGCCGGTGCCCGGACAGACGATTGAGGATATTGCACGCGCGGAAGGCACCTTTATCGAGAAGGTCATCGCGCTGCATCCAGACGCCGACGGCAAGCCTTGCGTCGTCGGCAACTGCCAGGCCGGCTGGGCGGTGATGATGCTGGCGTCGCTGCGACCCGAATTGTTCGGGCCGCTCATCATTGCCGGGGCGCCTTTGTCCTACTGGGCCGGCGTCCGCGGCAAGAACCCGATGCGCTACTCCGGCGGGTTGCTTGGCGGAAGCTGGCTGACGGCGCTGACCAGCGATTTCGGCGGCGGCAAGTTCGACGGCGCCTGGCTGGTGCAGAATTTCGAGAACATGAATCCGGCGAACACGCTCTGGACCAAGCAGTACAACGTCTATTCCAAGGTCGACACCGAGGCCGATCGCTATCTCGAATTCGAACGCTGGTGGGGCGGGCATGTCAATCTGAACGCCGAAGAGATCCAATTCATCGTCGATGAATTGTTCGTCGGCAACAATCTCGCCGCAGGCCGGATCAAGACATCTGACGGTGAGGTCGTCGATCTCCGCAAGATCCGCTCCCCGATCGTGGTGTTCTGCTCCAGGGGCGACAACATCACGCCGCCACAGCAGGCATTGAGCTGGATCCTCGATCTCTACCGCGATGTCGACGAGATCAGGTATTACGGTCAGACGATCGTCTACACGGTCCACGAGACCGTCGGTCATCTCGGTATCTTCGTATCCGGCGGCGTTGCCAGGAAGGAGCACGCCGAGTTTTCCAGCAACATCGACCTGATCGATGTGCTGCCGCCGGGTCTCTACGAGGCAACATTCGAGGTGAAATCCGACGACACGGTTCGCGGCGATCTGGCCGGCGGCAACTGGATCATGCGCTGCGAGCAGCGTACGCTGGAGGACCTCCGTGCCATGGGCGGCAATTCGCACGAGGACGAGCGGCGTTTTGCCACCGCCAAGCGTGTCTCCGAAATAAACCTTTCGAACTACCGCAACTTCGTCCAGCCCTGGGTCCGCGCCTTCGCGACACCGCAGATCGCCGAGTGGATGCGCAGCTTGCATCCGCTGCGGGTGGGATATGAGGCCTTCGGCCGCGGCACGCCCGCGATGAAGGCGCTGGCCACCGAGGCCGAGGCCATCCGCGAGAACAGGAAGGCCGCCGCCAAGGACAATCCGTTCGTCAAGGCCCAGGAGACTGTTTCCGGAGGCATTGTCAATGTTCTCGACAAATGGCGGGACGCGCAGGAAGCGCTGAGCGAGTCGCTTTTCCTTTCGATCTATGGATCGCCGGCGCTGCAGGCCGCGGTCGGCATCGATCCGAAGGCGGATCCATCGCCGCTACCGCAAATGTCCGCCGAGTATCGCAAGCTCCTGGATGCCCGCATCGCCGAGCTGAAATCGAAGATCGGAAGCGGCGGCCTCAGGGAATGTGGAATCCGCGCCTTGCTCTATGTGGGCATGACACGAGGCGTGGTCGATGAGCGCGGCCTCGAGGCCTTGCGCCGGATGCGGAGGGAGGACACCGCGTCGCGCTTGACCCTTTCCGAGTTCAAGATGCTGGTGCGCGAACAATTCTTCATGTTGCTGCTCGATCAGGAAGCAAGTCTGGCGGCCATTCCAAAAATGCTGCCGCAGGATGCGGATCAGCGTCGGGCCGTCTTCGCCGCCATCCGAGAGGTATTGTCGGTCGCGGGTAATACCTCCGGCGAGACCGCGAAGCGCCTCGATCGGGTCGCGCAATTATTCGGCGTCAGCGGAGAAGCTGGGGACGGGAGCGGAAGCTCCTTCAGTCCGCAAGCGAAGGCGTCCTGACGTCTCCGCAAGATCAAGGAGTCGAGCCATGAGTGTGCAAGCGGCGAATGTCGGCGAGGGGCGGGCACACAGCAAATACGATCGTCTGATCGCGGCCGCAAAGGCCATTCCGCCGGCTGCGACCCTGGTGGTGCACCCCTGCGACGAGAGCTCGTTGCGCGGCGCGGTCGAAGCGGCGAGAGCGGGTCTGATCAACCCGACATTGGTCGGACCGGCCACGAAGATCAGGGATGCCGCGTCGAAACACGGCATCGATATCGGCAGTTATGAAATCGTCGACACGCCGCATAGCCAGGCCGCCGCCGCCAGGGCCGTCGAGCTGGTTCACGAAGCCAAGGGCGAAATGCTGATGAAAGGCAGCCTGCACACCGATGAATTGATGCGAAGCGTGACGGCCAGGACCGGATTGCGCACGGAGCGTCGCATCAGCCATGTGTTCGTGATGGATGTGCCGGCCTATGCGGACACGGTCTTCGTTACCGACGCCGCGATCAACATCTTTCCCGATCTCGATTGCAAGCGCGACATCATCCAGAACGCGATCGATCTGTTCACGCAGGCAGGCTTCGGCACCCTGCCCAGGGTTGCGATCCTGTCGGCCGTGGAGACCGTGACAGCAAAAATTCCGTCCACGATCGAGGCGGCGGCGCTCTGCAAGATGGCCGATCGCGGGCAGATCACCGACGGAATTCTCGATGGACCGCTTGCCTTCGACAATGCGGTGGACAAGGAAGCCGCCCGGATCAAGGGGATCAAGTCCGAGGTCGCGGGCCGCGCGCAGATCCTCGTGGTGCCGGACCTCGAAAGCGGCAACATGCTCGCCAAGAATCTTGCTTATTTTGCCAAGGCGGACGGCGCCGGAATCGTGCTTGGCGCGCGCGTTCCGATCGTGCTGACGTCGCGCGCGGACTCGCTGCGCGCCCGTCTTGCGTCCTGCGCGGTGGCGACCCTCTACGCCGATGGCAGGCGCCGCCGGGCGACCACGGCAGCGGCGTGACCGCCATGGACACCATTTTGGTCGTCAACGCGGGCTCATCGAGCGTGAAGTTCCAGGTCTTCGCCGTCGATGGCGATGGGCGGCTGCGCCGGCAGATCAAGGGCCAGATGGACGGCATTGGCAGCCGTCCGCGCTTGCGTGCGACCGGCGCTACCGGAGAGAAGCTGGCCGAACGGGCCTATCCGATCGAGGCTGTTGAGGACGTCGCAGCCGCGCTGCAGGTGGCAGCCGACTGGTTGCGGGATGAACAACGGATTTCGCCGCTGGCGGTTGGACACCGGGTGGTTCATGGTGGTCCCGATTACGATCGGCCTGTGCTGATCGATCACGGCGTCGTGGGCCGGCTTGAGCGTTACGCGGCGCTGGCGCCGCTGCATCAGCCGCACAACCTGGCGCCGATCCGTTCGCTGCTTGCGAATTTTCCGAGCCTTCCCCAGGTTGCGTGCTTCGATACCGCGTTCCACCGCGATCATGGGGATCTTGCCGATTTCTATGCGATTCCGCGCAAGCTCCATGAGGAGGGCGTGCGGCGCTATGGCTTCCACGGCCTCTCCTACGAGTACATTGCCAGGACTTTGCCCAAGGTCGCGCCCGAGATCGCGGCGGGACGAGTGATCGTTGCCCATCTAGGCAGCGGTGCATCGATGTGTGCCATCCGTGGCGGTCATAGCGTCGAAAGCACCATGGGATTCACCGCCGTCGACGGTCTGCCGATGGGAACGCGGCCCGGCCAGATCGATCCCGGCGTGATCCTCTTTCTCACCCTGGTCAAGGGCATGTCGCCGGCCGAGGTGCAGGATTTCCTCTACCGCGATTGCGGGCTGAAGGGTTTGTCCGGCGTCAGCAACGACATGCGGGAGCTGCAGACGAGCAAGGAGGCGAACGCGGCCTTTGCCGTCGAATATTTCGTCTATCGCTGCGCGCTGAATGCCGGGATGCTCGCCGCCGCCTTGCAGGGCGTCGACGCCTTCGTCTTCACCGCGGGCATCGGCGAAAATTCGGACGGTATCCGCACGCGCATCGCCGAGCGGCTTGGATGGTTGGGCATCGCGCTCGATCCTGCCGAGAACAGCCGTCATGCGCTGCGGATTTCGCGTCCCGATACCACGCCGGTCTATGTCGTTCCGACCGATGAAGAACTGATGATCGCGCGTCACACCTTGTCGCTGCTGTGGAGCCGGCGTCCGTCCACCGAGGCGAGAGAGAGGGCGTCATGAACATCCCGGTATTTCCTGAAACCAAGGTTGCGCTCAAGGGGCGTAAGGGTCTCATCGTCGGCATCGCCAACGATCAGTCGATTGCCTGGGGCTGCGCCAAGGCGTTCCGTGCGCTGGGGGCGGATCTCGCGGTTACCTATCTGAACGAAACGGCGAAGAAGCACGTCGCCCCCCTTGCAAAGGAGCTGGAAGCTCCGATTTTCGTGCCGCTCGATGTCGCTGTCGAAGGGCAGATGGAGCAGGTGTTCGAGCACATCAAGAAGGAATGGGGCCAGCTCGACTTCCTGCTGCACTCGATCGCGTTTTCGCCGAAGGAAGCGCTGCACGGCCGCGTCATCGACGTCCAGCGCGACGGCTTCCTCAAGACGATGGATGTATCGTGCTGGTCGTTCATGCGCATGGCGCATCTGGCCGAGCCCCTGATGAAGCGCGGCGGCACCATGTTCACCATGACCTATTACGGCAGCCAGATAGTCGTGCAGAACTATAACGTCATGGGCGTGGCCAAGGCGGCGCTGGAAGCCGCCGTCCGCTACATCGCCGCCGAGGTCGGGCCTAAGGGTATCCGTGTTCACGCGATCTCGCCGGGTCCGCTGGCGACACGCGCCGCGTCAGGAATCCCCGAATTCGACGAGCTGATGGACAAGGCGCAGTCGAAGGCGCCGACGCGCAGCCTGGTGAGCATAGACGATGTCGGCGCCGCGACGGCGTTTCTCGCCCTCGACGGCGCCAAGCTCATCACCGGCAGCGTCATGTACATCGATGGCGGCTATCACATTATCGATTGATAACGCCCTGGCGCAGGTGCAGCGCGCATGGTCGAGTACTTCGAAACCGCGGGTGACGTCAGATATTCATTTCGGGGACCTTGTCGGGAATGGAAAGCTCGGCTTCCGTCACCGCTATCACTTCCGCGACGCTGATGCCGGGCGCGGTTTCCATGAGCGTAATCCTGCCGTCGTCAAAGCCCATGACCGCCATGTCGGTGACGACAAGATCGACCGGCCGCGCCGAGGTCAGCGGCAGCCCGCACTTCTGGACGATCTTCGACTTGCCCTTTGCCGCATGCTGCATGGCGACGATCACGCGCCTCGCGCCGCTCACGAGGTCCATCGCACCGCCCATGCCCGGCACCATCTTGCCGGGGATCATCCAGTTGGCGAGATGTCCGCTGGCGTCGACCTGCAGTCCGCCAAGCACTGTTATGTCGACATGACCGCCGCGGATCAGAGCGAACGACATGGCGCTGTCGAAGGTCGATGCGCCCGGAAGCGCGCTGATCGGCCTGCCGCCGGCATCGGTCAGCAGCGGATGCGCCATGCCTTGCTCCGGGATCGGTCCGGTGCCGATCAGGCCGTTTTCTGACTGGAAGAACACATTGAGCCCCGGCGGCACATAGTTTGCGACCAGGGTCGGAATGCCGATGCCCAGATTGACCAGATTTCCCGGGCGTATCTCGAGCGCCACGCGCCGCGCAATGATGATCTGGGGGTCCATGGGCTCACCCGTTGGCGATGAGGTAGTCGACAAGCGGAGCCGGGGTCATGACGTGGTCGGGCGCGATCACCCCGACCGGAACGATATTCTCCGCCGTGACGATGACAGTGTCGGCTGCCATGGCCATGACCGGATTGAAATTCCGCGCAGTGAGGGCATAGGAGAGATTGCCGAGATAGTCGGCCAGGAACGCATGCACCAGCGCGAATTGCGAGCGCAGCGCGGTCTCGAGCAGAAATTGCCTGCCGTCGATCTCGATCCGCTGCTTGCCATCTTCGACGATCGTGCCGACACCGGTCGGCGTCAACACGCCGCCAAGGCCGGAGCCGCCGGCGCGGATCCGCTCGACCAGCGTGCCCTGGGGCACCAGGTTGACCGCGATCTTCTTCTCCATCATCTGCGCCTGCACCTTCGGGTTCAAGCCGATATGGCTTACCGTGATGGTCGCGACCAGCGAGGCGTCGAACAGCTTTCCGATGCCTCGGCCGGGAACGGCGGCATCATTGGCAATGATGGTGAGCTCGCTTTTCTTCTGCCGCACCAGCTCGTCCAGCAGCCGCTCCGGCGTGCCCACGCCCATGAAGCCGCCGATCATAACGGTCGCGCCGTTGGGAATCATCGCGACGGCTTCTTCGGCGGAGACTGCTTTCATGGCGGAAAACTCCGGGCGGTCGTGTGGTCGGTCCACCGCAGGTAGCGTGAGGCGGTTGAAGCGCCGGGCTTTGATTTGCATCAAGGAGGCGGCAACCCGCGTAGGGTGGCTTTATCGTAGGCGGCGGAGGCTAGGGCGTCCAAGGTCGGCGTCGAGATGTCGGCGGCGGTTGGCGGAGTAATGGTCGCGCTCGAGTGAGCGCGACCTGTCTCAGGCTCAGTATCGCTGGGCCACCAACTTCACGCCGCGCAAGGCTTGGTCGTTGTAGCGGTCCTTGTCGGACCGCTTTGGCAACCGGACCTTGTCGCGCGACAGCTTCTTGTAAGGAATTGTGTTCAGCAAATGCGCGATGCAGTTCAGCCGCGCCCGCCGCTTGTCGTTGGAACGGATGACATTCCAGGGCGCGTGCTTTGAGCTCGTCGCCTTGAACATCATGTCGCGGGCGCGTGAGTAGTCGTACCATCGCCGGTAGGACTCGGTATCCATCGGGCTCAGCTTCCACTGCCTCAGGGGGTCCTCGATCCTTGCCAGGAAGCGCCGCTCCTGTTCTTCCATTCCGACCTCGAGCCAGATCTTGATCAGGATGATGCCGGCATCGACGGTATATTTCTCCATCTGCGGACACAACGACAGGAAACGCTCGTGCTCGCCGGGATCGACAAAGCCCATGACATATTCGACGCCCGCGCGGTTGTACCAGCTGCGATCGAAGATGACGATTTCGCCTCCGGACGGAAAGTGCTGCATGTAGCGCTGCATGAAAAGCTGGGATTTTTCCCGGTCGGAAGGCGCGGGCAGGGCGACGATGCGGAACACGCGCGGGCTGACCTTCTCGGTGATCGCCTTGATGGTGCCGCCCTTGCCGGCGGCATCGCGGCCCTCGAACAGCACGATGACCCGCAGCTTTTTCTCTTTCACCCATTCCTGCAGGTGACAGAGCTCGACCTGGAGCTTGCGCAGCTCCTTCTCGTAATCCTTTCGCTTCATCTTCGACAAAGCCTTGTCAGCGTCTCCCATCAGTCGCCCCAGGCAATGATGATGCTGATATCGCCCGGTACGCCTCCTGGGAAATCGACGATCTGATATTTGATGCGATAGCCGCGAGGCTTCAGGTAATCGGACCAGAGCTGAAAGATCTCCTGCGGAATCCCCGTGAGCGTCTTTTCCCAGCCCCGCTCCAGCTGATTGATCGCGCGGCCGCGGTCGGTGCACAGGGAGTTGGGGAAGCGGTAGACCTGAACCTCGGTGAGCCCGTTGCGCACTGCGCGCTGGATGACGGTGGAGGCAAGCTTGACCTTTTCGTCCTCCGAAAGGCCTGAGGGCTTGCTCAGCTTCTCGATCAGCGCACGCTTCTCCGCCTCCGCCGCGGCCGTGCGCCGGAGATGCTCGTCGGCCTTCTCCGCCTCCTTGATGGCGGCCTGCTTCTGGATTTCCTTTGCCGTGGGCAAGAGGTCGTCGATGTTTTGGGGCATGAAAGCTCCTTTCTGGCGAACCAATCGTCATTCTCCCGCGAGGCTACGGCCTCTCCGAATGGACGCTCTTTGATTCAGATCAAGCCTCTCCCGCTCCCGGGTCGCATTGTCTGGCGGGCCATCCGTTGAAACCGGGAATGATCGCCGAGGCGGCGTGCTCGTCGCTGCCATGGACCATCATCCTGGTGGTCATCACCAACGTGCAGGACTACATCGCCGCCGGCCAGTTCCGCGGCGGGGAGCAGCTCATCGATGCCAGCGCGGTGAAGCCGGGCACGATCTTGGCCTTCCTGGAGCCTCTTGAGAAGGATGGTCTCGCCGATGTAACGGCCGGCAGCTCCTGCATCGTCAACGCCTATACCAGCAATCACGAGGTGATTGCGTCAAAGGACACCGGCGCGTTCAGGGGTTTTGTGCTGCATGCGATCGATGCGCTCGGCCTCGTGCATGCCGTGTTGCTCCGGATTCAGGCGTTGTTGTTGCCGATCAAGACGCCGGTGTTGAGCGGCCACTGACGCATTTCGTCCCTTGCAATGGCCCGCTGTGTCGAGCCGATCGAGAGCGCCGCCAACTCGGACCCTTGATCTCGATCAAGGCTTCTCGCGCTTGACGGTATTGGTTGCAATCATTCGCATTGAGGGAGGGCACCATGGTGCGCTGCGGAAGTGTCATGTTGGCGTTGGCGATCACGGTCGCGACATCGCTTAGCGCGGCCGCTCAACAGCAGCCCGCGACCGCGCCGCCGCCTGCCACGCCGCCCGCTGCCGCATCTGCGCAGCCGGAGTTGCTGAAGCCCGAGCAACTCGAGGCGCTGGTCGCGCCGATCGCGCTCTATCCCGACGCGCTGCTCGCCAACATGCTGGCAGCCGCGACCTATCCGCTCGAGGTCGTGGAAGCCGACCGCTTCGTCAAGGACAGCAAGAATCTGAAGGGCGATGCGCTGAAGGAGCAAGTCGACAAGAAGGGCTGGGACGACAGCGTCAAGGCGCTGACCGCGACGCCCTCGGTGCTCGACATGATGAGCGACAAGCTCGACTGGACCAAGAGTCTCGGCGATGCCATGCTGGCGCAGCAGGCGGACCTGATGGATGCGATCCAGCGGCTGCGCGAAAAGGCGAAAGCCAATAACAAGCTCTCCTCGAACAAGCAGCAGAAGGTTACGGTCAAGCAGCAGGAAAACAAGCAGGTGATCGTGATCGAGCCGACCGATCCGAACACGATGTATGTTCCCTATTATGAGCCCGCGACGGTGTACGGCGCCTGGCCCTATGCCGACTATCCGCCCTATTACTTCGGCTATCCGTCCTATATCGGCGCCGGCGTGGTCGCGGCGGGCATCGCCTTCGGCACCGCCTGGGCGATCGGCCGCTGGGGCAATTACTGGGGTGGCGGCTGCAACTGGGGCAACCGCAACGTCTATGTCAACCACCGCACCACCAACGTCTGGAATCACAATCCCGCACACCGTCAGGGCGTCCGCTACAACAACGTGAACGTCCAGCAGCGCTTCGGCAACAACAACGTTCGCGCCGGCGCCGGCAACCGCATGGATTTCCGCGGCAAGGGCGGCCAGCAGGTGCTCAACCCCGGCGCCAATCGCCCGAACGCCGGTGATCGTGGGGGCAATGTCGGTGATCGCGGCGGGGATCGTGCAGGTGACCGAGCGGGCGATCGCGCAGGCAATCGTGGCGACAAGGGCGGCGGCAACCGGGCGAATACGGCGGATCGTAACCGCGGCAACGCAGCCAACCGCGGCAACGCCGGTAACCGCGCCGGGCAGGGCGGCGGAGCCAATCGCGCCGCTGCGGCGAACCGGGCAAGAGGAGGTGGTGGTGGCCTCAACGTGTCGTCGGGCAGAGCGGCCAGCGCTGCATCCGCGCGCGGCCAGGCGAGTTTTGCCAGGGCCGGCGGTGGTGGCGGAGGAGGCGGTTTCCGTGGTGGTGGTGGTGGTGGCCGCGGCGGTGGCGGCGGCCGACGCTCCGACATCGCGCTGAAGCATGACGTTGTCCTGCTCGGCCATCTCGACAACGGGCTCGGCTACTATCGCTTCAGCTACAACGGCAGCCACAAGGCCTATGTCGGCGTCATCGCCCAGGAAGTGCAGGCGGTGCAGCCCGAAGCGGTGACACGGGGGCGCGACGGTTATCTCCGCGTCTATTACGAGAAGCTCGGCGTCAAATTCCAGACCTACCAGGAGTGGCTCGCCACCGGCGCGCGCATCCCGACCGGATCGAGGATATGACCATGAGGATATTTCGGCTTGATCGTATCCGGCTCGCAGCGGTGGCAACTGCTGCGGGTCTGCTCTGGATGGTGCCGGCGAAGGCGCAGCAATCCTTCAACAGTCCGGACGACGCGGCGAGCGCGCTCGTTTCCGCCGTCAGGTCCGGCATCCGGCAGGACGTGCTGAAGGTGCTCGGCCCGAACGGCGAGGACATCATCGCCTCCGGCGACGAGACCGCGGACAAGGCCGCGCGCGAAAAATTCCTCGCCGCCTACGACGCGAAACATGCGGTGAAGGTCGATGGCAAGAAAGCGTCGATCAGCATCGGCGCCGATGATTTCCCGTTCCCGATCCCGCTGGTCCACACCAAGACCGGCTGGGAATTCGATACCGACCTCGGCCGGCAGGAAATCCTCTATCGCCGCATCGGGCGCAACGAGCTCGACACGATCCAGACCGCCCTTGCCTTCGTCGACGCGGAGGACGAATACGCCGAAAAGGATCACGGCGACGGCGTCGGCACCTATGCACAGCGCATCGTCTCCAGTCCCGGCAAGAAGGATGGCCTCTACTGGCCATCGGACAGTAACGAAAGTCCGCTCGGCGAGCTCGCCGCCGAGGCGAACGCGGATGGCTACAAGGCGGGAAGCGAGCCGCAGCCCTATCACGGCTATTACTATCGCATTCTCACGCAGCAGGGACACAGCGCCCCGGGCGGCGCGATGAGCTACATCGTCAAGGGCAAGATGATCGGCGGTTTTGCGCTGGTCGCCTACCCCGCCGATTATGCCAATTCCGGCGTTATGACCTTCATCGTCAGTCACGCCGGCACGGTCTACGAGAAGGATCTGGGCGAAAACACCGAGGCCATCGTCAAGAGCATGCCCTCGTTCGATCCGAACAGGTCGTGGACGAAGGTCGACACCGCGAATGAGTGATCATGCGGGCGTCGGACTTCCCGTAAGTGGGCCGCCGCGGCTGCCTTGCAGTTTCGCTTTCGAGCCCAATGTAGACGCTCGCCGATTAAATCCCGAGAAACAGCCGGCTCGCTGGAATCGGCGTCACACCATCAGCAACTGATCCAGCACGCTGCGGTCGGACCTCAACGCGGCGGAGGAGCCGGAAAAACGTACCGCGCCCTTCTCCAGCACGTAGACGCGGTCGGCAAGTGCGAGCGAGAATTCGATGCCCTGCTCCGCAAGGAGAATGGTCAGGCCCTGCGCCTTCAGCTCGCCGACCTTGGCGAGCAGAGCCTCGACCACAAGCGGCGCGAGCCCCTCCGACGGCTCGTCCAGCAGCAGCAACTCGGGATTGCCCATGAGGGTGCGGGCGATGGTCAGCATCTGCTGTTCGCCGCCCGAGAGAAAGCCGCCTTGCCGATCGTGCAGCTTGCCGAGCACGGGGAACAGGTCGATGATCGCCTCGATCGTCCAGCGTCCGGGACGCGCAGCGGCTCGCCGGGCGACATCGAGGTTTTCCCACACCGACAGCTCGGCAAAGATGCGGCGATCTTCCGGCACGAAGCCAACGCCGGCGCGGGCGACGCGGTGTGGTGGCCAGCCGGTGATGTCTCGTGACTTGAAGCGGACATGGCCGGCACTTGGTGGTGTCAGCCCCATGACCGAACGCATCGTGGTGGTCTTGCCGACGCCGTTGCGTCCGAGCAGGCAGACGCATTCGCCCTCGTTGACCTCGAGCGAAATACCGAACAGTACGCGGCTCAGCCCGTAGGCGGCATGTACGTCCTGAAGCTCGAGCAGCGCACTCATGATCGCGGGCCTATCGGCTGGTCGCCAAGGTAGACGCGGCGGACTTGTGCATCGGCGCGCACCGACGCCGGGTCGCCGTGAGCTATGACACGCCCCTGGTGCAACACCGCGATCCTGTGGGAGATCGAGAACACCACGGCCATGTCGTGCTCGGTGAACAGCAACGTGAGTCCGCGCTCGCGCGCGATGCGCTCGATCAGCGCGATCGTCTCATGCGTTTCGCTCGCCGACATGCCCGCGGTGGGCTCGTCGAGCAGCAGGATCTTGGGATCGCTCGCGAGCGCAATGCCGAGTTCGAGTTGCTTCTGGTTGCCGTAGGACAAGGTGCCGGCGGTCGCCCGCGACTGCGCGGCGAGCCCGATCGAGGCGAGCAGCGCCCCGGCTTCGCTGTGACAAAGCCGATTGGCGCGGGACCAGAGGTTCGGTCCCTGACCGCGATGAGCAAGCAGCGCTGCGCGCACGTTCTCCAGCACCGTCAGCTTCGGAAAGATATTGGTGCGTTGGAACGAGCGCCCGAGCCCCATGCCGCAGATCTTGTACGGCGCCACGCCGGTGACGTCGCGTCCATTGACGAGCACCTGGCCCGCGGTCGGCTGCAGGTGGCCCGTGATCAGGTTGAACAGCGTCGATTTGCCGGCGCCGTTGGGTCCGATGACCGCGGCAATCTCACCCTCGGCCACGGCCAGGTCGACGTTGGATACGGCGCGGAAGCCGCCGAAGGATTTGCAGAGGCCGCGCACTTCAAGCATCGGCGCGTCCTCCAACCTTACGGCTGAGCCAGGCGAAACCGGCGGTCAGGCCGCCGACAATTCCGCCGGGGAAGACGAACAGCAGCAGCAGAAGTATGACCCCGAGCACGAACGGCCAGTATTGCGTGTAGGACGTGATTTCCTGATTGAGCAGCACAAGCGTCGCGGCGCCCACCACCGGTCCCCAGAAATAGTCGATGCCGCCGAGGATGGTCATGATCATCACCTCGGCCGATTTCGGCCAGTAGACGAAATCGGAAAAGACACCGCGATTGAAGATGCCGAACAGGGCCCCGGCAATGCCGGCGAAGCCGCCCGCGATCACGAAAGCGGCGAGCTCGTAGCTGCGGACGTTGAGGCCGATCGAGGCGGCGCGTTCCGGATTCTCCCGTATTGTCGTCAGCATGAGGCCGAACGGCGAGGCGATGATCCGCTTGATCGCCGCCAGCGAGAGCATGACGACGGTGAGCGTCAGCACGTAAAACTGGCCGGCGATGCGAAGGTCGCTGAGGAACGGGATCGACGACATCCAGTCCATATCTGGATAGGGCACATTGGGAAGTCCCTGGTCGCCGCCGGTGACATCATTCCATTTGTAGCAGATCGCCCAGATGATTTGAGAGAAAGCGAGCGTCAGCATGGCGAAATAGATCTTGGTGAGACGTACGCAGAAGAAGCCGAAGACCAGCGCACCGAAGGCGCTGGCAGCCGCCGCGGCCGGCAGCGCGATCGAGAACGGAACGCCATAGGTCTTCATCAGGATGCCGCAGATATAGGAGCCGATGCCGAAATAGGCGACATGACCGAACGAGACGAGGCCGACGGTGCCGAGCAACAAATTGAGGCTCATGGCAAAGAGTGCGCTGATCGCGATCTGCGTTGCAAGAAAGGTATCGTAACGGCTGCCGACCCACGGGATCGTCAGCGCCGCGACGAATACGACGAGCACCCACGGGATGCGCCGGACGAGAGTGACGGCAGGCTTTTTCATCATCGCAGCGGCCGTCCGAACAGGCCCCAGGGGCGGACGATCAGGATGACAGCCATCAGCGCAAATACGGAGAACAGCGAGAACCCCGGCAAGATCAGGATGCCGAACGAGAGCACCTGGCCGTAGATGACCGAGCCCCAAAACGTGCCCCAGAACGAGCCGAGACCTCCGATCACCACGACGATAAACGCCTCGACGATGATCTCGACGTCCATTCCCGGCACGATACTCTGGATCGGCGTGACCAGGGCGCCGGAAAGGCCCGCCAGGAACGAGCTGACGACGAACATGCCGGTATAGAGCGCGCCGACATTGGCGCCGAGCGCGCCGAGCATCTCGCGATCGAGCGCCGCAGCACGCACCATCCGTCCAGCAGGGCTGCGCGTGAGCACAAACCAGCCCGCCACGGCAATCGCAACGCCGGCCAGCATGATGAACAGATTGTAGGTCGGCAAGGTGGCGCCAAGGACCTCGATGGCGCCGGCGAGCATCGGCGGCCGCGAGACCGAGAGCTGCTGCGTTCCCCAGATGATCTTGGCGGCATCACCCAGGATCAGGACCAGCGCGTAGGTGAGGAGCAATTGGTAGAGCTCCTCGCGCCCATAGATATGGCGCAACAACAGCCGTTCGATCAGCCCGCCGAGCAGTGCGACGCCCGCCGCCGCGGCAAGCGCTGCGAGCCAGAAGCTGTGCAATGCGGGTGCGAGCCACTGCACGGCCTGCCAGGCGAGGTACGCGCCGATCATGTAGAAGGAGCCGTGCGCAAAATTGAGCACGCGCATCACACCGAACACGAGCGACAGTCCCGATGCGATCAGAAACAGAAACATCGCGGTGGTGAGACCACCGAGAAATTGCCCGAACAGGAACGACACCTCGAACATGGCCCAGCCCTTCGCACGGTTCGCGCCGCAACGCGGAGACATCGAGCGCGCGAGCGCGCCGCGTGCTTCCTTTGTCTCCGCTGATGCGTGCCGTCAGTTCGTGTACGGCCCCTGAGAGAGATACTTGGGGTCCTTCATGACGGCGAAGGGGTAGCGGTCGTCCTTGACCATCTGGCCCCAGAACTCGCCCATGTCGGTCTCGTGGGTCTTCTCGTTGAAGGTGAGCTTGCCGATCGGCGTATCGAAGGTCAGCCCGAGCAGCGCCTTTGCTACCTTGTCCGAATTGGTGCTGCCGGCCTTCTTGATCCCCTCGGTCAGCGCGACGATGGACGCGTAGCCCATGATCGCCCAGCCGGAGGCGTATTTTTCCTTGGTGTACGCCTTGAGGCGCTCGATGAAAGCCTTGTGCGCGGCGGGTTCGTTTTCCGGCCAGATCACGGGATCATAGGCGTCGGACCAGATCCCGTAGGGATAGTCGTTGCCCAGCGCCTGTGCTTCGTCCGTCGTCCCGACCTCGCCGGCGTCGGCCATCCGGTTGTTGATCGCCTTGAAGTAGCCGAGCGGGCCCGCCTGCTTGGCGAAGGTGACGAAATCGCCGCCATACACGTCGCAGAACACGGCATCAGGCTTCTTGGCCATCTGCGCGTTGATGAACGGCGTGAAGTCGCTCTGGCCGAGCTTCGGCCACTGCTGGTCGACGATCTCGATGTCGGGCCGCGCCTTCTTGATGTAGTCGACAAACGCGGCGACGGCGTCGCGGCCGTAGGCATAGTCGGGCGCGATGGTCGCGACCCGTTTCACGTCCTTCCAGCCGGCAATGATCGAGGCACCGGTCCGGCCATCAATGTCGGTGTTGGAAGCGACACGGAAAATGTAGGGATGGAGGTTGGCCGGCGAAGTGAGCTGGATGGACTTCGCGGTCGGAGCGATGAAGACGATCTTGTTTTCCTTGGCGATGGTCGATACGGCCGGCGCCTCGGCGGAGGTCAATGTCCCCACCAGGAAGTCGACGTTATCCTTGATGATCAACTCGCGCGCGAGCCGCACCGCCTCGTCGGCGCTGGCCTTGCTGTCGCGCGTCAGCAGCTCCAGCTTGCGGCCGAGAACTCCGCCGCTTGCGTTGATTTCCTGGACGGCCATTTCGGCGCCCTTGGTGACCGGCACGCCATAAACCGAAGCGGGACCGGACAGGGGCATCGGATAACCGATCTTGATCGTCTCGGCCGCCGCGGCAGCCGCCGGGACGAGACTCGCGGCAAAAATTCCCAACAGAAGGCGCTGCAACTTCATAGGCATCCTCCCTTGCGTTCTTTTGGCGATTGTGGTTCGCATCAACCTCGTTTTGTTCTGCGGCAGAGCGCCAGGGCGTTCGTCCGCACGGGTATGCTCCCGTCCAGCGTGCTCCGCGAGCCCGCGCGACCGGGTTGAGTGCGTAACGCGATCATGAGCCCAAGGTCAGGGCGGGTCAATCCGACCACAATACGCCTTTTGTCCGAGACTTTTGGCGCTGGCCAGCCAGTTCGCATCGCACAAGCAATCATCGTGGATGTTTACGATTGATCTCATTGGTGGGCCCGGCAGGACTCGAACCTGCAACCAGACCGTTATGAGCGAGAGGATATCGACCAGCTTCGTTGATTTTGTTGCGTTTTCGTTTGATTTTCGATCGCGGTTGTTGCGTTTCGATCAGGTCGTTTCTGGTGCGAAACTGGTGCGGTAAGTCTCGAGCCGAACTGACATGGGTGTTTCTGCCTGGCGTCCGTAGCTTGCGCGCCGATCTTTAGCCTCACAACCTGAAGGTCACACTTCGATGGGATCGTTGATGAAGGCTTGGTGACAAGTTACGCTGTGGCTCGGATTCACCTGGTCGTGCCGGTTATGTAACGCTCGTCTGGCCGGTATTCATTGCCAGCTTTCTTCCGAACGAAGCGCTCGGAGTTTTGCGCGATTATGCAGTGTGACCTCTCGTTTGCCCAACAGTTCAACGGCTCCTTCATTTTGAAGCTGCGATATTGTCCGCGAAACCGTCTCGACGCTGAGCCCGAGATAGTCGGCGATATCCCGCCGCGACATGGGCAGCGTGATCGAGCCGACAGGCTGTATGCATTCGTCCATCTCCAGGAGGAATGCCGCGACCCGCTCGGTCGCCGTCTTGCGTCCGAGGAGCATCATATGCTCCTCTGCGTGACTGAGATTGCGGGCCGTCAAAGCCCAGAGCCAACGGGCTACATCCAGGTCGCGCGCGGCCGACTGTTCCAGTGTCCGCCGCTTGAACACGAGCATCGTCGCTTCGACAACTGCTTCCGCCGTGAACCGGTGTACCTCTCCAGCCTCAAATCCAAACAAGTCGCCTTCGAAGTGGAACGCCCCGATCTGTCGGCGTCCATCGCTCAGCAGCTTGTGAGTTCGCACTGCGCCACTCACAACCTTGTAGAAAGACACAGCCTTCTCGGTTTCCCCGTAGATCTCCTCATCGGGCCCATAGGTGAGGCTCGTTCCGACGAGCTCCGGATGACCTGAAAGCAGGCACAGATCCTGACTGCATGGACCTGTCGCAAATCCCTGCAATGGGCGTGTCATCGTTGTATGTTCCGTCTGAACCATGGGAGCTATTCCTTTGCGTCTGCTTTGCTCCTCATGCATATGGGTCGCCGGGCGCGGCCGAAATCTGTGTCATTCCTTATGTAACGCTCCTTAAGGGATTCTACCGAGTAGCCGAGCGGAAGGCGGCAGCCGTTAAGCGATGGCTAGCATCCGTTTGATTTCGTTGACCAAATTGTCACAGAAAATAATCTTATCGACGACTCCGGCGAAGCCCGCCGCCAGCGCGCGTTCACGGACCGTCTTATCCGCGTGCTCGATGATGAGGATAGCCGGCGCCAGCATCTGACGCCTGCGCAAACGCTTGAGCAACTCGATTCCGTTCGTGGTGGCCGTACGATAATTCACCACAAGACAAGCTATTTCGGGCAACCGCTCAGCTTCGAGGAGACGAATGACACTATCAAATGGGCATGTCTTGAAACCCCCGACTTGGAGCATGAAATTCAACGAAGCCAAGACCGCCGAATCCTCCTCGATAACGAGAATGAGGGGGCCTGTCCGCGACATCATTTCAACCACCGATCAGATCTCCGCCGAGACCTCCTCGCGCCGCACCCACTCAGGTTAGCGAAAATCGAGAGTTGAGTCGTTGACATACCTCAAATCAGGATTGACCGGCCCTGATCGCCATCCGGACGAGTTCAGAGAGGCTAGTAGCTCGCATTTTTTTCATGACATTGGCACGATAGATTTCGACGGTCCGAGGACTGATGTCGAGGCCGCGTCCGATGATCTTGTTGGATTGACCGGCTACCAGGCCATCGAGCACCTCTCGCTCACGCGCGGTCAAGCTCGTGATCAGTTCCACAATCTCGAGCGCTTTCCCGTCGCGTTGAGAACTTGCCTCTGCGCTGTTCAGAGCGGCGCGGATCATTGTCAGCAATGTCTCGTCGTCAAACGGCTTTTCGATGAAATCCGAGGCGCCCAGCTTCATTGCTTCGACCGCCAGCGATATGTCGCCATGCCCGGTCATCACTACGACTTGCAGGTTTCGGCCACTGCTTTTGACCCGACGCAACAGTTCCATTCCGTCCATTTGGGGCATTCGTATATCGGTCACGACGCAACCTTCACCAATGTGCGGCGGAGCGTCCAGAAACGCCAGCGCCAACTCATAGGCCACCACTCGAAACCCCGCCGCTCTGAGACGGAATGCGAGCGACTTGCGCACGGATTCATCGTCGTCGATGATGCTAATAAGGGGGTTAGCCGGCATCGGTCTGGCTCTCTGTCGCCGCTTGGAGCGTAAAATGAAAGATCGAGCCTCCCTCTTCGTTAGGCTCAGCCCATATCCTGCCGCCATGAGACTCGACAATTGTCCGACTGATCGATAACCCAACTCCCATCCCGTGAAGCTTCGTGGTCATAAATGGTTCGAACAGTCTGGGTGTTATGTCATCAGGTACGCCTGTTCCGGTGTCAGACACCGAAAACGTTACCATGTTGGGTTTGGTGGGTGCGACAAAGAGCGTCAACTCGCGCCGTGTCGAGTGCTGCATAGCATCAATGGCATTGCGAAGCAGGTTGATCAGTACCTGTTGCACTTGCACCCTGTCAGCGAAAACATTGTCGACGGTAGGGTCGACCGCAAATCGAATTTTGATGCCTTGTTCGCGCGCCCCCACGAGCGCAAGAGCGCTCGCCTCCTCGATTAATTTTGCAACGCGCTCCATCCGCTTCTCGGTTTCGCCCCGCGCGACAAAATCTCGCAAGTGTCTGATGATCTGACCCGCACGCACAATCTGCTCGGCCGCCTCGTTCAAGGCGTCTTGGATCTCCGGCGCGACCGGATTCTGACTGCCCTCGAGGAGTTGGCGGCAGCCGTTGAGATAGTTGCCGACGGCGGCAAGCGGCTGGTTGAGCTCGTGCGCGAGTGTCGAGGCCATTTCACCCATCGCTGTGAGGCGCGACATGTGTGCGAGTTCGGACTGCAGTTCTTGCAGTTTCGCCTGCGTCTCCTCACGTTCCGTCAAATCGCGCACGAAACCGGTGAAGTGACGACCCTCGCCTGAGCGCGTTTCAACGAGCGACAAATGCATTGGAAAAGTTGAGCCATCCTGGCGCTGGCCAGTAACGACCCGCCCGACCCCGATAACCCGGGCCTCCCCCGTGTCGCAGTATCGGGCGACGTAACTATCGTGACGGCTGCGATCTGGTTCTGGCATAAGCATCGAGACGTTCCGACCGATAGTTTCCGATGCTGTAAATCCGAACAGTCGATTGGCCGCTGCGCTGAAGGATACTATGATCCCTCCATCGTCGATGACAATCATCGCATCTGGCACGATTTCGAGGACTGAGCGCAAATGCTCCTCGCGGGTCTTTAGCTCACCTTCGACCTTCTTCCGTTTGCTTATGTTCAGGACAACACCGCGCATATGCGTCGGGACGTTATGTCTGTCCGAATAGACTTGGCTTCGTTGGTGAAGCCAGCACATTGTCCCGTCCGGCCGTAGCACACGGTAGTCCAACTCGCTGGCCCCATGCTCGTTGATGCAATGCTTGATTGCCCTTGCCGCGTTTTGACGATCCTCCGGGTGCAGCAAGGCAAGAACGTCTTCATAGGTGGCTAGAGCCTCGCAAGATACCCCGAACAAGCGTGCGGTGGTGGCAGAGCAGCGGATTGCGCCTGTCAGTAAGTTTACTTCCCAAGTTCCAATACCGACATCTTCGGCTACCCTTCGCAGATGCTCTTCACCTTTGCGCTTGAGTTCGGCGCCCTCGTCACCAATCCGGCTGGGGTCCTCTCCGCGTTCCATGTCGGTGTACTCCACCGAGCATAAATGCGACTATATTACGGCCTTTTCATGGATCGTTCGACGCAACGAGCCCGTTACGATGGAGTTGAAACAGATGAACACGAAAGCTGACTTGGTTAAACTGCGGGTAATCGAGAGGCACAAAGAAAGCGTATGTGGTCATCGACCAAACGTCATTCCATTTAGTGGATTCCTCGGCTGGCTTTATCGAGCCCGATGCTTTGTATTCAGCATTTTAAAAACGGCGTTTACGAACGTTTGAACGTCGGGCAACTTTCTTCCTGGATGACTCTTCGGGCGGGAAAATCGTGCCGGAGAAGCGGGTTATCTTCAGTGGATCGCTTGCCGGAAATGTGCCTTCCAATTCTCTATCCAGTTGAAGATCCAGTTTTCGCTTATCTCGCTGTTTGCCGGTTTCTTTGGCCATGGCGTGCGTCCCTTTTGATGAGTGATGTACAGGCTATCTTCGCAGTACCAAGTCCTGGCCATTCCGATCGACTGTCATGCCAACGCACGACGCGGGAAACGGTCGTAAATCGACGTGCACAACATGACGACTACTCAATCCGCGGCAACACTTCGAATTGATGAAACGGCGGCGGCGAGGACAGCGTCCATTCGAGCGTGGTCGCGCCGGCGCCCCACGGATTGTCCGCAGCCTGCTCCTTGCGGATAAAGGCATAGACCATGCCCGCGAAGAACACCATCAGTCCAACTGCGGAGACATAGGACCCGATAGACGCAATCTGGTTCAGGCCCGCAAATGCGTCCGGATAGTCGGCGACGCGTCGCGGCATTCCCGACATTCCGAGGAAATGCATCGGAAAGAATGCCAAGTTGACGCCGACGAAGGTCAGCCAGAAGTGCAGCTTGCCGAGGGTTTCCGAATACATGTAGCCCGTGATTTTCGGAAACCAATAGTACCAGCCTGCGAAGATCGAGAATACGGCGCCGAGGGACAGCACATAATGGAAATGGGCGACCACGTAGTAGGTGTCCTGGAACGTCCGGTCGACGCCTGGATTGGCGAGCACGACACCGGTAACCCCGCCGATGGTGAACACGAAGATAAATCCGATGGCCCACAACATCGGCGTCTTAAAAGTTATGGAGCCACCCCACATGGTGGCGATCCACGAAAAGATTTTGATACCAGTTGGCACCGCGATCACCATGCTGGAGAGCGCAAAAAAGGCCTGAGCGCTGCTCGACATCCCGACCGTGTACATGTGATGGGCCCAGACCACGAAGCCGATGAATCCGATCGCGACCAGCGCATAGACCATTCCGAGATAGCCGAAGATCGGCTTGCGGCTGAATGTGGAAACCACGTGACTGATAATGCCGAAGCCCGGCAGTATCATGATATAAACTTCGGGGTGACCGAAGAACCAGAACAGATGTTGATACAGGACCGGGTCTCCGCCACCTTCTGCCCCGAAGAACGTTGTTCCAAAGTTGCGATCGGTGAGGAGCATGGTAATCGCGCCGGCGAGCACAGGTAGGGACAACAACAGCAGGAAAGCCGTCATCAGTACCGACCACGCGAATAGCGGCATCTTGTGCATGGTCATGCCGGGGGCGCGCATATTGAAGATGGTGGTGATGAAATTGATCGAGCCAAGGATCGAAGACGCGCCCGCGAGGTGCACCGACAGGATCACGAAGTCGACCGCCGGCCCTGGATGGCCCGAGGTCGACAGCGGCGCGTAAAGCGTCCAGCCGGTGCCGGCGCCATTCGAGCCCGGCTCGCCTTCCACGAACATCGAGATGATGAGCAGGGTAAACGAAGCAGGCAGCAGCCAGAACGAAATGTTGTTCATGCGCGGGAACGCCATGTCCGGCGCGCCGATCATGAGCGGTACCATCCAGTTGCCAAATCCACCCATCATCGCCGGCATGAGCGTGAAGAAGATCATGATCAGGCCATGGCCGGTCACGAACACGTTATAGGTATGCGTATTGGTGAAAATCTGCAGTTCCGGGTGCTGCAATTCTATCCGGATCGCGACCGAAAGGATCGCACCGATTAGTCCCGCGCACATCGCGAACACCAAGTACATCGTGCCGATGTCCTTGTGGTTGGTCGAGTAAAGATAGCGTCGCCAGCCGACAGGATGGCTGTGCGCGTCTTCGTACCTGCCATCAGGGATTGCGGTGATCGACATGCTCTTGCTCCGTTCAAGCCGCATTTCTCGGCTCAGGGCTTGCTCGTCTCAGATCTCGAAATCACGCGAAGCTCCGTCTCGCCGAGCGCCGTTGCATTCGGCGAAACGATAGCGACGCTTTGGTCAAGTGACTGATCAAGATTGCTCAGACTCGTCTCAGAAGGTGTTCGAGCCTGAGGCTAGCTGCGGTGCACTACGAGACGTCAGTTCTGAAAGTCGGCATTTGAAAAGGAAGGCAATCATGTCCTTGCAACGGTCCTCTGATGAAGTGAAAACGCCCATCACCTCCTGTGCTCGCTGTGGCGGAGCGATGAGACTGGAATTCGTCGCTCCGAGCTATTTTGGCAGGAACGAAGAAGTGCAGACGTATCAATGTACTGCTTGTGGCAACGCCGAGGCGCTGAAAGTGCCTCTCAAACCGCAATCGAGGCGCTGACTGGACGACCCAACGCCCAGGTCCTGGTCTGGAGTTTTAAAGGAGCCCCACTTCGCTTGCGGGCTCTCGGCAAACCAACTATCGCGCCTCAGCAAGGCGCCCGCCCCGTGCTCGATGCCAGGTTAAAACCTTGGGCGAACGATCTGGGACGATCGATTGTCAGCCGCTCACGCGGCGGCGGGTGCCACCGACGCTGGCAACCTGCACACCGCGAAGCCGCGGCAAATGCGCGCCACCTCGCCGACCGGCAAGCTGACCTGTCGCTGAAGCCAGCCGCGAAAGCTGACCATCCGTGTTGCTCCGTATCGTTTGAGTTTCCGATTTGTCGGTCAGAAGGACGCTAAACAGGGATCTGTGAACTTTAATGTGGCTTTTGTAGTCGATAAATCCAAGTTTTCGAAACCTGTTCATGAAAAAACTGACGCGAGCGCGAGTGGTACCAATCATCTCCGCGAGCATCTCTTGGCTAATCTTTACCGGAATCGATTCCAGTCGACCTTCCTTGTCAAAATTTGCCAGCGACAGAAGAACTCGAGCCAGCCGTTTCTCGCTCGAGTTGAACAGCTGATCGACCAGATCCTCCTCTGCTCGAATATTCCGAGCCACAAGATGCGATATGAATAGCTCGGCAAACGCCGGTTCTTCACGAATTACGCGGATGACGCATGCCTTTGCCAGCCGTACGATTACGCATTCCGTCCTGGTCGAGACCGTTGCTTGGCGCGACTCCTGTCCGGCCAGGCATCCTTCGCCGAAGAAATCGCCGGCCCCCGGGAGCCAAACGATCGCCTCTTTTCCGCGTTCTGAGAAGACCGTAACCTTCGTCGTGCCATCCTGAATATAGAAGACGGAATCTGCGGGATCGCCCTGTGAGTAGACAACTTCATTTGCGCGATAGTGAGAGATGGTTCGCGCGTTGCCCGCTTTCGAGAGAAATATCCGAGGGTCGAATTGGATATTTGCTCCGCTTTTCGGAGCAATATCTTCCGTGAAGTCATCGCTGCGACTCATCTCGCTCTCCCAAATCTTCGTCACCAAAATCGCGGGGGGCTGTTCGAGCAGATGCTGCTCGATTTTGTTCATCGGAAGTGCCGCATAGGAAGCGCTGCGGCCCGCCGTGTCCCGCAGAAATAGCCGATCGGTTTTGTCAGGTCGTCGTCACAATGGTTATCAATCATGGCTGATATCTCACCTGCTCGTCCTAGTGAGTCCAACGATCTTCTGTCGTACCTACACAGCAAAGGCGATCTGATCTTCGCAGGCCATGACCTAAGTCAAGCAAGGAGACGCAAGATCGTGGCAGAGTGGTCGATGCCGGTTGGATCCACGGTCCTCCTCCCCGTCCGCCTACCGGCGAAACTTGCTCCGGCATATCCTGCAGGAGCAAGTTTTTTACCTGATGCTGCCAAAGCACGTGGAGCCACACAATTCGATCGCTCACTGCGTGGGATCGCCTCTGCAGTTGGCTCCGATCGGTACGCGTCAAGCTGTCCCTACGATACGATCAACAACCGAAAGACAAGCGTTGTTGGTCCGCTAGTACCTCGTCACAGTGATTATGACTGGTTGATTTTGAGCCAGTCCTGGATGGGCAGGTCTTTTGGAGCCACGAGGATCTGCATGCTTCGGGCGACGCCGGGCTGGCGGCGAATGAGGCCCGGTGGTCTGCTTCGATGAGAGCCCGGTCCAGCCCATCGGGGAGGTGCGCCGTGATCTCGCCGACCGATTTAAACCAAGGTCCTCGCTGGATAGCGTGGTTGGCGTCTGGCTGTGTGAAAATCGCAGAAGCGTTTGTTAGCGCCCGTTGTGCATGTGCAATTTCCATGAAAGCCTTTAACAACGAGCAGTCTTGAGCAGCGCGCGGCCTTGTCGCGATCGTACAGCTATCGGCGTGTCATCTTGGGTAAACGAGGAGAAACCTCGAGCACGGTAAGTCGTCGTTCTATCCCGGCATCGGTGCAATTGATCGACTGCCCCGGTCCAAGCCCAAGAAGCGCACTACCGATCGGGGTCAACACGGAAATAGAGTGACTGTCATTCGTTTCGTCCGGATAGGCGAGTTTGCCTCGTCTGACCCTGGGCGACCGATGATCGATAAACGTCACCTCCGAACCCATGATCACCGAGCCGGCTGCGCCCTCGGGAACGATGTCGGCCCGCGCAAGCTCCTCGTGCAGAAAGCGAGCAACGTCCGGGTTATCTTGCGTTGCCGCATCCGCCAGTGCCGCGAGACACGCGTGGTCCGCTCCCGTAAGCACGATGGGGGGTCTTTCAAATTCATACGGGTCAAAGTTGGTCACGATGCATCTCTGGTTGGCTCGACGTCATCACTGCGGACGGGTACGTCGCAGTACAGAGCGCCAGTCGTCAGCTATGGCTGCAGAATGCGCTCTGCAAGCGATGACAGGATGTCGCGTGCTGGATGCGACAATTGGCCCGTCTGCCACGGCGGCGAATTAAGTCGCGCACAAGGCCACGAATGCTTGAGGCTCGTACTTTAGAATCTTTGAAAGCGGTGGGCAGATCGAGTGGTAAGCGCTTCGAGTTTCCTTGCTTTGGCTGCCGGTTGCCTGATCGCCTAACTAAGTCTTCGCAGGAGTAGGTGCAGCCCTTAGACTTGGCCGCTTGTCTTCTTTCCCTTGATCTGCGCGTTGTTGGTCCAATCCCATAGTGAGCGCTGTTAGTCCGGCCAAGCCGCCGAGTTGCATCGTTTCTACAGCCGAACTCGGGACAATCACAATTGTAGAATTCTGCTTCAGGCCCTCATAAAGCATGTTCATTGCCCTGAGATGCAGCGCGATGGGATCGTTGACATAGGTCTTCGCTGCGTCGCCAAATTTCTCCGCGACCTGTCGCTCCGAATCTCCCAGAATCACGCGGGCCTGACGTTCTCTCTCCGCCTGGGCTTGCATCGACATCGCATCTTCGAGGGCTGCCGGAATAAGGACATCCTTGACCTCGACTGAAATTACATTGATACCCCAAGGCTCCGTGCGCACATCGATGATCTTCTGCAGTTCATCGCTAATTTTCTCTCGACCTTCCAGCATGTCCGAAAGCATCGTCTTACCGATCACGTCGCGCAAAGCGGTTTGGGAGGCCCAGCTAATCGCGCTATCATAATCGGCAACGTCAAGCGCCGCCTTTTTCGGATCGATGACCTTCCAAAACAGAACGGCGTCAACGTCCACCGGGACTGTATCCTTGGTAAGGGTCTTTTCCGCCTTGAAGGATCTGGTAATCACGCGTGTGTCGATCCAGTAGGGTATTGTTTCGATGATCGGGATAATAAAAAATAGCCCCGGTCCCTCAAGAGAGCGGAAGCGGCCCAGCCGCAAGACCACCGTCTTTTCCCACTGATCCGCAATCTTGATCGAGTAGGATGCGGCGATAGCAATGACGAATGCGGCGACGGCGATTGATGCGCTTTCGGCAAGCGCCGACACGGCATATTCGAGATATGCCAAGGCCAGGCCGACGCCAAGAATGACGACAAAGATTAATCCCGATAGTGAGTTGGTTTTCCTCATTGCGAATCTCCTCGTAGGTATCGAAGGTCGACTGTGATGGTGGAACGAGCCCGGAATTGCCCTGACCTCCTTCGCTGCGGCAAGCAGTTACCTGTTCCCTTAATGTTAGTGCCGATCGGTGGGGCCCCTCATATTTTTTCACGGTCTGAAGGTCGTCATCAAGACGAGCGATGTGCGGCACGAGTGCCACCTCCGTTGGAGTCCCGCGGCGAACCAGAGCATGTCGTTGGGTCGGCGAAGACCGTCCATTCATCGAAGCCTCCTTAACAGGTCATCGCAACATGTGGTGTGAAGCTCCCAAGGCTCATTTTGTGAGCTAATCCTTGTTTTGTGAGCCAACACGTGGCGGTGGTCTGTGCAAAATCGAACAGGCGGTTTCATAACGCTGTCGTCCGGCCTTCCGTCCGCTAGAAACCAGGCAGCAAAGGCACGCGGTTGGAGCCTGCTAATACCAATTCTCGGGGTGCTCGCGAGCGTAACAACACCGAGGCCAATCTTGACTTCCATCAATGAAAATATCGACGAAACACGAAAGGAGCGGGAAGGCTTTGAGGCCGTCAACGTCGACAAGCCATTTGACTTGAATCAAACGGCTCGCGCGTGTTTGCGAGTAAGATCCGGGCATAAATCCTGATCTCCGGCGCGTGGAGATCATTACGCGAGCGGTTCGAGTTATGACAACTGGAAAATTGCGAGGGTCACACCTCGTTCCAATCGATCTGGAGTCAGAGTTCGAACAGCTCAACCCCGGAAGCGCTCCTTCGCTTCTGAGGCCTGTGCTCAAAGGGAGGCTCATCATGAATGATCGTGCTTTAGCTTCAATCCCGTCTCCCGAATGTAACGACTTTCTTCTCGCGGTTATCGACGAAGCTCCTAATGGCACGCAGCTGACTGTCCTTTCCGCGTTAGCGCAGGCCAATGTCGATCCATGGGAGGAGGCGGCGCGTCTCTCGACAATGTCGAAGGTGACCGCCGAGAAGGCGCTCGTTTCGGTGTTCGACAGAGTCCCTGGGCGTAACTGGAGCCCGTCGGAAGAAGCGACGATTGCGGCGCGGCTGGTCAAGCTTCTTCCACTGCGCGGCGGTGGTATGGAAACAGCAACGATGACCCTGGGGCGAGCCAGTATATCGCTTGTCTGGTTGGCTTGGATCGGCTTTGCGATAGCAGCGTCCATCCTGTCAGCATCCCGTCATCCGGCCGCAACCGTGGACTCCAGTATCTCGGCGCCGTCCAGTCCAATGGTTGCATCAAAGAACGGCAGCGCTGACGACGCACTGAAAAATGCGGGTGGCGACGATCGCAGCGCCAATCCTCGATAATAGTAGCACTCCGTGACAGAGCATCCTTGTCCCGTTGATATCAATGGATGGCGCGGATGTCGCGGCGCCCGCATTGATATGGTGTTCTTGCGAACGCCGGTGCGGCTATGGGACAAAGCTCAAGTCAATCGGTGATCTCACGATATCGGCCGGCCATGGGATAGCGCCCAGTGTGTGCAAATATTGGTGGAGGCGCGTGTCACGCTTATGCGTGTCGTCGAGCTCACCCGAATTGCGCTGCCCTCTATGCAAACGGCATCTCCGTCGTTTCTTGCCGAATTATGTTTCTCTGCATTGTTTCCCGGCATAGACGCGCGGCCGGCGGATACGCCCGACGTTCTCAATCAGAACAAGGTGGGGTGCGATTTTCGACAACGATTGAATCGATTGGATCGCGGGCCCTCAAAGGGTCATCGCGACGTTTGTTACTTGTCAAATCCTTTTGGTCCACCACATTAGAAAAAGCTCTGAGTAGTTCTTCTGATGTCGTTGAAGCGCCTTCTGCATGAAATTCGTGCTTGCCGGATCTGTGAGGCCAACCTGCCGCACGGTCCCCGACCGGTTTTCCGTGTATCGAGGGGCGCTCGACTACTGATCATCAGCCAGGCGCCAGGCAGCAAGGTCCATCGGACCGGGATTCCCTGGGACGACGCAAGTGGCGACCGCCTGCGGGATTGGATGGATTTGGACCGTTCGGCTTTTTACGACGAAACCAGAATTGCGATCCTCCCGATAGGCCTTTGCTACCCCGGCGCTACGGCGAACGGCGGCGATAAGCCGCCGCGTCCGGAATGCGCTCCGCTCTGGCACGAGCGTGTAATCGATCATCTCCCAAATCTTCAATTGACGCTGTTAGTGGGTCAATATTCCCAAAGGCGGTATTTGGGGTCAAACCGGAAGAGCTCGATGACGGAGACAGTGAAGGCATTTCCCGATTATGGTCCGAAGTTCTTCCCGCTCCCGCATCCAAGTTGGCGGAGCGGAATCTGGATGCGAAGGCAACCCTGGTTCGAAAAGGCGGTTATACCTCAACTGCAGAGGGCCGTGCAGCGCGTGATCAGGGATTGAGACACTCAAGCCGTCAGATCGGCGGTGTCCGCCAAATCTTGAGCCTTCGCGACCTGATAAAATCGGTAAAAGCGGCAGCTCCGCGACGATTAATCCCAACTGTTCGGTCACAACAATCTGTTGCGTGCAGCATCTGGTCAATTTGCGCATACCATCCATGCCATTCGTATGCATACGATACGGAATTGTGCCATTTATTCTTGTAGCGCAGATCGGTACTTGTTCATTTCGCTACTCAAGTGAAGTGCTTTATCGTTGCAGTCGCAGTCATCTTGCTTCTCGGTATCGCGGTACATGACTTGCTCAGGGCGGATCAGAATACGGGGTAACAATGCTCGCCTACATTTTCTGGCACACACCATTCTCAGATATCGATGTACGTGAGTACGAAACGGCACTGCTTGATTTCCATATGGACCTCGCGGCAGCTCCTCCGGCGGGGCTTGAGGGATCCGCGACCTATCGAATCTCCGGAGTGCCTTGGTTAAACGGCCTTCCAGGCTATGAAGATTGGTGCTTCATAACGTCGTCGGCCGTTTTGGATGCCCTCAACAAAGCAGCGGTCAGGCCAGAGCGCTGGAATGTGCACGCTGCAATTGCGAGCAAGACAGATTTCGGACATGGCGGGCTTTATTACCACTTGCACGGCGCAGAGCAACCAATCGCGGGCGAGCGGGTAATCTGGTTGAAACGGCCCCGGGGTATCCGGTATGAACAGGCCCTCCGAGACATCGTTGACGGATCGAAAGGATTCTTGAGCTGCTGGCGAAAGCAAATGGTCCTTGGTCCCGCCGACGAGTTCGCCGTCGTTGGAAATTCCTCGCTTGAAGTCTCGGTGCCGCAGGGTTGGCAAACCCGAGTTGTGGAACGAAGATACCTGGGCCCGGCTCGGTGACGGATGATCTTTGACAAGGACGAGGTGCAGTGATTGCTCCTTGAATGTCATTTTTTCATTAAGGAGCAACGTCGAGAAACCGATACTGCGCTCGTTCAAAATGTCTCGTGGGACCAATGTCGGCTGTCGTGAGAGGGTGGCCACGGCCGCCGCCCGTCGACCCTGGCATATTGGCCTGTCTCGCCTTTTATCCAGGTAGCTAACTGATCCTCCGTGATGGCAGCACTCAAGACCGTCAACATATCGAGCTGGGAACGGCTCGACCGAACGATCGGGAAGGACATGGCGAGCGCGAGAAGTCACCCTGGCCACATTCGCGTGTAACGCCGATCACAGGAGCGCAAAGCCACGAGACGTCGGGTGACAGTCTCAGAAGGCGGCGCGACGCGCCACGAGAGGAAGCATGCATGTCGGACACCCTATATCCGTCGAATACCCGAGAGCTTGCACACAAGCGCAGGGAGTTGTCGCCTGACGCTGAGGCGGCCTTTCAGGCATTCAGCCAGAAGGTCTTCGCGGACGGAGCGCTACCTGCGAAGGTCAAGCAGATCATAGCCGTCGCGGTGGCGCACGTTACCCAATGCCCTTACTGCATCAAGGGGCACACGAAGGCGGCGTTACGGCAAGGTGCCTCGCCGGAAGAACTCATGGAGGCGATCTGGGTCGCGGCTGAAATGCGAGCAGGAGGGGCTTACGCTCATTCTGTACTTGCAATCGAGGAGATGGAAAAAGCGGCGGCGACAGGCGCTTGAGTAGACGACAGGTCCGCCTTGTGATCCAGGGGAAATGGCTGACGTTCGTGTCAGCGCGCACCCCAGCGCGTGCCGCCTCACCGAAAACGACGGCATGACCGAGGACCAACAGGTCCTGCATTTTGTGGAATGCTGCCAATCGGTAGGGGGCCAGAGGCCTCCTCGCGTGTGTTATCAAGGGTCGTGTAAGATCGCATCCTTTCTGTTCAAGCCGCATCATCGGCCCTGGATGGCTTTCGTGGATCTCGAAATGGCTTATTCCGCCGGGGTAGCGGTTGGTTGCCTTCGCGTGTCGTTCGGCCCGGTGCGGGCCATTTCCTCTTCGACCCAGAGACTGTGATGCTCCTTGGCCCAGTTGACATCTACAGTGCCGCTGCCCATCGCCTCGAAGGCTCCTTCCATTCCGATCGTTCCGATGTAGATGTGGCCCAGCATCGCGGCTATGAAGAGTACGGCAACAATCGCGTGGACGACTTGGGCGATTTGCATGCTGTGAATGTCCGTTCCATAGAACGGGAATATCAAGACATAGCCGCTGACCGCCACGGCACCGCCGCCCAGCACCACGATCCAGTAGATAGCCTTCTGGCCTCCGTTGAATCGGTACGCCGGCGGGTGATCTTGCCCAACCATTCCACCTCCGCGTTTGAACCAATCAATATCCACCTTGTTTGGAATATTGCCGGCGATCCACATCAAAAAGATAAGGATGACACCGAGTGTGAACGGGAAGCTCAGATAGTTGTGGGCGTATTTCGCCCATTGCGACCAGGCCGTGAACGGCTCGGGGCCGATGAGAGGCAACAGAAGAGGCCTGCCGAAGGTTATGTTGAGCCCGGAAAGGGCGAGAATGATGAAGCAGGTTGCCGTCATCCAATGCACGAACCGTTCGAACGCGTTGAACCGCACGATGGTGCGGCCTGACCGGCCGCTTTCGATGCGCACCATGCCGCGCCATAGATAAAAAACAATGAGTACGGCCAGAATACCGATGATGACGACGCCACCGATCCAACGAAGCGTCACTTCGTGGAAATGGCGCCAATCGCGGCCGGCGGGCTGTTCGATGGTGCAGGCCTTCTGGTCAGGTATGGTACAGCGACCGGAGATGCGATTCATCTTCTGGAAGAGTTGCTCTTCCTTCACGGCGCTCGCCTGAGGGTCGACCGACGTGGGCTGCTGGGCGCTCGTGGGCTGCGCACCGAGCGCCATTACGAGCAGCGTCAGCGCTCCGACGATGACACGGAATTTGGCGAGAAGAACCGTCATGCTACATCCTCCCGTGAGGCTTACGCCCTTGATACAGCAGTCGCTGTGTCCACTGTCACACTCGTCAAGGTCAAGATGCGATGGTTTCGTGATATGCAGTGTTCCAGCCCCAAGCGCCGGAGCCATAGCCGCGTTTCAGCACGCGTTCCTTGTAGATCTGCGCGATGATCTCGCCGTCGCCAGCGAGCAGAGATTTGGTAGAACACATCTCCGCGCATAACGGCAGCTTGCCTTCGGCCAGGCGGTTGGCGCCGAATTTCGCATACTCTTCTTGGGAGCCATCCGCTTCAGGACCTCCGGCGCAGTAGGTGCATTTGTCCATCTTGCCACGCGAACCGAAGTTGCCGACGCGGGGGTATTGCGGCGCGCCGAATGGACAGGCGTAGAAACAATAGCCGCAACCAATGCAGAGGTCCTTCGAGTGCAGGACGACACCATCGGCGGTGGTGTAGAAGCAATTCACGGGGCACACCGCCTGGCACGGTGCATCCGTACAATGCATGCAGGCCATCGAGACCGACTTCTCACCCGGCTTGCCGTCGTTGATGGTGACGACGCGCCGGCGGTTGATGCCCCAAGGGACATCATGCTCGTTCTTGCAGGCGGTGACGCAGGCGTTGCACTCGATGCAACGGTCGGCGTCGCAGAGGAATTTCATACGAGCCATGGTGTCTCCTCCCTTATGCCGCGCTGATCTGACACAGACTGACCTTCGGCTCCTGCATGCCCGTTGCGGGGTCGTAGCCGTAGGTCATAATGGTGTTGGCACTTTCGCCGAGCACTACCGGATCAGCACCCTGAGGATATTTAGACCGCAGATCCTCACCGGCGAACCAGCCACCAAAGTGGAAGGGCATCCAGGTCACACCTTTGCCGACGCGTTCAGTCACCAGCGCTTTCATCTTCGCCTTGGCGCTGTTCTCGGCTCCCGTGACCCAGACCCAACCGCCATCCTTGATTCCGCGCTCGGCCGCATCCGCCGGACTGATCTCGATGAACATGTCCTGCTGCAGCTCGGCGAGCCACTTGTTGGAACGTGTCTCCTCGCCGCCGCCTTCGTATTCAACCAGCCGTCCGGACGAGACGATCAGCGGGAATGCCTTGGCGATGCCCTTGTCCACGGCGGCCTTCTGCACGGAAAAGCCGATGTTCGGCAGTCTGAATTGCTGCGCATCGGGCAGGGTCGGATACTTTGCAACGAGTTCGACACGTGGCGTGTAGATCGGCTCGCGGTGGACAGGGATCGGATCGGGCAGGTTCCACGCGACCGTCCGCGCTTTGCCGTTGCCGTACGGCGAACAGCCATGCTTCATGGCAACGCGCTGTATGCCACCGGAAAGATCCGTCGACCAAGACACTTTATCGATATTGTCCGGGCTGCCTGCCACTTTCTCGATGGTGGCAAGTTCTGCGGGCGTAAGATCCTTGTCCCAGCCGAGCTTCTTGAAAACACCCATCGTGAATTCGGGATAGCCATCCTTAATCTCCGAACCCGGCAGATATGAACCTTCGGCCAGCAGCGTCTGGCCGTTGCGTTCCACTCCAAAGCGCGCACGGAATCCATTTCCGCCGTCCATGACCGCAGCGTCGGCGTTGTAGAGGATGGGGGAGCCGGGATGCCTCACCTCCGGCGTGCCCCAGCACGGCCAGGGCAGACCGTAGAAGTCGCCGCCAACCTCGGGATCGTCCTTGGGCGCACGCAACGTCACCAGATCGAATTTGTGCTGGTTCCTCATGTGTGCCTTCAGCCGCTCCGGCGACTGGCCGGTATAGCCGGTGCTCCAGCTTCCGCGATTCATTTCACGCAGAATGTCCTCGGGCAGCGGCCGGTCGCCTTCGACCTTGATGTTCTTGAACATAAGGTCGGCAACGCCGAGCTTCTTGGCCATCAGATAAATTACTTGATAGTCGTCCTTGGACTCGAAGCTCGGTGGCACGATCTGCTCACCCCACTGCAAAGACCGGTTTGACGCCACGCGCGAGCCGGATGTCTCGAATTGTGTGCATACCGGCAGCAGATACATGTTGTCCTTGCGCCCGGCCCCGACCGCAAGCGATGCCCAGGTGGTGGGATGCGGGTCGGCGACGACCAGCAGATCCAGCTTCGGCAGTGCTTTCATCGATTCCGGAATACGCGTGATGCTGTTGCTGGCATGTCCTTGGACGAACATCGCGCGCACGTTGTCCTTTTGCTGCACCTGGTCCTTCGGCAGCAACACGGCGTCGAACCAGCGCGTCAGCGGGATTCCGGGCGTTTCCATCATCTTCTTGGAATCGAAACGGGACAGCAGATAGTCGTAGTCGACTTCCCACACCCGTGAAAAATGTTTCCAGGCGCCTTCGGCGAGACCGTAGTAAAACGGCAACGTCACGACATCGAGGCCAATGTCGGTCGCGCCTTGCACGTTGTCGTGGCCGCGGAAAATGTTGGCGCCAGTTCCGGGTTTGCCGACATTGCCCGTCGCCGCCAACACAATGCAACTCGCCCGAACGTTGGCGGTGCCGACCGTGTGCTGGGTCTGGCCCATGCACCAGATCAAGGTTGCCGGCTTCTCGGTCGCAAACATCTTGGCGACGCGCTCGAGCTGCTCGCCGGGCACGCCGCTGACACGCTCGACTTCCTCGGGTGTCCACTTATCGATTTCCTTGCGTGTCTCCTCAAAGCCATAGACGCGCTGCTTGATGAATTCCTTGTCTTCCCAACCATTCTTGAAGATGTGCCACATCATCCCCATCAGCACCGGGATGTCGGTGCCGGGACGGATACGGACATATTCGTTCGCATGGGCGGCCGTGCGCGTCATGCGCGGATCGATAACGATGAAGTTAGCCTTGTTGAGTTCCTTGCCCTCGAGCAAGTGCTGCAGCGACACGGGATGCGCTTCGGCCGGATTGCCACCCATGATGATCATGGTCTTGGCATTGCGGATATCGTTGAAGCTGTTTGTCATCGCGCCATAGCCCCAGGTGTTGGCCACGCCGGTGACGGTGGTCGAATGGCAGATGCGCGCCTGATGGTCCTGATTGTTGGTGCCCCAAAATGCCGCAAGCTTGCGGAAAATATAGGTCCCTTCGTTGGAGAATTTCGCGGACCCGAGCCAGTAAACCAACTCCGGACCTGACTTCTGACGAATCTCCATCATCTTGTCGCCGATCTCGTTGACGGCCTGGTCCCAATTGATGCGAGTCCATTGGCCATTAACGAGTTTCATCGGATATTTGAGGCGCCGATCGCTGTGCACCAGTTCGCGCACCGAAGCGCCCTTGGCGCAATGTGAGCCTCGGTTGATTGGGCTTTCCCAACTTGGCTCCTGGCCGATCCATACGCCGTTCGAAACCTCGGCGGTGACCGTGCAGCCGACGGCACAATGCGTACAGACATTCTTGCGGATCTCGACTGCTGCGCCCGGAGCAGGTGGCGGACCAGCTTCGGCCCTCCGCACGCTGGTCAGCGGTAACGTGCCTAATGCTGCGAGACTGCCGGCAGCCAGACCAGAGCGACGCAGAAAGCTGCGACGATCGAGCCCACCATTGGCGCTACCGGCTAAATCGGCGATACGAGTGTGTCGCGATTGACGATCTGTTCTCTTGACTAACAAGGACGCCTCCCTCAGCTCGGATATCGATTGACCCGGTAATAGGCCTTGACGTCGTCGGTTACTTTGTAACGAGACTTGCGCTTCTCATCGTTGGTCTCGCTGTCAGCTTTGGCTTCGGTCGCGAGCGGCGCCGCCGCCGTGACCGCAGCGCCAGCGCCGAGCACACGAAGGAAATCACGACGACCGAGCGCCCGCTTGTGATCCGATCCCATTTCGTTTCCTCCAGGTTTTCGCGGTTGCCCGTTCACGAGGGCAGAGCGAACGCTTCGGTTTCAATGTCGATGAACAGACGTCCAATCGTTGCTACACGCCGGTAGAAATTCGCCTTTTCCAGCCCCTCGAGATCAGAAAAAAAGCGGCCGATCCATGGAGCGAGATGTTTATCGAATATCTGTTTTTGCGCGTCCGGCGCGACAGCAAAGCCTCCGCCAGCCAGACCGGCCATTATTTCGCAAAGGATGGCGGCGTGATCTTCCGGCTCGTTCTGTTGTTCGACCCGCACGATTCCGAGCATGCGCAAATCGCCGCGCAGCCGCGCTAACGGACGTTCGTTCAGAAAGCCGGTGAGATAGTAAGAGCCGTAGGGCAACAATTCGCCTCGGCCGACACCGATGAACAGCTCGAAAAATTCGCGCTCAAGGAGCTCGCAGTCGGCTTCTTCAGCAGCTCGCGCCAGTGCCGTATGCGCGGCTCCGAGCTGCGTCGAATCGCCGCGAATTCCGGACAGCGCCTCAAGCAACGCCGAATTTGGCGCGCGCCTCAGCAGTGCTGCAAGCAAGGCGTATTCTTCCATGCGTGCGATGTCGACGTCGTCGATGCGAGGATGGATGCGGGTTGCCAATTCATTCGTGTGGATCAATGTGGCGTCGCTCGGAACGATATCGGAAAGCGGCGGAGGGGCGTGAGGGACCCTGTGTGCCGGCTCAAGAGCGCCGTTGGCGGTTTCAGCCATTGTTCCGGCTTCTTGGTTGCTCATCGTGACCCTCAACGTCGCATGCAATGAACGCATCCGAGCTTCAGCTATGGCAATCGAACAACCAGTGTGTAGCAACCGCAGCTTGGATGATGTGCAATATTGAACATTCAGTTTTTATAAACGTCGGTAGCCCCTCGATGTTCCGCCAGCGATCCTCGCTTGCGATTGAGCGGGGTTGGGAATACGAAGCGATCGTGAGGTTCCGGTTTTTGCGCTGCAACAAATCGAGTGCGTCAATGAAGGATTTTTGGCTGTCCTGCGGTCACCACCTGACCGATCGTGACGCCGGTGGCGGCCTGCTTGTGACCAATGAGTTTGTGAAGAGTTATCTGGCGCGACCGGAACTGGTTCCGCCGCCTGAGGCCTGCGCGGCGGAACGTGCGCTGCACGCGGTGTTGCTCGCAGATCCGCGCCGACGCATTGCCCGCGAAGAGATCGCGGCGTTGTTCGACGCCGACGCGCGGGAGAACTGGGAGCTTGTAATCGCCTTTCGCGATCATCTCATGCGGCAGAGTACGCTGGAGGCGGCTTATCTGGACCTGGTCCGTCGCGGTGTCGGGAAGACGCCACCGTTGTTTCTAAGCCAATTGGTCCATTTAATCCTCCGCAACGTGCTCGACGGTTGCGACGATCCGTTCATGCTTCGCGCTGCCGAATTGCTGTTTCGCCCGCAACGGCTGACGGTGCATGAGGGGTCGTTGATCGCCGCCGACGACGAGACTATCGCCGGCACTGGCAACACACCTTTGTCGCCGCTGGTATCAATGCTCGGCCCCCCGACGGAAGCGGAGATCGACGTCATGGTCGAGGATAATGCGCATACCTATTGGGAGCGCAGCGATGCATTTGACATGGCGCTCGACCTTAGCGCTGGACAGCGCGGATTGGCAAAGCTGGGTGAGGTGATGACGCACTGGATCAAGCATATGCTGGCGATCGATGTTGAGATTGAGCCGGTGACCGAAATGCGCGATGTCAGCTTCAACTGGTATTTGGGCTTGGACGCCGTGGGTACAAAAATTGGTGATACGTTGTGGAACGGCGGCTCTCTTGACCCGAGAGGCCAGGCCAGTGTCGTCGGTATCTACCAGTTGAAGTTCAAAGATCCTGCGGTGGTTGCCGAACCGATCGGATCGGAGCCAGTGTACCTGATCCTTGCGATGACACCCGACAAAGTGCTGCATATGAAACCCCAGAATCTTTTGACCGGCCTGCCGATCCGGCATCCGGAATCGGTCAATTGAGGTGACGGCGCCCCTCTCGCGCATTCCGGTCGGTGTCGTCATCGAACGACGAAAGACCAGGTCCGAGTGGCTGGACGTCATTTGGCTGCCCGTTGCGGCGCTGAGCGGCCTCCCGGACGCTGCCCCGTGGACGGTGCTGTCGAATGACGGAGAGGCTTCAGTGTTCTATGCGGGGGCGGCCGAGATCGAGCTTTACAGATCGGAAACCGGAAATTATCGCGACAATCTGAACTCCGGTATGCCGTCCATCTGGATTTCGCTGCAAGCGACGGGAGGAGACCCGCCATACCAGATCGCAGCCGTGACCGTGGACCCCGCGGAAGGTGAGAGCCTGACCGAGGCGGGGAGTGCGATCGTCGAAGCAGTTGCGATGCCGGAGCCGGTTCGCGAAGCCATTGCTGCTTTCGTGTTGCAGCACCATGTTGAAACTGTATTTCACAAGCGGAAGCGCGATCGCGCCGATCCAGAGGCGATGGCGCGTCGCGGACCTCGCGGAGGAAACGACGATGACCGGTCCTGAAGTCTTCTGGCGCGGTGGTCCCGTCGCAAGAGCGATGCGCGCACAAGCGAGGGTGATGCCGGTAACGCGTCTCACGATCGCGAGGCTTTCGCTACTCGTTCCAGCGTTACTCAGCCAAGTGATGTCCCGCCGCCGTTCGATCTGGCGAGCTTGCCGACCCTTGACTCAATCATTGCTGAAACCGACCTTCGCGCGTTCCTCGACAAAGGGGTTCCGGCTGAACTCACAGTTGCAGCACTTCGGCGCGGTTGGTCTGCGGATCCGGCAATTCGAGACTTTATCGGACTCTCGGAGAATTCGTGGGACTTCAATGCCCCCGGAGGAATACCTGGATTTGGCATTTTGGAGCCTGAGGAAATTCAGCGGCTGCTTGCCCGGTTGACCGGTGCGGATGAGATGAACGAGGTCGCTGCGCCAGCATCTGCGGCTCCCTTGTCGTCAGAGCAGGGCGCGTCACAGCCGACTGAACGAGGCGCAGGCTCGGAGCTGCCGCAAGACGTGTCCGACAACGACATGGCTTCGCATTCGGCACAGAATGTTACGCAAGATCCCGGTCCTCCACAAATCGCTCCCGCGGATGGTGTGGACGCGGCAACATCGAAGACTCGGCCCACTCAAGATCGGGATACTCGGGCGCCTCCTCACCGGAGCGGTCATGGCGGCGCGCTGCCCCGCTTCGATGTAATTTAATGTCGATGCACGGGCGGTCGCCCTGTCGTCGGGAATTCCATTTTCAAAGTGTTGACGACCTTTTTTCGGGCCAGACAAGCTGAGACGAACTGGCCGCCCTTGCTGTGCTTGAGGGTGGTGGCAACGCTGACCTTGACGCCGAACTCGTAAGGCTTGTGTGCCTTGCCCTTGCCGATGCACTCCACTTCGGGCGCATGCAGGCTGTAGATCTTGGGCCCGCGCTGTCCGCGTTCCTGAACGCGTACTCGCCGCGCCAGGCTCAGGAGATGAGCGAACGCTGCCTCAAGCCGGGGATCGCTATCGATCTTGCGGGCAATATCGCGGATGATGCGGCCGAGATAGGTCTTGAGCTTGCGCAAAGACCTGTTGGCGCGCTTGAACTGCTTGGCATGGGCGTAACGCTGATGCTGGATCAGGGCGAACTTGCCGACCCGCGTATAAGACTGGCGCAACTCCACGCCCAGCTGTTTGGCCAGCTTCACCAGCTTCTCGCGGGCTCGGTTCAACAGCTTTGCGTCGGTCGGGAAGGTAATATTCTTCGGCTGCACCGTGGTATCGACAATGACGCGGGCGAGATCGCCAGGCTTCATCGCGCCAGTCCTGGTTGCGACTGCCAGGCTCTCCTGCAACAGCGTCTGCAACCGTTCTTCGCCCATGCGATTGCGCCAGTTGGTCATCGAGGAGCGATCGAGCGGCAGCCGGTGCTGGAAAAACTCTTCCCCGCAAAAATACTGGTAATACGGGTTCTCAATCCACAGTTCGCACACCACCTCGTCGCTGAGGTTGTAGGTGTGCTTGAGAATGGCGAGCCCAGCCATCAGTCGCGTCGGTAGCGGCGGTTGGCCCGGACCATCCTTGTAAACCGCGCCGAATTTCTCTTCCAGGAACCGCCAATCGATCGTCCGCGCCAGCTTCACCAGCGCGTGGTCCATGTTGATGACCTGATCGAGCCGCGAACGAAACAGATCCTGCTCGCCGCTCTCTCGTCGCTCCCGTGGCCGCATCAACCCCTCCCGCACGTCGATGCGGCAGAGAATCATAGCTTGAGATTCGAGGGAATCCCCAACGTGAATTTGCAAGAAAATCGGCACCTCTCATTCTCGTCATATTCACTCGATGACGATGCGCGGCGCGGGCTTACCGGCTCGTCCCGTTGACAACGCCAACCAGACTTCACTGGCTATGCCAACGTAGAGTTTGGCGTGTACGCTCTCGGGTTCAGTCGCAACGATCGGACGGCCGTCATCCGAAGTCACGCGAATCTGGATGTGCAGCGGTATCTCGCCGAGGAAGGGCGCACCAATCTTTTCGGCCTCGATCCTCGCGCCGCCGTGGCCGAAGATCGGCGATACGTGCCCGCAATCCGGACAGCAGAAGGTTGACATGTTCTCGATCACGCCGAGCAACGGCACGTTGACTTTCCGAAACATTGCGACGCCGCGCCTGGTATCGATCAGCGCAATGTCCTGCGGCGTCGAGACGATCACCGCGCCTGCGAGCGGCGTCTGTTGTGCCATGGTGAGCGACGCATCGCCGGTGCCCGGCGGCAGATCGACGACGAGTACGTCGAGATCTCCCCATGCGACTTCGCGCAGCATCTGGGTGATGGCCGATATCACCATCGGCCCGCGCCAGATCATCGCGAGGTCTTCTTCGACCAGAAAGCCGATCGACATGACTTTCACGCCGAAGCGCTCCATCGGCTCCAGCGTGCGCGCGCCGATCAGTCGTGGCTTGCCACGCAGCCCGAACAGTTTTGGCTGCGAGGGACCGTAGATATCCGCATCGAGGATGCCGACCTTCAGCCCGAGCGCGGCGAATCCAAGCGCGAGATTGCACGACGTCGTGGACTTTCCAACGCCGCCTTTGCCGGAGGCGACCGCGACGACATGCTTGATACCCGGAATGCCGGCTGGCTTAGACGTCGCGCGCGCCTTCGCTTCGGTCTCGGTAACGGACACACGTATCTCCTGACTGATTTTGCTGCAGCGCGTTTGATGGCGTTCGTGACTACCTGATCGGATCGTCCTTGCTCGCCTCGCGGGCGCGCAAGTAATCCTCGGTGGTCACGGTCGGCGGGCGGGGCACCGCATGAGGATCGAAACTTTCGTTGACGACGGCCTCAACGCGGCAGTCCTCGCACATCTTCACGACGTCGATGCGCCGAGCATTGGCACCGGTAAACATCCAGTGCTTTTCCTCAAGCTTGGCGACCACGCGTTCGATTGTGCTCCTGGTGCCGAATGGTTTACCGCATCCGATACAAAGGAAGGGATCCTCTTCTTTCAAAACTCGCGGTGGCGCGTTCCACGCTTGAAAATCCAGCCTCGGACTTAGCCTGATGGCGTCTTCAGGGCAGGTTGCTTCGCACAGACCGCATTGCACGCAGATGCTCTCGGTGAAACGCAACATCGCCCGCTCCGGGTTATCCGAGAGCGCACCGGTCGGGCATGCGGTTACGCAGGAATGGCAGAGCGTGCAGCTTTCGACATTGAGCAACACTGCGCCGAATGGCGCGCCGGGCGCAAGTGCCACGACATCGACGGGCGCCGGCGCCGCGAGATGCAGCTCGCGAAAAGCGGTCTCGAGCAGGCCGCGCTTGCCGCCGCGCGGAATGAAGGTCGCGGGTTTCCGGGTTGCAACGCCAGCCGGCGCTGCGTCCAGCATGCCACGAAGTTGATCAGGGTCATCGGTCTCGATGATGCGCACCTGCCCGTCGCCAAAGCCGAGCGCCGCGACGATGGTGCCCGATGTTTCGACAACCCGCCGCAGGCCGAGAGGATCGTGACTGGGTTTTGCCCGCGTCAGCAACGCGACGCCGGTTGCGCCGTAAGCGAACAGCGCGGCAATCGCCTCGGGCCCAACCTGCGTGACTTCGTTGACCCGGACCGGAAGTACATTTGCCGGGAGGCCGTCGCCGAACCGCGCCAGCGCGTCGATGAGCGGCGCGCCATGATCGCCATCATGGAGCAGCACGACGGCATCGCTACCGCCAGCCTTGCGATAGGTCTGCACAAGCGTGCGTAACCGTCGCATCAGCACATCCGCGGCCGGCAGCGCATAGCCTGCCGCTCCGGTCGGGCAGACCGCGGCGCAGAAGCCACAACCTGCACAGACGGCGGGGTCGATCGCCACCGCGTTGCCGTTCGGCGTGATCGCGCCGGTCGGACAAAGGTCAAGGCAACGGGTGCAGCCGGTGATTCCGGAGCGAGAATGGGCACAGAGCGATTCGTCGAATTGGATAAAGCGCGGTTTGTCGAACGTGCCGACCAGATGGCCGGCGTCCGCGATCATTTTTTCGACTGCGGCGCGGTCTCGGGGATCGGCGCGCAGATAACCGGGCCGCAATTCGTGCGCGGGAAACAACGGCAAGCCACCGCTCAGATCCAGCACGATGTCGCAGGTCGAGACCGCGCCATCGCGCGGGGCCCCGAACTCCAGCCGGCGGCGCGACGAAGGCGCGGGAAACGCATAGTCGTCGATCGTGAGTTCAAACTGGCCGAGATGCCCACGCGCATTGCGCACGCTGCCCTTCAGGACCGGAAACTCGTTTGTAGGGCGAGGGGTCACGTCGCCGGGCTTGGTCAGAAGCACCGTGATGTCGAGACGGTCGCCGAGTCTTCGACCGACCTCGATCGCTACCTCGTCGCGGCCATAGATCAAGGCGACGCCGTCGCTCTCGAGTGTCACCAGTGCGATGGGTGGCGTATCCTCGGCTGCTGCCGCGATCAGCGCTGCGGCCTTCGGACCAGCCGCGGCGGCGTCCTTCGACCATCCGGCGGTCTCTCGAATGTTGACGAAGGTGAGCGCGGAGGAGGGGGCGAGATCTTCCGCTACTTCCCGGAACAAGGGTGCTTCCTGGGTGCAGGCGACGGTAATAGCCACGCCATCGGCGAGCGCGGCCTTGAACCGGTCGATTTCGAGCCTGCAGAGCTGGTTGGCCTGGGTGATCCGCCCCGTACAGGCGCCGCCGATCGCGCGCGCGTCCAACGACATGGTTTTCTCGCAGGTGCAAATCATCAGATGAGGTGCGGTATCACCCATCATTTCCTCCCGCGCCCCGGTCCTTGCGATCGGCATGGCCAGACTTGCATGCTTCGATGAGGCCGGAATTGGAGACGTCATCGGCTTGACCTGAGTATCATACCCTGCCCAGATAAAGCACACAGGACATTTTTCAATGGAGCGGGGAGCAGTTTGCGACTTTCGATGAATGCATGCCAAGGAGGACGCGTCGCATGATGTCAGGAGTCGACGAGGCCGAACGGGCGCTCGACCTGCCCCCCGGTTATACTCTGGTCTCTTTGCGCGAGAGCGGCGACGCGTTTGCTCATGGCCTCGCGATTGCGGCGCAAGCGGGCGCCGGGACGCTGATCTCGGTCGGGCGTTACGACCTCGTCGAATTCGCCGTCGTGCTGGAACCCGCCGAGCCACTGGCATCGGCGCGGCGTGCGCTATTCGTCGGCATGAACGCGACCGCCGACGCCATCGCGGCGCATTGTCCACCCGAGCGGGAGGTCAACTTTGTGTGGCCCGATTCAATTTTCTTCGATGGCGGACTGCTGGGCGGGGTGCGGCTCGGCTGGCCAAAAGACTGCGCCGAGACCGACGTGCCGGCCTGGCTGGTGCTGGGTGTCATGCTGCGCGCCGCCGATCTGGTCAGTATCGAGCCTGGCGCGATGCCAGGCGCGGTATCGCTAATGGGCGAAGGCTTCGAAATGGTTCAAACTGACGCGATCGTGGGAAGTTTCGCACGGCATTTGATGATAGGCTTCGACCAGTGGAACGAAGCCGGGTTCGACCCTGTCGCCAGCAATTATCTGGCGCGACTACCCAAGAGCAAAGCCGGCGAGCGGCGCGGCATCGACCGCGACGGCGATCTTCTCGTTAACGCGCCGCTCGATATGGGAACGCCGGATCGGACCAGTCTTCTCGATGGTCTCTCGCGCGTGTCGTGGTATGATGCTCGCCTCCGCGGCCCAAAGCTCGCTTGAGACGAAGATGCTGAAGCTTCCGCGTACCATCAGGCTCGACCCGTCGGACACATTCGTGTTCGAACGAGCGGCAGATCCGGGCGAATGGGCCGTCTCGGGGGCTTTCGTGTTCGGGGACTGTAACGATCCAACCGCCCTGGGTCAGAAACAACGCGTAGCCTTGCGCTCGGGCTTCCTTGGTATCGACAGTCTTGGCTGGTCAACGCTTGCCATCGTAACCGAGGCGAGCGAAGCGGACATGCAAGGTGCCGTTGAGCGTCTCGCCGCGCACCTCCTGGCGCAATTCGGCGCGCCGGATCGTCAGGCTGCTCGCATTGCAGCAGAAGAGGAGGTCGCCTTTGCGGCTTCGCTCTGCGATCATTCGCCGCAGACGCTGCTCGCCGTGCAGCGCAGCGTCGAGAACGGCGAGCTCCGCGAGCGGTTCCGCACGTTGAAGCCGCGGGAATCAGGGCCGGGAGTCGATCGGCTGCATGCGCATGCGCGTGCCTTCACCTTCCATGAGATCGAAGGTGAAGAGGTATCTGCTGAACAAGTCGATCTTCTCGGGTTGATAAAAACTGACCGCACGTGAGAAGCGCCATCTCACGAGCGTTGTTGCCATGCCCTGCGTTGAAAGACGCTCGTCTCTAGTTCATCCCGACGAGATTGTGCCCTGGATCGCCGACGCGCGCGCCGCCCGTTGAAAATGCGACATCGACCGTCTCTTGCTGCGTATGGAGCACATAGGACGCCCCAACTCCGATCGCTGCCGCGCAAATCACTGCCGCAATAAAAGCTTTCATGACGCTACCTCCAGAGGGTGATATCCTCGAGAAGGTAGTACAAGCAAGGTGCAAAGCAATAGAGGCAATTGTCGTACTTGCCTGCTTCCGGCGAATTATTGTTCCTCGGTCGTAAAAAATTCGCTCGTTGACTAAGTGTCCGGCGGTGCTCCAGCATCAAGAAAATGACCTATACGAAACTTCAGACCGCACGAAATGAGGTCGCTATCTTCGAGGACGCCATTGCTGAGAAACCGGCAGCGGTTTCATTGCACTGATCGAGTCCTCTGTCGAAATGGAGTTGCGATTTGAGTCAGACGGGCGCTACCTTACCTTGGCCGGTTGAAATCCGCCTTGCGAAGGATCGTCGTGCGCTGAACGTTGTGTTCGACGATGGCGCATCCTTCGAACTCTCCGCAGAACTGTTGCGCGTGGTGAGTCCCTCCGCTGAAGTCCAGGGTCATTCCGAATCCGAGCGCAAGACGATCGGTGGCAAGCGCAATGTTACGATCCTTTCAGTCGATCCGGTCGGCAATTATGCAGTACGTCTCGGGTTCGATGACATGCACACGACCGGGATCTTCTCCTGGGCGTTCTTGCATGAAATCGGGCGGGATGCGGGACGCCAATTCCAGTCGTATCTGGATGATCTGGCCGCCAAGGGCCTCGATCGCGACAAGCCGGGTGCCCGCTAGAGTTTGAGCGTTGCGCTGTTCTTCCGGGACGAAAGACAACAACTTTTAACAGGAAAGACGTCATTCATAACGTTGGCGACAAAAGCCGAACGCTGTTTTCCTCCAGATGACGAGGTGCATGCGGTCGGCATGTACGGAGCTCGCGGTGGCGGCGTCGCCGAACGCGATGACGCCATGCATCGCATCGATGTGATCGAGGGTGCGCTCGCTCAGGCATTCGGCTGCTGTCGAACCCCGGGAACCTTTCTGCTCGTGAACCATCTAGTAGTTGTCAACAGCACTATGAATGGCATTGGCTACGGAGAAGATCATATCAATGCATATCCACTCGTGGCATGCACTGGCCCGATGCAGACTTGATCGCCAGCTGTATGCTGGGCTGCTTCTCCGACGATGCGCGCACCTACCAGGAATTTCTCGGCATGTCGGTCTAGCATTGGAATGTCGCTTTGTTGTTGTCGCATATACCGTCAACTCGGCGCTTCGCGGTCGTATAACCGTGTAGTGAAATGCTACCGAAGATATCGGAGCCGCTATCCGTGTCTACTGATCACACTCGATCGAAGACCGCGTTTGTCTTTGCGGGCGGCGGCAGCTTTGGCGCGATTCACGTCGGCATGCTACGTTCGCTCGCGAGACACGGCATTGCCGCGGATATGGTCGTCGGCTCGAGCGTCGGCGCACTGAATGGTGCCTATTATGCGGGCAACCCCACGATTGAAGGGATCGAACGACTGGAGACGATCTGGCGCGGATTGCGTCGGAAAGACGTGTTTCCGCTGAGTTGGAAGACGATAATGACCTTCTTACATCGGCGGGATTTCCTCATTGCGTCAGATGGGCTGCGCCAACTCGTCAATCAGAATCTCACCTACCGCAATCTGGAGGATGCGAAAATCCCAGTGCATATCGTTGCGACCGATATTCTGTCGGGTGGTACCGTGGTGCTATCGGAAGGTTCGGCTGCGCAAGCCATCATCGCAAGCGCTGCGATACCAGGAGCTTTCGCGCCGGTGCATTTCAACGATCTCTATCTTGTCGATGGGGCTGTATCGAGCGACACGCCGGTCACGGTCGCGGTCGCACGTGGTGCGCGGCGCGTGATCGTCCTTCCCACAGGGTACGCCTGTGCCCTCGACAAGCCACCGGTAGGGGCGGTCGCAAATGCGTTGCACGCGCTGACTTTGCTGATCTCTCGGCAACTAATGAGCGAGTTGAAAGGACTCGATCACAGCATCGATTATTTTGTCGTGCCGCCGCTGTGCCCGCTGATTGGGTCGCCGTATGATTTCTCCCAGACGAGCGAGCTGATCGAACGGGCTACCAGAAGCACCGACGCCTGGCTTACCGGGGGCGGCCTTGATCATCCGGGTGTCCATGCGCAGTTGGCCACGCACAAGCACGCGCACTAGTTCGAAATAGCGTTTATTTGCCATCCAACCAATCGATGCTTTTGTGTACTGAACTCGCGCGCCAGCGCGTGTCGGTCTTGCCGCTGGTTGGCGCCGCGCTTTTGCGCTCTCCGTCAATAAAGCTATTCATTCAAGACTGGCGCGCCGGTCTGGGCGCCGCTCATGTGCGCTTCGTCCCTAGAGGACATTCGGGACGAGTTCGCTTTTGAAGCACCAAAAGATATTTTCCTCTCATGCTTTTTCCCTGCAGGATCTATCCGTTTGAACCGAGCAATCGTCAGGAGAAGTCCGAATATGATCCGATTTCAGTGCGACATCAGGATCGGCAGTGGCGCCCAAGTCAGGATCTGTTGCGTCGCTCCTCCCAAAATGAAATCCCGCAATCGGGAATGACCAAACCCGCCCATGACCATCAGATCGGCGTTGATGGCGGCTGCCTGGCGAAAAAGCGCATCGCCAATGCTCATGTTTCCTCGCAAGGCTTGATCGACCACCACCGTAACGCCATGGCGTGCAAGGTGACGAGCGAGTTCGTGGGCGTCCATGCGCGGAAGCAACTCCTTATCGTCGGTCACGGTGACGATGTGGACCCTCTTCGCCTTGACCAGCAGCGGCATTGCGTCACCGACAGCACGCGCCGCCACCCGGCTGTAGTCCCAGGCGATCAGAATCCGATCGATCGCAAAGGTCGTCTTCCCGTCCGCCGGGATGAGCATTGCCGGCAGACCGGAGCCGAACAACACCGCCTCGATGAGCGGCCGCTCGATCGGCAGCTTCTCGCGGCGGTTTGGAAGAATCGCGATATCCCGAAGTCGTGCATACTCGACGAACGATTCGATTGCTTCGGTAGGTAAGCACGTCTCCATGACGCCGACGAATTTTGAGGTCCCTTGGTCAAAGACGCCTTTTACATGCGTCATGGCAACCATAGCGTCTTCGCGACCTTTTTCTCGTAGCTTCTGGAACAGTTCCTCGGGTACGCGCGCATAAAGGCCGGCCGGGTACGCCACGTCGAATGCAAAGGTCAGACCGGTGACCTCGGTCCCGAAATGTTGGGCCAAACCAGCCGCAAAGCCGGCAGTCATCTCGCCCCCAGGCACCGGCGGAACATATAGAAGCGCGTCCTTGATGGTCATATTGGCTCCTGTTCCATGCCGCCGACCTTGCTTTTTCTATTGAACAACTGGGATTGGTGCCTTGAGCCATATCAAGATGGATGAGGGATTGTCTCTTTTTACATGATCACCTCATTCACGTTAGCGCGCATCTCGATGACGGCCGTCGACGCGTTCAAGAAACATCGAGTTATTCGATTATTCCTGAACTTTTCACAAGTGTGCAATTTTGAACAGTTGTCACAGGCGAAGCGCCTGACCATCGGCGGTGAGCGACAGATAGAACGATGACGCAGACCGTTTTGGCCGCGTGCAGTCGGGTCATTTGTCGTCGATGATGTCGGTGCCGATGCTGGACCAGAGCTGCGTGTAGACCATTGCGGCCTCACGGAGGAGAGCAATGACGGATAGAGATCACTCTGAAAGTACCACTGCGACATGGGGCACGCGCGCTTTCGGCTCCTCCGCGCCGCTTGAAGATCTGCTGAATAAATTCGGCTTCACCTCGGGAAGGGCATTCGAAGCAGTGAAACAGCAGCTTTCTAGAAACAGGAACATGCAGACATGGACCCACTCAGGCAGCTCGAGACATGCGGCCAGTCGCTTCGGCTGGATTATCTGAAACGCAGTCTGATCGAGAAGGGCGAGTTGCGCGTGCTCGTCGAGCGCGACGGGGAGTGGGGGAGCATGTCGATGGCTACAAATATGCTGGCGGGTCATTTTCATTGCGCCCCCTGATGTTGTGGCTTCAGTTCTCTTTCTCGGCGTCATGGCCGCGATCGTCGAAAACAAGCTGCGCCGACGATAAGGCCCGGAAGCCGATCTCGCTCAGATCCAGAATTCCGGAACGGCTCGCCTGAGGCAACCTCCCAGTCGCACGGGCGCCAGCCTAACGGCCAGCCCCGTCCTGTCGTCGGTCTCTACCGCGACGCCACACATCGTCGCTTCGCCCGACGCCGGTTCGAAGCGGCCAGTAGCGACGCCGGTCGTGAAACGCCGCAGTGGCTCTTCCTTCGCCATGCCAACGATAAAGTCGAAGTCGCCGGTCATGCCAACGTCCGTCATGAAAGCGGTGCCGCCTGACAGAATCCTGCCGTCGGCGCTGGGCGTATGGGTATGCGTGCCGACGACGAGGCTGGCTCGTCCGTCGCAGAAGTGTCCCGCCGCATGCTTTTCTCCAGTGGCCTCGCAATGGAAGTCCACGACGGTCGCACCTACCGCGCGGCCGAGCGGGTGCGCGTCGAGTGCGGCGCCGATGCGGCCGAACGGATCCTCAACCGGCTCCATGAACAGCCGCCCCAGAGCGTTGATCACCAGCGCGAGCCTCCCGGCTTTCGTCTCGATCAGGGCCGCTCCGCGTCCAGGCGTGCCGGATAGGTAGTTGATGGGTCGGATGAGGCGAGGGGCATCTTTGATGAATTGAAGAGCTTCTCTGCGATTCCAGGAATGATTGCCGAGCGTGATCGCGTCGGCGCCTGCGGAAAGGAGTTCTTCGTAGATCGGTTGCGTGATGCCAAAGCCCTGGTCGGCGGCGTTCTCGCCGTTGACGATGGCAAGCTCGACCCTCCATTGGGAGATGCAGCCTGGAAGGTGAGTGCGGATCGCCTCACGACCTGCCTTCCCGACGACATCGCCGACGAACAGAATGCGCAAGATCGTCTCCTCAGTTGCCGGTGCCCACGGCTCGCGCTCGTTGACGAATGCGTCGAAGGGATCAGCCTGAGATCAGGCGGTCAAGAGGATAACTCTTCGGAAAACTTCGCTTCTCAAGCCGGCTGCCCGTGACAGGCTCAATGATAGCCAATGTCGGCGCGTACTTTCCCTCGAAATACCCAATATGACCATCCGCTGTACATGAGGATGATCGGCAGCAGAAACAGCGTACCGACGAGAAGGAAGGCTTGCGTGCTTTCAGAGGAGGCCGCCTGCCATAGACTGAAGCGGTGCGGAACAATGTTGGGCCATAGGCTGATGGCAATGCCAACATATGACATCACGAAAAGACCGACGGCAGCAGCAAAAGGAGCTATCTCGGAATCGTTGTTCAGCGAGCGCCACTCCGCCCACGCCAGCAGCGCCGTGATGATCGGCACGGGCGACAGCAACAGGAGATTGGGCCAGGAGAACCATCGCTGCGCGATATCCTGGTGAACGAAGGGCGTCCAGAGACTGACAACGCCGATGGCAGCGATGACGCCAATAAAACACCATCGGCCGTGACGGCGCGCCCAGGCCTGCAGGTCCCCCTCCGTTTTCAAGATGAGCCAGCCGGCGCCGAGCAGTCCGTAGCCGAACACGAGCGCAATTCCGGTCAGAACGGAGAACGGAGTGAGAAAGTCGAACGATCTGCCGGCGAACACTCGGCCCTCGACCTCGAACCCCTGGATAAACGCCCCGAGCACCATACCCTGTGCGAAAGTTGCGATGGCGGACCCGTAGACAAATCCATAATCCCAGAACGTCTTGTGCTCGGCATCGCGATACCGGAACTCGAATGCAACGCCGCGGAAGATCAGCGCGAGCAGCATGACCAGAATCGGGAAATAAACTGCCGGGATGATAATGGCGAAGGCGAGCGGGAAGGCTGCAAGAAGCGCAAGGCCGCCAAGCACGAGCCAAGTCTCGTTGCCATCCCAGATGGGCGCGATGGAGTTCATCACAAGATTGCGGGATGGCGTATCCGGCGCGAACCCGAACAGCATTCCGACCCCGAGATCAAACCCGTCGAGCAGGACGTAGAAAAATACACCGACGCCGAGGATGAGTGTCCAGATCGGCACGGTGTCGAGCACCAAGGGATTCATGGCCGGGGCCTTCCTGACGCGGTTGGAAGCGGGCGGACCAGGAGGTCGGGTCTGCCGCCTTCGATAGGACTCTCGCTGACTGCGGAATCGGCCGGTCCCCTGCGGACAAGTCGGCCCATGATCAAAATCCCCGCGGGGAACATGATGAGATACGCCAGGATATATCCCGCAAGAGAAATCCAGACATCCATGCCCGTCAGAGAGGGAGAAACCGAATCCGCCGTGCGGAGCAGGCCGTAAACGGTCCAGGGCTGTCGCCCCACCTCGGTCGTGATCCACCCGGCCAATACGGCGACGAAGCCCAGCGGGGCCACGAATTGACATGCTTGCAGGAACCAGCGTGTTTCGAAAAGACGCCTCTTGAACCTCAACCACCAGCTCGTCACGACGAGGCCGAGCATAATGACGCCGATTCCGACCATGATGCGGAAGGCAAAGAACGGAATTGCCACCGGCGGGCGATTCCGTGGCGGCCAATCCTTCAGGCCCTTGATCGTCGCGTTGGGATCGTGGGCCAGGATAAGGCTCCCGAGGAGCGGAATTGCGACCGAGTAGTGGTTCGTCTCATTGATCTCGTCGGGAATAGCAAAGAGATTCAGTGGGACTCGGCTTGCCGTCTCCCAATGAGACTCGATCGCAGCGAGCTTTGCGGGTTGATATTCAAGCGTGTTGAGCCCGTGCAAGTCGCCGAGCAGGATTTGCAGCGGCACAAGAGCACTCAGGAGCCACAGCGTCATCGAAAACATGACGCGACCCTCTTCGATGAAGCGACCGCCTCGGATCAGATACGCTGCCACAGCAGCGACGACGAAGGCGGTGGTGACATAAAAGGCGACGATCGTATGGGTTAGCCGGTACGGGAAGGACGGATTGAAGACGATTTGAAACCAATCCTTGGGGAAGAAGCGTCCGTCAACAAGCTCATAGCCGGCTGGCGTTTGCATCCAACTATTGGCGGAAAGGATCCAGAATGACGAGAGAAGCGTTCCGAACGCAACCATGAGGGCCGCGAAAAAATGCGCCCATTGCGGCACGAGCTTTCGGCCGAATAGCAGAACTCCGAGAAACGCCAACTCGAGGAAGAAGGCCATGATGGCTTCGTAAGCGAAGAGCGGCGAGAGAACGTTCGCGGTAACGTCCGAAAATCGGCTCCAATTGGTTCCGAACTGGAACGGCATTACAATTCCGGAGACCACGCCCATTCCGAATGAGACGGAAAAAATCTTGATCCAGAACATCGACGATCGGAAATACACGTCGCGCCCGGTCGCGAAGTAGATGCCTTCAAGCACCGCGATGTATGAAGCCAATCCAACGGTGAAGGCCGGCAGAAGAATATGCCACGCGATCACCCAAGCGAACTGCAGGCGGGACAGGAAAAGCGGATCGGACAGCATGCGATCTCCACATCTCTCGCGACTGGCAACTATGCGGTCAGGGCGTTACGAATTACATTCGATCCCAACGTCAACTCCGCGAACTCATAAATCCAGCGGCTCATTTCATCGGCATCTTTGCGAAGTTCAAGGGTGAGCGAACTGTTTTCTGTGCCAGAATTGCCTCGATCGTCGGGAACGACTGCTGCGCGGCTGGCGGGACCGGTTTCCAGTTGTGGCCCTGGGTCGAGTAATAATCGAAAGGCAGCGCACCGGGTCCGATGGCGCTGCCGACGATAAGCCGGCCCACCATGCCGGCCTCTTCGTGCGGTGCGCAGAAGTAGTCGTAGATGCCCTCCACGTTGAGCGTTACCTCGAAGGACTGTTTGGGCAGGAGAAAATCGGACGCCCATGGCTGGGCGCTCGTCGGGATACGCAACGAATGATTATCATTCTCAGGACTGTAAGCCGTCGCCGTATGCACGTTGTCGTCGCAGACCCAGCGCACCGTTTGGCCGGGTTGCAATAGCACTCCGATTGGATCGAACCCGACGACCCCGCCTCCAGGGTCGCTTTTCATGTGAATCTCGATGAGCTCGGCCGCGTTAACCCGAACGAGGTTGGAAAAACCTGCATTCGCGAGGAAGCCGCCGCCGACACCGAGTGCCGCTCGCCGCGTCAGCATCTGGCTATTTCTCGACCAGTTTCTCTTGCGCCTTCGTCACATGCCACAGCACGATGTGATAGTGAGGCACTTCCACACCCGGATGGCCGGCGTTGTAATACAACGAAACGTGGTCGACATTGCCGCCGGGTGCCTTCAGATCGTCGATCGTCTTATGCCCGTCGATGTCCTTGAGGGGGATCATATAAATTGTGCTGACGAGCTTGCCCGCATGATCGTATGCGAGAAACGGCCCGTCCGGCAGCGTCGTGGGGTCGACATAGAGCGTCCCCATGCCGGGTAGAAAATCGGGAAGCTTAACGAGCTCGCTTACCTTTTTGTAGGGAGCCGGCGGGGGTGACTTTTCAACGCTTTCTGCAGCGATCGTCGGCCCGGCTACCAACATCATGATCCCAAGGGTCATCAGCGTTTTTCGAAACATTTTGTATCTCCCATCCCGCACACATGAACATCGGCCCGGCCGAACGTCGCCGCGCCTGTTACGATGAATGAAATGCGAATCTGAATCTGTGCAATGTTGCACACTCGGCAGGCTGGATGATCGAATTTCCAGCCGTCAGCCCGATCGATTGCTCGTGACTGCATGCCCGGATCTTTGCCGGACCGGCTTTTCCGAACGCGTGAGGTTGTGAGCCGTGTTGACAAGTGCGATGTGCGAAAGTGCCTGGGGGAAATTGCCAACTAACCGCTTCGTCTGTGGATCGTATTCTTCGGACAAGAGTCCGACATCATTCCTGAGCGCAAGCAGCCGTTCGAATAATTGCTGTGCTTCCTCGCGTCGCCCTGTTGCCAGCAGACTATCTGCGAGCCAAAAGCTGCAAGCGAGGAATACGCCTTCGCCTGGGGGCAGGCCGTCGCGGGTGTCCGCGGTGTCATAGCGTCGGACAAGACCGTCAGCCAATAAATGTTGCTCGATAGCGGCAATAGTGCTTCGAACCCTTGGATCATCGGGGGGCAAGAAACCAACGGCTGGAATGAGCAGCAAACTTGCATCGAGGTTCTTTGACCCGTACGATTGCACAAAGGCGCCAATCTTCGGATCGAATGCGTGACTGCAGATCTCTTCGTGGATTTTTCCGCGCGAGGCGCGCCAGTGTGCGATTGGCCCTTCAAGACCGAAGTTTTCCGCGCCTTTGATGGCGCGGTCGAAAGCCACCCAGGCCATCATCTTTGAATAAGTGAATTGTTGGCGACCGCCACGAACTTCCCAGATTCCTTCATCCGGCTGATCCCAGACGGTCCCCAGGTGATCGAGGAGCGCACGCTGCACGGCCCAGGCGTGCTCCTCCACGGCCAGTTTCCCGTTGCGGCCTTGACAGAAGGCATCCATGACCTCGCCAAAGATGTCGAGCTGCAATTGGGTGGCGGCGGCATTGCCAATTCGTACCGGTTTAGATCCCTCATAGCCCGGTAGCCAGGGGATCTCCCATTCCGTCAGACGTCGCTCGCCCAGCAGGCCGTACATGATTTGCACTTGCGACGGCCGGCCAGCCACCGCACGCAACAACCACGTTTGCCATGATCGTGCCTCTTCGTAATAGCCCGAGTTCATCAGCGCGAGCAGCGTAAAAGTGGCATCACGCAACCAACAAAAGCGATAATCCCAGTTGCGTGGACCTCCAAGTTGCTCTGGCAGGGATGTGGTGGGAGCAGCAACAATGCCGCCTGTCGGACGATACGTTAACGCCTTCAGTGTAATGAGTGAACGGCGAACATCCGCCGACCACTTGCCCGCGCTCGTGCAGTGACCTATCCAGTGACGCCAGAACGTTTCCGAATCGACAAGAGCTTTCTGTGCGTCAATGGGGGCAGGAGGCGACAGGTGCGAGGCAGAATAGGTCAGGACGAACGGAATCGTTTGGCCGGCCGATACAGTGAAGTCACCAATCGTCGTGAAGTCCTTCCCTCGCAGCCGTACTGGCGTGCGCACGACGACCATGTCCGGTCCGGAAACAGCCAGCAAACTGCCGTCCTCCATTCGGGTCACCCAGGGCACGAGCGAACCGTAATCGAAACGTAGAATAAGCTCGGTACGCATTGCGACGCGGCCGCGACGGCCGACGATCATGCGAACCACGTCCGAAGTTTTCCCGCGTGGCGGCATGAAGTCTACCAACGTGACAGCGCCATCCGCCGTTTCGAAATCAGTTTCCAGAATAAGCGTATCGTCGCGGTAGTGCCGGGAAATACGTGCGGCCTTGTCCGTTGTCGTAATCAGCCACCGACCGTGCTCGCGCCCACCGAGGAGTGCCGCGAAACATGCACAGCTGTCAAAGCGCGGCAAACAAAGCCAGTCGATCGATCCATCGCGTCCAACGAGCGCGGCAGTCTCGCAATCTCCCAGAAGTGCATAGTCTTCGATTTTCGAGGACATGAAAGGCGGCTCCGCGCGACCCTTGGGATCGCCGACTAACACGATGGCATTTATGCCGTCGTAGCTTATGCTCGATGCTACAAGTAGGCACTGCCGCGAAGCGATACAATCGTTTACCTGCTCGCTTGGCGAGTTTTACTCAGTGCAGGCTGAGCACGCCGTACAAGGTGCAGATCTCATGCAGCGCAGATGCGCTTTCATGAGTTCCTGGCGTTGGTGGCTCTACGAAGGGCCCTTGCTCCTCTCTGCAGTGATGTGTGCAATTCTGAACAGACCCGGGTTTGGTGTTCAGGTCATCATCGGGTGCGGGTGATCCTGGCATAGCAGCCTGCACGCAATTTAACGCACTCGCTTATGCAGCGTTTTATGTGAGTGCCGCTGCCGGAAGTCGAAAGATCGAGATAACACTCATGGCCGAAGAATTCAAAGTTGGTGATCACGTAACCTGGAATTCCGAAGCGGGATATGTCAGCGGCATGATCGTCAAGGTTCACACCAGAGACGTTGATTACAAAGGGTATATGCATCATGCGAACAAGAACGATCCCCAATACGAAATCAAGAGCACGAGGACTGACCACATTGCGATGCACAAGGGCGCTGCAGTGAAGAAAGTGAGCGATTGAGACTTCCTACGGTCCGGAGCAACACAAATGAGCAAGAGCATTGCCGCAGCCAATGTCCGGTTGAAGCGCGCATATGAACCTCCCGCTCGCGGTGACGGCGCCCGGATATTGATCGACCGGCTTTGGCCGCGCGGCATGACAAAGAAATCGGCGGCCATCGATGAATGGCTCAAGGATATCGCGCCCAGCACCGCGTTGCGACAATGGTTCGGACACGATCCGGCTCGGTGGCAGGAATTCCGGCGCCGTTATGCCGGCGAAGTGCGTCGGAATCCTGAACATCTCGGCAAGCTACGCGCTCGGGCGCGGCAAGGTCCGATCACACTCGTGTTCTCGGCTCATGACGAAGTTCATAACGACGCCGTTGTCCTGCGGGACTTGCTGTTGGGAAGGAACGTGAAGCGGGAGCCCAAGACTGACTCGCCGGCAACCTAGCGCTCCCACGGTGCACTGGTCGATGACGAAAAATGTACAACCATGTGTTGATACCATCAAACGGAGGGCCAGATGACGGATGCCGATAGCCGCGATCCCCGCCACCACACTCAAATGATGCAGCAACGTTTACAGCAAACGATAGATCATCTGCGTGAAGACATCGAGAAGGTTGACGAGCCCCAATTTAAAGCGATGTTTGAGACATCGGCGGAAGTTTTGGGAGGCTTGCTCAAGGCATTCAAGCACTACGAGCAGCAGAACGAAAGTGCCGAGCGCCGGTAAATCGGACTTTCCACTTTGCTTTGTCACGAGTGTCCAGTGCGCTTGCAGGCGCTATCCATGCCTACTGGGTCACGTTTATCGATCCGGAACGCGCATGATCCGGTCCCCGACTTCGGCCCAGCGACGGATGGAGGCTTCTCTCGTGCGGCCTCCGACCTGATTTAAGCATATTCGCATCATATAATTGTTTGATTTGATTTGCCTCAAAATGAACGGCGTCAGTCGTGGTACCCTAGGACAAAAGGTCGGCCGAATTGCATTGCCGCCTTAAATCCAGTCAGGAGGCTTGCATGACACGCTATATCGCCCGGTTTATGAAAGATGTCCTTGGCGAAAACGGGCATGAGGCTGAGATCTGCCAGCGTTCGATCGAGATCGAGGCCCCAAGCAGGGGGCATGCCGCCGAAATGGCGAAGGTAAAGTTCTGTGAGACCGGAAAAGTGAACGATTGGCTGCTCCATGCCGATCGCGTTCGCATTACCGATGCGGAATTCCCGTCTTAGCAAAGCAGCGAGCCCGTCGCTGGCCTAAGTATTTCCGCCTTTGCCTTCCTGACCGCCGTCAAGTCTTGCGCCGATCGACAACATGATCATCCGCAAAATGAACCCGAAAAATCCATTCGAGCGATCAGGATCTCAACATACGTCAGAATTCGACGGATGGAGATTCGAAATGCGCGAATTCCGCGTAAGCTTCTACAAGACACTGCGCGATGCGAGTGGGCACAGTTCGAAGCATCTTCAAAGGCAATTTGATTTGGCTTCTGATAGTCCATCAGGCGCGCTAGTCGCGGCCAAACAGTTGTTTGATCAATGTGGCTTAGGGGTCGACTGTGTCGAGGTTGTCGGCATTTCACCTGCAAGCCATGGGGACGCAAACACTGCGTCGGATCGATCATAGGCAGTTTGGAGTTTCGCGGGGACGACGCCATGATGCATGATTGGTGATCGGGTTCGCTGATGCTGCGACGGTCGCATTAGCTCCTTTTCATCGTGATGGTCGCGTTGGTCCCTTATCCGCAATGAAGCTGTCATTCGCGGTTGAGCCCAGGGTTTGAGGACTACGGCACAGTTTTCGGAACGAAAACCGCGTGCTAAATTATCTACGAACCCGCTGCGATACGAAGTGTTGCGAGGATACCCGCGACGGCGAACGCGAAGCAGGCCAGCCGCACCACGATCACGGCCGCCAATCTGGTGCCGGAGTGAACGTAGTCCTCGATGACCACCTGCAAACCAAGTGCCGCATGGTAGAACAGCGCGATCAGCAACATAACCATCAGGATGTCGGTGAGGGGGCTGCGCAGCCAGGCAACAAAAGCTGTGTAACCGGCCCGGGTCTGCGCGATGATCGCAGCGATGAACCACACCGTGAGCGGGACGAGTGCAATCGCCGAGACGCGTTGCATCCACCAATGTTGGACTCCGTCCTTTGCGGAACCAAGCCCGATAGCGCGCGCCAGAGGTGTGCGCATGTCGTCGCGTTCCATCGCACTATCTCCCCATGCAAAAGCTGGCAACCTAGGCAACAAGCGTCATCACAACGCTGGCGGCAACGACGGTCCATCCCGACATGTAGATAGCCCGAAGCTCGAATCCGTGCACGGTGTCCCAGACAAGGTGTCGGATGCCGCCGAGCAAATGCAGAAAGAACGCGAACGTAGATGCGAACAGAATGACTTGCCCCGTCCAGGAGGCGAGAGCCGCTTTCACGACGGCGTAGGCTTGCGGTCCCGCTGCTCCCGCGACAAGCCAGATCACCAGCGCGATGGCGGCGATGCTCAGAATTATGCCGGTAAGCCGGTTGGCGACCGAAAGCACCGACGTCAACTGAGGCCGGTAGAGCTGCATGTTCGGCGAGAGTGGCCGTTGCCGATCGGCGGGAGAATTGGATGCCATCGGGATTTACCTCCTGCGACGATCAGCTCTGACGCTCGATCATCATCTTCTTGATTTGCGCTATGGCTTTGCCGGGATTCAAACCCTTGGGGCAGGTGCGCGTGCAATTGAGGATCGTATGGCAGCGATAGAGACGGAAGGGGTCTTCGAGCTTGTCGAGACGTTCCTCCGTCGCGTCATCTCTGCTGTCGGTCAACCAACGCCAGGCCTGGAGCAGAACGGCAGGTCCCAGGAACCGATCGCCGTTCCACCAATGGCTTGGGCATCCGGAGGTGCAGCAGAAGCATAAAATGCACTCGTAATAGCCATCGAGTTGGCTGCGCTCCTCGACCGATTGAAGGCGTTCGCGCTCGGGGACGGGTGTCCTGGATTGGAGCCATGGCTCAATCGCGGCGTACTGGGCGAAGACGTGCGTCTGGTCGGGAACCAGGTCCTTGATGATTTTCATGTTGGCAAGGGGGTAAATCCTGGCCGGGCTTTCCATGTCGGTAATGAACCGTGTGCAGGCAAGCCAGTTCGTCCCGTCCATGTTCATGGCACAGGATCCGCAGACACCCTCGCGGCAGGACCGCCGAAAAGTGAGCGTCGAGTCGACCTTGTTTTTGATCCAGATCAACGCATCGAGAACCATAGGCCCGCAATCGTCGAGATCGACCTCAAAGGTGTCCAGATGCGGGCCGCGCCCTGAATCCGGCTCGTATCGGTAGATTTCGAATGTCCTGGTGCGTGTTGCTCCGGCCGGCGCAGGCCAGCTCTTTCCGCGACCGATCTTCAACTCCTTCGTCACCCCGAAGTTCGCCGGTATCGGAAACCGTTTGAAGAGACGGTTGCGAGAGACCTGGCTGGAAGATTTTATGATCATGGACGCCTTCCCTTGTGCGATCTCGATCGAGTTGGAACAGGCTCGGGAACTGAATTTGTGGAATTCGCGAATCGCGGCGCCAGCATCGCCATGAACACCTCCCTCATTGGCGTGACCCTCACAGAGCGAGGGCTGGCCGCGATTGGCGTGCGTGACGGCGCAGTCTGCCAGCTTCGCCGAGGCCAATATAGGCCGCCCGGAAGCGGGGCCATTTGAGCTAGCGCAAATGGCGAGCTTAAGAGGGCTGATAAGGAGGATGTTTGGATGCTCATTAGGAGGGAGCCATGGCCACTATGAGGTTTGGACGTGCCGCCGAGTTTTCGAGCATGTTAGCAGCCGTAGCAATCGTTTGCGCCGGGACGACGACGGCAAACACAGCCGCGCGTGCCGACGCAGCAGGCGCTGTCTATGTTGCCGAATTGCACCCGCTCAATGCTGACATTGCCGCCAGCGATACAATCGGAAAAGCTCGCTTCACGGTGCGCGGCGATGTGCTGACGATTACCATCGACGTCAAGGGCGCCCCACCGGACATCGAGCATTGGCAACACTTTCATGGCTTTAAGGATGGGCGCGTGGCGACTTGTCCCACGGCTGCGGCAGACGCCAATCATGACGGCGTGATCGACCTCATCGAAACGGAAGCCACGTCCGGGACGACGATGGTACCCTTTAATGGTACGCCGGCTGCCATGCAGATCCCGACCGAGACTTACCCGAAGGCTTCAGCGAAAGGGAGCTACAGTTACGAGAAGACCGTCTCGCTGAAAGCGTTGCAGGCAGCGTTTGCTGTGGCGTTTGGCGGCCAGGATCTCGCTCTCGATCGCAGAGTCGTCTTCATTCATGGTGTACCGGCGACGACCAAGCTTCCCGCATCGGTGGTGTCCCTCGGCTCAATCCCCGCTTCTGTTACATTACCCATCGCTTGCGGCAAAATTGAACGGGCCGCCAGATGATGAAGGTGCTGTGAGCGTTGGATGCCCTTGATCTGTCGTTTGCGAGAGGGCGGGTGAGGGAGCGTTGTTGATTCGAAAGGACACCGATGCCCTCCACCACTTTCTAGCGGTGATCAATGGTCGATACCACGAGGATTTGATCCAACGCAAACGTGCTGGATGGAGGACGCGCTAGTTTGCCAAGGTAGGGGACGGCCATGGGATCACGAAATGTGGGACGATCAGAATCAAGGCCGAGAGAGGACGTGTGCGTAGCGCCGAAACATTGGGTGTGCCATGATTGATGTTATTGTTGCACGTGTCCTGCATGTCCTCGCCATAGTCATCTGGATAGGTGGCGTTTCGATGGTGACGACGGTTGTCCTTCCAGCCGTCCGCCGTCAGGCGCTGGGCGAGAATTCAGCGCAAGCCTTCCAGGCCATAGAGCGCCGTTTCGTCTGGCAGGCGCGAACAGCGCTTATCGTGGTTGGGCTGACAGGGCTCTATATGACGACGCGGCTTGAACTATGGACCCGCTTTCGTTCGGCGGAGTTCTGGTGGATGCACGCCATGGTTTGTTTGTGGCTGCTGTTCGCAATCATTCTCTTTGTTGCAGAGCCGCTCATCTCACGTCGGTCCCGCGCGGTATCGACGAGCGGCCGGTTCGCGGCGCGACTGGCATGGTTGCAGACGGCGCATTGGGTACTGCTCGCACTAAGTCTGGCGACGATTGCCGGAGCCGTGGCAGGCAGTCAAGGATGGTCGTTCTAATGGCGCAGTCTCACGCAAAGCGGGACAAGTCGTCGATTGCGCCCATTGGGGTCAAACGACGTGGGCTTTTGCCGTCTGCTTCCGCGCTCTAATGGATGTCATTCCACTCGATCGATCCTCGAGCCGCTGTTCGCTCCGTTAAGGGCGTAATCACCAGCCAGGGAGACGGGGTGGCGAGATAGCACCAACACCTATTCTCAGGATTTTACGAATGTGCTAACCTGCGGCACCTGCTTGAAAATAGCAGCCTGCGGGTCCGCAGCTCAAAGTTGAGTACGGCGCCATGACAGCCGGGCAAAAACAATTCGATGCAAAGGTTTTTCTCACTGAAGCCAATGGTGGACGGACCATAGGTCAGTACCGCAAGAACCAGATCGTTTTCGCGCAAGGGGACTCTGCCAATTCAATTTTCTACGTTCAGACAGGCAACGTTAAGATCACCGTCGTATCGGAGCAGGGAAAGGAAGCAGTCGTCGCAATTTTGGGAACGGACGATTTCTTCGGCGAGGGATGTCTGGTCGGGCAACCACGCCGACTGGCTACAGCCACCGCAATGACGGAATCCTCAATCATGCGACTGGCGAAAGTAGCGGTAACCGACGTGATTCATAAAGAGGCGGCATTTTCGGAGATGTTCATTACCCATCTCTTAAGCCGGACCGCTCGCATTGAATCGGATCTTGTCGATCAACTATTTAATTCGAGCGAAAAGCGCCTCGCGCGGATCCTTCTCCTCATGGCGAATTTCGGCAAGGAAGGAAGAACCGATTCGGTGATCGCAAAAATTAGCCAGGAGGTTCTGGCCGAAATGGTCGGAACCACGCGAGCTCGTGTGAGTCATTTCATGAACAAATTTCGAAAGCTGGGCTTGATAGATTACAATGGCGAGATTCACGTTCATAGCTCATTACTGAATATGCTGTTGCACGATGAGCCAGAGATCAGGCGTTGAAGAAGATAATTTTTCGGAAAACCTCGCTTCTCAGGCCGGCTGTCCGTGACAGGCTCAATGATAGCTGATGTCAGCGCGCACTTTCCCTCGAAACACCCAATATGACCATCCGGCATAAGGACGCTTGCTGGGGTACGCAAAACTAGATATCGTAGATATCTTCTTGTCTGCGTGGTTCCGCTGGATACCATGAGACGTCCATCCGCAGGCTGCGCCATTAAGAGTTCTCGCGCCGGCTTATTTTACTTCATCTTTGAGAAGTTCGGCGGGGGCGACTTTTCAACGCTTTCTGCAGCGACCGTCGGCCCGGCTACCAACATCATGATCCCAAGGGTCATCAGCGGTTTTCGAAACATTTGTATCTCCCATCCCGCACACATGAACATCGGTCTGCCGAACGTCGCCGCGCCTCCTGCAATGAATGAAATGCGAATCTGAGCCTGTGCAATGTTGCATACTCGGACATGCCATGCTGTTGCCGCAGTCGCCGGTCGTGGCCTCGAATCCTGATGTCTGCTGAGAGACATGGCCATTGAATAGAACGCAGCGAATCGCGTTTGTGCCAGATCGGATCGTCGAGGTCGAAGCGCAGTAAATGTTTGCCAGACACCAACGCGACCGTACTATCCGGAGCCCCGAATTTGGCCTGCTGCGCGGCATCGATCGTGAATAGTATCGATGCAAAGTGCGTCCGGCGCGCGGTTCTCGGCAGTTCCATCCTCCGCGAAGGGTCTTTGTTGCTCTTCCGTCCAGCGAGGTGTGCAATTCTGCACAGACCCCGGTTTGGTGTTCAGGTCATCGTTGGGCGCTTTCGCGCAGGTTCTACGAGTGGTCCTCACAATCGCCTGCTCGCTGCTGCGCTTCTCGAGATGACCGGCGAGGTCGAATGAACCAGGAAAATGCAGAATTCGGGAGACCATATCTCGCGCAGGGGGTTGAGGTTTTAACCGTTCCTGACGGAACCATGTTACTCGGCCGCGCCCGCGGTGAAGCGGTGGAAGCATGGCTTATGTGACGGAAAGACGGGAACGCCACCAGCCGCCAATAGAGGAGATGTCTGATGAAAAAAGTTGGAACGGCTGTTTGGCGCGGCGGGATCAAGGACGGGAAAGGTGCCGTCTCGACTGAGAGCGGCGCTCTGAAGGATTATCCATACGGTTTTAGCAGCCGATTTGAGGGAAAGCCTGGCACCAATCCGGAGGAGTTGATTGGAGCTGCCCACGCGGGTTGCTTTACTATGGCTCTGTCGCTGATTCTGGGCGAGGCAAAGCTCGTCGCGGAGCAGATGGATACGAAGGCGGAAGTCACGCTCGACAAAATCGATGACGGTTTTGCCATCACATCCGTACATCTGACGCTGAGCGCCAAAATCCCGGGCATCGACCGAGGAAAGTTCGCAGAACTGGCGGACAAGGCTAAGTCCGGCTGCCCGGTGTCAAAATTAATGAAGGTCGCCATCACGCTCGACGCGGCTCTTATCGATTGATGCCCAATGTTCGCCCTCTCACTAACGACCATACCTCACACCTTTGAGTGCAAACCGCACAGGGCCACACCTGACATTACGTCGGCCGAGATCGCCGACCATTTGTTCAAAGCACACGGCCACGCTTCGCGCCGAGCGTGATTTGGCGGTTCTTCGATCGCCGCAACGCCACGTTCATAGAACATCGCACGCCAGCAACGGCGGCTGCACGATCAATCGAGGCCTTGAGATTCTCAGTGCGAAGTCTCACGCGGTGGAACTTTCACACGTGCTTCGTAGCCGCCGTGCCGGCGACATTCTCCGTTATCACGGCGTTCGGCTTTCACGTCGACATTTGGAACCAGAAGAACCTCACGCATTTCTATATCGATATACGGGTGGACTGCTTCAGATTTTCACCTTTGGCGGCGCGGTTGAGCCGCGACTCCCATCGCTCATAAGGGCAGCCTTTGCCGGCTCCTCTATCGCGAATGCACTCGCACAATGCAACCCAGGAGCTCTTCCATGTCAGGCCAGCGTACAAACCAGACCGTTCACTCCACCACGGGAGCCGGCGCGCCGGCGCCGAGCGATCGCAACTCCCTCACGATCGGTCCCGACGGTCCGATCCTGCTTCACGACGTCCATTTCCTCGAGCAGATGGCGCATTTCAACCGCGAGAAGGTGATCGAGCGCCAGCCGCATGCCAAGGGATCGGGCGCGTTCGGCGTATTCGAGACGACCGAGGACGTGTCCGTCTATACCAAGGCGGCGCTTTTTCAGAAGGGGACGGTGACCGACATGCTGGCCCGTTTCTCGACCGTCGCCGGCGAACAGGGGAGCCCTGATACCTGGCGCGACGTGCGCGGCTTCAGCCTAAAATTCTACAGCAACGCGGGCAACTACGACCTCGTCGGCAACAACACGCCAATCTTCTTCGTCCGCGATCCGATGAAGTTCCCCCACTTCATTCGCAGCCAGAAGCGGCTCCCGGATTCAGGTCTGCGCGACAACCACATGCAGTGGGACTTCTGGACCAACAATCCGGAGAGCGCGCACCAGGTCACCTATCTGATGGGCGAGCGCGGCTTGCCGCGCACATGGAGGCACATGAACGGCTATGGTTCGCACACCTACATGTGGCTGAACGCTGCAGGCGAGAAATTCTGGGTGAAGTATCATTTCCACACCCAGCAGGGGGTGAAGTTCTTCAGCAACGCCGAGGCTGCCCGCATGGCGGGCAGCGACGCCGATTTTCACCGCCGCGACCTGTTCGATGCGATCGCGCGCAGGGATTTTCCTCGTTGGGTCCTCTCAGTCCAGGTCATGCCCTACGCCGATGCAAAGACCTACCGGGTCAATCCGTTCGACCTCACCAAGATATGGCCGCACGCCGACTATCCATTGATCCGCGTCGGCGCGATGACCTTGAACCGCAACCCACAGAATTTCTTCGCCCAGATCGAGCAGGCGGCTTTCTCGCCCGGGAACACGGTGCCCGGCATCGGCCTTTCGCCCGACAAGATGCTGCTCGGCCGCGCTTTCGCCTATAACGATGCGCAGCGGAACCGGATCGGCGCCAATTTCCACCAGTTGCCGGTCAACCAGCCCAAGGTGCCGGTGAACAGCTACATGATCGACGGGCCGATGGCCTATCGTCACAGCGGTGCAGAGCCCGTTTATGCGACCAACAGCGGCGGCCGGTCATGGTCGGATGAGACCGGTCCGGTTGACGACGGCTGGGAGGCCGACGGCGAAATGGTGCGCAACTCCTACACGATGCGCGGCAATGACGACGATTTTAGCCAACCTGGTGTCTTGGTACGCGAGGTGTTCGGCGACGCGCAGCGTGCGAAGCTTGTTGATCAGGTCGCCGGCAGCCTGTTGGGCGGCGTTCGCGAGCCGGTGCTGAGCCGCGCCTTCCAATACTGGAAGAGCATCGACGCCGACGTCGGCCGCCGAATTGAAGAGAAGGTGCGCGCCGGGACGGCACCGCAGCCTGCCGAGGGCATGGCCGAAAGATGAGCATCGGTCGTCCGTCCTTCATTTGGAAACGACTACCAACCTATTGGAATTGCTAGAGCGCGGACGCTACTACCGTAGAAGAAGGGCAGCGCGAAGACTGATGAGCGGCAGCCGACAGTCCCGATCCCATCGCGCTTGCTCGCCCACTTGCGGCGCTGGCACCGCATTGATCCGGAGGCAAAACACTTCGTTGAGTTCAACGGAAGGCCGGTAAAGCGCACATCGGTGGCCTGTCGTGCAAGAGTTGCCGAGACGATGAGAAAATTGCTGCGCGCGATTGCGTTCTGATGTTCGTGCCAATTGAAGGAGCGCTGGCTGCCGCCCTTGCTGCGGAACCTGAACTCTTCACCTACGCCTGGGACAAACGAGTTGTGCTGGTTGGGCCACCTACGCTCCTGATGACGCTGCGAACAGTAGCGTCCATTTGGAGATCGCCTTCACTGCCCAAGAATGCCTGAACTTCTTCGCCACCGCAGGCTATGATCATGCCTGATCGGAATCTGCTCCAGTCACCGGCGGCTCATTCGGATTTGCAGGGGTAGTTTCAATGGGGCGGTCGTGAGAGGCCTCATCGAAGACCGCCGGCAGCATTCCCTGCCGTAGCGGTGCGACCGCGATGAATCCTAGTACCCCCATCACCAAAGCGAATGCGACACCCAATTGATAGCTGCCGGTCTGGTCGATAATCAGGCCGGCCATCAACGGACCGCACAAGGCTGAGATACTGGATGCCGTGAAAAACGCGCCCAGTACTGCGCCGAGATTCCCAAGACCGAAGAGCTCGATCAATACAACTGGCGTCAGTGCAATCCGCAAGCCATAGCCAAACCCCAGCGTAGCAGCAAACGCGACCAGCCAGCCATAGCCGGTGAACGGCAGCCATAGCAGATAGCTTGCCGCCATCACCAGCACCGAGAGTTTGTAAAGCGGCACCGAGCCCACCTTTCGGCTGATGAAGCCGATTCCACCCCGCCCCAGAACGCTCATGCCGCCGATGATGGAAATGAGCGCGGAGGCGGCGACCGGGCTTGCACCGGTGGCGAGCGCGAATGGCGGCAGAAACACCATCGACGTGACGAGGCCCGTCGTGGCCAACACCCAGGAAGCGTAGAGCAACGCAAACGGGCGCGACCACATGACGGCCCGCAGGCTCGTTGTCTGACCGACCCGGACAAGCGGCGACGGGCGGGCAAACCTGGCGCAGAGCAGGAGCAGCACGAACGAACCAGCGCCAAATAGTGCATAAGTTGTTCGCCAACCATGCGACTGGATCAGCACCGCGGCCACCGGTGGCATCAGCAACGTCCCGCATCCGGTGCCGGCCGCAGCCACGCCCAACGCCGTTGTGCGATGGCGAGTGAACCATCCGCCAACAAGCGCAAGGGTTGGGACATAAGCGCAGGAAGCCCCAATGCCGACGCCGGCGCCATAGGCCAGATAGCCGATCCATATCCGCGGCGCTGCCGCCGTAAGTGTCAGCCCAGCTCCTATGATGACTGCGCCCGCCGCGACGATGGGCTGCGGACCGAAGCGATCACTCAGCCGGCCGGTGATCGAGCCAAAGAAGTAGAAGAGCATGCCGGTGATCGCGAAAAAGACAGAAGTCGCGGTGCGGCTGGCGTGAAACTCCGCCGCCATCGGGGTGAAAAATACACCGAAGCTGTACATCACGCCGAAGACGACAAATCCGGCAATGAAGGCGGACAGGACGACAAGCCAGCCCGAGCCAGAATCTGGTGCATGTGCAACGGTGTGATGTCGGGTCGGCATTAGGTATATTCCGCATTGACAGGATAGACGACACACAGGCCTGGAGGATACTCCGTCTGTTGTGGCGGTCGAAGTGCGTGGGGTTGTATGGACGCTTCTTGCTCGATGGGGGGAGTATGACGCTGCCGGCTTATACCAGCCCCTGTCCCTGCCCAGAGAACCGGTTGATACGGATCTCCTTGATCCGCGAGAATCGAGGCGAACCCGCGTCTGCTCCACTCGAAGCAGGAGGCTCCTGGGCTCCTGAGGGAGGTGTGAGCTGATCGACCAGCCGGCTGCCACGAGACGCATCGTCGCTTCCTGCCGAGCTTATCAAGCTGTCGCTCAAGTTAGAAGCAGTGCATCGCATCCGAGGGCACCGGCCTGGCTTGCTGCGCTAGATGGAGGGCGAGCTGGAGCAGCATATGACCAGGAAGAAACGACGCCGTTACCGGTCATGCATCAGCGCTCCAATGGTGCGCGGAATGTCACGATTAGTTTGCACCGGCGCAAATCAAAGGCAGCGATGCACAGCAGGCATCGATCTCGTCACCGTCGATCGAATCAAGACACGCACAACGTGTCTTTCCATCACCAAAATGGGCTGCTCAAAGTCCAAGACAGGCGCGCCGCGCCTCCGGATCGTCGATGAGTTTCCTGGCGAGGCCGCATGAACGATGCGACCGGTTTCCATCACCATCGCGCGCATTTGCTGTTCGCCGCACCCGCTTTCCAAGCCGAGCGAGGAGCCGGTGACCGCGCATCTTGGAGACATCGAGGTCACTCCCGGGAATTCTCTGCTGCTAATCTCCAGGACGGTGCAGCGTTTGCGGCAGTCTCTGCTGGCCGAAATCGATAACAGAGCGTCGCAGGACGCGGCCGGACGTGTCGACGCTCAGCCGGGCCCGGCGGCTGCGGTAGAAGAAGCTCAGCCGAAATTCCCCTTGATGGGCGTCAATACCCCGCTCGCAAAGGCTGGTGATGGCGTGCGCCCGCATGAGGGTCGGTACATCCGCAGGGATAACGTCCAGGAGTTCGCCCAGCAACGCAGCATCGATCAGAATATCGCCATCGACGATTTGGACCTGCGCGAGGCGATCTTCGGCTACCATTTCCGCCTCCTGCGGGCCGGCGCCTCCGCCGGACCACGCCCAATCCACGAGGGTGGGTCGCTTGCTGGAAACGATTCCCATGAGGCTTCCGACACTGTGTCCCATTCAAGCTGCTTTTGCCGGAGGATTTGCTCCGCCGCGGGAACGGTTGGCGCATTCTTGGAACTCGGCTGCGCATTTCTGCTCATGACCCGTCCTCTTGTGCTGTTACGTTAAAAAAGTCATCCGTGATGATTGATCAAGCTGCACGATGAGATCTCCAAGCACTGGCCTCGCCTTCCATAGCGATGCGGCTGCGATGCCAAAGCAGCCGAATATTATCGTCAACTCGCGCCTTCGATGAAGAGATCTGGCGATTCTCAGCCAAGCCATCTCGTTGACCTCGCCACGAGGAACGAATTTGAGGCGCTCGCTGATGCTCTCGATCTTCGTAATCAATCAACCTGGCCGCGGCGCGCCCCTGCATAGATCTGTTAGGATATTTAGACAACTATCACGACCACGATCAGCGCAACGATAGTTAGAACAAGGCCTCCCACCAGCATCGGCAACAAAGTGCTGGCAGCATCGGAAGGCGGTCCAATGTCGCCATCACGAGCGTCCTTCTCGCGGTCTTTGTCGGGATTTAACATCAACTGCATCCTCATGAGAGAGCGAGAAAGTCCCCGGTTGACATTCAGTCTTGTCGGAACGAATTTCCAAACCGGCTACTGACCAACCGGCCTGAAGATCGATCCGGCCGACGGCCTCACAATCCATCGCCTTGCATCTTGCAAACATGGGTTTCGACTCATGGCTCACTCGTGCTAGCGTCGCTCTTAAAACATATATTGTCAATATATCTTTTGCGGCACATGGCTCGGTCGAAGGCGCAGCGATGCGGAACTGGCATCCGTTGGGCGCAAAAACTTGCAAAAGATACAGAGTCAGTTCATCTTTAGGCCGGATCGTTACAGCCGGTTGCGTCAACCAGCAGCCGAGGGGTCAGCGATGCGACTGACGAATTTTTCAGACTACGCGCTACGCGTCCTGATGTACGCAGCAACTCAGGGTGATCGCTTGATTACCATTGAAGAGACAGCGGATGTCTATGGCATTTCGCGAGCTCATCTGATGAAGGTCGCAAATCAATTGACCCGCGCCGGCTATTTGAAAGCTGTGCGTGGCCGGTCAGGGGGGCTCACGCTCGCCAAGCGCCCGAACAGGATCAAGCTGGGCGAAGTATTGCGTGCAACCGAACCTGACTTCGCGCTGGTCGAATGTTTCATGCCCGACAATCAGTGCATCATTACGCCGCGGTGCCGACTGCGCGGGGCTCTGAAAGAGGCGCTGGCGGCGTTCACGGGAACGCTCGATCGCTATACCCTGGCCGATCTCGTCCTTACTCCCGAAGCCTTTGGCGTCAAGCCAGCGGCATAACGTTTTTGCCACAAGGACGGCAGCCGGCACGATGCGGATGCACGCATACGAAGCGAAAGGTGATGCTGGCGTAAGATGACGGCATCATCTGACACGCCTTCAACTTGGCCGCACAACGAAGTCATCAGCGACTACGCAATTGGTTCCGCGACTCACGATCATCCCGAAAAGCTTTAGGGTCGATGAAATGCTATCGGCGCCAACGGCCGTGCGTCTGCTCGTGGAAATTTTAGCTGCACTGAATGAGTTTGCTTCTTGTAAGCGGGACCTCACGATCCAAATCCGCTGTGCTACCAACTTGAGGCAAGACACGGCTCGCCTACCGCGCCTCTGGCTACGCCGACGAAGATGCGGGCGGAGTAGGCATGACCGCGGCGATAAATTTGCACGCGACGACCGATCAAGAGGTTGACAAGCCAAGCTTGTGGAATAACATGTATATAATATGCATATTACGAAGCATTGATGCGGCACAAGGGAGTTTTCCATCCCGGCCGCTCTGTAAGAAGTGGCGCCTGATTTCGTAGGCGGTGCGTGAATCGCCTACCTGCTGCAAACGCTAGGGGGAGGTTATGATTTAAGAAGTCGTCTGGGGCGTCTCGATCGTGCTCATGGGGGCGCTCGCCGCTGTGTTTGCGTGGGTCGCGATAGGCGCCAATGTCGCGCTCGCTGATTACGGGCCCGTCATCGCGTCGGCATACCGACTGCGCACGTGGCTGTTCGGCTTCGCCGTCATCGTTCTGATCGGTGCCAATTATGACACCCTTGGCAAACTTCCCTACGTATCGAGTCTTTCTGCGCCATCGTCCGCCACAGCGACGCGGCCCGTCGAGGCCGTCGCCGAGCAGTGGTCGTGGAGCATCAAACCAGACGCGTTTCGGGCCGGAGAGACGGTGGAATTTCATGTCACCAGCAACGACGTGAACCACGGTTTTGCGCTCTACGATCCCGACATGCGCATCGTTGCTCAGACGCAGGCGATGCCCGGATACATCAACGTGCTGCGCTACACCTTTAATGAACCCGGCGTTTATCGGGTGTTGTGCCTCGAATATTGCGGCGTCGCGCATCACGAGATGACGGCGGAAATCAAAGTCGCGGCGCATTGAGCGACGCAGCCGGGAGGATGCCATGACCGTCCAAGCCGTACAAAGCCGGAGCGGGATCAGCCCGCGCGCCGCTGTTCTCGCATACATCGTCGTGTCCGGGCTTGTTCTGTTGCTGATGATGCTGCTCGGACTGACGATGCGCCTGGCGCAAGCGCAATGGATCAATATCCAGCCCGATTTCTTCTACGTGATCATGACCATGCATGGTGCCGGCATGGTCGGCATCGCCGGCCTGAGCGGTGCTGCTGTCATGTGGTACTTCGTGCGTCGCCACGTGCCGGTGTCGACAGCGGTGTTCGTCGCCAATCTGGTGTTCTTCCTGATCGGCGCCGTACTCATTCTCGGTTCCGGCTTCATCGGCGGATTCGCCGCCGCCTGGACGTTCCTGTTCCCGCTGCCCGCACATTCCGGCGAGCTTTGGTCGGTCAATGCGGCCGCTTGCTACATGGTGGGCTTGCTGTTTATCGGCGTGGGCTTTCTGCTGCTGCATCTCGACATCGCCCGCGGCATTCTTTCGATCTATGGCGGGCTGGGCGCGGCGCTCGGCGTCAAACAGGCCTTTGGTCTGGCGCCGGAAGATGACGGCCCCCCGCCTGCCGTTACCGCTTCGACGATGGTCCTGATCGTCAACATCCTCGGCATCCTGCTCGGCGCCGCGGTGCTCGTCGTCTCGCTGGTCAATTTGTACGTGCCAAGCTTCACCTTCAACGCGTTGGCGGCGAAGAACATGACCTATTTCTTCGGGCACGTCTTTATCAACGCCACGATCTACATGGCGGTAGTCGCCGTCTACGAGATCTTGCCTGTCTTTACCCATCGCAAGTGGAAGACGAACCGGGCATTCTATTTTGCCTGGGTGCTCTCGACGGTGATGGTGCTGACGGTCTACCCGCATCACTTGCTGATGGACTTTGCCATGCCGACCTGGGCGCTGGTCGCCGGCCAGGTCATCTCCTGGCTGAGTGGCCTGCCGGTGCTGCTGGTGACTGCCTTCGGGACCCTCACCAATGTCTATCGTTCCGGGATCAAGTGGACCGTCGCTGCGGGCCTTGTCTTCGTCGGCGTAGCCGGCTGGGCGATCGGTGTCATCCCGGCGATCGCCGACGGAACCATCGAGGTGAACAGCTTCATGCACAACACGCAATGGGTTCCTGGCCATTTCCATACCTATCTGCTGCTTGGCATGGTGGCGATGTTCTTCGGCTTCATGACCTACGTTGTCCCAAGGACGATTGGTGCTCTGCTGCCATTCGGCTTCTGGCTCTACGTCGTCGGCGGCTCGATATTTGTCCTTTCGTTCCTCGCCGCCGGAAGCGTCAGCGTACCGCGCCGCTACGCGGTGCATCTGCCGGAGTGGTTGCCTTATGACCGGGTGGCTTCGATCGGCGCGACGCTAGCGGTGTTGGGAGCATTGATTCTGGTGCTGAATTTCGTCATCGGATTGCCATCGGCAATGCGCGAGGAAGCCGCAGCATGATGAGTCGCGGCTTTCTTCCTCTGCTTGCGATCGTCGCTGCGACGGGAATCGCGATGCTCGCTTGGGAGACCGATGGATTTCGCGTCGTCACCAGCGCCGGCGCGCGGCAATTGTCCATTGAACGCACGCCACTTCTCTTACCGGATGTGCGACTGGTCGATCAGGACGGTCACGTCTTCTCGTTGAGTTCGTACAAGGGCAAGCCCGTTTTGGTCGACTTCATTTACACGCGTTGCCCGACGCTGTGCGGCGTGCTCGGCGATGACTTTCATGGCGCGCTGCAACTCATGAGCGGTGCGGAAGCCGGCGCGCCGATCGACTTGCTCAGCATCAGCTTCGATCCGCAAAACGACGATCGGGAGGCGTTGCAGCTCTACGGCGACCGCTACGGCGCGAAGGCGCCCCGCTGGCGGATAGCCACGCTCGCCGACGATCGAGGCCTCGCTGCGTTGAAGCAAAGCTTCGGCGTCGTTGTTATCCCGGACGGCATGGGCGGCTTCATTCATAACAGCGCCGTCTATCTCGTCGACGCACGAGGACGCCTGGCCCGTATCCTCGATCCCGATTCGCCTCCGCAGCTGTTCGCGGACGCCTTGCGCGTGCCGGCGCCGTGAACGCCCGCTTGCTTTTGATGGCCGCCATCGGATCATGGCTTACCTTGTGGCTGTGGCCGTTGCGCATCGCGCTCGAGAGCGAGATGGCCGTGCATATGACGATACAGCTGCCGCTGCTGATCGGCATCGGCTTGTTTCTTGCTAACGGTGTCCGCCCGCATGAGCCGCATTGGCTCGCCGATGCCGACTGGCTCGGTATCCCCGGCATTGTGATGGTGGTGTTGGGCACTTCTTTCTGGATGCTGCCCCGCGCCCTCGATGGTGCGGTCGCCGATCCGTTTGTGGACGCAGCCAAGTTCTTGAGCCTGCCGCTGCTGGTGGGTTTACCCTTGGGCCTGTGTTGGCGCCGGATGCCGCCGCTCGGCCGCGCGTTCATCTGGGCCAATTTCATTCCCAAGCTTGGCGCAATCGGCGGTCTCTATTTGGCGGCACCAACGCGGCTTTGCGCCTATTATCGGCTCGACCAGCAGGCGGCGGCCGGCTGGACGCTGATCGTCCTCGCTGTCGTGCTGGGCACGCTATCGTTCATCGTCGCGTTCGTCGGCCGGCCAGCACGCGGGCTGCGACAGCTCTCGTGGGCAGCGCCCTCCATGACGTTTCCTCGCCTTTATCAGGAAACTCATGACGTCGGACCGCACCGACGTATTGGGACGTTGAGCGACATCCGCGCACCCGTCCTTGTCCATCTTGACATGCCCGACGACCCACCTCCTTATCAACAGGACATGCAGGTTTGAGCCGATCCGATCTGGCTCGCCCAGCCTGATGCTGTGGTAGACAACACGGCGCTTTTGAACGCCGGCTCAGCCTTGATGGCATCGCCGTCCACATTTGCCATGCCAGCGGCCCACAACAAGATCGACAAAAATGCAGCTGCGATGCAAAACGGCACCATGGTTCCTCCGATGTAAAAGTCAGAGGCCTTATCGGCAAGCGGACGAGAGCCGCATAAAGCCTGTATTTATATGGTGACGCGGAATGTCCCCGACCGGAGAGAAAAATGCGCCTGACACTCCATACCGATTTTGCACTGCGCGTCCTGATCCAGGTCGGTCTCAACGAGGGCGAGCTAACGACGATCGATGACATCGCCAAGAGCTTCGATATCTCGAAGAACCACCTCATGAAGGTCGTGAACGATCTCAGCCAGAAAGGCTATTTGGACACGGTACGTGGCCGCAACGGCGGTATCCGTCTCATGCGCAAGCCGCGCGACATTAATGTCGGCCAGGTGGTGCGCGATACCGAGGACCGGCTCGGTGTCATCGGCTGCCTCGATCATACCGGTTTTTGTCGGATCGAGCGCGTCTGCGTATTGCGCGGCGTCCTGCGTGATGCGACCGCCGCATTTCTCGCCGTTTTGGACGCCCATACGCTTGCGGATTTGATCAAGCCACACAAGGCCTTGTCGTCTCTTCTATTTGGGGCGCGTGTGCCGGCGGGTGCGGTCTAGGCGGTTCTTGCTGCGCCTATGATGTTAGCAACCAGCACCATGATTCGCGGCAGTGACGGATCAAAGCGGTCGTCAGCGCCGCGCGAAAATCACACCCTGTCCCTGCCGACGAGCGAAACCTTGGCCGACGAGATGATCGATGCGGGCCTTCATTGCTTCCCTCACCTCTGCACCGCTCAGCGCCGCTTCAGCACGGCTAAGATGGCCAAGAAGCGCGCGGCGAAGACAGGGACGCCTTTGGCCGGCAGCCGCGTCGGAGGATGAGAAACCGGGCGGCCGCTCAAAGCGTTCGTTGCGCAAGTCGGTCCAATAGACAACCTTGCGCGCCGCTAGTTGGTGGCTTGCTGCCTGCCGGGGTAGCGAGATGATCGGCATGAAATGGACGGAGGTGGATTCTCTACCGCTTGATCACCGGTATCCGCTCAGACCTGCCGGGACAGAGAATTGGGACGGCGAGCGGAACCGATACCGCCGCCTGATCGTTACCCGCCCATGCTCCGCGATGAAGAGGAACGTGTGAATGGTCTCGAAATGAGCGCAGGTTTTGGCCACCTTGACGAAGGTGTAGGCCGACGGCGCTTCATACCGGGGCGGCAAGAGAAGAAGGTCTACATCGATCCTGCAAGTGCCAATCAGCGACGGCAACGTCCTTCGGTCCCGACGGCCCCGTATTTCGCCGCTCTGAACCGCAGCAGGATCGGGCCTGCGCGCAGTGCCCCGAGGAGGTCGCGAGTGCTTTATGTGGATATTCCCACGTCCGCCGATATCAAGACCTTGTCGTCCTATCGCGGCCAGGCCTGTGTCTCGATCTACTTGCCAACCACGCCTGTTACGCAGCAAGCCCAAGCTGACCGGATTGCGTTGAAGAATATGGCGAGGGAGGCTGTTCAGGAGCTCCAGGCCGACGGCGCGGATGAACGGCAGATTGCCGCGATCGCTGAAGAGTTCGATGATCTTGTCGATGACGACGAGTTCTGGCGTTTCCAGGCGCATAGTCTGGCCATCTTCGGCAGACCCGATAATTTGTGGACCTTCCGTGTGGCAAATGCGCTTAAGCCTTTGGTCGAGGTATCGGACCGGTTCCACGTGAAGCCGCTGCTCCGAAGCGTGAGCTTCCCCCAGTCCTGCTACGTGCTCGCTCTCGCGCAGAAGTCGGTCCGCTTGATCGAGGTCTCGCCCGATCTGCCGGAAGAACCGATCCGAGTTGAGGGCATGCCTGAGGACGCCGGCAGAGCCGTGCAAGGCGCGGGCGAGATCGACCATTGGCCGAGCGGCCGTATTCAGGGCGCCGAGGGACATAAAGTGCTTTTGCGCCAGTTCGCGCGCAAGGTCGACAAGGCGCTTCGTCCCCTTTTGACGGGCAGTGATATCCCGCTGGTTTTGGCGGCCGCCGAGCCATTGGCGTCCATCTACCGGTCGGTGAACACCTATAACCACTTGGCCAGGCCGGCGATTGAGGGCAATGCCGAAAGCCTAACCGACGTGCAGCTCGGCGAACGGGTGCGGACAATTCTGGACGGAATCTACCGAGATGAGCTTACGGCGTGGAGGAGACTGTTCGAGGCTCGCATCGGCGATGGGCGCGCGACCACGGATATCGCACAGGCGGCCCGCGCCGCGACCATGGGCGCGGTAAACTCGGTTTTGGTGGACATCGACGAGACCATGCGCGGGTCTATCGATGAACGGGGCGCCGTCGCTTTTGCCGGGCAGGCAAGTGCGTCGAGCTACGACTTGGTCGATGAGATCGCGACCCGTGTCATCGCAACTGGCGGTCGCGTGCTCGGCGTTCGTAAGATCGACATTCCGCAAGGCGAGTCGCTCGCTGCCATTCTGCGCTACCCGGTTTGAATGCCCAGACGACTTCCGAGATGACCAAGACGCACCTGATCATCGTGTGCAATCATGTGCCTTAAGTAGCCACTGCAGCAACCGCCGCTTCAGTCGATGGTTGGTATGGCAAAACACAGCTTGCGCTTCCACAATGAGGCTGAACAGGGCGTATTTTACCAACAGATCGCGAAGCCTGGGATGCTCGGCCATCGCGGAACGAAAGTAACCGGCGCTTAGACGCAACGCCTGCCCAGGAAGCTGAACCGAGCTTGGCGCCCTGTCGATGCCGAGGGCGATGGGAAGACCAACCATTCCAATGGGGCCGACCATGGCGATTTCGACTGGATGCTTACCTCGAGAAAACACGCACGCCGCGCCGGTCTCAATGAAGTAGACGTGCTGGATCGCACAATTGCTCAGCAGGTATCCGTCCCCGCCGCAGCGTCACCAACTCCATCAGTGCCAAAAATTCCGCGAAGGTCGGCCGTCGTAAGCGCCAACAACAATCGGTTGAGAACGGACAAGGGCACGCTTCTCATTGCGTTAGCACTCGCACTCGCTCATCATCTCGTCTCGATTTGGTTCGAGCGGCACAAAGTCCTTCGGGCCGTATCGCGCCGCCTGATCGGCGGCTTCAGGGTCGCGTCAATGCGCCAATTCAAAGCAGGACGGCCATTTCGGTTCCATCCCTCGTCTTGCGACTTCTATTGAGCGCAAAGTCGAACACGTCCAGGATACTTCGATGTTTCCGTCGAGTAGTTCTTAAATCCGAGATAAGCGATTGCAGTACAACACTTTGTTATATTCGGCGGCCCATGCTCCTCAATACGTTGAGTAGCTCAAGCCAACGCGGTCAATGTATTCTTGGCTGAATTGGAAGCCTGCAGAAGGCGAATTTGCCGTGATGAACACATTGCCGACCGCTCAGACCCTGCGCGCTCTCGATGGTGTCAACCTCTTCGTAGCGGCTGTCCTGGCGGGCTTTGGACCGTTCGTGGCGGTGTTTCTCGGCGCCCGAGGGTGGTCGCAACAAGATATCGGTTTTGTCCTCAGTGCGGCCGGAATTGCCGGCTTGCTCTCCCAAATTCCGGGAGGGGAGCTCCTCGATGTTACCCGGTCGAAGCGGCTCCTTGTCGGCGCCGGCACTCTCATGCTCGCAGGCGGAGCGCTGATTATCGCAATTCGCCCAGACTTTCTGCTCGTATTCACTGCCCTGGTGTTACAGGGTGCCACTGCTGGCTTTCTCGGGCCTGGAATTGTCGCCATCAGCCTTGGAATCGTGGGTCGCTCCGGGCTCGCCGAACGGCTCGGGCGCAATCAGCGCTTCAAGTCGACGGGGAGCTTGCTCGCAGCAGCCGTCATGGGTGCGATCGGATATTTTCTGTCGGATCGGATGATATTCTTCGCCACTGCGGCGCTCGCATTGCCGACGCTGGTTGCCCTCATGAGAATTCACGCGACCGACATCCATTTCGGCCGGTCAGTGGGAGCACCTGACCATCACGAACCCACAGCGCCGCGAAGAGCTGCACGGCGGTCGTTCTGGAAAAATCGTCCGCTGCTAGTCTTCGCCGGCTGCTTGTTCCTGTTCCAGGCGGCAGACGCCTCGATACTGCCGCTCATTGGCGGAACGCTGGCACATAGCGAAGGAAATCGATCTTCGCTCATTATGTCCGCGCTCATTGTGGTGCCGCAGATTATCGTAGCATTGTTGGCACCATGGGCAGGCCGACGAGCTGAAAGCTGGGGTCGCCGGCCGCTGCTGCTTATTGGCATCGGCGTATTGCCGATCCGCGCTGTGCTGTTCACGCTGATCACAGATCCGGCATTTCTCATCGCCGTTCAAGCGCTCGACGGTATCAGTGGGACTGTGCTTGGGGTTCTTACAGCGTTGATCGTCGCGGACCTCACGCACGGTACCGGTCGGTTCAATTTGGCCCAGGGCTTGGTTGGCGCCATCTCCGGGATTGGCGCGGCACTGAGCACGACGCTAACCGGTTTGGTCGCCGGAAGCCTTGGCCGCTCGGCCGGGTTTTTGCTCGTCGTAGCGATGGCCTTGGCTGCTGTCGCCATTGCCTGGTCTTTCATGCCGGAAACGAAGCCATCTGGGCAGTAACTCGGCAGCACGTTCGAGGCCGCACTGGAATCCATCAAGTCGGGACAGCCGGTTGCCTGCAATTAGCTAATCCACGCAGGCCGAAACCGCCAAAAGCGGGATCTATGACCGCAATGTCGCTGGCACGCGATCACCGTGTTGGCGCGCCAGCATCCATTGCGGATATTCGGGGCGCAAGGCACTGACTTTGTCGAGCGTGGCCAGTTCGTCGGATGAGAGCTGCACCTCGGTGGCAGCGAGGTTGTCCTCAAGCTGCTCGATCGACTTCGCGCCGACAATGACGCTTGTGATCGGCTTTTGATGTAGCAGCCAGGCCAGCGCGATTCGCGCTACCGACACGCCGTGCGCTTTGGCAATCGGCTTGATGGCGTCAATGACATCGTAGGCGTGCTCCTTGTCGACCGGCGGGAAGTCGAACGACAGCCGTCGCGCGTCGTTTGAGGCCGCCGCGCCTTCGCGGGTGAATTTTCCGGACAGGAAACCGCCAGCGAGCGGCGACCAGATCATCAGACCGAGCTCCTGGTCGGTCGCCATCGGAATGATCTCGCGCTCGAGGTCGCGACCGGCGATGGTGTAGTAGGACTGCACCGTCTCGAAGCGCGCATAGTTGTACTGGCGCGACAGCCCGAGCGCCTTCATGATCTGCCATGCCGCCATGTTCGAGGCGCCGATGTAACGGACCAGCCCGCGCGTGACCAGATTGTCCAGCGCCTTCATGGTTTCTTCGATCGGCGTCACCAGATCCGCTCCGTGGACTTGATAGAGATCGATGTAGTCGAGCCCCATGCGCTTGAGGCTGGCTTCCACGGAAGTCATGATGTGACCGCGCGACAGGCCGACATTGTTCGGGCCCGGCCCGGCTCGACCACGCACCTTGGTGGCGATGATCAAGTCTTCACGCTTGACCTTGAGCTCTCGCAGCGCCTGTCCGAGGATGCGCTCGGAATGCCCTTCGGCATAGACATCCGCGGTGTCGATGAAATTTACGCCGGCGGCGAGCGCACGTTCGACCAATTGGGTGGCGCTGGCCTGATCGACTTCACCCCAGACTTTCCACCAGCCCTGGCCGCCGAAGGTCGCCGTTCCGAGGCAGATTTCCGTGACATAGAGGCCGGTGCGGCCGAGCGGGCGATGTTTCATGTGTTGCTCCCGAGGGATTGCTTCCAGTCGATTTGTTGTTGCGCCGACCGATCAGATGCGCGACCGAGCCGCGGTGGGATTGTCACCATCTGTGCTTGAGCAGCTCGTCGACCATGCGCGCGGTCCGCTCGAAATGGTCGCGCAGCAGTTCGGTTGCGGTTGTCGCGTCACGCCGGATCGTGGCTTCGAAGATCAGCCGGTGTTCGGTGCGGACATCACGCGGGATGTCGGATACCGAGATCGACAGGCGGCGATAGCGGTTCGCGCGCGCCGACAGCTGGCTGCAAAAGCCGAGCAGGACTTTCGATTGGCAGGCCGCGATGAGCGCCTCGTGGAAAGCCTCGTGGCGCTGCTCCCATTGGTCGTCCACCGCGGTGGGCAGATCGGTGCGCTCGCGATCCATGCGAGCGAGCAGATAATGCGCACTGACGAGCTGTGCCTCCCAATGTTCATCGCCATGCGTGATCGAAAGCCGCAGCGCCTCAGCTTCAAGTTGCTGCCGGTTGCGCAGGATGTCCCACAGATCAGCCGATGAAACCGGGGCGACGCGGTAGCCGCGGTGCCCCTCCAATTCGGTAAAACCTTCGGCGGTGAGCCGTGCCAGCGCCTCGCGTACCGGCGTCACGCTCGTGTCGGTCAATTCCTGCAATTCGGAAAAGCGCAGCTTTTGTCCCGGTTTGAGCTGGCCGGAATGCATCGCGGCGCGAATGCGCGAATACGCCTCGTCGGCCAGCGTGCGGGAAACGTCACCAATCGCGATCATCGGATAATCTTCACAACTTTTTGCCTCGAAAGCAATAGTTTCGAAAATACTTGACGCACGATCGCTGAACCAACTAGGCTTTCCGCAAAAGAACAAACGGGAGGATGCCGTGCGGGAGGCCGTGCATTTGCCGATGCGTCTGCAAGGCTGTGGATCTGATGTTCTTGCCGAAGGGCGCACGGCCCGTCGGAGCCTTACTGTTTGCTACAGCGCGCCACGTCATCGCCCCGCAGCCCATTTCGATCCCGACATTTTGTTTCCCCGCCAACGAAAGCGTCGTCGACGTCAGGCGAAAGCGGAGTTACCGCTGCCTTACGACGGCGGCTGGAGCAGCGACGAAAAGACAGCCTGGCAAAGCATCAGGCTTCAATCTGGGAGGAGATCATGACGACAGCGAATAGCACCAAGCCGAGCCGACGTGACGTGGTGCGCGGCATCGGCGTTGCCGGAATAGGAGCCGCCGCAGCGGCATCGATCGCGCCGCGTGCTTTCGCGCAAGCCAAGAAGCCGATCAATCTCAGCTTCTGGACGTTCGACAATCCGCAGCAACGTCCCTGGGTGCACAAGCGCATCAAGCTCTTCATGGAGCAGAACCCGAACGTCAAGGTCGACTTTCAGTGGTTTCCATTCGCCGATCTCGGCAAGAAGCTAAGCGTCGGCTTCGCCACGGGCACTGCGCCGGACGGTTTCGTCAGCCAGGATTGGTTCATGCCGGTGTGGCTGGACAAGGGATTGCTGGCGCCGCTTGACGTGAAGAAGCTCGGTTACCCGTCCTACGATGCCTTTGTTGCCGATTACGCCAAGGCCTATGTCGATGGTGCGACCAAGGACGGCAAGGTCTACGGCTATCCGATGTGGTTTTATGGCTATTGCAACTACCTCAACACCAAGCAGTTCAAGGAGGTCGGCCTCGATCCTGACAAGGACTGGCCGCAGAGCTGGGAGCAGCTCGGCGAGGTCGCCAAGCGCCTGACGGTGAAGGACGGCGACAAGTTCACCCGCCAGGGGTTCAAATTCGCGATGCACGCGGCGCAGTGGACCATGATCCAGTTCAACCCGATCCTGATCGGGGCGGGCGGCAAGTGGTTCGACGAAAGCGGCAAGTGCATCGTCAACAACGACGCTGGCGTGCGTGCCATGACGGCGCGCGCCTCGATTGCGCAGAAATACGGCGCTGAGGATCCAGCCGATTCGATCGCGACGAATCCGATTCCAGCGATGGACTTTCTCAAAGAGCGCGACTCGATGTTCTTCTGCCATCCGCTGCCGATTAGCCTCGTGAAGGCGGAGAATCTCGCCATGGCGGAGCAGAATTATTTCCGCCCGGTGCAGTATCCGGGCTTTACGCCCGGCAAGGGCATCTCGACGACCTACGGCTTCAATCTCGTCATCAATGCCAAGGCCTCCGACGACAGGCAGGAGACCTTGCACGAGTTGTACAAGTTCATGATGAGCGATCTGGTCGATGCCTGGCGGGATGCCGCGCCCTTCACCTTTGCCAAGAAGACGGGATGGGCTGACAGTCCCGAGGTGCAGAAATTCCCCTACGTTAACGAGATCATCAAAGCGAAGGACCAGGGCGTGTTCCTGCCGCGCACCTTGGTGTTCAATGAACTCGCCGATGCCATGCATCGCGCGGTACAGAAGGTCATGTTGACCAAGGCCGACATCAAAACGAGCCTCAACGAAGCGGCCGCGGAAGTTGATCGCGCCACCGCGGCCTACCAGAAGAGCTGAGGCATGGTGTCGGGGCGAGGCGGAAGCGAACTTGCGCCGCGCCGCAAGCCCGCTTTCGGTAAGGCATAGGACTGGTTTATTGCATGGCAGAGCTCGCGTCGATTGGTTCGTACCGGAGCGGAAAGGGATCGCAGCCCGCGGCGCGCCGGTTCTGGAGACTGCGTTATCATCAGCGTATCAAGCTGTGGGGATTAGCCTTCGTCCTGCCGACGTTGGTGTTCTTTGCCGTGTTCAAATACGGCCCGATGCTGTGGGCGATCGAGCTGAGCTTCAATTCCTATGACATGGTCTCGGCGCCGCACTTCATCGGGCTCGACAACTACCGGATGCTGGCGGGCGACCCGATCTTCCGCGAATCGCTTCTCAACACTTTTGTCTATATCGGCGGCTCGACCGTTCTCTTGACCGTCACGGGACTGGCGCTCGCGCTCGCGATCAACACCGGCATTCCCGGCGCGCGCTACTGCATGACGGCGATGTTCCTGACCAATCTGATGCCGATCATCGCGGTCTGCCTGGTGTGGCGGCTGCTCCTACACCCCTATGGTGTCGTCAACCAGATTCTGCAGGTGGTTGGTTTCGGCCGCATCGATTGGCTGACCAACGCGGCCACCGCGATGCCGGCAATCATCATGGTCACGGTCTGGCGCTTCGCGCCCTATTTCATGGTGGTCTTTCTCGCCGCCTTGCTTGCCCTGCCAAAGGACTATTACGAAGCTGCGCAACTCGACGGCGCCGGTCCCTTGCAGCGCTTCTATCACGTCACCCTGCCGTTGCTCATGCCGACCATCTTCTTCGTGGTGGTGGTGTCGGCGCTGCTCTCGGCGCGCATCTTTTTGATGCCCTTCCTGATCACGGGTGGCGGCCCGGGTAACGCGACCCGCGTGTTGTCCCAGCTGATCTACGAGACCGGATTCTCCTACCTGAAGATGGGGCAGGCGGCGGCCATCTCGGTCGTGCTGTTCGCGATCATGCTGGTGTTCACCACCTTGCAAATCCGGCTGTTCTCTCGGAGCGAACGGATCTATCTGTGATGGCATCCCTGGATGTAAACCTTCTCGCCCGGCCGCGCTTGCGCCGCCATCTTCCCGCCTTTCGCAAGGGCGCAGGCCTAGTTCTGCTCGCGGTGCTCGCCTTCGCTTTTGTCATTCCGATCCTCTGGATGACAGTGATGTCGTTCCAGGCCGGAGAGAAGATGTTCGAGCTGCGCACGGAGTGGATTCCGAGAGTCTGGCACTTCGAGAACTATTCAAACGCGTTGTCGCACGCGCCATTCGCGCAATATTTCCTCAACAGCGGCATCGTGTCGCTCGCTGTCATGGCCGGTAACGTCGTGTTCTGCACGCTGGCCGGATATGGGCTCGCGAAATTCCGCTTCCCCGGCTCGAGCCTCGTGCTGCTTCTGATCCTGTCGACGTTGATGCTGCCGCTTGAAGTGACGCTGGTGCCGACGTTCCTGGTGATCCACAAGTTCCAGTGGATCAACACCTACCAGGGGATCGTGGCGCCGCTTCTGATCGATGCCTTCGGCGTTTTCCTGATGCGCCAGGCCATGATCTCGATCCCGATGGACTATATCGAGGCGGCGCGCATCGACGGCGCCGGCGAGCTGCGTATCCTGCTACAGATCATCCTGCCGCAATGTGTGCCGGCGCTGTCGGTGCTCGCAATCTTCGCGTTCCGGGACAGCTGGGACCAGTATTTGTGGCCGCTCACCGTTGTGTCGGTCGATGACTTGCGCACATTTCCCTTGGGGCTCGTGCAGTTCGGCGAGGATTATGGCAACCCGCCGACTGAGCAGATGGCGATCGCCGTGCTCGCAACCATCCCCGTGTTCTTGCTGTTCGCCGTTCTGCAGCGCTCGATCAATCGCGGGTTTGGGCTCAGCGGCCTGAAATAGAACCGCGCCGATGGCGCGCGCGTTCTTGCTCAACTCGGGAGGACTGAATTTGGACAAGATCAAGATTGCCATGGCGCATCGCGGGGCGGGCGTCGCGCCCGTCTTCGCGGCGCTGGAAGGCGGCTATTTCCGCAACAATCATCTTGAGCCAGAGCTCGTCTATTATCATGGCCATCCCAATTCGTTGAAAGCCCTGATCGCGGGCGAAGCGCAGTTCACCAATGCGGTCGGCGCGGAATTGCTGCTGGCCAACCTCCGGCACAAGGGCGACGCTATCGTGCTGGCATCCGCGATCTCGCGCAGCGCCCAGCAGGTCGCCGCCCGAGGGAGCACAACGACACGCGAGGACTTGCGCGGCAAACGCTGGGGCGTCACGTTCCGCAATGACGCCGACGAGTGCGCCATGATCATGGCCTTCGACCGCTGGGGCTGGAGCATCGAGAGAGACGTCGAAATTGTCGTCGTCGGCAACGCCGGCGCACGGCTCGATCTCCTGTTGGATCCGGCCAGGGTCGACGTCGCCATCATGCATGCGCCGGAAACTTTTCAGGCACCCAAGCGCGGCTACCACATTGTCGAGGATTTCGGCCGGCTCGACGTATCCTTCCAGAACAGCTGCGCCGCCGGCACGCGAAGCTTTGGTGAGCGCCATCCCGACATCGTGCTGCGCTATGTGAAGGCGTTCTGCCAGGCGGTGCACCGCTTTCGCAGTGACGCCGAGTTCGGCATCCACGTGCTGCGCAAATATAGCGGGGAGCCCGATATCGAGGTGCTACGGCCGACCTGGGTGCTGTTCGCCCGCTACATGGGCGACATGATGTTTCCCAGCCTTGAAGGAATGCGCAATGCTTCGGCGATCCTGCGCCGGGTTGGCGCGTTGCCGGACGAGGTCGCGCCGGAAGATGCTGTCGATCTCGGGCCGGTGGCAGCCCTTGAGGCAGACGGCTTCTTCGAGACATTGATGGGCGCCCGCGATATTGCGGGCGAGAGAGTGGTCAGGAGTGCAACATGAAAATAGGAGTCGCAGGACTTGGGCGCATGGGAAGCGCCATTGCGAGACGACTGATCGATGTGGGGCACGAGGTGATTGTCTGGAACAGAAGCCCTGACAAGGCCAAGCCGCTCGTGGACGTGGGCGCGGTGCCAGGGCTGACCACAACCGATCTCGCGTCACGGGTTGACCTCGTGATCACGATTCTGACCGACGCGGCTGCCATCGATGCGGTGTATGATGGCCCCTCCGGTTTGCTCGCCGGAAACGTCGCGGGCAAGTTGTTCATCGAGATGAGCACCGTACAACCCGCAACCGAGATTGCGCTGGCCAAGAAGATTGCCGCCAAGGGCGCGATCATGGTGGAATGTCCGGTCGGAGGTACCGTAGGCCCCGCGCTTTCGGGCAAGCTTCTTGGGCTCGCCGGCGGCTCGAAACAGGACTTCGCCCGTGCCAGGCCAATCCTCGAGCTGTTGTGCCGGCGGGTTGATCTCGTTGGCCCCATTGGCGCCGGGGCCAGCATGAAGCTTGCGATCAACCTGCCGCTTGGTGTTTTCTGGCAGGCGTTGGGTGAGGCATATTCGCTCTGCCGTCACCTTGATCTCGATTCCGGCTGGCTGATGGAATTGTTCGCCGACACCTCAGGCGGCCCCAATGTGCTGAAGGCGCGCGGCGGCGCGGTGGCGCTGGCGCTGCAGGCCAAGAATCCGGGCTCGGCAACATTCGATTGCGACAGCATTCGCAAGGATTTCCGGACCATGGTGGCCGAGGCCAAGGCGCTCGGCTTCTCGCTGCCGCTGGCGGAAAAGACCCTTGCGATCTACGATCATGCCAGCCAGGAAGGCTGGGGGGGCAAGGATTGCACCGAGCTGCCGGCGTTCTGGTCAAGTCATCACACGAAATAGATCAGCAGCGGAGAGCCGCCTTCGTGACGCGCCAAATCGACAAAACCGTGGGGATGATTGGTCTCGGCATCATGGGATCGGCAATGAGCAAGAACCTCATTGCCGCGGGCTTCGCCGTGATCGGTTATGACATCTCGCCGCGTGCGGCCCACGCGTTCAAGGCCTTGGGTGGCAGCGCCGTAGCTTCGGCTACAGCGGTCGGATCGGCGGCTGATATCATCATCACTTCGCTGCCGTCGTCGGCCGCGCTGTTTGATGTCGTCGCCGAGTTGCGCAAGCTCCCGCGCGCCGAGCGCGTGGTCGCGGAAACCAGCACCTTCACGCTTGCCGACAAGCTAGCTGCGCAGGCGCAACTGGCCGAGGCCGGCATTGCGATGCTCGATTGCCCGCTGTCCGGCTCCGGCAGTCAGGCGCTGATACGCGACGTCTTGGTGTATGGGAGCGGCGAGAGGAACCTCTACGATCGCTGCCTGCCGGTGTTCGAAGCCTTCTCCCGCGCGCCGCATTATCTCGGCCCGTTCGGCAACGGCTCGAAGATGAAATATGTGGCGAACCTGATGGTCGCCGTGCATACGGCGGTCGCGGGTGAAGCCTTCACCCTCGCGCGAAAGGCGGGGCTCGACCCGGCGCAAACCTTTGCCGTCGTCAGCGACGGCGCGGCGGGCTCGCGCGTGCTCGATGTTCGCGGCGAGATGCTGGTCAGCGACACCTATCTTCCGATCCGCACCATGCCGCTCGAGCTCTGGCGAAAGGACATGCGGGTGATAGCAGATTTTGCCAATTCGCTCGCCTGTCCGACGCCGATGTTCTCGGCCGCTGTGCCCTTGTTCAACGCTGCGGTCGCCTCAGGCTTCGGCGATCAGGATACCGCGGCCGTGGCGACCGTGATCGAGGCAATGGCAGGGCTTCCGGCCGGCAAGAAAGAGAAGAGATAGCGGACCGGCACGTCTGACCTGCGGCAAGAAACTCCCTGGAATCCATCCCCACCATAGACGCGCATCGTCACATTTGGCGCCTCAAGGATCTGACCTGGTTGTCGGGGCCGCAGGGTCGGGCGGACGTAATGGGGCCGATGATCGAGGCTACAGTGCAAATTTTGGAGCTGACCGTTGCCTCCGTGTCCATCGGAAACTCCTCTTCATATCTAAATTATGGATATCAAGAGCTAAAATTATTCGTTTGTCAAAATCAATTTCGAGCATACGTAGTTGGCAACGAGCTTCTTCCGGCTTCGTGCCGAGCGATTCACTTCACGACGAAAAGGATGAGGTAAATGACGACGTTTGTTTCTCACGTCTTTGCTGAATTGCAGCGTGTTGATGTCAGCCGCCGCCACTCGCTTGGGCTGTTGCCGGAAAATGTCCGGAAGAGAAAGGCTCTACCCGGGAACACCCGTTCGTCGGAATTCTCAAGCGCGCGGATGCGTCGGCCGGAGCGAGCGTATGAAAAGCTGCCTGAAGGCGTAGATAAACAGGAGGTCGGAATGAAAAAAATAGCAGAGCGTGCGCTTGAGTTGAGAACACTTCTGTTCGAGAAGATGAGCCAGATCAAACGCGTCCGATACCCGGCACTATCCATTTGGCTTGGCGTTTATAGCGGCGAGTTGCCGTCATCCTTGGTGCCCATTCCCATCCGTCGCAGGCGGATTTGACGCTTGAGCAGCGCTATTTCGACGCAGGAGAAGCTTTCGAGCTGACTGCTCAACGAGAGGGTGTGAGTGTCGTTTAACCAGAAGGCGCGTTGAATGACGCGCGGCATTGCTTCAACGGACAACACGGAGATAAGGAGATCTAGTCATGCACCAAAAAATTCTCCTGGCCTATGACGGGTCGCCCGATTGCCACGAAGCTCTAGCTCAGGCGAAGAGCTTGGCCTCGGCGTCGGGTGCGACGGTTCATCTTCTCGCTATCATAGATCCCTCCGAGAATATGGTTCTCGTCGAAGGGACGACTATCCTTCCCGACAATCGGGGATTTGTCATGCAGTCTGTGCTGGATGCCGGCATGAAACGCCTGCAGAGCGTCGGATGTACAGCTACAAACGACGTCAGGTACGGCAATCCCGCCGAACAGATAGCTCTGACCGCAAAAGAAATGAATGCGGATTTGATCGTCATTGGCCATCGAGATCAAGGGACGCTTGCACGCTGGCTGAACGGATCGGTCGGCGCATCGATTTTGCATCATCCGCCTTGCAGCGTGCTGGTTGCGGTGAAATCAGCGCAAATGAAAAATAACGTTAGCCCAATCCGAAAGCACAGGCGCAGTGTGGGGGATAACACCACGTAAAAAACACCCATCACGTCAGCCCTTTTGTCGGTGCCGTTGTCTCACGATGTCGTCAGGTTCGACAATTGCAAAAGACATTGTCTTGGTAGCGTCGATACAATTTGACCGGTCCACTTGCGAATACCGGCCGCTGCTACTGCGAGGCCCATCAGTTCACGATCGACGGGATCAACGCTGCTGGCGGGATAAAGGACGGCAATGAATTAAGAAAACTCGGGCGCAAGCTGTACGGCAACTACTCCGACGTTAGGTTCAGTGCGCAATTGCCACCGGAGTGATCGGTTCTGCCGCCCAGAAGGAGGGCGAGGTAAGCGCAGCAATTGAAACCCTCTTGCAGCGAGAGGAAACAAGCCCGGAACCGAAGGAAGGCTGTTGGCCATGCGGTGCTGCATTTCTTGAAGCAGCATCTTCTGGTCCATCTCAAAGATCAGCCTCTAATAGCATACCAGAGTGCCTTATCGTTCCCTTCGTCTTCCTTTCAGAAAGCGAGATTGAGCCTTCGCACTCGGACGACCAGTACATGAGCCATCTCCCGGCTCTGCCGCCTCGTACCGCAAAGCCCAAATGACGAGAGATATTGAATCGGTCTCCCGTCGATTCCTAAACCTAATCTGCGGATTGACATGCTCTCAGGCCGTTGTCTTAGGAGTGCAAATCCGCCGGCGGTCGCGCCGAGGTAAATCACACCGCGTAAGGAAGCCGGATAACCTACGCACGCGCAATGCTGGGCGTCACATCCGTTAGTTCAAACTTACCACCGGCCGAATAAGATGGAAGGAAAGCCAGGATTAGTCGTGACGCGTACGCAAAGGCTCGTTGGAGCGCGATGGTATGGCGCTGATCACCCGGCGCAGATTGCGTGCGTGTTGATATGTTTTCGCGCGGTCGCCCAATGTACGGAACTTACGTAGTATGAATTTTCGATATGATGCTTGTAAGGCTGACGGAGTGCCGAATTCTCCCAGAGAAAGTCAGCCGGTTCACCGCACGGTGGTCTTTATGATCGTCGGACTCGCGTTGTTGATGATGTCGGTCAACTCCACAATAGTTGCGACTGCGTTACATTCCTTACAGGATGGGTTGCGAACATCGATCAACTGGGCGGGATGGACCATCACAGCATACTCGTTCGGATTTGTGCTAATGCTGCCGATCAGTGGCAAGCTGAGCGAGCGATACGGCCGCCGCAGGATATTTCTCGGCTCAGTGGTCGCTTTCACCGCAGCATCGTTGTGCTGCGGGCTGGCCGATAACATCTATGTGTTGATTACCTTACGCGCGATACAAGCGGCCGGCGGAGCGGGATTTACGCCCTCGGCAACGGGGATCATTGTGGATCATTTCGGTGACGAGCGGGATCGTGCAGTCAGCCTGTTCGGCAGCATCTTTCCGATCGGTGCGATGATCGGGCCTATATTCGGCGGGTTGTTCGTATCGTACTGGACCTGGCGAGGCGTCTTTTTCGTCAACGTGCCAATCGGGGTGGCGGTAATCGTGCTGGCCCTGCGCCATATACCCGAGGATCGGGGGAAGGGGAGAGAGGCAATCCGTTCGGGAATGGACGTCATCGGTATGGTACTGCTCGGCATCAGCCTACTCGCGGCAATGTTTTCTGCCAGCTACCTCGGCGAAGGGAATGCGCGCGCGTGGCCGCCAGCGCTTGTTGTGCTACTGACAATCTCGATGGTCGCAATGTGGGCGTTCTTTCGCCACATCAATCATTCGATGCATCCGTTCATTGACCCACGCCTGATCTATGGGCCAGGATTCGGTCCGGTTAACCTGATCAATGCATTATATGGAGGCGTCACCTTCGGCGTGGTGACGCTCATCCCGCTATACGCGACCAACCGTTACGGCTTCGACGCACTCAACTCTGGCCTGGTGCTCACCGCTCAAGGAGCCGCCGCGATCATACTGTCGATTATGGCTGCGTTGGCGCTCCGGCGGACGGGCCATCGGCTGCCCATATTTATCGGGGGTATCACTATCGCCATCGGAACCTTGCTGCTTGCCGCAAGTCCGATCGCCGGCATTCCGCCGTACGCGTGGTTGTCCGGATCCGCCTTCCTTGTCGGTGCCGGCAGCGGGGCGATCAACCCGGCAAGCCGCAACGCCGGACTCCAATTAGCGCCGGAGCACTCCTCAACGCTTGCTGCACTGAGATCAATGTGTCTGCAGATCGGGTCAATCACCGCCGTCTCGATAGCTACTGCAATCCTTACCAGTTCCAACGACCCTGGTGGCATCCAGGCTTGGATTTACGTCGCATTGGCATTGCTGCTTGTCGCTGCTTTGCCGCTGATCGCCCGTGCACCGGAGCACCACGGTTCGTGGTAGCGATATGATCGCATTCGATTTCTACGAACCGCAGGCAGGTTCTCATACCTGGCTGATATCCGGAATCAGAGCTGAGTGATACGGCGGGCCTTTGATCCGCTTTTGACGGGCTCGTATTTTCCTTCGGGCGAAGGGCTGTGCTTTTTCATTAAGGCGTCGATGTGCTCCTGTAGCTGCGCGACGGCGGGGAACGATGCACCGTTTAATGACTGGCCTTGCAAGATGGAGAACCAAGTCTCGACCTGATTGGGCCAGGATGCCCGCGGGCTGCCGGCATCAGCCGTGCGGCAGACCGAGACATCCGCGAGCCAATCGCCATAGACGAAATAATCCCTGACTAAGCAATTGATTTGACTGGTGGGCCCGGCAGGACTCGAACCTGCAACCAGACCGTTATGAGCGGTAGGATGTCGATCCGGTTCGTTGATTTTGTTCAGTTTTTGTTCGAATTCGATTGCGTTCGTTATGTTTCGTCCAGATCGTTTCTGGTGCGAAACTGGTGC
>CAVOML010000018.1:0-74127 GCA_963697015.1 uncultured Alphaproteobacteria bacterium
CACCTTCTCCCACAAGGGGAGAAGGGAGCACCGCCGTTGCCTCTTGCAGATCAATCCTCACTTCGGCCCGACGCGAAGCGCGGCCGGCCACGCGGCGGGCAGCTTGCCGGCGCCCTGCAGCGCCGCCTGCATGGCGACGATGTAGCTGTAGGGGCCGAGCCCTGCGATGACGGCCTTCACGGCGGCGGACAGCTTCGAGTGGCGGTGCAGCTCGTCGCGGGCGTGGATGTTGGAGATGTGCACCTCGTAGATCGGCCCCTCGAAAATCTTCAGCGCGTCGAACAGCGCAATCGAGGTGAAGGAATAGGCGGCGGGGTTGATGATGATGGCATCGGCGTCCGTGCGCGCCGACTGGATCAGGTCGACCAGGACGCCCTCATGGTTCGACTGGTGGAATGACAGGCTCGCGCCGGCGAACGTGGCGTACTCCTCGCAAGCCCGCTTGATCGCCTCCAGCGTGGTCGAGCCGTAGATGTGCGGCTCGCGAATGCCGAGCATGTTCAGATTGGGTCCGTTGATGATCATGATGCGCATGGCGCCCTCCCCTGGTGTTCGTCGTTGTGAAGCGGGGGCAGCTTAAGGGGCCGCCGGAATCGATCAACCTCGTGTCCTGGATGCGACGCAGCGTGAAACGGTGCGGCGCTGATCCGGGGCACGAGCCGCCCGTCGGGCAAATCAGTTGCGCGAGTTTCGCCTTCGGCGCGCGGGAAAGCGCATCCCACGACCCGCAAAACAGCGTGCGCCGAAAAACTCATTTCGTGAGAAATTTCAAGCCGATCATCCGATCCGGCTCGCCTGCGGCAAAAATTTTTCTTTACGAAAACCAGAAGTTATGCCTTTAATCGCGCCATCCCGCCTCGATCGGAGGGGCGTACGCGTCGTCACGGACGTTGAAGCGGGATGCGATGGACGCGGATGTCGGCGCCGGCGAGCGCACGATAACGCGGACGGCGAAGTCGTGTGGTCCCGATCTCCCGACGCTGGGATCAACCCTTAGGGTTCAAGAGCCCGGGGGGACGGTGACTAAAAAGCCCGGTACACCGAGGAGAGCACGAAGCAGCCGTTAAAACCGTTGCGCAGGGAAGGCCGGTTGTCTTGGCTGCCCTGTCGTTGCTTGCGTGCGCAAAGTGCACTTTCTTTGCACGCAAGACTCGCGGGTGCGGCCAGCATCCGGCCTTCCCTGCGCCCTCCCATTTTTCGAGGGACGAAACGATGCAGAGCTCGGGCGTAATCCTGCCGCGAGAACACCTGCTCACATCCCCTCCTCTGTCATGCCCCGGCTTGACCGGGGCACCCAGTACGCCGCGGCTTCTCGGTTCATGCCGAAGCGGCTCTGGAGTACTGGGTCGCCCGGTCAAGCCGGGCGACGACATCGCGTTGTTGTTTGAAAATGGAATCCGAACAATCGCCGTTCACCCTCCCCTGGAGGGTCGGTTGCAGGGGAGGGCGATCCAGATATCATGCCGCCTTGTCGAGCGCGATGTCGAGATGCTTCAGTCGCGGCAGCACCTCGTTCTTCAGGAGCGACAGCGAGTGACGCCAGGCTTCGCTCTTGTGCTTGTAGTCGAAGCCGAACACCAGCAGCACGCCGAAGCCGCCGACCTCGTGCCATATCTGCTCGATCTTCTCGGCGGCGGTCTTTGGCGAGCCGACGATCCAGTTGTGGCGCGCGCAATATTCGGCGGTGACGTCGGAATCCGGCACCTCGGGCGAGTGCTTCAGATAGTCCTTGAAGCCGAAATGGCCGAGCAGCGGCAGAAAATACTCGGTCATCATCCGGCCCATCATGTCGCCGGTCGAGAGCTTCCACGCCTCCTCGTCGGTGTCGGCAATGAAAACCTCGCGCACCATGCGCCAGTCGCGACGGCTCGGCTTGCGTCCGGTCTTCGCCGCGCCCTGCTCCACCGAGTCCCAGTGGCTGCCGACATAGGCCGGGTTGAGGTTGAGGCTCATCGGAATGAAGCCGCGCTCGCCCGCAAGCTTCAGCGTGTCGGAGTTTTTCGACAGGCCGGCGACGCCGATCGGCGGATGCGGCGCCTGCACCGGCTTGAGGTGGGGTTTGAGGAAATCGAACATCACTTCCGGCTTGGTCACCGTCCAGTATTTGCCCTTGTAGGTGAACGGCGCCGGGTCGCTCCAGAGCTTCAGGATGATCTCGAGCGCCTCGCGGGTCATTTCCCGGTTCTGCCCGCTCATGCCGTCGACATTGAACATCGCCCAGTCGCTCGGCAGGCCACTTGCCGCGACACCGAAATTGAGGCGGCCGCCGGACAGATGATCGAGCATCGCCACGCGATTGGCGAGCTCGGCGGGATGATGATACGGCAGGAGGAAGCCGCCGGGACCGATGCGGATATTCCTGGTCTGGCGAAAGCCCTCCACGACCAGGAGATCGGGCGCGGGATGCGGCTCCCACGGCGCGGTGTGGTGCTCGCCGATCCAGGCCTCCTGGTAGCCGAGCTCGTCGAGCCAGCGCAGCACCTGCAGGTCCCACTCATGGCCTTCCTTCAAGCCGCACTCCGGCGGATGCGAAGGCATCGCGAAATATCCGAGTTCCATGGGCTTCCTCTCAAACTTGTTTTCGTTGTTGTCGTTGTTTGCGGTGCAAATTTTTTGCCGCGCGCGAACCCTATCACATCGCGCGCCTTCAATCATGGGCTGTGCTGCGGCGAAATGATGGTGAAGGCGCAGGGCAGACACGCGCCGCACGCGCGGCGCATCGTCTCACTTGCGCATGCGCGCCTTCGTACCGGCGACGATCTGCATCGCGATGCCGCCGACCCAGCCGATCATGATCAGGGCGGTCCAGGCGACATGCGGCTCTGCGCGCAAGATGATGATGCCGACCGAGAAGAATGCCGTCAGCGTCGCACAGAAGGTGCCGACTGCGCTGAGGAATTCCGCGGCGTCGATGCGCCCGTCCTCATCCTCGGGATGAAACCTCAATTGCGGCGTGTCGATGCCGAGATAGAAGCCGATCGCGCCGAGGACCATCATGGCGAGCAGGAAGCCCTGCGAGGTGAGCGCGCCAAAGGTCGAGCCGACATGGGCCGCGACGAACAGGCCGCAGGCTGCGCCCGCCATGGCAAGACCGAGGCGCTCCAGGACGTGGGCAGACTTACGGACGCGGAATCGCATGGGCGTTCCCCTGCCGATTGCCGGACGGGAAGTCTATCCCATCCGGCCCGGCCAAGGAACCTGCGATCGCGCGCGATGTTCCTAGCGTGCCCCAAACGTGATCGCGCCGAACAGTGCCTTCTGGCTCGAGGGCTGCGAGCGCCAATATTGCGGGGGCGCGGTCACCTCGCCGTGAAGCTCGGCCGCGGCGTGCCAGCCCCAGCGCGGGTCGTAGAGCATGCCGCGGGCGAGCGCGACCATATCGGCCTTGCCGGAAGAAACGATGTCCTCGGCCTGTTTCGCTTCGGTGATCAGGCCGACCGCGATGGTGACAAGCCCCGTTGCCTCCTTCACCGCCTGCGACAGCGGTACCTGGTAGCCGGGGCCGAGCGGGATCTTCTGCAGCGGCGATACACCGCCGGAGGAGACGTCGATCCAGTCGACGCCACGTTTCTTCAACTCTTTGGCAAATTCGATGGTTTGCGCCACCTCCCAGCCGCCCTCGACCCAATCGGTCGCCGACACGCGGATGCCGATCGGCTTGCGGTCCGGGAATACCGCACGCACGGCGTCGTAGATTTCGAGCGGGTAGCGCATCCGGTTCTCGAGCGAGCCGCCGTATTTGTCGGTGCGCTTGTTCGAAATCGGCGACAGGAATTGGTGCATGAGATAGCCGTGCGCGCCGTGCAGTTCGAGCGCGTCTATTCCGAGCCGCTCGGCGCGTTTCGCGGTGTCGACAAAGGCGGTGCGGATGCGCGCCAGGCCCGCATCGTCGAGCGCGGCCGGCGGCGCTTCGCCTTCCTTGTGGGCGACAGCCGACGGCGCCACGGTCTGCCAGCCGCCATCGCCGGCTTTCGCGATCAATTGCCCACCCTCCCAGGGACGGTAGCTCGAGCCCTTGCGGCCGGCATGCGCGAGTTGCATCGCGACCGCGGCCTTCGAATGCTTGCGCACCGAATCCAGGATCGGCTTCAGCGCAGCTTCGTTGGCGTCGCTGTAGAGCCCAAGGCAGCCCGGCGTGATCCGCCCGATCGCCTCCACATGGGTGGCTTCGATGCAGAACATCGCGGCACCCGACAGCGCCAGAGAATTGATGTGGGTGAAATGCCAGTCAGTGGCCGAGCCGTCGACGGCCGAATACTGGCACATCGGCGAGACCATGACGCGGTTGGCCAGTTTCAGGCCGCGAAATTCGATCGGGGAAAACAGGGTACTCATGCGGGATGTCCGGGGATGGGATGGAGGAGCGGGAATACGAACAGTGTAGTTGGCGGACGCGAGAATACCAGCGGCACCGGGCTCATGGCCGCGGCCGCCGCCATGCATTATGCCGGCAATGCCGCTTCACTCCACCAGTGTGAACTGCAAAAGCAGCGTGCGCTGGAGCAGCGAAAAATTGTCGTCGGAGACCATGGTCAGCACGATGTCGCCTTCATCGGTCACATGCGCGTCGATGCCTTCCATGTTGTCGATCTCCTGGCCGAGATCCGCATCGAAGATGGAGGGACCATCGACGACCGCGCCCGTCGCGAGCGACTTCAGGGGAATGCGGCGGATGCGGATGCCAATACCGGAGAGCCAGGAGAATTTCCGCTCGAGCACCAACAGATCGCCCGAGGGTAGCAGCACGGCATCGCTGATGTCGAAATTATTGGTGCGGCGTACGGCAAATTGTCCGGGCGAGGGACCACCGACCAGGAACGCAATCAGATTGCCCTGCGCGTCGAGCCCGCGCTCCGACATCGCGATCAGGGTGCCCGCGAGCGGCATGCCCTTGGGCACCACCACGAGCGCTTCGAGGCCTTTGTTATAGGGAAGCTTCTTCACCGCCGGCGGCATTGGCACCACTTCACCGCGCGACCGCGTAAAGCCATTGGAGAAATCGAAGCGCAACACCTGGTTGACGCGCTCGAGCCCGACGTAGACCAGCGAGCCATCGAGCGCGAGCAATTCGGAATCAAACCAGCCGCGCGCGGCGATCGGCCTTCCATCGGGCCCGATCATCGGCGCAGCTTCGACATCAGCGAGGCCCGTCATCTCGCGGCCGGAATAGACGATGCGGCCGGTAAACCAGCTACCCTTGTCGCTGAGCGCGATGAATTTTTCGCCCTTGGCATCGAGCCTCACGCCCGACAGTCCGCCAAAGCCGGGGAATGGCGAGGTCAATACCAGCCCGCTGCGCCATTCCAGAGAGCCGAACCGCAGATGCGAACGGTCGCGCGGATCGAAGGAGGCAATGGGGCGCGCGTTGACGTCGATCGAGACCGCCGCGGTGACGAAGGTCTCGTCCTTTGCCGGCTGGATGGCGGATTGTGCGAGCGCGACTCGGCTCATTGCGAGGGTTGAAAGCCCGCTCGCCGCGTCAATGAGCAAGCCGCGGCGGCTGATGCGGACGCGCATTCGCGTTCAGGAGTGCAGCCGGCGCCCGTGGCCGCGCGACGCCGACGGCGCGTTGTGGGTCTCGCTGAACAGCTCGGCGAGCTTTTCGGTGATGGCGCCGCCGAGCTCTTCGGCGTCCACGATGGTGACGGCGCGGCGATAATAGCGCGTGACGTCGTGGCCGATGCCGATCGCGATCAGCTCTACCGGAGAGCGGGTCTCGATCTCCTCGATGATGTGGCGCAGATGCCGCTCGAGGTAATTGCCAGGATTGACCGACAGCGTGGAATCGTCGACCGGCGCGCCGTCGGAGATCATCATCAGTATCTTGCGCTGTTCGGACCGGCCAAGCAGGCGCTTGTGCGCCCAATCCAGCGCCTCGCCGTCGATGTTCTCCTTCAGGAGACCCTCGCGCATCATCAGGCCGAGATTCTTGCGCGCGCGACGCCACGGTGCATCCGCCGACTTGTAGATGATGTGGCGGAGATCGTTGAGACGGCCGGGATTTGCCGGCTTGCCGGCGGCAAGCCACGCCTCGCGCGATTGCCCGCCCTTCCAGGCGCGGGTGGTGAAGCCCAGGATCTCGACCTTGACGCCGCAACGCTCCAGCGTGCGCGCCAGAATATCCGCGCAGGTCGCGGCGACCGTAATGGGCCGGCCGCGCATCGAGCCGGAATTGTCCAGCAGCAGCGTCACCACGGTATCGCGGAAGGTCGCTTCCTTCTCGTGCATGAAGGACAGCGGGTGATAGGGATCGGTCACTACACGCGACAGCCGCGCGGGATCGAGAATGCCTTCCTCGAGATCGAACTCCCAGGCGCGGTTCTGCTGCGCCATCAGGCGGCGCTGCAGGCGATTGGCGAGCCGCGCAACGATGCCCTGCAGATGCGCGAGCTGCTTGTCCAGATAGGAGCGCAGGCGCTCCAGCTCGTCGTGGTCGCAGAGGTCTTCGGCCGCGATCACCTCGTCGAACTTCGGCGCGAAGGCGTGATATTCCGGCCCGCGCGGCTCGTTCTTTCCATGCGAATTCGGCCGCGTCGCCTCGCCCGGCGTCTCGTCGTCGCCGAGCTCGCCGTCGTCGAAGGTATCGCTGGTGGAAGCCTGCGCGCTTTCCATCGCGCTGTCGGACATGTCGTCGGTCGTCGCTTCCGCCTGGTCGGCGCTCATCTCCTGCGCGGCGTCGCTGTCGGGCGAACCCTCGGCGCCGGACTGGTCGTTGTCGCCGTCGCGGTTGTCGTCCTCGTTCTCGTCCTCGTCGGTGTCGGCGTTGCGGTCATCGCCGAGATCGAGCGCCGAGAGCAAATCGTGCACCATGTCGCCGAACCTGGCCTGGTCCTCGGTGACGCGGGCGAGCCGATCGAGCCGCGAGCCAATCTTGTCTTCCAGAAGCGGACGCCAGAGGTCGACCATCTTCTTTGCAGCGGCCGGCGGCGCCATCCCGGTCAGCCGCTCGCGCACCAGCATCGCCAGCGCATCCGACAGCGGCGCATCGGCGCGGTCGGTGATCTCGTCAAATTTGCCGCGATGGAAATGATCATCGAGCATCGCGGTGAGGTTCTTGGCCACGCCGGACATCCGCCGCGCGCCAATCGCTTCGACGCGCGCCTGCTCGACCGCCTCGAACACGCCGCGCGCCTGCGGATTGCCCGGCATCAGCTTGCGATGCACCTTGGGATCATGGCAGGCAAGTTTCAGCGCAATCGAATCCGCGTGGCCGCGCACGATCGCCGCATCGCGCCTGGTCATCTTGCGCGCGGGCTCCGGCAAGCGCACCTTGCCGGGCGCAAGCCCTGGCCGCTCGGCCGCGAAGGAGACTTCAAGCTCCGGCTGCCGCGCGATCGCGCGCAGGCAAGAGGTCACCGCGCGCTTGAACGGCTCGGTCGGTGCTTCCTTGGCTCCGGTGCGGAACTTGCTGTTGGACGTGGACATTGGGCCTCGCCGCGTAGAGCCTCAGGAGAGCGCCACGTTGACCGCGGATTCAGCAAGCTCGGTGTTGAAGCAGCGCTGATAGAATTCCGCCACCAGCGGCCGCTCCAGCTCGTCGCACTTGTTGAGGAAGGTGACGCGGAAAGCAAAGCCTATATCGCCAAAGATATCGGCGTTTTCCGCCCAGGTAATCACCGTACGCGGGCTCATCACCGTCGACAAATCGCCATTGGCGAACGCGTTGCGGGTGAGGTCCGCAAGCCGCACCATCTTGTTGACGATGTCGCGCCCCTCCTGCGTGCGGTAGTGATGCGCCTTCGCCAGCACGATCTCGACTTCCTCGTCATGGGCAAGGTAGTTCAGCGTCGTCACGATCGACCAGCGGTCCATCTGGCCCTGGTTGATCTGCTGGGTGCCGTGATAGAGGCCAGAGGTATCGCCGAGACCGACGGTGTTCGCGGTCGAGAACAGGCGGAACGCCGGATGCGGCTTGATCACCTTGTTCTGGTCGAGCAGCGTCAGCCGGCCGGAAACCTCCAGCACGCGCTGGATCACGAACATCACGTCGGGACGTCCGGCATCGTATTCGTCGAACACCAGCGCGATGTTATGCTGCAGCGCCCAGGGCAGGATGCCGTCCCTGAATTCGGTGACCTGCTTGCCGTCCCTGATGACGATCGAATCCTTGCCGACAAGATCGATACGGCTGATATGGCTGTCGAGATTGACGCGCACACACGGCCAGTTCAGCCGCGCGGCGACCTGCTCGATATGGGTCGACTTGCCGGTGCCGTGATAGCCCGTCACCATCACGCGGCGGTTCTTGGCGAAACCGGCGAGGATCGCGAGCGTCGTGGCGCGGTCAAAGCGGTAGTCCGTGTCGACTTCCGGCACATGCGGATCGACTCCCGAGTAGGCCGGCACTTCGAGGTCACTGTCGATGCCGAAAACCTGCCGGACCGACACCTTCATGTCGGGCAAACCGGTGATTTCCTGTGCATTATTCGTGGCGGCGGTCGTCATTATTCCTCCGAGGTCCCGGGCATTCCCGAAACCAGATTAAACAAGCGTGGCTGCGGATGGGGGCGTCTTTATCCTTCAAGCCTAGCAGAGAGCACGGGCGGGCAGAAGCCCGCCGCCCTATCAAAGTTCCGTTGTTTTTTCATGGAGATAGGTATGGAACGCAGTTTTTGGAAGGCTGCCCTGCAAATCGCGCTGTGATTTTGGTCGCAGAAGGCGGACCGGTTTTGCGGTTTGCATGGCACTTTCCGCGCCTCTAACTATTGAGGCTGGGCTGGCGGTTGAGCCGGCCCCCAGCAGGGCAGGGATTTTGTGGCTTCCTATCTCGATCCATTGATTGCGTTTGTATCGGCCAATGCGTGGCTCGCCTATGTCACGCTGTTCCTGGCCGCACTCCTGGAAGCGGTTCCAATCGTGGGCTCGGTCATCCCCGGCTCGACCATTATCCTGGCGCTGAGCGCGCTGGTGCCGGGCGGCGAACTGAAACTGCAATGGGTGCTGCTCGCCGCAATCGTGGGCGCGGTGATCGGCGACGGCTCGGCCTTCTGGGTTGGGTATCGCTCGCAAACGGAAATCCTCTCCACCTGGCCGCTGAGCAATTATCCGCGCGTGATTGCGCAGAGCGAGGCGTTCTTCCGCCGATGGGGGATGTTGGCGGTGTTCTTCGCCCGCTTCGTGCCGCCGATCCGCGCCTTCGTGCCGCTCACGGCTGGCGCGCTCGATATGCCGCCCGCCCGCTTCTACATGGTCAACATTCCCGCGATCCTGATCTGGGCGCCCTTGCACGTCCTGCCCGGTGTGTTGGCGGTGTCCGTGCTCGACCACTACGGCGTGTTCCAGCACACCGGCGGCAGCGCCAAGCATCACTGGATGCCGATCATCATCGCCGGCGCGCTTATCCTGGGGCTCGCGGTCTGGACCATCCGGCGTCGGAACGGCGGCGGTGCCATAGAACCAGCCAAGGGATCGAACGGATAGAGTTCCACAGGTTCCGTCGGTCCATGTTAGGTTCCCTTGGTAACCGGCGCAAAAGCCGGCCCAGGGAGCAGAAGGACCACGATGATGCGGCGTCGCGAGTTCATCGCGCTGCTCGGCGGCATGGGTTTGCTGCCATTTGCGGTGCGCGCTCAGCAAGCCATGCCGGTGATCGGCCTCATCAACGGCACTTCGGCACTGAAATATGAGCCGCAGGTCGCGGCATTCCGCGAGGGCCTCAAGCAAAGCGGCTTTGTCGACGGCGACAACGTCACGATTGAATACCGCTGGGCGAACGGCGATTACGATCGCCTGCCGGAGCTTGCTGCCGACCTCGTCAAGCGACAGGTCGCGGTGATCGTCGCCAATACGCCCGCCAATATCGCCGCGAAAAAGGCGACCAGCACGATTCCCATCGTGTTCACCACGGCGAGCGATCCCGTGCAGATCGGGCTCGTCACAAATCTCAATCACCCCGGCGGCAATGTCACCGGCGTCACCCAGTTGAATGCCTCGCTCGGGCCGAAGCGGCTCGAACTCGCGCATGAACTGATGCCGGCGGCGACCGACATGGCCCTCCTGGTCAATCCGAACGATCCGGGCCGCGCCGAGAAATTCGTGGCGGAAGTGCACGCCGCCGCCACGCATCTCGGATTGCAACTTCATGTGCTGCGTGCCGGCACCGAGGCCGACATCGAAAAGGCGCTGGCCGCCTTTCACGAGTTCAAGGCCAGCGCGCTCGTGGTCGGTGCCGACGCTTTCTATAACGCCAATTCTGCGCTGCTAGCGGAGGCGTCGCTGCGCAACAAGGTGCCCACCATCTATGAGTATACCGAATTCACCGATGCCGGCGGGCTGATGAGCTACGGCGGCAATATCAAGGAATCCTATCGCTGGGCCGGCATCTACGCCGGGCGGATCCTCAAGGGCGCCAAGCCGGCCGACCTGCCGGTGCAGCAATCGACCACCGTCGAGCTGATCGTCAACCTCAAGACGGCCAAGACGCTTGGCATCACCGTCCCGCTATCGCTGCTCGGCCGCGCCGACAAGATCATCGAATAACAGCGCGCCCTGGTGCAGGGCCTACATAACGGGCGCGCGGGCGGATCAGCTTACCATGCTCCAGTTGCTCGCTCGCATGCGCGATCCAGCCGACGGCGCGGGCCATGGCGAACAGCGTGAGCTCGCTGCCTGCCGCAAGCCGCAGGCTGTGCGCCAGCACGGCCAGGGCATAATCGATGTTGACGAATTCGCCAGTCGCTTCCGCGATCCGCTCCGGCACCTCCCTGGTGAATTTGCGTGCGGCGCCCGCGCGCGTCAGCGCGTTCAGCAGCGACATCGCGCGCGGATCGCCGCGCTTGTAGACACCGTGGCCGAAGCCGGCAAACCGCTCGCCGAGCGCGACACGTTCGCGGATCACCGGCGCCACGTCGTTGTCGATCAGTGTCTTGACCAGCCGAGAGGCCAGCACGCCGGCGCCGCCATGTTTCGGGCCCTTCAGCGCGGCGAGGCCCGCGATAATCGAGTCATAAAGATTGAGGCCGGTCGAGGCCGCGCAGCGCACCGTGAAGGTCGAGGCATTCAGCTCATGATCGGCGAGCAGCACCAGCGCACGGCGGATCAGGTCGGCGGCGTGCTTGTGGTCCGGCGCCCAGGCCCTGGCGATCTGCAAATGCAGCGGTTCTGCCGAGGGCATGGTGTTGAGCATGGTGGCAACGAGCAGCCGCAGGATGCGCGCGCCGACCATGGCGCGTCCTTCCGGCGCCCGCGTGAATGCGCCGGGATCGGCGCTGGTCGCGAGCGCCAGCACGGCGATGGCGCGGTCGATCGGTGCCGCACGATGTGCGGCGTCGGCGATGGCGCGCATCGCATCCGAGACCACAGGACAATTGTCCGATGCGAACGGATCGACGCCGGTCACGTCCCATAGCAGCGTCGCGGCATGCTCGAGCGTGTCCTTTTCAGCGAGATCGACGCAGTTCACGCCGCGGTAGATCGCGCCTTCCTCGGTGATGGTACAGATCGCGGAGTCCAGCACCGGCAGGTCCGGATCAAAGCTCTTGAAGCCGCGCGGCTCGACCGAGGGCGTGCGACGGTCTTTCAGGTCGCGAATATCCTCAGCGCGATAGCGGTGGCTGCGCGAATCCGGCGAAGGCTCCGAGCGGATCAGCCCCCGGCTGACATAGGCGTAAAGCGTCGCCTGCGAGATCGCGAGCTCGGCGGAGGCCTCCCGGGCCGAGAGGTAAAGCGCCTCGGATTTCTTCATATTGATTTACATAATCAAGATTGATCAATCTGTCCAGTGACGTCACCTTTCCAGGACGGAAAGGAGATCGCACCATGAACATCCAACTCACCAAAAGCGGCCTCGACGGCGTGCCGGCCGCCGAGACCGTGCTGAGCCATGTCGACGGCGAGCGCGGCGAACTGATCATCGCGGGCGAGCACGTCGGCGAACTCGCTGCAAAATCGAGTTTCGAGGGCGTCACGGCACGGCTGTGGAACGGCGCGACCTTGGGCACGCTCAGCGAGGCTAACGTGCGCGCGAGCCTGGGCGCCGCGCGCCAACGCGTTTTTGCCCGGCTGACCGAACTCTTGCCGGCGAGCCGCGGGCTCTCGATCGTCGACGGTTTCCGCGCCGCCGTTGCGGGGCTGCGCGCCGAGAGCGGCCTCGATCATGAAGCGACCATCGTCGGCGCGTTTCCCGTGATCGCGGGCGCGCTGGTGCAGCAGGCCAAAGGCTGTGCGCCGATCGCGCCCGACGCAAATGTCAGCCACGCGGCCGATACGCTGAGAATGCTGCTCGGCTGCAAGCCCCAGGCGCGCGAGGTGGCGGCGCTCGACGCCTACTTCGTCACCGTGTGCGACCACGGCATGAACGCCTCCACTTTCGCGACGCGGGTGGTAGCCTCGACGCAAGCCGATTTGTTCGCAGCCGTCACCGCCGGCTATTGCGCGCTGACCGGCCCGCTGCATGGCGGTGCGCCGGAGCCGGTGCTCGAGATGCTGGATGCGATCGGCACACGCGAGCGCATCAAGCCGTGGGTGGACGATGCGCTGGGCCGCGGCGAGCGGCTCATGGGGTTCGGCCATCGCGTCTATCGGGTGCGCGATCCCCGCGCCGACGTGCTGAAGGCGGCGATCGGACGGCTGGCCGCCGACGGTGCCGATCTTCCCTTTGCCAGCGAGGTGGAGGCCTATATCCGCGATGCGCTGCGGCGAAAGAATCCGAACCGGCCGCTGGAAACCAACGTCGAGTTCTTTACCGCCATCCTGCTCGACGCGCTCGCCATTCCACGGCAGGCTTTCACGCCGATCTTCGCCGTGGCGCGCGCCGCAGGCTGGACGGCGCATGCAAGGGAGCAGCAGCGCACCGGCCGGCTGATCCGGCCGAGTTCGTCCTATATCGGGCCGGTGCCCGGCGCCTCGCGGAAATGAGAGAATCGACCGGTGGTGCGCGTCAGGCGCGCACCACCGTCTTCAGGTAATTATACGCCTTGATGATCTCGATCAGGCGATCCTCGGTCGAGCGGTCGCCGCCATTGGCGTCGGGATGATGCTGCTTCACCAGCGCCTTGTACTTCACCTTGACGTCATCGAGCGTGGCATCGGGGCCAAGCCCCATTACCTGCAGCGCCTTGCGCTCGGCGTTGAAGATCTTTCGCGTCTCGGACTTGGGCGCAGCCTCGGGTCCCGGCCGCCAGCGGCCGCGGCCGTTGAGCTCGGAAAACATGCTGAAGGGATCGGCCGCACCGTCGAAATCCTCGGCGGAAGCCCCCTTGCCTTTGCCCGGGCTGCCATTGGCGCCCATCTTCCAGGTCGGACGATGGCCGGTCATCGCGTCCTTTTGATAGCGCGCGACCGCGTCGGCATTCATGCCGGAGAAGAAATTATAGGCCTGGTTATACTCGCGCACATGGTCGAGGCAGTAGTGCCAGTACTCGCGCGAATTCTCGCGCCCTTTCGGTGCGCGGTGCGGGCCCTTGTTCTTGCAGCCCGGCCATTCGCACATGATGGCGGCCTCGCGCGCCTGCGCCTGCTGCTTCGCGGTCAGCTTGTTCGGCTTGATGCGAATGGAGTCGAACAGTTTTGATGAATCGATCGGCATGGCAGACTTTGACTACGCAATGCAAAAACCTTCAAGTCTTGACATTGCGAAAGCGTTTAACTCCGGGCTCGGCATTGACGAAAAGCGGTTGCACGATTTAATGCCGTCATATGACGACCCTACAGACTATCACAAATAAGTTGCGCGAAGCTTTCTTTCCCGAAAGCCTCGAGGTCCAGGACGAATCTCATCTGCATGAGGGCCATGCCGGCCACAGGCCCGGCGGCGAGACACATTTCCGTGTGGACATTGTGTCGCAGGCCTTCAAAGGGAAGAGCCGGATCGAGCGTCACCGCATGATAAATGCGACGCTCTCGAACGAGCTCGCTGGTTCCGTGCATGCGCTGGCGATCCACGCCAAGTCGCCGGGCGAAGGTTAACTTGACTTCCGACCCCGTCAAAACGCGGTGCCGGCGCGCTTCGGCTTGGCCTCCTCGACCTCGCTCTCCCGCGGTACCGGCGAGATGCGAAGCGCGGTGATGCGGTTGCGCTCCCGCCGCAGTACACGGAAGCGGAACCCGTGGAAGGTGAAACTCTGGCCGCGTTCGGGGATCGAACGCGCCTCGTGAATCACCAGCCCCGCCACCGTCGTTGCCTCTTCATCAGGCAGGCTCCAGTCCATCGCGCGATTGAGATCGCGGATCGGCACCGAGCCGTCGACAACCACGGAGCCGTCCGGCTGCGCGCGGACGCCGGCCACGACCACGTCGTGCTCGTCGGAAATATCGCCGACGATTTCTTCCAGAATATCCTCCAGCGTCACCAGGCCTTCGACCTCGCCATACTCGTCGACCACGAGCGCGAAGTGAGTCTTGCGGCGGCGGAATGCCTTCAACTGTTCGGAGACGGGGCGCATTTCCGGCACGAACCACGGCGGCAGCGCGATGGCGGAGACATCGACCCGCGCTGTATCGCCCTCGGAGGCGCGGATGGCGCGCAGCAGATCCTTGGCGTGCAGCACGCCAATGATGTTTTCCGGCTTCTCGCGCCACAGCGGGATGCGGGTATATTCCGAGGCCAGCACTTCCTGCATCAATTCTTCCGCCGGCAGGTCGGCGTTCACCATCACCATCTCGGTGCGGTGGACCATGACGTCGGAAACCTGCAGCTCGCTCAGATCGAGCAATCCGCCCAGCATGTCGCGGTCCTGCTTCTCCACCTTGCCTTCATGGTGAAGCAGGTCGACCGCGCCCCGCAGCCGTTCGGTCGGCGACAGGACCGGCTGGTTGGCGCCGATCTTGATTCCCAGGAGCCGCATCAGGACGCGCACGACGGTCTCGATCACCGTGAGCAGCGGTCCGAGCACATACATGGTGACCCGCATCGGCCGTGCCACCCCAAGCGCGACGCGGTCGGCCGCGTTGATCGCGATGGTCTTTGGCAGCACCTCGGCAAAGATCACGACCAGCACCGTCATCACGCCGGTGGCATAGAGCACGCCGACGTCACCGAACCATTCGGTGAAGATGCCTGTGGCGAGCGCGGACGCGCCGATATTGCAGATGTTGTTGCCGAGCAAAAGCGCGCCGATCAGCCGCTCACGCATCTCGAACAGGCTGGAGACGACATCGGCCTCGCGCACGCCCTGCTTCGACAGCCGCAGCATGCTGGCGCGCGAAGCGCCGGTCAGCGCGGTTTCGCTCGCCGCGAAGAACGCGGACATGCCCAGCAGCGCAACCATGATGGAAAAGGTGAGCCAGTTCATGACCGATCGTCGTTCATTTGGTCCGCAAGCATGATGCTTTAATGAGAACAAGGGCCCGGGCAACGTGGCAAAAAGCCCGCTCGCCGAATGCGATCACGCTTTGAGCTTACTCTCGAGAAAATCGCGCACCCGCACGGGCTCGACGTCCTTTGCGATCACCGCGCGGCCGACCGCCTCCAGGAGAATGAAGGTGAGCTTGCCGCGCCGGACCTTCTTGTCCTGCGCCATCAGCGTCATCAGCGCATCGGCATCCGCGAGCCCCTCCTGCGCAAACCCCGCGATATCCTGCAGATGGGTCGGCAGACCGACTTCGGCAAGATGGCGCTCGACGCGAATGGCGTCCGTTTGCGGGATCATGCCGAGCGAGGCCGAAAACTGCGCGGCCAGCACCATGCCGATGGCAACGCCCTCGCCATGGAACAGGCGGTCGGAGAAGCCGGTCGCCGCTTCCAGCGCGTGGCCGAAGGTGTGACCGAGATTGAGCAGCGCGCGGTCGCCGGTCTCGCGTTCGTCGCGCGCCACGATCGCGGCCTTGGCACGGCAGGAGGTGGCGATGGCGTGCTCGCGCGCGGCACCGCCCTTGAATACGTCGGCATGATTGGCCTCAAGCCAGGCGAAGAAGGCTTCGTCGCCAAGCACGCCATATTTGGCGACTTCCGCGTAGCCAGCGCGGAACTGGCGCGGCGACAACGTGTCGAGCACGGCGGTATCGGCGACGACCAGCACCGGCTGATGAAACGCGCCGAGCAGATTCTTGCCCTGCGGCGAATTGATGCCGGTCTTGCCGCCGACGGAGGAATCGACCTGCGCCAGCAGCGAGGTCGGCACCTGAACGAAATCGACGCCACGGCGCAGGATCGCGGCGGCAAAACCGGCGAGATCGCCGACCACGCCGCCGCCGAGCGCGACGACGAGATCGTTGCGCTCGATCCTGGCTGCGATCAGCGCTTCCGACACCTTCTCCAGGCCGGCATAGGTCTTCGAACCCTCGCCTTCATCAACGACGATGCGCGAGGTCGGAATGCCGGCGGCCGAAAGCGAAGCTTCGGTCGCCTGCAGCCAATGTTGCGCCACCGTCTTGTCGGTCACGATGGCCGCGCGCACCCCGGGCCGCAATGCAGCGACGCGTGCTCCGAGCGAAGCCAGCACGTCGCGGCCGATGACGATGTCATAGGCGCGATCGCCGAGCGCGACATCGACAATGATCGAGTCGGAATGTTTCAACGGCGCGGTCATTTCGCGGTGCTCATCGAACTCGTGACCTCGACGGCAGCATTGCCGAAAAGGCGGGCGTGCAGCGCGCCCATGCATTCATCGACGATCTTGTCATGCGGCACATCGCGCGAGGCAATGGTCAAATCCGCATGCTGGTAAACCGGCTCGCGTTCGCTGAGCAGGCGGCTGATGGTCGCTGCGGGATCGGCGGTCTGCAGCAGCGGGCGATCGGCGCGGCGCTTGACCCGGCGCAGGATGATATCTGGATCGGCCTTGAGCCAGACCGACACCGCCTTCTCACGGATGCGGCGGCGGGTTTCCTCGCGCATGAACGAGCCGCCGCCGGTCGCCAGCACCGCCGGCCCGCTGTCGAGCAGCCGCGCGATCACCCGCGCCTCGCCGTCCCTGAAATGCGGCTCGCCGTGCATTTCGAAAATTTCGGGGATGGTCATGCCGGCCGCCGCCTCGATCTCGGTGTCGGCGTCGACAAAGGGCAAATTCAGCCGCGCCGCCAGCCGTCGGCCAATGGTGGATTTGCCCGCCCCCATCATGCCGATCAGCACGATCAGCCGCTCGCCCAGGGCGGCCAGAATTTCGGCCTCCTGGGACGGGGTGGTCGGCGCCGGACCGGCGGTGTCGGACATATCAGCGTTCATGATCTCAACGGCTTTGCCGCCTTCCTGGTCCCCTATACTACCCCCGCCGATACCGTTGCTAGAGAGACTTGCAACGGCGGGGCGAACATGTTGGATGATTCCGATGGTTAATTCGGTCGCGTTAAGGCGCTTTTAGAGATGCCCAGCCTGTTCCGCTTCCTGGCGGTCGTCGCCGTGATCGTCGGCATCGTTTATGGTGCCATCTTCGCGCTGGCGAATTTTGTCAGTCCGAAGTCGCGGGAAATGACAGTGACCGTACCGCCGGATAAATTTCTAAAGAAATAGCGGCTAGGGTCTGGACATGCGTTCCAAGGCCTCCGATGAAAAGCTGATCGGCCTGTTCCTCGACATGCTCGCCGCCGAACAGGGCGCCGGCGGGAACACGCTGCAGGCCTATCGCCGCGACCTCGAGGATTTTTCGCAATTCCTCGGTCGCAGCCGCCAGAATTTTGGCAGCGTCCAGACCGAGAAATTGCGCGACTATCTCGGCGATCTCGACACCCGCGGCTTCAAATCCTCCAGCGTGGCGCGGCGGCTGTCGGCGATGCGGCACCTGTTCCGCTTCCTGCTCAACGAGCGCCTCCGCAGCGACGATCCGGCGGCGATCCTGTCGGGCCCGAAGCGCGGCCGCGGCCTGCCAAAGGTGCTGTCGATCTCCGACGTCGACCGCATGCTGACGCGCGCGAAAGAGCTGAGCCAGGCGCCCGATGCCTCGCCGTCGCAACGGCTGCGCGCGCTGCGACTCTATTGCCTGCTCGAAGTCCTCTACGCCACGGGACTGCGCGTCTCCGAGCTGGTCTCGCTGCCGCGCTCGGCGGCGCGGACCGATGCGCGCATGATCGTGGTGCGCGGCAAGGGCGATAAAGAACGGTTGGTGCCGCTGAACGACGCCTCGCGGCGGGCGATGAGTGATTATCTTCTCGCAACCGAAGCGCTGGCGGCCGAGAAAAGGAAGAACGCCGCGGTCTCGAAATGGCTGTTTCCCTCCTTCGGCGAGAGCGGCCACCTGACGCGGCAGCATTTTGCCCGCGACCTCAAGGAGCTCGCGGCCGCTTCCGGACTTGCACCGCGGCTGGTGTCGCCGCATGTGCTGCGCCATGCCTTCGCGAGTCACCTGCTGCACAACGGCGCCGACCTGCGCATCGTGCAGACCCTGCTCGGCCATACCGACATCTCGACCACGCAGATCTACACCCATGTGGTCGAGGAGCGGCTGAAGAGCCTGGTGCGCGACCTGCACCCGCTCGCCGAGAAATAGCGCTCGCGCCTTGACTTCCGCACGTTCTGCCGCGAAAGAGCCACCGCGTTCCCGCTTCAGATGCCTCCGCGCCCCGGAAGATGCGTTAAATCCTTGAATCAGCGCGCTTTCTCAAAACTCGCCGAAACCGTTTCGCTCTCGCTAGCGTTCTTCCCTATATTGCCGTGATGCCGGACCAGATGCGCTCCTATCTCGATTTCGAAAAGCCCGTCGCCGAACTCGATTCCAAGGTCGACGAGCTGCGCGCCATGGCCGCTTCCGGCACCGACATCGGCGAGGAGGTCGCCAGGATCGAGGAGAAGGCGGCGCGGGCGCTCGCTGACCTCTACGTCAATCTCACGCCATGGCAGAAGACACTGGTGGCGCGCCACCCGGAGCGCCCGCATTTCACCGACTTCATCCATGCCCTGATCACCGAGTTCACCCCGCTCGCCGGCGACCGCAAGTTCGGCGAGGACGCGGCGCTGATGGGCGGCTTCGGCCGCTTCCGCGGTGAAAGCATCTGCGTGATCGGCCAGGAAAAAGGCGCCTCCACCGAATCCCGCATCAAGCACAATTTCGGCATGGCGCGCCCCGAAGGCTACCGCAAGGCGGTGCGGCTGATGGAGATGGCCGAGCGCTTCTGCATCCCCGTGCTCTCGATCGTCGACTCCGCCGGCGCCTATCCCGGCATCGGCGCGGAGGAGCGGGGACAGGCCGAGGCGATCGCGCGCTCGACCGATGCCTGCCTTTCCCTTGGCGTGCCCAATGTCGCGATCGTCACCGGCGAGGGCATGTCGGGCGGGGCGATCGCGATTACGACCGCGAATCGCGTGCTGATGTTCGAGCACGCGATCTACAGCGTGATCTCGCCGGAGGCGGCGTCCTCGATCCTCTGGCGCGACGGCACCAAGGCCCAGGAAGCCGCCAACAGCATGAAGATCACCGCCCAGGACATGCTGCGATTCGGGGTGATCGATACCATCCTCAAGGAGCCCGTGGGCGGCGCCCACCGCGACGCCGCCGCCATGATCGCGGCGACGGGAGAGGCCATCGAGCAGGCTTTCAGCGAGCTGAAGGGCCTGGACGCCGACGCGATCCGCAAGCAGCGGCGGCAAAAATTCCTCGATATCGGACGGAAATTGGGCTGAGGACCGCCGCAATCGTCCGAAAAAGACGCCGATCACGGGCTTTTTGACAGGACTTTCGCCAAGTCCGCATTTCGGCCGCAATTCGGCCCCGAGGCCGTATTTATCCTTCCTTGACCATCGTCGGCCTACCAATGTGCCGCGGCACCCGCTTTGGGTTGCCCGCGGAGGGGCCAAAGGGTAATATTTTAGCTAATGGCTTCAGGGCGTTCGCACTTGGTGGGGTTGGCGAAAATGTCCGGTGGGTGTGGAGCTTCGCATTGATTAACAGCACGCTGTTCCGCGCGCTCGTCACCTCGGTTGCGCTTGCCGCAGCCGGCGCCCTTTTGGCTGGTTGCGAGATCGACGAAGCCTCGCTGGCCACCAATGCCAAGGCCAACCAGCCCGTTTCGCCCAAGCTGATCCAGGCGATGGTCGAGAAGGACATGGATCTGCAGTCGCCGATCCTGGTCCGACTGTTCAAGCAGGAAGCCGAGCTCGAGGTCTGGAAGCAGAATCGCTCCGGCAAGTTCGCGCTGCTGAAGACCTATCCGATTTGCCGCTGGTCCGGCGATCTCGGACCGAAAGTTCGCGAAGGCGACCGCCAGGCGCCGGAGGGTTTCTACGCGATCTCGCCGGCGCAGATGAACCCGCAGTCGGCCTACTATCTCTCCTTCAACACCGGCTATCCCAACGCCTATGATTCCTCACTCGGCCACACCGGCTCGCAACTGATGGTGCATGGCGACTGCTCCTCGCGCGGCTGTTACGCGATGACCGACGAGCAGATCGCGGAAATCTATTCGCTCGGTCGCGAGTTTTTCTTCGGTGGCCAGAAGTCGTTCCAGTTCCAGGCCTATCCGTTCCGGATGACACCGGCGAACATGGCGAAACACCGCAACAATCCGAACATGGCCTTCTGGAAGATGATCAAGGAAGGCAATGATCACTTCGAGGTCTCGCATCAGGAGCCGAAGGTCGACTTCTGCGAGAAGCACTATGTGTTCGATGCGATCCGCGCGCCGAACGCCGCGCATGATCCCGTGTTCAATGCCTCCGCCAAGTGCCCGGCCTACGCGATGTCAGACGACCTCGCCGACGCCGTGCGGCAGAAGCAGGAAGCCGACAACGCCGAATACAACAAGCTGGTCTCCAAGGGCATCCCGGTGGCGAAACTGAACACCGGCATCGATGGCGGCATGAACCAGATATTTGCCTCGCACGTCCCCGGCGCCAGCACCGGGCTCTCCGAAGGCGGCGACGGCCAGGGCCTGTCGCTGATGTCGGTGTCGCGCGCGCCCGGCACCATCCCCGGCACCGTCAATCCGCCGCACGCACCCTGGCAGCAACCGGGGTCGGATGAGCCGGTCGTTGCGGCCTCCTCGCCCGCGCCGACCGCGCAAGCCCCGGCGACGCGCGTTGCGTCGGCCGCCCCGCAGCAATCCGAAGGCTTCTTTTCCAGCCTTGCCCGCAAGGTCGGCATCGGCAGCGCAACCGCCGACACCACCGCCTCTGCGCCGCAGGCGGCCCCGCCCGCCAAGCCCAAGGCCGAAGCAAAGCCGCTGCCGAAAGCGTTCAAACCCGTCGAGACCAGGCAGGCTGCAGCCCGTCCGGCGCTGAGGCCGTCGGTTGCCGACGCGCCGGCCGCCGCCGACCCCGCGCCGGCGCCCGCGAAGCCAAACCTCGTTGCCGGCGCCCAGCCGATCGTGCCGACAAATTCGTTCGACAGCCGCTTCTCGGCGATGAAGTAGGCCCTCCCCCAAACGAGCTATAGGGTAGGCAAAGGCGCGCCTTGCGCCGTGCCCAACGTTTCGCGACAGCAGCATCCTGAATGACGGGTACGCTTGCGCTTTGCCGTTCTGCGATTCCGATTTCAAGCAGCCGTCATTGCGAGCCGATCATCTGGCGCCCCTCAGCTTGCAAGCCGTGGTGCAGGTCGTCGTGACGCCGTGTTCGCACTTGATGCAGGCGGCGACGCACTGGTTGAAGTTCTTTTCGTCATAGGATGAATAGTTCGCGGCCACGCACCGGCTCGTCGATGCCGTGACGTCGGTTTCCGGAGAACAGGCCGCCAGAATTGCCAGCGGAACCAGGACCACAAATACCTGCATCAGCGCCCCCTGAGCTGCGGTCGAACACGCACGTTCGCCGACAATTGCCGCCTGGTTGGGGAAATCGCGAAGGCTTCCACAAGTTTCCGCGCCGCACCGCAAGGAACGGCAGGTGTCGATCATGTTCCCCAACTCGTCGCAAATTCTTACACATGACGGCTGACACCAAACTTACATCCGTGCGGCGGATACACAACACGTCGACGTGCACGGGGTTCCGTTCAGGTATCGTCTTGCAGATCGCGAGCAAGTCCGACTGCTCGCCGCACCGGGCACCGTCGCATTGAGGCCACAAAACCCAAGGGCAGTGGGGCGCGATGTCACGGGCAATGTTTCAGGAAGATGTCACAAACCTTCCCCCGCAACGATGGACGCCGCGCCAATAATCGATAATTCTACCCGCCGCAAAGCCTGGGTCCGCAAGAACGCCCGGCACGGAGACGGAGGGATTGAAGGAAATGGCGGGCGTGCATCTGCTCGATCGTATGATCGGCGACAACTACCCTGATCTTGCCAGCGACCCCGAGGTTCTCCAATTCGAGAAAACTCCCTACGCCGACCGCATCGCCGCAGCGAGCACCTATGAGGCGATCAAGCTCGGCGCAGCGCATGATCCGGACGCGCCCGCGATCAAATTCCTCGCCAACGCCGACCCGGCCGACCCGCCGCTTGTCATCAGCTACCGCGATTTCGTCGGCCGCGTCACGCAGGCCGCCAACATGTTTCATGCGCTTGACGTGGGCAAGGACGACGTCGTGAGCTTCCTGCTGCCGCTGGTGCCGGACGCCTTCGTCACGCTGTTCGGGGCAGAGGCCGCCGGCATCGCCAATCCCGTCAACCCGCTGCTCGAGCCGCACCAGATCGCGGAAATCCTGCAAGCGGCGCACACCAAGGTGCTGGTGACACTCGGCCCGATGCCGGGGACCGACATCTGGCAGAAGGTCGAGCAGGTGCGCGGCAAGCTCAAGCACCTGAAGGCCATCGTGCAGCTCGGCCCCGGCGATGCGGCTGCCGGCATCCATTCGTTCGGCGAATTGATCAAGGCGCAGCCGTCCGACCGGCTCGTCAGCGGCCGAAAAATCTCCGGCGGCGATGTCGCGGCCTATTTCCACACCGGCGGCACGACAGGCACGCCCAAGCTCGTGCGCCACACCCACACCAACCAGGTCTACCAGGCTTGGGCTGTCAATCTCATGCTCAAGTCGGCGCCAGGCCGCAATCTCCTGTTCGGCATGCCGCTGTTTCACGTCGGCGGGTCGCTGACGCAGGCGCTGACCACGCTCACGGCAGGAAGCTGTCTCGTCGTGCTGTCGCCGGCCGGATGGCGCAATCCTGCGTCGGTCAAGAACATCTGGGCGCTGATCGAACGCTACAAGCCGGAAGCATTCTCCAGCGTGCCGACGGTGCTGGCGGCGGCGCTCGGTATTCCGCCTGATAATGCCGACATCTCGAGCCTGAAATTCGCCGCCGCCGGCGGATCGGCCATTCCGGTGGCGATCGGCTCGGCGATCCAGGAGAAATTCAAGCTGCCGGTGCTCGAAGTTTACGGCATGACCGAGACCTCGAGCGTCCACACCATCGCCTTTCCGGCGCGTCCGATCCGGCTCGGCTCCGCTGGCCTGCCGGTGCCCTACAGCCGCGTTCGCATCGTCAAGCTCGATGCCGATGGCCGCTACGAGCGCGACTGCGCGACGGACGAGATCGGAGTCGTGACGATGGCCGGGCCCGGCGTGTTCGGCGGCTATCTCAACGACGTCCACAACAAGGGCGCGTTCGTCGAGGCGGGCTGGGTCAATTCCGGCGATCTCGGCCGCCTCGACGCCGACGGTTATCTCTGGATCACCGGCCGCGCCAAGGATCTGGTGATCCGCGGCGGCCACAATATCGATCCCGGCCCGGTCGAGGACATCATGTTCCAGCATCCCGCCGTCACCTTCGCTGCCGTCGTCGGCCAACCCGACGCCTATGCCGGCGAGTTGCCGGTCGGCTATGTGCAGCTGCGGCCGGGCGCGAGCGTGCAGCCCGGCGAGCTGGAAGCCTGGGTACGCGAACGCACGCCCGAGCGCGCCGCCGTTCCCGTGCAGGTGATCCCGATCGATCCGATGCCGCTCACCGGCGTCGGCAAGGTGTTCAAGCCGCAGCTGCGCTGGGACGCGGCGAGCCGCGTGTTCGCGAACGTGCTGGCGCCGCTGCGCGAGCGCGGCGTCGACTGCAAGGTCAAGGTCGGCCCGCACGGCAGCCACGGCAGCATCGCCACGGTGACGGTCGCGGGCGTGCCTGCAGAACAACACGATGCCCTCGCCGGCGAGGTGCAGGCGCTGCTCGCGCCGTATGTGATGCGGCATGAGGTGAAATGGGTCTAGCTGACGCCATTCTACGAGACGATTGACATTCGCCGTGACGCAAGGCCCACACTGCGCCGACGGCGTCGCGTCACTTCACGCGTATCTGCCGTGGCAGTGCTTGTACTTCTTGCCGCTGCCGCAGGGGCAATCCTCGTTGCGGCCGACCTTGCCCCAGGATGCGGGATTTTTGGGATCGCGCTCGGCCGCAGCGCCGTCCTGCGCCGGCACCAGCGAGACGTTGGCAAACGCCATCTCGTCCTCTCCGGTATCGGGATTCACCTTGTGCCCTTCCATGACCGGCGGCGGCTGCTGCTCTTCCGGCGGCACGATCTCGACCCGCATCAGCTGCGCGGTGACGGCTTCGCGCAGATGCGCGATCATCGCCTCGAACAGGCTGAAGGCCTCGGACTTGTATTCCTGTAAGGGATCGCGCTGGCCGTAGCCGCGCAGGCCGATCACCTGACGCAGATGATCGAGCATGATCAGATGCTCGCGCCAGAGATGGTCGAGCGTCTGCAAGAGGATGGTCTTCTCGACGTAACGCATCACGTCGGGGCCCCATTGCGCGACCTTGGCCGCCATGCGCTCGTCGACATGCTTCTCGATGCGATCGAGCAACTCCTCGTCGGCGATGCCTTCTTCCTTGGCCCATTCGTCGACGGGAAGATCGACGTCGAGCACGCGCTTCAATTCTTCCTTCAGGCCCGCGACGTCCCACTGCTCGGCATAGACATGTTCGGGCACGTGCTTGGTAACCACGTCCTCGACAAAGGCGTGGCGCATGTCGGCGACCGTCTCGGCGACGCTCTCGTCCTTCATCAGGTCGACACGCTGGTCGAAGATCACCTTGCGCTGGTCGTTCTGCACGTTGTCGAACTTGAGCAGATTCTTGCGGATGTCGAAGTTGCGGGCCTCGACCTTCTGCTGCGCCTTCTCCAGCGCCTTGTTGATCCAGGGATGGATGATGGCCTCGCCCTCTTTGAGGCCGAGCCGGGTCAGCATGGAATCGAGCCGGTCCGAGCCGAAGATGCGCATCAGGTCGTCTTCCAGCGACAGGAAGAACTTTGAGCGGCCGGGGTCGCCCTGACGGCCGGAACGGCCACGCAACTGGTTGTCGATGCGCCGCAACTCGTGGCGTTCGGAACCGATGATGTAGAGCCCGCCGGGCTTGGTGACGGTCTTCGCCGGCTTGCTGCCCTTGGCGGGCTCGATCTCGACGATCTCCTCGGCTCTGAGGACGAGCTCGCGGAAGCGCTCGACGTCGGCCTTGATCTGCTCGATCTTCTTCGACTTCTCGGCTTCGTCCTCGATGCCGGCAGTCTCCTGCTGGATCCGCAGGTCGAGCGAGCCGCCGAGCTTGATGTCGGTGCCGCGGCCGGCCATGTTGGTCGCGATCGTGATCGCGCCGGGGACGCCGGCTTCGGCGACGATATAGGCTTCCTGCTCGTGGAAACGCGCGTTCAGGACCGCGAACAGCTTGGCCTGCTTGCCGGCCCGCGCAGCGGCATAGAGCTTGTCCAAAGCGCCGGGACTGCCGAAATCGATCAGCTTGTAGCCGTGCTTCTTCAGATATTCGGCCAGCACCTCGGACTTTTCAATCGAGGCGGTACCGACCAGCACCGGCTGCAGGCGCCCATTGGCGCGCTCGATCTCGGCCAGGATCGCGGCGTATTTCTCGTTCTGGGTGCGATAGACCTCGTCGTCCTCGTCGAGACGCGCGACCGGCAGATTGGTCGGGATCTCCACCACCTCGAGCTTGTAGATGTCGAACAATTCGTCGGCTTCGGTCAACGCCGTGCCGGTCATGCCGGCGAGTTTCTCGTACATCCGGAAATAATTCTGGAACGTAATCGACGCCAGCGTCTGGTTTTCCGGCTGAACCTGTACATGCTCCTTCGCTTCCAGCGCCTGGTGCAGGCCTTCGGAATAACGACGGCCCTGCATCATCCGGCCGGTGAACTCGTCGATGATGACGACCTCATCGTCGCGGACGATGTAATCCTTGTCGCGGGTGAACAGCGTGTGCGCGCGCAGCGCCTGGTTGACGTGATGGACGACCGAGACGTTCTCGACGTCATAGAGCGAGTCGCCCTTGAGCTGGCCGGCGTCGCGGAGCAGCGTCTCCAGCTTCTCCATGCCGCCCTCGGTCAGAGTCACCGTTCGCTGCTTCTCGTCGACCTCGTAGTCCGTCTTGTCGAGTTTGGGGAAGAAGGTGTCGATGGTGTTGTAGAAGTCCGAGCGGTCGTCGAGCGGACCGGAAATGATCAGCGGCGTGCGCGCCTCGTCGATCAGGATCGAGTCCACTTCGTCGACGATGGCGTAGAAGTGGCCACGCTGGACCATGTCCTCCAGGCGATACTTCATGTTGTCGCGCAGATAGTCGAAGCCGTATTCGTTGTTGGTGCCGTAGGTGATGTCGCAGCCATAGGCGAGCTTGCGCTCGGCGTCGTCGAGCCCGTGGACGATCACGCCGGTGGTCATGCCGAGGAAGGAATAGATCTGGCCCATCCAGGCGGAGTCGCGGCTGGCGAGATAGTCGTTGACGGTGACGACATGGACGCCCTTGCCGGCCAGCGCATTGAGATAGACCGCAAGCGTTGCCACCAGCGTTTTGCCTTCGCCGGTCTTCATCTCGGCGATGTCGCCCTCATGCAGCACCATGCCGCCGATCAGCTGCACATCGAAATGGCGCTGGCCGAGCGTACGCTTGGCGGCCTCGCGCACGGTGGCAAAGGCTGGAACCAGGATGTCGTCGAGCGTCTTGCCTTCGGCGAGCTGTTTGCGGAACTCTTCGGTACGCCCCTTCAGCGCCTCGTCCGAGAGGGCTGCGACTTCAGGCTCAAGCGCGTTGATGGCGTCGACGCGGGACTGGTACCCCTTCACCCGCCGGTCGTTGGCGGAGCCGAAAAACTTGCGGGCGAGCGCGCCGATCATGCCAAAATCCTGTTCTCGCGGCCAAACCGTTGCCGCCGTGACGTGGTGCCCCGATTACCTATCAACTCACCGTGACGCGCCACGGCAAAAGCCCCGGCAGGGGAGCATTCACCGAATGAGTGGGAAATAAGCAAACCTGGGTTCAACGGCCAAAAACGTCAGCAAATATAGGCGCTATCGCCATTGACACGATCGGGCAGAGATATGGCTGGGCCAAAGCCTTGTCAACGGCGGCCGCGAGGCGGAGAGGTGTCGGGAAATTCATGATTTTGCCCGAGTTTCGCGTTGCCAAGGGCAGGCTATTGGGCGAGTGTCCGCCCGCCAAAAACCAGCCCCATCCCGAACCAGTGAAGGATTTTCCATGACCACCTCGTTCCCGGTAACGAAAACCGGCTCGTGCTTTGGCTTAGCCGCTGGTTGTCTCGCGATGGTGCTGCTCGCAGGTCCGGTTCGGGCCGAGGACAAGGTCCTGGCCAAGGTCAACGGCGCCGAAATCCGCCAGAGCGATCTGACGATGGCCGAGGAGGAACTGGCACCGAGCCTTGCCCAGATGGATCCGGCGACCAAGGACGAGAACGTGCTGTCGTTCCTGATCGACATGAAGATCGTCGCCAAGGCCGCCGAGGACGAGAAGATCGCCGATACCGACGAATTCAAGAAGCGCCTGGCGTTCACCCGCAACCGTCTGTTGATGGACAGCCTGCTCGCCGCCAAGGGCAAGGCCGCGACCACCGACACCGAGATGAAGAAGGTCTACGAGGACGCATCCAAGCAGATTTCCGGCGAGCAGGAAGTCCACGCCCGCCACATCCTGGTCGAGACCGAGGACGAGGCCAAGGCGGTCAAGGCCGAGCTCGACAAGGGCGCCGATTTCGCCGAGCTCGCCAAGAAGAAGTCCAAGGATCCCGGTGCTTCCGACGGCGGCGACCTCGGCTTCTTCACCAAGGACCAGATGGTGCCGGAGTTTTCCGAAGTCGCATTCAAGCTCGAGCCCGGCAAGATCTCCGACCCTGTCAAGTCGCAGTTCGGCTGGCACATCATCAAGGTCGAGGAAAAGCGCAACCGCAAGGCACCGGATTTCGCGCAGGTGAAGGCCCAGATCGAGACCTATGTGACGCGCAAGGCGCAAGCCGATTATGTCGGCAAGCTGCGCGAGTCCGCCAAGATCGAGCGCATGAACCAGGCCGCCAACACGCCCGCGCCCGCCGCCGGCGGTGCTCCGGCCGCGGCGCCCGATGCCTCCAAGATGGCGCCGCCGGCCAAGAAGTAAGAATTCGCTGTCACTTCTACCAAGCCAATAGTATTTACAGTCTTCATGGCCGGGCTTGTCCCGGCCATCTACGTCTTAAAACTCCTTCAGCGAGAAAGACGTGGATGGCCGGGCCTTCGCCGCGCCGAAGGGGCTTCGGCCCCGCAGGCGGCTCAAGCCCGGCCATGACGATCTATTTCATCCCGATTCCTGGGAAGCCCTCATGTCGACCTCCGTTTCCCCGCTCGCCCCAACCCACGTCCCCGAGATGCCCGAGATCGCCGGCGTCAGGCTTGCGACCGCTGAAGCCGGCATCCGCTACAAGGGCCGTACCGACGTGCTGCTCGCGGTCATGGACAAGGGCACGGCAGTGGCCGGCGTGTTCACCAAATCCAAATGTCCCTCCGCCCCGGTCGAATGGTGCCGCGCCAGGCTGACGAGCGGCAAGGCGCGCGCGCTCGTGGTCAATTCCGGCAACGCCAACGCGTTCACCGGCAAGACCGGCAAGCAGTCGACCGCGCTGACCGCGCAGATTGCCGCGAAAGCGGTCGGCTGCGGCCAGAACGAGGTGTTTCTGGCTTCCACCGGCGTGATTGGCGAGCCGCTCGATGCCACCAAGTTCGACGGCGTGCTGGGCCGGCTTGCCGAAACCGCCGCGCCCGCCGACTGGATGGCTGCCGCGCGCGCGATCATGACCACCGACACCTTTCCCAAGGTCGCGACCGCCAGGGCAAAGCTTGGAAAGACCGAGGTCACTATCTGCGGCATGGCCAAGGGCGCCGGCATGATCGCGCCCGACATGGCGACCATGCTGTCGTTCGTTTTCACCGATGCGCCGATCGCACCTGGCGCGCTGCAGTCGCTGCTCAAGAGCGGCGTCGAGGACACCTTCAACGCCGTCACCATCGACGGCGACACCTCGACCTCGGACACGCTGCTGGCCTTCGCGACCGGCGCAGCCGCCGCCAACGGCGCACCAAAAATCAGCCGCGCGAGCGATCCGCGGCTGAAGGCCTTCACCAAGGCGCTGCAAGCCGTGCTCGCCGATCTCTCCGAGCAGGTCGCACGCGACGGCGAAGGCGCGCGCAAGCTGGTCGAGATCATCGTCGAGGGCGCCACGACAAAAAAGTCCGCGCGAAAAATCGCGATGTCGGTGGCGAACTCGCCGCTGGTGAAGACCGCGATCGCGGGCGAGGACGCCAATTGGGGCCGTGTGGTGATGGCGGTCGGCAAGGCAGGCCAACCCGCCAACCGCGACAAGCTGTCGATCTCGTTCAACGGCATCCGCGTCGCCAAAAGCGGCGCGCGCGACCCGTCCTACAACGAGGCGGAAGTGTCGGAAGCGATGAAGAACCCGAAGATCCAGATCAGGATCGCGCTCGGGCTCGGCAAGGGCAGAGACCGCGTGCTGACCTGCGACCTCACCAAGGAATATGTCGCGATCAATGGCGACTACCGGTCGTAGCGCATGATCCGGAAAGTGGACACCGGTTTTCCGAAAGGATCATGCGCCAACGATAGCGGCGCAGAGCGCGCCGGTCCGTTCGTCATCCATCAATTTGTGATGTGGGCGCTCTGCAGCGCGTGCTTGAACATCTTTACCATCGCGTCGTTGATGTCCTGAGGCGTATTGGCCTCATAGTAATAACCAGGCGAGGCGCATTTCTGCAGGCTGTTCCTGATATACTGGATGTTGTTGTTGGCAAAGTCATCTTCATCGTTGGCAAAGCTGGCATTCACCGGCGAGATCGTCTGGTACGGAATATTGAGGATGGAAACGACGATGTTGCGACTCTTGAGGGCCTCGCACTGAGAAATAGTTGTCAATGTGCCCTGCTTGTCCAGCGTGGTGGCGTGGTTGCTGCCGGACCAGCCGCCTGCAACTCCAACCGTTTTCGATTGCGGGTCAATCGCGCCATCGGTCACGAGAAAGACGTAAGGGAGCCGGTTGTTCGTCGACGTGCCGGTGCCGACACTGGTGATGATAGTATTTATCTTCGTAAGCGCATTGTCGATGTGGGTGCCGCCGGAGCCGAGGTTTGCATTCGTGTTGGTGTCAAGCAGCGTTGCCAGGTTTTGGGCCGCGGTGACGATCGGCGACGAAGAGCTGATGCTGGTTGTCTGGCCGACATACGTGTAGGCATTGGTAATGAACGGATAGAGCCCGATCTGGAACTGGTCGGTGACCGCCTCGTCGTTGTTGGCTTCCTGGAACAACTGGGTCAAGGCATAGCCGACCGCGTCGAGGCGCAACTGGATGCAGGAGTCGCCACCGGGCGAGGGACAGTTCGAAACCGCGGTCAGCCCGCCCCCACCCTTCGAGGTGGGGAGAAAGAGCGAGCCCGGCAGGCCGGTGTTGCCCATGCTTGCGTAGGTGACGCCGCCGCTAGAGCCAGCACCGGTAACGATGTTGGGCAGCAAGTACTGGGACTTGTTGTAATTGGCCAGGTTCGGGTTCAGGTTTTTATAGGCACCCTTTGAACCTGCCGGGCTTTGCAGATTGAGGAGATTCTGGAACCCGCTCTGGCTCACGCGCGAAATCAAATAGCCGAGACAATAGCCGTTCGTCGGATATCCCTGAGTCGCGCCTGAGCTGCCGGGATCGGTGCACCCGTTGTTCTTCGCCGTAAAATGACAAGCCAGGGTACAGCCGGTAGGATACTGGATAAAGTTGTCCGGGCTGACCCACTGCATGCGGTTGGCTTCGTCCGGCGTCGACGGCAGGCCCATCGATCCCGAAACGTCCAGCAACAGATAGAAATCGAGGTAGGGCGGCAGCGAGCCGCTGGCCGACGACGAGCCGGTGACGGTCAGGTTCGCATATCCGAAAAGATTCATGAAGGTCGTCGGCACTTTGGCGCTGAAGGTCACCATCGATGTCAGCGTCGGGCCGGTCTTGGTGACGGTGGAGCTCTCCGCAAGGCCGTTGAAGCCGCCCGTCATGCTGTTCTTCAGGTTGTTGACGACGCCATGGAAGACGCTGTCGGCGTCGGAAATGCCGTTCGGCACCGGGCCGTCCACGCCCGTCAGCGATGCCTGGATATATCCCGGCGAATTGGCCGAGACCGAAGCCACCGCTGCAGCGTCCGCCGCCGATTGCAGCTTCGCCTTCATTCTTGTCGCCATCGAATAATCGATGCCGGCTCCGACCGCCATGAGCAGGGGCACCAATGTGATACCGAACATGAGCGCAACGTTTCCGCTGCGGTCGCGGGAGAAACTGCGAAGCAAGCTGATAAGCGCGCGCATGGGTGTGATGCCTGTGCCGGTTTGAACCAGCCAAATCTAGGCAACGCAGATTAAATATGGCTTATCGCGACCATAGAATCCGGAACTCAATACGGTTAATGAATCCTTCCCTCCCCGCTGGAAAGCCCGCACACCGTGGCCGAGCTCAAACTGACCCTGGTCGTTGCCTGCGCCCTGATCGATGCCGACAAGCGCATCCTTCTGGCGCAGCGCCCGGAAGGCAAGTCGATGGCCGGCCTGTGGGAATTTCCCGGCGGCAAGGTCGAGCCCGGCGAGCGGCCGGAAGTTACGCTGATCCGCGAATTGCACGAGGAGATCGGCATCACCGTGAGCGAGCCGTGCCTGGCGCCACTTACCTTTGCCAGCCACGCTTACGAGACCTTTCACCTCTTGATGCCGCTCTATGTCTGCCGGCGCTGGGAGGGTTTTGTGGTCGCGCGCGAGGGACAGAACCTCGCCTGGGTGCGTCCGAACAAGCTGCGCGATTATCCGATGCCACCGGCCGACATTCCGCTGATCCCGCATCTGGAGGATTTGTTGTTGTGATTTTCACGCTCACTTGGGGGACGATCTTTTCTTCACCGCCTCTTCCAGGCTAGCTGTCGCCGATCCCGGCTTGAGCGGCTTGGGCTGGCTCTCATGCGGAGCCCAGCCGGACAGCCAGATCACGTCAAAGGTGGCGCGGATGCGGCCGTCGGGATCGAAAAATCGTTCGGCATAGATTTGCGCCATCCGCAACATCGTCGCGCGCCGCGTAGGCCCGCGCTGCCGCTCGAGCAGGATGTTGGTCGCGCCCATCCGCCTGAGATCATTCATCAGTACAAATGCGCTGTCGTAGCGCACCACGATGCGGTCGACATCGGTGACCGGCAGCGCCAGGCCGGCGCGCTGCAACAGGCCGCCGATATCGCGGAGATCAGCGAATGGCGCGACACGCGGCGACACGCCGCCCTCGCATTCCGCCTCCGCTGCGGCGAAGGATTGCCGGAGCTCCGTCAGCGTATCGCCCCCGACCATGGCCGCGAGCAACAGCCCATCGGGCCGCAGCGCGCGGCGGATTTGCGCGAGCACGCCTGGAAGGTCGTTGACGAACTGAAACGCGAGCGCGGAGACCACAAGGTCGAGCAACTCCGGCCGCAGGGGCAGCGTTTCGCCGTCCGAGACGAGATCGACGCGCGCGATGGATTTGAAGCGATCGGCGAGCGGTGCTCGCAGCAACCCGCCCGGCGTCCAGATGTCGGCGGCATCGGCAAAATCCCGCGTCACCGCCAGCAGTCGGTCGCCAAAATCTTCCGTCACGCGGTCGAAGAGGAAGGTCACGGGCCCCAGTCGGCGCGCGCGTTCCTGCCGCTGCTTCAGCAGCGCGCGGTCGAACAGGACGGGCGCGGTCGGACCTTGGGCCATGGCGGTTGATACGGTGAGGCGCGCTCTCTGGCAATCGAGCCGTAGCCGCGATAGCCTCAACGGATGGACGCCGAAATCGCCCCATCTCGCCCTCGCTCGAATCATCTGCGCAGCGCGCTTGCCGCGTGTCGCGGCGTATGGGCGCATGTCACCAAAGCTGTCCTCGACATCGCACTGCCGACGCTCTGCGTCGCCTGCCGCGAGCCGGTCGATGGCGAAGGCGTCTGCGCCGCGTGCTGGGCCAAGCTGTCGTTCATTGAACCACCCTACTGCCCGCGGCTTGGCATCCCCTTTGTCTACGATCCCGGCCCCGACATGCTGTCGATGGAGGCGATCGCCAGTCCTCCAGCCTACCAGCGCGCTCGCGCCGCGGTGCGCTACGACGAGGTCGCCCGCACGCTGGTGCATGCCCTGAAATACCAGGACCGGACGGATCTGGCGCCCGCCATGGGCCGCTGGATGGCGCGCGCCGGGCGCGAATTGCTCGACGGCGCCGACATGCTCATTCCCGTGCCGCTGCATTGGCGGAGGGCCTGGCACCGCCGCTACAACCAGTCCGGCGCGCTGGCGCGCTCGATCGAGCGGCAAAGCGGCGTCGCACTGCGGGGTGATGTCCTGCAGCGGGTGCGCGCGACCGAGCAACAGGTCGGACTGTCGCGCCCACAGCGGGCCAGCAATGTGCAGGGCGCATTCAAGGTATCGCCGGACCGGCAATCCGAAATTGCCGGCCGAAGGCTGGTTTTGATCGACGATGTGCTCACTTCCGGCGCCACCACGGACGCCTGCGCACGTGCGCTGCTGCACGCCAAGGCGGCGCAGGTCGACGTGCTGGTGTTCGCACGGGTTGTCGATACCCCCAAAGCTCCCATATAATCGGCATTCCCTTTCGCCAATGCGAGCACCGAGCGCGACATGACCGCTGCCATCGAAGTGTACACCCGTCCGGGCTGCGGCTATTGCAGTGCGGCTAAATCGCTTTTGAATCGCAAGAAAGCCACGTTCACCGAGCACGATGTCGGCACGGACCCGACGGTGCGCCAGAAGATGTATGATCGTGCTGGCGCGGGTACGACCTTTCCGCAGATCTTTATTGGCGAAACGCATGTCGGCGGCTGCGACGAGCTCTATGCATTGGACCGCGAGGGCAAGCTCGATCGTATGCTGGCGGGCGAGAAAGCCTCCTGATGAGCGCTGACAACACTTTCACCGCCGCGATGGTGCAGATGCGCACCTCGCTGCTGCCGGAGCCGAGCCTCGAGCAGGGCATCAAGCTGATCCGCGAGGCGGCGGCGCAAGGCGCCGACTACGTGCAGACGCCCGAAGTCAGCAACATGATGCAGGTGAACCGCAAGGCGCTGTTCGAGCATCTCAAGAGCGAGGAGGACGATCCGTCGCTGAAGGCCTATCGCGCGCTCGCGAAGGAGCTGAAGATCCATCTCCACATCGGCTCGCTGGCGCTGCGCTTCTCGCCGGAGAAGGCGGTCAACCGCTCGTTCCTGATCGGCCCCGACGGCTTGATCCTCGCCTGCTACGACAAGATCCACATGTTCGATATCGATCTGCCGGGTGGCGAGAGCTACCGCGAATCCGCGAACTATCAGCCGGGCGAGACCGCCGTTATCTCCGACCTGCCCTGGGGCCGCATCGGGCTCACCATCTGCTACGACGTACGCTTTCCCGCGCTCTATCGCGCGCTGGCGGAGAGCGGCGCCTCGTTCCTGACCGTGCCGTCCGCCTTCACCCGCAAGACCGGCGAGGCGCATTGGCACGTGCTGCTGCGCGCACGCGCGATCGAAACCGGCTGTTTCGTGTTCGCCGCGGCGCAGGCAGGGCTGCATGAGAACAAGCGCGAGACTTACGGTCATTCGCTGATCGTCGCGCCCTGGGGCGAGATCCTCGCCGAGGGCGGCGTCGAACCCGGCGTGTTCCTCGCCAAGATCGATCCGTCCAGGGTGGAAACCGCGCGTAAGACCGTGCCGTCGCTGCAGCACGGGCGCCGCTTCGGCATTGCCGATCCCAAGGCCGGCCCCGAACATCTGCATCTGGTACGGGGATCGGCATGATCCGGTACGCGCTCCGCTGCGAAGGCGACCATACGTTCGAGAGCTGGTTCCAGGACTTTTCCGCCTACGATCAGCAGGTCAAGCGCAAGCTGGTGAGCTGCCCGGTCTGCAATTCGGTCAAGGTCGAGAAGGCGATCATGGCGCCGCGGATCGTCAGCAAGAAGGGCCGCGAGCGCGCTGCGCCGCTGGCCGAAGCCGCACCCGCCCCCGTTCCGGCTGTTGCCGAGACGCCGGCCCCTGCTGCGGGACCGACGCCGCTGATGATGACGCAGGAACGCGAGCTGCGCGTCAAGCTGAAGGAGCTGCGCGACCACATCGTCAAGAACGCCGATAACGTCGGCGAAAAATTCCCCAACGAAGCGCGCAAGATGCACTACGGCGAGATCGAGCACCGCCCGATCTATGGCGAGGCCTCGCCCGAGGAAGCCAAGTCGCTGATCGAGGAAGGCGTCGAGGTGTCGCCGCTGCCGGTGCTACCGGAAGACCGGAATTGACCTCGTCCTGGCAAGTCTGGGCCGTCCTCTCCGCCATATTCGCAGCGCTGACCGCCATCTTCGCCAAGGTCGGCGTCGAAGGCATCAACTCCGACCTCGCCACCCTGATCCGCACCGTGATCGTGCTGATCACGCTCGCGCTGATCCTGTTCGCCACCGGCCAGTTCAACCATCCCGGACCAATTCCAACCAAAAGCTGGCTGTTCCTGCTGCTCTCCGGCCTCGGCACCGGCGCATCCTGGCTCTGCTATTTCCGCGCGCTGAAGCTTGGCCCCGCGACGCTGGTGGCCCCGATCGACAAGTTGAGCGTGGTGCTGGTCGCGCTGTTCGGCGTGGCGTTCCTGGGCGAGCGGCCAACCCTGAACGGCTGGCTCGGGATCGCGCTGATCTCCGCCGGCGCGGTACTTATCGCCGTTAAAGGCTAAGCCGCCACCAGCAGCGCCACGCCGATCACGATCAGCACGATGCCAAATAGCTCGCGCGACGAGACCGGCTGCTTGAACGAGTAATACGCCACGCCCTGCGCGAACAGCACCTCGACCAGCGCCAGCGTGCGGACGTTGGCGGCCGCCGTCAGCGCAAACGCCAGGAACCAGAATTGCGAGGCGAACGCGCCCATGAAGCCCGCGAGCATCGAGGGCCGCCACAGGCCGAGGATTTTTGCGAGGACGTCGGGCGCGCGCCAGAACAGATAGATCGACAGCACCACGGTCTGCACGAACAGCCCCCACACCAGCGTGTAGGAGGCGGCTGTGACGAAGGTGACGCCCGGCACGGTGATGATGGCGCCGCGGAAACCGATCGCCGACAGCGCGAAGGCGGCCGCGGCGACAAGACCGATCACGGTCGGCCTGAGCTCGGCATAGCTCTTTTCGCCGCCCGGCCGCAGCGCCGTGATGACGACGCCGACGGTCGCGATCAGGATCGCGATCACCTTCAGCGCGGTCAGATGATCGCCGAGGAACACGAAACCGAAGATCGCGGTCTGGATCGCCTCGGTCTTCAGATACGCCGTGGTCACCACGAAGGAGCGGTCGTTCATGGCGACCAGCATCATTCCGGTGGCGATGATCTGGCTGAGTGCGCCCAGCAGCAGCCACGGCCAGAACGCCGCCGGCGGCCACGGCGCGTGGTCGCCCGAGAAGATCAGCACCGCGGCGAAGAACACAATCGAGAACGGGAAGCCGAACAGGAATCGGATATTGGTCGCGCCCCAGGTGCCAAGCGGTCCCGTGAGCGAGCGCTGCATCGCGTTGCGCGCGACCTGGCCCAAGGCTGCGACGATGGTGAAGGGAATCCAGAGCGTGGCGACGGAGAACATGGGAATCCGGCTGAAAGGGCCGCCACCGTGCCGGGCGCGGCAAGCGCGGTCAACCGTCAGGACCGCATGCGGCTAATACAAATTCAGTGTCATCCCTGCGAAAAGCAGGGACGACACGGAGTTTTAAACCATCTCTTCCGCGATCACCATGTAGTTCACGTCGGTGTCGGAGGAGAGGCCCCATTTGTCGGTGAAGGGGCTGTAGACCACGCCGGTCTGCTCGGTGATGACGAGGCGGTTGTCGAGCAGGTATTTGGCGAGCTCGTCGGGAGTGACGAATTTTTCCCATTGATGCGTGCCGCGCGGCAGCCAGCGCAAGATGTATTCGGCGCCGACGATGGCAAGCGCAAAGCTCTTCCAGTTGCGGTTCAATGTCGAGACCACCATCAGCCCGCCGGGCTTGAGCATCGCCGCGCAACGGGTCAAGAACGCGCCGACATCGCTGACATGCTCGACCACCTCCATCGCCAGCACGATGTCGAAGCGCTCGCGCACGTCCATTTCCTCGATCGTGGTGCAGCGGTAGTCGATCGACAGATGCCCCTTGTCGGCATGCAGCTTGGCGGCTGCGATATTGGAAGCGGATGGATCGACGCCGATCACCTGCGCGCCGAGCCGGGTCAGCGGCTCGCACAAGAGGCCCGCACCGCAGCCGATATCGAGGATGCGCAGGCCCGAAAGGCAATTCAGGCTTTTGACGTTACGCTCGAATTTGCGGGCCGCGGCATCGCGGATATAGCCGAGCCGCAGCGGATTGATCTTGTGCAGCGGCGCCATCTTGCCGTTGGGGTCCCACCACTCAGCCGACAATCTGGAGAATTTGGCGACCTCGGCCGGATCGACCGTCGAGGCATTCGCGCTGGAACCCGGCTGCATCGCCATTTCTGACGCCCCGCTTTATTTCGTGGTGATGGCGCTGCGGAACGCCAGCGGCGAGGCGATGGTGCGGATTGTCTCCCTGCCCTCACCGACGCCTTTGATGGTCACCGTGCCGTAGTTTAGTATTCTTCCCAGAATGCTCTGGTTGACGTCGACGCTCTCGATCTTGTCGAGTGCCATCTCGAAGGTGCGCCGCTTGATGAAGCCGGTCTTGTGCACGACTCGCATATTGGTGACGTCGGTCTCGGTGGTCCAGCGATGGAACCAGGCCTTGAAGGTCAGGTACAGCGCCACGATGCCGATCACGGAAGCGGAAGCCAGGCAAACCAGCATCAGGGTTGGAATGGCGGACGAGATGACCCCCAGGACGAGCAGGACGATCGCCACCGCCCATACCCCCATCGCCGGCAGATAGAACATCCAGTGCGCGTCGGTCGAATACAGCACCTTTTCGCCGGGCTGCAGGATATCGTCGATATAACGCGCCATTACCCTAACCCTTACCAAACCAACGCATAATCCTCGCGGAACCGGCTTGCCCCCGGCCGCTTCGCTATGTATACGCGCCTTTCGGCCCGGGCGCTTCAGCTTTCGCGTGGGCCGGTCAACTTATCCTCTCTTGGAGAATTCGCGCGTCGTCATGGGCCGTCTCGTGATGAAATTCGGCGGCACATCGGTCGCCAACGTCGATCGTATCCGCAACGTCGCGCGCCATGTGAAGCGCGAGGTCGATGCCGGCCATGAGGTCGCCGTGGTGGTCTCGGCGATGTCCGGCAAGACCAACGAGTTGGTGGCGTGGTGCACCGAAGCTTCGCCGATGCACGACGCGCGCGAATATGACGCTGTGGTGGCCTCCGGCGAACAGGTGACCTCCGGGCTGCTCGCGATCGTGCTGCAGGGCATGGGCATCCAGGCGCGCTCCTGGCAGGGTTGGCAGATTCCGATCAGGACTTCCGACGCCCACGCATCGGCGCGCATCCTCGACATCGACGGCAGCGAGATCATCAACCGTTTCAAGGACCGCAAGGAAGTGGCCGTCATCTCCGGTTTCCAGGGCATCAATCCGCAGACGGGCCGCATCACCACGCTCGGGCGCGGCGGCTCCGATACGTCTGCGGTCGCGATCGCGGCCGCGGTCAAGGCCGACCGCTGCGACATTTATACCGACGTCGATGGCGTCTATACGACAGACCCGCGCGTGGTGCCGAAGGCGCGCCGGCTCGGCAAGATCGCTTTCGAGGACATGCTGGAGCTGGCCTCCCAGGGCGCCAAGGTGCTGCAGGTGCGCTCGGTGGAACTCGGTATGGTCCACAACATGCCGATCTTCGTGCGCTCCAGCTTCGACAAGCCCGAGGATATCGATCCGCACGGCACGCCGCCGGGCACGCTGATCTGCAGCGAGGAGGAAATCATGGAAAGCCACGTCGTCACCGGCATCGCCTTCTCCAAGGACGAGGCCCAGATTTCCGTACGCCAGATCGAGGACAAGCCGGGCGTGGCCGCCTCGATCTTCGGGCCGCTGGCGGATGCCAATATCAATGTCGACATGATCGTGCAGAACGTCTCCGAGGACGGCAAGACCACCGACCTGACCTTCACGGTGCCGGCGACCGACTTCGGCCGCGCCAAGGAGACCATCTCGTCCGCCAAGACAAAGATCGGGTTCGCGCGGCTTGATACCGCGACGGATGTTGCGAAGGTCTCGGTGATCGGCAGCGGCATGCGCAGCCATGCCGGCGTCGCTGCGAAAGCGTTCTCGGCGCTGGCGGCGCGCAACATCAATATCCGCGCGATCACGACATCGGAGATCAAATTCTCGGTGCTGATCGACGCGGCGTACACGGAACTGGCGGTGCGTACGCTGCACACGCTCTATGGTCTCGACCAGGCGTAGAATTTCTTTCTTAGCTGTCGCAGCAATTTGCTGGTGGCAACACGCACCGCTGGCAGGCGTTTTGCTTGGCAAAACAAGCCCCAATTCGCTATACGGCGGGCTGGATCGGCCGCCGCAAGCTGCAGCACAGTTGGCTCGCCTGATTCGGCCCGCATCGGTGACATTGCCGCGGCGCCGGATGGATAAAGTTTAATGTCTATTGGAACGCAACCTGTGTCTGGCTTGTGTGCCGGACCGGCCTTGGGGAGGGGATTTTAGCTCATGCGAAGCGCGTCGGGCGGCCCCCGCGTCCTGTTGAGACGGCTTCGCGAAACCATGGCGGAGCAAGTCTCGGCCCAGGAGCGGCTGGACAAGATCGTGGTGCTGATCGCCGCCAACATGGTGGCCGAGGTCTGCTCGACCTATGTGCTGCGCGTCGACACCACGCTCGAGCTCTATGCCACCGAAGGCCTCAACCGCGACGCGGTGCACCGCACCGTGCTGAGCGCGCATGAGGGCCTGGTCGGCCTGGTCGCGAGCGAGGCGACGCCGCTCAACTTGAGCGACGCGCAGAGCCATCCGGCCTTCTCGTTCCGCCCGGAAACCGGCGAAGAGATCTATCACTCCTTCCTCGGCGTGCCGATCCTGCGTGCCGGCAACACGCTCGGCGTGCTGGTCGTGCAGAACCGCGCCAAGCGCACCTATGTCGAGGAAGAGGTCGAGGCGCTGCAGACCACGGCGATGGTGCTCGCCGAGATGATCGCCTCGGGCGAACTGGCCTCGCTGGCGCAACCCGGTGCCGAACCCGCGGCGCGGCACGCGATGCACAAGATCGGCGCGGTGCTGTCCGACGGCATCGCGCTCGGCCATGTCGTGCTGCATGAGCCGCGCGTCGTCATCAAGGACTACATTGCCGAGGACCTGCCGAAGGAATTGAAGCGGCTGGACGCTGCGCTGGCCAAGCTGCGCTCCGATCTCGATCGCCTGCTGGAGCGCGGCGACGTCGCCGACGGCGGCGAGCATCGCGACGTGCTGGAAGCCTACCGCATGTTCGCCAACGACCAGGGCTGGTCGCACAAGCTGCATGAGGCGGTCGCCACCGGCCTCACTGCGGAGGCAGCCGTCGAGCGCGTGCAGTCCGACACCCGCGCGCGCATGCTGCGTTCGACCGATCCGTACTTGCGCGACCGCCTGCATGATCTCGAGGACCTCGGCTTCCGGCTGATGCGGCAATTGGTCGGGCAGGATCACGCCCCTGCCCGCGAAAGTCTCCCCGACAATGCCATCCTGATCGCGCGCGCGATGGGACCCGCCGCGCTGCTCGACTACGACCGCAAGCGGTTGCGAGGGCTGGTGCTGGAGGAAGGCACCGCCAATTCCCACGTCTCGATCGTGGCGCGGGCGCTCGGCATTCCCGCGGTCGGCGAGGTGCCGAACGCGCCCGGCATCGCCGATCCCGGCGACGCCATCATCGTCGACGGCACCTCGGGCGAGATCTATGTCCGCCCGTCGTCCGAGGTCGAATCCGCTTATGCCGAGCGGGTGCGGTTTCGCGCGCGGCGGCAGGCGCAATATCTGGCGCTGCGCGAAAAGCCCTGTGTGACCAAAGACGGCCAGAAGGTCGAGCTCCTGATCAATGCAGGGCTGACCATCGACCTGCCGCATATCGAGGACACCGGCAGCGCCGGCATCGGACTGTTCCGCACCGAGCTGCAATTCATGGTGTCGCCCAGCCTGCCGCGTTCGAGCGACCAGCTCGCACTCTATCGCACGGTGCTGGATGCCGCGGGTAACAAGCCCGTCACCTTCCGCACCCTCGATATCGGTGGCGACAAGGCGCTGCCCTACATGGAGACCGTGATCGAGGAAAATCCAGCGCTCGGCTGGCGCGCGATCCGGCTTGGCCTCGACCGGCCGGGCTTGCTCCGCGGCCAGATCCGCGCGCTGCTTCGCGCCGGCGGCGGCCGCGCGCTGCGCATCATGTTCCCGATGATCTCTGACGTCGCCGAGTTCGATGCCGCGAAAGCCATTGTCGAGCGCGAGCTGACATATTTGCGGCAGCACGGCCACGCGCTGCCCGAACGCATCGATGTCGGCACCATGGTGGAAGTGCCGGCCCTGCTCTACCAGATGGACGAGCTGTTGAAGCGGGTCGACTTCATCTCGGTCGGCTCCAACGATTTGTTCCAGTTCCTGTTCGCGGTGGATCGCGGCAACGCAAAAGTCTCAGAGCGGTTCGACACGCTGTCGACGCCGATCCTGCGCGCGCTGCGCGACATCGTCCGCAAGGCCAACGCCGCGAAGAAATCCGCCTCGCTCTGTGGCGAGATGGCGTCAAAACCGATCGGCGCGCTGGCGTTGATCGCGCTCGGCTATCGTTCGCTGTCGCTGTCGGCGACCGGGCACGGCCCGGTAAAGGCGATGATCCTCGACCTCGACGCCAAAAAGGCCGAGGCCATGATCAATCCGCTGCTGGACGCGCCGGCGGGCAGCGTGTCGGTCCGGCAGAAGCTGATCGAATTCGCCGAAACCGAGGGGCTGGCGTTGTAGCGAGGTTGTCCAACCCCGCGCCGCTGCCCATTTCCGCCTTTTCGAGATTTTGCGATGTCGATGTTACCCGAAACCAAACTGGACGTACTCCTTGCGCATCACGCTTCCCTCGAAGCGCAGGTCCTCGGCCAGCTGTCATCAGATAAATATGTCCAGATCACCCGCGAGCTCGCCGAGCTCAATCCGCTGATCGATGCCGTAAAGGCGTATCGGGCCACGGTGAAGGAATTGACCGATACCGAAGCGTTGATTGCCGATCCCTCGACCGATGCCGACATGCGTGGCATGGCGGAAGCCGAGCACGAAACCTTGCAGGCGAAGCGCGGCGAGATTGAGCAGATGATCCGCGTCGCGCTGCTGCCCAAGGACGCCATGGACGACCGCAACGTCGTGCTGGAAATCCGCGCCGGCACCGGTGGCGATGAGGCCTCGCTGTTTGCGGGCGACCTGTTCCGCATGTACGAGCGCTTTGCTGCCTTGCAGGGCTGGAAAGTCGAGGCGATCTCGGCGAGCGAAGGCACCGTCGGCGGCTACAAGGAAATCATCGCGGAGGTGCAGGGCCGCGGCGCGTTCTCGAAGCTGAAATTCGAATCCGGCGTGCATCGGGTGCAGCGCGTGCCCGACACCGAGACGCAGGGGCGCATCCACACCTCCGCTGCCACCGTCGCGGTGCTGCCGGAAGTCGAGGATGTCGATGTCGACATCAAGAACGACGATTTGCGGATCGAGACCATGCGCGCACAGGGCGCCGGCGGCCAGCACGTCAACAAGACGGAATCGGCAATCCGCATCACCCATATCCCGACCGGCATCGTGGTCATGATGCAGGACAGCCGCTCACAGCACAAGAATCGCGCCTCCGCCATGAACATCCTGCGCTCGCGCATCTATGACTCCGAGCGCCAGCGGGTCGATGCGGCGCGCTCGGCCGACCGCAAGGAGAAGGTCGGCTCCGGTGACCGCAGCGAGCGCATCCGCACCTATAATTTCCCGCAGGGCCGCGTCACCGACCACCGCATCAACCTGACGCTCTATAAGTTGCCGCAGGTGATTTCGGGCGAAGCGTTGGGCGAATTGATCGACGCGCTGACCACCGAGCACCAGGCTGCGCAGCTTGCCGCCCAGGGTGCGGCGGCGTGAGTGCCGGCAAAACGCTGGCCGGACGGACCGTGGAAACTGCGCGGCGGGCGCTCGCCGCTCGCTTCAAAACCGCTGGCATCGATTCAGCCGAACTCGATGCGCGGTTGTTGGTCGGCGACGCGCTCGGGCTCGATCTCACCGGCATCGTCACTGCCGCGAACCGCACGCTCAGCCCGGATGAATCGAATCGCGTCGAGGCACTCGCCGCGCGTCGGCTGAAGGGCGAGCCGATTGCGCGCATCCTTGGCCACAAGGAATTTTGGGGACTGCCATTCAGACTTTCCGCCGCGACGCTGGTGCCGCGGCCGGACACCGAGACGGTGGTCGAGCTCGCGCTGGAAATCGTGCGTGCCTCTGGCGAACGCGCGCTGCGCGTCGCCGACATCGGCACCGGCACGGGCGCGGTCCTGCTCGCACTGCTGCATGAATTACCCGGTGCCCTCGGCGTCGGGACCGATATCAGCCTCGGGGCGCTCCGAACCGCACGGCGCAATGCCGCCGATCTCGGGCTCGCCTCGCGTTCAGCGTTCGTCGCCTGCCATTATGCCTCGGCATTGTCCGGCGGCTTCGATCTCATCGTGTCGAATCCGCCCTATATCCGCTCCGCCGATATCGCAGGCTTGGCCGCCGAGGTGCGCGATCACGATCCGCATGCGGCGCTGGACGGCGGCGCCGACGGGCTCGACGCCTACCGCGCGCTGATCCCGCGGGCGGCCGACTCGCTTGCTGCCGGCGGCGCCCTGATCGTGGAGGCCGGACAGGGCCAGAGCGGTCCCATTGAAGCTTTGATGACCGGGGCGGGGTTAGCCACTCACGAGGGCGCGAAAACCGACCTGGCGGGCGTTCCCCGAGCCATTTCGGGGCGAAAAATGCCCCGATAATGTCCGATTGAAACGCAAAAAAGCTCTTGGAATATCGCCCGGGAACGACTACGTTCCGACCAACACATCGGCGCAGGCCCCCGTAGGCTCTACGGGTGAAAAGCCTTAACTCTCAAAAGCGAGAGCCGCGCCGGGTTAAAGGTTCCAAAACGCAGGTCCAGTCGAGCGCGAAAGTCTTGGAGCGCCGCTAGCGACCGCAAAGCGAACGAAAGCCTGATTGCGCTTGACAACTTACGCAAGAGGACTGGGCTTGTTTCGGCAGGCTAAATGAAGGGTTCGCCGGCGATAATTGCCGGCGGGTGGGGAACGCGTCTTTGCTGAACGCGACGGTCGAGGCCATCGACACGAACTGGAGCTGCATCGCGGTGAGGTGCGTTATCAACGCGCGCCTGATCGATCGCAACCAATGGCAATCCAACGTTTTTACTCAAGGCTGGAATTAAAGGCAGGACATGAGAAACGGTCAAAACAACAAACGGATGCGCAACCGGAACAACAACAACAATAACAACAATAACAACCGGCGCGGCCAGAATCCGATGACCCGGGTGTTCGAATTGAACGGTCCCGACATCAAGATCCGCGGCACGGCCTCTCACATCGCCGAGAAATATCTGCAGCTTGCGCGGGACGCGCGCTCCTCCGGCGATCCGGTCGCGGCCGAGAACTACTACCAGCACGCCGAGCACTATTTCCGCCTGATCGCCGCCGCGCAGGAGCAGTTCCGCCAGAACCAGCCGCAGCAGCAACCGCGCACCGACGAGATCGTCAGCGGCGAGGACGGAGAGGACGACGGCGAGAATTATTCGAGCTTCGGCCAAGAGCCTGGCTTCGTGCCGCAGCAGAGCCCGCCGCAGCCCTATATGCGTGACAACGCGCAGCGCGATCATCAGCGCGACAACCAGCAGCAGCCCTATCACCGCGACCAGCAACAGCCGCGCGAGCACCGCCCGCAGCCGCAATATCAGCCGCAGCCGCAACAGCAGCCGGCGATGTCCGACAATGGCAGCGTCGACCGTCTGCCTTCGTTCATTACGGGCCCGCAGCCACAAATCAACGGCGGGGGCGCCTATGAGGGCAGTGGTGGAGGCGGCGGCGAGCGTTTCCCGCGCCGCCGGCGCCGTCCGCATGGCGGCCCGCGCCCCGAAGGCGTCGCACAGTCGGCCACAGCCGCACCGGGCGAGGACTTCAATCAGGGGAATGAGTAAGGCGCTGCAGCTTTGAAGATTGCAGGGTGGGCAAGCGAAAGCGTGCCCACCCTTTTCTTTTGGAATATCATTGTGGATGGTGGGCACGGCGCGGTGCGCCTTTGCCCGCCGTGCAGCCCCTACAGCTTCCGCTTCCCAGTCATCCCCGCGTCGGTGTCGGCACCAGCACCGGCTTGAGCGCTGGAATCAGCCGGGTGCGCTCGCGCTTCGCAGGGATGGCGCGATAGACCTGCTTGGTCGCCTCGACAATGTGTACCCCCGCCACCGGCAGCGACACCGCGGCACCGACGCGTTCCCAAGCCAGCGCCGAGCGCAGAAACCAGCCGCTTGAGACGGGCGGCACGAACAGCGCCTCACCCCAGGCCGTCGGCGTGAACCAGGTCTGCCGCAGCAATTCAGTGATCTGCGAACGCGAATAGGGCCGGCCATGGCCGAACGGCGTCTTGTCGGTGCGGGTCCACACCCCGCGCCGGTTCGGAATCACCGCCATCATCCGTCCCGAAGGCGCGAGCACCCGCCAGACCTCGCGCAGCAGCCCTTCCGGGTCGTCGGACATTTCCAGCGCATGCACCAGCAGCACGCGGTCGACCGCGGCTTCCGGCAGCGGCATGGAAAATTCATCCACCAGCGCCGCCAGCGCCGGCCGCCCCGTCGGCCATTTCAGTACCCCCTGAGCCGCCGGCATGAAGGCGATACAGCGCTCGGCATCTTCACGAAAAAGCCCGAGATAAGGCGTCGGATAGCCGACGCCGAGCACACGCTGACCCTCGGCGCTCGGCCAGCGCTCGCGGACGGCGCGATTGATCAATTGCCGCGCCACGATGCCGAGACGCTGCGAATAGAAGTCGCGGAGATCGATGACGTCGATGCTCATGATGTTAGTCTAACATGCCGGGCCGGGGCGCGGCGCGCCTGAATATTGCATTGCCCGTTCAGCATTAACGCCATATCTCTCATAAACGGGGAACGCCGTCCGTTGATTAAAACTGGAGATGTCATGGCTGCCGAAATCAGAACCTTCACCTGCCTGTCGGACAATTTCGGCTATCTGATCCATGACACGGCAACCGGGGCGACCGCCTCGATCGATGCGCCGGAAGCCGGCCCGATCATCAAGGCGCTGGAGCGCGAGGGGTGGAAGCTCACGGACATTCTGATTACCCATCATCATCACGACCACGTCGGCGGTGTCGCCGAGCTCAAGCAAAAATATGGCTGCCGCGTCGTCGCCCCGAATGACAAGAAAGCCCAGATCGCCAATGTCGACCTGCGCGTCGCCAATGCCGATGTGGTCAAGGTCGGCAACCTGCTCGGGCGCGTGGTGGAGACACCCGGCCACACGCTCGACCACATTTCCTATGTGTTCGACGGCGAGAAGGCACTGTTCGCCGCCGACACGCTGTTCTCGATCGGCTGCGGGCGCGTATTCGAGGGCACCCACCCCATGATGTGGGAGTCGCTGCTGAAGCTGCGGTCGCTGCCCGACGATTTCAATCTCTATTGCGGCCACGAATACACAGCGTCGAACGTAAAATTCGCGCTCACCGTCGATTCCGACAATCCGGCGCTGAAGAAGCGTGCTGAGGAGGTGACGAAGCTGCGCGCCGATAACCAGCCGACCATCCCCGTGCTGCTCGGTGAGGAGAAGAAAGCCAACGTATTCCTCCGCGCCGACGATCCGCAAGTTGCCGTCAAGCTGCACATGAAGGGCGCGAGCGCGGCGGACGTGTTCGGCGAGCTCCGCGAACGCAAGAACAAATCCTGATGACGCTTTCTGCTGCCGATATCATCGCGCGGCTCGAGCTGCGGCCGCATCCCGAAGGCGGATATTACCGCGAGACGTTTCGCGACAAGCGCGTCGACGACAACGGGCGCGCGCATTCGACCGCGATCTATTTCCTGCTCGCGCGCGGCGACCGCTCGCACTGGCACCGCGTCGATGCAGTCGAGATCTGGCACTACTATGCAGGCCACCCGCTGATCCTGCAGATCGCCCATGACGGCTGCAGGCCGCATCTCGTGACGCTGGGTCCCGACCTTGCGGCCGGCCAGCGGCCGCAGGCGATTGTGCCTGCAGATGCGTGGCAAGCGGCCGAGACCACCGGCGACTGGACGCTGGTCGGCTGCACCGTCGCGCCAGGATTCGAGTTTGCGGGCTTTGAAATGGCGAAGCCGGATTTCGAGCCGGCGGGCTAGCGCCGTTTCCTCACCATGTCTTTCGCGGCGATCAGGCCGCCACCGGCAATCAGGATGGCGGCGAGCGCGATATTGGCGCTGGCCTCGGCAAAGCCCGCAAGAATCAGGAACGCGGTCGAGAGCAGAGGCGTCGCATATGAGGCTGCGCCGAGCACGCGGATGTCGCCGCGCTTCATGCCGATGTCCCAGGCATAGAACGCCGCGCCCACCGGACCGACTCCGAGCGCGACGATGGCGGCCCATTGCAATGGCGTATCCGGCCACACCGTGGTTTCGACGAAGATGTGCACCAACGCCGCGAGCAGCGCGGTCACTGCGCAAAATCCCGCGACGGCATCGGTCGGAACCGATTTCAGCCGGCGCGACAGCACCGAATAGGTCGACCAGACAAAGGCGGCGATGAAGGCGGCGATCAGGCCGGGCACCTGACCGGGCGTGAAGCTTCCCGTGTTGCCGACGAACAAGAGCACCGTGCCGGCCAGTCCCAGCACCGCGCCGATGATGTGATGCGGCGCCAGCCGCTCGCCCGGCAACAGCGCGGAGAACAACACGATCAACAGCGGCCAGAGATAATTGAGCAGCCCCGCTTCGGCTGGCGGCGCGAAGCGCAGCGCAAGGAAATACAGTGCGTGGTAGCCAAAGAGGCCGCCGACGCCGACGACCCAGGCGACCGGCGGCTGCCGCAGCGCCTTGACCGCATCAACGCGCCCGATCCAGGTCAGCGCGCAGGTGAGTGCGCCGATCGCGAAGGTCATCGCGGCCAATTGGAACGCGGGAATCTTTCCGGTCGCAACCGTCATGACCGCGAGCAGCGACCACATCAGGATCGCGGTGAGGCCAATCAGGGTCGCGGTGCGGGGGGTCATGTCGTCCGTCATTCCGGGGCGCGTGTCAGCGCGAACCCGGAATCTCGAGATTCCGGGTCCACGCGCAAGCGCGTGTCCCGGAATGACTACTACAAATCATTTCAAGCGTGATATTGCCCGCCATTCACCGTCAGTGTCGAGCCCGTGATGAAGCCGGCATCGTCGGCGGCGAGGAACACCACCGCGCGCGCGATCTCCTCGGGTTCGCCGAGGCGATTGACCGGGATCTGCGGAATCACGTTCTTCTCCAGCACCTCCTTCGGCACGGCCTGCACCATCTCGGTGTTGATGTAGCCCGGGCAGATCACGTTCACGGTGATGCCACCCTTGGCGTTCTCCAGCGCCAGGGCCTTGGTGAAGCCGATGTCGCCGGCCTTCGCCGCGGAGTAGTTGACCTGGCCGAACTGGCCCTTCTGGCCGTTGATTGAGGAGATCGAGATGACGCGGCCAAACTTGCGGGAACGCATGCCTTCGATCACCTGGCGCGTCATGTTGAACAGCGAGCCGAGATTGGTGTTGATTACGGCGTTCCACTGCTCGAGCGTCATCTTGTGGAAGGCGGTGTCCTTGGTGATGCCGGCATTGTTGACCAGCACGTCGACGGGACCGATATCCGCCTCGACCTTCTTCACGCCGGCAGCGCAGGCTTCGAACGAAGAGACGTCCCACTTGTAAACGGGAATGCCCGTCTCGGCCTTGAACTTCTCAGCCGCGGCGTCATTGCCGGCATAGGTCGCTGCAACTTTGTAGCCGGCGCTCTTCAACGCCTTGCTGATCGCCGCGCCGATGCCTCGTGTGCCGCCCGTTACCAATGCAACGCGTGCCATGTCGTGTCCTTCCTTGGCGTTTGAACTCAATCGTTTCTTTTTATAACTGCGGATTATGCGAGCGGTTTGAGCAACATCAAGAATAAAACGCCCGGAAGTTGTTCCGGGCGTTTTCTCTTAGGTGAATGCTGTGCAGTTGCGAAGAGAAGTTCTTTTCGCAGGCAGCCTGTATTTTAGTCGCGTGCAATGCACATCGCGATACCCATGCCGCCGCCGATGCAGAGCGTGGCAAGGCCCTTCCTGGAATCGCGCTTCTGCATTTCATGCAGCAGCGTGACCAGGACGCGCGCGCCGGAAGCGCCGATCGGGTGGCCGATCGCGATCGCCCCGCCGTTGACGTTGACCTTGGAGGTATCCCAGCCCAGGTCCTTGTTGACCGCGCAGGCTTGCGCCGCAAAGGCCTCGTTGGCCTCGATGAGGTCGAGGTCATTGATGCTCCACCCGGCCTTCTTGAGCGCCGCGCGCGAAGCCGGGATCGGCCCCGTACCCATGATCTTCGGATCGACGCCGGCCTGGCCCCAGGACACGATGCGCGCGAGCGGCTTCCTGCCTTCCTTGGCCGCCTGCTTGGCGGTCATCAGCACCACGGCGGCGGCGCCGTCATTGATGCCCGACGCGCTGCCGGCGGTGACCGTGCCGTCCTTCTCGAAGGCGGGCTTCAACTTGGCCATCGCGTCCAGCGTGGCACCATGACGCGGATATTCGTCGTCGGCGACGATGATGTCGCCCTTGCGGGTCTTGATGGTGACCGGGATGATCTCGTCCTTGAACTTGCCGGCCTTCTGCGCGGCTTCCGCTTTCTGTTGCGAGGCCACCGCAAACTCGTCCTGCTGCGCGCGGGTGATCTGATATTGCTTGGCGACGTTCTCCGCGGTGTTGCCCATGTGGTAGCCGTTGAAGGCGTCCCACAGCCCGTCCTTGATCATGGTGTCGACGAAATCGACCGGACCCATCTTGACGCCGCCTCGCAGGTACTGCGCGTGCGGGGCCATGCTCATGGATTCCTGGCCGCCGGCGACGACGATTTCGGAATCGCCGTTGAGCAGTGCCTGATAGCCGAGCGCGACCGAGCGCAGGCCCGAGCCGCAGAGTTGGTTGACGCCCCAGGCGGGGCACTCCACGGGAATGCCGGCAGAGATCGACGCCTGGCGCGCCGGATTCTGGCCCTGGGCCGCGGTCAGGATCTGGCCCATGATGACCTCGGACACACGGCCCGGCTCGACGCCCGCGCGCTCCAGCGCGGCCTTGATGGCGACGGCGCCGAGATCATGGGCGGGCATGGTGGCGAACGCACCGTTGAAACTTCCGACCGGGGTGCGGGCGGCGGCGACGATGACGACATCGTCTGACATGGGCATCTCCTGAGCTTGAGTCTTCGAGTCTCTGGGGCTTAAGTCTTGGCGCTTGATTTCGTTTGAACAGGCAGGCGGGCGCCGGAGTGGCGGGGCCAGTCTCGCTGTTATCCTGTGAACGGAGTTGAGGCATGTCAACGGCGCCGCGGCAGATTTGTTTTGCGCGACATTCAAATCGATGCGCCCGGCACTTAGGTGAGACTTGAAGGTCGGAGTTACCCCTGTCCGACTGCCCATCCGGGCTGCTCCAAGTTGCTCTTCGCAGCTCCTTCGCAAAAAATGCTGCGCAATAAAAAATGCCCCTAAATTAGCCGTGGTGCACAAAACGGTAGCCGAACCCCTTTGAAAATGCTTAGTTTGTTGCAGATGCGCAGCGCATTGCCCTGCGGCAACGCCGTCGGGTTCCCTTCTCCTCGGTTGCAGGTGTGAGCCCTATGGCGAAATCAGACCAACCCACCACCATCAAGAAATACGCGAACCGGCGGCTCTATAATACCGGCACCAGCACCTATGTGACCCTGGAGGACCTGGCGGCGATGGTGAAGGAGGGCGAGGACTTTCTCGTCTATGACGCCAAGACCGGCGACGACATCACCCGCTCCGTGCTGGCGCAGATCATCTTCGAGCAGGAAAACAAGGCGGGACAGAACCTGCTGCCGACCACCTTCCTCCGCCAGCTGATCCGCTTCTATGGCGACAGCATGCAGATGGTGGTGCCGAAATATCTCGAACAGTCGATCGACACGCTGACGCGTGAGCAGGAAAAGTTCCGCAAGCAGCTCGTCAATACGTTCAGCGGCACGCCCTTTGCTCCCCTTGAAGAACACGTCCGCCGCAACATGGAACTGTTCCAGCAGACCTTCTCGATGTTCAAGCCGTTCGCGCCACGCACCGGTGGTGAGGCCGAGAAAGCTTCCGAGCCAGCGCCGGAAGAGGCCAATATCGACGACCTGCGCAAGCAGATGAAGGAAATGCAGGAGCGGCTCGAGCGCATGTCGAAAGAGCCGAAGAAGGAAGAGTAGGTCGTTCTGCTTTTCTGCAGGTCGCTAATCCCCACCCACGGTCGTCATCGCCCGGCTCGACCGGCCGCCCGGTATCCCAGAGGCGTCATCGCTTGAGCCGATAGGCCGCGGCGTACTGGGTGCGCCTGCGCGGAGCACGGCATTCGTATTCGACGAGAGCTCAGCCCGCCGCCGGCAACACCTTCGCATCCGCCGCAGCCCAGGGCCGCTGCGCCGTCGCAAGCCCGATCAGCCGGCCCTGAATGTAATCGCAGCCCCAGTCGCGCAGCAGCGAAGCCGACTGATCATCCTGCACCCATTCGGCAACCGTCTTGATGTTCAGCCGCCGCGCGAGATCGATCAGCGTCTGCACGAAAGCGCGGTCGTCGGCCGAATGCACGATGTTCTGCACGAAGGCGCCGTCGATTTTCACGATGTCCACGCCGAGCTTGCGCAGGTTGCGGAACGAGGTATAGCCCGCCCCGAAATCGTCGATCGCGATCCGGCTGCCGTAATTCTTCAGCCGCGTGACGAAGCCGCGCAAATCGTCGATGTCCTGGATCGCGACCGTCTCGGTGATCTCGACGATCAGCCGCTCGGCGACACCGGGATGCGCGCGCATCAAGGATTCGATCGAGGCCCACCAGTCCGTATCCATGGTGGTATCGGGCGAGATGTTGAGGCTGAGCTCGACGTTCGGCGACTGGGCGAGCTCGGCGACCACCAGCGCGAGCACGCGATAATCGACCAGGCGAATCAACCCGAGCCGTTCGGCCACCGGCACGATGTCGGACGCGAGCAGCACCCGGCCGTCATCCTGCTCCATCCGCACCAGACATTCGTAAAAGGCGTTTTCGCGCGACCCCGCGGCGACGACCGGCTCATAGGCCATCACGATGCGCCGCTCATTGAGCGCGGTCACGATCTCGTCGGTGACGCGAATGTTGACGCGGCGCTGCGCGTCGCGCTCGACGTTCGGCCGCCAGGCAAGGAACGAGCCGGCGCGGCGGCGCTTGCAGCTATCGAGCGTCTCCTGCGCGCGATTGATCGCTTCGTCGGCGGAGCGCGCATAGCGCGGCACGGCGATGCCGCCGATCGAGGCGGTCACCGAGACCGGGCCCGAGCGCGTCGGCACCACCTCGTCGCGCACCACGGCGAGAAAGCGTTCGGCGGCGATGTTCATGTCGTCGATGGTGCAGTTCTTCAGGATCAGCCCGAACTTGTTGCCGGAGAAACGGCCGAGCACGTCTCCGCCGCGCAAGTGTGCGCGGATGCGTCCGGCGATCTCCGAGATCACGGCATCCGCCACATCGAAGCCAAAGGCGTCGTTGACGCGCGCCAGGTGATCGATACCAATCAGCAGAAAGGCACTGGTGGAACGGAAGCGTTGGGTTTCCTCGACCGCCTCCGCCAGTGCGGCGATCAGGTGGGTGCGGTTGAGCTCGCCGGTCAGGGGATCATGGCTCGACAGTTTGATCAGCTGCTCGTCGCGGGCGTGGCGCTCATTATTGATCCGGACGATCCCCTGAGCGCGTGCCGGCTTGCCGTCGGGACCGGCGAACCAGCAGCCAGTCTCCTCGATCCAGGTGACCGGTGCCGAAGTCGAGGCGCGCACCCCATATTCGATCCGGTACGGCGTACCGGCGGCGCCATGGACAGCCGGTGAAAGACCCAGCGCGTCGGTGCGGATCGAGGTTTGCGGCTCGATCAGTTTTGCGAACTCCGCGCCGCTCGCGAGCGCCGCCGGCGGGATATCCGCAAAGACCGCGCCCAAGCGATCGCTCCAGCTGATCGCGTCGCTGGCAATGTCCCACACAAAGGCAGCCTGGCCGAGCGACGCCAGGATGGTCGAGGTCTGCGGGGATGCGGCTGTCACGGTCGCCTCGTTTCGGGACACAGGCGGTGATTCCCTGCTTTCAGGATAGGGCCTGTTTCGCCTCTATTCCTAACCGAAGTTCATTAACGTTCTGGAAACCACCTTTTCCGAAGAGCCGGAACGAAACGCAGGGCTGCGGCATACTAATTGCGGAAGTCAAACCGTAGCGGGGCCGAGTGTCCCAGAATGTGACGGTTTGCAATGCCCAGCGTTTACGAGCAGGAAATAGAAGACGGCGTCTTCGAGGACGTTGAGACGTCCTGTGTTGCGCTGGTCCCGGTCGCCGAGACCGTCTACCACGCGCCCAAACTCGCTGTGACGCGGCCCAACGCCAATTTCGTCACGCAGCTGATTGCAACGGCCGAGCACGTGCCGCAAACCTGTGAGCTGCGGCGCGCGGCGCCGGCTGACGCGCTCTCCGCCTATCGTGCGTTCGAGCACCGCTTTCAGGGCGCGGGCGCGGCGCCCCACATGATCAAGGGAAGGGCGGCTTAGCGCTGCGGAGCTTCAGGTGAGGTCGGAGAGCCGGCGCCCGGCTGCAATTCCGGAGACGGGATTGTTGGCGACGGCTCGGCTGCGGGCTGCACCGGCTTCGGATGATCGAGCAGCACCAATTCGGCGACCGAAGCGGCTGATGGCGCCGATGGCATGGGAGCCGGGGCCGGCATCGGCACCGCGGGCGCGGGTTCGATCCGCGGTTCGGGCTCAGGTACTTCTTCGACCTGTCTCGGAACTCTTCGCGAGACGAAGTTGGGGCCAACCGGACGGCGCGCGCGCAGCGCGATACCGCCGAAGAAATCCACCATCGCCATCAGCGTCAGCAGGAAGAAGGTCGAGCTGCCGAATTTCGGCCACATCACGAACTCGGCCGCAGCAGCACCGAACACGATCAGCGACAACAGATGATCTGTGAGATATTTCGAGCCCGGCCGCGCGCCCTTGACGATCTCGAGCAGCAGCAACAAGAGACCGAGCGCCAGCAGGATGTCGCTCAGATTGATCGCCCATTCCGTGCCCGAGACCAGCGTCAGCTTGATCAGGGGATCGGCCATCGACACGGTGGGCATCAGCCAGGCGACGATGTTGTAGATCGCGAGCGGAATCAGGAGCAGCGGAAAACCGACCATCGGCGAGGCCTTCTTCACAAGGGGGAGATTGAGCGTATTCCGCAACAACGCCGGCGAAGCACCCTGGCTCCGCCGCGGAAATTCCTCTTATCTCACTCGTTGGCCAAATTCAGGCAGGAAAGTGAAAACCCCCTGCCCGCCGCGATCAAGCCCCCTGATCAGGCTTCCTGCTCAAGCTTCCTTTTTGGGCTTCAGCACCTGCCGGCCCTTGTACATGCCGGTCTTCAGGTCGAGATGGTGCGGCCGGCGCAGCTCGCCGGAATCCTTGTCCTCGACATAGGTGGGCTTCTTCAGCGCGTCCGCCGAGCGGCGCATGCCACGCCGCGACGGCGAGGTTTTTCTTCTCGGAACAGCCATAACGGGTCCTCTAGGGGTGTTGCGGGGGCATCGCCCGAAATGCGGCGCTTGAAAGCGAGCTGCGATACCGACAAGGCCGCGCTTATAGAGGATGAAGTGCCGTAAGGCTAGGGCGGGTTGCGGTTAAAATGGCCTGAAATGGGCTCAGAAAGCCCGGTTTTCGTTCCAGCAGGTCGTCACGGCTTGCGCCCGCGCCGTATAGGTTCCGGCGAGACGCCGAAGACCTGGCCCTGGGGTACGCGCGCTGCGAATATGCGGATTGGGCAGAATCGAAGCCAGCAGCGCGGCTTCCCGCGGCGACAAGGTAGCGGCCGAATGGCCGAAGGCGAAGTTCGATCCCGCCTCGGCGCCGAACTGGCCGGAGGGGCCGAGCTCGGCGACGTTGAGATAGATTTCGAGGATCCGCTGCTTCGGCAGCACGGCGTCGATCCAGAGCGCCAGCGGAAATTCCAACCCCTTGCGGACAAAACTCGTTCCCTGCCACAGGAACAGGTTTTTCGCGACCTGCTGGGTGATGGTGGAGGCGCCGCGCATCCCCTCGCCCTCCTGGGCATCGTTGATCGCCTCGCGCAGCGCGCCAAAATCGATGCCGTGATGCTTGCAGAAATGCGCGTCCTCTGCGCCAACCACCGAACGCGGTAGATAAGGCGACATGGCGCGGAGATCGATCCATTGCCGCGACATCGGCGCGCCCGCAAGCTTGCGCCAGACCATCAGCGTCGAGACCGGATGGCCTGTGCGGTAGAACGGCGTCAGCACATAGGGCACCAGCAGCGCCGCCAGCACGAGCAAGGCCAGGGTTTTGAGGGCGCGCAAATCGGTCTTTTCTGCTTCGGGGACGAAAGCCTTGGTACACGGGATTTGGGACACGGGAAAAACTGCTGTTATCCCGATCACAGTTCCGTATCTTTTCAAGCCCTTTTATGCCGCAGCCGGCGTGGCGGCATGATTGACGCAGACGGCGGCATAAAGGATTGTCCGCCCAATTTGACTGCCTCCATTTGACCCGGAGCTTGACTTGCCGAACTTGACTTGCCGAATTTGACTTGCCGAATTTGACTTGGAGCCCGACTGAATGACCGGCACTGCCCACGATTTCGCGAAACGACTGGACCAGACCGCGGAGGATACCGAAGCCCTGCTTGGCAAACTGCTCTCGGATACGCTGGAGGCGGACGAGATTGCGCGGCCGAAGCGGTTGATGGACGCCATGCGCTATTCGAGCCTCAACGGGGGCAAACGTCTGCGGCCGTTCCTGGTAGTCGAGAGTGCCGCCGTGTTCGGCGTCCCGCGCGAGGCCGGGTTGCTCGCCGGCGCCGCGCTGGAGTGCATCCATTGCTATTCGCTGATCCATGACGACTTGCCATCGATGGACAACAGCGACCTGCGCCGTGGGCGCCCCACCCTGCACAAGAAGACCGACGACGCCACGGCGATCCTCGCGGGCGACGGCCTGTTGACGCTCGCCTTCGACATCGTCACCCGCGACGAAATCCACCATGATGCGAATGTCCGCTTGCTGCTGACGCGCTCGCTCGCGCGCGCCGCCGGCATCGGGGGCATGGTCGGCGGGCAGATGCTCGACCTTGCCGGCGAGGGCCGTTTCGGCGACCGCGAGCCGGTCGATGTCGCGCGGCTGCAGCAGATGAAGACGGGCGCGCTTCTGCGCTTCGGCTGCATCGCGGGCGCGCTGCTCGGCCAAGCCTCGCCAAAGCAGTATCAGGCGCTCGACGACTACGGCAAGGCGCTCGGCGAAGCCTTCCAGATCGCCGACGATCTGCTTGACGTCGAGGGCGACGCCGCCGCACTGGGCAAGCCGTCTGGCCAGGATGCAGCGCTGGGCAAGACCACCTTCGTCACCCAGCTCGGCATCGAGGGCGCCAGGCAGCGCGTGCGCGATCTGCTCGCGCGAGGGGATTCCGCGCTCTCGATCTTTGGTGCGAAGGGGGACGTGCTGCGCGCCACCTCGCGCTTCGTCGCCGAGCGGAAGAACTGAAGCGGAGAACTCGATCGAAGATGCCCGGCAACGAGCTCGAAGAGGCCCTTCTTCGATTCCGCAAGCTGCCAAAGCCGGTCCGGGTGGTCTATGCACGGCCGCGCACGTTCATCTCCATCGCGCTCGGCGTCGTCGCGTTCTTCCTGCTGCCTCACTCGATGCGGCTGGTGACGAGACTGCTCGTCGCCTGGGACATCTTCGCGGCGCTCTATCTCGGTCTCGTCTATTTCATGATGCTGTGGAGCGAGCACCGTCGCATCAAGCGCGACGCGGCGCTGCAGGACGACGGCCGCTTCCTGATCCTGCTCGTGACCGCGTTCGGCGCCTTTGCCAGCATCGCCGCGATTGTATTCGAGCTCGGTGGAACGCATCACGCGGTGCCGCAGCTTGCGATCGCGACCGCCACCATCGCGCTGTCCTGGGCGGTGGTGCACACCGCCTTCGCGCTGCATTACGCCCACGAATACTATCGAGGCGCCAAGCCGGGCGGCCTGCAGTTTCCGAGCGGCGAGAAGCAGGATCACGCCGACTATTGGGATTTTGTCTATTTCTCGTTCGTGATCGGCATGACCGCGCAGGTCTCCGACGTCGGCATCACCGACAAAACCATCCGCCGCACCGCGACCGTGCACGGCATCATCTCGTTCGTCTACAACACCGCGCTCGTCGCGCTGATGGTCAACATCGCGGCGAGCGCGATCTCGAGCTGAACGTCGTCGCGTACCGCTAATTGCAGACTTCCGGATTGGCAATGTTGCCGAGGCCGCCGCCACCGTGGTACCCGAGATGGCAGCCGGGCCGGACCGGACGACAGCCGACGGTGTCGCAATAGATCTGACCCGATCCCCGTGCCTGCGCCCGCGACGGCCGGCTTTCGGGGCGCGGCGGCAGGGCGCCATAGCCGGCGTCGTAACCGGAGCCCCCGTTCGCGGACCGGCTGGCATCGCTGCCTTGACGATCCCCGCGGGCACGGCGGCTCGAACGGTCATCTTCATCGCGCTTGACGGTCGCCTTGCCGCGCGGCTTCTCGCATTCATTGTCCGAATTCACGAACGAGCCCTCGGCGCAGACGATTTTCGTGCAATGGTCGCCGTCGGCCTTGAAGCCGTGCTCGCAAACCAACGGGCAGACACGCGACTGCTTCTGCTTGATCGCATCGAGCGTATCGGCATTCGCCGTCTTGACGTCGAGCTTCATGCCGGCGTTGCGGTTGAATTGCGAAAGCGATCGCTGCGAGGGGGCATCCCAATCACCGTCGGCGTTGCCGCTATAGCAGCCGACGCGGCGCAGCTCGGATTGTACCGACTTGGCGATCTCGGTCTGCGACGGCGCGGGATTGAGCGACGCCACATTCACGTTCTTGTCCGGTGCGGGCGTTGCGACTGCCGGCGGGGCAACCGGCGTGTTCGTCGCGACTGCCGTATTGGTGGCACGGTTGCGCTCGGCGTCGGCGGCCTGCTGCTGGGCGACCTGCTTGGCCTTTTCAGTATCAAGGCGCGCCTGCTCGGCGACCCTGGCATCGGCATCCGCCTTGGCCTGGGCCTCTTTCTGCGCACCGCTGGCGGCAAGACGCACGCGCTCCTGCTCGGCCTGCTTAGCCTTCTCGACCGCCGCGGCATGCGCCTCGTCGGCGACGTATTTCTCACGTTGCAGCCTGGCGAGGCTCGCATAGAAGCCGTCGGGATGCTGCGCCAGGAACACGTCGAACGCGGCCTTGTTGCCGACCTGCAGCGCAAGCTCATAGTCGCGGCGGATGTCGGCCTGCGGATTGGGTACCGCCGCGGGCGCTGCGGCGACCGGGGCCGGCTGCGCGGCCGGAGCCGCCACCAGCGACACGTCGTCGCCGCCGAGCGAGCCATAGACATAGGGCTCCTGCCGGTTGGAGGTCGCCTTGAGCACGTCGTCGCGCACGAAGCCGAACGCCCGGCGCACGTCGAGCCCGGGTGTCGTCAGATGCCGCGCGAGCGCCATGGTGAACGGGCTGTTCTTGCCGGCGCCATCCTGCGCCGTCGAACCGGCCTTGGCGGAATAGGCAATCAGGGTGTTGGGGCTGGCCGGCTCGACCTTGGCAAGGCCGCGGCCGATCGCGCGCGTAGCCAGCGTCTTCTTCATGGTCTGTGCAAAGGGATTGTCGCGGCAGGCGTCGAGAATGACAAGCCGCAGCTTCTTGGCTGATTCGACCGAGACCAGGACCCGGTCCAGCGAGAAGGCTTCGTCATAGACGTCGTTGTCGCGCTCGAGCCTGGCGTCGACGGGAATCAGATAATTGCTGCCGTCGACCTCGATGCCGTGGCCGGCATAATAGATCACGGCAACATCGGCACCACTCGCCTTGTCGGCGAAATCACGCAGCACCCGGCGCGTTTCCAGCGCCGAAAGATTTTGCCGCAAATCGACCACGTCGAAACCGGCCTGCTTCAGCGTCTGAGCCATCAGCGCCGCGTCATTGACGGGATTGGCGAGCGGCGGGACGTTCTGATAGGCCGAATTTCCGAGCACCAGCGCCACGCGCTTGTCGGCCAAGGCAGGCTGGCAGATCAGGAGCAGCGCTGCTGCAACCACAAATCTCAGCGATCCAATCAATCCACGCACGCTCATGATGGCGCCTTTCGTAAAGTCGGCCAAAAATTCGGCTTTGACCTCTGGAATGACCTAGCAAAGCTTCGGGCAACCGCATTGTGAGCCAGATCACGAACCAAACCTACGTGGAACCTTCGATTTTCGCGAGAGTCCCCTTGTTTTATGTCGCGCCAGATTGCCCGCAGGTTCGCTCTTTGCGAAAGCACATTTTCCGGTCAAGATCGGACAGAATAAAGAAAATTCCGGAGGAAGCGATGCGCGGGGTGGTGTTTCACGGCGAGCGCGAACTGGAGCTGATGCAGTTTCCCGATCCGAGTCCCGACGCACACGACGTCGTCATCGAGATGAAGGCATCGGGCATGTGCGGCAGCGATTTGCATCAGTATCGCCGCGCCAAGGGCGGTGGCCAGGCCAGCGGCATCCCGATGCAGGACGGACCTGTGATTGCAGGCCACGAGCCTTGCGGCGTGGTGGTTGCAGTCGGCTCCGCCGTCGGGCCGCAGGAAGCCCGTGTCGGCCAGCGGGTGATGGTGCATCATTATCAGGGCTGCACCCAGTGCAACCATTGCCGCGCCGGCTGGCAGCAGCTTTGCCAGGAGGTACCGGTCAAGGTCTATGGCAACAACGCCGATGGCGGGCACGCGAACTACCTGAAAGTGCCGGCGAATACGCTCGTCCTCCTGCCGGACGAGCTATCGTTTTCGGCCGGAGCGGCGATCGCCTGCGGTTCGGGCACGGCCTATAGCGCGCTGCGCCGTATGAACCTCTCCGGCAACGACACCATCGCGATTTTCGGCCAGGGCCCGGTGGGACTGGCCGCCACGCAATATGCCAAAGCGATGGGCGCCCGGGTGATCGCGCTCGACATCAGCCAGCAGCGGCTCGACCGCGCCAAGGCCTTTGGCGCCGATGCGACCGTCAATCCCGGCTCGAACGATCCGGTGGCGGCGATCAAGGATCTGACCCGTGGCCGCTACGCTGATCTCACGCTGGACACCTCGAGCAATCCGGACGCGCGGCTGAACGCGATCCGCGCCACCAAGGTGTGGGGCACGATGTGTTTTGTCGGCGAAGGCGGTAATGTGCACATCGATGTCAGCCCACATCTGCTGCGCCGGCAGTTGACCCTGGTCGCGTCCTGGACGTTCTCGAACATCATCCAGGCCGAATGCGCACGGTTCTCGGTCGAGCGCGGCATCGATGTCGACCAGCTGTTCACCCATCGCTGGAAGCTCGACCAGGCCGAAGAGGCCTACCAGCTGTTCGACAAGCAGGTCGACGGCAAGGGCGTGTTCTTGATGTGACAAGGAGAGTCAACCGTGAGCCATGACCGTTCATCCGTCGAAGCCGTGGTCAACCATTATTTCGATGCGCTTTACGAAGGCGATGCCGACAAGATGGGCACGATCTTCCATCCTTCGGCGGATCTTCGCTGGGTCGAAAAAGGCGAACTGAAGGTGCTGACCGTACCCGACTGGCTGGGCCTGATCGGAAAGCGGGCCTCGGCCAAGGCCGAAGGCAAGCCGCGCGAGGACTTCATCGTCACCATCGATCGTTCCGATGACAACACCGCTTTCATCAAAGTACGCTGCCAGCTGCCGCCGCGTTATTTCACCGATTATCTGGTGGCGATGAAGCTGAAAGACGGCTGGCAGATCGTCTCCAAATCCTACCGATACGATCTACGCGATTGACCTCCTGCGCCCGTCTCGTGCAACAGAGGCGAGATGGAAGCCACGTTTCAGATTTTTCTGTTCCTGCTCGCGGTGCTCGCGGGCACCGCGCTGTTCGCGCGCCGGGTCGATATCGCGCCCGCGATCCTGCTGCTGCTCGTCGGGATCGTGCTGGCCTTCATTCCCGGCATGCCCATGCTGGAGCTGCCGCCGGAGCTGGTGCTGCTGCTCGTGCTGCCGCCGCTGATCTATTCGGCGAGCGTCGCGATGAGCTGGCGCGAGTTCAAGCATAACCTGCGCCCGATCACCCTGCTCGCGGTCGGCGCCGTGATTTTCACGGCGGCCATGGTCGCGACCGCCACGCATTATCTGATCGGGCTGCCGTGGAATGTCGGTTTTCTGCTCGGCGCCATCGTCTCGCCGCCCGACGCGGTCGCGCCGCTGGCCATCGCACGCAGGCTCTGCATCCCCCGCCGCGTCATGGTCGTGCTCGAAGGCGAGGGGCTCGCCAACGACGCCACCGCGCTGATCCTTTACCGTTTCGCGGTGGTGGCGATCACGACCGGCAGCTTCTCGCTGTCGAAAGCGGGCGGCATGTTCTTCGCCGTTGTCGTTGGCGAAGTGCTGTTCGGCATCGCGGTGGGCTGGCTTTCCTTGCGCACCCGCCACTACGCGCGCGACCCGCAGATCGAGATCACGCTGTCGCTGATCACGCCCTATCTCGCCTATTGGGTGCCCGAACATCTCGGCGGCTCCGGCGTGATCGCAACCGTCGCCTGCGGGCTCTACATCAGCTGGAACGGCCCGTTGTGGATTTCATCGGCGACGCGACTTCAAGGCATATTCTTCTGGAATTTGTTCATTTACCTGGTCGAAGGCCTGTTGTTCCTGCTGACGGGCTTCCAGATGCGGTCGCTGTACGAGAAATCGAAGGCGTTTCCGCTGGACAACATCCTGATCGCGATCGCCCTGGTCGCGGCAGTCGTCATCGTCGCCCGCTTCGTCTGGGTCTATCCTGCGACCTATCTGCCGCGGGTGATGAGCAAGAATTTACGCAAACGCGACCCCTCGCCGCCCTGGCAGTACGTTTTCATCCTCTCATTCGCCGGCGTACGCGGCGCGGTTTCGCTCGCCGCAGCACTGGCGCTGCCGCTCGCACTCGCCAATGGCGATCCCTTTCCCTATCGCGACCTCGTGCTGTTTATCGCTTTCGGCGTCATCTTCGTGACGCTGGTCGGTTTGGGTTTAAGCCTGCCGATGGTAGTACGCTGGCTCGGCGTGTCGAATGCCGGACGCAATGAGGTTGTCGCCGAGCATCAATCGGAAATCGCGGCGCGGCGCGAGGCGCTGGATGAGGCGCTGCGCTCGCTCGACGCCCTGATCGAAAAGTGCGAGCTGTCGGACGAAGTCGTGGGCTTGTTGCGGGCGCGGCATGAGATCCGCGCCAGTCAACTGCCGGACTCACTCGATCCCGAGAAGCATGACGTATCGGCGACCGGGACCGAGCTGACACGCGAGCTGATCGCAGCCGAGCGCAAGTTCATCCACATGATGCTGCGCGACGGCAAGATCACCGACGAGGCGCGCCGCCACATCGAGCGCGACCTCGATCTGGAGGAAGCAAGCCTCGCCAATCGCGAATACCGCGAAACGCCGTTGTGAGGTGCACTTCAGCGCAGGTGGCAGGCGACCCAATGTCCATCGGCGGCCTGCTTGAGTTTGGGCGCTTCCCGGCTGCAGAGCGGAAGCTGCGCGATCGGACAGCGCGTGTGGAAGTGGCAGCCTGACGGCGGATGAATCGGACTCGGCACCTCGCCGCCCAGCCGGATGCGCTGGCGCCTCACTTTTGGGTCGGGGATCGGAACCGCCGACAGCAGGGCTTCGGTGTAGGGGTGCTTTGGTGCGGCATAGAGATCGCGGCTCGCGGCTGTCTCGACAATGCGGCCGAGATACATCACCGCCACGCGTCGGCTGATATGCTCGACGACAGACAGATCGTGGGCGATGAACAGAAAGGCGAGGGCGAATTTCTGCTGCAGGTCTTCCAGCAGATTGATGACCTGGGCCTGGATCGAAACGTCGAGCGCCGAGACCGGCTCGTCGCAGATGATCAGCTTCGGCTCGACCGCGAGTGCACGTGCAATTCCGATGCGCTGGCGCTGGCCACCGGAGAATTCGTGCGGGTAGCGCGTCGCGTGATCGGCCTGGAGGCCAACGGTCTCGAGCAGCTCGACAACGCGTTCTTCGAACGCGCGGCGGCCGTTTGCGAGCTGATGGATGATCAGGGCTTCGCCGATGATGGCGCCGACGCTCATGCGCGGATTGAGCGAGGCATAGGGATCCTGGAAGATGATCTGGATGTCGCGGCGGAGCGCGCGAAGCTTGGTGCCATCCAGCGCGCGAACATCCTTGCCGTCGAAGCGGATTGCGCCCGAGCTCGGCTCGATCAGGCGGAGCACGCAGCGGCCGGTGGTTGACTTGCCGCAGCCGGACTCCCCGACCAGACCGAGCGTCTCGCCGGCCTCGATGTCAAAATCCACGCCATCCACCGCGTGCACGCTTCCGGTCTGACGCTGCAGCAACCCGCCGCGGATCGGGAAAGCCTTGGTCAGGTTTCGGACGCTGAGAAGCGGCTCGCTCATGCCACAGCTGCCTCCCCGGCGCGAATACAGGCCACCCGATGACCGGCCTCGATCTCGCGCAACTCCGGCTGCGCGCGGCGGCATTCGTCGAGGGCGAGGCGGCAGCGCGAGGCGAAGCGGCACCCCACCGGCGGATCGATCAACTTCGGCACCGTCCCCGCGATGGTCTCGAGCCGCTTTTTGCGGGCAGCGGCGAGATCGATGCGGGGGATCGAACGGATCAGGCCCTGGGTATAGGGATGGAGCGGGTTTGCAAAAAGGCGATCGGCGCTCGCCTCCTCGACGACCTTCCCCGCATACATTACAGCGACCCGCTGCGCGACTTCGGCGACGACGCCCATGGCGTGGGTGATCAGCATGATCGACATGCCGAGGCGCGATTTCATGTCCTGCAGAAGATCGAGGATCTGCGCCTGGATGGTGACGTCGAGCGCGGTAGTCGGCTCATCCGCGATCAGAAGGTTTGGATTGCAGGACAGCGCCATCGCGATCATCACCCGCTGCCGCATGCCGCCGGAGAAGTGGTGGGGATAATCACGGACACGGCGCGACGGATTGGGAATCTGGACCAGCGCCAGCATCTCGATCGCACGCTCCAGCGCTGCACGCCGGGAGAGCTTCTGATGGAGCCGGATCACCTCAGAAATCTGATCGCCAATGGTATAGACCGGATTGAGCGAGGTCATCGGCTCCTGGAACACCATCGCGATCTCGCTGGCGCGGACTCGGTTGATCTCATCCGCATCGAGGGGAACGAGATCCCTGCCCTGCCAGAGGATCTGGCCGCCGGCGATGCGCCCCGGCGGCATTGCGATCAGCTTCAAGACCGAAAGCGCGGTGACCGTCTTGCCGCAACCGGATTCGCCGACCACGCACACGGTCTCGCCGTGACCGATCGCAAGGTCGACGCCGTCGACGGCCTGCACCAGACCATCGTCGGTGTCGAAATAGGTCCTCAAGCCCTTGATGTCGAGGAGTGCGCCGTTGGGCACGGCCTGCGCCTGATCCATCACATTACCTTCCGCGGGTCGAGCGCGTCGCGCAGGCCGTCGCCGATGAAGTTGATGGCGATGACGGTGAGGAAGATGGCGCCGCCGGCGAATAGCGCCCAGTGCGGTGCGATGTCGAGATAATCCTTGGCGTCGAACAACAGGCGGCCCCAGGTCGGAATATCAGGCGGGAAGCCGAGGCCGAGGAACGACAGCGTCAATTCGGCGATGATCGCCGCCGCGACATCGATGGTGCCCGCGACGATCACGGGCCCGAGCGCGTTCGGAAGGATATGCCTGATCACGAGCCGCAGATTGGACGCGCCAAGCGCGCGGGCGGCCTCGACGAATTCCTTTTCGCGCAGCGACAGGAATTGCGCCCGCACCAGCCGCGCCACCGGCATCCAGCGAAAGCAGCCGATCACCAGCACGATCAGGATGAACACGCCGCCCTCGGGGCCGACCAGGCCTTTGAGAATGTCGCGAAACAGGTAGATCACCAGGAGCAACAGCGGCAGTTGCGGCAGCGACAGGAACAGGTCCGTGAACCACATCAGGGCCGCATCGATGCTGCCGCGAGAAATGCCGGCGATGGCGCCGATGATGGTGCCGGCAAACATCGCGACCGCCATCGCCGCAAAGCCGACCGCGAGCGAGATGCGCCCGCCATAGAGCATCCGCGCCAGCAGATCCTGACCAAGATCGTCGGTGCCGAACGGATGCTCCCAGGACGGCGGGCTGAGGCGGGCGGTGAAGTCGATATCGTTGATCGCCACGCGCCAGAGCAGCGGCCCGACGAGGATGGATAGCGCCAGCAGCGCCAGCACGACCACGCTGAGGGCCGCCAGCCGGTGGCGCCGGAAGCGTCGCCAAGCTTCGCGCCACGGCGAAAAGCGCCGCTCGCGGCGCGCGACCGGGCTAACCGCCTCAACGGTAGGAGATGCGTGGGTCAAGCCAACCATAGATGATATCGGCCAACAGGTTGAAGAGAACGACGAGACAGGCGAACACGAACGTCACAGCCATGATGACCGGCGTGTCATTGGCGAGGATGGCGCTGATCAGGAGTGAGCCGATCCCGGGAATGCGGAAGATCTGCTCGGTGATGATGGCACCGCCGAACACGCTCGGCATCTGCAGCGCCACCAGCGTCACCACCGGAATCAGCGCGTTGCGCACCACATGCTTGACGATGACCTTGCTTTCGTCGAGGCCCTTGGAACGGGCCGTGGTGACGTAGTCGAGGCGAATGACATCCAGCACCGCGGAGCGGACATAGCGCGTGTAGGACGCAGCCTGGAACAGGCCGAGCACGGTGATCGGCATGATCGCCTGCTTGAGATATTCCCAGTACCAGTGCCAGCCCGTTGCGGCGATATCGACGCGATAGACAAACGGCAGCCAGCCCAGATTGACGCTGAAGATGAGGATCAGCAGCAGCCCGGTGAAAAAGGTCGGCAGCGAGAAGCCGATGAAGGCGAAGGTATTGGCGATCTGGTCGAAGATCGAATAGGGCCGCATCGCCGCATACGTGCCGACCGGAAGCGCCACCGCGAGCGCGAGCAATTGCGCCGTGCCGACGACATAGAGCGTGGTCGGGATGCGCTGCAGGATCAGGCGGTCGACATCGACACGGCTCGCAAAGGAAAAGCCCCAGTCGCCATGCAGCATCGCAACGAGCCAGCGCAGATAACGAATAAGGATCGGATCATCGATCCCGAATTTTATCCGTAGCGCCTCACGCACCTCGGGCGGGATGTTCGGATTGGTCGCGAGCTCCCCGAACGGATCGCCGGGCGCCAGCGCGAGCAGGACGAACAGAATGAGGCTGATGCCGAGCAGGCTGGGAAGAGCGAAGAGGAGCCGCCTGAGAAGGTAGTTTCCCATCACGCTTCTCTACGGTTGGCGGGTCATGAAATAATGCGTCGCGGCCTGCCCTCAGCCTTCCCGGTACCAGTTCGCGATCTGCCAGAGATCGTTGTCCCAGCCACTCTGATGCGTGACCATGCCGGTCTTCAGCGCGGTCGCCCGCGGACGGTTGTTCTCCGGCAGGATGTAGTGATCGGCGCAGACGATGTCGTTGAGCTGCATGAACATCGCCGCGCGCTTCACCGTGTCGAGCTCGTGCTGGGCCTTGGTAAAGAGCTCGTCATACTCCTTGTTCTGCCACCGCGTGATGTTGCGGCCCTGCCACTTGTTCGCCTTGGTGGCCGCTTCCCATGACACGAACTGATTCATGAAGAACCCGGGATCGGGCTGCGTCATGGTGGTCTGGTACATCTCGGCGTCGCAGTAGAAATGCGAATAGGTGTCGGGATTGGCGGTATCCGACGAGAAGAACACCGAGGCCACCACCGATTTGAGCTCGATCTCGATACCGGCCTTCTGGCAGGCCTGCTTGACGATGGCCTGATTCTTCTGCCGCGGCGAGTTGATCGAGGTCTGGTAAACGAATTTGAGCTGCTTGCCGTCCTTGGCGCGGATGCCGTCCGAGCCCTTCTTCCAGCCGGCGGCTTCCAGGATCTGGTTGGCCTTGTCGATATTGAATTCGAAACCCGTCTTCTTGGTCCGGAAGCGTTCGGGATTGTTGAGGAAGGCGCCTGTGGCAACGCCGATTCGGCCATAGATGAATTTCTGGATCGAGGCGCGATCGATCAGGAGGTTGAGCGCCTCGCGCACCGCGGGATCCGAAAACAGCGGATGCCTGGTCTTGATGCTGGCGCGCTCGCCGTCGACCTCGACATTGGGGTCGGTGAAGTTGAGCGCGATGTACTCGATATTGCCGGTCGGAACCACCGAAACCTTGCCATGGCCCCCGTTCTCCAGCTTCTGCAGGATCTCGTCCTCGACCTGCATGTTCCAGCCGTAATCATACTCGCCGGTCTGCAGCACCGCGCGCGCCGCGGAGACGGCATCGCCGCCACCCTTGATTTCGATCGTGTCGAAATAGGGCCGGCCTTCGACGTGGTAATCGGGATTGCGCTTGCCGAGCACGGTGTCGCCGGGCTTGAAGTCGACAAAGAGATAAGGGCCGGTGCCAACCGGTTTCAGATTGGCCGGCGCATCTCGGGATTTGCCGCCCGCATATTCGGCGAACAGATGTTTGGGAACGATCAGGCCATAGGAGCCGACAAAGGCGTCGGCCCAGAACGGGGTCGGCTCGGCAAAGCTCAGGCGAATCGTGTGGTCGTCGATCTTCTCGACCAGCTTGACGTTCTTGTAGGTGGCGATCGAGACCGCCGCAGTCTCAGGATTTTTTGCGTATTCCCAGTTGAAGACGATATCGTCGGCGGTGAAAGGCTCGCCGTCATGCCATTTGACGCCCTGCTTCAGCTTCCAGACCACCGAGAGACCGTCTTCCTTGAGGCCGTCATTGTCCTTGGTGGGAATCTCGGCGGCGAGGATCGGAACCAGGTTGCCGTCCTGGTCATAGCCGGCCAGCGGCTCGTAAAACAGACGACAGGCTTCCTGATCCTTGGTCCCGACGGCGAAATGCGGATTGAGCAGGGTCGGCGCCTGCCAGAGCAACAGCTTCACCGCGCCACCACCGCCCGCCTTCGGCGGCTTGTAGGGGATCGCGGTCGCGGCCTGGGCAACGCCCGCGTCGCCAAGCATCATGCCTGCCATCGGCGCGGTCAGCCCCAGAGCGATCATGCCCTGCACAAATTTCCGCCGCGATAGGCGCCCGGCCTTGACGTCTGCGACCAGGTTTCGAAGTTCCCGCTCGTTCATCGGTTACGCTCCGCGGTGTTGCCGAATGCCCTCAACGTCACCTCTCCATGCGCGAGGCCTGGAGCCGTCGAAGAAATTGGATCAGCTTGGACCCGCCCTGTCAAAGCAGATTCCGGGCCAACATCCGAAGGTCGTAATGCCATTCTTCAAATACGGGCTCAGTGATCCACCTTCGCCTGCGCGTCGGGAGGTGTCGGCGGCGGCTTGACGGGCGGCAGGCCGCAATACTCCCTTAGTGCCGCGGTTACCGCGAAGGCGGTCTTGTCCTGGCGTTCGGGTGAAGCCATCTGCAGCTCCTCATCGCGGTTGATGATCGAGCCGGCTTCCAGAAGGGCGGCGGGCATGTCGGTGCTCCTCAGCACGATCAGGTCGTCGTATCGATAGACTCCTGCCTGCTTGTCGAGCAGATCGTGCCGGTATTTGCCCATGACCGGCAGCGTATATTGATTGGCGAATTTGAAGCCCTGCGCCCGCATCTGATTGCCGATCAGCCTGGCGAACTGGAAGCTCGACTCGAAATCCGGATTGCTCTTCGAGACAAACACGCCATAGCCGGAGAAGCGATCGCTGAAATGGCTTTTCTTGCCCTCGAACTCCCAGTTCTCCATCATCTTGTCGGGCACGGAATCATGATGGATCGACAGGAACAGGTCGGCATGGAGATGATTGGCGGCGTTGACTCGCCTTACGAGGCTTGGCCTCGCCTTGCCTTCCGTCACCAGGAGCTTGGCTTGCGCAAAACCTTCGGCTTTCAATCCCTCAACGACGCGCCTTGCGAGATTCAGATTGAAATTGAATTCGGGAACGTTGCGCGCGCTGAGTGCGCCTTCGGATTCGGCGGTGTGGCCGACATCCACCACGATGCGGAATTTGGCCGGCACGCATTTTGGCGCGGCCACGACAGGCTTTGACAGCCGGGCCTCCTCGACGCCTTCCGATTTCGGCACGGCGGCGAGTGCAGGCGAAGCGGCGGGCTTTGGCGAAGCAGCGTGTTTTTCCGGAGCGGGAGCGGCATGCTTTGGCGTAGCCGCGGCCGCAGACTTTGGCTTCTCGCTCTTCTCGCTCTTCTTCGAGCCCTTGAACAGTTCCGACCAAAAGCCGGCATGGCTCGCTGGCATCGGCAGGAGCGCCAACACGACCACCGACGCAACGATCGTGCAGCCGTAGAGCCGGACGCGTATGCGGGAAAGAGACAACGATCGCTACTCCGCCGCCGCGATGCGTGGCCGGCCGACAAAGCCCGCGGCGTCGCCGAAGCGTTCGACCATCACGACCGGCAAATCCTTCGCCTTGCTGGTGACGCAGGCGCCGGAGCGCACCGCGTAGCGGTCCTGGTGATTGACGTGCGACGGTGCCGTGCCCTGCTGCAGCGCGCGCGCCGCGTCCATCATGAGCTTGCGGAAATGCAGGATGCCGAGATCGGTCGGGCCGAGATGCTCGCGGGTCCGGTCCGCGATCGGCCCCTGGCTGTCCTGCACGGCGGAGTCCTGCTCGGACACGCCCTTGATGCCGGTATAGCTCCTGGTCTTCTGCAGCTTGCGGTCAATCAGGTAATTGTTGCCCTTGTGACGCAGCGGCAAATAGTTCTCGTCGACCTCCGAGATCACGCCATTGCCCTTGTCGTAGCCGTCGCGCTCTCCTTGCGTCAGCGGCCGCTCCGGATTCCAGGCGTAGGTGTAAATCCAGCAATTGGTATCGCTGACCGGCACGAAGGTCTGGCCAAAGATGTTCTCGCCGGGCATCGCACTCGGCGCGTAGGAGTGGAACGGCATCAGGAACTGCGCGATACGCCAATAGATGTTGTCGTTGCCGGTGAGCCTTCCGCCGGCGATGGTGAGCCCCGCCTCATGCGGGTTGATCCTGATCACGGGGCGCGGGTCCTCCGCGATCCAGCGCATGTGATCGACATTCATGCGCGTGATCGGATTCACGAAATGCCTCTTGATGTCGAGGACCTCGTTCTCCTCCTTGTCGAAGCTCAGATGCGCGAAGGTGAAATGCGCGGTATCGATCGAGCCCTCCATGGCCTGCACCCAGTTGCAGTCCTGCCATTTCTTCGAAACGTAGCGGTGCGAGGGCGGCACCAGGGCCATTTCGAGATCGGGCAGTTCCGGCATCGCCTCTATCGGACCCATATAGGCCCAGATCATCTCGCCCCATTCGCGCACCGGATAGGACTTGATGCGGATCAGGTCTTTCGCGTTGAGGTCCGGATACGACGTCGGCATGTCGACGCAAGCGCCCTCGGTATCGAACTTCCAGCCGTGATAGACGCAGCGGATGCCGCATTCCTCGTTACGGCCGAACCAGAGATTGGCGCCGCGGTGCGGGCAGTATTGGTCGATGACACCGACCACGCCACGCGTGTCGCGGAAGGCGAGCAATTCCTCGCCCATGACAACGATCTTCCTCGGCTCACCGTCGGCTTCCGGCAATTCCTCGGAGAGCAGCACGGGAATCCAGAACCGGCGCAGCAATTCGCCCATTCCCGTTCCCGAGCCGCTTTCGGTCAGGAACTTGTTGTCCTCGGCGCGGAGCATGGCGGACCTCCGGGATTCGCTGCTGTCAACGCAAGCTTCGCGCAGGAGATGCAGGGCGTCAACGCAGAAGGTACGCGAAACTAACGCCATAAAGGCACACATCCGCATTCCCGCGGCACGAAATGCCCGGGTGATGCATCAGCTGTGCGCCCTGAAATAGGAGAGGGCGCAGGGAATGCCGGGTGATGGCCTCACCCATGGCCCGCCTGCAACAAGAAACGCAGGCGGCAGTCACCACAGGTTTAGCCAGATCAACCGCATCCCGTTCCAACGTCCGCGGCGATTGGCCAAACGCCCCTCTCAGGTAGAATCAGGATGCGGGGAGATAAGCACATCTTTCGGAAAAACGGAAGACGAATTTGCGGCCAGAAGGGCTGAAAGTTCAAATCACTTTGAATCCGTTTGAAGATCGAGCTTTTTGCGCACGCGATTGAGGTGTGCCGGGGCTCGGCGAACTGAGGGGCGGGCAAAAATCCAGTCAGCGGCCAGCATGAGCCAATGAGGCCGCGCGAAGCGCGGCCCAGAGCGAGCGGCTGTCGCGCCCTTTTTCCTTGTCGTCCCAATTGGGCGAGATCCGTGCGCCAGCTCTCGGTCGGTAATGTCGGGTATTGTCGATAGCGGACGAGAGGGCGGAGTTGGCAATATCGACGGAATTGTGAAGGGTTTCGGATGCCGGCCGCATGAGGGACGGCGCCGCGTATTCGGCGGCCGGCGTCCGAAAGCCTCCAAGGGAGGAAACCGCGCTTAAGGGAACGTAGGGCGGTGCGGCAGGCGCTATGGGGATTTGAGTGCCGCGGGCGAGGTGTGTGATTGGGATCGAGCCGATCCAGCGGGTTGTGCGCCGGTGAAGCGGCTGGTGGATGGGCGGCGGATCGCGTCGGAGATGATGAACTGTCGGACGATTTGAGGGGCCGGCTGGAAATCTAAGCGCGGGCTGCCGTAGCCGGTCGAGAGCCAGCGAGCGCGACGAGCAGATTTGCGGGATTGTGACGCGGTCATGAGGTGTCGATCCTGATCACGTTCGTTGGAGCTGTCGGCGGATGCCGCGGCGTTGCACCGCGCTCGAACACCTCGATGATGATCATGCGACCGCCGCAGCATGGACAAGCCGGCTGGCTGGGATCGACGGCGGCAGCGGTAGGCTCGTCTTCAGGTTTTGCAACGGCGAGCAGCTCACGCGCGCGGGCGATGTTGTCGGCGCGCGTGCCGCTGGCGAGCAGGCCGTAGTGGCGGATGCGGTGGAAGCCATTTGGCAGCACGTGGATGAGGAAGCGTCGGATGAACTCGTCCGTGGCGAGCGTCATGCTTTTGTATCGATCGCGGCCCGCGATGCGGTAGTCCTTCCACTTGAAGGTGACGCCGTGCTCATCGAAGGCGATCAAGCGGCTGTTGGCGATGGCAACGCGGTGGGTATAACGCGAAAGATAAGCCAGCACTGCGTCGGGGCCGCCGAATGGCCGCTTTGCGTAGACGACCCATTCGGCCTTGCGCAGCGGCGCCAGATGAGCCGCGAAGGATTGCGCATCGGCGAGATGCGCATGCTCGCCGAAGAAGTTGAGGCGGCCGGTTTGGTAAGCGGCGACGAGCTTCTCCAGGAATAGTCGCCGGAACAGCCGCGAGAGTACGCGCACCGGCAGGAAGAATCCTTTGCGGCACGCCACCCAACGCTCGCCGTCGGGCGAGATGCCGCCGCCCGGCACGATCATGTGCACGTGGGGGTGATGGGTCATGGCCGAGCCCCAGGTATGGAGAACCGAGGTGATGCCGACGCGGGCGCCGAGGTGCCTGGGGTCGGCAGCGATCGTGGTCATGGTCTCGGCCGAGACCTTGAACAGGAGATCGTAGACCACCGCCTTGTTCTGGTAGGCGATGTCGGCGATCGGCGCAGGCAGCGTGAACACCACGTGATAGTACGGCACCGGCAACAGGTCGGCCTCGCGATCGGCGAGCCATTCCTTCGCGGCGGCGCCCTGGCACTTCGGGCAGTGGCGGTTGCGGCAGGAATTGTAGGCGATACTCGTATAGGCGCAGTCCACGCAACGCGCGACATGGCCGCCGAGCGCCGCCGTGCGGCAGTTCTCGATCGCCGACATCACCTTCAATTGACCGAGGCTCACATGTCCGGCATTGGCTTGACGCCACGCCGGACCATGGCCGCGGAAGATATCCGCGACCTCCCGTGCCGGACGCGCCACCCGCGTCGCGCTTAGGCGGGTGGCGCGTCCCTGGGCTCATTCTTCTTGGGTGTCAGCGGCGTGAGGCGATCCAGCGGGCTCATGACCTCGCGGATGGTGTTGGTGGCGACGCGGGTGTAGAGCGCCGTTGTCTCAAGCTTGGCGTGACCCAACAGGACCTGAATCACCCGAATATCGATGTTCTGCTCGAGCAGGTGGGTCGCGAAGCTGTGGCGCAAGGTGTGCGGCGTCACCCGCTTGGTAATCTCGGCCATGTGGGCCGCGGCGTGGCAGGCGCGCGTGAGCTGGCGTGTCGTCATCGGGCTGGCCGGCTTCAGTCCCGGAAACAGCCAGCCCTGCGGGCGGGAAATGCGATACCAATCGCGCAGAAGTTCGAGCAGCACCGGAGAAAGCATCGCGTGGCGATCCTTGCGGCCTTTGCCCTGCTCGACGCGCAGCATCATGCGCTCGGAGTCGACATCGGATACCTTCAGCGAGACGACCTCGGAAACACGCAGGCCCGCACCGTAGGCGACACTCAGCGCCGCCTTGTACTTGACGCTCGGCGCTGCCTCCAGAAAGCGCGCAACCTCCTCGGGGCTCAACACCACCGGTACCTTGCGCGGCTCGTGCATGAACGCCAGGTGCTTGGCGAGGTCGGGGCGATCCAGCGTCACATTGAAGAAGAACCGCAGCGCCGAGACGGTGGCGTTGATCTTTGGCGCGCCGGCGCCGCTCGACGCCAGATGCAGCCGAAAGCCGCGCACGTCCTCCGATTGGGTCAGGTCGGGAGAGCGGCCGAGAAACGCCGCGAAGTCCTTGACCCGTTGCACGTAGTCATGTTGGGTTTTTGGCGCGAACTTGCGGATCGCCATGTCTTCGATCATGCGCCGGCGCAACGGGCTGATGACTTGGTCGGTCATGGGGATGCTCCTGTCTTGAGTGAGGTTGTCGAACCCCTCGATCTCAAGACAGGACGCCCCGTTGCGCTATCCTCTTGGCTCCGTCGGCAGCCGCAGCGCCTTACCGCGCG
>CAVOML010000019.1:0-122669 GCA_963697015.1 uncultured Alphaproteobacteria bacterium
CGTCGCTCTTCTTCCGCGGCTTCCCCGCCTTCTTCAGCACCGGTGCCAGAAATTTTCCCGTATAGCTCCGCGGCGCCTTGACGATGTCCTCCGGCGTGCCCCAGGCAACGATCTCGCCGCCGCCGTCGCCGCCTTCGGGGCCGAGGTCGATCACCCAGTCGGCGGTCTTGATGACCTCGAGATTGTGCTCGATCACCACGACCGTATTGCCCTGCGTGACCAGCTCGTGCAGCACTTCCAGCAGCTTCTTCACGTCGTGGAAGTGCAGGCCGGTGGTCGGCTCGTCCAGGATATAGAGCGTGCGGCCGGTGGCGCGTTTTGACAGCTCTTTCGCGAGCTTGACGCGCTGGGCTTCGCCGCCGGAAAGCGTGGTGGCCTGCTGGCCGACATGGATGTAGTCGAGGCCGACGCGGTGCAGCGTCTGGAACGTCTCGCGCACGCGCGGCACCGCCTTGAAGAACTCGGCGGCTTCCTCGACCGTCATGTCGAGCACATCGGCGATCGACTTGCCCTTGAACAGGACTTCGAGCGTCTCGCGGTTGTAGCGCTTGCCCTTGCAGACGTCGCAGGTGACGTAGACGTCGGGCAAAAAGTGCATCTCGATCTTGATGACGCCGTCGCCCTGGCAGGCCTCGCAGCGGCCGCCCTTGACGTTGAAGGAGAAGCGCCCGGGCTCGTAGCCGCGCGCCTTCGCCTCGGGCAGGCCCGCGAACCATTCGCGGATCGGCGTGAAGGCGCCGGTATAGGTCGCGGGATTCGAGCGCGGGGTGCGGCCGATCGGCGACTGGTCGATGTCGATGATCTTGTCGATATGCTCCAGCCCCTCGATGCGGTCGTGGGGCGCTGCGCCTTCGCTGGCGCCATTGAGCTTGCGGGCGATGGATTTGTAGAGCGTGTCGATCAAAAGCGTCGACTTGCCGCCGCCGGAGACTCCCGTCACGCAGGTGAACAGCCCGAGCGGAATTTCCGCCGAGATGTTCTTGAGATTATTGCCGCGCGCGTTCACCACCTTGATGGTGCGGCGATGGTTCGGCGGCCGCCGCTCGGGAATCTCCACCGCCAATTCGCCGGTCAGATATTTGCCGGTCAGCGATTTGGGATTGCGCATGATCTCGGCCGGCGTGCCATCGGCGACGATATGGCCGCCATGCATGCCGGCGCCGGGGCCGATATCGAGCACGTAATCGGCCAGGCGGATCGCGTCCTCGTCATGCTCGACCACGATCACGGTGTTGCCGAGGTCGCGCAGCCGCTTCAAGGTTTCGAGCAGGCGCGCATTGTCGCGCTGGTGCAGGCCGATCGAGGGTTCGTCCAGCACATAGAGCACGCCTGTCAGGCCCGACCCGATCTGCGAGGCCAGCCGAATGCGCTGGCTCTCGCCGCCGGAGAGCGTGCCGGAGGAGCGCGACAGCGTCAGGTAATTCAGCCCGACATCGATCAGGAAGGAGAGCCGCTCGCGGATTTCCTTCAGCACACGGGTGGCGATCTCGTTCTGCTGCGCGTTCAACGCAGCCGGCACGTTCTCGAACCATTCGCCGGCGCGCTTCACCGACATTTCCGAGATCTCGCCGATATGCTTGCCGTCGATCTTGACGCACAGCGCCTCGGGCTTGAGACGAAAACCGTGGCACGCCGCGCAGGGCACGTCGGAAAAATATTTCGCCAGCTCCTCGCGCGCCCATTCGCTCTCGGTCTCGCGATAGCGCCGCTCGATATTGGTGATGACGCCCTCGAACGGCTTCTTGGTGTCGTAGGCGCGGACACCGTCCTCGTAGGAGAACTTGATCTCGTCGTCGCCGGAGCCGTGCAGGAGCGCGGCTTGCGTCTTCTTCGGCAGGTCCTTCCACTTGGTATCGAGCGTGAACTTGTAGAACTTGCCGAGCGCGGTCAGCGTCTGCAGGTAATAGGGCGAGGACGATTTCGCCCAGGGCGCGATCGCGCCCTTGCGGAGCGTCGTCTCCTTGTCGGGAATGACGAGGTCCTCGTCGACATGCTGTTCGACGCCGAGGCCGCCGCAGGCCGGGCAGGCGCCATAGGGGTTGTTGAACGAGAACAGCCGCGGCTCGATCTCGGGGATGGTGAAGCCGGAGACGGGGCAGGCGAATTTTTCCGAGAACAGGATGCGCTCGGGGCCGCTCTTGTCATGGATTTTTGCGGTCTTCTTTTTTTCCTCGGGCGCCGGGGCCGCCGGAGCGTCGGCATACTCGATCACCGCCAGCCCCTCGGCGAGCTTCAGCGCGGTCTCAAAGCTTTCCGCAAGGCGCTGGCCGATGTCGGGCCGCACCACGATGCGGTCGACCACGACGTCGACGTCATGCGGGAATTTCTTGTCTAGCGCGGGCGCTTCCGCAAGCTCGTGGAAGGTGCCGTCGATCTTGACGCGCTGGAATCCCTTCTTGAGGTATTCCGCCAATTCCTTCTTGTATTCGCCCTTGCGGCCGCGCACGACCGGCGCCAGCAGATAGAGCCGCGTGCCTTCAGGCAGCGCCAGCACGCGATCGACCATCTGCGACACCGTCTGGCTCTCGATCGGCAGGCCCGTGGCGGGCGAATACGGCACGCCGACGCGGGCCCAGAGCAGGCGCATATAGTCGTAGATCTCGGTGACGGTGCCGACGGTGGAGCGCGGGTTCTTCGACGTCGTCTTCTGCTCGATCGAGATCGCCGGCGACAGGCCGTCGATCTGGTCGACGTCGGGCTTCTGCATCATCTCCAGGAACTGGCGCGCATAGGCCGAGAGCAATTCGACATAGCGGCGCTGGCCTTCGGCATAGATGGTGTCGAAGGCCAGCGAGGATTTGCCGGAGCCGGACAGGCCGGTGAACACCACGAGCTTGTCGCGCGGAATTTCCACGTCGATGTTTTTCAGATTATGCTCGCGCGCGCCGCGAATGGTGATCGCGCGCAGGCTGCTCGCGGATTGTTGGCGTCGCGCTTTCAGAATCTCATCCATCGGGCAATTCCAGGCGCGTCGGTCGCGCACAATTTGGGCGCGCCTCGCCGGAAAGCCGGGAACGCCGCTGCTATCGATCTCGGAACGTAGGAAGAACGAGCGCGGATTTCCAGTGTCGAGTGCGAACCATCAACGCTTTTGCGACTCGCATCGCGTTTTCAAGCGAAGGGAGGACCGGTTCGCGTGAAGAAAACGCGTCAAAACAAAATATGGCGGCAGCGGGCAGCAGCTCCCGCGCAATGAAAAAGGCCGGCACGAGGCCGGCCTTTGAGGTCCAGAGGGTGAAGTTGGCTTGCAGCGATCAGTACTTCGCAATCACCGGGCCGCCGAAGGTGTAGTTCACGCGAACCGTGCCCATGTCGACGTCCTGACGGATGTTGTCGACGCGGGAAAGGCCAACGAACGGAGCCGCCGCGGGGGTGAAGTTGAAGGTGTTGTTGTGGTTGCCCATGAACAGGTGGTCGTATTCGAAGGCGACCGACCAGCCCGGGGCGAAGCCGATCTCGATGCCGGTGCCGACCGTGCCGCCCCAGCGGGTTTCGCTGGCGGTGTCGAGGGTGACGCCGAGGATCTGGCCGTTGTACTTGTCACTGGTCACGGCGGCACCGCCCTTCACGTACCAGAGCACGTTGTTCCAGGCGTAGCCGACCTGGCCGGTGAACAGGCCGATCCCATCGATCTTGCTGTTGTTGGTGAAGATGTTGAACGGGGCGGTCAGCAGGCTGGCGTTCGAACCCTTCAGGTTGGCCCAGTCGCCCTGGGCTTCGAGGCCGAACACCCAATTGGTCGCCTGCCAGCGATAGCCGATCTGGCCACCGACGAGACCACCGGTTGCGTCGTGGCAGCCTTCAGCGGTTGCCGGGACGACAACGCCGCCAAAATTGTCGATATCCCAGCACTTGTGGGACGAGCCGCCGCCGCCGTTGAGGCCGATGTAGAAGCCACTCCAGTTATAGATCGGCGCGACCATCGGGGGCGCCTTGGTGTAAGGCCTTGCCGCCAGATCGGCGGCGAGCGCCGGAGCCGCGCTGAGAGCGACCAGACCGACGGCAGTCAACAGGAGCTTTTTCATGTTTTAATTCCCCAATTTTGTCGCGGAGCGAAGGTTGAAATGGCCCTCCGCGTCACCCCGCCAAACTCACCCAGGCACGCGCTTTTTAGCCGAATCTCTGCTGAAAAGGAGTAACCCAAAAGCCACAATCGGCGAGCAAAAAGGCAGAGAACTCAACCGGAGAGTGTCATCTCGATGTCACCCTGGTGCCGCAAGCGGAGTTGTGGCGCGGAGGCGGGCGACTACATGCCGCCAGCGCCTGGAAACGCGTGGATTTCCTTGGAACGAAACTGGAACATTGGGGATTTCGATGCTATATGTGGATAACGGCGCAGGCCGCGCCGCCACACAGGCGGCAATCGCGGGGCAAGCGTATAGGGTCGCGCCCCGAGATCAATTGGTCCGCGCTTGAGCCCAAGGCGTTTGAGTGTTTGAGCGGCGGCGTTTTCAGCGTGGAGAGTGGCGATGGCGGGAAGTGTGAACAAGGTGATTCTGGTCGGAAATCTCGGCAAGGACCCGGAGATCCGGCGGACCCAGGACGGCCGGCCGATCGCCAATCTGAGCGTCGCGACCTCGGAGAGCTGGCGCGACAAGGCGAGCGGCGAGCGCAAGGAGAAGACCGAGTGGCATCGCGTGGTGATCTTCTCCGAGCCGCTTTGCAAGATTGTCGAGCAATATCTGAAGAAGGGTGCCAAGGTGTACATCGAAGGTGCGTTGCAGACGCGCAAATGGACCGATCAGAGCGGCGTCGAGAAGTACTCGACCGAAGTCGTGCTCCAGGGATTCAACTCGACCCTCACCATGCTTGACGGCCGCAGCGGAGGCGGTGGCGGCGGCTTTGCCGACGAGCCCGGCGGCGATTTCGGTGCCAGCAGTCCCTCGAGTGCGCCGCCGCGTCGCGTGGCCGCCGCGGGGGCGCGCAACAGCGACATGGACGACGACATTCCGTTCTGAGAACGGAGGCGATCGGCGCATCCCTTTCGTATTTTCGCTTGAAGCGGAATCCCGCTGCTTGGCGCTAGCGCCGTAGCCGCGAACAGGGTGGTTCTCGGCAGTTAAACAGGGCGCTTTTTCAGCGTCCGAAACGCCCCTTTCCGCGGTCCGTCGCACAGGGCGTAAGTCACTGGAAAAACGAAGGGAAAAACCGTCGCTTTTGGCGGCCAAAGGGTGGTTTTGAGGCCCCCGATGGGCTATATGATTCCCAAGAAAAACGACTTGGATTTCCCCCTTGGCCGATAACGACGACGAGACGCCCGGCGAGCCGCCGGTGCCCTCAGATATTCGCCCCGTCTCCATCCTCGACGAGATGAAACGCTCCTACCTCGATTACGCCATGAGCGTGATCGTGGCGCGCGCGTTGCCCGATGCGCGCGACGGCTTGAAGCCGGTGCACCGGCGCATCCTGTACTCGATGTACGAGCAGGGGCACACGCCAGACAAGAAGTACGTCAAATCGGCTCGCGTGGTCGGCGACGTCATCGGTAAATATCACCCGCACGGCGATCAATCGATCTATGACGCGATGGTGCGCATGGCGCAGGATTTTTCCATGCGCGTGCCGCTGATCGACGGCCAGGGTAATTTCGGCTCCGTCGACGGCGATCCTCCGGCCGCCTACCGATATACGGAAGCACGGCTGACGAGGTCGTCGCTTGCGATCCTCGCGGATATCGACAAGGACACCGTCGACTTCACGCCGAACTACGACAACTCCGACAAGGAGCCGTCGGTCCTTCCGGCCAAATTTCCCAATCTTCTGGTCAATGGCGCCGGCGGCATCGCGGTCGGCATGGCGACCAATATCCCGCCGCACAATCTGGGCGAAGTGATCGATGCCTGCGTGGCGTTGATCGACAATCCGTCGCTCACGATCGACGAGCTCATCAACATCATTCCGGGGCCGGATTTTCCGACCGGCGGCATCATCCTCGGCCGCCAAGGCATCCGATCCGCCTATCATCTCGGCCGCGGCTCGATCGTGATGCGCGGCAAGGTCGCGTTCGAAACCATCCGCAAGGAGCGCGAGGCAATTGTCATCACGGAAATTCCGTACCAGGTGAACAAGGCCTCGATGGTCGAGCGCATTGCCGAACTCCACAAGGAGAAGAAGATCGATGGCATTGCGGACCTGCGCGATGAATCCGACCGCGACGGCTACCGCGTCGTGGTGGAGCTGAAGCGCGACGCCATGCCTGACGTCGTGCTGAACCAGCTCTACAAGTTCACACCGCTGCAGACGAGTTTCGGCGCCAACATGCTGGCGCTCGACAACGGTCGTCCGCAGACGATGAACCTCAAGGACTTTCTGACGCTGTTCATCGCCTTCCGTGAGCAGGTGGTGACGCGTCGCACGAAGTTCCTGCTCAACAAGGCGCGCGACCGCGCCCATATCCTGGTCGGCCTCGCCATCGCGGTCGCCAATATCGACGAGATCATCCGCGTCATCAGGACCTCGCCCGATCCGACCACCGCGCGCGACACCTTGATGTCGCGCGACTGGCCGGGGCGGGACGTCGCCGCCATGATCACGCTGATCGACGATCCCCGCCACAAGCTGTCGCCGGACGGCACCGCGCGGCTGTCGATGGAGCAGGCCAAAGCCATCCTCGACCTGCGCCTGCAGCGCCTGACGGCGCTCGGACGCGAGGAAATTTCCGACGAGCTGGACAAGCTCGCGGTCGAGATCGCCGATTATCTCGACATCCTGCGCTCGCGCGCGCGCATCCATACGATCATCAAGACCGAGCTGGCCGAGGTGAGGAACGAGTTCGGCACGCCGCGCAGGACCGTGATCATCGAGCAGGAAGGCGAGGTCGAGGACGAGGACCTGATCCAGCGCGAGGACATGGTCGTGACGGTGTCGCACGCCGGCTACGCCAAGCGCGTGCCGCTGTCGGCCTATCGCGCGCAACGCCGCGGCGGCAAGGGCCGCGCCGGCATGCAAACCCGCGAAGAGGATTTCGTCAGCCGACTCTTTGTTGCATCGACCCATACTCCGGTGCTGTTCTTCTCCTCGCGCGGCCAGGTCTACAAGGAAAAGGTCTGGCGGCTGCCGGTCGCCGCGCCGAATGCGCGCGGCAAGGCGCTGATCAACATCCTGCCGCTGGAGCAGGGCGAGCGCATCACCACCATCATGCCGCTGCCGGAGGATGAGTCCTCCTGGGGCAATCTCGACGTGATGTTCGCGACGACCGGCGGCACGGTCCGACGCAACAAGCTGTCCGACTTCGTCGATGTCCGGCGCTCCGGCATCATCGCCATGAAGCTCGACGAGGACGAGGCGATCGTCGACGTCCAGATCTGCACCGAGCGCGATGACGTGCTGCTCACCGCCGCCGGCGGCCAGTGTATCCGTTTCCCCGTCACCGATGTGCGCGTCTTCACCGGCCGCACCTCGATGGGTGTGCGCGGCATCGCGCTGCCCAAGGACGACAAGCTGATCTCGCTGACCATCCTGCGCCACATGGATGTCGACGCCGAGGAGCGTGCGGCCTATCTGCGCCGCGCCAACGCGGTTCGCCGCGGCGGCGCCGAGGATGAGGCCGGGATCGACACCGAGGAGGCGTCGGGATCGATGGAGCTCGGCGAGCAGCGCTATGTCGAAATGTCGGCGGCCGAGCAGTTCGTGCTCACGATCAGCGAGAACGGCTATGGCAAGCGGACCTCATCGTTCGAGTACCGCACCACCGGCCGCGGCGGCAAAGGCATCGTCGCGATGAGCGTGAACGACCGCAACGGCAAGCTCGTCGCGTCATTCCCGGTCGAGGATTCCGACCAGATCATGCTGGTCACCGACAAGGGGCAACTGATCCGATGCCCGGTCGAGGACATCCGCATTGCCGGCCGCTCAACCCAGGGCGTGATCGTGTTCGACACCGCCGAGGACGAGCATGTGGTTTCCGTCGAGCATATCGGCGAGGACACGGAGAACGGGAACGGTGAAAACGGGAACGGCAACGGCGCTTAAGGGCCGGCCGAAATAAAAGCGGAGGCCAGCGCGCCGCCTGGCCTCCGTTCAAGTTAACCCTGGATAGATCAGATCCGAAACCTGCCGCCCTACGGTGTGCGGTCGGTGGTGACCAGACGAACCTGGCGGACCTCGGTTTTGGTTCCGACGGTACGAAGGCACGAAGCTTCGAAATTCGGCCATGCCTGCTCAGAGCAATCGCGTCCGACCGGGTGGACATCGAGCCGATCGGCCTTGGCGAGCGCGGGCGGGGTCGAGGCTTCGACCTGGGGAGCGAAGCCGGGAAGGACGGTAAGGGCGGCGGCGATAAACGCGGCAACGGCCACAGCTGAAAGCGTTTTGATCATGACGGTCCCCTGTCAATGGCCTTTTGGCCTGTCGTTTGGTTGGCGCCGTTAGTAACCAAGAGCGGTTTCCCGTTGCCTTCGCGCCAAACAGAAAATGGTTTCGTCCCGCCCCTGCTTTGTTTCGTTGCGGCCATCCGGATGAAACAAAGCCGATGGTTTCACCCTGGAAGACGCAGAGAGAGGACAAGTGGTTCAAAGGCTGAGGGAAAATTAAATCCTGGTTCGCTGCGGAACCGGTGCCGCTTGCCGCCGCGGGCGTGGCGGGGTAGGACCAGTTCATGCCCCGTACCGCCTTCTATGCCGGTTCCTTCGATCCCGTCACCAACGGCCATCTGGATGTGGTCCGGCAGGCCGTTTTCCTGTGCGAACGCCTGATCGTCGCGATCGGCATCAATCCTGGCAAAAAGCCGCTGTTGTCGGTTGAAGAGCGGCTGTCCATGATCCAGGACGTGTTCGGCCCCCTCGCCGCCAAGGCCGGCTGCAAGCTGGAGGCCATCACCTATGACAGTCTGACGGTTGCCGAGGCGCAGAAGCGCGGGGCGACCATCATGATCCGGGGCCTGCGCGACGGCACCGACCTCGACTACGAAATGCAGATCGCCGGCATGAACGAGGCCATGGCGCCGGACGTGCATACGGTGTTCGTGCCGGCCTCGGTCGCGGTCCGCCCGATCACCGCCACACTGGTGCGTCAAATCGCCAGCATGGGCGGCAACGTCTCGGCCTTCGTGCCGGCTTCCGTTGCGGCCAGCCTGAAAGCCAAATTCAAGACCTAAGGGCGCATGGCCGGGAAAAGCGGGCACCGGTTTTCCCGAAAAAGGCCATGCGCAAGCAACAAGGCCTTCGTAAAGATTGTAACGGGATTTGCGATAAACCCGTCGCTGCCCGGAATGCTCTCACCCCAAAGATTCCATCCGGAGTTTCCATGACCCGTCTTACCGCTTTCCTCGCAGCGCTGCTGTTTGCCGTCCCGGTCTTTGCCCAATCGCTTCCGGCCAATCTCGACAAGAAGAACGCGCTGGTGATCGACACCACCAAGGGCCGCATCGTGATCGCGCTTCGCGCCGACATCGCGCCGAAACACGCCGAACGCCTCGAGCAACTCGCGCGCGACGGCTTCTACAACAACGTCCCGTTCCATCGCGTGATGGACGGCTTCATGGCGCAGACCGGCGACGGCCAGAACTTCAACGGCACCGGCGGCTCGAAATACCCGAACCTGAAGCAGGAATTTTCCAGCGTGCCGTTCAAGCGCGGCATCGTCGGCATGGCGCGCCGCGGCGACAGCGTCAATTCCGCCAATTCGCAGTTCTTCATCTGCTTCGGCGACGCCTCGTCGCTGAACAGCCAGTACACCGTGATCGGTACCGTCGTGCAGGGCATGGATGTCGTCGACAAGCTCAAGAAAGCGCCCGCGGGATCGTCCAGCGGCACGGTCACCGACCCGGACAAGATGATCAAGGTCCAGGTCGCTTCCGACATGAAGTAAGCGAACGGGAGCGCGGCGATGACAGCTTCCAGACGAATGATCCGACTGTCCGCCGCATTCCTCCTGATCGCTCTCGCATCTGCGTCGGCGCAGGGCCAGGGCCAACCTCAGCTGCAGCCTCGCGGGCCGGGCGGAACGCCCGCCAATACGATCCAGGACGTGCTCGACAAGCTGTTCGGTTGCTGGAAGCCGCCATCGGCTTCGGCCGCGACCCCGATGGACATCACCGTCCGCTTCAGCTTTAACCGCATTGGCGAGATCCTGGGCAAGCCCAGGATTACCTATGAATCGGCGACGGCCACCGACAACGACCGTCTGGCCTACCGCGTTGCGGTAATGGAGGCATTGCAACGCTGTACGCCGATGCCATTTACAGACACGATGGCCGCCGCGATCGCCGGCCATCCCTTCGCGGTCCAGTTCCGCACCCACCTTCAATCCCAAGAGAAGAGAGCATGGCTGCCACCGAAAATACTTTGATCCTTGAAACCACCCAGGGCCCCGTCACCATCGAGATGCGCCCGGACCTTGCGCCAAACCATGTCGCGCGGATCAAGGAACTGGTGCGTGAGGGATTTTACGACGGCATCGTGTTCCATCGCGTGATCGAGGGCTTCATGGCGCAGACAGGCTGCCCGCACGGCACGGGTACCGGCGGTTCCGGCAAGAAGTTGAAAGCCGAGTTCAACAAGGAGCCGCATGTGCGGGGCACCTTGTCGATGGCGCGCGCCGCGAGCCCGGACTCCGGCGATAGCCAGTTTTTCATCTGCTTCGATGATGCGTCCTTTCTCAACGGCCAGTACACGGTCTGGGGCAATGTGACCTCCGGCATGGACAACGTCGACAAGATCAAGCGCGGCGAACCGGTGCAAAATCCCGACAAGATCGTGAAGGCGCATATGGCGGCGGACGCGGCCTGATTGATTTAATCGGCGCATCGCGCGGGGCGGCCTCGCTTTCGCGCGCCTTCTGCAGGAGATCGCTGCGTTCGGTCCCCGGCGGCAATTCCTTGGCCTCCGCCCGGACGTCCGCGCCGAATTTGCGCAAGCGCTCCTGAAACGACAGCAGCGGTCGTGTGCGATTGCGTTTCTTGATCCTGGTTTTGGCCTTCTCCTGCCCAAAGCCAATCATGCGAGCGGCCGGTCGTCCTTAAAGTATGTTGGAACCGGTTGCGGGTTTAAGAGGTAGAAGACCAAAAAAGGACTGCCTGATATTAGAGCGTCGAGGTGAATCCATGGTTTTCTGGATAGCGAGTGTGACTGGATCGGCAATTGCTTATCTCTTCGGTTCTACACCCACGGGCTATCTGGCAGGAAAACTGCTTAAGGGCGTGGATATTCGAGAGCATGGCTCCAAATCCACTGGGGCAACGAACGTATTGCGCACCTTGGGGAAATGGCCTGCGTTGGTGGTGCTCCTGGTAGATGTGTTGAAAGGTGTCGGGGCAATCGTCTTCGCCCGCTGGTTCTATCGTTGGTTCTATACACTGCCGTCCGTCACGCCACCGACAGCGCTTGATCTGCAAACCTGGATACCTTGGGCTGTTTGCTTGGCCGGACTTGCCGCGCTGTTCGGGCATAGCTGTTCAATTTGGTTGAATTTTACAGGTGGCAAATCCGTTGCGACGGGGCTGGGCGTTTTGCTGGCGATGTCTTGGCCAGTAGGTTTGGGCGCTGCCGCCGCTTTTGGTGTTGTGTTGGCTATTTTTCGGATTGTTTCTCTTAGCTCGATAGTGGCGGCGCTGACTGCAATTGCCCTCGTCTGCGGCTTGGAGCAACCGTTGCCCTATCGGTTACTGGTGATTGCAGGTGGTATTTACGTGATTGTGCGCCATCGTGCCAATGTTCAGCGGCTACTGGCCGGGACAGAGCCACGGCTGGGGCAAATTAGCCCAGGACCGAGAACGGAATCGCAAATTTAATGCGTGCATTCCAGGACTGTCGCGGTCTCAGTCGGCTTCGGCGCGAAGCTGACCTCCCGAAATTTGTGAGTACACGCCTAGTTACCGAGCTTGATGCCGGCATCCCTGATTACTTTGGCCCACTCGGGAGTTTCTTTCTGGATGATCGCTGCAAACTCGGCCGGCGTGTTGCCGACGGGCTCGAGGCCGAGTTCGTCGAACCTCTTGCGTACTTGCGGTAGCGCGAGAGCCTTCACGGTTTCGCCGTGCATCTTATCCAGAACATCTTTCGGTGTACCGGCCGGCGCGAGCAGGCCGAACCACGGCACGGCCTCGAAGCCAGGGAAGCCGGATTCCGCCATGGTCGCCAGGTCGGGCGCCAGCGCCGAGCGCTTGAGCGAGGTGATCGCCAGCGCGCGCAATTTCCCTTCGCGCGCGAGCGGCATCACGTTCACGATATTGGCGAACGACATGGCGATCCGGCCGGCGAGCAGGTCCGGCATGAACGCCGTCGTGCCGCGATAGGCCACCGGCACGATATCGACACGCGCCATGTATTTGAACAACTCGGCGGCCAGATGCTGCGACGTGCCCACGCCGGCATGGCCATACGAGAGCTTGCCGGGCTGCGCCTTGGCGAGCGCGACCAGTTCCGCGACGGTCTTGACCGGCAGCTCGGACGGAACGGCGAGCACATTCGCTGCGATGAATATTTGCGAGATCGGTGCGAAATCCCTGAGCGGGTCGAATGGCAGTGTTTCATACAGGCTCGGGTTGATGACCAGCGAGGAGTTGCCGCCCATCAGCAAGGTGTAGCCGTCGGCGGCCGCCTTGGCGACGCGATCGGTGGCGATGTTGCTGCCGGCGCCGGGAATATTCTCGACCACGAACGGCGAGCCCCAGACTTCCGAAAACCGGTCGGCAAGAATGCGCGCCGCAAGATCAGGAGCCGTGCCGGGCGTGAAGCCGACCAGGATTTTCACCGGCCGGTTCGGATAGCTGGATTGGGCCGAAGCCGTCTGCGCTGCGAGCAGCACAGCCAAGGCGGCGAACAGGTTCGAAGCAAGCCTCATCGTTTCCTCTCACGTACCGCATGACCGTTTGCCCGGTCTTTTGTCGTCGAACTCGACGGCAAATCGGGCACCGGCGAGCAGCGCCTGCAAGGCGGCTCGGACCCGCGATCCGGGAAGTGCGTGCACGTCGATCGACACATCTTGAACGATTTGCATGCGACATTTTTTTCAGGAGCGCACTTGAATTGAACTCGATGTGGCGCCATCGTCACTGCGAGTGCAGATTTCCGGCTTCGCGACGCATCAAGTCGCCTGACTTTCAACTGCTGAATGCTCGTCACCAAAGGCCTGATCGTCTTGCCCAACCCGCACGATTTTCACACGCCGCAATCGTCCTACACCAGGGAGGATCTGCTCAAGTCGAGCGAGGGAGGCTATTTCGGCCCGGGCAATGCGCAATTGCCGGCGCCGCCCATGCTGATGATGGACCGCATTACCGAGATCAGCATGGATGGCGGCGAATATGGAAAGGGCCATGTCATCGGCGAGTTGGATATCGCACCGAGCCTCTGGTTCTTTCATTGCCAATATCCAGGCGACCCGGTGATGCCGGGAAGTCTGGGTTTGGACGCCCTGTGGCAGTTGATCGGCTATTGGCTTGGCTGGTCCGGCTCACCGGGCAAAGGCCGCGCCGTCGGCGTTGGCGACGTAGAGTTCACAGGACATATCACGCCGGAAGTCGGACGCGTGCGCTATCAGGTTGATATGCGCCAGGTGAGACGCGGCCGACTGGTTCTCGGAATTGCGGACGGCCGCGTGCTCGCCGATGACACGTGCGTCTACATTGCCAGAGACATGAGGGTCAGCCTGATTGTGCCCACGATCTGAGCTGTCGTTCCAGGCAATGGAAAGTTCGGGTGGCGCTCAGCCGCCGGGCCGCGCCCATCCAGTTATCGATGTGGCAGGAGCGGAGTCGAGCTATTTCACCCACAGCTTGAGCGGCACTGCTGCTCGGCCCGTGCAGTTCATGTTGCCGCTGTAGAAATCAGCCAATATTCCCTTGTAGCTGCATTCGACGCCGTCGATCCATAGCGTAGCCTCAAGCTGCGACGAGGACGGGGGCATTCGAATACGTATCTTGCCGCTTTTTTCCTCTGGTCCCTCCTGGGTGCACAGCCCGACATGTTTCATCAACGGTGCTCCTGAATATCTGACGTCCGCGGATGACCCCTCTTGCGTGACGGCAGCTGTCAACTCCCATTCCCCGAGATAGCCGGAATAGCCGACGATCTGCAGCGGATCGGCATTCGCCGACATCGCGAACACGCTCAGCGCAAGCGGCACTGTCGCCGACATTGCGCCGTGTATTTTCCGCGTGACCTTCCTAATGCCCGTCAAGATAGGCTCGCGCATCGGCGACCTCAGTGCGGGTGCTGGTTTGATTGCCTGCTTGTTCGACCACTTTGCCGAAGTATTGCCGCGCCTTGGTGGTTTCGCCGAGCTTCGCCGCCGCCCTCGCTGCGCCAGCATAGGCTCCGAGCCGATTTGGTTCCTTTTTCAGCGTGGCCTCGAAGGCCGTTAGAGCCTCCTTCGTATTGCCGTTGTCGAGCAGCATCTCGCCATAGAGTTCGCGCGCCGGCTTGGGAACGCCCGGTGTCACTGGATGCTTCTCGGTGCTGTCCTCCGCGTCGGCAGCATCGCTCATGGCCTTCAGCGCGTCGTCCTTTTTACCTTCGGCGTAGAGCACCCATGCCGAGGCGACCCTGGCCTGGATATCGACCTGTTCGGACCAATAGGCGTCCTTTGCTTCGCGAAGCTTGTCGCGAAGCTCGCCGAGTCTCGCGACATCGGGTTTGGCAGCTTCGGGATCGCCGGCCCGCGCCGCGCCGAGGGCGCGGGCGAAATAGGTGATTGCCTGCACGTTGGCGAGCGGGCTTGGTTGCAGTGTCAAATCTTCCGCCGCTTTCCAGTCGCTGCGCTCCAGGGCGTAGCGCGCAGGGGAGGCCGCTTCGGCGTAGGGTCCCGCAATGAAGGTCTCACTGAAGCCGGTGACCGTCTTCATCTCGTCAATCACCGCCTTGGCCTTGTCGTCCTGTCCGAGCTGCAGATAGGCATAGACCAGATAGTCCATCGCATGCAGCTCGTCGGAGAAGTCGCCCGAGTCCTTGGCGGACCGCGCGGACGCGGTATTGGACGCGATCGAGTCGTTCCAATAGCCGACGCGCGTGAAGATGTGCGAGGGCATGTGCAGAGCATGCGGCGCGTTTGGCGCGATCTTGGCGTAGCGCCGCGCCGCTTCGATGCCTTTGTCCGCGATCGCCGGATAGTCGTAAAGATGGATCAGGTAGTGCGCGATGCCCGGATGCAGCGGCTGCCGCAGTGCGATCGGCTCCAGGATGGCTGCGCCCTTGAGCTGGTTGGCATAGGTCTTGTCGGCAGGCGAAGCTGACGTGTTGAGCGCGAGCGCATAGTGAATCTGCGCCTCGTCGTCGTCCGGGTAGCGCTGCGCAAGGGCTTCCATCGCCTTTGCATAGGCCACGACGCGGGTGCGGTGATCGATCTTGTCGTAATCCTTATACATTACCGCCAGCGCGTCGACATAGGCTCGCTCGCGTTCCGTCTTGAAGCCGACCGTTCTCGCTTTCTCTATTGCCGCCGCCCCTTCCGCGAGATTCTTCGCCGGCGGCGCCGTATGCGGATTCCACAACAGGCTGAGGGCGATGCCCCAATAGGCGATGCTGCAGGAGGGATCTGCCTTCAGGGTGTCCTCGAACGTCTTCCGCGAGGCGCGGTACCAGAACGAGTGCTGATACAGCATGCCGCGGTCGAATGACTTTTGCGCCTCGGCATTGCACGACGTGTCGAAGTGTACCTTGCCGAGCTTGTCGTCTTCCGATTGGGCCAGGGCCGGACAAGCGAACGATACGCCTATCAATACCGTCGCCAGTGAAAGGGATGCTCTCATGATTCGCCTCCCATTATCGCAGCTGCGCTCGATCAGTTTGGGCGGACCTCTGACGCCCGCGGCATGCTGACACACCCTCAGAACCAGCCGCACAGCGAGCATACACCGCATTTTCCGATTTCATGACGAAATCTCGGCCGCCGTTGACGCATGGCGTTGGGGACAACGGGCCTCGGACCGGTTCGGCCCGACACCGATCGCAGGATTTTCCCCGAATCTGAATGGCAAGTTTCTATCCATCGCGCCCGCGATCTAGAGCCTGTCATCAATTGAGCCAGATGATAGCAGCCGCGAGGTGGATTGCGGCGAGGAAATTTCTGGCGGTTTTGTCGTAGCGGGTGGCGATGGCGCGGTATTGCTTGAGCTTGCAGAAGAAATTCTCGATGAGATGACGTGCCTTGTAGGCGTCTCTGTCGAAATCGCGTTGGACCTTGCGGTTTCTCTTGGGCGGGATCACGAACGACTTCCCTCGTGCCCGTAGCGGCTCGATCACCCGCTCGTCGGCATCGAAGGCCTTGTCTGCCAGCAAAGTCTCGGCAGCCATATCCGGCAACAGCGCGTCGGCCCCTTCCAGATCATGGGCTTGGCCCGGCGTCAGGATAAAGTCCAGCGGATTGCCCAAGGCATCGACGAGCGCATGAATCTTGGTGCTCAGCCCGCCTTTACTGCGCCCGATCGCCTGGTCTTCGCCGTCTTTTTTTGGGCGCCGGCACTGTGCTGATGCGCCCGTACGATCGTACTGTCGATCATGGCGTACTCATTGTCCGCATCGCTCGCCAGCATCTCAAACAGCTTCTTCCACACCCCGCTTTTGGCCCAGCGCGAGAAGCGCGTATGTATCTTGATCGGATCGCCAAAGCGTTCAGGCAAGTCCCGCCAAGGGATTCCGGCCCGATAACGGTAGATCACCGCCTCTACAAACAGTCGGTTGTCCTTGGCCGTTACCCCCACATGCCCTTCGCGTCCGGGCAAAATATCCTTGATCCTGTCCCATTGATCGTCCCGAAGGGCGTAGCGGCGCATATGTCAGCTCCGAATCAGCTGACTGCCTATGAATCACGCGATAATATGCTTGGGAATCCTCTAATTGAGGACAGGCTCTAGTTCGCGCTCAACTGCCGCGTCGCGCCCATCCAGTCCTCGATGTGAAAAGAGCGGACCATCTTGCCGTCCCGAAGCGTGTGGACGTCGATCGACATCACCTTGAACGATTTACCGGTGTGCGACGCGCCGAAGAATTCGGTGGCCGGCGTGCCCGTGGCTTCGCCGCGCACGGTCACCTGATCGCCGGAGACCAGCACGTCCTTGATCTGCCACTTCAGGTCGGGGACGGATTTTTGGCGCGCAGCAATGCCGGCAATGACTTCGTCACGGGTGTTGCAGATTTCGTTGGTGCGGCACGATACCCATTCCGGCGCCGTGGCTTGCCGGATCAGGTCCGCGCTGTCTTTGGCGAACTCGGCATTGAGCGCCTTGTAGAACGGTGCCACGGCAGTGCGGGCGGCATCCGCGGTCGTCTCGGCGTGCGCGCACGGCAGCGTCAGCCGCGCGGCAATCAACAGGCCTGCGGCAAATATTCGTTTCATCGCGTCCTCAAGTTTTCGTTTGCACGGCCGCTGATATGGACGCAAATCGATAATCGATCTAATGAGTAATTATAGCCTATCATGAACGAAATAGATTTGCGCAATTTCGACCTCAACCTCTTGGTTGTGTTCGACGTTTTGATGACGGAGCGGAGCGTGACCCGTGCCGCTACCCGGCTCGGGCGCACCCAATCGGCAGTCAGTCATTCCCTCTCGCGGCTGCGCGAGCAGTTCGGCGATCCCTTGCTCATCAAGGGCGGGGCGCGGATGCAGCCGACCGCGTTGGCGCTCGATCTGATCGAGCAGGCCCGTCCCATGCTCTCCGGCATCCAGCGCGTGCTGTCGCCGCAGCATGTGTTCGATCCCAAATCGTCGCGCCGCGTGTTTCGCCTGGCGGCGCCCGATTTCATGCTGGCGCTGTTCACCGACCTGATGACGCGGCTTTCCCACGAGGCGCCCGGCGTCGCCGTCGAATGGACCGCGCCGCGCGAGCCGACCCTGCTCGACATCGCCGAAGGCCTGCTCGACATCGCGATCGTGCCGTCGGAACTGCGTTTGCCGCCGGGCGTAACCGGAGAGGCCGCCGGCGCGCTGGCCTGGCGCTGTTTTGCGCGCGCCAGGCATCCGGCATTCCGGGACTGGAATGCGGAAACCTGGGCGCGCGTGCCGCACCTGATGGTGCGGGTCGGCGATGCCGTGGCAAGCCCGGTCGGCGTTGCGGCCTCGGCCGCGGGCCTGTCGCGAACTATCGCGGGATGGGTTCCGAATTTTGGCGCGGTCGCGCCGGTCCTCGCCAATTCCGACCTGCTGTCGACCTTGCCGGTGCTCGCCATGAAGGAGCCGCTGCGCGCCTATCGGCTGGAAAGCGTGGAAGTTCCATTTCCGCTGCCGCCTTTGCCGCATGCGATGGCCTGGTGCAGCGGACGAAGCCGGGATCCCGGCCTGAACTGGCTGCGGGATCGCCTGCGCCCCATCGTCAAGCGCCACTTTGCGAGCTAGAAGGCCGCATGCGCACTGACCTCTTCGATTTCGAGCTACCGGCCGAAAGCATCGCGCTGCGGCCCGCGAGCCCGCGCGACTCCGCGCGGATGCTGGTGGTGCAGGGCGACGGCGTGCTGCGGGATGCCGCCATCTCCGACCTCCCGAAATGGCTGGAGGCGGGCGATGTGCTCGTGGTCAACGATACCAGGGTGATCTCGGCGCAGCTTCGCGGCCGCCGTATCGGGCGCGCGACCGAGCCGAAGATCGAGGCCACCCTGATCAAGCGGCTCGACGGCTCGCGCTGGCAGGCGCTGGTGAGGCCGGCGAAGAAGCTGGAGGAGGGCGATCGCATCCGGTTCGGCAATGAGGGCAGGGTATGCCTGCTCGGCCATCTCGATGCCGAGGTCGAGAAGAAGGGCGAGGAGGGCGAGGTGACGCTGTCGTTCACCTTCCACGGGCCCACGCTGGACCAGGCCATCGCCGATCTCGGCAGCCCGCCGCTGCCACCCTATATCGCCGGCAAGCGCGCGCCCGACGACCGCGATCTCGAGGATTACCAGACCATGTTCGCGGCGCAGGACGGCGCGGTGGCTGCGCCGACGGCGGGGCTGCACTTTACGCCCGCGCTTGAAGCCGCCCTGCACGCCCATGGCGTGGGGCTGCAGCGGCTGACGCTGCATGTCGGAGCGGGAACGTTCCTGCCGGTGAAGACCGACGATACTGCGGGACACAAGATGCATTCGGAGTGGGGCAGCCTCTCCGCATCGACGGCCGCCGCGCTGAACGAGGCGCGCGCCAAGGGCGGCCGCATCGTCGCCGTCGGCACCACCTCATTGCGGCTGCTGGAAAGCGCCGCGCGCGACGACGGCACGCTCGCGCCGTTCGAAGGCGAGACCGCGATCTTCATCACGCCGGGCTACCGCTTTCGCGCGGTCGATATTCTGCTGACGAACTTCCACTTGCCGCGCTCGACGCTGTTCATGCTGGTCTCGGCCTTCTCCGGCCTCGACACCATGAAGCACGCCTATGCGCACGCGATCGCGGCGGGCTATCGGTTCTATTCGTATGGCGACGCGTGCCTGTTGTTTCGGGCGGGCGATTGAAATCTCTCGCGTCCCGGATCAGCAACGCACCACTGTGTGCCGCGCTGCATCCGGGGCACGAGTCCCGAAGATCCTTACGCCATCGCGCGCTGCGGCAGCATCTCCGCGATCTGCACGGCGTTCAGCGCTGCGCCCTTGAGCAGCTGATCCGCTGCCACGAACATCGAAACCGAGTGACCGGAGGGATCGCTGAGATCCTGGCGGATGCGGCCGACCAGGACGTCGTCCTGTCCGGAAGCGTCGACGGGCATGGGGAAGTAATTTCCCGTGCGATCGTCGGCCAGCCGCACGCCCGGCGCGCCTGCGAGGATGTTGCGGACCCGCGTCTCCGAGATCGGCTTCTCGCATTCGAAGGTGATGGCCTCGGAGTGCGCGCGCAGCACCGGCACGCGCACGCAGGTGACGCCGACCGCGATCCTTTCGTCCTCGAAGATTTTCCGCGTCTCGTGGATGACCTTGGTTTCCTCGCCGTTGTAGCCGGTCTCGGGGTCAACAGCGGTGTTGTGGCTGAACAGGTTGAAGGCATAGGGATGCGGCATCACCTTGGGCGGATAGACCTCACCGCGCAGGTGCGCCCGGGTGGATTCCACCAGCTCTTCCATCGCCGCAGCGCCTGCGCCGCTCGCGGCCTGGTAGGTCGCGATGATGACGCGCTTGATGCGGTTCTGCCGGTGCACCGGCCACAGCGGCACCAGCGCCGTGATCGCCGCGCAATTCGGATTGGCGATGATGCCCTTGTGGTCGCGGATGCGGTGGCCGTTGACCTCAGGGATCACCAGCGGCACGTTCCGGTCCATGCGGAAGGCCGAGGAGTTGTCGACCACGACGGCGCCCGCCTTCACCGCCATCGGCGCGTAGGTTTTGGCGACGCCGCTGCCGGCCGAGAACAGCGCGATGTCGACGCCCTCGAAGGAATCCGCGGTAAGCTCCTCGATGACGATCTCCTCGCCGCGGAAATTGAGCTTCTGGCCCGCCGACCGCGCACTCGCCAGCGCTTTCAGCTTGCCGACACGGAAGCCGCGCTTGTCCATGGTGGCGATGAATTCGCGACCGACAGCACCGGTCACGCCGGCAATGGCTACAACGGGATCGTCACTCACTTTGGGTCTCCTTTCGGGCGATGCTTGAGGCAACAAAAAAGCCCCGGACCTTCATCAGGCGGGGGCTTCGGTTCGGATGATATGCGGCCGCTAACCTATTCGCGCACGACTCCCGAAGCCCCAGAAGGCTTGCCGGTTTTCGTGGTGGTTTTCGCGGTCATCATGGCGCGGGACCATATGGGCGGAAGACAGGCGCGTCAACGGATTTTGGACGCCTATCCCGCGGATCGAGGTTGCAATGAACGCAGTCCTTACGCGATAAGCCGCCCATGAGCCTTAACAATATGCGCCTTCCCAACCACTTCGAACTGCTCGCAACCGACGGACGGCGCGCGCACCGGCCGCCTGACCACGCCGCATGGCGTGGTGCGCACGCCTGCCTTCATGCCCGTCGGCACGGCCGGCGCCATGAAGGGCATGCACTGGCGCGACCTGCGCGCCGCCGGCACCGACATCGCGCTCGGCAACACCTATCACCTGATGCTGCGGCCGACGGCGGAGCGGATCGCGGCCCTCGGGGGACTGCAGAAATTCACCGGCTGGAACGGCCCGATGCTGACGGATTCCGGCGGCTTCCAGGTGATGTCGCTATCCGACCTGCGCAAGGTCGGCGAGCACGCGGTGACCTTCCGCTCGCATATCGACGGCACCAAGGTCGAGCTGTCGCCGGAGCGCTCGATCGAGGTGCAGCGCCTGCTCGGAAGCGACATCGCCATGCAGATGGACGAATGCGTGCGGCTGCCGGCGGAGAAGGCCGACATCGAGCGCGCGATGCAGTTGTCGCTGCGATGGGGTGAGCGTTCAAAGCGCGCGTTCGAGGCGGCGCCTTCCGGCTATATGCTGTTCGGCATCGTGCAGGGCGGCGACGTGCCGGAGCTCCGGCACGTCAGCGCACGCGGCACCGTCGACACCGGCTTCCACGGCTACGCCATCGGCGGGCTTGCGGTCGGCGAGCCGCAGGCGGTGATGCTGGCGATGATCGAGGAGGTCGAGCCGCATCTCACCGCCGACCGGCCGCGCTATCTGATGGGCGTCGGCACGCCGGATGATCTTCTTCAAAGCGTCAGGCGCGGCATCGACATGTTCGATTGCGTGATGCCGACGCGCAATGGCCGCCATGGCGTGGCCTTCACCCGCTACGGCCAGATCAACCTGCGCAACGCGCGCCACGCCGACGATCCCAGGCCATTGGATGAGGTGAGCAACTGGCCGGCGACCCGCGAGACCTCACGCGCCTACCTGCATCACCTCATGAAGTCAGGCGAGGCGCTGGGGGCGATGCTGCTCTCGGAGATCAACATCGCCTACTACCAGCGCCTGATGGCTGACATCGGGGACGCGATCTCGAAGGGAACCTTTGGCGAATTTTACGAAATCACGCGAGCGGACTGGGAACGCGGCGACATCGCGCCGCGTTAAGCCGCCGGACTAGTTACACGCGTACCGTTTCAGGGTGTGCTTGGTCACAAAACCGTAGCCGCAGGTGTCGCAGGTCCAGAGATAGCTGATGGTGTTATCCGTGAGGTAAGCGGACGCTTCAGCAGCCACCATCGAATCCGCGCAGACCGGACAGGTCGGCAGATCGCTTCCGCGCGGATCGGCGTTGTGCGTGACGGTCGACAGGACTTCAGCAATTGCTGACATCGTTGACCCTCCTTGCGTTCGAAAACCTGAACCCACCATACACCGAAATGTTTGACGATGCCGCAACATAAATGCGGTCCTTTTGCGCAAACGGATCAAATTAATTTTTGCGATGCAGCGAGTTGTGATTTCTCGCGAGCTGCGCGCGAGCTGGTAACGGGTGACAGATTGTCGCGCGCTGCCGGCGATTTTCGTTACATTTGATTCGAGCGATGGCGTGACTGGCTTCGCGCGTGCAGTGCAACCGAAGGCGTCTGCAAGATTTTACTCGAGCACCGCGCCCGGAGACTGAAACACGCAGATGCCCCTTGCGCACTGGCACGGGCTGCCCCTAAGTCCATGGGCTCGACCAAATTCCACGTACATTTCCGAGAGGGAGATCGCCATGAATGCGCCGTCCGCCACGCCTGTCGCGCACCGTCCCGGCCGCGGGCGGGTGTTCGACTCCATTGTCGATGCGATCGGCGACACACCGATTGTGCGTCTGCTCAAATTGCCCAAGGCGCGCGGCGCCAACGCGACCATCCTCGCCAAGCTCGAATATTTCAATCCGGCGGCAAGCGTAAAGGACCGCATCGGCGCTTCCATGGTCATCGCCATGGAGAAGGCCGGGCTGATCAATGCCGACACCACCCTGATCGAGCCGACCTCAGGCAATACCGGGATTGCGCTTGCCTATGTCGCGGCCTCGCGCGGCTACAAGCTGAAGCTGGTGATGCCGGACTCGATGTCGATCGAGCGGCGCAAGATGCTGGCCTTCCTCGGCGCCGATCTGGTGCTGACGCCAGCCGCCGAAGGCATCAACGGCGCGATCGCCAAGGCCGAGGAGATGCAGCGGGCCACGCCCAATTCGGTGATCCCGCAGCAGTTCAAGAACTTGGCCAATCCGGAAATCCATCGCCGCACCACCGCGGAGGAGATCTGGAATGACACCGGCGGCAAGCTCGATATCTTCGTTGCCGGCGTCGGCACCGGCGGCACCATCACCGGCGTCGGCCAGGTGCTCAAACCGCGCCTGCCGTCGCTAAAGGTGGTCGCGGTCGAGCCGGAGGAAAGCCCGGTGCTGTCGGGAGGCACGCATTCGCCGCACAAGATCCAGGGCATCGGCGCCGGCATCATCCCCGACATTCTCGACCGCTCCGTGATCGACGAGATCGTCAAGGTCAACAGCGCGACCGCCCTCGAGACGGCGCGCGCGCTGGCACGCACCGAGGGCATTCCTGGCGGCATTTCCTCGGGGGCGGCGATTGCCGCCGCGATCGAGCTCGGCAAGCGGCCGGAGAATGCCGGCAAGACCATTCTCGCCATCGTGCCGTCGTTTGCCGAGCGCTACATTTCCACCGTGCTGTTCGAAGGGATTTGAGATGGCCGACCTACCGCGACGTCCCCGGACCTTGAACGACGCCCGGAGCGAGGCGGAAGCCGCGTTCAAGAAGGTCACCGCCAAGGTCGCCGAGGCGCCGCCCAAGAAGAACGTGGCGCCGGGCATCAAGCAGCAAGTGACGCTGCGCATCGACCAGGACGTGCTGGAATATTTTCAAGGCAGCGGGCCCGGCTGGCAGGACCGCATCAACGAAGCGCTGCGCAAGGCAGCCGGGAAATAGCCGAGGGCGGCTCGACAATCAAAAAGCCCGGCGCGAGCCGGGCTTTTTCCTATGCTTGGCCTGCTTCCATCAGCGGCGCATCATGCCGCCCATCATGCCGCCGATCATGCCGCCCATGAAGGCGCCGGGATTGGCGCCGCCACCGCCGCCGCCTCCGCCTCCACCACCGCCGTGATACTGCCGGCCGCCGCCGCCACTGCTGCGGCGTGCGGGCCGATCGGAGTCCTCAGAGCTGGTCTGCGTGGTCGCGACGATCTCGCTCAACAGCGCCTTGTGCTGGAGCTTGTTGAGATAGCCGGTCGAGGGATAGCCACGCGCCGACTGCCAGCGCTTGATCACACTGCGGGTGTCGTCATCGAACTTGCCGGTGACCTTGGTGTCGAAGCCAATGCCGGTAAGACGGCGCTGCACGTCGCGGCGCTGGCCCTTGTCCAGACCGATCTGGTCCTCGGTGAGTTGGGTCGCCTCCTCGGTGAAGGTCGCGGGATCGACGGCCGACAGGTTGCGGGTCATGTCCTTGCCGTTGGTGTCCTTGTTAGTGTCCTTGGCGGTGTCTTTTGGTCCGCCGCCCTCCAGCGACGCGATGCGCGACAGCGCCAGCGACTTGAACTGGCCGTTCGGATAGTTGGTGATGTAGGCGTTGAGCTCTTCGGGCTTGTTGGAGTCCTTGACCGAACGCCAGAACTCGAGCTCGACATCGCTGCCGGCGCCCGGCGCGGCCGCGGGAGCGGCATTCGCCGGCGCTACCGCCGCTGTCTGCACCGGTGCCGGATTGAGATACACCGCACCGGTCAGGTTGGTGTGGCCCCAGGGCAGCTGGCCCTTGCTGGTCTCGTCATTGACCTGGGCGCGGACCTCGGTCATCGCCTGCTGGATCTCGATGCCGGGCTGGGTGATGTGGGCGATCAGCGCGCGGGTGAACGGCGAGTTCTGGCCATCGGTGCCGTCAAGCGCGGTCTGGCCGGGGCCGGTTGCGAAGGCGATCAGCGTGCCTTCGCCGGATTTCATTTCGGCAAGGCCCTGGCCGACCGAGACGCTGCGGGTCGCGGTCGCCTTGATCTTGGCCGCGAACGGGTTGTCGCGACAGGCGTCGAGGAACACCAGCTTGACCTTGGCGTCGCCCATGGTCTGGTCGAGCGTCAGGTCGATGTTGATGGCGGCGCCGAGCTTGACGTCCATTTCCGATTTGATGTCGGCGTCGACGGGCAGGAGATAATTCGTGCCCGAAATCGCGATGCCGTGGCCGGCATAATAGAACACGGCGACGTCGGCGCCTTGCGCGCGCTTGCCGAAGTCGAGCAGCTTTTCCGTCATCTTGTCGCGGGTGAGGTTGGTACCTTCGACCACCTCGAAGCCGACATTGCGCAGCACGGCCGCCATCGCCTTGGCATCGAGCGGAGGGTTCGGGAGCTGGGCGACGTTCTTGTAGGCGCCATTGCCGACGACAAAGGCGACGCGCTTGTCGGCGAGAGCCTGTTCCGCGCTGAACAGCATACAGAAGAGGGAAACAAGGAGGGTCAGGTAGCGCATCTGAAATCCCCAAAGCAGAATCGAAAAAGGTAAGGCAGCAACCGCTATAAGACGGCAGCTTACATGAAAACGCACTTTGCTGCGCCACAAAAAATGAGCCGGTGCCCAACTCATGAAGTCGCGGAGATGACGCGTTTTGTCGCGCCCGACGGCAAAATCTCAAGTCTCGGCGCCCGCCGGAAGAGGAGCATTCGGCTTCAGATTCAAGAGATTGCCGGTCAGGATCAGCGCCGCGCCGAGCACCGTGTAGAGATCCAGCCGCTCCGAATAGACGAGCCAGCCGACGGTGGCGGTGAGCGGAACCCGCAGGAAGTCCATGGGCACGACAATGGTCGCATCCGCATACCGCATCGCGCTGGCGAGGCAGTAGTGCGAGAATGTGCCGCACAGGGCGATCACCGTGACCCAGAACCAGACATGAGCCGACGGCCAGACCCAGAGATAGAGCGTGGGAATGAAACCCGCGACGCCCTGCACCACGATCATCCAGAAGATCACGGCCAACGCGCTCTCGGTCCGGGTCAACGATTTCACCAGCGCCATCGAGATACCGAAGCCGACTGCAGCCGCAAGCGCGATCAACTGGCCCGGATTGACCTCGCCGGTGGCGGGCCGGACGATGATGATGACGCCGACAATGCCGAGCAGGATCGCGAAGAGCTTCCAGGACGTGATGCGCTCGCCGAGGAAGCTTGCGGCAAGGATCGCGGTCCAGATCGGCATGGTGAACTCGATCGCCACGACCTGGCCGATCGGGATCAGGGTCAGCGCGAAAAACCATCCGAGTTGCGCGGCATAGTGGACCAGATTGCGCCCGATATGCTGGGGCAGGCGCCTGGTCTTCATGGTCGCAAAGCCGCCATTGCGGTGGACGAACGGCAGCAGCAGGAAGAAGCCGATGACCGAGCGGATTTCCATCAACTCGAAGACGTTCATCTCGCGCGTCGCCTCGCGGCCCGCAACCACCATCACCAGCATCAGTGCCAGCCATCCGGCCATCCACAGCGCGGCTATCGGTTTGGAAGGGGTCGGTTGCATCTCTGGCTTGTGGGGCGAGGATTCGGGATCGGCGAGGCGTGCCGTATCGCGTCCCGTCAGGCAAGTTGCAATGCGCAATTGCGAGGGGCAGCGATGCGCGAGGCCGAAAATCGGGGTGGGAGCGCCTCTTGGATCAATGCTAATGGGAACGAGAAAATACTGGAGGAAATCAAGATGCGCATCCTGCAACCGGCCGAATGGTCGAAACCGCGCGGCTTTTCGCATGGCGTCGAGTTTGACGGTCCCGGCCGCTGGATCGTGCTGGCGGGCCAGACCGGCGGCGATGAGAAAGGTGACTATGCACCCGAAATGGCCGCCCAGGTTGGTTCCGCCCTGAAGCGGATCATCAAGCTATTGGGCGAGGCTGGCGCCGGTCCGGAGCACATCGTCCGCCTCACCTGGTATCTCACCAGCCGCAGCGAATATGAGGCCGCCGGTCCCGGCATCGGCGCGGCCTGGAAGGAGACATTGGGGCGCAACTTTCCGCCCTCGACCTTGCTTTATATCGATGGTCTCGTCGACGTCAGGGCCAAGGTCGAAATCGAAGTCACCGCCTTCGTGCCCGCCAGCTGAGCGAGTTAGAAAAAATGACCGACCGCGCGACATCCGCCGATTTCGTCAAGGGATTTGCCACGGGCTGGCCCGAGCACGACCCGAGCATTCTTGTGCTGTCACTGACCACGCATAAGGGCGTGCAGGATTTCGCCTTCACCAAGGAACAGGCGCTGCTGGTGGCAAAGACCATGGTGGAAACCGCCAAGCGCCTGGCCGAGCCGAAAACGAGCTGAGAAGCGCATCCGACCGAGCGATTTTTTCTCACGGCTACTGTTGAGCAAAGGCCGCTTTGCCGGGCGGCCTTTTTGTCGTCGTGATGCAATGGCCGTCCAGGTTCGCTATTTCGACAGCGAGATCGCAGCTCCGCGGAACTGACTGTCCGCCGACATGCTGATTGTTTGCTTGTTGCCGGCGGTGCGCAGCGCGATGCTGGAGTTGAAGCCGGCAGCAGAGGCGACGATCTGGAAACTGCCGCCGCCGCCGCGGCCCTGCAGCGTGCCGCTGACGGCGCGGCTGGCTTCGCTCCAGGTTCCCGTCACCGTGCCGCCATGGTCGACGACATCGGCCGAAAGCTGGAACTTGTAGGCGTCGCTCGCGCAGGTGAGCGTCATGGTCATGCTAGCGCCGGCGATCCGATAGGAGGCGCGGCAGCGGATGCGCTCCTTGGAGCCGTCGTCGAGGGTGACGACGCCGCCTCCGGACCAATTGCCGGCCAGACCAGCGAACGGTCCCGACTGCGCGTGCGCGGGCGCGCCGAAAAGGGAGCCCGCAAATAAAACGGCGGCTGCCATCAGCAGCCGCCGGATCATGACCATGACCAAGGCGTCTCTTGGCTCGGCCGAATTATTGTCGCGCTGCTTGCCACCTGCCGCTGCAAGGTACGCCACCTGATGCCCCATTCCACTTTCCCGATCCGGCGTTGCCGCTGAGTTGTCCGTTTGCATAAGCACCGTTGATGGAAACCCGGACTACTCCCTCACGTCCGATGCTGCCGGAGACGTTCGCTCCTGCGGCAGAAATCTTACCCTCGCTCACTGTCAGCGTCGAGCTAGCGGAGTGTTCGCAGCTGCCGCTGTTCGTCACAATGGTGACATTCCAGGTGCCGTCGTACGGCTGCTGGGCGAGAGCGGGAGTGGCAGAGGCGGCGAGGGCACAAACAACAAAAAACGTACCAATGCGATTAAGGCGCATGAATCGGATCCCCGATGTGTGTGAGATGAGAACGGCTTAAATGGACCAATTGTGTCCAAAGTTTGCCGCGACGCAGCATCACAGATTGTTCCTGAGGTTCCAAACACTTAGAGGTGAGTTTGGTTCCCTGCCTGGAACGTGGATTGGTTCCTCCGGGTTAGCTTTCGGTATCCTGCGGGGCAACATGGGATGTGATTAAGGATTAATGCGGGACCAGAGCCGGGGCCCTGGTCGCGAACTCCTCGTCCTGGGGTTTTGCCGGTAACGCATGGTGCGTTTTGGCGTATTCGATGACCTCTCCGAGCAGCTTTTGCCCGAGCGGCGCCAGCGCTCTTTCCCACAACTCGCGCGCGGTTTCGCCCTTCTTCACGAAGCACCATTCCTGGGCCGCGATCGCGCCGGCGTCCATGCGGTCGGCAAGGTGATAGACGGTGCCGCCGGCGATCGGATCGCCTTCCTTGATGGTCCACTCCACCGCCGCCATCCCGCGATGGCGCGGCAGCAGCGAGGGGTGGTAGCCGATGCCGCCGAGTTTGGCCGCGGCGACCGCGTCCTTGCCGACCCGGGCATGGCTGTGGGCGGTGACGATCAGGTCGGTGTCAGGCGCGATCTCGCGCGCTACGACCAGCTTCGGATCTTTCTGGACCACGACCTCGATGCCGGTGGCCTTGGCCGCCGCTGCAAGCCGGTCCTCGGCGTCATGCACGACCACCCGGGCGATCTCGACGCCATGCGCCTTCAGCATGTTCAACGTCGTCACGCCGAAATGACGGGAGCCGATAAGGGTAATCCGCATGGCCTTCCTTTCCTTTGGGGAACGCGGGGTGTCCGAATGGCACGTCGATAACACGAAGCTCGCCTCTCTAGCCCCTATGGCGCGAACGCGGGAGGGTTATCAACAAGGCGTGGCTGGGCCCGCCTCTGGCATGCCACGGATGGCGTGCTGAAGGCAGGCGCCGCTAGCGCAGGTTCGCGGCGAAGAAGTCGAGCGCAAGTCCGATCGTCTCGGCGTGGACAGCCTCGCGGTCGATACCATCTGGATCGCGGCAAATGCCTCGAAAAAACAGACGTCCCACGAGAGTGCAACTCCCAATAAACACAAAGTGGCCCGCGTGCTGAAACAGTTTCAGGGTCGCGTGCGGAATCTCCTTGACGAGCGCTTCGGCGGCGGAGGCTGTCGGCACGATCTCGTCGGCACTCCCCGCGGCGATCGCGACGGGGATCGAAATCTTGCCAAGACTTCTCCGGCGTGAAGGTCGGCCCCGGCCCGGGCGCCATGGCAAAGACGGCATGGATCCGTTCGTCACGGTAGGACTTGCCGGCCGCGCCGTAGCGCTGCCGGAAGTCGGCATCTGAGTTCAAACGCGCCAGGGTGTTTTGGCGCATCTCGGAAAATGGCGGAGCCGGTTTGCAAGACACGTCGGCGTCGGGCGAGCGGCAGAACGCCTCAAGCCGTACAGGGTCGGTGATGCCGCCCACAGCCGCGAGGACGGTATAGCCGCCGAGCGAATGACCGGCGGCGCCGATGCGCGCCGGATCGATCTGGTTGCCGAAGGTCTTATCGTCGAGCATGGCGTCGATGACGGCGCCGAGATCGACGGCGCGCAACCAGCGCAGCGAGAAACCCTCGACGGTGTAATCCTCGAGCGCATTGTTTCCGGGATGGTTGACTGCGACGACGACAAAGCCGTGCGCCGCAAGTGCCGTGCCGAGCCAGCCCAGAGAGGAAGCCCTGTCGCCATTGCCGTGGGACAGGACAATGAGCGGACGCGGGGGCCCGGCCGCGAGCGCCGCATCGCGCGCGGCGCTGCCGGCGCTGAAGAATGGAACGAAGCGCGGCCCGGCCCATTGCGGTTCCTCGCGCGCGTCGGCCACGGCCGGGTACCAGATGATTGCGCGCAACGCATGCGTCCTGGCGCCGCGCCAATCGTAGGGCTCGGCAGGGATAAAATCCCGCGTGGCGACGCCGACCTTGAAGACCGTGTCGGCGCGCGCGGTGTTGACCAGCGCGAGAAGGACCAGCGAAAGCGCGAGACACTTCATCCGACGTGCTCCCGGCGCTGGCAGTTCAGCGCCTCCCAGCGCCTGCGCTCGGGTATTCTGCCGAGCGCAAGGATGCGGGCCTGTCGACGGGGAAGGCTGACGAGCAACAGGCCGGCCAAAGCCGCCGACGCACTCAATTGGCCCAAAAAGAAAACCGCCCGGTTGCCCGAGAAGGTCCCCTGCCAGCGCCCGTTATCGTGGCTCGATAGCATGCGCCGCGGCAGGGTGGGAACTAATCCGTGAGACAGTGCTGCTCGCGCAGCAGCCAGCTATTGATGATGTGCCACTTGTCGCGTCCTCTGGACTGGAAATCCAGAAGCTCGGAGTTGACGTCCTGTAATTCAAAATAGAATTTCAGCGTATCACGTCCGGTGGCATTGCCGGGGTCGATGGATTGCGTTTGCAGCCATTGGTCCCACTCCCGGACGATCAGGATCTTCGCTTCCTTTTGCTTCATGTCACGCGCCCCATTTGCGAGCCCTTGGCGGGCTCTGGTAGTCGCGCCGGTTTTGAAATGGGACACCATGGGCGGCGCCGTCGGCACTACCCTGTCTACGCGCCCCGAACACTGTTGCCTGCGCAACAGCACTTCCAGATGCGGTTCCCCTGAAGCCGCACCGAAGGTCTCAAGCTGCCGCCGCGCCAATTCCTCCTCACTCAAAATCTGACAGCCAGAATTTAAGCGTTGCTGAAACAATGGGACAAGAATCGTGGCAACAGTTCGCTCAAAACAGGGGTGGAATGAACTATTTTATCCCTGTGGTTTACGGAGCAGCCTCGCGCCCGTCGGTCGAGGCTTCGCGCGCCGATTGGGCAGCCCCGGAATACCGCTTTTCCGGCAGCGGGCCTTCCTCGCCCTCGAACAGGATCCGCGCGGCCGCCCCCTCCAGATCGTCATATTGGCCGTTTCTCAGGGTCCACATGAAGGAGGCGAGCCCGACCAGGCCGAGCCCGATCGCAATGGGGACGAGGAAAAAGAAGTCGATCATTCCGCCGCCTCCGCTGTCGTCGCGCCGGCAAGGCCGTTCGGAATGGATCGGTCGCGCAAAGGCTCGGCCGGCCCGCCAAGGCGAAGGCGCAGCGCGTTGGCGACCACGATGACCGAGGATGCCGACATCGCGATGGCCGCCAGCAGCGGCGTGACCTGGCCCAGCACGGCGACCGGGATCGCGACGAGGTTATAGGCGATCGCCATCGCAAAATTCTGTCGCACCAGGCGAGCGGCCTCCCGCGCAATGCCGGCGGCCTGCGGCACGGCCTCCAGGCTGTCGCGCAGGAAAACCAGGTCGGCGGCATTGCGGCCGAGGTCTGAGGCTGAACTCGGCGCCATCGACACGTCGGCGGCACGGAGCGCCGGCACATCGTTGATCCCGTCGCCGACCATCAGGACGCCGTGACCGGCGCTCTTGAGCCCGGCGACATGCGAGACCTTGTCGGCCGGCCGCGCGCCGGCGGTGCAGGGCAGGCCGAGTTGGCCCGCGACATCGCCGACCCGCGCGGCGTTGTCGCCCGAGAGGATTTCGAGGCGATGGCCGGAACGTTTGAGTTCGGCGACGGCCTCGCGCGCGCCGGCGCGAAGCTGGTCCGCGAGATGGAAGGCGGCGACGCAGGCGCCGTCTTCCGACAGCACGACGGTCGCCTCTCGCGGCGCGCCGTTGCCGGTGCAAGCCCAGTCCGGCCGGCCCAGGCGATAGACCGTGCCACCCGATCGAGCCTCCAGACCGGCGCCGGGATGTTCTGATATCTCATCAAACGCGATCGGGCTGCGGCCGCCGAGCGCAGCCACGGCCAACGAATAGGAGTGGCGCGAATGGGTCGCTATCGCGGCAGCCAGCGCCAGCTTGCGGCTATCGGCATCGCCTTGGATCTTGAGCAGCGGGTGGCCGGCGGTCAGGGTTCCGGTCTTGTCGAAGACAACGGTATCGATGGTGGCGAGCCGCTCGAGCGCGCCGCCATCCCTGATCATGATGCCAAGCTCGAACAGCCGCCGCGCGGCGACGACATGCACCATCGGCACGGCCAGCCCGAGCGCGCAGGGGCAGGTGATGATGAGGACCGCAATCGCAACGGTGATGGCGCGATGCGCATCGCCGGTCGCGATCATCCAGCCGAGGAAGGTGAGGGCCGCGGTGACGTGGACGACCGGCGCGTAGAGCCGCGCCGCGCGGTCGGCGATACGGCGATAGGCGGAGCGGCCGCTTTCGGCGGCCTCCATCATGGCGATCATCTCGGCGAGGAACGAGTTCTTCGCCGCCGCCGTCGCGACGATGGTCAGCGGCCCCGTCAGGTTGAGGATGCCGGCCTGCAAATCCGTGCCTTCGGCCGCCTCCTGCGGCGCGCTCTCGCCCGACACCAGGGAGCGGTCGAGCTCGGAGCGGCCGTTGCTGACGCGGCTGTCGACCGGCACGCGCTCGCCCGCCGCGAGCAGGATGGTCATGCCCGGCTCGATCTCATCGACAGGGAGATAGACGGTGGTGCCGGCCGCCTGCAGCACCTGCGCGCCGCGCGCGGCGAGCCGCGCCAGCCCGCTCACCGCCAGCCGCGCCCGTTCGCGCATGACATGGTCGAGGGTGCGGCCGATCAGCAGGAAGAACAGCAGCGAGACCGCCGCATCGAAATAGGCATGGGGCCCGTGCTGGATGGTTTCGTACAGGCTCATGCCGAAGGCGAGCAGGACGCCGATCGAGATCGGCACATCCATATTGGTCCGGCCGTGGCTTAAACTACGCCAGGCCGAGCGGAAAAACACCTGGCCCGAGAAGGCCAGCGCCGGCAGCGCGATCAGGGCCGATATCCAGTGGAAGAGGTCGCGCGTTGCGGCTTCCGCGCCCGCCCAGACCGAGACCGAGAGCAGCATGATGTTGCTCGCGGCAAAACCAGCGACCGCCAGCGCGCGCAACAATTCCGACAGCACGGGATCCTGGCGATCTGCGCCCATGTCGTAGAGATGCGCGGCATAGCCGATCGCATCCAGGGCCGTCAGCATCGGCGGCGGCGTGTCGCCGCGCCAGAGCACGGCGACGCGCCGGGCGGAAAGGTTGGCGCGCGCCTCCGCCACATCCTCGAGCCGACCCAACGCCGTCTCGATCTTGTGCAGGCAGGCGCCGCAGTGCATGTCGGGGACGGAGAGATCGGTTCGCCGCAGGCCGTCGCGCACCGTCTGGCTCGCCAGCAGAATTTCGTCGGCCGACGGACCGCTCTCCAGAAGGTTGAGCTCAGCGCCGGGCGCGCAGCAACTCATGATGGGCTCCGTCGCGCGCGGTTATTTCGCCTCCGGCCTCACGGCCCGATAGGAGTGCCATGTGGCATGTCCAAGGAGGGGATAGATCACGATCAATCCGAGCATGCAGGTCGCGAGGCTGACCAGGAACAGCGCTAGCACAATTACCGCCCAGATCAGCAGGACCCGAAGATTGTTCCAGACCAGCGCCATGCTCGATCCCATTGCGGTCAGCGCGTCGATGGGCTCGTTGACCAGCATCGGAATCGAAAAGGCGCTGATCGCAAAGGAGAATGCCGCGAACAGGCCGCCGACAAGTGTGCCGACCGCCAGCATGGCCAGGCCAGTGTCGGTGGTGAACAGCATCCTGGCAATGTGATCGAGACCGGGGAACGGCACCAGCCCGAAGAACAGCGCGTAGATGAGCACGGCGGCGCGCATCCACACCATCATCAGGATGCAGAGCAGCACGCCCGTGAACAGAATCTGGCCACCCGAGCGCGCCTTGACAAAGAAGATGTTGGTCCAGCGCAGCGGCAGGCCTTCCTCGATGCGGCGGCTTTTTTCATAGAGTCCGACGGCGAGGATGGGCCCCACCACCATGAAGCCGGCAAAGGCCGGAAACAGGATGTAGTCGCGGCCTGACCCGACCAGCACGGCGACAAAGGCGGCCGAGATCACGAAGATGATCAGCCCGTAGACGATGCTCATCGCGGGCCGCACGGTGAAATCGCGCCAGCCCTGCGAAAGCCATCGGAAGGGATCGTTGGCCGAAAGCGATCGCACCCAGCGGTTTTTGGTCGGGAGCGGCGGCGATACGGAAGGGATGATCGTCATGACGGGGCTCCCTGCTTGACGGGCGAACAGGACGATTGCGCGGCGCTGAACCGGCCGCGCTCGGCGGCGCCTTCGCCCTGCCTGATATGCGCGACACAGGCCGGTTGCGAGGTCGTTGCGACATAGATGAGATGCGCATTGGCGGCGACAACGAGCGCAATCACAAGTGCGGTCAGAAGCCAAAGCCCGGTGACCGACCGCTTCCGCTGCGTCGCCTGGAAAACGGCGTCGTTCATTGGTTCGCCATCCGCTTGTCGAGGAGATAGAGCGTCAGGATCTTGCGGTCGAGCTCGGACAGACGGCCTTCCCAGGTCGGCATGTGGCCCTGACGGCCGCCCCAGATCGTGGAGTAGACGGTCTCGAAGCTGCCGCCATAGATCCAGAACTTGTCGGTCAGATCTGGTGCACCAAGCTCGGGATTGCCCTTCGCATTCTCGCCGTGACAGGAGACGCAGTTGGCCGCGAAAAGTTTCTGGCCTGCTTCGACGTTCCTGGGATCGATCTCTTTCGAGCCGGGATTGGACAGCGAATAGACGTAGCTCGCCACCTTGAGCACGTCGCCTTGCGGCAGCATCTGGTCGTGTCCGAACGCGGGCATCTGCGACGTGTGGGTGTCCGTGTGCGCCGAGTTGATGCCGACCCGGATGGTGTTGAAGATGTCCTCGGGCTTGCCGCCCCACAGCCAGGACGACGTCGTCAGGTTGGGAAAGCCGGGTCCGCCCGTGGCCTTGATGCCATGGCAGGCCGCACAATTATCCCCGAACAGCGTGTGGCCGGTCTCGCGCACCACCGCCATCAGCGTGGGGTCGGCCCGGATGGCGGCGTAGTCTTCGCTTGCGATCTTCCTGGTCCAGACATCGCGATCCATCGCCGCTTCCTTCAGCGACGCCGCGACGATGTTGCGCTGGTCGATGCCAAGCAGGCCCCTGGTATAGGTCGTGCCCAGCGGCCAGGCCGGCATCAGCACCCAGTAACCGATCGAGAACAGGACAGCCACGGTGAGGAAGAAATAGACCACGCGCGGCACCGGCGTGTTCAATTCCTTGATGCTACCCCATTCGTGCCCGGTGGTGAGATAGCCGCTGAAGCCGTCGCGATCGGGCTCGTGCTCTACCGCCATGGCTTGTCCTCGTCGCGAAGGATGGACTGCGCCGCGCGATCGAAGCGCTTCTTGTTCGAAGGCCAGAAGGTATAGACCAGCACCGCGGCCGACAGCGCCAGCAGATAGAACAGCCCGAAGGATTTCGAGAGGCCGACCAGGAAATCGTGATCGATGCTCATTTGGCTGCTCCTGTCTGCGCGACGTGCCTGCTGGCCGCATCCGTGAGGTGTCCGAGGATCTGCAAGTACGCAACCAGCGCATCCATCTCGGTCAGACGATCGGGCTGCCCGTCGAAGGCGCGCACATTGGTGGCCTTGCCGTAGCGCCTGGAGACGCCGTCGGCCTGCTGCGAATCCGGATTGGACTGGCCGTAGGCATCGAGCGTGGCGTTCTCGATCATGTCGTCGGTGTAGGGCACGCCGACGCGCCTCTGCGCCTTCAGATGCAGCGGCAGATCATCGGTGCGAAGCTCCGTCGTCAACAGCCAGCCATAGGCGGGCATCACCGAGACCGGCACGACGTCGCGGGGATTGTTGAGATGGGCGACCTGCCACTGATCGGAATATTTGTCGCCGATGCGGGCGAGGTCGGGACCGGTGCGCTTGGAGCCCCACAGCATCGGATGGTCGTATTTGGATTCGACCGCGAGCGAATAGGGGCCGTAGCGGTCGACCTCGTCGCGCAGCGTGCGGATCATCTGCGAATGGCAGGCGTAGCAGCCCTCGCGGATGTAGATGTTGCGTCCCGCCAGTTCCAGCGGCGTGTAGAGCCGCATGTCGGGCGCGTCCTCCACCGTCTGGTGGATGGTGAAGAGCGGTGCGATCTCGACGATGCCGCCGATGCTGGCGACCAGGATGATGGCGAGCGTCAGCCCGATGGCCTTGCGTTCCAGCCTGTAATGGAATCCGAAGATCGACATGGCCATTACTCCGCCGGCTGGGCCGCGAGCTGCGGCTCGGGAAGATCGCCGGTTCGCTCCACCATGGGCTTCGGCTGCCTGATCGTCATCCAGACATTGTAGGCGCCGATGCTGGCGCCGATCAGGAACAACAGGCCGCCGAAGGCGCGGGCGATGTAATAGGGATGCATCGCGATCAGCGTGTCGACGAAGGAAAAGGCGAGCGTGCCGGCATCGTTATAGGTCCGCCACATCAGCCCCTGGATGATGCCGGAATTCCACATCGCGAAGACGTAGACGACGGTACCTGCGAGCGCGAACCAGAAGTGCGCCTCCACCAGCCGCGGCGAGTACATGGACTCGCGCTTCCACAGCCACGGCACCAGACAGTAGATTGCGCCGAAGGTGATCATCGCCACCCAGCCGAGCGCGCCGGCATGGACGTGTCCGATGGTCCAGTCCGTATAGTGCGAAAGCGCGTTCACCGAGCGGATCGCCATGAACGATCCCTCGAAGGTGGTCAGGCCGTAGAATACGGCGGCGACCATGATGAAGCGCAGGGTCGCATCGTCGCGCACCTTGTGCCAGGCGCCGTTGAGCGTTGCCAGTGCGTTCCCTGCTGAGGCCCAGGACGGGATCAGGAGCATCAGCGAGAAGGTCATGCCAAGCGTCTGCACCCATTGCGGCAACGCCGTGTAGTGCAGATGGTGCGAGCCCGCCCACATGTAGAAGAAGGTGATGCCCCAGAACGAGATGATCGACAGGCGGTAGGAGAAGATCGGCCGGCCGGCGCGCACCGGCAGGAAGTAGTACATCATGCCGAGGAAGCCGCTTGTCAGGAAGAACGCCACGGCGTTGTGGCCGTACCACCATTGCGTCATCGCGTCCTGCACGCCGGAGAACAGCGAGTAGCTCTTGTAGCTTCCGAACGACACCGGGACGGCGAGGTTGTTGACGATGTGCAGCATCGCCACCACGAGGATGAAGGCCATGTAGTACCAGTTGGAGACGTAGATGTGCGGCTCCTTGCGCCGTGCCAGCGTGCGCAGAAAGATCAGGAAGTAGGTGACCCAGACGATCACCAGCCAGATATCGTCGTACCATTCCGGCTCTGCATATTCCTTCGATTGCGTGATGCCCATCAGGTAGCCGGTGACGGCGATGATGCAGAACAGGTTGAAGCCGATCAGCACGAACCAAGGGCTGACCTGGTCCGGCAGCCGCGCGCGCGAGGTCCGCTGCAGCACATAGAACGAGGTCGCGATCAGCCCGTTGCCGCCGAAGCCGAAAATGACCCCGGTGGTGTGCACCGGCCGCAGCCGGCCGAAGCTCGACCAGGCCTCGCCGAATGTGAGGTCGGGATAGGCGAGCTGCCACGCCACCCAGTCGCCAATCGCAAGGGCGAACACCGCCCAGATCATCGCCAGCACGATGCCGGCCCTGGTCGGATCGTCGTAATAGTGCGAAAGACGCTCATCGGACGGCTCCGGCGCCAGATAATTCCTGGCAATGAGCGCAATCATCAGGAGGCCGGAGGCGCAGATCAGCGCGCCGTGAAGCCCGATCGGGTCGTCGCGGCCCACCAGGCCGAGCAACAAGCCGCAGAGGGCGACCAGCAGGCTGATGAGGATTCCGAGCTGACGCTCGTCACGGGTGAGTTGGGCAATCATCGGAAGCCTGCGAGTGATGACGAGAGGGAGAGCATATGCGTTGATTCCACGCGGCCATGAAGCGGCGATGATCGGGATAGTCGAACGGGTTCGCTGACTATAGAACGTTCGTGCGATTTCGCTAACGCGACGACGGACCGTATCGCTTGATCCAAATCAAGAATTGCGAAAAAGCACGTTCGTCTTTGCACGTCGTCGGACGAAGCACTGCGGCGCGCCGACCAGTGAGCTATAAATTGGCCTGCCAAGATTTCGCTAACTTGTGAGTGTTAGCGAAGGGCATCCCGCCGGGCATTTGCACCGTCGGAGCAGGGATGAGGGACATGGCCATGGAACCCGCGATCAAGGGCATCATCGACACCTATTTGCGGCTTGGCAATCGCCGGGCGATCGAGGATCTCCTGATCCATCGTCGGCGGCTGGCCGCCGATCTCAGGGGACGGACTGGCTATGATTTCAGCCGGCCGATCGCCGAGATCGCTGGCGAAATCGCGGTCATCGAGGCGGCGCTTGAGAAGCTCGATCCGGTCAAGCGGACGATGGCAACCCGCAGTTTGATGGGTTTCGCGGCTCATAGCGCTCGGGAAGCGCCCAAATCGGCGGACCGCGCTTGAAGAAAGCGGCCTAACGGCCTGTGTGAAAAGCGGATTCCATGGCGTGACAGCGCGTTGATAAGCCGCCTCACGCTATTGACCGGGTCTCGCCCACCCCCTACACAGCGCCGTCTGGAGCATGCCCCTTACGAAATTGGCAATCTCGCCTCTTGAATGGCGGGGGCGGTGCCTGTTTCCGCTAAAGCGATGCCCGGGCCAAAAGAGTGAGCGCGTAGCTCAGGCGGTAGAGCACGTGACTTTTAATCATGGGGTCGTGGGTTCGAGTCCCACCGCGCTCACCAAATCTTCGATTGTCCGGCCCGGTGTCCGGCCCGGAGACATGGGTAACGAAACGTCGCGGCGGCAGATCTGTCACTGCATCTTGTCAGCGGCAATATCGATGTGACACCGGATGAGACCTTCCGCTCCGGGAGCGATACCAGCACTGTCCATGCCGCCAGTAATAACTGTGCCAGTGGTGTCGATGGGCCCCGGCTACCGCTCCGGCGGTAGCCCCTATCGCCGCGCCACGTCGGCCACCAACGGCACCGCCGATAATCGCGCCGGACACGGCGCCTCGCCCGGCCTGCGCAAGAGCGTCAGCCAGAGGCATCGTCGTCGCAAGACCAAGCAGGAAGATCAGAATAAGACATTGCTTCATTTTCAAACCTGCTCGTTGTTCAATGCGTTTCTCTGCGTTGGGTCAATCGACCGACGGTTGCGTCAGAACTCAAGTGGGGATGAACATACAGCACAGAGCCCGAAGAGCCTTCCGGCAAAACCCTGAACTACCGCCGAGAGGGTACTGAGGCCGGAACAGTATCCGGGAATGATTTTGATTTACTGGCGTCGATCGAAAAGCTCGTGCGGTCGGTTCGTTTCGAAGGCTCCATCTTGGAAGGGCAGGTTATCAATGACCATCGGAAACTTGATCCGAACGCGTCCCGTCCCGGTTCTGTACGGATTGATGTTTGCCTCGCTCCTGGCATTGCTGCCGCTTCCGCCCCTTTTGCAGGATCAGGCCTACCATCAGTTCGCTGACCAGCGCGAATTGTTCGGTATCCCGAACTTCTGGAATGTTGTTTCAAATCTGCCATTCGTCGCCGTAGGCGCAGTGGGTTTGCTGCAATTTCATCGCGACACGACGACGACGGTGCTTTTTGCCGGAATATTTCTGACCGGCTTTGGCTCGTCCTACTATCATCTGGATCCGAACGACAGCACCCTGTTTTGGGACCGGCTGCCGATGACCATCTGTTTCGCCGCCATCCTTTCCGCCGTCGTCGAAGAGCGCGTTGATGCGAAAGCGGGTACGATGCTGTTGCCGCCGTTGCTTGCCATCGGCATTTTCAGCCTTTTGCTATGGCGTTGGACCGACGATTTGCGGCTCTATGCTTGGGCGCAATTCTTTCCTTTTCTCGCCCTCGTGCTGATCCTGCGGCTGTTTCCGCCGAAATATACCGGCACACGCTATTGGGTGATCGCCGCGGCGCTATATGCGCTCGCCAAATTACTGGAATTCCTCGACGAGAAAATCTTTTCGCTCGGCTCAATCGTGAGCGGGCACACGCTCAAGCACCTCGCCGCGGCCGCCGCCAGCCTTGCAATCCTGAGACTTTTACAGACCCGCCGGCCGATCGCACCATAGTTTCCCGGCTGGAGCGCTCGAGCTGAAATCTGGCGGATCAGAGCGTTAAGAGAACAGGCTTTGATCGGCGTTCTCGTGCATTCAGTACATTCGCCGAGCAATCCGAGGGTTTTGTGGGATAACCCCTTGAACGATGAGCGGTACGCTGACACGATTTTCCTGCCGCTGATCGCCCCTCACGAATCCTGCCGGTCATACAACTCCAAAGTGGAAGGTTCTTATGTCAAAGATGCGTTGGTCAATCGCCGCTTGTGTATTGCTTGCCGTCTCCACATCGGCGTCGGCGCAGACGGCGCCTGTTCGAGTGGGTGGGCTTACTTGCCAGACCGGCGCGAGAGTCGGATTGCTCGTTGGCTCAAGACAGCATATGCGATGCGTTTTTCGATCGAACGCAACGGGACAAATCTACCACTATACGGGAACGATCACCCGACTAGGCCTCGATGTCGGCGTCACCGGAGGAGGGCGGCTGTTCTGGGGTGTGTTCGCGCCGACATCGCACATCGGTCCTGGCACGTTGCGGGGCACCTACGTAGGAGCGAGCGGCAATGCGTCTCTGGGGCTCGGGCTGGGCGCCAACGTATTGGTGGGCGGATCACATCGCACCATATCGTTACAGCCGTTGTCCGTCGAAGGACAGGTGGGCATCAATCTGGCCCTGGGAGTGGCGGGATTGAGGCTCCGCTAGCTGCATGACGACAGTCATGAGCCGCCGCAAAATCCTGACGGATACCTTGCCAGGCTGCATCGTTGCTGTCGGCGGCTTTACATCGATCAACTGGAGTATCGCTCCTGGGGTGGCGGAGGCCGCTCAGACGGCGCAGGCGACAACAGTCCGCCCCCATCGCCACATGCGTAGCCGTCACCGTCGCTGGGGTTGCTGGTGGCAGAGGGGACGCCGCTGGTGGCACTGGGGACATCGTGTCTGCGGCTGGCGCTAGCCGGCTGACGAGCCGAATGCCGTCGTCGACTTCCTTGATGCGTTGCGCACATGAAAAAGGCCCGCCGTTGTCGACGGGCCAGTCTAGGGAGGAAACGCCGTGCAGAACACGGCCACAGCTACCCTACGGCGATTCGTGTGGCGCGACTGTGGTATAGTTCACACACCTTGCCAATTCCGTGCTCGCATCCCCAACCAAATGCACCTCAAATCTCCACCCCTCCTGTAACGCGGGTTCAGCCGCTGCCGCGCGGGGATAAGGATATCGGCACTCGCCATCAAGTGGCCCCAGCACGACTGCGCACGTGCCGGGGCCTGGGGTTGATCCACGACGCGCGTCACCAGCGCCCCGGACCGCGGACATCATCCCTCAGGCCAGCCGGTTCCGGCGCTTACATAGGTGAATTCGGATTGCCGGTTGATATGCTATGTAACAAGGCTCCCCGGCGACGTTCGCCGACGGCCTGCGACTGAAATCTCTGACTCCAGCCCGTCTCCTTGAGGCGGGCTTTTTTGCCTGTGCGTGGCGACACAAGCGACAGCCCGGAGAGCAGGGGCCGATGACTACGGCCTCTTTCCCTTGGACATTCGTCGCGCGGGATCGAAGCTCACGACGAAACCATTTCCCTGGCCCAACGAAGCCGTCCTGAAACAAAACTATGCCCATCCTTGCCTACCCAGAAGGGGGATTGGCAACATGCAATTCATTCTAGATCTGATTTGGAACCATTCCCGCAGTAGATATCTGGCCGCCCTGCCGGAGGAGAAAGGCTCATGACACTCGTCGTTGCGTTCCTGGTTTGCTGTAGCGCAGCCGTTTTTCTCGCCCACGCATTCGATGCCTACCACGCGGGATAATGTCCCTCGCAATTTTTGGATGCCACCGCCGGCGCGATCAGACCAACGAGGGTTCAGGTGTCTCCGCGCTGACCACTATCCTAACCCGCTTCGCGATGGACCTCCGAGGCCACCGGTTGCGATGAGCTGCTGATGCTGGGCAGTGCGACGGGGCGAAGGCCGATCAGCTCGGCGGTGCGGATGGTCGTGCTCCGCCAGAACGCGAACGAATTGATCCGCGAGCTCTCGAGGATGGCGATCGCGACCGCGGCCAGGAACGGCAGGCTCTGCAGCACCAGCACGAAGGCGAAGATATAGATCTCGTAAATCTGCTTGGTGGCGTTGGTGACGACCAGCACGGCCGCGCCGGCAAGCAGCAATACGCCGATCACGGCCTCCCAGAATGCCTGGAATTCGATCGACATCCGCGTCAGACCGCCCTTCGAGGTACGGGCAAAGGGCAGATGCTCGGTGATCAGGCCCTGGGCGACCGCGCGTGACACCGTCCATTGCACGCTCATCGCGGCGACCATGGCGGAGAGCATCTGACCCCATTTCACGGCCACCCGCAGGCGGTACATCGCGATGAAATGCACCAGCGAGACAGTGAACGAGGCGATGATCGGCAGCGTCAGGATCTTGTCGGGGATCGCGATGTCGGCAAACGCCACGATCGGCACCCAGATCAGGTTGAGGATCGCCACGACGACGCCGAGGCTTTCGGCGCCGAGCCAGTTCAGCCAGCCCAGCGAAAACTCGCGCCTCTGGTCGCGCGACAGCCGGCTCGCGCCCGGCAGGAATCGCCGCCAGTGCTTCTTCACGATCTGGAAGCCGCCATAGGCCCAGCGATTGCGCTGCTTGCGGAACGCTTCGTAGGTGTCGGGCAGCAGACCGTGGCCGTAGCGGTGGTTGGTGTAATGGGTGAGCCAGCCGTGCTCGATGATGGCCAATCCCAAGTCGGTGTCTTCGCAGATGGTGTCGGAGGACCAGCCACCGGCCATGTCCATCGCCGCGCGACGCATCAGGCACATCGTGCCGTGCACGATGATGGCGTTCTCCTCGTTGCGCTGGACCATGCCGATGTCGAAGAACCCGGCGTATTCGCCGTTCATCATGTAGTGCATCAGCGAGCGGTCTTCGTCGCGATGCTCCTGCGGCGCCTGCACGATGCCGACCCGCGGATCGGCGAAAACGGGAACGAGGTCCTTCAGCCAGTCGGGCTCGACCACATAGTCGGCATCGAGGATGCCAATGATTTCGGCGTCGGCTGCGGTACGGTCCATGGCGATGCGCAGCGCGCCGGCCTTGAAGCCCTTCACCTTCTCGGCGTTGATGAACTTGAAGCGCTCGCCGAGCATGCGGCAGTGATCCTGGATCGGCTGCCAGAACGCGGGATCAGGCGTGTTGTTGATGATCACGATGCATTCGAAATTCGGATAGTCGAGCTGTGACACCGCATCGAGCGTCTGCTTCAGCATATCCACCGGCTCGTAATAGGCCGGGATATGGATCGAGACCTTCGGGAAGGTCAGTTCTTCGCCCAAGGTCGCGGGCGCCAGCGCCGCGCCCTTGACGATCAGCCTTCGCGGCGGGTGGCCGAAGGCAACCGCGGCGATCTCCTCGATCCGCGCCATCGCGATGAGGACAAGGGGAACAAGGAGTGTAACGCCGAGGATGAGGGCGAAGGCCGAGCCGAACACGAAATAGTGGCCGTCCCAGAAGGCGAACACCGTCGCGGCCCAGGCGCCGATGCCGTTGGCGGCCGCCGACAGCACCAGCGCCTGCAGCACGGTCGGCTCGGCGAGCCGCAGGATCGGCAGCGACATCAGGATGCCGACCAGGAGCGCGATGGTGGCGAGCTTCCAATAGTCCGGATTCACGATCGGTCCGGTCCACGCGAATTTCGGCTCTCGCGCTGCATTAAGCATGCCCCAATAGGGGCCCACGCCGCCTTCAAAGAATTTCCAGGGCTGGTCGATCAATTCAACAATGTTGTAGTCCATGCCGATGGCTTCGGCGCGGACAACGAAATTGCGCAGCACGGAAGCCTGCTGGAACGGACCGGGGTCGGCCCGACCCAGATTGTAGCCAGCGCTCGGCCAGCCGAATTCGGCGATCATGATGCGCTTGCCGGGAAACTGGTCCCGCAGCTTGTTGTAGCGGTCGACGGCCTGGTCGACGGCCTCACTCGAGGCGAAGTTCTCCCAGTAAGGGAGAACGTGGGCTGCGATGAAATCGACGTTGGAGGCGAGTGCAGGATGGTCGCGCCAGATGTTCCAAATTTCGCCCGTCGTTACCGGAACGCCATTGACCGACTTTTTGACGCGCTGGATCACCTTGATGAGCCGCTGGACGTGATTTTCGGCCACCGCCGCCTTGATTGCCTCGGCCCTTTTGTCCTCGGGTTGTGCTTGCGCCTGCTGAAGCCGCTCGGCTTCCTCGCGCGTTATTCGCGCGACTTCCTCCGGGTCGAGCCCGAGATTCTCAAACGGGATCTGCTCGCCGCGGAAGATGGTTTCGTTGCCGACGACGATGCCGACGACGTTGCTGTTCTTCCGGGCAAGGTTGATTGCGGCATCGATCTCGCGGTTATTGCGATTGCCATCCTTGTCCATCCAGGCGCCAACCGTGACCTTCATGCCAAACTCGGCTGCAATCGGGGGCACCAGTTCGTTGCCTTCCGTTGAGGAGTACAGGCGGACCGCCCGCGTCAGCGTCGAGAGCTTCCGCATGTCGGCCCGCACCTTCTCGGCGTCGGCTACTGGATCGACCGTGTGGCCCGGTTCAAACGGTGCATAGGAAGCGCTCGGCAGAATGCCGCGGAAATCGGGGGCCTGCTGTTTCTGCTGGAGAGCGCCCCACAGCGCGGCGTGGGCGGCGGTAACGAACAACAGAACGGCGACGACGGCACGCATCGCGAAGACCTGACGGGGCGTGATTGGCGAAAGCGAACCTGTCCCCTAGGTTCGACCGACACGGCGGCAGCTAAAGGATAGTCCTGCCACGCCATTTCACAACTGGTATGACGCCATGGCGTTTTAAGGGCGCTCACCTTGCTGGCTCATGAACGAACCGGCGGTTCCGGCATTCAAGCGCCCGCTATTTTGCCGCAGGTGACGGCGAGGCCGCCGGCGCCGGAGCAGCGGCCGGCGCGGCGGATCCGGACGTTGCCGGAGCAGGGGACGCCGCGGCCGTGGTCTGCGGCTGGGCGCCCGGATTGATCCAGCAGGCATGAACCCGGGTGTCCAGGCTGCGCGGAACCTTGTCGTCGATCTGCGAGCCGAACCGGGTCAGGCAGCGGAACGCCGCCTGGATGTGGCCGCCCGGGCAGCCGAACCGGTCATAGAGGTCGAGATGCCGGAAGGCGGTATCGAGGTCGTCGACCCACATCAGGCGGACCACCCGGCGGCCGAGCCAGACGCATTCGGGATTGCCGGCCGGCCCGCTGATGACCTGGGCTGCTTCCGCGAACTCGGCGGTCTTGCGCTCGTTATCCTTGTTGGCCTCGGCGGCGGCGTTTGCATTGCCCTTTTGTTGGTCCTGAGCATGGTTGTCGCCGCTCTGGGCAAGCGCACTTCCACACCCCAAGGCAAGAACGAGCGCGGGGACCGAGAGATGGCGCAGCAGGGTGGTCTTTAGTAGAAGCATCGATCGACGCATAAATTCCCCGATTGGTTACCCAAACTAGCCTGCCGCCGCCACCGGTGATGCCGAGCAAATGGGTCCCCAATGCGGCGAACTCCTCGCCTGAATCCCATGACTGGAATTTAGGATTTTGTCCAGCAAGGTCACAACTTTATCGCCCTGCGGCACGTCACCCCTGTCAGGCTGTGCGGGCGGATGAGGGACCTTCGTTTTAGGTAGACCTCTTGGCAGAGAGCGGTCGAGGCGCTAATCGACGGTCCCGCAAGCCCGAGGATGGAACAGATTCCCTTTCGCACGCCACTGGCGCTTCTACTCATTTCCCTGATGGCCATTGCAGGCGTGTGGTGGTGGTTGGCCACGCCGATCACGCTTGCGCGCGCGCCGATTGATCCCTCGGCCAAGCTGTTCTGCGTTTCCTACGCACCGTTCCGAGGCGCTCAGACGCCCCTTGATCCCTCGACTTACATTCCGGCCGGGCAGATCGAGCAGGACCTGACGCAGCTTGCGAAGATTTCCGAATGCGTGCGGACGTATTCGATCGAGAACGGCCTCGACCAGGTGCCGGCCATTGCCGGCAAGGTCGGGTTGAAGGTGATGCAGGGAATCTGGCTCGGCTCCAACACCGCCAGGAATTTCGCGCAAATCTCGACGGCGATCCGCCTTACCAAGGAGAACCCCGACGTCATCACGTCACTGGTGGTCGGCAACGAGGTCTTGCTGCGCGGGGAGATGACGATCGATGACCTTGCCGCCATTATCCGATCGGTGAAGGCGCAGGTCACCGTCCCCGTCACCTATGCCGATGTCTGGGAATATTGGCTGCGTTACCGCGAAATCTACAGCGTGGTCGATTTCATCACCATCCACATCCTGCCTTACTGGGAGGACGTGCCTGTCCGCGCAAAATTCGCCGCCACACACGTCAATTTCATCCGCCAGCGCATGGCGGTAACATTTCCGGGCAAGGAAATCCTGATTGGCGAGACCGGCTGGCCAAGCGAGGGACGTATGCGCGAGGCCGCGCTGCCGTCCCGCACCAACCAGGCCCGCGTGGTCTCCGAAATCCTGGCGATGGCCAAGCAGCAGAATTTTCGTGTCAATCTGATTGAGGCCTACGACCAGCCCTGGAAACGTCGGCTCGAAGGCACTGTCGGCGGCTATTGGGGCCTCTTTGATTCCGTGCATCGCGAGTTGAAATATCCGCCGGGCGAGCCGATCAGTAATTTCCCCCTGTGGAAATGGCAGATGGGCGCGGGGCTGGCTTTCAGCATCCTCGTGTTGGTTTCCGCCTGGGCGACCACGCGGCGGCGGCCGTGGACGCCGCCGCTCTCGTCCTGGATCGCGGTTGGGCTGATCGCGACGTCGGCCGGAATCCTGCTCGGGGTGGCTGCCGACAAGATGTATTACGAGAGCTACGGCGTCGGTGGCTGGCTGCAATGGGGCGCGCTGCTGCTCGCCGCCCTCGTTTCATCGGTGCTGGGCGCCAACGCCGTCGTGTCGGGGCGCCCATTGCCGACCTTTCTCGACATGTTCGGACCGCGCGGCGAGGAGGGCGGCCCGCTCGCGCTGTCGATGTGGTGCCTGGGCGCGAGCCTCATGGTGACCACGCTGATCGCGGCCGAGACCGCGCTCGGCTTCGTGTTCGATCCGCGCTACCGCGATTTTCCCTATGCAAGCCTGACCATTGCGGCGGTGCCGTTCGCCTGCCTGATGCTGAACCGGCCGCAGCAAGGCAGGCGGCCGATCGCCGAATCCGTGTTCGCCGGGCTGCTGGCGGTCTGCGCGATCTATGTCGGCTTCAACGAAGGCCGCGACAACTGGCAGTCGCTGTGGACCTGCGCCGGTTATCTCTTGCTTGCGTTCACGCTGTGGCGGGCGCGGGGCGTGCAAAGCCCAAAATAAACAGCCCGATCGCCAATCCCGACAGCGCGATGTTGTAAAGCACGATGCCGAGGCAGGCGGCGATCAGCCCGCCGGTCAAGAGCACGATCGACGGGCGGATGAAATTCAGCGCCGCGATCACCAGCGCCACGCTGCCGAACACCGAGTTCTTGAACAGCACAGTCACAAGCGCCCGCGCCTTGCAGGACAGGCTTTGCAGGCCGGCGTCGCAGGCGAGCGCCACTGTCGAATATTCGACCACGAGATAACGCACATAGAGCGCGTAGCCGAGGGTGACAAAACCCACGATCATCAGCCACTGCACCTGATAGGGGGTCAGTCGGAACGGTTTCTTTGTCATGGGCGCAATATGCCCCGCGAACGAGGCGGTGGACAAGACGTCAAGGTACATCCAAACAACTCGAGAAAAATCTCTCAAGCTGCTGTTTTAATTACACTTGCTATTTCTTGCCGCCGCCAAAAAGCGAGAAGGTGGAACTTTCCTGCTTTGGCGGCGCCGGCGGCGGGTCGTCCTTCTTGGAATGTTTCGGCGTATAGCGCCGATAGCTCTGCGACCTGGCCGCCTGCGGCTTCGCTGCCGGGGCGTGCTGCTCGTCCGCGCTCATGGCGAGCCGCTGACCGTCGAATACGGTGGTCTCGCAAGTCCTCTGGCCTTCGACCAGGGCGGCGCAGATTTTCGCTGCTTCGGCCGCGTCATGCACTGGGCCCGCGGCAAGCCTCAATTGCATGCCGAGCCCGGTATTGCCTTCGCGCAGCACGATGATCGGGCGCAGCTCCGCGAGCTCGGCATTGTTCGCTTTCAACAGGCCGCGCCACAGCGCGCGCAAGCCGGGAATCGAATTGGCGCCGCCAAGCTCGACCGCGAATTCCGTGCGCTGGATGGTCGCCGCCGCATCGGCGTCCAGCACCGGTTTCTCCTGGTCCTTTTGCTTATCGTTTTCCTTGGAATTTTCCTTGGAATTTTCCTTGAAGTTTTCCTTGGAGTTTTCCTTGGACCTTTCCCTGGGCTTGTCTTTCGCATCGAGGGCGGCCGAGGCCGAGGCTTCCGGTGCAGGAGCTGTGGCGGGGGCAGGTGGCGGCGCGGGATGGACATTGGCGCTCTTGGCCGGCTCGACCAGTTTGGCCGGCTCGACCAGTTTGGGCGCGGCAGGGTCGGGCGGGCCCATCATCGACTTCGCAGACCCTATTGCAGGAGCCTGCGTCGGGGCGAGCGGTGGAGCTGACGCCTGCGTCGGCGGCAGCGGGACGGCCGGCTTGATGGCTGCGATCTGCGGCAGCGACGTGCTCGGCTCGCGAGCGGGATCAGGCTTGGCCGCCTCTGCCTTCGGCTTCTCCGGAGCGGGCGCCAGCGCGGTTGTCGTGGCTGGCGGTACAGCGGCCAGGCCCGGTGCAGGTGCCTGCGGCGGATCGGCGGCCACCGTCTGCGGCGGCGTCATCATGGCCGGCATTGCGGACGGCGACGGCTTTTGCGGTGCTGTCGCGGCATTCTGCCTGGCGATCGTGCCGGTCACGGAATCGAGCCCCTGCTCAAGCACGGTGACGCGGGAGAACAGCCGGTCGCGGTCGCCGTTCAGCGTATCGATGGCGGAGGCGAGCCGGTGCGTCTCGTTCTGGCTCTCCTTGGCCAGCATCTGGATTTGCTGAGCCTGCCGGGTGAGATCGGCGGCCGCAACCTGATCGCGCCGCAGTCCCAGCGACCATTGGTTGGCGGTGACCGCCAGCACCACGGCGCCGACCGTGGTGAAGCCCCACGCCCCGATCCGCCAGAGCGCACGGCGGTCGAACTCGTTCTCCTCGGCGAAAAGGCCCGACAGCATCCCGCCGGTCCTCTCAGCCTCCAAGACGCCGGCCAATCGGTCGGATTTCTTTGCCACGACTTCCCCGAAGCCCCCCGAATCCTTAACGAATCACAAGGGAACATTATCAGGAATTGACCGCCCAACTTGAATCCCGGGCGTTTGCGGTGAACAGAAAACGCTTTATGACATCGCCCGGAACTCGAGGTGACGCTTTAAGGGAAACGAATGACCGCTCGATCCAGCCTGACTGTGGTGCTTGCGGCCGGTGAGGGCACGCGCATGCGCTCCTCGCTGCCGAAAGTGCTGCATCCGGTGGCCGGCAAGTCGCTGCTCGCCCATGTGCTGCACGCGGCCCCTAATGGGCCTCTTACCCGCCTCGCCGTCGTGATCGGCCCCGAGCACGCGGCCGCCGCCGAGGAGGCGCGCCGGCTTCGCCCGGACGCCGAAACCTTCGTCCAGCGCGAGCGGCTGGGTACCGCGCATGCGGTGTTGGCGGCGCGTGCGGCGATTGCCCGCGGCGCCGACGATCTCCTGATCGCCTTTGGCGACACGCCGCTGATCTCGGCCGAGACGTTTGAACGGATGCGCGCGGCTCTGAAGAACGGCGCCGCGCTCACCGTGCTCGGCTTCCGCGCCGCCGATCCGACCGGCTATGGCCGGCTGCTGATGCAGGGCGAGAAGCTGGTCGCGATCCGCGAGCAGGCCGATGCCAGCGCGGAGGAGCGCAAGGTCACGCTGTGCAATGGCGGGGTGATGGCCTTTGACGGCAAGAATGCGCTGAAGATTCTCGACAAGATCGGTAACGCCAACTCCAAGGGCGAATATTATCTGGTCGATGCCGTGACGATAGCGAGAGAAATGGGACTGGAGGCCGTCGTGATCGAAACCACAGAAGACGAAGTGCGCGGCATCAACACCAAGGCGCAACTGGCGGAAGCCGAAGCCGTGATGCAGGCGCGGCTCCGGAAGGCCGCGATGGACGCCGGCGTGACCCTGATTGCGCCGGAGACGGTTTATCTCGCCGCCGACACCATGTTCGGCAAGGACGTCACGATCGAACCCTTTGTGGTGATCGGCCCGGGCGTCACCATCGCCGACGGCGCGGTGATCCATTCCTTCTCGCACATCGTGGAAGCTTCGATCGGCAAGAAAGCCTCCGTCGGTCCCTATGCGCGGCTCAGACCCGGCACCTCGCTCGGCGATGGCGCGCGCATCGGCAATTTCGTGGAGACCAAGGCGGCGACGCTGGAGGCCGGCGTCAAGGTCAACCATCTCTCCTATATCGGCGATGCCGAGGTCGGGGCCAATTCCAACATCGGCGCCGGTACCATCACCTGCAATTACGACGGCTTCTCCAAGCACAAGACGCTGATCGGCAAGGGCGCCTTTGTCGGCACCAACTCCTCGCTGGTGGCACCCGTCAAGATCGGCGCCGGCGCCTACATCGGCTCGGGCTCGGTGATCACGCGCGACGTGCCCGACGACGCCATGGCGATCGAGCGCAGCCAGCAGTCGATCCGCGAGGGCGGCGCCACCCGCTATCGCGAAATCAAGATGCGCGAAAAGAAGCCGAAGGAGTGATCGCCTTCCCGCGACGGCTCATGCGCTCGCAGCCGACCGTTCGCGCCTTCCGGGCGGGGGAAAGGCGTCGAAGCCAATGGAACGCTGAAATTGTTAAGCTTCGCGCTTAATCCTGTCGCAATCCGCAATAAATCCTAGGAAGTGGAAAAATGCCTGTGTTTTCAGGTATTTCCCAAAATGGCATTTCCCACATTTCTTCTCATGTGTTCTCATGTTTATTCAACACACGCCTCGCATTCAAGTTGTATAGTGCCCTTTTTGAATTAGGGCGCGGGAAATGGATGACACCAAGGACGGTAGTGCAGAGGGCACTCGTCAAGCATTCCAAGTTGCCTATCATGGGGACAATCCGAACGACCATTCGATCGATATCGAGGCACTCGTCCCGGCACTACAGGGTTTCGACCGGCTTGTTAGGCAATCGAATGCGATCCTCAATGGTGACAGATCGCGAATGCGTGTCGTGGTCGCCTCGGACTTCGAGCACAAGTGCTTTCATATCAATTTCGAGGTCATCCAGCATGCCTACGAGGTGGCGAAGACGCTCTTGGGGGATGACCACGTCAAGACTGCCAAGGACCTCCTGCAACTGATTGGCGTGATTAGGAGCGCGACGGGCACCACCTCTCTGCTCGATTTTCTCAAATGGAAGAAGAACAAGCAGGTCGAAACGGTTAAGCCCACCGAACCGTCGAAGCCTGACGCCCCGCAGACAAACGTCACCATTCAAATCATCGGTGGCGACGGCAACACGATCAACGTCCACCCCGACGTCATCAGGCTCGCGGGCGACCCCCGCGTCCTCGATGCGGTAAAGGACACCTTTGCGCCGATCGAAATGCACGAGGCGACACGGGTCGAGTTTCGCGAGGATGATCAGCCTGTGTCATCGATCGGAAGGGATGACGTTCGCGATATCGTATTGGCGACAGACGCGACCGAACTAGTCAAGAACGGTAGCGACGACGCCGCGACCAAGACATTCATCACAACGCTCTACGTATATTCGCCGGTTTTCGATGAGCGGGCGAAGCGCTGGCGGTTCCTGTACGATCGCGACAAGCACGTTTACTTCGACATTTCGGAAACCTCTATCGCAGCCGACGCGATGAAGCGTGGCGGCTCGTTCAGGGACGATCGGTATCGGGTGCGCATCGAACTCACGCCACCAACCAAGCCCGACGGCGATCCGCATTTGAAAATCACGGAGGTGCTGGAGTTCACGCCTGCTCCTCAGCAAGGCAATCTCCCCCTGCCAACATCGGGTCGCAAAAGGTTTGTTGCGGAGAAGCCGGCAAAGAAGGCATCGGCCAAGAAGGGGTTAAAGGGGAAGCCGAGAAAGCCTTGACTTGAGTGCCCGCGTCCACTGCATGATGCGGGCAGGTTCCATCAAGTCGGAGCACACCCGCCCCGTTTAGTACGGTGCAGGACACAACCAAACGCAGCGTCGAGTTCGTGTCGGTCCCAAATTTCGACACCTTCAATCTCGAAAGGTTCTGGCATGCGTCCTGAGGTCACGAGCGTGAGAAACCGTGCCCGATCAAGACCCACATAATAAGCCGCCCTATCTACCGTCATTCCCCTAGGACAAAACGGTTCTGAAGGACTGTTGTGCGCCTCTTCATCAGGAACATCGACGGCAGGGCGAGAATGCTGCTGTCCTTCCAGCATCCAACGCTGGATTGCGACCTTCGCGTCCGTAGTGCGGAGGGACCACTTGAAATACTGGTGTTGCCCCGGAACTTTGACTTTGCCCCACAGGACGCCGTCTTGCCAGAAGCAGCCGGGTGGCGCGTTTGGTGCGCGACGCTTGCTATCATTTAGTCCCATTCTGCCGTTTACCCAAATCTATGTATTTGACCACGCTCACGGAAAAAACGGATAGATTGGGAAGTCACTGACAAGGCTGGGTGTAACTACCCGCAATAATTATTGAGTATCAGGCCACCTTCGATTTTCGTTAAGAAAGTCGCGGGCGTTCGAGATTCCTGCGAGATTCCTGTCTTGGATTGGGGAAATAATCCGCATGTGCGGGATAGTCGGTATTTTGGGACGCAGCCCGGTCGCGGAGCAGCTCGTCGATTCACTGAAGCGGCTCGAATATCGCGGCTATGACTCCGCAGGCGTCGCGACGCTGGAAGCGGGCAAGCTGGATCGCCGCCGCGCCGAGGGCAAGCTGAAGAACCTCGAGAAGCGGCTGAACGAAGCTCCGCTCAACGGCCATACCGGGATCGGCCATACCCGCTGGGCCACACATGGCAAGCCGACTGAAAACAACGCCCATCCGCACGCGACCGGGCGCGTTGCCGTCGTTCACAACGGCATCATCGAGAATTTTCGCGAGCTGCGCGAAGCTCTGGAAAAGAAGGGCGCGGTTTTCAAGACTGAAACCGACACCGAGATCGTGCTGCATCTCGTCGACAACATGCTGCAGAACGGCGTCAAGCCGGTCGAAGCGGTGAGGGCGGCGCTCTCGGAGCTGCGCGGCGCGTTCGCGCTCGGATTCATCTTTGCGGGTGAGGACGACCTGATGATCGGCGCGCGCAACGGTCCGCCGCTCGCCATCGGCTACGGCGAAGGCGAGATGTATCTCGGGTCGGATGCGATCGCGCTCGGGCCGTTCACCGATACGGTCAGCTATCTCGAAGACGGCGACTGGGTCGTGCTGACCCGCAAGGGCGCGACGATCTACGACCGGAGCAACGCGATCGTGCGCCGCGAGGCGATCCGGCACGTCGGCTCTTCCTCGCTGGTCGACAAAGCGAACTATCGCCACTTCATGGCCAAGGAAATTCACGAGCAGCCGGAAGTGGTCGGCCACACATTGGCCCGTTATGTCGACATGGCGAGCGAACGCGTGACGTTGCCGGCCAGGTTGCCATTCGACTTCAAGGACATCCAGCGCATCTCGATCACGGCCTGCGGCACCGCGAGCTATGCCGGCTATATCGCCAAATACTGGCTGGAGCGGTTTGCCCGCCTGCCGGTCGAGATCGATGTCGCATCCGAATTCCGCTACCGCGAGGCGCCGCTCCGCAGGGGCGATCTGGCAATCTTCATTTCGCAGTCCGGCGAGACCGCCGACACGCTGGCCGCGCTGCGCTACGCCAAGGCCCAGGGCGCTCACACGCTTTCCGTCGTCAATGTGCCATCCTCGACCATTGCCCGCGAGAGCGAGACCGTGCTGCAGACGCTCGCCGGTCCCGAGATCGGCGTGGCCTCGACCAAGGCGTTCACGTGCCAACTGATGACGCTTGCGGCGCTGGCGATCGCGGCCGGCAAGGCGCGCGGCGAACTGTCCGACGACGACGAGGTCAAGCTCGTCCATGGGCTGATCGAAATCCCGCGGCTGATGGCCGCGGCGCTTGCGGCCGAACCGCAAATCGAGAAGCTCGCGCGCGACATCGCCAAAAGCCGCGACGTGCTCTATCTCGGCCGCGGCACGTCGTTCCCGCTGGCGCTCGAGGGTGCGCTGAAGCTGAAGGAAATCTCCTACATTCACGCCGAAGGCTATGCCGCCGGCGAGTTGAAGCACGGGCCGATTGCGCTGATCGACGAGAACATGCCGGTCGTCGTGATCGCGCCGTATGACCGGGTTTTCGAAAAAACCGTCTCAAACATGCAGGAGGTCGCCGCCCGCGGCGGCAACATCATCCTAATGACGGATGCCAAGGGCGCGGCGGAGGCGTCCGTGGAATCACTGGTGACGATCGTGCTGCCCGACATGGCGGCGACTTTCAGCCCCATGGTCTACGCCATTCCCGTGCAACTTTTGGCCTATCACACCGCCGTGGTGATGGGGACCGACGTCGACCAGCCGCGTAATCTCGCGAAATCGGTGACGGTCGAATGAGGCTGATGGCCGAATAGGCAGGTGAGGGGCTTTCGCTGTGCCCTGGCCCTTCAAAAATCTGCTAGAACACCTAGCTGATGTTTTGAACCCCCCTGGAACCCTTATGGACTCCCGCGACACCCTGCCATCGTCCCCTGTGCCGCCAGCCGAACCCGCGCCGGAGGCGTCTTCCGGTATCATGGCGCGGTTCCGGAACTATTTTCTGACCGGTCTCGTCGTCGCTGGCCCAGTCGCCATCACGTTGTATTTGACCTGGTGGTTCGTCACCTGGGTGGATGGCCTGGTGCGGCCGTTTGTCCCGATCGCCTATCGTCCGGAGACCTATCTGCCGTTCGGCGTGCCGGGCTCGGGGCTGATTGTCGCCGTGGTCGCGCTGACGCTGCTCGGCTTCCTCGCCGCCAATTTGATCGGCCGCACCCTGGTCGATCTCGGCGATCGTCTGCTCGGGCGGATTCCGGCCGTGCGCGCCATCTATCGCGGCCTGAAGCAGGTATTCGAGACGCTGTTCTCGGGCCAGGGCTCAAGCTTCCGCCGTGTGGGTCTCGTGGAGTTTCCCTCGCCCGGCATGTGGTCGATCGTGCTGATCTCGCAGGCGCCGAGCGTTGACGTCGCACGCAGCCTGCCGGGGCAGGAGGATCATATCTCGGTGTTCCTGCCCTGCGCACCGAACCCGACCACCGGCTTCTTCTTTTATGTGCCCAAAAGCAAGATCATCGAAGTCGACATGAGCACCGAGGACGCAGCCACGCTGATTATGTCCTGCGGCGTGGTGCAGCCCGGCTCAAGCAACGATCCGCAGAAGAAGGCGGCCGCGCTAGCCGGCATGGCGAATGCCGCGCGCATCGCCAATGCGTCGCTGCAGCCCGAGACAGCGAAGGTGAAGTGACTGATGAGCCCCGGAACGAAGGCATTATTGGAGCGAGTTCGAATCCTGGCCGGCAGAGGACCAGGAGGAACTTGCGGAATTGGCTCGCGAAATCGAATCGCGGCGTACGGGCGTTTATAGACTGTCCGAGGAGGAACGAGCCGCTGTTCGAGCAGGGTTGGAGGATGCTCGCCAGGGCAATTTTGCGACCGAACAGGAGATGGAAGAGTTTTACCAGCTCCATCGACGTGCATGAAAGTTCGCTTCACGCGAACGGCGCAGCGAGATCTTGCCCAAATACATGCTTACGTCAGCCAAGATAGTCCGGTCGTTGCTTCGCGTTTCATCGCTCGTCTGATGGAGCGAGCTCGCGAGATCGGTGAACACCCCTTGGCAGGAAGGATGACGGATGAACCGGATGTGCGGGTCGTCGTGGCTCCTCGCCTGCGGTATTTGATTTTTTATAGAACCGAGGCAGATGAAGTTCAAATTACCCACATTAGGCATACCTCACGTCGTCGGCCTGGAAATTGGGGTCGATAAATCAATTGTCGCTATCCCGCGCCGATCAGCGGAATCGCCTCGTCGCGTTCGAACAAGTAGAGCAGGCAGCGCAGCGCTTCGCCGCGCGCGCCCTTTAGCTTTGGATTGTCTTTCATGATACGCAGCGCCTCATCGCGCGCCTGGGCAATCAGTTGCGCGTGCACCTCGGAGCGGGCGATGCGATAGCCGGGCAGGCCGCTCTGGCGGATGCCAAGCACGTCGCCTTCGCCGCGCAGTTTCAAATCTTCCTCGGCGATCCGGAATCCGTCGGTGGTCTCCCGGATCACCTTGAGCCGCGCCTTGGACATTTCGCCCAGCGGCTCATGGTAGAGCAGGAGACAGGTCGACGCCTCCGCGCCGCGGCCGATCCGCCCGCGCAACTGGTGCAGTTGGGCGAGGCCAAAACGCTCGGCGTTCTCGATCACCATGATGGTCGCGGCCGGCACATCGACGCCGACCTCGACCACGGTGGTCGCGACCAGAAGCTGGATCTCGTGCGCGGCGAACTGCGCCATGACACGGTCCTTTTCCACGCCCTTCATCTGGCCGTGGACAAGGCCGACCTTGTCGCCAAAGCGTTTCTGCAGGCTCTCGAAACGCTTGGTCGCGTTGGTGAGATGATCGGTGCCTTCGGCCTCGCTTTCCTCCACCAGCGGACAAATCCAGTAGACCAGCTTGCCGGAAGAAAGCGCGCGGCCAACGCCGTCCATGACTTCTTCCAGCCGGCTGTCGGGCAGGGCGCGGGTGTCGATCGGCTGTCGGCCGGCGGGCTTTTCGCGCAGTTCCGAAATGTCCATGTCGCCGAAATAGGTCAACACCAGCGTGCGCGGGATCGGCGTGGCGCTCAAGACCAGCACGTCGACCGCTTCGCCCTTCGAGGTCAGCGCGAGGCGCTCGCGCACGCCAAAGCGATGCTGTTCGTCGACAACGGCGAGCGCCAACGCCTTGAATACGACGTCGTCTTGAATCAGCGCGTGGGTCCCGACCAGGAGATCAATCTCGCCGGTTTCGAGTTGCGCCAGTAATTCGCGCCGTTCCTTGCCCTTCTCGCGGCCGGTGAGGATCGCGACTTTCATCCCGGCGCGCTCGGCGAGCGGCGCGACGGTCTTGATGTGCTGTCGGGCCAGAATTTCGGTCGGCGCCATCAACGCTGCCTGTTTTCCCGTCTCCGCGACGGCCGCGGCAGCAAGCAGCGCCACCACGGTCTTGCCGGAGCCGACATCGCCCTGCAGCAGCCGCAGCATCCGCACCGGCTGTTTCAGATCGTCGGCGATCGCCGCCGCGGCCTGTCGCTGCGAGGCGGTAAGCGCGTAAGGCAGCGCGTCGATGATCCTTTTGCGGAGACTGCCGTCGCCGGCATGGCGGTTGCCGGCGGGACGGCGCAACTGCGCGCGGATCAATGCCAGCGCCAATTGGCCGGCCAGAAGTTCGTCAAAGGCGAGACGCGACCAGAAGCGTTGATCCGGCAGAATGTCGGTCAGCTCGACCGGTTGATGCACACGCGTCAGCGCTTCCCGGATTGGCGGGAAATGGCAGCGGCGGATCACCTCGGCGCTGATCCATTCCGGCAGATCGGGCAATTTCGTCAGCGCCTGCGCGACTGCGCGCTTCAGTGAACCCAATGCCAGGCCCTCGGTCAGGGGATAGACCGGATCAATTCCCGACAATTGCGCAAACGCCGCCTCGTCCACCACACGATCGGGATGCACGATCTGCGGGATGCCGTCGTACATCTGCAAGGTGCCGGAGACGTAACGTTTGCTGCCAATCGGCAGCAGCTTTTCGACATAGCCCGGCTGGGCGCGAAAATAGGTCAGCACCACGTCGCCGGTGTCATCGCTGGCGTAGACGAGATAGGGCGCGCGGCGATTGTGCGGAGGCGGCGGCCGATGCCGGTCCACCGTTACCTCCAGCGTCACCACCGTTCCCTGTGCGGCATCGCGGATTTTCGGCCGCGCGCGGCGGTCGATCACCTGGCTCGGCAGATGCAGCAGCAGATCGACCAGCCGCGGCGTCTCATCGCGGTCGAGCAGGTAGCGAAGCAGCTTGTCCTGCTTCGGCCCTACGCCGGGAAGGCTCGTCACCGGCGCAAACAGCGGATTGAGGAGAGCAGGGCGCATCTTGGGAATCCAGGACCGTTCGCGTTCGTCTTGCCCGGGTTTGCGCCGTCCATCCACGGCTTTTTTCGACGAAGTGTGGCTGACATCGGCGTGAACCAAGGCTATATCCACCGCGCCCGGCACGTCCGGGCTTTCGGCGTTGGACTGGATTGTTGGAAATGACGGGATCGACACGATCGAGCCACGGGCTCGATGACCGCCGCAAGCGGCTCTTGTTTCGCTGCTGGCACCGTGGCACGCGCGAGATGGATCTGATCCTCGGCCGCTTCGCGGATGCCGAGATCGGAACGCTCGCCGACCACGAGTTGAGCCAGCTCGAGCGCCTGATCGAGGTTCCCGATCCCGATCTCTATGCCGCGCTGACCGGCGACAGGCCGCTCGTACCTGAATACGCCGGTGCGCTGTTTGAGCGCATCAAGGCCTTCCGCGCCGTGGATCACGGCGCATGAAACCGCAAGTCAAATCTCCCGCCGAGCTGCTCACGCCCGGCCGCGCGCTGACGCTGGCCAATGTCGCTGAAGGCGCCGAGGGCCTCGTCATCTGCGACCTCGCGCGCGCGGTCGCAGCAAAGCCAAAGAAGCCGGCAATCAGCCTCGCGGTAGTCTGCCGCGACGGGCCGCGCATGCAGCAGCTCGCTCGTTCACTGGAGTTTTTCGCGCCCGACCTGCCGGTGCTGCAGTTCCCGGCCTGGGACTGCCAGCCCTATGACCGCGTTTCGCCGCATGGTGGCATTCTCGCACAGCGCCTGACCACGCTCGCCCGGCTCGCGATTCTGACCGGCAGCGACAAACCGCTGATCGTGCTGACTACGGTCAACGCGATCGTCCAGCGCGTGCCGGCCCGCGATGCGGTCGCGGCACAGGCGCTGTCGGTCGCGCCCGGGCAGGTCGTGCCCATGGACTCCATCATCGCCTGGCTGGAGCACAATGGTTACACGCGTTCCTCGACCGTGCGCGAGCCCGGTGAATATGCCGTGCGCGGCGGCATCCTCGATCTCTTTCCTGCCGGGCTCGACCAGCCCGTGCGCTTCGACTTCTTCGGCGACTCGCTGGAGTCGATCCGTTCCTTCGATGCCGAAACCCAGCGGACGCTGCTCGACATGCGTTCGCTCGATCTGGTGCCAATCTCGGAATTCCAGCTCGTCACCGAGACCATCCGCCGCTTCCGCATGGGCTATGTCGCAGAATTCGGCGCGCCGTCACCGGACGACCAGCTCTATGAAGCCGTCACCGAAGGCCGCCGTCATCCTGGCATGGAGCACTGGCTGCCGCTGTTCCAGGAGCGGATGGACACGCTGTTCGATTATCTCGGCGATGCGCCCGTTGCGATCGAGCCCCTGGGCGAGGACGCTGCGCGCGAGCGCTTCAAGCAGATCGCCGACTATTACGAGGCGCGGCGCGAGGCGATGGAGCATCCCGGCGGCGGCGCGATCTACAAGCCGTTGCCGCCGGACCGGCTTTATCTGACCGAGGACGATTGGGCGAAACGCCTGGACGAGGGCGCATTGGCTCGGTTTACGCCGTTTGCGGTGCCTGAAGGTACCAATGTCTTCGATGCCGGAGCCCGCCAGGGCCGCAACTTTGCGCCCGAGCGCAACGACAGCAATGTGAATGTATTCGAAGCCGTTGTAGCTCACATCCGTTTGCTGCAGGCCCAGCGCAAGAAGGTCGTCGTCGCGCTCTGGAGCGAAGGCTCGCGCGACCGCATGCGCAGCATGCTGAGCGACCACAAGCTGGTGAACCTGACCAGCGTCAACGCCTGGCGCACGGTGCAGGCTACGCCGCGCAACGAGGCGATGCTCGCCGTGCTCGGCATGGAAAGTGGCTTCGAGACCGACGATGTCGCAATCATCAGCGAGCAGGACATTCTCGGCGACCGCCTGGTGCGGCCACGCAAGGCGGGCCGCAAGCTCGAAAACTTCATCTCGGAGGTCACGAGCCTGACGTCAGGCGATCTCGTCGTCCATGTCGAGCACGGCATCGGCCGCTTCATCGGGCTGCAGACGCTCGAAGTGTCGGGCGCGCCGCATGACTGTCTCGAGCTGCATTATGCAGCGGATACAAAGCTGTTCCTGCCGGTCGAAAACATCGAGCTGTTGTCGCGCTACGGCTCCGACAGCGCCAATATCGAACTCGATCGCCTTGGAGGCACCGGCTGGCAGACGCGCAAGGCGAAACTGAAGAACCGCATCCGCGAGATCGCGGGCGAGCTGATCAAGATCGCGGCCGAACGGATGCTGCATGAGGCGCCGAAATTGCCGGTGCAGGCCGGCATCTATGACGAGTTCTGTGCGCGTTTTCCTTATGAGGAAACCGAGGATCAGGAAACTGCTATCCAGTCGACGCTGAAGGACCTCGAGCTCGGCCGCCCGATGGACCGGCTGATCTGCGGCGACGTCGGCTTCGGCAAGACCGAGGTGGCGTTGCGCGCGGCCTTTGCGGTGGCGCTCGACGGCAGGCAGGTCGCGGTCGTGGTGCCGACCACGCTGCTCGCGCGCCAGCACACCAAGACGTTCACCGAGCGCTTCAAGGGCTTTCCGGTGAAAGTGGCGCAGGCCTCGCGCCTGATCGCGAGCAAGGAGCTGGCGCAGGTGAAGAAGGGCCTCACCGACGGCTCGATCGACATCGTGGTCGGCACCCATGCCCTGCTCGGCAAGGCGATCAAGTTCCGCGATCTTGGCCTCCTCATCGTCGACGAGGAGCAGCATTTTGGCGTCAGCCACAAGGAACGGCTGAAGCGGCTTCGCGCCGAAGTGCATGTATTGACGCTCAGTGCCACACCGATCCCGCGCACTCTTCAACTCGCCTTGACCGGCGTGCGCGAGCTCTCGATCATCGCCTCGCCCCCGGTCGACCGGCTTGCGGTACGTACCTTTGTCGCGCCACATGATCCCCTGATGATCCGGGAGGCGCTGCTGCGCGAGCGCTACCGCGGCGGCCAGGCCTTCTATGTCGTTCCGCGGATCGAAGAGCTTGCCGGCGTGAAGGATTTCCTCGACAAGAACGTGCCGGAGATGAAGGTCGCGGTCGCGCATGGCCAGATGGCGCCGACGCTGATCGAGGACATCATTTCGGCCTTCTACGACGGCAAATACGACATCCTGCTCTCGACCACGATCGTCGAGTCCGGCCTCGACATTCCCAACGCCAACACGCTGATCGTGCACCGCGCCGACATGTTCGGTCTGGCGCAGCTCTATCAGCTGCGCGGCCGGGTCGGGCGCTCGAAACTGCGTGCCTATGCGCTATTCACGCTGCCGGCGCAGCAGAAGATCACGGCGCAGGCGGAGAAGCGGCTGACCGTATTGCAGTCGCTCGAGACATTGGGGGCCGGCTTCCAGCTGGCTTCCCACGACCTCGACATCCGCGGCGCCGGAAACCTGCTTGGCGAGGAGCAGTCCGGCCACATCAAGGAAGTTGGCTTTGAACTCTACCAGTCGATGCTCGAAGAGGCGATCGTCAACCTCAAAGCCGGCGTCGCCGAGCCCGCGGCCGATCGCTGGTCGCCGCAGATCACAGTGGGCATGGCTGTTCTGATCCCGGAAGACTATGTCGCCGATCTATCCGTGCGGCTGTCGCTGTATCGGCGTCTCGCCGATCTCGAGACCGACGAAGAGATCGATAATTTCGCCGCCGAGCTGCGCGACCGTTTTGGCGTGCTGCCGGACGAAGTGCGCTATCTCTTCAAGGTCGCCGCGATCAAGGCCTATTGCCGCCGCGCCAATGTCGAGAAGGTCGATGCCGGGCCGAAGGGCGCGGTCATTACCTTCCGCGACAACAGTTTTGCGCATCCGGACCGGCTGGTGTTCTTCATCAGGCAGCACGGCCAGGCCGCCAAGGTGCGGCCGGACATGAAGGTGGTGTTCTTCCAGGATTGGGAAACGCCGGAAGAGCGGCTCGCCGGAACGACGGAGATTTTGCGCCAGCTCGCCAATCTCGCGGAAAACAAAAAGGCGGCGTAACGAAAGCGGCCGCCGGCGTGACTGCCGACGGCCGCTCTGCCGAGCCCGAGCTTACTTCGAGGGGTATTTGAATTCCGGCGCGGCCTTCAGCGCTTCCTTGGTGGTATTCATGGAAGCCAGCCACTTGTTGTCCTTGCTGTCGTAGCGGACGTTGACCGACGACGGCGGCACCGCGACATAGTGCTCGCCCATGCCGAGGAAGCCGCCGACCGACAGGATAAGCGCGTCGACTTCATGGTTCTTGATGGCGAGATCGGTGATCTCGCCGATGGTTTCGTCCTTCTGGTTGGTGACCGAAAGGCCCTTCAGTTTCGACGAGAACATCTCGTCCTTCGAAACCGTCGAATACTTGGCCTCGGCCGGCGCGGTGCCGGTGGTTGTGGTCTTGGCGTTCTCGGCGAAGACGGGGCTCGCGAGAAGTGCCAGCGACGCGGCAATCAATGCAATCTTCTTCATCTTGTCCTCCAGTGAAGCATCTGTCGTTCGTCAATGCGACGGAGAAACAAATGTTCCTTCAGGAGGATTGGAAATGCGTCAGGACGCCACGCGCTGCGCCTCGCTGGTCAGCCGTGCCAGCAACGATTTTGCGGTATCCTTTGGCAACAAGGTCGCAACCGTCACCGCGGGATCCGAACGGCTGCCGCGCATGCCGGTCGAAGTGTGGCGCATCACGGCGGAGAGGCGACGCGCGATGCCGTGCGCGTTGCGCAAGTCCGTGTCGGCGAACGCCACGATGACCGAGCCGTCGCCCTGGGCGGCGCCGAAATCCATCCGTCGCATCAGCCGGCTGATGATGCGCGCGCCATCGAGTTGCGCGCGCGGATTGGCGGGATCGAAGACGAAGCGCGCGACCGACAGGCCGCCGCCGCCGGCAAGCGTCTGCCCGACCGCATGGGCGAAATCGCGGTCGAAGGCGGCCTTCGCGAGCAAGCCTGTCTGCGGATCAAGCAGTCCCTGCGCATCGATTGCGCGCAGCGTGCGGCTGAGCCGGGCCTCAAAGGCGTGCTGGCGGATCAGCGGCAGCGCATTGGCGGCGATGTCGGCCGGCTCGCCCTGGACGATCTCGAGATTGGGCAACTCATAGGAAGGCGCCAGATCGCCTGTCGTCAGCACCACCGGCAGATTGCGGAAGCGCGCATCTTCCGACAGCACGGTCAGGAACGCATGGACCACGCGCACGGAAAAGCCTTCGCCGAGCACGACGCCGTCGATGTCGCGGGTGTTGAGATGGTTGGCGGCGGCTTCGATCGAGAACGCGCCGACCACACCAAGCCGCTCGCCGAGCGCAACCGACAGCGCAGGATAGGCGCCGCCGCGGCCGATCAGCAGCGCGGTCGCTTCGCGCGTGGGATCGGTGTCGGGCAGGCGTGTCGTCGGCTCTTCGCTGAGCCGGCGCAACACGGTGACGTGCAAGGCGCGGATGCGGAGCGCCGCACGCAGGCGCGGCAGCAGGCGGTCGAACTTGCCGTCCCGCGGCGAGAACGGAATGGCGTTTTCCGGCAGAGCCGGTCCGTGCCCGACCGCGAGCAGCGGAAGATAGGGTTTTCGCGCCGCGATCTGCGCCGCCAATGCCGCAAACTGTGCGAGATCGCCGCCTTGCATATCGGCGAGAACCGCCGATGGCTGCACCTGCGCCACCGCCTTCGCGGCATCGGCAAGGCTCGCCTCGATCAGGGGGAACATCCGGGCTTCGTCCAGCGCGGCCGCAAAGGCCGGCGGCCCGGCACTGGATACGACAAGGAGCGGGCCTTGGGACATGTTTCAACTCGGATCGACAGAAGCGCTGGAGCTGAAAAGCCTAAGGTGGCCTGCTTAATGCGCGGTCAACGCCATCGGTGACGAACCGTCAGGCGGCGCCGGTGCGATCCCGAAATGCCTCCACCATCAAGGGGTTGAGGCCGAGTTCTGACAGCGCTTCGCGGGCGCGGGCATTGTCCTGGGCGCGGCCCGCAAGCCGATGGCCGCTGAGGCGATCGGGCAGTGCGGTCAGCAACGCGCCCTGGCCGAGGCGCCGGCCCCATTCCTGTAGATCGGACGCGAGGAAGCGGTAGCCGCCGACCGCCATGACGCCTGACGGCGGCGCGGTGATCGAGACGGTACCGGTCGCACGGTCGAGCCGCGCGGCGTATTCGGTATCCACATAGTCGCGTGGGGCTTGCGGGACCAGCGAGTCCGCGGGCGGCGGGGGCGGCGCATAGGCCGCGACCGCCACCATCGGTCCGCGCAGGCCGAGCGTGCCCTTCGGCGTCAGCAGGATTTCGCCGGCGATCGAGGAGCCCGGCAGCTCGCGCGGCGCGCCGTGCAAGCCCGGCTTGACCAGCGCCGGTGCGCCATCTTCCGCCGTCCGCCGCGCGCCGAACAGACCCGCCTCGCCGAACAGATAGGCGTCGGTCATCGACGCATGCGTCGCGGTCCAGTGGGAACTGGAGGGGACCTGTTCCGGGGCGCGCCACAGGCCGATCACATTGCGCAGGCTCGGCATCCGTCCCGCGAGATCGAGCTCGTCGAGCCGCAGCGCCAGCGGCGCGGGCGCGATCAGCGTGTCGCAGGCGAGTTCGCCGATCTGTTCTTCGAGCGCATCGCCGTCGAACGGATGGTGCAGAACCAGTGCGCCGCCCGACAACAGCCAGATCACCATCGACGACGCCAGCCCGGCGAAAGAGGACGGCGCGAACGCCGACATGATGGTTGCGCCCTGTTCCACGTCGCTTTCCAGCGACAGCGCAAGCGCACCGGCAATGATGCTCAGATGCGTGCGCGGCACAGCGCGAAAGCCACCGCCGGTCACGTCGAAGGAAATGATCGCGGCCTTGCGGCCGTCCTGGATGATCGCGCGCTGGCTCGCGGACGGCCGCGCGATCGCCTCATCGAGCGAGGCCATGCCTTCGGGCAGGTCGCTGCCGAAGCCGCAAACATGGCGGATCGAAAACGCTTCGGCCGCCGCATTCATGGCGAAATCGGAGTGAATCACGCCGTCGATCTTCGCCGTCGTCACGATCGCCCGTGCGCTGGTGCGGTTGAGGGCGGCGACGAGTTCGGCCTGCCGCCACAACAGCGGGAACAGCGCGACCACGAGGCCGGCCCGGTGCGCGGCCAGCACGGTCAGCGCAAACTCGACGGTGTTGGGCAATTGCACCGCGATCACGGAATGCGCGGGCAATCCGGAGTCGATGAAATGCGCCGCGAGCGCGGAGATGGCGCGGTCGGCCTGCGCATAGGTCAGCCGCTTCGGCGCTTGTCCGGTGATCCGCATCTTGTTCTGGGGATCGACCAGCGCGAGCGCCTCGCCCCTGCGGGCAAGGATGCGCTGGAACAGCGCATCAAGCGTCGGCGATGTAGTGGGTTGATTCAACCGCTTGCCCCGTTCCGAAGTCCACCCCGTTCACTTCGCCGGCGCATCCGGCCGCTGCCACCAGCTCTCCGGCAGGTATCCGACCAGAGGAGTTTGCTTGGGCCGTTCTATCCGATTCCATCGGGCAATCCATTGGTCGCCGAGATTAAACACGGGAATAGCGTAGAATCCGGACATCAGGGCGCGGTCGAGCGCCCGCACCGCCGAGACAAAAGTCGTATGATCGCGGGCGCGCAAGAGCTCGGCGATCATGGCGTCAATGGCGGGGTTCTTGGCCCCCATATAATTACGGGTGCCCTGGGTGTCCGCAGCCTGGCTGCCCCAGTAGAACGATTGCTCATTGCCGGGTGACAGCGACTGATCCCAGCGGTTCTGGATCATGTCGAATTCGTAGGCGAGCCGCCGCTGGTCGAATTGCACGGGATCGACCGAGCGCACCGTCGCCTGGATGCCGGCACGCTTGAGGTTGTCGGCAAAGTTGAGCGCGATCCGCTCCTGGTCGCTCGTGACCACCATGATTTCGAATGCCAGCGGTGCGTGGGTCGAGCGTTGCCGCAACATGGTGCCGTCAAGCTCGTAACCGGCCTCCTTGAGCAGCGCCAGCGCCGCGCGCAGCGTGGTGCGGTCACGGCCCGAGCCGTCGGTGATCGGAAGCCGGTAGCTGCCGTCCATGATGTCGGGCGCGATGCGGGCGGCGAAGGGCTCCAGCATTGTCTTCTCGCGTTCGTCCGCGGCTCGGCCATAAGCCGAGAGCCCGGAGCCCGGGAAGTAGCCGCCGTTCCGGCTGTAGAGACCGAAGAAGTAATTGCGGTTGATCCATTCGAAATCGAACAGCAGCGTCAGCGCGCGGCGCACACGGATATCGGAGAACACTGGACGGCGGGTATTGAACACCAGATATTCGGTCGGCTGCGGCAATCCGGTCTTGAGCGTTTCGCGGATCACCTCGCCGTTCTTCGCGGCGGGAAAATCATAGCCATCGTGCCATCGCAGCGGCTCGATCTCGACGCGATAGTCGTAGAGGCCGCGCTTGAAAGCCTCGAAATAGCCGTTGGCCTCACGAAAAAAATCGAACCTGATCTCGTCGAAATTGAACAGGCCCCTGTTGATCGGCAGATCCCGGCCCCAATAATCGGGATTGCGCGTGAAGGTGACGCTGGCGCCGGGCTTGACCGCCGTGACACGGTAAGGTCCCGAGCCGATCATCGGCGTGAGCGAGGTCTCCTCGAAGGTCGCGACATCGATGGCGTGCTTGGGCAGAACCGGCATCAGGCCGAGGATCAGCGGCAGTTCGCGGTCGTTGTCGCCGGCGAGATCGAAGCGCACGGTCAGCGGGTCGAGCGCCTCGGCCTTGGCAACCTTGGAGTAATACTGGCGGTGGTTTGGCCGGCCATGGTCGCGCAACAGCTCCCAGGAAAACAACACATCCTCCGCGAGCACCGGCTTTCCATCCGAGAAGCGGGCCCGGGGATCGAGATGGAAGGTGACGAAGGTTCGCTGGTCGTCGGTCTCGACGGATTTTGCAAGCAGGCCGTAGAGCGTGAACGGCTCGTCCTCGGCGCGCGCCATCAGGCTTTCGATCACATAGCCGCGCTCGGCGCCGTAGGCCCTGATCTGCTGCAGCGGAATGCCTTTGACAATCATCGGATTGAGGCTATCGAAAGTGCCGAGAACGCCCCAGGTCAGCCGTCCGCCTTTGGGCGCGTCGGAATTGAAGTAGGGCAAATGGGTGAAATCGGCGGCCAAGGCGGGGGCGCCGTGCATCGCGATGGCGTGGCTCTCGGCAGCCAGAGCGGGGCCGCTGCTCGCCATTGCCGCGACGCAGAGCGCGAGCGTCGAGCGGAGGAAGCTGGAAGCGCTTATGCGCCGAAAAGCTAACATCGAAACGCGCGGATTTGATTCGGAACGGGCCACTTGCGGGTTCTAGCATAGAGGGCAGCATCCAGCGGATCGGGCAGCTTATTCCTTGGACCAAAGATGCCGGCCGGCATTGATCTTTCCGTCCGCCCCTGTATGAAAGCGGGCGATTGAGGAAGGGGGCCGCACCTGTCACGTATCCGCCTCAATTGACTAGGAGACAGCCGCGCGAACCGGCTTGGTGGTGGGCGTCACCGGCAGTTCGGGCGTTCCCGTTCAGAAAGGGTTTTCTGCAATGAATTTCCGTATCTTGGCCACGTCGGTCGGGCCGCGTGGGCGACTCCTCGCCTTGTTGGCGGCAACCGTGCTGGCGGCGGCTTTCGCGTTTGACGGTCAAGCCCAGGCCCAGGCCCCCGCGCCGGCCGCTCCCAAGAAGGCCGCTCCCAAGGCTGCACCGAAGGCGCCCGCGCCGGCCGCTCAGGCGCCCGCCCAGCAGCCGCCAGCGGCCCAGGCGCAGGCCCCGGCCCAGCAGGGCGGCGCCCCCGCCCAGCCCCAGGACCAGCAGATCCAGTTGATCTATGCCCCCTGGACCAAGTTCTGCCTGAAGGGCCAGGACGCCAACGCCAAGCAGGTCTGCTTCACCGGCAAGGACGGCCGCATCGAGTCCGGCCAGCCCGTGGTTGCCGCCGTGATCATCGAGCCCGAAGGCGAGCCCAAGAAGATCCTGCGTGTGACGCTGCCGCTCGGCATGCAACTCGTGCATGGTACCCGCATCATCGTGGACAACAACCAGCCGCTGCAATCGCCTTACGTCATCTGCTTCGCCAATGGCTGCATGTCGGACTATGAGGCAACGCCGGAACTGCTCGCCAACATGAAGAAGGGCCAGAACCTGGTGGTGCAGGCGATCAACGCCAACGGTGCGCCGCTAACCCTGCCGCTGCCGCTCGCCGAATTCGCCAAGGCCTATGACGGCCCGCCGACCGACCCGAAGGTATTCGAGGAAAACCAGAAGAAACTGCAGGAAGAATTGCAGAAGAAGGCCGAAGAGCAGCGCAAGAAGCTGGAGCAGGCCAATCCGGGCAGCGCGCCGCCGCCGAAGTAGGCTCGTCGCCAGACAGCAAAAAGGCGCTCGCGTGAGCGCCTTTTTTGTTGGCCGACCACGCGAGCGACGTGACTAATTCAAAGACGGATTGCGCGGGCGATAGCCGCCCGATTTGTCCTTCACAAAGATCTCGGCGACCTGGGAATGCCGGATCGGCTCGCCGGAATCGTCGGGCAGCAGGTTCTGCTCCGATACATAGGCGACGTATTCGGAGTCGGAGTTCTCCGCGAGCAGATGGTAGAACGGCTGATCCTTGTGCGGACGCACTTCCTCCGGGATCGACAGCCACCACTCCTCGGTGTTGTTGAATTCGGGATCGATGTCGAAAATCACCCCCCGGAATTTGAACACCCGGTGGCGCACGATCTGGCCGATCTGGAACTTGGCGGTCCGCGCTTTGATCATTTCACGTCGATAGACCATCGCGGCTGTCGATGCTAGTGCCGGCGCCGACGAATTAATCCCCCATTCAGCATGAACGGTGTGCAACGCCGCAACTCATCCCCAAAAAATGATCGACGTTCTCAACCTTGTCGCGGTCCTGATCGGAGCGTTTTCGTCCGTGATCGCATTGGCGACGGTGATGTAGCTTCTGCAGACGGACCACCTGGCGTTTCAGTAGGCAGTATTCTTGAGCGCCACGATGGCGCCAGCCCTTCGCGCATGGCGAACCGGCGCAACGGACCGATCGAGCCGAGCAGATGCATGCCGGCCGCGCGCAGCGATTGCATGGGCAAGAGGTCGCTCAGCAGCGAGCGGTTGGCGAGGTCGATGGCGAAGGTACGGCTCAGCACATCGGCGCGGCGCTTGAAGTCATAGCGCCGTAATGCCTGCGGCGCGCCCGGATCTTCCTCCGCCGCCACGGCCTCGCGCACGATGCCGGCGATATCGGCGGCGTCGCGCAGTCCAAGATTGAGCCCCTGCGCGCCGATGGGCGGAATGACGTGCGCGGCTTCGCCGACCAGCACGATGCGTCTCCCGGCGAATTGCTTCGGCCGTTCGATCGCGAGCGGAAACAAATTGCGGCCGGCCTCAACCTTCACGCGGCCGAGGATCGAGTGCGATTGTGTCTCGGCCGCCTCCGATAATTCGTCATCGCCGAGCGCCTTCAGCCGCCCGGCTTCCCTGGGCGAAGCAACCCAGACCACGCTGCAGCGATCGCCCGGCAATGGCACGAACACGCAGGGGCCTTCCGGCGTGTGAAATTCGGTCGAAATATTCCGGTGCGGGCGGGAATGGCCGATGTTGAAGGTGAGGGCGGATTGCTTCAATTCGCGCGTGACAATCGCAATGCCGGCGGCCTCGCGGCAAAGGGAATGCCGGCCGTCCGCGCCGACCACCAGCCGCGCGGAAAGCGGCTGTCCGCCGCCGATCCGGATGACGACCGCCGCATCTTGCGGGGTGATGGTCTCGGCCTCGTCGTCGAAACGCGTCAGGTTGGAAAGCTCGGCCGCGCGCTGTTCCAGCGCCGCAACCAGTGTGCGGTTTTCGATGTTGTAGCCGAACGCCTCGAGGGCGATCTCCTCGCAGGAGAATTTGACCTCGGGTGCGCGGATCAGCCGGCCGGTGTCGTCGACAAGCCGCATGGTCTTCAGCGCTGCAGCCTGGTCCCGACACCGCGGCCAGACCCCGATCTGCTCCAGGAAATCGACTGAACTGCCGAGCAGCGCCGTGGTGCGGTTGTCCGCATAGGGCGCGCGGCGCGCGATCAGCGCGGTGTTGGCGCCCGCTTGCGCCAGCGCAATCGCGGCCGACAGCCCGGCAGGACCGCCGCCGACGACTGCCACGTCATAAAAGATCGATCCATCGCTCATACCAGGACAATTGACGTTTCCCGGCGGGATTTTCAAGCCTGCGACGATGGTCTCGCGCGGCCCAACGCCGCAACCGTGCATGTACAAATCAAGCCGATTCCTGATAGCACTGCGCCACCCATGGAACAGGCCGACCCATCAGCAGCCTCGCTTGCCCCGCCGTCGCGGCGCGCCGCCGCCTTCGGCGTGCACATCTTCACGGCGCTCGGCGCCGGCATCGCCTTGCTGGCGCTCCTGGAGGCCGTGCGCGAGCACTGGGCCGCGATGTTCGCCTGGCTCGGGGTCGCGCTGGTCATTGATGCCGCCGACGGCCCGATGGCGCGCAGGCTCGATGTGGTGCGGCTGCAGCCGAACTGGTCCGGCGACATCCTCGACCTCGTGGTCGATTTCGTGACTTACGTGTTCGTGCCGGCTTACGCCGTCACCGCGAGCCGGCTGTTGATGCCGGTCGCCGCGCCGATCCTTGGCATCGGGATCGCGGTCTCCGGCGCGCTCTATTTCGCGGATCGGCGGATGAAGAGCGATGACAATCACTTCCGCGGCTTTCCGGGCCTGTGGAACATCGCCGCGTTCTATCTGTTCCTGCTGCACTGGCCACCGGCGCTCTCGAGCCTGGCGATCGCCATCCTGATCGTGGCGACCTTTCTTCCCTTCCATGTCCTGCATCCCATGCGCGTGGTGCGGCTGCGCTGGCTCACGCTCACGCTGATGGCGGTATGGGCCGTGCTCGGACTTTACGTGCTGATCCGGGACTTCAAAGTCGAATGGCCCGTCACCGTCGCACTGTGCCTGATCGCAGTGTATGTCGTGACGAGCGATGCGGCGTTCCGCCTCGTGAGGTCGCTCAAATCATGATCGACCTTTTGACCAGTGCGGAAGCCTGGGCGGCGCTGCTCACGCTGACCGCGCTCGAAATCGTGCTCGGTATCGACAATGTCATCTTCCTGTCGGTCATCGTGTCGCGGATTCCCGAACCGCACGCGACGCGCGCCCGGCAGATCGGTCTCGCTCTCGCGCTGATATTCCGCATCCTGCTGCTCAGCCTGTTGGTTTGGCTGATCGGGCTGACCGAGCCCGTCTTCGCCGTGCGCGGCCTGTCGATCTCCTGGCGCGACATCATCCTGATCGGTGGCGGGCTGTTCCTGATCGCGAAGGCGACCCACGAAATTCATGCTGAGGTCGAGGGCGACGAAGTGGACGAACGCTCGGGCGGCGCCAGTGCGTTCTTCTGGGTTATCCTCCAGATCATCGTCATCGACATGGTGTTCTCGCTCGACTCCATCATCACCGCGATCGGCATGGCGCAGGATCTCGTCATCATGATCGCGGCCGTCGTGATCGCCTGCGTGATCATGTACGTGTCGTCGGGACCGGTGGCGCGATTTGTCGCGGAGCATCCGACCACCAAGATGCTGGCGCTGGCGTTCCTGGTGCTGATCGGGGTGGCGCTCGTCGCCGACGGATTCAAGTTCCACATTCCGCGGGGCTACATCTACTTCGCGATCGCGTTCTCCGTTGCGGTCGAGTTCTTCAACGTGCTGGCGAAGCGCAACCGTCAAAACGCGCCGCATTAGTCGCCGGGTACGGGTCGAGTTGACAAGGCCGCCTCAATGGCCTTGGTTTTGTTCGTTGATTTGTCTTCGGGAGATTTGGCGATGACCAAGGCCGTGCGCGTGCACAAGGTGGGAGGACCGGAGGCGCTGGTGTACGAGCCCATCGACCTGCCGGGGCCGGCTGCGGGCGAGGTCCGCATCCGCCAGCACGCCGTCGGGCTGAATTTCATCGATGTCTATTACCGCACCGGGCTCTACAAGGCGCCAGGCTTGCCTTTCATCGCCGGCAACGAGGCGGCAGGTGAAGTCGTGGCGGTGGGGCCGGGCGTGACCAATTTTCATCCCGGCGACCGCATCGCCTACTACCACAACCTCGGCGCCTATGCGACCGAGCGCAACATTCCCTGGGAGAAGCTGGTCAAACTGCCCGATCACATCACCTATGAGCAGGGCGCGGTCCTGATGCTCAAGGGCCTGACGGTCTGGTATCTCCTGCACAAGACTTTCAAGATCGAACCGCATCATCGCGTGCTGATCCATGCCGCCGCCGGCGGCATCGGGCTGCTGGCCTGTCAGTGGGCGAGGGCGCTCGGCGCGCACGTGATCGGCACGGTCGGCTCGAAGGCGAAGGCCGATCTCGCGCTCGCCAATGGCTGCGATCACGTCATCAACTACAGCGAGGAAAACTTCGTCGACCGCGTCAAGCAGGTTAGCCGCAACGAGCTGTGTGACGTCGTCTATGACGGCGTCGGCAAGTCGACCTTTCCGGGCTCGCTGTCCTGCCTGAAGCCGCGCGGGCTGTTCGTCAGTTTCGGCAATGCTTCAGGCCCGGTGCCACCGTTTGCGATTTCCGAGCTCAACCATCACGGCTCGCTGTTTGCGACCCGGCCCAAGCTCAACGACTATATCGGCACGCGCAAGGAACTGTTGGAGGGCGCCGACACGCTGTTCGCCGCCGTCATCTCCGGCAAGCTGCACGTGCCGATCAACCATGCCTATGCGCTGAAAGACGCGGGCAAGGCCCACATCGATCTGGAAAACCGCAGCACGACTGGCGCGTCGATCCTGAAGCCTTGAGGCTAGCCGTCATTGCGGAGCGTAGCGACGACGCAATCCATGCTTCGCCTTGCGGCGCGATCGATTGCTTCGCTTCGCTCGCAATGACGAATTCCTCCTATGCCACCCGCCGCGCAGCGCCGGTTTTGGTCAAGATCTGATCGAGCCCCTCGATCATGGCGCCGATCTCCTCCCGCGTCACATTGAGTGCCGGCATGAAGCGCAGCGCGTCCGGCTGCGGCGAGTTCAGGAGCAAGCCCGCCTCGAACGCCTGCGTCACGATCGAGGCGCCGATCGGCAGCTTCAGATCGAGCGCGAGCAGCAGGCCGCGGCCGCGCACGTCGCCGAGCCCATGCCGCGTTGAAAGCTTTTGCAACTCGCTTTCGAGGTAGAGGCCGGCCTCTGACGCCGATTTCAGGAACGAAGGCTGGCTGACTTCCTCAAGCACGGCGAGGCCGGCCGCGCACATCAGGGGATTGCCGTTGAAGGTGCCGCCCTGGTCGCCATGTTCGAAGCAGGAGGCGTGCTCGGTTGCGAGCAGCGCTGCGAGCGGCACGCCGCCGCCGATGCCTTTGCCGAGCGTCATGATGTCGGGCGCAATGCCGACATGCTCGTAGTGGAAGAGCTTGCCGGTGCGGCCCATGCCGGTCTGGATCTCGTCGAAGATCAGAAGCAGGCCGTGCTCCTGCGTCAGCGCGCGCAGCGCCTGCAGGAATTGATCGGCCGCAGGCCAGACGCCGGCCTCGCCCTGGATCGGCTCCAGCATGATAGCCACGGTGTTGTCGTTGATCAGCGCCTTGACGGAATCGAGGTCGTTCAGCCGTGCCTTGCGAAAGCCCGCAACCTTCGGCTCGAACAGCGGTTCGAACGCCTTCTTGCCCGAGGCCGACATGGTCGCGAGCGTGCGGCCGTGAAAGCCGCCCTCGAAGGTGATGATCTCGAACGCACCGCCCTTGTGCCGCGCGCCGTATTTGCGAGCGAGCTTGATCGCGCCTTCGTTGGCTTCCGCACCGGAATTGGCAAAGAACACCTGGTCGAAGCAGCTTGCGTCGATGAGCGCCTTCGCGAGCTTGAGGCTGGCTGCGTTATAGTAGGCCGGGCTCGGCGTGATCAGAAGTTTGACCTGCGCCGCAATGGCGTCTGCGACCACAGCCGGCGCGTGGCCGAGGCAATTCACCGCCCAGCCCTGGATGAAATCGAGATAGCGTTTGCCGGTGTCGTCCCAGAGGTGCGCACCTTCGCCCCGGACGAACACAGTTTGCGGGCGCGCCGTGATGTCCATCAGCGCGTCGTAGGGATGGGTGACCTTGAGCATGGGAAACTCCTTTGCGGGTTGGATGGAGGGGGCGGAAACGCAAGAAGGCCGCGCTTTGTCGGGCGCGGCCTTCTCGAGAACTAAGCTGATCTAGCTATTCAGCGTGGTCGTCGGACGTGGCGCAGCCCATCATCGTCGCTGGTGCGACGACGGAAAGCTGCGCGGCGGTTGGTCCGGTTCGAAATCATGGGGCGCGCTCATACAGCCGAAGGGCGCGGGTGTCAAGCGAGGCCAGCGGGAGGCCTACAATTCAAACGAACGCGGCACATTGATAGGTTACTGAGCAGACCCGAGTTCGAGCGGCATGCAAGAGATGCCAGACGATCGCCTGAACCCGTCATTGGCGCCGCTTGAAGAGCGGCTTGTCGCGCTGGATATTCTGCGCGGCGTGGCGCTGTTCGGCGTGATGGCCATCAATCTCGTCTTCGAGTTCCGGGTTTCGATCTTCGAGCAATTTCTGCCGGTCGGAGACCTTGCATCGCCGCTTGACCGCATGATCGCAACATTTCTGGACGAGGCGATCGAGCTGAAAGCCTTCGCACTGTTCTCGCTCCTGTTCGGGGCGGGGCTTGCGATCCAGTTCGATCGATTGGCGGGAAAGCCGCGCGCCGTTCTGCTGGTGCGACGCCTGTTGGCTCTGCTGGCCTTTGGCATCATCCATCTGACGCTGATCTGGAACGGCGATATCTTGACGGAATACGCGCTGGCGGGCCTGGTGGTGTTGCCGCTTCTATATGGGCCACGTTGGCTGCTGGCGGGATGCGCTCTCGCATTGCTGGCCGTCTACGCCAGCTCTTATCTGCTCCGGCTGCTGCCGTTTCCCGACCCCGGCTGGCTTGCCCATCGCATTGTGGAAGCACGCCAAACCTACGCAACAGGGAGTTTTCTCGAAATCCTCCGCTTTCGCGTGCACGAGATCGCGGCCATCGCGCCTCTTCATGTCTGGGTCTTTCCCCGTACACTGGCGCTGTTCCTGATCGGCGCCTTGATCTGGCGGACGGGGATAGTGCAGCGCGCCTCGGAGAACAGGGGGCTGTTGTTCAGTGCGGGCCTGACGGCGGCGGTGTCGACGGCCTTCGTGGGCAGCGTGCTTGCGACCGTCACTTTGGCTTTCGCCTACGCCGCATTCATCATCGGTCTTGCGAGCACGGCGGTAGGGATGAAGCTGCTGGGATGGGCGGCGCCGCTAGGACGCATGGCCTTCACCAATTACATCGTCCAATCCCTGATCTTTGGATGGGTATTTTACGGGTATGGGCTCGGATTGTTCGGAAAGCTGAATGTCTCAACCGCGCTCACCTTCGGCTTGACCGTCTACGCGGGACAGGTGTTCTTCAGCCAATGGTGGCTCCGCCGATACCGCTTCGGCCCCATCGAGTGGCTGTGGCGATCGCTGATGTACGGCCAGTTGCAGCCGATGAAGCGATAGATGGCCATCTGAACAGGCCTGGGCGGCGAATTTTACGAAAATTTTAGGCATGATCCGTAGCGTTGCCGGACTGGCTTAGAATAGCCGTTCGAGCGCTCAGGACGAGCGATGTCATACCAAAATCCATCGATCGCCGATGAAGTCGAGACGGCGATTGCCGCAGGCTCCACGGAAAAATGCGCTGAGACGGCCGGGCGGGTGACGGCGTTGTTTCTGGCGTCCGCAGGCAGCTTCAGCGAAGAGCAAATCGAGCTGTTCGGCAACGTCTTCGAGCGGCTGGTCAACACGATCGAACTGCGTGCCATCGCCGATGTCAGCGCCCGCATCGCCCTCGCCGAATTGAGCAGTCAGTTGGCGCCGGTCTCCCAGGCGCCGGTCTCGGTCATCAGGCATCTCGCCCGGCACGACGATATTGCCGTGGCAGGGCCGGTCCTGATGGAGTCGCCGGTCCTGAAGAGTGACGACCTGGTCGAGATCGCGAAAGCGAAGAGCGAGAAGCATTTGATCGCAATCGCGGGCCGCTGGTGGCTGCAGGAAGTGGTGACCGACAGCCTGCTGATCCGCCGTTTCCCGAGCGTCAGCCGCCGGCTCGTCACCAACCCGGGCGCCCGGGTTTCCGCGGCGGGGTTTGCCATGATCGTCGCCCAGGCTTCGGCCGATCCCGAGCTTGCCGTCGTGACCGGCATCCGCGCCGACTTGCCGACCGAGCTGCGGGCTCGTCTTCTGCGCCACGCCACCGATGCCGTGAGGACCCGGATGCTGTCCCGCGCTCCCTCCTATCTCTTCGAGGAAATACGGGCGGCGATTTCGGCGGCATCGGTCGACGTCGATCGCGAGATGTCGCGGGACCACGACTTCAAATCGGCCGGAGCCCTGGTCGCAAAGCTCAAGAAAGAGGGCAGGCTCAATGAAGCGGTCTTGCGCGACTTCGCTGCAAAAAGGCGCTACGAAGAGACGCTGGTGGCCCTGGCGGAGCTGGCACGCGCCAGCGTCGAGATCGTCCGTCCGCTGATGCAGAGCCTGCGCAGCGACGGCATCCTCGTTCCCTGCCGGGTCGCGGGCCTTGGCTGGGAAACCGTGAAAGAGGTGCTCGATTGCCGGTTTTCCCGGGGAGTCACGGCTGAGGATGAATTGTCAAAGCTCAAACGTCAGTTTGCGGAGTTGACGACCGAAGAAGCCGCGCGGCTCCTGAAGCTCTGGACCGTCCGCTCGGTTTCGCCGTCGTCAAAGGCGCATTGAAGCCGCTCAAAAGCCTGCGACGCTACCGTGCAGATCGTATTCATCCGCGCGCTCGATCCTGGCGGTGACGATCTCACCGACTTTCAGCGGCCGGCGGCTTGAGAGATAGACGCTGCCGTCGATCTCCGGCGCATCGGCCATTGACCGACCTCGCGCAACCGTCGGTCCGACTTCATCGATGATCACCTGCTGCCGGCTGCCGACCTTGCGCTTCAGCCGCCGCGCCGAAATCTTCTGCTGCCGCGCCATCAGCGCGTTGTAGCGCTGCTGCTTGACTTCGTCGGACACCGCGCCGGGAAGCGCGTTCGACGAAGCACCTGCGACCGGCTCATATTTGAAGCAGCCGAGCCGGTCGATCCCGGCTTCATCCAGCCAGTCGAGCAGATAGGCGAAGTCGGCATCTGTCTCGCCGGGGAAGCCGACAATGAAGGTCGAGCGAATGGCGAGATCAGGACACGCTTCACGCCACTTCGAAATGCGCGCCAGCGTCTTGTCCTGCGCCGCCGGCCGCTTCATCGCCTTCAGGACTTCCGGGCTGGCGTGCTGAAAGGGGATGTCGAGATAGGGCAGGATCTTTCCCTCAGTCATCAGGGCGATGACCTCGTCGACATGCGGATAGGGATAGACGTATTGCAGGCGGACCCAGGCGCCAAGCTCGCCGAGCTCTTTGGCGAGATCGAAGAACTTCGCGCGGACCGGGCGGTCCTGCCAGGTACTTTCTGCGTACTTCACATCAACGCCATAGGCCGAGGTATCCTGCGAGATGACCAGCAGCTCCTTCACGCCAGCCTTCACCAGCCGCTCTGCCTCACGCAGCACGTCGCCCGCCGGGCGCGACACCAGATCGCCGCGCAGTTTCGGGATGATGCAGAAGCTGCAGCGGTTGTTGCAGCCTTCCGAAATCTTGAGATAAGCGTAGTGCCGCGGCGTCAGCTTGATGCCCTGCGGCGGCACCAGGTCGAGATGCGGATCGTGCGCGGGCGGCAGCGCGCGATGCACGGCATCGAGCACGCTCTCATATTGTTGCGGCCCCGTGATCGAGAGCACGCCGGGATAGGCGGACGAAATCTGCTCGGGCTCGGCGCCCATGCAGCCGGTGACGATAACCTTGCCGTTCTCCGCCATGGCCTCGCCGATCGCGGACAGCGACTCCTGCTTGGCGCTGTCGAGGAAACCGCAGGTGTTGACGATGACGATGTCGGCGCCGTCATGCTTGCGCGCGAGCTCATAGCCTTCCGCGCGCAGGCGCGTGATGATGCGCTCGGAATCCACCAGCGCCTTGGGGCATCCAAGCGAAACAAAGCTGATTTTCGGCGCGGCAGCCTCTGACATGTTCCAGACGGTGTGATTGATGGTCCGTGAGCTAGTCCTAATTGCCCACAAATACAAGACTTTGAGCTGGCCGCTCGCGTGCTATGGATATGCGTGCCGGACACCGAGTAAGCGATGGGCGCCGAGTCCTCTCCCAAGATCGTCATTGTCGACGAAAGCCCGATCCGCGCCGCCATCCTGCAGGAAGGATTGCGGGAGGCGGGCTATACCGAGGTCGTCCATATCAGCGAGATGCACAGCCTGCTCGCCCGCATCTATGCGCTCGACCCCGACATCATCCTGATCGATCTGGAGAACCCGAGCCGCGACAGCCTCGAGCAGATGTTCCAGGTCAGCCGCGCCGTGCGGCGGCCGATCGCGATGTTCGTCGACCAGAGCGATGCGGCCTCGATCCAGGCCTCCGTCGACGCCGGCGTCTCCGCCTATATCGTCGACGGGCTCAAGAAGGAGCGCATCAAGCCGATCCTCGATCTCTGCGTCTCGCGCTTCAACGCTTTCGCGAAGCTGCAGGACGAGCTCGACCGCACAAAGAATGCGCTTGAGGAGCGCAAGGTGATCGACCGCGCCAAGGGAATCCTGATGAAGCTGAAGGGCCTGACCGAGGAAGAGGCCTACGTACTGATGCGCTCCACGGCGATGCGCGAAAAGAAGAAGATCGGCGAAATCGCGCAGTCGATCCTGACCGCATCGGAGCTGCTGAAATGAGCACACCGCTCCACATCGGCTTCATTCCATTGGTCGATGCCGCGGCGCTGATCATTGCCGTTGACAAGGGATTTACCGCCGCGGAGGGGCTCGACGTCACCCTGGTGCGGGAAGTGTCGTGGTCGAACGTTCGCGACAAGCTCAATATCGGGCTGTTCGACGCCGCGCATCTGCTGGCGCCGGTTGCGATCGCCTCCAGCCTCGGAATCGGCCATGTCAAGGTGCCGATCGCCGCTCCCTTCAACCTTGGCATCAATGGCAATGCGATCACGGTGTCGCCGGCTTTGCACGCAGCCTTGATGGCCGAGCTCGACGGTGATCGCTTCGATCCGATGGCGACGTCAAGAGCGCTGACGCGCGTGGTGGCCTCGCGGCGCAAGAGCGGCGCCGAGCCGCTGACTTTCGCCATGACCTTTCCGTTCTCGACCCACAATTACCAGCTCCGCTTCTGGATGGCGGCCGGCGGCGTCGATCCCGATGAGGATGTGCGCCTCGTCGTGCTGCCGCCGCCCTTCATGGCGGAAACGCTGGCGGGCGGGCAGATCGACGGCTTCTGCGTCGGCGCGCCCTGGAATTCCATCGCGGTGGACCGCGGCGTCGGCCACATCCTGCACTACGTGTCGGATATCCTGGTTCGCGCGGCCGAGAAGGTGCTGGCGCTCCGACAGAGATGGGCGGAGAGGAATCCGCAAGTCGTCACCGCGTTGGTCCGCGCCGCTTCGCGCGGCGCCGACTTTGTCGAGCAGAACCGCAGCGAGACCGCGCGTATCCTGGCGCAGCCGGACCGGATCGGCGTCGAGGCCGAACTCATACAGCGGACACTGGACGGACGCTTGAAGATTTCACCCGATGGCACCATGCGAGAGAGCAGCCGCTACCTTCTGGTCAACCGGGAGGCGGCGAGCCGGCCCGATCCGGCGCAGGCGGGCTGGCTCTACGCGCAAATGGTACGCTGGGGACAGACGTCGCTGAGCGCCGACGCCCTCAAGACCGCGATGGCCGTGTTCCGGCCCGAACTCTACGACGTTGCGCTGGGGCAGGGAGCGAGCAAAGGCCAGCCTGTCGGCCCGTTACGCGCCTTCGCCGGGCCGGCCTTCGATCCCGCTGACATCAGCGGCTATTTGGGCTCGTTCGCGGTATCCCGCCGGACTCCCTAAGGGGACTTCGGAGTCCCTGATCAAAGATTAAGCACCCTGATTCGAAGCTTATTATTTGTGCTCATGCCTCCTGAAAAGGCATGAACATCAATCCACTTAATGCAACGCAAAATTTATAATTGATTGAATTTACTAAGACTTTTGACTCGTGCTGCACTGGCACATGTCTTGAATAGGGATACCAAGCCAGCCGCCGGTGATGCCTGCTGGGCCCAGATCCACGATGGATTTCCGCAGCAATGAGGCTGATCGGATCGCTCGCACAGAAGCGGGCGACGGCACATTCCCTTTCCCCTCGTTGTGACCCACGCCAGCGAAGCGTGGAGCTGGAGCCTCGCTATGGATTACGTAAGGCCTGCCGACGTCGCTGTTTCGATGATTGATGCCGGGGTGAAGAAATTGGCGCTCCCCCCGCGCGATCTCTTGATCCGTGGCGCCTTGTCCGGGGCACTGCTGGGAGCCGCGACGACACTTGCTTTCACCGGCGCTGTGACCACGGGTCAGCCGTTGGTCGGAGCTCTGATTTTTCCGGTCGCTCTCGTGATCATCGTGCTGCTTGGGCTTGAACTGGTCACTGGCAGCTTTGCACTGGTGCCGCTTGCGCGTCTTGAGGGCAGGGCGACCTGGGGCGCCGTCGTCGCCAACTGGTCGTGGGTGTATCTCGCCAACCTGCTTGGCTGCATCGCATTCGGCCTTCTGATTGCGATATCGCTGACGAACATGGGCAGGACGGAAGTGACCGGCGTTGCCGCGCGCATCGTTGCGGCTGCGGAAGCCAAGACCATCGCCAACGAGGCCATCGGCACGGCCGGCATGGTCAGCCTGTTCGTCAAGGGCATCCTCTGCAACTGGCTCGTCAGCCTTGGCGTCGTCGTGGCCATGACGTCCAACTCGACGATCGGAAAAATCGCTGCGACCTGGTGGGCGATCTTCCTGTTCTTCGCGCTCGGCTTCGAACACGCCGTCGTCAACATGTTTCTGATTCCGACCGGCATGCTGCTCGGCGCCAAGGTCACCGTCTATGACTGGTGGGTGTGGAACCAGATCCCGGTCACGCTCGGCAATATCGTCGGCGGGTTCGTTTTCACCGGCCTCGCACTCTACGCGACCTACAAGCCGACAGACCGACCGGTCCAGGCTGCGCCGGTCGCGGCCCAAGCTGCTGAATAACGTCGCGGAATAGCGGTGCTCTGACATCATGAAACTCGAAACTGTTAGCGGCGATTTCAGCGACGAGCAGAAGCGCTATCTCGAAGGCTTCATGTCGGGCCTCCAGGTCGGACGCGTCGGCCGCAACCTCGGCGGCGCGGCGGCGCCCGACAAGGCCGATGCCGAGCCCGCCGGCCCCGATGCCGCGCATATCAGAGCGCAGGACAAGGTCACCGCCTCAGGCAAGAAGCTCGCCGACCAGGAAAAATTCAAGCGCGAGGAGCATCCCTTCGACGCCTATGAGCGACTGAAGCAGCAGGCGCAGAACAATACGCCGCCGGCTGCCGGCGGATAATTTCCGCTGGCGCTATTTCGGCCTGTTCTATGTCGCGCCTGCGCAGGATTCCTATATGTGCCGGCTGCGCATGCCGAATGGCATCCTCAAGCATTGGCAGCTCTCCGGTCTTGCCGATCTCGCGGAGACTTGTGGCGGCGGTTATTCGCACGTCACCACACGCGCCAATCTCCAGATTCGGGAGATCCTTCCCAAACATGCCGTGGCGCTGATCGAGGGCATCCAGGACCTCGGCCTGTGCTCGCGCGGCTCGGGCGCCGACAACATCCGCAACGTCACGGGCACGCCAACCGCCGGCATCGATCCGCAGGAACTGCTCGACACCCGTCCTTACGCGCGCGAGTGGCACTACCACATCCTCAACGACCGCTCGCTCTACGGTCTGCCGCGCAAGTTCAACGTCGCCTTCGACGGTGCGGGCCGGATCGCGGTGCTGGAGGAAACCAACGACATCGCATTCTCCGCGATCGAGGTGAAGGACGGTTTTGGCATCGAGCCCGGCATCTGGTTTAGGCTCGGTGTGGGCGGCATCACCGGCCACAGCGACTTTGCGAAAGAGACCGGCATCATCGTCAAGCCGGAGGACGCAACGGGAGTGGCGGACGCCATCGTACGCGTGTTCATCGATACCGGCGACCGCACCAATCGGCTCAAGGCGCGGCTGAAATATGTGCTCGACGGCATGGGCGTCGACCAATTCATGCTCGCAGTCGAAGAGAAGCTCGGCCGCAAGCTGACGCGGGCGCCGAAGCAGGCGATCGCGACCCGCCCGGCCTTCGACCGCATGGCGCATATCGGCGTGCATCCGCAAAAGCAGGCCGGCTTGAACTGGATTGGCGTGACGCTGCCGGTCGGCAAGCTGACGGGCGAAGAGATGCGTGGGCTCGCCAAAATCGCACAGGATCTGGGCGACGGCGAAATCCGGCTCACGGTCTGGCAAAATCTTCTCATTTCCGGTGTGCGCGACGGGAATGTTGCGCTCGCAAGCGCCGCGATCGAGAAATTGGGGCTGGCAACAAAAGCCTCGCAAATCCGCGCTGGCCTGATCGCATGCACCGGTAATGCCGGCTGCAAGTTCGCGGCATCCGACACCAAGCGTCACGCGGCCGAAATCGGCGACTGGTGCGATACGCGGGTCGAGATCGATACGCCGCTCAACATCCATCTCACGGGCTGTCACCATTCCTGCGCGCAGCATTACATCAGCGATATCGGCCTGATCGCCGCCAAGGTACCCTGCGCGAGCGAAGAAGAAACGGTAGAGGGTTATCACCTCTTTACCGGTGGCGGTTTTGGACCCGATGCGGAGATCGGGCAGGAGGTGTTTCGCGATCTCAAGGCGGAAGACACACCGAAGACGGTCGAGCGCCTGCTCAAGGCCTACCTCAAGAACCGCACGTCATCCGACGAAACGTTTCTCACCTTTGCCCGCCGTCACGACGGCGAGGCCCTGCGCAAGCTGGCAGACGCGGAAGCATCAGCATGAACCAGATGACGTCCCCGCCTCGGATGGAGATCATTCCTTCGAACGCTCCGTTCAGCGACCAGCAGCGGCAATGGCTGAACGGCTTCCTGGTGGGCATGCTCGGCCTCGACGGCACCACGCCGCTCTCACCCGAGCAGAGCACCGCGCTGCTCGGTCCCGCCAGCGATGGCGATGACGGCGAGGCACCCTGGCACGACCAGACCATGGCCATCGCCGATCGCATGAAGCTCGCCGAAGGGCGTCCGCTGCGGCGGCGGATGATGGCGGCGATGGCACAGCAGGATTGCGGCCAGTGCGGCTATAATTGCAGCGACTATTCGGACGCGATTGCAGGCAAGGGCGAGGCGCGGCTCAATCTCTGCGTCCCCGGCGGCAAGGAAACCGCGCGGATGCTCAAATCGCTGTATGAGGAGATCGAGAAAGCTCCGCCGGCCGCGGCGAAATCAGCTCCGGCTGCTGCAGCCGAGGCGCCCGCAGTTGTCGCCGAGCCAGGCCGCTCTCGCGACAATCCGGTCGCGGCCACCTTCGTGTCGCGGCGCCTCCTCAACAGGAATGGCTCCGAGAAAGAGACCTGGCATATCGATTTCGATCTCTCCGGCGCGGGCCTCGACTATGTCGTCGGCGACTCCTTTGGCATCTTTGCCAAAAATGAAGTTGGCCTCGTCGATCAGGTCATCGCGCTGCTCGGCGCGTCGCACACGACCGAAGTGCGCGGCAAGACGTTGCGCGAGGCGCTGATCTCGGACGTGTCGCTCTCGCCCGCACCCGACAGCTTGTTCGAGCTGCTCTCCTATCTGACCGGCGGCGCGCAGCGCGAGAAGGCGCGCGCGCTGGCGCAAGGCGAGGATCCCGACGGCGATGCCGCAACCCTCGACGTCATGGCAGTGCTGCAGAAATTCTCCAACGTGCGCCCGCATCCGGAGGCCTTCATCGAGGCGCTGGAGCCGCTACAGCCGCGGCTCTATTCGATTTCGTCATCGCACAACGCAACACCGGGTAAACTCTCGCTCACCGTCGACTGCGTGCGCTACGTCATCGGCAAGCGCAAGCGGCTGGGACTTGCATCGACCTTCCTTGCCGAACGCATCAATGCCGGCGACGAGCTGCAGGTCTATGTGCAGAAGGCGCATGGCTTTGCGCTGCCGGCCGATCCCAAGACGCCGATCATCATGATCGGACCGGGCACCGGCGTGGCGCCATTCCGCGCCTTCCTGCTCGATCGCAGGGCGACCGGCGCGCCCGGCAGGAACTGGCTGTTCTTCGGCCATCAGCGCAGCGATTGCGACTTCTTCTATCAGGACGAGCTCAATTCGATGAAAACCTCGGGCCTGCTCACGCGGCTGTCGCTCGCCTGGTCGCGCGACGGCGCGAAGAAATTTTACGTGCAAGACCGCATGCGCGAAGTCGGCCGCGAATTGTGGACCTGGCTCGCCGAAGGCGCCCACGTGTACATCTGCGGCGACGCCAAGCGCATGGCCAAGGATGTCGAGCGTGCGCTGGTCGACATCGTCGCGCAATTTGGTGCGCGTTCAACCGACGAAGCCGTCAGCTTTGTAGGGGAATTGAAGAAAAAAGGTCGGTTCCAGCAAGACGTGTACTGAGCATGATCCGGAAAAGTGTGCAGCGGTTTTCCGAAAAGATCATGCTCAATTTTGCAGGTTCCGGAACCACGCAAAGCACCTCAAAAGCGCCCGAATAAATTTCCTGGCGGAGGTGGTGGCGGAGAAATTCTCACCGCGTCGCGAGTTTCGCGAAGCATGCCATCGCTATTTGCGGCTCCAGCTTGCGAAGCAGGCTGAACGTTTCTTAATTTGTGCGCATGGGGGACTCGCAGCGCTCTATGGCGCGTTTGCGGTGATCGCAGCGGTGGTGTTCGGGACGCTCTCGGTTCATCCCTTCTGATTTAGGCCGCGCGCTTGAATGGCGCCACGTCGATGCCGTTGTCCTTCAACGCTTTTCGCACGCTGCGCGCGATCTCGACCGCGCTCGGATTGTCGCCGTGGATGCAGACGGTGTCGGTGCGCATCTTGATGACCTTGCCTGTGACCGAGACCACGGCGCCATCCTGCACCATGCGGATCACACGCTCGGTAATTTCCTTTGGGTCGTGCAGCACCGCACCCGGCTTCTTGCGCAACACCAGATTGCCGTCATCCTCGTAGGCGCGGTCGGCGAAGACCTCATGTGCCATCGGCAGATTGGCCCGCTCGCCAGCTTTTACCAGCCTGGAATTGGCGAGCACCACGAACACCAGGTTGGGATCGACCGCCTTGATGGCGTTGGCGATCGCCTGCGCGGTCATGTCGTCCTCGCAGGCGACATTGGACAGCGCGCCGTGCGCCTTCACATGGGTGACCTTATGGCCCGCCGACGTCGCGATCGCCTGCAGCGCGCCGATTTGGTAGGCGACGAGATTCTCGATCTCGGAGGACTTCAATCCGGGCACGGGCCTGCGGCCAAAGCCGTGCAGGTCGCGATATCCGGGGTGGGCGCCGATGGAAACGCCGCGCGCTTTCGCAAGCTCCACCGTCTGGCGCATGATGTCGGCATCACCGGCATGATAACCGCAGGCGATGTTGACGCTGCTGGCAAGCTCGATCATCTCGGCATCATGACCCATTTCCCAGGGGCCAAAGCTCTCGCCGAGATCGCAGTTCAGATCGATGGTCTTCATGTCCTTCGCGGCCTCTCGTATTCTAAAGGGTTCGGCGGCTCTGCATGCCAGGTGCCGGCGTCGACCGCGCTCACGGCGCTTCCCGCGACATTGGCATCCTGCAACGCTTCGAGGTTGAGCTCAAAGCCCTCCAGATTGCGGAGGAGGTCGGGCAGGGCGCGGAGCAGCTCTGCAAATTTACGGGCCTCCGCCTGGGCTTCCTTCACGCTCACCGCCTGGAAGCGGAAAGGCGTTCCGGCCGGCATCTGCGCCAAGCGGCCGAAATCGGCCGAGATCACGGTTGCGATCTTGGGATAGCCGCCGGTGGTGTTGCGGTCCGGCATCAGCACGATCGGCGCGCCATTGCCGGGCACCTGGATGCTGCCATTGACGGTGCCGTCGGAGACGATGTTGTGGCCGTGCAAATGTCTGATGACGGGGCCTTCGAGGCGATAGCCCATGCGATCGCTGGTCGCCGAGATCTTCCATTCGCTGTCGAGAAACAGCGCCTTGGCTTCATCGGCAAATTCATCATCCTGCGGACCGAGCACCACGCGGATCGGCCCCGACACGGTCGGAAGCTCAATTCGGCGCTCGGCCGCGCCGCTCGCAGCCTTCGCGGGCAGCTCATCGCCAGCCTGCAAGGGACGCGGATAGGGGCTGCCGAGCCCCGCGCGCTGATTGACCGCGACACTGCCAAACGTCTCTTCGCCATCGATGCCGCCCTCGATCGCGAGATAGCTGAACGCGCCACCCCGGGCGAAACCAAGCGTCAGCGTCTCACCGTCGGGGATGGTCATCGAGGAATCCATCGCCACCGGTCGGCCCGCGATCTCGACGCTGCGCGCAGCACCTGCGAGTGCGACACGCACCGTGCCGTCACGCGCCGTCAACGCCGCCGTGAACGGGCCGATCTCGACGCAGGCTGCGAACGGCTCGTTGCCGAGCAGCGTGTTGGCGGCAGCGAGCGCAAGCCGGTCCATCGCTCCGCTTGGCACCAGCCCATAGCGCTGTACGCCGGGGCGGCCGCGATCCTGGACCGAGCTGGCGGGGCCGATCGAGGAAATGACGAGCTTGCTCATGCGGCCACAAGCTCCGCGACGATCTCGCCGGCTTCCGCGGCGCGGGTCTGCTCGGCAAAGGTCTTCTCATCGACCCGGCAGAAGGTCACGCGATCGCCGGGCTGGGTCAGGAACACGGGATCGCGATGCAGCTGAAAGGTTCTGACCGCCGTACGCCCGAGCAGATGCCAGCCGCTGGGAGCGGCCAGGCACTGGATGCCGGCCTGCACGCCGCCGATCGAAATCGTACCCGCCGGCGTGAACACCCGCGGACTAAGCCGGCGCGGCATGTGCAGCGATTTGTCGAGGCCCGAGAGATAGGACCAGCCCGGCGTGAAGCCGATCATGGCGACGCGGTAATCGCCGCCGGCATGCCGCGCCACGACTTCGTCGGGCGTGATGTTCAGCGTTTTTGCGACATCCTCGAGATCGATGCCGTTTTCGCCGCCATAAGTGACCGGAACGCGCCAGCGCCGTGCCTTGCCGGCCGGCGGGACGGGCTGTCGTGCCAGCGCGACCAGCTTTCCGCCCAGCGTCTCGAAATCGATCCGAACCGGATCGTAATGCACCAGCAGCGACCGGTAGGTCGGCACGGTCTCCGTCACACCCTCGACCGCCGCTGCCGCCAGCGCCTTGTCCAGCGCCAGCACGCGCTGGCTGGCGTCGTCGTCGATATTTCTGGCAAATTCCACCGCGATGGCACTGTCGCCACTCGGCAAGAGGCGGGGCGGGGAAAGCGGCACGGCCATGGCATGCGTTTTCGCTCAAACTCTCGTGCTTGTCACGCCCTTGACGCGCTGCCCGCGCCCCGCAAGATGCGCCCCGCCAATCCATCCCACCGGAGCCTGCTGTTTCGATGTCTTTGACCCCCGAAGCGATCAAAATCCTGTCGCACGTCACCACCGCCACCATCACCACGGTCCTGCTCAAGAAGGGCCTGCGAAACGTCTGGATGCGGGGCGCGCGTCCGCTGAAACCGGGACTGCCGCGGCTGGTCGGACCGGCCTTTACGCTCCGCTTCGTGCCGGCGCGCGAGGATCTGGCGACGCCGGAATCCTGGTCGTCACCGATCTCGACGCGTACCGCGATCGAAGCCATGCCCGCCGGTTGCATTGCCGTGGTCGACGCCATGGGCGTCACCGATGCCGGCATCTTCGGCGATATCCTGTGCGCCCGCATGATGAAGCGGGGCGTGACCGCCCTGATCACCGACGGCGTGGTGCGCGACGTCGAGGGCGTGCTCGGCACCGGCCTGCCGGTCTGGTGCGACGGATACGCCGCACCGCCGTCGGTGGCGGGCCTCACCTTCGTCGGCTGGGGCGAGCCGATTGGCTGCGGCGGCGTCGCGGTGTTTCCCAACGATGTGGTCGTGGCCGACCAGGACGGCGCGGTTTTGATCCCGCAGGCCCTGCTCGATCATGTGCTCGCAGAAGGACCCGAGCAGGAACGGATGGAAGCCTGGATCGTGGGCGAGGTGAACAACGGCGCGCAATTGCCCGGCCTTTATCCCATGAATGCGGAGACCAAGGCGCGCTACGCGGCGTCGAAGAAATAACCCTCATCCTGCGGAGCGGGCGCAGCCTGCCTCTCGAAGGATGAGGCCCGAGTGGTAGCCTCATGGTTCGAGACGCGCTTCGCGCTCCTCACCATGAGGAGAAACGCAAGAGGCCGCTTCCTCCAGGCCATCAGTTCCGCGAAGCGGTCCAGGTGCCCGAGCACAGGGTGCCGCGCCAGGTGCCTGAACCGGACGTGGCGGAGAGGTGACCAAAGCCGGTCGCGCGCTTGATGCCGTTCACGAGCGTCACGCTGATGTTGCCGGCGTCGGCGACGTGGCCGGAAGCCGTCACCATCGAGCTGGAGATGCTGCCGTTGTTGATGCCGATCGAAACGGTCTGGCCGTCGCCGCATTGGGAGCTGGCGGAGGCGATATGAACGCTCCATTCGCCGTCGAACGTCGTGGCCGACGCCGCGGTGGCGAATGAGCCGGCCGCGAGCAACGCAATCGAAGTAGCGATGAAGGTTTTGCGAGTAAATCCCATGGCGAGCCCCTTTCGTGTGTCCATGCACGAATAGTCGCTGCGCGCGGGTTCCAGGGATGTGATGACTGTCACGTCACCCTCTGGACGTGATTTCGGGCACAAATGAAAAGCCCCGCAGACGAGCGGGGCTTTTTGCGCGGGGTGTTTGTGGTTGCTGGCTAGTTCACGCGGCTCCAGGTCTGGCCGCCGCAGAACATGCCGCCGAAGGCGCAGCCCTGCACGCGCAGCGTATCCGGGCCCTTCAGTGCAATCGTGGAATCATAGGTGCTGCCGCTGTTGGGATCGAGAATCCGGCCGCTCCACTTGCCCTGGCCGGGCTTCATGTTCATCAGCACCTGCTCGCCATTGGCATTCGACTTGGCGTCGACCGAAAAGCCGCAGAGATTGGCGCCGCACTGTTCGATGCGGATCTTGCCTTCCTTCTCTTCCGTCAGCCAGACGCCGACCGGCGAATTGGGGTCGCGCGGGCGCTGCGCCGCTGCCGGGGCGGGCTGAGGCGGCACGGCAGCTACCGCAGGGGACGGTGCAGGCGCTCGCTGCGGCGCGGCGTCCTGGATCGGCGGCAATGGAGGCGGCAGGGCCGCGCTGTCCGCGGGCACATTGTTGGTCATGGAGGTCGGCGGCTCAGGCGCGGTCGCGGCGGTTGCCGGCGCGGGAGGAGCCGGCGGGGCAGACGGCGGTGACGCAGCGCCATCGGCTGGCGCCGGCGCGGAAGCCGGCGCAGGTGAAGCCTGCGTATCGGCCTTGGCGTCCTGCGAACTCGGCTTGCTGCGCGAAGAGTCCTGATCGGTTTTGGCGCGCTTCGATTTCCGCGGAGTATTGTCGTAGACACCGGGTATCGAAACGGTACCGCGGTCCGGATCAATGCGGATGGTGCGGCCGCCATATTCGAACTGGTATTGCGCCTGCGCGGCACTGCTCGCCAGCAGGACGATGGCCATCGCCAACAGCCTCTTCATTGTGACCTCCTGAGCAGCGGATCCCCCAGAAACAACGAACCTACGCCGCGGTCATTCTTGCTAACGTGATCTACATCACGTTCATCACGTAAGTCGTAGGCTAACGGCTTTGGTTCAATCGCTGGTCGCCAAACTGGTTTCGCAGCCGGCGCCGGCTCAAATTTTGGAGCGAAGGCGGGTCAATTCTCGAAAATCAGACATGTGGTCGTGCCATGCGCGAGCAAACGGCCTCGATCGTCCGTGATCCGCCCCTCAGCAATTCCAATCCGCCGGCCTCGATTCAACACGGTACCTTCGGCCCTGATCAGACCCATCCCGGGCGTGATCGGGCGGATCAGTGAAATCTTGAATTCGAGCGTGGTCTGGCCAAGACCCTTCTCGAGCGTCGACCAGATCGCAAGTCCCATGCAGCTGTCGAGCAACGTTGCGGCAAGACCGCCGTGCACAGTGCCGGACGGATTGAGATGTGTTTCGCCAGGTTCGGCGGTGACGACAACCCGTCCGCTTACGGCCTCCGCGATGTCATAGCCCAGCGTCTGCGCAATGGTGTTGAGCGGCAGCGTGCCGTCCGCGAGCCCCTGCACGAAGGCAAGGCCGCTCATCTCCTTGCGCCGCTCCGCGCTGACAGTGCCGTAGCTCTTGCTTGACATGCAGCAAAGACTATCCGGCGCGCGGGCCTGAGGCGAGCTTCCTTTGGTGATCGGGTCCGAAAACGGCTAGCGCGCGGGCTACTCGAACCAGGCAGCGTAGATCTTGCCAAAGCTGCCGTGTTCTCTTGCTTCAAAGTCCGGTTTCATCGATACGATGCCGGAGCGTTTAGACCAAGCCGGGGAAATCGCAACCGTGACTATTTCGATGTATGAGGCTTCGATCGGCGTCTTCGTGCCGTTTCTTGGCAATTTGTCCGAACTGCTGGACCGCGGCTCGGCTCATGCCGAGGCGCGCAAGATCGATCCTTCGGTGCTGCTGAAGATGCGGCTCTATCCCAATATGTACAGCCTCAGGCAGCAGGTCGACGAGGCCAACCGCCACGCCATCCTGGCTGGCGCGCTGTTGGCGCGTCGCGATCCGCCGACACTGCCGGGCGGCGAGACCGACATCGCCGGATTGAAGTCGCGCATCCAGCAGGCGATCGGTTTCGCGCAGAGCCTGCCGCGCGCCGAAATCGACGGCGCTGCCGATCGGGACGTCACCTTTACCTTCAAGAACGGCAATCAGCGGAAATTCACGGGACGCTCGCTGCTGCTCACATTCAGCATGCCGCAGTTCTTCTTTCATGTGACGACGGCTTACGACATCCTGCGGCATGCAGGCGTCGATCTCGCGAAGAAGGACTTTCTGGGCCCACCCCGCGGGTAATGCCTCAGGCCTCGCCGGCGCCCTTGCGGACGAGATCGGCGGCTGCCGCGCGGCCGGTCATTTCGTGGCGCAGCTGTTCGAACCGATGCCGCGCCTCGGCCTCGCGCTCGTCGACCATGTTGATTGCGGCATCCCTGGTCATCGGACCTGACGTGATCGGGGCCGAGCTCTCGCCGATAGTCTCGTCGACGAAATATTCGCCATTATCGGCGCGGCGCGCGGTCCATTTGAAACGGATCGCAGCGATCGGGCCGGGGCCGAGCTTGGAATAGTCATCGCCATCAGTAGAAGCCATGGCGGGTGCAAGCGGAGGCGGAGGCGCGTTCAGCGGCGGAGGGGAAGGTATCGGCGGCGGCATAACCGGCTTCGCGTCGGCCGCAGGCTTTTCCGCCTCGCGAGGACCTTCCCCGGGTTGATCGAGAATGCTCGCGATTGCCGCAAGCGCATGATCCGTCGGGTCGCTTTGACTCAAGGTCCCGGTCTCCGCATTCGAAAAATGAGGCGCAGCCGCTACCAGCCGTGCGCCATCCAAAACTTGATCCTCAATAAGGCCGAGTTTTGTCAAGCCCATGACCCGAAAAGGATACGCTAGCAAGAATTCAGGCGCAAACCGGCGGTAGTTTGGTCCGCCATGGCCGGTTCTGCTCGAGCTGTGCCGCCAGGCGAAATAGAGTTCCCTCCTCGCCGAAGCCCGCCGCGAACATCATGCCGAGCGGCAATCCCGCCTTGCTCCAGGCGAGGGGCACCGACATCGCCGGCTGACCGGATATGTTGAACATCGAGGTCCCCGGCATGTAGCGCCGCAGCGTCGGGCCGATATGAGAGAGATCCTCCGACATCGCGTCGAGCTCACCGAGCCGCAGCGGCGGCGTGCACAGCGTCGGCGCGAAGAACACGTCGCAACTCGCCATGAACTCGGAAAGTGCGCGCGCAATCTGGTAGGCCGAAAACTGCGCCGTGACGTAGTCGATCGCGCTGGAGTGTTGCGCATTGTGCGCCATCGCCAGCGTCAGGATCTCAAAATCCTTGTCCGTCATGGCACGGCCAAAACGCTGTTCGGCCTGCCGCACCGTGAGCGCGGTGTTGGGTCCGACGATGCCCCGCATCACCACGGCCGGATCGGCCGGCAGTTTGGGCGCGCGTTCCTCGACGTGATGTCCGACCTTTTCCAGCATGGTTGCAACGTCGCGCACGGCGGCTGCGACCTCCGGATCGATCGCCTCGCCATAGGGCGACTTGTCGGTAAAGGCGATGCGCAAGCGCCCGGGCTCGCGCCTGGCTTCTTCGGCAAAAGGCCGCTCCGGCGGCGGCGCGTGATAGATGCTTGTGAGTTCGGGGCCTGTGATCGCATCCAGCATTGCCGCACTGTCGCGCACGCTGATGCTGACGACATGTCCGCAGGAAAAGCCGCCCCAGCCTTCACCGCGATCCGGTCCCATCGGCGTGCGGGCGCGGGTCGGCTTCAGGCCGAACACGCCGCAGGCGGAGGCTGGAATGCGAATAGAGCCGCCGCCGTCGCTCGCATGCGCGACGGGCAGGATGCGGGCGGCGACCGCCGCGCCTGCGCCACCGGACGAGCCGCCCGATGAGTGCGCGAGGTTCCAGGGATTCCTGGTCGGCCCATGCAGGCGCGGCTCGGTGGTCGGCATCAAGCCGAATTCGGGGCTCGCGCTTTTGCCGAAGATGGTCACGCCCGCATCGAGGAAACGCTGCGCGAGGGTGCCGGTGCGGTCAGCGACGTCATCCCTCAGAATGGTCGCGCCAAAAGTCGTGCGCGTGCCTTCGAGGAGGTCGAGATCCTTCAGGAGGAACGGCACGCCGGTGAAGGGACCGTCGGGAAGTCCTTTTGCGATCTGCTGCTCGGCATAATCGTAATGCCGGACCACGACCGCGTTGATCTCGGGATCAACCTTGGCGGTGCGGGTGATCGCCTCGTCCAGCAGCTCCCCGGGCGTGACCTGCCTGTTGCGGACGAGCTCGGCAAGGCCGATGGCATCGTAGTTGCCATATTCCTTGAAAGCCATGACTTAACCTACTGATGTTATGTGGTGAAACTGGCGCGCGCGACCGCTCGGAAAGGCGGTCGCGCAAGGAGTTCAGAGCACGTCTTGATTGATGACGTTCTGCTTGATCGGCTCGCCGTCGAGCGCGCTCAGGATGTTGCGCGCGGTCTGCTCGCTCATGCGGTCGACGGCTTCGACGGTCACGCCCGCGACATGCGGCGCCATGATCACGTTGGGCAGGTTATGCAGCGCTTGCCCGACCGGCGGCGGCTCCTGCTCGAACACGTCGAGGCCGGCGCCGGCGAGCCTGCGCGACGCCAGTGCTTCATGCAGCGCCTTCTCGTCGACAATGCCGCCGCGCGCGGTGTTGATGAGATAGGCGGTCGGCTTCATCAGCTTCAGGCGTGCCGCGTTGAACAGCCCGACTGTTTCCGGCGTCTTCGGACAATGGATGCTCACGAAGTCGGCGCGCGGCAATGCGGCGTCGAGGTTGCCTGCCGCCTCGCAACCGGCCGCGGTGATTTCGGACGCCGGCTTGAAGGGATCGTAGACCAGCACCTTCATTTCCATCGCAAGGCAGCGTTTCGCCGTGCGCGTGCCGATGCGGCCGAAGCCTATGATCAGCAGCGTCTTGCCATAGAGATCGAAAGGCAATTGGCCCAGCCGGCTCGCCCAGGTGCCTTCCTTGACCATGGCATGCATTTCCTGCGCCCGCTTGGCGAGCGTCAGCATCATGAAGATCGCCTGCTCGGCGACCGACGGCGAGTTCGCGGTGCCCGCCACCATCAGCGGCACCTTGCGTTTGCTGAGCGCGGGCACATCGACCGCGTCGTAGCCGACGCCGATCCGCGTCACCACCTTCATGCCCCCGGACGCCGCAAGCTCCGGCTCGCCAAAGCGGGTGGCGCCAAGCGCCACGCCATGCACCGGCGCATGCTGCTTCAGCATGGCCTCGAAATCAGGAGGCGAGATCAGGTTGGGAAACTCGACGAGGTCGATGTCGTCCCGTTCGGTCAACAGAGCCCGCGCATTGGGCGACATCGTTTGCGTGACAAAAATCTTCTTCTTGTTGGTGGCCATTTCCTGCCCTTGGGGTTTCTTTTTTCGCCGTCAAAGGACGGCGCCGGTCCCCTCGTTTAGCAGGTGCATATTATTGAGGTCCACAGCCAATCGGAGCGGGGCTCCATCGCGCGCCCCGGCCGACGGATTGACCCGCCCGCACACATACGTGCCCTCGAGCGTGAAATAGACCAGCGTCTCCATTCCCATCGGCTCGGTCACGTCGAGCACGGTTTCGAAGGGCTCGATACCGGGCACGGCATGTCCGTTGGCCTCGGTGAGATGCTCGGGCCGGATGCCAAGGAGCAGCTTCTCGTTGCGCGGCACGTTCTGGTACCGCGCGGCCTTTGCTGGCGGCACGGGGAAGGTGAGACGATCGGTCAGGCGGAGATTGAGCCTGCCTGCGGCCTCGTCGAGCCGGCAGGGAAGAAAATTCATCGCGGGCGAGCCGATGAAGCCCGCGACAAAACGCGTCGCCGGATTGTGGTAGAGGTCGTTCGGCGTGCCGATCTGCTCGATCTTGCCCTTGTTCATGACCACCACGCGGTCGGCCAGGGTCATCGCCTCGACCTGGTCGTGGGTGACATAGACGGTCGTGGTGCGGACCTTCTGGTGCACCTTCTTGATCTCGATCCGCATCTGCACACGAAGCTTGGCGTCGAGATTGGAGAGCGGCTCGTCGAACAAAAATACTTTCGGGTTGCGGACGATGGCGCGGCCCATCGCCACGCGCTGGCGCTGGCCGCCGGAGAGCTGCTTGGGCTTGCGGTCGATCAGGTCGGTGATATCAAGCATGCGCGCGGCCTCGGTGACCCGGCTCTTGATCTCGGCTTTCGGGTAGTGCTTCAGGCGCAGCCCGAACGACATGTTCTCCGCGACCGTCATGTGCGGATAGAGCGCGTAGTTCTGGAACACCATCGCGATGTCGCGGTCCTTGGGCGGCACGTCGTTGACGACGTCGCCGCCGATGGTGATGTCGCCGTCCGTGATGTCTTCCAGGCCTGCGATCATCCGCAGCGTGGTCGACTTGCCGCAGCCGGAAGGACCGACCAGCACGACAAACTCATGGTCGGCGATGTCGAGATCGATGCCGCGCACCGCCTCGACCTCGTCATAGCGCTTTACCACCTTATGCAGACTTACCTCGGCCATGAGTATCAACCCTTTGTCGCGCCGGCGGTCAGGCCGGCAATGTAGTAATCCATCAGGAAGGCGTAGATCAGGAGCGGGGGCGCGGCGCCAAGCAGCGCGCCGGTCATGATCTGGCCCCAGTTGAAGACGTCGCCCTTGATCAGGGTGGTGATGATGCCGACCGGCATCACCAGCTGGTCGGTCGAGGTCGTGAACACCAGGGGATAAAGGAACTGCGCCCAGGAGACCGTGAAGGCGAAGATGGTCGCGGCGATCAGTCCGGGTAGAGCAACAGGTATGAAGATCCGTGTCAGCGTCTGAAACCAGGATGCGCCGTCGATGATGGCGGCCTCATCCAGCTCCTTCGGGATCGAGGCGAAGTAGCCGATCATGATCCAGGTGCAGAACGGCACCGTCAGCGTCGGATAGAGGAACAGCAGCACGTACCACTTGTTGATCAGCTGTATCCCGGTGTACTCGCCGATCACCGCGAACATCTTGAACAGCGGCAGGAACAACAGCGTGTCCGGGATCAGATAGGTCAGGAAAACGCCGGTCGCGAGCGTGGCCGAGCCCCAGAACTTCATCCGCGACAGCGCAAACGCCGCCGGCACGCTGATCAGCATGGTGAGGGTCACCACGAAGACCGACACCATCGCCGAATTCCAGAAGAACCGCAGGAACTGGTTCGAGGTGAGCAGCTCGATGTAATTCGACAGGGTCGGGTGGTAAACCCACCATGGGTTGGTCGCCGCGGAAATCTCGGCGCTGCTCTTCAGGGAGGTGATGATCATGTAGATCGGCGGCACCAGCGAGAAGATCGCAAACAGCGTCAGGAAGAAGTAGGACCAACGCAATGCCCATGTGCGGTCGCGGCTGATGCTGCCGGCCTTGACCTTCCGCGTTGGCCCGGCTTTGTCGATCGTGACCGCGCTCATGCTTCGTTCCCGCGCTTGGAGATGTCACGCAGGATGAAGACGGCCGCGATCGCGAGAATCGGCGCCATGAACAGCGATACGCTGGCCCCGAGCGGAATGTCGCCGCCCTCGATGCCGAGGCGGAACGACCAGGTGGCGAAGAGGTGGGTGCTGTCCAGCGGTCCGCCGGCGGTGAGGATGCGCGTGATGTCGAAGTTCGCGAAGGTGACGATCAGCGAGAACAGCGTGGTGATCGCGATGATGTTGCGCATCATCGGCAAGGTCACATACCAGATGCGCTGCCACCAATTGGCCCCGTCGATCGCGGCGGCCTCATAGAGCTGCTCGGGCACCGATTTCAGCGATGCCAGATACATGATCATGAAGAACGGCGCGCCGTACCAGACGTTGACCAGGATGATCGAGAAGCGCGCCCAGCCGGTTTGACCGAGCCAGGGGATCGGTCCAGCCCCGAACAGGCCGAGCGTGTAGTTGAACGCGCTGTAGGAGGGATCGAACAGCCACAACCAGGCCAGCGTGCTCATGGCGGGCGGGATCACCCAGGGCACCAGCAGCATGCCTCGCCATTTGCGCTGCTTCCGGGAGGGAATGTTGTGGGCGAAATGCGCGACAATGAAGCCGATCATCGCCTTGAAGATCACGGCGGTGATGGCAAAGATGCAGGACTGCTCCACCACCATCCAGAAGGTCTGGCGCTTGAACAGGAACTGGAAGTTGCCGAGACCGACGAACTTGGTCATCGCCTTGTTGAGCGTTGCCAAATGGATGGAGTAGAGCGCGGGATAGATGACCATGGTCGCGATCAAAAGGATCAGCGGCAGCGTCATCAGAAACGCCATGGATGATTTCCGCTTCAGCGCGGTGCGCAGGCTGGACTTCCTGCGCGCTCTGACTTGCGGAACGCTGGTCGGCTGAAATGCGACATCAACCATGGTGCTTCTTCCCTGCAGAATCGAAAGCCTTCAACCGCTACCGGTCCGGCGTCCGATCGGATCAACGTGAGAACGGCTGCATTGCGGCCCGCCCATCGGCAGACCGCAATGGCAACGCTTGAATCTCAGCTCCGCATGAAGCCTTCGCACTCGCCTTCGGCCCAGGCGAGTGTGTCTTCCATCTTGTCGCCCCTGGCGGTTCGCAGGCACATCTTCGTCAGCGTGGCCTGCACGTAGATCTGCTGCGCGATCTTCGGTGGCGCCGGCGACGCCGCGATCGACATGGTCTGATGCTTGTAGGGGTCGGGGTAGTGGAACAGCGTACCCTTCGGCGGTCCTTCCTCAGCCCAGGTCTTGAACGTCGTCAGCTTCTCGAATGCCGGCAGGTCGTAGCCGTTGCTCGCTGCAACGAGCTTCTCGACCGAACTCGGCTGCGACAGATGCAGAATGAGGCTCTTCGCGGCTTCCTTATTCTTGGAGAAATTCCATACCCCGAGGAAGTAGGGCAGATACGGCGCGAAGCGGCCCTTCGGTCCCGCCGGGAAGCCGTGAGTCCAGCACTGCTCCGCGACCTGCGGCGCATCGCGCCTGGCGACCGCCCAGGCGCTCGGCGGGTTCATGATCATGGCGGCCTTACCCGATATCAGATACTTGTTGTTGCCGGCGTCGTCCCAGGAGGCGACTTCGGGCGGCAGCCACTGGATCAGCTTCTTGTAGTATTCCAGCGCCTGGCGCACCTCGTCGGTCTTGACCGTGACATTGCCCTTGGCGTCGACGAGTTGCGCGCCAAACGACTGGAAAATCGCGCCTGCTGTGTCGACCGAGTCGGAGGTCTCGCCGAGACCGATACCGAAGGGATTGCCGCCCTTGAAGCAGGCTTCAGCCGCCTTCAGGAAGGTGTCCATGGTCCAGTTGTCGGCCTTGGGCGGCGCCCCTGCGGGATACATTTCCTGCACGTCGATACCGGCATATTTCTTCATATAATCGATGCGCGAGCAGGGCCCCTTGATCTGGCTGCCGATGCAGAAGGGAACCGCATGCCACTTGCCGTTAAGCTGGCCGAGATATTCCACCGTGCCGTTGACCTTGCCGTTCAACGCGATCAGCTGCGTCATCACGTCGTTCATCGGCTCGAGCAACTCGGTCTGGCCGTGCGGCCACCAGGTCGGCATCGCCAGCATGTCGTGGCCCGACTTGGCCTGGGCTTCGGCCATGATCGTGATCTCGTTCTTGCGGCCGTTGCTGGTGATGTAGTCGATCTTGACTTCGACCTTCTCCTTGTCGGCCCATTCCTTGACGAGGGCGGTGGACGCCTTGTTGGCGTCGGGAACCCAGTGGTCCCAGAGGCCGATCGAGAGACTCCCGGCCGCACGCGCGGTCCGGACAAAGGGCGCGGCGACGAATGCCGCCGAGGACAAGGCTGTAGCTGCGACGAATTGACGACGGGTGAGCTTTCTCCGTGACATTGGCGTTCCTCCCTGGTGGGCCAAATCGGATAAGTCGGGAAATCTCTCGGTCTTGTTTTTCTTCTCGTTCTTCTACGCCGGCGTTCAGTGGCGGCGCGGAGATTTCGTCTGGCGCGATCAGAGCAGAATTGCTGGCGTCTGTCGAGAAATCAGGTAAGGCACACTTATAGTCTAATGTTGCGCGCCGGGACCAAACAGCCGCTCTTCTCCGCGACCGGCACGACGAGCGCGCACACTTGGATATTGCATCGCACACGATACGGCAAAGGGACTCATTGCCGCGCGGGCGCAAATCTGCCGCAGTCAAGCGCAACAGCTTAGCATGGCAAGCCTTTCCTGGTTGCAGGGAAGGCGTGCCGCGGTAGACGAGTTTGGCTGGGACACGTTAGAATCGTTGGGCCAGGCAACGGCCTGCCGTTCCCCGACACCGGCCGAGTTGAAATCCAGATCGACCATGGAGACCGAACAAATGACCAGCCCGACATCCGGCATGCGCGCACGGCTGAGACTGTGTGTCGCGCTTGGGGTGGCCGCAATTCTTGTCGCCAACGCGCCGCATATCGTGGATGCGCAAGGCCTGGTTAAGGGCGTGGAGCAGGGCGCCCGCGAAGGCAACAAGACGGCGGGTCCCGTCGGCGGCGTGTTGGGCGGCGCGATTGGCGGCGTCGTCGGCGTCGTCGGCGGCGTGGTCGGGGCGGTCACCGGCGGCAACAACAACAGCAACAACAAGCCGGCGAACGACAAGAGCGGCCAACCTGCGGCTAACGACAAGCAGGGCACGAAGAACGCCAAGCAGGCCAAGGGTGCGAAGGAGGTCAAGGAAGCGAAGGCAGTCCAGGTGCTGACCCAGAACGGCGCGCCGCAACTCACGGCCGATCAGATCGTTGCCAGCAGCGACGCCAACATTGACCGGATCAAGAACGAGCTGAACCTCACATCCGAGCAGGAGAAGAGCTGGTCGGGGTTCTCCAGCGCAATGCACTATCTCGGGCATAACGGCGCCGACCGCCTCAATCTGCGCATCGCGCGGGCCAAGCGTGATCCGCCGGATGACATCATCGAACAGATGCGGAATGAGGCGCAATTCCTGGTCGATCGCGCGCAGGACCAGCGCAACGTGGCCGATGCCGCCGACCCGTTTTTTGCGAGTCTCGACGACAAGCAGAAGCAGATTTTCATCGATGAAATGGTGCGGCTCAGCCATGAACGCGGGCTCGACTGAGTCCGCTGTTGCGGCGAGGGCGCTTCTCGCGAATAGCCGGGCGCGCGTGCCCTGGGGTAGGTTAAAGGCCCGGCACCCGGCTATCCTGCCGCAGCGGCGCGGCGCTTCACGTCGCCATCCAATGTTGAAGAAAAACAGACGCAATCGCGCCACGGAGATGGCTCGGCCGTGACCTTGTCAGGTTAGCCCACGATCAGCGTGTATCGCTTCAAAAACACTACCGGCCGGCCCGAGGCGTCCCCGAGAGGAGCGCCCCCGACCGGCCGATACTGGGATCCGCCGATTAGTAGTCTTTATGCCCTGGGTTATAGCTTGGGGAAGTTCAATTCGACGCCGACGCCATCGGGGTCGTAGAGGAAGATCTGAGTGTCGCCGGTGCGCGGCACGATGGCCTCGCGGAATTTGACGTTCCTGGACTGCAGGCGTTTGCGCACGCCGTCGACATCGCTTCCGGCGAAGGCGATGTGGTCGAGACGGCCGGTGTCGTCGTATTTCTTCTCGGTGCCGCGCACGATGATGCCTTCGCGCGGCTTGCGGGTACCCATCAGGTGCACGGTGGCCTGACCGCCGGAATAGAGCCAATAGCCCGGAAAATCGAGCGGCGGCCGGTCGCCGATCTCGAGTCCAAGCACCTCTACGTAGAACTCCTTGGTCTTTTCAAGGTCCTGCGGTTCAATGGTAAAGTGCTGCAGTCTGCCAAGCGGCATGGTTTTTCTCCTTTTTGATTAGACCCAAAAACTTCTAGACCCGAATTTCTAGACCCATGTTTTCTAGACCCATGTTTTCTAGACCCATGTGAGGTCGGCATCGGCGCCCAGCATCCAGGCTCCGACGGTTTCGAAATGGCTGAGGCGACCCTGCAATTGCTGGGTCACGGTGTGGATGTCGCGGAAACGGCGCTCCAGCGGATGGTTGTCGAAGATCGCCGTCGCGCCGGCAGCATTATAGGCGAAGTCGACCGCTTCGCGCCCCCGGTGGATGGCATGGGTTGAGGCCATGCGAACGGTCATGCGCTGCTCCACGGTGATCATCGAGCCAGCGCAGAGATGCTTCCAGATCTCCGCCATGGTTTGCAGCAGATAGGCGCGGGCGGCGCGCAGGTTTACTTCGGCCTGGGCGAAACCGGATTGCACCACGGCATTGTCCCTGACCGCGCTCTTGTTGCCGCGCGGAATCTTGTTCCTGGCGAGATCAAGAAAGCAGTCCAGCGCGCCGCGGGCGATGCCGCAGGCCACACCGGCAAAGCCGACCTGATAGCAGGTGCCATTGCCCATCCGGTAGAGCGGTCCCTGCTCGCGGCATTCGCGCTCGAACTCGCGGGTGATGGTGTGATCGGATCGGACGAAGAGATCCCTGAGCGCGAACTGGTCGCTGGCGGTGCCGCGCAAACCAACGGTGTTCCAGATGTCGGTCCACTCAACGTCTTCGCTGCGCACCAGCATGGTGCGCTCCTCCTGCTGTCCATTATCCTCGAGCTTCGGCGAGCCGTCGGCCTTGAAGATCGGACAGTGCGCTCCGAGCCAGGTGGCATGCCGGCCGCCGGAGGCGAAGGCCCAGACGCCGGTGACCTTGTAGCCGCCTTCGCATTCCACGGCCTTGACGCGCGGTCCGGGCCCCCAGGCCAGCACCGCGCGCGGATCCTTGCCGAAGATCGACTGGGCCACCGGCAGATCGAGATAGGCGGCCGACATCGCGCAGCCGCCGGCCTGACTGAGGCACCACGCGGTCGACGCATCGGCCTGCGCGATGGTCTCGATGACATGGAAGAAGGTAACGGGATCGGTTTCGATCCCGTTGGATGAACGCGGCAGCAGGAGGCGAAACAGCTCCGCCTCATGCAGCCGGTCGAGCAGGGCAGGCGGCAGCCGCCGGCCCTCCTCGATCGCGTCGGAGGCGGCCGCGACCGCTGAGCGGACGGCTTCGGCACGCGCGATCACGCTTCGATCGCCAGCCAGTTCAGCAGAAGTCGCAACCAACATGTTAAGCACTATGCCTGACGAACCTGAGCCGTCGCCGCTACCGGTTCGGCGCCGGCGTTCAACTCTCGGTCGATCTCCTCGATCGATTTGCCCCGGGTCTCGATGCCGAAGAAATAATACACGATCCCGGCCATCAGGAACCAGCAGCCGAGATAGACAAAAGCCATCGGGATTTCCGTCAGCGGCACGTCGGGTTTGAGGTAGTTGCCGGAGCCCACGATCAGCGCGAGCCCGACCGGACCGAGGATCTTGCCGATGCCGCCAAAGCCATAGGCCGAGCCCATTCCCGAGGTACGCAGGTGTGACGGCCAGATCTCGGCCGCGTAGGGACCGACGATGGCGAAGCCGCCGTCGGCGAAGAAGAAGGCCACCGCGAGGATCAGCCAGAAGGCCGACCAGTCGCCCCACATCACATTATAATTGTAGCCCGCCACGATGATGAGAACCCCGGCGCCGAATCCGAGCAGGCCCCCTGCCTTGCGCCTTCCCATCAGCTCCGAGAAGTAGGAGAACGCGATGCGACCGATGAAGCCACACACGGTGAGCAGGATCATCATCTTGGCCGCCTGTTGCGGGCTGACCTTCAACAACAGCACGAACAGCGACGGCGCCCACAGCGTGACGCCGTAGACCCCGGTCTGCGCGCCGGCATTGCCGAACCAGGAAACGAGCAGGCTGCGCGGATATTTGAAGAGGTCGAGCCAGTTGGTCTTGATGACCGGGCCGGCATCGGCGGCGGTCGGCATCGGCAGCGACGAAGGGTCGACCTGCAGCGCCCAGGCGAGCGACTTGCGCGCTTCCTCATAGCGGCCCTGGCGGCAGAGCCAGCGCGGGCTCTCCGGAACCCACATACGGACCAGGAGAACGACCAGGGCGGGCAGCACGCCGATGGCAAACAGCAGCCGCCACTGGTCGCTGCCGATGAACGCGCCGAGCACCGCGCCGATGCCGACGCCGAGGGGGATGACGCAGGTCACGAGACCGCCGATCCAGCCACGCTTGGAGGACGGCATGAACTCCTGCACCAGCGGCAGGTCGACACAATAAAGGCCTCCGACGCCGGTGCCGACGAAGAAGCGCATCACCGTGAGATAGACCCAGCCATTGTCGGGGGTGAAATAGAGCAGGCCGGTCGCGATCGAGAAATTCAGGACGGTGCCGATGAAGACGACGCGGCGTCCGATGCGGTCGGCGAGCCAGCCCCAGATGTAGGCACCGAGGATGGCACCGATGCCGGAGCTCATCAGCACGGTCGCCGACTGGCCGAAGGTTAATTTCCACGGTCCGATCAGGAAGGCGAGCACGAAACCGATCAGGAAATAATCGAAAAATTCCAACGCGTCGCCGATGATCGCGGCAGCCAGAATCTTCAACTGGTTGCCGGTCAAACTCGTACGACGGTCGAGCTCATTGAACATGGCGTTCTCCCCATTGGCGCCTGTTCTTTTTTTATCCGAGCGGAGCGTCGCGCCTGCGCACCGCCTGTTAGCAGGCTAGCCTGCGACCGCCGCGAACGGCAAGGGCTGTCACTCCCACCGCACCTGCTTGCAACGCAGGGCTTCTTTTTTGTTTAGGGTTTGCCGCTATTCTCGCCACTCGAGAGTTTATGAGGCAGCAGGCCATGGAAGAAAGGCGCAAGCATCAGCGCATCGAGATCGAGGAACCGGCGCTGGTTTCGGCGGGGGGCTCGGTCATGAGCTGCGTGGTGCGCAACATCTCGCCTGAGGGAGCCGCGATCGACGTTGAAAATCCGGCCTTCGTGCCGGCGCGCTTTCGCCTGGTCAGGCACAGCGGCACGCTCGTGCATGAATGCAGCGTCGCGTGGATCCAGAACAACCGGATCGGCCTCGTCTTCGTTGCAGTGCCGCAAACGCGGGGCTGAACGGTCTCTATTCACCTTGCAGCGAAACCAGCACGACGCCGGCGCCGATCATGCCGAGCGCTCTTGCCGCGCTGACCGAAACATCGATTACGCGTCCCTTGATGAAGGGACCGCGATCGTTGACGCGGCATCGGATGGAGCGGCCATGATAGGAGACGGTGACCATGCTTCCCATCGGTCTGGTGCGATGAGCGCAGGTCAGCTCGCCGGAGTGTCCACGGCCGCCGTAGTAGGAGGCCAGTCCGCTTTCGGCGCGCGCGCAGGAGACGGCTGAGATCACAGCCAGAAGTGCGAGAGGAGTTCGGTACAAGAGAGGACCTCGTGGTGCCCTGCCGCCGCACCAACAAGTTTCCGCCAACTATGCAGGTTCCGAAAACTTTTGGCCGCGCGAGAGCGCGAAAGACCGGAACTTTTTCGAACAGCAGTTTGCAGCACGAAAGCGCCACAATCGCCGGCGGCGAAGTGGCGCAAATCGAGTTGTCTGATGGTTACGTCCGAGATCGAAAGTGCACGAGGCCCGGAGTGCCTAGGAGCCCGGGCCTCGTGACTTAACCCCTCCCCCAAAGGGTTAAACGCCAGGCAAGCTCATAATCAAAATCAGAAGACGGGCCTATCCCGTAAGATTACGGTGTGAAGAATCCATCGCTTCGCGTGCGATGACGATCACTGCTTCAAGAGCGGCGCGAGCTTCGCTTCAAGTTCTTCGAACGACATCGCGCCTTTGGCCATCCCGCCATTGATGAAGAAGGTCGGCGTAGCCTCGACCTTGAGTTGGTTGTAGGCGAAGTTCTGATCGGCCTGCAGCTTGTCGAGCGACGCGTCGCTCTTCACGCAGCTTTCGACCGCACCCTGATCCATGCCGAACCTGGCGCCGATGGCGGTCAGCGTGTCGGTGGTATGCTCCACCAGCGCCTGCTGCTGCTTGAACAGCATCATGGTGGCCTCGAAGAATTTCGGCGCATCACCGTTGGCGGCGCAGCGCGCCAGCATCGAGGCGGCTGCGGCCTTGATGTCGAGCGGAAACTCGCGCGACACGAAGCGCACCTTGCCGGTGTCGATATATTTCGACTGCAGCATCGGGAAGACGTTCTCCGCGAACGCCGCGCAATGCGGACAGGTGAGGGAGGAATATTCGACGATGGTGACCGGCGCCGTGGCCGAGCCCAGCGCCATGTCGGGAAAGGAAACCGGCTTTGCCACCAGCGCGGCTGTGTCGTTCTCCGCAGCCAGGACCGGCGAAAGGGTGACCGCAGCAAGCGCACTCAGAACAAACGCGGCCAATGCCGCGCGACGCAAAATCAACAATGGAACGTCCCTTTGGCTTCGGGCTTTCGCACGCGCTTTTGGCGCGTGCGAAGCCGGAGAAGAGATTAAAGCCAGACGGAGTTCACGTCCACGCCGAACGCCATCAGGCAGAACGACACGGCAAGACCGACGCAGGAAAGCAAAGTGATCGCCTTGAACGAGTGGTTCGCCGCGAACGAAGAAATCGTTTTCATGGTACCCCCTGTTATCTGACCCAAACGGATCTTATGGGGACACCTCTTAGAACAAAAAACTTTATGCCCAATTGCCAGGCATCGTTAATCGAATCGCAACGCGTTGGTATACGGCCGTTTCCGGCCGCCCCTCGATCATCCCTCGACGGAGGCCTGTCAGCCCCGCGGCGAGCCCAGCATCTTGGCGATGGTCGAAGCCGTCACGACCGCGCGGTCGGAGGCGGTTTGCGCCGCCAGCCGGTCCCTGGCCTGCTCCTCGATCAGGATATTGATCAGCTCGAGCCGCTTGTCGTCGTCGGTCGCATCGGCCAGCAATTGCCGATAGCGATGATAGTCGAATCCCATTTCCGGATTACGCATGCCACGCCCCCACGCCCATACGTCACAACGGAAGACTCTTCCGCAGCTTGCCTGACTCGGCAAGGGAGGGTTAGGGGTTATCAACTGTTTCGCGCGTGGCGGTTGCCGCGATGGCGTTAACGGCTGCACGGGTGGGGGCGGACCACTACTTCGTCGCGCTGTCGGCTTCCAGGCATTGCAGCAGGTAGGCCGTGCGTTCACGCGGCAAGACCTTTTCGAGGTCGGCCTTTTTCGCACAGTCGTGCTGCCTGATCTGCTCGGCCCGCCGCTTCTCGGCGGCCGCGCGGTACTCAGGAGCAACGGTGGTGGGATCGACGAGTTTTTCGGCCAAGGCGGGGACGGTCAAAATCAGCGAGAAAAACGTCACACGGATAACGGGTTTCAAAATAGCCTCCTTCAATAAACGGGGCAGCAATTCAGTCCTCCTCCCAGCGACTTCCAGCTACCAACAGGGGCGGTTAGCGATCGCTCCCTCAAGCAATTCATAACCAAACATCATAAGCAAATATTATGCCTGCACAACGGGCGCGAGCTATCAACCCGTTCACATGGCGGCTGCGCGGCTCGCTCGGGCTTGACGCGCTGCACCGATCTCGTGGCCGTAGACGCCCCGGAGAACGTCGAGCGGTTCGGGCGGAACGAAGCTGCTGAGCCGCGACAGGCGGCCGGTCGCCAGCGACGTGAACGGCATGAGTTCGGCTTCGTGACTTTCGACAGCGCGCACCGCTTCGACGCGGTCAGCCGCCACGCCGATGCGCTGTGCGACAAAGCGGGCTGCATCGGCATAGCTGACGTCCGCGGCACCTGAGGCATGGTAGATGCCGCCTTCGCCATTCTCGATCAGGGCCATGATGGCGTCGACCGCGTGCGCGACGGTCAGCGGACTGAGACGACGATCGCTCAGGGCGCGCACGGTCTTGCCGTCACGCAGCTCCGCGATCCATTTCGAAAAGATCCCCGCGTTGGGTTTCACGACCTTGGTCAGGCGAAGCACCGAGGCGAGAGAGCCGAGATCGAGCACGCGGGCTTCGGCCTCGGCCTTGAGCAGCCCATAGGCGCTCCGCGGCTTCGGATTTTCGCTCTCCTCGACATGCTCCTTGTTGCCATCGAACACGGCGGCGGTCGACAGCAGGATCACGCGCGCCCCGGCCCGGGTCAGGGATTGGCCGAACTCGACCGGCGCGGTGACATTGACCCGCCGCGCCAGTTCGACATCACGCCGGCACTCCTCCAGACGCGCCATGGCCGCGCAGATGACCGCGACATCCACCTCGGGCAAATCGGGCAGTGAGCCCGCGAGGTCCAGAAAGATCGAGCCATGCCCCACAGCCTGGGGCCGCCGCGTGGTCGTGATCACGCCGTGCCCGTGGCGGCGAAGCGAATGCGCGAGCGCGCCGCCGATCGACCCATCCGCTCCGACGACCAGGCAGCGCATGTCAGGTGATCTCCGGGCGCCTACTCGAAAAAGATGAATTCGTGATCGCCGGTGTAGCCGGCTTGCCTGAAGTCAAAGTCCCATTCCGCCGGCGTGTGGAAGATGCGGCAGGTGAGCTGCCAGTACATCAGGTTCATCTTCTCGCGCTCGTTGCGATAGGCTTCGACGCAGATGTATTTGGCGCCGCGGCCGACCCGCTCGATCTCCTTGAATGCGGCGTCGAGCTCGTAGTTGTAGAGATTGTGCAGCGTGTTGATGGAGATCACGAGATCGAAATATTGATCGGGGTAGGGCAGTTTCGTCGCCGATCCGACCTGACAAAACGGCCTGACGCTCTCCACCGTATTCGCCACGCCATAGGCCGAGATGTCGATGCCGGCGACTTCGAGCCCGGGCGCGCTCTCGGTGAAATCGTGCAGCAGGAATCCCTTGCCGGAGCCGACGTCGAGCACGCGCATGCCGGGCTTGATGCCATAGGCCGCGACCATCGCGTCCGCGACCTTGCGCCAGCGGCCGTCATATTTGTAGCCGCCATAGCCGGTCTCGCGGCTGCCGTCCCAATAGTCGTGGTCGAATTTCAGCGCGAGCTCCGCAACCTCCGCCTTGTCGCGCTGGGTGACGCGCGCGAGATAATCGCGCTTGGTCGAGGTGTGGAGGAGGCTGACGAACTCGCGATAGGCCATTGACGTGCTTTCTAGAGCCGAATCTCGGCGAGCTTCGCTTTTGCCTTTTCGAGCTGCGCCGCGCAACGCGCGTCGCGCTCCCCCGCATCGGCAAAGGCCCGGCGCGCGGCGCCATCGGGCAAAAAGTCGTTGAGCAGGATGCAGGCCCACTTGACCCTGCAGGCGTCGAGCAGGAATTGGCAGCGCGCGAGCGCAGCCTGGTTCAGTGGCAATCCGTTTGCGAGTTTTGCCGTGAACCGCTCGTGGTATTCGACCGGGACAGGCACCTCCGGCTGGCAGAAGAAATCCACGACCAGCTTCGCCGGATCATCACGTCCCGCATACTCGAAATCGAGGAAGACCACGCCGTCATCCGCGATGAGCGCATTGTGAAAGCCGAAGTCGGATGGCGAAAGGCAGCAATCAGCCTCGGTCAGGCCGCGATGCAGATCGAGGCCGATCGAAAACGCCTCGCGCACCGTGCGGTCGCGCACCACGTCCCAGGTGGGACGCAAATGCATGAAGACGAAGCGCCGGGCGTCGGCCGCGTTGGGCGCCTGCGGATCGAGCGCCGCCAGTCGCAACAGCCGGCGCTCTACCAGCTGCAGGTGGTCCGAAATGGAGAAGCAGGCGTCTGACGCGGGATTTAGATCAGGGCGCCGGCGGACATTGACTGCGAGGATGAAACCGGCGGCGGCATCGATATGTCGCGCCTCCAACTCGTTCGTCCCCAGCTTTCGGCCGCGAACGAAACTATAAAGGGCGGCATCCTCGTCCGCGTCCCTTGCCAACGGCTGCGGAATAGTGCGGACACCATCCCGCCAGGCGAGATCGAGGAAACTCCACTCGGCCGACAGCCGGTCACGGCCGTCGCGCGGGTCGCTGAAATAGCGCTTCAGGACAAGCGGCGCGCCGGCATCGAGATCGATGCGATAGACCTGATTGTTCTTGCCGCCTGCCAGGCGCGACAGCGAACGCACTCGTCCGAGGCCCGCGCGCTCGCGAAGGCGGTTCGCGAGCCGCATGGTGTCGTCGGCCAGCGCCTCAGACATGCTCACGGCAAAACTCCGCGGATATCTCGGCCCAGGACAGGCGGCGATCGAACGCCGCGTCACGGAACTGGTCGGCCGGATCGAACAGGATGGGACGTGTCGCCTTCGGAAAACCTGGCAGCGCAAAAATCTCAGGAAGGTCGTCGATGAAAGCGTCGCAGCGAAGCGCGGCAATACGCTCGACCTTTGCGTCTTTGGTCAGCTCGAAAAGCACGCGTGAAGGATCGATCCGTCCTTCGCCGGTCAAACCGCGCGCCGTCAAAAAGCCTCGCGCCGCCACGTGCAGATCATGCTTGGCCCCGAGGATCGGAAGGCGCGTCTTGTGGCTGACGACGAAGAGGTCGTGGCCGGCCTGACGCGCGGAAACGACGAAGTCAGCGAAACCGAGGTAGGGCGAAGCCAGGTCCATGCGCGCGCCATAGACATGGCCCTGCAGCTCTGTGAAATCGTCGGCGCGTCCGGCGCCGTTCAGGTAATCACGGACGCTGTTCTTGTCGCGCGCGAGATTTTCCGGAACGAGCCCGCGCTCCAGCGCCGCCGCATGGAACACGCCGTCGTAGCAGGCAATCGTGTTGTCGAAATCGATGCCGATGCGCATGCGCTAACCCAGAAGCGACATGTCGATCAGGGGACGCCCGATCTTGCCCGACGCCAGATCGTGGAGCGCCTGATCGGCCTCTTCCAGCGCGTAAGGCTTTGACAGGAGATCGCGAACGGGAAAGCGACCGGCTCCGAGCAGGCGCGCGAAGCGGCCGTAATCGCGATCGGGCACGCTGTCGCCGCCCCAGGTGCCCATCAGGCTCTTGCCCTGGTTGAAGACGGAAGGGTTGAGCGAGAGCAGGGCGCCATGGCGGGCATTGCCGATCACGACCGCACGGCCGCCCTGCTGGCGCGTGGCGTTGACGGCCTGCTCCATCGCTGCCGGCATGCCGGAGGATTCCACAGCAATATCCACGCCTTGCGGTACGATCTTCCTGATCTCGGCGAGCACGTCGATGCCAGCGGGATCGATCACATGCGTCGCGCCATAAAGCGGCGCGAGCGCGCGCCGCGTCGGATTGGGATCGATCGCGATCACAGGCATGGCGCCGACCAATGCCGCCGCCATGACCGCGTGAAGCCCGACGCCGCCGGTGCCGAACACGGCAACCGCATCGCCCGGCTGCGCCTTCAACACATTATATACCGCGCCCATGCCGGTCGGCGCCGCGCAGCCGAGCAGAACGGCAACATCCATGGGCAATCCCGCGGGCAACAGCGTCAGCCGGTTCTCGCTGACGAGCGCGTGGCGCTGAAAGGTGGTGACGCCGCCGGCGTTGACCTTCTTCTCGCCCCACGCATAGGCCGCACCGCCGGCCTCGATGCCGCTGCCCTTGATCCAGGACAGCACGACCTTGTCGCCGGCCTTTACTTTGGTGACGGCACTGCCTGTCTCCAGCACCGTGCCGGTGCCTTCATGGCCAAGGCAGTGCGGCAGCCATTTGTCTTCGCCCTTGTCGCCGCGCCATTCCATCACCTGCGTGCCACAGGCGCCGGAATAGGCGATCTCGACCAGAGCTTGGCCCGGCTTCAGCACGGGGATTTCGATCTCCGCCAGCACGAGTGGCGCGCCGGTCTGGATGAGGAGGGCGGCAGTGGTTTTCATGCGATCAACCCTGACGCAACGCTTCGACGATTTTCGCCGCGATCTGATGCGCGCTCAGCCCCAGCACCTCGCGGGCATATTCCTGCTCGCCGGACTGCTTGAAGAAGGCGTCGGGCGTGCCGAAGCGGATGAACTGCCGCGGCGTCACGCGCTCATCAATGAGCCATTCCGCTACCGCCGCTCCAAAACCGCCGATCCGCGAATGCTCCTCGATGGTCGCCACAAGCGGAAAGCGCGCGAAGACGTCGGCCAGGCAATCTTCGTCCAAAGGCTTGACTGTATGGAAGCTGACGACCTCCGCCGAGATTCCCCGCCGCTCCAGTTCATGTGCCGCTTCAATGGTCTCCGGCAACATATTGCCGGTCGAGAGCAGACAGACGTCGCTGCCGCGTGCCATGGTGATGGCCTTGCCGATGGCAAAATCCGCAACCGGACCTGAATGTACCACCGGCTCGCCCTTCTTGCCGATGCGGATATAGACCGGTCGATCCTGCTTCAGCGTCGCCCGCAGCGCGGCGCGTACCTCGAAGGCATCGCCCGGGCAGATCACGACCATGTTCGGCAGCGCGCGCAGCAACGCGATGTCCTCGCAGGCATGATGGGTCGGCCCAAGGCCGGCATAGGCAAGGCCGGCGCCGACAGCGACAATGGTCACGGGCGCCTCGTGATAGCAGACGTCGGTGCGTATCTGCTCAAGGCAGCGCGTCGTGATGAAGGGCGTGATGGTGTAGGCGACGGGACGCAGACCGTTCATCGCCATGCCGGCGGCGACCCCCATCATGTTGGCTTCCGCCACGCCGCAATTGAAAAACCGCTGCTCGTGTTTTGCCTTGAACTTGTCGAACAGTCGGTTGCCGATATCTCCCGACAGCATCACGACACGAGGGTCCTCGTCGCCGAGCCCGGTCAACTCGTCCGCAAAGGCGTTTCTCATGCGAGCCCCAGTTCCTTGTGCGCTTTCGCGACTTCCTCCGCGGTCGGCGCACGGTAGTGCCAGTTGTTGTCGTCCTCCATGAACGACACGCCCTTGCCCTTGACCGTGTGCGCGATCAGCGCCACCGGCTTGCCGGAGCCGTTGGGCACGCGCTGCATGGCGTCGGCGAGCGCCCCGACATCGTGGCCGTCGATCTCTCGCGCATCCCATCCGAACGCGGTCCATTTGTCGGCGAGCGGCGCCAGCATCAGCGTTTCGTTGGAGCGCGCGGTCGCCTGCCACTTGTTGTAGTCGACGATGACGCAGACGTTTTCGAGCTTTTGCGCGGAGGCGAACATCGCGGCTTCCCAGACCGAACCTTCGTTGTTCTCGCCATCGGAGAGGAGGGCGAAGACGCGGAAGGTTTCGCCCTTGATCCGACCCGACAGCGCCATGCCGCTGCCAAGCGGCAGGCCGTGGCCGAGGGAGCCGGTCGCTGCTTCGACTCCCGGCAGCAGGTTGGCCGGCGGATGCTCCGCAAGCCGGCCGCCGTCCCTGCAATAGGTGTCGAGCTCTTCGATCGGGAAAAAGCCCTTCATTGCCAGCGCGGCATAGAGCGCCGCGGCGGCGTGTCCCTTGGACAGGATGAAGCGGTCGCGCAGCGGGTCTTTTGGTTTCCCGGGATCGACGTTGAGCACGTGCCAATATGCGGCGGTGACGATATCAACGCAGGAAAGCGAGGAGGCGAGGTGCGCCGCCTGCGCCGCATGCGACATTTCGATAACCTTGCCACGCAGCAGGGCCGCCTGCCGCTTCAAGGCGCCGGCGTCGATGCCGGAGGCCGGCTTGCGGACCAGAACATTCATCGTTCTCTCCCCATCGCGGCTCTCCTCAGGGCTTGTGGACGTATTTCGCCGGCAGTTTTGCCAGCTCGTGCTTGAACCGCTCGGCCCAGCGGATGACTTCGTCGATGCCGCGCTCCAGCGAAATCGTGTCGCGCCAGCCGAGCTCGTTGCGCAGCTTCGACGTGTCGAGCATGTAGGCCGTGTCCTTGCCCGGACGCTCGGGCGCGATCTCGACGCACTCGTCGAAGGACTTGCCCAGCTGCTTCAGGATCGTTTCGACCAGCGTGCGGATCGATACCAGCTCATGGCCGGAGATGTGATAGGCCTCGCCGGGCTCTCCGTCCCGCGCGATCTTGACGGTCGCATCCGCCACGTCGGTCATGTGGATGAAGACGCGCGCCGACTTGCCACCGCCATCGAGCCGCAACTTCTCGCCGCCCATGGCGGCCACGATGGTCCGCGGCACGATGCGATAAAGTTGCTGGCCCGGGCCATAGACATTGGCCGCGCGGGTGAACACGACCGGGAATTTGTAGTTGGCAAAATACGTGCGCAGGCTCATGTCCGCGGCCGCGCGTGACACTGCGTAGGGCGTCGACGGATTGAAGGCAGCCGTTTCCGTTACCCAGCCATCGGTCGAGCCGTAGACTTCCGGCGTCGTGACATGAACGTAGCGCTGCAGGCCGTCGTAATTTCGCAACAGCTCATGGAGGCGCACCGTCGAGACGACATTGGTCATCATCCAGTGGTCGGGATGCTGCCAGCTTTCGCCGACCATGCTTTGCGCAGCGAAATTCACGACATGCGTCGGCCTCTCGCTGGCAAGAAACGCCTTCAGCTCGCAGAGATCATGATTGTGGTCGATGCGCTTGAAGCGCACGCGACCGGGCCGCGCCTGCCATTTGTAGGGCAGGAACGCCGGATGCGCCTCCTCGGATCGGCTCGTCGCCAGCACGTCATGGCCCTCGGCCGCAAGGTGATCGGCCAGGGTTGCGCCCGAAAACGAATTCGAGCCGAGGATCAGATATTTTTCATGCGTCGCCATGTCTGTCGCAAATTTGCAGCACAGTTCTTCAGCGCACTGACCTCGTCGCGCTGGCCATGGAGCCACTGCAGCAGCATGTGGCCGACGATCATCTGCGCGTCTTCGGCGATCTGCATGTCGTCGACGCGGAAATGGATGGGCACGTCCGCAAGCGACCTGGCCTTGCCGCCGGAAAAGCCGAGCAGGGCATAGCTGATCATGCCGATCGTCCTCGCTTCTTCCAGCGCCTTGACGATATTCGGCGAATTGCCGGAGCCCGACAGCACGATCAGCACGTCGCCTTCGCGCGCCAGCACGGCGAGCTGCATCGAGAAAATCTGCTCGTAGCCTTCATCATTGGCGAGACAAGTGAGGACAGCCGGATTGGCGGAGAGCGACGCCACCCGCAATCCCGAGCCTGATGTCTTCGACAGCGGATAGAGGAAGTCGTTGGCGAGGTGGTTGGCGTTGCCGCCGCTGCCGCCATTGCCGGCCAGGAACACCTGGCGTCCGGTGCGCCAGCAGTCGAGCAGATCATGGGCGAGTTGCTCGACCGGCGCCCAGTCGAAATCCCGCAAAGTCGCGGTGAGGCGCTCGGAGTAGTCGCTGAACAAGGAGGACGGCGAGGGAAGGGGTTGCGCGCTCACTTGACCACCTCTCGTTCCATCCATTTCAGATTGTACCAGCGGTCCTCGTTCTTCAGGCGACCCTGCGAATACATGCCGATCATCTCGGTGATGGCGTCCTCGACCGTCTTCTTCGGCCGGAAGCCGGTGGCGAGCAGGCGGTCCGAATTGACACGGTAGCTGCGCGGATCGTTCGATGGCGTGACCACGATGTCGGCACCGACATGCTTTGCGACCATGTTCGCAATGTCGAGGATCGAGATGTTCTCGAAACCGGCGTTGTAGATGCCGTCATGTTGGGGGTGATCGAGCAGGAACAGATAAAGGTCGGTGATATCGTCGATATGGATGTTGGGGCGGGTCTGGTCGCCGCCGAACACGGTGATGCGGCCGTTGATCAAGGCCTGCATCGTCAGCATGTTGACGGAAACGTCGAGCCGCTGCCGCGGCGAGAATCCGCAGACGGTGGCGGGGCGCACGATCTGCACCACCATGTCGTCCCTGTAGGACATCACGATGCGCTCGCCGCACATCTTGGTCTTGTTGTATTCGGAGATCGGCAACAGCTCGAGATCTTCGGTGACCTGCTCCTCGTCCTTGATGCCGTAGACGCTGCCGGAGGATGCATAGACGAAGCGCTTGACGCCCTGGCGCTTCGCGCGGTCGGCAAGCTGCATGGTCGCAAGACAGGAAATCTCCCAGGTCAGCTTGGGATCGAGATCGCCGCAGGGATCATTCGCCACGCTGGAGAGATGAATGATGGCGTCGATGCCCGAGAGGTCGTAGGCGTCGGGATCGCGGATGTCGCCACGGACCACGGTCAGGTCCGGATGCGGCTCGAGGAAATTGCCGAACCACATGATGTCGAACGCCACGACCTGGTGGCCCGCCTTCAACAGCTTCGGGACGAGGACGCTGCCCTTGTAGCCGCAGGCGCCGGTCAGAAAGATCCTCATGCTTGGCTCAAAATCTTGCTCGCGTGACGCCGCGGAGCGGTCTCGGCGATGGCCCGCCGCAGGCTCTCGGGCGTGCCGATGTCGCGGTGGTAGCCGCCTGTCTCTACACAGCGGATACGGCCGACAAAATCCGGAATGATCTCGGTTGACAGGTCGACCTGCGGCCTGTCGATCGCGGCAATCAATTCCACGACTTCCGGCTCGAAAACATAGACTGCGCCGTTGGCCAGGTTCCCCGGGGGATTGTCGACCTTCTCGTGGAAGCCGATCACGGTGCCCCGCGCGTCGAGCTCCAGGATGCCGCAGGAGCGCGGCGTGTCGGTGCGGAAGCCGAGCATGGTGATGGCGTGGCCGGCGGGCCGCGTCCGGTGCGCTTCGATCAATCCGCCTACGTCGAAATCGGTGAGATTGTCGGCATGGGCCACGACGAACGGTTCGCCCTGGAACCATTCCCGGTTGGCCAGCACGGTGCCGCCGGTGCCGAGCAATTCCTCCTCGTGCACGAGGTCGATCCGCTGCGCCCAGCGCGAGGTGGTCACAAAGCTTTCCACTTGCTCCGCGAGCCAGTGGGTGTTGACCAGCACCCGCTCGATCCCGCCGTCGAACAAGAGCTCGAGCCAGTAGTCGAGCAGCGGCCGGCCGTTGATCTCGACCAGGCATTTCGCCGTGGTGGCGGTGAGCGGCAACAGCCGCGTTCCCAACCCGCCCGCGAGAAGAAGCGCGCGCATGTTTCGCTTCTCCCTTTAGTCGTGGTCGTAGGCCGAGCCGTCGATCTCGGAAACGAGTTCGGCGACGGTCATCGGGCTATTGCCGACACGGGAAACCTTCAGCGCGGCGGCCAGCGATCCAAGATAGGCGCTCTGCCAGATATTGGCGCCGACCCGCAGCGCCATCGTCGAGCTGATGAAGAAGCTGTCGCCGGCGCCCGCCACGTCCTTGGGCGATGGGTTGAGCGCGGGCAGGCGGTCGGTGAAGAAGGTTCCGTGATCGACGGTCTTGATCAGCATGCCTTCGGCGCCGAGCGTAATCACGAGGTTGTCCGCGCGTGCCTTGCGGATCAACCTCTCGCCGATCGCGTCCAGTCCCGTTTCGAAATCGTTCAGGGCAAGACGCGCCTCGCGTTCGGTCGGCGTGATCAGCGACATGCCCGTAAAGCGTGAAACATCGCCGAGCTGGGAGGAGGCCTGGCTGTCGGCCGCCAGCATCACGTCGCAGGCGCGCGCCTTGTCCGTGATGGCATCGACGAGATCCTGCGGCAGGCAGCCATAATTGAAGCAGGAGAACAGCAGGAGATCGCACTCCGGCAGCGCCCGCTCGATCGCGCCCAGCATCCTGCCCTGAATATCGGGGCTTGGCGGGTGATGGCGCAGATGGTTGACGCGGAGCAGTGTCTTGTTCAAGGCGCGGAAACGCTGCTTTCGCGTGGTAGGCCGAGTCGAATCGGCGAAGTAATCGCAGCGCACGCCTTGCTCTTCGAGCGTCTCCAGCGCGAAATTGGCAAAGTCGTCCTCGCCGACGACGGCGCAATAGCGGACGTCGGCGCCAAGCCCGCGCGCATGCGCCGCCACGCCGCCGGCGCCCCCGACGAAGGTCTTGGTCACGATCGGGGTCACGACAATGGTCGGGTCTTCCTGCGACATCCCGACGGCGTCGCAGGTGACATATTCATCGATGATGAGATCGCCGATGACGAGCACGCGCATGCCCGCCATCCTGGCGAGCGTCGATTTGAGCTGCGTGAGCTGAAAACCGTGGCGGACCGGAAAGTCGAGCGGCTTGATCACCGCCGAGATATCCGGATCCGTATAATCGCGCTCCACAAGCGACAACGAAGCGAACCGAAGCTCGCCCGAGCTGAACACCAGCCGGCCGCCATAGGCGTCGACGACAGCCTGCTCGGCGTTGTGGCGATCCTCGAACTCCTTGCCCTTGACCACCAGGTTCGGCTTCAGCGACGCGATAAAGGCGTCGGCCGGAACGTTCAGGGCGACCGCATAGTCGACCATGCTGATCGAGCAGACATTCTCCAGCCGCACCTGTTGCGGCACCGTGACGCCTGCCGCGTCATCGGCATTGACGCCGACGACAAGGAGATCGGCCTGCTCGGCCGCGAATTTCAAAAGCCGGAGGTGACCGGGATGCACGATGTTGAAGTTGCCGGAAACAAAGGCGATGCTGTTGGCCTTGCCGCAGGCAAGGCGCAGGGCATGACTGTCCGCGGAACCAAGCTTGGTCCGGTCATCCAATTTCTTCGCTTGCAAACGAGCAGTGCGCGCCACGATTCTTTACCTGAAGGCTGTCGGTGAGATTCGAATCTCGGATTCGAATCAAGGAGATACGGATATGCTTAACAACTCGTAACCGGGCGCCAAATTGCCGAGAACGCATTCGCCAATCGGTCGCGAATCACCGAGAATCCCAGCAGCCATCGCGAGGATGGAGTTTCTGTGGGGAATTGCAATTGCAAAGCAGTGTGGGGTCGCGCGCCTTTCAGAACGCAAGGCTGCAAAAACAGGCGAGGAAGCAGGCTGAGGTTCTGATGCCGAACGCGGTCGGGGCCTACCGGCAAGGCCGGCACCAGGAGGCCCAAACGGTGTGCCGGCAGATCCTGAAGGATCTACCTAATCATTTCGACGCACAGCATCTGCTCGGCGTCTCGGAACTCGATTGCGGCCAATTCGAAGACGCGGTGGCGGGGTTGACGCGCGCGACAGGCCTCGATCCGCGTTCGGCGGAGGCGCATTCCAATCTGGGGATGGCGCTGTTCAAGCTCGGCCGCTACGAACAGGCCCGCGGCCACCAGGAAAAGGCGCTCGCGCTGAAACCGAACTTCCCGACCGCGCTCACCAATCTCGGCAACACGCTGATGCATCTGCGGCAGTTCGAGCAGGCCATGGCCGTGCACGACCGCGCCATTGCGCTCAAGCCCGATTATGCCGACGCCTATGCCAATCGCGGCATGGTGCTGTTGCTGGTCAAGCGCAACGAGGAGGCGGATCAGACGTTCGACCGCGCGCTGTCGCTCAATCCGCGGCTGTTGCCGGCCCTGCTCGGCAAGGGCCTCGTCAATGTGAACCTGCGCAATTTCGATCTTTCGCTGAGCTGCATGAACACCGCATTGGCGGCCCATCCGAACGCCGCGGCCGTCCTTGCGCAGCGCGGACGGCTTTTCATGCAAATCAGCGAGCTCGACAAGGCGGAAGCGGACTTCGACGCCGCGATCAGGAACGACCCGCGACAGGAGCCTGCCCTGTGCGGGAAGGCCAATATCTGCGTCCTCCGCGGCGACGTCACCCAAGCCACGCTGCTCTGCCACAAGGCCCTCGAGATCAATCCCAATTCGGAACAGGCACTGACGCTGCTCGGTGACTGCTTTGGCACGCTTGGCGACCTCATGACGGCGATCGCGCATTTCGATCGGGCGCTGGCGATCAAGCCGGACTATGAAAACGCCATCATGCGGAAGATCTTCGCTCTGGACTTCGTGCCCGACATGGATTTCGTCGAGCTGCAGGCTGCTCGAAAATACTGGTGGGATCAGATAGGTGCCAAGCTGCAGCAACGGCAATTGCGGGCACGGTCGCTCGATCCGGAGAAGCGGATCGTGGTCGGCTATGTCTCGGCCGATTTCCGCGAGCATTCGGCGGCGATCGCCTTCCTGCCGGTGCTTCGCCACCGAGACCGCGAGCGGTTCGAGCTCGTTTGCTATTCCTGCTCGCCGGTGCAGGACGAGATCACCGCGCTGTGCCGCTTGCTCGCGGACCGCTGGGTCGACGCCTGGCAACTGACCGACGAGAAGCTCGCCGACCGGATCGAGGCCGATCAGGTGGACATCCTGGTCGACCTGTCCGGCCATTCGGCCGGCAACCGGCTTCCCACGTTCGCGCTGAAGCCCGCACCCATTCAGGTCACGGCGTTCGGACATGTCAGCGGGACGGGCCTGCCCGCCATGGACTATCTGTTTGCCGACCCGGTCATCATCCCGCAGGAGGTGCGGCACCTGTTCGCGGAGAAGGTTTATGACCTCCCGGCGCTGATCACGATCGATGCGCCGCTGGATGTTCCGCCCACGCCGCCGCCCATGCTCCGCACTGGCTACGTCACCTTCGGCGTGTTCAACCGCACCGCAAAGATTTCGGATGCGGCGCTGGCACTTTGGTCCCGCCTCCTGCAGGTGGTTCCCGGCTCCATCATCGTCGTGAAGAACGGCGCGCTGAACAGTGCGCCGGTGCGCGACACCCTGATCGCGCGCTTCGTGGCGAGCGGCATCCCGGAAGATCGCCTCCGCTGCATGGGATCGACCTCGAGGCTCGAGCATGTCCAGCTGTTCTCCACCATCGACATGATGCTTGATCCATTTCCGCAGAATGGCGGCGTCTCGACCTGGGAGCCGCTGCAGCTCGGCGTGCCCGTCGTCACCAAGCTCGGCAGCGGTCACGCCTCCCGCTGCGGCGCTGCGATTGTGGCTGCAGCCGGACTCAACGACTGGATCGCGGAGGACGAGGAGGGCTATATCGAGATCGCAAAGCGCTGGGCCTCCAGGCCCGACGAGCTCGCGGCGTTGCGGGAGCGCCTGCCGGCGCAGGTTGCCAACTCCGACGCCGGCAATTGCGTGACCTACACGAAGCACGTGGAAGAGGGGTATCGCAGGTTCTGGCGCGACTATTGCGCCAGCGCCAGCGCATGATCCGGATCACACCACCGGCACGCGCCTGGCCGCGACCGCGGCCGGCGAGATCACCTCGACGTCGAGCGGCACGCGCCAGCGTTCGGTCAGGCGCACCTCCGGCGGCTTGTTGGTGGCGGCCGAGCCCTCCAGCACGAAGCCGTCGAAGCCATTGCTCATGACCTCGTTGCATTTCTGCACATAGATCGGGAAGCCGCCGATATAGGGCATGAACACACGCGGCCGGCCTGGGATATTGGTGCCGACATACCAGGAGCTGCAGGTCGAGCGCAGCGAGACTTTCGAGACCTCGTTGACATGCTCGACCCAGGTATCCTCGTCTTCCACGCGCGCCTCGATGGTCGCGGCCCCGACATCGCGCAGATGGCCGATACAGTCGATCAGCCAGTCGACGTGCTGCTCGATCGCCTGGATCATGCTTGCCAGCACGGAAGGACTGCCCGGGCCGGTGATCATGAAGAAATTGGGGAAGCCGGATGACGCGAGCCCGAGATAGGTGCGCGGGCCCGCGCGCCATTTCTCGGACAGCGTCAGGCCATTGCGGCCGGTGATCGCGATCCTGTCGAACGATCCCGTCATCGCGGCAAAGCCGGTCGCGGAGACGATGGCATCGACGCCATATTCGACGCCGTCGACCACGATGCCGCCGGCCGTGAAGCACTCGATCGGCTTGTTCGAGACATCCACCAGCTTCACATGCGGGAGGTTGTAGGTCTCGAAATAGCCGGTATCGACACAGAGCCGCTTGCAGCCGAACACGTTCTCCGGACACAAGAGATCGGCGGTCGCCTGATCCTTCACGATGCCGCGGATCTTCCTGCGCGCGAAATCGGCGATGGTGTCGTTGGCTTCCTTCTCGAACAGGAGGTCGCCGAAGGCGCCGAGGAAGGGCAGGCCGCCGCGTTGCCACGCCTCCTCGTAGAGTTCCTCACGCTCCGCCGCGCTCGCCTCGAGCGCCGGCTTGATGTTGAAGGGGAAGTAGAAGCCGGTCGGCCGCGCCCGCGCCTTGGCCCGCAGCGCCGGGTAGTCGGCCTTCACCGTCTGCAGATATTCCGGCGAAAGCGCCTCGTTCCAGGCCGGCACCGACCAGGTCGCGGTGCGCTGGAACACCGTGAGCTGCGAGGCCTGTTGCGCGATGACCGGGATCGACTGGATTGCCGACGATCCGGTGCCGATCACGCCGACGCGCAAGCCGGTGAAGTCGACGCCCTCATGCGGCCATTCGCCGGTGTGGAAGATCGGCCCCTTGAAGTCGTCGATGCCTTCGAACTTCGGGCGGTTGGGCGCCGACAGGCAGCCGACCGCCATGATACAGAATTGGGCCGTGACCTTGTCGCCGCGATCGGTCTCGATGTGCCAGCACCGGGCCTTCTCGTCGAACGTCGCTTTGGTCACCCGCGTATCGAACACGATGTCACGGCGAAGGTTGAGACGATCGGCGACGTGATTGGCGTAGGCGAGGATTTCCGGCTGCGGCGAATATTTTTCCGACCAGTTCCATTCCTGGTCCAGCTCCTCCGAGAACGAGAAGGAATACTGCATGCTTTCAACGTCGCAGCGCGCGCCGGGATAACGGTTCCAGTACCAGGTGCCGCCGACGCCGCCGCCGGCCTCGAACACCCGCGCTTTAAGGCCAAGTCCGCGCAGCCGGTGCAGCATGTACATGCCGGCAAAGCCGGCGCCGACCACGACGGCGTCAAACTGGATTCCCGTTTCAGCGGCGCGCATTTCCCCGGGCTCGGTGGTCATCGTTTCTTCCTGTTTCCTCGTTTTGAAGGAATTATGCCCCGACGGCCGAAAAATCGATAATGAATTGAACAGGCGGGCGCGGCGTTTTCGCCGGGGCTCGCTTCAGCGATTGCGTCCAGGCGCTACGACGGCTGCTGATCCGCGCCGCAGATCGGGCTATCATCGCGGAGCCTGCCTGAACTGTTTCCCGGGGATTTTGATCATGACCTCCAAGCGACCCTATCGCGGCGTCTTTCCCGTCGCGCCCACCATCTTCGATGCCAATGACAATCTCGACCTCGACGGCCAGCGCCGCTGCATCGATTTCATGATCGATGCGGGCTCGCAGGGCATCTGCATTCTCGCCAATTTCTCCGAGCAGTTCGTGCTGACCGATGTCGAGCGCGAGAGCGTGATGCACGCCGTGCTCGAGCATGTCGCCGGCCGTGTGCCGATCATTGTGACAACGACGCATTTCTCTTCGGCGATCTGCGCCGCACGCAGCCGCCAGGCGGAGGAGGCGGGGGCCGCCATGGTGATGGTGATGCCGCCCTATCATGGTGCAACGTTCCGCGTGACGGAGCCCGCCATCGTCGAGTTCTTCCGTGTGGTGTCGGACGCGATCGGGATTCCCGTGATGATCCAGGACGCGCCGGTCGCGGGCACGCCGCTCCCGGCCGACCTCCTGGCGCGCCTGGCAAAAGAGCTTTCCAACATCCGCTACTTCAAGGTGGAGGTGCCGGGCGCGGCGAACAAGCTGCGCAGCCTGATCGCGGCCGGCGGCAGCGCGATCGAGGGTCCGTGGGACGGCGAGGAGGCGATCACGCTGATGGCCGATCTCGATGCGGGCGCTACCGGCGCGATGACCGGCGGCGGCTATCCCGACGGCATCCGCCAGATCATGGATCCTTTCTTCGCGGGCCGTCGCGACGAGGCGATGGCGGCCTATGCGCGCTGGCTGCCGCTGATCAATTACGAGAACCGCCAATGCGGCCTCTCTGCCTGCAAGGTGCTGATGCGCGAGGGCGGCGTGATCAAGTCGGACACGGTGCGCCATCCGCTGCAGCCGCTGCATTCGGCCACCCGCGCCGGTCTGATCGAGATCGCGCGCACGTCTCGATCCGGTAGTGCTGCGCTGGGGGCGATGATGCTGCGAGCGTTGTCGCCCGGGCTGCAACATTTTGGCTGGGGACCCAGGACCACGGATTCACCTATGTGAATGCGCACGGCGCTGCTTCTCCGCAAGCATTCAACGCGGTCCAATGGGCTATTCAGGCACCCAATGCGATCGGCGACGGCCTCGGCAGGACGCCCAATCCCTTTGCCGGGGCCGTTTTCCGTCGGCTACCAGTGCGGCCGGACGATGTGCTTCGATGAGCCGGCCTCGTCCGACCGGATCGCCGGCGATCATCAACGATGCAAGCCTGTCGATCGACATCAAGGATAACTTCGCGTTGCGTTCAGAACCGTGCTCGGGTAAGTGCCTGATCTTCCGGCAACGGAAGGGTGGCCGAGTGGTTTAAGGCACCGGTCTTGAAAACCGGCGTGCCCGCAAGGGTACCGTGGGTTCGAATCC
>CAVOML010000020.1:0-28631 GCA_963697015.1 uncultured Alphaproteobacteria bacterium
GATATTTGGCGACGGGCGCGTCGAGGTCGAGCTTGCCATCATCCACCAGGATCATGGCGGCGACGCTGGTCACCGGCTTGGACATCGAGGCGATCCAGAAGATCGAATCCGCCTTCATCGGAACGGTCTTGGCGCGGTCCTGAAATCCGATCGCTTGCAGGTAAGCGAGCTTGCCGCCCTTGGCGATCGCGACGACGGCGCCGGGCACAAGGCCGTCTGACGGCGGGAAGGAATCGAAGCGCGCCTGATACCACGGCGCGATCCGCGCCAGACGAGCGGTCGAGAAGCCCAGGCTTTTTGCATCGCCTGTCGCAAGTTCATCGGCGAACGCCGCCCCCGACAGGCAAAACGCGATTGCAATCGCCCATATTGATGCGATGAGTTTCTGAACGAGTTGCGACATGGCGAACCTCTGCATCGCGGGTACCCGCCCAGCCATCGCAGAATGCGTGGAGAAAAAATCATTCGCGGGCGATCGTCGCCATGGCGATGACGCTCACACGAGAGCGGCCTCGGAAGAAGAAGACAAGCTCTTGAGCACTGGGATCAAGAGCATCCGTCGCGGCTGCCGACGAACCGCGAGCGACATCCCTCACCAGGTGACGAACCCGCCGAAGCGCGGCTGCTGAGCAACCGTCATCGGCGGCTGCTGGGCGACTATCATCATCGGATGGGCGGTGCGAGGTTTGGCGGCGACCTTGTGCTTCACCGGCTGACGGGCAGGATACAGCTTCGGCTCCGGCACCACGACGGTGGCCATGTCGCTCATCTTCGGCTCGAAGGAATTTTCCTCCTGCGGCAATTGCGCGAAGGCCTCACGCACTCGCGCCTTCGCCGACATGGCGGCGACGGCCGGCGCAACGGGAGCCTGCGCCTGCACGAGGGAGGCCTGGCGCTGCGGCGCTACCTGGGGCTTGGTCTGCGCCACCACGACCGCCACCACCAGCGGCTGGGCAGGCACGGCAACGCTGGTGTCGAACACTATCCGCTCCGGCAATTTCCGCTCGGAATGGATGCGGATCGGGGGCAGGTCGGAGGCCGAGGTCAGGGTCGCCGGAAGCGGCGCGACCGGATAGGCGGCGTTCACAACAAACAAAAGGGCCAGCAGGCTGCCGCCCGCAAAGAGGAAATAACGTAGCAATGGCATAGGAAATCCGTCCCGCCCGCGCCCTCGCGGATCACCCGGAAAACTGGCGTTATATCGATTGGTTCCGGAACGGCCGGTCCGGTTCAAAGCGACGGGTCACTTTTATGAGATAGGTATTAAATCCCGTTCGCGGCCACGGGCGCACATTTAGCCTTATTTGCATTAATGTTGACGTATCCGATGTGCAGTCGAGCAAACGTCTTGCGGCTCTTCTTGTTAAGCACGGCGTCCGCGATGACCCGCTTGCGGTCGGTCAGATGGCTGCCGTCCCGGCGGCTGAAGGCGCAGGCGATCTCGATATCCTTGACGGCGTAATCGTTGTCGTTGCGCAAGGTGAAGGTCACGAGCGCGTTGGATCCGAGCCCTCCCCGGCGCCAGGACTGCGAGGATATCTTCAGGCCGTTCACAGCCGGCAGCCCGGCGGGCGCCTGATTGGACAACGCAACTCCCGGCGTCGCGTTCGGAGCCGCCCCGGTTTGCGCCGCTGCCTGATCGCGCAGCGAAGCTTCCTGCGGAGCGACAAACATCGCCTTTACACCGTCGTCGGCCGCCTTGCTTCTGGCACTTGTTGGGACTGAAACCATGGTCCATGCCGTCAGTCCCGCGATGGCGAGGACCGGCAGCAGCACTGCCGCCTGTGTGCCCAGATCCCCGCGACCGAGCCGACCGACCCTCCCCAACCAGGACTTCGCCGCTGCCGTCATCGCCAGGTCCCTCAAGCCATCCGCATCGTCTGCCGCGGCACGGTCCGCCCCGTCAGCTAAATCCACCAATCGGAAAATGGTTGCAGGCGAAGCGGGCAAATTTCAAGGGGGCTATTGCGCTCAATCACGGGGCGAAAACGCAATGACGGTTCAACCTGATCTCATCGCGCTTTGGACGAGCGAGGGATGGCCTTGCGGCGGTGCGACGGCTAACATCGCTTCCGCCGCAGCACGTTGCGGCCAACACTTCGGCGCGCCGACCACACCGCACCGCAACGAGCCAATGGGAGAGCTTTCGCCATGCCGATCGTCACCTGGGATCATATCCATCTGCGCAGCCCCGATCCGGAGGCGACCGCCGCATGGCTTGAGGATGTTCTCGGCGGCGTCATTATCCGCGGCCCCGGACGCATCGACGTCAAGCTCGGCGGCGCCAATGTCTTCATTGCCAAGGTCGAGGCAGGCGACAGCGTCAACTCGCCGCCCGTGACGCCCCATCAGGGGCTCGATCATTTCGGGCTGACGGTGAAGGACATCGACGCGGTCGCGGCCGAGATCAAGGCCAAGGGCGTCGAGTTCACCCGCGAGCCCACGACCATCCGTCCCGGCGTGCGCATCTGCTTCATCCGCGGACCGCAGGGAATCTCGATCGAGCTCCTCGAGCGCGACAAGAAATATGCGTGACGTCCGGCGCCGGCCTTCTATGTCATAGATCCCGGCATGAAGCAGCGGACTGAAATGCCGAGATAGCCCCGGATCGGCCAGACCATGGTCCGGCCTGTCCGATTGGGTTCGGTGATGACTGCTTCATCAGGCACGTCGACCCAGGCACCATCGATGCGCACGCGATAATGTCCGCCGACGGTGTCCCAATCGACATCACTGACCGCGCTGCCGTCAGCATCGGAGCAGCAAGGACCCTTGCCGCTGCGCAGGCCTTCGAACCACTGGTGCAACTCGGGATTTTGCGCCGCATAACGCCCGCCGACATCGCGCGCCTGCATCGCCGGCGCGGCAAACGTCGACAACAACAACACGCCTGCGATTCGAATCGACGTCCGCGCGCGCGTCGGCTTGCGAATTGCCGGTTTCCTTCCGAGGTACGCATCACCAAATTGAAGCGGCGCATGGGCGCCGGAATCGATCCAGTTGCTCATTCTATCGTGCTCCTTGCACCTACCCCGGGTGCAGGAACCAACATGCATTTCGCGGGCCAAGTTCCTATGGACCTGATTCGCTCTCGTTTTCGTGTGGCGGGAAATTTCCGCCGAATTACGGTTTTCGTCGCCGCTGTCCAACCTGTTGCGTTGCGCCGGGAACCGGCGTTTGGCATAAAAGGCGATCGGCTGGCGCGGGAGCCGGCACCGGGACATTATGAAAAACGGGCTGTATTCGATTCACGTCAATTTGCAGGACGGTCGCGTCGGCAAGGGCAGCGGCGTGATTGTATTCCGCGACGGCAAGATCGTCGGTGGCGACGCCTATCTGTTCTACACGGGCACCTACACGGTGAAGGGCAACACCTTCAAGGGCGAGGTCCTGGTCCAGCGTCACACCACGCCCCGCGATAACGACAATCCGTTGTTCGGCGGGCCGGGCCCCGTCGGAATCGGCGTATCCGGCACCTTCACCGCCACTCGCGGCGAGATGAACGGTACTGCGCTGGTCGGCAAGGCAAGCCAGATTTTTGGCGCCACCCTGCACCGGCTTGCCGACGTCGATTAGAAGAATTCATTCAGCCGCCTGCTCCAGCGGCGCGACGCGCGGCAGGATGATCTGGATGCGCGTCCCGCCGCCCGGCTCGGAATTGAGATCGAGCCGGCCGCCGAGCCGGTTGGTGACGATGCTGTAGACGATGTGCAGTCCGAGTCCGGTGCCGCCCTGGTCGCGCCGCGTGGTGAAGAACGGATCGAAAGCGCGGCGGCGCACATCGAGCGACATGCCACAGCCATTGTCGGCGAAAATGATCTCGACATTGTCCTTGCCCGACGCACGGGCCTGGATCTCGATGACGCCGGGGCGGCCGTCCGGGAAAGCGTGCGCCACCGCGTTGAGGAACAAATTGGTCAGCACCTGACCATAGGGCCCGGGATAGCTGTTCATGGTGAGATTGGGCTGACAGTCTACATCGAGCGTGAGATTGTGCTTGCGTAGTCCCGGCCGCAGACTCATCACCACCTGCTCGGTCAGGTCGCCGAGATCGAAGCTGCGCTGGTCCGAATAGTTGCGGTCGGCCGCGACCTGCTTGAACGACTGGATCAGTTCGGCAGCGCGATTGAGATTGGCGACCAGTTGTGAGGATGCATCGCGGCTGGTTGCGAGAAAGTCGTTCAGGCTCGAGCGGCGCAGATCGCCGCGCTCGACTTCGGCTGCGAAGTTTACGGCCTTCCGCTCCAGCGCGGACGCCACCGTCAGGCTGATGCCGACAGGATTGTTCACCTCATGGGCAACGCCGGCGACCAGCCGTCCGAGGGCTGCGAGCTTCTCGGCCTCGATCAGCGAAGCCTGGGTCTCGCGCAGATTGCGCAGCGCGGTTTCCGCGGAGTTGCGCGCCTTGCGCATCTCCTGCTCGCTGCGCTTGCGCTCGCCGATGTCGAGCGCGACGGTCACGATGTTGTCGATCTCGCCCTCGGTATCGAGCAGCGGCAGCTTGTTGACCAGCCACTGCCGCAAATGGCCGGCCGAATCCAGGTACTCCTCCTCGTAGAAGCCGAGCTCGCGCTTCACCCTCAGCACGCGCTGGTCGTTGTCATCCGTCTTCTGTGCGCCATAGCGCGACATCAGGTCGGTGGTGGTGCGGCCGAGGGCCTCCTTGGGGTCGATGCCGAAGATACCGGCCATGTAGCGGTTCATCAGGACGTAGCGGAGGTTGCGGTCCTTGACGTTGATCACCGCGGGCACGGTGTCGATCACCTGCTGCAACATCCGGCGGCCTTCGGCGATTGCGTCTTCGGCGCGCTTCTGGTCGGTGATGTCACGCACCGTTCCCTCATAGCGCACCGCCTTGCCATCATCGTCGCGCACGACGGTCGCACTGTCGGAGAGCCAGAGGATGTTGCCGTTGCGCTGCCGCACCTGATATTCGAAGTCGCGCACCACGCCGTCCCGTTCCATCAGGCGCTCGAATTCCTCACGCGCGCTGGCGTGCAGATAGACGTTGTGCGCGATATCGCTGCTGGTGCTGCTGATAAGCTGCTCCGGCGTTTCAAACCCCATGATCCGCGCCAGCGCCGGATTGGCGTTCAGCAACTCCCCGCCTGGCGTCGTCACATAGATGCCGTCGACAGAGGATTCGAACAGCTTGCGATAGCTCTCTTCCGCGAGCCGCTGTTCGCTGAGCGCGTGCACGGCGGCCTCGCGCGCGCTGTCGGCCTCCGATAGCGTGCGGCGAAATACTTCGGCGGCGCGTGCGATATCGCCGATCTCGTTCTGGATATCGGTGTCCGGGATCGAAGCGTCCTTGTTGCCGGCGGCGAGCGCTCGGATCGACCGGGCAATTTCCGCGAGCGGGCGCACGGTGCGGCGAACCACGAAGATCGCGGCGAAGATTCCGATCAGCACGCCGACCGTGCCGAGCACGATGCTCTGCCATTTGGCCTCGGCCAGTGTACGCGCAAAATCATGCGACAGCACCCGCCCCCGGCGCGCGCTGAGCTCGCGTAGCAATTCGGTGACGCGCCCGATCAGCCGGCCCTCGGTGCCAAGCACCTCCTTGTCGAGCTTGGCGATCCCGCCTTCGGTGCCGGCGATGGCGATGATGGCGTCGGCATACTGGTTGGCAGCCGCCCGCAACGCGGGATCGTCGACCTGAAGCGCACGCATGCGTTCGGCCGCCCGCTCGGCGGTCGCCGGATCGTGCGCGAGCAATGCGGCGGCTATCTCGTTCTGCGCGCGGAACAGCGTCCTGGCGGAGCCGCGGTCCGGCACGGTCGCCATCGCCGCCTCGAATTTCGCTCGCGCCGGGGGCAGCGCCTCGAGCAGCCCGGCGCGGCGCGAGATCAGGCCGCTGACCCGCTCGATGCCATCGAGGTAATTCTGCAGGCGCTGAGTCACACCGTCGATCATGGTCTGCTGCTCGGGCGCCAGCTCGAGCCGGGTCTTCTTCAACAGCGCGCTCAATTCAGTTGCCGCCTCCCCGACCCGTTCGGGCCGCACCGAGGGGTCGGTGACGAAATCGCGCGCCGCGAGCCGCAATTCGCTCATGCGGCGCTCGATCTCTTCCGCGAGATCGCCGACATCCTGCAGCCGTTGCAGCTCGGCAAAGGTCGAATTGATATGGCGGATGGCGATCACGCTCGCCATGCTGGTCGCGGTGATGACGGCCAGCAGCAGCAAAAAGCTGCCGAAGGTCAGTTGGCCGATCGACAGCGAAAATGACCTGAATCTTTGCAAAATCGCCGCAACCGCTGCTGGCATGGTAATGGAGCCCGGGCCCTGGACCCGCAATATATACAGATTATTCCATCCCCGGGGGAACAGGCTGAATGGCTGCGAACGGCCGCCATATCAACGTTAACGCTATTCTGCCGGCACTTTCCGGCCGGACCGTGGCGGCCGCGTGCTGGGCGGCAGGCATAACCCTGCTCGGCCAGCGTCGGGGAAATATTTGGTGCGCCCGTCATTGATGGATGCCGATGATCCGGATCGCGCCGGTCTCAGCCACGCGCGGCGACCTCGAACAACTCGCCGTCGTAGCCGGCTTCCTTCGGTATCCGGAGCTGGCGGCCGCCATCGATGCGGGTCACGACCGGCATCACGGTGACGATGTCCCTGCCCCTGGAGTCCTCGATCGCGGCATTCACGTTGCCCTGCTTGCCGAGCTTGATCAGGTTGCGCGTGGTCGGGAACGGCAGCTTGAAACGTCCGTTCTCGCCACCCTCAAGCGCCTCGCGCGGCGACACCCAGATCGAATCGGTGGATTCCTTGCCGTCATGGGCGCCGAGCTGGTCCGGCGGCGCAACGGCGAGGAAGAACCAGGTGTCGAAGCGTTTCGGCACACCTTCCGGCGTGATCCAGTGCGCGTAGGGCACGAGCTCGTCGAGCGCCAGCACCAGGCGGTTGTCGGTTAGCACCTTGAGGAAGGTGATCTTGCCTTCGTTGAGGTCGGCGCGATGCGCGGCTTCGATCTCACCCGCGCGTTTTGCATCGACCAGCGCTTTCGATCCCTTCGGTCGCGCCAGCAAGATGCCGCTTTCCTCAAACGTCTCGCGGATGGCGGCAATGCGAAAACTCAATGCCGCAGTATCGAGCCCCTCGCCGCCGGTGTAAAGCTCCGGCCGCACGATGATCTCCTTGTCGTTCTTGTCGACGCTGCCGCCGGGAAACACCAGCGCACCCGAATTGAAGTCGATTTCATAATGGCGGACCATCATGAAGACCTCGATTTCGTCGCGGCTCTTGCCGTCGACCTTCACCGCCTTGCTGTCGCGAAGCAGCAGGATGGTGGAGGCATCGCGCGGGGCTACGATTTCCGCCATCAGCTAGCCCGCTGCGCTCGATTGCGGCTGGAGGTTGGCGCGCCGGTCGACCCGCGCCACGCGCGACAGGAGATAATCGACCTCGGCCTTCGCGGCCGCCGTGATCACCGCACCCGGACGGCGCTGCGCGCTGGAGGCGATGATGCCGCGCTTCTGCAGCACGTATTTGCGGACGGAAAGGCCCGCGCCCGGCTGCTGCTCGTAGCGGATCAGCGGCAGGTGCGCGTCGAACAGGTCGTGCATGGCGTCGCGCTTGCCGGCCTTCCACATCTTCACCACGTCGACCAGAAGCTCGGGGAAAGCGTAGCCGGTCATGGCGCCGTCCGCGCCGCGCTCCATCTCGAAATCGAGGAACAGGCCGCCATTGCCGCAGAGGATCGAGAGCGGCCGCAGCGAGCCGTCCTTCTGGTAGCCGCGCAGCGTCGAAATCTTCTCCAGGCCCGGCCAGTCCTCATGCTTGAGCATCACGCAGGACGGGCTATCCATCACGATCTTCCGGATGACGGCCGGCGTGAACTGCACGGTGAGCGTCAGCGGGTAATCCTGCAGCACCCAGGGAATGTCGTCGCCGATCGTTTCCTGCGCCTGCTTGAAATAGCCTGTGATCTGATCGTCGGTGCGCAAATTCTGCGGCGGCGCGATCATCACGCCGGCCGCGCCCGCATCCATCGAGGCCTTCGCCAGCGAGCGCATCGAGGCAAAGCCCGGCGCGGAAACGCCGACGACGATTTGCATGTTCTTGGCGCGCTTGACGAAGCGGATCGCGACCTGCTCGGCTTCCGCGGCGTCGAGCTTTGGCGCCTCGCCGAGGATGCCGAGCACCGTGACACCCTCGCAGCCGACCTCGGCGTAGAAGTCCGTGAGGCGGTCGATCGAACGCTCGTCGATGCGGCCGTCGTCGTGGAACGGCGTTGGCGCGATTGCGTAGGTGCCTGCTGCCCGGGCGGTGAGTTTTGTCATTGGTGCCTCTATCTCTCTTTTTGTCGTTCCGTGCCGCGCGAGGCACGAACCCGGAATGACAGTTACTTGAATCGCCGCGCCGACTTCTTGATCTCCTCCTCGGAGAAGAATATCTCCTTGGCGTGGGTCGCGATATCCTCGGCCTTCCATCCCGTGAACGGCGGCGTCCAGCCTTCCATTTCCATCATCCGCATTTCGCGCACGCCGCGCGGGCCGGAGACGCCGAGTACCTTGCCGGTCTGGTCGCCCGACAAATCGGAGACCATGTATAGCACGGCCGGGGCGATGCCGTCCGGCCCCAGGGCCGCGCCGGGGTTCTCCTTGTAGCGCGGCAGGTCCGCGGTCATGCGGGTCAGCGCGCCTGGCGCCAGCGTCCAGATCCGGATGTTGTACTTGCGGCCCTCGATCGCGAGCACGTTCGAGAGGCCCCAGATACCGCCCTTGGCCGCGCCGTAGTTGGTCTGGCCGAAATTGCCGATCAGGCCCGAAGTCGAGGACGTGTTGACGATGACGCCGCCGCCATTCTCGCGCATCCATTTGAACACCGGCTGGGTGGCGCAGAAGGTGCCTTTGAGGTGCACCTTGAGGACCTTGTCCCAATTGGACTCCTTCGCCTTGGCGAAGGTTTCGTCGAGCAGGATGCCCGCATTGTTCACGAGGATGTCGGCGCGGCCGAAATGCTTGATGGCGTCGTTGAAGACGGCCTCACCGCCGGCGAGCGTCGAGATGTCGGAACCGTTGGCGACCGCCCGGCCGCCTTCGGCCTTGATCGCATCGACGACCTTCTGTGCCATCGACTTGTCGGCGCCGGAACCATCACGCGGGCCGCCGAGGTCGTTCACCACCACCGCGGCCCCCTCGCGCGCGAACAGCCTTGCGTAGGCTTCACCGAGGCCGCCACCCGCGCCCGTGATGATGGCCACCTTCTTGTCGAGCAATCCCATTGTGTTTTCTCCTGTCTCGTTTCTTGTTCACCTCTCCCCGCCTGCGGGGAGAGGTGAAAGCGAAGCTTTCGGGTGAGGGGGCTCTCCACGAGTTCCGATGCCGAGACAGCCCCTCACCCCAACCCTCTCCCCGCGAAGAGCGGGGCGAGGGAGCACACCGCCCTAGCCGATCTAGCCCAACACCGTCCGCCCGCTCCTGATCACGGTGACGTTGCGCGCCTTCACCTTGGCCTCGAATGAAATCACGTTGCCGTCCTTCCACATCTCCATGGTCACGGTGTCGCCGGGATAGACCGGCGAGGAAAACCGCGCCGCATGCTGGCGGAAGGCGGACGGGTCGTAATCGGCATAGGTCTGCAGCACGCCGCGGCAGGTGATGCCGTAGGTGCACATGCCGTGCAGGATCGGCTTCGGGAAGCCGGCCTTCCTGGCAAAGCCGGGATCCGAGTGCAGCGGGTTGCGGTCGCCGCAGAGCCGATAGACCAGCGCCTGGTCGGGCCGCGTCACGATGTCGACGGTCTGGTCGGGCGCGCGGTTCGGCATCGCGTGCGGCTCGGGCTGGCCTTCGGACGGCCCGCCAAAGCCGCCGTCGCCACGGGCGAAACGCGAGGCGACCAGGGTCGCCAGAGGCTCGCCCTTGTCGTTCTTCAGCACGGTCTGATGACGGATGACGGCGCCCTTGTCCTTGCCCTTGTCGTAGACGGCGAGCACCGAGGAGTTGGCGGTGATGTTCGAGGCCGTCGGCAGCGGCTTATGAAAGGTGATGTCGCGCTCGCCATCGACCACCATGACCCGGTTGAGGTTCATCTCGCCGGGGCCTGCACCCCAGGCGGCGACCGAGGCAAACGTCGGCACCACCCTCAGCGGCCGTGGATCGGCGACGGCCTCGTTGACGAAGGCCAGTTCCTTCTCGTCCATGGGATCGGCGCCCATGCCGATGCCATAGGCGTAGAGCATCACCTCGCGGTCGCCATAGGCATATTTCTGCCCGAGATTTTTCAGCGCCATCAGTTGTTCATAGTCGATCGGCATGTGCAGACATCTCCCGAATATTTTTCTCGGCGCTCATTGATGCGCCCTCTCCCCTTGTGGGAGAGGGCTGCACCGCCGTCAGACATAAACTCATTTGGGTGAGGGGTTGCCTCCGCAACGATATCTGTCTCTGCGGAGAGAACCCCTCATCCGGCGCTTCGCGCCACCTTCTCCCACAAGGGGAGAAGGTACTTCTTAGATCGGCGTGAAGAACGGCAGCGGCGCGCCGTCGGTTGGCTTGAACACCACCTTCACCTTCTGGCCGATCTTCAGCTTGTCCATGTCGCCGTCGACGATGTTGGTCTGCAAGGTCGGACCTTCCTTCAGCGTGACATAGGCGATCGCGAAAGGACCGGTCTCCGATTTTCGCATCAGGCTGAAGGTGTAGATCGTCGCCTCGCCGGACGACTGCTCCCACACCGTCTTGTCCGAGAAGCAGAACGGACAGATCGAACGCGGAAAATAATGCGGCTCGCCGCAGGCGGTGCAGCGCTTGATCATGAACTTGCCCTGCTTCGCCGCTTCCCAGAACGGCGCTGTCTCGGGATTGCCGGCAGGCGCTGGATATTTCTTGCTGTCCGCCATCACGCACGCTCCAGGATGCAGGTTGAGGCGGCGTGGCGATTGCCGAGCAAACCGCCGGTGCCGTGCGCAATCGCGAGGTCGCAGTTCTTCACCTGCACCCTCGGATGCGCTTCGCCGCGCAACTGCCGCACGGCTTCCAGGATCTTGGTCATGCCGCCACGGTTGACGGGGTGGTTGCTGCAGAGCCCGCCGCCATCGGTGTTGAACGGCAGCTTGCCGGTGCCGGAGATCAGGTTGCCGTCGGCAACGAACTTGCCGCCCTCGCCCTTCTTGCAGAAGCCAAGATCCTCGATCTGCATCAGCACCGTGATGGTGAAGCTGTCGTAGATCGAGGCGTATTTGATGTCCTTTGGCGTGACGCCCGCTTCCTCGAACGCGCGGGGGCCGGACCAGACGCCGGCGGAATAAGTGAGGTCGAGATCCTTGCCGCCGCGCGGTCCCTTGGTGGCCTCGCCATGGCCTATCAGCCGCACCAGCGGCTTCTTCAGGCTCCTGGCAATCTCGGGCGTCGTGACGATCATCGCACCGCCGCCGTCGGTGACGACGCAGCAATCCATGCGATGCAAGGGATCGCTGATCATCGGCGAGTTCAAGACGTCCTCGACCGTGACGACTTCTTTGAGCATCGCATGCGGATTGTATTGCGCGTGATGCGAAGCCGCGACCTTGATCCAGGCAAGCTGCTCGCTGGTGGTGCCATAGTCGTGCATATGGCGCATGGCACACATGCCATAGACGTTATGCGTGGTCTGGCCGTAAGCGGTCTCGAAATCGGCCTCGGCGCCGGCGGCGCGCGGCGGCATCGCCCCGGTGCGCGGCTTGCCGGCCAGCGTCACCAGCGCGATCGAGCATTTGCCGGCGGCAATGGCTTCGGCCGCATGGCCGAGGTGGATCAGATAGGAGCAGCCGCCGGTATCGGTGGAATCGATGTGCCGGAGCTTTTTCATGTCGAGGCCGAGATAATCGGCCATATTCATCACGCCTCCCGGAGCGTCGCCGGCGCAGAAATAACCGTCGATGTCGGCCTTGGTCAGGCCGGCATCCTCGATCGTCCCCTTGGCGACTTCGGCGTGCAATTGCGAGGTGGATTTATCGGGTGCGTGCCGGGTCGGATGCTCGTAGATCCCGGCAATGTAGGCCCTGCCCTTGATGGTCAACTCGTTCTCCGCTGACGTTTCTTCTGTGCTTTCCAGCTAATTTCTTGGCCTGTCGGGCGGGCCTTGGCAAGCGGTGAAATATTCCGCGAGGTGAGATGGAGGCATGCAGAGTTGTGCGAAGGCGCTGCTCAGCTTGTCGTCCCGCGTCGCGCTCGCTTTGCTCGCTTGCCCGGGACGACAGCGGAGTTTTGCGCAAGGCAATTCATCACCGCGGCGCGATTCCGCCCGGGCTATGCCTGGTCATTGTCCCCCGAAAGAAACGAGGGCGCAGGGAATGCCGGGCGCCGTTGCACCCGCGGTCTCGTGTGCAGCAAAGCTCAAGAAACGCACACGAGTTGGTCACAGGTACAACCGAACACGTCCGGCATTCCCCGCGCGATGTTTGACGACTTATTCCGTGCTCTCCTCGGCGTACCGGGCGTTTTAGTCACCGTCGCCCGCGCGGCGTGTCGGGCCGAAGGCCGACATCGCCAACTCGCAAGCTTGACACCAGCATCGGGGTGTCGGGACCACACGGCTTCGTCGGACGCATCGCGCGCTTCGTCCTGCGCGACCTACGCATCCACCGCAACCCGCCTCACGTTTCGTGACGATTGGCCGTAACGTCCCTCATGTCGAGGCGGGCTGCGCGCAATATGGCTCTGATTTGTGGATTTCTGCAATACCGAAATGGTGCGACCAAATAACACGACGGGCAATTTGCGCATGGCGGCCATGTGCGAATTGCCCGTCGGCAGGATGGTCTCGTGCCCTACTCCGCTGCGATCTGCCTGGGCGCGGGCGGCGGAGTGACGAGGTCGGCCGCGAGCTGCGCGTAGCGCGCCTTGGTGTCGTTGACTGCCTTTTCCTTCACCGGGCCATAGCCGCGGATGCGGTCGGGCAGTGACAGGAATTCGACGGCGGTGTCCACCGTGACCGGCGACAGCAGCGTGAGCACGGTCGCGACGTCCTTCTCGTAGCCTGCGATCAGGTCGCGTTCGAGCCTGCGGTCGGGACTGCGGGCAAAAATGTCGAGCGCGGTGCCGCGCAGGAAGCGGAATTTTGCCAGCACCTTGAACACCGACAGCATCCGCGGACCGAAAGCTCGCTTAAGCGGCCGGCCGAGCGCGTCCTTGCCGCCGCCGAGGATCGGCGGGGCGAGGTTGAAAGAGAACTTGAAGTCACCTTCGAACTGATCGCGAAGCTGCTGCTCGAATTTGCCGTCGGTGAACAGCCGCGCGACCTCGTACTCGTCCTTGTAGGCAAGCAGTTTGGCGTAATTGATCGCAACCGCCCGCGGCAGCGCCTCGCCATAACCGCCGTCGGTCGCCGCAGTGCGCACCTGGTCCACCAGCTTGCGGTAGCGCGCGGCCAGCCGCTTGCTCTGATAGTTGGTGAGGTGCTGGCTGCGATGCGCGATGATCTCATCCAGCGTCATCGCTTCCAGCGTCTTCGGCGCGTGCGCCTCGTCCTGGCCTTCCATCATCGCTTCCAGCCGCGCCGGATCGGCAGCGGCGAGCCGGCCGAGCCCGAAGGCCTGCTTGTTCATCTTGATGGAGACGCCGTTAACCTCGATCGCCTGCTCGATCGCTTCCGCAGACAGCGGCAGCAGGCCCTTCTGATAGGCATAGCCCATCATCATGATGTTGGTGGCGATGGAATCGCCGAGCAGCACTTCGGCGGGCCTGGTGAAATCGACGAAGGCGGATTCCTTGCGAAGCGAATTTTCCAGGACGCTGTTGACTTTGCGGCTCTGGAAATTGAAGTCGCGGTTCAAGATGAAATCCGCGGTCGGAATCACATGGCTGTTGATGATGCCGACGGTGCGGCTGGATTCGCATAGCGTGATCGTATCCTTGGATACGGCTACCACCTCGTCGGCGGCCATCACGAGATCGGCGGTGCCGGTGACGATGCGCGAACAGGTGACGTCGGCGGTATGCTCGGAAAGCCGGACGTGGCTCAAGACCGCCCCGCCCTTTTGCGCCAGGCCACTCATGTCGAGGATCATGCTGGCCTTGCCCTCGATATGGGCGGCCATGCCGAGCAGCGCGCCGATGGTGAGCACGCCGGTGCCGCCGACGCCGGCGACGGCGATGTTATAGGGCTTGTCCAGCGCCGGCCGCGCGGCCGGCTCCGGCAGCGCGCCAAAATCGCCGAGATCGGCCGGCGCACGGCGGCGCGGCTTGCCGCCGTCGATGGTGACGAACGACGGGCAGAACCCTTTAAGACACGAATAGTCCTTGTTGCAGGACGACTGGTTGATGGTGCGCTTGCGCCCCATCTCGGTCTCCAGCGGCTCGACCGAGATGCAGTTCGACTGCACCGAGCAGTCGCCGCAACCCTCGCAGACGGCCGGGTTGATCATGACGCGGCGTGCCGGGTCTTCCATCAGGCCGCGCTTGCGGCGACGGCGCTTTTCGGCAGCGCAGGTCTGCACGAACACGATGGCGGAAGTGCCCTTCATCTCGCGGCATTCCTTCATCACGGCATCAAGCTCGTCGCGGTGCCGGGTGATGACGCCCGGCGCGATGTCGGAGGCGGGATAGACGTGCGGGTTTTCCGAAACCAGGTAGATCTGCCTGATGCCCTCGGCGTGGAGCTGGAAGGTGACCTGCTGCGGCGAGAGCTCGCCGTCGACATGTTGCCCGCCCGTCATCGCGGTCGCGTCGTTGTAGAGGATCTTGTAGGTGATGTTGGCGCCGGAGGCGACGGCCTGCCGGATCGCGAGGCTGCCGGAGTGGAAATAGGTGCCGTCGCCGAGATTGGCGAAAACGTGCTGCTCTTTGGTGAAGGGCGCGACGCCGACCCAGGGCACGCCCTCGCCGCCCATATGGGTGAAGGTCTCGGTCGAGCGGTCCATCCACAGCGCCATGAAGTGGCAGCCGATGCCGGCAAAGGCGCGGCTTCCTTCCGGAACCTTGGTCGAGGTGTTGTGCGGGCAGCCCGAGCAGAAATACGGGGTGCGGCTGACGGGCGCGACCGCCTGCATCTGCGTTGCCTCGCGGCCGTTGAACCAGTCGGCCTTGGCGCGGAGCATGCTCTTGATTTCGGGGTTGAGATCGAGGCGAAGCAGTCGTTCGGTCAGCGAGCTCGCAAGCGAGGAGACGCTAAGCTCGGCCGCGAAGGTGAGAAAACGCTTGTCGTGGTCGTCCATCTTGCCGACGATGCGCGGGCGGACGTCGTCGCGCCAGTTGAACAGCTCCTGCTTGACCTGGTTCTCGACGATCTCGCGGCGCTCCTCGACGATGAAAATCTCTTCAAGCCCGACCGCAAACTGCCGCACGCCTTCCGGCTCCAGCGGCCAGGGCATGCCGATCTTGTAGAGCCGAAGGCCGATTTGTGCTGCGACCTCAGGCGTGATGCCGAGCTCGCGCAAGGCCTGCCGGATGTCCTCATAGCTCTTGCCTGACGCCATGATGCCGTAGCGCGCGTTCGGGCTATCCATGGTGATGCGGTTGACCCGGTTGGCGCGGGCGAAGGCGATGGCGGCAAAGCCCTTGTAGTCCTGCAGGCGGCGGTCCTGCTCGTAGCGGTCGTCGGGCCAGCGCAGATTGAGGCCGCCCTTCGGCATCTCGAAATCGGTGGGGATGACGAACGGCGTCATCTCGTCGGTGAGATCGACCTCGGCAGTGGTCTCGACCGTCTCGGTGATCACCTTCATGCCGACCCAGCAGCCGCTGTAACGCGACATGGCGATGCCGAGCAGCCCCATCTCGATCATCTCGTGGATGGACGAGGGATAGAGATACGGCATCAGCGCCGAGATGAAGGCGTGGTCCGACTGGTGCGGCACGGTCGAGGACTTCGCGCCATGGTCGTCGCCGGCGAGGCAAAGCACACCGCCGTTCTTCGCCGAGCCGGCGGCATTGCCATGGCGGAACACGTCGCCGCAGCGGTCGACGCCGGGACCCTTGCCGTACCAGATGCCGACCGCGCCGTCGTAGTTGGAGCCGGGCGACAGGTGGAGCTGCTGCGAGCCCCAGACGGCGGTCGCCGCCAGATCCTCGTTCACACCGGGCTGGAACTTGATGTTGTACTGCTCGAGGTGTTTTCGGGCGGCGAACAGTTGCTGGTCATAGCCGCCGAGCGGAGAGCCGCGATAGCCGGAGATGAAACCTGCGGTGTTCAGCCCCGCGGCACGGTCGCGCCTGATCTGCGCCATCGGCAGCCGGACCAGCGCCTGGATGCCCGTCAGGAAGACGTGGCCGGTGCCCTGGGTGTATTTCTGGTCGAGACTGATCGGACCCTGGTTGATTCCCATTTAAGCCCTCGTAAGCCTTTGGCCGCCCCTGTACTTTTCTAACTAGTCGCTTTTGGCGCGGTTGCCACTCTATGTCGCTTTTCCTGACGGGCGCAGCACAAATCTGGCTACGGATGTCACCCCATCGAAAATCGCAACTTCGTGGCCGGAATAACCGTAGCTTTTTGCGGTTGTGTCGTCCGGGGTGGGGCTTATGAAATGGCGTAACGCGCCCCTTGGGGTGCCGGATTTTCGGCTATATCGTCCTGACGAACGAGGGGAGCCGAAGGGGAAACATCCGGCAATGCGCGCGATTCTCTGCGGGCTTTTTTTGTGCAGTGCGTTCGCGCTGGCGGGCGCCCGCGCGGCCGAGCCGTCGGAGGAGACCATTGCGCGCGGCAAGGCGCTGGTGGTGGCCGGCGACTGCGTGAGCTGCCACACAGCCGACCCCGCAAAACCCTTCGCTGGGGGAAAGCGCATCGAAACGCCGTTTGGCGCGATCTATTCGCCCAACATTACGCCGGACCGCGATACCGGGATCGGAGGGTGGAGCGAGCAGGATTTCTACCGCGCGCTCCGCTCGGGCGTGGCGCCTGACGGATCGCGCTACTATCCGGCCTTCCCCTACCCCAATTTCTCAAAGCTCACGCGCGACGACATCCTGGCGATCCGCGCATATCTGTCGACACTGGCGCCGGTACAGAACGAGACGCCGCCGCCCGCGTTGCGCTTTCCCTTGAATTTCCGCGTGGTGATGCGGCTCTGGAATGCGCTGTTTTTCCGGCCCGGCATCCTGGAGCCCGACCAGCAGAAGGGCACCGACTGGAACAGAGGCCGCTATCTGGTCGAGGCGCTCGGCCATTGCGGCGCCTGCCACACGCCCAAGAACATATTTGGCGCCGACAAGCGCGGCCGCGCCTATGCCGGCGGCAGGGTCGGCGACTGGTTCGCGCCAAGGCTGGATGCCGCCGAGCGCAGCGGACTGAAATCGTGGGGTGTCGACGACATCGTCGAATATCTGCAGAGCGGCCGCAACGCCAAGAGCCACTCGGGCGGCCTGATGGCCGAAGTCGTGCTCAACTCGACCTCGAAGATGAGCGACGCCGACGTCAAGGCGATCGCGGTCTATCTCAAGAGCCTGCCTTCAGGTGCGCCCGAAGTGACCATACCGGCGCCGACGGATGCGGAGATGAATACAGGCAAGGACGTCTACGCCCACAATTGCATCGCCTGCCATGAGGCCAACGGCTCGAGCTCGCCGCGCGTCTATCCGCCGCTCAACGGCAACGCGCTGCTGCAATCCACTGACCCCGCCTCCACGCTTCGCATCATCCTCGACGGCGCGCAGACGGTGACGACGCCGCGCGCGCCGAATACCGGATCGATGCCGGGCTATGCGAAGCAGCTCTCGGATCAACAGATCGCCGACGTCACCAACTACATCCGCAATTCCTGGGGCAACGCCGCGCCGGTCGTGACCGCCGACCAGGTCGCCAAGGCGCGGCGCTGAGACTCCCACTCACGACAGCCAGTGGCGCCGTGCGGCCTCGCGGATATCGGTGGGCGTGGCGCCGAAATGGCGGCGAAACGCGCGATTGAAATAGGAGACATCGCCGAAGCCGCTTTCGTGGGCGACCTGCGCGATGTTCAGATGGGCGTAGCGGCGGTCGGCGAGCATGCGGCGCGCCCGAAACAACCGTTCCGCGAGGACGAAGACGGAGAATGACGAGCCATCCTCTTCGAACAACTTCCGCAAGTAGCGTGTGGAAATGCCATGATGCGCAGCGAGATCCTCCGCAGACAGGCGGGGGTCATCGAGTTTCGCCAGGATGTCGGACCGGATCGCTTCGAAACGCGCCGCCTTGACCCCACGCTGTCTGACGAGCTCGGCGCTGTCGCCACGCACGCCGAGCGCCAGCGCCGCGAGATCGAAAATATGCATCGAAACGCTATGGGCGAGCTCGGGGCGCATCGTTTCCTCGCCGGCCTGCACGATTTCCAGATACCTGGTCAGCAACTGCAATGCCGGGTTGTCGCGCAGGATGGGACGGCCGAACGCCGATGCATAATTCGGAACGAGAGAGGCAATCGCCGGCCGCGACAGAGCGAGCGTGACGAAACTGCCAGCCGATTGCAGCGTACTGACCGACGGCGCATCCGATGCCAGCACGCTGGCGCTGCCCGTCCCGGCGATCAGCTCGTTGCCGAACTGCGTCGCGCTTGCGATCCCGCTGCGCAGGATGCTGATCACGACGACGTCGCGGCCCCGTCCGGCCAGTTGCTGGTTGACCGTGTAATGCGCGGGCGATCGCGAGCCGGCCGCGATGCCGAGATTGGGCAGCAGAGTGAAGCTGACATCGGCCTGGAACGGTGCCTCGCCAATGGGAGCAATGTCGACATTGGCGATGCCGCGGCCATACAGCTCGCGCCAATTCGCCAGACGCTTGTTCTCGGGAAAGTCCTGCGTGGAAATCCGGAAACGGCGCAGCAATGGAAGATCGTGCATCTGCACTGAACACCTGAGGTGCGACAATCATCCACGCAACTTGCAATAAAAACTACCGGTTGCAGTTCCGAAAAGGACAATCGTGGCTCCGTCCAGGACAATTCCGTTGGCCCGCACGATGTGTCGGTTGCGCCACACGCCGCCCCCAAATACCGCAAGGGCCGTATGAACCAAGTGTCTATTCCGGACTGCCCAAGACAGATTTGCAGCCATGCCCGATACACCTGCGGCGTCAAAAAGTTTGACGACCAAATTCGGAGATGTCGCACATGAAATCGAAATGGGTCGCCGCCGCGGTCACGGTACTTGCAGTCGTCGGCGGCGATGCGAGCTTCAACTGCGCATCCGCCGCCGATCTGCCGTCCCCGGCCATACCCTATGCCAAGGCGCCGCCCACACCGGCCGTCCAGGACTGGACGGGCTTCTATCTAGGCCTCGGTGTCGGTACGCGCTCGTCGCAGATCGACGGCGACATGCCGCAAGCCGGCCTTGTTGCCAATTTTGCCGTATGCGCCCCGGCATTTCCCCCGTTCTCGTTTACATGCACGGGCAAGTCGCTGAACAGCACCGCATTCAGGATCAATCCCTATTTAGGCTATAATTATCAATTTGCGGCGCAGTGGCTGGCCGGTATCGAGGGAGACATCGGCTTGGGCAGCAAGGCCGCCACGCTTTCCGGCCTGTTCGGGCCGAACAGCGGCGCTAGCGAGTCCATCGGCGCTCAGGATTCATTCACTGTCAAAACCGGATGGGACGCGAGCGTACGCGCTCGCCTGGGTTATCTCGTGGCACCGTCTTTCCTTCTTTACGGCACGGCCGGTGCGGCGTGGCAACGCATCGAGGCAACATCGATCTGCGGCCTGAACGCTTTCGGGTGTGCACCCGGTAACTTGTTTGGCGGATACACACCCACAGTGACCGACGCCGCGACGAAGCTCGGTTACACCGTCGGTGGCGGCTTCGAAACCATGCTGTGGCGCAACTGGATCGTGCGCGGAGAATATCGGTTCTCCGATTACGGCACCATCACCAACACCGACACGCGCTCATGCCTTATCTCGGGAGGATGCGCGACTGCCAATGTTTCGGTCGTTGAAACGTTGCGTCTGAGAACTCAGACGGCCTCGTTCGGCATCGCCTATAAATTCAGCCAATGACAAAGGGCATCCGCGGGAGCGGTGGCCCCTGAACGTCAGCGCTCCTCGCTATTGAACACGAATTTCGGCATCTCCCATTTGAAGCGGATCGCGAGCAGCCGAAACGCGAGGCCCAGCACAAACGTCAGCGCGGTCCACATTTCGCTGTTTATCGTCAGCCCGAAGGCGGTCGCGTAGAACAGCCCGGTGACGACCGAGACGCTGGCGTAGAGCTCGGAGCGGAACAACAGCGGCACGTCGTTGCAGAGGATGTCGCGCAGCACGCCGCCGGCGCAACCGGTGATCATGCCCGACACGATCACGATCGGCAGCGAGGCATCCATCTGCCAGGCGACATCGCAGCCGATCATGGTGAAGACCACGAGCCCGATCGCATCCAGCACCAGGAAGGCGACGTTGAGCCGATGTACCAGGCGCGCCATCAGGATGGTGACAAAGGCGGCCGCGATCGTGATGGCGAGATAAGAAGGGTTTTGCACCCAGGCCAGCGGGTAATGTCCGAGCAGCACGTCGCGGATGGTGCCACCGCCGAGCGCGGTGATGCAGCCGAGCATGCAGACGCCGGCCCAGTCCATGCTGCGCCGGCCCGCCGCGAGCGCCGCCGTCATCGCCTGCGCCGCCAGCGCCACCAGCGAAAGGAAATGCAACAGGCTATCGCCGGGCGGCAGGGTCCACATCGAGGCCTCTGGGAATCATGCGCGGGGAACTCTGAACACAGGTTCCATGCCAAACAAGGGCGGAAAGGCGGAACCTGCGCGCGCGCGATCGGTTATCTACGACTAAAGGAGGAACCGAGCTATGGCTAATGAACGCATTCCGAACGATCCCTATCGTTCCGGCCTGAGCGACGACAATTTCGACCGCCCTCAGCGCCTCGACAGCGACCTGCAGGTCGATCCGGAGCTCCAGAAGGGTCCGGCTTCCACCAGCAAGATCACGCTGTTCGCGGTCGCGCTCGCGCTGGTGCTGGGCGCCGTGTTCTACGGCCTGAACAATACCAGCGTGAAGGAGGCCCAGACCGAGCCGCCGGCGCAGACCGCGCAAACGCAAAACAGCGCTCCGCAGGGCGCGCCTGGCGGCATGCGCGACGTGACGCCCAAGACCAACACCCGGGCGAACACCGAGCCGAACACGACTACGGGTTCGGCGACCAGCCGTCCGACGCCGCCGCAGTCCGCGCCCAAGGGTGCCGAGATCGATCGATCGGCCAACCCGCCGGCGAACAAGAATGACAACAAATAACGAGCAACTGATCAGCCTGTGGGCTGAGCGCGCAGCGGAGCAATCCGATGCGCGTTTTGCTTGCTTTTTTGTTTGACGCGTTTTCTCAACGCGAACCGGTACCCACTTCGATCGAAAACGCTATGAGCGGAACAACTTGTTCAACTCGCCGCCGGCATAGCCGTTGGCGAGGTCGGTGAACGTCCCCTGCTCGGCCATTTCCTTTGCCGCCTTCATGAAGCCGGCCCAGGCGTTGCGGGCGAGTGAGCCGCCGACACTGATGCGGCGCACGCCGAGTTCTTCCGCCTGCTTCAGCGACAGGCCGGAGGCGCCGATCAGGAGATTGACCGGCTTGGGATGCACGGCCTTTACGACGGCCGCGATATCTTCCCTGGTCTTGATGCCCGGCGCGTAGAGACAGTCGGCGCCCGCAGCCGAATAAGCCTGCAACCGTTCGATCACAAGCTTGAGGTCGGTGACGCCCCACAGGAAGGCTTCGCACCGGCCGGTGAGCAGCACGCCGCTGCCGTCGGCATCGATCGCCTTGCGCGATGCCTTGATGCGCTCGATCGCTACGTTGGCTTCGAACAGCGGCCGCTCTTTCTCGCCGGTGGAATCCTCGATCGACAGGCCTGCGACACCGGTCTTCACCGCACGCGCCACATTGGTGGCGACATCGTCGGGCTTCACCGCAAAGCCGCCCTCGAAATCCGCATTGACGGGAATGTCGACGGCCTCGCAGAGCGCCGAGAGATGGTCGCAGACTTCATCGAGGGTAACGCGGGTGTCGGCCTTGCCGATGGTCCAGGCAAAGCCGGCGCTGGTGGAGGCGACCGCCTTGAAACCAAGGTGCTGCAGCGCCTTCGCGGTGCCGACGTCGAAGGGATTGGGAATGATGAAGCAGCCCTTCTCATGAAGCCTGCGAAAGCCGGCGCGTTTGTCAGCAGTTGTCAGCGGCATATGTTTCTCTCCCTCGCGATTTCGCTCGAAAACATAGGCATGCCGCGAGGGCCTTGCTAGTGCGCCTCGTGTACGGCACGGCTGTCTTTCGGCGCCTGTGCGCGCTCGTTCATGCCATAGTCGCGGATCACGCCGGCGATGCGCAGCCGGTAATCCCTGAAAATCTTCGCGCGACCCTTGGCCTGGGTCCGCCGGTGACCGGGAATATTGCGCCAGGCCTCGACCGCGGCTTCATCCCGGAAGAACGACAGCGACAGGATCTTGCCCTTCTCGGTCAGGCTTTCGAACCGCTCGATCGAGATGAAGCCGTCGATTTTCTCGAGGATCGGCCGCAACTCGGCGGCGAGATCGAGATATTCCTGGCGGTGCTCGGCCTTCGGCCAGACTTCGAAGATCACGGCGATCATGAGAAACTCCTTTTTGCGTGAGCGCGCGATTATAGCGTCACCTTGCGCAAAAATGTGCGCTCCTCGGCAAGGATGAACTTGTTCTCCTCGGCAAAATTGAAATTGGCCACGCCCTCGGCGTCACCGCGCAGCCGCGCGCGATAGGCCTCGTAGGCAGCCAGGCTTTCGAAGGAGATCAGCGCGAAGGCAATGTTGTTGGTGCCTTCATGCGGCATCCAGTAACCTCCGAGATCGCCGCCGCAGCGCGGGATGATGGAGAGCCAGCGCTTCGAATATTCCTCGAATTGCGCGCGCTTGGACGGGTCGAGCTGGTAGCGGATGAAGACGGTGATCGTCATGGGAACCTCCTGTGCAATTTCAACGTCATTGCGAGCGAAGCGAAGCAATCCAGAATGTAAAAATCCGGATTGCTTCGTCGCTGCGCTCCTCGCAATGACGAGCGCGACAATATCCGCTTGCTCGACACCGATGCTTCGGTTATCATCGAAGCATGAAAGCTGGCCCCGACATTGCCATGGTCGCCTCCCTCGTCGGCGATCCCGCCCGCGCCAACATGCTGACCGCGCTGATGAGCGGCCGCGCGCTCACCGCAAGTGAGCTCGCGCAGGAAGCCGGCATCACGCCGCAGACCGCAAGCTCGCATTTGTCCAAATTGGAAGCCGGCGGGCTGGTCGAGCCGGAGAAGCAGGGCCGCCACCGCTATTATCGCCTCACCGGCGAGGACGTTGCCGGCGTGCTCGAACTGCTCGAGGGGCTGGCGGCGCGGGTCGGCCATATGCGCGTGCGCACCGGGCCGAAGGATCCGGCGCTGCGCCGCGCCCGTGTCTGTTACGACCATCTCGCGGGCGATCTCGGCGTGCAGATGCTCGACAGCATGAAGACGCAGAAGCTGGTCCGGCAGAAGAAGCAGGACATCGAGCTCACCACGGAAGGCGCCAGGTTCCTGGAAAGGAATCTGCAAATCTCGCCTGACATGCTCGCCCATCCGCGCCGGCCGGTGTGCAAGGCCTGTCTCGACTGGAGCGAGCGGCGCCACCATCTGGCGGGCACTCTGGGAGCCGCGATGATGTTGCGCTTCGCCGAGCTGAAATGGGCGGCGCGCGACACCACGCCTGGCAGCCGCGTGGTGAATTTTAGCCGCCCGGGCGAGAAGCGCTTTGCCGCGCTGTTTCCGGGCGGCGAGAGCTGATCATCACGACGGCGAAACCAAACGACCATGACGAAAGGAGAGCGTTTCCATGAAGCGCGCCTTTGCGATTGTACTTTACGCCCTCCTCGCCTCCTTCTCGCCCGCCCTCGCCGCCGATGCCCCGCGCGAGCCCTATGGCATCGATCTCGAAGGCTTCGCCTATCCCTATCCCGTCAGCCTCTTCCCGGTCGTCAATGACGGCGAACAGCTCAAGATGGCCTATATGGATGTCGGCGCGTCCGGCCAGCCGAACGGCCGCACCGCGGTGCTGCTGCACGGGCGCAATTTCCCGTCGAGCTACTGGGCACCTGTCATCAAGACGCTGACGGACGCCGGGTTTCGCGTTGTGGTGCCGGACCAGATCGGGTTTGGCAAATCCTCCAAGCCGCAAGGCGAATTGCATTTCGACGCGCTGGCGCGCAACACCATCGCGCTGCTCGACTATTTGCATATCGGCCAGTTCGAGCTGATCGCGCATTCGATGGGAGGCATGCTCGGCGTCCGCATCGCGCGGGCCTATCCCGACCGTGTCGCGCATCTGGTCTCGACCGCGCCGATCGGGCTCGAGGATTACCGGCTCTATGTGCCGCCGGTTTCGACCGAAAAGATCATCGAAAACGAGGACAAGCTCACCGCGGACGGTTATCGCAGGCAGCTCGAGACCAACTACGCGCTGAAGCTGCCGCCGGACCAGGTCACGCCATTCATCGACTCCCGCTTCAACATCAAGGGCAGCGCCGAATATTCGCGCTGGCTGCACGCCTTCGCCTCGTCCTACCAGATGATCTACCGCGAACCGGTGGCGCATGAGATCCCGCTGATTGCCACGCCGACGCTTTTCATCATGGGCGCAGACGATCATAACGCGCCAGGCCGGCCGAGCGCGCCAGAAGCGCTGCGGTCAAAAATGGGCAGGAACGCGGAGCTGGCAAAGCAGCTCGCCGAGCTGATGCCGAACGCGCGCGCGGAGGTGATAGCAAATACCGGGCACCTCGTGTTCCTCGAGGCGCGCGAAAAATATGACGCGCTCATGCTCGGCTTCCTCGGAAAATAGAAGAGCGGGGATTTGAGTCCTCGCTCCCCGACTTCGTAGGGTGAGCCCACCGTCTCTCATCAGTCGTCGCTTGAAAATGGTGGGCACGCTAACGCCTTGCCCACCCTACGGCTGCGGCTATGCCGCAAATTCCTCTGCCAGCACGAAGGTATCGCGGGTGCGGGTGACGTTGGGCCAGTCGCGATTGAAGTCGGCGACGAGGCGCTTCAAATCCGCACCCTTCATCGCGCGATCGAGCGAGGCTTCATCGGCAAATTCATACGTGGCCTGATGCAGCGAGGGATCGGCGAGACTCCAAAATCGCCACGCCCGTTTCACGCCAAAGGATTTTGACGCATCGGGCAGATGCTCCTTCTGATACCAGGTGTCGAATGCTTTCCGTTTCGCGGCATCGGCAACTGTGGCACGGACAACGAAATAGGCTTTGGGCATGATGTTCCTCCGAGCGGGCGCGTCCTCAAGAAGCGGAACTCTATCATCACGCCCGTTTGAGCGCGATCGTCACACTTTCTACAAAGACGCGGCGGAAACAACTGCGAAACAGGAATGGCGGGCTGGTTCATCCCGGTTGGGGGTTAGCACCAACATCAGAGGAGACAGCGATGGCAACACAGGTAAAGCCGGTTCCCGAAGGATACCACACCGTCACACCCTATCTCGTCGTCGACGGCGCAGAGAAAATCATTCGTTTCATGAAGGAGGCCTTTGGGGCCCAGACCGTGTTCGAGCCCATCGCGCGGCCGGATGGCAAGATCATGCATGCGGAAGTCAGGATCGGGGACTCGATGCTGATGATTTCGGATTCCTCCGAACGCGCCCAGGCCACCACCACCACGCTCCATCTCTATGTGCCCAATGTGGACGCCGTTTATCAGAAGGCCGTGAAGGCCGGTGGAATCTCGGAGATGGAGCCAATGAACCAGTTCTACGGCGACCGCAGCAGCGGCGTACGGGACCCGGCCGGCAATCGCTGGTACATCGGCACGCATGTCGAGGATGTCTCGCCTGCCGAACTCAAGAAGCGCGCGGTGGAATTCATGAAGCAGCAGAACAAGGCCGCGTAGAGCTGACGACGCGCAGCGCGGGTCGCGCACTTGTCCGCCTGGCCCGCCGCTGCGATAACGAGGCATTAAACCGGCAATTTCCGCTTCTGATGGGCTCGGCCCTTGAAGGCGGCAGCCTCGCTGTGTCCGGCGATCACGCGCACGCCTTCATCAATCCGCGTGACGATGTTGTCCGGGTTGCATCCTTGCAGAAAAGCGACGCCATTCTTGCGACACGCCGCCAGGATGCGGTCGCGTGCCTTCTGCATCTCCACCGGGAACGGCTCGCGGGGAATGGTGCGGTAACCGAGCGAAAGGCTCAAGTCACCGGGGCCGATCTCGGCAAAGCCCAGCCCCGGCACCGCGATGATCTCCTCGCAATTGGCGACGCCTTCGGGGCTTTCCAGCTTCACGCCCAGCAGCAATTCGCCGTTCGGGTTGAGCGGCCAGGGATTGCAGCGCTCCATGTATTCCTCGATCGACAGGCCCCAGACCGGCGCCGCCGTGCTTTCCGATCCGCGGCCCCGCGTGCCAATGCCGAGCTGCTTGCGGCCGGAAGAGTCGGTCCCGCCGTCGGCTGCGCGCCTTGCCCCCTCCATCCGCGCCATTGGCGAGGGGATTTTGGGATCGACGCCGATGGTGTTGTGCGGATAGCGGCAGGATTCCACGAAGGCCCGCACCGCGTCGGCCGTCTCCGCCTGACACAGCAGGATGCCATGCACCCCACGGCCGAGGATATGGCGAAACTGCCAGGCATTGTAGCGCACATAAGCGGCGTCGATGCCGTTCACCGGCGCCTCGACGATGACCGCCGGCGTGCGGTGCCCCGATCGTGTCGGTCCCGCATCGACCATGCCGCGCATGTACTCGGCAAGGCCGGCCATGTCGAACGAGCCGTGCTCCATGCCGACATTCATGTAATCCGCCCAGGTGGCGGCATCGATGGCGCCTTGCGCATGGGTCAGCGCATGGCCGCTGTGCGGACCGTCATAGTAGATCGCCTGATCCTGCTCCAGCAGCTCGACGCAGCGATTGATCCGCTTGCCCATGAAGACCCTGTTTTGAAGTTTCGCTGATGGCCGCGGAAGGCTAGCATAGTGCCGCCCCACACGCGATGAGGCAGACGGATCCAAGGGAGGCCAACATGAAGCAAGGGCAGCCAGTCAAGGACGCCAGTCATCTCTACGAAGTCGAGCGCCGCGCCCAGCATGCCGCTCGGCCCGGCTTTCGCATCACGGAGTTGCAGCTCTCACCGACGCAGAAGGTGCCGTGGCACACCCACACCAACGTCTCCGATACGTTTTACGTCCTCGAAGGCCAGATGCGGCTGTTCCTGCAGGAGCCGAAAGAGGAAGTGAATCTGAAGCCCGGCGAAGTCTATGCCGTCCGGCCGACGCGGCCGCATCTGGTGACCAATGGCGGGGCGACATCGCTCACCTTCCTGGTCCTGCAAGGTGTCGGCGAATACGATTACGTTCCGCTCGCGTCACGCTAGGACGATGGCGAAGGGACGGCGCGTCACGCCAACTTCATGGGCGCGTCGTGAACGGCCCGAAGGTCCATCCTGCTGATCAATTCCGAACGGAGTTTTTCGGCGGCGCCGATCGCGGCGGCGGCCTGTCGCAATGTACTGACATTCGATCCGAGCGATACAATTCCGCCCAGCACCAAGGCAATCGATCCGAGCCCGGCAACCTCCCCGGATCCGGGCAGACCGAGCACCGTGACAAACAGCAATGCAGCACCACAGGCGATCGCGATCTTCGAAGCCAGAATGAATTTCCGACAACGCTCGGCGACCTCGGCGAGCCCCTCGATCTGCGCTTCGATCTCTGAAATCTCGTCGGTCGGATCGTCTTCGGTCATCGGACTCAGGATCGAGGATACTGGGCAGCGAATATCGCCCCCGCGCCTGCTACGCCGCGTTACGCCCGAGCGCCGCGCCAAGCAGGCCGGCCTCGATGAGCGCCTCGCGAATGCGCGCAATTCCCGCCTCAGTGATCTTGACCAGGGGCGGACGCACCACCGCGCGTGGCAGCTTGCCGAGCAGCACCAGCGCCTCCTTCATGCGGTTGTGCATGTCGACAAAGGGATCGGCGTAGAACACCCGCGCCATCGGATAGATCCGGTCATTCAGCCGGCGGGCCTCCGCAAGATCGTTGGCCTTCACGGCGCGATAGAGTTTGGCCTGGAGGTCGGCGATGACGCTGCCGCTGCCGGACAACAGGCCATTGCAGCCGAGCACCAGCGGCTCAAAAGCCATGCGCTGTTGGTCGACAGCACGCTGATGGGATGCTTGCGCCCCTGCAACGCTCGGATCTGGCTCTCATGCTGAGGGACCTGCGGCGTCCAGTCCTTGATGGCGCGAATGGTCGGCACCTCGTCGAACAGCCGCTCCAGCGTCGCCGCCGGATAGCCCTGCCCCGTCGCCAGCGGATATTGAAATACGATCAGCGGCAGATCGGTCGCGTCCGCAATGGTCTTGAAATGCGCCAACGCCATCTCGGCCGACTGGCCAAGCGTGAAGGGAGCCGGCGGGAAAACCAGCAGTGCCGAAGCGCCACCTGCCTGAGCCTGCCGCGCAATCCGCGCCGCCTCCAGGCTGCCGTCCGCCCAGATGCCGTGAATGACCGGCAGCCTGTCGCCGACCTCCTCGCCCGCGATCTCCATGAGGCGGCGTTGCTCGTCGCGGGTGCAGGAGCGACCTCGGTGGAACGGGCGTTGATGGTGATCGCAGACAATCCCTTTACCGCCACGACATCGCGCAGGTGAGCCCGAAAACCGGCTCGTCGATGGAGAGTCGGCGTCGAACGGCAGCAGCACCACCGGGATCACACCATGAGGCACGAAGTCAGGATGGCGGGGC
>CAVOML010000021.1:0-170173 GCA_963697015.1 uncultured Alphaproteobacteria bacterium
GCCCAAAAATGAGAGAAACGCCAATTTTGCAGGGGCTGATAGCACGTACCTTTTGGCTACATACACTTGTACATACACAGTTGGTGCCCGCATCTTGGGTGCGGACCGACGCTTCGTTCCCCCCGCGAACTACAGATGAGTAGGCGAAGCTGGGGCATGGGCATGCATCACCGTGACGCTCTGAGTGTCCGGACCACCCCGGAGAATATCCCCCGCGCGAGTTCCTGTACGGGGTCGGGTCAGTCGTAAATTCGCAATAGCGACCATCGCGCCGGCGGCGTGGGTAAGATGGCTCTGGGTGTTACCGAAGTGTTGTCGACGGTTGCTTGCAGCCGGCTGCTCGGCGCGCCGACTTTCGAGACTGGGGTTTGGCTGTGGAGGCCTGAAGAACCGCGTGAGGAAATGGTACAACCACCGGCCTCACTGAACCTCATCGAACTCGCGCTTCGGTCGCCATGCGACTGGATCAGCAATCCAGCGGTTAAGGTCCGATTCATGCCAGCCGGTCCCGTTGACGCTGATTTTGATCTGCGGCGGAAACGTGCCCTCGGCAATTTTGCGGTAGATGGTGGACCGGGACAGCCCGGTCCTCGCGAGGACCGTTTTCAAGCGGACGATACGGTCTGGTTCTCGCATGGCCGCGCTGCCTCTTGCTGGCTGTTTCTGACGCCTTCTGAGAGCAGACAGGACAGGCCATTGCCGGCGCGCAATAGAGTTTTTCGCGTCGCCGTACTGTGGCGTAGAGCCGGCAGAAAATAGGATAGATCAAATTTCGATGCGCCGACCTCTGCCAAGATCGATGCCATGAGCGAAGGCCAATTCGTGACCGAGACGACGGCCTGATTCGAAGGCGATGCCGAGCTCGCGCTTGCGGTTGGCGAGAATGGACTCCAGTTGCGGATCGCGTTCGAGGCTTCTGGCCATATCTCCCATCGCCGAGCGCGTGGCCCTGTAGCCGGAGATGTCGCCCGCCTGATACTGGTGCAGACTGGCCTGGTCGAGCTTCTGCCAGTCCTCCACGAAGCGGTCGGCGCGGCGGCCCGGATCGATGCGCATTTCGGTTTCGAGCTGGAGTGCGCGGACGGCGCGGTTGACCCGGCCGCCAGCCGCCTCGCTGGCCAGTTCCGGGTTCTTCTTGTAGGCGGCTTCGGCGTCATGCGAGCCATAAGGCCGCACCACCTCGAAGACCTGGCGGGCCTTTTGTAGTTCGTTCACCTGCTCGGGAGTTGCCTCGCCGCCCATCTCCTGCACCTCGAAGATCGCATCCACGGCGCGGGCATGGCGCACGAGCGCTCGGGTACGCACGCGACGCAATTCCTTTTCGGGATCTTCCGCCACCTTCCTTTCCGGCGCTTCGGTTTCGCGCCGCTCGGCTACCGTACTGCTCCTTTCCCTTTCCGGCGTTTCCCGCTCCGGCCTCCGTCCGCCGTCCGGGCCGGGCACCCCTCCAGGAGAGCGAAGGCCGTCGAACATGTTGCGCAGCTTTTCCGGCACGACCTTGCGCACGATCTCGGCCACGCGCTCGCCGAAGGTGATCCCGCGCCGCTCGGCGTAGCTCTGTACCGGATCGGCACGCTCGTAGTCCGAGGCCATATCCTTGGCGCGGTCGCGCGACAGGGTGCGGGTGAGCCGGTCCTGATTGGCAAAATCGTCGCGGCCATAATGCAGCTCCAAGGCGTCGCTGTGCCGCGACAGGGCGACATAGCTGCCATGGGCGTCCATGCCCGGCGTCGCCAGCACATGGGCGCGGTCTATCGTCATGCCCTGGGCCTTGTGGATGGTCGCCGCATACCCATGGTCGATCTTGTTGTAGTCCTTCAGGTCGAAATGCACGGATCGGCCATCGTCGGTCTGCACGGTCATGGACCGTCCGCTGACCTGTTCGACGGTCCCGAGCGTACCGTTCTTCACGCCAAGGCCGCGCTCGTTCTGCAGGAACATGACGCGGTCTCCGCTGGCAAAATTCCTCGCGCCGCGTTCGACGGTCAGGCGGACGTCATCCCCCAGATCGCCCGCGGCCCGCATCCGCTCGCGCGCCGCCTCGTTCAGCGCGCGAACCTCGTCGTTGGTATGAGTGAGGATGATCCGGCTGCGATCCGGTGATGCCTGCCGGTCGCGGTTCCAGCGATCGATCAGATCGCCGCGCGCCTGCTCGCGGGTTTGGGCCTCATGCACCATGCCGCGGGAGCGATAGGCGTCAAGCGCAATATCGGTTTTGCGATTGGCGAGATCGCGCGTGGCCTCGCGCTGCCAGTTCTCCCGCTGACGGCGCACCTCGCCGATTTCCGCCCCGCCGTAACGCTCATGGATCGAGCGGAACGCCGCGCCCGCTTCTATTGCTTGCAACTGCTGGGGATCGCCAACCAGCACGACCTTTGCGCCGGCTTCGGCAGCATGGGACAGCACGCGCTCCAACTGGCGAGTGCCCACCAGGCCCGCCTCGTCGATCACCAGGACATCGCGGGTCGTGAGCAGGTCGCGGCCCTGTTGCCAGCCATGCTCCATGCTGGCAATGGTGCGCGACGCGATGCCCGATCCGCTCTCGAGATTTTCCGCCGCGATGCCGGAAAGCGCCACGCCCCGGACCTCATAGCCTGCCGCTTCCCAGGCCTCCCGCGCCACGCCCAGCATCGCGCTCTTTCCCGTTCCGGCATGGCCGACCACGACGGCTAAATCGCGTCCATCCGTGACATGCGCCAGCGCGTCGGCTTGCTCGCCCGACAGGACAAGGCCGCGCGATTCCGCTCGCGCCAAAGCGGCTTCGCGATCCGCGTCACGCATCTCATGGCGTTCCCGTTCCGCCATCAGTTCGGCCGCGCGATGCAGGCGCTGTTCCGCCTCGACCATTTCATGCGTAGTGAAGCGATCCTCGCCGCGACCGTCCTGGCCGAGTTCGACCAGATTTGGCGCGCCGCGCATCGCGCTCATAACCTCTTTGAACTGGTCGAGACCGTCGCTGTGACGATGCGCGAACTTCGCCATGTCGCGCTGCGTGAAGGTCGATTGCCGCTGGGTGATCGCATCCAGTCCGACGGAAGGATCGGCTATGATCCTCTCGCCATTGTTCCGCGCGATCTCGCGGTGCAGTTCGGCGCGGTCGGCGGTCTCGGCACCCTCGCCCTCGATACGCTGCGCCGGCGCACCGATCTGGCTTTGCGGTTCCAGCGCGATGGCCTGTGCTTCCAGACTGCGATGGTCGATGCGCGCGTCGATGTCGAGTTCAGCCAGGCGTTCATTGGCGAACTCGGCCCAGCGTTCGCGCCAGCGCTCCACCATCTCAGTGCGGTTCCACTCCCGCACCTTTTTGCCAAAGCCGTTCTCGTCCACTGCGCGCATGGTCAGCATGACATGGGCATGGGGTTTGGGCATGCCGTCCTCGGCCATGTCCCAATGCACATTGAGATCGGCGATCATGCCTCGATTGACGAATTCGGCCTGCACGAAGTCGCGGGCCAGTTCGATGCCGTCGCGCTCACTCATCTCGCGCGGGATGGCGAATTCGACTTCGCGGGCAAGCTGGGCGTCTTTCCGGACTTCAAACGCCTCGACATCGTTCCAGAGCCGCTCGCGGTCCTTCCAAGCCTGCGGCGCATTTTCGGGCAGCATCACCTCGGAATGGATGACGCCGCGTTTGGCGGAAAAATCGTGGCTGCGGTCGATGCGCTCGTCGCGCAGACGCGTGCCCGAGCGGTAGGCGGCTGATGCCACCGCGCTGGAGCCGGACTTGCGGCCAATGACCTTGACGTGAAGATGATAGATCGCCATCGCGACGGGATCATCTACACGGCGAAGCGCACGTCGGCACGACGTATAAGCGCGCCCTCCCTCGAAAAATTCTCGGGCGGGACTACACCGTCTCAAACCGTCCCGGCGACCTTACAGCATTATGTCCAGGGCTCAACTATCATCCCCTCATCAACATTGCTGGAGAACGTGATGCGCAAGCCGCGGGATTTCGACGGAGAACTGAAAGCGCTTCAGGACAAGGCGCGCGACCTCACGAGCCGCAAGGTGCAGCAGCTCGGCGAACTGGTCATCGCCACGGGGGCAGATGGCCTCAACGTCGATGAACTGGCAGGCGCGCTGATCGTGCTGACTGAGACTAAGGAAGTTGGAAAGAGGGAGGCGTGGGCCAGGCGAGGAGCTGCGTTCTTTCAAAGCCGGGCGCGGCGAACTGCACCGGCAGTTGAGCGCCACACTGGCGGCGCTCAGGCGCAACCGGGCGGCGCGCAACCGTCAACAGGCAGCAAGGGCGCGGCATGATATGCGCGCATGGCAAGTCGAGCGCCGCAAGCGCACGCGGCACCTGATCGAACTGGGCGGCCTCGTCATCAAGGCTCGTGTCCTGGACCTGACCGGCGATGATCGCGCCATCATCCTCGGCGCGCTGCTCTGGATGGCAGACAAGCTTCAAAGTGATCAGGGCGAACGGGCGCGGGCGCTTTGGGCCGCGAAGGGAAAGCAAGCGTTCGAGGCGGACCCGGGGACACACAAGGGGGCAGATCGAACTGCTTAGCATTTTGTCGTTGATGCACGACAATGGATGTCAGCCGAGCGACTGCGTGCGCGGAGCGTCGTTCGAGCATGCGATGGGCGCTGGAAGCGGGGCGACGGAATTCGCCATCCGCCAAAAGGCGACTTGCACAGGAGATCACCCGCGCTGATGCCGGCGTTTCGATCCGCGCTCCCGCAGGGGGAGCAACTTTCCGCAAAGGACAATTCGACCAGGCTGTTCATTTTTCGATCCACGCCCCCGTGAAGGAGGCGACCTACGCCCTCGATAAATCGCTCGCGGACTTTGCGTTTCGATCCACGCCCCCGTGAAGGAGGCGACCGGGCGTCGAGCACTACGCTGAGGAGGTTTTTAAGAGTTTCGATCCACGCCCCCGTGAAGAAGGCGACCTCTCGTATCGCGTCATGGCTTCCTCCAGCTTAGAGTTTCGATCCACGCCCCCGTGAAGAAGGCGACGTTGCTCCATAAGCTAAGGGGCCAACCGAATAAGCAAGTTTCGATCCACGCCCCCGTGAAGAAGGCGACTTCTGTCACCTGTTGCCATCAGCGGCTGAACATCAGGTTTCGATCCACGCCCCCGTGAAGAAGGCGACTTCATTGTCCGGGCGGCGACAGCTCCAGGGTCCCGCTGGTTTCGATCCACGCCCCCGTGAAGAAGGCGACACTGAGATATGCCGCACAGCGATAACGAGCGTTATAGTTTCGATCCACGCCCCCGTGAAGAAGGCAACTCCTTACCAATAACGCATTATGTTTCGAAAGAAATCTGGTCTGTCCGCGCGGGATCATTGATTCCGTTCGATCACCAAAGTCATGCATTACCGGACCTTTCCAGATATCCGAATGATCTCAATCGCTTCGACGGAGCGCGAACGTGCCGGGAAAAATGGGCAGGCTTGAGGTTCGCGCTCGTAGCGTCAAACGATCAGAGGTCCGCCAAGATCAACCGCCGGCTTAGCCCCGACATGCTCGACGCGCCGGTGCCAATTGGAGCCGAGAACGTAGTAGCGAAGGCTGTCATGTTCAGGCTTGATCAGCCTATCAAGCTTGGCTCGCAGGCTGGTCCATTGCGCCGGATCAACCTCGATCTCGAACACCGAATACTGCACGCGCTGGCCGTAATCACGGCAGGCCTTGGCAACCCGCCTCAGGCGAGCGGCTCCTCCGGGTTCGCTGGTGCGGACATCGTAGGTCACGAGAACCATCATGGCGATCCCTCCTTCGATGGCCCCAACGAGGGTCACTTCCATATCCAGGGCGGATAAGCGTCCAGGTCACCACGCAGATGTCGTGCGAGAAGCTGCGCCTGCAAGTGAGGAACGAGGCCGAACGGCGCGGGTTCGTCCAGAAAGGGGTGACGCCGTTCCTCCTTCTTGCGCTCCTGCCATGCCGTCAGGACCGTGCGGCGGCCGTCGTCGGAGAGCAGCACCGCGCCGCCATCGCGGGTCTCGAAATCGCGCGCCCTCAATTGGTGGCGGTTGAGCAGCGAAAGCGCAAGCCTGTCCGCAAGGACGGGACGCAATTCCTCCATCAGATCGAGCGCGAGGCTTGGCCGTCCCGGCCGGTCCCGATGCAGGAAGCCGACAGCGGGATCGAGGCCCACGCCCTCAGCGGCGCTGCGGCAATCATGAGTCAGCAGCGTATAGAGAAATGAAAGCAGCGCATTCACCGGATCGAGCGGCGGCCGCCGGCTGCGGCCCGAAAACCAAATCTTCAGCCTGAGCAGCGAAGGACAGTTCATGTCTCACGTGCACGGCGGCGCGCTAGAAAAAACCAAGCAGCTTGGCCTTTACCGTGACGACTGGCTGACGGATGCGTCGCTGCATGCCGATCAATTCAACGACGCTGACGTTAAGGCGCTTTTTTCGATCGCGCGACGGGCGATCGAGGTTGTGGACGACGCGCGCATCATGCGCACAGGGCGAGCGATCTACGAAACTACGCCCCTGATCGTGGTCGAGGTGATGCCGTGCGAGCGCTGGCGATGGTGACGCGCGCCGCCATCCGCTGGTCCGCCGACGGCGGACTTATCCATATCAGCGGTTGTGGTCGCGGTAATGATGCGCGACGGCTGGGGATGGTGACAGGACGACGAAAAAGCCGCCACCGGGACGAAGCGATGACGGCTTCTTTCTTGCTCGTAACCATCGAAACAAGCCTTTACCGCCGCGCCCCAACGCGATTGACGCCACCATTTGCATTGCCACCGGCGTTATGACGGACCGCAGCGCGCGCCACCGGACGAGGCCGCAGCACGACGCCAGCCCTTGCGACGCAATGGGCGGGATAGCCGACGTATTCGCAGTACACGACCGCCCTGGCTGGCGCTGGATTGAGAGTGAGACCTGTAAGCCCCAACAGGACGCTAGCAGCAATCCCGGCAACTGACGCTGACTTGATCGAAAGACGCTTCCTCGGATGCATGGCGGACCTCCCTCTTCGTGCTTGCGTCACTGAAAAGTGACGGAGCCGCCTCAGGTGCGGCTGAACATAGCGTGAGCGCCAAAGGATCGCTGACGTTGACCTAGAGCCTGTCCTCAATTAGAGGATTCCCAAGCATATTATCGCGTGATTTATAGGCAGTCAGCTGATTCGGAGCTGACATATGCGCCGCTACGCCCTTCGGGACGATCAATGGGACAGGATCAAGGATATTTTGCCCGGACGCGAAGGGCATGTGGGGGTAACGGCCAAGGACAACCGACTGTTTGTAGAGGCGGTGATCTACCGTTATCGGGCCGGAATCCCTTGGCGGGACTTGCCTGAACGCTTTGGCGATCCGATCAAGATACATACGCGCTTCTCGCGCTGGGCCAAAAGCGGGGTGTGGAAGAAGCTGTTTGAGATGCTGGCGAGCGATGCGGACAATGAGTACGCCATGATCGACAGTACGATCGTACGGGCGCATCAGCACAGTGCCGGCGCCCAAAAAAAGACGGCGAAGACCAGGCGATCGGGCGCAGTAAAGGCGGGCTGAGCACCAAGATTTATGCGCTCGTCGATGCCTTGGGCAATCCGCTGGACTTTATCCTGACGCCGGGCCAAGCCCATGATCTGGAAGGGGCCGACGCGCTGTTGCCGGATATGGCTGCCGAGACTTTGCTGGCAGACAAGGCCTTCGATGCCGACGAGCGGGTGATCGAGCCGCTACGGGCACGAGGGAAGTCGTTCGTGATCCCGCCCAAGAGAAACCGCAAGGTCCAACGCGATTTCGACAGAGACGCCTACAAGGCACGTCATCTCATCGAGAATTTCTTCTGCAAGCTCAAGCAATACCGCGCCATCGCCACCCGCTACGACAAAACCGCCAGAAATTTCCTCGCCGCAATCCACCTCGCGGCTGCTATCATCTGGCTCAATTGATGACAGGCTCTAGATCAACGGAGGCGCTGCCTACCTTGGCCCTCAAAAGCGGACACCCATCGCCGACGGCTCGGATCGGGTCGCGGTGATGACGTGATGCGCGACGGTTGGGTGGGAACCGTCGAACGATGGCGGACCCTCCGCAATCGGTCGGCTGGGTCCTGGAGGGCGCCCCAAGGCGCGGGGACCGCGCCACTGCACATACTGAGGATATCTGGTGCGAGAAAATCCGTGGTTGCAGTTGCAGGGAAGCAATGCGCCTCTATCAATGTCCGCTATGCCAGGAATGGCTTGAGCCAGCGTCCAAGCTCGTCTTCCACTTCGGCGTCGTGTTCACCATGGTCAGCCCTCCAAAAGCCGACCACCCATGAATCATTGAAAATCCAATTCGGGAATCTTGTTTCGCCGATCAATCGCCAAATCTGCCAAAGTAGTGCTAGGCCGTGTACTTAAATCGAACTGATCAGCAGCCGGTATTGATGTCCGGTTGCTCGGAAACGCCGCTGGTTCCCTTGATTTAGGTCAAAGCGCCCCGCAGTGCGCGGGCCTTTTTGGAGTCCCTTGGGGGGCGAGTAGCCAAGGAGATCGCCAATGTTGAAAACAGTAGTGATCGGAACAACCGCACTCTTCCTCACGGCCTCCTCGATTGCCAATGCGCAATCCTCACAGACGTCCTCTCCTACTCCTGCGACACCGCAACGGTTAAATGCAAACGACCAGAATACACTCACGGAAATGAGGGTTGATCTGGTAAAGGCCGCGTTGCAGCTGACACCTGAACAGGAGAAATACTGGCCAGCTGTAGAGAGTGCTATTCGTGCCGGCGCGGAGGATCGGAAAGCCCGTATTGCAAAAATCCAGGGAACGGTGGGTATGCGGGCCGACGAAAGCCGTATCGAAGTCATGCGCAATCGTGACCCCATCGCCTTTTTACAACGACGCTCGCAAGCATTGGCTCAACGATCCGCCGATTTGGATAAGCTCGCCGAGGCGTGGCAGCCACTCTACAATACGCTTAGTCAAGAACAGAGGCAGCGCATGGCGGGCCTCGCGATCTTTGTGCTCCGCGAGATGAGTGATGCCGCAGACAGGCGCCGTGCCACACAGTCCGAGGAAAACGAGGACTGAAGCAAGATGCCATGATTGGGCTTAAATAACCGTATCTGCTCCGACCATGATATGGCAGCAGGGGCGATGTCCGCTTTCGTGCAAGGCCAACGTCGCCCAGCGGGTTCAATGCGCGTCCACTTTGTCGGCAAGTGCAGAAGCCGCTCGTTTACGAGCATATACGCCCTAGAAGCTGGTACGCACCGTATCAAGTTAAGGATGTCGCTGATGAAAGCGCAGGAACCACGGCCTGTCATCTCCACGGCTTTGACGGTGACACAGTTTTGCCAAATGTTCGACATCGAGCCAGAGCTGTATGCCGCGCTAAAGCGAACGGGCCAGGGTCCACGCGAGGTCCGCATCGGCCACTGCATCGTGATCCCGTCGGAATATGCCGCGCAGTGGCTCGTCAAGGCCGAGCCGCTGCAGGTGTTCGCGCAGCGCTATCTCTGCGGATGATCAACATCGCGCGTTGGGTCGAGCGCCTGCCTGCGCCTTGGCTTTTTTCAATTCGTCCTTGCGCGTGTTGATGTCGAGTGTCCGCTTTTTCCATTTGCGACCGGGTCGAGCCAGCAGCAAGTCCGCCCATTTCCGCTATGCCGCCGAAAAGCGGAAGTGAGCTATCCTACCGCGACGCAACAGGAACGAACACGATGACTGCGAACGTCCATTGATAGCCCGCCCGTCGCCAAGCCTGTCTCACGACCGCGATCCAGAAAGCCGCGACCGTCACCGCGTCGGCACTGCCGCTGCATCTCGATTGCAGCCGCAGTTGCATCGGCAAGCTCGAAGCCGAAGACGTGATCCAGCGCCAAGGGGACCGCTTCCCGCTCGACCAGAGCCGCGTTGCCTACCTGCGATACTTACGGCGCGAGCGGCAACAATCACCGCGCAGTGACGCTGACGCTGATCACGTCAAGGTCAAGACCGAGATGCTGCAGTTCCGGCTGATGGAGGAGAAGAAGCGCGAGCTAGTTCGGCGTGACGAGGTTGATGCCCTGATCGACGACATTGCCGGTGTCACCTTGACCGAGCTTGCCTGCGCGATGTGCGCCGCGCGGTGATCTTGCGATCCGGCGCAGCCGACAGGTGCGGCGAACCGCCACTCGATGAGTAGGCCTGACGGGTCTAGAACTCGCTTCTAGACTTGAGTGGTCGCGATGTGGACCATGTCGAACCTTGAGGTGCTGATCTTCCTCGCGGTGATGATCGTCATCGTGGTCGCGCTGATGCTGATGCTGATGCTGTGATGAGGGCGCAGGCCGACGCAATCGTGATTGAAGCCGCCGCAAATCGGGTTGAAACGGCTACCCGAAAATTTCGGATGCAGACCAAAACAATAGCACCCAGATCGCTGCACTGCAGAGGGCGATAAACCAAAACAGCGAAAGGGACCAATCGGCGGCGCTGATGCCACTACCATGACGCCCGCATCAACGTCTTGTTATTGCGCGCCAATGATTTGTTATACAGGGCCCATGATTTGCGCTTTCGAGCGTCGCCGCCGATAGCGCAGTTGAAGCTGCCGCCCGGGTTTGCGTCTGCTCCGTTGTGCCCGGCGCGCCGTTCGCCGCAATCTGCAGCGGCTCGCCTGTCCATCATGGCCGGGCGGAGTAGTTGCCATTTCTGCTCCCCGCGATATTCTGACGGCGGCTGGGGGGCCTGTAGAATGTTCGATGTGTATCTGAACACCAAGCGTGATCTGTTGGTTGTGCGCAATGGCTTGCCAATTCCTCTTCCTGACGCCTCAGGCAGATGGCGCAAGAAGAAAAAAGTAGCGAGCGTCAGCGAGGACATAAAGCTCGCCGTTCAGACGCAGGGCTACTACATGCGGAAGCTAACGGACCTTAAGAAGCGTTAAGTCCGCGAAGCGCATGTGCAACCTCTACAGCATCACTACGAACCAGGCCGCGATCATCGCGCTGTTTCGCGTCGTCAACCGCTATGTCGGCAACGTCGCGCCGATGCCGGGCGTGTTTCCGGATTATCCCGCTCCGGTGATGTCCAGGGTGCGGTTCAACAGCAGGCGTTCGGCCTTGACTTCGCCGAGGTCCGATCCACCACCGAGCACAGCCAAGAATGTCATTCGTTGCAGCGGATGCAACGGGGTGATGGCCAAAACCCCGGCGAAAACTGTCGATCCTCAGTAGCCGGGCCGCTGCGCGAACCCATCTACCGAACGGGGGGAGTGGTGTTGCTCCATGTCGGGCGAGCGTTGGTCACGCCTACCGAAGGCCACGAGTATGTTCCCACCGACGGAGCCGTGACGGTCCCAATAGGGGCCCCGGATGACCCATAGGTTCCGGATCGAGGCGTGGTCACGCCGGCTGTCGGGTAGGGTCCGGATGTCGGGTAATTGGCGGGTCCAGAGACATAGTGCCTGACCTGCTTGTACTTCTTCGCTTCCGAAGCAAACGGGCCGCCCGCGAGCCCTGCAATCACGAGCGTGGTGATCACAAGTCTGGTCGTCGTCATGGTTGGTCCTCCCTCGTTGGAGACAGAGAGTAGATAGAGGGCATTCGCATTTTTGCTTGTCTCGATACTGTGAACACTCCACCGCCTTAAAGGCGGTGGCTTCAGGTTACGGCTGGAAGCCGGATTGATCGACCCTTCGGGTCGATTTGTTCAAACAACCTTGAAATTGTCATCCGGCTCTTCCGGCTTTTGATCTTCGATGTACTTCTTCCAGACTTCATCGGTAACATTTCCACTGGTTGCCACCCAATAGCCGCGCGACCACAGATGCTGACCCCAATAACGTTTCCTCAGCGACTGATACTCCGTCGGAAGCTTATGGGAACTCTTTCCCTTCAGGTACTGCACCGCACGAGACACAGAAAGATAGGGAGGGATCGAGAGCAGCAGGTGAACATGGTCTCGGTTTATTGCACCGGCGTGGATCGACATCTCGTGGCTACGGCTGATTTCCCGTAACAGTTCCCTGGCGCGATGCCCGATATCCCCAACCAGAACCGGGTAGCGATATTTGGTCACCCATACGATATGATATTTGCAATCCCATATCGAGTGACTGCCCGATTTCGCCGTCTGCATAATATCAAGGATGCTACCGCATCCCTTCGCCTAAAGGCGAGGGGTTTACGGATCCCGGATAAGGGACTCTAAATTCTTCTTGAGCGCGTGCAATTCGCGCACGTCCGCCGCATGGGGCTGGAGGGCATCGTCTCGAAGAGGACGGACGCGCTCTACCGCAGCGGCCCGTCGAAGGCGTGGCTCAAGGTGAAGAACCCGGCGAGCGATGCGGTGCGCCGCGAGAGCGAGGAGGAGTGGGTGGCGCTGGCCTTGACGCACTCCGGCCTTCATGGTTCTGCCCAAATGGAAAACCCAACGAAGGCGAGTGCGGCCACGCTGAGAACGACAATCGCAATCGCGACCACGTCGATGGTGGGTAGGCGTCTTAGGTCAAATGCCATGATGCGCTATTGGGCGGCATCCCGGCGACCGCTTTGATCTACGTCAAACGAGGCGGGCGAGCGCGCTCCCAGCTCCACCGGTCGCGCCCGCCGCAGCGCCCTACCGCGCGAGCGGTTTAGTCCATTGGAGGTTTGCCGACGCCGGCCCCGGTGTGCGCCGCGCCACCGTCATGGGGCCGGCATCCGCAAACCTTCACAACAACGGAAGTCCGGGCGATGCACGGACTAAAGCGCACTCTGCGCGGCACTGTATTGGACATCTATCATCGAAGCATCGCGCGCTTAGAGTTTTTCGGGATCATTCGAAGGTGCCTTTGCAACATCCGCATTGTGCGGATCATTGAATTTCGCAACCGGGAGTCGCCAGCCGCGCCATATCGCCATGACGCGGAGCGAGAAGCATAAAATCAGCGCTACCGCCGTCACCGGAGCGACCGGAAATTCCAGCATGTGCCCAACTACAACGATGGTAGCGGCTGCCAGTGCCGCGACGGCATATAGTTCCGCACGAAGCACCGTCGGAATCTCCGCCAGCAGCACGTCACGGACCATGCCGCCGCCGATCCCGGTCACCATGCCAAGCACTATCGCCATGACCGGGTTCAGTCCGTGGGCAAGCGCTTTCGATGCGCCTGTGACGGCAAAGAGCGCAAGACCTGCCGCGTCGAAAATAAGAACGGAGTTCGACATCCGCACGATCCAGGACGAAAAGTAGAAAGTGATGAGGCCGGCAAAAAGCGACACGCCGAGATAACGCCAGTCGCTAACCGCGCCGGGAGGAACGACGCCGATCAGAAGGTCGCGGGTGATGCCTCCCGAATTCGCCGCCGCGAACGACAGCACCAGCACGCCGAACAGATCAAGCGCTCGCTTGACTCCCGCCAGCGCGCCGCTCAGCGCGAAGACGAAGGTGCCGGTCAGATCGAGCACAAGCGGAAGCTTCTCCATGATACTGCTTCCCAGCGTTATGCCGGTAACCAGGCGCGGGTCGCGACGACCAGCGTTTCCACACCGGTTTGTAACGTGGGGTGAAGAACGGGTGCGAATTTCGGACTGTGGTTCACCGGAAGTTCATTGAGCTTGTTTGCCGCTTTAGCCGTTGCGTAAGCTTCCGGATCGGTGCCACCGACGAACCAGAAAACCGAAGGCACGTGCCATTCGGTCCCGAAGGATCCGAAGTCTTCGCTGGCAGGGGCCGGACCCGTTGCCCTTACGCGCTCGGTGCCGAAATGTCCCCGGAATGCGTCCACCACTCGTTTGCTGGCGTCCCGGTCATTTACATTAAGAGGATAATGATCCAGCGAGGTGATCTCCGGTTTGCGAGGAGCGCCGGAGGCTGCCGCCTCAGCATTGACGATCCGCTCAATGGCATTCAATACGCGCGTCCTTACGCCGGCGTCGAAAGTCCGCACATTGAGCTTGATGATGGCCTCTTCCGGAATGACGTTTTCTTTCGTTCCCGCCTGCAGTACGCCGATGGTCACGACCGCTGGCTCCGCAGCGGCGATCTCGCGCGAAACGATGGTTTGCAACCGCATCACCGTAGCGGCCGCCATTACCACCGGGTCGATGCTCGCCTGTGGCATTGATCCGTGTGCGCCACGACCGAAGAGGCGGATCTGCAAGCTGTCCGCCGCCGAGGTGATCGCACCCGCACGTCCGGCAACCGTGCCCGACGGCCCCACCATGACATGCTGGCCAAGGACCACATCCGGTTTCGGGAAGCGCTTGAACAAGCCGTCGTCGATCATGGCCTGCGCGCCTTCCGCCGTCTCTTCGCCGGGTTGAAAGACCGCCATTATTGTCCCGCGCCACGTCTTCCGGGCCTCCGCGAGCAATTTGGTGGCACCGACGAGCCAGGTCACGTGCATATCGTGGCCGCACATGTGCCCCACGGGGACTGTGTTTCCGTCGTGATCCTTCGCCGTGATTTTGCTCGCATAGGGAAGCCCGGTTGCTTCCTCCACGGGCAGCGCGTCCATGTCGGCGCGCAGCATGACGGTCGGCCCGTCGCCGTTCCGAAGCAGGCCGACCACGCCAGTCTTGCCGACGCCCGTCGTCACTTCATAGCCGGCCGCTCGAAGACGGTCCGCAGCGAGTTTCGCCGTCCGCGTCTCTTGCATCGATAGCTCGGGGTGTGAATGCACATCCTTGTAGAACTCAGCCAAATCGGGAAGCAGACCTTCAAGATTACGTAACGCCAGATCGGAAGGGTTGGCCTCGTTCATATTCATGGACTGTCTCCATCGCAGGCCTAAAGCAAAGCTAGCTTTTCCCGATGCTTTTCTTAGTGCAAGTAATTAGCGTGGGATGAAGTCAAGTGAGCGTGAGGTCATCGTCTGCAAGTGGCTGAAAGGCTTCTGCCGCGTCGCAGCAAAGCGGCAGCAACTACATCGCCTACCGGCTGGTCTCCATTGAGTGCTCGCTTGGTATGAGTTGCAGGTTCCGGAGTCCGCTTCGGGCCAAAGATCGGGCAGAGGTGCAGGCGGCGCTCAGTCCGAGTGCCGCCGACAACACCACGGCGAAAGTTGCGAACTTGGAAGTAGACATAGCAATCTCCTGGCAATTCAATGGATGAAGTTGTTGCGTATTTGATTTGGCGGTTATGGCTAATCACTTCGCGTGAAGCGGCCGCTTGGGCAGAGCTCCATGGACTGTGTTTTATCGGCCGCTTCGAGAACCAGGATGTCGCCGTTGGCCGCGGTGTTGATGCGATAGGTGCAGGCGGTGCCTTGATACTCGTGGTATTCGACGCGGAAGGTGTTTCCGGATTTCCGGTAAATGGTAGCGGTCCCGCGGGGGGTGATCCAATCCGAGCCTCTAATCGTGAGAATTGAATTGTCCGGCATGATCCAGCGTCCGCTGAGGCCCTTGCCCTCAGCTGCCTGGACGGTGGTGCATCCTGCCGCCGCCGTCAGCGCGACCAGCTCGCTGATCGCAGCGGCGAGATCAACGGCATCGGCAACTGAGAAGGCGCAGCCTCAATGATCCTCAGTCGCGCTTCACCGAGAAATCTGCCTACAAATGCTGCTTCTCCGGCTTCATGACTGCGCCCGGAACGCCACGATTGTGTCGCCACTGCTGGAAGGTCGGGCGCAATAGTCCGCCCAGTCCCCCATCATCCGCTCGCGCAGGTCGAAGAAGGTCGTGCGCCGATAGGCCGCGACCACTTCGTCGCTGACCTTGTGCGCGAGCGCAGCCTCGGCAATGGGATCGTCATAGCCGTGCTCTGCAGCCCAATCGCGGAACGATGACCGGAAGCCGTGCGGCACGATTTCGCGGTCGAGCTTCGGATCGATCCAGCACCGCTCCAGCTCATTCATCCTGTCGATCACCGCAGCCATCGAAGCGTCACTCAGAGGCTTGCCTTTCGTGTTGGGGAAAATGTACTCGCTGTCATCCTTCGTGGCTTCCATGCGATCAAGCACGGCGAGAGCCGCCTTGCTCAATGGCACTCTGTGTTCGGCATCGCTCTTCATAAGTGCGGCCGGTATAGTCCAGACTGATCTCTGCCGATCGATCTGTTCCCATTTTGCCGCTACTGCATTGCCGGGCCTGACGGCCGTCAGTATTTGAAACTCAAGAGCTGCGGCAGCTACACCGTCGCGCTCGCGGAGCTTGCGCACGAAGTCGGGCAATTGCCGATAAGGCAGCGCCGGATGATTGCGCACCTTGCGAACCTTCGACGTAGCCGGAAGGAGGTTATCGAGGTGCCCCTTCCAGCGAGCCGGGTTCTCGCCTTTGAACTCGCCCTTCGCCTTGGCGGCATCGATCACCTGCTCGATGCGACTGCGAATGCGGCTGGCGGTTTCGGTCTTGGTCGCCCAGATCGGCTCGATGATCCTCAGGACCAGCGTTGTGTCAATCGCACCGATGGGAAGATCGCGGATCGTCTTGCAGTAGTCGTTCTTAGTCGCCTTACCCTTCTGGTCGATGCCAAGCAACGTCATCAGCCATTGGTCGGCGTGCTTGGCATTTTTCCAGCCCGCCCGATTGGCTTTGATGAAGCGCTTGGCCGCCGCTCCGAACGTGATCGCCTTGGCCGCTTCGATGCGGGCGGCGGCTTCCGCTTCACGCCTTGCCTGGATAGGGTCACCGCCATTGCGACGGACCTTGCGTGCGTCGGTCGCTTTCTCACGCGCTTCCTCGAGGTCCACCTCGCGCAGCGAACCGAGCCCATGCCAGCGCGCGCGACCGTGCAGCTTGTATCGAAAGAGCCAGCTCTTTGAGCCGCCCTCGGCGACCTGCAGATAAAGCCCGCCACCGTCGCCGTGCATGCCGCGCTTTGATAAATGTTCGACCTTCTTGGCCGTCAGTTTTCCGAAGCCCCGCGCCATACACCGGCCTCCCGCTACATACACTTCTACATACACTTAGGCGCGAGATTTGGTGAGACAAGATGGAATTGAATGGAACGCCAATCTCAGCCTAAGTAGCCAGAATTACAGGCGTTTGTGTCAGGAATTGGGACTGGATGAAATTGTCTGAAATGAGCTTCTGGCGGAGAGGGAGGGATTCGAACCCCCGATAGGCTTGCACCTATGCCGCATTTCGAGTGCGGTGCATTCAACCACTCTGCCACCTCTCCAAGGGCGCCAAATCAGGGGCAAAGCCCTGCGGTCGGGGCCGTGTTCTAGGCGAGGACGGCTGACCAGACAAGGCGCGGAATGATAAATCCCTGGGCCTTTTTCGACAGCCAAACAGGGGAACGCTGATGATCGAGCACTCGCACATAAGGACGAATGGCGCATCGTTCCATGTGGCGCGGACAGGAACCGGCAAGCCGCTGCTTTTGCTGCATGGCTGGCCGGAATTCTGGCTCACCTGGGAGCCGGTCATGACGCGGCTGGCCGGCCGTTTCACCCTGATCGCGCCTGACCTGCGCGGTTTCGGCGACAGCGACAAGCCGGATGGCCCCTTTGGCCCCGACCAGCATACGGCTGACATGCTGGCGCTGATGGACGCGCTTCGTATCGAGCGTTTCGGCGTGGTCGGCCATGACGTCGGCGGCGCGGCGATGCAACCACTGGCGAGGAATGCGCCCGGCCGCCTTGCTGGATTGCTCTTCTTCGACTTCGTCTATCCCGGCATCGGACCGCGCATGGGTGCGCCGGACCGGCTCAATCACATCTGGTACCAGTCGTTCCACCAGATGGAGATGGCGCCGGCGCTGATCGGCGCGAGCCGCCAAAGCTGCCGGACCTATATCGGACACTTCCTGAAAACCTGGTCGTATCGCAAGGAGGCGTTCGACGATGCGCTCGAAGCCTTCGTCGACAATTTCTGCAAGCCCGGCAATCTCGCCGGCGGCTTTGCGCATTACCGCGCAGCACATGCCGGCCGTGTCAGGATGATGCAGGGTGAAGCGCCGACACTGCCGCCGATCGATGTGCCGACCTGCGTGCGCTGGGCCGAACACGATCCGCTGTTTCCGTACGCATGGACCGATCGCATGAGCGAGACCTTCTCCAATCTCGATCTTGCGATGTTTTCCGGCGTCGGACATTTCCCGCACCGGGAAGATCCGGATCGCGCCGCAAGCGAGATCGCGGCGTTTTTTCAGCGCATCGGCTGGAGCGCATGATCCGGAAAAGTGGCGAGACGCGAGCGGCGAGCGCCCATCCAGGAACGGCCGGAAAAAATGTGGGACCGCCAAAACGCGATACACATTGGCGGTCCCGTGCCGTCTCATTGAAACACTGACCGGAAAGTTGGGGTCTCGCCGGTCAGTGTGAGCGACGAGGACAGGCTAGCAATTGCGTGAGAGGCGGCAACTTGAAGCCGATTTTAACCTAACCGGGAAAGGTTACTTCTTGTCCTTCTTGCCGTTCTTCTCGCCCTTGCCGTTCTCCTTGCGGCGGTTGGTGAAGCGCGCATTGCCGAGCCCGGTGCCGATGGTGAGCACGCCCCAGCGCTCAACGTCCTGCATGAAGGGAACTTCGGCCAGTCCCTGCACCACGCCGTCATTGTGCACCAACACCGCGGTGTCGTGGTCACCGATCGCGGGGATCGCCTCGACCAGGCTCGCCGGCAGGTTGAACTTGCTGCTCTCCCAGTTGCCCGGCAGGTTTTGCGCGCCCTTCTCGATCGATCCGTCTTCCTTGATCACGCCGGGACAGGCGATGCCGATGAACGGTGCGAGCCTGAAACCTTCTTCGCCGGCCGCGCCGATCAGGTGTTTCAGCATCTTCACCAGCCGCTTCACCGCACTCTCGCGCGACGGCTCGTCATCGGCGTGCCGCCACAGCTCCGCCTTCCAGACTTGCGCCTTCGACAAGTCATCGGCCTTCTTCAACCGCGTCTCCACCACACCGCAACGGATATTGGTGCCGCCGATATCGACCGCCAGAATGCTGTCATAACCTTCGAAAATCCAGGAGGGCGCCAGATGCAGCGCGCCGATCAGCGCGGCTTCGTCGGGATGAAAGTCGATCGGCCGCATCTCGATCTTGAAATCCTCCGAGCGCAGGATGATCTCGGTTCGCGCGATCGCGAGCTCGCCGAGCCGGCTGTCGCGAAAGCCGCCGCCGACCACGATCCGCTCGGTCTTGGCCCAGGCCTTGGTCTTGAGGAAGCGGCGCGTGACATAGGCGAGCTCCTGCGCGAACTCCTCAATGGCGCTGTGCACGACGGCACAGGCCTCGGTGTCGTCGCCGACCAGGATGTCGTCGAGCGCCTTCTTGCCGATGTCCTCCGACGGCACGTCGCCGAACGGGTCCTTGCCTGTTTTGCGCAACGGCTTCCGCCAGCGGTCGAAGATCTCGCGGAACGCGCCCTTGGAAGCGCGATCGCCGAGAAAACCCTCGTCGTCCTTCAGTTCGATGTTGAAGGTATCGACATCTACCGACGGCAGCCGGCTCGCGCCATGGTGCGCGATGCCCGTGGTGGTGATGACATCTTCTGCCATTTTGGTGCCCTGCCCGCTGCTTGCCTGGCGGGACAACGGCGTGGGAACCCGTTGGTTTCATCTTGGGGGCTTACCACCCACCATTCGTCCCTTTTCTGGCCAAATCCTTCATTTTCGGCCGTTTTCGGCGCTGTTTACCTTGACTCGCTGCCTTTAACCGCTATAAGTCCGCTCCATTCCGGCGCGGGATTTCTCGCGCCGATTGTTTTTGCGCTGAATTTGCAGCGGATCGCGCGAAAAGTACCCATAACGACTGAACAAAAAGCCGGCCCGGACTTTCCGTTCGAGGCCGGGATCGAACACGAAGGAATTAAACGATGTTCGCAGTCATCAAAACCGGCGGCCGGCAATACCGCGTCGTTCCGGATGATGTGCTCGAGATTGGCAAGATCGCCGGCGATGTCGGCGCGATCGTGCAGCTGGGTGAAGTGCTGGTGCTCGGCGGTGACACGCCGGTGCTGGGACTGCCCACCGTGGCAGGCGCCTCCGTTGCGGCCGAAGTGCTGCAGCACAAGCGCGGTCCGAAGGTGATCGCGTTCAAGAAGCGCCGCCGCAAGAACTCGCGCCGCAAGCGCGGCTATCGCGACGAGATCACGGTGCTACGGATTACCGAGATCCTCGCCGACAACGCCAAGCCTTCGATCGGTCCGCGGCCGAAGAGGGAAAAGGTGGCGACGCCGGCGGAAGACGGCGACGAGACGCCGAAGCCCGCCAAGAAGGCGGCGGCAAAAAAGCCGGTCGCCAAGGCGTCTGGTAACAAGGCTGCGGCCAAACCGCGCGCCAAGGCTCCTGCCAAAAAGGCGGCGGCGAAGAAGTAAGGTCTCCGTCAGGATTACGGCGGCGACCAAAAGGACGTGACAAAAAGTGAAATGATTCCTTCAAGGAATTGACCTAAGAGAACGGGTAAGTTGGAGACGGGCCATGGCTCACAAAAAAGCAGGCGGTTCATCGCGGAACGGACGTGATTCCAAGGGCAAGCGCCTTGGCGTCAAGGCCTTTGGTGGCGAGCATGTGATTCCCGGCAACATCATTGCGCGTCAGCGCGGCACGACTTGGCATCCCGGCCTTAATGTCGGCATGGGAACCGATCATACCCTGTTCGCCAAGGTCGAGGGTCATGTGGAGTTTCAAGCCAAAGCCAACGGCCGCACGTTCGTATCGGTTCGCCCGATGACCGAGGCCGCAGCCGAGTAGACGGTGGATTATTTTGAGTCCGCCGGGTCCTGATGAACCGGCGGAGTTTAGAAGGGCTCCAAGGGGGAGGCGGGAAACCGGCCTCCCCTTTTAGTTTTGATGCGTTGATTTTGATGGAGCCCGACATGTTGCAGGACATCCCACCCCCGAGTCTGCGCGAGGCCTGTCCTTGCGTCCTCGAGACTGAACGGCTGACCTTGCGCAGCCCGACGCTCGCGGACGTAAAAGCAATTGCGCGTCTCGCCAACGATCGCCGCATTGCGGAAAATACCCGTCGTCTCCCGCATCCCTATTTGCAGGAACATGCCGTCGAGTTCGTGCGCGCGATCGCCGCCGACCGCAGCGAAGTGGCGTTCCTGATCGAACAGAATTTCGTGCCGCTCGGCGTGGTCGGCATCAACTGGCGCGAAGCGGAAATGCCCGAGCTTGGCTATTGGCTCGGCTTCGAGCATTGGGGCCAGGGCTTTGGCACCGAGGCCGCGCGCGCCGCGATCGACTATTTCTTCGAGGAGTTTTCCTACGAGGTGCTGCTCGGCCGCGCCCGCGTCGCCAACCCGATGTCGCGCAACATCCTGGAGAAATGCGGCTTCCAGTGGAGCGGCGTCGAGTTGCACCGCTTCGAGGCGCTGGGCTCCTCGAGCCCCGTCGACTGCTTCCGCCTCTCCCGTAGCGTCTGGTCGTCGTTGAAAAACTGGGCGAGCTCGACGCGCAAGGCGCGGTAGGTCCCTGCGCAAAGCCGTAGATACCATGAGGCGGTGAGCGTGTCCTTTCCGATAGGTTTGGGTTCCAACACTCGAACCATCGGAGAGAGAGATGCAAGCATCGTCTATGGACCCGCCCACCGCGGGCTATTGTGGCACGATTTTGGTTGCGATCGAACTGAGCCAGAGGAGTTGGCTGGTGACGATGCACTGCCCGGACAGGGACAAGATATCGCACCATAGGCTGGAGGGCGGCGATCATGCCGGGTTGCTGGCGCTCGTTGATCGGATGCGCGAGCGGGCGGCACGGGCGCTGGGAGGGGTGCCGGCGGTGACGAGTTGCTACGAGGCAGGCTACGACGGGTTTTGGCTGCATCGGCTTCTGCTGGCGGCTGGGATCACGAACTATGTGTTCGACCCTGCGAGCATTGCGGTAGATCAGCGCGCGCGGCGGGTGAAGACCGACCGGATCGATGGCGAGAAGATGCTGCGCACGCTGATGGCGTACCTGCGCGGTGAACCGCGCGTGGTACGGATCGTGCGGGTGCCGACCCCCGAGCAGGAGGACGCGCGCCGCGCCAGCCGCGACCGCGGCCGGTTGACCAAGGAACAGACCGCTCATACCAACCGGATCAAGGCGCTGCTGCGGCTGTTGGGCATGGCGACCGGGAACCCGCGCCGGCGCGACTGGCTAAGCTGGCTGGCGAGGCAGCAGGACTGGCAAGGCCAGGCGGTGCCGCCGCAGATCATGGCCGAGATCAAGCGGGAACACGCACGGCTGATGCTGGTGCGCGAGCAGCTCGAGGCGCTCGCGCGGCCACAGGCGGCCGCGGACCTGACCCCAGCGGCGGCTCAGATGGCCCAGCGCAGCGAACTCTTGCTCCGGCTCAAAAGCCTCGGCCCGGCGTTCGCAACGACGCTGACCCACGAGGTGTTCTACAAGGACTTCCGCAATCGGCGTGAGGTCGCGAGCTATTTCGGGCTGACGCCCAGTCCATGGCAGAGCGGCGGGACCGATCGCGACCAAGGCATCAGCAAAGCGGGCAACCCGCGCGCCCGTTGCACCGCGATCGAGATGGCCTGGCTGTGGGTGCGGCATCAGCCGGACAGCAAGCTCACCCAAGACTATCGGCGGCGCACGCTTAATGCCAGCAAACGCATCAAGCGCATCGCCATTGTGGCCTTGGCGCGCAAGCTCATCGTGGCGCTCTGGCGCTATCTCACAACCGGCCTTGTGCCCGAGGGAGCGATGCTCAAGGCGGTAGAGATGTAAACCCTTCAACGAACGCGCCAAGCGTCGCGGCATCCGCGGCGGTCAGCGCGGGATGGATGATGACCGTGCCACCCTTGGGCCAGCAACCAGGCTGCTTCGTAGATGGGTCTTCGCGGTAGGGGACGCGAGTTACCTCGCGCCCCCCGCACAGATCCGTACGTGCGGCTTTCCCGCATACGGCTCCCACCTCGGGTGTCAACGGCGAAAACGTGCCGTATGCGAGCCAACTCCTGTGACACGCTGGTCTGGCACCTGAGTCCAGTACGTGCTTCACTAACCCGCATTCCCCTCGGTCCCTGCCCTTCGCTCCACCAACTCCGCCGCGGATCGCTCCGTTTTGTTCGTCAGCTTCACAGCTACTATGACAGAGTCTAGACTTCTCGGGTCCGTTCATCATCGGCTACGGCTCCTCACCTTCCCGACGCGGGCCGGTAACGGCTACACCGTTCCGGTCAAACCCGAGATCTCCCAGCTTCCGATGCGATCCTTTTGCACGTGATGTGGCCTTGGACCCCGGCAGGGCGTCAGCACCTCGCATAGACGGTGCCGCACATGTTGCCTTCGAGCGAATAAAAACCCTCGGCCCCTGCGACATCTGATCTTTCGTGGCTCAATCCCACACCCCACGCAATCACTGTGTACGCTTCGCAGTCACTGTCGCCAGTGACCACGCAACACTCGTTACCAAGCGGACGCTACTCCTTACTTGGGCCGGACTTTCACCGGCTGGATCGCACCAGCTTGCGGCTGGCGCACTCATCCTTGTGACTTCCTCGCCGCGAGCATGCGGAATGTGGGTGCGGGCCATGGCGGTCCAACCGGATATGAGGTGATGCAGTGAGCTGCTGCATAAATCGCCGGAAGTCAGTCCCTGAGCGCCTCGACCGCGGCGGCACGCTGCGCTACGCATGGCTCCGCGCGCCGCCTCTACGCCCTACACCAAAAAATTACACTCAAGCCTACCGCGCGACGCTTGACTAAAAGGCCTCATATGAGGGTGGGCAAAGCGAAGCGTGCCCACCAATTTCCTTAATTAGACGGATTGGTGGGCACGGCGCAGACGCGCCTTTGCCCACCTACGAAATCACGCCGGCGGATTGACCGTCGTCTCCTCATGCCCGAGCCCGCGCTCGCGCAGGAAAATATAGAGGCCTGCACCGATGATGATCGCCGCACCCGCGATCGTCGCGGGCTGCGGCACGTCGCCGAACACGACAATGCCGAACATCACCGCCCAGACGATCATCGAATATTGATACGGCACCACGGCGCTGGCAGGCGCGAGCTTCAGCGACCGATTGACGCAGATGAGCGCAGTCACCGAGATACAGCCGGCGGCGGCGAACATCGTGAGGCTGGCAGCATCGGGCGTCACCCACCCGAACGGCGACATCAGCGCGCCAAGCAAAAAGGTGCCGGCGAATTGCAGCGTTGCCATCACGATATCGGGCGTGTTGCGGAGCGAACGCGTGATCAGCATCAACAGCGAGAACGACAGGCTGCCGCCGAGCGCGATCATCGCCGGCCAGCTGATCGTTTGCGCGGACGGCCTGAGCGCAATCAGGACGCCCCCAAAGCCGACCAGAATCGCCGTCCAGCGGCGCCAGCCGACCTGCTCGCGCAGCACCAGCGCCGACAGCGCGGTGACGAAGATGGGACAGGCGAGATAATAGGTCGTGACGTCGGCGAGCGGCAGATAGACGGTGGCGAGGAAGAACGCCGCGACTTCGAGCGTCGAGAGCACGATTCGGACCGCCTGCAGCCAGGGCCGCTCGATCTGGAAGAATTGTTGCCGCTGCCGCCAGATCAGGGGCGACAGCACCAGCAGCGCCGCACAGGCACGCAGCCACAGCAATTGCCCGACCGCATAGGTCGCCACCAGATATTTCCCCAGCGCGTCGCCGAACGAGAACATGAAGACGCCGAGCAGCATCAGCCCGATGCCGGCCAGTCGCGCGGAACGTTCGTCGGTGTGCGTGGAAATTCGTGTCAAAAGGCTCATGGCGGCGCTGTTTTAAAGACGCCGATGCCTCAGGCAAGCCCGATTGCCGTGCGGGCTGCTCTGCGATACCGATGGGTCAAACGGCCGCAGCCATCAGGAAACGCGAGAGGAAACTCCATGACCGAGTTCGATCCGCACGGCCACCGCATGGTGGCACAGCAGCGCTGGTTCGAGGATTTCGCAGTCGGCGAGCGCTTCGTGCTGCCAAGCCGCACGCAGACCACGGCGATCTTCGCCGCGTTCCAGACCGCGAGCGGCGACACGCACCCCGTACATTACGACCTCGAATATTGCCGCGCCCGCGGCATGCCGCATCTGCTCGCGCACGGCTTCCAGACGCTGATCCACACCGCGCCGGGCGCCGGACTGTTTCCCTTCATGGTCGAGGAATCGCTGGTCGGCTTCCTCGAACAGTCGAGCCGGTTCCTGAAACCGGTCTACGCCGACGACACCATCTATCCCGCGCTCGAAGTGATTGAGCTTGCACCAGGCCGCACCACCGGCGTCGTCACGCTGCGCTCTGCGGTACATAACCAGCGTCGTGAGTTGGTGCTGGAAGGGATGCAGAAGTTTCTGATTCGGAAGCGGCCGACGTAACCTACTCGATCACATCATCCGCCGTTGCCAGCAAGGTTGGCGATATCTCGAGACCTAACGCGTTCGCCGTGGCGCGGTTGAGCACCATTTCGAATTTCGTCGCCTGCTGCACCGGCAGATCGGCAGCCTTCTCGCCCTTCAACACGCGCGCGGCGTAGCTGCCGGTTAGCTCCATCACCGCGTAATAGTCGGAGCCGTAGCTCGCGAGGCCGCCGGCTTCGACATAGTCCCGAACATCGAAGATGGTCGGCAGTCCCTTCGCAAGCGCCAGATCGGCGATGTGCTTGCGGTGGACGTAGAAAAATCCCTCGGGGCCGAACACCATGCCGCAGCCGCCCTCGTGCGGGATTCGTTCGAACGCGGCATCGATCTCGTGCGCGGTGTTGGCGTTCAACACCTCGACATGGATGCCGAGACCGGCAGCCGCGCCTTCCAGGTCCTTGACAAAGGGCGCGGCGAGCTCCGAGGTCGGCTTCACTAGCGTGAAGAAGCGCGATGTCTTCGGCGACAGCTCGCGAAACAGCCCGAGCCGTTTGGCGGCGACTTCCGCATTGAGCGAGGTGATCCCGGTCGCATTGCCGCCGGGACGATTGAGGCTCTGTACGAGGCCGAGGCCGACCGGGTCGGTGCCGGACGAGAACACCACTGGAATCTTCGCCGTCGCCTTCTTTGCTGCGACCGCCGCCGCAGTGCTCCCCGGTGTCACGATTATCGCGACATTGCGGCGGACGAGATCTGCGGCCAGATCGGCCAGCACGTCGTTCTTGCCGCGTGCCCAGCAGTATTCGATCGAGACGCTCTGTCCCTCGACGAAGCCACCGGCGGCAAGGCCTTTGCGAAAGGCCGCCATACGCTTCTCGTTTTCCTCCGGCGAGCCTGCATGGAGAAGACCGATCACGGGCGAGGCCTGCGCCCGGCCCGCAAGCGGCCACGCTGCCATCGCGCCGGCAAAAGCCCCCAGAACTTCCCGTCGCCTCATCACCCCTCGATCCGATTTGCGCGCCCGGCGAAACCATAGCACACCGGAGCCGCGGCATTCGACGGACTCGAAAGTTCGCGAAATTAAGGCTTTTGGCACGAATCGCCGCCGTTGCGGGTTGCCGCGCGCGCAGCGCTGCCTTACCTAATCCCCATGAAATTCCTCGACGAGGCCAAGGTCTATGTCCGCTCCGGCGACGGCGGTAACGGCTGCGTGGCGTTCCGCCGCGAGAAGTTTATCGAGTTCGGCGGGCCGTCCGGCGGCAATGGCGGCCGCGGCGGCGACGTCGTCATCGAGGTCGCCGACGGCCTGAACACGCTGATCGACTACCGCTACCAGCAGCACTTCAAGGCGCAGAAGGGCGAGAACGGCATGGGCAAGGACCGCCATGGCGCCAATGGCAAGCCGATCGTGCTGAAAGTGCCGGTAGGTACGCAGATCTTCGACGAGGATCGCGAGACACTGATCCACGACTTCACCAAGCTTGGCGAGAAATTCGTCCTCGCCCAGGGCGGCAATGGCGGCTTCGGCAACGCGCATTTCAAATCATCCACCAACCGCGCGCCGCGCAACGCCAATCCCGGCCAGGTGGGCGACGAGCGCTGGATCTGGCTGCGGCTGAAATTGATCGCCGATGCCGGCCTCGTGGGCTTACCCAATGCCGGCAAGTCGACCTTCCTCTCCAAGGTCAGCGCGGCGCGGCCGAAGATCGCGGACTATCCTTTCACCACCCTGCATCCGCAGCTCGGCGTCGTGAATGCGGACGGGCGCGAATTCGTGCTGGCGGATATTCCCGGCCTGATCGAGGGCGCGCATGAGGGCGCCGGCCTCGGCGACCGCTTCCTTGGCCATGTCGAGCGCTGCCGCGTGCTGCTGCATCTGGTGGATGCAACCAGCGAGCACGCCGGCAAGGCCTACAAGACGGTGCGCGGCGAGTTGGATGCGTATGGCGGGCAGCTCACGGACAAGATCGAGATGGTCGCGCTGAACAAGATCGACGCGGTCGAGCCCGATGAATTGAAGAAGCAGAAGGACCGCCTGAAGCGCGCGGCGAAGAAGACACCGCTGTTGATCTCGGCCGCGACAGGGGCGGGGGTGAAGGAAGCGCTGCGGGCGCTGGTCGAGGTGATCGGCGAGAAGCCGGTCACGGACAAGGCAAAAAGCGCGGCGCAAATGGCGCCCTGGGAAGCGTAAGGGCTCTGGTTGGCGGGATGGCGCGCGCGAAGAACGTCATCTGGATCATGTGCGACCAGCTTCGCCATGACTATCTCGGCTGCACCGGCCACCCCACGCTGAAAACCCCGAACATCGATGCGATGGCCAGGCGCGGCGTGCGCTTCTCCAATGCCTATGTGCAGTCGCCGATCTGCGGCCCCTCGCGGATGTCGTTCTATACCGGCCGCTACATGCGTTCGCACGGCTCGCACTGGAATGGCTGGCCGCTGCGCGTCGGCGAGCCGACGCTGGGCGACCACCTGAAGAAGATCGGCGTGCGCAATGTGCTGGTCGGCAAGACCCACATGGCGCCCGACCTCGAAGGACTGAAGGCGCTCGGCATCGCGCCGGATTCTATCATCGGCGTTCATGTGTCCGAATGCGGCTTCGAGCCGTTTGAGCGAGACGACGGCCTGCATCCGACGGGACGGCCGCGCCCACGCTATGATTCGTATCTGCGTGAGAAAGGTTTCGACGCGCCAAATCCGTGGGAGCAGTGGGCCAATTCCGGCGAGGATGCCGATGGCTCCTTGCAAAACGGCTGGCTGCTGGTGCATGCCGACAAGACCGCGCGCATTCCCGAAGAGCTTTCCGAGACGCCCTACATGACGCGGCGGGCGATGGACTTCATCACGGAAGCCGACAGCGACGGCCGGCCATGGTGCCTGCATCTCTCCTACATCAAGCCGCACTGGCCGTATATCGCGCCCGAGCCTTACGCCAGCATGTATGAGGCGAAGGACGTGTTGCCCGCGATCCGTTCGGAGAAGGAACGACAGGAGGCGCATCCGGTGTTCGCCGCGTACATGGACATGCGCTACTCCCGCAACATGTCGCGCGACGAAGCCCGCGAGAAGGTCATCCCGACCTACATGGGCCTGATCAAGCAGATCGACGACCAGATGGGCGTGCTGATGCGCTTCCTGGAGGAGCGCGGCCTGCTCGACACCACAATGATCGTCTTCACCTCCGATCATGGCGATTATCTCGGCGATCACTGGATGGGCGAGAAGGATCTGTTTCACGAGCAGTCTGCGAAGATCCCGCTGATCGTCATCGATCCTTCAGAGGAGGCCGACGCCACGCGCGGCACCGTCTGCGATGCGCTGGTCGAGGGCATCGACCTCGCGCCGACCTTCATCGAGTATTTTGGTGGCACGCCCCCCGACCATATCCTCGAGGGCCGTTCGCTGATGCCATGGCTGCGCGGTGAAAGCCCATCCTGGCGCAAGGTCGCGTTTTCCGAATATGACTACGCCATGCAGGATGTGCGACTGAAACTCAATCAGCCAGTCGAGAGCTGCCGGCTGTTCATGGTGTTCGACGGCCAATGGAAATACATCCATGCCACCGGCTACCGGCCGATGCTCTACGATTTGCAAAGCGATCCGCAGGAGTTTGCCGATCGCGGCGAGGACCCTGCCTGTGCCGAAATCATCGCGCGACTGCAGGCCGCGCTGTTCGACTGGGCGCTGCATCCCAAGATGCACATCACGACGCCCAACGCGAAGATTGCGAGCTATGCCGGCGGCCAGCTGCAGGTCAAAGGCGGAATCCTGATCGGGATCTGGGACGAGGCGGAGCTCGCGTCGATCCGCGCCCGGATCGATGCAAGGTCGGCATAATAGGCGCGCTTCCGGCCGGTTATTCGATCCTGAGATTGGCGTCGTGGACCACCTTGCCCCACTTTTCGATCTCGAGCTTGATACGCGCCGCGAACTCCTCGGGCGTGTTGGCGACCGGCTTGAAGCCCAGCGCCGCAAGCCGCGCCTTGACGTCGGGCTTTGCAACCCCAATGGCGATCTCGCGCGACAGCAGCTCGACGATCTCTTTCGGCGTACCTGCCGGCGCAACGATGCCGGTCAGCGTATCGGCTTCCTGATTCTTGACGCCCTCTTCGGCGAAGGTCGGCACATCAGGTATCTGCTCCGCGCGCTCCGTGGCCGCAAGGCCGATCGCACGCACCTGACCGGCCTGTATCGCCGAAAGCGACGAGGGCAACGCGGTGAAGGCGATGGGCGTGTGGCCGCCGATCGTCGCCTGCACTGCCGGCGCAGCTCCAGTGAAGGGGACGTGAACCAGGTCGAGCTTGTAGGTCAGGCGAAACAACTCGCCACCGAGATGCGGCGTCGAGCCGACGCCGGGGCCGGCATAGCTGTATTTGCCGGGATTATCCCGAATGAGCTGTACGAGCTCGGGCAGCGTTTTCGCAGGGACCTGCGGATTGACGACCACGACGTTCGGCGAAGCGGCAACCAGGCTCACGGCCGCGAAATCCTTGATCGGATCGTACGGCACCTTGGCGTAAAGGCTGGGATTGACCATGAAGCCCGTGCTGATCGCCATGATAGTGTAGCCATCAGGGTTCGTACGCGCGACCTGACCGGAGGCGGTGTTGCTGCCCGCACCGGGCATGTTCTCGACAACGAACTGTTGCCCGAGAGTATCTGAAAGATGTTGCGCCACGAGGCGCGCGATGACGTCGGTAGGCCCTCCGGCCGGGAAGCCGACGATCACGCGCACCGGTCGGGTCGGATATTTCTCCGCCCACGACGGCGCCACGCCGGTCAACAGCACCACGGCCATGGCAATCCAATGCAAAACGCGCATCCTGGCGCTTCCCCTGCTTGTTGTTGCTTCTCGTTGAGGCCATCATCGGCGAGGACACCCTTGAGGACAAGACCGCCCGAGACGGCGTCAGTTCGTGCGCGACAATGATCTGGGCGCCTGCGTCGACGGCGGCCTGGGCATTATAGGCCTGAACGAAGCCATCCTTCGACTTCATGATGCGGCTTTCCGGATCGGTGAAGTTGCGTTGCGACTTGGGATCGGGTTGGTCCGAGGGCGGCGCTGCCGGTTTGCCCGGCTTCTTGCGGCCTTCGGCCTGGCGCTGCTGTTGCTTTTCGGCCTCGATGCGACGCTCTTCCTCCGCCGCCAGCCTGGCCTCCGCCTCCAGCGCCGCCATCGCCTGCTGGATCTTCGCCAGCCGTTTCTGCTTGTCGCCGGCCCAATCCGGCAGCTCGTCGCCGCGCTTGTCCTTGCCGAACATCTCGTCCTCTTCGGCATCCGCCGCCTCGGCCGCCGCCAGCATGCGCGCGACCTCGGCCTTCAATTCCGCCTCGCGTTTCTTCATGCGCTCATAACTCATCGCTTTATGTTTCGACGCGTTCGCCTTGATCTTCGTGCCATCCAAGGCCACGTGGCCGAGTTTGACCAGCCCGACCGTCTCGCACAGCTTCAGAACCTGCAGAAACAGCGCACCGAGTGCCCTCAAATGCCGCTTGCGGAAGTCGCTGATGGTGCGGAAGTCCGGCGGATCGAGCGCCACAATCATCACAAAATCATTCCGTTCGCGGCAGGCCTTCGCAATCCGCCGCGACGAATACAACCCACTCGCATAGCCGTGCAGCAGAAGCGCCACCATCATCCGCGGGTCAAACGGCGGCTGCCCGAGACCGCTCACATAGCTGCCCGTGATCTTCTTCAAATCGAGGCTCTCCCGCACCAACTCAACGATAAATCGCGAAACATGGCCTTTCGGCACGAAGTCCTGCACATTCGCCGGCAGCAGCAGCGTCTGATCGATGTTCCAGGGCCGAAAATACTTGCTCATAGCCCAAGCTTAAATCAAACTCGCTTACACTTGAACAGCGACTATTCAGACAGGCTCCTAGTTCGTAATCTTGTAGCCCGTCGCCTTCACGATCGGCTGCCAGAACGCGGTGTCGGCGGCGAGCACTTTCGTCAGTTCCTCCGGGGTCGAGCCGACCGGGATCAGCGTGACCGCGAGCAGCTTCTCCTTCACGTCAGGCCTCGCCAGTACCTCGGCCACGGCGCCGCTGAGCTTCTTGGCGAAGTCTGGCGGGCTGCCGGCCGGCAGCCACATGCCGTACCAGCTGTCGGCGACGAGATCGACGCCGCTCTCCTTCAAGGTCGGCACGTCGTTTGCGAAGGGCGAGCGCGTCGTGCTGCTCACCGCGACGATCCGCACCGTGCCGGCGCGATGCTGCGTGATGGCGTCCGCAAGTGTCGTGATGCCAAACGGCAGGTGTCCGCCGATCAGGTCGTTCACGATCGGCGCCGAGCCGCGATAGGGCACGCGCGTCATCGAGAGTTTCAGCACCTGCTCGAGCTGCCAGCCGGTAAAGTGCGGAATGGTGCCGTTGCTCGGGACGCCGTAGGAGGCTTTCGCAGGATTGGCCCTGAGCCATGCCACCAATTGCCCGAAATCCTTTGCGTCGATCGACGGGCTCGCCACGATCGCGAATTCGAAGCGAGCAACCTGGGATACCGGGACGAAATCCTTCGCCGTATCAAAACTCGGCTCGGTCTCGACCATCGGCAACAGGTACATGGTCGGCCCCGTCGTCACCAGGATCGTTGCGCCGTCGGGGCTCGCGCCCTTCACAGCCCTGATGCCGATCAGACCGTCGCCGCCGGTGCGGTCTTCAACGATCACGTTGCGGTCGAGTCGCGCTGGAAGATATTGCGCCAGCTGGCGGCATAGCCCGTCGCCGCCGCCGCCCGCCGCGAAAGGAAAGATGATCTTTGTCAGTGGACCGGATTCCGCCCGAGCAAGACCCGCATTCGCCAGCAACGGCAGCGCCAGCGCGCCGGCCACAAAATCTCGACGGTGCATTTCCTCTCCTGCCAACCCGATGTATTGATCCCATTACAGCAGAGCCGAAGTGCCCTTGGAAAGGGCCATAAAGTCCAACATCTCGGCCACGCCCGAGGGCAACAACGTCAACGCCTTCGTGATGGGCTGATTTAACCTTAACTCTCATGAGTTTTTGCGGTAACGCGCACTTCCAAAGTCCGGAAGTGGCGCGTATTGCTTTGCCGAAACGCTGCCCAATCGAACCCCCAATGACCCGCCCCGCGCTGAAGAATTTTCGACGCATCGTCGTCAAGGTCGGCTCCTCGCTTCTGATCGATTCAGATGCGGGCGAGGTGCGCGCCTCATGGCTGTCGGCGCTGGCTGACGATCTCGCAAAACTTCATGGCGAGGGCCGTGAAGTGCTGATCGTCTCGTCGGGCTCAATCGCGCTTGGCCGCGCCAAGCTGAAATTGCCGCGCGGCAGCCTGAAGCTGGAAGAAAGCCAGGCCGCAGCGGCCGTAGGCCAGATCGCGCTGGCGCGGATCTGGTCCGAAGTGCTGGGCGCACATGGCATCGGTGCCGGCCAGATCCTGGTGACGCTGCAGGATACCGAGGAGCGGCGGCGCTATCTCAACGCGCGCTCGACCATCGCGAAACTTCTGGAATGGCGTGCGGTGCCCGTGATCAACGAGAATGACACGGTCGCGACCAACGAGATCCGCTATGGCGACAATGATCGCCTCGCCGCGCGCGTCGCCACCATGGCCAGCGCGGATCTCCTGGTTCTCCTGTCCGACATCGACGGCCTCTACGACGCGCCGCCGTCACAGAATCCGAACGCAAAGCTTGTCTCCGTCGTCGACAGCGTCACGGCCGAGATCGAGGCAATGGCGGGCGATGCGGGCTCGGAATTGTCGCGCGGCGGCATGCGCACCAAGATCGAAGCGGCCAAGATCGCAACCACCGGCGGCACCCATATGTTGATCGCCTCCGGCAAGATCGCGCATCCCTTGAAGGCCATCGCCGATGGCGGCCGCTGCACCTGGTTCCTGACGCCGGCCAATCCCGTCACCGCGCGAAAACGCTGGATCGCCGGCTCGCTGGAGCCGAAGGGCACGCTGACCATCGATGCCGGCGCGGTAAGGGCACTGCGGGCCGGCAGAAGCCTGCTGCCGGCCGGCGTGATCCGGATCGACGGGCAGTTCGCGCGCGGCGATGCCGTGGTGGTGCGCGGTCCCGACACCCATGAGATCGGCCGCGGCCTCGTCGCCTACGACGCCGAGGATGCCGAGAAGATCAAGGGCCGCTCCTCCCCCGACGTGATGTTGATTTTGGGCGTCAGCGGCCGGGCCGAAATGATCCACCGCGACGACCTCGTGGTGGGAGGGCCGCGTCAGATCGATCCGAGTTGACTATCGCTCCATGTCATCTGCATCGATGTCCTGACGCCCGTGCATGACGCGCAAGACTTCGACGCCGTCGGGTCTTGGAAGATAGAAGATGATGTAGTTCCCGACCGGAAAGCTGCGCAGATCTCTGACCAGATCGCCTCTCGCGCGACCCGCGAACGGTGTCTCAGCCAACATATCGATCCGATTGATCAACGCATCTGCTGCTCTTGCGCTGTCTGCGGCGATGAAATCCCAAATCGCAAAGAGATCGACCTCCGCTTGAGGACTCTTTAGTGGCCTATTTGCCATGCCTGGCCGCCAAGCGCTTTCGTCCTTCCGACTTGATTCGCTCGAACATATCGCAGACCTCCTCGGCCGGCCCACTGTCTATTCCCTTCTCGATTTCGGCGCGCAGCGCTTCGAGCTTTGCCTTTCGGCGCTCCTCGCGCTCTTCGATCAGTCGCAGCCCATCGCGCAGGACCTCGCTCGCCGTTGAATAGCGGCCGCTCTCGATCAGGCCTTCGACGAACTCTTCAAAATGCTTGCCTATGCTGTAGCTGCTCGCCATCGCCTGATCTCCAATAGCATAAGATGATATTTAATGTTACTCGAGGGGGACGCAAGGGCAGAGCGCATTGCAGCCCGTCTGTCGCGAGTGGGCCATTGGCCGACCTGCCGAAGGCCGAAACCGTCGCCCTGCCATGCCGGTTCCGCGCCTCGCCAAGGCCGCAAATTCCATGCTACGACATGGCCTTAATCCAAGGCTGAAACGACATGAGCGCGCCCCTCAAGGCCATCGACGGTAACGCCGATCTGGCCACCCTGATGAACGAACTCGCGAGCGCCGCCCGCGCCGCGGCGCGGGTGTTGTCGCTGGCCTCGCCGGAGCAGAAGGACCGCGCGCTGGCGGCGATGGAGCGCGCGATCCGCGCCAACTCGGCCGCGATCCTGGCAGCCAATGCCGAGGACGTCGCTGAAGCCCGCGCGGCTGGTGTCACCGGCTCTTTCATCGATCGCCTGACGCTGACGCCTGCGCGGGTCGACGCCATGGCCGACGGCATCGCCGCCGTGCGCAACATTGCCGATCCCGTCGGCGTCATCACCGAGAGCTGGCAGCGCCCGAACGGCATGACCATCGAACGCGTGCGCGTGCCGCTCGGGGTCGTCGCCGTGATCTTCGAGAGCCGTCCCAATGTCGCGGCCGATGCCGGCGTGCTCTGCCTGAAATCCGGCAATGCGGTGATCCTGCGCGGCGGCTCCGACAGTTTCCGTTCCTGCCGCGCGATCCATGAGTGCCTGGTGCAGGGCCTGCGCGAAGCTGGCCTGCCCGAAGCCTCCATCACGCTGGTGCCGACGCGCGATCGCGCGGCGGTCGGTTTCCTGCTCGGTGGATTGAACGGCGCGGTCGATGTGATCGTGCCGCGTGGCGGCAAGAGCCTGGTTGCCCGCGTCGAAGCGGAAGCGCGCGTGCCGGTGTTCGCCCATCTCGAAGGCGTCAACCATGTCTATGTCGATCACGCCGCCAATCTCGAGATGGCGAAATCGATCGTGCTGAACGCCAAGATGCGCCGCACCGGCGTCTGCGGCGCGGCCGAGACCTTGCTGGTCGATCGCGCCGGCGCCGTCGCGTCTCTCAAGCCGCTGGTCGAAATGCTGATCGATGCCGGCTGCGAGGTGCGCGGCGACGCGGCCGTACAGCACGTCGACAGCCGGGTGAAGCCGGCCTCTGACGAGGACTGGGACGCCGAATATCTCGACGCCATCATCGCCGCGCGCGTGGTCGATGGCGTCGACGGCGCAATCGCACACATCCATGATCACGGCTCGCAGCACACCGATGCGATCGTCACCGAGGACGCAAACGCCGCGCAGAAATTCCTCAAAGAGGTGGACTCGGCGATCGTGCTGCACAATGCCTCGACGCAATTCGCCGACGGCGGCGAGTTTGGCTTTGGCGCCGAGATCGGCATCGCCACCGGAAAATTCCATGCGCGCGGGCCGGTCGGCGTCGATCAGTTGACCAGCTTCAAATATCGTATTCACGGCACCGGGCAGACGAGGCCGTGAACTTTTCCTTAGGGCAGCGGAGCACGCATTGAACGAAGCGTCAGTTGCGTTACCGTCGCTGGCCCACGAGATTCCGCTCCACACTGATGGCATGCGTATCGGCCTGCTCGGAGGCTCCTTCAACCCGCCGCACCTCGCCCATCGCACGATCAGCCTGTTCGCGATCAAGCGCTTGAGGCTCGACCGCGTTTGGTGGCTGGTATCGCCAGGCAATCCGCTCAAGGACAATGGCAACCTGCGTGAGCTGGAGGAGCGCGCGCAGGCCGCCCGCAACACGGCCGCCGATCCGCGCATCGACGTAACGTGTCTCGAATCCGTCATCCGAACACGATACACTGTGGACACGATCAACTATCTGCGCCGCCGCGCTTCCGGCTTGCGCTTCGTCTGGATCATGGGCGCCGACAATCTCGCGCAATTCCATCGCTGGCAACACTGGCAGCGGATCGCGACCCAGGTGCCGATCGCGGTGATCGATCGTCCTCCGCAAAGTTTCCGCGCCCTGGCCGCGCCCGCCGCGCAGGCATTGGGGCCCTATCGTTTGCCCGAGAATGAGGCAGGAAGGCTCGCCGATCAGTGCCCGCCGGCCTGGGTGTTCCTCACCGGGCTGAAATTGAATCTTTCGTCGACGACCTTGCGGAACCCGGATGGGAGCTGGAAGACCGCGACGTGAGAGCACGGGTACTGGATATTGAATCCATTAACCCCACGTGCATAGAATGGTCCGCGGGCTGCCGGATTCGGTCGCCCGCGATACAGTGAAAGGAATGGTCCCTGGCCACACCTGTATTGTCCAAGTCAGTTTTACCCAAGTCTCGACAGAGCGCGCGTAAAACATCGACCCAAGCCGCGGCCTTGCCTGCGCCGTCCGACGCCGACAAGACGCTGAAACTGATCCTCTCCCGCCTCGAGGATATGAAGGCGGAAGAGACGATCACCATCGACCTTCACGGCAAATCGGCATTTTCCGACTACATGATCATCACCTCGGGTCGGGCCAACCGGCACGTCGGCGCGATCGCGGAGAACGTCACCAAGGCGCTGAAGGAAACCGGAATCAGGAACATCCATGTCGAGGGCTTGCCCAACTGCGATTGGGTGCTGATCGATTCTGGCGACGTGATCGTGCACGTGTTCAGACCCGAGGTGCGTGAGTTCTACAATCTCGAACGATTGTGGACTCAGGGGCCGGGGGCGGCGAAGGCGATCTAGAGTTTCGTGCCGATGCAATTCGGCGGGGGAGCATGCTAGCGTGTGCTCCCATGCGAATCGTTGTCATCGCCGTCGGCCGGCTGAAGCAGGGGCCCGAGCGCGAGCTGGCCGAGCGCTACCAGAAGCGCTTCGACGAGATCGGCCGCAAGCTCGGCTTCCGCGGCCTCGACATCCGCGAGATCGGCGAAAGCCGTGCGCGGGAAGCGGGGGCTCGAATCGCAGACGAGGCTGCCGCGATCTCGGCCGCAATCCCGGAAAACTCCGTGCTTGTCACGCTCGACGAGCACGGTGAAAATGTCGACAGTGCCACGCTTGCCCGCAGGCTCGGGCAGTGGCGGGACCGGGCCGTCGCGCAGACTATTTTCGTGATCGGCGGCGCTGACGGACTTTCGCCCGATTTGCAGGGCAAAGCCAAGATCAGGGTCGCCTTCGGGGCCGCGACCTGGCCACATCAAATGGTTCGCGTGATGTTATTGGAGCAGCTTTATCGGGCTGCGACGATTTTGGCGGGACATCCCTATCACCGCGCGTAAGATGCGCGGGCGACGAACAGCGAATTCGGATCCGATGCACGCGCGGCGATTTCCATCCACCTCTGATGCCGCCCGCCGCGGCTGGATTTATGGTACATTGATCCTGGCGGGACAGATTTGCTCGCCCGCAGCAGCACAGACGGCCGCAACGCAGACCGCAGCCGCGCCGCCGCAAAGCGTGGCGACTTCGAATGACGCGCTCAAGCAGCGCGAACAGGAACTCGACGCCGCGCGCATTCAGCAGAAGGATTCCGCCGAGCTGCAGGCCAAGCTCAAGGCCGAGATCGCGGCGATCGGCGAGGACCGGAGCAAGCTCAACCAGCAGCTGATCGACATCGCTGCGAGGGTGCGCGATGTCGAAGGCCGCATCGCCGACACCGAAACCCGGCTGCAGGCGCTCAACGGGCGCGAGCAGGAGATTCGTTCGTCACTCGCTTCGCGCCGCTCCGAGGTAGTCGAGGTGCTGGCGGCGCTGCAGCGCGCCGGCCGCCGTACGCCGCCGGCTCTTTTGGTGCGCCCCGACGACGCGCTGCAATCGCTGCGCACGGCCATGCTGCTCGGAGCGGTCGTGCCCGAGCTGCGCGCGCGGGCCGAGACGCTCAGCGCCGACCTCGGCGAGCTCGTCGCCGTTCGCAAGCGGATTACCAGCGAGCGCGATCGCCTTGCTTCCGACCGCGACAGGATCCGCGACGATCAAACACGATTGGCCGCGCTGATCGACGAGCGGCAGAAGAAGCAGGCCGGCATCGAAAAGGACGTCGATGCGGAAGGCGCGCGGGCGGTGGCACTCGCCAGGCAGGTCGGCGACCTGCAGGGGCTGATCACCAGGATGGAGCAGGATGTCAAAAGCGCGGCCAAGGCCGCCGCCGCCGCGACGATGCAGGGTAGCGGCAAGTCCGATCCGGCGCTCCTGAAGAACCCGAATCGTACCAGCCCGGCGATCGTCTTCGCCTCAGCCAAAGGCCTGTTCAAATTCCCGGTTAACGGCACCAAAATCCGCGATTTTGGCGGTTCCAACGGCGCCGGCGGCATAGAAAAAGGCATTTCTTTGGCGACGCGGTCCGGCGCACAGGTAACAACGCCTTGTGACGGGTGGGTTGTTTACGCCGGACCGTTCCGCAGCTATGGACAACTCTTGATCCTCAATGCCGGGGGCGGGTATCATGTCCTGATCGCCGGGATGGAGCGCATTTCGGTTAACATCGGACAGTTTGTGCTTACGGGGGAGCCGGTCGCAACCATGGGAACGACATCCCAGGTCGCATCCGTTCTCGCGACCAACGCGAGCCAACCCGTGCTCTATGTCGAGTTCCGTAAGGACGGCATTCCAATCGATCCAGGCCCATGGTGGGCCGCAAATGAAGGCGAAAAGGTTCGCGGATGATGCGCAAGACTTCTCTTATCCTCTTCAGCGCTGCCACCGGTGCGGCATTGACGCTGCTCGTGACCCAGCCGCGCGCGGTGTTCATGGGCTCGACCGCGCGCGCCGCGACCGCCGACACCTACCGCCAGCTCAATCTGTTCGGCGATGTGTTCGAGCGAGTGCGCAGCGACTATGTCGAGAAGCCCGATGACGGCAAGCTCGTGGAGTCCGCGATCTCTGGCATGCTCTCCGGCCTCGATCCGCATTCGAGCTACATGGACGCCAAGAGCTTCCGCGACATGCAGGTGCAAACCCGCGGCGAGTTCGGCGGTCTCGGCATCGAAGTCACGATGGAAGACGGCCTGATCAAGGTGGTCTCGCCGATCGACGACACCCCGGCCTCGAAGGCCGGCATTCTCGCCAACGACATCATCACCACCCTCGACGACGAGCAGGTGCAGGGTCTCACCCTGAACCAGGCGGTCGAGAAGATGCGCGGGCCGGTCAACACCAAGATCCGGCTGAAGATCATCCGCAAGGGCGTCGACAATCCGATCGAGGTCACCCTGATGCGCGATAACATCCGCGTCCGCTCGGTGCGCGCGCATGTCGAGGCCGACGACATCGGCTATATCCGCATCACCACCTTCAACGAGCAGACCACCGAAGGCCTGAAGAAGGAAGTCGCCAACCTGCAGGGTCAGATCGGCGACAAGCTGAAGGGCTTCATCATCGACTTGCGCAACAATCCTGGCGGCTTGCTCGAGGAGGCGGTCACCGTCTCCGACTCCTTCCTGGAGCGCGGCGAGATCGTCTCCACCCGCGGCCGCAACGCCGAGGAGACCCAGCGCCGTTCCGCCCATCCGGGCGACCTGACCAAGGGCAAGCCGGTCATCGTACTGATCAACGGCGGCTCGGCCTCGGCGTCCGAAATCGTCGCGGGCGCGCTGCAGGATCACAAGCGCGCGACCCTGGTCGGCACCCGCTCGTTCGGCAAGGGCTCGGTACAGACCATCATCCCGCTCGGCAGCGGCAACGGCGCGTTGCGGCTGACCACTGCGCGCTATTACACACCGTCGGGCAAGTCGATCCAGGCCAAGGGCATCGTGCCCGATATCGAAGTGGTGCAGGACGTGCCGGAAGAGCTCAAGGCGCGCACCGACACCAAAGGCGAGGCCTCACTGCGCGGCCATCTGAAAAACGACGGCGACGAGAAAACCGGCTCGCAGTCCTATGTTCCGCCGGATGCCAAGAACGACAAGGCGCTCAAGATGGCGGATGACCTGCTCCATGGCATCAAGTCGTCGTCCTCGGCGCCGACCCCGGCACCGGCCACGACCGACAAGGCGGCCGCCGACAAGCCGGCTACGACCGACCAGCCGACGAAGAACTGATCCCCTGACCCGATAGGGCTTCAAGAGGGGCGGCCTTACGGGGCCGCCCTTTTTGTTTGTTCTCCGGTTCCGCGTACCCCGACCCTGCCGTCCCGCGAGCCGGCCGTGGTATCTTCGGGCGCTGATTCGGGGATATGAATGGCTGACACGGTTGACGATCTGAGCGCCCCGCTCGGGCAGAATATGGAACGGCGGAAGCGCCGATTCCGGCTGCCTTTTACCGCGATGCAGGCGCTTGCGAGCCTGCTCGGCCTATTCCTGCTGACCTTTATCGGCTTCGCACTGTTCAACGACAATCCGCTCGGTGGCGAGCCGGTCGCGCGGGTCGCGCTGGGCGAGAAGGCCACGGGCGAGAAAGCGCCGGCGATGGCCGCAGGTCCCGGCGAGCATGGCGAGAAGGCTGCGCCGAAGCCGGCCGAGCGGGGTGAGCACAAGACCGTCACCATCATCGACGGCTCGAGCGGCAAGCGCCAGGATGTGCTGGTTGGCGGCGGGGCCGAGAAGGGCGAAAGCGAGGCTGCGGCCACCCCGCCCATGATGACCGGCGTCGATCAACGACTGCTCGAAAAGACCCGCTACGGCATGATCCCGGTGGTGGCCGATGGCCTGAAACCTTTCACGGCCTATGCCGCCGACGCCGACCGCGCCAAGGCGGCGAAGATGCCGACCGTCTCCATCGTGGTCGGCGGTCTCGGCGTCGGTGCCGCGAAGACCACGGACGCAATCATCAAGCTGCCGCCGGCGGTGACGCTGGCGTTTACGCCTTATGGCTCGGACCCCGGCAAACTCGCCGAACGGGCGCGGGCTCAGCGCCACGAGATCCTGCTGCAGATCCCGATGGAGCCCTACGACTACCCCGACAACGATCCGGGACCGCAGACCCTGCTCGCCACGCTGGGGCCGGAGGAAAATCTCGACCGGCTGTACTGGCATCTCGGCCGGCTGCAGGGCTATGCGGGAATCGCCAATTTCATGGGCGCGCGCTTTGTCGCGACTGACGCTGCGATGGGGCCGATCATTCGCGAGGCTGCCAAGCGCGGGCTTTCCTATTTCGACGACGGCTCGGCGCCGCGCAGCGTGGCTGCGGCACTTGCCGGCAGCCACGCCATGCCCTTCGCCAAGGGCGATGTCGCCATTGACGCGGTCCCCACGTCAGCCGAAATCGATCGCGCGCTGGCCAAGCTCGAAACCATCGCAAAAGAACGTGGTTTTGCGGTCGGCACCGCGTCGGCACTGCCGATCTCGATCGACCGGATCGGCGCCTGGATCAAGACGCTCGATGCCCATGGCATAATGCTTGTGCCATTGACAACCGCGATGCTGAAATCAAAATCGGTTCAATAGTCGGGGGCTCTACCCGCGTCTTGCGGGCACCATCGGCGGCCTGTTTGACGGCCGCGCTGGCCCGGATGACCGCAAGAGGCATGAACGGAATGACGCGTTACGACGACCTGCCCTATCGTACCTGTGTCGGCATCATGCTGCTCAACAAGGAAGGGCTGGTCTTCATCGGTCGCCGCGCCGGCGGCATCGAGCATGTCGACGAATCCCACGTCTGGCAGATGCCGCAGGGCGGCGTGGATCCCGGCGAGGACAATTGGGGAGCGGCGAAGCGCGAGCTTTACGAGGAGACCAGCGTCCGTTCGGTGGAGAAGCTTGCCGAGGTCGGTGACTGGCTGATCTATGACATCCCGCGCACGGTGGCGGGACGCGCCTGGAAGGGCCGCTACCGCGGCCAGCGCCAGAAATGGTTCGCGATGCGCTTCACTGGCAAGGATGCCGAGATCAATGTCGCCAGCCCCGGCGACGGCCACAAGGCCGAGTTCGTCAACTGGCGCTGGGAGCCGATGAAAAACCTCCCCGAGCTGATCGTACCGTTCAAGCGCCCGGTCTATGAGCGGGTGGTGAAGGAGTTCGCGAAGCTCGCCGGCAGATAGTTGTATTTCCGCTCGCCACACCAGGACCGCGGCGCAAACGATATATTCACGATCTCAGCCGAGAATACGGTCCATCCAGAACGGGTTTCGGCCGGGAGAATGTCCATGAGCACGATCGGCACCGCGACGTCGTACGGCAACGACCTTTCTTCACTCCTTGCCGGCTCGACACAGACATCCGCCCCTGCGGACCCGTCCGCTCCCTCCGCTCCGGCCGCCGCATCCGACCCGAATTCCAACCGCGAGCGCGATCCCGCCACCCGCGTGGACCTGTCCGACAAAGTCAAGGCCATTTTGGCCCGCGCCAGCACCGACCAGGATGTCTCGGATCGGCTCAAGGCCTTTGTCGAGTCACGTCGAGTCAACAATGCGGATGGGTCCGCGCAGGACAACTCGCCGTCATCGAACCAGAGCTCCAAAACCGACGTGAACAGGGGTTTTGAGCAATTGTCCGGCGGCTGGCCCGCGGACGACGCCTCCGATGGACCGGTCCAGGTCGCAAAAAATTTCGCGACCGGCTTGAGCGCCGACGGTTATGCGATTTCGGCGGTGGCCCGCGCCAGCGACGGATCGTTCCAGGTCGCGATCGAGGGCCCCAACGGCACCGGCTTCCTCGACCGGCGTTTCGGAACCAGCGGGGAGTTCTCCGGCTTCAGCAATCTCGGTCCCGGCGTGACCGCGCAGGAATACCAGCAGGGCAACAAGGAATGCATCACCTTCTCCCAAAGCGATGCGGCCGCGGTCAGCGTGACGGCGTCCTCGGATGCGGGCACCGTCTCGGCGACATCCACGGGCACCCATACGGCGTCGACCACCTTTGTGGTCGATTTCAACACCGGCGGGATCTCGATGCTGCAATCCGAGACCACCTCGGTATCGACGACGGCCCAAATCGCACTGCCCGGATCGGCATTCTCGACCGTCGCGTAAGGTTGCACAGCATCCTCACGCTTCTGGTATAGACCTCCGGATCGCCGGAGAGATCGAATGCCAGAGCAAAAGTCCTACCGTCGCAATGTCGGGATCGCGCTCTTCAACGCGGAAGGCCGCGTGCTGATCGGCCGGCGCTTTCACGACGACGGACCCGAGATCGTCCTGCCCGGCCTGGAGTGGCAGATGCCGCAGGGCGGCGTCGACGAGGGCGAGGATTTGCGGGCCGCGGCGCTCCGCGAATTATGGGAAGAGACCAGCGTGAAAAGCGTGGACTATCTCGGCGAGACCGATTGGCATGCTTACGAATTTCCACCCTACGACGGCCCGCCGCATCGCCTCGCCAAATTTCGCGGCCAACGGCAAAAATGGTTCGCGCTGCGTTTCACCGGCAACGAGGAGGAGATCGATCCGCTGACGCCGCGCAACGGCCAGCCGGCGGAATTCGATGCCTGGCGCTGGGAGCGGCTCGACCGCGTTGCCGATCTCGTGGTGCCGTTCCGCCGCGAGGTGTATCGCGCGGTGGCGGAAAACTTCGCGAGATTCACCAAGCCCTGACTAATTATTCGGTCCAACCACGAACGGGCCGATCGCGATCACATGGCAATCGCTGTCGCGCTTGGCACAATTGCGGAGCGCACCGTTGATCGCGCCCTGCTCGGAGCTTGCCTTCACGGCCACACCGGGGCGCCCGGCGGTGCCGACCGCAACCGCCTCCCATCCAGAGGAAGAGTCGGCGAGCTTGCGGGCGACGTCCTCGCGCTCATTGGCGATGATCGTGGAGTTAGCCGCGGGCCTGAAGAATCCGGTCACCCTCATCAGCGTCGGTATGGGCACGACAAAGACATCGTCGACGGCAATCGTCAAGCAGGCAACGCCCAGGGTGGCGCCGCAATTCTCGAGGCTTCGCCGTACCAACTCATCGATATTGTCCTGGCCGACATTGAAGAAGAATTGGCCATTGGGGCCGATCGTGAGCGACTTGGTCTTGCGACCTTGTGGATAAAGGTTTTCGATTCGCGCCTTGCCTTGATCCCGCGTCATCGGAATATCCTTGGCCGCGAACGGACGTTCGGTCGCGGGATCGTGCCGGACCCAGGGCGATGGCGGCATCGGTGGACGACCGCGTGCGTAGACCACGTAATTGCCGACGGCATAGAGTTCGCAGCGGCGCGGTGGCTGTATGTTATCGGCGCGCTTCTGGCACTGCTCCAGCGCCGCCGTCTTCGCGGCCTCCTCGCTCGACTGCCCAACGACAAAATCGAATACGCCCGAGGACGTCAGTGCGAAAGCCTTGTAGTTACCCCCCGGCGCGTATTCATTGGCGAGGTTTGAACGCGCCCGGTCGCCGACGAAAGGCACCGTCTCGGCCGCGAACTTGTCGTTGGTTGAAGGCGGTGCAGGCGCGGACGAAGCCGGCGGCGCAACCTGGGCGGCGGACTGCATCGGTGACGGACTTGACGTCGATGACGTCGATGACGCCGGTGCGTCCGCGTTGCCCGCAGACGCGGTGTCCTTTTCCGCTGGCGCTAGCTCGAGCTTGGTGAAATACAGAAATCCGGCCACGCAGATCGCAACAATAGAGACCGCGCCGACCACCACGGGCCACAGCCAGCTCGGTCCCCCCACAGCCGTTTTCGCCGGCGCCTTCTTCACCTGCGGCGTTGCGTAGGTCCCATCCTCGCGCCGCATCGCGACCATGTAGGCGTGTACCGGGGTCGGAATGTTCTTCACTTCCTGCGCGCCGATGTCGGCGAATTGCACCGACAGCTTGTTGGCGACCTGCTCATGTACCGCGCGCGAAATGCAGATGCCGCCGACTTCGGCAAGCCCTTCCAGCCGCGCGGCGATGTTGACCCCATCGCCCAGCAGGTCGCCGTCGCGCTCGACCACGTCGCCGATGGTGATGCCGATGCGGAAGGCCATCTGCCGGCTCGGCGGATAGGCCATGTTGCGGGTTCGCAAGGATTCCTGGATGTCGATCGCGCAGCGCACCGCTTCGACCGCGCTTGGAAATTCCGCAAGCACGGCGTCTCCGGCCGTATTGAAAATCCGCCCGCCAGCCCTTGCAATGAAATCGTCGGTGACGGCGCGATAGGAGGCGAGGCGCCGCAGCGTTTCCTCTTCGTCCTCGGCAACCAACCTCGAATAGCCGGCAATATCGGCCGCAAAAATCGCCGCGATCTTGCGTTTCATAAGGACCAGCCCCGGACCACGATCAGCGGCCACAGAATGCCGTCTCGCAAGCCCAGGCGCAACAGGGTTACACGCAAGCTGCGGCGGCGAGCGTTGAATTCATTGAAATCTCATGAAGAAGCCGCGACCAGCCTCAATGCATTGCGGTGGTGTTGAGCTCGTTCTGGATGCTCTTGAAATGATCCAGCCGCTCGATCGCATGATCGAGTTCGGAGCCTTCTTTCTCCGAAAGCTTCTGCTGCATCTCGTCGACGGTCGCAGCGAACTTGGCGCGATCCAACTCGTCGATCGAGGTCGCGGTGTCGGCAAGCACCGTCAGGCCCTTCTCGGAGACTTCGGCCAGGCCACCGAGCACGATGATCTTCTGCTTTGAGCCGCCGGATATCACCGTGAGGATTCCCGGGCGCACGGCGGCGACCACGGGTGCGTGACCTGCGAGCACGCCGAAATCGCCCTCGGTGCCGGGAATGTCGACCTGGTCGACCTCGCCGGAGAACGCGAGCTTTTCCGGCGACACGAGATCGAAGTGGAAGGTGGCCATGGTGTTTCCGCTCTTTCCGTCGTCACCCGCGGGCTTGACCCGCGGATCCATCAACTAAACATGCTTCTCTCGATGGATTGCCGGGTCAAGCCCGGCAATGACGAGCTGAGTTACGCAGCCTCGGCCGCGAGCTTCTTGCCCTTCTCGACCGCCTCTTCGATGGTGCCGACCATGTAGAAGGCGGCTTCCGGCAGGTGGTCATACTTGCCTTCGCAGAGACCGCGGAAGCCCTTGATGGTGTCGGCGAGCTCGACGAACTTGCCGGGCGATCCGGTGAATACTTCGGCGACGTGGAACGGCTGCGACAGGAAGCGCTCGATCTTGCGGGCGCGCGCCACCGTCAGCTTGTCCTCTTCAGACAGCTCGTCCATGCCGAGAATGGCGATGATGTCCTGCAGCGACTTGTAGCGTTGCAGGATCTGCTGGACCTGGCGCGCGGTGTTGTAGTGTTCCTCGCCGACGACGAGGGCCGAAAGCATCCGCGACGTGGAGTCCAGTGGGTCGACCGCCGGATAGATGCCCTTTTCCGAGATCGCGCGCGACAGCACGGTGGTCGCATCGAGATGGGCGAAGGAGGTGGCCGGCGCCGGATCGGTCAGGTCGTCGGCCGGCACGTAGATCGCCTGCACCGAAGTGATCGAACCCTTGGTCGTGGTGGTGATGCGCTCCTGCAGCGCGCCCATGTCGGTCGCGAGTGTCGGCTGGTAACCCACCGCCGAGGGGATGCGGCCGAGCAGCGCCGACACTTCGGAGCCGGCCTGCGTGAAGCGGAAGATGTTGTCGACGAAGAACAGCACGTCCTGGCCCTTGTCGCGGAAATACTCGGCGACCGTCAGTCCGGTCAGGCCGACGCGGGCGCGCGCGCCCGGCGGCTCGTTCATCTGGCCGAACACCAGCGCACATTTCGACTTCACGCTCGGATCGGGCTTGTGCGGATCGGCGTTGACCTTCAATTCTATGAACTCGTGATAGAGGTCGTTGCCTTCACGCGTACGCTCGCCGACGCCGGCGAACACGGAATAACCGCCGTGCGCCTTGGCGACGTTGTTGATCAGCTCCTGAATCAGCACGGTCTTGCCGACGCCGGCGCCGCCGAACAGGCCGACCTTGCCGCCCTTGGCGTAGGGCGCGAGCAGGTCCACGACCTTGATCCCGGTAACGAGAATTTCGGCTTCGGTCGATTGCTCGATATATTCCGGCGCGGGCTGGTGGATGGCCCGCTTGCCATCCGATTTGATCGGGCCCGCTTCATCGACGGGCTCGCCGATCACGTTCATGATGCGGCCGAGCGTGCCCTCTCCGACCGGCACCTCGATCGGCTCGCCAGTGTCGGTCACTTCCTGGCCGCGGACCAGACCTTCCGTCGCATCCATCGCAATGGTGCGGACGGTGGATTCACCGAGATGCTGGGCAACCTCGAGCACGAGGCGATTGTTGCCATTCTTCGTTTCCAGCGAATTCAAAATCGCCGGCAGGTGGCCTTCGAACTGCACGTCGACAACGGCACCCATGACCTGGGTAACGCGACCGACTTGGTTGGCTGCTGTAGCCATCAATTATCTCCTTACAAACCGTATGTCAGACCACGGTCAGCTTGACCGGGATATTGCCTTTGGTTGCCTTCGAGTACGGGCAGATCGTGTGAGCTTCTTCCATCAGCGCCTGCACCTTGGCCTTGTCGGCGCCGGGAACGGAAACCTTCAGCTCGACCGCGAGCGAAAAACCGGCATCGGTGTTCAGCGTCACGTCGGCGGTAACCTTGGCGGCCTGGCCGTCAACATCATGCTTCTTTGCCAGCGCCAAAATGGCCTGGCCGAAACAGGCGGAATAGCCGATCGCGAACAGTTGCTCGGGATTGTGGCCGTCGCCGGCGCCGCCCAGATCCTTCGGCAGGGCCATCGCGAGCGCAAGGCCGTGACTGTCGAGCTCGGCGCGGCCGTTGCGTCCGCCCTTGGTGGTTGCCGACGTATGGTAAGCCATCGCGTCCTCCCTCAGACTGCCTCGGCGCCGGAGATGATCTCGATCAATTCCTTCGTGATCATCGCCTGACGGGTGCGGTTGTAGATCAGGGTCTGCTTGCGGATCATCTCGCCGGCATTGCGGGTGGCGTTGTCCATCGCGCTCATCTGCGCGCCGTAGAACGACGCGTTGTTCTCGAGCAGCGCACGGAATATCTGCACCGCGAGGTTGCGCGGCAGCAGGCCGGACAGGATTTCATCCTCCTCGGGCTCATATTCATAGCCGGTCGCGGCCTGGGCCTTGCCGTCGGAAGTTTCCACGTCGAGCGGAATGATCTGCTGCGCGGTCGGGACCTGCGAGATGACCGACTTGAAGCGCGAATAGAACAGCGCGCAGATGTCGAACTCGCCGGCCTCGAAGCGGGCGATCACCTTCTGGGCGATATCCTCGGCGTTGACGAAGCCGAGCTGGCGCACCGCGCGCAAGTCCATGTGCTCGACGATCTGCTTGTCGAACAGGCGACGGAGCTGTTCATAGCCCTTGCGGCCGACACAGAAGAACTTCACTTCCTTGCCCTGGCTCATCAGGGTCTGGGCACGCTCGCGAGCGAGACGCACGATCGAGGAGTTGAAGGCACCGGACAGGCCGCGCTCGCCGGTGCAGACCAGGAGCAGGTGCACCTGGTCCTTGCCGGTGCCCGCAAGCAGCGCCGGCGCGCCGGGAGAACCCGCCGCGGCACCGGCGATGTTGGAGATGACCGCGTCCATCTTCTCGGCATAGGGCCGGGCGGCTTCGGCGGCGGTCTGCGCGCGGCGCAGCTTTGAGGCCGCCACCATCTGCATCGCCTTGGTAATCTTCTGCGTCGCCTTGGTGGAGGCGATGCGGACCCGCATGTCTTTCAGGCTGGCCATTACAGCAGACTTTTCCTCTTACCTCGTCCCCACTCCCTCCCCCTCACCGAGGGAGGCGATCGCGAGAGGGCTTGCGCCCGCGTAAATCAAGCAAACGACTTCGCGAAACCCTCGACCACCGATTTCAGCTTGGCGGCGCTGTCGTCGGAGAGATCGCGGCTGTCGCGGATGGCGTTGAGAAGGTCGGTATGCTTGCCGCGCAACAGCGACAACAGACCGTCCTCGAACGCCCGCACCTTGTTAAGCGGCAGCGGATCGAGAAAGCCGTTGGTGCCGGCCCAGATCACGCAGACCTGCTCTTCCATCTTCAGCGGCGAGAACTGCGGCTGCTTCAGCAGCTCGGTCAGGCGCGCACCGCGGTTGAGCAGGCGCTGGGTGGTGGCGTCGAGGTCGCTTCCGAACTGCGCGAAGGCCGCCATTTCGCGGTACTGCGCGAGCTCGCCCTTGATCTTGCCGGCAACCTTCTTCGTCGCCTTGGTCTGCGCCGACGATCCGACGCGCGACACCGATAGACCGACGTTCACCGCCGGCCGGATGCCCTGGAAGAACAGATCGGTTTCCAGGAAGATCTGGCCGTCGGTAATCGAGATCACGTTGGTCGGGATGTAGGCCGACACGTCGTTGGCCTGGGTTTCGATCACCGGCAGCGCGGTCAGCGAGCCCGAGCCATGGTCGTCATTGAGCTTCGCAGCGCGCTCGAGCAGGCGCGAATGCAGATAGAATACGTCGCCCGGATAGGCTTCGCGGCCCGGCGGACGGCGCAGCAACAGCGACATCTGGCGGTAGGCGACAGCCTGCTTGGACAAGTCGTCATAGATGATCACGGCATGCATGCCGTTGTCGCGGAAGTATTCGCCCATGGTGCAGCCGGTGAAGGGGGCGATGTACTGCATCGGCGCCGGATCGGAAGCGGTCGCCGCGACGATGATGGAATATTCCAGCGCGCCCTGCTCTTCCAGCACCTTGACGAACTGCGCGACCGTGGAGCGCTTCTGGCCGACCGCGACATAGACGCAGTAGAGCTTGATCTTCTCGTTGCCGGTCGCGTTGAGCGGCTTCTGGTTCAACATCGCGTCGAGCGCGATCGCGGTCTTGCCGGTCTGGCGGTCGCCGATGATCAACTCGCGCTGGCCGCGGCCGATCGGGATCAGCGCGTCGATGGCCTTCAGGCCGGTCGCCATCGGCTCGTTCACCGATTTGCGCGGAATGATGCCGGGCGCCTTGACGTCGACACGTCGGCGCTCGGTCGCCTGGATCGGGCCCTTGCCGTCGATCGGGTTGCCGAGCGCGTCGACGACGCGGCCGAGCAGGCCCTTGCCGACGGGCGCGTCGACGATCGAGCGCGTGCGCTTGACGGTCTGGCCTTCCTTGATCTCGCGGTCGGCGCCGAAAATCACGATGCCGACATTGTCGGTTTCGAGGTTGAGCGCCATGCCCCTGGTGCCGTTCTCGAACTCCACCATCTCGCCGGCCTGGACGTTATCGAGACCGTAGACACGGGCGATACCGTCGCCGACGGACAGCACCTGTCCAACTTCGGAGACCTCGGCTTCCTGGCCGAAGTTCTTGATCTGGTCTTTGAGGATCGCGGAAATTTCCGCGGCGCGGATGTCCATCAGCCTGCCTCTTTCATCGCGTGCTTGATCGAATTGAGTTTGGTGCGAAGCGAACTATCGACCATGCGGCTGCCGAGCTTGACCACAAGGCCGCCGATGATCGAGGGATCGACTTTCACGTTGAGGGTGACGTCCTTGCCGCTCACTGCCTTGAGCGCGGCCTTCAGGGCGTCGAGATTCTTCTCCGAGAGCGGCTCGGCCACGGTGATGTCAGCGCTCGCCTCGCCCCTGAACTTCGCGACCAGCGCATTGAAGGCGCGGATGACGTCGGTGACGGCAAACAGGCGGCGATTGGCGGTGAGCACTTTGAGGAAATTCGCCGAAATGCCCGTGATGCCGGTCTTGTCGAGCACTGCGGACAAGGCCCTTGATTGCACCTCGGCGGCGAAGACCGGGCTTCGCACCATCCGTTTCAGGTCGGCACTCTCACTCAGCAAGGCATCGAATTTGTCGAGATCGGTCTTGACCGCGTCGATGGATTTTTCGTCGCGGGCCAGCTCGAACAGGGCCGTTGCATAACGGCCGGACACTCCCGAAACAGACGGATTTTCAGCAGCCACGGACCTAGCTCTTTTAGCTTTCAAATTCGCAAGGGAAAAACCGTCGCCACCGTGAGCGGCGCCTAGCGATCCAAGCCCTTGGAATTCAAGCGGGACTTCGATTTTCGACCGAGACCAGGAAGTATCGGGATCGTTAAAATCGCGGCTTTGCTAACATAGAGGAGGTGCAGGTGCAACATGACGGAGACGTGATCGTCTCTGCTTCCATTCGCTCGCGCGCTACACCTCCCACAGAGCGCTTGGCAAGCGAACCCTGCGCAGCCGAATCAATGGCCAGGGCCCGTCTCCGGATCGCGAGATAGCGCACCGGATGACCGAGCCCACCCCGGCGCAAACGCGTTCCATTCGCTTCCCGCATGGCCGCCACGCGGTTCCTTCCGGAACGAATAACGTCCGAGCCATTCCATTTGCGCACTACTTGATCACAACTCTCCGATTTTCACGACGACTTGTCTCGGCAGTATTTCTAAGTATTGAGATGATTAAGAATTTGTTAAACTGAAATAACGTGATCCATCCAGCGATTAGTGCGGTTCGGTAACAAGATATTACAGTTCGACAGTTCCAAGCTTTACTGCCCAATTCATGCCATATTGCAACGCAAAACGGCGCCTTCCTGAAACTGGGACGGGGGTTCCACTTGCCACGCATATGGCAATACTTATTGAGGGACGGTCTGAATGAAAGCTACCAAGAACATCACGACGGGAACCGTAACCCGCTCGAATACGGCGCTCGCCATTTTTGCCGCAACTCTGCTGATCGGTGGGACCGCCACCGAGGCCTCGGCCAAATCCAGGCACCACTACTGGGGACATCACTTCCAGCACGCCAGCAGGGCCTCCGAGAGCCCGCACAGCGACTGGCGCGACGCCAATGCCTCGACCGGCGGAGGCGGCCACAGCTTCTCCGGCGTCGCCTCGATGTACGGCAATGAGTCCGGCAGCAAGACCGCCTCGGGCCAACGCTTCAACGAAAACGCCATGACCTGCGCCCACCGCTCGCTGCCGTTCGGCACCAAGCTGCGCGTGTCCCATGGCGGCCGCTCCATCGTCGTCACCGTCAACGACCGCGGCCCGTTCGTGCGTGGCCGGGTGCTCGACCTCTCCACGGGTGCTGCACACGCCCTCGGCATCTCCGGCCTCGGCCAGATCACCGCCGAAGTGGTCGGCTAACTAACGCGCCAACGAAGGCGCCTTCCCAAATCCGACAATCTGGAAGGTACCGCGTCCAGAAAAGGCGCCGGCAGATGTTGCGCGCCCAAAGAACCCGCCGTCGCGAATGACGGCGGGCTTTTTGTCTGCGTCACAGGAAGCTCTGCGGATCGACGTCAACCTCGAGCTTGAGATTGCCCTTCGGCTTCGGGCCCGCGGCAAGCCATTCGCGCAGGTAATTCGAAAGATCGAAGCCGCGCGCGGATTTGAGCAGCAGCCGGAACCGATAACGGCCCTTGATCACTGCGAGCGGTGCTTCGGCCGGGCCCAGCACCTGCACCTGCTCGTCGCGCGGCGCCAGCGCGACGAGGCGTCGCGCGAAACCTTCGGCGCTGGCGCGATCGCCGGCGGAAATGATCAGGCTCGCGAGCCGGCCGAACGGCGGGTAGAACGTGCGCTCGCGCGAACCAATCTCGTTCTCATAAAAGGCCTCGCGGTCGCAGGCGACGAGCGCCTTCATCACGGGATGCTCGGGCTGATGGGTCTGCAGGTAGCCGACGCCGCGGCCCTGGTCGCGGCCGGCACGGCCGATCACCTGGTTGAGCAATTGCCAGGTGCGCTCGGCGGCGCGCGGATCGCCATTGCCGAGGCCGAGATCGGCATCGATCACGCCGACCAGATTGAGCCGCGGGAAGTGGTGGCCCTTGGCCACCAATTGCGTGCCGACGATGATGTCGACGCGGCCTTCCGCGATCTCATTGAGCTCGCTGCGCATCGTCTCGATCGAGGTGATGAGATCGCTGGAGAGCACCATGGTCCGCGCATTCGGAAACAGCGCGGCCGCCTCCTCCTGCAATCGCTCGACGCCGGGGCCGACGGCGACCAGCGATTCCTCTGCCGCGCAATTCGGACAGGTGTTCGGGCGAGGCATCGAGAAGCCGCAATGATGACAGACCAGCCGCTGGCGGAAGCGATGATCCACCAGCCAGGCATCGCAGATGGTGCAGGCAAAGCGGTGGCCGCAGGCGCGGCACAGCGTCAGCGGCGCATAGCCGCGGCGATTGAGAAACAGCAATGCCTGCTCGCGGCGCTCGATCGCAAAATTGATTTGCCCGGCCAATCGCGGCGAGATGAAGCGGCCGCGCGCCGGTGCCTCACGGCGCAGGTCAATCGTCTCGATCTGCGGCATATGCTGGCCGCCGAAGCGCGACGGCAGCACGATGCGCTGGTAGCGGTTCTTGCGTGCGTTGACTTCGGTCTCGACCGATGGCGTCGCGGAAGCCAGCACGATCGGGATCTTGGCGATATGCGCGCGCACCACCGCCATGTCGCGGGCATGATAATGCACGCCGTCGTCCTGCTTGTAGGCCTGGTCGTGCTCTTCGTCGACGACGACAAGACCGAGATCGGCATAGGGCAGAAACAGCGCGGAACGCGCGCCAACCACGACCGGCGCCTCGCCGGCCGAGATCGCGGCCCAGTTGCGCGCGCGGGTGCGCGGCGTCAATTCGGAGTGCCATTCCATTGGCCGCACGCCGAAGCGCGCGGCAAAGCGATCGAGGAACTGCCCGGTCAGCGCGATCTCCGGCATCAGGATCAGCGACTGCTTGCCGCGACGGATGGTTTCGGCGACCGCCTCGAAATAGACCTCGGTCTTCCCCGAGCCGGTGACGCCATCGAGCAACGCGACATGGAAACTGCCGTTCGCCGCGAGCGAGCGCATCGCATCGACCGCGGTGCGCTGCTGCCGCGAAAATTCCGGCTGCGCGTAAGACGGGTCAGGCGGAGGCGGCGGCAGTGCGCGCGGCATTGCCTCGACTGCAAGCGTGCCTTCGTCGACCAGACCATCGAGGACGCCGGTGCTGACGCCGGCTTCCCTCGCGGCCTCCGACTTGCCGTGCAACAGGCCGTCGGAAAGCGCCTCGATCACGCGCCGCCGCGCCGGCGTCAGGCGTCTCGGCGGCTCGCCGAGCATCCGCACGCCCATCCGCGCCCGTTCGGGGCCGAGATTCTCGCCCATGCGCAAGGTCATGCGCAGCACCATGCCGCGGGCGGAGAGCGTGTAGTTGGAAACCCAGTCGACCAGCGAACGCAGTTCCGGCTTCAGCGGCGGCACGTCCAGCCTCTCGCCGACCTCCTTCAGGCGGTTATGCAGCCGCGGATCGGGATTGGCGTTTTCCGCCCACACCACCGCCAGCACCTCGCGCGGGCCGAGTGGTACGCCGACCACGTCGCCGGCCTTCAGTTGCATGCCGCGCGGCACGCGGTAGGAATAGGTCTGGTTGAGCGCGACCGGCACCAGCACATCGACGATGCCTGTCGATGCGGCCGCGGAAGAGGTCTGGCGCGTCTTGTCATCCATGAAGAATCGGCCTTTGGGCGCTTAAGGCTAGCGCCGGCGCGCGAAGTTAGCGAACGGTAAACGAAAGAGGTGCGATATAATTTCAGGGAATCATCACGGCAACCCTGCATGGCCCAGCCGAAAGTTGAACCGATCGAGCTCGACAGCGCGGATGAGACCGTCGCGCTTCAGATGACGCGCTGGCTGACACATCTGAAGAGCGAGCGAAGGCTGTCGCCGAAGACGCTGGAGGCCTATGCGCGCGACCTGCGGCAGTGCCTCGATTTCCTTTGCCAGCATTGGGGCACGCGGGTGACATTGGCGCGCTTCTCGCTGCTCGAGGCGACCGACATCCGCGCCTTCATGGCGAAGCGACGCGCGGACGATATCGCCGGCCGCTCCCTGATGCGCGCGCTCGCCGGCCTGCGCTCGTTCGGCCGCTTCCTCGAACGCGAGGGCAAGGGCAAGGTCGGCGCACTGTCCGCCATCCGCGCGCCGAAGGTCGGCAAGACCCTGCCAAAGCCCCTGCCGGTCAATGCGGCCAAACGTCTTGCCGACGCCGACGAACGCGCCGGCGAGACCCGCGAGACCTGGGTGCTGGCGCGCGACGCCGCCGTGATGGCGCTGCTCTATGGCTCAGGCCTGCGCATCTCCGAAGCGCTGTCGCTGAAACGCCGCGACGTGCCGAAGCCGGGCGAAGGCGATGTGCTCATCGTCACCGGTAAGGGCAACAAGACCCGCATGGTTCCGGTGCTGCAGAACGTACTGGCGCTGATTGCCGAATATGTCGCGATGTGCCCACATGCTCTCGCGCAGGACGCCGCGATCTTTGTCGGTGCCCGCGGCGGCCCGTTGAGGGCGCGCATCATCCAGCTCACCATGGAGCGGATGCGCGGCGCGCTGGGACTGCCCGACAGCGCGACGCCGCATGCGCTGCGACATTCCTTCGCAACCCATCTGCTTTCGCGCGGCGGCGATCTGCGCGCGATCCAGGAGTTGCTCGGCCACGCCTCGCTCTCGACCACGCAAATCTATACCGGCATCGACAGCGAGCGCCTTCTGGAGGTCTATCGCAGCGCACATCCACGCCGTTGAAACAGTATCGACACCCTTCCGCCACACCGGTTTGCCTCTTGCGCTAGCCACATTTGTTCGGCAATCGTAGCTTCATGGCAGCGGAGGGGAATCATGAGCGCACATGAAAGCATGGAGCAGGCGGACCACGCGAAAGAGGCTTCCGAAGAGAACCGCAATATCGCGCTCTTGATCGCGGTGATCGCGTTGTGCCTGGCGCTGTCGGAGACACTCGGCAAGGGCGCCCAGACCGAATCCATCAGCAAGAATGTCGAGGCCTCGAATCTCTGGGCCTTCTTCCAGGCCAAGACCATCCGCCGCACCACGGTGCAGACAGCGGCCGAGCACGCAAAACTCGGGATCGGTACGGCAGCCGACGACGCCACCAGGGCCGCGGTGCAGAAGCAGATCGACGAATGGCAGAAGACCGCGGCGCGCTATCGCTCCGAACCGTCGACCCACGAAGGCAGCGAGGAACTGGCCGAGCGCGCCAAGCATGCGGAAGAGGAACGCAACCTCGCCACCGAGAAATATCACCATTTCGAATTGGCTTCGGCGGCCTTCCAGATTTCGATCGTACTGGCGTCCGCGACCATCATCACCGGCATGATCTGGCTGGCCTGGGTCTCCGGTATCCTGACGCTTACCGGCATCGCGATCACCGCGCTCGGCATTTTCAACCCGCACCTGCTGCCGTTGCCGTGACTTGGCTGTAGGGGAGAGCAAAGGCGCGCACGCGCCGTGCCCACCATCCATCAACGGTACAATTGCGAATGGTGGGCACGCTAGTCGTCCGTGAAATATCCTGAAGTGTTTGACTGGCAATAGAAATCGCCGGAATTGTCGTGATTGGATTTGCCGGAAATTGGGGCTCAGGTGCCGATTTTCTTGCAAATTCACGTTGGGGATTCCCTCGAATCTCAAGCTATGATTCTCTGCCGCATCGACGTGCGGGAGGGGTTGATGCGGCCACGGGAGCGACGAGAGAGCGGCGAGCAGGATCTGTTTCGTTCGCGGCTCGATCAGGTCATCAACATGGACCACGCGCTGGTGAAGCTGGCGCGGACGATCGACTGGCGGTTCCTGGAAGAGAAATTTGGCGCGGTTTACAAGGATGGTCCGGGCCAACCGCCGCTACCGACGCGACTGATGGCTGGGCTCGCCATTCTCAAGCACACCTACAACCTCAGCGACGAGGTGGTGTGCGAACTGTGGATTGAGAACCCGTATTACCAGTATTTTTGCGGGGAAGAGTTTTTCCAGCACCGGCTGCCGCTCGATCGCTCCTCGATGACCAACTGGCGCAATCGCATGGGCGAAGAACGGTTGCAGACGCTGTTGCAGGAGAGCCTGGCAGTCGCAACCAGGACTGGCGCGATGAAGCCTGGCGATCTCGCCCGCGTCATTGTCGATACCACGGTGCAGCCGAAGAATATTACCTTCCCGACCGACGCAAAGCTGTTGAACCGAGCCCGCGAGAAGCTGGTGAAGCTGGCCAAACAGCTGGGCGTGGAGTTGCGCCAGTCTTATACGCGGGTCGGCAAGTTCGCCCTGATCCAGCATCAGCGTTACGCCCATGCCAAGCAGTTCAAGCGCGCCAACAGGTCTTTGCGCAAGCTCAAGACCTATCTCGGCCGCATCATCCGCGATATTGCCCGCAAGATCGATAGCGATCCCCGGCTTGAGGCAGCGTTCGCTCATCTCCTGAGCCTGGCGCGGCGAGTACGCGTTCAGGAACGCGGACAGCGCGGGCCCAAGATCTACAGCCTGCATGCGCCCGAAGTGGAGTGCATCGGCAAGGGCAAGGCACACAAGCCTTACGAGTTCGGCGTCAAGGTCAGCGTTGCCACCACCCTCAAGCACAGCAAGGGCGGCCAGTTCGTCGTCCATGCGCAAGCGCTGCCAGGCAATCCCTATGACGGCCATACGCTGGCTGGCGTCATCCCTGCGATCGAGCAACTCGTCGGCAATACGATCGAACGGCTCCACGCCGATGCCGGATACCGCGGCCACAACGCGCCGCCAGATTACAAGTTCAAAATCTATACATCCAAGCAAAAGCGACGGGTGACCCCACAGGTCAAACGAGAGATGCGACGCCGCGCCGCTGTCGAGCCCGTCATCGGCCATCTCAAGGAAGATCACCGAATGGACCGCAACTATCTCGCCCACCGCCACGGCGACCTCAACAACGCCGTCCTCGCCGCCGCCGGCTACAACTTCCGCCGCCTGATCAGGTCGCTCAGGATTTTATTGCGCCTCTTCCTGGCCGCGCTCTTCGCAACGCCAAATACCCGGGCCACCTGAAAAGGCCTTTCTTCACCGACGACACGCTATCGCTTTGCCTACCCTACACGATGCCTCACCGCGCCTGGTGCACGCTCTTGCGGAAACGCTGGATCAGCCGCAGCGTGCGCGCCGACCAGCTTTCGCCCCCGCCTGAGAGCATCTCCACGATGCGCGCCTTGACCGGATCGACCAGGGCATGTGCCTTGGCGCGCAGCGCGAGGATGAACTCGTAGAGTTTCTCGAACCAGCCCATCTCCAGCAGCTTTGGCCGCGTCACGTCGAAGATGAAGGCGGTGACGCCGACACCGAGAAACTTCGCGAACAGGATCGTGAATACGGCGGTGCCCCAATATTCGTGCGTGAGCAGCCACAGGCCAATCAGCTTCAGCGGAAACAGCGGCAGCACCGGCACGATGAAGACGATCAGTGTCATCGCCGGCGACAGCGTGTCGACACGATCGGCGAGCCATTGCTTGAAGGCGCGCAGCGGAATTGCCGCCACGATCCGAGCCACGATCGGCTCGAGGTGATCCCAAAGCCACGCCTCGATCAGGAAGATGATCGCAAGCAGGACCCAGAGCGGCTGTAGCAGGCGGCGCAGCATGTGTTATCCTGGCCCGACTCGGGGCCGGGCGTCGATCACATATGGATGGCTCTCTTGCCAACTGCAAGCGCCGCTTCCTTGATCGCTTCCGACCGGGTCGGATGGGCGTGGCAGGTGCGAGCCAGATCCTCTGCTGCGCCGCCAAATTCCATCAACACGGCCGCTTCGTGAATCATTTCGCCGGCTTCGATGCCGATAATATGCACCCCGAGCACGCGATCGGTCTTCGCATCTGCGAGAACCTTCACGAATCCGTCGGTAGTTTGATTCACCTTTGAACGACCGTTGGCGGTAAACGGGAATTTGCCGGAGGTATAAGCGGTACCAGCCTGCTTCAGCTCTTCCTCGGTCTTGCCGACGGAGGAAACTTCCGGCGTGGTATACACAACACCTGGAATCACGTCGTAGTTCACGTGACCGGCTTGTCCCGCGATGATTTCCGCACACGCCACGCCTTCGTCTTCGGCCTTGTGCGCGAGCATGGGACCCGCCACCACGTCGCCGATCGCGTAGATACCTTTGACGTTGGTCGAGAAGTGCGGATCGATCTTCACACGGCCGCGATTGTCGAGCGCGACACCGGCACCTTCGAGACCGAGGCCCTCGGTGTAGGGCACCCGTCCGATGCAAACCAGCACGACATCGGCTTCGAGTGTTTCCTGCGCACCGCCGGAAGCGGGCTCGACCTTGACGGCGAGCATCTTGCCCGACGTATCAACCGCGACGACCTTGGCGCCGAGCTTGAACTTGAATCCCTGCTTTTCGAGAATGCGCTGGAATTGCCGCGCGATCTCGCCATCCATGCCGGGCAGGATGCGGTCGAGGAATTCGACCACGGTGACTTCAGAGCCGAGGCGGTGCCACACCGATCCGAGCTCGAGCCCGATCACACCGGCGCCGATGATCAACAGCTTGCCGGGCACCTTGTCGAGCGACAGCGCGCCGGTCGACGACACGATGCGCTTTTCGTCGATCTCGATGCCCTTCAGCCGCGCGATGTCGGAGCCGGTGGCGATCACGATGTTCTTCGTCTCGACAAGCTGCGTCTTGCCGTCGGCGCCGGCCACCTCGACCTTGCCGGCGCCAAGAATCCTGCCACTGCCCTGAATGACGTCGATCTTGTTCTTCTTCATCAGGAACTCGACGCCCTTGACGTTGCCGTCGATGCCCTGCTGCTTGAAGTTCATCATCGACGGCAGGTCGAGTTTTGGCGCGGAGACGGAAACGCCCATCTTCGCAAAGGAGTGCCCGGCCTCCTCGAACATCTCGGACGCATGCAGCAGCGCCTTCGACGGCATGCAGCCGACGTTGAGGCAGGTGCCGCCGAGCGTTGCGTTCTTCTCGACCACGGCCACCTTCATGCCCAGTTGCGCCGCACGCACCGCGCAGACATATCCGCCGGGACCGGTGCCGATGACAACGAGATCGTAAGCCATGATTTAAATCCTGTAGCTCAAGCCTGTGACAGGTGTTACCGCCCGCCCGAAACGTCAAGGATGGTGCTGGTGACGTAGGAGGCCTCGTCCGACATCAGCCAGACGATGGCGTTGGCAATCTCCTCAGCTTGTCCGACGCGCTTCATCGGCACCATATGCGCGAGCCGATAGGCGCGATCGGGCTCGCCGCCGGAAGCGTGAATTTCGGTGTCGATCAGTCCCGGTCGGATGCCGGCGACGCGGATGCCTTCGCCGGCGACCTCATGGCCGAGACCAACGGTAAAGGAATCAATGGCGCCCTTGGAGGCGGCGTAATCGACATAGGTGTTGGCCGAGCCCAGCTTGGCGGCAACCGACGAGATGTTGACGATCACGCCGCCCTTGCCGCCGTGCTTGGTCGACATCCGCTTCACCGCTTCGCGGGCGCAAAGGATGCTGCCGGTGACGTTGACCGCCATCACGCGCTGGATGCGCTCGGCCGACATCTCGTCGACCCGAACGCCGCTCTTGCCGACGATGCCGCCATTGTTGACGAGCGCACCAAGCGTGCCGAATTTGTCGGCGGCCGCGAACAGCTTCAGGATATCGCTCTCCTCGGCGACATCGCATTTCACCGCGACCGCCTTGCCGTTCTTGGCCTCGATGACGGCCACAACCTCGTCAGCCGCCGCTTTGTTGCTGGCATAGCCGACAACAACCCTGAAGCCGCGCGCCGCAGCCGCGATGGCGGTGGCGCGACCAATGCCGCGGCTGCCGCCGGTGATGATTGCTACTTTGTCGGTCAAACCTGCCCCCAAAACTTAACGCAATTCATTACTCGCTCGCGCAAACCGCGGCCGAATGTGGCATCGATCAAGTCCGGCAGCATCAGAGATCCAGCACCAGCCTCGCCGGATCCTCCAGGCTCTCCTTGACCCGCACCAGAAAGGTCACGGCTTCCTTGCCATCGACGACGCGGTGATCGTAGGACAACGCCAGATACATCATCGGCCGCGCCTCGATCTTGCCGCCGACCACCATCGGCCGCTCCTGGATCTTGTGCATGCCGAGGATCGCCGACTGCGGCGCGTTCAGGATCGGCGTCGACATCAGCGAGCCGTAGATGCCGCCATTGGTGATGGTAAAGGTGCCGCCCTGCATCTCGTCGATCTTGAGCTGGCCGTCGCGGGCGCGGCGGCCGAAATCGGCGATTCCCTTCTCGATGTCGGCGATCGACTTCTGGTCGCAGTCGCGCACGACCGGCACCACGAGGCCCTTGTCGGTGCCGACGGCGATGCCGACGTGATAGTAGTTCTTGTAGATGAGGTCGGTGCCGTCGATCTCGGCGTTGACGGCCGGGATGTCCTTCAGCGCCTGCACGCAGGCCTTGGTGAAGAAGCCCATGAAGCCGAGCTTGGCGCCATGCTTCTTCTCGAACACGTCCTTGTAGTGCGAACGCATCGCCATGACGTTGGTCATGTCGACCTCATTGAAGGTCGTCAGCATCGCCGCCGTGTTCTGCACGTCCTTCAGGCGGCGCGCGATGGTCTGGCGCAGCCGCGTCATCTTCACGCGCTCCTCGCGGGCGGCGTCGTCGGCGGGTGAAGGCGCGCGGACCTGCACCGCGGCAGCGGGCTGATTGACCGGCGTTGGTGCCGCGGCCGCCTTCTCGATCGCCGCCAGCATGTCGCCCTTGGTGACGCGGCCGTCCTTGCCTGAGCCGGGAACAGTCGACGCATCGAGGCCGCTCTCGGCCGAGAGTTTTCGGACGGAGGGCGCGAGTGGCGCATCCGAGGGCGCCACCTTCGCGGCAGGTGCGGGCGCCGGCGCGGCAGCGGGCGGAGGCGGCGCCGCAGCGGGCTTGGCAACGGGCGCTGCAGAGGCGGGCTTGGCGCCGGCGGCGCCGTCATTGATCATGCCGAGCAGCGCGCCCACCGCGACCGTGTCGCCATCCTTGGCCGCGATCTCGCCGAGCACGCCGGCCGACGGCGCCGGCACCTCGATCGTGACCTTGTCGGTCTCCAGCTCCACCAACGGCTCGTCGACGGCAACGGCTTCGCCGGCCTTCTTGAACCAGCGGCCGATGGTGGCCTCGGTAACGGATTCGCCCAGCGTGGGCACGCGGATTTCGGTCATGGCTTGTTTCCTCAATCGGTGATGCTGTCATCGCCCGCGAATGCGGGCGATCCAGTACGCCGCGACGGCAGCGAGTAAAGGCAGGCGGCACGGCGTACTGGATGCCCCGCCTTCGCGGGGCATGACGAAAATGAAAGTTCAGTTCAGCGCGTCGTCGAGCAGCGCCTTGAGCTGCGCCAGGTGCTTCGACATCAAACCGGTAGCGGTCGCGGCCGACGCGGCACGCCCGGCGTAACGCGGACGCTTGTTCGGCGCGTTGATCTGGTTCAGCACCCATTCGAGATAGGGCTCGATGAAGTGCCACGCGCCCATGTTGCGCGGCTCTTCCTGGCACCAGACGATCTCGGCGCCCTTGAAGCGCCCAAGCTCCATCACAAGCGCCTTCAGCGGCACCGGATAGAGCTGCTCAACGCGCATCAGGTAGACGTCGTCGACGCCGCGCTTTTCCCGTTCTTCGTAAAGATCGTAATAGACCTTCCCCGAGCACAGCACGACGCGGCGGATCTTGTCGTCGCCCACGAGCTTGATCTTCTCGTCGGGCAGCATTTGCGCGTCATCGTAGAGGATGCGGTGGAAGGTCGTGCCCTTGCCGAGCTCGTCCAGCCGCGACACCGCGCGCTTGTGGCGCAGCAGCGACTTCGGCGTCATCAGGATCAAAGGCTTCCTGATCTCGCGATGCAGCTGACGCCGCAGCACGTGGAAGTAGTTGGCGGGCGTGGTCGGATAGCAGACCTGCATGTTGTCCTCGGCGCACATCTGCAGGTATCGCTCGAGGCGGGCCGAGGAGTGCTCCGGGCCCTGGCCCTCATAGCCATGCGGCAGCAGGCAGACGAGGCCGGACATGCGCAGCCATTTGCGCTCGCCGCAGGAGATGAACTGGTCGAACAGCACCTGCGCGCCGTTGGCGAAGTCGCCGAACTGCGCCTCCCACATTGCGAGCGCATTCGGCTCGGCCAGTGAGTAGCCATATTCGAAGCCGACCACGGCCTCTTCCGACAACAGCGAGTTGATCACCTCGAAATGGCCCTGGTCGCCGCCGAGATGGTTGAACGGCGTGTAGCGGCTTTCGTCCTCCTGGTCGATCAGCACCGAATGGCGCTGCGAAAAGGTACCGCGCTCGCTGTCCTGGCCGGACAGCCGCACATGGTGGCCTTCCTCGAGCAACGTGCAGAACGCCAGCGCCTCGCCGGTCGCCCAGTCGAGGCCTGCGCCGCTCTCGATCGCCTTGACGCGGTTGTCGAGGAAGCGCGTAATGGTGCGGTGGACACGGAAGCCGTCCGGCACCTTGGTGATCTTGCGGCCGATCTCCTTCAGCGCGGCGACATCGACGCCGGTGACGCCGCGGCGGGCGTCCTCTTCCTGATCGGCGATCTTGAAGCCGGCCCATTTGCCGTCGAGCCAATCGGCCTTGTTCGGCTTGTAGCCGGTGCCGGCTTCGAGTTCGGCATCGAGCCGCGCGCGCCAATCGGCCTTGGCCTTGCCGACCTCGCCTTCGGCGATCACGCCTTCCGAGATCAGGCGCTTGGCATAGATATCCAGCGTCGACGGGTGCGTCGCGATCTTCTTGTACATCACCGGCTGGGTGAACGCCGGCTCGTCACCTTCGTTATGGCCGTGCCGGCGGTAGCAGAACATGTCGATAACGACCGGCTTGTGGAACTTCTGCCGGAACTCGGTCGCGACCTTGGCGGCGAACACCACGGCTTCCGGATCGTCGCCGTTCACATGGAAGATCGGCGCATCGATCATCTTCGCCACGTCGGACGGATAGGGCGAGGAGCGCGAATAGCGCGGATAGGTGGTGAAGCCGATCTGGTTGTTGACGATGAAATGCACGGAGCCGCCGGTGCGATAGCCCTTCAGGTCCGAAAGACCGAAGCATTCTGCGACCACGCCCTGGCCCGCGAATGCCGCATCGCCATGCATCAGGAGCGGCATCACCGAGATGCGCTGGTCCGGCGGATCGCCATGCTGGTCCTGCTTGGCGCGGACCTTGCCGAGCACGACGGGGTCGACGATTTCCAGATGTGACGGGTTCGCCGTCAGCGACAGATGGATGCGGTTGCCGTCAAACTCGCGATCCGACGAGGCGCCGAGATGATACTTGACGTCGCCCGAACCTTCCACCGCATCCGGGTTGGCCGAGCCGCCCTTGAACTCATGGAACAGCGCGCGGTGCGGCTTGCCCATCACCTGGGTCAGCACGTTGAGTCGGCCGCGATGCGGCATGCCGACCACGACCTCCTTCACGCCGAGATTGCCGCCGCGCTTGATGATCTGCTCCAGCGCGGGGATCAGCGACTCGGCGCCGTCGAGGCCGAAGCGCTTGGTGCCGGTGAACTTGACGTCGCAGAATTTCTCAAAGCCTTCGGCTTCGATCAGCTTGTTCAGGATGGCGCGGCGTCCCTCGCGGGTGAAACTGATCTCCTTGTCCGGCCCCTCGATGCGCTCCTGGATCCACGACTTCTGCGCGGCGTTGGAGATGTGCATGAATTCGACGCCAAGTGTCTGGCAGTAGGTGCGCTCGCAGATCGTCACGATCTCGCGCAGCGTGCCGTATTCGAGGCTCAGGACGTGATCGAGGAATATCTTGCGGTCGAAATCGGCCTCGGTGAAGCCGTAGCTGCGCGGGTCGAGCTCTTCGCGGTTGCGCGGGGCTTCGATGCCGAGCGGATCCAGATTGGCGTGGAAGTGGCCGCGCATACGGTAGGCGCGGATCAGCATCAGCGCGCGGACGGAATCACGGGTCGCCTGGTGCAGATCGGCGGCGGTGACTTCAGCGCCCTTGGCCTGCGCCTTGGCGGCGATCTTGGTGCCAACGGCCTTTTCGACACCGGCCCAGTTGCCGTCGAGGGCGGAGGTGAGATCGTCCTGCGGGGTCAGCGGCCAGTTGTCGCGGCCCCAGGAGGGGCCTTCGGCGTTCTTGCGGACGTCGGCGGGCGAATCCTTCAGGCTCTTGAAGAACTCCTGCCACTCACCGTCGACGGATGCCGGGTCCTTCTCGTAACGGGCGTAGATTTCGTCGATGTAGGTAGCGTTGGTGCCTTGCAGAAATGATGAAAGGGCAAAGGCGGCGTTCGCGTCCTGGCGAGACATGGATGGCGTCCTGGTGATTTTTGGGTCGCGCGTAGCAGACGGCGCTTTATGGGCCGATCCCGGCAGATCGACCGCTTTGCGAACCCATACCCCATTTAGGACGAAACTTCCCGCGCAAAAGAGCGAAGGACTGAATTAGCTTTTCAATTTTTCGGCAAGCGTATGTCCGAGCCGTGCAGGCGACGGCGACACCGTGATTCCGGCGGATTTCATCGCTTCCGCCTTCGAGCCGGCGTCGCCCTTGCCGCCGGAGATGATCGCGCCGGCATGACCCATGCGGCGGCCGGGAGGCGCCGTGACACCGGCGATGAAGCCAACCATCGGCTTCTTGCGGCCGCGCTTGGCTTCGTCCTTGAGGAACTGGGCGGCGTCTTCTTCGGCCGTGCCACCGATCTCGCCGATCATCACGATCGACTTGGTCTTCTCGTCAGCCAGGAACATCTCCAGCACGGCGATGAATTCGGTGCCCTTGACCGGGTCGCCGCCGATGCCGACCGCGGTGGTCTGGCCGAGGCCTTCCTGGGTGGTCTGGAACACCGCCTCATAGGTCAGCGTGCCCGAGCGCGAGACGATGCCGACCGAGCCGGGCTTGAAGATGTTGGCCGGCATGATGCCGATCTTGCATTCGCCGGCGGTCATGACGCCGGGACAGTTCGGTCCGATGAGGCGCGACTTCGAGCCCGACAGCGAGCGCTTCACCCGCACCATGTCTAGCACCGGGATGCCCTCGGTGATGCAGACGATCAGCGGGATTTCGGCGTCGATCGCCTCGCAGATCGCGTCCGCCGCGCCCGGCGGCGGCACATAAATCACCGAGGCGTCCGCGCCGGTCTTTTTCCTGGCCTCATTGACGGTATCGAACACCGGCAGACCGAGATGGGTCGATCCGCCTTTGCCCGGCGAGGTGCCGCCGACCATCTTGGTGCCGTAGGCGATCGCGGCTTCCGAGTGGAAGGTGCCGTTCTTTCCAGTAAAACCCTGGCAGATGACCTTGGTATTCTTGTCGATCAGGATGGACATGCTTTCGAATACTTTCGCGAAGGCTGATTGGAGAGGGGTTTAGCTGGCGCGCCGATAGACGCCGGTGAGCACATCGTTCCAGCCTTCCGCATCGGGCGAGAACTGGATCTTCATGTTGTAGGTGTTGTCGTCGACGACTTCGTAGACATGGCGCGCGTTGCCGCGCAGCGAGCCGCGTACCAGGATCAGCGACTTTGCGGCCCAGCCGCCGGAGGCCGGCGACGGAGGATAGTAGCCAAGCGAATCGTGCCAGAACAATTTGTAGGTCCGGTCCTCGCGGTCATAGGTGAAGAGGGCGTGGGTTGCGAAGGTTTCCTTGCCGTCAACTACCTGCCGGGTGTCCTGGATCAGATAGAAGCCGTTGAGATCCATGCGCGCGCTGACCCTCGAGGTGGCCGGACCACCCTTGGTCCAGCGCGAGGGATAGACCATCTCCTCGCCGTTCCATTCCCCGGCGAACACACTGAGCTTGTGATGCTCCGGCAGCGGCGACGGCGCGGCGAGATGGTTCTCGGCCATGGCGTTAGCTCCCTTTGACGGCCTTCACGATCTTCTGCGCGGCGTCATCGAGATTGTCGGCCGGCAGCACGTTCAGTCCGGACTCACGGATGATCTTCTTGCCCAGTTCGACGTTGGTGCCTTCGAGGCGGACCACCAGCGGCACTTTCATACCGACCTGTTTCACTGCGGCGACCACACCCTCGGCTATCACGTCGCATTTCATGATGCCGCCGAAGATGTTGACCAGGATGCCCTTCACATTCGGATCGGCGGTGATGATCTTGAAGGCCGCAGCCACCTTCTCCACGGTAGCGCCACCGCCGACATCGAGGAAGTTGGCAGGCTCCATGCCATAGAGCTTGATGATATCCATGGTCGCCATGGCTAGTCCCGCGCCGTTGACCATGCAGCCGATGGTGCCGTCGAGCGCGACATAATTGAGGTCGTATTTCGCGGCCTCGATTTCCTTGGCGTCCTCTTCGGACTCGTCGCGCAGCGCGGCCATGTCGGGATGGCGGAACATGGCGTTGTCGTCGAAGGAGACCTTGGCGTCGAGCACGCGAAGCTGGCCCTGCCTGGTCACGACCAGCGGATTGATTTCCAGCATCGCCATGTCCTTGGCGACGAAGGCGCTATAGAGTTGCGTCGTGAGCTTCTCGGCCTGCTTGGCGAGATCGCCGGAGAGATTGAGCGCCTTTGCCACCGTGCGGCCGTGATGGCTCATGATGCCAGTGGCGGGATCGACGGAAAAGGTGACGATCTTTTCGGGCGTCTTGTGCGCGACGTCCTCGATGTTGACGCCGCCTTCGGTCGACACCACGAAGGAGACTTCGCTGGTTTCGCGATTGACCAGGAGCGAGAGATAAAATTCCTTGTCGATGTCGGAGCCGTCCTCGATGTAGAGGCGGTTGACCTGCTTGCCGTGCGGCCCGGTCTGCACCGTGACCAGCGTCGCTCCCAGCATCTGCCTGGCGTATTCGGCAACCTCCGCGGTCGACTTGGCTATCCGCACGCCGCCTTTGTCGCCTGCGCTAGCTTCCTTGAACTTGCCCTTGCCGCGCCCGCCGGCATGGATCTGGCTCTTCACCACCCAGATCGGCCCTGGCAGCTGCTTGGCCGCCGCCTCGGCGTCAGCCGCCTTCAGGACCGGGACGCCCTTGGAAATCGCGACCCCGAACTCCGAGAGCACGGCTTTGGCCTGATATTCATGGATATTCATCTAGGACGCTCCCCAAACCCTTTTGGCGATGAATTCCTTGAATCCATGCCGATTTTTTCTGGCATACCATATACCAACAATTGTGCAAGGGCCGAGAACGACTGGATCGATCCCCGGCCCAGGCCTCAATCAGCGGCCGAGCAGGTCCGGCGCGATCTTCTTGCAGGCGTCGACCAGGCCCTGAACGGCGCCGACCGACTTGTCGAACGCCTCACGGTCCTTGCCCGCCAGCTCGATCTCGACAATGCGCTCGACGCCCTTGCCGCCGATCACGACGGGCACGCCGACATACATGTCCTTCACGCTGTATTCGCCGTTCAGGTAGGCGGCGCAGGGCAGTACGCGCTTCTTGTCCTTGAGATAGCTCTCGGCCATCGCGATCGCCGATGCCGCCGGCGCGTAGAACGCCGATCCGGTTTTGAGCAGGTTGACGATCTCGGCGCCGCCATTGCGGGTGCGGTCGACGATCTCGTCGATGCGCGCCTGCGAGGTCCAGCCCATCTTGACGAGGTCCGGCAGCGGAATGCCGGCGACGGTGGAGTAGCGCACCAGCGGCACCATGGTGTCGCCATGGCCGCCCAGCACGAAGGCGGTGACGTCCTCGACCGACACGTTGAACTCGTCGGCGAGGAAATAGCGGAAGCGCGAGGAATCCAGCACGCCGGCCATGCCGACCACTTTCTTGTGCGGCAGGCCGGAGGCCTTCTGCAGCGCCCAGACCATGGCGTCGAGCGGGTTGGTGATGCAGATGACGAAGGAGTCGGGCGCGTATTTCTTGATGCCGGCGCCAACCTGCTCCATGACCTTCAGGTTGATCGAGAGCAGGTCATCACGGCTCATGCCGGGCTTGCGCGGCACGCCGGCGGTGACGATGCAGACATTGGCGTTGTCGAGCGCCTCATAGGAATTCGCGCCGGTGAGTTGCGCGTCGAACCCGTCGACCGGCGAGGACTGCGCAAGGTCGAGCGATTTGCCCTGCGGCACGCCCTCGGCTATGTCGAACATCACGACGTCACCGAGTTCCTTGAGGCCGATGAGGTGAGCCAACGTTCCGCCGATCTGACCGGAGCCAATCAAAGCAATCTTGTTGCGCGCCATGGAAATCTGTCCTTTGAACCCGAACGGGAGAGAGGTGGGGAAAGCCGACAGGCTGGTTATCGCTTTAGACCGGACCGTTCAAGTCGGGCATGCCCATTTGGCGGCCCTGCCCTGATTTCGGTCAGGTCTCCACCAGCCCCGTCGTGGAGCCGCTGGCGGCGGAATCCTTGTGGCCGTGAGGCAGCGCCAGATAGGATTCCGAGCTCATTTCGATCAGGCGCGACGACGTCCGCTTGAACTCGTTGGCCTCGTTGCCCTCGGTCGCCAGATAGAGCGACAGCGGATCGGCGGCGGCGGAGGCCATCAGCTTCACCGCGTTGTCATAAAGGGTGTCGATCAGGGTGATGAAGCGCTTGGCGGCGTTGCGTTCGGGGTAGCTCATGACCGGCACGCGGTCGACCAGGATGGTGTGATAATCGCGCGCCAGGCGGAGGTAGTCGGAGGCTGCGAGCGGCTGCTCGCAAAGATCGGCGAAGGTGAAACGCGCCACGCCATGCGACGAGCACGGCACATGCAGGATGCGGCCCTTGATCGAAATCTCGCGCGGCTTGCACGGCGCCTTTCCGGTCATCTTCGCCCAGGCCTTGTTGAGCGCGGCATCGGCCTCGCGATCGGCCGGCACCAGCCACATCTTCACGCCCGTGAGCTTCTCCAGCCGGAAATCGGTGCGGGCATCGAGCCGCATCACGTCCATATGCTCCGATATCTGCGCGATGAAGGGCAAAAACAGCGCGCGGTTCAGCCCGCCCTTGTAGAGATCATCGGGCGCTACGTTGGAGGTCGCGACCACCACCGTGCCGAGCTCGAACAGTTTTGCAAAGAGCCGGCCAAGGATCATCGCGTCCGCGATGTCGGTGACATGAAATTCGTCGAAACAGAGCAGCCAGGCTTCGTCGAAGATCGCGCCGGCTGTCAGCGCGATCACGTCGCCGCCATTGGCGAGTTGGCCGCGCGAAATCTCCTGCCGATAGCCATAGATGCGCTCATGCACCTCGGCCATAAACTCATGGAAATGCGCGCGGCGCTTGTGGGTGACCGGGCTTGCCTGGAAGAACAGGTCCATCAGCATGGTCTTGCCGCGGCCGACCTCGCCGTGGACGTAAAGGCCGCGCGGCGGGCCGCCATTCTTGTCGGCGAACAGCCGGCCCAGCAGGCCGTTTTTGCGCGGCGGCCTAAAGTCAGCAAGCCGTCGCTCCAGCGCGGCAAAGGCCTCCGCGACTTCGGCCTGCGCCGGATCGGGCTCGATCGCGCCGGAGGAAATCAGGGCCTGATATTGGCTGAGGAAGGAGTTCTGGGGGGTGGACAACATGCCCACCTTTCCGCCCCAAACGTGCGGAAATTGCAAGCCGGGAATTGGTGCAGCGGGCATGCGCCTTCCACCTCTCCCCATTCTTCTTGCAGGGAGAGGTGAAGAGACCTACGCACTCAGCGCGTAGGAATCCTCGACCACATAGGGGCCGCCGCCGGTGGAGGCGCGTGCGGAGAACAGCACGAAGCGCTCGGCAGTGAACACCCGGCTCGGGAAGTAGCCACGCACCGAGAGATAGTCCGCGACATCCTGGCTCGACGCGTCATGCAGCCGCGCCAGCGTGACATGCGGCGTGAACTTCCGCCCTTCGGGATCGAGCCCGATCCGCTGCATCATCCGTTCGAGCTCGGCCTGCAGCTCGATCAGCGGCTTGCTCGGCGCGATGGAGGCGACCACCGCGCGCGGCTTGCGGCCTCCAAAACTTTGCAGGCCCTGCAGCTTCACCTCGAACGGCTTCCGGTTCACCCGAAACAACATCGATGCGATCTCGTTGGCCGAGGGGCCATCGATGTCGCCGATAAAGCGCAAGGTGACGTGATAATTTTCGGGATCGATCCAGCGGGCGCCAGGAAGGCCACCCCGCAAGCCGGAAAGCGTCTGGCCGACATCGGCCGGGATTTCCAGTCCAGTAAACAAACGCGGCATCGTTGGGGCTCCCGATGCTTGGGTTTGACCTGATCAAGTCTAGACCAAACCCCTTAAACAATTCCCGGTGACGAATCACCGACGGCTAATTTCTACCTGACTTATGTGACTCTGCGAAGCACGTGCTGTTAACGGGTGGAAACCTCCTGTAGTAAACCCTAACGGGAAATTTTATCGATGCCTGTTTTTCAGGGTTGCTGCCCTCTGAGCGGGCCGAGAAATGCCTCCACGGTGGGCATCATGTTTCTCACGATGATGTCGACGCCTTGCGGCGTCGGATGAATGCCGTCGGCCTGGTTGAGCTTGGCATCCGCAGCGACGCCGTCAAGAAAAAACGGGTAGAGCGGCACGCCAAAAGATTTTGCCAGATCCGGATAGATGGTGTTGAAACGCTCCGCATATTCGCGGCCATAATTTGGCGGCGCCATCATCCCGCACAACATGACGGCGATGTTGCGTGCTTTCAGTCGCGTCAAAATGTCTGACAGCGCGGCGCGGGTAACAGCGGGATCGAGGCCACGCAGCGCGTCATTGGCGCCGAGCTCGACAATCACGGCCTGGGTTCCCTCCGGCACCGACCAGTCGAGCCGCTCGAGGCCGCTGGACGACGTATCGCCGGACACCCCGGCATTGGTCATATCGACATCTATCCCATTGTCTTTCAAAGCTTTTTGTAGCTTGGCCGGAAATGCGTCGGAAGCTGACAGGCCAAGCCCGGCCGAGAGCGAATCGCCCAACACCACGATCTTGATCGGCTTCGTATTGATCTTGGCCTGAGTGCCGTCGGGGCTCCCCGCCAGCACCGAACCCGCCGCCGTCAAAGCCATTGTCAACACAAGGATGTGCGCGAGCACACCTCGCCGCCTCTCGACCCGGCGAGCGAAAGTGCCATATGACCAAGCCATGGACAGCCTCATCGAATCTCCTTCGCTCGCCGGCGCTGCGGCCGACACGATTGCCATCTCCAACATCAATCTCTCGCTCGGCAGCGGCGCCGCGCGCGTTCATATCCTCAAAGACATCAGCCTGCGCGTCGGATCCGGCGAAGCGATTGGCCTGATCGGACCCTCGGGGTCGGGAAAATCCACGCTGCTGATGGTGATGGCGGGCCTTGAACGTCCTGATAGCGGAGAGGTGGTGGTCGGCGGCACGCCGTTCAATGCCCTGGATGAGGACGCGCTGGCGCGCTTCCGCGGCCGCCAGGTTGGCATCGTCTTCCAGTCGTTTCATCTGATTCCGACCATGACGGCGCTGGAGAATGTGGCAGTGCCGCTCGAGCTTGCAGGCAATCCCGCCGCGGCGAAGCGCGCGGCGCAGGAATTGACGTCGGTCGGTCTCGGCGACCGCCTGCATCACTATCCGACCCAGCTCTCCGGCGGCGAACAACAGCGCGTCGCGCTGGCGCGTGCGCTGGCGCCGGACCCTGCGATCCTCGTCGCCGATGAGCCAACCGGCAATCTCGATGAAGCAACGGGAAAGCAGATCGTCGATCTCCTGTTCTCAAAACATGCCGAGCGCGGCATGACGCTGGTGCTGGTGACGCACGATCCCGCGCTCGCGCAACGCTGCGATCGCGTGGTGCGGCTGCGGTCAGGTCGCATCGATACCAGCACCGATAGTCGGGTGGCTGCTTCATGAGCCTTGCGTCGGAAAGCCTGGGACGCCCGGCGGAAGAACCGACACGCGGCAACCGTGCGCTCGGGCTCAGCCTGCGCTACGCGTTGCGCGAGCTGCGCGGCGGGCTGCGCGGCTTCTATGTTTTCATTGCCTGCATCGCGCTTGGCGTGATGGCGATCTCCGGCGTCGGTTCGGTTGCGGCCAGCCTCGGCGACGGCCTGGCGCGCGAGGGGCGAAACCTGCTCGGCGGCGACGTCGCATTTCTCCTGTTCCAGCGCGAAGCCAAGCCGGACGAACTCGCCTTCCTGCGCTCGCGCGGGCAAGTCTCGGCCATCGCTACGCTGCGCGGCATGGCGCGTGCTGCCGATGGCCGGCTGGCGCTGGTCGAGATGAAAGCAGTCGACAATGCCTATCCGTCGATCGGCGAGCTCGCGCTCGATCCGCCTCTGCCGCTGAACGATGTTTTGAGCGTGCGCGACGGCACCTTCGGCGCTGCCGCCGATCCAACCCTGCTGGCGCGGCTTGATCTCAAGATCGGCGACACCGTGACGATCGGCGATGCGCGCTTCCAGATCCGAAGCGCGGTCGAGTCCGAGCCGGACAAGCTCGGCATCGGCATCGGCTTCGGTCCACGCTTCCTGATCAGCCAGGATGCACTGCGCACCACCGGGCTGATCCAGCCCGGCAGCCTGGTGCGCTGGAACTATCGGGTAAAGCTGCCGGACAATGCGTCGGATGATCGCGCGGTGAGCGCGCTGATGGACGATGCGAAGAAAGCCGCTCCGGAGGCCGGCTGGGAAGTGCGCAGCCGCGCCAATGCCTCGCCGCAGCTCGAACGCAATATCGACCGCTTCACGCAGTTCCTGACCCTGGTCGGTCTCGCTGCGCTGCTGGTCGGCGGCGTCGGCGTGGCCAACGCCGTGAAGAGCCATATCGATCGCCGTCTCGACGTGATCGCGGCATTCAAGGCGCTCGGCGCCACCGGCCGCGACGTATTCGCGATCTACCTGACACAAGTGGTAATGCTGGCGGGCCTCGGTTCGGTGATCGGGCTCGTAGCCGGCGCGGCGCTGCCCTTTGTCATTGTCGGCCTGTTCGGAAAATTGCTGCCGCTGCCGGTGGTGCCGGCGATCCATCCGAGTGAACTGGCGCTGTCGCTGGTCTATGGCCTGCTCACTGCGCTCGCTTTCGGCCTGTGGCCGCTCGGCCGCGTCCATGACGTGCCGGTGGCGGCGCTGTTCCGCGACGCGGTCAGCGCCGAATGGCATCGGCCGCGCTGGCGCTATCTGGCGCTGATGCTGATCGTCGTCGCGCTCTTGATCGCCGTCGTGATCGGTCTTGCCTACGACAAGCGCGTCGCCGCCGTGTTCGTGGTTTCCGCGATGATCGTGTTCGCGCTGTTGCGCGTCATCGCGGAAATAGTGATGGCGGTGGCACGGGCGTTGCCGCGCTCGCGCTTCACCATGCTGCGGCTTGCGATCGCGAATATCTACCGGCCCGGTGCGCTGACGCCCTCCGTCGTGCTGTCGCTCGGCCTGGGCCTGGCCGTGCTCGTCACCATCACCCAGATCGACGGCAACCTTCGCCGACAATTTCTGGCGGCGCTGCCCGAGCACGCGCCGTCGTTCTATTTCATCGACATCCCCTCCTCCGAGGCTGACCGCTTCGGCGACTTCCTGCGCAAGACCGAGCCGGGCGCGACGGTGGACGACGTGCCGATGTTGCGCGGGCGCATCGTCGCCGCGCGCGGCGTGCGAGCCGAGCAATTGAACCCTTCCAGCGATTCCGAATGGGTGCTGCACAGCGACCGCGGCCTGACCTATACCGGCGAAATCCCGAAGGGCTCGAAGATTGTCGAGGGCGAATGGTGGGGCCCCAACTACAATGGCCCGCCGCTGGTCTCGATCGAGAAGAAGATCGCGGACGGCCTGAAACTCAAGCTTGGCGACGAGATCGTCGTCAACGTGCTCGGTCGCGACATCCCGGCCAAAATCGGCAACATGCGCAATATCGACTGGCAGGGCTTAGGCATCAATTTCGTGCTGGTGTACTCGCCCAACGCCTTCAAGGGCGCGCCGCACAGCCACATTGCGACGCTGACCGAGAATCATCCGCGCTCGCAGGATGACGCCCGCATCATCAAGCAGGTCGCGGACAGCTTCCCGATGGTGACGAGCGTGCGGGTGCGCGAGGTGATGGAGACCATCGGCTCCGTCGTCACCAACCTGGCCCTCGCGATCCGCGGCGCCAGCGCCGTCACCCTGATTTCGGCGATCCTGGTCCTGGGCGGTGCGCTCGCTGCCGGCCATCGCCACCGCGTCTATGACGCCGTCATCCTCAAGACGCTGGGCGCCACGCGCGCGCGGCTGCTCGGCGCTTACGTGCTGGAATATCTCCTGATCGGCCTTGCGACCGCGGTGTTCGGCATGATCGCGGGTTCCGTCGCAGCCTACCTGATCGTGACGCGGCTGATGACGCTGAGCTTCGTCTGGCAGGTCGGCAGTGCCGCCGGCGTCGTAGTCGCCGCCCTTATCGTCACCGTGGGGCTCGGGTTGGTCGGCACGCTGCTCGCACTGAACCAGAAGCCGGCTTCGGTGCTGCGAAACCTATGACAAATTGAAGCAGCGCTGCGCCAAAGTTAACGCCGAACGCCCGGTTCTTTATGCAATTCATGTTGTTTATGGTATTTCGCGCCCGCGAAGCGGGAACACGCTGAAAGAGCGACATTCAGCCGCGCGTGGTGACACGCGCCAACTATGGTAGTTTTGGTCGAAAGAACCACATAACCACGTGTCGGATGGCGCGGTTTGATGACGCAAAATTAATGTCCGCAAACCAAACCACCTGAGATAGATTTCGAGCAGCCGGCGACGCGAAGCTTACACCAAGCTTACAACGCCTTCGCCGGGTAACAACGGGACATTCGACCATGTCGGACCTAGACCGCAACCACACCTCTCCCTTCGGCCGGGTAGCCGGGCGCGCCGACGCCGCGACCGTCGATGCCGGTCTGCGCGCCTACATGCTGCGCATCTACAATTACATGAGCATTGGCCTCGCCATCACCGGACTGGCCGCGCTTGGCATCTACATGGCGGCGGTGACCGGCGATCCGTCCGGCGCTGCAGCCAAGATCGGCAGCTCGTTCCTCACGCCGTTCGGCTATGCGATGTTCGTGAGCCCGCTGAAGTGGCTGTTCATCCTGGCGCCGCTCGCCATGGTGTTCGTGATTTCGGCCGGCATCAACCGCCTCGCACCTTCGACCGCCCAGATGCTGTTCTGGGTGTTCTCGGCGCTGATGGGCGTCTCGCTGTCGTCGATCTTCCTGGTGTACACCCACACCTCGATCGTCCGGGTGTTCTTCATCACCGCGGCGACCTTCGGCGCGCTCAGCCTCTATGGCTACACCACGCGCCGTGACATGAGCGGGATGGGCTCGTTTCTGTTCATGGGCCTGATCGGCATCATCATCGCTAGCCTGGTGAACCTGTTCCTCGCCAGTTCCGCGCTGCAGTTCATCGTGTCGGTCGTCGGCGTGCTGGTGTTCGCGGGCCTGACCGCCTGGGATACGCAGCGGCTGAAGAACGAATACATCTACGGCTACGCTTCGGCCGGCGGTGACGTGGCGGAACGCGCGGCGATCACCGGCGCCCTGTCGCTCTATTTGAACTTCATCAACCTGTTCACGCTGCTCCTGCAGCTGCTCGGACAGCGCGATTGATCGGCGAAGTCTTTCGAATGAACCAAGCCCCGGCCATCTGGCCGGGGCTTTTGTTTTGGCCGCACCGATGAGCATTGATCGAGCGCCGCGTGCTGATATCTTCGAGGCATGTCCGCGCCCGAGATCAGGCCCGCCACCGAGGCCGACCTTCCCTTCATCACCGACATCTATGAGCACGCGGTGCGCTACGGCACCGCGACGTTCGAAATTATCCCGCCCGACCTTGCCGAGATGACGCGCCGCTTCCGCGCGCTGATCGACGGCGGCTTTCCCTATCTTGTCGGCCTCATCGATCGCGAGGTGATCGGCTACGCCTATGCCGGGCCTTACCGGCCACGGCCGGCCTATCGCTTCACGGTCGAGAATTCGATCTATCTCAAACCCGCCACCCATCGGCGAGGCATTGGTCTGCTGCTAATGCAGCGGCTGCTTCGGGAGTGCGAGACGCGCGGTCACCGGCAGATGATCGCTGTCATCGGCAATTCCGCGAATGCCGGATCGATCGGCCTGCACACGCGCTGCGGATTTGAGATGATCGGGACGCACCCGAATGTCGGCCTCAAATTCGGCCGCTGGCTCGACACCGTGATGATGCAGCTCGCGCTCGGCGAGGCCGCGACAACGGTGCCGCCGGACAAAGCATGACTTTGACTGGCGCCTGACGAAGACGCGTGATACCCGACCGCAACGAGATTCTCCTGCCGGGAGACGGTGCATGCGCATTCTGGTGATCGGAGCCGGCGCGCTGGGCGGCTATTTTGGTGCCTGCCTCGTCCGTGCCGGCCGCGACGTCACCTTCATGGTGCGGCCCGGCCGTGCCGCGCAACTTGCGCGGACCGGGCTGCAGGTGACAAGCCCGCACGGCGATTTCGCAGTATCGGCCAGAACCGTCTCGCCGGAAACTATCCGCGCCCCCTTCGATCTCATCCTGCTCGGCGTCAAATCCTATTCGCTTGACGAGGCGATGGACCAATTCACGCCGGCGGTCGGACCCGACACCGCGATCCTGCCTGTTCTCAACGGCATGGGCCACATCGACCGGCTCACTGCCAGGTTCGGCGCGAAGCATGTATTGGGTGGGGTCGCCAATATCAGCGCCGGCCTCGATGCCGAAGGCCGCGTGATCCACTTCATTCCCATCCACGACCTTATCTTTGGCGAAGTCGAGGGTGGCGCGACGGAGCGCATCCGTTCGCTCGAAGCGACGATCGGCGGAGCCGGCTTCGACGCGCGCGTCAGCAATTCGGTCATGCACAACATGTGGGAAAAGTTCGCTCAGCTTGGCCTCGGCGCCGGCATCACCTGCCTGATGCGCGCGAGCCTCGGCGACATCCTCGCGGCGCCCGGAGGGCGTGAAGCGATGTTCGCGCTATACGATGAATGCCGCGCCGTCGCTACCGCCGCCGGTTTCCCGCCCCGACCCGCCACCGTCGAATTCGCCCACAAGCTCATCACGACGGAGGGTTCGCCGCTGAAATGGTCGATGCTGCGCGACATCGAGCGCGGATCGACCACGGAAGGCGAGCATATCCTGGGCGACTTGATGGCCCGCGCCCGCAAGCTTGGCGTGGCGACGCCAATCCTCGACCTGGCGCGAACGCACGTCGCGGCCTACGAGATTGCCCGCGCAAAAGCCGGCCAGCAGACGGCCAGCTAGATCAGACCACCGCGAGCTTGCGGTCGATCACGAGCAGCACGCGGTCGAGCTCATGGCCGCGGCGCAGGATCAGTCCGGTCGCGGAGATCACGCTGTACATGCCCTGCTTGCGCGCCAGACGCGGATCTTTTTCGATCCGGTAAAGGGGAACCTCGGACGAGCGGCGGAATACCGAGAAGACAGCCTTATCCTTCAGGAAGTCGATGGCATAGTCGCGCCACTCGCCGTCGGCGACCATGCGGCCATACAGATTCAAGATTCGATTGAGCTCAAGACGATTGAATGTCACCCGGTTTGGCATCGGACCCGCAACGGCGGCGCGCGCCGCTGCGTGACTTCCGCTTGGATCGGCATCCTCCGAAATCAAACTCATGGAGCGTCTCCTGTCATGTCGTTGACATGATTGCGCCAACGATGGCGGGCCGCAAGGGGGCTTTGCGAATCAGAGCGGAACACGCGCGGCGGATTGTCCGGTTCGAGCTTGATCCGCAAAAGCGCGCATCCGGTTCCCACCTGCGCAGAGTCGTGAAACAGATTTTTCGTGCTGCCCGATGCTTCGGCGCGGCGCCGCCAGATCCGAAAAGATCACGCTCAATCAATATGCTAGCGCGCTATCATGATCGCGTTCCAGTCGTCACGGGATCGTTAGCAAGAATCATAATACCGCCCCACTTCTGCCAACCGCCCGCCGCCCTAAGTTGCGACAAGAGCACACTGCGTTGGTCCGGTTCTTTCGGTTTCGGATTCCTCAGCCCCCAGCCCCCCGGGATCGTCGGGGCCGGACCTAACGCAGAGATCGCGCACTGGGCCAACGTGAGTTGGTCCTTTTTGTTTTTGACACATCGCTTCGCAACGCGCCGTCAAGCGCGGGGATGACGAGCAGCAATTTTCCGATAAATCAGTGCAGCGGCGTGTAGGCCGCGCCCAGCATCGGGCCGGGCTTGTCGCGGCTGCCATCCTGGACATAGGCGACGGCCGCATCGACACCGTCATGCTCAACATTCTCGAGCGGCACAGTCCAGCTTCCGGAATTGCCGTTCCAGTCGCCGAGTTTCACCAGATTACGCACCACGTTGTGGTAGGTGATTTCCTTGCCGCGGTTTTCGCCGCGGCCGATCGAAATCGGCACGGCCTTCGAGATCGAGCAGATCCACACCTCGCCGTGCTGCGCGACGGGCGCCCTCGTCGCGGCCGCCACCGACACGGTGAGCTGCTTGCCGGACTGCGTCATCGTCACCGGGATCGACATCACGCCATCTTCCTTCGACGTCGCGTGAATCGCATTCTCGATGCTTTCGCGATCGCTGCCGATCACATGCAACGATCCGTTGATGACGGCTTGCGGCGTATAAACGTCGCGATCGCCGCGCATTCTCGAATAGGCCTTCTGGCGTGCCGAGAAGCGGGAATCGGCCAGCGTGTCCTTCCAGCCGAGATAGTCCCAGTAATCGATCGGCATGCTCATCGCGATGATCGAGGGATCCTTTGCGAGTTCGCCGATGATCTTGTCGGCGGGCGGGCAGGACGAGCAACCTTGCGAGGTGAAGAGCTCGACCACCGCGCGGGGGTCGGCATGGGCAGGACGGATGACGGCGACGATCGCACAGATTCCGATGGCTCCAGACCACCGCGAAATCACATTATGGGCCATCGTCGCTGTCATACTCTTACCATCCGTACTTTTACGGGCTCAAACTGCCCCGAAACGCAAGGAGGCGGCCCTCGTCTTAGGCCGCCTCCAAATGAGCCGCTATTCACTTCGCGGTGAGCAAATCGGCTCCCACTCACTTCGCAGTGAGGCGGCGATCATCTCGCCTTACGCCGCCAGCTTGCGCAGCACATAATGCAGGATACCGCCGTTCCTGTAGTAATCGAGCTCGTCGAGCGTATCGATCCGGCAGAGCAGCGGCACGCGCTGCAGATTGCCGTCCGAGGAAACGATCTCCGCCGTCAGTTTCTGGCGCGGTTTCAGGTCGCCCTGCAGGCCGCGTATGGTTACTTTCTCGTCACCCTTCAGGCCGATCGACGACCAGGAAGCACCTTCCTCGAAGGTTAACGGCAGCACGCCCATGCCGACGAGATTCGAGCGATGAATGCGCTCGAAGCTCTGGCAGATCACTGCACGCACACCGAGCAACAGGGTGCCTTTCGCGGCCCAGTCGCGCGAGGAGCCGTTGCCATATTCGGCGCCGGCGAACACCACCAGCGGCACGCTTTCCTGCTGGTACTTCATCGCGGCATCGTAGATCGACATTTGCTCGCCGTCGGGCCAGTGCCTTGTGAGGCCACCCTCGGGGATGTTGCCGTCGGCGCCCTTGAGCATGAAGTTCTTGATGCGAATGTTGGCAAACGTGCCGCGCATCATCACTTCATGATTGCCGCGCCGCGTGCCGTACTGATTGAAGTCGGCGGGACGCACCTGATGCTCACTCAGGAACTTGCCGGCGGGAGAGGTCAGCTTGATCGAACCGGCCGGCGAGATGTGGTCGGTGGTGATCTTGTCGCCGAACATCGCAAGGATGCGCGCATCGACGATGTCGACGACCGGATCTGGCTGCTTCTTCATGCCTTCGAAGTAAGGCGGGTTCTGCACATAGGTCGAGGACATGTTCCAGCGATAGGTCTCGCTGTCGACCGTCTTGATCTTGCGCCAGTTGGTGTCGCCCTTGAACACATCGGCGTATTTCTTCTTGAAGATCGGCGCGGTGACGTACTTCTTGACGAAGGCGTTGATCTCCTTCGCAGTCGGCCAGATGTCCTTCAGATACACCGGCTTGCCGTCCTTGCCGGTGCCGAGCGGCTCGACAGCGAGATTCGTGGTCACTCTGCCGGCGAGCGCATGCGCCACGACGAGCGGCGGCGAGGCGAGATAGTTCGCCTGCACGTCGGGGCTGACGCGGCCTTCGAAATTGCGATTGCCGGAGAGCACGGCGGCAGCAACGATGCCGTTGTCGTTGATGGACTTCGAAATCTCTTCCGGCAGCGGACCGGAATTGCCAATGCAGGTGGTGCAGCCGAAGCCGACCAGGTTGAAGCCGACCTTGTCGAGATCGGTCTGCAGACCGGAATTGGAAAGATATTCGGCGACCACCTGGCTGCCCGGCGCAAGCGAGGTCTTCACCCATGGCTTGGCCTTCAATCCCTTCGCGGCGGCGTTGCGCGCGAGCAGGCCGGCGCCGATCAGCACGCTTGGATTGGAGGTGTTGGTGCACGAGGTGATCGCGGCGATCACGACGTCGCCATGGCCGAGATCGAAATCGCGGCCTTCGACGGCGTAGCGCTGCGAGGCTTCGGCGGCCTTCTTGTATTCATTCGCCATTGCCATCGCGAAACCTTCCGACACTGACGGCAGCGCGACACGACCTTCGGGGCGCTTCGGTCCGGCCATCGACGGCACCACGTCGCCAAGATCGAGCGTCAGCGTCTCGGTGAAGACGGGATCGGCTGTCTTGTTGGTGCGGAACAGGCCCTGCGCCTTGGCATAGGCCGTCACCAGCGCGACGCGGTCCGCCTTGCGGCCGGAGGTTTTCAGATAATCGATGGTGGCGGCATCGACCGGGAAGAAGCCGCAGGTCGCGCCATATTCTGGGGCCATGTTGCCGATGGTCGCCTTGTCCGCGACCGAGAGGAAGTCGAGACCGGGGCCGTAGAACTCGACGAACTTGCCGACCACGCCAAGCTTGCGCAGCATCTGCGTGACCGTGAGCACGAGGTCGGTCGCGGTGACGCCTTCCTTGAGCTGTCCCTTGAGCTTGAAGCCGACCACGTCAGGCAACAGCATCGACAGCGGCTGGCCGAGCATGCAGGCTTCCGCCTCGATGCCGCCGACGCCCCAGCCGAGCACGGCAAGGCCGTTCACCATCGTGGTATGCGAGTCGGTGCCGACCAGCGAATCCGGATAGGCGACTTCGAACGTGCCGGTCTTCTTGCCGACCGTCATCTTCTCCTTCCGTGTCCACACCGTCTGCGCGAGATATTCGAGATTGACCTGGTGGCAGATGCCGGTGCCGGGCGGCACCACGGAGAAATTCGAGAACGCCTTCTGGCCCCACTTCAGGAATTCATAGCGCTCCTGGTTCTGCTTGTATTCCTCGACCACGTTCTTGGCGAAGGCCTTGTTGTCGCCGAAGAAGTTCACGATCACGCTGTGGTCGATGACGAGATCGACCGGCACCAGCGGGTTGATCTTCTCCGCGTCGCCGCCGAGCTTCTGCATCGCGTTGCGCATCGCGGCGAGATCGACCACCGCCGGCACGCCGGTGAAGTCCTGCATCAGCACGCGCGCCGGACGGAACGCGATCTCATGCTCGAGCTTGCGCTTCTTGAGCCATTTCGCGAACGCCTGGATGTCTTCCTTCTTGACGCTGCGGCCGTCTTCATTGCGCAGCAGATTTTCCAGCAGCACCTTCATCGCGTAAGGCAGCTTCGAAATCCCCTTGAGACCGTTCTTCTCGGCGGTGGGCAGGCTGAAATAGACGTAGGTCTTGCCGCCGACCTTGAGGGTCTTCCGGCATTTGAAGCTGTCGAGCGAGGCCATGTGAGGAAATCCCAATTGTCAGTTATACCCCGACGGGTATTATAACACCGGCGAGTACGTTTTAGCTTGAAGGCTTGCAGCCGCCTTCACGTGCTGCAAACAGTTCCGGGCTTATAGAATCTTTCCAATGAAGCCGCCACACCCACGGGGAGTTTGCGGTCATTCACGACCCACAAATTCTGATGCGGTACCCCTTCAATCCCAAGGGGTATGCGAAGAGGCAAGATGCGGCTCTCAGGGCGCGGCGTGAAATGTGTACGGGGCGGCCGCGAGGTGTTCTCGAAGCTTGATTTCGAGACGGCCGCGGGCGAGTTGCTGGCCGTCACCGGTCCCAACGGATCGGGCAAGACCTCGCTGCTGCGGCTGATCGCGGGGCTGTTGATGCCGGCCGAAGGCACGATCGCGCTTGCAGGCGGCGAAGCGGAACTGACGCTCGCCGAGAGTGCGCATTATCTCGGCCATCGCGACGCGCTGAAACCGGCGTTGAGCGTGATGGAGAACCTCGGCTTCTGGCGAGATTTCCTCGGTGGAGAAGTTTTCGATGCCGGCGAGAGCCTCGAGGCGGTCAAGCTCGACCACACCGCGCATCTGCCGGCGGCGTATCTTTCGGCCGGGCAGCGCCGGCGGCTGTCACTGGCGCGGCTGCTCGCGGTCAGGAGGCCCATCTGGCTGCTGGATGAGCCGACCGCAGCGCTGGATGCAGCGGGACAGGAATTGTTCGCCGCCTTGATGCGCGACCACCTCGCCCGCGGCGGACTGATCGTGGCTGCGACGCACGGACCGCTTGGCCTCCAGGCGCGCGAGCTTCGAATCGGAGGCGCGCCGTGACCGCGCTGGCCGCTCTCATCCTACGCGATATCCGGATCGCGCTGCGCGTCGGCGGCGGGGCGCTGATCGGCGTGTTGTTCTTCCTCAGCGTGGTGGTGCTGATGCCATTCGCGGTCGGGCCGGATCTGAAACTCCTGACACGGCTCGGACCGGCGATCCTCTGGCTCGGCGCCCTGCTCGCGAGCCTGCTTACGCTCGATCGTCTGTTCATGGCCGACCATGACGACGGCTCGCTGGATCTTGTTGTGATGAGTCGCACCCCGCTGGAACTCGCCTGCGCGGCGAAGGCGCTGGCACACTGGATTGCCGCCGGCCTGCCGCTGATTGTCGCAACCCCGGTGCTTGGGCTCCTGCTCAATCTCGACATGCGCGCGACCGCAGCCGTTGCGCTGACCTTGCTCGCGGGAACGCCGGCGCTGACCTTCACCGGCGTGATCGGCGCCGCGCTGGCGGTGACGCTGCATCGCGGCGGGTTGCTGCTCGCGGTCCTGGTGCTGCCGCTGTCGATCCCCGTGCTGATTTTCGGCGTCGCGGCGTCTGAAGCCGCAATATCGGGCCCACAGACTTTTAGCGCGCCATTCTCGATCCTGTGCGCGCTATCGCTGGTCAGTTTCGTCATCGGGCCGTTCGCCGCGGCCGCAAGCCTGCGACAGGGGCTGGATTGATGCCGATCAACTCTTGCCGATCAGCCTTATGTCAATTGCGCGCGAAGCCCTGCGCGACTATCAGGATGCCAGGACGCTAACGATGACGCTGACCGACCTCGCCAATCCCACCAAATTCCTCGCGCTGACCGCGCGCGTATTGCCGTGGCTCGTGGCGGCGACCGCGATCCTGCTCGCGATCGGACTCTACCAATCGGCGACCGCACCCGACGACTACCAGCAGGGCGCGACCGTGAAGATCATGTTCATCCACGTGCCGAATGCGTGGCTGTCGATGTTCGTCTGGGGCGTGATGAGCGTCGCGGCACTGGGCACGCTGGTGTGGCGGCATCCGCTCGCCGATGTCGCGGCGAAATCGGCCGCGCCGATCGGCGCCGCCTTCACGTTTCTCGCACTCGTCACCGGCTCGCTCTGGGGCCGGCCGATGTGGGGCACCTATTGGGAATGGGATGCGCGGCTCACCTCGGTGCTGATCCTGTTTTTGATGTATCTCGGGCTGATGGCGCTATGGCGCGCGGTGGAAGATCCCTCGCGCGCGGCCCGCGCCGCCGCGGTGCTGACCCTGGTTGGCGCGATCAACCTGCCGATCATCAAATTCTCGGTGGACTGGTGGAACACGCTGCATCAGCCGGCCTCGGTGCTCCGGTTGGGCGGCTCGACGCTTGATCGCGCCTTCCTAATTCCGCTGCTGGTAATGGCGGTCGCCTTCACGTTTCTGTTCCTGACGCTGCATCTGGCGGCGATGCGCAACGAAATCCTGCGCCGCCGGGTGCGCAGCCTGCAGATGATGCAGGCAAACCAGCGCGCGGCCTGACATGTCGCTCGGTCCCTACGCATCTTTCATCGTCACCGCTTATGCGCTGGTCGCGGTCGTGCTCGTACTGCTGATCGGCTGGGTCATCGCCGACTATCGCAGCCAGACGCAGCGCCTGCGCGAGCTTGACGAGCGCGGCGTGACACGGCGATCCGGGCGCGGCGCAACGGAGTTCTCATGAGCGAGCAGATCACCTCCGAGACTCCGCCGCGCAGCCGCAGCCTTCTGATGCTGCTTCCGCTCATCGTTTTCGCCGGCTTTGCCGTGCTGTTCTGGTTCCGGCTCGGCGACGGCGACCCATCGCGCATTCCGTCGGCGCTCATCGGCCATCCGACGCCACAGACGACATTGCCGCCGCTCGCTGGTCTCGCCAACAATGGCACGCCGGTGCCCGGACTCGATCCCGCCGTCTTCAAGGGCAAGGTCAGCGTCGTCAATGTCTGGGCGTCGTGGTGCGTTCCCTGCCATGACGAGGCTCGGCTGCTGACCGAGCTCGGCAAGGACAAGCGGCTGCAGATGATCGGCATCAACTACAAGGACTCGGCTGAGAACGCGCGCCGTTTCCTCGGCCAGTACGGCAATCCGTTCGGGATGGTCGGCGTGGACGGGAACGGCCGCGCCGCGATCGAGTGGGGTGTCTACGGCGTGCCGGAAACCTTCATCGTCGGCCGCGAAGGCAAGATCGTCTACAAGCTGGTCGGACCGATCACGCCTGATAATCTTGACAGCGTGGTGCGGGCGGAGATCGACAAGGCGATGAAGGCGGGCTCTTAGCCTCGCCCGCGTCAGCCTTTCCTCACATCGCCCTCCGCCGCCTCGCTCGCCTCCAGCGACACCGGCTCGATGTGATAGCGCTTGACCAGGGGCATCTGCGTGATGGCGAAGATCATGGTCAGCGGCGTCACGCCGAATACCTTGAAGTTAACCCAGAAATCCGTCGTCTGGGTGCGCCAGATCACCTCGTTCAGAACCGCCATTCCCGCAAAGAACAACGCCCAGCGCATGGTGAGCAGACGCCAGCCTCGCGGCGTCAGGTTGAACATCTGGTCGAACATGACGGCGATGAAGGAGCGGCCGAACAGAAGGCCGCCGCCAAGCACCAACGCGAACAGGCCATAGATGATGGTCGGCTTGACCTTGATAAAGGTCTCGTCATGCAGCACCAGCGTCAGCGTGCCGAACACCAGCACGATAATGCCGGTGACCAGCGCCATCAGCGGCACATGCTTCGTCACCACGTAGGATGCGATCATCGCCGCCACGATCGCAACCATGAAGGCGCCGGTCGCGACGAACAGATGGAATTTCGCGTTGGCTGCAAAGAACACCATCAGCGGACCGAGCTCGGTCGCCAGCTTGAACAGCGGGTGCGGCTGGGTCTTGTCCATCAATCCAAACTCTTGGTTTGAGGCATGACCTTATCCGAAAACCGGTTTCCACTTTTCGGGGTCATGCCTCTAGTCCTGCAATCGCTTTCGCGAAATCTTTCGCCGCGAACGGCGCCAAATCGTCGACGCTCTCGCCGACCCCGATGAAATGCACCGGCAATTTGTGCTTTTCCGCCAGCGCCACCAGGATGCCGCCGCGCGCCGTGCCGTCGAGCTTGGTCATCACCAGGCCCGTGACGCCTGCCGTACGATGAAACGCCTCGACCTGCGACAGCGCATTTTGTCCCACCGTGGCATCGAGCACCAAGAGCACCGCATGTGGCGCTGACGCGTCGACCTTGCGGATGACGCGCACGACCTTTTCCAGTTCCTTCATCAATTCGGCCTTGTTCTGCAGCCGGCCGGCGGTGTCAATCAGCAGCACGTCGATCTTCTGCTCTTTTGCCGATGTCAGCGCATTGAAGGCAAGACCCGCAGAGTCCGCGCCCTGCGCTCCCGAGATCACAGGCGACTTCGTGCGCTCGCCCCAGACCTTGAGCTGCTCAATGGCCGCCGCGCGGAATGTGTCGCCGGCCGCGAGCATCACCTTGCGGCCCTCGGCGGAGAATTTCGCCGACAGCTTGCCGATGGTGGTGGTTTTGCCGGAGCCGTTGACGCCGACCACGAGGATGACGAAAGGTTTGTGTGCGGCATCGATTGCTAGCGGCTTTGCGACCGGCGACAGCACTTTCTCGACCTCGGTCGCGACCACGGTTTTCACCTCGTCCGCCGAGATCGCCTTGTCGTAGCGCCCAGCACCAACCGCCTCGGCGATCCGCGCGGCAACGTCGGTGCCGAGATCGGCGCGCAACAGCACATCCTCGATGTCCTCGAGCATGGCGCGGTCGAGCTTGCGCTTGGTGACGAGATCGGCAACCGCGGTGCCGAGCGAACTCGAGGTTCGCTTCAACCCGCTGGACAGCCGCCGCCACCAGCTCAGTTTGGGTGCGTCCGAAGTGGTATCGTTCATGGCGCCGGTGTGTTAGCCGTTTCACGCCATGAGTGAAAGCCTTGACCGTCAGATCGATGCTCCCCAATTGACAGCGGAAGAAATCCTGGCGCGCGTCCTGCACCGCGACGGGCTGATGCTGGTCATCGACAAACCGGCAGGCCTTCCCGTGCATCGCGGGCCCAAAGGCGGCCCTAACCTCGAAGCTTCCTTCGATGCGCTGCGCTTCGGACTGCCGCGGCCGCCGGTGCTGGCGCATCGGCTGGACAAAGACACCTCCGGGTGCCTCGTATTGGGACGACACCGCAAGGCAACCGCTTCGCTGGGGTTGTTGTTCAAGCACGGCAAGATCTCCAAAACCTATTGGGCCATGGTCGAGGGCGGTCCAGCCGAGAACGAAGGCACGATCGATCTGCCGCTTGGCCGGCTGAATGCCGAGCGCGGCTGGTGGCAGAAGCCGGACCCGGAAGGACAGAACGCCGTCACCAACTGGAAGGTGCTCGGCCGCGGCGACGGCCTCACCTGGCTCGCCATGGAACCCGTCACCGGCCGAACCCATCAATTGCGCGTGCATGCGGCAAGCCAGGGCTGGCCGATCGTCGGCGACAATATTTATGGAAACGGCCCGCGTTTCGGGGAACCGCGCCTGCATCTGCATTCGCGCGAGATCGGGATTCCGATTTCGAAGAACAAGGAGCCGGTGCGCGTGACGGCGCCCGCGCCCGAGCATATGCGCGAGCGGTTGCGCGCGTGCGGGTGGAATGGGGAGTGAGGCGCTCCGTCGCCACACTCTCTGCTGTCGTCACCCGCGTAAGCGGGTGATCCAGTATTCCAGAGACGTCAGTGATAGAGCCGATGAGCCGCGGCGTACTGGATCGCCCGGTCAGGCCGGGCGACGACAGCGGAGTTAGACGATCAGCCGCGCGCCATCGTGGCCAGAGATCGCGAGCCGCCGCACCGCGCCAGGCGTTTCGCCAGCAATCGCAACCGGCACAAAATGCTCCGTCCGCCCCTGGGTCGCGCTTTCGATCAAAACGTCACGCGTCGCGCCGACTTCTGACGCCAGCCGCCGCTGCAAGGCGACCTCGCCCGCTGCGCGCAGACGTCTCGCGCGCTCCCTGATCACACCGCCTGCGACCTGTGGCATCCGCGCGGCCGGCGTACCCGGGCGCGGCGAATAGGGAAATACATGAAGGAAAGTGAGGCTGCATTCCTCCACCAGATCGAGCGAGCGGGCAAACATCTCTTCGGTCTCGGTTGGAAAGCCCGCGATGATGTCGGCGCCAAGTGCGATATCCGGCCGCAGCCGCCGCACCTGCGCGCAGAATTCGATCGCGTCGTTTCGCAGATGCCGCCGCTTCATCCGCTTCAGGATCAGGTCGTCGCCGGATTGCAGCGACAGATGCAGATGCGGCATCAGCCGCGCATCGTCGACGATTGCGTTGAGCAGGTCGCGATCCACCTCGATCGAATCGATCGATGAAATTCGCAGGCGCTTCAGTTCCGGGACATGCCGGAGAATTTGCTTCACCAACTGTCCGAGTTTCGGTGCACCCGGGAGATCAGCGCCGTAGCTGGTGAGATCGACGCCGGTCAGCACGATCTCGGCATGGCCGCGCCCGACGAGCGTACGAACCTGCGCCACCACCGCGCCCATCGGCACCGAACGCGAATTGCCGCGGCCAAAGGGAATGATGCAGAAGGTGCAGCGGTGATCGCAGCCATTTTGCACCTGCACGAAAACGCGCGGCAGGCCGCCCTGGAAACCGTCGACGAGATGCGGCGCCATCTCCCCGACCGCCATGATGTCGCTGACCGCGACCTTCTCCTCGGCATCGGTATCGAATGCATGCCGCGCCGCGCGCCAGGCCGCGCCGCGCATCTTGTCGTCATTGCCGACGACGCGATCGACCTCGGCCATGTCGGCAAACATCTTACTTTGCGTCTGCGCGGCGCAGCCGGTGACGACAATGCGCGCATCCGGCCGCTCGCGCTTCAGCCGGCGGATCTGTTGCCGCGCCTGCGCCACCGCCTCGTTGGTGACGGCGCAGCTATTGATGACGATGGTGCGATCAAGACCGGCCCGCGTCGCCTCGCGCGCTATCACCTCGGATTCGAACGCATTGAGGCGGCAGCCAAATGTGATGACCTCGACGCTCATGATTTACGCGACGGAGGCGAACAGCGCGGGATCGAACTGGCCCTCATATTCGAACGAGGCGGTTCCGGTCATCAGCACATGGTCGTCGCGCTCGCGCCACTCGATCGCAAGCTTGCCGCCGGGCAGCGTGATCTCGACATTGCGGTTTGTCCGCTTCAGCCGCGCGGCGGCGACCGCGGTGGCGCAGGCCGCCGAGCCGCAGGCCTTGGTCAACCCGGCACCGCGCTCCCAGGTGCGGATCGCGATGTGATCGCGATCGACGACATGGGCGAGCGTGATGTTGGCGCGTTCTGGAAAGATCGGATGATTTTCCAGTAGCGGACCGAAGCGCTCCAACTCATAGGCGTTGACGTCGTCGACCCAGAAGATCGCGTGCGGATTGCCCATGTTGACCACTGAAGGCGAATGCAGGATCGGCTTGTCGATCGGACCGATCTGCAATTCGATGTAGCGGGTGTCGCGAAACTCTTCCGCGAGCGGAATGTCCTGCCAGGAAAATTTCGGCGCGCCCATGTCGACCGTATAGAGATCGGGCGCCGGACCCTGCCAGCAGTTCAACAGCCCCGCCGCGGTCTCGAAGGTGACCGCGGTCTGGCCGGTCTTCTCGAATAGACGCCGCACCACGCAGCGCATGCCGTTGCCGCACGCGCCGGCTTCCGAGCCGTCATTGTTGTAGATATTGATAAAAGCCTCGGTGCCGGCAAGCCGCGCCGGCTGCAGCACCATGAGCTGGTCATAGGGCACGCTGGCCGCCACGGCGCGTGCGTCCGCGGCCGTCACCTTGGTGGCAGCATCGCGCAGATCGACCACGACGATCTCGTTGCCGATGCCGTTCATCTTGGCAAAGCTGTGATTGGCGAGCACGCTCATGAAATGCCCTAAATTCCGCCTGCCTTATATGGCGAATCGGGAGCGAATGACCAGCCTGCAGGGCAGATGACCGATCTGTTAGGGGACGGCCACGCGCCCAGCGTGTTAAGGTAGCCGGCATCGGGACACCTGCCTTGAGGCCATGGAGAAATCTGGATGAATCTCCCCTTCCTTCCCCGCTCTGTCATGGTCGCGTTGATCCCGGCCGCAACGATCTGGCTGGGGATCGGGAGTGCGCTGGCCCAGGCCCCCTCCGCTTCCCCTGCGCCGGCCGTCACCGCCAGCCCGGCTCCCGCGGCGAGCCCCGCTCCGGTCACGAGCCCGTCCGCCGCGCCTTCTCCGTCCGCGGAACAGAGCCCGGCTCCCGCACCGTCGGTCCAGACCGCGGACGCCTTCGGCGAGCAGATCACGCTATCGGCCAAGAAGGTCGTGATCGCCAAGGGGCAGGCCAACTGGGATTCGGCCTTCGACGCCCTGATCAATTCGTTCAAGGCGCTGACCGCGGTGCTCGACAAGCAGGGCATCAAGCCCGCGGGCAACGGAATGATCGTCTACACCTCCACGGACGACACCGGCTTCACCTACATGGCTGAGATCCCGGTCGAGCAGGAGCCGAAGAATCTCGGCAAGAACATGAGCATCGGACAGTCGCCGGAGGGCAAGGCGCTGAAATTCGTCCATCGCGGCTCCTACGACAACATGGACAACACCTATGAGGCGATCACCAATCACCTCGACGACAAGAAACTGGAAGCCAAGGACACTTTCATCGAGGAATACATGACCGACCCGCTGAAGACCGCGGAGGACAAGCTCGTGATCAACGTCTATGTGCCGCTGAAATGAGATATGCATCGATCGTCGCCGCCGTCGCGCTCGCGTTGAGCGCGCCCGCGCTGGCGCAATCAGACATTCCGGCCGCCATTTCCGTCACCGGCGAGGCCAGCATTTCGGTGCCACCCGATCTCGCCCTGGTGGATGCCGGCGTCGCCTCCGACGCTAAAACGGCGCGCGAGGCGTCGGAAGCGAACAACAATGCAATGACGAAGGTGCTGGCGGCTCTGAAGGCAGCCAATATCGATCCCAAGGATGTCCAGACCTCGCGGCTGTCGCTGCAGCCGCAATACGCGCCAAACCGATCAGGTCCCTCGCCGGTCGTCGGCTATCGCGTCAGCAACCGCGTTACCGTGCGCATCCGCGACGTGACAAAACTTGCCAATGTCATCGACACGCTGGTCGGCGCCGGCGCCAACGACATCGGAAATGTCTCGTTCGAAGTCTCGCAGGCGTCGAAATTGCTCGACGACGCCCGGGAAAGGGCGGTGGCCGATGCGCGCCGCAAGGCCGAAATCTACGCCAGGGCCGCCGGCGTAACGCTGGGCGCGCCCTTGAGCATTTCCGAGGAAGGCGCACCCCAGCCGATATTCCGCGCCAAGATGGCGGCACCCATGGCCGCCGCCCCTACGCCGATCGCGCAGGGAGAAGAGACGCTGTCGATAACGGTCAGCGCCACCTGGGCGATCAAGCAGGGGCAGTAGTAGTTCTCCCTCGCCCCGCGCGAATTCGAAAGACCGCGACCGCGGTAACTCCCCTCACCCGGCGCTTCGCGCCGACCTCCTCTCGCAAGGGCGGGGCGAGGTTAGACCTCAAACACCTGTCCCGGCTTCAGCACGGCGAATTTTTCCCGCGGCACCTTCGCTTCATCCAGCGCCTCGGCGAGCGCAATCGCGGGCGCGTCGATCGCTTCGTCGGTCAATTGAAACGTCCCGTGGTGATGCGCCAGCGCCTGCTCGGCGCCGCAATCGGCGAGCGCCTTGACCGCGTCCGACGGGTTCATGTGCTGGTCGCGCATGAACCAGCGCGGCTCATAGGCACCGATCGGCAGGATCACGAGTTTGAGCGGCCCATGCGCCTCCGCCACGCGGCGGAAATGCTTGCCTTCGCCATAGCCGGAGTCGCAGACAATGTAGAGTTTGCCGGCGGGCGTCTCCAGCACGAAGCTTGCCCACAGCGCCTTGTTGCGGTCGAACAGTCCGCGTGCAGTCCAGTGCCGCGTCGGCACCAACGTCGCCGCCAAGCCGTTGCCGAGCTCGACGCGGTCCTTCCAGTCATAAGCCTCGGCTTTGATCGCGGCGTCCGCCTCTCCCATGGTCACGTCATTGCCGAGCGGCGTAATCACGCGCGGCGAGAATCTTGCTGCGAGCTTCGAGAGCGTCGCAACATCGAGATGGTCGTAGTGGCCGTGCGACACCAGCACGACATCGATGTCAGGCAGCGCCTCGAAGGCGATGCCGGGATCGTTGTGGCGTTTTGGTCCGGCGAAGGAGATTGGCGAGACGCGCTCCGACCAGACCGGGTCGACCAGGATGTTGAGCCCGGCGGTCTGGATCAGCCAGCTCGCATGTCCCACAAATGAGAGCCGCACCTTGCCGCCCTCGACGCGGGGCGGCGGCGTGTCGGCAAAAGGGCTCGGCGCCCACTCCGGCCAGGCCGCGCGCTGGCGATTGCGGCCAAGCTGCCAGCGCAACAGCTGCGTCAGCGGCCTCGGCGGCAAGCCGTCGGGGTCAAAGAAATGCAAACCGTCAAAATGATCGGAGATGGGGCCGGAATAGGTTTTCATGAAGGACAACCAGATGGACGGCAGGCCGATCGCGGCAGCGCTCCCGGCGAGCACTCCCAGAACACGACGGCGGGTGAGTTTCATGGCGGAATTGGCCCCAAAACGGCGGACTCTGGCAAGATGGGGTGGCTGTCCGGCGTCCAAAAGACGGGCCTTTTCAGCAAGTTTCCTTGACTTTGGGCGTGCCCGGGTATTTAACCCGCCCCGTTCATCGGAAAGATTTTCTTTTCGACCCGCCAACCGGTCCAGGAGGCCGGAGGCCAACGCCCGACAGCGCGATGCGCCCTCGGGCGCGAACGTGTTTGGAAGACCAGCAACAGGACAACGGCATTGTTCGACAATCTGTCGGAAAAGCTTGGTGGCATCCTCGATCGGCTGACGGGCCGCGGCTCGCTCGGCGAGGCCGATGTCGACGCCGCGATGCGCGAGGTGCGCCGCGCGCTGCTGGAGGCCGACGTCGCGCTCGAGGTCGTCCGCGGCTTCACCGATCGCGTGCGCGAGCAGGCGGTCGGCGCCACCGTGGTCAAGTCGGTCACGCCGGGCCAGATGGTGGTCAAGATCGTCCATGACGAGCTCGTGGCCACCCTCGGCGCCGACGGCCAGACCATCGATCTCAATGCCGTGCCGCCGGTCGCGATCATGATGGTCGGCCTGCAAGGTTCCGGCAAAACCACCACGACCGCCAAGCTCGCCCGCCGTCTGGTCCAGCGCGACAAGAAGAAAGTGCTGATGGCCTCGCTCGACGTCTACCGTCCGGCGGCGATGGAGCAGCTTGCGGTGCTCGGGCGCGACCTCGACATCCCGACCTTGCCGGTCGTCGCGGGCCAGCAGCCGCCGCAGATCGCAAAGCGCGCGCTGGAGGCCGGCAAGCTCGGCGGCTATGACGTCGTGCTGCTCGATACCGCCGGCCGCACCACGCTCGACGAAGAGATGATGGCCGAGGCGGCCTCGATCAAAACCACCGCCAATCCGCATGAAGTGCTCTTGGTCGCCGACGCGCTCACCGGCCAGGACGCCGTTAACCTCGCGCGCTCGTTCGACCAGCGTGTTGGCCTCACCGGCATCGTGCTGACACGGGTCGACGGCGATGGCCGCGGCGGCGCCGCGCTGTCGATGCGCGCGGTCACGGGCAAGCCGATCAAGCTGATCGGCACCGGCGAAAAGACCGACGCGCTGGAGGACTTCTATCCGAGCCGCATCGCCGGCCGCATTCTTGGCATGGGCGACATCGTCTCGCTGGTGGAGAAAGCCGCGACGAGCATCGACGCGGAAAAGGCCGCGCGCGCCGCCGAGAAGATGCGCAAGGGCCAGTTCGACCTGGCCGACATGCGCGAGCAGCTGCTGCAGATGGCCAATATGGGCGGCATCGGCGGCCTGCTGGGCATGATGCCCGGCATCGCCAAGATGAAGAACCAGATCGCGGCCGCCGGCCTCGACGACAAGATGATCAAGCGCCAGGTCGCGATCATCAATTCGATGACGCGGCAGGAGCGCAAGACCCCCGACATTCTGAAAGCCAGCCGCAAGAAGCGCATCGCCGCGGGCGCCGGCCAGAACGTCGAGCAGGTCAACAAGCTGCTCAAGATGCACCGGAACATGGCCGACATGATGAAGGCCATGAGTTCGGGCAAGCGCGGCCCGATGGCCGGCATCGCCCAGGCGATGGGCTTTGGCGGCGGCGGGCCTGCGCCTTCGCCGGAGCAGCTGAAGGCGATGCAGGAAAAGCTGCAAGGCGGCGGGCTGCCGGGCGGCATGCCGAATTTGCCCAGGGATCTTCCGCCCGGCCTGCGTCAGGGCTTGCCGAACCTGCCGGGGCTGACGGGCTTGACCGGCAAGCCGACGCTGCCCGGCCTCGGCTTCCCGGGGAAGAAGAAATGAGCTTCCCCGTCATTGCGAGGAGCGAAGCGACGAAGCAATCCAGAATCTTTCCGCGGAAACAGCCTGGATTGCTTCGCTTCGCTCGCAATGACGAGAAACAAAACCAGTAATTCGAACTCAACAGGAGAACTAAATGCCAGTCGTCATCCGCCTCGCTCGCGCGGGCACCAAGAAGCGTCCGGTCTATCACGTCGTCGCCGCCAACTCGCGCTTTCCGCGCGATGGCCGCTTCATCGAGCGTCTCGGCCATTTCAATCCCCTGCTGCCGAAGGACAACGAGGCGCGGCTGAAGCTCGACATGGACAAGGTCAAGACGTGGCTCGCCAAGGGCGCGCAGCCGTCCGACCGCGTGATGCGTTTCCTCGACGCTGCCGGCGTCAAGAAGCGCGGGAAGCGCAGCAACCCCGAAAAGGCCGTGCCGCGCAAGGAGCGCAAGGCCAACGCCGAAGCCGCTGCCACGGCTGCGGCGGCTGCCGCGACTGCCGCCAAGAAGTAAGCGCGACGGCGCGTGGCGATGGCGGCACAAATCTGCGTCGCCCGAATCGGCGCCGCGCATGGCGTGCGCGGCGCCGTAAAGCTGTGGACCTTCACCGAAGATCCCTTCGCGGTGACACGCTACGGGCCGCTTTCGTCCAAGGACGGCGCGCGCAGCTTTGAGGTGGCGCAGGCCCGCGAGGCCAAGGGGCATCTTGTTGCGACCCTAAAGGGTGTCACGACCCGCAACGAGGCCGAGCGCCTCAATGGTCTCGAACTCTACGTCTCGCGTGAAAAACTGCCCGCGACGGATGACGACGAATATTACCACGCCGACCTGATCGGGCTTGCCGCGGTTACCACGGCGGGCGAGCCACTCGGCAAGGTCATTGCGATCCATAATTTCGGCGCCGGCGACATCATCGAGATCGCACCGCCGGGCAGCAGCACAACGATGCTGCTGCCGTTCTCCAACACCGTGGTTCCGACCGTCGATCTCGCCGGCGGGCGCGTGCTGATCGAATTGCCCGACGAGATCGAAGGCGACGATCCGACCGCCGCCTGACCGCTTGCGAATTGGGAGCGAACAAGATGGCTCAAACCTATAAGGCCTGGCGGCTGCATGCGCATGATGATCTGCGCTTCGACGACGTCGAAACGCCAAATCCGGCACCTGACGGTGTTGTCGTCCGCATCGAAGCCGGCATGGTGCTGTCCTACATAGGACGCGTGTTGTCGGGTCAGGTGCCCTACAGCCTGCCGCCGATGCCGTTTGTGCCCGGCACCAACGCGGTCGGCCGGGTGATCGCGGTTGGCGAAGACGTCGGCCATGTCCAGAACGGCGATCGCGTGTTCCTCAGCCCGCATCTGCGCAGCGACGTGCCGGATTCCGATCCGCCGCAAATCCTGATCGGCCTGACCGCAACGGTCACAACATCGGCGGCGCTTGCGATGCAGATGCGCTGGCGCGACGGCGTGTTCGCCGAGGTCGCGCATTGGCCGGCGGCCTGCGTCACGCCGCTGTTCGATATGGACGACAAGCCGCCGACCGAATTGATCGGCCTCGCCAAGCTGATTGTGCCGTTCGGTGGAATTCAGCGAACGGGCTTGCGCGGCGGCGAAACCATTCTGATCAACGGCGCGACCGGCTATTTCGGCTCGGGTGCGGTGATGCTCGCCGCCAGCATGGGCGCCGGCCGCGTGGTCGCGGTCGGGCGCAAGCGCGAGGCGCTTGACGTGCTGCATGACATTTTTGGACCGCGCGTGATCCCTGCTGTCGTCACCGGCGACACGGAAAAGGATCTCGCGATCATTCGCAACGCCGCCGGCGGCCGCGCCGATGTCGCGCTCGACCTGCTCGGCGCGGCCAAGAGCACCTCGACCACACTGTCCTGCCTGCGCGCGCTGAAACGCGGCGGGCGCCTGGTGCTGATGGGCAGCGCCGAGGTGCCGCTGGAATTGTCGTTCCGCGAAATGCTGGCGAATGATTGGGAGGTGGTCGGCCAGTTCATGTATGCGCGGCAGTCGCCGGGACAGCTCGCCCAGCTCGCCACCGAGGGGCTGCTGGACCTGAAGAAAATCGCGGTGACGACCTTCAAGCTGGCGGACTTCCAGCGCGCGGTCGAGGCCGCCGCGCTGATGCAGGGCCTCGATCTCACCGCCGTGGTGCCGTAACAGGAGCGGTATGACCAACTGGCGCGCCGTCGTCCTCACGCTGTTTCCGGAAATGTTTCCGGGTCCGCTCGGCATCAGCCTGGCGGGCAAGGCGCTCGCGACCGGGCTTTGGACGCTGGACGCGCGCGACATCAGGGCTTCCGCGACCGACAAGCATCGGAGCGTGGACGACACCCCGGCGGGCGGCGGCCCGGGCATGGTACTGCGCGCCGACGTGCTCGCTGCAGCGATCGATGCGGCCGATACCCCGTCCACCTTCCCTCGGCTGCTGATGAGCCCGCGAGGTCGGCCATTGACCCAGTCCCGCGTCAGGGAACTTGCCGCGGGTCCCGGCGCCCTGATCGTCTGCGGCCGGTTCGAGGGGGTCGATCAGCGCCTGATCGAGGCACGGCAGCTCGAGGAGGTCTCGATCGGGGACTATGTGCTCGCGGGGGGCGAAATCGCGGCGATGGCGCTGCTCGATGCCTGCGTGCGGCTGCTGCCGGGCGTGATGGGCAAGGCGGAATCCGGGGCGGAGGAGAGTTTTTCCGAATCCCTACTGGAATACCCTCAATATACCCGCCCTCAAGCCTTCGAAGGCCGCCCGATCCCGGAAGTCCTTTTGTCAGGCGATCACGCCAAGGTCGCGGCGTGGCGGCGGGCCGAGGCAGAGGCACTGACGCAGGCGCGACGGCCGGATTTATGGGTGGCCGCGCGAAAAAACACGACAGACGGGTGACAAAGCGGCTCCCATGCCTTATACGAGCGCCAAATCCGCAAGGTGATGGCAGGATCGAGCGCAGCCCCCTGTCGGCTGGGCGCGCCGCCGATGGAGATTTCCGATGAACCTGATTCAGCAGCTCGAAAAAGAGCAATTCGACAAATTGTCGGCCAAACGGGAAATTCCGGAGTTCGGGCCCGGCGACACCGTGATCGTCAACGTGAAGGTGGTCGAAGGCGACCGCACCCGCGTACAGGCCTATGAAGGCGTCTGCATCGGCCGCTCGGGCGCGGGGCTCAACGAGAGCTTCACGGTGCGCAAGATCTCCTATGGCGAAGGCGTGGAGCGCGTGTTCCCGGTGATGTCGCCGATGATCGACTCGATCAAGGTCGTGCGCCGCGGCAAGGTCCGCCGCGCCAAGCTTTATTACCTGCGCCAGCTGCGCGGCAAGTCGGCCCGCATCGTCGAGAAGACCGAGCACGCCAAGGCCGTCGGCGAGTAAGCTCCGCCACGATCGGCCTGATGAAAAGCGCGGGAACACCCCGCGCTTTTTTGTTGCGCAGCACTATCTAAGTAGCCCGGCGCAATCGATCGATTGTCCCGGCAACAAGCCCTGTGTTAGAAATTTGGAATGGTTCTCGATCAAACCAGCAAGGTCTGCCAGCGCGTCGTGATCGACGATCGCTCGCGCCTGCCCGGCCGCTTCTTCGGACGGTTCGCGACCTCGGCGACCTCAGAGCTTCCGCGCGCAGCCTGACGCTGCGCTGACGTTTTTGCCTGGCGCCCCTCGCGCCGAACCGCTCACAAATTCTCTCGGAGCTTAAGCTCATGTCCAAACCGACCACGCTGTACGACAAAATCTGGAACGACCATCTGGTGCACGAAGCCAGTGACGGCACCTGCCTGCTCTATATCGACCGCCATCTCGTGCACGAGGTGACCTCGCCGCAGGCATTCGAAGGCCTGCGCGCCACCGGCCGCAAGGTGCGCGCGCCGGAGAAGACGCTCGCCGTCGTCGATCATAACATCCCGACCACCGATCGCTCCAAGCCCAACCCCGATCCGGAGAGCATCGAGCAGATGCGCGTGATGGCGGAGAACGCCAGGGAATTCGGTATCGAATATTACGACGAGTTCGACCGGCGCCAGGGCATCGTTCATGTCATCGGCCCCGAGCAGGGCTTTACCCTGCCCGGCACCACCATCGTCTGCGGCGACAGCCACACCTCCACGCATGGCGCGTTCGGCGCGCTGGCGCACGGCATCGGCACCTCCGAAGTCGAGCACGTGCTGGCGACGCAGACGCTGATCCAGAAGAAGGCGAAGAACATGCGCGCGGTCGTCGACGGCAAATTGCCGGAGGGCGTGACCGGCAAGGACATCATCCTCGCCATCATCGGCGAGATCGGCACCGCCGGCGGCACCGGCTATGTGCTGGAATATGCCGGCGAAGCGATCCGCTCGCTGTCGATGGAAGGCCGCATGACCGTCTGCAACATGTCGATCGAGGGCGGTGCGCGCGCCGGTCTGGTCGCGCCGGACCAGAAGGCGTTCGACTTCCTGCGCGGCCGGCCGAAATCGCCGCAAGGCGCGGCCTGGGACGCGGCTGTGCGCTACTGGGAAACGCTGCGCTCCGACGAGGGCGCGCATTTCGACCACGAAATCCGGCTCGATGCGGCAAAGCTGCCGCCGATCGTGACCTGGGGCACCTCGCCCGAGGACGTGATCTCGGTCACCGGCGCCGTGCCCGATCCGGACAAGATCGCAGACGAAGCCAAGCGGCTCTCAAAGCATCGCGCGCTGAAATATATGGGCCTGATAGCGGGCACGAAGATCACCGACATCAAGCTCGACCGCGTTTTCATCGGCTCCTGCACCAACGGCCGCATCGAGGATCTGCGGGCCGCGGCCAAGATCGCCGAGGGCAAGACCGTCAATGCCCATGTCAACGCCATGATCGTCCCGGGCTCCGGTATCGTGAAGGAGCAGGCGGAAGCCGAAGGCCTCGACAAGATCTTCATCAAGGCGGGTTTTGAATGGCGCGAGCCGGGCTGCTCGATGTGCCTTGCCATGAACCCGGACAAGCTGAAGCCGGAAGAGCGCTGCGCCTCGACCTCGAACCGCAATTTCGAGGGCCGCCAAGGTTTCAAGGGACGGACTCACCTGGTGTCGCCGGCGATGGCCGCCGCCGCCGCGATCGCAGGCCACTTCGTCGACGTGAGGGAGTGGCGGTAGCGCATGATCCGGAAAAGTGTGCAGCGGTTTTCCCATCAGATCATGCGCAAACAATAAAGCGCCACTTGCCTCAATCTCGACGCGGTTCGGCAACGGGGCGTTAAGGCTCGGAGCGCACACTCCTCGCTCGCGTACGCGTGTGCCGAGGAACGTGCCATGGCCAACAAGCCGGAATTCGTCGATCTCATTTCGGACCGGACGCAGCAGAAATGGCGGCGTCCAGTCAAAAAGGCCGTCACCGCGCCAGAGGCCGAAGAGAAGCGCCTCAGCCACTGGCCCCCCGACCGCATGGAGCAATGGCGGCTGGTCAATCTGACGTCGTGGAAGATCAAGCTGAAGCCCTGGAAGTTCAAGGACTGGGTCTGAGCACCGCGACGAAATGAAAAGGGCGCCCTCGGGCGCCCCATTCGTTTTCGTTCACACCTCACCAGTAGTGCCGGTGATGCCAGCGGTGCCAGCCGCACACGCGGCGCCAACCATGATAGGTCCGGATGACCCGGCAGCGCGGGTGATGGTAGTAGCCGTAGTACGGATAGTAGCCGCCATGGAAGAAGCGGCGATGATGGAAGTGCGCGAAGCCGCGATGGTGAAATCCGCCGCCATGCCATCCACCATGCCAACCTCCGCCGCGCCAGCCGCCACCATGGGAGCCGTGAAACCCTCCGCCGTGAAATCCTCCGCCATGGAAGCCGCCGCCGTGGAAGCCTCCGCCGCCATGGCCTCCGCCTCCATGACCTCCGCCTCCATGGCCGCCGCGGACCTGTATCAACGCGCCGGAAGCAGCCTTCGCGGCCGGTGTTGCACCCGGCGTGATCAGTGACATCGCGTCCGCCCGCTGGCCCACAGCGATTGTAAGCGTCAACGCCGCGGTTGCGGCAAGCGCGAAGCTGCGGACAAATTTCGGCATGGAGATTTTTGTCATTTGATGTGTCCTCCCTCGGGTGCGGACAACGGCGAGCGCACCTGCCCTTCCCGCTTGCGGGCCTTCCGGCGCGTCCCGTCTGCATTCGTCCCCGAGACTAAGCTAGAGATCACGACGTGAACGCGGCCTGAATGAAAAGCGTTCCGACGTCACCTTGTCGCACGCGACCAAAGATGCAGAATCGATCCGCGTGAAATAGCAACAAGCACCCGGTGCTGATGCGATGCTCTTGCAAGATCGAAGGTTCGATCGCGCCGGGACCGCAACACGGAACATTGTGATGACCGTCTATGTCATTGTGCAGTTGAGGATGACGGATCGCACCGCCTATGACCGCTATCAGGCGCGATTTTTCGAGGTGTTCAAGAAATTCAGCGGACGCCTGCTGTCGGCCGACGAACGTCCCTCCGTGCTCGAAGGCAAATGGGATCGCGATAAACTTGTTTTGATGTCGTTTCCGACCGAGGCCGAGTTCCACGCCTGGGCGAGCTCGCCGGAATACCTGGAGATATCAAAGGACCGAAAGGCGGGCGCGGAAGGAATCGTGCTGCTGGCGAAGGGGTTTTCTCCGTAGTCACGGACGCCGGTGCGGCCTTCACCACCACTCCCAGCCATAACCGAACAGCGGCGGGATCGGAACGAAGGGCGCCGGCGCGTAAACGGTGGGCCGGCCATAATAGGCGGGATAATAAGGGCCGGGTGGCGTAAGCGTAATGCTTGGCGTGCTTGCGCGCGTTGGGAACGGTGGCAGGCGCAGACTGCGCCGCATCGATCGGCATGAGCGCACCGAACATCACTGTCACCGCAAGCGCGGCCGCTCCAGTCCAGTTCGCCATTACATCCTCCGCGACAAGTCAGAGCGGAGCCTAACATCGGCGGGAACAAAAAACGGGCTCGCGAAGGGCGAGCCTGCTTCAATTCGACCGTCCGCCCGCCTCACCAGCGGCGGTGATGGTGCCAATGCCCGCGGCGGTGGTGCCACCGGCGCCAATGGTGATGATGATGCCACCCCCAGCGTACCTCGGTGAGCTCTTTCGTATCCTGCTGCACCACCGTTGCAACTCCCGGATTGATCAAGGATACCGCTTGTGCGCGCTCCACCGGAGCTGCGATAACAAACAATGCGCCGACAGCCGCGAGACCCAGAACTTTCGTTCCGTTCATCAACATTCTCCTTCCATGATCTGATTTCACGCCAGCGCCGTGCGGCCGCCCCTTCAGCAACCGCTCGCGACGCGAGAATCGAATCCTGGAAAAGGGGACGTGAATGCCGACTGAATGACCGCGGCGCGAAGATGAATGCGCGGCGCGCGCAACGGTTCCGCCGCGCATTCTTCTCACACTGAAAATTCTTCGAAACGATGCCGCCGTCAGCCGCGCGTCCAGTAGCAGCTCATGCGCGGCACGATCACCGTGCCGCTCGGCCGAAACTCCTGCACATAATGGGCGTTGCACACGCGCACCGCGTCCGGACCCGGATTGTAGTGCGGATAGACGCCTTCCTGCTCATAGTAGGGCGTGACGCGAAGCCGCGGCGGCGGCCGATAGAACCGGCGCGGAGGGCGCGTATCCTGCGGCGCGGCCTGCGCTACCTTCATCCCGGATGCCGACTGCGCGACCGCCTGCTCCGCAGGCCAAGCCACGCACCCCGCCAGCGCCACCACGATTGCCGCCATCCCGATCCGGATCATCACGCCCACCCAAAACCTGTTTCGCTCCGTTTTCTAACATTCAAGCATCCGCTCCACTAGCCCCGTCATAAAACCGGGATGCAGTGTGTTGGAACTCGCGCTAAAAGCCTCATCATGTGGACCGATCAGAAAGCCCCCTCGCTGGCCGAGATGGAAGTGATGGCGCACGCCATTTTCGAGCGCCTGCCTGGGCGCTTTCGCGAATTGTGCGAGGGCGTGGTGCTGCGCGTCGACGACTTCCCGACCGAGGAGGTGCTGGACGAGTTGGAGGCCGAGACCGAATTCGACCTGCTCGGCCTGTTCCAGGGCACCGGCCTGCCCCACCAGAGCCAGGGCGATGTCGCGCGCCTGCCCAACATGGTCTGGCTCTATCGTCGCCCGATCCTCGATTACTGGGCCGAGCACGAGGAAACGCTCGGAGACATCGTCCGCCATGTGCTGATCCACGAGATCGGCCATCATTTCGGGCTGTCCGACGAGGACATGGCCGACATTGAGTCCGAGACGGGCTAGGTCTCATTCCTCCGCGCCATAATTTCGCAAGACCGCTACCCGCTTTTGGCCTTGGAGCGGGGCCGCGCCCGCGTTAAACCAGCGCTCCCTAAGCCCTTAACCGGAAGCTTGACCGATGGAAAAGTTCGACACGCTGGAAGGCGTCGCTGCCCCCTTGAAGATCATCAATGTCGACACCGACATGGTCATCCCCAAGCAGTACCTCAAAACCATCAAGCGCACCGGCCTTGGCAAGGGGCTCTTCTCGGAGCAGCGCTACAAGGATGACGGCAGCGAAAACCCTGACTTCATCCTCAACAAGCCGGCCTACCGCAACGCCAAAGTGCTGGTCGCGGGCGACAATTTCGGCTGCGGCTCGAGCCGCGAGCACGCCCCCTGGGCGCTGCTCGATTTCGGCATCCGCTGCGTGATCTCAACCTCGTTCGGCGACATCTTCTACAACAACTGCTTCAAGAACGGCATTCTGCCGATCCGCGTCAGCCAGGAAGACCTCGACAAGCTGTTCGACGACGCCGAGCGCGGCGCCAATGCGACGCTGACCATCGATCTCCCCAACCAGGAGATCCGCGGTCCCGATGGCGGCAAGGTGAAGTTCGAGATCGATGCGTTCCGCAAGCACTGCCTCCTGAACGGCCTCGACGACATCGGACTGACCATGGAGAAAAAGTCGTCGATCGACGCCTATGAGGCGAAGCTCAACGAGCGCGCCTGGGCTTGATTCCTGACGTCGTCACCTTCTGGCACGGTCCGCTGGACAGGCTCCGGCAGACCTGCCTGCGGTCGCAGGTCGCAGCCGGTCACAAGGTCACCGTCTATAGTTTCGACACCATCCCCGGATTGCCCGACGGAGTCGCCAACTCGGAAGCCGAGACGATCCTGCCGCATACCTTTTCCGAGAAGCTGCGCCCACCGCAGCCGGATGGCTCGTGGCGCGACTGGACCACGCTGCAATTTTCCGATTTCTTCCGCATGCGGCTGATGGCCGAAGGCGCCGGCCTCTGGCTCGACGCCGACGTGCTGCTGCTGAAACCGGTCGAGATCGATCCCGCAAGACCATTCTTTGCCTGGGAGCGGCCGCGCCAGATCGGCAATTCAGTCCTCTATCTGCCGCCGGACGATCCGATCGTGGTCGCATTCGCCGGCCTGATGGAGCAGGAGGAGCTGACGCCGGACTGGCTGTCGCTGCGCCATCGCCTCACCTTCGTGCTGCGGCGGATGCGTGGCGGCTCCAACCGTCTCTCCGATATCCGCGTGGCGATCTTTGGTCCTGCGGCGCTGACGGCGCTTGCCAACCGTTCCGGCTCTGCGCGCGGCGCGCTGCCGAAGAAATCCTTTTATGCGGTGCATGCCGAGCCGAAGCGCTTCTTCGAGCCTTCGGATTTCTCCGCACTGATCGGCGACCCCGATATCCGCGGACTGCACATCTCTCCCAAGGGGCGCGGCAACTCGGTGCCCATTCCAGGAAGCCTCTATGGCTGGGCGGCGGAGCAATTCCGCCCATGGTGATGCACCGGCGCTATTGACGATTTCCCCTAACTTGTTCGATCGGTCGCTTTGCCTATCTGCCGTTCGGCGTCGGTCCCTGCATCGGCTCGTCGTTCGCCTTGCAGGAGGCGACGATTGCGCTGGCCTGTCTGACCCAGCGCTTCGAGTTCCGCCTCGAGCACGCGCCGAAGGTGTGGCCGCAGATGAGCGTCACGGTGCGCCCGGCCAACGGGCTGCCGATACGAATTACGCCAACCGCCAAGGCACCTCCCGGACGCGAAAAATCTTTCCCGCCTGGTTGATCCAGCGCAATTTCCCGCTTCGCCATCGCTGGTCAAATCGGTCCCGTCTTCCGGCAAGCCGAGGTGCACCATGACCCCGCACAGCAAGCCCTTTCCCCGCGTCACCTATCTGATCGAGACATTCGCCGACTGGCTCAAGCACCGCCGCGAGCTCCATGAAATACGCCAGCTCGACCGCGCCGAGTTCGATCGCATCGCAGCCGATCTGGAGATCTCTTCCGGCGACCTGGACGAGCTTGTTCGCCGCGGCCTGCACGCGGCCGATGAATTGCCGGTGCTCTTGAAGGCGCTTGGCATCGACCGGACGAAGCTCGAAAGCACCCATCCGCTGGTGCTGCGCGACATGGAGCGCGTCTGCACGCTCTGCACCAACAAGCTCGAATGCGACCGCGATCTCGTCGCCGGCAGTTCCGCCGCACATTACCGGGACTATTGCCCCAACGCGCCCACGATCGAGGAACTCGGCGAAGCCGCGGCCCGGTAGGGAAACCTAACCGCTCGTCGCGGCGATCGCGTCCGCGATCGCAATCGTGCGCCTGGCCATCTCGGCGTGCAGCCGCTCGACCATGCGCCCGTCGAGCTGGATCGCGCCGCGCGAGGCGTTTTCCGGCAAGGTGAAGGCCGCTATGATCTTGCGCGCCTCGGCGACCTCCTCCGCCGGCGGCGTGAAGATCGCGTTGCAGGCGTCGATGTGGCTCGGATGGATCAGTGTCTTGCCGTCGAAGCCGAGGTCGCGGCCTTGCGCACATTCGGCGGCAAAGCCGTCGAGATTTGAGATGTCGCCGTAAGGCCCGTCAAGCATTTCAAGCCCATGCGCATGCGCTGCAAGCACGCAATGCGTGATCATCGGGATCATCGCCGCGCGGCCCGGCAGCATCCGGATCCGGGTCTCCCGTGCGATGTCGTTCGGCCCGAACACGAAGCCGGCGAGCCGGGTCTTCGGATCGCGCGAGGCGGCCGCAAGCTTGTCGGCATCGAGCACGGCCCGCGCGGTCTCGATCATGGCCCAGACCTTGACCGTCGCCGGCGCACCGATCTCGCTCAAGCGTCCCCCGATCCGAGCGAGATCCTCGACCGTCGAAATCTTCGGCACCAGGATGCCGTCGGGCGCAACCGCGCCGGCCATGGCAACGTCATCGCTCCACCAGGGAGTGTCGAGGCTGTTGGTGCGGATCAAGACTTCCCGCTTGCCAAAGCCCTTGGCCTGCACGGCCGCCGCGATCTGCTCGCGCGCCTTTGCCTTGGCTTCCGGTGCGACCGAGTCTTCCAGGTCAAGAATCAGGCAGTCCGCCGCAAGATTACGCGCCTTCTCCAGTGCCCGGGCGTTCGATCCCGGCATGAACAACAGGCTGCGGCGTGGGCGAGTCATGGTGGTGTTCCCTCGGGTTCCCTTGGAGTTTCTGATTCCCACGCGATAACATCTCCACCCACCCGCCGGAAGTCTTGTTCCCGTCGTCGGCTTATGGTTTAGCCAAGGGCCATGATCACCTTCCCGCAACACCTGCTCGACGGCTACCGCACTTTCACCACGGAGCGGCTTCCGACCGAGCAGAGCCGCTACCGCGACTTGTCCGAGCGCGGGCAATCGCCGGCCGTGATGGTGATCGGCTGCTGCGACTCGCGCGTGTCGCCGGAGGTGATCTTCGATGTCGGCCCGGGCGAACTGTTCGTGGTCCGCAACATCGCCAATCTGGTGCCGACCTATCAGCCCGACAGCGCGGCACATGGCGTGTCGGCCGCACTTGAATACGCGGTTTCAGTGCTGCGCGTAAAACACATCGTGGTTCTCGGCCACGCGCAGTGCGGCGGTATCCGCGCCTTCGTCGACAAGATCGAGCCGCTGTCGCCGGGCGACTTCATCGGCAAATGGATGGCGATGTTCATCAAGCCAGGTGAGGTCGTCGAGCAGCGTGCACATGAGACGATGCAGGATTTCGTCACCCGCATCGAGAAGGCGGCCGTGTTCCGCTCGCTCGAGAATCTGATGACATTCCCGTTCGTGAGCGCCCGGGTCGAGAGCGGCGAATTGCAGCTCCACGGCGCCTATTTCGGGGTCGCCGAGGGCACGCTGTTCGTGCTCGACAAGGCGTCAAAGGAATTCAAGAGCGCCCGCGAACTCGCCGCGACGTAACTACTCGTCCTTGTCCGTCGCCCAGCGCCACCCGATCGCTCTTACGCCGCTTTCTTCTTGGCGCTGAGGAGTTTGCGGTTGATCAGCACTTCCGCGATCTGGATCGCGTTCAGTGCGGCGCCCTTGCGCAGATTGTCCGATACGCACCACAGTGCGAGGCCATTCTCCACCGTCGCATCCTGGCGGATGCGGCTGATATAGGTGGCATCCTCGCCGGCCGCTTCATAGGGCGTGACGTAACCGCCCGGCTCATGCTTGTCGATGACGAGGCAACCCGGCGCATTGCGCAGGATGTTGCGCGCCTCGTCCGGCGTGATCGGGTTCTCGAACTCGATATTGACGGCTTCCGAATGGCCGACGAACACCGGCACGCGCACGCAGGTGGCGGACAGCTTGATCTTGGGATCAAGAATCTTCTTGGTCTCCATCATCATCTTCCACTCTTCCTTGGTGTAGCCATCCTCCATGAACACGTCGATCTCGGGGATGACGTTGAAGGCGATACGCTTCGGGAATTTCTTGTTGATCAGATCGTCGTTGGTGTAGACAGCCTTGGTCTGCGAGAACAGCTCGTCCATCGCATCCTTGCCGGCGCCCGATACCGACTGATAGGTCGCGACCACGACGCGCTTGATCCTGGCCTTGTCGTGCAGCGGCTTCAGCGCGACCACGAGCTGCGCGGTCGAGCAGTTCGGATTGGCGATGATGTTCTTCCTGGTGAAGCCGGCTGCCGCGTCCGCGTTGACCTCGGGCACAACCAGCGGCACGTCGGGATCCATGCGCCAGGCCGACGAATTGTCGATCACGACGGCGCCGGCAGCGGCGATCTTCGGCGACCATTCCTTCGACACCGAGCCGCCCGCCGACATCAGGCAGATGTCGACATCGGAGAAGTCGTAATGCTCAAGCGCTTTGACCTTCAGGGTCCGGTCGCCATAGGAGACTTCAACGCCCAAGCTGCGGCGTGACGCCAGCGCCACGACCTCATCAGCAGGGAATTTGCGCTCGTCGAGAATGTTGAGCATTTCCCGCCCCACATTGCCGGTCGCGCCGACCACTGCGACTTTGTAACCCATCGTTCACTCTCCGAAGAAAAATGCCGCCCTCGCTTCGAAGCGGAAAGGGAAGCGGCAGCGCTTCTATGCGAGAAACGCCGTCAACACAACGTTACTACGTGCCCGGTCGTTTGATGCAGTCGTTTTCGGCTCAAGATCCTGCCATTCCCCCTTATTCCAGCAACATCAGCCCAGCGCTGACGAATTTCGCTGACGAAGTCTGCGTCACGGTCGCGCGCCTGTTCGTTTATGTGGGGGTGCTGATGCTGTTTGGCATCCTGGGCCTCCATGGCTGGGAACGATTGCGGGCCGATCTCGCCGCGGGGCCGGATAAGTCGGAAAGATCAGATAGTTACACGATCCTCCGGCACCCCTTGGGCGGCCGCAAGGACATTTTCCGATGGCCGGGCACGGGCGAAAAGCCAATCGCCGACCTCGAAATCGCCGGCGCCGAGCTCAATCGCGGCGGCTGTGCTTCCGCCAGCGCCCCGGCGGACTGGCTAACGGACGCCGCAAATCCGCGTCTGCGCGGGGCATTTTGACCTGGCGCCCGCCAAGGGCTCAGTTTAAGGCTCTGGTTTTCATGCAACTTTTTTGTCGCAGCTGGCGTTTATCTCGCCCGGTGTGCCGGATTGACCTTGTGGCGCCACAACCGTGGCGGATACAAGAGCACCAAGCTCGAAAATGGCGCTCCGCCGCGCCCAAACACGGCGTGATGAGGACGTGATGACCAGAGCGTATTTTGCCGTGAACAAGCTTGCGCTGCTGTTGGCGGCAGGCGCCATGACGATTGCCAGCCTCGCCACATCGGCGAGCGCGGAACAGCTGCAATATGACCGCCGCGGCCGGCCCGTTTACAGCAATAGCGGCCCCAACGCGGTCTACCAGCAGGGCCGCACCCGCATCTATGTGAGCAAGCGGTCCTGGCTCGATGGCGGCACCGAAGTACTACCGGGCGACCGCAAATTCACTGATTACGCCTACCCGCCGACTGCCTCGTTCGCCACGCGGAACAACAACCGGCCGCTTGAGCGTCAGCCGCTCAACCCGCCCTCGGATCTCGGCGGCGAGCCGACCCGCTTCCCGTTATATTGAGCGCAAAGGATATCGCGAACGAATGTCGTCATGGCCGGGCCCGTCCCGGCCATTTGCTTTTTCGGATTGCGCTACGCGTGCAGCTTCTGCAGCTCGCCCAAAATCGCGTCGCCCATTTGCGTCGTCGAAGCCGCCTTTGACCCTTCCGACTTGATATCAGCCGTGCGCAGGCCGCTCGCGAGCACGGCTGCGATTGCGGCATCGAGCTTGTCGGCGAGTTCGCCCATGTCGAAGGAATAGCGCAGCGCCATGCCGAAGGAAGCGAGCATCGCGATCGGGTTGGCGAGGCCTTTTCCGGCGATGTCGGGCGCGGAGCCGTGCACCGGCTCATACAGCGCGCGGCGCTTTTTCGTCTTGGCATCGACCTCGCCGAGCGAGGCTGACGGCAGCATGCCGAGCGAGCCCGTGAGCATCGCCGCGATGTCGGACAACATGTCGCCGAACAGATTGTCGGTCACGATGACGTCGAATTGCTTAGGAGACTTCACCAGGTTCATGCCGCCGGAATCGGCGAGTTGATGCTCCAGCGTCACGTCCTTGTATTCGCGCGCGTGGACCTGCGTCATCACCTCGTTCCAGAGCACGCCGGACTTCATGACGTTGCGTTTCTCCATCGAGGTCACCTTGTTGCGGCGCTTGCGCGCGAGGTCGAAGGCGACGCGGCCGATGCGCTCGATCTCATAGGTGTCGTAGACTTGGGTATCGACGGCACGCTTCTGGCCGTTGCCGAGATCGGTGATGGTCTTCGGCTCGCCGAAATAGACGCCGCCGGTGAGCTCGCGCACGATCATGATGTCGAGGCCTTCGACCGCCTCGCGCTTCAGGCTGGAAGCATCAACGAGCGCCGGATAGCACACCGCGGGGCGCAGATTGGCGAACAGGCCGAGCTCCTTGCGGAGCCGCAGCAGGCCGGCCTCGGGACGCGCCTCATAGGGCACGCTGTCCCATTTCGGACCGCCGACGGCGCCGAAGATGATGGCGTCCGCCGCCTTCGCCTTTGCCATGGTGTCCTCGGCAATGGAGACTTTGTGCGCATCATAGGCCGAGCCGCCGACCAGTCCCTGCTCGGTCTCGAATTTGGCAATGCCCCTGGCGTTGAGCCAGTCGACCAGGCGCTTCACCTCAGCCATCACTTCGGGGCCGATGCCGTCGCCGGGGAGAAGCAGCAATTTATGGGTCGCCATGGTCGTTTCCTTGTTCGTTTCGCGCGGAGTGCTAATGCGCTGAGCGCGGATTGGCAAGCGCGCCCGGCTTGCGCCGGGCCGGCGAGTTTATTGCGCCATCCGCAAGACAGCGTTGCTGCGCCTGCCCTGTGCAAGCAGGAGCCGGCCTGCCACAATGCCATCTTGCCGGAGTCCCTTGTGAGAGCCCCCGACCTTCCACCCACCTACGCGCATCCTGCGCGGCTGATCCTCGTTCTGTCGCTGGCGCCGACCATCGGGCTCGGCCTCGGTCGCTTTGCCTATGCGCTGGTGCTGCCGGACATGCGCGACTCCCTGCAGTGGTCCTATTCGGCTGCCGGCTTCATGAACACCATCAACGCGGTCGGCTATCTCGCAGGCGCCTTGATGGCCTCGCGCCTGATCAAGCGCTTCGGCCTTGTCGAGAGCGTGCTCTGGGGAACGGTCGCCTGTATCGCTTCGCTCGCGCTATGCGCCATGACGGGCAATTTCCTCATGCTGAGTTTCGCGCGCCTGCTCGCGGGCTTCGCAGCGGCCGCCGTCTTTGTCGGTGGCGGCGCGCTCGCCGCCAACATCGCGCAATCGCGACCGGAGCGGGCGAATTTTCTCTTGAGTCTCTACTATGCCGGACCCGGCATCGGCATCCTGGCATCCGGCCTGATTGCGCCCTACGTGCTGCAGGCGTTCGGCGCAGGCTCGTGGTGGATCGTGTGGTGGGCGTTCACGCTACTGTCGATCGTGATGTTCGTGCCCTTGTGGTTCGCACCTCTCAACGGCAATGCCGCGATCGATCATGCCGCCCGCATCGGCTTCGACGTCCGGCCGGTTCTGATCTATCTCACCGCCTATCTCCTGTTCGGCGCTGGCTATATCGCCTACATGACATTCATGATCGCCTACGTCCGGGACGGCGGAGGCGGCGCGTCTGCACAGAGCCTGTTCTGGAGTCTGATCGGGGTCAGCGCCTTTGCCACGCCCTGGGTCTGGCGGCGCGTGCTCGCGCTCGACCGCGGCGGGCTCGCCACCACCATCATCCTCGGCACCAACGCGATCGGCGCGGCGCTGCCGATCTTCGGTCACTCGCCGCTGCTGCTCGTCGTCTCGGCCCTGGTGTTCGGCGTCGCCTTCTTCGCCGTGGTCGGATCGACCACGGCTTTCGTGCGCTTCAACTATCCGGTCGAAGGCTGGCCGAGCGGCATTGCCGCGATGACCATTGCCTTCGGGATTGGCCAGACGGTGGGGCCGATTGCGGTCGGCGCCATCACCGACGCGCTCGGCAGCCTTTCTTACGCGTTGAATGTATCGGCGGGGCTGCTAGCGCTGGGCGCGGTGCTGGCGACGTTCCAGAGGAAGCTGCGTAGTTAGACCTCGTGGCCGCTTTTCCTACCCTCCGATTCTGATTCAACTGTCAAACAGCCCGCCCTCGCCATCGCGAGGAGAGTGAGCTCCGGTCGGGGTCTTGAGCCCCAAGGGTTGACACCAGCATCGGGGTGTCGGGACCACACGGCTTCGTCGAACGCATCGCGCGCGCTTCGTCGTTGCGCGCCGATCGCGTCCATCGCAACCCGCCTCACGTTTCGTGACGATTGGCCGTAACGTCCCTCTTCTCAAGGCGGGCTGTCGCGCATATGGCATCTGTTTCTGATTTTCAGCAAGAGCGGGAAGCTGCGACAAAGTAACACGACGGGCAATTTTCGCATGGCCGCGATGTGCGAATTGCCCGTCGTGTCGATTTTGCGACAGTCCGCTTTGGGGTGGGTCAGTCAAACGACGGCGTAATCCACCACCGCTGTCAAAACGAGGTTGCGACCGGTGGCCGGGGCTACGCTGCGCTGGGTACTCTTAAAGGCGCGGCCGTCGGCTTTGGGTCTAAGCAGAAACTTTCTTCTCAGCCAGAGCATTGCGGGTTGACCCAACTGCGACATAACGGTTCCTTGTCTAAGGTCGCTTTGTTCGCTTCAATGCACGTTGTGCTTGAAGACCACCGGGCTCGAAGCAGACGATGGGCGTGCCAGCCTTTTGATGTGCGCTCAATTGAGACTAACGCCGTCCAATGAGGGCTCAATGACAGTGGTCATCGCCAGACGAAGAGTTCTCGTCGGGATGGGCGGCGCGGCCTTGGTATGGCCGATCATGGTATGCGCAGCGAAGGAGCAGCATCGCATCGGTTGGCTGTCCGGATCCCAAAGCATCGTAGCAAAGTCGTTCGCAGACGAATTTCTGGATGGCATGCACGATTTCAGTTGTGTCGAGGGTCGGGACTTTGAGTTAGGATTTCAGGAGCGGCTTCCCCGGCTTGCCGAGGAGATCATTGCTCTCAAACCCGCCGCGATTGTTGCTGCCGCCGTCAATGCGGCAGTACCGGCCCGCGCGGCCACAAAGGAAATTCCGATTATCTGCCCAGCTCTAGCTGACGCCGTGCATCTCGGCTTGATTGCGAGCGAAGCAAGGCCAGGCGGCAACGTGACGGGCATCGAGCCTTACGTCGCGGGATTACCCGCGAAACAGATAGAGGTCGTCCGCGCGATCGCGCCCGGCTCGATGCGTATCGGTCTCCTCACCAACCTTCGTGATCCGAAAGCTCCTCCGCAACGACAAGAGTTGCGGGAGGCGGCCAAAGCATTGGAAATGACCATTGTGGAAGCTGATGCCAATCGTCCCGGAGACATCGAACCTGCGATGCAGTCGCTGGCAAGTGCATCGGTGGATGCTGTGATCGTCCTGCAGACCGGCCTCTTTCTAGGCGCACGCCAGCAAATTGCTAAGCTGGCCACGGACAACCGGTTGCCGGCTGTCTATGGCTATCGTGAGCACGTTCTGGTTGGCGGGTTGATCAGCTACGGCGTTGACTTGCGCTGGTGCTATCATCGCGCTGCCTACTTCGTGGACAAGATTTTGAAGGGCACACCGCCCAGCGAACTCCCGGTGGAATTCCCAAGCAAGATGATGCTGTCAGTTAATCTCAAAACGGCGAAGGTGCTCGGCGTCACGATCCCACCGACGCTGTTAGGCGTCGCCGACGAGGTGATCGAGTAGCAAAGTACGAGGTCTGTTGGTAACCCGGAATGGACATTGGGTCGCAGCGGCTGGCGGCGATTGGCTGCCCTTTCCCGTCCCCAGTCCTGCCGTTAAGTGTTAGGCTTGAGGCGTCGATGAGTTTTTCCCTCAGAGGGATACATGCGACGGCGCGATTTCATCACAGCTTTTGGTATCGCGGCCACGTGGCCGGTCGCGGCGCGAGCGCAGCAACCGGCGAGGAGGAAACGGTTCGCTTTCGTCAGCCCGGTTGCCGCACTCAGTGAGATGAGCCTGAGTGGTCTACCGCAATACCGTGCCTTTTTTGAGGAGCTAAGCCGTCTTGGCTACGTCGAGGGCCAAAACCTCGACGTGGAGCGCTACTCCGGAGAAGGTCGACCCGAATACTATTCCGAATTGGTCCGGGATGTCGTCAACACGCATCCCGACGTGATTTTAGCGGTGGCCGCTCGTCTATCATTAGATTTCAAAATGGCGACGACGACAATCCCGATTGTGACGATAGTCAACGACCCGATTGCCCTAGGACTTGTGACAAGCATTGCGCGCCCGGGCGGCAACATAACAGGCGTTACTATCGCTGCGGAACTGGAATTCATTGGAAAACGTATCGGGCTATTGATCGAGGCGATGCCAAAACTGTCCAGCGCCACTTACCTTGTGTCACGAACATACTGGGAAGACCTAAGAGGTGCGGCAGCGCGGGAGGCGGCCAAACGAGCAGGCATTTCGTTGACCGCTGCTCCGCTGGACAGCGCGTTCAACGAGTCCGAGTACCAGAGCGCTTTTAGATCGATTGAACAAGATCGAGCAGATGCGCTCATTGTATCTGATGAGGCCGAACATCTCGCCAATCGTGCGACGATTGTCGAACTGGCGGCGAAAGGCCGCATTCCCACAATGTATGCTTACAACGAATTCGTCCGACATGGCGGACTGATGGCTTATTCGATTGATCTACCGGACACCTTTCGCCGCCTCGCCAACCTCATCGATAAGGTTCTTAGAGGTGCTAATCCGGCAGACATCCCGTTTTATCGGCCGACCAAATTCGAGCTGAGTATCAATCTAAAGACTGCGAAAGTGCTCGGCCTCGAAATTCCAGCGATGCTGCTCGCGCGAGCCGATGAGGTGATCGAGTGAGTGAGCTCACTTCCGCTATTGTGGGCCAAGCGGACGTTGCGAATTTAATGAGTACACGCGCTCTGAGGCCTTACAGGTCTGCTGGCGCTCGGCGCCGTGCCGGCGACCTTCCCGGCCAAGCTGGCGAGGAAATCGGTAGGCTGGCAAAGGCGCGCTTGCGCCGTGCCCACCATTCGTCGAGCCGCCCTAAGATTGGTGGGCACGCTTCGCTTTGCCCACCCTACAGCGCGCGTCAACTCCCGCTGAATGAATTGTAGCCCTGATCTTCCCAGTAGCCGCCCTTGTAGTCGTTGGTGACTTCCATCGAGATCACGTATTTCGGATTCTTGAACCCGAGCTTGGTCGGCACGCGGATCTTCATCGGATAGCCGTAGGCGCGCGGCAGGATCTCGTCGGCGAACTCGAACGTCATCTGCGTCTGCGGATGCAGCGCGGTGCGCATGTCGAGCGGCGAATTGTAGCCGTCCTTGTCGGCGCACTGGAACCAGACATATTTCGCTTTGGTGTCGGCGCCGATCAGCTTGAGGAAATCTCGCAGCGGCGTGCCGGTCCAGCTACCGATCGCGCTCCAGCCCTCGACGCAGATATGGCGCGTGACCTGCTTGACCTGCGGCAGCTTGTACAATTCGTCCAGCGTCCAGGACTTCTTGTTGTCGACGAGCCCGCGCACTTCGAGCTTCCAGTCCTTCCCCTCGATTTCCGGCGCATCGTCGAGATCGTAGTAGCCGTTGAACGGGAACGGCCTGGTGATCATGCTTTCCGGGAAGGTCGGCGCCAGCGCATCCGGATTGAACATCCAGGCCTGCACGGCGTCGTTGAACTTGGAAACCTGCGTCAGCAGCTGATCGGCGGAGTCGCTGTCGACCACGTCGCAGCCGGTCAGCAGCGTGAGTGCGCCGAGGCTGGCGCCGCCCGAGATGAAGCGGCGGCGCGCCAGATCCGGCATCAGTTTCGCTGCATCCTTGACCAGAAGCTTCTTGTCGACGCCGGGAATCAGAAGTCTTCGCATGCGGCCCATATCACTTCTCCTTCAGCGGCCGATGATCATCGCGCGCAGGCTCTTCGGCACCAGCAGCGCCAGCACCACATGCACGATCAGAAAGGCCACAATCAGCGACATGCAGACGAAGTGAACATAGCGGGCAATGTCATAGCCGCCGAACACCGCCGTCAGCCATTGCAGTTGCACCGGCTTCCAGATCGACAGGCCCGACAGCACGATCACGATGCCGACCGCGATGATGCCGGCATAGAGCAGCTTCTGCACATAATTGTATTTGCTGAGATCGTCATGGGCGAGCTTGAAGGTCAGCGCCGCCTTGACGTCGGAGATCACCCCCGTCGGCGTGATCGGCAGCAGCTTCCTGCGGAAGCGGCCGGTCGCAAAACCCGTGATGAGATAGATCAGGCCGTTGACCATCAGTATCCACATCGCGGCGAAGTGCCACAGCAGGGCGCCGGCGAGCCAGCCGCCCAGCGTGATGCCGCGCGGAAAGCTGAAGCCGAACAGCGGCGAGGCGTTGTAGATCTGCCAGCCCGACATGATCATCAGGATCATGGCGAAGGCATTGGCCCAGTGCGTCGCCCGCACCCAGGCGGGCTGGATCACCTTGGATGGTTCCCGCTTTGCAAATTCCTCGGCGGCGGTCAGGGTCGACATCGCTTGATCCTCGTTCAAATCGCCTACGAGCCTATATACGCCGGAATCGGCTAATTCGTTACTGCCTGCCCGCTATTGGGCCGATAGCTCAAGTCCATCGCATTCACAAAAAAGCGAGCCGGGATTCCCCGGCTCGCGGTCGCGTATCCCGGTGGGGATCTCTATCCGGGAGATCGGGATTCGCGGTGTCTTACGAGGCCGGCATCAGCACGGTGTCGACCACATGGATCACCCCGTTCGACTGATGGACGTTGGAGATCGACACCATCGACTGGTCGCCCTTGGCATCGATGATCCAGATCTTGCCGTCGGCCCTCTTCACGGTGAGTTCCTCGCCCTCGACGGTCTTCAGCTTCTTGCCGTCGGTGAGGTCGGAGGCGTCATATTTGCCGGCGACCACATGGTAGGTGAGGATCTTGGTCAAGGTTGGCTTGTTCTCAGGCTTGACCAGCGTGTCGACGGTGCCGGCCGGCAGCTTGCCGAAGGCGGCATTGGTCGGCGCGAACACCGTGAACGGGCCCTTGCCTTCGAGGGTGCCGACCAGGCCCGCGGCCTTCACCGCGGCAACGAGCGTGGTGTGGTCCTTGGAGTTGACGGCGTTCTGGATGATGTTCTTGGATGGGAACATCGCCGCCCCGCCGACCATCACGGTCTTCTCCTCGGCACGCGCGGCCGCGACAAAGGTCGACGTGAGCGCCAGCGCGCTGAGGGCAACGGCGGACAGAAGTGCAATACGCTTGGACATGGAAGGTCTCCCGATTGATTGGCGTGCCGGCGGATTTCGCCGGAGATGGTTGGGTCAACAACCGCGCTGCTCGATCGTGGATGTCAGCGCCGTTGTTGTCCGAACTACGGGAGGTTTTCGGAGCGGTTTCCGAAAATAATTCTTTGTGATGCGTGAAACCGCCGGAGGGGCAGCCCGTAGCTGCGCGCTTGCCCCATGAATCCGCAATTGACGCCGTCATTGCGAGCGAAGCGAAGCGATCCATAGCCCCGCGCGGACGCTGGATTCCTTCGTCGCGTCGCTCCTGGCAATGACGATCAATCCCTGTTCGCCGGCGTCTGGATGAATCCGCGGTTATGCGTCGGGCTGATCAGGATTTCGTTCATGCAGACCCGCGGCGGCATGCCGGCGACGAAGGCGATGGTACGGCCGAGGTCTTCCGGCTGCAGCATTTTGGCCTGCTCCTCCTCGCTCGGCACCACCGGGCGCAGTTTCAGGATCGGCGTTGCCACTTCGCCCGGCGACAGGCAGCAGGCGCGCAATCCGTTGACGCATTCGTCCATATTGAAGGAATGGGTCAGCGCCAGCACCGCATGCTTGGTCGTAGTGTAGGCCGGGCCCGGCATTTTCGAGACATGGCGGCCCGCCCATGAGGCGACGTTGATGATACAGCCGTCCTTTTGCTTGCGCATCGCCGGCAGCACCGCGCGCATGCAATAGAGCACGCCGTTGAGGTTGATGTCGACGAGCTGGTTCCAGCCTTCCAGTTCCATGTCGGCCCAGCGCCGCTTCGGCACGTTGACACCCGCACTGTTGACCAGGAGATCGATGCGGCCATGCTTGGCCAGGATTTGGTCGACCACCTTCTGCACGTCCGCGGCCTTGCTGACATCGAGCGGGATAGCTTCGGCCTCACCGCCTGCCTTCTTGATGTTCGCCACCACCGCATCGAGCGCATCCTTGCGCCGGCCCGAAACCACCACCGTCCAGCCGTCCTCGGCCAGCGAGATCGCGCCGGCTTCGCCGATACCCGTCCCGCCGCCGGTCACCCAGGCCACACGTTTTCCGCCCTTTGTCATGCAAACTGTCTCCGTTGCTTTTTTGGGGGCGTTTTTGCTAATGCAGCCTCAACTTCCCGGCCAGTGCCCCTTCAGGGAATTGTTGCATGAACACCACCGCGAACGCCAACCTGTTTTCACGTCTGTTCGATGGGCTCGACGATCCCAAGCGGCTCGCGATCGAGACCCTCGAGGGCGAGCACATCTCCTACGGCGATTTGATCGCGCGTGCGGGCCAGGTCGCGAATGTGCTGGTGGAGCGCGGCGTCAAGCCGGGCGATCGCGTCGCAGCGCAAACCGAGAAATCGGTCCAGGGGCTGGTGCTCTATCTCGCCACGGTGCGCGCCGGTGCGATCTATCTGCCGCTCAACACCGCCTACACCCTCAATGAGCTCGAATACTTCATCACCGATGCCGAGCCGTCGCTGGTGGTCTGCGATCCCTCCAAGGCGGAAGGCATCAAGGCCATTGCGGCCAAGGTCAAAGCGAAGGTCGAGACGCTCGATTCCCACGGAAAGGGCTCGCTGACGGACGCGGCCATCAAGGCGAAAGCCGAATTCACTACCGTTCCGCGCGGCAACGACGATCTCGCTGCGATCCTCTACACCTCGGGGACGACCGGCCGCTCCAAGGGCGCGATGCTGTCCCATGACAATCTCGCCTCGAACTCGCTCTCCCTCGTCGGCTACTGGCGCTTCACCGACAAGGACGTGCTGATCCACGCGCTGCCGATCTATCACACCCACGGCCTGTTCGTGGCGAGCAATGTCACGCTGTTCGCCCGCGCCTCGATGATCTTCCTGCCGAAATTCGATCCCGACCTCATCATCAAACTGATGGCGCGCGCCACCGTGATGATGGGCGTTCCGACCTTCTATACCCGGCTTCTGCAAAATCCCGCGCTGAACAAGGAGACGACCAAACACATGCGGCTGTTCATCTCGGGCTCGGCGCCGCTGCTCGCCGACACCCACCGCGAATGGGCCGCGCGCACCGGGCATGCCGTGCTGGAGCGCTACGGCATGACCGAGACCAACATGAATACCTCCAATCCCTATGACGGCGATCGCGTCCCCGGCGCGGTCGGCCATGCGCTGCCCGGCGTTTCCGTACGTGTCACCGATCCCGACACCGGCAAACCGCTTGCGGCCGACACGATTGGCATGATCGAGATCAAGGGGCCGAATGTGTTCCGGGGCTATTGGCGCATGCCGGAGAAAACGAAGTCCGAGTTCCGCGACGACGGCTTTTTCATCACCGGCGATCTCGGCAAGATCGACACCAAGGGCTATGTGCACATCCTCGGCCGCGGCAAGGACCTCGTCATCTCCGGCGGCTTCAACGTCTACCCGAAGGAAATCGAGAGCGAGATCGACGCCATGCCGGGCGTGGTCGAATCCGCCGTGATCGGCGTGCCGCATGCCGATTTCGGCGAGGGCGTTACCGCGGTCCTGGTCTGCAACAAGGGCGCCGATGTCAGCGAAGTCTCGGTGCTGAAGGGGCTCGACGGGCGGCTCGCCAAATTCAAGATGCCCAAGCGCGTCTTCATCGTCGACGAACTGCCGCGCAACACCATGGGCAAGGTGCAGAAGAATATTCTGCGCGATCAGTACAAGGATATCTACGCCAAGTCATAGGAGCGTCGTGCTGGCGACCTTCGCAAATGGCGTCACAGCGAAGTGCGGCGGGGGGATTGAGCGCCGCCGCGGCCCTTCATCCGATAACCGCGAAGGCGATTACTCTCCGCTGATCAGGCTGATCACGAACCGCCCGCCGACGATGAAGAGATAGAGCCCGAAAGCGACTTCCAGCGTGCGCTTCGACATCGCATGCGCGACCCTGACCCCGAGCGGCGCGGTCAACAGGCTGGTCGGCATGGCCAGCACGGCACCGATCAGCGAGACATAGCCGAACGACAGCGGTATTTGCAGCGCCGCAACATCGGGGAACCGTGCTGCCGCCGGCCAGCCGGCATAGACATAGCCGAGCGCGCCGGGGATCGAGATCAGGACGGCGAGCGCGGACGATGTCGCCACCGCCTGATGGATCGGCCGGCCGTAGAAGGTCATCAGGAGGTTCGAGAACAGCCCGCCGCCGACGCCCATCAGGGTCGCAAGGATCCCAATGAAGAAGCCGTAGATCCTCATCGCGAGGCCCTTCGGCATGTCGTCGCCAAGCTTCCAGTTGTCGCGCGCGAACCAGAGCCGCAGCGTCGCCGACCAGGCCACGACGACGAAGACATATTTGAACAGCCGCTCCGGCGCATAGCGCGCGGTGACGCTGCCGGCGAGCACGCCGATCAGGATCGGAAGCCACCAGAGCTTCAGGACCGCCATGTCCACGGCGCCCCTGAGGTATTGTGCGCGGAACGCAGAGATCGAGGTCGGGATGATCACCGCAAGCGAAGTACCGATGCAGAGCGGCATCCGCACCTCGATCGGAACGCCGGCCAGCCGGAAACATTCATAAAACACCGGGACCAGGACGGCGCCACCGCCGATCCCGAACAGGCCGGCCAGGAACCCCGATAATGCGCCGGTTGCGATGAGCAGCAGAGCGAGCTCGACCACCTCTTTCGCATCTAGCCCGGCGATCGTCATGATGGCTTCCTTGGCTGTTTCCTGTCCCCGAACAAACCGTTCTTGAATCGTGCTTCAGGTATACCACCGAGCAACACCGCTCCGACCGTGTCAACGCCTGCATTTGCAGGCCTCCCTTGTAGGTGTGAATGCGGGTTCGGAATGGCTGATATTCTTCGTTGCACTGGATGATTCAACTCCGTAAATAAGGCCCAATCTCCGCGATCCCCGACGGACCCCCGGATTCCCAAGAGTCCCGCGGTCCGCAACACGAAGCCGCCAATGACCGCCAGGATCGAACGACCGCTTTCGCCACATCTGCAGATTTACCGCTGGACGCTGACGATGACGCTTTCCATCGTCCACCGCGGAACCGGCATGGCACTGTATTTCGGCACGCTGCTTCTGGCCTGGTGGCTGATCGCGGCGGCCTCGGGCCCGACGGCTTACGCCAACGTCCAGGCCTTCACCTCGAGCTTCATCGGCCGCCTCGTCGTGTTCGGCTACACTTGGGCGCTGATGCATCATCTGCTCAGCGGCCTCCGTCATTTCGTCTGGGATCTCGGCTATGGCTTCAAGGCCAACGAGCGGGAAGCCTTGGCCTGGGGCACGCTGATCGGCGGCATTTCGCTGACGGTGCTGATCTGGATCGCGGCCTATGCCGTCGGAGGCGGACGATGAGCGCGGAAGGCACCCACGGCGCGCCGTCGATGCGTACCCCGCTCGGCCGCGTCCGCAATCTCGGCGCCTCGCATTCCGGCACGGGCGATTTCTGGCGCCAGCGCCTCACGGCGGTAGCGATGACGCTGCTGATCATCCCGGTGCTGGTCATCGTCATGATGCTGCTCGGCCGCAACCAGGCCGGCGCGGCCCAAATCCTCGGCTCGCTGCCGATCGCGGTCATCCTGATCCTCTTCGTCATCGCCTCGACTTGGCACATGAAGATCGGCATGCAGGTCGTGATCGAGGACTACATTCACAATGACAAGCTGAAACTCGCCTCGATCATGGCCAATAATTTCTTCTCGTTTGCAGTGGCGCTGGCCTCGATCTACGCCATCTTTAAACTGTCGTCGGGAGTTTGATCCATGGCCAGTGACGGCAACGGCAAGGCCACCAACGGCTCGGGCCCCGCCACCAATGGCAAGGCCTATCCGATCGAGGACCACACCTACGACGTCGTCGTGGTTGGCGCCGGCGGCGCCGGCCTGCGCGCCGTGGTCGGCTGCAGCGAGGCGGGACTGCGCACCGCCTGTATCACGAAGGTGTTCCCGACCCGCTCGCACACGGTGGCGGCGCAAGGCGGCATTTCGGCTTCGCTTGGCAACATGCACCCGGACGACTGGCGCTGGCACATGTACGATACCGTCAAGGGATCGGACTGGCTCGGCGACCAGGACGCAATCGAATACATGGTACGCCACGCCCCCGCGGCAGTCTACGAGCTGGAGCATTGGGGCGTTCCGTTCTCGCGCACCGAGGACGGCAAGATCTACCAGCGCCCGTTCGGCGGCATGACCACGGAATACGGCAAGACCCAGGCGCAGCGCACCTGCGCCGCCGCCGACCGCACCGGCCACGCCATGCTGCACACGATGTACGGCCAGGCGCTGCGGCACTCCGCGGAATTCTACATCGAGTTCTTCGCCATCGACCTGATCATGGACGATGAGGGCACCTGCCGCGGCGTGATCGCGCTGAACCTCGATGACGGCACGTTGCATCGCTTCCGCGCGCAAACCACCATCCTCGCGACCGGCGGCTATGGCCGCGCCTACGCCTCCTGCACCTCGGCGCACACCTGCACCGGCGACGGCGGCGGCATGGCGCTGCGCGCCGGCCTGCCGCTGCAGGACATGGAATTCGTGCAGTTCCACCCGACCGGCATTTACGGCTCGGGCTGCCTCGTCACCGAGGGCGCGCGCGGCGAGGGCGGCTATCTCGTCAATTCCGAGGGCGAGCGCTTCATGGAGCGCTATGCACCGTCGGCGAAGGACCTCGCCTCGCGCGACGTGGTCTCGCGCTCGATGACCATCGAAATCCGCGAAGGCCGCGGCGTGGGCAAGAAGAAGGACCACATTTTCCTGCACCTCGACCATCTCGACCCGAAGGTGCTGGCCGAGCGGCTGCCCGGCATTTCCGAATCCGCGCGCATCTTCGCCAATGTCGATGTGACGCGCGAGCCGATCCCGATTCTGCCGACCGTGCACTACAACATGGGCGGCATTCCCACCAACTATCACGCCGAAGTGCTGACCAAGAAGAACGGCGATGACAACTCCATCGTCCCCGGCCTGATGGCGATCGGCGAAGCGGCCTGCGTTTCCGTCCACGGTGCCAACCGCCTCGGCTCCAACTCGCTGATCGACCTCGTGGTGTTCGGCCGCGCGGCGGCGCTGCGGCTCGCCGAGAAGCTCACCGCCAATGCCACCCAGCCGGAGCTGCCGAAGGACTCCTCCGACCTGTCGCTCGGCCGGCTCGATCATTTCCGCCACGCGTCCGGCGGCACGCCGACTGCGAAACTGCGCGACAGCATGCAGCATGTGATGCAGAACAATTGCGCGGTGTTCCGCGACGGCGACGTGCTGCAGGAAGGCCAGAACCTGATTCACAAGGTCAACGGCGGCGTCTCCGACATTTCGGTGTCCGACCGCTCGCTGGTGTGGAATTCCGATCTGATCGAGACGCTGGAGTTCTCCAACCTGATCGCGCAGGCCGTCGTCACCATGGATTCGGCCGCGAACCGCACCGAGAGCCGCGGCGCCCATGCGCGCGAGGATTTCAACCAGCGCGACGACAAGAACTGGATGAAGCACACGCTGGCGTGGATCGACCAGGGCGGCAAGACCTCGATCGACTACCGTCCGGTGCACGACTACACCATGACCAACGACGTGCAGTACATCCCGCCGAAGGCGCGGGTGTACTGAGCATACTCGTCATGCGCGGACTTGATCCGCGCATCCATCTTCAAAACGATGGATTGCCATGTCAAACCCGGCAATGACGCGGAGAACCGTAGAGGCAGAATAGATGGCTGAATTCGCACTTCCGAAAAATTCGAGGATCACCGGCGGCAAAGTCTGGCCGAAGCCGCAGGGCGCGACCGAGATCCGCGAGTTCAAGATCTATCGCTGGAATCCGGACGACGGCAAGAATCCGAGCACCGACACCTATTATGTCGACACCCATGATTGCGGCCCGATGGTGCTGGACGGGCTGATCTGGATCAAGAACCACATCGATCCGACCCTCACCTTCCGCCGCTCCTGCCGCGAGGGCGTCTGCGGCTCCTGCGCCATGAACATCGACGGCCAGAACACGCTTGCCTGCACCACATCGATGCACGACGTCGCTTCGGGGGGCGCGGTGAAGATCAACCCGCTGCCGCACCAGCCGGTCGTGAAGGACCTGGTGCCCGACCTCACCAACTTCTATGCGCAATATGCCTCGATCGAGCCGTGGCTGAAGACCTATTCGCCGACGCCGCAGAAAGAATGGAAGCAGAGCCACGAGGATCGCGAGAAGCTCGACGGCCTCTATGAATGCATCCTGTGCGCCTGCTGCTCCACCTCCTGTCCGAGCTATTGGTGGAACAGCGAGCGCTTCCTCGGCCCCGCCGCGCTGTTGCAGGCGACCCGCTGGGTCAAGGATAGCCGTGACGAGGCCACCGGCGAGCGGCTCGACAATCTCGAGGATCCGTTCCGGCTCTACCGCTGTCACACCATCATGAATTGCGCCAAGGCCTGTCCGAAGGGCCTCAACCCGTCGGAGGCCATCGCCGAGCTGAAGCTGAAGCTGGTCGAGCGGCAGATCTAGGCACGAACCGCGGCGGCGCAGTTTTCCTGATCCCTCCCGCAGCCCGCGGCGAGGGATCATTCGCTTGAAGGAAGGGCCTGATGTCCGACAAGCCCGTCATCCTGCATCACTTCGACGCTTCGCCTTTCTCCGAAAAAATCCGCCTCATCTTCGGCATCAAGAAGATCGCGTGGACCTCGGTTCTGATCTCGCGGATCATGCCGCGCCCCGATCTGATGCCGATGACCGGTGGCTACCGCCGCACGCCGGTGCTGCAGATCGGCGCCGACATCTATTGCGACACCCAGTGCATCATGCGCGAGCTGGAGCGCCGCTTTCCGGAACCGTCGTTGCTGCCGCGCGGCACCGAAGGGCTGGCCTGGGGCAGCGCGATGTGGACCGACCGTCCGTTCTTCCAGAACACGGTCAACCTCGTATTCGGCTCGATCGCCGACAAGGTGCCGGCCGACTTCATCGCCGACCGCGAAAAGCTGCGCGGCGCCAAGTTCGACGTCGCAGCGATGAAGTCGGCGATCCCGCAGATGCGCGACCAGTTTCGCGCCCATCTCGCCTGGATCGACACGCAGCTCGGCGACGAGCGGACCTGGCTCGCCGGCGAGGCGCCCAGTCTCCTCGACATCAATGCCTATATGAACCTCTGGTACGCGCGGGCCAACCTTGAGGGCGCCGACGATCTCCTGGCCGAGTTCGACCACACCCGCGCCTGGACCGGACGGCTGCGCGCCATCGGCCACGGCGCGCGCACGGAAATGTCTCCTGCGGAAGCGCTCGACCTCGCGGCGAACTTGGCGCCCGAGACCGCCGAGCTGCACGACCCCAATGATCCGAACGGCCGCAAGGTCGGCGACAAGGTCGAGGTGGCGCCCGACGACTACGGCAAGGTCCGCGTGGCCGGCGAGATCGTCGCGCTGTCGCCGCAACACATCGCGATCCGCCGTCATGATCCCAGGGCCGGCGAAGTCGTGGTGCATTTCCCGCGCGCCGGCTTCATGATCTTTCCGGGCTAGTGGAGCGGATTTGACGTTCGCTACTCTGCTTGCGGCGAACTCGTAAGCGAACGTCAAATCCCCAAGCTCCACTAGAATCGGTATTTTGCTAGTGGCCCTCTAATTCCAACATTCGCAAAAGTGAGCGTTGCGACGGGATGCGAATGTTGTAATTGGACTACTGGCGGCAGTTTTCTCATGTAGCAAAACCCGCTATGCCTACGCCGCTTCGACAGCGTTCGGCTCTTCAAGGACCTGCTTTGACTCCCGACAACGATCCCTCGCCCGCGCCATTCGGCGCGTTTGCGCCGAATGCGGCGCAGGCCGCGATCATTGCTCTGGCGCATCGCTCGCGTCTGAAGCGCGGCGCGTTCCGCCCGATGCTGTCGCGGCTGGTCAATCTGTTGCGTGCCGGCCCGGTCGATGTGTCCTATCAGGGCGCGTCGTTCCGCTTCCATCACCAGGCGAGCGCGACCGAGCGCGGCGCGCTGTTCAATCCCGACTACAATCTCGAAGAGCTGGATTTCCTGCGCATGAATACGCCTGTTGGCGGCGTATTCGTCGACATCGGCGCCAATGTCGGCACTTATGCGCTGGTGCTGGCACGCCATGTCGGCCCGGGCGGCAAAGTGATTGCGGTCGAGCCGCATCCGGTCACGCATGCGCGGCTCGCCTTCAACGACAAGGCCTCCGGCAACACGCAAACCCTGTTGATGGCCGCGGCCGCCGGCCCCGCCGACGGCGAATTGATGATCGAAACCGACGGCGGCAATCTTGGCGCCAGCCACATCGTTACGGGTCAGCCCGGTACGAGCGCCATCAAGGTGCCGTCGCTGCGGCTGCAGCGCATTCTCGAGGAGGCCAGCGTCGCCAAGGTCGACGCGCTGAAGATCGACATCGAAGGTTTTGAAGACCAGGCGCTCATCCCGTTCTTCAGGGAAGCGCCGCAAGCGCAATGGCCGCGCGCGGTCGTGATCGAACATCTCTCGCGGGGCGAATGGCAGCAGGACTGCATCGCCGACATGGTTTCGCGCGGTTATCGCGAGGCCGGCAGGACGCGGAGCAATACCTTCCTGCTGCGCGGCTAACGTTCTGTCGGGAACATCGCGGCATCCGCGTCGTTATCGCACTCACCAACGGAGATGCGAAGCCGACGCCGATCGAGCCTCCCGAGATTCCACCCCCGACGCCGGGCACGCCGACCGAGCCACCGCGCGAGCAGCCGCCTGGAAATCCGCAGCCTGAAATGCCGCCGCCGATTCGCGAGCCCGGTGAGCCGCCAACGCCGGATGAACTGCCGGGCAAGATGCCGGACGAGGTTCCCGCGCGCGGACCGAACGCACCTTCCACGCCCAATCCCGCAACCGATCGAGCTGTCGCAACCCGAATTGCGATTTGAGGGCAGCGGCTGAATGCGTCATGAACGACGGCCGAATTGTGCCCTTTGTCATGTGAAATAAATGCGAATCGGCGTTTGAACCCTGCCACAATCCGGCCTAACGCTTGGTCGTTGATCGCCAGCCTTCAGAACCTTTCCGGGAACCGAGATCACCATGACAAAACTTCGCCTCGTGCTGCTTGCCACGACCGCTCTCACTGCTACGCAATTTGCAAGCACCGTCTCGCACGCGCAAAGCGCGCCGATCGTGGTGGCGCAGCAGCAGGGCGAAGAGAAAGGCAAGGAGCACGCGCCACCGAAGGGCGCGCAGCCTCCCGCGAAGCCGCCGGCGCCTCCGGCAAGACCCGCAGCCCCGCCGCCTCCGGCAGCCAAGCCGCCGGCTCCTCCGCCGCCCCCGGCCAGGCCGGCTGCGCCTCCGCCGCCACCACCGCATGCAGCGCCCCCGCCACCACCGCCGCATGCAGCGCCCCCGCCGCCGCCTCCGCATGCAGTTCCCCCGCAGCCGCCGGCCAAGCCGGCAACTCCGCCGCCCCCGCCGCCTCCCGCGGCCAAACCGCCAACGCCGCCGCCACCTCCGCCGGCTGCCGCCCCAACTCGCCCGATGCCACCACCCACGGCCACGCCGCAAACCTCGACGCCCCCCGCAGGCGGCCCGCAGGGACGCGAGGAGCGTCGCGAGCATGGCGGCCACCCGCCGGCCACCGGCACACCTCCGGCAGGCACGCCCGGTGCTCCGCCCACCACGCCCCCACCCGGCCGCACCCAGCAGACGCCACCCGCGGCGCCGAGCCAGGCTGCGCCCGCACCCCAGACCCAACCCGCGCCCGCGACACCGCCGCCGCCCGCGGCTGCGGGCACACCGCCCGGCCGTCCGGGTAATGCACCGGGTGCCGGCACGAATCCGCCGCCAAACGCCGCCGCGCCCAGCGTCGTCCCAGGCGCCCCGAGCGCCGCAGTGCCTCCCGGCCGCGTCCAGAATGCGCCGCCGACGGTGGCCCCGGCCTTCCGGCGCGCGCCGACCGTCGCTGCTCCGCTGCCGTCCGTACCGCAGCCCGCCGCCGCGCTCACGCCAATCGCACCGGGCGCCGCCGCACAGGGACCGCGCCGTCTTGACGACTTCCGAGGTCAACGCCGCGAGGTCCAGGAGGGCGGCCGCACGGTAATCACCGAGCCCGGCCGCATCATCGTCCGCGATCCGGGCGGCCAGGAGTTCGTGCGACACAATGAGCTGGATCGTTTCCGCTTCGGCGCGCGCGACATCCGCACCGAAGTCGTTCGCGGCGAGAACCGCACCATCGTGGTCCGTCCCGACGGAACGGAAATCATTACGGTGGTCGGAGGCGACGGTCAGTTGATGCGGCGGATCCGGCGCGACCGCGATGGCCGCGAGATCGTCATCATCGACAACAGCTACCGCGATCCGCGCGCGGTCGGCGGATTCTTCGTCGACCTGCCGCCGCCGGTTGTTCGTATCCCCTACGATCGCTACATCGTCGATTACGACGGCGCGCCGCCAGAGATGATCTATGACACCCTTGTCGCGCCTCCGGTGGACCGGATCGAGCGGCGTTATTCGCTCGAAGAAATCCGCTATAGCCCCAACGTGCGCATGTTGATGCCGAGCATCGACGTCAACACCATCAACTTCGACCTTGGCTCGTGGGAGATTCCGCCGGACCAGGCCGCGAAACTGCAGGCGATCGCCGATGGCCTCAACCGCGCCATCCAGCGCAACCCGCGCGAAGTGTTCCTGATCGAAGGCCACACCGATGCGACCGGCAACGACACCGACAATCTGTCATTGTCGGACCGGCGCGCGGAATCGGCGGCCGAACTGCTCACCCAGCAGTTCGGGGTGCCGGCCGAAAACCTGACCTCGCAGGGTTACGGCTCGCAATATCTGAAGGAGCAGACCGACGGCCCGAGCCGCATCAACCGGCGCGTCACGGTCCGCCGCATCACGCCGCTGCTCAACGGCAACGCGGCGTCCCTGCCGCCGCCCCCGCCCGGCACCGCGCCACCACGGTAAGACAAAGGCGGATCGACGAGAAGCAAATGGCCGGGAGCGATCCCGGCCATTTTTTAACACGTCATTGCGAGCGAAGCGGTCAGTTCAGCTCTTGTCGCTGTCGAGCTTGAATATCTGCGAGCCTTCCCCGATCGTCAGCAAGCCTGTCTCTGCGTAGAGATCGAGCTTGGCGCGGGTGTCGGCAATGTCGAGGTTACGCATGGTCAGCTGGCCGATACGGTCGGCCGGCGTGAACGCCGCCTCCTCCACCTTTTCCATGCTCAGCCGCTCCGGCTGATAGGTCAGGTTCGGGCTCTCGGTATTCAGGATCGAGTAATCGTTGCCACGGCGCAGCTCGAGCGTCACCTCGCCGGTGACAGCGCGCGCGACCCAACGCTGGGCGGTTTCGCGCAGCATGAGCGCCTGAGAGTCGAACCATCGCCCCTGGTAGAGCAATCGGCCTAGCCGCATGCCGCCGATCCGGTATTGCTCGATGGTGTCTTCGTTGTGGATGCCGGTGACGAGGCGCTCGTAGGCGACGTGCAGCAGCGCCATGCCGGGAGCTTCGTAAATGCCGCGGCTCTTGGCCTCGATGATGCGGTTCTCGATCTGGTCGCTCATGCCAAGGCCATGCCGGCCACCGACGGCGTTGGCCTCGAGGAACAGCGCGACAGGGTCGGCAAACGTCCGACCGTTCAACGCGACGGGTTGGCCCTCCTCAAAACGCACAGCGACCTTCTCGGCCTTCACGACACAGTCGTCGCGCCAGAACGGCACGCCCATGATGGGATTGACGATCATGATGCCGCTGGCGAGGCCCTCGAGGTCCTTGGCCTCATGGGTTGCACCGAGGAGATTGCTGTCGGTCGAATACGCCTTTTCGGCGCTCATCTTGTAGGCGAATCCTTGGGCGGTCATGAACGCCGACATTTCGGCGCGGCCGCCGAGCTCGTCGATGAATTGCTGGTCGAGCCAGGGCTTGTAGATCCTTAAATTCGGATTGGTCAGCAGGCCGTAGCGGTAGAAACGCTCGATATCGTTGCCCTTGAAGGTGGACCCATCGCCCCAGATGTTGACGCCGTCTTCCTTCATGGCCGAGACCAGCATCGTGCCGGTCACGGCGCGACCAAGCGGCGTCGTATTGAAGTACGCGATGCCGCCGGTCGCGATGTGGAAGGCACCGGACTGGATGGCGGCGATACCTTCGTGGACCAGTTGCGTGCGGCAATCCACCAGCCGGGCTTTCTCTGCGCCGAACACCAGTGCTTTGCGCGGAATCTCGTCGTAGTCGGCCTCGTCGGGTTGGCCGAGGTTGGCGGTATAGGCAAAGGTGCGGGCGCCCTTTTGCTTCATCCACAGCAGCGCCGCAGAAGTGTCGAGGCCGCCCGAGAAAGCGATGCCGACTTTTTCCCCCTTGGGCAGGCTTTTCAGGATCGTACTCATGGCGCATCCAATCGGTCGGAAAAAACAGCTGAGTTCGTTTGCGGCTTGAGGGCGCGAATATCGAATTCGCGCGGTTCTATAGGCAGAACGCCTTGCTAGGCAAGCCGCTCAACGCTCAATCGTCAGCGGTATCGACGATGCGGTGCACGGAGGACCGCTTCGATTTCGACCAGCGGTCCGTCAACCCGCGACGCCAGACATAGCCAGGCCAGGCAAATCGCGTCAGCGCGGCCTCGATGCCTTCGTCGGTCAGCCTGGTGCGGGGCCAGCGATAGATGCAGCCATACGCCAGCCAGATCACCAGGAAGGTCACCAGTCCGGCGGCGGCGACGTCGGTGAAGAAGTGGCCGCCGAACGCCATCCGGAGCAGGCTGGTCGCCACGCCGAACAACGTCGCCGCGGCGTAGGCGAGCGGGCGCAAGGCCGGCGGCGTCAACGCTGCCGGCGCATAGGTCCAGAACGCGGTCGCGCCTTCGCCGGAGAAGAACGAGCAATTGCGACCGCAGCTTCCGCGCGGATCCCACCACGCCACGAATTTTTCGGGTCCATTGAACTGCGTGACCATGACCGGACGCGGACGCCCCCAATAGCTCTTGAAGGTGAAATTGGTGAGAACGCCGGCGGAAAGCAGGAGCGTGATGAGCAGGAAGGCCATCGCTCGCCCCGACATCAGCAACGGCCGATCCGGCCACACGAGCTTCACGACCAGCGCGACAAGCGCCGGCAATGCGAGGAGCCATGCGATCCACATCGCGGCGTCGCGCGCGAACTCCGCCAGCGTGTTGAACTTGAGCGGGAAGGATTTGGTCGCCGCATCGTAAAACAGCGCTGCCAGCTTCAGATCAAGCTCGGGAAAGAACCCGAACAGCAATCCGACGAACGCCGCCAGCCCGAGTGCGATAAGGAGTGCGATCCGGTTCATATTGCGCGGTTTAGCGGAGGAAGTCCGGCATGGGAAGGCTCACGCCGGGCGTTAATACGGCGGCCGAGATTGCGACGGCATCGGCGGCGGTGGCGGCAACCGCCGTGGCGGCGCGCGCCAGGCGCCGGCGGTGCGGCCCGCGATCATCCAATAGACGATTCCGGCGACAATGCCGGCGCCGGTCATGATTTCCATGTGCCGCCGCACGATGCCCTCGAAGTGTAGCGTCTGGGGATCGAACGGCACGAGGCCGAGGTAGCAGGCAAGCCCGACCAGGGCGCCGCCGACCGCGTAAGCGAGCGCGCTGCGGATATAGAAGGCTTCGGTGATGAGCGCGATGATCATCGCCGGCAATAGCGCAAAGCCGGAGATGAAGATGAACCCGAACCCGATGATGATGTCGATTGCGCCTTGATCGATCGGCCCCGAGCCAAGATCGCTGAATTCCGGGAACATGACGGCGCCGACAATGATCATCCCCGCCACCAGACAGGCGGCGAGAAACGCGAACGCGATCACCAAGAGCCGGCCGATCAAGGCCATCCGGTCAATCCGTCATTGCCATCGCGCGCAGCGCCTGCCGCTCGCGCGCCGACAATTTCTCGGTCTCAGATTTCAACTGCCCGCAGGCGGCGAGGATGTCGCGCCCGCGCGGCGTCCGCACCGGCGAGGAGTAGCCGGCGTTGAAGATATATTCGGAGAACTTTTCGATCTGGTCCCAGTCAGAGCATTCGTAAACCGTGCCCGGCCACGGATTGAACGGAATGAGATTGATTTTCGCCGGAATGCCCTTGAGCAGCTTCACCAGCAGCTTCGCATCATCGAGGGAATCGTTGACGCCCTTCAGCATCACATATTCGAAGGTGATGCGCCGCGCATTCGACGCGGCCGGATAGTCGCGGCACGCCTGCAGCAATTCGGCAATCGGATATTTGCGGTTCAGCGGCACCAATTCGTTGCGCAATTCGTCGTGCACCGCATGCAACGAGATCGCGAGCATCACGCCAATCTCCTCGCCGGTACGAATGATGTTTGGCACGACGCCCGAGGTCGACAGCGTGATGCGGCGCCGTGAGATGCCGATGCCTTCATTGTCGGCGACGATCAGCAACGCATCGCGCACAGCCTCGAAATTGTAAAGCGGCTCGCCCATGCCCATCACCACGACATTGGTGACGAGGCGCGTGCCGTTCTCGCGATCGGCCCAGTCGTTCAGGCGATCGCGCGCGACCATCACCTGGCCTGCGATCTCGCCCGCGGTGAGGTTGCGCACCAGCCGCTGCGTGCCGGTATGGCAGAACGCGCAGTTGAGCGTGCAGCCGACCTGCGAGGAAACGCAGAGCGTGCCGCGATCGGTCTCGGGAATGTAGACGCACTCGACTTCGTGCGGCCGCTCGACCCTGTCGCCGCTCGGCAGCCGCAGCAGCCATTTGCGCGTGCCGTCATTGGAGATTTGCTCGGCCACGACCTCGGGCCGGTCGACGGTGAAGTGCTTTGCGAGCTCCGCGCGAGTGTCCTTCGAGACGCTCGTCATCTCGTCAAAATCCTTCGCGCCGCGAAAATAGATCCAGTGCCACAGCTGCTGCACCCGCATCTTGCGCTGCGACGGCGCCACGCCGATCTCGCCGAGCCGCTCGGCAAGCTCCGCGCGCGACAAGCCGATCAACGACGGTTTTGCCGGCGGCACATAGGATTCGAGCGGGGTCTTCTCCACGAGCATGGAAGCGCGGGAATCTTCCCCGGCAGTGCTGGTCTGGATGTCGGTCATGTCAACCACATAAGCCTTCCAACGCGCGCTGGAAAGCCGTGAAATCCGTCAGTTTCGAGCAAAAACTACCGCTTGCAGTCCTGCGCGATGCGGTCGAGCGCCTGCGAGAGGCCCTTCATCGAGAAGGTGTCCGTGGTCTCCGTGCCCTTGGCGGAGGTGCCTTTGACGACAGCATCTGCCGAGCGGCGCATGGCCTGGACCATCTGGTCCTCTTCGGCGGCATTCTTGATCCAGAGGCCGTCGCCCTGGGTGTACATCGCATACGACGCGCCGCCGACTTCCAGCGACAATTCCGAGCCCGGCTTCAAGGCGTAGCCGATCATGATCGAAACTTCGTTGGAAACCTTCTCGGCCGGACGCGTCGAGACGAAAGCATAGGCCGGATCGCGTGGCCAATTCGGCGGATTGGTTTTCGAAGTGGCGGGTTTCGCCAGCGCGAAGCAGACGCGCTTGCCGTTGGGAGTCGCGCTATAGGCGCCCCAGGTGCCGAACTGTCCGATCAGGGTCGGCTCGGTGCCGCCCGTCATGGAAGGCGGCGGCTTGGCGGGTTCCGGCTTGGCCGCGGCGCTCTTGGTCGCGGCGCTCTTCGTGGCCTCGCCTTTGGTGGCCTCGCTTTTTGTGGCTTTGGGCGCCGCCGTCTGCGCCTGCGCGAAGCTCGCCGCTCCGCACACCAACGCACCCGTGATTACCGTGGACAGCAGCCGCCGAAAGAACATGATGCGGTCTGGTTCCCTCATCATTGTGACTGGAAGATGGCTCGGAGTGAGTTCGAAAATTGAGTCGCTTGCGCAGCTGCAGCCATAGCCGGGAAACGGCTGCTTGGGAAGCCAGTTAACCGTCGATCGCGATTAGTTCTTCGCGCGCGCCGCTCTTTGTTGTTCCCACTGCGCGTCGGTCCATTGCAGCAAATCTTCGGCGCCGGACGAACGCAGATGCGCGCCGCCGTCCTGGACTACCATCTCGCCATTGATGTAGCCGGCCTGATCCGAGATCAGGAAGCTCGCGAGGTTGGCAAGCTCGCTGTGCTCGCCGGCGCGGCCGAGCGGATTGCGCGAAGCCCAATTCGAGTCGCGGCCTTCGGGGCGAAGCTGCCCCGTCGCTCCCGGAGTTGGAAACGCGCCCGGCGCGATCGCCACCAGACGCACATCCTTCGGCCCCCATTCGACAGCGAGACTCTTCGTCATCGCCAGCACCGCGGTCTTCGCCATGGCCGAGGGCACGGTGAAGGCACGGCCGGTGACGGTCGATGTCGAAAGGATGGAGAGCACCACGCCCTTGCGCTTGCCGTCGATCCAGCGTTTGCCCGCCGCGAGCGTGCAGTACATCGTCCCATGTAGCGTCGGAGCGAGGATCGCATCCGCTGCACGAAACGACAGGTGCTCGGTCTGCGCGATGAAAGTCGCGGCCGCGTTGTTGACGAGCACATCGATCGGCGCTTCATCGAACACTGCATCCATCATGGCATCGACCGCGGCGCCATCGCGGATATCGCATCTGATGGTGTGGACCTTGCCGCCGGGGGTTTCGCGCATCCCGGCCGCGGTCGCTTCCAAACGTTCGAGCCTGCGGCCGCAGATGATGAGCTCCGCGCCGAGCTCGAGAAAGCGGCGCCCCATCGCAGCACCCAACCCGGAGCCACCGCCGGTTACAAGAATGCGTTTTCCCTTCAGCAGGCCCTTTTCAAACATCGTTTGACTTCCTCCCTGGGTCTCGCGCCGTATTGTCGGGACGCTTCAAATCCGGCATGGAGTATCGAGCCTTCCGTGCCGGTTCGAAAGCCAGGTGTTTCCATGAAAGCCATTCTCTGCTCGCAATATTGCCAACCCGACGATCTCGTGTTGACCGACGTGCCCGATCCGGTGGCCGGGCCCGGCGAGGCCGTGATCGCGATCAAGGCGGCGGCACTGAATTTCTTCGATATCCTGATGATCCAGGGCAAGTACCAGATCAAGCCGCCCTTCCCGTTCTCGCCGGCCGCGGAAATCGCCGGCGTGGTTGAGAGCATCGGCGCCGGCGTCACCGATTTGAAGGTCGGCGACCGCGTGGTCGCTTCCTGCGGCCACAATGGCGCGCGCGAGAAGATCGCGCTGCCTGCCAATTCGATCGTCAAGATCCCCGACAATCTCGACTTCGATCGCGCCGCCGGCATCATCATCATCTACGGCACCGCGCTGCATGCGCTGGAAGACCGCGCAAGCCCGAAGCCCGGCGAGACGCTTGCGGTGCTCGGCGCGGCAGGCGGCACCGGCCTGGCTGCCTGTGAGCTCGGCAAGCTGATGGGCTTGAAGGTGATTGCGTGCGCGTCGTCAGACGAGAAGCTCGAGTTTGCCAAACAGCACGGCGCCGAGCTGACCCTCAACTACGCCAGCGAAGATCTGAAGGAAGGGTTGCGCAAGCTCACCGGCGGCAAGGGCGCCGATATCGTGTTCGATCCGGTCGGCGGCAGCTACGCCGAGGCAGCGCTTCGCTCCACCGCCTGGGAAGGCCGTTTTCTCGTGATCGGTTTTGCGGCGGGCGAAATTCCGAAGATGCCGCTCAACCTCGCGCTGCTCAAAGGCTGCGATATCCGCGGCGTGTTCTGGGGCCACTGGGCGCGGCTCAACCCTGCGAAGAATCGCGCCAATCTGGAGAAGCTGGTGAAGTGGACGGCGGAGGGAAAAATCTCTTCCCACGTCGACCGCACCTTCCCGCTGGCGCAGACTGCCGAAGCCCTGAAGGTGCTCGCCGGACGCAAGGCGATGGGCAAGGTGATCCTGCATCCGTAGTCCGGAAATCTACAAACTCGTAAACTCTTGGTTAACGCGCCGAGGGTCGTCGCTACCTTGGGGTGCGGCGGCCTCTTCCGGATGAAGTACCTCTAGGAAGACCTTGATTTTGCATCATAATTTTAGTGTAAGCGCAGTCGGGCGCGTGCGGGACGATGGACGCGTCAACCATGACATGTTGCGGCGCACAACGCTCTTTGCCTTAAAGAAATCAAAATATCTCCCAAATCGTGCCGCAAAAGGCCGCGTTTTGGGCCGATTCCGGCGGCGTTTTAAGGCCCATCAGTAGCGGGGCGCTCATGGCGAGCACAGTCAAGAAAAAAAGTGCCAGGGAAGCCCCGATTGTTGCGTCACAGTAGTGGGGAACTACGCCATGGTGGATCAACCGCGCTATCGGTCCTATGAGCCTGACATCGACGGTCTCGAACAGGACATCAACAACGGCCTTCGACCCCGGCCCTATGCGTTCGGAAGAAGCGCCCAGACGGAGTATCAGTCGAGCAATTCCGTCCCGCTCTTTCTCAGCGATCCCGATGGTGAACCCGACCCGGCGGAGTTCGAATACGACACGATACGCGAGCCGCGCCGGTTCTCGATCTCGACGAAGATCCTGTTCGCCACTGTTGCAGCCTCTGCGGTCGCTGTGGTCTGCGCATGGTTCTCCTCGGACGCGACGCGCGAATTGCTGACCAGCGCGAAGGCGTCGATCTCGACCGTGCTTCCCGTTCCCTCTGCCAACGCGCAGCCCGACGCTCCGACGACGCAGCTCACGCAGCGCGACATCCAGCTGAAGGATCCCGCACGGGTGGCGGCCAATCAGACACCGGGCGCGCAACGGCCGCCGCAGCAAGTCGCGATGCTGCCGTCGCGTGAAGACATTTCGACGGCCTATCAGACCGCGCTGACCCGTGCACCGACTACGCCGCCGCCGCCGACCGCAGCCCCGGCGGCTCCAGCTCCGGCGGCCGCAGCTCCGGCTCCTGTCGCCGCGCCTCCGATGGCCGCGCTGGCACCTCCGGCCGCACCCGCGCCAGCTGCTCCGCCGGCCGTCCGGCGCATGGATCCGGACGAGCTTGCGAGCCTGATGCAGCGCGCCAAGGGTTTCCTGGCGACCGGCGATCTGATGTCCGCCCGGCTGCTGCTCGAGCGCGCCGCCGACGGCCAGGAAGCGGACGCTGCGCTGATGCTGGCGCAGACCTACGATCCGGATGTGCTCGGCACCAGCGATGTCCGCAACATCGTTCCCGAGCCCGCAAAGGCCCGCGCCTGGTATCAGAAGGCCGCGCAACTCGGTTCGCCCGACGCACAACGCCGGCTGGCGCAACTAGCCAACTAAAACCTCATACTGCCCAGGGGACAACATGCGACGCTTATTTGGACTGGCACTCGTTGCCATCATGATGATTTGCGGCTCTGCGGCTCGCGCCGCCGACGAGGGCGAGTATGACCCGGCGAAGGTCAGCGACAGTCTCAAGGCCATCTTCCAGTTCGGCTCGGCACAGACCAAGCAGGCGCTGAATGCCAACACGGTCACGCTGATCACCGGCACCATCGGCGGCACCTATGTGCAGGTGGGTGCCGACCTCGCTTCGGTGCTGGACGACGGCAACAAGCTGCGCGTGCTCCCGATCGTGGGCCGCGGCTCGGTGCAGAGCGTCGCCGACATCCTGTTTCTGCAGGGCGTCGACCTCGGCATCGTCCGCTCCGACACGCTCGACTATCTCGAGCGCAAGGGCTTTGCCAAGGACATCAAGAAGCAGTTCACCTATGTGACCAAGCTCTATAACGAGGAGATGACGATCATTGCGCCGAAGTCGGTGCAGAACCTGAAGGAGCTCGAAGGCAAGACCATCAGCGTCGACCTGCCCAACGGCGGCACCTTCGTCACCGCGCTGACGGTCGCCGAACGGCTCGGGATGAAGGCCAACTTCGTCTATATCGAGCAGCGCATCGCGATGGAGAAATTGAAGGCCGGCCAGATCGACGCCGTGATCGTGGTCGGCGGCAAGCCGTACAAGTCGGTCTCGTCCTTCAACAATGACGGCCGCTTTCACCTCGTCAATGTGAGCTATGACAAGCCGCTGCAGACCGATTATCTGCCGGCGACGCTCACCTCGAAGGACTATCCGAACCTGATCGCCGAAGGCGAGCGGGTGGACACCATCGCGGTGCCGGCGGTGCTCGCGGCCTATAACTGGTCGCCCGGCTCCGAGCGCTATCGCAAACTCACGCAGTTCGTGGATGCGTTCTTCACGAAATTCCCGAAATTGCAGAATCCGCCGTTCCATCCGAAGTGGAAGGAAACGTCACTGTCGGCGCCGCTGGCGGGATGGACCCGTCTGCCCTACGCGCAGCAATGGCTCGACAGCCACAACCTCCAGCCGGTCGCACGCGGCAGGTTCGACGAGTTCCTGAAGCAGAACCCGGCGGCTGCAAAGGGGGCGCAGTCGGAAGCGGACCGCGATGCCTTGTTCAAGCAATTCCAGGCCTGGCAGACCGACCAGGCGGCCAGGGATACGGTCAACGCGCGGGCTCAGGTCCGCTCCAGCAAGCAGCAATAAGCGGCGCGCGCCCGATCAGCCCGGCCTCCCGGCCGGGCTGATCGGTACAAACAATTCCTGATCGGCCGACGCCCTTGAGCGCGTGGTGGCCGAGCGAGCGGGCAGAGATTCCGCCTTCCCCAACGAAATCCGACGACAGCAGAAGCTGCTGACCTAATTGCCGGCGCATCGATTCGATGTGCGCGGTGAGATTGACAGCGGGTCCGATCACGGTGAAGTCGGGCCGGGTGTCGCTGCCGGCGACGCGGTGCCTGCGCGCATTCGTCATCAGCCAACCGATCGCCGGATGCGTTTCGCTGCCAGACACGAGCGCGCTGATATGATTATTCGAGCATGATCCTTTCGGAAAACCGGCTCCCGCTTTTGCGGATCATGCTCAGCCTTCCTGAATACCCCGCTTCAACGCAACTCGCGCCGCTACGCGATGGTCCTCGGTGATGTGGGTCGCGACCAGCCGGATTGCGGTGGCGAGGATGGCGGCGTCATCGGTGAAGCCGAGAACCGGCATCATGTCCGGGATGAAGTCGAACGGCAGGATGAAATAGGCGATTGCACTCAACAGCGCGACCTGGACATGACGCGGCGTCTGCTTGTCGAAAGCGCAATAATAGGCCGCGAGCAGATCTTCGGTGAACGGCAGTTTGGCCGCCACCTGCTTCAGCTTGATCCAGAAGCGCCTGCGCACGCTCTCGCGGTCTTCCGCGAGGCGGTCGGCCGGCTCAAAGCCTGCGCTGGTGTCGGATGCCATATTGGTTTCCCTGGGAATCGGTTCCGTCGGACCTCACCGCGCGGCCAATCGCCGCGGCGACCCCGCCCACGAGTTGGGGATGGTAAGGACCCGCTGCAAGGTGGAGCTAGCCGACGCCCAACGCCGCAGCGATCGTGTTCATCGCCTTGGCAAGTTCAACATCCTTCGCGGTGACGCCGCCGGCGTCGTGGGTCGTCAGCGTCACCTCGACGGTTTTGTAAACATTGCGCCATTCCGGGTGATGATCGTGCTTTTCCGCGACCAAAGCTGCGCGGGACATGAAGCCGAAGGCTTCGTTGAAATCCTTGAAGACGAAGGTCTTGGAGATGGCCTCGCGGCCCTGCACCTCCGCCCAGCCGGACAGGCCTGCCAGGGCCGATTTCCGTGCTTCTACGGTGAGCCGCTGCGCCATCTTGACCTCCATCTTCAGCCGAACTTTACCCTGACATCCTTGATAGCGGTAACCATGACGCAGATGTAACGTCTGGCCAGCAAGGAATTTGCTACAATATAAGCCTATGCGTGCCCGTTAGTTGCCGAATTTGAGCGTCAAACGATTGTTTGCAAGGTCGATGACTGAGGAATTCGTGAACGGTGCCCCGCCGCCATCGCCGCGTTCGACGACGCGCCGCCTGTTTCTGGTGACGCTGGCCGGCGTGCTCGCCATCATCGGCACGCTGGTCGCCGGCTATTATTTCGCGGTTCGGCCGGTGACGCTGAAAATCGCGGTGGGACCTGCCAACAGCGATGACGTGAAGCTCGTGCAGACGCTGACGCAGGCGTTTGTCCAGAATCATGCGTATGTCCGATTGAGGCCGGTGCAGACCGATGGCGCGGTCGCCAGCGCCGAGGCGCTGTCGGAGGGCAAGGTCGACCTTGCCATCATCCGCGGCGATCTCGACGTGCCGAAGACCGCGCAGGCGGTCGCAACCCTGCGCAAGAATTTCGTGGTGCTGTGGGTGCCGCCGCCCGCCAAAGGCAAGGGCAGGAAGGCCGGTCCGAAGATCACCAAGATCGGCCAGCTTGCCGGACGCCGCGTCGGCGTGGTTGGCAAGACCCAGGCCAATGTGAGCCTGCTGAAGGTCATCCTGCAGCAATATGGCGTCGACCCGGCCAAGGTCGAGGTCGTGCAGTTTCCGGCCAACGAAGCCGCGGAAGCGATCCGCAAGCAGAGTGCGGATGCCTATCTCGCCGCGGGTCCCCTCAACAGCAAGATCACGATCGATGCGATCGCCGCGTCTTCCAGGGACGGCGGCACACCGACTTTCCTCTCCGTCGATGCATCGGAAGCGATCGCGCAGAACCACACGGCTTATGAGGCTACGGAAATTCCCGCCGGCACTTTCGGCTCGCCGGACCGGCCTGAAGACGAGGTGAAGACGATCAGCTTCTCCCACCATATCGTCGCGCGCAAAGGCCTCTCCGACGTCACGATTGCCGCGTTCACACGGCAGCTGTTCGCGATCCGCCAGCAATTGATGTCGGATTTTCCGCTGGCTGCGAAGATCGAGACGCCCGATACCGACAAGGACGCCGCGATCCCCGTGCATCCCGGCGCGGCCGCCTTTGTCGACGGCGAGGAGAAGACCTTTCTCGATCGCTACAGCGATTTCATCTGGTGGGGCTTGATGGCGCTGTCAGCGACCGGCTCGATCGGCGCCTGGTTCGCCGGCTATCTGAAGAAAGACGAGCGCAGCAACAATTCGACCTTGCGCGAAAAGCTGCTCGACATGATCGCGCTGGCGCGCAAGAGCAATTCGACCGAGGAGCTGGACCGCATGCAGTCGGAAGCCGACGACATCCTGCGCGAAACCCTTCAATGCTTCGAGCATGGCGCCATCGAGGAGGGCGCGCTGACCGCCTTCAACATAGCGCTCGAACAATTCCACCATGCCGTCTATGACCGCCGCATGCTGCTGGCGAGCCTGCCGCAGAACCTGCAGCGCTCGGGTGCCCAACTGCGCGCAACCGGCACGCTGTAAGCCGTCCGTAACCGGCCTGGCGGTGGGGTTGCCGGCGTGATGCTGATCAGGCCCGCCATCCGCGGACCCCGTCCATGACAGTTTCGCAAAGAGAACGGGCCCATTTTGCTGCCAAATTCAGCTAACCAAGTCCCAAACAAGCCATTGTTTTTTGACGTTTTCTGAATATATTGCGCCGCAACGAGTAGGGAGTCGCCCGGTCTTTTGGCCGGGCTTCCTTTTTGGGCTTTGAGCCCCCCGACCGATTCCAGAGTGCGAACCGCAGAAACACGGATCCCGGCTTCCCGCGCGATCGCGCTTTAGGCCTTTGTGACCAGAAGAAGAGCCATGAAACTTCGTAACGTCGCCATCATCGCCCACGTCGACCACGGCAAGACCACTTTGGTCGACCGCCTGCTGCAGCAATCCGGCACCTACCGCGACAACCAGCGAGTGGTCGAGCGCGCCATGGACTCCAACGATCTCGAGCGCGAGCGCGGCATCACCATTCTGGCAAAGGCGGCCTCGGTGCAGTGGAAAGACACCCGCATCAATATCGTCGATACGCCCGGCCACGCCGATTTCGGCGGCGAGGTCGAACGCATCCTCAACATGGTCGACGGCGCGCTGGTGCTGGTCGATGCCGCCGAAGGTCCGCTGCCGCAGACCAAATTCGTGGTCTCCAAGGCGCTCAAGGTCGGCCTGAAGCCGATCGTCGTCATCAACAAGGTCGACCGCCCCGACGCGCGGCCGACGGAAGTCATCAACGAGGTATTCGACCTCTTTGCCGCCCTTGACGCCAGCGAGGAGCAGCTCGACTTCCCGATCCTCTATGGGTCAGCCAAGCAGGGCTGGATGGCCGAGCGCCCCGAAGGTCCGAAGGACAAGGGCATGCAGCCGCTGTTCGACCTGATCGAGCGCCACGTCGCCGCGCCCCATGTCGAGGACGGCCCGTTCCGCATGATCGGCACCATCCTCGAGGCCAATCCCTATCTCGGCCGCATCATCACCGGCCGCATCACCTCGGGCTCGATCAAGCCGAACCAGCAGGTGAAGGTGCTGTCCGCCGACGGCAAGCTGATCGAGCAGGGACGCCTCACCAAAATTCTCGCCTTCCGCGGCATCGAGCGCACGCCCCTCGATGAAGCCGAGGCCGGCGATATCGTCGCGATCGCGGGCCTCACCAGAGGCACGGTCGCCGACACCTTCTGCGATCCCAGCGTGGAGACGCCACTGACTGCGCAGCCGATCGATCCGCCGACGGTGTCGATGTCCTTCATCGTCAACAACTCGCCGCTCGCCGGCACCGAAGGCGACAAGGTGACGTCTCGCATGATCCGCGACCGTCTGCTGCGCGAGGCCGAGGGCAATGTCGCGCTGCGCGTGACGGAAGCCTCGGATAAGGATTCCATGGAGGTCTCGGGCCGCGGCGAATTGCAGCTCGCGATTCTGATCGAGACCATGCGCCGCGAGGGTTTCGAGCTCTCGGTGTCGCGGCCGCGCGTCGTGCTGAAGAAGGACGACGCCACCGGCCAGTGGCAGGAGCCGATCGAGGAAGTCGTGATCGACGTCGACGAGGAGCACTCCGGCGTGGTCGTGCAGAAGATGAGCGAGCGCAAGGCCGAGATGATCGAGATGCGGCCCTCCGGCGGCAACCGGCTGCGGCTGGTGTTCTATGCGCCGACCCGCGGCCTGATCGGCTACCAGGGCGAATTGCTCACAGACACCCGCGGCACCGCGATCATAAACCGCCTGTTCCACGGCTATGCGCCGTTCAAGGGCGAAATCCAGGGCCGCCGCAACGGCGTCCTGATCTCCAACGACCAGGGCGAGGCGGTGGCTTACGCCATGTTCAAGCTGGAAGACCGCGGCCCGATGATGATCGAGCCCGGCTGGAAGGTCTACAAGGGCATGATCGTCGGCGAGCACACCCGCGACAACGATCTCGAGATCAACGTGCTCAAGGGCAAGCAGCTCACCAACATCCGCACCACGTCGAAGGACGAGGCGGTACGCCTGACGCCGCCGATCAGGATGACGCTGGAAAAGGCGCTCGCCTATATCGAGGACGACGAGCTCGTCGAGGTGACGCCGAAATCGATCCGGCTGCGCAAGAAGTTCCTCGACGCCAACGAGCGCAAGCGCGCCGAAAAGGCCCGCGAAGCGGTCGCCTAGCCTCCGCAGTCGTCCCCCGCGAACGCGGGGGACCCAGTACGCCGCGGCTCATCGGTTCTGTCATTGGTGTCTCTGGAATGCTGGATCACCCGCATACGCGGGTGATGACGGCTATGCTTTGGCCGGCTTCAAGCTCGTCCATGAACATGCTAGAGCCACGCGCATGACTTCCCTCCCCTCCTCCGTCGACATCGCCATCATCGGCGCAGGTGCCGCCGGCCTGGGCGCGGCGAATGCGCTGAAAGATTCCGACCTGTCTTTCCTCGTGCTGGAAGCACGCGACCGCGTCGGCGGCCGTGGCCACACCGTCATGGCCGCGCCTGACGTGGTGTTCGATGTCGGCTGCGGCTGGCTGCATTCGGCCAACAAGAATTCCTTCGTGAAAATCGCCGAGCAACTGAATTTCGAGGTCAACAAGAACCTGCCGCCGTGGCGCGACCGCGCCGTCGGCAACGCCTTTCCGCCGGAACAGCGCGGGGATTTCATCCGCTCGCTCGACGACTTTTTCCAGCGCCTCCACGACGCGGCCAAGACGGCGATCAAGACCGGCCGCGATGCCCCGGCCGACACCTATCTCGAGTCCGGCAACCGCTGGAATCCGATGATCGATGCGACCTCGACTTACATCAATGGCTGCGAACTGGACCGGGTCTCGATCCTCGACTTCGACGCCTATGAGGACACCAACGTCAATTGGCGGGTGCGGCGCGGCTATGGCGCGCTGATGGCGGCCTATGGCGCCGCGCTGCCGCTCGCGTTCAACTGCGTGGTCACGCTGATCGATCATTCCGGAAAGCGCGTTCGCATCGAGACGTCACAGGGCACACTCACGGCCGACAAGGCCATCATCACGGTGCCTACCAATCTGATCGCCGACGAGGCGATACGCTTTCACCCCGCGCTGCCGGAGAAAGTCGACGCCGCCGCCAACCTGCCGCTCGGCCTCGCTGACAAGGTGGTGCTGGCGCTGGCCGAGCCGGAGGCGCTGCCGACGGAAGGCAATCTGCGCGGCGCCACCATGCGCACCGAAATGGGGACCTATCACCTCCGCCCGTTCGGCCAGCCCTGCGTCGAAGGCTTTTTTGGCGGCCGCTTTGCGCAAACGCTGGAGGACGCCGGCGACGGCGCCATCGCCGCCCATTCGATCGACGAGATCGTCTCCTTCCTCGGCAATGACTTCCGCCGCAAGCTGAGGCCGCTTAAGGAATCGCGCTGGGCCCACGACCCCTTCGCCCGCGGCTCCTATTCCCACGCCCTCCCCGGCCATTCCGGCAAGCGCGCGGTGTTCGCCGCGCCCGTCGATGGGCGGCTGTTCTTCGCGGGAGAGGCGACCTCGCCGAATTTTTTCAGCACGGCACATGGCGCGAGGGATTCGGGAGAGCGCGCGGCGAAGGAGGTGCTGGCGTTCGCTTCTAAATAGCGGCTAGCCTTTGAAGACGTTATCTCGATGGAATTTCAAGTATTGCGCATTGGGATAAAGAGTCCGATCTTTCGGCAGATGTATCAGGCCGTTTTGGTTTAAGAGCCGCGTGGCATCTTCCGGAACATGATTCCTAGCAACAAGTATCTTGTGGTCGTCTCCGATCGAGAGAAGACCACGATCGAACATCCAATGCACCGTTCCGGACAGCGCTAATCCGTTACGTGTGGAATCTGGTCCATTTGACGCAACAGGCTGAATATGGGCCGCCTGCACTTCCGGGCGGCCGCCTCCGTTGATCAAACGCAGTCCTGTCATCGCACATCGATTCGAATAGGCCGCGCGCACATTGAACATGAACGAGCGCTCGCGAAAAGGTCGCAACACAGTCATTTCCACGATAGGTCGCTCGAACGGAACATGTGGCTCCGCCATTCCAGGTAACGTGACTGGCTGCCCATCGTCACTTTGTCCGAGCACCGGCGCAAAGCCTGCTTTTAGGATGAGGTCGAACTCACCATCCGGTATGGTACGCACTGCGCGACCAAATGCTCCCTTGTTCGTGCTTCCGTCGGCTTTCTTGAGCGCACTTTCATAGTATTCGCTGCCTTCCGCGAACGGCACCGGTCGATCAAAATCCAAATAATCGTCGACAAGAGCGTAGTAATGGTCGGCTAGTTCCCGGTCTGCGACAACGTCGACAACACGGGCTACTCCGAAATACGATTGGCGGCCCCCGAAACTAGATAGGTCAACACTCGATCGCCTCGGCTCATAATAGACGACATGATCTCCGACGGACTGCCTAACTTGATTGAGGTATGTGCGTGGAAAATGATAACGAGCCTCGGGGAGGTCCTTGTAACCTGGCACTACCTTGGTGGTGAAAACCGCTTTGGTCATCGCTCAAGCCCGGCGCATGGTCGGCCAGGATAGCTTTCCCGCTCTTGTTGGCAACCGATCTATTCCATCACCCTCGCCCGCAATCCCGCATCCAGCACGATGCACGCGTCGTACTTTCCAAAAATCCGATAACGGTTCCTGGCGACCAGATTGTAGACGGCGTCGCGGATGAACCGCGGCACGGCGAACAGTACCCGCACCCAGCCCCACCCGGGCAGACACGACAGCACCGTCAGCGCACCGTCGGACTTGAAATGCGCCACGCCGCCATGGATCACGGCGTTGGTGTCAGGATCGTCGGCGTCGATGCCGAGCGCCTGCGCCAGCCGCGTTCCATACGCCGACTGGATCGGCGTGAAGCGGAAGCGCGCGGCAGCGTCGCGCGCGACGATGAAGCGGACCCACCGCGAGCAGAACACGCAGACGCCATCGAACAGGATCACGTCGTCGTCCGGCCAAATGCCGCTCACTTCGCTCTTCTCCATGTTTGACGCGCTTTACCTCGGTAAAGCCGGACGGCGAAATACAGCGTCATCGTTTCTTTGCCGCCACTTGCGCCTTCAACACGCGATCGAGCTCGGATGCGGCGAGCTTTACGCCGCTTTCGGTTTCAGCCAGCCAGTGTCCCTCGCTGTCGTACGCCGGCAACACGCGGAAGCCGGCCTTGCCGCCGCCGGCCCGGAAGGCCTCGACCAGCTTCTTCGAAAACTCCGGCGAGAAATACGTGTCGTTGGCCGCGACCAGCCAGGTTACCGGCACCTTCGCCTGCCTGCCGAACGCTTCGGCTGCGGCAATCAGTGTATGCGGCGCGCAAATCTGGTTCTCGAAATCATTGGCATGGCCGCCGCGGCCGGGCGCGAAGGCGATGATGGCCGCAACCGATTTGGTCTCCTCACCTGCAAGTGCCAGCGCCCCCCAGCCGCCGGCCGAATGGCCTATCACGATCATGCCATCCGGGCGCACGAACGGTTGCGTGCGCATGAATTCCAGCGCGAGGCTGATCTGGCCGGCGGTCGCGCGACCCGAGCGCGCATAGTCGGCCTCGTCGCAGCCGCCCTGGTCCTCCAGATAGGCGCCGCCGGTAGCACCATGCCCGAGCCGCTCCGGCACCAGCACCGCAAAGCCACGCGCCACCAGGAACCCCGCCAGCGCGCGGTATTCGGGCTGCGGCATTTGCGCCCGACGCAGCACGTTTTGCGTCGTCGCATGCGCGATCACGGCCAGGTGAAACGGCCCGTCGCCGGGTGGACGGAACAGCACGGCGCGCGAGCTCCGGTCGACGGCCGGCGTCGGCACCAGCCAGGGCTGCGCGCGGTTGGGCTCGCCTTCCGCGCCTTGCGGGCCGTATGGCAACGGCGCCTGCTGCGCAAAAATCAGCAGCGCCAGCAGCGCAAGGAAGGCTTTCAGCAAACGCATGGAGGCAGGAACACCGCAGGCCATCGGATTCGTCCAAAGTCTAGCCGCAACGAATCAGCGCCTGTAAATCTTTTTGCGACTCGGGCGCGCGCCGCCTTCACAGCGGATAAACGCAACGCGCGAACGGCTTGTCTGCACGGCTGCGCTTCAGCGAATGTCGGCCGGTTGGGCTGTCTGTCCTTTTTCGGCACATCCACGTCAAAAAACTGATGCACAAAGTCCACAGGTTAACCGATAATTAAGGATAGACCTTGAAGGCGGCCCGCCGAGTTGCTTTGATAAGCAGCTATGAGCACTACCCTAATCGAGGTTCGGCCGGCCAAGGCTGCGGATGCTTCCGCGGTAGCGTCAACTCATGACGAAGCCTGGCGGTCGGCCTATCAAGGCATCATCCCGGGTGCGGAACTCGAAAAGCTGATCAACCGCCGCGGCCCGCAGTGGTGGGATTCGGCGATCCGCAAGGGCAGCCGCGTCAGCGTGCTGGTGTTCGGCGACAAGATCGCGGGTTATGCGAATTACGGCCGCAACCGCGCCCGCAGCCTGCATTTCGAAGGCGAAATCTACGAACTTTATCTTCGCCCGGAGTTCCAGGGCCTCGGCTTCGGCCGCCGGCTGTTCGCCTCCGCCAAGCGCGACCTGGGACAGAGCGGGCTGAAGAGCATGGTGGTCTGGGCGCTCTCCGACAACGATCCCGCCACCGAATTCTACCGCGCTCTCGGCGGCCGCATGGTGGCGCGCTCCTCGGAGCGGTTCGGGCCGAAGTCGCTCGACAAGGTCGCCTTCGCCTGGACGAACTAGGCGAAGCCCGGCGCTTTCTGCGCTAAACTCTCGCTGACATTCATCGCCAGCTTCCTGCGGAGCCACCCATGCGCATTGACGCCATCTCCATCGGGATCGATCCGCCGCGCGAGGTCAGCGTCATCATCGAGGTGCCGGTCGGAGGCGAGCCGATCAAATACGAGATGGACAAGGAAGCTGGCACGCTGGTGGTCGACCGCTTCCTCTATACTGCCATGCGCTATCCCGGGAATTACGGTTTCATCCCGCACACCCTGTCCAATGACGGCGACCCCTGCGACGTCCTGGTCGCCAATACCCGCGCCATCGTGCCCGGCGCGGTCATGAGCGTGCGGCCGGTCGGCGTGCTGTTGATGGAGGACGAGGCCGGCGGCGACGAGAAGATCATCGCGGTACCGTCGTCAAAATTGACCCAGCGCTATGACAAGGTGAAGAGCTATTCCGACCTGCCCGACATCACGCTGCAGCAGATCCAGCACTTCTTCGAGCACTACAAGGATCTCGAGCCCGGCAAATGGGTGAAGGTGCTGCGCTGGGGCGGTCCCGAGGACGCGCACAGACTGATCCAGGATGGAATCGCGCGGGCGAAGAAGAAGTGACGGCGGAGTTCTAAACCCCGGGCTTCGGCAACCCCGTAATCGCGCAGGCCGCACGCAGCGTATTCACCAACAGGCACGCGACCGTCATCTGGCCAACGCCGCCCGGCACCGGCGTGATGGCGCCCGCGACCTGCAGCGCTTCGGCAAAGGCAACGTCACCGATCAGCTTCGTTTTGCCCTCAGCGGTCGGCAGGCGGTTGATGCCGACATCGATCACGGTCGCGCCCGGCTTGATCCAGTCGCCGCGCACCATTTCGGGCTTGCCGACCGCGGCATAGACCAGATCGGCGCGCCTCGCGAGATCGGGCAGATCGCGCGAGCGCGAATGCGCGATCGTGACCGTGGCATTCTCGTTGAGCAGCAATTGCATCAGCGGCCGGCCGACCAGGTTGGAGCGGCCGATCACGATCGCGTTCATGCCTTCGAGCGAGGCGCGTACGCTCCTGGTCAGGATGATGCAGCCGAGCGGCGTGCAGGGCGACAGCGCCGCAAAACCACCGGCAAGCCGGCCGGCATTGTTCGGATGCAACCCGTCGACGTCCCTGGCGGGATCGATGGCGTTGATAACGGTCTCGGTATGAATTGATTTCGGCAGCGGCAGCTGCACCAGGATGCCGTGCACCGCGGGATCGCGGTTGAGCTTGCCGATCAGCGCCAGCAGCGCGTCTTGCGAAACATCGGCGGGCAGCTTGTGCTCGAAGGAAGCCATGCCGGCTTCCTGCGTCTGCCTGCGCTTGCTGCGGACATAGACTTCGCTCGCGGGATCAGTGCCGACCAGCACGACAGCCAGGCCCGGCAGCAAGGCGTGATCGCGTTTGACCCGAGCGACTTCGCTCGCCACGCGGGCACGAAGCTCCGACGCAATGGCTTTGCCGTCGATGATTTTGGCCGTCATCTCATTCCTTCTTCGCAGCAGTGAGGGCCCGCAAGGCCTCGCCGAGCCGCGCGGGATCGCCGTCGATGCCGATCTGCTTCATCCTTGACGACGCGCCCGACAACAACTTCACATGGCCCTTGGGCACGCCGAGCGCTTTCGCCAGAAGCTCCGTCACCGCGCGATTGGCCTCTCCGCCCTCGGCGATGGCGCGCACCCGCACCTTCACCACGCTGCGGCCGTTCGCAAGCTGCTCGATCCCGTCGATGTCATCGCGACCGCCGCGCGGCGTCACCCGCAGGCTGACGCTGATGCCATCGCGAGAGTAACGCCAGGGGTCCATCGAACCCCTGCGATCAGATCACGTTGGGATAGATGTAGTAGATGATCACCCGCTGGATGAACATGATGATCAGGATAAGGATGATCGGCGAGATGTCGAGGCCGCCAAGGCTGGGCAGGAAATTGCGGATCGGCGCCAGTAGCGGCTCGGTGATCCGGTACAGGAACTCGGCCACGGCAGCGACGAACTGATTGCGCGTGTTGACGACATTGAAGGCAATCAGCCAGGACAGGATCGCGGAGGCGATCAGGAGCCAGACGTAGAGATCGAGGACGATCATGACGATGTCGAGAACGGCGCGCATGCGGGGAGACTCGGGGGCTTCGATCGCGGGTGGGTCTAGCTGCTAGATATCGGTTCCACTCCGTTCAAACAAGGGAAGCCGCGGCGAATCGCCCGGAAAAGCCGCGATTTTCGCCTTTACTTAACGGGCCTTTCCTTGACTTGGCCTTGGCGCGGATTTAAATGGCGCCCTGTCCGCCGCCTCTCTTCGAAGAGGCAGCCGCGGAGGGGCCATAGCTCAGCTGGGAGAGCGCGTCGTTCGCAATGACGAGGTCGGCGGTTCGATCCCGCCTGGCTCCACCAGCCTTCGCTCGCTTCGCGAGCTACGGCTCGGCGAGCCACGCCGGGCTCTCTTGTAGCGAAGCGAGCGAAGGCTGTCGCGCCGTAGCCCGCAGGGCGAAGGCGGACCTGCAATGAAGTTCGTTTATATTCTCGAAAGTCTCAATTCTGAGCATTTTTACGCGGGCATCACTGACGACGTCCCTGTCCGACTTGCCAAGCACAACGCCGGCGATGTGCCCCATACTTCAAAATACCGACCGTGGCGTCTCAAGACCTACATCGCGTTTAGTGATGAGAAACAAGCCTTCGCGTTCGAGCGGTATTTGAAATCCGGCTCGGGTCGATCCTTCGCGAAAAAACGCCTGTAGCGAAGCGTGCCCCTGCCGAAGCTTTAGCGAAGGCGGGCCTCGGCAGGCCTCAGCGCAAAAACCTCACCTCCCCGTAAACCTCGGTGCCCGCTTCTCGACAAAGCTCGCCACACCCTCCCGGAAATCAGCACCGCGCAACGCCACGATCATCTCGCGGTTGGCATCGATGGTCGCTTCCGCCAGCGTCTGGAACGGGACGTCGTAGAGCTGGCGCTTGATGACGGCGATCGCGCTGGGCGAGACGAAATCGGCAAGATCGCGCGCGTAGGCATAGGTCTCCTCGCGCAGCTTCTCGGCCGGATAAAGCCGGTTCACCAGCCCCATCCGCAGCGCCTCGTCGCTCGACACGCGCCGCGCCGACATCAACAGATCGAGCGCATTCGCATGACCGACCAGGCGCGGCAGCATCCAGGAGATGCCATGCTCGGCGATCAGCCCGCGCCGCGCAAAGGCGGTGGTGAAGACCGCGCCCTCGGCGGCAAAGCGCAGGTCGCAATAGAGTGCGTGCACGAGGCCGATGCCGGCGGTCGCGCCATTGAGCATGCCGATCACGGGCTTGCCGATCGATGGATAATAGGCGTAACGCGCTTGCCAGTCCGGCCGCCGGTTCATGTCGAAGGGCGGGCTGTTTTCGGCGCGCCGCATCGCGTCGGGATCGATAGTCTTGAGAGCCTCCATGTCCGCGCCGGCGCAGAAGGCGCGGCCCGCTCCGGTCAGCACGATGACGCGAACATCGTCGTCGCGGCTTGCCGCCATCATCGCCTCGCGAACCTCGTGCTCCATGATCGCCGTCCACGCATTCATGCGATCGGGGCGGTTGAGCGTGACGGTCGCGATCTTGTCGCTGACCTCGTAGAGAATTTGCTGATAGGCCATTGTCGTCCTCCCGTTGCCTGTCGTTTGCGCAAGCTTCGGGAAGCAACCTAGCACATCGGAAGATTTGAAAGTTTTCCGCGGGGCGGAAGCGCTATTTGTGTTTGCGCATGATCTTCTCGGAAAAACCGGTGCCCACTTTTCCGGATCATGCGCTATTCCGCAGCTTCGGCCTGCATCATCGCCGGCGTCAGTGTCAGCCAGCCGTCGATGAAGGCTTTCAGCCAGGCGCGCTCGACCACATCATGGATGGCGCGTCCGTCGAAATGCGCGTGGCGCGGCTGCGCGCCTGGCAAGTCCGTGTTGCCCCAGGTGGTCCAGCAGCACATCATCTTGAAGGTGACGTCGGGGTGAAACTGCAGGCCGAACGCACTGCCCCATTGGTAAGCCTGCATCGGAAAATCGTCGCCCGCGGCGAGCAGTTCGGCGCCGCGCGGCAGCTCGAACCCTTCGCGATGCCAGTGATAGACCTGCTCGGGCCAGTCCGGGCACAGCGCGAGTCCGGCTGCGGTGGGACGGATCGGGTAATAGCCGATCTGGGTCAGGCCTTGCGGATGCGGTGCCACGGCGGCACCGAGTTGCTTCGCCAGCATCTGCGCGCCGAGGCAGATGCCGAGGAACGGCCGCTGCTCCCGGAGCGGGACCTCGATCCAGTCGATCTCGCGGCGGACATAGTCGTCGCCATCATTGGCGCTCATGGGGCCGCCGAAAATGACGGCGCCGGCGTGCTCATCCAGCGTTCCCGGCAGAGGATCGCCGAAGCGCGGGCGGCGGATGTCGAGGCCATGTCCGAGCGCGCGCAGCACGTTGCCGATGCGGCCGGGCGTGGAGCTCTCCTGGTGCAGAACGACCAGTACCGGCCGTAAGGGCCGGGAGGTTTCGGCATTCACGGCCGATCGCAGGAATGGTCGTTGCCTCGTCATCGGGCCGCAATCTTAGCTAAGCAGGGGTTAACATCGTGTGAGGGTGCGCACACTCAGGCCCGAGCAAGGGGCGGTCCAGAAGCCTGTCATTTTGCGCACGATCTTACCGGAAAGCCGCTACACACTTTTCCGGATCATGCGCCTAGGAGCGCGTCCAGATAGGCATCGCGACCTGGCATTTGTTGCAGGGTAGCCGGCTCAGGCGGCGTTTGCGAGGGTGAACAGCTTCAGGAGGTTGTGGGCGGTGCAGATCATGGCCCACTCGGCCCGCACTTTCTCGACGCCCCGCAACAGGAACTGGCGGAAGCCGCGCGCCTGTTTGACCTGTCCGAACACCGGCTCCACCACTTGCTTTCGCAATCGATAGGGTGTTTCGAAGCCGCCATCGTCGATCTTCTTTCGCATCCGTTGGGTCAGCGGTCCGCCGATTTTTCCGTTCGCGGCTGTCGGGTGTTTGGCGCGTCCCGGCGCGACATAGCCGTCGATACCGTATGCTTCGAGCGCTTCGAGATTAGATTCGCTGCAGTAGCCGGAGTCCGCCGAGGCCTGCTCAGGCTTGCGGCCAAGGTTGTTCTCGATGGCCTCGATCAGGGGCACCATCTGGCCCTGATCGTTGCCGCACTGCGTCAGTTCGTGCGCGACAATGATCTGGGCGCCTGCGTCGACGGCGGCCTGGGCATTATAGGCCTGAACGAAGCCATCCTTCGACTTCATGATGCGGCTTTCCGGATCGGTGAAGTTGCGTTGCGACTTGGGATCGGGTTGGTCCGAGGGCGGCGCTGCCGGTTTGCCCGGCTTCTTGCGGCCTTCGGCCTGGCGCTGCTGTTGCTTTTCGGCCTCGATGCGACGCTCTTCCTCCGCCGCCAGCCTGGCCTCCGCCTCCAGCGCCGCCATCGCCTGCTGGATCTTCGCCAGCCGTTTCTGCTTGTCGCCGGCCCAATCCGGCAGCTCGTCGCCGCGCTTGTCCTTGCCGAACATCTCGTCCTCTTCGGCATCCGCCGCCTCGGCCGCCGCCAGCATGCGCGCGACCTCGGCCTTCAATTCCGCCTCGCGTTTCTTCATGCGCTCATAACTCATCGCTTTATGTTTCGACGCGTTCGCCTTGATCTTCGTGCCATCCAAGGCCACGTGGCCGAGTTTGACCAGCCCGACCGTCTCGCACAGCTTCAGAACCTGCAGAAACAGCGCACCGAGTGCCCTCAAATGCCGCTTGCGGAAGTCGCTGATGGTGCGGAAGTCCGGCGGATCGAGCGCCACAATCATCACAAAATCATTCCGTTCCCGGCAGGCCTTCGCAATCCGCCGCGACGAATACAACCCACTCGCATAGCCGTGCAGCAGAAGCGCCACCATCATCCGCGGGTCAAACGGCGGCTGCCCGAGACCGCTCACATAGCTGCCCGTGATCTCCTTCAGATCGAGGCTCTCCCGCACCAGCTCAACGATAAATCGCGAAACATGGCCTTTCGGCACGAAGTCCTGCACATTCGCCGGCAGCAGCAGCGTCTGATCGATGTTCCAGGGCCGAAAATACTTGCTCATAGCCCAAGCTTAAATCAAACTCGCTTACACTTGAACAGCGACTATTCAGACAGGCTCCTAGCGCTTGCGGAGCTGGAAGCCGCCGACCGCGCCGAGAATGAAGCCGCGCGGAAACAGCCGGAGCGCCAGCGGCACCATCTTGATGCCGAGGCCGGGCAGCACGGCGCGCTGGTTGGCCATCAGCCCGCGATAACCCTGCCTGGCAACATCGGCCGGCGAGACATTCAGGATCGCGGAGTCGAAGCCCGGCCGAAATCCCGCCCGCACCTGGAATTCGGTCGGCACCGGCCCCGGACAGAGCACGGTGACGCGCACGCCTTGCGACTTCAATTCCTGCCGCAGCGCCTCGGTGAACGACAGCACGAAGGCCTTTGAGGCGTAATACATCGCCATGCCCGGCCCGGGCAGGAAGCCCGCGATCGAACCGACATTGAGAATTCCGCCGCGATGCCTGATCACGCTTGGCGCGAAGCGCAGCGACAGATCGGCCAGCGCGCGGATGTTGACGTCGATGATGCCGAGCTGCTCGGCGCGATCGAGCTCGGCCGCCCGGCCGAACAGGCCGAAGCCGGCATTGTTGACGAGATACTCGACTTCAGCGTCCGCCGCGCGCAGCGCCGCCTCGATCTTGTCACCGGCGTCAGGCGCTTGCAGGTCGCAGGGGATGAGAATCGCCGCCTTGCCCTCTACCGTCGCAATTTCACGCGCCAACCGGTCGAGCCGATCCGCCCGCCGCGCCACCATCGCCAGGCGATGACCATTCGCGGCAAAAACTCGCGCCAGCTCGGCACCTATGCCCGCCGACGCACCGGTAATCAGCGTCACACGCTCGGTCACGATTTAACGCTCTTCAGTCAGTCAGGAAATACCGCCGTATCACGGGACGAGAGCATAGGGGCGCGGTGGGACGCAACCCGTCCCGAGAGCATGGCAGCGTGCGCAAACGCATAAGGCGTAACGATGTGGCTTATTTGTCGATTAGATTAAAGTTTCTTCATGTGCGCAAATGCCGCGCGTTCGTCTCGATCACCGGAGACAGGGGCCTGTCGCCGCTCGGCGACGCGATGCTTCAGCTCGAGCCGGTCGCGCGATGAGACGCCGAGAAGATCAGAGGCGCGCCAGACCACATTGTCCTCGAACTCGGTGACGTTGTCATCGGCATAGACCAGCTCCCACATCATCTCGACGATACGCAGCCGGCCGGCGTCATCAACCGAGCGCATGATGACGCTGGTGAAGTGATAGAGGTCGACCGCCTCGCCCTCGACCAGCGTGGCGGACGCGATCAGATGGTCCGCGGTGCCGCGATCAAGCCCGAATCGGCTTTCGATCAGGCTGTGCAGCTTCTTCTTCTCGATCTCGGAGGGTTCGCCGTCGAGCGAGACGACATGGATCAACAGCGCGGTCGCCGCGAGCTGATAGCCGGTGTCGTCAAAGCTGCGCTCATGCGCATGGGGGGAAACCACGTCGGCAATGAATTGGCGCAATCCGTCGAGCATTTTTATCTCTCGAATGAACCTGATTGAAGTCTATATGGCGCGGAACAAAGGGGCACGCAATCCGCACACATCACCGCATTTATTACGTTTAGGCAATTCGACGCCGTCAGACCTTCGTCATTGCTAGGAGCGCAGCAACGGTGTTTGACGGCGTGGCATCACGGTATCTCGTACACCACCATCTTGTCGGCGATGCCACGCAGCGCCGCCTGCTTCTGGATCGGCTTGATCGCCTCCTTCTCCAGGATGGTGGCGACTTCGGGCGCGTCGATGACGGGCGCGGTGATGTGGATTTCCTGCGAGGTCGACAAGCTCTGCACGCGCGCGGCGATGTTGACGGTCTGGCCGAAATAATCCTGCCGCTCGTTGAGCATGACCGCGAGGCACGGGCCCTCGTGAATGCCGATCTTGACGACGAGGTCCTTGCTGTGGCGCTCGGCGTTGAGCGCATCCATCGCCGCTCGCATCTTCAAACCGGCGGCCAGCGCGTGTTCGGGCCGGATGAACGTCGCCATCACGGCATCGCCGATGGTTTTCACCACCGCGCCCTTTTCCGACGCGATGATGTCGAGCAGCGCATTGAAATGCGCGCTCACCAGGTCGAAGGCGACGAGATCGCCGACCCGCTCATAAAGAGCGGTCGAACCCTTGAGATCGGTGAACAGGAACGTCAGCGAGGTGATCTTGAGGCGCTGGTCGACGTTGAGATTGTCGGCCTTGAACACGTCGCGGAAGGTCTGGTTCGACAGCATCCGCTTGGCGGTGAGGAAAGGCCGCCTCTTGCCGAGCAGGTCATGCAGCGCGTCGGCGGCGATAAATACCGTCGGCAACACGCGCACGCCGGCCTGGTTGTCGAGCGACAGCCGCAGCGGCCCGGGGCGCATGGTCGTGCTGCCGGTCGGCGGATGCGCCTTGTTGTAGATCAGCGAGAGCTGCTGGCGTTCCTTGGTCGGCTCGCCCTGCACATCGATGAACTGCGCCGAATGCGTCACCGGCTCGAACACGATGATGAATTGCGCCGGCAGTTGCAGCGACAGCACCGCCTTCTCGCCCGCGGGCACTTCCAGCGCGTCGAGCGTGACCTCGTCGGTGAGCGAGGCGAATGATTCCGCGTTGAGATCGATGCCCGAGCTCCAGAATACCTGCTTGAAATATTCCCAGAGCGGCAGCGTATGCGGATCATGCGCGGCGATGCGCCGGACCCGGCGCGCCACGGTGAAGGCGACCTCGACCTGCTCATCGACCGAGCACTCGTAACCGCAGGCGCACAGGCCGCAATGATAATCGTCGGGGCGCAGCGATTTCAGCGTATCGTGGGCATCGAGCACGCCGCTGCAGCCCGGACACAGCACGTTCCAGGAAAGATCGAACAAGCCGAGCTTCGAGGCCTGCAGCAGGCCCGAGATCGTCTTCTCCTCGTCAAGGCTGGCCCGCCTGGCGAAGTCGAGCGCGTTGATGCGGTTGAGCTCATGGTCCTTGCCGTCCTTGACCAGCCGCACGATCGCGTCGGCCACCGCGGGATCGGCGGACTGCTGCAACAGTGAAAACTGGGCTTCGATATCGCTCATGCGCGTGATCCGATGGAGACCGGGATCTCCTGTTGGCGCGGTTTGATGACAAATTGCGGAGAACGGTCGGGCTGCGTCGTCACCACGCCGACCGGCATTACAGGCGCTCTGTCGATCAATTCGACCCGAAATGCGCCGATCAGCTTCGCGAGCGCCAGCGTGGCTTCGACCTGCGCGAAATGCGCGCCGATGCACACCCTGGGACCCGCGCCGAACGGCAGATAGGCAAAACGGTCCGGCGGCGGGTTGGGCGCCATGAAGCGCTGGGGCATGAAGGCGTTGGGCTCCTGCCAGAGTTTTTCATGCCGGTGCAGGAGCCACGGCGCCATGAGGATCACGTCCTTGGCTTTCACCTTGAGGCCCGCCACCGTGTCGAGTGCGTAGGCCGCGCGCGCGATCAGGAAGGCCGGCGGATAAAGCCGCATGGTTTCGTCGATGACGGCGCGGGTGAATTTCAGCCGTTCAGCGTCGAGCGCATCGCCGGCATTTTTCACCTCAGCTGCGAGCTCTTCCTGCGTCGAGGGATCGAGCGCCAGCAGATACAGCGCCCAGAACAGCGCTGTGGCAGTGGTCTCGTGGCCTGCGAGGATCATGGTCGCGACCTCGTCGCCGAGCTGCTCGTCGGAAAAGGCCTTGCCGGTCTCGGGATCGCGCGCAGCTTCCATCAACTCGAACAGATCGCGCGGCGGCGCGCCCTCCTGCTTGCCCGCGGCACGGCGGTCGGCCATCAGCGTCGCCACAAAGGCGGTCCAGCGCTTGCGGAAGCGCGCACGGCGGAAATCCTGCGGGGTCTTCCACCAAAGCGGCAGCGCGATATCGAGCAGATGCGGCCGCGCCAGCCGGTCGCCATATTCCATCACGAAATTGCGCAAGGTCGCGCCGTGGCGCTCCATGCCGAACGAGAACATGGTGCGGCCGGCGATCTCGAGGGTCATGCGCTGCATGGCCTGGCGCAGATCGACCGGCGCATTGCTGCGTGTCTTCAGGTCGGCAATCGTCTCGTCGGTGACCTCAATCATGTGCGGCACCAGTGTCGACACCGCGCGCGGCGTGAAAGCCGGCGCCAGCGTGCGCCGCTGGTGCTTCCAGGCGCGGCCCTCGGCGATCAGTAGACCCTGGCCCAGCATCGGCCGCAGCACGCGGAAGCCGGTTGGCGTGCGCGTATAATTTTCCCAATTGTCGACCAACACATGCCTGATCGCGTCGGGCGCATTTAGAATGAAGCTGGAGCGGCCGAAGAAATCGCCTTGAATGACCTCTTCCTCATAGGCGCGCTGGCCCCAGGTCGCGATGGCGCTGTTGCGCATCATTCGCATCCGCTTGAGCAAGCCCAGGTCTTCAGGCGCTCGCGGCGGCTGCGGCGGCACCAGCCGGCGGCGCGCGACGGGCAGATCGTAGACTTCCGCTAGGCGCATGCGACAGTCTCGTGACAAGGGAACATGAGGGACGACTACATAGCTAGTAAGTCAGTTCCGCGACCGCAATCCTGTTTTCGCCGGCAGGCCAGGCACGGGCCACAATCCGTTCTTCGTTGAACAGGCCCACGACGTTACGGCCGATGTCAGCAGCTGGCAGCCGCAGCGTCGTCACCGAATCCGTCGGCACGCCCGGCTTCACGTCGGTCGGCTCGTTGCCGTCGAGCAGCACCACATCGCGCGGCAAGCCGAAATACCCGCGCGGCCGTGACAACATCACGATGGCGCCGGCGCCGGCATCGGCGGGTCCGAGCGGCCGGGCCGCGCGCAGGTGCACGATGTCGGACGAGCGCGGGAACGGCGAACGGTAGAAATGCGTGGTGGGTTGACCCTTCGAGGTCAGCACAATTTCGAGTGGCCAGGAAGGCGCGACCTGGGCGGGCCCCCAGCGCCCGTCGTCACCGGTTTGCGAGCTGTCGACGGCGGCGCCGATGCGCTCGCCGGTGTCGGGCGCAATGCGGAACACTTCCACCCTCGCGCCGGGGACCGGCCGGTTGGTTTGCACTCCGCCCGGCGTGCCGGTGACGAGCCCGCTCAATTTCACCTGTGCTTCAGAAACAATATCGAGCCGATCCGGCTCCCGGCCGGCGATGAATTTGAAAATCTCGCGGAAGGCGCGCGGAGAATAGGCCGTCTCGCGATGGTCGACCGCGCCGAGCACGAGATTGGTGGCGCCCTTCAGCGCCGGCCCCTCGGTGGTGACATTGGTCGGCACCCCCGGCTTGCCGACAAAGCGGCCATCGGCTTGCGCATATTTGTCGAGGCCCTCGCTGCGCAGCGTGAGGAAGGCCGTGCCCGGCGTCACCTCGCTCTCACCTTCATTCAGGCCGCGCAGGAACGGCCCGCGGCCGTTGAATTCATTGCCGGGATTTTCATCCCAGGCAAAGACGCCGTGGTTGGGAACGCCGCAGAGCACGGCATGGCTGACATCGCCGCTGCCGCCGTTCTTGATATAGCTCCTGATCGGATAGCCGCCGCGTGAATTGCCGATAAGGGCGACGCGCGCCGCTCCGGTTCTCTTCTTCAGCGCGGCGATGGCTTCACCGAGCTCGCGGCGCTGGTCTTCGGTCGAAGAGCGGCCGGCCTGCACCACCGCGTCGTCGTTGCGCGCCAGCGGATCGGTGAAGTTGATCGCGAACATTTTATCGCGCGACACGCCGTTCGACTCCATCCGCCACAGCGTGGTGATCCAGAGCGCAGCATGGTCGCCATTGCCGTGCACGAGCAGGATCGGCGGGATTTCGCCTGAGGCCGGGGCGGCCTGCGCCAATACCGGGAGCGCAAGATTTCTGGCCAAAAGGGGCAGCGCGCTCGCGCCCTTGAGGATCGTTCGCCGCGATACGCCCATCCGCTCATCCCCCATTTTCAACGTCCCGACTGCCCTGCCCGGGCGCCAAATCCCTGTCAAGCTCTGGACATGGCTGGACTTTCGCAGGCATCACTTCTTTCCAAGGGAATCAAGCCGTAGCAGGCCAACCGGAACCGGATATGACCGAAGCGCTCCAACGCCCGCCCCTTTCCACCGACGGCATCACCGCACCGCTCCGCCACCCCATCTTCCGGCGCATCTGGCTGGCGAGCCTGCTGTCCAATTTGGGCATCCTGATCCAGGGCGTCGGCGCGGCCTGGGCGATGACCCAGATGACGTCGGCGGCGGACAAGGTCGCGCTGGTCCAGACCGCGCTCATGCTGCCGATCATGCTGATCTCGATGCCGGCCGGCGCGATTGCCGACATGCACGACCGCCGCATCGTGGCCATGATCTCGCTGGCGATTGCGCTGACGGGGGCGACCACGCTCACCGTGCTGACCTGGCTCGGGCTGCTCGCGCCAAACCTGCTGCTGACGCTCTGCTTCGTGGTTGGCAGTGGCATGGCGCTGTTCGGACCGGCCTGGCAATCCTCGGTCAGCGAGCAGGTGCCGAGCGAAACGCTGCCTTCGGCGATAGCGCTGAACGGCATCAGCTACAATATCGCCCGCAGCTTCGGCCCCGCCATTGGCGGCGTGGTGGTCGCGGCCCTCGGCGCCGTGGCGGCCTTCGCGCTCAATGCGCTGCTCTATCTCCCGCTGCTGGTCGTGCTGTTCCTGTGGAACCGGGTGCACGAGCCCTCGCGCCTGCCGCGCGAAAAACTCAACCGCGCCATGGTCTCGGGCGTGCGCTACATCGCCAATTCGCCGCCGATCAAGACCGTGCTGCTGCGCACCTTCGTCACCGGCCTGATCGGCGGCTCGCTCTCGGCGCTGATGCCGCTGGTGGCGCGCGACCTGCTGCATGGCGGGGCGCAGACCTATGGCATCATCCTCGGCGCCTTCGGCATGGGCGCCGTCATCGGCGCGCTCAATATCGGCGAGATCAGGAAGCGCCTGAGCGGCGAGTCCTCGGTGCGAGCCTGCGCCTTGTCGATGGGCGGCGCGATCGCGGCGGTGGCGCTGAGCCACGAGCCGGTATTGACCGCCGCGGCGCTGGTCATCGCTGGCTCGGTGTGGATGCTCGCGGTCGCGCTGTTCAATATCGGCGTGCAACTTTCCGCGCCTCGCTGGGTCGCGGGCCGCTCGCTCGCGGCATTCCAGGCCTCGATATCAGGCGGCATCGCCATTGGCAGCTGGGGCTGGGGTCATCTCACCGACGCCTATGGCGTGGAGACGGCGCTGCTCGTCTCTGCCGGCCTGATGTTGCTTTCGCCGCTGCTCGGCCTCGTGCTGCCGATGCCGCGGGTCGGCGCCCGCAACGAGGTGACCGAAGTGCTGGCCGATCCCGAGGTGCAGTTGCAGCTTACGGGCCGCAGCGGACCTTTGGTGGTCGAGATCGAATACCGCGTCGCGCAGGACAATGCCCGCGCCTTCCACAATGTGATGCAGGACGTGCAATTGTCGCGACAGCGCAACGGCGCCTATGGCTGGTCGATCGCGCGCGACATCGCTGATCCAGAATTGTGGACCGAGCGCTACCACTGCCCGACCTGGCTCGATTACCTGCGCCAGCGCAACCGCTCGACCCAGTCGGAGCGCGCGCTGCACCAGCAGGCCATCGCGTTCCACATGGGTGCCGATCCCATACGCATCCGCCGCATGCTGGAGCGGCCGTTCGGCTCGGTGCGCTGGAAGGAAGACACGCCCGACCGCGCCGCGAGCGAAGTGCTGCCGGTGGTCGCGAGTGCGGCGGGGAGCAGCACTTAGCTCGCAATCACACGACCCGCATCGCGCCGACGGGCGTCTTCATCGCGTTCGACAGTACCTGCAGGGCCTGGCTCAGCTCGGCGCGATTGCGCGCGGCGCCGAGCGAGATGCGCAGGCCGCGCGGCGCGCCGCCGGCGGCGGCGAATGCGTCTTCGCCAACCACCGCTAGCCCGTTTGCGCATCAGATGCGACAGAAGATCGGTGCCGGCGAAATGCGACGGTAGCGGCATCCAGAGATGATGGCTCGCGGGACGCGACGCATAGGTGATGCCTTTCAGGAAGCGCGCGGCGAGTTGCTGGCGCGCGGCGGCCTCGTTGCGGATCGCGCGGATGATTTCGCCGGCCACGCCCGAGCGCAGCCAGTGCGTGAGCAGCGCCACCATCAGCGGGGGCGGCATCTGCAGGCTGGCCTGCAGGTTGCCGCGCATCTTCTGCTCGGCGGCAAGATCCGGCGCGAGCAGGTAGGCGACGCGCAGTGCCGGTGCGATGCATTTGGCAACGCTCGCGGCGTAATAGGTTCGTTCGGGAACGAGATTGGCAATCGGCGAGACCTGCGGTTCGAGCGGACCGTAGACATCGTCCTCGATCAGCATCGTGCCGCGCTTGCGGATGATCTCGGCGACCGCCTTGCGCCGCCCCGGTCCCATGGTTGCCGTGGTCGGATTCTGCTGGGTCGGCACCAGATAGACTGCCTTCGGCTTGTGCTTGCGGATGGCGTCATCCAGTGCATCGGGACGCGCGCCTTCGCCATCCATGGCGACGCCGACGAGACGAACATTCAAGCGCGCCGCCGCGGCCTTCACGCCGGGAAAGGTCAGCGCCTCCGTCACCACGACGTCGCCCGGCGAGGCCAACGCCAGCAGCGCGTTGAAGATGATCGCCTGCGATCCCGGATAGACCACGATGCGCTCGGGCGACGCCTGCGGCACGCGCGGCCGCAGCCAGTTTGCGGCGGCTTCGCGCTCGTGTGCGCTGCCGCCCGGCCGCGAATAGCTGAGGAAGGCACTGAAGCCGGCGTCGCTGCGAATCGCGGCCAGCCCCTGTGCGATGCGCAGATCGAGATTCGCCTCGACCGGCTGCGGCGGCAGGTTCATCGACAGGTCGATGTTGACGGACACGGGCGCATCGGGCGTTGCGCGTGCCGTCGTCTCCGAGACGAAAGTGCCCTGGCCGACGCGCGCATCCAACAATCCACGTCGCCGCGCTTCGCCATAGGCACGGGTGACCGTGGTGAGATCGAGATCGAGCGTCGACGCCAGCGCGCGATGCGTCGGCAGCCGTTCGCCGCGCACCAGCCGGCCGCCGGCGATATCGGCCGCCAGCGCATCGACGATGCGCAGGAACATCGGGCCTTGCCATTCCGAAAGTGTAGGGACCCAATCCATGCAATCTGTCGCTTTGTCTTTGATTGTATGCATACAATGTCACACTGTATGGGCGCCCCTCACGTCAAGGACCACGGCCATGACCGAAGCCATTTCCCTCCCCCAGGCGCTCGCGCGCGGTTTCTCGATGAAGTGCCCCCAATGCGGACGCGGCCATCTGTTCGGCCGCTTCCTCAAGGTGGCAGACCATTGCGAAGAGTGTGAGGAGGATTACACGGCGCAGCGCGCCGACGACTTCCCCGCCTATCTCGTCATTGTCGTGGTCGGCCACATCGTGGTGCCGGCGCTGCTTGCGGTCGCGATCGCCTACGATCCGCCGGCCTGGCTGCAGCTTTCGATCTGGCTGCCGGTCACGCTGTTCGCCTCGCTCGGGCTGTTGCAGCCGACCAAGGGCGCGGTCGTCGCGCTGCAATGGCAGGCCGGCATGCACGGGTTCGAGGGGTCCAAGCGGCGGCGTGAGATGCTTGATCCGCCGACGGTCGCGGCGCGGGTCGTTGTCCGTCGTTAGTTACGTCGTCATTCGGGGAACGCGCAGTGCGAGCCCGGAATGACGAAACCAATTACTGCCCGTGCTCGGTCAACACCTTGTCGCACGCCTTCGACAGCCGGGCGCGGTTCTGCTTCAGGCAGGCCAGCACGATCTGATCGCCGTCATTCATGTGGGCGCGGCAGAAGCGCGAGACGTCGCGGGCGCAGGCGTCGTGGCCCTGCTGCGCGGAAGCGCTGCAAGCCAGCAGAACGAACGGAAGTGCGAAAAGAAATCTGGTCATCTGATAACGCCTTGAAAACCCGGCCGATAGCGGCAAGGCGTTCTAGAGCGCACCAACCCGTGCCGCAATCGATTTGTGCGGTGAGGCGCGCTCGCAGCAAAACGACGCAGGTATTTTTACCTGCGTCGTTCCAGTCCAGGGGTGGGGGATCAGTCGTTCGTCGCGACCTTCCTGGACCTGGCTGCGAGTTCCTTGTCCATCACCGAGCGGCAGCCCGAGCTCAGCTCGGCCTTGTGCTTGAACATGCATGCGGTGATCGCCGGGATGTTCGGGATTTCCGAGCTGCAGAACTTGAAGGCATCGCCTGTGCACTGCGCCTGCGCTTCGGTGCTGAAGGCGAAGCTCTGGCTGGTCGAGATCACGGACGTGGTGAGAGCGATGGCCAGCACCAAACCGGCCTGGCGAAGCTTGCTGGTAAACGATGCGGTCATTGTCGGCTCCTGTTGGCACCGCCCCGGGCGGGCCTGTTGTTTCGATGCCGACACCATGCTCCGGCGCCGCGCCCTTCACTGTGATGGCTGTCACTTGGGCAGGCCGCTCTGTGATGATGGTCACTCAGGGGCTTATCGACCGGAAATCGCTTGCGGAACAGGTCCGTGTTGGGAAGGCATTAACAATTCCTTCGCATTAATGGCGGGGCGCGAAGGAAGCACCTCCAGTTCGAGCGGCGTTTGTAGAGAGAGTAGCGATGCGTAATGCGTTGGGCCTGATGCTGGCCACCTTTGTTGCGGCGACTGCGATCGCCGGAATTTGGTACTGGACCTCCGCGCCGCGCGCCGACGCGGCTCCCCCCAGGACGATTGCCGCGAGACCAAGCGAGCCGCTGCCCCCGGCCGCTGCCAAACTGGCCGCAAAGGACGACGTCGACGTCACGGCATCCCTGAGCAAGCCCGCACCATCCGCGCCGCCGCCCGTGCCGGTCGCGCAAAAATCCACCTGCGCCAATCCGGATGCGCTCGGCGTCAGCCGTGTGGTCGAGATCGATACGACGGGCGGACCCGGCTTCGGCTTCGAGAATTTCAAGCAGTACGACTTCCTCGAGCCGAAGGAAGTGGTGCTGACCTTCGACGACGGCCCGTGGCCGGGCAATACGCCGGCGGTCTTGAAGGCGCTCGCCGACGAATGCACCAAGGGCCTGTTTTTTTCGATCGGCAAGCACGCGACCTATCACCCCGAAATCCTGCGCCAGGTCTATGCCGCCGGCCACACCGTGGGGACGCATACCTGGTCGCACGTCAATCTGAACGGCAAGAAGATGACGGAGCAGATGGACAAGGATGAGATCGAAAAGGGCATCAGCGCGGTGAAATGGGCGCTGGGCGGACCGAGCCCGGCGCCGTTCTTCCGCTTTCCCGAGTTGCAGCACAATCCGGCGGCGATGACCTATCTCGGTCAGCGCAACGTCGCGATGTTCTCCACCGACATCGATTCCTTCGACTTCCGCAAGGCCTCGAGCCCCGACAAGGTCGTGACGACCGTCCTGACCAAGCTCGACAGGCTCGGCAAGGGCATCATCCTGATGCATGATTTCCAGAAGCACACGGCGGATGCATTGCCGACGCTGTTGCGCAAGCTGAAGGAAGGCGGTTACAAGGTCGTGCAGGTCAAGGCCAGGACGCAGCTCGCCTCCCTGCCGGAATATGACGAGGCGCTGGCCAAGGAGCTGAAGATACCGGCCAGCGCGAGCGCGCGCCCGGTCTCCAGCGTGGTGCAGACGGTTTCGAAGTAATCGCCGTCCCGCAAAAAAGAAAGCAATCCAGAACCGCTGTGAAGCGGTCGCTGATTGCTTTGCCGTTCGCGCCTTTTACGGGCCGGGGAGCAGCGCGACGGGCTTACCAGTAAATTCCGTAACGATGCAGGGCGGCGATGACCCGCCCGACCAAGCGGCCGCGGTGAGGCTGCCCCTGCATCCGGGCTTGGCGATACATCTGGGCCTGACGATAGCGGGCCGGGCGATGATAGGCTCGCTCGCTCGACGTCGGCGTCGCCGTGTCGACCGCGGCGGGCCGGGCGGTATAGCGCGGTGCGTCTGAGCTATTCCGCGTCGCATCGGCCGGCTGCGAGGTCTCGGCAGGTGGCGGCGCGTACCGCGGCGTCTCAACCGGCGCTGGCGTGGTGTTGGCGGTGTTGTCGGCCCGCACATTGTTGCGTGGCTGAGTTGCGGCTGGCAGGTCGCTGGGATTCGAGCCGGACAGGCTGCGGGATTCACCCGCCTGCGCGGCGGCAGCGGAGGCCAGAACGATCGCTGCGATTAAAACGAATTGGCGCATATGAGGTCTCCCCTTTTCACGAAGCTAGGCTGGATCGCTTGGTCCGGACCCTAGGCGGTTTGCCCACGGGCTTATGTGATGAAGCTCACCCGGGTCGGCGATTGCGAAAAAAGAGATCGAACGCGAGGTCATCCAGCACCATCGCGGTGTTGCGCGTATGCCTCATCGAGGCATCCGCCGAGTCGCGCCTCCCCGACTCGCGTTGACTCGCACGAGAGGCGGGTGCCATCCTCGAAAACGGTAGTGCCCGCAGGGGCTAATCAAGGGAATGCGGTGCGTCGTTCGCGACAATGCCGCAGCTGCCCCCGCAACTGTAAGCGGCGAGCCGAAGACCATTTAATGCCACTGGGACCATGTTGGTCCTGGGAAGGTGGTCCGAGGCCGTGACCCGCGAGCCAGGAGATCTGCTACCAGTCGTGGTCATGTGCGAACGCTTCGGGCGGGGTGCTCCGAGGTGTTGTCAATGTCGATGTGATCTGCCGCATCATGGGCGAAAGGCAGGTTTCACGGCCGACGTGCGTGACGGTCTGGCTTTTCGCCGTTGGGCACAACCGTGTCGATTTCAAACATCTCTGGACTCTCACCGCTCTCGCGCGTCCGCGCGCAATCCCTTCACATCTCGCTCGGACTGATCGTCCTGACTGCCGTCGATGCGCCAAGCGCATCGGCACAAAAACCGCAAACCCTCGACCCGGTCGTGGTCTCGCCGGCGATGCCGCGCGGCACCCCGAACCGGGCCGGCAGCGAAGCTCCGGGCGTGCCGAAGCGCGCCAAGCGCGCGGCGCGGCAGGCCGCGCCAAAGCCGCTGCCGGCGGCGCAGCCGTTCACCGCCACGGAAGCCGTAGCGTCGCCGCCGGGTAGCTCCAATTTCGTCGTGCCGACACCGCTCAACGGCAACCTGGTCGCGGGCAGCGCCAGCCGCCTCGGCCTGACCGTGCACGAGACGCCGGCGAGTGTGGACATCGTCACCCGACAACAGATGCAAGAGCAAGGTTACCGCACCACAACCGAGACGGCGCAAGGCGCGGTCGGCGTGCTCGCAGGCGACCTGGGCGGCGCGCCCGCGACCTTTTCCATGCGCGGCTTCAAAGGCAATGAGATCACCGTCCTCTACAATGGAATCTGGACAGGCCCCGGAGATATCACATCGCGCATCATGGAGACGGCCAATCTCGAACAGGTCGAATTCCTCAAGGGCCCGTCGTCGGTCATGTCGGGACTGGCCGCGATCGGCGGCTCGGTCAATTTCGTCAGCAAGCAGCCAACGACCGGCCCGATCAAGAACGAGCTCGATACGTCGATCGACACGCTCGGCACCTACCGCACGCATTTCGGCTCCGGCGGCAGCACCAATGTGCAAGGGCTCGACTATCGCTTCGACGTGAGCTCGTCGAAAGTCGCGACCTTCATCGGCGGCGACTACCAGCAGCTCAACAATATCTCGGGTCAGCTCAATTACCGGGTCAACGACGCGTTCAAGGTGTTCGCTGCCGTCGACTTCAAGCGCGATGACGGCCACGCCTATTGGGGCACGCCACTGACGACGACGGCGTTCTCCGGGCCGTTCTCCACACACAGTGTCGTCGCGGGATCGGCGGTCAACACCTTCACCGGCGACCTCCTTTCTCCCGTGACGGTGGATTCGCGGACAACCAGGACCAATTACAACGTCGCCGACAACACCGTCGGCGCCCATGAGCTGTGGCTGCGCGGTGGTTTCGAATTGGCTGTCACACCTGACATCACCGTCAAGAACCAGGCCTACGAGTACGGCGCCAGGCGCCACTGGTATGACAGCGAGACTTACGCCTTCAATCCCAACACCTCGATGATCGACCGCGACCAATTCTTCGTGACGCACAAGCAGCAGGTGATCGGCAACAACACCGATTTGACCTGGAACAGTGCCATCTTCGGTATGGAGAACCGTTTCGCGGGCCAATTGTCTGCAAGCCGCAACGAGATCCAGTTCGCGCAGGAAGGCAATCCCGATACGTTTCCGGCCGACTCGGTCGACGTCATCAATCCGGTGCCGGGATTTTACGGCATACCGCAGCCGAACTACCGCAACAGCAAGCTCGATGATGTCGCGGTCACGATCGAGGATCGGCTGAAGGTCACGCCGTGGCTGGCGTTGATCGGCGGCATCCGCGCCGAAGACCTGACGCTGACGCGCGACGGCATCAATTTCGACGGCTCGGTCCCGGCGGGCCAACCCTTCACCAAGAGCTGGCAACCGGTGTCCTATCGCGCAGCTGCGACATTCGAGCCGGTGAAAGGGCTGATGTTCTACGGCATGTACGCCACCGCCTATGATCCGGCGGCCGCCGGAATCTTCTCGGTGAGCCCGGCAAGCTCGCTGGAACTGACCAGCGCGCGCATCTACGAGACCGGCGTCAAGGTGATCTCCGACGACAAGCGCGCGGAAGCGACGTTTTCCGTTTATGACATCGAGCGGCGGAACGTCTATGTGTTCCTGACCAACGCGGTGGCAACGCTCGCCGGCGAGGTACGCACCAAAGGCGTCGAGCTTGAGGGCGCCGTGCGTCCGGTCGAGAACCTGAAGCTGTGGGGCAATGTCGCGTTCACGCAATCCCGGTACGGCGATTTCGATGTATTCACCGGCAACACGCCGTCGAATGTCGCGCCCGTCATCATCAATGCCGGCGCTTCCTGGCGTTTCAACGAATGGCGCTGGCCGGTCGAGATCGGCGGCTCGATCCGCCATGTCGGGCGGCGCTTCCTGTTCGAGGATGATCTCACTGCCATGCTCCCCTACACCACGGCGGACCTGTTCGCCTTCATCGATATTCCCGGCCGCGACCTGCCGTGGCAGGGACTGGAGAAGATGCGCGTGAGCTTCCGCGCCCGCAACGTGACCAACGCGCTCTATGCCCAGTACTCCGATCCCGGTCTGCCCGACCAAATTATCCTCGGCGCACCGCGGACCTTCGAGCTGGGCGCCTCGGCGAAGTGGTGATGAAGGCGCTCGCGACACTGCACCGCTGGTGGGGCGTCGCGTTCTGCCTGCTGTTTGCGATGTGGTTCGCGTCCGGGATCGTCATGCACTTCGTGCCGTTCCCGGCGCGGAGTGAAAGGCCGGCGACGCACGGGATCGATGCGCCGCCCGCAGGCGCCGAGCTGATCGATTACGATCAATGGACGGTCGCGGGTGACTTCGATTCGGACCGCCCGCTGTTTCGTTACGCCCTGAACGACAGCGCCGGAACCGAGGTCTACATCTCGTCGCGATCAGGCAAGGTCGTCCTCGCCACCACGCGAAATCAGCGCCTGGCGAACTATGTCGGGAGCATCGCGCACTGGCTCTACCCGACCGAGTTTCGCCATCGCAGACACCTGTGGAGCGCGCTGATATGGTGGCTGTCGGGGCTTGCCACCATCGGCGCCGCGATCGGCGTGATCATCGGGCTGGTGCAACTCGGCACCGGACCGGCCTATCGGGGCCTGCAGCGCTGGCACCATGTCTTTGGATTGATCTTCGCACCGTTCCTCCTCGGCTGGATATTCTCCGGCTTTCTCTCGATGGATGACGGCTTGCTGTTCTCCCACAGCGATGCGCTGTTTCGCGCGCTGCATAGACTCGACTTCGAGCCGCTGAGCTCGCATCCCTGGCTGCGCACGGGCGTCATTGTCGCGCTGTGCCTCTGCGGCTTCGCCTTCAGCCTGACCGGCGTGGTGCTGGCATGGCGCAGAGTGCGGAACTGCGCTAGCCATGGTGCCGCCGAACTGTAGCCACAGGACTGAGGCGATGAGCACACCCACCTGTTCCTTCTGCCACAAGCACCAAAGCCAGGTCCTGCAGCTCGTCGCCGTGCCGCCGGCCTATATCTGCGACGAATGCGCGATGCTCGCCGTCGAGATGATCAGCGTTCAGCATCCCGACTGGCGCGAGCGTTTGATGAGCACATTGGCGCGGCTGCCCGACAAAGCCGGCTAAAAGTAACGATCAGGCGCCGGCACCCACCGTATGCAAAGTGCCGTCTGGGTCCACCTGTCCGCCACGACCTCGAACGATGACTCGCCCCTGCTTGATCGTCGCGCTGAGGGTGCCGGTGTATTTGCATCCCGCGCTCGTGAAGGTCCACCGGCCATCAAATACATTGAGGCTCGGCTGCGCCGGCGCGCTCGATTGCCGATCATCATTGGGTCCTGACAAAAAAGCCAAGAGAAGATCCGCCGAACCGGTCGCAACAAGCAGCAACACCACCAAGCGGAGAGGCAATCGGGTGGTGAACTCCCAGGAGCGTTAGTGACTGAGCCGCCAATTCCAGACAATTACCAATGCCGCGATCATCAGTATGGTGACAATTTCTTCCGGGTCCAAGGCCATCGGTGCACACGCACGCCTAACGCTCTGGCCTCAAGCCAGCATACGCCCCGATGCCCAACTCCAGACTATAGCTAGGTGCAATTAAGACTTGATTGAAGCCGGGCGTTGCAGCTCATTTTAGTACCTCATATTCAAACGCCACGCCTTCTGGATCGTGCTCGGCAAACCACGCGTTCGCTGCGTCTTTCGAAGCAAAGACTTTGAGGTCAGCTTGGGGTCGTTGCGATCCTCGGGTTGGTATGAGGCCACCGACTTCATGCCTATCCCATGCCAACTCGTGGGCCACGTACATGAGAACCGAGGTGATGGCCGCGATCCCGGCCGTATGTCCGGCCGTGGCGATGTGCCCGGTGGTCCAGAACGAGATCGCAAAAATCTCGGCGGTTCCGATCAGCCGCCACGTGACAGCCTTCGCAATCGTCTTGCGCATTAGGATGCTCTCCTCGGTTTGCCATTGGCCCGAGTTCGGTAGACCCTCGCGGGGTCGTGCGCTGCGCTGAATTTCGGCGAGGTCCGTGGAGCTACGCCGCCGGCGCTGGACCTCTCATCGAGCGGATCCACACGCCGCTCAACTGCTGACCATCCTAATCGATACAATTTTATAGACAATCGAAAGCAATTGTTAACGTTACCGCGCCTGAGCGGTTACACGATCGAAGCGGCCTTCAGACTCCTGCGAGATTGCGAATCAGCGGCTGCGTT
>CAVOML010000022.1:0-795707 GCA_963697015.1 uncultured Alphaproteobacteria bacterium
GTACGGATCACCTTCCACTGGCGCGGGACGAGTTCCAGTGTCTCGGTCACATCCTCGCCGAGCTTGCGCAACCGGCTATCACCGCAACAGGGGCAGGTGGCAGGCACCGGATAGACAATGCGCTCCCGTGGCAAATGCTCCGGCAGCGGCCGGCGGGCCGGCTTGCGGCGCTCGAACGATGGCACCGTGATTTTGTCGGCTGCGGCCATCTGCGCCGTGGTCTCGGCTTGCGCGGCGTTCTCTTCCAGATCGGCGAGTTGCAGCTCGAGCTGATCCAACAATGCTCCGCGCTCTGAGGACTGTCCGAACTGCTCGTGCCGCAGCTTCTTGATCGCGAGTTTGAGCTTCTCGATCAGCAATATCTGCGCCTGGGCATCCGCCTCCGCGGCCAACCGGGCCGCTCGCTCAGCGCGCAGCATCGCCTTCAGCGTCGTCACATCGTCAGGAAGAAAATCATCGGCGCCCATCGCCGACCCGAGAATCACAATACGCCGTCTCTGTCCGAACTGCCGATCGTGTTATCAATTCAAATCTCAGCGATCAGCCAGCCGCCTGCGGCCGCCACGTGTGTTGCGGCATCCGCCAGTCAATGCCCTCCAGCAGATAGCCAAGTTGGGCCGGAGTGATGGTCACCACGCCATCAGCCGGCGACGGCCAGAGGAAACGGCCGCGTTCCAGCCGCTTGGCATAGAGCGACATGCCCAGCCCATCGTGCCAAAGGATCTTGATCAGCTTGCCGCTTTTGCCACGGAACACGTAGAGGTCGCCGCCGTGCGGGTCGCGCCTGAAGGCTTCCTGCACCAGCACGGCCAGCGAGTTCATGCCGCGACGCATGTCGGTGAGGCCGGTCGCAATCCACACCCGCACGCCCGACGCAATGGGGATCATCGCGGTCGTCCGTCGGCCAGCGCTGCAACCGCAGCCTTAAGCGTCACCGCGTCGACCGCGCCCGTGATCCGCATGCGGACCCCGGCCGCAAACTCGATCTCGATCGTACCGCCGGCCGAGCTGACTGGCACAGGCACCCCAAGTTCCGGGACCACCCTCGCTGGTACGAAGCCCATTGGTTGCTCGGCGCATCCTTCAGCTCGGGGCGAAACGACTGTCGCCATCGGAGCAGCAACGAGCGCGAAATGCCGTATCGCCGTGCCGTCGCCGCGACCTGGCGGGGCGCCTGTAAGCTCTCCAGCACGATCTTGAGCTTCTCATCCTCGGACCAGCGCCGCCGCCGGCCCGTGTCCACCACCTCCAGCCGTTCGACTTGGGCACTGCGCTTATCACTGTCCATAAGGACAGTTCTCAATTCCGCGCCTCACCCCGGCAAGGCGGCCTTCACCGGAGGAATACGCAAAACTCCTCCAAAAATGAGTAGAAGTCGGTCGCCTTGGAGGCGATGGGCCATGAAGCCAAGCTGGTTCTCGGAAGGTCAGATCATCGGATCCTGCGAGAGCAGGGGGCTGGAGCATCGACTGTTGACGTTTGCCGCAAATACGGGATCGCGAGCGTGACGTTCTACAAATGGAAGGCCAAGTACGGTGGCCTTGAGGGACAAACGGCTGAAGGCGCTGGAAGACAAGAACGCCCGGCCACCCAGTGCATTGGGCAATCTCACACCGACAGAAGATACCAATTGCGGCGTCCCTCAACCGCAACGGGACGCTCCACGCTATGCCGAGCTTCGCCTCGTTCCTCCCACCGAGCTCATTGGGCTCAATTGAACCGGGTCTCTTGCCATCGCCGAATGACCAAGGTTCACACCCATTAGAAGAAGAGCAACCCAAAAGCTATCACTTGTATTCAATTATGCGTGGTTGGTTCCCCAATAACCAATCGCAAAAGAATTTGGCTGTACCCACGAAATTCGGGGAATCGTCCGAGCAATTGAAAGAAGGATATTCTTAAGCGATCGCGGCGGCTACCATTTGCCTTCAGCGTTAGCCTGCAAAGCTGTAATGGATACGCCAGGCAAAGAATTGCTCCGACTGAATGATATGCAAATGAGAAAAAAATACACATTGTTGGTAGTATGAAACCCCACGCCAACGCGCGGCAGGATTCCCAGATCCCGAGGAAGTGCGGAGGTGTCCCATGCAGATACGCTCCTTGAGCGAATGCGTAACCTGCTCGCATTGAGCGCTTCCACCACTGGGCAAAGTATATCATGGCCGCATCGTGCGTAGCCATTTCTTCGTCAATTCGCCAAATGCGCCAATTTTTCTCTCGGAGTCGCACGCATAGTTCTTCTTCTTCCCCGGCGATCACATCTTCACGATATCCTTTAATTGAGTGGAGTGCCTCACTGCGCATCATTACATTGCCAGCACAGCTTTGTACTTCACCGGAAGGGCGATTCCATTCCTGGTCACACAGCCAGTTGTAGACGGATCGCTCGGGATAACGTTCCCGCAAGCGCCCACACACGGCAGCAACCTCGTTATGGCATTCCAAAAATGAGACCGCCGTTTTGACCCATTCTTTCCGCAACTCACAATCGCCGTCCACGAATTGGACGCATTGTAGGTTGGGCACAAGCTGTAGCAAGCGTTTAAAGCCTTCGTTGCGAGCGCGAGCTGCACTAAAAGGAATGCTCACATCCATTTCGATCACATTGGCCCGCAGTTTCTGAGCCGCAGATACTGATCCATCAGTCGAATTAAAATCCACGTAGACTATAGTCGCTAGAGTGGGTAACGAACGAAGGCAGGTAATTAGCCTTTCGCCCTCGTTACGTCCTATCACGACAATGCCAAGACAACGCGTTTGTCCAAGCGTGAGCCTTTCCAAAGTATTTTGTCTCATTGACTGCTGCCTTGCGTCGGGCCAAGACTACGCCGAAACCACTGTGTTGCCGATGGGCCTCCAGAACTTACTAACCAAGGTTCGTAGCTTTCCGGGAACCTTGCTGTTGATGCATCAAATATAAATCGCCGATTTCTCGGCCTAAATCGACACCACCACTGTGAGCAAGAATTCTATGCCTGAACAGGTTGGTATTTGCGAAGCTGCGCGTAGCGGAGTTCAAGAGTTGTCAACGTGAACCTAGCGGCGCTAATTAAATCGACGAAATTAATCACATGCATTAAATCCAGTTTGTTATATATGTCTTTTATGTTAAGTTTGCTTAGTACTTCCTTAACGGGAGGTTAGGTCGCGATATGGTTAAAAGAGTTTTAGGAGCTTTGGGTGCTGAGGACATTGCAAGCTAACTCCGCCGAGCTTGGTTCGGGAGAGAGGCTGTCGGCAGCGAAGCCAATCTTTATGCCTGCGTCGGATGGCCTTGATCGAGATGTATTTGGCCTCTTGGGGATCCCGGTAGATGCAGTTAGCTTCCCCATTCTCCTAAAAAAGATGGCAGTCACAGCCCGGACGAACTTTCCGTTTCTGATTTCGACTCCAAACGTCAATTTTCTGGTCAAGAGTCAGCACAACAGCGTATTTCGGGAGTCGATGCTGTTGAGCGACCTTTGTCTCATCGACGGGATGCCTCTCATATGGATTGCCAGAATGATGGGAATTCCCGTTCGCGAAAGGATCGCTGGGAGCGATTTGTTCGTTCGGCTTAAATCCGCAAACGAAGCCGAGCGACCACTTCGCGTATTCTTGGTCGGGGGGGCAGATGGGGTGGCAGCAACTGTCGCAGAAAGATTGAATTCCCAACGATGTGGCCTCGAGTGCGTGGGAGCGCTAAATCCCGGCTTTGGCTCTATTGAGGAAATGAGCGCTCCGCACATTATAGACACGATCAATTCAAGTCGGGCTGATCTAGTCGCAGTATTCTTCGGTGCTGAAAAGGCGCAGGCGTGGCTGGTGCACAATCATCAAAGATTACTTCCGCCTATCCGAGCGCAGTTCGGAGCAACTATCAATTTTGAGGCCGGGACACTGAGAAGAGCGCCGCCGCTGCTCAGAAGTACTGGCTTCGAGTGGCTATGGCGCATTAAGGAAGAGCCTTATCTATGGCGTCGCTATTGGAGCGATGGTCGTGCGCTTCTTAAGCTAATTGGCACTTCTGTGCTACCGCTAGTCGTGCGTGCAAGTCTTACGCGTGGGGGAGCCGATTTGTCGATTGGTGTAAATGAGGATGGTCAGTTCGTTAGGATCAAACTGACCGGAATGGCGGTCGCGGGTCATATCAATAAGGCGATAGAATGTTTTCGAAACGTAATCGCGAGCAGAAGAGAAATCCTGGTAGACGTTTCTGAGGTGCGCGATATCGACCCGAGATTTTTAGGTCTGTTGCTGATGGTACGAAAGCTTTTATCTGACCAAGGGCAGATGCTGAAGTTCAGTGGCGTATCTGGCCCAGTCCGCCGAATATTTCGTCTGAATAGATTTGAATACCTACTGTCACACGAAGTGTGATATTCGACATGCTATCTGAGCCTCAATGGCTCCTTCTGGAACCTGGAGATTGATAAGGCAGTGGTTTCCAATTTCCGCATATGCCGACGGCTCGGGCTCGTATTTTTCATTTTCGTTGCAGGCTGCGGGTCGCCCGAGCAGCGCGCGCAAGGTTATTACGAGAGCGGCATGGCGCTCATTGAGAAGAAGGATGATCTCGCGCGAGGATAGAGTTACTCAAGGCCGTCAAATATAAGAGCGACAAGGTCGAGGTTTGGAGAGCGCTTGCCGGTATCGATGAGCGAACCAAGTCGAAATCGCTATTTCTCGATCTGCGCCGCATTGTTGAACTAGATCCAAACGATCTCGATGCCAGAATGAGGCTCGCTCGGATCATGGTTGCTGGAGGAGCCGCGGAAGCAGCTCTCAAGGTCCTCGAGGCGGCTAACGAGGGCGATAAGCCGAGCGCAGCGCTTCATGGGCTTAGGCGATTATTCTTCTCAGAACGAATGATGGTGCGGGAGCACTCCGTGAGGCGCAACGCGCGTTTGAAATTGATCCTTCAAATGGTGATGCAGTAACCATCCTCGCTTCAAAGAAGGTATCGGAGGGTGATCTTGATGGGGCGCTGAAGCTGCTGGATGGTATTCCCGCGGGATCGCAGGATGAAACGCGCGCTACGCTGCAGAGAGTTGAGATTTATTCAAGAAAGGGGGATTTGGCAAAAGCCGAAACTTTGCTGCGCGGCGTTATCGCCCAGAATCCTAAGGAGACGCCATATCAGGCCCAGCTTATTCAACTCTTATTGCACAGAAGAAGTTTGACGAGGCGGAAAAGGAATTTCGAGCGCGGGTCAGCGGCTAATCCTAACGACCGCAAGGCGGGTTTGGATTTGGTTCGATTTTTGGCGGCGGTCAAAGGTCCTGATGCGGCGCGAGCGGAGCTTGAATCTCTCATCAAAGCTGGGCGCGAGTAGCTTCGACTATCAAATCGCGTTGGCCGAACTGGATATTGCCCAGAAGAAGTTCGATGAGGCGGCGCAACGTCTTAAAAAATCTTGCTGACAGTGCTGACAGTCTCGACAAGAAACTGGTGGCAAAGGTCAAGCTTGCCGAAATGTACGTCAATCGGGCGGACAAAGCATCCGCAGAACCGCTTATCGCTGATATTCTTTCGAAGGACAGCAAGAATGCCGGAGCACTGCGACTTCGGGCTGCCCTCCGCATCGAAAGAGGGGAATTCGACAACGCCATATCCGATCTTCGCGAGGCACTCAACAATCAGCCAAAATCCGCCGATTTGTTAGCGCTATTGGCGGTCGCTTATGAGCGCAGCGGCAAGAACGAACTCGCCGATCGGCAGTATGCCGATGGTCTGAAATCGTCCAATTACAATCCGGAGCTGGTTCTTCGATACGTTGCTTTCTTGCAAAGAAGAGGCGATCCTGCCCGATCTGAGGAGATTTTAACTGAGGCCGTCGGACGCAATCCTAATAATTTGCAGTTGCTCTCATCGCTCGCTCAGGTTCGGTTAAGCCGTCAGAACTGGGCTGGCGCGATGGCAATTGCAGATACGATCGGTCGATCGAACGATGGGCGAGCACTCGCAGACCAGATCCGTGCTTCGGCATTTGCTGGTCAAAATAAGCCCGACGAAAGCATCGCAGCACTTGAAGACGCTCATAACGTTGCGCCGAATGCAATTCAGCCCACGCTTGCGCTTGCTTCTGCATATATCAAGCAAGGGGCGGCGGATAAGGCTGCTGGGCTGCTGGAAGAGGCCAACAAAAAATATCCCGGGAAACGCACAGCTGCTCGTGTTCCTTGGACAGGCCAGGCTAGCTCAAAAAAAGGATGACGAGGCCGTCCAGAATTTTAAAGCAGCAATCGCGCAGCAGCCGAAGGAAGTCCACTGGATATATTGCTCTGGCAGACTTCTCATTCGAAACAAAGACTATGATGCGGCCGAGAAGGTGTTGGTGTCGGCGCAAGAATGCGATGCCTGAGGACGTCAATATTCGGCTTTCGATGGCGGGATTGCAAATCCTCAAAGGAAACAGCGACGCTGCAATTTCCGCGGTATGAGGCAGATTTTGAAGGATCAGCCGAACTGCACTCGGTGGCGGTGAACAATCTGGCTAGCTTGCTTTTGGACAATCGAGCGGACCCGCAGAGTCTGGCTCGCGCCGTTTCTTTATCGGAGACGCTCAAAAATTCCGAACGTGCCCCAATTCCAGGACACTGTTGGCTGGGCTCAGTACAAGCAAGGCGATTTTAAGAGGCGCGATCTCCACGTTGGAGAGCGCGATCGCCAAACAACCGAGCATTGCTGCGCTTCGATATCATCTTGGAATGAGCTATGCGGCGGCTGGACAGAAGGAAAAGGCTGCCGAACAGTTCAAGGCTGCTTCTGCTTTGGAGCCGGATGGAACTCCCTTGAAGGAAAGCATTCGCTCGGCGATGAAGTGAGAAGCGGTAGTCTAATTGCCCGATGGCAACACGGTCCAATTGTGCGACACGACCACCATCACACTATGAGAGTTGGCTGGACCAGTACCTGAAACGGTCGGTGTGCCCGTGATGGGATCGATCGTGCTCGTTCCGCCAGTGCTTGCAAACCGGTGGGTGTATCGATAGGTGAACTGGGCCATCCATTCCCGGGCTAAGTTATAACTATACGTAGTTGAAGCAATCGCATAGTCCGTGGTTGTGGTCGAAATAGTTCGGGTGCCACTGGCCGAAAATGAGATCGTTGAGTTTGCATTGATTGAGTGGCTGAGACTTGCCGTAATACTATCACGCTTGAACAGGGAGCCGACGATACTTGGTCCAACGCTCTGAGTAGCAAAGAGTGTCAAGGTCGTGTTCTTGAGCATTCGATAGGTGAGTGTGGCATCGCCCACCCAGTCGAGAAGAGCGCTCGAAATTGGTGTCGTTGATGTGATGCCTCCGAAAGCCGAATTGGAAACGCCGTTTTGAGTTAGCAGATAGACAGGACCGGCGTTGGCGCGAAACGAAAGAAGCGGCGATAAGGTCGCGTCGACTCCCAGTTGATTGCGGTAGATCTGAACCTGCGTGTTGGATGCATTTCCGTAGTTGAGCAATTCAGCCTCGGACGAAGCATTGATGGCAGTGATCGAATTGAGGGCGTGCCGCCAGGTTCCACGTGCGAGAGTGTCGGTAAAAGGTGTCCCGCCGCTCGATGGCTCGTAGCTCGTTTGGGTCGAAGTGGCCAACAGGGAGACCGTATCTAGCGACGTAACAGCACGATCGATGCCGCCTGTCGCCGTAAGGCGGTCTAAGAACCCGCCTGTGTTCACGAAGACGCCGAGGTCGTTCAAGATGGCAAGCGACGTACTTTGTTGTCTCCAACTAGCCTCGACATATTCTCGATCAAATTTCGATTTTTCGGAAAGCTCGTAATGGGCCTTGAAGCCGTAGTTAAGAAATTCCGACGCTGATGCCATCGACTCCAGGACCCCAATATTTCTTGTAATTGCCGTCGCCATAAAGATCGAGTTTGGACGTCGCCGTTTGGGCCTCTGCATTGGCCGAGAGCGACGTGTAAGAACCGACCGATGCCGCGGGCGGGGTGCGCAAAAATTGGTTGCTGTTGAGCTCGACCGTTTCGCTTTCGGTCGCTTTGATCGACCAATCATAGGCCAATGCCGCGGAGGGCGCGATGCCAAAGCATATCGAGACTGCGATGGCAGCTCTCTTCACGGCGTTTGCCTCTACTGAGATGTAGCGTTAGTCGAACAAACCTCGCTCAGGAACCATGATGACATCGCCGGCGTGCAGCACGATATTGCCTTCCAGATCCAGCCCAGCCTCGTAGGCTTTGTAGTTAAACATGTAGATCGTCTCGTCGCCGCCTGGCGCGCGGCGCCGTACCTGAATGCGTTTCTTGGCCGCGAAAGGACCAACGCCGCCTGCGAGTGCAATTGCCTGCATCAAGGTTGTCGGTTGCCGGACCACGTAAGAACCCGGCCTGACAACCTCGCCAGTTATGAAGATCTTCGGCTTGAGATCTTCCTCGGGAATGTCTTTGGGCGCGTTCAGGAGGGCGACGGTAACGTCGAGTTCCTCGTCCTTGTAGTTCGGCCTAAGCTTGTCCTTGAGAATCTTTTCGAGCGCCACGGGTGTCAGGCCGCGGGCCCTGACGTGGCCCGCTAGCGGAAACGCAATTTCGCCAAGCGGATCTACCGTAACTGTACGGTCGAGTTTTGGATCCTGAAGCACAGAAACACTCAGCGTGTCACCCGGCTTTAGAGCCTGGGCGTGAGCTTCGGTTGCCCAGAAAGCCAGGCAAAGAACAACAAACAGGATCCGCATGCTCATCCCCCTCCATAAATCAGACATTATTCAACCACCTTTACCGACTTGCTACAGCACAAACAACTGAAGCTCCTGGCAGTCAGACATCTAGAACTTGTTTGATTTCAGAGACTTAAGGAACGCGCGACAGCTTGCGTACAGGAAAAATGCTATACTGTTGCTTGTCTGCAATAACGTCGCTGACGAGTTTGTCACCGATCACGCGTTGATCGTTGGCGAATCCGTAGACGAGGGCCGTGTCGCACAACACGTTGATCATGCGCGGGATTCCACCACTGGCGGACGCAACCAGAGCGCAGGCCTCCTGGGTAAACAGCGGGCGCCTGGCACCCACAGCCTGAAGCCGGAATGCGATGTAGTTCGCGACCTCCCGGGCATCCAATTGCCGGAGGTGAAAGTCGGAAGAGATTCGCTGGGCAAATTGGTGAAGGCTTGGCGCCAGCAGCAGATCCCGGAGTTGAGGTTGTCCCACCAAGATCAGCTGAAGAACCTGAAATTTGTCAGCGTTGATGTTCGACAGCATCCGCAAATGTTCGAGAGCCTCCGGCTCCAGGTTCTGGGCCTCATCGATAATCAGGATCGTCCGCCTTCCATTGGCGCACTGACCATGGAGGAAATCCTGCAGCCTCCTGAACAAATTGGGGTAATCACCTTCGAAGGGCTGGCCCAACGACATCAAAATCCACTGCAGCAGTTCCTGGCGTCCCTGAGGTGAGTTTGAGATCAATCCGATCGTCAGCGAGGGGCTAACCTTCTTGAGAAGGTGCCTCACCAAAGTCGTTTTGCCGGAACCGATTTCGCCTGTGATGACCGTGAAACCCGCGTTGTTCATGACGCCGAACTCCAGCATCGTGAACGCCATCGAGTGCATTTTACCCCAATAAATTAAATCGGGGTCCGGCAGGATCGAGAACGGCTTCTCCCGCAGTTGATAAAATGCCTCGTACATCGTATTCCTTCGTCACCTCGCAACCAGACTATACCGCAATTCGAGCAAATACTTAGTAATTCCGTCCGATTTCGCAGCTATAAGTAAATGCCGGAAACTCTTACGGCGGGGTTCCGCTTCCGTCTCAACCGTTAAGATTGAAGCTCGAAAATTTAGCTCAAGACCAATAATTCATTAAATTCCCGCAGGGATCGATGCTACATCTCGGTCGGGATCATTCGCCCTAACACGTGTTGGCCAAGCCCCGGAAACTGCGCGCGATCATAGGATGCTCCAAAAAGTCGAATACGAGGACGAGTTCTCTTCGGTCCAGGAGGACCGAAGCTATCTCCTCCGGCCGAGCTACTATTGGGAAGTGTTCAAGCGCCGGTGGGCCGTCTTTCTGATACCGGTGCTTAGCATAGCCGTAATCGGAACCGTTGGAGTTTTGGTCTGGCCGCCAACTTACCTGTCCGAGGGTAAGATTCTGGTCCAATCTCAGATGATTCCATCGGAACTTGTTAGATCGACCGTTACGAACGCTGCCCAAGAACGCATCCAGGTCATCGAACAGCGAACGATGACCCGAGACAACCTCGTCGCCATCGCCGATAAATTCCGATTGTTTCCGGAAAAGCGTACGTTGATGACGGTCACTGAGCTCGTAGAGCTCATGAAGAAACAAACCAAAATTGTGCCGGTAGAGCTTCAGCTCGACTTCAAACAGCGAACGCGGGCTGCGCTTGAGAACCCGACAATCGTCTTTTCAGTGGGCTTCGAATATGGCGATGCCGCAACAGCAGCGGCCGTAGCTAACGAACTCATGACCCGGATCCTCAATGAGGACCTTCGCGACCGCACCAGTAGAGCGACCGATACAACCAAGTTTCTGTCGCGCGAGGTTCAAAGGTTACAAGGGGAGAATTCGGCTCTTGATGCAAAGATTGCCCAGCTTCGATTGACCCAGGGAAAGCCGGCCAATTCTTCAAGTTCGGATACTCCATCTACGTTGAGCCAGCTAAAGGCAGAACTGATTCAGAAGGGCGCACTTTATTCCGATAAGCACCCTTTGATTCAGAGCCTGAAGCGACAGATCGAAGCCCTGGAGAAAGTGGCTTCACAGCCCGTAAACTCCTGACGCCACCGCCGCGGCGAGCCTCGAGGCGTTGCTTGCCCAACAGGAAGGGCTCCAAAAAAATCTCGACGCTGCATCCGCTAAACTCGCCGCAGCCCGGTTGGGCGAGAATCTGGAGAGGGACCAGCAATCGGAAAAGCTCGAAGTGATCGAACAGCCCACCGTTCCGCAAGAGCCGATTAAGCCAAAGCGCCTCAAACTTAGTCTTGCCGTGCTTGCGCTGGCGTTTGGTGCCGGCGGTGGACTGACCTTCCTGGTCGAAATGCTGGATAAGGGAATTCGCAGGTCAAGTGACCTCATGTCTGTCGTAGATGGCCAGCTGATTGTTTCGATTCCGTATATTACGACCACAGCCGAACTGCGACGGCGGAAACGACGCGCACGGCTTGATGGGTCTTGCGATCCTATTGATTCTGGTTGGCGCCAGTATTGTTGCTTACTTTTACTTGCCGCCTATTGATCTCATTATCGCCAAGGCGCGAGTTGGATTGTTTCGTTAGACGGTGGGGTTGACCAGTGGATTCAATCAAACAGGCTGTTGAACTCGCGCGCGCTTCGGAAAGCGCTCGGTCGAATCTGACGTCTGGTCATGAGAGCGCTTGGCCGGAGAGTACTTTTGTTGGCTCAACCAAAGCGCAACTTCAGACCGTCCGACTTGATATTGGCCATCTCGAGAGAAATCGTATCGTTGCACACGGCGCTTCGGGTTCGCTTGGTCACTACTATGACATGCTGCGTACTCAAGTCTTGCAGGAGATGGACAAGAAGAGTTGGCAATTCTTGGCCGTCACATCGCCCACGGCGGGATGTGGCAAGACGGTTACCGCTTGCAATCTCGCGCTAAGCATTTCGCGCCTTCCCGAGAGATCAGTCTTGCTCGTTGACCTCGATTTGCGCAAGCCGATGGTCGCGAACTACCTTGGAATCAAAGGGCCCGGGGTCCTTGGCGTTCTTGAAGGAAGGGTTTCGCTGGCGTCCGCAATCGTGAGGGGTGGCGTCGGCCCGCATCACGTGTCCGCGCTGCCCGGATCGGCGGCTACGCCAGGCGCCTCTGAATGGATGGCCTCTCATACGATGGGAACGTTTTTGCAAACGATCAAGCGCGAGTTCAGGTCAAGCATCGTCATATTCGATCTGCCTCCGATGCTTCTCAGCGACGATGTTATCTCCATTCTCCCACGTATGGACGCGGCCCTGTTGGTCGCGGGCGTGGGCAGCACAACGGTTTCGGACATCAAGGAATGCCAGAAGCATCTTCAGCGCACCGCAGTTGTTCGAGTCGTCGTCAATAAAGTAACTGAGGGCGCTGGCGACCACTACGGCTATTACTGATAACCTCGGAGTCGAGCTAAAAGCGTGTGTCGGAGGGAATGAAGGACGTTATTTCTGCAGCGGGAACGAAGTATTTCGCGATATCCCGCGTCTCGATTGTATCCTTGTCGGGCTGCTTTTCTCTTGCGCTGATTTTTCAACTCATGATTCCCAACAAGCATCGGTTCTGAACATCGAACACGCCTGATCCAGAGTTTCCCGTCTTTGCTACGTCGGCGATCACGGTGTTGAATCGACGTACCCCGAGCGGCAATTTTTGGGGTGAAAGTATGTAAGATCGGACCACGGCATCCGGTATTGCTGTGACGACTGGTTGCCCCGGCATTGGCGGATCTTTGCAGATTACCATCCGGCGCAACCGCAGGCGCATTGGAAGTAGATTTTCAGCCACGGACAATAGGGTCAAATCCGTGCCCTCAAAACTACCTTCTTTTACGACGCCAGTTGGATATTCGGTCCCATCTATCGCTACTTTGGGATGGGTCCACCAGGCTTTCCCCACGACATGCGCAGCAGTAATAAAGAGGCCGTGCCCGAGATAAATTCCGTAGCCAGGCCAACTCTGCACGGGTGTCCTGTGCACGTTCACCGCAAAAGCCAAAAGGGTATCGTCAGCGTTCTGAGCCGCAGCGCTCCTGGCCAAGAGAGTGGCCATAATGGTGAGGCATATCAGCCCCGTGCACGTCAGCCGTCTCGCGATGCGCTAACTCTTTCTGTTATCAATGGCGTCTCAGAGAGCGTTCGAGCCCGCGAAAAACTTCAACTCCTTGGGGGGCACTGACAGCCAGCAGATCTCGGATGAACTGGTCCTGAAGCTTGAAGGACACCTCTCGCGGAATTCCGATCGTCGATACCCGGATGAGAGCTCCATCAGGAATGATGCCGCGCAGCCCATATTTGAGGCGAGCCAGCTGGTTGTCGACTACGCCGTTTGCAATCTGATTTCCAACCTTCATCCAATACGTAACGGGCTCAAAGCGGGACTCTCGTTGAGTGACTAACCGCACCGCCTCGATCGGCGCAGACCCTTTGCGGTATTCCAGTAAGGTTTTGGTTTTATCGGAAACGCGAAATCCATTCGCAGTATAGCAAATCTCTGGGCGATGCGATTTGAGCCGATAATTTTGAACCGGCCCATACGCAATCAACAGCATGACAATATTGCCATGTCCATCGGTGTAGGTCCGCCCAAGCTCCTGGCTATAGATTTTCGCTGATGAGGGGTCCGGTTGAACGTACCCTTCGGGATCTGGCGGCGTCACGGGGCTAATCTCGGGAACAACCGACCAAGTGCCAAACTGCCGTGGGACCATGCTGTCAAGGCTCGGAGAGGCGACGGTCCGCGCCATCAGTTCCCGAGGTACAAGAACCTTTGCAAGCGTCGCGGCCCCGAGTATGGCGATACACGCTAGGATGACCTGAATACGATTGATCTTCATTTAAGGCTCGGTCTAGACTTCAACTCGGCTAGTAGCCGCATAGCAGATTATATACGGGTCTGGACAAGAGTCTGCAAATATAGCCGCGTTGCACGTTAACATAAACGGCTGAAATCTCCCCTCACCGAACTGCTGGCCTCGACGCGAGAAACGCAACTGCATAACAAGTACCTTATGGTCGTGCTTTTGTGGAAGTTGCATTACGAGGTAATGAGATGAGAAGATCGCCGTTTCGATTTGGCCGCTGGGTCGCAGCGCTGGGCTGTTGCACAATTTTGCTGGGAGGATGCGGCAAGAAAGCCGGCGATCAATCAACTTCTCAAAGTCAGGTGATTGCTCGTGTGGGCGACCAAGTCGTAACAGCTCAAGAGTTTGAGAATGAGCTCCGGCTCGCCAACGTTCCGCCTGATAAGCAAAAAGATCCGACTATCATAAGAACAGTCTTGGGTGATCTTGTTGTTCGGAAATATCTATTGCAGCAGGCGCTAGCAGAAAAACTCGATCGCGAGCCCGGCGTACTACTTGATCTGCTTAGAGCACGCGAACAGGTTTTGGAAAACGCTTTCCTCCTCCGCTCCGTGACATCCAAGGCACCAACTAAGGCAGAAATTGATAAGTATATCGCCGACAACCCAAGCAAATTTGCCGATAGGAAGGTCTTTAGCATCGAACAGATTGCGTTTCCGTTCGGTGTCAATGGACAGGCGGTTGTTGAAAACAACAAGAGCGCGAAAACGCTGGATGAAGTGGATCAGCAGCTAACGTCGGCCGGTATCCCGCACGGGCGGCAAGCGGGCGCATTGAGCAGCGGCGATATATCGAAAGATTTGTACAATGATTTGGAGGCGCGGAAGGCGGACGACATATTCTTTATTCGCTCGGGTCCAAATGGGATTTTCTTCAAGGTGAAAGGCGAAGAAGCGCATCCGCTCCAAGGAGAGGTAGCAGTCAATGCTGCAAGGCAGTCGATGAGGGCAGAGGCGCTAAAGGCCGAGGCGGGCATGGCAACGTATTCAGCCAAGCTCGAGGCTAAATACGAGGGCGATTATGCGAACATCATGAAGTCAGCGGCGGAGAAAAATTAGCGGCGACGAGCCTTACTAAAACCCTATCATAATGGGCCACAGCATTCGGAACGATGACAACGTTTTTTGATGTAGTGACAGTCACTTGCTTCTTGGCTCTGGTGATTGCGTTTTTTCAGTTCACCGAGCGTGACACCCGAACTTTGATTCAGCTTGTGGTATCCGCGGTGGTTTTCGCCATCGCGAACCAAGTTGGTAATGCGGGCGCAACCGCTCTGGCGCTTGCTATGGTCGGTGCCGGCATAGTTTACACAACCTTGATTTTGTTGCGGAGATAAGTTGTTGGTCTTTGCGCAAAATGCTAGGCAGTAATCGTATTGATAGGGAGCCAAATGACGCTTTCGCAAGTGGTTCACCCGGCGAAATCAGCTGCTTCGAAAGCTTGGCTTTGGCCGAGCGTCCTCATTTTGGCTGTTCTGGTCGCGTATTTTCCTACGATTGTTGGCCTAATCGATGGTCCCTGGCAGACCGAACAGGAGGGCCATGGACCCCTGATCATTATTGCGTCTCTGTGGCTTGTTTGGCAGTCGCGCGCAAAACTGCTTTCGACAAAAATTTCTCCGGCCCCGATATTGGGCTGGACCATCCTTCTTTTTGGTCTGGTTTTGATGTTCCTAGCGCGCCTGCAGCAGGGATTGCTAACGTTTGAGACTTTCTCCATCCTTCCGGTGATGATTGGCTGCATTCTGATCGTTGCGGGCTGGTCGACGTTGCGAGTCGTGGCTTTTCCAATCGCATTTTTGTTTTTTGCGGTGCCGATGCCCGATTGGATCGTCGATGCAGCGACGGTGCCTTTGAAGGTGTTTATCTCCGACATGGTGACGCGCATCCTCTATGCGGCTGGTTATCCTGTCGCTCAGAATGGCGTTATGATCATGATTGGTGCTTACCAGCTCTTGGTAAAGGACGCCTGCTCCGGCATGAACTCGATCTTCGCATTGTCAGCAATCGGGATTTTTTACGCATATGCATTCCGTTCTTCGGAAAAAATTCGAAGCGCTGTATTGGTCCTATCGATTGTTCCGATTACCATTGCGGCGAATTTTATTCGCGTTCTTGTGCTTGTATTGATTGCTTATTACGGCGGCCCAGATTTGCTGGAAGGCACCGTGCACGACTTGACGGGGATCAGCTTATTCATTGTTGCTCTTATGATGTTGTTTTTCCTGGACTCGGCAATCGGACTTATTCTCTCGCTATCTCGCCGCTTCCGGCATCGACTTGGCACCGATCGGGCCACAGCCTGATACTGGAAGAGGGACACGTCGCCGAACTTAACAGTAAGCGAAGAAGCCCCGCTTTCAGCTACGAACCCTTCCGTGCCGGCGTGGACCCGCACATGGGCTGAGATTCGCACCGTAGAGTGATCGCCACTTGCAGATTTGACTGCCGGGCTGTCATTCAATTAGGTGCAGATAGTGCTTCGCGAGGCGGGTCACGAGAACGGCAAGCCGCAGGATGACAAGCGAGATGTTCCATCTCAATGGCCCGCTGATTGTGTTTCTGGTTGTCATAATTGGCTTTGCGTCAATTCCAACCCTCGTGCTTTTCACTGAGGTCGTAGGGGCGCTCGTCGCGCGGAACGAAGAACAGTCTGCTACGATCGAAGTCGCTGCAGGGCGAGTCGTGGTGGTGGTCCCTGCTCATAACGAGAGCCACGGAATTATTCCGACTCTTGAGGACATCGCTATCCAATTAAAAGAGCGCGATCGCTTGATCGTGGTGGCGGACAATTGCAGCGACGATACTGCGGACGTTTCAGCCGCTCACGGTGCGGAAGTGCTCGCGCGCGACCAGCCCGACAGGCGCGGCAAGGGCTATGCAATGGCTTGGGCGATCGCTCATCTGAAAGAAGATCCGCCTGATTTCGTTCTATTCGTGGATGCGGACTGCCGGCTGCAGCCGAACTTCATCGCAACGGCACTCAGCTATTGCTGTCAGGTAAACCGGCCCGTTCAGGCGCTTTATCTCATGACCGGCGCTAATACTTCCCAAGCCAACCAGAGAGTTGCTGAATTTGCCTGGCGCCTGAAGAATTGGGTTCGCCCGCTCGGCTTGAGCTACTTCAGAAGGCCCGTCCAGCTCATGGGCAGCGGCATGGTGTTCCCGTGGGGCGTGATCAAGGTCTGCGCCGCTGGCGAGCGGCAACATCGTCGAGGATTTGAAACTCGGCCTCGATCTAGCGATGTCCGGCGCCCCAGCGCGATTTCTGCCCTCGGTCAGCGTGACGAGCGAATTCGCGACAACGGAGCGCGGCGCCGAAAACCAGCGGCAGCGCTGGATTCAGGGACATTTGGCCATGATCGCCGCGTATGTCCCGCGGTTGCTGATGGCGTCTGTTGCGAGGCGGAATTTCGATCTCGTGGTGTTGGCGCTCGATCTACTAGTACCGCCGCTTTCCTTGCTCGTATTGCTAGCGGGCGGAATGCTGGTTCTCGGCGCTTGCGCTCGCTGTGCTGGGTGGTTTGCTGTTGCCTGCGCTCTTGGCGGTTCTCAATTTCAGCTTGCTGGCAGTGTCCGTCACGCTAGCCTGGGTAAAATTCGGCCGCGATGTGTTGCCCGGCTCGCAGATGTTGTCAGTCGCGAGCGAGGTTCTGCAAAGGTTCTATTTATTTAGGCGCCTTGTTCGGGGAGGAGTGTCCGAGTGGATTCGGACGGATCGCGGGAAGCCGGAGTAATGGGAAACTCGAGGCGCGAACTCTCCGATGTCACCTTTAGAATATCGCGTTTTATGTGCCTTTAAATTGAGTGCGCTCCGATAGATGCGCTGCAGGACGTAGCTGGCCGTCTAGACAGGTCACGCCTCCTTCGTCCCTGGTCTATGAGATTCTCGATCGGGCAACTCCGTCTCTGCGGACCGTTATCTGGGCTCGCTTTCAACGACGAGAAACATCGAACTACCGCTCAGGGGATGAGGACACGTCCTACTTGTCGGCCGGATAGTTGCATGATTCAACTTGAATTGGTCACAATTGTTGATTCGGTCGCATCAGGGGGCGCCAATGGATTGTCTTAGAAACATTGGATTGAGTTTTTTGCTGTTCGCGTTTGGAATTAGTTCTGTCCGCGCCTCGGTCCTTGAGAATTTCAGTTTCTCTGGGGCGAACTACACGGTCGTTGGTCAGTTCACCTATGACAGCAGCACCGGTGCCCTCCAAGGGATAACCGGGAATGTCACGGCCATCGGTCCTGCGGCGGCGGGCACAGGCGGCGCCATCACTAGTTTGGTGACGAGTGCTTCCCCGTTTGCCCCAAGTGCTTTCTCCACGAACACCTTTTTCTTTGATAACACGTTTGATTCGACGGCGGGGACATTCAGTTTCTACGGAATATTGTTCGCCTTCGGGGCGGGAAATTATGGCAACCTCTATTATAATTCGGGAGCGTTCCTCTCGACCTGGTTGCCCGATGGTCCGGGAGCCCCGTCTGACTGTTCGAGCGGGGCGCTGTATTGTCCGGGGGACCCTGGAACCCTGAGTTTCACCAGCGTCAAGGCCGTGCCAGAACTGTCAACTTGGGCAATGATGCTTTTTGGCTTCTTGGGTCTCGCCATATTGAGGCGTGTCTTCTATCGACCGTTGAGAACTTCATAGCGGATTGCTGCGTTCGATACGTGGGGTTCGCTTTAAGTCGGCGCCTGACCTGCTCGATCCATGCGCGCGCCTTTGTATTGTCCAAGGCACTTAGTTCAAATACAGATCTGGTTATCCGTGGAAGAGCGCCAAGCTCGAGTTACTTGGGCACAGTGGGTGGGCATGTCACCCTGCGCCAGGTGGGTGGGGACGTTCGCGACGATCACGCCGGCCCAGCTTGGCTATCTGCTTGAGATTATCGACTAGCGAAATGCGCAACATATTGGCCGGCCGCGGGCTTTACTTGGACTGTTGCTGTGCGCCGGATTTTTGCTGTCCTTCGCGGATCTGTTTGGCTCCACAGGCTCGTTTTTGCTGCTCTGCAAACACCGCCAACGAGGCGACGCGCGCCAGCAGTTTCAATTGAATATTTATTGCCATTAATGGCTGAGTAAATCGACCAGATAATATTGTTTTCTGGTTGACCGGATTTTTTCGATCTGTTAATGAATTGCTACCTTGATTTAGAGGAGGTGAGCGTGAAGCGAGTTCTTATTTATCAAATTGCTGCTTTGGGGATCCTTGTTATTCCGTCAGTGGCCAATGCCGGCATTGTTGAATTTTCCGATTTTAATACGATCGGCCCCGTTTTGTTCTTGAAGCCCCCTGGGGCGGCCGCGGGGACCTCCGGGTTGTACACCGCCAGCTCAACGGAGGTGGCATCATTGTCAGGTGGAACGATCTATCTCCCCCCGGGTGATCCGAATTTCTGCAGCAATTCCGAAGAACACAACGCCTCCGGTGAATACGATTGGCAATTTTTTGGCGGCTGGCCCTTCCAGTGGCAGTCCGGCTACATTGAGCTTTCTCAACAACACAACGACCTCCCTCAGTTTTTTGTGGGGGTCGCCTGATGACTACAACAATCTGACTATCAACTACAACGATGGGTCCAAGACTTATACAGCTGCGTCGGCCGGCGTGACGCCTGACGGTGGCGACCAGAGTTTTGCTAAGTATGTGCACTTTGGGGTAGGCCCGGGAGAATACATTACCTCGGTTGTGTTTGAATCAAACAGCACGAATGCATTCGAAGTCTCAAACTTCTCGGTCGCAGCGGTCCCTGAAGCCTCTACTTGGGCGATGATGATCTTGGGGTTCCTCGGCCTGGGTTTCCTTGGTTATCGGAAATCCGCAAAGTCGAACGGTTTATCCTTTCGGATGGTCTGAGATTTAGGTAGGCTTCAATTTTCGAATTGAAGGTGAAAAGACCGCCGAAAGGCGGTCTTTTTACTTTCCTGGCTCGACCTTTAGCGACCCGTGCGAGACCATTTCCAACTCGTCATGAGTTGCCGTCAGGAGCGCCGAGGCCGTTCCTAGGAGACTGTCGCGGCGGTTATTGGATCCGGCAGTCGTCCAATGATCCCCGCAGGCCAAGCAGCTTGACAACCCACAGGGGTCCGCCCCCAGACCGGGTTCGGCAGCCTGCTTTGGATTTCGGAATTGGGTCGCACTGGCGGGTGGGGGCGTGCGTGCAGCGCGAGGCCTCTAATCGGGTGGCCTTGACTTGGCGGCGCGGGCTTATCTACCGGTTCGGGTCGCGACCCCGAAATACGCCGTGTGATGCAAAGAGCACAACCTGTATTTTGATGACGTGATTGCAGTTAATTGTTGAAATTAAAGGGGCGACCAGTGCGGCGCTTCGTTGACTTAACCCCAAATCTTGCTACAACTTTAGTGTGACTATTTAATCTGGGGGCATTTAAATGCTGAAGCGGTTTTTCGTTGGTGCGGTGCTGTTCGCCTCCATCGTCGGAGCTGGCGCGGCGCGGGCCTCTATCTATGACACAGGGCTTGGCGCAAATGGATCAGTAGATCCGCACTGGGCCGTGGCGCAGGTGGCCGGAGATCTTTTTACCAATCTGAGCAAGCTGCAGCCGTTCCACGCATTTGTCGCGACGGATCCATATGGTAGCACGTCGCCCGGTAATGCATTTCCGTTCAATTATTGGTCGCCGCCTCTCTCGGGCTCGCAGTGGATCGTGCCGACCAAGGGCGGTCCTGCGGTTACGCTCGATCCGCGGGTCGACGGCTACTATCTTTACACCCAGAAGTTCTCTGTGACCGCCGGCCAGAACCTCTCGGGACAATTCCTGGCGGACAATGACGTCACCAGCATCACGCTGTTCGATCTGAAGACGTTCCAGTTGACCACGATCTACAGCGGTCCGGGTGAGGGCGGCTTTACGACGCCTACCAGCTTCTTCAGCGGCGCGTTGACGGGCGACAACTATCTGCTCTCGTTCGTGGTCGACAACTTCAAGCAGAACGGCGGTAACCCGTCAGGTCTCGACGTCGAGGTTGCCGCAGTGCCCGAAGCCTCGACCTGGGCCATGATGATCTTGGGATTCCTTGGTCTTGGCTTTTTGGGATATCGGAAGAAAAGCTCGCTACGCCTTGCATAGCGAAAAAAAGCCGTCCCCGTGGCGGCATTTTCTTGGATGCAGCTTCATTTTTAGAGGGATCTCATGCTGACCGCACGCCGCCTGTGGACCATCGGAGCCTTCATAGCTGGTTTCGCGCCGGCGGTTGCGCACGCCAACCTCGTAGTCGACGGGAATTTTGACGCCCCGCCCGGAGGGGGAAGCTTCACCACATACAGTGCCGGCTCCGATTTTGGCCCTTGGCATGTCAATTCCGGCAGCGTTGATTTGATCGGCGGGTATTGGCAATCCCCGACTGGCCCGACGGGCGGAAGCGTCGATCTGGACGGATTTTTCCAGGCGGGATCCATCAGCCAAGAGCTGCACGTGTCGAACGCGGGGTTGTACAATCTGACCTTCGCGTTGGCCGGTAATCCTGACAACGGTCCGGGCGACAAGACCGTGCTGGTTACGCTCTCAACGGCCAATCAGACTTACACCTTCACGGTTACCAATCAAAATCACTCGGATATGGGCTACATCATGGAGTCCCTGAATGGGATTTCTCTCGATGTGGGGGCTGCTATTCTGACATTTGCAAGCAAAGATGACGCAACCAGCGCTTATGGTCCCGTGATCGGTGACGTGAACGTTTCCGCCGTTCCGGAGCCTTCAACTTGGGCGATGATGATCTTGGGTTTTCTTGGTCTCGGCTTCTTGGGATATCGGAAGGGAGCGGCTTACGCATCGCTTAGCTCTCTAATAGATGATAGAATGAAAAAGGCCGCCGATGGGCGGCCTTTTGATTTAAGGGCAGTTCACCGGGGCCCCGCATCGAATGGGCACAGCCTACTGTATCCGACAGTCATCGAGCGATCCCCCACGAGCGAGCAGCTCGATCACCCACAGCGGCTGCCGTCCTCGTCCCGACCAGGTCTCTGAGGCCCGCTTGGGGTTTTTAAATTTGGGTCGCACGGACGGGTAGGGGCGTGCTTGCGGGATCGCATCGGGCGAACCGCCAAATCGCCGGCCCAATTCTGCCAGCTGACGCTCGACTTCCTTTTTCTTCGATTCGACCTTGGCCGCCAGAACATCAGTCAGCTGATCATGCAGCGCCCAGAGTTCTTCCAGCGTCATGGCTTCCAGCTGACGCAATTTCACGGCAATTCTCCCAGACCTTGCTTTTTGAGTCGGTTATATTGGCTCAGGAGGCATAAGGTTTAGTTAATCAGGTAATCTGCAATGCGTGTCCTCTTTGCTTTGGCGCTTTGTCTTGCCATTTGCGATGCCTCCTCGGCGCAGGAGCACGGCCGCATCAAGCGAAAGCCGCCAAGCGATGCTGAGGCTGCCCGAATCGCTTCGGAATTGGTCATGAACGACGGCTCGCTTCAGAAGGGGGACATCGTCGTGACGGATCGCGGTTTCTTTGTCTTTCTTGGGTTGGCCGCCGATGGCTACACTTACGAGTTCGCGCCGGCGCCAAGCCCGCTTTTGACCCCCAAGCCAACCCGTTGAAGTTTGAAGTCTCCCAGGAATTCGGTTGGGTCCCGAACTTGGTGGCTAATGGGTTTGACGTCCGCCTGCGATTCGTTTATTCTATTTAAATCGTTGATTTAAATCGGCAAGGTGGGCGGCGTCCTTTATGAAGCGCTTTTTGAAAACAGCGAAACTTGGTTTCTTCGCCACCTTCGCTCTGGCGGCAGCTGTGTGTTTCGGCCCGACACCGAGCAAGGCGGACGTCGTCTGGACGTTGACCGACGTTCCGTTGGATGACGGCACGTTGCTGAGCGGCCAATTCACCATCAACGTTTATGGCTTACTTGGAAAGTTGGGACCTGACGTCTCAGAAGGGAAAGCTCTCCCAGGCGCGTCGTACCTGCCCGTGATCAACAGCGTCGATGTTACAAGCAAGACCACTGGTTTCCTTCCGCCGGGCAGCCCGTACGACGGCATTCTGTTCCTCACTTTTCAGGATCCGCTGACGATTGCTGAGGCGCACAACACGATCAAGGGCGGTCATTGGGACCGTCTTACGAGTGCGTTGGTTATTCATGCGATCCGAGCTTCGGTGCGAAAGGTTTGATCAGGTACGTTGATGTTAGCGATGCATCCTTTGCGTCCGCAGTACCCGAGCCATCTACTTGGGCAATGATGATCCTGGGCTTCTTGGGAATGGGCTTTATTGGCTATCGCCGCAGGTCGACGCGTATTCCGCGTCGCCTAAGATTCACGCCATTTTTTGTTAAAGCCGCCGGACGGGCGGCTTTTTCATTTGGGTGATGATGGAAAAGCTTGGTTGAGGCACAAGGCACGCTTTTCTTGACCGCTGCGCATGAGCTGGTGATCAACGATGGCTCGCTTCAGAAGGCCGACATCGTCGTCACCGATCGCGGATTTTTTGTCTTTCTTGGGCTGGACAGCGATGGTTACACCTATCGGTTCGCGCCGGTGCCGAGCCTGCTTGGAACTTCCAAGACGAGCCGCTGACGATACCGATCTTTGTTTGGAATAGTTTGGCTGTTAACCCGAAATCCTTTGACCGGGCACCGGGAATCCATTACTAAAGTTTTAATTTCGGGCTGAGGGGCATTAAATGGCTGTTTATTTGAAGCTTGCGGCCGTCGTGCTCGCACTGTCGCTGAGCATCGGGGGCGCAAAGGCGAACCTTCTGGTTGACGGGAGTTTTGATACTCCGGCGTTTCCACCACCCGGGATCAACGGTTTTTACAGTAACTACGGCCCCGTTGCCGGCGATCCGCACTATGTGGGCCCCCAATTCGACAACCCCAACGGCTGGACCATCACCAGTGGCAACGTCGACCTGGTTTACGTAACGGGTAGCCCTTGGATCGGGGCTCAACCAAATACGGACCCCTATTTCCTCGACTTGAACGGTAATCAGGCGGGAAGCATCCAGCAGTCGTTTTTAACGACGGCCGGTCAATGGTACCACCTGAGCTTCTACTACAGCAACAATCCGGGCGGCTCGCCTGATCCAAATCGGGCGAGCGTGCAGGTGGGGTCTCTGTCGGATACCATTGACTACAACGGCGCAACTCAATCGAACCTGAACTGGGTCCACTATACGGCTGACTTCCAGGCGAGCGGTGCAAGCACCACACTCTCGTTCACGCAGATCGATCAATGCTGCAACGGCGGCATCTTGCTCGATAGCGTCAGTGTTGCTCCCGTTCCGGAGCCCGCGACCTGGGCTATGATGATCGTTGGTTTCGTGGGTGTGGGTTTCCTCGCCTATCGCCGACGGTCTTCGTCATTCCGAATAGTCTGATCATCGCGCTGCGTCGTCCGAGCTAACAGCTTTTCTTTAGGAGACAGTTTCAATGAATAATTTCGCACGAACCGGATTGGCGCTGATTTTCGCAGGAGGGCTGTCAGTCCACGCTGCCAATGCGGGTTTGCTGTTGTCTGAGACCTTCAACGGGGTCGCTCAGAACCTGAACGCTACAGCAATCGGATCAAACTTCACCGTCACGGCGGGTACGGTCGATGTCATCGGGGCAGGGGGGCAGTTCGATTTCTACCCCGGAAACGGCAATTACGTGGATCTTGATGGATCGACGTTTCAACTCGGCACCATCGGATCGAATCCGGCCACGTTCGCGGCTGGCACTTACACGCTTTCATTTGACTTGAGCGCCTACACTTACAACCACCAGTACATTACTGAGCAAACACAGGTGACGCTGGGCGATTTCAGCGCCACCCTTCTTCCGACGACCAATTCATCGGTTACGCCGGGCGCGCCGATGCAGCATTGGTCGTTTACGTTCAGCACCACCCAGAGCGGTCCGCTCTCGTTTGAGGCGATCAATCCGGAAAATTCGGGAGCAGGAACGAACGTCGGGAACATCTTGGACAATGTGGTTCTGACGGCCGTCCCCGAGCCCTCCACCTGGGCCATGATGATCCTGGGCTTTTTGGGAATGGGCTTCATTGGCTATCGCCGCAGGCCGACGCTTTTCCGCGTCGCTTAACATCCACGCCATGTTTTGTTAAAGCCGCCGGACAAACGGCTTTTCACTTGGGTGGTGATTGAAAGGCTTGGCTGAGGCGCAACCACGCTTTTCTTGATTGCTGGGCTGAGTTGGTGATGAATGACGGTTTGCCTCAGAAAGGCGATATCGTCGTAACCGATCGAGGGTTCTTCGTATTCATCGGATTGGCCGCCGACGGTTACACCTACGAGTTCGCCCCCCGTCGTTAACCCGTTGACCCAACGCAGATGATCGGCGACGTGCTGGAAAGCTTGAACTCCGGCGCACTGGACAAAGCCAAACGTCGGAAAAATCGATTGACAAGGATTAACGCTTAAACAAAACTATGGTCAGTTTATATTTTAATTGGAGTAGGATTATGAAGCGCCTTTTCGTCGGTGGCTTGGCATTGTTTTCTTTGGTTGGCAGCGCGGCAACGGCGGCTCCCCTCACGCTCGGTGTAGATTATTTTGCCGTAAACGAAGCTACGATCAATTCGCCTGATTTCGGCCCCTGCTGTTCTTCTCCAAATCCGGCGACCCTGCCTTACATCGCGGTTGGTTCTGCTTTGGGCCCGAACGGTCTGCCGATGCAGACCAATCCGCCCCCCGGCTCAAATCCAGCGCAAATGGTCGATGGTAATAACCAGATTCTGTGGTGGACGCCCACGATCTCGGGGAGCATTTCTGCAAATGGATCGGGCAATCTAACTCTGCCAATTTCGCAAACCATGTTTGTGCCGGGCGGAACTGGCACGCAGACGCCGGGAGGCAATGGCAATACCCAATTTTTCCAGACCGCGATCTTGTCTGGAACGATAAATGGCGCCGGCGCCGACTATAAACTGACCGTGACCGGTGACGACGATGTCCTAGTATATCTCAATGGTCTATATGTTGGCGGTGTTCCCGGCGTGCATGCTGCGGCAACGACTATTTTGGACCTCGGTGACATCTCCGGAAATGCTGCGCTTAAGATTTTTTATGCCGACCGAGCCCAGGTTGATGCGTCACTTGCTGTGAGTATCGCCGCCGTTCCTGAGCCGTCTACTTGGGCGATGATGATCCTGGGCTTCCTGGGAATGGGCTTCATCGGTTATCGCCGCAGGTCGACGGTGTTCCGCGTCGCCTGAGATCAAGACCATCTATCGTTAAAAGCCGCCATCAGGCGGCTTTTTCATTGTGCGCCGAGTATGAACGACAGCTCGGAGGTGGAAGTCCTCTAATCTATTGAACCGCCGGATACGGACCCGTATGTCCGATGGTGTGGGGAGGAGTCGCAAGTCTCCCCCTATCCCGATTGGAGGTAGGCCCGAAGCCGCCCATTGCGCTCATCGATGTTGTGTCGATCGAGGTTTCTTCCCGTTCATCGAATTTGCGGCCGACGGTGACACCTATCAATCTGCCCCCCGTTTGGGAAATCGATTATCCCTCGCGAAAATCGCCATTTAAAGGGTCGAAAAGCAACTCGTCAAAAGAAACAATCAAAATCCTTAAAGGATTTTTAATGAAGCCATTTTTGGAGGGTTAAATGCATCGTTCTTGGACCGCTGCTGCACTCACCTCCGCAGCAGCATTGTTTTCTCGGTTGCCTCCGCAAATGCTGATACCGTGCTGAGCGGGACCTTCACCGTCGATTTTTGGAGCTATAACGGTGGCGGGACCTTTAGCTCAGGAACGTTAGCCGACGCGTCCAATTCGATCCTCAGCGCACCGGCTTCTGCAAGCTTCACCTATACCGGTGCGCTCAATTGGTTTGTTCCCGGCCCGCAAGGCGGCCTCAACCTGGCTGGCCCCTTTGTCCTGTTTAGCGGAGGCACAATCTCGGGCTACACGTCTCCCAGCGGTGCTATCCCGAATGAGAGCGGGGTCGGAGGTTTCGAGACCACGAGTCTCAGCAGCATCGGCAATTCGCTAACGTCGTTCTTCCAAATCACGGGAAGTGGAATGTTCAGTGGCGGCACTATTACCCATGACGACGGCGCTTCGCTTTACCTCGACGGGGGTTCAGCTGTCGTGAGCTAACCGGTCGAAACTTCAGCCGAAGTAGGAACCTTCGTCACGACGCCTGGGCTGCACACGTTTGTTTTGGACTACGTGGAAGGAAATGGTTCGTCTTCACAGCTCACTTTGAAGTTACAGCTGTGCCGGAAGCCTCCACATGGGGCATGATGATCATTGGCTTCTTTGGACTCGGCTTCATGGCCTATCGCAGAAGGAACGTGGCTTTGCGAATGGCCTGACAAATCCACAATCATCGGCATTTAAACCGCCCTCGGGCGGTCTTTTGTTTGAACACGATTTCTCCGCGGGTTGCTAAACTGTAGGGAGATTGAGCGGAAAACGCGCGCTTTGTCGTATAGATGTGTTCTGCTCCGTTGATTTGGACCTCCGGGATGGCAACGCTGCTTCTGATCGTTGCGCTGGCGTGTCGGCCGGGCGAGCGGCTCTTGGATCTCGCCGACAAGCTGCCCTCCAGGCCTTCAGTATGTCGACCTCGTGGTCTCGGTGAAGCCGTTCTACTCCCGCATCTACATCTACCAGCTCGGATTTCCGGACAGCTTCCAGCCCTGCTGCGGCAACAAGCCGACCTCTGTCCTGCGCCTGCCAGTGGGCGAGGGGAGATTCTGCGTGCGGCAGAGCCAGCCGCAAATGGAATGGCACATCCGCGCGCTGTTGCGGCCCGATGTCGGCATGTAGTGCCTCGTCATCGCCGATCGCTCGAGCGAGTTGAATGGAGCGGTCAAGGCCGACCAGAACTCCCTCGAACCGCCAAGGCCGGGACGCACGCAATATCGATCGAAGCCAAGACACGACGCCTCCTTCGATCAAGGCAGATGCTCCGATGGCAAAAAGCGAGGCCCCACCTGCTTCGCCAGGACGATCGAGCCTTGTTTTGTCAGGTGACCATAATCGAACTGGAGAGGAATTCCCGCCTCGGCCCAAAGACGGCAGGTTGACGGACACAATGTGGAATAGACCGACACATAGGTAACGCCGTCCGGCAGTTTCAGTGCAGCCAATTGCTGATCGATTCGCTTCCGCTCCGGCACCAAATGAGCGGCGGCGAAGGCGTCAATATCGCGGTTTGAAATGATGGCCTCTGCCAGCACGCGAGGCAGGGTTTGGTCATATTCCTCGATCGGGCCGGATATCACGACGCGCGTCGCATATTTTCGCAGGTGGTCGGCGGTCGCTACCACATCAAGGATGTCGGACGCCTCCCAACGCGCCGACAGGATGATGACGTCCAGGTGAACCCTCGGGAGAAATTCACGCAGCACGTAGTTGACCAAGTCCGTGCAACGCCTTTCGCCAGAAGGCCGTTCAAGCGGTCGACAGCCGGATGCGCTCGCCAGCAGGAAGTTTACGTCCGCAAAGACCTTGTTGTATCCCGTCCACAGATGCGCGGCGTGGCTATCGCCAAGAATGAGAACATTCGGGCGATCGGCGGCAACCGCGAGGCATTTGTCCCTGGCGAACATGTCAAAGGAATTAAAGCGCGAGGTCAGGAAACATTCTCCCTCCCTCATGGAAGCGATGGCGCCGTCTCTTTCGTAAGTCAAAACCTGCTTTGCGAGCTCTGGTATTGGGAAGAGCGTTTCCGTCATCGCGCCCATTGAAAGCGCCGCAAGCGACATGACTGCCATCGCCGCGGCTGCCACACCGAGCGTGGCGGCTCGGTTCAGCCTGAATGGCTGATGACGAAACGGGCGCTCGACAAACCACCAGGACGCTGTCGACACGGCGATGGCGACTGCCGTCAGCTCGAGTTTTCCCAGTCGACCCGCAGGCACGCGATTTGACGCATAAACAAACAAAGGCCAATGCCAAAGATACAGTGAATAGGAAATCAAACCGATGAAGCGCACCGGCGGCAATGCCAGGCCACGCGAGACCAGATTGTCACCGCTTCCTCCCGCATAGAGAATCGCGACTGCGCCGCCACACGGTAAAGCTGCCGCCAATCCCGGAAATGGCGTTTCCTTTGTATAAAAAAGCACCGAGGCGGCAATCGCGATGAAGCCGGTCAGGGCGATTGCTTCAATCCAAAGCCGTTTCGATAGGTTCGGCAAAACTCTTATCGCAATAAGACCGCCGATCAATAACTCCCAGGCGCGATACTGAACCAGATAGAAGGCTGCGGCCTCCTCGGCAAAAACCTGGTAAGCAGATAAGATGAACGACAACGCGGCTACCAACGACAGTGCCACTTTTCGCATGGGCAGCGACAAGGGACGCAGAGCCAGCATGAGGATGGGAAATAATACATAGAACTGCTCTTCGACGGAGAGCGACCACGTGTGGAGAACAGGGTTCGCGAACCCTGTCTCGAAGTAATTCGTTTTGTTATAGAAGAATACGTTTGAAACAAAGAAGACAGACGCGGTAATGGAATCGCCGACCAGCTTCGCATCGCTTGGAAAATCAGTTGCGACGGCAGCAACGCCGATTGCCGCGAAGACAACAAAAAGGGCGGGGAAAATGCGCCGAACGCGCCGGTTATAAAACCCGACGATGCTGTACTTTTCGTTTGAAAACTCTTCAAAGATGATTCGCGTAATCAGGAAGCCGGAAATAACGAAGAAGATATCGACACCGACATATCCGCCGGAAAACCGGAAAAACCCGTAGTGGAAAGCGACGACGGGTAGAATAGCGACCGCGCGCAACCCATCGATATCTGCTCTATATTTCACCGGCACATCCCATGGGGCATCCCCACTGACCCAGAGTGCGCAGACCCTACCGCGCGAACCTGACGCAGACCTTACAGGTGCTTTATCGGATCCTCGGGCCTCTCCTTGGGCCTCCGAAGTAGCCCATCAATCTCGCGTCCCTAGGGTTGTAGGAATGGATTTGCGAGACGCGCCCCGATACGTTGCTGCTGCGCGGCCGGCGAACGTACCTTTCATGAATTTCAGCTGGACGCGTCTCCGCGGATCAGGATCATCAGATCTGCTACCGAGCCCGCGCTCATCATTGCCGCCTGGTGGAAAACGAAAGCGGCGCGTGGCCCCAACTGTTCCTGCCGCGCCAGAAGCGAGAAATCGCGCCGCAAGCGAACCCGGTTTTATGCATGCATTTGCCGCCGCCATCGCGCCGATCGGGGTCACGCAACCGTTATTGAACCATGAGACCCTGCGCCTCGACCCACGGTCGAATAAGAGATGGGTTGAGCAAGCATCGGCATCTGGTTTGCTTCTGCTTTGAAGGTTTGTTGCCAGGAGGGGCGGGCACCATGAAAAGCACGACAACTCGTTATCAGCGGCGCAGTTTGGACCCATCCAGGAAGCCGAGGAAGGTCATCAAACGTCCGACGGCCGCGACGATCGATCAACTTTATCGGGAGCTGCGTCAGCTCCGGGAACGGCTGGTTGAGGTCGAAGCCCAGAGAAATGGGGCATAGGAAAAATCGGTCCGCACGGACGCCACTGATCGAACCGCTCCCCGCTGGCGCTGTTGGGCGGCCATGTGCATCGTTTCAACTCCAAATCAGTCCTTGGGTGCGAGGCTCGCAGGGTCGTTGAGCATTACCACGCGACCCTCGCTGCAGGCCCGGCCAGAAACGCCACGAACGAAGAAGTCTTCCTGGCCCAGGGGGCGACGCCGCCGGGTCTGCGGGCAGTGAGAACAGCGCGTTGGCAATACGCAGGAGCGCAACCGCGGCGGTCGGGGCACGAATACCTGGCTTCTCGGCTCAGGATTGGCTGCCACCGCGCAACTGACGGGTAGAAAGCCAGATCAGGACCACGCCCAAGCCTATCCCGACGCAACCGCCGGCCAGTTTCTCGGCCAGATCTTGCAGCCGAGCATGTCGATCCGGGAGAAACAGCTGCATCATCTCGAGGAACGCAGCACTTCCGCCAACGACCAGGCAGACAAATCCGATCTGCCGGGCATAACCCAGACAGAACAACGCCCCGAGCACTGCGAAGGCCGCGACGTGTTCGAACGTCGTGGAAGTTGGAAGCGTCGGCCGATCCTGTATCGGAGAGAGGGTGGCAAACGCGATAAAGGCGAGCAGGCCCCAGGCGGCCACGGCAAACAGGCGGTTCAATATTTCTGAGCGTATGAACATTTAGGCGCCTAATAAAGCTCTCGCCCAAGCTCTTCAAGCAGCAAACTGAAAGCCCGGTCAGGCTGTTCGTTGCGCGCCCCGCGGGCTTCGAGAATGCCGATTGCGTCCTTTCACAGAGTGGTAGTAAAACTCGCTCAAGTTCACGGGGCGCGCGCGCTCGGGCGTTCTTGAGCGGCCCGCTCCCGGCATACTTAACGGTTCGGGGAGTTCGAGAATTTCGGTCTGGCCGTTACATTGGGGGTCAATATGCGAACGATATTCGGATGTCTGCTCGGCGTGACCTTGCTGGCGGGCGGGGCCAATGCCATGCCGATTTATAGTTTCGGCAAACTGCGCGGCGTCGTCGTGGATGTGAAGGTCATCTGCGCGGAGGACGGTCGCTGCTATCGGCCGCCGACCCGCAGGCCCGTTGCCCGGTGGGTCTATGGCGATAACAACTTCGTTGGTCCCTATGTTGGGCCCGGCTATTACGGCAGTCCGCGATATCGCTATCGCTGGTGGCCCTTCTATTGGTAACGATCGTTGTTGGGCTGCAACACCGAGCTTCGATAATTCGGCAGATTGACGGGCACTCCAGTGCAGGCGGCTCTAACATGAATGCTGCCTGAGCGGCGATCCAAGCCTAGCCGAACGCGCAGCGGCGCCATCAGACCGACGGCTCACGAAATTCCGGAACAGCTACTTTAGCGGCTTCTGTTGGGGCAAAAATCCACGAGCGCGGCGTCAATCGCCAACGCGCTTACCGCTTTGATCGTTTGGTGTCGGAAGCCTCCTGCAAGAGTTGTTGCGAGAGGTTGGCGAGCATCGTCGGGCGACGAGACGCCTTGCTGGATCACGCAAACGTTCATCGTAGCGGCTGGCCAGATCCAAAAGCCGCTGCTTGATGAATGGATCGGCCACGGCCGCAAGCGAACGAGCACGCTCAGCCTGTCGCCTAAGAAAATCGTGATCCGTCGACTTCAAGCGTGCTTGGCGCGACGAGCCGTCTTGTCGAGCCTTCGCTGCATCTCGCTAAGAACGCTAAGCCGCTTCTGAAGCTCTTTGACGCTCTCACGAGTAGTGAGCCTCTTCTTCGTGGCCCCCACCAGCTTCTTCATGGCTACACCTCAACTTTACCCCGCGGCGGACAATGGACTGGCCGCCGACACACGCATAGTGCTGCCGCGCAACATCCCGGCTTTTTATGCAAAGCCTTATGGCGCGCTGACATCGAGCGAGCCAGAGTTAATGGACGCCGGCAACAAGGGCAGCTGTGAGGACCCCACGCAGGCTATGCGAGCAATGCAGTTGTTGTGAGCAGGGGCTGCACAATAACGCCTGCATGCCCAATCGCTGACGCGCCTGGTGCAACACGTCCAGTTCAGTTTTTCGCGCGAGAGCTGAATCACGCGGTATTGTTGTTTGGCTTGACTGATGCTCGGACCTTATCGGAACCATGCGCGCGATGGTGGGTTTACGCGCGGGGCTTACGGGAGGTTCTCATGAGCCGAGCAGCCTTGATTCTCTCAGCAATGATTATGTCTGTGTCGACGGCCGCGGCCCAGCAGCCCTGCCGCCCGCAGGATGGTTTCTACTCCGGGCAGTCGAATGGCCAGGTCGACGCGCGGGTCGACGGCAGGGCAAACAGGAATGAGGGTCTTCCTCCAAGCGCTGCAGACAAGGACAATCGTACGTACGAAAATCCGCTCAACGCGTATGATTGTGTTGAGGTTGAATCTCTAAAGCCTGACGCGCGCCCCGGCTATCAGGCGAGGGTGCGCGAAGCCTGCGGCGAATGATGGAACAAGGGACGCGCAGAGCGGCGTTCGTCTCAATCCCGGCGGTCCAGACCGGAAGGACCTCATGAATCTTTCCGCCCGAGGTTCGATTTGAGAACGGTCGGTCTTCTCCGAATGGTATCTCTGCGGCCTTGGGATGGCTCTTGAGGGGCAAGCCTGCTCCACGGTCCTTTTCTCTGTGGTGAGTTCAAAACGCTTGGAGTGCGGAGGTATTATTGCACCCCACGTTCCCCGAGACCACATCCTTGGCACGCACGGCTCCTTACCGTACTCCGTCGTTGTAAGGGGGCTTGACTGCGCTTTGCCGTGCGGCTGTTTCTTGCCATCGCCTGGACCATTCTTAAAACCTCGCCGCCTTTGGGCGAGGCAATCTCACTCGACGGCCCCCTGGTCGCGGCGCATTGGCACGGGAGGTTCTTCGATATTAATTTAGTCACTTTCTTTTGCCCTCATCGTTTTGTATGCGCTCCTCAACGTGCGCTGCCAACGCTCAGGTCGTCGATGCCATCACAATCCGACAATTCGGTTAGTCCCAAGATCGGCAAGCTGCTCGATCTCCTCAATGCATCCGAAGGGCAGGACGACCAAGCGGTACAAGACGTTGCGGCGACAGAACGCCTTTTATCAGGAGACGAGGGCGCGCAGGACCCCTTTGATCCGCAAGCCGCGCGACTCGCAGAATTGGCTGCGGCGATGCGCGCGACCGATAAGCATGTTCCGACCGGCGAGGTCGAGCAGGGCGTGCGCGACGACGAAGTCCCGCAACCCACCACCTTGGATGAAACACTTCCACCAGTGGTCGAAAATCCCGAAACCAGGTACGCCGCTCACATCGTTCACGGCATGAGGAAGATCAAAAAAGATCAGGCCGATTGAACTTTCCACTTGGCGATTCGGTGAAACGCCCGAGAGCGCCCTGCGGGTTTTCTTATGTCCAGGCACGAGCAACGCGCCGATTGGCATTTGATCGCGGAGGCAGCAATCTTTCGACTGAGATCAAGGATGGGGATCATCGGCCTCTCGCGAACCGGATCGCCTCGGTGCATCGCCGGAAGTACGCCCGGCTCACTTGTCCTTGCGAAGCAGGCACACGACGCGGCCGAACGTCACAACGCGCTGTGCCGGAACGGGCGCATTGATTTCGTTCTTGATGGCGTCGGCAGCCTTGTTACAGAGCTCCTCCGAGGCGAATGGCTGAATAAGTTCCGTGTTGGGTGGGGTGGGACTGCCAAACACGACCCACTGCAACGATACGAAAAGAACCCATTCCATTGGAAGCTCCAGCTTTGTGGTCGGCAAACTTGCATCCGATCCAAAATGTCAGCGCGCCGATCGATACTGGTTCCCCAACAGACCCAGTCGCGTTGCTTGTGTGAGCCTGCTAGGCTCACCGCAGTCTCACTTTAGAGGTTCCCATGAAAACGAGCATCGCTATCGTCTGTTTCTTGGCCAGCATCTCTTTGGCGCTGGCCCAATCCGGTGTTTCCAATCAGCGAGACATGTACGGCAATCTCGTCCGCGACAGCAGCACTTACTCGCCTCGAGGGGTTAACCAGGGACCGGTGAACAACGGCCCGATCAAAATCGCTCCGGTGCAGCCCTCAACCTCGAACGCTGGGAAGACCCAGACCATCAGCCGATAGTGCCGCCAAGCTTCTCATGATCGGGCGCCGGCCAAAGTCAAGTCAGCCAATCACCACCACCAAACCATCTCCCGGTCGGGCGCTCCGCAAACCACCGTCGGGCGGCGCTGGGGACCATGGGGCGTATCCACAACCATCGTTCTGATGCAGCCGGGATAGATCGCTGCGTTGTAGTGGAAGGGGGGATCGGCAAAATAGCCGTGGAGGCGACACAAATAGGCGAGGTCAGGACCACAACGGGTAAGGGGATAGAGCCGGCCATGGGCGGCGGCAGGGGTCGATAGACCCGCCAGCACGATGATAATTCCGGCAAGCGCCATCTTTGTAACGTGCGACATGTCCTCATCCTCAAGTAACGGTGGCCATCCTGATGGCCGCCACAATAGACTGTAACCGAAGCTCTCGCCAAGCCAATGGAAGGGGTGGAATAGAGAAGTCCACTCCAAATGGGCTAAAGGCTTCTATGGCCAGCACAGGATCGGCCCGCCCACCAAGCGGAAAGGCTAAACTGTTCAAATGATTACGCGAACCGATCAACTTGAGGTCTAAAGACGGGTCTGATGCCGGTATGAAAGCCGAATTCCCGAAAGTCGACCAAGACCTGATGACTGCGCCGCACGCGCAGGAGATCGAGTACGCTCTCACGTTGCAGCGAATGATCAACACGGTGAAGGAAGATCCCACCCAGTTGCGGCTGGCGATCTATGACTTCGCCCGCACCCGCTTGAAAACCGACACGTCATGGATCGACAGATCCGAACGGGAACGCCTTCTCAACGCGCTCGAAACCGCCATTCGCGGCGTTGAGGATTTTTCGGTGCGTCGCGACGAGCTCGAACGCCTTCCGCCGCCTTCCGCGCAGACGCAGATCGGGCAGGAACGCCAAACTTCAACAGCTGTCACCAGAGTTGAACCGATCGATCCAGCTCCACCGGAAATCCTGGTTTCAAACAGGGCCTATCGGCAGCCTGAGATTCAGATCGTGGAAGTCCTGCGCCCCTCCAGGCTTCCGATCGTGATGCTAGGCGTCCTCGCTCTTGCTTTGGCGGTTGTGGGCGCAGGCTATTTTCGCGAGCGGTTCGTTCATCTGGCCGAACGCGCCAATCTCCTGACAAAGCCCGGCACAGTGCGGGCGCTTCCGTCAAAAACCGACATGACAGCGCGTGACGTAGTCTCGCCCGCACCGCCCAAGGGACCGGGTTTCCCACTGCCGAGCGATTATGGCATCTACGCTCTCAATGGCGAGAGCTTGAGCGAGCTATCGTTGTTGCCCGAGCGGGTGCCGGACAAGCGGATTGCAATGTCGACGCCGATCAATCAACCCAGTCGCACCATCGTTAGCGACGGAAAGGTCAAGTTCATCCTCTTTAGGCGCGACCTTATGGGAAACGCCCCGGAGCGCGTCGAAGTCCGGGTGGTCGCTCGCGTTGTTCGTGCCCTGACATTCGATGCCAAGGGCAAGCCAAATTTTGCGCCCGTATCTGACGCATGGAATATGCGCAATATATCTTACGAGCTGAGAGTGCGGCCGATCCCCGGCAATCCTGAAATGCTGCTCGTCCAGTCGGAGAAGACTGACTTCGCTCTTCCTGCAGGCCGCTACATTCTTGTGTTGAGAGAGCAAGCCTATGATTTCACGGTTGCTGGTGAAGTAACGGACCCCAGCCAATGCCTTGAGCGAACCGACGCCATGAACGGTTCGTTCTACTCCGAATGCAAAAAGCCTTAAGTCTTTACATGCTCAATGCAGGCTAAAGCACGGGCCGCATTCTGTAAGACGAAAAAATGGTGCGCACCACCAGGCCGATGAAATAGCTGCTCTGAAGAATGGTTTGCGCAGCCATGACGACCATGAGCGTGCTCAAAAAGCTAAAACCCGAGCCGAGTGAAAAAACGATCGAGGCGATCAAGACCAGGCCAACGAACAACAAAAACGCTCTCAGCCGGAACGTGAGCCCGACCGCAAAGCCAAATATGCAAAGACCAATGGCGGCATATCCCATGCCGGCGCCCCTGCCCGGTAGCTCATGACATCTACGCGCATGCAACTGGTGGCTCGGCGCGGAAACGGCCCGATATCGAATTTCCGCGCACCCCTGTGTTCGCCCTAACGCCTCAACGACGGCTCAGCGAAACAAATCAGCCTCTAAAGTTAGACCATGTCGACTTCATAAAATCAGCTGCAATCCCCGGTTTTACACCGGTTCCTCCACATCAGAAAATATCGGAGCCGCTGCAATGCCAGTGACTGACTACCGTCGAGATTCGAAAAACATAGAGCCAATTTCAAGGCGTCACTCAGGCCGTGCTCTTCCTGCGGCCTTAATCTCAGGCCCGATTTTGTGTGCTCTTGCGGCCGCACCGGATTAGATGACCGGACCCGAGTGAGGGCAGCGTCTTGAGATCGCGAATGTCAAATCCCTTCGATAAACTATTAAATTAGCTTGCGTTTTCCTGGTTATCCCCACCACTGTGGCTCGATTGCAACGAGTTTCGCAAATCCACTGCTGGTAGCGTACTGACCTCTTTGAGGTCGAAGAGTCGACCTATAGGGTCATGTCCGGATGGGGAGTTTCGTGGACGCTTTCTCGGCCGATTGATGTCGGACCAGCCACCAAACAGTAGCTTAAGCACCATAAGGGGCGGCTTTGAGAACTGGTATTACCGCGTCTTTAGTTAGTGAGGCCTTGCCGCGGCTTGTGGGCTATGGCTCCGCTGTGGCGTCGTTCGCAAGGCGCGGAACGCTTCGCCAGATGCGATCTGCGTTCGCTGTCGTGACCGCCGGCGCACTCCTGTCCGCCTGTGCATGGTTGCCGGCAACTGGGCCAAAAAGCGACGCCATTCAGTCGCTCGCAACAGCTGGGCTGCGGTCCAGCAAGGCCCTGCCTTACGCGCTCGTGGATGTTAGCGCCGATACGATCGGGTTTCTGTCCCAGCCAAACGTGGTCACCTTCCAGGGTGAATTTCCAGACAAGCGGCCGAAGCCCGAGCAGGTCGCCGGTGTCGGCGACGTCTTGAACGTCTCCATCTTCGAAGCGGCGCCCGGTGGTCTTTTCACGCCCGCGACCGCTGCAGGTGCCCGCCCGGGCAACTTCGTCGACCTGCCGCCCCAGGCTGTCGATCAGAAGGGCAATATCTATGTTCCCTATGCCGGCGAAATTCCTTCCGCCGGCCGGACCTTGCCGGATATTCAGCAAGCGGTCGTGGCACGCTTGCGCAACCGTGCCATCGAACCGCAAGTCGTCGTCAGCTTGAACCAGCAACACTCGAGCGTGGTGAGCGTCCTGGGCGATGTGAACACGCCAGGCGTGCTCGCCCTCAACAGCGTCGGCGAGCGGATGCTCGCCCTCATCGCGCGGGCAGGGGGCCCGAAATTCGAAGCGATCGAGAGCTACGTGACGCTCCAGCGCGATGGCAGAAAAGTGAGAGTGCTGCTCAGCCGCATCGTGCACGATCCGCGCGAGAACATCTTCATTCGGCCCAACGACGTCATTTTCCTCACCCATGAGGCGCCGACTTTCACAGCTCTCGGCGCGCTCAATCAGAACGTCTTCGGCTTCAACTCCGAAATCGCATTCGACACGGAAACTCTGACGCTCGCGCAAGCCATCGGAAAGGGCGGCGGTCTCAACGACAACCAGTCAGATCCGGCTGAAGTCTTCATTTATCGCTACGAGAGCCGGCGTCTGTTGGAAAAGCTGGGTATCGACACGACGCGATTTGCCTACGATCGAATTCCAACGATCTATCACGTCAACCTGCGTGATCCGTCCGGTTATCTGATAGCTGCTGGTTTCCAGATGCAGACCAAGGACGTCATGTATGTCGCCAACGCGAAAGTGGTCGACTACTACAAGCTCCTGACCCTCATCAACACCACCGCGGCCACCGTCAACAACACGGCTAATGCGGTTACCGCCGCGAACGTCGCCGAAAAGACCAAGTGGTAGACGCTAACTTGGGTATCCTGATCACGTTCCAATGATCCGTCGCCTGCAATTGGCGGGGTCGGTCGAGATGATTAGGTCTATACAGGTGTGGCTGACCACCGGTGTGCTGGTGCTGGCCCCGCTGTTTTTCGGCTCGGTGGATCAATTCTGGATCGCCATTTGGGCGGTCCTCTTGTCGATCGCCACCATCCTCGGAGCAGGCGCGCCACTGAATGTCGCGCAAACTCGCGTCGTTGCGGCATTCCTGAGCGTTTGCTTTGTTTACGCGATCGTCGCCCTGATCCAGGTCGTCCCGCACTTGCCTGCAGGTTTTGATGATCCAATCTGGCGGCGGGCAAACGAGCTCTTGGGCGCCGACATTGCGTCCCGCATTTCCAGCACCGCTCAGATCCCGCCCATTGCAATCGGACATTTCCTGCTCCTTGTGACGTCTTTCTTGAGCGGCTTCCTTGCGGGTACATCGCAACGCAATGCCAGCACCCTGATGTCGTCTGCGCGAATCGCAATTTTGCTCTACGCGGTCTACGGATTGATCGCGCTGGCCGTCACGCCGGACCTCCTGTTGTGGGCCCCCAAGCTCGCTTACCGCGGAAGCTTGACGGCCAGTTTCGTCAACCACAACACGGCGGCGACTTTCTTCGGCTGCGGGGTCATCCTCTGGTCGTGTCGGACATATCTCGCAATGCAGTCGCTGCAAACATCCTCACTGCGGATGTTGCTGCTCAACCCTTTCAACGAAAACGTCACATTCAACGTCATCCTTCACGCCTCGGCCGCGCTCACATGCGTCTTTGCCCTGTTGCTGACCAATTCGCGGGGCGGGTTGATATGCTCCTCCCTCGGTCTGCTGGTCTCGCTGGGCTTACTGGCGGCAAACAAATTCAAACGCAGAATGGGCTACGCGGTCGCTTGCGCCGTGCTTGCGCTGATTGCGCTTGCTGTCTGGCTCGGCAAGACCGGCCGGATCGGAAGCGAAGGCGCCATCGACGACGGAAGATGGGTTGTCTACGGCTACTCGCTCCAGGCTATTCGCCAGCGACCCTGGCTCGGCGCGGGGGCGGGCAGCTTTGAAAACCTGTTCCCGTCGCTGCGAACGGCTGATTTCAACAACTGGGGAATTTGGGATTATGCCCATTCGACAATTCTGGAGATCGCCGTGGAGATGGGGCTGCCAGTTGCCGCTCTGGTCGTATTGGCTGCCTGTGCCTCGGTCTTTTTGCTGGTTCGGCGTGCTCTGAAATCCGATGACCGAAACCGCGCTGCGCTAGCCGCGATCACGGGGATTGCGGTTTTGACCTATCTGCATTCCCTGATCGATTTTTCTCTCCAGATACCAGGTTATCTTATTGTTTTCGGTATCCTGATTGGCTGTGGTTTGGCAAAAGCCACAGGCGATGAAACCACACGAACGAGGCGGCGCTCGCAAGGAATTGTCGACTTCGCGCCGACAATTGCCGAGAAAGAGATGATGCTAAAGGCTGGCCTGAACGCACAAACACCTGGCAAAGCAGACTAGACTAGAGATACGTCCGTCATTGCAGTCGATCGGCCAGGCGAAGTTTTCGATCAGCTTGTGAAATCACGATCACAGGCGGTTTGACGCCGTACCAGTACCGGGCATCGCTGGCCGATTGGATTTTTAGCCAATGATAATCCGTGCTCTGCCAGGGTCGAATCGTCTCAGAAAGATTGTCGAGCACCAGATCGCCCTTCGTCGTTGCAACGACCAGAACGAGATGGCCAATTCCTGACGCGGTCTTCACAACCGCCAACCGCAACGCCTTGGCCGGCAGGCCGCTCTGCACGAGTTCATGCCGCTTGGTCACTGCGTAATCGTTGCAGTCGCCGGCGGCGGGAGCAATCGTCCATCCATCCTGGGGGGCGATTCCATTGTTCTTGATGACCGGCAAGATGGCTGCGTTGACCTGGTGATTGACGCGTTTCAAAAGTTCGAAGGTTTCAGTGCTGAGCTCGATCAAGCCGGTTTCGGTCGGATCCGATTTACATTCGTTGGGATAATGCAGACAGAAGCGAACGTGCTGAAACGGCGCGAGCGTCGGTGAAGCCTCCGTAATCGGAATCAGGGCGTTCGTTTCCAGCAGGGGACGGCCCTGCGCGCCGGCCAGGGTCGAAAACAATAGACAGGCGAGAATCAAGCGGAGCCAAATCGCAGAAGCTTTTCGCGCCATAACACAGCCACCTCGTTAAAAAGATGGGACTGCCGCAAGGCGTGCCATCGGTCGGTGAACTGTCCCATCGCGAGGTTAAGTCTTCACTGTCGCGTTGGGTTAATGAATGGTAAAGCAAGAAAGGGGCCAGAACATGGAGAGGAACCAGGGTTTCTTCCTCCCCCGCCGCCGTGAAATATCCTTGTCAAATTGGACCGCCGCCAGGGCCCCGTGGAAAGGCAGGCTGCCCCCAACGCCCCAGAGGCTTGAACCAGCCAACCAAGCCGATCACGGTATCGCAGACGGGGGACCGCGGTGGCATTGCGTAAAGGAGCGCGATGGAGAAGGAAGCTCGACGGGCTAACCCTGTCTCGGCGGAGCGCTCGCCGTTTCAAGCCGATAGGTGGCGCCTGCTACAGGGTCGATTGCAATGCCAACCAAAGAGACCTCGCGAAGCCGCCTAGCGCTCGCAAGAGTTCAATCATTCCCCAGCCTACAAAGCCCAGCCAGGCGATCATCACAGAGACGATCAATACGGTGAGAAACGCGATCAACAGCTTGCGTCTTGCGCGCCTGCGCGACAAGCGCGCCTTGATCACGTGATCTTGCAGTTCTACTGGCCGGCGATTGTTCATGGGCGCAACACGGCATGTGATGGCTCATGACGTAGCTGCGATGAATTAACGAAGCAATCTCAGGCCTATATTAACGTAAAGACCCTTCGCGCAGAATCCTGACAAATTTAGCTATTATTTTGCCGGAGGTCTTAACCGAAGCTCCGGCACGCAACTCGATTTCCTGTTCAAGGAAAGCTCGCGAAAGGGAAGGGACGCCAGCTGCAAAGCCCGGCGTCTCGCATGACTTGTGACTTGTCAGAACGCCGTTTCGGACGCCAATAAAGCAGGAATGGTGACGATCAGAATCTTGGCGTCGAGCGCAATCGACCAGTTTTGCGCATAGAACGCGTCACAGGCGACCCGCTTGTCATACGTCGTCATGCTTCGGCCGCTGACCTGCCACAAGCCGGTGATGCCCGGCCGGCATGCAAGATAAGCCCCGACCGACGTCGAATAGCGCTCCAACTCTTCGTCGGTTACCGGCCGCGGACCGACGATGCTCATCTCGCCCTTGAGGACGTTGAACAACTGCGGCAGCTCATCCAAACTCGACTTGCGAAGAACGGCGCCGATTGCCGTTACCCGCGGATCTCGCCGCAATTTTCGCGCCGTCTCCCACTCCGCGGCCGCCGCCGCATCGGATTCCAGCAACTGACGCAAGCGTTCGGGCGCATCCGTCAGCATGGTGCGAAATTTCAAGCAGTTAAAATGCTTGCCATTGAAGCCAACCCGCCGGTGACGAAACAGCGCCGGCCCTGGCGACGTTGCTATGGTCAGCAGGTAACATATCACTAACAGCGGCGCTAAAAGCACAATGCCGGATAAGGCGAGCAAGATATCGATAATTCGCTTTGCGAGGGTCCCAATCGGCGCTGACGACCCCACTGAACCAATGTTCAGTTCTCTACGTATGTCAGCGAAACTGTCCATTTCGGTACTCCAAACAATCTGTTTTAAAAAGCCCCCCGTCTTTCTTCATTGTTTTAATAATTCCCTTTACTCCCTTTTAACAGATTATCGGAGGATGCCCAATTTAAGCAAGCCCGGTTTGCGCAAGATGCCTATTAAGCTGAATCTGGCAGGGCATGTTAATTAACTATTTGTCACGGGAAAAAGTACTGCGAAATGGGGTGGGGCGAGGTTCGGGGTTCGAATAGGGCGATTAACTTTTATACAATGTTTGGCCTTTGGGACACGCGTGTTTCCTGTTCTTGTAAACCTTCAGCCTGCTGGGAGGCTATGCCGGGACTCGCTTAAGCCATCGGCCATGGCGGGGTGAGATTATTTCGAGTTTGGCACCAAAACAAAGTCGCCGGGCTGATGTTTTTCGTCTTTACCCACAAACATTGCAAAGCCCTTGTCGGTGGCAACGATATCACCCGGCCTGAGGGTGGGATCGAGCATCGCGCGCGCCATCGCCTCTCTTTCGAGCTGGCTTGGTGAAAAAGGAGCTGCGTCTTGACTGCGCGCGTTTGCGACGAACGCCTCACTGCGACGGCGCGCCTCGTCGACCCGTTGGCGCCACTCTTCGCGCGTGAGGTTTGAAGCTGCCAGGTCCTCTTGCTCTTGTCCCAGGCAACGTACGGGGGCCGCAAGGAGGCAAATCAGGAGCAAACCTGCTACCCGGCGCATCCATCTTCGCCTTCCTGGGAGGACCTGGCCACGCGCGCCAAGGTAGCAAAAAAACGCGCAGGAGTCACTCGGCAAAGATCGCCAATACTACGAGCGTAGCCTCTCCACCGCTTCCGCGAAGGCGGCCTTTTCCTTGGCGCCGAGCTGATCGATGCTTGTTTGGAGCAGGGAGCGTACCCGCGGTGACGCGCTTGAATAGGCGCGCGCGGGCATTTCGACGAAACGGTTTCTGACAAGGTACTGAAATTCCGCCAGAATTTTTTGTTGAAGCGCTTCTGGCGCAGCAGGCATCACAGCTACCGCAACGACGACCCGGCGGACGGCGATCCAGGCCTCGTTCGGCGAGGTCGCATACGACATCGAAAGTAGATCGAACGTATGATCGTCGATCCGCCCATGTTCGTTTTCCAGAGCGAATAGCAGCAACCAAACGAGTGAATCGCGCGGGCTGCAGCCCAGCGTCCGTCGGGCACGGGTCTCCAGCGAGCGGCTGCGCTGATCGAACTCCTGAACCGCCCCGGATCGTAGCGCGGCGTCCGCAAGCGGAATTTCCAAAAGCATCAGGGCGCGCTGGGCATGGGTGTCGCAAGCGCTCAAGTCTTGCACAGCCGCGCTGTCCAAATTTGTCGCGGCAGTTGCACGGCTGAACGTCTCAAATTTCAAGAGATGGGTCTCGAGGTCAAAAAAGGCGTCGGAAGCGGCCCCCCGCGCCACATTCGAGATCCCCCAGATCAGCCCCATGCCTCCCACAAGAACGATCAGGCAAGAGCGGACGAGCGGCCAAACGAAAACCCCGGGCCACGAAAGCCCGGGGACAGAAGCGCCAACGGGTGGCTTGGGCAGCAAGCTAGGCGACTTCGCTCGGGATCTTCTCATCGGTATAATACTTGTAGCTGCGATCCGAATATCCCTCGAAGCGCCGCATCACGACTTCGTCGGCCTTGTTCAAAACCGCGCCCAATAGCCGCTCCGACAAGATGGTGGAGGTGGAGACAGCCTTGACAACTTCCTCGGTGGACGTGGCCCCCCATTCGACGACCAGCAGGAACGCGTCCAACAGATGCGCAGTCGCCTTGACATCGACCACCGGAAGAATGGGAGGCAGATCAACCAGAACGTAGTCGTAATCGCTCTTGGCGGACTTCAGCAGCTTCTTCATCGCCGGCGAATTCAGGATGTCCGAGCTATTGGACGGCCTGATGCGCGTCGAAGCCGGCAGGAAATCAAACTTGTGCTTGGTGTCGGTGATGACGAGTTCCTCGAACGGCGTCTGATTTGCGACCATGTCGAGCAAGCCTGGCGCACCCGTATAGCCGAGCATCTTGCTCATCGACGGATTTCGCAAGTCGGCATCGACCAGCAAGGTGCGGCTGCCGCTCTTTGCCAGGAAGTCGGCGAGGCCGGCGGCGAGCGTAGTTTTTCCTTCGCCCGGAAGCGCCGACACGATGCCGACGACCTTGCCGCCCTTTGGATGCAGGTCGATCGCAACCTTGATGTACCGCAATGCTTCAGCGGTCGCCGAGAACGGTGCAACGTTGCTGATCTGCCTGAACGCCGCAGAATCGCGCGGAGCCCCGACCTTGCCGAGAGCAGGCCGTTTCCCGGCAAAAGCCGGCATAACCGCAAGGCAACTCGTGCCCAGAAGGCCTTCCAGCTGCGCACGCGTATGAATTTGACGGCTCATTCGCTCGCGCGCGATTGCCAGCGCCACTCCCAGGCCGAGCCCGCAAAGCGTTGCGAGCGCAAGCGTCAGACTTTTCTTGGGCGAGCTTGGAGCGCGGGGCGCGGATGCGTAGGTCACGACCCGCGCCTCGGTCGAAGGAAACGATTGCTGTTGGACCGATTGGGTAAATCGGGACAGGAAGGTTTCGTAGATGTTGCGATACGTATTTGCGGCTGTCTCGAGTTCGCGCAGGCGCACCTGCGATTGCCGGGTCGAGCCCGATTGCTGGAACACCTCGGTCATGCGCTTTTCGATCGAGTCTTCCTGGGCTTTCGCGATCTGAACTTCGCTCTTGTAGCTTTCAGCGATACGCGAGACTTCATCCCAGATCGCGCGCTGCAAAGCCGCCATTTCTGCCCTGAGATTTCTTGCGGCCTGGTGATCTACACCATAGCGGGCGCTCCACTCCGATTCCTTGTTCTGGTCATCGAGAAATTGCTGCCGAAGCTTTGTGATCACCGGATTGCTCAGAGCGTCGGTGACGATCGGGTCGGGAATGGAAAGGCTTTCCTTGCTGGGGTCGGGCCGCAGCGCCAGCACGTGCTCAATACGATCAAGTTTCGCCTTGGCCTGGCTGGTTTCGGCCCGCGCCTTCGCCAACGAGACCCCGAGCTGATCAAGCTCGACTTCGCTTGCGAGCTTGCCGTCGACGCCGATGATGATGCCGTTCTGCGACTTGAAATCCTGCACTTCCTTGTACGCGTCGCTGGCCTGCTTGCGCAGCTCGCCAATCCGCTGCTCCAGCCAGACGCTGGCACGATGGGTTGCCTCGAATTTCGCCTCGAGCTGATCTTCGATGTAGGCGTCGGCAAAGGCGTTGGCGATCTTCGCAGACTTGCTCGGGTCGAGGGAGGTGTATGCAATCTGCTCGATGTAGCTGCGTCCCACTCGGGTAACGTTCAAATTGCCCCTCAATTGGCCAATAACACCGCGTAGCACCTCGTCGCTGGAGGGCTCCGGCTCTGGAGCTGTGGGCCTCAACAGCGACAGGATGCGCTGCTTGAGGCTCTCGCCGCTGCCGACAAATTCAGGGTCCGTCGTGAGATGCAGCCGGTTGGCGACGACGTTTGCGACCTTCTCCGACTTGGTCGTTTCGATCTCACTTTCGACCGAAGCATCTTCAACGATGCGATTTTCGGTTGCGAGCTCGGATTGGGTAAATGTCACCCGCTTGGTGTCGATGATCATGTCCGCTTGCGCGGTATATTTTCTCGGAGCAAGCGCCAGATAGGTAATTCCAAGAACGAGGGCCAAAGCCGTGACCAGCGCAATCAGACGCCATTGTCTGCCCAGGAAATCGCGAATTTGCAGCAGCGACAACCCCGCGACATTAGGATCGCTAACGATCGACGTTGGATAGCGCGAGAATTGTCCAGAGACATTCATCAAAAATTCCTCAAACCCGATCCAGGGAAGTCTAGTGCGTCGGGCTTACCGGATTGCCGGCCGTGGTCGTCGTGGACGGGTTGCCTGGCCCGTTTACCGAGTTGATCGTGACAGCGCCGGAGGTGATCTGAACGAGCGACGTCGTGCTTCCGCCCCCTCCCGGGTTGGTGGTCGGTCTGGAAGATCTATTTGGATTGACGATAGCCACGCTGCCCGCAGCACCAGCCGCCGACGACGCCGCAGCAGCGGTCGCGGCAGTCGAAAGGTCTCCGGCGACGGCGGCAAATGAAGCTTGGAATTGCTCGTCCTCAAAGCCCGCCACGGCCTGCTGAATCAGAAGGGCGGCATGCTCGTCAACGTTGTTGCAAGCCACCGCTGCCTGAGCAAGGCCGGCAGCGATCGCCGTTTGAAACCGCGGAGTTGTGCCTTGCGCCAGATGAACCAGATCGGTAGCCAGATCCGCGGAGGTTCCCGCGAGATCCCGCACACGCGCCTCGATCGTGCGGGTGTCGGTGTTCGGAGCGACAAGCGCTGCCGGGTTTGATTTGAACTGGGCAATGGCCTCGGCAGTGACGGGCGGGGCGACGCAAGGGCCGGCCCACGCCAGGTTCACGCAAAACGCCGGCACAATCTGTGCGGCCAGGACCCACGCAACACCACCGATACGCATTGTCGCACTCCAAGCTTGCTTTATTTTCTGAAAAATCACGCTAAAGCCTACCGTATGCGCAGAGAGGTATCAACCAGACATGGTTGCTATGGTTGATCTGCTCAAATGCCATTAAGGTTGAAGGTTACTTGGTTAATAAATTGAAAGTGTTGGGCTTTTAGGGTTATGATTAAATGCCTTTCGGTTTGTTCATCTTCGCTGCTAGCAACGTGATCGGGCGCGGGCTCCGCAAGGCCAGATTTGGAACAGGGTTTGAGATTTAAATGATCCCCTCAGCCAAAAACCATCCCCCTTCCGCGGGGACACCATGGACTATGGCAGGTTAAGGCATGCCATCGTCTCTTCCTGGTATCGAGCGGCTTGCCGTGCAAGGACACCGTCCCACGTTGCCTGCGGGCCTGCGGATCTATGCGGTGGGTGACATTCATGGCCGACTGGACTTGCTCGACCAGCTTTTGTCCCGGATCGACGCCGATCTCGCCCTCCGTCCGGCAGAAAGGCCAATTTTCGTTTTTCTGGGCGACTATATCGACCGGGGACCTCGCTCGCGGGAGACCATCGATCGGCTGATCGAACGGGCCGGGATGAACGAGTGTGTGTTTTTGAAGGGCAACCACGAGCAAATTGCAATCAAATGCCTGAGCGATCCGGTCCTGTTCCACCATTGGTTGCGCCTTGGCGGCGTGGAAACTCTGGCCTCCTACGGGGTCGCTCCTGTTAGTCTGGTGAATGGAAAAAAAATCGTCGAACTGCAAGCGGCCTTTCATCGCGCGCTGCCACAGGCTCACTTCCGCTTTTTCCGCGACCAACAAACATCATTTGCATGCGGCGACTTTTTCTTCGCGCATGCCGGGGTGAAACCGCGCATCGAACTATCGCGTCAAACAGAGAACGATCTGCTCTGGATAAGGCAGGAGTTTCTGTCGTCGAGCGATGATTTTGGCAAAACCATCGTTCATGGCCACACCCCAACCCATGAAATCGAGATCAGACCAAACCGGATCAACATCGACACCGGCGCCTTTGCCACGGGCAGGTTGACGTGTCTGGTGATCGAGGAATCATCCCTTTCCTTCATCGACACGCTTCAGCCCTGAGCTTTCAAGGATTCTGCAACCGGCCATAGTGAGCAGCACGACCAATGCGGCGCTTGTACGCCAGCGCCGCTCAAAACCTGCAAGACCGACCACGAGGCGTTCCGGCGCTCGAAATGAAATCCCCGCTCATCCTGACGTAGAATGTTGCTGCTTGAGCATCGCTGATAGATAAAGCGTTGCTCCGCGCAAATAGCAACGAAACTTGTCGACGTATGAGAACCCGTATTCCGGTAGAAATAGATTTTTGCGCGTTACAATTTCCCTGAACAGGCCCTTTAGATCCCAGCGGATCTGTCCACAAAGAGATGGGCGCCTCAAGAGATACTTGGCATACAGTCCGCCGGAGCCGATCATGTAATTGTGCCAGAGCCGTCGCGCATCTGCCGGCGTTTGCCGGCCGTGATGGTGAAACACGACGATGTTTGGGGCATATTCTAGCTTGAGCCCGGCGGCATAGGCGCGGAAGATATACTCGGTATCCTCTCCTGACGGTATCTTTCCATCAACGCCAAAATTTTCGTCGAATGGTCCGAGGCGGTCGTAGACCGCGCGCGTCATGAAGAGATTGCACCCGAGAAAGCAGTTTCCCAGGTTCTCGTGTCTTGCAGAACGGCGGCTGAGGTCCCATCGCTTCGGCACGGTTTCCGTCTTGATGGTCAAGTCCAGGTCGGCCTCGTCCCCGAGTTCAACCCGCCCGCCACGTAGCGCTGGCTCGGCGTCGTTGGCGTGTAAGCGCAGAAGCTCCACAAAGTAATCGCTCTGCAGACGGCAATCGTCGTCCGTAAGTACCAGAATTTCGCCACGGGCGCTGCGAAGGCCACGGTTCTTGGCGATCGTGATGCCGGCTTTCGGCTCGTATTCCAATCGCACTGCTACCGAGGACCGGGGAGCCCATTTTCGTACGATCGACGAGGTATCGTCCTCCGAACCATTGTCAGTGACAATGATCTCCGCATCCGCGAGTGAGGCGGCGCGTGCGGCTATATCAATCGAGTCAAGACAACGAATGAGCGATTGTGCGCGATTTCTCGTGCATATGAGAACGCTGACTTTCATGGCGGTACGGCCAACGAAACCATCACGATTCCGCATTCGGGTTTGATCTGAAGGGAAGCGCCAGTAGCGCGCCCTCGTTCAAAAGCGATCGAAGCTGTACAAGCGCGCTGATCGCCACCGTGACCATGGCCAACAGCGCCGCAATTTCAGCGTCGGCATATTGATGAGGATTAAGTATCTTGACGACCTCAGTGTAGATGATGATGGAAGCCAGTGTGCCCAGAGCGGGCACGATCATTGCTTGCAGATACATCTTTACCGGGCACTGGATGAGCGGCAGCAGCAGCCACAGCGTCCTTGGTACGTAGAGCATGACGGCGCAATTATATGCGATCGCGACCCAATAGAGACCGTGTGAGACCGACAACAGCAGCGCGCACAGCCATATCAGTCCGAATTCGATTGTCATGCGCAAGCGAAGGTCGGTGCGTCCCACAATGAGCATGATATCCCCTCCGAGCGCCATCATGGTCTGTAGGGCGCCCGCCGTGGCCAGGATCATGAAAATCGTGCTCGATTCCGACCATTTTTCCGAGAGGAGAATGTTGAAAAATGCGAAGTGAGCAGCCGCTACCATTCCAAGGGATGGGAAGATGAGGATGCCGAGCACGCGAGTAACCAGCAGAAACGTCCGGCGGATCGCAGGTAAATTATCCTTGATCGTGGCGAGGTGCGAGAACAGGACAAATTGCAAAGGCCCGGTAACCACGATTGTCGGAAGTCGGACGAATTGCATCGCCATCGCATAGAGCCCGACAGCGGAAGCCCCCAACACATGTCCGATCACGAGATTGTCGAGCGATCCGACAAGCTGCGCAACGACCGCCGCACCGATAACGTCGCGTCCGAACGCAATATGGCTCCTGATTGGGGAAAAGCTGAAGGTCAGGTGGGGACGGAAAGGAGAAAGGACAAATGTCAGAATACAGCGACACGTGAAGAAGACGACCTGCTGGGCGATGAGCGCCCAGAAGCCGGCCCCCCACAGTGCTGCGACGACCGCGGCGGTGACGCCCAGGAGAGTGGAACACATCTCGACTGCAGCAATCGTCGAGAAGCTGCGAGCTCGCTGTAATGCAGCGCCAGGTATGACGGCAGCAGCCTGAGCTACAACAGTGTATGACAGAACAATCAGAATTGGTTCAAGTTTGGCTTCGCCGAAAATATCGGTCGCCAGTGGCGCAAACGCGCTCAGGATGAGGGCAAGGCTCCCCCCGAAAACCAGGATGAGCCAAAAACTGCTCGACCAGGAGACGGTGTCTTTCAACGGTGCCGAGCGCACGAGCGACAGGCCAACGCCGGCGTCCGTTATCAACATTGCAAAGAAAATGAACGGGGTGGCGATGCCGACCAATCCATAATCGGCAGATGTCAGCAAGCGAGATAGTATCGGAACAACAATGAATTGGGCGAGGATCCGCGTAACGCTGGATGCGGAAACAAATGCGGTGCCTGTGACGATCGTGCGTAGCGACACTATCTCGTCCCTTTGCGTCTGACAGGCCAGGTACGCCGCGCAATTAAACATCGACTTCTTGCGCAGATGCCATGACGTGAGGCCGCAAGGTCATCGAAGGTGTTGACTGACAAAAGGAGCATCCCGAACTCATTCGCTCCTGGAGGCGCGCAGACCTTTGCAAAGCCTCCTGGTTTCTTGAGCATCGGTCCAAAGCGGACATAGGCGCGCTGCAATTTTTCGTTACCAGTGTGCAGTTTTCGCGCAGTCGTTGAGGGCGGACAGTTGCCTGAATCACAATCGAACAAAGCAAAAGCATGGGCGGGTGAACCTGCCAAAACATTCAGTCGGGGCGGGCTGCGCATCGCGTGGTTTCGCTCGAGTGCATCGTGAAAAGATATCGCAAGGCACCGCGCAAATTAGCGCTCACCCGGTCCACCTCGGAGACTCCAATATCGGGAAGAAAAGTATTTGTGCCTGTGATGATCTCTCGCAGTGCGTCCTTGCAATTCCAGTAGAACGGCCGACAAAGGTTGGGGTGCTTGAAAAGGTATCGCGCATAGAGGGCTCCGTTGCCTATTTCGTAGTCGATCAGGAGCTTCCTGGCTGCTTCTATTGTCTTTCTGCCGTGATGGTGAAACACCATCATGTCAGGCACGTACTCAAGCGTTGCACCAGCAAGATAGGCGCGAAAGTTGTAGTCGGCATCCTCCGCTGAAGGAATGCTCGCCCCGGCCCCCAGGCGCTCATCAAACGGTCCAAGCCGCTCCACGAGTGAGCGGCGCATCGCCATGTTGCATCCGCTGATAGGTCCGCTCAGGCGATCGTGCCTGGCAGAGTTGTCTTTCAAGCTCCAGCGCGAAAGAGTGTCGGCCGTATTGATGGTTATTGGCAGGTCGGTCGGTTCGCCTGGCTCAACCCGGCCGCCGCGCAACACCAGGCCAGTATCGGCCGCATCGTGACGAAGCAACTGGCGGATGTAGTCCTTGCTCAATCGACAATCGTCATCAGTGAACGCCAGGAGATCCGCCCGGGCGGAGCGAAGTGCCCGATTGCGGGCACGAGAAAGCCCCTTCTTCGGTTCCGATAACAATTGAACCGGAAACAGGCATGTCCTCGCCCAATTTTGCACGACCGCCGAGGTTTCGTCCGTCGATCCATTATCGACGACGATGATTTCTGCATCAACCGGGGCGGCGTTGACGATCGCGTCCTGGATGGATTGCAAGCATTCGAGGATGGCATATGCGCGATTTCTCGTGCACACGATCACAGCAAGCTTCATGGACAAAGAATAACGGTAAGCAACCAGGCGGGGAAGGGCGGGGCGGTCCCAATCTCGCGCCAATCATGGCTTTGGTGAATCATGCGCCTTTGCTAGCGCTCACAAATTTCAATCAATATTGGACGAGATTGTTATCGACCAACTGTCCGGCTTTCTCGCGTTCCCACGTTGGATGGCCTCGCCCGAGAGAGACCGCTACCGTGCACTGGCGTTCCAGGCCCTTTTTGTTAGCGTTAAGAACCTAAAAAGGTCGAATCCCGGCGACTTATATTCTAATTTTGACCGGAAAAGCGCTCCCCGCCAAAACGGACGGGCCTGCTCTTGCGCGTTCCAAAAGGAGCATCCGTCTGAAGATCGCCTACCTCGTGCATGATCTTTCGGATCCGGCCGTCCATCGACGCGTCAGGATGCTGAAGATCGGCTCCGCGCAGGTCATCGTGGTTGGATTTAGCCGAATCTCCGAGCCGCCCAAGAATATCGATGGATGCGAGACGCTCAATCTTGGCAGAACCAAAGATGGCCAGCTTCTACAGCGAATAGGATCAGTCGCCTCGGTGGCATTGCACCTTGATCGATTGGAGAAGGTATTGAGTGGTTGCGAGTTGGTACTCGCACGAAATCTGGAAATGCTGTTCCTCGCCACGAAAGCGCGGCGCCGTTACGCCCCCAAGGCCCCGCTGGTTTTCGAATGTCTCGATATTCATCGCCTGTTGTTGGGTAGCCGCCTGCAAAGTCGGCTTTTGCGCTCTCTCGAAACGAGAACTCGTTACCGATGTTGACCTGATCGTGACGAGCTCACCGCGCTTTGTCTGCGAATATTTCAAGCCTCGAAAGTTCAACCGACAAATCAAAATTCTGGAAAACAAGGTTTTGCTCCCCGATTTCGGTGGCAGCCGTCCCAGCCGTCCACCACCGTCGAGCGGCCCGCCCTGGAAAATCGGTTGGTTCGGAATGCTAAGGTGCCGGCGAAGTTTTGAAATTCTCAGCTCCGTGGCACGCGAGAGCGACGGCAATTTGGAGGTTGTCATTGCCGGACGCCCTTCGCCGAAGGAATTTGTGGATTTCGAGAGACTGGTTGCCGGGGCACCCCATGTTAGGTTCATGGGAGCATATCGCGTTGATGAGCTGCCGGCACTCTATGGTGATGTGCACTTCAGCTGGGCCGTCGACTTCTTCGAGGAAGGCATGAATTCTTCATGGTTGCTTCCCAATCGAATATACGAAAGCTGTTTCTTTGGCGCGGTTCCCATCGCAGTTGAAGGTGTCGAAACGGCCCGATGGCTGGCGAAAAAGCAAATCGGGGTTACCTTGGCTGGAAAGCCCGAAACTGCGCTTTGCGATTTCCTCAATACGATGACTGATCGGCGCTATGAACAATTATTCGACGCCCTTCAAAATGTGCCGACGACTGAATTGGCAGAAACAACTGAAAGCTGTCGCCAATTGATCGAGTCTCTCGAGAAGCTTAAAATCCCACACAACTGAGATATTGATAATGCCGACCGCACCAAAAGAAGTCCGTGCTCAGCCGCTCTCTGCGGTCGTGATTATTCCATGTCTTAATGAGGAAGAGCATATCGAAAGAACGATCGCTCAATTCACGGCGGAACCCCCAGACATCGTGTGCAGAATTGTTGTTGCTGACGGCGGCAGCACCGATCGAACATCGAACATAGTGGAGGAATGTGCGCGTCGTGACAGCCGGATCGTGCTTCTCGACAACAAGCGACGAATTCAGAGTAGCGCCGTCAACAGGGCTGTCGAGCTTTACGGTGATCTTGCACCCTTTATTGTTCGCATCGACGCGCATGCAGATTATCCAGTCGGCTTCTGCTCCAAACTGCTGGCGGCGCAACAGATGTCCGGGGCCGATTCGGTCGTTGTCAGCATGATCGCCAACGGGGTTGGCTGCTTTCAAACGGCGGCGGCCGCCGCACAGAATTCAAAGTTGGGCAACGGAGGATCGGCCCACCGCAAAGTAGCGGAGGGACGCTTCGTCGATCATGGCCACCACGCCTTGATGAACGTGAACGCCTTTCGTTTCGTCGGAGGATACGACGAAACGTTCTCGCACAATGAGGACGCCGAGCTTGATCTAAGGCTTATTGCCGCCGGATACCGCATATATCTATGTGCGGGGGCCGACATCACTTATTATCCGAGAAAGAGCGTGTCCTCGCTCTTCAACCAATACAGAAACTTTGGAAGAGGGCGAGCCATGACGATCCTGAAGCACCATGCCAAACCGAAGTTGCGCCAGGTGCTTCCTGTCATGATCGGTCCAATCGTCGCCATGTCGTTGTTCTGGCCGTTGGCTCCCTTGCTCGTCCTCCCCGCGGGGCTTTGGGCCGCAGCCTGCTTGACCTATGGACTTGTCCTTGCCGCGGGTCACAGGAGCAGTTGCGCCTGTGGCTCCGGAATCGCCGCGATGGTGATGCATCTCGGATTTTCCATTGGCTTCATCTCGCAGGTCGTGAGACAGAAGGCTCTCGGCAGCTCGCGACCAAGGCTCGGCACCCAACTGGACGCGCGCTAGATTGGAAACGTCAATGGCCGAACGGGACAACGGCGGACCATCCAAAGTCGACGTCAGCGTGATTGTCGCAAACTACAACGGCGAGAAATTCATCGCCGATGCAATTCGCTCGGCATGCAATCAGAGTCTTCGCAGCATAGAGGTCATCGTCTCTGACGATGCATCCACCAATTCCAGCGTCCAAATCGTGGAACGCCTCATGGCGGTAGACAATCGAGTCCGGCTGATCCAGTCTCGCGTCAACGGTGGGGCTGCGGCCGCCCGCAACCGAGCTCTCGACGTCGCGAGAGGCCAATGGATCAGCATCCTGGATAGCGATGATCTCATGCATCCGGATCGGCTCCTGTCGTTGATCGAAGAAGGTGCAAGGAGTGAGGCCGATATTGTGGCCGACGACCTCCTGTTGTTCGACACAGACCGCCGGGCAGCGCCCAAGACGCTTTTTAGCGGACCCTGGGCGAGAGCAGCTTGTTGGGTCTCCGCGAAGGATTATCTGGCCACAAGCAAGTTTTACGGAACAGGTCCTGCCTTAGGTTATCTCAAGCCGATCATTCGAGCTTCAATTATCGCGAAACAGAATATTCGCTATGACGAAAGGCTGACAATCGCAGAGGATTATAATTTCGTATTCCGACTTTTGATGGCAGGCGCGAAGTTCCGAACCATTCCCCGGATTGGCTACTTCTATCGCAGGCACAGTGGGTCCATATCCCACCGGCTCGGCTCCGATGCGTTGCAACGCATTCTTGACGTCGAGAGGGGATGGCCGGAACGATGGCCGGCAGTGTCGTTGCAGTCGCTATTCCGCTCTCGCGAGCGATCGGTCAGGCGCGCAATCACATTCGACAAGTTGGTTCTGGCCATCAAGTCGAAACAGATCGCAAATGCTGCGATGATGGCGGTGACGAACCCCGCCGCGGTGGCGCTGCTGCGTCTTCCTGTTGGACAGCTCATCATGCGTTTGTCCAGGCCAAAACCCTCGAACCGCGACCGGCGTCGGATCTGTATACTCACGCGACAGCGCGTGGTGGGGCGAACGAACGGAAGTTCCCGCTATCTCATCGACATTGCCGCCTTCCTGGTGGAACGGGGGTTCGACGTGCATCTTGTCGTCCCCTCGCCATTAACGATGGGAAGATGGCCATTTCTAAAGCTCTCAAATGATATGGCGATCTTCGCGTCTATCAAATTCCGCGGCACGGTCCGCATCGGTCGCTATGTCGTCGCTCACGATCCAAGGATTGCATTAAAAAGCGCGCTGGGCCTTCTGGACCGCTTTCTGCGTCGCAGGGGTTTGACGTCTTATCGGTTATCCAAGCCGGCTCCCTACGCAATCGCTCAGCCGTTAACCCGAAAAGATCAGCTATTCATAGCACAAGAAGCACCTTCGATTGCGGATGCCTTGCTCGCGGATTATTGCTTCTTGACCGGCGCCTATCCCTATGCGCTGAGGCCCGATGCGCCACGCATCGTGATCATGCACGATTTATTTTCCAGTCGCTCGTCTCAATTCGCGGACCTGAATGCTTCGGATTCGGTTACTTCGCTACCATTGGCTGAGGAAATAAAGATGCTGGCCGCAGCCGATACCATTGTGGCAATCCAGCGGGATGAAGCGGCCGTGCTTCAGCGCAAGCTGCCAAATCACGACATCCTGGTCGCGCCAATCGCGGCCCTGCCGGTCGATGGCCCACAGGTCGGAAGCGCCGAAATCGTCTTGTTTGTTGGCAGCTCGGCTGCGGCCAATGTCGACGGGATCAAATGGTTCATCGAGTCTTGCTGGCCAACGATACACGAGCATCGACCCAATGCGATGCTTTATGTCGCGGGCAGCGTCTGTGATGCCCTGGGGCAGGTGCCCGCGGCGACAAGACTGCTGAACGTCGTTGAAACCCTCGACGATCTGTATGCAGAGGCCTCTGTCGTTATTTCGCCACTACGGGCCGGGTCAGGATTGAAGATCAAGTTGATCGAAGCCTTATCCAAGGGGAAAGCTGTGGTCGCAACCACCACGACTTTGCAAGGGGTTGCTGATATTCTCGGCGACTGCGCGGAGGTTACGGATAGTGCGCCGCGTTTTGCGGCGATGGTGGTGGACCTATTGGCAGACGAGGGAAAACGCAGAGAGCTCGGGGCGAAAGGAATCCTGGCGGTCTCTCGGCATTTTGCCCCAGAGAGCGCCTACGGTCCGATTGCCACAGCGGTGGAGCGGACGGGCGCCGAGAGAATTGCCAGATTTCGCCCGTCTTGACCGCGGGCCATGTCGTCATTGAGCGAGCTAAAGTGTCAGTCGTGAGAGTTGATGGAGCGGTCCGGTGAAACACAGCACAATCCGAGCTTTCACCCTTGCGGCCATCTGCGTCTCGACTTTTCAACTGCAAGCGGGATACAGCGCCGGCGCCAATGATGGGTCAGGGGAGGTGTTCTCAAGTCGGGAAAAGGGGCACGTCTTTGAGATTCGCAAGGGGACGGGTAGCAAGATCGTCAAAGGGCTCAATGCCAGCCTCGGTCAGAGGGTCCGGCTCATCGGTTTTGGCTCGCTGAGCCTCGATCAACTTCGATCAGAGCTGAAGATCGATGGTGCTGATGCGGTCCTGGGCCTTGGCGATCAGGATCAGCTCCGAATTGTTGGGGCCAACGCGGATGTTGTCTCCTCAATGCAGATTGAACTGGACCGGTCCAATCTCGTCCAGACCTTTGTCGACGACTTTGACACGCTCAGTTTGGATCTGGAGAAGGGCTCCGGCGGAACCTGGCGAACAAATTTTGGATATGGAGGAATGAACAGCTATACGCTTGCCAACAACGGAGAGCTGGAGGTGTATGTCGATCCCGGCTTTTCCGGGACCGGCACGATGAGCTTGAACCTTAATCCGTTTCAAATCGTCAATGGCAAGCTTCAGATTGCTGCTCAACCACTGAACGAGGACCTTCAGCAATTCACCTGGGGCCGCTCATATTCGTCCGGGCTGCTCAGCAGCAAGAGATCTTTCAATCAGAAATACGGCCTGTTCGAAATCAGAGCAAAGATACCGAAAGGCAAAGGTCTCTGGCCCGCATTTTGGTTGCTGCCTTTGAACGGTAGCTGGCCGCCGGAGCTCGATGTCCTGGAAATCCTGGGGGACAATCCGCAAAAACTATATGTCTCCTGGCACAGCAATGCGGGCGGGAAACACACATCCGAAACCAAAGGGATCGATGTTCCCGATGCTTCGGAGGATTTCCATACGTACTCGGTTTATTGGACCAAAGACTTCATTGAATGGTTCTTTGACGATATTCAAGTCGCGAGCAAGCCGACACCGCAAGACTTTCATCAGCCAATGTACATGCTCGTAAATCTGGCCGTGGGTGGCGGATGGCCGGGGGCGCCAGACAAAACCACTCAATTTCCCGCTAAGTATTCGATCGATTGGATCCGAGCCTATGGGCGAAAAGACGAGAGATAGATCAGCGCGCGTGGACGTACTGATCGCGATCTTCAATAACGCGGATACGATCGAGAGAGCGGTGCGTTCGGCACTATCGGATGCCCACGTCAATCGCGTGATTGTCGTCGACGACGCATCCACCGATGAAACGCCTTTCGTGCTGAGGTCCTTGCAAGATCAGGTGGGAGATCGATTGGTCTTCCAGCGACTGGACCAGAATAAGGGGCCCTCAGTGGCCCGTAATCGCGGCTTCGAACTGTCCAGCGCGCCCTGGATCGCAATTCTGGACGGCGACGACTATTTCCTGCCCAAGCGTATCGAAACGCTCCTGGGTGCATCCGAAGGGGCCGACCTCGTTGCGGATGATCAAATTCAGGTAAGCGAGGGAAAGGAAGATGATCCGGCTTCCTCCGGAGAATGTCTGATCGGCCACGATACGACAATCACGCTCAATCTTTCCGTCTTTGTCGCCAGTAATCTAAGCAAGAAGAAACGCCAGAGAAAGGAGCTCGGCTTCCTCAAACCGATGATGCGAAAGTCATTCCTGGATCGAAACCAGTTGCGCTACGATGAACGCCTCCGGTTGGGAGAAGATTTCATCCTCTATGCGAAGGCGCTGGCTGCCGGCGGGGTCTTCAAGGTCATACCGTCTCGCACATACGTTTCCGTCGTCAGATCGAATTCAATCAGTGGCGTCCATTCGAAGAGAGATCTGGAAGAGTTGCGCGACAGCAGCAAGGCTCTCGTTCAGTTGCCGAAGCTGACAGGCGCAGAAAGGAGTCTGATTCGCAGGCACTACGAGTCCATTGATGCGCGAGTTCAGTGGCTTAATGTGATAGACGCCGTCAAGACGCGAAGCCTCTCGGCATTTCTTTCACCATTCTTCATTCGCTGGACAACGTTTGTGTTTCTGGTAGGCCGCCTTTGCGAGCAGGTCGTGGTGCGAAGCAAGAAGTCCGTTGGGTTCTCATGATGAGGAAGAGAACGTTTACACACTTGGTCAATACGATTTACATATCTCGCGGGCAGCGGAGACGCGATGGATCAGCCGAATTTGCGACGATCAGGGTTTGACCGCGCCACGGCCAGGTCGATTTGGAGCAGACCAGTCCAAATCCCCTAGTCCGCCGAATTAGAGATCTGTATGCGGAAACAAGAACTTTGCAGCGTTCAATATCTACGAGCTATCGCGTCGCTCGCCGTGCTGGCGTTTCACCTGACCGATCGTTACGGCGGCTCGCTGCTTGTTGGTAGTTCCGGTGTCGACATCTTCTTCGTTATCTCCGGCTTCATCATGTGGGTAACGACCGCCGATCGCGGAGTGAAGCCGGCCGAATTTGCAAAAAAGCGCGTTATCAGGGTAGTCCCGAATTATTGGCTCGCCACCGTCGTCACGGCTTTGCTCATTCTGGTGAGACCGAATTTCATGTACGGACACGAACTCGATGCCTCTCGTTTCGCAGGGTCGCTGTTCTTCTTGCCGACCCTGTCTGGAAGCAAGATTTTGCCGGTCGTTTTGCAGGGCTGGACGCTCGTCTTTGAGATGATTTTCTATGTCCTGTTCACGATCTCCCTGTTCGTCCAACAACGATACAGAGCTTATCTGCTGGCGATTGCGTTGGGCGCGATGGCAGCCTATCACCTCGCCGCAACCGAACCTCACATCACCGCGATCACGAATCCGATAATGCTGGAATTTATGGCCGGTGTTGCGCTCGCAATGATCTGGAAGAACGTTGCCGTCGCGCCACGTGTTGCTCTCGCGCTTCTCGTTGCTGGCGCGGCGGGGCTTGGTCTATCGGAATACTTCAAGCCCAATCTCCACGAGGTGCTGAAATTTGGCGTCCCGGCTGCCTTATTGGTAGCTGGCTCGGTCTTTTATGAAAAGGCCGGGAGAGTGGCCAATGTCAGGATCATGCGCTTCCTCGGGGATGCGTCCTATTCGATTTACATCTGGCATGTTGCAGTTGCCACAATACTCCAGGGCGTTCTCTTGAGGCTACATCTGCCTTTGATCCCGCAGATTGTTCTCGAGGCGTTCGGAACGGTATTCGTGACCTGCATGATCTATGTATCTATCGAACGGCCGATCACTCAATTTCTTCATAACCGTATCGCGTCCAAATCTTTGGCACGGTCACAAATGACCGGTGTTCCTAGTCGCACCGATTGATGAGACGGCTCACTGTAAGTCGTCAAAGATCGGTGGTTGTGCGAACAAGCTATTGACTTCGCCGGGTTCGCCCGTGGGGCGGTCGTCGCAACGGAAAGCGATGATCTGCGCTCTAATGATGACGTCAATACGGCTTCGGTATCGGCGTGACGGGGGTTCGCGGAGCACCTTGCGCGTGATCCGCATAGTAATAAGCCGCCAGGAAAATCATCGGGGTCAGACTGAACTGACCGAAAAGTTCGACCTCTCCCACGGTTCGCAACAGGATGAAGGTAACGTAGCCAGCAAAAAAACAACTTTCGGGACGCGGATCCTGCAGTGCCCACCGCCAAACGCTGAAAAATACCACGATGGTCGTTCCGGCGGCGATCATAATTCCGATCAACCCCAATTCGACCCCGGTCTCAAGCCAAAGATCATGGAAATGGAATCCGGCATGACTGTCGATATAGAACATTTCCCAGAATCGTATCGCTTCACTGTTTTCTTCGACCCAGAATGCCTGGAGACCAACACCGCCCCACGGGTGATCGGCGATGATGCTCGCAGCATGCGACCAAAGAACCGTGCGTCCGGTGAGACTGGAGTCTTTGCCGATCGACGACAGTAACAGGTCGAAGATGTTGTCAACCGACAACAGTGCTACGCTTAGCGCCAAGATGAGGGCGAGCACGCCAAGCCATAGCAGCGATACGCGCGTAGCCGAGTGCAGCGGCCGCATCAGAAAGAGGACAATAGAGGCAAGGATGGCCAGAGGGCCCGTTAGCAAGGCGCCCTCCGAGCCTGCCGAGGACAGCATCGGGAAGGCGCCCAGCAGCGCCAGTAAGGCGACCGCTCGGGCGTATTTGGGTTGTTGGGAATCGAGCAGCACCCACAAGCTGGACAATAACGCAATCGCAAGCTGCAACGCGAAGCTGTTTTTCGCGCCAAATATTCCAGATATGAAGAAGCTGGCAACAATCGAGGCGAGATGAGCGTACATGGTAATGGCAATGAACGCCCTGGCCGGTAGAGCTTGGGCAAACATGATGGCTGCAAGCACGGTGATTGCGATTTGTGGAGCCGCCCGGGCTGAACGCATCGGATCCAGGGACCAGAGAACCGAGAGCGCTCCGAACAGGACCATGACCCAAGGAATGAAATTCCAAGTGGCAGCAAGATAGGCGCGATGGGGGAAGAGGACGCAATAGAGAAGAACGGCGCACAAGAAGATGGCGGCGGGAATGGTTGGAATGGCTTGAACAAAAGCCAGCGATACCGCACTGCTGAACCATAACAGCCAAGCAACGCGATATTCCCAGCTACCTTCGTAAACGGGTGAGCTAATCGAGGTAGAGGTCATAGCAGGTCAATCTTCCGCCGCGAGGTCACAGCGAAGTAATATCGGTTTGAATAGAAGCTTCATCTCGATAATGCTCAGGCCCAAACTCTGATGGGCGCGCCAGGTTCGAGTTTACGGTCTGGTCAGAATCTAAGTTTTGCAGCACATGGTCAAGCCTTACGCCCGGCGAGGGGGGAAGCGCCAGGGCGACTTGCCTGGTAGCCATCGCGGCCAGCTGCACCTGCGGACAAAAGCCTTTCGCAAGCCGAGAGTGACCAGCGCCTGCATGAAAGCCAGTGTATATCAACCACTTCGCCACGCCAAAGCCCTGCCTGATATCACGGTTAAGGTAGAAGTGTGCGAATTAACGATGATAGCCCGCCTTAGCGGCAGTTAATGGTGCAATCAACCGAAGTGAACCGGACGCCGGCATCTCGAGGCCCAGTTCCCATTTGAAGGCCGATCCATTCATGCGAACGGAGCCTGGCATGCTACGCAAGAAGCTAACAGCGTGCGCAGAGGACTCAGTCTTTAGCCTCCATGAGAGACGCTATGGTTCTCACATATTCGTCCAGCGAGCAATTCTTCAGGATCCACGCGCGATTGGGCTTGCCATGCTTGGCGCCGGCGTCGGAGTCTGAGGCAACCAGCTTCATTGCCCTGCCCATATCAATGTGATCCTCTGGCGATACAAGCAAGCTTTGGTCGATAACGCTGCAATACTCTTCGATGCCCGGTGACCGTGTTGCTATTACAGGGCGTCCCATCGACATCGCTTCGACCAACCCCGTAACTCCGGCGGCATACTGCACCGCGTTCAGCGGCAGAACGATGGCCGTTGCGGAGCTGTAGTATTCACGTAGCCGCTCAAACGAAACCCGTGGCATGGGGATGAAAGAAGATCCATCTGCCTGGTTGGCGATCTCCTTCGTGGGTCCGAAGAAGCCGTGTCCGAATACGTATGTCTTGCCCGGCGCTATTCTGGTAGCGCGCAACAACGTGTCATAATCCCGGTTTTCAGCGCCGCACGCGACGAACGTCACGCCATCTGCACCACCAGCTCCAGCGTCGACGGGAAGGAAAAACTCGTCATCTACCCAGTTGAAGACAGCAACAACCTTGCTCCGAGGGAAACCGGTTTCGAGAATATGCGGAATCTGCGATTTCGATACCACTACTATTGAATTGAAAAGCCGATGCCCCATGAAGCGGAGCAGCAGTTTCCGCGACCGGCTCATATTGTGAACCAAACAGACCATTCTTCCTCGCCAGCCAAGCAGCTTCAAAAGCAAGGCGGCGCGAAAGCCGATGTCTTCGCCAGTCGCGTAAAGTCGATCGTATCGATTTCGATGGAGTGCTATATTGAAGGCCGATCCCCAAAGCTTCTTTGATTGAAAAAACCGGCGAAACCACGCGCCTCGTTCTGCAGCGCCAGAGACATAGGAATGGATATCGGCTTGCAGGAATTTTGCTATTTCGCAAAACTCGCTGCGCGGTCCTTCCTGGCTGCTGAATCCAGCCTTTTCGTCGGCATATTTTCCGACGGCCAATAATACGGCGTGACGCATTGCTAACCTTTCGCAGCTCTGTCGACAAATCACCGAGAGAGGGGGCTTGGCAAATAGCAGCAGTTAATCGTCCGACATTCAACGAATATCCTCGGTATGCACAATTGGCCGGGGCCAATCAATGCTGCGGCCGCCGAGCTTGCCGTCCGGTCCGTCTCTCACGGGACGGTAGAAATATGAATCCTGAAAAATGCGCGGTCTCTTTTCATGCTGCCTGTGCAGTGCTTCCGTAAGTCGATAACGGGCGTCCTCGGAACTTACGAAAGCCCGGGATCGGCCGGGCTCATTTGATATCCAAAATAAGCTTGTCCACCAAAACGTCGACGAGCTTCGCGGTCTCGGCGAAATCGGCGACGACATCCAGATCGTGGACGTGCCAATATGCCACGCTGGCCGCGAATGAATTAAACCTTGTTTCCACTAGGGAGCGGTGTTCAGCTTCTTTCATGGCGATCACCAGGTCGGCCTCCTGAAAATCGCGTTCGGTGCATGCAACGGGAAAGCGAGCTGGACGACGGATGGAGACGCCAAACTCTGACAATGCCTTCACGGCGTATTCAGAAATCGGTCCGATGTTCTCTTCAGCCCCACGTTCTATCGCGAGCGCGCAGGAAGACGCCTGCCAATCTAACCCCGCCCTGCGGATCCGATCATTGAACAGTTCTTCGGCAAGCCGGCTGCGGTAGTAATTACCGGTACACAGGAACAGGACGCGCTTTGGCATAACCAACTCTACAATTTCCAGCTTGCGCGCCGTTCAAATATCCGTGAAACCGTGGTAGCAGTTCTCGTGACGAAGCCGAATGCGCCGATCATGGAGGTGTTTGATGCCCATCTGCAAAATGTCCGTTCGGTCGGGACTTGACCGATCGAGCCTCGGGAGGCGCAGCAAAGATCTATGACCGACCGACCGGGCTTCCTCGAGCGCATGGCATCGCTGCTGATAAGATCGCGAAAAAAATCGCAAGGCCTGCATATTGACCCAGAACTTGCGCCGTCACCCGATCCGAACACGTGGCACGTAGATCAGCGGGAAGCGTTCGCCGACGCCAGAATGCAACGGTTGCGAGACTGTATCGCGTCTAACGCAGATTGCAGGTCTTCCGTGCTGGCCGAACTTGCCGAGTTTCACTCGGAAAGCGTGGAGTCAGCCTATCACAAATGCATTCACTGGGAAGCGCTGAGCGTGGAAGAGTGGACGTCCGCCGATCGTTCCACCACCGCCGGCTTGCAGGGGTTTTACAACTCCGTGGCATCGTGGAAATACGATCTGGCATGGTACGCATATTTACAGATCACCGGCCATGCATTTCCGCAAGCGATTGCCGTTCTAAGATTCCTTGAACAGCAAAACGTCTCCGGGACCCTGCTCGATTTTGGTTCCGGCATAGGGCTGAATGCCCAGTTCTTCAGGCGGAGCTCGTTTGACGTCAGCATTGCCGATGTATCGCATCCGCTGCTGGATTATGCGAGCTGGCGCTTTCACCGGCACAATGATCCGATCGGCATTATCGATCTCAACGAGGTAAAATTGCCCGACGATGCATTCGATGTCGTGACAGCTTTCGATGTTCTGGTACATGTTCCCGATTTCGATGAGACGGCCGGACAGTTGCACCGCGCAATCAAGTCAAATGGCTGGCTGTTTGCGAACTTCGATACGAGATCGCGCGATGAGGCGAGCTCGTGGCATCTCCACAACAACGAGTTTGACCTCGATCGCCGCCTGAAACGTGCGGGCTTCGTCAAACGACACGTCATCGGCGGCTTCCTGGGATGCTATCAACGCGTCGAGCCCGCGACGTTCGTGCACCGCGTTCGGACCGGCTGGGGAGGCGTGGTGGCGCCAACATTAACCATTGCATCAATTGCACGCCGTGTACGTTGGCCAACCCCGACACGGTTGCGAAAACTCCTCGGATGGATGCAAAAATAGGGAAGCTTCAGCCGGCGGCTGACAGCTTGAAATGTGCCCCAGAGGCCGGACTTTTGGCGCTGGCCCGTTATACTTCAAAACGTTAGGCTTAATAAGCGGTGATCGTGGTGTGGGCCATGTGCTTGAGCATATTGCCTGACTCGGAGCGAGCGTTACCTTATGTATTCCGTAAGTCACGCAGGCCTCTCCCGATCGATCGTGACGTCGCGACAATAACCACCCGTCTCAGTCGGACGAAGAGCAATGGAATTAAAGAAAAGGCTGAGGCTGCGTGAACGCCTGGCAAAAATGCGAATGTATTGCGAGAGGCAGGCTGTTGCCTCGTTTGGCAGCCGTCACTCGAAACCGTCTGGACGCTTGTTATGCTATCACTCGGTCGGGCAGGCAGATCTTGGCGTCAATGATTGCTCGCCATCGCGGTTTCGCCGCCATCTCGAATTTGCGATCCAGCACGGATTTCGGTTTGTGCCCGCAGCTCGGATCGCCAGCGGCGAGGGCGATGGCCGTGAGCTTGCGATCACGTTCGATGATGGTTGGAAGAGCGTTCTTGCGATCGCTGCCCCTCTGCTTGCCGAGTATCGGATACCATGGACGTTATTTGTAACAACCGGTCTGGTCGAGAATCCGTCAGATTGGCATCGATCCCGTATGCTGAGCTGGGATGAAGTTGCGGAGCTCTCAAAAATGGGAGTTGAGATCGGAAGCCATTCAGTGTCGCACCCGGACTTTGGGGCCATCGACGAATCGAAAGCCATTGAGGAGTTGAATGCATCCCGCATGATCCTGAGATCGCGATTGGACGTTGTGGCCGACTGTTTTGCAATTCCATTCGGGCAGTCGAAGAACTGGACGCCGGCTGCGCACGGTGCCGCACGCCAGGCGGGCTACAAATTCATTTACGCTCAAGCTGAAAACACGAGGCCGCAAGGCACAATTCCGCGGACTTTCTGCACCTGGATGGACGACGACAGGATCTTTGGCGCCTTACTCGAAGGCGCATTCGATAATTGGGAGGAATGGTATTAGTGATGACGATCCGAGCAGACCGAGTTTCCGTCGTCGTTCCGACCCGGGATCGCCCGGAACTTCTCCGGGAAGCACTCCAGAGCATCCGCGCTCTCGAGCGCGATGGCCTTTCCTTTGAAATCATCGTCGGCGACAACGGAACCAGTGCCGACACGCAGCCGATCGCCGAAGCCTTCGATGCGATCTATCTGCACACATCAAGACCGGGTGCGGCCGCGGCCCGCAATATCGCGATGCGCGCGGCAACGGCGGAATATATCGCCTTCCTGGACGACGACGATGTTTGGACCGCAAACCATATCCGCGGGCATTTGAAGCTGCTCGCCGCGGACCCCGACATGGATATGGTTGTGGCTCAGATCATCAACACCGATCCGCAACGGCGCTTGACCTATGGTCCGTGGCCAAAACGATTGCCCGAGGGAAGGCAAGTCATAAGATTCATGCTAAGCGGATATTTCCCTCAAATCGGCGCTACCGTCGTGAGGGCCCGGGTGCGCGACAGAATCGGGTTTTTCAACGAGGAGCTCATCGGCGGCCAGGACTGGGATTGGCAACTAAGAGTTGCACGTAGGCGCGGGGTCGGGTTCGTGGAGCAGCCATGCGTCCTGTTTCGCCAGAGGGCGACCGGTACGTATGACGAGCTGCAGCTTAATCGCATCACGTTCGCAAGACGGATTTTCTTCAAACATGCGATCCCCGAGTGGCGGCTTTGGGCCTCCCCAATCGCTTTCGCAAGATCCTATTTTGGGATCATGGATCAGTTTTTGAGCTATTTTACCGGAACCGCATTGTACCACGCCAAAAGAGGCGAGCGCTTGGCCGCCTTTCGTGCAATCTGGCGTGCGTTCGCGGTGTTTCCATCTCGCGCGCTGCGGATGCTGCTTTCCGACAGTTCCTTGAGAGACGCGTTGATAGCAGCTCTTAAAGGCGCGAAAGTAGACAGCGTGTCCACACGATAGTCCGGATGAACAGGCAGGAACGTAATCGCCAGATATTGAACACCGATCATCTCAACAGAGATCTCGGTCAGCGTGCGGCGCGCGGAGGAATTATAGCGATCGCCGCGCAGCCGATACGTATGGTGATCCAGTTCGTCATTACAGCAATCCTCGCCCGCTTGCTCGCGCCGGAAGCGTTCGGGCTTGTGGCGATGGCAACGGCGGTAACGAGCCTGGTCGCGCTGTTTTCGGAACTTGGTTTGACTTCTGCGACGGTCCAGCGCGCTCACATTGACCAGAACATGGTCAGCGGTCTGTTCTTCATTGCCCTCGGAATCAGCCTTGTCTTGATGCCGTTGGTTTGCGCCATGGCCCCGTTGGCCGCCTGGTTTTTCGATGATGCCAGAGTCTCAGGTCTGATTGTCCTGTTGTCGATCTCTTTTCCCCTCGCGGCGCTTGGCTCACAACATACGGCGTTGCTATTGCGCTCGATGCGCTGGATGACGTTGCAATGGACAGGCTTGGCGGGACATGCGGCAGGGGGGGTGGCAGGGATCCTGGTCGCCTGGAAGACGGACCTCGGCTTTTGGTCACTTCCGATCACCGGTCTGGTTGCACAAATCGTCACGCTTTCACTCATTTGGGCGGCTTGTCCCTGGCGGCCGAGTGTAGTTACGAGCTGGCGCGATGCCCGCAGCGGTCTCCACTTCGGCGCCTATTTGGCCGGTTTTAGTATCGTCAATTTTTTTCACCGCCAGTCCGACAACATCATCGTCGGCTGGCGATTTGGAGCCGCTGAGCTCGGATATTACTCTCGCGGCTATCAGCTGATGTTGTTGCCACTCAATCTATTCAACGGCCCTCTCAGCTCGGCAATCGAGCCCTCGCTAAGTCGGCTGCAGAATCAGCCGGAACGTTGGCGTCAGGCTTTTCTGGATGCCCTGGGACTTGTCATGTTCTTGGGGGCGGGGGTCGCTGCCTGTCTGATTGCCGTATCGGATCCCCTGATCACCACAATTTATGGTCCAGGATGGGAAACATCGGCAAAGATCTTTCAATGGCTGGCGGTCTCCATCTTTGCCGGCGTGCCGATGAATGCCTCGGGATGGATCTATTTGTCTTTGGGCAAAACCCGTCGAATGTTCATTTGGAGCCTCATGTTCGTTCCGATTGTCGCTCTCGGCTTCATACTTGCCATTCCCTATGGGCCGGTTGGTATTGCGGCCTCCTACGCCATAACCATGAACCTGTTGCTTCTTCCATGTTTTGCCTTTGCAAGCCGCGCAACGCCCGTCAGCCTTCCCGACATTCTCAGAGTCATTCTGCCGTTGGGCGGCTGTGGAATAATTGCTGCGCTCGCAGGCTTGTCGGTTTCAGGACATGACCACCATGTTCTGGTTCAGCTGTTCTTGGGGACGGCAACGTCGGGACTTGTTTATCTGATACTGGCCGCCGTATTGATCACGAGGGCAAACATCTATCGCGAGTTGCGCAATCGCGTCGTGAACCTGTCACGTGGTCTGGCTGAAGAGGTGAGGGCGAGAACGATGCCCTACCTTGCACGTTGGATGCCGTATAGGAAGTGATCTGACTAACGGGCGCGAAATTGTTCGGAGTTACCAGGGAGGCACAAGCTCTGAATTTTCGTGCCTTGTCGCACGATCTCACGGCTTCACAGCGCGTTTTAGCCATTCAGGCAAGAGAAGACGAAGATTTGCGGTAACACCGGCTATTTCTCCGCGTTCACGCATTGTCGCCCACAACGCAAGCCTTTGCCGAAAGGGGAGCGCGCCCATGTAAACCATATTGATCTCCGCGGCCAAATAATCCGACCCGACGATGTCTTGGTGCAAACTATCGGGCGGACCAAATTGAGGACGTTCAACAGCGGCATCCGCCGCAATCGAGCTGTTGGTGCGCGGTGGGAGATCCATGGCGCATTCGAAAGCTGCCTCAAGATGAGAGCGCCAGCCTGAAGGAGCATGAAAGCGCTCGATTGCCTGACGCGCCGCCTCACCCTTCTGTTCTCGAAAATCCGTATCGGTGACCAGACGCTCGAGCAGGGCGTCATACTCTTCTCTTGTCTTCGCGACCAGCGAAGTGCCAACCAGGCCGACGTGGTTGATGCCAAAGATACTGGCTTGTTCCGGTAGCGTGAAAATCGTCACGAGCGGCAAGCCGTATCCCGCAGCTTCCATCATCGACGTCGAAGAGACGAACGGATAGGAATCGACATAGACGTCTGCTGCCTCGAAATAGAGCCTTGGATCAGGCTGCTCCGGCAAGCCCGTTATTCGGCCATTCACCCGTTTCTTGGCAGCCTGCCAATCGTCGGCCTCGCCGGAGCCGACCACTATCAGCTGAGCTTGCGGATATTTCTCCAGCAGCTTGACATGCCTGTCGGCGAAGCTCACCCCGTCCAGCGAACGGTATTTGGGTCTCCTGGCCACCGATAGAAGTAAAAGGCTGTCCGGCTGCAAACCTAGCTTCAATTTGGCAGCGCTTCGCGAATGGCGTCGTACCGTTGAATCAACGATGGTCGGTAACAAGAAATTTCGGGACGGCTCGATGCCGCGACGACCAATCGAAATATCGGTTGCGGCATCACGAAGGTTGAGCACGAGATGAGCAACGCTCGTCCCCAGCCAAAACAGATGATCCGCGTGATTGAGGAACAACACCGGCGGCAATCCAGTCATATCAGCCAGCGCTAAAACCGGTATTACGTCTTCGCAGTGGATATGAAGAACGATCACATCATGCGAGCAGGCAATTCGCCGAAGTGAACGAGCCCAGTCAAAGCGGCTGCCGACCGTTCGATTGAGCTGCATGATTCGCCCACCACTGCGCTTTACAGCCGCGGTCAGATGTTCGGGAATTTCGCCACGGTGCTGAGTGAGAAGCAGAGAATTGACACGGTCAGCGTCGGCATCAATCCAGCGGCTGATCATTCTCGTGAGCCCACCCACCGAGGAAAGCTCACTGCCGACATGAAGTACCTTTTTGAACGAACGCCTTTCCCTGGCGCTATCTGCGGTTTCGCCCGAGACGATCCGATGTCCTATCCCGTTCAAAACGGCTTCTAACCGCGGGCTGGCAAATATCCCGCAGTGTTTGTGTGTGGCAATGGTTGCCGCGGTAGCGGCATAGAAGGCTGCCATTTCAAGCTCGCCGTGCGCGTAAGCTGCTTCCGCAAGGCGAACTTCAGTATCAAACCGGGCAAAATTCGAAAGTATCCGCTTTGAAGAGACCAATTGCGGGTCGCCGGAGCTATCCGGAGCGGATCGTCGAAGTGGCCCCCCATCGCTATCCATCGATCCTCTCCCCATTGTTATTATATTTATCGTTGCGAGGAAATGCCCGGTCTACGCGTAGATTGCAGACTTGAGCTCGCCTATCACGGAGTCCTGCTCGGACTCGCTCATCTGCGGATAAAGCGGCAGGATGATGCAATGATCCTGGGCGGCTTCAGAATTGGCTAACGACCCGCGCATAGACGCCCCCGCATAGCAGGCTTCTCGATGAGCGCACATGATGCCGCGGCGCGTAGCGATGCCTGCATCCAGCATTGCCTGCATCACGGTCCGCTGATCAACGTGGTCGGGTAATCGCACGCAGTAGCTCTGGAAGTTGCTGTGCGCCCAATCCGGCTCATACGGTGTCACGATCCCAAGGTTGTCATTCAAAAGACTGGTGTAGCGAGATGCCAGGCGACGCCGCGTGGCGACAATCTCCGGCATTCGCTTCAGCTGCGCTCGTCCGACCGCCGCCTGAATATCCGTCATGCGATAATTGTAGCCGATCTCGGGATGGGTTTCAAAAATCACCTGTGGCGAGGCATGTCGAACCGTATCCGGAATGCTCATTCCGTGCTGTCGAAGCCGGCGGAAACGAGCATCCCAGTTCGGATCATTTGTCGTGAGCATGCCGCCGTCACCGGTGCTCATCACCTTCCTGGGATGAAACGAGAAACATGCAATATCCCCAAGCGGTCGGCCGATTTTCTGCCACTGGCCGTCAATGCGTATCTCGCTGCCGATGGCACAGGCTGCGTCCTCTATCACGGGCAGGTCATGCTCGCGCGCCAAAGCCATGATGGCCTCCATGTCGCACGGCATACCCATCTGATGCACGCACAAAATGGCGCGTGTGCGAACCGTTATTGCGGCCTCGATCCTGGAAGGGTCGATGTTGTATGTCGTCGGATCAATGTCGACGAATACCGGAACTCCATTGCAATACTTGATCGCATTCGCGGTGGCGATATAGGAGTGACTAACCGTGATGACTTCGTCTTCAGCCTTGATATCTACAGCCAACAGGGCGAGATGAAGCGCCGTTGTACAGTTTGAAACGGCGCATGCGTGCTTGGCTCCGACAAAGTCCGCGAACTCTCGTTCAAATGCCGCGACTTCCGGACCTTGCGTGATCCATCCGCTCAGGATGACGCGTGCCGCCGCGTCCGCTTCCTGGCTGTCCATGACGGGTTTGATGATGGGAATCATTTTATGTTGTTCCTGTTTTCTCGCCACCACGAAACCAGGCGCCGCAATCCTTCCTCCAAACCGACCGTGGCCTTGAAACCCAGCTTCTCTTCGGCCTTCTTGATATCGGCAAGTCGGCGGGAGACCGGATTGACCTTACGCTCCGGGCCATATTCCGGCGCGAGATTGGATCCCATCACGCGAAGCAATGCCGTAGCAAGTTCATTGAGACTTGTCTCGGTCCCGCTCGCGACGTTGAATACCTCATCGCTGACGTCAGACTGGAGTGCCAGGACATTGGCGCGCGCAATATCGTCGATGTACACAAAGTCCATGGTCGTGCTGCCGTCGCCCAGAATCAAAGGCGGTTCGCCCGAAGCGATACGGTCCATCCATCGAATTAGAACCTCGGTATATTTCCCGTGAAGGTCCATCCGCGGCCCGTATACGTTGAAATAGCGCAAGGCAACGTAAGGCAATTCGTACATGTCATTGAAAGAGCGCAGCAAGCCCTCAAGCATCACCTTGCTGGCGCCATACCAGGTGCGATTATTGTAAGGATGGTGATCTTCAGCCGTAGGGAATATGTCAGCCAAGCCATAGATGGAGGCGGACGATGCGGTCACGACCTTCTTGACGTTGTGGGCCTGGGCAGCTTCGAGAACATTGTAGCTCCCAACGCACATCACCTCCAGCGCCTCACGCGGTTCTGCTGCGCAGGCCGTGATGCGAAGCGTGGCCATGTGGATCACGGCGTCCATCCCGCGCGTCACCTCATTGAGACGCTCGATGTCCCGGATGTCTCCTTGCACAAGCTCGACCCGAGGGTCCTGCAAGGCAGCCTCGACATTCGAGGTTGAGCCTCGGACAAGGTTGTCGAATATGATGATCCTGTCAGGATCGTGATCGCGCAGCAAAAGGTCGATGGTCGTCGATCCAATCAGACCGCATCCGCCCGTTACGAGTATTTTTGAGCCACGGATTTTCATGATCCGTTGTTTCTCCTTTTTTCGTCTAGTGACTTGGGACTAATTGTCGAGCAACCTCTAAGACGGCTGCAACGACTTCGTCCTGCTGAGCCCTGTTCAGTTCGGGATAAATTGGCAGCGAGAGAACCTCTTCAGCGGCTTTTTCGGCGTGAGGAAAATCGCCCCGATGCCACCTCGCGTCAGCATAGGCGGGTTGGAGGTGGACTGGAAACGGGTAGTGAATCCCCGTTTGGATGCCTCTTATTGCCAGTTCCTGCTGCCATTTCGATCGAGCAGGGCTGCGGATCGCATAAACATGATACACGTGACGGCTGACGTCGGAGGGCTGGGGTATTTCAACTCCGCTACCGACAAACGCCTGGTCGTACCGGCGCGCAACGGCCCGGCGGGCCTCTGTCCATTTTTCGATATGCCGCATCTTCACGCGCAGGACGGCACCCTGCATTCCTTCCATCCGGAAATTATATCCCTTGAGTACATGATGATACTTCTGTTCCGCTCCCCAATCCCGCAACATTCTGATCTTTTTCGTATATTCGGAGCGGTCGGTTGTCACCATTCCCGCTTCGCCGTAAGCGCCAAGATTTTTGCCGGGGTAGAAGCTAAAGCAGGCCATGTCCCCCAGACTACCGACGCGACGCCCCCTATATTCCGCGCCATGCGCTTGCGCCGCATCCTCAATAACAATCAGTCCGTGACTTCTCGCAATTTGGACAATGAGATCCATGTCCGCCGGCTGGCCGTAAAGATGAACTGGAATCACGGCTCGGGTTCTTGGCGTAATCGCCGCCTCAAGTTTCGCCGGATCCATGTTGAATGTGTTGGGGTTGATGTCCACGTAGACGGGCGTCGCGCCGGCATAGTGGATCGCGGCCGCCGTTGCGACGAAGGTGAACGGAACTGTGATGACCTCATCGCCTGGACCAATGCCAGCCGCAAGCAGAGCGAGGTGCAATGCGCTGGTGCCGGAGTTGACGCCAATGGCATCTTTGGCGCTGCAATAGGCTGCAAACTCCTTTTCGAGAGCTAAAACCTCGCTGCCCAACGTGAATTGACAACTGTCGAGCACGCCCTGAATGGCGACAGCCACCTCGTCCTTTATGCTGGCGTACTGCGCCTTGAGGTCTAGGATCGGAATCACTGGAAGCTTCCTTTACGCTGGATGTGCACGGTCTCGCCTCGGCCCCGCATGGAACTGGTTGCGGCCTCGACCAACTCGACCACACGAAGCCCCATTCGGCCATCGGTCTCGGGCGGCTTCGACTGCTCAATGCTATCAACAAAATGTTCGACCGCCACGCGCAGCGCTTCAGTCTCTTCCAGCTTGGGCGCCCACATGTCACCCGTACGGTAGCCAACACGCATTTCGTATATCTTCTTCGGGTCGTCGGTGAAGCTGACGCCTTTGTCGTAGATCTTGACCTTCTCGCTCGGCTGAAGATCGTCGTAGGTAATCATCTTGTTGCTCCCACCAAGCAGAATTTGGCGAACCTTCACTGGCGCAAGCCAACTGACGTTTATGTGAGCAATCGTTCCACTGTCGTAAAACATGGTGATGTAGGCAAGGTTCTCGGGCGTCCCTGGAAAGTGGTTGATGCCCCCCGCCGACACGGCAACGGGGTGCTCCTTCAGCAAATGATCCAGAATCGAAAAATCGTGGACGCCCAAATCCGAGATGACGTTGACGTCGTGTTGGAACAGGCCAAGATTTACTCGGGTGCTGTCATAATAGAGAAGTTTTCCCAGTTCACCGCTACCTACAATGTGCCGCATCTTGCGAACGGCGCCCGTGTAGACAAACGTGTGATCCACAAACAGCACCAAGTTGCGCTTGGCCGCTTCGTCGATCAGTTGACGCGCTTGCAATGAAGTCTCGGTCATCGGCTTTTCAAGCCACAGATGCTTGCCAGCCTTCAGGACGGCCATGCCGAGCTCAAAATGAGTGCTCACCGGTGTCGCGACCGCAATCGCATCAATTTCGGGATCGCGCAGAAGATCGTGAAAGTCGGCTGTCGCCCTCACCATGGGGAAGCGGCGCTGGACCAGTCCGAGCTTTTCGGGGCTGGAGTCTGCGACAGAAGCAAGCCTGACGCGGGCAACTTCCGCAAAATTTCGAACGAGGTTCGGCCCCCAATATCCGTAACCGATTACGCCAATGTTGATCACTAACTTCCGAACCTTTCGATTTTGGCAAGCCCTCGAAACGCATCCGTCATCTCGATGCGTTTTCAACGGAAAGCCAGCTGTCCTTCCAAAAGAATGATCACGCGATATGCCCCCAACCGCCGATCGCGCTAAGATGCGCTTGCCGCTTCAGTCTTCGATGGATGCCTCGTATCGCCAACAATCCGTGCCGGCACTCCAGCAACAATTGCAAAATCAGGGACATCTTTGGTGACCACGGCTCCTGCGCCAACGAGAGCACATTCACCAATCGTGACACCTGGGACAACGGTTACATTCGAACCAATCGATGCCCGGCGCTTGACCCGCGTCGACTCGAGCTTCCAATCCTCGTCAGCCATCAGGGAGCCGTCAGGATTGGTCGCGCTCGGCAACCGATCGTTGGTAAACATCACGCCATGGCCGACAAATACCTCATCGTCGATAACAACTCCTTCGCAAATGAAGCTGTGAGAGGAGATCTTGCAGCGCGCTCCTATGACCGAGTTTTTCTGTATTTCGACAAAAGAGCCGACCCTGGTGTCATCCCCGATGGTGCAGCCATACAGGTTCACCTGATCTGGATGATGAATCTTGACGTTGGCTCCTAATTTGCTCGTGTCCGAAATGGGCATGGATTTGACTCGGTGATCGAAAACAAAATCTCGGGGAAGCCGGCTGGATTTGGAAAATAATTCATAGCACTTATCCTTGGTCGCGTAAGCCCGATCCCTAATGAAATGCCGGCTCAGCCTAGTCTAGTTCTCCCGACGGTTAAATTCGCCACAAGCGACCGGCGACCGCCCGGCCTATGCGACAAATTGCAGCAAGTCACTTTTTCAGGTTGCTGTTCGATCAAACTCGTCCAATGCAGCATCGTTAACTAAAGTTGTCGGCACCGAATGCCGAAGAGGCCGGTGGCGCAGCCTCGGGACGGACTGTGCGCGAGGCAAATCGCTATCGAGCCTTGTTAACGAACCCTGGCTTTGCTGTATTTGGGGCCGCCCGTCTGGAATGCTTCAGATCGAAACAAATCCGGGACAAGGCCTCCCTTGGCACCTCCAATACCTGACCTCTGCTTGTGAGGTCATCCCTGTTGCTCTCTCCAAAGGACCAGTCGATTGAAACGGATCATCTGAATGTGCGTATCGTGCGGGCCGCTTCTGCCCAGCTGATGTGCGGTCGTTTTGAAAGATAAGATGTCATGAGATCGAAGTGCTCCCCGCTGTTGTACAGCGCACCCGACGGGCGCAAACTGTGGTCGACAGGGACGCCATCGATGATGCCGATGGCCAGGCCGCGTTCCCGCGCCGTTATCGGCCAGGTAAAATCGTATCCCCAGCCCATCGGACTTTCCATGCTGAAGGGATAGACGGCATTCAGGAAATCCCGGCCGAATGACACAACGGGCCCGATCTCGACAAAGTTGGTCTGGCGGGCTCGCGTGAACAGCCTGCGCCGTACGATCGCGTGATCGGTCATGCTGCGCCACGTTCTCGCGGGTTGGGCAAGCGCAAAGTTGAGTGACTGCTGTTCGGCAATAAAATTGTCTACAAAGTGAGTTCCCAGGAGGACGTCGTCATCGCAGATCATGAAATAGTCGAACCGTTCGAGGTCTTCTGGTTTAATCAGATCATTCACGAGCTGCCATTTGGGCACGTACTTATCGAGTTGAAGGACGGTAACAGCGGCCACCTTTTCGCTTGGCGGTTGTCCCATCATGCAAACCCAGCGCTGCTCAACCTCAACCATCCCGGCTGAGCTAAATTCTTGAACAAGATGCGTCGAGTAATTGGGTTCAAGGGCCAGATAAATCCCGACCACCAATAAAGTAGGGCGGCCGCGTACTGGTGTCCTTGGGGTGTAGTTTTTGGGAAAGAGGCCGACTGGCACTCTAAGGGCAATTTGCCGAGTGAGCCTTAGAGATATGCTTTTGGCACGCGCCCGATGCGTCGTCGTCACGGATACCGCCTGGTCGTTCTAGGTTCTTGTGGCCATAGTGACGTGTTTCAATAATACATGGATGGTATCAATTCGCGCTATGATTTCTGGCGAGGAGCCTGCCTGCCGCGCCCGATAGGCGCAGCGCCGATTTGACGGATGGTGCAGAGAAGGAAACGCCACGGCTTGGCCGACATGCTGTCGAAGATTACCGCAGCTTGCGGAGGTGGTTGATGATAGCCGAGCGCACCGTGGCGTCGGCGTCGCCGGCATAATCCATCGCGGTTCCCGGGCTGAACTCCCGGGGTGCCCTCAAGAACCGATCCAGTCGCGCGTCAGTCCAGACCCCTCCCGATGCCCGAAAAGCCGGCGAATAACTGGTGTGATCAGTGACCGCTGCGACCCCACGGCCAACGACCCCGAATAGATTCGGACCAATCTTCTGGCTGCTGGTCGGCGACGAGTCGTGGCAGCCGCTGCACTTCTCGGCGAAAAGGGCCTCTCCAGTTTTGTCATCCTTGGGCTTTAGAGAGTCTATGAGATCGGCGTCGGTCAGAATAACGATGCGACCGTCATGACCTTCAACAAGATCGCGTATTCGACTTCCCAACTCAATGGGTTCGAGATATGCGACGCGGCCCCCTCGAATCCGCGCGCGAAATAAAGTCTGCGCCCTCAGTGACCCAACCAACAGATCGCCGCGCCATTGCGGAAACAATTCGCCTTCTACCGCCAACAGGTTGGAAACTCCGATTGAAGGAACCCAGGCAAATACCGGCGTCTGATAGACCTGCGCGACTTCCGGCTTGTTTAGCGGCCATACGAACGAACCATAATCCGTTCCGTATGTTGCGAACGGCCAGCCATAGTTCTTCCCACGCACCAATTGATTAAGTTCATCACCACCCTGCGGACCATGCTCGGTCGACCATATCGTTCCCGATTGATCTATGAACAGGCCCTGCGGATTCCGGTGGCCGAGCGTAAAGAGTGCCGCGCGGCCATCTGCAATGTTAATAGTGATTGTTTTACCGTACGAAGTGGCAGGATCCTGGGATGGCGTTTCGCGGGAGGCGACACCATCGAAACCGAAATCACCGACTGTAAGCAGCAGTGTTTGCGGATCGAGCAGCGCCATTCGTCCGCCGCCGAAATAGCCGACAAATGATACACCACGGCGCTGACGCTCGCCACGGATAGGCAGACACGGTGACGTTTCGTAGAGGGTTTTCCACTCAGGGCCTTTAGCGCCGCCAAGAATTGTCGCCTGATCGGACTCCAGCATCGACACCCGCTCAACCCAGCAATTCTGGGCGGCTTTCCAGTAGTCGTGGGAGACGAACACGCGGATACGAGAACCAATCTCCTGTGTCAGCAATCCATAGGTGCGAAACCACTCGGTATGAAGACCATCGCGTTCCGACATGACCTTTGGATTTTCCTGGGTCCCCTCGCTAGAGGAGGTTTCCCACGGATGCCCGGCTGTCGCAGCAAACTCATCGCCATTGATAGGCACACGATAGGGTAGCGGTGTGACCGTCAGTTGATCTGACTCCGGCCCCCATCCAAAGAGGTAGAGATGCCCATCGCCGCTCAACCTCAGATATCTGTCCCCAATGCGCGCCAATCCTCCACCCACGATCGAGGACTTCGGAAAGAATCCCGAATAGGTCTCAACACTAAGGTTATAGTACTCCGTCTTGATCAGTGCCGAGGTACGCTGTGGAGCTGGCAGCGATGAAGGCAGGAACGGAACAATTCCGCCGGCCGCAAGTAGCGCGATAAAGGCCATCGCTCGATAACTGCGCGAAGCTCCAATGACGTATGGCGCAGGGATGAGGATGAAGGCGTATGCGAATGCGGCGATCGTGGTGGCACGGGAAAAATCGGTCCTCGCCGCTATGAAGCCGAGGAAGACCGCACCGAAGGTGGCCATCGTAACCAGAACCGTAAGCCACAGAGCCCGCCACCGATCCACAGCTCGAAGCAGGAGAGCGATGCCTGCACTGACCGCAAACGCCGTTGCAAGACTCAAGAAGGGAAACAACTTTGCACGCGGCAGTTGCCACAGTGGCAAACCGAATTTCCATGATGGCAAAAGCAACAAGACGCAGACGCACGTGGCGTACCACGCCGCGAGATGTAGCCACGGCCATGGCCTGCGTGATCTCACTTGAAAAGGCTCCACACTTCGGGAGATTAACTGATAAGAAAACAGACTAGCTCTGGGTGAATGAGCTTGCAATTGCAAGCTAAAACAGAGTTAACGGTCCTGCGTAAGCTTGGGCCATTTCGGATTGAATATTGTGAGAGCCGATGTTATTGGCGTCCATTTTGGAGCGTTTCAGATCGCCCAAATCGCAGAGGCCTTGCGTTGCGGCAAAGGCCGACAGCCTTGTTGTACATTAAGCATAACGGCCGCCGTACAGCTGCTACCGCAGTCGTCGCCAATCCCCTTAACGATGGTGACATCCCGCCAGACGATCGAGCCGGAATACAGCGGTTAACTCACTTTTTGCGAGCGAAGCTGTCAACCGCTCAACGTCATACGGCGCAAAAATTCATTTGATTCTCGTCTCGGCCACGATCAACTCCTTGCCTTCCGTCGTCCTGATCGTCGCTTGAACTGGCTCGCCGTTGCGCCCAGCAGGGATCGTAGCTGAAACATGATTTCCGATCTTCGGCTCAGCTTTGATGTCATCATCGAACAACACGGTGTCGCCGTGCTTCAGCGTTATATGCATTGGAGTGGCCGGTTCGAGACTGAAAAACTGAAGGTTGACGCGGGAAGCCTCGGCCGAGAGATTGACCAAGATGTTGCCGTTCGCCTGCGTCACGTTGCTCATGCCGACGATGGGACTGTAGGTTTCCGGAATCGACACCTCGCCGAGCGCGGGCAGGTTCGCGCTGTGGAAAAACTGGTCCGACACGCCCGCCCATAGTTCAATGTAAGGTCGCTGTTCGCTCGGTTCCTTGCGAGGGTCGGTTTCCCCGGTAAACGAAGGAAATCCCCAGGTCCACATTTTAAGGCCCGGCGTGACAGTATTGTCAGCAATGCGGATGATGCCTTCTTCGTTGTCGTGATTGATCACACCCCAGAAATTCGCTCCCTGCATATCGGGCGCTGCATAGGCGATACCCATTGTTGGCCAGTTCTTGAAGTAACGCAGCTTTTCGAAACGGCTCTTGTTCGGACCCAAGCTCTCATCGCCCTCGGACAGCCTCTTCCACCAGTCCGGTGTATAATATGCCTCGATTGGCGCGACGATTTCGGCCCCGCCGGTCGCCCGAGGATGTTGTGGGTCGGATCCCGGTGCGAGCGTCGTGCACGTCCAGTACTCGTAGCCGATGGGGTGGGTTTTCGGATTTTTCAGCACAACGCGCACGTCCAGTGCGGCGCGACCACCCTTCAGCGTGACATAGGTCGTCGCTTCGATGCCAGTCGAACCTGACCTGAATTTCTTTGGCGCCGCGGAATACGCAAAATCGTCTGCTAATGACATCGATACCGTAACTTCACCGGCACTTTCGTTCACGATCTTGAAGTCCCATGACTTGAGCCAGGTCTTGCCATGCTCGGCGTCCGGCAAGGTAGGGAAGATGCCGCCATACACCATCATCCAGTCGTAATAATAAATGCCACCGTTGATACCGAAAGGTACACCGACTTCAGTGCGATAAAGCTGCTCATGGCCAGTCGGCTTGTAAATGATGGACAGAATGCGGCCGCCGAACTCTGGTACGAGCGTTACCTTCAGATAACGGTTCTCCAGCACATAGGTCTTGAAGGTGCGATCGACGATGGTCTTGGCGTCGAGCGATCCGCCGACGAAGCCGTTTTCCTTCGTCGTTGCGTACCTGACCGTGCTCCACTTAATCGTCAACTCGCGAAGTGACACACGATCAGTGTCCTGAGGCGCCGCGTGCACGGCGACATGAAACCCAAAGAGGGAGTAAAATATTGCAACGACAAAGCGGGTACCGATGCGAGAGAGAGCCTGCATCACCATTTACCCCTCTTTCGAAAGAGCAGAAGCGGCAAGTTTACCGAACCGGCGCGCCGCAACGAGTCGACCTCATCTATCTTGGTTGGTGCGCACACATCTGCATCGACCAAACCCGACACCGTTCCAGAAGTCGACCCCAGGGGCAGCGTCAGGCTACGGTCACCGAAATTATCGATCTGATTGACCGGCGCAACCACGAATTTCTGCATCACGGGACGACAAAGCCGATCGGCTCGCAGCCGCGGCGGGCGGATTAACCGTTGGCAGACGATCGCAGCCGAGAGGAGGAGGCAAGGAGATCTGTTTAGCTTAACGAGCGATTTCGACGACAATGGTGGCTTACGTGGGTAGATTTGGATCCAATCTGCGAATTGTAACGAACCCGGAATAGATTGTAACGAACCCGGAATAGAAAGTCAGAAAGACAATGCGAATTGCCATGATCGGCACGGGTTATGTCGGGTTGGTGTCCGGCGCCTGTTTTGCGGATTTCGGCCATCGGGTCACCTGCGTGGACAAGGACGCGGACAAGATTGAGCGTCTTGGTCGCGGCGAAATTCCCATCTTCGAACCCGGACTAGGCGCGCTGGTCGAGGCAAACATCAAGGCGAAGCAACTCGATTTCACCACCGAGCTCTCGCCTTCGGTGGCCAATGCCGACGCGGTGTTCATCGCGGTTGGGACGCCGTCGCGCCGCGGCGACGGCCATGCCGACTTGACCCACGTCTACGCTGCCGTGCGCGAGATTGCGAGATCACTTTCGGGCTTCACGGTAGTCGTCACCAAATCGACCGTTCCAGTCGGTACCGGGGATGAGGTCGAGCGGCTGATTCGGGAATCCAATCCATCGGCCGATGTCGTAGTCGCATCAAACCCCGAATTCCTGCGTGAGGGTGCGGCGATCCGTGACTTCAAATTTCCCGACCGCGTCGTCATCGGTACCGACGACGAACGCGGCCGAAGGGTGCTCGGCGATGTCTACCGGCCGCTGTCGCTCAATCAAGCGCCGCTGATGTTCACCAGACGGCGCACCGCCGAACTCATCAAATACGCCGCCAACGCATTTCTCGCGACCAAGATCACCTTTATCAATGAGATCGCCGATCTCTCCGAAAAAGTCGGTGCGGACGTGCAAGAGGTCGCCCGCGGCATCGGGCTCGATAACCGCATTGGTTCGAAATTCCTCCATGCGGGTCCCGGCTTCGGCGGTTCGTGCTTTCCAAAAGACACGCGCGCTTTGATCAAGATCGCGCAGGATCATGACGTCCAGTTGCGCATCGTCGAGGCTGTGCTCGGGGTCAACGACAACCGCAAGCGCGCGATGGCCCGTAAGATATCGGCCGCCGCCGGCGGCAGCCTGCGCGGCAAGACGGTCGCTGTCCTTGGCCTCACCTTCAAGCCGGATACCGACGATATGCGCGAGGCGCCATCAATTCCGCTCGTAACCGGATTGCTCGACGCGGGCGCCAGGGTGCGCGCATACGATCCGGTCGGCATGGAGCAGGCGCGCCGCGAATTGCCTGACATCGAATATAGCGAGGATCCTTACGAATGCGCGCGCGGTGCTGACGCCTTGGTTTTCGTAACAGAGTGGGCGCAATTTCGCGCACTCGATTTGGCTCGGCTAAAGCGGGAAATGGCAGGTTCGATCGTCGTCGACCTCCGCAATATCTACAACCCGCAGGAGATGGAGATACATGGCTTCATCTATGAGGGGATAGGTCGCGGAGCCAATCATCTTTGATTTCGGCTCGCTCCAAGGACCTGCCAAAAAATTCGGCAGCATCAGTCTCAAAGCATCGACCCCGTCGCAAAATGCCTGCTACTGATCCATCGCGTGAGCACTGTGTCGGTCGTCGATCATGTCCGAGATCGACGGAACCAGCGACGGCGCAGGCTCTGCATCCACCAATTGATCCATCAAGGCGCGAAGGCGCGGCGGCAGTTCAGTCTCGGTGCCGCAAAGAATGGTTCGCAGCCGTTCGCCGATCTCTTCGCAAATCGCAAAGGAGTGCCTCGAACTTATGCGAACGCGCCGCCCGTTCTTCGCCAACATCGGTCTGCTCTAAGGAACAGTTCAAACTCTGCACATTAAGGGCGCTGGTTCCCTTCCAAAGGCGTAAATATCTCCTGCGGACCCTCCGGCGTGGTAAAAGGGCAGTAAAGGTTCAAATCTTGCCAGGCCAAGGCTAGCGGTATTTCCAGACCCGATCGCTATCCGGTCCGCAATGCGCGGCGGCCACCATGACGGTCGATCGGGGCCTCAGAAGTGTGTGCTTTTGGGCAGCATATCGGGCCTCACGACATAGTGACCCCGATCAAACCACCCGCAGACCCCTCATCCGACGACTAAGTAGTTAGCCAATGGATATTGGCATCTCGCTTGCTGGAACGTGATCTAAGCGCAACGGACAATCCAAAATGACACAACGGCATATAATCTTGGGTCGGGATAGAAAGCATGCTGAGACAGAACGAGACAGGTGGCTTTCCAGGCATCCGGAGTTTGAAATTCTCCGGGAGTTTCCGCCAGAACCCGAACACAGCCTGCTCGCCCAAATCGGCGGTAGAAATGTTCCGCAAGTTTCGATTGAAGTAGAATATAGTTATCGCCAAACCATTCTGAGAGTCAGCGCCGGTAGAGGCTCCTGAAGAAGAAGGTAGCAACGCCAATCACCGCAGCGGCTAAAAGCGCATTTAAGCGGATATCCTGCCGCGAAAAGCCCCCATAGACATGCAAGACATGACGAAGTAGGCCGGCAACCACAACTGTGGCCAGGAAGATCAACAAAAAACTTCTCAGCCGAAAGTCCCTCGGATCCGGCATCTAAGCCTTCCAAACAGTGAACCTTACCATCGATGAGTTCCATTGGTAAGGTCCGCGTAAGGAGAACTCGGTTGCTGGACCGACTAGGAACTGTGGCCGATCTTTGACTGCTACAGCCGACGCCGCTGGAAAGTGTTTAATGAACAGATACTTGCGGAAGAATGTAGAGAAATAACTCTAATTAGTCGTCGGTGAAGAATGGCCTTTTCAGGTGGCCCGGGTATTTGGCGTTGCGAAGAGCGCGGCCAGGAAGAGGCGCAATAGAATCCTGAGCCACCTGATCAGGCGGCGGAAGTTGTAGCCGGCGGCGGCGAGGACGGCGTTGTTGAGGTCGCCGTGGCGGTGGGCGAGATAGTTGCGGTCCATTCGGTGATCTTCCTTGAGATGGCCGATGACGGGCTCGACAGCGGCGCGGCGTCGCATCTCTCGTTTGACCTGTGGGGTCACCCGTCGCTTTTGCTTGGATGTATAGATTTTGAACTTGTAATCTGGCGGCGCGTTGTGGCCGCGGTATCCGGCATCGGCGTGGAGCCGTTCGATCGTATTGCCGACGAGTTGCTCGATCGCAGGGATGACGCCAGCCAGCGTATGGCCGTCATAGGGATTGCCTGGCAGCGCTTGCGCATGGACGACGAACTGGCCGCCCTTGCTGTGCTTGAGGGTGGTGGCAACGCTGACCTTGACGCCGAACTCGTAAGGCTTGTGTGCCTTGCCCTTGCCGATGCACTCCACTTCGGGCGCATGCAGGCTGTAGATCTTGGGCCCGCGCTGTCCGCGTTCCTGAACGCGTACTCGCCGCGCCAGGCTCAGGAGATGAGCGAACGCTGCCTCAAGCCGGGGATCGCTATCGATCTTGCGGGCAATATCGCGGATGATGCGGCCGAGATAGGTCTTGAGCTTGCGCAAAGACCTGTTGGCGCGCTTGAACTGCTTGGCATGGGCGTAACGCTGATGCTGGATCAGGGCGAACTTGCCGACCCGCGTATAAGACTGGCGCAACTCCACGCCCAGCTGTTTGGCCAGCTTCACCAGCTTCTCGCGGGCTCGGTTCAACAGCTTTGCGTCGGTCGGGAAGGTAATATTCTTCGGCTGCACCGTGGTATCGACAATGACGCGGGCGAGATCGCCAGGCTTCATCGCGCCAGTCCTGGTTGCGACTGCCAGGCTCTCCTGCAACAGCGTCTGCAACCGTTCTTCGCCCATGCGATTGCGCCAGTTGGTCATCGAGGAGCGATCGAGCGGCAGCCGGTGCTGGAAAAACTCTTCCCCGCAAAAATACTGGTAATACGGGTTCTCAATCCACAGTTCGCACACCACCTCGTCGCTGAGGTTGTAGGTGTGCTTGAGAATGGCGAGCCCAGCCATCAGTCGCGTCGGTAGCGGCGGTTGGCCCGGACCATCCTTGTAAACCGCGCCGAATTTCTCTTCCAGGAACCGCCAGTCGATCGTCCGCGCCAGCTTCACCAGCGCGTGGTCCATGTTGATGACCTGATCGAGCCGCGAACGAAACAGATCCTGCTCGCCGCTCTCTCGTCGCTCCCGTGGCCGCATCAACCCCTCCCGCACGTCGATGCGGCAGAGAATCATAGCTTGAGATTCGAGGGAATCCCCAACGTGAATTTGCAAGAAAATCGGCACCTGAGCCCCAATTTCCGGCAAATCCAATCACGACAATTCCGGCGATTTCTATTGCCAGTCAAACACTTCAGGATATTTCACGGACGACTAATTATTCGTCAAGTCAGGCCAAAGCCCTGGTCCGCAGCCCAGCGGGGTTCTCATTGGCCTTTTCCAAATGGCGCGGTTTAGGTGGTGGGCGTTTTCCGGCCGGGACCGATAAAATCTCGCCCCGTAAGCATAACGTAACGACTGAGGGGCGAGCGAGGCAACACGCAGTCACCAAATAGGTGGCGCTGCCCGCTCTATCTGTTCCGATGTGTCAGACGCAGGATTGGCTTCCGTGTGCGACGTGAGGGCCTTTTGACAACCCAATCAAACAGTCGTGTCCGCAATCCGGCACGGTCGCGCCGCAACATCAGTGTAGTGAACACTACCACATTGACCGCGAGCCAGCCCCCCACGATGACAGTAAAAGTCTGCATGGTGGGTGATCTCCGTGCCAGAGCAACGCTTCACAGCCGCGCAGGTTCCATTGGCAGGAGGGGCGTTCAACCGCGGCGTATCCTACTTCCCCCGATTGACCGAGAAATCCTGACGCGCGTGTTGTCCAGCTGCTGCGCGTTTGATCGAACGTCTGCCGGTCCAAACTAAAGGCCCCGACCAGCAGGGCGCACGGATTTGATATCGGGCAGGCAGTACGGTAGCCGACGCATATCATCTCAGCGTGTCGGCGGAGAACCGGTCCACAGGAGCCAACGCCAACGGAGCGTAAGCACCATCGTTTCCACCCAGCTGCAAATTGGTTTGTGCATTGCAACGATGTCCGATTGACGAGTCGTCGTCCAGGCCCGTCGAGAAAATGGCCTTGGTAATGACAAAAATACGTGAAGGCTACCAGCTTTAGTGGTGGGGATCGAAGATGGTAGAAACGCTCAATGCACGCTTCCGACTGATTGTGGCCTACGCGATCATGGCGGTAGCAATCGCAGCTTTGTTGCGGCACACCGTTCATGTGTATGGCGGATACTCCCGAGAAGAAATTCGCGCCGGCGCGCTGATGGCAGTTCCTATGGTTGTAACGTTGCTGGCCTTTCTGCAAAGCAGAGATCAGGGCTGACGTCGCACGCGCTTAGCAGGCTTGCGTCCGCCCCTTCCGGGGATGGCGGCGAACGCCGGGAACTCGCAATAGTGGAAAATGTGATCTTCTTTGGGCGATCGGGCATCGCCCATGCTCGCGCTGGAAGGCGGGCTAACTATCAATCGCTTGCGGCGCGAGAAGGTGCGAAGCCGCCGGGCGTAGCGGATGCAGAAAAGGCCAGCAACTATACTCTGTCCTGGTCATCCCAGATGCGCTCTCCGCACTGGCATTGAAGAATTGCACCAGCAACCATTTTCGTAACCATCCGGCGAGTACCGCGGGAAACTGAACTTGCGATGTTCAAAAGGGATGGAACAATCCTTCGGACCTTAGCGTGTCAATCGCTTCGGCGAGGGAAAGGCTGCGATGCAGGCAGAACCATTCTCCGGTGTGGCGATGCCACTGGAGGTCGAAGCGGTTGCGGCTGATCCAGTCGAGACGGGCAAAGGGCGCGTCAAACTCTTCGCCGAGATTCTCCGGGAAACCGGAGCGGTAGCGTTGAATCAAGCGATACTTGGTGCCGTGCCATTTGCCGAGGACATCGACGGGATAGTTGAACTGCGTCGGCCGGATGGTGGGCAGGAAGCGGGGCTTCAGGAAGTCGTCGATCAGGTGCTGGCAGGCGGCGGTCACCGCCGATTTTTCTGCCGCGGAAAAACCGCTCGATCTCATGTGTCCTCTTGGCTCACGCCGCTTTGGCACGACCTGGCATGGGCTTTCGCCAGTTCCAGGGCAGAAGCTCGTCCAGCTTGTGGACGGCGTGGTCGTTGATGCGCACAAGCACGGAGCCAGGCTTGCGGATCGACGTCGTTGAGCTTGGCGGTCATGATCAAGGTCGCCATGACCGCGGCACGCTCGGTACCGCGATCTGAAGGCCGCTTGCACTGGAACGACTGGACGGCCTGAGATCTCGCCACCACCTGTTCGGCCGCCAGTTCATCTTCGGTGGCGGTGGCTTCCAGTTCTTCGAGCTGAAGCTCGATCTGCTCCAGCAACCGCGCCGTGCGTTCCGAACGGGTGCCATAAAGCTGGCGCCGCAGCTTCTCAATCTCGAGCTTGAGCCTGCCGATGAGCGCTTCTGTGCTCGATAGATCAGCCCGAGCATTGGCGACCTCGGCCTTGGCGCGTGCGGCTGCCGCCCGAGCGTTGGCCGCAAGCGCCTCTGCCTCAACCCGCGCGGCGCGCTCGGCGAGGATCATCGCATGCGCAGTGGCAAGATCGGTGGGGAGCGATTCAGAGCTGTCGGTCACAATCCGATGGAACCACATCCATCAATAGCCGCAAGCAGAATCATCACCCCATCGAGGTCGGACGCCAGCTCTCCTGCGGATGGCGCCAGTCGATCCCCGACAACAGATAACCAAGCTGCGCCAGTGAGATGGTCACCACACCGTCGGCCACGCTTGGCCACAGGCGGCCCTCACCGGAGGGTTACCCATTTTCCGCAGCAGCATGACTTACCAGCGCGGTAGGGGCGGTCGCGGTTGGCGATATCGGCAGAGACATCGCGGCCTCGCATTGCCGCGACACAGGTAGACAGGCAACACCCGCCGGCTTAACGCCGTTGGGCTTTTTATGCGCAAAACTCATGCACTGCAGGATTGGCCTCGCAGGGTTTCAGGATTAAGGTCGTTTCTCAGGGGGCGACGATGTCGACGGCAATGGAGCAAATCGTCAATGCATATGTTCGGATGCGAAATCGCCGCGCGCTCGATGAACTCAGGATGCATCGCCACAGGCTGGCAATCGATCTCAAGCTGCGTACAAAATCAAACTACGATCATAGCTTAGCCGTTCGTAAGATGGCTGAGGATATCGCCACAATCGAGGAAGGACTGAAGCAATTGGATCCAGTCGCCGAGCTGCTTCCATCGACAGGAGAGCTTACTGGATCGCGACACGAAGAGTTTTCCGACAGGCTTGGGCCGGTCGCTATTTCTGCGGCCCAGCTACCAATACCGTCGGTGTTAGCCCGCAGGTAATTCGGATTTGGGTCCACGCTTGCCTATTTTTCATGAAGTAACCTGGGTCTTCCTATCGATCTGCGCGCGTAGCTCGGATTGAAGTCGGAAAACAGCGCAATTTGAAGGAATATCAGTAGAAGTCCCGCGTCGCGTACAGGGAGGTGAGTGTGGCCAAGACGGAAGTCGCCGATCCGGAAAAGCTCCTGATCGAAAGGTTTGACCAAGCAACGAATTCATTGATGGCAAGCCTTCACGAGAGTAAGGCGCTCAACAACCAGATCAAAAAAGCCCTAAATCACCAGCAGCAGGCCGATGTCGCTGAACCATCAGAAGCTACGCGTCATCTAAGCACGGGTCTATTGCAACTGCTAAGCAATATCATTGACGGCGGAAAAGTGCCGTAAGAATTGCGGCCGCGACGCCAAGCAGACACTGGTCGGAAAAGTAGCGGTCGTCATCTCAGCGCGTGCTGCGTCCACGGCCATCGGCCGTCCATGTCGCGCTGAGCGTCATTACGACCTGAAGACACTCGAGCATCCTCTCTATTCCGGCCAAACCGAGCCCCGCTATTATCTTGTTTCTCACGCATCAAGGAATGCGGAGGTGAGATTTGCCTTGCACATCAAGGCGGCCCCTACGCTAGAGAGCGCGGCGATTTGAGCTGACATCAGCGCGTCGAAATAGACTCTCTCAAGTCCGGCTGCAGTACGCCATGACGGCAGGCGGTGCGAACCGCTGACGCTCAGCGATGCCTATAGCCGCTATCTGTTGCGCTGCCAGAACTTGCGGCGCACGGACACCGATCATGTCTGGCCGGTGCTGGACGCCGCCTTCCCGCGAGTTCGGGTTGCCGCACCACCTGCGCTCGGATAACGGCTCGCCCTTTGCCTCGCGCGGCGCTGGCGGCCTGTCCAGGCTGTCGGTGAAACCGATCAAAGCCGGCGTGATGCCGGAGCGCATTGCCCCCGGCAAGCCGCGGCAGAATGGCCGCCACGAGCGCATGCATCTGACCCTGCTGCAGGAGGTCGCCAAACCGCCGGCCGAACGCCTGCGTGAGCAGCTCAAGCGGTTACGCGTGCAGGAAACAATGTCGACGTTGGGTCGCCTATTGGAATGTTGCGCCATCTATCTCGCGGTGTTTTCCGCTCCTGTGATATGTGCTGGTTCTCTGATTGTGAAGATTTTGGAGTGGCGACAGGACGTGCTTCGCGGTTCGCATACCGTTTCAAACGACCGTGCACCTTTGGTAGATCTCGCAGTTCTTGCCTCATGAGCGGTGGTTTGGCATCAGCGGAAGGACGCGCCCGCGAAATCACCTTCCCTCCATATCAGACGGCAAGCGCTTGTTGTCCGAAAACCGTCAAACGAGAGGCTGAAGTCGACAGGCAGGAGCATGACCCCGTTAAGCCGGAGGCCTGTGCCGATATTGCTTATGTCTCGTACGCCACAGCGATAGGTACCTGGTAGTCCCCGGATGGTAAGTAGGGCCTCTCTGAACAGCCACGTCCTCTCGACCATGCGACGTTCGCGATTGAAGCGCGTTGACAATGTCTCCTCCCTGGTCGGCCGCACCGCCATTTTCCGGCTTGGCGAAGCTCTTACCCTAAGGCTCGCACGCCGTTACGTGCTTAACGGAAAGATTAATGCACCAGGCAAAGGTAGCAATTTGAGTCGATCGTTAAGGTTGATACAAGCGTTTACGAGCCCAAGCTGGAACCGCTGACATCGAGACTCAAATCAGGTGTCGGAAATCTGTATGATATTGGAGAAGCTGGAGCGCGCCGTGGACCTCGATTATTTGGTTCTCTTGAGGAGAGTCCCGGGATGCCATGGAGCTTGGCAAAAAGATGATTTTAAGTACGCATGCGATCGTCGGCGGTGCCATCGCTAGCCTCTTTCCTTCGCATCCGATTTTTGTAGCGGCTGCGAGCTTTGCGAGCCATTTTGTGATCGACGCGATACCACATTGGGATTATCCGCTCCGTTCGATCTCGGTGGGGAAGGGGACAAACAACCGCCGGCTGAAAATCGATGCCCCGTTGCTTCGGGACGTATGCTTAATCGCGACTGACGCTTCCGCGGGGTTGGCGCTTGCAATTTTCCTTTTCGCTACGCCGGATTCAGCATGGATCATTGCGCTGGGTGTGATCGCGGGCATACTGCCCGATCCGCTCCAATTCGTGCACACCATCTATCCGCGGGAGCCGCTTGAGTCGTTACAGCGTTTCCATCAAGGGATGCACTCAAAGCGAAAGCTGAATTGTGGGATTGGCGTAAGCTCTCAGGCAATCTTTGCAGCCGCAGTGTCAGCCATCGCGCTTCAATAGCGAGCTCACACCGCTCAAGCGACGCATCGGCTCGGTGTTGCAGCCGTTCACACCCAGGATGCCTTGCTGAAATAGCCCCTTCCTTCTTGTGAGAGTTGAGCGAATGTGACGTTGCGACAAGAGGGTGGGTTGACTTTGGCGCCGACCGCCGTTCGAATTGCCGCTGGGCTGGGTATGGGGGTATCCATCCGGTGACGGCCGCCTTGCCGAATGAGGCGCGGTATTGAGAACTGTCCTTATGGACAGTGATAGGCGCAGCGCCCAAGTGGAGCGGCTCGAGGTGGTGGACACAGGCCGGCGGCGGCGCTGGTCTGAGGATGAGAAGCTCAAGATCGTCCTGGAGAGCTTGCAGGCGCCGCGCCAGGTTGCGGCGACGGCGCGGCGATATGGCGTTTCGCGGTCATTGCTGCTCCGATGGCGACGGTCGTTTCGCCCCGAGCCGAAGGATGCCGGCCATCAAACGGGCTTCGTACCGGCGATGGTGGTCGCGGAATTAGGAGCGACGCCTGGTCCAGTCGAGCCGGCCGCCGGCGGCGCAATCGAGATTGAGTTTGCGGCCGGGGTTCGCATGCGGATCACCGGCGCGGTCGACGCGGCGACGCTGAAGGCCGCGGTCGCGGCGCTGGCAGATGGACGGCCGCGATGATCCCCATTGCGTCGGGCGTGCGGGTGTGGATTGCGACCGGCCACACCGACATGCGTCGCGGCATGAACTCGCTGGCCGTGCTGGTGCAGGAAGCCTTCAGGCGCGACCCGCACGGCGGGGACCTCTACGTGTTCCGTGGCAGAAGCGGCAAGCTGATCAAGATCCTTTGGCACGATGGGCTGGGCATGTCGCTCTATGCCAAGCGACTGGAACGCGGCCGTTTCCTCTGGCCGTCGCCGGCTGATGGCGTGGTGACCATCACTCCAGCCCAACTTGGCTATCTGCTGGAGGGCATTGACTGGCGGATGCCGCAACACACGTGGCGGCCGCAGGCGGCTGGCTGATCGCTGAGATTTGAATTGATAACACGATCGGCAGTTCGGACAGAGACGGCGTATTGTGATTTTCTGGTCGGCGATGGGCGCCGATGATTCTCTTCCTGACGATGTGACGACGCTGAAGGCGATGCTGCGCGCTGAGCGAGCGGCCCGGTTGGCCGCGGAGGCGGATGCCCAGGCGCAGATATTGCTGATCGAGAAGCTCAAACTCGCGATCAAGAAGCTGCGGCACGAGCAGTTCGGACAGTCCTCAGAGCGCGGAGCATTGTTGGATCAGCTCGAGCTGCAACTCGCCGATCTGGAAGAGAACGCCGCGCAAGCCGAGACCACGGCGCAGATGGCCGCAGCCGACAAAATCACGGTGCCATCGTTCGAGCGCCGCAAGCCGGCCCGCCGGCCGCTGCCGGAGCATTTGCCACGGGAGCGCATTGTCTATCCGGTGCCTGCCACCTGCCCCTGTTGCGGTGATAGCCGGTTGCGCAAGCTCGGCGAGGATGTGACCGAGACACTGGAACTCGTCCCGCGCCAGTGGAAGGTGATCCAGCATGTGCGCGAGAAGCTCGTCTGCCGGGCCTGCGAAGCGATCGCCCAGCCGCCGGCTCCCTCGCACCCGATTGCGCGTGGACGTGCGGGACCGAAGTTGCTGGCCCATATCCTGTTCGCCAAGTACGGCCTGCACCTGCCGCTCCATCGTCAGAGCGACGTCTACCGGCGCGAAGGTATTGACCTCGATGTCTCGACGCTCGCGGACTGGGTGGGTGCCTCCGCGGCAACCCTGACGCCGCTGGTCGATGCGATCCGAAGCCATGTCTTCGCTGCCGAACGCATCCACGCCGACGACACCACGGTGCCGGTCCTGGCCAAGGGCAAGACCCGCACCGGCCGGCTCTGGACCTATGTGAGGGACGACCGCCCGTTTGGCGGCCCCGATCCACCGGCAGCCGTATTCTTCTATTCGCCGGATCGTGGCGGTGAGCATCCGGAGCAGCATCTGGCAGGCTATGCCGGGCTGATGCAGGCCGACGCCTATGCTGGCTTCGGCAGGCTCTACGAGGCCAATCGGAAGCCAAGTCCTATCGTCGAAGCTGCGTGCTGGGCGCACGGCCGGCGCAAGTTCTTCGATCTCGCACGGCTCACCAAGGCGCCGATCGCGGCCGAGGCGGTCAAGCGCATCGATGTCCTGTTCGCCATCGAACGCGATATCAACGGCCTTGCGCCGCAGGAGCGTTTGCGCGTCCGCCAGGAGCGTAGCCGACCCCTGATCGTCGAGCTGCAGGCGTGGTTGCGCGAACAGCGCGCCAAGCTCTCCAGGAGCAACGATACGACCAAGGCGATCAATTACTGCCTCAGCCGCTGGGACGCATTCACCCGCTTCCTCGACGACGGGCGTCTGTGCATGTCGAACAACGCCGCTGAACGCGAGCTACGGGCCGTCGCCGTCGGAAGAAGAAATTGGACCTTCGCCGGCTCGGATGAGGGCGGCCGGCGCGCGGCCGCGATCTACACCCTCATCGCCACCGCCAAGCTCAGCGACATCGATCCACAGGCTTGGCTCGCCGACGTGCTGGCCCGCCTGCCGGACCACCCCGCCAAGCGCATCCACGAACTCCTGCCTTGGAATTGGCGCCCTCAGAACGTCGCTTACGCCGCCTGAGCGCAATCAGCCATCCTCTCAAGATGACCCAACCAGGGCCATCACCGGATGCGTACATATGGGGCAATGGACCCGCGTTATATATTTTCGGCGTTGGCAGGCCTATTTGCGGTCGTCATCTTCGCCACGGTCACGACCGCTAGGCACATATCGCGTCACTCCCCTTCGTCATTGATCATCCGATCCGGCTGACTTGCATCCAACTCGTCGTGGACTGTGCAAGGGGGGTATCCATGCCGCTAATGCGAGGTAATGTCGTTTGCTACGATTTGGCGCGATGGCATTCAAATTCACAATGCTTACGCGTAAATCCCAGACGATAGATTGTGGAATTAGTAGCACAGCGATGGACCTTCTGGCTCGGTCGAGAGCTACCCCGGCGTCCGAGCGCGAGATGCAATTTTCAAGGCAAAGAGATCAGATCGAGCGCATAGCCTCGGAGATCTTCGATAAGCAGAAGCTGTATCCGATACGCGTTTTACGAAGCATCTCGGTCTTGCCAACAGAGCAAACGACTAACAAAGGCGCGACGAAAAGGTCCGCCGACAGTCTCCCCAACCTGAAATGACCGCGACTCGATAGCTTGGCGCGAACGGCACATTGGATCGGTTGCTCGTTTGGGTGCCTCCAAAAAACTGTTTGCTGGCCGGCCGGGCCAATGCAGTGCAGCATTTGGGTGGGAGCTTTTTTGCAGATTGCCTCTCAACGGTGGGCCTGCGACAATACATCGAGTTTGGCATCGCTACCGAGGAGACAGCTTCGGTGATCCAGTGGAAGATCGGTCTAACATTAGCGGCCATCGGTTTGGTCATGTGATCCGCCCAAGCTCGGCAACATAGGACGGTGATCTCTGAGGCTCCCGGCGTGTGTGCGATCGTGTCGGATTACTCACCCTCCATATACCCAGCGCCAAACTGGGATCCGTTCTTTAGGAGACACCTCTATCGCTATGGTCCGGTTCCAACATGTCTGCCGGTCGCCGGGTCGGTCCCCCCGGCACCTCAGTCCATCATATCTGTTCGATACTGATCTCCCGCTGCATGGCTTTTCCTGGCGCGGGATTGGCACTATCCCGTCTTGTGAGATCGATCGACCGTGACGTCGGCAGGGTTGTTCTGAATAAGTCCGATGTGTTTCGGCCAGGGAGGGTGAACCTGAGCGTCCTCAGGTCCATTTGGATTTGAAGATTGTGGTGCATCAGTAACGAAGAAGCTGTAAACTCGGTCTCATCGAAGGGAGGTATCAATGCGATTGATCTCTTTCTCCGTCAGCGCCTCGTTGGTGCTTATGTTGTCAGCCGCTCTGGCCCAGCAACCCAACGCGGGGCCCGATGACAGAATAGGCCATCCTCCACCGCTTCCTGGCCCCCCGCCGGTTTCCGAGAGCCCAACTTCGCAGGCTAGATCCGGAGCGGCGGCGCCTCAGCCAAGCGCGCCAACCCCCAACGGCTACACTGGAGCGTATCAGCCCGCTGGGACGCCTTCGACCCCATACTCTACCGGACCTTTGCCACAGGTAGGTACGGGCACGGGCTTGAGTGTGCCCGCTCCAGACGGTGTGTCATCGCGGACTGTTAAGGCGGTGCCTTGCGGCCTTGCGGCGAGGGAGACCGACGGGTTCACCACGTGTGTGGGCATCCCGGATCGAAGCGATCAACACCCAAAGAAGGCCCGGCGTTGAGGAGCCAAGGAAGGATACGCGGTCCCGTGCCAGGGGACGAACTTTTGAAATTGTGGCGCGTCAGAATCTGCGCCTGGCACCTGTGATCGTGCGGCCATCGCCGGAGCTTTGCTATCCAAAATTAGTAGCTCGCGGCGTTCCTGCCCCAGTATCCCGCGCGCCGCAGCAACACAAGCTTCGAGGCTTGTCGTTGCGCCAGAAGCGGGCGCGCCTCCCGGGCCTTTGTAGAGCACTGCGCGAACCGTTCCGAAAATGATCTCGCGATCATTTGGCGGTCTTATCACGTTTCAGAAAAATCTCCAGCGCATATCTCGCGGGCAGTGACAAGCGGTGATGAATGTTCTCAAGCTCGTCCAACGCAATGATTTCTAAGGTGCCCTCAGAAATTGTCAGCCTCTCAACAGGTACGTCTCGGGCGAGGAATACCTCTCCACGAAGCGTGCGGTCGGGCGCATAATAGTCAGGGCCGAAATAGCTTCCAATCAGTTCAAATCTCTTCGGCGGCAAATAGAAGCCAATCTCTTCGTGAACCTCACGAACAACGCAGTCGAGAAAGGTCTCGTCTCCTTCGCGACGGCCTCCAAAAAGGCTGATCGTTCCTGAATCTATCACGTGCGGGAGATTATCACGAAGTTGCATGAGAAAATGGCCTTCCGCGCTTATGAGGATTGCCGTCGTGCCTTCTCTAAATGTCGATCGGTCGGCGCTCATAGGTACCCTATATCTGCAAGTATTCTAGGCCCCACCAGCAGAGCGCTTGCTGGGCATTCCGTCGGCGTCCTGGAGACCGCCAGGGGGATGATCAGAAAATCAGTTGCTGGATATGCCAAGGGCTAACCTGTACGGTTGCCGGCATCTTTTTGGATCGTCACGCCATCCCAAGCGGGGCGACATGCGCCGGTACTGGCTCGTGTTACTCCGCAGTATGAAGGAGCCTGCCTCATGCGAATTGCGCTAGCAATGCTCGGAATCTTTTTCATGTCCAGTGAGGTACTTGGCGCGGAGCCAAACGCGAGCAGCTTTCAGATTCGGAAGGGACCCATGATGATCGCGCAATCGTTCTGTGAAATGTGCAGAAACGAACGTACCTATTGTGTCATCAAATGCAATGGCTCTGGAACTTGCGTTCAGAACTGCGAGGATGATTATCGCCTATGCGTCGAACGGGCTTGCCGGCGATAGAGCAAGTGCTCCGCGCTTTAATCCGTTACCAAAACCTCGCCGAAAAATTTGAGGCCGCTGCCTTGGGCTGGGCATCCGCGGCAAACGAGCACGTCCGGCGATGGAAGCTCCGTACCAGCCCGAAGGGTCATGGAATTGCTGAGGAGGCCTATACCGTTGGTGCCATCATCGATGGACCTTTGATGGTGATTCTTGCTCTTCCAAGCACCGCCGAATAAAGGCGAGCCGTGCAAATTGGTCCAAATTCTTCGGGTCCGCTCGTCTGTCGCACTCTATCAATTCATGCTCCTCGCGCTTCGCCTCGGCCACAGCTCCAACCTGAGGACCGTCAGAAAATTGCGGGATTGGTTGCGGAAGTTGTTGCCTCTGCCCGGATATTATCTGGGCATGTGCAGATATCACTTGGAGCGACCAAAGGGACAGGCTGATTGTTGAGAGCAGGGTGATCACCTTTGCCGAAAACATGCGTAAAGACATAGTCATCTCTCGAGCCTCGTAACTACTACTACTCCCTTTTTGAAGGCTATCTTGAAGATTTCTTTCAAATTGGGGTTAGCCAGGATTTCTTCGGCGCCGTTGAACTTGGAGCCACGCTGCCATTCGGCGTCCGGAAGCGGCTTGGGTAGGTTCCATTCCTTCAGAACATACGTCACCCGATCGGTGCGGGCCTCGCGACATCCACTCCAGATATTTGCGAAGGCCGTTCATAGCAACACCTGTTATCTCGAGGGTGTCGGGATCTTATATGCTTGCTTGCCCGGTTCCGTGATTCGATAGCAGGCGGGTCCCTGATCGGACAGGCGTCGTTCTATCCAGCCTTTTGTGACAAGACTCCCCAGCACTCCTTCGCCTGCGGGTGCTAGTCGCGGACTAGGCGTCCATTCGGCTTGCATCAGGATTTGCAGAATTTCGCGCTGACGGACATTTGGATACAATTTGGTCATTGCGCGTTCGTCCCGATCCGACTCCGATGTTTACTCTCAAAATGTGCTTGGGCCAACGACACGTTTCGAAAACGTGGGCAAATGCCGCAACGGCACTCGGCACCAAATATGACCTATCCCGCATTTAAGCTGTCGATCGGCAACGACCTCAGCAGCGAGTTCCGACGTGAATTGAGGCATCGCTTTCGATTGCCCCGCAAGGAACCGATCTCAAGCCGTCTGAGCGATCGAGCGCGCGTGCCGGACCGGCAGCTTGACCGAACGAGCCCGGTCTGGCGTGCATGCCCTCATGAATAACCTTAACGGCATCGTCCTGAGCGAGTGCGCTCGCATCGGTTGTTATGATCAGGTTGCGCTGTTACAAATTCAGTATTTCGCATTACAGCTGGATCTAAGCGGCGATGATGCGCTCGACGATGCTGGGGCTTCATCCCGCCAATTGTGGCCGGCCAGGGTTTTAGCATCAACTTGATGTTACTCATCATGATAGGTATCGCTTGCGCGACGGACGAATCATCCCCTTGATCATGTGCGGCGGCGCCGGCACCCGGCTGTGGCCGGCCTCGCGCGAGGTCCGGCCAAAGCAGTTCCTGCCGCTGTTCGGCGCGCGTTCGACCTTTCAGGATACGCTCGCGCGCGTCTCCGAGACGACCCTGTTCGAGCGTCCGGTCGTCATCACCAATGCGGCCTACCGTTTCATGGTGCTGGAGCAGCTCGCCGAGATCGGCGTCGAGGCGGATGTGCTGCTCGAGCCGATGCGGCGCAACTCGGGGCCGGCAATCGCGGCCGGTGCCGCCTTCGCACAAAGGCGCGACAGCGAGGCCGTCGTGCTGGCGCTCGCCGCTGACCATGTTGTGCGCGATACGGCCGCTTTCATCGCGGCCTGCCGGCAAGGACTGGTCGCGACAGGGCAGGGCCGTATCGTGACCTTCGGCATCAAGCCGGAACGCGCGGCGACCGAATATGGCTATGTCAGCCCGGGCGAGGTGGTCGCGGGCGAGGTTCGCGCCGTCGCCAAATTCGTCGAGAAGCCGGATCAGCCCACCGCGACCGAATACATCGGAAACGGCTATCTCTGGAACAGCGGCAACTTCATGTTCCGCGCTTCGATCCTGCTCGAGGAATACAGCAAATTCGATGCCGCAAGCGTCGAGGCCGTCAGCAATGCGGTGACCAGGGCCGGGCGTGATCTCGGCTTTGTCACCCTTGATCCGGAAGCCTTCGGCTCGGCCAAGGCGATCTCGATCGACTACGCGGTGATGGAGAAGACCGCCCGCGCCGCGGTGGTGCCGGTCGCCTGCGGCTGGTCCGATGTCGGTTCCTGGCATGCGGTGTGGGAACTTTCGGACAAGGATGAGCAGGGCAACGCTGCCCAGGGCATGGCGGTGTTCGAGGATTCGCGCAATTGCAATGTGGCGACCGACGGCGCGCTGGTGGCGCTCGAAGGCGTCGACGATCTCGTCGTGGTGGCGACCCAGGATGCCGTGCTGGTGTCGCGGCAGAAGGATGCCAACGGCTTAAGGCGGCTGGTCGCGAAGGTGAAGAAAGTGGCGGCGCAACTCACCGAGGAGCACATCAAGGTGCACCGTCCCTGGGGCAGCTATCAGTCGGTCGACAATGGCGTCCGCCATCAGGTCAAACGCATCATCGTCAAGCCGGGCAGCCGGCTGTCACTGCAGAAGCACCACCATCGCGCCGAGCACTGGATCGTGGTGCGCGGGGCTGCGCGCGTCACCGTCAACGATGATGTCAAGACCGTGCACGAGAACGAGTCGGTCTATATCCCGATGGGCGCGGTGCACCGGCTGGAAAATCCGGGCAAGATCCTGCTGGAGCTGATCGAGGTGCAGACCGGCAGCTATCTCGGCGAGGACGACATCATCCGCATCGAGGACGACTATCGGCGGAGTTGAGCGCTGGACTGGCTTCTCGCTTGGCCGCCTTCGTCCGCCAGAGATTATCCTGCCCGGAATGCCCCGATGATCCGGCGGGCCTGCGTCAGGTGGGGGGCATCAAGCATGACGCCGTCGAGCTGCACCGCGCCCTTGGCGCTGGTCTCAAAAGCCGCGATAACGCGTTCGGCCCAGCGCCGTTCGTCCTCTGTCGGCGTGAAGCAGCGGTTGATGATCTCGACCTGGGAGGGGTGGATCGCGACCTTCGCCGAAAAGCCGTCGCGTCGCGCGGCGTCGGCTTCGCGGCGCAAGCCGTCGCTGTCGCGAAAATCCGTGAAGACGGCGTCGATCGGCGTGACCTCGGCGGCGCGCGCTGCCAACAGGCAGAGGTTCCGCGCCAGCGCAAACGGCCCGGTGTAGCGGCCCTGATCGTCGCGGTTGGCGATGGCGCCGATCGCCGCCGACAGATCCTCGCCGCCCCACATCAATCCGGCGAGGCGCGGGTGGCGCCAGGATTTCGCCGCGAGCGACAGCGTGGATGAAGGGGTCTCCGTGCAGACCACGATGATCCCGGTCTTGCCCTTTCGCGCCTGCGTCTCGTGACGCTCGATCAGCTCGCCGAGGCGTGCGACATCCTCCGGGCCAAACGACTTGGGCAGAACGATTCCGTCGGGGCCTGCGGGGATGATCGCCTCGACGTCTTCCCGACACCAGCTCGTGTCGAGCGAGTTGACGCGAACATATCGCCTTGCACCCGCGCTCGCGCCCGAAAGCGTCTCGACGACGATCTTGCGCGCCTCCGGCTTGGCATCGGGACGAACGGCATCTTCCAGATCGAGGATGATGACGTCGGCGCTGCCCGCCACCGCCTTGGCGATCATCTTCACCGAATTGCCGGGAACGAACAGCAGCGAGCGCATCACGCCGCCTTCGGCCGCTTGCGCATCAGGGCCGCGCGCTCGCAGGTGGCGACGACGTCGCCATTCTGGTTGGTCATCTCGTGGTAGAAAGTCACGATGCCTTCGTTGGGGCGCGACTTGCTCTCGCGCTTGGAGCGGACGATGGTGCGAGCTTTCACCGAGTTGCCGGGAAAGAGCGGTTTCGGAAAGCGCACGTCGGTCATGCCGAGATTGGCGAGCGTGGTGTTGAGGGTGGTGTCATTCACGCTCATGCCGATCAAGAGGCCCAGCGTGAACAGGCTGTTCACGAGCGGCTTACCCCATTCCGACTTCGCGGCATAGTGCGCGTCGATATGGAGCGGCTGCACGTTCATGGTGAGCAGCGAGAACCACACATTGTCCGTCTCGGTGATGGTGCGCGACCATTCATGGTTGAACACCATTCCATCCGTGAATTCCTCGAACCATAGACCGGCCATCAGGACTTCTCCTCAACCTCGCTCGGCGTTATTTCGATCAGGACAGCGCCCGCCGGGACGGTATCCCCCACATTGCAGCGTATTTGCCCGACGCGGCCCGACAGCGGCGCACGCAGCGTATGGATCAGCTTCATCGCCTCCATCTGCAGCACCGGCGCGCCCTTCTCGACGGCATCGCCGAGCGCGACATGAAGTTGCGACACGACGCCGTGCAGGGGGGCCTCGATCGAATTGCCGGAGTTTTCCAGATGACCGTGCTCGCGCGGCATCTCGATGCGCAGACGGACGGTCGCCGAGATCGACAATCCTTCGCGGCTGATGCTGACGACGTCGCCGTCCTGACGCGCGATGAAGGGATGGCCCGAGGGCGAGGCGAGCTTGATCGCGCCGCCTTCGACGACGGGCCGCCCGAGGTTGACGGATGCGCCCTCGACCTCGACGGTGATCCCTTCACGGCCGACCAGCACTTCGGCGTCGATTTGGCCGTATTCGTCAACGAGATGCAGCGATGCCTTGGCCGGCCGTACCGCCGATGTGACCCGGATGGCGCTGCGGCGTTGCCATGGACTGACCCAGTGCGCGGCCACTTCCGCATTGTCGAGCCCGGCCCAGATCACGCAGGCAGCCGCGCGCAAGCTGCGCACCTCCTCTGCGTTCGGCTTCCAGCCGTCAGGATACGCCGTCTCGATGAAGCGGGTCGTGGCCCTGCCGCCGGCGAAAATCGGATGATGCGAAGCATCGCGGAGGAATGGCTGGATCGTGGGAACGCCCAGCAATATCATTTCCGAGAGCCCCTTGGTCAGCCGCGACAGGGCGGTCGCGCGATCGGTGCCATGAACGATCAGCTTGGCCAGCATCGAGTCATAATAAAGGCTGACCTGGGAGCCGGCCTCCACACCGCTGTCGAAGCGCACGCCGCGTGGCGCGTCCACGGCCGACAACTTGCCGGTCGCGGGCTGGAAAGCGAGGTCGGCGCGCTCGGCCGTGATGCGCGCCTCGATCGCATGACCCCGCGCGCGGATCTGGTCCTGGGTCAACGGAAGCTTCTCGCCCGCTGCGGCCAGCAATTGCCATTCGACGAGATCGACACCGGTGATGAGCTCGGTGACGGGATGCTCGACCTGGAGCCGCGTGTTCATTTCCAGGAAGTAGGGGCTGTCGCTGTCCTGCTCCATGATGAACTCGACGGTTCCGGCAAAGTCATAACCGATGGTACGGCCAAGTTTCAGCGCGGCGGCGAACAGTTTTGAGCGCACGCTCTCAGAAAGATTGGGGGCGGGGGCTTCCTCCAGGAGCTTCTGATTGTTGCGCTGGACCGAGCAGTCGCGCTCGAACAGATGCACGAGGTTGCCGGTGCGGTCGCCGGCGAGCTGTACTTCGAGATGTCGGGGGTTGAGGATGAATTTCTCGAGCAGCACCGAGCCGTCGCCGAAGGCGGCCTCGGCTTCCGCCTTGGCGGCGGCAAGCGCCATCTTGAAATCCTTTGTATCGTCGACGCGGCGCATGCCGCGGCCGCCACCGCCGGCGGACGCCTTGATCAGCACCGGAAAGCCGATCCGCCCCGCTTCGCGCGCGAGCGTGGCCTCGCTCTGGTCGTTGCCATGATAGCCCGGCACCGTCGGCACGCCGGCCGCTTCCGCGATCCGCTTCGACTCGATCTTCGAGCCCATCTGCTCGACCGCCTTCGCCGATGGGCCAATGAAGATCAGCCCGACGGCTTCGCAACGCTTCACGAATGTGGCGTTCTCCGAGAGGAAGCCATATCCGGGATGGATCGCATCCGCGCCTGCCTGCCTGGCGGCGGCGAGGATCGCGTCGATGTCGAGGTAGCTGGCGCGCGCCGGTGGGGGGCCGATCCGGATGGCTTCGTCGGCGGCTTTCACATGCGGCGCCTCTGCGTCGGCATCCGAATAGACGGCGATGGTGCGGATGCCGAGCCGCGCGCACGTCCGCATGACACGAAGCGCGATCTCGCCGCGATTGGCGATCAGGACCGAGCCGACGGGGCGGGGGCTGAAGAGAAGTGACACGGGTAAACGTCCTACATTCGATAGACCGGCCGCGTGCCGGTGACGGGCGGCTCCATCGCGCCGATCGCGATGCAGAGCCCGAGCACGTCGCGGGTATCGGTGGGGTCGATCAGACCGTCGTCCCAGAGTCGCGCCGTGCAGTAATAGGGATCTGACTGTTCGTCGAACATCTGGCGCAACTGCTGCTCATGCGCGGCGAGATCGGCATCGGTTGCGGGATTGCGCGAGATGCTGGAGCGGCGCAGATCCATCAGCACCGAGCTGCCGACGTCGGGGCTCATGGTGCCGAGCCGGGCGTTCGGCCACATGAACATGAAGCGCGGCCGGAAGCCGCGACCGCTCATGCCATAATTGCCGGCGCCGTAGGAGCCGCCGGTCACGACGGTATAGCGCGGCACGCGCGCATTGGAGACGGCATAGACGAGCTTGGCCGAGTTTTTCGCAATGCCGTTCCGCTCGGCCTCGGAACCGACCATGAAGCCGGTGATGTTCTGCAGGAACAGGATCGGTACATTGCGCTGATCGCATAATTCGATGAAATGCGCGCCCTTGAGCGAGGAATCCGAGAACAGCACGCCGTTGTTGGCGATGATCCCGATCGGAAGGCCATGGATATGGGCGAAGCCGCAGACGAGCGTGGCGCCATAGAGCGGCTTGAATTCGTGAAACTCGCTGCCATCGACAATGCGCGCGATGATCTCGCGCTGATCGAACGGCTGCTTCAGATCGGCACCGACGATCCCGGGAATTTCCGAAGCGTCGAAGAGGGGCGGGCGCCCCGGACGGATGTCGCCGTAAAACTTCTGGACGCGGTTCAGCGCTCCGACGATGTCGCGCGTCTTCGCGATCGCCTCCATCTCGTCGCGCGCGAAATGATCGGACACGCCGGAGACGGTGCTGTGCATTTCCGCCCCGCCCAGCGTGTCGCGATCGACGATTTCGCGGATCGCGGCTTTGACGATCTGGGGGCCGCCGAGATGGACGCTGCTGTTGCCGGCCGTCATCACGACTTCATCCGCCAGCGCCGGGATATAGGCGCCGCCCGCGGTGCATTCTCCGAACACGGTCGCGATCTGCGGAATACCTGATGCCGACATCCGGCATTGCCGATAGAACGCGCCGCCGAAATGATCCTGGTCCGGAAACACCTCGTCGCCCTGCTGCAGATTGGCGCCGCCGCAGTCGACGAGATAGACCACCGGCAACTTGTTCTCGAAGGCGATGTCCTGCGCGCGCACGTGCTTGCGGATGGTTTCCTTGAAGAACGACCCGCCCTTGGTGGTGGCGTCGTTGGCGATGATCATGCAGGTCACGCCGCGGATCGTGCCGATCCCGGTGACGAGACCGGCGGCGGGTACCGCATTGTCGTAAAGCCCCCAGGCCGCGAGCGGCGACAACTCCAGGAACGGGCTGAACGGATCGATCAACAGGTCGATGCGCTCGCGCACGGGAATCTTGCCGCGGTCGCGATGGCGCTGGACCATGCGGTCGCCGCCGCCGGCGAGGGACCAGGCCTGACGCGCGCGCAAGGTTTTCAGGAGGCCGTCATAGATACCCGCGTTGGCCTGAAAGGCCGGGGATCGCGGATCGATTGCGCTGGAGAGCGTTGCCATATGTATTTGCCGGACCTTTCTCAAGGCCAATGGCGCTCGAAATCACCATCGGGCCGCGGGCGCCCGAAGATGCTCTTTTCTGGTCGAACGTCGAGGGGGGCTCGCAACGGACGTTCACCGCGCCAGGCGCGCCGATGAGATCAACTCATCGGCGCGGCCGGTACGTACCGAAGACTATTTCTGGCTCTCGGATTTGGCATATTCGGCCGATTGGGCCTTCACGACACTCCACACGTCGTCCTTGTATGCGGCGATCCATTCGGTTTGCGGTACCCATTTGCTACCGTCCCACATCTCGATGCGGGTCTTGCCGCCGCCGCCATGATCCTGCGCGGTCACGGTGACCGGCGCCATCATGTCGTTGGCGTTATAGTCCTTGATGCTTTCAAGGCCGTCCTTGATCTTCCCGGGAGTCAGCGGCCAGCCATCTTTCTTGATCGCGAGGCGGGCACCTTCGACAGCGATCGACCAGATCGCAAGACCGGTATTGTAGTAGACGTCCTGGAGGTTTTTGCGATCGCCGTTTCCTTTGCCCTTGTCGTAGAGTTCCTTGATGATCTCCTGAATCAACGGATGGTTCGACCCGCCGGCGACGTTGGTGCCGCGCTTGATGCCCTTGGCTGCCTCGGCGCCGATATTGTTGATATCGACCTCGTTCATCCAGTTGACCGCGATATACTTGTCGAGCGCGATGCCGTTGCGCTTCATCTCGCGCGACGCGATCACATGCATGTTCGACAGGCTCCAGCTCACGATCCAATCCGGCGCGAAGCGACGAATCTGAGTCCACGCCGAAGCCTGATCGTTGCCCGGAAGCGGATAAGGAAATAGCTGCAGATCGAAGCCTTCCTTGGCGGCCAACGCCTTCAGGATGCCGATCGGCTCCTGTCCGAACGGGTAATCGACGTAAAGAAACGCGATCTTCACGCCCTTCAGTTGTCCGCCTGATTTCTGTTTGATGTATTCGATGTCGTTGGAGGCCTGGCCCCAATAGGTCGGACCGATCGGGAACACCCATTTGAAGACGTCGCCGTCGACGGCGTCGCCACGACCGGCGAGCGACTGGATCAGGATATTTCCGTCTTTCATGACGCGGGGAAGAACGGCGCGGGACACCGGGGTCGACAGCATGTCGAACACCATGACGCCATCGCGCTTCAGTTTCTCGTAGCATTCGATGCCGCGTTGCGGCTCGTTGCCGTGGTCCTGCACGATCATCTCGACTGGATGGCCTTCAATCCCGCCCTTGCTGTTGAGAAGGTCGGCATAGTCCTTGGCGGCCTGGGCCACCTGCGGCGTCACGAAGGTGTAGGCCTTGGTGAGATCATAGCAGAGCCCGAAACGCACTGGATCGGCCGCTGTCGCCGGCATGACAGCGAAGGCACTCCATGCGAGACCAGCCATAATGGATAGGTATTTCATTTGGATCCTCCCTTTGATCGAACTGACTTGTTGCCGTGTTTATCCGATAAATCTCTTATTTTTGGAGCCCGCTCAGTTACGTCAGCCAGCGTTTCCTCCGGCTGTAGTGCTTGATGTCATGGAAGCTCTTGCCTTTCGCGCCGCCGAGGTAGAATTCCTGGATATCCGGATTTTTCTTCAATGCCTCCGCCGTATCGTGCATCACGATGCGGCCGCTCTCAATGAGATAACCGTGCGAGACGATCTCGAGCGCTGCTACCGCGTTCTGTTCGACAAGCAAGACCGACAACCCTTCCTCCCGATTGATACGGCTGATGATCTGGAAGATCTCTGCCACCAGGAAGGGGGCCAGTCCCAGACTGGGTTCGTCGAGCATCAGCAGCTTCGGTTGCGTCATCAAGGCGCGGCCGATCGCAAGCATCTGCTGTTCACCGCCGGAGAGGTAGCCGGATGCGACGGCTCGACGTTCGTGCAGGCGTGGAAAATAGCTGTAGACCCGATCCTTGTTGCGGGCCATGTCGTGACGGCTGCGCACCGCCGATGCTGCGACCAGGTTCTCTTCGGGGGTCAGATGCTCGAACACGCGTCGACCCTCGAGCACATGGGCTATTCCGAGTTTGACCCGTTCCTGCGGTGACAGCATACCGATGTTGCGGCCGAGAAACTGCAATTCGCCGCGACGGACTTCGCCACGTTCGGCGACCAGCAATCCGCTGATCGACTTCAGCGTGGTGCTCTTGCCGGCGCCGTTCGCGCCCAGCAGCGCCACCATGCCGCCCTGGGGTACGTCGATCGATACGCCCTTGATGGCAAGGGAAACGTAGTCGTAAACGACCTCGATGTTGTTCAGCGAGAGCACCATTGCCGCAGCGGACGTGTTCGGTATGTGCATGCTTGCCCTACTTCTTCACGTAGCCGAACGGCCAGACCAGAAGATAGTCGCGGACGTTGTTGTAGATCTTTCCGAGCCCCAGCGGTTCGATCAGGAGAAAGCCGATGATCAGCGCGCCGTAGAGCGCCTGCGGAAGATGAGCCAACGTCTCGATGCTGAGCGAAAATCCGAAGCGCGTTGCGGCCCAAGAGATCAGGCTGTTCATTGCGCCCGGCATCAGCAGGATGAAGCCGGCGCCCAGATAACTGCCGATAATGCTGCCCAGTCCGCCGACGATCACCATCGCCAGCGCCTGTATCGAGACGTCGACGGAAAACTGTTCGGGCGTGACGGCGTGGTAGAATGTGCCTATCAGGATAGCCCCGGTCACTCCGCCGATGAATGACGAGGTCGAAAAAGCCACCAGCTTGAAATAGAAGCTGTTGACGCCGATGACCGCCGCCGCGAAGTCTTTTTCCCGGACCGCAACCAGGGCGCGGCCGAGCGCGGTGCGCCGCAAATTCAGCATGAAGGACGTGACCAGGATGCACCACACCAGCGCCACGTAATATAGCCCGGCATCCGATGTAACAGGCACGCCCAACAAGCGGATGTCCGGCGCCTGCAGTGTCGCCTGTGTGCCGCCGCTGATCGCCGGGACATGCGAGATCGTCCAGTCCATGACGAATTGCAAGGCGAGGGTGCTCAGCGCCAGATACAGGCCCTTGACGCGCAACGCAGCAAAAGCAAAGCCAATTCCAATGATCGAGGCGGTCATGCCGCCGAGCATGATGGCGATTTCCCAGGGGACGCCGGCCCTGTTGGCATGAACCGTCGCATAGGCGCCGATCCCCATCACGGCGGCATAGCCGAGGTGAAATTGTCCGGCCCACCCGAGAATGAGATTGAGGCCAAGCGCGGCGGCGGTCCATATCAGCCACGGCAGCAGGTAGCTGCTGAGATAAAGTGAATTGACGAGCAGGGGCGCTGCGAAGCCGAACGCAAGCAGAATGCCGATCATCCAGCGGTCGGCCGCAATCGGAAACAGCGCCCGGTCGGCCGCATAGTTCGTATGAAAAATACCGGCCTGCCTGAACAGCATCGGCTCAGATCCTCTCGATATCGTGGCGGCCGTACAGGCCGTGCGGTCGAAGCATGATGGTGAGGATCAGCATGGCGGCATCGACGAGGTCGCGACTGGCGCCGCCGATCAGTGGATCGAGAAAGCTGGCGGCGACGCCTTCGACGACGCCGAGCAGTATTCCCGCAAGCAACGCGCCGGCGATGCTGTCCATCCCCCCGAGAACGGCAACCGTCACCCCCTTCAGCAGCAATTGCGCCAGCGACTGGTCGACGCCTTGCACGGAGGCCCAGAGGATTCCCGCGATCGTCGCCACAACCGCCGACATCGCCCAGGAGAGCGCCACGCCGCGCTCGACCGAGATTCCCACCGACCACGCCGCGGTGTAGTCATCTGAAATCGCGCGCAGGACCACCCCCATCCTGGTTCGGAAGAACAGCATCAACAAGCCGAACATTACGATCGCGACGCTGGCCCCGACGGCATAGGTACGATTGATCAGCATCGGACCCAGGAAGAGCGGATCGTCGCTGATGCCGAGCGGCATCGGCCGTCCGGTGCCGCCCCAGACCGTCATCGAGCCCGCGCGCAGCAGGATTTCCAGCCCGAGCGTCATCATCAGGATCATGATGATCGGCCGGCCCGCCAACCGGCGGAGCGCGACACGCTCGATGGCCATGCCGACGCCGAACATCGTCACGATCGCCAGCACGATTGCCAGCCAGATCGGCGCGCCGGCATTGTCGGCGAAGGCGAGCACCACATAGGCGCCCAGCATCGTCATCGAACCCTGTGCCAGGTTGGGCACCGAGGACGATTTGTAGATCAGCACGATGCCCATCGCGACCAGCGAATACATCAGGCCAACAAGGCCGCCATTGACGGCCAATTCGGCCAGGAGTGCCCAATCCATGGTCAGGCCTCCTGCACCGAAAGCGTCCGCTCGATGACGCCGACCTCGCCCAACTCGTAGCTGACCTGCGCCTTCATCAGGACGGTGCGCTTTCGATCATAGATGGCGTCGATGATCGGCTTGTAGCGTTCCTCGACGACGTTGCGGCGAATCTTGCGGGTTCGCGTGATCTCCCCGTCGTCGGCGTCGAATTCCTTGTGCAGGCAAACGAATTGCCGCAGCTGCAGCCCATCCAGCAGGGTGCCGTTGACGTGCTTGACCGCCGAAGCGACGAGATCGATCACCTGCGGTTTCTGTGACAAATCTGCATAGGAGATGTAGGAGATCCCGCGCAGTTCGGCCCAGAGGCCGACCGCGTCCTTGTCGATGCAGATCAGGGCCGCCAGCGTATCGCGGCCGCGTCCGAGCACGGCGGCGTCCTTGATGTAGGGGCTGAACTTCAGGCGGTTCTCGATATAGTTGGGTATGTACCGCTCACCCTTGGCGGTGTGCACGACGTCGGACAGGCGGCCCAGCACGACGAGATGTCCATCCGGCTCGACGTAGCCGGCGTCTCCGGTGTGCAGCCAGCCGTCTTCGAGACTTTGGCGCGTCGCCTCTTCCTGCTTGAAGTAGCCGCTGAAGACGCTGCCCGAGCGGATCAGGATTTCGCCGGATTCGCTGATCTTGAGCTCGACGCCCGGCAGCGGGCGTCCAACCGTGTGCAGCCGGACCTCGTCCAGGCTCTGGATGGCGTTGTAGGCGCTGCTTTCGGTCTGCCCGTAGAGCTGACGCAGCTTGATACCGAGCGCGCGATAAAAAACGAACGTATCTTCTCCCATGGCCTCGCCGCCGGTGAAGGCGCCGCGCAACCGGGTCAGGCCGAACTGGTCCTTGATCGGCCCGGACACCAGCAATTCGCCGAGCTGGCCCAACAGTTTTTGTTTGAAGTTTGGATCCTTGCCGTCGAGCTTGCGCTTTTCAGCGGAAATGGCTGATGCCATGAAGAACTCGTAAATCCGCTTCTTGAGCCACGAGGAATCCTCGACGCGCACCTGGATGGCGGTCAGCAGATTGTCCCAGCTGCGTGGTGCGGCGAGATAGAATGTCGGCGCGATCTCGCGCAGGTTCTGCAATACGGTTTCCTGGCGTTCGGGAATATTGATGATGAAATGCAGCGCGACACCGGCGCCCATCGTCACCGCGAAGTCGCCGATCCAGGCCATCGGCAAATAGGCCAGAATGATTTCGCCGAAATCAAATGCCTTGCCCTGATAGGCGTTTCGAACGCCCGCCAACAGGTTGCGATGCGAAAGCACCACCCCCTTCGGCTTGCCGGTACTGCCGGACGAATGCACGAATACGGCGGGATCATCGGGGCGTGCGCGGGCGACCAGTTGAGTCTGCGCATCGCTGCTGGCCGCGAGGCGTTCGGTGCCCATGTCCTGGACCGCGTTCCACGACATCAGGCCTGGATTGGCGTAGGAGGCCAAGCCGCGCGGATCGTCATAGATGATGTGGTCGACCGCTGCGCCCTGGTCGCGCAATTCCAGTATCTTGTCGACCTGCTCCTGATCCTCCGCGAGCACGAAGCGTGCTCCAGCCTCATGGACGAAATGCCGGATTTCGTCGAGCGTCGCGTCCGGGTAGGCCGGCATCGCGTAACCGCCGAGCGCGCCCGCGGCCAGCATTCCCGCGTAAAGCCGCGGCCGGTTGTCGCCGAGCACCAGCATGACATCGCCGGCCTTGAATCCCAGCGCCTCAAGACCGGCGGCGCAGCGGAGCACAATCTCCAGCAACTCCCGCCATGTCGTTTCCTGCCAGATGCCTTTGCTTTTTTCACGCATCGCCACCCGGTCGGGGAAAACCTCGGCATTGCGAGCCAGCACGCGGATCAGTGTGGTGTCCGTTTCGAAGTTCCAGGCCGAGGTCTGGTCAGCGCGCGGCATGCGTGCCCCCGATATAGGCCTCCACCACCCGCGGGTCCGCCACGACGTCGGCGGGAATGCCACTGCCGATCATCGCGCCGTAGTTCAGCGCCAGCATGCGATCGCAGATGCCGGTGATGACGTCCATATGATGCTCGATCAGCAGCACGGTGACGCCGCGCTCGTCGCGGGCATCCAGGATGAAGCGCGCCATATATTCCTTTTCTTCCTGGTTCATCCCCGCCATCGGCTCATCGAGGACCAGGAAGCTCGGCTCGGCAGCCAGTGCACGCGCCAGTTCGACCCGCTTCTTGAGGCCGATCGGAATCCCGTCGACGAGCTCGTCGCGCACGCCCTCGAGCTGCAGGAAATCGATGACATCCTCCACTGCGGCCCGGTTCACCGTTTCGTCCCGGCGGGCGAGCCACCAATACAGCGCGGTGCGTGCCACGCTGGGCTTCATGTGAATGTGACGGCCGAGAAGAATATTGTCGAGCACGCTCATGCCGTTGAAGAGCGCAAGATTCTGGAAGGTGCGCGCTACTCCCAGGGTGGCGATGTAATGCGGTGCCAGTCCGGTGATGTCACGGCCGTTGAGCAGGATGCGCCCGCGCTGCGGTGGATAGAAGCCGGTGATGGCATTGGTGAGGGTCGTCTTGCCACATCCGTTCGGGCCGACCAGGCCGAAGATCTCGCCGCGCTCGATCCGCATGTCGATGCCGTTGAGCGCCACGATGCCGCCAAAGCGTCGCTCGACGGACTGGCATTGCAATACCGCACCGGCGCTCTCACCAGCAAAACGCAAATTGCCTCCTCCGCGCGTACATCATGTTGGCTTGGCGTTGATGGCCGGCCATTTTTTCTTGTCGTTCCCGCGCAAAGCTAACGAACGTTCGATTTCCTTGCAAGCTGGATACCCTGCGGCACCTTGCCGATTTGGTCTTTTGTCGAACGGATTGAAGGCGGCGACGAGCCCGGGCAAGACGGCGAACCGTGTTTGCCCGAAAGGCACCTCAGGGTGCGCCTTCACTGGTGAATTAGGCGCGCCCGTCCGTATCCACGATCACGACGACCGCGTTGCGCTCGACCATTTCGCCCGCGCGGCAATTCACCGCCGCCACCACACCGTCGACCTGGCTGCTGATGCGCAACTCCATCTTCATGGATTCGAGGATGGCCGCGACGTCGCCGGCCTTTATCCGGTCACCGACCTCGACGTTGACCTTGCGGATCATGCCCATCATCGGGGCACGCAGTTCGCCGCTCGTCTCCGCCGCCGTGCTGATGTAGGTCAGGTAGGGAATGGCGGTCAGCGTATGCACGCCGCGGCGATCATGGACGAACAAGATTTGATCATGCTGGCGGATACGTACCATCTCGCGGCGACCTTCTACGACCGCGGTAAAGCCGTCACCGTCGGCCGGAACCAGGCTCACGGACAATTTAACGTCGTTGATGCGGATCATCATGCTGCCGTCGGCCTGCCGTGGCGCAAACCTGATCTCCGCGCTCGCGCCGGCGGCCTCCAGATGCAGGATCGGAATTGGCGACAGCCCGTCGTCACCGGCCGACATCTGCCACGCCGTGGTTTCGCGCGACTGCCAGGGATTGTGCGAAGGAAGGTTCGCTGCCGGCGGGCGCTGCTGCATCATCCAGAAATAGGCCCCCAGCGCCAACGCTTCAGTGTCCGGTCCCGTTGTCTTGTCCCTGAGCCGATCGATCTGCTCGTCGATCAACCTGGTATGGAACGTGGCGTTACGCGTCTCGGGCAGCCCGATCAGACGTGCGAGGAAACCCTGATTCGTCGTGATACCGAAGATGGAGGTCTGGTCGAGCGCGCGGCTCAATTTGTCGAGTGCCTCGTCGCGCGTTTCGGCATGCGCGATCAGCTTGGCCAGCATGGAATCGTAATAGGGCGAGACGGTCGATCCGGTTTCGACGCCGCTCTCGAGCCGAACGCCGACGTCAGGGAATTTGACGTAGGCGAGATCCCCCGTGCAGGGCAGGAAGTTGTTGGCAGGGTCTTCCGCGCAGATCCGCGCCTCGACGGCATGTCCTCTGCATCGGACGTCGCCTTGCGTAAACGGCAAGCCATCCCCCGCGGCAATCCGCAGCATCAGCTCGACGATGTCGATGCCAGTCACCATTTCAGTGACGGGGTGCTCGACCTGCAGGCGGGGATTGACCTCGAGAAAATAATAGCTGCCGCCGCTGACGATGAATTCGACGGTGCCGACACCGCGGTAGTTCAGGCGTTTGCCGAGCCGCGCCGCGTCGGCCAGCATACGCTCGCGCAGGCTCGCGGCGAGATTGGCGGCCGGGGCTTCCTCGATCAGCTTCTGGTGCCGGCGTTGCAGCGAACATTCGCGCTCAAACAAATGAATGACGTTGCCGTTGCCGTCTCCGGCAATCTGCACCTCGATATGACGACCATGCTCGATCAGCTTTTCGACAATCAGCCCCGCATAACCGAACGAGTTTTTTGCTTCGCGCATGGCCGCTTCGATTTCATCGGCCAGGCCATCGAGATTTTGGACGGCGCGCATACCCTTGCCGCCGCCGCCCGTCGCCGCCTTCAACATCGTCGGCAGGCCGAGTTCGCGCACGATGCGCGCGACGGCTGCCGCGTCGTCGCTCGGCGTCGGGCCGCCGGGTACGGTCGGCACACCGGCCGCTTCGGCCTCGCGCTTGGCGGATGCCTTGTCGCCGAGCCGGTCGATGACTTCAGGGGTAGGTCCGATGAAGACCAGGCCCGCGGCCTCGACGGCACGCGCGAACGCGGCATTCTCCGCCAGGAAGCCGAACCCGGGATGAATGGCCTCGGCGCCGGCGGTATTTGCCGCAGCGATCACGGCGTCGATCCGCAAATAGCTGTCGGAGGCGGCAGCGCCGCCGATCAGGTAGGATTCGCCGATTGTCCTGACGTGCAGAGATCCGGCGTCGGCGGAAGAGTGCACGCCCGCAACCTCGACTCCGAGCCGCCGACAGGTCCGCGCAATGCGGCAGGCGATCTCCCCGCGATTGGCAATCAGGATTTTCTTGAACACCGGCGCAAATCCTCTGTGGTCACATCCGGAACACGCCGAAGTCGGTGTCCCGCTGCGGCAGGCGGCCGGCGAGATCGAGCAGAAGCGCCATCACGTCGCGGGTCTCGAGCGGATCGATCACCATGTCGCACCAGGTGTTGCGCGCGAAGTTGTAGGCGTTGGCGAAATCCTCGAAGGTCTTGCGCACGGGAGCGCGATAGGCTTCGCGCTCCTCCTCGGTCCAGCTCGTGCCGTCGCGCTTGTGGCCTTCGTCCTTGACCATGGCGAGCGTATTGGCGGCCTGGTCGGGCCCCATGATCGCGGAACGTCCGTTCGGCCACATCATCATCGCGTTCGGCCTGAAGGCGCGGCCGCACATCGAGAGATAGCCGGCACCATACGCGTTGCCGATGATCAGCGTGTATTTCGGCACGTTGGCGCTGGCCATGGCCGTAATCATCTTGGCGCCATGCTTGGAAATGCCGCCCTCTTCGGCTTCGCGGCCGACCATGAAGCCGGTGACGTCGGCCATGAACAGCAGGGGAATGTTGCGCTTGCAGCAGAGATCGATGAAGTGGGTCGCCTTCAGCGCGCTTTCCGAGAACAGCACGCCGTTGTTACAGAGGATCCCGATTTCAAATCCCATGATGCGCGCGAAGCCAGTGATCAGCGTATTGCCATACAGGGGCTTGAACTCGTGGAATTCGCTGTCGTCAACGAGGCGCGCAACAATATCGCGGTTGTTGGTCGGCACGCGCGCCTCGGCGCTGATCAGCCCGTAGATTTCGTTGGGATCGGCGCGAGGCGGGCGCGGCGGGGCCACTGTCCATCGCTGCGGCGGGACTTCGCCGAGATGCGCGACGATGTCGCGGGTGATCGCGATGGCATGGCCGTCGCTTTCGGCCAGATGGTCGGTCACGCCGCTGACGCGGCTATGCATCTCACCGCCGCCGAGCGCCTCCATGCCGACTTCTTCGCTGGTGGCGGCGTAGACGAGTTGCGGCCCGCCTAGGAACATCGCGCCCTGATTGCGCACGATGACGGTTTCGTCGCACAGCGCCGGCATATAGGCGCCGCCCGCCGTCGATGGCCCGTGAACGATGGCGATCTGCGGAATGCCTTCGCTGGACATCCGGATCTGGTTGTAGAAGATCGAGCCGAACTGGCCCTCGTCGGGAAAGATATTGGGCTGATCCGGCAGGTTGGCGCCGCCGGACTGCACCAGGGTGACACAGGGCAGATGGTGCTGCCATGCAAACCGCTGGGCGCGCACGTGCTTCTTGCAGGTGATGCCATAGTAGGTGCCGCCCTTCACCGTGGCATCATTGGCGATGATCATGCAGGAGCGGCCGGATACCATGCCGACGCCGGTGATGATGCTTCCGCCGGGCGGCACGCCGTCATACATGCCTTCGCCGGCAAGCTGGCAGAATTCCAGGAAAGGCGAGCCGGGATCGAGCAGAGCGGCGATCCGCTCTCGCGGCAACAACTGCTTGCGTTCCTTGTGCAGCCGCCGCGCCCGCTCCGGGCCGCCGATGGCTGCCGCCGCGCGACGGGCATGCAGATCGGCGATCCGCGCCTCATAAGCCTGCCGGTTGCGGTGGTACTCTTCGCTTGCCGTCGACACTTCGGACTTCATCAACGCCATCGCAAATAACCTAATAGCTGCGCGGCAAGCCCATCACGTGCTCACCGATGTAGTTGAGAATCATTTCGCGATTGAGTGGCGCCGTCTTCAGCAGCCGAACCAGCGGATAGATGTCGAAGATGCCGTATTCCCTGGTGAAGCCGTTGCCGCCATGGCACTGCACGGCGGTATCCACGGCCTTGATGCCGGCATCGGCGGCTGCGAGCTTGGCCATATTGGCGAACTCGCCGGCCTCGCGGCCCTGATCGAATGTCCAGGCGGCCTTCAAGGTCATCAGCGAGGCCATCTCGACATCGGTTCGGGCGCTCGCCAGCGGATGCTGCAAGCCTTGATAGGCGCCGATCGGCACATCGTTGAAGACCTTGCGCTCCTTGACGTAATCGACCGCGCGGTTCAGCGCATAGCGACCCAGACCGCAGCAGATCGAGCCCACCAGGATCCGCTCCGGATTGAGGCTTTTGAACAGAATGCTGAACCCCTTGTCGATCTCTCCGACGACATCCTCCGGTCCGAGGTCGACATCGTCGAAAAACAACTGCCATTGCGTTTCCGGTGCGGGGATGCTGACCGGGATGTATTGTTTCTGCAGTCCCTTCGCTTTCAGATCGACGACGAACAGGGTGAAGCCGTCGGTCTTTTTCTTGACCTCGGTGTGCGGCGTGGTGCGCGCCACCACCAGGGCGTAGTCGGCGCCGTCGGCGTCGGTGATGAACGTCTTCTGTCCGTTAAGCGCAAAGCGGTTGCCGCGCCTTGCCGCCATCGTGGTGGTGCGGATCGTGTTGCTGCCGGCGTCGGGCTCGGTGATCGCGAAGCAGAAGCGCGTCTTGCCGCTGCACGCATCGGGCAAATAGCGGTTCCTTTGTGTTTTGGAGCCGTATTTGGCGATAAAGCCGAGACTCATCGCCGCGCCGACGACGAGGTTCAGAAGCGGAATGCCGTTGTTCGACAACCCTTCCAGGAAAAGATGCATTTCGACCATGCCCTGGCCGGCGCCACCATATTCCTCCGGCACCATGGTTCCAACGAAGCCATCCTCGGCGATCTGCCGATATAGCGCCTCTGGAAACACGTGCTTGTCGGCGCATTCCATCCAGTATTTGCGGTCGAATTTCCTGGCAACGGTGTCTCCATAGTCAAGGATCTGCCGCTGCTCGTGCGTAAGATCAAAGTCCATGGATCGGCTCCGATTGGCGATGAATGGCCTTGTTTAGGCAGAAGCTCGCCGGATTTCAATCTAACAATCGTTAGAAATCGAACATTTGTTAGAAAATGGATGGTGGCGGCCGGCGTGAGCCCTTACGCCCGGCGGAAGCGCGGCAACGTTGTCGTGTCGTCGATCCGTTCGCAGACAAGCATGACGTTCATGTCGAACGTGACTTCTTCAGGCCTGCCGCTGGTGTAGGTGCTGATCATTCGGGGGCCTTCTTCCAGATCGACCAGCAGCACCGCATAGGGAGTATCGGCCTTGAAGGCCGGCCCCGGCGCGCGATGGACCACGCTGAACGAATGCACTCTGCCGCGTCCCGATGCCGCGCGATGCGAGAGATTTTCGCTGCCGCATTGCCGGCACATGCCCTGCTGGTAGTATTGGACGTGGTGGCAATCGCCGCAATGCTGCAACAGCAGCACGCCGTCGCGCAGCCCGCGCCATAGTGCGGCGGAATCCGCGTCCGGGACCGGTACCGGCTTCTTGCTGGCGTCGGCGCTCGAGATCACAGCGTCTTCTCCGTGCCGAGAATGGTGGTCGCGTTGGTCGCAAAGCCGGCGCCCAGGCTGTGCACCAGACCAAGCTCCGCGCCGGGCACCTGGCGTTCGCCGCACTGGCCGCGCAATTGCGCAATCACCTCGTGAAAATGGAACAGCGAGCCGGGCATTCCGGGATGCGCAAACGACAGCAGCCCGCCGTGGGTATTTGACGGAATCTGGCCTCCATAGGTCATCTGTCCGTCGGCGACGAAACGGCCGCCTTCGCCCTTGGGACAGAAGCCGAGATCCTCCAGCATCATGATCACGGTGCCGGTAAAGCAATCATAGACGCCGGCGACGTGCATGTCTTTCGGACCATATCCTGCCATCTCATAGGCCTTGCGGCTGGAGTCGGCCGCGCCGGTGGTGGTCAGCGACGGCATCAGGAAGATGTGCTCGTGGGTGTAGCGCTCGCCACCGCCCAGAATGTAGATCGGCTTTGCTATGCCGAGTTCCCTCGCGTGCTCTGCGGATGTCAGGATGAAAGCCGCACCACCATCCGAGATCAGCGAGCAATCGAGCTTGTGGTAAGGTGTCGTCACCCAACCCGAATTGAGCACATCGTCGACGGTGATCGGCATGGTCTGCTGCGCGCCGGGCGTGCGCGCCGCGTGACGCCGCTGGATCACGGCGACCTCGGCCAGTTGTTCGGCCGTGGTGCCGAACTCCTTCATGTGGCGGTGCGCGGTCATGGCAAAGGTGTTCGCGACGGGAATGCCGAACGGCATTTCATATTGCTGGTCGCGGCTTTCCGTCAGCGAACGCAGCGCCAGATCCGGCGTCAGGCCGGTCATAAGGCTGTCGCTGGCGACCACAAGGACCACCTTCGCAAGGCCACCATGAATGGCGGCGGCGCCGATGTTGAACATCGTCGCCGCGGTCGCGCCCGATACCTGCAGGGTATTCGAAAAGGTCGGTTGAATGCCGAAATATTCGCTGAAAGCCACGCTGAAGCGATGGAATGGCGAAGCAAAGGCATGGCATGACAGCACACCGTCCACATCGCGCTTCTCAAGGCCGGCATCGGCCAGGGCTTTCTTTGCGGCATCGGCGGCAAGCCAAAGCGGGCTTCTGCCGGGTACTTTGCCGACGGGCGACATTCCGATTCCGACCACCGCGACCTTGCCGCGCAGTCCGCTGTCGCTCATGTCGGGGTCCCGGTGCTGCGTATCCTCGCAAGTCTCGCTTCCAATTCATGGCGCTGGACCTTGCCGCTGGTCGAGCGGGGGAATTTCAGAGAAGTCGATGAAGTTGAATTGCCGCGGCCGCTTGTATGAGGCGAGATCGCGACGGCACAATTCAAGCAGATCGGTTTCGGTCACGCTGCCATCGCGGCAGGAGACGAAAGCGACCGGGACCTCGCCCCATTTCTGATCCTTTGCTCTCACGACAGCCACTTCGGTGACGCGGCTATCGCTCAACAGAACGCGTTCGATCTCCGCCGGATAGACGTTCTCGCCGCCGGATTTGATCAGATATTTGACGCGATCGACGAAATCCAGTGAGCCATCCGCGTTGCGGCGGAATACGTCGCCCATGTGAAACCAGCCGCCGCGGAAATCATGCGCATTGGTGTCGTGGGCCTGCCAGTAGCCCGAAAACAAAGTGGTGCCGCGCATGGCGAGTTCTCCGGGCATGCCCGGCCCGACTTCCCGGTCGGAAGGATCGACGAGCTTGATCTGGCAAAATGCGCTTTGCTGCTTCGAGAGCCGCTCGGGTATCTGGCCCGGCGCGATCAGCGCCCGCGTGGCGGGAGGCAGGCCGGTTTCGGTCGAGCCGAAGCTGTTGAGATAGGGCGCCTGCAGCAGTTCCGTCACCTCGGCGATCGCATGCGGCGGCACCAGATCGGCCATGGCGCCACACACGCGGACGCCTCTCACCTTGGTTGCCTGCGCCTTCATGGCCGTGGCAAACGCCTCGACCATGCCGGGTATCAGAACCAGCCAGCCGATCTGGTGACGCTCGACAGCCGCCAGCAGTGGTTCGACCTGGAAGCCATCGATCATCACGACGGTGCCGCCGCGAAGCAGGGTCGAGAGGCTGTGGTCGGTCGAGGCCATATGAAACATCGGCGCCCAGGCGACGAAGCTGTCGCGATGCGAAATGCACAGTTCGGAGCTGAACACCAGCGAGCGTGCGATCATCGCGCGATGGGAAATCACGGCACCCTTCGGCAGGCCGGTGGTGCCGCTCGTATAGAGGATCACCAGGCCGTCTTCGGGTTCGGCGACGATCGGTGCCTCATGATCGGCCTGCTGTTGCAGCAAGCGTTCATAGTGCGGTCCGATTTCGAGGGTCTGCCAGAGCGTGGAAGTCGCGAGGTTGCCAGCAAGGTCCGGTTCGACGATCAGGAGCTTCGGCGAAACCAGTTCCACACAATAGGTGAGCTCGCGCGGCGACAAGCGCCAGTTCAGGCACGCGGTGATGATGCCCAGATTGGCCGCCGCCAATTCGATCTCGACATATTCGGGCCGGTTGCGTGACAGCAAAGCGACACGATCGCCCCGGCGCAGGCCGCTGGCCGACAGCATCGCGGTTGCGCGCTCGACGCGGCTGAGCAAGTGGCCATAACTGATCTGCCGGCCCTGATATTCGATCGCCGTGTCGGCCGACTGAATCTTCGCACGAGCGCGGAACAATTCGCCGACCGTGGAGCCTGAGCCGGCTGCGGCGGCGCCGTCGGATTCGCCAGTCATTTTCCGTTCACTCCCAAAGGCGTTTTCTTGTTGTTTGGCGCCCCTCCATGTGCGCAAAACTATACGCTTGCGGCAGTATCCGATCAAACCTAAATTCTAACATCTGTTCGAAACGATCCATGACCGGTTGCGCGCAAGCGATCGAGGGCCCGAGCCTGGCCCGCCAGCAAAGAGAGGAGCCCATGTCCGACCGATATGCCGCCTACACCAGCCTGAAGATCGATTATCCGTCCAAGCGGATCCTGCGGCTGACATTCGACCGGCCCGAAACATACAACTCCGTCGATGCGCAGACCCATACGCAGCTCACGCATATCTGGCGCGATATCAACGACGATCCCGACATCAGCGCCGTCATCGTGACCGGTGCGGGCAAGGCATTCTCGGCCGGGGGCGATTTCGAGCTGATCAAGAGCATTCTCGACAATCCCAGCGCGCGCATGGCCACGTGGAAGGAGGCCAAGGACCTCGTCTACAACGTCATCAACTGCAACAAGCCGATCATCTCCGCCATCAACGGCGTCGCCGTCGGCGCGGGTCTCGTCGTCGGCATCCTCGCCGATATCTCGATCTGCGGGAAGTCCGCTCGCATCGTCGACGGTCACACCCGGCTCGGTGTCGCGGCCGGCGATGTCGCCTGCATCATCTGGCCGCTGCTGTGTGGACTTGCCAAGGCGAAATACTATCTGTTGACGTGCAAGCCGCTGTCCGGAACCGAAGCCGAGCGGATCGGGTTGGTTTCGCTGTGCGTCGAGGACGCCGATCTACAAAAGGTCGCGCTGGAAACGGCCGAGGATCTGGCCACCGGCGCGCAAAGCGCGATCCGCTGGACCAAATATGCGTTGAACAACTGGCTCCGCGTCAACGGACCGCTGTTCGACACGTCGACCGCATTGGAGATGCTCGGCTTTACCGGCGCTGAAGCGCGCGAGGGCCTGGCGTCGCATCTCGAGAAGCGCAAGCCGGTATTCCCGCAGGACTGCCCGATCTGACGTCGGGCGGGCAGGAATGGTGCTTTGGAAGGGCCGCCGTCGCGCGGCCCTTCCGCCCGGCTCACATCGCGGCGAGTTTTTCGCGCAGCCGGTCGACCGCTTCGGGATTGGCCAGCGCAGAGAGATCGCCGGGGTCCTTGTCCTCGAAAACGGCGCGCAACACCCGGCGCATGATCTTCAGATTGCGGGTGCGCGGCAGATCATCGACAAACAGAATGGTCTCGGGGCGATAAGACGTGCCCATTCCCGTGACGATGGCCGACGACAGCTGGGCCGCGAGGCTGTGATCGCCCTCGACATCCGGCATCGGCACGCAGGCGCAGACGATCGCGGAGCCCTTGACGGGATGTGGAATGCCGAACACGGCGGCTTCCGCCAGCTTGCCGGTTGCGATCAGAATGCCCTCGAGCTCTGCCGGGCCGGTGCGCTTGCCGGAAATCTTGATGGTGTCGTCGGACCGGCCGAGGATGTAATAGAGCCCGTCCTGCCCGCGCATCGCGAAGTCGCCATGCACCCACAGCCCGGGCAGTGTGCTCCAATAGCTCTCGATATAGCGCGCATCGGCCTTCCAGAGAACTCTTGGTCAACCCGATCGACGAATGCCGCAGCACCAGCTCGCCGACCGTTCCGTCGGGCACGCGCTTGCCGGTCATGTCGACAATGTCGGCGCCGACCCCAAGCGCCGGTCGGGAGAAGGAGCCCGGGTTCATCGGATGATTGGGTGTGCCGGTGAAAATGCAGCCGCCGACCTCGGTGCCACCTGAAATGTTGATGATCGGAATCTTTTTCTTGCAGACGTGCTCGAAGAACCACAGCCACGGCGCCGCGGTCCAGGCTTCGCCGCCGGAGGCGGTCATCCGCAGGCTGGAAAGATCGTGATCATTGACCTCCAGGCCATAGCGCATCAGGCTGCGCACGATCGTCGGCGACACGCCGAGGTAAGTCACTTGATGATCGGCAATTAGGCGCCAGAACCGTCCGGTGTCCGGATAATCCGGCGTGCCTTCCGCGATCAGCAGGCTGCCGCCGGCGAAGCTCGGGATGCAGGCGCACATCGCGCCGACCATCCAGCCCATGTCGCTGAAAAAGAAGAAGCGGTCGGACGATTTGAAGTCCCCGCAGATGATCATGTCGCGGGTCACCATCGAACCGATGAACCCGATATGGGTCCAGATGCATCCCTTCGGCTCGCCCGTCGTGCCGGATGTGTATAGCAGGATGGCGGGGTCTTCGGCCTGCATCTCGACCGTTGCGATGGCTGAGTCCTTGCCGGCGACGACGTCGTCCCACCAGAGGTCGCGGCCCTTCTGCATCGGGGTGTCGATCGCAAGACCGTGGCGACGCGTGACGATCACGTGCTGCACCGTCGGCACGCCTTCGAGGGCGGCATCGAGCACGGATTTGAGTGGCGCGGGTACGCCACGCCGCCACGTGCCGTCGGCGGTGATGACCGCCTTCGCCCCGCCGTGGTTCAGGCGGGTCTGAATTGGCGCGGGGCCGAACCCCGAGAACAGCGGCATGACAATTGCGCCGAGCTTCAGGATCGCAAAGAACGCGGCGAATGTCTCGGGCAGGTTCGGCATGTAGATAGCGACCACGTCGCCCCGCCCAATCCCGACGTCCCGCAGCCCCTGTGCCAGCCGGGCGACATCGCGCTCGAATTCGTGGTACTTCAGCGAGCGGCGTTCAGCCTTGTCCTCGCCCTCCCAGACCAGAAAGGTTTGATCCCACACCGCCGTGCCGCGATGCTTGTCGAGGCAATTCAGCACGATGTTGGTGGTGCCGCCGACGCACCAGCGCGCCCACGCCTGACCGCGCGAAACATCGAGGATCTGATCGCAACTGCGATAAAACCGAACATCGCAGAATCTGAAGACTTCCTGCATCAGCCATGCAGGATCCGCTTCGGCTTTCGACGCGAGATCATCGTAATCCTGACGGCCGGTCGTGAGCAGAAAGGCGGTGAGATTGCTCCGCGCCACCAGTTCCGGTGGCGGCGTCCAGAGATATGGCGTGGTATCGTTCATGAATGGTCTAGCTAGCAGCGGCTTGCCGGGTGGGGCAGAGGCTAACGCCTCGGTGCGTTTTGCGTCAATGGGCCGCTATCTATTGATTCTAACGTTTGTTAGAAATGCGGCTTGACCGGAAGCAGCCAGGAGAGGGAAATGAATTCGAGCGCTTCGGAGTTTCTGGCCTCCACGGGTTTTGTCGATAGTCGTTCTTCAGAGGTTCGCGATTTCGTGGCGCGCAACCTGAAAGGTGCGAGCGACCTATCCCAGACCGACAAGGCGATTCGCCTGTTCGACGCCGTCCGCGATCAGATCAGGTACAATCCGTTCGATATCGGCACCACCGCGGACGAATACCGCGCCAGCCGGATCGTCGGGAAGCCGTCGAACTATTGCGTGCCAAAGGCAATCTTGCTGACCGCCGCCATGCGCGCCGCCGATATCCCGGCAGCCGTCGGATTTGCAGATGTCCGTAATCATTTGAATTCGCCGAAGCTCGCCGGACTGATGGGAACCGACCTGTTCATCTATCATGGCTACGTGGCGGTCTGGCTCGACGGCCGGCAGTTCAAGGTGACGCCGGCATTCAACACAGAGATGTGTGAGCGGTTCGGTGTCAAGCAGCTGGTCTTCGACGGAAAAAGCGACGCGCTGTTTCATGAATTCGACGCCAATAGCCAGCGGCATATGGAGTACGTGAACGATCGCGGGTGGTTTGCAGATCCGCCGATCGGACAATTGCTGCGGGATTTCCGCGCCACCTATCCGAAATTATGGCAGTCCAGCATCGACAGGACGCCGGTCCGCGATGCCGTCTTCGATGGGGACCGATAAGGCCGCGGCCGGCGTCTATTTCGGAGCCGTCCTGCCCCCCTCGGGTTGCCTGGCGTATTGAACCGCTACCCGCCCGACTTTCTCTCGGGCAATGACGAGTTTCTGGATCTGCGCGGTGCCGTCGCCGATCTGAAGGCCCATGACGTCGATGTAGCGTTGGTGGAACGGCAAATCTGTGGTGTAGCCGTAGTGGCCGTGGGTGAGCAGACACTGGTGAATGATCTCACAGGTCACTTTCGGCACGTACCATTTGCACATTGCGGCCTCCGCGGTGTGGGCGAGCCGCCGGTCGCGCAGCGATAGCGTGTAAAAGCAGAGTTGCCGCATCATGGTGAGCTGGGTTTCGGCCTCCGCCAGCGGGAAGCTCACGCCCTGATACTGAACGATAGGCCGCTCGAAGGCGATGCGGCCGGTGCTGTATTGCCAGGCTTCGTCGACGGAGGCCTGTGCCGGGCCGATGCATTCCAGGCCAATCAGGGCGCGGCTGTAGTCGAAGCCGGACATGATCCTGGAAAAGCCTTTGTTCTCCTCGGCCATCAAGCACTCGCCAGGAACGAACACGTCGTCGAAGAAGACCGAGCCCCGACCGACTGGCCTGGTGCCGATGTCATCGAAATGCGTGCGGGTGATACGGGGCTGGTTGAGATCGACAAAGAAGGCGCTGACTCCACGGGCGCCGTCCTCGACACTGCCGGTGCGCGCGAAAATGACAGCGGCGTCGCACTGGTCCGAAAAGCTCATCGAGGTCTTCTCGCCGTTGAGACGGTAGCCGTTGCCGGACCTCTCGGCGCGCAAGATGAGGTTGGCGGCGTCCGACCCACCGCGCGGCTCGGTGAGGCCAAGGCCGATGATCGCTTCGCCGCTGGTGACGCGCGGCAGCCATTCGTTCGCGATGTCAGGCGAGGCGTGTTGGGCGATCATGCCACCCATCAGTGAGGCCAGCAGTTGAACGTAACTGGCGTTGAAGTCGCCGTAAGCGATCTGCTCGATGATGATCCCGGCGGTGGCGCTGCTCTCGCCGAGGCCGCCATATTGTTCCGGCAGGTCGACGCCGATCAACCCGAGATCACCCATCTCCTTCAGCATCGCGCGGTCGATGCGGTCTTGTTTGGCTCGCCTCTGGTAGTGAGGGAGGAGCTTCTGCCTCGCAAATCGCTCTGCGGTCTCGCGAAACGCCTGCTGCTGCTCGCTGAGCGCGTAGTCCATGACGGTATCTCCGCGAACAAGGCCAATGGCTTGCATTCAGCCCGATTTTTATTCAGTCTAACAAGTGTTAGAAATTCCGCAATCGTGACCATGGGCCGCGTTGATGACCAGCAACCCCGCAATGTCGCACTATCCAAATCTGCTATCGCCGCTCAGGGCGGGACGCACGACATTGCGCAACCGGATGATCATGGGCTCGATGCATACCCGCCTCGACATGGAGGAGAACGGGCTGCACAAGATGGCGGTGTTTCTCGCGGAACGGGCAAAGGGCGAGGTCGGCCTGATCATCACCGGCGGTTATGCGCCGAACACGGCGGGCCTGATCGAGCCGGGCGGTCCGATTCTGACCGAGCCTGCGCAGGCGCGGGAATTGCAGCGCATCACCGAGGCGGTTCACCGGCACGACGGCAAGATCTGCCTGCAGATTCTGCATTCCGGCCGTTATGCGCGGCAGCCGGAATGTCTCGGCCCATCCGACATCCGCTCGCGCATCAACAAGTTTCCGCCGCGTGCCATGAGCGTTGCCGAGATCGAGCAGACCATATCGGATTACGTCCGCTGCGCGATGCTGGCAAGGGAAGCCGGCTTCGATGGCGTCGAGATCATGGGATCGGAAGGTTACCTGATCAACGAGTTCACGGTGGTGCGCACCAACGACCGAAGTGATGAATGGGGAGGGTCGGAGGAGAACCGCCATCGGCTTCCCGTCGAACTGGTCAAGCGCATGCGCGCGGCGGCGGGCCCGGAGTTCCTGGTCATCTATCGCATTTCCGCCGTCGATCTGGTCGAGGACGGCGCTACCGGCGAGGAGATCGATCGGCTGGCGCGTCGGGTCGAAATTGCCGGCGCCGATATCCTCAATACCGGCATCGGCTGGCACGAGGCGCGGGTTCCGACCATCGCCTATCCGATACCGCGCGCCGCCTGGCGTTTCGCCGCCGCGCGGTTGAAGCGCGTCGTCGGTATTCCAGTGGTGGCTTCCAACCGCGTCAATACGCCCGATGTCGCCGAGGCGATCCTCGCGGCGGGCGACAGCGATCTGGTCTCGATGGCGCGCCCGATGCTGGCCGACCCGCATTTTGCCAGGAAGGTGAGGGAAGGTAACGCCAGCAAGATCAACATTTGCATCGCCTGCAACCAGGCTTGCCTCGATCTGATTTTTTCCGATCGCAGCGCCACATGCCTTGTCAATCCGCGCGCCTGCCGCGAAACCGAATTCGACGACGGGCCGGCGGCCAGGGCCCGCAAGGTTGCCGTGATCGGCGCCGGTGCGGGAGGGCTTGCGGCCGCGGCAGAAGCGAGCCGTCGGGGCCACAAGGTCACGCTGTTCGAGGCCACCGATCGTGTCGGCGGCCAGATCAATCTCGCCCGCGCCGTTCCCGGCAAGGGCGAGTTCGACGAGATGCTGCGGTATTACAGCGGCAGGATTTCGGACGGTGGCGTCGAGTTGCGCCTCAACGTATCGCCCGGCACCGACGATCTCAGGAAGGAGGCGTTCGAGGCCGTGGTGGTTGCCTCGGGCGTGCATCCGCGCACGCCCGATATTGCGGGCATCGATCATCCGAAGGTCGTGTCTTATGCCGATTTGCTCAGCGGCAAGCGAAAAGCCGGCCGCCGGGTAGCCATCATCGGTGCCGGCGGCATCGGGTTCGACGTCGCCGAATACCTCTGCCATTCGCAACCGGGCGAAGCCCCGAAGGCGCGCGGCATGGACGTGGCGGAGTTTCAGGCCGAATGGAACGTCGACGCCAGCCTTGCCGAGGCCGGCGGCCTGAAGGGCGATCCGCTGGCGCCGCGGCAAAGTCCGCGCGAGATCACCATGCTCCAGCGCAAGGCGACGCGGGCGGGCATCAATCTCGGGGTGTCGACCGGCTGGATCCTGCGCAGCAGCCTTGCCAAGCGCAGCGTCAGGATCCTGGCCGGCGTCACCTATGAGCGAATCGACGACGCCGGATTGCATGTCATGATCGAGGGCGTCCCGCAGTTGATCGAGGCTGACACCATCGTGATCTGTGCCGGGCAGGACTCCAACCGCGGCCTGTTCGACGAGCTGAAATCGGCTGGCATCGAAGTCCACATCATCGGCGGGGCCAAGGAAGCCGCCGAGCTCGACGCCATGCGTGCCGTCGACGAGGGCGTGCGGATCGCGCAGGCGTTATAGCCGGTGAACGGCCTCACTTGATCTTGGGTACGGCGGGTTCGCGCCTGGAGAATTTCGCCATGTCGATCATCTGCCGCGCATCATGGGCAAGATGCAGCGTTTCGCCGCCGTCGATGTACCATTCCTCGCCGGTGACGAATTTCCCGAGCCGCGAACTGAGAAAAATGATCGCGGCCGAAATGTCATCGACGTCCCCCATATGTCCCATCACGTTGCGATTGAGTTTCAACCATTGCTCGGGCTCGATCGGGTAGTGGTCCATGCCCTCGGTCTTGATGGTGCCGGGCGCGACGCAATTGAGGCGGATGCCGAATTCTGCCCACTCGAACGCCAGTGTCCTCATCATCGCGAGCACGCCGCCGCGCGCGGCCGCCGTGTGCACGAAGCCGCTCAAGCCGGAACGGACGCAGGCCGTCACGAAGACAATCGAGCCGCCATGCTCGAGCATGAAGTGATCGGCGACGGCCCTGGTCATCTGCCAGGAGCCGATCAGATTGTTGCGGATCACCGTTTCGAAGCCCTTGTTGCTGAGCTCGCGCGCCGGCGTCACGAACTGGCCGCCGGCGTTGTTGACGAGAATGTCGAGCCGGCCGAACTCGCTCTTGATGCGTTGCATGGCGCCCTCGATCTGCTCGGGCAGGCGGATGTCGGCGGAGATCGCTACGGCCTTGCGGCCGAGCTCGCCTATGACTCTGGCGCAGTCCTCGATCGGTTCGGCGCGACGGCCCAGCACCACGACATCCGCGCCGCAGCGGGCCATTTCGATCGCGGTGGCGCGGCCCATTCCGGTTCCGCCCCCGGTGACGAGTGCGACCTGGCCATTCAAAAGATCTGACGCGAAACGCATGGCGGGCATTGGCTGCATGATAGTCCCGATGATTGAATACCGGTTGTATTCGAACGGTTCGGCAGTATTCTAACAGATGTTAGAAATCTCCGGAAGAGAAAGACGATGTCCGAGCGTGAACCCGTCCGTTATGCGCTGGCCGATGGTATCGTGACCGTGACGATCGATCGGCCGGAGCGCAAGAATGCCCTGTCGGTCGAGGCGATGAATGCCTTGACCGACGCGTGGGAGCGTATCGAGAAGGATGCGCAGGCGAGGGTGGTGATCCTCACCTCGACCGATTGCGGGGTGTTTTGCGCCGGCATGGACCTCAAGCAGGCCGCCGAAATCAGGGCGCGCGATGGCGTCGATATTCTGACGTTGATGCGTGATCCGATGCAGACAGCGATGCGCAAGGTGTCAAAGCCGATCATCGCGGCGATGACGGGATCGCTGATGGCGGGCGGCATGCTGTTGGCCATCAAGTCCGACTTGAGGGTTGGTCTTCGCGGGACGCGCGCCGGCATCACCGAGGTCAAGATGGGGCGTGGTTCGCCATGGGCCGTGCCGTTGCTGTGGATGCTGCCGCAGCCGCTGCTGATGGAACTGGTCCTGACCGGCGAGACGTTCCCGATCGAGCGGCTCGCCGGCCATGGCTTCCTGAACTATCTGGAAGATACGCCTGATGCCGTGCGCGCGCGGGCGCTGCAACTCGCGCGTGGGATCGTCGCGGGCGCGCCGCTGTCGGTCAAGGCGGCCAAGGCAAGTGTGCTCGCGGCGATGGATCTCGGTTGCGCGGACGGCCTGGCCGAGGCCAACCGGCTGCATGTCGAAACCTATGCTAGTCTCGACGCGATCGAAGGCCCGAAGGCGTTTGCCGAAAAGCGCAAGCCGGTGTGGCAAGGTAAATAGACGCAAGGCAAATAAACGAAAGAGAAGGCAAATCGGCATGAACGCATCCGTGACCAACGGCGATCTGCCTTCTGCCTATCTGGGGGAAGAGCACGGGTTGCTGCGCGCCCAGATACGCCGCTTTGTCGATGAAGAGATCAAGCCCCACGCGCTGAAGTGGGAACAGGACGGGTTGGTGCCGCGCGAGGTGCTGCAGCGCATGGGAGAGCTCGGCTTTCTTGGCATCCGCTATCCCGCTGAGTATGGCGGCTCGGATTTGAACACGCTGGCGACCGTCGTGCTCGCGGAAGAACTGGGTCGGTCGACATTCTCGGGCGTAGCCATCACTGTGCTGGTCCACACCGACATGGCGTCGGTGCATCTGTTCAACAGCGGCTCGCAGGCGCTGAAGGATCGGTTCATGCCGGATGTCGTTGCCGGCAGGAAAATCGTCGCGGTCGGGGTTACCGAGCCGGGCGCGGGTTCTGACGTGAAGGCAATCCGCACGACCGCGCGGCGCGATCGCGACGGCTATGTGCTCGACGGCGCCAAGATGTTCATCACCAATGGCGTCCATGCCGATCTTTACTGCGTTGCGGCCGTCACTAACCCGGAAGCGCGGCCTTCCTGGCGGCTGTCGATGCTGTTGGTCGAAAAGGGGACGCCGGGATTCCGCGTCGGCCGCGCGCTCGACAAGCATGGCTGGCGGTCATCCGACACGGCCGAACTGTTGTTCGAGGGTTGCCGCATTCCGGCCGAGAACCTGCTCGGCGAGGAAGGGCAGGGCTTCTACGCCGTCATGCGCAACTTCCAGAACGAGCGTATCGTCATCGGTGCGATGGCGATGGGCGAAGCGCAGGCCGCGATCGAACTGACGCTGGACTGGGTGACGCAGCGGCAGACCTTCGGTGCACCGCTATGGTCGAAACAGGCGATCCGTCAGCGATTGGCGATGCTGGCAGCCAGGGTCGAGGCCGGCCGTCAACTGGTCTATCATTCGGCCTGGCTGGTCACCCAGGGGATCGACGCGACCAAGGAAGTGTCGATGGTCAAGGCCTATTGCGGCGAACTGGTCAACGAGGTGATGTACGATTGCCTGCAGTTTCACGGCGGCATGGGTTACATGCGCGAGAGCACAATCGAGCGAATGGCCCGGGACGCCCGCGTGCAATCGATCGGAGGCGGTACCACCGAGGTCATGCTGGAGGAGGTCGCGAAGCGAATGCGCTGAGACGAACGTCCGTCGGATGTCGTGACTAGGCCTTCTTGACGCCATCGAAGATCAACAGCTCGGTCCGCCGGGCCAGCTTCAACACCGCGTCCTTGCTGTCGAGGTTGAACCACTCGATGGTCCAGTTCAGCGCGCCCAGGACGAAGATCCGCAACGGAACGATTTCGATGTCGGCGCGGATTTCTCCGGCTCGGCGCGCGTCGAGAAAGAGCTTGTCCCAGTATTTTGCATAGGCTCTGCGCAGCGGGCGATGCGGCTTCTTGAGAGCTTCGGGCAGCTGACCGTAGATACGAATGTTGGCGGACGTGAAGTCACTGGCTTCGAGGAGCGCCACCAGATGCGCTTCGATCGCCAGCCCGATACGGCGGCGGTGCGAAACCCGGCCTGCATCGCTCAAGGCCTTCTTGACGGCTTCGAACACACCCAGCAGCCCGAGATGCAAGACCTCATCGAGGATCTGCTCCTTGGAATCGAAATAGTAATAGACGCTGCCCGCCTTGATTTCCGCCTTTGCGGCGATCTGGCGCAGCGTCGTGGCGGAGTAACCCTGGCGGCGAAACAGCCTGGCCGCGGCTTCCAAAATCGAATCGCGCGACTTCTTCGATTTGGAAGTCTGGGCGACGGCAGCCACCGCTTTGCCTGGTGATACGCCTTTGCGCTTCGATGTCGAAGCCGGTCGAGGGGTAGCGTTTCGCCTGGATCCGGAAATGCGCTTCTGGGATTTGGAAACCAACAGAGACCGCCGCGTCGGATACATGTTCAAAGCGCCTTATGCGTGCGATTATTGGCGCAGTCAAAAGGCTTCGTCAACCGCCGGTGCGATTGGCGGCGAAAGCATCTGCGACCTTGTGACAACCGACGCGGTCGATAAAGTGGGCGATAAACAACGGCGGAGCTTGAGATGAGTTTGGCAACACCGACGACGAGCTTTTCCTGCGACGTGGCGGATGGCCTCGCCCATATCGTGCTCAACCAGCCCGACCGGGGCAATCCCGTAGACGGTGATTTTTGCCGGGAGTTCAGCCTCGCCATGGCGGAGTTGAGCGAACGCGAGGACATACGCGCCGTGCTGTTATCGGCACGCGGCAAGCTGTTCAGCGTCGGCGGCGATATCGCGGCATTCGAGCGCCAGGGGGCAGGGCTGCCGGCCATGATCAAGCGCTGGACGGCCGATCTTCACGCCGCGGTCGTGAGGATGAAGCGGATGAGCGCGCCCGTCGTGGTTGCCGTCCATGGCCATGTGGCGGGAGGAAGCGTTTCGCTGATGGCGGCGGCTGACCTGGTCGTGATTGGAAAGTCAGTCCGGATCACATCGGCATTTACAAGGATCGGTTTCAGCCCGGACACTGGCTCGACGATGACCCTGTCGGCGCGGATGGGCCCGGCGCGCGCCAAGCGGTTCTTTCTGCTCGCCGAGACACTCGATGCCGCTGCCGCACAGTCAGCCGGTCTGGTCGATCTGGTGGTCGACGATGATCGCGTGATGGCGGAAGCGGAGCGGATCGGCCGGGAGCTCGCATCCGGTCCGACGGAGGCGTATGGCGGGATCAAGCGGCTGTTCCTGCAGGCGCCGAACCGCTCCTTCGAAAGCCAACTGGAGGACGAGGCCCAAACGCTGGCCGCGATCTCGAGAACGGCCGATGCACGGGAAGGAATCAAGGCTTTCCGCGAAAAGCGAAGCCCGAGGTTCGAGGGACGGTAGTATGCGGGTTTGATTGGCGGTCAGGGAAGCCGATGTTGACGTCATGTCGGCGGCTCGAAACAATCCGCCAACGTTCCTGTGCGGGCGTAACGATAAAAGCAGATGGGAGGTTGATATGCGCGGACTTGATGGGCGGCGGGTCATTCTGACCGGCGGGGCCAGCGGGATCGGACGGGCGACGACGCTTCGACTGGCCGACGAAGGCTGTGTCGTTGGCGTGTTCGATCAGAACCTGGAGGGTGCGGAGGAGACCGCGCATCTCTGCGCCGGCAAGCCTGGCCGCGTACTGGCCTTCCAGGTCGATATCACCGATCGCGACGCGGTCGCTGCCGCTGCAGACAAGTTCGAATCCGCTGCGGGGCCGGTTGAGCTGCTTGCCAATGTTGCCGGCTGGGATATCCCGATCGCCTTTCTGGAAACTGATCGCGCCTTCTGGGACAAGGTGATCGGAATCAACCTTTACGGACCGCTCAACCTGCATCACGTCGTGGTCAAGCGCATGGTGGAACGCAGCTTTGGGCGGGTGGTGAACGTGGCGTCCGATGCGGGCCGGGTCGGCTCCTCCGGAGAGGCGGTCTATTCGGCATGCAAGGGCGGCTTGATCTCCTTCACCAAAACGGTGGCCCGCGAGCTGGCGCGAAAGAATATCATCTTGAATGTGGTCTGCCCCGGCCCAACGGATACGCCGCTGTTCGACGCTTTCACCAGGAGCTCGCCGTCCGGTAGCAAGATCGCCGAAGGACTTGCCCGGGCGATTCCGTTGCGGCGTCTTGGTCAGCCGGATGACTATCCAGGCATGATCGCATTCCTGCTCAGCGATGATGCCGCCTTCATCACGGGGCAAACAATCAGCGTGTCGGGTGGGTTGACCATGCACGGCTGACGGACAGCGCAAGCCAATGCCGACAAAAATCGCCGCAGAAATCTCACGGGAATGATTCGATGGCTTTAAGGAACTTCACGTTTGGCGACGTTTATCGCCGCAACGCCGAGTGTTTTCCCGATCGTGCTGCCTTCATCTTCGACGGGACGCGCGTGACGCATGCGGACTATCTGCGGCGTGTCGGAAGGCTGGCGGGCGGTCTTTCGCGCCTCGGTGTGAAGTCCGGCGATCGCCTCGGGATCCTGTCGCAGAACTCGCTCGAGATGGTCGATCTGATCGGCGCAGCGGCGCTGCTCGGGGCAATCCTGCTTCCGGTCAATTATCGTCTGAACCCGGAGGAGATCGCCTTCGTCCTCGCTGACGGTGCGCCAGTGATCGTCGTTGCCGGCGCCGACTATCACGACGCGGTCGTCGCGCTAAAAGGATCGTTGCCGTCGGTGCGGCATTATTTCGGTGTCGGCGCCGCGCACCCCGAGCTGATCCCTTTCTCGCAGCTGTCGGCAACCGACGGCGATCTTCCGCACGCCGCCTTCGATGTCGACGCCGGTTTCGTCATCATTCACACCGCAGCCGTCGGCGGCCGTCCGCGCGGCGCGCTCCTGTCGCAGGCGGGCATGCTGACGGCGCAAAGTTCGCTGGTCCATGCGTGGGGGCTTGACGAGCGCGACGTCAATCTCGGTGTGCTGCCGCTATTTCATGTGGCGGGCCTTGGCCTGATGCTGACGGTGCAACAAGCCGGCGGCGCCAGCGTCATCGCCGCGAAATTTGATGCCGCGCAAGCCGCGCGCGACATCGCAGCGGAAAAGGTCACGGTCATGTCGGAGTTCGCACCGATGCTGGGCAGTATCCTGGACCAGGCTCAAGCGGGGCAACTATCATCGTTGCGCGCCGTGACGGGGCTGGATTCGCCTGCGACCATCGAGCGTTTCGAAAACGAATGTCCTAACGCAACGTTTTGGGTCACGTTCGGTCAATCGGAGACATCGGGAGTCGTAACGCTCTCACCATACCGGGATCGTCCGAAGTCGGCGGGCCGGTCGTTGTTCTGGCGCAGTATCGCAGTGGTGGACGGCGACGACCGCCGGAAGGCGATCGGTCAGACCGGCGAGATCGTGGTGCGCGGTCCGACGGTGTTCAAGGGATACTGGAATCTGGAAGCCGACACGGCGGTGACATTCCGCAACGGCTGGCACCATACCGGCGACATGGGCTATTTCGACGCCGACGGCTATCTTTGGTATGCCGGTCGCGCGGCGGAGAAGGAACTGATCAAGACCGGCGGCGAGAATGTCTATCCCGCCGAGGTCGAGAACGCGATCCGCCAGCATCCGTCGATCGCCGATGTCGCGGTGATCGGCGTACCCGATCCGCAATGGAGCGAGGCGATCAAGGCGATCTGTGTGCTGCAGCCATCGAAGATGGCAACCGCTGACGAGATCATCGACTTCGTGGGCGGCCTGATCGCGCGATACAAGCGACCGAAAGTGGTTGTTTTCGTCGACAAACTGCCGAAGGATGCGAGAGGCGACATTGATCGGGCCGCCGTCAAAGCGGCACACGGGCAAGCGTAAAGGCCGCGACACGGCGCGACAGCGGCGCGCAGCATGCTCCCGCAAGCTTCAGGAACAAAGCCAGATGATCAACAGCGCCAACGGAACGCTCACACCGATGGCACCACCAATCATCGACGCGAAAGCAGAAAGCAGATTTCCTTCGAAACGCAACTCACGCCCGGACATGCCGTTGCTCCACGAGCCCCCACGGGTACTACCCGTCGCCCAGGGATGAACGATCAAAAGCGGCTGGTGTCGAGATCAGTTCGTAACGTTATTCATATTCCAAATGTGTGCCCGAACCAGAGCGTCAGGCTGAGCGCTTATGGTTAAGATAAGGTTAACAACCTTCCTTGTGCGGCCATGGCTGTCCAAGCAGTGGGCTCCGCAGGCGGCATACGCATCCTTGGCCTTCGCCGGTGCTGTCAGGTTTGCCGATGTTTCACTTCAGTGGCTCGCGATGACCGCGCGCCTTCGGCAGCTCGATTGTGTTGAAACTGTGTTCTCACACCACTTCCTGATTTGCGTTCCTCTGTTGCACGAGCGCGACAGTTGCGAATCTCTGCCGTGATACCCTGTGGTCAGCTCCAACCGAACGGATCGCCTGATCTTGCGGTTCGTGCCCGGTTGCTCAGGGGATCACGGAATGAGCCTCGTGTTCGGACCATGGCCTTGTCTGCTCCTCCTCGCGGCTCTCGCCGGGGCTTCGGGCGACGCGCTCGCAGCGGCGTCCCACAAGCAAGTTCCGCCCGGAAAGAGGAATGTGGTCGCAAGCACTGCGCGGCATGAGCGCAAGGCGGCGCTGCCGACAGAAAAGAAGAAGACCCGGCACGCGAAGCGTGTCGCCGAGAAACGCCACAAGAAGGCGGATGAGGACGACAAGCGCGCCGAGAAGGCCGAACCTCAACTCACCGGCGATCTCGCTGTCTTGAAAGACGTGATCGACCTGGCGCGCCATGGGAAAACCGGCGACGCCACGGATGCCGAAAAAGCCATCGCCGATCCGGCCGGCCAACGGCTCGCGGAATGGTTCATCCTTCGCCATCCGGACTCGCACTCCGGTTTCGGCCGCTATGCGGCATTCATATCGGATAATCCCGCCTGGCCCGGCGTGACGCTGCTGCGCCGGCGCGCAGAAGCGCGGCTGTGGAACGACAAGATCGATGCGGCGACCGTGCACGCCTTCACCTCCGATCATCCGCTGACCGCGAAAGGGCGGTTCGCGCTGGCGCGGGTCCTGCTCGGCGAGGGTGACCGCGACAGCGCCCGGCGTCTGGTGCAAGCGGCTTATCGATCGGAAGATCTGTCGGAGCGCACGGAGTCCGATGTGCTCGAGGCCTTCCCTGACCTGATCGATCGCGACGACGATCAGGCCCGCATGGACAAGCGTATCGGTGCGAAGGACTTGTCCGCGGCGATGCGCGCCGCGCGTCGTCTCGGAGACGACGCGGTGCCGATCGTCAAGGCCTGTAGTGCCGTCAAGGGCAATGACGACAAGGCATCCGACCGGCTCGATTCGGTTGCGATCGAGGCGCGCCAGGATCTGGGTTATGTGCTGTGCCGCGCGCAGTGGTTGATGCGCAAGGAGAAGTTCGCCGATGCTGCCCAGTTGATCCTGGGGGCGCCCAAGGAGACCATGGCGCGGCAGGATACCGACGAGTGGTGGCGCCTGCGCCGGAGTCTCGCGCGAAAACTGCTCGACCGGGGCGACTTCCAGAGTGCCTATGAGGTCGTGCGCAATGCCGCGCGACCGGTAATCGAGGCCTACCGTTCCGATTCGCAGTTCATGCCGGGATGGATCGCGCTGCGCTATCTCAATGACCCGAAGACGGCGCTGGCGCATTTTGCTCACGCCGACGAGGGGTGCATCAACCCGATTTCGCTGGCGCGGGCCAGCTATTGGCGGGGCCGCGCCGCGGAAGCGCTCGGCGACAAGGAACGCATGCGCGCCCAGTATGAAGCGGCAGCCCGCTACAGCACGGCCTATTACGGACAATTGGCACGCGCCAAACTTGGCCTCGATAACATCGAGATCCGCATGCCGCCGCAACCCGATCAGGCGAGCGCCTCCGCAAACGAGATCGTGCGCGCGGCAGAGATGCTCTATGCGATCGGCGAACGCGATATCGCGGTCTATTTTGCTGCCGATCTCGCCGAAGACTCGACCGATGTTCCGACACTTTCCGCCGTCGCCGAGACAACAGGCCGCAACAACGATGCGCGCGCCATGCTGGAGCTCGGCAAGACGGCGCTGGCGCGGGGACTCCCGCTCGATGCCTACGCGTTTCCGACCATCGGAATACCGCAGCACAGCCCGGTCGGCCCGGCCATCGACCGCAGCATCATCTATTCGGTCGCCCGCACCGAAAGCGCGTTCAATCAGCGCGATCGCTCCGGCGCCAATGCCGTCGGCCTGATGCAGGTCACGCCGGAGGCCGGCCGCGACACCGCAAAAAGGTTCGGCGTGGAGTATGACTGGGACAGGATGGTGTCCGATCCCGTCTACAACACGCAGATGGGAGCAGCCGAGATCAGTGCGCTGCTGGCCGAATACAGAGGCTCGTACCTCATGACGTTCGCCGGCTACAATGCCGGCCGCGGCCGCGTGCGCGACTGGATCAAGGCCTACGGCGATCCGCGCGATCCCAATGTCGACGCGGTGGATTGGGCGGAGCGCATTCCGTTTGCGGAGACGCGCAATTATGTCCAGCGTGTGATGGAGAATTTGCTGGTCTATCAGCATCGCTTCGAAGGCAGCACGCCGGCGGTCGCGACGATCGGCCAGCCTAGGCCCGTCACACAGGAGGTAACGAACGCCGCTCCGGTGCCCTAAAGCGTTGGATCGCTATCGCGCTTCAGGTTTTTGATTGAGCATGATCTTTCCGGATCATGCTCTGGGATTTGCGGATCAATGCCACGCTCGAGACGATCGCGGCAGTTGCCGAGTTCACGCCGCCGCGCTCATCGCCGCAATCGGCGCCGACTTCCCCTTGATCTGCGTGCGGTGCATCACCCGCCGCCTATTGTTGTCGAAGGGATCGCGGCGATGCATGGTGCTGCGGTTGTCCCACAACAGCAAATCGCCGATGCGCCAGTGGTGCTCGTAGCAGAACTTCGGTTGCGTGGCGTAAGCCCAGAGCTCGTCCAGCAGCTTTGACGAGCCATCTGCATCGTACCCCTCGACATAGGAATTCCTGCGCCGGCCCAGGTACAGCATCTCATCGCCTGTTTCGGGGTGGAGACACAGCGAGGGATGCCAGGCGCCGGGAGCCTTGTGCGGATCATCGATCGGGGTCACGCCCTTGCGCAGGAATCCGCCTGAATTGTAGGTGCCATCGTGCTTGATGCGGCGGCCCGCGATCGCTTTCCTCAAGTGGTCCGGAAGTTCGCGGGCGGCTGCGACCATGCTGCAGAGCCAGGTGTTTCCACCTGTGTCGGGGATTTCGAGCGCATAGAGCATCGACGCGAAAGGAGGAATTTCCAGATAGCTCATGTCGGTATGCCACACGGCTTCGCCCGAACCGAGCGCTCCGATGGGAGCGCCTGCGGTGTCGAGCACGTTGGAGACGACATAGACATCGGGATAACCGGGAGGACTGAGGCGACCGTGCTCCTGATTGGGAGGAGGGTCCAGATCGCCAAGGGCTCGGCTGAAATCGAGCAAGTCGTCGTCGCTAATCTTCTGATTGCGAAAAACAAGGGCGCCGAATTTCGCGAAAGACCCGTTGATCGCTTCCTGCGCGGATGCGGAAACGTCGTGCAAATCGACGCCCAATATTTCGGCGCCGATAACGGGAGTAAGAGCTTTGCTGGAGATCGCCAATGGTCCCTCCCTCGCTGATTGCGAATGAGCCATGATCAGCGCGAAGACTGTCACCTAATCGCGCTACCGTCAACGTGACGACAGTTGACATGCCCGGTCAGCCACTGAAACCTGTCGTTGTACCGGAAAACAGCACGCAGCGAGGCAATGAGCATGACAAGAAAAGGCAAGGTCCTCGCAGCTTCCTGCCTGATGTATTTCCTATTCTACATGGATCGCGTGAATATCTCCTCCCTGGCGCCCGTCATCGGCAAGGAGCTGCAACTCAGCGCCTTCGATCTTGGAATGGTGTTCTCCGCGTTCGCTTACCCCTATGCGCTGTTTCAGATCATCGGCGGATATGTGGGCGATCGACTAGGTCCGAAGGTGACGCTCGGACTATGCGGCTTGCTGGTGGCGGCGGCGACGATCTGGACGGGGCTGGCGGGTGGACTTGCCGGGCTCATCTGCGCCCGCATCCTGCTTGGCGCCGCCGAAGGTCCCGCCTTTCCGACGGCGACGCGGGCCCTGGCCGCCGTCATGCCGTCAGCGGAACGCGGCTTCGCCCAAGGCATCACGCATTCGTTTTCCCGGCTCGGCAACGCGGTGACACCGGCGTCGTCACAGCTCTGGTTGCCGTCTCGAGTTGGAGGGCCAGCTTCATCGCCTTCGGCGTTTGCAGCCTGGTCTGGACATTGCTCTGGGTCGGGATCTACCGAACCGACGGAGTCGTTGCTCAGCCAGCGTCAAAGCCTGTGTCCGCCGAGGGCGATGTCGCCTTCCTGACGGTGGTCAAACGCGTGCTGCCGATCACCCTGGTCGATTTCTGCTATGGCTGGGTGCTGTGGACCTATCTGAACTGGACCCCCCCTGTTCCTGTCGCATCAGTACAAACTTGATCTCAGGCAGACCGCCGTCTTTGCAACGGGCATCTTCCTTGCCGGCGTCGTCGGCGACACCCTTGGCGGGCTGATCAGCGATTTCCTTTACAAGCGCTACCGGAGCCTTGGCATTTCGCGATTGGGTGTCATCGCCGCCGGATTTGCGCTGTCTCTCGTGTTCATCGTTCCGATGGTCACCACGTCGGATCTGGTGACGGCGGCTGTCCTGCTCAGCGCCGCCTTCTTCTTCCTGGAGTTCATCGTGTCTCCGATATGGTCGCTGCCGATGGATCTGATGCCTTCGCAATCAGAGACCGCGAGCGGCATCATGAACTTCGGTTTCGGAATGGCCGGGATCATATCGCCGCTGGTGATCGGCGGCCTCGTGCAGTGGACGGGCAACTGGTCGCTGGCGTTCTCGACATCCATCGCGGTTCTCATATGCGGCCTTGCCGCAACGCTCGTGGTCGGGAGGCGAATGGAGCTAGGCACGGTCGCCGGGATCGAAACCGTCAGCGCTTGAATCGATCGTTCACCCATTGTGATGTGCCATGCCGCCGGGCTAGGCTCGGCCAACGAAAACGAAAATGCCAGGGAGAAACCATGGGCAACAAGATAGCGATCGTGGGAGCGGGTGCGGTCGGCGGCTATGCCGGCGCGCATATGGTGCAGGCAGGCGAGGACGTGACCTTCATCGATCCCTGGCCCGAGCATGTCGAGCACATGCGAAAGCATGGCCTGCGCGTCACGCATGCCAGGGACGTACCGGAGTTCGCGGTCCCGGTGCGGGCGCTGCATGTGACGGACGCGCAGCAGCTTTCCAAGGAGAAGCCGGTCGACATCGCCTTCGTGTGCATGAAGTCCTATGACACGGCGTGGGCGACCATGATGATCAGGCAGTACCTGGCACCGAACGGTTATGTCGTGTCGCTGCAAAACTGCATGAACGAGGAAACCATCGCCGGCGTCGTCGGCTGGGGCAAGACGCTGGGTTGCATCGCGAGCAGTATCTCGGTGAACCTGCCTGAGCCCGGCCACATCCATCGCGGCGCCGGCAAGGGTGGGGCGGCGCACACCGTGTTCCGGGCTGGCGAAGTGCATGGCCGCATCACGGAACGCGCCAGGGAAATCGGCCGCCTGGTCGGTTTTTCCGATAGTGCGCTGGTCACGAGCAATCTTTGGGGCGAGCGCTGGTCGAAATTGGTGGCCAACGCCATGCAGAACGGGCTCTCGGCGTCGACGGGTCTCTCCGGCGGCGAGATGCTGAACAATGAACCGATCCGCCGCTTCTCGGCGCGGATCGGCAGCGAGGCCATTCGTGTCGGACAGGCGCACGGCTATCAGCTCGAGGAGATCCTGCATCTGGAGCCGGAGACGATCGCGCGCGCGGGCGAAGGCGACGAGGCGGCAACCCGCGCCTATGACGAGCAGCGTTTCAAGGACGGCAAGAAGACGGCTTCCGAACAGCGCCCGTCCATGGGCCAGGACATGCAGAAGGGCCGGCGTACCGAAATCGAGTTCATCAACGGCCACATCGTGCGCGAGGGCGAGAAGCTCGGCATGACCTGCCGCGCCAACGCGATCCTGACTGACGTCGTCAAGCGCGTGGAGAGGGGCGAGCTGAAGGCCGATCCCAGGCACATCACCGAGCTGCGGCTGAATTAGGCGAGGGTACCGCGATGGAGATGCGCATCTTTGGGCGTACCGGAATGCAGGTCTCGGTGCTGGGCTTCGGCTGCGGCGCCGTCGGTGGATTGATGGTGCGCGGCGATTACGCCGATCAGGAGCGCACGGTTGCACGCGCGCTCGACGCCGGTGTGAACTATTTCGACACTGCCGTGCAGTATGGCGATGGCGAATCGGAGAGGAATCTCGGCCGTATCCTGCAGAAGCTGAAACCGGCCAACGCGGTCGTCGGCACCAAGGTCCGGGTGCCGCCGAGCGAATACGGCCGCATTGGCGAGGCTATCGCGACATCGCTCGAAGGCAGCCTCTCCCGGCTACATCTCGACCGGGTCGACATCTTTCATCTGCACAATCCGATCACCGAGAAGGAGGGTGGATCCGCGTTGAGCGTCGGCCAGGTGCTCGGCGAGGTGGTGCCCGCATTCGAGCGCCTGCGTCAGCAGGGCAAGGTCCGCTTCCTCGGGATCACGGCGGTCGGCGATACGGCGGCGCTGCATCAGGTGACCGACGCGCGCGCCTTCGACAGCGCGCAGGTGGTCTACAACATGCTCAATCCATCGGCCGCCGAGGCATTGCCGCAAAATTATCCGGCCCAGGACTACGGACGGCTGTTCGATCGCACCAGGGCGGCCGGCGCCGGTGTCGTCGGCATCCGCGTGCTCGCCGGCGGCGCGCTGTCGGGTTCAGTCGAGCGTCACCCGATTGCCAGTCCGCCGCCCGAGCCGATCGGCTCGGCGATGAGCTACGACGCCGATATCGAGCGCGCGCGCCGTCTCATGGCGCTGGTGAAGGAGGGGTTTGCTTCCAGCCTGACCGAAGCGGCGACGCGGTTTGCGCTGTCTCATCCGGCGATCGGCACGATCCTGGTCGGTATCGCAACGCCGCAGCAGTTCGATGACGCGCTCGCCGGGGTGGAGAAAGGTCCGCTTCCGAAGGCGGCGCTGGAGCGGCTGTCAGCCCTGCGGCAGGCTTTCTCCGGCGAAGCACGGTGATCGCTCAGTGAGCTGCGCCATCACCGCCAAGGTGCGAGCGAAAGAATGCGATGACGTCAGCATTGAAGTCGCGATGAAAGGCAGCCCTGTCGAAGCCCATCGGATTGTCGGTGCAAATACGTGGAACGGCCGCTGCGAGTTCCGGCGAGCAGGGCGCCAGGAAAGCAAAGTGACCGGCTGGCACGACGTGAACGTCGGGTTTGCCCGGCAGGCTATTTGCGACGCGAGCATTGCCTGAACCGTCACCCACGCCTGGACCTCCCCGTTCCGAGCGCCAGAACTGGAAGGGGATTTTAATAGCAGCCAAATTATCTGCCGTAAAAACTGCGGGCGCTGGATCGACAATCACCGCGGCCTGGATGCGTGTGTCGTGTGGCGGGCTGGGCGGGGTTTCCCCGTTGTGAAGTTGCGCACAGGTTCCTGTCGTCTCCTTGCAAAGCTTTGCAACCCTCCCGAAATCCGGGGTGACGCCCATTAGCATCAAACCGGCAGAGCCTCCCATGGAGAAACCGAAAAAGCCGATGCTGACGGGATCGATGACCGTCTTGTCTTCCCAGTCATGCAGCATGAAATCAAGCAGACGGACCATATCCACCGGGCGCGATACCCAGGCAGACAGGGTGTCGCGCCGCGAGGAGTCGTTGGCCGTATCGCCGGGATGATTGATGGCCGCGACGATAAAGCCGGCATCAGCCAAGGCCTCTACAGTATCATGATGTTGGCCGAACCAGCCGCCGCGACCGTGGGAGACAATGACCAGTGGCAAATTCGCCCCCGTGACGGGACAATCCTTCACGCCCTTCAGCCCAAATTCGGCGGCCACGGCGAGGTTGCCGAGCGCTACAGTTTTCGGCTCCCCTGCGCAGGGATACCAGATGGCGCCCATCAGACCGGGGTCGGAATTGAGAAACTGGATGCCGGCCGCCTCCGCGGAAGCGGCCAGGCAAACCAGGATAATGGCGTAAACCAAAATCGCGGTGCGCATCAACCGAGCCCCCGATCCCCCAAATGGAACAGGTCGGAGAACGACACCAGAATTGTGTCGAAATTCCTCGCCTTGCCATGGCAGAGATAATGATCTTGACATCAAGCGTGCGGGATCGGATCGACTGCAGTGATCGCGCAATCGACGAGAGGAATCCTTGCTTGACGCCTGCTGCACGCCCAACCGGTGCCACGCCGGGCGCCTTCGTCGCCGTCGACTGGGGCACCAGCAGTTTTCGTGGCTGGCTGATGTCGGCCGATGGCGCGGCAATCGCGGAGAGCCGCGGCGCCGAAGGCATGCTGCACTGTGTCGGCAGCGGCTTTGCGCCGGTGTTGCGCGATCATCTCGCAAGACTTGGCGCGCCGGATGGAGTGCCTGTCTTGATTTGCGGCATGGCGGGCGCGCGGCAGGGCTGGGCCGAAGCACTTTATTTAAAGACGCCGACGCGTCTCGACGCGCTGCATGAGGGCGCGATCCGGATCGACGCACCCGGCGATATCCGCATCCTGCCGGGCATCGCGCAGGCGCGAGCCGATCGGCCTGACGTCATGCGCGGCGAGGAAACGCAGCTTCTGGGGGTGACCGAGCCTGGCTTTACCGGTCTTGTCTGCATTCCCGGCACCCACAGCAAATGGATCAAGATCGAGCAGGGACACGTCGTCGAGTTCTCGAGCTACATGACCGGCGAGTTGTTTTCGGTGATCTCGCAGCACAGCATCCTTGCGCATGCGGTCGAGACGGCCGGTCCATCGCCAGCAGATAGCGGGCCGTTCCGCGAGGGCCTTGCGACGGCGCTGGCTGCGCCTTCGGGATTGACGTCATCGCTGTTCCGGCTGCGCGCCGCGCAACTCCTGGGGTTAGAGCAGCGCGCCGACGGTGCGGCGCGGCTCTCGGGCCTCCTGATAGGAACCGAGATCGCCGATGCGCTGCACCGGCACGGTGGGCCGCAAGCGCTGCGGCTGATCGGAGCGGGCGGCCTGGGCCGGCTCTACGAGGCCGCGCTGACCGCGCTGGGTTTTGACGTCACAGCAGTCGATGCGGAAGCGGCGTCACGCCTCGGCCTCGGCAAGGCCGCCATCAACATTTGGGGAGCGAAGTTCTGACATGCAGTCGATTGCTCAGCCAATTCCTTGGCCCAAGGTGAAGCGCTCGTTGGTGGCCATCTTGCGCGGTATCCGTCCCGATGAGGCGGAAGCGATTGTCGAAACGCTGATCGACACCGGCTTTGAATTGATCGAGGTGCCGCTGAATTCGCCCGACCCCTTTGTCTCGATCGGGCGCCTTTCCAGGCGCTTCGGGAAGGATTGTTGGATTGGGGCAGGCACCGTTCTGAGTGCCGCCGACTGTGCGCGCGTCGCCGAGTGTGGAGGACGGTTGATGGTCAGCCCGAACGTCGATGCCGATGTGCTCGCGATGGCGCAGGCACGGCAGATGGTGACCATGCCCGGTGTGTTCTCACCCACCGAGGCATTTCTCGCCCTGCGCTCTGGAGCCTCGGCGCTGAAATTCTTTCCTGCTTCCGTCCTGGGGCCATCGGGCATCGCCGCGCAGCTTGCCGTCCTGCCAAAGGAGACGGTGGTCGGCGCGGTCGGCGGCGTGTCGGACAAAAACCTCGCCGCCTATGTGGCGGTGGGTATCAGGAGTTTCGGACTTGGCAGCAGCCTCTATCGCCCGGGCATGGCGGCCGCCGAGGTGCGGGACACGGCGCTGGCCTCCGTCAGCGCTTACGACCGCGTGCTGGCTGAGGTGGCAACGGATCGGACGTGAAGGGCTGCCCCGGCGACTATTCCTCATCCACGCCCCGCGTTCGCCGCAGCATGAAATGGCCGAATGCCGAGGCGATGGGCTTTGACGGGTCCTCCTGCCAGGCCTGCGCCTCGAAGGCGACAACGCGTCGGCCCTGCTTGACGATCGAGACGCGCGCAAAGCTGTCGAGCGCGCGCCCCGAACGCAAATAGTTGATGGTCAGCCCAATCGGCTTGGGCGGCGCGGCGACGCCGAGCTCGCGGCTCACGCCGACGATCGCCGCCGTTTCCAGGAAAGCGCCGGTCATGCCACCATGGATGGCGGGCAGCATCGGGTTGCCGATGATCTTTGGCGAGAACGGCATCGCGAGCGTGCCGTCATCGCCGTGGCGTACGCCGAGAAAGCGCGCGAACGGGCTGTTGGCGAAGGGGCCGGTCGGATCGTCAGGCGCTTCGAGCGACGGCAACGGGCCGTCGCCCAACCGGGTGTCGGCGAGCATGTTGGTGCGGTTGGCGCCGACCATGAAGCAAGCGGTTGCGGTCGCGACCGGATCGTCCTCGGTTTCCTGGTAGGCCGTCGCGCGGACAAACGCGATCGAGCGGGTGACGCGAGTGCACAGAGAATGCGCTGATATGGCGAGCCCCGGTGTTGCGGGCTTCTGGTAATCGATGCGGAGGTCGAGGGTGGCGATCGCGTGCGTGCCGTCGAGTGCAAGCTGCACGGCCATGCCGCAGCTCTCGTCGAGCATCGCGGTGACGACGCCGCCGTGCAGGACGCCGGTCTCGGTGTCGCCGACAAAGACGGGCCGATAGGGCAGGCTCGCCCAGGCCTCGCCAGGCTCTGCGCGATCGAGCTGAAGGCCGCTGATGTGTCCGTAGGTGGAGCGGCGGCGCTGGATTGCCTGCGCCAGTTCCTCGAACGGCAGCGGCGCGTTGATCATCGGGGGGGTGGACATGCGGCCTTGTAAGCCAGTCTTGGCAGGTGCGCAAAAAAATCGCGTGCCGAATAACGATGCGAAGCTAGAATGCGGCCAAACCCAAGGAAATTACACTTGGAAGCAACAACAGGGGGGGGATCAATGGCGCAACTCAATATCGGTAATTTCACCATCGATTGCGTCGTTGATCTTGAACGGCCCTTCCTGCACGCGCAGACTTTCTTTCCCGATCTCACGGACGACATGTTCGCGCATTGCCGACGGGTGCTTCCGAAGGGGGATCTCACGCCCGACGGCAAGCTGCAGATGCGCTTCCAATCGTTCCTCTTGAAAACGGGGCAGCACACCATTCTGATCGACACCTGCTGCGGTAACGGCAAGCATCGGCCGGGCCGGGACGACTTCGATCATCTCAACACCGATTATATCGGTGCGTTGGCCAGGGCCGGCGTCAAGCCGGAGCAGGTCGATTTCGTGATGTGCACACATTTGCACTGGGACCATGTCGGCTGGAACACCAAACTGCTCGACGGCAAATGGGTGCCGACCTTCCCGAATGCACGCTACATCGTCGGCCGCACGGAGTACGACTATTGGAATGCGCGCTTCCAGAGTGGAGATAAAGGCATTCATCTGATCTCGTTCGAGGACAGCGTGTTGCCAGTCATCCGCGACGGTCGCGCCGTCGTGGTCGATGACAATCATGAACTCCTGAAGGGGATTTGGCTCGAACCTTGCTTCGGCCATTCGCGCGGACACGTCCTGATCAATCTGGAGTCCAACGGCGTCCGTGGCCTCGCCAGCGGCGACGTCATTCATCACCGCATCCAGCTTGCGTTTCCGGAGATGTCGACAATTGCCGATACCGACAGGGCGCTCGCCCGGGTCAACCGCACAGCGCTGATCGAGCGTCTCGCCGATAGCCCAACCATCCTGGTGCCGGCGCACTTCCCGCCGCCGGTATTCGGTCAACTCGTCAGAAGCGAGCGGGGCTTTGCCTACGCGCCGATGGCCGGTTAGCTGGGGTCCTGAGGCCTTCTGGCGCAGGCCGAAGCACGGTCATTTCCGGCTCTCCCGTACGCCCGTTTTCAGAATTCAGCTGTTTTTCCCGGGAAAAAACAGTATGGATCACGCGCAGACTGCGTTTTATGCGGAAAAAACAGCAGAATTCCGCTGAAAACTGTGAAGAAAGCCCTTCAAATCCTGCAACCTCGTTTATTGTCGTTCGCGTCCGAATCACAAGGAGACACAATGGCTACCCAGCTTTCCAAGTCGCAGCTCATCGAGCGAATTGCTACCGCCACCGAATTGTCCAAGCGTGATGTCAAGAATGTCATGGATAATCTGGTCGACGTCGGCCACAAGGAGCTCAAGAAGAACGGGCTGTTTCTCGTGCCGGGCTTCGCAAAGTTCGTGGTCGTCAAGAAGCCGGCCACCAAGGCCCGCAAGGGCACCAACCCCTTCACCGGGGAAGAGATGATGTTCAAGGCGAAGCCGGCCCGCAAGATCGTTCGCGCGCGGCCCGTCAAGGCCGCCAAGGACGCCGTCTAAACGTCCTGATCGAGCATCACGCTCCAAAGCAAAAGGCCCCCGCGAGGGGGCCTTTTCGTTCGGGTGTCCAGATTCCGTGCCAGGATTCGCGGCCCTTGCAATGGCGCCTCGCGCGGTAACGGCGTAATCGAGGCGACTTCCGGCGGTCAGGCCAGCAAGGCGAGGTAAACGATGTTGCGCGCCTTGAAGTTCAGATGATCGACCATCGGGCGCAGCAGATTCCAGATCGAATCGAGCATCCGAGGTTGCACGCGGCCCTCGATATAGGGTCCGTGCAGGACATCCGTCTCGTGCTCATAGACGAGAGCGCCGAGCGCGGTCGCGGCGAAAACAAGTCCTACCAGTCCGATGATTTCCATTTGGGCCCCCACCCATGATTGTTATGCGGGGCATTCATACTGCTAAAATTTTAATGTTCCGGTCGCGCTGAAGCGCGCACTCGAATGATTGCGTTAGCATTTCGCTAACCAAGCATTTCCCTCCGCCAGCCCTGACCTGCTAAGACAGTCGCGAGGCCCGGAAATCCGAAGGAACTAATGTGACTGTCCCCAATCCCGCCGCCGGCAAGCCGGTTGCCGCCAATGCGCTGGCGAACATCCCGAAACTGGTCACCGCCTATTTCGCTTCGAAGCCGGATCCCGCCGATCCCGCGCAGCGCGTCGCCTTCGGGACTTCGGGGCACCGCGGCTCGTCGCTGAAAAACTCTTTCAACGAAAACCACATCCTGGCGACGACCCAGGCGATCTGCGACTATCGCAAGGAAGCCGGTCTCACCGGGCCGCTATTCGTCGGCATCGACACCCATGCGCTGGCGGAGCCGGCGCTGGTGAGCGCGGTCGAGGTGTTCGCCGCGAACGGCATCGACATCATGGTTGATGAGCACGGCGGCTATACGCCGACCCCTGTCATCTCGCACGCGATCCTCAGCTACAACAAGGGCAGGACGACGGGGCTTGCAGACGGCGTCGTGATCACCCCATCGCATAATCCGCCGGAGGACGGCGGCTACAAATATAACCCGCCGCATGGCGGGCCGGCCGATACCGACGTCACGGGCAGGGTCGAGAAGCAGGCCAACCGATACCTGGAGCAGGGGCTAAAGGGCGTCGCGCGGATCACTTACGAGCGGGCGCGCAAATCGCCGACCGTGCATCCGCATGACTACATCACGCCTTATGTCGCCGATCTCGCCAATGTGGTCGATCTCGATCTGATCAAGTCGGCCGGCGTGAAGATCGGGATCGATCCCTTGGGCGGCGCGGCCGTGCACTTCTGGCACCCGATCGCGGAGCGCTACGGGATCAAGGCCGATATCGTCAACGAACTGGTCGATCCGACCTTCCGCTTCATGACCGCGGATTGGGACGGCAAGATCCGCATGGATTGCTCGTCGCCCTATGCCATGGCGAGCCTGATCCAGATGCGCGACAAGTTCGACGTCGCCTTTGCCAATGACACCGATGCCGATCGGCACGGCATCGTGACGCGCTCGAACGGGCTGATGAACCCGAACCATTTCCTCGCCACCGCGATCGCCTATCTGTTCGGTCATCGCACGCAATGGGTTAAGGACGCGGCGATCGGCAAGACCGTCGTCTCGAGCTCCATCATCGATCGCGTCGCGCGGAAGCTGAATCGCAAGCTGGTGGAGACGCCGGTCGGCTTCAAATGGTTTGTCGAGGGGCTGGGCAACGGCTCGTTCGGTTTCGCCGGCGAGGAGAGCGCGGGCGCCTCGTTCCTCAAGCGTGACGGCACGGTGTGGACCACGGACAAGGATGGAATCATCCTGGGGCTCGTCGCGGCCGAAATCCTGGCCAAGACCGGACGCGACCCGAGCCAGTTTTTCGGCGATCTGACCGCCGAGCTTGGCGTGCCCTTCTACGAGCGGATCGATATGCCGGCCACCGCGCCGCTCAAGAACGCACTGAAGGCGGTGACGCCGGAAAAGCTCGGTATGAAAGAGCTCGCCGGCGATCCTGTCCGCGCCATGCGCACCACCGCGCCCGGCAACGGTCAATCCTTTGGCGGCATCAAGGTCGAGACGGAGATGGGCTGGTTCGCCGCGCGGCCCTCGGGCACCGAGGATGTCTGCAAGATCTACGCGGAAAGTTTCCGCGATGCCGCGCATCTGAAGAAGATTCAGAGCGAAGCGCAGGCGGCTCTGGCGCGGCTGGTCTGATCGGATCCTGTTGCGGTGCCGCACGGCGTGGCGTGCCGAGAAGGCGCTGGAGAGACTGACGCTGACGCAGAAGCGCTGACTTCACTCAGATCAAATCACGCAGCAGCTCGATCAAGTGGCTGCATTGATCCTCCGTTCCGACCGTAATTCGCAGGAAGTCTTCGATCCGCGGCTTCTGGAAATGCCGAACCAGAACCCCGCGCTCGCGAAGCCGGGCGGCGAGATGCGCGCCGGGATGCTCGCGATGGCGCGCGAAGACGAAGTTCGCGACCGACGGCAGAACCTCGAAGCCCAGCTCGCAGAGGCCGCGGTCCAGCGCTTGGCGATTCGCCATGATGCGTTGGCGCGCCTCGGCAAACCATGCGTCGTCCTCGATGGCTGCGCTTGCTCCGGCGATGGCGAGGCAATCGAGAGGGTAGGAGTTGAAACTGTCCTTCACCCGTTCCAGCGCCTCGATCAAAGGCCGCTGTCCGATGGCGAAGCCAACTCGGAGGCCAGCGAGAGCCCGCGCCTTGGAGAGCGTTTGGACGATCAGCAGATTGTCGTGGCGCGCAACCAGCGGGACGGCGCTCTCGGCGCCGAAGTCGACATAGGCCTCGTCGATCACCACCAGCTGGTCCGGATGTTCGGCGACGAGCGCCTCGATCGCGTCGCGCGGAAGCGCGATGCCGGTGGGGGCGTTCGGATTGCATAGCAGGATGGCGCTGCACGGTCGCCGGTAGTCGGCAATCTGCACCCGCATCGCGGCATCAAGCGGCACTTCCTCGTAGCGGATTCCATAGAGGGCGCAGTAGACGGGATAGAAGCTGTAGGTGATGTCGGGGAACAGCAGCGGCGCATCATGCTTCAGCAGCGCCTGGAAGGTATGGGCGAGAACCTCATCCGAGCCGTTTCCGATGAATACTTGCTCCGGCGAAACGTCGTAGCGCGCCGCGATCGTCTCGCGCAGTGCGAAAGCGCGCGGATCAGGGTAGAGGCGCAGACGCTCCGTTGCGGCGGTGATCGCCGCCAACACCCGGGGTGAGGGTGGGTAGGGATTTTCGTTGGTGTTGAGTTTGACGATGCCGTCCTGGTTTTTTGGCTGCTCGCCGGGCACATAAGGCGACAGGTTGTGGACGACCGAACTCCAGAAGCGGCTCATGATCTCTGACTCGCACGGATACGCTGTGCGTGGCGCGACCGATAGGACGGGCGCTACGCGATTGTAGCGCTATCGAAGGACTTCAACCTTTGCGGAGAGGTCTGGATAGCGCCCGACCCGGTAGGTCGCGTTGCTGCATGTGAGGACCCAAACCGAATAGTCCGGCTTCGACTTCCTCGCGTCCCGCACCGCTCGCAGCGGCTTGTCGCAGACATAGCCTTGCGTGCGGACTTGAGCGGCGATGTCGTCCCTGGGGGTCTCACCGGCGGCGTGGGCGACGGTCCCCAAGGGCGCTCTTGCCAAGGTCATGACATTGAGGAGCAGCAAGGCCAAAATGAGCAAGTACCGATGCGCCGTCATTCGCGTTTCTCGCTTCCAAGAGCCCGATACCGGGTCGCCTGCGACAGAACCTGGATAGTACAATATTCTACAGCGTGCGCCCAGCCAAGCTCTTTACGACGGCGGCATCATCGCCGCCTCACGCTCCTGCAGCGCGCGCCCAACAGTCGCCGGCGTCAGGCGCGGCGCGACCGACCTATCAAGAAGTGGGCCGATATCATCAAGAGCGAAGGCCTCGCACCGGAGCAGAGCTGAGTTCGGGCTTCCCCACCTCTGCCGGTCGCTGCTAAGACAGCGGCCAAAGTCGAGGGAGGGACGTTCATGAAGCCGCTCAACGCCGCATCGATCTTGCCGGAGGACGGCACCGCCGGGACCCTGGTGGGACGTGTCTGGCTGCCGCAGGCCGCGGGGCCTTCGGTGGTCGTGGTCCGCGCCGACGGCGTGTTCGATGTGACGTCTGCGTTTCCGACCGTGAGTGCGCTCGCTGAAGCGGCAAACCCCGCGGCGGCGCTACACGAGGCGGCGGGCACCAAAATCGGCACGCTCGACGACATCGTCGCCAATGCCTTGCCCGACACGCGCGACACGAAAAGGCCGTGGCTCCTGGCGCCGCTCGATCTGCAGGTGCTGAAGGCGGCGGGCGTGACCTTCGTGGTCTCGATGCTGGAGCGGGTCATCGAGGAGCGGGCGCGCGGCAATCCGTCCTCGGCCGCAGCGATCCGGAAAGAAGTCGAGCGGCTGGTCGGCGATGATCTCTCAAAGCTGAAGCCGGGCTCGGCGGAAGCCATGAAGGTGAAAGAGGTGCTGATCTCGCAGCAGGCCTGGAGCCAGTATCTGGAAGTCGGGATCGGTCCGGATGCAGAGGTCTTCACCAAGGCGCCGGTGCTGTCGTCGGTCGGGTCAGGCATGGATGCCGGCCTGCATCCGAAATCGACCTGGAACAATCCGGAGCCGGAGGTCGTGCTGGTGGTGTCGAGCAAGGGCCGCATCGTCGGCGCAGCGCTCGGCAATGACGTCAACCTGCGCGACTTCGAGGGGCGTTCGGCGCTATTGTTGTCGAAGGCGAAAGACAACAACGCCTCCTGCGCGATCGGTCCGTTTGTGCGTCTGTTCGACAGCACCTTTTCGCTCGATGATGTCAGGAAGATGGACATCACCATGACGGTCGAAGGCGAGGACGGCTTTGTGCTCGACGGCCATTCCTCGATCGGCAGGATTAGCCGCGATCCGGAAGACCTGGTGGCGCAGACCGTCGGTCCCGTGCACCAGTATCCGGACGGCTTTGCGCTGTTCCTCGGCACCATGTTCGCGCCGGTGAAGGACCGTGACACGCCGGGACAGGGTTTTACCCACAAGCGCAACGATGTCGTCACCATTCGCGCCGCGAAGCTTGGCAAGCTCATCAACCGCATGCGCAACAGCGACGAATGCGAGCACTGGACATTCGGCCTGGGTGCGATGATGAAAAATCTCGCCAGCCGGGGCGTGCTGCGCTGAGGCGCGACGCGCGCATCGCATGCGGTCCCTGAAACTTCTGGCCGATGACCTGACCGGCGCGCTGGACACCTCAGCCGAGCTGGTTGGCGTGGTTGGGACGCTGAGCGTGGTCTGGTCTGCGACCTCGCTCGATGGGCAGCATAGCTTCGCAATTGACAGCGGCACGCGCGAGCGCGCTGCCGACGAGGCATTCTCTATCGTGCGGGAGATCGCGCTACTGCTCGATGGCGCCGATATCGCCTTCAAGAAGATCGATAGCCTGTTGCGCGGACCGTGGGTCGCGGAGCTCGATGCCTGCCTTCGTACCGGCCTTTGGGATGCCTGCATTGTCGCACCGGCCTTTGTGCATCAGGGCAGGGTGACGCGCAGCGGCCGGCAATATGCGAAAGCGCACGACGGAAGCTGGAACGCCGCTGGCGACATCATCGAACAACTGCGCGAACGCGGCCTCGAAGCGAGGCGGGCAAACCCGACGGTCGCGCTTGAGAAGGGCATCAGTGTCTTCGACGCGGAGAGGGAAACAGACCTCGACTGCATCGCACAGATCGGCAGGCAATATGCCCGCGGTGTCTTGTGGTGCGGCAGCGGCGGGCTCGCCAATGCGCTGGCGCCTGGCACGAACGCTTCGGTGCCCGCAAAACTGGAAACTCCGGTGCTCGGAATCTTCGGCTCGGATCATCCCGCAACGGCCGCGCAGCTATCGATGTGCGAAGGTGCTTTGATACAGAGCGCCGATATCGCGCAGAATCTCGAGCGGATCGAACGAGCTCTGGGCAAGGGCGCCGCCTTTGTGAGACTGGAAACGCCTGGCACGATGTCGCGCACCGACGCGGCAGGGCATTTTTCCCGTGAGATCGCAACGCTCTGCGAATCCATCGATCCGCCCAAAACCCTGGTCGTCGCAGGTGGCGAGACCCTCAAAGCTCTGACATCAGCGGTCGGGACACGCGCCTTGCAAGTTCAGGGACGGCTGGAACCCGGTCTGCCCAAATCCGTGATACAGGGCGGGCGCTGGGCGGGGGTTGACGTGATATCCAAGTCCGGTGCTTTTGGACCGCCGGACCTGTGGTCGAAGCTGCTCAGGCAGAACGGCCTGATGTGAGGGGATTGATATGGCCAAGCGACATCTTGCGATCACGATGGGTGATCCGGCCGGCATTGGCCCCGAGATCATCGTCAAGGCCTGCGCCAAACTGCGTGACCGGCTCGACGCCTCCGACCTCAAGCTGGTCATCATCGGCAGTCGCCGCGCGCTGGATCAGGCTAACCGGCAGATCGATGCCGGCCTCGACATCGCGCAAGTGGGCATCGACGACAACGACTGGCCGAATCTGGGCTTCCTGCAGGCCGACGAGGAGAGCGCCGCCATCGCGCCCGGCGTACTCTCCGCCGACGGTGGCCGCTTTGCCTACAAGGCGGTGGAGCAGGGCGTCCGCCTGTCGCTATCCGGCCGGGTCGGCGGCATCGTCACGGCGCCGCTGAACAAGGAAGCGCTGAACAAGGCCGGCTATCACTATCCCGGTCACACCGAGATGCTGGCGGCCCTGACCGGCGTGCGCGGCTCGGTGATGCTGCTCGCGCACGGCAACATGCGCGTCAGCCATGTCTCGACGCATGTGGCGCTGCAGGACGTGCCGGCGCGGTTGACGCCGGAACGATTGCGCCTCGTTATCGATCTCACCCATAAGGCGCTCTCCGCCATGGGCATGGCGCGCCCGAAGATCGCGGTCGCCGCGCTCAATCCGCATGCCGGCGAGGGCGGTCTGTTCGGCCGGCAGGATATCGACGTCTCGAAGCCGACGATCGACAAGGCCGTCGCCGACGGTCTGGACGTCGTCGGGCCGATTCCCGGCGACACCATTTTCGTGAAGCTGCGCGCGGGACAATATGACGCCGTGGTCGCAATGTATCATGACCAGGGTCATATCCCCGTAAAGCTGCTCGGCTTCGAGGTCGATCCGGCGACCGGCAAGTGGCAGGAGCTTTCCGGCGTCAACATCACGCTGGGCCTGCCGATCATCCGCACCTCCGTCGACCACGGCACCGCATTCGACATCGCGGGTAAGGGCATTGCCAACGAGCGGAGCATGATCGAGGCGATCGAATATGCCGAGCGGCTGGCGGGGGATGCGTAATCAGCAGCGATGCCGCAGGCCGTCGCGACCTAGATAGGTGCCGGTCGAGGGGTCGTAGGACCGCGCGTGCAGGCAACTCGGACGATACGGCGTCGCGCCGATCACGACCTGAGAGGGATAGGGATACGGCGAGCGCTCGGAATTGCCGGCGAGTGCGCCTGAAATGCCGAGCCAGGCGGTCGAGGGACCGGCGGTGAAATTGCCGGGGAAGAAGCCGTTGGTCGGATAGTCGCGGTGGTCGTCTCGGTTATCGTAGGACCAGGGCGAGGTGTGGCCATAGCGCAGCGGGCGCAGGCCGAGGTCCTGGGCCTGCGCGGCGGTTGCGGCGAGCGACATCAAAAGGCCCGCGGCGACGATGGCGTTTCGCACTGACATCATTGGCGCCTCCGCGTCATGGCCGGATCGTTCCCCAGTCGCCTTTCCAGCCGGAAAGGTATCCGTGCCGGAATTGCAGATAAAGCCCGTCGCTGCGGCTTGCCAGAGTCGCGCCCTTGACGTTGGGCAGTGCGACCAGAAGTTCGTCGCCGGGACGGCCGCGCACATAAAAGAGCTGCACGCCCAGCGCCTGCGACGCCTGTTCGGGCGTCATGCCGAAGTAAACCGGGATGTTCGGCGGCGTCAGTTGCTGCGCGCGCGCCGGCATCGCGGCGAGGCAGGCCAGCGCCATCAACATTGCAATCGGTTTGAGCCTCTCACGCATCCGTCACTCCACCGCCACCAACGTGCCGCCGGGAGTCCAGCCGCCGCCGAGTGCCTGGAACAGGCTGGTCGCCGCGAGCAGCTTGTTCAGGCGCACCTGGACCAGCGTATTCTCGGCCGTGAACAGCGTCTGCTGGACCTGCAGCACGGTGATGAGGTTGATCGTGCCACCGTTCAACTGTTTTTCGGCGACATCGAACGCTTGGCGCGAGGCGTTGACGACGTCCTGTTGCAGCCGTTCCTGCAAGGTGAACTTCTGCAAGGCGATCAGCGCCTTCTCGACATCGGCGAAGGCCGACAGCACCGCCTTGCGATAGGCCTGCAGGTCTTGCAGTTGCACGCCCTTGGCCTGCTTCAACTGGCTCTCCAGCAGGAAGCCGTCGAAGATCGGCTGGGTCAGGCTGGCGGTCAGGGTGTAGAACCATGCGCCCGGCGTAAACAGGGAGGCGAGTGCCACGCTCTGAAAGCCGGTGGTGCCGGTCAGCTGGATCTGCGGGAAAAAGGCCGCCCGCGCCGACTCTACGCTGAAATTCGAGGCCGCGAGCAGCGCCTCGGCCTGGCGGATGTCCGGCCGCTGATAAAGCAGCTCGGACGGCAGTCCCGGCGTCACCCGCGGCACCACGATCTGCCGCGTCGAGCCGCCATGCACGGTGAAGTTCGCAGCCGCGCGCCCGACCAGCAGCGCCAGCGCTGCGATGTTTTGGCCCAGCGTCACTTCAAGCGGCGGGATCGCCGCGCGTTGCGTGGCGACCAGCGCTTCCTGCTGCGACACGTCGAGCTGCGAGGCCGTGCCGCCATTGAACTGCTTCTTGATCAGCGTGAGGATGCGCTCGGCCGCTTCGAGGTCGCGCCGGGTGACGCGAATTTGGTCCTGCGCGGTGAGGACCTGGAAATAGGTGTTGGCGACGGTGACGATCGTCGAGAGCGTCACCACCTCACGGCTATAGCGCGCCACCGTCGCGTTCTCTTCCGCGGCATAGAGCGTCGCGCGGTTCTTGCCCCAGAAATCGACCATGTAGCTTGCGGTCAGGCTGGTCGAGAACTGATTGAAGGTTCCGCCGCCCAGGCCGTTGCCGCTGCCGAGGCTGGTCGTCGCCGAAGAGGTTTTCTGACGCTCGGCGCTGGCACCGCCGGTGAGCGTCGGTAGCAGCGGCGCGCCGGAGACGCCGACCTGGGCATCGGCCTGCACGATCTGCGCGATCGCCACCGCGATATCGAGATTATGGACCTGCGCCGCGTCCATCAGCGTGGTCAGCTCGGCGGACCGGAAACCACGCCACCAATCGACAATAGGAACGGCGGCATCCGCGCCGCCTTTCGGCGCGGCGCGATAGTTCGCAGGCACTTCGAGATTGAGCTCGGGCCGCTCGGTGCCGATGATGCAGCCGGACAGTACGGGGCCAAGCACGAGCGCCGCGCCGATCCGGGAATGCTTCCGGACACGCCCGAACATCACGCCTGGTTTAACCCCCCGCATCTACTCGCCCGGTTGCAGTGAAGGCCCGGGAATCTGAGGTGCCGCGCCGCGGCCAAGACGTTGGCCCCAGAGACGAAATCTGTCCAGATACAAATAGATCACAGGTGTGGAATAAAGCGTCAGCGCTTGACTCAGGATCAAGCCTCCGACAATCGCGATGCCGAGCGGCTGGCGCAACTCGCCGCCTTCGCCCATGCCGAGCGCCAGTGGCAGCGCGCCGAGCATCGCGGCCATGGTCGTCATCATGATCGGGCGGAAGCGGAGCAGGCAGGCTTCGCGGATTGCCTCCAGCGGGCTCAGGCCGCGCTTGCGTTCGGCTTCGAGCGCGAAGTCGATCATCATGATCGCGTTTTTCTTGACGATGCCGATCAGCAGGATGACGCCGATCAGCGCCATGATCGAGAACTCGGTCTTGAATGCCATCAACGCGAGCAGTGCGCCGACGCCGGCGGACGGCAGCGTGGAAAGGATGGTGAGCGGGTGGATGTAGCTCTCATAGAGCACGCCGAGCACGATGTAGATGGTCACCAGGGCAGCGAGAATCAGGAACGGTTGGTTGGCGAGCGAGTCCTGAAACACTTTTGCCGTGCCCTGAAAAGTGCCGCGAATGGTCGCAGGCACGCCGAGGCGGTTCATGGTGGATTCGATGGTCGCCACCGCTTCGCTGAGGGAGACGCCAGGCGGCAGGTTGAAGGAAATGGTGTTGGCGACGAGCAGACCCTGATGATTGACCGCGAGCGGCGTGGCGCCCTGGCTGAAATGCGCCACTGCCGAAAGCGGAATCATGGTCTCCTGCCTGGTCGAGACCGCGGAGCCGGTCGAGGCTACGCCCTTGCCGGTTGCGCCGATCGAGTTGGTGGCGAGGTTGCGCGCGGCCTGCGCGTTCGCCGCCGCCGCGGCGGAGGACGTGTTGGCTGACACGACCGTGCCCGCGACTGCATTGGTGCCCTGCGAGCCGCCGACGGAGCCGCCGGAGGTCGAGACATAGACGTCCTTCAGCGTCTCGGGATTCTGCCAGTAGCGGGGCGCCACCTCCATGATGACGTGATACTGGTTGCGCGCGACATAGATGGTCGAGACCTGGCGCTGGCCGAAGGCATCATAAAGCGTGTTGTCGATCTGGCTCACGGTGACGCCGAGACGCGAAGCCGCGTCGCGGTCAATGATGACGTTGGACTCGAGGCCCTTGTTCTGCTGGTCGCTGTTGACGTCGGCGAGCTTCGTTGTCTCGCGCTGCAGGGCGGCGGCGATCTTCGGCGACCATTCGTTCAGCTCTTCCAGCGAGGCGCCCTGCAGCGTGTACTGATATTGCGCGTTGCTGGCGCGGCCGCCGGCGCGGATGTCCTGCACCGCCTGCAGGAACAGAGTCGCACCCGGCACCGCGGCCATCTGCCGCCGCAGGCGGCCGATGACCTCGTCGACGCTGGCGTGGCGCTCGTTCAGCGGCAGCAGCGAGACGAACATGAAGCCGGAATTGGTCTGGCCGCCGCCGGTGAAGCCGACCACGGTCTCGACCGCCGGATCCTTCTTGATGATGCCGACGAACTGCGCGAGCTTCTGCTGCATCAGCTGGAACGAGATGCTCTGGTCGGCCTGGATGATGCCGATGACCCGTCCGGTGTCCTGCTGCGGGAAAAAGCCCTTGGGCACGACATCATAGAGATAGAAATTGAGGCCGACCACGGCCGCCAATATCAGCATGATGAAGCGGGGATGGTCGAGCGCCGAGGTCAGCGTGCGGCGATAGAAGCCTAGCATCATCTCGAAGAAGCGTTCGCTCGTCCGGTAAATCCGGCCATGTTCGCCCGTGTCGTTGCGCAGCAGCACCGCGCACATCATCGGCGTGGTCGAGAGCGAAATCGCCAGCGAGATCATGATCGAGATCGAGATCACCATGGCGAATTCCCGGAACAGGCGGCCGACAATGCCGCCCATCAACAGGATCGGGATGAAGACCGCGATCAGCGAAACGCTCATCGAGAGCACGGTGAAACCGACTTCGTTCGCGCCCTTGAGCGCCGCGTTCAGCGGCGACATGCCTTCCTCGATGTAGCGGGTGACGTTCTCCAGCACCACAATGGCGTCGTCGACGACAAATCCGGTCGCGACCGTAAGCGCCATCAGGGACAAATTGTCGAGGCTGTAGCCGATCAGATACATCGCGCCGAAGGTGGCGACCAGCGACACCGAGACCGCCACCACGGGGATGAAGGTCGCGCGAAGGTTCCGCAGGAACGCGAACACCACGATGATGACCAGCAGTACGGCCAGAACCAGCGTGCGTTCGACGTCGTGCAGCGAGGTGCGGATGGTGGTCGAGCGGTCGACGCCCACGCCGAGGTCGATCGCAGGCGAGATCGATGCGCGCAAGGTCGGCACCAGCGCCTTCACCGCGTCGACGGTGGAGATGATGTTGGCGCCGGGCTGGCGGTAGAGAATGATCAGCACTGCCGGCTTGCCGTTCGCGAGGCCGGAATTGCGCAGGTTTTCGACGCCGTCGGTGATCTCGCCGACATCGGAGAGGTGTACCGCCGCGCCGTTCCGGTAAGCGACGATCAGGGACTTGTAGTCGTCCGCCTTGTTGGCCTGGTCGTTGGCGTAGATCTGGTAGCGCTTGTCGCCGACATCGATGCCCCCCTTGGGGCTATGCGCGTTGGCGCTGGACAGCGCCGCGCGGACGTCTTCGAGACCGATGCCGTACTTGTAGAGCGCCTGGGGGATGAGATCGACGCGCACCGCGGGCAGCGAGCTGCCGCCGACCACGACTTCGCCAATGCCTTCGACCTGGGACAGCTTTTGCGCGAGCACGGTGGAGGCAGCGTCATAGAGATCGCCGCGGGTTGCCGTGTCGGAGGTGAGGGTGAGGATCAGGATCGGCGCGTCGGCCGGGTTGACCTTTTTGTAGGTCGGATTGGTGCGCAGGCTGGCCGGCAGATCGGCGCGTGCGGCATTGATCGCAGCCTGGACGTCGCGCGCCGCACCATTGATATCGCGGTTGAGGCCGAATTGCAGCGTGATGCGGGTGCCGCCGACCGCGCTCGACGAGGTCATCTCGGTGACATCGGCGATTTGGCCGAGATGGCGCTCAAGCGGGCTCGCCACCGTGGTGGCGACATCCTGCGGGCTCGCGCCGGGCAGGGTTGCCCGCACCGAGATGGTCGGGAAATCGACCTGCGGCAGCGGCGAAACCGGCAGCTTGAAGAACGCCACGGCACCAGCCGCCGCCAAACCAAATGTCAGCAGCGTCGTTGCGACAGGCCGGCGAATGAAGGGTGTTGACGGTTCCATGGTCAGTGCGGCCCGCTGGCCGGGCTCGCGCCCGCGGGCCGGCCGGCAAAGCGGATGGCGAGACGATCGAACCAGAGATAGATCACGGGCGTGGTGAACAGCGTCAGCATCTGGCTGACCAGAAGTCCGCCGACGATGGAGATGCCGAGCGGATGGCGCAGCTCGGATCCGGCGCCGGTGCCGAGCATCAGCGGCAGCGCGCCCAGCACGGCCGCCATGGTGGTCATGATGATCGGTCGGAAGCGGAGCAGGCAAGCCTGGTAGATCGCCTCGCGCGGCGGCTTGCCCTCGTTGCGTTCGGCATCGAGCGCGAAGTCGATCATCATGATCGCGTTCTTCTTCACGATGCCGATCAAGAGGATAATGCCGATGATGGCGACGATGGTGAGATCCTGGCCGGCGGCCATCAGCGCAAGCAGCGCACCGATGCCGGCCGAGGGCAGGGTCGAGAGGATCGTGAGGGGGTGGATGAAGCTCTCGTAGAGCACGCCGAGCACGATGTAGACCGTGACGATCGCGGCGAGGATCAAAAACAGCTGGTTCGACAGCGAGGACTGGAAAGCGAGCGCCGCACCCTGGAAACTGGTGATGACGCCGAGCGGCTGTCCGATGTCGAGCTGCGCCTGCTTGATCGCCGCCACGGCGTCGCCGAGTGCGGCGCCGGGCGCGAGGTTGAACGAGATCGTTGCGGAGGGGAACTGGCCGAGATGCGAGACCTGCAGCGGCGCGGTCTCCTCCCGCATCTTGGCCATGACCGCGAGCGGCACCGGCGTCGAGCCGACCGAAGAGGGCAGATAGATGTCCTTCAGCGACTGCAGCGAATTCTGCAACGCCGGGTCGGCTTCCAGGATCACGCGGTACTGGTTGGAGTTGGTGAAGATGGTTGAGACGATGCGCTGGCCGTAGGAATCATAGAGCGCGTTGTCGATCGTCGCCGGAGTGATGCCGAAGCGCGCGGCCTGGTCGCGGTCGATCTCGACGAACACCGAAAGGCCCTGCGCGGAGATGTCGCTGGCGACGTCGTTGAATTCCGGCAGCGTCCGCAGCTTGTCGACGAGCTTTGGCGTCCATTCGGCCAGTTGCGCCGGGTCGGCATCCTGGAGGATGAACTGGTATTGCGTTTTGGAGACGGTGCCTTCGATGGTCAAATCCTGCACCGGCTGCATGTAGAGCGTGATGCCGGTAAGCCCGGAGGTCGCATCCTTGATCCGCTGCATCACGGTGGAGATGTCGGATTTCCGTTGGTCATGCGGCTTCAGATTGATCAGGATGCGGCCGGAGTTCAGCGTGGTGTTAGTGCCGTCGACGCCGATAAAGGAGGAGAGGCTGTCGACTTCAGGGTCTTTGAGGATGATGCTGGCGAGCTGCTGCTGCCGCTCTGCCATCGAGGCAAACGACACCGACTGCGGCGCCTCCGAGATCGCCTGGATCACACCCGAATCCTGCAGCGGGAAGAAGCCCTTCGGAATAATGACGTAAAGGTATGCGGTGAGACCAAACGTGCCGAGCGCGATCAGGAGCACAAGGGTCTGCCGATCGAGCACCCAGTTCAGCATGTGGCCGTAGATTTCGATGACCTTGTCGAACCCTTCGCGGCTCAGGCGCTGGAACGTATTCTCCTCTTCTGCGGTCTCCGGCTTGAGCAGTTTGGCGCAGGCCATCGGCACCAGGGTCAGCGACACCACCGCCGAGATCAGGATGGTCACGGACAGCGTGATGGCGAATTCGCGGAACAGGCGGCCGACCACGTCGCCCATGAACAGCAGCGGGATCAGGACCGCGATCAGCGACACCGTCAGCGAGATGATGGTGAAGCCGATCTGCTCGGAGCCTTTCAGCGCGGCCTGCAGCGGGCTGTCGCCTTCCTCCAGGTAGCGCGAGATGTTCTCGATCACGACAATGGCGTCGTCGACCACGAAGCCGGTCGCGATCGTGAGCGCCATCAGCGAGAGATTGTTGAGGCTGAAGCCGAACAGGTACATGGCGCCCAGCGTGCCGACCAGCGACAGCGGCACCGACAGGCTCGGGATCAGCGTGGCGCGCGCCGAGCGCAGGAACACGAAGATCACGAGCACCACCAGGACCACCGCGAGCGCCAGCTCATATTCGACGTCGCGCACGGAGGCGCGGATGGTGACGGTGCGGTCGGTGAGAATGTTGAGGTCGATCGCGGCCGGCAGCGTCGCCTGCAGTTGCGGCAGCAGCGCCTTGATGCCTTCGACCACCGAAATCACATTGGCGCCGGGCTGGCGCTGGATATTGAGGATGATCGCCGGCGTCTCGTTCATCCAGGCGCCGAGCTTGTCGTTCTGCGCGCCGTCGACGACATCGCCAACGTCGGAAAGTCGCACCGGCGAGCCGTTCTTGTAGGCGACGATCAGCGAGCGGTAGTCGCTGGCATTCCTGATCTGGTCGTTGGCATTGATGGTGTAGGCCCGCATGCCGCCGTCGAAATTGCCCTTGGGCGTGTTGACATTGGCGTTGCCGAGTGTGGTGCGAAGGTCGTCGATGTTGAGCCCGTAGGCGGCAAGCTTGCGGATGTCGGCGCGAATGCGCACCGCCGGCCGCTGGCCGCCAGAGATGCTGACGAGACCGACACCGGGAAGTTGCGAGATTTTCTGCCCCAGCCGTGCGTCGACGAAGTCCTCCACTTGCGTCAGCGGCATGGTCTTCGAGGTCAGCCCGAGGGTCAGAACGGGCGCGTCCGCGGGATTGACCTTGGCGTAGATCGGCGGCGCCGGCAGGTCGGAGGGCAGCAGGTTGCCGGCAGCGTTGATCGCGGCCTGCACTTCCTGCTCGGCAATATCGAGCGAGATGGAGAGGCCGAACTGCAGCGTGATGACGGAGGCGCCGGCCGAGCTCACCGAGCTCATCTGGTTCAAGTTCGGCATCTGGCCGAACTGCACTTCCAGCGGCGCGGTGACCGAGGACGTCATCACGTCCGGGCTGGCGCCGGGATAGAAGGTCTGGACCTGGATGGTTGGGTAATCGACCTCAGGCAGTGCCGCCACGGGAAGGAAGCGGAACGCCAGCATGCCCGACAGCATGATGGCGATCATCAGGAGCGTGGTCGCTACCGGCCGCAGGATAAACGGCTGCGACGGGTTCATTGTTTTGGCTCGCCCTGCTTCGGCTCGCTTTGCCTCTGCTCGCCGTCCGAGCGCCGCTTCTTCTTCGCGCCGGGGGGCGCCTGGTCGCTTCCCGGCGCCTTCGCAGCGCCCGCGGGGTTGCTGGCGTCGGCTTCAGCGCGCACGATGACCTTCGCGCCCTCGCGCAACTTGTCGGCGCCGTCGATCACGATGCGATCGCCTGGTTGCAGGCCCGAGAGCACCTCGACGCGGTCGCCGTCGGTGACGCCCAGCTTCACCGGGCGCACGGTGACGGTGCTGTCGTCCTTGATCACATAGACGAAGGTGCCGGGCACGCCGCGCTGGATGCCCGCGGTCGACATTGTCACCACGTCCTTGTGGGTGTCGAGCAGCAGGCGAATGTTGACGAACTGGTTCGGATAGAGCGTCTTGTTCTCGTTCGAGAATTGCGCGCGCAGCTTGATCGTGCCCGTGGTCGGATCGATCTGGCTGTCGAACGTCGTCAGCGTGCCGTCGGCGAGCTTGTTGGCGCCAGAACGATCGAGCGCGGTGACGGGAAGCTGCGCGCCGGACTGCAGGCGCTTGGAGATGGCCTGCAGATTGTCCTCGGGGATAGTGAAGAGCACGCTGATCGGCTGGATCTGCGTGATCACTACGAGGCCATTGGCGTCGCCCGGCGTGACATAGTTGCCCTGGTCGACCAGACGCAGGCCGACGCGACCGTCGAGCGGCGAGACGATCTTGGTGTAGGCGAGATTGACCTCGGCCGCCTTCACCATGGCGCGGTCGGCTTCGACCGTGCCCTGATCCTGTGCGACGAGGGCGGTCTGTGTATCGAGTTGCTGGCGCGGTACCGCGTTCTGCGCGGCGAGACCCTGGTAGCGGGTGAGATCGACCTGCGCGCCCTTGAGAAGGGCCTCGTCGCGCGCGAGCTGGCCGCGTTGCTGGGCGAGGACCGCCTCGTAGGGCCGCGAATCGATTTCTGCGAGCAGGTCTCCCTTCTTGACCTCGTCGCCTTCCTTGAAGACGACCTTGATCAGATAGCCGCTGATCTGGGTGCGGATGGTGACGGTCGCGAGCGAGGTCACCGTCCCCAGAGCATTGAGGTTGATGCCGATGTCGCCCTTGCCGACGGTTTCGGGGACGATCGACATCGGCGCCCCGCCGAATCGGCCGCCACGTCCCGCCTGCTGCTGCGGCTGGCCTTGCTGGCGCGTCCACCAGACGATTCCGGCGATCACCAGCAGCACGATCATGCACGCCAGGACCACGCGCCAGCCGGAACGCGGCTTGGTTGGCGGGCGGCCGTAGGAGGGAACTTCCGTCTGCGGTTTTACCGGTTGGTCCATGAGCCGTGGTCTGAATGAGAATGGGAATTTGCGTCGCCGCAGTCTACCCCTTCGGCAAGCGGCGGAACATTCCAAAGGACGGCATTGTGAACAACTGGGTTCAGGAAAGTCGCATTAATATTCGGAAAGAATTGCGCTTTTTGACCTCGCCGTGATGATGCGATCACGTTTGCGATGGCTGCGCCAAGACCGTCAATGCTTACAAATGGATGACACCACGGCGCGCCGCATGTGCGACCGCATCGGTGCGGCCGGTGGCATCGAGCTTATCCAGGATCGACCCGACATGGAACTTGGCGGTGTGGACGGAGATGCCGAGCTGCCGGGCGATGGCCTTGTTCGAGGCCCCCTCGGCCATCAGCACCAGTACGTCGAGCTCGCGCGGGGTGAGATCGACATCCGGCGGCTCGCCTTTGCCCTGCGTCTCACGCGCCACAATCGCCGCATCGGCGGCTTGGCCGGGCGCCGCCAGCGCAAGGCCGGCCACGCCGCCGAGCAGGGAAGCGAGCCGGTCCGCCAGTGCGGGATCGTCGATCTCGATCGCGATGATGATCGCGGGTTCGATCCCGGGTTCTTGGCTCACCGCTCCGGCCTTTCGCCGATGGTGAGCTTGAAGTTGACCGGTTCGTCGGCGCGGCGCGCCGTGACGTCGACCACCGAGCCGACGCTGTCGGGACCGAGCGCGCGCAGCAGCGCCCGCACGCTGGAAAGCTTCTCGTTATTCCAGGCTACGATCACGTCGCCCTGGCGGATGCCTGCGGCCGCCGACGGACCTGTCTTGTCGACGCTCATCACCATGGCGCCGATGCCGTCGTCGAGCTTGACCGGCTGCAGGCCGAGACCGAGATAACCGCGCGCCACCCGGCCATGCGTCTCGAGCTTTGCGGCGACGCGTTCGATGGTCGCGGAGGGGATGACCAGCACGCGCCGCGGACCGAGCACCGCCATGCCGAACGCTTCACCCGCGGCGTTCAACGCGAGACCGCCCTGGTGGCTGAAGGGCAGCCGCACATCGAGCTCGATCCGCGCATCGATGTCACCGCCGCGGAGGCTGCGCCAGCGCTCGCCGACCAACGATACAGCGCCGAGCGCCGCGGTCGGCGTGCCGCGCTCGGCGGCGACAACAATGTTGAGCGCGCCGAGGACCGGCACCTGAGACGACAGTGTCACCGGCGCAAGCCCCGCGCCATCGAAGCGGAGCAGGGCTACGTCGGTGGTGTGATCGCGCCCGGCAATGGTCGCGGTCCGCGACGTGCCGTCGGCGAGCTTGATCGCGACCTCTCCGTCCTCCGCCAGCGCCTCGTCGGCGGTGATGACAAGGCCCGCCTTCCAGACAAAGCCCGTCGCGCGCGATCGGCGCGAATGCACGGAGACGACCGAAGGCCGCGCCCTGGCGGCGACGCCTTCGAGCGCGGAGGAGAAGGACGAGAGAATGGTTGCCGGATCGGACATGGAAAATCTCCAGTTAGGTTGGGCCTAATCTGGGACTTCGCAAGGGGAGCGCGTAACTGCCCTGATGGGCGGGCTTCCTATCCTGCGACAGCCAACCGGCCGCCGTACTTGGCGCGAAGCTCGGTCTTGAGCAGCTTGCCGGTCGCGGTATGCGGCAGCAACTCCACGAAGATCACGTCGTCCGGCATCCACCATTTGGCAATGCGGGTCGAGAGGAATTCGAGGATCGATTCCTTGGTTGGATGTGCGCCGGGCTTGGGTTGCACCAGCAGCAGCGGCCGTTCCTGCCATTTCGGATGCGGGATCGCAATGACGGCGGCCTCGAATACGTCTGGGTGCGATACCGCGAGATTCTCGATCTCGATCGAGGAGATCCATTCCCCGCCGGACTTGATCACATCTTTCAGACGGTCGGTCAGTTGCACATAGCCATCAGAGCTGATGGTCGCGACGTCGCCGGTTCCGAACCAGCCGTCGTCGCCGACGACCTTGCCGCCTTCTCCCTTGAAGTAGCCCGATATCACCCAGTTGCCGCGCACCTTGAGTTGGCCGACCGTCCTGCCGTCACAGGGCAGGGGCTGACCGGCCTCATCAGCGACGCGCAGTTCGACGCCAAAAATCTGGCGTCCCTGCTTGACCTGCATGTCGACGATCTCGTCCGGAGTCGCGTCTTCGTGTTTGGCGAGCGGCGCGCCGAGCGTGACGATCGGGCTCGTTTCCGTCATGCCCCAGGCATGCAGCAGGAAGACACCGAGCAGATCGCGGAATTTCTCGATCGTGGCGCGGGGTGCTGCCGTACCGCCGCTGAACACGAGCTTCAATTTCAGCTTCGACAGATCGAGCTTGCTGCGATTGTTTTCGACATAGGCCAGGAAGTTGAGCCAGATGGTGGGAATGCCGCCGGCCTTGGTGCAGCCTTCCTGCTCGAGCAGCATATAGATGCTCTCCGGATCCAGCTTTGGCCCGGGCAGGACCAGCTTGGCGCCGCACATGGCCGCCGAAAACGGCAGGCTCCACGCATTGGCGTGGAACAATGGAACGACCACCAGGATCGAGTCCTTGGCCGAGAGCGCAAGTCCATCGACCGCGCAGGCGGCGAAGGCATGCAAGACGGTCGAGCGGTGGCTGTAGAGAACGCCTTTGGGATTGCCCGTCGTTCCCGATGTGTAGCAGAGCGTGCAGGCGGTGTTCTCGTCGAACTGCGGCCATTCGTAGTCGGCTGACGCCTGCGCAAGAAGCGTCTCGTAGCACAGGAGCTTGTCGACCTTGATGGAAGGCATGTCCTTTTCGCCGCACAGCGCGATCCAGCCGCGCACCAGCGGCAGATGCGGCGCGAGTTGCTCGACCAGTGGCGCGAAATCGGGATCGAAGAAGATGTAGCCGTTCTCGGCATGGTTGATGATGTAGATGAGCTGCTCGACGAACAGGCGCGGATTGACCGTGTGCAGCACGCGCCCCGAACAGGTCACGCCATAGTAGATCTCAAGATGCCGCCAGGAATTCCAGGCGAGCGTCGCAACGCGCTCGCCTGACCCGATGCCGAGCGCGGACAGCGCATTGGCGACGCGCTTGGCACGCGCGGCGATCTGCCCGTAATTGGAGCGGTGCATGATACCCTTCGGATCGCGCGAGACGATCTCGGTTTCCGCGTGCCAGGTCGCGACATAGTTGACCAGGTCCGAGATCAGCAGCGGACGGTTTTGCATGAGCCCGAGCATGGGTGCCTCCTCTCGATCGTTTCCTCAGGTCAGCCGGCGTCCCGTTGTTCTTGTTCTGCCGGACGCAAGATGATTGATATCATTAAGCCCCATGGGACCGCCGCAAGTCCAGCCCTGCGCGATCCCTCGGGAACGATGGTCAGGCAGATTACGGAACGTCCCTGTTCCTGCGCCGCGTCAATGCGGAAGAGATGTTGCGCTCGGTCAGGTCCATCAGCCGGTGCATCGCCGCGCGCGCACTGTCGGGATTGCGCGCCCAGATCTCGTCCAGTATCGCGCGGTGATAGGGCAGGCTCTTGCGGGGCGCGCCAGGGTTGAGTGTCGACAATTCAAATGACATGCGTAGCGCCGCCTCCACCGTCGGGCCGAACGCGACCGGGAATTCGTTGCCGGTCCCTGACGGCGGGCGCCGTGAAGGGTTGATCACGCCATCGCCGGCACGCGTCCGAACATTGAAGCGAACGCCGCGCGCAGGGCGGCTTCCGGATTGGAAACTCCCGAGCGGCTGCGCCAGGCGACATAGCCGTCGGGGCGAACCAGCACCGCGCCGTCGGCATCGATGCCATAGGCCAGTTGCCATTTGTTGTCGGGATCGCCGACCTCGGTATTCGGGCCGATGGTATGGGCGACCAGCGGCGGCCATGACGGCCCGGCGGCCTGCGCCGCGCGACGCCAGGCGTCGCCATCGGCGCCCGCGAGCAGCACGAAGTGCAGCCCGATCAGGTCGACGGTCGAGATCTGCTCGTTTCCGCGTTGGAGCCAGACATGCGGCGCGCGGCTGCCCGGCCGCGCCGAGGGCAGATATTCGGTGACGGGATCGTCGACCGCCGCGGGCGGCGTGCCGTCGGGCACTACCGCCATCGATTCATAGTTGGCGCCGAAGATCAGGCCCTGTTCGGCGAGGAATTCACGCCGCGGCAGCACGCCGCTCTGGCGCTCGGTCCGTCCCATCGACATCGCATTGGCGAGCGCGTTCCGGGTGGTGATCTCGGCGAGCGGCTGGCGCTCGTCATGGTAGCTGTCGAGCAATGCCTCATCGGCCGTGCCGCGCAGCACGGCCGCGATCTTCCAGGCGAGGTTATGAACGTCCTGCACCCCGGTGTTGAGCCCGAAGCCGCCGGTCGGTGGCATCTCGTGTGCTGCATCGCCTGACAGGAACACGTTGCCGACGCGGTAGCGATCGGCCACGATGGCGGAGGCCTCCCATGGGCTGACGCCGAGCACCGTGACGGGGATGTCCGATATGCCGATGCCCTTGCGGATCAGGCTCGCGCAAAATTCAGGCGTGAAATCTTCCGGCTTCCAGCCGAATTTCGAGGAGCTGTGGATCAGGAAACCCCAGCGGTCCCTTCCGTTGATGGTCAGGAAAGTCGCGCGCAGGTCCTCCTGCTCGACAAAATAAAGCGCAGCCGGCCGCTCCTTGACCCATTGGGTGAGGTCGGCGTGGAACAGGATGTTGACGCTGTCGTAGACCTTATCTTCGCCGATCATCCTCACGCCCAGTGCGCGGCGCACCCGGCTTTGCGCGCCTTCGGCCGAGATCAGATAGCGAGCGGTGAAAGGTGTTTCGGCGCCGGTGATGCGATCGGTCAGGATGCCAGCGACGGCATCTGCCTTCTGGATGAACGACGCCATCTCCGTGTTGAACCGCAACTCGCCAAGGCCGGCAGCCTCGGCGTGGCGGCGGATGACCGGCTCGAGATCGTCCTGCGCGCAGAGACAGTTCTTGACCGGCGTCACCGCCATGTTCTTGGCGATGGCGCGGCCGGGCACGCGGCGTTCGATCTCGCGGCCGGCCAGCGTTTCCGTCCAGACAATCAGTCCGGTGCCACCCTCCGCGAGGCCTGCCGCGCGCACCGCGGCGTCGATGCCGCATTGCCGGAACACTTCCATGGTGCGGGCATTGATGCCGCGCGCCTTCGGCGTCAGCGCGGTACCGGGGTGACGTTCGACGAGAAGCGAGCGCACGCCGTGCTGGGAGAGAAAGAGCGAAGCGGCGAGGCCGACCGGACCACCGCCGGAAACCAGAACGGGAACGTCGATCATTGCTGTCCTTTTCTTGTTCTTGAATTAATGGATTTCCATTGGCTTGCCGTGCGGCTCGCGGCGGAAGGCGACGATTGCGATCAGGGCCGCCAATTCGCACGCCGCCAGGAACAGGAAGGCCGGTGCGACTGCATCGACCGTTGCTTTCGGTGAGACGATGTCACCGCTGCCCGCGATCAAGGCGAGACAAACCGGTCCCAGAATCTTGCCGACGCCGTTGGAGGCCTGCGCCAGACCGAACGCGCGTCCGCCGAGCGAGACCGGAAACACCTCGACCACATAAGGCGCGATGTTGGAGAACATGCCGCTGTAGAATGCCGCGCCAAAGACAATGAGCAGTGCGAACACCGACCAGCCCGCCACGAATTCGCGATAGAAGACATAGATCGAGAGCATGATCACGCAGGACATGGCGGTCCCGACAATGGCCGCGCCGCGCCGGCCGATATAGAGCGGCAGCACGGAAAACAACACGCGGCCGAGCAGCGAGGAGATGGCGAGATAGACGAAGTAATGTGCCGCCTCATGCGCGCTGATCTTGAGAAGCTGCGACAGGATGGTCGGACCCCAGAGGGCCACGCCATAAGTGCCGGTCGAAATTCCGACCCAGATGACGACGACCCACCAGAACCGCTTCTGGTCGCCCAGCAGTTCGAGCATGGAGCTCGATTTCTTCGCCGGCGGAAGCGCGTTCGGCAGCGAGATGCTGCTCTCGGGGATGTCAAGCAGTTTGGCGGCCTCGCGCCGCGCGTCTTCATTGCGGCCGCGCGACAGCAGCCAGCGCACCGACTCCGGTACGATCATGAGGATCAGCAATGATGTGATGATGGGCGCGGCCCCGGTCGCGGCCACGCCGCGCCAGCCGATGACCGGCAACAGGCCGGCCGAGATCATCGCGGCGAACATGGTGCCGAGCGCGACCGGCACCACCATCATGCTGGACACGAAGGTGCGGTAGCGGGTAGGCGTGATCTCGACGATCAGCGGGTTTTGCGCCGTAGTCGCCGCCATCGAGCCGCACCCGACGACGAAGCGCAACAGCGAGAACTGGATCCAGGAGCCGTCCGGGATCAGTGCGAGGCCTGCCGCACCGGCGGCGAAGACGAGGCCGCCGCCCCAGATCATCCGCTTGCGTCCGACGATATCGGCAAACCGTCCACCGATCAGCGCGCCGGCGATGGCGCCCACGCCGGACGACAGCAGCATCATCGCGCTCTGGCCATAAGTGAGATGCCAGCCGGGGGCGAGCACCGAGACGAGGTAGCTGACCAGGAAGAAGTCGTAGAATTCGAACATCTCCTGCAGAACGATCAGGGCGATCGTTGCATAGTAGCGCGGCGTCAGCCTGGATTTTTCGATTGAAGCGAGCCAATCCTGGGCGGTGCTTCCCGGATGGGCGCGTGGAATGCCGCCTTGCGCAGTTCCCGAAACGGCGCCTTGGGCGTCGAGCGTTACATCGGCCATTTGTTTCCCCGGACGCCCGACTGCCGCCGTCATGCGCAGCGGTTCGAAATGCCAGGTGATCCGACGAAAAGTTAGCACCCGGACTTTGATTGCGATAATATCGAATTGTCATCAGCTCGATCGAATTTCGGCATCACCAAGAAATGGACCTGCGCCAGTTCCGTTACTTCAGTCAGGTCGCGCGGCGGGAGAATTTCCGCAAAGCAAGCGAGGATTTGCGCGTCGCACAATCGGCGCTGACGCGGCAGATCCAGCTCCTCGAGCAGGAATTGGGATTTCTGCTGTTCGATCGCGTCAAGCGCGGTGTCCGGCTGACCGCGGCGGGCCAGCGCCTGGTTGAGCGATCGCAACACATTCTGGGCGAGGTCGACCGGCTGAAGGAGACCCTGCAGATCGAGGCGCATGTGCCGAGCGGGCCGGCGTCGCTGGCGGCGCCGCCGTCGGTCGGCCGGCTTCTGTTCTCGAGGCTCGCGCAGACTTTCCTGAAATCATACCCAAAGGTGCAGCTCAGCCTGCTCGAGGGATTCACGTCGAGTGCGCTGGGTCAGCTTCGCCGCGGCGAACTCAGCCTTGCCATCGTCACCGATCCGCCGCTCGATCCCCTGATCGAATACGTCCATCTCTTCACGGAATCGATCTACCTGGTCGGTCGTCCCGATGACCCGCGCGTGAAGAAACGCAGCCTCGAAGTGAAGAGCCTGGCCGATCTTCCGCTGGTCATGACCAGCCGGCACAACCGCTCACGCCAGTTGATCGAGAGCTCCGCCGCGCGTGAAGGCATCCGCCTCGACATTCGCCTCGAGCTGGAAAGCGGCGACACGCTGCAGCAATTGCTGCAGAGCGGGCGGATTTACGGGCTGCTGCCCTATTCCTCGATCGTGGAGGACGCCCAGAGCAAGCGGCTCGGTGGCGTGCCGATCCGGGGACTGGCCATGAAGCGGTATCTTGCGAAGAGCCGGAGCGAGGCCAACTCGATCGCGCGCGAAACACTGGAGAAAACCGTGATCAGCGAGATGCGGGAGCTCGCCAAGCGGGTCGGCGCGCGCGAACGGGGATGAGGAATGAGGCTTGCCGTTCAAGAACGCGTGTTGCGGCACCACGTGATCACGCTGTTTCTTGACACGGCAGGGGCTAACCGTTTCCCTCTTGTCGATCGCTCGCGGGGCGGTTCGAGCATTCATCTCGCATGCAAGACGAAGCAGCAGTGTTGAGGCGGCGCGACCTGCTCTCCCTGATCGGGCTGTTGGCGGGCAGTGCCGCGATGTATCAGGCGATGACGAGCCTCGGCTTCGCCTCCGAGTCGCGCTACCAGGGACCGATCAAGCTCGAAGGTGATCCGAAGGGCGCGTCCGTGCTCATCCTCGGTGCCGGGCTTGCCGGCATGACCGCGGCGCTCGAACTGCGCAAGGCCGGCTATCAGGTCCAGCTGCTGGAGTTCAACAGCCGCCCCGGCGGCCGCAACTGGACGCTCCGCGGCGGCGACAGCTTCACCGAGCTCGGCGGCGCCACGCAGACCTGCGGGTTTGAAGCCGGACTCTACATCAACCCCGGACCCTGGCGCATTCCCTATCATCACCGCGCGCTGCTCGATTATTGCAAGCGGCTCAACGTCGCGCTCGAACCCTTCAACCAGCTCAATCACAACGCCTTCCTGCATGCCTCGCGCGCATTCGGCGGTGTGCCACAACGCATCCGCGCGGTGAAGGCTGATTTCCAGGGGCAGGTGTCGGAGCTGCTTGCGAAGGCGACCAGGCAGGGCAAGCTCGACGAGGCCGTCACCAGGGAAGACCAGGAAATCCTGTTGCAGGCGCTCCGCTCCTGGGGCGCGCTCGACCGCAACTACAGTTACAACGCCAATCTGCGCTCCTCCGAGTACCGCGGCTATGCGATCGCGCCTGGCGGCGGGTTGACGGCGATGCCGGAGCCGAGCGAACCGGCGACGCTGTCGGACATTCTCAGATCGCAGCTGTGGCGCTATTTGCAGAATTTTTCGCACTACAATTTCCAGACCACGATGTTCCAGCCCGTCGGCGGCATGGACATGATCGGCAAGGCGTTCGCGAAAGAGCTCGGCGACATCATCCGCTACAATGCCAAGGTCACGAAGATCCAGCAAATCGATGATGCCGTCACCGTCACCTATGTCGACACGGCAAAACCGGCGATCGTGCAGACCGCGACCGCGCATTGGTGCGTCTGCACCATTCCGCTCTCGATCCTGAGCCAGATCGAGCTCGATGTCGGTGCGCCGATGCGCGCGGCGATCGATGCCGTACCCTATGCCGGGTCGGTCAAGATCGGGCTGCAGTTCAAGCGCCGCTTCTGGGAGGAGGACGACGCGATCTATGGCGGCATCAGCTATACGGACCTTCCGATCCGCCAGATCGCCTATCCCAACACCGGCTATAACCGCTCAGGCCGCGGCGTGTTGCTCGGCGCCTATCTGTTCGACGGGGCGAACTCTTACGAGTTCACGGCGATGCAGCCGCATGAGCGCGTCGCGCGCGCGGTCGAGCTTGGCGCGGCGCTTCATCCGCAATACCCGGCCGAGTTCGAGAACGGCATCGCGGTGGCCTGGCACCGCGTGCCATTCACGCTCGGCTGCAGTGGCGACTGGTCGGAGGACGCGCGCAAGCAGCACTATGCCAATCTCTGCCAGGTCGACGGCCGCATCGTGCTGGCGGGCGAGCACGCGTCCGCGCTGCCGGCCTGGCAGGAGGGCGCGATCCTGTCCGCGCTCGATGCGATCACGCGGCTGCATGAGCGGGTGGTGAAGACGTGATGGGTGTCCGCACGATGGGGATCGCGGCTTCGCTGGCGCTGGTCGCGGGCGCCGCGCTCGCCCAGAACGGGCAGCGGACCTTCAGCTCGGGTTACCGGTTTGTCGAAATGAGCGGCGAAGAGCTGTACGACAATGTCTGCCGCGGCTGTCACATGTCGGACGCCAAGGGGGCGACTGGCGCCGGCTCCTATCCATCGCTGGCCGCCAATCCGAATCTGCAGGCCGCCGGCTACCCCATCACGATGGTCATGCGTGGCCGGCGCGGCATGCCGCCATTCGGCGACATGATGAACGATGCGCAGATTGCCGCAGTGGTGAATTATCTGCGGACGCATTTCGGCAACAGCTATACCGATGTGGTGACCGCGCAGGATGTGAGGGACGCGCGCTGAGCGAGGAGGGCGGATTATGCAACCGAGAACCATGCCGCTCCAGCCTGCCGGCGCGCTCGGTGCTTGGCGTCGCCTCGCTCGCCAATCCCGGTTTCCTCGTTGAAATCGAGGTCATTGCGGTGAAGGATACGAAATAGACCGGTTTCACCCAGCGGGAGAACGTCATGCGTCACGGGAAAAATGCATCGCTTCTTTCTGCCGGGTTGTGCGCTTTTCTCGTGATCTCAGGCAGCGCCAGAGCCGACGGCCTGACACCGAACCAGCAGCTCGCTCACGACATCTACAAGGAGCTGGTCGAGATCGACACCACGACCGCGACCGGGGACACCCAGCGCGCCGCGGAGGCAATGGCCGCGCGGCTGAAGGCGGCCGGCTTCCCAGATGAAGACGTGCACGCCTTCTCGCCCGCGCTGCGCAAGGGCAATCTGGTTGTCCGTCTGCATGGCACCGGCAAGCGCAAGCCGATCCTCCTCGTTGCGCATCTCGACGTGGTGCCGGCTCTCCGCTCCGACTGGTCGGTCGATCCGTTCAAGCTGACCGAGCAGGACGGCTATTTCTATGGGCGCGGCAGTAGCGACGACAAATACATGGCGTCGTCCTTCGTCACCAACCTGATCCGCTACAAGCAGGAAGGCTACAAGGGGGACCGCGACATCATCGTCGCGCTGGAGACCGATGAGGAGATTTTCGACCACGACGCCCTCGGCATTCAGTGGCTGCTCAGGCATCACCGCGACCTAATCGACGCGGAATTCGCGCTGAACGAAGGCGGCGGCGTCTATCTGAAGGATGGCAAGGCCCTCCGCGTCAATATCCAGACCAGCGAGAAGGTGCCGGTGACCTTCCAGCTCGATGTCAAGAATTCCGGCGGCCACTCTTCGGTGCCGCGCAGGGACAATGCGATCTACCAGCTCGCCGAAGGCCTGGTGCGGCTCTCGAAGTTCGAATTCCCGCTGCACCTGAACGACACCACGCGCGCTTGGTTCGAGCACAACGCGCAGACCGTGGGTGAGAAGACCGCCGCCGACATCCGCGCGGTGCTGGCGGACAAGCCCGATGACGCGGCGCTGGCGCGGCTCTCGGCCATTGCCCCCTTCAATGCGGAGCTTCGTACGACCTGTGTCGCCACCATGCTGGAAGGCGGTCATGCCGCCAATGCGCTGCCGCAACTCGCCACCGCCAAGGTCAATTGCCGCATCATGCCGGGTGAGCCGGCGGAGGAGGTGAAGGCGACGCTGATCAAGGTGCTCGCCGATGACGAGATCACCGTGACCCAGATCGAGCGCGAGGTTGCGAGCGAGCCGTCGAAGCTGAATGAGGAGATCGTCGGCGCGGTCGAAAAGCTGTCGCATGAATTCTGGCCCGAGGCGACCCTGATCCCGGTGATGAGCTCCGGCGCCACCGACGGCGCTTTCCTGCGCAATGCCGGGATTCCCACCTACGGCCATTCGGGCATGGCGATGGAGACTGGCGATTCCGCTCGCCTGCACGGCCGGGATGAGCGGGTGCCGATGAAGTCGTTCTACAACGGCAATGAATATCTCTATCGCCTGGTGAAGATGCTGGCGGGCGGGGGCTAGCACCTGCACATGCTGGACCCTTACAGCGGCGCGACGCGCGTCATCTTCATCCTCGGCGACCCCATCGCGCAGGTGAAGGCGCCGGCAGGGCTGACGCGCGAGTTCGAACGGCGCGGGCATGACGCCATTGTCGTGCCGCTGCAGTTTGCGCCGGCCGATGTGGATGCCGGTATTGTCGCGATCACGCGCGCGAAAAATGTGGACGGGCTGATCGCAACCATCCCGCACAAATTCGCGCTCGCCGCGCGTTGCGCCACGCTGTCGGAGCGGTCGAAATTCCTGGGCGTGGTCAACGTCGCGCGCCGCAACGCCGACGGTAGCTGGCATGGCGACATGCTTGACGGCGAGGGGTTTGCCGAACCGCTGGCGAAGCTGGGCTGTGCGTTCAGGGGAAATCGCGCGCTTCTGGTCGGCGCGGGCGGGGCGGGCAGCGCGATCGCGCTGGCGCTGCTCGATCGCGGCGTGGCGCGGCTTGCCGTGCACGACATCGATGCCTCGAGACGCGACGCGCTGATCGCAAAACTGGAGACGAGGTTTCCCGGCCGCCTCGTGGCCGGCGCCGCCAACGCGAGCGATGCCGGAATTGTCGTAAACGCGACGCCGCTCGGCATGAAATCCGGTGATCCGCTGCCACTCGACGTCTCCAGCCTCGCGCCCGCGGCTTTCGTCGGCGATGTCGTCACCGTCCCCGAAATGACACCGATGCTCGCCGCGGCACAGGAAAAAGGCTGCCGAATCCAGACCGGAGTGGGCATGTTCGGGGGGAATCTCGGCCTGATGGCAGATTTCTTCGCGGGCGCAGCGGGCTGCGGCAACGGCGCGCAATAACCTTGAGTTGGCGCTGGAACTGAACCGCCGCTCTCCTAGATATACAGATAAGGGGAAGTTTTCGTTTTTCAGAGTGTTCAGGAGGCCAGAATGGGCCTGAAACCTGTGATTCCCGCCCTGGTCGGCGCCATCCTGCTTGCGGCCGGCGGTATCGCCATGGCCGACGAATATCGGGCGGACGAGTTCCTCGGCCTCGATCTGTCGAAGGCCGTGCTGTCGCCAAAACCGCTCGGTCCGGCTACGCATTTCGCGCCGGTCGCGGTCGAAGCCAAGAGCGATCCAAAGAGCGATCGAAGCGAAGCCAATTGGGCACGCCACGAGCTGAAGACCGAACCCAGAAAGGTTGCGGTGCAGGATGTGAAGGTCACGCCTCCGCGTCGCGTGACACATGCGGCGCCCCGGAAGCTGGCGGTCCAGAAGCCGAAGGGCGCGGCGCGGATCAAGCTCACGCACCGGCACCGCAGCAACCCGCTGGATGCGCAGGCGATGGATACGCGCGTCCACACCTGGCCGTGCAGGTCCAGCGGCATCTGCAACTGGAAGCAATAGCTTCCAGTCCTGGAGAGTTCGGGCCGCTCTAACGCAGGCCGCCCCTGGCCACAAGACGCCCGGCTTGATTTGGGGCCCGCGTTGCGGGCAAACTCGCTCTTGCCTGCCCGCCGTTCCAACCATCCCAAAACAACAATGCTTTGCGGCTTTCCCGCGAGGCCGCAAGGCGGCGTCGGTTTCAAGGAGTAATCATGGAAGCTTTTCAAACCCAGGGCATTCGGCTGCCGCGGCTCGGGCTCGGCACCTATCGCATGCAGGGCGATGTCTGCCGCGCCGCGGTCGAAAGCGCGCTCGCGCTTGGCTATCGCCACATCGACACCGCGGAAATGTACGCCAATGAGGACGCCATCGGCGCGGCCATCGCTACGTCCCGCGTGCCTCGCGGCGAGCTGCATGTCACGACAAAAGTCTGGAATGAAAATCTCGCGCCCGACGCGATGCGCCGCGCCTTCGATACCAGCCTGAAAAAACTGCGGCTCGACGTCGTCGATCTCTATCTCGTGCACTGGCCGAAGCCGGGCATGCATCTGCCCTCCATGTTCGAGACACTGATGAAGTTGAAGGAGGAGGGAGGCACCCGCGCCATCGGCGTCGCCAATTTCAACATCGCGCTGCTCAAGACCGTGGTCGAGGAACTGAAGGCGCCGATCGCCTGCAACCAGATCGAATATCACGTGATGCTCGATCAATCGAAGGTGAAGAAATACATGGACGCGAAGTCGATCCCGCTGGTGGCCTATTGCCCGCTGGCGCAGGGTCGCGCCGCATCGGACGAAACGCTGATCGCAATCGGCAAGAAGCACAATACGAGTGCCGCGCAGGTCGCACTGAAATGGCTGCTCGATCAGAACGGCGTCGCGGCGATCCCGAAGGCGTCGCGCCACGAGAGCCAGAAGGCCAATTGGGCTGCCCTCAGCGTCAGGCTCGACGACGACGACCGCAAGAAGATCGCCGCGCTGCCGAAGGACAAGCGCCTCGTCAACCCGGGTTTCTCGCCGGCGTGGGATTGAGCGAGATCGGAACGAACAAGCGAATGGCCCCTTGCGGGGCCATTCCTGTGTCGGCCTTGTCGTTCGGACTTAGTAGCGATGATCGCGGATCACGACGCGATCGCGGTCATGATGCCAGCCACGGTGCCAGCCGGGATGCCAATCGCGATGCACCCGGACCTCGGCGCGCGAATGGTTCCAGTCATGATGATGACCACCGCGCTTGATCACGACGGTCTCGGCGCTCGCAATCGACGGCACCGCGACCGCGATCACACCCAGCGCCGCGACGATATAACCAAATTTCCTCATATTGTCCTCCTCACTCTCAGTGAAGATTAAAACAGTGAGAGCGAAGTAACGTTCCGAAGGAACTTGAAGAGAATCCTGAACAGTCATTCAGCTTCACGATTGCGATGCGCGTACCGCGCGCGTTTTGCGGTGCTGAAATGGTGTACGAACTTCGGAAGGTGGGCATGAGAGCTTCGCGCCATGGGAGACCAGCATCGCCGGTGCAGGGCCGAAGCGCGGTGCCCACGAAATCGTTCACTCGCATTTGTGCTGTGGCGGGGTGGGCTTGCCGTTGGATGTGAACTTGCCGTCCTTGATGGAATACTGGTTCTTCTCGTCGCGGTTATACATCGCACGAACGGTGCCGTCCGGCTGGTGGATTATGCCGTATTCGCGCGTCTGCTTGACCGAGGAAAAATAGACGCGCAGGTGAATCATGCCGTCAGCCGACACGGAAAGCGACAGCACCTCGGACTCATCGCGGACGTCGCCGAAGTCGCGGCGGTGTACCACGCGATCGTCTGCGATCTCGTAGGACAATACCGTGCCTTGGTTGTGATCGGGCGGCAGCATGCAATCGAGCGACCAAGGGCCGATCAGCCCCCATTGCTTGGCCGTCTCGGCCATCGTTTCGGCTGAGGCACCGTCGGCGTGCGTTGCGGAAAGCGCCGCCACCAGCAACAGCCGGCTGAAAAACCCGTTCAACTCTGGCAACTCCGCTTCGCGCCCATCGCACAGGACCACGAGCTTGCGGAAAAATCGGGGCGGGCGCATCATCCATCCATAAAAATCATATTGGGGGAATGCCATGTCCGCGTTGTCACGCCGTGATTTCCTTGCGCTTTCGGGATCGGCCGCTGCCGTGGCGCTGTCAGGCCCTGCCGACGCCGCGATGGGGCCGAACGACAAATTCGACCTCGTCATCAGGGGCGGCGAGGTGCTCGATCCCAGCCAGTCGCTGCGTGGGAAGCGCGATGTCGGCATCCGCTGGGGCGTGGTGGAGGCAGTCCAGGAAAGCATTCCCGCCGAGCGCGCGCTGAAGAGCATCGACGCCTCCGGCAAGCTGGTCCTGCCGGGGCTCGTCGATTTGCACTGCCATGTTTACCCTTACGGCTCCGCGATCGGCATCCCGGCTGACGAGCTGGTGCAATTCCAGGGCACCACGACGGTGGTCTCCGCGGGCGACGCCGGCGTCAACAATCTCGCCGCGTTGCGCCGCTTCATCGTGGCGCAGACGCGGGCGCGGATGTACGCCTTCCTTCATATCGCCAATAACGGGCTCTCGGCATTCCCGGTCGCCGAGCTCTACAATATCGACAATGCACAAGTGGAGGCCTGCGCGATGGCGCTGGCCGAAAACCCCGATTTCCTGGTCGGGGTCAAGGTGCGCATGTCGGAGAACGTCATCTTCAAGCACGGCGTCGAGCCGCTCAAGCGCGGCATCCAGGCCTGCGAGATGTGCGGCTGGCCGGCCAGGATGATGGTCCATATCGGCGGCGTCGAAACCAGGGAGTTGATGAGCGACATCCTCAACCTGCTGCGGCCCGGCGACGTGCTGACCCACTGCTATTCCGGCGCTCCGAACATGGGTGGCACGTTCACCAATATCGTGCAGGAGGGCAAGCTGTTGCCGGCGGCGTTGGCGGCCAAGCAGCGCGGCGTGATCTTCGATGTCGGCCATGGCGGCGGCAGCTTCGATTTCACGGTGGCCGATGTCGCAATTCCTGGTGGCTGCACGCCGGATACAATCTCCTCAGACATCCATGTCTTCTCGGGTAATTCGCCCGGCACGCCGTTCCTGCCCAACGTCATGAGCAAGTTCATGGCCATGGGCTTTTCGCTCGAGCAGGTGGTGGCGATGGCGACGATCGCGCCGGCCAGGATCATCAACCGCGCGCCGAAGATCGGCACGCTGCAGCAGGGCGCGCCGGGCGACGTCTCGATCATGGAACTGGTCGAAGGTCCGGTGACGTTCGTCGACACCCGCAACAACAAGCGCGACGGCAAGGCCTATCTCAAGCCGGTGCAGACCGTGATCAACGGCGTGCCGTTCGGCCAGCCCTATCAGGCGCCTTTCGCAGTGCGGTGAGGACTCAGGCGCGCTTCTCCACGTTGGCGCTCCGGATCGGCACGCCGAACTCGCGCCGGCAGACATCGGCGAGCACGGCGACGCCCTCGCGGATCTGCTGCTCGGAGGGGCTCGCAAAGCACAGCCGCAGGCGGCTTCCGGCATAGCTCTTGTCGGTCGACCATTCCGGCCCCGGATTGATCGCGACGCCGGCGGCGAGCGCCGGCTGGTAGAGTTTCAGCGTGTCGACATTGTCGGGCAGCTTCACCCAGAGGAAGATGCCGCCCTTGGGGTCCTCGAACTCCGCCGAGGTGCCGAACTGTTCCCCCAGCGCCTCCATCAGCGTGTCTAGCTTGCGGCGCAAGCCCCGCGTCAGCTTCGGCACGTGCGAGGTAAAATTTGGCGCGCAATATTCGGCGAGCACCATCTGCTCGAGCGCGCCGGAGCCGGCATCGGTCTTCAGTGCCAGCATCCGTGACATCATCTCCCAGGGCGCCACGATGAAGCCGACGCGCAGCGCAGGCGCGATCGATTTGGAGAACGAGCCGATATGGATCACGCCGCTATTCTTCGCCATGGCGTAGATCGCGGGCGGGCGTTGGCCGTCCCAGATCAGGTCGGCATAGCAATCGTCCTCGAAGACCGGCACGCCATGTTCCTGCGAAAGCCTCAACAGCTCCGCGCGTCGCGCTTCCGGCATGATGGTGCCGGTCGGGTTCTGCACGGTCGGGATGGTATAGATGTATTTCGGCCGGACGCCTTTGGCCTTGAGGTCGGCGAGGGTGGAGGCGAGCGCATCCATCCGCATGCCCTCGCCGTCGAGAGGGATGCCGATCGTATTGACGCCGAGCCGGGTCAGCCGGTTCAGCGAGCCCTGATAGGTCTCCTGCTCGACGATCACGGTATCGCCGCGCGCGAGCAGCGTCTGGTTGACGAGGTCGAGCGCCTGCAGCGAGCCGGAGACAATCATGATGTCATCGGCTGCCGCAACGATGCCGGCATCGCGCTTCAGTTTCGATGAGAGGAAATCGCGCAAGGGTCGGTAACCCTGCGGGCCGCTCGCGAGCCCATAGGTGGCAAGCGTCTTGCCCTCGCGCTTGAGCACCGCATTGATCGCCTCGATCAGACCATCGACCGGCACCTGATCGGGGTCATTATTGCCGCCGACAAAGCTGTACTTTGCCAATCCCTTCCACCTGACCGCGGGCGCGGGCAGGCCGGCCGGTAGCAGGGGCGCGAAATCGAAGCTGGCTGAGACGGACATTGGACCTTCACTCCCAAGAATTTTTCTCGTTTTTGTTCTGGTTCTTTTCTAGTTCTTGCCGACGATCTTGATCGGTCGCCCCTGGCTGATGAAAGCGTAGTGCGCGGCGCCGACGTCGCCGACCATCAACGCTTCCACCACCGGCTCTGCGATCTCGCCAGTCGCGGCCCAATCGACCACGAAATTGGCGCCGGTTCCACCCCGCACATCTGATGTCGCGACAGACACTTCGATGGTCGAGAACGGCTTTAGCGCGATCGGCGATTTGAGGTAGCTCTCCACCATCTTGCCGGCGGTGTCGAAATAGGCGATCCGCTTCAACACCAGCGGCCGGCTTTCGGATGCGTTGTGGACGCTGAGCGTCACCGAGAAATCCGCGCGCAACCTGCCTTGCGCCATGGCGACGCTCGAATAGACCGGAACGTAGAACGAGCCCGAGATGATGAGTGGCTCCGCCGGCATCGCGGTCAGCGAAGTCGCAAAGCTCTTCTCGATGCTGACCGCGGGCTCGGCCTGCGCGGAACACGTGACGATCGTCATGGCAGCGAGCAAAAGGCCGCCTGCGAGCATGTGACACATTGCTCGTTTGATCCGCATCCGCGGGCCTCTAGGTTGCAGGGAGAGGTATCCCCAAGACATGCATGAACTCATTCGCGATATTACCCTATGCATCCTGTTCGCCTGGGTGCTCGGTCTGCTCGCTCACTTTTCCCGGCAGCCGCTGATCCTGGCCTACCTTATCGCCGGGTTCCTGATTGGTCCATTCGGCGCGGGCTGGGTCAAGTCCGAGGAATCGACCGGCGTCATCTCCGAGCTCGGCCTGATTTTCATGCTGTTCATGATCGGGCTCGAGATCGACCTGAAGAAGATCGTGCGCGCCGGCAAGGTGATCCTGTTCGCGGCCGGCGGCCAGCTCATTGGTGGCTGCCTGCTCGGCATCCTGTTCTTCGCCGGCATCGGGCTTGCCATGGGCGGCGGCAAGTTCGACGCGCTCTATCTCTGCATTGCGTGCGCGCTGTCGAGCACGGTCATCATTGTCAAGGTGCTTTACGAGAAGCGCGAGCTCGATACCCTGCCAGGGCGCGTCACACTGGGCGTGCTGGTGTTGCAGGATGTCTTTGCGATCCTGTTCCTTGCGGTGCAGCCGAGCCTCGATAATCTGCAGGTCAGCGTGATCCTGCTTTCCGTCGCCCGCGTCGGCGCCCTGGTGGCGGCGGCGTTCCTGCTCAGCCGCTACGTGCTGCCACGGCTGTTCCACCAGATCGCGCGCCGCCCGGAGCTGATGTTGCTGGGGGCTTTGGGCTGGTGCTTCCTGATCGGCGAGATCGCCGAGACGCTCGGGCTCTCGCGCGAGATGGGCTCGCTGGTGGCTGGTGTCTCGCTCTCGACTTTTCCCTATGCCCTCGACGTCACCGCCAAGGTCACCAGCCTGCGCGATTTCTTCATCACGCTGTTCTTTGTCGCGCTCGGCATGACGATCCCGATCCCCGGGCTGTCGGTGATTTCGCTGGCGTTGATCATTGCGGCTTTCACAGTGGCCAGCCGCATCGTGACGACGTTCATGCCGCTCTATCTGATGAAACAGGGGCTGCGCGCCAGCCTGTTGCCGGCGATCAACCTGGCACAGATCTCCGAATTCTCCCTGGTCGTGATCCAGACCGGCGTCGCCGCCGGCCACATCTCGACGGAGACCTCCAGCGCCACGTCCTTTGCCTTCGTCGTGCTGGCGGTGCTGAGCACGTTCGCGATGACTAAAAGCGGGGATATCACGCGCTTCCTGATCGCACCGTTGAAGCGGATCGGCATCAGGGATCTCGACCATGCCCATGCCGCGGAAGAGGGCGGGCATGAAGGCGGGCACGGCGAGACGCGTCGGATTGTCATCCTCGGCTTCTTTCGCGCCGCCAGTGCCCTGCTGAGCCAGATCGAGCGGCAGAACGAGGCGCTGCTCGACCAGATCACAGTGATCGATTTCAATCCGCTGGTGTTCCAGACGTTGAAAGCACGCGGCCTTCACGTGATCTATGGCGACATCAGTCATGCCGACACGCTGGTCCATGCCGGCATCGGCAAGGCCGAGCTGATCATCCTGAGCGTGCCGGATTCGCTTTTGGTCGGCGCCAACAACGAAAAGCTGGTCCGCCATGTGCGCAGCCTCAATCAGACCGCCAGGATCGTGGCGACCGCCGACTTGCTGGCTGACGTCGGCGATCTCTACGCGGCGGGCGCCGACTACGTCGCGGTGACGCGGATATCCGATGCGCGGGAGCTGTTCTCGGCGATCGAAGCCGCGGACGCCCGCCTGCTGGAGGACAAGCGGGCCGAGATGGATGCGGAGCTTGCCACGCGCCGCGAGGTGCTGCCCTGAAGGCTGCCGCGCGGCAGATCCGCCTGGCGAAATGCCCATTCTCCCAGGCCGTCCTGAGCTGCGGATTGGTGCTGGCGCACGCGTCCAAGTCCGGCTAATGCATCCTGGCATCAAACAGAGACGTTAAGAGAAATGGCGGATTCTATCCAGGAAGTGCTGCAAGCCTTTGCCCGCGGCGAGCTCGTCGTCGTCACCGATGACGATGATCGCGAAGGCGAGGGCGACCTGATCGTCGCGGCGTCGCTTTGCACGCCGGAGAAAATGGCGTTCATCATCCGCCACACCTCGGGCATCGTCTGCGCGCCAATCACGACGGATGACGCGCGGCGGCTGCGGCTCGATCCGATGGTCGCGCACAATGATTCCGCCCATACCACCGCCTTCACGGTGTCGATCGACTACAAGCCCGACGGCGGCACCGGCATTTCGGCCGAGGAGCGCGCCTCCTGCTGCCGGGCGCTGGCCAACCCGAACGCCGGCGCCAATGATTTCGCCCGGCCGGGCCACATCTTCCCGCTGATCGCGCGCGACGGTGGTGTGCTGCTGCGTTCCGGCCATACTGAGGCCGCGGTCGACCTCTGCAAGCTCAGCGGCCTGCCGCCGGTCGGCGTCATCTCGGAACTCATGAATGACGATGGCACGGTCATGAAGGGCGAGCAGGTCAGCCGCTTTGCCGCCGCCAACAAGCTCAAGCACGTCACCATTGCCGACCTGATTGCCTATCGCCAGGCGCGCGAGAAGCTGATCGAGCGGATCTCCACCTTCGTCACCGAAAGCCCGATCGGGCCGCTGCAGGGCTATGCCTATCGCTCGCCGTTCGACGAAATCGCCCATGTCGCCTTCGTCTATAACGGTATCGGCGACGGCAGACGCGTGCTGACGCGGCTGCATAAGCCCAACATCGTCAAGGATCTGTTCACCGGCCAGGCGCGGATGCAGATCGTGCTGAAGCATTTCGAGCGCGCCGGCCGCGGCGTGCTGGTCTATTTGCGCGACGGCGCGGCCGGCGTTCCGGTCGCACCTCTCGGCGAGCCGAAAACGGCGGAAGCCGATCGCAACAGGCAATGGCGTGAAGTCGGCGTCGGCGCGCAGATCCTGCGCGACCTCGGCGTCACCTCGATCGTGAACCTCACCTCGTCGGTGCATGACTACAAGGGACTGTCCGGTTTCGGCATCGAGATCGTCGCCAACGAACGGCTTGAAGGCTAGACGCTGTTCTCAATTCAATTGCGCTTCCATGCATAGCGCATTATTTTGTCAACCAATTCCTTAAAGGAACGACGCGAAAGGATTTTTCATGAGCGTGCGCCCCCAAGCCAAGGACAAGCCGGCGGCTGCTTCCTTCCGGTGGGATGATCCGTTCCTGCTCGACGATCAGTTGACCGAGGACGAGCGCCTGATCCGCGACACCGCGCGGGCCTATGCGCAGGACAAGCTGTTGCCGCGGGTGATCAAGGCCTATCTCGAGGAGAAGACCGACCGCGAGATATTCAACGAGATGGGCGAGCTCGGCCTGATCGGCGTCACGCTGCCGGAGGAGTATGGCTGCGCGAGTGCCAGCTACGTGGCTTATGGCCTGGTGGCGCGCGAGATCGAGCGCGTTGATAGCGGCTATCGCTCGATGAATTCGGTGCAGTCCTCGCTGGTGATGTATCCGATCTATGCCTATGGCGATGAAACCCAGCGGAAAAAATATCTCCCCAAGCTCGCAACCGGAGAATGGGTCGGCTGCTTCGGCCTGACGGAGCCCGACGCCGGTTCCGATCCCGGCGGCATGAAGACCCGCGCCGAGAAGGTCTCCGACGGCTACCGGCTCAACGGCGCCAAGATGTGGATTTCCAATGCGCCGATCGCCGACGTGTTCGTGGTCTGGGCCAAGTCAGCCGCGCACGACAACCAGATCCGTGGCTTCATCCTGGAGAAGGGCATGAAGGGCCTGTCGGCCCCGAAGGTCGGCGGCAAGCTGTCGCTACGCGCCTCCGTCACCGGCGAGATCGTTCTCGACAACGTCGTGGTGCCGGAAAGCGCGCTGCTGCCCAACGTCTCCGGCCTGAAAGGCCCGTTCGGCTGCCTCAACCGCGCCCGCTACGGCATTTCCTGGGGCGCGATGGGCGCTGCCGAAGATTGTTTTCATCGCGCGCGGCAGTACACGCTCGACAGAAAGCAGTTCAACCGGCCGCTGGCGGCGACGCAGCTGGTTCAGAAGAAACTTGCCGATATGGAGACCGAAATCGCGCTCGGCCTGCAGGCGTCGCTTCGCGTCGGTCGCCTCATGGACGAGGGCAAGATGGCCCCCGAGATGATCTCCATCGTCAAGCGCAACAACTGCGGCAAGGCCCTCGATATCGCCCGCATGGCGCGCGACATGCACGGAGGCAACGGCATCCAGATCGAGTATCACGTGATGCGCCATAGCTCGAATCTGGAAACCGTGAACACCTATGAGGGCACCCACGACGTCCACGCGCTGATCCTCGGCCGCGCCATCACGGGCATTCAGGCGTTTTCGTAAATTCTTGCTCCGTCATTCCGGGGCGCCGCGAAGCGGCGAATCTCGGGCCGCATTCTTTTTCACCACTTCGAGATTCCGGGTCCGGTCCTTCGGACCGTCCCGGAATGACGTCAGAAAAAATCAAAATGGCCGAAAACGACGACGTCCCGTTCAATCGCAACTTCCCCCTAAAACCCGGCGTGGTCGAGGAAGTGTGTCCCGGCATCCGCCGCGTGCTGTGCGACAATCCGAGCCCGTTCACCTTCACCGGCACGGTCAGCTACATCGTAGGCCAGGGCAAGGTCGCGATCATCGATCCCGGCCCGGACAGCGAGGCGCATGCGAAGGCGCTGCTGGATGCCGTGCGCGGCGAGACCGTGACGCATATCCTGGTCACCCACACCCATCGCGACCATTCGCCGAACACGCCGCGCATCCAGCAAGCTACCGGCGCCACCGTCTATGCCGAGGGGCCGCACCGCGCCTCGCGGCCCCGCTTCGAGAGCGAGAGGCACAATCCGGAATCCGGCGCTGACCGCGACTTCCGGCCGGATGTGCAGGTGAAGGACGGCGATCTCATCGAGGGCGCGGGCTTCAGGCTGCAAGCGGTGGCGACGCCCGGCCACACCGCCAATCACCTTGCTTTCGCCTGGCCCGAGCGGAAGATCAGCTTTGTCGGTGACCACGTCATGGGCTGGTCGACCTCGATCGTGGCGCCTCCCGGACGGCTCCATGATCGACTACATGGCTTCGCTCGATCGCCTGGCCGCGCGCGAGGAGGACCTTTATTTCTCCGGCCACGGCCCCGAGATTCCGGACGGGCCGCGCTATGTGCGCTTCCTGATCCGCCACCGCCAGGCACGCGAGGCCTCGATCCTGCATCGCCTGTCCAAGGGCGAGGCCGACATCCCAACCATGGTGCGCGCAATCTATATCGGCATCGACCCGCGGCTGATGACCGCCGCCGGCTATTCCGTGCTGGCGCACCTGGAGGATCTGGTCGGCCGCGGCGTGGTCGCGACCGATGGCGATCCCGTGATCGGCGGGACGTACAGGCTTGCGAATGGCGAATAGGGAGTAGCGAATAGGGGCATCACCATTGGCTATTCGCCACTCACCATTTCGCCTTTCATTTCTTGACCGTTTTCGCCGGGCCCTTCGGCGGAGCCTTCGTCGGCGGTGGCGCGGCCTTCCGCACCGGCTTGAGCGCATCGGATTCGGCCGCCGTGTTCAATTCGTCGATGAATTTCGTGATGCGGGAGGCGTTGGAGCCGAGGTCGCTTTCGAAATAGCGCGAGGAGGAGCGGATATCGACGCGCAAATCCTCGCCGTCGGGCGCGATGCGGATCGACACATCCTCGCGGAAACCCATGATCGGCGTGCGCGCCACCGCTTCGATCGTACCGAGGCGGCGCGTCGGTTGCGGCGCGCGCTCGTCGATGACGAGCCATTTACGCTTGTTGACGAGCCGCAGCGCGATCGCATAGGCGCGGTCGACGGGAATCTCCAATTCAACCGGCTCGATATCGGGATAGGCCTGGCGCTGTTGCTCGGCGGAATAGAGCCCGGCATAAACAGCCGTGTTGGCGCCGTCGCTGCTGCGCAGGCGCGCCAGGGCGTCGAAGCGCGGCGGGTCGATCGGGTCGGTGGTAATGTCGTGGATCGGCGGCAGCTTGCGATATTGCAAGATGAGATAGGCCGGATAGGCCAGGATGACGGCGTTGATCACGAAGGCGAGCAGGATCCGGCTCATGCCGCGCGTGCCGTTCTGCCAGATCGCGGCAAAACCTGCGAGCCCGATCAGGATGGACAGGACAGCCAGGCCGAGCGCGCCGAAGAAGGTCGCAATCGCGGGCTTCATCTCCAGGAAGCCGAAGCGAACGATGAGGATCGAGACCACTACCGCGACGATCGAGAACACCGCAAGGTTGCGCGCCCAGGTGGCGAGCCCGGAGAAGGGCTCCGACTGGTAGGGAGCGGAAAACCTGCGAGCCATCGGTCAAATCTGCCGGTTTTTGGGGCGTTCCGGGCAAATCGCCCGGCTCGGTCGTGGCCCGTTGAGACCATGACGGTGCGGCAAATTCAAGGGACTTTGGACACGTAAAATTCCCCATTGGACGGCTGTCCAGGAGCGGGATGAAGTCACGCCGCCGCGTTCGGGAAACTGTAGGCCTTGAACTGCTCGCGCAGCGCGGTCTTCAGGATCTTGCCGGTCGCGGTATGCGGAATGCCCTCGACGAAGGCGACGTCGTCGGGCATCCACCATTTGGCGATCTTGCCTTCCATGAATTTGAGGATGTCCTCGCGCGTGGCCTTCTGGCCTTGCTTGAGCTGCACGATCAGGAGCGGCCGCTCGTCCCATTTCGGATGATGCACGCCGATCACGGCGGCCTCCGCAACCGCGGGATGGGCGACCGCGAGGTTCTCCAGATCGATCGAGGAAATCCATTCGCCGCCCGACTTGATCACGTCCTTGGAGCGATCCGTGATCCGCATATAGCCGTGCTTGTCGATGGTCGCGACATCGCCGGTGTCGAAATAGCCTTCGTCATCGAGGATGTTGGCGTCGACCCGGAAATAAGCCTTGGCGACCGCGGGCCCCGAGACCTTGAGCCGGCCAAAGGTCTTGCCGTCCCAGGGCAGTTCCTTGCCGGCATCGTCGGTGATCTTCATCTGCACGCCGTAGGGCGGGAAGCCCTGGGTCTGCAGGATGTCGAGCTGCTCGTCGCCCCCGACTTCGGTGAACGGCGGCTTCAGCGCCGCCAGCGTACCGAGCGGGCTCATCTCGGTCATGCCCCAGGCGTGGCGCACGGTGACGCCCATGTCGACGAAGGCCTTGATCATCGAGCGCGGCATCGCCGAGCCGCCGCATACCACGAATTCCAGTTTCGGCAATTTCAGATTGTTGGCCGCCATGTGCTGCAGCAGCATCAGCCATACCGTCGGCACGCCGGCGGTGTGGGTGACCTGCTCGGTGGAGAGCAGCTCATACACCGAGGCGCCATCGAGCTTCATGCCGGGCATGACGAGCTTGGTGCCCATCGCCGGCGCGGAGAAAGCAATGCCCCAACTGTTGGCGTGGAACAGGGGGACCACCGGCAGCATCACGTCGCTGGCGGACGTGCCGAGCGCGTCTTTCGAGTTGGCCATGAACGAGTGGATGACGTTGGAGCGGTGCGAATACAGCACGCCCTTCGGATCGCCCGTGGTGCCCGAGGTGTAGCACATGGCGGCGGCGGTATTTTCGTCGAAATTCTTCCAGGCGAAGTCGCCGTCGGCCTGCTTCAGCCATTCCTCATAGGCGATGGCGTTCTTCAGACTGGTCTCGGGCATGTGCGCTTTATCGGTCAGCACGATGTAACGCTCGACGCTCGGCACCTTGTCGGCGAGCTTTTCAAGGATCGGCACGAAGGTGATGTCGGTCATCACCACGCGGTCCTCGGCGTGGTTGATGATCCAGGCGATCTGTTCGGGGAAAAGCCGGGGATTGACGGTATGGCAGATGGCGCCGGTGCCCATGATGCCGTACCAGCATTCAAGGTGGCGCCAGGTGTTCCAGGCGATGGTGGCGACGCGGTCGCCGAGCCTGACGCCGTCGCGCTGCAGCATCTGCGAAACCTTCAGCGCGCGCTTGTGAATTTCGGCATAATTGGTCCGGACAATCGGACCTTCGATCGAGCGGGTGACGACTTCCCGTGTGCCGTGATACGTCGCTGCGTGCTCGATGATCCGGTGACAGAGCAAGGGCCAATCCTGCATCAAACCAAGCATCCGAATTCCCTCCTGAAGCGTTGTGTGCTTGCGCCTTTTCCGCTTCGGAAAAGGGCGGAAAAGGCGATCAATCCTGAAATTGGCATGAACCATATCGCGGAGAACGGACATCGCAAGTGGGCATATGGTATCCCCGTGCCCGTCATGGTTACCGTCGTGACCGCGCTGATGCTTGTTGGCATACAAGCCCGTCCGGTCATGGCCGCGAAACGCCTCAACCTCGGCGACCTGTTCGAAGGTCCGCCCAGGCTACGCAGCGTTCATTCGCTGAAAGTACCGCTGCCGAGGCCGCGGCCATCAGAGGCGTCAACGGCCGAGCCGGAAAGCCCATCGGCTGCGAAGCCGTCGGCCTGCCGCACCGCGCTGAGCCAAGAGATCGCGATCGCGCCGAGCATTCCCGATATTCAAGGCGCAGGCGGTTGCGGTGGCACTGACCTGGTGCGACTGGAAGCGGTCGTGCTGCCCGACAAGCATCGCGTGACGGTAACGCCGGCGGCGACGCTGCGCTGCTCGATGGCGACAGCCATTGCCGACTGGGTCCGTACCGACATCGTGCCGGTCACCGCCAAGCTCGGCAGCGAGATCAGCGAACTCGACAATTTCGATTCCTACGAATGCCGCGGCTTCAATCGTATTCCCGGCGCGCATCTTTCCGAGCACGGCCGCGCCAATGCGCTCGACGTGCGCGCGTTCAAGCTGGCCGATGGCCGCTCGATCTCGCTGACCGATCGCAGGGTGCCGCGCGATGTGCGCGAGAGCGTGCTGCATTCGGTGTGCGCGCGTTTCATGACGGTGCTGGGTCCGGCCTCCGACTGGTATCACGAGGACCACATCCATCTCGACCTGATGGAGCGGCGCAACAACTACAGGATATGCCAGTGGGACGTGCTCGATCCCTTGCCGCAAATCGCGCCGCTGATGCCGGCCGAGCGCCCCGAGGAAGCGCCGCCGCGCGAGGTGGCCGCGAAATCCGATGGCGACAAGTCCGGGCGCGAAAGGCCGGACGCGACCAAGCAGGAGGCGCCCGATGCCCAGGCGGAAGACAAGCCGGCCGCGGAGTCGTCACCGGCGAAGAAGTCTGCATCAACAAAAAAGCGCCGCTGAGACCGGCGCTTTTCGTACCCGCTATCGGATCGGCAGCCTACTGAACGGCGTTACCGCCCCCTTGCAGCGCCATTTGCGAGTTGAAAGGGGAGTCGCCATGATGTGGCTCCAGCACCACCACAATGGTTCCGACCTTGACGCGGTTATAGAGATCGATCGCGTCCTCGTTGGTCAGGCGGATGCAGCCCGAGGAGATCGAGGCGCCGATATATTCAGGCTGGTTGGTGCCGTGAATCCGGAACAGCGTGTCCTTGCCGCCCGAGTAGAGATACATGGCGCGCGAGCCCATCGGATTGTCCGGACCGGGCGCCACGAAGGTGGGCACGCCAAGCCGTTCGATCTCGCCCTTGGTCGGATGCCACGGCGGCCACTCGGTCATGCTGCCGATCTTGGCGATGCCGGACCAGGCCATCGCCTCTTCGCCGACGGTGATGCCGTAGCGGATCGCCTTGCCGTCGTTCAGCACGTAGTAGAGATAGTGATTGTCGGAGTCGACCACGATCGAGCCGGGCGCCTCCTTGCGATGATACTCGACAATGGCGCGACGGAACGGCTCGGCGACCGGCACGTTCGTGTAACGGATTTTCGCCAGATATTCCTTGTCGCGCGGCTTGAAGTTCGTGGCGTTGGTTGCCTCGTAGGTCGCGGACTGCATGCAGCCCGACAACAACAGGCCGGCAGCCAGGACTATGAGTTTCACCTTGAGCGACGACATGGTGTACTTCCGATGAAAAAGCCTAGCGTTCGCAGCGCCGATCTTGCGCCTCAAAACGCCATGATTTAGTTAATCCCTATTATCTTCGAAACCGATCGTAACTCCAGAACTTAAGAGCCTATCCCGCGCTGCGGGACCAAGCCTGTGTCTTTTTTGCCGCAAGGGGGGGCGTTTTCGGTCGAATCTTGGGCAGGTCTGCCCGGATCGCCGAATCCGTGCCACCTTGCCGCCATCGCCACGCCATAAATACCAATCGCCGATTAACAGGCCGTCATCAGCCGCTTGCCAGAATTGAGCTATGTCAGCTTGGGTATGTCGAGTCCCGCCCGGAGCATCTCATGCTTTCTGTGTTTGTTCCCTCCGAAGCTTCCCTGAAGAAAGCGGCCTGCGACGATCTCGCGAAGCTCCCGGAGAACGCGGTCTGGATCGATCTCTTCAACCCGACGCTGGCCGAGGACAAGGCAGTGGAGAAGCTCGCAGGCATCGCGGTGCCGACGCGGGAGGACATGCAGGAGATCGAGATCTCCAGCCGTCTCTATATCGAGAACAGCGCGCGCTACATGACGGCGACGCTGATGTGCCAGTCCGATACCGACATGCCGAAGACGACGGCTGTGACCTTTATCCTCTCCGGTCACAGGCTCGTGACGGTGCGCTATGACGAGCCCAAGCCGTTCGCGGTGGTCGAGTACAAGCTCGGCCGCGCCTGCTCGCCGGGCCTGACCGGGGAGATGGTGCTGATGGAATTGCTCGACGCGGTGATCGACCGCTGCGCCGACATTCTGGAGCGCATCGGCGCCGACGTCGATACCGTCTCCCACGACATCTTCGAGCCCGAGAGCGAGCGCCACGGCAACGCCAAGCGCTATTCGCAGATCCTGATTCTGATCGGCCGCAAGGGCGACCTGACGTCGAAGGTCCGCGAGAGCCTGGTCTCGATCGGCCGTCTGGTTACCTTCCTGTCGGCGGCGATGGAAGGCGTCAAATGGACCAAGGACATGCGTGAGCAGCTCAAGACCATGCAGCGCGACGTGGCCTCACTTACGGACCACGCCTCTTATCTCTCCAACAAGATCACCTTCGTGCTCGATGCGATGCTCGGCGTCGTCAATCTCGAGCAGAACAACATCATCAAGCTGTTCTCGGTCATGGCCGTGGTGCTGATGCCGCCGACCCTGATCGCTTCGATCTACGGCATGAACTTCAAGGACATGCCGGAGTTGGAATGGGTGCACGGCTATCCGCTGGCGCTGGTCGCGATGGTGGCCGCAGCGGTCGTTCCCTACTGGGTTTTCAAATGGAAGAAGTGGCTGTGACAGCCACAATTCTTAGCGAAGCATTGCACTGAAACACGAGTCGTCACGACAGCAACGCTGCCGCAATCCCTCCGGTAAAATTTGAGCGTTGCATTGAACGTTTGAGCCAAACTTCTCTGCGATAAGACTGCCACAAGCATGATCCGGAAGTTGGCGCGGATTTCGGGAACCCGCTCATGCTCAGCAACCCGCCGGAGCGCGAAAGAAATCGTGCTTTGGCTACGAGGCAGTCATGGTTGAGAAACCGATAATTTCATCCCGAAACGTCGTCGATCTCTCGCGCTACCGGGAACTCAACGCTGCAAGCAGAGCGATGGCGATTTCGGCGCGCGTGTGCCGGCATTGCGGCGCGGCGCTGCTTGACGGTGAGCGTGAGGAAGAGTGCTCCAGCGTGTTCAATGCCGATGCGCTCCGGCTGCGCTGGCAGGCCGCGCAGATCTTGCGCGGGCTGGTTTAGCGTCGTGCGACTTGCGCCGTCGACGTCACGGTTTCTGTCAACCGGCCATCGCGGCTGAAGGGAGCGAGCCGCGCCTCGATGTCGGCGAGCATGGCGTCGACTTTGTCGCCAAGCGCGGCCGGCGAGGACGGGGAGAAGGTCAGGACGCGCCGCGCGAGGTCGGAGATGGTCACCTCATGCGTGGTCTCGACCCGGATAATCTCGCCGGCGCGGAATCCCGTATCTTCCAGCATGAACGCGAGATCGCGATGAGCGCGCTCGCCCTGTCGTGAGTCCGACCACAGCCGCTCGTCCGACCAGGTGCGGCGCCCTGTGTTGTAGGTGTCGAGCCAGGCGTTGCGGCCACCGGGCGCGGAAAAGGAAGCGCAGACGGCGATGCTGCCATGCCGTGCCACCAGCCGTTCGAACAGCGCGCCAAGTGCGTTTTTGTCCATCCAGTGCAACGCGCGGCCGATCGTGACGAGGTCGAAGCGGCCGACGGTCTCGGCCAGGTCTTCCGCGCGGCCTTCGATCAGGGTGAGCGCCACTCCAGCGCGCTGCGCCGCTGAGCGGGCGGCGGCGAGCATGCCCGGCTCGGGGTCGACGCCAACCACACGCCCGACATAAGGCGCAAAGCCGAGCGCGAGCAGTCCGGGTCCGGTACCGAGATCGATCAGCTCGTGTTGCTTCGCCAGTTTCAGTTTCTCGGCGACCGTGCGGAAAAATTCGACCGGATAAGGCGGCCGGAAATGTTCATACAGCTCGACGGTGGAGGCGAAGCGTCCCATCGGAATAACCTTCAAGGGGTCGCCCCCGAGGATGAGCGAACATAGGACGCAGTGACGATGGACGCCAGCTGGCGCGGATCAAGCGATGGTGTGGTGGAGCGCGTCTATCGTCAGACTACACGTGCTGCCCACCGTTGATGTGGATCTCGGCGCCGTTCACGTAGGAACTCGTCTCCGTGCACAAAACATAGACAATCCGCGCCACTTCGTCCGGCGTTCCGAGGCGGTGCATCGGGATGTCTTGCTCGACGATCTTCTCGGTCCCCGGCGAAAGAATCGACGTATCGATTTCGCCGGGCGCGATCGAGTTGACGCGGATGCCGAGCCGGCCGAAGTCGGACGCCATCTCGCGTGTCAGCGATGCCAGTGCTGCTTTCGAGGTCGCATAGGCGGCACCCGCGAACGGATGTACGCGGGAGCCGGCAATTGAGGTGACATTCACCACGGAGCCCTTGGCGGCCTCCAACTCCTCGATCAGCCCGCGCGCCATCATGATCGGGGCGAAGAAGTTGACCCGAAAGACGTGGCTCCAGGTCTCGATATCCGTATCCATGGTACCCATCCGCGTGCCGCCGCTGCCCTTCGGCGAAATCGCTGCGTTGTTGACCAGCGCATGCAGCGTGCCGCCTTCCAGCCGCTGGCGGATTTCCCCGATCGCCCGCGTGGTATCGTCGTGGTTGGCCAGGTCGACCTGGATGTGATCCTCGGGGCCGGCGTCCCATGGACAATCTTCCGGGAAGGGATGCCGGGAGCAGGTGATGACGCGCCAGCCCGCGCTGGAGAAACGGATCACCGTCGCGTGCCCGATGCCGCGACTGGCGCCGGTCAATAGCAGCGTGCGCCTTGGCGCGTTGGCGGAGTTCGGCATGTTGCTCTTTCAGGCGCTCACGGATACAGCCGTGTTTTGCTCCACGCCTGATCCGGCGCGTCGCGGCGGAATTCGATGCGGTCGTGCAGGCGGAACGGGCGGTCGTGCCAGAACTCGAAGTGCAGCGGGCTGATGCGCCAGCCGCTCCAGCCCGGCGGCCGCGGCACCTCGCCGACCAAATGCTTCGCCGCGACTTTTGCAATGGCCTGCTCGAAAGCGAAGCGGCTCTCGAGCGGCTGCGACTGCTTGGAAGCCCACGCTCCAATCTGGGCCTGCTTCGGGCGGGTGGCGAAATACTCGTCGGCCTCGGTTTCGGTCACCGGCGACACGTTGCCGCGGATGCGCACCTGCCGGCGGAGCGATTTCCAGTGGAAGAGCAAACCGGCCTTAGGGTTTGCGGCGAGTTCGCGGCCCTTCTGGCTCGCAATGTGACTGTAAAACACAAAACCCGCGGCATCATAGCCTTTCATCAGTACCATGCGCACATCCGGTAGCCCGTCGCTATCGACGGTGGCAAGCGACATCGCATTGGGATCATTGGGTTCTGCTTTGCAGGCTTCCGCAAACCATTCCGCGAACAGGGCAAACGGCTCCTCGGCTAAAGTGAAATCACCGGATGTTAAGGGTGGGGGGTGTTTGATGGAGGTCGTATCCGTCATGTAAGGGGTCCGAGTTGCGTGCGCCCGCGTTCCAAAACGCGTTACTGAGCCAAGCCCTATATAGGGCATGGGCGCGCGTTGGCCTATCGGCGTTCGCGCCAAGGGGAGCGGCGGTTACGCTGATTCTAATCGGGCTTAATGCCGGCGGCTGCAGCTTCTCCTCCCGCGGCGACGGGCCGTTCGCCAAGATGACCGAGAAGGATGTGACGGGCTCGATCGCGCCGCCGGAGACCCCAACCGAAGCCGATCTCGCCTTTGCCCGCAATGCCGCCTCCGACGTGCTGACCAAGGGCGACAAGGATTCCAGCCAGTCCTGGCAGAACCCGGAGACCGGCGCCCGCGGCTCGGTGACCCCGCTGGCCCAGGCCTATGCCGCCGAGGACGGCCGCACTTGCCGGGACTTCCTGGCAAGCTATGTCAATGGCAAGACCGAAAACTGGCTGCAAGGTTCGGCCTGCCACAACGGCAACGGCCGCTGGCAAGTCCATACGCTAAAGCCCTGGCGGCAGAGCTGAGCAGGGGTTTTGCCCCGTTGCAAAAATACAACTGGGACCCCAAATGAAACGAAAAGCGGGCGGGCCGCCCTTGGTCTATGATCTGATTTTCCCTGAAGGAGACGTGACGGATGCGCGACCCCTATGAGGTCTTGGGGGTGCCGCGGGGCGCCAGCGCCGCGGCGATCAAGAGCGCCTTTCGCAAGCTCGCCAAGAAACATCACCCGGACAGCAACAAGAACGATCCGAAGGCGGCGGAGCGTTTTTCGGAGCTCAACACGGCCAACGAAATCCTCGGTGACGAGGACAAGCGCAAGCAATTCGACCGCGGCGAGATCGATGCCGAGGGCAAGCCGCGTTTCACTGGCTTCCCCGGTGGCGGCGCCGCGGGCGGCCGCGCGGGTGCCGGCGGCTTTGAGAGCTACACTTTCCGTTCCGGCACCGGCGGCGGCGGCGCGGGCGGCTTCGAGGACATCCTCAACAGCATGTTCGCCAATGCCGGCCGCGGGCGCGGCGGCGCGGGACGGGCAAGCCCCTTTGAATTTGACACCGGCGGGGTCGGGCTCGACCTCGATCTCAAGGTCGCCATGTCGGTGTCGCTTGAAGAGGCGGTCAAGGGCGGCGAGAAGCGTGTCCGGCTGCCGACCGGCAAGGAACTCAATGTCAAGATTCCGGCTGGCGTCACCGAAGGCCAGCAGATCAGACTGCGGGGCCAGGGCGAGACCGCACAGGGCCATCCGCCCGGCGATCTCCTGATCACCGTCAACATCGCCCCGCATCCGTTCTTCAAGGTCGACGGCGGCGATATTCGTGTCGAACTGCCGATCACGCTCTACGAGGCGGTGCTGGGCGGCAAGGTGAGGGTCCCGACCCTGGGCGGCGCGGTGGAACTCTCGATCCCCAAAAACACATCGAGCGGCCGGACCTTCCGGCTCAAGGGAAAGGGGCTGCCGAAGGCGGGTGGAACTTCTGGCGACCTCTTTGTCACCACCCGCATCATGCTACCTGATGGGAACGATGCCGATCTCGAGGCGTTGATGCAAAAGTGGCGCGATGGACACCCCTACAATCCTCGAACTGATCTGACCTGACTGAACCCGGACGAGAACCTCAGACTAACTGGTTTTTTTGGGCTTTTTCAGCCCGGAAAGGGTGCAGCCTCGAGAGGGGGACCAGCGCGGTACAAAACCCCACCCGAGGCCGCGTGCGTCGATCGGCGGATCGAACGCTTCTCATTTTTTCGTGAGCATCCGGTGCGATAATGAGACGCACCCATGACTTGATTCCAGAATTTCAATGTCCGAATTGGGACACCGAAGGTGACCTTTCACCGGCACTGGATCGGCCAAGCCGCCCGCACCTTTGCTGAATAGATAGCGTTTTCCGCACGCCGTGAGTGCGTACCCTTTGATGATGCTCAAACAAACGAGAAAGGCAGGACCGGCTTTTTGCCAGCCGCCAGCGCCTGATTTTCCGAAAAGATCACGCGCAAACAAGAACCTGGAGCGCGATGACGATTCTGATCGCGCTCTAGCCGCCCTTCTTCTCGGTCTGGTCGTAGACCAAGCGCGCCACCTGGGCGAGGCGGTCGCGGTCGCTGCTGCCGCTCACGACATAGCCGACGCCGCGGTCGGCCCAGAACAAGGCGCCGTCCTTGGCGCCGTCCTTGTCCTGGGTGGTGTAGCGCATCTGCGTCGTCTCGGTGGAGGCCTTCGCCGTATAGACCGTGAAGCGCTCGCCGGTGGTGCTCTCATACATCAGGAACGAGGCTGGTCCGGTCGGGCCGGGCAGGAGCCGTCCACCAACGAGTTTCAACCCGGTCGATGAGAGTTCGGGGGCGAAGACGTCCCAGCCGCAGCGCTTGGTGAGCCATTGCTGCAGGTGGGCGCGCTCGCTGCCGGGCACCTCGACCGGATGGCGGACCTCGACGACATAAAGCCGGTGCGCATCCAGCGCGTCCTCGGTAAAGCTCTGGTAGATCGAAGGCGCCGCAGCCACGCCATGCGCGAGCCAGCCGGCGCCGCCGCCGGCTACGAAGGCAAGCATCGATGCGGCGACCGCGCCATAGACCCATTTGCGCGGCGGCCGCATCAGCCGCTCGAGCTCGAGCCGCTTCGGCACCGGCTCGTTGGCAACGGAGTCGTAGCGTGCGTGCAGGGCCTCGGCCATCGTGCGCCAGGAGTGCACCCGCTCGGCATCGTCGGGATGTCCCGCGAGCCACACCTCGACATCGCTGCGGCGTTCGGCCGGCAACTCGTTGTCGACGTAAGCATGAAGCTCGTCCTCGGTGACGGGAATTTTCGGGTCGGTCATTTTCGTTGTCTCTGTCGAACTCGGATCGAAAAATATCTAAGCATAAATCCTTGCCATTATCGGTTACTTCACACGTCGCAGCGCGGGGCGTTCGCCTTCGAGCACAGCCTTCACATGGGCACGGGCTCGCGCAAGCCGGGACATTACGGTGCCGATCGGCACGGCTTGAATATCAGCCACCTCGCGATAGCTGAGACCTTCAAGCATGACCAGCAGCAAAACAGCGCGCTGCTCTTCCACCAGGGTCGCGAGCGCGCGCGCAATGTCGCGGCCCTCGGCCTCGGTGCCGCTCGCATCGGGATTGTTCTCGAGCAGCGGCATGAATTGCGGCCGGCGCGCCAGCGATCGGCGCCGGTTCTTGTTGAGGTTGGTCAGGATCGTATAGAGCCAGCTCCGCACGTCGCCGCCGAGAAACAGCCGCTCCGAGCGCAAGGCACGCACCAGCGTGTCTTGCACCAGGTCATCGGCGATATCGGCGTCGCGCGCAAGCGCGCGCGCATAGCGGCGCAGCGCCGGAATCATGGCTTCAACACTCTGTCGAAACGCGCTCATGCAAACTCGGTTGTGTAGTGACCGCCTACGTAGAGCATAACACCCAATCGTCCAGCCTATTCCGCCGGTTAAGGTTTGCGGTAAACAGCCTGACCGGGGTACCGATAGGGCTGTACCGGACCAGAGGGCTGGTGTACGCAAACTTCTCCAAGCTTGGTGAACGATGATGGCGCAGATTTCAGGGCTAATGCAGGGCAAACGCGGGGTCGTGCTCGGCGTCGCCAATAACCGCTCGATCGCCTGGGGTATCGCAAAGGCCTGCCATGCGGCCGGCGCGGAGGTGGCGCTGACCTGGCAGGGCGATGCGCTGAAGAAACGTGTCGAGCCGCTGGCAAAGGAGCTGAACGGACTCTTGCTCGGCCATTGCGACGTCACCGAACCCGTGACCGTCGACGCGGTGTTCGACGTGCTGAGAGAGAAGTGGGGCAAGATCGATTTCGTCGTGCATGCGATCGCGTTCTCCGACAGGGATCAGCTCGACGGCCGCTATCTCGAAACCACCGCCGACAATTTCACCAGGACGATGCTGATCTCCTGCTATTCGCTGACGGCGATTGCGCAGCGCGCGGAGAAGCTGCTCTCCGACGGCGGCTCGATCCTGACGCTGACCTATTACGGCGCCGAAAAGTGGATGCCGCATTACAACGTCATGGGCGTGGCGAAGGCTGCGCTCGAAGCCAGTGTGCGCTATCTCGCCGCCGATCTCGGCGAGAAGAACATCCGCGTCAACGCCATCTCGGCGGGGCCGATCAAGACGCTGGCCGCATCGGGGATCGGCGACTTCCGCTATATCCTGAAGTGGAACGAGTACAACGCGCCGATGCGCCGCACGGTCACGATCGAGGAAGTCGGCGACAGCGCGCTCTATCTGCTCTCGGATCTGTCGCGCGGCGTCACCGGCGAGGTGCATCACGTCGATTCCGGCTACCACGTCGTCGGCATGAAGCGGCCGGACGCGCCTGACATCACGCTGGCGAAGGAATAGCCGGCACGTCCATGCCCGCGCCCGTGATCTACTACATTCGCCACGGCGAAACCCAGTGGAATGCCGACGGCCGGCTGCAGGGCGTGCAGGACGTTCCGCTGAACGATCTTGGCCGCAAGCAGGCGGCGCATGCGGGCGAAATTCTCGCCGACCTATTCGAGCGGCACGGCCACGACGGGACAAAACTTCCGTTCGTGTCGAGCCCGCTCGGCCGCGCGCGCACGACCATGGAGCTGGTGCGCGGCGTACTGCACTTGCCGGCGCAGGACTATGCGATCGACGACCGGCTGCGCGAGATTGGTTATGGCAAATGGGAGGGCTCGACCTTGGCCGAGATGCAGGTGGCCGATCCCGAAATGTTCGCGAGGCGCCAGACCGAGAAGTGGACGGTGGCGCCTCCCGGCGGTGAGAGCTATGTCGCCGTGCAGCAGCGCATGACGGAGTGGTACGGCGGGCAGACGCACGACATCGTTACGGTCGCCCATGGCGGGACGGCGCGGGCGCTGATGGTGGCGCTCGGATTCGAGACGCCGCAAAGTGCGGCCGACCTGACGATCGAGCAGGGCGCGGTCTACGTCTTCAGCGGCGATGGGCTGAACAAATATAGTTAAGGCTCATCCAAGCCTTGTGCCGGGCATCTACGCGCGTTACGACACGCCATGTCCCATAACACCTTCGGCCATCTGTTCCGCGTCACGACCTTTGGCGAGAGTCATGGGGTTGCGATCGGCTGCGTGGTCGACGGCTGTCCGCCGCTGATCCCGCTCACCGAAACCGACATCCAGCGCGATCTCGATCGCCGCCGTCCCGGCCAGTCGCGCTTCACCACGCAGCGGCAGGAGCCCGACATGGTGAAAATCCTGTCGGGCGTGATGGCGCATCCCGAGACCGGCGTGCAGGTGACGACGGGCACGCCGATTGCGCTTCTGATCGAGAACGCCGATCAGCGCTCGAAGGATTATTCCGACATCAAGGACAAGTTTCGTCCGGGGCATGCCGACTTCACCTATGAAGCAAAATACGGCTTGCGCGACTACCGCGGCGGCGGGCGTTCGTCCGCGCGCGAGACCGCGATGCGGGTCGCGGCCGGCGCCATCGCGCGCAAGATCTTGCCTGAGGTGAACGTGCGCGGCGCGCTGGTGCAGATGGGTCCGCACAAGATCGACCGCGGCAAATGGGACTGGGACGAGACGGCCAGGAATCCGTTCTTCTGTCCGGACAAGGACAAGGCCGCCTTGTTCGAGGAATATCTCGACGGCATCCGCAAGAGCGGCTCTTCGATCGGTGCGGTGCTCGAGATCGTCGCCGAGGGGGTGCCGGCGGGCCTCGGCGCGCCGATCTATGCCAAGCTGGATGCGGAGCTGGCGGCTGCCTTCATGAGCATCAATGCCGTGAAGGGCGTCGAGATCGGCGCCGGCTTTGGCGCGGCCGAACTGTCGGGCGAAGAGAACGCCGACGAGATGCGGATGGGCAACCAGGGACCAAAGTTCCTGTCCAACCACGCCGGCGGCATCCTGGGCGGCATCTCCACGGGACAGCCGGTGGTCGCGCGCTTCGCGGTGAAGCCGACCTCGTCGATCCTCACCCCTCGCCGCACTGTCGACCGCAAGGACGGCGAGACCGAAATCCTGACCAAGGGCCGCCACGACCCCTGCGTCGGCATCCGCGCGGTGCCGGTCGGCGAAGCCATGATGGTGTGCGTGCTCGCCGACCATTTCCTGCGCCACCGCGGGCAGGTGGGGCGATAACTCGACAGATTTTCTCTTGAAATATCGCACTATGAAGGCTGGTAGCCGCAGTCGATCGCGCAAGGCGTGGATTAATCGATGCGGACCTTGGAGGTCACATCATCAAGCAGCGAGTTGCGAGGCCAGGACAAGGCAAGCGAGGCGGATTCCGCCTCCTGACCGGTTTTCGGCCTCACCGGTCTGTCTTTCTTTTTGGCTTGGCAAAGAACGAACGAGAGAACATCGAGGATGCTCAACTAAAGACTCTGCGTGAGATCGCCGCGACCTTCTTGAAGGCAAATGACGGAATAATCGATAGGGCACTGAGGGATGGAACTCTGATTGAGGTGGAATATGGCAGTGAAAACCAAGACCCCGCGTAGAAAGGCACAGAGCCGACTTACTCAGGAGCTGCTGGAAACCGCGCGCGACATGCATGTGAGCGGTCTGATGACAAAAGCGGCACACGACAAGATCACAAAGCGCCATATTGGAACGACTGTCCCCTCGACCACTCCTGCCATGCTCAATGGGAAGGAGATAAAGGCCTTACGTGAGAGGTTTCATCTCAGCCAAGCCGTGTCGCTCATCTTCTCAATCTAACCACGGGCTATGTGTCACAGCTTGAACGCGACGCGAAGCGTCCGAGTGGACCGGCGCTGGTCTTGCTCGACATCATTCGACGCAAAGGCATCGATGCGATTCTCTGACCTGTCGACGCCTACCACCAGGTCGGCCGCTAACTCCTAAGCCGGCGTTCCCATCGCATACGGCTTCAGCAGCGCATAGAGCATGCCGTGGGTCGGCGTCGATATGCCGAGCTCGCGGCCGATGTCGACGACTTTGCCCGAAAGCCAGGGCAGCTCGAGCCGGTTGCCGCGTTCGAGATCGAGCGCCATCGACGCCTTCATCGCCGGCGGAGCGTGGCCGATGAAATCGAGCACCTTCGAAAGTGCGTCGGCGGGCAGGGCAATGTTCCTGGCGCGGCCGACCTCGATCACTTCCTGGATCGCCGAAAGGAAGATCGCCCGCACATCGGGATCGTCCCTGAGCTTGCCGATCGGCTGACGTGTCACCGCGGTCATGCTGGCATTGGTGGCGAGCAGGGCGAATTTCATCCAGAGCTCGGTCAGGATCTGATCGCTCAGGGTCGCATCGAAGCCCGCCTTCTGGCACATCGCGAGGAAATCCTTGCCGCGTTGGGTGATCGTGCCGTCGAGTTCGCCAAAGATCATGCGCATGAAGGTGCCGACCTGCCGGATCACGCCGGGCTGAACGATCGAGGCGCTGATTTGCGCCACGCCACCCATCACCGCTTCCCGGCCGAGGATCGGGATCAGGCGGTCGGCGGCGTCGATGCCGTTCTGCAGCGGGATGACGGCGGTGCTGGCTCCAACCAGCGGCCTGATGTGCGCTCCCGCACTTTCGACATCCCAGAGTTTCACGCAGAACAGGATGAAGTCGACCTTGCCGACGGTCGCGGGATCGTCGGTGGCTTGCGTCGGCACCAGATGCGTATCGCCGCGGGGGCTCTCGATCTTGAGCCCTGCGCTCTTCATGGCCGCGAGATGCGCGCCGCGCGCGATGAACGTCACATCGGCGCCCGCCTTGGCCAGTGCCGCGCCAAATCCACCGCCGACGCCGCCGGCACCAACCACCGCAATCCGCATCAATTCCTCCCAGACATACGCTCGATTGATGCGGATATTGCGATGGATTCACGCGCGGTGTCATCCTCCAATTTCGGCCAGCGCCAGGGTACGTCGCAGGCGTACGGAGGCTACGCCGCCCGGACCGTGGCGAGAAAACTCTCGACCTCTCGTTTGAGGCGTTCGGACTGCGTCGCGAGTTCGCCGGCCGAACCGAGAACCAGTTCGGCAGCGGTTCCCACCTGGCCCGATGCATGGGTCACGCCGGCAATGTTTTGCATGACGCCCTGCGTGCCCTGTGCCGCTTGCTGCACGCTGCGGGCAATTTCCTTGGTCGAGCCACCTTGCTCCTCTACCGCGGTGGCGATCGTTGTGGCGATCTCGTTGATCTGGCCGATGGTGGCGCCGATCTCGCGAATTGCGCCTGCCGTGGTCCCTGTCGCGTCGCGAATCGACTGGATCTGATCGGTGATCTCCTCCGTCGCCTTCGCGGTCTGGGTCGACAGCGCCTTCACTTCGCTTGCCACGACGGCAAAACCCTTGCCTGCCTCGCCGGCTCGCGCGGCTTCGATCGTCGCGTTCAAGGCCAGGAGGTTGGTCTGCGCGGCGATGTTTTGAATGAGCCCCATCACCTCGCCAATCTTCTGGGTCGCGTCCAGCAAGCCTTCCACCATTGCATTGGTACGGTCAGCCTGGGCAACGGCGCTTTGCGCTATTGATGCCGAGTGAGCAATTTGTCGGGAGATTTCCTGCCCCGATGTCGAAAGCTCCTCCGCCGCGGCGGCCACGGTCTGCACATTCGCCGTGGTCTGTTGCGCGGCTGCGGCGACAGTGGTGCTCTGTTGCGTCGTCTCCTTCGCGATTGCCGACAGCGATTGCGCCGAGCGCTGCATATTGGTGGCTGCTGAAGCCGCCGAGGCGACAATTCCGCCGACACTCTTCTCGAACTCGCCCGCGATCCGATCCATGGCCGATTTCCGTTCTGCCACGGCGCGAGCGGTCGCCTCCTCCCGCTCCGCGCGAAGACGTTCGGCGTCGATCAACCGATCCTTGAAAACGGCCAGGCTGCGTGAGATGTGGCCGATCTCGTTGCGATGCTCAACGAACGGGACCTTGACGCTCAAGTCACCTTTCGCCAGACCGTCCATGACGCCGCATATCGTACCGAGTGGACGAACCAGGCCGCGACCGAGAGCGAATGCGGCCAGTCCCGCGATGAGCAATCCCGCCAGACCGCCCGCGGCGATCCAGATGGCGCGCTCATACACCACCGCGTCGATGTCGTCGGTATAGACGCCGGCCTGGATTGCGAGCAGCTTGTCGCCTTCACCGTATCCGCCGGCATAGGTGAGCTTCGGCAACTCGGGACCACCCGCCGCTTTCGGTACCTGGTATTCGAGATAACCACCGCCGGTACGGGCTTTTTCAACGATGTTTTGAATCAGCAGCTGGCCCTTTTTGTCCTTGTAGTTCCAGCGATTGACATTGATGTATTTCGGATTGGCGTGCACATAGGTAACGCCCGCATTGGTGCTGCCGGCGCCGTAGATTCCCAGATAGTCAGCTGATGTGCCCCAGCGCATGGCGCCGATCGCGTCGAAGGCAAGCTGCCGTGCTTCCTCCGCCGATATCTTCCCGGCTTTGGCCTTTTCCTCGTAATTCGCCAGGATCTTCTTCGCGGCTTCGACCAGATCGAACACCTTGGTCCGACGTTCCTCGATGACGGTATCGCGAAGGACCATCACTTGAGCGGCTAACGCGGCGACGAAGACAACGGTCAAAACCGCGATGATCATTGCAAAACGATTGTAGACGGTCGGATGTCGCATGATGAGTTGCCTTCGTGACAGAATCGATCGGCAACAGTATCGAGCTACCAGTTAAGCTTTTATTGAAAGCGATATGCAATCATGCCGGGAGGAAGGCGCTGACATATGCGATCAGGCTGTTCCTGTGTCCTCGGGCAAAGCACTGGCACCGCAATAGCTTAGGCGGCTTTATGGAAGAGCCAGCTCCGGACCTTCGCCGGCTCCGCTGTTGGTCCAGGCGGACATCGCCGCGCCTGGAGCGTCCTGAGTACAGGCGTTAGATCTCGATCTCCGTCCCGAACTCCACCACCTGGCGCGCCGGCACGTCGAAGAAGGCGGCCGTGCGCTCGGCATTCCGCTGCAGGAATGCGAAGACCGACTCGCGCCACACCCACATGCCCGGCACGTCCTCGCGCGGAATAATGGTCTCGCGGCCGATGTAGTAGGTGACGTCAGAGAGATCGACGCCGTTCAGCTTGCCCTGCCGGCAGGCAAGCTGCAGCCCTTCAAGGATGGTCGGATATTGCATGAAGCCATAGCGCAGGATGATCCGCGTGATGCCCTCGGTGATCTCGATCACCTCGGCGCGGGCTTCGTCCGATATGCGTGGCTGCTCCTCGATCAGCACGGTGACCAGCAGGACGCGCTGGTGCAGGCAATGATTGTGCCTGACGAACTGGGTCAGCGCGAGCGGCACGCCGTTTGGCGTCGAGGCGAGGAAGATGGAGGTGCCCGGCAACCGGGCGTGGCATCGGCTGACGGCGGTTTCGATCAGGTCTTCTTCCGGCTGGCGCAGCTTGCCGCGCGCCCGCTCGACCAGTCTGACACCGCCGCGCCAGGTGAGCATCAGGAACGCGACCACACCAGCCAGCACCAGCGGAAACCAGCCGCCCTCGAACAGTTTGGTCGAATTCGCCGCGAAGAAGATGCAGTCGATGATGAAGAAAAAGCCGTTCACGGCAATCACGATGATCGGCGAATAGCCCCACTGGATCGCGACCAGCGCCGCCAGCAGCGTCGTGATCACCATCAGGAGCGACACCGCGATGCCGTAGGCACCGGCGAGCGCCTCCGAGGTGCCGAACCCGATCACCGCGCCGAGCGTGGCGGCCGCCAGCAGCCAGTTCACCAGCGGCACGTAGATCTGGCCGATCGCGTGGCTTGTGGTGTGGTTGATCTGCATGCGCGGCAAAAAGCCGAGCTGGATCGATTGCTGTGTCAGCGAATAGACGCCAGAGATGATCGCCTGCGAGGCAATCACGGTCGCAATGGTTGCGAGCCCGATCAGCGGATACTGCGCCCAGTCGGGCGCGAGCTGATAGAACGGATGGTCGAGCGCGGTCGGATCGGTGAGCAGCAGGCCGCCTTGCCCGAAATAGTTCAGCATCAGCGCCGGCAGTGCGATGCTGAACCAGGCGAGGCGGATCGGCACCCGGCCGAAATGGCCCATGTCGGCATACATCGCCTCACCGCCGGTTACGGCGAGGAAGGCGGCGCCGAGAACGGCGAAGCTGATGTGGAAATCCTCATGCAGCAGGAATTCGACGGCATGGAGCGGGCTCAGGGCCGCGAGCACCGCCGGCGCCTTGACGATGCCATGGATGCCGAGCGCGGCGATCACCGCAAACCAGATGAACATCACCGGGCCGAAAATCTGCCCGATGAAGCTGCTTCCCCGCTTCTGCATGAGGAACAGGACAACCAGGATGACGATGGTGATGGGGACGACGGCGGGGGCGAGCGATGGCGCATCCACTTTCAATCCCTCGACCGCGGAGAGCACCGAGATAGCAGGCGTGATCGCGCCGTCGCCGTAAAGCAGCGCCGCGCCGATCAGTCCGACGATCAGAAGCTGCGCGCGCCAGGTGCCCCGCGCGGCGCTGCGGGCGTGCAGGAGCGCCAGCAGCGCGACGATGCCGCCCTCGCCACGATTGTCGGCGCGCAGGATCAGCAGCGCGTATTTGATCGAGACGATCAGGATCAGCGCCCACAGGATCAGCGACACCAGGCCGAGCACCGCGCCCGACGAGGGCGTGCCGCCATTCGCAGCGGCCCGGGCGGCTTCCTTCAGTGCATAAAGCGGGCTGGTGCCGATGTCGCCATAGACGACGCCGAGCGCGCCCATCGTTGCGGTCAAGGGGAGGGCGGAAGGAAGCGAACTGCCGGCAGGCGTAGCGGTCATTGCGCAGGCCCCGATGCTTTCGCCCGCCAGCCGGATGACCGACGGTCCGACAAAAGCGCAGTCTGCGCCAAGGTGCGACAAATTGCTACAGGCTTGTGGCGGCGGGCGTTCGCGCTCCAGCGCTATTCAGGCGGCCCGACGATTGCGCCCGACGTCGCGCGACTGATGATCTTCAAGCGTTCCCCGCATTGCGCGGTGCCGCCGCACCTGCCGTCCGTGACTTTTCCGGACGCGGGCGGTTGCTTGCGTCGGCAAAAGGGTTTGTAATCGAACCAATCATGCGCAGTACGGAATTCCGGAGCAGGAAACGATGGGGGAGGCCGAGACCCATTACGACAAGACCCATTATGGCAAGACCCACTACGAGGTGATCGTCGTCGGCGCCGGCGTGGCAGGCATCTACCAGATCAAGCGGCTGCTCGATCTCGGCATCGACGCCACCGTGCTCGAACTCGGCCCCCGATCTCGGCGGCACCTGGTACTGGAACCGCTATCCTGGCTGCCGCTTCGATTCCGAGAGCTACACCTACGGCTTTTCGTTCTCACGCGAACTGCTCGACGAGTGGCACTGGAAAGAGCGCTTTTCCGGTCAGCCCGAGAATTTGCGCTACCTCAACTACGTCGCCGACAAGTTCGATTTGCGCAAGCATATGCAGTTCAATTGCAGGGTCGAGGCGATGCACTTCGACGAGGCGCGTGATCTATGGCAGGTGAAGATCGCCGACGGCCGTTCGCTGACAAGCCGTTTCGTGGTTCTGGCGATCGGCCTGCTCTCCGCGCCGACCATGCCGCGGCTGGAAGGCATCGATGACTTCAAGGGCCGCTCCTTCCACACCTATTACTGGCCGCAGGATCCGGTCGATCTCGCCGGCAAGAAGGTGGCCGTGATTGGCACCGGCGCGACAGGCATTCAGTTGATAGGCGAGATCGCTGACAAGGTTGGTGATCTCACCGTTTTCCAGCGCCGCCCAAACTGGAGTGCTCCGCTCAACAACAGCCCGATCTCCGAGGAGGAAATGGCCGACATTCGCTCGCGCTATGACGAGATCTTTGCCGCCTGCGCCCTCACGCCGGGCAGCTTCCTGCATGGGCCCGAGCGCCGCGGCTTCTACGAAGTGACACGCGAGGAACGGCTGGAGCTGTGGGACAGGCTCTATGATGAGCCTGGTTTTGGCATCTGGCTCGCGAATTTTCGCGAGATATTCATGGACGAAGCGGCCAATGCCGAGCTGTCGGAATACATCGCCGATCGCATCCGCCGCCGTGTCAGGGATTGCAAGGTGGCCGAAAAACTGATCCCCAGGGATCACGGCTTTGGTGTGCAGCGCCTGCCGCTGGAGACGAAGTATTTTGAGGCCTACAACCGCGATAATGTGCATCTCGTTGATATCAGCGAGACGCCGTTCGTTCGCGTCACCGAGAAGGGCCTGCGTACCATCGAGCGCGATTACGAATTCGACATCATCGTCTACGCCACCGGGTTCGATGCCATCACCGGCGCTTATGATCTGATCGATATCCACGGCATCGGCGGTGAGACGCTGGCTGGAAAATGGAAACATGCGCCGTCCACCTTCCTCGGCATGCTTGTCCACGGCTTTCCGAATCTGCTGATGCCGACCGGACCTCAAAGCGCGTCCGCCTCGACGAATTTTCCACGAGGCATCGAGAACGGCGTCAACTGGTGCATGGCCTTGCTGCAACATATCTGGGACCACGGCTACGTCAGAGCCGAAGCGACGCGCGAGGCGCAAGATCGCTGGACCGCACATGTGGCCAAGATGTACGAGATCATGCTGATGCGCAAAGCCAAGTCGTGGTTCACCGGCTACAACTCCAACGTCGCCGGCCACGAAGAGGGCACGGTGCGCTACTTCGTCTACAACGGCGGCACGCCGAAATTCGTCGGGATCATCAATGAAGTAGCGGCGAAGGGTTATCAGGAGATCGAGTTCGGCTCGCTCCCGCGTGCCGACAGACAAGCGGCGGCCGCTCGTGCGCCAGCCTAGCGCCGAAAGCGCAAAGTGTTTGTAATGGCTTGACGGCTCCGTAACGACGCACGCTAATGCCCGCATGGATACGTCGGAACTCGAAAAGCTGACAAAATGGCTGATGGAGGGCGCGCGATCGGCGCCGTCGCCGGTTGCGTTCCTGAAGCAGATGTGCGAGCGCCTGGTCGCCGCAGGCATCCCGCTGCATCGCGTCGGCGCCTTCGTGCAGACGCTGCATCCGGACGTATTCGGCCGCAGCTTTGTCTGGCGTGAGGGGGCTGACGACATCGTCGTCAACACCGCCGACTTCGATCTGCCGGATTCGCCGCAATTCAAGAACAGCCCGCTCGCGATCCTCTATGCCAGCGGTCACGAGGTTCGCTATCGTCTCGATGATCCCGAGAGCAAGCGCTTTCCGTTCTTCGATGATATGCGCGGTGAGGGCGTCACCGACTATATCGCGTTGCCGCTCCTGTTCACCGACGGCACGATCCACGCATCGAGCTGGACCACGAAGGCGGAGGGCGGCTTCACTGATGAGCATCTCGCCGCCTTGCGCGCCGTGATCCCGCCGTTCAGCCGGCTCGGCGAGATTCACGCCATGCGCCGCACCGCGGCAGCACTTCTCGACACCTATGTCGGCAACCGCGCGGGCGAGCGGATTCTCGCAGGCCAAATCCGGCGAGGACACGCCGAGGACATGCAGGCCGCGATCTGGCTGTCGGATTTGCGCGGCTTCACCGCGCTGTCCGATCGCCTTCCGGCCGGAACCGTGGTCGATATCCTCAACCAGTATTTCGATTGCCAGGTGCCTGTCATCCGCGAGCATGGCGGAGAGATCCTGAAATTCATGGGCGACGGGTTGCTTGCGGTGTTCCCGATCGCGAAAGACGGCGGCAATCTTTCCGAGGTCTGCAGCCGGGTGCTGGCGGCAAGCCGCAAGGCCCGCGCCAATGTCGATGCCATGCATTACCCGAGCGGCGATGCCGTCGAGCGCTTCCGCTTCGGCGTCGCCCTGCATATCGGCAGCATTCTGTTCGGCAACATCGGCGGCATGAGCCGGCTCGACTTCACCTGCATCGGGCCTGCCGTCAATCTCGCAGCAAGGCTGGAGAAGATCGCTGCGCGCACCCATCGCACGATCGTGGCGTCAGCCGCGTTCGCCGGCGCCTGCGCCAATGACTGGACCGATCTCGGTGAGTTTCCCATCGCCGGCTTTTCCAGCGCGCAACGGGTGTTCGGCTTGCGCGACGAGGTATCGGCCGATGCTGCAGGCTGATCGGCAGCATCGCGGCTGGCGCTCGCCGGCGGCGCGCTGGTGATGGCGCCGTCATTTTCGACATCATGGCGGATAATCGCGCGCGGAATGCGTCAGGCTTGCGTGACGAGGCGTCCGTCCAGCCTATGAAGGTCAGGCTCGCTGACATGTGCTGCGTTGTCGCAAGCGCCGAAATGTGATCCGGCGCATACAGCAAGATATCGGACTCTTTGATATTGTGTTGATATTATGCCGTCGAAATTGATTGAATTGCCGCGCGTTGCACGCGCTCAATGAAATTTCTCAAGAGCCACTTTGGGTCGGCTTGGCACCGGAACAGGTCGGCCGCTCGTGGCGTAGAGTAACATATGCGCGAAAAAGTTCGCGATATTAGTTCCGCCAGGAATTCCGCCAAGAATAATGTGCCGCCGGGCGCAATGCCTCCACGTCGTCTCGCTGCGATCGTCGCCGGCGACATCACCGGTTACAGCCGCCTGATGCAGGTCGACGAAGAGGGCACGCATGCGCGCGTGAAGCAAATCCAGCGCGACCTGATCGAGCCGAGCATTGCCGAACACCACGGGCGGCTCGTCAAAACCACCGGCGACGGCTTCTTTGCGATCTTTGACAGTCCTGTCGAAGCCGTGCGTTGCGGCATCGTCATTCAGCAAAACATGTCGGGACGCAACGCATCTCTGCCGCGCGATCAGCGGATCGAGTATCGGATCGGCGTCAATTTAGGCGATGTCATCATCGAGCACGATGACATCTACGGTGATGGCGTCAACATTGCCTCACGTCTCGAAAGCATTGCCGAGCCGGGGCAGGTCTTTATCTCAGGTGGCATCTACGAGCAGATCAAGCACAAGCTGGTTTGCGGATATGAGTCGCTCGGAGACCGCAAGGTCAAGAACATCACCGATCCGGTCAGGGTCTACCGGGTGCTTCCAGATCCGGCTGCGTTCAACAAGGCGCGAAAGCGCCGAGAGAACATTCTGATTTTCCTGCTCAGCTTCTTTGTGTTTGTGATTGCCGTCAGCGCGCTATCGTATTGGCTTCCGAAACCGGATGGAAAGGTGCAGGATCAGGCTTCAACTCACGCCTCGCCTGACGTGCCGCGGACGATCCTCGGGAAGCAATCAGCGCAGCCACCTCAGCCTTCGCCTTCGGTGGTGCCCGCGACCAAGGAAGCCTCGCGTGAAAATCGGCCGGCCGCTTCGGCTCCGGCTGCTCCGAAGCAAACGCCGCAACCTCAACTCGCGGCTCCGGCCGTACCTGGAACACAGCCGGCGGCGGTACGAGAGCCCGAAATGAACATGCTTCGAGGCGGTACGTTCATGATGGGCAGCAATGACGACAGCTCGGAGAAGCCGGTTCACCAGGTCACGACCAAGCCGTTCGCCATCAGCCGCTATCCGATTTCCGTGCGAGAATGGAACGAATGCGCCGCCGCCAAGGCATGCGCGTTCGTGGCGACGGGCAGTGATGACGCGCCCGTCACCAACGTGAGCTGGAGCGATGCCAAGCAGTTCGTCGGCTGGCTTGCGGGCGCCACGCACAAGCCGTACCGCCTGCCGACGGAAGCCGAATGGGAATATGCCGCCCGCGGTGGAACGCAAACAAGGTACTGGTGGGGTAATGAATTGCTGCCCGGCATGGCCAATTGCAAGGGCTGCACCGACCTCGCCGCCGTCGAGCAACCGGCCAGGATCGGCAGTTTCAAGCCGAATCCGTTCGGACTGTATGATATGGGCGGCGCCGTCGACCAATGGGTCGAGGATTGTTGGCACAAGAACTATAGCGGCGCGCCGTCGGACGGCTCAGCCTGGGTCGAGGGTGATTGCGGGTCGCACGTCATTCGCTCCGGGTCGTGGAAGAACGACGCGCGTTACGTGCGGCCGGCGAACCGCGACAGTTACGACACGAGCGTTCGATATCCGACCCACGGATTTCGGGTCGCTCTATCTCCGTGATGCCCTCGCAGGAGATGCAAATGAAGATCGTCAGGCTTCTGGTGCTGGCCGTGGCATTGGCGTTCTTCCCCGCCGTGGCCCAGGCCCAAGGAAAGGCTCCCGCCAAGGACGCGCTTTTGTATTTCATCTGGCCGCAGAACGGCACAGTCATCAAGGGTGGTTTCTGGTGTCGCTTCGGTCTGCGTAACATGGGGGTCACCCATGCGGGTGAGGATTTCGCGAACAGCGGTCATCATCATCTGCTGATCGACGTAAACGAACCGCTCGATGTGAACGAGCCGATTCCGCAGGACAAGAACCATCTGCATTTCGGTGCGGGCCAGACCGAAGCCCGTATCGAATTGCCGCCTGGCAAGCACACGCTTCAGCTGGTGCTGGGCGATCACAAGCACTATCCGTTCAACCCGCCGCTCGTCTCGGAAAAGATCACAATCACGGTCAAGTAGGACCCGCTTGGCGCCGGCGTTGGCGCGTCTATTCCTCCGGCTCCGTGGTGAACAGCAGCGGATAGCCCTTGGCGCGGCCGGCGTCGGTGGCGCGCGTCGCCTTGGTCTCGGCGACGTCCCTGGTGAAGACCGCGACCACGCAAACGCCGAGCTTGTGCGCGGTGATCATGACCTTGTAGGCTTGGTCGTCGGTCATCTTGAATTCGCCCTTCAGCACGGTGACGACGAATTCGCGCGGTGTGTAGTCGTCATTGATCAGGATGACCTTGTGCAGCCGCGGCCGCTCGACTTTCGTTTTGACCCTGGTTTTGGGCTTGGTGACGGTGGTATCGGCCATACGGGCACCCGCGGTTCCGAAGGGCCGCAGAATACAATTTCCGGCGCTCTCGGGAAACCCTCGACTTTTCGATGGCTTCCTTGCGCGGCGCCCTCTGGCGGAAGCAGCGAGGCGCGCCATGCCCTCATTCAGGGCACTGGCGATAACCTAACGTGGCGATCATGTCTCGGCCGGAGATGGCGTGGAACGCCAGCGTGTCCATGTAGTGGTTGGCGGTCACGTATTCGCGAAGCGCCGCATTGCAGGCGCCTCGATTCGTAACAACGCGCCGGACTGGTTGTACCGCGCGACCGCGGGATCGAAGCGCGCAAACTTCCCGCCAATGCCGTAAGGCACGGAGGAGCCTGCCGCCATCGCAGGGTGTGAGAAGATCAGCACGATCATAACGATCATCTTCTTCATGACGGCGGCTCCTCCGCGTTTCCCTCTTAGCCCGCCGTGCCGGCGCGCGGCTTGGACTGGCGCGACAATGTTGCAGCCGGATCGCTCAATCGAGCGGCGGTACGGTTCGAAGAAATGGTGTTACGAGATAGTTGCCGCGCTCGATCTCACTTTCGGCGGATGCGCCGCCGCTCGCAGCCAGCAGCAAGACGCAACCCAGGAAGCCGTTCCTCCGCCTGATTCCCCCAGGCGGTGAATCGCACGGCAGATCATGGCTCGGCAATCCCCAGCCATCGTGATTGAGGCGCGGTAGTGGCTAACCGGAATGTGAAGGATGGTTGATGTTCCTGCTTTGCGCCACCCGATTTGCGTGTCACCATCGTGACGTACGATTAGAGGGGTCAGCTGATGCGCTGGTATGTCTCGATCGGGGCGGTGCTGCTTGCGGGCGCGATGGCCGGCGGCGACGTGGCGAGCTTTGCCGCGCCGGGGCCGCGACAGCCGGGCCAGCATGTCGCCGACAAAGTCGCCGAAGACGCCAAGCCCAACGTCGATGTCGAACTGATCCTGGCCGTCGACGTCTCCTATTCCATGGACATGGATGAGCTCGCGATCCAGCGCGAAGGTTATGCGCAGGCGATCGTCTCGAAGGAATTTTTGCAGGCGCTGAAAAGCGGACCGAACGGCAAGATATCGGTCACCTATTTCGAATGGGCCGCCTCCAGCGACCAGAAGATCATCATCCCCTGGCGGCTGATCGACGGGCCGGAGACGGCGGATGCGGTCGCCAACGAGATCATGAAGACGCCGGTCCGCCGCGCCTCGCGGACCTCGATCTCGGGTGCGATTTATTTCGCCATGCCGCTGTTCAACGAGGATCCCTATCACGGGCTCCGCCGTGTCATCGATATTTCCGGCGACGGTCCGAACAACAACGGCGCGCCGGTGACGGGCGCGCGGGACGAGGCGCTCTCGAAGGGCATCGTCATCAACGGCTTGCCGATCATGGTGAAAGAACCGTCTTACTCGACCATGGATATCGACAATCTCGACTGGTACTACGAGGATTGCGTGATCGGCGGTCCGGGCTCGTTCGTGGTGTCGATCAAGGACCGCGAGAAGTTCAAGGAAGCGATCCGCACCAAATTGCTGCTGGAAGTCGCCGGCCGCACGCCAGAGCGGCGGACCGTTCCGGTCTCCGACAAGGAGCCGCGGGTGTCTTGCATGATCGGTGAGAAGATCTGGCAGGACCGCTGGGGCAGGTAGCGGACGGTCCGCCGTCGCGACCATTCGCCTCGGCCGCACGAGGCCGGTGTTAACCGGCCATTAACTGCCAAGATGGCCTGATCCGCCGAGGTGCCTGTTGGACGCCCCGACGGCGTTTGGGCGCAGGAATTGCAGGACTTGACGGTGCCATGACCGCGATAACTTCCATCCCGAAAGGCAGTCAGATCGCGCCCGGGACCGAGCGCGTCTATCACCAGAGCAATTTGATCGGCGACTGGAAGGGCTCGTGGCAGAAGAACGGCCGGCCCGTCGAGTTCAAGGTCATCAACATCCGGGGCGACCAGGCCCAGGTCGAATATACCCATGACGGACGTACCGAGCGGGGAACCGGCAGCGTCGACGGCGCCACGATCTCTTTCGGCAACGTCTCGATCGGCACCAAGAACGGCAGTGTCGCGGCGCTGGAATTTTCCTCGGGCACCGCGAAGATGAGCGCGGTTCTCAACAAGCAGGCCGCGGACACCGATCAGAGCAAGCTGGTCGGAAGCTGGAGCGGCTTCTCCAAAACCAACGGCCAGAGCGCGTTCTTCCAGGTCGTATCCGTCGACGGCCGCGATGCGCAGGTCAGGTTCACCGCCAATGGCGGAGCGCTCCAGTCCGGCGACGGCATCGTGTACCAGAACACGGTGATGTTTGGCAGCAAGGCGCAGTTCACGACCAACGACGGGCAGACCGGAAACGTCGTGGTCCAGATCGGCAACAAGAGCTATGCGGTGCCGGTGACCAAGAGCAAGGTGCCGACCGCGTCATCGACGTCTGCCGTGAATAAGCTGGCTTAAGCAGAACCTCTCCCCGCATCCGTCTTCGCTAAAACCAACGCAAGCCGATCGCTATGCCGGGCCTGTGATGTTTGAGGCCGTAGCGACGTTCGTGCTGTTCGGCGCCGGTGTCGCCGTCGGCTACGCTTGGCGCGCGCGAATCGCCCATCTGCGGCGGCAGCGCTCTCGGCGGACCGGCTGACAAAGGGCGTCCGCCCATACTCACGCCAAGTCGCTTAGCGCGGCAAAACTGTGACTCGATCGCAACACCGACGGCGAAATGCCGTGGCCGAAAAGTGGCAACGCACAGGCTGACACGCTTCTGCCCGCATTCGCTGACGAAATTTTGCGCGGGGACGGGGCTGCCAGTGGAGGTGCATTATGCCTTCGAACGGACGTGTCGGTTCGTCCGGCATCTCAGTTGATGCGCTTTGGGGAGCGATGGCTGCGCCACGCCGGCGCGTCGTTCGATGGGTCGGCCTGATAGGTGCCGCCGCCTCACTGGCAGCCTGCGCGCAATCTTCCGTCGTCAGCCGGCACACGGCCTTCGCGCCTTCCAGCACGCGGCAGGCGGCGTTCGAGCGCGCCAGGGAAACCCATGTTTCGGTGGTCCGGAGGCATGAGCCCGCGCCCGAAAGGCATTTCGCCTCGACGCGGCCCGCTTCGGGCGGCGGTGTCGCCAGCTTCTATACCGAGGATTCGAAGACGGCGAGCGGCGAGAAATACGATCCGACCGAACTGACCGCCGCGCATCCGACGCTGCCGTTCGGCACCAGGCTGCGTGTCACCAACACCACCACGGGGAAGTCGGTGACGGTGCGGGTCAATGACCGCGGCCCGTATGTGCCGGGACGCGTGGTCGACGTGTCCTATTCCGCGGCGCAGGCGCTCGGCATGGTGCGGTCAGGCACCGCGAATGTGAAGCTCGACGTGCTGCAGTAAATCAGGAGAGCGCCTTCAATTCGTACTCGAGGCCGCGCAACGACGATAGCGCCGTTGTAAATTCCTGATCTCCGATCGACCGCCAGATGTTGGCGACGCGTTGGGTGAGGTCGGGGATCGTCTTCGGGAAATTCGCCGCTTCCTGCAGCGCCCCCTTTTCATTGATGAGATAGCGGGCGTTGAGTGCGAATAGCACCTGCGCGGTGCAGGCGAGCGCACGGTAGGCGCAGCCGGCGATATGGGTTTGCTCGCGGCGGGCAGCGGCGATCTCCGCGTTTTCGATGGCGAATGAGGACTCGCGGTGGAAGCGTTCGATCAGCGCCTCGCCGAGTTGTCCCGGATAGGGCGCGGTTCTGGCTTTCAGCGCGGCGAGTGCTGCCCTGGGGTCATGCAACGCTCGGCACAACGCGACTTCGCCCATCCAGATCGCGGAGCAGAAGCCGTGAGGATGGCCCCCCTGGTAGTGCATGACGATCTCGCCCTTTCGGCAGGCGTCGATCACGCGGCCGACATCGTCGAGATTGCGATAGAGCAGGTCGACCTTGCGGCCATCGACCATGAGCCACGCACCGCCGACGATCCACGGTCCCCAGCCGCCAACCGGCGTGACCTCGGTGGCATCGGGATTGTCGACCAGCGTTCGCACGGCCTGCAGCAGCCGATCCGTATCGAGCGGCTGCGCTGAAAAGAAATAGAGGCCGATATCATAGTCCGATGACGCAGTCGCCGTGCCGCGCGCGCGTGAGCCGCCGAGCGTGATGGCCTCGATGCCGGGCACCTCGGCGAGCACAGGCACGAGTTGTTTAAGGATTGGATCGGAGTGCATGGGCTTTCCGTGTCAGCGCGAGAACCGCGCCACCAGTTCGACATGCCGGGTGTGGCGGAACTGGTCGACCGGCGTGACGCCTTCGAGCCGGTAGCCGCCATCGACCAGGATCTTGGCGTCGCGCGCAAAGGTAGCGGCATTGCAGGAGACTGCAATCACGACCGGCACCTTGCCGGCTGCGAGCTGCTGCGATTGCGCCTGCGCGCCCTGGCGCGGCGGATCGAACACCACGGCGTCGTAGTCGCGCAGCTCCGGCGGCATCAGCGGCCGGCGGAACAGGTCGCGCGTCTCGGCTTTTACAGGCTTCAGCCCCGGTGTAGAGGTAGCAGCCTTTTGCAACGAAGCCACCGCGCCGGCGTCGCTGTCGAAAGCCGCGACGCGTGCCTTCTTCGCAAGGCGCAGCGCAAACGGCCCGACCCCGCAAAAGAGATCGGCGATATTTTTCGCTCGGCCGCTGTGCTTTTCCACCAGCACCGCCAGCGCCTCTTCGCCGGCAGTGGTGGCTTGCAGGAAAGAGCCGGGCGGAAGGGTTACCTGCGCAGTGCGGATGGTGACGCTCGGCGCGTTTCGCATCAAGACCAACTCGCCATGCCGCGTCAGCCGCGCCAGCCGATGCTGCTCGGCGATGCGCGAGAGCGTCGTGATCATGGCCGATGTCAGCGGGCCGGAGCCGCGCACGTCGATGTCGAGGCCGTTGTCCGTCGAGGTCGCCTGGAGGTCGAGCGGCTTGCCGATCTTGATCAGCGGCTCCGCCAGCGCCCACGCCGCGTCGAGCGCCCCCTTCAAGCCGGGATCGAGGATCGGGCAGCGACCGACGGGGATGACGTCGTGCGAATTGGCGGCGGCAAATCCGACTTTCAGCACGTCGTGCGTGCCCATCCGCGCATGCAGCGTGATGCGGCGGCGGCCCGCGCCATGGGCGTCGACCAGCGGCGCCACGTCGGCCTCGAGCTTTGCCTGTTTCAAGGTCTCGACGACGAGATTGTGCTTCCAGGCGCGGTAGCGGTCGGGCAGCCAGTGCTGGATTGCGCACCCGCCGCAGACGCCGAAATGCGGGCAGAACGGCGCAATCCGCTCGGGGCTTGGAATTTCGATCGCCAGCAGGCGCCGACGGTCGGGATGGCCGTGGACTTCCTCGACCTCGACGGTTTCGCCGCCAAGCGTGTAGGGCACGTAGATCGCTTCGTGACTCGCAAGCGAAACGCCGTCGCCGCGATGGCCGACATGATCGATGAGCAGGTGTTCAACCACGTTGCGCGCCGAGAAAGAATTCGCTGTTGCCGTCGCCGCCCTTGATCGCTGACGGGAATACCTTGATGTCCCTGCAGCCCAGCGACTTCGCGAAGGTCGCGATGTCGTCACAGACCTGGGCGTGCACGGCGTCGTCGCGGATGATACCGCCCTTGCCGTGTTTTCCTTTGCCCTCGAATTGAGGCTTGATCAGCGCGAGCAGGTGCACGGGCGCCGCCGCCAGCGACAGCGCCACGGGCAGCACCGCCTTCAGCGAAATGAAGCTGACATCGATGACCACGATGTCGGGCCGCGCCGGCAGGCGCTTATTCTCGTAGCTCCTGATATCGGTTGCTTCCATCGACACGATCCTGGGATGGCGCTGCAGCGACGAATGCAGTTGCCCGTGCCCGACATCGATCGCAAACACCATGGCTGCGCCATTGGCGAGCAGCACCTCGGTGAATCCGCCGGTGGAAGCGCCGACATCGAGGCAGACGTGACCTTCGACGTCGATCGGGTATCGCTCCAGCGCGTCGGCGAGTTTCACCCCGCCGCGCGAGACATAGGGATGCGCCGGCTCGGCCTGCAGCACGGCGTCGGCGGGAATGGTCTCCGACGGCTTTACGACCGGTTTGTCATTGGCGACGACCAGGCCCGCCTCGATTGCGGCGCGGGCGCGGGCCCGGCTCTCGAACAGCCCGCGCTCGACCAGCAGGAGATCAATGCGTTTGCGGGGCGAAGCCATGCGGTGCTCATGCTTTTCGAGTCGTGGAAGTTCGCCGCGAGGCCGCCATCGCAACGCAAACCTCGAACGCGGTCAAGTCGTGCCAGATATCTGCGGGCCTCTCTCGCGGCAACACCAGCGGTGCGCCATGAAGATCGAGCGCGTGGATCATCATCAGATTGTCATTGTGGCCGAAATCTTCAATGGTCAGCCCGTCGCCATCGACCAGGTGGCCGTCGCGTGAGGTGACTTGCGTGAATCGCCGCACGCGATCGGCATAGACGGCGGGATCGTTGGAATAGGCAAGACAATATTTGCCACGCGCCGCCATGTAGCCGAGCTCGTAGACCGTTCCGGGATCGGCGCCGGGGCCGCGAAACGGCGTGAGATTGGCGATGATGGCATCGCACCGTTCCATCATCGCTTCCAGACCTTCGAAGATTTGTAGAGAGAGGTCAGCGGCCGTGAAGTCGACAGGATTGTCGAGGGGATAGAGCCCACTGACGCCGTGGCGGGCGCAAATCTCGACCTTGCGCCGCCCCATCTCCACCGCATCCGGCAGGAACACGTCGGGACCTGCCAGGTAGATGTTCATGCTTCAACTCGGAGACTGCGCTCCCTCTCCCGCTCTTGCGGGGGAGGGTTGGGTGGGAGTGGCGGCGCGAGCCAGACTGTCAAGTGGAGCGAGCCCCACCCGCGCCTTCGGCGCGACCTCCGCCGCAAGCGGGAGAGGTGGAAGCGAGTTCGCGGATAGCCCTCAGGCCAGCTTGACCGTCTCGGCCTTGAAATCCTTCCCGAGCGTGTCGAATACCTTCTTGACGATGCCCTTGGCGTCGAGACCGGCGCGGCCGTACATCGCCCCCGGGCTGTCATGGTCGAGGAACACGTCGGGCAGGATCATCGAGCGGAAGCGCAGCATGCCGCTGTCGAGCATGCCGTGATCGGAGACCAGTTGCATCACATGCGAGCCGAAGCCGCCGATCGAGCCTTCCTCGATGGTGATCAGGATTTCATGGTCGCGCGCGAGTTTCAGGATCATCTCCTCGTCGAGCGGCTTCAGGAAGCGGGCGTCGGCGATGGTGCAGGAGAGGCCGTGCGCGGCGAGCTCGTCGGCGGCCTTCTCGCATTCGCCAAGCCGCGTGCCGAACGACAGCAGCGCGACCTTCTTGCCTTCGCTGACGATGCGACCCTTGCCGATCGGCAGCGGCACGCCGACCTCCGGCATCTCGACGCCGCGGCCTTCGCCGCGCGGATAGCGCAACGCGCTCGGGCGGTCGTTGATCGCCACCTGGGTGGCAACCATGTGCACCAGCTCGGCCTCGTCGGAAGCCGCCATGATCACGAAATTCGGCAGGCAGCCGAGATAGGCGTTGTCGAAGGAGCCGGCGTGGGTGGCGCCGTCGGCGCCGACGAGGCCGGCGCGATCGATCGCGAAACGCACCGGCAGGCTCTGGATCGCCACGTCGTGCACGACCTGGTCATAGCCGCGCTGCAGGAAGGTCGAGTAGATGGCGCAGAACGGCTTGTAGCCCTCGGTCGCAAGACCGGCCGCAAAGGTGACCGCGTGCTGCTCGGCGATACCGACGTCGAACGTGCGGGTGGGGAATGCCTTGTTGAAGATGTCGATGCCGGTGCCCGAGGGCATCGCCGCGGTAATGCCGACGATCTTGTCGTCCTTCTCCGCTTCCTTCACCAGGCTCTGGCCGAACACATTCTGATAGGCCGGCGCATTCGGCTTGGCTTTGGCCTGGGCGCCGGTCGCGACGTCGAACTTGACCACGGCGTGATACTTGTCGGCGGAGCTTTCCGCCGGACCATAGCCTTTGCCCTTCTGGGTCACGACGTGAATGAGGATCGGACCGTCCTTCATGTCGCGGACGTTCTTAAGCACGGGCAGAAGATGGTCGAGGTTGTGGCCGTCGATCGGGCCGACATAATAAAAGCCGAGCTCCTCGAACAGCGTGCCGCCGCCGACCATGAAGCCGCGCGAATATTCTTCGACACGGTTGGCGCGGTCGGCCAGCACCTTCGGCAGGCGCTTGTTGATCTGTTTTGCGGCATCGCGCAGCGTGCGATAGGTCTTGCCGGAATAAAGCCGCGACAGATAGGCGCTCATGGCGCCGACCGGCGGCGCGATCGACATGTCGTTGTCGTTGAGGATCACGATCAGGCGCGAGTTCATCGCACCGGCATTGTTCATGGCCTCATAGGCCATGCCTGCCGACATCGCGCCGTCGCCGATCACGGCGATGACGTTGTTCTTGCCGCCGGAGAGATCGCGCGCCACGGCCATGCCGAGGCCGGCGGAGATCGAGGTCGAGGAATGCGCGGCGCCGAACGGGTCGTAATCGCTCTCGCTGCGCTTGGTGAAACCGGAGAGGCCGCCGCCGGTGCGCAGCGTGCGGATACGGTCGCGACGACCGGTCAGGATCTTGTGCGGATAGGCCTGGTGGCCGACGTCCCAGATCAGGCGATCGCGGGGCGTGTCGAAGACGTAATGGATGGCGGTGGTGAGTTCCACGACGCCAAGGCCGGCGCCGAAATGGCCGCCCGTGACCGAAACGGCGTCGATGGTCTCCTGCCGCAGCTCGTCGGCAACCTGCCGGACCTGATCGATCTTCAGCCGGCGCAAATCGTCCGGCGTCTTGATAGTGTCGAGGAGGGGAGTTTTGCTGAATGTGGTCACGGCATTTTCCAGTTCTTGGCGCGGAACCCTGTTCCGGCGCGAGATGGGTTTTTCTTGGTTCGGCCGACCGGCAGCCAGAACCGTCCGGGTGTTAGTCGCGCGAGCCGAAGCTCCGTTTCAAAGCGTAAAGGTGTTCCCGATCGATCAATGTGATGTCAGTCACTTTGCGGCTTCTACCCGTCGGAGCCACTTTTTCCTTGCCTTTGCAAGCACTTAATACCGTCGAAATTCGACCTCTCGCTGCCTGCAAAAGCGCATATTCCGCCAACCCTTACACCAAAGCGGCCGCCAAAGCCAACCCGCGCGACCCGCTGCCGCAGCGCGGGGTCAACCCGGTCAACCGCTGCGCTGGACCGATGGTTCCAGTCCGCCCAATTCGGCGGCACTCATTTGTGGGAGAGGGGCTGCTTCAATCTTTTTCCAGCCTTGTTCCCGCGCAGCCTTGTCTGCCGCTGCCACCGCGAGCGCCGCATCCGGATGCGCCATGCGCTCGTGGAGTGGAACCGGGCCGCACACGATCATGAAGAACTCGTAGGCGTGCGGCACCTCGTTCGCCATCACGAACTGGAAATGCACGCGGAAGAACTGCCAGCGGAACCGATTGTAATGCTCGGGCAGGATCATCTCGCGAAATCGTATCGGCACGATGGTCGGGTTGCACCGCGCGTCCCCGACATCGATGCCGTGGCTCGCAATCGGATCGAGATCGAAGAAATTCATCACATCCTTGCGCGCCTGGCATTCGATCCAGTCGATCGATGGTTCGAGCGCGAGATCACGCAAATGCGCGCGGAAATCCGAGGCCGCCTTGTGAAAGCCGACGATCGGATAATTGCCGCCCAGCGTCAGCAGCACCACGCGCGGGCCATGCCCGCCGAGCCGGGGATCGAGTTTCAGCGCACGCGCCACGATTTCCGTTCCCAGAAATGATCCGGAAGAATGGCCGATCAGCACGATCTCCTCGGCGTCGCTGCCGCGTGCGACGTCGCAGAGATATTTTGCGAAGCGGTCGAGCCGCTCGTCCCATTCGGGACGTTCGCGATGCGAAAACTCCCAGGTCCAGATCGTATCGCACATCAGATAGAGCAGGTATGTGCGCTTTTCCGTGTACTTCAGCACGATCCAGAGCGCGGCGAAGAAGAGCATCGCGGCCGCCGGGATAGCGAACGGCGAGGGCACACCGATCGTCTCCAGTCCTTTGCGGACAAGGGAGGCGATGACTGCGAGGCACGCGACCTCGCACCAGAACACGATGTGCGGAAAGCTGATGAAGGTGAGGAAGCGCCAGTTGGCCTTCAGGAAGCGGAACACCGTGCCGTGGACGATCAGGCGGAGATAAATCCAGATCGTGTAGGAGACGATGTGCCAGATCGGCAGCGAGAGGTCGCGCTGGATGAAATCCTCAAAGCGCAGGAAGTCGTAAGTGGTGCGCGTCTGCCAGTCTTCTGCCCTGGTCTCGATGGTCCAGGACGCGATCTCGCTGTCGCTGATATTCTGCGGCCGGCCGATCTTGGTCGCGAGGTGGTAGAGCTTCTCGAACTTGCGCAGCTCCGTGCGGAACATGCGGTAATATTGCGCGAGTCCGCGCGGATCGTAGCCCTGCACATAGATGACGTGGCGGTTCTTGACGCGCACTTGAAGCTGGACCCCCGGCGGATGTCTAACCGGGAACTATAGCAGCCCGACTGGCGCGCCAAGAGCTATTTCGGCCCGAGAGATGAACTTCAGCCAATGTTCTCTGGAGGTTAAGGGCAGATCCTACTGCACGTCGAGCGGCGCGACGCCACGGGCCTCGCCAGAGGCATCGGTGGTGATCTTCTCGACCCGGGCTTCGGCCTGGCGCAGCAATTCCTCGCAGCGGCGCTTCAGCGCCTCGCCGCGCTCGTAGATCGCAACCAATTCCTCCAGCGGCACCTTGCCGTCCTCGAGCCGCCTCACGATCGTTTCCAGTTCCTCGATCGCGCGCTCGAAGGAGAGTTTTTTCACGTCCACCATGGTGTTCTCGGCCATGCTCATTTCCCTAAATCCTGCTCCATACGGCGCGGGCGCATCTTACGTAAGGCCACCACTGCGGACGGAATGTGGCGCGCTCAAGGTTTTGGCGTGGTGCCCATCAGTGCCGTCAGATGTGCGGCGACCAATTCCTTCAGGCCCTGCAGGTCATAACCGCCTTCCAGTACCGAGACAACTCGGCCGCCCGCGCTCTTGTCGGCGATATCCATCAGCTTTTGGGTGGCCCAGCCGAAATCCTCACCCCTGAGATTGATCGAGGCGAGGGGATCGCGGTGATGCGCGTCGAAGCCGGCGGAAATGATGATGAGCTCGGGCGCGAACTTTGTCAGCTGCGGTAGGATCGTGTTCTCGAATGCGGAGCGGAATTGCGCGCTGCCGTCTTCGGGCTTGAGCGGCGCGTTGACGATGGTGTCGTGCTCGCCGCGTTCGCCGCGGGCGCCGGTGCCGGGAAACAGCGGCATCTGGTGGGTCGAGCAATACATCACGGATTTGTCGGCCCAGAAGATGTCCTGCGTGCCGTTGCCGTGATGGACGTCGAAATCGATCACCGCGGCGCGCGAAATGCCGTATTTGCGCTGCGCGTAACGCGCGGCGATGGCGGCATTGTCGAAGAAGCAGAAGCCCATCGGCGTCGATTTTTCGGCGTGGTGGCCGGGCGGGCGCACCGCGACGAAGGCGTTGGGATGCTTGCCGGTCATGACCGCATCGGTTGCGGCCACCGCGCCGCCGACGCCGCGCATCACGGCTTCCCAGGTGCCCGGCGACATCGAGGTGTCGCCGTCGATATAGACGAGGCCCGAGGTCGGCGCGACGTGGCGCAATTCGGCGATGTAATGCTCACCGTGACAGAGCGCGACGGAATCGAGATCGCCCTCCGGCGCCTCGGCGCGGGTGAGCGCCTTGAAGCGGTCTTCGGTCAGCACCTCCTCGATCGCGCGCAGGCGGTCGGGTCGTTCAGGGTGGCCCGGCGGCGTGAGGTGGTTGAGGCAGGCGGGATGGCTGAGGAGGAGCGTGGACATGCAAAATCCTGGCGCGCGGGAACGTGCATACGAGGAACCGCTAATCTAGGCGGTTGTAGTGGGATAAGAAAGGGGGAGAGGTGAAGTGGGTTGGCGGCGCCGGGCGCGCGTCAATTCGTGCGCGTGATGCGGGTCGGCGATGATGTCGCCGAGCACGCTCTCGCCGGTCAGGTTGGGCACGCGCGATAGCGTGTCCTTTACCGATCCGGCGCGGCGGTTGGCGAGGAGAGCGGCGGCCCTGTCATAGGCCTCCGGCAGCGAAGACTGACCCGCATCCGCCGCGAGCGAGGTGCGCGCGATGACGGTGTCGGCTTTGGCGCTGACAACATCGCGCGTCGCGGGATCGAGCTTCTTGTCGATGGCGGTGACCAGCGAGCCGTATTTGTCGCCGCTCGTGACGAGCCTCGAGTGCGCCGCGTGAAGCGTCCGCGATGAGTGGCATTTTCCGCATTTCTCTTTCGAGGGTATTAACTACCGCGCAACGATGCGCTGGCGGTTTGCCTCTACAGCTCCTAGTTGATGCGAAGCGGTAAGTACACTTGGCTCGTATGCAGCTTCAATGGTCAGAGATGGCAAATATACGGTGTGGTTCCGGACCCCGCGCGGCCAGGGCACGGGCATCGTGCTTTTGGCTGACGGCAAGCTCACGGGCGGCGACTGCTTCTTCATCTATGAAGGCACCTACGAGGTCGACGATAAGAGCTTCACAGCCACGCTGACCACAAGACGCTGTGCGGCAGGCCCGACCACGGTATTCGGCCTCGACGAGATCGAACTGAAGCTCGCGGGTACCTTCAAGGGCGCCACGGCCTTCTGTTCCGGGACGTCCGGCCAGGCGCCGGGCCTGTGCTTCGAGGCGACATTGTTCGGCGGCCTGGATCAGCCGCCGCCCGATACGAGGCCCGCGGCGGTGGTGTTCGATGCCGCGCGATTTGCGAAAATCCCCGGTGGCCAGCGCCCGCGCAAGCCGTTCGCCCAGCGCTGAGCTCGCGAACTTGCCGGGAAAAGCGAAAGAGCGGGCCTCTCGCAGCCCGCCCTCCATCTCAATCCAAATTCAGATGATCAGTTCGCCACCGATGCGGCGCCCGGCGGGGCGTCGACCGGCGTGCTCGAGGCGATCGGCGTCTTGGAAGGATCCGGGTCGAACCCGAATACGCCGACCAGATATTTGTAATAGTCCGGCAGCTTTTCCTTCAGCGCCTCGCGGGTCTTCGGCTCGTGGAGCAATTCCTTGCCGGCGAGGAAGATGCTGGCGGTGACCGCGAAGAACTCCTGCTGGTTGAGCAGTGTGTACTCTTTCTTGTCGAACACGTTCTTGGACTTGGCGTAGGCGTAGGCACCCTTGACGCCGAGATTCTCGTAGCCGTTCGGCAGCAGCCTCTTGTGATAGGCATGCAGGAACTCGTGCAGCAGGATCGGATCGTCGGTGTACTGCGTCATGGTCGGCCGCAGCATGACGACGCCGAGGCCGGAATCCGCTGCCTGGTCGATGATGTCAGGGTTGGTCCACTGATGTTTCTCGGAATCCCAGATCGTGACGCCGTACGAAGCGCCGCTGGCGCGCTTCGGCGCGGCGGTTCCGTAGCAGGCGAGCGCTGCTCCCAGCTCGAGACAATCGGTGTCGCTGGCAATGATCGGGATCGAGTGGAAGAAATTCAGCACCCTTGGGCTGAAGCCCGCATTCTCGACCATGTCGAGCTGATGCTTCAGGTTCTCCTCGATCTTGTCGAGGTCCTTGCGGCCCGCATAGTTCGAGAGGTCGTACATGAAGCCGCGATATTTCTGGAAGTCCGCTTCCGTGGTCGGCTGCGGCGCGTTGCCGGCCGGATCGACACTGATCACGCGCGATCCGGCGCCCGCCGGAGCTGCGCCAAGACCAGCGCCAAGCGTGATCGCAAGGACCACTGGAACGAGCGATAGAGCGCGCATTGAGATTCCCTTCTGCCAAGAGATTGGGGAGCTTACCCGAGGCGGATTGCAACGCGGTTAGTCCGATTGACCGGAATTTGGGATTGCGGTTATTTCCGGGTTAACCAAGCCTCGCATGCACGGCCCGGCCGGCATCGCCGATGCTGGCATGATCCGGCCCATTTGACGGGTGTATGCTCCCACCGTTCGCCGGCGTTCACATATCTGCACTGCGTAGATCAGTCGTTGCCTCGAAGCAAAAGGGCCGATAGGTCCCCGTTCACGTCGCGCCATTCAGCTCCGGAAATTCCCACCCCATGAATGAAGTCACGCCCATCCGGGCCGCCCCTTCGCCGCCCGCGAAGCGGTCTTTCGCGGCGATGCGACACCCCGGTTTTCGTGCCCAGTTCGTCACATTCGTTCTGGCGATGATGGCGGACAATATCGAGCACGTCATCAGCTACTGGGTGGTATTCCAGAAATTTCACTCGCCGGCTTTGGGAGGCTTTGCGGTCGTGTCGCACTGGCTTCCCTTCCTGCTGTTCTCGGTCGCGTCGGGTGCGCTGGCCGAACGTTTCGATCCGCGCAGGGTCATTCAGTGCGGCATGGCGCTCTTCATCATCGCCTCTCTGAGCTGGGGCTATTTTTTCATCACCGGGACCCTGCAGATGTGGCAGGCGATGGTGATCCTTGTCATTCACGGCTGTGCCGGCGTGCTTTGGCAGACGCCCAACCAGATGCTGCTCTACGACATCGTCGGCCCGGCAGACCTGGAAAGCGCCGTCCAACTCAATGCCATGGCACGCTATCTCGGAATTCTGGTCGGCCCCGCGGTCGGCGGCGCCATTCTGATTGCGCTCGGACCGGCGCACGGCATTCTGCTCAACACGATCTTCTATTTGCCGCTGGTGCTGTGGCTCGTGAACGCGCCGTATGGTCCGCGGTACCGTTCCGGAGCGCCGGCGCCGCGACGGGCGGTACGGGGCCTGGGCGACATCCTCTCGACGGTACACGACATCAAGCACCATTCGATCATCGTCTCGATGGTCCTGCTCGCCGGCGCAGCCTCATTCTTTGTGGGGAATGCCTACAGCTCGCAGATGCCGGAGTTCGCGAGCGACCTTCATCATGGTGATCCCGGCGTGGCCTACAGCCTGTTGCTGGCTGCCGACGCCGCCGGCGGATTGCTCGGCGGCCTTATTCTCGAGGGTGGCGGCTGGCTGGCGCCGCGAGCGCGCACGGCGATGATCCTTGCCATGCTGTGGGGCGCGGCGCTGATGGTTTTTTCGCTCGCGGGGAGCTATTGGCTCGCGGTCTGCTTCTTGTTCCTTGCGGGCTTCCTGGAGCTCTCGTTCAACGCGATGGCCCAAAGCCTGGTGCAGCTCAATGCGCCGTTGGACAAGCGCGGGCGTGTGATTGGCCTGTTCAACATGGCAGGCCTGGGATTGCGTGCGTTCAGCGGCATCTCCGTGGGCGTGATCGGGAGCCTGATCGGCATCCACTGGTCGCTCGCGTCAGCCGCCTTCGCGGCGATGATCGTGGCCGGCGCGCTGCTGTTCCTGCCGCAGCGCGCCGTCATGGATTGAGCGTGCGCGAAACGGCGGGCTTGTGGCCGAACCGGCCGCGGGTCATCGCGCGTGATCATCCGTGCACCCATTCGCCGACCACGCGATGCACCTCGCCGAGATGCTCGCGCATCTGCTCGAGCACAAAGCCGAGCGTGAAGAACCGCTCCGCTGTCTCACTCGGCGTGCCGCGGATCAGACCATCGCGCCGCACCGCATCGAATGCCTCGGAGTGGGCCTTGAATGCGGCTTCGACATCATCGAGCGGCGGCGGTGGTTTGCGGTCGCGCAGCGCGGCGGCGCTGGAACGCAGGAAATCGCCGGCGGCCACCGAGATCTGCCTGAGCGGCGGCGTCAGCCGCGTTTCAATGGGCGCGGGCAGCTCGCAGCCGACGGCGCGGCCGAGGATGACAATGTCGTGGCGCAGGCGCAGCAGCGTTCGCAGCAGCGGGCCGGTGGCGGGGCCGGACGTGAGGCGGGCGGTGCGCTCATGCTCGGCCTCGGCGCCGGTCGCGTTCAGGCGGTTGATGAAGTTGGCCAGCTCGGCGTTGATCTGGCGGATATCCGGCCGCTCGCCGCCGGTGTGGTGTTCCAGCATCTGCGCCAGCGCCGCAGCCACCAGTTCGAGCGTGTCGGCGCCGGCTTCGGTCGTGATCGCATGCGCGCGCGAGGGAAACACCAGGAAGGAGACGATGAAGCCAACGAGGCCGCCGACGGTGACCTCGAGCACGCGATCGAGCGCCGAGGCCACGGGGCTCACATGCTGCATGCTCGGTACCAGCAGCACGATGATCGCGGTGATCGGTAGCACGTTGAAATTGGCCTTGAAAGCGGCGATGAAGGCGAGCGGTGCGATCGCCAGCGCCAGCACCGCGAACAGCGCCCATTCGCTCTCGTGCGGGATCAGGATCGCGAGGGCGCCGCCGTAGGCGACGCCCGCAAGCGTTCCCATCAGATAGTCGGTCGCGACCTTGATCGAGCGGCCGAGACTCATCTGGGTCACGATCAATGAGGTCAGCACCGCCCACAGCGGCAGCCTCAGGTGCATCACCTGCGCCAATCCCAGCGCCGAAAGCGCCGACACCGTGACGCGCAACGCCAGGATCAGCTGCAGCCGGTAGCGATGGGCGAGCGCGCGCGAGTGCGTCAACAAGGCAGGAATGCGTTTCAGGTCGTCAGACATCGACCGGGCATAGCATCGATTGCACTGAAATGGGCGACGGAATGTCCAGTTTGATTACGGACTCAGTCGGTTTTGACGCGCATTCACGGTCAATACGGACGGCCCGTTGGATCCGACGGCTCGGCTCCCTCCTGCTGCCGCGCGAGGACGTCCTGCCTGCGTCCGAGCCACCAGCCGTTGGCCAGCCAGACCACCGAGAGGACGGCGGCGACAATCGATATCTCGGTCGTTCCGAGCGTGAGATAGGAAAGCAACGCAAACGACCAGGCGCCGATCTGATCGCCCAGCCGATAGATCGCCGTATCGATGAAGCTCTTGGCCTTGTACCGATCCTCGCGAGGGAGGACGGTGAACAGGATTTCGCGTGTCGGCCGCGCGATCGCAAAATTGCCGGCGCGCCGGACCATTTGAAATACCACGACGGAAGTAAGCGACGGCAACAGCGCCACCACGCCGAAGCCGATGACGCTGGCGGCGGGCAGCATCGATAGCGTCGTGCCGACCCCGAACCGCCTGAGAATGCGGCCGGTGAGGAAAAGCTGGACCGCCAGCGTCAGGATATTCACACCGAGATCCACGGAAGCGAAGAACTGGGTCTGGGCCGCGCGGCTTGAAAAGGCGTGGCCGACGACGGCCGCCTGTTGAAAATAGAGGAACGTCGAGGTGACCGCGTAGATCAACAGGAACAAGCTGACATTCAGGAGATAGCTGGAAGCGAGCGCGTCGCGAAAGCCCGCCAGCAGCGTCCCTCCGACCGGCTTTTCCTCATCCTGCGCGGCATGCGGGCGCTCCGACAGCGAGGCCGACAGCAACGACAGCCGGCGGACGCAGAACACCGCGACCTCGATCATGATCGCCGAACCGATCAGCAGATAGCCGGGCGCCATATGCTCGACGGTCGAGACCGTGAAGGCGGACCCCGCGATCGCGCCCAGCGTGGCGCCTGCCGCGATGAAGCCGAACAGGCGCTTGCCTTGTTCCGCCGTAAAGATGTCGACGGTCATTTGCCAGAAAATCGAGACGACAAACAAATTGTAAACGGAGGTCCAGACGAAGAATACGCGTCCGATCCAGATGGTCTGCTCCGGCGTCGCCAGATACAGCGCCAGCGCGAACAGCAGGATATTGGCGATAAAGAAGCGATACGAGATCGCGATGAATTTTTCGCGGGGGAAGGTCTTGACGAGATAGGAGAACGGAAGGTTGAGCACGAGCATGCCGACCAGGGTGCCCGTGAATAGCCACTGCAGATTATTCACCCCGCCCGCGACGCCCATCTGGTCGCGGATCGGACGCAGGATGTAATAGGATGACAGCAACGCGAACATGTAGAGCCAGGCCCATGCGAGGGCGGGTGCCTCGCTGGGCCTGACGTCGATAATCCTGTTCAGAAAATGATGGAAGGCAGAGTCGGAGCGTTGCGGCGCATCTGCTAGTTCCATTCAAGAAATTCCCTGTTGTCTACTTCAGCGCGTCGGCCTTTTGGCGCATCTCCGCGGCCGTGAGCTGAACGCCGTAGAGCGGCGCTCCCTGCGCAAAATCCTTGGCGCGCGCCAACGGACCGATGACGACCGGATCAAAGCCCGCGTCATGCACCAGCATGGAGGCGACGTTGAGGGCATCCTTGTCGTCGCCGGCGATCGGGATAGCCATGCGCTCGCCCGGCCGGTTGGCCTCCGAGGCGAAGTACTTGTAGCCCATGCTGTTGAAGGCGCGGACGATCCGCGCGCCCGGCAGATACTTTGCCGAGGTCACGCCGATGCCTTCCTCCTTGGCTTCGGTGGCCAGTTCACTACCGTCGCGGCGCTCGACGGCATTGCCTGCGTCGAGCACTACCTTGCCGGAAAGCTTGCTGCCATAGTCCTTGCCGATCTGGGGATAAGCAACGTAGGGCACGGCAATGAAGACGACATCGCCGAAGTCGACGGCTTCACCGACCGTGCCTGATTTCGCCAGGCCGCCGAGCCCCTGCACCATGGTCGTCAGTTCGTCCGGATGGCGCGAGGAGAACATCACGGAATGACCGGACTTCACCCACAGCGAACCAATGGTGCTGCCGATATGCCCGGACCCGATGATGCCGATCGTCAAAGGAGTATTGTCGGCTAGCGCACTGCGCGAGGCGCCCGACGTGGCGAAGGCAAAACCGGCCAGTGCGCCGGTACGCAGTAGGGATCGACGATCGAGACTGGGGCGGTCGGCATCGGACATGGTTTCATCTGCCAAATTTATTGCGGTGCACGATAAGCCTAAGAACAATCCGAAGTCCGGTTTATTCAATCATTCGATTGCAGTCAGCCCGCAATTGCGGCCGGCATCGATCACGTCATCGTAATACGGCGCCTCAGAGCGAGGAAAAAAAATCGATCATTGCCTGGCGTTGCTTCGCATCCGGAAAGCGGCCGCGCCCCGCGCTGACATTGTCGGCCAGGTGGGCAGGATTTGTGGTACCGGGAATGACGGTCGTCACTGCCTCGTGGCCCAGCAGAAACTTCAGGAAGAACTGCGGCCAGGTCGTCGCATCGAACTCGCTCGCCCATTCCGGAACGCTCTTGCCGCGCACGGCCGCGAACACGGAGCTGCGCCCATAGGGCAGCGCCGTCAAAACCGCGGCCCCGGCATCGCGCGCCGCCGGCAGCAAACGCTTTTCCGCCGTCCGGTCGGCCAGCGAATAGTCGACCTGGAAGAAATCAGGTTTCTCCCGGCGGATGACCGCTTCGGCGGCGTCATAGTCGCTTTTGAACGTTGTAGTGACCCCGACATAGCGGCAGAGGCGTTGCCCTTTCCAGTCGCGAAACGGCGCGAGGTCCTGATGTGGATTTTGCACATTATGCAGTTGCAGCAGGTCGACCTGCCGATAGCGCAACCGCTCCAGCGAATGTCGGAATTCGGCAAGGCCACCCTTGCGGCTGCCGTCCTCGATTTTAGTGGCGAGAAATACCTTGGCGCGATCCTGATCGGACAGCAAATCGCCCAGCACGCTTTCGGCCTCGCCATAGGACGACGCCGTGTCGATCAGCTTGCAGCCTTGCGCAAGGAGATCGTCGACGACCTTCTTGAGCTTGTCTCTTTCTGCGCCTTGCGGGCGCTTCTGGAAATCATTCGCGGTGCCCAGCCCGATGACCGGAATGCGTTCGCCCGAATGCGGAATCGCTTTGGTCGCAACGGGAGCGTCGGCCTGGGCAGCCACCGGCGCGGCGTCGTTCAAAACACACAACACCGTGGCTCCCGCCGTACCTCGCAAAAAATCACGCCGCGAGGATGCTTTCATCGGGAAGCTCGCACGCATCGATCGACCTCCGGCAGTATCGATAAGTACAATGAAACGTTTTCCCCGGGCGCGAAACGGCAATCCAGCAAAGAAATCGTGATAAGTTCGTGGGAACGCCGCCTGCCGGCTCAATCACGATGGGCCGGAGCGGGGCAACGCCGGCCGTTCGTTATCGTGACTGATTTGCCCCACGGCTGATTTTCAGAAATCATGTCAATCCCTGTCTGGAAATATATTTCGCCTTTTCAGAAACAAGAATCATGCTTATGGTACGCCATCCCGCGCCTCATCAAGAGGGACGCTCCGGATCGTCACGAGTGTTGGGTGCGGGGAGCGATGGACGCGCTGGTGTGCGGCGACGAAGCACGCTGACGCGGACGGCCAAATCGTGTGGTCCTGATCCCCCGACGCTGTCCCGACGCTGGGATCAAGTTTCTCGCGGGACGTCTTCGCGAGGGCTCCACAGCTAACAAGCCCGGTACACCGGGGAGATCACGTATACGTCGTTAAAACCATTGCGCAGGGAATGCCGGTTGATCCGGCTGAAACCTGTGGTGACGCCGCCTGCGTTTCTTGCTGCAGGCGGGCCATGGGTGAGGCCATCACCCGGCATTCCCTGCGCCCTCTTGATTTTGGAGGGCGATGCTTACAGCAAGACTCGGGCAAATCGTGCCGCGAGAATGCCGACGCTCGCTTGCGCCAACGAGCACAAGTGCTGCGAGGATGATGAGAGCACAACGAAGCATGTCGTGTGCTCCCTTGATGGGGGTGCCGCGATCCGCCTTTGACGATGCCGCACGAACCTGATCGACACCCGCGGCCAGAGTTAGGCGTCGCTGCCTGGGTGTTTGATGGAGATTAACGGAGCCGGGGAGTTCCCTTTCATGAAGGCGCGTGATGCAATCTTCTCCGGTCGCCGAGCGCGCCCACTGCTCCCGAAGGGCTAGTCAGTAATCTCCAGGCAAAAGACGCAATTTGACCAGCTTCGCCACGATTATTCCATGCGGAAGCCTGGGCCGTGGCTGGAGACGCGTTCGCAGTGAGCCATGACGACCACGACGTGCCGAGATTGAACCGGAGATAACGAGCCGGCTGCGGTGTTGTCCGAAGTGCAGGGCGCTCTCTTGCCTCGCTCATTCGATCCTCAACTCCCGGCGCGGCAACACCGTGCGCATGCAGCTCTGTCTTGAGTGCGGAGAATGTCTTTGGGAGGAAGACTCAAAACCGTTCGCGGCAGGTCACGCCGGGCAATGAACGGCGAGGCTGTTCATCCGCAGGAGGATTTTACCAGGGTGATCCATGAAGACCTCGTGGATCAACAGATCGACGCGAGACATCGAAATTGTCGGGTCAAGGTACGTTCTCGCCTCGGAGGCGTATTGCCTGATGATCCCGGAGCTGTTTGCAAGCCATCCGGCTCCCGGCGTTCTTGAGAAGTAACCAGGGGTAAGTTCATGAGTACACAGGATGCAGCAGCGAAAGCCTTCGGCGCGACCTCGATCGATGATGAAGTGCGCAACACCGTTCAGCCTAAGCAGCCGCACATCCTTGCAATCGATCACAAGCGGACGCCGACGCCGTCCGTTCCCGAATATGTCAGCCATCGCGAAGACGTGACCGAGATCGGCATGCTCTCGGCCGAGGCCATGGTCAGGGAATACGAAGCGACGGCCAAGGAGATCGAGGCGATGGGCGAAGTGGTAAAGGACATGGCGAAGCGATGCGAGCAACTCGCCGCGTCCGCATCCGCCATGCTCGAGGACGTCAAGACCACGGCCATGCGCTACCGCAAGGAAGGCAAGCGCATGTTCAACGAGATAGAGTCCTGTTCGAATGTCACGGAGGAAGTTCGTCGGGCGTGCGAAGCCTTCCGGGACAAGATCGCGGCGAAAGCAGTGGGGTCGATGCCGTGATCATCTACCGGGCGGTGCCGTACCTGGTCATCGCGGCACCGCCCGCCTTCCTGCTGTTCGTCATCCTGCTCGGCGGCTGCACGATGGCAAGGACGTCTGACGATACAACGGCTCGTGCACGGTTCTATTCCGATTGTTGCCGACGCCATGTAGACTACGCAGGCGCGCTCTAGCGGCTCGCATCGTCGAGCAATATGGGCAGATGGCGTGGCTCGCCTGACGCGTCGCTGAACAGCCTGTTGTTCAACGCCCAGATCGCAGCCTGGGTACGATTGTTCGCTCCGATCTTTCTCAGGATGGCTTTCATATGTGTCTTCACGGTCGGCTCCGCGATTTTGAAGAATCGCGCGACATGCTTGTTGGAATCGCCCCGAACGATGCGCTCGAGTATGGCAATTTCCCGTGCGGACAAATGCTTGCCGGCCTGAGGTTCGTCCGCGCCTTCCCAGGGGCGGTCATCCTGGAGTGGAGGCGACAGCCGCTCTTCCGCCTTTGGCTGAATTTCCAGTGGCCAGAGACGGGCATCGATGAGAATGAGCTTTCCGTTCACCACCGCCTGAAGGGTGCTGACGAGCGCAGTAGGGCTGACAGAACTGAAGAGCGCTGCGTTTGCCCCGTCCTCCAGCGCGCTGGTCAGGGAGCGAGGATTGCTTTCGTCGGCGACGGCCACGATGAAGGCCAGCGGATACTGGTTGCGGATCTTGCTGCAAATCACCGCCTGGTCCGCGCCTATCCCGACGATGAAGAGAATCGGCCGGTCGCTTGGGACCTCCGTGAGATCGTCCAATTCCATCGCACAACCATGCGGGCGGAATCGAGTGCTTGACAGGATGAGTCGCAGGCCCTCGCGGAAAAGGCCGTCGCTCTGAAGGATGTATGTAGGCACGCCGGAATCACTCGACATACTTTGGCAGCCGTTCCTACGAGGTCACCGCACCCTAAAATGCCTTCCCACAAGGTTCCCGATAATGAAACATAGAGCCCCTGAGGTATTTGGTAATAACCTATGATAAGGTGAATGGAACTTGGGATACCGCGGGTTCCCGAAGGCGGACCGGGATTGCGGCTCGCCGGGTCAGGTCAACAAAAGACCTCGCTTGCGGCGGGTACAGGCAGCATTAGCCGCGGCCAAAGCCAGGTTTGCCGGGCCTGAAGTCCCGACAATCTCCTTCGGACTAGTTCGAAATTGCAGCACAGCACCAGCGGAAGCCTGGTGATCCGGGACACGACACAGCCGGAAGGAGGATCCCATGTACGCCGCCATCCGTCAGGCCAAGGCCAAGGCCGGTAGCGCCGAAGAGCTCGCACGCCGGATCAAGGAAGGCGCCATTCCGATCATCAGCGATGTCGAGGGTTTCAGGGCCTATTACGTGGTCTATGCCGGCGACGACACCGTGACCGCGATCAGCCTCTTCAACAATTTTGCGGGCGCCGAAGAGGCGAACAAGCGCGCGCTGGCCTGGATCGACCAGAATCTCGGGCCGCTCCTGGTCGGGCAGGCGACCGCCGTCGCGGGACCGGTGATCGTGCACACCCTGGCGTGACAGCCCATTTTGCTGTCGTCCCGGCATTCGCCGGCACGACACGGAGTATCACGCCAGCAGGACCGCGTCCGCGCCGTTCACGGCCTCCGCGGAGTCGGTGACCGTCTTCTCCAGCGACGGGGCCTGCACGGTGACGTTCTCGGCGAAGTAACGCGCCAGCGTGACATACCGCTCGCCGTCGCCGCCCTTGCGCGCGGCAAGCGCCTCGCCGGCGAGCATGCAGCCGCCGAGGGTTGAACCGAACAGCCGCAGATAGGGCGCAGCTCCCGCGAGCGCGTCGTTCGGCTTCGACGTGACGCGCTCGAGCAGCCAGCGGCTGGCGCGTTCCAGCGACCCCAGCGCATCGCGCAGCTTCTGGCCGGTCGTGCCGAAGGCGGGATCGTTCGAGCCTTCGACTTGCTTGATGGTGGCATCGAGCTCGGCGAGCAGCGCCCACACCGAGGCGCCGCCATTGGCCGCGAGCTTGCGCGTGACGAGGTCGATCGACTGGATGCCGTTGGTGCCCTCATAGATCGAAGTGATGCGCGCATCGCGGTAATGCTGCGCGGCGCCGGTCTCCTCGATGAAGCCCATGCCGCCATGCACCTGCACGCCGAGATAGGCGACCTCGTTGCCGATGTCGGTGGAGAAGGCCTTTGCGATTGGCGTCAGCAGCGCGCCGCGCGCGGCGGCCTCGCTACGCACGTGAGCGTCCTTGGCGCGAACGGCGACATCGAGTGCGACAGCGGTGGCATAGCAAATCGAGCGCGCGGCGGCGGTCATGCTGCGCATCTGCATCAGCATGCGCTTGACGTCGGGATGTACGATGATGGCATCCGAGCCGTCGCCGTTCTTGCCGGCGGCGCGGCCCTGCTTGCGCTCCTGGGCATAAGCGACCGCCTGCTGATAGGCGCGGTCGGCGACGCCGACGCCTTCAAGGCCGACGCCGAGCCGGGCCTGGTTCATCATCGTGAACATGCAGCGCATGCCCTGGTTCTCTTCGCCGATCAGGTAGCCGACCGCGCCGCCCTGATCGCCCATGGTCATGGTGCAGGTGGGGGAGGCGTGCATGCCGAGCTTGTGCTCGACGCCGCTCGCGTAAATGTCGTTGCGTGCGCCCAGCGAGCCGTCGGCATTGACCATGAATTTTGGGACCAGGAACAGCGAAATTCCCCTGGTGCCCGCGGGCGCGTCGGGCAGGCGGGCCAGCACGAAGTGCACGATGTTGTCGGTCATGTCGTGCTCGCCATAGGTGATGAAGATTTTCGTGCCCTTGACGCGGTAGGTGCCGTCCGCCTGTTTCTCGGCGCGGGTACGCAGCGCGCCGACATCGGAGCCGGCCTGCGGCTCGGTGAGCTGCATGGTGCCGGTCCATTCGCCGGTGACGAGCTTTTCCAGATAGATATTCTTCAGTTCGTCGGAGCCGTGGGCATCGAGGGCCTCGATCGCCGACAACGTGAGCAGCGGGCAGAGGCCGAAGGCGACGTTCGACGCGCTCCAGATCTCGGTGCAGGCCGCGTTGATCGCCAGCGGCAGGCCCTGGCCGCCGAAGGCTTCCGGACCTGACACCGCGTTCCAGCCGCCATCGGTCCAGCGCTTGTAGGCATCGGGCCAGCCCGGCGCGGTCGTGACCTTGCCGGCATCGAGCTTGATGCCGTGCTCGTCGCCGACGCGGTTGAGGGGCGCTAGCACGTCGGTGGCGAACTTGCCGGCTTCCTCCAGCACGGCCGCGATGATGTCGGGGTCGAAATCGCCGTAATGGCCCGCCTCGATCGCGGCCTTCAGGCCCGCGCCATGGTTGAGCGCAAGCAGCATGTCGTTGATCGGCGCGCGGTAGGTCATGGCGTCAACTCCCGGATCGTTGGGGCCGTCTTCCCACGAAACCGGCAGCGTCTCAACTGCCCGGAGGGCCATTGGCAACGACTGGCGGCCAAAGGGAGGCGGAACGCCACACGCCTATAATAAAGGGTCGCGGGACGGGCTTTGGAGACGCGAATTTTACCATGCCGCGGTTGAAATAGCCGCCTTCTCTCTATAGACCGGCACCGGCGGCAGGAATCTGAGGGTAACGGGTTCTTCTGCCGTTCCCTTGAACGGCCAGTTGGGGCGTAGCCAAGCGGTAAGGCAGCGGATTTTGATTCCGCCATTCGGAGGTTCGATCCCTCCCGCCCCAGCCAACCATTCTTGCGTTAGGCCAGGCTGCCCAATTGACGCGAGAATGGCCCGGAAATCCCGGGTTTTTGCGCAGTCAATTTCGTCTCTGGACTCCCGGGACGCCGATCTTGAGGTGGAAATCGCCGAAAGTCTCCGGTCTCGTCCGCGAATATTCCCGTTTTGCGGAGACTATCGTCGGAGACTAGTTCGACCACCACTGCCGCCCGACGGCGGCATCCGATTTCGGGCACTGATAAGGTTTCTAACAAAAGATAGTCAGTCCTACAGCACGCGGCCGAGCTAGCCAGGTAGCATTTATGCGGCTTCCCCTTCTAGCATCGGCGGCTCGTCAATTGCCGAGATCGTCGGCATTGCTTGACCCATGATACCGTGAAGGTCACCTACCATGCCGACCGTCGATTCAATCATAGCGCTGACCTGCGCTTCCCGCTTGGCCCAAGCCTTCACCATAAACTTGCGTTCCTTGTCGATATCGTCCCGCATGTCCTTGAAGCGTTCTACGATGGCTTCGATGCGTTGCTTGAAGCGCGAGCCAGTCAGGTAGTTATAGACCTGCTCTGCTTTGGATTGTTGGCCAGCCAGTGCCGTGCGAGCGTTGGCGATCTCCAATAGGCCCTGACGCAAGGTGAGAGCGACAGGCACCGCGCACCGCGGATGAGCGACGTACACACCATCGACGAGATCAAATGTTTCGACACCCTTGGGCAGGGCAGTGGAGACGATGAGAGCCACGTCGGCCTTGGCCGCCCGCTTGTTGTCACGAAGTTTGGGCAGCCAGGTGTCAGACCAGCTCTTGGTGTTCTTTAACTCCCAAAGGATCACGCCCGCTTGGGCGCCCAGCTGGCCATTCACGGTTTGAACGATGTCGCCGCCGGTCTCGCCCTTGGCGACCGGCTCAATGAGATCGAGAGGGAATTTGCCGCGCAAAAGGTTCTCTAATTCGAGCTCAAAGGCCTCGCCCTGTGTCTGTTGTGAGCCTTGCTCGAGCTTTCGCTTTAGCTCTTCGACCGTGCGCCCGAGCAACTCGATCTGCGTGTCTTTCTGCAGCACCTGGGACTTCAACTCGTCGGCCGTAACCTGGCGAGCCTTGGCCACCAGTTCGGCCTGGCTGGCCTGCACCCGCTTCTCAATGGTGACTTCGAGTTCACGCGTTCTTTCATCGAGTTCGCGCTGTTTCCGTATGGCATCAGCTTGGGCTTGCTGAGCTTCCGCCAGCTTGGCGTCACGCGCTTTTAAGAGCTGGTCGCTCTCGGCCAGCTGCTGCTTCATGGTGGCCAAATCGGCCGCTACCTGTTCTCGAGCCTTCTTGGCTTCGGCCGCGGCGACCTGACCGCGCTCCGCATGTAACCGCTGATTGATCTGATTCTCGATGCCTTCGCGGGCCTTAGTCAGCTCGTCCTGCTGGCTCCGAAGTTCGTCGACCTTAAGCGCGAACTCGGCTTCTCGCGCGCCCAGCTTCTGGCGAAAGTCTTGTCGTTCAGCCTCGAGCAACGGCGCAGCAATCAACTCCGTCAAAGGAATTTGGTGGCTGCACTTTGGACAAACGATGTGTGGCTCGTGGGCGTGCGCGGTCATGCCAAACGTTCCTGTTCATGGTTTGTTCATTTTGCGCCAAGCGGATCTGATAGTCAACGCCCGGCCATCGTTGATCCCCAAGAGTCAGCGCCGTTGCACCTTCCGCAGCACCGCAATGTATTGAAGATGGCCACGAAGGGAGGTTATCGCCCGAACCGCGCCTCGGAATCTCAAGCTCAATTTTGGGGACTTAGCCCAGAAGCTAATCGACGAGCGGAGAAACATGTGGCTAATCGGCTGAAAAAGACTGGCTAGTTACTTTAGTGGACGATCAGACCGAGGGACAGGCCGGCTTGACCACGTGTCAGCCCGTCCTACAATCTTCGGTTTAGGGCGGGGACCATATTTGGCGGGAACATCGATACGAGACAGGCTCTTGGCGGACCGGCGAGCTCTACTCGACCTGGGTACCCGCAACAGGCTGATAAATATCCCCCTGCGGACAAAGAACATCCGCGCGATCGAGATCGTGGATTGCAAATCGGCAGAGGTTTTCGACCTACTTGGCCAAGCCAAGCGCTGTACCTTCATCCCCACCGAGGAAGACAAACCCGCCTCGACGGTTCACGGATCGACGGAGACGTCGGCACCTTCATCCAAGGAGATCATTGGGCGCTCACGATCGCGGCAAACGGAAACAAAGCTTCAAACCAGGTTGTCCTCGGAAGGATTGCAGAAGCGGCTCTTGGACATCTGGTACGATGCTAAGACTCTGGAGGAAGAGCAGGGCGTCAACATCCTCTATCTGGCATTCGGCCTACTAAAATGGTTCGAGGACGATAAGTCCGATACCGAGCGCTTTGCGCCACTCGTGCTGCTGCCCGTACGGCTCGAGCGGAGCAGTGCGGCCGATCGCTTCCATCTCGTGTCCCGATCAGAACCTCCGTCACCCAATCTTTCTCTACAGGCGAAGATGGACGGCGAGTTCGGTCTCAAGATCGAAGATTTCGGAGACGAAGACAACGTCGATATCGCTGCCTATTTGTCCGGCATAGCTGAAACCGTCTCGCGAAAATCCCGTTGGGAGGTGAGGCCGGATATGATGGTCCTTGGCTTCTTCTCGTTTTCGAAATTCTTGATGTATCGGGATCTCGACCCGGAGAACTGGCCAGCCGACGGCAGCCTCGACCTGCATGCTCTCATTCGGGGCCTGCTGCAGGACGGCTTCGAAGCATCAGAGCCGATCGTTTCCGACGACGGCAATATCGACGCAGTAATTCAGCCGTTGGCGATGAATCACGTCGTCGACGCTGACTCGTCGCAGACCGTTGCGATCGAAGAGGTTGCGCGAGGACGCCACCTTGTCATCAAGGGGCCACCAGGCACTGGTAAATCGCAGACGATCACGAACATCATTGCGTCGACAGCCGCTCAAGGTCAAACAGTGCTTTTCGTCGCTGAAAAGATGGCCGCTCTCGACGTGGTCCACAGGCGGCTACGAGATGTTGGATTGGGCTCGCTTGCTTTAGAACTTCACTCCAGCAAGGCCAATAAACGGATCCTTCTGGAGGAACTGAAACGCACGCGGTCAATGTCGGCACCACAGCCTCGCGGAGAAGCTACCCTCGTACAAAGACTGACCGACATTCGCGATCGGCTCAATGAGCACGCGGGGATGATGCACGTGGCCCACGAGCCAAGCGAACTTACTCCTTTTCGCTTGCTTGGTAACCTGATCCGCTCATGGGGCTCGGCGGGCCAGTCCGGCCACGAATTGGAGGCGCCGGAATCGTGGTCTCCGCTGGAACTCGAGCGACGGCGAGAGCTCGTCCAGGAAATAGCCGAGCGGGTCGCTTCGGATGGTCCACCTCACCTTCACCCTTGGCGCGGCGTTGATCGTGACGCACTCGATCCCGGCGAAATGGAAGCCCTGAGAAGGTCGTTGGATAAGCTGTCCGATGATTTGGCGAAGGCAGTCGCGGGTGCGGATCGCGCGTGCGCTCTTTTCGATTTGTCCCGACCGGACACGTTCGGACAAGCCACAGATCTCCTCGGGTTCGTCGAGGCAGCCGCGGCAATGCCAGAGTGTGACCGAGCGGCTTTCCGGGATCCCATTTGGGAGCGACCCAACGAGATCAACGAGATCGTCGAGAGGGGTGCACGCTTTTCGAAGTTAAAGGGCGTGTTCGAGTCGGCATTCGTCGAATCCGCATGGAATGGGTCCGTCAGCGAATGCAGAGATGTGATTGCGAAAAAGGGTCGCTCCTGGTTGAGGATACTCAGTCCTCGTTATCGTGCACAGACGGCCGTCCTTGCATCGTACCTGAAAGTTCCGATGCCGAAGACGGTCGATCAACGATTGTTACTCCTCGACGGACTCATCGCCGCGCAGGCGGCGCGTCGTTCGTTCGAGGAAGTCCAAACAGTAGGCCGTTCGGCCTTTGGAGGATCTTGGCACAAGGAACGATCCGATTGGGGAAAGTTAGAATCCCTTTCGTCGTGGTGGGATAGCTTTCCAAAGCAAGTAGCGGGTGAAGGTACGCGGGATCGCCTCGCAAGCGTGTTGCTGTCGGCCGACGTTAGAAAGTCGCTCGGGGATTTCAGAAGAGTTCTTGACGCTGCCAAGTCCGGCGTGGACCAGCTCGTGGATTTTCTGCGACTTGATCCAGGGCGCGTCCCGGTCCAGATCGGGCCCGAAATGCGTTTCGCTGAGATATCTGCGATGCTCTCGGAATGGCGTCGATCGCCCGAACGTATCACTCGGTGGGTCGCGTTCATGGATCGTATCCGTACGGCGGAGGACGACGAACTCGAGATGCTGGTCGGCCGGCTGCTCGATGGTTCTTTGCCAGGCGATCGACTTCTGGAGACGTTTGATCGTGCCTACTTCGAGGCTATGCGGAGCGTCATTTTCGCTGCGCATCCCAAACTGAAGAAGTTCGACGGTGAATCTCATGGGCGCCAGGTAGAGAGCTTCCGCAAGCTGGACTTGGAGCGTATGAAGCTCGCGCGCGATCAAATTGCTCACGAACATGCCTCGCGTCTGCCGAGAAACATCGGTGGAATTGGCCCGCTCGGCGTGCTGAACGGAGAGATCGCAAAGAAGCGAAATCATTTGCCTATCCGGCAACTTTTGGAACGGGGCCGGACCCGTTATTCAGCAGCTCAAGCCGATCTTCCTCATGAGTCCGCTTTCGGTGGCTCAATTCCTGAAGCCAGGCGCGGTCTCGTTCGATTTGCTGGTGGTCGACGAGGCCTCCCAAATCGAACCCGTAGACGCACTCGGTGCGGTGGCGCGATGCCGGCAGATGGTAGTCGTCGGCGACGAACGGCAGCTACCACCCACCCGCTTCTTCGCGAAGCTGACGGGCAACGAAGATGATCGAGACGAAGATGACGAGGTTACCTTCCAGGCGAAGGATGCCGAAAGCATCCTCGATCTGTGCCTGGCGAAGGGGCTCCCGCATCGGATGCTCAACTGGCACTACCGCAGTAAGCATCAATCGCTGATCGCGGTTTCGAACAAGCAATTCTACGACAATCGGCTGTTCATCGTACCCAGCCCCTACGACGCCGTTGCCGGCATGGGCTTGAAATTCCACCATCTGCCCGATGCGCACTACGATCGCGGAAATACGCGGACGAATCCCAAGGAAGCCCGGATCGTGGCTGAAGCGGTGATACGGCATGCGCGCGAGACGGCGGATCGGACGCTGGGTGTGGCTACTTTTTCGGTTGCCCAACGCCAGGCCATACAGAATGAGCTCGAACTACTCAGAAAGCAGAATCCCGAGACGGAGGAATTCTTCAGCCGTGGATCCGCCGAACCCTTCTTCGTAAAGAACCTCGAGAATATCCAGGGCGATGAAAGAGACATCATCTTTATATCCTTGGGATACGGCCGGACAAAGGAAGGGTATGTCGCGATGAGCTTCGGCCCCCTCAATTCTGATGGCGGCGAGCGCCGTCTTAACGTGCTGATCTCGCGCGCTAAGCTCCGGTGTGAAGTGTTCTCGTCGATCACTGGAGACGACATCGATCTGTCGCGTTCGAAGGGCAGGGGTGTCGCGGCACTCAAGATGTTCCTCTCCTTTGCGCAAACCGGCAGGCTTGGCATCGCTGAAGAAACGGGCCGAGACCCAGATTCGGTCTTCGAAGAACAGGTCGCGGCGCGACTGACGGCGCTCGGTCACGACGTGAAGACGCAGATTGGGACCGCCGGCTTTTTCATCGATTTGGCGGTAGCGGATCCGGACAAACCGGGTCGCTTCGTCCTCGGTATCGAATGCGATGGCGCGCAGTATCATTCGTCTCGCTCGGCTCGCGATAGGGATCGTTTGCGGCAGAACGTCCTGGAAGCGCACGGATGGGTTCTACATCGCATCTGGTCGACCGATTGGTTTTTACGGCCAGAGGAGGAGACAACAAGGGTTGTGAAGGCCATCGAGGCGGCGAAGGCGCAGTGGCAGGAGATGGACGAACGTGCCGACAACTCGGTCTCGGCCGTTCCCATTCGTTTTTCGGCTCACGAAGAGGTCGGCGCCGAGGTCAGGGCCGGGACCGGAGCCTCAGCTCGCAATTGAATCAGAAGTTTGGCAATGGTCCGGCCGAGTTCGTCGTAAGATTGAACGATCCCGGCCGCGTTGCCGTGACCTAAATAGGAATCGAACATGCCGTAGGTCGGGGCCGACGATTTCTCGCTGATTGCGCTGAGCACTTCGCGTGGGGTGTAAGGCCTTCCCTCACGATCCCGGAACTGGCTGAGATACAATACGATCGTATTTGCTGGCTCCTTCGATACTACATCAATGAGCTCTTGCTGCGGCAGACCTATCAAATAGCGTATCTCGATCCGCTCGTTCCGCGCAGCTATCACCCTGCGGGCTTCGTCGGTGAAATCCGTGTCATAATCGGAAACTCCGGCAACTACGAGAATGCGCTCCGCATCCGGCTGGAGCCGGTGGGCCAGATCGAGCGTCTTGCCAACGTTACGTCCTTCCCGCACACCCTTTATCCGTTCGGTCAGTGGGATGCTTTTAAGCAAATGTGAAGGAACGCTGTGAAACAAGATTTTGGCATCCGGCCACAGGTCGGCGTGCGTGTTTGCGAAATCGAGCGCCGGCTTCGTTACGGCAACGATGATGTCGATTTTCGTTTCCTTGTATTTTTTGGCAAGCAGAGCCTCAAATTCAGGCTCGAAGTCACCAAAGGCAAACCGTTGCGCGTCGAGCGACTCGGAAAAGAATTGGAATTTTTGGGTCGGATCCGCCGACAGCTCATTGCGCATGGAGTCGTCCAAGGCCATCAATCCGGGAACATAGGGGTGGGTCGCAATAAGCAGCAGCACCTTCGTTTCCGGCCCAACGGCGCGCAGTGGCATTGCCAGGCTCCAAACGCTGGCAGCTATAACGAGCAGATGAATAACTAGTCGACGTTGTCGATTTACTGCAGCCACCACCCTCATGCCAGTGTTGCTGCCCTTGCCATCAAACCATGCCGGTAGGTCGTCCGGCTAGGGCCAATGTCCGCTGTGGGTCGATTTTGTTGCAAATGTCTTTTCGGGGTGACGAACGAAAATTCGTAGAGCTGCTGACAGGTCTTATGCGCGGCAACGTGAGGGACCATATCGGTGCGCCCAAAATCGACTCTCCGAACTTTCCTAATAGCGTTGAAAGGTCACGCAGCTGCAGGGACGTCCAGAAATCAACTCTTGCGAGAGTTTTTAGCAGAGCAATTTTCGACCTTTGTAACAATATCGGTCGAGAGCTGAAAATTGTCCGGCGCCTTCGACTTTCTCGACCACCAGTTTTCTGACCGGGCGGCTGCGTTCGGTGATACCGGCGCCATTGGCGCCGCGCCCGAGTGAGCTGTCCCCAACGTTTTCCTTGCATGCCGGCCACAGGTGTTTCCACCTAGTTGAACACGTGCTCGCTGTAATAGCCCAATCCGGCTCCTTTCGGTAGCGTGAACCAGCGTATTTTGCTTATCGCGAAATTGCAGGAGGACCAGATGATCACAAAAAGCCAAGCCAAGTTTGGTGCCCTACTGACTGGCAGCATGCTCTCTTTGATAGCTGGCACGGTAGCTGCGGATGCGCTCGAGGGCAAAGTTCTCGGCGGTGGCCAACCAATCGCTAATTCGACAGTCACGCTCTGGGCCGCAGGCGATGGCGCACCTCAGCAGCTGGGACAGGCCCGCACCGGATCCGATGGTGGTTTTACGCTCAATTCGACTGGTCAGGCCGGCGCCGCCTCGCTTTACCTGATCGCGAAGGGCGGCCAATCCGCAGCCAATGCGCAAAGTGGCGATAACCCCGCCATCGCGCTGATGACGGTGATAGGCGGCAACCTACCGGCGACTGTCACAATTAACGAGATGACGACCGTGGCCTCGGTGTGGACCCACGCGCAATTCCTCGACGGCTCGTCGATCAAAGGACCTTCGCTTAGCCTGCGCATTGCGGCCGGCAATGTCCCAAACTTCGTCGATCTTCAAACGGGTGGCTGGGGCACAACAATTCAGGATCCGCTCAATAGCGGCCAGACACCAACGATGGCCAATTTCGCCACGCTCGCGGACGCGCTTGCCGGATGCGTCACGCGCGTGACGGTGGATGCGTGTCCCAAGCTGTATACCGCAACGACGTCACCGAAGGGGGACGCCGCGAATGACACGTTAACGGCGGCGCAGTCGATTGCGCGGGCTCCGTGGTATCAGCCGACGCGGCTGTTTGCTCTTCTCGACCAATTCTATCCGGTCCCGAAGGGCAAGAACATGCGCGCCGTTCCATACACGCCCTATCTTGGCTTTGCACCCAGCGCGTGGGTTCTGCCGCTCAAGCTCGATGGCGGTGGGTTTCGCGCAGGCGGCAAGGCGATGTTTGATAGCGAAGGCAATTTGTGGGTCGGCGACAACTTCACAGTGGGCTGGCAGGGCCAGGATGTCCTTTGGCAAGGCAACGCCACCAAGTTCGCTCCCAACGGCCGTCCGCTCTCCCCGATGACCTCCGGCTTTACAGGCGGCGGAATGCAGGGCGGCACATTTGGAGCGGCCATTGATGCCAAGGACAATGCCTGGTTTTCCAACTACGGCGGCAAGTCCATCACGGTGTTCGACAAAAATGGCAAACCACTGACGCCGCCGGAGGGCATCACCTTCGATGGCAAGCTGGGCCTCATGCAGGGTGTTATCGCCACTCCCGGTGGAGATGTGTGGGCGTTGGGAATTTCGAAGAGCCAGCTTCTCCATTTTCCCAAGGGCGATCCAACCAAAGGCCGGATCGTCTGCGAGGGTCGAAAAGTTGAACCTTGCAAATCGTTCGTGGGTCCGTTTCACCTTGGCATCGATCAGCAGGACCGGATTTGGGTGACCAGTGCCTTCGGCGCCCATGTGACGCGATTTCCCGCCTCTGATCCGAGCAAGGTCGAGAAATTCAAGACCGGCTACAGCGGCAGCGGACTTGGCATCGACAGCCGGGGCAACGTCTGGGTCACTAACCGGTTGGGCAGCTCGGATCATGGGATGTTCGACATTGTCGAGGACATCGCGGTCCTGAAGATGGGCGACAACGCCGACAGGACGCTGGTGCTTCAAATGTCCAAACAGAAGGGCGGCCCTGACGGTGGCAGCGTCACGCTGTTGCGGCCGGACGGCACCCAATATCCCGGCTCACCTTTCACTGGTGGCGGTTTGCCCGGTCCTTGGGCAGCGACGGTGGATGGCAACGACAATGTCTGGGTTTCCAACTTCGCGGCTCCCAACGGTGTGATCACCCAGTTGTGCGGCACTCGCACCGAGAACTGCCCTCCCGGCATGAAGACCGGCGACCAGATTTCGCCGCCTGGAGGGTATGTCGGCGGTGGCCTGCAAATGGAGACCGATCTTGCTATCGGTCCGGCCGGCAACGTCTGGGTCATGAATAACTGGCAGAACATTCCGAGCTGTTTCGGCGATCCAAACGAGGCGCTCTCGACCCAATGCGGCGGTCAAGGTGTGGTTGTCTTCTACGGTATGGCCAAGCCGGTCCGCGCGCCGCAGATAGGACCGGCCCGAGGGCTATGAGCAAGCGAATAGGGTGTGTATTGAATAGGCCATATGAGCGACCCGGGGACCGATCCTCGGGTTACTCAGGATCAATATTCCTGGAATTTCCGCTTATGACACGAAACTGAGAGAGCCCAATGAAGAGCCGTTGCGGATGAAGAAGGCTGTACTTCCGTGACAAATTGCGACGTTACTCCAAATTTGCCTGGTTTTTGAACCTAAAAGGGTCTGGGCGATGAAATGTAGCAAGCGGTCGTTTGACGTCGTCTCCGTACTCCCCGCAGCGCTTCTGTCGTTAGTGCTGGAACGCTCAATGCGTGCGACGGTGACCTGCCGTTTCTGCATAGCGCTGCACTGCCAAGTTGGTAGGAATTCGGGCGGATTTGCCTTCGTCTTGTGGGGCGACTCTTTTCGTTTGCAAGGAGGAAGAAATGCTTATTCAATTTTCGACCCTCGTCCTCGCTTCGCAACTGATCATTGCGGTTGCGGACAATGTTCCTCGATTTAACATCGAGCGAGGGTGCCGAGCAGACAACACGAACACATCTGGCCTCAGCACAGGATTGGACGAATCAACGAGACGCTGCGTCGATGATGAGCAAGCAGCTAGGGACCAGCTTCAGACGCAGTGGTCACAGTTTGCCCCCTCGGATCGAACCATGTGTACTGCCAATGCGACTGATGTCCCGAGCGTGCCTCCTAGCTACGTTGATCTGTTGACATGTCTTCAAGGTCAACAACTTGCAAAAAAGATGAAAGATTGAATGATCTGCAGAGAATATGATTTGCAAGTGTGGTCGCTCACAAGATGACTTTCATGATCGTGACCACCGTGGAATGACTCGCCTTCTTTGACCTAAGGGGAGCTGAGCGATGAAATGCACCAAGCGGACGCGTGCCGTCATCTGCATATTCGCGTTGCCTCTATTATTGAGTATTGGAAGCCTCAACGCGCGCGATGCAGATCTCGTCTCTGGTACCTTAGCGGCCGCTCAGACGGCTAAGCAGCAATGCGTAAACACTTGTCGTAAACGCTACCGCGACTGTCGTCGTCAGAATCAGTTGCCCTCGTCCGACTGTCGCGGTGTTTACCAAGACTGCACACGATACACTTGTACTGGTCTAGGACCAGGATGACGTGCCTCTCGCCGCCGTCGGCAAACCTGGCCTCAGCCCTCACCATCCAGCCTTCGGCTCACTCGCATCGATGAGGCGATCGAATAAAACGTATCCATCCGGTGACGGCCGCCTTGCCGAATGAGGCGCGGTATTGAGAACTGTCCTTATGGACAGTGATAGGCGCAGCGCCCAAGTGGAGCGGCTCGAGGTGGTGGACACAGGCCGGCGGCGGCGCTGGTCTGAGGATGAGAAGCTCAAGATCGTCCTGGAGAGCTTGCAGGCGCCGCGCCAGGTTGCGGCGACGGCGCGGCGATATGGCGTTTCGCGGTCATTGCTGCTCCGATGGCGACGGTCGTTTCGCCCCGAGCCGAAGGATGCCGGCCATCAAACGGGCTTCGTACCGGCGATGGTGGTCGCGGAATTAGGAGCGACGCCTGGTCCAGTCGAGCCGGCCGCCGGCGGCGCAATCGAGATTGAGTTTGCGGCCGGGGTTCGCATGCGGATCACCGGCGCGGTCGACGCGGCGACGCTGAAGGCCGCGGTCGCGGCGCTGGCAGATGGACGGCCGCGATGATCCCCATTGCGTCGGGCGTGCGGGTGTGGATTGCGACCGGCCACACCGACATGCGTCGCGGCATGAACTCGCTGGCCGTGCTGGTGCAGGAAGCCTTCAGGCGCGACCCGCACGGCGGGGACCTCTACGTGTTCCGTGGCAGAAGCGGCAAGCTGATCAAGATCCTTTGGCACGATGGGCTGGGCATGTCGCTCTATGCCAAGCGACTGGAACGCGGCCGTTTCCTCTGGCCGTCGCCGGCTGATGGCGTGGTGACCATCACTCCAGCCCAACTTGGCTATCTGCTGGAGGGCATTGACTGGCGGATGCCGCAACACACGTGGCGGCCGCAGGCGGCTGGCTGATCGCTGAGATTTGAATCGATAACACGATCGGCAGTTCGGACAGAGACGGCGTATTGTGATTCTCTGGTCGGCGATGGGCGCCGATGATTCTCTTCCTGACGATGTGACGACGCTGAAGGCGATGCTGCGCGCTGAGCGAGCGGCCCGGTTGGCCGCGGAGGCGGATGCCCAGGCGCAGATATTGCTGATCGAGAAGCTCAAACTCGCGATCAAGAAGCTGCGGCACGAGCAGTTCGGACAGTCCTCAGAGCGCGGAGCATTGTTGGATCAGCTCGAGCTGCAACTCGCCGATCTGGAAGAGAACGCCGCGCAAGCCGAGACCACGGCGCAGATGGCCGCAGCCGACAAAATCACGGTGCCATCGTTCGAGCGCCGCAAGCCGGCCCGCCGGCCGCTGCCGGAGCATTTGCCACGGGAGCGCATTGTCTATCCGGTGCCTGCCACCTGCCCCTGTTGCGGTGATAGCCGGTTGCGCAAGCTCGGCGAGGATGTGACCGAGACACTGGAACTCGTCCCGCGCCAGTGGAAGGTGATCCAGCATGTGCGCGAGAAGCTCGTCTGCCGGGCCTGCGAAGCGATCGCCCAGCCGCCGGCTCCCTCGCACCCGATTGCGCGTGGACGTGCGGGACCGAAGTTGCTGGCCCATATCCTGTTCGCCAAGTACGGCCTGCACCTGCCGCTCCATCGTCAGAGCGACGTCTACCGGCGCGAAGGTATTGACCTCGATGTCTCGACGCTCGCGGACTGGGTGGGTGCCTCCGCGGCAACCCTGACGCCGCTGGTCGATGCGATCCGAAGCCATGTCTTCGCTGCCGAACGCATCCACGCCGACGACACCACGGTGCCGGTCCTGGCCAAGGGCAAGACCCGCACCGGCCGGCTCTGGACCTATGTGAGGGACGACCGCCCGTTTGGCGGCCCCGATCCACCGGCAGCCGTATTCTTCTATTCGCCGGATCGTGGCGGTGAGCATCCGGAGCAGCATCTGGCAGGCTATGCCGGGCTGATGCAGGCCGACGCCTATGCTGGCTTCGGCAGGCTCTACGAGGCCAATCGGAAGCCAAGTCCTATCGTCGAAGCTGCGTGCTGGGCGCACGGCCGGCGCAAGTTCTTCGATCTCGCACGGCTCACCAAGGCGCCGATCGCGGCCGAGGCGGTCAAGCGCATCGATGTCCTGTTCGCCATCGAACGCGATATCAACGGCCTTGCGCCGCAGGAGCGTTTGCGCGTCCGCCAGGAGCGTAGCCGACCCCTGATCGTCGAGCTGCAGGCGTGGTTGCGCGAACAGCGCGCCAAGCTCTCCAGGAGCAACGATACGACCAAGGCGATCAATTACTGCCTCAGCCGCTGGGACGCATTCACCCGCTTCCTCGACGACGGGCGTCTGTGCATGTCGAACAACGCCGCTGAACGCGAGCTACGGGCCGTCGCCGTCGGAAGAAGAAATTGGACCTTCGCCGGCTCGGATGAGGGCGGCCGGCGCGCGGCCGCGATCTACACCCTCATCGCCACCGCCAAGCTCAGCGACATCGATCCACAGGCTTGGCTCGCCGACGTGCTGGCCCGCCTGCCGGACCACCCCGCCAAGCGCATCCACGAACTCCTGCCTTGGAATTGGCGCCCTCAGAACGTCGCTTACGCCGCCTGAGCGCAATCAGCCATCCTCTCAAGATGACCCAACCAGGGCCATCACCGGATGCGTACAATAAAACGGACTCAACGATCGAAGGTACTGATGGCCAGGCGGTGGTCGCTGCAGTTACAGCAAGGAGAAAATGCTCTTTGCGTCTACTCGGCGTCCCGCCGCAGTCGCTGGGGATGCTGCTGTCGCGGTCGGTAGCTCGCATACCGTCGGCACCCCGCGCAGTCGTGGTCGGCATCCCTGCGGATCTGCTTCGTCGCAGACCCGACGTTCGCGCTGCTGAACTTGCCGCACTGGCACAGAGCGCGCAGATCGGCGTCGCTAAGAGGCTGACCCGAAATTAAGTTGAGTGATTTCAGTCGCTTGTGATTCAGTCGTGGTTGCGAGCTACGACGGAGGCACAAGATGGTTTGGACTGAAATCACCCGAGCGAAATATTGTCGGGATGGGCTGCGTTATGCAAGCGATACGACCGACGAAGAGTGGGCGATGATCGCCCCCTACATGCCCTGCAAGAACCGCCGCGGCCGGCCGCGTGTGACGGAGATGCGGACATTGGTGAATTCGATCTTTTTCATCGCTCAGAGCGGTTGCCAGTGGCGGTTGCTGCCGAAGGAGTTTCCGCCCTATACGACGGTGCAGCGGTACTTCTACCGGTGGCGCGATGACGGCACTTGGCAGAAGATCAACCACCATCTTGTCATGATGGCGCGCGAGGCCGATGGCCGAGAGGCAAGTCCCACCGCAGGAGTGATCGACAGCCAATCGGTTAAAACCACCGAGGCTGGAGGTCCGCGCGGATTCGATGCCGGCAAGAAGATCAAAGGACGCAAACGGCACCTTCTTACTGACACCGCGGGCTTTCTGGTTGCAGGCATCGTGCATGAAGCCAGCATACAAGATCGCGACGGCGCACCCGCGCTTCTGTGGTTGATCCGAAGTGCTTTCCCCTGGTTGCGTCATATCTTCGCCGATGGCGGCTATGCCGGTCAGAAACTCAAGAAAGCGCTTGCTTCAATCGGCTCCTGGACCATTGAGATCGTCAAACGATCCGATGCTGCCAAGGGCTTCAAATTGCTGCCACGCCGCTGGGTCGTCGAACGAACCATCGCCTGGCTCAATCGCAATCGCCGCCTTGCAAAAGACTTCGAGGCCACAATTGCGAGTGCCGAAACTTGGCTCATGATCGCAAGCGTCAAACTGCTCTCGCGCAGGCTCGCCAGGCCATGATTAGCCCCCGGAAACATTATGAGTTGGACTCTAAGACGCAACTCTATCCGGCAATCAGCATCACGGGGACGTTCGGCGGCTCGGCCAGTACCGCTAACGGCCATACCCTTGCGGACGTCGTCAACTGGAAGGGGGTCGCCTATGCCGCCGGTCCATCGTTCCAATGGAATCTCCTGAACTACGGACAAATCACCAACAACGTGCGTTTGCAGGATGCCAGGCTTCAACAATTGTTGGTCGACTATCAGAACACTGTCCTGAGTGCTCAGCAGGAAGTGGACAATGGAATTGCGAGCTACTTGCAATCGCGAAACCAGGCCGCGTTCCTGCGTCGCAGCGTTCAGGCGGCAAATGGTGCTCTCAGAATCGCGATCGAGCAGTACGAGCAAGGGGCGACGTCATTTACCACCGTGCTGACCGCGGAGCAGAATCTTTTTCAGGCGCAGAGCAGCCTCGCCGGCGCATTGGCCAATGTCCCGCTCGGCCTCACCATGGTGTTTCGGGTGGCAGATACGGGAGGACAGCAACTTCGTGACCGCGACAACGGTTGAGCAGATGCGCGCGCGCACGGACTGGGGAAATTTGCTTCCGCCAGTGAACGAGCCGCAACCTCCGGCGCCAGGTCTGCCGGGCCCACAGGATATCGGGCCGACAATTCGAGCGCCGGAATGGTGATTGCGAAGACAGGGGTTCGCGCCATCAATGAACGTGACGCAGTGCCCGATCCAAATGACCTGTGCTGGCCCAGGTACCCGGACCACCCGGCGAAAATTAAAGCAGCCGCGAGGAATCGTGCAAGAGTGCACCATCAAAGCCGGGACTAAACACCTAGGCCGTGCACCTAAAAAACCCGGCGGCATCATGTGACTGGTGACTACATCCGCTTTGCTCCTGTAGCGACCGGTTTGTGCAGCGGCGCAATATGTCGCGATGTGCCAACGGCGGACAAGTACGTGCAGACCTTGAACAAACCATCAACGAGAGAACTGCGACGAAGCCTATGAACGCCCTACCGACGCTTTCTTGAGCGGCTCAATGACTGGTGATGGTGTGCGACGGACAGCGTGAGCCGGCACAGTTCCGGTGCGAGGGTCTTTGGCTGAAGCGATCGTCGTGAGCATCGCTTCGACACAAAATATGGCAAGCACGCGCATCTTGGTCATAGGGATTGCCTCCGCCTTAGCGACGTTATGCGGAACTGCTCGTCGATTTACTGCCTTGATCGGGCGATTTAGCAGAGCGTGCCTGAACGGCGACGATTCGAATGGTCCCCTTGCCTTTGACCTCGAGGTCGCCGAGCAATTCGCCTTCGAAGCGATCCTTGATTTGACGCCAGGTTTCATCGGTCACCGCGACGCCCCCCGGCGTTGCCTTGCCGGCCATGCGGGCCGCAATATTTACGGTGTCGCCCCAAATGTCGAACTGGTAGCGCTCCTGCCCGACGATACCTGCCACGACCGGACCGATATGAACACCAACCCGTACCGCCCAGCCAAGTTGAGCGTCAATCGACGTGGCGGCCATCTGGAGACCGCAAAGCACCGCCGATTGAAGAGGGTCATTGGCGGACTTGAGTAAGCCCGCCGCGGCCATAAAGGCATCGCCGATGGTCTTTATCTTTTCCAGGCCATGGGCAGCCGCCACCCGCTCGAACGCAACGAAAAGCGCGTCAAGCCGGGAGACCACTTCCTCGGGTTCGTGCTTGTCGCAATACGACGTGAAATTTACGACGTCGCAGAAGAGCACTGCAACGTCATTGTAGCGGCGCGGAATAATCGTCCCGATATTCCGAATCTCCTCCGCGGCCGCCTCAGGAAGCAAGCAGTGGAGTAGTTCATCGGCCTGTTTCTGGGATTCCCGCGCTTGCTGCAGCGCAGCCTGCAGAGCGAGATGAGTTTTGACACGAGCGAGCACGATTGGGGCCGAGAACGGTTTGTGGACGTAATCGACCGCTCCGACATCGAAGCCCTGCCTTTCATCCTCGTCTTCGGTCTTGGCCGTGAGAAAGATGACCGGAATGCTCCTTGTCGCCGGATTTGCCTTCAGACGTCTGCACACTTCGTAGCCGTCCATGCCAGGCATTGTTATATCCAGAAGAATTAGATCGGGCCTGTCGTCGGCCGAGGCGAGTACCAGTGCTTTCTCTCCGTTGGTAGCAACCTTGGTCCTGAACGAGTTTTTGAGGACACTGGAAATGATCCCGATATTGGTGGGCGTGTCATCGACAATCAGGATGGTTTTGCGATCCGATAGAGGCATTGGCTCACTCCAAGGAAAACTTGTGGCGCTGTGCTATATCGGCAAGGCAATCAAGCGCAGCGGTGAAGTCGAAATCACGTACTTCCCTTTCCAGGGTATTCAGCTCGGCGTCCGAAAGGATGCCTTCGAAGCGCTCGCGCGCGTCCAATAGCTGGTCGAGTGCAGCTCCTTCGTCATCCGCCAGCAACTGCTTGAGATGTTTCAACAGCGCTGTGGCTTCCGTCCGATCAAACGTAACGGGGAGGGGACGAGCGTCCACGGTATCGGCCGCCAAAGAACCGCGGATTGCTTCCATCGTCCGCGCCAACTCGATGGACAAGCGAGGCAGACCGGCATCCAGGGACCGAACATCCCGGTTCCGTAGAGATATTTCCAATTCGGCGGCCATTTCGTTTGTGGTCTTTGCACCCAGATTTCCGGACACCCCCTTAAGCGTGTGCATCAGGCGTTCGGCCAAAGTGAAATCCCGCTGTTCGACGCTCGCACTGATTTTGGAGACGGCGTCGGCTTGCTGCTCAACGAACTGTCTTAGCAGCGAGCGGTAAAGCTTCACGTTGCCGGCCACCCGCCTCAGTCCATCTCCGACGTCCAGCCCCGCAACTTCGAACGTCGCATCCGGGGGCGAGGAACGATCGACCGTGATGGCTGAGACCGCGACCACCCGGCCCGGCCGGTAGAATTGCATGAGGGTACGGTACAACAGCTCGGGATCGATGGGTTTGGTGATATGAGCGTGCATGCCGGCGGCCAGACAACGATCGCGTTCTTCCGCCATTGCGTGCGCCGTCATGGCGACGATCGGGAGATCCGCAAAACGCGGCTCGGCGCGGATGCGCGCGGTGGCCTGGTAGCCATCCATCTCCGGCATCTGCAAGTCCATTAGCACCGCGTCGTAAGGGAGGTCGCCAGCCGACGCCAACAGTTTTTCTACAGCCTCTCTTCCGTTATTGGCGACATCGACAGAGACGCCGACACCCTCAAGCAGCTCGACGGCAATCTGTTGGTTGATCGCGTTGTCCTCAGCCAGGAGCACATGGAGTCCATTCAGGTCGTATGCCGTCGCCTTTACGGCTTCGCGGGCGGCCATCATATGCTCGGGCGCGAAGATCTCGGCGAGGACATTGATCAGTGTGGATTGGTTGACCGGCTTTATGAGGAATCCGTTGACGCCGGCGAGTTCGGCTTCGCTGCGCACCTCCTCTCGCCCGAAAGCGGTGATAATGACGATGGCCGGCACGCTCTTGAGCGAGCCGTCTGCACGAATCCGGCGGGCGGTTTCTACTCCGTCGAGTCCGGGCATGCGCCAGTCCAGCAGGAGCACGTCGAATGGGCGGTCCGCATCCGCCCGCCTAACCGCGACGATGGCTTCAGTGCCCGATGCTACCAGTTCGATTTCGGCCCCAATCGCTCTTAGATGTTCCTCCAACACCTCCCGGGCTGCGGCGTTGTCATCCACGACAAGCACCTTGAGCGATCCGAGCCGGGTGGGCACGACCTTGCGCGCGATCGCTTCCGACAGGCCGAACCAGCCTGTGAAGCTGAAGGTGCTCCCGCTACCCGGCTCGCTGACAACCCAAATCGAGCCCCCCATCAGCTCTACCAGGCGCTTGGAGATCGCCAGGCCCAATCCAGTCCCGCCATATTTGCGGGAGGTCGAAGTATCGGCTTGGGAGAAAGCCTGAAACAGCCGGCTCGCCTGCTCCTTCGTCATGCCGATGCCGGTATCCTTGACGGAGAATCGCAGCTTGACCTTGTCCCCCGTCCGCTCCAGCAATTCACTGATAAGGCGGATCTCGCCCCGCTCCGTGAACTTCACGGCATTTCCAAGGAGATTGATGAGCACTTGTCCGAGGCGCAACGGATCGCCGAGAAGGACGTGCGGGATATCCGAAGAGACATGAAACAGAAGCTCCAGCCCCTTGTCCTGAACCTTCTGCGCGACCATGGTCGAAATGTTGTTCATCACCGAGTCGAGCTCAAAGGTAACGTTCTCGATGTCGAGCCGACCCGCCTCGATTTTGGAAAAATCGAGAATGTCGTTGATAATAGATAGAAGTGACGTGCCGGCGTTATGAATCTTGCCGACGTAGTCTCGCTGTTTGACAGTCAGATCCGTCCTCAAACACAAATGCGCGAGACCGATGACCGCGTTCATCGGCGTACGGATCTCGTGGCTCATGTTGGCGAGGAACTCGGCCTTCGTCTTGGTGGCATCCTCTGCCGCGACTTTGGCTTCCGACAGGGCTGTTTGGATCTTGGTCAATTCGGTGACATCCACGATCCAACCAAGCAATCCCTGCTCGCCTTCGAACTCCATGTGCATGAGAGTGGAGAGGCAGTCGCGGATCTCGCCGTTGGCGCCGCGAAATTGAACGCCAAAATTGCGGACGATCCCCTTGCGACCGAGTTCGTCCAGCAACGCGCTGCGCTGTTCTGGATAAACATAGAGATCCGGGACGGAAGACCCCACTCTGAGCGCGAACATTTCCTCAGCGCGGGGATTGGTAAAGCGGGCGATGTTATCGGTCGTTATCGTCACCCCGACCGGTGAGGCGTCGAGTATTCCCTGTAGCCTTTCCCGCTCTCGGCCCAGGGCTTCGGAAGATAGCCGCAGCGCAAGCGTTGCCTCATCGACCTTCCGGACGATCTGTTGATTTCGCCGTAACAAGGATCCGATGAACAAGGTGAATAGTGCAGCCGTCCCCGAGCCGCCGAGCAGTCCTGCGACTGGCACCCCGTAGGAAGGGCCGTCGTCAAATTCCCCTGTCGCCGCCCACGAAATTTCGATGTCGGCGCCGGCACTTGCCACTCTGGTGATTGATATGCGACGAAACTGCCGGTCGTTCGGCGGTGTGACTACGGACTTTAGTTCGGGTTCACCGAGAAAGCGTGCCCTTAGTCCTGGATAGATGCCCTTCGGCACCGGTCCGGCGCGCATTCCGTCAATTAACGTATCGTAATTCAGCGTTCCCACTACGATCGTCGCTTCGGAGGTTGCGGAAGCGGCAAGGGCAATCGCTGAAATGATCTGGCCACGTTCGGACTTAAACGGAGGACTGAGAGTGAATTGGTTTGGCCGCTTGGCCGCTATTGACAAGCTCTGCGCGACATCGGCTGACGTGACATATCGCCCCGGAAAACCGAGCGTGTCCGATGTTATATCTACCTGCCACCGGCCGAGGCGATTAAGCCGAACAAGGCTCGCTTCGTCGAGCAGGACGGTGGTTGATCGAGACTGCATACTTTCAAACGCATTGATGAATTCGTTCGGTTCCACGGACGTGGAATTTTCGATGAGCGCCACGAGTCCGGACACTGGAGCATAGCTTTCTTCCAGCCAGGCCAGCAGCGTGTTTGAAAGCCGCTCAGCCGTTTGATCGACTCGGACGTCCCAGTCTCTCTCCGCTTTTTTGAAGAACAGATAACTGGAGCCGATTGTCGCCGCCATGCCGGCAACAAATACGAGCATCGAAATGAGAAACGGCGACCTCCAGGCATTCCCCTTTATCATCTTGAGAATCCTGCCTAGGGAACAACGCTGAAGATCGGACGAAATCCGACTGGAGCAATACTCGAATTCAGATCGAATTTCGGCAGCGATTTAAGATCAACCATCTTGATGGTGACAGCGAGATGTGGGATCAGCTTTTGCTTTTCCAATGCACGCACCGCCTGATCGACCGAGATGCGTGCCAACACGGCTTGGCTGTCACTTGGAGCTGCCAGGATCGCGCCTCGCTTGATGCCGCGATAGATCCCGGGACCGAAATAATAAGCGATGACTTTGATCTGTCGCTCCAAATTCCGCTTCTGCAGAAGCTGTACGGCAGCTTCAGCGGAAACGGCGGTGCCCGCTATGAAGTCGATATCCTGATGGCTATCCAGCACTGCTTCGATCAACCGAGTCTGCGCGGCTAGGCCAGTATCGCCAAATCCTCCTTCGAGGATGGAGATTGAGGATCCGCTGAGCGCCGCCCGAAATCCTTTGTCGCCGGCCTCAACCCACGCCGCGCCGGCGGGACCTGGAAACCACGCAACCTTCGTCGGTTTGGACGTATCCGGCTGCAGCGTCCTCAGGTATTTTCCCGCCGCCAGTCCCATGTCGTAGAAATCAGCAGCTACCCTGGCCGTAATCTTGTCCGAATGGATGCCATTGATGAGGTCGATGACAGGCAGGCCCTTGTCGCTGTAGTCGGCAATCACGCTATTCAACCCATCGGCGGAGATTGCCCCGACAATGAGAGCTTGCGCATTGTTTTTTGCCATGCATTCGGCGATCTGACTTTGTTGTGTTGCGAGGTTCTCATATCCTCCCGCTTCGTAGAGGTTGAGGGCGATCCCCAATCGCCTGGCTTCATCGACCAAGCCAAAATTGACTGCCATCCAATAGTCGTCTTTGAGGTGGGGAATCGAAGCACATATTCGCCACGGCCGCTTCGCTCTCTCCGGTGGTACATATTCCTGCAACGTGTGTCGATGGTCAGCATTGAAGGGCGGTGACCAGACGTCGACGGCTACCGGGTACCAAGCGTCCTCGGCGATAGCCGGTGACAAAAATCCCGCAGCAATCAGCAACGCAAGTAGCCTCGTTAGATCTGCGAATGCTCGCATCAACAGCCTACTCCTTGAGCCTCGGCCGAGCCTGATTTGGGAGGCGGCCGTTGCGTTGTGTGGCATGTCTTCGGCGCTTTGGCATGGCGACGGCGACGATGTCTCTGTCGGCCTGAAATCTTCACTCTGGAAGCTACTACGGCGGCGCTTTCATTTCGGACTATGCAGAAACGGCAAAACGCGGCGCTTAAATTCCGGCGCTGTCCTCATTGCGCTCGTGAGCACACCTTTGGGGTCGTCAACTCCTTCCAAAGCCGCAACAACTGCCTGTTCCGCGACTTCCCCATTGATCGCCTGCCAGAGTGGATATTTGAGGGCGATCAGCGTGGGGGACGGTAGTTCGGCCGGTTTGCGTGATGCCGTTCAGGACGAGGGCGCGCGGTGTTGCTGCTGTTCCCGTGGTTATTGTGTTGCAGACGTAGGTTTCGCGATATGCAGTTTCGGCAAGTCTGGACGGAAAGCGAGAAAGACAGGAGAACGTCTGAAAGGAGTCAATCGCGCCGGTTTGACGCGCCGCCCCTAATTCCGGTTAACCTCAATCAACGGACATCGTCGGCCCGCCGCGGCATCTCTGAAAGGTGCCAAAAGCGGACGTGCCCTCTATTCGATCACCTCATCGGCGCGGGCGAGCAGTGTATTAGGCAATCGCAGGCCAAGTTGTTTAGCCGCTTTCTGATTCACGATTAGCTCAAATTCGGTTGGCGCTTGCACCGGCATTTCTGCCGGCTCAGCGCCCCGCAATATCCGATCTACGTAGGAGGCTGCTCCAGCGTACATCCTGTCTATATACGGTCCGTAAGAGATCAGTCCACCCGCCTCACAAAATAAGCGAAGCGAATAGACTGTAGGAAGCCGGCACTCCCCGACAATCGCAACCATTCGATCTCTGTGAACCGCAGTGATGGCGTCGGGCAAAAAAATCAACCCGCTGTTCTGCATTTCCTTCATCGAGAAAATAAGACGCTCAATATCAGCGCTGTCACCAATTGGTGTTTTGATCGAGACGATCCCAGTCGCTTTTGCAACCTCGTCGATCGACTGACGAAAGGCAGCGGAATTATTTCCCGGCTCCGGATTGTAGATTATGCCCAAGCGATCAACATCTGGCGCAATTTCCTTCAGCAGTGATACCCACTTGGGAAGGCTCGAATGGCGTGAAGCCGGTTACGTTTCCGCCAGGGCGGGAAAAGCTCTCAACGTAGTGCATCCCGACCGGATCACTGACCATGGCGAAAACGGTTGGAACAAGGGAGCCCTCGGCCTGAAGCGCCGCCATTGATGTGTTGGTCGTAGCAAATATTACGTCTGGTTTTCCGGCAAGTAATTCGCGAGCCCCTTGTCGCGACCGTTCGGTCTCGCCGCCAGTCATCCGGTATACGATCTGGAGATTTCGGCCTGCTGTCCAGCCGAGCTGCGCAAGCACTCTTTCAAGGACTGTCTTGGCCGTCTGCGTGGTGATCAATTCTCCCACGCGACGAACTCTATCCTGCGCCCTTGCGGGGTAGATGTTGGCGGCCGCAAGTCCTGCCGCACCGCCGACGAAACCTAGAAATTCGCGCCGTCGCATGACCGTTACCCAAAGCTATTATGCGACAGTTTAACTGCCGAAACTAGACACTTGGAAGACGTTGGGACCAGTTCAAAGGAATATGTTTGCGGGCATCGAGGCCTCAGTTGGGTCAAACTGAGAAGTTTGGCAGCAGGCCGAGCAAGTCCGTTCTACCCTCAAAAGCTGACGTCGCCAGGCTAAAGCCTCAGGTCTGGTTCGTGCCATTCACCGCTTTGAGCAATCGCAGCACAGCGGCATCGAGCCGCCGCCGCTGGCCGCTCGCCGCACTGAACCAAGGTCAAGAGCAGGGCGCACGCATCGCTGGCGCGCGAGTTCTGACCCGCCGCGTCGGCCTGCACCCGGTGCGCTTACTGCCCGGCCATTTGCTGCAAAATCCGTTGAAACATTATGGCCGCGTCACTTTGATAAGGCGTTACTTTGTCTCTCCTGCACACTCCCTCAAGTGCGCACTTGATGCCGCCGTTCACGCAGTCGAGTTCGCGCTCACTCAGAATGGCGCTCTCCGCATTGATTGCATCAGTCATCACATGTCTCCTTTAGTCGGCGCGATCATCCGACGCCGATGCGACCATATTTGCCATCACCGCTCTCGTCGGTATGTGACGGCCATGACAAAATGTTTGATCTAACCGGGGCGCTCGCCATAAGCTTGTGAGTGGCAGCGAAATCTTCCCGCTTATGTCGGCTTGTCAATCGCGTCGGTTTGACAACGTCCGAGGCACTTCCGGTTGGCAACGGTGAGCAAGCGAAGGACGGCATCGGTAGACCGAGCGCACGTGAAGGGCGACTGTTGGGAGTTACTAAAAAATTGGCGTAGGGTTCGCCAAAACAGGGAGGCTACGGCGATGGCAAAATATTCTGGCGAGTGTTTTTGTGGTGCGGTTCGAGTCGAGGTCTCCGGAGAACCGGAAGCCATGGGTTATTGTCATTGCCGATCATGCCGTTCGTGGTCAGGTGGACCGGTCAATGCCTTCACACTCTGGAAGCCAGACGCGGTGAAGATCGCGGCCGGGGCAGAGCATGTTGGCATGTTTCAGAAGACGCCGGTGAGTGAGCGGCAATACTGCAAGAAGTGCGGGGGCCATTTGATGACCAATCACCCTCCGTTGGGCCTGGTGGACGTATTCTCGGCTACATTGCCCACGCTAAAATATAGCCCCGGCGTCCACGTGAACTATGCCGAGACTGTACTACCCATGAAAGATGGTCTCCCGAAGTTTAGGGATTTCCCGGCGGAGTCCGGCGGATCGGGCGAGCAGATACCCGAATAGTAGGTCCGTTCCGGGTCAAACGCTGCAGGGCGGTTGCTGCTGGGCCGCCGATCGACAGCAAGCTTCGCGGCTGCGATGTCGTCGCAATGCGCGTCGAGGATGTTGCTGCCGGCGGATACACTGCGGATCGCGCAACGGTCCGACAGAAGAAAACCGGCCGGCCTGTCAGATTTGAATTGCGCGAGCAGACCCGTCGGGCGGTCGATGATTATCTGCGGACCGCCAACAAAAGGTCCGGGCAGTTCTGTTTACGGGCCGCCGGTGGTCCCCGAGGTGCCCAGGATGAATTTGTACTTGCTGCCATCGCTCAGAACCTGCGGCGGCTCGCTTCGCTGGTCGCCCGGCCACCACCCGATCGGGTTTTGTGCGTTGCGTAGTGTGGCAGTCGCGTAAAGAGCGTCAGGGTCGGCAAATCAATGCCAGCCGTTCTCAACGAAATGGCCGACCGCCGATCGGAAGCAGCCGACTTTTGCAACAAAATCGAAGGATAAGCGGACGTCAAGACATCGCGGTAATTGCCGACTTTAATTCCTTGATACGCCGGATAGTTTCCCTGTTCGTCGAAAAGTTTTCCCTGTTAATCCTTCTAGGGAAATACCTGAAAAGTCGCTGCGGGACCGGCATTTTTGGCGCAGATATTGTCTCCGTAACCTCCAAAACTGCGGATTTCCCTGTAAAATTCCCTGTTCGCAGGGAATCTGCCCGGAGACCGGCGCGATCAGTACTGCGTCGCCAGCCAACCAGTCATGATCAACTACAGATGGTGGTTGCTGCGCGCGCTTGATGCCTCGCATCTGGTGATCTTTTTATGCATTTGTGACCAATCTCCATGCTCCGAAAAAACCGCAACTCTCGCGGGAATCTGCCGGCTGGTCTCGGCTGTCGGAAGTCTATCTTTGCTCGAGGGCTGGGTTCGATGATAGAACTGCGGGGCGAAAACGACTGGCGCCGAAATTCGTTTGTCGGAGAGACCTCCCAGGCCGGATTGCAAAACGAGCAGCCTCGGCTACCACCGGTTCGGGATGAGTGGAATGGTTCAGGCACGCCATGCTATGTGCAAAGTGCGGTGCGACCAGCCAAAGGGATAAGCGCTTTTGCGCTGATTGTGGCGCCGCATTGTCCGTCGTTCTGCCGTCGGAGCCGCTGCCGGGGAGCGGCGTTGATTCCGGATCCACCGTACCAACCGAACCAGTTCCCCGAGAGCGACGTCATCTGACTGTGCTTTTTGGCGATCTGGTCAACTCGACGAGACTCGCAGCCGAACGAGATCCCGAAGAGTGGCGCGACATTGTGACCGAATGTCTCGGAACGGCTGGAAAAGCCATCACGGACTCGGGCGGGTACGTCGCTCGATACATGGGGGATGGCGTGCTCGCCTATTTTGGATGGCCGAACGCAAGCGAAGATGACGCAGAACGTGCAGTTCGAGCCGGTTTGATGATCGTCGACGCCATCGAACCTTTAAACCGGCGGCTCATGGGAAAAGTAAGCTCTGAGCTCGCTGTGCGTGTGGGGATCCACAGCGGATGGGTAGTGATTGACAAACTGGGCACGAACAAAGTCGAAATCTTCGGCGATACGCCTAACATTGCGTCGCGTGTTCAGGAAAGGTGTGATCCCAATTCCGTATTGATCACGAGCGCAGTGCACGACCTGATTGCGGGTCAGTTCATCATGGAGAATTGTGGTGCGCATCCGCTCGCAGGCATCGCGCGCTCCGTCCAGCTCTACCGGCCTCTCGCGCCGAGCGGCGTCCGGCGGAGCTGGCGACGTTTTCGTGTCCGTGGGCCAACTCGATTTGTCAATCGCAAGCGCGAAATCGAGTCTTTGTTGTCGAGTTGGCGCGGCGCGCGGAACGGTGTTGGGCAATTGGTGTTCATGACCGGCGAGCCGGGAATCGGAAAGTCGCGCCTTGTCGAAGAATTCCGCTCAAGGCTCAGGGACACTCACATTTGGATGGAGTGCGCCGGTGAACGCTTTGCTGAAAGCGCGCCGTTCCACACGGCCACCAAATTGCTCGAACAAGCGTTGGATCTGGAGAAGGACGAAAGCGCCGAAGTTCGGATGCGCCGGCTTAAACGTGCGCTCAGATCCAGTGGACTCGATCTTTCGGTAACGCTGCCTCTCATCGCAGAGATGCTGAAGCTTCCAGCATCACAGGAGAATCTCCTAGTCAAGATCGGGCCAGAGCAGGCCAGGGACTCCCTGCTTACTTGCCTGGCCGAGTGGATGCTGAAACTTGCGAGGCTTCAGCCTCTGGTTCTTGTTATGGAGGATCTGCATTGGGTCGATCCCTCCAGCATCGAACTGATAGGGAAACTGATTGAGCAGAGTCGTGACGTTCCGTTGATGCTGATTGCCTTAGCAAGGCCTGAGTTTCGGCCGCCCTGGGAACAGCGGCCGACTGACAAGGTGATTGCTGTCGGTCGGTTGAGTAATGATGAGATAGGGGAGATGATCGTCGCCTCCCCGGATACTGATGGTTTGACAGAAGAGGTTCTGGCCGGAGTGGTCAAGCGCTCTGATGGTATTCCGCTTTTCGCAGAAGAATTGCTGTCGTTTGTAGTCGAAGGTGAGGGCGACACCAGGGTCAACGAGATTCCCGCGACTCTCTTGGATTCGTTGACGGCGCGCTTGGACCGCCTTGGACCAGTACGTAAGGTGGCGCAGGTCGCGGCCGTACTCGGGCGTGAGTTTGACTATCCGCTGCTTAGAGCCGTTGTATCCGGCTCGGATCAGTACGTTCAATCGGCGCTCGAAGCACTCATCCGGGCCGATTTGATTTACACACAAGGCAAGCCCCCCAGAGCGAACTACCAATTCAAGCACGCGATGATCCGTGACGCGGCCTACGAAGGCTTGCTCAAGAGCGAGCGCCGCGAGCTCCATGCCCGCGTTGCGCGCACGATGTGTGAACAGTTTCCGGCATTGGCCGCTCAACCAGTGCTTCTGGCGCGCCATTGGACTGAAGCAGGCGAAACCGAATTTGCCCTTGAGGCTTGGAGGAATGCCGGCCAAGCGGCGCTCGCAAGGTGCGCCTTCAAGGAGGCGGAAGAAGCTTTTCGTCAGGCAAACGCCGCGCTCGGACAGCTTTCTCCTTCGGAGACGCGGGACAAAGGCGAGCTCGCCCTTTGCAGCGCGCTCGTACGCGTGCTTCAGGTGACCAAGGGCTATTCCGCGCCGGAGACGATGCAGCTGGGCGTCCGCGCGAGAGTGCTGGCCGAGCGGCTCGGCGACCTCACGCAACTCGTTCGTCAGGGCGCCCGAACCTGGGCCTCGATCTTTTTTATGGGCGACTATGCGACCGCCGCCTCCATGGCAAAGCAAATCCTCGAAGTCGCTTTGACTGAAGGCAGCTCCAGTCACATGTTCTTCGCACACTATGCTCAGGTGCAGGCCAGTTTCTACAAGGGCGATCTTGCCGGAGTTGAAGATCACTTTGCGAAGCTTTCTCCGATGCTCGACACGAGGTCGGTTGCAGCCGCATCCTATCTGATTGTTCCAATAGGGGTTGCAAGCCACGCCGCCTGGCAGCAGGGCCGTTTCGATGTTGCGCGCAAGCGGATGACTCGCGCGATGGGTCTGGCCAGGAAAAGTGGCGATCCTTACGCAATGGCGATGGCGCTGCATTTCAAGGGTAATCTGTGCTGGTGCCTGAAGGCCCCGCGCCGGGCCGAAGCTATTGCGAACAAGCTGCTGCGTCTTTCGGAGCAGCACGGGCTTGGCTATACCTCCGATTTGGCGCGTGTACTTCTAGGCTGCGCTAAATTCGAACTTGGTCACGCCGCTGAAGGCGTGGAATTGATCAATCGAGCGCTGGCAGGTTTCGCCAGGACAGGCGCAAAAGTGGCTATGACCTATTTTCTTACGCTGCTGTCGCAGGCGCAGGCGCGAGCAGGCGATGTTGAGCTGGCACTCCGTACCGTCGAGAGTGCTCTGACCACCAATCCGCAGGAATTGATTTGGCGCGCCTACACCATAACCTGGCGCGGGGAACTTAGGCTCAAGCAAGGACAAAGGGCACTGGCCGAGGCCGATTTCCGCGACGCAATCGAGGCGTCGAGATCACTCGGGCACAAAGCCTGGGAACTCCAAGCTGCGACTAGCCTTGCACGTTTGCTCATGAGCAGGGGCGATTGCCTTGCTGCTCAAGAGAGTCTTGCACCTGTCTGTTCCAGTTTCGGCCCAGGTTCCGAGACAGCCGACCTGCGGGAAGCCAAATCGCTCCTGACGGAGATTGCAACTTATCGACGTGCGAATTGATCTAACGACGAGATAATTCCCTGGTATGGTCGACAAGTGCATACAGGATAGTCGGATTGGCGGCATGAAGATGTGCCTCCCACTTGGCCTCGGCCGCCACTTGATCGAGCCGCTCCTCTGCGGCCGGCACCGCCGCCCTGACCGCCTGAGAAATTTGCGCCAGTTCGTCGACGGATCGAGTTGGCTTGCAAAACAGTTCTGCGATCTTTGGATCTTTGATGGCAATCGAGGCGGGAAGAGTGAGAATTCCATCCCTCAGGTCCTCTTCACCACCGCCGCCAAGCGATTCAAGCCCTTTGACATCGCCCACGTCGTCGCATCCATGATATAAGACCCCGAGAGAGCCGCCGAACTTGCGAAGCAAATCGTCCCTGGTCGCAACACATGCACAGGTCTCGAACATTGACCCTGTGTCCTCGCCGGCGATACTCAGCCAGTCATCGACGCCGAGCGGCTGGCGCCGAAGGTTCCACTGCAGGCATTCGGCCGCACCAAGACGCTTGATTAGATCCGAGATTAGACGGATATCAATGCGGTCTCCAGACGTCATCCTGAAGCCGTCAGCCACGATATAGCCGGCAGCCATAAGAGCCTGCAGAAGTCCAAACTGACAATGCAGGGTAGGTCTTCCTCGCCGGGTTTCGGATTCATCTACGATGTCGTCAACGATCAGCGTCATGTTGTGCATCATCTCGATCACCGCGGCGGAATAGATCAGCCGATTTGGAATCGGCTCGTCCGTTGTGGCTCGATAGACGCTGAATACCGTGAGCGGCCTGAAATATTTTGAGCTGGTTATGAACTGCCATTCAAGCAGGGGCTTGATCTGCCGGTCAGCGCCACGGATCCAGGCGTCAAGAATTTCTCGAAGTTGTTGCATCTCCTCCGTGAAGCCAAGCTCAGCTATGATGCTTTCCGTTGTCGCTTTTGACATCGCAACTTCCCCAGGTTCTGATCAAGGTCGAGGGAACAAGCCGGCCTGCCAGATCAAAGCTTTGCGCGATGCCTGCGGGTACGTGCAACATTTGGCCGGAAGCGCCCCGAGCCTCGCAAAAGCCCACGGCCCTCCGCAAATGCGGATCGCCGGGCTTGTTCGGCATCCTGAGGTCGCGTTCTTGAAGGTGCGTTCGCCGCCACGCTCATCGCCTTCAACATATCCGTCAGCAGCGACGCCAGGCCGCGAGATTTGTCGGCCGCCCTCTCGGAGACGAAGGATTCACTAGCCGCCAACGTCGCCAGGGCGGTAGCCCGGAAGCCGTGCTGAATCACCGGGCTCAAGCTGCCTGCGTCGCCGCTGGAGGAAAGCAAAGCAATTCCCAGGTTTTCAAGGCTCAACACCCAATCTGCTATAAATCTCAGAGGGATCAACGCGAGTGTCGTCGCGGGTGTCAGGGCTTTCTCGGGAGTTTCGTTCTGTCCGTCTCCCAGTCCTTGGAGCGCGACATTCACCGCCGACCAGGCCAGGGCACCATAGGCAAGGGGAAGCAACACGAGCTTTGCGGCTGCAAATTCGCCTGAGCTGGGGAGTCGGCTTGGCTCGATAGTGATGTCGGATTTCCCCTGAACCTTCACTTGCACCGCGCACGCAGCATGGAGTCCGCTTAATACGGCAAATTCGACCGTCGCCATTTTCACTTCATTGGAGCAGAAATCGCCTGCGAAGAACACGCCAGGCAGATCGTCATAGCTTGGTTCGAGAACGAAGTGCTCTGAGTTCATATCGTTGAGGAAGAGCGTATGGGACCGGTTGTTTTGAGGGAAAGATCTTGAATACTCGATGTTGCTTTGAGCGTCTCCCCACCTGTCACCGGGCTTCACCGCAGGTACATAGGCGGCCAATTCGCGTATCATCAAATGCGCCCAGTCCTCGTTCCTGGCGGGCGGGTACTGATTTGCGTCTGAGGCGGCGAGAACCAGAACCGTATGTTTCTCCTTGCGCAGACTTTTCCAGAGTTGCGAAATGTCTATGAACGTGAGGTATCCCAGTGATTGCGCCAATCCGACATGTTCAGACGGCAAGTCAGGAAGCCTTTCCTTGAAGACAACGGTGACGACCAGGATATTTGCCGTTCGCAGTCGTTGCAATTCCGAGAGTTCTGGGCGGTGATCGACAACGCATCGTCCGGAGCTGCCATTCAATACGAGCTTTGCCAGTTCGGGAGCAGGCACCGCGAATACGATATTCTCGTGTATTGCGTGCGTTTTGTCGCTTAAATTCAACTGAATCCTTCCATCGGAGCCGATCTCGACACCGGTAACGCTCACAGACGATTTGATATTACAACCGTGGCGCTTCAGGTTTTCGAGCCAGGGCTGGATCAGCATCTCCTCAAGGCTTCCCCGCAACAACCAGGCGAACGGGACGCCACGGCAGCCAAGCGCGTGCTTAGTGAAGTCCTTGTAGGCAGTAGCAGATGTATCGCTGCTCGAGATGGACCAGATTTCATTCAGAATGGTGTTGTGCAGCTCAGCGCAATCCATCGTGGCGTAGGATCGCGAATACAGGAATCCGTTCACCGTCTGATGATCAAGCGTGGTCGATCGGTGAAAAGGCTGCGAGGCCAGATCAAGCAAAGTGAAGCCAACGAGGAACATGTCGGGCGGAGGTAGTGCGCCCGACACCAGGTTATCCAGAATATTCCAGGGGGTGTTGGGGTTCTTCAACTCCGTGTACGTCGGTGTGTCGCCCCCTCGGCGGCTTGCGGGATCAAGAAGCTTGACGCTGAATCGCGGCTCAAAAACATCATCGCGCTTAATTTTGAAATCCTTTTCAATAATGCTCCAGAAGTTTGCATACCAGTCGCAGAACAGATGGGTATAGACATCGTGGTACATGCCGCCGTTGCATGTGGAGGAGAGGTCGCCCCCGAGCATACTATCCTTCTCATACAGCGTTACGGTGAAGCCTCGTTCTGACAGGCGAAGCGCGCAAGTAAGCCCTGCAATGCCTGCGCCTATGATCGCGACCTCCTTTTTGCCTTGCGTTTGCGATTCAGGCTTTTCCAATCGATATGCTTCTGAGGTCATGGGCGTACTCCCTTGGAAAAATTGACAATCAGATCAACAGACCTCGGACCCTCGGGTTTTCTTGAGTCAGCAATGATGGCACGAGTAGCGCGGCCTTGTTCAAGACATCTGATATCCACGCCGCGTGCCAATCCGGGTCGGCATTGACTGATTGCTTCCACGCGCTGTGCCAGGTAGCCAGATCTCGAAACATCTCCTGTTCGCTGAGCGGACCTCCGACCACCAGGTGCCGAAGGGTGTTCATCGTGCCTTCGCCCAGGAAGCGCAGGATGCTTGAACCAATCTGTTGCAAAATTCCCAGAGAATGGACGTTCAAGCCTCCGAAACCTGCGCCGGCGATACGGGCAAAATCTCGGTCCTCCATTGCTCGTTCGCAGCCCCGTAGTGCGGATCTCATCCAGAATTCACGAAAATGCCAGTTGCGCATGGCCCCGGCGCAGAAACCGAGGAAAAGCATGCTAGGGTCGAAATAAGATCGAAACTCGCGCTCGAAATTCGCCAAATACGCGGCATCAAATCGTCCGAGCTCGAGGGCTTTCAGCAATGTCGATGAGGCGATCAGCGCCAATTCCATTCCCTGAGTAATTCCCTCGCCAGTCATCGGATCGGCGAACGCCCCCGCATCGCCAATCAACACACCGCCATCGAAGTAATTCGGACCAGCGCCGCCATACATCTTTACGACACCTCCGATCGGCTTACTGATTATCTTGATCTTGGCGCAGCCGGGATGTCGTAACTTGAGCCTATCGATCGTCGCTGCGAATGCCTTGGGAAGCGAATAACCCTGTCGGTGGCAGGTTTCGCTCAGGATACCTATTCCGACATTCGCCTTGCCGCCAGACATGGGAAACATCCAGCCATATCCGGGAACAGTATCTTCGTCGAACCAGATCGTGGCCTCGCCATCCTGCACCGAAACGCCTTCGACATAGGCGCGTTGCGCAATCGAAATGTGAGCGCGGTCAGCCATCTCGAGGTTGAACGACCTCGCAACGACGGATTCTGCGCCATCCGCCCCTACGATCAGCCGGGACTTGAGCGGGAAGTCGGCTTGCGCACTGCTGACATCCACGTGGACCCAACCATCATCGCGTCTAATGGTGCGAGCAGCACAGCCAGCATATATTTTGGCGGAAACCGCTTCGGCCCGTTGTAGAAGATGGTGGTCGAGAATGTGGCGCGGCACGATAGCGCCATGAGACGGGAGTCCATGGCCGGTTTGGTAGTAAGGAATGGTTCCACGAAAGCCCAGGCGGGGTCCAAAATAGATCCGGGTGGACGTTATCGGCGAAGGCGATGACGCCTGGAGTGCCTCTCGAACGCCCATGGCCTCCAAGATTCTCAAGCCTGCAGGTTCGACGAAATCGCCGCAGATCTTCTCGCGCGGAAAGATGGCGCGCTCGACAAGCGCTACATTCACGCCGCGCCGGGCCAGCGCCCACGCGATTGTGGAGCCCGATGGACCGCCTCCAATGACGATCACGTCATAAAGGAAAGTATTCGACACTCGAAATCCCCCAATGACATTCGTTAGGATTTCAGAGTAAGGGGGAGCGGTCAAGCTGAAGGAGATATACAACCTTATATTGTGTGGGGGCTGGTCAAGCCCGAACCGGTCTCAATTAGGGAAAGCAGAATGACCTAAAAGGTTTGGTTGAATAGCGAAGCTGCTGCTCTGACACAGGCTCTTATCGCTTGGCTGCTCTTTCGTGGTGATTCCGGGAGCGGTAATTGGCCTGGCTACCATTCCCGAAGGCCGTGTTGAATTTGGTCCAATGCTGAAGTCCCGGACTGCCGCCGGCCGCGATCTTTTCCTGCGACGGACAAAATCAGTTTGATCGATTTTGGCCGGTCCGTCGCTTTAGGCGGTGCAAAAGGGAATTGTATCCGGCCTCGGGCCAACGCTTGAGCGGCAGTTTTTTTTGTCGCGGCAGCCGGCCTAGGCAACCTTCGCCGCTCCGTCGACGATGGTCTTGACGACGGAACGCGCCTGCCGGATTTCCACCAACTCGATGAATTTCGGGTAAGGCAGCGGCGGCGAGACGATATAGCCCTGGCCTTCCTGGACGCCGCAGGCGAGCAGCGACTGCACCTGCTGCTCGGTCTCAATTCCTTCGGCGACCACCGTCATCTGCAGGTCCTTTGCCAGCCGCACCAGCGTCTCGACGATCCGCGACGTCGACCCGTCCCTGATGGTGTCGACGAAGAACTTGTCGATCTTCATGGTATTGGCGCCGAGAGCCTTGAGGTGGGAAAGCCCGCTGTGGCCGACGCCGACGTCGTCGATCGCGACCTTGAAGCCGAGCTCGCGCAGTTCCCTGACGACCTCCGCCGCCTTGGCGAGGTCCTGCAACTCGTCACGCTCGGTGATCTCGAGAACGATCTGGCGCGCGGAGACCTTCGCCTCGGACACGATCTCGCGCAGCGTGTCGACGAAGCCCTCGCTCATCAGATGGCTCGGCACGACGTTGAAGGAGAGCTTGAACTCCTTATTTTGCCGCAGATGCGCGTTCAGTTCTCTCAGCGCAACGGCGAGGATCTGCCAGGTCATGGCGCGGATGCGTCCGCTCTGCTCGGCGAGCGGGATGAATTTCATCGGCGGCACGATGGTGCCGTCCTCGCGGATCCATCGCGCCAGCATCTCGCAGCCGAGGATCTCGCCGGTGGTCAGATTGAAGGTAGGCTGGAAGAACGGTTTGAATTCGCCACGCGCCAGCGCCCGATCGAGATCGGCGACGGGTCCTTCGGCGCGCTGCGCCCGGACCAGCAGCATGCCGAAGGCGAGGCCGAGCCCGAGTGCGGCGAGCAGGGCGGGCCAATAGCCCCGGCCGGAGGCCCTGGCGAGCGCGGCGTGTTCGACGCGGATCGTTACGTGCAGCGGATAGCGGCTCGACGTCTTGGTGATCTCGACCGGATTCGCGAGCTCGATGTCATCCAGCGAGAATTGCGACAGCTGCTGCCTGTTGTTGAGGTCCAGCAGGACTTCGCTGCGCGCACGGAGGTCCGCCGGCATGATGTCGAACAGAAATGAGTTGATGCCGACAATGGCGACCAGCGACCGCTTGCCGTCGATATCGCGCATGACACCGAGCGCGTCGCCGCCGAATTGCTCGACACGGAACAGGCGCAAGGTGGGGTCATTGGACGGCAGCATGTCGGAGCGATCGACCCAGGCCTTGTCGAACTCGAGGGTTTCCGAATAGGCGGAGCAGACGATCGAGCCGTCGTGATTGACCAAACGCACATCCTTCACCGCGGAGCGTTGATAGACATGGAGGCGGAAAGTCTGCAGCGAGGACGGATCGCAGTCGAGGCGGCCGCTGTGCGCGATCTCGTCGACGCTTGCCGCGCCGAAGTCGACCGCGACCTCGGATCGGCGGAGTGCGATGTCGGTCAGCTCCTGCAACCGCTGCTGCTGCTGGCCTTCGATGATGGCCTTCGCGACAAAATGGCCGCCGGCCGCAAACATGGCCATGCTTGCAATGACGGTCGCAATGGATGACAGGCTCGAACGGCGGAGCTTCATCAGACACGCAGGCGTTGAGTTGAGACGAAAATAAAATTACGCCGACGGTAGCGGGTAGCCTATAATTTTCAGTTTAAGGCCCGCATGCGGAACCGACGGGCATTTGTGACCAAAGGCTGATTTACGATGCGGTAAGGTTACGCGGCATTCAGGTTCCCCACTTTCCCTGCGCTTCGAGGTGACGGCTGTAGCGCGACATCGCAAAGCAGAAGGCGAAATAGATCAGGGCAACGAAGATATAGACCTCGACGCTGAAGGCCTGCCACGCGGGATCGATGATCGCGGTCTTTGCCGTGGTCAAGAGATCGAAGATGCCGATGATCAGCACGAGGCTGGTGTCCTTGAAGAAGGCGATGAAGGTGTTGACCAGCGGCGGGATCACGTGGCGGATCGCCTGCGGCAATATGACCAGCCGGTGTCTCTGCCAATAGGAGAGGCCGAGCGCCTCGGAGGCTTCATGCTGTCCGCGCGGTACCGCCTGGAGGCCGCCACGCACGACTTCGGCAAGATAGGCGCCGGCATAAAGCACGACCGCGATCTGGGCACGCAACAATTTGTCGACGTTGACGCCGTCGGGCATGAACAGCGGAAACATCACGCTCGCCATGAACAGCAGGCTGATCAGGGGCACGCCGCGGATCAGCTCGACATAGAGCACGCAGAGCGAGCGGATCGCCGGCAGTTTGGAGCGGCGGCCGAGGGCGACGAGGATGCCCAGCGGAAAGCCGAAGGCAAGCCCGAAGGTGGCGAGGATCAGCGTCACCGGCAATCCGCCCCAGCGCTCCTGCGAAACAAAGGGCAGACCGGGCACGCCGCCCCACATCAAGAGGCCGATCAGGGAGAGCATCACGGCCCACATCAATACAAGTTCACGCCGCCAGAAGCTGCGCAGGCACGAAATATAAAAGAGCGCGATGAAGAGCAGCGTCGCCAGCGCCGGCCGCCATTGCTGGTCGTAAGGATAGGTGCCGAACAGGATGAAGCGGAATTTCTCGGGGATCACCGCCCAGCACGCGCCGATGCCGTGCGCGGCACGGCAGGCGCTGGTGTCGTTGCCGGGCACGGTCCAGACCGCGTGCAGGACGCCCCATTGCAGGAAGCTCATGATCATCTTGGCGAGCAGTGCGAGCAGAAGCAGCGTCATGATGCTCGAAGTGATCGATGGGAACAGGTTGGCGCGCAGCCAGCGCAGCGCGGGATTGGCGTCCATGCCCGAACGCGGACGGCTCGAAGGACGTGGCGCTTCCGCAGCCGTCGTCATGGCTCAGCGCTCCACCAGCGCGATATGCGCGTTGTACCAGTTCATGAACAGGCTGATGCCGAGACTGATGGTCAGGAACACCGCCATGATCAGCGCGATCGACTCAATCGCCTGGCCGGTCTGGTTCAGTGTCGTGTTCGCGATAGAGACAATGTCCTGGTAGCCGATCGCAACCGCGAGCGAAGAGTTCTTGGTGAGATTCAGGTACTGGCTGGTCATCGGCGGAATGATGACGCGGAGCGCCTGCGGCAGCACGATCTGTCGCAGCACAAAGCTGCGGCGCAGGCCGAGCGCGACCGCCGCGTCCCATTGTCCCCTGGGCACGGCCTGGATGCCGCTGCGCACGATCTCGGCGATGAAGGCCGATGTGTAGGTGACGAGCGCGATCAGAAGCGCGAAATATTCCGGCGCAAAGGTCCAGCCGCCGACGAAGTTGAAGCCGCGCAGCTCCGGCAGGGTCACCGCCCAGGACACGCCAAGCAGCCATGACAGCAGTGCCGGTACCACGATCACGAGCAAGATTCCGTCGGGCCAGATGCGGCGCGCATGGCCATCGCGGATCTGTTGCGCGATCAGCCTGCGGCGCAGCAGATAGAACAGAATGAATCCGAGGACCGCGGCACCGATTACCCAAAGCTCGCCGCCATCGAGTGCGATCGACGGCACCACCAGGCCGCGGTTGGACAGAAATACGCCGTCGGTCGGCTTCCAGGCGCCGCGTGCCGGCGGCAGCCCCTGCATCAGCACGTACCAGAACAGCAACTGCAGCAGCAGCGGGATGTCGCGCAGCACTTCGACATAGACGGCCGCAAGCCGCGACAAGAGCCAGTTGGAGGAGAGCCGCGCGATGCCGATCAGCGTTCCGATGATCGTCGCGAGCACAATGCCGATCACGGCGACGCGCAGCGTGTTGACGATGCCGACGATGAAGGCGCGCAGATAAGTGTCCTTTGGACTGTAGGCGAGCCAGGTATCGACGATCGGCATGCCGGCTTCGCGGCCGAGGAAGGCAAAGCCGGTGGAGATGCGGCGCACCGACAGATTATGGACCGCGTTGGACCAGAGCCAGGCGACCGCCGCGACGGCGATTGCGACTACCGCGATCTGCCACAACAATCCCCGAAACTGCTCATTCTGCAGCGAGAGCTGCATTCGCTGGCGAGGAGGGCGTTTGGGCGCAGGTGTCGTCACAGCACAAGATTCCTGTTCGCAGGCGGCAGTCTCGGCGGCGCGTTTCATATGTTGCATTGATTGGAGAGATATGCAACGTTTGTTTCATGGCCGAGCAGCCTTCGAAATCCTCGCCCCTGAACGAGCTCTGTAGCGCCTTGCCCTCGCTGCCGATGCGGCTGCAGGAGGTCGGGCGCTTTGTCGCCGCCAATGATTATGACGCCACCACGCGCTCGATGCGCGAGCTTGCCTCCGTTGCCGGCGCGGACCCGGCGTCTTTCACACGCCTTGCCAAGGCACTCGGCTATTCCGGCTGGGACGAATTGCGCGCGGCGCTGACGGAGGCGCGAAGGCCCGCTCAAGCCTCTCCATTCTCCGGCCGCGCGCGCGGCCGGCGCCACGGTCCCAATGCCGATGTGTCGCTGATCTCGGACAAGCTAGAGGCAGAAGCCGCGGGCCTTTCCCGCATCTCCCCCGACTTCGTCGCGAAGGCGGCGCGGGCGCTGCATGCGGCGCGGCGGATCTGGATTGCGGGCTTTCGCAGCTGCCGCAGTGTTGCGGAGCTCCTCAATTACGAGCTTCGCCTGTTCCGGCCCGACGACGTGCAACTCGTCGGCGGATCGGGACCGGAAGATCTCGACTTCGGGGCGTTCCGCTCCGGTGACGCCGTCGTAGTGATCGGCTTTGCCCCGTATTCAACCGCAAGCGTTCTGTCGGCGCGCGCCGCGCATCGAGTCGGTGCGAGCCTGGTCGCGATCGCGGATTCCGTTGCAGCGCCGATGGCCGAAGGCGCCGATCATCTGTTGCTTTATGAGGCCGCATCCTCGCCCGGATTTTTTCCAAGTCTGACCGGAGCGATCGCGATTGCGCAGTCGCTGGCCGCAGTCACGTTTTCCCTGGGTGGTGCGAGTGCGAAGAAGCGCCTCGAAGACACTGAGACCCGGCTTGCGGCGTTGTCGCAATACGTTGCCGAGAAAGGTTGACCATTATGCCCAAGAGTCACGTGAAGAGCCGGGTGCTGCACCGAAGCCTGCGCGAGACACCGCCGAAGGCCGTTGGAGGAGAGGGCATCTGGCTGTTTGGCGAGGACGGGCGGAAGGTGCTGGATGCGTCCGGCGGTGCTGCGGTCTCATGCCTTGGTCATCAGCATCCGCGCATCATCGAAGCGATGGCGAAGCAGGCCTCGAAACTCGCTTATGCTCACACGGCATTCTTCTCGTCGGAGGCCGCGGAGACGCTGGCCGATCATCTGGTCGGCCACGAGCCGGGCAGGCTCGCTTATGTCTATTTCGTCAGCGGCGGCTCGGAAGCAATCGAATCCGCGATCAAGATCGCGCGGCAATATTTTCTCGAAGCCGGGCAGCCCCGGCGCCAGCGCTTCATCGCGCGGCGGCAGAGCTATCATGGCAACACGCTCGGCGCGTTGTCGGCCGGCGGCAACGCCTGGCGTCGCGAGCCCTATGCGCCGCTGCTGTCGCCGTCGTTCAGCCACGTGACGCCGGCGTTTGCCTATCATGAAAAGCGCGACGATGAATCCGAGGCGGATTTCGTTGCGCGGCTGGCGGCGGACCTGGAGGCGGAATTTCAGCGGCTCGGTCCCGACACCGTCGCAGCCTTTATCGCCGAGCCTGTGGTCGGCGCGACCGCGGGCGCCGTCACCGCGCCCGAAGGCTACTTCCGTGCGGTGCGCGAGATCTGCAACAGGCACGGCGCGCTGTTGATCCTCGACGAGGTCATGTGCGGCATGGGCCGCACCGGCACGACGCATGCGTGGGAGCAGGAGGGAGTGACGCCCGACATCCAGGCGATCGCCAAGGGGCTCGGCGGCGGCTATCAGCCGATCGGCGCGATGCTCGCAACCTCTCGGATCGTCGATACAATCCGGCAAGGTTCGGGCGCGTTCCAGCATGGTCACACCTATCTGGCGCATCCGCTCGCCTGCGCCGCCGCGCTCGAAGTGCAGCGCGTGATCGCCGAGGAGAAGCTGCTCGATCGGGTGAAAGAGCTTGGCAAGCATCTCGAGCGCCGGCTGACCGAGCGTTTTGGCAATCATCGCCATATCGGCGATATCAGAGGCCGCGGTCTGTTCCAGGCAATCGAGCTGGTGGAGGACCGCGCCACCAGGAAGCCGTTCGACCCCAGCCTGAAGCTCAACCAGAAGATCAAGGCGGCGGCGTTCGAAGGCGGGCTCGGCTGCTATCCGTCCGGCGGCACTGCCGACGGCAAGAACGGGGACCATGTGCTGCTCGCGCCGCCCTACATCTGCACAACAGGCGATATCGACATGATCGTCGACCGGCTCGGCTCGGCCATCGACAGTGCATTGAAAAGTGTTGGTCACTAGGAGGAGAGTATAATGAAGAGGGCAGAACTTGTTGCAGCGTTGCTTGCCGCCGGCATCTCAACCGCCTCGGCCGCGACGCTCGATACCGTCAAGCAGCGCGGCACGCTGGTGTGCGGCGTCTCCACCGGCTTTGCCGGCTTCTCGACGCCGGACTCGCAGGGCAATTTCAAGGGGCTCGATGTCGACTATTGCCGCGCTCTCGCCGCCGGCGTGCTCGGCGATGCGAGCAAGGTGCGCTATGTCGCGCTGACCGCGCAAAATCGCTTCACCGCGCTGCAGTCGGGCGAGATCGACGTGCTCTATCGCAACTCGACGCAGACTTTTCTGCGCGGCACCACGCTTGGGCTGCGCCAGGGGCCGGTCAATTTCTATGACGGCCAGGGCTTCGTGGTGAAGAAGGACACCGGCGTCAAGGAACTGAAAGATCTGAAGGGCGCCACCGTTTGCGTGGCGCAGGGCACCACGCATGAGGTGACGCTGGGCGACTATGGCCGCGCCAATGGCATCGACTGGAAGCCGCTGGTGTTCGACCGCGTCGACACGATGTACCAGACTTTCTTCGGCGGCCGCTGCGATGTCATGACCCAGGACGCTTCCGCGCTCGCGGGCGCAGTCGCGACCGCCGCGCCAAATCCGGCGGACTATCTCGTGCTGCCGACGACCATCAGCAAGGAGCCGCTCGGCCCGTTCACCCGCAACGGCGATGAGGTCTGGAGCGACATTATCACCTGGCTGCATTACGGTCTCGTCGAGGCGGAAGAAGTCGGCGTGACGCAAGCCAATGTCGATGAGATGGCAAAATCCTCCGCGCCCGCGGTGCAGCGTCTGCTCGGCGTGTCCGGTGACCTCGGCTCGCGTCTCGGCCTCGACAATAAATGGATGCAGCAGGCGCTCAAGGCGACCGGCAATTACGGCGAAATCTTCGAGCGCAATGTCGGCAAGGCGAGCCCGCTGAAACTCGAGCGCGGCCTGAACGCCACCTGGACCAAGGGTGGCTTGATGTACGCTATCCCGTTCAAGTAAGAGAGATGCAAGCGGCGCGGCCGCCATCTGCCGCGCCGATTGCGAGACCTGGACATGCGCATCACCCTCGTTCACGCCCTGAAACACTCGATCGTGCCGATCGAAGCCTCCTTTGCAAAATGGTGGCCGGAGGCGCGGCTGATGAATCTGCTCGACGACAGCCTCTCGGCTGATCTGGCGCGCGATGGCAAGCTTACCGATGCGATGAGCGAGCGCTTCCTCTCGATCGGCCGCTATGCGGCGAGCACCGGCGCCAACGGCATCCTCTTCACTTGTTCGGCCTTCGGGCCCTGTATCGAGGCGGTGGCCGGCGCGCTGGCGCCGATGCCCGTGCTCAAGCCGAACGAAGCAATGATCGAGCAGGCCGCAAAAAGTGGCCGCAAGGTCGGGCTGTTGTCGTCGTTTCCGCCGACGCTGGCGTCGATGCCGCGGGAATTTCCGGCGTCCATCGAACTGGTGCCGAAGCTTGCGGAGGGGGCGATGGCGGCGCTCGATCGCGGCGATCGCGCGGAGCATGACCGTCTCGTCGTGGAGGCCTCAAAGGATCTGCGCGACTGCGACGTCATCGCGCTCGCCCAATACAGCATGGCGCCGGCTGCCGGGCAGGTGGCACAGGCCACGGGCAAGGCGGTGCTCACGACACCTGACAGCGCGGTGATGAAATTGAAGGCAATGCTTGGCGCGTAGGCCTGCACAGAATTACCTCATCCGCTACCGCCGACCACCCATCCCGAAACGCGCGTTGTGCAACGCAACAGTAGCGGTAAAAGTGCAGCCTTCGCATGAGGTTGCTTTGTGACTGAAATCAATGCCGACGCCTGCATATCCGCAGGCCATCGCCCGATGGGCTTTCCCGAATTCGTTGTCTCGATCGCCTCCATCATGGCGCTCAATCCGCTCGCCATGGACATGATGTTGCCGGCGCTGCCGAACATCCGCTCCGCATTCCAGATCGCCGACGCCAACCTGCCGCAGATGGTGCTTTCGACCTTCCTGATTGGCTTCGGCATCGGGCAATTCCTGATGGGGCCGTTGTCGGACCGCTTCGGCCGCCGACCGGTGCTGCTCGGCGGCATGATCCTCTACGCCGTCGCCAGCGTGCTCGCGATCGCTGCGCCTTCATTCGAACTGCTGCTGCTGGCGCGCGCGCTGCAGGGTTTTGGTACGGCGGCCACCCGCGTGATCGCGACCTCGATCGTGCGCGACTGCTATGCCGGCCGGCGCATGGCAAGCGTGATGTCGCTCGCGATGATGGTGTTTGTCGCCGTGCCTGTGGTCGCGCCGTCGTTCGGCCAGGCCGTGCTCCTGCTGACGCAGTGGCGCGGCATCTTTGTCGTGCTAATGCTCTATGGGGTGATTACGCTCGCCTGGAGCGCGCTACGCATGCCGGAAACGCTACCCGAGCAAAATCGCAAATCGCTCGCGATCGGCGAGGTGCTCGGTGCTTACTGGCGGACGGTCACCAACCGCCAGACGCTCGGCTATGCGCTCGCGTGCGGCGCTGTGTGGGGTGCGATGGTCTCCTTCGTATTTTCGTCGCAGCAGGTGTTCACCGAAATCTTCCATCTGGGGCGCTACTTTCCGCTCGCTTTCGCGGCTGCCGCAACCGGCGTTGCCATTGCCGGCTTCGTCAATTCCCGCATCGTCGGGCGTCTCGGCATGCGCGTGATCTCGCATGGTGCGCTGGTGATTTATGCGGTGGTCGCCACGGTGATGCTGGTGGCTGTAAGAATGCAGGCGTTGCCATTGCCGCTGTTCGTTGCGCTGTCGATGCTGATGATGTTCGCCTTCGGATTGATGATGGCGAACTTCACCGCGCTCGCCATGGAACCGCACGGACAAATCGCCGGCACCGCCTCGTCGCTCTATGGATCGATCACCACGCTGCTTGGCATTGGCATCGGCATCGCAATCGGGCAGGCCTATGACGGGACGCTGCTGCCGTTTGCAACGGGCTTCTTCCTCTGTGCGCTGACTGCGCTGGCGATTGCGGCGGTAACCGAGAAGGGGCGGCTGTTCCGGCCTCACCATCGGCCGGTCAGGTAAGTTGACCGGAATGAGACCATCCGTCGCGGCTTGTTGAATTGACGGCTCCGATCCTGCTGGCATTTTGAGGCCATCGATTTTTGGACCAAACCGATGTTTGGCTGCAGGATTGGTGTTTATTTAATTCCGGTTTTACTCTCCTGGGCGGCGCAGGCGTCGGAGGTGAATCCGTTCACTTTCATCGCCGCGGACTTTGCTGCGTTCAGTCACGACGGGGAGATCAACCCGGCCGTCGTCAAGGCGCAGGTCTTGCTCGATCGCGCCAACATCTCCTCCGGCGAGATCAACGGTAAAATTTCGCCGCGCTTCGACGAGGCGATCGCTGCTTTCGCGGAAATTCACGACCTGCCGGCCGACACCGGATGGAGCCGCCCGTTCTGGGATGAGCTGACCGCCGGGGCCATCGTTCCCGTCCTGACCGGATATTCCATCACCAGCGAGGACCTCAAGGGACCATTCGTGCAGCTTCCGGCCAGGCTGGAAGACATGACGTCCTTCAAGACGCTCGGCTACGCCAATATCCGCGAAGCGCTCGCTGAAAAATTCCATATGAGCACGGAGTTGCTCGCAAGGCTCAATCCGGACGCGTCGTTCTCGGAAGCCGGGGAGGTGATCATCGTCGCGAACGTGCTGAACGCGAACAAAGCGCCGAACGCATCCCGTATCGATGTCGACAAGGACCGTCAGACGGTCAAGGTGTACTCGAGCAGGAATGAATTGATCGCGTTCTTTCCGGCCTCGATCGGCAGCGGCGCAAAGCCGACGCCGTCAGGGACGCTGAAGGTCACCACGATCAATTCCGATCCGACCTTCCACTACAATCCGAAATATCAGTTCAAGGAAGTCGAGACCCGGAAGCCGTTCGATCTGTCGCCCGGACCGAACAATCCTCTCGGCTCGACCTGGATCGCCTTATCGAAGCCGAGCTACGGCATTCACGGCACGCCCGAGCCGTCGCTGGTCGGCAAGGCCTCCTCGCATGGCTGCGTGCGGCTGACCAACTGGGATGCGCAGCGCCTGGCTGCGATGTTGTCGCGCGGCATCGCCGTCAACTTCATCGAGAAGCCGGACGAGAATTTCGCCGCGTATTAGGAGTATCAGGAACTGACCGCATTGCGCGCGATCACGTTGCGGTAGAACGACACGCTGAGTTTCGGAATCCGCTTCTGCGTTTCGAAGTCGACGCGATACAATCCGAAGCGCTTTTCAAATCCGAAGATCCATTCGAAATTGTCCATCAGGCTCCAAAGGAAATAGCCGCGCACCGGCGCGCCCTCGGCGATCGCGCGCTGCAACTGGACCAGGTAATTGCGCAGATACATGATGCGGTCGAGATCATAGACGTTGCCGTCGGCCGAGACTTTGTCTTCCGACGAGGTGCCGTTTTCACTGATGAAGATGTTGTCGACGTTCCAGACCTTTGCGGTCAATCGCGGCACCCAATAGGCGGTCTCCGGGCCGATGCGAAGCCATTCGGAGTTCATGTGCGGGAAGGAGGCGGGGAAGGGCGCCACGTCGAAACCCGGCTTCTTGTCCTTTGGCACGATGTAGAATTGCGGGGCATAGATGTTGAGGCCGACAAAATCGACCTTCGAGCCGATGATCTTCAGCTCATCGGCGGTGAATTTCGGTGCATCCTTGCCGGCAAATTCGAGATAGTGTTCGGTATATTTGCCTTCGAGGATAACGCCGAGAATGCCCGCGTTAAGCTCGCGCGTGGCGATTTCGGTGGCGTGAACATATTCCGGAGTGTCGATGGCGGGCACGCATGCTGCGATGTTCTCGGCGAGGCCCACCCGCGTGCCAGGGCGCGCCTTGGCGCGGATCGCCTGCACGGCGAGCCCGTGACCCAGCACGACGTTATGACGCGCCTGGTTCAATTTGCCCGTCGGCAGCTTGAGGCCGGGCGCGTCGATGGCCCAGCCATAGCCGAAATTCAGGAAACGCCCGGCCTCGTTGATGGTGAAGAAGTTTTGGACGCGATCGCTCAGGCGCTCCGCAACATAGCCGGCATAGTCGCCAAACGCCTTCGAGGTGTCGCTCGATTGCCATCCGCCGACGCGGTCCTGCAGCGATTGCGGCAGGTCCCAATGATAGAGGGTGGCGTACGGCTCGATGCCGTTGGCCAGCAGCTCGTCCACGAGGCGATTGTAGAAATCGAGGCCCTTCGGATTCGCAGGCCCATCGCCGTTCGGAAACACCCGCGGCCAGGCGATCGAGAAGCGATAGGCCTTGGCGCCGAGATTTTTGATGAGGCCGACGTCCTCCTTGTAGAGGTGATAATGATCGTTGGCGCGATCGGCGTTGGTGCTGTCCTCGATCTTGCCGGGCGTGTGGCTGAAAATGTCCCAGATCGACGGGCCGCGGCCATCCTCATGGACGGCGCCTTCGATCTGATAGGCCGACGTCGCCGTTCCCCAGATGAAGCCGCTGGGGAAACTGGCGGGCGCGGGTGCAGCGATGGCCTTGCTGTCCTGCGCGATGGAAGGTGAAAATATTCCAAGGCCGGCAACACCCGCAAGCTTTGCAAAATTGCGGCGTGAGAGCTTACCGGCCATCGGCTTCCCCCGTCAGGCTCGCCTTGATCGGCATCGCGCCTTGTTGCGCCTTGTTCGTTTGATACGGGTCGATTTGATAGGCTGAAATTCGATCGATCTGGAACTCCACCATCATCGGGGTCTCGCCATCGACGACGCCGACGCCGCCGAACCATTTCGAGCCCATCGCGAGGTTGACGATCATGTACATGGGGTCCTCGAACCCCACGGGGACCTTGATGTCGGAGACGGGCTTGCGATCTATGAAATAGATCAGGCGGTCCTGCAGCCACAGGACGCCGTAATCGTGGAAGACGAGAGAGGCGTCGGGCAACAGGTAATCGAAGCCGCATGACTCGATCTTCTGCGTGCTTGGAATGCGCCAATGGGTGGTCTGCACGAGGTCGCCAGGCCGCTGCCCGCGCCCTTCCAGTACGTCGATTTCCGGCGGCCAGCCGCCATCATTGGCCAGCATCCAGAACGCCGGCCAGACGCCGGTGCCGACGGGAATCTTCGAACGGATTTCGAAATAGCCATACTTCTGCGAGAACGAGGCTTGCGTGGTCAGGATGCCCGAGACGTAGGGATTGTCGAACAGCGCGGCCTGCAGCTCCGGCGGTGTGCGGCTCGCGATGATCGACAGCACGCCGTTGCGAACCCGGAACGGGTCTAGGTCGAGTGACCGCAGCGCAAGCCCCCGGTAATGGGGGTCTACGTAGATCTGCTGCTCGCCGTTATATTTGGTCTGCCGCTTGAGCTGGGAGTGGGCGCCGCCCCAATATTGCGCTTCCGGCCACGCCGCGCCGCCGGAGTAATGCGGCACCCATTTGCCATGCTTCAGCGGATGCTCGTCGAAATCATCGTGGAACGTTCGATGCAGCGAGATTGATACGAAATCGGCGCCGTCGATTTTGTCGACGCGTCGGCATTGCTCGCCCGTGGGGTCGCGCGTGACCAGCAAGGTCAGCTGCTCTGGCGCAGCCTGGAGACGGTCCTGCGCGACGCAAGGCGTGAGCGGCACAAGAAAGCCGATCAGGGCTAAAACTTTCGAGTTCAATGCGCCATTCCCAATCTATGCTCGATGATCGCAGTACACCGCGGGCTTAGGCCGATTTGAAGGCACGATAGACGCCGCGCTCGAACTGCCGATAGACCTTCAATGCGCGCTCATCGGCAAAGGGCAGGACCTGCATCATGACGACGCCGGCGATGCCCGAGGCCGGGTCGATCCAGTAATAGGTGTTGAGCAGGCCGGCCCAGGTCAAGCTGCCGGCCTTGCGGCCGTCCTTGACAGGATCGAGCGTGATCATGTGCCCAAAGCTCCAGCGCTTGCGGACACCGGGAAAGAAATCGACGTCGCTCGACAGCGCCGGATTCGTGGTCTTCATGACACCGGCCTCGAGATCGCCGATCTGGTTTTGGGACATCAACGCCACTGTTTCCGGCCGCAGGATGGCGGTGCCGTGCAGGCTCCCGCCGTTCAGAAGCGCCTGCAGCAGAATCAGGTAGTCGGGCGCGGTGGAGTAGATGCCACCGCCACCCGATAACACTCTTGTGACCGTAGGCTTCTCCGGCGGCTCCGGCTTGAGGCTGCCGTCGGCCTGGCGCCGATGCACGCCGGCCTCCCGCGCGCGCTGGCTTGCGGTCAGGTTGACGACCGTATTGTGCATCCCGAGCGGGCCGGTGATGTGCTCCTGAAAATAGCGGCCGAGCGGCATGCCGCTCGCGATTTCCACCAGCCGGCCGACCTTGTCGATGCTGCCGCCATAGGCCCATTTCGCATCGGGGTCGAAGGTCAGGGGTTTGCGCGGGAGTTTCTTGTCGGTCTGACAGCATTTGAGATAGCGTACGACGTCGGCATCCCACAGGGGATAGGTGTAGCCGGACGTGTGGGTGAGCAGATTACGGAGCGTGAGCGGCGTTCGCGCCGGGCGCAATTGCGGCGCGCCCTTGTCATCAAAGCCGGTCAGGACCGGTGGCGAGGCGAGTTCCGCATCGATCTTCTCCGCGGGTTCATCCAGCCTGAGCTTGTCGTGCTCAACGAGTTGCATCGCGGCGACCGACGTCAGGAGCTTCACCATCGAGGCGATGCGAAAGGTGGTATCGGCGGTCATCTTCGCCGGTGCGCCGTGGCAGCGCAGGCCGAAAGCGCCTTCATAGAGGATGGACTGATCGGTTGCCGCCATCGCTACCACGCCGGGCGCATGCCCGCTGTGGACGGCTGCCTGCAGAACGCCGTCGAGCCCGTGGCTGCGAGGCGAGACGGCTGCGCCGGCGGAGGAGACGCCGGTGATCGCACTGGCGCCGGCCAGTGCGAGTGTTTGCAACGCGTCGCGCCGGCTGAGCTGCCCCGTCATTGGCATTGGCTCGAGGATTGGTGATGCTCGGACGCGAATATACGGCTTTTTAGCCGCGTTTGTCTGCCCCTTCCGTGAGCGTGATGTTGTACTTCGCTGATTTGTGAGTACTTTTTTGAAAAATCCCGAGCCGTGGAGCGGCCCGGGACTTTGAGGGTAACGAACGCGTTGTTGCTCAGTGCGCGCCGCCGCCCGCCACTGCCGCCTTTGGCTTCCGCGTCATCAGGATCGCAGCGGCCGAGAGCAGCAACACCACGCCGAGCACCATGAAAGTATCGCTGAAGCCGAGCACCAGCGCCTGACGCTTCACCAGCTTGCCCAGCGCAACGATAGCCTGCGCGTGCGCGGTGGCGGGATCAGCCGCGCCGTGGCTGAGGAAATAGTTGGTCAACCCCGCGATCCGGCTGCGCACTTCCTCGCGGCCGAGGTCGACCGACTGGCCGATGATGTTGGAGTGGAACTGTTCGCGCTTGGTGACGATGGTCGCCAGCACCGCGGTACCGATCGCGCCGCCGAGGTTGCGCATCATGTTGGAGATGCCAGAGGCGGCTGCCGCGTCCTGCGGCGCGACGCTGCCGAGCGAGACGTTGCTGAGCGGTGCCAGCGTCAGCGCCTGGCCGATCGCGCGTACGATGTTGGGGATCCAGAACTGGTCGCCGGAATAGTCCAGCGACATCGTCGTGTTCATGAATGAGCTGTAGGCGAACAGCAGGATGCCGAAGGCGGCGAGATAGCGCGCATCGATCCGCTGCATCAGCTTCGGCACCAGCGGGATCAGGATCAGCTGCGGCAGCCCGGTCCAGGCCAGCACCTCGCCGATCTGCTCGGCGTTGTAGCCTTGCACCTGCCCGAGATAGGCCGGCAGCAGGTAGATCGAGCCGAACAGGCCGAAGCCGAGGAACACGGCCGCGGCCGTGCCCATGCCGAAATTGCGGTTGGTCAGCAGACGCAGCCTAAGCAGCGGCTTTTCCACGATCAGCTCGTTGGCGATGAACAGCGACAGGCTGATCGCGGCTGTAATGGCAAGCTTGACGATGAAGGGCGAACCGAACCAGTCGTCCTTGTTGCCTTCCTCCAGCACCGCCTGCAGCGCGGACAGACCGACCGCCATGGTGACGATACCGAACCAGTCGCCTTCCTTGAGGAGGCCGAGTTGCATCGGCTGACGCTCCAGGGTGAAGAACAGCATTGTGACCATCACCGCGGTCGGGACCACGTTGACGAAGAAAATGGTCTGCCAGCCATAGTTCTCGGTGAGATAGCCGCCGATGGTCGGTCCGATCGCCGGCGCGAAGGTCACAGCAAGCGAGAACATGGCGAGGCCGATCGGCTGCTGGCCCTTCGGCAGCCTGGTGAAGACCAGCGTGAAGGCCATCGGAATCAGTACGCCGCCGAAATAGCCTTGCAGACCGCGCATCGCGATCATCGACGGCAGATCGTGGGTGAAGGCACAGGCGACCGAAAAGACGGCGAACAGGGTGGCATGCGCCAGCATGATCCTGCGGAACGAGAACACACGGCTGAGATAGTCGGTCAGCGGAATGACGACGATCTCGCCGATCAGATAGGAGGTGGAGATCCAGGAGCCGTTGTCGACACCGGTGCCGATGCCGCCCTCGATGTTGAGCAGCGAGGCGTTGGTGATCTGGATGTTCAGGATCGCCATGAAGGCGCCGATCATCGCGGCGACGATGGAGATCCATACCGTCGCGCTGGCGCGATCGGGGTTTTTGGGGGCCGCTGGTGCAGCGGCCGGGGGGACAGATGTCGGGGATGAAAGGGCAAGCGCACTCATGGCATCACCTATGCGCAGCAGCGGAAGCGATCTCCAGAGTTTCCGGCGCCTTCGCGACGCGGTGCTGGCGCGCCTGCGTCTCGATGGTCGGGATGACCGACATGCCCGGCCGCAGCTCGATCGGGGCGCCGCCTTCGAACGCGATCTTCACGGGGATGCGCTGCACCACCTTGGTGAAGTTGCCGGTGGCGTTGTCGGGTGGCAGCAGCGCGAATTCCTGGCCGCTTGCTGGCGCGAGGCTGTCGACATGACCGTGCACGACCTCGCCGGGGAACATGTCGACGGCGACGTCGACCTTCTGGCCCGCATGCACGTCAGTGAGCTGGGTTTCCTTGTAATTTGCGATGATGTAGGCGCCGCTCGCCGGCACCAGCGACATCAATTGCGTGCCGGCCTGCACGAATTGGCCGGTGCGGAGCGTGCGGTTGCCGACCACGCCGTCGATCGGGGCGGTGACGGTGGTGTAGCCGAGATTGAGCTCGGCCTGGCGCTGCAGGGCCGTGGCGCGCGCGGAAGCGGCGACCGCCTGCGCGAGCTCGGCCTTGATCAGGTCGACCTGCTTCAGCGCCGATACCAGGTTGGCCTGGTCGCGCTGGATCGCGGCTTCGGCGCCGGCATTGCGCGATTGCGCGGCCTGCGCGTTCTGCACGCTGCCGTAGCCGGTCGCGGCGAGATCGGTGTAGCGCTTGTTCTCCTGGCCGGCGAAGGTCTTGGCCGCGGTGTCGACCTCGATGGTCGCCTTCGCAGCAGCAATCACGGATTCCTGCACCTCAAGCTGCGCCTGCTTGCTGGCGACGGTTGCCTTCGCCGCGGCGACGTCGGCCTTGGCCTGGTCCAGCGCCACGACGAAATCGCGATCGTCGATCCGCGCCAGGACCTGTCCGGCCTTGACGCGCTCGTTGTCGCCAACCAGCACCGCGCTCAGATAGCCCGAGACCTTCGGCGCGATGGTCGTGTTGTCAGCCTTTACATAGGCGTCATCGGTAGAGACGAGGAAACGGCCGACGGTCCAGTAGTCCCAGCCGTACCAGACGGCGCCCGACAGCAACGCAACCGCGGCGCCCGCCAGCAGCAGGCGGCGCAGCTGAACCCTGATGATGCTGGCCTTCGGGGCAGGGATAGCGACCACCTTGTTGTGATCGGAAGTCGGGAGGCTCCCGACTGCGTCGGCTGAAACCTTCTGTTCGGCCTCGAAGGTGGTGGAATGACGGCTCATGGTAGCCCTCCTTTTGAATTAACCCCCTGCGAATAAATCGAAATTCTACTTCGTTGAGCGCAGAGACTTAATTAGGAAACTTGACGTTTTCCAAAATAAGGGACATGTTGGGACTGTCAATAGAATGACAGTCATCATGCAAAAGCATGGCTGAATGGCATGACAATTCCGACGGCGAACCATGACAATCGTGAAGGCGAACAAGATGAGTGAAGGTGGCGACGCGGTAGATGAGCCAGGGCGAGGGCGCGGGCGGCCGCAACAGCGCTCCGATGAGGAGACGCGCACGATCATTGCCGAAGCGGCGAGGACCGAATTCGCCCATTCCGGCTTCGCCGCAACGGCCATGGAGAGTGTGGCGCGCCGCGCCGGCGTTTCCACCAGGACTCTGTATCGGTTGTTCCCCAACAAGGCCGCGCTGTTCGAAGCGATGGTGACGGACAGGATCGCGACCTTCGAGTCCGTGGTGAAGCTGCGCGCCTGCAATGGCAGCGATGTCGAGGCGGCGCTGACGGAAGCACTGCAGGTCTGCGCCGATCTGATGCTCGATGGGGAGGTGATCGCGCTCCAACGCGTCATCGTCGGCGACAGCGACAAGTTTCCGGATATTGCGGAGACATTCTTTCACAAGGCGATCACGCCGACCCAGAATGCGCTGGCGAACTGGCTGCGGGCGCAGCAGATGCGCGGCATGATCGAGCTCGACGATGCAGACGCCGCTGCCGGCATGCTGCTCGGCATGCTCGCCATGCAACCGTTGCGCTCAGTCATGTTCGGTCACCGGCCACCGCCTGGTCCGGAAGAGCGGGCGCAGCGTGCCGGGGCTTGCGCCAAACTGTTCCTGAAGGGATGCCGGCGCCGATGACGCGCGCATGACGATCGACTGATCCGGAAAAGCGGGAACGGACTTAAGAGGTCATTCGCAAACAGGAATCCAGCACTCAGAACAGGGACGCCGCAATCAGAAGGATGGCGGCCTCGCTGATCTGCTCCATCGCGCCCAGCACGTCGCCGGTCTGTCCGCCGAACTGCCTGGTGGCGATCCGTGCCAGCAGGAATCCGACGAGCGCGAGCATCAAAAGGGCAATGACGGTGCCGGATGGACCGAAGCTGAACAGCAGACAGAGCCCACCCGCTAGCAGCGCCGCAACCACGCTCGATCCCGGCGGCGATCCGGCGCCGCTCGAAAGCCCGTCCGATCGGGCCGGTGGGACAAGATACATGAAGGCCGGCAGGCACGCGCGCGCCGCCACATGCGCCGAAATCAGGGCCAGCACCACATAGTGCGGCTCGGCGATATCGGCAATCGTGCTCCAGCGCAGGAACAGCGAGATCGCGAGCGCGCAGACGCCGAACGTGCCGATCCGGCTGTCGCGCATGATCTCGAGTTTCTGCTCTCGCGTCCTACCGCCGAGACCGTCGGCGGTATCGGCGAGACCGTCCTCGTGCATCGCGCCGGTCAGCAGCAATGTCGCCGCCAGCGTCAATGCCGCGGCGGGCTGCGGCGCTACATTGAGACGGATCGCAAGCCAGTACACCAGCGCACCGGCAAGGCCGATGACGAGTTCCGCGATCGGAAACGTCCAGCTCGCGCGCGCCACATCGCCCTCACTGAGCGGGGCGGTCGGACCGAACGGCAGGCGGCTGCACAACGAGATTCCGATCCGCAAGTCGGCGGTCAGCTTCTGCAGCGTGTCGGCATCAGCATCATCGCTCATGGCTATTTTACCCGCATCGGCAGGCCGGCGACGACAAACTCCACCTCGTCGGCCGCGCGCGCGATCATTTGATTGAGGATTCCGGCAGCGTCACGGAATCGGCGCGCCAACACATTATCAGGCACGATGCCGAGTCCGACTTCGTTGGTGACCAGCACGACCGGGCTCTTCTGCCGGCCAAGCATTTCCGCAAGCGCTGCGGCTTCTTCTTCCCAATTGCGTTCGGCGAGCATCAGATTGGTCAGCCACAATGTCAGGCAATCGACCAAACGCGCACCGCCGCCATCGGTTTCATTGATCGCCCTGACCAGATCCAGCGGCGTTTCGCGTTCGAGCCATTCATTCCCGCGCCGGGCGCGATGTCTGGCGATGCGCTCGCGCATCTCGGCATCCAGCGCCTCGGCGGTTGCGATATAGACCGGCTGTCCCGCAAATTCGCGCGCACGGGCTTCCGCCCGCATGCTCTTGCCCGAACGCGCTCCCCCGGTGATGAGGATGATGGCCATATTGTCCCCAATTCCAGCCCCGCACTAACCATCAATTGCAACCGATGACAAACCGCTAAATCATGACAAGAGGGCTTGCGCGCAGGCCGCTTTCTCCCGCATCAGGGGAGGGCGGAGGATTTTTGCTTGGGTTTTGCGGGAGCGATGGCGGTAGCGATGGTCGTGGACGCTCTGGTGGGCTGGCCCAATGGTCTGCTCGCGCGCATCGGCCATCCCGTCACCTGGCTCGGCCGATTGATTGCCGCTCTGGACACGCAATGGAACCGCGAGAAGGACGCGCCTTCGCTTCGCCGCGCGGCCGGCGTCGCTGCGGCGCTGCTCGTGATCGCGCTGGCGGCGGGATGCGCGTGGATCCTGCAGCAAATGACTCCAGCGGGACTAATCGGTGTCGTGCTAATCGGAATCCTGGCCTGGCCGTTTGTCGCGTTCCGCTCGCTCTACGATCACGTCGCGGCCGTCCGCGATCCCCTGCGCGCGGGCGATGTCGAAGCCGCACGCAAGACCGTGTCGATGATCGTCGGCCGTGATCCCTCGAAACTCGATGAGGCTGGCATCGCGCGCGCCGCAATCGAGAGCCTGGCGGAAAATGCCTCCGACGGCATCGTCGCGCCGATTTTCTGGGGCGCGCTGCTCGGACTGCCAGGCATCGCCGGCTACAAGGCGATCAACACGCTCGACTCCATGATCGGCCATCGCAGCGAGCGGCACACATTCTTTGGCTGGGCTGCCGCACGCATCGACGATGCCGCGAATTTTGTCCCGGCTCGTCTTACGGGGCTGTTGTTTGCGGTGTTGGCGGGAAGCGGTCGGCGGCAGGCGGCGATGTCGGGCATGTGGCAGGACGCGCGCCGCCATCGCTCGATCAATGCCGGCTGGCCGGAAGCCGCAATGGCGGCCTCGCTCGGGGTGCGCCTGTGTGGCCCGCGCTTTTATGATGGTGAGCTCGCCGATGAGCCCTGGCTGAACGCTGCGGCCGCCGATCCGGCCGCCGCCGATATTACGAAGGCGCTGGAGCTCTATGTTGCCGCGATGTTCGCGCTCACCTTGCTTCTTGTCGTATTCGCCGTCGTCTAGGATCTGATGATGCAGGACCACGGCGGAAATCTCGATGTCGCATGCAGGCGTTTCGGCGGACGTCCGGAGGATTGGATCGATCTCTCCACCGGCATCAACCGGCAGTCTTTTCCAATTGGCGTATTGCTGCCGCGGCACTGGACTGCGCTGCCCTCGCGCACGGAGATCGAGAGCCTGCACGAGGCGGCGCAAAGCGCCTACGGAACCACCGCACCCGTGCTGGCTCTTGCCGGCGCGCAAGCCGCGATCCAGCTGCTGCCGCGGCTGGCACCTCCCGGCGCCGCAAGGATTTTAACGCCTACATATAATGAGTACCCGCCGACCCTCACCGCAGCAGGCTGGCGAGCGGAAGGGGCCGACGATCTCGAAGGGTTGGCCGGCGCCGATCTCGCGATCGTCGTCAATCCGAACAATCCCGACGGCCGGCAGCACGATCCTGCAAAACTGATGGACTTGCTGTCGCGGGTGAACCGCCTTGTCGTCGACGAAAGCTTTGCCGATGCCGTGCCCGGACTGTCGCTGGCGGCAGAGGCGGGGAGGCCGGGTCTCCTGATCCTGCGCTCCTTCGGCAAATTCTATGGGCTCGCCGGTTTGCGGCTCGGTTTCGTGCTGGGCAGCAAGGCGGATGTTGCTGCGTTGGCGGCGATGGCCGGCCCCTGGCCAATATCGGGCGCGGCGATCGAGGTCGGACGGCGCGCGTTGCTCGATCGCAATTGGGCCGATACCACAAGAGCACGCCTTGGGCGCGAGGCCCTGCGGCTTGATGATCTTGCGAAGGGCGCGGCATGGAACCTGATCGGAGGCACGCCGCTGTTTCGGCTTTATGAAGCAGCCGATGCTGTCGCCGCGCAGGAGCGGCTCGCGCGAGCAAAAATCTGGTCGCGTATCTTCAGCGGCAAGCCGGGATGGCTGCGCCTGAGTCTGCCCGGCAACGAGGCCGAATGGGGGCGGCTCGCCGCGGCGCTTTCAGCGCGCTAGCGCGAGTAAGCCTTCGACATCGAGATGCTTCTCAATATGCATAGCGAGCGCATCGAGCGCGCTCTGCACTTTTGCGCCGTAGCTTTCATTTGACGCAGCGACGCCGAGCCGCGCGAGGAAAGTGCGGCGGAAATGGTCGGACGAAAATAACCCGTGCAGGTAACTGCCATGCACGCGCCCGTCCGCGGAGATCGCGCCTTCCGGTGCGCCGCCTACGAACGCGAAAGGACGCGCGCGGTCATTTCCCTCGGTGCGTCCGATGTGGATCTCGTAGGCGTCGATCGTTTGTTTGGTCTCGGCGTGTGTGGCGTGAACGCGCGTTAAACTTTTTTCGGGCGACATGACGGTCGTCACGTCGAGCAACCCCAGCCCCGCCGTCCCTCCCGCCGGCCCCTCGATGCCATCGGGATCGGCGACGCTTTTGCCGAGCATCTGATAACCGCCGCAGAGCCCGAGCACATGGCCGCCGCGTCTGACATGGGCGAGGAGGTCGATGTCCCAGCCTTGCCGGCGCAGGAAATCGAGATCGCCGCGGGTCGACTTCGAGCCGGGAAGGACGACGAGCGCGGCGTCGCCGGGAATTGCTTCGCCCGGGCGCACCATGACGAGATCGACGTCCGGCTCGAGTTTCAGCGGATCGAGATCGTCGAAATTGGCAATGCGCGACAGCGCCAGGAATGCGATCTTGCAGCGGCCGGGCTTGCGCGCCTCGACAAGCCCGAGCGCGTCTTCCGCCGGCAGCTCTCGCGCGCGGTCGAACCAGGGCAGCACGCCAAAGCCACGCCAGCCGGTGCGCTCTGCAATTGTCTTGTACCCATCATCGAACAGGGAAGGGTCACCGCGGAATTTATTGATGATGAAGCCTGCGATCATGGCGGCATCCTCGGGATCGATCACCGTTCTGATCCCGACCATCTGCGCAATGACGCCGCCGCGCTCGATGTCGCCGACGAGAATCACGGGAACGTCGGCACGCCGCGCGAATCCCATATTGGCGATGTCGTTCTGGCGCAGATTGATCTCGGCCGGGCTGCCCGCGCCTTCGACCAGAACGAGATCGGATTTTGCCTTCAGCCGCTCAAAGCTCTCGACCACGGCCGGCATCAGCGAAGGCTTCATCGCCGCATAGTCGCGCGCGCGCAGGGTCGCCACGCGCTTGCCCTGCACGATTATCTGCGCGCCGACGTCGGTCTCGGGCTTGAGCAGCACCGGATTCATGTCGGTCAGCGGCTCGACACCGGCGGCCAGCGCTTGCAATGCCTGCGCACGGCCAATCTCGCCGCCATCGGCCGTCACCGCCGCATTATTCGACATGTTCTGCGGCTTGAACGGCAGCACGCGAAGGCCCCGACGCGTCGCGGCACGTGCGAGGCCTGCGACGATGAGCGACTTGCCCACGTCCGACCCGGCCCCCTGGATCATCAGCGCGCGCGCCATGCGGGCCGTCAAAACTCGACGCCGGGCTGCGCCTTGATGCCGGAGCGGAATGGATGCTTCACCAGCGTCATCTCGGTGACGAGATCGGCGGCGTCGATCAGCTCCTGCTTGGCGTTGCGCCCGGTGAGCACGACATGGGTCAGCGGCGGCTTCGAGGTCTGCAGGAAAGAGACCACGTCGTTGACGTCGAGATAGTCGTAGCGCAGCGCGATGTTGATCTCGTCGAGCACGACCATGTGCAGGCTGGGATCGGCGATCAGCTCCTTCGCCTTTTCCCAGCCGGCCTGTGCTGCCGCGATGTCGCGGGCGCGGTCCTGCGTTTCCCAGGTAAAGCCTTCGCCCATCGCGTAGAACTGGCAGAGGTCGCCGAAATGGGTGGTGAAGATCCGCCGCTCGCCGGTATCCCAGGCGCCCTTGATGAACTGCACCACCGCGCAGGGAAAGCCATGCGCGACACAGCGCACGATCATGCCGAAGGCGGAGGAGGACTTGCCCTTGCCCGCGCCGGTATGGACGATGATCAGCCCCTTCTCGGCGCTCTTCGCAGCCATCATCCGGTCGCGGACGGCCTTCTTCTTGGCCATTTTGGCGTTGTGCCTGATATCCTCGGCCAGTTCCTGTTCGGAAGCCATTCGGCTTGCTCCTTCGGCTTGACAAGGCCCGTGCTTGGGCAAATGGTGCGGCAAGCGCTGGTTCCTGTCCTACGACAGGCGAAGAGGGAATGCGATAGGGCCTGGATGAGGTCCGAAAAGCAGCCGCCCCCGCGACCGTGACCGGAGAGATCCTCAATTGGCCACTGACCCCTGAGGTCGGGAAGGCGAGGATCAGAGGAGAAATCCTGCTCCGCAAGCCGGGAGACCTGCCAGCGCACCGTGATTGAACCGACGGACGGGGTGTTCCGCGACGGGGAAACGAGCCGCACTCGCCGGTTCGTGCGCCTCATCGCATCTTCCCGCCACCACGTTGATAGGAAGGGCGATGGCCGTCACGCTGCATGTCTGCATCACCTGCAAGGCAGGACAGACTGTTTTGGAAGGGCAGCCCACGCCCGGCAAGCTCCTGCATCAGGCCATCGCCGAGATCGGCGCGCCCGACGGCGTCCATGTGCTGCCGGTCGAGTGCCTGTCCGCCTGCAACAATGGCTGCTCGGTGGCGCTGAGCGCGCCCGGCCGTTGGTCCTATGTCTACGGCCGCATGTCGGAAGCGAATGCGAGAGATATTGTCGCGGGCGCCGCTGCCTATGCCGACGCGCCGGACGGCCTCGTGCCCTGGCGCGCGCGGCCCGAGATTTTCCGCAAGCAATCGCTGGCGCGGATTCCCCCCATGTCGTTGCCGGAGGCTGCAGAGTGAGCTCGCTTGCGAAAATACCCGTTACCATCATCACCGGCTTTCTCGGCTCGGGCAAGACCACGCTGATCCGGCATTTGATGACCAACGCCGGCGGCAGGAAGCTCGCGGTGCTCGTCAACGAGTTCGGCAGCGAAGGCGTCGACGGCGAGATTTTGAAAGTCCTGCGCCGACGCCAATTGTCCCGAGGAGAACATCGTCGAGCTCGCCAATGGCTGTATCTGCTGCACGGTGGCTGATGATTTCATCCCGGCCATGCAGACGCTGCTCGCGCGCCGGACTCGTCCCGATCACATCCTGATCGAGACCTCGGGACTGGCTTTGCCAAAACCGCTGTTGAAGGCGTTCGACTGGCCCGAAATCCGTTCGCGCATCACCGTCGATGGCGTCATCGCGCTCGCCGATGCGGAAGCTGTCGCGGCGGGCCGCTTTGCGCCGAATCCTGAAGCCGTCGATGCGCAGCGCGCGGCCGATGCGAGCATCGATCACGAGACGCCGCTTTCGGAAGTGTTCGAGGACCAGATCTGCTGCGCGGATATCGTGCTGCTGACCAAGGCCGATCTGGCGGGCCAGGCCGGGCTTGATGCCGCGAAGCTGGCCATTGCCGCCGAGACGCCGCGCGCCATCCCTATGCTGGCGGTGACCGACGGCGCGATCGACCCGCAGGTAATCCTCGGGCTGAACGCCGCGGCCGAAGACGATCTCGCCGCGCGGCCCTCGCATCATGACGGGGAGGAAGAGCACGAGCATGACGACTTTGCCTCTGTCGTCGTCGATCTCCCCGAGGTCACCGACATCGATGCGCTGGTGGCTTCGGTCGCGCGTCTGGCGCGCGAGCAGAATGTGCTGCGCGCCAAGGGCTATCTCGCGGTCAAGGGCAAGCCGATGCGGCTCCTGGTGCAATCCGTCGGCGAGCGCGTGCGCTACCAGTTCGACAAGCCGTGGGGCACGGCGCCGCGGCAATCGAAGCTCGTCGTGATCGGCGAGCAGGTCGACATCGATGAGCAGGCGATCAGGGCAGGATTTGGAATTTAAGGGGTTGGGAGTTTGATGCACGTCGTTTTCCGCGAGAGCCATGGCCTGGAGGAGACCGCGACATCAGTCGATCTCGGTCAGGATCCGGCCGATCTCGTGGTGCTCTCGTTCTCCGACAGCGATCTTGCCGCGTTCGCCGCCGGCTGGCGACGTGGCTGCAAGAGCCTGCCGTCGCTGCGGCTCGCCAATCTGATCGCGCTGCGCCATCCGCTCTCGGTCGACACCTATGCCGAACGCACGCTCTCGCACGCCTGCGGCATATTGGTGCGGCTGATCGGCGGCGAATCCTATTGGCAATACGGCATCAACGCGCTGCATGAACTGGCGAAACAACGCGGTATCGCGCTGGCGGTGCTGCCGGCCGACGGCCGCGACGACCCGCGGCTCGATGCGCTTTCGACGGTGCCGGTATCGACACTGCGGCGGTTGCGGGTGCTGTGCGATGCTGGCGGTGCTGTCGCCGCACAGGTCGCGATCGCGCAGCTCGCGCTGGCATCTGGTCTTTATGCCGGACCCGTGTTCGGTGAGACCGAAATCCCCGACATGGGATTTTACGATCCAGCCAGGGGAGCGCTGACGACGTTGCCGCCGCCCGATGGGAGGCCGCATGCGCTGGTCACCTTCTACCGCTCCTATCTGACTTCAGCCGATACAGGCCCGGTCGATTCGTTGATATTGGCGCTGCGCGAGAAGGGGTTTGATGCTCACGGCGCGTTTGCGACCTCGCTGAGGGCGCAGGGTGTCCCGGAATGGCTGAGGTCGCACTTCGCCGAACGTCCACCGGCAGCAATCGTCAACGCCACCGCGTTCTCCGCCATCGGCGACGACGGCACGACACCATTCGATAACGCCTCGTGCCCGGTATTTCAGGTCGCGTTATCGACCGCCCGCAAGGAAGACTGGGCATCCTCGCTCCGCGGCCTGTCGCCGGCCGATCTTGCCATGCATGTCGTGCTGCCGGAGGTCGACGGGCGGCTGCTCGCCGGCGTCGTCAGCTTCAAGTCGCCAGGCGAACGCGACACCGATCTGCAATTCGCGCATCTGGCGCACCAACCCGATCCCGAGCGCGTCAACGCGGCGATCAATCGCACCTGTGCGTGGCACCGGCTCGCGACCGTGCCTGCGCATGACAAGCGCCTCGCCATCATCCTCTCCAGCTATCCCGGCCGTCCGCATCAGATCGCGCACGCGGTAGGACTGGACGCACTGGCTTCGACCTACACCTTGCTCGGTGATCTCGGCGCGGCGGGCTTCGATGTCGAACCTGTCGATGGGCTCGGACCGGCATTGCACAAAGCGGAATTGACATGGAGCGTCGCGGACTACCGTGATGCACTGGTGAAGCTTCCGGTTGCCTTGCAAGAGAACCTTGAGAGCGCCTGGGGCGCGCCCGAAGACGATCCGCAAGTTCGTGACGGCGTATTCCATTTCGCGGCGATTCAAAGCGGCAAAGCCATCATCGCGGTACAGCCCGACCGTGGCGAGGTACAGAACCGTGACGCCGACTACCACGATCTCTCGCGCATCCCGCGTCATGCCTATGTCGCGTTCTACCTTTGGCTCCGGCAACAGGGCGTTCACGCGCTGATCCATATGGGTGCGCACGGCACGCTGGAATGGCTGCCCGGCAAGTCGGTCGCGCTGTCGGAAGAGTGCTGGCCGGAAGCGCTGATCGGTGACGTACCGGTGATCTATCCCTTCATCGTCAACGATCCCGGCGAGGCCGCGCAGGCCAAGCGCCGCATCGGCGCCGTCACCATCGGTCATCTGCCGCCGCCGCTTGCCGCGAGCCACTTGCCGCTCAGCCTTGCGCGGCTCGAGCAATTGCTCGACGAATACTCAACCGCCGACGGTCTCGACCCGGCGCGACGCCAGCGCCTTGTGGCTGCGATACGGGACGAAGCGCGCGCCGCCGGTGTTGAGGATGATCTCGGTCTTGCCGCGTCGGCGGCACCCGCCGAAGCCATCCCGCGCATCGACCGTTTCGTCTGCGATCTCAAGGAAAGCCAGTTCGGCGACGGGCTGCATGTGTTCGGTCGCGGCGATTGCGGTCATGCCGAGCGAGATGCGCTGATCACGGCGCTGTCGGGTTGCCGCGTGGCGCCGGGACCCGCCGGCTCGCCGCATCGCGGACGAAGCGACGTGCTGCCGACCGGGCGCAATCTCTTCGCCGTCGATCCTCGCGCCGTGCCGACCCGCGCCGCGCATGCGCAGGGCATCAAGCTCGCGGAAGAATTGCTGCGCCGGCACCTGCAGGATCATGGCGACTGGCCGAAGGGCCTCGTCATCGATCTCTGGGGCTCCGCCACCATGCGCACCGCGGGCGAGGAGTTCGCCATGGCGCTGCAGCTCGCCGGCGTCGCGCCGTGTTGGGATGCCGCGTCCGGCCGCTCGACCGGCTTCGAGATTCTTCCGCTCGCCGCACTCGGCCGGCCCCGCATTGATCTGACGCTGCGCGTCTCCGGCCTGTTCCGCGACGTGTTCGCGCCGCTGGCGCAATTGTTCGAGGCCGCTTCGGAAGCACTTTCGCAGCGCGATTTCGAGGGCGACGAAAATCCTTACCTGGCGCGTGCCGCGCGCGTGTTCGGCCCGAGGCCCGGACAATACGGCGTCGGCCTGACGCCGACGCTCGACGTCTTTACGAGGGCATCGCTGGTGGCCGCCGGTCGGGCGTGGCTCGCGTCGTCTTCGTGGTCATTTGCCTCCGATGGCGCTATGCAACCGGATCGCAAGGGCATCGAAGCGCGTCTTTCGGGTGCGGACACTTTCGTCCATGTGCAGGATCTGCCCGAGACCGATCTGCTGCTGGCGTCCGACTATGCCGCGCATGAGGCGGGCATCGCTGCCGCCGCCGCAAGCCTCGGTTCGAAGGTCAAATCGCTCTATCATCTCGACGCGACCCGGCCGGAGGCGCCGCGGGCACGAACGCTTCCGGAAGAAATCTCGCGTGTCGTACGTTCGCGCGCGGCCAATCCTGGATGGATCGCGGGCATGATGCGGCACGGTTTTCGCGGCGCCGCCGAAATCGCGGCCACGCTCGAGCACATGGCGGCGTTCGCGCATCTGGCCGACGCGGTGCCGTCGCATCTGTTCGACCTCTATTATGATGCGACGCTCGGCAACGACGACATCCGTGCCTTCCTTGGACGCGAGAACCCACAAGCGCTTGCAGCCATCGAGGATTGCTTCCGTCGTCTCGATGAATCCTCGCTCTGGGTAACCCGTCGCAATTCGATCCTGGCCTCGCTGCGGGAGGCGTCATGAGCGCCTTCGAGATCAAGGGCTGGTGTCCCTCGGCGCTGCGACCGATGCGGTCGGGCGATGGCCTGGTCGTGCGGCTGCGGCCGCGCGGAGGAAGGCTGTCTTCCGCGCAGGCGGCGGGCATCGCCGAGCTCTCGGCGCGTCATGGCAATGGTTTGCTCGATCTCACCGGCCGCGCCAATCTGCAGATCCGCGGTGTCAGCGAAGCGAGCCTTGAGCCGTTGATCGAGGGGCTCGACCGGCTCGGGCTGGTCGACGCGAACCTCCAGTCCGAAACCCAGCGCAACATTTTGGTGTCGCCGTTCTGGGCGCAAGGGGATGACATCCAGTCGCTCGCCGCGGAACTTGAACGGGCGCTTGCCAGGAGAACGCTCGGTCTCCCCGAAAAATTTGGCTTCGACGTGGACTGCGGCGCAGAGCGTGTGCTTGCACACGCGCCCGCCGATATCCGCATCGAGCGCGGCATTGATGGCGGCCTTGTCGTCCGCGCAGATGGCGCGGCGGAGGGACGGGCGGTCACACCTGACGACGCCGTCGATACCGCGCTGTCCCTTGCCGAGTGGTTCGTCGCCTCCGGTGGGACGAGGGACGGGCGGGGGCGCATGGCCGCCCATATCATCGATGGGGCGAAGCTGCCTGATGGTCTGGCCGGCGAGACGATACCGGCGGCGGCCGCGAGCGCTCCGCCGGAGCCGGGACTCTATCCCGTGGGCGCGCTGGTCGGGTTCGCATTCGGGCAGATGCAAAGCGAAACGCTCGGCTACCTTGCCACGCTCGCTCCGGGTTTGCGCATGACGCCCTGGCGCATGGTCTTGCTCGAGTACCTGCGGGAGATGCCCGACCACGAAGGCCTCGTCACGCGCGCAAGCGATCCGCTGCTGCGGGTCGTCGCCTGCACCGGCGCGCCGGCTTGTCCGGAAGCACGGGCGGAAACGCGTGCGCTCGCGGCGGCGCTTGCGCCGCATCTTCCTGCCGGCGGACGACTTCATGTGTCGGGTTGCGCCAAGGGCTGCGCCCATCCGGGACCCGCTGCCATCACTCTGGTCGGGACGGCGGACGGATTCGATGTTGTCCGCAATGGTTCGCCGCGCGATATTCCGGCGATGCGCGAGCTTTCCCGAGCGCAAATCCTTGCCGATCCCGCCGTGCTCACGGGAGCGGGCTGATGCCGTACGCCTTTGAAACCAATGGCGCAGCGATCTACCGGAAGTCTTTTGCGACCATCCGCGCCGAGGCGGACCTTGCTCGCTTTTCGTCCGATGAGGAGCCGGTGGTGGTGCGCATGATCCACGCGGCCGGCATGGTTGGTCTGGAAGCGCATGTCCGGTTCACGCCGGAGATGGCGTCGTCGGCGCGCGCAGCCTTGCAGGACGGTGCGCCGGTTTTGTGTGACGCTCGCATGGTCTCCGAAGGGATCACCCGCGCGCGCCTGCCGGCGGGCAATCGCGTCATCTGCACGCTGGACGATGCAAGCGTTCCGAAGCTTGCGATGTCGATGCAAACGACGCGCTCGGCCGCGGCGCTTGAACTGTGGCGGCCCCGCCTTGAGGGCGCGGTCGTCGCGATCGGCAACGCGCCGACAGCGCTGTTCCATCTGCTCAACATGCTCGAAGACGTGGATTGCCCGCGGCCGGCGGCGATCATCGGCTGCCCGGTCGGCTTTGTCGGAGCCGCCGAATCCAAGGCCGCGTTGATGGCGTCGCCCCCGGCGCCCGCGCTCACCGTGGTTGGCCGCCTCGGCGGCTCGGCGATCACGGTCGCCGCCGTGAATGCACTCGCAAGCAGGAGCGAATGACATGGGACGCATCATCTGCTGCGGCCTTGGACCCGGTGATCCCGACCTGATGAGCGTTCGCGCCGACCGCACGGTCCGCGCGGCGAAGCACGTCGCTTATTTCCGCAAGAAAGGACGGCTCGGCCAGGCGCGCGCCATCGTCGAGGGCATGCTGGCGCCGGATGTGCGCGAGTACGCCATGGAATATCCGGTCACGACCGAGCTCGCGGTCGGCAGCGAGGAATATGCGCGGCTGCTCGCCGGCTTCCACGACCAATGGGCCGATCGCCTCGCGGCGCTTGCGCGCGAGATCGATGTCGTCGTGCTCTGCGAGGGCGATCCCTTCTTTTATGGCTCGTTTATGCATCTCTATACGCGCCTGCAGGGCCGCGCCGAGGTCGAAGTCATCGCCGGCATTCCCGGTATGGCCGGCTGCTGGAATGTCGCGGGCTTGCCGATGGCGCTTGGCGACGATGTGATGACGGTCCTGATGGGCACGCTGCCGGAGGCGGAACTCGAGCGTCGCGTGCGGAGTTCCGATGCGCTGGTCATCATGAAGACCGGCCGCAACCTCGCAAAGATCCGCCGCGTGCTGGAAGGAGCAGGGCGGCTGGACGACGCCTGGCTGATCGAGCGCGGTACGATGCCGGACGAGCGCATCGCACGCCTGCGAGATGTCGAGCCTGCGGATTGCCCGTATTTTGCAATCGTCCTTGTGCATGGCCGCTATGGCCGGCGGCAGGAAGCGGCGGAATGACGGGCACGCTTACCATCGCAGGCCTCGGCCCCGGTGACGCCGCGCTGGTGACGCCGGAAGTGTCGGCCGCGCTCGCGGATGCCACGGACGTGTTGGGCTATGCGCCCTATGTCGCGCGCGTGCCGGCGCGAGCAGGCTTGCGGCTGCATCCGTCGGACAACCGCCAGGAATTGCAGCGCGCCGGTGAAGCCTTGAAGCTCGCCGCCGAAGGACGCAGCGTCGTGATCGTCTCCTCCGGCGACCCCGGCGTATTCGCGATGGCGGCCGCCGTGTTCGAGGCGCTGGAAGCTGCGCCAGAGTTGCGGGAGCTTTCCATCCGCGTGCTGCCCGGCGTCACCGCGATGCTCGCCGCCGCCGCACGCGCGGGCGCGCCGCTCGGCCATGATTTCTGCGCCATCAATCTCTCCGACAATCTGAAGCCGTGGGAGGTCATCGAGAAGCGGCTGCGGCTCGCCGCTGAAGCTGACTTCGCGATCGCGATCTACAATCCACGTTCGGCGAGCCGGCCGGAGGGATTTGCCCGTGCGCTGGATGTCCTGAAAGAAGCCGGCTGTGGCGACCGCACCGTCATCCTCGCGCATGCGGTGACGACACCGAAGGAGCGGATCGAGACGCTGCGGCTTGAGGATGCGCGGCCCGAAATGGCCGACATGGCGACGCTGGTCATCGTCGGCAATTCGGCGACGCGCCGCGTCGGCCGCTGGGTTTATGCGCCGAGGCGCGCGTCATGATGAAGCCACGCCAGCACCTCTTCGACGCTTTCGGCGCGCGGCCGATCCGGCGTCGCGGGGCGCGCGATCATGATCACGGGCAGCCCGAGCTCGCGCGCCGCGTCGATCTTGGCGCGGGCGCCGGCGCCGCCGGAGTTGCGTGCCACCAGAAATTCGATGCCGCGGATGCGCATCAACTCGCGGTCGCCTTCGAGCGTGAAGGGGCCGCGCGACACGATCACTTCGGCGCCGGGCAGGGGCAGATCGCCATCCGGCGCATCGACGAAACGCAGCGTATAGGCATGCTGCGATTTGACCGCGAACGGCGCAAGATGCTGTCGGCCGATGGCAAGGAATACGCGCGTGGGTCTTTCCGGCAGCGCAGCGACCGCCGCGTTGAGGTCAGCCACTTCGATCCAGTTGTCGCTCGCGGTACGGATCCACGGCGCGCGCTCCAGCGCGATCAGGGGAACGCCCGTCACGGCGCACGCCTCGCCCGCGTGACGGCTCATCTCCGCGGCAAACGGGTGCGTAGCGTCGATGACATGAGTGATGCCTGCCTCGCCGAGGAAATCCGCAAGTCCTTCCACGCCGCCAAATCCGCCGACCCGCGTTGGCAGCGCGTGACCGAGCGGAATCTGCGTGCGTCCGGCGTAGGAATAGATCGCGTCGATCTTTTCCCGCACGAATGCTTCCGCAAGCCGGTTGGCATCGCCTGTTCCGCCCAGAATGAGGGCGCGCATGTCTGAAACCTGCTCCAGTCCTTGGTTGACCATCATCGGCATCGGCGAAGATGGCCTTGCCGGGCTGTCGGAGGCAAGCCGAAACGCGCTTGACCGGGCCGAAACCGTGTTCGGCGGCGAACGCCACCTGAAGCTCGCTCGTATCGACGGACGCGGCAAGGCTTGGCCGGTGCCGTTCGATGCGGCCTGCGTGCTGGCGCGCCGTGGCCGGCCGACCGCGGTGCTGGCATCCGGCGATCCCTTCTGGCATGGCGCCGGCGGAAGCCTTGCACCGCATTTGTCGCCGGATGAATGGATCGCGCATCCATCGCCTTCGACCTTCTCGCTTGCGGCTTCGCGGCTAGGCTGGCCGCTGGAGACCGACGATCTGCATCGGGCTTCATGCCGCGCCGTTCGAGCGGCTCGTGCCGCTGCTCGCGCGCGGCGTGCGAATCATCGCCCTGGTGCGCGACGCCAGGGCCGCAGCCGATCTCGCGCAATGGCTTGTCACGCGTGGCTTTGGTGCTTCGCGGCTTTGGACCTTGTCCGCGCTCGGTGGTTCGAGGGAACAGATCAACGAGGGCAGGGCTGACAATTACGCGACAGCGTCCGTCGCCAGTCCGCTGGCGGTTGCGATCGAAGCGGATGGCGCCGCCGGGCTGCCGCGCGCATCCGGCCTTGCCGACGACCTCTTCAAGCACGACGGCCAGATCACCAAGCGGCCGATGCGTGCATTGGCGCTGTCGGCGCTGGCGCCGCGGCCGGGTGAGCGGCTGTGGGACATCGGCTCCGGCTCCGGCTCGATTTCGGTCGAATGGGCGCTCGCCGGAGGCAGTTCGATCGCGATCGAGGCGCGGGAAGATCGCGCCGCGAATATCCTCGCCAATGCGAAGGGCTTTGGTCTCGCGCACAAGATCAGCGTCATCGCGGCCAGTGCGCCGGCAGCGCTTGCGTCTCTCAAAAAGCCAAATGCGGTCTTCATCGGCGGCGGGCTCGATGTCGCAATGTTCGACGCAGTCTGGCCGCTGATTCCGGAGGGAACGCGCATCGTCGCGCATGGTGTGACCCTTGAGACCGAGGCGCTGCTCGCAGAGCTGCAGCAAAAGCATGGCGGCGAACTCATGCGGATCGAGATTTCGCACGCTGCGCCGCTCGGCGGTTTTCGCTCCTGGGAAGCGTCACGTCCCGTCGTGCAATGGAGGGTCGTGAAATGACCGTGCATTTCATCGGCGCCGGCCCGGGCGCGCCCGACCTGCTCACTTTGCGCGGCCGCGATCTGATCGCCTCGTGTCCGGTCTGCCTGTATGCCGGCTCGCTGGTGCCAAGGGAAATTCTCGCGCATTGCCCGCCCGGCGCGCGCATCGTCAACACCGCGGCGCTGTCGCTCGACGAGATCATCGACGAGATCGCGGCAGCGCATGCCGAAGGCAAGGATATCGCGCGGCTGCATTCCGGCGATCTCTCGGTGTGGTCGGCAATGGGTGAGCAGTTGCGGCGCCTGCGCGAGCTAGGCATTCCCTTTTCGGTCACGCCCGGCGTGCCGTCGTTTGCCGCAGCGGCTGCCGCGCTCGAGGCCGAGCTCACGCTGCCGGGGCTTGCGCAATCCGTGGTTCTGACGCGCACCTCGGGCCGCGCCAGCGCGATGCCGGAGCGCGAGACGCTCGCTGCTTTTGCCGCCACCGGAGCGGTGCTCGCAATTCATCTTTCAGTGCATGTGCTGAGCAAGGTGATTGCTGAGCTCACGCCGCAATATGGTGCCGATTGTCCGGTCGCGGTGGTCTGGCGCGCGAGCTGGCCCGAAGAGCGGATCGTACGTGCCACGCTCGGAACGCTCGAAGCCTCGCTTGGCGCCGAGCTGGAGCGTACCGCGATCATCCTGGTCGGCAACACAATTGGCGCCCGCGATTTCGAGGAAAGCCGTCTCTATGCCGCCGACTACGATCGCCGCTACCGGCCGGTCGGCGCCTCTCCACGTTTTCCGGAGGCGTCGTGATGGCGCGCTGCCTCGTCATCTCCGCGCCCGCATCCGGCGCCGGCAAGACCACGCTGACGTTGGCGCTGGCGCGTGCCTTTCGTGACCGTGGGCTTGCCGTGCAGTGCTTCAAGAGCGGGCCTGACTATATCGACCCCCCCTTTCACGCCGCTGCGACCGGCCGCGCCTCGGTCAATATCGATAGCTGGGCGATGACACGCGACACCATCGAAGGGCTCCTGGCGCGCGGCGGGGATGCCGATCTCGTGCTGGCCGAGGGCTCGATGGGGCTGTTTGACGGCGTCGCGACGCCGGGCCTGTCCGGCGCGGGCGCCAGCGCCGATATTGCTGAGATGATGGACTGGCCCGTGCTGCTGGTGCTCGATCCCTCCGGCCAGGCACAGACCGCGGCGGCGGTCGCCGCGGGTCTGCGCGATTTCCGCAAGGGCGTGCGTATCGCGGGCGTCGTACTTAATCGCGTGGCGAGCCCGCGGCATGAAGATCTCGTGCGCCGCGCGATGGAGAGCGCCGGCATCACCGTACTCGGTGCGCTGCCGCGGCATGCGCCGATCGCGCTGCCGGAGCGGCATCTCGGCCTTGTGCAGGCGGGGGAGCTGGCACGGCTCAATGAGTTGATCGCGGAAGCCGCGCGGCTCGTTGCCGAGCGCATCGATCTAGACGAGGTGCTGAGGCTCGCAGAGTGTGCGTGGATTGCACCTGCCAACGCACCGCCGCGCGCGACGCCTCCGGGCCAGCGCATCGCACTGGCGCGCGATGTCGCGTTCTCCTTTGTCTATCCCCACATCCTCGAAGGCTGGCGCGCGGCCGGCGCCGAAATTCTGCCGTTCTCGCCACTCGCGGATGAAGGGCCGTCTGATAACGCCGATGTCTGCTGGCTGCCCGGCGGGTATCCGGAATTGCGTGCGGGGCAGATCGCCTCCAATAGCAGATTCCGCAACGCACTCACGACGTTTGCGGAAACGCGGCCGGTGCACGGCGAATGCGGTGGCTACATGGTGCTGGGCGCCGGGCTCACCGACGCCAAGGGCACTCGCCATGAAATGACCGGCTTGCTTGGCCTCGAGACCAGCTTTGCCAGGCGGCGCATGCATCTCGGCTATCGCCTCGCGGAACTGACCGCTGGCATGCCCGGGCACGAGCAAGGCGCGCGATTGCGCGGCCATGAATTCCACTATGCCTCGATCCTCGCCCAACCCGATCCGCCGCTTGCCTCCGTGCGCGACGCCAATGGCGCTGAAGTCGCCGAGACCGGCTCGCGGCGTGGGCGGGTCACTGGCACCTTCTTTCATCTGATCGCGGAGGAGCGGTGAGCGGCTTCGTTTCCTTCGTCTCGGCCGGACCTGGCGATCCAGAGCTGCTGACGCTGAAGGCGGCCAGCCGCCTGCGCGCCGCCGACGTCGTGCTTTACGACGATCTCGCCGCTGGCGCGATCCTCGATCATGCGCGCAAGGGCGCAACGCTGGTGTCGGTCGGAAAACGGGCCGGCCGGCCCTCTGCAAGGCAGGAGCATGTCAGCCGGCTGCTGGTCGATTATGCCGCGACCGGCGCGAGCGTCGTCCGGCTCAAGTCAGGCGATGCCGGCATGTTCGGTCGGCTGGAAGAGGAGATAGAGGCACTGCGAACGGCCGGCGTCGACTACGAGATCGTCCCCGGCGTTACCGCGGCCTGCGCGGCCGGTGCGGCCACGGGCATTCCGCTCACCCGCCGCCATACCGCGCGGCGCGTGCAATTCATCACCGGCGCCGACGTGAAGGGCGAGCTGCCCGAGGACCTGCATTGGGCGGCACTGGCTGACCCGCATGCGATGACCGCGGTCTATATGGGCAAAAAGACCTTTCCCGCGCTCGCCGCCAAGCTGATCGCACAGGGCCTTTCGCCCGATACGCCGGCGCTGCTCGCCAAATCCGTAGGCCAGGCCGAGCAGCGATTGCTTCGCACGACTGTTGAGAAACTCGCCGAACAGCTCAGCCAGGAAGACGTCACGGCGACCGCGGTGATCCTCTACGGGGCGCTGGCGGCGGACGATCCATAGCGGTATAGTCAGCCAATCGAGAAGGAAGACAAACCATGCATATCGAGCCCGGAATTGTCGACGGCACCAAGATCGTCCTCAGCTACGCCACCGCGGCGGCCGCCGGCGGCTACGCGCTGAAGCTTGCCGGCGAGACCGCGCGCGAGCAGGGCGTTTCCTCACTGGCGCTCCGCACGGCAGCGACCACATTGCTGGTGATGTTCTTCTTCGAGATCCTGCCGCATTTTTCGGTCGGCGTGTCAGAGGTGCATTTCATCTTCGGCTCGACATTGTTCCTGATCTTTGGAGCCGCGCCCGCGGCGTTGGGATTGGCGCTCGGGCTGTTGCTGCAGGGGATCTTCCTGGTGCCGACGGATTTGCCGCAATACGGCATGAACGTCACGACGCTGCTGGTTCCGCTGTTTGCGATCAATGTGCTCGCCGCACGGATCGTTGCCCGTGACACCGCTTACGTCGATCTCCGTTACCGCCAGGCGCTGTCGCTCTCGACCGCGTATCAGGCCGGCATCGTCGCCTGGGTCGCGTTCTGGGCGATCTATGGCCGTGGGCTCGGCGCGGAAAACCTGTCCTCGATTGCGACCTTCGGTGCATCCTACGCCATGGTGATCGTCATCGAGCCGCTGGTCGATCTCGGTGTGCTGGCGTTGGCGAAATCGCTGCGTGGCGTGCTGGATGGCGGCCTCGTCACGCCGCGCCTGCATAACGCAGCCTGATCCCTGCGGGGCGATCGCCAGCGGTCGCTCCGGGGTCTCTCTTGTGCTCACGCTTTCCTTGATCGGTATCGGCTGCGGGGATCCCGAGCAGCTGACGCTTGCGGCAGCACGCGCCATCAACGCTGCCGATCTTGTCCTGATTCCGCGCAAGGGCGGGGAAAAATCCGATCTTGCCGAATTGCGCCGCGAGATTTGCGCACGCGTCCTGACCAGCACAAAGGGGCGGCCGGTCGAGTTCGACCTGCCGGTGCGCGATGCCGCTCGCGAAGATTATCGCGGCGGTGTCGATGACTGGCATGATGCGGTCGCTGCGGTGTGGTCGCGCGAGATCAAGGCGCACCTCGGCAGTAACGGACGCGTGGCGTTCCTGATCTGGGGCGATCCTTCGCTCTATGATTCCAGCCTTCGCATCGCGCGCCGGCTCGATCCGATGCCGGAGATCGAAGTCATCCCCGGCGTCACCGCCATCCAGGCGCTCTGTGCCGCGCATGCCATTCCGCTCAACGAGATCGGCGCGCCTTTTGTCGTGACCACAGGACGGCAGTTGCGCGAGAACGGATGGCCGACTGGCGTGGAGACTGTTGTCGTCATGCTCGACGGCGACACGGCGTTCCGGTCGCTTGACCCGGCCGGGCTTCACATCTGGTGGGGCGCCTATCTGGGCATGCCGGACCAGATGCTTTTCTCCGGGCCATTGGCCGACGTGCGTGCAAAGATAGTCGCGGCACGGGCGGAAGCCCGCGGGCAGCATGGCTGGATCATGGACAGCTATATCCTCAAACGCATTTTGATCTAGGTGCACGTCATGCTTCCCGATTGGATCACCCGGCCATGTCCTGCCGCCTCGGCCGTCCATCGCGACGCCGCGGCGACGCGCCAGAGCCAGCTCACCAAGCCGACCGGCGCGCTCGGCCAACTCGAGACGCTCGCGATCGAGCTTGCGGGATTGCAGCGGACCGAAAAGCCGCGCGCCGACCGTGCACCGATCATCGTCTTCGCCGGCGATCATGGCGTTGCCAGACAGGGCGTCTCCGCTTACCCGCGGGAAGTGACCATCGCGATGATGGCGAATTTCGCCGCGGGCGGGGCGGCGATCTCGGTGCTGGCGCGAGAGCTTGGCTCCTCCCTCGAAGTCGTCGATGCCGGCACGCTGGCCGAAGTGCAAATGCCGGGCATCGTCTCCGACAAACCACTTCGCGGCACGCGCGATTTCAGTGTCGAGACCGCGCTGGAATCCACTGATCTCGCCTTCGCCCTCGACTGCGGCCAACGCGCGGTCACGCGCGCCGCGGCAGCCGAGCCCGATCTCCTCATCCTCGGCGAAATGGGCATCGGTAATACCACCTCGGCGGCGGCGGTCGCCGCGGCGTTGCTTGGAACCGGCGCCGACAAGATCACGGGCCTCGGCACCGGGCTCGATGCCGCCGGCCGCGAGCGCAAGGCGCGCATTATCAATTCGGCGCTGGCGCTTCATGGCCTCATGAACGCGCCGCCGCAGAAAATCCTGTGCGGCGTCGGTGGCCTCGAGATCGCGGCGGTCACCGGCGCGATCATCGCGGCCGCGCAGCGCCGTATCCCGGTGCTGATCGATGGCTTCATCGTTTCGGTCGCGGCGCTGGCGGCCTCCCGCCTCAATGCCTCCTGTCGTCCCTATCTCATCTTCTCGCATCGTTCGGCGGAGCAGGGGCACCGGCTGGTGCTCGACGCTCTCGGCGCACAACCCTTGCTGGACCTCGATTTGCGGCTCGGCGAGGGCTCCGGCGCAGCGCTCGCGCTACCGGTCCTGCGGCTCGCCTGCGCGCTGCATAACCGCATGGCAACCTTCACCGAGGCGGCCGTTCCGGACCGCCCGACCTGAGATAATTCACGGGTCATTCATCTAGGTCTGCCAATATGTTACGAGCGGCTTGACCCGCGACGCCTTGCCCCCTTATCTGCCTCGCAGACCCCTGCATCTGCCGGTGCTTCGGACCTGGCTCGCAATATGGCTAGACGCGCGATGACCCGAGACGAAACCAGCAAGCGGCACGCCATCATCGACGCATGCCGCCGGATGAACGCGCTCGGCATCAACCAGGGCACCTCGGGCAATATCAGCCTCCGCCACAAAAGGCGGGTTATGGTCACGCCGATGCGTGAGGGAGACGGGTAGGGATCGCCAGTGGATTCGCAGATCACTGACATCATCCATCGAAGACGTGGTTCGAACCGTGTCCTCACCACGGTGCGCGCGCTGCTGCGCAGCAACGAATTCTACCTGATCCCGCTCGCGCTGGTGATCGGCGTTATCGCAGGCGCGATTGTCACGTTGATGAGCGAGATCGCGCAGATCGCGCATGTCCTGATTTACGGCATTCGCATCGACGTGCGCCTTAGCGCCAATGATTTCGTCAATCCGATCGTCGCGCTGATCGCGCCGGCTCTGGGTGGGCTTTCGCTCGGCATCATGGAATGGTCGCGTCGACGTTGGAAGATTTCGAGCGCGGTCGACCCGATCGAGGCGAATGCGCTGCGCGGCGGCCGGCTGTCGGCGCGCGACAGTGTGGTCGTGAGCGGACAGACGCTGATTTCCAACGGCTGCGGCGCCTCCGTTGGCCTCGAGGCCGGCTATACCCAGATCGGATCGGGCGCCGCATCGCTGATCGGGCAGTTCCTCAATCTCAGGCGCAACGATTTGCGGCTGATTGTCGGCTGCGGTGCTGCGGCCGCGATTGCGGCTGCCTTCGGTGCGCCGATCACCGGCGCGTTCTATGCCTGCGAGCTGATCGTCGGCGTCTATGCGGTCGGTAGCGCGGCACCGATCCTCGCCGCTTCGCTCGCGGGCGCGCTGACCGCGCAATATCTCGGTGGCGCACCTTATTCGCTGGAAGTGTCGCATGTCGGCACTGTCGGCCTCGAGCAATATCTGGCTCTGATCGGCCTCGCCTTGATCGTGAGCATCATCGGCATCCTGGTGATGCGCAGCTCCTCGCTGTTCGAGCGTGTGTTCGCGCAACCCTGGCTTCCGATCTGGCTCAGGCCGGTGATTGGCGGCCTCTGTGTCGGCGGCATGGCGATCATCACGCCGCAGGTGCTTGCGGCCGGTCACGGCGCGATGGTGCTCAACCTGCACCGCGAGATGGCGATGGGCTTTATCGCAACCGTCATTGCCCTGAAGCTGATCGCCTGCCTGGTTTCGCTCGCCTCGGGCTTCCGCGGCGGCCTGTTCTTCGCGTCGCTGTTCGTCGGCAGCATGCTGGGAAAGTTCTTTGCCGCGGTGCTGATATGGACGGGCCTCGGCCTCACCGTCGATCCCACGGTCAGCATGCTGACGGGCATGGCGACGCTCGGGGTCGCGATCGTCGGTGGTCCGCTGACGATGTCGTTCCTGGTGCTGGAGATGACGCGCAGCGTCGATGTCACCGCCGTGGTGCTGGCGGGCTGCATCGTCACCAGCATCTTCGTGCGCTTCATGTTCGGTCATTCGTTCTCGACCTGGCGCCTGCATCTGCGCGGCGAGACGATCCGCAGCGCCAACGACGTCGGCTGGCTGCGCAATCTCACGGTCGAACGCATGATGCGAACCGACGCCGGCAAGGTGCCGTCGACCACGACCATCGCCGCGTGCCGGCGCGAATTCGCGCTGGGCTCGCGGCTGGCGGTCGTGGTGGTCAACAACAACGACGATTATTGCGGGCTGGTGCTGCTGCCAGATCTGTTTTCCGGCGAGCTCGATGCCATCGCCGATGATATTCAGGTCGTCGAGCTCGCGCGCTATACTGACATCGCTCTGCTTCCGGAGATGAACGTCAAGACCGCGATGAAACTGTTTGACGATGCCGAGGCGGAGGTCCTGGCGGTGCTGGAATCGGCCGACAGCCGCAAGGTGATCGGCTACCTCACCGAGTCCTACGCGCGCCGCCGCTATGTCGAAGAGATCGACCAGGCCACCCGCGGCGTACTCGGCGCGCTCTCCTGAGCAGGCGTGCCGATCAATCCCCAAGACAAATTGATCCGGCGGATCAGAACAATTGATATCAGCCGATATTATACCGCGGGCGATGAGCCAACGCGCAGGCGAGGAAATCACGGGATGCCAAACAATTCGGTTCCGACCGTTGCCGCTACGTCGTTTCTTCTGATTGCATGCACCGGCGCGGCGCTTGCGCAAAGCGGCGTGCGTGAGGGCAAGGAAGCCTATGGAAGCTGGCAACAGGACAAGCCCGGCACGGTCCGCCTGATCAGGCCCAAGGATCTGCCGCAGCCCGGCGCGACCGCGTCGGCGGCGAACGTTTCGCGAGTTGTGGCAAGGCCCTCCGGCGCTGTGCCACAGGTGCCGCCGGGATTCAAAATAGAGTTGTTTGCCGAAGGTCTGAGCGGTCCGCGCATCATTCGCGTAGCGCCGAATGGTGACATCTTCGTTGCCGAAACCCGCGCCGGTCGCGTTCGTGTTCTCCGCGCCGCCGATGGTGCGGCCAAGCCCGGCACGAACGAGATTTTTGCGAGCGGCTTGCACGCCCCGTTCGGCATTGCCTTCTTTCCGAACGGCGACAACCCACAATGGGTCTATGTCGCCAACACCGGCAGCGTCGTGCGCTTTCCCTATCGTTCCGGCGATGTGAAAGCTTCCGGCCCGCCGGAGAGCGTCGTTGCGAAGCTTCCTGCGGGCTACGGGCATTCGACCCGGGACATCGTGTTCACGCCGGACAACAAGCGCATGCTGGTGTCGGTCGGCTCCGCCAGCAATGACGCCGAAGGCATGGGCCAGCCACCGGGCGGGCTCAAGGCGTGGCGCACGCAGCAACCGCTCGGCGCGGCCTGGGGCGATGAGAAGGACCGCGCTGCGGTGCTGGCGTTTGATCCCGACGGAAAGAGCCAGAAGCTGTTTGCCACGGGCATCCGCAATTGCGTGGGCCTTGCGATGCAGCCAAACAACACGGCGTGGTGCTCGACCAATGAGCGCGACGGCCTCGGCGACGACCTGGTGCCGGATTATGTCACGCGCGTTCAGGAAAATGCCTTTTACGGCTGGCCGTGGTTCTATATCGGTGACCACCAGGACCCCCGTCATGCCGGTGCGCGGGCCGATCTCAAGGACAAGATCACGGTCCCCGACGTGCTGCTGCAGGCGCATTCGGCTTCGCTCGGGCTCACCTTCTACGACGGCAGCAATTTTCCCGTCGAATATCACGGCGATGCCTTCGCGGCCGAGCACGGCTCCTGGAACCGGTCGAAGCGGACAGGCTACAAGGTGATCCGCATCCGCCTCAAGGACGGCACGCCTACCGGCGAATATGAGGATTTCGTCACCGGCTTTGTCGTCAACGACAAGGAGGTCTGGGGCCGGCCCGTGGGCATCGCCGTCGCACATGACGGCGCGCTGCTGATTTCGGAGGACGGCAACGGCACGATCTGGAGAGTAACCCGCTAGCTCGTCTATCCGATGCTCCGATTGCCGAGCTCCTCGACCAGCACCCGCATGTTCTCGCTGTAGTCGATTGGCACCGCGACGAGATGCACGCCGCCTTGCGTGAAGGCCCGCTCGAGCGTCGGGATCAACTCGGCCGTCGCCTTGACCCGATGTCCGTGCGCACCATAGGAATTCGCATAGGCCACGAAATCGGGATTGCCGAAGGTCATGCCGAAATCGGGGAAATGATCGACGCCCTGTTTCCAGCGGATCATGCCATAGGCGTTGTCCTCGATGACGAGGACGACCAAATCGAGCTTCAGCCGCACCGCGGTCTCCAGCTCCTGGCTGTTCATCATGAAGCCGCCGTCGCCGCACACCGCGAGCACGCGCTTATCCGGATTGAGGCATTTGGCCGAGATGGCGGAGGGGAGACCCGCGCCCATGGTTGCGAGCGCGTTGTCCAGCAGCAGCGTATTGGCAACAGTCGTGCGGTAGTTGCGCGCGAACCAGATCTTGTACATGCCGTTGTCGAGACAGACGATGCCGTCCTCGGGCACGACCTTGCGCACGTCGTGGACCAGGCGTTGCGGAATGACCGGAAAACGAGGGTCCTCGGCACGCTCGTTGAGATGGCCGCGAATTTCGTCGCGCAGCTTCAGGAATTCGGGCGCCGACTTGACGCGCTGGTGCAGCGCGTCGGCGAGCGCGGCAACCGTCGCGCCGATGTCGCCGACCACTTCCGCATCTGGATGGAAGACCTGCTCGACGGTGGCCGAGACATAACCGACATAGACCACCTTGGGGCCGCCGCCAGCGCCCATCAGGAACGGCGGCTTTTCGACGGTGTCGTGCCCGATGGCGATGATTACGTCGGCGCGTTCGATCGCTTCATGGACGTAGTCGCGCTCCGAAAGCGCGGCGGTGCCGAGGTAAAGCTCGGAATTTCCGGTGACCGCGCCCTTGCCCATTTGCGTATTGAAGAAGGGGATCTGCATGCGGCGCACGAAATCGGACAGCGGCTCGACCAGCCGCGGCCGGTTTCCCGCCGCGCCAATCATGATCAGCGGACGCTTGGCGGCGAGGATCAGGTCGACGGCGCTCCTGACCGCCGCGGGCGAGGGGACCGGCCGCAGAATCGGATGGGTCGGAATCAACGAAGCGCTGCAATCCTCCGCCGCGATATCCTCGGGCAGTTCGAGGTGGACGGGGCCGGGGCGTTCCTCTGTCGCCACGCGGAACGCATCGCGGACCATGGCGGGAATGGCATCAGCCGAGACGATCTGACGCGTCATCTTGGTGATCGGCCGCATCGAGCCGACGATATCGACAAGCTGAAAGCGGGCCTGCCGCGCGCTCTTGATTGCCTTCTGGCCGGTGATCATCACCATCGGCATGGCGCCGAGATAGGCATAGGCCGCGCCGGTGGTGAAATTCAGCGCGCCGGGGCCGAGCGTAGACAAGCAGACGCCGGGTGCGCCGGTGAGCCGTCCCTGGGTTGCGGCCATGAAGGAGGCGGCCTGCTCATGGCGCGTCAGCACAAGCTCGATGCGTGATTTGCGCAGGGATTCAACGACCGCGAGATTTTCCTCGCCCGGGAGGCCGAAAATGCGCTGCACGCCCTCGTTTTCCAGCGCGGCGACCAGAAGGTCCGATCCCCTGGTGCTCATGCATCACCTCTCAATCGCTGGGCGGTAACGTCCTTCCTGCCAGAAATCGGCACCAAGCGCCACTTTGCCGAGGAAGTTCCGCGCGCGTTGTTTATTTCGCACGATGACAACGCTACGGTTATCGAACCAACGGCTTGGGGAAGGCGGGCGCTTTGACCGACGTCTGGACGCGGAAATCCATTGTCGCGCTGCTGGCCGAAGCCTCCCACGCCGATGCCGGCAGCGAGGTGCAGCCGCTCAAACGCACGCTGTCGGCGATCAACCTGGTCGGGCTCGGCATTGGCGGCATCATTGGCGCCGGCATTTTTGTCCTGACCGGCCATGCCGCGGCGGCGAATGCCGGCCCGGCGGTGACGCTGTCGTTCCTGTTCGGCGCGGTCGCCTGCGCCTTCGCGGGCCTCTGCTATGCCGAGATGTCCTCGAGCGTGCCGATCAGCGGCAGCGCCTACAGCTATGCCTATGCGACGATGGGCGAGCTGATCGCCTGGATCATCGGCTGGGACCTGATCCTGGAATATGCGATCGGCGCCGGCACGGTCGCGATCGGCTGGTCGGCCTATGTCGTGAGTTTTGCCGGGGATTTCGGGATCGACATCCCCGCGCAATTCGTTTCCGCGCCGCTCGCTTTCGATGCCGACAGTCACACTTGGTCGACGACGGGGGCGGTCCTCAACGTGCCGGCGATGGCCATCGTCATCGTCATGACAATTCTGCTCGTGTTCGGCATCCGCGAATCCTCGCGCATCAACGATGTGATTGTCGCGATCAAGCTGATCGTGATCGGCCTCTTCATCGTCCTTGCTGCGCCATCCTTCTCCTTTTCGAACTGGGTGACCGCGTCCAATCCCGACGGAAATTTCATCCCGCCCAATGCCGGCACCGGCGTCTACGGCTTTTCCGGCGTGGTGCGCGGAGCCGCCGTGGTGTTCTTTGCCTTTATCGGCTTCGACGCGGTCTCGACCGCCGCACAGGAGGCCAAGCGGCCTATGAGGGACATGCCTGTTGGGATCATGGGCTCGCTCGTCATCAGCACCGTTCTCTATGTCGCGGTCGGTTTCGTGCTGACCGGCATCGTGCCCTTCGACAAATTGAACGTGCCGGATCCGATCGCGGTCGGGATCAACGCCGCCGGCATCACCTGGCTGTCGCCATTGATCAAGCTCGGCATCGTGCTGGGGCTGACCTCGGTGATCCTGGTGTCGCTGCTCGGCCAGCCTCGCATCTTCCGCGCGATGGCGTATGACGGGCTGCTGCCGCAAGGGGCGGCGAAAATCCATCCGCGTTTCCAGACGCCCTATGTCTCGACCATCATCTCCGGCATCGCCGCGGCGGTGCTGGCGGGCCTGTTTCCGATCGGTCTCGTCGGCGAACTCGTCTCGATCGGGACGCTGCTCGCCTTTGCGATCGTCTCGATCGGCACGCTGGTGCTGCGTTTCACCAATCCAGGCCTTGAGCGGCCGTTCCGCGCGCCTGCGATCTGGTTCGTGGGACCGGCGGGGGCCGCGACCTCGATCTTCCTGATGTGCGGCCTGCCGCTCGACACTTGGCAGCGCTTGGCGGTGTGGCTTGCCGTCGGGCTTGCGATCTATTTTCTCTATGGCAGGAAGCACAGCCGGATTTCCAAAGCAGGGTGACGCTGGCAGCCGATCTCAGATAGTCTGCGCTTGCCTGCGGACCTCGTCGGCGATGGGCCGCAAGGCTTCCGTCGGCGACTGGCCGACCAGGCTATAGCCCATGCCGCCATCGGCCCAGCTGAAGCCCACGACGTCGCCGCTTGTTTGCGGCGTCATCGGCGCGCCCTGGTCCGTCGTCATCGGGCGCGTCAGCACGACCAGCCGCTGGCCGTGATCGCTGTCGTACATGAACATCGCCGCCGGCCCATGCGATGTCGCGACCACGCGTCCGCCCATCAGGCGATAACCTGCGTTGGTGAGATCCGGCACCTTGACCGGCTGATGCAGCCGGCTGGAAGCCCATTGCACGAGCTGCGCGCTGTCGGAGGCCCTGATTTCGACGGGCCGTGCGTGGTCGGGTGCGTAGACGTCGTAGGAATAGGCCGCCTCTTGGGCGAGCGCAGCGAGTCCACTGGCAGGCGGCTCCATCGAGCCGCGCGCGATCCAGCCAGAGATGCCACCGACGCTCAACAACAGCATTGCCGCGACCGCCCAGGAGGCGCGCCACGGACGCCGCCGACGGTTCTCGATGATACGCGACAGATTGAGCTCGGCTGGCAGAGGTTCGTCCGCGATCGGTGCGAGTGCCGTCCGCAACAGCGCACGCTGATCCGAGAACGCCGAGACACGCTTGGCCACATCCGGATGCGCCTCGAGATAGGTCACCACTTCCGTATGCCGCTCTGGTTCGAGCACGCGGTCGACATAGGCGTGAAGATCGTCCTCGGTGATCGGACGCCCGCTCATTTCACGCTCCGCAACGGCACCACATTCGCCGCATTCGCGGTTCCCTCGATTTCCCGCTGCAACCTTTCGCGCGCTCGCGAAAGCCGCGACATCACGGTACCGATGGGAACATTAAGCACTTTCGCAGCATCTGCATATGAGAGGTCTTCCACCGCGATGAGAAGCAGCACCGCGCGCTGGTCTTCCGGCAATCTGGCGAGCTTGTCTAAAACGTCCTGATACATGAGCTTTCGTTCCTGAACGGCGGCTTCGCCGAGATCGCTCTCGTTGGTCTCCTCAATCGTCACATGCCGGCCGCGCGACCTCGCCTGACGGAACTGGCTGACCGCCAGATTGTGCAGGATCGTGAACAGCCAGGGCCGGGGGTCGCCGTCCCGCCGCTGATGCCAACGGCTGACGGCCCGCTCCAGGCAGTCCTGCACCAGGTCGTCGGCGGTTGCGTGATTGCGCACGAGTGCGCGCGCATAACGCCGTAACGCCGGAATCAGCGGTTCGACCAGGAGCAGCATGTCGTTCACGGCATGCTGCTCCCGGCCAGGTTTGCTTTCGTTCGGACGTCCGTCACGGAGCTTGAACCTGGACGGCCTCACCGAATTTCGCGGCGTCGCCCGGCGCGATCACGAGATATCGCCGCTCGGCTTCTCCTTCGCTCTGTACGACCTGTCGGATCGGGCCGGTCGCATTCACGATCGCCGATCCGGCCGGATTGGTCATGAAGGCGGCGAGGGGCTCAATCGTACCGCTGCCGTCGGCGTGCTCGGCGAGCGCCAGCACATATTTCTCCTTCGGCTTGAGCCCGGTGACGGAGGCCTGAACCACCTGGATCAGACCCTGGTCGAACAGCGATACGCTGGTCGGCGGCTTGCCGTCCGTCGCTCCCGACTTCGGCGCAAGCGCGAGATGCGTGGCTTGCCCCGCGACGCCGAGCGCCTGCAGGTTCTGCCGGTCGTCCGGATTGGGAGCCGCATTGGGAACATAGGCGATCGCCTGCGGCGCCTGGCCGATCGGGATAGTGGCGATGACCGTATTCGTTGCGGTGTCGATCGCCGCCAGCGCGTCGGCGTTCTCGAGCCCGACATAGACGCGCGTGCCGTCGCCCGACGGCCAGATGCCATGCGGCAGATTGCCGACCGGGATCGTGGCGACCTGCGAGAAATCGTCGGTCCTGAACACCTTGACCTCATTCGTGCCGCCGAGCGTGATGTAGGCGAAGGTGCCCTTGGCGGTGTGAGCGAAATTGACGTGGTTCGTGATCGGGCCGGTGTCGATTGTCTTGATCGGATTGAACGGCGGTTTGGCGTTGAACACCTGAGTCTTGCCGATGTCCTTCAGCGTGATCCAGACCTGCTGCCCGTCCGGCGTTGCCGCGATGTTGGGGCAGAACGGGCTTTCCTGCTTCACCTTGGCGACGATCTTGTGATCGGCGACGGTGACGACATCGGTCTCTGGATTAAACGACGAGCAGATATAGCCGTACTTGCCGTCCGGTGAGAAGATCTGCATGCCGGGACCGGCTGGCGTGACGATGCGCGTTTTCTCGGTGAAGGTTTTCGGGTCGATCACCGAGATGTAGTTCTCGCCGCGCACCGTCACCCAGAGCTCTTTGCCGTCCGGCGTGAAGAAGGCTTCGTGCGGCGAGCGGCCGACATAGGTGATGTGCTTGACTTCGTTAGTGGCGGTATCGATGAAGGTCACCGAATTCGATCCGATCGAGACTACCGCCAGCGTGCGATGATCCGGCGAATAGCCCATGCCATGGACCAGCACCTGGCCCTTGTAGAGCGGGCTGAAATTGAGGGGCTGGGGATCGCCGAGCTTGATCACGCCGAGCAGCTTGTTGTCGACGGGGTCGGTGACCGACACGGTGTTGGAGAATTGCTCGGCCGCGTAGACGCGGTCGTGATGACTGATCGGGATGTCGGCGGCGGACGCCGCGCCCGGCGCCTGGCCGGCGCTCGCCGCCGCACATGTCGCGATCATCGTGCCCGCGAGCAACAATCCCTTCGAAAGCCAGTTCTTCATCTTCTTGCTCCTACTTCTTCATTCCCATGGACATATCCATGTGCATGCCCGCGTGCGGGTCAGGGGTGTTGGCTGGAGCCGGGGTGGGCTGCGTCGGCGCCGGCGCGGAGGTGGAAACCTTGTCGCCGATCGCGAGCTTCATCGCGTCGATCTCCTGCATCTGGTCGACGATGATCTCTTGCGCGATGCGCCGAAGCGTCTCGTTTTTGCCGTAACGCAGCTCGATCACGGCCATGTCGATCGCGCCCTGGTGATGCGGCGCCATCATCGCAACGAAATCGCGGTCGATGTCGCCGCTCGGTTTCGCCGCCATGTCGTTCATCATCCTGGTCATTGCGGTCTCGTTGTCGCTGAGGAACGCGGCCTCGTTGCTTGCGACCGGCGGCGGATGCGCTTCATGCGCGAGCACGAAAGTCGGAGCCGTGAAAGCAAACAGAAGGCGCGCGCCTATCGCGGCCATGCCAAGGTTTGGCTTAAGGAATCGCAACATCCTTCATCTCCGGTCTTGCCTGGTTCGTCCTGTGGACGGTCGGCGGGGGCAATTATTCGCCTCGCGTCGATCACGCTTTTGTCATTCCGTGGGGATTGCCGCGTATCTGCCATCGACGACGACGCTCGAGGCCGCGTTCTATTCCGGGCGGTTCGCGGATTCTTTTCAGGCCGAATGCTTTTTTGTGAAAATGCAGGCGCATCTCAAAGACGCGCCCGTCTGACACATGAATGTGAAGTCGGAATAATCCGGTCGATGAAGTGCGTTCCTAACCCCTTCTTACGCTTGATCCGCCATCGACAGGCAGCGTGACGCCGGTAATGAAGTTCGCCTCGTCGGAGGCGAGGAACAGCGCCGCGTTGGCGACATCCCAGCCGGTGCCCATCTTCCTGCGCAGCGGCACCTTGCTGTCGCGCTCGGCCTCGACCTCGGCGCGGGTCTTGTGCCATTCGCGGGCGCGGGTATCGACCGCCATCGGCGTGTTCATCAGGCCTGGCAGGATCACATTGGCGCGGATGCCGTATTCGGCATTCTGGTAGGCGAGCTGCTCGGTGAAGGCGATCATCGCCGTCTTGGTCGCCTTGTAGGCGACGTACGGATAGGTCGTGATCGCGGCCATCGAGGAGATGTTGATGATGGCGCCGCTCTGCTGTTTCCGCATGATCGGGATCACATGCTTGGCGGCGAGGATGCAGCTTTTGAGGTTGATCGCGACACAGCGGTCGAACGCTTCCTCCGTGATCGTGAGCAGCTCGGCGTCCCCGCCGGACAGGCTGACGCCGACATTGTTGTGCAGCACGTCGATCCGGCCCCAGCGCTTGACGGCATCGTCCACCATCGCCTTGATCTCGGCGTTCTTGGTGACGTCGGCCTTGAATGCTGCCGCCGTGCCCTGCTTCTCCGCGATCATGTCGACCGTTTCCTGCGCGGAATCCAGGTGATGGTCGACGCACAGCACCTTGGCGCCTTCGCGCGCGAAGGTCAGTGCGGTGGCGCGGCCGTTGCCCATGCCTTCGCCGGGGCTCTGCCCGGCGCCGACGACGATGGCGACCTTGTCTTTCAGACGCATCTTGTTTCACTCCAATTAGTTTATTCCCGGGATCGGGTACTGCTGCAGCACCTCTTTGTAATGGGGCTCGTTGTCGATCTTCATGGTGGCGAGCACGCGCACTACGGCGCAATAGAACGCAATGGTCAGCACGAGATCGACCATGTGCTCGTTGGAGAGATGCTTCTTGATTTCGGCGAAGGTCTCTTCCCGCATCGCCAATTCTCGCACCATTTCGCGGGCGCCTTTCAGGATCGTTTTCACGAGCGGCTCGAGCTTCGACGGCTTGCCTTCGGTTTCCGCCATCAGGCCTGCGATGTCGTCGTCGGTGACGCCGAATTCCTTGCCGATCTTCACATGATGGGTGAATTCGTATTCAGACTTCTCCAGCCAGCCGACCTGGAGGATCGCAAGCTCCCGCAGCCGCGGATCGAGCTTGCTCTTGAAGCGGATGAATCCGCCGACGCCGTTGAAGGCCCGCGCCATGTCCGGCGAGTTGACCAAGAGCTTGTGCAGATTGGTGTTGCGCTTGAGCATGTCGCGATATTCGGGCGCGACCTGGTCGGCCTCGAGATAGGGCAGGCGGGCCATACTTTCCTTCCTTTTTTTAGTGTTCTTCGGATTCGCGTTCGGGTGCCTGCAGGGTCACGCCGCCGTCGACCACCAGCACTTGGCCGGTGATGTAGCGCGCGAAATTGCTTAGCAGGAATTTGACGGCGTGGCCGACGTCCCAGCCGGTGCCTTCGAGCTTCAGGACGGAGGCTTTGGCGCGGTTGGCGCGCGCCTTGCCGGTCATGCCGCGGGCATAGACCATCGGCGTGTACATCGGCCCCGGGCAGATGCAGTTGACGCGAATGTTGTCGCGGCCGTGGTCGACTGCCATGGCGCGGGAGAGGCCAATGACGGCCGCCTTCGAGGTCGTGTAGGTGGTGAGCCCGCGCGGTCGCAGCGCCGAGATCGAGGAGATGTTGACGATGGCTCCGCCCTTGGCGGTCTTGATCATCGCCGGGATCGCATGTTTCGAGAGCAGGAACATGGTCTCGACATTGACCTGCATGACCTTGCGATACTGCTCCGGCTTTTCGTCGACCACGCTGCCGCGGCTGCCGATCCCGACATTGTTGTCGAGGAAGTCGAGCCGGCCGAACTGATTGACGGTGGCTTCGACCAGCTTCCGGCAATCTTCTTCATCGGTCACGTCGGAGGCGATCGCAACAGCAGCGTTGCCTTCCTCCTTGATCATCTCGACGGTGCGTTCGGCGAGCTTGAGATCGCGGTCGGCGACCATCACTTTCGTGCCGGCCCGCGCCAGCAGGATTGCGGCTGCCCGTCCATTGCCGATGCCGTCGCCGGCCGCGCCACCGCCGGAGATCAGCGCGACTTTGCCGGCGAGGCCGGCGTCTTCCTCGGGTCCCGTCATGCGTTTCTTTCCTTTTTTTGTGGGTGGACGATAGCAATGGGCAGAAGAAGAGAGAAGGGCGGTCGCTGCACAGCTCTTTCCGCGAGATGGCATATCGGCATGGCATTTCGCTGTCATGCCCCGCGAAAGCGTGGCATCCAGTACGCTGCGGCTTATCGGGGCTTGCCGCGCCGTCTCTAGAATACCGGGTCGCCCGCCTTCGCGGGCGACGACATCGAGAAAGACAACACGCAGCATTCTCGCGGCGCGTTTTCGCCCGAGTGCAACCGCAGACACCTGCGGCAGAGTAACACGACGGGCAATTTGCGCATGGCACGCATGCGCTCAGATCAACGACATATCCAGCGGCGGCGCGACGCTCGGCGGCAGCGGGTTGACATAGGGCGTGCGCGCGGTGCGCTTCTCGAGGTCCGCCTTTGCAGCGGCGATCAGCGCCGGCTCGGTCAGCGCCTTGATGCCGAGGCCCGCCATCGCCTTGGCGGCCTGCACCATCGCCTTGTGGGCGTGCGGGCTCTTGCCTTGCGCCACCACCTGCCAGGTATGCAAGGGCGTGCCGATCGCGATCGTGGGCGCATGAACCTGCGCGGTCGGCACCACCCAGCTCACGTCGCCGACATCGGTCGAGCCGATCAGGGGATTGCGCGCGGCATCGAGCGGCACAATGAAATCGGCGAGCGGCCGTTCGGTCGGCTCCATGCCGATCGTGTGGTAGACGCTGGCGATATCCTTCTCCGTCAGCGTCGCCTGGATTTTGGCGGCAAAATCCCTGTCGGCCTCGTCGAAATGCGGTGGTCCGAGATCTTCCATGATGCGGTGCAGCGCCTGCTCCAGCGGCGTGTTGTGCAGGACATTGGAGACGGCGGAGATGATCTTCATCTCCACTTTGGTTTCCGTCATCAGCGCCGCCCCCTGCGCGATCTTGTGTACGCGCGCGACCAGCTCGTTCATGCCGGGCAGGTCGCGGGCACGAATTGAATAGCGGACGCGGGCGTGAGCCTGCACCACGTTGGGCGCGATGCCGCCGGTGTCGAGCACCGCATAATGCACGCGCGCGTCGCTCGGCATATGCTCGCGCATGTAGTTGACGCCGACATTCATCAGCTCCACCGCGTCGAGCGCGCTGCGGCCGAGATGAGGGGAGGCCGCAGCATGCGAGGTGCGGCCGGTGAAGCTGAAGTCGGCGCGGGTGTTGGCGAGCGACGGCGTCACCACCACTTCCCAGAAGCTGTGCGGGTGCCACGTGATGGCGATGTCGGCGTCGTCGAACGCGCCCGAGCGCACCATGAAGGTTTTTGCCGCGCCGCCTTCTTCCGCGGGACAGCCGTAATAGCGCACGCGGCCCGGCACCTTGCTGGTGGCGAGCCAGTCCTTCACGGCGGTGGCCGCGAGCAGCGCGGCCGAGCCGAGCAGATTGTGGCCGCAGCCATGGCCATGGCCGCCGGCCTCGACCGGACGAGGCTCCGCGATATCGGCTTCCTGGCTCAGCCCCGGCAAAGCGTCATATTCGCCGAGGAAGGCGATGACCGGTCCGCCTTCGCCCCATTCGCCCATCATGGCGGTGGGAATATCGGCGACATTCTCGGTGATGCGAAAGCCCTGGTGGCGCAACTCGGCCAGATGCTCGGCCGACGAGCGGGCCTCGGTGTAGCAGACCTCGGGCATGCCCCAGACCCTGTCGGCCAGCGCGGTGAAACGCGGCTTGATCGTGTCGACGCCGCGCCAGATGTCGCTGCGGTTGTCCATGCTCTGCTCCTTCGGTCTTGAGGCCGATCCGGGCCAAAAAGGCTACCAGCTTGGTTTGATGGCGGCTAGTGCGGTAGATTTGGCACGGGGCGGTCATGACATGAGCAGGACAGGGATCAGCATCGGACCCGAGGATCCGCGACAGGCGGATATCAGGCGCATGATCGCGGAGTCGGACGCCATGATGCAGGCGCTGTATCCGGCCGAAAGCAATCATCTCGTGGACGTGGACGCGCTCGCCAGTCCCGATGCCCTGTTTCTGGCTGCGCGCCGCGACGGACTGCTGCTCGGATCGATCGCGTCCCGGATCATCGCGCCGTCACATGCCGAAATGAAGCGGCTGTTCGTGCGGCGTGACGCCCGCGGCCTGGGGTTGGGCCGTCGCCTGCTGCAGGCGCTGGAGGAGGCGGCCCGGCGGCAACGCGTCGATCGGATCAGCCTGGAGACGGGCATCAGGCAGCCGGAGGCGATCGGACTTTATCGCAGTTCGGGCTATCAGGACTGTCCGCCGTTCGGGAGCTATGAGCCCGATCCGCTCAGCCTGTTCATGACCAAGCGGCTCTAGTCTCAACCGTCCGACGTCGTTGCGCTTGATCGCCGGCGGTTGGTTCCGGCATGATCACCGCCAACACAACAAAAGGCGAGGGAGGCACGCCATGAAGATCATCGACGCGCAGGTTCACATCTGGTCGCAGACGGTGATGCCGACCTCCGGACTGCATCGCAAGGTCGCGAAATTCACCGCCGAAGAGCTGCTGAAGGAAATGGACGAGGCCGGCGTCGATGCGGCGCTGATCCATCCGCCGGCGGGCTGGGACCCCCATGCGCAGGCGATGGCGATCGAAGCCGTGAAGAAGTATCCTGACCGCTTTGCGATCATGGGACAGTTTCCGCTGCAGAACGCCGAGAACCGCAAGCTGATCCACGGCTGGCGCAACCAGCCCGGCATGATGGGCCTGCGCTGGCCGCTGCTCCTGGAAGAACAGCAGAAATGGCTCCATGACGGCTCGCTCGACTGGCTGTGGCCGGCAGCGGAGAAGGAGGGCCTGCCGATCGCGATGATGGGCGGGCTGTTCCTGAAAAAATTCCGCGAGATTGCCGAGCAGCATCCGAAGCTGAAGATGATCGTCGACCATTGCGGACTCAACCGCCGCGGCCAGGACACTGAGGCCTTCATCCATCTCGATGAGCTGGTGGCGATGGCGAAATTGCCGAATGTCGCGGTGAAGGCGACCGGCGCGCCGCATTATTCGACGCAAGGCTATCCTTTTGGGAATATCCAGGACGGGCTGCACCGCATCTTCGATGCCTATGGGCCCAAACGCTTTTTCTGGGGCACCGACATCACCCGCATGCCCTGCAGCTACCGGCAATGCGTCACCTTTTTCACCGAGGAGTTGCCGTGGCTCAGGGACGAAGACCTCGAGGACGTCATGGGCCGCTCCCTCTGCACGTGGATCGGTTGGAATTACAAATTTCATTGATATTGGCTGATCTTATCAGCAAGCACGAGAGCGAAAGTCCTTGTAGGAACCACCGGCACTGTGCGGCGTTTGTGGTTCGTCCGCGGCTGCGTTAGGCTGCATGCGTGACGCAGGACGTGGAATTGGCCCGCCAATGAATCTCCTCGATCCACAAGGCCCGATCGCGGCCGCCAACAAGACCATTCTCATTGACTCGATCGCGATCATGCTCGCGATCGTGGTGCCGACCATCATTGCCATCCTGGCGGCCGCCTACTGGTTTCGGCAGTCCAATCCGCGCGCGCGATATCTTCCCGATTTCGCCTATTCCGGCCGGATCGAACTCGTGGTCTGGTCAATCCCCACGCTGACCATCATCCTGCTCGGTGGCGTCGCCTGGATCGGCTCGCACCAGCTCGATCCGAGGGTTCCGGTGGAGGGGACTGGCGCCCCGGTGCGCATCCAGGCCGTCTCGCTCGACTGGAAATGGCTCTTCATCTATCCGGACCAGCGCGTTGCCACCGTCAATTCGCTCACCGTTCCGGTCGGCGCGCCGCTGCAACTGGAGCTGACATCGGCCAGCGTCTGGAACGTGTTTTTCGTCCCGCAGCTCGGCAGCATGATCTACACCATGAACGGGATGGTGACGCGGCTCAACCTGCGCGCCGATAACGAGGGCACAATTCAGGGGTTGTCCGCGCATTTTTCCGGTGACGGCTTTCCCGACATGATGTTCGACGTGCACGTGGTCTCACCGCTCGAGTTTCCGAATTGGGTGGCGAAGACGGCCAAAAGCGGTCGCGTGCTGAACGCCGACAGCTACAAGGATCTGTTGCAGCAGACGATCGAACCCGGCAGACCGACCTACCGGCTCGAGGATCCCCGACTGTTCGAGGCCATCGCCACGCAGCACATTGCACCGCAGCCGGGACCGAAGCTGACGACGAACTCCGCTCAATCCTACCTTGGAGCGCAGGATGCTCGGTAAGCTCGACTGGTCGGCAATCCCGATCCACGAACCGATCCCGCTGATCGCCGCCGGTGCGGTGCTCGCGATCATCCTGGCCGTGCTGATCTGGGCGGGTGTAAAGGGCTACTTCCCCTATCTCTGGCGCGAGTGGATCACCAGCGTCGATCACAAGCGGATCGGCGTGATGTATGTGCTGCTCGCGCTGGTGATGCTGCTCCGCGGCGGCATCGACGCGATCATGATGCGCACACAGCTGGCGGTCGCATTTCATTCGCAAGGCCTTTTCCCGCCCGAGCATTACAACCAGATCTTCTCCGCCCATGGCACCATCATGATTTTCTTCGTGGGCATGCCGTTCGTGATCGGGTTGATGAATCTGGTGGTGCCGTTGCAACTCGGTGTGCGCGACGTGGCGTTTCCGACGCTCAATTCCGTCGGTTTCTGGCTGACGGCAACCGGCGCGCTGCTCGTCAACATTTCGCTGGTCATCGGCGAGTTCGCGCGCACTGGCTGGCTCGCCTTTCCGCCGCTGTCCGAGTTGAGCTACTCGCCCGGCGTGGGTGTCGATTATTATACGTGGTCGCTGGAGATTTCCGGGATCGGAACCCTTGTCGCCGGCATCAATCTGGTCACAACGGTGCTGAAGCTGCGCACCCGCGGCATGAGCTACCTGCGCATGCCGATGTTTTGCTGGACCACGCTCGCTTCGAATCTCCTGATCATCGCGGCGTTTCCGATCCTGACCGCCACGCTGACGATGCTGATCCTGGACCGCTATCTCGGCTTTCACTTCTTCACCAACGAGGCCGGCGGCAACAGCATGATGTTCATGAATCTGATCTGGGCCTGGGGCCATCCCGAGGTCTATATCCTGGCGCTGCCCGCCTTCGGCATCTTCTCGGAAGTGGTTCCGACATTCTCGAGCAAGACATTGTTCGGCTATCGCTCCATGGTGCTCGCCACCATGGCGATCTGCATCATCTCCTTCACGGTGTGGCTGCATCATTTCTTCACGATGGGCGCGGGGCCTGACGTGAACGCCGTCTTCGGCATCGCCAGCATGATCATCGCAGTGCCGACCGGCGTGAAGATCTACAACTGGCTGTTCACGATGTACGGCGGCCGTGTCCGATTCACGACGCCGATGATGTGGGCCGTCGGATTCATGGTGACCTTCATCATCGGCGGCCTCACCGGCGTGCTGGTCGCGGTGCCGCCGGCGGATTTCCTGCTGCACAACAGCCTGTTCCTGGTCGCCCACTTCCACAATGTCATCATCGGCGCCGTGCTGTTCGGTGTTTTCGCGGGCTACACCTACTGGTTTCCAAAGGCGTTTGGCTTCCGCCTCCATGAGGGGTGGGGCAAGGCAGCGTTCTGGTTCACGTTCGTCGGTTTTTACGTGACATTCATCCCGCTCTATGCCGCGGGCATGCTGGGCATGACCCGCCGCATGCAGCATTACGATGTCGCGGCATGGCGGCCCTGGATGATCGCCGCAGGCGTCGGCACCATTTTGATGTCGATTGGGGTCATTTGCCAGATACTGCAACTCGTCGTCAGTATTCGTCGGCGCGCCGAGTTGCGCGATGTCACCGGCGATCCCTGGGACGGGCGATCGCTGGAATGGGCGACTTCGTCACCGCCGCCGGTATTCAATTTCGCCGTCATGCCCAATGTGACTGGCGTGGATGCCTATTGGGAGATCAAATCGAGGGCGAAGCAGGAAAATCTGGAGACGCGCGAGCCGGATTATCGGGACATCGAAATGCCGCGCAATTCGCCGACAGGATTCGTCTGCGCCTTCTTCGCCACCGTGATGGGATTTGCGCTCATCTGGCACATCTGGTGGATGGTCGCGCTCGGTCTGGCGGGGGCCTTCGCGACCTTTGTCGCGTTCGCCTGGCGCGACCATGACGAGTACGTGATTCCCGCGGAAGACGTCGCCCGGATCGACCGCGCGAGCCTCGCCGAACGGCGCGCGGCCATGAATCTCTCGGAGAGCCCGACGTGACCGACGCGACCCTGTCCTATGCGGCACATGGCGATCCGCATCATCTGCGCGGCCTGCAGGAGTCGGCGATAGCCCATGAGGGGCCAGCGCCAAAGCGGATCGTGACCGCGTACGGTTTCTGGATTTTCCTGCTCTCCGACATCGTGATGTTCTCGTGCTTCTTTGCCGCCTATGCGGTGCTGCTCCGGCAGACCGCGGGCGGCCCGAGCGGCTCCGAGCTGTTCGATCTGAAGCACGTCGCCGCCGAAACCGCTTTTCTGCTGCTATCGAGCTTCACCTGCGGGCTGGCCAGCATCGCGGCCGATGTCCGCAATGCGCGCTGGTACCAGGCCGGGATGGCGGTCACCTGCCTGCTGGGCCTCGGTTTCCTCACGCTGGAGGCGCAAGAATTTTCCGGCCTCGTCGCGCGCGGCGCGGGCCCCACGCGCAGCGCTTTTCTGTCCGCGTTCTTCACCCTGGTCGGATGCCATGGCCTGCACGTCTCCGCCGGCATCCTGTGGCTTCTGACCATGATGGCGCAGGTCTACGCGAAGGGCTTCAGGGCCGACATCTGCCGGCGCCTGCTTTGCTTCGCCCTGTTCTGGCACGCGCTTGACATCATCTGGGTCGCGATCTTTTCCGTGGTCTATCTCCTGGGGAGCGGCACATGAGCGAGCAGCAACTCCAGGAATTCCACGAGCAACATGATCTCGCACCGGGCGATGAGGAGGAAGTCCGGATAGGTCCGCGGCTGCTCGGTTATGCTATCGGACTTGGACTATCGATCCTGCTCACGGCAACGTCGTTCTTCATTGCGGGCACCGACCTTGTGTGGCAGCCCAGTATTCCCGTCGCGCTGTCCGTGCTCGCGATCGCCCAGATGGGTGTGCACCTGGTGTTCTTCCTGCACATCACCACCGGGCCGGACAACACCAATAACGTCATGGCACTCGCGTTCGGCGTGTTGATCGTGTTCCTGGTGGTAGGCGGATCGATCTGGATCATGGGACACATGAATCACAACATGGCGCCGATGGATCAGATCATGCCGATGCAGCACTGAGGCTGATGGCCCGGCAAACAAAAAAGGGCGGCCGTTCGGCTGCCCTTTGTGCTTGATGGCGTGTGGAGGCTATTGGCAGGGATGCTGCCGTCCGTCCGCGCCCTTGAACCACGTGCCGGGCCGGCAGACGAAGCCGTTGGGATTGCCGGGGCCATAGGGATCGTAAGCATAGGAGCCGTAGGGGTGATTATAGCCGTAGGAATTGCCGTAGTACGGACCACCGAATGGCGCAGTGGCAATCGCGCCGGCGGTTCCGATCGCAGCTCCCGCAATGCCCGCTGCGGCGCCTGCGGCCGCGCCCGCCGTGTCGGCGGCGGCGCCGACCGGTCCGCGATGGTGGTAGCAGCGATGGGTGTCGCAATAATTCCGCGCCATTGCGGGCGCGGCCATCGTGGTGGCGATCAAGGCGGTCGCGGCGAGAAGTTTCAGGCTCTGCATGAGGGCTCTCCCTGGTTGATTGCGGCCGATCAACCTGCGGTGAAACATGAAAGTTCCGTGCGCGAAATTCACAGCGAAGTGACCATGCGGGAGTTCCAGATCGCTCAACTTATTCGGACCGATTGCGTCCGGTCCGCTTGTTGAGCGGTGGCGTCGGCGCTCGCCGCAGGGCCTCGGGCAAAAACTCCTCGGTCTGATCCGGCGAGGGCACGGCGCGCACATCCGCCGCCCACTGCGCCCGTTCATGCGGCGTCGCGTTGTCCTTGACCCGGTGCTTCACGTCAACGCCGCTGACGGGATCGTTGACGCCGTGCCGGATGTCTCTGCTGTCGCCCATGACGTTTCTCCCTGGAGGCTGCACGCCAACAACGCCGCAAGGGAATCGCCGTTCCAGTTCGGGACAACCGGGGAGCGAAGGGTCACTTTGTCGTGTGTCTGCTGACAAAAGGTGAAGCGGATGACAAATGGAGGTGCATAATCCGCGCTAACTACTGCTGCGGGTTTGGAACAAAAACATCAGCGCGCAGTTGTCTTGTCACGCTGTTGTACGAGGGCTGGGACACGCGGTGCCGGTAGTTCGATATTTCCTTTGGGTCGGAAGCGTGTTGCTCGCAATGATTTTCATTGTGGGCTGGGTGTGGCCGAGTGCGGATCCGGCGCCCGTCAAGGAAGCCTCAACCTCCGCAGAGATGCCGACAAGTCCCGCCAACAGCATGATGCTTCGCATCCAGTCCGCGCGCAAATGGCCGGACAAGATCGAGTTCGACACCTCCGTCCCGACCATCGTTCCGCCGCCGGCCCCGTCGGTTTTGGCGGCGGTCGTGCCGGCGGCTGCACCGGTCGCCGCGGCTTCGCCGCTCGATGCCCGTGCCGAAATGAAACAGGTTACGCCGGCTCCGCCGCCGAAACGGCAGGCGAGGGTGCATCGCAGGAGCGTCAGGCCCGCTGTCTCGACCTGGGCTTATGCCAATCCGGCAGCGCAACCGCACTGGTCGTCCTGGTCAAATTCCCCGCATTGGTCGTGGAACTGGTGACGCGCGCACTGGCAGTCACTTGCCCGCAGGCTTGGCCCTGCAATTGAAGGCGCGGCGGAAGCCCGCGGCCTGCGCATCGTCCTCCGAGCAGAACCAGCGGTCCGGCCGGGTCAGGCCGGCATAGCTGCGACAGCCCTGCAGATGATAGATGCCGACATGGCCCGTCACCCGCGCGCGGACCGCGAACTTGCCCTTGATCGCGCAGGCGGGCGGCTGCGCGAGGCCTTCCGGAAACAGCACGGCGCGGATTTCCTTGTCGCGGTCGGCGCGGCATGAGCCGCCCATCAGCACGCCATCCTTCTTGCCGATCCGGAATTCCCGCGGCGCGACAAAGCAGCCCTTCCAGAGGCCGATCTTATCGGCCTTGGCGCTCGCGGCGTCGCCCTTGGTGTGCACCTTCAGCGCCGGCTCGACGCTGATGGCAAGACCCTGTCTGGCCAGTTGCTGGTTCAGGCTCGCCGTCTCGCCCTCGACGGTGCAGATGCCGACATGGCGCTTCTTCGACGTCTTGTCGACGCCGAGATCGTCGCAGCGCACCGCGCGGCCATTGATCAGCTTTGTGACTTGGTCGCGGACCTCGACGCCGCAGCTCCAGGGATCGGCATGGTCGTCGATGCAGATCTGGTCGAGCTCGGGCGCCTCGATGCCGTCGAGCCGGTAGGTGACGTCGCCGAGCTGGATGGTGTCGCCGTCGTGGACGATGGCGCTGGCAGCGAGGAGAGGGCTGGCCAAGAGTGCAGCGAAGATCAGCAAGATCGAGGGAAGACGTTTCAGCATGTGCTTTCAGAACCGGTTCAACAAAACAACTCCATGTCTCTAGCACATCCGCATGTCAGTGCTATCCCGAGCCGGGCCTCATGGTTCTCCCGGCGATGCGAAGCTTCGTCCGGAGACGCGCGTTCGCGCTCCTCACCATGAGGTTCTTAATGTCATGCCAACCGGAGTTCACTGTAGCCATTCGCCGCGACCGCGTCGCAGCGGGCGCGATAGGCCGGCGCGCTGCCCGAGTAGCGGGCGATGATGCGCGTGGTCTTGCCCTCGACATTGCGGTTGATGCCGGTCATCCAGGAATCGACCTCGTTCGAGAGCAGGCCGACGCCGAGCGCCTTGACGTGGTCGGTCCAGGACGCGACGCCCTCCGGCGTGGCCTCCAGCCGGGTCAGGCCGTGGTCGCGGGCGTAACCGACGACGCCCGTGACCCAGTCGACACTGTATTCGATGCTGCGCGGGATGTTGCCGAGCGCGGTGTGCGGGCCCATCAGCATCATCATGTTCGGGAATTGATGCACCATCAGCCCGAGATAGGTCTCGGGACCGCTCTTCCATTTGTCCTTCAGCTTGACGCCATCGGCGCCGCAGAAGTCGATCTTGTCGAAGGCGCCGGTGATGGCGTCGAAGCCGGTCGCGAAGATGATGATGTCGAACCCATATTCCCTGTCGCTGGTCTTGATGCCATCAGCCGTGACGCGCTCGATCGGCGTCTCCGTGATGTCGACCAGCTCGACATTGTCGCGGTTGTAGACTTCGTAATAGAAGGTTTCCAGCGGCAGGCGGCGCGTGCCGAAACCGTGGTTCTTCGGGATCAGTTTTTCCGCCACCTTCTGGTCTTTGACGCGCGAGCGGATTTTTCGCGCGACGAAATCGCTGATGGTCGCATTCGCCTTGCGGTCGATCAGAATGTCCTTGAAGTTGCCCTGCCAGATGCCGAAGCCGCGCTCGCCGTAGAGCTTTTCGTAGAAGGCTTCGCGCTCCTCGTCGGATACCTCGAACGCGCCCCGCGGATCGGGCGTGTGGATGAAGCAGGCGAACGTTTCCCGGCAACGGGCGAACATCTCGGGATAGCCCGCCTTGATCTTCTTTTGTGTATCGGCGTCGATCTTGCCGTTATGCAGCGGCGCGCACCAGTTCGGCGTGCGCTGGAATACGGTGAGATGCCCGACTTCGCTCGCGATGGTCTGGATGGTCTGCACGCCGGTGGCGCCCGTGCCGATCACGGCGACGCGCTTGCCCTTGAAGTCGACGGGCTCCTTCGGCCATCGCGCGGTGTGGAAGGATTGTCCCCTGAAATCGCCGATGCCTTCGATGCGCGGCAGCGTCGGTGTCGACAGTGGACCGATGGCGGTGATGAGAAAGCGCGTCGAAAAGCGGCTGCCGTCTTCCAGCGTGATTTCCCAGCTTCGCGTGTCCTCGCGATAGACCGCGGCGGTGACGCGGCTTCGAAACTGGATGTCGCGGCGCAGATCGAATTTGTCGGCGACATATTTGCAGTAGCGCAGCGTTTCGGGCTGGCCGGCGAAATGCTCGGACCATTCCCACTCCTCCAAAAGCTGCTTCGAGAAGGAAAAGCCGTAAGAGTAGCTCTCGGAATCGAAACGCGCGCCGGGATAGCGGTTCCAGTACCAGGTGCCGCCGACCTCGGTGCCGGCTTCGAACACGCGCACCTTCATGCCCAGTTCGCGCATCCGGTGGAGCTGGTACATGCCCGACAGGCCGGCGCCGATGATAATGGCGTCGAAGTCGAGGGCTCGAGATTGGCGGCGAGGCGGACACGCGACGTTGCTCCCAAATCCTGTGATTTGCGCCAAAACTAGCCGGGATTGCGAGCGCGAACAAACCCCGCATCCATGCGTGCCGGGTTTGCAGGGTTGCCTTTGACGACTGGCCGCGCCGACCTTATCGTCTGATCGCCCCAAAGCGGCGACGGAGGGAAGCGAAACGATGGCCCAGGCGCTGCAAAGCCGGCTCCAATCGATCGACGTCAGCGATCCCCGCCTTTACCAGGACGACACCTGGCGGCCGTTGTTCGCGCAACTCCGCCGCGACGATCCCGTGCATTATTGCGAGGCGTCGGCCTATGGGCCCTATTGGTCGGTGACGCGCTACGACGATATTTTCGCGGTCGAGCTCGATCACGAGACCTATTCGTCGGCCTCCGAGCTCGGTGGCATACAAGTCGCTGACCAGCCCAAGGGGCAGGAGCGACCGAATTTCATCCGCATGGACCCGCCGGGGCATACCGCGCAGCGGCGGACTGTCGCACCGATCGTGGCGCCCTCCAACCTCGCCAATTTCGAGACCCTGATCCGCCAGCGCACGTCGGACGTGCTCGACGCATTGCCGCGTGGCGAAATATTCGACTGGGCCGATCTCGTCTCGGTCAACCTCACCAACATGATGCTGGCGACGCTGTTCGATTTTCCGTGGGAAGACCGCATGAAGCTGACCTGGTGGTCGGATGTTGCGATCGCCAACATCAATTCGCCCGATGCGGTGGTGCATTCAGAGGCCGAGCGCACCGCCGAGCTGGTCAAGATGGGCGAGTATTTCCGCAGATTGTGGGACGTGCGCATCAACGCCCCGCCGGCCTTCGACCTGATCTCGATGCTGGCGCATTCGGACGCGACGCGAAACTCGGACATGCGCGAGTTCATCGGCAATATCGGGCTCCTGATCGTCGGCGGCAACGACACCACGCGCAATTCCATGAGCGGCGGGCTGCTGGCATTGTGCGAGAACCCCGAGCAGCTCGAGCTGGTCACCGCGCGGCCCGGGCTGATCCCCAACCTCGTCGCCGAGATCATCCGCTATCACACGCCGGTGCTGCACATGCGCCGTACCGCGCGGCGCGACGTCGAATTGTGCGGCCGCCGGATCGCCAAAGGCGACAAGGTGGTGATGTGGTACATCTCCGGCAACCGCGACGAGGCGAAGATCGAGCGCGCCGATGAGTTCATCATCGACCGGCCCAAGGTGCGCCAGCATCTCGCCTTCGGCGCCGGCATCCATCGCTGCGTCGGCGACCGCCTCGCCGAGCAGCAACTGCGCATTCTCTGGGAGGAGATATTGAAGCGCGGCCTGCGCTTCGAGATCGCCGGGCCCGTGCAGCGGCTCTATTCGAATTTCATCCGCGGCATCCGCTCGCTGCCGGTGAGGATCGTGAATTGAAGTCTATCCCGTCATTGCGAGGAGAGCAGCGACGAAGCAATCCATTCTTCGTTTCCGCGGAGAGTTGGATTGCTTCGCTTCTTCTCGCAATGACGGCGGAAGGGAACAAGGAACAAGAATGAACCAACCCGTAGACGTCCTGATCATCGGCGCCGGTGCTTCCGGCGCGGCGGTCGCGTATTCCCTGGCCGACACCAAGATGCACATTCTCTGCCTCGATCAGGGCGGCTGGATGAAGCAATCGGAATATCCGAGCACCGGGCGCGACTGGGAGGCGAAATTCTACGGCGACTGGTCGACCAGCCCGAACATCCGCGGGCGGCCCGAGGACTATCCGATCAACGACGACAATTCGCCGATCAAGGTGGTGAACTTCAACGGCGTCGGCGGCTCGACCATCATGTACACGGCGCACTGGCCGCGGCTGCATCCGACCGACTTCAAGGTGAAGACGCTGGATGGCGTCGCCGACGACTGGCCGATCGACTACGAGGCGCTCACCCCGTTCTTCGAGGAGAACGACCGGATGATGGGTGTCTCCGGGCCTGTCGGGCGATCCAAACTCGCCGCTGACATACCCGCCGATGCCGCCGCAGCCGCTTGGGCTCTCCGGCCCGCTGATCGGCAAGGCCATGAACAAGCTGGGCTGGCACTGGTGGCCGTCGGACACGACGGTCGCGACCATGGACTATGAGGGCAGGGCGCGCTGCATCAATCTCGGCCATTGCACCCCGGCCTGTGCGCAAGGCGCGAAGGCCTCGACTGACATCACCTATTGGCCGCATGCCATCCGCGCCGGTGTCGAGCTAAGGACGCATTGCCGGGTGCGCGAGATCACGACCAACGAGGATGGCATGGCCTCCGGCGTGGTCTATTACGACCAGGACGGCGTCGAGCAGTTCCAGGCTGCTGAAGTCGTCATCATCGCCTGCAACGGCGTCGGCACGCCGAGGCTGCTGCTCAACTCCGCGTCCGGCAAATTTCCAAACGGGCTCGCCAATTCATCCGGTCTGGTCGGCAAGAACCTGATGTTCCACCCCTATGCGCAGATCTATGGCTTCGTGAAGGAGCCGACCGACTCTAACCGCGCGCCGCCGACCTGCCTGTGGAGCAAGGAGTTCTACGACACCGATATCTCGCGCGGCTTCGTGCGCGGCTACGGCATCCAGTTCGGCCGCGGCGCCGGGCCGGTGTTCGAGGCCGTCGCGAGCGAGCAGAAGGGCATTCTGCCGTGGGGCAAGGACCATCACCGCGTCTTCCGCAAGCTGAACGGCCATCGCCTCGCGGTCTCCGCGATCTGCGAGGATTTGCCGGAGGAGCACAATCGCGTCACGCTCGATCCCGTATTGAAGGACAGCCATGGCATTCCCGCGCCCAAAATCGACTACACGATCTCTGAGAACAGCCGGAAGATGATGGAGCATGGTCTGGCGCGCGGCCGCGAGATTCTCGAAACCGCCGGCGCCACCGACATCTGCACCAACTCGCCGATTCCCTGGGGCGGCTGGCATCTGCTCGGCACCGCGCGCATGGGCACCGATCCCGAACGCTCCGTGGTGAACGAATGGGGCCGGTCGCACGACGTGAAGAACCTCTTCATTGTCGACGGCAGCATCTTCGTCACCTCGGGCGGCGTCAATCCGACTTCCACCATCCAGGCGCTTGCGCTCTACATCGCCGACCAGATGAAGAGCCGCCTCGCCAATCTCTTCGATTGAGGATTTTCATGATCGTCGAAAAGTCTCTCACCTCGGCACAACGCGACGACCTGCGGGTGATATCAGGGATGATGATCCCCGAAAGCAGCGAATACAGAGTGCCTGGCGCCGATGACGCCGCGATCCAGGGCGATATCATGGCAACCCTCGGCCGTGACACCAAGATGGTTTCCGCGGCGCTCGACCACATCGCGCGCCTCGCGGGAAAGCCGCTGGCTGAGCTCGACGAAGCCAGACGCGAGGCGGTGGTGACGGAATTCCGCGCCGGCGCCGGCGGGCCTGCGGCAACGCTCGCCCGCGTCATCCTGCAATGCTACTACCGCGACGACCGCGTGCTGCGCTCGCTCGGGCTGGAACTGCGAGCGCCATTCCCGAAGGGTTACGTATTGCCGGATGGCGACTGGTCGCTGCTCGATCCCGTCAAGGCGCGGCCGGCGAAGCGGCGACGGGCGCCCTGAACTCCGGGCAGGCGCATGGCAGGGTACTCTTGCAGCGCCTCCACCGCGTAACCATCTGACAGGCCCAAAGGAATTTTTGTGCCATGTTGGATTTTACCTCAGATAGCGCTACTGCCGATCTGCCGGTGGCCGCGAACGAACACGCTCCCGTCAACGACCGGCCGCTGCTGGACGCCTATTCCAATGCCGTGATCGACGTGATCGAGCGCGTCGGTCCCGCCGTCGTGCGGGTCGAGACCGGCCCGAAAGTGCGCAATGCGCGCGAGCGCGGCGGGCTTGGCTCGGGCATCGTCATCTCGCCGGACGGGCTGGTGCTGACCAACAGCCATGTCGTCGGCTCGGCGAAAGAGATCAGGCTGCGCGATACCGAGGGCTTTGTCACGGAGGCGCATATGCTCGGCGTCGACCCCGACACGGATCTGGCGCTCTTGCGCGCCGACGGCGCGCGCGAGCTGCGCTATGCCGCGCTCGGCAACTCCAAGACCTTGCGCCGCGGCCAACTCGTGGTCGCAATCGGCAATCCGCTCGGCTTTGAATCCACCGTCACCGCTGGCGTGGTGTCGGCGCTCGGCCGCTCGATCCGCTCGGTCTCTGGCCGCACCATCGAGGACGTGATCCAGACCGACGCGGCGCTCAATCCCGGCAATTCCGGCGGCGCGCTGGTGTCGTCGAATGGCGAGGTGATCGGCATCAATACCGCCATCATCAACGGCGCGCAGGGAATCTGTTTTGCAGTCGCGAGCAACACCGCGCAGTTCGTGCTGTCGGAGATCATCCGCCACGGCTATGTCCGGCGCGCCTATGTCGGCGTCTCCGGCCAGACCGCGCCGGTGCCGCGGCGCCATGCGGTGATCGCCGGCGTCGACAACAAGATGGGTGCGCTGCTGATGAACATCGAGCCGGATAGTCCCGCGGCCAAGGCCGGATTGTTGCCCGGCGATGTCGTGATCCGGCTCGACGGCGTCGACATCAACGGCGTCGACGACCTGATCCGCGTGCTCGACCGCGACCGCATCGGGAAGACGCTGCAGATGGACGTGCTGCGGCTGGGCAGACTGCGGGGGATCGAGATTCATCCGGTGGAGCGGAAGCCGGCGAAGGCCGTTGCGTCGTAAAACGTAGGGTGGGCAAAGCGAAGCGTGCCCGCCATCGTCGTTCCGGCCCGATATGGTGGGCACGGCGCTGACGCGCCTTTGCCTACCCTACGATTTTCCGCACTGACGAGCGTGGCTACTCCGCCGCCGCGGCGAAGCGGCTGTTGTCGAGGTCGGCCTCCAGCCGCGCCTTTTCTGCGGCGGCCTTGTTGATGTTTTCTTCCTTGATGTGGCCGTAGCCGCGGATTGTTTGCGGTATGCGGGCGATTTTTGCCAGCAGCGGAATATGTTCGCCTTTCACATTCGCCATGCGCTGGTCGATCATCGCGAAATAATCCTCGACCAGCTGACGTTCCATTTTGCGCTCCGCGGTGCGGCCGAAGGGGTCGAAGGATGTGCCGCGCAAAAATTTCAGTTTTGCCAGCCAGCCGAAGGCGCTCAGCATCCAGCCGCCATATTCCTTCTTCATCAGCCGGCCGCTCTTGTCGCGCTGGGCGAAGATCGGCGGTGCCAGGTAAAATTTGAGCTTGAAGTCGCCGTCGAACTTGTCCGACACCTTCTTCGCAAAGCTGCCGTCGGTATAGAGCCGTGCGACCTCGTATTCGTCCTTGTAGGCCATCAGCTTGAACAGGTTTTTCGCCACTGCCTCGGTGAGCTCAGTAGAGGCGGGCGCAGCCGCAGTCTCGGCCTTGCGGACCTTGTCGACGGCGGCGCGATAGCGATCGGCATAGGCCTTGTCCTGATAGCTGGCGAGGTACTCGGCGCGCAGCGCGATCTGCTCGTCGAGTGACTTCACCGGTGCGTCGGCGCGGCTGCGGAAGGCGATCACGCTCTTGACGCGCGACATGTCATGCGCGGCCAAGCGCCCCCAGGTGAAGGCCTGCTTGTTCATCTCGATCGCCGCGCCGTTGATCTCGATGGCGCGGAGCAGCGCTTCCAGCGACAGCGGGATCGCACCCTTCTGGAACGCGAAGCCAAGCATGAAGGGGTTGGTCGCGATGCTGTCGCCCATCAACGTCGCAGCGATGCCGGTGGCGTCGATGATCTCCAGATTGCGCTCGCCGATGGCGTCGCGCAGTGTGGTCTGCATCGCGCCCAGCTCGAAATCGATATCGGGGTTTTGGACGAAGCTCGCGGTCGGCTGCAGGTCGGCGTTGACAAAAGCCTTGGTCACGCCGCGGTCGACGCGGGAGAGCGCGGTGGTGCCGGCCGACACCACCATGTCGCAGCCGAGAATGAGGTCAGCGCCGCCATTGGTGATGCGGACGGTGGTGAGCCCCTCCGGGTTCGAAGCAAGGCGGACATGGCTCATGACCGCGCCGTTCTTCTGGGAGAGCCCGGTGAAGTCGAGCGCAGAGCAGCCCTTGCCGTCGACATGGGCGGCCATGCCGAGCAAGGCGCCTACGGTGATGACGCCGGTGCCGCCGATGCCGGTGACGAGGATGTTGTAGGGCTTGTCGAGCGCGGGGGGCGTCGGCAGGGGCAGGTCGGCGAACAACTGGCCGGAATCGACTGCCGAGTTCTTCAGCCGCTTGAGCGAGCCGCCATGCACAGTCACAAAACTCGGGCAAAAACCTTCGACGCAGGAATAGTCCTTGTTGCAGTTCGACTGGTCGATCTGCCGCTTCCGGCCGAACTCGGTGTCGAGCGGCTGCACCGAGACGCAGTTCGAGGTCTGCGAGCAGTCGCCGCAGCCTTCGCAGACCAGATCGTTGATGAAGACGCGCTTGGGCGGATCGGGATAAAGCCCGCGCTTGCGGCGGCGGCGCTTCTCGGCGGCGCAGGTCTGGTCGTAGATCAGCGCCGTGAGACCCTTGATCTCGCGCAGCTCGCGCTGGACCGCGTCCAGGTCGCGGCGGTGATGGACCGTCGCGCCCGGCGGGAAGTAATTGGCCGGATATTTGTCGGGATCGTCGGAGACGATGACGAGCCGCTTGGTGCCTTCGGCGGCGACCTGATGCGCGATCTGCGCGACGTTGAAGCTGCCTTCGGCCGGCTGGCCGCCGGTCATGGCCACCGCGTCGTTGTAGAGGATCTTGTAGGTGATGTTGACGCCGCTTGCCGCTGCCGCGCGCAGCGCCAGCAGACCGGAATGGGTGTAGGTGCCGTCGCCGAGGTTCTGGAAGATGTGCTGCTCATTGGTGAAGGGCGCCTGGCCGATCCAGTTCGCGCCTTCGCCGCCCATATGCGTGATGGTCGCGGTGCGGCGCGAGGGGATCGACAGCGCCATGCCGTGGCAGCCGATGCCGGCCATGGCGCGGCTGCCTTCGGGCAGCTTGGTCGAAGTATTGTGCGGGCAGCCCGAGCAGAAGAAGGGCGTCCGCTGCAGCGAGATCGGCGCGTGACCCTGCGCCGGCTGGTCGAAGGCAACGAGCCGCGCCAGCCGCTGTTCCAGCACCGGGCTCTGATGACCGAGCCGGCGCAGTCGCGCCACCAGCGCGGAGCCGACCACGGTCGGATTCAGCTCGCCTTCGCTCGGCAAGAGCGGCGCGCCATTCTCATCGCGCTTGCCGACAATGGTCGGGCGCTTCGAGGCGTCGACATTGTAGAGAATGCGCATCAACTGGTCTTCGATGAAGCCGCGCTTCTCCTCGACTACCAGTACATCCTGAAGGCCTTCGGCGAAACGTTTTGCTCCGGTCTCTTCCAGCGGCCAGGTCAGCGCCACCTTGTAGATGCGCAAGCCCAGCGCCTCGGCGTCGCGGTCGCTGATCCCCAAATCGGCCAGCGCCTGGCGGAGATCGAGATAGGCCTTGCCGGTGGCGATGATGCCGAGCCGCGCCGGCTTGCCGTCGAGCACGATCCGGTCGAACTGGTTGGCGCGGACGAAGGCCTTTACGGCGTCCATCTTCGGGCCGAACAGCCGCTTCTCGGCTTCCAGCGGCGGATCGGGCCAGCGGATGTTGAGGCCATCAGGCGGCATCGCGAAATCGGTCGGGATCACCACCTGCACCCGCGACGGATCGGAGTAGATCGAGGCCGAGCTTTCCACCGTCTCGCCGATCGCCTTGAAGCCGACCCAGCAGCCGGAATAGCGCGACAGCGCAAAGCCAAGCAGGCCGAGGTCGAGATATTCCTGCAAGGTGGAGGGGTTGATGATCGGCATCAGTGCCGCGGCGAAGACCTGCTCGCTCTGGTGCGCCAGCGTCGAGGACTGGCAGCCGTGATCGTCGCCGGCGAGCGCCAGCACGCCGCCATGGCGCGAGGAGCCGGCGGAGTTGGCATGCTTCAGCGGGTCGACCGAGCGATCGACGCCTGGACCCTTGCCGTACCAGATGCCGAACACGCCATCGACCTTGGCGCCCGGGAACAGCCCGACCTGCTGGCTGCCCCACACCGCGGTCGCGGCGAGGTCCTCATTCAGGCCGGGAACGAAAGCGATGTCCTGCGACTGCAGGAAGGATTTGGCGCGCCACAGCGTGTGGTCGTACATGCCGAGCGGCGAGCCGCGGTAACCGGAGATGAAGCCCGCGGTGTTGAGGCCTGCGGCGCGGTCGCGTTCGCGCTGCAGCATGGGCAACCGCACCAGCGCCTGCACGCCGGAAAGGTAGATTCGCTTGGCGTCCAGGCGGTATTTGTCGTCCAGCCCAACCTGCATCAGCGTCATGTCGTTGCTCCCGTAGTCTTTTTGGCGGACATGCGTCCGGGCTGGCCGATGCAGCGGGCGCAAGTGAAAAGCATGTGACGTCAATGTCAATATCGGAGCCATGTCACAGGCCGCGTCATGAAGGCCTGAATCGGGGCATTGCCGTTGATTCATCTGGACTTGCGGGGCTCGCGCATTGCACGGATGGCATGGCGCTTGCTTCGATTTTGCAAGGCATGTTTGGTCCGGGGGAAAACCATGGTGGACTCAGGAAAAGCCGCGCGGGGCACGGTCGTTGCCGAGCCGGAGCCGATCGCGCTCGATTGGTCGACCACCGCGCTCGTGATCATCGACATGCAGCGCGATTTCATGGAGCCCGGCGGCTTCGGCGAGACGCTCGGCAATGATGTCAGCCGGCTTGCGCGCGCGGTGCAGCCGATCGGCGCGGTGCTGGCGGCGGCGCGCGAGATGGGCATGCTGGTCATCCACACCCGCGAGGGCCATCTGCCTGACCTCTCGGATGCGCCGCCGGCCAAGGTCGAGCGCGGCGCGCCGTCCTTGCGCATCGGCGATCCCGGCCCGATGGGACGGATCCTGATCCGCGGCGAGGCCGGGCACGACATTATCTCCGAGCTTTATCCGCTCGACAGTGAGATCGTGATCGACAAGCCCGGCAAGGGCGCCTTCTACGCCACCGGGCTTTCAGACCTGCTGTCGAAATATGGCATCGAAAACCTGTTGGTGTGCGGCGTGACCACCGAGGTCTGCGTCAACACCACCGTGCGCGAAGCCAACGACCGCGGCTACCGCTGCGTCGTGATCTCGGACGGCTGTGCCTCCTATTTCCCGGAATTCCACGAGATGGGCCTGAGAATGATCAAGGCCCAGGGTGGCATCTTTGGCTGGGTCGCCAACTCGGCCGCCGTCCTCAAGGCGATGCAGGCGGCGACATCGAACAATCTAAAGGCAGGAGCACCACGATGAGCACGAACGGTGCCCGACCCGGCGCCAGCAATCTCTATATTTCGTATCCCGAAATGTCGGCGGCGCCCGCGGAGTAGTTTGCGGCCAATCGACGCGGAAGGGCCGGTCTTTTGCCCGGCCGTTTTGCTTTCTGCGGTCCGCACGTTTGATCCCGCCTTCCTTTGGTATAGCCTCCCCAACAACGGTCTGGCGAAGCATCGAGGCCGATTTTCGGGAGGAGAGAGCATGACTCATTTTAAGTCGACGGCCGCTGTCTTATTGGCGCTTGGCCTGGCGTACGCAACGCCCTCGCTCGCGCAGAAGAAATACGACATCGGCGCAACCGATACGGAGATCAAGATCGGTCAGACCATTCCCCTGAGTGGTCCGGCTTCCGCCTATGGCGGCATCGGCAGGGTGCAGGCCGCCTACATCCGCATGATCAACGAGCAGGGCGGTGTCAACGGACGCAAGATCAATCTCATTCAGTATGACGATGGTTACAGTCCGCCGAAGACGGTGGAGCAGGTGCGCAAGCTCGTCGAAGGCGACGAGGTTCTGACCACCTTCCAGATCATCGGTACGCCGCCGAACGCCGCGGTCCAGAAATATCTGAACGAGAAGAAAGTGCCACAGCTTCTGGCCGGGACTGGCGCGACGCGCTTCACAGACCCGAAGAATTTCCCGTGGACGATCGCTTTCAATCCCAACTACCAGTCCGAAGCACACATCTATGCGAAATATATCCTCGCCAATCATCCGAACGCGAAAATCGCGATTCTCTATCAGAACGACGATCTCGGAAAGGACTACGTCAAGGGGCTGGAGGACGTCCTTGGGCCAAAGGCTGCGAGCATGATCGTCGCCAAGGCGTCGTACGAATTGTCGGATCCGACCGTCGATTCGCAGATGGTGACGCTGAAATCTTCCGGCGCCGATCTCTTCTACAACATCACGACGCCGAAATTCGGTGCGCAGGCGATCAAGAAAGCGGCCGAGCTCGGCTGGAGGCCGGTGCAGATCCTCGACATCAACGCAACCCCGGTCAGCCAGACATTGGTTCCGGCCGGCCTCGAGAACGCCAAGGACATCATCTCGGTCAACTACGGCAAGGACCCGCTCGACCCTCAATGGAACAACGATGAGGGCATGAAGCGCTACAAGGCGTTCATGGCGAAATATGCCCCCGCCGAGGACGCCAACAGCGGGATTGCGACGTACGGCTACGGGACCACGGCGCTGCTCGTGCAGATCCTCAAGCAATGCGGCGACGATCTCACGCGCGCCAACATCATGAAACAGGCGACCAACATCAAGGACTTCACCTCTGACCTCGCACTGCCCGGCATGACCGTCTCGACCACGCCGGATGACTGGCGCATCAACAAGCAATTCCAGATGATGAAGTTCGACGGCCAGCGCTGGGTCCTGTTCGGACCGATCCTGACCGACGAGTTCAAGATGAATTGAGGAGTTGCGTAACGTCGCCGGCGCCTGCGGCCCTCTAGGGCCGCACCGCCGGAGTCTCCATCTTCATGCCGCGGGCGCGCGACATCAGATAGAGCTCGAGTGCGACCAACTCCGGCGCGCCGTAATCATAGGCCTGGGCGCGGACGCCGGTCATGCAGCTGCGCAGTCGCCGCTCCAGCGATCCCAGTGTCTGCCATTCGAGCCGGTAAAGGGGGTAGCCGGTCGGCTGACCCTGCGTGACCGGCGAGCCTGCGAGGCGCTTGTCGAAATTGTCGTCATGGCAATTGGCGCAGGCGAGGTTGAGCTGGCCCTCGCGCTGCACGAACAGCGCGCGGCCCTGCTCGACAAAAGGCTTCAGTTCGGGATCGTCGCCGGTCGTGATCTCTGTGCCGCGCGACTGGTTGGCGACGAATGCCGCGAGCGCCAGCAGGTCGCGGCTTTCATAGGGAAACGGAGTCGCTTGCTGGTGCTGCGTGCGCTCCAGATTGATGCGCTGCTCGATCGTGAGCGGCCGTCCAAGCGCCTTGTCGAAAGCGGGGTAGCGCGCCGCGACACCTTTCATGCTCTCGCGCGCATCGCCATGGCAGTCGGCGCAGGCCTTATCGGCGTCACCCGCCTTCGTCTTCCACAGCGCCTCGCCGTCGAGCACGAACAGCATGCCGGGATTGGCGCTGTCGTCGTCCTGCATCGCGCGGGTGTCCGGACCCATGAAGGTGTAACCGGAGCGGCGCTGATCTTGCGGAATTTCACCGGCGAGAAGGGGGCTAAAGAGCAGCGCCGCCACCGCTATCGCGCGCGCGAAAATCATTCGATCGCGATCGACGCCGAAGCGGACGAGGAAAATCCGTTGTCGCCGACCCATTCGAACTCGAACTTGCCGCTCTCCCTCGCGACCGTGAAGAAGGAGAAATAGGGGTTGGCGGCAATGGCCGGAAACAGATCGGCGCGGAAGATTTCGTTGCCATTGTAACGGCAGGTGAAGCTCGTGATGATGTCGCGCGGTATGAGGTCGCCGGCGGCGGTGCGGCGAAAGCCCGTCTCCATGATATGCGACATCAGCGTCTTGATCTCGATGATGTCGCCGCGGTTCGCTTTTGGCGGCACATTGATCAACGCCGCCATCAGTTCACCTCCTCGGTGCAGGCAGCCAGCGTCACGATCACGTCGGTGCTGGCCGACCAGAAGCTATCGTCGGAGAGCCGCGCGATGGCCACGACCCTCTGGCTGTCGGCGAGCCGAATGCGCGTGGACACCTGCGCGCGCCCGGCCCAGGGACCGATGAAAAAATTGCCCACATTCGGCTGCGGGTTCTTCTCGTTGAAGACGTGGATGCTTTTCACATGATCGTCCGCCGTCATCGGGCTTGTGACGCTGACCATCATTGGCACGGTATTGCCGTTCTCGACCAGCGGCGGAATGTCGATCTTGACCTTGCCCGATCGCACCTGCGCTTCGCCGACCACGTTGCGGATCGCGGCGGAGAGCATCGCGGGCGTCGCTTCGAGCGGCCGCAGCGTGACAATCGGCGCCACGGCCGCGCCGCCGGCGAGGCCCAGGAATTGGCGGCGCGTGGTTCGTCCTTTGCGCATTGCCCTTATGTCATCCTATTCCCGAAGCGTTGCAAGATAGGCGACGATGTCCTCGATCTGCGCCGCTGACAGGATCGGCTTGCCGGCAAAATTGCGGCCGACGCGGTCGAACCCGTCGACGCGGTAATAGGACGGCATGATCGTCTCCGGATTGAGCCGCGAGGCATCGACCAGCCGAAGCCGCAACTGGCTCGCCGACCATCGGTTTCCGCTGCCTGAAAGATCAGGCGCGAGATCGCCCTGGAACCGCGTTTCCGGAAACGGCCCGGAATGACAGAGGATGCAGGTGCTGCTGCGATCAAGCACCAGCGCACGGCCGCGCGTGGCGTCGCCCGGTACGCCCGTCAGCGAATCCGGAATGCCGTTACCGACGATCCTGTAAGGCGCCAGCGCTTCCGCGCTCGCCATGCAGGGCAGGGCGAGGACGGAGATCAGCGCGATGTGGATGAGCGATCTAGCCAAAGGCGTCCGCCGTGATTGCCAGAAACCATTTCTGTGCTTCGTCGGCCTCGCGAGCCCGCATCTCGCGTGGCGCATCGACCGGGCTGGTGGCGATGCCCTCGGCCTCGGCGAAGATGTCGTCCTTCGGCTGATAGATGCCGGCGAGCGAAAAGCCGTAAGCAGGCGCCACAATGTTGTAACAAACTCCGGTCAGCCGCGGTGTTTCCGGGGCGTGGCCTGCGATCAGGTTGACGATGGCGGCGGCGCAGGCCTTGCCCTGCGCGCCCGCGGCCGATGCGGATTTCGGAATGCCGCCGCCGAGACAGGCATCGCCGATGACATGGATATTGGGCACGAGTTTCGACTCGAAGCTGACCGGATTGATCGGGCACCAGCCGGTATGGTCGGTGGCGCCGGCAATCTCGGCGACGCGGCCGGCCTTCTGCGGCGGAATCACATTGGCGACCTGCGCTGGGTAATTGCCGAACTCCGTGACGATGGTGTTGGTCGAGGGATCGACTGACGTGACCCGGCCTCCTTGCGACAGCCCCACGCGCTCGATCAGGCCGCCGTAGAGTTCCTTCCATGCGCGCTCGAACAGCTTTTGCTGGGAGAAACTGTCCTTGGCGTCGAGGATCAGCACTTTCGAGCGCGGCTTCTTGGTCTTCAGATAATGCGCGATCAGGCTGGCGCGCTCATACGGGGCGGGCGGGCAGCGCGCGGGATTGGCGGGCACGGCGATTGCGACCAGGCCGCCGTCGTCCATGGCTTCCAGCTGCTTGCGCAACAGCACGGTCTGTACGCCGGCCTTCCAGGCGTGCGGCATCCTTGATGACGCTGCTTGGTCATAGCCGGGCAGGGCATCGAACTGGAAATCGATGCCGGGCGAGAGCACGAGCCGGTCATAGGAGAGCGAGGCGCCATCGGCGAGGACGACGCGGCGCGCGGCGGAATCGATCTTGCTCGCGGCCTGTGTGACCACGCCGATGCCTTCAGCCGCAATATTCTCATAACCGAATTGCTGCGCTTCTATCTCGCGCAGGCCCGCGATCACCTCGTTGCTGAAGGGGCAGGCGGTAAAGTTCTTGTTCGGTTCGATGAGCGTTACCTGCAGCCTGGCATCCAGCCGCTTCAATGAACGTGCACAACTCGCGCCGCCAAAGCCGCCGCCGACCACAACCACGCGCGCCGCAGCCTGCGCGCAGGCGATCGAGGGGAGCCCGAGCGAAGCCGCCGATACGGTGAGGCCGACAACGGCCTCGCGCCGTGTCACCATGGGCATGATCCGGAAGTGAGGCGGCGGCCCTTCGCAGGGCCGCCGCGTTCTTTCGTTAAGCGAAGGTGATGTTCTGATCGCGCAGCGGCACCGAGCGGATGCGTTTGCCGGTTGCCGCAAAATAGGCGTTCAGCACAGCCGGTCCCGCGACGCAGATGGTTGGCTCGCCAACGCCGCCCCAGAAGCCGCCGCTCGGCATCACGATCAATTCCACCTTCGGCATCTCGTTGATGCGCATCGAGTTGTAGGTATCGAAATTGGTCTGCTCGATGGCGCCGTCCTTGACGGTGCAGCCGCCATAGAACAGCCCGGTCAGGCCGTAGACGAAGGAGCCGGCGACCTGCCGCTCGATCTGCGCCGGATTGACGGCGTAACCGGGATCGGTAGCCGCGACAATCCGGTGCACCTTGACTTTGTTGCCGTCCGTCACCGAAATTTCCGCGGCGGCCGCGACATAGCTGCCAAAGCCCATATAGTGGGCGAGACCGCGTGAGATGCCCTGCGGCGCTGGCTTCCCCCAGCCGATCTTCTCGGCCACGGCTTCCAGCACCGCAAGATTCTTCGGATGATTCTTCATCAATTTGCGCCGGAATTCCAGCGGGTCCTGATTCACGGCATGCGCCATCTCGTCCACGAAGCACTCGACATAGATCGCGTTGTGATTGACGTTCACGCCGCGCCAGAAGCCCGGGATGATGTGCGGGTTGCGCATCGAATGATCGATCAGGAGATTGGGAACCGAATATCCGAACGAGGCGTCGCCCTTGGGCGCGAGCCCCTGGAAGGTCGAAGGATCCATGCCATTGACCAGTCCGGCCGGACGCAGCGTGAACTGGATCGATTGGCCTGATATCCGCATATGCCAGGCGATCAGATTATTGTCGGCATCGAATCCCGCCGTCATCTTGCATTGCGTCACCGGGTGATAGCGGCCGTGCGTCATGTCCTCTTCGCGCGTCCACAGCAGCTTGATCGGCGTGCCCGGCATCTGCCTGGCGATCAGAACGGCCTGCTGCACATAGTCGGTCTGGCCGCGCCGGCCGAAGCCGCCGCCGAGCATCAGCTTGTGCACGTCGCATTTGTCGGCGGGCAACTCCGAGGCCTCCAGCACCGCGGCAAAGGCCGCTTCGCCGTTCTGCGTTCCGCACCAGACCTCGCACTTGTCGGCCGTGTAGAGCGCGGTCGCGTTCAGTGGCTCCATCGTGGCGTGGTTCTGGTAGGGGTAGCTGTAGACCGCCTCGATCTTCTTCGCGGCGCCCGCGAGCGCAGTATTCACGTCGCCGTTCGAATTGCCGACATAGGCCGGGCCGCCTTCGAGGCCTTCCGACAGCCATTTGGCGATGGAGGCGCTGGACACCTTGGCGTTCTCGCCTTCGTCCCAGACGATCGGCATCGCATCGAGCGCGGTCTTGGCGTGCCAGAAGGTATCGGCAACGACGGCGACCGCGGTGTCGCCGACCTTCACGACCTTCTTGACGCCCTTCATGCCCGATATCTTGGCTTCGTCGTAGCTCTTAAGCTTGCCGCCGGTGACGGGACAATCCTTGATCGCGGCATTGAGCATGCCCGGCAACTTGACGTCGATGCCATAGACGGTGGCGCCGACGACCTTGTCCGGCGTATCGAGCCGCTTCAGGCCCTTGCCGGCGATCTTCCAGTCCTTCGGGTCCTTCAGCTTGATGTCCACCGGCGGCATCACCTTGGCCGCGGCCTCCGCGACCTTGCCGTAGGTCGTGGTCCTGCCGGACGGCGCATGCGTGATGACGCTGTTGGCGGCGGTGCATTCGGAGGCCGGCACCTTCCATTCGTCGGCCGCGGCCCGGATCAGCATCACGCGCGCGGTGGCGCCGCCCTTGCGCACATAATCCTGCGAGCTGCGGATGCCGCGGCTGCCGCCGGTTGAGAAATCGCCCCAGGCGCGCTTGCGGGCGACATTCTGGCCGGGCGAGGGGAATTCGGTCGTGACCTTCGACCAGTCGCATTCCAGCTCTTCGGCGACGAGTTGCGCGAGGCCGGTCAATGTGCCCTGGCCCATCTCCGAGCGCGCGATGCGGATCACCACGGTGTCGTCGGGCCGGATCACGACCCAGGCGTTGACTTCCGGCGAGCCGTCCGCGGCGCGGACGATCGCCGGGCCGCCGAGGGGAAGATCGAGGCCGAGCGCAAGGCCGGCACCGACAGCGGCGGTGCCGATCACGAAGGTTCGGCGATTGAGTTGAGGTGAAACCTGCTTGTTCATGTCCGTCCCCTCATGCGTTCGTGATCATGTGGATCGCCTCGCGCACCTGCTGGAAGGTGCCGCAGCGGCAGATATTGGTGATGGCGTCGTCGATGTCGGCGTCGGTCGGCTTCGGCTTGTCCTTCAACAGTGCCGCGACCGCCATGATCATGCCGCTCTGGCAATAGCCGCATTGCGGCACGTCGTTGGCGATCCAGGCCTGCTGCACCTTGTGCAGGGTGGCGCCGCTCGCGAGTCCTTCAATGGTGGTGATCTGCTTGCCTTCCGCGTCGCTGACCTGGACGCCGCAGGAGCGCGTGGCGACGCCGTCGATGTGGACGGTGCAGGCGCCGCATTGTGCAATGCCGCAGCCATATTTGGTTCCGGTGAGCCCGACATTCTCGCGGATTGCCCAGAGCAGCGGCGTATCCGGTTCGACGTCGATTGTGAAAGATTTTCCGTTGATTGTGAGGTTTGCCATCGCGATCCCCTGATTGGTCCGATCCACCGAACGGACTCGGGCGGCATTTGTCGTCCAAAAGTCGAATGATTCAAGTCAAGAATCTGCGCTCGCGCCGCGCGTGAATTTTTGGAAGTCGGGGGAAGATTGGCGTTTGGCCGGTGTTACAACGCCGATGCGGCGCCGCGATGAGGCGGCTCACGCGCGTGGCGCAACCGTCAACCGCAAAAAGCTCATAGCACTGCCGAGTGCGGCGAAACCAGCGCCCAGGGCGAGCGCGAGCCCAGCCCCCTCGCGGCCAGCGAGGCCAAAACAAAGCGCCGCCGCCGCCGCTCCCGTGGTCTGTCCGGTCAGCCGTGCGGTCGCGACAATGCTGCTGGCAGAGCCCGAGCGATGTGGCGGCGCGCTCGACATGATCGCTTTCATGTTCGGGGTCTGGAAGAAGCCGAAGCCGAATCCGCACACCATCATGCGCCAGACGATGTCGGCGATACCGGGATTGGCCGGCAGCATCGCAAGCAGCACCATGCCCAGCGCGAGGACGATCAAGCCAAGGCCGCCGAGAATGCCGGCGGAAAACCGGTCGGACAGGCGGCCGCCGATCGGCGCCATGATCGCAACTACCAGCGGCCACGGTGTCATGAAGAAGCCGGTCTCGACCTGGGAGCGGCCTAGCACGTCCTCGAAGTAGAAGGGCAGTGCCACGAAGGAGAGCCCCTGCACAGCAAATGAGCAGATCGCGGTCGCCGCCGACAGCGCAAACAGCGGCCGGTGAAACAGATCCATCGGCAGTATCGGTGCCGGATGGTCCGCGTGCCGTCGGGTCAGGATGAAGCCGATCGCGAATGCCGCGATCAGCGAGCCGAGCACGAGACCTGTAGATGCCTGATGTCCGGCGCCGCCGACGCCGACGATGAAGAGGCCGAGACATGCCGCTGCCATTGCCGCGCCGAGGAAATCGAAGGCGTGCTTGGCGCGGGGAAAGGTCGGCAGCGTCTGGATGCCGATGAGAAGAGCGAGAATGCCAAAGGGAAGATTGACCGCGAACAGCCACGGCCAGGAACCGAAGGCAAGGATTGCCGACGCGATGGTCGGCCCCAGCGTGAAGGCCGTCGCCACTACCATGGCGTTGTGACCGAAGCCGCGCCCATGCATCCGGCTCGGATAGACGAAGCGCACCAGCGCGGTGTTCACGCTCATCATGCCGCTGGCGCCAAGCCCCTGCAGCGTCCGCGCCACCAGGAGGCTCGGCAGCGACCAGGCCAGCGCACAGCCGAGCGACGCGATGGTGAACAGGAGCAGCCCCACCAGATAGATGCGCTGATGGCCGACGATCTCGCCCAGCGCGCCGAGCGGCAACAGGGTCGCAACCAGCGCGATCTGGTAGACGTTGACGACCCAGACCACTTCCGCCGGACTGGCATGAAGGTCTGCCGCAATCGCGGGCAGGGCGACATTGGCGATCACGGTATCGAGCGAGGCCATCGCCAGCGCCGTAAAGATGGCTGCGACCGCCCAGCGCCGCTTTTCCCAGGGCAAACCATCGGGCGGGGCACCGGGAACGGGCGGGGAAGGCGCTATTGTGCCGGTCTTTTCGAGCATGCCCAAATTTCTCCAGAACGGGCGTGTACACCGCCGCACCGGCGTTCCACAGGCGGGCCGCTGCATGATGCGTATGCAGTGCGCTGTTATGCCCGATCCGGGACGACTTTCGGCTAGTTTCAGGCCCCGGGCCGATCGAATAGGCTTCCCATCAAGGCGGTCACAAAAATAAAGTAGCGCCTTCGAGGGGAAAGCGCGTTGGCGGATGCACAGCTACTAGACCGGCGCATCGACGTCGCGCAAAGCGGCATTGAGGGCAGGCGCCGGGGCGTGCTCGCCGGCGTCTGGATCGCGTTTTTGCTTGCGATCCTCGGCTTCCTCGTCATCTACCCCGTGCTGACCCTTCTGCTCGGCGCACTGACCGACACCAATCCGGTGGTCGACGGCCTCAGCCTGAGCCATCTCTCGATCAGCAATTTCCTGACGGTCCTCACCAATCCGAACGTCGCGGAAGCGCTGTTCAACACGTTGGTCGCCTGCGGCGGCGGTACCGCGATCGCGGTCGCAATCGGGCTGTTGTTTTCCTGGATCGTGGTGCGCACCAACACGCCGTTCCGCGGCTTCATTGCCGCCGCCAGCATCCTGCCGCTGTTCGCGCCGCCGCTGGTGGCGGGCGTCGCCTGGTCGATCCTGGGCTCGCCGAAGACCGGCCTGATCAACACCGTCTTCAAATGGGTGGGGCTCGACTGGCACGTCGATTTCTATTCGCTGTGGGGCCTCGTCTTCGTGTTCGGCATCTATTACGCACCCTATGTCTACATGTTCACCTCGTCAGCGCTGCGGAACATGGACCCGAGCCTGGAGGAAGCCGCAGAGATTTCAGGCGCAAGTGCGTTCTCGACGCTGTTCACGGTGACCTTTCCGCTGATCATGCCGGCGATCGTCTCGGGCATGCTGCTTTCCTTCATCGTGATGCTCGGCATCTACGGCGTGCCGGCGGTGCTGGGCGCGCCGGCCAATCTCAACGTGCTGACGACCTATATCTTCAAGCTCACCAACTGGTCGCCGCCGCTCTACAACACGGCCGCCGCGGTTGCGATCATCCTGATGGTGGTGACCGGCGCGCTGGTGTTCCTGCAGCAGAGGGTCCTCTCCGGACGCAGCTACACGACAGTGGCCGGCAAGGCGTTCCGGCCGCGCAGCCTCGATCTCGGGCCGTGGCGCTGGCTCACCTTTTTGCTCGGGCTGCTTTATCTCCTCATCGTTGTCGTGCTGCCGATGCTGGCGCTGATTGTCGCCGCCTTTCGCAAATTCATGTTCATCCGCGACGTGGCGGCCCTGTTCGACATGCGCGCCTATTCGTTGATGCATTTCAATGCCATCTTCGACAATCCCTTGACCCTCAATTCGATCTACAACGCAATGGAGGTCGGCATTATCACCGCCATTGTCGGCGGTGCGCTCGCCTTTGCGATCGGCTACACCATCCACCGCACCAACTTGCCGGGCCGGCGCTCGATCGACCTGATCTCGACGGTGCCGGTTGCGATCCCCGGCCTCGTGATCGGCGTCGCCTATCTCTGGGCCTGGATCGGCATTCCCGGCGGGCTCTACGGCACGATCTGGATTCTCGCACTCGCCTTCATCGCGCGCTTCATGCCTGATACCGTGAAGGCGCTGTCGACCTCGTTCCTGCAGATCCATCGGGAGCTCGAGGAAGCGGCCTGGGTCTGCGGCAAAGGCACGCTCGCCACCATCGCCACCATCGTGCTGCCGCTTGCGCGTCCGGGCGTGGTCGCCTCGATGACGCTGTTGTTCGTACTGGCGGTCCGCGAATTGGGCTCATCGCTGTTTCTCTACACCAGCAACACCATGGTGATGTCGGTCCTGCTGCTCGACTATTACGAAGGCGGCAATATCGGCAAGACCGCGGCCTTCAGCCTGGTGCAGACGGTGCTGCTCGGCGTCATCATCGGCGGCGCCAACTGGCTGTCGCGTGGTGCTGCGCAGGGCGGCGTCGCTCAAGGCATCAAATAAGAGACGGCACAAAATAAGAGACAAAGAGCAAGAGGGAGAAGACCATGTTTGGAAAAATCACCGCGCTTGCGGCCATTGCCGGCCTTGCGCTCGCCGGCGCGCCCGCGAAGGCTGAGGAGAATTTCGGTTCGCCGGAGCTGATCGCGGCGGCGAAGGCGGAAGGCAAGCTCGTCTACTACACCGCGAATTTCGCCGAAGTCGAGCAACAGGTGATCAAGGAGTTCAACAAGCGGTTTCCCGAGATCAAGGTCGAGATGGTACGCGCGCCGGGCGGCCAGCTCATCACGCGCGTGAAGACGGAGGCTGCCGCCGGCAAGCTGATCGCCGACGTGGTCGACCATTCCGATCGCTCGTTGATGGTCGGGCTCGTCGACCTGTTCCAGGATTATGCACCGCCGAACGCGGCCGACTACAATCCCGATGCGCAGGTTTCGCCAAAGCTCTGGCCGCGGGCAACGCTGGTGTGGTCGATCGCCTACAACACTGAACTCGTGAAGGATCCACCAAAAACCTGGTGGGACCTGACCAAGCCGCAATATGACAAGCTGATCGGCCAGGTGTTCGCGCAATCCGGCGGCACCACCTGGACCCGCATCATGTTCGAGCGCCAGGTGCTGGGCGAGGATTACTGGGCGAAGCAGGCCGCGACCCACCCGATCCTCTATCCTTCGGGCGCGCCGACGTCGGACGCGCTGGTGCGCGGCGAGATCGCGATCGCGCCCTTGCTCTACAACGCGATCTATCCGAAGCAGAAGGAGGGCGCGCCGATCAAGATCTTCTTCCCGCCCGAGGGCGCGCCGGTCAATCCCTATGCCTCCGGCATCCCGAAGACGGCTGCGCATCCCAATGCCGCAAAGCTGTTCCTGAACTGGTGTCTGTCGAAGGAAGGCCAGACCTTCATGATCAAGGAACTCGGCAATCTCACCTCGCTCAAAGAAGTACCGGTCTATCCCGAAGGCTTCGATCCCAAGGTCGTCAAGGTCTGGTATCCGAACATGGAGCAGTATGTGAAGCTGCACGCGGACTGGGTCGCGCAGTGGGACAAGACCTTCGGCTACCGGCAGTGAGGGCGCGTTGAAAGGTTCGGTGCGATCATCATGACGGCGACGCTCGAGGTCAGCAACCTCCGCAAGCAATTCGCGATCGGCCGTCCGGCCATTGACGGCGTCAGCTTCAATGTGCCGGCCGGCGAGATCGTGGTGCTGCTCGGGCCCTCCGGCTGCGGCAAGACCACGACGTTGCGCTGCGTCGCGGGGCTCGAACATCCGACCGGCGGCGAGATTTCGATCGGCGGCAAGACCGTGTCGTCGCCCGGGCGCGGCATCCTGGTGCCGCCGCGCTCGCGCGACCTCGGCATGGTCTTTCAGTCCTATGCGGTGTGGCCGCATATGACGGTGCGGCAGAACGTGATCTATCCGCTGAAACACCGGAAGATTTCGCGCATTGACGCTGCCCGCAAGGTCGAGGAGGCGCTGGCGCTGGTGGGCCTCTCCGAATATGCCGACCGGCCGGTGGTGGCGCTGTCGGGCGGGCAGATGCAGCGCGTGGCGCTGGCGCGCAGCATCGTGTACCGGCCGCAATTGCTGCTGCTCGACGAGCCCTTGTCGAATCTCGATGCGAAACTGCGGCTGCGCTTGCGCGACGACCTTCGCGTCATCCTGAAGCAGACCGGCATGACCGCGCTCTATGTCACCCACGACCAGGCCGAGGCGGTCGTGCTCGGCGACCGCATTGGCGTGATGCGCGACGGCAAGCTGCTGCAGATCGGCTCGCCGGATGAAATCTATAACCGCCCGGCCGATCTGTTCGTCGCGAACTTCACCGGCGCCACCAACGAGCTTGCCGGCACACTGGTGGAGCGCAACGGCAAGTTCGGCGTGGTCGATTTCGGCGACGGCAAGCGCGGCGAGGCGGCGCTGCTGCATGCGCTGGAAGTGGGCGACAGGGTGCGGATCGCGCTCCGGCCGGAAAACATCGCGCTGGGCAAGAGCGACGGCGGAAATGCCTTCACGGCTGTCGTGACCGACCGCCGCTACCAGGGCACGCAGACGGTCTATGACATCGACCTGTTCGGCCACCGGCTCGAGGCGCTGGAACTCGGCACCGCGGCGCGCCACGCGGTCGGCGTCGATACGCCGATTTGCCTTCCGAAAGAAGCCTGCTGGGCCTATCGCGACGCCGGGCCGTCGTCATTCGATTAAGCGGGAGTGAAGCGTTGAGAGTTCTGATAGCGGTCGCGGTTGCGCTTGGCGTTGCCTTATCCTCTGGCGCGGCGAAAGCCGGCCAAAGCGTCAGCCTTGTCCTGAACTGGACGCCGGCCGCGGACCATTCGCCGATCTATTTCGCGAAGTCGCAAGGCTGGTACAAAAAGGCCGGCATCGATCTCTCGATCGAGGTCGGCAAAGGCTCGGCGGTCTCCGCACTCAAGGTCGGATCGGGCGCGGCTCCTTTTGGCATTTCCGATCTCGCCACCACGCTGGTCGCGCGCAGCAAGGGCGCCGACGCGGTGGCGCTGATGAGCATCTATGCCAATACCGGCCAGACCTTCTACTGGCTGAAGAGCAGCGGCGTGAACGGACCCAAGGACTTCGCCGGCCGCAAGATCGGCAATCCGCCGGGCGATGCCTCGCGCGTGATGTGGCCGGCCTTTGCCAAAGCCGTCGGTCTGGCGGAGGATTCGGTATCCTTTGTCAATATCGGGCCGACCGCGAAATCCGCGGCGCTCAAAAGTCACGCGGTCGACATCATCAGCGATTTCTACAATTCGCACGACATCAAGCTCAGGGAGTTCGGCAGCGATCTGGGCTCGCTGAACTGGAAGGAGATCGGGCTCAACTCCTACGGCAATTCGATCATCGTCAACGGCACTTTTCTGGAGAAAAACCCGAAGCTTGCGCAGGATTTCGTACGCATCACGCAAAAAGCCTATGCGGCCTGCGTCGCCGATTTCGAGCCCTGCCTGAAGGTGTTGCTGGAGCAGGTGAGCGGCCTCGACCGCGAGGAGCAACTCCTGCAGTGGCACCGCATCAAGGAGCTGATGACCGACGAGTTCACCACGACCAGAGGCCTCGGCTGGATCGACGGCGGCCGGATGCAGAAGGATTACGAGCTGGTCAAAACCTATCTCGGCATCGAAAAGCCGTTCGCGGTGGAGACGGCGTTCACCACGAAACTGCTCGATCCCGCCATCAAGATGGACGCCAGCAAGGTCGGGCCTTGATTTGAGGCGTTACTGCACCAGCGCTGCCCAGTCCGGACAGGCGCGCTGCTCGAGCGGCACCAGCAAGGCCTTGTAGTGCTCTTGTCGATCACTTCCGCCGGCAGCATGACATGGTCGGCCCACAAAGCCATCGCCAGCGCCACTCCCGTCGCCAATCGCATCAGAGCCTCTATCGTCACAGCCACAGGATTTTCTTGCGATAGTCGAGATCGGTCAACAGCGGCTGAGCCGGTCCCTCGTGGAACACCGCGCCGCGTTCCAGCGCGAACACGCGGTCGGCGAGCGCGAGCACGAGATCGAGATTGTGCTCGACGATCACGATCCCCATATGCTGCCGCAGCCGGTCGAATACGCGAAACAACTCCAGCGTCACGGCCGGCGCCAAGCCTTCAAAGGGCTCATCAAGCAACAAAAGCTTCACATTGCCCGACATGGCGCGGGCGACCGCGACCATTTGCTGCTCGCCGCCGGACAGATAATCAGCGGCGACATCCATCCGCTCTTTCAGGCGCGGGAAATAGTCAAAAATCTGCGCCTCGCTCCAGACCACGCCGGTAGAGCCGTCGGTCTTGCGCGCGAGCCGGCCGAGCGCCAGGTTTTCGCGCACGGTGAGGCCTGCAAACAGGCCGCGGCCCTGCGGGACATAGCCGACGCCGGCGCGGGCGATATCGGGTGCTGCGAGATGCGCAATGTCGCGGCCGCCATATTGGATGCTGCCGGAGGCGGCGGGGACGAGACCGGCCAGCGTCTTCAAGAGCGTCGACTTGCCGGCACCGTTGCGGCCGAGCAGGGCGATGATCTCGCCCTCGCGGACGTCGAGCGTGGCGTCATGGAGGATATGGCTCTTGCCATAGAAGGTGTTCACGGCCTCGAAGCGCAGCAGCGGCGCAGCATCGGTCCGACTTTCGCCGGTGCGCTGATGCGTGATCACCGGGATTCCCCTGCCGGTATAGATTTCCTGCACCCGCCGGTCGGCGCGCACCGCAGCGGGCGTGCCACTCATCAGGACTTCGCCTTGATTCATGACGGTGACGGTTTTCGAGAAGCCGAGCACGCGGTCGATGTCGTGCTCGACGATCAGGACAGGGATATTGGCGGCGATGCTCTGGATAAGATTGGAGACGCGCTCGCGCTCGGCTGCGGCGAGCCCCGCCAGGGGCTCGTCCAGCAGCAGGACAAGCGGCCTGGAGCCCAGCGCGATGCCGAGATCAACCAGCCGCTGTCCGCCATAGGAGAGCTCGCCGCCCTCGATGCTCTCGATCCCTTCCAGCCCCAAAAACCTCACCAGTTCCGCGGTTTCGGCGTGGATGTTTGCAAAGCTGTCGATGTCGCGCCAGAAGTTGAAGCGGCCCGGGCTTCGCGCCTGCAGCGACAGGCGCAGATTCTCGTAGATCGATAGCCCCTTGAACAGGTTCGTGATCTGGAACGAGCGCGCCAGGCCCTGGTGGCAGATCTGCTCCGACGGCACGCCCTGGATTTTGTGGCCATGCAATTTGATCGTGCCGGCGTCGGTCGGGAACAGGCCTGACACGAGATTGAACAGCGTGGTCTTGCCGGCGCCGTTCGGGCCGATCAGCGCATGGATCTCGCCGGCGCCGACTTTGAGGCTGGCATTGGTGACGGCGCGGATGCCGCCGAATTGTTTGGAAACGCCGTGAACCTCCAGCACGGTTCCTTCAAGCCGTTGCGGGTTGAGGAAAGAAGGCAACGGCAAGTCGTTGTAAATCCTGCGCTTGCTCATGGCGGCGGCTTCTTCCGTGGCGGGGTAAAAGCGCCGCGACAGCTGCCTGCCGATGCCGACAAGTCCCTCCGGCGAATACATCACGAAGCCGACGAAGATCAGCCCGAACCAGAGCAGCCAGTTCGCGGTCCAGATCGAAAACAGCTCTCGAAACAGGATGAAGAACAGCGCGCCAAGCGCTGGCCCCAACATGTTGCGCATGCCGCCGATCACGACCATGGCGAGCAACTCGCCGGCAAGGGGCACTGACACCGCTTCGGCTGAAACCAGGTAGTTCTGGAAGCCCAGCAGTGCACCAGCGAGTCCCGTCACCACGGCCGAGATCACGAACACGGCGAGCTTGTAGCGCTCGACGGGGTAGCCCTGAAACGTCGCACGCAGCTGGTTCTCGCGGATCGCGACCAGCACATGGCCGAACGGGGAGCGGACGAGGCGCACGAGCACGTAGAGCACCGCAAGCGCGATGACCGCGACCATGATGTAATAGGTGAGCACCCCGTCGAGATTGAAAGGCCCGAGGGTGCCACGCTTCAGCCCGCCAAGGCCGTCCTCGCCGCCGGTCACCGCGCTCCAGCGGAAGGCGACGGTGTAGGTGAGCGCGGCGAGGGCCAGCGTCAGCAAGGAAAAATAGACGCCCCGGCGGCGCAGGATGATGACGCCTGCCACGGCCGAGGCAACCGCCACGACGGCCATCGACATCAAGAGCGGCAGCCAGATCTGGCCCGGAAACCAGTGGAGCTGGATCAGCCCGGCGGCATAGGCGCCGACGCCGAACCAGGTGCTGTGGCCGAACGAGACGAGGCCGGTATAGCCAATGCAGAGGTTGAGCCCCATCGCCGCGATCGTCAGCACCACCACCGCAATGCCGGTGTTGAGCGAGAGCCCGAGCGCCTGCAGGGCGAAGGGCAGCACAAGAAGCGCGAGCGCGGCGATCCCGAGCTGCCGGTACTTTTGCGCTAGCCCGGTCGTCATTCGAATTTCTCGATGCGTTCGCCGAGCAGGCCACGCGGGCGGACCATGAGCACCACGAACATCAGGATGTAGATCGAGGCCTCGCCGGCGGCCGGAACGAAGTGAATGGTGATGCCGCGCACCACGCCGACCAGCAGTGCGGCGATCACCACGCCCCAGAAACTGCCGAGACCACCGATCACCACGACGACAAAGGCCACCGTTATGATCTCCGCGCCCATCGCCGGATGCACGATGGTGATTGGCGCAAAGAACGCGCCGCCGAGCGCTGCCATGCCGACGCCGAGCATGACGATCGCGGTCATATAGGGTTGCAGGCGGATGCCGAGGGCTGCGACCATGTCGGGCCGCTGGATGCCGGCGCGTACCACTCGGCCGAACGAGGTTTTGTGCAACAGCAGCCAGACGCCGAGCAGCACGGCCGCAACCACGGCAAGGATCAGAAGCCGATAGCGCGAGAACAGGAAATCGCCGACGAAGACCGATCCGCGAAACGCCGGCGGGATCGCCGCCGACAACGGTGCCGCGCCCCAGATGATGCGGATGGCCTGCTCGGCGACCATGGCGAGCCCGAAGGTCACGAGCAGGCTCAGGATCGGGTCGGCCGTATAGAAGCGGCGCAGGATGAAGCGCTCGAAGAAGATACCGAGGAGGGCGACCGCGATCGGCGACAACACGACGGCCGGGCCGAAGCCGAGATATTTCGTGATCTCGACGGAAGCATAGGCGCCGAGCGCGTAGAACGCGCCATGGGCGAGATTGACGATGCCGCCGACGCTGAAGATCAGCGACAGGCCGAGCGCAATCAGGAGGTAGTAGCCTCCGAGCACGAGGCCATTCACCACCTGTTCCAGCAGGAATTCGAACTGCATGCTGGCGATCCAGGAGGCGGAGAGGCCTCGATTACAGGGAGCAGGGGTTCTGTTCGCGTGTAGGCGCCAGCAACTCCAGCGGCTCGTTGGCGTCAGGCACGGCGGCGCCCAGCGCGATGAAGTCCCACTTGTCTTTCGCCTGGCCCTTGGGCTTGACCGTGAACGGGTAAGCCTCCTGCATGAGCTGATGATCCCAGTTGCGAAAGTGCCCTTTCCGCGCCTTGAGGATATCGAACTCCGTCTCCTTTTCGAGATAGGCGATCAGCTTGTCGGTCTCGGTCGATTTGGTCTCGTTGATCGCCTGCGCCATGATCTTCAGCGTGATGTATTCGATCCAGGCGTGGTTCTCCGGCGGCTTGCCGTTCTTCTTGATGAAGTTGGCGACAAAGGTCTTCGATGCCGGCACATCTAGCGTGTGATACCAGACCGTCGGCCAGGTGCCGCTGAGATTGCCGTCGCCGGCCGCCCAGGCGTCCGCCGTGTTGAGGTTGAAGCCAACGATCGGATAGGGCAGGCCGAACTCGGCATATTGCTTGATCAGCGTCGTGACCTGGTTGCCAGCGAGGTTGGAGCAGACCACGTCCGGCTTGGCCTGCCGGATCTTCAGGAGATACGGGCTGAAATCGGTGACGTCGGTCGCGATCAGCTCATCTCCGATCAGATTGCCGTGGTTGGCGGCGAAGAAACGCTTGGCGGCGTTCAGGAGGTCATGGCCGAAGATGTAGTCGGCGGTGAGCGTGAAGAATTTCCTGTCCTTCACCATCTTCTCACGCACCAGCGCCTTGCCGACCGCGTTCACCATCACCGTGTTGGGTATATCGACATGAAATGTGTATTTGTTGCAGTTCTTGCCGCGCAGCGCGTCCGAGCGCGCGCCGATCTGCATGAACAGCCGCTTGTTGCGCTCGGCGACCTGCATGATGGTGAGCGCGGAAGCGGAATTGATCTCGCCCATCAGGAAGGCGACGCCGTCCTGGTCCAGCATGCGCTGCGCCTTGGTAGCCGCGGTCGCGGGGTTGACCGAATCTTCCGAGAGGATGTCGAGCTGCCGGCCCATTACGCCGCCTGATGCATTGATTTCTTCCGCCGCCATCCGGATGCCGAGCTGGGCATAGGCGCCGAGCGCGCCGAGGAAGCCGGTCAACGGCGTCAGATGGCCGATCTTGATCTTGTCGGCCTGCGCCCGGACGATGGCGGGAAAACCGAGCGCCGAAGCGCCGGCAAAAGCCGCGCCCGCCTTCAACAAACTACGCCTGTTGTATCGGGTCATCCAGGTCTCCTCCCGTGGCTCTCTGCCTTCGACTGTTGGCTTTCTCGCGGCGCCTCTTTCGTCCATTCCGGTGTATGCGAGAATGTGAGAGGCGTTTTTTTATTGTTGCATAGTATTTCCGGACGCAAGCAGTCCTGTCAACGCCAAAAGCGCCGCAGGACGTAGCCTTAAGTAGGCTTAGAGGGTTTTCGCGATGTGGCTGGCGCCGAATTCCGCCGAGAGCCGATTCGCCGCCGCTTTCACGATTTTCGCGCGGGCCTGAATGGCCTGGTCGGTCATGCGCCAGATCGGACCGGAAATGCCGAGCGCGCCGACCACATCGCCGGTGAAATGATAGACGGGCACGGCGACGCAGCGGACCTCCGGGTTGAATTCGCCGTCATCGAAGGCGATCGCACTGCGCCGGATTTCGGCGATTTCCTTGAGCAGCACCGCGGGGTCGGTGATGGACTTTTTCGTCGAAGCTTTCAACTCGACGCGTTCGAGAAAGCGCTTGAGCTGGTCGGGGCGCAGCGAAGCCAGGATGATCTTGCCCAGCGCGGTGCAATGGGCTGGGCGCACCACGCCGACGCGGTCGGTGAGCTGGAACGCGCCGGGGCCGGAGGTGCGCGCGATGACGATCACCGCATCGCCCATTCGCACGGCAAAATGGCCGCTTTCGCCAGTTTCCCGCGACAGCTCCTCTAAAATCGGCGTCGCCAGGTTGACCATCTCGATCTCGTCCAGCGCGCTGGCCGCGAGCGCAAACAGCGGCCGGCCGACGCGGTAGCGTTTGGAGTCGCGCTCCTGCCTGATATAGCCGAGCGACACCATGGTCTTTGCCAGATGGAAGGTGGTGGAGTTGTGCAGGCCGACCAGCTTGGAGAGCTCGGCCAGCCCAATGCCTTCGCGGTGCCGCGCGACTTCTTCGAGGATCGCGAAGGCGCGCCCGAGCGACTGTACGCCGGCGCGCTGCCTTTCCTCGGCCTCATCGTCGATATTGGGTTCGCTGGATGGCACCAGCCGCGCGATCGCCGTCCGGCGTGGTGAAGGCTTTTCGGCGGGTTTCGGCTTGGTGCGCGCTTTCACTCTCATCGTTCTCCGCTTTGGCAAGCCGAACTCTAGCAGGCGGGCTGCGCAGGGGAAGAGTCCGGCGGCCGTCCAGACTGGAGAGCATACTACAATAGCAATTGACGTACAGTATTATGAGAAATAGGGTCGCCTGGTCTTACGGGCTGGTTAAGAAGCGTTGAGCAGGGAGAGCGTCGATGGCAGGCAACATGCTCAATGGCGCCCAGGTCATTGTCGACTATCTGATCCAGGAAAAGGTGCCGCAGGTGTTCGGTCTCTGCGGCCACGGCAACATCCAGTTCATCGACGCGCTCTATGAGCGGTCCCACGAGATCAAGACCATCTCGGTGCACCATGAGAGCGTCGCGGGTTTCATGGCCGACGTCTATTACCGCGTTTCGGGCCGGCCGACCGCGACCTTCACCTCCTGCGGTCCGGGCTCGGCGAATTTGCCGATCTCGCTTGCGAACGCGTTCCTCGACTCCGTGCCGTTCATGGCGGTGACCGGCAATGTGCCAACCAGCCAGTTCAATCGCGGCGCGTTCCAGGAAATGTACCGGCACTACCAGGCCGACTTTCCGTCGACCGTGCGCACCATGTGCAAGAAGGTGTTCCAGCCGACCCGCGGCGAGATGGTCCCGCTCGCGGTGCGGCAGGCGTGGAAGACCATGACAAGCGGTCGTCCCGGTCCCGTCGTGCTCGACGTTCCCTTCGACGTATTCATGGAGGCCGCGGCGGAGCAAGCGCCGAACGCGATCGCCTGGAACGCCAATATCTCCAGCCGCTGCGGCGCCGATCCGGATGGCGTGGTGAAGGCGGTCGATATGCTGCTGTCAGCCGAGCAGCCCGTGATCATCGTGGGGCAGGGCGTGCGCTATGGCGGTGCGGCGGCGGAATTGAAGCGTCTCGCCGAGCGGCTGCAGATTCCGGTGGCGGCTTCAGCCAGCGGCATGGGCGCGATCGACAGCAATCATCCGCTCTCGCTCGGCCTCGTTGCGCGCGCCGGCCACTATCAGGCCAATCACGCCGCGCGGCAGGCGGATGTGCTGTTGGCGCTCGGCGTGCGCTTCGACGACCGCACCTCGAGCTCCTGGATCCCTGGTTACTCCTTCACGATTCCGCCGACCAAACTCATTCATGTCGACATCGACCCCGAGGAGATCGGCCGCAACTATCCTGTCGCGCTTGGGTTGATGGCCGACGTGCGCACTTTCCTGCGGCAGGTGCATGCCGAGCTGGATCGCCGCTCGAACACTTACGCCAAGGCGGATGCGCGCAAGAAATGGCTGGCGCAGATCGATATCTACCGCAAGGAATGGGACGAGTTCGTCGCGCCCGGTTTCTCCGACAACTCGACGCCGGTCAATCCGCAGCGCGCCGCGCTCGAGATCGACAAGGCGCTGCCGGAGGATGCGATCCTGGTCAGCGATATCGGCGTGCATCACAACTGGCTGCTCGGTTTCTGCAAGCCGAAGCGGCCGGATTCCCTGATCGGCTCGATGGGTTTTGGTCCGATGGGCTTTGGCGTCGCCGGCGTGCTGGGAGCGAAGTACGCCGCGCCCGATCGTCCTTGTGTCTCCGTCTGCGGCGACGGCGCGTTTTTCATGCACGCCAATGTGCTGGGCACCGCGGTTGAATACAATCTGCCGGTGGTCTGGGTGGTCTGGAACAATTATGCCTATGCCTCGATCAGGGGCTTGCAGCGCGGCTATCTCGGCGGCCGCGAGCTCGCCACCGACTTCCACGATCCCAACACCGGCGAGCGCTACAATCCGGACTTCGCGGCGATGGCGCGGTCCTGCGGCGTCGAGGGCGTGCGCGTCGACCGCGCCGGCGACGTCGGCGAGGCCATCCGCAAGGGCATTGCGGCCAACAAGCCCTATCTGATCGACGTCGATATCGCCGCCGACATCAATCCATCAGGCGCGGGAGTTTGGGAGTTGCCGGGGCTCGGCCAGAGCAAGGCCGGTATCGGCACGCGCTATCAGCCGGCCTGATCAAAAACTGGGGAACAGCATGCAGCTTGCAGGCAAGAAGGTCGTGGTCGTGGGCGGCTCGTCCGGCATCGGCCTTTCCACTGCTGAACTGGCCAGGCGCGAAGGCGCCGATGTCATCGTCGCCTCGCGCAATGCCGTCAGGCTCGACGCGGTCGCGGAGAAGCTGAACGCGATCGCGATCCCCACCGACGTCACCGACGACAAGAGCGTCGCCAACCTTTTCAAGAGCTCAGGTCCCGTCGATCACGTGATCGTCACGGCGGCGCAGCTCCGCTCCGGACCGTTCAAGACGGTGGCGATGGAGGATGTACGCTCCACATTCGAAGGGAAATTCTGGGGCGCCTGGCGCGTTGCGCGCGAGGCGCAGTTTCGCGCCGGCGGATCGCTGACGCTGGTTTCCGGGTTCTTGAGCGTCCGGCCACGGCCGAATTCCGCGATCGTCAGCGCCGCCAACGCCGCGCTGGAGTCGCTGGCGCGCGCGCTTGCGCTCGAGCTTGCGCCGGTGCGGATCAACTGTGTATCGCCGGGCATCATCGACACGCCGATCCGCACCGCGATGCCGGAAGCGGCGCGCAAGGAGATGCTGGCGAAGACTGCGGCGGGCCTGCCGGCCGGCCGCGTCGGTCTCGGCGACGATGTCGCGCAAATGATCCTGGCCGTCATGACCAACGGTTTTGCGACGGGATCGACCGTCTATCTCGACGGCGGCGCGCTGGTGATGTGATCGGAGGCCAGGATGGTTTCAGAAAAGAGCGGCGCCTTCATCCGCAACATCGCCGAAGTGCCCTGGCGCGAATTTCCCAATCATTTCGGCGGCGCGCTGTCGAAGCCCCTGGTGATGCCGGAGACCGCAAACTCGCGCCACATCGACTATCGCATTTCGATGTACCAGCCAATGGCCCATGTCGCGCGCCACAAGCACAAGGTACAGGAGCAGATCTACCACGTGCTCGAAGGCGAGGGGCTGATGGAGATCGAGGGCAAGAATCATGTCGTGCGCAAGCACGATTTCATTTATCTGCCGCCCGGTGTCGAGCATGCGATCTCGAACTCGGGGCTCGTCGATCTGGTGTTCCTGGTGGTCACGTCACCGGTGAGCGATGATTAGTCCTGCTACCTCACAAGCGGCTCCATCTCCTCATCCTGAGGGTTGAATGCTGGGCAAGATCAGAACTGATAGCGGCGCAGTCCGCCATCGACGGGGATCACGGTGCCGGTGATGTAGCGGGCTTGCGCCGACGCCAGGAACACCGCGAGCGCCGCGAGATCCTCCGGTTCGCCCCAATAACCGACTGGGATTTCCTCCTCGGCGAATCTCTCGCGGTAATCCTCGGGATAGTTGCGGCGAATCTGCTCGCTCATGATGCGTCCGGGCGGGATGCAGTTGACGGTGATGCCATGCTTGCCGATCGCGCGCGACAGGCCCTTGGCCCAGGCGTGAACGGCCGCCTTGGCCGCGAACGCGGCGTTCAGGCCCTCCGGCTCGGACTTGCCGGTGATGTTGATGATGCGGCCCCAATTGCGCTTGATCATCTGCGGTAGCAGCGCATGCGCGACCTTGCGGTAGCTGGTGAAATTCAGCGTAATCGCTTCGTCCCAGGCACTGTCGGGCGCATCGACCGGCAACGGCCGGCTGCCGCCCGCATTGTTGACGAGGATGTCGACATGGCCGAGCTCGGCGACGGCTTTGGCGGCAAGCTTGTCCGCGGCACCTTCGGCCACGATGTCCTGCACAACGGGAATGATGGTGCCGCCAGCGGCCTTGACCTCGGCTACCAGCGTGTCCAGCAGCTCCTTCCGCCGCGCGACGGCGACGACGCGCGCGCCTTCCTGCGCCAACCCTCTCGCGATGGCTCGGCCGATCCCGATACTGGCTCCCGTTACCACCGCCGTCCTGGATTTGAGCTCGAGATCCATGTCCGTTCCTTCTATTCATCAGATGATTTGCGCCGCGAGGGCCAGACGTGTACACCGCAGGCCGTCGTCCAAAGCAAGACATATCGATCGAAGAAATAAAGCAAGCACGCGATGGTTTGGGATCCGCAGCAATATCTGAAATTCTCCGGCCACAGGCTGAGGCCTGCGGTCGATCTCCTGATGCGCATCCCGGACTTTGCCGTCCGCAGCGTCGCCGACCTCGGCGCCGGCGCGGGCAATGTCACCAAGCTCATCAAGGAGAGATGGCCACAGGCCACTGTGACCGGCGTCGAAGGTTCGGCCGAAATGGTCGCTGCGGGCAAGAAGGCCGCGCCCGATATCGAATGGAAGCAGCAGGACCTGGCTTCATGGCATCCCGCACGGCAATACGATCTGATCTATTCCAATGCGGCGCTGCATTGGCTGCCGGACCATGCCACGCTGTTTCCGGCGCTGATGCAGAAGGTTCAGCCGGGCGGTATTCTCGGGGTGCAGATGCCGCGCAATTTCATGGCGCAATCGCACGTGCTCATTGGCGAAACTGCCCTGAATGGGCCCTGGCGCAGCAAGGTGGAGCATCTCGTGACGCCGCCGCCGGTTGGCGAGCCTGGATTTTACCACGGCCTGTTGGCGGGTCTGTCCGACAACATCGACATCTGGGAGACCGAATACCTCCAGATTCTGGAAGGCGCGAACCCTGTCAAGGAATGGACCAAGGGCACGTGGCTGACGCGCTATCTGGATATCCTGGAGGGTGAGGAGAAATCAGCCTTTGAGGCCGCCTATGGTGAGAGGGTGGCAAATGCTTACCCCAGGAACGCGTCGGGCCAGACACTTTTCCCGTTCCGGCGGCTGTTCATGGTGGCGCAGCGGAAGCGCTGATCCGCTGCCTGTGTTTGTCCCCATGCGACATACTGCCTCTCGACCTGCAGGCGTGGGCGCGCAAAAATTAACCTTTGGGACGACGGGCCGAAGCCTCGGCAACTTCGGCTTAGGTCTAGTTGTTAGCTCAGGGGTTTGCTGCCACTACTGAATCCGGAAAGCCAGGAAAACAACCGGTTTCCGTGCGAGCTTGGGAGGAATTTCATGCGTCATTTCATTCTTGCGGGCGTTGCCGCCGTCTTCCTGATGGCTCCGGCCGTCGCCCTTGCCGACGACACCATCGTCATCAAGTTCAGCCACGTCGTCGCCAACGACACCCCAAAAGGGAAGGGCGCGCTGAAGTTCAAGGAACTCGCCGAGAAGTACACCAACGGCAAGGTCAAGGTTGAGGTCTATCCGAACTCCTCGCTCTACAAGGACAAGGAAGAGATCGAGGCATTGCAACTCGGCTCGGTGCAGATGCTGGCGCCTTCGACCGCGAAGTTTGCCCCGCTCGGCGTGAAGGAGTTCGAGGCGCTGGACCTGCCGTGGCTGTTCAAGGACGAAGCCACCTATACCGCGGCCATGAAGGGGCAAGTCGGCCAATGGCTGTTCAAGAAGCTGGAAGCCAAGGGCATCACCGGCCTCGCCTACTGGGACAACGGCTTCCACATGGTTTCGGCCAACCGCCCGCTGACCAAGCCCTCTGATTTCGAAGGCCTCAAATTCCGCATCTCCGGTTCGAAGATCGCCGACCAGTACTTCCGCAATCTCGGATCGATCCCGCAGATCATGGCGTTTTCGGAAGTCTACCAGGCGCTGCAGACCGGCGTGGTCGACGGCTGCGAGAACACGCCCTCGAACTATCTGACCCAGAAATTCTTCGAGGTGCAAAAGGACATCACTGTGTCCTATCACGCGCACCTGCAATACGCCGTGATCGTCAATTCGAAATTCTGGAGCGGATTGCCGGCCGATGTCCGCGGCCAGCTCGAGAAGGCGATGGCGGAAGCGACCGACTACACCAACTCGATCGCGGTCAAGGAGAACGAGGATGCGCTTGCGGAGATCAAGAAGTCGGGCAAGACGACGCTGCATTACCTGACGGATGACGAGCGCAAGGGGTGGCAGACGGCGATGCAGCCGACCTACAAGTGGGCGAGAGGCCGGGTCGGGCAGGAGGTGCTCGATCTCCTGGCCAAGGAACTCCACATTGAAATGAATTGAGCGACATCGGCCCTTCCGAAAAATAACAACAAAAGAACGGTCGGGAGTGGATCACACTCCCGGCCGTTTCGATATTGGATGGCGGGCTAATTTGGGGGGACTAATTTGCTTCGCGCATTGAATAGTGTGCTCGATCATCTCGAAGAATGGCTGATCGCCACTCTAATCGCCGCCGCGACGGGGCTGATCTTCGTCGCCGTGCTGCATCGCTACGGCACGGGCCTTTCGATCGACCTCTCCAAATGGGCGGCCGCACATGGCGTGCCGGTCCTGCCGCAGCTTTTCAAGAGCATCTATTCCTGGCTTGCCTCGCTTGACGTGTCCTGGGCCCAGGAACTCTGCATCTACATGTTCATCTGGATGGCGAAGTTCGGTGCCGCCTATGGCGTGCGCACCGGCATCCATGTTGGCGTCGACATCCTCGTCAACCGCCTGCCGGAGCAATCGCGCAAGCAGGTGATCCTGTTCGCGCTTTTGTGCGGCGCGCTCTTCACCGGCATGATCGCTGCCTTCGGAGCCTCGTTCGTCTCCGAGATGTTCAAGACTGGCCAGCAGTCGAACGACCTGGAAGCGCCGATGTGGCTCGTCTATCTGGCGATCCCGCTCGGCTCCGGCCTGATGTGCTTCCGCTTCCTCCAGGTTTCATGGTTCTATTTCTGGACCGGCCAGCTGCCTCACCACGACGAAACGCATGTCGAGGGCGTGGAGGCTGATGTCTCGCCCGCGCTCCATCCGCAGCCCGCGGGTCCTGCAACCCGCGCTGCCGTGCGCAAGGTCAGCGCGCTCGGGATCATCCTGATCCTGGCCCCGATCCTGATCTTCGCGGTCTGCCTCGCCGAGAAGGCCGGCATCCTCGTCCTGCCCCAGGCGCTGCGCGCCGCCACCATCTTCGCGCTCCTGATCGCGCTGATGCTCACGGGAATTCCGGTCTCGATCGCGCTCGGCCTGACGGTCATGACCTTCCTTTTCACGTTGACGGCGGTTCCGATCGAGGCGGTCTCGATGAAGCTCTTCACCGGCATCGAAAGCTTCGAGATCATGGCGATCCCGTTCTTCATCCTGGCCGGCAACTTCCTCACCCATGGCGGTGTCGCGCGGCGGATGATCAACTTCGCGACCTCGCTGATCGGGCACTGGCATGGCGGGCTGGGACTCGCCGGCATCATCGCATGCGCGATGTTCGCGCTGGTGTGCGGCTCGAGCGTCGCGACCGTTGCTGCGATCGGCGCGATCGTGCTTCCCGAAATGGTACGGCACGGCTATCCGATGCGGTTCGGCGCCGGCATCATTACGGTCGCGGGCTCGCTCGGCATCCTGATGCTGCCGTCGATCCCGAAGATCGTCTATGCGGTCTCGACCAACACCTCGATCGGCGCGCTGTTCGTCGCCGGCCTGCTGCCGGGTTCGCTGCTGACCGTCATGCTGTGCGTGGTCACCTGGTACCTTGCCCGCAAGCGCGACTATCCGCGAATGAAGAAGGCGAGCTGGGCCGAGACCTGGAACGCCTTCCGCGACAGCATCTGGGGTCTGATGCTGGTCGTCATCATCATCGGCGGCATCTATAGCGGCCTGTTCACCGCGACCGAGGCGGCCGCGATGGCCGCCGTTTACGCCTTCTTCATCGCGATATTCGTCTACAAGGCAATCGGGATGAAGGATGTGCCGCGCGTGCTGCTGCGGGCGGCAAACACCAGCGCGATGCTGCTCTACATCGTCACCAACGCGGTGCTGTTCTCGTTCGTGCTGAGCAACGAGAACATCCCGGCCGTGCTGGCCGACTGGATCACGGCGCAGAATCTCGGCTGGGTCGGCTTCCTGGCGGTCGTCAACATCCTGTTGTTGCTCGCCGGAAACTTCATGGAGCCGAATTCGATCATCCTGATCATGGCGCCGATCCTGGCGCCGGCCGCCAAGAAACTCGGCATCGATCTCGTCCATTTCGGCATCGTGATCGATGTCAACATGGAGGTTGGCCTGTGCCATCCGCCGGTCGGCTTGAATCTCTATGTCGCCTCGATGATCGCGCGAATGCGCATCACCGATCTCGCCGTGTCGGTCTTGCCGTGGCTGCTCACGATGCTTGGCTTCCTCATCGTCGTGACGTATTGGCCGGAACTAACGCTGTTTCTGCCACGACTGCTCGGCATGCACTAACTAAGCCGCGCCGAGCCCGAGACTCGCATAGATGCGGCGGGCATAGACGCCGAACTCATCGGTGGTCTTGATCGGCAGCGTGCGGGGAAACGGCAGTTCGATCGGGAAATAATCGGCCATGCGCGCCGGCCCCGAGGTCAGCACCGCGCAATGCGAGGCCAGGAATACGGCTTCCTGGATCGAGTGGGTGACGAACAGGATGGTCTTGCCGCTCTCGCGCCAGATCCGCAGCATCTCTAGGTTCATCTGCTCGCGCGTCAGCGCATCCAGCGCGCCGAAGGGCTCGTCCATCAGGATCAGCTTCGGATCATGGATGAAGGCGCGCGCGATCGCGGTGCGCTGCTGCATGCCGCCGGACAGCTGCTGCGGATATTTGTCCTCATAGCCCGAGAGCCCGACGAGGTTGAGAAGATCGCGCGCCCGCGCCCGTGCCGCCTTCATCGGCAGACCGACGATCTCCGCCGGCAGCAGCACGTTATCGAGGACGGTGCGCCATTTCAGCAGCAGCGCCTGCTGGAACACCATGCCGATGTCGCGGCCCGGATCGAAGGGTGTGTTGGTATTGCCGATTTGAACGCTGCCGCCGTCGGCGCCGTGGAGCCCCGCGAGGATCTTCAAGACCGTGGTCTTGCCGCAGCCGGAAGGGCCGACCAGCGACACCAACTCGCCCTCCTGCACGTCCATCGTGACGTCGGAGACCGCGAGGAACTCCTCGCCTCCGGTCCGATAGGCCTTGCGGACGTTCCGCAGGCTGATGAAGGGCTGGCTTGCCGTCATGCCAGCCATTTCTGCAGGTTTGCGGCAACGAAGTCGTCGTCGCTGAGATCGGCGTGCTCATCATAGACGCGATCGATCCCCTGCATTTGGCCGGGGCTGAGGCCTTCGTGCGGATCGAGACACCAGATACCGGCCATCAGGCCCTGACGCCGCAGCACTTCGTGGCAGCCGGCGATGCAGCCGTGAAAATTATTGGAGACATCGAAGAAGGCGCTGTTGCAATCGGTGACACGGGCGTCGAGTGCGAGCAGATCGGCCGGTACGGTCGGCTTGTCGCGCGTGGCCTTGCAGGTCTCGAACTGCTTGATCGCGCTCCGCGTCCACACCGACCAATGCCCGAGAAGGCCGCCGCGGATGTGGGTGCGCGTGGTCACGCCCTTGTCCCTGAGATCGAACGGCAGGGTGAGATCGAGCAGGATATGGTCGTCATTGCCGGTATAGAGCGTGATGCGGTCGAGCGCGCCGGCGGCTGCGACGCCCCGGAGCACGTCGAGGGTGCGGTAGCGGTTGAATGGCGCGATCTTGATCGCGACGACGTTGTCGATCTCGGCAAAGCGCCGCCAGAAATTCGCGCTCAGGATCACGCCGCCGACCGCGGGCTGCAGGTAGAAGCCGACCAGCGGAATCTCCTTTGCGATCGCGTGGCAATGCGCGATGATCTCGTCCTCGCTTGCGGATTTCATCGCAGCGAGACTGAGCAGGCCGGCGTGATAGCCGATGCCGAGCGCGATCCTGGCTTCAGCGATCGCCTGCTGTGTCGGACCGGCGAGCCCTGCGACCAGCGCCAGCGGCCGCCTGGTCCAGTTCGCAGCGGTCTCCGCCGCGAGCGCCAGCACCGGCCGGTACAGGCCGACGTCGCGGATCGCGAATTGCGTGGTGTGGACGCCGACCGCGAGCCCGCCCGCGCCGGCGTCGATGTAATAGCGCGTCAGGGCACGCTGATGAATTTGATCGAACTTGCGGTTCGCATCGAGTGCGAGCGGATGGGCCGGGAGCACCGTGCCGTCGGCGATCAGGCGCCGCACCCCGGATTTGATCTCGCTGTGGTGCATGGTCAGGACTCTCTATCCAAATTCCGGGCCGGCAACGGCGAACGGAAGTTCTTGCGTCTGCGTCGTCGCGCGGCCAAACCGCATGCGCTGGAACGGCCGCTCATGGGTCCAGCCGTCGTCGGTTAGCCCTTTCAGGAACATGTCCTGCGTGGCGATGGCATCGATCAGCAGCGGTCCACTCTCGCTCGCTGCGATGGCGCGCACCATCGCAAGCGCCTCCGCCGGATTGGTGGCGAACAGCGGCCCGATGTGGCGTGCGATGCGGCCGTCGCGGACCAGCGCCATGGCATCGCCGCTCGAGAGCAGCCGCGAGGCGGGACGGCTGCTCAATTCCTGCAGCAGGCCGCGGCGATCAAATCCCATCGCGCTGATGTCACCGATGAGAAACTCGTCGATCTTGCCGGCCGGCGGTGATGCGGCTGCGCCCGATGCTGTCGCGTTGGCGAGACGCAACCGCCGCAACTGTATGGTCGGCGTGAAGCCAAGCGGTCCGTATACCTGGACGCCCGCCGTCGTCGCGTCGAGCCAGGAGGTCAAGCCGAGCTTTGTCGCGGTATTGAGACAGGTGTCGACCAGCCGGGTCGCCAGCCCACGCCGCCGGAAGCTTTCGGTGACCAGCACCATGCTGATCCAGGCGTCGCGCTCGGTGTAGGGCAGGAGCGCCGCGGTCGCGACCAGATTGCCCTCGCGGTCACGCGTGCCGAACACGACGCCCTTGCTGAGGAAGAAGCGCCAGTCGTCTTCGGTCTGGTTCCAGTGTGCTTCGGTGGACAGCCTCAGCCCGCCGGCGGCGTCGCCGGCATCAAGCTGATTCATGGCGAGGTGCTCAGTATCTTCCATCGCGCACCTCGTACTTGGTCGGTTTGCCGAGACTCGGCATCGACCGCGAGACCCAGTCGGCGGTCCATTTGATCAATTGCGCGGTGTCGACGACCGGCAGGCCGAACAGTTTTACCGCTTGCGACGTGTCGGTCAGCCAGGCCGTCGGCTCTTCCTTGCCGACGATCAGAGGCTGCCTGCCGAACAGCTTGCCGAATTGCGCTGCGAGATCGCGCACGGCGAGGACTTCGTGGCCGGAGACATTGATGGGCGATGTCGGCGTCGTGCAATGCGCGAGACAGCGTAGCGCCTGCGAGGCCGCGTCACCCTGCCAGATGAAATTGACATGGCCGAGAGAGACGTCGATCGGCTTGCCCGTCAGCACTTTCGTGGCGATGTCGTGCAGCACGCCATAGCGCATGTCGATCGCATAGTTGAGGCGGAACAGCCGGCCCGGCGTTTTGAATTGATTGGAGAAGTACTCGAACATCCGTTCGCGCCCGACGCAGGATTGCGCGTATTCGCCGGGCGGATCGGGCGCCATGCTTTCGTCCGAACCCTTGCCGTTGACGGGTGCGAAGGGATAGACGCAGCCGGTCGAGAAGACGACGATGCGCGAGGCGGGAAATGCCTGCGCGACCAGCGCCGGCACATGCGAATTCATTGCCCAGGTCAGGGCGAGATTGCCTTCGGCACCGAATTTTCGTCCGGCCATGAAGACGATGTTTGGCGATTTCGGCAATGCCTTGATGGCGGGCTCATTTAGAAGATCGCAATTGATGGTCTCTACGCCGCGTGCTTCCAGCCATTCCTTCACCCCTGGCTCGGAAAAGCGTGCGACGCCGATCACTTTCCGATCCGGCGCAGCGGCCCTGGCGAGGCCCGCCAGCGTTGGCCCCATCTTGCCGCCGACGCCGAGGATCATGATGTCGCCGTCTACCTTGCGGAGATCGTCGATCAGCGCCTGGCTCGGCCGGCACAGGAGTTCGTCGAGCGCTTCGATATCCCCGATCGTCTCCGGCAGATGGTCGCGCGAAAGCAGCATGCTTCTTCCCTGATTTTCTTATTGCAGCCGGATGTCGCGGACCACGAACAGCCGTTCGAGGCCGAGCACCAGGCCGTAGAGGGCGACGCCAAGCAGCGTCAGCAGCACCACCGCCATCACCATCGCGGGGGTATCGAGCGCGGACTGCACCTGGATCATGAGATAGCCGAGCCCGCGGTCGGAAGCGATGAACTCGCCGACGATCGCGCCGGCGACCGCGAGGATGGCGCCGACCTTCATGCCGGAGAATACGTAGGGCAGCGAGCCCGGCAGCTGGATCTTGCGGAACAGCGTCCAGCGCGAGCCGCGCAGCGATTTGACGAGATCGAGCAGGTCGGGCTCGACCTCGGAGAGGCCGCGCGTGGTGGTAAGCAGGATCGGGAAGAAGCAGATCGAGAAAGCGATAAGTATGTTGGCGAAGATGCCGTAGGAGAACCAGACGATGACCAGCGGGCCCATCGCCACTTTCGGGATCATGTTCAGCGTCACGAACAGCGGCAGCAAGATGAGCGCCACCACCCGCGACCAGGTGAAGATCAGCGCCAGCGTCACGCCGACCAGGGCGCCGAGTGCGAAGCCGCCGAGGATTTCAACCGCGGTCACCAGCAGGTTCGAGGCCCAGGCATATTTGGCATAGCCAAGCGTGCTCACCGCCGCGAGCGGCGAGGGCAGGATGAATTTCGGCACCTGGAAGACGTCGACCGCGGCTTGCCAGAACAGGATCACGGCGAGGTGCACGACCAGGATGATCGCGATCGATCTTGCCGGCCGTCCTCCGTCACCCGTCACTGTCGGTTCCTTTTCCTGTTACGCACCCAACTTATCGTGTAGCGCTGCTCGTTTCAACCACCTGGTTGATTAAGACATGGCGACTGAACCCGTAATTGCGAGCGAAGCGAAGCAATCCATGTCTCAGCAAGGGGAAAGATGGATTGCGTCGTCGTCTCGCTCCTCGCAATGACGGGAAAAGTCAGGGCCGCAGCGCCTGAAGCACCAGGTCGACCACGTGTTTGCGGCGGGCGCGCTTGGCGGCCGGGCTCCTAAGATCCGTGCCGAAGATCGCCGACAGCGTCGACGTGTTGGAGAAGAAGAAATAGCTCAATCCAGCGATCGAGATATAGAGATGCACCGGGTTGATGCCGCGCCGGAAGGCGCCCTCGCGCACGCCCTGCTTCAGGATCTTGTCGACCATGCTGACGAGTGGCGAATGCATCGCTTCGAGCTTGCGCGAGCCCTTCACGTGCCGCGCGCCACCGCGGTTCTCGTCGTTGAGCAGCACGATGAAATCGGGATGGGCGGCTAGGTGGTCGAAGGAACTTTCGATCAGCTTGCGGATCGCTTGTTCCGGCGGCAATCCCTCCAGGTTGAGCTTGCGCTCCTGCGCTCGTATCTCCTCGTAAACCCACTCCAGCACGGCCAGATAAAGCGAATCCTTGTCGCCGAAATAGTGATAGACCAGCTGCTTGTTGACACCGGCCCGCGCCGCGATCTCGTCGACCCGCGCGCCGGCAAGCCCGCTGTCGGCGAATTCGCGCCGGGCCGCGATCAGCAGTTTTTGCCGCGTCGCTTCCGGATTGCGCCTTTGCAGCTTTTTGCCGTCTGCACGTCTTTCGGGCATTTCCAACCAGGCAGTTGACAAGCGGGACGGGTCCCTGTTGCATTGGTAGCGTTGCGGGAAGCGATCGACAAGTCCGGGTTGCAAAAGGGAGCGTTGCCATGAAATACGCCGGGGCCTTTGGACTGTCCTTATTGGCGCTTGCGCTTGTTCTGCCGGCGGCTCCCGTCGCGGCGGGACAGGCCGTCGATCTGATGCTCAATTGGACGCCGACTGCCGACCATTCGCCGTTCTACTACGCCAAGGCGCAGGGCTGGTACGAGAAGGCCGGCATCGACCTCACCATCGAAACCGGCAAGGGCTCCGGCGTGTCCTCGCTCAAGGTCGGCTCCGGCGGCTCGCCGTTCGGCATCGCCGATCTCGCCACCATGCTCGTCGCCAAGAGCAAGGGCGCCGATGTTGTGGCCTTGATGAGCATCTACGCCAATACCGGGCAGACCTTCTACTGGCTGAAGAGCTATGGCGTGAACGGTCCGAAGGATTTCCCCGGCCACAAGATCGGCAATCCGCCCGGCGACGCCTCGCGGGTGATGTGGCCCGCCTTCGCGAAGGCCGCGGGCATCGCGCCGGACTCCGTGAACTTCGTCAATGTCGGGCCGACCGCCAAGATCGCGGCTCTGAAGAGCCACACGGTCGATATCATCAGCGACTTCTATAACGAGCACGATCTGAAGGTGATCGAGTTCGGCAGCGACCTCGGCTATATCAACTGGAAGGACATCGGGCTCAATCCCTACGGCAATTCGCTGATCGTGAACGGTGCGTTCCTCGAGAAGAACCCGAAGTTGGTCGAGCAGTTCGTGAAGATCACGCAGAAGGCCTATGCCGCCTGCGTCGCCGATGCCGCGCCGTGCCTGAAGGCGCTGCTCGATAACGTCTCCGGCCTCGACAAGGAAAACCAGCAACGGCAATGGGAGCGCATCAAGTATCTGATGACGGATGAGTTCACCACGACCAAGGCGCTGGGCTGGATCGACGGCGAGCGCATGAAGAAGGACTACGAGCTGGTGCAGACCTATCTCGGCATGGAGAAGCCGTTCGACGTGCAGACGGCGTTTTCGACCAAAATGCTGGATACGTCGATCAAGATGGACGCGAGCAAGGTAAAGAAGTGACGGAGGCGTTGCGAAAAGCAACGACTCCGTCATTCCGGGATGGTCCGTAGGACCAGACCCGGAATCTCGAGATTCCGGGTTCGATGCTGCGCATCGCCCCGGAATGACGCGCAAGGGCGCGTCACTGCAGCGCCTCGCCGGCGGTCTTCGCCACCCGGACCAGCTTCTCCTGATCGCCCTTCATCAGGTTCGCCAGATCGGGCAGCGCCATCGGCTTGCCCGGGATGTCGGCAATCGAGAGTTGCCGCTGCACGTCCGGGTTTTCCAGCGCCTTGTTGATGGCGGCATGGATCTTCTCGACAAGTGGGTGCGGCGTCGATGACGGCACATAGATGCCGTACCACGGCACATAGGCGGCCTGGGCGAATCCGGCTTCGGCAATGGTCGGCACGTCAGGCAGGTCGGCGACGCGCTTCTCGGTGAACACCGCGAGCGGCTTTACCGTACCTTCCTTGATATGCGGCAAAGCCAGCGCCAGCGACACGATCTCGAAATGCATCAGGTTGGTCATCAGGTCGATCAGGGCCTGCGGCTGGCCCTTGTAGCCGATATTGGTCAGCTTGATGTCAGCGACCTGGAACAGCTTTTGCGCAGAGAGGTCGATCGACGAGCCGGTGCCGGGATTGCCGAAATTGAGCTCGCCCGGTTTCGCGCGCGCGATTTCCACAAACTCGCCGATGGTTTTGGCCGGCATCGAGGGATGCACCAGCGCGACGCTCTGGTTCCACACCGCGAGCCCCACGCATTTGAAATCCTTCAGCGCATCCCACCCGGCGTCCTTGTAGAGCGTCGGATTGACCAGCACCGCGGGTCCCGTGACGAGCCAGGTATAGCCGTCGCCTTCGCTGCGCGCGACCGCGGCGGTGCCGACATTGCTGTTGGCGCCAGGACGCGCTTCCACGACGATCGCTTGTCCCGTGTCGCGCCCGACCTGCTCGGTCACCGCACGCGCGACGATGTCAACGATGCCGCCGGCGGGGTAGGGGACGATGATGTGGATCGGCCGGCTCGGCCAGTTGTCGGCGGCGCGCGCACCCAATGCGCCGACGAGCAGCGCCGCGGCAATGCCCACGGCAAAACGCAAGGCGGTTCTTCCGCTCATTTCCCCTCCCCATGATCGCAGCCTCGTGCATGCGAGGCGGCGCTTTAGGCTTTTCGTTGCTCGTCCTCGACCAGCGAGCGGATGCTGCGCGCCAGTCCAAGAATACGCGGGCCGCATTCGCGCTCGACCTGCTCGGCGCTGAAGCGAAATGACGGAATGCCACAATTGACCGACAGGCAATCGCCGCTCGCGGTGCGATAAAGCGGCGCAGCGACGCCAAAGATCTCGCGGCGCCATTCGCCGAGCGACACTGCAAAGCCGCGTTCCCTGCAAAGCTCGATGTCGGGCAGCGTCCGGCGCGCGACATAATCGGCTTCCTCGGGACGCTCAGCCTTCACGGTGGCGACATAGGTCTCGACCTCTTCGCTGGTGCAGAGCGAGAGCAGCGCGCGGCCGACGGCGGTCGTCGACATCGAGCTTGAGAAACCGACATCGGGCAGATGCGGCACCGCGTCGGTGGTGCGCAGCGTCTCCACATAGATGAAGTCGAGGCCGAACGGCATCGCGATCGACACTGTGCCGCCGGCGTAAGCCGCGAAGTCGCGCATCAAGGGACGCGCGGTCTGCCGCACCTTGATCGCGGACAACAGCGGATAGGCGGTTGCGAGCACGCCGAGTCCGAGCACGAAGCGCCCCTTGGCGTCGCGTTTGAGATAGCCGAGTTGCGCCAGCGTATAAGTCAGCCGCGATACCGTCGGCCGCGACAGTCCCGTGTGCTCGGCGAGTTCGGCGTTCGACAGCGGGCCGCTCTGCTTGCGGAAAGCCGCAAGCACATCGAGCCCATGCGCCAGCGTCGTGGCAAAGGAGGGATCGCTTTGCTCCGCGCGCGGCTTCGAGGCGAGTTTCGCCGGTGAAATAGCGGCCATGATGACAATATCGATCCATAATCTCACATTTGTCAATATATCGAAACAAAATTTGCATTTTATATCGTCATATGGATATGATCCGCTCAAAAGCCGGGAGGAGGCATGGACTTCGATCCGTCCGCACGTTCGCAGCAGTGGCGGCACAAGCTGCAGGCATTCTTCGACAAGGAAGTGCTGCCGCTTCATCGCGCCTGGCTCGATCATGTCGCGGGCAAAGGCGAGCCCGCACCCTTCATGGCCGAGTTGCAGGCGAAGGCGCGCGATGAGGGCCTGTGGAATCTCGGCCTGCCCGAACTTGCCGAAGACGAGCCGGGCACACGGTTGTCCAATCTTGAATACGCGCCGCTTGCCGAAATCATGGGCCGGTTGTTCTGGGCGCCCGAAGTCTTCAACTGCCAGGCTCCCGATGTGCCGAACATGATCGCGTTGCAGAACTGCGCAACGCCGGCGCAGAAGCAGCGTTGGCTCTATCCGCTCCTGAACGCGCGGACGCGTTCGGCGTTCGCCATGACCGAGCCCGATGTCGCTTCTTCCGATGCGACCAATATCGCCACAAAATTCGTGCGCGACGGCGATCACTACATCATCACCGGCCGCAAATGGTTCATCACCGGCGCCGCGCATCCAGACTGCAGCTTCCTGATCGTGATGGGCGTGACCAACGCAGACGCCGACCGCACCAGTCGTCATTCCTGCATCATCGTGCCAATGGACGCGCCGGGTGTGCGCCTGGTGCGGCGGCTGCGCTGGATGGGCTGTGAGGATCACGTCGCGCCGATCGGCGAGCTCACTTTCGACAAGGTCCGCGTTCCCTGCGAAAACCTGCTCGGCGGCGAAGGCGCGGGTTTCAAGGTCGCGCAGATCCGTCTGGGGCCGGCGCGTATTCATCACTGCATGCGTTCGATCGGGCTGTGCGAGCTTCTGATCGAGCTGATGATGGTGCGCGCCACGGAACGCACGGCCTTCGGCCGAACGGTCGTTCAATACGATACGGTGCAGCGCTGGATCGCGGAATCCCGCGTCGAGCTGGAGCAGGCGCGGCTGCTCTGCTATCGCTGCGCCTGGCTGCTTGACCGGGCCGGTCATCACGGCGCAAATTCTTCAGTAAAGAATTGGCGCGATGTGTCACTTGTCAAGGTCGCGGTGCCCGCCATGCTGCAGCGGATCGCCGACCGTGCATTGCAGGTGTTCGGCGCGATGGGCGGCTCGGAAGATACGCCGATTCATCAGGCTCTCGCCTGGGGACGTCTGCTGCGGATCGGCGACGGGCCGGACGAGGTGCATCTGCGCCAGATTTTTCGCATGGAGGCGATGCCTTCATGGTCGATTGAAAATTCGCCCTATCTCGCCGCGCATCCCGCGTGATCAAAAGTTCGCTTAGTTGTCAGGAGAAGAATGATGAGCCAGGCCGCCGTCAGTGAAGCGCCGAAGGAGAGCCCCAAGGACGCATCAAGCGCCGTCATCGCGCAGCAGCAGGCGATGCGTAACGAGCTGCCCTTTGCCGACACCGCCGATTTCGACGATGCCGCGCGCGGCTTCCTCGGCACCATCGAGCATGCCAAAATCATGTCGGCCTCAGGACGCGTGGTCTGGAGCCTCGAGCCGTATGGCTTCCTCTCCGAGGCCGAAGCGCCGCCGACGGTGAATCCCAGCCTGTGGCGGCAGTCGCGACTCAACATGCAGCACGGGCTGTTCGAGGTCGTGCCCGGGGTCTACCAGGTCCGGGGGCTCGATATCGCCAACATGACGCTGATCGAGGGCGACACCGGCGTCATCGTGCTTGATACACTGACCTCGATCGAAGGCGCGCGTGCCGCAATCGAGCTTTACTTCAAGCATCGCGGTAAGAGGCCGGTCACCGCCGTCATCTTCAGCCATACCCATACCGACCATTGGGGCGGCGCACGCGGCGTGCTGGACGACGCGATGCTGGCGAGCGGCAAGGTGCCAATCATCGCGCCCAATCTGTTCATGGAGCACGCCGTCTCCGAAAACATCATCGCGGGGCCGGCGATGCTGCGCCGCGCGCAATACCAGTTCGGGCCATTTCTTGCCAAGGGCGTGCGCGGGCAGGTCGATTGCGGGCTCGGCAAGACGATGGCCGCGGGCGCGGTCGCGTTGCTGCGGCCGACCGATCTGATCATCGCGACCGGCGACAAGCGGGTGATCGACGGCGTCGAATTCGAATTCCAGATGGCGCCGAACAGCGAGGCGCCGGCGGAGATGCATTTCTATGTGCCGCGCTACAAGCTGCTCAACCTGGCGGAAAACTGCACGCATAATTTCCACAATCTGCTGCCGTTCCGCGGCGCCGATGTGCGCGACGCGCTCGCCTGGTCGAAATACCTGAACGAGGCGCTGAAGATGTGGGCCGGCAAGGCCGAAGCGATGTGCGGCCAGCACCACTGGCCGGTGTGGGGCAGGGAGCGGATCGACACCATGATCCGTCAGCAGCGCGATCTCTACAAGTTCGCGCATGACCAGACCATCCGGTTGATGAACCACGGGCTGACGGCGACCGAGATCGCCGAAACCATTCGCCTGCCGAAGAGTCTGGATGGCGCCTGGCATGGCCGCGGCTACTACGGCCACATCCGTCATAACGTGAAGGCGATCTACCAGAAATATCTCGGCTGGTACGACGCCAATCCCGTCAATCTCGATCCGCTGCCGCCGGTGGAGGCAGGCAAGAAGTATGTCGAGTATATGGGCGGCGCGGAGGCGATCCTGTCGCGTGCAAAAAAGGATTTCGACAAGGGCGAGTTCCGCTTTGTGGCGCAGGCACTGAACCATCTCGTCTTCGCCGAACCGGACAATGATAAGGCGCGGGCCATGCTCGCCGATACTTTTGAGCAGCTCGGCTATGCCGCCGAAAGCTCGACCTGGCGCAACGCCTATCTGTTCGGCGCTCAGGAGCTGCGGCAGGGTATGCCGAAAACGCCGCCGCGGCCCCCGATGCCGCGCGAGACGCTGGCGGCGCTCGCCACCTGCCAGCTCTGGGACGTGCTCGGCATCCGCCTCAACGGGCCGAAGGCGGAAGGCAAGCGGATCGTGCTGAACTGGAGCTTTACCGACACCGGCGAGACGTTTGCGCTCAACCTCGAAAATTCCGCGCTGACCTATACCGAAGGCGTTCAGGCCGCGAATGCGGATGCGAGCTTCACGCTGGCTCGCTCGACGCTGGACGAGGTGATCGCCAAGCAGACTGGTTTTCCCGAAGCGGTCGCGGCGGGTAAGGTCAAGGCCACCGGCAACGCGATGCGGCTCGCCGAGTTGATGAGCCTGATGGACGAGTTTCCGCGGATGTTCGAGATCGTGGAGCCGAAGCGGACGGTGGTGACGTAGCCGTCATTGCGAGGAGCCGTAGGGTGGGCAAAGGCGCGAAGCGCCGTGCCCACCATTCTTTTGCTGCGATGAGATGGTGGGCACGCTTCGCTTTTCCCACCCTGCGGCTTCGTCGCTCCGCTCCTCGCAATGACGACGACAAGCCATTGCCTCAAATCCCCAGATACGCCGCCTGCACCTGCTTGTTGTTGGCGAGCTCGTCGCTTGAGCCGTGCATGATGACGTTGCCGCTCTCCAGCACATAGGCGCGCTGCACCAGCGACAGCGCGCGGCTGACGTTTTGCTCCACGAGCAGGATCGCCGTGCCCATCTTGTGGATTTCGCCGATCTTCTCGAAGGTGACGTCGGTCATGACGGGCGCCAGGCCCAGCGACGGTTCATCCAGCATCAGAAGCCGGGGCTTCAACATCAACCCGCGGCCGACCGCGAGCATCTGCTGCTCGCCGCCGCTCATGGTGCCCGCGAGCTGTTTGCGACGGTCGGCGAGACGGGGGAAGATGCCGTAGACGAGCTCCATGGTCTGCGCCCGGTCGGCCTTTGCCCTCGGCACGAAGGCGCCGATCTCGAGGTTCTCCTGCACCGTCATTTCGGGAAACACCTGCCGCCCCTCGGGGACGTGGGCAATGCCAAGCTCGGGAATGCGATAGGGCGGCAGCGATTTGAGGTTGGCGCCGGCAAAGGTGACCGAGCCGGTCGATAGCTTCACCAGCCCCGAGATCGCACGCAGTGTCGTGCTTTTGCCGGCGCCGTTGGCGCCCAGCAGACCGACGGCTTCGCCTTCGCCGATCTCGATCGAGACATTGGTGATGGCGGGCACGGAGCCGTAGGCCGCGCTGACATTCGAAAGCTTAAGCATGCGCACCTCCCGGCGGGGGGGTATGGACATAGGAGCCGAGATAGGCGCGGATCACTTCCGGGTTTTCGACGATCTCCTTTGGCGCGCCCTCGGCGATCTTCTGGCCGTGGTCGAGCACCACGATGTGGCGCGCCACCGCCATGATCGCGCGCATCACATGCTCGACGATGACGATGGTGAGGCCGCGCGCCGAGAGTTTGCCGACCAGCGCCACCGCCTGGTCGATCTCCGACGGGTTGAGGCCGGCCATCACTTCGTCGAGCAGCAGGATCTTTGGCTGCGTCGCCAGCGCGCGCGCCATTTCGAGGCGGCGCTGGTCGATGGTGGTGAGGTCTTTCGCCGGGGTTTCTGCGCGCGCTGAAAGCCCGACGAAGTCGATCGCCTCCAGCGCCTTTTCGCGCGCGGCTGTGACATGGCGGTCGCGCAGGAAAGCGCCGGTCATCACGTTCGCAAGCACCGTCATTGCGCCAAAGGGCTTCGCGACCTGGAAGGTGCGGGCAAGCCCGAGTGCGCAGACATCATGCGGCTTCAGTCCCACGATCTCCCGGCCGAACGCCTGCACCGAACCGGAATCGGCCTTGTGGAAGCCGGTAATCAGGTGAAAGCTCGTGGTCTTGCCGGCGCCGTTCGGGCCGATCAACGCCAGCGTCTCGTTTTCCTTCACGATGAAGCTTACGTCCTGCACTGCGCGCAGGCCGCCAAAACGCTTGCTGAGGCCCTTGATGACGAGGGCGTCGGTCATGGCGCGGTGCTCGCGCGTGCGGGCTTTTGCTGCTGCTCGCGGCGGCGCTGCAAGAACTCGTTTACAAAGCCCATCAACCCGGTCGGCCGCCACAGGATGATGGCCATCAGGATCAGTGCGTAAACCGTGAGCTGGATGCCGCCAGTGGTCGAGCCGAGCCAGCTCTGCAGCAGCGCCGAGGTGGTCTCCAGCAGCACGGTGCCGATCACGGGACCCCAAAGCGTGCCGATGCCGCCGACGATCGAGACCAGCGCCGCCTCGATCGAGATGTTGAAGCTGAACGCGGTCTGGGGATCGATGAAATAGATGAACTGGACGTAGAAGGTGCCGGCCAGTGCGGTGAGGAACGCCGAGATCATGTAAATGTCGCGTTTGATTCGCGGCGCGTTGACGCCAACGGCTTCGGCCGCGTCCTCGTCCTCGCCGATGGCGACGAGGTAATAGCCCATCCAGGATTGCTCGATCTTGTAGGTGATGGCGAGGCCCAGCGCGAGCAGGCCGAGCACGACGTAGTAGTAGGACGCCTTGGTCTCGAACTGCAGCATCAGGGGCGCGCTGCCGAGATTCGGGATGGTCGTGCCCTCCGCACCCCAGGCGAGATCGCGGAATTTCAGAAAGATCAGCATCAAGGCTTGCGCGGTCGCGATGGTGGCGATGGTGAAATAGGGGCCGCGCAGGCGAAAGCAGAGCCAGCCGATCGGCAGGCTCGCGATGGCAGCGACCACGCCGCCGGCGACCATGCCGATCCAGGGCGAGATGCCGAAATCGACCTGCATGATGGTGGAGGTATAGGCGCCCAGCCCAAAATAGGCGGCGTGCCCGAGCGAGAGCTGCTTGGCATAGCCGCCCATCAAGTTCCAGGCGACGCCGATGAAGGAGAACAAGAGGATGCGGATGAAGATGTCGATCGCAAACGAGCTTTTGACCACCTGCGGAAGCGCGAGCAATACGATCGCAAGAACGATCAGCGCAGCGATCTTGAGGGTTGAGCCTTGCATCAGCGCACCCTCCCGCCGCCGAGGCCGTTCGGCTTGAACGCCAGCGTGAGCAGCAGCATGGCGAATACCACGATCAAGCCGGAATCGGCGCCGACGAACTGGATGCCGAGCGACTCGGCCACCCCCATCATCAGGCTCGCGACCAGCGCGCCGATGACGTTGCCGAGCGTGCCCAGCACCACGGCCACGAACGCCATCAGCACGAAGACCTGGCCGACGAATGGATAGGCCGAATAGAACGGCATCAAGAGCGAGCCGGCGGCACCCGCCAGCGCCAGCGCCGCGCCGAAGGCGACGGCGAACACCCGGTTCGGATTGATGCCCATCAGGACCGCGACATCGGGCTTCTGCGAGGCCGCCCGCATCGCCTTGCCGAGATCGGTCGTGCGCAGGAACACCCAGAGCGCGCCGCTGAGCGCCATCGCCACGACAAACGCGATCAGCTTGGCAACTGGAATATAAAGTCCGCCTATGTGGAACGCTTCATCCGAATAGGAGGTGTGGACCGTGCGGTAATTGGCCGAGAACAAAAGTAGCGACAGATTGAGCAGCAAAAGCGACAGCGCGAAGGTCAGAAAGATCTGCGGCATGTCGTTCGGCCCCAGCACCCTGCGGATGAGGAAGTGCTGGATCAACGCGCCGATCACGAACAGCACCGGCATCGATATGAACAGCGAGAGCAGGGGATCGACGCCAAAATAGCTGAACAGGAAGAAGCTGATGTACATCCCGATCATCACGAATTCGCCCTGGGCGAAATTGACGATCTTGACCACGCCGAAGATCAGCGTCACGCCGATGGAGACGAGCGCGTAGATGCCGCCGATGAGCAGGCCGTTGATGACGGCCTGGACCACTGTCTCCAGCATCGGAATTCCGCCAGCCCTATGTCTTCATCATCGGCGCGCGCGCATCTTCCTTGGGAAAGATGCTGGCGAGGTCGCCGTTCTGCCATTGCACGCCGACGGGCCGGCCATAGACGTTCTTGCCGTCGGGGCCGAATTTCACCTTGCCGCCAGGTGCCATCGCGGCAAAGCCGGAAGAGACGTCGAGCGTCGAGAGCGCTTCGCGGACCTTCTGCGGATCGGTGGACGCGGCGCGCTCCAGTGCATCTGCGATCATGTAGGTCTGCGCCACGAGCCCGCCTGCATATTCGAACAGGAAGTCGCCGGTGCGTTTCTTGTATTCTGCGTTCACCTTCTGCGCATTGTCGTCCATGTCGTGGTTCCAGTGCGCAACGCCCTGCAGGCCCTCGGCGAGCTTGCCGACATTCTTGTAGAAATCCGGGATGACGAAGCCGCCGGAGCCGCCGTTGATGGCGATGTTCAACCCGACCTGCTTGACCGTGCGCACGATCAGGATCAGGTCGTTGAGATAGGAGACCGAGAACAGCGCGTTGGCGCCGGAAGCCTTGACCTTGTTGATCAGTGGGCTCGCATCGGTGAAGCCGGCCGAATAGGGCTCGAACATCACGATCTCGACGCCCTCCCCGGGCGCTAGCTCCTTCAGGCCGTTGGAAGTCGAGGTGCCGAAAGCGGTGTTCTCGAAGATCACCGCGACCTTCGGCTTGTCGCTGACGAGCTTCGACATCTGCAGCTGCGCTTTCGCAAATTGCGAGGCGCGCGCGAACGGCGTGAAGGTGTAGGTGCGGCCCTTGTTGAGCTGGTCCGAGCTCGAGCCGGTGATGATCGGCACTTTCGCGCGTTCGCAAACCTCGCTCGCAATCAGGGTCAGTGCGCTGGCAAAGCAGCCGTGGATCGCCGACAGCTTGTTGGAGGTGATCAGGCGGTCGGTCTCGGTGCGCGTCACCGTGGTGTCGCTTTGCACGTCGGAGATGATGAGGTTCAGCTTGGCGCCACCGAGCGACTTGATGCCGCCGGCCCCATTGATCATCTCGACCGCAAGTTTCGCAGCGGCAATGCAGCCGACGCCGATCTGCGCCATACTGCCGGTGGTGGGGTAGAGCGCGCCGATATTGATGGCGTCGGCCGCCCAGCCGCGTAGCGGCACCGCGCCGAAGGCGCCCGCGGCAAGCGCGGTCTTGAGGAATTTGCGGCGGGTCGGCCGCTTCGCGAGAAGCTTGCTGGCAACGACGGATTGCCGGGCGTCTTTGTTCATGCCGTCCTCCCCTGTGCGATCCGGCGGCGCCGTCCGCTTTGCTTATTGGTGAGGCAGCGTAGCCCGAACGAAAATTGTATACAATGTAGTATTCAGTATTATTATCGCAATTGCAGGTTAAGCGTCCGGCCGCTGGTTGTGTTGGGCGCTCGCGCGGGGCATCGATGGCCGCAAAGCCGCTGAAGCAGGTCAAGAGCAAGCCGGCGAAGTCACGCGAGGCCGCGCCCGCGCGCGAGCCGGTCGCCGCTGCGCTGATCGCCAAGCGCATCGAGGAGGACATCGTCCTCGGCCGGCGTCACCCGCGCGAGCGGCTGATCGAGCAGGATTTGTCCGATCTCTTCCGCACCCATCGCGGCGATGTGCGGCTCGCGCTGTTCGAGCTCGAGAAGAAGGGGCTGGTCGAGCGCGTTCCCAACCGTGGCGCGATGGTGCGCGGGTTGACGCCGGAGGAAGTGACGGAGATCTACACCGTCCGCGAAGAGCTGGAAGTGATGGCGGTGCGCATCATTGCGTTTCCGGTCGCGCCATCCGACATCAGCCGGCTGGAAGAGCTGCAACGTCAGCACGCCGCCGCTATCGCCAGAGGGGAGATGCTCAACGTGTTCTACAGCAATCTGCGTTTCCACCAGGCGCTGTTCGGCCTGTGCGGCAATGCGTGCCTCATCGAGACCATCGATCTGTTGGCGCAAAAAGTCTACGGCATCCGCTCCTATGCCAATGCATTTCCGGAAGCGCTCGACCGCGCGCGCCTCGATCATCTCGACATGATCAAGGCGCTGCGCGTATCGCATCGTGATGAATTGATCGAACTCTCCCGCCGTCACCTGAAACCGTCGCCCGAGGCCTACATCAAGGCCTACGAGCAACGCTTTGGCAAAGCCGAGCACGCAACCGCCTGATTACTCCGCGCTGCTGACCAGACGAATCTTCGGTTCGGCCTTTTCCATCAGGCCGCGATAGGCGGCGAGATAGTCGAGTGCCATTCGCCGCGCGGTGAAACGTGTCTCGAATTGCCGGCGGATCGCGCCGCGGTCGAGGCGCGAGAGGCGATCGACCGCGCTCACCGCGCTGATCTCGTCCTCGACGATGAAGCCCGTGAGGCCATCGTCGATGATTTCCGGAACCGAGCCGCGATTATAGGCGATCACGGGCGTACCGCAGGCCATGGCCTCGATCATGACCAGACCGAACGGCTCCGGCCAGTCGATCGGCACCAGCAGGCCCATCGCTCCGCTCAGGAATTCCGGTTTCTCGTGGTCGCTGATCTCGCCGATAAAATCCACCAGCGGATTGCCTGATATCAGCGGCGAAATGAGCTGGTCATAGTAGTCCTGGTCGGAGCGGTCGACCTTGGCCGCGATCTTGAGTGGAATCCCGCAACGCATGGCGATCTTGATGGCGCGATCGACGCCCTTTTCCGGCGCGATGCGGCCGAGCACGGCGAGATATTCCTGCTTCGCCGGCTGCGGCGTCAGCAGGTTTTCCGGCAGGCCGTGATGAATGGTGCCCACCCAGCCCGCCTGCGGCACGGGCCGCCGTTGCGCGTTGGAGATCGAAACCACGGGAACCCTGGAGAACGTCGCGAACACCGGCTGGTGCTCCGGCAGATCGAGTTTGCCGTGCAGCGTCGTCAAAAACGGTGTCGGCTGCCGGCAGAATAGCGAGAACGGATAATAGTCAAGATGGAAGTGCAGGAAGTCGAACTCCTCGTCGTCACATTTTTGACGCACGCGCTCCAGCATCACCATGTGCAACGCGTTGGGATCGCGCACCGCGCCATCAAGCCGCAATGCTTTCGGCCAGGTTGCGTCAAGTTTTGCGGAAGTGCGGGAGTCGCCGCTCGCGAACAGCGTTACATCATGTCCGAGCGCCACCAGTTCCTCCGTCAACCAATGCACCACCCGCTCGGTGCCACCATAAAGCTTGGGTGGAACAGCCTCCGTCAGCGGAGCTACCTGCGCAATGCGCATCTCACCATCTCCTTATTCGCGATCATGTGAAGTCCCCTGCCTGGTCGGCACCGGCAAATGCCTGACATGCAACGTTGCCGCAACTGCGAAGTTCCTCACGGGCCCGGATTACTTCTCGGAAATGTCTGTGTCGCTGTCGTGATGATGCCATTACTTGCGATCACGCTGTGATTCAGCGTGATGCAGAATGCGATGTTGCAGGATTGTCGCGCGTGAAATGCTGCGTAAGAGGGGGAACCGGGTGGAAGGCTCCTTCGTTCACTCTTGGGAACCCTGCCGTCATCACCCTCCAACAGGTTTGGAAGCCAATGGATCAACTCTCAGGATATGCGCACCGCCCGTTTCCGTTCGTGTTGCGCTATCTGCGCCAGCGGCCGGTATCGCATCTCATCATATTGCTGTGTGTCGTTGCCGCCGTTGCCTGTTCGGTGAGCACGCAATACGGCGTGAAGTTTCTGGTCGACTGCCTCTCCGTGGGACCCGGCCACGCCAATAACGTATGGCTGGCATTCGTCTTCCTCATGTCGCTCATCGCCGCCGATAATTTTCTGTGGCGGATCGCAAGCTGGGTCGCAAGCTTCACCTTTGTAGGCGTTACCGGCGATCTTCGGCGCGATATGTTCCGCCATCTCACTGGTCACGCGCCAAGCTATTTCTCCGATCGCCTGCCGGGCATGCTGACCAGCCGGATCACGGCGACCTCTAACGCGATCTTCACGGTCGAGAACATGTTCGTCTGGAATGTGCTGCCGCCCTGTATTACGACAGTTGCGGCGATCAGCCTGATCGGAACGGTGAGCCTGCCGATGGCTGCGGGGCTGATCATCGTCGCCGGTGGTATGGTGATAGCGATGTTCCATCTCGCCGCGACCGGAAAGCCGTTGCATGACGATTTCGCCGACAAGGCCGCAGCCGTCGACGGCGAGATGGTCGATGTCATTAACAATATGCCGCTGGTGCGCGCCTTCTGCGGGCTCGCGCACGAGCACGACCGCTTCGATGCCACCGTGAACCGCGAAGTGGTCGCGCGTGGCCGCAGCCTGCGCTACCTCGAAAAGCTGCGGCTCACTCACGCGGCTGTGACGGTCGTGCTGATCATTGCGCTGCTGGCCTGGGGCATCCACCTCTGGCAGCAGGGCGGCGCCACCACCGGCGACGTCGTGCTGATCTGCACGCTCGGCCTGTCGATCCTGAATGCCACGCGCGATCTCGCCGTCGCTCTCGTCGACGTCACCCAGCATGTCGCGCGGATGACGGAAGCGATCGCTATGCTGTTGCAGCCGCATGAGCTGCGCGACCATCCCGAGGCCGAGCCGCTGGTCAAGACCGGCGCCGCAATTGCCTTCAACAACATTTCCTTCCAGTATCCCGACGGGCTGAAAGTATTCGAGCGCTTCAGCCTGCGGCTGCAACCCGGCCAGCGCGTCGGACTGGTCGGCCAGTCCGGCGGCGGCAAGTCCTCGCTCTTCGTGCTGCTGCAACGCTTCTATGATGTCGAACAGGGCAGCATCACCATCGACGGCCAGGACATTGCGCGGGTCACGCAGGAAAGTCTGCGCCACGCGATCTCCGTGGTGCCACAGGACATTTCATTGTTTCATCGGACCATCCTCGAAAACATCCGATACGGCCGCCCGAATGCGACTGATGACGAAGTGTTGCGCGCGGCGATCGCGGCGCGCTGCGATTTTGTCGAAAATCTGCCGCAAGGGCTCGACACCATGGTCGGCGACCGTGGCGTAAAACTGTCGGGTGGCCAGCGCCAGCGCATCGCAATCGCGCGTGCCTTCCTGAAGGACGCGCCGATCCTGCTGCTTGACGAGGCCACTGCCGCGCTCGACAGCGAATCCGAGGAAGCAATTCGCGAGGCGTTGGGCCGGCTGATGCGCGGCCGCACCGTGATCGCGATCGCCCATCGTCTCGCCACCTTGCGCAATTTCGACCGCGTGCTGGTGCTGAAGGCCGGCAAGATCATCGAAGATGGTCCGCCGGATCGGCTGATGCAGGGGCAGGGCCCGTACCGCGAACTGGTGACGCAGGAAATGAGCCGGCTTGCGAAGTTCGCCGCCTGAATAGCCGTTACGTTCAGTCGGGTTGCGTTCCGTCACGCGTAGCACACCGCGCGAGGTAGTCATGGCCGAAGCCGTCACGCAGATCATTCAGCGAAATATCGAGATCTCCGTGGAGCAGCCGTTCTACATCCCGATGACCGGGCCCGAGACCCGGCCGCGGCGCTCGCTCAAGCATGACGACACCTTTATCGTGCTCGACAGTCATGGCGACATCGGCGCGTCCGCCGGTGGCACGGACGGCCTGTTCCACGCCGACACCCGCTATCTTGCCAGGCTGCAGCTGGTGTTCGATGGAGTGCAGCCGCTCCTGCTCGGCTCCAATCTGCGCGACGACAATTCGTCGCTGACCATCGATCTCACCAATTCCGACATCTATCGCCAGAATCGGCTGGTGCTGCAAAAGGACATGCTGCACATCGTGCGGACGATCTTCCTCTGGCGCGGCACGGCCTATCAGCGCATCGGCTTGCAGAACCATGGCGACCGGCCCGCCGGCTTCGACGTCACGCTGCTGTTCGACAACGACTTCGCCGACCTTTTCGAGGTGCGCGGCGAGAAGCGCCAGCGCCGCGGCGTCGGCTCGGCCCGGTTGCTCGGGCCGGCCGATGTCGCGCTGGAATACCGCGGGCTCGACGATGTCACGCGCCTGACATCGCTGCATTTCGACCCGCGGCCGACCCGGCTCGCGGTCAATTCCGCGACCTGGCATTGCGATCTCGAGCCGCATCATTCGAGTTCGCTGTTTGTGTCTGTCTCCTGCAACAAGCCGGCCGAACCTCGGCTGAAGCGATTCTTCCCAGGCCTGTTGGCGCATCGCCGCGAGATGCGGTGCTTGACCCAGAGCTGCGCCAGCATCGAGACCTCGAACAACATCTTCAATGAGGTGCTGTGCCGCTCGATGGCCGACCTCAACATGCTGACAACGGAGACGCCGCAGGGCCGCTACCCCTATGCCGGCATTCCCTGGTACTCAACTACATTCGGCCGCGACGGCATCATCACGGCGATGCAGATGTTGTGGCTCGATCCGCGCGTCGCGCGCGGGGTGCTGCGGCGGCTCGCTCATTATCAGGCCGACGCGGTCGATCCGCTCAATGATGCGGAGCCCGGCAAGATCCTGCACGAAATGCGCGGCGGCGAGATGGCGGCGCTGCGCGAGGTGCCGTTCGCGCAATATTACGGCAGTGTCGACGCGACGCCGTTGTTCGTGCTGCTCGCGGGCCTTTATGGCGAACGCACCGGCGACCATGAGACGCTGGAAGAGCTATGGCCGGCGATAGAAGCGGCACTGCGATGGATCGACACTTATGGCGATCGCGACGGCGACGGCTTTGTCGAATATCAGCGCGCCACCGATGAGGGGCTTCGCAATCAGGGATGGAAAGATTCCTACGACGCGATCTTCCATGCCGACGGCAGGCTCGCCGAAGGCAATATCGCGTTGGCCGAAGTGCAGGGCTATGTCTTCGCCGGCAAGCGGCTGGCGGCGCGCTGCGCGCAGCGGCTGGGCCGGCGCGAGATCGCGCACCGGCTCGAAATGGAAGCGCATCAGCTGGCTCAACGGTTTGAAGAGATGTTCTGGTGCGAGGAGCTCGGCACCTACGCGCTCGCGCTCGACGGTCAGAAGCAACCCTGCAGGGTGCGCTCGTCGAACGCGGGGCATCTCCTGTTCAGCGGCATGATCGCGGATGAACGCGCGCGCAGGGTCGCGGTCGATCTGCTGCGGCCGCACTTCTTCACGGGTTGGGGTATCCGCACCATCGCGCTCGGAGAGCCGCGCTACAATCCGATGTCCTATCATAACGGCTCGATCTGGCCGCACGACAACGCGCTGATCGCGCTGGGTCTCGCGCACTACGGCATGAAGCACTCGGTCGAGCACGTCTTCAAGGGCCTGTTCGACGCCGCAGCCTACATGGACCTGCGGCGATTGCCCGAACTCTTCTGCGGCTTCCGTCGCGAAAAGCATCGCGGGCCGACACTTTACCCCGTCGCTTGCGCGCCGCAGGCCTGGGCCAGTGCGACGCCGTTCACGCTGCTCGAAGCCGCGCTCGGGCTGGAATTCGATGCCGAACGCGCCGAAATCCGGCTGCGCAATCCGCGTCTGCCCGCTTTCCTGAACGAAGTGATCCTGCGCGAACTGCAACTGGGTTCCTCGACCGTCGACCTGCGTATCCACCGCCATGGCGATGACGTGTCGATGGAGGTGCTGCGTCGTCGCGGACAGATTCAGGTGTCGATCGTGCTCGCGCGTTGAGGCACGTTCCTCCAACAATGAGAATAGCCATGCGTGAAACAGGCCGGGTCGTCTTGGTGAGCGTCTTCCTGCTATTGCTGGCAGTGGCCGCCACGCGCGCCGAGAATGAGTCGCAATCGGCGACCGCGCCAGCCGTTCCGCCTGCCGCGGCAACAAAGGAGCCGGTGCCGGCTGCTCCGGCCGCCGTGCCGGCCAAGGAGGCGGCGCCGCCGCCCTCGGTCACCGTCATCGCGCCCAAGGAAGCGCACGGCGTGCTCGGCCGCGATGTCCGAAGCCCTACGGATGAGAACATGGGACGCATCGTCGACATCATCGTCGACCGCACCGGCACGGTGCGCGCCGCCGTGATCGACTTCGGAGGCTTTCTTGGCGTCGGCAGCCGCAAGATCGTGGTGGATTGGAACGCATTGCATTTCGGACGCGTCAACAACAAAAGCGACAGCATCACGCTGGAATTGAGCAAGGCGCAGGTGGCAGCCGCGCCCGAATATAAAGAGGACAAGCCGATCGTGGTGCTGGGGGCGGCCGGCAACCTTTCACCCTTCGACTACGATCATTAAGACAGGCGGGAGGGGCATTCTGGTCGCGCGTCCGTTTCATGTGAGCGAGGGAGATAATGGTGATCGCAAGGGGGGCGCGGTCGGCAGCAAGAACATTGTGCCGCTTCTCCCCGTCTCCGGCGAGAAACCGCATCCTTCGCCGCAAAGTCTGCGTGGGCTCGACTGGTTCATCTTCTTTCTCGCGGACGTGCAGACCGGCTTCGGTCCATTCATCGCGGTCTATCTCACCACGGAAAAGTGGACGCAGGCACAGATCGGCCTGGTGCTGTCGATCGGCAGCGTGATCGGGCTGCTCGGGCAGATGCCGGGCGGCGCCATCGTCGATGCCGCGCGCTCCGAGCGGCTGGTGGCCGGGTTCGCCATCGTGACCATTGGCTGTGTGGCGCTGGCTTACGCCGCCTTGCCGATTTTTCCGGTGGTCGCGACAGCGGCTGCGTTTCACGCAGTCGCAAGCTGCGTGCTGGGGCCGGCGATCGCTGCGATCAGCCTCGGTCTCGTCGGTCCGCACGCGATCGGCGAACGGCTCGGGCGCAATGCGCGCTTTGCCGCGCTCGGCAATGGCGTCGCCGCGGCCGTGATGGGAACTGCCGGCTATCTCGTCTCCAGCCGCTCGGTCTTCCTGGTCACCTTCGTCCTGGCGATCCCGACTCTGCTGTCGTTGTCGCGCATCCGCGAGAACGAGGTCGACGTCGCGCGCGCCCATGGTGCGATCTTTCGCGAGAGGCCCGATCCGCAGGCGACCAGCGTGGTCCGCCTGGTGCGGAAGCGAGCGCTGTTGATTTTCGCAGGCTGCGTGCTGCTGCTGCAGCTGGCCAACGCTGCCATGCTGCCCCTGATGGCGGGCGTGGTGACCACACGCTCGAGCCAGTGGGCGCCGGTCTTGATCGCCTTCTGCATCGTCGTGCCGCAGGCGATCGTGGCGCTGATGTCGCCGACGGTCGGCGCCAAGGCGCAGGCGTGGGGCAGGCGGCCTTTGCTGTTGATCGGCTTTGCCGCGCTCGCTATTCGCGGCCTGTTGTTCGCGACAGTGCACGATCCCTATCTCCTCGTCGCGGTGCAGGTGTTTGACGGCATCACCGCCGCGGTGTTCGCCGTGATGGTTCCGCTGATCGTCGCCGATGTCGCCTTCGGCAGCGGCCACTTCAACCTGGCGCAAGGCATTGTCGGCACAGCAACCGGCATCGGTGCCTCGCTGTCGACGTTGCTGGCTGGCTACGTCAGCGACAAGTTCGGCAGCAGCGTTGCCTTCTCCGGGCTCGCCGGCGTCGCGGCGTTTGGACTGGTGATGATCGCGCTGGTCATGCCGGAGACGCGGCATGATCCCGATGATGGGGCTTTCGCCTAGACTGAAATCGTCTTCCGATACAGCGCGCTGTAGCAGGCGGCGGAGAGATCCCAGCTGAACGAGCGCGCCATGGCGCTTCGGCGCATGCTGTCGAGGCGATCGGTCGACACGAAGGTCGAGAAAGCGCGGCGGACGCCGCCGAGGAAGGATTCGATCGAGGGTTTTGTAAACAAAAATCCGGTCTCGCCATCGGTGATTGTTTCCGCGAGCCCGCCGGTCTGGTGGCCGATCGGCAGCGAGCCGAAACGCTGCGCATACATCTGGCTCAAACCGCAGGGCTCGAAGCGCGAAGGCATCAGCGTGAAATCGCTGCCCGCGAAGATGCGCCGGGCCTGCGCATCGTTGAAGCCGATCACGACACCGATCGCGTCGGGCCGTCGGCGATGTGCGGCGACCAGTGCCTGCTCCAGTGCCGGTTCACCCGAGCCGGTGACGACGATCTGGCCGCCGGATTCGACGATCTCGTCTGCCGCCGACAGCACGAGGTCGATGCCCTTCTGGTGCACCAGCCGCGCGACCAGGCCGAAGATCGGCCCCCGCGACACCGCGAGCCCTAATTGCTTGCGGACATAGTCGGCATTGGCGCGCTTGCCTTCCCAGTCGCCGGCGGCGAACGGATGCGCCAGTTGCGCGCAGAAGCGCGGGTCCCAGCTTTCGTCGATGCCGTTCAGGATTCCCGTTAGCTCCGAGGCGTTGGAGCGGTCGCGGAGCAGGCCTTCGAATCCGCAGCCGAACTCCTGCGTCGTGATTTCCTTGGCATAGGTTGCGCTGACCGTGGTGAGGTGGGAGGCGTAAATCAGCCCGCCCTTGAGAAACGACAATTTGTCGTAGAACTCGACGCCGTCGATATGGAACGAGCTTTCCGGCGCGCCGATCCGCCGCAGCGTTTCCCGTGGAAACAACCCCTGATAGGCGAGGTTGTGGATGGTCAGGATCGTGGGGATATTTGAGCCGCTCCAGGCGAGGTAGGCTGGCACGAGCCCGGCCTGCCAATCATTGGCGTGGACGAGATCCGCTGCCCAATTCTTGTCCAGAGTGCCCATCGCAAGTTCGGCAGCGGCCGATGCCAGCCGGGCGAAACGGATGTCGTTGTCAGGCCAGTCGCGACCCTGTTCGTCCCCATAGGGGTTGCCCGGCCGGTCATAGAGTTGGGCGCACAACAGCACATAGACGGGCAGTCCATCCCGGGTGGAAGACCGCCCGAGCCGGCAGGCCGGCATCTGTGCCCTGGCGGCACATTCGCCAACAATTTCAATGTGCGTGAGCTGTTCGATGATGTCCCGGTATCCGGGAAGGAGAACCCTGACATCGGCCCAGGGCCGGAGCGCCCTTGGCAGCGCGGCGGAGACGGCGGCAAGTCCACCCACGCGGATGAAGTCGTCCATCTCCGTCGTGACAAAGAGTACCTTCAAGGAATTTCCTCTGAAGCGCCCGGTACATTGCTATGCAAGAACGGGTCCAAACCATTGGTCCAACGCGGCAAACATATTCCCGGTTCCCATCCGCGCTTCCCTGCATCGCTTCCGCCATCTAGGCTCACGTCGAACCGGAAAGCCGGCGAGCGAAGCCGCGGGAGGATTTGGGAATGACACTACCTCGGGTCGATGAGGACAGTTTGACAGGGTGCTTTGCCGGGCTGCGCGTGCTCGATTTTTCGACAACCATCGCCGGCCCTCACTGCGCACGAATGCTCGCCGACATGGGCGCCGAGGTCATCAAGATCGAGAGTGCCGAGGGCGAAACGATGCGGACCCGGCCGCCGGTGCGCAACGGCTGCTCGACGCCGTTCGGTCAGCTCAATGTCGGCAAGAAGAGCCTCGTCCTTGACCTGAAGTCGAGGGAGGGCGCGGAAGCCGTGCGCCGCCTGGTCGCAACAGCCGACATCCTGGTCGAGAATTTCCGTCCCGGCGTGATGCGACGGTTAAAACTGGATTACGAGCAGCTCCGCCCGCTCAACCCAAAACTGATCTATTGCTCCATCTCCGGCTACGGTCAGACCGGGCCGTCGGCGGAACTGCCGGCCTATGCGCCGGTGATTCATGCGGCCTCCGGCTACGACATGGCGCATCTCGCCTATCAGCCGGGCCGCGAACGGCCCGATTATTGCGGCATCTATCACGCCGACGTGTTCACCGGCACCTACGCATTCGGGGCGATTGCGTCGGCGCTCTATCAGCGCAGCCGTACGCAGACCGGCCAGCACATCGATGCCTCGATGCTGGAATCGATGCTCTCGCTGACGCTCAACGAAGTGCAGTTGTCGCAATTTACGGTCCCGCCGATCACGCGGCCGATGTTCGGGCCGATCGAGACCTCCGACAGCTATGTCATGCTGGCGATCGCCAGTGAGAAAACCTTCCAGAGCCTGATGAAGGTGATCGGCCGTCCCGAGTGGGTCAGCGATCCGCGATTCGCAGCTTATGGCAATCGCCGCGACAATTGGTCCGAGCTGATGGACGGCGTCGAAGCCTGGTCACGCACAGTAACGACAGAACAATGTCTCGCCGCGCTCAACAAAGAGGGCGTGCCGTCCTCGGCCTATCGCACGGTGGCCCAGGCGCTTGCCGATCCGCAGATCGCACATCGCCGCGCGCTGGCGGAAGTGGAGGACGGCGGCGGAACCTTCCGGATGATGAACCTGCCGTTCCGCATGTCGGGCGCCAAGGTTGCCGCGGGAAAACGGGTCTCGACGCTCGGCGAGCACACCCGCGCGTTGCTGCAGGAGACAGGGCTCTCGGAAGATCAGATCGCCGCATTTTCGGCTAGACCCTTAGTCGCGGAGCGGCGTTGAAGCCTTGCCGCTGGTGGCAATTCCAGCTTATCTGCGAACAAGCCGATAACGATCCGACAATTCGGACGCACCAATCTGGAGGAGCATCTCGATGAAGGCGCCGACCCGCGCGCGCAAGCTCGCGCCAATTTTTCTTGTCACGGTATTTGCGTTGGCTGCATCGGCAATTCCCGCCAGCGCGCAAAAGCAGGGCGGCAGCATCACGGTCGGCCAGGAGTTGGATATTCCAGGCTTCGATCCACTGAAAGTCGGCGTCTACGATACCTCGGCGAACACGGCGGCGGCGGCGATCTTCGATACGCTCGTCACGCTTGACGACAAGGGCGAGCCGGCGCCCAAGCTAGCGCTGTCCTGGTCGCATTCCGACGATTTCAAGACCTGGACCTTCAAACTTCGCCCGGGCGTCAAATTCCATGACGGCACGCCGTTCAACGCGCAGGCGGTAAAGGAGAATTTCGATCGCCAGAAGGATCCCGCCAACAAATGCCGGTGTGCCTTCTACATTGCCTTCATCCATGACGTGCAGGCGCCCGATGAGTTGACGGCCGTCTACAATCTCAATGACCCCTCGGTAAATCTGCCTGCGATCCTGACCATTCAAAGCTCCAACAATGTCATGCAGTCGCCGACGGCCTGGAAGACCAAGGGCGACGACTACAATCGCAATCCGGTCGGCACCGGTCCCTACATCCTGAAATCATGGACGGCGGGCGACCGCATGATCCTTGAGAAGAACCCGGACTACTGGAACAAGGGTCATCCTTACCTGGATCGCATCATCCTGAAGCCGCTGCCGGACGCGCAGTCGCGTTTCGCATCGCTGCAATCGGGCGAGGCCGATATCGTGTGGGACGACGAATATGATGCCGACAACATCATGAAGGCGCAGAAGGATCCGAAGCTGGCCGTACACACCTATAAGGGCTCTGGTGCTGCGGTTTACGCTTTCAACACCAAGTCGCCCCCGTTCGACGATGTGCGCGTGCGGCAGGCACTGGTGATGGCGATCGACCGCAAGAAGATGTCGCAGGCGATCACCAATGGTCTCGCGCGACCGGCGACCAACCCCTATGGCGACGGCTCTTGGGTCAAGTGCAAGGACGACGGCGCGCTGCCGGAGGATCCCGAAAAGGCCAAGGCACTGCTCAAGGATTACGGCAAGCCGGTCGACTTCAAGATGATCGTCACGGCGACGCCCCGTGGGCGGACCGTGGGTCAGGTGCTGCAGCAATTCTGGAAGCGTGTCGGCGCCAACATGGAGATCGACCAGATCGATCAGGCGACCGTCGTGCCGCGCGCCTTCATGCGGCAGTTCCAGCTCACGCCGTGGCGGATCGTCGATCTCGCCGATCCCGATCCGCAGATGTATGCGAATTTCCACACCGGCAGCCCGGTCGCACTCGCCAATTACTCCAATCCTGAATTGGACAAGCTGCTGGAGCATGCACGAACTACGGCGGATATCGGCCAGCGCACCGAGGATTATTGTGCCATCAGCCGCCTGATCAACAAGGAAGCAATCTGGTTCTGGACCTTCCAGAACACCTACTACGCCATATCGAGTTCCCGGTTGAAGGGCGTGCCGAAGATGTTCAATGGAGTGATCGACGTTTCCGACGTCTGGATGGAATGATCCTCCATGCTCGGCTTCGTCGCCCGAAGGCTGTTGTATCTTCTGCCTGTACTGCTGGCGGTTTCGCTGCTCACCTTCCTGATCGCCTCGCTGCTGCCGGGCGATCTCGCCTATGTGATCCTCGGCGACCAGGCGACGCCGGACAAGGTTGCAGCGTTGCGCCACGACATGGGCCTCGACCAGCCGTTGTTGATCCGCTTTCTCGGCTGGCTCGGACACGTCCTGCAGGGTGATTTCGGTCGCTCGTTCCGCACCGGGCAGACCGTGCTGCAGGCCGTGGCCGAACGGCTGCCGGTTTCGTTCGAGCTGATGATCCTGGCCGAGTTCACGGGGCTTTTGATCGGCGTGCCACTTGCGATCGCCTGCGCGGCCAGGAGCGGCAGCGCCTTCGACCGCTTCATGACCTCTTCGGCCTTCGGGATGCTTTCGGTGCCGACATTTCTCTCGGCGATCCTGTTGATCTATCTTTTTGCGGTCGAGCTGCACTGGCTGCCGGCGACGGGCTATGTTCCGTTCACGGAGGACCCGATCGCCAACCTGCGCTTCATGGTGCTGCCGGCGTTGACGCTGGCGCTGGCGGAATGGCCGGGCATCATGCGCGTACTGCGCTCCGACATGATCGCGACATTGCAGGAGGACTACATCGCGCTTGCCAAGGCCAAGGGCCTGACACCGAGACGCATCCTGTTCGTGCATGCGCTGAAACCGTCATCGCTGACACTCGTCACCATCACCGGGATCAATATCGGCCGGCTGATCGGCGGCGCGCTGATCGTGGAGACGATCTTCGCGCTGCCGGGCATCGGCCGGCTTCTGATCGGCGCGATCTATACCCGCGACCTCATCATCCTGCAGGGCGTGGTGCTGCTGGTCGCGTCGGGTTTCGTGATCATGAATTTCATGGTCGACATGCTCTATGCCGTCCTCGATCCACGGATCCGCCATGGCCACGCTTGATCTCGCCATCGAGGAGGATGCCACCGCGACGCCAGTGCGGCGCACGCGCCGGCTTGGGCGATTGTTCTGGCCGGCGCTGGGCTGGCTGATCCTTGTGTTTGCCGTAGTGCTGCTCGTCGACGTGTTGCCGCTGCCGAGCCCGACCGACATGGATATGCTGGAGCGGCGCGCGCCGATTTCGGCGGAGCACTGGCTTGGCACCGACGGGCTTGGCCGCGATGAGCTGTCGCGGCTGGTCCATGGTGCTCGGATTTCGCTGATCGTCGGCGTCTGTGCGCCGGTGATCGGGGCCGCCATCGGCGGCGCGCTCGGCATGCTGGCCGGTTATTTCCGCGGCCGCTTCGAGGCCCTTGTGGTCGGCAGCATGGATGTGCTGCTTGCCTTTCCGCCTCTGATCCTTGCGCTCGCAATCACCGCCTATCTCGGCCAGTCCATTCCCAATCTCACCTTGATCCTTGGTGTGCTCGGCATCCCCGCCTTCATGCGGGTGGCTCGCGCTGCTACCCTGACACTGGCGCGGCGCGAGTTCGTGGTCGCGGCGCAGGCGCTGGGCGCCAGCCACGCGCGCATCCTGCTGCGCGAGTTGATGCCCAATGTGATGTTGCCGCTGCTCGCCTTCTTCCTGCTCGGCGTAGCCGTCACCATCGTGGCCGAAGGCGCGCTGTCGTTCCTGGGGTTGGGCGTGCCGCCGCCAATGTCGAGCTGGGGCAGCATGATCGGGGAGGGACGCGAGAGCCTCGATGTGGCGCCGCAACTCGCCTTCATTCCGGCGATTGCGATGTTCCTGACCGTGCTCTCCTTCAACCTCGTCGGGGACACCTTGCGCGCACTCACCGATCCGCGTCAGGGCGCGCTGTGACCGGGACGGCGTTGCTCTCGATCGAGGACGTGGCCGTCGACCTGCCGACGGCGCGGGGCAATCTGCGCGCGGTCGACCGCGTCGATCTCATGCTCGGCGCCGGCAGGACGCTCGGCATTGTCGGCGAGTCCGGCTGCGGCAAGACCATGCTGTCGCGCGCGATCCTGCAGCTCCTTCCGAAGAAAGCAAAGCTCTCAGGCCGCGTGATGTTCGACGGCCAGGATCTGGCGCGATGCAGCGCGGAGACCTTGCGCAAGCTTCGCGCACGCTCGCTTGCCGTGGTGTTCCAGGATCCGATGACGTCGCTCAATCCGGTGCTGACCATCGGCACGCAACTGATCGAGACGCTGCAGGAGCATCTCGAGCTTGATGCGCTCGCGGCCAAGAAGCGCAGCATCGAGCTGCTCGCCGCCGTCGGCATTCCCGCGCCGGAGCAGCGGCTGACCCAGTATCCGCATCAGCTCTCCGGCGGCATGCGGCAGCGCGTGGCGATCGCGATCGCCTTGTCGTGTGAGCCGAAACTGTTGATCGCGGACGAGCCGACGACGGCGCTCGACGTCACCATCCAGGCACAGATCCTCGATCTGCTCGCGCGCGAGCAGAAGCGCCGCCACATGGCGATGATCATCATCACCCATGACCTCGGCGTCGTCGCCGGGCGCACCGACGAGGTCGCAGTGATGTATGCCGGCCGCGTGGTCGAGCGTGCGCCGACGCAAGCCCTGTTCAAGCAGATGCACATGCCCTACAGCGAAGCGCTGCTGGCGGCGATTCCGAAGCTGGAAACCGCGCCACACACGCCGCTGCCGGCGATTTCCGGCCGTCCGCCCGATCCGACCCGGCCGCTGATCGGTTGTTCCTTTGCGCCACGCTGCCGGTATGTCGCCGGCCGCTGCGAAAGCGAGAAGCCGAAGCTCGCTCCGGCCGAAACGCCGGATCATCTCTATGCCTGCTTCCATCCAATCAAGCTTGCGGCGGGCGTCGGCGCATGATGCAGCAGACCGCGACTTCGCCACTGCTCAGAGTGGAAAATCTCGTCGTCGAATATGTCGTCGGCAACAAGATCGTGCACGCGGTCTCCGATGTCAGCCTCGAGATCGCGCGCGGCGAGACGCTGGGGCTGGTCGGTGAATCCGGCTGCGGGAAATCCACCCTTGGCCGCGCCGTGCTGCAATTGCGTCCCGCAGTGTCGGGCAAGGTTCTGTTCGATAGCGAAGACCTGACGGCGATGCAGGGCGAGGCGCTCCGCAAGATGCGCCGGCGCGTGCAACTGATCTTCCAGGACCCGATCGCCTCGCTCAATCCACGCCGTCGCATCGGCGACATCATCGCCGAGCCGCTGGTGATCGCGGGCGTCAAAGACCCCAAAGAGAGACAGGATCGCGTCAGCAAGGTGCTGAATGCCGTCGGTCTCGATCCCGGGCTGGTGGTGGGTCGGCTGCCGCACGAATTTTCCGGCGGGCAATGCCAGCGCATCTGCATCGCGCGCGCACTGGTGCTCAATCCGGAATTCATCATCTGCGACGAGCCGGTCTCCGCGCTCGATGTTTCCATCCGCGCGCAGATTCTGAACCTGCTTGAGGAGATGAAGGCGCGCTTCGGGCTGACGCTGCTGTTCATCGCCCACGATCTTGCGGTCGTCAAAGCCGTCAGCGACCGCGTCGCCGTGATGTATCTCGGCCGGCTCTGCGAAGTTGGTCCATCAGAACAGCTCTTTGCCAAACCGGCGCATCCCTATACCGCACTGCTGATCGAGGCGATCCCGGTGCCCGATCCGGACGTGCGGCCAGCCGAAAGCGTGGCGGTCGGCGAGCCGCCGTCGCCGATCGCGCCACCTTCGGGCTGCCGTTTCCGCACCCGCTGCCCGCGAGCGGACCAGAAATGCGCCAGCGAGGTGCCGGAACTGCATCCCGTCGCGCCCGGCCAGTACGCCGCTTGCCATCACCCCCTGACGTAAATAAGACACGAAGAACAAAACGCCGGGAGTGACGCCATGAAGAGTTTCCAGGTCGCCGATTTCAACGCACCTCTTAAAGAAGTCGATCATCCGACGCCGCAGCCCTCCGGCACACAGGTGCTGATCAAGGTCAAGGCCGCTGGCGTCTGCCACAGCGATTTGCACATCTGGGAGGGCGGCTATGAGCTCGGCCATGGCCGCAAACCGCTGTCGCTGAAAGACCGTGGCGTATCTTTGCCGCGCACCATGGGCCATGAGACCGCCGGCGAGATCTTGGCCTTCGGGCCGGATGTAAAGGAAGCCGACAAGGGCGGCCTCAAGGTCGGCACCGTCGCACTGGCCTATCCCTGGCTGGGCTGCGGCAAATGCGCCGCCTGTCTCGCTGATGACGAGAACATGTGTGCGGTGAAGCCGAACGCGATCGGCGTCTATTGCGACGGCGGCTACGCCGATCACATGACGGTGCCGCACCCGAAATATCTGATCGACCTGAAGGGGCTCGATCCCGTCACGGCGGCGCCCTACGCCTGTTCCGGCGTCACCACTTATTCGGCGCTGAAGAAGATCGAGAAGGAATTGGATACGCCGATCGTGATTTTCGGCGCCGGCGGCCTTGGCTTGATGGCGCTGTCGCTGTTGAAGGCCATGGGCGGCAAGGGCGCGATCGTGGTCGATATCGACGCGAAGAAGCGCGAAGCAGCGGAAAAGGCCGGCGCGCTCGCGACCGTCGACGGCAAGGCGCCGGACGCGCTGGCCCAGCTTGCGCAAAAGGCCGGCGGCCCGATCCGCGCCGTGATCGATCTGGTCGGCAACGCCCAGACCACGCAACTCGCCTTCGACTGCCTGACCAAGGGCGGCAAGCTCATCATCGTCGGCCTGTTCGGTGGCGGCGCGCCGTGGGCGCTGCCGCTGATCCCGATCAAGGCAGTCACCATCCAGGGCAGCTATGTCGGAAATTTGCGCGAGACCCGCGAGCTGCTCGACCTCGTCCGCACCAGGAAGATCCCGCCGATCCCGGTCACCCCGATGCCGCTTTCCAGGGCCAACGACGCGCTGCTCGATTTGCAGCAGGGCAAGCTCGTCGGCCGCGCCGTGCTGACGCCTTAGATCGTCACTTTCCGTGATTGCGAGGAGCGAAGCGACGAAGCAATCCATTCTTACTTCCTGGCGAAGATGGATTGCTTCGCTTCACGCGCAATGACGACGTTTACTTCTTTTCAAAAGGGAAACCTCATGTCCGCCAACAACGCATTCCACGTCGCAGTCCTCGCCGGCGACGGCATCGGTCCGGAGGTGATGGCGCCGGCGCTGGAGATCCTGCGCAAGGTCGAGGCCAAATCCGGCGTCAACTTCCGCTTCACCGACGCGCCGGCCGGTGCCGTCAATTATAAAGAGACCGGCAAGTCGATGCCGGACTCCACGGTGCGGTTGTGCGAGGAGGCGGATGCCATCCTGCTTGGCGCCTGCGGTCTGCCATCGGTGCGCTACCCCGACAACACTGAGATCATGCCGCAGGTCGAGCTGCGCTTTCACTTCGACCTCTATGCCGGCGTTCGTCCGGCGCGGCTGATCCCGGGCGTGCCGAGCCCGATCGTCGGCGCGGACCAGCGCGGCATCGACATGGTCGTGATCCGGGAGTCGACCGAAGGCCTGTTCGCGTCGATGGGGAAGGGTGTCGTGACCCACGAGGACGCGCGCGAGACGCTGGTCATTACGCGCAAAACCTCGGAGCGGTTGTTCGAGTTTTCCTTCAAGCTCGCCGAGCGGCGCAAGAAGCGCGGCCGGCCCGGCGCCTTGACTTGCGTCGATAAAGCCAATGTTTTCAAAGCCTTCGCGTTCTTTCGCGAGATGTTCAATGAAGCCGCTCAACGTCATCCGAAAGTGAAGGCCGACCGCCTATATGTCGACGCCTGCTCGGCAATGCTGGTCAAGCGCCCCTGGGATTTCGACGTCATGGTGATGGAGAATATGTTCGGCGACATCCTCTCCGATCTCACCGCCGGCCTGATCGGCGGCATGGGCATGGCGCCGTCTGCCGACATCGGCGACCGCTACGCCGTGTTCCAGCCCTGCCACGGTACCGCGCCCGACATCATGGGCCAGGGCAAGGCCAATCCGACCGGCATGATCCTCTCGGCCGCGATGATGCTGGACTGGCTCGCCGACAAGCACGGCCTGGAGGGCGCGGCCGAAGCCGGCGAGAAGATCGAGCGCGCGGTGGACCAAGCCTATGCTGGCGGCATCAAGCCCATGGAGTTTGGCGGCAAGAACGGCACGGCCGATATCGCCAAAGCCGTGCTGGCGGCGCTTTAGCTCGCCTGCGCCAGCCGCGCGTCGGACAAAAAACTCTCCGCCGGCCGGTAGGGGAGGCCATGGGCGGCCGCGACCGGCTCGCAGGTGATGTGGCCCGCGCAGACGTTGAGGCCCGCGCGAAGATGCGGATCGTCGCTCATGGCCTTGCGCCAGCCCTTGTCCGCCAGCGCGAGCGTGAAGGGCAGCGTGGCGTTGTTGAGCGCAAAGGTTGAGGTCCGCGCCACCGCACCGGGCATGTTGGCGACGCAATAATGCACGACGCCATCCACCACATAGGTCGGGTGCGAATGGGTCGTCGGCTTCGAGGTCTCGGCGCAGCCGCCCTGGTCGATGGCGATGTCCACCAGCACCGCGCCCGGCTTCATCGTGGAAAGCATCTCGCGGGTGATGAGCTTTGGCGCGGAAGCGCCGGGGACCAGCACCGCGCCGATGACGAGATCGGCCTTGGTCACCCATTCGCGGATCGCCGCGCGGGTGGAGAAGATGGTCTGCACCCGCCCTTCGAAATGCTCGGCGAGCCGGCGCAACGCCTCCAGCGAACGGTCCAGAATCGTGACATGCGCGCCCATGCCGAGCGCAATCGTCGCGGCATGGGTGCCGGACACGCCGCCGCCGATGATCAGCACGTCGGCCGCAGGAGCGCCGGGCACGCCGCCGAGCAGGATGCCGCGGCCGCCGGCCGCTTTCTCCAGTGCATGAGCGCCGACTTGCGGGGCGAGGCGTCCTGCGACCTCCGACATCGGCGCCAGCAGCGGCAGACCGCCGCTTGCGGAGGTGACGGTCTCATAGGCAATGCAGACCGCGCCATTCTTGATCAGGTCCTCGGTCTGCGGCAGGTCCGGCGCCAGGTGCAGATAGGTGAAGAGCGTCTGGCCGTTGCGCAGCATCTTGCGCTCGGCTTCTTGCGGCTCCTTGACTTTGACCACCATCTCGGCGCGCGCAAAGATATCGCTGGCCTCCTTGACGATGCTCGCGCCCGCGGCGTGGTACTCATCGTCGGTCAATCCCGAGCCGAGCCCGGCCGAACTTTCCACCAGCACGGAATGGCCGTGGTGCATCAGCTCCGTCACGACAGCCGGAGTCATGCCGACGCGAAACTCGTTGTCCTTGATCTCCTTGGGAACACCGACAAGCATCACGAGCCTCCTTGCGCTGATGTTGAAGCATACTGGTCGAATTTTGCAGTAGTGCCCGCCTGCACAATTTTATTGCGAACAATATGAGTATTGAGACAGGATCATGCAAGAAGAGGTCGGAGACCAGCGCGATCGCGCCATCCTCCGCGAACTGATGCGCGACGGCCGGCTCACCAACGCCGAACTCGCCGAACGGGTGAGTTTGTCGCCATCACCCTGCCTGCGCCGGGTGCGGGCGATGGAAGAGGGCGGCCTGATCGTGGGCTACGTGACGCTGCTCGACACCGCGCGCGCCAACATGCCCGGCGTAATTTGCGCGCGCGTTCGGTGCGGCACGACTTCTATGTGCGACAGGGTTGGATAGCGATCGAGCGTGACGTTGGGAAGAAGCGGTTGACGGCCTTCATCAAAGAATAAGATTTTAAATCGCCCGCGCCGCCTTCAGCTTTTCGATCTCCTCAGTGCTGTAGCCGAGCGACTCCAATATTTCATGGTTATGTTCGCCGAGATCGGGTGTGGCCGTCCGGATTTCGCGGTCGAAGCCCGTGATCTCGCAGGGCTGCGCCACCAGATCAAGCTCGCCAAGGCGCGGATGCGTCACGGATCGCCGGATGCGCAACGCCTCGACCTGTGGGTCGGCAAACGCCTGCTTGATGTTATAGACCGGCCCGCAGGGAAGAGCTGCCTCGACCAGCAGCTCAAACCATTCGGCGGTGGTCCTGGCCCGCAGCGCCTCGGCGATCATCTCGTTCATGGCTTCCTTGTTTTGCCGTCGCAACGCGGTCGATGCAAAGCGCGGATCGACCGCCATGGTCTCGCGGTCGATCGCCTTGCAGAAGACTTGGAAATTCTTGTTGCTGGTAGCGGCGATGTTGATATGGCCGTCGGCGGTGGGAAAACACCCCATCGGCGTGTTGGTCGGATGGTTGTTGCCTTGTTGCGGCGGAATCTTCTTGTCCATGGTCCAGCGCGTCGCCTGAAAATCCAGCAGCGTGAGGCCGGCCTCGATCAGCGAGGTCTGTACCCAGCGGCCCTGGCCTGAAACGTCACGATCGAGCAGTGCGATCAGAATCCCTTGCGCGAGGAACGCGCCGGCCATGATATCGGTGACGGCGACGCCGACGCGAACCGGACCCTGGCCGGGAATTCCCGTCACCGACATGATGCCGCTCATGCCCTGCGCGATCTGGTCGATCGAGGGCCGCGACGTATAGGGGCCGTATTGGCCGAAGCCGGAAATGCTGCCGTAGACGATGCGCGGGTTGCGCTTGCTGACAGCTTCATAGTCGACGCCGAGCCGCCTGGTGACGCCGGGCCGCATGTTCTCGACGACGACATCGGCCTGTTCCGCCAGCCGCATCAGAACCTCGCGTCCCTCGTCGGCTTTCAGGTTCAGCGTGATGGCGCGCTTGTTGCGATGCAGGTTCTGGAAGTCCGAGCCGTCGCGCCGGCCCACCAGTTCGCCGGCCTCGCCTTCCTCCGGCGGCGGCTCGACGCGGATCACATCGGCGCCCCAGTCGGCCAGGGTGCGGACGCAGGAGGGACCGGCGCGCGCCAGCGTCAGGTCGATCACCTTGAACCGCGATAAAGGCAACCCTGAAGGCTGGCTTTGCGGCGCAGTCTGAGCGGATGTTTCCACAAGCTTATGCATGTTGATTATCCTGGGTCATGCGCGCGCAATCGCCGATGCTATTTGCCCTTGAACTGCGGTTTCCGCTTTTCCATGAAGGCCTGGCGGCCTTCGCGGAAGTCCTCGCTGTCCATGCAGTCGATGCCGATCTGCTTGATCGCGGCCATGTCGCGGTCGGCGGGGTCTTTCAGCACCTGCGCGATGGTGATTTTCGCGGCCTTGATCGCGAGCGGCGCGCTGCCCGAAATGGTGGTGGCGATCGCCATGGTCTCGCCCCACAATTCATTGGTCGGGATCACGCGATCCACGAGGCCGATGCGGAGTGCTTCGGTGGAATCGATCCGCATGCCCGTGTACATGATCAGCCGCGCCCAGGACGGGCCGACCAGCGATACCAGATTGCGCAGTCCTTCATAGCCATAGGCGATGCCCAGTTTGGCCGCCGGGATGCCGAACTGGCTGTCTTCGGCTGCGATGCGGATATCGGTCAGCATCGCGACCTGCATGCCGCCGCCGAGGCAGAAACCGCGGATGCAGGAGATGGTCGGCTTCGGATAGTTGCCGAGCAAGGCGCGCTGCGCCTCGCTCTTCCTGGAGTATTCCTCCGACGCCGCCGCGTTGTGGCGCGTCTTCTCGAACTGGCTGATGTCGGCGCCCGACACGAACGCCTTGTCGCCGGCGCCAACCAACACCACGACGCGCACGTCTTCATCGTCGCGCAGTTCCATCAGCGCCTGGCCCAGGCCCTCCCACATGTCGAGCGACATGGCGTTGCGCTTCTCGGGATTATTGAAGGTGACGATGCCGACGCCGTCTTTGACGCCCTTGAGGATCTTGCCGTCGGCGTAGGATTTTTCGGTCTTGGTGACGTCCAGCATCGCTTGAGCTTTCGGTTAGGAATAGGTGGTGACGAACGGGCCGATATTGGCACGTGCAAAGGCCGGCCGCGCCTGTATCCTACCCCACCAGTCGGCCACCCGGGGATGGTGCTTTTCGGATACCTGATCCGGCGCAATCTCCTCATCGATCCGCTTGACGAAGGGAACCGCGGCGATATCGGCGATCGAATAGGTCTTGCCCACCAGCCAGCCCGAAGGCGCAAGCGCCGTTTCCATCCTGTCGAGCAGCTGCACCAGCTTGGCGCGCGCCGTATCGCGCTCCTCCTCGGTATAGGGCTTGCGCGCCACCCGAAGCCAGGCTTCCTGGCGCTCCTTGCTCGGGATGCTCTTCATCTTCTCCGCGAGCTCGGCGTCGCTCCATTTCTCCGCGACCTTCTGCAGATGGTGACGCCAGTTGAAGACGATAAGGTTGCCGATCAGGGCGTCGATATGCCGGATCCAGTTCCGCATCTCGCCGCGCTCGTAAGGTGTGGCGGGGCGCAGCGGTGGATCGGGAAAGCTCTCGTCGAGATATTCGCAGATGGTGCCGCTTTCATGCAGCGGCCTGCCGTCGTGGATCAGGGTCGGGATCACGCCGAGCGGATTGATCTTCAGGTATTCCGCCGAATGGTGTTCCATCTTCGTCATGTCGACGACATGGCTCTCATAGACGAGGCCCTTTTCCTCCAGGCACAGCCGCACCCGACGCGAGGCGCTGGAGCGCCAGCCGTGATGAAGGATCATCATCGCGTTTCCCCGTGTTCTTTTTCTTACGGGGCAGTATCAATCACCGCGCCATATGCGCCGTCAATGGATGATTGGCGGCCTGGACGGTCTCCTCGGCGGCCGCCTCCAGCGGCTGTCCGTCCGCGAAGGGAGGTATGACTTTGGTCGCCTTTTTGTCCCGGGCGGCCTTTGATATGCCGCAACGACCGCTCGATTGGTTCGCGAAATAGGCGCAGCGAGAAACAGGCGTTAGGGAGGTCTCATGGAGTTGACGCGCCGCGAGGCGATGATCGGATTTGGCGGCATGTTGGCGGGCCGTCCCGCGCTGGCAGAGGCGGCCTATCCGAGCCGCAACATCAAGATGATCGTGCCCTATCCGCCCGGCGGCACCACTGATCTTTTGGGCCGGCTGATTGCCGACCAGATCAAGACCGGGCTCAACGCGATCGTGGTGGTCGAGAACAAGCCCGGCGCCGGCACCACGCTCGGCGCCGGAGAGGTCGCGCGTTCCGAGCCGGACGGCTACACACTGTTGATGGCAACATCGACCACGCTCGCCATCAACAAGACGCTCTACAAGAAGCTGCCCTATGATCCCGTGAAGGACTTTGCGGCGATTTCGCTGGTAGCGGCGGTGCCGTTCGCGCTGATCATCAATCCGGCGATCCCGGCCAAGACGCTGACCGAGTTCATCGCCTATGCCAAGGCGAATCCGGGCCTTGCCTTTGGTTCGGCAGGCAATGGCAGTCCGCACCATCTGGGCGCCGAGATGCTGAAATCCGCCGCCAACATCGACATCCGCCACGTGCCCTATCGCGGCAGCGTTCCGGCCATGCTCGATGTGATCGCGGGCCACATTCCCTTCATGATCGTCGACCTGCAGCCGGCGTTGCAGCAGATCAAGGAAGGCAAGGTGAGGGTGCTGGGCGTGACCACGCCGAAACGCGTCGCCGCCGCGCCTGAAATTCCGACCATCGCCGAGGCCGGGCTGCCTGGCTATGAGCTGGTCGCGTGGCAGGGCGTGGTAGCGCCGGCCAATACCCCGCGTCCGATTGTCGATGCGCTCGCCGCTCAGATCGCCAAGCTGTTGGCCAATCCCGCCACCATCGAGCGCTTCACCTCGATTGCGATCGAGCCGCTGCCGGCATCGACGCCCGACAGTTTTGCCGACTACATCAAGACCGAAGTCGATCGCTGGGCGACCATTGTGAAGAACTCGGGCGCCGAAGCGGAATGAGGGAAGCTCCCATTCTGATCGTCGGCGCCGGACCGGTCGGGCTCACGCTTGCGATCGATCTTGCGTGGCGCGGCATCGATGTGACCGTCGTGGAGACGCGGGCCCGCGCCGCTCCGCCGGAGCCCAAATGCAACCATGTCGCCGCGCGCACCATGGAGATTTTCCGTCGGCTCGGCATCGCCGGGAAAATCCGCAACGCCGGGCTGCCCGCCGATTATCCGCACGACATCAGCTACCGCACCTCGTTTACAGGGCAGGAGCTGACGCGCATCAAGATCCCCTGCCGGCGCGACCGCTTCACCGACAAGGATGCCGCCGACTCGAATTGGCCAACGCCGGAGCCGCCGCATCGCATCAACCAGATTTTCCTCGAGCCGATCCTGTTCGAGCATGCGGCGTCGCAACCGCGCATTACCATCATCAGCCGTGCCTCGGTCGAGGACGTGGTGGTGGAGGACAATTCCGCCAGCGTTGTCTTGCGCGACCTCGACAGCGGCGAGGCGAGGCGGGTCAATTGCCGCTTCCTGATTGGCTGTGACGGCGCGCGCTCGGTGGTGCGCAAGGCCATCGGCGCGGAGCTTTCCGGCGACGCCGTCATCCAGCGGGTGCAATCGACCTTCATCCGCGCGCCGGGCCTGATCGACCGCCAGCAGCACCGGAGCGCCTGGGGCACCGGCGCCATCAATCCACGGCGATCCGGCATGGTCTATGCGATCGACGGCCGCGAGCGCTGGCTGGTGCATAATTATCTCCGGCCCAACGAAGACGACTTCGAGGCGGTCGACCGCGACGCCTGTTTGCGCACCATCCTCGGCGTCGATACCGATTTCAAATACGAGATCATTTCGAAAGAAGACTGGTACGGCCGCCGCCTGATCGCGAACAAGTTCCGCGACCGCTGCGCCTTCATTGCGGGCGACGCTGCCCATATCTGGGTGCCCTATGCCGGCTACGGCATGAATGCAGGCGTTGCGGATGCGATGAACCTGTCCTGGTTGCTCGCCGCGCACCTCAATGGCTGGGCGCCGGCAAGCATCCTCGATGCCTATGAGGCCGAGCGATGGCCGATCACGAGCCAGGTCTCACGCTTTGCGATGTCGCATGCGGAAGCCGAGATCAAGCGGCGCGGCGCCGTGCCACCGGAGATCGAGGAAGAGGGGCCGCGCGGTGACGCAACTCGGTGCGAAGTCGGACGTCTGACCTATGAGATCAACGTCCAGCAATACGCCTGCGCCGGGCTGAATTTTGGTGCCTACTATGACTCGTCACCGATCATCGCCTATGACGGCACGGCGCAACCATCCTACACCATGAACAGCTACACGCCGTCGACCGTGCCGGGCTGCCGGACGCCGCATTTCTTCTGCCAGGACGGCAGTTCGCTCTATGATGCGATGGGGCCCGAATTCACGCTGCTGCGCTTCGATCCTGGTCTCGACGTCACAGCCCTGAGCGGTGCGGCGCGCGAAAAGCGCGTGCCGCTCACCATTTTGAACGTCGAGCAACCTGATGCCGCCTATGCGGGCGGCAGGCTGGTCTTGTCGCGCCCGGACCAGCATGTGGCCTGGCGCGGCGACAGCGTACCGGCTGATCCGGTCGCCTTGATCGATCGTATCCGTGGCGCGGCGGAGTAGGCTCTTCAACCGGCCCGAGGACAAGCGCGAGACTTTCGCGCTTATTCCTCGTTGGCAGCGATCGATTCCATCAAGGAGACGAGCTGACGCTGCACCGTCTGGTCCTTGATCTTGCTGTAGGCCCGAAGCAACCGGAGGCTGAAGGCGCTGTCGAGGAACAACAGGCTTTCGACTTCGCGCGCCTTGTTGTCGCCGTCGTAGAAGAAGGTGACGGGCACATCGAGCGCGGTGGCGATCGACTGCAGGCGCGCGGCGCCGACGCGATTGACGCCCTTCTCGTATTTCTGGACCTGCTGGAAGCTGACGCCAAGCTTGTCGCCGAGCTCGGCCTGCGAGATCTTCTGCTCCACACGTCGCAGACGAATTCGCTTGCCGAGTTCAATGTCGGGTTTGCCGGCACTGCGCTGTTTCATTTTTTTAGCCGCTGACTTGTTCATTCTTTTCTCACCGTCCTTCGGTCGGAAAGCCCCCGAACAGATGGGTCAGGGGTTCACCCATATACACCGCTTCGAGTTCCCGTGGATGGAGGAATTCGTCTCTAAACCACGGGTATTTCGCGGGATTGAAGGCTTCTATCAGCCAGTCGATCATGTGCCGCACCCTCGGGATGCGGCCACTGCCTGGGTGATAAGAAAGCCATATGTCGAGCGACAGGCGTGCGTCGATATCGAGCGGTATCATTTTCCCGCCGAGCGCATGCGCATAAGTTGGAAATATGCCAATCCCCGCGCCGTTGGCGACGGCCCAGTAATTGGCACTGGAGACATTGGTCTTCATCACAACGAGATCGCGCTCGCTGTAGCCGGGAAACAGGCTCGCGAAGGTGTCTCTGGAAGCGATGTCATCGGCGAGTTGCATCACCAGGCGATGCTTGACCAACTCCTGGGCGCTCTTCGGCACGCCGTAGGTACTGAGATATTGCTCGCTGGCAAAGAACATCAGATGCATGCGGCCGATCTTGACCTGCATGACGTCGAGCATGGTCGGCCGCACCAGTTGGATCGCGACGTCCGCTTCGTGCCGCGATACGTCGGCCGAGCGCATGGCGCAATGCAGGTCGATCAGGATGCTCGGAAAGGATCGCTGGAATTCAACCAGGCGAGGGGCGAGCCAGAATGTCCCGAGCCCTTCAGTCACGGCGACGCGGATTTCGCCGGAGAGCGCATCCGTGACAGAGCCGCCGGCGCGCAGGAGGTCGAAGGCTGCGGCCTCCATGCGTTCGACGGCGGCGACGACATGCACGCCTTCTTCCGTCAGCCGGGCGCCATGGACATCGCGGATGAACATGGTCGCGCCGATCTGGCGCTCGAAGTCGCCCACCCGCCGGCGCACGGCGTTGATGGAAAGGCCAAGCCGTTCGGCCGCGGACCGGAAGCTGCCGCAGCGGGCCACTTCGAGGAACACGCGTGCGGCGTCCCAGTCCGTCAGGCTGGAGAGAGCAACCCTCCGGCGTTCCTCCAGAGGAACGCCCCTTTCCGTCGTCAGATGCATACAAGTCCTTTCCGTCTGCTAAATTTGGCAGAATACTGCATGGACTACAACCACGGCGGGTCGGGTGTCCTCTATTTTAACCTGCAACCTTACCGCTATTGGCGGTATCGGGAGAATGTCGCGGGCCGATTTCCAGCCCCTCGGACCGCGACACGGCGCCACATGACCTCCGTCGTGAGCCGCCGGGCCTTCGCCAGCCCGGTGGCCGTTCCGCTCCTGGTTCTGGTCGACATGCAGCAGGAGTACTTGGCCGAGCCGCGTCTGCTCGCATTGTCGGGGACAGACGCGGCGGTCGGCAACTGCCGCAAAGTCCTGGAACCGAGCGCTCCGGAGTGGCCTGCCGGTGGCCTTCATGCGCATGGTCGGCGGATCCGTCCTCTTCACCTGCGCCACACTGTTCATTCGCTGGATCGAGAGGTTGAGTCTTACGCAAAAAGTGATTTTCGAACGTGGTAGCTCCTCGTGTTATCGTTGCGAGCCGCAGGTCGGCAGACGACTTTGATTACGCAGTTTCGACGATATGCAGTTTCGACGATATCCAGTGTTTATGCTGATGGGCGTGATTCGGCCGGGTGGATCGCCGTAACCACCCGCCGAGATCGGGCAACGGCAAGCAAGCCAATGGAATGAGCGCCGGTGAGTAATTCAGACGAACAATTGCTGGAAGTGCTCGCAACCCTTGAAGAGTGCCGGGAGGCGCTGCGCCTCGACGGTCGGCCTGATACGGCCCAGCTGGTGTCGGTCGCGATCCTCGACCTGCGCATGAAGCTCAACCGCGTCGGCGATGCCGAGCTGAAGGCGCTGTGCGAAGAGATCATGCTCCCGGACTCCAGCGACGAGGAGTTGTACGATGGCCAGGCCTCCGGGCACCGGCGGCGCCCGCTGCTCCGCCTCGTCAAATAGGCATAAAACCGTCCTCCCGATCGTCGCGGCGCTCGATGCCGCAATGCCGTATTTGTGATTGGGAAAAACCCCTCGTCATCGATAACGCGCGCGGCTATGCAGCGTAGTACGCATGGGGCCTGTGGCCTGCGCTCCAAGAGATGGCGATGATGGCATGATTTCGGATGTTTCGATCCCGGCGGCGCTGATTGCCGGGCTGGTCAGCTTTCTGTCGCCCTGCGTGCTGCCTCTGGTGCCGCCCTATCTGATCTATCTCACCGGCGCTACCATCGAGCATGTCGCCAATGAGGAGACGGAATCCTCTTCCAGGCGGGCGGTGATGATCTCGGCGCTGTTGTTCGTGCTCGGCTTCTCCACCGTGTTCGTGGCTCTGGGCGCCAGCGCGTCGCTGGTAGGCAGCCTGATCCGTGCCTGGTCGGGACAGCTCGCCATCATCGCCGGCATCGTCATCATCGTCATGGGGCTGCACTTCCTCGGACTGACGCGGATCGGGTTGTTGATGCGGGAGGGGCGCTTGTCGATCCCGAAACCCGTCGGCCTCTGGGGCGCCTATGTGATGGGGCTTGCCTTCGCGTTCGGCTGGACGCCGTGCATCGGCCCGATCCTGGCTGCGATCCTGTCGATCGCGGCTGCCGAAGCCACGGTTGCGAAGGGCGCGGGACTCCTCGCGGTCTATTCGGCGGGGCTCGGCATTCCCTTCCTGATCGCCGCCTTCATGGTCGAGCGGTTCTCCTCGCTGTTCGCGCGCATGAAACGCCATTTGGCGACGGTGGAGCGGGCGATGGGCGTCCTGATGATCATCACCGGCATCGGCTTCCTCACCGGCGCGGTGTCCAATGTCAGCATCTGGCTGCTCGATACGTTTCCGTCGCTGCAAAGCTTCGGCTAGGTTTCTTCGTTCAGCACGCAGATCACCGTGTAGATCACCCCGCGGGGCAGAAAGTCCACCGTCGCCTCGCCGCCGAGCTGGTCGCGCGCGCTGCGCTCGATCAGCCGCGAGCCGAAGCCGCGCTGCACCGGCGCCACCACCAGAGGGCCTCCGGCCTCGGTCCAGATCAGCCGGAGCCGGCGCACGGTGTCGTCCTCGAGCACTTCCCAGTCGACCGCGACATGGCCGCTCTCGTTCGAGAGCGCGCCATATTTCGCCGCGTTGGTCGCGATTTCGTGCACGATCATCGACAGCACCACGGCGAGCCGCGGCGACAGCGGCACCCTTGGGCCGAACATCTTCACCCGCTCGGGATTGCTCAGCGCATAGGGCCGCAGCACGCGCTTGATGACATCGGCCAGTTCCGAGCCCTGCCACCTTTCCTGGCTCAGGAGATTATGCGCTTCCGCCAGCGCTCCAAGCCGGCCTTCGAATTTTTCGCGTTCCGCGCGGCTGGCACTGCGGAAGGTCTGGGCCGCGATCGCCTGCAGGATCGCCAGCGTGTTCTTGACGCGGTGATTGAGCTCCTCCACCAGGAGATTGTGCAGCATCTCGCCGCGCGCGATCGTCGTGGCCATCCTGACCGCGAAGGCAAGCCCGATCGCGAGCGCCACCGCACCGATGATGCTGGCAATCGCGAGGTTGCGCCAGAGTGGGGAGATCAGCGAGCGTTCGGAAATCCCGGCGGCGACGATCCAACCCGTGAGCGCCGAATGCACGAAGCCGGACATCAGCGACACACCCTCGAGCGACACCGTTGGTTTAACCGCCTCGGACTTCTGCAGCATGTCCGATAACACCGAGGCGGTGGCGCGCTTGCCGAAGCTGTCCTGCGGGTTGGGGACGCGGCCGAACACGACGCCGTTGCCGTCGAGGATCGACAGCGTCCATTCCCCGCTCGGCCGCTGCCCTTCGAGGATGTGCCGGAACATCTCGAGCGGCGGGGTGAAGGAGATGTCGTAGATCACCTCGCCATCGCGAAACACCGGCACTTCGACCGTCACGATCAGCGACTTCTTCGCAGCGCCAAGAAACAGGTTGGAATATTGCGGGCGCTTGGTGAGGAATAGCTTTTCGACGATCTCGCGGTTGTTGCGCGGCGGCAGGCTCGCCGTATCCGGCGAGAGTGAGGAAAACAGCATGCGGCCGTCGCGATCGGCGACCAGCATGACCCCGCCCCCGGCGTATTGATCGAGGAATCCGAGCGCGATGCGCCGGAAACCATCGAAATCGCCGTTCTTGAGCGTGTCCGTCATCGCCAGCACCTGCAGCCCGCCAGTCATGCGCTGCATTTCGGCGTCCAGCGTCAGGCGGATGCTGCGCACCGTCTGCAGCACGCGGTCGCCGGCGTCCTTGCGGTCCTGCTCGTAATTGTGGAAGACGAGGCCGACCGCGAAGATGATCAGCGGCAGCGTGGTTCCCGCGACGAGGAGGACTAGCCGAACCGGCAGGGAAAGCTTTTGCACAAAATGCCTGCAAGGTGACTGGAGGAACTGCCGCCAGCTCTTTGCGAGCATAGGAGAAACGCAGGGAATCTGCCAAAGATTTAGCGCCTTCCGCGCTGCAGCAAGTTGCTTGCGGAACCCAAATCGATCAAAGGTTGCTTTCGCTGATTGCGGAATAGACCAAGGTGCGCAACTCGCGCCGCAGCGGATAGGCACTCGACGGCAGCACCTGCGTCATGAAGATCGTGATCAGCTCCTCCGCCGGGTCGATCCAGAATGAGGTCGTCGCCGTGCCGCCCCAACTATATTCGCCGGCACTGCCGGGGATGAGCGTCTTGGCGGGCTCCATGGTGACTGCAAAGCCGAGCCCGAAGCCGATGCCGTTATAGGTCGCCTCCGAGAACAGCGAACGCGACATCGCAGGCAGATCAACTCCGCCGGGCAAATGATTCGACGTCATCAGTTGCAGCGTCTTTGGTCCGATCAGCCTGACGCCGCCAAGCTCGCCGCCATTGATCAGCGCGCGGCAGAAGCTGAGGTAGTCGGCCGTGGTCGAGCACAATCCGCCGCCACCGGACACAAAGGAGGGAGGCGACAGGAAGGAACTCGTCTGCGGATCATCCTGCAGGGTGAAATTGCCGGCTTTCGCGTCGGCGTTGTAGCAGGCTGCGAGACGATGCGCTTTCTCCTTTGGCACGAAGAAGCCGGTGTCGCTCATGCCCAGCGGATCGAGGATGCGCTCTTTAAGGAACTGCTCGAACGGCTGGCCCGAAATCTTGCCGATGAGATAGCCGACTACGTCGGTCGAAACGGAATAGTTCCAGGCCTCTCCCGGCGAAAATTCCAGCGGAATTTTTGCGAGATCCTTCGATCATCGAGTCCAGCGTTCCGGCCTTCTCCACCTCGCCGATCTTGGCCTCGCGATAGGCGGCGTCGACATTGGAGCGCTGCTGGAAGCCATAGGTCAGCCCCGAGGTGTGGCGCAGCAGGTCAACGATCAGCATCGGCCGCGTCGGCGGCCGGGTCAGGAAGTTCGGCGCGGTGCCGGCGGCGAACACGCCGAGATTCTTCCATTCCGGGATGTATTTGGCGACGGGCTCGTCGAGCGCGACCTTGCCTTCCTCGAACAGCATCATGAAGGCGACGCTGGTGATCGGCTTGGTCATCGAATAGATGCGGTAGATGGTGTCGTCCTTGACCGGCACCTTGCGCTCAAGGTCGGCAAAGCCCTGCGAGGTGCTGTGGACCACCTTGCCGCGACGGTAGACCATGAGCTGGGTTCCCGGAAAGCGGCCGGAGTCGATGTAGCGGCTCTTCAGATGCGCCTCGATGCGGTCGAGCCCGGTCTTGGACATGCCAACGGATTCCGGTAAGGCGGGGGTCGGGGCGAGCATGAGGCGATCTCCGAAGCGCAGGAATGTTCTTGATAACGGAAAGGCGGGTGTGTTCCAACAGAGCGCGCTTACCCGAAACCAGCCATTGGTATAGGGTTCGTTGTGTTTACAGGCTACCTCGCAGGAACCTCTCCCATGCCCCAATTCAGTGAAGCCGATCTGACCGCTGCCGTCGTCAAGAGCTTTGAGAACACGCCAAATCCGCGGGCGAAATTCCTGCTGCAGGAGCTCGTCAAATCGCTTCACGATTATGTGCGCAAGACCGATCTTACCTTTGAGGAGTGGGAATACGCGATCGACTTCCTCACCCGCACGGGTCAGAAGTGCACGCCGATCCGGCAGGAATTCATTCTTCTGTCCGACGTGATGGGCGTGTCGATGCTGGTCGACGCCGTGAACCATCGCGAGCGCGACGGCGCGACCGAGACCACGGTGCTCGGCCCGTTCTATGTCGGCGAGCACAAACAGATGGCGCACGGCACCGATATCTCGCCGCAGAACAAGCACCGGCGAGAAGATGTTCGTGCAGAGCCGCGTCACCGACCTCAAGGGCAAGCCGCTCGCCGGCGTCCCCGTCGATGTCTGGCATGCCGACGATGACGGTCTCTACGACTCGCAGAAGCCCACCTATGCGACGCAGGGACCGACGTCGCGCGCGCGCTTTGTCACGGACGCCGATGGACGCTTCACCTTCCGCACCATCCTGCCATGCAGCTATCCGATTCCGACCGACGGGCCGGTCGGCGAGATGATCATGCAGACCAGGCGACATCCGATGCGGCCCGCGCATGTGCATTTCCTGGTCAACGCCAGGGGTCATGAGCCGCTGATCACCCATGTCTTCATCGATGGCGATAAATATCTCAACTCCGATGTGGTGTTCGGCGTGAAGGATGAGCTCGTCGCAAAAATCGAGAAGCGCAACGATCCGAAGATGCCGGACGGCAAGGAAGCAGCGGCGCCCTGGCATCTCATGACCTACGAATTCCACATGAAGCCGGGCGGCGGCGCGGCGCCGAAGCCGATGGCGGCGAGGGCGTCTGAACCGGCCTGAGCGGTCATTGCTGGGCATGACGAAAGGCATACTTCCATATTCCCGCGGCACGTTCGTGCCCGAGTGATGCATCGTGCGTAGCCCTCGAAGTGAAGAGGGCGCAGGGAATGCCGGATGCAGGCCGCACCCGCGAGCCTTGCGTGCAAAGAAAGTGCACTTTGCGCACGCAAGCAACGACAGGGCAGCCGAGACAATCCGGCATTCCCTGCGCAATGGTTTTAACGGCTGCTCCGCGCTCTCCCTGGTGTACCGGGCTTGTTAGCCACCATCGCCTGCGAGATCGCCCGCAAGCTTGACACCAGCGTCGGGGTGTCGGGACCACACGGCTTGGCCGTCTGCGAGAAATGCCTTCGTCCGCGCGCTCAACGCGCGCTGAGCACCCTCGCAGCCACCGCATCCCGCTCCCAACGTCCGTGACGATCGCGATACGCCCCTCTTGTGGAGGCGGGATGGGGAGAGGATAAGCATGATTTCTGAAAAACGAAAGAGAGAATATTTTTATCGGACGGGCTTGACATTATTTCTGATTAGAGCGAAGTGATTTGACCGTCGGTAGGGATTAAGTGCGCTCTCACCGCAATGCGAGGTCATCTGACAGTGCCGATGCCAGTCCTCGCGAGGGACAGCATTGCCTTGCCGTCCTCAACCGAGGCCACCGAATGATCGAGCTTCACGCCGAGATGCCGTAACGCAGCGACCAGCGCCGCAACGTCCGCACTGTTTGACGAAGCGAACACCAGCTCCGCAGCGTGCTTCACGATCAGGGTGTTGATGAATTGCGCTTGCTCCAACGTCGCGGCCGTAGGGCTCACCTTGCCGCACGGTTTCCCGGTCAGGTCGGCGAGATTGAGATCGCGCGGCACCACCAACTTGAAATCCATCAGTGTCGTCACGCACATGTTTGGCGCGAGCGGCAGCAGCGCGGCGGGTGGCAAGCCGAGATTGTTTTCGCCGAATTTCGCCGCCGGATTGTCGCTGATCAGAAACTGATCGGTCGTGGCGTTGGTCAGAAGTGTCCACGGCTGGAGGTACAGCCGCCATGCGATGCGCGGCAGGTTTTGGGTGTACATTGCTTGCGCGAATTTTGGGTCAACGTCGAAGGCAATATCCTCAAGCCGAATGCTCGGCGGCGGAGGGCGGTCGCGCGCAATGATCGGCAACAGGGCGCGAAGCTCTTGCTCCAGAATTTCCGCTCCGATCCCCGTCATCGTCGGCGTCGTGGCCATGATGGAGGCCCAGCCGAGCGACAGCACGAATTTGTTATCCCCGGTGACCTCGCCTCGGCGGAAGCCGTCCACGGCTCCATTCCAGTGCGGCTCCCAGAGCTTTCGAAATTGCCCGAGCGCGTCCGGCTTCGACAGGTATGGGCTGACATCGCCGTCCGGTTCGGTGCACACGTCACCGGGCCAGCAGGGAAACTGCTTGCCATCCGATTTCCGGTAAGCGCGGAGCGGGCGTCCGCTGCTCTTGTCGCACCAGTGCTTCAAACAGGTGCGCGCGACGTAGTGATCGAGTGCCATGGCGCGGCGTATAGCACCAAAACCATGGCTATGGTGCCGCCGATCGACCTTGACGCCGATGATTCGCATGCTGCCGGAGGGCGTTTCGCGCCGCGTCATCTCGATCGGCGGGTGATCCGTTCCCGTGCTACATTGCCGGCCCTGGAGGGCGATTCCACGATGACCGATGCCAACCAACAGCATATAGCCCTGCTTCGCGAGAAATCCCGCGCGGAGCGGGGGACCATCGCCGAGCTAAACGGCAAGCTCGGCGACCTGAAGGAAATGCTGAAGCCGGCGCTGTCGCAACTCGACTTCGTCGATCTTTATTTTCTCGATCCAAAAATTCTGAGCGAGGATCGGACACCGCAACGCTCGCGCAATGGCTCGCCGCAGCCGATGGCGCACTGGTGATCGCGATAAACACCCGCACCAATGTAGAGCGACTTGCAAAGCAGTTTGGGCCGGACGCGCGGTTGATCCATGCACGTTGACAAACTGGCTTGGGCGATCAGTTTACTGGAGGGAGCGCGCCGCCTTGGTGACGATAACCGCATCCCTCTGTTTTTGCTTCTCGGCTTCGCAGTCGAGAATGCGCTGAAGGCGCATCTCGAAAAGAAGGGAGTGGCAGGCGATTGGAAACGGTCGCACAATCTCGCGGACCTGTACGACAAGGCGTCGGCCGCCGGGCTCGCGCCGGTCGATGGCGTTGAGACCTTCGTTCGCGCGCTGTCGCCGTACCACAAGGATTTTGTGTTTCGATACCCCGAGAAGGCGGGCGTCGCTGACCTGTTCAAGCCGGCATCATCGATCCACGCGACAGACGAGCTTTGTCAGGCGGTCGCACAACACTTCGATCCGGGCGAGATACAGGCATCAGCCGCCGCGCAAGGGATCAAGCCATGAATGCCGAAGGGGGCGACGGGGCTTCTGGTGAAGCTGTAAGCGGTCAAGCCGGTGCAAAGGCCAACGCGCGCAATGGCCGGACGCGAGGGTATTTTGGCAAGCCCAAAAATTGGGTGAGCCTACTCACCCTGCTTTTTGTCGGTGTCTACACCGGGCTGACATACTGCACATTGCAAGATGCCGATGATGCTTTGAAGGTCAGCCGGGATACGGAGCGCCGCCAACTGCGCGCCTACCTTTACGTTGACCACGGCGAGTTGCTACCGAAGGGGCCATCGTTCGATGCCCGCGTGCCGATTGGAGCCACCATCAATTTGCACGCGGCTGGTTCGACGCCGGCCTATAAGCTGCGATTGGCCGCTACCGTGGAGATTGGCGATTTTCCGCTGCCCAAAGGCCAGTTGAGCGATCCGGCTAAGAGAGGTGGCGGCGAGGGGATCACTCGTGAGAGCTACCCGATTCTCTTTGGTGATGCGGCGATCCATCAGCGCGTCGAAGTGAAGTTTTTGCCCGAGGCTCTAGCGCTGCTAAATCAGCCGCAGCAACATCATCGCTTTTACCTGTTCGGCAGCGTTCGATACTTCGACATTTTCGGGATCGAGGACCCCAAGCTAGAACGGCGATACGATTTCTGTTTCAGCCTCGAGGCCGACCCATCTAGTTCTATCAAAGCAGCCGAAGAAGACGGCTGCGACGGATACAACAAGCCCGGCTAGGTGCGTCGCCATGACACGATACATTCCGAAGAACTTGGAAGCGGCCTTCGCCGAGCTTGATGGCGTGGGCGACAGGGCTGTGATCCTGGCTGCCGTCTCGCTGCTCGATCACGCCCTCGCCGAAGCCATCATGTCCCGGCTGCGCGAGCCGCAGACCGATTCCGAATGGAGGCTGCTCTTTGACGATGGTGGCCCAGCCAACACCTTCAGCCAGAAGATCACGCTGGCCTACTTCTTAAAAATCATTGGACCGGTGACGCAACGCGATTTCGATCTGATGCGCAAAATGCGAAATGCGGCAGCTCACGATATGAATCCAGTATCGTTCGATGGCACGCAAGAGATCAGCAATCGCGTCCGACAGCTTGCTAAAACCAAAGAGGATGAGGGGATGCTTCCGCTACGTATGCAAATTTGAGGCGGCTGCTACATCCTACATCGTACAACTGATCGTGCGCTCAGCCGATGCGAATACGGAGATTGCAGACGCTACCAAGTCGTTCGTCTCCGATCTCGATAAGTGACGGCTAGAGCCTAACCGTCATCACCAAAGCCATACATGGGCTCGTCGCCTTCGTCATAGGTGACGCGGCGGATTTGCTCGATGCCACGATGCAAGCGCGGGTCGATTCTCTTCGGCAGCTTGGCAGGGATGCGAGGAGCGGGGCCGTCGAGAAATTGTCGTGACGTGCACGGCGTGTGCGTCGCCTCTTCAGCGAAGGTCTGGGCCGCTCGCGCCAGTCTCGCTCTTTCGCTCAGGATCGACCGCATGCGGGCAAGAGTATGCCTGCCGGCGGCAGCCGCAAAGCGTCGATACGAAGCGATGGTTAAGCGATTCTATCGCGCCAGCGCCCGATTGCGATCCTGTTTTGAGTTATGGTCGCGAACCCCTCATCTCAAAACAGGACGCCCGGTGCGTTATGTGTTGGCTCTGCCCTCAGCCGCGGCGCCTTACCGCGCGAGCGGTTTAGTTCAATGACCCATCCTAGACATTGGAAGGCCTTGTCTTCCGTCGTCTTGTCCAGTTGAATTGCGCGCTCTGACCCGCAACCTGCTGATGCCGGTGGGATGATCGAATGAGGCGACGGGAGTTCATTCGCGTTCTCGGTGGCGCTTCGGCGTGGTGCGTTCCTCTGGCCCGCGCACAGCAACCAATAAAAAAGACCATCGCGATAGTAGCTCCCCACCGTTCGGTCGAGGAGCTCAAAACTCACCCTTACTACCGGACGTTCATCGATCAATTGAGCAATGTCGGCTTTGTCGAAGGGGATAATCTGGTTGTTAATCGCTATACCGGAAATAGCCAAATGGGCACTTATCGTGACCTCGCTCGAGCTGTGGTTAGCACTGGTCCCGACGCCATCTTAACTGTCGCAAGCCCTCTGGCTTTCGCCTTCAAAGCGGCGTCCCAGACAATTCCAATTGTCGCCATTACAGGTGATCCAGTCGCTTCAGGGCTTGTATCAAGCTTAGCTAGACCAGGAGGCAATTTGACCGGCGCGACGGTCGACGCTGGCGTGGAGCTTTACGGCAAGCGTCTGGAACTCCTAGTCCAACTACGGCCTCATGCGTCGAGAATTGGGTATCTCGCGTCATCCCAGAATTGGAGTACCACCCAAGCTGCGGCGGCGAGGGAGGCCGCGCATCGGACAAATATTGCGCTAACGCATCTGAACCTCGGCGAGACCCTGAGCAAGCCCGCATATCTGGCAGCGTTCGGCTTACTAAAGGGAACAACCATCGACGCGCTCTTGGTGTCGGACGAGCCCGAGCACCTCGAAAACAGCAAGACGTTGGTGGATCTTGCAGCGGATGTGCGAATACCGTCGATGTATCCATTTCGCGACCTCGTCCTAGCAGGCGGGTTGATGGCATACGCGGTCGACTTTATTGAAGTCTACAGAAATGCGGGGCGTGAGATGGCTGCCATACTGCGGGGCCAAAGCCCGGCCGAAATTCCGGTTTATGAACCGACGAAATTTCTGCTCATCATCAATACGATGGCTGCGCGACGGATAGCGCTTGATCTCTCACCGACCATCCTCGCCCGCGCCGATGAGGTGATCTAATGCGGACCGCTCGCTCTGCTGGCTGCTGATGCAGCGTCTTCTTGCGCGATGACGATCATCTTTTAATCACTGCGCTCGTTTCTTGTGCGGCGCACAAGAAATAAGCGAATCGCAAATTTTGAATGCGAATCCGCTCTGCAAAAATTTCAGGCAGGCGATGTAACTAATTTGAATAATTGCAGTTTCTGTCTCCAGTCGGCCTGGCACAAAGCTTGAATAGCTAGTGCTGACGCCACCGACGCCGTCCCTGGAAACTCATCATCCGATTTGCGACCGCGCGACCGGGGCCTCCCCGGCGCGCGCATCCATGCCTGCGAAAGGACATTGCTAATGAGCGAGCAGAACCCGACCTCGATTTCGGAGACCTGGATTTCCGACTGGAATCCCGAGGACAAGAAATTCTGGGAATCCAGGGGCAAGTTCGTCGCCCGCCGCAATCTGATCTGGTCGATCGTGGCCGAGCACATCGGGTTCTCGGTCTGGGCGATCTGGTCGATCGTGGCGACCAAGCTGCCGCAGGCCGGCTTCCATTTCGACACCGATCAGCTCTTCCAGCTCGTGGCGCTGCCGGGCCTGATCGGCTCGCTGATGCGCTTTCCCTATACTTTCGCAGTCACGACTTTCGGCGGCCGCAACTGGACCATCTTCTCGGCGGCGGTGTTGTTCATTCCGACGCTGGCTCTCGCCTATTTCGTCAGCCACCCCGAGACGCCGTTCTGGCTGATGCTGCTGGTGGCGTCCTTTGCCGGGCTCGGCGGCGGCAACTTCGCCTCCTCGATGGCCAACATCTCCTTCTTCTATCCCGACCGCATGAAGGGCTGGGCGCTCGGCCTGAACGCGGCCGGCGGCAATATCGGCGTCTCCAGCGTGCAACTACTCACGCCGATCCTGATGGGCATCGGTCTGATCAATCTCTATCAGGCGACGCCTGTCGGCGGCGTCTACCTGCAGAACGCGGGTCTGATGTGGGTGCTGCCGATCGCGATCGCGGTTTTCGGCGCGGTGTTCTTCATGAACAACCTGACCACGGCGAAGTCTTCGATCAAGAACCAGCTCGCGATCGTCAAGCGCAAGCACACCTGGATCATGTCCTACATCTATATCGGGACCTTCGGCTCCTTCATCGGCTATTCCGCGGCGTTTCCGCTGTTGATCAAGACCCAGTTCCCCGCCGTCACCATCGCGATCGCCTTCCTCGGGCCGCTGGTCGGCTCGGTCGCGCGTCCGTTCGGCGGCATGCTGGCCGACAAGGTCGGCGGCGCCGTCGTTACGTTCTGGAATTTCATCGCGATGGCGGCGGCGACGATCGGGGTGCTCTACTTCGTCGGCATCAAGGACTTCACCGGCTTCCTCGTGTCGTTCCTGATCTTGTTCGCCACCACCGGCTTCGGCAACGGCTCGACCTATCGCATGATCCCCTCGATCTTCCGCGAGGAGAACCTGCACAAGGCGCGCGGCAAGGGCGAGGCGGCGCGGGCGCTGGCGCTGAAGGCTGCTTCGATCGAATCGGGTGCCGCGGTCGGTTTCATCGGCGCGGTCGGCGCGGTCGGCGGCTTCCTGATCCCGCTGGGCTTCGGCAAGTCGATCGCGCTCACCGGCGGCCCGCAGCTTGCGCTGATGATCTATCTCGCCTTCTACGCGGTCTGCCTCGCCACGACCTGGTGGTTCTACCTGCGCAAGGGCCCGGAAACCGCGGGCGCGCCGAGCCTCGCCGAAGCGCGCATATGAGGCTTTTGCGCTCTCGTCGTTGCCGGGCTCGACCCGGCAATCCATCGAAAGCGCAAAGACTCTCTTTGAGGATGGATGCGCGGGCCTTCGCCGCGCCGAAGGAGCTTCGGCCCCGCAGGCGGGTCAAGCCCGCGCATGACGAAAGAGAAGAGGAGCGAGAGACGTGACACCGGATCAAATCAAACTCGTGCAACAGAGCTTTTCCAAAGTCGCGCCGATTTCCGACAAGGCGGCTGTGATCTTCTACAATCGCCTGTTTGATGTCGCGCCCGCCGTGAAGGCGATGTTTCCGGCCGACATGACCGAGCAGCGCAAGAAACTGATGTCGACACTGGCGGTCGTCGTGAGTGGTTTGTCCAACCTCGAATCTGATCCTGCCGGCGGCGAGCGCGCTTGCGACGCGTCACGTCTCCTACGGTGCCAAGCCCGAGCACTATCCCGTGGTCGGCGGCGCGCTGTTGTGGACGCTGGAAAAGGGGCTCGGCCCGGACTGGACTCCTGCGGTCGCTGAGGCCTGGACCGCCGCTTATGCGACGCTGTCCGGCTACATGATCTCCGAGGCCTACGGCCGGCCGCAGGCGGCGGAGTAGGGGGCAAGCGTGAGTGAACCGCTGGTCATCGTCGGCAATGGCATGGCGGCGGCGCGCCTCGTCGACGAGCTCGTCAAGACCTCGCTCGGCCGCTATGCCATCGCCGTGATCGGCGAGGAGCCGCGGCTCGCCTATAACCGCGTGCTGCTGTCTTCGGTGCTTGCCGGCGAAACCACCTCGCATGACATCGAGATGAAGCCGGCCAACTGGTGGCGCGACCGCGGCGTCACCGTGAAATACGGCTGCCGCGTCACCGAGATCGATGTCGGCCGCAACGAGTTGAAGATCCCGGGGGATGAGAGCATCGAGTATTCGCGCCTGGTGCTCGCGACCGGCTCGACGCCGTTGCGGCTCAATCTGCCGGGCGTGGATCTCGCCGGAATCTGCACCTTCCGCGACAGCCGCGACGTCGACATGTTGCTGGCGCTCGCCGCGCGCAAACGGCCGGTGGTCGTGGTCGGCGGTGGCTTGCTTGGGCTGGAAGCCGCCTATGGCCTTGCAAAAGCGGGCACGCCGGTGACGCTGCTGCACCTGATGGACCGGCTGATGGAGCGCCAGCTCGATCTGCCCGCGGCCAACCTTTTGAAGACGCTGGTCGAACGCACGGGCGTCGAGGTCCTGCTCAATGCCGACACCGCGCGCATCCATGGCGAGAGGCGGGTCGAGGGCGTCGAGCTCGCCGACGGGCGGCGGATCGCGGCGGATGCCGTGGTGTTCGCGGCCGGCATCCGGCCGAGCACTTCGCTGGCGAGTGGATCAGGCCTCCTGGTCAACCGCGGCGTCGTCGTTGACGATCGCCTGCAGACCAGCGCCGAAAGCATCTTTGCGCTCGGCGAATGCGCCGAGCATCGCGGCATCTGTTACGGCCTGGTCGAGCCGGCCTACGAGCAGGCGCATGTGCTGGCGCAGCATCTTTCGGGGAAAGCGGCGGCCTATCGGGGCAGCGTGGTGGCGACAAACCTGAAAGTCTCCGGCGTCAACGTTTTCTCGGCGGGCGATTTTCTCGGCGCCGACGGCAGCGAGGCCATTTTGCTCAGCGATGTCAGGCGCGGCACCTACAAGAAGCTCGTGCTCGCTGAAGGCAGGCTGATCGGTGCGGTGCTGATCGGCGATACATCGGATGCGCTCTGGTATCTCGAAATGATCCGGAGCCGGAAGCTGGTCGCTTCCATCCGCAAGGAGATGATGTTCGGCCGCTCGCTCGCGCTGAAAGCTGCATGAGGCGCTGATGACATCAATCGATCCCAAGCTCCGCGCCGTCAGTACCACGTGCCCTTATTGCGGCGTCGGCTGTGGCGTGCTGGCGACGCCTGACGGTAGCGGCGGTGCCGCGATATCAGGCGATCCCGGGCATCCCGCCAATTTCGGTCGCCTCTGCTCCAAGGGCTCTGCGCTCGGCGAAACAGTCGGCCTTGAAGGCCGGCTGCTTCATCCGATGATCCGCTGCAAGGGCATGCTGGAACGGGTTGCCTGGAGTGACGCGCTCGACCATGTCGCGCACCGCCTGAAACACATCATCGCCCGCGACGGCGCCGACGCGGTCGCATTCTATCTCTCCGGCCAGATGCTGACGGAGGATTATTACGTCGCCAACAAGCTGATGAAGGGCTTTGTCGGCTCGGCCAATGTCGACACTAATTCGCGGCTGTGCATGGCGTCCTCCGTCGCCGGCCATCGCCGCGCCTTCGGCGCCGATACCGTGCCCGGCTGTTATGAGGATATCGACGAGGCCGACCTCCTGGTGCTGGTCGGCTCCAACGCGGCCTGGTGTCATCCCATCCTGTTCCAGCGCATGCTCGCCAACAAGCAGAAGCGCGGCGCGCGCATGGTCGTGATCGATCCGCGCCGCACCGACACCGCTGAGGACGCGGAAGTTTTTCTCGGGCTCAAGCCCGGCACCGACACTGCGCTGTTCTCCGGCTTGCTCGTGCATCTCGCCGACCATGGCGCGCTCGACGCTGACTACATCGCGCATTACACCTCGGGTTTTGACGAGGCGCTGGCACGTGCGCGGCAGATCGCCGGCAGCGTTGCGGCCACCGCTCTCGCGACCGGCCTGTCGGAGGCCGATGTCGCCGCCTTCTTCCAGATATTCCGGGAGACCGGGCGCGTGGTCACGCTCTATTCGCAAGGCGTCAACCAGTCGGCGCAGGGCACCGACAAGGTCAACGCCATCCTCAACTGCCATCTCGCCACGGGGCGCATCGGCAAGGTGGGCGCGTCGCCATTCTCGCTCACCGGCCAGCCCAATGCGATGGGGGGCCGCGAGGTCGGCGGGCTTGCCAACCAGCTCGCCGCCCATATGGGTTTCACTCCGCCGGACATCGACCGCGTCCGCCGCTTCTGGAAGGCGCCGCGCATCGCCACCCATGAAGGGCTGAAGGCGGTGCAGATGTTCGAGGCGATCGCGCGCGGTGAGATCAAGGCGCTGTGGGTGATCGGCACCAACCCGGCAGTGTCGCTGCCCGACGCCGACGTCGTGCGCGAGGCCATGAAGAAGCTCGAGCTGTTCGTGGTCTCCGAGAACGTCCGCTCCAACGACACCGTCGCGGCTGGTCCGCATGTGCTGCTGCCGGCACTGGCCTGGGGCGAAAAGTCAGGCACCGTGACCAATTCCGAGCGGCGCATCTCGCGTCAGCGTTCGTTCCTGCCCGCGCCGGGCGAGGCGAGGCCTGACTGGTGGATTCTCAGCGAGGTGGCAAAGCGCCTCGGTTTCGGCGCCGCCTTCGACTACAAATCAGCCGCCGACATTTTCCGCGAGCACGCGGCGTTGTCGGCGTTCGAGAACAATGACAGCCGCGATTTCGATATCGGCCGGCTCGCCTCGCTCTCAGACGACGCGTTCGACGCCATGGCGCCGGTGCAATGGCCGGTCCGCGAGGGCGGCGAGCCGCAGGTGCGCTTCTTTGCCAATGGCGGCTTCTATGCCAATGACCGCAAGGCCCGTTTCGTCGCGCCGGAGATTCCGGCACTACCCGGTGAGACCAGTGCGGGCAGGCCGCTGCGACTCAACACCGGCCGAATCCGCGACCAGTGGCACACCATGACACGCAGCGGCCTCTCTCCCCGATTGGGAGCGCATCTGCCCGAGCCCTTTGTCGAGATCCATCCCGACGATGCCAATAAATATGGCGTCGTCGACGACAGCTTTGCCCGCGTCACCACCGATTGCGGCCAATGCATCCTGAAAGTCGTCGTCAGCGGCCGCCAGCAGCGCGGTATGCTGTTCGCGCCGATCCACTGGAGCGAGGCCAATGCCTCCTCCGGCCGTGTCGGAGCGATGGTCGCACCCTTTATCGATCCCTATTCGGGCCAACCCGAATCGAAATCGACACCGGCCTCGATCACGCCCTGTGAATATGTGTTCCACGGCTTCGTGCTGTCGCGCAAGCCAATCGACCTGCCGCCAAACCTGTGGTGGGCGAGGGCGGCGATTTCCGGCGGCTACGCCTATCTGTTCGCCGACAATGCGGACTTGGCGCGCTGGCCGTCATGGCTTCCCACGGCCGCGGACGAGGATATCGCCGAGTACAGGGATTTTGGCGGCGGCGTCTACCGCGCGGCGTCCTTTGCCGGGATGCGCATCGAGACCTGTCTCTTTGTCGGTCCCGCGCATGACGCGGGCGACTGGGATGTGGTGAAAAGCCTGTTTGCGGCCGATTCACTTTGCGACGACCAGCGCCGCCTGCTGCTCTCAGGCCGCTCGATCGAGGGTGTCGCGAGCACCGGCCCGGTGGTCTGCGCCTGCTTCGGCGTCGGCCGCGCCACGATTTGCGACGCGATCGCGAGCGGCGCGCGCAGTTCGGCCGATATCGGCACCAGGCTCAAGGCCGGCACCAATTGCGGCTCCTGCATTCCGGAGTTGAAGCGGCTGATCGCCGAAAGCGATGCCGCTGCCGCGCCGCAGGCGGTCGCCGCAGCGAACTAGCGCCTGGCCTCGCAACATCGACAGCTCGACAGCAGCAGCAGGAAGAGTGCGCGCCCGCTCTGATAGCGGGCGGCGGCGCGCGACTTCTCGCGGCCCTGCATCAGGGCCTTGCCGCTCCGGTCGCGCACAGTCCATTCCCACCGCGACCGTTTGGGGGTGATCACGAACTCGAACAGGTTGAAGTCAAGTTGAACCTGGCTGGACATCGGTCAAACTACCCCGTCATCGAGCAGCGTCATCTGGCCACCCGGGCCTGGCACCCGGAGGCGATGTCGCTGTGAAGCACGCAGACAAAGCAATTCCTGTTCGGAACGAACGATCGTGAAGGCGCCGGCATGGTGCCGCCAGCCGTCCGCGGATGGCTTGCCATCCGGTAACCCCGGAGCCTGCGCAAAATTCCGCGCGGGTCCCGAACCGTGACGGGCAGGTGTCCGCCCGCTCTGGCAGGCCGAGGCGGGGCCGTTTGGCAGCGCAAAGGCCGCAGCGGCGGCAACCGCTTGTTTGGCAGGCATGGCTTGGTCCCCCAGCTCTTACAAGAGTGAGTCTACGACGAGCCCAAGTGGTTCGACGTGATCGCCTTCACACTTGCCTTTTTTTGATAATAACGAAGGCGGATAACGCCGGAATCCGCATCTCTACGGTGACAGCGGAAATCGGCACGCCTTCCGGTGGCGCGAGGAAGCTGCAATCGACGACGCCGGGCGCGTCCATTATGGTGCGCCGCTCCATGATTTGAGGCGAGAAAAGCAACAATGATGTACCTGGAAACGCCGCCGAAACTGATCGAGACCAAGGTCTTTTCGGCGATGCCGGACAATTTCCGGCGCAAGGGCGTAGCGACCGAATGGGCGGACGCCAACCGCCCCGGTGTTCCCACCGATTGCTTCATCGAGGGCCCGTCGTTCGACGCGGAGGGCAATCTCTACATCGTCGACATTCCCTTCGGCCGCATTTTCAAGATCACGCCTGACGGCAAATGGTCGCTCGCGGTCGAATATCAGGGCTGGCCGAACGGGCTGAAGATAGCCAGGGACGGGCGCATCCTCGTCGCCGACTACCGGCATGGCATCATGGAACTCGACGCGAAGGCCGGACGCATGAAGCCGGTACTGGCCTCGCGCAACTCCGAATCCTTCCGCGGCTGCAACGACCTGCATCTCGCCTCCAACGGCGACATCTATTTCACCGACCAGGGCCAGACCGGCCTGCATGACCCGACCGGCCGTGTCTATCGGCTCAGCCAGGGCGGCCGACTCGATTGCCTCATCGACACCGGCATCAGCCCGAACGGCCTCGTGCTCGATCCCAACGAAGCCGTGCTGTTCGTCGCCATGACGCGGGACAATGCGGTGTGGCGGCTGCCGTTCATGCGAGACGGCAGCGTGTCGAAGGTCGGCCGCTTCTGCTCGCTGTTCGGACCGAGCGGACCCGACGGCATGACCATGGACAGAGCCGGGCGGCTGTTCGTTGCGCACGCCTCGCTCGGCCACGTCTTCGTGTTCGCACCGAATGGCGAATGCATCGCGCGCGTCAAATCCTGCGCCGGCACTACCTGCACCAACGTCGCGATCGGCGGCGCGGACCGTGACAGGCTCTACATCACGGAATCGACCAGCGGCAGCGTGCTGGTCGCCGATATCAGCGAACTGAAATGACAATCGTGCGGCAGGCTTGACATGAAATCCCATCCCTTCGGCAAAGGCGGCCCTGATGTTTCCGTGATCGGGCAGGGCACCTGGTATCTCGACCGCGGCGACCGCAAGGAAGCGGTTGCAGCGTTACAGCGCGGCATCGAGCGCGGCATGACCCATATCGACACCGCCGAGATGTATGGCGACGCCGAGCTCGTCATCGCGGATGCCATCGCCGGCAAACGCGACGAAGTCTTCCTGGTCTCAAAGGTGTTGCCGAGCAACGCCTCGCGGCGCGGCACCATCACCGCCTGCGAGCGCTCGCTGAAGCGGCTGAAGACCGACCGGCTCGATTGCTATCTCCTGCACTGGCGCGGCTCCTATCCGCTCTCCGAAACGGTTGCGGCCTTCGACGAGTTGAAGCGCGCCGGCAAGATCAAATCCTGGGGCGTCAGCAATTTCGACGCCGATGATCTCGACGAAATTCTCGAAGCGTCCGGCGAAGGCCAGATCGCCTGCAACCAGGTGCTCTATCATCTGAAGGAGCGCGCCATCGAGCACGCGGTGATCCCATGGTGCAAGCAGCATGGCGTGGCGGTCGTGGCCTATTCGCCGTTCGGCCATAACGATTTTCCGTCGCCGCAAAGCAAGGCCGGCGAGGTGCTGCAAAAGATCGCTGCCAGCCACAAGGCAACGCCGCGCCAGGTCGCGCTCGCGTTCCTCACCCGCGAAACTGCGGTATTCGCGATCCCGAAAGCCTCGACTGCGGAACACGCTGCGGAGAACGCAGCGGCAGGCGATCTGACGCTCGGAGCGAGCGAGATCGCCGCGCTGGATGCGGCGTTTCCGCGCGGGGCAAAGCCGCGCGGGTTGCCGATGCTGTAACGGCCCAATACGAGGCTCACACGCTGCTTAACAGAGTATTTCAGCGCGTCCCGCGTGGTGCATATCCGCATCCCGCTATCGGGTGTTGCGGCGCAGCGTCATTTGGCCTTTTTTACAGCCTCGCCCGATTCGAGAATTTCTGCCTGAGTTTTTGCCGTGACTCCGCCCCCCGCCGCAGCCGTGAGGCTCGACAGTGCGCCCTTGCCATTGCCGGAAAAGAAGCCTGCCGTAGCTGCCAAGCTTGACAGCACGCCGCTGCGCCTGCCCGAAGAGAAGCCGGCCGAGCGCCGTGCACCGGCGCGGGCCGACCGGCCGTTCAAGGGCATCGCGCTGATCCTGCTGTCGACCACCTTTCTCGGCGTCTCCGACGTCACCGCGAAATATCTCTCGGCAACATTGCCCTCGATCGAAATCGCGTGGATCCGCTTTCTGGTGTTCGCGATGATCATGGTGCCGGCGATGCTGCCGGGCTCACCGCTCTATGCGATGCGGACCGGCCGTCTCACCTTGCAATTGTTGCGCGGTGCCTCGCTGCTCGGCTCCTCGCTGTTCTTCATCACGGGCTTGCGCTATCTGCCGATCGCGGAAGCGTCCGCCACCGGCTTCGTCGCGCCGCTGTTCGTCACCGCGCTGTCGATCCTCTTTCTCTCCGAGAAAGTCGGGCTGCGCCGTTGGATCGCGACTGCGACCGGCTTGTTCGGCGTGCTGATCATCATTCGCCCGGGCACGTCGGCATTTCATGTCGCGGCCTTCCTGCCGATCATCTCGGCGCTGGCCTGGGCCTCGACGCTGATCATGACGCGCATGATGAGCGGCAAGGAGCACGCCATCACCACGATGACCTATTCATCGATTGCGGGCGTCGTGATCCTGTCGGCGCTGGTGCCGTTCGTCTGGGTTGCGCCGAGCTGGCACGATGTCATGTTCGGCATCCTGATCGGCGTCGCCTCGACGGTGGGGCAGTGGATCGTCGTGCTCGCGTTCCGTTACGCGGACGCCTCCGTGCTCGCGCCGTTCTCCTACACGCAGCTGGTGTGGGTCAGCTTCCTCGGCTTCCTCGTATTCGGCGAAGTGCCGGACGCCTGGACGGTCGTCGGCGCAGTCTTCATCGTCGGCAGCGGCCTCTACACCGCCCATCGCGAGCGTGTGCGCCGTTCACAGCTTTTGGCGCTCGAAGGCGAGTCGAGCCCGAACGCGTGAGGCGGCACGCGCCGTAAGGCCGCAGCGGAGAAAGACCGCAGCCAAGGTGCTGCAATAAAGGCACATCCAGGCCTGAATCGACGCCACGACCGGCGCCGTTACCGTGACTCCATGTGCTCGATTTGCGAAAAGTTCCTGAATCGGAACGTCGCGCGGCCGCCAGCAGTGTGACGACCGCGGGCAGGGGTTGGGCGTTGGGTTTGCGGACAGCAACACAGGAGCGGGGCTGGGCGCTGCCAGGCGTGGCGGTGCTTGGCTTTGGCGCGCTGCTTGCGGGTGGGATGCTGCTTCCGGTTTTCGCGCACGCGCAAACCTACATCTGGGGCGGTACCGGCAGCACCACGACCACCTCGGGCTACGGCACGGCCAGCAACTGGTCCAATCCGCCGGCCGGCGCGCCGCCGGGTGCTCCAGGGCAATCGGCCGTATTCGGCTCCACGGGATCGTCGACCGTTACAGTCGGCGGCGCTCCGATCTTTCCCGACTCCTGGACCTTCGCGGCCAACGCGCAGTCCTATTCGATCAGCGGCAATCCGGTTCAATTCTTCCTCGGAGGCCCTACCGGCGGCGTCATCAACAACGCCAATTCAGGCCAGGCCATCTCCATCAGCCTGAACGTCGACGACGCCATTTCGCCCATCATGGTGCAGCAGCTTGGCAACAGCACATTGGTGCTGGCCGGCACCAACGGCTATTCCGGCGGCACGCTGATTTCGGCCGGCACCGTGCGGGTGACGAATGCGAATTCACTGGGCAGCGGCACCGTGACGCTCAATGGCGGCACGCTGCAGATGCAGTCGCCGACCGTCGTCAGCGTGGCCTTTTCCAATAATGTCGCGATCAACGCGCCCGGCGGCACGGTCGACGCGAACGGCGCCCAGGTCAATCTGCAGGGCGTGATCGCCGACAGCGCGGGCGCAGGCCAGTTGCGCCTGATCGATTCGACCCACTCGCTGACGGCCAACGTTCAACTCTCGGGCGTCAACACCTATAGCGGCGGCACGCTGGTAAACGGGACGACGGCGGTCGTCTCCAACAACAGCTCGGTCGGCACGGGCACCGTGACCGTCGGCAACAACGGCGCGTTCAAGGGCGACGGCGTCAGCGACCTGACCTTCACCAATAATTTCACGCTCACCGGCACGACCCCCGGCGCTGCGTTCGACGCCAACGGCAAGACGTTGACGATCGCGGGCAACATCTCGGGCTCGGGCAAACTGACAATCATCAACTCCACGTTCGGCGGGGTTACGGTGTTGACGGGCAACAACAGCTACGCCGGCGGCACCGTGATCTGCAATTGCGCCACGTTGCAACTCGGCAATTCCACCCACATCGCCTCGATCACCGGCGGTGTGACCAACGAAGGCCAATTCTTTGTCAACAACGCCAATTTCTCGGCGGTGACCTCGATCACGACCCAGAACGGCGGCAACACCGTCCTCCTCGACGCCAACAGTGCCAGCAATGCCAACATCACCAATCGCACCGGCGGCACGCTCACCTTCGGACGGTCCGGCGGCACGGATACGGCCACGGCCGGCAATGCGACGATCCTGAACAACAATGGGGGCACCATCTTCGAGGCCAACACGAATGCCGGCACAGCCAACATCACCAATCGCAACGGTGGCGGCACGATATTTGGCGATCAGGCCTCGGCCGCGTCCTCGACCATTGTCAACAACAACAACGGCTTTACCAATTTCACGCAGTTCTCGACCGCAGGGAACGCCACGATCACCACCATCTCCGGCGGCACGACTTCGTTCTTCGACAATTCCACCGGCGGCAACGCCCAATTCATCGCCAACGGCACCGGCTATGTCGATTTCTCGGAAAGCGTCGGGCCGAATGGTGGCCGCCGGATCGGCGCCGGCTCGATCGCAGGTTCGGGTCTCTATTATATCGGCGGCGGCAACACGCTGGCGGTCGGCAGCAACAACCTCTCGACCAACGTCACTGGTGTGATCGCCGACAACAATCCCTGCGGCTGCACCACCGGTCCCGGTTCGCTGGAGAAGGTCGGTAGCGGCATGCTGACGCTGTCGGGCCCCAACACCTATACCGGCACCACGGTCGTGAACGGCGGCTTCCTCGACGTCGAAGGCTCGATCGCTCCATCGTTGCTGCTGACCGTCAATGCCGGCGGCGCGCTGACTGGCGCCGGCATTGACGGCAACACCACCATCGCCGCCGGCGGCATTTTCCTGCCTGGCAACGGTTTCGGCACCTCGACCCAGGTGCAGGGCAATCTGGCGTTTCAGTCCGGCGCGCTTTACCTCGTGCAGCTCAATTCGACTTCATCCACGTTCGCCAACGTCACCGGCACGGCGAGCGCTGGCGGCAGCGTCGGCGTCGCGCTCGATCCGAATGCGATCGCGATGAAAAAATACATGATCCTGCAGGCGGCGGGCGTCGGTGGTGCGTTCAGCGGCGTCTCTGCGCCGGGCGGTCTCGTCGGCACCGTCACCTACGACCCGACCCATGCCTATCTCAACTTCGATCTCAATTACGGCGCCAAAAACAATCTCAACATCAACCAGCAGAATGTCGCCAGTACGCTTCAGAATTTCTTCAATGCCAATGGCGGCATTTCCGCTGTGTTCGCCTCGCTGTCGCCGCAGGGCCTGACGCAGGCCTCCGGCGAGCTCGGCACGGGAGCGCAGCAGGCGACCTTTAATGCGATGAACCTGTTCGTGGGGCTCTTGACCGATCCCTTTGCGAATGGCCGCGGCAATGGCACGGTCGCTGGCGGCGGCGCGCAGGGTTATGCGCAGGAGGGTGGTTCGCTCTCTTCCGCAGCGAAGCGAACGGGCGATGTACGCGACGCCTTTGCGAAGATGCCGGTCAAGGCGCTTCCCGGCGCTTCCTTCGATGCGCGCTGGAGCGTATGGGGTGCGGCCTATGGCGGCGGCGCCAATATCAGCGGCAATGCCGCACTCGGCTCCAACTCCGCCGATGTCCGCGCCTTCGGCGTTGTCGGCGGCGTCGACTACCGGATTTCGCCGGCGACCGTGGCCGGCTTTGCGCTGGCCGGCGGCGGCACCAATTTCAGCGTCAGCGGATTCGGCAGCGGCCGCTCCGACCTGTTCCAGGCCGGCGCCTTCGTCCGCCACTCGATCGGCGCGGCCTATGTCACCGGCGCGCTGGCCTATGGCGCGCAGGAGATCACGACCGACCGCATCGTCACCATCGCGGGCTTCGACCATCTGCGCGCGCAGTTCGACGCCAACGCCTGGTCGGGGCGTGTCGAAGGCGGCTATCGCTACCTGACGCCGTGGATGGGCATCACGCCCTATGCTGCCGGCCAGTTCACCACCTTCAGCCTGCCAGCCTATGCCGAGCAGGTCGTTGCCGGCGCCGGCAATTTTGCGCTGAATTATGCCGCGAGAGACGTCACGGATCCCCGTAGTGAGCTCGGTGTCCGCACCGACAAGTCCTATGCGATGCAGAACGGCATCCTGACGCTGCGCGGGCGGCTTGCCTGGGCGCATGACTTCAATCCCGACCGCAACGTGGCAGCGGTATTTCAGACGCTGCCGGGCGCGTCCTTTGTCGTCAACGGCGCGGCGCAGGCTCATGATTCCGCACTCACCACGGCATCCGCTGAAATGAAATGGATGAACGGCTGGTCGACGGCTGCGACCTTCGAGGGCGAGTTCTCTTCCGTCAGTAATTCCTACGCCGGCAAGGGCGCCGTGCGCTACAGCTGGTAGCGCGCTGCGATTTGTGGGAAAGACTCCCGCACATCCGGGAGGACTTCATGCGCGCGGCCATTTTTCGGAACGGCGAGATCGTTGTCGATACCATGCCGGAGCCGAAACCCGGGCCGGGGCAGGTGCTGGTGAAGACGCTCGCCTGCGGCATCTGCGGTTCCGACCTGCATGCGCGCAAGCACGCCCATCGCATGGTCGAGATGACCCGGCATTTCCCCGGCCGCAAGCCGATGGACCTTTCGCGCGACGTCGTGTTCGGCCACGAGTTCTGCTGTGAGGTGCTGGACTATGGTCCCGCGACGCATCGCAGGCTCAAACCCGGCACCCGGGTCTGCTCGCTGCCGGCGCTGGTGACGGCGGAGGGGCCGCAGGGCATCGGCTATTCCAATGACAATGTCGGCGGCTATGCGGAAGCGATGCTGCTCAGCGAGCCGCTGCTTCTGGAAGTGCCCAACGGGCTCGCGCCCGAGCACGCCGCACTGACCGAGCCGCTGGCGGTCGGCGTTCATGCCGTCAACAAGGCCAACATAAGGGGCGGCGAGGTACCGCTGGTGATCGGCTGCGGTCCGGTTGGACTGGCCGTGATCGCCGCGCTCCGGCTAAAGGGCCTGCATCCGATCATCGCTGCCGACTATTCGCCCACCCGGCGGATACTGGCGGAAAAGATGGGCGCCGATATCGTCGTCGATCCCGCCAAGACGCAGCCCTATGCGACCTGGACTGAGCATGCCGCGATGTCGGAAGCGGAAAAGGCGGCGCGGCCTCCGTTCCAGGCTTACTTGCCAGCGTTGAAGCCCGCGCTGATCTTCGAATGCGTCGGCGTCCCCGGCCTCTTGCAGCAGGTGTTCGAGGGCGCGCCGCGCGACGCCAGAATCGTCATGGTCGGCGTCTGCATGGAGACCGACCGCTCCGAGCCGATGCTCGGCATATTGAAGGAACTCAATGTCCAGTATGTGCTGGGCTACACGCCCGATGAATTCGCGTCCTCGCTGCGCCTGCTCGCGGAGGGAGAGGTCGATGCCGCCTCGCTGGTGACCGGCCGCGTCGGGATCGACGGCGTCGCCCAGGCGTTCGACGATCTCGCCAATCCGGAAGCCCACACCAAGATCATCGTCGAGCCGTGGCGGTAGTGCCGATGCGCGACTCCGATCGCCCGCCGGTCCTCGCCCATCGGCGCTTCGTCGCCGACCGCCACTCCTTTTCGGGATTGAACCTGCAACAGCGTTTCCAGCGCATCCACGACACCAATCTCTGGGGCGCTGAGGCGTCCGTTTCCGGGCTCGGTTCCGAGGTCGATGCGACCGCGACGCTGCGTGCGGAATTGCCGCCGTTGTTGATGCGGCTTGGAGCGACATCGCTGCTCGACGCACCGTGCGGGGACGCGGGCTGGATCGCGCGCGCCGATCTGCCCGTGCGTGTCGTCGGCATCGACATCGTGCCCGACCTGATCGAGCGGCTTCGCGCCCGCGCCGCGCGCGGCGAGATTTTGGGCGAGTATCATCTCGCCGATATCACGCGCGACCCGTTGCCGCGCGCCGACGTCGTCCTTTGCCGCGACTGCCTCGTGCATTTCTCCTTCGCCAATATCGCCCGCGCGGTGGAGAACTTCCGCAGCTCAGGGGCGACCTGGCTGATCACTACGACCTTTCCGGAATGGCAGCAAAACGCCGATTGCGAGGATGGCGACTGGCGCGCTCTGAATTTCCAGCGCGCGCCGTTCAATTGGGGACAGCCGGCCGAGCTCCTCAACGAGAACTGCACGGAAGCCGGCGGCGGCTGGCGCGACAAAAGCCTCGGCGCGTGGCGGCTCTGATGGCGCAATTGGCCATCATTGCTTTTGGAGGCGTGACACCTATAGTTCCGCGACCAACGGCTGAAAAAAGCGGCGCATGCGGGTTTCCATCATCACCGGAGGCGGGTCCGGCATCGGCGCCGCCGTCGCGCGGCGCCTCGCGGGCAAGGACCAGTGCCTGATGCTGCACGGGCAGGGGGCTGATACGGCGGGGCTGGAGCGGCTGGAGTCGGTCGCGGCGGAATGCGAGCGCGCCGGCGCCAAGGTGGCGTTTCGCACCGGCGATCTCGCTCACGCCGGGACAGCTGCCGAGCTTGTCAACGCTGCGCACAGCGCCTTCGGTGCTATCGACGCGATCGTGCATGCCGCGGGCTTTGCCGATCGCCGCGGCTTTGCAAACCTTCCACGCGAAGGGCTGGAACGCGCGTTCGCGGTGATGGCCGCCGCATTCCATGAGCTTGCGACCGCGGCAATGACCGATCTCGCGCGCGGTGCGCAAGGACGTGTCGTCGCGATCTCGAGTTTCGGCGCGCACCGCTTTGTGCCCGACGGCATCTATCCCGCGTCTGCCTGCGCCAAAGCCGCGCTCGAAGTACTGGTGAAATCGCTTGCGATCGAGCTCGCGCCGTCGCGCGCCACCGCCAACATCGTGATGCCCGGCTATACCCAAAAAGACCCCGGGCTGCTCGGTGCGCTCGACGGCAAAGCCTGGGAGGTGGTGGCGAAAGCCAATCCGCAGGGAAGACTGGCGGAGGCCGATGAAGTGGCGGCCGTGGTCGCCTTTCTGCTGTCGAAGGACGCGGGCCATGTGACCGGCGCGCTGTTGCCGGTCGATGGCGGACTGACGCTGATGTGAGGAACTGACGATGGCGGACAACGCAAACAAAACAGATGTCATCGTGCTCGGCGCCGGCATCGTCGGCGTCTCCTCGGCCTACGCCGCGCGCCAGCGGGGGATGTCGGTTACCCTTGTCGACCGCCGCGAGCCCGGCTCCGAGACGTCGTACGGCAATGCAGGGATCATCAGCAGCGGCTCGATCTTTCCGCTGAACCTGCCCTCGCTGTTCGGCAATCTGCCGAAATATCTCGCCAACACGCATCCTGCACTGCGCTGGGATGTCGGCTGGGCGCTCAGGAACCCCGGCTGGATCGCGCGGTTTCTCGCGAGCGCGCGGGCGTCGCAAACCAGACCGCGCGCGCTGGCGCTGCATGGCCTGATCGACGCGTCGCTGAAGCTGCACCGCGAATGGATCGTGCAGGCGGGCGCCGGCAACCACATCCGCGAGACCGGCTGGCTGAAAGCGTGGCGCAGCGACAATGTCGCCGCCGCAAAGGCCGATCAGGCTGCGCTCGCCGAATACGGCATCAAGAGCGAGTTGCTCGACCGCCAGGCGATCTCGGCGCTGGAGCCGAACATCCTGCCAGTCTACAGCGTGGGTCTCCTGCACACCGAAACCGCATCGGTGGATTCGCCGGGCAACGTCACCAAGGCCTATGCGCAGATGCTTGCAGGCGCCGGTGGCGAGATTCGCCGCTCGGAGATCAAGTCGATCGCGCAGGACCACGACCGCTGGCGCGTGGTGTTGTCGGACGGCGAGCTCTTCGCGCGCCATGTCGTGGTGGCACTCGGACCATGGTCGGCCGATCTGCTGCGGCCGCTCGGCTACCTTGTGCCGCTCGCGACCGAGCGCGGCTATCACCGAGAGTTCACGCCGAACGCCTCGCGCAAATTGCTGCGTCCGATCCATGACGCCGAGAACGCCTTCCTGATGACGCCGATGGAGCAAGGCATCCGCGTCACCTCGGGCGTCGAGCTGACCGATCGCGACGCGCCATCGTCCTGTGCGCAGCTCGATGCGGTGGTGCCGCTGGCGCGCAGCGTGGTCGAGTTCGGTGAGCCCATCGGCGAGGTCTGGCGCGGCGCGCGGCCGACCTTGCCGGACAGCCTGCCGATGATCGGCCCCGCGCCGCGGCATGCCGGGCTGTGGTTTGCCTTCGGCAACCAGCATATCGGCTTTACCACCGGCCCCGCTACCGGAGAGGCGGTGGCCGCCATGATCGCAGGCGTAGCGCCTTCCTTCGACACGTCGGCGTTCTCGCCGAAGCGTTATCTATAGGGAGCGCCGGGCAGGGGCCATGCACTACGTCTGGGACTTTGGCATCCTCGTTAAATACAGCCATCTGTTCTGGCTCGGGGTCGGCTGGACTATCGCCTATACCATCGGCACCGTCTTCCTCGGCACCCTGATCGGGCTCGTCGTCGGCGTGCTGCGCCTCGCCCGCTGGCCTGTGATCGACTGGTTGCTGGTCGCCTATATCGAGCTGTTCCGCTGCACGCCGCTGCTGGTGCAGATCATCTGGTTCTACTACGCCTTTCCCGTCGTACTCGGCGTCAACATCCCCGCGCATGTCGCCGCCGTCAGCGTACTCTCGCTCTATGGCGGCGCGTTCTATGCGGAGATCGTGCGCGGCAGCATCGAGAGCGTGCCGCGCGGCCAGTGGGACGCGGCGCGCGCGCTGGGATTGCGGCCCTGGCGCATGCTGCGGCTTGTCATCATCCCGCAGGCGCTGAAGCCGATGATGGCGCCCTATGTCAACCAGTCGGTGACGCAGCTCAAGAACACCTCACTGGTGTCGGTCATCGCGGTGCCCGACCTCGTCTACAACGCGACGCTGATCAACGCCGACACCTACCGGCCGCTGGAAGTCTATACCGTCGTCGCGGCGATCTATTTCGCGATCCTGTTCCCGGCGACACTGATCGCGCGCCGGCTGGAGCGCGGCATGACCTACGACAAGGCGTGACGCGTGGTAATTCGTAGGTTGGGCAAAGGCGCGCCAGCGCCGTGCCCACCATCAAACGAACGTCGCTCATTGGTGGGCACGCTTCGCTTTGCCCACCCTACGAATTCCGAGTTTTAGTGGTGGTGCGACCGCCTGTGGCGAACGGCCGGTTTACCGGTCCGCCCGGCATAGTAAGGGTTGACCACGCACGAGGCCGCTCGGCCCGACGCCGAGGCCTGACACTGGGGGATCGATGTGTAGGCGCACTCGAAATAGAAGTCGACCATGCTATGGTAGACCTGCAGGCAGACGGGGTAGCTCGGATCGTAAGTCTGGGCCTGCGCCGGCGCAGCATAGACCGCGCCGAGTGCCAGAATCGCCAACGTCGGAACGCGCATCAGAACCTCCAGAAAATCACCGCGCCCGGGGCCGCGAACGCGCTACACCGTTCTATAGCGTAGCAGGCGAGAAATTCCAGCGAGCGCCGATCAAATATTCAATTCCACCGGCACGTCTTCCGGCTTCACGCCTGACAGGGCCAGTCCCTTGACGAACCATTCGCGCATCTGGCCGGTGCCGCGATTGTAGTCGACCCACACCGAGAGGAAATCGCGCCAGCGCTTGTCGCTTTCGCGCCGTACCGCCATGCTGCTCGCGATCGTCACCGCCGGCGATTGCAGGATCTTGTAGGTTCCGAGGCTTGGGTTCTTGGCGATCGCGGTCAGCCCCAGCACCAAGGCGTTGACCACGCAGTCGACGCGGCCGGACGCCATCTGCAGCATCACCTCGTCGCGGGTCTTCAGCGACGTGATGGTGGCGTTCGGCGCAAAGCGCCGCGCCACCGCTTCGTTGGCGGAACCGACGTCGACGGCGATCTTCACGTCCGGCTTGTTGATGTCGGCCCACGTCTTCGCTTCCAGCCCCTTCTTCAGCATGGCGCCGAACGGATGCGGGAACACCAGACTGGTGAAATCGACCACCAGCGCGCGCTGCGGCGTCGGATTGAGCGCAAAGCCGAGATCGATCTTGTTCGCCTGCAGGTCGAGGATCGAATTGCCGTAGGTCGATTCCGTATATTCCAGCTTGACGTCGAGCAGTTTCGCAATGTCGTTCGCCATCTCGATCGAGAAGCCGGACCAGGTGCCGGTGGCGAGATCCTTGTTGAAATAGGGCAGCTCGCCCGGCAGCACGGCGATGCGCATCACCTTGTCGGCGCGGATGCGATCGAGCGTGTTGTCGGCTGCCGCCTGCGCGGAGGCCGGCGTGACCAGTGCCGAGCTCAGCGCGGCACCGCTGCCGATCGCCAGAGCATAGCGCAGCGCCTCGCGGCGATCTTCGGAAATCTTCTGTTCGTCGGGTTGGGTCACACGCGCCTCCTGCCAATTTGACAAAAGCCTAGCGTCGCAGCCGTAAGGCGGCAATAGCGGGGCGTGCCAGAATAGCGGGCAGGGTGCGGCGTTTGTGTGCCGCGGGAAATGCCGAGCATGCCTCCGGCGTCATTGCGGGGAGCGAGAAGCGACGAAGCGATCCAGACTATCTCCGCGCAGGCAGCCTGGATTGCTTCGCTTCGCTCGCAATGACGGTCAACGGAGATCACACCGGCAGCGCGATGGAATATTTCACCTGGCTCAGCGCAAAACTCGACTCGATCGAGGCGATTCCGTCGAGCCGCGTCAGCTTGCTTTTCAAAAAAGCTTCATAGGAGGAGAGGTCTGCGGCCACGACGCGGAGGAGGTAGTCGCGATTGCCGGTCATCAGATAGCATTCCAGCACTTCCTCCCATTTCGAGATCGCGCGCTCGAAGCGGTTGAGGTCCTCCTCCTTCTGCCGCGCGAGTTTGATCGAGATGAAGACGGAGACATGAAGGCCCAATGATTTCTGGTCGACGGTCGCGATGTAGCGCGTGATCACGCCGCGCTCCTCCAGCAGCTTCACCCGGCGGTGGCATGGCGAGACCGACAGTCCGACCTTGTCGGCCAATTCCTGCATGGTGATGCGGCCGTCCGATTGCAGGTGGCTGAGAATCTTGCGGTCGATGGGATCGAGATCGGTCATTGGGATAAAATCCGAAAAAATGGCCTATTTTGGATGATATATCCCAATAATGGCGGGTAAGGCGCGAAAAATTGAGAAATCTTGGAGGCGGGGGAGCACTAAGATTTACGGGCTTACCCAGCTCCGCGAGGCCCGCCATGGCGACCGAACCTGCACGTCTGGAACTGCTGTCGGCGCTGTCGCGCAAGGTGCTGTGGCTGTCGTCATGGACCATCCATCACGCCAACCATATCCGGTCCAGTAGCGACGGCTTGAAGGTCGGCGGCCATCAGGCTTCTTCCGCCTCGCTCGCGACCATCATGTCGGCGCTTTATTTCAGCGTGCTGCGCCCCGAGGACCGCGTCGCGGTGAAGCCGCATGCGAGCCCGGTGTTTCACGCCATCCAGTATCTGTTCGGCCGCCAGACCCGCGACAAGCTGGAAAATTTCCGCGGCTACAAGGGTGCGCAGTCCTATCCGTCGCGCACCAAGGATGCCGACGACGTCGATTTCTCGACCGGCTCGGTGGGACTCGGCGTCGCGCAGACATTGTTCGCCTCGCTGGTGCAGGACTATGTCAAATCCCATGGCTGGATGAAGGACCGCCGCGAGGGGCGCATGATTGCGCTGGTTGGCGATGCCGAAATGGACGAGGGCAATATCTTCGAGGCGCTCGCCGAGGGCTGGAAGCACGGCCTGCGCAACACCTGGTGGGTGGTCGACTACAACAGGCAGTCGCTTGACGCCGTCGTGCGTGAAGGTCTCTGGGAAAAGTTCGAGACCATGTTCCGCAATTTCGGCTGGGACGTCAAAATCGTGAAATACGGCAAGCTGATGCGGCAGGCCTTTGCCGAGCCCGGCGGCGAGGCGCTGCGGCGCTGGATCGACAATTGCCCGAACGCGCTCTATGCCGCGCTCTGCTTCCAGGGCGGCGCGGCGTTCCGCAAACATCTGGAAGACGAGATCGGCGATCAGGGCGAGGTGACTGCGTTGATTAACCGCCGCAGCGACGGCGAGTTGCTGGCGCTGATGTCCAATTTGGGCGGACACGACATGGAGAGCATGCTCGAGGCCTTCGAGGCGATCGATCATGACCGCCCGGTCTGCTTCATCGCCTACACCATCAAGGGTGTCGGCCTGCCGTTCCAGGGCCACAAGGACAATCATGCCGGCCTGATGACGGTGGCGCAGATGGAGAAGTGGCGCGCGAGCCAGAACATCCGGCCCGGCCACGAATGGGAGAAGTACGAAGGCCTGTCGCAGGACGAAGCTGCGCTGAAGGCGTTTCTCGCCGATGTCCCGTTCAACCGCGACGCGCGCCGCCTCACTGCGCCCGTCATCGACGTGCCAGACAAGCTCGCTTTCAAGTCGGCTGCGCAGATGTCGACGCAACAGGGCTTTGGCCTGGTGCTGAACGAGATCGCGCGCGGCGATAGCGAATTGGCCGCGCGCATCGTCACGGCATCGCCCGACGTCACCGTCTCGACCAATCTCGGCGCCTGGGTCAATCGCCGCGGGCTTTTTGCTCGTGCAGAGAAAGCTGACCTGTTCCGCAGCGAGAAGATTCCCTCCACCTACAACTGGGATTTCTCGCCGAAGGGCCAGCACATGGAACTCGGCATCGCCGAAATGAACCTGTTCATCCTGCTCTCCGCGCTAGGCCTTTCGCATTCCATCAATGGCGAGCGGCTGCTGCCGGTCGGCACGCTGTATGATCCCTTCATCGAGCGGGGTCTCGATGCGCTGAACTATGCCTGTTACCAGGACGCTCGCTTCATGGTGGCGGCGACGCCGGCCGGCATTACGCTGGCGCCGGAGGGCGGCGCGCACCAGTCGATCAAGACGCCCCTGATCGGCATCGGGCAGGCTGGGTTAGCCTCGTTCGAGCCAGCCTTTGTCGACGAGCTCGCGGTGATCATGGGTTGGGGTTTTCAGCACATGCAGCGCGAGGACGGCGAGGGCGGCTCGGTCTATCTGCGACTGTCGACGCGCAGCATCGACCAGGTGCAGCGGATCATGACGCCGGATTTGCAGCGCGATGTCACCGACGGCGCCTATTGGCTGCGAAAGCCCGGTCCGAATGCGGAGGCGATCGTCGCCTATACGGGCGCGGTCGCGCCCGAAGCGATCGAGGCGACCGGCTTCATCGGCGAGAGCAGGCGGGATATTGGTTTGCTCGCCATCACCTCGGTCGATCGGCTGCATGCGGGGTGGACCGCAGCGCGGAATTTGCGCCGCGACCGCCGCGGCGTGCAGCACCTGAGCCATGTCGAGAAACTGCTGACGCCGCTGCCGCGCGACTGCGGTATCGTGACCGTGATCGACGGCCATCCGGCGGCGCTCGGCTGGCTCGGCAGCGTCCGGGGCCATCGGGTCGAAGCGCTCGGGGTCGAGCAGTTCGGCCAGACCGGTACCATCGACGACCTCTATCGGCATTACGGCATCGACGCCAACGCCATCATCGATGCCGCCGAAAGCCTCACATCAGGTGCGCCGGTCCGGCATCGCAAAATGGCGGTGTAATCTCCTCTCCATCGTGGATGATCATTGTTGGAGGAAGAGATGACCTATTTGTTTCCGTTTCGTTCAGCAATAGCCAGTAGACTAGTGAGCTTTAGACTGCTTTCTGTTGCGATATGGTCTGGGCTGTTGCCGCACGTGGAAAATAGCTACTGATGTCGACTACAAAGAGTTTGCAAGAGCTCATTATAGCGGTGCACTTCGAAGTGCCGATTCCGCTCGCGGTGGTCGATCTAGCCGATTGGATCGCACTTTTTTCAAAGGATTTTCCGGTCGTACAACAGCTTCCGAATTTGCCCCAGGTGAGTTTGCCGGTACCCGGAATGCTACCTCAGATGCAATTCCAAATGTTAGAAGTTCCCCCGCTGCCGAGAATGCTCCTTCGCAGTCCTGATAGCCGTTATTCCGTACAGCTTCAGAACGATCGTTTCGCCTTCGGCTGGCACAGAACAGAGCCCGTTGGAGTACCAGCGGCGTATGATGGTTTTGAGTCTCACAAAGTGGCATGGAACGAAGTGCTTGATCGTTTTGAGCACTGGTGCATGAGCCGCTTCCATCAGAAGCCAAAATATCGGCTTTTAGAACTAAGCTACAGCAACGCAGCTCCGCTTGTGGTGGATGGCAGGACGAAGAGAATTTCGGAGATTTTCACCTTTGTTCAGGCCAAGTCGCGTTCGCTAGGCGCCTTCAACGTGAGCTGGGTCGAGGGTGTCCAGCCGCTGGTCCCAGGCGAGCCGGTCAAAGGGATAGTTTCAATACAGGTCGCGGTTGGGACCGCCCCCCCGGCGCAACCTGTATTGACGTTCACGTTCTCGGGAATGTCAGGGGTTGCGGAAGACGAGAAAAGCGAACATATATTGGAACAAGTGCACGCTAAGATTTGAGAAATTTACTCAGCAACGATTATTACCGATGGCGATTAATCCCTTTCTGCCGGGCTCTCTTACAGGCGCTTTTCCCGCATTTTCGGGTGGGCCTGCAGCGGCAGTTGTTCAGCCTGATCAGAGGCTATGGAGGGAGAGAGCTTGGTCACCCCAAGTGAGCACTTCCGTACAGCCGACCCTGGAAGGGTATTGGGAGCATAGAGAGCCAACGTGGATGAGCAAGCTCTCGAGTAGCGCAAAACAAATAGAAGAGCTTAAAGCGGGGTGGGACGGTCCTGGCTCAATTCCGCTATCTGCCAAGGCGCTCTTTCTGGCTACATACCACACCCGGCTCGCGCTCGAAGCAATGCAAGGTGTTACTGCGCCTCAATTGGTTCCGGGCGGCGACGGTAGCATTCAGATTGAGTGGCATGCAAAACATGGCGAACTCGAGTTCGACGTAGATGCCCGAGGACGAATGTCTATTTGGATTCGGGATCATCGCAATGGCGCAGAGTTCGACGGAGAAGACGAAGCAGCGCTTGCTCTCTTTTATCGTTGGGCGCCCTGGGTCGCTTCGGAATTGCGTGATGATCGTAATGCGGCTCACCAGGTGCAAACGCCCTTCTTCGCGATTGCGGCCTGAGTTGCGATTCATCCGCACCCTGCAGTCGCCGTACCACATTGTGCACGATGAAAGAACCGGACACTACCGCATATCTTCGAAGGCATTTAGTCCATCGTCGGGAGATGGCGGACTTTCCGGAGATTTAGAACAGCTTCTGATAGACGATGGCTTGTCTGCGACGGCTATGTATCCCGCTGTTCGAGGTGCGGTAGGCGCCGCCGCTATTGCGATAGGCCAACTTCGAGCCGCGGGCGCCAGACCTGAGCATGATCCCGTTTGGCAGAATTGGTATCATGGGTCGGTGTTTGGCATCACGAGCGGCATCAAGAAAAAGCTGCACAAAGCTGCGAGTGAAATAATACAAATTGATCAGGCGGAGGCGGCTAGGCTGCATGCACTCCGGGATGCCGCTCAGATCAGCCCTGAAGCCTGACGACAGGTGCGCCGGTCCGGCATCGCAAAATGGCGGTGTAGGAATGCACAAGGCAGCGATGCAAATGCAGATAACGTGAATTGGCCAGACGAATAGCGCCTCGCTTGAAACCCGCCGGCCTGCGCCCCTATATTAGAGGTCTGCCGCGACGCGGTGCCCCGCATATGGCGGGTTCAATTCCCCCGGCTTTCGTGCAAGGATGCCTGCCGAACGCTTTCCGTTCCAATCCATCCGCTCCGAAATAACGAAATAAAAGAGGTTTTCGATGGTCAATCGCATGCAATTCTACATCGACGGCGCCTGGGTCGATCCGGTCGTCAAGAAGTCCACGCCCGTCGTGAACCCGGCGACGGAAGAAGCGATGTACGAGGTTGCGCTCGGCTCCAAGGCCGACGTCGACAAGGCGGTCGCCGCCGCCAAGCGCGCCTTCGAGACCTTCTCGCAGACCACCCGCGAGCAGCGCGTGGCGCTGCTGGAAAAGATCATCGAGATCTACAAGGGCCGCATGAAGGAAATCGGCGCCGCCGTTTCCGACGAGATGGGCGCTCCGCTGCCGATGGCCGAGCGTCTGCAGGCCGGCGCCGGCATGGGCCATCTCATGAATACCCTCGAAGTGCTGAAGAAGTACGAGTTCGAGGAGACCATGGGCACTGCCGTGGTGGTGCGCGAGCCGGTCGGTGTGATCGGCATGATCACCCCCTGGAACTGGCCGCTCAACCAGATCGCCTGCAAAGTCGCGCCCGCGCTGGCCGCCGGCTGCACCATGATCCTGAAGCCGTCGGAATTCACCCCGACCTCGGCCTTGATCTTCGCCGAAATCATGCATGAAGCCGGCGTGCCGAAGGGCGTGTTCAACCTGCTCAACGGCCTCGGCCCCGAGGTGGGCGCCGCCATGAGCGAGCACCCCGACATCGACATGATCTCGTTCACCGGCTCGACCCGCGCCGGTATCGATGTCGCCAAGCGTGCGGCGCCGACCGTGAAGCGCGTCAGCCAGGAGCTCGGCGGCAAGTCGCCGAACGTCATTCTCGACGACGCCGACCTCTCCAAGGCGGTGACCGGCGGCGTGATGCACATGTTCAACAACTCCGGCCAGTCCTGCAACGCGCCGTCGCGCATGATCGTGCCGCTGTCGAAGATGAAGGAAGTGGCCGCGATCGCCAAGGGCGTCGCCGAGAAGACCAAGGCGGGCGACCCCAGAGCCGAAGGCACCACCATCGGCCCGGTCGTGAACCGCATCCAGTGGGACAAGATCCAGGCGCTGATCAAGAAGGGCATCGACGAGGGGGCGACGCTTGTCACCGGTGGCCCGGGCCTGCCCGAGGGCGTCAACAAGGGCTTCTATGTCCGACCGACCATCTTCGCCGACGTCACCAACGATATGACCATCGCCCGCGAGGAAATCTTCGGGCCGGTGCTGACCATCCTCGGCGCCAAGGACGAGGCGGACGCGGTCAAGATCGCCAATGACACGCCCTATGGTCTCGCGGGTTACGTGTCCGCCGGCACCGTCGAGCGTGCGCGAAAAGTCGGCCGCCAGATCCGCGCCGGCAACGTCAACCTGCAGGGCGTGCCGAACGACCGCGCCGCGCCGTTCGGCGGCTACAAGCAGTCCGGCAACGGCCGCGAATGGGGCCGCTACGGCATGGAAGAATATCTCGAGGCGAAGGCGGTCGCGGGCTTCAACGCTGCCTAGGCCGGACTTCAACAGAGCAAGACGGAAGCGGCGGGACCCCATGGTCCCGTCGTTTCTTTTTGGATGAGCGGCTATCCGCCCAGCGCGCCCTGCGTGTTCACATAGAGCGCGTAGATCGACTGGCTCGCGGCCATGAACAGGCGGTTGCGCTTCAGGCCGCCGAAGCAGACATTGGCGCAGCGCTCGGGCAGCGCGATGCGGCCGATCGGGGCGCCATCGGTGCCGAACACCATCACGCCGTCGAGATTGGGATCTCCCATGCCCCAGCCGCACCAGAGATTGCCGTCGATGTCGCAGCGCATGCCGTCCGGCGTGCCCGGGCCGGCATCGATATGGACGCGCTTGTTGGACAGCTTGGTGCCGTCGGCCGAGACGTCGTAGGCCAGAATCTTGCGGTTCGGCACGCCGCGGGATTCCACGACGTAGAGGATCTTCTCGTCGGGTGAGAAGCAGAGTCCGTTCGGCCCGAGCACGCCTTCGGCGACGATGCTGGCTTTGCCGGTCGCGCCGTCGAGCCGGTAGACGTTGGGCTCGATCTCGGGCTCGGCCTTGTAGCCCTCGTAATTGCCGAGCAGCCCGAAAATGGGATCGGTAAACCAGATCGAGCCGTCGGATTTCACCACGACGTCGTTCGGGGAGTTGAGCGGCTTGCCGTTGAAACTGTCGATCAGGACCGTGATCGACCCGTCAATCTCGGTGCGGACCACGCGACGCCCGCCATGTTCGCAGGTGACCAGCCGGCCCTGGCGGTCGCGGGTGTTGCCGTTGGCGAAGTTGGACGGCTTGCGGTAGACGCTGACCGCGCCGGTCTCTTCCTCCCACTTGATGATGCGCTGGTTCGGGATGTCGCTGCACAGGAGATAGCGCCCGTCGCCGACCCACACCGGACCCTCGGCCCAGCGCAGCCCCGTGGTCAGCCGTTCCACCGCCGACAATTTCAGCCAGTATTTTTCAAAGCGCGGATCGAGCGCCTGGATCGCGGGGTCGGGGTAACAGGTGGCCGGACGCCAGCCGGGGGAGTGTGAGTTTGCATCGGACATTTGCTGTTCTCGTTGTTGCGTTTCCTCGCAGTTTGAGTAGCTATCATCACCGGCGAATGACCGCAAATCGGCGAACCGAGCGAAGAGGAAAGAGATGCCACGGATATTGATGACTGGCGCGGCCGGCGGGATCGGCACGTCGTTGCGCAAATTGCTGCCGCCGATCTATCCGGACCTCGTGCTCTCCGACCTCAAGGCGCCGGCCGATCTCGGCAAGAACGAGAAGTTCAAGGCCGCCGATCTCGCCGACATGGCCCAGGTCGAGGCGATCTGCGAGGGCGTCGACGGCATCCTGCATTTCGGCGGCTATTCGGTCGAAGGGCACTGGGACGCGATCCTGCACTCCAACATCATCGGTGGCTACAACCTGTTCGAGGCGGCGCGCCGGAGGGGCGTCAAGCGCGTGGTGTTCGCCTCATCGAACCACGCGGTCGGCTTCTATCCGCGCTATCACCGCATCGGCACCGACGTGACCACGCGGCCCGACAGCCGCTATGGCGTCAGCAAGGCCTTTGGCGAAGCGACCGGTGCGCTCTATGCCGACAAATACGGGCTGAGGGTGACCTGCATCCGCATCGGCAATTTCGGCGAAAAGCCGCTCGACCACCGCCGGCTGTCGATCTGGCTGAAGCCCGAGGATCTCGTTCAACTCTGCCGAATCGGACTTGAACATCCCGCCATCCATTTCGAAATCCTCTATGGCGCCTCGGACAATGAGCGCTCCTGGTGGGACAATCATCGGGCCTACGATCTCGGCTATCGCCCGAACGGCAAGGCCGAGGATTTCCGCGAGCACGCCTTTGCCGAGCAGGCCAAGCTGAAGGCGGACCCGGTCGGGGACTTCTATCAGGGCGGTTCGTTCTGCGGCATGGAGTTTTCCGGCGACCGGAGCCGGATCGTCGAGAAGAAGTAGCAAGAAGAGAGAACAAAGATGACCGACGGACTTCGCAAGGGGCTGGCAAGTTATGGCGATGCGGGCTTCTCGCTGTTCCTGCGCAAGGCCTTCATCAAGGCGATGGGCTATTCCAACGACGCGCTCGATCGCCCGATCGTCGGCATCACCAACACCTATAGCGACTACAATCCCTGCCACGGCAACGTCCCGCAGATTATCGAGGCGGTGAAACGGGGCGTGATGCTGTCAGGCGCGATGCCGATGGTGTTTCCGACCATCTCGATCGCCGAGAGCTTTTCGCATCCGACCTCGATGTACCTACGCAATCTGATGGCGATGGACACCGAGGAGATGATCCGCGCCCAGCCGATGGACGCCATCATCGTAATCGGCGGCTGCGACAAGACCTTGCCCGCGCAGATCATGGCCGCGCTTTCGGCCGACCTGCCGACGGTGGCCATTCCGGTCGGCCCCATGGTGGTCGGCCACCATAAGGGCGAAGTGCTGGGCGCCTGCACCGACTGCCGGCGGCTGTGGGCCAAATATCGCGCCGGCGAAATCGACGACCAGGAGATCGAGGCGGTCAACGGACGGCTGGCGCCGTCGGTCGGCACCTGCATGGTGATGGGAACGGCCTCCACCATGGCCTGCGTCACCGAAGCGCTGGGCCTGTCGCTGCCGATGAGCGCGACCATTCCCGCGCCGCATGCCGAGCGTTTTCGCTCGGCGGAAGCAAGTGGCAGGGTCGCCGCCGCGATGGCGAAAGCAAAGGGGCCGAAGCCGAGCGAGTTTTTGACGAAATCCTCGTTCCGCAATGCGCAGGTGGTGATGCAGGCGATCGGCGGCTCGACCAACGGCCTCATTCACCTGACCGCGATTGCGAACCGGACCGCCAACAAGATCGATCTCGAAGCCTTCGACAAGCTCGGGCGCGAAGTGCCGGTTCTGGTCGACCTGAAGCCGTCGGGCGAGCACTACATGGAGCACTTCCATCATGCCGGCGGCGTGCCGAGGCTGATGGCGCAGCTCGGTGACCTCCTCGACCTCGATGCCAAAACGATCGAAGGCAAGACGCTGCGCGAGATTGTCGCCGGTGCGGAAGAGGTGCCCGGTCAGGATGCCATCCGCGACAGGAAACATCCGATCAAGCCGGAAGGCTCGATGGCGATCCTTCATGGCAACCTTGCGCCGCGAGGCGCCGTCATCAAGCACGCTGCCGCGAGCCCAAAACTGCTGCAGCACACTGGTCGCGCCGTGGTTTTCGAATCGGTGGAAGACATGACGCTGCGGGTCGACGACCCCAATCTCGACGTCAAGGCCGACGACGTGCTGGTGCTGCGCAACGCCGGGCCGAAGGGCGCGCCGGGCATGCCGGAGGCGGGCTATCTTCCTATCCCGAAGAAGCTCGGCCGCACCGGCGTCAAGGACATGGTGCGGATTTCGGACGCCCGGATGAGCGGCACGGCGTTCGGCACCATCGTGCTGCACATCACGCCGGAATCCGCGGTCGGCGGGCCGCTGGCGCTGGTCAAAAACGGCGACATGATCCGGCTCGACGTCGAGAAGCGGAGCATCGATCTGCTGGTCGATGAAGCCGAATTGAAGCAGCGCCAGGCGGCGCTGAAGCCAGCCGGCACGCCCGAATGGGCGCAGCGCGGCTACGCTCACCTCTTCAACGAGACCATCTTGCAGGCCGATGAAGGCTGCGATTTCGATTTCATGCGCGCCAAGGGAAAAGAATAACCATCTCGCAACTGCGTTGCGCCCCTCGTTTGATTGACAATCAAACAACCCAGATGGGATGATCAAAGAAAAAATCATCATTGGAGGGGAGACGATGACAGGCTTGAAGAAGCTTCTCGGAGCGGTAGTGGCTGCATCCGTTTTGATGGTCGCACACGCGGCCGCGCAGGAGGTGAAGCATTATCGCTTCGCCTACGACCAGCCGAAGACGACCGGTTACGGCATCCTCGCCGACATCTTTGCCGACAAGCTCAAGGAAGTGAGCAAGGGCACCATGATCATCGACCAGTATCCGGGCGCGCAGCTCGGGCAGGAGCCGCAGGTCCTGCAACTGGTCAAGGCCGGCGACGTCGAGTTCTGCATCTCGTCCTCGGCCAACGCCGCCACGCTGTCACCGCAGGCCGGCGTGATGTCAATGCACTTCTTGTTTCGCTCGGAAGCGCACTTGGTCAAGGCGATGGCCGATCCTGAAGTGGCCCAGGCGGTGAAGGCCATGATCTCGGAGACGGTGCAGGGCGCGCGCGTGATCGCGCTTGCGACGCTCGGCCTGCGCAGCATGTACTCCAAGCGGGAGATCAAGAGCATTGCCGATATCAAGGGCCTGAAAGTGCGCGTGCAGGCGACGCCGACCGAGGACGTGACGTTCCCGGCCTATGGCGCGCAGATCGTGCATATGCCGTTCGGCAGCGTCTACACCTCGCTGCAGACCGGCGTGGTCGATGTCGGCGAGAATGGCGTCAACGTCTATCTCGCCAACAAGCACTACGAGGTGGCGCCCGTGCTGTCGATGACCGAGCACGAGGCCAACAACTCCCTGGTCTGGGTCAGCGACAAGCTCTGGAACGGCCTGACGGGCGAGCAGCAGGGCTGGGTGCAGGCCGCGGCCGACGAGGTCAACCGCACCCAGCCGGCCAAGGCCATCGAGCTCGAGCACCAGTCGCAGGTCAAGCTCAAATCCATGGGGGTGAAGGTCGTCGCCGACGTCGACAAATCGGGCTTCATCGCGGTCGCCGACCCCCTGCTGGACAAGCTCGCCAAGGAGCTCGGGCCCCACGCGGAGAAGGTCAAGAACTTGGTTCGGGCGATTAAATAAGCGGCAACTTGCGTCGTCCGGGTGCGCCCGGATGACCCGTGCCTGTCACAAATGCCATCGGCGGATGTTCAATTGACAATCCCACAACCCCAATGGTTTGATCCACGCAAAATCAAACAGGGGGAAACCGTGACGCTTAATAGCAAGATTATAGGCGCATTGGCGATGGCAGCGGCGCTGTTTGGCGCCGGCGCGAACGCGCAGGAAGTGAAGCATTATCGCTTTGCCCACGATCAGCAGCTCAACTCCGGCTACAGCGTCGCCTACGACATCTTTTCCGCAAAATTGAAGGAATTGAGCAAGGGTACGATGCTGGTCGACCAGTATCCCGGCGCCCAGCTCGGGCAGGAGTCGCAGATACTGCAACTGGTGAAGTCCGGCGACATCGATTTTGCCATCGTCTCATCCGCCAACACCTCGACGATTTCGCCCCAGGCAGGCGTGATGTCTCTGCACTTCCTGTTCCGAAACGAGGATCACATCGTCAAGGCGCTGGGCGACGAGAAGGTCTTTGCCGCCGTCCGCGACATGATCGACCAGACCGCGCAAGGCATTCATGCGATCGGGCTCGCCACCCAGGGCTTCCGTTACATGTACGGCAAGAAGGAGGTCCACAAGGTCGACGACATCAAAGGCGCCAAGGTTCGCGTGCAGGCGACAGCGACCGAGGATACGACTTTTGCGGCCTACGGCGCCCAGACCGTGCACATGCCGTTCGGCAGCGTCTACACCTCGCTGCAGACCGGCGTGGTGGAATTCGGTGAGAACGGCATGAACGTGTATCTCATCAACAAGCACTATGAAGTCGCCCCCGTGATCTCGATGACCGAGCATGAGGCGAACAACGCCATCCTCTGGATCAGCGACAAGCTCTGGCAGAGTCTTTCGGCCGAGCAGAAGCAGTGGGTGCAGGCGGCGGGGCGCGACGTCAGCACGCAGGAGCCCAAGCGGGCCTTCGAGCTAGAGCATGCAGCGTCGGGCAAGCTCGGGAAGATGGGCGTCAAGATCGTGACCGATGTCGACAAGGCGAGTTTCCAGAAGATCTCCAATCCCTTGCTCGACAAGCTCGCGAAAGAGCTCGGACCGCACGCCGAGAAGATCAAGGACTTGGTCAAGTCGATCAATTAATTCCTCATGGTGAGGAGCCGCGAAGCGGCGTATCGAGCCGTGAAGCCTGTTCGTGGCCTCATGGTTCGCGACGTGGCCAAGTCACCGCTTCTCAGGATGAGGGGCGACAACTCGCATGCCCTGCCTAGGAACCGAGATGGCCATTGCCGACAAACTGGTATTGCAGCGGCAGCGCCATCTGAAATGGCCGGCGCTCGACAGGCTCGAGCTGATCCTGATGATGCTGTGCGGCATCCTCTGCTTCGGCTTCTCGATGTCGGTGACCGCCGACATCGTGACGCGCACCATCGGCCATCCCTGGCTCTGGCTGCAGGAGTTCACCTCCGCGCTGTTCATCTATGCGATCTTCATCGGTGCGGCGACGGCTACCCGACGCAACGATCACCTCTATCTCACCGCGATCGCGGAATCGATGCACGGCACGGCACGGCTGATTGTCGAGATGGTGACGCGCCTCGTCGTGCTCGGCGTCGCCTTCTGCCTGATCTGGTACGGCTATCTCAACTATCTGCGCGGCTTCGGCTCGTTCCGCCTGCCGTCGGGCCAGCCGATCGCCTACCTCTACATCATCATCCCGCTGTCCGGCATCCTGATCGCGCTGTTCACCGTCGAACAGATCGTCAACGGCCTCAGGAACGGCTTCGATCATCCCGAGCCGCCATTGGACGATGATCATGCGATGCCGTCTCTCTCAGCCGGTGTCGAGCCGGGAGCGCAGCATTGAGCCCTCCTGTCATCCTCGTGCTGATGTCGTCCTGCTTCCTGTTCTTCGGCTATCTCGGCGTGCCCGTGCCGTTCTCGCTGCTCGCCGGCGTGTTCGTCGGGGCGGTGCTCGCCGACGTCTCCTTGGCCGCGATCGTCCAGAAGATCTTTGACGGGGTCGATTCCGAGGCGCTGCTCGCGATCCCGTTCTTCCTGCTGGTCGGCGAGCTCATGAGCTCAGCCAATGTGGTGGTACGCATCGCCAACCTGTCGGTGTCGCTGGTCGGCCATATCAGGGGCGGGCTGTCGCAGGTCGTCGTCGTCTTCTCGATGTTCTTCTCAGAGATGTCGGGATCGACCACCGCCGACGTCGCCGTGATGAGCCGCGCGCTTGGCGGCCCGATGCGGCGCGAGGGCTACGAATCCGCCTTCATTGCGGCGATCATTGCGGCGGCGTCCACCATCGCCGCGCTGGTGCCGCCGAGCATCACCGCGGTGGTCTATGGAGCGGTCGGCAACGTCTCGATCGCGGGGCTGTTCATGGCCGGCGTCGTGCCGGGCTTCATGATCGGCTTCGGGCTGATGATCTATTGCTATTTCTTCGGGCCCTCCGGCATGCGCAAGCCGCGTGCGCCGCTGAAGCAGGTGGTGTTCGCGGCCGGCGACGCCGCGCTGCCGCTGATGATTCCCGTGATCCTGCTCGGCGGCATTTTGACGGGCTGGTTCACGCCGACGGAAGCGGGCGTGGTCGCGGTGATCTGGATCATCCTGGTCGTGATCCCCGCGCTCAACCGCGGACATATCAAGAAGATCCCGTACGACTTCTGCCTCGCCGGGCTGATCTTCTCGCTGCCCCTGATCACCATCGGCGCCGCCAACGCCTTCGGCTGGATGCTGGCGTACTTGCGCGGCGCCATCGTGATCGCCGATTGGATCACCTCGATCGCCGGCAACGATCCGCATTACATCATGCTGTTGATGGTGCTGCTGTTCACCGTGGTCGGCGACTTCATCGAGCCGGTGCCGACCATCATCATCTTCATGCCGCTGGTGAACGCGCTGACCCAGGCCGGCGACATCAACGGCGTGCACATGGGCGTGGTGCTGATTGCGACGCTCGCCTTCGGCCTGATCACGCCGCCCTATGGTTTGGTGCTGCTGATGGCCTCGAAGTTCGTCGGCGTCAGTTTCGGCAAGGCGCTGCGCGCGGCGCTTCCGATCTATGTGGTGTTCCTGATCACCATCACGTTCACGATCTATTTCCCGAGCGTCGTACTCTGGCTGCCCAAACAGGTGATCCCGGAATCGGTCGGCTGCTTCAAGTCGCCGGCGGGGACAGGCTATATCTGCCCGAATTAAAACCACTACTTCGATTTGCTCGTGAACTTCTTCACCGCGATCCGGAACTCTTCGGTGTCCATGCAGTCGATGATGGCGTCGCGTTCGGCGTCGAGCTGCTGCTCGATCGGTGTTGTCGGCGCGCGATGAATCAGCGCCTTGGTGGCGGCAATGCCGGCCGGTGCGGTCTGCGCCAGCTTCAGCGCGAACTCGCGCGTCGCAGCTTTGAGTTCCATCGCCGGCACGACCTTGGCGACCAGCCCCCAATCATGGGCCTGCTGCGCGGTAAAGCTGTCCTCGGCGAGATAGATTTGCAGCGCGCGGCGCGTGCCGACGCTCGCGACCACGCCGACCGTGCCGCCGCCGTCGGGCGAGACGCCGAGTTTGGAGTAGGCCGGCGTGAAGCGGGCGTCTTCGGTCGCGATGCAGAGGTCGGCGACAAAGGCGAGCGACATACCGGCGCCCGCGGCCGAGCCATGGACGCTCGACAGCACGAGCTTTGGCATCCGCCGCAAGGTGGTGATGAAGGCATGATAGTGCTTCAACAGCTCGCCGACGACCGGCGCGACCGTGTCATTCGCAGAAGCCACGCCGATGGTCTGCAAATCGCCGCCGGCGCAGAAGGCGCGGCCTTCGCCCTCGATCACCAGCACCCGGATCGCGTCATCGGCCTCGACCTCGGCGCTGAGTGCTTCGAGCTTTTGCGCGATCGCGAGATTGATCGAGTTGAATGCCGCGGGCCGGTTCAGCGTGATGGTGGCGATCGGGCCCTCGACGCGAAGCAGCGCCGGATCGTCGGATGAGGAGACGGTGGCAGGAGGGGTCGGCATCTGAAATCCCCGGGCTTGAGGCGACGGTGCATTTAAATCGCTGAAAGGGGCGGATGACAATCCCCGCAGTGGCCGGCCTTGCGCTCGTTCGGGCCATGAGGCTAAATGGGCCTCATCGCCCGGGACTCGGACACGAGCGCCGCTCTTCACGGATGATGGCAAGCCGAAATCGATGAGAAGAGGTGACGACATGGGCGATTGCCGTGCCCTGACAGCCGGGCTGTCGCGATGACACAGGGACCGGTTCTGATCGTGGGTGCGGGCCACGCGGGCTTCCAGGTCGCGGCCTCGCTGCGCCAGCTCGGTTTCAAGGATCGCGTCTGCGTCATCAACGACGAGGCGCATCCGCCCTATCAGCGGCCGCCTTTGTCGAAAGCGTATCTGAAAGGCACCGGCGGCCCCGACAGCCTGATGTTCCGGCCGCAAAAATTCTTCGACGACCAGAAGATCGAACTGATCTCCGATCACGCCGCGGCGATCGACCGCGCCGCGCGCAAGCTGAAGTTCGCCTCCGGCGCCACGCTTGATTACGGCCACCTCGTGCTCGCGACCGGCGCGCGCAACCGCCTGCTCGATATCCCCAACGCCAATTTGCCCGACGTGCGTTACCTGCGCATCCTCGACGACAGCGAGGATTTGCGCGCGCGCATCGCGGCGAGCAGGCGCGTCGTCGTGATCGGCGCGGGCTTCATCGGGCTCGAGTTTGCCGCGACGGCGCGGATCAAGGGGCTCGAGGTCGATGTGCTGGAGCTTGCCAGCCGCGTGATGGCGCGCGCGGTGACGGCGGAAATCTCCGACTATTTCCAGAGGCGCCATGCCGAAGCCGGCGTACGCATCCATCTCGGCGTGATGGCCACGTCGATCGAAGCCGATGGCGACAAGGTCACCGGCGTCAGCCTCAGCGACGGCCGCCACATCCCGGCCGATCTCATCGTGGTCGGCGTCGGCGTGCTGCCGAATGTCGAGCTTGCCAGGGAGGCGGGGCTGCCGACTGCGTCGGGCATCGTCGTCAATGAGCATCTTTTGACCGCCGATCCCGATATCTCCGCAATCGGCGACTGCGCGCTGTTCGAGAGCCCGCGCTTCGGCGGCTCGCTGCGGCTGGAGTCCGTGCAGAACGCCACCGACCATGCGCGGTGCGTGGCGGCGCGGCTGACCGGCGACGACAAGGTCTATGACGGCCAGCCCTGGTTCTGGAGCGACCAGGGCGACGACAAGCTGCAGATCGCGGGGCTGACCACCGGCTACGACCAGGTCGTGCTGCGCGGCGATCCAGCGCAGAAGGCGTTCTCGGCATTCTGCTACAGGTCCGGCCAACTCGTCGGCATCGAGTCCGTCAATCGCGCCGGCGACCACATGTTCGGCCGGCGGTTTCTGCCGATGGACCGGAAGCTCGCGCCGGAGAAGGCCGCCGATCCCGCCTTTGATCTCAAAGCTGCGCTCGCCTGATTGGCACCGCTTCCGCGCCGGCCGAGAATTCCTGCCGCACCTTCTCGATGTCGGCGAGGGTCGGCAGGCCCGCTTCGTTGCCGAGCCGCTGGATCTTGTAGGTCGAGGCCGCGCGCGAGAAATCGAAATGGTCGTGCCAGCTTTTCTCGGGATGCGCGAGATAGGAATAGACATAGGCGCCGTGGAACACGTCGCCGGCGCCATTGGTGTCGATCACGCGCTCGCGCGCAATCGGCAGCGCCGGCAACGAATGAACCGCGCCGGTCTCGTCGTACCAGAGCAATCCCTTCTCGCCCATGGTGATGCCGCCGACCCGGCAGCCGCGGCTCTTGAGGTAATCGATCATCTTCTCCGGCGTCAGATCCATCTGCTCGCACAGCCGCTCGGCGACGATGGCGACATCGATGAACTCGAGCAGCTCATGGGTGTTGGTGCGCAAGCCGCCGCCATCGAGCGAGGTCAGAATGCCTTCCTCGCGGCATAGCCTGGCATAGTGGATCGCCGCGTCCGGCTGGTGGCCGTCGATATGCAGCGCGCGGCAGTTGCCGAGATTGAGCAGCGGGAAGGGATGGATATGCGCGTCGTCGCGGCAGCGGACGATGGCGCGCTTGCCATCCTTCGGCATGATGAAGGAGAGCGAGGAGGTGTTGACCTTGCGCGGATGCACCGAAATTCCATACTTCGCGCTCATGTCCTGGAACATGCGGCCGAGCCAGTCATTGGCGACGGTACAGATCAGGTCCGGCACGATGCCGAGCTTGGCGCAGCAGAACGCGGCGGTGACCGCATTGCCGCCGAAGGAAACCGCGTAAGCGTCGGCCACATATTTCTCGTCGCCAACAGGCAGATGGTCGGTGATGAAGGTGACGTCGATATAGGTCTGTCCGATGAAGAGGGCCTGCATTGGGTTGTCCATCATGCGCTTGTTGGGTGGTCCGGCCCCGGCGCCAGTACATTAGCACCGGTTGTTTCGGATGTTCGCTGAAATTATTCGCAGGGCTGCCGCGTTAATCGCCCAGGGTGGGGTTTCGGCGCAAATACGGCCGTGACAGGATGTCGCTAACAACGGTGCTCGGGCGCCGGCGGTTCCGGCGGCATCGATCAAAAGGGAGGGGCGCGATGTGATAAGTGGCCTCGATCACATCGTCGTTCTCGTCGAGGACATTGCGAAGGGCACTGCGGCCTACGAAGCGCTGCTCGGCTGCGCGCCGTCGTGGCGGAGCAGCGGCGATGGCGCCGATCGTGTGCTGTTCACGCTTCCCAACATGACGCTCGAATTGATGGCGCCAAGCGGGTTCAGCGTGGCCGCCGACCGCATCCGCAACTTGATCGGCATGCGCGGCGAGGGGCTTGCCAGCATCTGTTTCGCAACCCCCGACATCGGCAGGATGCACCGGCGGCTCGAGCGCGTCGCACTGAAGCCTGAGCCGATTGCCGACGCCGAGAGCACGGATTCGGTTTCCGGCGCCACGCTGCACTGGAAGCGCACCCGCGCCTCGACCGATCTCACGCGCGGCGTGCGTATGTTCTTCCTGGAGCTTGGCGGCGAACGGCCGCGCGCGCGCGCAACCGCCGCTGCGCCCGTGGCCGGGCTCGACCATGTCGTGGTCTCGACCGAGGATTCCGAGCGGGCCGCCGCGCTTTACGGCGCGCGGCTCGGTCTCGATATGGCGCTCGACCGCACGCATCAGGATTGGGGCCAGCTGATGTTCTTCCGCTGCGGCGATCTCATCGTCGAGGTGGTGCGCCGGCCGGTCGCGGGCGGCGACGCCACCCACGACAAGCTGTGGGGCCTGAGCTGGCGCGTCGGCGACCTCGACGCGGCGCGGGCGCGGCTGTTGGCCGCCGGCATCGAGGTGTCTGAAGTGCGCATCGGCCGCAAGCCCGGCACGCGGGTGATGAGCATTCGCAGCAACACCTGCGGCGTGCAGACGCTGTTCCTCGAACGGACGCCGCGCGGCGCTGCTCAAGGCGAGAAAACGGGTTGAATCGGAGCAGCGGGTTCGGTCTGCTCCCTCTCCCCGCCCTTTCGCGGGGAGAGGGTTGGGGTGAGGGGCTGTCTCCGCGAGGGGGCTGCCATGGACCAAACCGCCGGTTGCATGGTACATCACCTCTCGCAACATCACCGGGCAAGGCGCTTGGCCAAGGCAAAAGCAAAGCGGGTCTTGAAATGGCAGCGCGACCCCGAGGGCATGCGGCTGCGCATCCTCGAGGCCGCGAAGCAGGAATTTGCTGCCCATGGACTCGCCGGCGGGCGGGTCGACCGCATCGCGGCCAAGGCCGGCGCCAACAAGCGCATGCTTTACTACCACATCGGCAACAAGGAAGACCTCTACCTCGCGGTGCTCGAAGGCGCCTATGAGAAGATCCGCGGCGAGGAGCGCACGCTGGCGCTCGAGCATCTCGATCCGCCCGAGGCGATCAAGACGCTGATCGCCTTCACCTGGAATTATTTCCTGCGCAACCCCGAATTCCTCGCGCTGCTCAACAGCGAGAACCTGGCGCGCGCCAGGCACCTGAAGCGCTCGGCCAAGGTGAAGTCGATGCATTCGCCCTTTGTCGAGATGATCCGCACCGTGGTGCAGCGCGGCGTCGTCAGCGGCGACTTCCAGGCTTCCGTCGATCCGGTGCAGCTCTACATCTCGATCGCCGCCCTGAGCTTCTTCTATCTCTCCAACAGCGCGACGCTCGGCTTCATCTTCGGCCGCGACCTCCTGAACAGGGAAGCGAAAGACGAGCGGCTCGACCACATGGTCGCGCTGGTGCTGGCGGCGCTGACGGGAAAGTCGTCGGCGCTGTTCGGGCGGGATAGGGCTCCGCGGTTGCGCGTGCCAGCGCATTCTGGCGTTGAATGGGCCGCCATTTGCGAGGAGCCAACGTGCGACTAAGCAATCCATGCTTTCCGTGCCGCGAATTGGATTGCTTCGCTTCGCTCGCAATGACCGGGATAGGTTTTCGCATTCAAATCTCAAACATCCGCCGCGCAGGCACGGCTTCGCGATCTCGCCGCGGCTTTCGCGCGAGCTTTGCTTCGAATTCGTCGCGTCCCTCAGGAATGAGGGCGCAGGGAAAGCCGGGTGCGCGCTGCACCCGCGGTCTCGCGTGCAAAGTGTACAGAAGAAGGCGCACACGAGCATACAGGTTCAGCGGAGGCAATCCGGCCTTCCCTGCGCAACGGTTTACGGCTTATACGCGCTCTCCCCGGGGTACCGGCTTGATAGCCCCCGTCGTCCTTGGGAATCGTCCACGAACTTGACACCAGCATCGGGGTGTCAGGACCACACGACTTTGCCGTCCGCTTCTCGCATCATTCGCCTTTGACGTGAAGCGTCCATCGCATCCCGCACCCAACGTTCCGTGACGATGGCGAAGCGCCCCTCCGAGGAGACGGGACATATGAGGCTATATTCCTGCTTCTAGCGAGGCGTCAAGCGAAAATTCTGATATTTAGAAATTAGTCGATGGTGCGGTAGACGGCTTGCTGCAGTTGGAAGTGATTGTCGGGACTGCAACTTTCTAGTAGCGAGTTAAGCTGCCAATTGTCGAATCGCGGATGGGGCTGCGCTGATGCCCGATAAAAATGTCTTTGATCGGTACCTGCTTGCACTGCGCAAGACCAAAATCGACGAGAAAACTGAACATACGGATCGTGCGGCGTTACAAGCGCTCTTGCAGACCTTCGCCGATCAGAGTGGAAATGGGACCACAGTTCAGCACGAACCCAAACGAGTAGCCGAAAAGGGCGCTCCGGATTTCAAAATCACAAGCCGCGGCCTCATTCTCGGGTACGTCGAGAACAAGGCGATCGGAGAACATCTCGATAAGGTTCTTAAATCCGATCAGATCGTGCGATACAAGACCCTCTCGCAGAACATCATTCTGACCGACTACCTTCACTTTATCTGGATCGGCAAGGATGGCATCCAGCGCGAAACGCTCTGCCATGCGACCGATCTCGAAAACCCCAAGTTTCGCTTACGTGAGGATCGCGTTGCGGCCGTGTCCACGCTGCTGCAGGCCTTCTTTTCAACCGCGCCTGAAGGCATCGGACGTGCGCAACAACTTGCGCTGGCGCTCGCGACACGAAGCAAGCTGCTCCACGATTATCTTGGCGAAGAATTGGTGCGGCAAGAAAGGGATCATAAGGAAGGGCGGCTCTATGGATTGTTCCAGATTTTCCGCGATCAGGTCTTTCATGAACTGACGCTCAACGAATTTGCCGATGCCTTCGCGCAAATGCTTGCCTACGGGTTGTTTCTCGCGCGGCTCAACTCCGGCTCGGAGCCTGTGACGTTGCACAATGCCCGCGAACACGTTCCCGGCTCGTTTCGCCTCATTCGTGAACTAGTTGATTTTTTGACCGAGCTTGAGAAAACCGAATATCGTGACGTGCGTTGGGTAGTTGAGGAAGTGTTATCAATCGTCAACGCATTAAACCTTCCGGCAATTCATGAAGACCTGTCGTTCCGGAGTCGGAAGGCAATCAGCCGCAAACTGCGTGCTGGCGATGAGGAAGAGCATCGGCTATTTGAGCGCGATCCGTTCATCTATTTTTATGAAGACTACCTTAAAGCCTACGATGGGAAAACCCGCAAGGCGCGTGGTGTCTACTATACCCCTCCGCCGATCGTGAATTTCATCGTTCGCGCTGTGGACGGCCTTCTGAAGGAAAGTTTTTCTATCCACGATGGTCTTGCTGACAACAAGCGTGTCACAGTCCTCGACTTCGCTTGTGGCACAGGAACATTCCTGCTCGAGGTGTGTCAGAGAATCTTTGATAACATCGGTGGGCCGGAATCCGGCCGGGCCGAGCCAATTGTGCGCGAGCATATTTTAAGAAATCTGTACGGATTTGAGTATTTGATTGCTCCATATACAATCGCTCACCTCAAGTTGTCGCAGTATTTGCGGGATCAGGGGCATCCTCTGAAGGACGAGGAGCGCCTTCAGGTCTTTCTAACCAATACGCTTGAGCCAATTGAGCCCTTGAGAAATCTTCTTTTGCCGGCTGTAACGGCAGAAGTGGAGGCGGCTCAGGCAGTCAAGGAGAAGCCAATTCTTGTCATTACCGGCAACCCTCCCTATTCAGGTCATTCGAAGAACAAGGGACGGTGGATTACCGAAGCGATCGACGAATACAAATTTAGTTGGGAAAAAACCGCAGGCGGCTTGGATGAAAGGAAGCCCTTGGGCGAGAAAAATTCCAAATGGCTCCAAGATGACTACGTCAAATTCATCCGCTTTGCACAAATGAAAATGGATGGATTTAGCTTCAAAACAATAGCGCCTGACGGCAAGCTAATCGAACATGCAGTTCCGGGTATTGAGAATGGGATAGTCGGTGTTATCACCAACCATCGCTGGCTGGACAACCCGACCTTTCGCGGGATGCGCCAATCACTAATGCGCAGCTTTCATCAGATTTATGTTTTGGATCTGCATGGATATTTCAAGGTTAGTTCGCCGGATGGATCTAAGGACGAGAACGTTTTCGACATCAAACAAGGAGTGGCGATCAGCTTGTTCGTAAAGCGGAAAGGGTTGGATTCTGGCGTCTGGCGTGCTGATTTTTGGGGTGGACGCATGCAAAAATACCGCGATGCGGCTGAGGGGACGATAAAGAGCGTCGAATGGCGAAGATTAGAACCTGTCAGGCCTTTCTATCTCTTCGCAGAGCAAGACGCTGTCGTTCGCGATGAGTATGAGGCGTTCTGGCGTTTAACTGAAGTGTTTCCGATCAACGTGCTCGGATTCCAAACGCACAGGGACAATTTTGCAATCTCGTTCACTAAATCCGAGATGGTTCATAAGCTCGCAGAATTTGCTGACAAAAGGAATTCGGACAAAGAGCTGGCCGATAAATATGGCTTGAAAGACGGCGCCTCTTGGTCTCTTGCAACTTCCAGAACTGCAGCGCAAGAAGGGAAAGCGACACCTCCGCAAACCGTTGCATATCGCCCTTTTGACGATCGATGGAGCGAGTTCAGCGCCCTCACGATCGATCGCCCCCGGCGCGAGCTGCTAGATCACGTCGCAGGTAAGGATAACCTTTGCCTTCTTGTTCCCCGGCAGATCGACACGGAAACCTGGAGGCATGTGTTCGTTTCGAGCGCTCCAGCAGAGAGCTGCTTGGTCTCTAGTGCGACGAAATCTCAAAACTACGTTTTGCCGATACGGCTATTCCCACCCGGACGGCGGCACGAAGAAAATCTCTCTACCGAGTTCCGCACGTTTCTCGATGCGCGATACGAGCATCACTATACGCCCGAAGAAATCCTTGGTTATATTTATGCCATTCTGCACTCGCGAACATATCGTATGCTGTACGCAGAATTTCTGCGAATAGACTTTCCACGAGTGCCGTTCCCAGTCGGTGTGGAAGATTTCGAAACAATATCCGGTCTCGGCTGGGCGCTGATGCAGGCGCACCTCTTACGCGAGTTGCCGCGACGAGGATTGGCTGCCTATCAAGGTAAGGGCGATCACGGAGTCGAAGCGGTTCGCTACTCGCCAGAAGAACAGGCCGTCTGGATTAATAAGAACCAATCTTTCAAGCCCGTGCCGACGACCGTATGGGAGTTCCATATCGGGGGATATCAAGTGCTCGACAAGTACCTGAAGTCACGCAGGAGCCGTACTCTTTCGCTCGACGAAATCAATCATATCGCCGCGATTGCGGATAGCTTGGCCTTCACGATTGAGTAGATGGCCAAGATCGATCGGGCTTACGCAGTCGCGTTTCCCGACCGGGGATAAAGCTAGGCTGTGGCTCGCTCTACCAGTCGCTTTAGTGCATAATGCTTGGGATTCGTAATTTCTGATGGTCATTCATGGTGCGTGAGACCCAGCAGCCGGATATGTTATCTGAGGACCCCCAATCCGATTTATTCGGAGTGGACTCTGTTCCTACATATCGTCCCGATCCTGATAAAGTCCGCACGCGGCTACATAAGATTCTCGCGGAGGCGAGGGCGGCCCGAACGTTCCCTTGGGAACCAACCCGAGTATCGCTGTACCGAACCATTTTTCCGCAAATGTCGCTCTGGCTGCCCGAGGCCGAAAGCGCACAACTGCGCTTTGAGTTCGAAACGGAAATCAAGCGCCTCGAAGCGGCCTGATATCGCCCCCGGGCTTTTCCCCGCCGTTCTCTATTGACCCGCTACGTTGGATGTCTAGGTCGAGCCTCAGGCCTTGCGACCGGGCGCCTTCGGTCGAGCGAAAAGATCCCCTGGACAGTATTTATCCAGCGGGTTAATTACTCTGTCGCCGCGTCCATGGCCAACGAGTAGCGCCCCGGGAGCAAACCGAATGCCCACCCAACGCCTCGGCCTGATCATGAACGGGGTCACCGGCCGGATGGGGCTGAACCAGCATCTGATCCGCTCGATTGTCGCGATCCGCGATCAGGGCGGGGTGGCGCTCGCCAACGGCGACCGGGTGATGCCGGATCCGATCCTGGTCGGGCGCGACGCCGGCAAGGTCGAGGCACTGGCAAAACGCTTCAACGTGGCGCGCTGGACCACCGATCTCGACAAGGCGCTGGCCGATACGAACGACAGCGTGTTCTTCGATGCCGCGACCACGCAGGCGCGGCCCTCGCTGCTGACCAAGGCGATCAACGCCGGCAAGCATGTCTATTGCGAGAAGCCGATCGCGACCAACCTGACTGAGGCGATCGATGTCGTGAAGCTTGCGAATGCAAAAGGCGTCAAGCACGGCACGGTGCAGGACAAGCTGTTCCTGCCGGGCCTGAAGAAGCTCGCCTTCCTGCGCGACTCCGGCTTCTTCGGCCGCATGCTCTCGGTGCGCGGCGAGTTCGGCTATTGGGTGTTCGAGGGCGGCTGGCAGGAAGCGCAGCGGCCGTCCTGGAATTACCGGAAAGAGGATGGCGGCGGCATCATCCTCGACATGGTCTGCCACTGGCGCTACGTGCTCGATAATCTCTTCGGCGAGGTCGAGAGCGTGGTCTGTATCGGCAATACCGATATTCCCGAGCGCTATGACGAGAAGAACAAGAAATACGACGCCACCGCCGACGATTCTGCCTACGCAACCTTCAAGCTCAAGGGCGGCGTGATCGCGCATATCAACATGAGCTGGGTGACGCGGGTCTATCGCGACGACCTCGTCACCTTCCAGGTCGACGGCACCCATGGCTCGGCGGTCGCGGGCCTGACCGACTGCATGATCCAGGCGCGGCAGATGACGCCGCGGCCGGTGTGGAATCCCGACGAGAAGCGGTTGCACGATTTCTACGGCGACTGGCAGAAGCTGCCGGACAATGTCGCCTACAATAACGGCTTCAGGGAGCAGTGGGAAATGTTCATCCGGCATGTCTGTGAAAACGCGCCGTACAAATATACGCTGCTGGAAGGCGCCAAGGGCGTGCAGCTTGCCGAATGCGCGTTGCAAAGCTGGAAGGAGCGGCGCTGGATCGATGTTGCGCCGATCAAGGTGTGAGAGACTAGCGGAATGATTCATGATTGAATCAGTATACCCAGAGGCCCACTTCACCTCGCCCCGCTTGCGGGGAGAGGTCGTATCGCATCGAAGATGCGATACGGGTGAGGGGGACTCTCCACGATTCCGTCCTCACCTTCTGCGCGGAAACAGTCCCTCACCCCAACCCTCTCCCCGCGAAGAAGAGCGGGGCGAGGGAGCAGACCGAGCCCTCCTTGAGGAGATCACGGCCATGAACAAGCCCGTCCTGCCGATGTCGTCGTTGTCGCTCAGGCTGCCGCAAGCTGACGGCAGCATCGAGAATTACCGCCTCGCTGCGTCGCGGACCTTTCCCGCCAGGCTCGAGGGGACGCTGAACCGCGTCGCATTTTCGGCGGTGCATACGGTCGCCAATCCGCTGGCCGATGTCGATCCCTGGCTTTCGGCCGCGGTCGACTGGGACAAGACCATTGCCTTCCGCGAGCATGTCTGGGACCTCGGCCTCGGCGTCGCCGAGGCCATGGACACCGCGCAGCGCGGCATGGGGCTCGACTGGAGTACCTCGCTGGAGCTGATCACGCGCTCGGTTCGCGCTGCGAAGGCGCGCAACGCGCTGGTGTTTTCAGGCGCGGGCACCGACCATCTCGCGGTCGAGGACGCGAAGAGCCTCGATGACGTGATCCGCGCTTATGAAGAGCAGATCGAGAGGATCGAGAAGGTCGGCGGCCGCATCATCCTGATGGCGTCGCGCGCGCTGGCGAAGCTCGGGCGCAATGCCGACGATTATGCCAGGGTTTACGACCGCGTGCTGTCGCAGGTGCGCGAGGGCGTGATCATTCATTGGCTCGGCGACATGTTCGATCCGGCGCTGTCAGGTTATTGGGGAACAGCCGATCTCGACAAGGCGATGGACACCGCGGTCGCCGTCATCAATGCCAACGCGGCCAAGGTCGATGGCGTGAAAGTCTCGCTGCTCGACAAGCAGCGCGAGATCGACATGCGCCGCAGGCTGAACAAAAACGTGAAGATGTATACCGGCGACGATTTCAATTATGCGGAGCTGATCGCCGGCGATGAACAGGGCTTCTCGCACGCGCTGCTCGGCATTTTCGATGCGATCGCGCCGGCGGCATCCTGCGCGCTGTCGCGGTTAGCTGCCGGCGACGAGGCCGGCTTCCACGACGTGCTGGGCCCGACGGTGCCGCTGTCGCGTCACATCTTCAAGGCGCCGACCCGCTTCTACAAGACCGGCGTGGTGTTCATGGCCTATCTCAACGGCCATCAGGATCATTTCACCATGGTCGGCGGACAGGAGAGCGCGCGCTCGACGGTGCATCTCGCCGAGCTGTTCCGGCTGGCCGACAAGGCCGGTCTGCTCGCCGATCCGGAAATTGCGACGCGGCGGATGAAGGCCGTGATGGCGACGCGCGGCATCGAGGGCTAACGCGCGACTTTTCTTCTGATCGCGGTGGGCAAAGCCAACGGGTCGCGCGAATGCGCGCCCGATGACAGGCTCCGCGTGCCCACCATTGCACGGGAGTATTGAATTGGTGGGCACGGCGCAAGCGCGCCTTTGCCCACCCTGCGCGGTCACCATGAGGGTCAAGCATTCGTCACGCACGGTACGCTCGAAAATCCACGGAACCGCACGCGGCCGCCGCGCACGGGTTCGCCGTTGAGTGCGTAGCGCGGAAAGCGCGCCAGAAATCGCGAGATCGCGGTCGCGCCTTCTAGTCGCGCCAGCGCCATTCCCGCGCATTGATGCGCGCCGGTGGCGAAGGCCAGATGCCGGTTCGGCGTGCGGCCGATGTCGAACCTTTCCGGGTCGGGGAATTGCGCGGGATCGCGGTTGGCAGCACCGATGCAGAGCGTGATCGGTGTGCCGGCGGGAAGCGCGAAGCCTCCCAGCTCGACGGGCTCGACTGTCATGCGGTTGCCGAGCTGGTTCGAGCTTTCATAGCGCAACATCTCCTCCACCGCGGTCTTGATCATTTCCGGATGCGCGATCAGCCGCGCCTTTTCGGAAGGATTCGCGGCCAGCGTCACCAGCCCATTGCTGATCAGGTTAGTCGTGGTCTCGTGGCCGGCATTGAGCAGGAAGATGCAGTTGTGCAGGAGCTCCTTTGCCGTCAGCTTCTCGCCGTCGGCTTCGCCGCTACCTTCTCCTTGGATCAGCCGCGTCAGCACGTCGCGGTCGGGATTGCCCGGTTTGGCACGCCGGCGTTCAACCAGAACCTTCAGATATGCGAGAAAATCCTTCACGGCCTTGTTGCCGCGGGCAAAGGCGGCTTCGCCGATGACCGGCTCGAGCGCGCCCAGAATGGCCAGCGACCAGTCGCGCAGGGGCTCGCGCTCGTCATGGGGCACGTCGAGCAGATTGCCGATCACCTCGATCGGGATGGCCGCGGCGAAATCGCCGATCAGGTCGAACGAGCCCTTCGTGGCGATGCCGTCGAGCAGGCGGTCCACCAGCCGGATCAGATCGCCCTCCATCTCGGCGATCGCGCGCGGCGAGAGCGCGCCCATGATCAGGCGGCGAACGCGGGTGTGGATCGGCGGATCGTTGAAGACGAGGCTCGTGGTGTGGTGCTCGTAGAGCAGGGAGGCGCCGTATTTTGGCGCAAACTCGCGTCTCTTGTCGGAGGAGAACGCTTTTGTGTTCTTGTAGGCGATGACGAGGTCGTCATAACGGGTCAGGAAGCAGGCGCCGTTTGGCAGCCGCTTGACCGGGTCGTTCTCCCGCAGTGCCCGATAGGTCGGGTAGGGGTCGGTGTAGAATTCGGCCGTCAGCTTCTCCAGGTCGAAGCTTTCCGCCAGCTCTCGTGCAGTCGCAGTCATGCCGTCATACTCTTTATGAAGGGCGATATGCCGTTTTTGGCCTTTCGCAAATTCCCGCCCCGTCTAAAGTCCCGCCCGCTTCTTTGAACTAGCCGACTGGAAACGAAAATGCACGCCCGCGCCGACGCCACAGAAGAACAAGCGGCCCAATGGCCCGAGGAAATCTTTGCCATCCTGCAGCGCCACGACGTGCGCCAGGTGCCCTATGTGCCGGATGCCGGCCATTCGCAGCTGATCCGGCGCGTGCTCGGTTCCTCCACCATGCGCGGCATTCCGCTCACCACCGAAGAGGAGGGCATTGCGCTGCTCGCGGGCGCCTGGGGCGGTGGCCAGAAGGGCGTGCTGCTGATGCAGTCGAGCGGGGTCGGCAACTGCATCAACATGCTGTCGCTGACCCAGATCTTCCGCTTCCCGTTTCTGACGCTGGTGACCATGCGCGGCGAATGGGGCGAGTTCAATCCCTGGCAGGTGCCGATGGGTTCGAGCACGCAGGGTGTCTTTGAGTTGTCCGGTATCCACGTGCTGCGCGCCACCGATCCCTCCGAGGTCAAGGACGTGATGGAGGCCGCCGCGAGCCAAGCCTATAATGCCTGCACGCCCACCGCATTGCTGTTGTCGCAGCGCCTGATCGGCACCAAGGTCTTCGTGAAATGAGCAAGGCCAATCTTCTCGACCGCCGTCGGGTCGTCTCCACCCTTCTGGCCGACCGCAAGGACGCGCTCGTGGTCGCGGGCCTCGGTGCCTCGACCTTCGATCTCGCGGCCGCTGGCGACCACGCCCGCAACCTCTATCTCTGGGGCGCCATGGGCGGCGCCGTCATGATGGGGTTGGGCCTCGCGCTGGCGCAGCCGAAAACGCCTGTCGTGGTCGTCACCGGCGACGGCGAGATGCTGATGGGGATGGGCAGCCTCGCCACCGTCGGCCTGCAGAAGCCCAGCAATCTTTCGATCCTCGTGCTCGACAACGAGGCCTATGGCGAGACCGGCGGGCAGGTGAGCCACACCGCGGCCGCGGCCGATCTGGTCGGCGTCGCGCGCGCCTGCGGCATTGCCGACAGCAAGGCGATCTCGACGCTCGCCGAGATCGAGGCCTTTGCCAAGGTCATGCAGGATGTCTCCAGCGGGCCGCGGTTTGCCAACGTCAAGATCGACAGCGCCAACCTGGAGCGCGTGCTCTCCAACCGCGACGGCACGTTCATCATGAACCGGCTGCGCGGGGCGCTCGGCCACGCGCCGATCTAGAACCCGCTACCTCCAGTCTGGTTGCGCCGCAGCAAAGTTCCTTGACTTTTTGCGTTGGTGAGTGCTTACTCACAAAATGACCAGTCTGCGCATGACGAGCGATCTCCGCCGGCAATTGATCCTTGGCGCCGCCAAGCGGTGTTTTGCCCGCAATGGCTTTGCCGGCACCACGACCAAGAGCGTGGCGGCCGCAGGGGCTATCTCGGAGGCGCTGCTGTTCAAGCATTTCCCGTCCAAGGCCGCGCTCTATGCGGAGATCCTGGCCGAGGAATGCGAGGCCGATCCGGAATTGGCTCATTTGCTTGGGCTGGCGCCCTCGACCGCGGCGCTGGTGGAACTGATCCGGGGCATGGTCCGGCACTTTATCCATGGCTCCGATGGGCCGGACCAGGAAGAGGAATTGCAGCGGCTGCGGCTGATGGTGACCAGCCATCTCGAGGATGGCGAGTTCGCGCGGCTGCTCTACGCCAAGGTCGAAAAGCTGATCGGCTCGATGTTCGTCGATTCGCTTCAGGCGGCGATTGCTTCCGGCGACGCCGCGCGGATCGGGACCGAGCCGCTCAACCTGTTCTGGTTTGCCCATCATGCCTTGCTGACGGCGGCTCTGACACGGCTGCCTTCGGTGCATTGTCTCGAGTACGGCCACGCCGCCGACCTCGACCGGCAGCTTTGCGAATTTCTCCTCCGGGGGATCGGACTTAACGAAGCCGCAATTGCTGCGCATCTGACCCGCGAATTGTCGCAGAGTCCGGCGCTGCCGGCTGCTGCAGAAAGTGCATGACATGAATATTGCGACCGAACCCAAACTTTCGGGAAAGCCGCTCGACGAGAAGGGCCGTCCGCGCCCGGCGCGGAAGGTGCTGTGGTTCCTCGTCGTTGGCGCGCTGCTGGCCGGGGTGGTCGGCGGACTGGTCTGGTTCAACTATTTCCGCGGCCAGATGATCGCGCAGTTCTTCGCCAACAACAAGCCGCCGGCGGCGACCGTCAGCGTGGCCGAGGCGAAGTCCGAAGTGGTGCCGAACCTGCTGATCGCGGTCGGTGGCCTCGCCGCCGTGCATCAGGTCAACGTCACCTCGGATGTTTCTGGTCGCATCACCGATATCCTGTTCACGCCCGGCGCGCATGTGAAGTCCGGCGCGCCGCTGCTGCAGCTGTTCGACGCGCCCGAGCAGGCCGACCTCGCCAACTTCAAGGCGCAGGCGACGGTGGCGCAGCTGCAACTCGACCGCGCCAAGCAGCTCGCCTCGCGGCAATTCGGACCACAGGCCACCGCCGACCAGGCGCAGGCGACCTATGACCAGGCGCTGGCCGGCATTGCCAGGACCCAGGCCGTGATCTCGCAGAAGCTGGTGCAAGCGCCGTTCGAGGGCGAGCTCGGCGTTCGCATGGTCGAAGTCGGCCAGTTCCTCAACGCCGGCACCACCATCGTGTCGCTGACCGATCTCTCCGAGCTCTATGCCAACTTCACGGTGACGGAAAAGGATTCGGGCCAGCTCAAGGTCGGACAGGTCGTGCGCATCGCGGTCGATGCCTATCCGGACCAGACTTTTGACGGCAAGATCACCACCATCGAGCCGCAGATCGCCGCCGACACCCGCAACATCCGCGTGCAGGCGACGATCGCCAATCCCGAGCACATCCTCAAGCCCGGCATGTTCGCGACCACCACCGTGGTGCTGCCGGACAAGCCGCCGGTCATCACCGTGCCCGAGACGGCGGTCGACTACACGCTCTACGGCGACTCGGTGTTCCTGATCACGGAGAAGAAGGCCGACGACGGCAAGACCTCGCTAACCGCGGTCCGCAGCTTCGTCCAGATCGGCAACCGGATCGACGGGCGCGCCGAGATCATCAAGGGCCTGAAGCCCGGAGATCGCGTGGTCGCGGTCGGCCAGAACAAGCTGCAGTCGGGTGGTGCGGTCACGATCTCGACCGATCCACTGCCGCCGATTCCCGCGAAGCCGCCGCGTTACTGAACCCTGTCGGAGCATGACCTCAAGGAGGTCATGCTCCCCTCGAAATCGAAGAGAACGCCGCGATGCGCTTCACTGACATCTTCATCAAGCGACCGGTGCTGTCGATCGTCGTCAGCATGCTGATCCTGCTGATCGGCCTGCGCGCTGCCATGGTGCTGCCGATCCGGCAATATCCAAAACTGTCGAATACGGTGGTCAACGTCACGACCTCCTATCCCGGCGCATCGGCGCAATTGATCCAGGGCTTCATCACCACGCCGATCGAGCAGGCCGTCGCCTCCGCCGAGGGTGTCGACTACATCACCTCGTCCTCTGTGCTCGGCACCTCGACGATCCAGGTCTACATCAAGCTCAACTTCGACCCGAACCAGGCGCTGACCGAAGTGCTGGCCAAGGTGAACTCGGTCAAATACCTCATCCCCAAGGAATCCAACGACCCGATCGTCACCAAGACCACCGGCCAGACCACGGCCGTGATGTATATCGGCTTCTCCAGCGAGGAGCTGTCGGGCAGCGCGATCTCCGATTACCTGACGCGCGTGGTGCAGCCGGTGCTGTCGACCGTCGATGGCGTCGCCTCCGCCGACATCCTCGGCGGCCAGACCTTCGCGATGCGGCTGTGGCTTGATCCGGTGAAGATGGCCGGCCGCGGCATCTCGCCGGGCGACGTGCAGGCCGCGATCCAGGCCAACAATTTCCAGGCGGCGGCGGGGCAGTCGAAGAGCTACTTCGTCGTCTCCAACGTCTCGACCAATACCGACCTGCAGAACGTCCAGCAGTTCAAGCGCATGATCGTCAAGGCCAAGGACGGCGGCTTCGTGCGCATGGAGGACATTGCGACCGTCGAGCTCGCGGCGCAGAGTACGGACGCCAGCGTCGCCTTCAACGGCGAGCACGCCATCTTCATCGGCGTGCAGGCAACGCCGCAAGGCAATCCGCTGACCATCGTCAGGGGCGTGCGTGCGCTATTCCCGGAGCTGGAACGCAACCTGCCGCCCTCGATGAAGATGAAGGTGGCCTACGATTCCACCAAGTTCATCCAGTCGTCGATCGACGAGGTCGAGAAGACGCTGGGCGAAGCCGTGCTGATCGTCGTGGTCGTCATCTTCCTGTTCCTGGCGTCGCTGCGCAGCGTGGTGATCCCGGTGGTCACCATTCCGCTGTCGCTGATCGGCGTCTGTACGCTGATGCTGATGGCGGGGTTCTCGTTCAACCTGCTCACGCTGCTGGCGATGGTGCTCGCGATCGGCCTCGTCGTCGACGACGCCATCGTCGTGGTGGAGAACATCCACCGCCATCTGGAAGAGGGCATGTCGCCGGTACAGGCCTCGCTCAAGGGCGCGGGCGAAATCGTCGGTCCCATCGTCTCGATGACGATCACGCTCGCCGCCGTGTACGCGCCGATCGGCTTCCTTGGCGGCTTGACCGGTTCGCTGTTCCGCGAATTCGCCTTTACGCTCGCGGGCTCGGTGATCGTCTCCGGCGTGATCGCCTTGACGCTTTCGCCGATGATGTGCTCGCTGTTTCTGAAGACGGCGGAAGAGGGACGTTTTTCCAGGCTCGTCAACCGCGTGTTCGGCGCGGTGACGCGCTGGTATGGCCGCAGGCTCGATCGCTCGCTCGACTATCGCCCGGTCACGCTGCTGTTCGCGGTGACGATCCTGGGATTGGTCGGCTTCCTGTGGACGCACACTTCCAAGGAGCTCGCGCCCGAGGAGGATCAGGGCATCGTGTTCTCGATCATCAAGGGACCGAAATACGCCAATATCGATTATCTCGACTTCTACGGCGAAAAGCTCGACAAGGTGTTCCAGAAATTCCCGGAGACCGATCTCCGCTTTGCGCTCAACGGCATCAACGGCCCGCAGAACGGCATCGCCGGCATGCTGCTCAAACCTTGGGACGAGCGCAAGCGTTCGTCGATCAAGCTGAAGCCGCTGGTGCAGGCCGAGCTCTCGAAGATCGAGGGCGTCCAGGCGTTCGCTTTCAACCTGCCGCCGCTGCCGGGCGGGCCGGGCGGCCTGCCGGTGCAAATGGTGATCAACTCGACCGCCGGCTTCCAGGCCGTCTACGAGGAGATGGAGAAGGTGAAGGACGCCGCGCGCAAGAGCGGCCTGTTCATCGTCTCCGACAGCGACCTCGCCTTCAACCAGCCGACTGTGAAGGTGACGATCGATCGCTCGAAGGCGAGCGATCTCGGCATCACCATGGCCAATATCGGCAACACGCTGGCGACCCTGCTCGGCGGCAACTATGTCAACCGCTTCAATCTCGAGGGACGCTCCTACCAGGTGATCCCGCAGGTGCCGCGCGGCATCCGGCTGTCGCCCGAATCGCTCGGCGGCTACTATGTGTCGACCAACACGGGTCAGCAGGTGCCGCTGTCGACGGTGGTCTCGATCCACACGCAGACCGATCCGAACTCGCTCACGCATTATAACCAGCTCAATTCCGCGACCTTCTCCGCGGTGCCGATGCCGGGCGTGACGGTCGGGCAGGCCGTCGATTTCCTCGAAGGCGTGGCCAAGAAGCTGCCGGCCGGCTTCAGTCACGATTATCTCGCCGACTCGCGTCAGTACGTTCAGGAGGGCAATCAGCTCCTGATCACCCTCGGCTTTGCGATCATCATCATCTTCCTGGTGCTGGCGGCGCAATTCGAGAGTTTGCGGGATCCGCTGGTGATCATGGTCTCGGTGCCGATGGCGATCGTCGGCGCGCTGATCCCGCTGTTCTTTGGCGCCGCGACCATGAACATCTACACCCAGGTGGGTTTGCTCACGCTGGTCGGCCTGATCACCAAGCACGGCATCCTGATGGTCGAGTTCGCCAACGAGCTGCAGCTCAATGAGGGGCTCGACAAGCGCTCGGCGATCGAGATGGCGGCGCGCATCCGGCTGCGTCCGATCCTGATGACGACGGCGGCGATGGTGACCGGCCTGATCCCGCTTCTGACCGCGACCGGCGCGGGCGCGGCGAGCCGCTTCTCGATCGGCCTCGTCGTGGTGGCGGGCATGTCGATCGGCACGCTGTTCACGCTGTTCGTGCTGCCCGCGGTCTATGTGACGCTGGCGACCGACCACCAGGCCAACGCCTCATCCGAAAGGACGAAACAGATCGCCGAATACGATCTCGGCCGGCAGCAGCCCAAGCCGGCTTGAGGCCAGATTTACCGGCTTTTCCACGGCGGCGGGGTTAACTCGCCGCCGTTTTCATTTTTACCCTGCGTGGAGTTTGCCGCACTGCGGCAAGAGACAAGAGCGTGCCTTCTTGCTAAACAAGGCACGCGATGACCATTTCCCTTCATCCGGATACACCTTCCAGCCGGACGCTCGCGGGATCGCCCGCGGCGGACGCTGCGTCCGTGGGGGAGGAGCCGCGGACGAGCATCCGCAGCCGGCTTTTTACCAAATATGTCGCGCTGTTCGTCGCGGTCGTCGCGATCGCGCTGCTTTCCAACGGCATTTTCGAGGTCATCTTCTATTACCGCGAGCACAAGGCGGCCCTGATCCGGATCCAGCACGAGCAGGCCGTGGCGGCCGCCGCCAAGATCAGCCAGTTCATCAAGGAAATCGAAAGTCAGCTCGGCTGGACCACCCAACTGCCCTGGTCGGCGGCCTCGCTGGAAAACCGGCGGTTCGACGCGCTGCGCCTGCTGCGGCAGGTGCCGGCGATCACCGAGCTCGCCCAGGTCGATTCGACCGGCCATGAGCGGTTGCGGGTGTCGCGGCTTGCCATGGACGTCATCGACTCCGGCCTGGACCTTTCCAAGGATCCGAAATTCACCGAGGCCGTTGCCCACAAGGTCTATTACGGCCCGGTCTATTTCCGCCGGGAGTCCGAGCCCTACATGACGCTGGCGCTGGCCGGCACCCGCAAGGATGCTGGCGTCAGCATCGCCGAAGTGAACCTGAAGCTGATCTGGGACGTCGTGTCCCAGATCAAGGTCGGCGAGCACGGCCATGCCTATGTGGTCGGTGCCCAGGGCCGCCTGATCGCGCATCCCGACATCAGCCTGGTGTTGCGCAACACCGACATGTCGAAGCTGGTGCAGGTGAAGGCGGCGCTGGACGAGCAGGCCGCGCTCGCAGAGCAGGCGGAGCAGGCCGCCCAGGCCGCAGCGTCGCAGTCCGCGGCCGGGGTGCGGGCAACGCCAGCCCCGCCACCGCCACCGCGGAACATGAATCTCGATGCCGACTCCCTGCAGGGCGCGCTCAACATCCAGGGGCAGGAGGTGCTGACGGCCTATGCGCCGATCCTGCCGCTGCGCTGGATCATGTTCGTCGAGCTGCCGGAGCAGGAAGCCTACGCCTCGCTCTACGCTGCGCTGCAGCGTCTCGCGGTCGTGCTGCTCGCGGCCTCGATCTTCGCGGTGCTCGCCGGAATCTTTCTCGCCCGGCGCATGGTCGGCCCGATCCAGGCGCTCCGCGCCGGCGCCGAGCGCATCGGCAGCGGCGACTTCGCCCAGCGCATCTCGATTCCGACCGGAGACGAGCTGGAGGGCCTTGCCAACCAGTTCAACGACATGGGCGCGCGGCTGCAGGAATCCTATGCCGACCTGGAGAACAAGGTCGAGCAGCGCACGTCGGAATTGACGGAGTCGCTGGAGCAACAGACCGCAACGTCGGAAGTGCTGCAGGTTATCTCATCATCGCAGGGCGAATTGAAACCGGTCTTCCAGACAATGCTCGAGAGCGCCACACGCGTTTGCGGCGCGAATTTCGGCATGATGAATTTGTGGGATGGCGAAAGATTTAATAACGTTGCGCGTCACAACGTCCCGGCCGCATTTGCCGAGTTTCGGCAGCGGACGCCGATCCAGCCGCATCCGGACACCCCGATGGCTGCCGTCGTCAGGACACATCAGGTCGTTCACGAGCACGATTTGAAGAACAATCCTGCCTATCGTGCGGGTGTTCCCAACGTAGTTGCGATCGTCGATATAGCCGGCGCACGTACCGTCTTGGTGGTACCCATGCTGAAGGAAGACGAGCTCGTTGGCACAATCACGATTTTCCGCCAGGAAGTCCGTCCATTCACCGACAAGCAAATCGCGTTGGTGGAGAATTTCACCAAGCAGGCCGTGATCGCCATCGAAAACACGCGGTTGCTCAAGGAACTCCGTCAACGCACCGACGATTTGAGCGAATCGCTGGAGCAACAGACCGCGACGTCGGAAGTGCTGCAGGTTATCTCATCATCGCAGGGCGAATTGAAACCGGTCTTCCAGACAATGCTCGAGAGCGCCACACGCGTTTGCGGCGCGAATTTCGGCATCATGAATTTGTGGGACGGAGAAAAATATAATATCGTTGCCGATCACAACATTCCGCCCCCGTTCTCGGCTCACCGGCAGCGCGCGCCCATCGTACCGCTGCCGGGGACGTCGCTCGCGATCATTGCTGAAACGCATCGAGCGGTCCAGGTCCCGGATATCAGGAACACCCCGGGCTACAAGGCCGGTGTTCCCTATGTTGTCGCAATGGCCGATATCGCCGGTGCCCGGACCCTTCTGGTCGTACCCATGCTGAAGGAAGACGAACTGATGGGCGCGATCACGATTATTCGCCAGGAAGTGCGCCAGTTCACAGACAAACAGATCGCGCTGGTGGAGAACTTCACCAAGCAGGCCGTGATCGCGATCGAGAATACGCGACTGCTGAACGAGTTGCGCGACCGCACCAGCGAGCTGACCCGTTCGCTCGACGATCTGCGTACCGCGCAGGACCGCCTGGTGCAGACCGAAAAGCTGGCCTCGCTCGGCCAGCTCACCGCGGGTATCGCGCATGAAATCAAGAATCCGCTGAACTTCGTCAACAATTTCTCGGCGCTGTCGGGCGAGCTGATCGACGAGCTGAACGATGTGCTGAAAACCACCGAGATGGACGACAAGACCCGCGAGGAGATCGAAGAGCTCACGCACATGCTCAAGGGCAATCTCGAGAAGGTCGTGCAGCACGGCAAGCGGGCCGACTCCATCGTCAAGAACATGCTGCTGCATTCGCGCGAAGGGGCCGGCGAGCATCGTGCGGCCGACATCAACGCGATCGTGGAGGAGAGCCTCAATCTTGCCTATCACGGCGCCCGCGCCGAAAAGAGCGGCTTCAACATCACGCTCAAGCGCGACCTCGATCCCGGTGCAGGCCAGATCGATCTCTATCCGCAGGAGATCACCCGCGTTTTCCTGAACCTGATCTCGAATGGATTCTATGCCGCCAACAAGCGCAAGGAGGCCAGCAACGGCGACTTCGAGCCGACGCTGAGCGCGAGCACGAAAAATCTCGGCAACAGGGTCGAAATCCGGATTCGCGACAACGGGACCGGCATCCCCGAAGGCGTGAAGGAGAAGATGTTCAATCCCTTCTTCACCACCAAGCCGGCCGGCGAAGGAACCGGGCTCGGCCTGTCGATGAGCCATGATATCGTGGTGAAACAACACGGCGGTACAATCGACGTAGAGACAGAGCCAGGCGCTTTTACCGAATTCATCATTACGCTGCCGCGCAAGCTGGCCGCACAAGGCAATATTGGAGGCACGCATTGAGTGTTTACATCCTCGTCGTCGATGACGAACCGGACGTTGAGGCGCTGTTCCGCCAGCAGTTCCGCCGCGACTTGCGCTCGGGCCGCTTTCACATGGAGTTCGCGCCGTCCGCGCCGGCCGCGCTTCAGCGCGCGGTCGATGTGGGCGAGCCCTCGCTCATCCTGATCCTCTCCGACATCAACATGCCCGGCATGAGCGGGCTGGAGATGCTGCCGGAGGTGCGGGCGAAGCGTCCCGACGTGCCCGTGATCATGATCACCGCCTATGGCGACGCCGAGACCCGGCGCAAGGCGATCGAGCGCGGCGCGGAGGGATTGTTGACCAAGCCGATCGACTTTGCCGCCTTGCGGCAGGAGATCGACAACCGCCTCGGACAGGCCGCATGACAGCGACCATTCTGTTCGTCGACGACGAGCCCGACCTCGAGGCGCTGGTCCTGCAGAAGTTCCGCAGGCAGATCCGCGAGGGCGCCGTCAAGGTGATGTTCGCCCAGGACGGCCTCGAGGCGCTGCAGACGCTGGAGCAGAATCCGCATGTCGACATGGTCGTGAGCGACATCAACATGCCCCGGATGGACGGGCTGTCGCTGCTCGCGAGGCTGCAGGAGGCCGAGGACAAGAAGTCCACCGTGATCGTGTCCGCCTATGGCGACATGAGCAACATCCGCACCGCGATGAACCGCGGGGCGTTCGACTTCCTCACCAAGCCGATCGATTTCGGCGACCTCGAAGTCACCATCGACAAGACCATCCGCCATGTCGAGATGCTGCGCGAGGCGCGCCGCCGGCAGGCCGACGCCGAGCGCGCGCATGCCTCGCTGTCGCGCTATTTCTCGCCGCAGATCGCAAGCCGACTGGCCTCCAATGGCGAAAGCGACGGCATGGAAGTACACCGCCGCGAGGTCGCGGCCATCTTCACCGACGTCACCAGCTTCACCTCGCTGGTGGAAAACATCGCGCCCGAAATCCTTGGGCCGTTGCTCAACGAATATATGGGCGGGATGACCGAGATCGTGTTCGCCCATGAGGGCACGGTCGGCAAGATCATCGGCGACGGCATCCATATCCTCTTCAACGCGCCGGGCGACCAGCCGGACTTCGCAACGCGTGCGGTCGCCTGCGCGCACGATCTGGACGACTGGGCGGTCGCGTTCCGCGATCGCTGGAGGTCCAAGGATGTCAATTTCGGCACCACGCGGATCGGCGTGCATGCCGGCCCGGTGCTGGTCGGCAATTTCGGCGGCAAGCGGTTCTTCGACTACACCGCCTATGGCGATACCATCAACACGGCGGCGCGGCTCGAGGCCGCCAACAAGCATCTCGGCACCCGCATCTGCGTGAGCGAGACGGTGGCCAGGGCGGCTGCGAATTTCAGGGGACGGCCGGTCGGCGACATCGTGCTGCGCGGCCGCAGCGAGCCGCTGCGCGTCTACGAGCCGCTGCGCGAAGAGGTGTTCGCCGCGCCGGCGATCACGCAATATTCGGAAGCCTTCGCCAAGCTCGAGGCTGGAGATGCGGCTGCGATGCCGGCCTTTGCCGCGCTGGTGGGCCTGCACGCCGACGATCCGCTTGCCGGCTTCCACCTGAAGCGGCTCCTCAACGGCGCCAAGGGCGTCCGGATGCAACTGGAATAGGGCAGGATTAATCCGACATGACCAGCGATTTCGCCGCCGGCAATTACCGGTTCATACCTGCCGTGTTCCAGTATTCCGCGGGGTCGGCGGCCTTGCCCGGCTACGAGATCGAGCGCGTGCGATTCGACAAATGGCTGCCGCTCACCGAAGGTTTCGCGGCAGTCGCAAGATACATCGCCGATGCCGGGCGCCCGCTGACCTCGTTCTGTGCCTGCGAGCTGCGCTCGCCGGCCGCGTTCACCGACGATGGTTTCCGCAAATTCAACCAGCACTACGTCAAGACGCTGGCGGAGTGGGGCATCTATGATGGCAAGACCAATCCGGTCGCGCGCAGCAATGTCTGCCCCGAGATCGATCCGCCGTCCGAGCCGTCCTTTTATGCATTCTCCTTCACGCGGCCGAGCCAAAGCGCGTCGCGGACCTTTGTGATCGCGGGCAGCGGCGAGGCGCAGGAAGGCGCCGCCAGCTACGCGGAGCGAACGGTGCGCTACCGCGACCTCAGCCCCGAAGGGATCGCGGAGAAGGTCCGCTATGTCGTGGGCGTGATGGAAAAGCGGATGGCCGAGTTCGGTTCCGGCTGGCAGGACGCGACCGCGACGCAGACCTACACCGTCCATGATTTCCACCCGGTCTTCGCCGAGGCCATCGTTGGCCGCGGCGCTGCGCGGGCGGGCCTTACCTGGCACTTCGCCCGGCCGCCCGTGATCGATCTCGAATACGAAATGGACTGCCGTCGCGTAATGCGGGAAACGGTGATCTAGCGCTCCCTCGGATCGAGCGCATCGCGAAGGCCATCGCCGACGAGATTGAGCGACAATACCACGAGGAAGATCGCGAGCCCCGGCCAGATTGCCATCCAGGGCGCGTTGGTGAGGAAGCGCTGCGCGGCGTTGAGCATGCTGCCCCAGGACGGCGAAGGCGGTTGCTGCCCGAGCCCCAGGAACGACAGCGCGGCTTCGGCGATGATGGCAGCCGCAATCGACAGCGTCGCCTGCACCAGCAGCGCCGGCATGATGTTCGGCAGGATATGGAACAGCGCGATGCGCCAGCGCGGATTGCCCATGGCGCGCGCCGCCTCGACATAGTCCTCGACCTTGACGCTCATCACCTGGCCGCGGGTCAGCCGAATGAAGATCGGCGTCGCCGAGACGCCGATGGCGATCATCGCGTTGCCGAGACTGGGCCCGAGGAAGGCGGCGAGCGCAATGGCGAGGATCAGAAACGGGCAGGCCAGCATCGCATCGGTGATGCGGCTGATCAGCGCGTCGATGAAGCCGCCGCGATAGCCGGAGATCAGCCCGAGCGGCACGCCGACGGTGAGCGCGATCCCGACCGAGATTGCGCCAGCCAGCAGCGAAGCCCGCGCGCCGTAGATGACGCGCGCCAGCACATCGCGGCCGAGCTCGTCGGTGCCGAGCCAGTGCGCGGCAGAAGGCGGCTTGCGCACCAGCGTCCAGCTGGTCGCGATCGGGTCATAGGGGACAACGAATGATGCGAAAAGCGCGAGCAGGATGAAGGTCGCGAGCACGATGAGCCCGACCACCGCGCCCTTGCGTTTGAACAGCCGCCGCAGCGCACGCCGCGCCGGGCTCTCCAGTTCATCATGCGCGGCAAGGGGAAGCGCGCTGAGGACGGCGTCGGTCATGCATCAACCCCGCAGCCGCGGATTGACCAGGATATAGGCGACATCCGCGATCAGGTTCAGCGTGATGTAGATCGTTGCCGTCACCAGGACGACGCCCTGCACCACAGCGTAATCGCGGTTGAATACGGCATCGACGATCAGCTTGCCGAAACCCGGGATCGAGAAGATCTGCTCGGTCAGCACCGCACCCGAGAGCAGCGTACCGAGCTCGAGGGCGCCGAGCGTGATGACTGGAGTCAGCGCGTTGCGCATGGCGTGCTTGAGGATCACCGAGCGCTCGGAAAGCCCTTTCGCGCGCGCCGTGCGCACATAGTCGCTCTCCAGCACCTGCAGCATGGCGGAACGGGTGTGGCGCATCAGGACCGCCGCGATGGCGTTGCCGAGCACGAAGGCGGGCATGATGGTGGAGGCGAGGCTCGCCTTTAGATCTTCAGTCGGCGGCACAAAGCCCGAGGCGGGCAGCCAGCCGAGCTTGATCGAGAACAGGAAGATCAGCATGATGCCGAGCCAGAAATTCGGCGTCGAGATTCCCCACAGCGCGAAGATGTTGGCGCCATAGTCCCACGCGGTGTTTCGTTTCACCGCGGAAATGATGCCGGCGGGAATACCGATCAGGAACGCGATCACGATCGCCATCGAGGCGAGCTGCAAGGTCACCGGCAATTTTTGCGCAATCAGCTCGCGCACCGGCACCTTGATGCGCAGGGACTCGCCGAAATCGCCCGACAGGACGCCCTTGACCCAGTAGACATATTGCACCGGGATCGGCCGATCGAGCCGGTATTGATGCCTGATCTGCTCGATCACGGCGGGATCGCGCTCTTCGCCGGCCATCACCAAAGCGGGGTCGCCCGGCAGCAGATGCTGCAGCGAGAAGATCAGGATCGACACGAAGAACAGTGTCGGGATGAGCTGGACGATACGGCGCGCGAGGAAGTTCAGCATGGTAGCGCTCGTGTCCCGGATGCATTGCAGCGCGCGAGCGGTGCAATGCTGATCCGGGACCCATTGCCTTGGAATGTCGAAGATGGGTCCCGGTTCAGCAGCGCAACATCGCATGTTGCGCTGCGCCCGGGACACGAAAGTATTGTCTTCCTCACTTCAGCTTCAGCCCGATCACGCGTACCAGCCCGTCCGGCATCTGCTTGTAGCCTTCGACCTTGTTGGTGTGCGCGATGATGATGCGGCGGTGATAGAGATAGAGGATCGGCTCATCCTCCATGGCGAGTTTGGTCAGCTTTTCATACTGCGCCATGCGCTGCTTCATGTCGGTGACAAGCCGCGCATCCTCGAGCGCCTTGTCGGCTCCGGGATTGTTCCAGGCGCTGTAGTTCTGCGGCGCGTTGCTATGCAGGAATATGTAGGAATTGCCGTCGGGATCGATGCGGCCGCTCCAGGCCAGCATGAAGGCCTGGTATTCGCCGGCCTCGGCCTGCTTCAGCGAGGTCGCGAATTCCGTCACGCGGATCTTCATGTCGAAGCCGGCTTCGGCCGCCATCGACTGCACCACCTGCGCGACTGCCTCGGTCTCGGCGCCCTTCGGCACCATGAAGTCGACGGCAACCGGCGGCGTCACGCCGGCTTCCTTGAGCAGCGCCTTGGCCTTCGCCACGTCGCGGCCGCGGATCGGGAACGCCTTCTGGTAATAGGGATGGTCGGGATTGACCCACTGGTTACCGGGCTTGAACTCGCCATTGAACACCACCTGGTTGATTGCTTCGCGGTCGATCGAGAGATCGAGCGCCTGCCGCACCTTGGCGGACTGGCTGAGCGGCCCCTTGTTCTTGTCGTGTCCGATATTGAGCGTGATGCCCTGGTAGCCCAGCTCGATCGCGGTCGAGAGTTTCAGGTTGGAGTCAGCGCGCACATCCTTAATGTCGGTCGCGAGCACGCGCTCGATCAGGTCGAGGCCGCCGGATTTGAGATTGGCGAGCCGCACCGTGGCGTCGACGATCGGCAGATACACAATCTTGTCGATGAAAACGTTGTCCTTGTTCCAGTAGTCGGCGAACTTCTCGAACACGATGCGGTCCTGCGGCACGCGCTCGACGAATTTGTAAGGACCTGCGCAGACCGGATGCAGGCCGAACTTGTCGCCGGCGGCCTTTGCCGCCTTCGGCGACACCATCATGCCGGCGCGGTCGGTGAGCTGGGCGATCAGCGGCGAGTAGGGGGATTTCAACACCAGCTTGATGGTAAGGGGATCGACGACCTCGACATGGTCGAGCGCGGCGAGCTCGGGCTTGCGGAACGAGCCGGGGAATGTCAGGTGTCGCTCAAGCGAGAACTTGGCGGCTTCCGCATCGAGCGGCTCGCCGTCCTGGAATTTCACGTTCGGCCGAAGCTTGATCGTGACTTCCTTGCCGTCAGCGGAGGTCTCGTGCGACAGCGCGAGCTGCGGCACGATGTTGAGCTTCTCGTCGATGTCGAACAGCTTGTCGCAGATGGCCGAAAACACGATGCGGCCGACATAGGTGCGCGCCATGGTGGGGTCGAGGATATCGGGGTCTTCGGCGAGCCCGATGCGCAGCGTGGTTTCGGCGAGCGCGTTCGCCTGGAAGGAAAGCAGCAACGCGGCCGCAGCCGCAGCCATTCGCCAGAACTTCATCGTACCCGTCCCCTCGTTACACTGCCGGTCGGCCGACTATATCAACACCGCTCCCCGCCGGTCCTTCCTCCGAAAGGCTGAAGGCGGCGACCAGTTTCTCCAATGCCGGGGAAAAGCCGCCGTCGGAGGGAACCACGCCCTCCGCGGACGGCAGTTCCGCCGCCCTGTGACAGGCCACTTCATGTCGAAGTGCATGTCCCGTGCCATCCGCCTTGAGTTGCGGCACCTCGGTGCGGCAGCGCTCGACCACGAACGGACAGCGCGTATGGAAACGGCAGCCGGAGGGCGGGTTGAGCGCGCTCGGCATCTCGCCCTGCAGGATCATGCGGGCGCGTTTGGCTTGTGGCTTCGCCACGGGGATGGCTGACAGCAGCGCCCGGCTATAGGGGTGGCGGGGCGAGGCGAACAGCGCCTGCGTCTGTGCGGTCTCGACAATGCCGCCGAGATTCATCACGGCGACGCGGTCGGCGATGTGTTTGACCACAGCCAGATCGTGCGAGACGAAGATGTAGGAGAGGCCAAGCCGTTCCTGCAGGTCGCGTAGCAGGTTGAGGATTTGCGATCGAATGGAAACGTCGAGCGCGGAGACCGGCTCGTCGCAGATGATCAGCTTCGGCTCGACCGCGAGCGCCCGCGCGATCGCGATGCGCTGGCGCTGGCCGCCGGAGAATTCGTGGGGGTAGCGGCGCGCAAAGCGCGGCTCGAGGCCGACCAAACGCAGCAGTTCCTCGATCCGGGCGCGGCGCGCGTTCGGCGGCACCAGCTCATGCAGCGCCAGCGGCTCGCCCAGGATCTGGCCGACGGTCATGCGCGGATTGAGCGAAGCGTAGGGGTCCTGGAAGATGATCTGCGCCTGCCGGCGGAAGGCGCGCAACTCGTTCGCGTCGAGCGCCAGCAGATCGCGGCCCTCGAAACGCACGCGGCCGGCATCTGGCTCGATCAGCCGCAGTACCAGCCGGCTGACGGTCGATTTGCCGCAACCGGATTCGCCGACAAGCGCCAGCGTCTCGCGCGCTTCGACATGAAAGCTGACGCCGTCGACGGCGCGCACAAACGATTTCGGCCGGCCGAACAGATTGCGCGAGGCCGGAAAGTGCTTGACCAGGTTTTCGGCTTCGAGGAGCGCGGTCACGACACCAGCCTTTCCAGCGGCGCGCGGATGCAGCGCGAGGCGTGGCCGGGCGAAAGCTCGCGGAGCGGCGGCGGCGCCCTGGTGCAGGCGTCGAGCACAAATGGACAGCGCGCGGCAAAACGGCAGCCCGCGGGTGGGTTCGCCATGTTCGGCACCATGCCCTCGATGGTGGCGAGATGATCGGTTTGGTGGTCGAGCCGCGGGATCGAGCCGAGTAGGCCGACCGTGTAGGGATGCTGTGGCGACGAAAACAGCTCGTCGACGGTGGCGCGCTCGACGATTTCGCCGGCATACATCACCGCGACCTCGTCGCAGACCTCCGCGACCACGCCGAGATCGTGGGTAATCAGGATGATGGCCGCGCCGCTTTCGGCCTTGAGCTCGCGCATCAGTTCCAGGATTTGCGCTTGCAGGGTCACGTCGAGCGCGGTGGTCGGCTCGTCCGCGATCAGAAGGCGCGGGTCGCAGGCCAGCGCCATCGCGATCATCACGCGCTGGCGCATGCCGCCCGAGAGCTTGTGCGGGTATTCGTCGATGCGTTTTTCGGGTGAGGGGATGTGAACGCGGCGCAAGAGCTGGATCGCGCGCTCGCGCGCGGTGCGGCGCGAACCGCCGCGGTGGCGCAGGATGGTTTCGATGATCTGGTCGCCGATCGTGAAGCTCGGATTGAGCGAGGTCATCGGCTCCTGGAAGATCATGGCGAGCCGATTGCCGCGGAGATCGCGCAGCGTCTCGTCGCCGGCAGCGAGGAGATCGAACCCGTCAAACCGGATCGAGCCGGAAACCTCGGCCGATTGTTTCGAGAGCAGTCCCATGATTGCGAGCGAGGTCACGCTCTTGCCGCAGCCGGATTCGCCGACAAGGCCGAGCGTCGCGCCGTTGGCAACCGAGAGGTCGACGCTGTCGACGGCATGTGTGGTACGCCCATCATCGCCATGAAACAGCACGCGCAGGCGCTGGATGTCGATCAGCGGGCTTGCGGTCATTTCGGGCCCGCAGTCGCGGCCTCGATGCCGGCATCGATGGTGGCGCGATCGGTGATGCCGGCCGGATTCTGCCGGGTGGGGAGGAATAGCCGGAAATGCACCCAGCGCTCGCGGCTGACGCGTTCCAGCCGCTCCAGCTCGGCCAGTGGATCGGCATGGTCGTCGACGCGCAGGTCGAGCGCCGACCATTCTTCCTTGTCGTGGATCAGTAGCGCCGCCGACTGCTTGCCGCGCATGTCGCCACCGGCGGCTTCGCCCGCGCGCATCGCCGCGAGCAGGCGCCGCGCAAAGGGCAGCCCGCCATTCGCCGCGTACGCTTTTGCCGTATCATCCAGCACCTGGGCGCGCGCCAGCATGTTGCCGGCGATGGAAAAGCCGTCGCCTTTGACATGTCCGCACCAGTCGACACAGTCCTTTCCGGTATGCGCGGCGATCCGTCCCTGCGCATCCAGGATGTGGAGCTGCCGGCTCTCGCGCCCGCTATCGCCCGCGAGCAAGGCCGTGACGATATCCTGAGGGCTTTTGCCCTCGCGCAGCATCCTGACGCCGTCGATGCCATAATAGGGATTGACCAGCGCCTGTGTCGCCACGCCGCCGATGCCGGCGGCGATATGCGGCACCCGGGCTCCGACCGCAAAAAATCTCGTCGCGACCGCGATGCCGAACTGGCCTGTAGCACTGTCCTTCGCGATGATCGACCAGGTCATATCGGCTCTTAGCGTCCGGCGGCGTAGCCCTGCATGCCGCGCGGATTGGCGGCGGCACGGCGGCGCTTGCCGACGCGCGAGGCCGCCGTGAGACGGCCTTCCGACCAGTCGGGGCCGGTTTCGACCACATGGCCGCGGCGCGCAAGCTCGTCGCGGCTCGCCTTGGGCACGCGGTTCTCGACCACGAGCACGCCGGGACGCGCCGTGCGCGGCCAGAACGAGATCGGGAAGTGCTCGGAGTGCCAGGCCGGCGCGTCGATCGCCTCCTGCAGGTTCATCTTGCAATGGGCGTGGCGCAGGAAGAACTGCGTGATCCACTGGTCCTGCTGGTCGCCGCCGGGCGAGCCCCAGGCGAGATACGGCTCGCCGTCGCGCAGCGCCATGGTCGGCGACAGCGTGGTACGCGGACGCTTTCCCGGCGCGAGCGAGGCGGGGTGGTTTTCCTCGAGCCAGAACATCTGCGCACGGCTGCCGAGGCAGAAGCCGATGTCGGGGATCACGGGCGAGGATTGCAGCCATCCGCCGGACGGCGTCGCCGAGATCATGTTGCCTGCCGTGTCGATGATGTCGAAATGCACGGTGTCGCCGCGCACCTCGCCAAAGCGGCCGACCGTCGGCTCGCCCGCGCCCATGGCACCGACGGCCTCGCGATGGCCTTCGGCGCGGCGCAGTTTGACGACCGCGCCAAATCCTTCGACCGAGCCCGGAATGAAATCGTGCGAGGCCTTTTCCGAGATCAGCTTGCGCCGCTCGTCGTTATAGGCGTCCGACAGCAGCGTCTGGATCGGAATCTCGTTGAACTTGGGATCGCCGTAGAATTTTTCGCGGTCGGCATAGGCGAGCTTGGCGCATTCGATCTGCAGATGGATGAACTCGGGCCCTGTCGGATCGAGCCCGTCGAGCTGAAAGCCTTTCAAGAGCGCGAGTTGCTGCAGCATCACCGGCCCCTGGCTCCAGACGCCGCATTTCTGTACGGTGTAGCGGCCATAATCGTAAGTGAGCGGTGCTTCGATCGTCGGCGCCCATTTCGCCATGTCATCTGCGGAGAGTACGCCCTTGTGCGGCGAGCCCGAGACGTCCATGACCTCTTGCGTGCGGCAGAACTTGTCGATCGCCTCCGCCACAAAGCCGTGCGACCAGGCTTTGCGCGCGCGCTCGATCTGCGCGACACGGTCGCTTCCCACGCTTTCCGCTTCCTTCAGGATGCGGGCATAGGTCCCGGCCATCTTTTGGTTGGTGAAGATGGTGCCGGGCTTTGGCACTTCGTTGTTGGGCAGGTAGACCGCGGCCGACGTCGGCCAATGCTTGCGGAACAAATTCTCGACGGTCTGGATGGTCGCGCTGGCACGCTCGACCAAGGGAAAACCGTTGCTGGCATAGGAGATCGCGGGCTCCAGCACGTCGCGCAGCCGCATCGTGCCGTAGTCGCGGAGCAGCAGCATCCAGGATTCGAAGGTGCCGGGAACGCAGGCTGCAAGCAGGCCGGTGCCGGGCACCATCTCCAGCCCCTCGGCCTTGTAATGCGTAATGGTCGCCTTCGCCGGGGCCGGGCCCTGGCCGCAGATCACCTGGGTCGCGCCGCGCTTCACATCATGCACGATGATGGGCACGTCGCCGCCGGGGCCGTTGAGATGCGGCTCGACCACCTGCAAGGTGAAGGCTGTCGCCACACCGGCGTCAAAGGCGTTGCCGCCCTTTTCCAGCGTCGCCATCCCGACCGCGGTCGCAATCCAGTGCGTCGAGGTCACGACGCCAAAAGTGCCCTCGATTTCGGGCCTGGTCGTGAACGAATCGGGATTGATGTTGCTGGCCATGGGCTTTCATCCTTCTTTGCAAGCGGGCGCACTTGATCACAGCGGGACGATCCTGCCAACTGGCATGCCAGCAGCCCCTGCGTCCCCTGATCGGACGATCAGGCAGGCGCGGGCGCCAGGTTGACCGCGTGGCAGGCGACGCCGTCGATCAGCGCGGGCGCTTCCTTCCGGCAGAGGTCGAAGGCCAGCGGGCAGCGCGGGCTGAAGGCGCAGCCCGGCGGCGGATCGATCGGGTTGGGGATCTCGCCCTTGACCGGAATGCGCTGGCGACCGGACATCGCGAGATCGGGCACGGCGCCGAGCAGCATCCTGGTGTAGGGCATGCGCGGCCGGCTGAAGAGCTCGCGCCCCTCCGCTATCTCGACGATGCGGCCGAGATACATCACGCCGATGCGGTTGGCCATGTGCCGGACCACGGCGAGGTTGTGGCTGATGAAGAGATAGGTCAGGCCGAACTTGTCCTGCAAATCGCGCATCAGGTTGAGGATCTGTGCCTGCACCGAGACATCGAGCGCCGAGGTCGGCTCGTCGCAGACGATGAACTCGGCGTTGGAGGCCAGCGCACGGGCAATCGCGATGCGCTGGCGCTGGCCGCCGGAGAACTCATGCGGGAATTTGATGCCGTCGTCGGGATGGAGGCCAACCAGGCTCAGGAGCTCGCCGACGCGGTCCCGGATCTGGCGCTCGCCCTGGATCAGGTTGAAGGCGCGAATCGGCTCGGCCACGATCGCATCGACCCGGAAGCGGGGATTCAAGCTCGCATACGGGTCCTGGAACACCATCTGGATGCGGCGACGGAGCTTCTGCCGTGCCTGCGCTTGTTTCGCGTTCGTCATCGACACACCGTCGATCACGACCTCGCCGGAGCTTGGCGGCAGCAAACCCACCATCATGCGCGCGACCGTGGTCTTGCCCGAGCCGGATTCGCCGACCAGGGCAAAAGTTTCGCCCTTGCGGATGTCGAAGGTGACGCCGTCGACGGCCTTGAGGTATTCGAGGTGACCGCCTTCGAGCACGCGGTTCAGCCACGGCTTTGAGACGTCGAACACGCGCCGCAGGTTCTTGACGTCGACAAAGCTCATGCCGCGCTGTCCTTCACCGAGGCGTCGTAGAGATGGCAGGCGACGGCCTGTGTGCCGTGGCGGATCGGCTCCGGGCGCTCGACGCGGCAGCGGTCAAAGGCGGATGGGCAGCGCGGATTGAAAGAGCAGCCCGGCGGAATGGCCGACAGCCGCGGCATCGAGCCGGGAATCTGCACCAGGCGCTTGTCTTCGCCCGCAAGCGTCGGGATCGCGCCCATCAGGCCCTTGGCGTAGGGATGCAGCGGGTTGCGCACGACATCCTGCACCGGGCCGATCTCGGCGACGCGCCCGGAATACATCACCGCGACGCGGTCGCAGGTCTCGGCAATGACGCCCATGTCGTGGGTCACCAGCATGACGGCGGTGCCGTGGTCGCGCCCGAGCCGCTTGATCAGCGCGATGATCTGGGCCTGCACGGAAACGTCGAGCGCGGTGGTAGGCTCGTCGGCGATGATCAGCTCCGGCTCGGCGCAGATCGCAAGCGCGATCACCACGCGCTGGCGCATGCCGCCGGAAAATTCGTGCGGATAGCCGTCGATGCGCTTTTCCGGCGCGGGGATGCCGACCTCGGCGAGCAGGTCGATGGCGCGCTTGCGCGCGGCGGACTCGGAAAGGGAGGTATGAGTCTTGATGGTCTCGACGATCTGGTCACCGATCCGGTACAGCGGATTGAGGCTGGTTAGCGGGTCCTGGAAGATCATGCCGATGCGTTTGCCGCGGACGCGGCGCATTTCTTCCGGCGGCAGATGATCGATGCGCAGCCCTGAGAGCAGGATCTCGCCGCCCGAAATACGTCCGGGAGGATCGATCAGTCCGATCACGGCAAGCCCGGTGACGGATTTGCCGGCGCCGGATTCGCCGACTACGCCCAGCACCTCGCCGTTGGCGATGTCGAAGGAGACGCCGTCGATCGCACGCAGCGTCGCGCGACGGGTGGCGAACTCCACTTGCAGGTTGCGCACACTGAGAACGGGTTCGGTCATCGCAGTTTTGGATTGAGCGCGTCGCGCAGCCAGTCGCCGAGCAAATTGATGGAGAGGATCAGCGCGGCCAGCGCGATGCCGGGGAAGGCGACGATCCACCATTCGCCGGAGAACAGGTAATTGTTGCCGATCCGGATCAGCGTGCCCAGCGAGGGCATGGTGTCGGGCAGGCCGACGCCGAGGAACGACAGCGTGGCCTCGGTGATGATCGCGAGTGCGAGATTGATGGTCGCGATGATCAGCACCGGCCCCATCGCGTTCGGCAGCACATGGCGCAGCATGATGACCGGCGCGGGGAGGCCCATGAGCTGCGCGGCAGCGACATAATCCTTGTTCTTCTCGACCAGGACCGAGCCGCGCACCGTGCGCGCATATTGCACCCAGAAACTGAGGCCAATCGCAAACACCAGCACGGCCAGCATGCTCATGGCATCCATCCGATTGCCAAACACGGACATGGCCACGCCGTTGACCAGCAGCGCGATCAGGATCGCGGGGAAGGTGAGCTGCACATCGGCAATACGCATGATGAGTGAGTCGACGGCGCCGCCTACATAGCCCGCGATCAGGCCGAGCAGGATGCCGAGCGTGCCCGACAACAGCACCCCGAGCACGCCGACCGTGAGCGAGATACGCAGGCCATAGAGGATCGCCGACAGCACGTCGCGGCCCTGCTCGTCGGTGCCGAGCAGATAGGGCGTTTGGCCGTCGGCCTCCCAGAGCGGCGGAATACGTGAATTGATCAGTTGCAGTTGCGCGGGATCGAACGGGTTCTGCACGGAGAGCAGGGACGCGAAGATCGCCAGCAGGAAGAACAGCAGCGTCACCGCGGCCGCAACCATCGTGAGCTTCGAGCGGCGGAAGGAATAGAACAGGTCGCTTTCGATGGCGCGTCTGAACCAGCCTGCGGAGGAAGTTGGCACCGGCGGCGCGTCGGTTTCGCTGTGATGAGGGACGACGGCGTCGCTCATGGTGTCACGCCGGCCGGCTGATGGTCGAGCGCAGGCGCGGATCGACGACGGTGTAGAGGATATCAACCACCAGGTTGATGGTGACGAAGATCAGCGAGACCATCAGCAGGTATGCCGCCATGATGGGAATATCGACATTTTGCACGGCTTGAACGAACAACAGGCCCATTCCCGGCCACTGGAACACGGTTTCGGTGATGATCGCGAATGCAATTACCGAGCCAAATTGCAACCCGGCGACGGTGATGACGGGCACCAGCGTGTTGCGCAGCGCATGGCCGAAATGGATGGCGCGGGTGGTCAGCCCCCGGGCGCGGGCGAAGCGGATATAGTCGGTGCGCAGCACTTCCATCATCTCGGCGCGCACCAGCCGCATGATCAGCGTCATCTGGAACAGGCCCAGCGTGATCGAGGGCATGATCAGCGCCTTCAGGCCGGAGACGGTGAGCAGGCCGGTCGTCCACCAACCGAGCTTCACCACCTGGCCGCGGCCGAACGACGGCAGCCAGCCGAGGATGACTGCGAACAGATAGATCAGCAAAATTCCGATCAGGAAGGTCGGCAGCGAGATTCCGATCAGGGAGACCGCCTGGAACAGCTTTGCCAACAGAGAGTCCTTGTGCAGAGCCGAATAGACTCCCATGAGGATGCCGAACACGAGCGCAAAAATGGTGGCGACGATCGCGAGTTCCAGCGTCGCCGGCATCCGCTCCTTCAGCAGGCTCGCGACCGGCTGGCGGAATTGATAGGAGATGCCGAAATTGAACTGCGCGGCATTGGCGAAGTAGCGCACGAACTGCACCGGGATCGGATCATTCAGCCCCAGCGACTCGCGGATCGCGACGCGCTCGGCGTACGGGGTGTCGATCGAGACCATCTGGTTGACCGGGTCGCCGGCGAAGCGGAACATCGAGAACGAGATGATCCCGACGGCAATCATGACGCCGATCGCCTGGATCGCACGGCGAAGAGTGAAAGCGAGCATCTGATCCTTTCACTACTCTCTATCTTTGAGCATGATCTCCGCGCAAACGCTTGGCGTTTGTCGCGAGGGAAACCGGTATCCACTTTTCCGGATCATGCTCTGTACGCGGCGCGCTTCGTTGCGGTAGCTGAAACACGAGGTCCCGGAAGCCAGGAGCCCCGGGACCTCTGATATCGAACTGGTTACTCTTCAGTTTTGGTGGCCCAGTAGAGCAGCACCTCGTTGTCGGCGCGCTGGGTCAATTTGACCTTTTTCGACACGCCCCAGGACAATGACTGCTGGTGCAGCGGGATATAGGCGTAGTCCTTGAACGCGATCTCGTAGGCCTGCTTGATCATCTGGTCGCGCTTGGAGGTATCGGCCTCGACCAGAATCTTGTCGGTCAGCGCATCCAATTCCTTGTTGCAGTAGCCGCCGAGATTGGCTTCGCCCCGGGTGGAATCCTTGGGGTCGTCGCGGCAGCCCAGGATGTCATGCAGCACGTTGTGGGAGTCGCTTGAGGCCGGCGTCCAGCCCAAAAGGTAGAATGAGGTCTTGAAGCCGCCCGGCTTCAGGACCTTGGCGAAATACTGCGCCTTGGGCTGGGCCAGCAGATCGACCTTGACGCCGACCCGCGCCAGCATGCCGACCACCGCCTGGCAGATCGCGGCATCGTTGACATAGCGGTCGTTCGGGCAATCCATGGTGAGCTGGAAGCCGTCGGGATAGCCGGCTTCCGTCAGCAGCTTCTTGGCGCCGTCAGGATCGTATTTCGGCCGCGTGAAGTCCTTCGATAGCGCGAACAATTGCGGAGCGATCATCAGCGCCGACGGCGTCGACATGCCGCGCATGACCCGGTTCTTGATCGCCTCGATATCGATCGCCTTGTAGAAGGCTTCGCGGACGCGAACGTCCTTGAAGGGGTTCTTGCCCTTCACGCTCGAATAGAGCAGTTCGTCACGGGTCTGATCCATGCCAAGGAAGATTGTGCGGATCTCCGGGCCGTTCATGACGGTCGCCCCGCCGCTCGCATTCACCCGCTGGATATCCTGCAGAGGAACCGGCTCGACAACATCGACTTCGCCCGACAACAGCGCGGCGACGCGGGTCGCATCGGACGCAATCGGGGTGAAGACGATTTCCTTCAGATTGTGTTCCGGCTTCCCCCACCAACCGGGAAATGCCTTGAATACCGTCTTCACGCCGGGCTGATGGCTCTCGATCGTGAAAGGACCCGTGCCGTTCTCATGCAATGTGGCGTAGCTCGGCGTGGTCGCAGACGCCGGCGTCGGAGCGACCACGTCGTGCTCCTCGCACCATTTCTTGTCCATGATGAACCAGCCATCCCATTGCGAGATCAGAATGGGATTGGGCGCGTCCAGCATCACGTCGACCGTGTAATCGTCGACCTTGACGAACTTGGCATCGGGCGGGACGTTGGACAGGAAATTGGAGCCTTTTGCGCGAACCCGCTGGGCGGAGAACAATACGTCATCGGCCGTGAAGGGATCGCCGTTGTGGAACTTGACTCCCTTTCGCAAATGGAAGCGCCAGTGGGTCGGGGTCAGCGTCTCCCAGCTTTCGGCCAGCGCGGGGGCGATCTTCAATTGCTTGTCGCGGGTGACCAGGCCCTCATAGACATGGGCGTGGTGAGCGATCGTCGTCGTTTCCTTCAGAGTGTAGGGATCGAGCGACTTGAGTTCTCCCTGGTTGGCATAGCGCAGGGTCTGGCTGGATGCCGGCGACATCGCGAATGCGAAGATCGAGGCCACGCTTGCTGCCAACAAAATTTGACGTACCGACATTTCGTTACCGCTCTCTGCTGTTCGCCCTTATTGCTGCAACATCGCCGGGCCATGCTCGAGCCATGTTGCCAGAGTTTGGCCGCCGCGCAAGCGCAATTCCCCCGAAAACCCATCGGTTTGCGTGGGTTGGCCGCAATGGCTAGTTTGAGTTTAGGCGCCTCGAGAGCGCCGGTGACATTCAACTTTCGGAGTGCCGAATGGCGGAACTGAAGGCCGACGTTCTCATCCTGGGCGCCGGCATGGTCGGTGTTGGCGCTGCGCTGCATCTGCAACGGCGTGGGCGCGGCGTCATCCTCATCGACAAGCACGAACTGGCCGGTGAGGAGACGAGCTACGGCAATGCGGGGATCATCGAGGTCGCCTCGGTTTTTCCCTATATGTTCCCCCGCGAGATTGCGGAAATTCTTCGCTATGCCTCGAACAGTGCGCCGCAGGTGCGCTACAGCGTGGGCGATCTGCCGTCCTTTCTGCCGTGGCTGTTGCGTTATTACCTGGCCTCGCGGCCCGACCGCGCGCTGCGCGGCGCGTTGAGCGTGATGCCGCTGATCCGGCGCAGCCTCATTGAACATGAGGCGCTGATTGCGGAAGCCGGTGTGCCCGAGCTGTTGCGCGGGAACGGCTGGATCAAGCTGTTTCGCTCCGAGGAGTCTCTGAAGAGAGCGATCGGCGAGCTTGAGCGGGCGAAGCAATATGGCGTGGAGGCGGATATCCTTCAGGCGCGCGCGATCGCCGAGCGCGAACCAAATCTGAGTGGAGACTTCGCCGGAGGACTTCACTTCAAGCAGCCCGGCTTCGTGCCGGATCCCGGCGGGCTTGCGAAAGCCTATGCCGCGCTGTTCAGGCGCAAGGGCGGGCGCTTTGTCACGGGCGACGCCAGGACGCTGCAGCAGGAGCCTGACGGACGCTGGCGCGTGACGACGGAGGAGGGCTCGGCGGTGGCGCGGGAGGCGGTGATCGCGCTCGGGCCCTGGTCCGATCTCGTGTTCGGCCCGCTCGGCTATTCGATCCCGCTCGCGGTCAAGCGCGGCTATCATCTGCATCTCGCCGCGCGCGGCAATGCCGTGCTCAATCATCCCGTGCTGGATGCCGATCAGGGCTTTGTGCTGGCGCCGATGAGCCGCGGCATCCGCCTGACCTCGGGCGTGGAATTTGCCCGCCGCGATGCGCCGGCAACCCCGATCCAGATCGAACGCGCGCTGCCGAAGGCGCACAAGCTGTTTCCGCTGGGTGAGCCGGTCGACGCCAAACCCTGGAAGGGTGCGCGTCCGTGCCTGCCGGACATGCTGCCCGTCATCGGCAAGGCGCCGCGTCACCAGGGCCTGTGGTTCGATTTCGGCCACCAGCATCACGGGCTCACGCTTGGCCCCGTGACGGGCCGGCTGCTCGCGGAGATGATGACCGGCGAGAAGCCGTTCGCCGATCCCGCGCCGTTTGCGGTCGAGCGCTTCGGCCAGGGCGGCTAGCTCACGAGCCCGGGACAGCCGGCACGAAGTTGTGGCGCTTCCGCACTCATCGTAGCCAATGGGTTGCAACGACCTGAGCCCGACGTCTCATATTCCGCCATTCCTTTTGCCGTGCTACGCTGAGCGGCAGGAGCGACTGACATGGTTCGTCCGCTTGAACGCCGCACTTTGATCGTCGGGTCGCTGGCCGCAATCAGCTTCGCACGGGCAACTTCCACAAAGGTTTGGCGCATTGCCTTGGTTACCTCGGGCTCTGGCGCTGGTACTATCCTCAACATCATTCGCACGCCACTCAAGAGCGCGGGATACGAAGAAGGCAAGAATCTCGTCATCGATTTTCGTGAAGCAAACGGCCGCTACAACGCGTTGCCGGCCTTGGTTGACGAGTTGATTGCCTTGAGGCCGGATTTAATCATCGCCGAGGCAACGCCAGCCGTTGCAGCCGCCCAAAAGGCCACCACAACTATCCCCGTGATCATGGCGCCGGCTACCGACCCTATCGGGTCCGGTTTCGTCAAAAGCTTTACTCATCCGGGCGGAAACATCACCGGTGTTGCCAACCTGTTTGGCGACAGCACCACAAAGACGCTGGACATCATTCGCCTCACCTTCCCGAATGCAAAGAAAATCGGAGTTTTGATTTCCAACAATCCAACCCATCCGCCTTTGCTAGAGCTGGCAGTGCGCGCAGCCGCAACAATCGGCATTTCGGCGAACGGGTTTGTCGCCAAGAACCCGGAAGACCTGGGTAACGCGTTCGCTCAGATGAAGGCAGCCAATTGTGAAGCTGTTTACGTTCTCGCTGATCCGCCCCGACCCGCTTTGCCTGGAATTGCGCTGAAAGCTCGTTTGCCAACGATTTTTCAAGTAAGCGTTTATGTCACACTCTATGATGGACTGATGAGCTACGGGCCCAACATACGATCGTTTTACACAATGGCCGCTGACTACGCGGCTCGCATCATGAAGGGCGCCGATCCAAAAGAGTTGCCGGTCGAACAGCCAACTACCTTTGACTTTGTTATCAATCTTCGAACGGCGCGAGCTATGGGTATTGCGATCCCTGAAAAGGTTTTGCTGATGGCCGATCAGGTCATTGAATAGCAAACGGCGAGCTGCCGGAACTCACATTCGATCGCCTCGCAGGAGCGGGCATGGTCACGTTCCTACTCCTCCTGCTTGACCATCCAGTACGGCAGCACCTGATTGTCGGCGCGCTGCACCACTTTCAGCTTCTTCGAGACGCCCCAAGCCAGCGCCTGCTGGTGCAACGGGATATAGGCATAGTCCTTGATCGCGATCTCGAAGGCCTGCTTGATCAGCTGGTCGCGCTTGGCCTTATCGCTCTCCTGCAACACCTGGTCGGTCAGCCTGTCGAAGTCCTTGTTGCAATAGCCGGCGACATTGGCCTCGCCCCGCGAGCTCGTGGGATCGTCGCGGCAGCCCATGATTTGATACATCACGTCATGGGAATCGAGCGTGCCGGGCGTCCAACCGAGCAGGAAGAAAGAGGTCTTGTAGCCGCCCGGCTTCAGTATTTTTGCGAAGTAAAGCGCCTTGGGCTGCGCCACCAGATCCACCTTGACGCCGATACGCGCGAGCATGCCGACCACGGCCTGGCAGATCGCGGCATCGTTGACGTAGCGGTCGTTCGGGCAGTCCATGCTGACCTCGAAGCCGTTGGGGTATCCGGCGTCGGCCAGGAGCTTCTTGGCCGCCTCGGGATCGGCTTTCGGCCGCACAAAATCCTTCGATAGCGGGAACAGCTCGGGGGCGACCATCAGCGCCGACGGCGTCGACAGGCCGCGCATCACCCGCGTCTTGATCGCCTCGACATCGATCGCCTTGTAGAAGGCCTCGCGGACGCGGACATCCTTGAAGGGATTCTTGCCCTTGATGTTGGAATAGAGCAACTCGTCGCGCGCCTGGTCCATGCCGAGGAAGATCGTTCTGACTTCCGGACCGGAAAGCACCTGCGCATTGGCGCTGGCATTGACCCGCGCGATATCCTGCACCGGCACCGGCTCGATGATGTCGACCTCGCCGGTCAGCAGCGCCGCCACCCGCGTCGCTTCGTTGGCGATCGGGGTGAAGACGATCTCCTTGAGGTTATGCTCCGGCTTGCGCCACCAGTTTGGATTGGCCTTGAACACGGTCTTCACGCCGGGCTGATGGCTTTCGATGGTGAAGGGGCCGGTGCCGTTCTCATGCAGCGAGGCATAGGACGGTGTGGTCGCTGCGACCGGTGTCGGTGCGACCGCGTTGTTGTCCTCGCACCACTTCTTGTCCATGATGTACCAGGTCGACCACAGCGAGTGCAGGATGGGGTTGGGCTTGGTCAGGACGAAGTCCACGGTGTAGTCGTCGACCTTGACGACCTTGACGTCGGCGCCGACATAGGCCTGCAGGTTGGAGCCCGGGGCGCGGACGCGGTCCGCCGAGAACACCACGTCATCGGCCGTGAAGGGATCTCCGTTGTGGAACTTGACGCCATGGCGCAGATGGAACCGCCAGCGCGTCGGCTCCGGCGTCTCCCAGCTTTCCGCCAGCGCCGGAACGATCTTGAGATCCTTGTCGCGCGCGATCAGGCCTTCATAGACCTGTCCCAGATGGGCGTGGGTGGTGGATTCGTTCAGGGTATAGGGGTCGAGCGATTTGAGCTCGCCCTGGTTGGAGTAGCGCAGGGTCTGGCTTGAGGCCGGGGAGATCAGGGCGGCCGCCACGACCGCGGCCATGGCAAACAGGGTATGACGTGCTGACATTGTCGACGCTCTCTGCTGTTCGTGCATTGCCTGCATGATCGGGTAGGGCAGGGTTCGCAACAATGTTGCCGGGCTTGGGCGCCCCGGCAAGCTGATTTTATGCCGCGTCGGGTGTCGGTCTGGTTGACCATGGTTCGAATTGAGCGCCCGGGAGCCCGCCGCACGGCATCTGCTCGCTTGCGCTGCAGCGCCGGTCGCGGCGATACTGCAACATGCTATTGTTTGCGCATGATCTTTTCGGAAAGCCGCACACACCCCGCTATCCAAATGCGGGCAGGCTTTTTCCGGATCATGCGCCAAGCGCGGTCAGGAGCGGAAATGAAGGTAAACATCGAGATTGATTGTACGCCCCTCGAAGCCCGGCAGTTCTTCGGACTTCCCGATGTCGCGCCGATGCAGACGGCGGTCATGGACAGGCTGCAGCAGCAGATGGTCTCCAATATCGACAAGATATCGCCGGAGGCGCTGGTCCAGAGCTGGTTCAGTTTCGATCCGAAATTCGCTGAAAAGATGCAGGACATGTTCGTCACCATGACGGGGCTCGGCGCGCTCACCGGCGACAAGAAGAAATAAAGGATGCCGGAGGGAAACGAAGCGCAGGCCTCGCCGCGCCTTCGTGCGCCGGGATTGGGGCTGTTGCTGGCGGAAGCGCGCGGCATTTTCGAATTCAATGCGAGCCTCCTGCTGTCGCCGCTGCTGATGCGCGCGCCGCGCGGCGACGGCCACCCGGTGCTGGCGCTGCCGGGCTTTCTCGCCAGCGATCTGTCGATGGCACCGCTGCGGCGGTATCTCAGCGAGCTCGGCTACGATACCCATGCCTGGCGCATGGGCCGCAATATCGGCGGCGTCGCCAAAATGCGAGCCGCGCTGCTCGACCGGCTCACCGCCATCCATCGCGACACCGGCCGCAAGGTCTCGGTCGTCGGCTGGAGCCTCGGCGGCGTCTACGCGCGCGACCTGGCGCTGCAGGCGCCGGAGATGGTGCGCTGTGTCGTCACGCTCGGCAGCCCCTTTGCCAACGACATTCGCGGCACCAACGCGACGCGGCTCTACGAAGCGTTGTCGGGCGAAAAGGTCGGCGACAACCCCGAGCTGGAGCACGCCATCGCCGGCGATCTGCCGGTGCCGGCGACATCGATCTATTCGAGGAGCGACGGTATCGTGAACTGGCGGACCTGCCTGCTGCGTCCCTCCGCTACATCGGAGAATATCGAGGTCCATTTTGCCAGCCATGTCGGCATCGGTGTCAACCCGGCTGCGCTATGGGCGATCGCGGATCGGCTGGCCCAGCGAGACGGCGAATTCCATCCATTTGACCGGTCCGGTCCTTTTGCCATTGCCTACGCGCCCCCGGAAAAGGCACAATCGGACCGGTAACGTGAGAAGTGCGGATAACGCGCCCGCGTGATTTCCTCGGGAGGAAAGCATGGGTGACGGCAAGAAACTGTCCTCGTTGGACGCATCGTTTCTGTATCTGGAGACGCCGGAAATGCCGATGCATGTCGGCAGCATGGCGATCTTCCGCCTGCCGGACGGCTACAAGGGCGACTTCTTCGAAGACTTCAAGGCGATGATCGCCTCACGCCTGCACATCGCGCCGATCCTGAAAGCGCGGCTGGAGAAGGCGCCACTCGACATCGATCATCCGTCCTGGGTCGAGGACGACCAGTTTGACATCGACCGCCACATCTTCCGCGCCTCTCTGCCAGCGCCGCGCGACCGCGCGACATTGGAACGTATCGTCGGCTGGATGCATGCGAAACTGTTGAACCGCGCTCGCCCTCTCTGGGAGTTCTATGTCTTCGAAGGCATGAAGGACAACGAGATCGGGCTCTATTCCAAGATGCATCACGCCTGCATCGACGGCGGCGCGGGTGCCGCGCTGACCAACATGATCTACGATGTTTCACCGATCCCCAGAAAAGTCGAGCCGCCGGCGGCGAGAGCGAAGGTCGGGCAGGAGCCGCGCGACATCGCCGCCAACCTGCTCGATTCCTATCAGCAGCTCTGGACCCAGCCGCTCGATGCGGCGGCCGCCGCCAAAAGCATCGAGCTGCCGCGTTCGGGCAAGAGCGATATCGGCTCGATCCTGTTCGACAACGCGATGTACCAGATCGAGAGCGCGGTGCGCTTTGCCGGTAACATCCCGACCATGCTCAAAAGCGTGTCCGACGTGGTCGGCAAGATCTCCGATCCGAAGTCGCGCGAAAGTCTCGCCAGCATGATGTCGCCGCCGACGATGCTCAACAAGTCGATCTCCTCGGAGCGCAGCTTCGCCGGCACCTCGATCTCGCTGTCGCGGGCCAAGGCGCTGGCGAAACTCTCGGGCGGCAAGCTCAACGACGTGGTGCTGGCGCTGTCTTCCGGCGTGGTGCGGCGCTATCTCCTCGCCCATGGCGCGCTGCCCAACAAGTCGCTGACCGCCGCGGTGCCGATCTCGCTGCGCGAGGAGGGCAACACCGACTCCAACAACCAGGTGTTCGGCATGATCTGCTCGATCGCGACCAATGTCGAAGACCCCCGGACGCGGTTGGAAACCATCATCGCGCAGTCGGCCAAGTCCAAGGAGATGTCGCATCCCTTGCGCGCGCTGATGCCGCAGGTCTCCAACATCTCGATGCTGGGCACGCCGATCCTGACGCAGATCCTGGCGCTGCTCTACAGCCGCTCCAGCCTGTCGGACGTGCTGCCGCCGTCGGCGAACATCACGGTCTCCAACGTGCCGGGGCCGCGGCAGACGCTTTATGCGGCGGGCGCCGAGCTGCTGCATATCTTCCCGGTCTCGATCTCGACCCACGGGATCGCGCTCAACATCACCGTGCAGAGCTATCGCGACCAGCTCGATTTCGGCTTCATCGCCGGCGCCAACATCATTCCGCATGTGGAAGAGTTGTGCGACATGCTGCCGGAGGAATTTGCCGCCCTCGAAGCGGCCTATGCGCCGCCGGCGGCGGAGGTAAAGGGCGCGGCGGAGTAGGACAGGACAATGATTGAGATGCCGTCGCTCGCGTTCGCCCAGACGAACGGGATTCGCATGGGCTATTACGACGCGGGTCCCAAGACCGATATCCCGCCGATCGTGCTCTGCCATGGCTGGCCGGAGCTGGCCTTTTCCTGGCGCCATCAGATCAAGGCGCTGGGCGAGGCCGGCATCCGCGTGATCGCGCCGGACCAGCGCGGCTATGGCGCGACCGACCGGCCGGAGCCGGTCGAGGATTACGACATGGAGCATCTGACCGGCGATCTCGTCGGTCTCCTTGATCATCTCAAGATCGACAAGGCGATCTTTGTCGGCCACGACTGGGGCGGCTTCGTCGTCTGGCAGATGCCGCTGCGCCATCCCTCCCGCGTCGCCGGCGTGGTCGGCGTCAACACGCCGCACTGGGACCGCGCGCCGGCCGATCCGATTGCGCTGTTCCGCCAGCGTTTCGGCGACCAGATGTACATCGTGCAGTTCCAGGACCCCGCGCGCGAGCCGGACAAAATCTTCGGCAGCCGGGTCGAGCAGACCTTTGACGCCTTCATGCGCAAGCCCGCGCCGCGGGCCCCGGATGCGCCGCCGGAGCAGCCGATCGCCGGTGTCGGCGCGTCGCCCCGGATCAATCTCGCGTTCCCGCAGATGATTGCGAATTACGACGCCAGGCACGATCCGCGCACGCCGATCCTCTCGGTGGAAGAGAAGAAGGTGTTCGTCGACACCTTCACGAAGACGGGCTTCACCGGCGGCATCAACTGGTACCGCAATTTCACCCGCAACTGGCAGCGCTCGGAAGGACTGGACCATCACGTCCGCGTGCCCGCGCTGATGATCATGGCGGAGAACGACGCGGTGCTGCCGCCGTCCGCGGCCGACGGCATGGAAAAGCTGGTGCCGGACCTGGAAAAATACCTGGTGCGCGACAGCGGCCATTGGACGCAGCAGGAGAAGCCGGAAGAGGTCAGCGCCAGGCTGATCGAATGGCGTAGAAGGCGGTTTGGGTAGACACGTCGTCATTGCGAGCGAAGCGAAGCAATCCACTCATCCGCGCGGGAGGCATGGATTGCTTCGGAGCTCACGCTCCCCGCAATGAAGGTGGTTGAGTGAGGGGGAATAAATCAGCAATGGCGCCGAAGAACAGACTGAGCCCGATCCCGCAGCCGCCGACCAGGCCGGTGGTCGGCAACATGCTGTCGCTGGATTCGGCCGCGCCGGTCCAGAACCTGACGCGGCTGACGAAGGAGCTCGGTCCGATCTTCTGGCTCGACATGATGGGCGCGCCGATCGTGGTCGTCTCCGGCCACGACCTTGTCGACGAGCTTTCCGACGAGAAGCGTTTCGACAAGGCGGTGCGGGGAGCGCTGCGCCGCGTGCGTACAGTCGCGGGCGACGGTCTGTTCACAGCGGATACCACCGAGCCGAACTGGGGCAAGGCGCACAACATCCTGCTGCAGCCCTTCGGCAACCGCGCCATGCAGTCCTACCACCCGAGCATGGTCGACATTGCCGAGCAGCTCGTGAAAAAATGGGATCGGCTCAACGCCGACGACGAGATCGACGTCGTCCACGACATGACGGCGTTGACGCTGGACACGATAGGTCTCTGCGGTTTCGATTACCGGTTCAATTCCTTCTATCGCCGCGACTACCATCCCTTCGTGGAATTGCTGGTGCGCTCGCTGGAAACCATCATGATGACCCGCGGCCTGCCGATGGAGAATTTGTGGATGCAGAAGCGGCGGCGCGACATGGCCGCCGACGTCGCCTTCATGAACAGGATGGTCGACGAGATCGTCGCCGAGCGCCGCAAGAGCACGGCTGCCACCAATGACAAGAAGGACATGCTGGCGGCGATGATGACCGGCGTCGACCGCTCGACCGGCGAGCAGCTCGACGACGTCAACATCCGCTACCAGATCAACACCTTCCTGATCGCAGGCCACGAGACCACCAGCGGGCTTCTGTCCTACACGCTCTACGCGCTGCTGAAACACCCCGACATATTGAAGAAGGCCTATGAGGAGGTCGACCGCGTGCTCGGCCCCGATACGGACGTGCGGCCGACCTATCAGCAGGTCACGCAGCTCACCTACGTCACGCAAATTTTGAAGGAGGCGCTGCGGCTGTGGCCGCCGGCGCCGGCCTACGGCATCTCGCCGCTCAAGGACGAGACCATCGGCGGCAAGTACAAGCTCAGGAAAGGCACCTTCATCACCGTTCTGGTGACGGCGCTGCACCGCGACCCCTCGGTCTGGGGTCCCAATCCCGACGCCTTCAACCCAGAGAATTTCAGCCGCGAGGCAGAAGCCGCTCGCCCGGTCAACGCCTGGAAGCCGTTCGGCAACGGCCAGCGCGCCTGCATCGGCCGCGGCTTTGCCATGCACGAGGCGGCGCTCGCGATCGGCATGATCCTGCAGCGCTTCAGGTTGATCGACGTGCATCGCTACCAGATGCACCTGAAGGAAACGCTGACCATCAAGCCGGAAGGTTTCAAGATCAAGGTGCGACCGCGCAACGAGAAGGAGCGCGGCGCATTCGCAGGCCCCGCGGCAGCGGTTGCGGCAGCCCCGAAAGCGCCGCGCGCGCCGACCACGCGCCCGGGTCACAACACGCCCGTGCTGGTGCTCTACGGCTCGAACCTCGGTTCGGCCGAGGAGCTGGCGACGCGCATGGCCGACCTTGCCGAGATCAACGGATTTGTCACGCGCCTTGGCCCGCTCGACGACTATGTCGGCAAGCTGCCGGAGGAGGGCGGCGTCCTCATCATCTGCGCGTCCTATAACGGCGCGCCGCCGGACAACGCCACGCAATTCGTCAAATGGCTCGGCGGCGACCTGCCAAAGGATGCGTTCGCCAAGGTGCGTTACGCAATATTCGGCTGCGGCAACAGCGACTGGGCCGCGACCTATCAATCCGTGCCGCGCTTCATCGATGAGAAGCTCACCGCCCGTGGCGCGCGCGCCGTCTATCCGCGTGGCGAGGGCGACGCCCGCAGCGATCTCGACGGCCAGTTCCAGAAATGGTTCCCGGCCGCTGCCCAGGTCGCGACCAGGGAATTCGGCATCGACTGGAATTTCACCCGCACCGCCGAGGACGAGCCGCTCTACGCGGTCGAGCCGGTGGCGTCAGCCGCGGTCAATACACTCGTGGCTCAGGGCGGCGCCACGCCGATGAAGGTGCTCGTCAACAACGAGCTGCAGAACCATCTTGGCCCCAACGCCTCGGATCGTTCGACGCGCCACATCGAGGTCGAGCTGCCAGCGGGCACGAGCTATCGCGTCGGCGATCATCTGAGCGTGGTGCCGCGCAACGACCCGACCCTGGTCGATCATGTCGCGCGCCGCTTCGGTTTCCTGCCGGCTGACCAGATCCGGCTTCAGGTCAGCGAGGGCCGCCGTGCGCAACTGCCGGTGGGCGAAGCCGTCTCGGTCGGCCGGCTGCTCACGGAATTCGTCGAGCTGCAGCAGGTCGCCACACGCAAGCAGATCCAGATCATGTCGGAGCACACGCGCTGCCCGGTGACCAGGCCGAAACTGCAGGCCTATACCGGCGACGACGATGTGTCTGCCGAGCGCTATCGCGGCGAGATTCTCGGCAAGCGCAAATCGGTGTTCGACCTGCTGGAGGAGTTTCCGGCCTGCGAATTGCCGTTCCACGTCTATCTGGAGATGCTGTCGCTGCTCGCGCCGCGCTATTATTCGATTTCGTCGTCGCCATCGGGCGATGCCACGCACTGCAGCGTCACCGTCGGCGTGGTCGAGGGCGCTGCCAGCTCGGGCCGTGGCATCTACAAGGGCGTCTGCTCGAACTATCTCTCGGGCCGCCGCGGCGGCGAGGCCATCCATGCGACCATCCGTGAAACCAAGGCCGGCTTCCGCCTGCCGGATGATCCATCGGTGCCGATCATCATGATCGGGCCAGGCACGGGGCTCGCGCCGTTCCGCGGCTTCCTGCAGGAGCGCGGCGCGCGGAAGGCGCAAGGCGTCACGTTGGGGCCGGCGATACTGTTCTTCGGCTGCCGCCATCCCGATCGGGATTTTATCTACGCCGATGAGTTGAAGGCGTTCGCGGCGGACGGCGTCACCGAGCTGCACACCGCCTTCTCCCGCGCCGACGGCGCCAGGACCTATGTGCAGCATCAGGTCGCCGCGGAAAAGGAGAAGGTGTGGCGCCTGATCGAACAGGGCGCGGTGATCTTCGTCTGCGGCGACGGCGGCAAGATGGAGCCCGACGTCAAGGCGGCGCTGGTCTCGATCCATCGCGAGAAGACCGGTGCGGACGCCGCGGCCGGCGCACGCTGGATCGAGGACATGGGCGCGAAGAACCGCTACGTGTTGGATGTCTGGGCAGGGGGATAGACACCCGCGATGCCGCCGCAAGTCATCGCGCGCGACGATGATGCCACGTTGCACGCGACGGCTTTATTTTGGTGTCGGCCCCTCTGAGTTGATCAAATCATTCAGGTGGGACGCCGTGTCCGCCTGGCGCGCCTTCTTGAGCAACTCCTGCCTCTCGTTCCCGGGTGGAAGCGACGAGGCCTTGTCGCGCACCTCTTGCGCGAAGGCGGCGAGCCGATCCTGAAGGCTGGTGGTCTGTTTGAAACGTCGCCGTGTCCTGATCATCGCCAAAGAATATTGCCGGCGTACGATCGCAACTATTACATAGGTTAAAGTGAGCGGTTACGGCATGTCGCGACGGGCAGAACCGGCCCGTGCAATTTAAACGCGATGGTGTGATCCGCTTCACAGAGCCGCGGTCTGCGCAGGTCCATTCTTGCCGAAGGTCGCCCGAATGCGTGGGCCGGATTAAAACCTGGGGAAGCGCGCAAATGGCTATTGCACCGATATTCATCAGCCATCGCACAGCCTACGGCTCCGTCGCCCGTGCATTGAAGCGCGTCATCGAAACCTCGTCAGGCGGGGCGATCAAGGTTTTCATTTCAGAGGAAATCCCGTCCGGCAATGATTGGCGGCCCTCGATCGAAAAGCATCTGCGCGAGGGACAAAGCCTGTTTCTGATCTATGGCGCACCTTACGAGGACTGGTCCTGGTGCTTCTACGAAGCCGGCTATTTTAGCGCCGTGAATCCCTCAGCGTCCGATCGCAAAATCTACTGCCTCATCCGTCCGGACATCCCCAAGCCCAGTCCGCTCAGCCATCTGGAAATGGTGACCAGCAACGAGAAACTCATCGTGGACCTGATGGACTTGCTCGAAAGGAACGGGATCAAATCTGACGAAGCGAAGCTGCGCGAGCTCGCCGGCAAGCTGGAGCAGGGACTGTTTGGCCAGATCCGGGAATTCGAGGGCTATCCGCGGATTTATTTTGGTGCGTCCGATGCCGAATTCGCCGAGGGGAGAATCCCGGCCACGGCGGCGTTCACCGGTGACAGCAATGTGCTGGGTGATCTCTTCACCGTCCAGGCGCCTTCCGTGCCCTGGGGCACGATCGAAGAGCTGGCCAATTCGGAAGACGGAAAAAAGATCTTCATGTACAAGTGGCTGGAGGAGATGGCGCGGATCACCTTGGCGGCGCGGAAGGGCCGGTTCATAGCCCCGCAATGTGTCCTGATCGGACGCGGCGGAATGCGCTATCGGACCTTGCTGCATCGGGCCCGCATCCAAGGCGACGGAATGTGCCGTTGCGAGTTCCTGGCCATCCCGGAGGTCGGCGGTCCCGCGACCGGATTGCCGAAGAAGCAACTCGCGCTGCTGACCGGTATTCGCATGGGATACCGGTTCAGATCCGAGGTGATCCAGAAATTCTCCGACGGCGTCGATACTCTGTCGGCCAAGGAACGACAGTTGCGCATTCAGCAAATTCCCCGAACGATCGAGGATCTGACGGTGGAGTCGACCACGCGCGGCAACATCACCCGCGACGACTTCCTGGACGCATTCGAGCAAGCCGACAGCGAAGCGCTGTCGAAGCTGCTCGACTACTGGCCGATCCTGACGCGAGAATTGTACAGATCATTGGGTCTTGATGAGGACGGAAAGACGATCATTGGGCCGGGTCTCACCGGTCCCGACGTGGAGCGATATCGCACGGCATTCAAGGCGATGCGGTTGCTCAATACCGAGTTCCTGTCGCGCTGCTGTGCGCGCGTTTCGGAGGTGGTGAAGAAATCCGATCAGGAGCTGAGCGATAACGCGAAGGCCCTCGAGGAAGCCGTCAGAGCGCTTACCAATCCAGACCTCAAGTCCGCGGCCTGAGGTCCGGCGGTGCGTGCGAAAGCAGACCCGAGGGGATGCGGTGGACGCGGCCACATCACATGCCGCGGGGACGAGGGAGTGTGTCTGGTATCGTCGCTACTCCTCGCAGGTGCTCACAGTTCTGAACCTTGCCATCGCGGCAATTCTGCCGGGATTTGTGTTGCGCCGATCGACATCGGTCATGGTCGCCTTCGGATTCGCCTTCATCAGCGCGAGGGCACTCGGAAATGCCGTCGATCGCCTTCGGTTGAGTATTGCTAAGCTTTGGCTGAATCCTCGGGAACGAGCTCCATTGAAATCACGCGGGGACAACCCGGCCTGACCGAATTTGAATGTTCCCTGCCTGAGTCCGTGTCTGGCATCAGTGCGCTGCAGTGCCTCGACATGTGCCCACCGGAGTAGGAGAGCCGCGTCGGCCGGTAGGCTACGTTTTCGCACCGGAACCGCTCTGCATGTTCGACGAGATCGGTTTGGGGGGCGCGATGATCGTGCCCAATTGGTCGTGAGGCCAATAGCGCTCGGTGGAAATCTTTGGCCTTATGTCGAGCACTTGTGCTGGAGAGACTCTCCCAGCACAGGTCAGCGCGAGCCTTAGATGAGGCTGCTTCGCTTGGCCGCCCCCTGCGAAGCAGTCTCGTCGAGGTTCCAGCGAGCAACGGGTGGAGCCCCAGGCGAAGGCCCACGACGGCTGACGGAACGTGTAATGCACTCTGGGCGACGTAGCTGCCTTTAAGTGTTGGTTGCTCCAAATCAGTAAAGCAACAGCCGAAGCCGCCACTGAGGGCGACAGCGTGTTCGGCGGCGGTGTTCGGGTTAGCGACGCCGAAAAACGCGACGCTCGGCAAGATATCGAGTGCGCTTGGCGTTTGAGTTGATTGGGTCCACAGAATAGGTCAGCGGACTTGGCCAATAAGACCGTTGCAATCGGAACGTTTTCCATTCGGGCAAATTGAAGTCCGTTAGCCCAACGCGAAGCTGTGAGAGTGAGGTGCGTAGTTGCCAGAGCCCGCTCAAATAAAGCTCATACAGCCTCGGGGAACGACACTGATAAACATGGCTGTCGCAGCGATGATTATCGCTGCGCTTTATTTCGGTCGTGAAATCTTTGTCCCGGTTGCGCTGGCGGTTCTCTTGAGCTTCGTCCTGGCGCCGTTCGTCATGCGTTTGCATTCCTGGCGAGTTCCCCGCACGGTTTCGGTCCTGGTGGTCGTCTTCATCGGATTCTCGATCATATTCAGTCTGGGCGGTCTTATGGTGTCGCAGACGACCCGCCTCGCCGGTAAACTGCCCGAATATCAACAAACGCTGAGTGACAAGATCGAAAGCTTGCGTGGCTTGATGGGCGGCTCCGGAACATTGGAGCAGGCGTCCACAGTTCTGAAGGAATTGGGTACAGAGCTGCAACATCCAGATGTGCCCAATCAGCCGGACAACAATCTCGCGAGACCACCACCGGTCAAGCCGATACCCGTTGAGGTAAAGCAACCCGATCCCGGTGCGCTGACGACGCTGGCCGCAATCATTGAACCGTTGCTTTCTCCACTGACGAGAACAGGGATCGTCGTGATCTTTGTGGTCTTTATCTTGCTGCAACGGGAGGACCTGAGGAATCGGGTCGTCCGACTTGCAGGATCGGGAGATATTCAGCGGACCACCGCCGCTCTCGATGACGCCGGCAAGCGGCTGAGCAAGTTGTTTCTTACCCAGATCGCGTTCAACGCCGTATTCGGTCTGGCAATTGGCATAGGCCTCGAACTCATTGGTGTCCCTTCAGCTCCGCTATGGGGTCTGATTGCGATGATTCTCCGGTTTGTACCGTATATCGGTGCGTTGATATCAGCCGTATTCCCTCTCATCCTCGCCGCGGCCGTGGGCTCGGGCTGGGAAATGTTGGTACTGACGGCGGCCTTGTTTGCGGTCTTGGAGTTGCTCGCCGGACAAGTCCTGGAGCCGCTGATTTTTGGTCATAGCACTGGGCTGTCTCCAGTAGCGATCATCCTGTCCGCGTCGTTCTGGACCTGGCTTTGGGGACCGGTCGGCCTGATATTGGCGACACCTCTTACGGTCTGTCTCGTGGTCGTCGGGCGCCATGTCGAACGTCTGAAGTTCCTCGACATCATGCTCGGCGACCGGCCTCCATTGACGCCGCCCCAACTGGTTTACCAACGAATGCTGGCGGGTGATCCCATGGAAGCGGCGGAACAGGCGCACGATCATCTTAAAAATGCGTCGCTTGATGATTATTACGACGCCGTCCTGTTGAAAGGTTTGCGACTCGCGGAAGTCGACAATCGATTAGGGCATCTCAACGAGGAGCGGTTGGATCGCATCGTCGCTACGGTCGGCGAGTTGGTGGCTGACCTCGAAACACACCACGATGTGGAAGCGACCAATGTGACGACGTCCGACGACGGCTCAAATCTCGGCGCACTTGTTGCAATCGAGCAGTCAAACGATAAGCCGATCCCGGTCCCGGAAAAATGGAGATCGCCGCGTTCTGTTCTATGCATCCCCGGAGCTACTAAACTCGACGAGGCCGCGGCGTTGGTTCTTGCTCAAATAATGCGGCATCGGGGATTTGGCGCGATAGCGGAAAAGGCGGATGCCCTGTCGATGTCGAAATTCTTCTCGCTCGATTTGGCAGGCACCTCGCTTGTCTGCGTCTGCTACGTTGACCGGCCGTCAAGCGCTAAGATCCAATATGCCGTTCGGCGGCTCACCAAAAAAAGCAGCAGCGCAGGCATACTGCTTGCTTTTCTTGGCACAGAAAGCGCCACGCCTGTGGAAGGCTCACCCAGTGTGCATGTTGCAGAGGGGTCATTTGAGGTCGCGTTAGCGGCGTTAATCCGAGCAACCTCTGGGCAAGGCGGCGGCACAACTGTCGACGCCAATAGCGTGGGCAAAGTGATTTGCCCGACAGGCTGATTTTCCGAAATCGTGTCAAGCCTCTTCGCGAAAAATATTTCTCTTCCGGTTTTCAGAAATATATGCTCTTGTCGCGCCGTCCCGCCTCGGCAAGAGGGGCGTACGCGTCGTCACGAACGTGAGTGCGGGATGCGATGGACGTAGGCCATATCAGTTCGACGGATGATGTGGGCTGCGGACGGCAAAGGCGTGTGGTCCTGATCTCCCGATGCTGGGATCAACCCGCGGGTCAAGAGCCCGGGGGGACGGAGGCTATCAAGCCCGGACTCCGGGGAGAGCGCGCTATAAGGCCGTAACACCATTGCGCAGGGAAGGCCGGAATGTTTCGGCGTACCTGTGGTTAACTCGTGTGCTTTTTGCGCTATCTACCTCGCACACGAGGCTGCGGGTGCGGCTGGCATCCGGTCTTCCCTGCGCCCTCGTTCGGACGAGGGACACATCGATGCAAAGCTCGGGCGTTCGTGCCGCGAGAACGAGAGAGTGCGTCTCGTCGTCGCGAGCGCAATGACATGTCCGTCGCAGCTCAAACGGCGAAGGCGGAAGCAATGCAAAGTCCATCGTGCTAGAAGGCCCGCATGATCCCATGGGAAAAAATCGATACCGCACGCGTTCCCGGCACTGACGGGGAGTTGCGGCTGATGCGGCGCGGCGCCGAGTTCTCCATCGTGCTCGGCAGCAACGAATTGATGAACAGCCGTCTTTCGGGCTCGGAGGCGGCGCTTGCGACGCTCGCGGCGAAGAGGATTGAGGCGGCCAGGAGTCCGCGCGTGCTCATCGGCGGATTGGGCATGGGCTTTACCCTGCGTGCGGCGCTCGGTGTATTCGGAAGTCAAGCGCAAATCGTGGTGGCCGAGCTGGTGCCGGCGGTCGTCGCCTGGGCGCATGGCCCGATGTCAGCGATTTTTGGCGACAGCTTGAAGGATCCACGCGTCGATATTCGCGAGGTGGACGTGGCGCAGCTGATCGAAGGGCATTCGCTTGCGTTCGATGCGATCCTGCTTGACGTCGATAACGGCCCGGAAGGTTTCACCCGCAAAGCCAACGACGCATTGTACGATGTGTCCGGGCTGAAGAAGGCCCACACCGCGCTGCGGCGCGGCGGGGTGCTGGCTGTCTGGTCGTCCGGGCCGAATACGAAATTCTCCAGCCGGCTTCGCCAAGCCGGGTTCGCCGTGAACGAGGTTGCCATCCGCGCGACCGGTAATGGTAGCGGTGCACGCCACGTGATCTGGATCGCCAGAAACGAACCCAAGAACGAACCCAAGAACGAACCCAAGAACGAAACTAGGCCGCCTTCGCGCCCGCCCCGTGCGCATGCCGGTCGATCGCGTCGATGATCTCCGGCCACATCGGCACCGGGATCGCGTGGCCCATGCCTTCGACCATCATCAGCTTCGCGCCAGGGATGGACGCCGCCGTGTCCTGGCCGCCCATGGGGTGCACCAGCGGATCGACGGTGCCGTGAATCACCAGCGTCGGCGCCCTCACGTTGCGCAATCTTTCCTTGCGGCTGCCGGAAGCGAGGATGGCACGGAGTTGCCGGCCGACGCCGGCCGGATTGAGGCCGCGCGCAAAGGTGAGTTCGGCGCGGGAGCGGTCGAGCGCCTCGTCCTCGGGAAAGGAGCCGACCCGCAGCACTTTCCAATTTTGCGCAAACCGTGCGATGTATTCGTCACGTGTTTTCGGCGGCGGCGCCATCAGCATGGCGGCGGCTTCCCGCGTCGGCGGCGGCACTTTGGGATTGCCAGTCGTCGACATGATCGAGGTCAGCGAGCGCACCCGCTCCGGGAAGGTGATCGCGATTTCCTGCGCGATCATGCCACCCATGGAGGCGCCGACCATGTGCGCCGAGCGGATGCCGAGCCCGTCCATCAGCGCGATCGTGTCCTCGGCCATGTCGCGCAGCTTGTAGGGAGCCGCAACCGGGATCTTCAGGAACCGCAGCTTCAGCAATTCCAGCGCGCCGAGCCGCTTGCCGCCCGTGAGTTTCGAGGACTGGCCGATGTCGCGGTTGTCGAAGCGGATGACGCGGAAGCCGCGCGCGGCGAGGCGTTCGCAGAATTCATCGTCCCACAGCACCATCTGTGCGCCGAGCCCCATGATCAGCAGCATCGGCTCGGCCTTGGCGTCGCCGAAAATCTCGTAGCAAATGTCGATGCCGTTGGCGCGGGCGATCTGCGGCGGCTGGTGGGCGATGGTCACGGCGGAGTTTCCTTAGGTTGCTTTGGAACTCTATGACACGGTTTGCGCTGCCGCAGAAGATTTTTGGCGGTAGCCGTGTCCGCTCGCCGGTCGCAGCAGGTTGACCGGGGTGTCGCAACGGTGTGGTATGGCGAAAAAGAAGGGCGCCTTAGCCCTCGCGAGAATGGAGGAGGATGCCGATGGCTGACAAGGGCAGCGATCCCATCGCGTTATGGCAGAAGATGGTCGGTGAGATGGAGAAGGGTTTTAACGCCTTCGCCAACCAGACCATGTCGTCCCCGGAATTCTCGAAGGCCATGAACCAGGCCGGCGGCGCTTCCGCGGGCGCGCAGAAGCAGTTCAACGAATTCATGGAGAAGTATCTTCTCAACATGAACCTGCCGAGCCGCGCGCAGATGGTCGGCATGGCCGAGCGGCTGCACAACATCGAAGGCCAGCTCAACGAGATCAAGGCGATGCTGCAGCGGATGAATGCCGGCGCTTCGCCGTCCGGCTTTGGCGCGCCGCGGCCGCCGCGCACCAGGCGTCCGCCGGCGCCGCCATCGCCGGGAGAGCAAAAATGAACGCGCCCGCGGGCCTCGATCTGGCATCGATCCCGGAGCGGATCCAGTCGGAGGTGCAGCGCGCGATCCAGCGCAGCATCAAGGGCGTCGAATATTTTCAGACTTCGGGGCCGACGCTGGGCTCGACGCCCAAGGACATCCTGCATGCCCGCGGCACGATGAATCTCTATCACTACCGGCCGCTTTCGGACGAAGTGTATCGCGTGCCGGTCCTGATCGTGATGGCGACCACCAATCGCGGCTATATCCTCGACATGGTGCCCGGCCAGAGCTTCATCGAATTCCTGCTCAAGCGCGGTTACGACGTCTATATGCTGGACTGGGCCGCGCCGAGGCCGGAAGAAAAATCGCTGCGGATGGAGGATTACGTCCTCGACTTCATCCCGGATTGCGTCCGCCGCGTGCAGCAGGACTCCGGCGAAGAGGATGTCTCCGTCATCGGCTACTGTTTCGGCGGCGTGTTGTCGCTGCTCTATGGCTCGATCTTCAACGACGGGCCGATGAAGAACCTGATCTGCTTCACCACGCCGATCGACTTCCGCGAGCTGAAACTGTTCTCGAATTTTTCGGATCGCCGCTATTTCGACGTCGATCGCCTCGTCGACAGCGTCGGCAACGTGCCGCCGGAGATGATCCTGTCGTCCTTCGAGATGCTGCGGCCGGCCTCACGCACCGTGAGCCAGATCCAGCTTTGGGAAAACATCTGGAACGACGAATTTGTGAAATCCTACCGGATGTTCGACCGCTGGGCGACGGACACGCTGCCGCTCGCCGGCGAATATTTCCGCGCCATCACCAAGGACCTGATGTGGGACAACAAGCTCTTCAACGACACCATGACGGTCGGCGGCCGCAAGGCCGACATCGCCGACATCAAGGTGCCGATCCTGCATGCGGTCGCCGAGCACGACCACATCGTGCCCTATGAAGCGGCCAGGCACCTAATTACGAAAGTGGGCTCGCAGGACAAGGAAGAGGTGATGCTCAAGGGCGGCCACGTCTCCCTCGTCGCCGGCGCCAACGCGGTCAAGCGGCTGTGGCCGAAACTGGACTCCTGGCTAGGTGGAAGATCGATATGAATGAAGCCCGCTCCTATCCGCGTCACGTCAAGCTAGAGGCCGGTGAGATCGAATTCCGCCTGATGTCACGCGCGGACGAAGCCGCCGTGCTGGATTTTGCGCGGAATCTGCCGACGCATGATCTCTTGTTCCTGCCGCGCAACATCAGCGAGCCAAAGGTGCTGTCGGCCTGGATCAACGAGATCGAGCGCGGCGCGATCACGAGCCTCCTTGCAGCCAGGAACGGTAACGTCGTGGGCTGCGGGACGCTGGTGCGCGACCCGCATTCCTGGTCGCCGCATGTCGGCGAAATCCGCATGGTGGTTTCGCTTGACGTGCGCGGGCAGGGGGTCGGACGGGCGCTGTCGCAGGAGACCTTTGCCCTCGCGCTGGGCGCCGGGCTGGAAAAGCTCTCGGTGCAGATGACGGTCGATCAGCGGGCGGCGATCGCCTTGTTCGAAAGCCTCGGCTTCAAGGCCGAGGCTTTGCTCCGCGACCATGTCCGGGATATCGGCGGCAAAACGCACGATATTGTCGTGCTCGGGCACAATATCGGACAGTTCCACGCTCAACTGGAGGCCTTCGGCCTGCCCGAGGCGGTTCAGCAGTAGGCAAACCGCCTAAAAAGCCAGCTTGTCACGAATTCGTGATGACGCGGTGCAACATCTTTGTTGCGATGCACCATTAACTATGTCATATCGAGAGCGCCCCGGGCCACATCTGGACGGGGTGAGCCCATAGCTCAAACCCGAGGATGGAGAGACCCCATGACCACCGAAACCAACACCGTGTTCGACACCGTGAAAGATGCCTTCGCGCCCGTTACCGAGGCGTTCAGCAAGCTCCAGAACATGGAAGTTCCGGAAGCCGCCCGTGAGTTCGTGAAGAAGCAGGCCGAGACCGCCAAGGTTCGTGCTGCCGATCTGCACGCCGGCTCGGAGAAGGTGACCGCTGCGATCGAGACCGCCGTTGCTGATTCCGTCAGCGAGGCCGCCAAGATCAGCCGCAATATTCAGCAGGCACTGTTCCAGGACGCCGAAGCGTTCTTCGCCGGTATCGACAAGCTGGCTTCGGCCAAGTCGATCAACGAAGCGGTTCAGATCCAGTCGGATCTCGCCCGCGCGCGCGGCGAAGTGTTCGTCTCGCGGGCCAGGTCGACCACCGAATATCTCGGCAAGCTCGTTGCCAACGGTGCGAAGACCGCCCAGGACAACCTGGCCAAGGTCTACAACAGGACGGCCTGATCCAACGTCGATCGGCGGATCAAGATTTTCTCAAGGCCCGCGTCACGCGGGCCTTATTTTTTGGGTGTCCCTGCTGATCCGGGGCCTACGTCCCAGGTGACTTCCTCATGGGTCCCGGATCAGCGTCGCACCGCTCCGCGCTGCGCCGCATCCGGGACACGAGAGGAGTGACGCTGTAAAGAGGGCGGCCATGACCACGAGCACCTTCTCCTTCGAATCGCCCGGCGACGCCATCCGCGCCGCCGAGCTGAAGCGCGTCAAGCTGCAGGCGACCCTGGTGCTGGCGGGCACGCTCGCGCTGTTCGTGGTCGCCAAATTTTTCCTGAACGTGCACCCGGTGTTCGGCTTCATCGCCGCCTTCGCCGAGGCCGCCACCATCGGCGGTCTCGCCGACTGGTACGCGGTGGTCGCGCTGTTCAGGCGGCCGCTGGGCCTTCCGATCCCGCACACCGCCATCATCCAGAGCAACCAGCACCGCATCGCCGACAAGCTCGGCGAATTCATCGAGGTGCATTTCCTCGAGGCCGGACCGGTCGAAGCCAAGCTCCGCGAGATCGATTTCGGCTCCTTCGTGGCCGACTGGCTGCGCGACCGCAAGAAGAGCGACGATCTCGCGCGCTTTGCGCTGCGGTTGTTGCCGGAGGCTTTCTCGGCGACCGAGAGCTCGGGCCTGATGACTTTCATCACCCGCCGGATCACAGCGCAGCTGCTCTCGGTCGATCTTGCGCCGCTCGCGGCCGGCACGCTGCGCGCCTTTGTCGAGGAGGGGCGGCATCAGGCGCTGCTCGACGATCTCCTGCGCGTCGTGCACGAGACGATCACGACCAAAGAGACCATGGCAATGATCCGCGAAAAAATTCGCGACGAATTGCCGACACTGTTGAAGCTCTATCGTGCCGACAAGTTTCTCCTGAACAAGATCGTGGCCTCGGCCGGCTCTTTCTTCGCGGAAATCCGCGGCGATCCCAAACATCCCTTCCGCGGTGAATTCGATCGCATGGTGCTGACCTTCGTCGACCGGCTCGCGACCGACCAAAACTATGCCGAGCGCATCGAGGGGCTGAAGCGCGACCTGTTGGCGCGTCCGGAGCTCAACGATCTCGCCCGCAACATCTGGTCGAACACGCGCGCGTTCATCGAGCAGAGCGCATCCGGGGAGACGCAGATGCTGCAGCGTCATCTCGCCGGCATGTTCGTCGCCGCCGGCGATGCGCTCGCCGGAGATGCCGAGTTCCGCGCGGAGATCAATCAGGGCCTCGTCGCGGTGCTGCGTAGCGTCATCGCCGACCAGAAGAGCGGAGTGTCGATCTTCATCTCCGACCAGGTGAAATCCTGGGACATGGGACAGCTGATCTCGCTGATCGAGATCAATATCGGCAAGGACCTGCAATATATCCGCTTCAATGGCTCGCTGATCGGCGGGCTCGCTGGATTGGGACTCTACACTGCCGAAGTCCTGCTGCGGCTGTTGTGACTAATTGATCACGTCCGCCTTTTTACCTGGGGCAAGTGTGATCTGGTCGGCTTGAAAGGCCCCAGACAGTTCCCTAGCTTCTCGCTTGGAGTTTGTTGCGTTGCGAAACGATTCCACGGGGTTTGCGTTCTTCCATTGCCGATGGCCTGCCGCTTTGCGAGCGCCGGCCTCAAAAAGGAGACACGATGTCCGTTGCTGTCGAGAGGCTTCGCCCGCCGTCCAGGACCCTGATGTTCCTGGAAGGGCGCGCGCTCAATGAATTTGGCGCCTTCCTCGGCGCACTCCCGCTGCTCTCGCTTGCGCCCCGTGGCGATGGCCATCCGGTGCTGGTGCTGCCCGGGTTGATCGCCTCCGACGTCTCGACGCGGCCACTGCGTGCCTTCCTGAAGAACAAGGGCTATGCCGCGAGCGGCTGGCGCCAGGGCCGCAATCTCGGGCTTCGTCCCGGCGTGCAGCACGCCATGACGGATCTTCTCGAGGAGATGAACGACATGGACGGCCGCAAGGTCTCCTTGGTTGGCTGGAGCCTTGGTGGGCTCTATGCGCGCCAGCTTGCCAAGATGATGCCGGATCGCGTGCGCAGCGTGATCACGCTCGGCAGCCCGTTCGCCGGCCCGCCGCGCTCGACCAACGCTTGGCGCGTCTATGAACTCGCCAGCGGCCGCCGCGCCGACGAGGAAGACGCGCGCTTCGGTGGCGCGCTCTCCGAGCCGCCGCCGGTGCCGACCACTGCTATCTTCAGCCGCACCGATGGCATCTGCGCCTGGCAGGGCTGCATGGAGAAGAGTTCCGCTCAGTCGGAAAGCATCGAGGTCGAGAGCAGCCATTGCGGCATGGGCCATCATCCCGCCGTGGTCTATGCGGTGGCCGAGCGCCTCGCCCAGGGCGAAGGCCAGTGGAAGCCGTTCGACCGCTCGGGCTGGCGCGCGCTGGTTTACCCCGATCCGAACCGGTAAGCCGTCCGGATTGTTCGCAAGGCGCGAACTGCGGTATGCGTAATCGTATGCCGCATCCACTTGCCCGCATCATCGACCAGCTCAAGCGCGAACCCTCGCGCACCGGCTCCATCGCCATCACCGTGTTCGGCGACGCCATCGTGCCGCGCGGCGGCTCGGTGTGGCTCGGCACGCTGCTCGCGTTCTTCGAGACGCTGGACATCGATGCGAGCGTCGTGCGCACCGCGATGTCGCGGCTCACCGCCGACGGCTGGTTCGAGCGCGAGAAGGTCGGCCGCAACAGCTTCTATCGGCTGGTGAAGAAAGGCCGGCTGACTTTCGACATCGCGACCAGACACATCTACGATCCGCCGCCGTCGGACTGGACCGGCCGTTTCGAGCTACTGCTGATAGGCAATGGCGAAGACCGCGATGTCGCGCGCGAGGCGCTGAAGAATGCCGGCTTCGGCAGTCCACTACCGGGCGTCTGGGTCGCACCGTCAGGCGTGCCTGTTCCGGAGGAAGCGTCCAACACGATCCGGCTCGAAGTGTCGGCCGAAGACGACAGCGGCCGAAGATTGCTCAGCGAAAGCTGGCCGCTCGACCGCACCGCGGACGCCTATCTGAAGTTCATGAAGACGTTTGAACCGCTGCGCGCCTTCATCGATCGCCGCGAGCCACTCACCGACGCCGACGCCTTCACCGCGCGTATTCTCCTGATCCACCATTATCGCCGCGTGGTGCTGCGTGACCCGTTGTTGCCGGTGGCCCTGCTGCCGAAGGATTGGCCGGGCAGCGCTGCGCGAAGGCTCTGCGGCGAGATCTATCGGGCGCTCCTTCCTGCGTCCGAGCAATGGCTTGACCGGCACGGAACCAATGAGAGCGGGCCGCTACCGAAGGCAATCGCCGAGCTGGGACGGAGGTTTGGGAATTAGGCCAATATGTTACAAAAGTAACTTGTAATACATATTTTTTGTTATATGTTTGATCTCAATCAATGCAAGGGAGGTCGGCATGTACACGCAGGCGCTGAACACGTCTGACGCTGAGACCGGCGAGATCGAGGACGCCACACGCGCGCAGGCCTTTCAGGCGCGCATCGACGCCGATGAGCGCATTGAGCCGAATGACTGGATGCCGGCCGCTTACCGCAAGACGCTGACGCGGCAGATTTCCCAGCACGCCCATTCCGAAATCGTCGGCATGCTCCCCGAAGGCAACTGGATCGCCCGCGCCCCGTCGCTGCGCCGCAAGGCTGCGCTGCTCGCCAAGGTGCAGGACGAATGCGGCCACGGGCTTTATCTCTATGCAGCCGCCGAAACGCTCGGCACCTCGCGCGAGGAGCTGGTCGACGCGATGCTGGCAGGGAAGGCGAAGTATTCCTCGATTTTCAATTATCCGACCCTGACCTGGGCGGACATCGGCGCGATCGGCTGGCTGGTCGATGGTGCAGCGATCATGAATCAGATCCCGCTGTGCCGCTGCTCCTATGGTCCTTACGCACGCGCGATGATCCGCGTCTGCAAGGAGGAGTCGTTCCATCAGCGCCAGGGTTTTGAGATCATGCTGACGCTGTGCCGCGGCAGCGAGGATCAGAAGGCGATGGCGCAGAACGCGCTGGATCGCTGGTGGTGGCCGGTGCTGATGATGTTCGGTCCACCGGACAAGGCGAGCCAGCACAGCGACACCTCGACCAGGTGGAAGATCAAGCGCTTCTCCAATGATGAGCTGCGCCAGAAATTCGTCGACGCCACCGTGCCGCAGGCGCAATTCCTGGGCCTGACCATTCCCGATCCCGGGATGAAGCAAGATGAAGAGGGACATTGGCGCTACAGCGAGATCGATTGGGAAGAATTCAAGCAGGTGCTCGCTGGCAACGGTCCGTGCAATCGCGACCGGATCGCGGCGCGGCGCAAGGCTCACGACGAGGGCGCCTGGGTGCGCGAGGCGGCAGCAAGCTACGCCGAGAAGCGCCGGCACCGCCAGCTCGCGCAAGCGGCCGAATAGGAGATCACGATGGCCACGCCGAACACGCCCTTGTGGGAAGTCTTCATTCGCAGCCGCAACGGGCTCGCGCACAAACACTGCGGCTCGTTGCATGCGGCGGATGCCACCCTGGCACTGCAGGCCGCGCGCGACATTTACACCCGCCGCGGCGAGGGGCTTTCGATCTGGGTGGTGCCATCAAGCGCGATCACCGCCTCCGATCCGTCCGAGAAGGGCATGATGTTCGAGCCCGCGGAATCCAAGATCTACCGGCACCCGACGTTTTACGACGTGCCCGAAGAAGTCGGGCATATGTGACCCTTTCGTCATTGCGAGCGAAGCGAAGCAATCCATCGATCCGCAAAGCAAGTCTGGATTGCTTCGTCGCTTCCGCCTTCGCTCTTCGAGCTTCGGTGGACAAGCCGCTCCTCGCAATGACGACGAGAGGATAGCGCAAGCAGGTTAGGCAACATGGCTATCGCGTCCATCACCGTATCCGAAACCCCGCTGGTGCTCTACACGCTGCGCCGCGCCGACGATGCGCTGATCCTCGGCCACCGGCTGTCGGAATGGTGCGGCCATGCGCCGATGCTGGAAGAGGACATGGCGCTGGCCAATATGGGCCTCGACCTGCTCGGTCAGGCGCGCGAGCTCTACACCTATGCCGCAAAGGTCGAAGGCAAGGGCAATGACGAGGACAAGTTCGCCTATCTGCGCGACGTCAGGCAGTACCGCAATCTCTTGCTGATGGAGCAGCCGAACGGCGACTTCGCCCGCACCATGGTACGGCAATTCTTCTATTCCGCTTTCGCCGATCTCTATTGGCGCGCGATGACGAAATCATCCGATGCGACGCTCGCAGCGATCGCGGCGAAATCGGAGAAGGAGAGCGCCTATCATCTGCGCCATTCCTCCGAATGGATCGTCCGTCTCGGCGATAGTACGGAAGAAAGCCACCGCCGCACGCAAGCCGCAATCGACGATCTCTGGGCCTTTACCGGCGAGATGTTCGCGGTCGACGACGCCGAGCGGGCGCTGATCGATGCCGGTGTGGCGATGGATCCCGCCGGTCTGAAACCGCAATGGCAGAAAGCCGTGACCGGCGTGGTTGCCGAAGCGACACTCGCCTTGCCCAAGAACGACTGGATGCAGCAGGGCGGTCGCGTCGGGCGCCACGGCGAGCATCTCGGCCATCTCCTCTCCGAATTGCAGGCGTTGCAGCGTTCGTTTCCGGGAGCGATCTGGTGACCGCGACCCTCAACGATGCCGATCAGCGTCAGCGCGCCTGGGATGCGGCCGCGCGCGTGGTCGACCCCGAGATTCCCGTGCTGACCATTGCCGACCTCGGGGTGTTGCGCGAGGTCAGCGTGAGCGAGGAGGGCGTCGAGGTCGCGATCACGCCGACCTATTCCGGCTGTCCGGCCATGAACATGATTGCGCTGGAAATCGAGCTCGCGCTGGAGCGCGAGGGATTTGCCCGCCCAAAAATCCGTACCGTACTGTCGCCGGCCTGGACGACCGACTGGATGAGCGAGGATGGCCGCCGCAAGCTCCGGGAATATGGCATCGCGCCGCCGCAACCGGCCAGCTCGCGCCGCGCGCTGTTCGGTGTGCAGGAGGTGGCATGTCCGCAATGCGGCTCTGACCATACCGAGCTGCTGTCCGAATTCGGCTCGACCTCGTGCAAGGCGCTGTGGCGCTGCAAGTCCTGCCGCGAACCCTTTGACTATTTCAAGTGTCACTGAACATGTCCGTAACCGCGCCCCGCTTCCATCGCCTTGCCGTCAGCGATTTCCGCCGCGAGACTGCGGATGCTGTGTCGATGACTTTCTCGATTCCGCGGGAGCTGGCCGACGACTACGCCTTCGCGCCAGGCCAATATCTGACGCTTCGCACCACCATGGACGGCGAAGAGGTACGCCGGTCCTATTCGATCTGCTCCGGTCCTGATGATGGCGAGTTGCGTATCGCCGTGAAGAAGGTTGACGGCGGCGCGTTCTCAGGCTGGGCTGCCGACGAATTGAAAGCCGGCGACGAGCTGGACGTGATGACGCCCACCGGCCGCTTCGGCGTGACGCCAGCGCCTGACGAGGCGCGGGTTTATGTCGGCTTTGCCGCTGGCAGCGGCATTACGCCGATCCTCTCGCTCGTGAAGGGCGTGCTCGCGCGCGAGCCGAACAGCCGCTTCTTCCTGTTCTATGGCAACCGCTCGAGCGAAGGCGTGATGTTTTGCGAGGTACTGGAAGAGTTGAAGGACCGTTTCCTGCAGCGTTTCTCGCTATTCCATGTCATCTCCGGCGAGGAGCAGGACATTCCGATCCTGCACGGCCGGCTTGACGGCGAGAAAGTGAGGGTGCTGCTGCGCTCGCTGGTGCCGGCTTCGTCCGTCGATCACGTCTTTATCTGCGGTCCGACCGGGATGAGCGATGAGATCGAAAACACCTGCCGCGACATCGGCATTGCCCAGGACAAAATTCATGTCGAACGCTTCGTTTCAGAGTTCGGCGGCAAGCCGCGGCCAAAGAAAGTCGTGGCGCCAGGCGCACCGCCGAAGGCGATCGCCTCGCTGATCATCGACGGCAAGAGGCGCGAGGTGCCGGTCGCCGAGGGCGAGGCGGTGCTCGATGCCGCGCTCCGCGCCGGTGTCGATCTGCCATTCGCCTGCAAGGGCGGCATGTGCTCGACTTGCCGCGCCAAGCTGGTCGAGGGCGAGGCACTTATGGACGTAAACTACTCGCTGGAGCCGTGGGAACTGAAGGCCGGCTTTATCCTGACTTGCCAGGCCAAGCCGGTTTCGGAAAAGATCGTGGTGGACTACGATCACGTCTAAAGAACAGGGAGGCGGCTTTTTGAACGTCAAAGCCACGCTATCGCCGGATGACCTTGCGCGGGCCTGCGCGGACTCGATGTGGAAGGAGGACGATGCTTCCTCCGGGCTCGGCATGAAGATCGTCGAGGTCGGGTCGGGTCGTGCTACGCTGACCATGCGGGTCGCACCGCACATGGTGAACGGCCAGCGTATCGCCCATGGCGGCTTCATCTTCACGCTCGCCGATTCCGCCTTCGCCTTTGCCTGCAACAGCCATAACCAGAAGAGCGTCGCAGCACAGGGCAATATCACCTTCATCAGGCCGGGCAAGCTTGGAGATGAGCTGGTTGCCACCGCGCGCGAGATTTCGCGCAGCGGACGTTCCGGCATCTACGACGTGCAGGTGACCGTGGACGGTGAAGTCATCGCCGAATTTCGCGGCCATTCCCGCACCATAGGCGGCACATGGCTTCCGTCAAACGAAACCGGCAGCAAACAAAAATAAATCATTTCGAGGAAACGCAGGATGGCTTCGACAAATCTCAAGACCAAGGGAAGTGGCTGCAGCCCCGAACTCGACGACGCGGAACGCGCCTCGCGCGACGAGATCATGACGCTGCAGAAGAAGCGCCTCGCCTGGTCGCTCAAGCACGCCTACGACAACGTCGCGCATTACAAGAAGGCCTTCGACGCGGCCGGCGTGCGTCCCTCCGATTTCAGAGACCTCTCCGATCTCGCCAGGTTCCCGTTCACGGTGAAGACTGACCTTCGCGACAACTATCCCTTCAACATGTTCGCGGTCCCGCGCGAAAAGCTGGTGCGCGTGCACGCTTCCTCAGGGACTACCGGCAAGCCGATCGTGGTTGGCTACACCAGGGCTGATATCGACGTGTGGTCGCAGGTGATGGCGCGCTCGATCCGCGCCGCCGGTGGCCGCACCGGCATGATCATCCACAATGCCTATGGCTATGGCCTGTTTACCGGCGGTCTCGGCGTGCACTACGGCGCCGAGCAGCTCGGCTGCACGGTGGTGCCGATCTCGGGCGGCATGACCGAGCGACAGGTGCAGCTCATCAACGATTTCCGACCCGACATCATCACGGTGACGCCGAGCTACATGCTCGCGATTCTGGACGAGTTCAAACGCCGCGGTCTTGACCCGCGCAAATCGTCGCTGAAGTTCGGCATCTTTGGAGCCGAACCCTGGACCAATGCGATGCGCGCCGAGATCGAGGGCGCCTTCGATATGGACGCGACCGATATCTACGGCCTTTCGGAAGTGATCGGTCCCGGTGTCGCGCAGGAATGCGTGGAGACCAAGGACGGCCTGCACATCTGGGAGGACCACTTCTACCCTGAAGTGATCGACCCCGAGACCGGAAAAGTGGTGCCCGACGGCGAGAAGGGCGAGCTGGTCTTCACGTCGCTGACCAAGGAAGGCTTTCCGGTGATCCGCTATCGCACCCGCGACCTGACGCGGCTGTTGCCCGGCACGGCGAGGCCCGGCATGCGGCGGATGGAGAAGGTCACCGGCCGCTCCGACGACATGATCATCCTGCGCGGCGTCAACGTGTTCCCGACCCAGATCGAGGAGGTGCTGCTCGCGACCGACTGGTGCGGTGGCCACTTCATCATCGAGCTGACGCGCGAAGGCCGGATGGACGAAATGGCTGTTCACGCCGAGGCGCGGCCCGAGCATTGGGACGGCCGCGGGCTCAACGAGCATGCCGAGAAAGTCGTTGCCTTCATCAAGAACACGATCGGCATCACGGCCGCGGTCCGGATCGTCGCCCCGGACACGCTGGAACGCTCGCTCGGCAAGGCCAAGCGTGTTTACGACAAGCGGCCGAAAGGGTAACTCCTGTCCCTGTGAAGCAGGGAAACCAGGAAGACCCCGATATGACGGCTCCCCCCAAACCAGTCGCGGTCGAAGCCCGCTGCGTCCGGCTGAATGCGAAGGCGGAAGATGCCGCCTCGCTCACGCCCACAGTCGATCGTCGCACGCTGTCGCGCGCGGCAAACGAGGTGCTGATCGAGGTCAGGGCGGCCGCCGTCAATCCCTCCGATGTCAAGGCCGCCACCGGGCTGATGCCCTATGCGGTGTTTCCGCGCACGTCGGGACGCGATTATGCCGGCGTTGTCATCGACGGCCCGCCGGGCACGGTCGGCCGCGAAGTGTTCGGTTCCTCCGGCGATCTCGGCATCCGCCGCGATGGCACGCACGCCACGCATCTCGCCGTGGAGACCGAGGCCACCGTGGAAAAGCCGAAAGGGCTTTCCTGGGAAGAAGCGGCCGGCATCGGCGTTCCCTTTGTCACCGCGATGGAAGGCTTTCGCCGCGCCGGGATGCCGAAGCCCGGCGATACCGTGCTGGTCATGGGCGTCACCGGCAAGGTCGGGCAGGCCGCGGTGCAGATCGCGACCTGGCATGGCGCCCGCGCCATCGGCGTGACGCGCAAGGCCGAGGCTTATGAAGGTCACGCCAACTCGAAAGTGGAAGTCATCGACGCCTCCGCGACAGACGTCGCCACGCGTGCGCGACAGCTTACCGGCGGCAAGGGCGCCGACATTGTCTTCAACACCGTCGGCGATCCCTATTTCCAGGCCGCGCATAAATCGCTTGCCTTGCGCGGGCGGCAAATCCTGATCGCGGCGATCGACCGCATCGTGCAGTTCAACATTCTCGAGTTCTATCGCGGCCAGCACACCTATGTCGGCATCGATACGCTTGGTCTGTCGTCGGTGGCGACGGGGGAAGTCCTGCGCGAGCTTGCGCCGGGCTTTGCCGGGGGCAAGTTGAAGCCGTTTCCTATCAATCCGGCGGCGGTCTATCCTCTCGAAGAAGCCAAGCGCGCCTTTGTCGCGGTCGCGGGTTCGTCGCGCGATCGGGTTATCTTGAAACCGTAGAAGCAACAAGATCGTCATTGAGAGGAGCGAAGCGACGAAGCAATCCAGACTGTTGCCCAGGATAGGCTGCTGGATTGCTTCGCTCCGCTCGCAGTGACGAGGGAGCATCCATGGACCCCAATACCATCGCCACCCTGTCCGGCCTCGTCATCGGCCTGCTCTATGGCTCGATCGGGCTGCTCAGCGGCTTCTGCATGATGAGCAGCCTGCGCGGCTGGTGGGCGAAGGGCGACGGCCGGCTGGTGCGCACCTTTGCGCTGGCGATGGGGGTCGCGATCGCCGCCTCGCAACTGCTTGCTGCCCGCGGTGCGGTCGATCTCGGCAAGTCGATCTACCTGCAGCCGTCCTTCTCAGCGCCCGTGATGTTCCTCGGCGGGCTCTTGTTCGGCTATGGACAGGTATTGTCGAACGGCTGCGGCTCGCGCGCGCTGGTGCTGCTTGGCAAGGGCAATCTGCGCTCCCTTGTCGTTGTGATCGTGCTCGGCATCTTCGCCGAGATGACGCTGAAGGGCCTGATCGCGCCGGCACGGATCGCCGCCGTGCGGGTGACGCAAGTGACGGTGAAGATCACTTCGCTGCCGGCACTATTGTCGAGCTTTGGCCTCAACGAAGTCTATGGCCGGATGTTTGCGACCTCGCTGGTCAGCTCGGCGCTGATCATTTTCGCGCTGTCGCATGGGCCGTTCCGGAGGTCATTGGGCCAGATCGTGGCCGGCATCGCGGTTGGGCTATTGATCGCGGCCGGCTGGTACGCGACCGGCCATCTCGGCGCGGACGATTTCAACCCGGTGCCGGTGACCTCGCTGACCTTCGTCGCGCCGATCGCGGACAGCCTGCAATATGTCATGCTGTCGACGGGATCGACGCTCAATTTCGGCATCGCGACCGTCGGTGGCGTGTTCGCCGGAAGCCTGGTGACGGCGCTGCTCACGGGACGCTTCGAGTTCGAAGGCTACCGCTCGCCGCAGCATATGCTGCGCTCGGCCGGCGGGGCGGCGCTGATGGGCACCGGCGGCGTGATGGCGTTCGGCTGCTCGATCGGGCAGGGGCTGACGGGAATCTCGACACTGGCGCTGGCGTCTTTCATCGCAGTCGCGGGCATCATGGCGGGAACGGCGCTTGGCCTTCGAGGAGCACTCCGGGTGCGGCCATTGCCGGCGGGCTAGCTTCGCGAGGTCGCGAGCTTCATCACGTCGAGATAGCCCGGCCGCACTTCCATCCGCTTGATCAGACCTTTCTGGACCAGCAGCCGATGCGCCTCGGGCAGCCGGTAGCATGGCAGATACATAAAGAGATGATGCTCGGCGTGATAGTTGACCCAATAGGGTGCGATCAGCGCGCGCTCGATTCCGTTCGCCAGCGTGGTGCGGGCATGGCTGAACGGATCTTCGTCCGTCGAGGTGCAGGCGTGCTCGGCGATGTTGCGGATGCGCGTGACGAGCGAGAGCCAGGTCGCCATCGCGATCAGCCAGACCCCAAAATACCAGATGCCGGCGCCTGCAACCCAGAACAGCGCGAACAGCAGCGCGTTCAGGCCAAGGAAGCGCGCCATCTTCTCGCGTCCGGTCGCCACAAAGCTCTCATGCTCGACCGGCGCATCCGCGGTCGCCGGCTTGAACAGCGACAGGAGCAGCGGAAGCCGCTGCTTGACGAAGGTCTGGCCGGTGAGATCGCGGATCGCCTTGCGCGTATAGCTCTCCCTGGTGATCGGGAACGGTGCCGACAGCGAAAGGTCGGGATCCTCCGGCTGCTGCGTGAATTTGTGATGCTGCAGATGATAGGAGCGGTAGCTCGCAAGATCAGCGCCGACCGGCACCGCGCACAGCCATTGCCCGACGAATTCGTTGATCGCCTTGTTCGCATGCAGTCCGCCATGCGCGGCCTCGTGCATGAGGATCGCAAGGCCCAGTTGCCGCGTGCCGACGATCATCACCGCGATCAACCAGGTCAGCGGGTTCGGCCACAGCACCACCAGCGCGACGGCGGCGATGATCGTGCCCCAGGCATGCACGACCAGCCACATCCCGCGCCAGGAGCTGCGCGAGGTGAGGCGGCGCCATTCCTCGGGCGTGAAGACGGCCTTTGGATCGATGCGGGCCACAGCCGGCATGGCTGCTCCTTCCGCTTCTTCAGCTGAGGGGCTTCATCCTTCGAGACGGCGCTTCGCGCCTCCTCAGGATGAGGTCTTGGACCCTCATGGTGAGGAGCACGGCACTTGCCGTGCGTCTCGAACCATGAGGCCAGCAATTCAACGCGAACTATACGTCAATCCGCCGCCCGGGTCACGATGCGAATTTCCGAGGTGAGCGTGCGGTGCACCGGACATTTGTCGGCGATTTCGAGGATGCGCTTGCGCTGGTCGGCGTCTAGCGGGCCTTCGAGGCCGATCGCGACATCGATCTGGTCGAGCATGCCTTCCTTGGTCTCGCATTCCTCGCAATCTTTCGCATAGATCTTGTTGTGGTTCAGCGTCACGGTGGCGCGTTCGAGCGGAAAAGACTTCCGGTCCGCATAGAGCCGCATGGTCATGGATTTGCAGGCGCCGAGGCCCGCGAGCAGGAAGTCGTAGGGGCCGGGTCCCGAATCCTCTCCCCCGGCGGACGCGGGCTCATCCGCCAGGAGATGATGCGGGCCGATCGAAACTGCATTCTGGAACTTGCTGGCGCGGGTCTCGCGCACCACGACCTGCCGGGGCTTGTCGGTTGTCCCGGTGACCCCTTCCGCAGCCACGAGATCGACATAGCGTGTGGCCCAGGCCGCGATCATGTCGGCGACATAGGCGGAATCGCGCCGGTCGCTCAGCAGATGATCGGCACCCGAGAGCGAGACAAAGCTCTTCGGGTGTTTCGCCCTTACGAAGATGTGCGTCGCGTTGTCGATGCCGACGATGTCGTCGGTCGGGGAGTGCATCACCAATAGCGCCTTGCGCAGATGGGCGATCTTCTCCATCAGCGGATTTTCGGCGACATCGTCGATGAATTCGCGTGTGATGGTGAAGGGCCGGCCGGCGAGTGAGACCTGCGCGTGGCCCAGGGCGCGGATGTTCTCGACATGATCCTTGAAGAGCCCGGTGACATGGGCGGGATCGGAGGGCGCGGCAATGGTGACCACGGCTTTTGCTTCCGGCACCTGGCCTGCGGCCGCGAGGATGGCGGCGCCGCCAAGGCTGTGGCCGATCAGGATCGTCGGCGCTTTCCGCGCTTCGCGCAGATGATCGGCCGCGCGAACGAGATCGACGACGTTGGAGGAGAAGGTCGAGTTGGCAAAATCACCCTCGCTGGAGCCGAGACCGGTGAAATCGAAGCGCAGGGTGGCGATGCCCTTGGCCGTGAGCGCGACCGCAATGCGTTTGGCCGCCAGCACATCCTTGCCGCAGGTGAAACAATGCGCGAACAGCGCGTAGGCGACCGGGGTGCCTTCGGGCAGATCGAGCGCGGCCGCGAGTTGGTGACCGCCTTGACCTTCAAACTGAAACTTTTCCGTGGCCATGAATGTCTCCGTGATGCTGGCCGCCACCTCTTACGACGGCAAGGTGACAAGCGTCAGTCGCCGGAATAGCGTTGCTCCAGCCACGGGTCGCCGCGGTTGTGATAGCCGCGCACTTCCCAGTAGCCCGGCGCATCCTTTTCCAGGAACTCGATCGCCTGCAGCCATTTCGCGCTCTTCCAGAAATAGAGATGCGGTATCACCAGCCGCACCGGGCCGCCATGTTCTGTCGTCAGAGGCGTGCCGGACCAGCTATGGGCGAGCAAGGCATCCTCGGCCGCAAAATCCTCCAGCGCGAGATTGGTGGTGTAGCCGTCATAGGAGTGCAGCACGACAAAATGCGCGTTCTCCCGCGGTTGGCAGGCCACGAGAAGCTCGCGCGTCGGAAGGCCGATCCATTGATTGTCGTAGCGCGACCAGGTGGTGACGCAATGAATATCCGAAGTCACTGAAGTTTGCGCCCGTGCCAAAAATTCCGCAAAGCTCCAGAACACGGGATTTTCGACCGCGCCATAGACGTCGAGATGCCAGCGCGCGTGAGAGATTTCCGGTGTGAGCCCGAGGTCGAGCGTCGGCCAGTCGCGGGTCAGATGCTGGCCCGGAGGCAGGCGCTGCTCCTCGGGGCGCGACGTCCGGCCCGTGAGGAAACGGCCTTCCTGCGCCCAGCGCTGCTTGCTGCGCGTCAGCTTTGAATCCGGCGGCGGCTCGGTCTCATCGGCCATGTCGCTTGCCTCTTACTCGTGCCGGCGCATCGCCAATTCATGCGCTCGCTCGCCGGTTTGAGCGCAGAATCGGTCATGGCAGACCTCCCTCGGGCGGCCTGCTTTTGCGCTCAGCTCGGAAAATTCAGACCGACTTCCCGAATAGCACCGGCAGCTGCCGCGGTCCACGCACGGTGCCTTCCGACCAGGTGACCGTGCCGGCCGGATCCAGCCGGAACTCGGGAATGCGCTTCAGCCATTCCTCGAGCGCCACCGTCATTTCCATCCGCGCGAGGTTGGAGCCGACGCAGCGGTGAATGCCGAGGCCGAACGCGGCATGGCGGTTCTCCTTGCGGTCAAGCACGACCTTGTCGGCATCTGCAAACATCGCGGGGTCACGGTTGGCGGCGGGGAAGGAGAGCAGCACCATGTTGCCCGGCTTGACCGGGCAGCCGGAAATGGTGGTCTCCTTCATCACCTCGCGCGCCATCGTCACCGGCGAATAGGCGCGCAGCAACTCTTCGACGGCGGAGGGCATCAGCGCGGGCTCGCGCACCAGCCGCTCGCGGTCGGCTGGGGTTCGGGCGAGATGCCACAGCGCCGCGCCGATCGCGCTCCAGGTGGTGTCGATGCCTGCGATCAGGAGCAGCCGCAGCGAGCCCAGCACATGGGCGTCGGACAGGGGACTGCCGTCCTTTGTCCTCGCATTCATCATGGTCGAGATCAGGTCATCGCTCGGATGGGTCTTGCGATGCTCGACATGACCGGCGAAGTAGGCATCTATCTCCTCGGCCGCCTTGACCAGAATCTCCTGGTCCTTGATGCCGAGCTCGAGGATCTCGTGGATCCACTGGATGAATCGGTCGCCATCCTGCTCGGGAATGCCGAGCATATGGGCGATGGCGCGGACGGGGATGTGCTTGGTGTAGCGCGCCGCGGCGTCGCATTTGCCGTCGGCGATGAACTCGTCGATCAGCTCGTTGCAAATCGCGCGCACCCGCGGCTCGAGCTTCTTCATCGCGTCCGGCGTGAACGGCGGCAGCAGAAGCTGTTTCGCGGGCTTGTGCACCGGCGGGTCGGAGGTGATCGGCGGCGCACTGGCGGTCTGCTCCGGCCGGATGTCGCGCACGATCACGCGGCGCGACGAGAAATGCTCGGTGTCGTTGGCGATCGCCCGCACCGCTTCATAGGTGGTCGGCATGTAGCAGCCGAGGAAGCGCTCGGTGTGCACCACGGGAGATGCGGCGCGCAACTCGTCCCAGATCGGAAACGGATTTTCGGTCCAGACCGGATCGGTATGGTCGAAATCGTTGACCCAGTCGGTGACCGGCGGATGCTTGGGCAGGTAGCTCACATCGGACATCGGGGTGGTTCCTCGTGTTCTGTTCGCTTGGTGACGTTCAAACGCAGGACGGAGGATCACTCCTCCGTCACCTCGATCGCGATTTCCGGGCAGTTGGTTTGCGCCAGCCACGCCTTGTCTTCCAGGCCCGCAGGCACCGTGCCGTCGCCGACCTCGTGGGCGTTGCCGTATTCGTCGAGCTCGAACAACTCGGGCGCCAGCGACTTGCAGCGGGCATGGCCCTGACACTTGTCCTGGTCGACGTGGATTTTCAGCTTTGCCATGGCAAGCGTTTCCTCCTCTGGCGCACCGGCTTTCGCTGTCGCGCGTATCCCCCGAAATTGGCGATGCACGGCTGCTTGCCGTCGGCGCTCGTAAGTTATACCATATTACATTCGAGTTTGCCTTATTCGTCAAGTGAAAAAAGTCGTCAAATGTCACGTCAGCTCGCCCGCAAGCCACATAATACCTATCACCACGGCGATCTCCGCGATGCGCTGGTGCGGGCCGCGCTGCGCGAAGCCGAGCAGGGCGGCCCGGAAGCGATCAGCATCAAGGCGCTGGCGAAAGAGCTCGGCGTAACGCAGCCCGCGCCTTACCGGCATTTTGCCGACCGCGAGGCGCTGCTGCAGGCGGTGACCGCGGAAGCCTTCCGGCAGTTCAACGCCATCCTGCGCGCGGCGATCGACAAGGCGTCGAAACGCTCAAAGCTGTCGCGCTTTGCGCAGGCCGCGCTGGAGTTTGGTCTCAGGCGGAATGGAATTTACCGGCTGATGTTCGCCTCACGCACCATGGCGAGCTCCGCCCAGGACAGCGAGCTGCGTCTGGCCGCGCACGAAACCATGGGATTGCTGGTGGAATCGTTCGAGGCCCCCGCGGTCGGCCTGTTGCGCGAGCGCCACGCGCTGCAGGTCTGGGCCGCGCTGCATGGCGTGATCTCTCTTGCCGAGCAGGGCCTCTTGACGGGTGAGACTGCGCAGGTGACCCGCGCGGGGCTGATCGAGGATATCGTGCAGCAGACCAAGATGGCGCTGTCGCTGGCGATCGAGAAGGCGGGTAGAGCGCCACTATGAGAGATTGGAACCGTCATTGCGAGGAGCGAAGCGACGAAGCAATCCAGGCCTCAGCAGGCCGAAAGGTGGATTGCTTCGCTTCGTTCGCAATGACGAGGAGGCGAGAACTCAAGCCTTCATCACCCTCGGATCAATCGGCGTGGTGTTGCGGAGGCCGAGGATATCCTCCAGCGCCTTCGCGCCGGCGAGCAGCTGCGCTTCGCCGCGTGGCGGCGCCACCATCTGCAGGCCAATCGGCAGGCCCGATGCCGTGAAACCGCAGGGCAGCGACAGCGCCGGGCAGCAGGCCAGGGTGATCGCATAGACGATGCCGAGCCACTCGACGTAATTGTCGAACTTCTTGCCGTCGCATTCGGCGACATAGCGGTTCTCGATCGGGTAGGGCGGTACGATGGTGGCTGGACACAGCAACAGATCGTAGGCCTCGAAGAATTTCAGCGTGCGCTCGGCCATGGCGACGCGCTGCGCCTCGGCCCGCTCGATCCGCTCGACCGTGAGCTTCAGGCCTTCCTCGATATTCCAGATCACTTCGGGCTTGAGCAGATGCCGTTTGCTGCGAAGCAGTGCCGCCTTGCTGAGCGCAAAGTCGAAGGCGCGCAGCACATGGAAACATTCATGAGCCTCGCGCAAATCGGGATGTGCTTCCTCGACGGTGACGCCGGCTTCCGCAAAACGCTCCGCGGCCTTCCGCGTGACTGCCTTCACCTCGGGATCGACCGGCGTGATGCCGAGATCGGGCGAATAGGCAACGCGTTTCGGCTTTTTGCCGGAGCGCGCGGCTGAGAGGAACGGGACGGGAAGGACCGGCAGCGATAGCGGATCGGCGGGATGCTCGCCGCTCATGGCATCGAGCAGCAGAGCGAGATCTTCGACGTTGCGCGCCATCGGACCCTGGACGCCGAGATTGCGGTCGATCGAGGCGATCGGCGTGTGTGCGACACGGCCGATGCTCGGGCGCAGGCCGACGATGCCGCAGAAGCTCGCCGGGTTGCGCAGCGAGCCGCCCATGTCGGAACCGTGCGCGAGCCAGGCCGTGCCGGTCGCAAGCGCCACGGCGGCGCCGCCGGATGAGCCGGCTGCGCTCTTCGACGTATCCCAGGGATTGAGCGTCGGGCCGAACACTTCGTTGAAGGTGTTGGCTCCGGCGCCGAATTCCGGTGTGTTGGATTTGGCGTAGATCACGCCGCCATTGCTCTCGAGATGCTCGACCAGGACGTCGGAGCGTGCCGGCACATTGTCCTTGTAGATCGGCGAGCCCTGTGTCGTCCGCACGCCCGCGACGTTGGTGAGGTCCTTGATCGGGATCGGCAGCCCCGCAAGCAGGCCGCGGTCTTCCGGCTTCTTCTGCATCAGCGCCCTGGCGTTGGTCCGTGCACGGTCGAAGCAGAGCGTCGGCAGCGCGTTGACCTTGCCATCCACCTCGGCGATGCGCTTTTCCAGCACATCGAGCAGGTCGAGCGGTGTGACCTCGCCTTTCCTGAGTTTGCCGACGATCGCGTTGGCGGTCTCCCGCACCAATCCCTGATCGGCCAATGACGTTCTCCCGGTCACTTTGCTTGTTGGCTAGTCCTGTAGAACATTTTCCGGCACCATGAGGGTCAATTTACAGCACCGTCGCCGCGATCAGGTTCGCCACGATCGGCGAGTCCGGCCGACATGGCGACTAACCCCAACCCGAGGCGATGCCGCCATCGACGGTGAAAATCACGCCCGATGTGTAGCCGGACCGATCCGAGGCCAGGAACGCCATCAGGTCGCCGATCTCGCGCGCATGCGCCGGACGGCTGAGCGGCAGACCCTTCTGGAACTCCGTGTAGCGGTTCTCGTCGCCGAACTGATGCTTGGCGCGGGTCTTGAGCAGCGTCACATGACGATCGGTGCCGACCGGGCCCGGATTGATGCCGACCACGCGGATATTGTCGGCGAGGCTTTTTCCCCCGAGCGCGCGGGTGAACGCCATCAGCGCCGCGTTGCCGGCACTGCCGCAGACGTAATTGGCATCGAATTTCTCGCCGGCCGCACCGATGTCGTTGACGATCACGCCGCCGCCGCGCGCCTTCATCTGCGCGTAGATCGCGCGGGTGAGGTTGATGTAGCCGAACACTTTCAGCTCCCAGGCATGGCGCCAGGTCGCCTCGTCGATCTTGTCGATCGAGCCGCCAGGAATATCGCCGGCATTGTTGACGAGGATGTCGATGTCGGAGGCGTCCTTGACGAGCTTCTGGATGTCCGCCGGTTTGCGCAGATCGACGACATGGTCGGTCGCATCGATCTGGTGCTGCGAGCGCAGGCGATCAGCCAATGCCTTCAACTGGTCGCCGCTGCGGGCCGCAAGCCGCACATGGCAGCCTTCCTCGGCAAAGGCTTCGGCCGCGGCCGCGCCGATACCCTTCGAGGCGCCGGTGATGAGAACGCGCTTGCCGCGCAGATGCAGGTCCATGGGATACTCGCTGTTTTGAAAAGGGGCGGGAAGAATTAGGCGGGAGGTATTCGCGCAGTCAACATTGCACTGCAGCGTTGATCTCGTCTGCAGTTTGGTCCATTGCAGGACCGTTCCACAAGCGTGTAAAGCGCAGGCCAGATCACAAGGAAGTTCTCGATGAGCAGCGCCAGGAAGACATACCGGATCGCGGTCATTCCCGGCGACGGGATCGGCAAGGAAGTGATGCCGGAGGGGCTGCGGGTCATCGAGGCGGCGGCGAAGAAGCGTGGCGTCGCCGTGAAGTTCGACCATTTCGATTTCGCCTCCTACGACTATTACGAGAAGCGCGGCCAGATGATGCCGGACGACTGGAAGGAAAAGATCGGCAAGCACGATGCGATCTATTTCGGCGCGGTCGGCTGGCCCGCGAAAATCCCGGACCACATCTCGCTGTGGGGCTCGCTGATCAAGTTCCGCAGGGAGTTCGATCAGTATGTGAACCTGCGCCCGGTGCGGCTGATGCCCGGCGTGCCGTCGCCGCTGGTAAACCGCAAGCCCGGCGACATCGATTTCTGGGTGGTGCGCGAGAACACCGAAGGCGAATATTCCTCCGTCGGGGGCCGCATGTTCCCGGATACCGACCGCGAGTTCGTGACGCAGCAGACGGTGATGACCCGGGTCGGCGTCGACCGCATCCTGAAGTTCGCGTTCGAGCTGGCGCAATCGCGGCCCAAGAAGCATTTGACTTCGGCGACGAAGTCGAACGGCATCTCCATCACCATGCCCTATTGGGACGAGCGCGTGGAGGCGATGGGAAAGAAGTTTCCGAAGGTGAAATGGGACAAGTACCACATCGACATTCTCACTGCGAATTTCGTGCTGCATCCGGACTGGTTCGATGTCGTGGTCGGCTCGAACCTGTTCGGGGACATCCTGTCCGACCTCGGCCCCGCCTGCACCGGCACCATCGGCATTGCCCCTTCCGGCAACATCAATCCGGAAGGCAATTTCCCGAGCGTGTTCGAGCCGGTGCACGGTTCGGCCCCTGATATCGCGGGCCAGGGCATCGCCAATCCGATCGGCATGATCTGGTCGGGCGCGATGATGTTCGAGCATCTCGGCGAGAAGCAGGCCGCGGAATCAATCGTCGGCGCCATCGAGCGCACGCTCGGCGAACGCACGCTGCGCACGCGTGATCTCGGCGGCAATGCCGACACGACGGCGTGTGGCAAGGCGGTCGCGGAGATGGTGGATTAAGCAAGGATGCGTAGGGTGGGCAAAGGCGCGCAAGCGCCGTGCCCACCATCGATGCTTCGCTTGCAATGGTGGGCACGCTTCGCTTTGCCCACCCTACGATTTCACAATCCTCCTACAATGCTCCCACGCCGCATCGATCAGGTTTTCGCTCGCTTCGGGCGTGCGGAAGGCCGAATGCGCCGACAGCGTGACGTTGGAGATCTTCGTCAGCGGATGATCCTTCGGCAAAGGCTCGATGTTGAAGACGTCGAGCCCCGCATGGCGGATGTGACCGGACTTCAGCGCGTCGATCATCGCGGCTTCGTCGACGATGGCGCCGCGGGCGGTGTTGATCAGGATCACGCCTTTCCGCATGCCCGCGATCTTTTCGCGCGAGACGAGCCCACGCGTTTCATCGTTGAGTAGCAAGTGGATTGAAACCACGTGGCTGTCTGCCAGCAGCCTTTCGAGGCCGACGAACTCGACACCGGGATGCGTCTTCGGCGTGCGGTTCCAGGCGATCACCTTCATGCCGCTGCCGAGAGCGATCCGCGCCACCTCTTTGGCGATGCCGCCGAAGCCGATCAGGCCGAGCGTTTTGCCGGTAAGCTGCATGGCGTCCTCGCGGAGCCAGTTGCCGGCGCGCATCTCGCGGTCCATTCGGGCGATGCCGCGCGCGGCTTCCCACATCAGCGCGATCGCACATTCGGCGACCGCGGTGTCGCCATAGCCCTTGATCAGATGCACTTCGATCCCGAGCTCGGCGAGCTCCTCCGGGTTCATGTAGCTGCGCGCGCCGGTGCCGAGGAACACGACATGCTTGAGCCCGGTGCATTTCTTCGCCACATCTGTCGGCAGCGCGGTGTGATCGACGACGCCGATCTCGGCCCCGCCGAGAATTTCCGGCCATTGCTCGGCCTTGATGTTGGGATCGAGATGCACCCTTACATCACCATCGCCGGCCTTGCGTTGCCGCTCGAAAATCTCCGCAAGTGAATCGTTGGCGTCGACGAAAACTCCGCGCACCAAAACCTCCCTCTATTCTTGTTGTCAGGACGCGACGCCGGCGAGCGCCAGCACGGTATGCATCAGCACATTGGCCCCCGCGGTGCAGTCGAGTTGGGTGGCGTCTTCCAGCTCGTTGTGGCTGATGCCGTCCTTGCAAGGCACGAACACCATCGCGGCCGGTACCACGGTGGCGAGATTGCAGGCGTCGTGCCCGGCGCCCGAGGTGATGCGGCGATGGCTGTAGCCCAGCATTTTGGCGGAACTCTCGACCGCATCGACCAGCTTCGGATTGAACACGGTTGGCTCCTTGCGCCAGATCGCGGCAAGCTCGATCTCGGCCTTGCGCCGCGGCGCGATCTCGGCGGTCGCCTCGCGCAAATCCTTGTCGATCGCATCAAGCGTCTCCGACTCCGGACTGCGGACATCGACGGTAAAGGCGACCTCGCCGGGAATGACGTTGCGCGAGGGCGCTGCGATCACGGCTTCGCCAACGGTGCCGACCGCGTTCGGACCGTGCTTCTTCGCGATGCGCTCGACCGCGAGCACGATCTCCGACAGCGTCGCCAGAGCGTCCCGGCGCAACGGCATCGGCGTGGTGCCGGCATGGCTTTCGAAACCGGTGATCTTGCCGTCATACCAGGTGATGCCCTGGCCGCGATCGACCACGCCGATGGTCTTGTTCTCGGCCTCCAGCAGCGGACCTTGCTCGATGTGCAGCTCGACAAAGGCGCCAAATTTGCGCTGCCCCACCGGCTCGCTGCCGCGATAGCCGATGCCGTCGAGGGCTTCGCCGACGGTGACGCCCGTCGCATCCTTGCGCGCCAGGATATTGTCGGTGGTGTATTCGCCCGCATAGGCGGCGGACGCCATCGTTGCCGGCGCAAAGCGCGAGCCTTCCTCGTTGGTCCAGTTGCAGATGCAGAGCGGCACCTCCGTTTCGATGCCGGCGTCGTTCAGGGTACGCACCACCTCGAGCGCGGCGAGCGTCCCGAGCACACCGTCATATTTGCCGCCTGTCGGCTGCGTATCGAGATGCGAGCCGAGCCCCACCGGCGGCTTCGACATATCCCGTCCTTTCCGCACACCGAACATCGAGCCGAGCGCGTCGACATGCACCTCCAGCCCCGCGGCCTCGCACGCCCTGCGGAACCAGTCTCGCACCTGCTTGTCCTCGGGCCCAAGCGTGAGCCGCCGTACGCCACCCTTCGGCGTGGCGCCGAATTTCGCGGTTTCGTGGATGGTGCCCCAGAGGCGGGCGGAGTTGATCTGCAGGTTGGATGCGATTTTGGTCATTCAGCTGTCCGGAATTGCCTGGATGCGTCTGGCGGGACCGCATGGTAGAACCCTTGTACACGGCCTGTCGAGGCACGGAGCGCTTTTGATGAATATCGGCTTGACGCGGCAGGAGCAGGGCGGTGTCGGCGAGACGCCGATCCTGCCGAGCCTGCAGGCACGGCTGGATTGCCGCGCCGGCATGGCGTCGACCACTTCCGGCATCGCCAACGGCTATGTGCAGGGCAATCTCGCCATTCTGCCGGAAAAGTTCGCTTCCGCGTTCCATCGCTTCTGCCAGCTTAACCCGAAGCCGTGCCCGATCATCGGCATGTCCGATGTCGGCAATCCCAGGATCCCGGCGCTTGGAGTTGACCTCGACATCCGAACCGACGTGCCGCGCTACCGTGTCTGGCGCGACGGCGAGGTGGCCGACGAGCCGACCGACATCATGGCGCATTGGCGCGACGATCTCGTCGCCTTCGTGCTCGGCTGTTCGTTCTCTTTTGAAGAAGCACTAATGGCCGACGGCCTGCCGATCCGCCATATCGAGCACAAGGTGCGCGTGCCGATGTACCGAACCAACATCCAGTGCGAGCCGGCGGGTCCCTTCGCCGGTCCGATGGTGGTGTCGATGCGTCCTTTCAAGCCCGCGCAGGCCATCCGCGCGGTGCAGATCACCTCGCGCTTTCCATCCGTACACGGCGCGCCGGTGCATCTCGGCCATCCGCATTCGATCGGGATCGCGGATATTGCCAGGCCCGATTACGGCGACCCGGTGCCGGTCGAGGCTGACGAAATCCCGGTGTTCTGGGCCTGCGGCGTCACCCCGCAATCCGTCATCGCGGCCGCGAAGATACCGTTTGCGATCACACACGCGCCGGGACTGATGCTGATCACGGACTTGCAGAACAAGCAGCTCGCGGTCCTGTAGCCCCGTCATTGCGGAGCGCAGCGACGAAGCAATCCTTGTTTCCGCAAATGGATTGCTTGTGCGCCAGGAGAAGCTGGCGCGATCCAACCGGTGGAAGTCCGGTCCGGGTAAGCCGTAGCGGGCGCCCGGTAGTGAGTGTTGCGTAGTCGTCGGCAACGGCGGGTGCGAAGCGTACACAACGATCCTGTGGGGTGGGCTATTGAGCCGCGAAAGACATAAACTCGCAGAGGCCGAGGCGGTAAGCAACGTCGAAGGCAACATGTGCGGCGTCGTGATGCGAGACGCTGACGCTCTGCCGTGGTCGAAGACCCCATCACGCAGGAAGGGATCGCGTCGGAACCTGGGAGGTCCCGCGTTCGGCCGGTGGCGAGCACCGGCCCGCATCGGGAAGGCGAGGAGCCGAAGCCGATGATGCACGAACGCGGGACGTCGGACCCAGTCATAGTAGCCGTGAAGCCGGCGAACAAGGTGGAGCGATCCGCTGCGGAGCCGGTGGAGCCAAGGGCTGGGACCAAGGGGAATGCGGACCGGCAAAGCACGTCCCGGACACAGGGCCGGACAAGCGTGACACAGGCGTTGGACCGCATACGGCGAACTGCAAGGGAAAGGAAGAAGGAGAGGTTCACCGCGCTGCTCCACCACATCGACACCGACCTGCTCGAAGCGGAGTTCTTTGCCCTGCAAAGGGGAGCCGCCGCGGGTGTGGACGGGGTAACGTGGCAGGATTACGAGCGCAACCTCAAGGCCAACCTTGAGGAGTTGCATGCCCGTATCCACGGGGGAGCGTACCGTCCCCTGCCGTCGCGGCGGGTTCATATCGACAAGCCGGACGGCGGGCGGCGTCCGCTGGCGATTGCCTCCCTTGAGGATAAGATCGTGCAGCGGGCGACGGCTGAGGTGCTCAACGCGATCTACGAGGAAGACTTCCTCGGGTTCTCGTACGGGTTCCGGCCCGGGCGCGGCGCGCATCATGCGATGGATGCGCTGGTGGTCGGGATCGAGCGCCGCCGGGTGAACTTCATCGTGGACGCCGATATCCGTTCGTTCTTCGATACGGTCAACCAGCAATGGCTGATGCGTTTCGTCGAGCATCGGATCGGCGACAAGCGCATCATCCGCCTGATCCGCAAATGGCTCAAGGCGGGCGTGCTGGAGGAGGGGATCGTCAGGGTCAGTGAACAGGGGACGGCGCAAGGGGCGGTGATCTCGCCGCTGCTTGCCAACATCTACCTGCACTACGCCCTCGATCTGTGGGCCGAGCGCTATCGACGGCGCGAGGCCACGGGCGACATGATCATCGTGCGCTACGCCGACGACTTCATTGTCGGTTTTGAGCATGAGGACGACGCCCGGCACTTCCTCGAGACGCTGCGCGAACGGCTTGGGAAGTTCGCGCTGTCGCTGCATCCTGGGAAGACCCGGCTGATCGAGTTCGGACGCGATGCGGAGGATAACCGCAAGCGGCGCGGGCTCGGCAAGCCGGAGACCTTCAACTTCCTCGGCTTCATCTTCATCTGCGGCAGATCCAAGCGAGGCAGGTTCCAGATCAGGCGCAAGTCTCGCAACGATCGCATGCGGGCGAAGCTGCAAGCGGTGAAGCAGGAACTGCGACGGCGCATGCATCAGCCGGTGTCCGAACAGGGCAAATGGCTGAGGCAGGTCGTCACCGGGTACTTCAACTATCACGCGGTGCCGACCAACAGTCGGGCGCTTGCCGCGCTTCGCTACCATGTCACCGAACTCTGGAGGCGGACGCTCCGGCGCCGCAGCCAGTCCGACGGCATGACATGGGAGACGATCACGCGGCTCGCGAACGAATGGCTCCCAAGGCCGCACATCCTTCATCAATGGCCCCAAGCACGATTCGCCGTCACTCACCCGAGGTGGGAGCCGTATGCGGGAAAGCCGCACGTACGGTTCTGTGCGGGGGGCGCTCAGCAATGAGCGTCCCTACCGCGACCGCTTCGCTCGCAATGACGAGTGTGGCGGTCAATCGTGCCCGTGCTGCGGCAAGGTCAGCCCGAACGTCTTGACCAGATCCGCGATCTGCTCCGGCGAGAGGTAGCGCGGGTTCAGCCCGCGCAGGAGGAGATAGAGTTTCGCCGTCTCCTCCAGCTCCTCCGTCGCGAACACCGCGGCTTCCAACGTGTCCCCGGATACAACGGGGCCGTGATTGGCCAGCAGCACGGACGAATATTTGCCAGCCAGCCCCTTGATCGCATCCGCGACCGCCGGATCGCCCGGCCGATAATAGGGCACGAGTGCGGTCGCGCCGCATTTCATCAGGTAATAGGCCGTCATCGGCGGCAGCGCGGCGCGCGGATCGATCTCAGGCAGCATCGAGAGCGCCACCGAATGCGTGGAATGCAGATGCACGACCGCACGTGCCGCGGACCTCGTCCGGTAGAGCGCCGAATGGAGAGGTACTTCCTTGGTAGGCGCGTCGCCGGAGACGAGCTTTCCCTCGGCCGACAGTCGCGACAGTTTTGCCGGATCGAGGAAGCCGAGCGAGGCATTGGTTGGCGTTACCAGCCAGCCGCCATCCTCCAGTTTGACGCTGATATTGCCGGATGAGCCCGGCGTCAGCCCGCGCTCGAACAGCGAGCGGCCGAAGCGGCAGATCTCCTCACGCAGCCTTGTTTCGCTCATACCAATATCCCGTTTTTCGCCTTGTCTCACGCTTTGGCAGCGCGGCCAAGCCGTGATAGGCAGGAGCCAAAGCCGAGAAGAAACAAAAGGGAACGCCGCATGGCCGAAACAGAAAAACCGCCCGTCGCCGTGATCGGGCTGGGCTCCATGGGCTTTGGCATGGCGACGGCGCTGAAGCGCAAGGGTTTTGACGTCACCGGCTGCGATGTGGCGGCCGACAGCGTCGCACGCTTTGTCAGGGATGGCGGCAAGGGCGCGAAGACCCCGGCGGAGGCGGCCAAAGGCGCGGGCATCGTGGTGAGCGTCGTTCTCAATGCCGCGCAGACCGAGACCATCCTGTTCGGCAAGGACGGCGTCGCCGAGACGCTGGCCAAGGACGCGGTCTTCGTTTCCGCGGCAACCATGGACCCGGATGTTGCGCGAAAACTTGCCAAGCAATTGGAAGAAACCGGCCGGCATTATCTCGATGCGCCGATTTCCGGCGGTGCGCAGCGCGCAGCCCAGGGCGAGCTGACCATCCTCGCCTCCGGCAGCGCGGCAGCCTTCGCCAAGGCTCGGCCGGCGCTCGATGCGATGGCGGCAAAGCTCTACGAGCTCGGCGATGCGCCGGGCCTTGGCGCCGCATTCAAGATGGTCAATCAACTGCTCGCAGGTGTCCACATCGTTGCCGCTTCCGAGGCGATGGCGTTTGCGGCGCGGCAAGGCCTCGACTTGCGCAAAGTCTATGACGTGATCACCGCGTCCGCCGGCAATTCCTGGATGTTCGAGAACCGCATGAAGCAGGTGCTCGAGGGCGACTACAAGCCGCGCAGTGCGGTGGAGATTTTCGTCAAGGATCTCGGCATCGTCCAGGACATGGCGCGCTCGGCGCGGTTTCCGGCCCCTGTGGCCGCCGCCGCGCTCCAGATGTTCCTGGCGGCTGCGGCCAGCGGGATGGGCCGCGATGACAATTCATCGGTTGCGCGCCTTTACGCGAAGATCAGCGGCGCGCAGCTCCCGGGCGAGCCCAAATAAGATAAAGAGGACCGTCGATGCCCCGTTTCGCCGCCAATCTCTCGATGATGTTCACCGAGGTGCCGTTCCTCGACCGCTTTGACGCCGCGGCCAAAGCCGGCTTCACCGCAGTCGAATTCTTGTTTCCCTACGAATTTCCCGCAAAGGAAGTCGGTGATCGTCTCCACAAGAACGGCCTGACGCAGGCGCTGTTCAACCTGCCGCCCGGCGACTGGGCCGCGGGCGAAAAGGGCTTTGCGGCGCTGCCGGCGCGTTTTGCCGATCTGCAGCAGAGCCTGCACACCGCGCTGCCTTATGCGCAGGCGACCGGCGTCAAGCGGCTGCATCTGATGGCGGGGATTGCCGAGCGCAGCGACCGGAAAGCGGTGGAGGCGTTCTACAAATCGGTTGCCTATGCGGCCGAGTTCTTCGCGCCGTACGGCCTCAATGTCATTATCGAGCCGATCAACCCGCGCAATGTGCCCGGCTACTTCCTCAACAACTTCATGTTCGCGCGCGATCTGATCAACGAGCTGAAGATCCCCAACCTGAGACTGCAGTTCGACATCTATCACTGCCAGATCATCCATGGCGACGTCACCATGCATCTGCGCGAGATGCTGCCGATCATCGAGCACATCCAGATCGCCAGCATTCCCTCGCGCAACGAGCCCGATGGCGAGGAGCTGAATTACCCGTTCGTGTTCGCCGAGCTCGACCGGCTCGGCTACAAGGGCTTTGTCGGCTGCGAATACAACCCGCGGGGCAAGACCACCGACGGGCTCGCCTGGTTCAAGCAATATGCCGGAGCGAAACCGTGAGCTTGAAACTCGGCTGCATCGCCGACGACTATACCGGTGCCTCCGACCTCGCCAACACGCTGACTCGTGCGGGCCTTCGCACCGTGCAGACCATCGGCGTTCCCGCCGATGATCTCGATTTGCCCGAGGTCGATGCCGTCGTAGTGTCGCTGAAAAGCCGCTCGATCGAGGCCACGCAAGCGGTCAGCCGCTCGCGCGATGCGGAGAAATGGCTGCGCGGACGTGGCGCGAGCCACGTGCTGTTCAAGATCTGCTCGACTTTCGATTCCACCGACAAGGGCAATATCGGCCCCGTGATGGACGCGCTGCGCGCCAATTCCAGCGACAAGATCGTGCTGGTGACGCCGGCTTTTCCCGAAACCGGACGCACCGTCTATCAGGGCAATCTCTTCGTAGGATCCGTGCCGCTGAACGAGAGCCCGCTGAAGGACCATCCGCTCAATCCCATGCACGACTCCAACCTGGTGCGGGTGCTGGCGCGGCAGAGCCAGACCAAGATCGGCCTGGTCGATCTCGCCACCGTCACCAAAGGCACTGACGCGGTTCGCAAGCGGCTCGCCGATCTCGCGGGCCAAGGTGTCGGCGCCGCCATCATCGATGCCGTGTTCGACCGGGATCTGGAGACCATCGGCGCGGTGGCGCGCGAGCACAAGGTTTCGGTTGGTGCTTCCGGCATCGGGCTCGGGCTGGCACGGGCGCTTGCCTCCGCAGGCGGCGGCACGGCCGTCACGTCGGAAGTCCCGGTCGGTGGGCCGGCCGCGTGCCTGGCGGGCAGTTGCTCGCAGGCGACGCTCGGGCAAATCGCGAGCGCCGAGAAGGTCATGCCGGTGCTTCATCTCGATCCGGATCAAGTCGTCAACGGTAAGGATGAAGCGCGCCGCGCGCTGGCCTGGGCGCGTGAGCGGCTTGGCGATGGGCCGGTGCTGATCGCTTCCAGCGCCACGCCAGACGAGGTCGCCGCGCTACAGTCGCGTCACGGCCGCGATGCCGCGGGCCATGCCATCGAGCAGGCGATGGCCGACCTCGCCGAGGGCCTTGTGCAATCCGGCGTGCACAGGCTGGTCGTAGCCGGCGGCGAGACTTCCGGTGCGGTGGTCGATCGCCTCGAAATTCCCGGTTTTCTCGTTGGGGTGGAAATCGCCGCCGGCGTTCCGGTGTTGCGCGCCGTCGGTGCCAGGGAAGGCGCGATGCTGCTTGCCCTGAAATCAGGTAATTTCGGCGGCCCGCAATTTTTCTCCGACGCGCTTTCGCTCATGTGCTGAGCGGCCTGCAAGCGGCGGGCTTCCCTCGGCTTCGCTGAACAATCGCGCGTGCGCGGTTGTCGTATTCGCGTGGCCGTATTTGTACTGGTTGCAACATTTAAGCCGCATTAACGCTTCCTGCCAATAATTTAGGCAACATTCTGCTGATTGGGGATTTGGCAATGACGGGATTTCTTGCGCGCTTTCGTGTGCTGACCAAAGTTCTTGCAATCGTTGTTGTTCTCTCCGGCATTGCCGCCGCGACGGCCTATCTCGGGATCTCGGCCCTGAAATCCCTGAGCGAACAGGGCGAGGCGATGGCCCGCTCGGCCGAACGGTCGCTGTCGGCGGCGCGCGCCAACGAGCACGTCATCGAGATCAATCGCGCCGAGTTCCGCAGCGCGCTCGATCCGCGGGACGAGAACCGGCTCGCCGCGCGCTCGGTGATCGAAGAGCAGCTGAAACAGTTTCGCGAACGGCTGGAAGACGTGAGCAAGAGCCGCGACCAGAAGGCTCAGGCTCTGATGCCGGCGGTCCGTTCTGCACTCTCGGTCTACGAGGCGCAAATGAAGGAGACGCTGAACGCCGTCGAATCGGCAAAATCCGCCGAGGTGACGGAGACGGCCGTCAAGTTGCGCGAGACCGTCATGAAGAGCCGGGCCGACGCCGAGGCCTTGCAGAAGAGCATTCGGGCAGTGGCAGATCGGCTCGACCAGAAGGTGGAGGAAGACAGCAAGGCGGCGGATCAGGAATATGCCTCGACGTCGCGGCTCCTGATCGCGATGGCGTTTTCCGGTGTCGTCTTCGGCGTGGTCTTCGGCTTCTTGATCGGCCAGTTCGGCGTCGCCAAGCCCATCCGTGTCATTGTCGCGCTCCTGCAGCAGCTGGCGAACGGCAATTACGATTGCGAAGTCCACGGCACGGACCGCGGTGACGAAGTCGGCGACGTCGCCAAGACCGCGCTTGTGTTCAGGGAGAACGGGCTCGCCAAGATCCGGATGGAGAAGGAGCAGAAGGAAGCCGAAGATCAGGCCGCCGCGCGCCGCCGCCAGGACATGCTGACGCTCGCGGAGAAGTTCGAAACCGCAGTCGGCGAGATCGTGGAAACGGTGTCGTCGGCCTCGACCGAGCTCGAGGCTTCCGCGGGCACGCTGACTTCGACCGCGGAGCGTTCGCAGGAGCTGGCGACCACGGTCGCCGCCGCCTCGGAGGAAGCTTCCACCAATGTGCAGTCGGTGGCGTCCGCGACCGAAGAACTGTCGTCCTCGGTCAACGAGATCAGCCGCCAGGTGCAGGAATCGGCGCGGATAGCGAACGAGGCCGTCAGCCAGGCACGAGGCACAACCGAGCGCGTCAGCGAGCTGTCGAAGGCCGCGAGCCGCATCGGCGACGTCGTCGAGCTCATCAACACCATCGCGGGCCAGACCAACCTGCTCGCGCTCAACGCCACCATCGAGGCGGCGCGCGCGGGCGAGGCCGGCCGCGGCTTTGCCGTCGTCGCCTCGGAAGTGAAGGCGCTCGCCGAGCAGACCGCGAAGGCGACCGGCGAGATCGGCCAGCAGATTTCGGGCATCCAGGCCGCAACACAGGACTCGGTCGGTGCGATCAAGGAAATCTCCGGCACGATCGAGAAGCTGTCGGAAATCTCCTCGACCATTGCGGCTGCCATCGAAGAGCAGGGCGCGGCAACGCAGGAAATCTCCCGCAACGTCCAGCAGGCGGCGCAGGGCACCCAGCAGGTCTCCTCCAACGTCACCGACGTCCAGCGCGGCGCCAGCGAAACCGGATCGGCGTCGTCGCAAGTGCTCTCGGCCGCGCAGACCTTGTCGTCGGACTCCAACCGCCTGAAGCTGGAAGTCGACAAGTTCCTCGCCAACGTGCGGGCCGCCTGATCCGCGACGGGCGTCGGGAAGGCCCGACGGTAGAAACGACGACCGGGGCCGCAGCCGAAGGGTGCGGCCCCGGTGGCTTTGGAGCCGCACCCGCAGCATGCCGCGCCAGCTATCGCGGAAGTGATGGGAGGCCTTGCACCCGATCGTTAGCTAATCGGCGGCGTCTCGGGTAAACAGCACCAACAGATGGCTTGGCGGGGGTTCCAGGTCATTTTGCATCACCTGGGAATGCCCATTTTATGATTGCACTGGTCCGCATTGCGCTCAGCCGGCCCTATACTTTCGTCGTGCTGGCGCTGCTGCTCGTGCTGCTCGGACCGCTCGCCGCGTTGCGCACGCCGACCGACATCTTTCCCGATATCCGCATCCCCGTGATTGGCGTGGTCTGGTCGTACACCGGCCTGCCGCCGGACCAGATGGCCGGGCGCATCACGACGCCGTTCCAGCGGGCGCTGACCACGACCGTCAACGACATCGAGCACATCGTCGCCAACTCCTACAACGGCGTCGGCATCATCAAGATCTTCTTCCAGCCCAATGTCGACATCCGCACCGCCAACGCGCAGGTGACCGCGATCTCGCAAACCATGATCAAGCAGCTGCCGCCCGGAGCGACGCCGCCGCTGATCCTCAACTACAACGCCTCGACAGTGCCGATCGTCCAGCTCGCTCTGTCGGGCGAGGGGCTGACCGAGCAGAATCTCGCCGACCTCGGTATCAACCAGTTGCGCACGCCGCTGGTCACCGTGCCCGGCGCCGCGATCCCGTATCCCTTCGGCGGCAAGCAACGCCAGATTCAGATCGATCTCAATCCGACGGCATTGCAGGCGCGCGGCCTGTCGGGGCAGGACGTCGCCAACACGCTCGCCGCGCAAAATCTGATCACGCCGGTTGGCACCCAGAAGATCGGCCTGTTCGAATACAACATCCAGCTCAACAATTCGCCGCTCAAGATCGAAGATCTCGGCAACCTGCCGATCAAGACCGTCAACGGCGCCATGGTCTATGTCCGCGATGTCGCCACCGTGCGCGACGGCAATCCACCGCAGACCAACATCGTCCACGTCAACGGCAACCGCTCGGTCCTGATGATGGTGCTGAAGGCGGGCGCGATCTCTACCCTGGATATTATCGCCGGCATCAAGCAGAAGGTCATCGACGTCAAGTCGCAATTGCCCGAGACGCTGAAGATCGGCTTCGTCGGCGACCAGTCGGTGTTCGTTCGCGGCGCGATCGGCGGCGTTGCCAATGAAGGCGTGATCGCGGCCTGCCTCACCAGCCTGATGATCCTGCTGTTCCTCGGCAGCTGGCGCTCGACGGTGATCATTGCGGTTTCGATCCCGCTGTCGATCATGGGCGCGATCGTCATGCTGTCGGCGATCGGTGAAACGCTGAACATCATGACGTTGGGCGGCCTGGCGCTCGCGGTCGGCATCCTCGTCGACGACGCCACCGTTACCATCGAGAACATCAATTACCACCTCGAGCAGGGCAAGCCGGTCACGCAGGCGATTCTCGACGGCGCCAACCAGATCGTCACGCCTGCCTTCGTGTCGCTGCTCTGCATCTGCATCGTGTTCGTGCCGATGTTCTTCCTGACTGGCGTCGCGCGCTTCCTGTTCGTGCCGATGGCGGAAGCGGTGATGTTCGCGATGATGTGGTCGTTCATCCTGTCGCGCACGCTGGTGCCGACCATGGCAAACTACCTCTTGAAGCCCCACACCCATCATGAGGGCGAAGGCCTGCCGCCCACGCGCAATCCGCTGGTCAAATTCCAGCGCGGCTTCGAGACGCGGTTCGAGCGGCTGCGGCGGGGCTATCGGGACCTGCTGTCGCTCGCGCTGGCGCACCGGCCGACCTTCGTGACCGGCTTCCTGGCCTTTGTCGCGGTCTCTTTCCTGCTGGTGCCGTTCCTGGGGCGGAACTTCTTTCCCGCGGTCGACGCCGGCAACATCCTGATGCATGTCCGCACCCAGGTCGGCACGCGCGTCGAGGAGACGGCCGGCCAGCTTGCCGATGTGCAGAAGGCGATCCGCAAGATCATTCCGCCGGAAGAGATCGAGACGGTGACCGACAATATCGGCATGCCGATCTCCGGCATCAACATGACCTACAACAACACCGGCGTGATCGGTCCGCAGGATGGCGACGTCCAGATCAAGCTGAGGGAGGATCATCGTCCGACGGCCGAACATGTGCAGGCGCTGCGTGAGCAACTGCCGCGGCTGTTTCCGGGTATGACCTTCGCCTTTCTGCCCGCCGATATCGTCAGCCAGATCCTGAATTTCGGCGCGCCGGCACCGATCGACCTGCAGGTGCGCGGTGCCAATCTCGGGGCGAACTTCGCCTATGCCAACAAACTCCTGAGCCGCATCCGCCGCATTCCCGGCATCGCCGATGCGCGGATCCAGCAATCGCCGAGTGCTCCGACATTCAATGTCGATGTCGATCGCACCCGCGCTCAATATGTCGGTTTGACCGAGCGCGACGTCACCAACAGCCTTGTCGTCAATCTCGCGGGCAGCTCGCAGGTCGCGCCGACCTACTATCTCAATCCCGATAACGGCGTGTCCTATTCGATCGTGATGCAGACACCGCAGTATCAGATCGATTCCCTGAGTGCGCTGCAGGCCTTGCCGATCACGGCGGCCGGCAATTCGCAATCGCCGATCCTCGGCGGCATTGCCGATGTCACCCGAACGACCTCGAGCGCGGTGGTCTCGCAATACGACATCCAGCCGATGGTGCAGATTTTTGCGACGCCGCAAGGGCGTGATCTCGGTGCGGTTGCCGACGACATCAAGACGCTGCTCGCCGAGACCGCGAAGGAGGTACCGAAGGCCTCTTCCGTGGTCCTGCTCGGCCAGGTGCAGACCATGAACTCGGCCTTCTCGGGCCTGTTGTTCGGTCTGCTCGCCGCCGCCGTGCTGATCTATCTCCTGATCGTGGTGAACTTCCAGTCCTGGTCCGATCCGTTCGTGATCGTCACCGCGCTGCCGGCCGCGCTCGCCGGTATCGTCTGGATGCTGTTCACGACGCAGACCACGCTGTCGGTGCCGGCGCTGACCGGCGCGATCATGTGCATGGGCGTCGCCACCGCCAACAGCGTACTGATCATCAGCTTCGCACGCGAGCGCTATGAAGAGCTCGGCGATCCCGTCGCCGCGGCGCTCGAGGCGGGCTTTGTCCGCTTCCGCCCCGTTCTGATGACGGCGCTCGCCATGATCATTGGCATGACGCCGATGGCGCTGGGGCTCGGCGAGGGCGGTGAGCAGAACGCGCCGCTTGGGCGCGCCGTGATCGGCGGCCTGATCTTCGCGACGATTGCGACGTTAATGTTCGTTCCGGTCGTTTTCAGTATGGTACACAAGAAACAAGGCGCCAAGGCCGCCGCATCGGAGATGTCGCATGCCCGCTGAACAAAGCCCTCCGGTTTCGCGCCGGAAATTGGGCATATTCGGGGTGCTGGCAGGCATCGCGCTGGTTGTAGTCGTCATCACAGGTATTCGCGCGCGCGAGCAATCGGGCGAGAAGCTCAAGGAATGGACCGATGATCAGGCCGTTCCGACGGTTGCGGTGACGCAGCCGGATTCCAGGATCGTCAACCCGACCATCGACCTTCCGGGGCGGCTGGAAGCCTATCAACGCGCGCCGATCTTCGCGCGTGTGCAGGGCTATCTCAAAAACTGGAGCGTCGACATCGGTGCCCGCGTCAAGGCAGGCCAGGTGATCGCCGAGATCGAGGCGCCCGATCTCGACCAGCAGTTGCTGCAGGCGCGCGCCGATCTCGCGAGCCAGCAGGCCAGCGCGAAACTGTCGGAAGCCACCTTGAGCCGGCGCAAGACGCTGGTCGCCTCCAACTTTGTCTCGGCGCAGGAGATTGACGAGCGAACCGCCGACCTCTCCAACAAGAACGGGGCCGTGAAGGCGGGGCAGGCCAATGTCGAGCGGCTGGAAGTGCTCGCCGGCTACAAGAAGATCACCGCGCCCTTTGACGGCATCGTCACCGCGCGCGATACCGACGTCGGCGCCCTGATCAATGCCGGTGGCGGCACGGGACCTGCGATGTTCGTGATATCAGACATCACCAAGCTCCGCGTCTACGTCAACGTGCCGCAGAATTACGTGCCGTCGATCAAGATCGGCGCCAAGGCCGTGATCACGGTGCCGGAATATCCGACCCGCGCCTTCGACGCGACGGTGGAGGCCTCCGCGCAGTCCGTCGACGTGGCTTCGGGCACGACGCAGATGCAGCTCGGCCTCGACAACAGCAAGAGCGAGTTGATGCCGGGCAGCTACGCCAATGTGCGGCTCACCCTGCAGCGGGACAGCGTGCCGCTCTCCATTCCCGCGAGCGCCCTGATCTTCAACCAGAACGGCCTGCGTGTTGCGACCGTCGGTCCAGACGACAAGATCCAGTTCAAGACCGTGACGATCGCGCGCGATCTCGGCCGTACCATCGAGCTAGGCTCCGGCCTCTCGCTCGACGACCGCGTGGTCGTCACGCCGCCAGATGGCGTCGCCGACGGCGACCAGGTCCGCGTAGCCGCCGGTGCCACGAAGGCGAAGCCTGCCAAGGTCTCTGAAAAGCAGGACGTGAAGGGGTAGGCCTCTTCACCTCGCCCCGCAAGAACGGGGAAAGGAGAGCAGGCAGTTTGCTCAACCCGCCCGCCACTGCGGCACGCCGTCTTTTGCCATGATGATGTCGCCGAGCGAGCCGACCGGCGTGCGGTCCATGTTGCGCAGATGCGCGAGCGACGTCGCGTCATTGGCAGGGATGCGACCGAGCGTGCGCCGGCCGGCTTCCGTACGCAGCATGACGACGCCGTGCTCGACCTCGCCGTTGTTGCGGTAGATCACGGTAAACGCCTCGACCTGGCCCTTGCCATCGGCCTCGGTCAGAAACTCCGGCACGGCGCCCTTGTTGCGATCGGCTTCCGGCTGAACAGAGGTGTCCTGCCGCATTGCTTCACGCGGCGCCTCGCGCGAGAGCACGAGCCCATGGTGTTTGGTGACAAAGCCGCCCTGGCCGTAGAGTAGGCCGAGCCTGGCATTCGCGCGCATCCTCCGCACCATCGCGCAGGCCGCATGCGTCATGTAGGTGTTGAGCGGTGCGCCGAAGAAGGTGAGGCCACCGGTCACCGTCGGCTGCACGTCCGCACCCAGGCCCAGCGTGCGCCGTGCCATCTTGGGCACGCAGGGGAAGCAGCTATAGAGCTCGATCGCGTCGAATTTCCTGCCGTCGCCGCCGGCCAACTCCATCACGGCCCTCAGCACCGCGTTCTGTGGATGGCTTTCATAAAACTGGTCGCGGATCAGATAATCGCGCGGCTCTTCCGCCGACGCGCCGCCGATCGGATAGACCAGCTTGTCCTCCGGCACGCCCGCCGCACGCGCCTTCGCGAGGCTTGTCAGCAGCACGGCTCCGCCCATGTTCACCGTCGGATTCGCCACCATCAGCTTGGTGTAGGGCCAGGCGATCATCCGGTTTTCCGGCGTCGGCGTCGTGATGTTGCTGGAGGTGAAGCGCTTCTTCAGCCAGGAGTTGGGATTTTCGGACGCGACACTCGCATAGGCCGACCACAGCGCGCCGGACTCCGCGAGCGCCTCGCGCGGGGTCTGACCCCAATGCGCCGAGGTCGCGGATTCATAGAGCGGATAGACCGTGATCGGGCGGAACACGCCGAGTTTCACGGCGAGCGGCTTCTGGAACGCCGCGCCGCGCTTGGGCTCTTCCACGTCATGCGCGAAAGGCGTCCAGGGCGGTGTGACATGAGCGCGTTCGGCCTTGGTCGCAGTCGACTGTGCTTCGGCGCCGCAGACCGCGGCAACGTCGCATTCGCCGCGCGCGATGCGCTTGGCCGCCTCGTGCAGATAGCGGATCGGGCTCTCGCCGCCGACCGGGCCGTAGTAGCAGTGCGCAGGCTCGACGCCGAGGCGCCTGGCCAGTTGTTTTTCAGGATCGCGGTAACGCCAGCTCAGGAAATTGACGACGTCGAGCGAGCCGATCTCGTGCAGCAGTTTGGCACCGCTATCGGCTTCGGCGCGCCGCAGCGCCTGTTCCAGCAGCGTCAACGGCTCGAGGCCTTGCGCGATCTCCTTCGGCCGGTCGACGATCTCGCCGACACCGACGATAACGGGAATGCTGTGCTCAGGGATGGAGGATCTATTCGCCATTTCTTCTTGTTTCGCTTCCAGAGATTTATTCAGTCGTCATTGCGAGGAGCGAAGCGACGAAGCAATCCGTGGCTCAACAAGCGGCAACATGGATTGCTTGTGCGCCAGGAGAAGCTGGCGCGATCCAACCGGTGGAAGTCCGGTCCGGGTAAGCCGTAGCGGGCGCCCGGTAGTGAGTGTTGCGTAGTCGTCGGCAACGGCGGGTGCGAAGCGTACACAACGATCCTGTGGGGTGGGCTATTGAGCCGCGAAAGACATAAACTCGCAGAGGCCGAGGCGGTAAGCAACGTCGAAGGCAACATGTGCGGCGTCGTGATGCGAGACGCTGACGCTCTGCCGTGGTCGAAGACCCCATCACGCAGGAAGGGATCGCGTCGGAACCTGGGAGGTCCCGCGTTCGGCCGGTGGCGAGCACCGGCCCGCATCGGGAAGGCGAGGAGCCGAAGCCGATGATGCACGAACGCGGGACGTCGGACCCAGTCATAGTAGCCGTGAAGCCGGCGAACAAGGTGGAGCGATCCGCTGCGGAGCCGGTGGAGCCAAGGGCTGGGACCAAGGGGAATGCGGACCGGCAAAGCACGTCCCGGACACAGGGCCGGACAAGCGTGACACAGGCGTTGGACCGCATACGGCGAACTGCAAGGGAAAGGAAGAAGGAGAGGTTCACCGCGCTGCTCCACCACATCGACACCGACCTGCTCGAAGCGGAGTTCTTTGCCCTGCAAAGGGGAGCCGCCGCGGGTGTGGACGGGGTAACGTGGCAGGATTACGAGCGCAACCTCAAGGCCAACCTTGAGGAGTTGCATGCCCGTATCCACGGGGGAGCGTACCGTCCCCTGCCGTCGCGGCGGGTTCATATCGACAAGCCGGACGGTGGGCGGCGTCCGCTGGCGATTGCCTCCCTTGAGGATAAGATCGTGCAGCGGGCGACGGCTGAGGTGCTCAACGCGATCTACGAGGAAGACTTCCTCGGGTTCTCGTACGGGTTCCGGCCCGGGCGCGGCGCGCATCATGCGATGGATGCGCTGGTGGTCGGGATCGAGCGCCGCCGGGTGAACTTCATCGTGGACGCCGATATCCGTTCGTTCTTCGATACGGTCAACCAGCAATGGCTGATGCGTTTCGTCGAGCATCGGATCGGCGACAAGCGCATCATCCGCCTGATCCGCAAATGGCTCAAGGCGGGCGTGCTGGAGGAGGGGATCGTCAGGGTCAGTGAACAGGGGACGGCGCAAGGGGCGGTGATCTCGCCGCTGCTTGCCAACATCTACCTGCACTACGCCCTCGATCTGTGGGCCGAGCGCTATCGACGGCGCGAGGCCACGGGCGACATGATCATCGTGCGCTACGCCGACGACTTCATTGTCGGTTTTGAGCATGAGGACGACGCCCGGCACTTCCTCGAGACGCTGCGCGAACGGCTTGGGAAGTTCGCGCTGTCGCTGCATCCTGGGAAGACCCGGCTGATCGAGTTCGGACGCGATGCGGAGGATAACCGCAAGCGGCGCGGGCTCGGCAAGCCGGAGACCTTCAACTTCCTCGGCTTCATCTTCATCTGCGGCAGATCCAAGCGAGGCAGGTTCCAGATCAGGCGCAAGTCTCGCAACGATCGCATGCGGGCGAAGCTGCAAGCGGTGAAGCAGGAACTGCGACGGCGCATGCATCAGCCGGTGTCCGAACAGGGCAAATGGCTGAGGCAGGTCGTCACCGGGTACTTCAACTATCACGCGGTGCCGACCAACAGTCGGGCGCTTGCCGCGCTTCGCTACCATGTCACCGAACTCTGGAGGCGGACGCTCCGGCGCCGCAGCCAGTCCGACGGCATGACATGGGAGACGATCACGCGGCTCGCGAACGAATGGCTCCCAAGGCCGCACATCCTTCATCAATGGCCCCAAGCACGATTCGCCGTCACTCACCCGAGGTGGGAGCCGTATGCGGGAAAGCCGCACGTACGGTTCTGTGCGGGGGGCGCTCAGCAATGAGCGTCCCTACCGCGACCGCTTCGCTCGCAATGACGGAGGAGGGGCGGTCAATCCGCGACCAGCGCATTCATGTGCTCGATCGCCTCGACAAAATCTTCCTTGAACTCCTGCACCACGGCGCCCGCCGACTTGACGCTGTCGATCAGGCCGACGCCCTGGCCGACGAAATAGCTCACGAGGTCGCGCGCCTTGGCGTTGCCGGCCGCGGCCGAGCGGTCGATCGAATTGAAGGCGTCGCGGCTGATGATGCTCTGCAGCGGCATCGGCAGCGCGCCGGGACTGTCGGGTCCGCGGTCCCAGGCATCGGTCCAGACCGAGCGCAATTGCCGCGCCGGCTTGCCGGTGCGGCCCTTCGAGCGCACCGCATCGCGCGAGGAAGCCGCGATCATCTTCTCGCGGAAGATCTCTGATGTCTCCGACTCCGCCGTCGCAAGCCACACCGAGCCGGTCCACGCGCCGGCCGCGCCCATCGCCATGCAGGCCGCCATCTGCTTGCCCGTCATGATGCCGCCTGCGGCCAGTACCGGCACGTCGCGGATGGGTTTGATCGCCTTGATTACCTCGGGCACCAGCACCATGGTCGAGACCTCGCCGCAATGGCCGCCGGCTTCGGTGCCCTGCACGACCAGAATATCGACGCCGGCTGCGACTTGCCGCAGCGCATGTTCCTTGGCGCCGACCAACGCCGCCACCGGCACGCCATGCTTGCGGCCGCGGTCGATCATCTCCTTCGGCGGCACGCCGAGCGCATTCGCGATCAGTTTGATGGGATGCCGGAATGAGACATCCAGAAGCTCGAGCGCGGTCTCGGCATCGAACGGCTGCGGCTGATTGTCGGCGACATTGGTCGTCGTCAGCTCGATGTCGTATTTCTTCAGGAGATTGCGGGTGAAGTCGCGATGCTCTTTCGAGATGCGCGCTTCCAGGCTTTTCCAGGTGACGTTCTTCTCGCCCGCGGTCGAGATGTTTTCGGGGATCAGGACGTCGACGCCATAGGGCTTGCCGTCGGCATGCGCGTCGATCCATTTCAGTTCCCGCTCCAGCGTCTCCGGCGAATGCGCGGTCGCGCCGAACACGCCAAAACCGCCGGCGCGGCTGACGGCCGCCACCACATCGCGGCAATGGCTGAAGGCGAGCAGGGGAAACTCGATGCCCAGCATGTCGCAGATCGGCGATTTCATGGCGTGCCTCCCGGCGGCGATGTTGTTGTTTGAAGCGTAACGTCGGCGACGCTAGCCCATCGAAGGCCGCACCGCCAAGCCGCTTTCGGTGCCAGGGGACTTGTGTGCAGGCGCTGCGAAAACGGCCGCTTTTTGCCGCGGCGATGACGTCCGTCGCGTACCCGCGCGCGGCCGGCGACGTCCTCCTGAAATTTGCTTGATCGGCGCGGGCGGGCTTGACCCGGGCGGCCACGTCTTGCTTCCTTGCAGGCAACAAGAACGTCGCGAGGAGACCCATGACCGACGCACCCGCGCCCCCCGATGCCTACGAGCCCCCCAAAGTCTGGACCTGGAACAAGGAAAGCGGGGGCCGCTTCGCCGCCATCAACCGCCCGATCGCCGGCCCCACCCACGAGAAAGAGCTGCCGGTCGGCAAGCATCCGTTCCAGCTTTACTCGCTGGCCACGCCCAACGGCGTCAAGGTCACGGTCATGTTCGAGGAATTGCTGGCGGCAGGCCACAAGGGCGCGGAGTACGACGCCTGGCTGATCCGGATCGACGGCAACCAGTTCGGCAGCGGCTTTGTCGCGGTCAATCCCAATTCGAAGATACCGGCGTTGATGGACCGCAGCGGGCCAAAGCCGATCCGGCTGTTCGAGTCCGGCGCGATCCTCGTGCATCTGGCGGAGAAGTTCGGCGCGTTCCTGCCTGATGGCGGGCAGGCGAGGGCCGAATGCCTGTCCTGGCTGTTCTGGCAGATGGGCAGTGCGCCGTTTCTCGGCGGCGGCTTCGGCCATTTCTATGCCTACGCGCCGACCAAGATCGAATACGCGATCGACCGCTATGCCATGGAGGTGAAGCGGCAGCTCGACGTCCTCGACCGCCGCCTCGCGGACAATGAGTATCTCGCAGGGAGGGACTATACGATCGCCGATATGGCAACCTGGCCGTGGTACGGCGCGCTGGCCAAGGGCCTGGTCTACGGCGCCGGCGAATTCCTGTCGGTGCACGAATACAAGAACGTGCAGCGCTGGACCGACCAGATCGCCAAGCGGCCGGCGGTGAAGCGCGGCCGCATGGTCAACCGCGTCTCCGGCGACCCCGCGAGCCAGCTGCACGAGCGTCACGACGCAGGTGATTTCGATACGAAGACGCAGGACAAGATCGGAGAACCAGCCAAGGCGTGACACACGGGGAGGGGGTACCACCATGAGCTTTTGCGAGAAAGGTTCCGTTCGCATCCATTACGAGGAAGCCGGCTCCGGCTTCCCGTTGTTGCTGATCTCGGGCGGCGGATTGAACTCGAACATTTCGGGCATCACGGGCGACTATCCGCCCTTCAATGCCATGAGGGAGTTCGGCAACGAATACCGCTGCATCGCCTACGATCTGCGCAATGCCCCGCCGGGCCAGTCGTCAGGCCCGCTCGAGACCGACCGGCCTTGGGATTCCCATACCGACGATCAGCTGGCGCTGATGGATCATCTCGGCTTCGATCGCTTCATGGTGCTCGGCTTCTGCATCGGCGGTCCCCTGATCTGGAACCTGATCAAGCGCGCTCCCGATCGCGTCGTCGCCGCCGTGCTCGCGATGCCCTCTGGCTCGCGTCCGGAGAAGCGCGAGCTGTTCTATGACAACAACATGAAGGGCTGGGCGCCGCAGCTTCTCGAACGCCGTCCCGACCTCACCATGGAGCAGGCGGAGCAATTCCTGACAAAAATGTACCGAACCGATCCGGATTTCGTCTTCACGGTGTCGCGGGATTTCGTCCGGCAGTGCCAGACGCCGGTGCTGATCCTGCCCGACGATATCCCGGCGCATCCTTACGCGGTCGCCATGGAAAGCGCGCTGCTGGCGCCGAATGCCGAAGTCAGCCTGTTTCCGTGGAAGGAGCCGAAGGAACGGGTGCCGCTCGCGGTGCGCCAGATCCGCTCCTTCCTCCGCGCGCACCGGGGGGCGATGGTGTAGTTGGTCACGGCCGAATGGCTGGCTTACGCCTTGGCCGCCACCGTGGCGCCCTCGGCTTCCGGAAACACCACGCGATCGTCGGTGCGGCAATAGCGGTCCGCGAACATGCGGCCCATCGGATGATAGCGGTCCATGTGCACGCGCATGGCGGCGTGGTCCCACAGTTCGTCGCGGATGTAGAAGTTGATGCCTTCGCCCATGATCAGGACCCGGTCGCCGTTGACCTCGATGATCTTCCAGGTCCTGCACTCCATCGCCCACGGCGTGTCGGCGAGCCTTGGCGTAGCGATCCTCGACGAGGGCGCAAGCTTCAACCCGAGATGATTGGGCTCGCCGATCTCGGGCGGAAAGTCGCCGCTGGTCTCATGCATGACGCGCGCCAGCGGCTCGTCGGGGATGTTGACCACGAACTCGCCGGTGCGCTGGATGTTGGTGAGCGTGTCCTTGGCCCGGCCGTCAGGCCGCTTGTTGACCGCGAACATGCAGAGCGGCGGGTCCTCGCAGAACACGTTGAAGAAGGAGAACGGTGCCGCATTGACCACACCGGTCGGCCCCACGCAGGTCACCCAGGCGATCGGCCGCGGCAGCACGAAGGACGTCAGCACCTTGTAGCGTTCGCGCCGGGAGAGCTGGTCGGGGGCGTATTCCATTTGTGTTTCCTCTTTGAGCGGGCGTTGGGGGCAAGCGTAGTCGGTCGTCTGGCGCGGATAAAGAGGGGGAAACGTGTGGCTTCGATCCGCGTTAACGCCTGATTGGAGCGCACAAAAGGGTTGATCCGCCGCCGCTTGGTATTACTTTTAATCCTTTGATCCGGAGTCGGAGAGCATGGGAAGCATGGTTCTGCTCGATCTGATGGGCGGCGTGGCGCTGCTGCTGTGGGGCCTGCACATGGTCCAGAGCGGCATTTTGCGCGCGTTCGGCCCGGACCTGCGGCGGCTGTTGTCGAAGGCGCTCAACGACCGCTTCTCGGCCTTTGCCGCCGGCCTCGGCCTCACCGCGCTGCTGCAGAGCAGCACCGCGACCGCATTGATCACGAGCTCCTTTGCCGCCGAAGGCCTGGTTGGTCTGGTACCGGCACTTGGCATCATGCTCGGCGCCAATGTGGGCACGACATTGATCGTGCAGGTGCTGTCGTTCAATGTCACCGCGGTGGCGCCGGTCCTGTTCATCATAGGCCTGCTCGCCTTCCGCAACGGTCCGCGCTCGCGTATCAAGGATATCGGCCGCGTCTTCATCGGCCTCGGGCTGATGCTGCTGTCGCTGCACATCCTGCTCGATACGCTGGCGCCGGCCGAAAACGCGCCGAGCGTCCGCGTGCTGCTGGGCGCCGTCACTGGCGATCCCGTGCTCTGCATCCTGATCGGCGCCGTCGTCACCTGGGCCGCGCATTCCAGCGTCGCCAGCGTGCTGCTGATCATGTCGCTGGCCTATGCGCATTTCATTTCTCCGGCCGCGGCGTTCGCGCTGGTGCTCGGCGCCAATCTCGGCAGCGCCATCAATCCCGTGTTCGAGGGCGCGAAGCGTGACAACCCCGCCAGCTACCGGCTGCCGATCGGCAACCTCGTGAACCGGATCGTCGGCATTGCCCTGGTGCTGCCGTTCCTTCGGCCGCTCACGGCGCATCTGGCGGCCTGGCAACCCGATCTCGCGAAACTCACCGCGGAGTTTCACATTGCCTTCAATGTCTTCACCGCCATTCTCTTCATCGGCGTGCTCGACGCGCTCGCACGGCTGTTGACTTGGCTATTGCCGGACAAGGTGCAGGAGGCCGACCCGGCGCGGCCGCGCTATCTCGACGAAACCGCGCTGGAAACGCCGTCGCTCGCGCTCGCCGATGCGGCGCGCGAGACGCTGCGCGTAGGTGACAGCGTTGAAATCATGCTGCGCAAGGTGATGACCGCGATCATGACCAACGATCGCGCGCTGGTTGGCGATGTGTCGCGCATGGACAATACCGTCGACAGCGTCGTGGAGGAGATCAAGCTCTACCTCACCAAGCTGACCCGCGGCAGCCTCGATGAGCGCGAAGGCCGGCGGGCGATGGAGATCATCTCCTTTGCCATCAACCTCGAGCATATCGGCGACATCATCGACAAGAACCTCAGCGAGCTGGCGACCAAGAAGATCAAGCGGCGCTTCCAGTTCTCCGCCGAGGGCGCCGACGAACTATCCGCGTTCCATCGTCGGATCATGGATTCGCTCCGGATCGCCTTTGGCGTGTTCATGTCGGGCGAGGTGAGCGAAGCGCACAAGCTGCTGGCCGAGAAGGCCCACTTGCGTAACGCTGAACTCGCGGCCACAGAACGGCACCTGGATCGCTTGCGCGAGGGGAGGCCCGAGAGCATCGAAACCACGTCACTGCATCTCGACGTGCTGCGAGATCTCAAGCGCATCCACTCGCATATCTGTTCGGTGGCCTATCCCGTCCTCGATGCGGCCGGCGAGCTGGAGACCTATCGCCGCGCCGGGAATGAGCCGGCCGCGATTGCCGCGCCCGTCACGAATCCCGTGGCGCGATAGGGCCTGGCGCTTAGGAAACAACTTGCCTGATGTGGCGGGAGGTCGCAATCGCCGCGCGCCGCGCGCTTGCGGCAGGTTGGGCGATCGCCAGGGCGTGCATTTGCTCGCTCGCGCGGAACCCTTGGGCTAAGTCGCGTCCAAGCGTAATTTTCGCAAGGCCGGAGGTGATATCCGCCAGCAGTCCCGTCATGCAAATCTGTTTCAATCATGGCCTTCCCGCTGTTGCGGGCAGACGCGTTCTTGGCGCTGACGAGGTGATGCAATGAAGCCCGCTATCCTGCCGAACCGCTCTGCCGAATTGCTGCGTTGGATCCGGCATTTCGGTGATTTCGTCACCCTTCCGCTGGCGATCCTGACCTTCGCCGGCCTCGGCGGTATCACTCGCTTCCATCTGGTGGTCGCGGGCCTGGCAGCCTGGACGCTGGTGGAATATCTGGTGCACCGATTGGCCTTCCACCATTGTTTTCCCCTCGGCCGGCGCCTTCATCAGCTTCATCATGACCATCCGAGCGACCCGGACGCGGAGAGGTCAAGCCTCTCTACGCCGCTTCTCGCATTTCCCTTTGGATTCCTGTTCCTCGGTGCCGCGGGGATGGAAGACGGGTCGGCGATCTTCGCCGGGCTGCTTTCAGGTTATCTGATTTTCATCGCTATCCACTACGCGGTGCACCGCTGGCCGATCGAGCCGGGTTCCTGGCTTTATTCAACCAAGATTCGACACCTCACGCATCATCGTTTTGAGAACTGCAATTTTGGCGTGACGACGAATTTCTGGGACATCGTATTCGGCACCAGCGCAGGGCTGCCGGGTCGTGGGCAGGAGGCCGACCGCTAAGGGCAGCGAACTCCCAGAGTTCGCCGCACCCGCCACACGCCCCTTGCCGCGATAGCGCGTCAGTGCTTCGGGAACAGCTTGTCCCGGATGTAGCGCGAAGTCGGGGTCAGCCGGATGCCGCGCGGCTTGCGCCAGGTGGCGCGGTCGATCTCTTTTTTGTCGCCGATTGCAAGATGCCCGGAGGCCTTCTTGGCGATGAAGATGGCGTCGCTCATCTTGCGGCCGGAGCGCCGGTTCTTGGACTTGACTTCTTTCCAGAGGCGCAGGCGCCCGAGCTTCAGCTTCGGCAGCTCCTCCCTGATCTCGCGTTTCAGGCAGTCCTTGTCGTCTTCCTTCTGCCGCTTGCGGCCGCCCGGAAACATCCAGCGGCCGTCGCGCCGCCGCCTAACCAGCAGAACCCGGCCGCGCTTGGCTGCCACGAGCTTGGATGACTTCGCCATTTTCGTTTTAGGGACCGCCTTTGCATGGAATCGCAAGTAATTCTAATGCCAACAGGTTCAAATGCCAGCGCTATCGGAACGATCTCCGAGATCATACGGGCATTTTCGGCTGCTTTAGTGCTCCTCCGGGCTCCGTACCGAGAGCTTGATCCCGCCGCGGTAGAGTAGATGCGTCGAGCGGTAGCCGTTTGGCGGGCGTCCGCACGAACGCCAGATAGTCGCGGGGATTTGGGACCTGATCTGGTCGATTGGGCTGGCGATTCCGGCCATGTTGTTTTTTTGCCTGCCTCGCGCGACGTGGCAGATCGGCGACTGATTTGCCCGTCGGAGCTGATTTTCTGAATTTACGTCAAGCCCTGTCAGGAAAAATATTTCGCTTTTTCAGAAAATAAATCCGGTGTATTGGATGCGTCATCCCCCCGACGCTGGGATCAAGTTTGCAGTGATGATCTGCGAACGACGGTGGCTAAAAAGCCCGGACACCGGGGAGAACTCGTATAACCCGTAAACCATTGCGCGGGGAATGCCGGTGGCGGGCTGAACCTGTGGTGACTGCCGCCTGCGTTCTTTGTTGCAGGCGGGCCATGGGTGAGGCCATCACCCGGCATTCCCCGCGCCCTCTTGTTTCGGAGGGACAACGACGATGCATCACTCGGGTATTTCGTGCCGCGGGAATGCTGAATCACATCCCCTCCGCTGTCATGTCTCACTTTCGCGGGCGATGACGCCGAATAGTTCTTCAGTTGAATCAGAACGCCGTGTAGCCGCCGTCGATCACGAAGCAGTCCGCGGTGTGATACGACGACGCCTTGCTCATCAGATACACCGCGATCCCACCGAAATCGGATGGCTCGCCAAAACGCCGCACCGGAATGCGCGGCATCACGGCGCTGACGAACTTGTCGTCCGCCAGCGCCCGCGCGGTCATGTCGCTCCTGATCCAGCCGGGAAGGATCGCATTCGCGGTGACGCCATAGCGCGCGAGCTCCACAGCAAGCGCGCGGCACAGCGCGTTGATGGCCGCCTTGGTGCCGGCATAATGCTCGTTGCGGGCGGTGCCGAACAGCGAGGCCAGACTCGAAGTCGCAACCAGCCGGCCGAAGGCATCGCCTTCCTGCGCGCGCCCGGTCATGTGGCGCGCGGCGGCCTGGAATACGTGGAAGACGCCGTCGAGATTGGTCGCAAACATCTTGCGCCATTCTTCCTCACTGCGCTCGATGAAGGGCTTGCGCCCGCCACCCCCGATGCCGGCATTGGCGAAGCAGCCGTCGACCCGCCCGAACGCATCGAGGGTCGCCTTCATGGCGTCGCGGACGGAGGCGGGATCGCTGACGTCGCAGATCTGGGTGTCGACCTCGCCGGGGCCCTTGGCCATGGTCGCGGCGGCGGCGTTGTTCTTCTCGGCATTGCGGCCCCAGATCGAGACGCTGCAGCCACTCAACGCAAGTGCCTGCGCGATTCCAAGGCCAATACCGCCGTTACCGCCGGTGATGACGGCCACGCGGCCGGAAAGGTCGAAAAAGCTCATGTGGCGTTTCCATATTTGTATGGTGCGCGTCGGATCGTTGTTCCAAGCATGGACAAGCCGCCTGCAAAAATCAAATATATCTCCAACGTCAATCTGATTTACCGCGGCACGGACAACGCGAACACACGCGAAAGAGGAAACGATGCAATTCAAGCACTGCACGCTCGAACTCGACGGACCGGTCGCGATCCTGCGTCTCGATCACCAGGAGGTCATGAACGCGGTCTCCATGGACATGCTGGGCGGGCTGTCCGAGGCGCTCGACGCGATCGAGGACAAAAAGGACGAGGTGCGCTGCCTGGTCTTGACCGGTGCAGGCCGCGCCTTCTGCACTGGCGCCAACCTGCAGGGCCGTGGCCAGCAGCAGCAGAAGCCCGGTCGCAGCAACGCCGGTGCGGCGCTGGAGACCGGCTTCCATCCGTTCCTGCGCCGCGTGCGCAATCTGCATTGCCCGCTGGTGACCGCGGTGAACGGACCGGCGGCCGGCGCCGGCATGAGCTTTGCGCTGCTCGGCGACATGATCCTTGCCGCGCGCTCGGCCTATTTCCTGCAGGCCTTCCGCCGCATCGGCCTTGTGCCGGATTGCGGCTCGACCTGGCTGTTGCCGCGTCTCGTCGGCAAGGCGCGCTCGATCGAATTGTCGCTGATGGGCGACCGGCTGCCGGCGGAGAAGGCGCTGGAATGGGGACTCATCAACCGCGTCTGTGACGACGCCGAGCTGATGAAGGAAGCGATGAAGCTCGCGCATGACCTCGCCAATGGCCCCACGGTGGCGCTGTCGCTGATCCGGCAGCTCTATTGGGACAGCCCGGAAAATTCCTTCGAGGATCAGCTCAATCTCGAATTCAAATCGCAACGCGTGGCTGGCGCGACCGAGGACTTCAAGGAGGGCGTTACCGCATTCCTCGAGAAGCGGCCCGCCAAGTTCAAAGGCAAATGATCGAACAAGAGCTCACCCGCTGCGTCGCGTCCTTCTATCCCGGCGCGACCGGCGTCGCTGGCGCCGCAAAACTCTCCGGCGGCGCCAGCCAGGAGACGTGGTCGTTCGACATCGTGCATGCCAAAGGCCGGCACGGCGCCATTCTGCGCCGCTCGCCCAAGGGCTATGGCGCGGCGCCGACGCGCGCAGCCGGACTTGATGCCGAAGCGCGGCTGATGCAGCTTGCCCATGACGCGGGCCTGCCGTCGCCGAAGGTGATGCATGTGCTCACGCCGGAGGATGATCTCGGCAGCGGCTTCATCATGCAGCGGGTCGAGGGCGAGACCATCGCGCGCAAGATTTTGCGCGATGAGCAATTTGCCAGGGCGCGGCCGATCCTGGCGCGCCAGCTCGGCAAGGTCGCCGCCGGCATCCACGGTCTGCCGCACGATCAGTTGCCGAAATTGCGCGAGATGTCGTCGACCAGAGAGATTGCCGATTTGGGACGCGAGTATCACAGCTTCAACTGGCCGCGTCCGGTATTCGAGCTGGCGCTGCGTTGGCTCGCCGAGCATGACCCCGGTCCCTCGCAGGAGGTGACGCTGGTGCACGGCGATTTCCGCCATGGCAATCTCATCATCGGCGCTGATGGCGTGCGTGCCGTGCTCGACTGGGAGCTCGCCCATCTCGGCGATCCCATGGAGGATCTCGGCTGGATCTGCGTCAACTCCTGGCGCTTCGGCGAGATCGACAAGCCCGTCGGCGGCTTCGGTTCGCGCGAGGAGCTGTTCGCGGGCTACGAGGAGACCGGCCGACGCGTCGATCCAGCGCGCGTAAATTTCTGGGAAGTGATGGGCACCTTGCGCTGGGGCGTGATGTGCTGCGGCATGATGGAGCGTTTCCGCATTGGCCCCGATCATTCGATGGAGCGGGCTATGATCGGCCGCCGCGCGTCGGAAACGGAAATCGATTTGCTACGGCTGCTGGCCCCACGGGGAGATTGACATGCAGGACGAACCGACACCGATCGAGTTGACAAAGACCGTCGCAGATTTCCTGCGCAACGACATCACGCCGATGATTTCGGGGCACAATGCGTTCAAGCTGCGCGTCGCGATCAACATCCTCGATCTCGTGACGCGACAGTTGACGCTGGAGGAGGGCAGCGATGCCGCGGAAGCGGAGCGGCTCGCGAGGTTGTTGGGCGCGCAAGGCTCGTTGATGGAGCAGAACCGCGCGCTGGCGGAGAAGATCGCGAAAGGCGAGGTCGATCTCGCGACACCGGGCCTGTCGCAATATCTCTGGCAGACCACGCTCGCCAAGCTCGCGGTCGATCAGCCGAATTATGCGTCGTACAAGCGGGAGTTGGGGAGGGAGGGGAAGTAGCGCGATGTCTCTCCACTCGTCATTGCGAGGAGCGTCAGCGACGAAGCAATCCAGTCCGTCTCCGCGGAGGGGATTTGGATTGCTTCGCGCCGCTCGCAATGACGGCGACCTATCGCCCCAGCCACTTCGGCGTGCGCTTCTCCGAAAACGCTTTCGGCCCCTCGATGTAATCCTGCGAGACCGCCATCGCCTTCACCGCCGGATATTCGCGCTGGTCGGTCATCGCCTTTTCCAGCGAGACTTCCATACCCATCCGGATCGCCTGCTTGGAGGAACGGATCGACATCGGCGAGTTCTTGGCAATCGTCTCGGCCCAGCGCTCGGCCGCGGCGAGCGCTTCGCCGGTTGGCACGACCTCGTTGACGAAGCCGAGCTCAAGGCCTTCCTTGGCCGTGACGTGGCGCGCGGTCAGGATCATGCCCATGGCGCGCTTCAGGCCGATCTGCCGCGGCAGGCGCTGCAGGCCGCCCGCGAGCGCGGCGAGGCCGACGCGCGGCTCGGGCAGGGCGAAAGTCGCATTCTCGGAAGCGATGATGAGGTCGCAGGCGAGCGCGATCTCAAAGCCGCCGCCCATCGCGACGCCATTGACGGCAGCGATGATCGGCTTGTCGCAGTCGAAGCGCGTGGTGAGCCCGGCGAAGCCGCCCTTGTCCCAGCCCCGCTTGCCGCCCGCTGCCTGCCACTTCAGATCGTTGCCGGCGCAAAATGCCTTGTCGCCGGCGCCGGTGACGATCGCGACCCACTGCTCGGGATCGGCGCAGAAATCGTCAAAAACCTTGTTGAGCTCGAAATGCGCATCGATGTGCAGCGCGTTGTACACTTCGGGCCGCTGCAGCGTCACGATCGTGATCGGCCCCTTGCGCGCAACCTTGGAAAACTTCAGCTCCATCGTTCCTCCCATGATTTTTTCTGTGGCGCGAAATGTGTCCGATCCTGGCCTCGCGCGCGATGTCCGATACCTCTCAATTACGCAAACGGGGGGCGCGCCACAAGCCGTCCTCACCCACCCTTCCGCCGCAACGACAAGCAAAAGCACAGGGAGTAACGCCTTGGATTTCAACCTGCCGTCCGATCTCGTCGACTATCTCGACGAACTCGACCGCTTCATCGCGCGCGAGATCAAGCCGCTGGAAGAGGCCGACGACAATATCCGTTTCTTCGACCACCGCCGCGAATGGGCGCGCACCGATTTCGACAATGGCGGCCTGCCGCGGCATGAATGGGAGGCGCTGCTGCGCAAGGCGAAGGACCGCGCCGATGCCGCAGGCCATTTGCGCTTTGCGATTCCGAAGCGCTATGGCGGCAAGGACGGCTCCAATCTCTGGATGGCTGTGATACGCGAGCATTTTGCTTCAAAGGGCCTCGGCCTGCACAACGATCTGCAGAACGAGCATTCGATCGTCGGCAATTTGCCGATCGTCACTATGCTCGATCGCTACGGCAGCGACGAGCAGAAGGCGATGATCGACGGCTCGATCAGGGGAAAATACCGCATCACGTTTGGTTTGACCGAGCCTGAGCACGGTTCGGATGCGACCCATATGGAAACCAGGGCGAAGCCTGCGACGCAGGACAACGTCAAGGGTTGGATCATCAACGGCGAGAAGATGTGGACGACCGGCATGCATGTCGCCACCCACTGCGCGCTGTTTGCGCGCACGAGCGGCAATGACGGCGATGCGCGCGGCATCACCTGCTTCCTGGTGCCGGCGAAAAGTGCGGGCGTTAAAGTCGAGCAATATATGTGGACCTTCAACATGCCGACCGATCATCCCCGCGTCAGCTTCACCGAGGTGTTCGTGCCGGAGGATGCGCTGTTCGGCGAGATCGGGAAGGGGCTGTCGCTCGCGCAATGCTTTGTGCATGAGAACCGCATACGCCAGGCCGCAAGCTCGCTGGGTGCGGCCGTCTATTGCATCAATGAGAGCGTGAAATATGCGCGGGTGCGCAAGCCGTTCGGCAAGGCGCTGGCGGAAAACCAGGCAATCCAGTGGCCGCTGGTGGAACTGGCGACGCAAGCCGAGATGCTGCGGCTCCTGATCCGCAAGACCGCCTGGGAGATGGACCAGCTCACCCAGGCGCAGGTCGAGCATACGCTATCGGACAAGGTGTCGATGTGTAACTTCTGGGCCAACCGGCTCTGTTGCGAGGCCGCCGATCGCGCCATGCAGGTGCATGGCGGCATGGGTTATTCGCGCCACAAGCCGTTCGAGCACATCTATCGCCACCACCGCCGCTACCGCATCACCGAAGGTAGCGAGGAAATTCAGAAGCGGAAAGTGGCGGGCTTCCTGTTCGGTTACATGGGAGCGGGGAAGCATTGAGGAGAGAACGATGGAAGGCGGCTGCACCTGCGGGAACATTCGCTATCGCCTGAACGGCCGGCCGTTGATCGTGCATGCCTGCCACTGCACCTGGTGTCAGCGCGAGACCGGCTCGGCGCATGCGCTCAATGCGATGTACGAGGCGGACCGGGTCGAGCACCTCACGGCCGAACCGGACATCGTCGACACCCCGTCCGCCAGCGGCAAAGGCCAGCGCATCGCGCGCTGTCCGAATTGCAAGGTGGCTGTCTGGAGCAACTATCCGGGAGCCGGGCCTGCCATCCGCTTCGTCCGCGTCGGCACCATGGACGATCCTGGCCAGTGTCCGCCAGACATCCACATCTTCACCTCGTCCAAGCAGCCATGGTTCACCTTCCCGCCAGGCGCGAAGGTGGTTCCGGAGTTCTACAAGCTGGACGAGGTCTGGTCGGAGGAAGCCAAGGAGCGCTGCCGCATATTGCGCGAGCGCGGGAAAAAGTGAGCGAAACCTTCTCAATAAAAAGGGCGAGCCGCACCACCGTCGCGATTAACGCGACGGTGGTGCGTACTCTTGGCGCGCTGATCCGCCGTCAGGCGTGATGCCACATCATTTCGATAAGCTGGTGGGCGGCACGATCGCTGAAGCCGTGCTGGGTGAGTTCGGTCTCGACGAAGTTCCAGAAGGTCGGAACCTGCTGGCCACCATGATTGCCTTGATCGGCGGAATTGTCCCCGCCACTGTGACTGTGGCAGGGATCGCCTTGGCCGCCACTGTTGCCGCCGGCACCTTGCGTGCCCTGACCGCCATTGCCGCCTGGGTCGGTACCTCCGCCTTGGACGGTGCCTCCACCCTGGGTGGTGCCTCCGCCTTGAGTGGTGCCTCCGCCTCCGCCCTGGGTGGTACCTCCGGCTTGGGTGGTACCTCCGCCTCCTGTTGCGGTGCCGTCGACCGGGATCGTGCCCTGGGCAACGCCGGGGACTGTGGTTGCGCCCGCAACCGTGGTGGCCGTGCCGACATAGTTGCCGCCGCCGAGCGGGATATTGTTGCCGGAGACGTCATTGGCGTCGGCGACGAAGCCCTGGCCCGCGGCAGTGATCTGCGCCTGGTCGGCGGTCAGCGCATCGCCGGTGTCGCCGTTCAGGATGCCCTGCAGGCCGTGCACGGCATTGTTGGTGTCGGCGTTGAGCGTGCCGCCGAGCAGCTCATTGTCAAAGCGTGCGCCGAAGACTCCGCCCTGGCTGTGGTCGAACGCCGCGCCAAAGCTTTGATAGTTCTGGATCTCGGTGACGAGAGCCTGCAGTTCGCCGGTCGTGGTGTTGTGGCCGGCGGCGACGTTGGTGAGCTGGTTGTTGATGACGTTGGCTTCGGAGAGGAACTTGGCCCAGAAATTGGTCTGCGCCTGATCGTCCTGGAAGCGGGTGATCGTACCCGAGAGATAGGCCGGCATCTCGGAGAAGCCGCCGACATTGCCGGCATTGCCGTTGCCGCCCGCGGCGACGTTCAGCGCGGCATCGCCCTGCACGATATCGATGATGTCGAGCAGGTTGTCATTGGTCGATCGCGCGGCGACGTTGGGATTGGTCGCGTATTCCGTGTCGAAATTGTTGATCTGCGAGTTGATCTGCTCGAGCACGGTATCGAGATGAACGGTCGTCAGGGCAGCGTCGGCGGGGGCCAGACCCTGCTCGATCGCGGCGAGCGCGGTCGGATTGTTGACGAGGTTGGTCAGGCCGGTGGAGATTGCCTGCATGTCGGTGTTGAACTGGCCGAGATTGGTGGTGTTGAGGCCGCCGACCGCAAGGCCGGCCGCGGCATTGAAGACGGTGCCGATCTGCGCCAGCGTGGCGTTGGCACCGGAGGCGGCGGCGAGCGAGGCCGCGTCATCGGCACCGGTCGGCAGCGCCTGGAAGCCGGCATTGTCGGCGCCCGTGCCGCCGGCATAGGTGGCACCGGCAAGCGCGTTGGCAAGCGCGGTGTCGCCGTTGATCTCGTTGAGGATCGAGGTCTGCGTGGTGTGGATCAGTTCCTGATTCGTCGTCGCAGCGGCGCTGTTGCCGACCGAGCCGGGGGCCAGGTTGATCAGCGTCTGCAACTGACCCTGCACCTGCTGCAGCACGGCCGTATCCGCGCCCGCCAGAGTAAGCGCGGCGCCGCCGACGGTAACCGCGCCCGGGTTAACGAGCATGGCGTCGATGTCGTTGAGCACGGCATGGATGTCGGTCGTGTACATGCCGGTATAGGCAATCTGATTGTTGCTGTCGGCGGGGGTGTCCCACAATCCGCCGTCAAGCAAACGAGTCGAATCGTTGAATACGGCGCCCGCTTGCGCGAGATCGGTCGAGGTCGCGAGCGCATCGTCGCGTACGGTTGTTACAGCGTGGGCGGCGCCGCCACCCTGTCCGCCAGCACCTCCGCCGCCGGCATCACCGCCTCCGCCTCCTGTCGCGGTGCCGTCGACCGGGATCGTGCCCTGGGCAACGCCGGGGACTGTGGTTGCGCCCGCAACCGTGGTGGCCGTGCCGACATAGTTGCCGCCGCCGAGCGGGATATTGTTGCCGGAGACGTCATTGGCGTCGGCGACGAAGCCCTGGCCCGCGGCAGTGATCTGCGCCTGGTCGGCGGTCAGCGCATCGCCGGTGTCGCCGTTCAGGATGCCCTGCAGGCCGTGCACGGCATTGTTGGTGTCGGCGTTGAGCGTGCCGCCGAGCAGCTCATTGTCAAAGCGTGCGCCGAAGACTCCGCCCTGGCTGTGGTCGAACGCCGCGCCAAAGCTTTGATAGTTCTGGATCTCGGTGACGAGAGCCTGCAGCTCGCCGGTCGTGGTGTTGTGGCCGGCGGCGACGTTGGTGAGCTGGTTGTTGATGACGTTGGCTTCGGAGAGGAACTTGGCCCAGAAATTGGTCTGCGCCTGATCGTCCTGGAAGCGGGTGATCGTACCCGAGAGATAGGCCGGCATCTCGGAGAAGCCGCCGACATTGCCGGCATTGCCGTTGCCGCCCGCGGCGACGTTCAGCGCGGCATCGCCCTGCACGATATCGATGATGTCGAGCAGGTTGTCATTGGTCGATCGCGCGGCGACGTTGGGATTGGTCGCGTATTCCGTGTCGAAATTGTTGATCTGCGAGTTGATCTGCTCGAGCACGGTATCGAGATGAACGGTCGTCAGGGCAGCGTCGGCGGGGGCCAGACCCTGCTCGATCGCGGCGAGCGCGGTCGGATTGTTGACGAGGTTGGTCAGGCCGGTGGAGATTGCCTGCATGTCGGTGTTGAACTGGCCGAGATTGGTGGTGTTGAGGCCGCCGACCGCAAGGCCGGCCGCGGCATTGAAGACGGTGCCGATCTGCGCCAGCGTGGCGTTGGCACCGGAGGCGGCGGCGAGCGAGGCCGCGTCATCGGCACCGGTCGGCAGCGCCTGGAAGCCGGCATTGTCGGCGCCCGTGCCGCCGGCATAGGTGGCACCGGCAAGCGCGTTGGCAAGCGCGGTGTCGCCGTTGATCTCGTTGAGGATCGAGGTCTGCGTGGTGTGGATCAGTTCCTGATTCGTCGTCGCAGCGGCGCTGTTGCCGACCGAGCCGGGGGCCAGGTTGATCAGCGTCTGCAACTGACCCTGCACCTGCTGCAGCACGGCCGTATCCGCGCCCGCCAGAGTAAGCGCGGCGCCGCCGACGGTAACCGCGCCCGGGTTAACGAGCATGGCGTCGATGTCGTTGAGCACGGCATGGATGTCGGTCGTGTACATGCCGGTATAGGCAATCTGATTGTTGCTGTCGGCGGGGGTGTCCCACAATCCGCCGTCAAGCAAACGAGTCGAATCGTTGAATACGGCGCCCGCTTGCGCGAGATCGGTCGAGGTCGCGAGCGCATCGTCGCGTACGGTTGTTACAGCGTGGGCGGCGCCGCCACCCTGTCCGCCAGCACCTCCGCCGCCGGCATCACCGCCTCCGCCTCCTGTCGCGGTGCCGTCGACCGGGATCGTGCCCTGGGCAACGCCGGGGACTGTGGTTGCGCCCGCAACCGTGGTGGCCGTGCCGACATAGTTGCCGCCGCCGAGCGGGATATTGTTGCCGGAGACGTCATTGGCGTCGGCGACGAAGCCCTGGCCCGCGGCAGTGATCTGCGCCTGGTCGGCGGTCAGCGCATCGCCGGTGTCGCCGTTCAGGATGCCCTGCAGGCCGTGCACGGCATTGTTGGTGTCGGCGTTGAGCGTGCCGCCGAGCAGCTCATTGTCAAAGCGTGCGCCGAAGACTCCGCCCTGGCTGTGGTCGAACGCCGCGCCAAAGCTTTGATAGTTCTGGATCTCGGTGACGAGAGCCTGCAGCTCGCCGGTCGTGGTGTTGTGGCCGGCGGCGACGTTGGTGAGCTGGTTGTTGATGACGTTGGCTTCGGAGAGGAACTTGGCCCAGAAATTGGTCTGCGCCTGATCGTCCTGGAAGCGGGTGATCGTACCCGAGAGATAGGCCGGCATCTCGGAGAAGCCGCCGACATTGCCGGCATTGCCGTTGCCGCCCGCGGCGACGTTCAGCGCGGCATCGCCCTGCACGATATCGATGATGTCGAGCAGGTTGTCATTGGTCGATCGCGCGGCGACGTTGGGATTGGTCGCGTATTCCGTGTCGAAATTGTTGATCTGCGAGTTGATCTGCTCGAGCACGGTATCGAGATGAACGGTCGTCAGGGCAGCGTCGGCGGGGGCCAGACCCTGCTCGATCGCGGCGAGCGCGGTCGGATTGTTGACGAGGTTGGTCAGGCCGGTGGAGATTGCCTGCATGTCGGTGTTGAACTGGCCGAGATTGGTGGTGTTGAGGCCGCCGACCGCAAGGCCGGCCGCGGCATTGAAGACGGTGCCGATCTGCGCCAGCGTGGCGTTGGCACCGGAGGCGGCGGCGAGCGAGGCCGCGTCATCGGCACCGGTCGGCAGCGCCTGGAAGCCGGCATTGTCGGCGCCCGTGCCGCCGGCATAGGTGGCACCGGCAAGCGCGTTGGCAAGCGCGGTGTCGCCGTTGATCTCGTTGAGGATCGAGGTCTGCGTGGTGTGGATCAGTTCCTGATTCGTCGTCGCAGCGGCGCTGTTGCCGACCGAGCCGGGGGCCAGGTTGATCAGCGTCTGCAACTGACCCTGCACCTGCTGCAGCACGGCCGTATCCGCGCCCGCCAGAGTAAGCGCGGCGCCGCCGACGGTAACCGCGCCCGGGTTAACGAGCATGGCGTCGATGTCGTTGAGCACGGCATGGATGTCGGTCGTGTACATGCCGGTATAGGCAATCTGATTGTTGCTGTCGGCGGGGGTGTCCCACAATCCGCCGTCAAGCAAACGAGTTGAATCGTTGAATACGGCGCCCGCTTGCGCGAGATCGGTCGAGGTCGCGAGCGCATCGTCGCGTACGGTTGTTACAGCCATTGACTTTCCTCCAACTGAAAAACGTACCGCGCGCGTTCAGGGAATGATCGCTGCCGAGGATGTCGCAACTATGTCTGCACTTTGACTCAGGCCTTAACGAAATGCGGCAACTCTCGGGTACGGCGTGGGCGCTCACTGCTCGACAAACGCGCGGCGCATCTGGTCGACAATGGGCTTGAAGAGATAGCTCATCATGGTTCGGCTGCCGGTTTGCATGAAGACTTCGGCCGGCATGCCCGGCACCAGCTGCTGGCCCGCAAGCTTGCGGCGCTCGTCGTCGGGCAGGGTGACGCGGACCGTGAAATAAGGCGCGTTGGTCTGCTGATCGTGGCTGGTATCGGCCGATACATAGGAGACGTTGCCGGTCAGCTGCGGCGTGGTGCGCTGGTTGAAGGCCGAGAAACGCACGAATGCTTTCTGTCCGGAGCGAACGTGATCGATGTCCTGCGGCTGCACCCGCGCCTCGACCTGCAGATCTTCCGTGTCGGGAACGATCTCCATGATCGGGTCGCCGGCCTTGACGACGCCGCCGATGGTGTGTGCGGCCAACTGATGGACCAGGCCGGAGGTCGGCGCGCGGATTTCGATGCGGTCGAGCAGGTCGCGTGCAGCGACGCCGCGCTCGACGAGTTCAGCCTCCTTGCCCTGGGCGTCGCCAAGATCCTTAACGACATCGGTACGAAAATCCTGATCGAGCCGCACGATCTGAAGCTGGGCTTCGCCGATCTTGGATTTAGTCTCGGCGATGGAGGAGATCAGCTGTCCGCGCTCGCCGTCGAGCCGCGCGGCCTCGCGCTGCAGCGCGGTGAGGCGGGTGAGTGGCACGAGGCGCTTGTCATAGAGGTCCTGCACGCCGGTCAATTCGCCCTGGATCAGTTCCAGTTGCTTGGCCCTGGAGTTGACCTGGGTATCGAGACCGGAAATTTCCTCGGTAAGCTGCGCGATCTTGCTCTGCAGCAGATCTTTCTGGCTTTGCCGAGCCGTGAAGCGGGCCTTGAACAGCGACTGCTCCGAGGCAACGAGTGCCTTCACCGTTACATCGTCGGCGCGTGTGGCGAGTTCCGCCGGCATCTCAAGCTGGGAGAGGCCGTCGCGTTCGGCGGACAGGCGTGCGATTTTTGCCCGCATCTCGTCAAGCTGCTTGCTCACCATCTGCTGGCTCGCCTGCGCCTGCGTCGCGTCAAGCCGCACCAGGAGATCACCGGCCCTGACGCGGCTGCCGTTCTGCACCTTGATCTCGGCGACGACGCCGCCGGTTGGATGCTGGATCGTCTTCACGTTCGATTGAACGACGAGGTTGCCCGGCACGACCACTGCGCCCGCGAGCGGCACGAAGATCGCCCAGCCGCCGCCGAGCACGCCGGCGATCAGGAGAATGCGAAGTCCGGTGCGGAGTTCGCGGTTGAAGGACCAGTTCGTGTTGAGCGAGAGGCTGCCGTCGACGGGCGGCGGCGCGTCATCGCCACGGACAACAAAACGAGCGCCGGCCATCAAGCCGGTGCGGCAGGTTTCGACCAACCCTCCAGCCTTGACAGCGGGCTTGGCTGCCGGCGGCAGCGCTGCATCAGGACTCTCAAGGCTTATCGACGAACTGACGTCGATAAGTCCGGAAATTTCGGGCGCCAGTTTTGCCAGATCCATTGTGAGGGGATCGCGCGGCGCGAGCGTCGGGCTCGGCTCGTGCGGCGGCGGAACGTCAAGATCGTGCGACGGCCTTTGCCGGCGCTCGATCTCGGGTGCCTCCTTTAGTCCGATCTGCTGAAGGCAGGCAGCGACCACCTTGCTCATCCGGCTCTTGCGAGGACGCTTTGGCGGCCCCGGACGGCGGTGCGGATCTGGCTTTTTCGCACTGCGCGGCGCACCGCGCGGCTTACGTTGACCTCTGCCTTCCTCGTCGAAGGCGTGACGCAACCGCCGCAGCTCGAGAATCAGCGCAGCACCCTGCAGCCCGAAATCCTGGGAGCGCGGATCTCCGTTCCAGCGTGGGGCATCATCGTCGATGGGGTTGGTAAATTTCATGGCTGGGCATGCTCTGCGGTCACGGCACGACGCGCCGCTTTGTTGTTATTTGGTACTGCGGTCTGCGGCGCCGCCGACGGGCCCGATCCGCGCACGCGCGCAAACACCTCCTGGCTCGGGCCGAAGGCGATCGCCTTGCCGTCATAGAGCACCAGCGCCACGTTCAGTGCCGCCAGCGCGTTCGGCCGATGCGAAATGACGATCACGATGCTGCCCATCTGGCGCAGGATCTGGATGGCGCGGCCGAGCGCATTTTCGCCTTCGGCGTCGAGATTGGCGTTCGGCTCGTCGAGCACGACGAGGAACGGGTCGCCGTACACGGCCCGCGCCAGTCCAACGCGCTGGCGCTGGCCGGCCGACAGCGCCATACCGCCCTGGCCGATCCGCGTCGAATATCCCTCCGGCAGGCGCAGGATGATGTCATGCACGCCTGCGATATGTGCCGCCTTGAGGATCGCATCCGACGTCGCGCCGGGATCGAAGCGGCAGATGTTTTCGGCGACTGTGCCGTCGAACAGGGCGACATCCTGCGGCAGGTAGCCGATGTGGCGCCCGATGTCTTCGTTGCGCCATTGATCGAGCGCCGCGCCGTCGAGCCGTACCACGCCATGCTGGGCCGGCCAGATGCCGACCAGTGCCTTGGAGAGCGACGTTTTTCCGGATGCGCTCGCGCCGAGCAGCGCGAGGCCGGTGCCCGCCTTCAGCGCGAAGGAGATATTTTGCACGATCGGCTTGTCGGTGCCGGGAGCCGCGACGGAAAGCTCCTGCACGATAAGCTCGCGGCACGGCCGCGGCAGCATGATCGGCGGTGCAGGTGGTTTTGCCGTCGACTTGCAAATCTCGCGCAGCCGCGTGATGCCCTGGCGCGCGGCCACGAGCTGCTTCCAGCTGCCCAGCGCGACTTCCACTGGCGCGAGCGCCCGGCCCATCATGATGGAGGAGGCTATCATGACGCCGCCGGAAGCCTTGTCGGAGACGACGAGATAGGCACCGATGCCGAGCATGCCCGACTGAAGCACGTAGCGCAGCACCTTCGCGCCGGAGCCGAGGTTGGCATAGACATCGGTGGCACGGATGTTTTCGCGCAAATAGCGCTCGTTGACTCGCGCCCACAGCGCCCCGAAGCGATCGACCATGCCGAGCGCGCGGATCACTTCGGCATTGCGTTGTGTCGTGTCGGCGAGCACCTGCCGCTGCGCGCTCGAGTCCATCGCGGCCTTTGCCGCGCCGCGCGACATGCGGTCGGTGATCAAGGTCATCGCTATGATCGCGATGGTGCCGAGCACGGCAGTGATGCCGATCGCTGGATGAAACAGAAACAGCGCTATCAGGAAGATCGGAATCCAGGGCATATCCAGGAACGCGGTGGGGCCCATGCTGGACATGAAGGCGCGGATCTGGTCGAGGTCGCGCAGCGGCTGCTGCATCACCATGGGCCTTGCACCACGAAGCGGCAGGGTTGCCAGGGCATTATGTATGGAGTCCTGCAGGCCGACATCGAACAAGGTCCCGACGCGGCACAGCATCCTTGTGCGCAGTGCATCGAAATAGCCCTGCATCAGGTAGGCCAATAGCACCATCAGCGACAGTCCGAACAGCGTCGCGATGTTGCGACTGGGAATGACGCGGTCATAGACCTGCAACATGTAGAGCGAACCGGACAGCATCAGCAGGTTGATGACGCCGCTGAACAGCGCGATGCCGATCATTTTCCGCGCGCTCTGGTGCAGGCCACGCGAGACGGGATCATCCGCTACATTCGCCGTAAAAGGATTGAACGAGGCAAACGGCGAAGCTGTTTGCGGACGTTCCTGGGCGATACTCATCCCGTGCATTCCCTCGTGAATTGAGTTCACTGGTCGGGCGGAAACTGGCAGCCGATGCTGGCAGGAATGGGACAGAGATAAGAATTCTGTGATGGAGCGGCGGAATAAAATCGTTGTCATAGAATCGTCCATCTATGACCTTGCTTCGGTGCGGATTGAGCGGCGTCCCGGCGGAATGACGCCATGAAGCTAAATGAATCTTCACCACACTCGGTCGACAGCGCGGATCAAATTCTGACAGCTGCAGGGGAAGAAAATGAATAACCTCGCTAACGACTTAGACTGCGGGTTCATCCCCTCGATCAGTCCATAGATCAATCACGCGAAGCAGGTCGACGGAGCGTTCAATCAGCTGGGCGGTGCTGGTTGACCATCGGCGCTGCAATGCGCGTGCTCATCAAAAGGAGAAATGTGCTCGCCGATCCTGGCGGGCCGACATCTGGGGATTGGTGGTTTGGGTAAGAGTAACAATTCGTTGCAGGGCGTTGCGCGGTGTGAGCTGGCTTCATGCCGGGCGCAGCTGCCTACGCTTAGAGATGCGCGCCTCTCGGAAAAGGGGAGGCGCAAGTGAAGCCGCGCAGGACCGACTACGGTACCATCATCCTGCACTGGCTGCTTGTGACTGCGCTCGGCGTCGCCTTCTTCACGGGCTTGCGCATCGCAACCGAAGCACCGGACAGGATCTGGATCAATGCGCTTGACTTCATGCTGCCGCGCCTCAACGTATGGACTTGGCACATCGAGGCCGCGATCGTGCTAGTTGCCGTGTCGATCGCGCATGCGATCTATCTGATCCGGTCGGGGCTTAGCCGGCGTGTTCAGCTCGACAAGGTTCGCGTGCGAGGTCTTGCCGGTCCGAAGCAGGTACGGCTCGGCAGCATTAGCGTCATTCTGACCTGGATCTTCTTTGGCTCGATGGTGACGCTGATCGTCAGTGGCGGATTGCTCTATTTCGGCATATTCGCCGGCTACAGCGAGCTGATGGTGCATTGGTATGCGGCCTGGGTGGTGCCCGCCTTTGCGCTATTTCACATCCTGATTCACTTCCGTATCGGCGGCGCATCGCAACTATTCAGAATTTTCCGCCCGGAGCGGCTGCCGCCTCCGCCGCCACGGCTCGATGCGATGGAACTGCTCGCACTGCTGGCCGAGAAGACATCGGCGCCGGTGACGGAAGCTGCAGATGCGCCCAGAGCGCCGTTGCAGCCGGACCAGCCGTTGCAGGAGAACAGGCCTCGACGACGAGACCCGTACAAGATTGAGCGTCCCGCGCCGAGACGGAGAAACGTCACGCTGCAGGCGAATCCGTTTGTCGTCGCTGCGGCAATTGCGATCACCGGCGCATCGGCGGTCGTCGCAACCGATTGGCTCACCGTCGACAGCCTGCAGGTTCATCGCATCGCCAACGCAGACGCGCCGATTCTCGACGGCGATACTTCCGACCCGGTCTGGCGCGGCATCCAGCCGGTTTCGCTGCTGACCAACCAGGGCGGAAATTTCGATGGCAAGGGAGAGTCGCGCGTGGATATTCGCGCCGTGCACGACGGCACCTGGGCTTATTTCCTGTTCACCTGGGAGGACCCGACCCGCTCGCTGAAACAATTGCCGCTGATCAAGCAGATCGACGGCTGGCATCTGCTTCACGACGGCTACGAGCGGGGCGATGAGCAGGCCTTCAACGAGGACAAGTTCGCCGTACTGCTGACGACGTTGGACGTCGATCTCGCCGGTGACCGTACGTTCCATGCGAGCCCGCAGCCGGTTCCGGGCGCACCTGCCACGATGACGGGACGCGGCCTGCACTTCACGACGACAGGCGCCTATGTCGACGTGTGGCAATGGAAGGCGACCAGCGGCGGCTCGACGGGGTGGATGGACGATGATCATTTCGGGCCACCGGCCGTGCCGACGCCGATGCAGGTCAGCAATGTCGTGCCCTACAGGGGCGGCTTCGCGCCGGACCCGGGCACGGTGAATTACAGCAACAATTTCGAACGACCGACGGAAGAGGCTGATCGCGATGCGATCGTCAGGCCGCGCCGGCTACCGCGCGATCTCGCCGCAACCCATTCGAGGATGGGTCAGCTGTCGCTTGATCCCAATGTCGGCGAGGGCGACGGCGCGCGATGGTTCATGACCGAAGCCGAGACGGTGCCGTATGCGCAGGAAGTCGACCGGCTCATTCCGATTGGCACAGTGATACCCGGGGTGATCATCTCCGGTGAATTTTCCGGCGATCGCGCCGACGTGCGCTGCGCGGCGCGCTGGGCTTCCGGGCATTGGGCGCTCGAAGTGGCGCGCCGTCTCAATACGGGAAGCGAATTTGACGTGCCGATCAAGACCGGCGTCTTCATGCGGGTCGCGGCCTTCGACCATAGCCAGATCCGGCACACGCGGCATGTCCGCCCCATACGTCTCGAGGTGGAATGATGCGGAAGATTTGCAAGGTGACCGTCAACAAGGACACCTTTCTCGCCAACTGCGGTGATCTCCTGCTCGACAGCGCGCTGCTGAACGGGCTCGAACTCCAGCACGATTGCCGAAGCGGTGTCTGCGGCGCCTGCCGCGTGCGCCTGGTCGATGGCCAGGTATTCGGGGGCACTGAAGAGGGCAGTGACATGATCCATGCCTGCCAGGCGCGGATCGTCTCGGATCTCCAGCTCGTGACCGAGCCGGTGCCCGACACCGTATCAATGCCGGCGCGCGTCGCCGATCTGACGCGGTTGGCGGCCGAGGTGATCGGCGTGACTCTGGAGTTGCCGCGGCCGCTGAACTACCTGCCGGGTCAATTCTGCCGGTTGCAGTTCCGCGGCTTCTCGGAGCGGTGCTACAGCCCGAGCTATCCGCTCGAAGGCGCACCCGATCGCCGCCTGCTGCAGTTTCAGATCCGCCGCTTTCCCGATGGTGCGGTATCCTCCGCGCTCGGCCAGGATATCCGCGTCGGTCACCGCGTGCGCGTGACGGGACCGTTCGGCACCGCCTACTTCCGCCCCGATCATCATGGCCGCATCGTGCTGGTTGCGAGCGGCACCGGCTTTGCGCCGATGTGGTCGATCGCGGCCGCAGCAATCACCGAGCAGCCGAGGCGCGAGCTGATGTTCGTGGTGGCGACCAGGAAAATTCAATCGTTCTACATGCACGCAGCGCTCTGCCGGTTGGCGCTGTTTCCCAATGTCACCATCATCCCCATGGTGTCGGAGCCGCAGAATGTCTCGCCCGCCATTCGCATCGGCCGGCCGCTCGACTATCTGCCGGCCTTGTCGTCGGATGATGTGGTTTACACGTCGGGTGCCCCGGCCATGACCAACGATGTGGCTCGGCGCGCAAGGATCGCGAACGCGGTCTGCTACACCGATCCTTTCGTCCCGAGTGCGAAGGCAGGCGAACCTGCGGGATTGATGGCGCGCTGGTTTGGCGCGCAGGATAGCTCGCGAAAAAGCTCGAAGATGCTCGAAGTCGCATGAAGCGCGGGCTGCCCCGTTCTCAATTCACCTGCCGGTCCTTGCCCGCCCAATAGGGATCGCGCAAATAGCGGCGCAGGATTTTGCCCGATGGATTGCGCGGCAGCGCCTCGATGAAGTCGACCGACTTCGGCGTCTTGAAGCCCGCGATGCGCTCGCGGGTGAAGTTGATGATGTCGGTTGCGCTCGACTTCTTGCCCGGCTTCATCACGACGATCGCCTTCACCGCTTCGCCCCATTTGTCGTCGGGGATGCCGATCACGGCGGCCTCCGCGACATCGGGGTGATCGCAGAGAGCATTCTCGACTTCGGCCGGATAGATGTTCTCGCCGCCGGAAATGATCATGTCCTTGATGCGGTCGTGGATGTAGAGATAGCCGTCTTCGTCCATGTACCCGGCGTCGCCCGTGCGCAGCCAGCCATCCCTGCCGAGCGTCTTCGCGGTCGCTTCCGGCAGGTTCCAGTAGCCCGCCATGTTCGAGCCCGAGCGGGTGGCGATCTCGCCCACCTGCCGGGGCGGCAGCCGGTTGCCGTCAGCATCGAGGATCGCGAGTTCAATGCCTGGCAGCGCCTTGCCGGCCGAGCGCATCCGCTCGAGCCCCTCGACATGGTCTTCGGGCGGAAGGGCGACGATGGTGCCGGTGGTCTCGGTCATGCCGTACATCTGCACGAAGCCGCATTTGAAGACGTCGATGCATTCCTTGAGCAGGGCAGCCGGTATCGGCGAAGCGCCATAGAGCATGTATTTCAGGCGCGAGAAATCGACCTGCCGCGCGCGGGGCTGGCGCACCACGAATTGCATCGCGGCCGGCACCATGAAGAGTTTGGTGATGCCGGACTGCTCGAAGAAATCGAGCACTTTCGTCGGATCGAACTCGCGCGCGACCACGCCGCGGGCGCCGTGATAGAGCCCCATCACGCCCCAGCCAGAGCCGCCGATATGGAAGACCGGCATCGCCACCAGCGAGACGTCGTCGGTGGTCCACTTGTTCCAGTCGGGCTTCTCGGCCTCGTTGCCGGTTTGCACGAGATTGAGGAAATTGGCGTGCGACAGCATCGCGCCCTTGGGCTTGCCCGTCGTGCCTGAAGTGTAAAGCTGGATCGCGATGTCCTTCGGGCTGATTTCGACCTTCGGCGTGTCGGTGCTCTGCGCATCGCGCCAGGCCGTAAAATCCTGCCACTCAGGCGCGCCGGCCTCGGCAGTGATGATGCGCACGTTCGGCAGCTTGTCGCGGATGTTGCGGACCTGCGTAACGAATTCGGGTCCGACGAACAGCACCGGCGCCTTGCAGTCCTCGACGATAAAAGCGACTTCGGGGCTGGCGAGGCGCCAGTTCACCGGCGCCATCACCACATTGGCCTTGATCGCGCCCAGCAGCAGCTCGAAATAGATGTCGCTGTTCTTGCCGAGATAGGCGATGCGCTCGCGCGGCTTCACGCCTGACCCGATCAGCGCATTGGCGACCTGATTCGTCTTGCGGTCGAACTCCGCAAAGGAAGTCTCGCGTCCTTCGAACTCATACGCGACTGCGTCGCCGCGGGCCTTCGCCCGCATGTGGACCATTTCGGCAAGGTTTCGCGGCTGTTCGGATGCGGACATGTTTCTCCCGGCGTGATTTGTTTTGGCGCGACGACAGCTCCGACTATCCCCGCGCCGCGCGGTCCTTTTCGTTCTGCACCTTGATGGACTCGCGGGCCTTGTTCCAGTCGTCGTCGCTCCAGTCGCGCAGCTGATAGAAATTGCCTCCCATCGCAAGCCCCTGCGCGCCGTCCATCGCGATGGTCTCGCCATTGATCCAGTCGCAGCCGCCGGAGATCAGGAATACGGCAAGGTTCTGCAGCTCCTCCATGGTGCCGACGCGGCCCATCGGATTCATCGCCTTGGTGCGCGCGCCGGCCTCGTCGCCGGGCTTGATGCGCTTGCTCATGCCTTCGGTCGGGATTTCGCCGGGCGCGATGGTGTTGAGGCGGATGCCGTAGCGGCCCCATTCGGTCGCAAGCGACATGGTCATGGCATGCACCGCCGACTTGCTCATCGCCGACGGCACCACATAGGGCGAGCCGTTGCGCACCCAGGTGACGGTGATCGACACCACATTGCCGCGCAGCTTGTTCGCGATCCAGCGCCGCCCGACGGCGTGCGTCACGTAGAACGTGCCGTGCATGACGATGTTCGCTACGGCATCGAAGCCGCGCGCGGAGAGCTCTTCCGTGCGCGAGATGAAATTGCCGGCGGCGTTGTTGACGAGATCGGTGAGAGGACCGCCGGTCCAGATCTGCTCGATCATCTCGTCGACGGCCATGGCGTTGCGGATGTCGACGCCGTGGCTGACCACGCGGCCGCCATACTGGTCCATCAATTCGGTTGCGGTCTCGTCGCACACGATCTTGCGGCGTCCGCAGATATGCACTTCGGCGCCCAATTCGAGAAAGCGCGCGGCCATGGACTTGCCGAGCCCGGTGCCGCCTCCGGTCACGAGGATGCGGCGGCCCGCGAGAAGTTGGTCCTTGAACATCGTTTCCACCCCGGCGCATGTCTGTTAATTGGTCGATTGACTAAATCCGCACCGAGGCCTTCTGTAAAGCCGCAACGAAGAACAAGTCCCTGGGAGGATTCTAAATGGAGCAACGCGTCTCGATCTCGATCACGGATGGCGTCGCCGACGTCCGCCTGGCGCGGGGCGACAAGATGAATGCGCTCGATGCCGCGATGTTCGACGCGCTGGTTGGCGCAACCGATCGGCTCGGCAAGGAGAAGGGCTTGCGAGCGGTAGTATTGTCCGGCGACGGCCGGGCGTTCTGCGCCGGCCTCGACATGGGCCGCTTTGCCGCGATGAAGGAGAGCGGGGGCAATGGCGTGGCAGGCGGCGAAAGCCGCGACCTGTCCAAGCGCACTCACGGTCTCGCCAATTTCGCGCAACAGGCGGTATGGGGCTGGCGGCAACTCCCGGTTCCGGTCATCGCCGCGATCCAGGGCGTGGCCTTTGGCGGCGGCTTTCAGCTCGCACTCGGCGCCGACATGCGCTTCCTTACGCCGGATGCGCGGATGTCGATCATGGAGATCAAATGGGGCCTGGTGCCCGACATGGCGGGCACGCCGATCCTTGCAACATTGGTGCGCGACGACATCTTGCGTGAGCTGACCTATACGGGGCGGATCTTCTCCGCGCAGGAAGCGCTGTCCTACGGGCTCGCGACCCGGGTTTGCGATGATCCGCGGGCGGCGGCCTTTGAAGTGGCGCGCGAAATCGCCGGCAAGAGTCCGGACGCGATCCGCGCCGCCAAGCGCATGCTCAACAAGTTGTCGGTCGATCCCGGACCTGCGCTGCTCGCGGAATCCGTCGAGCAGCAGAAGCTGATCGGCGGCGCGAATCAGACCGAAGCAGTCCGCGCCAATATCGACAAGCGCGCCCCGCGCTTTGCGGATGCGGGGTAGCGACGGCCTCATCCGGCCTCATGGCTTAAGACGCGCTTCGCGCTTCACGCCATGAGAGACTGACGACAACGAAGAAGAAAAAACGATGGAAACGTCCTCTCTGTATCTCGGCATTATCTCAGGCGATCGGCGGCGCGACCACGCCGAGGTCGCCGACCGCGCCGCGCGCATGGCCGGTGGTTTGCACAAGCTCGGCGTCAAGCAGGGCGACAGCGTCTGCATCCTCATGCGCAACGACATCGCGTTCGTCGAGACGGCCTATGCGGCGATGCGGCTCGGGGCTTATGGCGTGCCGGTGAACTGGCATTTCAAGCCGGAGGAGATCAACTATATCCTGAAGGATTCCGGCACCTCGGCGCTGGTCGGTCATGCCGACATGCTGCATCAGCTCCGCGAGGCAATTCCGGCTGGCGTCACGGTGCTCAGCGTTCCAACGCCGCCGGAAATCCTGAAGACCTACCAGATAGATCCCGAACATCTGGCAAAGCCGGATTTCGCGATCGATTTCGAATCCTGGCTCGCGCAGCAACAGCCTTATGATGGTCCGGTCGTGCCACAGCCGCAGAACATGATCTACACCTCGGGCACGACGGGTCATCCAAAAGGCGTCCGGCGCAACGCGCCGACGCCGCAGCAGATCGTGGCCGCGGAAGGCATGCGCGCGATGATCTATGGGCTGAAGCCGGGCGCGCGGGCGATCCTGCCCGGGCCGCTCTATCACTCCGCGCCGAATTCCTTCGGCATCCGCTCGGGACGGCTCGGCGGCGTGCTGGTGCTGATGCCGCGCTTCGATCCCGAGGAGTTCCTGCGGCTGGTCGCGGAGCAGCGCATCGATACCATCTTCATGGTGCCGACCATGTTCATCCGCCTGATGAAGCTGCCGGAGGAATTGCGCGGGAAATATGACGTTTCCTCGCTCCGCCACGTCATCCATGCCGCCGCGCCCTGTCCGCCGGACGTCAAGCGCGCCATGATCGAATGGTGGGGGCCGGCGATCTATGAATTCTATGGCTCGACCGAGTCCGGCGCGGTGACCTTCGCCAATTCCGAGGATGCGCTGAAGAAACCGGGCACGGTCGGAAAAATCTCGCCGGGCGCTGAGCTGCGTTTCGTCGGCGATGACGGTCGTGTGCTGCCGCAGGGCGAGATTGGCGAGATTTATTCGCGGATCGCAGCCAATCCGGATTTCACCTACCACAACAAGCCGGAGAAGCGCGCCGAGATCGAGCGTGAGGGTTTCATCACCTCCGGCGATGTCGGCTATATCGACGCCGACGGCTACGTCTTCATCTGCGACCGCAAGCGCGATATGGTGATCTCCGGCGGCGTCAACATCTATCCGGCCGAGATCGAGTTGGTGCTGCATGCGGTGCCGGGCGTGCATGACTGCGCGGTATTCGGCATTCCCGATGCGGAGTTTGGCGAGGCGCTGATGGCGGTGGTGGAACCGCAACCAGGCGTGACGCTGGATGTTGTCGACATCCGCAAGCGGCTGAAGGCGTCATTGGCCGACTACAAGGTCCCGAAGCACGTCGAAATCCGGCAAAATCTGCCGCGGGAGGATTCCGGCAAGATATTCAAGCGCCGCCTGCGCGATCCCTATTGGGAGCGGGCGGGAAGGAGGATTTAGGAGCTAGGACGTAGACTTCCGCTGTCGGCGGCATAGTGGACTTGGCACCACTTGCTGCTGGCTTAACCCGGTCGCGAATGACCCAAGGCGGGCATAACACCGGCTGAAATCCCGCAGGGTAAAGTTTCCGGCATCCCGGAACAAGTGCCCGACAACCGCGTTTAGCGCTCGACGTGCTCAACGTCGATAGCAGCAGGACGACCGGCGTGTCCAACAGGGACGCTTCCGTGTTCGTCCTGTCGGTTTTGTGCGTGCGTAGAGCGCCCAGTTATTTTCCTCCTTTGCATTCGAAGCCATTTGAAGATCGCCCGTCGTCAACAAGGGAGGGTAAGCCATGAAGATCGTCGTCATCGGCGGCACGGGCCTGATCGGCTCGAAGACCGTCGCTATTCTGCGTCAGGGCGGCCATGAGGTCGTCGCCGCCTCACCCAAAAGCGGTATCAACAGCATAACCGGGGAAGGGCTCAAGGAGGCCATGGCCGGCACTCAGGTGGTGATCGACCTCGCCAATTCACCCTCATTTGAAGACAAGGCGGTGCTGGAATTCTTCGAGACCTCCAGTCGCAACCTGCTCGCGGCGGAGGCCGCAGCGCGGGTCCCACATCATGTCGCGCTGTCGATCGTCGCGATCGATCGGACGGATAATGGCTATTTCCGCGGCAAGGTTGCCCAGGAGAAACTGATCAAGGCCTCGGGCATCCCCTACACCATCGTCCGCTCGACCCAGTTCATGGAATTCTTTGGCGGCATCGCCGATTCAAGCGCAGATGGAAACAGAGTGAGGCTTGCGCCCATCCTGTTCCAGCCCATCGCGTCCGATGACGTCGCTGCCAACGTTGCCGATGTGGCGCTCGCTGCGCCACGAAACGGCATCGTCGAGATCGCCGGCCCGGAACGAGCGTCGTTCAACGAATTCGTCGCTCGCTACCTGAAGGCAGTCGGCGATCCGCGTGTGGTCGTGAGCGACCCCGAGGCCCCGTACTGGGGCGGCCGGGTCGAGCAGCATTCGCTGGTGCCATTGGGCGAGGCGCGCCTTGGCCGCATCGGTTTCGACGAATGGTTCCGCCGCTCACGGGCAGCAGCCTGACGCCCGGCAAACGGAGCGGTCATGACGGCGCCCGATCCCGGCGACGCCGAAAGTGACGCGTCTTTGGGATCGAGTCCTCCAACCAGGAGAGCAGCGCCATGGCCAATAGCCCGATCTCGGAAATAGCGCTGCGCGATCAGGTCGCACCCGACACGCCGCGCGCGGAAAGACCGCTCGTCCCCAAACCGCGCGCAGCGAGAATGGGTGAGGGCCAGGACCTGCGCGCGCGGCTCCAATTCGATCGCGTGGCGCTGCTGCTGCAAGGGGGCGGCGCGCTCGGCGCCTATCAAGCGGGCGTTTATGAGGCGCTCGCCGAAACCAACCTCCACCCCGATTGGGTCGTCGGCATCTCGATCGGCGCCATCAACGCTGCGATCATCGCCGGCAATGCGCCCGAGAGACGTGTCGACAGGCTGCGCAAGTTCTGGCAGGAAATTACCACCCCCGCCATGGGCTTCGACGGCGGCATCGGCCTCCTTGGACGAGGCGAGGCTGCGCGCACACACGTCAATCAGATCTGCGCCGCCATGGTTGCCTTTGCCGGAACGCCGGGCTTCTTCACGCCGCGACTCCTCAATCCATGGTTCCATCCGCCCGGCACCATCGAGGCGACGAGCTACTACGACACGCACCAGCTCAAAGCCACGCTCGAGCGCCTCGTCGACTTCGACCGCATAAACTCCGGTAAGGACACGCGTCTCAGCCTCGGCGCCGTCAATGTGCGCAGCGGCAACCTGACCTATTTCGACACTGGGACGCAGGTGATCGGGCCTGAGCATGTGATGGCCAGCGGCGCGCTGCCGCCGGGCTTCCCCGCCATCGAGATCGAGGGCGAGCACTATTGGGACGGCGGCCTCGTCTCGAACACGCCGCTTCAGTGGCTTGTCACGAACACGCGCGTGACGGGCGAGCGGCTACCTGACGCGCTTGTGTTTCAAGTCGATCTCTGGACCGCGCGCGGCGACTTCCCGCGCAACCTCGCAGAAGTCGCGACCCGGCAGAAGGAAATCCAATATTCGAGCCGCACCCGTGCCTTCACGAATTTCATCAAGCGGCTGCAAAAGGTGGAATGCTCGGTCGCAACGCTTCTGGACCAGCTCCCGGACGAGTTCAAGCAAAGCGAGGAAGCCAGGTTCCTGGCCTCGATCGCGCAACGCCACGCTTATAACCTCGTGCACCTCATCTATCGACCGAGGGGCTACGAAGGCGACTCGAAGGACTATGAGTTCTCCCAGCTGTCGATGGCGGAACATTGGCGTTCGGGCCACCACGACACTGTGCGCACCCTGCGCCATCCCGAGGTGCTCGGGCGCGCCGGCAACGGCGATGAGGTCACCATCTTTGACTTTGCCGATGAAGGCAATTGAGCCACCGGCCGTGAGACGATCATTTGCGGCTCGTTTGCATTGATAGACAATCGTTAGGAGCGCTATCCATGCCCGCCGAGACGACCGACCATAGCAGCGAGTCAAGTTCAGCCGATGCGCCCGCGACACCCAAGGCGGATGCTGCGGTCGATCGTGACGCCGAATTACCACAGACAGATCCTGCGTCGACGCTACCACCGTCGAATCAACGGTTCACACGGCGGCAAAAATTTCTGATCGGTGTGCTCGGCGCTGTGGTTATCGTGGCTGCGGTGTATGGCGTTCCCTGGATCAGGCAAACTCTCAACACGGTTTCGACCGATGACGCCTTCATCAATGGCCACGTGACATTCGTCGCTCCCCGTGTCCGCGGTCAGGTTGCCCGCGTTGTGGTTGACGACAACAACCGGGTGCGCAAGGGCGATCTTCTCGTTGAACTGGACAAGGAGCCGTTTCAGGACGCCGTCGCCGTGAAGAAGGCGGCCTTCGATTCGGCGCAGGCGGATCTGGCGGCGACCAAGGCCACGGTGCGCGGCATCGAGGCGCTGGCCAGGAGCCGGCGCTGGCAATTGCAACAGGCGATCGAGAACGTCGACAACCAGATCGCCTTGCTGCATGCCCGGGTCGCCGCGCTCAAGAAGGCGAAGGCCACACTGACGCTGGCGCAGCAGGAGTTCGAGCGAACGTCGAAGCTGGTCGAAACCGATGCAGCGAGCCGTGAGCTCTATGACCAGCGCCAGGCATCGTTGTCGATTGCCCAGGCCGGCGTCGTCCAGGCATCGGCTGATGTGAACCAGATCCGCGTCTCCCTGGGCCTGCAGGAGAAGCCCGAAGACTCTGCGGATCTCGATCAGGTCCCGCCCGATCTCGACCAGACGTTTTCGTCGGTTCTGCAGGCGCAGGCGGCGTTGATTCAGACCGCGGCCGAGCTCGGCGTCCTGCATTCCTACAACCAGTCGCCGAAGCAGATGGTCGAAGAGTTCGAGAAGGCCGATCCGCAGGGCGACATCGACCGCACGTTCGATCGGCTGGCGGCAGAAGCGCCGGCCGTCAAGCAAGCCGAGGCCAAGCTCGAAGCCGCCAAACGCGATCTCGCTTTGGCTGAGCTCGATCTTCGGTACTGCGACATCGTCGCCGAGATCGACGGCGTGGTCACGCGCCGCAATGTCAATCCCGGCAATGATGTCCAAGTTGGACAGAACCTGATGGCGGTCCGCTCGCTCAGCGAGGTCTGGGTCGACGCCAATTTCAAGGAAACGCAACTGCGGGATTTGCGCATCGGTCAGGCCGCCGATCTCTATGTCGACATGTACGGCGACAAGCGGGTGTTCAAAGGCCGGATCGCGGGCTTCACGATGGGGACCGGATCGACGCTCGCGTTGCTGCCGCCGCAGAATGCCACGGGAAATTTCGTAAAGATCGTGCAGCGGCTCCCCGTCCGGATCGAGCTTGAGGGGTACGACCCGGACAAGATTCCTCTGTTCATCGGCACCTCGGTGATTCCGTACATCCATGTGAAGGAGCCGCCCACCGGACCCGATGCCGGAAAATTCCTGCAAAGCAGTATTCAGCCATCGTCGGCCGCCACTGCCACAGCGAGCGCCCCGAGCGGTGTCAAATGACAGACACGGTCCTTTCGCCCGCGAGAGCCGAGCGGGCGGTCAACCCCTGGGTGGTAGCTGCGATCGTCGTGGTGCCGACCTTCATGGAGGTGCTTGACACGACCATCACGGTAGTGGCGCTGCGATACATCGCCGGCGGCCTGTCGGCTACCGTCGACGATGGCGAATGGGTCATCACCAGCTATCTCGCTGCCAACGCCATCATCCTGCCGATCACCGGCTGGCTGTCGGCGCACCTTGGCCGCCGCAACTATTTCCTGCTGTCGATAGGCATCTTTACCTTTGCTTCCGGTTTGTGCGGAATGGCCACCAGCCTCGGTCAACTGATCGCGTTTCGCGTGTTGCAGGGTCTCGCCGGGGGCGGTCTGCAGCCTTCGAGCCAGGGCGTGTTGCTCGACGCCTTTCCGGTGGAGAAACAGGGCATCGCGATGACGCTGTTCGGTCTCGCCGCCCTGTTGGCGCCGGTCGTCGGTCCGACGCTGGGCGGCTGGATTACCGACAGCTATTCATGGCGCTGGGTGTTCTACATCAACGTCCCCGTTGGTCTGCTGGCGCTGGCTGCCTGCTATGCCCTGCTCCGGGATCCGGACTATCTCACAACGCGGCGTCAGGAGCTGAGAAGGCAGCCTTTGCGTTTCGACTCAATCGGCCTATCGCTCCTTGTGATCGTCATGGTCTCCTGGGAAGTGATGCTCAGCAAGGGACAGGAGTGGGATTGGCTGAGCGATCCGTTCTGGCGTGTGCAGACGCTGGCCGTTCTTTTCGTTGTCGGCCTGATCGCGCTGATAGTCTGGGAGTTGCGCCACCCAAGCCCCGTGGTCAATTTCCGCCCGCTGCAGGAGCGAAACTTCGCTGCGTGCTGTCTCATCATCTTCTGCGCTTTCGCCGTCCTCTATGCCGGGAGCACATCGTTGCCGGCTCTGCTTCAATCCCTGTTCGGCTATGATGCGCTCAGCGCGGGATTAGTCATGTCACCGGCCGGGTTCTTTGCGGTGCTGGTCATGCCATTTGTCGGCCGGGCCCTTGGCAAGGGGACCGACGCCCGGTGGTTGCTCGCCGCCGGCCTGCTGGCCATGGCGGTCGGAAACTACTGGATGTCGCAAATGAACCTGGATGTCAGCCCGGGCCAAATCATCTGGCCCCGGGTGATGCTGGTCCTTGGACTGTCGATGTGCTTTGCGCCTGCGAATGTCGCGGCTTACCTCTATACACCACCGCTGTTGCGAGGAGCGGCTATCGGCCTGCTCAGTCTGCTGCGCAACGAGGGAGGCAGCGTCGGGACCTCGATGGCGCAGACCATTCAGGAGCGCCGCGACCAGTTTCACACCTTGCGACTTGGCGAAACCCTCGATGCCTTCAACGCGAATGTTGCGTCCTTCCTCGATCAGGCCCGTGGCGTGTTCCTGCAGCAGACCGGCGACCCGACCGCCGCCCAACAGCGCGCCTGGCAGGCGCTGGAGAATTTACGGCAGCAGCAGGCAGCCTCACTTGCCTATTTCGATGTCTTCCTGGTGTTAGCCGTGGTGACGCTGGTCCTGGTCCCGGTGGTGTTTTTGATGAAACGTTCGGTGGCCGAGAAAGGCGCTCACATCGGTCACGAATGAGCTTTTCTGCGCAATCGCGTGGGTGCGGAGGAGGCGATGGAATGATGTCGATTATCGGACCCATATCGACGAAAACCGACGTTGGTTCGAGCGTCGACGACGGCTAAGGGTTGGATCGGAAGTGGCTGACCTACGGCAAAGTCGCTCGGCCTCGACGCGCTGCCGATGACCCTCCCCCTCGCCGACAAGGTAAGCGAATGAGCGACGACTTTTCAGCAGCGGATGAGCCCGGAATTGGCCCATAACGTCATTGGGCTGGGCTGCGGAATTTGGTCGCTCTCGGTACGAAGCGGGCTCTGGCAATCTTTCCGTGCCGCAGATTTGTGGGCACGGCAGGTGCCGAAGCGATTGAGGACCGTCCCAGAATGAGAGGTGCCCGACGGGCAAATCAGTTCGCTTTACCAGAATTCGTGTCGCCTTAAGTCAAGCCTTCCCGTCAAAAATATTTCTCTTCCGCTTTTCGGAAGATCATGATTTGTTGCGCTCCATCCCGGCTCGGCAAGAGGGGCGGACGCGTCGTCACGGACGTTGAGGCGGGGAGCGATGGACGCTTTGGCTGTGACTGACGAGCGCTAGCCGGAGCGGACGGCAAAATCGTGTGGTCCCGATCCCCCGATGCTGGGATCAATCTCCGGGTCAAGAGCCCCGGCGAGACGGTGGCCAGAAAGCCCGGCGCGCCGAGGAGAGCACGTATAAGCCGTAAACCAATCGCGCAGGGAAGGCCGGGTCGCTCCGGTTTCACCTGTGGGTCATTTTCTCTGCATTCCACGGGTGCAACCTGCATCCGGTCTTCCCTGCGCCCTCATTGAGAGGGATGGACATGTCACAAAGCTCGGGCGCCAGGCGCCGCGAGAATGAAAAGGCCATGCTTTTTTCGTCATGACGGGCTGGTACGAGACGCCCCTATCTTCAGCTTGCGCTGCGGCAAGAAAATTGCACACTCGGGGATTGCCGGGCAGCTTCTGGAGCGTAGCGCCATGTCCCTTCAGACCATGCCTTCCGACGCCGAAATCCGGCCCAATCGTGCCGATGACGTGCAGGCGCTTGAGGAGGACACCCGACTGCGCAATGACATCCGGCTGCTGGGCCGCATCCTTGGCGACACCGTGCGTGACCAGGAGGGCGCCGATGTGTTCGACCTGGTCGAGCGCATCCGGCAGACCTCGATCCGCTTCCATCGCGACGAGGACCGCGCCGCACGGAGCGAACTCGAGTCCATCCTCGACAGCATGTCGATCTCGGAAACCGTGCGCATCGTGCGGGCGTTCAGCTATTTCTCCCACCTCGCCAACATCGCCGAGGACCAGAACACCATCCGCCAGATGCGCACGCGCGGCGGCGCGAAGGGCGCGCCTCGGGCAGGGGCTCTGGCCGACACGGTGGCGATGGCGCAATCCAGCGGAATTTCGAACGCGGACCTGAAGCGGTTCTTCAAGACAGCGCTGGTCAGTCCAGTTCTGACGGCGCATCCGACCGAAGTCCGCCGCAAGAGCACCATGGACCGCGAGATGGAGGTCGCATGGCTGCTGGACCGGCGCGAGCGCGTGCAACTGACGCCGGAAGAATCCGAAGCGAGCGACGAGCAGCTGCGCCGCGCGGTGCTGACGCTGTGGCAGACCAATCTGTTGCGCCGGACCAAGCTGACGGTGCTCGACGAGGTCGCCAACGGCCTCTCATTCTATGACTACACCTTCCTGAGCGAGGTACCTCGGCTGATTTGCGCTCTCGAGGACCGACTCAATGTCGGCGACGAAGCCGTGTCCGAGATCGCCTCTTTTTTGAGGATGGGCAGCTGGATCGGCGGCGATCGCGACGGCAATCCGTTCGTCACCGCCGAGGTCATGCGTGGCACGCTGAAACTGCAATCGAGCCGCGTGCTGCAGTTTTACCTGGAGGAGCTGCATGCGCTCGGCGCGGAACTGTCGATCGCTGCGCATCTTGCGGATGTGTCAGAAGAGCTGCGCAGGCTGGCGGAGCGCTCGCCCGACACCTCGCCGCATCGGAGCGGCGAACCTTATCGTCTCGCGGTGTCCGGCATCTATGCGCGGCTGGCCGCGACCGCCGAGCGGCTGGAGGTCGAAATCATCCGGCGGCCGGTCGGCCAGGCGGAGCCCTATACGAGTGTGAAGGAGCTGCAGGCCGATCTCGATGTGCTCGATCGCTCGCTGATCTCGAACAATGCGCGGGTGATCGCGCGTGGCCGCTTGCGCATGCTGCGCCGCGCGGTCGACTGCTTCGGCTTCCACCTGGCGCGGCTCGACATCAGGCAGAACTCCGCCGTGCACGAGCGCACGGTTGCCGAGCTGCTCGATGCGGCGACGCCCGGCATGTCCTACCTCGCGCTCAGCGAGGATGCCCGCGTGGATCTCTTGTCGAAGGAGCTCCGCAATGCGCGTCCGTTGGCCTCGAGCTTCGTGAAATATAGCGAGGAAACACAAAGCGAGCTTGCGGTGTTCAAGGCTGCCGCCGAAGCGCATGCGAAGTTTGGCGATGAAGTCATCCCCCAGTGCATCATCTCGATGTGCCAGGGCATGTCAGACATGCTCGAGGTCGCGCTGCTTTTGAAAGAGGTCGGCCTGATCAATCCGTCCGGCCGCAGCGCCATCAACATCGTGCCGCTGTTCGAGACCATCGGGGATCTGCAGGCCTGCGCCGGCATCATGGACCGGATGCTGGCGCTGCACGACTACCGCAAATTCGTCGACAGCCGAGGCTCGATGCAGGAGGTCATGCTCGGCTATTCCGACAGCAACAAGGATGGCGGCTTCGTCACCTCGGGCTGGGAGCTCTACAAGGCCGAAATCCAGCTCGTCGAAGTGTTCGAGCGCCATGGCGTGCGGCTGCGCCTGTTCCACGGCCGCGGCGGCTCGGTCGGCCGCGGCGGCGGACCGAGCTATGACGCCATCATCGCGCAGCCGGGTGGGGCAGTGAACGGCCAGATCCGCATCACCGAGCAGGGCGAGATCATCTCGTCGAAATATTCCAACGCCGAGGTCGGCCGCAGCAATCTGGAAATTCTGGCCGCCGCGACGCTGGAGGCGAGCCTGTTGCATCCGCGGCAGCCCGCGCCGAAGCGCGAATACCTGACCGCGATGGACCGGTTGTCGGAGCTGGCATTCAAGGCCTATCGCGGCCTGGTCTACGAGACCGACGGCTTTGTCGATTATTTCTGGAACTCCACCGTCATCAACGAGATTGCGACGCTGAACATCGGCAGCCGTCCGGCCTCGCGCAAGAAGACCCGCGCGATCGAGGATCTGCGCGCGATCCCCTGGGTGTTTTCCTGGGCGCAGTGCCGGCTGATGCTGCCGGGCTGGTACGGCTTTGGCAGCGCCGTCGAGACCTGGATCACGGAGCATCCCGAGCAAGGCATGCCGTTCCTGAAAGAGCTTTACCTGGAGTGGCCATTCTTCCGCATGCTGCTTTCGAACATGGACATGGTGCTGGCCAAAAGCTCGATCGCGATCGCCTCACGCTATGCGGAGCTCGTGCCGGACGAAGCGCTGCGCGAGCGCATCTTCGGCCGCATCCGCCACGAATGGCATCTCGTGATCGGGACGCTGCTCGATATCATGGGGCAGGACCGATTGCTTCAGGGCAACCCGCTGCTGGAGCGCTCGGTGCGCCACCGTTTCCCCTATCTCGACCCGCTCAACCATGTGCAGGTCGAGCTGTTGAAGGTCTACCGCGCGCAGAACCCGGACGAGCGGGTGCTGCGCGGCATCCAGATCACGATCAACGGCATTTCGGCGGGCTTGCGGAATACGGGGTAGGAGCGCGAATGGTGAATGGCGAATAGCGAATGGATTTTCTCCGCTCGCTACTCGCCACTCCCTGTTCGCTGCTACGGCTTCATGGCGCCCTGTGCGCTGGTATAGAGCGCATAGATCGATGACGTGCCGCAGATATAGAGCCGGTTCCGTTGCTGACCGCCGAAGCAGAGGTTGGCGACAGTCTCGGGAATGTGGATCTTGCCTAGCAACTCGCCTTCAGGCGTATAGCAGCGCACACCGTCCTCCTTCGGATCGCCCCATCCAACCGAGCACCAGACCCGTCCGGCTGTGTCCAACTTCATCCCGTCGGTAACGTTGGGTTTGGGAATTTCGACAAAAACCTTTCCGTTCGAGAGTTTCCCGGACGCGACGTCCACGTCGAATACGCGAATATGGCAGGCGTTGTCCGGATTGTCGGTAAAACCCGTATCGATGATGTAGAGCTTCTTCTCGTCGGGCGAAAAAGCCAGTCCGTTGGGCTCGACGAAGTCGTCCGCCACAACCTTGATGTCACCTGTTTTGGGATCGACCCGATAGACATTGCGTTTTTCCTGCTCGGGCGTCTCCTTGAGGCCCTCATAGTAGCCGCCGATGCCGTACACCGGATCGGTGAACCAGATCGAACCATCGGACGCCGCGACCACGTCGTTCGGCGAGTTCAGCTTCTTGCCGTTGTACTTGTCGGCGATGATGGTGATCGAGCCGTCGAGCTCAGTCCTCGTGATCCGCCGGCCGCTATGTTCGCAGGTGACGAGACGTCCTTCCCGATCAATGGTGTTGCCATTCGAGTTCATCGAGGGCTGACGGAATACGCTGACGTGACTGTCGTCCTCCGACACCCGCATGATCCGGTTGTTGGGAATATCACTGAACAGCAGGTAACGACCCGCTGGGAAGTAGCATGGACCCTCGGCCCAGCGGAAGCCGGTAGCGATGCGCTCAACGGCGCTGGTGCCGGCAAAGGCCGGGAAGCCTGGCCCGAAGCTGGGTTTGGATGGCTTATTGGCTGGCTCCAGGTGAGAATCTGGATAGCGACTTCCGGGCAGCGGCCCCAACGGCAACGGGTCGGTTGATCGCAGCGGGGCGCCGGTCTGGCCAAACGGCCTCATGGTTTCTGCGGATGCGGCGCTCGCAGTCACGGCCGTTGCTGCCAGCGCAGCGGCGCCCTTCATCAATCTGCGGCGATTGAGGGATGGATTGTTGGGAAAGGTCAGTGCACTTGTCATGATTTCCTCCCATGAATTTTTGTTGGGAGGAAAACATGTGCCGGCAATCCGGCATAATGCGGGCGAATTGCGTGTAGCAACCTCAGATAGTTCGAATTCTTGCTTCAGACCGCATCCCAGTTGAAGATGTCGGCGGAGCGGTCGAGCTTGTAGAACGACGGTTTCAGCGCCGGCATCGCATGCTCCGCGATGGTCTGTGGCGTCCACCCCTCGCTGCGCTGCACCGAACGCAGCGGACGGTTCTGGCTGAACAGAAAAATCTCGTTCATGCGAACGCCAAAGATTTGCCCGGTGACATCCTTGGAAGCGTCGCTCAGCAGATAGGCAGCCACGGGCGCGATCTTCTCCGGGCCCATCTGCTTGATCTTCTCGACGCGTGCCTTTTCGGCGTCGGTTTCGGTCGGGATGGTCCCGATCAGCCGGCTCCAGGCGAACGGCGAGATGCAGTTCGAGCGCACATTGAAGCGCGCCATGTCGAGCGCGATCGATTTCGACAAGCCGACGATGCCGAGCTTGGCGGCGGCATAGTTGGCCTGGCCGAAATTGCCGACGAGGCCGGAGGTCGAGGTGAAGTGCACGAAGGAGCCGCTCTCCTGCTCGCGGAACAGCCTGGCAGCCGCATGCGCCACATAGAACGAACCCATCAGATGCACCTTGATGACGGACTCGAAGGCTTCGACGCTCATGCGGTGGAAGATCATGTCGCGGAGGATGCCGGCGTTGTTCACGACCCCGTCGAGCTTGCCGAAATGATCGGTCGCTGTCTTGACGATGCGGCTTGCGGGAATGGCTTCTGCGACCGTCTCGAAATTGGCGACCGCCGTGCCGCCGCGCTTCTTGATCTCCTCGACCACTTCCTCGGCCGGTGCGGCGCTCGTGCCGGCACCGTCGGCCGCGCCGCCGGGATCGTTGACCACGACCTTGGCGCCTTCTCCGGCGCAGAGCAGGGCGATTTCCCTGCCGATACCGCGGCCCGCGCCGGTGACGATGATGGATTTGCCTTCGAGTGATTTGGCCATGTGTGCCTCCCGTTGCTTTTGTCGTCATTCCGGGTCTGGTCCTTCGGACCATCCCGGAATGACGACAATTGTCATTTCTCGTTCGTAAAAATGATCGTGCCGCTCGCCGCGAACATGCCGCCGACACCGTGACACACCGAAATCTTCGCACCTTTGACCTGCGCCGGCGCAATGCCGCGCATCTGCCGCACGCTTTCCTGCAGCGCATACATGCCGTACATGCCGGAATGCATGTAGCTCAAGCCGCCGCCATTGGTGTTGAGCGGCAGCTTGCCGCCGGGCCGCGTGTTGCCGCCGGCGATGAATTTGCCGGTCTCTTCGTGCGGCATGAAGCCGAGATCGCCGAGGCCGAACAGCGGCAGATGCGCGAAGGCGTCATAGATCATGAGATGATCGACATCCTTGTGCGTGATGCCGGCTTCCTTGAACGCCAGGGGACCAGCGGTCTTGAAGGCGCGCGAGGAGTTGAACGTCTCCATCTGGCTGACCATCGGCGTCTCCACGCTCTCGCCGGTGCCGAGGATGTAGACCGGCTTGGTCGGAAAATCCTTGGCGCGATCGGCGGAGGTGAGGATCAGCGCGCCGCCGCCGTCGGTGACGAGGCAGCATTGCAGCAGGCGGAACGGATAGGCGATCATCCGCGAGTTCAAGACATCCGCGACCGTGATCGGATCCTTCATGCTGGCGCGCGGATTCTTCGCTGCCCATTCGCGCTGCACCACCGCAACCATGGCAATCTGCTCATGGGTGATGCCGTGGGTCTTCATGTAGCGCAGCACCGGAATCGGGAACATGCTCGGCGGCCCATACACGCCGAACGGTGACTCGAACTGGCCGTTGAGACTATCCGGCGGTGTGGAGCGCGGCTGCTTCCCGATCATCGACTTGCCGCTCTCGGCATGCGTGATCAGCACGGTCTTGCAGAGGCCGGCTTCGATCGCGGCTGCAGCATGCCGGACATGGAGCATGAACGAGCAGCCGCCGACGGACGTACCGTCGACCCAGGTCGGCTTGATGCCGAGATAATGGCAGACCTGCTGCGGCGTCTCGACCGCGGTGGCGAAGCCATCGATGTCGGAAAGTTTCAGCCCGGCGTCGGCAAGCGCATTCAGCGCCGCATCCGCATGCAACTGGATCTGCGACACGTTCGGGATGACGCCGAGCTCGGTGGTTTCGGCCGCGCCGACGACGGCAACCTGGTTCCTGCGCATGATGTTACCCTTTCGCCGGACGGAAGAGGGGAAGGGTGATCTTGTCGTCGAGCCTTTCAAACTTGACCTCGACCTTCATGTCGAGCTCGAGCGCCTCCGGCGTCTGCGGGCAGTCGACGATGTTGGTCATCATCCGCGGGCCCTCGTCGAGCTCGACGACGGCAATGGAGTAGGGCGGCGTGAAGCCGGGCGCGGCGGGGCGGTGATTGATGACATAGCTGTAGAGCTTGCCCTTGCCGCTCGCCTTGAAGACCGAGACCTTGCGCGAGGCGCAGGAGGGGCAGAACGGTCGCGGCGGGAAATAGACATGCGCGCAGGTGTCGCAGCGCTGCAGGCGCAGTTCGCCGCCTCGCGTGCCGTCCCAGAAATGCTGGGTTTCCGGTGTCGGCTTTGGTTTCGCGCGCGCGGGCTCGGCCATGTCGTTTCGTTCCTCCCGATCTCGTTGAAATCTTGATGCGACATTTGACCAATGCGCGTCAACGGTCCATCCGCGCCGGGCGCATGCCGCGTATTCCGCAACGCGCACAATGGATGAGGCGGGAGCGCTTGTGTCCCCCTGATGGCGCGCGTAGAAGGACCCCCAGAGCCTAAGAAATTCGGGAGGAATTCGATGTTCAAGGTGATGGGCGCGGTGTTGGCCGCGAGCCTCGCGATCGCGTCGCAGGCGTTTGCCGCGGATGCGCCGAGCGAAATCAAGATCGGCACGCTTTACGCATCATCGGGGCGCTTCGCTTCGATCTCGATGCCGGTGCACAGCGCGCTTAAACTCTGGGTCGAACAGAAGAACGCCGATGGCGGCGTATATGTAAAGGCCTTCGACAAGAAGATCCCGATCAAGCTCGTCGCCTATGACGACCAGAGCAACACCGCGACCGCCTCCACCCTTTATAATCAGCTCATCACCCAGGATAAGGTCGATTTGCTCGTTGCCGATTCCGGATCGGTGCTGACGGCGCCGGCGGTCGCGATCGCGCGCGACCACAAGATGTTCCTGTTCGACCAGACCGGCACCGGTGCGAGCTTCTTCTCCAAGGATAATCCCTATATCGCGCTGATGGCCGACCCGGTCTCGACCATCTGGCCGAAGCCGGTCGCCGACTTCATTACCCATGATGGCCCCGGCCTTGGCATCAAGAAAGTCGCGATCCTTTACTCGACCAATGAGTTCACGGGAACGCAGGCCAACGCCTTTCGTAAATTCGTCAAGGAGTCCGGCGCACCGATCGAGATCGTCTACGACCAGGGCGTCCCGACCGAGACTACCAACTACAACGTCATCATCAACAACATCAACAATACCAACCCCGACGCGGTGATCCATTTCGGCTATGCGCCGAACGACATCGCGTTCCTGCGCAACGTCCAGGACGTCGGCATCAAGTTCAAGATGCTGTTCTCGATCTATGCCGGCCTCGAGACTGAGCTGCTCGAAAAGAACGTCGGCGCCAGGGGCCTCGATCATGTCTGGACCTACGTGCCGCCGTCCGAGCTCGATTATCCCGTCAATTTCGGCATGGACATGAAGGCCTACAAGACCGCCTGGGACAAGAAATACTCCGACGGCAAGATCGAGTTCGGCTTCAACGCGGTCGCGGGCTACACCACGGCGCTGGTGATCGAGAAGACACTGTCGGTTGCGACCAGCCTCGACCAGATGGAGCTGCGCCGCGCGGTGTTCTCGCTGTCCGGCCAGCTCAAGACACTCGACGGCACCTTTGCCCTCGACGAGATGGGCGGGCAGATCGGCGAATTGACGCCGCTCGGCCAGCTCGTGGTCGACGAGCACGATCACATCAAGTTCGTGTCGATCTATCCGCACGAGACTGCGACCGGCAAGCCGATCTATCCGGCGCCCTGATGCCGGCAGCGGGGGCGCGGTTTGAAACTCGGCGGCAGGCGGTAGCATGTTGACCTACGCGCTCGTCGCCGGCGTGCTGTTCGGGCTCTATTTCAGCCTGGTCGGCATCGGCCTCAATCTCGTCTTTGGCGTCATGCGCATCGTCAATCTCGCGCATGGCGACATGCTGATGCTCGGCGCCTTCGTTGCGCTCGGCGTGGTCGGCATCTTCGGCATCGATCCGCTGTTCGCGGTGCCGCTGGCCTTCGTGATTTTCGTGCTCGCCGGCTTGTTGCTTTACTGGGTGCTGGTGCCGCGGCTGCAGGGCTCGGCCAATCCCGAAATGCTGTCGATCATCCTGTTCTTTGGCCTGTCGCAGGTGATCGAAGCCGTCACCACGATCTTTGCCGGAACCAGCGAGCGCTCGATCCAGAGCCGCCTGCTCGGCACCGTCTTCACCACCATCAAGGTGAAATGGTTCGGTGGCAAGGCGGGCGGGGCAGGGCCGATCCAGATCTTTGGCCAGAGTTTTCCGGCACCCTGGGTGATCGCAGCGGGAACGAGCCTGGTCGCGATCGCGCTGGTCTATGTCTATCTCTACCGCACGCGGCTCGGCACGCTGACGCGCGCGGTGATGTCGCGGCGCGATGAAGCGCTCGCGACCGGCATCGATGTCGACCGAGTGTCGGCGGCTGCCTTCGGCATCGGCCTTGGGCTCGCCGCAGTCGCCGGTGTGTTCGCGCCCTTCATGTTCGGCTCGGTAACGCCGGCCTTCGGTGCGGATGCGACGGTCACGTCCTTCGCCATCGTGGTGCTGGGCTCGCTCGGCAATCCGCTCGGCACTGCGCTTGGCGGCGTGGTCTACGGCGTCTGCTACATGCTGGTGCAGACCTATCTCAGCTCATGGGCAGATCTTTTGCCTTACGTGCTGCTGATCCTGATCCTGTTGTTGCGGCCGAGCGGCTTGCTCGGAAGGCGGGTGCGCGTTGCCTGATGCACTGAAGCACACGCTGTTCATTCTGGCGCCGTTGATCGTCGTGTTCGCGGTCGCGCCCGGCGTCTATCAAAACCATCTCCTGCTGTTCAATTTCGTGATCTTCCTGATCCTCGCCCAGGGCGTGAACATCATTTACGGCTTCACCGGCTATCTGCCGTTCGGCTATGTCGGCTTCTTCGGCGCCGGCGCCTACGGCTTTGCGATCATGGTGATGCATCTGCAGTCACCAGCAGTGATTGCGGTGCTGGCTGGCGGAATTGTCGGCGTGCTGCTGGGGCTGTTGCTGACGCCGCTGTTGCGTTTGTCCGGTGCGTACTTCGCGATCGCCAATCTCGCGGCATCGCTCGCGGTGCTGCACTTCGTCGCCAATCCCGCGCTGGAGGGCATCACCAAGGGACCCTATGGCGTGTCGCTCACCGGCACGTTCAACCCGACCGATGCCTACGCGGCGGCGCTGGTCGTGCTCGCCCTCACGGTTGGCGGCGTGGTGTATTTGAAGAACTCCAGCTTCGGTCTCGCGCTGCAGGCGGTACGCGAAGACGCAGTCTCCGCCTCGATGGCCGGCGTCAATGTCGTGAAGATGCGCGTGATCGCCTGGCTCGCCTCGGCGCTGGTCGCCGGCCTCGCTGGCGGTATCTATGCCTGGTACGTCTCGGTGTTCTATCCCGACAACGTCTTCTCCGGCGAGTTCTCGATCTTCGCGATCGTTTTCGCCTTGTTCGGCGGTGTGGCGACCATCACCGGGCCCATCGTCGGCGTCATCATCCTCTACGGCATCTACAATCTGATCGGCTTCACCACGCCGCATTATTTCCAGCTGATCTATGGCCTCTTGATCATGGGGCTGGTGCTGTTCCTTCCCGCAGGTCTGGTCTCGCTCGCAACGCGGAGGGGATGGCGTGTCCCCTGATCCGAAACCGATCCTCAGCGTTACCAAGCTGGTGAAACGCTTCGGCGGCTTCTATGCGCTCGATGGCCTGAGCTTTCATGTCGCATCCGGCGAAATTCTGGGCCTGGTCGGTCCCAACGGCTCCGGCAAGACCACCGCGATCAACGTGGTCTCCGGCCTCTATGCGCCGGATGGCGGCGAGGTCGTATTCGACGGCGCTTCGATCGGCGGCGTCGCTTCGCACCGGCTGGTTCACCGCGGCATCAACCGTACCTTCCAGGTGCCAAAGCCGTTTCTGTCGCTGACCGTGCGCGAAAACATCCGGGTTGCGTTGGCCTATGGCTATGCCCAGGTAGCGCCACCGTCCATGGCCGAGCTGCTCGAAGAGTTTCGCCTCAAGGAAGTCGCTGATCGTCCCGCCACCGATCTCAATAGCGCGCAGCAGAAAATGCTCGATCTCACCCGGGCGCTGGCGACGCGGCCAAGACTCCTGCTGCTCGACGAGCTCGCCGCCGGCCTCAACCCGACGGAGCTCGACTGGATCGCCGGCCGCATCAAGGCGCTGGCCGCGACCGGCATGGCCATCATCGTGGTCGAGCACCTCATGGGTTTCATCGAGCAGATTACCGACCGCGTCATCGTGCTCAACGCTGGTAAGGAAATCTTTGAAGGCAAACTCGCCGCCGCGGTGCGCGAGCCGCAGGTGATCGAGGTGTTTCTGGGAGGCGAGCATGCCGCCTGACGCCGCGCCGCTGCTGGACGCCAGAGGCGTCGATGCCGGCTACGGCACCATGCAGGTGCTGTGGGGCGTCGATCTCGACGTGCGTCCGGGCGAAACCGTGCTGCTGCTCGGCGCCAATGGCGCGGGCAAGACCACGTTCCTGAAATCGCTGGTCGGCCTCATCGAGGCCCGGCATGGTCATATCGCCCTCGGCGGCCAGGACATCACGCGCATGCGCTCGGCGGAGCGCATGAAGCGCGGCATGACCTATATGTCCGAGCTCGCCGTGTTCCCCGATCTCTCGATCGAGGAGAACATCCGTGTCGGCGCGCAGGCGCTGGGCCATGCCGATCCTGGTGGCCGCGTGGATGAGCTCTATGGCTTGTTCCCGGTGCTGCGCGACAAGCGCAGGGATCCCGCGTCCAGCCTGTCGGGCGGCCAGCGCAAAATGCTCGGCATTGCCAAGGCCTTGTCGGCTGAGCCTAAGCTACTGGTGATGGACGAGCCGTCGGCCGGGCTGTCGCCGCTGTTGGTAAAAGAGGTCATCCGCGTGCTCTCCAGCCTGCAGGGCCGGGGACTGGCGCTCTTGATCGCCGAGCAAAATATCGGTTTTCTGGAGGTCGCAACGCGCGTGTTCGTGCTGGAAGGCGGGCGCATCCGCTTCTCCGGCACGGTTGCCGAGATGAGCGGCAATGAAGAGCTGCACCGCGCCTATTTCGGGCTGAAGTAATGCGGACGATCAGGATCGGTTCCGGCGCAGGCTATTCGGGTGACCGCATCGAGCCCGCGGTCGAGCTCGCCGAGAAGGGCGATATCGATTATCTCGTGTTCGAGTGCCTCGGCGAGCGCACAGTGGCGCTGGCCCAGCAGGCGCGGATGAAGAATCCCGAAAGCGGCTACGATCCGCTGCTCGAAGAGCGCATGCGCGCGGTGCTGCCGCTCTGCGCCGCCAAAGGCATCAAGATCGTCACCAACATGGGCGCGGCCAATCCGGAAGCCGCGGCAAAAAAGACCGCTGAGATCGCGCGCTCGCTCGGCCTGTCGAAGCTGAAGATCGCGGCCGTTGTCGGCGACGATGTGCTGGACGCCTGCAAGACCCGCGATTTCCCGATCATGGAATTCGACGGCACCATCAAACAGCTCGGCAACAGGCTGTTATCGGCCAACGCCTATCTCGGCGCCGAGCCGATGGCGGATGCGCTGTCCAATGGCGCCGATGTCGTGATCACCGGCCGCGCTTCCGATCCCGCGCTATTCCTCGCGCCGATGATCCATGCCTTCGGCTGGGCCATGGACGACTGGAATCTGCTGGGGCAGGGCACCGTCGCCGGTCATCTGCTGGAATGCGCCGGCCAGATCACCGGCGGCTATTTCGCCGATCCCGGATATAAAGACATTCCCGACCTGGCGCGGCTCGGCTTCCCCATTGGCGAAGTCGGCGAGGATGGCTCGCTGGTCGTGACCAAGGTGCCGGGCTCCGGCGGCGTGGTGACCGCGCAGACGTGCAAGGAGCAGTTGCTCTACGAGGTGCACGATCCCAGGCAATATTTTCAGCCTGACGTGGTCGCGGACTTTTCGCAGGTGTCGGTCGAAGAGATCGGGCCCGATCGTGTGCGGGTCAGCGGCGGGCGCGGTGCGAAGCGCACCGATACGCTGAAAGTCTCAGTCGGCTATGTCGACAGTTTTATCGGCGAGGGCCAGATTTCCTATGCCGGGCCCGGCGCGCTCGCGCGCGGCAAACTCGCGCTCGACATCGTGCGCGAACGATTGAAACTGACCGGCGTTGCCACCAATGAGCTGCGTTTCGATTTGATCGGAATCGATTCGCTGCATGGGGCGCGAGTCTCCGCGCACGGCAACGAGCCTTATGAGGTCCGCGTGCGGGTCACCGGCCGCACCGAAAACCTGCGCGAAGCCGTACGCATCGGCAACGAGGTCGAGACGCTCTATACCAACGGCCCGGCCGGCGGCGGCGGCGCCTGGAAATCGGCGCGCGACGTCGTGGCGGTCGCCTCCGTGCTGTTGCCGCGCGACCTCGCGAAGCCGCAGGTGCGGTTCGTGGAGGCGTGATGAAGCTGCGCGAGATCGCCCATTCCCGCACCGGCGACAAGGGCAATACGTCCAACATTTCCGTGATCGCCTATGATGCGAGGCACTATCCGCTTCTGCTGGAGCAGGTCACCGCGGAGCGCGTGAGAGTGCATTTCGCCGGCGTTGTCGAAGGCGAGGTGGTGCGTTATGAGTTGCCGAACATCTCTGCGCTGAACTTTGTGATGAGCCAGACGCTTGGCGGCGGCGTGACGCGCTCGCTCGCACTCGATGCGCATGGCAAGTCGCTCAGTTCCGCGCTGCTGGACCTCGAAATCGCAGACAACAAATAGTCAGGCAAAAACAACCATGCCGAATCCAACTCTTGCCGCGCTCGCCGACGATCTCGAGGCAGGCCGCACCTCGGCGCGGAAGCTCGTCGAGGAATGCATCGCCAGGATCGCCGATCCCTCTGGTGAGGGACAGCGCACCTTCATCCACGTCGACAGGGACGCGGCGCTGGAAGCGGCGGATGCGATGGACCATCTGCGAAAGGCGCATGCGGCGCCAACGCGCTTTGCCGGCATTCCCGTTTCGATCAAGGACCTCTTCGACATCAGGGGGCAGGTCACGCGCGCCGGCTCGCGCGCGCTGGAGGACTCCGCGCCGGCAGAGAAGGACGCGCCCGCGGTGGCGCGGCTGCGGCGCGCCGGCTTCATCGTGATCGGCCGCACCAACATGACCGAGTTCGCCTATTCCGGCATCGGCATCAATCCGCATTACGGCACGCCGAAGGGCGCCTGGCAGCGCGGCACCGGCCACGTGCCCGGCGGCTCGTCCTCGGGCGCTGCGGTATCGATCGCCGACCGCATGGCCTATGGCGCGCTCGGCACCGACACCGGCGGTTCCTGCCGCATTCCCGCCGCCTATAACGGCATTGTCGGCTACAAGCCGACTCAGCGTCGCGTGCCGCTCGAAGGCGGCGTGCCACTCTCCTTCACCCTCGACAGCTTTGGGCCGCTTGCCAACTCCGTGCAATGCTGTGCGACACTCGATGCGGCGCTGGCCGATGAGCTCACGCCGACGCTGCAGCCACGGCCTATCAAGGGCATGCGCCTCGCGGTGCCTGTGACGGTTGCGCTCGATGAGCTCGACGATGCCGTCGCGCAGACCTTCCAGCGCTCGCTCGCGACGTTGTCGCGTGCCGGCGCGCTGATCGAGCATATCGAGGTGCCGGAATTTCTCGATATCGGCGTGATGAATACCAAGGGCGGCTTTGCGGCCGCGGAGAGCTATGCCTGGCACCGCTATCTCCTGACCAGCAAGGGCGACGTCTACGATCCCCGCGTCTCCCTGCGCATCCAGCGCGGCGAGGCCATTAGCGCTGCCGACTATATCGACCTCCTCAACGCGCGCCGCTCGCTGATCGCGCGCATTGCGGTCCGGCTTGTGCCCTATGACGCCCTGGTCATGCCGACCACCGCGAACACGCCGCCGAAGATCGGCGATCTCGCCGACGACAAGGCCTTCACGGTCGCGAATTTGCGCTCGCTTCGCAATTGCACGCTGATCAACATGATCGACGGCTGCGCGATCTCGCTGCCGGCGCACCGCGAAGGCGAGGTGCCGGTCGGGCTGATGCTGGCTTCGACCGGCGGCTCGGACCGCCGCATCTTTGAGCTTGCGGCCGGAATGGAGGGTGCGATCCGTGTTTGACCTGACCTTCACCGTCATCGATCGCGAGGGCGGCAGCGTGCCGCTGACGCTTCCCATCGACCAGGCGGTCATCGCCGGCTGGACCGGCCGCGACCCGGTCGCGCGCGACAAGCACATCGCCGAACTTGAAGCACTCGGCATCGCGCGGCCGGCAACGACGCCGATCTACTACCGCTGCTCGGCGCGGCGGCTAACCCAGGAGGATTCGATCGAGGCCTGCGGCGAGGATTCCTCGGGCGAGGTCGAATTCATCCTGATCGGCTGGCAGGGCCGTACCTTTGTCGGGCTCGCCTCCGATCATACCGACCGCAAGGTCGAAAGCTACAGCGTCACCGTCTCCAAGCAGATGTGCGACAAGCCGGTCGCCTCCACGCTATGGGAGCTGGAAGACGTGATCGGCCACTGGGACAGGATGATCCTGCGCTCCTGGGCCTGGATCGGTGGCAAGCGCGAGCTGTACCAGGAGGGCACGCTGGATGCGATGCTCCCGGTCAAGGAATTGCTCGCCAAAGGTTTTGAAGGCGGCAAGCTGCCCGACGGCTGCGCGATGTTCGGCGGCACCTTTGCGGCCAAGGGCGGCATCCGACCTGCGGACCGATTCGAGTACGAGCTTGAAGACCCGGTGCTGAAGCGCACCATCCGTCACGCCTATGACGTGATCACGCTGCCGGTTAGGGGATAGCCTCCACGGCTAAATTCCCGGAAATCGGGTGGCGTAATGGCCCTGGCTGTCCCAAATTGGGGTCATGTCAGCCACAGCCAAAACCATCCGCCCGGTTCCCTCGTCTGGCATCGCCGCGCGCGTCGATGCGCTCGACTGGACGCGAGCCGAAACCGATCTCGACGCGCAAGGCTGCGTCGTTTTGAGAGGCTTACTCACGCCGGACGAATGCCGCGCGATCTCCGCGCTCTACCCCGACGACGCGCATTTCCGCAGCCGCATCGTGATGGGCCGCCACGGCTTTGGCCGCGGTGAGTACAAATATTTCGCCTATCCGCTGCCCGACCTGATCGCGGCGTTGCGGCCGGCGCTCTATGTCCGTCTACAAGGTATCGCCAATCGCTGGAACGAGGCGATGGGGATCGATATCCGCTACCCCGACCGCCACGATGCCTTCCTGAAGCGCTGCCGCGACGCCGGCCAGGCCCGTCCGACGCCGCTGCTGCTGCAATACGAGGCCGGCGACTACAACTGTCTGCATCAGGATCTCTACGGCGAGCATGTGTTTCCGCTGCAGGCGGCGATCCTGCTCTCGGAGCCGGGCCGCGATTTCGAGGGCGGCGAATTCGTGCTGACCGAGCAGCGACCGCGCATGCAGTCGCGCGCGGAAGTGGTTGGGCTGAAGCAGGGCGACGCGGTCGCCTTTGCCGTGCATCATCGTCCGGTGCAGGGCACGCGCGGCACCTACCGTGTCAACCTGCGCCATGGCGTCAGCCGGCTGCGTTCCGGCCAGCGGCATACCGTCGGCGTGATCTTCCATGATGCGAAATGACGGCTGATTTGTTTGACGGCGCTGAAGTGCTTCCGCCCCGTGAGCGAATTGCGGAAGGCGCGATGCTGCTGCGCGGCTTCTGCTGCCCGATCCAGCATGATCTGCTCGGCGCCATCGAAGCCATCGCCGAACAGTCTCCCTTCCGCCATATGGTGACGCCGGGCGGCTACCAGATGTCGGTGGCAATGACGAATTGCGGCAGCGTCGGCTGGATCACCAATCGCACCGGCTATCGCTACGACGCGATCGATCCGCAGTCCGGCCAAGCCTGGCCCGAGATGCCGCCAATCTTTCGCGAGCTGGCGGGGCAGGCCGCTGCGCAAGCGGGTTTTGCCGGCTTTCGGCCGGAAGCCTGCCTGGTCAATCGCTATGAGCCCGGCGCGCGCCTGTCCCTGCACCAGGACCGTGACGAAAAGAACTATGACGAGCCGATTGTCTCCGTCTCGCTCGGCCTGCCCGCGACTTTCCTGTGGGGCGGGTTGAAACGATCCGACAAGACCGTGCGCTACCGGCTGGAGCACGGCGACGTCGTGGTCTGGGGCGGCCCGTCGCGGCTGGTGTTTCATGGCGTGGCGCCGCTCGCCGATGGCGAGCACGTACTGCTCGGCCGCCGCCGCATCAACCTGACCTTCCGCAAGGCTCGTTAAGTCAGGATTGTGCGGTTTCCGCCCGCGTTCATCGTCACCCAGGTCCTCAGAGGGGTCAGCTGTTCCGTGCCGGATGGATAAACGTCCAGGGCGTGACCTCGGAGTTGCGCGGCACTTCGACGGCGATCAGATACGGGCCGCCATGCGCCAGCGCCTTCTCCAGCGCGGGGCGGAAGTGGTCCGGCGAGGTAACGCGGCTCGCCCCCACGCCAAACGACTCCGCGAGCTTGACGAAATCCGGATTGACGAGATCGGCGGCGACCACGCGGCCCTCGAAGCGCGTGCGCTGGTCGCGTCGCACATTGCCGTAGGCGTTATTGTTGAACACCAGCGTCACCACGCCGATGTTGAATTGAACCGCGGTGGAGAGCTCCTGCACGCCGAACATGAAACCGCCGTCGCCGGTGATGGCGACCACCGGCTTGTCGGGATTGGCGACCTTGGCGCCGAGCGCGGTCGGAAAGCCCGAGCCGAGCGTGCCCTGATAGCCTGATGTGATGAACGTGCGCGGCTCATAAACCGGAAAGCCGTACCAGGAGGCGAACCCGACCTGCGAAAGCTCGTCGGTGACAATGGCGTTATCCGGCAACACCTCGCGCAGGATGTTGAGATACGCCATTTGCGGCTGCACCTTCTGGATCTCCTCCTGCGCCGCCGCCGTGGCCTCACGAACGGTCGCGCGGCGGCCAGCGGTCTTGCGGTAGCCGGCCTTGCGGACCGCGGCAGCCAGTTCGCGGGTGCCCGCCTTGGAGTCCGAGATCACGCCGACATCCGACGTATAGCGGCGCATCTCGATCGGATCGATATCGATGCGCACCGACTTCAGGCCCGCGGGCCGGTACGGCCAGCGCGTCATGGTCGTCAATTCCATGCGCGTGCCGATGCCGATCATCAGGTCGGTCGTGGGCCATAGCCGATAGGCTGCGGCCATGGTCAGGCCCAACTCATGCGCATTGGAGACGATGCCGCGGCCGCTGCGGAAGGCGACCACCGGCGCATCGATCATCTCGGCGAGCTCGAGGATTTCCTCACGCGCATGGATCGCGCCCGAGCCAACCAGGATCATCGGCGTCTTGCTGGCGGCGATCAGCGCGGCAGCATCCTTGATGCGATCCGGATCCGGCTGCGGAGCCGGGAAGGGATCGAAGACCTTTGAAGCACCGACGTCGGCACGCTGGGTGAACACGTCCCAGGGCATTTCCAGCGCGACCGGGCCGCGCCGGCCTGACATCATCTCCTGAAAGGCACGCGACACCATGGTGGGAGCGATATCGGGATATTCGATGCGGTCGGCCCATTTCACGAAGGTGCGCAGCGTCGCCAACTGGTCCGGCATCTCGTGCAGATGGCCGCGCCCCTTGTCGAGGAACTGGGTCGGCACCTGGCCGGTGAGGCACAACACCGGCTCGTTGGCGCCGAACGCGGTCAACAGTCCTGCGCCCGCGTTCAGCACGCCGGGGCCGGGCACTACGCTGAACACGCCGGGTTTGCCGGAGGAGCGCGCATAGCCGAAGGCCATGTAGGCACATGCCTGCTCGTGCCGCGCCCCGATCACTTTCAGCTGCGCCTGGTGGAATCCATCGAACAGGCCGTACACCTGCGCGCCGGGCAGGCCGAACACGGTGTTGACGCCGTGGGCGACAAGGCCGCTGACGATGGCTTCGCCGCCGGTCATGGTGGTCATGATTTGATCCTTACAGGGTTTCGTCGACAACGGTGTTGCGGAGAACGCCGATGCCGTCGGCTTCGACCTCGACGACGTCGCCCGGCTTGAGATAGCGCGGCGGGTCGAACCGCGCGCCGGCGCCGGTCGGCGTGCCCGTGACGATGACGTCGCCGGGCACCAGCGTGGTAAAGGTCGAGATGTAGCCAAGGAGATAGGGAATCCCGAAGATCAGCCGCGAGGTGCGGTCGTCCTGCCGCGTCTCGCCGTTGACGCGCGTGGTCAGGCGGATGTCGGCGATCTGCGCCTCGCCGGTGTAGGGCACGATCCAGGGGCCGAGGCTGCCGGTGGAGTCAAAGTTCTTGCCCTGCGTCACGTTGAACTTCGCATGTCGCACCCAGTCGCGGATGGTGCCTTCGTTGCAGAGCGTGATCGCCGCGATATGGCCGAGCGCGTCGGCCTCCTTGATGTGCCGGCCGGCCTTGCCGATCACGAGCGTCACTTCGCCCTCATAGTCGAGCTGTTGCGAGGCGCGCGGGCGCACCAGTGGCCGAGTTGTGGCCGACAAAGGAGCGCGGCGTGCGCATGAACATGCTCGGGTATTTCGGCGCGTCCGATCCGTCTTTATATTCGGCGTTGCGGTCGGGATAGTTCACGCCGATGCAGATGATCTTTTCCGGCGCGGGGATCGGCGGCTGCAAGGTGATGCGTCGAGCGGATACATCCGGCGTACGCTTGGCGCCATCTTCCGCCAGCTTCGTCAACGCGCCGCTCGCAATGACTTCGCGCAGTGTCGGATAATCCTTGCCGAAGCGCGCGGAGAGATCGACGATGCCGCTGTCGGTGACGTAGCCGTAAGCGGTCTTGCCGCCGGCTGAATAGGTCGCAAGTCGATGATTGGCCATGAGATGTCCTGTTAGCCCGGCGTCATGCCGACGGCCTTGATCGCGGCGACGGCGGCAGGCGTTTGCAGAAAGTCGATCAGCGCTATTGCCGCGGCGCCTTCCTTCGCGCCGGTGGCGACGGCGGCCGGGAATACCAGCTCCTGCTGCAGATCGGCAGGGAAGGGACCAGCGAGCTCGATACCCGGTGCGTTGAACACGTTGGTCAGGAAGATGCCGAGCTCGGCTTCGCCGCCCGCGACCGCCGGCGCAATCGCCGTCGGCAACGCCTGAGCCTTTGTCTTCGCCTTCATCTCGTCGGCGATGCCCAAACGTTCATAGACCTTGGCGATATAGGCACCGGCCGCGCTGGATGGGACCGAGGAGACGGAAGATGCGGCGAGCAGCGCCTTCTTGAAAGCGTCCGGCGTGGAAAGGTCGGGCTTCGGCGCGCCGGCGCGGACGACCACCCCATAGCCGACACGGGCAATGTTGACGGCGGGATCGGCGAGATGGCTCTTCGCGGCGGCATCCTTGAAGACGTCGGCCGGCACGACCACGACGTCGAATGGCGTGCCGGCGTTGATACGGCCAATGATGTTCGGCGTGGAGTCGAAATGGATGGAGAGCGTGTGCCCGCTCGCCTTCTCGAATTGCGGGCCGAGCTCTTTGAAAAGGCCGGCGAGCGAGCCGCCGGCGATCAACTTCAGTTCGGAAGCCTGAGCATTCATCATTGTTGCCATCACCAATCCAAATACGAACGCGATCCTTTTCATGGCCGCCATCCCTAATCCGCAACGGTGACCTGGGCAACGAACGCAGGTTCGCGCACCTTGCTCCCGCTGAAGGGCGAACCCTCCTCGAACCAGGAGCGTGGCGCGGGCGCGCCCCACAGCGTCTGCCGCCGTGGATCGCTGAGCGACCAGCGCAGCGGCTCGTGGTCGTGGTCCATGGTGAAGTAATCGCTGGTGTAAAGCTCGAGGCGATGGCCGTCGGGGTCGCGGACATAGAGAAAGAACGCGTTCGAGATGCCGTGCCGGCCGGGACCGCGCTCGAGGTTCTTCAGATAACCGCTCGCGGCCATCACGTCGCAGAGATGCAGCACGTTCATCGCGGTCGGCACCCAGTAGCAGAAATGGTGCAGGCGAGGGCCCTTGCCGTTGGTGATGGCGAGGTCGTGCACATTGCCCTTCCGATGCAGCCAGGCCGCGGCGATGCGGCCGTTCGGGCCGTCCTCCTCGGCATATTCGGTAAGGCGGAAGCCGAGCCGCGCATAGAAGTCCATGGTGTCCTGCACCTCGGCGGCAAAGATGTTGAAATGATCGAGCCGCTGCGGGTGGCAGCCTTTATAGAGATCGTACCGCCGCAACATATGCGGCCGCTTGTCCATGGTGGCGTAGAGCTCGATCTGGAAGCCAAAGGGATCGGTGAACTGCAGCGTGCGGCCCTGGAACGGCTGCTCGACGAATTTGTACTGAACGCGGTTCTCGGCGAAAAAGCTGGCCGCCTTGTCGAGGTCGCCCTCATTGCCGACCTTGAAGCCGAGGCGGTTACAGGCGGCGGCAGGCACTTTACGCAGCACCAGCGAGTGATGCTGATGCTCTTCGCTGCCGCGCAAATACACCACGTCGCTGTCCGCGTCCTCGACATGGAGGCCGACCGTCGTCTCATAGAAGGCGCGGCTCGTCTTCAAATCTTTCACGTCGAGCACGACGTGGCTCGATCGGATGATGTTGAAGGGCGGATCGAAGACGTGTGTCGGAACGGGCATGTGCCTCCCCATCTCAATTTGTCATTCCGGGATGCGCCGCGAGGCGCAGGCCCGGAATCCGATACTCCCGATCGTGGTTATGGATTCTCGGCTCGCGACTTCGTCGCGCTCCGGAATGACGACCGTCGTTAAATTCCCAGTTTCTGAATCTTGTGCGTGCCTCGCGCCAGCGAGACATGCTTGGTTTCCATGTAGAAGTCGAAGGAGTAATCGCCGCCGTCGCGGCCGATGCCGGACGCCTTCATGCCGCCGAACGGCGTCGGCAGATGGCGGACGTTTTCCGAATTGAGCCAGATCATGCCGGCTTCGAGCGCATCGGCGACGCGGAGCGCGCGGCCCATGTCGCCGGTCCAGACATAGCCGGTCAGCCCGTAATTGACGTCATTGGCGATCTCGATTGCCTGCTTCTCATCGCGGAAGCGGATCACGGTCAGGAACGGCCCGAACACCTCCTCCTGCGCCACGCGCATTTTCGCGTGCGCGCCGGTCACCAGCGTAGGCTGGATATAATGTCCGCCACCCGGACCTTCATGAGTCTTGCCGCCGACCGCGATGACGGCGCCATCCTTCCGTGCCACGTCGAAATAGGCGCACACCTTGGCGAGGTGCCGCTCGTGGATCAGAGGCCCGATCTCGGTCGCGGGATCGAGGGGGTGACCGACTTTCAACGCCTTCACCCGCGTGGTCAGCTTCTCGATGAATTTTTCCGCAACGCCTTCCTGCACCAGCAGGCGGCTGGAGGACGTGCAGCGCTCGCCGTTCAGCGAGTAGATCATGAACACGACGGCATCGAGCGCGCGGTCGAGATCGGCGTCGTCGAACACGATCATCGGGTTCTTGCCGCCGAGCTCGAAATGCACGCGCTTCAAGGTCTTGGCACCCTGGGCCATGATCGCGGAGCCTGTCGCGCTCTCGCCGACAAAGCCGATCGCCTTGATCGCGGGATGCTCGGTCAGCGCCTTGCCGGCTTCCTCGCCGATGCCATGCACGGTGTTGAGCACGCCGTCGGGCACGCCCGCTTCCTTCACCAGCTTCGCCAGGATATCCGCCGTCACCGGCGACCATTCAGCCGGCTTGTGCACGACGGTGCAGCCGGCGGCGAGGGCAGGGGCAATCTTCCAGGTCGAGAGCATGAACGGCGTGTTCCACGGCGTGATCACCCCGACCGGGCCGATCGGCACGCGGGTGGAGATATTCCAGTGCTCCTCGCTCGGCGTGTTGAGGCCGTCGCGCGCCTCCGCGCATTTGTCGGCAAAGAAGCGGAAGTTTTCCGCCGCGCGTATCGCGGCCTTGGCCATGAAGCGATGCGCCTGGCCGGTATCGATGCATTCGAGGACGGCAATGTCATCGGCGCGGTCCTCGATCGCGTCAGCGACGCGATGCAGCAGCTTGCGGCGCATCGACGCCGACATGTCGCGCCAGGATTTGAAGGCCAGCGAAGCCGCGGTCGCGGCGCGATCGATGTCTTCTGCGTTTCCGCGTGCCACGGACGCCAGAACCGTACCGTCGACGGGCGACTTGGTCTCGAACGCTTCGCCGGAGATCGACGGCACGATCTTGCCGCCGATCATGTGGCCGATGCCGTCGGCGCGGAGCTGTTTCAACAGCGGTGCGGCGCGGTCCTTGTTGGCCTGGAACAGATCGGACTTCGGCGCGACCTTATCCATGGACAGCCTCCGCTTTCAGGGCTTCGTGAATGTTGTTGCGCTTCCAGCTCGTGTCCTTGTCGTTGATCTGCATGTCGAACGACAGCGCGAACTTGCCTTGCGCAAAGACGGGATCGAGATGGGCGGACAGCGCCGTGAAAATGTGCTCGCCGGCCTTCTGACGCGTGGCAAGGTCACGGCCTTCGCCGAGCCGCAGCACCATATCGAGGAAGGAAAAGTTCGGATTGCCGTCGGCGATTGCATAGTGCTCGCATCTGATGGCGCGGACGCGGATGCCGCCAAGCGGGAAGATGCCGGTCTCGACCGCGGCCTTGCGGACGATTTCGACGACCTTGCTCATGTCGACACGGTGATCGAGATTGGCGGAATATTCGATCGTGAAATGCGGCATGGCGGTTTCACTCCCTATTGTTGTTTGGCCTCAGGCGAAATAGCAGCTGACCGAGCCATAGGCGCCATAATCGGCCTGGATTGTGTCGCCCTTGCGGGTCTCGATCGGCCGGATGAACGATCCTGCGAGCACGACCTGGCCCGGCTCCAGCGCCAGCCCGTGCGGCGCGATCTTGTTGGCAAGCCAGGCGACCGCTGTTGCGGGATGATTGAGCACGCCGGCGGCAAGGCCGGTTTCTTCAAGCTGGCCATTCTTGAAACACAGGGCGCCGATCCAGCGCAGGTCCGCTTCCAGCGGCCTGATCGGCCGGCCGCCGAGCACAATCCCGGCGTTCGCCGCATTGTCCGCGATGGTATCGAAGATCTTGCGCGTTGCCCTGGTCTTGGGATCCACGCGCTCGATGCGGGTATCGAGAATTTCCAGCGCCGGCACGACAAAGTCGGTCGCATTCAACACGTCGAACATCGTGCAATCCGGGCCTGCAAGCCGCTTGCTCATGACGAAGGCGAGTTCCGCTTCGACCCGTGTAGCGATGAAACGTTCGGTCGGCACGACGCCGCCATCGGCGAAGAACATGTCATCGAGCAGCACGCCGGAATCCGGCTCGTCGATATTGAGCGCGCTCTGCATCGCCTTCGAGGTCAACCCGATCTTGTGGCCTTTGACCACGCGCCCCGCTGATGTCTTGATCCCGATCCAGGCCTTCTGGATCGCATACGCGTCCTCGAGGGTGACCGCGGGAAACTCCTGCGAGAGCTGGCGGATTTGCGTGCGCGTCTTCTCGGCTCGATCCAGGCGCTCGGCGGCGGCGCGGATGTCTTCTTTGGAAAGGGGCATGTGGGGCTACGCAAAAACAGGGTGCGGCAAGATGCTTAACATGTTAAGTGTCTCGGATCAAATTCCCTTGTTTCTTGCTGCATTGCAAACTCGAGGGTATTGAAAGAGCGGATGGCGCGGAAGAAATCAGCCAATGGATCGGCCACGGCGAGAGCGCCGGCACGCCGCGTGCCGATGCGCGAGTTTTCGCGCTCGCTGCCGATGTCGCTGCTCCGTGCCCGCGAAGCCGTCATGCGTCAGTTCCGTCCGTCGCTTCGACGTCATGATCTGACCGAACAGCAATGGCGCATCCTGCGTGCGCTCGCCGCGATCGAGGCCATCGAAGTCACCGAGCTCGCACGCACCGCCTTTCTCCTCGGCCCGAGCCTCTCGCGCATTTTGCGCGATCTCGACGCGCGCGGTTTGATCGAGCGCAAGACTGCAAAGACGGATCTGCGCCGCGGCGTGGTGTCGATCTCCGAGAAAGGCCTGAAGCTGATGGAAGTCGTGGCGCCATCGTCGGAAGCGATCTATGCCGCGATCACGCGCTGCTATGGCGCGAAGAGACTCGCCGAGCTGCAGGACATGCTGGGCACGCTGGAAGCGAGCCTCTCCGGGCTTGAGTTCGCTGACGAAGGAGAGGCGGGAGGGGGGAATGAGTGCAATTTTGCATGATGTGCATCCCCGCCTAAGCCATGGACATCGCCGCGACTTTTCGCTCAAAGTGCCGACCGCGCCGCATCCGAAAAACAGGCGTTGAGGTCGCTGTCGGCCGGTATGGGGCGGATAACTGCGAGCCCGTGAAATTTGAAGAAACAACAAGAGGAAACGCGATCAATGCCAAATAAAGTCAAGCAAATCTGGGCCTCGGGCAAAGCGGTGGTGAACGCCTGGCTTGCGATTCCTTCCGGCTTTTCCGCGGAAATGATCGCGCAATGCGGCTTCGACAGCGTCACCGTGGACATGCAGCACGGCGTGCAGGATTACCTCTCCATGGTGCAGTGCTTCCAGTCGATGCATGGCCATCCCGTGACTCCCATGGTGCGCGTGCCCTGGAACGAGCCGGGCGTCGTCGGCAAGGTGCTGGACGGCGGCGCCTATGGCGTGATCTGTCCGATGATCAACACTCCGCAGGAAGCGAAAAGCCTCGTCGCCTATTCCAAATATCCGCCGATGGGCGTGCGCTCCAACGGCCCTATCCGCGCCGGCATGTATGGCACCGCGGGCTCCTATCAGAAGACCGCCAACGACGACATCGTGCTGCTGCCGATGATGGAGACCAAGACCGCGGTGGAGAACATGGAAGCGATCCTCGACGTCCACGGCATCGACGGCGTCTATATCGGTCCGTCCGATCTCGGCTTCTCCTACGGTCTCGAGCCGAAGCTCGACCGCACCGAGCCGGAGATCCTCGCGATCTACGAGAAGATCATCAAGGAATGCGACAAGCGCAAGCTCAACCCCGGCATCCACTGCAGCGGCGCCGAAGGCGCGGTGCGCGCCATCAACATGGGCTTCAAGCTGGTGACGCTGTCGAACGAGGTTGGTCTGATGTCGACCTACGCCAAGATGCAGGTCAACGCGACCCGCAAGGATTCCGGCGGCAAGGCGTAAGGACGCGAACGGCGAATGGGGGGTAGCGCGTAGGGTATCTTTGCTATTCGCCACTCGCCATTCGCTATTCGCCCTTCTCATGATCCGCAGATTAAACTGAGAGAGCAAATCATGGCCCCAGCACCCGTCATTCGCCTGCATCCTGACGACGGCGTGCTGATCGCGCGCTCGAGCCTGCCGGCCGGCATGGTCGTGAGTGAGGGCGTGACCACGGTCGAGCGGATTCCGGCGGGCCACAAGGTCGCGATCAAACCGATCGCGAGCGGCGAGCCAATCATCCGCTATGGCCAGATCATTGGCTTTGCAACGCAGCCGATTTCGCCCGGCCAGCACGTGCACACGCAGAATTGCGGCATGGGCGATTTCGACAAGGACTATGCCTATGGCGTCGACGTCAAGCCGGTACCGAATTTCGATCTGCCCGCGACCTTCGACGGCATCCGCCGTCCCGATGGCCGCGTCGCTACCCGCAATTATATCGGCATCCTCACCTCGGTGAATTGCAGCGCGCATGTCGCAGGGCTTGTCGCCGACGTCTTCAAGAAGAATCCGTTCACCGGCGATAATCCTTTGGCCGACTTCCCCAACGTCGACGGCGTGGTCGCGCTGACCCACAAGACCGGCTGCGGCATGACCCAGGACGAGCCGCTGGCGCTGCTTCGCCGCACCCTCGGCGGCTTCGCGCGGCATGTGAATTTCTCCGCGGTCGTCGTGCTGGGGTTGGGCTGCGAGGTCAACCAGATCGGCGGGCTGATGGCCGAGCAGAAGCTCGCCGGCCGGCTGCGCGCCATGGACATCCAGGAAGTCGGCGGCACCCGCAAGACGGTCGAAGCTGGAATCGCCTTCGTCAAGGAAGCGCTGACCGACGCCAACAAGGTCAAGCGCGAGCCGGTCCCCGCGAGCGAATTGACGGTAGCCCTGCAATGCGGCGGCTCCGATGGCTATTCCGGCGTCTCCGCCAATCCCGCGCTGGGCGCGGCGAGCGATCTCCTGGTGCGGCATGGCGGCACCGTGATCCTGTCCGAGACGCCCGAGACCTACGGCGCCGAACATCTGCTCACCCGCCGCGCGGTGAGCCGCGAAGTCGGCGAAAAACTGGTCGGCCTGATGCGCTGGTGGGAGGAATACACCAAGCGCGAAGGCGCGGAGATGAACGCCAATCCGAGCCCCGGCAACAAGGCCGGCGGCCTCACCACCATTCTCGAAAAGTCGCTGGGCGCGATGGCGAAAGCCGGCAGCACCAACCTCGTCGACGTGCTGCACTACGCCGAGCCCGTCACCAAGAAGGGTTTCGTCTTCATGGACACGCCCGGCTATGACCCAGTCGCGGCGACGGGGCAGGTGGCCGGCGGCGCCAACATGGTCTGCTTCACCACCGGCCGCGGCAGCGTGTTCGGCTGCAAGCCAGCGCCCTCGATCAAGCTCGCGACCAACACGGCCATGTACAAGCGCATGGAAGACGACATGGACGTCAATTGCGGCACCATCCTCGACGGCGAGGAGAGCGTGCAGGAGTGCGGCCAGCGCATCTTCGACCTGATGCTGAAAACCGCCTCGGGCCAGCCGACCAAGAGCGAGAGCTTTGACTTTGGCGGCGCCGAGTTCGCGCCCTGGGTGCTCGGCGCGACGATGTGAGAGGGCGAATGGCGAATAGCGAGTGGCGAATAGGGGTTCCATTCGCCACTCGTCACTCACCATTCGCCTTCCCGCTAGAGCGGTTTCCGCCTGATGTGAATCGTTTTGCGCCCAAGGGGATTCCCTAACTGCAGCAAATCAGATTCGGTCGTCGCAACCATTAGGGGCGAGGACGATCATGGCAAAGGGTTATTCGACAGATTTGAGAGATCGTGTGGTGGCTTTGGTCGAGGGCGGCGAGAGCTGCCGGGAAGCCGCGCGGCTGCTTGATCTTGCGGCCTCGACCACTATCCGCTGGATGGATCGCTGGCATACAACCGGTAGCGTCGCAGCGAAGCCCGGCACCGGACACTGTCGCTCGCCGCTCGAGCCGCATCAGCAGTGGCTGCTCGATCTGGTGGCCGCTGAACCCGATCTGACACTCGATGAGATCGCCACACGGCTCGGATCGGCCAAAAGACTGAAGGTCGGCAGAACCTCGATTTGGCGATTTTACGAGCGGCACCGCATCACGTTCAAAAAAAACACTGCACGCCGCCGAACAGGATCGGCCTGATGTCGCCGCTGCGCGCGCTGCGCTGAAAGCCGAGCAATCGTCTTTACGCACGCGACGGCTGGTCTTTATTGATGAGACGTCGGTGACAACCAAAATGGTTCGTCATTCTGGTCGTTCTCCGCGTGGCGAGCAACTCGTCGCAAGTGTACCGCACGGCCACTGGAAAACCCTGACGTTCATCGCGGCGTTGCGCGTCAGCGGCCTGACCGCACCTTATGTCATTGATGGTGCGATGGATGGAGCCACATTCATGGCCTATGTCGAGCAGGTGCTCGTGCCGACGCTGGCAAAAGGCGACATCGTATTCATGGACAATCTGCGGACCCACAAAATCGATGGGGTGCGCGAAGCAATCGCGGCTGTTGGCGCAACAGTCCGCTATCTGCCCGCCTATTCGCCAGACCTCAACCCAATCGAGATGGCATTCTCGAAACTCAAAGCCGCGCTGCGAAAAGGTGCCAAGCGCACCGTGAAGGAACTCTGGCGGCTGATCGGTAAACTCGTAAAATCGTTTGTCCCCGACCAGTGCGCCAACTATTTTCGCCATGCGGGATATAGACGATGACCTACATCAGCCGGAATCTGCTCTAGGCACCGCATGCCCGTTGTTAGTGCTTGATCGGTCCCGCCACCGGTGTTCTGCTCAAAAAGGCAGCCGGAGATAGCCCGTCCGTGTCGATCTACGTCGCACTGCATCACGTCACGCACTACACATACGACCGCCCGACCGATCTCGGCCCTCAGACTATTCGCCTGCGCCCGGCGCCGCATACGCGCACGCCGGTCTTGAGCTATTCGCTCAAGATCACGCCCACGAACCATTTCGTGAACTGGCAGCAGGACCCGCAGGGCAACTGGCTCGCGCGCTACGTCTTTCCGGAGAAGGCGACCGAGCTCAGAATCGAGGTCGACTTCACGGCGCAGATGACCGTGGTCAATCCGTTCGACTTCTTCGTCGAGCCCTACGCCAACTCGTTTCCGTTCCAGTATCCCGATGGTTTGAAGACCGAGCTTGCGCCGTATCTCGCGACGATCGAGCCCGGGCCGTTGCTCGCCGCGTATCTCGAGGAGGTTCCGCGCGAGGCGGACTCGACGGTCAATTTCCTGGTCGAGCTCAACGCCAATCTGCAGAAGAGAATCCGCTACATCATCCGGATGGAGCCGGGCGTCCAGACGCCGGAACAGACGCTCGCCGCTAGCGCCGGCTCCTGCCGCGACTCCGCCTGGCTGCTGATCCAAACTCTCAGGCATCTCGGACTCGCGGCCCGCTTCGTCTCCGGCTATTTGATCCAGCTTCGCCCTGACATCGACCCCGTCGAAGGCCCGCGCGAGGTCGAGAACGATTTCACCGACCTGCACGCCTGGGCCGAGGTCTATCTGCCCGGCGCGGGCTGGATCGGCTTCGACGTCACTTCGGGCATGTTGACGGGAGAGGGGCACATCCCGGTCGCTGCCACGCCGCATTATCGCTCCGCCGCGCCGATCTCGGGTACGGCAGGTAGCGCCAATGTCGAGTTCGCCTTCGAGATGAATGTCAGGCGCATCCGCGAAGCGCCTCGGATCACCAGGCCGTTTTCCGACGAGGCCTGGGCGCGGCTCGACGCGCTCGGCGAGCAGGTCGATGCCGACCTGAAAGCCCACGACGTGCGGCTCACCATGGGCGGCGAGCCGACCTTCGTCTCCATCGACGATATGGAATCGCCGGAATGGAACGTCGCCGCCGTTGGCCCGACCAAGCGCGGTGTCGCGGACGAGCTGATCCGGCGGCTGCGCGCGCGTTTTGCGCCGGGCGGTCTGCTGCATTACGGCCAGGGCAAGTGGTACCCGGGCGAAAGCCTGCCGCGCTGGGCCTTTGGCCTGTACTGGCGCAAGGACGGCGTGCCGGTCTGGAAGAATTCCGACCTGATCGCGAAGATCGAAAATCCGAAGAAGGCCGACATCGCCGACGCCGAGCGCTTTGCCGATGCGACCGCCGAGAAGCTCGGCATCGGCCCGGACTATGTCCTGCCCGCCTTCGAGGACCCCGGCCATTGGTTGCAGCGCGAGGCCTCGCTGCCGAACAATGTCGATCCCGGCGATTCCAGGCTCGCCGACCCCGAGGAGCGCGCGCGCATGGCGCGGGTGTTCGACCAGGGCCTCAACACGCCGAAGGGCTTTGTGCTGCCGATCCAGCGTTGGAACGCCGAAGCGCGCCGCTGGCGCAGCGAGCGCTGGCAACTGCGGCGCGGCAACCTGTTTTTGATGCCGGGCAACTCGCCGCTCGGCCTGCGGTTGCCGATCTCCTCGCTGCCCTTCATCCCCCCGGAAGAATATCCCTACATCGTCGAGCAGGATCCGCTGGCGCCGCGCGAAGAATTGCCGGTGTTCGACCAGGCCGCGGCCGCACCCGGCGCGCCCGCGCAAGCCGTGCAGGAGCAGAGCACGCGCGGCAGCGGCGGCGTGCGCACGGCGATGTCGATCGAGATCCGCGACGGCGTGCTCTGCGTCTTCATGCCCCCGGTCGAAAAACTCGAGGATTACCTGGAGCTGGTCACCGCCGTTGAAGCAACCGCCGAGGAAATGCAGATGCAAGTTCATATCGAAGGCTATGCGCCGCCCTATGACCCCCGCATCGAGGTGATCAAGGTGACGCCCGATCCCGGCGTGATCGAGATCAATGTGCAGCCGGCCAAGAGCTGGCGCGAGGCGGTCGACATCACCTTCGGTCTCTACGAGGACGCCGCGAAGACCAGACTTGGCGCCAACAAGTTCCTGATCGACGGCCGCCACACCGGCACTGGCGGCGGCAATCATGTCGTGGTTGGCGGTGACACGCCGAAGGACTCGCCATTCCTGCGCCGGCCGGATCTGCTCAAGAGTCTCGTGCTCTATTGGCAGCGGCATCCGTCGCTGTCCTACTTCTTCTCCGGCATGTTCATCGGTCCGACCAGTCAGGCGCCGCGGATCGACGAGGCCCGTCACGACGGCCTCTATGAATTGGAGATCGCGCTGTCGCAGGTGCCGCCGCCGGGCGGCGAGATCCCGCTGTGGCTGGTCGACCGGCTGTTCCGGCACATTCTCGTCGACATCACCGGCAATACCCATCGCGCCGAAATCTGCATCGACAAGATGTTCTCGCCGGACAGCCCGACCGGCCGGCTCGGCCTCGTCGAATTCCGCGCGCTCGAGATGCCGCCCGATCCGCGCATGTCGCTGGCGCAGCAACTGCTCGTGCGCGCCTTGATCGCCAAGCTCTGGCGCGAGCCGCAGGAGGGCAAATTCGTGCGCTGGGGCACGGCGCTGCATGACCGTTTCATGTTGCCGCACTTCCTCTGGGAGGATTTCCTTGATGTGCTGGATGAACTGAAAAGCTCCGGCTACGCGTTCTCGCCGGAATGGTATCTGGCCCAGCTCGAATTTCGCTTTCCCGCCTTCGGCCGCGTCCATCACGGCGGCGTGACGCTGGAACTCAGACAGGCGCTCGAGCCCTGGCATGTGCTGGGCGAGGAGGGCAGCGGCGGCGGTACCGTGCGCTATGTCGACAGTTCGCTCGAGCGGCTGCAGCTCAAGGCCGAGGGCTTTGTCGAGGGCCGCCATGTCGTCACCTGCAACGGCCGGCGGCTGCCGATGACCCCAACCGGCCGTTCGACCGAGGCGGTCGCGGGCGTCCGCTTCAAGGCCTGGCAGCCGGCTTCGGGCCTGCACCCGACCATCCCCGTCCACGCGCCGCTCACCTTCGATCTCATCGACACCTGGAACGGGCGGTCGTTGGGCGGCTGCGTCTATCACGTCGCCCATCCCGGCGGTCGTAATTATGAAACAAAGCCGGTCAATTCTTACGAGGCGGAGGCGCGCCGTCTGGCCCGGTTTCAGGATCACGGCCACACACCCGGCAGGATCGAGCCGCCGCGCGAGGAACGTAGCCTGGAATTTCCTCTCACTCTCGACTTGAGGACTCCGCTCCCGCATTGAACAATGGGTTTTTCGTGGGGAGAGTCGGGGATGGCGAACACCGAGGGCCAGGGGGCGGAGCAGGGGGGCAAATCCCGCCCGGCGCAGCGCCGGGTGGCACAGTGGGTACGCGATTACGCCCGCCTGCCAGGCATTCCCGACGAATATATCGGCGAGGACGGTCCACGCGGGGTCTGGACCCGCTTCTTCGACGCCTTCGGCGCGCTTGCTCCTGCCGACATCGAACGCCGTTTCGGCGCCGCCGACCGCCACCTTAAGGAAGCCGGCGTCACCTATCGTGCGCCCGGCGAGAGCGCCGACCGCCACTGGGCGCTGTCCCATCTGCCGCTCATGATCGACGAAGCCGGCTGGCAGCAGCTTTCCGCCGGGATTGCCCAGCGCGCGCAATTGCTGGAGATGGTGCTGCGCGACCTCTATGGCGAGGGCAAGCTGGTCGCGGACGGCGCGATCCCGGCGGCGGCGATCGCCGGCAGCACCGAATATCTGCGCCAGGTTTGCGGCATCAAGCCGCCCGGCGGCCGTTACCTCAATCTCTATGCCGCCGATGTCGGCCGCGGGCCTGACGGGCGCTGGTGGGTGCTCGGCGACCGTACCCAGGCTCCCTCCGGGGCGGGCTATGCGCTGGAAAATCGCCTCGTTCTGTCGCGCGCCTTTGCCAACCTCTACAAGTCGATGAATGTCGAGCGCGTGGCACCCTTCTTCGAGGCGTTCCGCGACGGCCTGCGCAGCTCGGCCGATCGCGACGAGCCCAGGATCGGCCTGCTGACGCCCGGCAGTTTCAGCGAGACCTATTTCGAGCAGGCGACGCTGGCGCGCTATCTCGGTTTTCTGCTGGTCGAGGGCGACGACCTCGCCGTTTCCGGCGACCGCATCCATATCCGCACGGTCGCAGGGTTGAAGCGGCTCGACGTGCTGCTGCGCCGGGTCGATTCCAACTCGCTCGATCCGCTGGAGCTCGATGCTTCCTCGCATCTCGGCGTACCCGGTTTGATCGATGTGCTGCGCAAGGACGGCGTCGTGATCGCCAACATGCCGGGCTCCGGCGTGCTCGAGGCCCGTGCGCTTCTGGGCTTCCTGCCGAGCCTTTGCCGGCGGCTGCTCGGCGAAACCCTGATGATGCCGCATATCGCCACCTGGTGGTGCGGCCAGAAGGCCGCGCGCGAGGAGGTGCTGTCGCGGCTCGATGAGGTCGCGATCGAAGGCGCCTATGGCCGCGGCGTGCCCGGTTTTGAGAGCAACGGCCCGGTGCTGGCGAGCGAACTTTCGAAGGCCGAGCGCGAGCGGCTGGTCGCCGCCATCAATGAGCGCGGCATCGATTTTGTCGGCCAGGAGCTGGTGCGCCTCTCGACGACGCCGGTGTGGGACCAGGGCCGCATCGTGCCGCGACCCTTTGTTCTCCGGGTATTTGCCGCCGCCACGCCGCATGGCTGGACCGTCATGCCCGGCGGCTTCTGCCGGATCGCCGACCAGCTCGACGCCCGCGCGGTTTCCATGGGCGACGGCGCCCGTGCCGCCGACGTCTGGGTCGTCTCCGACAAGGCGGTTTCGAGCCGCACGCTGTTGCCGGGCTCCGACGCCGTGCGTATCCGCCGCATCGCCGGCGTGCTGCCGAGCCGCGCCGCCGACAATCTGTTCTGGCTCGGCCGCTATCTCGAGCGGGCGGAGGCGACCTTGCGGCTGGTGCGCGCGCTCGGCATCCAGCAGCGCGACGCCAAGGGCTCCTCCAATTTGCAGCACGCGGCCGAGCGCATCCAGCGCATCCTCGTGACCTGGGGCGCGGTCACCCAGGTCTCGCGCTCGCAGCCCGCCAAGGTCGCGGCCGAAGCACTGCAGTCCGAAGAGCGCTTCGGCTCCTGCCTTTCGCTGGTCCGCTCCGCGCAGCGCACCGCGACCTCGCTGCGCGAGCGCCTGTCGCCGGACGCCTGGCAAGTCATCACCGAGATGACCGCGCGGCTCGCCGAGGAGGTCGAGGACGATGACGGGATCATCAGCGCGGCGGAATTGACCCTGCAGGAGCTCGCAAGTTTCGCCGGCCTGGCCCAAGAGAACATGAACCGCGCGGCCGGCTGGCGCTTCCTCGAAATGGGCCGCCGCGCCGAGCGCGCCGTCAACACCACGCGCTTTGCGCGCCAGTTCGCCTATGACGAGGCGACCGACGAGGACCTCGACGTGCTGCTGACGCTGGTGGACTGCCAGATCACCTACCGCTCGCGCTATCTGGTGGCGCCATCGCTGGCGCCGGTGCGCGACCTCGCAGTGCTCGATCCCTACAACCCTCGCTCGGTGGCGTTCCAGGTGCAGGCGCTGACCGAGCATATCGCGAGCCTGCCGGCGCTGCGCGAGAGCGGGCTGATCGAGCGGCCGCAGCGGCTGGCGGTCGCGGTGCAGTCGATGCTGACCACCGCGGAGGCAACTGCGCTCGACACCAAGACGTTGTTTGCGCTCGAGCAGGATCTGCTCAGTCTCTCCGACGCCATCGGGGCGCATTATTTCCCGCATGGACCCAATGCCAGCCGGCCCGAGAAGCTCACGGGCCTCGCGTGATCTACGACATCCGTCACGTCACCACCTACGCCTACGAAAGCCCGGTCAGCTTCGCCCGCTGCACGCTGCGGCTGGAGCCGAGGAGCGGCGACGGGCAGGAGCTGGTCTCGCACCATGTCGAGATCCGCCCCAAGCCGGCCGAGCGCACCTCGCGGCGCGACTTCTTCGGCACCTTCACCGAGAGCGTGGTGATCGAAGCCTCGCACAAGAACCTCCGCATCGATTCCCGCTCTCGCGTGAAAGTCGCGCGCCGTGCGCCCGGCCGGACCGCGCCGAGTCCGGAGTGGGAGAGCATCCGGGATGTCGCCTTCGCCGGCACCACCATCGGGCCAGCATCGCCGGTGAATTACATGTTCGCGAGCGCGCTGGTGCCGCTGCTCTCTCCGGTCACGACCTATGCCGCGGCGAGCTTTCCCGCCGGCATCGGCGTGCTGGTCGGCGCCGTCGACCTGATGCACCGCATCCGCGGCGAGTTCAAATACGATCCCAAGGCGACCGTGATTTCCACGCCGCTGCACGAAGTATTCGAGAAGCGCCACGGCGTCTGCCAGGACTTTGCCCATGTGATGATCGCGGGCTTGCGCGGCCTTGGCCTGCCTGCGGCTTATGTGAGCGGCTATCTCCGCACCATTCCGCCGCCCGGCAAGGAACGCCTTCAGGGCGCCGACGCGACGCACGCCTGGGTCTCGCTCTGGTGCGGCGCCGAGCTTGGGTGGATCGGCTTCGATCCCACCAACGACCTGCTGGTCGAGAACGATCACATCATCCTCGGCGTGGGGCGCGATTTTGCGGATGTATCGCCGGTCGACGGCATCATCGTCGGCTCGCGCAAGCAGAAGCTCGGCGTCGCGGTGGATGTGATTGTCGTGGAGTAGTGTACGCCTGCGTCGTCATTGCGAGCGAAGCGAAGCCATCCAGATTGCTTCCGCGGCGGCAGTCTGGATTGCTTCGTCGCTTGCGCTCTCGCAATGACGAGTGGCTGCCATCAGATTTGAATGTCAAACAGCCAGTTCGCTGTCATCGTCCGACTTGACCGGGCGCCCAGTATTCCAGAGGTGTCAGTGCTTGAGTCGAGAAGCCTCTGGAATACTTGACGCCCCGCTTTCGCGGAGCATGACAGCGGGGGATGTGCGTCCGCATTCTCGCGGCACGAAATGCCCGAGCTTTGCGTCAACCTCGTCCCTCCGAAATCAAGAGGGCGCAGGGAATGCCGGATGCCGAACGCACCCGCAGCCTTGCGTGCAAAATGGTAGAAAGCACGCACGCAAGTCGTGACAGGTACGCCGAACATGCCGGCATTCCCTGCGCAATGGTTTACGGCTTATAGCGCGCTCTCCCCGGTGTCCGGGCTTTTTAGCCACCGTCCCCCGGGCTCTTGACCCGGGGTTGATCCCAGCGTCGGGAGATCGGGACCACACGATTTCGCCGTCCGCGTCAGTGCGCTTCGTCGCCGCGCACTCACACGTCCATCGCTCCCCGCACCCAACACTCGTGACGATCCGGAGCGTCCCTCTTGATGAGGCGCGGGATGGGCGCATGACTAGCGCATTTTTAACTTCTGAAAAAGAGAAATATTTTTTACGACGAGGCTTGACGCGAATTCGGGAAATCAGCTCGTCGGGCAAATCAGTACGCAGGATTTTCTTTGGAGCTCCAGGAGGTTGTCGGCTTAAATCAACTCGCTACGGCAATAGTGGATGCGCGAGTGGTCGAAAAAAGCAGTCCTCCGGCCTTCGGAACCCGGACGGTCCGCCCTTGCCTTCGCCGCCTGATGTGCTACTGATATGTCAGTAGAAGTCTAGGGAGGAACGTCATGGAGCTCGCAAAGACGCCGATGACGGAGCGGCAGCGCAAGTACCGGGAGAATTACCGGGTGCGGGTCGCCGGCTGGTACAATGGCTGGCTGCATATCGGGCTGATCTACATCATCGGCTTCACGGCGCTCTACGTCTACCTCGCCAATCTCCATGATGTGCGCTGGTGGGAATATCTCACCGTGCCGGTTGTCTTCATGTTCGCCAATTTCTTCGAATGGTGGATCCATCGCTATGTGATGCACCGCCCGTCCAACTTCCCCGCGTTCCGCGCGATCTACAGTCGCCACACGATGATGCACCACCAGTTCTTCACCGAGCAGGAGATGCGCTTTGCCGATCATTTCGACTGGCGCGTCACCTTCTTTCCGCCTTATGCGCTGGTGGTGTTCACCTTCATGTCGATCCCGCCGGCGATCATCCTGGGCTTTCTGATCTCGCCCAATGTCGGCTGGCTCCTGATCATCACGACGACCTCGATGTACCTGATCTACGAGTTCATGCACTTCTGCTGCCATGTCGACGAGAACCGGTTCGTGCGCACCATGCCGTTCGTCAACACCATCCGGCGCCATCACACCGCCCATCACAACCAGTCGATCATGATGGAGCGGAACATGAACCTCACGTTCCCGATCATGGATTGGCTGATGGGCACCTCCGATCTCAATCGCGGCGTGCTCGGCCATGTCTTCAACGGCTATGACACGCGCCATGTCAAAACCGACATGCGCAAGACCGCGCGGACACCGCGCGTGACGCCGGCTGCGGTGCCGGCGGAGTGAAGGGCAGGGCGCGGCCAATGCTGCGCCGGTGTTGGAGAGCTTCGTGTTGAACCATCTCGAGCCAAACATCGCGGCGTTGTCCTGGTTCACGTTGCTGTGGGGCATATGCTGCCTCGGCTTCCTGCAGCTCGTCGGCATGTATCCGCTCCGCGCGACGGGCGCGCGCAGTTCGGTCCTGCTGGTGCTCGGCAACACCGCGCTGTGGCTCGCGCTGCTGGCGGGAACGCTCGCCTTTGCTCTTGCCGAGCTGCGCTGGACCACGATCGTGGTCGTCGCCGGCATCGTGTTTCTGTTCATCCCGGAATTGTTTCAGGCCATACCCGGCCGTTTCCGGGATGGCCGCGCCGGCCTTGCGATCGTGGGTCTCGTGCTGATCGCAGCGCTCGGCGTGCTGGCCTGTGTCGCCGTTGGTCCGCTCGCGTGAAATGATGAGGAGGAGAGGATGCCGCTTCGCGTGAAATTGCTGCTGTCGCTGGCCTGGCTTCTGACCGCAGCCGGCGCCTATCTGTTTATGGTGCATCTCGGCCAGACCGGACCGAGCTATGCGGTCGTATTCCTCGGCGTGTTCGCGGTGTTCGCGATGTGGGTATTTCCGGAAGTGACCAAGAAGAGCCCCACTTCGTTGAAGTAGCGAGAGCAAGACGCGGGGAGGGAGACCATGAAGACTTACACGGGGGAGCGCACCATTGACGGCATCGCCGTTCTCGTCGACAGCAAGCCGCTGTCGCCGCATTACGATCAGCTCAAACTCACCGACTATGGTTTTGAGTGGAGCTACGAGGGACCGGAGCCGTCGCAACTCGCCTTCGCGCTGTTGTTCGATCATTTCGGCGACCCTGCTGCAGCCAGGAGCCTTTATCCGGCCTTCATGCAGCGCATCGTCGCCAATTTCGACAATGACTGGGAAATGACCAGCGCCGATATCGACGCCGCGGTCGCGGCGCTCCGCGCCGACCGCGCCGCGTAGTCTTTCGCAAACCTCATGGTTCGAGACGGCGCGTTCGCGCCTCCTCACCATGAGGTTCGTCGCCTCACAGCGTGGATCGGGCGAAGCTCTCGATGTAGTCGACCAGCCGGTCGGAGGCTTCCGCCGCCTTGTCCGGCTCGCGTCTGGCGATGGCTTCGGCCACCGCGGCGTGCAGGCGCGCGCAGAGCGGCAGGTCGGCGGCCTCCTTGTAGTGCTGGTACCAGAAGCGGCGCGACAGGCCGTGCATCAGGCCCATCGAGCGGCTGGCGTATTCGTTGCGCGCGGCGAGCGACACCAGCGTGTTGAACTGCTGGTCGAGCCGCATGAAGGAGATGTCGTCCTGCTTCTCCGAAGCGCGGTACATGCCGGTTGCGATCTCGGAGAATTGCGTGCGCTCCTCCTCGCTGGCGCGCTCGGCGGCGCCGCGGGCCATCAGCCGCTCCAGCTCGCGGCGGACTTCGAGCAGCCTGAGCTGCGAGCGCAGATCGATGTCGGAGACCAGCACGCCGCGCCGGGGCAGGATGTTGACGAGGCCGTCGCGCGACAGCCGCTGCAGCGCCTCGCGGATCGGGGTGCGGCCGATGCTCAGGCGATCGGCGAGCACGAGCTCCGAGAGCACCGTGCCCGGCGGCAATTGCAGGGTGACGATCAATTCCTCGATCTGGGCGTAGGCCTTCTCCGTCAGCGTGACGTCGCCCTGCTGGAAGGTCGATACACTGCGCTTGCGCCGCTTGCTGGAAGGGACGGGGTTCGACGCGCCGCGCTTGGCGGAAGCCGGCGCTTTCAGCGATGGGGATTTTCTCACCTCGGCCATTCGTCCTTCCCGGCGCGTACTGGTCAATCAATGCGCCACGACAAATATGTCATCGGGCCCGGCCAGCGGCAACCCGCCGGGTTGCTCAATGCGAAATGTACTCGAGCATCCGTCCCGCCGGAGGCGTGCGCGACGGTACGGAAGCCTGACGTCCCGGAGTGTCGTGCTGGTGGAAAAGGGGCGGGTGTCGTCGTTGCTGCTGCCCGCCGGTTCCGATCCTAGGCGACCTTTTTTCCTTCCTCAGGCCCGCTGCGCAGATCGTGGAAAAACTTCTCCACCTCGCGCGACAGTGTTTCCGCCGTGGTCGACAGATCGTCTGACGTCGCGAGCACCGAGGCGGCCGCGGTGCTGGTCTCGCCGATTGCTTCCTTCAGCGAATCGATGTTCACGACCAGCGTCTCGTTGCCGTGCGCCGCCGACTGCGCGTTGGTGGAGATCTCGCGGGTCGCGGCGTCCTGTTCTTCGATAGCGCCGGCGATCGTCGAGGTGATGACATTGATCTCGCGCACGGCGCCGCCGATCTCCCGTACGGCGTCGACAGCGCTCCTGGTCGAAGACTGGATCAACCCGACATTCTGCCCGATTTCTTCGGTCGCCTTGGCCGTCTGGCCTGCCAGCGCCTTGACCTCGTGCGCGACCACGGCAAAGCCGCGGCCGGCATCGCCTGCACGCGCGGCTTCGATGGTCGCGTTGAGTGCCAGCAGGTTGGTTTGCTCCGCGATCGTCTGGATCAGCGTCAACACGCCGTCGATCCGCTGCGTCGCCGCGGCGAGGCTCTCGATCTCGGTGATGGATTTTTCCGTGCGCTGGCCGGTCTGCTCGACCGCGTCGGCGGAATGACGCACCTGGCGGCCGATCTCCTGCACCGAGGCCGACAGTTCCTCGGCCGCGCCCGCGACCGCCGAGACGTTGCCGGAGGCTTGCGTGGTGGCACCGGATGCAGCCACCGCCTGCTCACTGGCGCTGGAGGCGACGCGGTTGATGATCTGCGCGGTGTTGCGCATCGCCGACGCATTGTCTGCCAGCGCATGCATCACGGCGCCGATCGCCTGCCTGAAGCCCTCGACGGAGGCTTCGATATGCTTGGCGCGCTCCTGGCGCGCTGCGGATTCCCCGGAGACCTGCGAGGCAAGCTTGCGGTTGCGCTCCATCGCCTCCTGGAAAATCTTGATGGCGCGGGCGAGCGCGCCGATCTCGTCGCCGCGCTCGGTATGCGGCACTTCGAGGTGGTCGGCGCCCTCGGCCACGTGCTTGATGGTCGCGGTGATGACCGACAGCGGTCGCGCGATCGAACGCGCGATGATGACGACCCCGACCACGACGAGCAGCAGCGCGAAGCCGCCGAGGCAGGTCAGCACGAAGGAGAGCTGATGGTTGGTTTCGGTCTGGTCAGCGATGCGCCGGCCGCGTTCGACATAGACCTTCGACAGCGCCTCGAGATCCTTGTTCAGCGCCGAACGCACCGAGCGGTTGGCGTCATTGTCGCCCCACTCACGGCCCGCGGCGGGAGAAATTTCGTTGGCGCGGCGCACCAGCTCCTTGCGGAACTCGATGAACTGCTCGATGCGCTTCTTGAAGGTCGCGAACTGCTCGGCATCGTCGGCCTGGACGATGACTTCCCAGTTCTTCACGACGTTGAAGATCTGATCGTTGAACTTGAGCAGCCCAGCGCCGTACTTCTTCACGACCGCCGGGTCGGTGGACATGTAGACACCGCGCGATTCCATCACGACCGCATAGACCAGCGAATTGACGCGCTCGACATTGAGCGCGGCAAGATTGGAGGTCTCGATCGCGCGCGTCAGTTCCGCCGCCTTGCGGGTATTGTAGTCGGACAACACGGCAATCGCCGCGGTCAGGACCGCGAACAGAGCGAAGATCGAATACAGCTTTGCGGCCAGCGAGAGCCGGGATGCCATGATACGCACCGTACTCAAGGATTTCGGGATTTCAGTTCCTACGCCCCCCTCCGGATGGATGGGCAGCGCGTCGCCTGTTTAAAAATCGCCTAATTTCATGGAGAAAGTCTTAACTCGCGAACGGCGTGGTCATCCACCTCTTGTACAAATTAACTATAAAAATCAGTAGTTTACGCGAGTATTCTACCGGTCGATATCAGCGGAGCCGCCGTTCGGCCCGTCTCATCTGGACGTAATAGGTATCGGTAATCTGCAGGGTGCGGCGTAGGGTCATGCCATGGTCTATCGCCACAGCATCGATCAAACCTCCTATGTGTTCGACGATCTGCGCGATCTGCTCGCCAAGGCGACCCCGCCGCGCTCGGGCGACCGGTTGGCCGGCATCGCGGCCGGGAGCGGCCAGGAGATGGTGGCGGCGCGGATGGCGCTCGCCGACGTGCCGCTGACGCAGTTCCTGCGGGAGACCATCATCGCTTATGAGGAAGACGAGGTCACTCGCCTGATCCTCGACAGCCACGACGCGGCGGCGTTCGCACCAGTTGCTTCGCTCACGGTCGGATCGTTCCGCGACTTCCTGCTGTCGGATGCCGCGACATCGGACCTGCTGAGGAAACTCGCGCACGGCATCACGCCGGAGATGGCCGCCGCCGTCTCCAAGCTGATGCGCAACCAAGATCTGATCCTGGCCGCGAAGAAATGCGAGGTGACGACGAGCTTTCGCGACACCATCGGCCTCTCGGGGCGAATGAGCACGCGGCTGCAGCCCAATCATCCCTTCGACGACGCGAAAGGCATAACGGCTTCGATCCTTGACGGCCTGCTGCTGGGCTCCGGCGATGCCTGCATCGGCATCAATCCGGCAAGCGACGACCCCGCTGTCATTGGCTCCCTGTTGCGGTTGCTCGACGAGATCATCGCGCGGCTGGAAATCCCGACGCAGGGCTGCGTGCTGACCCACGTCACCACCACGCTGAGACTGATCGGCGAGGGGCTTCCGGTTGACCTGGTGTTCCAGTCGATCGCGGGCACGGAGGCCGCCAACCGAAGCTTTGGCGTCGACCTTGCGCTCTTGCGCGAGGCGCATGACGCCGGTCGCTCGCTGTCGCGCGGCACGGTCGGCGACAACGTGATGTATTTCGAGACCGGGCAGGGATCGGCGCTGTCGGCCAATGCCCATCACGGCGTCGACCAGCAGACGCTGGAAGCCCGCGCCTACGGCGTCGCCCGCGCCTTTGCTCCGCTGCTCGTCAACAGCGTGGTCGGTTTCATCGGCCCGGAATATCTTTACGACGGCAAGGAGATCATCCGCGCTGGGCTGGAGGATCATTTCTGCGGCAAGCTGCTCGGCCTGCCGCTCGGCGTCGACGTCTGCTACACCAACCATGCCGAGGCCGACCAGGACGACATGGACAATCTGCTGACGCTGCTCGCGGCCGCCGGCGTCACCTTTATCATGGGGGTGCCCGGCGCCGACGACATCATGCTGAACTATCAGTCGACCTCTTTCCACGACGCGCTCTATGTCCGCGATCTCTTTGGTCTCAGGCGGGCGCCGGAGTTCGACAACTGGCTGGTGCATGCAGGCCTTGCTGACGCCACGTTCCGCCTTGCCGGCAATGCGGGGCTGCTGCCCGATTTTGCGTCACGACTGATTGATCAAAACGCTTCTAAACTTCGAACCCGAGCAACCAATGCGGCGTCCTAGGCGTTAGGAGTACTGCCACAATATCGAGGAATTTCTAGAAGTACGATGCCGCCTATGCTTAAATTTGATGCCCGACATGTCTTTGCCTGATTTGATGGTTGCAGAGGAAATTTGATGAGAGTTCAGGGCATCGAGACATCGCGTCGCATTCTGCTGGTCTTCCCGCGCTACACGTCCTCCTTCGGCACGTGGGAACATGCCTATCCCCTGACCGACGGCATCAAGGCCTTCATGCCGCCGCAGGGCCTGCTCGTGATCGCCTCCTATCTGCCGGAAAATTGGGAAGTCCGCTTCATCGACGAGAACCTGCAGAGCGCGACCGACGAGGATTTCGAATGGGCGGAGGCGGTGTTCGTCAGCGGCATGCACATCCAGCGCCAGCAGATCAACGACATCTGCCGCCGCGCGCATGCCTTTGATTTGCCGGCCGCGCTGGGCGGTTCCTCGGTCAGCGCTTGCCCGGAATACTATCCGTCGTTCGATTATCTTCATGTCGGTGAGCTCGGTGACGCCACCAACGAGCTGATCGCGCGATTGGCGCGTGACACCATGCGGCCGCCGCAGCAGGTCGTGTTCACGACCAAAGACCGCGTCGCCATGACGGATTTTCCGATTCCAGCCTATGAGCTGACGGACACCAGGAGGTATCTGCTGAGCAGCCTGCAATACTCCTCTGGCTGTCCCTATCAGTGCGAGTTCTGCGACATTCCCGGACTCTATGGCCGCAACCCGCGGCTGAAGACGCCGCAGCAGATTATCGCCGAGCTCGACAAGCTCCGCGAATGCGGCATCGGCGACACCGTCTATTTCGTCGACGACAATTTCATCGGCAACCGCAAGGCCGCGCTCGACCTTCTGCCGCATCTGATCGAATGGCAGAAGCAGCACGGCTACGTCACCAAGCTCGCCTGCGAGGCGACGCTCAACATCGCCAAGCGCCCCGAGATCCTGGAGAAGATGCGCGAGGCCGCCTTCGTCACCATCTTCTGCGGCATCGAAACGCCCGATCCCGAGGCGCTGAAGGCGATGCAGAAGGACCACAACATGATGGTCGGCATCCTGGAAGGTGTGCAGACCATCAACTCCTACGGCATGGAAGTGGTCTCGGGCATCATCCTGGGGCTCGACACGGACAAGCCCGGTACCGTCGACACGCTGCTGAACTTCATCGATGAATCCAGGATTCCGCTGCTCACCATCAATCTGCTGCAGGCGCTGCCGAAGACGCCGCTGTGGGATCGACTGGCGCGCGAGGGCCGGCTGATCCACGATGACGCCCGCGATTCCAACGTCAAGTTCCTGATGCCTTATGACGAGGTCGTCCGTGCCTATCGGCGCTGCATGGAGCTCGCCTACGAGCCATCAAAGCTGATGGCGCGCTACCTGCACCAATGCGAATACACCCACAAGAACCGGATCAAGGTGCCGCCTTCACCGGAGATGAGGAGCTGGAAGAACATCCGCCGCGGCCTGATCATGTTGCGCAACATCTTCTGGAAAGTCGGCGTGCTCGGCTCTTATAAGCGCGTCTTCTGGAAATTCGCGCTGGGCCGGCTCCGGCATGGCGACCTCGAAGGTCTCATCGGCTCGGTCATGATCGGCCATCATCTGATCATGTTCGCGCGCGCGGCCTCCAGCGGGGCGCAGAACGCCTCGAACTACTCGCTCCGCTTGCGCGAAGCGCAGGTCCCTGCCGAGTGATCACTTGAAGCCGCCGGCGCCGCCGCGATCGATCGGAGACCTCAGGGACCTCACTCCCGCGCGCGTCGCCCTCGGCCGTTCCGGCGCGAGCCTGCCGACCTCTGCCTTGCTCGACTTCACGCTGGATCACGCGCGCGCCCGCGACGCCGTGCATGCTGCGTTTGATGCTTCCGCATTGGTCACGGGCATCAGCGAGCTCGGCTTGCGGGCGATCGAGGTCACAAGCCGTGCCGGCAACCGCCGGCTCTATCTCGGCCGCCCAGATCTCGGGCGCAGGCTGGATGAAGCCTCGGCGCGGCGTCTCGCCGGTCTCGGCGACGCCACGCGTGGCCGCGTGACGATCGTCATCGGCGACGGCCTGTCGCCGACCGCGGTCCACGCGCATGCGCTGGCGTTGATGCGTCGGCTGCTGCCGCACCTCGCTGCCGCGCAGATCGAGATTGGGCCGATCGTGATTGCCGCGAGCGCGCGGGTCGCGCTCGGCGACGAGATCGGCGAATTGCTGGGAGCGAGCCTGGTCGCGATGCTGATCGGCGAGCGCCCGGGTCTGTCGGCGCCCGACAGCCTCGGCGCCTATCTGACCTATGCGCCGAACCGCGGCCGTACCGACGCCGATCGCAATTGCGTCTCCAACGTGCATCGCGAAGGGCTGAGCTGTGAGGAAGCCGCGTTCAAGATCGCGTGGCTGATTCGGGAAGGAATTTCCCGGAAAATCACCGGTGTCGCGCTGAAAGATGAAAGCGGCGACGGAAGGCCGCAGCACATTGCCGACAAATCCGCTCCGACGTGACAAATCGGCCACTTGCGAGCCCGAAAAAAGGCCGAATACGCCGCAATTTCGAGCACGCCCGCGTGCTTGCGAGAGAAGGGGCTAACCTGCTAAACACCCCCCGCGTTTTTCCGTATGTTTTCAAGGGCTAGCGCTCCGTCAATCAACGGCCTTTGCAGGTCATCCGCGCGTCCCGAACTTAAGCTATAAACCCGAGCCGATGTGAGAACTGGACAGAGCATGCTCGAAAAAACTCGCGACAATGAGATCCATGTCGAGATGGTCGAGGAGCCGCCTGCCACGAGCATTGCGTTCGGGATCGAACGGCTCGGCCTGATCCCGATGAAGGCGCCGATCCTGTCCTGCATCATCCTGGTGATCCTGATGGTCGGCGCGGTGTTCGGCATCGATCGCATCAAGATCGACGACTCCTTGAGCGCGCTGTTCCGCTCCAACACCAAGGAGTTTCATCAGTACCAAGAGGTGACAAAGAAGTTCCCGGCCGAAGAGTTCGACGTCCTGGTCGTGGTCGAGGGCAAGACGCTGCTCAAGCGCGAAAATCTCGAGAAGTTGCGCGACTTCGTCACTGATCTGCAACTCGTCGAAGGCACCCGCGGCCTGGTCTCGCTGTTCTCGGCGCGCCAGGCGCCGGCGCCGGGCAAACTGCCGGCCGCGTTGTTCCCGGCCGAGCTGCCCGAAGGGGCCGACTACGCAAAATTCATCGAGACCGTGAAATCCAACGAGATCATCCGCGGCAAGCTATTGTCGGACGACGGCACGCTGGCGCTGATCGTGCTGTCGCTCGAGCCGGAGGTAGTCGCCTCCAGCAAGCTCAGCAAGACGGTAGCCGACATCCGCAAGCTGATGAAGGAGGATCTCGGCGATACCGGGCTGAACGTGCAACTGTCGGGCGTGCCGGTGATGCAGCTCGAAATCCGCAACGCGGTCGAGCGCGACGGGCTGACCTACAACATCCTCGGCATGCTGGCCGGCTGCATCATCGCCATCATCTTCTTCCGGAAGATATCCTTCATGATCGCGGCGGCGTTCCCGCCGATGATCGCGATCATGCTGGCGCTCGGCGGGCTCGGTTGGGCCAATTTCAACCTCAACATGTTCCTGAACGTGATGACGCCGCTGATCATGGTGATCAGCTTCTCCGACTCCATGCAGCTGACCTTTGCCGCGCGCGACCGGCTGATTGCGGGCCAGGACAAGTACACCGCGTTCAAGAACGCCGTGCTGGTGGTCGGACCGGCCTGCGTGCTGACCCACGGCACGGCTGGCATTTCGTTCATCGCGCTGCAATTCTCCAGTTCGGACCTGATCCGCAAATTCGGCGAGGCGGGGCTTGCCGCCACCATCATCGCGCTGATCGCGGTGCTGTCGCTGGTTCCGGTGTTCGGCGTGCTGTTCGTGCGCAACGAGAAAGTTTTTGCGGTCAAGTTCCAGAGCGCGGACGCCGGCGTGCAGGCGCTGCGCAATTTCTGTTACTGGATCGCGGTGCGCATGGTGAGCCGGCCGGGCATGTTCAGCCTGATCGCGCTGGTGTTCGTAGGCTCGCTCGGCGTCGTCTACGCCAATCTGCAGCCGCGCTATCGGCTCGCCGATCAGGTGCCGGACAAACGCCAGGCGGTGGCCGCGAGCAACCGGCTGGACGCCAAGTTGACCGGCGCCAATCCGGTCAACGTGCTGATCCAGTTCCCCAAGGGTGAAACGCTCTATTCGCCGGAGACGCTGCAGACCATCGCCGACGTTCACTCCACCGTGGAAAAGGCTGCGGGCGTCGGTAATGTCTGGTCGCTGGAAACCTTGCGCCGCTGGCTCGCCGAGAAGGCGGGAAGCGACGACGTTGCAACGCTCAAGGAATATGTGAACGTGATCCCCGAGCATCTGGTGCGGCGTTTCATCGACGCCCAGCAGGATGCGGTGGTGGTCGCAGGCCGTGTGCCGGACCTTGATTCGAGCCAGCTTCTGCCTGTCGTCGACAAGCTCGATCATGAGCTCGACGCCATACGCGAGAAACATCCAGGCTACGAGATCGCCGTCACCGGCCTTGCCGCCATCGCCGCGCGCAACTCGGCCGGCATGATCGAGAAACTCAACCGCGGCCTGACGGTCGAGTTCGCGCTGGTGGCGCTCTTCATCGGCGTGGCCTTCCGTTCCTGGGTGGTGATGTTCGCCTGCATTCTGCCCGGCATCTTCCCGGTTGTGATGTCGGGAACGCTGCTCTATCTGCTGGGGGAGGGGCTGCAGTTTGCCAGCGTGGTCGCCCTCACGGTGTCGTTCGGCCTCGGGCTCAGCGCCACCATCCACTTCCTCAACCGCCTGCGATTGGAGAGCAAGCCTGGCGTGAGCTCCGACATCGCGGTCGAACGCGCGACCGTATTGGTCGGGCCTGCGCTGATCCTGACCACATTGGTGCTGGCCTGCGGCCTGGTGGTCACGGTGTTCTCCGACCTGCCGTCGCTGCGGCTATTCGGTTGGCTCAGTGCCTTCTCGATGGTGGCCGCACTGGTCGCCGATCTCTTCATCCTGCGCCCGACCGCGATGTGGCTGATCAACCTTCAGGAGAAGCTGCGCGGCGGCAAGACCGGCAACGCGCTGGGTTGACGATCTCTGCGTAACGCAAGCCCCGGTCCTGATCGCAGGGCCGGGGCTTTCGAATTTTTCCGCCGATCGACGTGGGAGAGGGCTCAGCCCTTCACCATGGTGATGTTGACGCCGCGGATTTCACCCTTCGACGAGATCTGCACCGTCTGTTTGGTGCCGGTGGTGCGCAGCGTCAGGTTGGCGGCAAAGCCGTTGGCCTCGACGAACACCTCGATCTGGCCGCCCCCGGCGGTGCCCTGCAGATTGCCGAAGATGTTGCGGCTCTTTTCGGCCCAGTTGCCGGAGATGCGATCACCGTTCGAGGTCACTTCGCTGCTCAGATCGAACTTGTAGCTGTCGCTCGCGCAGTCCAGCTTCTGCTTGAGGCCCAAGCCGCTCGGATTGACCTTGTAGTCCGCCTTGCAGCGGATGCGCTCGGTCGAACCGTCGGACAGCGAAACTGTGCCGGTACCCGACCATGCGCCATCCAAGCCGGCGAACGGACCCGACGACTGGGCCTGGCCAGCCGACACTGACAACAACAGCGCGGCGCCGACGGTGGCGGCCGTAATCGCCTGTCCAAACAGACTGGAGCCAAACGGTTTCATATTGAGTTTTCCCATTAAAATGACGCTTCTGAAGAAGACACGTCTCGCCGCATCGATGGTTTAGTGTCGCCGCTCTCTGTTAGGTTCAAATGACAGGGTTGTTCCGCCTCGTGAAACCGGCAAAATTTGCGTCATTCGCCGAATGCTTTCATCACCGGATCTAAGGGCTTGCTGTGCAGGCTTGCAACAGCCGATCGCAAAAATCAATTGCGGCAAATTATGGCCTAGTATCAAAAGCTTGTATGTGCCAATGAAAGCTTTCCTGGAGCGCCAATGCTGGTTGCTCCAGCCGTCGTAAATTTGGCCGCATTTACCGGCGCTTGTGCAACGATGGCCGCTCGCGGTTTGCGGCTCCTCACCACCCGAACATGCTCTCGGTGATGCCTTTCGTGCGATCCGGGGCGGATGACCCTGCTGTCAGAACTGAAGGAACACGATGCGTAAAACTCTTCTTGCTCTCACCCTGCTGTCGCTCACCGTTTCCACCGGAGCCTTCGCTCAACAGCAGCGCAGCGGCACGCCCGAGGAACAGAAGGCCTGTACGCGCGACGTGCAGCGCCACTGCCGTGCCGTGATCGATCAGGGCGATCTCGTCGTTTTGTCCTGCCTGCAGCAAAACCGCGCCAAGATCAGCCCGGCCTGCGACCAGGTGCTCAAGAGTCACGGCCAGTAATTGCGCGTCCCGCCGGGTCGCGAGGGCTTTAGATAGCATTGGTTTTGGCGGCGTATTCCCCTATATGGAGCACGCCCAGAAACTCGTAAGTCCTGTTCCCGATGACCACCGCAGCCGAATTGCGATCCGGCAAAACGCACCGTGACGAGAACTTTCCGGTGGCGTCGTGGATCATCCATCCGCGCCACCGGGCGCTGATCCTTGCCTTCTATAATTTCGTCCGCACCGCCGACGACATCGCCGATCACGCGACACTGCCGGCCAACGAGAAGCTGCGCTATCTCGACCTGCTCGAGGCCGAGCTGCTGGGTAACGGCGACAGCCAGAAAGAGGCGGTCAATCTCCGCCATGCGCTGGCCGAGCGTGCGATGCCGCCACGGCATGCGCAGGATGTGCTGATCGCCTTCCGCATGGACGTGAGCAAGCTGCGCTACGAGAATTGGGACGAGGTCATTCACTACTGCCGCTATTCGGCTATGCCGGTCGGCCGCTTCATGCTCGACGTCCACGGCGAGAGCACCTCGACCTGGACCGCTTCCGATGCGCTCTGCGCCGGCCTGCAGATCAACAACCACCTGCAGGACTGCGCCAAGGACTACAAAAATCTCAACCGGGTGTACCTGCCGCGCGACGCGCTGGCCGCAAGTGGCGCCACCGTCGAGATGCTGGGGGAGGCGAAGTCGCCACCCGCGCTGCTGCAATGCCTGCAGGCGCTCGCGGTGCGCACGGAAGCGCTCCTCGGCGACAGCAAAAGCTTGAGCGCGGAAGTGAGGGATTTGCGCCTCGGCGTCGAGGTCTCCATGATTCAGACGTTCGCCGACAAGATCGTGCGTATGCTCAAGGTGCGCGATCCCCTGAGCGATCGCGTGCATCTCTCCCCAATTGAGCTGCTCGGTCGCAGCCTGGCCGGCATCAGCGCCGAGATGATGCGCCGCGCCGTGGGCCGGCATGGCGTCTCCAAACCGGCGGCCGGCGCATGACGCTGGAAGCTGCCGCCGACACCAATTACGGGACCACTGCGTCCGGCAGCTCGTTCTATGCGGCGATGCGCATCCTGCCGGCCGACCAGCGCGAGGCGATGTTCCAGATCTACAGCTTCTGCCGCAAGGTCGACGACATCGCCGATTCCGACGGGCCGCGGCCCGAACGGCTGGCGGCGCTGCAGGAGTGGCGCGACGACATCGACGCGCTCTATCGGGGCAATCCGCCGCCGCGCCTGCGCGACTACGTCGCCTCCGTGCGGAAATTCGATCTGCAGCGCGAGGACTTCCTCGCCATCGTCGACGGCATGGAAATGGACGTGCCGCAGGACATCCGCGCGCCCGACATGGCCACTCTCGATCTCTATTGCGACCGCGTCGCGAGCGCGGTCGGGCGGCTGTCGGTGAACGTGTTCGGAATGCCGCGTGAGGATGGCGTCCTGCTGGCGCATCATCTCGGCCGCGCGCTGCAACTGACCAATATCCTGCGCGACATCGACGAGGACGCCGGGCTCGGCCGGCTCTATCTGCCGCGCGAAGCCCTGTTTCACGCCGGCATCACCAGCAACGACCCGGCGAAAGTGGTCGCCGACCGCGCTCTTCCCCGCGTCTGCCTGCCGCTCGCCGAGCGGGCAAAGATGCATTTCGCCAGGGCCGACGAGGTGATGAAGCGCAACAGGCGCCGCACCGTGCGCGCCCCGCGGATCATGGGCAAATATTATCGTGCGATCCTGGAACTGCTGCTTGCCCGCGGATTTGCGGCGCCGCGCGCGCCGGTTCGCGTGAGCAAGATCACGAAGCTCGGCATTATCTTCCGCTACGCTCTCATCTGATGCAAAAGACAGCTCATATCATAGGCGCCGGAATCTCGGCCCTTTCCGCTGCCGTGCGGCTCGCGAATGCGGGTCACAGGGTGCAGGTGCACGAGGCCACGCAACAGGCGGGAGGACGCTGCCGTTCCTATTTCGACGCGGCGACCAACCTCACCATCGACAACGGCAATCATCTGCTCTTGTCCGGCAACCGTCATGCGCTCGCCTATGCGCGTTCGATCGGCACCGAGGCCGGGCTGGTCGGACCCAAACTGGCGCAGTTTGCGTTTGTCGACATTTCGACCGGCCAGCGCTGGCAGCTCGATCTCGGCGACAGCAAGCTGCCGCTCTGGGTGTTCGACGATGACCGCCGCGTGCCCGACACCGGCGTGCTCGATTATCTCGCTCTCACCCCGCTGGTTTGGGCATCGACCCGCAAGAAGGTCGGTGACGCCATCCGCTGCGAGGGTACGCTGTACCGGCGGCTGGTGCAGCCCCTGCTGCTCGCAGCCCTCAATGTCGATCCTCCCGAGGGGTCGGCGGGGCTTGCCGGCGCGATCGTGCGCGAAACGCTGCTCGCGGGAGGGCAGGCCTGCCGGCCTCTGATCGCCCGCGACGGCCTTTCCTCGGTCCTGATCGAGCCCGCGATCAAGCTGCTGCAGGGGAAGGGCGCCGAGATCCGCATGGGTCACGAGCTGCGCGAATTCGCAACCACGGGAGAACGGGTCACGGCGCTGAAATTCGGCAGTGATGACACCATCGCCATCGGTGCTGGCGATGCCATTGTCATGGCCGTGCCGCCGCGCGCGGCGGCTTCGCTGTTGCCCGGAACAAAGGCGCCGACCAAATTCCGCGCCATCGTCAACGCGCATTTCCGCTTCGATCCGCCGCGGAATGCGCCGCCGATCCTCGGCGTGGTCGGAGGCCTCGTGGAATGGCTGTTCGCGTTCCCGCAGCGGCTTTCCGTCACCATCAGCAATGGCGACCGTCTGGTCGACATGCCGCGCGAGGAGCTTGCCAACGCGATCTGGCAGGATGTCTGCAAGGCCGCCGGCGTCAGCGGCGATCTGCCGCCCTGGCAGATCGTGCGCGAGCGCCGCGCCACGTTCGAGGCAACGCCCGAGCAGAACGAGCTGCGGCCGGGCGCCACGACATCGCTGAAAAACCTGTTCCTCGCCGGCGACTGGACTGATACCGGATTGCCGGCGACTATCGAGGGAGCGGTGCGGTCGGGCGATCGCGCCGCCGATCTGGTCCTCGCCATGCGCTAGCGCAGGCATCATCGTGAGGTCATCCGATGCAGATGCATTCCGCCAATGAGGTGAAAGAGGCTGCGCGCGACGCTCTGGAAAAGAGCATCGGCTCAGCGTCAAACGCGCTGCGCGATGTCCAGCAGCCCGACGGGCACTGGGTGTTCGAATTGGAGGCCGACGACACCATTCCGGCGGAATACGTCCTGCTGCGCCATCATCTCGGCGAGCCCGTCGATGCCGTGCTCGAAGCCAAGATCGCCAAATACATCTGCCGCAGGCAAGGCACGCATGGCGGCTGGGCGCTGGTCCAGGACGGCGTATTCGACATGAGCGCCAGCGTGAAAGCCTACTTTGCGCTGAAGATGATCGGTCACTCCGCAGATAGCCCGCACATGGTCCGCGCGCGCGAGGCGATCCTTGCGCGCGGCGGTGCGATCAACAGCAACGTGTTCACGCGCTTTACGCTTGCGATGTATGGCGTCCTGACCTGGCGCGCGGTGCCGGTGCTCCCGGTCGAGATCATGCTGCTGCCGATGTGGTCGCCGTTCCACCTCAACAAGATTTCCTACTGGGCGCGGACTACGATGGTGCCGCTGATGGTGCTGGCTGCGTTGAAGCCGCGCGCGCGAAACCCGAAGGGCGTCGGCATCGACGAGTTGTTCCTGCAGGATCCGCGCTCGATCGGGCCGACCGCCAGGGCCCAGCATCAGAGCAGGGCCTGGTTCACGTTGTTCGGCGTGCTCGACAGCATCCTGCGCGTGATCGAGCCGCTGTTTCCGAGACGCCTGCGCCAGCGCGCGATCGACGCAGCCCTTGCCTTCACCGAGGAGCGGCTCAACGGCGAAGACGGCATGGGTGCGATCTACCCGCCGATGGCCAACATCGTGATGATGTATGACACGCTCGGCAGGGATGAAAATTATCCGCCGCGCGCGATCACCCGCCGCGGCATCGACAAGCTGCTCGTGATCGGCGACGAGGAAGCCTATTGCCAGCCCTGTGTGTCCCCAATCTGGGACACGACGCTGACCGCGCATGCGATGATGGAAGCGGGCAGCGAGGCCGCGGTCGCCTCTGCCAAACGCGGACTGGACTGGCTGGTGCCAAAGCAGGTGCTCGACCTCAAGGGCGACTGGGCGGCAAAGCGGCCGGATACGCGGCCCGGCGGCTGGGCCTTCCAGTACAACAATGCGCACTATCCCGATCTCGACGACACCGCCGTGGTCGTGATGTCGATGGACCGCATGCAGCGCGCCACCGGCGGCCACGAATATGACACGGCGATCGCGCGCGGCCGCGAATGGATCGAGGGCATGCAGAGCGACGACGGCGGCTGGGCGGCCTTCGACGTCAACAACCTCGAATATTATCTCAACAACATCCCGTTCTCCGATCACGGCGCATTGCTCGACCCGCCCACGGAAGATGTCACCGCGCGCTGCATCTCGATGTTGGCGCAGCTCGGCGTGACCACGGAAAATCCGCAGGTCGCCGCGGCAATCGAATATCTGCGCAAGACCCAGCATCCCGAAGGTTCCTGGTACGGCCGCTGGGGCATGAACTTCATCTACGGCACCTGGTCGGTGCTGTGCGCGCTCAACGCCGCGCGCGTCAGCCACGACGACCCGATGATCCGCAAGGCGGTGGACTGGCTGGTCTCGATCCAGAATCAGGACGGCGGCTGGGGCGAGGACGCCGTCAGCTATCGGCTCGATTACCGCGGATTGGAGCGCGCGCCGACTACCGCATCGCAAACGGCATGGGCCTTGCTTGGCCTGATGGCGGCGGGTGAGGTCGGCAATCCCGCAGTCGCCCGGGGTGTCGAGTACCTAATTGCAACACAGACCGAAAAAGGGCTGTGGGACGAGCTACGCTATACGGCAACAGGCTTTCCTCGGGTGTTTTACCTGCGCTACCATGGATATCCGAAGTTCTTTCCGCTCTGGGCGCTGGCGCGGTATCGCAACTTGAAGAACACCAACAGCAGGGTGGTAGGGGTCGGGATGTGAAATTGGGGGCGGGGGACTACACGTCCGCGGGTTGGGTGGATCCGCGGCCGATCTTGATTGTTACCGGACTGGTTCAGGAAGCCCGCATCGCAGCCGGGCCCGGGATGGCCGTTATCTGCTCATCCAGCGATCCGCGGCAATTGCGCGCCCTGCTCACCGTCTTCGATCCCACGACAATCCGCGGCGTGATCTCCTTCGGGGTCGCGGGCGGCCTCGATCCATCGCTGAAATCCGGCGATATCGTGGTGGCGACCGAGGTCATGTCCGGCGACACGCGCTGGCTTGCCGGGCTTTCGCTCAGTGAGCAGCAAATTGCCGGGATCGCCCTCGGCCGCCGTCGCGTCGTCAGGGGCGGGCTTGCGGGCGTGGAAGAAGTGGTGGTGGCGCAGTCCTGCAAGGCCGCGCTGCGCTCGGAAACCGGTGCGGCCGCCGTCGACATGGAAAGCCACATCGCCGCCGCCTATGCGGCAGAAAATGAGCTTCCGTTCGCCGCCTTGCGGGTCATCGCCGACCCGGCCAGCCGGTCATTGCCGGCGCTGGCGCGCAGCGCGCTCAAGCCGAACGGGGAAATCGACCTGCGCAAGATCCTGGGCGGGGTGGCGCGCAATCCGAAGTCGCTGCGTGCGCTGGTCTCGACCGGCATCGACTTCAATCGCGCGCTGAAGAGCCTGCGCGGATGCCGCGATTTCCTGCTCGGCGGCGAGGTGCTGGTGCCTGCGGAAATTTGACGCATTCAGTCCAGAAATGAAGCGGCCCGATCGCATGGCGACCGGGCCGCTGTTGTTTGGCAGGTCAGTTTCGAGCTATGCGGCTGTCGAGGCGGCTTTCGGCTGTGCGGCCTTCTGCTGGACGGCCAGCGCCTCGTCGTGGCGAATCTCCGAGAGCTTCTTCTGCACCTGCTCCGAGAAGATGTACTGCGCCGGGCGCTGCTTGCTGAGATCGATTTCCGGCGCCATCGGACCCGTCGTCTTGACGCCGCGCAGCGCCACCCACATCGCTTTCAGCGGATTATGCAGCGCAGCCGTCGCAGCCGTCGGCTCGTAGCCGCAATGCGCCATGCAGTTCGCGCACTTCTCGTACTTGCCAGTGCCGTAGGAGTCCCACTCAGTGGTCTCCATCAGCTCCTTGAACGTCTTGGCGTAGCCTTCGCCGAGCAGGTAGCACGGCTTCTGCCAACCGAAGATATTGCGCGCGGGCATGCCCCACGGCGTGCACTCGTATTCCTGGTTGCCCGCGAGGAAGTCGAGGAACAGGCCGGAATGCATGAAATTCCACTTCTTGCCCTTGCCGAGCGCGAAGACGTCGCGGAACAGCTTCTTGGTCTTGGTGCGGTTGAGGAAGTGGTCCTGGTCGGGCGCGCGCTCATAGGCATAGCCCGGCGACATCGACACGCCGACGCCGAGCTCGGTGGTGAAGTCGAGAAACTTTGCGATCTCTTCGGCCGGATGGCCGTCGAAGATGGTGGCGTTGACGTTGACGGCGAAGCCGCGGGCCTTCGCCGCCTTGATCGCCGATACGGCGCGGTCGAACACGCCCTTCTGCGACACCGCCTTGTCGTGGTGGTCCTTCAACCCGTCGAGATGCACCGAGAAGAACAAATACGGCGAGGGCTCGAACAGATCGAGCTTCTTCTCGAGCAGCAGAGCGTTGGTACAGAGCGAGACGAACTTCCTGCGCGCGACGAGCCCGCGCACGATCTCGCCGATCTCCTTGTGAATCAGCGGCTCGCCGCCGGGGATCGCCACCATCGGCGCGCCGCATTCCTCGGCCGCGTCCCAGCACTCCTGCGCCGTCATGCGGCGATTGAGGATCGCATCGGGATAGTCGATCTTGCCGCAGCCGACGCAGGCGAGATTGCAGCGGAACAAGGGTTCCAGCATCAGCACCAGCGGATAGCGTTTGCGGCCCAGCAGCTTCTGCTTGATCAGATAGCCGCCGATCCGTATTTCCTTGAAGAAGGGTATAGCCATTGCGAACTTTCTTGTTGGTCCCCGAAACAGAAGTACAGCTCAGCCTGCCGCGAGTGCCGCGGGCAGCCTGAATTCGATGTTTTCTTCGCGCCCCGGCAGCACCGAGACCGAAACCGGTCCGATCCGGCGCAGCGCCTCGATGACGTCATCCACCAGAACCTCGGGTGCCGAAGCGCCGGCAGTGATGCCGACGGTCCGGGCATCCTTCAGCCAGTTCGGGTTCAGCTCCCTGCCGTCGGCGACGAGATAGCTTGCGACCCCGGCCTCGGTGCCGATTTCGCGCAGCCTGTTGGAGTTGGAGCTGTTGGCGGCGCCCACCACCAGGATAACGTCCACGAGCTTGCTAAGGTCCCTCACAGCGGATTGACGGTTCTGAGTCGCATAGCAGATATCCCGGATGTCCGGACCCTGAATATCTGTAAAACGGGCCTGCAGAGCCGCGATGATGTCCTTTGTATCGTCCACGCTGAGCGTGGTTTGCGTGATGTAGGCAACCGGGGTGTCCGCCGGCAACGTCAAGGCCGCGACCTCCTCCACGGTCTGTACCAGCACCACGGGGCCGGGCACCTGACCCATGGTTCCCTCGACCTCCGGATGCCCGGCATGGCCAATCAGTATCAGGGCGCGCCCCTTGGACATATAGCGCTTGCCCTGATTGTGAACTTTTGTGACCAGCGGGCAGGTGGCATTCAGCACCGAAAGCCCGCGATCGGCCGCTTCCTCCTCGACCGTGCGCGCCACGCCATGGGCGGAGAACACGGTGACGGATTGTGGCGGAACTTCGGAAAGATCCTCGACAAAGATCGCTCCCTTGTTCTTCAGGCTCTCGACCACGTATTTGTTGTGCACGATCTCATGTCGCACATAGACCGGGGGGCCGTATTTCTCGAGCGCACGCTCGACGATCTCGATCGCGCGCACTACGCCCGCGCAAAAGCCACGCGGCTGGGCTAAAAATACTTCCATGGGACGTCCGTTACTCAATTTGCCTCGCTTTCAGTCCCCGATTACCGCCCGGCACCAGAATATCTGCAATATCCGCACCAGCATTGTGACCCCAAGCACGGAAAATGCATGGAAGCACAGGGCTTTGTGTCAAAAATCCGTCGGCTGGAAAAGCGGGCCGCACCCCAAGCCCCTTGGGCCCGCACAGGAGGTAACAGGTAGGTATTCAGGTACTTGAAGATTAGTCCAAGGTGATGAAGCCTTTACCCCCTCACTCGTTCGTCACTTTACCGCCGGACAATCCCGGTTATATGCCACCCAACCGGAACCGCTCGGTTTTGGCTATGTGCCTGTGCCTCCAAAGAAAAATTCTTCGGAAACAAGGTTAGCCCGGCTCATGGAACTCCGCTAGACAGCGGGCGTTTCCGGCAGGCTGTTAACAATAGAAAGAAAAGATGTGCTGACAAGTATTGTCGTCTCGATCGTCAGGACCTGTACCCGGTTCGCCACGCTGACGCTGCTCGTCGGGCTCATTCTGGCGGTCGCCGCCGGCTACTACACCTCGCGGCATTTCGCGATCAATACCGACATCAACACCCTGATCTCGGACAAGATGGACTGGCGCCAGCGCGACGTTCAGTTCGACAAGGCCTTCGACCGCGACGCCACCATCCTGGCCGTGGTGGAGGCGCCGACGCCGGAGCTGACGGGTGCCGCGGCCGCCGCTCTGGAAGCGAAGCTGAAGGACGACAGGAAGAACTTCGTCTCCATGCAGCCGCTGGGCTCGGGGGCGTTCTTCGAGAAGAACGGGCTGCTGTTCCTGCCGACCGAGGAGGTCGGCAAGATCACCGGGCAGTTCGAAAGCGCCGCCCCCCTGATCGAGATCATGGCGGGCGATCCCTCGATCCGCGGCCTGACCGGGGCACTGGAAACCGGGCTTGCCGGCGTCAAGCGCGGCGAGGTCAAGCTCGACAACACCGCGCGGCCCTTCAACCTGATCGCGCAGACGGTCGAGGACGTCGTGAACAAGGGCAACGCCAATTTCTCCTGGCACCAGCTCGTCAGCGACAAGGACCTCACCGATTCCGAAAAGCAGGCCTTCATCGAATTCAAGCCTGTCATCGATTACAGCGCGCTGGAGCCCGGCAAGGACGCCACCGATGCGATCCGCAAAGCCGCCGCCGATGTCGGATTTGCTGACAAGTACCAGGCACGGGTACGGCTGACCGGACCGATCCCGATCGCCAACGAAGAATATTCGACCGTCCAGGAAGGCGCGATCGTCAACGGCACCGGCACCGTGATCGTGGTGCTGATCATCCTATGGCTGGCGCTGCATTCGGCGAAGATCATCTTCGCCGTGTTCGTCAATCTGTTCGTCGGCCTGTCGATCACGACGGCGGTGGGCTTGCTGCTGGTGGGCTCGCTGAACCTGCTGTCGGTCGCCTTCGCGGTGCTGTTCATCGGCCTTGGCGTCGACTTCGGCATTCAGTTCAGCGTCCGCTACCGCTCCGAGCGCTTCAAGAACGACAATCTGGTCGAAGCCCTGGAGGAGGCCGCGCGTCGCGTCGCCGTGCCGCTCTCGCTCGCCGCGATGGCAACCGCGGCAGGCTTCCTGTGCTTCCTGCCGACCGACTACAAGGGCATCTCCGAGCTCGGCGAAATCGCCGGCGCCGGCATGCTGATCGCGTTCTTCTCCTCGATCACGGTGCTGCCCTCGATCTTGAAGCTGATCAATCCGCCCGGCGAGTTGGAGCCGGTCGGTTACGCCTTTCTCGCGCCCGTCGACCGCTTCCTTGAAAATCACCGCGTGGCGATCGTCGCCTGCACGCTGGCGATTTCGCTCGCCGGTCTGCCGCTGCTCTATTTCATGAAGTTCGACTTCAATCCGATGAACCTGCGCAATCCCAGGGCGGAGTTGATTGCGACCTTCCTCGACCTGCGCAAGGATCCCAACACCGGCGCCAACGCCGTCAACGTGCTGACCAATTCGGACGCCGACGCGAAGAAGATCGCGGCGAAGCTCGAGAAGCTGCCGGAAGTGCTGCAGGTGCGCTGGCTCGACAGCTTCGTGCCCGAGGACCAGCCCGCCAAGCTGAAACTGATCGCGCAGGGCGCAAAGGTGCTCGATCCCGCGCTCAACCCGGATTCGATCGACGCGCCGCCGACGGATCAGGAGAATGTCGAATCGCTGAAGAGCGCGACCGACAATCTCCGCCGCAATGCCGGCGACGGCAAGGGACCAGGCGCGGTCGCCTCGAAGCGGCTGGCGGACGCGCTGGAAAAGCTCGCCAATTCCAGCGAGGCCACGCGCAACAAGGCGCAGGCGGTGTTCGTCGATCCCCTCAAGATCGTGCTGGAGCAGCTCAGGAATGCGATGCAGGCCCAGCCCATCACGTTGCAGAATCTGCCGCCGGAGATCGTCAACGCCTGGAAGGCCAAGGACGGCTTGATGCGAGTCGAGGCGCTGCCGAAGGGCGACCCCAACGACAACGACAATTTGCGTCGATTCGCCCACGCCGTGCTGGCGGCCGAGCCGACCGCGATCGGCGGGCCGGTGTCAATTCTCAAATCCGGCGACACCGTGGTGGAGGCATTCATCCACGCCGGCATCTACGCGCTGCTCGTCATCAGCATCATTCTCTGGATTACGCTGAGGCGGTTCACCGACGTTCTGATGACGCTGGTGCCGCTGCTTGTCGCCGGCGCAGTGACGATGGAAATCTGCGTGTTGATCGGCTTGCCGCTCAACTTCGCCAACATCGTTGCGCTGCCGCTGCTGCTCGGCATCGGCGTCGCCTTCAAGATCTACTACATCGTGGCGTGGCGCTCGGGCCGCACCAACCTGCTGCAGTCTTCATTGACGCGCGCAATCTTCTTCAGCGCGCTGACGACTGCAACCGCATTCGGAAGCCTGTGGCTATCGTCTCATCCCGGCACGTCGAGCATGGGCAAGCTGCTTGCGCTGTCGCTTCTCACCACGCTCGCCGCCGTGCTGCTGTTCCAGCCCGCGCTAATGGGCAAACCCCGCGATGTCGGGGAGTAGGCAGATATCGCCGACCGGATCGGCGGAGTGAGCCGACGCGGTCTTCTTTCCGGCGGGCTTGGTCGCGCCCGGCGTGGTCGCCGCGCCCGTCGTTGCTGCGGGAGCCGCCGTAGCGGCCTTGGGCGTGCCGGGCGCTTTTGGCGAGCCCTTGGCCATGCTGTTGACGGGGCTCGAGGGGATCGGTGGCGCGACGCGCGTCCAGGTCTCGCCGCCGCAGAGGAAGCCCAGTACGCAGCCCTTGATCTCGAGATGATCGGCGTCGGTTGGCGTGATCGACGAAGAGTAGGTCTGGCCGTCCTTGGCGTTGTAGACTTGGCCTTCCCAGGAATCAGCGCCGGTCTTCTTCTTCATGTCGAGCAGGATCGGCATGCCGAGTGTCGGCCTGCTCCTTTTTGAGACATCGGGATTGTTGCTGTCGCGGCCGCCGGGCTCTTTCTCCCAGGCCACCACGCCCCACATGCTGCCATTGCATTGCGCGACCCGGATGTTGGCCACGCCATCCGCGACCCGCCAGTCGCCGGTGGGGTCGGCGGCGAGGGCGGATGTCACGTCAGTCCCCAGTAAGAAAACGGATAAAAAGAGTGCTGATTTCACGATGTTTCGTGGGCAGTGCAACATGGTTCAAACCTGTGCTTGCTTTGATGGTGCGAATGAGGGCAAAACCCCGCATTGAGCGTTTTCAGTTGACGAAATGGCCATCAACCGAAGTATGTAGCCGATGCAAGGTTCCAATCTAGACGTCTCCGAGCTGTTTGCGCAACGTCAGACGCAGCGCAGTTCCATGCATGCCCGCTACTTGAACGAGCAACTGGTACGCGTGCTGAAGACCATCGGATATGACGTCGGATTCAAGCAGGGGCAAGGCCAATATCTCTTCGATCGCGATGACGTTCGCTATCTCGATCTACTGAGCGGATTTGGCGTTTTTGCGGTTGGGCGGAACCATCCTGCGTTGCGTGCGGCGCTGAAAAGCGTGCTTGACGCGGATTTGCCCAATCTCGTGCAACTCGACGTCTCGACGCTCGCGGGCGTGCTGGCCGAGCGGCTTCTGAAATATGTGCCATATCTGGACAAGGTGTTCTTCGCCAATTCCGGCGCGGAAACGGTGGAGGCTGCGATCAAGTTCGCGCGCGGCGCGACGGGCCGGCCTGGCATCGTGCATTGCGCGCATTCATTCCACGGCCTGTCTTACGGCGCGCTGTCGCTCACCGACGACGTGAATTTCCGCTCTGGCTTCGAGCCGCTCCTGCCGGGGTGCACCGCCATTCCCTTCAACGATCTCGCTGCGCTGGAAAAAGCGCTGTCGTCGCGCGAGGTCGCGGCCTTCATCGTCGAGCCGATCCAGGGCAAGGGCGTCAACATGCCGACCGACGAATTTCTGCCGGGCGCGGCTGCGCTTTGCAAGAAGTACGGCACGCTGTTCATCGCCGATGAAATCCAGACCGGCATTGGACGCACCGGGCGTTTTCTGGCGGTCGAGCACTGGAATGTCGAGCCCGACATGGTGCTGCTGGCAAAAGCCTTGTCAGGCGGCCATGTGCCGGTCGGCGCGCTGCTGACGCGCAAGAGCATCTTCGACAAGATCTTCAGCCAGATGGAGCGGGCGGTCGTGCACGGCTCGACCTTTGGGAAGAATGATCTGGCTATGGCGGCCGGCATCGCCACGCTCGAGGTGATCGAAGCGGAGAAGCTGGTCGAGCAGGCGGCCAAGCGCGGCGCCGAGTTGCGGCTTGCGCTGACGCGCATGGTCCCGGGCTATGAGCTGATGAAGGAAGTGCGCGGCAAGGGTTTGATGATCGGCGTCGAATTCGGCCCGCCGAAATCGCTGCGGCTGAAGGCGTCGTGGAACGTGCTGGAAACCGCGAACAAGGGCCTGTTCTGCCAGCTCATCACCGTGCCGCTGTTCAAGGACCACAAGATCCTGACGCAAGTCGCCGGCCACGGCAGCCACACCATCAAACTGTTGCCGCCGCTCGTCATCAACGACGAAGACTGCAAGTGGATCGAGACCGCGTTCGATACCGTCATCGCCGGCAGCCACAAGGTCCCCGGCGCGATCTGGTCGCTCGGCAAGACGCTGGTGGATAACGCGGTGAGGAAGTCGGCGTAGGCCGCGGCAGTCAGGCCGCCTACGGCTTGTTCACGGTCTCAATGCGATCGAGAACCTTGCCCAGGTCGCGCTTGGCGATTTGAATATCATAGTCATTCTGCAGAGTGAGCCTGGATTGCTTCGTCGCTGTCGCTCCTCGCATTGACGGCGGGATTATTCCTCCTCAGTTCGCTTGCGCCGTTTGACCATGAGTAACACATATGTTACTCTGTGTCGATGCTTGAAATCCGCTACTACGTCGCTGCGAGCGGCCAAGAGCCCTTCGCCGAATGGTTTGCGGAGCTCGACGCAGCCGCGGCCGCCAAGATCGCTCGCGCGCTGGCTCGGATGGAGCAGGACAATCTCTCCAACGTCAAAAGCGTCGGAGAAGGCGTTCTGGAATATCGGGTCGACTTTGGTCCCGGTTATCGGATTTATTTCGGCCGGGATGGCGAGACCATTGTCATCTTGTTACTGGCGGCACGAAGAAGCGACAGCAGCGCGATATCGACACAGCCCATGCCAGCTGGCGGGACTACAAGCGGAGCAGGCGCGGGCGAGTTCGACAAGGCGGAGACTAGCGATGGCAAAAACAAAGAGTTTCAAGGACCTCGTGCAAGGCCGGGTCAAGACCGACAAGAAATTCGCCGAAGCTCTTCTTCGTGAAGGTATCGATGCGCTGCTTAGCGGCGACGTTGATACCGGCAAGACGATCCTTCGCGATTACATCAAGGCGACAGTCGGCTTCGAAGAGCTTGGCGAAGCCACCGGTGCGCCGGCCAAGAGTTTGATCCGCATGTTCGGACCACGCGGCAACCCGCAGGCAAGGAATCTCTTCAGCGTCATCGGCTATTTGCAAAAACGCGCGGGCCTGAGCCTGCACGTCGTGAACTGATTCGCGGCAGGGGTTAACCCTCCTTGTTCACCTCGGCCGCCGCCTCGAACTTCTCTCCGAATTCGGCGAGCTCATCGGCGCCGATGTCGCTGACCGCCCAGTAGTTCAGGCCGCGGTCGCTCCAGCGGCGGATGTTGAAGCCCTGCACGGTTTCGATCTTCGCAGGTTTTCGCGCGGTGCTGGAGGTCTGCGCCACGAACAGGTTGATGACATGGGCGCGGCGCTTGTAGACGACGGCGCCGATGGCGCGCGCGTCGACATAATCGAGCCGGCCGCCGATCAGGGTGAAGCCCTGCGCGGTGAGGTCGATCACCGGCGGCGACACGTCGAGCTTGCCGTTGAACCACGGCTTGACCGTGTGCTGGTCGGTGGAAACGACATCGATCAGGTGCCCAGGCTGCAGCGAGCGCAGATGCGCCGAGACGATCTCGGCCTCGACCATCTGCTGGTCGTCATTGCGCACCACGACCGCGACAAGCAGGGTGGCGGCCAGTGCCGACACCGCCGAGCCCATCGCAAAGCCGCGCAACAGCGAACGCCGGCTCGGCAGCGGCTGCACATTCGAGACCGGCGCGGGTGTAGCCTTCGGCAGCGCGGCGTCGATGCGCTGGCGCAGGCTCGCCGGCGCGGTGTAGCGCAGGTCCGCCTTGGTGATTGCCTCGCGCATCTTGCGATAGTCGGATGCTTCCGCGGCGCAGGACGCGCAGCCCGCGATATGGGCTTCGACCTCGCGCGCGTGGCCGGCATCGAGCTCGCCGTCGATCAGCGCATGAAGAAGGATCTTTGCCTCGTCGCAGGTCATTTCGGTTGCTCCTGTTCCGCGAGCCATGCCGAACGCAGCATGGCTCGGGCGCGCGCGAGACGGGACATCACGGTGCCGACGGGTGCCCCGACCGCGTCGGCGATCTCGCGGTACGAAAGATTATTGATTTCGCGCAATACGAACGTCTCCTTGAACGGTTCGGTGAGCGTGTCGATGATCCGCCGGATCGCGGAGGCGTCGCGCTCGCGGATCATCTCGGCTTCCGGCGTCCGCTGCTCCTCGTGCCAGAGCGGCGTCTGTTCGGCGGACTCTGGCGTGTCGTCGAGGACGGTAGCCGGCGCGCTGGCGCGTCGTGCATACTCCGCGCGGCAGACATTGCGCAGGATCGCAAACAGCCACGGCTTCATCGCCGGTCCGCGATAGCTGTCGAAATGTTTCAGCGCGCGCAGGTAGCATTCCTGCACGGCGTCCTCGGCGTCGGAAGCGTCGCGCAGCAGATAGCGCGCGAGCGTATAGACGTCGTCCAGGTGCGGCAGCGCCGCCTCGCGAAAACGCCGCGCCCGTTCCGGGTCGTCCTGGCTCGTATTGACCGGCATCGCTGCTTGCCCGACCTTTGCTTGCCCGACCTTCGCAGAAGGTGCATGCGCCCGGCCGGCGGGAAGCCACTGGCCGGACGCTATGGTGATGCCTTGGATTTGGCCGTTACTCAACCTTGATCATCCCGGTCATGTGCGGGTGCAACGAGCAAAAATACTTGTAGTCACCCGCGGAGGTGAAGGTGAACGAGAAGGCGTTGTCCGTGTCCATGGCTTTCGAGCGGAATTTGCCCGCCGAGACCACGGTGTGCGGAATGTCGTCGTGATTGGTCCAGGTGACGGTGTCGCCGAGCTTCACCTTCAGCTCGGCCGGAGCGAAGGTGAAGTTGTCGATGGTCACCTTGATCTCCTCGGCCTGCGCGCTGGCGCCATAGGGTGCGAGGAGCGGCAGGAGGAGAGCCGCGGCCCATATCAGGCCGCGGAGAGCAGTTCTGGTCATTTGCGGGATTCCCTTAGCCGGCGAGCGGCGTGTCGATGATCGCGAGGCGCTGATCGCCCTGCTTGAAGTTGATGCTGGCGATGCCGAGCATGGTGCGCAGCTTGGCGTCCTCGACCTTCATCGGGCCGGGCGAGGGGGCGGTGCCGGGCGCGGGCTGCGGGAAGGCGGTCGAGCGCGCGGTGTGGAAGGTGACGTTGCCCTCGACCTTCTGCATCACCTGGTGGATGTGGCCGTTGAGCACGGTCACGGAGCCAAAGCCCTTCAGCATTTCCAGCACGCGTCCGCCGTCCTCGGTGCCCCAGCCCCATTCCGGATAGACCGTCCAGAGCGGGATATGGGCGAACGCCACGACCGGCGTCGATTTCGACTTGCCCTTCAGATCGTCCTCGAGCCAGGCAAGCTGCTCGGCGCCGAGATTGCCGAGACCGCCGGCCTTGAGGTCGACGACGTTGACGAGGCCGACGAAGTGCACGCCGTTGGCGTCGAAGGAGTAATAGCCTGCTCCCTTGGTGCCCTTGCCATAGCGATCCTTGTAGAACTTGATCTCCTCGTCGAGGAAATCATGCTCGCCGGGCACGTAGTGCACGTCGAGCCTGGCCTGCGAGATGATGCGGTCGGCATTGTCGAACTCGGCGGCCTTCGACAGATGGGTGATGTCGCCGGTGTGGATCATGAAGGACGGCTTCTTCGGCATCGCGTTGACCTTGGCGATCGCCTCTTCCAGCGTGCCGAGCGCATTCGGATTGGCGGGCTTGTCGAAGCCGACATGGCTGTCTGAGATCTGCAGGAAGGTCATGCCGGTCGGCTCGGCCGCATTGGCGGCATCGATAATGCCCAGCGAGTGGGGCACGCCGGCCGTAACGGTCCAGAGGACCCCGGTGCCGGCCCAGGTCATGCATTCCAGCACCTTGCGGCGGCTGAGGCCGCGTTCTTCGTCGTGATGGTCGTGGTCGCTCATCGCGCGCTCTCCTTGGGACCCCTGATTGGGTACCGAGGGCGTGATCGGGAGAGGGGGGTGTTTATTCCCGCGATTCCCGATCGGATTTTTCACCCCAAAGGCAAGGATTGATGACGATTTCGTGAGCGGGAGGCAGAGCGGCCGGATTCGGACGGCTTGGCCGCGATCCGCGGCGATTTCTCGCAAGCGGGCGCCGGAACGCGGCGCATCTGCGCGCATTTCAATTTAGATGTCTTGTTGCGGAGCTTGGTGATGTCGCTGAATTTGCGCCGTGCAGCCATGGCTGCGGTTTCGATCCTGGCCCTCTCGACCACTGCGGCAGTGGCCGATCCCGGCCATGGCGGCGGACGGGGCGGTCCACCCGCCGCCATGGCGCGGCCGGCGCCGGCGATGCCGCGTGCCGCCCCGGCCATGCCCCACATGTCAGCGCCGCCCCGGATGGCGGCCCCGCGCATGGCTGCACCGGCACCGCATATGGCGGCGCCACGCATGGCCGCGCCACCGCCGCGCATGGCCGCACCCCATATCGCTGCACCCGCCCGGAACATGACCGTGCCACATGGCGGTGGGCCGCGGTTCTCCGCCGGCCACGTCGCACCTCATCGCGCCATGCCGGATATCGCTCGCCAACGGGGCAGGCCCGAGCGCGGAGGATTTGCATCTGGTGGTCCGCGCCATGGCGGCGACGTAAGTGCCGGCGCGCACGAGCTCAACCGGAATGCCGGGGCGCGCGAACTTAACCGGCGCGCTGCGGGATCGCCCAATGCGCCTCCATCCCGTCGACATGCGTTAGAGGGCTCGAAACCGCTTCCCGGCGGCAATACCGCCGAGCGGCCAGGGCCGGCGTCCGCCGGCCACGAAACGGTCGGCAGGGTTGGTCCGCGCGGCAATGAGGGCCGCACCGAGCAAAGCCGTCTCGAGCAGCGGCGTGCGCCGATCATTCGAAATCCGGTATTCGCCGAGCAGCGCGGGGCCAAGAGGGCCGAAACGCCTTCGAACGGGACATTCCGAGGCCGCTTCGCGCAATCGGCGCTGTACGATCACGATCGCCATCACGACCACGATCGCCATCACCATCGCCGCGCCGGCATCGTGCTGGGTTTCGTCGGTCCGCTGTTCTGGCCCTACGCCTATAGCGACTTTGTCGATTACACCTTCTCGCCTTATGCCTATGACACGTTCTGGCCCTACGCCTATGACGACGTCTTCACCGGCATCTATGGCGGTTACGCCCCGGAATATTCCGCGGCGGAAGACGCCTACGCCTATGCCGGCTCTCCGGCCTCGCAGCGCGCCTATGACCGCGCGACGGGTACGGGCGGCAATGCCTCGCAATCGGCCGGCGCCGAGCGCATCTGTTCGGGCGAGGCCAAGGGCGTGACGGACTTCGCGATCCAGAAGATCGCGCAGCAGGTGAGCCCGGATCAGAAGCAGCAGGACTTGCTCGACGAACTGAAAGCGGTATCGGTGAAGGCCGTCGACATCATGCAGAAGGCCTGTCCGACCGAACTGCCGAGCACGCCGACCGGCCGGCTCGCCGCGATGCGCACGCGCGTGGATGCGATGCTCAATGCGGTCGAGGTCGTGCGTCCTGCGCTCGACAAGTTCTATCAATCCCTCAGCGACGAGCAGCGCGAGCGCTTCATCGCGGTCGATCAGGGTGAGCAGCGGGCGGCGAAGCCGCAGCGCGGCGCCGATCTCAATGACCTGTGCCAGGGCGATCTGCGTAAGAAGAGCGGCCTGCCTGTCGAAAAGATCGAACGCACGCTGCACCTCAATCCCGATCAGCAGACGAGCCTGAGAGCGCTGGACGAGGCAACCCTGGAATCCGCGAAAATGCTGCAGGCGAAATGCCAGCCTGATCAGAGCCTGACGCCGCCCGGCCGCCTCGCGGCCATGGAAGATCGCCTCCAGGTGATGGTGAAGGCGCTGGATACGACGCAGGCTGCGCTTTCGAAATTCTACGGCTCGCTGAGCGACGAACAGAAGGCCCGGTTCGACCGCGTCAGCGTTCGTGCGTCCTAGAGGTTGGCGGCGCGGAGCCAGTCCGCGTCGCGACGGACAAACGGTTATACATAGATCACACGCGACCCCGCGCTCAAAAATTAACCGGTCGTTAACCAAAGTTAACCGAATCTGCGTTCGGGTACTGGGGGTGCGTCGGCCGGCTTTTCGCCGGCTCAAAGCGAGGTGTTTCATGATGTCGCTTGACCCTGAAGAGTTCGTCATTCTGGCCGATCACGGTTCGATGAAGCTGCAGTCGGCCGTGGCAAGGGCAATGATCTTGCCGCCCGAGGAGCGCGATCACGCTTCGATCCTCCGAGAAGGAGAACCGTGGATGCTGAATTTCGCCGTGATCAAGCATCTCGCGGCGCGATGGGAGCCCAGCCCATACCGTCTCAGTGAATCGGAATTGCGGGCCGGGGCGTTCTTGCTGGGGCAGCCGAGCTTGTAGCCGCTTACACCACGACGGCAGTGCGGACGCGCCCCGCATCGCCGAACACACGAAGATAGCGCTCGATCTCCGCCGGATTGCCGGTCGCCTTTTCCGGGTTGTCCGAGAGTTTCACGGCGGGGCGTCCGTCGACCGAGGTGACCTTGCAGACGATGGAGATCGGATCGAGATTGACCGATCCGTCGGGCCTGCAGCCGACGAAATCATTGGTGAGGTTGGTGCCCCAGCCGAAGGATAGCCGCACGCGGCCGGAGAAGCGGTGATAGGTCTCCTCGATGGAGTCGACATCCATGGCGTCGGAAAACACGAGCAGCTTCTCCCTGGGATCGCGGTCCTTCTGCTTCCACCAGCGGATGATCTCTTCGCCGGCTTCGATCGGCGGCGCGCTGTCGGGACGAAAGCCGGTCCAGTCTGCGACCCAGTCCGGCGCGTCGCGCAGGAAGGCCCTGGTGCCGAAGGCGTCGGGCAGCGCAATCAGGAGGTTGCCGCCATAGCTGTGGCTCCATTGATCGAGGATGCGATAGGGCGCCCAGCGTAATTCCTCGTCGTCATTGGCAAGCGCAGCGGCTACCATCGGCAGCTCATGCGCGTTGGTGCCGATCGCCTCGAGATCGTTGTCCATCGCCAGCAGCACGTTCGAGGTGCCGGTGAATGACGGCCCCAGGCCTTCCTTCACCGCCTCGACGCACCAGCGCTGCCACAGGAAACCGTGCCGCCTCCGCGTGCCGAAATCGGAGAGGCGCAAGCCTTCGAGCTTGCGCAGCCGCTCGACCTTGCTCCAGAGTTTTGCCTTGGCGCGCGCATAAAGCACATCGAGCGCGAAGCGCCCCGCGCCCTTCATCGCCGCGCGCGAGCGCAACTCGTTGAGGATCGCGAGTGCCGGGATCTCCCACATCGTGGTGTGGGTCCACGGCCCGTGGAAATGCAGCTCGTACTGCCCGTCCACCTTGCGCAGCTCGTATTCGGGGAGCTGGAACGTCGTGAGCCAGTTGATGAAGTCCGGCGAGAACATGTGCGTCTTGCCGTAGAAGGTATTGCCGGAAAGCCAGATCAGCTCCTTCTTGGTGAAGCGGATGGAGCGGGCGTGGTCGAGCTGGGCGCGCAGCTCGCCCTCGTCGATGATCTCGGCGAGGCGGACATGGCGGGAACGGTTGATGACCGAAAAGGTGACGTGCTGGTCCGGGTAGAATTCCCGAATCATCTGCACCATCAACAGCTTGTAGAAGTCGGTGTCGAGCAGGCTGCGCACGATCGGGTCGAGCCGCCAGCTGTGGTTGTAGGTCCTGCTCGCAATATCGGTGACTGTCATGGCAAAAAGTCTAACCCGTGGCTGTCATGGCAAAAAGTCTAGCCTGCCGGAGACGGCCTAACCAGTGGGTTTGGCGGGGGGCTACCGCGCATCTTCGAGGATCATCCCGGCACCTTTCTCCGCGATCATGGCGGTTGGGGTATTGGTATTGCCCGACGTGATGGTCGGCATCACCGAGGCGTCGACCACGCGAAGTCCGGCGAGGCCGTGGAAGCGCAACCGCTCGTCGACCACGGCGCCGGCGTCACTTGCGGTGCCCATTTTCGCGGTACCGACGGGATGAAAGATGGTGGTGCCGATGTCGCCGGCGGCTCTCGCCAGCGAGGCGTCGTCATCGCCGACGGAGGGGCCGGGCAGGAATTCGCTCGGGTGATATTTCTCCAGCGCCTTCTGCTTCATCAGCCGCCGCGTGGTGCGGATCGCGTCGGCTGCGACCTCGCGGTCCTCGTCGGTCGCGAGATAGTTCGGCGCGATGACAGGCTTTTCATCGGGCGCAGCGGAGCGCAGCCGCACAGTGCCGCGCGAGGTCGGCTGCAAATTGCAGGCGCTGACGGTGACGGCAGGGAAGCGGTGCAGAGGGTCGCCGAACTTGTCGAGCGACAGCGGCTGCACATGGAATTGGATGTTGGCGCGTTCCCGGCGGGGATCAGAACGTGTGAAGATGCCGAGCTGCGACGGCGCCATGGTCAGGGGACCACGGCGGCGGAATGCATAATCGAGGCCCATCAACGCGCGGCGCGGCAGCGAATAGTAAGTCTCGTTCAGCGTACGTACGCCGCTCACCTTGTAGATCGCGCGCTGCTGCAGATGGTCCTGCAGATTGCGCCCGACGCCAGGACGGTCCAGCACGACATCGATGCCGAGCGGGGAGAGCCATTCGCCAGGCCCGATGCCGGAGCGGTGCAGCACCTGCACGGAGCCGATCGCGCCCGCGCTCAGGACCACTTCGCCCCTGGCGCGCGCCTCGATGGTTTCGCCGTTCTGCGTGAAGCGCACGCCAACCGCACGGCCGTGGTCGATAATGAGGCGTTCGACCAGCACGTTGGTTTCAAGCCGCAGATTGGGCCGGCCCAGCGCCGGCTTGAGGAAGCCGCGCGCGGACGACCAGCGGCGTCCGCGCTTCTGGTTGACATGGAAGTAGCTCACGCCTTCGTTGTCGCCGGTGTTGAAGTCGGGAATCTTCTTGATCCCCATTTCCTGCGCGGCTTCGCCGACCGCATCGAGAACGGTCCAGGACAGCCGCGGCGCCTCGATGCGCCAGCCGCCGCCGGCGCCGTGATGCTCGCTTTCGCCGAGGAAGTGATCTTCCAGCCGTCGAAAGACCGGCAGCACGTCGTCATAGCCCCAGCCGGTGAGGCCGAGCTGGCGCCAGTGATCGTAATCGGCGGCCTGTCCGCGCATCGAGATCATGGCGTTGATGGCGGAGCAGCCGCCAATCACCTTGCCTCTGGGATAGGCGAGCGCGCGGCCATTGAGGCCGGGCTCGGCCTCGGTCTTGAACATCCAGTCGGAGCGGGGATTGCCGATCGCAAAGAGATAGCCGACCGGGATGTGGAACCAGATCCAGTTGTCGTGCCCGCCGGCTTCCAGGATCAGCACGCGCTTGCTCGGGTCGGCCGACAGGCGGTTGGCGACGATGCAGCCGGCCGTGCCGGCGCCGACGACGATATAGTCGAAATCACCTTCAAGCCTTTTCATAAGTCCTCATCCGACACCGCTTTTTGCCAAGGCCATAGCCCCCCGGCCGTCGCCTGTACAGCACTTCGCAGGGAGGGGTGGGTGGAACGCATTTTGCGTGCTAGACAAACAGATCAACAAGAAACGGGACACGGAGAACCCATGCCCATCGTCAACCGCGTCGCCGATCTGCAACCGGATATCCAGGCCTGGCGCCGCGATATTCATGAGCACCCGGAACTGCTCTACGATGTGCATCGCACTGCAGCATTCGTTGCCGACCGGTTGCGGGAATTCGGTTGCGATGAGGTTGCAACGGGCCTTGGCAAGACCGGCGTGGTCGGCGTCATTAAAGGCAGGAAGCCGAACGGCAACGGCGAATCGCAGGTGATCGGCCTGCGCGCCGACATGGACGCACTGCCGATCCAGGAGGCGACCCATCTGCCCTATGCCTCGAAGACGCCGGGCAAGATGCACGCCTGCGGCCATGACGGTCATACCGCGATGCTGCTGGGAGCCGCGCGCTATCTCGCCGAGACGCGGAATTTTGCCGGTCAGGCGATCGTGATCTTCCAGCCGGCGGAGGAGGGCGGCGCGGGCGCCAAGGCCATGATCAACGACGGGCTGATGGACCGCTTCGGCATCGAGCAGGTCTATGGCATGCATAACACGCCGGGCCTTCCGGTCGGCTCCTTTGCCATTCGCCAGGGGCCGATGATGGCGGCGACAGCCTCGGTCGACATCAAGATCGAAGGGCATGGCGGGCATGCGGCGCGGCCGCACAAATGCATCGACTCCGTTATGGTCGGCACGCAGCTCATCACGGCGCTGCAGCAGATCGTGTCGCGCAATGTCGATCCGCTGGATTCGGCCGTGATCTCGATCTGCGAATTCCATGCCGGCGATGCCCGCAACGTGATCCCGCAGACGGCGGTGCTGCGCGGCACGGTGCGGACGCTCACGCGGGAGGTGAAGGAGTTGATCGAGAAGCGCGTGCGCGAGGTCTGCGCGGGCGTGGCGCAGATCGCCGGTGCCAGGATCGATCTCGTCTACGAGCACGGTTATCCCGTCACCGTCAATCATGCCACCCAGACCGATTTTGCGACGCGGATCGCGAGGGAGGTCGCTGGCGAGGCCAACGTGCACGAGACGCGGCCGATGATGGGCGCGGAGGATTTCTCCTACATGCTCGAGGCGCGGCCGGGCGCCTTCATATTCTGCGGCAATGGCGACAGCGCCGGGCTTGCATCACCCCGCCTATAATTTCAACGACGAGGCGATCGTCTACGGCACCTCCTACTGGATCAAGCTGGTGGAGAACACGCTCGCGGCGTGAGAGGTCGAAAGTGTGAGCGCGGAAATTCGATCGGCGATCGACTTCTACGAGCGTCATCCGATTTCGTGCGAGATCATTCTTTCCAGGCTGAAGGCGAGCCGGGGTCATCTTGACGGCCTGAGCCCGGAGGAACTCTTTCCTCACGATCAGGATCACTACGGCGGGCTCGCCGCAAACGATGCGCTGGCAGAACGAGCCGGTATCGGCGAGGGCACCCGCGTCGCCGATTTTTGCGCCGGCCTCGGCGGACCATCGCGCTATTTCGCCCACCGCTACGGTGCCGACGTTACCGGCATCGAATTGACGCCAGCCAGGGTGAGAGGTGCGGAAGAGCTAATCCGGCGCGTCGGCCTCCAGGACAAAGTGCGCGTCCTGGAAGGCAATGTGATGCAGGTTCCGCTGGCCACGAGCAGCGTCGATGTCGTCGTCAGCCAGGAAGCGCTGCTTCACGTGCCCGACAAGAAGCGCGCTTTCGCAGAAGCGCATCGGATCTTGAAGCCTGGCGGCCGCATCGCCTTTACCGATTGGGTGGCCCATCGTCGCCTGAGCGATGCCGATCGGGAGTTGATGTGGCAGGGCATGGCCGTCGCCGATCTCTACGATTTGCCGACCTATGCCGAGCTCGTGCATGGAGCCGGCTTTGTGGTGAGCTCGGTCGAGGATTTGAGCTGCGAATGGAGCAAAATCCTTACGCATCGACTCGCGATGTATCGGAAACTGAGGGAGGAGACGCGAGCGGCAGGGACACCAGCCGGTCATGACGCCTTTTATGAAAGCTATGTCCGTTTTGTCGATCTGGTGAACGAGGGCGTGCTCGGTGGCGGGCGGTTTACAGGCCAAAAATCATCCTGAACCGCAGAGCTCGGTTTCCAAACCGAAAGGCCCGCGCTCGTCACGCGGGCCTTGGCCGTTGAGAGCCTTCGCTACTCAGAACACGCTGGCGAAGCAGAAATACAGGAAGCCCGAGATCATCATCGCGATCGGGAGCGTCAGCACCCAGGCCATCGCGATGTTGCGCACCGTCGACCATTGCAGGCCCGAGCCGTTGGCGGCCATGGTGCCGGCGATGCCCGAGGACAGCACGTGGGTGGTCGAGACCGGCAGGCCGTAGCCGTCGGCGGCCGCAATCGTCGCCGCCGCCGTGATCTCGGCCGCGGCACCTTGCGCGTAGGTCAGGTGGGTCTTGCCGATCTTCTCGCCAACGGTGACGACAATGCGCTTCCAGCCGACCATGGTGCCAAGCCCGAGCGCGATCGCCACCGCGATCTTTACCCAGGTCGGGATGAACTTGGTCGCGCTGTCGAGCGAAGCCTTGTAGGCGTTCAGCGTGGCGATATCCGTGGCTGACAGCTCGGCTTCCTTGTCCTTCACCAGGAAACGAAGGGCCTCGGAGACCAGATACATGTCGTTGCGGGTGTTACCGACGGCTTCCGCCGGAACCTTGGCGAGCGAACCATATTCGCTGACCTGCTTTGCGATGTCGCGCACCAGCACGGCCAATGAGGGGAAGGTGCCCTCGTTGATCTGACGTGCTGCGACATAGTTGGTCACAGCCGGACGCGGGTCGCCCAGGATCTGATAACCGCTCGCCTTGGCTGCGATGATCTTGCTCGCGGCATCCGAGTTCTTGATGAAGGCCTCGACCTGGCTCTGCGGTAGGGCGCGGTTCAGCGCATAGGCGGTCGGCACGGTGCCGATCAGGATCAGCATGATCAGGCCCATGCCCTTCTGGCCGTCGTTCGAGCCGTGGAAGAAGCTGACCAGCGTGCAGGTGAGGACCAGGATGGTGCGGATCCACAGCGGCGGCGGCTGGTTGCCGACCGGCTCGGCGAACAGCGCCGGCGTGGCTCGCACCAGCACGGTCTTCAGCACGAACAGGAGCACCGCCGCCAGCGCGAAACCGAACAACGGCGACAACAGCAGGGCCTTGCCGATATTGGCCGCCTGCGACCAGTCGACGCCCGAGGTGCCGTCGCGGCCGCGCATCAGCGCATTGGCGATGCCAACGCCGATGATCGAGCCGATCAGGGTGTGGGAGGAGGAGGCCGGCAGGCCGAACCACCAGGTACCGAGATTCCAGATGATCGCGGCGATCAACAGCGCGAACACCATGGCGAAACCGGCGCTGGAGCCGACTTGCAGGATCAATTCCACCGGCAGCAGCGAGACGATGCCGAAAGCGACTGCGCCGGACGAGAGCAGTACGCCGGTCAGGTTGCACAGGCCCGACCAGACCACGGCGATGTGTGCCGGCAGCGAGCGGGTGTAGATCACGGTCGCGACCGCATTGGCGGTGTCATGGAAGCCGTTCACGAACTCGAAGCCGAGCGCGATCAGGAGCGCGATGAAGAGCAGGATGTAGGGCAGGTAGGTCGTAACTTTCGTGCCCGTTGCATCGATATCGACATAAATGCTGTAGGCGACAAACAGCAGCGCCGCTGCAACCACCCCCAAATAAATAACGCCGGTCAGCGGATGAAAGCTTTTGTCGAGATCAGGCCCCTTGCTCAGGGCAGGCTCGATCGAACCGGGTAACGCCATGTCGCTCATTGGAATTTCTCCTGGTCCCCAATGGGCGCGATTTTGATCGATGCATGTGACAGGCGGGTGAAACGCGACAACGGAACGTGCTATTCCCCAAATCGCGGGAACGCGTGTGACTTTGCGTTTGCAGCGGCGGCTGAAATCACGCGGCGTGTGCGGATTTTCGATAGTGTTCGGCGGCGATTTTCAGATCGTGGACGAAGCGTTCATATTCGCGCGCCTTGGCTTCCTCGTCGGGCAGCCGCAACAGGTAGGACGGGTGCACCGTCACCAGCGCCGAAAGACCGCTGTCGAGATTGATCAGACGGCCGCGGTTCTTGTTGATCGGCGTGATCTTGCCGAACACGCATTGGGCCGCGGTTGCGCCCATCGCCACCACCAGTTCCGGTTTGATCGTGGCGAGCTCCCGCTCATACCATGGGCGGCATGCCTTGATCTCGGGCGTGGTCGGCTTCTGGTGCAGGCGGAATTTTCCGCGCGGGAAGAATTTGAAATGCTTGACTGCGTTGGTGACGTAGACCTTTGCGCGGTCGATGCCGGCTTCCTCCAGCGCGCGATCGAGCATCTGCCCGGCCGGTCCCACGAACGGATGACCGGCGAGGTCTTCCTTGTCGCCTGGCTGCTCGCCGACCAGCATAACCTTCGCATGCGGCGGGCCTTCGCCGAATACGGTTTGGGTGGCGTTCTTCCAGAGCGGGCAGGCGCGGCAGGTGCTTGCCTGCTCACGCAGGCTGTCGAGTGTGGGGCGGGCGGTCATGGGGTTTCTCCGCGGGCTTAAATGGTCTTCTGAAGTCATTGGGATTGCTGGTAAAAAACATGAGGCGCTGATCCCGATTGACTCTCTCGGCGATGTTAGCTTTATTAGAACATATCATGAACGAATGGGCCGGTCCATGGTTCTCTAACCAGGGACGGCCGCATCAGGTTTCGAAGGAAGCGGCGCATGACGAGCGCACGCACAAGCACGCTTGCAACTTTGCGCGGGCGCATCGAGCGGATCGAGGCGTCGACTTGCGCAATCGCGCCCAACCGCGTCGCGCTCGGCCATGCCGAGGCCGACATGGTGTTGTGTGGCGGGTTGGCGACCGCGGCCGTGCACGAAGTGTTTGCCGAAGGCCATCAGAGCGCGGCCGCGACCGGTTTCATCGCGGGGCTCTCAGCGCGCATCTCGGCACGGCGGCCGCTGGTGTGGGTGCGGCAGGATTTTTGCGATCTCGAAGCGGGTACCCTTTCGATGAGCGGGCTTTCCGAGCTCGGTCTCGACCCGCGCTGTCTGGTCACGGTGCGTGCATCCGATGTCGAAAGCGCGCTGCGGGCGGCGGCCGACGCGCTCGCCTGCGATGCGCTGGGCGCCGTAGTGCTGGAAATCTGGGGGCAGGCGAAGGCGCTCGATCTGGTCGCAAGCCGCAAGCTGACACTGGCCGCGCAGGCCTCCGGGGTCACCGGATTGCTGCTGCGGATTGCGGCTGCGCCTTTGCCCTCCACCGCCGAGACAAGATGGATCGTGCGCGCGGCGCATTCGCCGCCGCAGTCGCAGTGGGGCGCTTCATCGCCTGCGGCGGCTTGGGGCTCACCATGCTTCGACGCCGAGCTAATTCGCAACCGTCATGGCCCGACCGGCCGATGGATCATGGAATGGAAATGCGATGAATGCCTTTTCAGCGAAGCGGCGGATCCTCAGCCTGTGGCTGCCACGCCTGCCCATCGACCGCATCAAGCGGCAGCTCTCCAGCGTCGCGCCGGTTAACGGGGATGTCCCCAGCGTCGTCGTCGCCAAGGAGCACAACGCGCTTGTGATCTATTCCCTTGACGACGCGGCTGCGTCCTATGGCCTCGCGATTGGGTTGCCGCTTGCCAATGCCCGTGCCATCTGCCCGCATCTGCAGGTGTATGATACGGATGTCGCGGCGGACGCAAAGACCCTCGGCGATATCGCCGACTGGTGCGACCGCTTCACGCCGCTGGTCGCGCTCGATGCGCCACACGGTCTGTTCCTCGACATCACCGGCTGCGCCCATCTGTTCGGCGGCGAGGCCGCGATCCTGCGCCGGCTGTGCGACGCGCTGACCGCGCAGGGTTTTGCCGTCAGCGCGGCGATCGCTTCCACCTCGATCTGTGCGCGGACCATGAATCGCCACGTCCATGGCTGCATCGTTGCCGATGGTGAAGAGGCCGACGCCGTCGGCTCGCTTCCGGTGCTCACGCTCGGTGCGGTGGAGGCGATCGCGAGTGGCCTGCGCCGCGCGGGCCTGAAAACCATCGGCGATGTGGCTTCCCGCGCCCGCCACGAGATCACCGCGCGCTTTGGCGCGGTCTTCACCACAAAGCTGGAGCAGGCGCTGGGCGAGGGCGATGCCCCGATCAGCCCGCGCAAACCGCTGCCCGATTACATCGTCGAGCAGCGCTTTGCCGAGCCGGTCGCCACCGAAGGTGTGATCGCCGCGACGCTGTCGCGGCTGGCCATCACGCTGGTGGCCTCGATGGAGAAGCAGGGCAAGGGCGCGCGGCGGCTGGAGGCGAGCTTCTTCCGCACCGACGGCGTGGTGCGCACGCTTCTCGTCGACACCGGACAGCCGGTGACGCGCGCCGCGGTCATCGATCGCCTGTTTCGCGAGCGGCTCGATGCGCTCAGCGACCCCCTCGATCCCGGCTTCGGCTTCGATCTGATCCGGCTCTCCGCAAGCCGCACCGAGATCATGGTGCAGCAGCAGCGCGATCTCGATCAACATGTGCATGACAATGACGAGCTGGCCGCGCTGATCGACCGTATCGCCGCACGCATCGGCGGAAAGCGCGTGGTCGTGCATCTGCCGCAGGATACGCACATCCCGGAACGCGCGGCGCTATCAGCGCCCGCGCAGCACCACCTCACGACCGCCACATCGGCCGAGTGGCCGGCGCGTGCGGCAGGTGAGCCGCCGCTCCGGCCCTTGCGTCTGTTCGACAAGCCGGAGCCGATCAAGGTGCCCCTCGCCATGGTCCCCGACGGTCCGCCGCACCAGTTCACTTGGCGCCGCGCGCTGCATGCGGTGGTGCGGGTAGAGGGGCCGGAACGCATCGCCATGGAATGGTGGAAGCAGGACGGCAAGCGGCTTACCCGCGATTATTTCCGGATCGAGGATGCCGAGGGCCTGCGTTTCTGGATTTTCCGAGACGGGCTTTACGAGAGCGAGCTTAGGGACGAAGAGGGCAGGCCGGTGCCCGCCAACTGGTTCGTGCACGGGCTGTTCGCATGACCGATTATGCCGAAATCGGCCTCACGACGAATTTCTCCTTCCTGCGCGGCGGCTCGCATCCGCAGGACTATGTGCATCAGGCGAGCGAGCTGCGCTTGGCCGCGATCGGCATCGCCGACCACAACACGCTCGCCGGCATCGTGCGCGCTTATAGCGAGCTGGAAAATCCGGAACTGCGGTACAAGCCAAAACTCCTGGTCGGCGCGCGCATCGTCTTCATCGATGGCGCGCCTGATATCCTGGTCTATCCGCGCGACCGCGCCGCCTACGGCCGGCTGTGCCAGCTCTTGACCCGCGGCAAGCGGGGCACCGACGCCGAGAAAGTCGAGAAGGGCGAGTGCTGCCTTAAATTTTCCGACCTCCTGGAATTTTCCGAAGGCCAGCTTCTGGTCGTGGTGTTGCCGCATCGTTTTGACGCGGACGCCGCTTCAAAAGTGTTGGCGCGGTTGAAGCAGACCACCGCCGATGGTGTGTGGCTTGCGGCAAGTCTGCTCTATCGCGGCGACGACCGGCGGCGTCTGGCGGAGCTGCATCGCCTGGCGCTGTCGGCGCATGTGCCGCTGCTTGCGACCAACGAGGTGCTGTACCATCATCCGGCGCGCCGCGCGCTGCAGGATGTGCTGACCTGTATCCGTGAGAAGACCACAATCGAGGCCATCGGCAGGAAGCTGCAGGCCAATGCCGAACGGCATCTGAAGCCCGCAGAAGAAATGACGCGGCTGTTTCGCGATTTTCCCGAAGCGATTGCCGAGACGATACGATTTGCGGACCGTATCCACTTCTCGCTCGATCAATTGAAATACCAGTATCCAGATGAGCCGGTGCCGCCGGGCAAGACCGCGCAGCAGCATCTGGAAGACCTGACCTGGGCGGGCGTTACTCAATATTTTCCCGACGGCATCAGCGAGATGTTGCGCGCTACGCTGCGCAAGGAGCTCGATCTCATCGCCGAGCTGAAATACGCGCATTATTTCCTGACCGTGAACGACATCGTTCATTACGCGCGCAGCCAGAATATCCTGTGCCAGGGCCGGGGATCGGCGGCGAACTCGGCAGTCTGCTACGTGCTCGGCGTCACCTCGGTCGATCCGACCAAGGTCGATCTGCTGTTCGAGCGCTTCATCTCCAAGGAGCGATTGGAGCCGCCCGATATCGACGTCGATTTCGAGCATTCGCGACGCGAGGAGGTGATGCAATATGTCTACCGCCGCTACGGCCGCCACCGCGCCGCTGTTATTGCGACCGTCATCCACTACCGGCCGCGCAGCGCTATCCGCGATGTCGGCAGGGTGCTGGGGCTGACGCAAGATGTCACCGCGGCACTCGCCGATACCGTCTGGGGAAGCTGGGGCGACGGGCTCTCGGAGATGCAGGTCCGCCAGGCCGGCTTCGATCCCGGGAATGCGATGGTGGTGCGCGCTGTCGAGCTTGCGACCGAGCTGATCCAGTTCCCGCGGCACCTGTCACAGCATGTCGGCGGCTATGTGCTGACGCAAGACCGGCTCGACACCTACGTTCCGATCGGCAATGCCGCGATGGACGACCGCACCTTCATCGAATGGGACAAGGACGACGTCGACGCGCTGCACATGATGAAGGTCGACGTGCTGGCGCTGGGCATGCTGACCTGCATCCGCAAATGCTTCGACCTGATCGATCAGCACAAGGGGAAACGTTATGAGCTGGCCGACATCAAATCGGAAGATGACGACGAAGTTTATCAGATGCTGCAGAAGGGCGAATCGCTCGGCGTGTTCCAGGTCGAGAGCCGCGCGCAGATGAACATGCTGCCGCGGCTGAGGCCGCGCACCTTCTACGATCTGGTCATTGAAGTCGCGATCGTGCGCCCCGGTCCGATCCAGGGCGACATGGTCCATCCTTATTTGCGGCGAAGAAACAAGTTGGAGAAGGTGAGCTATCCGTCGCCATCGCCGGAGCATGGCGATGCGGACGAGCTCTACCGGGTGCTGCACAAGACGCTGGGCGTGCCGCTGTTCCAGGAGCAGGCGATGCGGATCGCGATAGAGGCGGCGAAATTCACGGCAGAAGAGGCCAACGGGCTTCGCCGTGCGATGGCGACCTTCCGCAATGTCGGCACCATCGGCAAGTTCGAAGACAAGATGATCGGCAACATGATCGCGCGCGGCTACGATCCGGCCTTCGCGAAAAGCTGTTTCGACCAGATCAAGGGGTTCGGCTCCTACGGCTTTCCGGAAAGCCATGCCGCGAGCTTCGCGCAGCTCGTCTACATCTCTTCATGGCTGAAATATTGGCATCCCGATGCATTCTGTTGCGGGCTGCTCAACTCGCAGCCGATGGGTTTTTACGCGCCGGCGCAGATCGTCGGAGATGCCCGCAAGAACGGTGTCGAGGTGCGCGAGGTCGATGTGTCCTTTAGTTTCGCGCAGAATACGCTGGAGGAGAAAGTCGGCGATCATTGCGCGGTGCGATTGGGCTTCCGCCAGATCGATGGATTTTCCTGGAAGGATGAAGACGAGGAGCGGCTGAAAAACATCCAGTCGTCATTCCGGGGCGCGCGAAGCGCGAGCCCGGAATCCATACTCCCGATGGTGGTTATGGATTCCGGGCCTGCGTCTTTCGGCGCATCCCGGAATGACGGTACTGAAGAAATTCCGACGCCTCGCAACGACAACGAAATTCAACTCGACGACTGGGCCGAGCGCATTGTCGCCGCGCGCAAGCGCCGGCCCTTCACCTCGCTCGAAGATTTCGCCCGCGATACCGCCTTGCCAAAACGCGCGATGATCCTGCTTGCGGATGCCGATGCGTTCCGCTCGCTCGGGCTCGACCGCCGCGAGGCGCTGTGGTCGGTGCGGCGGCTGCCGGACGACGTGCCGCTGCCGCTGTTCGAGGCCGCGACCGCGCGCGAGCAGCCGGATGAGCAGGCCAAGCCATTGCCGCTGATGCCGCTGCCGGAGCAGGTCGTCGCCGACTACCAGACCATCCGGCTGTCGCTGAAGGGCCATCCGATGCAATTTTTGCGCGGAATGTTTTCGCGCGAGCGCGTCATGGCGTGCCGCGAGGTCTGCCATCACAACGACAAGCTCTCGGTCCGCTGCGCCGGCGTGGTGCTGGTGCGGCAGCGGCCGGGCAGCGCCAAAGGCGTGGTGTTCATGACGCTGGAGGACGAAACCGGCATCGCCAACATCGTGGTGTGGCCGAAGGTGATGGAGAAATACCGGAAAGAGGTGATGGGCGCGCGGCTGATCCTGGTCGAGGGCTATATCCAGTCGAGCCCCGAGGAGGTGACGCATCTGGTGGCGCAGCGAATGTTCGACCGCTCGCACGATCTGATCGGCCTCTCCGATGACGCGCTCCGCAAGGAGCCGGTGCCGATCAGGCCTGCGCTGATCGAACCGCTCAACGACGACCGCCGCGACCACCCGGAGAATGCCGCGCAACAAATCCGCCATCCCCGCAATGTGCGCATCCTGCCGCGCTCGCGGGATTTTCATTAGAGAGGGATCAACCTCGCCCCGCTTGCAGGGAGAGGTCGGATCGCACTACGCAGCCGATCACCGCACCCTCGGCTGCGCGGGTCTGTACTGCTGGACGGGAGCCGGCTGGACCACTGTCGCAGCCGATGGAGGCGTGAACGACATCTTCTGCCTGACGTCCGCCTCGATCGCCAGCAGTGCGCCAAGGCTCTGAGCCATCTGGTCCTGTCTGGCGGCGAGCACTTCCATGCCTCGCCGCACGGCATCGAGATTGACTGCCGAAGACTGAGGCTGCAGTGCCGGGGCAAACGATGCAAGGCCGGCCGCCAGCCTGGTCGGCGGCAACCACGAAGCTAGCGTCGGGGCTCGGGCCGTCACCATTTCCCTCGCCACGTCGCCGTAGTTCTGCCAGGCGAGCGTAGCGCCGACGCCGACGAGGATAGTCACAACAAGCCGGATGAAGCCACGCAACATGCGCCCGATGGTCGAAGGCCGGCGGATTGCGCCCTCATCGCCCTTGCGGCCGAAGGCATGAAGGGTGTGGACCGACGCCGACGTGGGCCGCACGCCGCTGCGCGGATCGGGTCTCGTGTCCGAAGCCCGTGCAGACCTGCCGGACGACGCCTGGTCCTTCTCCGCGCGAGGGCTTTGTGGGTAAGTCATGGATACCTCTCCGGCGGTTCTTTTTGACCGTCAACGCAAGCCGCCGTCCTGCTTGACCGATAGAAGATGGGAGCCCCGAGTGATTGTGCTGAGCGTTTGTGTTGGGCGTCTGTGCTGGGCGATTGTGGGATCGTCGTCCGGTGACCTGACCGGAGTGGTCACGCCGCCATCGTGACTGTCGAATCCATCAACGCCGCCCGTCCAAGTACGTCCGGGTCCCGCTCACCGCCCTGGGCACAGGCAAGGATGTTTCTCGCGATCGCAGCCCGATTGTAGGGCGTCCGAAGATTCGGCGGCAATGACTGCATCACCTGATCAAGGACTTTTCCGAGAAGCGAGAGTTCTTCGGGATAATAGACAGCGCCTTCATTGGACAACATTGGCGTTGTTTCCCCTTCCTGTCGTTGCGCTGTCCCTTAATGTTTGTTCAGCCGTTTGTTCCTGTTAGGGCGGAAAAAAGACCGTCCATGCAGCGCGCGCGGGCGGAAGATGGGCAGCGTTCGCTTCCGGACATTGGTGGACCGCGGGCAACAACCCACGCGCGCAGTGATCGCGTCCGGCGCTGCCTTGAACGCCTGTCTGCTGCGCCGCCTCATGCGGATGCGACGCCTGAAAAGGGCAACGCGACATCACAGTGCCTGAAGATCGTTCGGCGCTTTACGAGGATTTCGCGGTTCTTACGCGCTTCGTTACGCTGCGCTCGTCCCGTGTGGCGACCCGCTTGTGCTTCTCCGCGCCCGACTTCGCCTCCTGCGGCTTCGTGCCGCGGCGAGAGATGTATTCGTTGCCGTCGATGGGTCCCACATGCGGCGGGTCTCGATCGAGATACGGCCGGCCGACGCCGTACTCCCGCCCGTGCGTATCGACCCATTTCCACAAGCTTTCGCTGGAAGCCTGCCGCTGCGCACGCGTCGCGCCGTTCACGCTCACGATGTCGGCCGCGAGCCCGTGGCCGTAGCCGCCGCGGAAGCTGCCGCCATGGTACGATCTGTCGTTGGCCGCCTTGAGACCGGCTGCGATCGATTGGCGATAATCATCGCGGAAGGCGCTGGTGATCCCGGGGGACAGGCCGGCGGCCTCGGCCGCGCGAAGTACACGGAAGAGCTTCAGCTTGAAGCTCCGGTCCATGCCTCCAATCACATAGTCCATCATCGACATGCTGGACTTGTCGGCGGCCTTCGGGTCCTTCCACGCAAAATCCTCATCGACGACCCGGGTCGATGTCCTGGTGACAGTCACCATCTTTCCCTTCCTCTTGACTGTCACTTTGTGCTGCTCCTGCACCTTGATGGAGTCTTCCTTGGGCGTCCGCTCATAGAGCGCCCAGAGGTAGCGGTCGATGCAGACGTCCGCGGCGTAGCACTCGTCGAAAATCTCGACCGAGTTCAACTTTGCCTCGCGCACCGGATCCGCCGGCACTGGCGGCGTTTCGGATGACAGCTTCTCTGTTGGACTGGTGGCGGCTTCGACGATGGCGCTGGGTTCGAGCGCTGCCACCTGCACGGGCGCTGTCTCTGATGGCGGCTTCTCGGTCGTATCGGTCGCGACGGCCACGATGGTCGGTTCGGGTTCGAGCGATCCCACCTGCACCGGTGGCGGCTCGGTTGGCTGTTTCGGCGTTAAATCGGTGGCCGCGGATGCGACGAGTGGCTCGATTTCACGCGACGATTGCTGCTCGGTGGGCTTGCTGATCGAGTCGCTGGCGAGCGCCAACTCTGGCTTGGCCGCAACTGCGTTGTCGATGGTCCTTGGTCGCGGCGTCATTGCGGCATCCGCATCGGCAGCGAGAGCAGGCGCGATCCGGTTCATGATCGGCGAGGTGCCGCGGGTCTCGATTCCAACCGAGCCCCACGCCGCAAGCAGGCCGATAGCGCAGGCGGGCAGCACCTCCATTCGGCACAACACCGCCGCCATCGTCGCAAACCGCCAAGGTTTCATGATGCCAACCTCCAACCGTTCCAACGGAGCCCGATTACGCAGCCAAGCACCCGACTTCGTTTGAGTTTTTCGGATCACTTTGTGGGCGCGCAATGGCGAAACCGCGGTTCCCCGAGCTTTCCTGGAAGAGTGTTGCTCCAATGCAACGGCCTTGCGCGATGCCTATGGCCGCGCTTCGGGGGTCCGGGTCCGGTCCTTCGCCGGCCACTGCTCGGAAAGCTCGGGCAACAGCCTCTCCTTGCCGGTCATCCGCTCGACGGTCATGACGTAGACGGTGATCACATTGAGCCGCGGAAAGAAGTTCTTCGGGCGGATCGAGTTCGGCTTGCCGTATTTTTCCATCAGCCGCTCGCAGAACCGCTGCTTGGTCGCCGCGTCTTCCGCAATTCGAATCCTGCCGAACAGGATGACGCTTCGGTAGGCGAGGCCGGAGTCGCACTCGAAGCGGCCATAGTCGAAGACTTGGTCCGGCTCGTCCAGCTCGAAGCAGACCCGCGGCTCGCGCCGGACGTTGGTTTGCAGATGGCCGCGCGCGCTGGTCCCGTGCAGGAACAGCCGGTCTTCCGCCCAGACATAGAGGAGCGGCACGCAGTAGGGATAACCGTCCTCGCTCACGCTGGCCAGCCGCCCGGCAAATCCACGATCGAGTGTTCGCAGCATCTGCTCGTTCGTCATCGCCATGTCGGCGCGCCGCAAATTGGAGGCGCTCATCGCTGTTCTCCGCAAATCCGTTGCGCGCCGCCGGTGTCGGCACCGTCTTGAAATCATGTCCCGGCCGACGCATAAAACAGAAAGTGGTCCCGTCGAAAGGTCCACTTGTTGAGAAGTCGGCATACCATTTTCGCACGGAGCGGCGACATGAAGGAGCAGCGGCGGAGCTGGGCCAACCTCTATGCCTGGCAGCTCACGCGCAGCGGCGATGCGCCGCTGTTCCATCAAATCTACCTGCAGATTCGCTCGGCCATTCTGTCGCAAGACCTGCGTCCGGGGACCAAGCTTCCCTCGACGCGCCAGCTCGCGTCTCAGCTGAAAGTCTCGCGCTCCGCCGTGGTATCGGCCTACGAGCAATTGCTGGCGGAAGGCTATGCCAGCGGCAAGGTCGGATCCGGCAGCTACGTCTCGTCGGACCTTCCCGAGCCGGTCGACGGTCGCGGTGCGAGGAGCGGCAAGCGGCTCGTCGCGACGGCTCGATCCCGCGCAGCCGAAGCGCCGCTGCCGGAAAATTTCGTCGATGTCACCGTGCAGAGCGAGGAGCGGCCGTTCAATCTGGGCCGCACCCTCATCGATGCGCGGACCACGGAATTGTGGCGCAGGACCAGCGCGCGGGTGTTTCGTTCGCTGGGTCACGATCATTTTGGCTATTCCGATCCGCGCGGCTTGCCCCGGCTTCGCAAGGCCATCTGCGATTATTTGCGCGCAGCCCGCGCCGTTCGATGCGAGCCGGAGCAGATCGTGGTGACGTCAGGCACCCAGCACGCGCTCGATCTCATCATTCGCGTGGTGCGCCAACCCGACATGCAGGCCTGGCTCGAAGACCCCGGCTATGCCTTGACACGGCTGGCGCTCATCGCCGCCGGCGTCAAAGCCCGTCCGATTCCGGTCGACGGTCAGGGAATTGACATCGGCGCGGGGATCAGGTTAGCGCCGAAGGCGCGCGCAGTGTTCGTTACACCCTCCCATCAGTTTCCGATTGGAGTCGTGCTCGCCATGGCGCGACGTCTCGAGCTTTTGAATTGGGCGCGCGAGAACAAGGTGTGGATTGTCGAGGACGACTATGCCAGCGAATTTCGCTACGGCGGGCGGGCGCTGGCTTCGCTGCAGGGCCTCGATGACAATGAGCGCGTGATCTATGTCGGCACCCTCAACAAGGCGCTGTTTCCCGGGCTGCGGCTTGGCTATGCCGTGGTGCCGCCCGCACTGACGCAAGCCTTCGTTACCGCCCGCTATCTCGTGGACCGACAGCCCTCGAGTCTCGCCCAGGCCGTGGTTGCGGACTTCATCGAGGAGGGGCATTTCGCGGGCCACATCCGCCGAATGCGCCTGCAGTACCGCGATCAGCGCGACGCGCTTGTCGCCGCCCTGCGACAGCGGCTCGCCGGCGAGATCGCCGTCGATCCGCCGGACCAGGGCATGCATCTCGTCGCTTGTCTGCGGCGCGGCCGGTCCGATGTCGCGATCGAACGCGCGGCGCGCGAGCAAGGCATCATCGTTCGCGCCATGAGCACGATGTACGTCGCTGCCCGGCCTCGATCGGCCCTGGTCATGGGGTTCAGCGGCTATCCGCGCCAGATGATCCCGCCGGCTGTGGCGCGACTGGCCAAAGCCTTCCGATGAGATTTTCATCAGCCTCGTCTTGGCCGGGCTTGACCCGGCCAGCGTCATCCTGTTTTGAAAGGACCTTCCCATAAAGATGGATACGCGGGTCAAGCCCGCGTATGACGAGTTGAATCCACCATGCAATCTCCCCGCGACATTCTCGCCGACCTCTGGACACTCGCCGGCGGCGAGCCGTCCGCGCTCGACACCGTCACGCTCACCGGCGCTGAGCCGATCCTGCCGTCATCGTTCCGCGTTGCCGCCGCGGCGCAGGCTTCGATCGCAGCGAGCGGTCTTGCCGCCGCTGAAATCTGGAAGCTGCGCAGCGGCGAGACGCAAGGCGTCGCGGTCGACATGCTCCATGCCATCGTCGAATGCCGCTCCGAGCGGTACTTGCGCCTCGACGGCAAGCCGCCGCCGCCGAGTTGGGATCCAACGGCCGGCATCTACACGACGCGCGACAAGCGCTTCGTCCGGCTGCACACCAACTTCAGGCATCATCGTGCTGCCGTGTGCCAGGTGCTGCAATGCGAGCCGGAGCGCGAGAAGATCCAGGCTGCCCTCAATGAATGGGACGGCGAGGCGTTCGAGACCGCGGCCTATGCCGGCGGTGCCGTGGTCTCGCTGATGCGCTCGCATGAACAATGGTCGGCGACGCCGCATGCGAAGGCACTGGCTGCACTGCCGCCGTTCACGATCGAGAAGATCGGCGAGGCGCCTCCCAAGCCGTGGCCCAAGGGCGGTCACAAAGGTGAGCGCCCGCTTGCCGGCGTGCGCGTGCTCGATCTGTCGCGCGTCATTGCCGGTCCCGTGTCGGGGCGCACGCTGGCTGCGCATGGTGCCGACGTGCTGCTGGTCTACGGCCCCAACGTGCCGGGGATCCCCTGGCTCACCATCGACACCGGCCGCGGCAAGCTTTCCACCTTCATCGAGCTCAAGAGTGAGGAGGGGCGGGGACAGCTGCGCGATCTGCTGGCGCAGGCGGATATCTTCACGCAAGGTTATCGGCCGCAGGCGATCGCCAGGCTCGGTTTCTCGCCGGAGGAGGCCGCCGAGATCAATCCGGGCATCGTCTATGTCACGTTGTCCGCCTATGGCCACGCCGGCCCCTGGGCGGAGCGCCGCGGCTTCAACTCGCTGGTGCAGACCTCGACCGGTTACAACCACGCCGAAGGCACGGCCGCCGGTGGCGAGGAGCCGAAGGAATTGCCGGCGCAACTGCTCGACCATGCCAGCGGTTATTTCCTGGCGTTCGGCGCCATGATGGCCAAGGCGCGTCAGGCGCGCGAGGGCGGCAGCTGGCATGTGCGCGTATCGCTCGCACAGACCGGAGGCTGGATGTGGAATCTCGGCCGCTTTGCCGATGGATTCAAGCAAGCCGATGTGAGGGAGGAGGCAGTCGCGCCGTTCATGGAAGACGTGCCGTCTGGTTTCGGCGTGCTTCGCGCGGTCAAGCACTCCGCGATCCTGTCGAAGACACCGGCCTATTGGGCGCGGCCCGCGGTACGGCTCGGCACTGACAAGGCGGAGTGGCCGGCGAGGTAGATGGCGAATATCGCACGGCGCGCCTTCTCGGGCACATCATGGCTCGGCTTTTATGCTCCAGTCGCCCAATAGTTTTGCGACGTCGTCCGCCGGCACCGGCCTGCTGTACAAATAGCCCTGGACCTCGACGCAACCCTCAAGATTGAGGCATCGCATCTGCTCTTCGGTCTCGACGCCTTCGGCGGTCGTCGTCATCCCAAAGCTGATGCCCAATCCTGCGATCGCGCGCACGATCGCGAGGCTTCCCTCGTCGACGAGAAGGTCTCGAACAAACGATTGATCAATCTTGATCTTGTCAAACGGGAAGCTGCGCAGATAGCCGATGCTGGAATAGCCTGTGCCAAAGTCGTCCATCGATATCCGGGCACCCAGCGTGCGCAACTGGTTCAAGATCGTGATGTTGCGTTCCGATTTCTCGAGCAACACCGACTCCGTGATTTCGAGCTCCAGGCGCGAAGCGGGCAACCCCGCGGAAGCCAGGGCACTCATGACTGTCGAAACCAGATTGCCCTTCGCAAACTGAAGCGGAGACAGGTTGACCGAGACGCGGATTTCGTCGGGCCATTTTACTGCTTCCAGGCACGCGGACCTCAGCGCCCACTCGCCAAGCTGGACGATCAATCCCATCTCTTCAGCCACCGGGATGAATTCCGACGGCGGCACAGTCCCGCGATCGGAGTGATGCCATCGCATCAGCGCTTCAAAAGCCGTGACCTTTTTGCTCTGCAGGTTGACGAGCGGCTGGTAGTAAAGCTCAAATCCCCCCTGCGCGAGGGCAGCTCGCATGTCGCGTTCGAGCGAGCGGCGGCTCTGAACGATCTCGTCCATCTGCGGATCGAATATTCGATAAGTGCCGCGTCCCTCGGATTTGGCGTTGTACATCGCCAGGTCGGCGCTCTTGAGGAAGCTCTCGGTGTTCATTTGATCGGGACGCGCAACCGCGATACCGACACTGGCTCCCACCGCCGCATCGTGTCCGTCGATACTGTGCGGATGACCAACTACCTCGATGATCTTTTCCGCGAGCGAAATTGACGATGTCGGCTGGGGACCGGATACCTGCAGGATGGCGAACTCGTCACCGCCAAGCCGGGCGATGCGATCGGTTACCGGCAGCAAGTCACGAAGTTTCGCGGCGATGGACTTCAGCAGCAAATCACCGACAGAGTGCCCGAGAGTATCGTTGACCGCCTTGAAGCCGTCGAGATCCAGAAACAGGACCGCTAAAGGCTGTGACGCCACCGAAACATCCTTCAGCGCCTCGTCCAGCTGCTCCTTGAACAAAAGCCGATTGCCGAGCCCCGTCAAAGAGTCATGATAGGCAAGGTACTGCGACTTTGCCTGTAATTCCTCGCGATCGGCGATTTCTTCCTTCAGCCTCCGATTGGCGTCGATCAGGCGCGTTGTGCGTTCCTCGACCCGGCGCTCGAGATATTCATTGGCCTTGCGCAGCTCGTCATTGGCCAAAACGACCTGCTGCTCCGCGCGCCTGCGACTGATCTGCGTATTGACGCGCGCCAACGCGACGGCGAAATCCACTGGCTTGGTGACGTAGTCATTGGCGCCCTGCTCAAGCGCGTCGACGATATTGCCGCTCTCCGACTTCGCCGTGACCATGATGACCGGCAGGGCAGACGCCGACCGCCGGCTGCGGATACGCTTCAAGGTCTCTATCCCGTCAATGCCGGGCATCATGACATCGAGAAGCACGAGATCGAAGAAGCCCTTTTCGATGAGCTCGATGGCCTCAAGCCCGGATTCGGCCTCGACCACGTCGAAACCGCGACGCTCGAAGCGCCGCATCAGGATGTTGCGATTGTCGCCGATGTCGTCGACGATCAGCAGGCGAGGACGGATATCCTGCTGACGGGAGATCGCGTCGCTCGGCTCGTCGGCATGCCGCGAGGTCGCTTGAAGGGAATTGATATTCGAAATGGACATTTTCAAACTGCTGCTGATTGTACGAATTGCAAGGTTGGCCTGGAAGAGATGTCACTGGCGGCTGGCTGTTCCTTCATCCAGGCGAGCACGCGGATCGTGAAACACGATCCCTGCCCGAGCTCGCTATTCACGGAAATTCCACCGCCCATGAGTGCGCATAGCTTCTGGCTCAATACCAGCCCGAGGCCCGTGCCGCCATATTTGCTCGAGGTCGACTGGTTGGCCTGACCAAAGTTCTGGAACAATCGACCGATGTCCGACTCGGCGATGCCGATGCCGGTGTCCTGCACCTGGATCTCGACCCAGTCGCCGGCCTGGCGCTTCCGCCTCTGCACGCTCAGCGTGACGGTTCCCGCCTCGGTGAATTTTGCCGCATTACTCAGCAGATTGAGCGCCGCCTGACGCAGCTTGGTCTGGTCGGTCGAGACGATGCCGAGGCTTGCCGGACATTTGACGACGAGCTTGTTCTTCTTCTCGGCCACCATCGGCTGTACGGTGGCGACGACCTCGCGCACCATCTCGCCAAGGTCGAACTCCTGGATTTTCAGCTCGATATGGTTCGACTCGATCTTCGAGAGGTCGAGAACGTCGGTAACCAGAGAGAGCAGATGCTTGCCGGCCGAGTTGATCCGTTCGAGATCCGCCCTCTTGTGCTGGTTCTTGCCGTCGAGCTCGACGTCGTCGAGCAGGATTTCACTGAACCCAATCACCGCATTCAGCGGTGTTCGCAGTTCGTGACTCATTTTTGCGAGGAAGATGGACTTGGCACGGTTCGCCCTGTCGGCCAGGTCCTTTGCTTCCCGCAGCCGAACCGCAGTCTCGCGATGTCGTTCGGCCTCGCGTTCGAGATCCGATCGCATGGCGATCATGTTCGCGTAATAGGTCGCCATCCAGGACATGTAGATGGTGGCCGACAGAATCGAGATCCAGCCGACCATCGACAGTTGCTCGTGTGACAGCACGTCGGGGAAGCCCCACAACAGATAGGCCAGGACAAAGCCGGCAATGTTGCATGTAAAGAGAGCGACAACCACGAGGGGCCGCTCGGACAGATAGAAGAAGCCCAGCAGCAAGCTGACGATAAGCCAGGGAAGAAACGGCGAGCTGACGCCGCCGTAGAAGTAGGACCCGAACAGCGAGGTGAAGGCAAGCAGTTCAACGGAGATCAATGCCGAGAGCTGTAGATCGCCGGTTTTCTTGTAGACGAAGGGGAGCGCCCAGAACAGCCAGATGCAGACGATCACCGTCCAGCAGGCCCAATCCGGATGCGGATCGCTGAGATACAGGAAAAGGCTGATCGACTGGGAAAGCAGAGGCCCGAACAGATGCGTGAAGACAAAGTTCTGGGCAAGTCCGCGCTCCGAGCGCTCGAGTTTCGCTGCGGCCGGAATGAACCAATCGATGAATCTGACAAGCCGGCTCCAGATCAGCATTGTTCTGCGCCCCTCCTGGACTTCTTTCCTGCCGAACCTAGCGTGGCCGCTTTAAAATTCGGTATAGCGGGCCGTCCGCCTCGATTAACGCCGTTTTAAGCGGAGCCTGAAAATGTTAGGCGCGGGCAGCTCTGTTTTTTGCCTGCTTTGGATTGCTGCGGTCGCGGCGCGAATGGTAGCTGAAGCAACTTGCGGAAGGCGGCGCAAATTTTATGAAAACCATGCTGGTAAAAGCGATCGCTGCGCTCGATCGCTTGGTTAACTATTTCATTCCTCCGGACATCGCAGCGGATCGCGATACCCGGAACCGCGCACACGTCTTTTTGGTAAGTCACATTCTCGGGCCGTTCATCGGAAACGTAGTTCCGATCACGATCTTCGTGCTTGACCCGTCGCCGGGATACGACGTCGCAGTGCTGGCTGTTTCCATTACCGCCTTCTGGGTGTTCCCGTTCCTGTTGCGGGCCGGCGTTCCTTACAATCCGCTCGCGCTTGTCTCGATCGAAAATCTGATCTTCTGCATTTTCTGGAGCTGCTACTTCTACGGCGGAGTTACCTCGCCCACGCTGGCCTGGGTGCTGGTGATACCGTTGCTCGCCTTCTTCTATCTGGGTTCGTCGAGTTCGCTGCGGCTGATCGTTATGGCGATGTTCACCGTGAACGTCGCGATATTCGGCTTCTTCCATTTCTTTGGTTTCGAAATCAATAACAAGCTGCCGGTCGCCGCGATGCAGGGGCTGGGACTTGTCTCGACGACGGCTGCGGCTCTCTACGTCGCGATGATGGCGCTTTATTACGCCAAGGTTCTGGCGTCGCAGGGCGAGCTGGAAAGCGAGATGCGCGAGCACATGGCTACCGCTGTTGCGCTCCGCGCTGCCACCGCGGAGGCCGATCGCGCGAGTGCTGCAAAGGCCGATTTTCTGGCCAAGATGAGTCACGAACTGCGTACGCCGCTCAATGCCGTTATCGGCTACAGCCAGATTCTGCTTGAAGATGCCGAGACGGAAGGCGACGGCGCCAGCGTCTCCGACTTGACCAAGATTCACACCGCCGGTCAGCATCTGCTGAAGCTTGTCAACGAGGTGCTCGACCTGTCGAAGATCGAAGCCGGGAAGATGGAGCTCGACCTGGCGGAGACCGATCTCGCCGGATTGCTGGTGGAAATAACCGAGCGCGCGAGGCCTGCTGCTGTGCGCAACGGAAACGAATTCCGGTGCACGATCCCGGCTTATCTCGGAACGGCCCTCTGCGACGCCGGCAAATTCCGGAACATGCTCGGACAATTGCTCGATAACGCGGTCAAGTTCACCCGGGATGGGACGGTGGAATTGGTTGCCAAGCGTGTCACCAATAATGATGACGATCAGCTCGTGGTCGACGTCATCGACACCGGCATCGGCATCGCTGCGGATCAGATCACTCATCTCTTTGAAAAGTTCACCGTCGCCGATGATTCCAGCACGAGCAAATATGGCGGCACTGGACTTGGTTTGGCGCTGAGCCAGAAGCTGTGCAAACTGATGGACGGGGAGGTTTCCGTCGAGAGCGAACTCGGCGAGGGAAGTCGCTTCACCATTCGCATGCCTTTGACCACCGGTCGGCGGAAAGAAGACCTGCATGTCGTCGCGACGCTGGTCCCGGCTGCTCCCGACCTCGCGCTTCAGCCTGCCGCAGAAATGCCCCATGCATAAGATCCTGCTGGTTGAGGACAACGAAATGAACCGGGACATGCTTACCCGGCGCCTGCAACGGCACGGTTTCACCGTCTGCTGCGCGCATGACGGCGCCGCCGGCGTCGCGATGGCCGAGAGCGAAAATCCGGATTTGATCTTGATGGATGTCGCGCTGGGCGAAATGGACGGCTGGGAAGCAACTCAGCTGATCAGGGCCAATCCAACGACCGCAGCCATCCCAATCATCGCTTTGACAGCCCACGCCCTTGCCAGCGACCGCGTCAAAAGTGTCGAGGTCGGCTGCTCGGATTTCGACACCAAGCCCGTGGATTTGCAGCGACTTTTGGGGAAGATGAGGGCGTTTCTGCCCGCGGTCGATCAACCGAGCGCCGCGACCGCATAGGGCGGCAGAGGCCGCGCGCTGGCATCTGACAGCCGCCGATGAAAGCTGCTTCCGTCGTTGCTGGCATAATCGACGAAGGGGGTCGCCACCCCTGCAAAGCTGAAACGATCCCAACGGCAATATTTCCGCGAGTGAACCAAACCAGCGTCGGGCCGAGCGCAATGCACGCGGCATCCGGAATATGGCCGGTATGGTTGGTATGGTTAATGTCTGGTTAATCGCGGGTTTCTGCGACGCTTCGTCCCGAGGGCGGCCGTGATTCAGTTCGGCCAAGAACCAAAAATTCACATCGTCGGACGGAACACCAATGACGGCGACGGTGCGAGTCAGAGTCACACTTGAAATTAATTGCACTACGCGACCGTGGACGGAAATCGGCAGACAGCACGTCGAAAAGCCGAGCAGGGAAAGATGATGTCAAACAATACCTACGCGCAGGTTCCGCCTGGCGCGCTCGCCGGCAGCATGAGAGATTTTCGCGTTCCTGGCGGGGCTGACCTGCTGGGCCGCACCCAGGGCTTCTTCCAGTGGCAGGATCTGCGTCGGCAAAACGGCCTGTGGCCGTTTTCCCGCGCCACCGAAGATGGCCCCAAGACGATTTGCTCGGCACATGACGACAGCGGCAACAGGATGCGCGGCGTAAATTTCGCTTCGCAGGACTATCTCAGCCTGTCATCCCATCCGGAAGTCAAGGCGATTGCCATCGAGACGATCGAGCGCTGCGGCGTTCACAGCGCAGGCTCGGCCGCGTTGGTTGGCAACACCTCGCATTCGGTCGCGCTCGAGCGGAAGATCGGCGAGTTCCTCGAAATGGATCATGTCGTGTTGTACCCGACCGGATGGGGCGCGGGTTTCGGAGTGGTCAAGGGACTGGTCCGATCGGCTGACCACGTTGTCATGGACATGCTTGCGCACTCCTGTCTTCAGGAGGGGGCGCATGCAGCGACCAGCAACGTTCACATGTTCCGGCACATCGACAACGAATATTGCCGCAACGTCCTCGCAAAGATCAGGGCGAAGGATAACGAGAACGGCATTCTGGTGCTCACCGAGGGATTGTTCTCGATGGACTCGGACACTCCAGATCTGCTGGCCTTGCAGTCGCTCTGTCGTGAATACAATGCCACGCTCGTCGTGGACGTCGCACATGATCTGGGTTGTCTGGGCAAGGATGGCCGCGGCCACATCGGCATGCAAAACATGCTCGGCAAGATCGATGTCGTGATGGGCAGCTTCTCGAAGACTTTTGCCTCGAACGGCGGATTCGTCGCCTGTCAGAGCCGCGCAGTGCAGGAATATCTGCGCTTTTACAGCGCGCCGGCAACCTTCTCCAATGCGCTGTCGCCGGTGCAGGCGGCGACAATCCTCAAGGCCTTCGATATCGTCAATTCGCTCGAGGGACGCGTGCTGCGGCTCGAGCTGTTGGCGAATATCAAGGCGCTTCGCCGCGAGCTGAGCGAGGCCGGTCTTGAATATTATGGTGACCCCTCCGCGATCGTTTGCGTCAAGATGGGATCGGAGGGCCTTGCACGCCTTGCCGCGCGGTGTTTGCCGGAGCTCGGGCTGGTAGCCAATCTGGTTGAGTTCCCGGCCGTGCCGAAAGGTGCAGCCCGCATTCGAATGCAGGTGATGGCCAATCATTCCGAGCAGAATATCACCGATGCGGTTCAAATTTTGAGGGCCGCAAAAGCGCAAGCGGAACGAGAGCTTGAAAATCTCGGCGAGCTCGAGCCGGGCGGCAAACGGGTAGCCGCGTAAGAGGGGATCGCGCGCCGGAATTGTGCCCATATGTGGGCATGAGCCCATGAATCTTGCCCACTCGGTTTGTGGTTGACGCTTCCCACCGGATGTTCCTTGATTGTCGTCAGGGACGGAAACCGCGGGGAGCAACCATGCGGATGGAAGAATATCAGGGCGTGAGGGCCGGGGGCACCTCGGAAGAGATCCTTGGCGAGATCAGGGAATTCTGCCGCGCGACACAGACGGCGGAATCCACCTTTGGGCGCCTCGTGGTCAACGACGGCAAGCTGGTGTCGCGCCTGCGCGACGGCGCCAAGATCACGACCGGCACGCTCGACAAGGTCCGCGCTTACCTGAGCGAACATGGCCCCCAGCCTGTGAACGGCAACGGCGCGGCCGCGACCGCGGCCAGACCCGCCAACGGCGTGCCGGCAAGCGCGGAGATCGCGCCGCCCGGATTCCGCTTCTTCGACAACCGGCAGAAATATCTCCTTTTCGTCTCAACCTGCAGCGAGAAGACCGAGATCGCCAACCGCGTCTCGCTCGAGCTTGCGAGCCTGCAGCCGTCGCCGCCGGCGCTGCGGCTGTTTGATGCCGGTGTCGGCGACGGCACCGTGCTGTCGCGGGTGATGCGGGCGCTGCATGCGCGCTTTCCGACCATGCCGCTTTACGTGGTCGCCAAGGAAATCTCCTACGAAGACGTGCGCATGATGCTGGAAAAGATGGCGGACCGCCTGTTCGAGCATCCCGCGACCGTGCTGGTCGTGACGAACCTCTATTACGCCGAGGCGCCGTGGCTGACGCCGCGCTCGGTGACCTCGGCGCAGGGGCTGATCTGGAAGGACGTCGCGCTCACCGGCAACACCGCCCACGGTTTTGCCGAGCAGATCGGCGAGCTCGAAGGTTTTCTCGCCGAGAACTGGCGCGCCGGGATCAGCGCCAAGACCGGCAATCCCGTGTACCAGCGCCCGATCGTGCTGACGCTTCGCCGCGAGGACCATTCCTTCCTGCTCGATCCGATCATGCCGCGGCCCGGCCGCGTCATGGCCGACTACGACATGGTCATCGCTTCGCAGCCCTATCGCGCGCGCATCGGCGTCGAGTTCAAGGCTTCCAAGGTGGTGACACCGCTGGTGCGGGCGCTGCGGCCGGGCGGGCGGCTGATCGGCATCCATTCGCACGGCAACGACCCCGGCCTGGAGATCATCGACCAGGTCTGGCCCGGCGAGGATCCGTTCAAGACCGACCGTTACGCGCTGCTCCGCCAGGTCAAGCACGAGCTGGGCTCCGCGGCGCGCCACTATAATTTCAACGCGTCCTCCGATGCGCGCTCGATCTTCCGCTATCACATGCACACGCTGCCGGATGAGGTATCGGGGCCGATCGGCACCTCGACCTTGTTCGCGGCCTGGAATGCCGCGATCTACGTGGCACAGATCGAGGACAACCGCCTCTCCGAAGTGGTGCGCGACGGCCGCTATCTCGAAGCCACCGACCGCGTGCTGAAGAAGCACGGCGGGCTGTGGTTCAATGACGAAACTTACGTAATCTCGCGCCGCCGCGCGCCGGCCTGACGGGAGAGGTGCCGTGACCGCGTCATGCGAACTCGTCTCGATGCTGTCTTCGGCCTCGGTGGAGGTTTCCTCGCACGGCCATCAGCTGGCCGAGTTGCGCGACAATTTTGCCGCCGGCATCGACGTCACCATCACCTTCTTGCCCGGCGATAATTTCCGCTCCAATTTCGAGACGGCGGTGGGCTTGCGTCGCGCCGGATTCAACCCCGTTCCCCATATTGCGGCGCGCGAAATCCCCTCGCGCGAGGTGCTCAATGACTTCGTCGCCCGCCTGCGCAGCGAAGCCGATGTCCGGCGCGTGCTCCTGATCGCCGGCGATGTCGCGGGCGCAAAAGGTCCGTTCAAATCGAGCCGCGATGTCGCCGCCACGGGGCTACTCGAAGCGCACGGCATCACCCATGTCAGCGTCGCCGGCCATCCCGAGGGGCATCCCTTTCTCGACGAGGCCGCCACTTTCCGGGGTTTCGAGGCGTGGCGCGACTGGTCGCGCGAGACCGGGACACACGTCAACATCGTCAGCCAGTTCTGCTTCGAGGCCGCGCCGATCCTCAACTTCCTCGGCGCGCTCGATGCGCGCCACATCAAGCTGCCTGTGATCATTGGTCTCGCCGGGCCGGCCACGCCGGCAACACTGACAAAATTCGCGCTTCGCTGCGGCATTGGCAACTCGATGCGAGCGCTGCGCGGCCAGATCGGCCGCTATGGGCGGCTCTTGGTTGACAACGGACCCGATGATGTCATGCGCGGGCTGGAGACTGCGCCGCGGGAGATGACCGCGCTGGTATCCGGCTTCCACATCTTCCCGTTCGGCGGATTGCGCAAGGCGCGGAACTGGCTGCGCGAATATCCTGGGCAGGCGCATCAGCCGCCTCACGCACCGGCTTCAACGGCTCATCCAAATCCGTAAAGTCGCGCGGGATTGTCGACCAGGATATTCTTGCGGATCGCAACTTCCGGCGCCCATACCGGCAGCTGATTGAACAGGCGGCCGTCGTCGATCTGGAACAGCGGCGTCACGTCGCTGACCTGTTTGCCGGGCAGGGTGACGGAATTCGGATGCGGCCAGTCGGTGCCCCAGATGATGCGTTCGGGATTGGCCGCGATCAGCGCTTTCGCCAGCGGGGCGGCGTCGGGATAATCGGGCGCGAGTTTTGACGCGCGGTAGGCGCCAGAAATCTTCACATAGGCCTTGCCGGATTTGACCAGCTCGACGACGTCGGCAAAGCCCGGCTGTCCAACGCCAAGTGCGGCGTCCGCGCCGCCGAAATGGTCGAACACGGCCGGCACCGGCGAGGCCAGGACCAACTCCTTGATCGCCGTGATCATCGGCAGCGTGGTGTAGAGCTGCACATGCCAGCCGCGCGCCTTCATGCGATCGACCGCGGCCGAAAAGCGCGCCCGTCCCACATTGGGATCGCTGACGCCACCGGTCGCAAGATTGAGCCGGACGCCGCGGAAACCCGCCTGCTGCATGGCGTCGAGATCGGACTCGCTGGTCTTGTCGTCGATCACGGCGACGCCGCGGGCATTGGCGCCGCGCGCTTTCATGCCGAAGAGCGTGGCCGAATTATCCGGCCCATAGACGCTCGGCGTCACGATCACCACGCGCTCGATATGCAGCGCCTTGTGCAGGGCGGACATTTCCTCTGGACTGGCCGGCTCGGGCGTATAGACGCGGCCCGAATAGAACGGAAACTTTTCGGGATCGGCATGGATGTGGGTGTGGCAATCGCAGGCGCCGGCGGGAACGTCGAAATTGACCGGCGTCGACGGCTGGGCGGCCCTGGATCTGGCTTCTCTCGTGTTCATGGCGGCTCCGGCCGCGATGGAGGCGAGCAGGACACTGCGTCTGGTAAGCATGGACTTCTCCTTCACATCGTCTGATTTTTTCTGGCGCGTCAATTGACGCTCGGAACAAACCTCTTCACGTCCTCCGGCAGCAACAGCCGGTCCTGCACCAGCTTCTCGGCGGCTTTCGCGATCAGCGCCGCGCGGTCGCCGTCGTTCGGATAGCGTTCCGCCATCGACAGCCGCGGATCGCCGCTCTTCATCCGCTCCTCGCGCGTGGCGGCAAACGGGATCATCGAGCCGTTATTGTCGCAAAGCTCGCCCTCGGAAAAACCGGCCTTGCGCAGGTTCCAGCCGGTATGCGTCGCGGCCGGCACCTCCAGCGTCGGCAGATGCAGCCCCGCGATCGCGCGGCCATCGGCGTCGGTCTTCGGCACGAACACCGGATAGGCCGCGCCCTTGGCTGGTGGCATCGCGTCCGCGGCCAGCACGACAGGCTGCGCGATGCGGCTCGGATAGCCGAAACCGGGAACGCGCGGGAAGCCGACCGCATCGATCCCGGGCGCGACAAGCGTGCCGTCGGCGCGGCTCGGATAGCGGCTGTCCGGCGGCGCCGTGCCATTGGTGATCCAGGCGTCCATCGCGACCAGCAGCGCCCGCAGCGGCGGCCCTGCGCTCAGCGGATTGGTCGGGAAGGCGCATTGCTTCGCCATCTCTGACCTGGCGTTGGCGAGCGTGTAGTGCTGCAGGTTCGACAGGAAGAACAGCCTGATATTGTCGGGCATCCTCAGCGCATTGCCCTTCGTGTCGGTCACGACCAGCGAAGCGCGCTGCTGGTAGAACTCGATCTCGCTGTCGGTCTTGATGATCTTCGGGCAGTTGTCCGCGGCAAGGCAGCGCGCCAGGAAGCCGTCGGTCTTGCCGGTCAGCGTGTCCCTGATGACGGGATAGGTGAAGGGGAAATCGGCGCCGGGATAGAGCATGTCCGCATGCTCATAGGGCGAACGTCCGGGCTGGCTGAAACGGTAGTTGGTGAACGTCTTCTTCCCGCCCGAGATATGCGGCATCAGGCCTTCGAACACCGGGCGGCCGGTCTCGTCGGTGTTGAAACCGAGATAGAGATAATCCTGCAGGAAACGTCCGCTCTGCGACAGCCCGAAGCCGATCGCCTTGTCGATCCGCCCCGAGAGGGGATTTTCCGCGCCCGTCGTGTCGGTCTTCTCGTAGCGCAGGAAGGAGACGATATCGCGGGTCGCGGCGAAGCCGAGGCCCATCACCTTCGGCTCCTTGGCGGTATAGATCAGCTCATAGATCGCGCCGGCGTCGAACCCGTCAGGACGGCTGATCGAAACCCGGGTCGGGCTCTCGAATTTCACGGCCAGGCCCGGCGGCGTGGCGCGCGCATCGTTTTCCTTTTCGCGCACGCTTAGTCTCGCCTGCGCCGGATCGAGGTCGGCGGCGGGATAGCTCAGGGTTGCGCTGGCTGGATTGTCGGTATGATCGAAGATGAAATCCTCGCGCGCGAGCCCGGTGATATCAGGCACGACCGGGGGCACGAAACCCATGCGGCCGCCGCCCGGAGGGACATCTCCCTGCCAGCCGCTCCACACCAGCGTGTAGCCGCGGTTCATCATGAAGCCATTGCCGGCATCGGAGGCTTTCACGACATCGTTGATGGAAAAGGGCACGTCGTTGAACAGGGGAAAGCCGGGCTTGTTGCCGCGGTTCAGCACCTCGTAGAACAGCCGGCGGTTGCCGCTGGTGGCATTGGTGGGGCGCAGGATCTCGACCTCGGCGACACCAGTCACCAGCCCCAGCGCGTTGCGCGGCGCGCGATCGAGATCGGCGATGATGCTGTCATGCGGATCGTCGGGCACGACGCCGATGGTGGCGCGCGCGATGATGCGGTCGTAGGTGCCGACTGCGCCAAAGGTCCGCCCCTCGAAGGCCGGCAACTCCATCCTGGTGATTTCGAATTTGAGGACTTTGGCCGCCGAAGGGCCGGAAAGACCGAGGAAGCAGGCGAGCGTGATGATCAGGCCCGTCACATGGCGCATGGCGTACTCCCCAGTCATATTGCCCGGCGTTGATCGCCGTGACTTTGATGCTCAGGTTATCCCAGACGATTGTCGGCCGCAAATGCGCTATAGCGGAGGGTGCTCTCGATTCCGGCGCGCCGTTCCCGCCACACCCTGCAGGCCTTCGATCGATGCCAAAGATTTTCACCGATCCCGATGCCATCGCCGATGACATCATCCGCGATGTCGGCAGGAAGCTCGTGGTTGGATTGCCGCTCGGGCTCGGCAAGGCCAACCACATCGTCAACGCGCTCTATGCCCGTGCGAGCGCCGATCGCTCGATCGATCTCACTTTCTTCTCCGCGCTGACGCTGGAGAAACCGAAGCCCGGCAATCTGCTGGAAAGCCGCTTCATCAGCCCCGTGATCGATCGCCTGTTTGGCGCCTATCCCGATCTCGCTTATGCCGCGCCGCTGCGGCGCGGCATGTTGCCGCCCAACATCCGCGTCATCGAGTTCTTTTTTCTCGCCGGGCAATGGTTGCATGTACCGGCGGCACAGCAGAACTACATCTCTGCGAACTACACCCACGCCGTGTCCGACCTGCTTGCCTCCGGCCTCAACGTCGTCACGCAGCTCGTCGCCAGGCGCGTGGTCGATGGCGTGCCGCGCTATAGTCTCTCCTGCAACACCGACACCACGCTCGAGGTATTGAAGGCGCGCGCCGAAGGCCGCGCCGATTTCAAGCTGGTGGCGCAGGTCAATTCCGAATTGCCGTTCATGCCGGGGCCGGGCGATCTTCCGGGTGAAGAGTTCAGCGCGGTGCTGGAAGGCCCAGCGACCGAATTTCCCCTGTTCGCGCCGCCGTCGGAGCCGATCTCGGACGCCAAATATGCCATCGGCCTGCATGCGGCGAGTTTGGTTCGCGACGGCGGCAGCCTGCAGATCGGCATCGGACAGGTCGGCGACGCGCTGGCCCAGGGGCTCATCGTGCGCCACAGGGATGACGCGCAATTTCACTCGATCATGACGCGGCTCTCGCCGGGCCGCACGCCGGCCGAAAGCGGGCCGTTCGAGAACGGCCTCTATGGCGTCAGCGAGATGGTCACCGAGGCCTTCATCGGCCTGATCGACGCCGGCATCCTCAAGCGCGCCGTCGACGGCATCATCCTGCATGGCGCGTTCTTTCTCGGCCCAAAGTCATTCTATCGCGCGCTGCGCGAGATGAGCGCGGAACAGATCGCGCGTATCCAGATGATGCCGGTGTCCTTCACCAACGAGCTCTATGGCGACGAGGCGACCAAACGGGCGGCGCGCGTCGATGCGCGCTTCATCAACAGCACCATGATGGCGACGCTGCTTGGCGCCGCCGTCTCCGACGGCCTCGACGACGGCCAGGTCGTGAGCGGCGTCGGCGGGCAGTACAATTTCGTGGCGCAGGCCTTTGCGTTGCGAGGGGCCCGTTCGGTGCTGGCGCTGGAATCGACGCGCTCCTCGCGTGGCAGGACGCTGTCGAACGTCCGCTGGAATTACGGCCATGAGACCATTCCGCGCCACTTGCGCGATGTCTTCATCACCGAATATGGCGTGGCCGACGTCAGGGGCAAATCCGATGCCGACGTGATCGCGGCGATGCTGGCGATCACGGACTCGCGCTTCCAGGACGAATTGGCGCGCGCCGCCAGGGACGCCGGCAAGCTGCCGAAGGGTTTTGAGATTCCAACACGGGCGCGCGAAAACGTGCCGGAGCGGATCGCGGTCGCGCTGAAACCGGCGCGGGAGGCGGGGCTGTTGCCGTCCTTTCCGTTCGGCAGTGATTTTACCGAGGTCGAGCGGCGCCTGATCCCGGCGCTGCAGATTTTGCAGGAAGCACAGCACGCGCCGCTGCATCTTGCGAAGCTGCTGTTTCGCGGGATGACACGCCCGCCGGGCGCGGCCGAACAGGAAGGCCTGGCCCGGCTAGGGCTGGACAAGCCCACGACATTTGCGGAGCGGATGTATCGCGCGCTGGTGAATGCGGCACTGAGGGAGAGCAGGGAGGGGTAGCCGTCATTGCGAGGAGCGACAGCGACGAAGCAATCCATCGCTCCGCTTGCTGCGACGTGGATTGCTTCGCTTCGCTCGCAATGACGACAGCGTTGTCGCTGTGCACGGCTACCTGTTCTTGTTCACCGGCTTCCGCTTCTCGATGAAGGCGGCCATGCCCTCGGAGCGGTCTTCCAGCGCGAAGCTCGAGTGAAACAGGTTGCGCTCGACATTCATGCCTTCGGACAAGGTCGTCTCGAAGGCGCGGTTGATGGCTTCCTTCGCCATTGCCGTCGCGGGCCGCGACATCGACGCGATCTTCTCCGCCGCGGCCATCGTCTCTTCCATCAACTTGTCCGCCGGCACGACGCGGCTCACGAGGCCGCTTCGTTCGGCTTCCGCCGCATCCATCATGCGGCCGGTGAGGCAGAGGTCCATGGCCTTGGACTTGCCGACCGCGCGTGTCAGCCGCTGCGTGCCGCCGATGCCGGGGATGGTGCCAAGCGTAATCTCGGGCTGCCCGAATTTCGCGGTGTCGGCGGCGATGATGATGTCGCACATCATCGCAAGCTCGCAGCCGCCGCCAAGCGCATAGCCCGCAACCGCGGCAATCGTCGGCTTGCGGCATTTGGCGACGCGGTCGCCTCCAACAGCGGCGAAGTCGCTGGAGAACATGTCGATGAAACCCTTCGGCTGCATCTCCTTGATGTCGGCGCCGGCGGCAAAGGCCTTTTCGCTGCCGGTCACCACAATGCAGCCGATCTTGTCGTCCGCCTCGAGATCGTCGACCGCGGCCGCGATCTCGCGGAACACGCCGAACGACAGCGCGTTCAGCATTTTCGGGCGGTTGAGCTTGATGATGCCGACCGCACCCCGGCTCTCGACAATGATGTGCTCGAACGTACTCATGACCCACCCCGCTTTGTGCCTGCGGGCAATGTGCCCGCTGGCGGAGTGGGCTTCAAGTAGGCGGAAGGGTGAGTAGGAGGTGCCCGCTTACGCCATGAACATGCGTGCTGCGGACGCGATCGTCAGCAGCGCGCCGAAGCCGATGAAGATCTTTCCGATCAGCGAGGTCTCGTCCCAGTTCGCATTCTGGCTGCCGGCAACGACCGGATTGGCACGCGCTGGGGGCGCCGGCGCTTCGGTCTGGGTCTGTGCCTGCGTCACTACGACCGGCATCCGCACGTCGTCCTGGCGAGCGGCGCGATCTGCGTCACTGAGCTGCTGCTGGTCGGCTCCTGCCGCCTGGTTGGCCGGAACCGCCTGCGCGTCGGCCGGATTGATCGGCGCCGTCACGGCCGCCGCATCGGTCTGCGGATCGGCGGCCCATGTTGGGCCGGCAACGCCCACCCCTAGCCCGACGGCGAGGATGAATGCGGCGCGCCCGCTTGCTGTGTGGATCATTTTGGTAATCTCCCCAATGAGCCAGTCCCCGTCCCAGCCAAGAGAAAGAGACCTGTGAGGTGACGGCAGCGGGGCGGAAAGAGGGAATCTTCGGCCCACACCGGGCGAAAGCTGGGCGATGCCCGCGCAAGCTTCCGAGGAAGATCGTTTAAAATCAACGCGGCGATGCGAGGTGAGGGGATCGATGTTATGACCGGAGGCAAGGGTGCGATGCGGAGTCGCGCCGCGCGGTCGGGCGCGCCGGCAGTCTGATCGATCACGACTTCGTGATTAGAAGTTTGTGGCGTAACAAATTGAAACATCGACCGAAATGAATTTTGGGAGCGCGCGTGCGCGAACGTGAAGACGAATGGACCGGCCTAGATGCGGTCGGCCATGTCCGGAGACAGCGCGGCGTATCATCGCCTGCTCAAGGCGATCACGCCGGTCCTGCGGGCGGCCGCGCGCCGCGGTCTTTCGCGCGCCGGTCAGAGCGTCGATCAGTCCGAGGATATCGTGCAGGACATTTTGCTGGCGGTGCATCTGAAGCGGCATACCTGGGACGCGAACGCGCCGTTCGCGCCCTGGCTGTTTGCGATCGCGCGCAACAAGCTGATCGACGCGCTGCGCCGCCGGGGAAGGCGCGTCTTCGTCAATATCGACGACTTCTCCGAGACGCTCGCCGACCAGCCGCCCGCCGAGACGGCGTCGCCGACCGAGGTCGCGGCGCAATTGCAGTCGCTGCCGGCGCGCCAGCGCGAAGTGCTGCAATCGATCGCGGTCGAGAGCGCCTCGATCAAGGATACGGCGAAGAAGTTTGCGATGAGCGAGGGCGCTGTGCGGGTGGCACTGCACCGGGGCCTTTCGAGTCTCACCGCGAAGCTCAGGGAACAATGAGAATGGACACCGATCGGCTCATCAACACCCTGGCCGCCGACAATGCGCATCGCGCCCGTCCGGTCCACGTCGTGCTGGCACTGGCGCTGCTCGCGGCGGCTCCGGTGTCGATCCTGATGTTCGTGGCCGAGCTCGGCGTGCGGCCCGACGTCATGACCGCGATGCATAATCCGTTCTTCGATCTGAAATTCGCGGTCACGCTGGCGCTCGCGGCGGCTGCGATCACCATCAGCCTGCATCTGGCGCGTCCCGAAGCGTCGCTGCGCGGCTTTGTCTGGCTGCTCGCGATCCCGGCAGGTCTTCTGGTCGCCGGCATCTCCGGCGAGATGATGATGCCACAGCGGCTGCCGATGATGACGCGGCTCGTGGGTCACAATTCGAAGGTGTGCATGACCGCGGTACCCCTGATGTCGCTGCCGCTGCTTGCGGCCTCGCTGATCGGCTTGCGCCACGGCGCACCGACGCGGCCTGCGCTCGCGGGCGCCATGGCCGGCCTCCTGGCATCGGGACTGGCGGCAACGCTCTACGCCTCGCACTGCACCGACGACTCGCCGCTGTTCGTCGCGACCTGGTACACGCTCGGCACGGCGCTCGTTACCGCGATCGGCGCGCTGGCGGGATCGCGGGTGTTGCGGTTCTAACCGGCAGGTATTGCCTGTCGTCCCCAAAGCCAACCCGACAGCTTCACAGCAAGCGCGGCCCCAGGTTCGCGGCAATACGCTTCGTTATTGCGCGCTGCGAATTGCCACTATGTGGCTTTCGGCTGCGGATCGCGGACATCGTCGCGATATTCGGCCCAGGCCTGCCGGAGAATCTGCACCGACGAAGTCAGGAATATTCCCGCCATCACGGCCGCGACGGCAAGGTCCGGCCAGGCCGTCGCGGTGCCCCATACGCCGAGGGCTGCGATCATCACGATGATGTTTCCGATCGCGTCGTTGCGAGAGCAGAGCCAGACCGAACGGACATTGGCATCGCCGTCCTTGTAGGGAAGCAAGAGCAGCACGGATGAGAGATTGGCCGCCAACGCCATCACGGCGATGACGCCCATGACCTCGGCTTTCGGCAGCCCGAGTACCAGCGTCTGGTAGACAGTCGAGCCGAACACCCAGAACGCCATCGCGCTCAGCGAAGCGCCCTTGAGCAGCGCCGCCGAAGCGCGCCGCCGCAGGCTTGCACCGATAACGGCAAGGCTGAGGCCATAGGTGACGGTATCGGCAAGAAAATCCAGCGCGTCGGCTTTCAGCGCCTGGGAGCCGGCGATCTGGCCGGCAATCATCTCCGTCAGAAACATCGCCCCGTTGATGCCGATCACGGTCCACAGGATGCGCTTGTATCGCGGGTTCATGCCGTCGAAGACGGGCACGCCGCCCGAACAGCATGGTGCAGATGCCGTGTACGTGGAGTGACCGGGAACCGGCGGTTCCACCCGCTTGCGAAGTGGCAATACCAGGGCGGGAGCCTCGCAGCAGTGCGATGTCTCGTGCTCGCAGCAAGGATCAGTCATCGGATGCTTCCTTCCGAATCCCTATAAAGCGGCCGGTGACGGTATATTCAAGGCCTCGAAACCTCGAGGGCCGGCTTTCGCCACAACCAGCCCGCGAGGATGACGGCAAGGGCCGCTCCAAGCAATTGGGCCGCGATGAAGGCGACGATGCCGCCCGGCGCGATGCCGGCGAAGGTGTCCGACAACGAACGCGCGATCGTCACGGCCGGATTGGCGAACGAGGTCGAGGCCGTGAACCAGTAGGCCGAGGTGATGTAGAGGCCGACGGCGTAGGCGACTGCGCCGGGCGCGCGAGCAACGCAGCCGAAGATCGTGAGCAGGAGGCCGAAGGTCGCCACGCCCTCTGCGAACCACTGCCCGGCACCCGTCCGCACCGTGAGCGACGATTGCAGCAGCGGCAGTTCGAACATCAGATGCGCGGCGAAGACACCCGCGATGCCGCCGGCGATCTGCGCGACGATGTAGAGGCCAGCGATGGCCCATGACAATTCGCCGCGGCTGGCGAACGCCAGCGTCACCGCCGGATTGAAATGCGCGCCCGAGAGTGGGCCGAAAATCAGGATGAGCACGACGAGGATCGCGCCGGTCGGAATGGTGTTGCAGAGCAGGGCGAGCGCGACGTTCCCGCCTGCAAGCCTCGCGGCCATGATTCCCGAGCCGACCACGGCGGCGAGCAGGAAGGCCGTGCCGAGCCACTCGGCGACCAGTCGCTGACCGAGCGATGGCATCAGGCCGCTGCCGGATTTCGCGGATCAACGACGCGCTCGCCGTCTTCCTTGGTGAACACACCGCGCTGGGGCGGCAGCAGGTCTATCGCCTCTTCGGACGGCCGGCACAGCCGCACGCCGTTCGGCGTGACGACGATCGGCCGGTTGATGAGGATGGGATGCGCCATCATGGCATCCAGAAGCTGGTCGTCGCTCAGCTTCGCGTCGCCCAGCCCGAATTCGTGGAACGGTGTGCCTTTCTCGCGCAGCAGATCGCGGACAGAGATTCCCATGCGCGCGATCAATTGCTTTAGGAGTGTCCGCGATGGCGGTGTCTTTAGATATTCGACGACATGCGGCTCAATTCCGGCGTTGCGGATCATGGCGAGCGTGTTGCGCGACGTGCCGCAGTCGGGGTTGTGATAGATGATGACATCCATTGCCGCAGCTCCCGCTAGACTAGCAGCAGGCGGTGGCCTTTGCGGCCGGCGAGGGCGCGCAGCAGGCGCTCTCCTTCTCATGTGCGATACGCGCCACGTTCTCGCCGCTGCCGTCGCCATAGGCTGTGCTTTCGCCTGTAGTGTGGAAGGTTTCCCAGGCGATCCCGGCGGGATCGTCGATCCACGATTTTTCCGACAGGGCGTAGCAGCAGGTAGTCTGGCCCTGTTCGATGACGTTGCCGCCCGCCTTGCGCAGACGTGTATAGACCTCATGAAGTTCGTCGGTGCTCTCGACCTGGATGCCGAGATGATCGAGTCCGGGTTCGCGTCCGCGGGTGGAAATCGCGAAATTCACCCGTGGGTCCTCCAGCATCCACTTTGCGTAATCCTGTTTTACCACCGATGGCTGCGCTGCGAACAGCGCGGAGTAGAAGCCGATGGAGTGGCCGAGATCTTCGACGGAGACGTGAACATGGAGGCGCTTCATAGCGTGTCCTTTCAGGCCGGGACTTTGGCGCGCTTGCGTGCGGGTTTGCAGGCGACGGCGGGGGCGCATGGCACACCGCCACAGCAATTTTCGGTGAGGAAGCCGAGAAGATCGTTCATCGTTTCGTACCGCGCGGCGTAGATCATCGAGCGGCCCTCGCGCCGCACGGTGACAAGACCGGCCATCCGCAGCCGGTCGAAGTGAAAGGTGAGGGTGTTGGGCGCAAGATCGAGCGCCTCGGCAACCGCGCCTGCCGGCATGCCTCCAGGGCCGGCCTGAACCAGCAGCCGGAACACATCGAGGCGATTATCCTGCGCAAGCGCGGCGAGCGCCGCAACAGCATCTGTCTTTTCCATATTTCAACGAATATAGAAATAATGTAGAAACGTCAAGATTGCTTTTTTGGGGGGACGCCAATTTGATGAAGGGTGGTTCGTTGCCTGTCGTGCTGGCGCTCGGCACGGCCCAGACGCTGGCATGGGGATCGAGCTACTATCTGCCGGCCATTCTTGCTGATCCGATCGCGCACGACCTCGGCATTTCCAGCAACTGGTTCTTCGCGGCGTTCTCGGCCTCGCTCGTGATCTCGGGATTGCTCGGTCCGCGCGTCGGACGGCAGATCGATCGCGTCGGCGGACGGCAGCTTCTGTGCATATCCAATCTCGTCCTTGCGCTTGGTCTGGCGCTGCTCGGCGCGTCGGCTTCGATATGGGCGATGTCAGCCGCGTGGCTGCTGCTCGGCATCGGTATGGGGCTCGGTCTCTATGATGCCGCCTTCGGCGCGCTCGGGCGTATCTATGGCAGCGATGCGCGCAGTGCGATCATCGGCATCACGCTGATCGCGGGCTTCGCGAGCACAGTCGCGTGGCCCTTGAGTTCGCTCGGCCTCGAGACGATCGGATGGCGCGAAACCTGCTATGCCTGGGCGCTGGCGCATATCGTGATCGGCCTGCCGCTCAATCTCTCGCTGCCACGCACTGAGACGGCGCATATCAGCGAAGGTCCAATTGAAAAGCCGCATATTCCGATCGATCGAACGATGGTGCTGTTGTCGTTCGCTTTCGCGGCGGCCTGGACGGTAACCTCGGCAATGGCCGCGCATTTTCCTCGCATCGTCGAGGCTTTCGGTGCGACACCGGCACAGGCCGTGTTCGCCGGCATGATGATCGGACCCGCCCAGGTCGGTGCGCGCGTGATCGAAGCGAGTTTTCTCAACCGCTTTCATCCGATCGTCTCCACGAGGCTTGCCTGCATCACCCATCCGATCGGCGCATGTGTCATCGGCATCTTCGGCGGTGGGGCTGCGGCGGCCTTTGCCTTGCTGCATGGTGCCGGCAACGGCATCCTGACGATCGCGCGGGGCACGCTGCCGCTTGCGATGTTCGGGCCGAAAAATTACGCCTATAGGCTCGGGCTGATCGGTGCTCCGTCCCGCATCTGCCAGGCGCTGGCGCCCCTCGCGTTCGGAATGCTGATCGAGCCGATGGGGCGGCTCGTGGTCGTGGTGTCGGCGGGACTGAGCCTTGCGGCATTGATCGCATTGATGTCCCTGCACGCGCGGCGGGAAGGGCCGCCGTCGTCAGCGGCGGAATAATCGTCACATTCCAAATGGATGTCGCCAATTGATTTGCCCGACGGCTGATTTCCCGAAATCGAGTCAAGCGACCGCGTCCGCCGTGGCTCAACGAGCGAAGGCGGAAGCGTGCCCACCATTTGCGAGGCGGTGGCACGGCGCAAGTGCGCCTTTGCCCACCCCTACGCAGCGCTAGCGCTAGCCATTCACGCCGCCGGCACAGTCGGCGGGGACGACGTCTGCTGCATGCGGTGGAAGCGCAGCACCTGCTGGGCGGTAGACGGGCGCAGGCGCTCGTAGGTATCGCGGCAGGCGTTGAGATCGGTCGGCTCGCTGCCGGAGAGATCGTCGCGCAGATTGATGATGGTCCTCACCGTCGACCACGACAGCCCGGAGACCTTGCACAGGATCATCACGCCCTCGGCGCGGGTTTCCACCATCATGTTCTCGGCGATCGCGAGCGGCACGTTGGCGAGCGCGGCGATGGCCGCATTGACCTCGTCGAACTTGCCGGACTCGGCGAATTGCGCCACCAGGCGCTCATCGAGCCGGCCATCCTCGAACAGCGAATTGACCAGCGCGTGCGCAATCGCGGTCTGCTCGGTCACCGACGATTTGGCCGAGCGCGCGCGGCGCGTGGCCTCGCGCACGGCCATCGGGATCTCGGCGGCCTGCTTCGGGTTGGCGGTCTCCAGCCGCTGGCGCACGGTCTCGGACGCCTTCGCCAGCAGCTTCAGGTACAGGTGCCGCGGCAAATTGGGCCGCACGCCGACGCAGGTCGCAAGATCATCGTCGCCTTCGGCGCGGCTGACCAGCCGGGTAAAGCCGCGTTCGGAAAATTCGGCGCCGGAATTGTTGACGGTGCTCTGCACCACCGCGTCATTGCCACGCTGTGCCAGCACGTCGGTGACGGCGTCGGAGAGCACCTTGCGCTTCGAGATCGCCATCAGGTGCGCCTGGCTCTTGTTGCGCGCCGTCTCGATCAGCGTTTCGTCGTCAACGCGCATCGACAGCGACAGCACTGGGCCCGCGACCTCGATGACATCGTCGAGCGCCAGCGTGCGGATGGTCTGCGGCGGCGCGGTGTCGATCGGCGCGAGGCGGTTGGAGAGCAGGGCCTTGGCCGAAATCTCGATATGCAGGATCAGGCACTGGAACACGTCGTCGAACAGGCCGATCTGCTCGTCGGAATAATCCACCGCGCCGTTGATGAAGAGGTCGGTGACGCGGCGCAGCGTCTCGACGCGCCGCGCCACGGTGCCGTGGGCGAGCGTCGACTGCAGCTCGTCGAGCAGATTTTCGGGGGCGAGGACGGCGGCTTTGGAACTCATTGTCTCTATCCTGGAGCGTTGGGCCGGCGGCTCCTTCTTGGCCGCCGAAATTCAAAATGGATTTTGGTGTCAGGCACTGGTGATACGATTGCGTCCCTTCGCCTCGGCGGCGTAAAGCGCCCTGTCGGCGCGCGCGAGAAAATTGTCGGAAGTCTCGTTGGCACGGCGCGTCGCAAGCCCGGCGGAAATCGTGACCCGCATGCCCGGCGAGAACGCACTCCAGTCGAGCTCCGCGATGATGGCGCGCAGCCGGTCCACCATGCGCGCCGCGCTCTGTTCCGTCGTGTCGGGTAGCACCAGCAGGAATTCCTCGCCGCCATAGCGGCCGAAACGGTCGATGGTGCGGATGTTGGCGAAGCTTGTGATGGCGAAGGTACGCAGCACCTCGTCGCCGGTCGGATGGCCGTAGGCGTCGTTGATGCGCTTGAAATGATCGAGATCGATCAGTGCGATCGAGCAGGGCGAGTTGTGGCGCTCGGAGCGGCAAATCTCCTCCTCCAGCACGCGCATGATGCAGCGGCGGTTGAACGCGCCGGTGAGTTCGTCGAGCTCGGCCAACTCCTCGATGCGGCGATAGGCCTCCTTCAGCTTCAGCCCGCTCTGATACAGCGAGTGGCGCATCGAGCTCGAGAACATGCCGACGAACATGCAGCGCCCGATGGTCAGCGTGAACATCAGCGCGGTCGCAAGCCGCTCCAGCATGGTGCCGTTCGGCATGCCGATCGACTTGTCGGTGAGGAGGAACAGGCCGGCGAGGCCCGCGGCCGTCGCTGCCCACATCGCGGCGGATTGCCCCGGGTTCGAACGCAGCGAGCCGAAGTTGAAGACGAGAAACAGCGTGCAGAGAAACATCACGCCGACCTCGGGCGCGATGTAGGTGAAGACCAGCATGATCGACAAACTGACGAACAGCTGGGGTACCACGAAATAATGGTCCTTGAAGCGCTCGGTGATGCCGGTCTCGGACAGCATCAGGTAGACAGCCACGCTCAGGAGACCGGTGATGGCAAAGGCCGGCCCAATGGTTTGCGGGATGGTTTCCGCATAGGCGTAAAGCGAGAGGATCCCACCATCGATCAGATAGCTTATGGCGATCATGCCCTGGATCTGGCGACGCTGCCTCGCCCGGCGTGCCAGTACCTGGGCGGCCGGAGTGGGACCGGCGCCTTCCAGCTCTGCCGCAATCGGATTGAGAAACGGCGACGCCGTCGTGCTCATGTCTCGCCACCGGTGGAAATCAGCGGCAAGAATCTACGTGGTAAAGCCTTTAGGTTTGGTATCTTTCGGAACCCGAATCCGGCATCCGGCGAAGGGGACTCTAGCCATTGAACCACAAGGGGATTTGGCCGACGCAAGAGATGGCAGGCAGCGCGGAAAGGGCAGTCCGCCAGGCCCCGTACTACTACCGCCTCCTTGTTGCCTTCGCTGTGTCGCGCGCAAATGCCGGCGCGAAACGAGAGTGCTGATATACTATGATACCGATTTCGTCATGTTCTCCACCACCATGCTACCGATCTTTCATGAAATCCGCGCCTTTGTGCGGTAAGTCACATATGCTGGCTGGGCATAGGGATAGCCTAAAGAATCTTGCCTTTATTATCGAACCCCTAGCCAATCCCATCCGACCAACCCTGCGAGACGGCCATTGAGCGCGACTGCCGCTACGGACGACGTCCTGATCGCCAGGATCGCGCAAGGCGACCGGCTTGCCATGCAGGTGCTGTACGGAAGGCACCATGTCAGGGTTTTTCGTTTCGGGCTTCGACTTGTCCGGGACGAGCAGATTGCGGAAGACCTCATCAACGAAGTCTTCCTCGATGTGTGGCGTCAGGCCGGCAAGTTCGAAGGCCGCTCCGCCGTCTCCACCTGGCTTTTGGCGATTACACGGTTCAAGGCCCTCTCGGCGCTCCGGCGCCGGAAGGACGCTGAACTGGACGACGAAGCCGCCAACGCGATTGAGGACAGGTCCGACGATCCTGAAGTGGCGGTGACGAAGAGGGATACGGGTGCAGCATTGCGCAAGTGCCTGTCGGCACTATCGGCGGAACACCGGGAGATCATCGATCTTGTCTACTACCACGAGAAGTCCGTGGAAGAGGTGGCCAAGATCGTGGAGATCCCCGAGAACACGGTGAAGACGCGCCTGTTTTACGCGCGCAAGAAATTGGCCGAGCTGCTGAAAGCCGCCGGCGTGGAACGAGGCTGGCCATGATGGCATTAAGCAAAAAAATGCTGGACAAAGAGCCCAGTGAAATCGAGATGCTGCTGCCTTGGCATGCGGCCGGTACCTTGAACTCGCGCGATGCGCGCCGGGTCGAGGAGGCTCTTGCCCGCGATCCCGAGCTCGCCAGGCAGTACGCGGCGATCCGCGAGGAATTTGCCGAGACCATCAGCCTGAACGAGAGCCTGGGCGCTCCTTCGGCTCGGGCGATGCAAAAGTTGTTCGCGGCCATCGACGCGGAGCCGGTGCGCAAGCCGTCGGCCTTCTCGAACCTCGCTACGCGGATTTCCGGTTTTTTCGCCAGCCTGTCGCCGCGCACGCTGGCGTGGTCGGCAAGTCTCGGCGCGCTGGCGCTGGTAGCACAGGCGGGCGTGATCGGCGCGGTGCTGATCAAGAACCAGTCCTCGACCTTCCAGACCGCCTCGCTCAGCATGAACGAGCCGATCACACGCAATCTGGCCGGCGACGTTGCCCCGCCGCGCGCGCTGGTGCGCTTCACGCCGGACGCGCGGATATCCGACATCACGGCGCTGCTCGACAGCTACAAGGCCTCGATCGTCGATGCCAAGGGCGGCTTGTTCCGTCTGCAATTCGGCAACAGGGCAATGAGCAAGGACCAGGTCGCGGGTCTGATCTCCAGGCTGCAGGGCGAGAAGATCGTCAATCTCGCCGTGGCGGCGCAGTAAGGTTTGGCCACGCCAGTTTTTTCGCCGCGCGAAGTGAAGTGCGAGGTCTCATGCTGCGTGATCGTGCAAACTGGCGGATGAAGATGCGCCGCGCGGCATGGGCAGCGACCGCTCTGGCGCTGGCGGTCTTTGCGATTTCCGCCGCTCACGCGCAAGCGATCATGCGCGGACCCAACATCAACATCGGAGCGCGCGCGCCGGTCATCAATCCGCGTGTCGGCGACATCGGCCATAACGTCGTGATCAATGCCGCCCGCGGGCCGGTGGTTCGTACGCCGACGCTGACCTCGCGGCTCGCGGTGCACCCGCATTTTCCTTATCTGCGCACGTCGCCGAACCTCTATCCCGCTTGCGGCGGCGCCAGCCGCGGCGCCGATGGTGAATGTATCGATGTGCTTGCCACGAGCAACGGCAATGGCAGTCCGCCCGGCAAGGGCAAAGGCAAGGGCGGCAACCCGCGCCGCGACACGGTGCCGGCAGCCGTCAATCTGCTCACCATCCCCAACGAGATCGTCGCCGAAATCGCGGGCACCGAGGTGCAGGCCGACGAGGTCGCCCGCCGTCACGGGTTGCGCCGCGTCGAGTCCGAGAATTTTCTGCTGATCGGCGCAACCATCGGGTTGTTCCGCATCACCGACCGCCGCAGTGTGGACGTGGTCAGCCGCGAATTCGCCACCGAGGCCAACGTCCGCTCGGTGCAGCCGAACTACCGTTATGTGCTGCAGGAGCAAAAGGCCGCGTTGAGCGAAAAAGACTCCGTGCAATATGCGCTGGAGAAGCTGCACCTGCCCGAGGCGCATGCGCTCGTCCACGGCACGGGTATCAAGGTGGCCGTGATCAATTCCGCAATCGATGTGCGCCACCCCGAACTCGCCAACTCGATCGCGGAAAGCTTTGACGCGCTCGGCAGCGGCGAGGGGCCGCACATTCACGGCACCGGCATTGCAGGCGCGATCGTTGCCCATGCGAAACTGACGGGAAGCGCGCCAGCCGCGCAGATCCTGGCGATCCGCGCCTTCGCCGCAGGGGCGGGCGGCGCGCAGAGCAATTCCTACGTCATCCTGAAGGCCCTCAATTACGCCGTGGTCAAGGGCGCGCAGGTCATCAATATGAGCTTTGCCGGACCGAAGGATGCGATCATCGAGCGCGCCATTACGGCGGTGGCCACGCACAACATCGTGATGGTCGCTGCTGCCGGCAACGCCGGGGCGAAGTCGCCGCCGCTCTATCCCGCCGCCAATCCCACCGTGATCGCGGTCAGTGCCACCGATGCGCAGGATCATCTGTTCAGCGCCTCGAATCGCGGCGGCTACATCGCGGTCGCGGCGCCCGGTGTCGATGTCTTCCTGCCGGCCCCGGACGATAAATACCAGATGACGTCGGGCACCTCGTTTTCGGCCGCCTATGTCAGCGGCATCGCCGCCCTGATACTGGAGCGCAATCCGGCGCTGAAGCCCGACGATCTGCGCGCGACGCTGATGAAGACGGCCCGCGATTTGGGTTCACCAGGTCGTGATGATCTGTTTGGCGCCGGTGAGGCCGATGCCTTGGCCGCGGTCCAGACCGTGACAACCGGGCCCGCGCCGGTCGCGAACACGCCGGCTCCGCAAAATGCGTCAAAACGGCAGGAAAACCCGCCGGTTCGCGAACTGGCGCCGCAGGCTTCCACCGTGGCGTCGGAAAAGGGCATCACCAGCGAGCCCCATCAACCCGCCGCGCGGTAGCGTTTTGGCCCGGAAAGGTCCTTCCCAAAGGTTAAAAAATCGACTGCCGCTTTGAACGGAGGGAGTGCCTGCAGCGACCAATGCAGGTGGGAGCGGAAATCCCTCCCCATGGCTGTATAAGGCGCGAGCGCCCATCCACCCCAAGCGCCCATATGGCTTGACCCGTCCGGTTGTCCCCCCGGACGGGTCTTTTATCTTCCGCCGATGAACGGCAGGGAAAAATCCGGAAAACCACAGCCCTCGCGCGCCAATTGCATATGCCCGCTGGACAACAAAACTTTTCCACAAAATAATCTCGTCTATATCACGTTGATTCGTTGCGTTGCTGTTGCGTCCGTTTTCTCTCTTACGGGCAGATTTATGACACATCGCAACGACGCGGCGAGCCACGTGCTCGATCGCTGGCGCATGCTTGCAGAGCAGCGCCTCAACCACCTCACCGAACTGTTCGAGAGCGGCCGCTGGCGCCGCTATCACAGCGAACGAACCTTTCTCGAGAACATCAAGGAAGCCAAGGAGGCGGTGGAAATCTGGCGCAGCCTCGCCGCGCCGAGGCCGGTTGCGCGCGCGGCCTCTCGGCCCGCGCCGGCACCCAGCGTCCAGCTTCGCAAGATCGAGCAGGCGGCCAAGATCGCGCCCAGGCCGATCGAATTGCCTGTCGCCACGGAAACGGAAATCGTTCCGTCGATAGAGCAGGCGGCTGCGCCGGTGATCGACCTGCGGGCACTCGAGCGGGCGCTGGAGGTTCCCGCGCTGGACTTTGCGGCGATCGAGCGGCGCTACCCGCTGCTCCGCAACACACTCTGAACCAGTCAGCGCCGCACCGCGTTGCCGCCGATCACGATCTGGGCGTAGCGCTGCGCGCCCTCGGCAGAGAGGTCGGTCGTGACCGCGCGGCCGTGATCGTGGCCGACCACCGCGCCGCGCGGCGTCTCCGAAATCATGTTGTTGTTGACGAGTGCGGTGCCGGCACCTGGCGCCACCGACACGCCGATCCCGGCAAAGGCCTTGCGAATCACATTGCCTGATATGGCGACGTCGCGCAGGTATTTGCCCCAGCCGGCGACGATGCCGAAGGAGGGGGCATTCTCGACGACGTTGCCGGTCACCGACGTATCGGCTTCGACATAGATTCCGATGCCGGCGTCGTCATCGGGCGCGGTCCCGATCGGACGCTTCGGGATGAGGTTGCGGATGATATTGCCCTGCACGACGGCAATACGTCCGCCTTCGTTGAAATTGCAGACCGACACGCCAAATGCGGCGCCATCGACGGTGTTGTTGGCGATGACGGCGCCCTCGAAGGAAAATTCCGAGTAAAGCGCAACCTCGCGGACATCGCTGACGCTGTTGCCGGTGATCTGGATGTTGGACGCCGAATTGCCGCGCACCGCGGAGTAATCGCAATTCCTGATGCGGTTGTTGCGCACGATGACATTGCCGGCACGAAACGCGTTGATGGCGTTGCCATACTGCCCGGAGCCGCCGGGGCCGGCCTTGACGTCCTCGATGCGGTTGTCGGCGACCAGCGTGCCGTCCTCGCCGATTGCGGTGCGCAGGATCTCGATGCCGTTGTCATTCACGCCCGTGATGGTGTTGCGCGAAACGAGCAGGCCCTGCGCGTCGAATGACACGACCGCGGTGCCGGCAATGCCGGTGATGATGTTGTGGGAGATATCGCCTGCGACCTGTTCGATCCAGATGCCGTTGCCGCCGCAGTTCAAGATCTCGCAATCGGTGACGCGGACGTCACGACCGCCGAGGCAATGGATCAGTCCGCGCCGCTGCGGCAGTGGAATGTTGCCGCCGTCGAGCGTGATGCCGTTGAGGCCAATATGGCCCACACCTTCGCCCAGAAACATCGAACCGCCGCCGCCGAACACAAGCCTGGTCGCGCCGCGAACGCCAATGAGCTGCGCGCCTTCCGCAAGCCGCAGCATGCCGGTGCGATAGATGCCCGGCGGCAGCGCCAGCGGCACGCCGGCACGCGCGGCCTCGTCGATGGCGCGCTGCAGGGCGCGGGTCTGGTCGTCGGGACTGCCGGGCCGCACGCCATATTGCGTGGCGTCGCGTCCGAGCGCGGAGGTGAGCTGCGCCGCGCGCGCAGCCTCAGGTGAAGCGGCAAGCGCGCCTGCGACACCAACAGCGGAGGCGCCGATGAGATGGCGGCGATTGATGTCCATGACCGTCTTCCCGCGAATAAAAAGGGACGGGGCGGAGTATCCCAGAAATGATGATTCACACGGCCGAAGCCAGCCGAAGTCAGCGCGATTGTTGGGGGTAGGGTTAACGGGCCGTCAGGCCGAAGCGGCCTCACGCACCACGCTTCGCGTGAGCTTTGCGAGTTCGGCGAGCATGGCTTCGCCGGCATCGACCAGCTCTTCGAGGCCGATGCGGCCTGGTTTCGTCGCGCCGTCGCGCGCAAGCAGGGGAATGTGGACGAACGCAGCGAGACGAGGGCCGCCATCTCTGCGCGTCGCCTCGATCGCACGCCAGCTCAGATAATTGCAGAGATAGGCGCCGGCATCGCGCGAGGCGCGCGCATCGATCCCGGTCGAAAGCGCGGCGCGCAGCATTTTTGCGGTATGCGGGCCGAATATCTGGGCGTCGGAGTCGCCAACGATCGATCCCTTGCCGACGCGCGTGCCGTCGGCATCGGGAAAGATGGTCGTGACCGCGTTGCGGGCGCGCGTCTCGATGCGCAGATGCGCGGTCCGGTCAGCGAGGCCGAACATCAAGAGCGCATGGGGGCGCCGCTTTGCCAGCAGTTGCGGCAACTCGCGATCGACCGTGGCGTAGGTGACATGAAAAATGTGGCTGGAGAACTCGATGTCGTCAAACGCAGGACGGCGCAGGCGCAGCAGGCGCTCAACCAGTGGCATGGTCGGATTATAGGGCGAGCCGGGAAATGGACCAAAACCCGTAACGAGGATACGCAGCCTGTCGCCCATCACAACAGCTCCATGATCTGCCCGGCGGCAACGCTAGGGGTGAGGCGGCCGTCGGCCACCTCGCTTTCGATCTTCTTCACCCTGGCGCGCGTCGAGGCATCGGCGCGCAGCCGCGCCAGCATCCGCTGCTCCAGCATCGACCACATCCACTTCACCTGCTGCTCGCGACGCCGTGCGGCGAAATCGCCCGACGCAATCATCGCGTTGCGATGGTCGAGGATCTTCTGCCAGAGTTTTGCGATGCCGTCGCCGGTCAGTGCCGAGTAGGTCTCGACTGGCGGATGCCAGTGCTCCGAGCGCGGTGTCAGGATATGCAGTGCGCCGCGATAGTCGGCGGCCGCACGTTGCGCGCGCTTGAGATTGTCGCCATCGGCCTTGTTGATCGCGATCATGTCGGCGAGCTCGACCAGGCCTTTCTTGATGCCCTGCAACTCGTCGCCGGCGCCGGGCAGCATCAAGGCCAGGAAGAAGTCGGTCATATCGGCGACCGCGGTCTCGGACTGGCCAATGCCGACGGTCTCGACCAGGATTACGTCGAAATCGGCCGCCTCGCAGAGCAGCATCGCCTCGCGGGTCTTCGCCGCGACGCCGCCGAGCGTGCCGGACGAAGGCGACGGACGGATATAGGCATCATCGGATGCCGAAAGCCGCGCCATCCGCGTCTTGTCGCCGAGAATCGAGCCGCCGGTGCGCGCCGAGGAAGGGTCGACCGCCAGCACCGCAACCTTGTGGCCCTGCTCGATCAGGTAGATGCCGAGCGCGTCGATGGTGGTGGATTTGCCGACGCCCGGCGAACCGGTGATGCCGACGCGGATCGCCTTGCCGGTTGCCGGCAACAGCGCCTGCACCAGAACGCGAGCGGAAGCCTGGTGATCGGCGCGCCGGCTCTCGATCAGCGTGATCGCACGGGCGAGTGCGGCGCGGCTGCCGCCTCGGAGGTCCCTGGCCAGTGACTTGATGTCCCGCGTGCTGCTGCCTGTCATTGCTGGTCGTCTGCATCGCCCTTCGGACGCGCGCCGCCGAAGATGCGCTGGCCCTCCGGCGTCAGGTACGGCTTCAGCGTCTCCCATGGCACGAAGGCGACGTACTGGCCTTCGGCATAGGGGCCGACCGCGTAGGGCGGATAGTGGAAGGTCAGGCCGGCGCTCTTGCCGGCTTCGGTCGAGGGCGCAAGCGTCACCGCGCCGATCTTGAGCAGCTTGGGCTCCACGCCCTTGAACCATTCCGCGGTCGCGGTCTCGGTGGAATCGCGCTTCTTCTTCTCGATCCGCAGCGAGGCGATGATCGCCTTCTGCATCGCGGTGATGGTCGGGCCGTTGTCGGCGGTCTCGGTGAAGAACGGGCGGATGCTAATGGGCTTGTTCTCGGCCTTGTCCCACAGGATGGTGTTGACGTCGGTGTTGGGATGCGCGCCGTGGGTGTCCATGTAGTCGTCCCTGAGCACGCTGACATAGCGGTCGGCGACCACGGAACGGACGCTGTATTTGCGCTCGAACGACCAGGCGCCGTCACGGAAGAGCTGCGGATCGTCCTTCTTTTCCCTGGCGGCATCGGCGGCATTCTTGTCGAGCCACTTCCTGCCTTCGGCAAGGCAATCCGCCGCGAGGGCAGCATCAGCCTTGATCTTGTCGTCGAGGAAGACATTGGCCTCGACAATCCTGTTCTTGAGGGCGGTGTCAGGCTTGGGATCGGCGGCTTGCGACGGCGTCCACAGGGCTGTTGCCCCAAGAAGAGCGGTAGCGATCGCGGCGCCCCGCATCAATCCCGTTCGCTGCATGTTCACGTGGTCCTGCTTTTCCGTCACTTCATCCGCCCGGTGGATTCAGCATTCATTTGCTGAACTTTCGCTGAATGTCCAATCCGGCGCGTGCAGGACTTCGCAAGAGATTATTCAGCCGCCTCGCTATGGCCGAGCCGCGCGTTGAGCTTGTGGATCAGCTCCTCGGCGGCATCCGAGATCACGGTGCCGGGCGGGTAGATCGCCTCCGCGCCGGCCTTGTAGAGCGCGTCGTAATCCTGCGGCGGCACCACACCGCCGACGATGATCATGATGTCCTCGCGGCCCTGCTTCTTCAGCGCGGCTTTCAACTCGGGCACTGCGGTGAGGTGGGCGGCGGCAAGCGAGGAGACGCCCAGGATATGCACGTCGTTCTCGACCGCCTGGCGGGCGGCTTCGTCGGCAGTCGCAAACAACGGTCCGATATCGACGTCGAAACCGACATCGGCAAAGGCCGATGCAATTACCTTCTGGCCGCGATCGTGGCCGTCCTGCCCGATCTTGGCGACGAGGATACGAGGCCTGCGTCCCTCCGCCTCCTCGAAGGCGTCGATCAGCGCCTGCACCTTCTCAACCTTGTTCGACATCGCGGACGCCTCCCGCTTGTAGACGCCGGTGATGGATTTGATCTCGGCGCGGTGGCGGCCGAACACCTTTTCCATCGCGTCGGAAATTTCACCAACCGTTGCCTTGGCGCGCGCCGCGTCGATCGCTAGCGCCAGCAAATTGCCTTCGCCACCCGCCGCGCGGGTCAGCGCCGCCAGCGCCGCGTCGACGTCCTTCTGGCTACGCTCGCCGCGCAGCCGCTTCAGCTTGTCGATCTGCAGCCGGCGCACGGTGGAATTTTCCACCTTCAGGATATCGATCGCGGCCTCGTCCGTCGGCTTGTACTTGTTGACGCCGATCACGGCCTGCCTGCCGGCATCGATGCGGGCCTGGGTCTTGGCGGAAGCTTCCTCGATGCGCAGTTTCGGCACGCCGGCTTCGATCGCCTTGGCCATGCCGCCGAGCTCTTCGACTTCCTGGATATGGCCCCATGCCTTGGCGGCGAGGTCGCGGGTCAGGCGCTCGACATAATAGGAGCCGCCCCAGGGATCGATAATCCTTGTGGTACCGCTTTCCTGCTGCAGGAACAGTTGCGTGTTGCGGGCGATGCGCGCCGAGAAGTCGGTCGGCAGCGCTAAGGCCTCGTCGAGCGCATTGGTGTGCAGCGACTGGGTGTGACCCTGGGTCGCCGCCATCGCCTCGATCGTGGTTCGCACGACATTGTTGAAAATGTCCTGCGCGGTGAGCGACCAGCCCGAGGTCTGGCAATGCGTGCGCAGCGACAGCGAGCGCGGGTCCTTCGGATTGAACGGCTTCAATAGCTTCGCCCACAAGAGCCGCGCGGCGCGCATCTTGGCGACTTCCATGAAGAAGTTCATGCCGATCGCCCAGAAGAACGACAGGCGCGGCGCGAAACGGTCGACGTCGAGACCGGCGGCAAGACCGGCGCGCAGATATTCAACGCCGTCGGCAAGCGTATAGGCGAGCTCGAGGTCCTGCGTAGCCCCGGCCTCCTGCATGTGATAGCCGGAGATCGAGATCGAGTTGAACTTCGGCATCCGCCGCGAGGTATAAGCGAAGATGTCGGAGATGATCCGCATCGAAGGCGACGGCGGATAAATGTAGGTATTGCGCACCATGAACTCTTTCAGAATGTCGTTCTGAATGGTGCCCGACAGTTTTTCCGGCGGAACGCCCTGTTCCTCGGCAGCGACCACGAACAGCGCCAGGATCGGTAGCACCGCGCCGTTCATGGTCATCGACACGCTCATCTGGTCGAGCGGGATGCCGGCAAACAGCGTGCGCATGTCGTAGATCGAGTCGATCGCGACACCGGCCATGCCGACATCGCCCGAGACGCGCGGATGATCGGAATCATAGCCGCGATGGGTGGCGAGATCGAACGCGACCGACAAGCCCTTCTGCCCGGCGGCGAGGTTGCGGCGGTAGAAGGCGTTGGAGTCTTCCGCGGTGGAGAAGCCGGCATACTGCCGCACGGTCCAGGGCTGGTTGACATACATGGTCGGGTAGGGACCGCGCAGGTAGGGCGCGATGCCGGGCCAGGTCTCGAGAAAGTCGAGGCCCGCGAGATCGGCTTCGCCATAGGCGGGCCTGACCAGAATGCCCTCCGGCGTCAGCCACGGCTCAGCCTTGCCGGACGGCGCTGCGTTCGGGACGTTCTCAAAGGCTACATCGGCAAAGTTCGGAATGCGGCTCATGGCGTTCATCTTAGCATATTCGGAAGCTGCGCTATCCCGTTAATCATGGTCCGGATGCTGGTGGCTGACGATGGTGGCCATCTTCTCCGGGCCGTAATTCTGCGTCGTGGTCTGGCTCGGCAGGTTGGAGATGCCGACCACCCAGCCGAGCCGGGATTCGGTGCCGTATTGGCGGGTCGGGATCACCCGGTCCGGATGGTCGAAGGCGCCAGTCATGATCTCGATCCGGGGACCATCGATGCGGCGGAAGCTGAGCGGCGTTCCGCAGGCCGCGCAGAAATCCCGCTCGGCGATCGACGAGGAGCGGAAGGCGGCCGGCTTGCCTTTGGTCCAGGTGAAATCCGCGTGTTGGATATCGGCAAAGGAGGCGAACGGAGCGCCGGCCGCTTTCTGGCACATCCGGCAATGGCAGATGCTAACTCTGTTCGGCGCTGCGGTGACTGCAAATCGTACGGCGCCACATTGGCAGCCGCCAGTCAGAACGGGTTTGGTTTCCGCATTCATGTCCGCTCCATCAGCTCATAGGCCTTTTGCAACAGCGGAAGCGCATCGCCGCCAGCGAAGATGAAATCGGCCACGCCAGCTTGCCGCAGCGCTGGCTCCTGCTCGCCAGGTCTTCCTGCAAGATAGATATGTCTCGCTCCGGCGGCCTTTAAGGCCTTTGCGGCGTCGACCGCATGCTGGATGTAAAGCTTATCGGACGAGCAAAGGCATACGAGCGCGCTACCTGAGGCCTTGCAGGCGGCGGCGAGCGCGGCGGGATCGGAAAATCCCTCGCTGTCGATCGCGGCAATGCCGCCGGCCTCGAAGAAGCTCTTGGCGAAGGTCGCGCGCGCAGTGAAGTCGGCGGCCGTGCCGAGATTGGCGAGGAGCACGCTCGGCCGCTTGCCGGTGCCCTTGAGTATCTGATCCGAGCGGTCGCGCAGGCGCTCGAACGGCGCGGCCAGCCGGATCGCCGCAAGTGGCTCGAACTTGATGGGCTCGCTCGCAAGCGTAAAGGCGACGGGTTTCACATCCTCCACCGCGACCTGGGTCTCCTGCAGGTTGGGGAACTCGCTGGCGCCGGTCAGCACATCCTTGCGCCGTGAGACATTGGCCTCGCGCGCCTTGCGCGTCGCCGCGACCTCGCTTTGGATCAAGCCTTGCCGGAGCGCGGCGAAAGCGCCGCCGGCCTTTTCGATCTCCTGGAATAGCGACCATGCCGCCACGCACAGCTGTTGCGTCAGGCTTTCGATGCCGCCGGAGCCCGCCGCGGGATCGGACACTTTGGCGAGGTTGGATTCTTCCAGCAGCACCAGCTGCGTGTTGCGCGCCACGCGCCGCGCAAAGGCGTCCGGCAATCCCAGTGCAAGCGTGTGCGGCAGCACCGTGATCGCGTTGGCGCCGGCGAGGCCCGCCGCGAACGTCGCCATGGTCGCGCGCAGCATGTTCACGTAAGGGGCGCGCTGGGTCAGCATGCGCCAGGCGGTTTCGGCCGCGACGAAGACGGGTGTTGGCGCAAGCCCGCAGGCCTGCTCGACGCGCGCCCACAAGCGCCGCAGCGCGCGGAATTTTGCCATGGTCAGGAACTGGTCGGCATCGGCGATCAGGCGGAATGAGATCGCCGCGCGCGCCGCCTCGAGCGCGATGCCACCGGCCTCGAGCAAGCGCAAATAGGCGACCGCGAGCGAGAGCGCGAAGGCCAACTCCTGTGCCTCCGAGCCGCCGGCATCATGCACCGGGCGGGCGTCAGCGAGCACGAATGGCCCCTTGAAGCCGCGGCCCATCAATCCGCTTACCACCCCGGCGAACGGCTTTTCCATCTCGCGCCATTCGGCGGCGGCGCTGCCGCGTACGGCCATGGTGGAGAGGGCCTGATAATTGAAGCGCAGGTCGACCTTGGCGGGATCGACGTGCTTCTCTTCGATGTGGGTGGCAAGCGTTTCGCCGGCGTTGCCGGGACCGAGCACGGGATGCAGCGCGATCGAAATTCCGGCATCGAGGATGACGCCGTCGAACAGCCGGTTCATGGTTTCGGGAGCTGCATCGGCGACACCAAAGCCGCGCGTGCCGGATCCAGCAGCAAACTCGATCTCGAGCCCGGTGGCGCCATTCTCGAGTTCATTCAGGGCGATCGCGTTGGCTTTTGCCGCATCGGGATGATCGATCCGCTGCATGATCTGCCAGGGGGCAGTGGCGGCGCGGCCGAGGACGACTTCGGCTCCCTTGGCGCGGGTGTAGATCGGCTCGATCTTCAGCCCGTCATAGGTCTTGCCGACAAGCTTTTCAAAGGCCGCACCCTTCAGCACGCCATCGACCAGCTTGCGCCAGTCGTCACGGGTCGCCTGGGGGAACTCGGCGGCAAGCCGCAGATCGTCAGTCACGGTAGTCATTAACGAAGTGGTCTCCCGGCGCGTTCCTTGTTTGTGGACCGGAAATTGCCACGTCGCCGCAACCAAGCCAAACCCTGATTTCGGCCCTAATCCATATCCGGCAACCGCTCGATGCCCTCGGTGGAGAGGTCCTTGAGCGCGTCGTCGACGCGGCGCCCACGGATCACGCGATCGGACGCAATCTCGGCGAGCGGCACCAGCACGAAGGCGCGCTCGAACAGGCGAGGGTGGGGCAGCGTCAGTTCCGGCTTGTCGATCGAGACGTTGTCGTAGGCGATCAGGTCGAGGTCAATGGTGCGCGGGCCCCAGCGCCGCTCCTTGGCTCGTTCCCGGCCGAATTTCTGCTCGACCTTGTGCAGCACGAACAGAAGCGCATGCGGATCGAGGCTGGTGTCGATCTCGATGCAGGCGTTGATGAAGCGCGCCTGGTCCTCTTCGCCCCAGGGTGGGGTCGCATAGTCGGAGGAGCGGGCCACCAGGGCTGCCTGCGCCATGCCGCAGATGCTCGCTATCGCTTTTCCGAATGTCGCGCGGACGTCGCCGACATTGCCGCCGAGCGCGATCAGAACGCTAGCCATGCCGGTTGCGCGTCAGCACCACGCCGACATCCTCGAAGATCGCGGCGATCGGCGCGTGCGGCTTGTGCACGGTGATCTTGACGGCACGGATGCGTGGAAACGCAGCCAGGATCGCATCCGCCACCGCGCCGGCCGCGCGCTCCAGCAGCTTGTAATTGGTGCCCCGGAAGGCCTCGGTCGCGGTCGCAACCACATGGGAATAGGACACGGTATCGGCGAGGCGGTCGGTGCGCGAGGACTCCGACAGATCCGCGTACAGTTCGAGATCGATGACAAAGCGCTGGCCGACTTCGGTCTCATGCTCCATCACGCCGTGGCGGGCATGGATGACGACGCCGGTGATGAAAATCGTATCCGTCATCGCTTGTCCTCGATCGCAGCGGCGACACGCAGCGCCTGCACGGTTTCAGCCACGTCATGGGTGCGGATGATGTCCGCGCCGCGTTGGGCCGCGATCACATGCGCCGCGATCGAGCCTGGGAGCCTTTGATGCGGCTCCGACGGCGAGACCGACGCGATGAATACCTTGCGCGAGGCACCGACCAGGATTGGCAGGCCGAAGGCGTCGAGCTCATCGAGCCGACCCAGCGCGATCAAGCTCTGCTCCTGGGTCTTGCCGAATCCGATGCCGGGATCGAGCACGATGTTCTCGCGGGCGATGCCGGCGCGGGCGGCGATGTCGAGCGAGCGGGTGAAGAAAGCGGCGATCTCCTGCATGATGTCGATGGAAGGGTCGGCGCGCTCGCGGTTATGCATCACGATGACCGGCGCATGGCGCGCGGCAAGGAGACCGGCCATGCCGCTCTCGCGCTGCAATCCCCAGACGTCGTTGGCGATCACGGCGCCCTGGTCCAGTGCCCAGGCGACCACTTCGGGCTTCATGCTGTCGATCGAGACGGGAATACCAAGAGCGACGATGTCGGCGAATACCGGCTGCAGGCGGCGCAATTCCATGTCGGTAGAAACGGGCTGCGCGCCGCCATAGGGGCGGGTGGATTCCGCGCCGATATCGATGACGTCGGCGCCCTCCGCGACCAGGCGTCGAGCCTGCGCCAACGCGCGATCGGGAGAGAGGAATTTGCCGCCGTCGGAAAAGGAGTCCGGCGTCACGTTGAGGACGCCCATCACGGCAGGTAGTGGCCGCGACAAGAGCTTCCGCAACACCGGGTGGAGCACGGGAGCGGCCGCAACAGCGCGTCTGGACGTGGCTTTGACCATGGGGTCGCTTTGCGCGGTCCCCGCATGGGAGTCAAGATCGGCCGTGAGCGATCCTAATAAGTGATTTTCGGCTGCAGCTTGCGGGCCTGCGCAATCAACTGCTCCACCGACTTCTCGGAAGGCAGGACGCGGACCAGTTTTCGCCTGGTGTTCACGTCTTTCATGTTCTGCGCCAGCCGCGCCGGGTTGCGCAACGCCAGCTCCCGCACCGTGGTGACGCCGGCCGCACGCACCAGCCCAACCTTGGCCTTGCCCATTCCGGGAATCCGCATGTAGTCGGATACATTCGCCCATTCCAGGAGCTGCTGCTCGCTGATGCCGGTCCTCGACGCGAGCGCCTTGCGTCCCTTCACGGTACGGGCGGCTTCGAGCAGCGCATCGGTGGTGCGAATGCCCTGCGATTTGAGCCTGGAGGCGGAGAAGGCAGTCATGCCTTCAATCTCTGAGATTGGATATGTCATGTTACTCGGTATGAAAAAAGGTGCTTTAAGCGAGCTGGCTGAGCCCCGGTATCCCCGCGATGATCTCGCCCATTCGATCCGCTCCGATTTTCTCTCGGCCGAACCTGAAAAGTTCACGGGCGATATTTTGAATTTCCCCCATGCCGAGTCCAAGACCCATCAACCTGGTGCCAACCGCCATCAGGCCGCCACCCATTAATCTGGCGAGACCGCTGCCGTTGTTCGAAGCCGCAATCGCGGCTTCAGCGCCCGGTATCGTGTCAATCAGTGCCTGAACTTTGTCGGAAGGCCCCTCGTTGCGAAGGAAGCTCAGGATAATGCCGACGGTCTTTTCAGCGACAGCAATACCGATGCCGGCCCTTGAGGCCAGCCGCCCAATCAGCTCGTCCATCTTGCCCCGCCCTCAACCGATGAATTTACCGGGTCTTACTCAGCCAAAATCATCTTGGGCTTCCAAAAAGCGAAATACAACGATCCCCACCAATGGAGCCGCGATTCATCTTGCGAGTGTTGCACCAATGCAAGAGCAGCGGTGAAAAGGAGTGCGATTTGACGTGAACGAAGCGACTACTTCGACTTTCGGCGCAAAAAGAACATCATGCTTTTTCTGCTGCGCGGCAAAGAACCGCCTGTTAGAGGGGATGTTGACCGGTTCAATCGCGTTGCAAGATGAAGTATAAGCATGTTCTCAACCGTAAGGTTGAGAACGGACGGAGCAGGATGGTAACGGCGAACAGCAGCGTGGCGGATACCGCCGACAAGATCTTCGTCGGCAAGGGCGATGAGATGGCCTGGCTGACGCTTGCGCTTGCAAACCGCCATGGTTTGGTGACCGGCGCGACCGGAACCGGCAAGACGGTCACCTTGCAAGTCATGGCGGAAGGTTTTGCGCGAGCCGGCGTTCCTGTTTTCGCGGCAGATATCAAAGGCGACTTGTCGGGCATCTCGGAGGTCGGCGAGGCCAAGGACTTTATCCTCAAGCGCGCCGCCGAGATGGGCCTGACCTTCCAGGCTGATCAGTTCTCGACGGTATTTTGGGACGTGTTCGGCGAGCAGGGCCATCCCGTGCGTGCCACCGTCACCGAGATGGGGCCGCTATTGCTGGCGCGCATGCTCGATCTCAACGACGTGCAGGAGGGCGTGCTCAACGTCGCCTTCCGCGTCGCCGACGACAATGGGCTCGCGCTGATCGACATGAAGGATTTGCGTGCGCTGCTCGACGCGATCGTGCCCGACGCCGGCAAGAAGGCGGCCGATGCCGGCGACGATCCGCTGGCGCCGATCCGCAAAGCTGCGCAGGGGTTCGGCAATGTCACCCGCGCCACCGTCGGCACCATCCAGCGTCAGCTCCTGGTGCTGGAGAACCAGGGCGCCACGAAATTCTTCGGCGAGCCGGCGCTGACGCTGAAGGACTTCATGCGCGTGGATCCCGATGGCCGTGGCATGGTCAATATTCTGGTGGCCGACAAGCTGATGCAGAACCCGCGGCTCTACGCGACCTTCCTGCTATGGATGCTGTCGGAGCTGTTCGAGGAGCTGCCGGAAGTCGGCGACCTGCCGAAGCCGAAGCTGGTGTTCTTCTTCGACGAGGCACATCTCCTGTTCAACGACGCGCCGAAGGCGCTGATGGACAAGATCGAGCAGGTGGTGCGGCTGATCCGCTCCAAGGGCGTTGGCGTTTATTTCGTGACACAGAACCCGATCGACGTGCCTGACAGGGTGCTGGGCCAGCTTGGCAACCGCGTGCAGCATGCGCTGCGTGCCTTCACCCCGCGCGACCAGAAGGCCGTCGCGGCGGCAGCGCAGACGTTCCGGCCCAATCCGAAGCTCGATACCGCCAAAGTCATCATGGAATTGGGGAAGGGCGAGGCGCTGGTCTCGTTCCTGGAGGGCAACGGCACGCCAGCGATGGTCGAGCGCGTGATGGTGCGCCCGCCCTCGGCGCGGATCGGGCCGATCACGCCGGAAGAGCGCAAGGCGATCATGGATGCGAGCCCGGTGAAGGGCAAATACGATACCGCTATTGATGCGGAGTTGGCTTACGAGATCCTGCAGAAGCGCGTCGCGGGAACGGCGGCGACGGCGGAGGGCGGGTCGTCCGACGGCGGCATCTGGGGCCATTTCGGCGCGATCGTCTCGACCATCTTCGGCACCGATGTGAGGCGCGGCCGGCTCTCGACCGGCCAGCTGATTGCGCGCAATGTCACGCGCTCGGTCACCAACAAGGTGGTCGGCGGAGTGGTCGCCGATGTCGGCAAGTCGGTCGGCGGACAACTCGGCGGCTCGATCGGCCGCTCGCTGGTGCGCGGGGCGCTCGGCGGCCTGTTGCGGCGATGAGAGTTATCGCTGGGCGCGTCGTCGCGTGACTTCAAAGCAAACGACCGTGCTGAGATGGCCATCACTTCGAGCGCCGCTCGAGGTGCTGTTCCTGTTCTGCTGCATCGTGCTGACGGCCTTCGTGCTGGTGCCGGAGATTTTTGGCAGCGGCAAGACCAAGGACTATCCGCTCTGGTACTGGGCCGGCCAGCAGGTGCTGCACGGTCAGCGCCTTTATCCGGTCGACAGCCGCTACTTCGAATTCATCTATCCGCCGCTGTCGGCGGTGCTGCTCGCGATCCCGGCCTGGTTCGGCAAGGTGCCGCTCTATCTTTGGCTCTGCCTCATGAACGTGATCGCGTGGTGGGTGACCATCCTCTACGTCAACGCCATGACCGGATCACCCCGAACGCCCGGCGTGTGGCTGTTCGCGCTGCCGGGTTTTGCCACGGTCACTTTTGTTTTCGACATGTTCGACCTCGGCCAGCCCAACCTCGTGCTGCTGGCCTTGATGCTCTATGGCTTCTGGTCGATGCAGCATCAGAAGCCCTGGATGGCGGGGTGCATGTTTGCGCTCGCGACTGCCATCAAGGTGTTTCCGGTCGCAGTCCTGCCTTATCTGGTCTGGCGCCGGCAATGGGTGGCGCTCGCGAGCATGCTGGTCTTCCTCGGCGTGTTCCTGTTCGTTGTTCCGGCGCCGGTGCGCGGCTTTCAGAACAACATCGCGGAGCTGAAGACCTGGTACCAGGGCATGGTCGGCTCGAGCTCGGAAAAGGGCTTTGGCCAGCGCGACGAGCAGAACTGGTCGTGGGTCAACCAGTCCATCATCGCGATGACGCATCGGCTGACCCGGCCGATCAACTACAATCAGGACGACCCGAGGCGGCCGGTGCGGACGATGAATGTCGTCGACATCTCCTTCAGGGCGGCGAACTGGCTGGTGGCTTTGATCTCGCTCGCGATCGGGCTCGGCTACCTTGCGGTCATGCCGCCGGCCTCGCGCCGGACGGAGCGCTCCGATGCCGAGGAGATCGGTCTCTTGTTCTGCCTGATGACCGTGGCTTCGCCGCTGGCGCGACAATATTACTTCATGTGGCTGATCTTCCCGATGACGGTGCTGATGCATCGCGGCGCCTACGATCCGCGGCCAAAGGTGCGGCTCTGGACCTGGCTTGCGCTTGGCGCAGCCGGTCTGCTGATGGCGCTGTCGTTTCCGGTGTTCCCGCGGGATCTGCAGGCCTGGGGCAACAATTTCGCCGCCACGGTGATCATTGCCGGCACGCTGGCCTGGCACCTTCTGCACCCGCCCCATGGCGAAGCCGCTGGCTCGCCGCCTCCCGCAGAGCTAAAATCCGCTCCATAGAAACCCGCCAAGGGGACGACGAGAATGTCCAACGCCCAGACCCAGAAGGTGCTCGACCGCATCGACGCCGATTTCGATAACAGCCTGCAGCGGTTGTTCGCGCTTTTACGGATCAAGTCGATCTCCGCCGACCCCGCCTTTGCGGGGGATTGCAAGGCCGCCGCCGAGCATCTCGCAAAGGACTTCGCCTCGCTCGGCTTCGAAGCCGCCGTGCGGTCGACGGCCGGGCATCCCGCGGTCGTGGCCAAAAGCAATTCTGGGAGCAATGGCAAGGGCAACGGCAGGACACAGCCGCATGTGCTGTTCTACGGACACTATGATGTGCAGCCGGTCGACCCGCTCGATCTCTGGCATCGTCCGCCGTTCGAGCCCGCGGTGACCGACCATGCCGACGGCCGCAAGATCATCGTCGCGCGCGGCGCCGAGGACGACAAGGGCCAGCTGATGACCTTCGTCGAGGCCTGCCGCGCCTGGAAGTCGGTCACGGGGTCGCTGCCGCTCGACGTCACCCTGCTGATCGAAGGCGAGGAGGAGGTCGGCTCGAAGAATTTCGTGCCGTTCCTCGAGGCCAGCAAGGACGAGCTGAAGGCCGATTACGTACTGGTCTGCGACACCGGCATGTGGGACCGCGACACGCCGGCGATCACCACCTCGCTGCGTGGGCTCGTCTATGACGAGGTCAAGATCAAGGCCGCGAGCCGCGACTTGCATTCTGGCTTGTTCGGCGGCGGCGCACGCAATCCGATCCGTGTGCTGACCTATATCCTCGGCGGCCTGTTCGACGAGAATGGCCGCATCGCCATTCCCGGCTTCTACGACGGCGTCAAGGATCTGCCGCCGGACGTCCTGGCGCAATGGAAGAAGCTCAACCTCAGCGCAGAGTCCTTCCTGAAGCCGATCGGGCTATCGATCCCCGCCGGCGAGAAGGATCGGATCTTGATCGAGCAGATCTCCTCGCGTCCGACCTGCGACATCAACGGCATTGTCGGCGGCTATACCGGCGAGGGTTCCAAAACAGTGATCCCGGCGGAAGCCTCGGCCAAAATCTCCTTCCGCCTGGTGGAAGGACAGGACCCGACAAGGATCCGCAAGGCTTTCCGCGATTACGTGACCGAGCGTATCCCCGGCGACTGCAAGGTCGAGTTCGGCGACCATTCGTCGGCGCCTGCGGTTGCGCTGCCCTGGGACATGAAGGCGCTCGGCGCCGCCAGGAAGGCGCTGACGGAAGAGTGGGGCAAGGAGGCGCTCCTGATCGGCTCCGGCGGCTCGATCCCGGTCGTCGCCGATTTCAAGAAGACGCTCGGCCTCGACTCCCTCCTGGTCGGCTTCGGTCTCGACGACGACAACATCCATTCGCCGAACGAGAAGTACGACCTCAAAAGCTTCCATAAGGGCATCCGCTCCTGGGCGCGCATCCTGGCGGAACTCGCCGAGTTGCCGCGGTAGCGGGCGGCGCACCCCCAACGCAAAACGCCGCCCGGGATTGGGCGGCGTTTGATCCGATAGTGCAGAGGTAGTTGGCGGCTACTCTAGCTGAAAATCGCAAAAGTTCAATTGCGACAGCTCGGATCGACCGCGATCGAGCGCGAAGCTCAGGGCGCGGGGATCGACAGCAGGCTGGAGATGCTGCGGCCGCGGATGTCGTAGACGCGCGCGAACACCACGTCGTCGCGCTTGATCTCGACCATCACAGGCGCGGTCAGGCCCTTGCAGTAGAACTCTCCGAGCGTCATCGCGAAGTCGGCGGCATGGCTGTCCCAACCGATGGTGAAATCGGGTCCGAGCGCGACCTGCGCCGGACGCTGCGGGCCGCACACCGCGACCTTCCACTTGCGACCCCGCGGCGGCACTTCCTGCCGCTCGTCGAGCTGCTCGCGCAGGCCGTCGGAGGCCTGCTTCAAAGCGAGCCCCCAATAGTCCAGCATGAAGCGGTCGTCGGCGGCGCGCACGGTGCCGGCGATGTGGTTGAAGTGGGTGTACTGATAGGGATGCAGCCGGATCATTTCGCCGAGCGGCAACAGCAGGCCGAAGATGAAGACCGCGAGCACCGCGGGCTGCCAGCTCCGCCGGTTATCGCCGAGCCAGTTCATGATCCAGGCGAAGCTGAGGCCTGCGAGCACCGCCATCGGCGGGATCACGAAGACGAAATGGCGGATGCCGTTATAGAGGGCCGGGCGCTTCACCATCGCTATCGCGATCGGGAGTGTCGCGGCCAGCATGACCATCAACAGGATCGTCTTGCGGCGCGCCGCAACATCCTTGCGCGGCAACACGAGGAGCGTGCCGCCAACGCCGGTGATCAACAGTGCCAGCAGCACTTCGGGAAGCTGCAGCGCGAACAATGTGGGCAGATAGGACCACGGCATGTCCGGCACCGATACCAGCGCGCCGTCGAACATCTCCTTCCACGGCTTCTCGAAGAAGTGCGAGAAATAGGTCAGGGCACGGAACGGATTGTCGAAGTGAATGATCGACCACGGCCAGATCAGCCCCATGATGAGGTAGCCGAGCACGAGACCGGGCAGGAGCACATAGACGACGTGGGCGAAGCGGTGCAGCGCCTCGCGCGAGCCTTCGACGTGGACTTCCTCGACGAGCAGCGGCACAAAGCCGACCAGCGCATACACCAGCGCGAGGCCGCCCAGAATGCGCGAGCCGATCGAGAGCCCGGCGCCGACCCCGACGATCAGCACGGTGCGCGCTGACGGCCGCGGATATTCTTCGGCGAGCCGCACGAGGCCCATCATCAGGACCACCATCGCTACCGCGAATGGCGCATCCTTCGGATTCATGAACATGTGGCCGTAGAAGGTCGGGCACAGCGTCAGCAACAACAGCGCCGCAAGTCCGGCGACGGGCCCGCCGATGCGCCGGCCGAGCCGCCATGTCACCGCAAGCCCGATCACGCCGACGACAGCGCCGAGCAGGCGGCGCGTCTCGAACAGCTCGAGCGGAATGATCTTGTGCAACAGGGCCGCGGCCATGTCGAAACCGCCGCCATACATGTAGAGATTGGCGAAAGAGAGCGCGCCGGTGTCCTTGAAACCGGAGCCATACATTCGCAGTAGGAGATCCGCATATTCGGCGTGGGTGTAATCGTCCCAGCCGAGTCCGTAATCACGGAAGGTCAAACCTGCAATCAAGGCGACGGCCGCCAGCACTACAAGTGCGAGGTCGTCGCAAGTTCGTTCCACCGAGCGCCGTGCTGGCGTTTCGATGGCCGAAGTCGTGATGGATGACATGGCTATTGGTAAACCCGGTGTCCCCTGGTGGCCAAGCTTTTGGCGCTCTTTGGGCCTCGTTCCCCGGCATCCATATAGCGCAGTTCGGTTTCCAAGTAATTGGCAATTGCGGCATAATTGCCTTCTTTGCCATAATGCGATGCAGCATCATAGGCAGCTTAGCGTGCGTTTGAGGGGCGGTGTCAGGTCACCGCGATTAACTTAAGTTACGGATTGTATTCCTTTTCTGGCTGGCGCGGCAAATGGCAATTGGCCACGCGTATTATATGACGGTATCGTGGCAAGGCGAGGGGCGCGAACGGCGCGCTAGGTGGATTGGATGATCATCGTCTTGCAAATCGCAGGGGTCGTCGCCGTTCTGGTCGGCCTGGTGACGATCGGCGTCGGGATACCGGTCAAGGAGTTCAGCTTCGGCAACACCATGATTCTGGCCGGCACGGTCGGACTCTGTACCGGGATAATTCTGCTTGGCCTGTCGGTAGTCGCCCGGGAATTGCGTTTGGTGGCGCGCCGACTTGCCGCCGTGCCCCGTTCAGCGGGAGATCCGCGCGCCAAGTCGGCGCTCCCGCCGTTCCCGGGGCAGTCGGGTACAACTCCGGGCGAAAGCGGCCCTATGTTTTCGCGCGAGCCGCCGATGCCGCCACCCAACGCCGCTCAGGTCGACCCCTCGGTCGCGCCTCCACTCGATGTCGAAGCGGCCGCGCCCGCGCCGCCCAAGCAGCGGCGCAACCTCATGTTTTCTTCGACCGTGCGCAAGGATCGCGAACGGGCGCCGGTTCGTCCCGGCGAGCCCGATCTGCGCGCGCCGCCGGCTGCGGAGCCGGGTGAAGTCCCATCGGCAAGCTTTGAGGACGCCTGGCCAAAGCCGGACCGCGGCCGATCATCGGAAGTGCTGCCGAAGCAGCGCGGCGCAGGCCGGCTCGCTCCGGCCGAATCAACGGCCACCGTCCCGGTGCCTCCTCCCGTACCCGGCGAGCCGGCGCCGGCGGTAACGGTGCTGAAATCCGGCGTCGTCGACGGCATGTCCTATTCGCTCTATTCCGACGGTTCGATCGAAGCGCAGATGCCGGAGGGCATGATGCGGTTTGCGTCGATCGATGAGCTCAGGGCGCATCTCGACCAGCGTGCGTGATGTCCGACGATCAAAATACAGCGCTGTTGTTCCCGTCGCATCGACAGTCGTCCGCCGATATCGGATGAGTTGTGGAAGTCTTCGCGGATGTATTGGTGTCATCGGATACTGTACGATCCAGAATAGCGTCCGCGCGTTGACGCGATTCGAAAGGTTCCGTCCATGAACGATGCCGCCGGAAAGAGCTTCATCGACCTGACCGCGAATATCGTGTCGGCCTATCTTTCCAACAATCCGACGCCTGCGTCCGAAATCCCGAATCTGATCAGCCAGATTCACGCAGCCTTGATGCGCGTCTCCAGCGGCCGCGCCGAAACGCCAGCCGAGCCGGCAAAGCCTGCGGTGTCGTTGAAGAAGTCGATCAATCCCGACTATCTCGTGTGTCTGGAGGACGGCAAACGCTTCAAGTCGCTGAAGCGCCATCTGCGCACGCAGTACAGCATGACGCCCGAGCAATACCGCGACAAATGGGGCCTTCCGGCCGACTATCCGATGGTGGCGCCGAACTACGCGGTGGCGCGCTCCCAGCTCGCCAAGAAGATGGGATTGGGCCAGCAGCGGCCGCGGAAGAAGTAGCCTACGAAGCTTCCGCCAGCGCCTGTCGCGCATCGGTGCGGATGCGCTCGACCATGGACCGCAATCCGTTGGAGCGCTGCGGCGTCAGGTGATCGCGAAAACCGAATTCGTCGAACACGGCGGTCGCATCGGTCGAAAGAATTTCCTGCGGCGTACGGCCCGAATAAAGCGTCAGCAGGATCGCGATCAGGCCGCGCACGATATGCGCGTCGCTGTCGCCGACATATTTCAGTGACGCACCATTGCCGCCGCTGCGGTTGAGCCGCTTCGACAGCCAGACCTGGCTGACACAACCCTGCACCTTGTTCTCCAGGGAATGCTCGGCTTCCGGCATCGGCTCCAGCGTGCGGCCGAGCTCGATGACGTACCGGTAGCGGTCGTCCCATTCCTCCAGCAGCGCAAAATTGTCCCTGATTTCGTCGATCGTCGTCATGGTGGCTCGCGTTGATCCGATCCGCTTATATAGGCTCGCGGGCGTCCGAAATCGATATCTGGATGCAAGGAAGTTCCGGCCGATCCATCACGGTGCCGGCGGCAGCCGCCAATCCGCCGCCAGATCGTCCGGCGTCAGCGTGTCGCGCGGCGCTGTTTCGGGCAGCGTGGGATCGTCATTGCCGGCGACGCTGATCGAGCCGGTATGATCGGGCGACTTCTTGTCGTCGGGCTTCTTATCCTCGGACTTCTTGTCGGTGATCGACCGGTAGATCTTGCGCGCGCCGTCCTCGGCGCGCACGCCGATCACGGTCGCGGCCTGGCCGCCGACTTCGCAGGCCTGCGGCTGGCGTTTGCAGAACTGGCCCATGTCGGAAACCGCCGCCGTCGCGGCCTGTACGGCATCGCCGACACTGATCTGCGGCAGCTTGCCCGATTCAGGTGTCTTCTCTCTCGGCAACAGCACGAGCACGAGCCCGAGCCAGAATGCCATGCGCAGCAGAAAGAACATCTTGCGATCCCGGTCGTCTTTTCGAGGCCTTTGCGGTCGATCCCGCCATCGGGTTTCACCTAATCATCCTCGATAAATCCCAACTCATTGCATTGGGCTTAATTCACCGAAAAATCGCGAAAAATCCGGCTGATTTGATTCGCTGTAAATTTTCGATTGACGGGCAATTTTGGCGTGGCCGCCAGGCGAGTTCCGCGTCCACCAATCCGAAACCATAAAATCAGCCGCTGGAAACCTGCAATTCACCATTTGCGCGTGCGAGAGGCGCAAATCGGCGTTGAAGGCGTGGTGTTAGGCTACGCCGCGCCCTGCCTTAGCGTTCGCTTAATTTCGCTCTGACACGGTGGCGCAACGACAAGGGGGCGTTCCGGCGCGTCATTTTTCGACGGAAAAGCCGAAGCGCGAGAGCCGTGACTGTGTTGAGTATCATCCGCGATTGTCTCGATGCGCTGCTGCATCCGTCGGCGCGTTACGACGCGTTGACCCGCGCGCGCCATCGCGCCTTCATGGCGCCGCGGCTGGTCGGCAGTCTCGCGGCATTTGCAGTGTTCCCGGTTTACCTTGCCATGCGCGGCGCGCCCGGCGCGCTCGAGGTCTCGGCCCTGGCGTGGCTGATCGCGCCGATCCTGCTGTCATGGTTCCTGTCGCGCACCGGCCGCTATGAAGGCGCGCATGTGCTGTCGTCGATCGCGCTTGCAGGTCTCGTCATGGCGGTCGCGATCACGACCGGCGGCATCGAATCCTTTGCGGCGATCTGGCTCGTCGTGATCCCGATCGAATCGGCGCTGTCGGCGTCGCGCCGCGTAGTCGGCTTTGCTTCCGCGCTTGCGCTGTGCTGTGCGGCGATCCTGATCGGGTCTGGACATTTCGGCCTGTTGCCGCCGCCCGAAATCAACCCGGCGCTGCGCTCTCTCTGTGTGGCGTTTGGCGTGGGATCTGCAACCCTCTATGCCGCCGGCCTCGCCTTCGGCGCGGAGTCGCTCGCGCGTACCGGCGTTGCGCTGCTCACCGTTGAGGAAGATCGCTATCGTCTGCTCGCGCGCAACATGAGCGACGTGATCTCTCGCCATCGCCGCAACGGTGCGGTTGAATTCATTTCGCCTGCAGCCGAAATCATGCTGGGAACACCGGCGGCGCTGCTGATCGGCCACGGCCTGTTCGACCGCGTCCATGTCGCCGACCGCCCGGCGTATCTCACCGCGCTGTCGGACGCCGCCCGAGGCGGCGAGGCGCGCAGCGTCGAGTTTCGCCTGAAGCGCGACTTGCCGCGCGCCGAGCGCCGGGTCGGCGGTCCGGTCGATTTCATCTGGGTCGAGATGCGCTGCCACCCGCTGGAACAAGCTTCGGGTTCGTCCGAATCCGAGGTTGTTGCCGTCATGCGCGACGTCACCGACCGCAAGGTGCAGGAACAGGCGCTCGATCTCGCGCGCAGCGCGACGGAAGCAGCGGACGCCGCCAAGACGCGTTTCCTCGCCACCATGAGCCACGAGTTGCGCACGCCCTTGAATGCGATCATCGGTTTCTCCGAGATGATCGTGCAGGAGCAGGCACTGATGCTCGATGCCGCGCGCCGCAAGGAATATGCGCAGCTCATCCACGATTCCGGCCAGCATCTGTTGTCGGTCGTCAACGGCATCCTCGACATGTCGAAGATGGAGACCGGCAATTTCGAAATCTCGCCGGAGCCGTTCGCGCCGCGCGCCGCCCTGGTCAATTGCTGCAATCTGCTGGCGCTCAAGGCGCGGGAAGGCGGCATCGACCTCGTCACTGATGCGCGGCAGGACCTGCCGCTGATGACGGGAGATCCGCGCGCGTTCAAGCAGATCGTGCTCAACCTCGTCTCCAATGCCATCAAGTTCACCGAGCGCGGCGGCAAGGTCACCGCCGCCGCCGAAGTCGAGGGATCGCAGCTGGTGCTGCGTATCACCGATACCGGCGTCGGCATCGCGGCCGACGATCTGAAGCGGCTCGGCGATCCCTTCTTCCAGGCCGGCAAGACCTATCAGCGACGCCACGAAGGCACCGGCCTTGGCCTTTCCATCGTCAAGAGCCTGGTCGGCCTTCATGCTGGCGAAATCACCGTGCAAAGCAAGATCGACGAGGGGACGACCGTCACCGTGGCGTTGCCGCTTGCCTTCACGAAGCCGGAAGCGCCGCAACCCCAGAGCAAGATCACGACGCTGACGCCGGCCTCACGACCGACACAAGCGATCCAGCCAATTCAGGTGAAGAAGAGTGCCTAGAAGAGCCGTTGCAGACGACGATGACGAGATTCCGGCGCCGCGCCGCCGCCGTGGCGCCGCCGCCGCCATCGAGGCGGATGAGGAGCGCGGTCTTGTGATGCGTATCCTTCTGCACAGCCCAAAGGACACGGTTGCGGGCCTGCTCGCGTTCGCCGCAGCGGCGGCCATCATCGCCAACGCGGTGTTCCTTCAGCGCGGCCCGCACCCGGCGCCGATGTTCGGCTCGGTGGTCCATATTCCGCCAGCCAATCCCGCAAACGTGAGCCTGCTGCCGCGGCCGCGACCGGCCGAGGCCGACGTGGCGGGGACCGAGCCGCGACTGCTGGAGCCGCACGCGAATGAAGTCCACGCATCCGAACCCAGGGTGGCCGATCAGAGGTCACTCGATCCGCTCGGCAATCTGGTGAAAGCGTCAACGACGGCATCATTGCCGCCAACGGCCTCCGCACCGGCCGCGTCGAGTGTGCTGCGGCCGCCGGCGCCGATTCCGGTCGTGCAGGTCACCGGCTCGCGCCGCGTGGCAGCGGTACAACGCGCGCTGACCGAGTATGGCTACGGCCAGTTGAAGGCAACCGGCATCATCGGCGCGGACACCCAGGCCGCCATCCAGAAATTCGAGCGCGATCGCAAACTGCCGGTGACGGGCCAGGTATCAGACCGCCTGGTGCGCGAGCTCACCGTGATGATCGGCCATCCCGTCGATTGACCTGACTGGCGCTCGCTTGAACGCTGTCCTATCGTCTCATTCATGCGATTGAAATCAAGCATCTGGGTCGCGGCCTATTTGCGCCGTTGCCAAACCGCGGGCGTATTCGGCGCGGTACGCCGGCGTGGCGCGGAAGAGGCGGGCGCGGTATTCGTCAAGGTTGCGACCATGGACGGCAGCGCGATGCTGTACGTGCCGGCGCCGCAAACGGTCTATGACGATAGCCGACCGCTGGAGCGGCTGTTCACGCCGGTCTCGCCGGCTCCGATTCCGGAGCCGTCGGTAGAAGAGCGTCTCGTCAGGGAGATTCGCTTCGATCCCGACGCCTGGATCATCGAAACCGAGGACAAGGCCGGGCGGCACTTTCTCGATCTGGCGAAAAACTAGCGGTTCGAGCCGCTGGTGCCGGTGCGTGCTGTCGGCGCAGCGCCGGGCTGCACCGTCGGACGCGCCGGCGCGGTACGCACGCGCTGGCGTTCGTCGTCGTGGAGGACGGGCCGATATTTGGCACGCGTCACCGCCACGGTCGAGCCGCGCCATGCGGCGAGCATCACAAGCGCCGAACGCTCGCTGAGACGGTCGTACAGCCGCGACAGGCGGTAGACGGTGTTCACCGACGAGCCGATCTCGGACTTGAGGAACAACAATACGTGCTCGAAGGTGGCGCCTGGCATGCCCAGCGCCTTCAAGGCGCAGGCCAGTGGCTCGCCGCTCGCGTCGCCCACCACTTGCGCCGCGACGCGCGCCGGCAGGATCAGGGTTTCGCCGAGCTCCAGCGTGAAGCTTTCGACATCGGCGACCCAGGCCGCCATCTGCAGCGCTTCGATGGCGCGACTGGCGCGCGCTTGCGGAATACGCGGCGAGGCCTTCAAAGGTGTTTCGGCAAGGCTATGCAGGATCGAGGCACGTTCGCCGGCATTGGCGTGGAAAAACATGTCGCAGATCTGGGCTGCATCCGCCGGCTGCATGGCGAGATTCGAACTCATCCGCATCTGGACTTCGCTCAACGGCCGTGGCGGCGGGCGCAAAGGTGCAGGCACAGGCGAGGCGATTTCAGCGGCGAGCGGAAGCACCTGATCGGCTTGTGCAGGCTTCAGTCCAAGCTTGCGCATGATCTCGGACGGCGTGGCCGGATAGATCGCAAGCCGCGCGCGCACGGCGGCGCGCGTCGCGTCGTCAACCTGGTCGATCAGGCGCGAGGTGAGTTCAACGAATTGACGCGCCTCGTCTACGGAATGCTTGCTCGCCTGCACATAGAGATCGGTCAGCACGCGCAACAGCGTAGGCCTGATATCGACGCCCTCGCGGCGGGAGAGCGTCATCAAGCCATCGAAGCCCGGAAACATCGGAGGTGTGGTCATGTCAGGATACGCGACGCCATCGAAATCTCGACGCAGCCTATGCCGGATTGCTTTAATGGCTCGTTAAGGAAAATAATTTGTGAAGAGAACCAGTAAAAACGCGGATGATACCGAGTTGCCACGCGGGACGTAATTGCGGCGTCAAGGTGGCATCGTCCGCTTCGGTTAAGACCCCGTTAACTACGTCCTGATCTTAATTGATGTGTCGCGGGACAAATCGGTCGCCGCGACAACGAGAGAGAATGGGCATGGGGACCATCATTGAATTTCCGGCGGATCCGGCTTCGCGACGGCCGGGCTCAACCTTCGATGGCGCTTCGCATGGCGGCATGGCCACCGTTCTGATCCTGCCGGTCATTCGCATCGAGCGCGACAACGATGGAACGAGCGGAGGCCGCGGGCCGGAAGAGGGCACGGCTCCGGGCCGTCGCCGCCGCCGCCGCTGAAACGTCAGGGCAAGCGTCATGCCGGAGACGAAATTTCCGATCCGGTATCTTTCGCCGGTCCTGCTGCTGCTTGTGGCCGACCTGCTCGGAGCGTGCAGCGGCGGTGACTTCGGTCGCACCCGGGAAGACATGCGCAGCGACGACATGCACCGGTGGATCGGCCTTGAGGCCACTTCGAGCGTTGGCCTGCGCTCCTCGCAATTCCAGCTGACCGACGACGAGCGCCAGCTTCGCGATGTCGCTTATCCCCTGATCGAGCCGCCGCATTCGCGTCCCGCCTGGAAAACCGTGTGGGGCGAGTACACGCCGATCGCCTCGCCCTGGCGGCAGGCCCCGGCCTTCGATCCCACCGCTTACGGCCGCGCGCTGATCGACGAGCCGCACCGTTCGCATTCTTCGCGTTATGCGCAACTGATCGAGGACGTGCGCGGCGACACCACCCGCTTCGAGCTGTTCTACGCCAGCGCCATCAAGGTGCTCGACCTCGACCGCAGGCGTCACGCCAGCATGGCCCGCATGACCGAATTGTCGCCGCGTGAGAGTGCTGACGCGGTGGCGCGCATGCAGGAGAACTCGCTGATCGTGCAGTGGGTGCAGCAATGCCTGGAGCGTCGCGTCGCCTCCTATCGCTGGGCGCTGGAACGTCTGGTGCTGCAGGCGCCCGACACCATCGCCGCCGATGCGGATCGCCTGATCGGCGAACTCGCCGCGCAGACCGCAAATCCGCCGGTCGCCGCACGGCCCGTCATCGAGCGGCCGGTCACGACAAAGGGCTAGCGCCTGCCACGCGGGGCTGGAGCCGGGGCCGGGACGGGGACCGGGGCCTCGGCCTGCTTGGCAGGCGGCTGATCGACCTCCACCTGGCAGCTCGATGCGGCGAGCGAAGCCTGTGCCTGCGGCATCAGACCGGGCTCCGGCGCGAGCGCCTTCAATACGATGAGGCCGGTCAGGGAGGGAGAGTCGACGATCAACCGGTCGGCCGAGGTGATTTCCTCGTCTTCCGGCAGATCACCATGTTGTGCCTCGGTCATCAGGCTGAGCTCGATCACCTTCTTGCCGGCGGAGCGATCGTTGATCGCGTAGTAGGCGAGCTCGTTGCGGGTATAGAACGACACCGAGGTGTAGGCCTGGCTGACGGGGACGGTGAGCTTGAGCGGGCCGGTCGACAGATCATAGCGGCAGATCGCGACCGCAAACGCCGGGTCGAGATAAGGCATGACATTGTTGCCGGGCTCGGCGGCCGGCAACTGCGTCACCGCGTTGAGCTTGCTCATCGGCGTCAGCCGCGAATAGGCGTCCTGGGTAGCGATCTTTGGCAGCGCCAGGACGCTGACGAGATGCACCACGCCGCCGAGCAGCACCCCCGCGATGATGGTGAACAGGATGCGGATCACGGGCACCCCGCCGTGGCGATCTGGGGCATCGGCGCGTCGCGCTTGGTTCGCGTCGCGACGCCGACCGGCGTATCGTAGAGTCGAAGCATCAGCGCATAGCGCTCGATGCCACCGGTCGGCAGCCAGTTGCCCGAGCGCGAGCGCGAGGCTATGCGAATTTCGAAGCCACCGTCGGCGCCGCGCACGATCTCCTGGCTGGTGAAGCCGTAGCGCTGCAGCGAATTGGCGACGAGGCGGCCCTTGTTGTCGTAGAGCGTCAGCGTCCAGAACCGCGCCGGCGGCGTGACGCCGGAGACCACGACGTCGCAGCGGCCATCGAGCGGCTTCTTCCTGTCGTCGGCGCTCGCGGTGAAGGCGATGCCGTCGCCGGTGCCGATCGGCAGCTCGCCGTTGCGCGTGATGGTGGCGCGGGAATAGGGGTCGATATCGGTGGTGCCGGTGCGCGGGCGGGCCGTCCAGGCGCCGATGGTCAGCGTGCCCAATTCGGTGCCGCGCGTGGTTGTCATCCAGGTCGAGCCGAGGCCAACGGCCGCGGCCAAGATCAATGCAACAATGGCGACGAGCAGCAGTCTCACGGTCAGTTCTTGCGCGGCGTGGCCGCGTCGCTTGGCGTTGCCGCCGCAAAGCTGTCGGGGAAGGCAAGGGCGCTCGACGACACCGGCTTGCCCGGCTTCGGCGGCTCGGTCGCTGACGTCGTCTTGTCGGCGGTTTTGGCCGCGTCATCCAGCATCTTCTCGACCTGCACCAGGATATCGGCGCCGCGCTTGGTCAGCACCGGCGGCGGCCCCGGCTTGATCTCGAGGATCTTGGGCGGAACGACGGCGCCGTTGGCGGCGATCGTTTGCCGGACCGCGGGCTGCGGCACCTTCACGCCCATGCCGACGCCCGCGAGCTCACGGACCTCGATGCCCTGATGCGCCGCCGTCATGATGTCGTGCCAGGTCTGCGCCGGCAGCGAGCCGCCGGTCATGCGGTTGGTTGGCGAGTAGTCGTCATTTCCGAACCAGACCGCGCAGGTGAAGTTGCCGGTGTAGCCGACGAACCAGGCGTCGCGATAGGAGTTGGTGGTGCCCGTCTTGCCGGCGGTCGGAATGCCGTCGAGCGCGGCTCGCCGGGCGGTGCCTTCGCTCACCACATGGCTCATCATGCCGGCCATGTCGGCGGCGATATTCGCCGGGATCGCCTGACGCGGCTTCGGTCCGTCGCGGTCCCAGCGCCACACCAGATCGCCGGTGCCGGTGCGCACTTCGAGCACCGCGTGAGGAGTGACCGCCTTGCCCTTGTTCGGGAAGGTCGCATACGCCACCGCGTGCTCGATGACGGTGACCTCGTCGGCGCCGATCGGCAGCGACGGGGTATCCGGCAGCGGCGCCGTAAGGCCGAAGCGGCGCGCCACCTCCACGATCTTGGCGCGGCCGAACTTGGCCGGATTGGGTGCCTTGGGCTGGAGCTTTCGCCCAATCTCGATCGACAGCTTGACCGGAATGACGTTGATGGAGCGGGTGATCGCCTGCGTCAGCGTCACGTTGCCGGAGTAGGAGTGGCCATAATTTTGCGGGCACCAATTGCCTATGCACACCGGGCCGTCCACCATGACCGAATTCGGAGTGTAACCGCTCAGCAGCGCCGTGGTGTAGACGTAGGGCTTGAACGACGAGCCGGGCTGCCGGTAGGCATCGACGGCACGGTTGAACTGGCTTGCGCCATAGTCGCGGCCGCCGACCATGGCGCGGATGCCGCCGTCGAGATCGGAGACTACGGTCGCGGCCTGGGTTGCATGGTAATCGCGGCCGAACTGGCGCAACTGGTTTTCGACCGCTTCGTCGGCAGCATGCTGGATGTTCATGTCGATCGAGGTGCGCACTACGAACACGCGCTCGGTGTAGGATTTCGGGAAGGTGTCGACCAGCTTGCGCATCTCGTCGAAGGCATAGTCGAGGAAGTAGTTCGGCGAGCTTTCGTCGCGGCGATCGACTGCGAAGGCCGGATTGCGCCGCGCGCCGAACACCTGGCCCTCGGTCATGAAGCCGGCGTCGACGAGGTTGTCGAGCACGACGTTGGCGCGGGCGCGCGCGGCGGGCAGGTTGATGTGCGGGGCGAACTTGGTCGGCGCCTTGAACAGGCCGGCGAGCATCGCGGCTTCGGCGAGATTGATGTCGCGTACCGATTTGTTGAAGTAGAAATGCGCGGCGCCGTCGACGCCGAAGGTGCCGCCGCCCATATAGGCGCGGTCGAGATAAAGCTTCAGGATCTCGTTCTTGGTGAGCCGGGTCTCCAGCCAGATCGCGAGGAAGGCCTCGTTGACCTTGCGCTCGATGGTGCGCTCGTTGCTCAAAAACAGGTTCTTGGCGAGCTGCTGGGTGATCGACGAACCGCCCTGGCGCACGCCGCCGGCCTGCGCGTTAGTGACGAGCGCGCGCACCAGGCCCGGAATGTCGATGCCGAAATGATCGTAGAAGCGGCGGTCTTCGGTCGCGAGCGTCGCCTTGATCAGATTGTCGGGAAAGTCTTCCAGCGGGATCGAGTCGTTGTGCTTGATGCCGCGGCTGCCGATCGGATTGCCGTAGCGGTCGAGGAAGGTGACCGCGAGGTCGGATTTCTTCAGCCAGTCCTCGTCCGCGGTCTCGCGGAACGCCGGCACGGCCAGTGCCAGCAGGAGGATCAGGCCGCCAAGCCCGATGGTTGCGGCCTCCGACAGCGGCTCGATGAAGACCCAGCGCTTCCAGCGGCCGACATAGAAGCGGTCCATGAAGGTCGAATAGCGCTCATAGAGCTCGCGCGCGCCCTTGCCCGAGGAAAACAGGGTGGAGTCGATGCGGGCGTCGAGGTCCAGGAAGAAATGCCGGATCCTGGTCTTCCACCGGTCTGGGATGATCTGGCGCGGCACAGGGACTCTTCGTCAGTTCGAAGGCGTTGAAGCGCCCGGCGGTCGGCGTCGGGACGTCATGCGCTGATGTTGCGGCAAACCCAAGGCGCTTGTCGCGCTGCTCGGGACTCGCCGCTTGTTCTAGCCGAGGAGGGCTCATAAACCAATGGTCCTGCTCAGACTTTTGATTGGAAGGATGAACAGCAGCGGTGGCTGAAAAAGGCAGTTTTGCTGCCCACTTGCAGGCGAGCCAGAACACCTCCTAGAAGGGTTTTGCTGCAAGCCATTCCGGAACCTCAGGGATTTATGACCGCGCCGCCCAAGAAGCCCTCCACCCAAGAGGGATATTTCTGGAAAACCAAGACGTTGGAGGAAATGTCCAACGCCGAATGGGAAAGCCTGTGCGACGGCTGCGCGCGCTGCTGCCTGGAAAAGCTGGAGGATGAGGATACCGGGGCGATCTATTTCACCCATGTCTCCTGCAAGCTCCTGGATGCCGGCCTGTGCGCCTGCAAGGACTATCCCAATCGCTCGGACAAGGTTCCGGATTGCGTCCGGCTGACGCCCGAAAACGTGCGCACCCTCAACTGGCTGCCACCGAGCTGCGGCTATCGGCTGGTGGCCGAGGGCCGCGACCTCTACTGGTGGCATCCGCTGATTTCGGGTGATCCCGACACGGTCCATGAGGCCGGGGTGTCCGTGCGCGGCAGGGTGCAGGGCACCGAGGACGAGATCGCCGATGCCGATCTCGAGGACCACATCGTGCGCTGGCCGACGCTCCTGCCGAAACGGGCGCGGCTGAAGAAGCGGCCGAAAGCCTGATCACGGCATCGGGATGGTTGCGCTGCGGGATGCTCCCATGCGCTTGGGGTGCTGCCGGAAGGTGCATTTGCGACTTAAGTTCAGCCCGCCCAGCGAATCTGCGCTGCCATAGCGGCGCAACGGATAAAAATATTTCCTCATGAACAAGTTTGAACGGCAGAGCCGTTATCCTGCCGAGCCCCACACTTTGGCCGAAGACGTCGAAACCGAGCTTCCGGAACTCCCGGGCCAGATCATTGCGATCTCGAACGCGCCGCCGATCGCGCCGCGCGCGCCGCTGACCCCCGACGAAGTCCGCGCCATCCTGGCGAGCCTGATGGTGGCGATGTTCCTGGCCGCGCTCGACCAGACCATTGTCGCAACCGCGCTGCCCACCATCGGCCGGCAATTCCAGGATGTCTCCAACCTGTCCTGGGTCATCACCGCCTATCTCCTGGCTTCGACCGCGGTCGCGCCCGTGTTCGGCACGCTGAGCGACATCTACGGCCGGCGCGCCATGATCGTCACATCGCTGAGCCTGTTCATCGCTGGATCGGTGCTCTGCGCGGTTGCGCCGAGCCTGCCCATGCTGATCGTCGGCCGCGGCCTGCAGGGCCTGGGCGGCGGCGGCATCCTGCCGATCGTGCAGACCATCATCTCCGACATCGTCAGCCCGCGCGAGCGCGGCCAGTACCAGGCTTATTTCTCCGGCGTCTGGGTGGCTGCCGGCATCGGCGGTCCGGTGCTCGGTGGCGTGTTCGCCGAACATCTGCACTGGTCGATGATCTTCTGGATCAATCTGCCGCTGGCGCTCGCTGCGCTTGCGATGCTGCTGCCGAAGATGGGCAAGATTCCCGCATTCCACCGCCGCCGCAAGGTCGACTGGCTCGGCGGCATCCTGCTGATGGCCTCCGCCGTCGTGTTCATGCTGGTCCTGACCTGGGGCGGCAATCGTTATCTCTGGCTGTCGCCCGTCATCCTCGCGATGATCGGTGCGTCGCTTGCGCTCGCGGTCAGTTTCGTCTGGCATGCCGGACGTGCTGACGAACCGTTCCTTCCGCTGCGGTTGCTGAGCGGCAAGGTCGTGCCTTTCGCCATCCTGGCCGGGAGCTGCGCGCTGGGCGCGATGACGGGACTGACCGTTCAGCTGCCGCTCTATTACCAGGTGGTCTATCACCTCACCGCGAGCGAGGCAGGACTGGCGCTGATCCCGCTTGCCGCGATCTCGACCTGTGGTGCTGCGATCGCCGGCCGCACCATGGCGCGCGCCAGGCACTACAAGCGCGTTGCGATCATCGGCGACCTTGTCGCCGCGATCTGTGGCGCCGCGCTCGCGCTTACCACCTTGCCGCTCTGGGTCCTGCTGCTGCTGCTCTCGGCCTTTTCGCTCGGCCTCGGCACCACATTCCCGATCACCGTGGTTTCCATCCAGAACGCGGTGGCGCGCGCCCAGGTCGGCACCGTCACGGGCGGGATGAACTTCTTCCGGTCGCTCGCGTCTTCGTTCACCGTGGCCGCCATGACCGCCATTCTGCTGATGGCGCTGGGTGCCGACATCTCGCTCGGAGGCGAACATCGCGGCGCGGTGAGTTCAATTCCGGTGGCCGACATGATCACGGCGTTCCGCTATGTCTTCGGTGCCGCGGCCGCGCTGATGACCTGTGCGCTGCTTTGCATGATCGTCATGGAGGAGCGGCCGCTCGCCGGTCCCGCGACGCGCGCAGTGGAGATGGCGGAGTAGGGCCGAGGTCCGGCCGCCGTTGTTCTGATTCAAGTGTCAAACAGCTAATTCGATGTCATCGCCCGCGAAAGCGGGCGATCCAGCAATCCAGAGACATCTCGTGTAAGCACAACCGCCTCTGGAATACTGGATGCCCCGCCTGCGCGGGGCATGACAGCGGAGGGGATGTGAGTTCGTATTCTCGCGGCACGAAATGCCCGAGCTTTGCGTCATCTTCGGCCCTCGAAATCAAGAGGGCGCAGGGAAAGCCGGATGCACGTCGCACCCGCAGCCTCGCGTGCGAGAGATAAGCGCAGAAAGCACACGAGCGAATACAGGTACGCCGAAACATTCCGGCCTTCCCTGCGCAATGGTTTTAACGACTTATACGTGCTCTCCCCGGTGTCCGGGCTCTTTAGCCACCGTCGCGCGTGAAAACCGTCCACGCGCTTGATCCCAGCGTCGGGAGATCGGGACCACACGATTTTGCCGTACGCGAACTGCGCGCATCGTCGCGCGCGCCGCCGCGTCCATCGCATCCCGCTCCCACGTTTCGTGACGATCGGCCGAAGCGCCCCTCTTGCCGGAGCAGGATGATGGGGTGCTAGCATCGTTTCTGGAAAAAAGAAATTGAAATATTTTTTGCGAAGGGGCTGGACAGGTTTTTGCACGACGACCCGACGGGCAAATCAGTTCGCCGGAAATGATTGCCGGGCAAGGATTTTTTGCCTCTTATGGCATCAGCTCGTCGGGCCTCGCGACACCCGACGGTGCAAATGCAGGCTGGTTTCTGACAGGGCAGTGTTCGCTTGACCGAAGGCGGACATTTGAGGCGCGCACGGACAAGTCTGCGAAGTGCCACAGGACTCTGATGTCCCTCGTCAAGCGCCGAACGCGCGATTGATCGCCCTCTTACTGCCATTCTGGCTTGAGGGTCTGGGCGATAGATCGTGCAGGGGTGAGGGCGGGACTGAAGACGTCGGTGATCAAACTCTGATTCGCGGGTTGGGTACCGCATTTCCGTTTGTTCGTCCGGGGCTGTCCCTGTCTAAACGCGGGCATCGATCTTGCGATCGGCCACATAGTCCAAGCGGGAGTTCCCCTGCCGTGGCCCCGCCCTCGCTGCTGCACGATTGATGTTCGATGATGCTCCGCTGATATTTGCCTGTTGCTACGTGTGACGGCGCAGGGGTTGTGGGCCGGTCGAGCCCTTCATAGCTCGAGCGGTCCATGACCCCGGTTTACTGGTTCGCCGTCGCATGAGATCCTACGACCTCACGGTTGATCGCCCAGATGAAGGCTGACAGCTCGCGGGCGATCGCAGTCACCACGATCGTCGGCCGCTTGCCCTTCCGCGTCAGTGTCCGGAAGCGGCCACAAAGCCGCATCTGCGCCTTCCAGGCAATCTCGCGGGCCGTCCGTGGCGCGGCCCCGATCCTGGTCTGCATGTCCTTGCTGACGCGTGGCGGGAATCGGTAGCTCCACGCAGCCTCGATGAGCAGCCGTCGTGCACGCGTGTTGCCGGCCTTGGTGATGCCACCGCGTTTGACGCTCTCCCCGGTCGATCTCTCTGACGGGGTAAGGCCAAGATAGGCCAGCAACTGACGGGGGTTCTCGAAGCGCGACAGATCGCCAAGTTCGGCCAGGAACGCGATCGCTACGTGATGCTGTCGCCGCATCTGCTTGAGCTGTTGCGCGCCTGGTACAAGGCGGCCCGTCCACAAGGGTGGCTGTTTCCCGGAATGAACCCGGTCAATCCGATGACGACGCGCCAGCTCAGGCGCGCCTGCCATGCCGCGGCCCACATGGCCGAGATCGGCAAGCCGGTGTCCCCGCATACCCTTCGTCACAGCTTTGCGACGCATCTTCTGGAGCAGAACACCGACGTTCGGGTGATCCAGGTCTTGTTGGGACACGCCAAGCTCGACACCACGGCGCTCTATACGCGCGTCGCCACCAAGACGATCAGCGAGGTCATGAGCCCGCTGGAGCACATCGCGCTCAAGCTCAGGGAGACCCGGCCACCCGGCTGACTGCAGGCATGTCGCGCCCGGTCTTGGAGGTTGCGGATATCTTCCGCGACCATGGCCCGGCATGGCGCAGAGCCACTGCCAGCCATGTCAGCCTCGACCAGCTGAAGGTGATGTCGGCGATCGAGAGCTGCCGGACGGCAGCCCTCGGCGGCCATGTCGCGCGCTGCGAGGACTGTGCCTATACGACCATTGCCTACAACTCCTGTCGCAACCGGCATTGTCCGAAGTGCCAGGGCGCCGCTGCCAAGGAGTGGCTCGGCTCCATCCATATCAGCCAGCTCGCCCGCGCCACTCAAATCCCCATAGCCCCTGCGGCACCGCCTTACGTTCCCTTAAGCGCGGTTTCCTTGTATGGGCTTTGTCAAGGAGGCATTTCAATAGGCGATAGGTCGGCGCATCTTTTTTCCTTTGTCAGTTTCTTTGTTCGATCTGAGAGCCCGTTTCTTCGTCCCGACCCGCACTTCGCTTGCGCTGGCGCGCGCAGAAGCTGTCAAGGTTAGGCCGTCGCACCAACCTTGCGACAAGCTCCGCCGTTGCCAGGCTACACCTTGACAGCTTCGAGCACGACGGCACGCTTAGTGCGATCGGGATGACGATCAGAGGGGAGCCCGCTTGCGGGCGCGATCAATCGCGCCACAACCTTGTATCCGGTGGGTCCAAGGACCCGAACCATGATGCAGTCATGCGCATCGGCAGCGAAGCTCCGAAGCGGCGGACCCATTCTCCCTTTCGGCATTGAAGCCAAGGAAACACGTCGGGAACCCGCCACCTCGAACCGTCATCGGCGAGCCGTCACAACCGGACGGACAAGGCCGAAACTGTTGGGTGTCCTTCAGTGACCTCCGTTCATGATGCCGGCCGCAGAACGACGCCGTCCGGCACTATGCCCTCCCGCACCAGCCGCCACAGGGCGATCAGTAGCTTGCGCGCCAAGGCCACGATCATGGTCTTGCGCGTCCCGCGGGCGTTCTCGGTACGGGTTCGAAACCACTGCGCCAAGACGCTGTTCTTCTGGAACCTGAGAAATCGCCACGCCAATTCGATCATGCCTCGTCTCACTCGAGCGTTGCCGGAACGGGTCAACCCTTTCTCCCGGCGTTTTCTGCCGCTCTCGTCGGGCGAGCCAGTGAGGCCGGCATAACGCGCTATCGCCCTTCGGTCGCGCATGCTTCGGGATAGTACCTCCTGCACCAGCATGTCGGCGGTCTCGACACCAACCCCAATCACCCGCGCCAACAGGCGCACCATTGCGTGCGGTCCATCACTCGGCGTTTGCTTGAGACGCTCCAAGCGAGCGTCCTCGATCTGCCGAATCTGATCGCTGACGAGCCGCCGGCGCGCCATGTCGCGACGCAGCTCAGCCAGCGTGTTGGGCGGAATCGGCTCGCCTTCGGGGGTGCGCAAGCCGTCAAGGCGTTCGATGGCCTTCTTTAGCTTTGGATTGAAGCCGCGGATGCCGAGCCGAATCAACGCTGCTTTCATTCGGTTGACGATCCGACTCTGCTCTCCGACAAGGCTCTCGCGCTCGCGGTTGGGTCGTTTGGCATCTTCGTCCTTGATTGTCGGGATCGCCACCATCTTGCAGTGATCACGCTCGCCACGCAACCAACCAAGAAAGGCCCGTTTGAGCAGCTCGGTGTCGAGACGATCGGTCTTGGCGCGCCGGTGCTCGCGCGATACGGCTACGCTCGATGCGTGGATGATGTGGGCCTCGATGTCACGCGCCCTGAGCCAACGCGCCAGCCAGAAGCCGTCGCGGCCGGCCTCGAAAGCAACCGCGATGCGTTCGATCCTGTGTCCTGACTTCTTCGCTTCCTCTCGCCAGCGATCGAGCAGCTTCAGCAAGGTGCTCTCGTCGGCCTCAAGCTTCTTCAATGGCTGACGCTCGACGCCAGGCACAATCCCCGCAACGAGCCAGCTCGACAGGCTCATCTCGATCACGGCGATCAGCGTGCCATCCAGTTTGAGGGGCGTGAGGGATCGGCTCAGGTCGTTCAACTTCTGCATGGGGGTGCACTCCATCGGTTCACATCAGCGTTGACGGATGCAATATGGCCGCCGCCTGCCCCATAGCATCTCCCTTGGAGGCTTTCGGACGCCGGCCGCCGAACTCGCGGCACCGTCCCTCATCCGGCCGGCATCCGAAACCCTTCACAGCAGCAGACATCGGCCCGCTGCCTTGCGACGAGCGAAGAGGCGGTTAACTGCGCCGTTTCAGCTCAGCCAGCACCTCTTCGAGCACCTTGATCGCCTCAGAGCTCACCTGTTTGGTCAAATCAACCAGGACCCGCAAGCCGTCGCGTTCCTGCAGCACCACCCGGCCGTCGTCGACCAGTTCATGGTAGGTGCCGAGAACCTTGTACACGTTGATTGGCCGCACAAAACCTTTCACGGTCATCGGCGGGTATTCTTCGGTGAGAACTATTCCCTGCACGAGAGCATTCGTCTCGTAAGACAACAGAATACCTCCCGGCTCTGCCGCCGACTGAAGTCTCGCAGCCAGATTCACCTGGTTTCCATAGATCGTGTAGTCCATGCGATCACGGCTGCCGAAATTGCCCACGGTAGCAAAGCCGGTGCTGATTCCGATTCTCGTCCGGAACGGCCGCTCGAACCCGCGCGTTCGCCATTCCTGCTCGAGCTCTCGCATGCGGCGCTGCATCGCTATCGCCATCGTCACGCATGCCTTGGCGTCCTCCTGCGCGCCCCTGGTCTCGGGGTCGCCGAAGAACAGCAGCATCGCATCGCCAATGTATTTGTCTATGGTGGCACCGTGGGCGAGTGCGATCTTCGACATTTCGGTCAAATATTGATTGAGGACGTCTGTCAGCTCCTCTGCCTCCAGTTGGTCGGTGGTCTCGGTGAAGCCTGCGATATCGGAAAAGAAGACGGTCAGCTTCTTGCGCTTGGCGGATATCTCGACCGTCTGCGCACCGCTGAAGATCAACTCGTAAACCTGCGGCGACAAATACTTCGACAGCTTCGAGGAGAGCGCCTCAAGCATCCGGTTCTTGTCCGTAACACTTGCGTTTGCCTGCTCGAGATGCTGCTTGGCCTCAGTGAGCGCCTGCTCGGCAATCTTCTGATCGGTTATATCGGTCATCACCGTGACGGTTCCGCCCGAACCAACCTTGCGGCGGCGAATGCGATAGTACCGACCGTCGGGCGTCGGGTCCTCGAAGCTCGTGGTGGTCGGATTGCGCAGGCTTTCCACGCGCCGCGCCACCAAGTCATCAACGTCGCCCTTGCCGTGATAGCCGTGCGTCGCGAGGTAGCGCAAAAAATCCGGATAAGGCCGCCCGTTACGAAGCAGTTCAGGCGGGACCGGATACATTTCCCTGAAGCGGTCGTTGCAGAAGACGATGTTAAGATCCTCGTCGGTGTAGATGAGCGCGCCCGGCATATTGTCGAGCGCTACGTGAAGCTCGGCCTCCTTGCTTGCCAATTCCTCCTCGGCTCGTTTTTGCTCCGTGATATCCGTCATGACCGTCACGACACCATCGGTCACAGCCCTGCGACGGTCGATCCGGTAGCATCGGCCATCGGGCGCGATGTCCTCGAAACTCTTGCCCGTCGGATGGCGCAGGCTCTCCACGCGGCGGGCGACCAGCGCCTCCACATCGCCCCTGCCGTGGTAACCGTGGGTCGCGAGATAGCGCAGGAACTCAGGATAGGGCTGGCCCGGCCGAAGCAAGTCGGCCGGGACCGGATACATGTGCCGGAAACGATCGTTGCAGAAAATGATATTCAGCTTCTCGTCGGTATAAACAAGCGCGCCCGGCATATTGTCGAGCGCGATCTGCAGGTGACCGTCCACGACAGCGGCCCCGTCCATGACACGGGCAAATTCGTCCATCGGACCACTCGATCAGTATTGACGCCGAAATCGGTAAGTGAACCTGACGCTTTCAGAAAAAGGGCGGCATCGCACCGAGGTCTTGGGTATGCGCTCACAAATCCTATCGCATGCGGGAACCGGCGCGTAGACAAAAAGCGGGCGCTTCGGTCCCTGGCGCGCCTCCGTGACAAACTAAAAGATCTTTCCGGGATTCATGATCCCTTCGGGATCCAGTGCCGTCTTGATCGACCGCATAGCGGCCACCGATATCGCGCCAAGCTCCGGTTCGAGAAAGCGCCGCTTGCCCTGGCCGATGCCGTGCTCGCCGGTGCAGGTCCCTTCCATGGCGAGCGCCCGCTCGGTCAGGCGATCGATAAACGCGTGCGCGAGCGCTACCTCGTCCGCATCCTCCATCATGACCAGCGGAGAGACATGGAAATTGCCGTCACCGACGTGCCCGACGATCGGGGCAACGAGTCCGGTCGCAGCGATATCCTGCTGCGTCGCCACCACACACTCCGCCAGCCGCGAGATCGGCACGCAGACGTCGGTGACCACCACTTTGGCGCCTGCCCGGAATGAGCGCAGCGCCCAGAAGACATCATGGCGCGCCTTCCACAGCCGCGAACGCTCCTCGGCGACGGTTGCCCATTCGAACGGACTGCCGTCGAAATCCCTGACGATCTCGCCAAACCGCTCGGACTGCTCGGCGACACCGGCGTCGGTGCCATGGAATTCCACGAACAGCGTCGGCGTCTCCGCAAGACCGAGCTTCGAGTGAGCGTTGCAGACGCGGACTTGCATTGCGTCTAGAAACTCGACGCGCGCAATGTGAATGCCGGCCTGGATCGCGGCAATCGCGGCGGCGCAGGCGCTGTCAACCGATGGGAAGCGACAAACGCCCGCCGAGACAGCCTCGGGAATGCCGTGCAGCTTGAGTGTCATCTCCGTGATGATGCCGAGCGTCCCCTCGGCGCCAACGATGAGCCGCGTCAGGTCGTATCCAGCAGCGGATTTGCGCGCGCGACGCGACGTGGTCATCAGTTCGCCGTTCGGCAGCACAACCTTCAGCGCCAGCACGTTGTCCTTCATTGTGCCGTATCGGACGGTGGTCGTGCCGGAGGCGCGGGTCGAGGCCATGCCGCCGAGCGAGGCGTCAGCGCCCGGATCGACCGGGAAGAAGAGCCCCTGGTCGCGCAAATAGTCGTTCAGCTGGAGCCTCGTGACACCGGGTTCGACCACGCAGTCGAAATCCTCGGGATGAATCGCGATGATACACTCATGTCCTTGAGGTCGCAGGAAATCCCGCCGAGCGGCGCATTCAGCGCCCCTTCAAGCGAGGTACCCGCGCCGAAAGCCACGATGGGAACACGATGGCGCGCACAGATTCGCACGGCACGCTGCACGTCGTCGGCGGTCTGTGGATAGAATACCGCATTCGGCGGCTCGGTCGGCAGCCATGTGGTGGTGTGCGCATGCTGTTCGCAGACGGCGCGCGAGGTCACGACGCGGTTGCCGAAAGCGGCGAAGAACTCCACAATCGCCGCATCCATGGCTCCGGGTCGTTCGCTCGTGCTGACAAGCTGATGCATTGACGCCTCCAGGCGAACCGCAACGATTGGCCATGGTGGACGAACGCTTTCAAATGTAAATTCACTAGTCGGTATACTTATCCTGGAGCCTGCCATGCCGCGAACGTCAGCTGAGCGTACCCGCCGCCAGATTCTCGATGCCGCCTATGAATCCTTCTACCAAAGGGGTTTTGCGAGGAGCAGCGTCGACGAGATCGCCGCCATGGCCAAAGTAACGAAACGCACACTTTACAACCATTTCGAAAGCAAGGACAGCCTGCTGGCCGCAGTGCTGGAGATGCAGCGCGAGCTGTCGCCCAGCCGCGTCCAGAAATACCAGGAGCGATATTCGGGAAATGCCGAGCGGTTCGTCTCCGTACTGTTCGAGGAGTTTCGAACATGGTCGGAAAAGCCCCGCTGGACTGGGTCCGGCATCACACGGCTGGCGCTGGAGCTTGCCGATCTTCCAGGTCACCCGGCCCGGCTCGTTGCCCGTCGCCACAAGTCGGAGATGCAGGACTGGCTGGCGGGCATGTTGCAGAAAGCCGGCACCTCGCACGCGTCCGCCAAAGCGCGTGAACTGCAGTTGCTGGTCGAGGGAGCCGGCGTGATGATGCTGATCTCGGGTGACCGGAGCTACGCCAACACGGCTGCGACACTCGCCAAACGGTTGTTGTCCGCTTAGGGGGCAAGAAACGGACCTCCGGCCGCACATGCTCGATGTCCGCTCTGCCCAGGATCAGACGTCAGCGGCTCGGCGCGCTATGTCTGCTTTGTGCCATTGGACTCTGATGTCCCTCGTCAAGCGCCGAACGCGCGATTGATCGCCCTCTTACTGCCATTCTGGCTTGAGGGTCTGGGCGATAGATCGTGCAGGGGTGAGGGCGGGACCTGAAGACGTCGGTGATCAAACTCTGATTCGCGGGTTGGGTACCGCATTTCCGTTTGTTCGTCCGGGGCTGTCCCTGTCTAAACGCGGGCATCGATCTTGCGATCGGCCACATAGTCCAAGCGGGAGTTCCCCTGCCGTGGCCCCGCCCTCGCTGCTGCACGATTGATGTTCGATGATGCTCCGCTTTGCCTGTTGCTACGTGTGAGGGCGCAGGGGCCGGCGACACGGCGAAGCGGATAGCGCAACGGGACATCCTGTCTAGAGATGAGGGGTTCGCAACCTTCACTCAAGACAGGAGCATCCCCATGACCGACGAGGCCATGAGCCCATTGCGGCGGCGCATGATCGAAGACATGACGATCCGCAAGTTCGCGCCGAAATCTGACTCGCCCTCACGCCGTCCTGGATACCCATCGTATCGTTCGATCTCCGCAGCGCGACGCCGGTTCCGCCCATCCCGATCGGCTGGGGGCGCCCTGATAAGATTTGCCGCTCCGCGCAGTGCGAGGTGAGCGTACGTCGCGCCTTGCCACGCACGCATTCATTCGGTGATTAGATCGGCGGCCCGCTTTGCCTGTTTCCCGGTCTGCTTGACCGTGGCTTCTCCGATCTTTTCGGCTGCCGCGCGGCGTTCGCACTTGTTGCGAATATCATCGAGCTCGTCGTCCGTGAGATGTTCGATTCCGACGAACGAATTGCGTGCCGCGCTCGACCGAATCAACTCATCGAGCTTCACTTGAATGGCGGCGCCATCGCGATTTTGCGAATTCTGGATCAGAAAGACCATCAAGAAGGTGACGATCGTCGTGCCGGTGTTGATGACCAATTGCCAGGTGTCGGAATAATGGAAGATCGGTCCGGTGACAGCCCAGACGATCACAACGCCGGCCGCAATCATGAACGTCAAAGCTCGCCCGGCGGCTTGGGATGTCCGATTGGCTATCTCGGCAAACAGCTTTCCAGCACGGCCACCGGGGTCGTGCGTGCCCCCTTTGTCGCGTGAATTCTGCTTCCCTCGCATTCCAAACCCCGTTTGCCGGTTCCAATGAGCTGGCAGAGGACAAGCCGCGTGGAACCCGAAAGTTCCATTGTGAACGCCTTCGGCAGGCACGAAGCGCCAGACGTCCCTCTCTACTTGAACGTCTTCCGCATCACCTCTTCGACGTAGGCGGACTTGGCTTCGGTATATGCCTCGCGATCGGTCCGGTGTTTGGCGGCAAGCCGTCGCTTGAGCCGCTCGTAAGTGGCGGCTTCCTCCCGATGAGCACGCAAATAATCCCGGAACGCCAAGCGTTGCCACATCTCTCCATGTGGCTCCGTGACATGCACATGATGCGAACGTTTGACGCCAAAGGGCGGCATGCCCTTGACGAAGAACATCCGATCCTTTTTCGGATTGTCGGGCCAGTAGACGTAATCGAGACTTCGAAGCGCTTCGACAAAGGCGGCCTGTGCGGCAGCCAATGAGCTGACCGCGATCAGGATATCGATGATGGGTTTTGCGGAGAGGCCGGGAATCGCCGTGCTTCCGAAATGCTCAAGTCCCACGATCAGGCAGGGATCGAGAGCCGCGCGCAATCGCTTGGCCTCCTCGTCGAACAAGAGGGGCCATCGGGGATCGTATGGGACGAGCTCGACTTCATCCATGTGGCTGGCTTTCTTACGCAGTCCGCGAAGTCTCGCCAGGCAAGCGCCCCTTTTATGGGGGAGAATGTGCGCGAAATGCTCACGAAATCCATCGGGAAAGGATGAACAGACGCTTTTTGGATTGGTTCACCTCAATCTCTTGACCTGCCCCCTGGGGCCGCCCCGATAAGATCTGACGATTAGCGAATCGCGAGGTGTGCCCGTGAACTCTTCCGTCCGATATTTCAGCCCGTCCGAGGCGGCGAGGCGGCTTGGCGTTTCCACCAAGGCGCTGCGGCTCTACGAGGAGCGCGGTCTGGTCGCGCCGGCCCGCACGGCGGCCGGATGGCGGGCCTACGGTCCCGATCAATTGGCCCGCGCCGCCGAGGTCGTGGCGCTTCGCGCGCTGGGGCTTAGCCTTGCACAGGTTACGCGCGCGCTGGGCGGCGAACCGGAAGCGCTGCAAACGGCGCTGGTCGCGCATCAGGCGACCCTGGAAGGCCGCATCCGCGAGCTGGCTGGAGCGGTCGAGAAGGTCCGGGGACTTCAGACCGAACTCGCTCGCAGCGAAGCACTCGCGAGCGGCGATGTGGCGCGTCTGCTGAAGGGGACCGCCGGGCCAAGCGTCATCCTTGAACTTCCCTGGCCGTGGGGCGGCGAACAATTCGAGCTCGACATTGCGCCGCTGAATTACATCATTGGCCCACTGGGCAGTGGCAAGACCCGGCTGGCTTTGCGTCTGGCGGAAACGCTGCCCAGTGCCGCCCTCCTCGGTTTGGAGCGATTGGCGGATGGTGGCGCCGCGGCTCGGGCACGGCTCGATGCCGATTCCGCCCTCAATTCGCGGGTCGATCAGGTCCTGACCTGGCTGGTTGATGAAGGAGCCGTGGTGTCGGATGCCCTTGTCGCGCTGATCGCAGGCATCGAATGCGAAGGTCCGGACTTCCTGCTGGTCGACATGGTGGAGCAGAGACTGGATGAGGCCACGCAGGAAGCCGTCAGCGTCTACCTGCGTCAACTGGCGAGGCACGGTCGACGTCCACTCTTCGTGCTGACACGGTCAACCGCGATTTTGGACCTCTCGGCCGTCGGTCCTCACGAGGCCATCATCCTTTGTCCCGCCAATCACAGCCCTCCAACCCGTATCACGCCTTATCCCGGCGCGTCCGGCTACGAGGCCGTTACCACCTGCCTTGCTTCGCCAGCCGTCCGAGCCCGTACCGAAGGCATGATCGCGTGGCGTCCGCCGGCGGCGTGACGGCTCACGCCGTAGTCCCGCGCAGAGCGAGGCGACACCCGGGCGAACATCTCCTCTCAAAAAATTTTAAACAGGCCGCATGTCTCTGCGATCATGCGGGGCTACACAAAATTGGCATCATCGCGCTAGTTCGCCGCCTGCGCGAGCCGCTGATCGATTTCCTCGCGCAGCAGCGAGAAATCGATCGGCTTGGTCAGCACGCCGGTCGCGCCGCTTTCCAGCGCCTTGCGCCGGGTCGCGGGATCGCCATACGCCGTGATCATGATCACGGGAACTTCGGGGCGGATCTCCTTGACCCTGGGCAGCATCTCGAGTCCTGTCATCCCGGGCATGTTGATGTCGGACAGGATCAGGATCAGCGATTGCTCGATCGTGGACGCGATGCGGGCCAGCGCGTCCGCGGCCGAATTGGCAAAATCCATCACAAAGCGCTGCGCGCGCAGATCGCGGCGAAATTGCTGGCGGAACAGCGCCTCGACATCGGGCTCGTCATCCACCACAAGAACCAGAACGTCCACGTCTAACCTCTGGATTTATTTGAAAGATTACTTGCTCTCGGCAATACGATCGTGAACTCGGTAAATTCACCCTGGAGAGTATCGACCTCGATCGTGCCGCCGTGTTGTTTCACGATGATGTCGTGGGACATCGACAGACCGAGCCCGGTACCTTCGCCGGCCGGCTTGGTCGTGAAGAACGGATTGAACATTTTTTCTTTCACATCCGCAGGAATTCCGATGCCGTTGTCGCGGATCCGGATTTCGACATAGTCGGCGCGACCTTTTGTCGTGGCTGTCACGACCGGCTCGAAATCGGCACCGCCGTCGTCCGCCTTGCGCTTGCTCACGGCATAGAAGCCGTTCGAGATCAGGTTCAGGAACACGCGGGTGATTTCCTGCGGAAACACTTCGATCATGCCCGCCTCGGGATCGAAATTGCGCTGCAGCGTGACATTGAAATGCGGCTTTTCAGCGCGCGCGCCGTGATAGGCGAGATTGAGGCTTTCGTCCACCAGTGCGTTGATGTCGGTGGGACGGTGCTCGCCCGAGCCCTCGCGCGAATGCAGCAGCATGTTTTTCACGATGGAGTCGGCGCGTTTGCCATGCTGCACCACCTTGCCGAGATTGTCCTTCAACGTGGAGGTCAGCTCGTCGACCTCGGCGCGTAGGCTCTCGTCGAGCGCGGCGGGCTTCAGCGCGTCCTTCAGCTCGTCGGTCAATTCGGCCGAGAGTGCCGCGAAATTGTTGACGAAATTGAGCGGGTTCTTGATCTCATGCGCGATGCCGGCGGTGAGCTGGCCGAGGGAAGCGAGCTTTTCGGTCTGCACCAGGCGGTCCTGCGCGGTGCGCAGGTCGTCGAGGGATTTTGACAGCTCCCGCGTACGTGCCTGCACCTCGTCGAACAGCCGCGCGTTCTCGATGGCGATCACGGCCTGGTCGGTGAAGGTTGTAATCAGTTCGATCTGCTTTTCGGTGAACGGTCTGACGAGATATCGTGTCAGTGTCAGGGCCCCGATGGGGGTACCTTCGCGCATCAGCGGCACGCCCAGAAAAGTGCGGGGGTTGCCGCTCAGCTTCTGACCTTCAAAATCATAGTCGGGATCGGCGAGCACATCCTCGACATGGACGATGCGACCTTCGAGCAGCGTCCGCCCGGTGATCGTGCGTCGTTCGGGTGTAACGGGAACGTCCTTGACGTATTCCGCAAAAGCCTGCGGGAAGCCGTACGAGCCGGCCCGGTAATAAACCTCGCCTGTTCGCCGGGTGATCGCCGCCATATCGGCTTCGCACAGACGCGCCGCCGATTCGACCAGCGTATCCAGCACCGTCTGCAGGTCGAAAGCCGAGCGGCTGATGACCTTCAGCACGTCGGCGGTCGCCGTCTGCTGCTGCAGCGATTCCGAGAGGTCGTCGGTGCGCTCGCGGAGCTCCCGGAGCAGGCGCGCGTTCTCGATGGCGATGACCGCCTGCGCCGCGAACTCCTTGAGCAGCTTGATCTGCTTGTCGGAGAACGGACGTTTCTCCTGCCGGAAGATCATGACATTGCCGACGACACGCTCGTCCTTGAGCAAGGGCACGGCGAGCAGACAGCGCGCGCCGCCGACGTCGACCAGCGCCCGGCGGTTCGGATCGCCTTGGCGATAGGCTTCCGAGTCCAGGAGATCGTCGATTTCGACCGCCGGCTCGCCCTCGAGCAGGCGCGCCGGCGCGGTGCCCGGGCCGTAGTCGAGGGGCTGCCTGCGCCGGTATTCATCATAGGCCGGCGGCAGCCCGTAGGTCGCGGCGGTATGGAATTGGCTCCCGTCATAGGTGTTGAGCACGCCGAAATTGGCGCTGCAAAGCTGCATCGCGTTGGCCAGCATGGCATCGAACACCGGCGCAAGGTCGCCGGTCGAGCGCGAGATGACGCTCAGCACTTCGGAAGTCGCCGTCTGCTGCTCGAGGGCCTCGGTGAGCTCGTGCGTGCGTGCCTGCACCTCGTTGAACAGCCGCGAATTCTCGATCGCGATGACGGCCTGGTCGGCGAAGGTCTGGACCAGCTCGATCTGGCGATCGGTAAACGGCCCCGGCGTCGGGCGCGACAGCGCCATCATGCCTTCGACCTTGCCGTCTCGTAAAAGCGGCACGGCCAGCAAGGCGCGAATGTTGGCCAGCGTCGTTGCAGGCAGCTTGATCTCGGGGTCGGCGAGCACGTCAGGCACGCACACCGTCTGTCCGCTCGTGATTGCCCGAGCGATCGCCGAGTGGTGGCCGGCCCGCTGCGGATTGTCCTGCAGAAACTTGATCCAGTCCGGATACTGATTGGCATGGGAGGCGGCGCGGTACCGGAGCAGCTCGCCGTCGCGCAGGAACATCGCGCCACGCTTGGCGCCGCTGAGCTCGACGGCCGAACTGATCAACGTCTCCAGCACCGTCTGCAGGTCGAAGGCCGAGCGGCTGATAACCTTGAGCACGTCGGCGGTCGCGGTCTGCTGTTGCAGGGATTCGGAGAGGTCGTTTGTGCGTGCCTGCACCTCGTTGAACAGCCGTGTATTCTCGATGGCGATCACGGCCTGGTCGGCGAAGGTCTTCAGGAGGTGTACGTGATGATCCGCGAATGTGCCCGTCGCGAGACGCGTGACGGCAATAAGGCCGATCGCCGTGGCCTGGTTCATCAGCGGCGCGAACAGCATGCTGCGGAAGCCCCGTGCTCGTGCGATATCCAGGATCTCGCCAGTCAGGTTCTCGGTGTCGGGAATTTGCGTCACCTCGCCGGCCTGTACGATCTCGAAAGGCGCAAACCGGGAAGCCGGCAGCGGAAAGGTTGACGTCAATGTCTCATCGGCTTCAGCGGTCGTCGGTGTGTACGCCTCGAGCCAGACTTGCCCCTCGATGAAGCGAAAGACGGTGCTGGAAAACCCGCTCAGCAGGGTCTTGGCGCTGGTTGCGATGGCCTCGAACACCGGCGTGGTGTCCGAAGGCGAGCTTGCGATCACCTTGAGGATGTCGGCCGTTGCGGTCTGCCGCTCCAGCGCTTCCTGGGTCTCGTTGAACAGCCGCGCGTTCTCGATCGCGATCACCGCCTGGTCGGCGAAGGTCTGCAGCAACTGAATATGATGGGGTTCGAACGCGCCGGGCTCGGCGCGCGTGACCGAGATGACACCGATCGGCAACCCGCCGTTCATCAGGGGTACGAACAGCATGCTGCGGAAGCCGTTCAGCCGCGCGATGTCCCGGATCGGGATGTACGGTACCTCTTCGGTATCCGTGATGGGGAATGGCTCACCTGGCCGGGTCAGCCGGATCGGCTCGAAAGCATCGACGGGTTTGGGGAAATCGGCCTTGAGTGCTTCGTCGGCGGCCGGATTGGTCGGCGTGAACGCGGCAACATGGACGATGCCATCGGACAAGCGGAACACGGCGGTCGAGTAGCCGCCGATCAGCCGGTTGGCGCTTGCGGCGATCGCATCGAACACCGGCTGCACGTCGGATGGCGAACTTGCAATCACCTTGAGGATGTCTGCCGTCGCGGTTTGCCGCTCCAGCGCTTCCTTCGTGGCGTTGAACAGCCGCGCGTTTTCGATCGCGATCGCGGCCTGGTCGGCGAAGGTCTGCTGCAGGGCGAGCTCTTCCGGCGTGAATGGCAGCGGCCGGTCGCGATAGACGATCAGGGCGCCGATCGCCTTGCCTTCGCGGCGCAGCGGCGTGCCGCACATGGTGCGCGAGCCTGCTTCGCGCGCCAGCGGCAGACCCGGCCAGTCCGCCATCGACGGATCGATGTTGTCGAGGTCCGGAACGTTGATCTGCTCGCTTCGCGCCACGACCTGGCCGGGCATGTTTTGCCCCCCGATCGTGATTGTCGAGAGCGGGACCACCGAGCGGATGTGCTGCGCGCTGGTACCGTAGCGGACGGCCTCGCCCCACTGGCCGTCCTGGACAAGCTGGATCGAGACGCTGGGAGCGCCGAACAGCCGCCCACAGGTCTCGGCGATCTGCTGCAGCGATCGCGACGCGTCGCCCGGCGCGGCTGCGATCGTGCGCAGGATTTCGGCGCTGGCATTCCGGCGCTCGGCGGTCGCGCGCAATTCGCTCTGCAGGCGGAAATTGACCAGCGCGTTCGCGGTCTGCCGCTCGATGGCGGCGTCGCGCTCGATCAGGGCCAATTCCAGCCGCTGCTCAAGCTCGGCAATCCTGCGAGTGAGTTCGGCCGTCATGTCCTCGGAAACCGCGGTCATCGTTTGAAAATCCAGCAGCCCACGCTCCGGCCAAATGCCGGGCTAAAACAGGTCGGGCAGCTCATTATTTCATCCCGGGACGGCCTGTTCCAGCGGTCCTGCTACGATTTCCCGCTCCTGCCAACGGCGGGGCTGCAAAGGTTAACGGCGGTCGCCGGCGTTCAGGTCCCCGGCCGCGCAACCTCGGTCTCCTTGGAGGTGATGAACTCGAGCAGCACGGGCACGCCTTCCTGCGTCTTCTGGATGCCGCGCTTGATCGCACCCACGATGTCCTCCGGTCTGGTCACGCGCTCGCCATAACCGCCGAAAGCGCGCGCCATGGCGGCATAGTCGCCGGAGATATCGGTCGAGCGATATTTCTCGGTCGAGATCGGCATCACCTTCAGCTCGATCGCCATCGAGAAATTGTTGAGCAGGATCGACATGATCGGAATCCGCTCGCGCACGGCGGTCTCGAAATCCATGCCGGTGAAGCCGATCGCGGCATCGCCCCAGACATTGATGCAGAGCTTGTCGGGCCGTGCGAGCTTGGCGCCCATCGCGAGCCCAAGGCCATAGCCGAGCTGGGTCGTCTTGCCCCAGCCGAGATAGGTGAGGGGCTCGACCGGCTTCCAGAATGGCGAGAGCTGGTCGCGCGGGCTGCCGGCATCATGGGTGATGATGGTGTTCCTGATGTCGACGGTGTGCTGCAGATCCCAGAGCACGCGGTAGGGATTGAGCGGCGCGTCGTTCGAGGTGAGTTTTGGCATCCATTTCGCGAGCCATTCCTTGTGCGAAGCAGCGATCTCGGCCGCGACCGCGCTCGCATCGCGATCGGATTTGACCGTCTTTTCGATTTCCTCGAGCAGCGCGTCGAGCACGAGGGCGGCATCGCCGACGAGACCTATTCTGCATTCGACATCCTTGTTGAGATGGTTGGGGTCGAGGGTCGAATGAATGATGGTCTTGCCGGCCGGCATCTTGATGCCGAAATTGGTTTCGGTGAAGGAGCAGCCGATGCCAAAGATCACGTCGGCCTCGGCGAGGAATTTCGGCACGGCGCGCGGCACCGCCAATCCGCCCGAGCCGAGCGACAGCGGATGCGTCTCGGGGAAAGATGATTTGCCGCCGAGACTGGTGGTGACGGGAACGGCGAGCCGCTCGGCGAGCCGCTTCAACTGCGGCCACGCCTTGGCATAATGCACGCCCTGGCCGGCATAGAGCACCGGACGCCTGGCGTTCACCAGCAGGTTTGCCGCTTCCTTGATGTGAACGGGGTCGGCGCCGTAGCGGGTGCGCAGCACGGGCGTGTAGTTGAGCGGCTCCGGCACCTCCTCGTTCCACATATCCGAGGGGATTTCGACGATGACAGGCCCACCGCGGCCGTTCTTCAGTTTGGTGAAGGCGCGGCGGAAGATGTTGGCGACTTCGCTCGCCAGAATGATCGGCTCGGAAGACTTCGAGAACGCTTTCATCGCCTGGCTGGAATTGAAATTCGGCTCGATGTTCGAAATCCGCCGCGCGTAGCCCATCGGCAGCACCAGCACGGGCACGGATTCGCCGTAGCATTGCGCGACGCCGCCCATGGCGTTTTCCGCGCCGGGGCCGTGCTGCATGCAGAAGGCGCCGATGGACCGTCCCGAGGTGACGCGCGAGATCGCATCCGCCATGTGCAGCCCGATGCGCTCCTGCCGCACCATGATCGGGCGGATATTGGCGTTGGCCGCATGTTCGATCAGGTGGTTGACCGGATAGCCGCAGAGGATCTCGATCCCCTCGCGCTTCATGATTTCCGCGATCGCAGTGCCGAGCTTCATGGCTGTCTCTCCCCAGGCGTGGGCCGATTGTCATGCTCGGCCTTCAAAGGCCGCTAAGGGAACAGGAATCGGGCGACCGGTAAAGCGTGCAAAGCCGTCGGCGCGGGAAGCTCTGATATGCGTGGCGGGCGCGCGCAGGGGCTGGACAGGCGGATTATAGAGCATGATCCGGAAAAGTGTGCAGCGGTTTTCCGAAAAGATCATGCTCAATCAAAAGCTAAAGCGCCATGACGGTTCAATCTGATCTCATCGCGCTTTGGCGGCCGCCTTAACCGATTTTTCAGCCTGTTTCTCAATCGGCGGGAAACCATTCCAGCCTTAGATTGCGTGCGCCGGCGCGGAAGCAGGTAGAATGCCGCGTGGAATACAGGGGTTTTAGATGCGCAAATTGATTGCAGAATTCCTTGCGGATCGGTCCGGCGCCACCGCGATCGAATATTGCCTGATCGCGACCGGTATCAGCATTGTCATCGTCACCGTCGTGCAGGGCATAGGCACCGGGCTCAACGGCAAATACACGTCGATCAGCGCGTCGATCAAGTAGCCTTCTGTCTGCGCGTGATCTTTTGTCTGCGCATGGTCTTTTCGGAAAACCGCTTCCCACTTTGCCGAATCATGCGGTAGCCAGCTAGCCGGCTTTCTTCGCGCGGGCAGGGGCACGCGCAGGTTTTGCCGCCTTCTTCGGCTCTTCCTTGGCGGCCCGCTTGCCGCTGCCGCTGCCCGCGATCGGCAGCAGCATTTCGCGCTGGCCCTCGATCCGCTTGGACTTCTTGGCCTTGGCCTTCGCCGGCGGCGCAGCCTGCTTTTCGTTGGCAAGGCTCTTCTTCAGCGCATCCATCAGGTTGATGACGTTGCCGCCCGTCTTCGGCGCGGCCTTGGGCGCGATCTTGATGCCATTGCGCTTCTTGTTGATGAGATCGATCAGCGCCGTCTCATAGTGATCCTCGAACTCCCCCGGCTCGAAGTCTCCCGACTTCTGCTCGACAATGTGCTTGGCGAGATCGAGCATGTCCTTGGTGATTTTGACGTCCTGGATGTCGTCGAAATATTCCTTCTCGCTGCGCACTTCATAGGGGTAGCGCAGCAGCGTGCCCATCAGGCCCTTCTCGAGTGGCACGAGCGCAATGATGTGCTCGCGATTGGTCAGCACCACGCGGCCGATCGCGACCTTGTCCATGCTGCGGATGGTTTCGCGGATCACCGCGAAGGCGTCGTGGCCGACCTTGCCGTCGGGCACGAGATAATAGGGACGGATCAGATAGCGGCTGTCGATGTCGGCCTTCGGCACGAATTCGTCGATATCGATCGTGTGCGTCAACTCCAGCGCGATGTCGTCGAGCTCTTCCTTGCTGACTTCGATGTAGGTGTCGGTGTCGACCTTGTAGCCCTTGACGATGTCCTCGTTGGAAACTTCCTCGCCGGTGTCGGCGTCGACCTTGGAATATTTGATGCGATGGCCGGTCTTGCGGTTGATCTGGTTGAACGAGACCTTCTCGGTGTCGGAGGTGGCCGGATACAGCGCGACCGGGCAGGTCACGAGGGACAACCGCAGAAAGCCTTTCCAGTTGGCGCGAGGGGCCATGGCAGAACTCCGAAACGCAACAGGGACCAAAGCCCGAGGATAACACCGGGGAACCCGATCACAAAGCCGTCCCGGCGACAATCTGCCAACGGCGTTAACCGTTGGCGGTTTCACGCCGCAAGCGTGGCCTGCGGCGGAACGCGCAGGGGCGGAAGGGGAACATCGCCCCAGATGCGGCGTTGCCATTGCATCATCGCGACCGCGTGGGCTCGCGGAAATTGTGTGACAGCAGCGAACGAGGTCACCATGACCACAACGAGAGAACGTGATCGCATCGTCGAGACGGCGACCGAGGCGCGTCAGGCTGAGCCCGGCCCATCGGTGCTCGCGCTTTTGACGGCTTCAACCGGGCTCGCCGTCCTGATCCTGGGTGTGATCTGGTTTGTGTTTTTCCGCACCTAGCGCGGGTGCGCGCAGAGGGAGGCAAGGACGGTCACGTCCGCTGCCGCACGACTGCATCCGCGGGCTGCCGGTGCTGCAGGCCGCCTGTCTGTGATCGTCGACACAGTTTCGACCGCTCGTTTGGGCTTCCACAACGACGCCCTGGTCGGCTATATCGGCCTCATGTTGAACGGGCCGCCGGCGTCGCGCGTCAAAGCGGGATCGAAGTGTCGAAAAACCTTTGTGAAGAAAAAGTAACGCAGCATTGTTTGTTCCGTTCATGGGCGGTTCACGCCAGCCGGGTTCATCATGATGGCGCAATTGGTGCAGTTCAGCTCTGGAGGCGGCCGTGCGCTTGCTTGTCGTTGAGGACGATCCGGATCTCAATCGTCAGCTCTCCACCGCGTTGAGCGACGCCGGATATGTGGTCGACCGCGCCTTTGACGGCGAAGAAGGCCATTTCCTCGGCGACAGCGAGCCCTATGATGCTGTCGTGCTCGACATCGGCCTGCCGAAGATGGACGGCATTTCCGTCCTCGAGGCCTGGCGCCGCAACAAGCGCGCGATGCCGGTATTGATCCTGACCGCGCGCGACCGCTGGAGCGACAAGGTGCAGGGTTTCGATGCCGGCGCCGACGACTATGTCGCAAAACCATTCCATCTGGAGGAGGTGCTGGCGCGGATCCGCGCGCTGTTGCGCCGCTCCGCCGGCCATGCCCAATCCGAGTTGACCTGCGGTCCGGTCACGCTTGATACCCGCACGAACAAGGTCTCGGTAGGGGGCAATCCGGTCAAGATGACCTCGCACGAATACCGGCTGCTGCAATATCTGATGCATCATTCGGGACGCGTGGTGTCGCGCACCGAGCTGGTCGAGCATCTCTACGACCAGGACTTCGACCGCGATTCCAACACTATCGAAGTCTTCGTCGGCCGTATCCGCAAGAAGCTCGACGTCGACATCATCCAGACCGTCCGTGGACTTGGATATTTGCTGACGCCGCCCCCCGCGGGGGCATAAACTGGCGGGTATGCGCCGCAACTCGCTTGCCACCCGGCTGTTCTTCTCCGCGACCGCCTGGGTGGTAGTGATCCTCGCCATCACCGGTGTCGTGCTGTCGTCCGTTTACAGGGACGCGACCGAGCGCGCCTTCGATCGCCGGCTCAATCTTTATCTGCGCACCCTGATCGCCGAAGTCGCCACTCCCGACGAGCCGCCGGACCGGCAGTTCCAGTCGCTCGGCGAGCCGCTGTTCGAGCTGCCGCTTTCCGGCTGGTACTGGCAGATCACCCGCACCGATTCCGAGAAGCCCGATGTACGCGCCTCGCGTTCGCTGTGGGACAAGAAGCTGCCGAAGCTCGAGGACCGCGGCGTCGACCTCTCCGCGGCCGGCATCCGCGTCGGCTATGTCGACGGCCCGGAAGGCCAGAGCCTGCGCATGGTCGAACGGCCCGTCGATCTCGGCGCCGACGGCAAGTTCCTGGTCAGCGTCGCCGGCGACGCCTCGGAGATTTTCGACGAGACGCGCAGCTTCGACTACTACCTCGGCGGCACCTTTACCGCCCTCGGCATCGTGCTGCTGCTCACCACCATCTTCCAGGTCCGTTTCGGCCTCGCGCCGCTGAAACGCATTTCGGAATCGATTGCCGATATCCGCTCCGGCCGCGCCGAGCGGCTGGAAGGCGAATTTCCCGTCGAGATCGATCCTCTGGCGCGCGAGACCAACGCGCTGATCGACGCCAACCGCGAGATCGTCGAGCGCGCGCGCACCCATGTCGGCAATCTTGCGCACGCGATCAAGACGCCGCTGTCGGTCATCTTCAACGAGGCCGGCGCGCATGGGCCCGATCCCTTCGCGCGCAAGGTACTGGAGCAGGCCGACGTGATGCGCGACCAGGTGGCGCATCATCTGGAGCGGGCGCGCATCGCCGCGCGCGTCACCATCGTCGGCACGGTGACGGAAGTGGCGCCCGCGATCGAGGCGCTGCAGCGGACCATGGAGAAAATCCACCGCGACCGCGGCATCGTCATCGAGGTCCACGCCGATCCCAAGGCAAAATTCCGCGGCGAGCGGCAGGATCTGGAGGAGATGGCCGGAAACCTCGTCGACAATGCCTGCAAATGGGCGTCCTCGCGCGTCTTCATCGAGGTGCTGGTGGAGCGGTCGACCGCGCCCGGCGCCGGACCGACGCTCCGGATCGTCGTGGACGACGACGGACGGGGCCTGTCGGCGGCCGAACTCGCCAAAGTGTCGCGCCGGGGCCAGCGGCTGGACAAGTCCAAGCCCGGATCGGGGCTCGGGCTCTCGATCGTGGTCGATCTGGCCGCACTCTACGGCGGCAGCCTCGCGCTTGGAAACGCGCCGATCGGCGGTTTACGGGCCGAATTGCTGCTACCCGGGATTTAACGGTCCTTGTTCACGTTCTGGAAGTCACGATTACTCAACGACTTCTTAATCCGGGGGCCCTTAAGGTACCCGGTGGAGGCATGTCGCCATCCTGCCATAGAATCCGAAATCATCGCGCATGGCCCAGGAATCACTCGAGCGGCTGAGAATGTATCTCGGGCAGCTGCCGCCGCAGTCGCAGGCACTGCTGATGCGGGAGTTCGAGCGCGCCATCGAGCGCGGCCAGGATGTTGCCGTCGCCACCCTGGTGCTGCAGCAGTTGCGCATGGTCGTGCGCGACACCGACGAAGAAGAGGCCGAGGCGGCGCCGCCACCGGCGCGCACCGAGGATGTCGCGCGCATCCTTTTCCAGCCGCTCGAGCCGTTTCTGGTTGACGGCAATGTTCCGATGCGGCCCGGTCAACTCCGGCGCAGCTCGCTCTCGCCGGTATGGCAATGGTTGATACGCGACGGTGCGCCCGACCAGGTCAACGACTTCGAGAAGGTGCTATCGGACTTGCCTGATGGCGATTCCCGGCCGCCGGAGCCGGCGGTCCGCAAGCTTCAGCTCGCGGTGGCCGATGCCATCTTCCGGGTCACCTCGCCTTCGGGAGGCGCCGATCAGCGCACGCTCGCCCGGATCGGTGCACCCAATGTGACCGAGGATTTGTTACCGATCGGATCGGTGCTGCAGGCGCGCGAAGCGCTGGATTCGCTTGGAAGCCGGCTGCCGATGTCGATCCGCAATTTTGCCGGCGAGCAGATTGAAGCGACCTTCGAGGCGCTCAACATTCCGACGCTGCAGACGCCGCAATTGTTGCCGTTCGCGCTGTCGCTGTTGACGCAGCGGCTGGCCGCGCCGTGGCAGATCATCCGCATTGCCATCCGCATGGCGGCATCCGACGACGAAGTGCGCGTGGCGGCGACGCCCTACGGCATGGCCGTCACCATCGCCCTCCACGACCTGTTTTGCCTTGCCGTCACATTGCGCACGGACATCCGGCGCGGCCAGTTCGGCAAGGTCCCCGACAATCTCAAGGCGCTGCATGATGGGGTGCGGGGCCTGCGCACCGAGCTCGACCTGCGCCAGGATTCGACCTGGGGCAGGCAGTTGGCGTCGATCCGCGCCGAGATCTCCAGCACGCTGCAGTCGGAAATGGACACCGTGCCGGGGCGGGTACGGCGCCTCCTGCGCCAGCGTACCGACAAGGATATCCTGGCCGGCGCGAGGATCGATACTTCCGAGGTCGACGGTACCGCGGCGCTGATCGACTTTGTCGCGGTCTGCCGCACCTACGCCAGCGAACTTGCGATCAATGAAGTGACATTGCGGACCTATTCCGACCTGCAGCAATATGTCGAGAAATCCACCGAGGCGCTGGTGCAGTCCCTGCGTGCCGGCGACCTGAGGGCGCGTGCCTACCGGCAAATGCAGGCCGACGCCGCGGTCCGCTTCTGCGAGGCGCTGTTCGGCCGCGAATACGCCTCGCTGATGAGCCGGGCCGTCGAGAACGCGCTCACCAGCGAACGCAAATCGTCATCTTCGCGCGCCGGTTAGAAAACAGTCGAACGTAAGTCTTGCAATTTATAGTCTTGCAATTTTTGGTTGACCTGCTTGCGGCGGGCACGTAGCGTCATGCTTGGAAGTCCGTTTTGCCAATTCTTTCCTTTTTCTTTTCCCCCGCATGAATTCAGCCATTCGTTTCGTTGAACTCGAGAACGGCGTCATTTCAGCGACATATCGGAACCTGGTGATCAGGGCGACGATCTGGCTCGTTGACAAGGCGAGCGCCAAGCCGCTTGCCGAGCCCGTCACCACGATCACGTCGCCACTGCCGACCAACAGCCTCCGGATCAGGTTGCCGGACGGAATCAGGGCCGGAATTTATTTCCTGCTGGCGCGCAACGCGCATGGCGAGGAAGTGGCCCGCAGCGCCGAATTCAGCATCTGCTAACTGATTATTATCGTTCAATTATATGTTCATTTCCGACATCCCGGAGAATTGACTATTGTCAATTGCCGCCTCTTGCGGCTGTGGTGTAAAGCGGCGCATCGATCAGGGGCGCCCCGCGGGAACTTGCCGGATGAATTTGTGGTTCGTGTTCGCGCTGATGACGGCGGGTGCGATCTTTGCCGTGCTGCTGCCGCTCGGGCTCGGCGCACGCGCGCAATCGGGCGGCAATGAAGCCTCGGTCTACAAGGACCAGCTTGCCGAAATCGACCGCGATGCGGCTGTTGGCCTCATCGGCGCTTCCGAGGCGGAAGCCGCGCGGATAGAGATCGGCCGCCGCTTGCTCGCGGCCGCCGATCGGCCCATTTCGCCGCCTTTGCAATCGAGCATCGGGTTTCGCCGCGTCGCGGCCGTCATCGCGCTGGTGGGCCTGCCGCTGCTCGCGCTGGCTGTCTACCTGCCGCTGGGCTCGCCAAAGCTTCCTGATTTCCCTTTGGCGGAGCGCACGCGCGCGCCCGATGCCACGCAACCCCTGGAAAAACTGGTGGCGCAGGTCGAGCAGCACCTGGAAAAGAACCCGAACGACGGGCGCGGCTGGAGCGTGCTGGCGCCGGTGTTGCTGCGGCTCGGCCGCTACGACGACGCGGTTCACGCCTTCCGCAATTCGATCACCTATGGCGGCGACAGTGCGTCGCGCCGTGCCGATCTCGGCGAAGCCGTCGCGGCCGCCGCCGGAGGCGTGGTCACATCGGAGGCGAAAAGCGAGTTCGAGCGTGCGCTGGCGCTCGATGCGGGCGACGTGAAAGCGAGCTACTTCATGGGGCTCGCGGCCGAGCAGGACGGCCGCAAGACCGATGCCGCCGCGATCTGGCGTGCGATGCTGGAGAAGGCGCCGCCGAATGCGCCGTGGCGCCCGCTGCTGCAGGAAGCCCTGGTCAGGGTCGGCGCACCCGGCGCGCCCGCGCTTTCCGACCAGACCATGGCGGCGGCCAAGGACATGAAGGCCGACGATCGCGACGCCATGATCCGCGGCATGGTCGAGCGGCTGGCGACGCGGTTGAAGCAGAATGGCGACGATGTCGATGGCTGGCTGCGGCTGGTGCGGGCCTATCTGGTGATGGGCGATCGCGAAAAGGCGAGGGGTGCGCAGACCAATGCGCGGCAGGCCGTCGGCGGTGACGCCGACCGGCTGAAGCAATTGAACGAGGGCCTCAAAAATCTCGGGCTCGACGGATGAGAGAGGACCGATGACGCGCAAGCAGCGTCGCCTGACCATGATCGGATGCGCGCTCGCGGTGCTCGCCTTCGCCGCGGGCCTGGTGCTGTATGCGCTGCGGGACTCGATCGTGTTCTTCTCGACACCCTCGATGGCGGCCGAGCAGCATATCGCGCCGGGGAAGCGGTTCCGGCTGGGCGGCTTGGTGCAGCCGGGCTCGCTGGTCTGCGGCGGCAGTCAGGTCAATTTCGAGGTCGCCGATGGCGGCACGAAATTGCCTGTGACCTTCAAGGGAATTCTGCCAGACCTGTTCCGCGAAGGGCAGGGCGTCGTCGCCGAAGGCGCGCTCGATGCCTCCGGCACGTTCCGCGCCGATATCGTGCTTGCCAAGCATGACGAGAATTACATGCCCAAGGGCGTCGCCGATGCCTTGAAGAAGCAGGGGCACTGGAAGGACGATTACGGCAAGCAACTTGCCGAAAACATCAAGGGCGCGAGTTGCGCCCATGGAGGCTAGTCAGTGATTGCGGAAGCCGGACATTATGCGCTGGTGCTGGCGCTCGGATTGGCGCTGATCCAGTCCTTTGTGCCCATCCTGGGCGCGCGCTGGGGCGATCCGGCGCTGATGAATGTGGCGCGCTCGACGGCGCTCGCGCAACTCCTGTTCGTCGCGGCGTCGTTTGCGGCCCTCGTCACGCTGCACGTCACCTCGGACTTCTCCGTGGTCAACGTGTTCGAGAACTCGCATTCGCTGAAACCGCTGATCTACAAGATCACCGGCGTCTGGGGCAATCACGAGGGCTCGATGCTGCTCTGGGTGCTGATCCTGGCGCTGTTCGGCGGTCTCGTCGCCGCCTTCGGCAACAATCTGCCGCTATCGCTGCGCGCGCATGTGCTCGCGGTGCAGGCCTGGATCGCCGGCGCGTTTTATCTGTTCATCCTGATCACCTCGAATCCGTTCCTGCGCATTGCCGATCCGCCGATCGAGGGCCGCGACCTCAATCCGGTGCTGCAGGACATTGGCCTCGCCGTACATCCGCCGATGCTCTATCTCGGCTATGTCGGCTTCTCGATCTCGTTCTCCTTTGCCATCGCCGCTCTGTTGGAAGGACGTATCGATGCGGCCTGGGCGCGCTGGGTGCGGCCCTGGACGTTGATGGCGTGGATCTGCCTGACACTCGGCATCGCGATGGGCTCGTACTGGGCCTATTACGAATTGGGCTGGGGCGGCTGGTGGTTCTGGGACCCCGTCGAGAACGCTTCGCTGATGCCCTGGCTCGCGGGCACCGCGTTGTTGCACTCGGCACTGGTGATGGAGAAGCGCAATGCGCTGAAGGTCTGGACCATCCTCTTGTCGATCCTGACCTTCTCGCTGTCGCTGCTCGGTACCTTCCTGGTGCGCTCGGGCGTGCTGACCTCGGTGCACGCCTTTGCCAGCGATCCCACCCGCGGCGTGTTCATTCTCCTGATCCTCTGCATCTTCATCGGCGGCAGCCTGTCGCTATTCGCCGCGCGCGCATCATCGCTGAAGCAGGGCGGGCTGTTTGCGCCGATCTCGCGCGAAGGCGCCCTGGTGCTCAACAATCTCTTCCTCACCACGGCCTGCGCGACCGTCTTCATCGGCACGCTCTATCCGCTGGCGCTGGAAGTTTTGACCGGCGACAAGATTTCGGTCGGCGCGCCCTTCTTCAATCTCACCTTCGGGCCGCTGTTCGTGCCCCTGATGATCGCGGTTCCCTTTGGACCGATGCTGGCCTGGAAGCGCGGCGATCTCCTGGGCGCGGCGCAGCGCCTGCTCGCCGCTGGCGTTGCGGCGCTGATCGCGATTGCGATCGCCTGGGCCTGGGCGAGCGGTGGCAGCGCGCTGGCACCGCTCGCGATCGGGCTCGCGATCTTCGTCATCGCCGGCGCAATCAGCGATCTCGCCGAGCGCACCGCCCTGTTCCGCTCTTCGCCTTCGGTCTCGTTCCGGCGTGCGCGCGGCCTGCCGCGATCGGCCTGGGGCTCGGCCTTTGCCCATGCCGGCATCGGCCTCGCCCTGATCGGGATCGTCTGCGAGACCACCTGGAACAGCGAATTCATCGGGACGATGAAGCCGAACGATCTCATCCCGTTTGCCGGCTACCAATTGAAGCTCGATGATCTCTCGCAGCGGCAGGGACCGAACTATCGCGAGATGGTGGCCGCCTTCACCGTCAGCCTCGACGGCGAGAAGCTCAGCGTGATGACGCCGTCGAAACGCAATTTCACCACCCGCGGCGGCGCCTCGACCACCGAGGCGGCATTGCTGACCCGTGGCGTCAGCCAGCTCTACATCTCGCTCGGCGACACCACCGCCGACGGCGGCATCACCGTGCGCATCTATCACAAGCCGCTGGTGCTCCTGATCTGGTTCGGCCCGGTCTTGATGGCGTTCGGCGGCATGTTGTCGTTGTCGGATCGGCGCTTGCGCGTCGGCGCACCGAAGCCGGCGCGCGCGCTGCGCGGCCTGCAGGCGGCGGAGTAGGGGATGAAGCGGATTCTCGCAGCCGCATGCCTGCTTGCCGCGATCGGATTTGCGATCGGGCTTGCGCCCGCGCGCGCGGTGCTGCCGGACGAGGTCATGCACGATCCCGTCAAGGAAGCGCGCGCCCGCGATCTGTCGCGCGAGCTGCGCTGCATGGTCTGCCAGAATCAGTCGATCGACGATTCCGAGGCGCCGCTCGCACGAGATATTCGCCTGCTGGTACGCGAGCGCATCGCCGCCGGCGACAGCGATGCTCAGGTGATCGATTTCCTGGTCGCGCGCTATGGCGAATTCGTTCTGCTGAAACCGCGCTTTGAACGCCAGACTTTCGTGCTCTGGCTGGTTCCGCCGCTGGTGCTGATCGGCGGCGGCCTTGCGCTTTGGCTGCACATCAGGCGGCGTCCGAAGGGCGAGGCGGAACTCGCCCATCGGCCGCTCTCCACGGAAGAGGAGGGCCGTCTGGCTGCCCTTATGTCGGGCGAGGTGCCGCCGGAAAAGCCATAAGTCTCATAGGTCTTTTGTCTTATCCAAAAGGGGCACCGATGCTCGCGGAGCCCTGCGAAGCGGCGCAGGAACCCCTGTACGCGCAATGGCTTAGATTCCTGCGCTAAACTGCCGCATTTAAACCCGGCTTCATTACCAAAGTTTAACGCCGCCGCCAGCGCGCCGTAAGGCGGCAGCCCCCATGTTCACCGAGCAAAGGGTGCTTCGCGCCGCGTCCCCGCGCCCAACGAATTTCAGGCTTTGGAGATAGCTTAATGACCGAACGTCCCACCGATCTCTCGAATTTCCCGTCCTACCGGCAGCCGCGCCGTTCGCTGTTGTCCGCCCGCAAGTTCGCGCTGATGGCGTCCGTCGTCGCGGGCCTCGGCGTCGCCGTCTATGGCTTCAGCCCGTCGGGCGGTCCGGTGAATGTGTTCAGCACTCCGGCGCAGGCACAGGTCGCCAATGAAGTGCGCAAGGTCCAGCAGCCGGTTGGTTTCGCCGACATTGTCGAGCGCGTGAAGCCGTCGGTGATTTCGGTCAAGGTCAATATCAACGAGAAGGTCGCCAAGGGCGACGACAACAACGACGATGATTCGCCGTTCCAGCCGGGTTCGCCGATGGAGCGCTTCTTCCGTCGTTTCGGCGGTCCGGATGGGCTGCCCCCCGGCATGCGCGGCGGCCCCCACGGCCACAACCGCGTGATCATGGGCCAAGGCTCCGGCTTCTTCATTTCCGCCGATGGCTATGCCGTCACCAACAATCACGTCGTCGACAGCGCGAGCAAAGTCGAAGTCACGACCGATGAAGGCAAGACCTACACCGCCAAGGTGATTGGCACCGACGCGCGCACCGACCTTGCGCTGATCAAGGTGGAGGGTGGTTCGAACTTCCCGTTCGCCAAGCTCTCGGACGGCAAGCCGCGCATTGGCGACTGGGTGCTCGCGGTCGGCAATCCGTTCGGCCTCGGCGGTACCGTCACGGCTGGCATCGTCTCGGCCATGGGCCGCGACATCGGCAACGGTCCGTACGATGATTTCATCCAGATCGACGCGCCCGTGAACAAGGGCAATTCGGGTGGTCCGGCGTTCTCGACCGAGGGCGATGTCGTCGGCGTCAACACCGCGATCTATTCGCCGTCCGGCGGCAGCGTCGGCATCGCGTTCTCGATCCCCGCGTCGACCGTCAAGACCGTCGTCGCTCAGCTCAAGGACAAGGGCTCGGTCAGCCGCGGCTGGATCGGCGTCCAGATCCAGCCGGTCACGCCCGATATCGCCGACAGCCTTGGCATGAAGAAGGCGGAAGGCGCGCTCGTTGCCGAGCCACAGGCCAACGGTCCGGCCGCGAAGGCCGGCATCGAATCCGGCGACGTCATTACGTCGGTCAACGGCGAGAGCGTCAAGGATGCGCGCGAGCTCGCCCGCACCATCGGTGGTTTCGCGCCCGGTACCGCGATCAAGCTCAATGTCATGCACAAGGGCCAGGACAAGACGATCAACCTGACGCTCGGCACCTTGCCGAACACCGTTGAGGCCAAGGCCGATACGGACAATGGCGACAGCGGCAAGTCTAACCGCGGCACCGACGTGCCGAAGCTGGGACTTACGGTTGCGCCCGCCAACAGCGTGGCCGGCGCCGGCAAGGATGGCGTCGTCGTCACCGAAGTCGATCCGAAGAGCGCGGCCGCCGATCGCGGCTTCAAGGAAGGCGATGTCATTCTTGAAGTTGCCGGCAAGACGGTTGCCAGCGCCAACGATGTCCGGGACGCCATCACCTCTGCCAAGAACGACAACAAGAATGTCGTCCTGATGCGCGTGAAGAGCGGCAGCCAGTCACGCTTCGTCGCGGTGCCCTTGGCCAAGGGCTAGCGCGAAGAGGGTTTACGAGATGGAGGGTGTCGCCGGCATCAGTCGCCCCCGCCGACGGCTCTTTCCGGGGAGCGGGCTAAAAGCCCGCTCCCTCAGCCTACCTTCCGGTGGATATCGCCCCCCTCCGTCGGAAGGGTCTAAGGGCGGTGAAGTCCCCCAGCTTCACCGCCCGCTTTTTTCGATTAACCGATGGCGTTCGGTCGCCTTGCATGAAAGCGCCGACCGCGCCATGTTGAAGGAAAGTCGCCGACCGTGACCGCCACAGCCCCTGTCCTTGCTCCGCAAATGCAAATCCTGATCATCGAAGATGACCGCGAGTCCGCCGATTATCTGGTGAAGGCGTTCCGCGAAGTCGGCTATATCGCCGATCTTGCCGCCGACGGCGAGGAAGGCCTCGCCATGGCCGAAAGCGGCGACTACGACGTGCTGGTGGTCGATCGCATGCTGCCGAAACGCGACGGCCTGTCGCTGATCGGCGTGTTGCGCGACAAGGGCAACCGAACACCGGTGCTCATTCTTTCGGCGCTGGGCCAGGTCGACGACCGCATCAAGGGCCTGCGCGCCGGCGGCGACGACTATCTGCCAAAGCCCTATGCATTCGCCGAGTTGCTGGCGCGGGTCGAGGTGCTGTCGCGCCGCAATGTCGGCCCGGCCGAGGAGACCACCTATCGCGTCGGCGATCTCGAGCTCGACCGTCTGTCGCATCGGGTAGCCCGCGGCAAGGACGAGCTGACCTTGCAGCCGCGCGAGTTCCGGCTGCTCGAATATCTCATGAAGCATGCGGGCCAGGTGGTGACGCGCACCATGCTGCTGGAGAACGTCTGGGACTATCATTTTGATCCCCAGACCAACGTGATCGACGTGCATATTTCGCGGCTGCGCTCCAAGATCGACAAGGGGTTCGAGCGGCCGCTGCTCCACACCATTCGCGGCGCGGGATACATGATTCGTGACGGCATTCGGTAAGCTGATCCGAACGACGGCGTTCCGGTTGACGCTGGTCTATCTCTTCCTGTTCGCGCTGTTCGCGGCGTCGCTGCTCGGCTATTTCGCCTGGAACACGCGGCGGATGATCACGGAGCAGATCACCGCGACGGTGAACGGCGAGGTCAGCGCGATCACCGACATCTACGGCCGTCGCGGCCTGCATGGCCTGTTCTTGACCATCGAGAACCGCGCGCTGCGGCCCGGCGCGCCGCTCTATCTCGTCACCACGGAGAACGGGCGGGCGATCGTCGGCAATGTCGGCTCGCTCGCGCCCGGCGTGATGGGCACGAACGGCTGGTCCGAGACCGCCTACCAGCGGTTCGATGAGCAGGACAACGCCTATCATCGCGCGCTCGTCAACGTTACGCAGCTAAGCGGCGGCTTTCGCCTCCTGGTCGGGCGCGACCTCGAGGAGCGGCGGCGGCTGTTCGGCATCGTCGCAAAGGCGGCACAATGGTCGATCCTGGTCGTGGTGGTGCTTGGCATCGCGGGCGGCATCTTTGTCGCGCGGCGCGTGCTGCAGCGCATTGATGCCATGACCGGCACCGCCCAACGCATCATGGCGGGCGATCTCTCCGACCGTTTGCCGGTCGGGCGCAGCGGCGACGAACTCGACCGGTTGGCGTCCAACCTCAACGCCATGCTCGAACGCATCGAGGCGTTGATGGTGGGCCTCAAGGAGGTCTCCGACAACATCGCCCACGATTTGAAGACGCCATTGACCCGCCTGCGCAACCGCGCCGAGGACGCGCTGGCGAAATCCGGCTCTGAGGCCGACTACCGTGCCGCGCTGGAGCGCACCATCGAGGAGTCGGACGGCCTGATCCGCACCTTCAACGCACTGCTCATGATCGCGCGCGCCGAATCCGGGCAGGCGCGCGGCAACATGGATGATTTCGATACGGCCGATGTCGCCGAGGGCATTCACGAGCTCTATGAGCCGGTGGCGGAAGACGGCGGCATGGGCCTGCGGCTGAAGACCGCACCTGCGCCGCTGCATGGCAACCGCGAACTGATCAGCCAGGCACTCGCCAACCTCGTCGAAAACGCCATCAAATATGGCAAGCCCGCGGAGCCAAAAACTGGGGAGTCAAAGGGCTCTGTCGTAAGCCTCGATGCCAGGCAGATCCTGATCGAGGCCCGCCGCGAGGGCGACCAGGTGCTGCTCAGCGTCACCGATCGTGGCCCCGGAATACCTGAAAGCGAGCGCAAGCACGCGATGGAACGCTTCGTGCGGCTTGATTCCAGCCGCAGCCAGCCCGGTTCCGGCCTCGGGCTGAGCCTGGCGTCCGCGGTCGCGACCCTGCATGGCGGTGAACTCAGGCTCAGCGACGCGTATCCCGGACTGGTTGCTACATTGATGCTGCCGGCGCGCGCCGGGGCCAGCGACAGGCTTGCGGCCCCAACGGCGGATGTGCCACAGAAGGTGGCATGAGCCGATCCGCGAAGGGCGACGCGGGCCATATCACATAGCCCGTTCCCGAAGTTCGTGATTTTCAAGCTATGACAATACGCGCATTGGCCGCGCGGTTTGTGGACGGGCCGCATGTTTCCGCGCCCGAGAAGGCCGAGCAAATCCTCTCCGGCTGGCTTGCCGAGCTCGAGCCCGCGCAGGCGGCCGAGCTCGCGACGCTGCTCGATCAGCCCAAAGCCAAAACCATCCTGCTCGGCATTGCCGAGTTTTCGCCCTATCTGTTCGACCTCATCCGCGCCGACGCCGCGCGGCTGATCCGGCTGTTGCAATGCGAGCCGGAGGCGCATCTCCCTGCGCTGATCGAAACCACGTCGCGCGATGTAGTCGCGGCGGCGGCCGAAGCCGACGTAATGCGGCTGTTGCGCCAGATGAAGTCGGAGGCAGCCCTCTTGATCGCGCTCTGCGACATCGGCGGCGTCTGGCCGGTGATGCAGGTGACGGCGGCGCTGACCGATCTGGCGGTCGCCTCGGTGCGGGCGGGGCTGCGCTACGTCATGCGACAGGAAGCCGCGCGCGGACGGCTGTCACCGGTCGATGCCGAAAAGCCGGAGGAGAACAGCGGCCTGTTCGTGCTCGCGATGGGCAAGATGGGTGCGGGCGAACTGAATTACTCCAGCGACATCGACCTCATCGTGTTCTTCGATCCCGCGGCACCAACGCTGGCGCGGGATATCGAGCCGCAGCCCTTCTTCGTGCGTGTCACGCAGGCGATGGCACGGCTGCTGCAGCAGCGCACCGGCGAGGGCTACGTGTTCCGCGTCGACTTGAGGCTGCGCCCGGATCCTGCCTCGACGCAGGTCGCGATGTCGATCGAGGCCGCGCTACATTACTACGAGCGGGAAGGGCGCACCTGGGAGCGCGCCGCCATGATCAAGGCGAAAGCTTGCGCCGGCGACATGAAGGCGGGTGAGGCGATGATCGCGGAACTCTCGCCGTTCGTCTGGCGCAAGCATCTCGACTTCGCCGCGCTCTCCGATGTCCATGACATGAAACGGCAGATGCAGACCTATCGCGGTCAGAGCGAGGTTTCGGTCGAAGGCCACAATGTCAAGGTCGGGCGCGGCGGCATTCGCGAGATCGAATTTTTCGCGCAGACCCAGCAGTTGATCGCGGGCGGCCGCCACGCCGAATTGCGGGTGCGGCCGACGCTCGAAGCCTTGAACGTGCTGGCGTCGAGCAACTGGATCACTTTTCAGGCGCGCGACGAATTGACCGCGGCTTATGAGTTCCTGCGCCGCGTCGAGCACCGGCTGCAGATGATCGCGGATGAGCAGACGCATTCGCTGCCGGACAGTGTCGAGGCGGTGGAGCGCTTCGCGCGCTTCCTCGGCTATGTCGACCGCGCCGCTTTCGCGCGGGATCTGCTGAAGCAACTCGACATCGTGCAGGGACATTACGCAAAACTCTTCGAGAGCGATCCGACCGGAACCGCGAAGCTGCCCGACATCGACTATGGCGCCGGGCCCGAAGACCCGCGTTTGCTGAAACACCTGACCTCGCTCGGCTTCAAGGAGCCGATCAAGCTGGCGGGGACGATTCAACTCTGGATGGCCGGCGAATATCGCGTGTTCCGGACGGAGACGACCAGGGCCGCCTTCACCGAGTTCGTGCCGGCGCTCATCGACGGGTTGGCCCATGCCGAGGAGCCCGACCGTGCGGTGGTGGCGTTCGACCAATTCCTGCAGGCGCTGCAGCGGGGCGGGCGGCTGATCACGCTGCTCGGCCAGAACCGCGACCTTGTCGCGCTGGTGGCGCTGGTGCTGGGCGCCGCACCACGGCTTGGCGATATGCTGGCGCGGCAGCCGCAACTCATGGACGGCCTGATCGACCCGCGTTTCTTCGGCGCCATGCCCGACCAGCGCGAGCTCTCGCAGCGCCTGGCAGCGACCCTCAAGGACGCGGACTCCTACGAAGAGTTTCTCGATCGCCTGCGCCTGTTCGGCCAGGAGAGCCTGTTCCTGATCGGCACGCGCATCCTCTCCGGCACCGTCTCGGCGCAGCAGGCCGGCACCGCTTTTGCCGATGTCGCCGAAGGCATCGTCCACACCGTGCACGGCCTCGTCACCGAGCGCTTTGCTGCCCAGCACGGCCGCATCAGGGGGCAGGAGACGGCGATCGTCGCGATGGGCCGGCTCGGCAGCCGCGAGATGACGGCGGCGTCCGACCTCGACCTGATCCTGCTCTATGATTTCGACGCCGAGGCGCCGGACTCCGACGGCGAGCGGCCGCTGCAGGGCGCGCATTATTTCGCCCGCTTCACCCAGCGCCTGATCAGCGCGTTCACGACTCGGACCAATTACGGCGTGCTCTACGAGATCGACATGCGGCTGCGCCCCTCCGGCCGCGCGGGTCCGCTCGCCTCGCACATCGATTCCTTTGCCGAATATCAGGAGCGCGAAGCCTGGACCTGGGAGCACATGGCGCTGACCCGGGCGCGGGTGATTTCGGCTTCACCGGGATTCAGCGCGCGGATCGAGAAGGTTATTCGCGATGCGCTGACGCGGCCGCGCGAGCCATTTGGTGTTGCCGCCGATGTCGCCGACATGCGCCGCGCCATCGCGCAGGAAAAGGGCGAGGACGATCCCTGGGAGCTGAAACACGCGGCCGGCGGCATCGTCGATATCGATTTCATCGCGCAATATCTCCAGCTCGTCCATGCCAGCGACAAGCCTGATATCCTCAGCGTCAATACGCTCGATGTGATCGACCACGCCGCGCGGCTCGGCGTTATGCCGCATGCGGAGGCCGAAGTCCTGCGCGCAGCGGGGCGGCTCTATCACGATCTAACGCAAATCCTGCGGCTTTGCGTCAGCGACAAGTTCGACCCGAAGACCGCGGGCGACGATCTCCTGCGCATCATGGCGCGCGCCGGCGACGCGCCTGATTTCTCCGCGCTGCAGGCGCAGATCAGGGAGACCCAGGCCGAGGTGCGGCGGGTGTTCAATGCGGTGGTGGAGGGAAAGACGTGATCCTCATGGTGAGGAGCGCCGCGGGCGCATCTCCGGACGATGCTTCGCATCGCCGGGAGAACCATGAGGCCCGGATGGTGGCCTCATCCTTCGAGACGCGGCGAAAACGCCGCTCCTCAGGATGAGGAGATGGAGCGGCGCGAGGCGTGGGCTCTATGCGCCCTTCAGCGTCTCGAGTGCTTTGCGAACATCGGGGTCGAGCCCGGCGCCGCCGGCATCCAGATGCGCGAAGATCTGCTTGCGCATCCGCGGATCCCAGAACTTCCTGATGTGGTCGGCGACGCCCGGAACGGTCTTGTCGTGTCCCTGGCTCTGGAAGAATTTGCCGATCTGGTTGGCCATGTAAACCAGGCGGTCAGGCGACGACGACATCTGCGGCCTCTGTAGCTGGGACATCCGCGGCGATCCGCCGGGGATGGGCAAAGATTTCAAAACCGTCGTTGCGGGCGATCGCGGCCAGTGTGATACCTGCGGCCTCCGCCGTGCGTATCGCCAGTGCGGTCGGCGCCGACACCGCAACGATCAGCGGCGCGCCGATCGCGGCGGCTTTCTGCACCATCTCGACGGAGACCCGGCTGGTGAGCAGCACCATGCCTTCGCTCGCGTCGACCTCATGCTGCGCCAGTGCGCCGGCGAGCTTGTCGAGCGCGTTGTGCCGGCCGACATCCTCGCGCAGGGCGACGATGCCGCGCCCACGGGTCCAGAAGGCTGCGGCATGGACGGCGCGCGTCTCATGATTGATCTTTTGCAGCGGTGCGAGCGAGGCCATCGCCGCCATGATCTCGCGCGGCGAGAACGAGCGGCCCTTTGCGACGATCGCGGCCGGGCGCACGGCTTCGGCGATCGAACTCGATGCCGCAGATGCCACATCCGGTGGGACCCGCGATATGCCGCCGCCGTTCGCCCAGAAGCGCCGCCTTGTCGGGCGAAAGCCACATGCGCAGCTCGATGCCGTCATCGAGCTCGATGATATCGAGGGATTCGATATCGCCTGACGATTGCACGATGCCCTCGTTAAGGCTGAAGCCGATGGCGAAATCCCGCAGGTCCTGCGGCGTGCCCATCATCACGGCGTAGGTGCCGCCGTTGTAGGTCAGCGCCAGCGCGGTCTCTTCCGGGATCAGCCGCGTGCCCTCGGCGAGACGGCCGTCTCGCCAGGCGTTGCGTTTCACTGGACTTACCGGATGATGCATCGCGCTATTCGGCCGCTTCCGCCGGCGCGATGCGGCGCGAGTGCCGCGCCTGGGCGTTATATTCCTTCTGCCATTCGGACGGACCGTTCGACGGCGAAATCTGCACCGCCGTGACCTTGTACTCCGGGCAGTTGGTCGCCCAGTCGGAGAAGTCCGTGGTGATGACGTTGGCCTGCGTGTCCGGGTGATGGAAGGTGGTGTAGACCACGCCGGGAGCGACGCGGTCGGTGATCAGCGCGCGGAGCGTCGTTTCGCCAGCGCGGCTTGCGAGCCTTACCCAGTCGCCGTCGCGCACGCCGCGCTGTTCGGCATCATGCGGATGGATTTCGAGCCGATCCTCTTCATGCCACGCGACGTTCTCGGTGCGCCTCGTCTGCGCGCCGACATTATACTGACTGAGGATGCGACCCGTCGTGAGCAGCAGCGGGTAGCGCGGACCGGTGCGTTCGTCGGTCGGGATGTATTCGGTGATGACGAACTTGCCCTTGCCGCGCACGAAGGTGCCGATATGCATCACCGGCGTGCCTTCGGGTGCCTTCTCGTTGCAGGGCCACTGCACCGATCCCAATTCTTCGAGCTTGGCGTAGGAGACACTGGCGAAGGTCGGCGTGAGCGCGGCAATCTCGTCCATGATCTCGGAGGGATGATTGTACTTCATCTCGAAGCCCATCGCCTTGCCGAGAAGGATCGTGACTTCCCAATCCGCATAGCCGTTGCGCGGGGTCATCACCTTGCGTACGAGCTGAATGCGCCGCTCGGCGTTGATGAAGGTTCCGTCCTTTTCCAGGAAGGTCGAACCCGGCAGGAAGACGTGGGCGTAGTTCGCGGTCTCGTTGAGGAAGAGATCGTGGACGATGAGGCACTCCATCGCTGACAGCGCCGCCACCACGTGCCTGGTGTTGGGGTCGGATTGCAGGATGTCCTCACCCTGCACATAGAGACCCATGAAGGTGCCTTCGATGGCCGAGTCGAACATATTGGGGATGCGCAGGCCCGGCTCCTTGTTGAGCTTGACGTTCCACGCCGCCTCGAACTGCTCGCGTACCGCATCGATTCCGATGTGCCGATAGCCCGGCAACTCGTGCGGGAACGAGCCCATGTCGCACGAGCCCTGCACGTTGTTCTGGCCGCGCATCGGATTCACGCCGACGCCGGGACGGCCGATATTGCCGGTCGCCATCGCAAGGTTCGCGATCGCGATCACGGTGGTGGAGCCCTGGCTGTGCTCGGTGACGCCGAGCCCGTAATAGATCGCCCCGTTTCCGCCGGTGGCGTAGAGGCGGGCCGCTTCGCGCAGATCCTTCGGGTTGACCCCGGTCATGATCGCGGTCGCCTCAGGGCTGTTCTTCGGCTGGGCAACGAACTCCGCCCATTCCTCGAACTCGCTCCAGTCGCAGCGCTCGCGCACGAAGGCTTCGTTGACGAGCCCCTCGGTGACGATGACATGCGCCAGCGCGGTCAGCACGGCGACGTTGGTGCCGGGCAAGAGCGGCAGATGCAGCCCCTTCACATGCGCCGATTCCACCATTTCGGTGCGGCGCGGATCGATCACGATCAATTTGGCGCCCTGGCGCAACCGCTTCTTCAGTCGCGACGCGAACACGGGGTGCGCCGACGCCGGGTTGGCGCCGATGATCATGGCGACATCGCAATCCTCGACCGAGTCGAAGTCCTGGGTGCCGGCGGAGGTGCCGAACGTCGTCGATAGCCCGTAGCCGGTCGGCGAATGGCAGACGCGGGCGCAGGTATCGACATTGTTGTTGCCAAAACCGGCGCGGATCAGCTTCTGCACCAGATACGTTTCTTCATTGGTGCAGCGGGAGGACGTGATGCCGCCGACGGCGTCGCGGCCGTACTTCTGCTGGATGCCCTTGAACTTCGCGGCGGCGAAGTTGAGCGCTTCGTCCCAGGAGACTTCCTGCCAGGGATCCTCGATGCTGTCGCGGATCATCGGCTTGAGGATGCGCTCCTTGTGGGTGGTGTAGCCCCAGGCGAAGCGGCCCTTGACGCAGGAATGGCCGCGGTTGGCCTTGCCGTCCTTGTAGGGCACCATGCGCACGACTTCCTCGCCGCGCATTTCCGCCTTGAAGGCACAGCCGACGCCGCAATAGGCGCAGGTGGTAACGACTGAATGCTCGGGCTGGCCGATCTCGATCACGGATTTTTCGGTCAGCGTCGCGGTCGGGCAGGCCTGCACGCAGGCGCCGCAGGAGACACATTCGGAACCGAGAAAGCTTTCGCTCATGCCGGGCGAGACGCGGCTGTCAAAACCGCGGCCGGAAATCGTCAGCGCAAAGGTGCCTTGCACTTCCTCGCAGGCGCGCACGCAGCGCGAGCAGACGATGCATTTGGAGGGATCGTAGGTGAAGTAGGGGTTGGACTCGTCCTTCGGCATCCAGGCGGCGTTGATCTCGCCGGCGGACTTCTCAAAGACGTGGTTCTCACCCTGATAGCCATAGCGCACGTCGCGCAGGCCGACCGCGCCTGCCATGTCCTGCAATTCGCAATCGCCGTTGGCGGCGCAGGTCAGGCAATCCAGTGGGTGGTCGGAGATGTAGAGTTCCATCACGCCCTTGCGCAGCTTCTTCAACTGCTCGGTCTGGGTGTGAACCACAAGGCCGTTCATGGCCGGCGTGGCGCAGGAGGCCGGCGTGCCGGCGCGTCCTTCGATCGCGACGAGACAAAGCCGGCAGGAGCCGAAGGCGTCAACCATGTCGGTCGCGCAGAGTTTCGGGATCTGCGTGCCGGCTTCCATCGCCGCACGCATGATCGAGGTGCCCTCGGGCACCGTGACCTGATTGCCGTCGATGGTCAGCGTCACCATCGTCTCGGATTTGGAGCGGGGCGTGCCGAAATCGGTTTCTTCGATAAGCGACATGATGAAGCTCCTTATTCCGCGGCCTGCAGGCGCGTGGGCGCCGGGCCGAAATCTTCCCGAAAGTGTTTGAGCGCGCTCATGACGGGGTAGGGCGTGAACCCGCCGAGTGCGCAGAGCGAGCCGAACTTCATGGTGTTGCAGAGGTCCTCGACGACGGCGAGATTTTCCGCGACGCGTTCGCCGCGGCGGATTTTCTCGATGGTCTCGACCCCGCGGGTCGAACCGATCCGGCAGGGCGTGCACTTGCCGCAGGATTCGATCCCACAGAATCCAAAAGCAAAGCGCGCCTGCTTCGCCATATCGACGGTGTCGTCGAACACGACGACGCCACCATGGCCGATCAGGCCGTCGCGCGCAGCGAAGGCCTCGTAATCAAAGGGAGTGTCGAACAGCGCGCGGGGGAAGTAGGCGCCGAGCGGACCGCCGACCTGCACCGCGCGCACCGGGCGGCCGGTGAAGGTACCCCCGCCGATATCGTCGACGAGCTCACCCAGCGTGACGCCGAAGGCGGTCTCGAACAGGCCGCCATGTTTGATGTTGCCGGCAAGCTGGATCGGCATGGTGCCGCGCGAGCGACCCATGCCGAAATCGGCATAGGCCTTGGCGCCGTTGTCGAGGATGAAGGGGATCGCCGCGAACGACAGCACGTTGTTGATCACGGTAGGCTTGCCGAACAGGCCCTTGTGCGCCGGCAGCGGCGGCTTGGCGCGGACGATGCCGCGGCGGCCTTCGAGGCTTTCGAGCAGCGAGGTCTCCTCGCCGCAGACATAGGCGCCGGCGCCGACGCGGACTTCGAGATCGAAACTGTGCGTGGAGCCACCGATGCGCTCGCCGAGGAAGCGCGCACGCCTCGCCGCTGCGATCGCGGCGTTCATCGCCTCGACCGCATGCGGATATTCGCTGCGAATGTAGATGTAGCCCTTGGTCGCGCCGACCGTGATGGCTGCAATCGTCATGCCTTCGATCACCACGAAGGGATCGCCTTCCATGATCATCCGATCAGCAAAGGTGCCGCTATCGCCTTCGTCTGCGTTGCAGACGATGTATTTGCGGTCCGCTTTGGCGTCCGCCACCGTCTTCCACTTGATGCCGGTTGGAAAACCGGCGCCGCCGCGACCGCGCAGGCCGGAGGCGGTGAGGTCGGCGAGGATATCGGACGAAGTCAGCGACAGCGCGCGCTCAAGTCCCTTGTAGCCGCCATGGGCGCGATAGTCGTCGACCGAGCGCGGATCGACCACGCCGCAGCGGGCGAAGGTGAGGCGGGTTTGCCGCTTCAGCCAGGGGATTTCGTCGGCGAGACCGAGGCGCAGCGGATGTGGTCCGTTGGACGACATCGCCTCGAACAGAGAGGGGACATCGGCCGGGCTCACCGGGCCGTACGCCACGCGGCCTCTCACGGTCGCCACCTCGATCATCGGCTCCAGCCAGTAAAGCCCGCGCGATCCGTTCCGGACGATATTGATGGGAAGGTCGCGCTTTTCGGCTGCCTGCTCGAGTGCGGCAACGACATCGTCGGCGCCGACGGCAATCGCGCCGGCATCGCGGGGAACGAAAATCCGCATTTTCATCGCTGCGCCTCCGCAACCAGCGCATCGAGGCGCTTTTCATCGAGGCGCCCCACCAGTCGGCCGTCGAGCATGGCGGACGGCGCAGTAGCACAAAGGCCGAGGCAATAGATCGGCTCCAGCGTCACGCGCTGGTCGGCGGTGGTGTTGCCCAGGGCAACGCCGAGTTTTGCTTCCGCGCGCGCCGCCAGCGCATCGCCGCCCGCTGCCTGGCAGGCTTCGGCGCGACAGAGTTTCAACACGTGGCGGCCGGCCGGCTGCTTGCGGAAATCATGGTAGAAGGTGAAAACGCCATAGACTTCGGCGCGGGATAGATTGAGCGCGGACGCCACCATCGGGATGGCCGGCTCGGGCACATAGCCGAAGGCTTCCTGCAACGCGTGCAGGATCACCAGTGTCGGACCTTCATGCTTGCTGTTTTCTGCGATGATCTCGGCGCCGCGCGTCTCGTCCCAAGGCTCATAAGGGGTCTCATAAAGCGCCGACATCCACTTTTCCGATCAAGACCTTTTTCGCTTTCCGATCAACTAGAGCCTGTCCTCAATTAGAGGATTCCCAAGCATATTATCGCGTGATTCATAGGCAGTCAGCTGATTCGGAGCTGACATATGCGCCGCTACGCCCTTCGGGACGATCAATGGGACAGGATCAAGGATATTTTGCCCGGACGCGAAGGGCATGTGGGGGTAACGGCCAAGGACAACCGACTGTTTGTAGAGGCGGTGATCTACCGTTATCGGGCCGGAATCCCTTGGCGGGACTTGCCTGAACGCTTTGGCGATCCGATCAAGATACATACGCGCTTCTCGCGCTGGGCCAAAAGCGGGGTGTGGAAGAAGCTGTTTGAGATGCTGGCGAGCGATGCGGACAATGAGTACGCCATGATCGACAGTACGATCGTACGGGCGCATCAGCACAGTGCCGGCGCCCAAAAAAAGACGGCGAAGACCAGGCGATCGGGCGCAGTAAAGGCGGGCTGAGCACCAAGATTCATGCGCTCGTCGATGCCTTGGGCAATCCGCTGGACTTTATCCTGACGCCGGGCCAAGCCCATGATCTGGAAGGGGCCGACGCGCTGTTGCCGGATATGGCTGCCGAGACTTTGCTGGCAGACAAGGCCTTCGATGCCGACGAGCGGGTGATCGAGCCGCTACGGGCACGAGGGAAGTCGTTCGTGATCCCGCCCAAGAGAAACCGCAAGGTCCAACGCGATTTCGACAGAGACGCCTACAAGGCACGTCATCTCATCGAGAATTTCTTCTGCAAGCTCAAGCAATACCGCGCCATCGCCACCCGCTACGACAAAACCGCCAGAAATTTCCTCGCCGCAATCCACCTCGCGGCTGCTATCATCTGGCTCAATTGATGACAGGCTCTAGTGGAATCCGTCTAAACATCAATAAAGCTGTTCCGTGCTGCGATCGGGAAAGGCGATTAATAGGCCTGTGAAATCGAGCGATCTGGAATTTCAATCGACGTGCCATGGCGGTGATCGGACGCAGTCATTCCGCATGTTTGCGGGGCCGTGGTTCGTGTTAAGGGTGGTGAATGATCGACAAACTTGAACTTCTGCTTGCCCTCGCCAAGGAGCGGCATTTCGGGCGGGCCGCGGAGGCCTGTGGTGTTACCCAGCCGACCATATCGACCAGCATCAAGCAGCTCGAGGAAATCCTCGGCGTGATGCTGGTGCAGCGTGGCTCGCGTTTTCAGGGCTTTACGCCGGAAGGCGAGCGTGCACTCGACTGGGCGCGCCGCATCGTCGGCGATACCCGCGCGATGCGGCAGGAGATCAATGCGCTCAAGGAAGGTCTCTCCGGCGAAATCGCGATCGCCGCGATCCCCACCGCGCTCGGCATGATCGCCTCGCTGACGACGCCGTTCCGGGCCCGGCATCCAAACGTGCGCTTCCGCATCGTGTCCTCGACCTCGATCGCAGCCCTCGGGCTGCTCGAAAATCTCGAGGTCGATGCCGCGCTGAGCTATATCGAGAACGAGCCGATCGGCAAGGTGCGCACGGTGTCGCTCTACAACGAGAGCTACCGCCTGCTGACATCGCCTGACGGCATGTTCGGCGACCGCAAGGAGGTGACCTGGAAGGAAGTGGGGCAGGTGCCGCTGTGCCTGCTGACACCGGACATGCAGAACCGACGGATCATCGATCGGGCGCTCAAATCCGTCGGCGTCGAGCCGACGCCGACGCTCACGTCGAATTCCATCATCGTTCTGTATACGCATGTGAAGACCGGACGCTGGGCCAGCGTGATGCCGGGAAAGCTCGCGGAGACGCTGGGCTTTTCCGACGCGGTGAGGGCGATCCCGATCGTCGATCCCGTCGTCAGCTACAATGTCGGCCTCGTCATCCCGCAGCGCGAGCCGCTGACGCCGCTGATCGCCGCGCTGGTGCAGATCGCGCGCGAGGTCGCGCCCGGCCTGGAGACGTGAGGCTGCATGCGCCATCGACCGAGATAGTGCATCGGCGAGACACCGACATAATGGGCAAAGCGATCGGCAAAGACCGACCGGGAGAGCCCCACTTCGCGGGCAAGCGTGGCCAGCGTCCACGGTTTTGCCGGCTGCCCATGGATAAGCCGCAACGCATGTCCAACGTGCCGGTACTTTAGTCCTGACAGCCAGCCCTTCCTCGGGAAGGTCATTGATGTACTTGCGGACCACCTCGATGAACATGAGCTCGGCGAGCTTGGCCAGCAGACCTTCGCTGCCTGCGCCGCCATGTTCGGCCTCTTCGGCCGCGAGGCGGCAACAGGTACGCCCGCTGCGGCGACGGATGATGGCGGCGATGGCGCAGCAGGATTGCGGCCAGTGCGGCACTGGAATCGGAGCTGCCGGCCAGGGCGGCCCAGCAGGAGCCCGACAATATCGCATGAAAGCTGATCATGTGCTCGGCGTCGGGCATAATTAACTACCGACGCAATAGCAGCCGAGGGCGGGGATTCACCCGCAAAGGGCGCGTGGACGTGCCGTTCGAAGAAGATCGCGCCGGTCAGACGCACCGTCTTCAGCACGTCCGAAAGAACATCCATTGCCGTGCCTCCTCGTCCCGGACGATCGAGCAAGAAAAGCAGACAGCCAGCCTATCGGCATGCGCGGACACGTTGTATATTTTGCCTCTCGAAGTTGGCGCGCAATGGTCAGAGCGGTCGACACTCTGACATGCAGTTGGCAGAGGAGGCTAGCATGGCATCAGCGGAAGCGCGGAAGTCCGGGCCGGTTGCACCAACCGGCGTGAACCATGTGGTATTGAACGTGCGCAACATGGACGAGAGCCATAAGTTCTGGACCGAGATTGTGGGCTTGAAAATGGTCGGCGAGTTCAGGCAGCGCCCGGGCCGGCCGCCGACACCCAGGATGCAGTTCTACAGCGGCACGGGTCCGGACGGGATGCATCACCATGATCTTGCATTGGTCGAGAATCCGAACCTGCCGCCACCGCCTCTAGACTGGAAGATGTGGGACATGCCGATGGCGATCAATCACATCGCCATCACCTATCCGAGCCGCGAGGCGTGGTTGCTGCAGCTCGCCTATCTCCAGGCCAATGGCGTCAAGTTCGACCGGCGCATCGACCACGGCATGACGCACAGCCTCTATCTTCACGATCCCAACGGCTACGGCGTGGAACTGGTGTACGAGTTGCCGCGCGAGGTCTGGGAGGGAGACATCGACGCGGCGCTGAACTTTGCGGAGGTGATGCCCCACGAAGGGGCCGAGGCCCTGATCGATCGTACCGATGTTCCGGTGTTCGGCGCGCCGTCGAGACTTTCACAGTAGCTCCTTCGGGCCGTACCGAAACCCGGCGCGCCGTCCACAGCCACGATGAGACGCGACCGCCTCAAGCCGCGGCCGAGATGTCCGGCTTGCTGTCGCGCGGATCGCGCGGCAGCGAGACGCGAACCACCGTGCCGCGGCCGAGCCGCGAGCGCAGCTTCATCGAGCCGCCATGCAACTGGATCAGCGAGCGCGCGATCGCCAGTCCCAGGCCCGAGCCGTGATAGGTCTTGGTGAGCTGGCTCTCGACCTGCTCGAAGGGACGGCCGAGCCGTGCGAGTGAATGCGCGGCGATGCCGATGCCGGAGTCGGCGATCAACAGCGTGATCCGATCGCTTGTCATGCGGCTGCGGACGACAATCCTGCCACCGTCGGGCGTGAACTTCACGGCGTTTGAGAGCAGGTTGACCAGGATCTGCTTGGCGGCGCGGCGATCGGCCACTACCGAGATGGTCTGCTCGATGTCGGCGTCGACCACCAGCTTCTTGTCCTGCGCGCGGCCGGTGACCACACGCAGCAATTCAGCGAGCGTCTTGGCGAGATCGAGCGGCTCCATGTCGAGCTTCATGCGGCCGGCCTCGATCTTGGACATGTCGAGGATGTCGTTGATCACCTCGAGCAGATAGTGCCCGCTGGTGAGGATGTCGTGGCAATATTCCTGGTATTTCTCCGAGCCGAGCTCGCCGAACATGCCGCTCTCCATGATCTCGGAGAATCCGATGATGGCGTTGAGCGGCGTGCGCAGCTCGTGACTCATATTGGCGAGGAATTTCGACTTGGTCTGGTTGGCTTCCTCGGCGCGGGTCTTTTCGCGCTGGTATTTTTCGGCGAGGTCGGCGAGTTCCAGCGTCTGCCGTTCCAGCGCGGCGCGCGAGCGCTGCAGGTCGATGACGGTGGCGCGCAGCCGCAAATCGTTGTCGACCAGTTTCTGCTCGTGCTCCTTGATGCGGGTGATGTCGGTGCCGACGGACACATAGCCGCCGTCCTTGGTGCGGCGCTCGCTGATATGCAGCCAGCTGCCGTCCTCGAGCTGGGCCTCGAAGGTGCGCGCGCCGGGCGCCGGCACGCCGTTGTCATGCACCCGGGTGCGGACCTCCGGCATGCGGCCGACCTCGATCACGGTCTCATAGGACGTGCCGGGGATCACGGCGGTCTCCGGCAGCTTGTGCAGCCGCTGGAAGTGCGAATTGCAGAGCACGAGGCGGTTGGTCGCATCCCAGAGCACGAAGGCCTCGGGGATGGTCTCGATCGCATCGCGCAGCCTTAAGTCCGCCTCGATGCTCCTTTCGGCGAGGCTCTTCTGCTCGGTGATGTCGACGGCGATGCCGATCAGGTGCAAACCACCGTCGTTCTCGCCGTGGTTCAACTCGCAGCGCACGCGGAGCCAGATCCAGTGGCCGCCGGTGTGCTGCATGCGAAACGTCTGGTCGATGTAATCGATCTCGCCGGCAATAAGCCGGTCGGCGATGGCGAACAGGTCGATGTCGTCGCTTTTCACCAGCGCATTGACCTCGCCGAAGGTGAGGAGGTCGCTGCGGGTCTCGAGTCCGAGCAGGGTGAACATCGAGTGCGACCAGAAGATGCGGCCGCGGTCGAGGTCCCAGTCCCATAGCCCGCAGCGGCCGCGGTTGAGCGCGGTATCGATGCGGCCGCGCACGGCGTCGTTGATCAGATCGCCTTCGCGGGCGCGGGTCGATTGCCAGTGGAAGGCAAAGCCGAGGATCAGCACGACGAAGCCGGTGGTCGCCGACAGCGTCACCGACAGCGCCGAATCCGAGCCCCAGATCGACTCCAGCCGCTCCTGGATGACGATGACCCGGCCCTGCAGCGCCTTGATCAGCTGCGAGGTCGCCATGGCGCGGTTGCCGTCCGGCAGCGTCAGGTCGACGACCTTGCCCTGCAGGCTGGGGGCGGCGATCAACTGCGCCGAGCTGATCGCGTCGAGGATGCCGTCGGTCTCTTCGAGGTTCGACTTGATCGGTAGGCGCGCGAGGACCTGGCGGTCCGGCCCGATGACAATGATGTGCCGTCCGGCAAGATTGCCCCAGGCCGGGATCAGATCGGCCAGCAGGGATTGCATCCGCTCGGTCCGGGTCAGGCGTTCCGCCCGGACCGAGGCAAAGCGATCGATGCGCTCGGCGAGATAGTCGGCAAGTGCGGTGAGGTCGCGCTCGGCGGCAGCGCGCTTCTGCCTTGTCTGGTCGAGCACCTGCACGAAGGCGCCGAGGCAGATGGTGATCAGGAAGGCGATGATCAGCGTCGGTACGGCGCGGCGGAGCGTCGGCTCCGCCGTCAGTAACCTGGTGTAGGCCGGCTTTGCGATCGATTGCGCCAATCCCTTGATCGAATCGGATTGGACGCACGCGTTCGCCGCATGCGCACGCGACATGCCTTTAGACCCCCACCGCAAGTTATTCCAGCACCCGCTCCGGAAGCTCCCCACGTCGCTTCCGAATCAATGTGATTTGAATCCAGTTTTTGCGGGCTGTCGAGAGTCAACAAATCCTTAACGCGAATAAATCTTATCCAACAGAGAATTGCCCGCGTGAAATCACGCAGAATTCGAGTCCGAAACGGGAACGTGACGCGTCGCGACCGCGTCACGCGCGTGCGGCGGTTCGGCGTGGCTGATGACACGCTTCACGGTCGGGAAGGCGCGACGCAGCGCGCGCTCGATCTCGTCGACGTTCTCGTGCACCTTGATCACGGTCATCGACGGTGCGGCGCGGCAGTGGAAGTTGACGATCTCTCCGGCGTCGGTGTCGCGGACGCGGACGTTATGGATGTCGTGGATCGCGGTCTCGGCGGCAAAGCGCGACAGCGCCGTCCTGATGGTCTCGATGCGGTCGGGCGTTGCATCGGTGCCGAACGGCAGCTCGGGTTCCAACGGCTCGATATGGGTGTCGACCTCGACCTCGGCGCCGAACTCGTCGCGGATGTTGCGCTCGAGGGTGTGGGCGATGTCATGGGCGGCCGTGAGCGGCATCTCGCCGTCGACCTCGAGGTCGAGGCTGACGGTGAGCTTGCCGCCGAGGTCGTGCACGGTGACATGGTGGACGGCAAGGCCAGAATTGCGCGCGATCACCATGATGCGCTCGCGCACGCTCTCATTGTCGAGCGCGACGGGCACCGAGGTGAAGGTGACGTCGGCATCGCCGAGCGCGCCGCTGACCGCGGTCTGCACCTTGCGCTTGATCTCGTCGACCCGGTCGATCGGATAGGTGCGCGGAACCCTGACGATGGCGTCGATGAAGTGCGTGGATCCGACCATGCGGGCGCGCAGGCGATCGACGCCGACGACGCCGGGGACCTGCTCGATCGCGCTTCGAGCCTTCTCCGAAACGCCTTCCGGCGCCCGATCCAGCAGGGTTTCGACCGTGGCGCGGGCCATGCGAAGGCCAAGCAGCGCGATCATGATGGCGACTGCGATCGCGGCGGCGGCGTCGCCCCACCAATAGCCGAGACCGGCGAGCGCGAGGCCTATGATGACGGCGATCGAGCCCAGCACGTCGGAGGCGAAATGCAAGGCGTCGGCGGCCAAAGCCTGGCTCCGGGTCTCGCGCGCGGTCCGATGCAGCGCGCGCGCCCGCCAGAAATTCACGGCGATGTCGACGAGCAGCACGATGAAGGGGACCGCCGAGATGGTCGGCGGCGGCGTGCCTTCGCGCAAGCGGCTCCAGGACGCGACCAGGATGCCGCCCGCCAGCACGTAAAGGATCGCGATCACGCCGAGCGCGGAGACGCTTTCGAGCTTGCCATGGCCGTAATGATGCTCCTCGTCGGCGGGCAGGTCGGAGACCCGCACCACCATCCAGGTGATGACGGTCGCGACCACGTCGACCAGGCTGTGCAGCGCCTCGGAGATCAGCGCCAGTGAGCCGATGAGGACACCGACGATGAATTTGGCCGCGGCCATGCCCGCAGAGGCAAAGATCGAGATCGCCGCGACGCGGCTTTTGACAGTATGCGCATGTCCACTCATGGGCGTCCGTTTAGCAGCCCATCCGTTAACATCAAGCGCCGAGCTCATGCGCAATCGCCAGTCACTTGCAGGAGCCGTTTGTTGCGAATTGTTCCGAGGAATGACGGCGGCGGTGCCACCCCACGCAATGCTGTCATACCCGCGAACGCGGGTATCCAGTAGGCCGCGGCTTATCGATTCAATCATTGAGGTCTCTGGAATACTGGTTCACCCGCTTTCGCGGGTGACGACGACTGGATGCGTGCTCGCGATCCCGCGGCGCGATGCGCCCGAGGTGTTCAAAAAATCATTCGCCCCGGAATAAAGAGGGCGCAGGGAATGCCGGGTGCGCGCTGCACCCGCGGTCTCGTGTGCAAAAGAGTGGTGAGACGCACACGAGCATACAGGGCAGCGGAGAGCATCCGACATTCCCTGCGCAATG
>CAVOML010000023.1:0-92748 GCA_963697015.1 uncultured Alphaproteobacteria bacterium
CAACAAGGTACTCACCGACGTACGTGCTCGCGGATGCGGCACTCGTGATCGGGATTTTGGAGGTCACTATGACCTTCCAAGAAGTCAAGCAAATGACGGCCGGAATTCCATCGCTGTTCCAGTCTATGCTGGCGACGAAGTCGTTGGATGCATCAATCTCACCTGGATCGCCAGGGTCGCCACTGTGCCCGTCATTATCGAACGCTTTCTCCCACAGTTGATTGAAGCCGCCAGGTCCATCAGCAGGCGAATGACAGCGTGATTCTATTCGCGTGAAAACGCTTCCCTTGCCGAGCGGGTCGGCGTCTTTGTGTCGGCTACCAGACAGACGGTCTGACCAATCAATCAACAGCTTGCGAGCTTCTATTGTCCCTTGGGACAATAGCAAATGCACCGTGCGAGGTTTATCGCCTGATAAGTTACGCTACAGAGAGGGCGACCTTTGCCGCACCGCAACCTCGTTTTGGTGGTTGATGATGACCCTTCAATGCTGAAGGGCGTAGAGCGTTTGCTCCGGCGGCACGACTACGAACCCATCTTGTTTTCATCTGCAAAGGAGTTTGAGAACCACACAGACTTCGAGAACGCAGTTTGCATTATCCTCGACATCAACCTGAAGGACGGATCGGGGATCGAACTGAGGTGTCGTCTCAAAGCTGATGGGATTTCCGTGCCGGTGATTTACATGACCGGGAACGATACCCCTGCCGTCCGGGCGACTGCGCTTCAATCCGGGTGTCTCGCCTATATCACAAAGCCATTTTCGACGAAGTCGCTGATCGAGCCGCTAAAGAGCCTCCGTGAGGTCCACACAGTCACAGCGCACTAAAAACACTACCTGCTTCCACAACCGCGACTGTCCCGCTGTCGTTGATTGCTACACTGGCAGTGTGATTTCAAAAGTGCAGCCCTTTGAACTTGTCTCGGTGAGCCGAAGATTGCCGCCGTGATCCTCGATGATGCGTCGAGAAATGGAAAGCCCCAATCCCATTCCGGAAGTCTTGGTCGTAAAAAACGGATCAAATATCTGGGGATGTCCCGATCGCTGTTGAACTAGGTCGGGCCGACGTTGCCGGAATGAATGTTACGCGGCCCTCGTGACGTGGGCAACGGGCTTGATCGTCATGCGATTGTGGCGAGCTTGAAGAGCCGCACGCAGAACCGACAATTGCTTATGCGCCTTCAATCGTCGGAAGCCCTTGTTGGCCTCGATCATGCCGGCCGCGACCCATCGCAAGGCCATACCGGCATCCCGCCAGCGTTTGACGTTGCGCGTGACGCGGCGAATGGTGCCCATCATGTTCTCGGCGATGTTGGTACAGGCGAGCGATCGACGAAGCTCCTTCGGCAGCTTCAAGCGGACGACAGTCAGGATTTCGTCGAGGCCTTCGAGGATGCTGGCCGCTACGCCGGGCCATTGCTGGTCTACTCGACGCGCGAGATTGCGGATCAATTTTTCAGCCTTGTCGGCATCATCGAGCTCCCAAGCCTGGCGCAGCACCCGACGGGTGGCTGCATGATGCTCTTTCGGCAGGCGTTCCATGATGTTGCGCGCCTTGTGGATCTGACAGCGCTGGATCGCAGCGGCCGAACCGAAGGTGCGGCGGATCGCCTTCGACAACGCCTTCGCGCCGTCGGCGATGAACAGTCGTGGCACCGTCGGGTCGAGCCCGCGCGAGACCAGGTTGTCCAGCAGGGCCTGAACCGTTGCGGCATTCTCGGTCGCTCCTTCCACCAGCGCCAGCGGATGCTTGTTGCCTTCGCCGTCAACCCCGATCGCGGCGACCAGCACGAGATCGTCGCCGAGATGCAGCCCGTCGATTTGGACCACCAGAAGGTCGAGCGCGGACAGATCGGCAGCCATGAAGTCGGCCAGCCGCGCCGCCGACAGCGCTACGAACCTCCGCGAGGCCGCCGACTTCGAAATCCCCGATCCGGGCGGTGCCGGCACGTCACCCTCGGGCAGCCGGACAGCGCGGCCGAACCGGCGCGTCGACACATTGATCAGCATCAGGTTCATCGCCCAGCGACCGAGCCAGTCCTCCTGCGCCGCCGTTTCCCAGCTCGGGATCGTGACCTCGCGGCCGTCCACGCCCCGGACCCGCGGGCGCTCGACCTCGATCTTGCCGCCGTGGAAGCCGATCCGCCCCCGCGTTCGGCCCCAACGGTGCGCCCGCCGCACCGCATCGCGACCGTGGCGCGGCCCGCAGGCCGCCGTCACATCCGCCTCCATCATCGTGCCGAGCGCCTCGATCCCTGCCGCAAGGCAGAACCGATCGAAGCTCGCCCGCACTTCTGCAAACGCTTCGTCCACAGCCCCAGTCGCCGGCCAACCAGCCGGTGTGATATCTCTCGTCATGGCGTTGCTCTCCTTTGTGGAATCAGCACCCCGAGCCTACCGGCTCAAGGTGGGCAACGCCGACCTCTTCAGAAATTCAACACAACCCGGGACATCCCCAAATATCTGGTCGTGATTGTCGAGAGTGATGCCCGGTCCTGTATCTTGCACATAAATCGAGACGAGCGATTTTCCGTCGTAGGTCGTTATCAGTCGAATAGCCGTTCCGGTTGCGGGACCCACCTCGATTGCGTCAATCGCGTTCCTAACCAAATTCAAGATCACCTGCTGCAACTGGACTGGATCAGCCCTTATTTGGGGAATGTCTGCTTGATATTCGGTCGAAACAGACACGCCGTGCCCACGCAAGTCGTTCTCGACCATGCTCATCACTTCCCGAACAAGACGATTGATTTCAATCATCGTTCTTCGAGGCGCGGTCGATTTAAAGAGCGCGCGAACGCCTGCAACTACTTCTTTCGCGCGGTTGCTTTCGGCTATCGCGTCCGTTAGAGAAGAACGCAGTTCATTGACATCCAGCGGCGTTGTTTTGAGACACTCTAACGCTGTTTCGCAGTTTAGTGACATGGCACCCAGCGGCTGGTTGATTTCATGCGCGATTGCGCCTGTCGCCTCGTCCACGCTCATGACCCGATGGGCACGCTCACGACGCTGCAGTATGGACGCGCTGGCAAGCCGCGCATAAAGCATCGTCGTTTCCACGAGCAACACAATCAGGACGATGCAACTGGCGATCAATGCATAGCTGCGCGCCGTGTACCAGCCGACGGAGTAGCGGACGACTTCATAAAGGAACGATAACGAAAGGTCGGGCAGCGACACGAAAATCGTCACGACGAGCCATACATCGAGGATAGTTCGCAAGCGCACCAACAGAAGCACAAGCGCGATAGCGTTGAGCAGCCACATTGCGCCGGAAAAGTACTGAACAAAGGGAGTTTGTCGTGTCCTGTCGACGAACAGTGTCGGCAAATGCTCTGAGCCTGCAGTACCGAGCCACGCGAGCACAGCAGTCAGAGTAAGCACGCAGGCGATGGTGATCGTGATAACCCGGGCCGGTTCACGTTTTGAGCGCTGGCCGTCGGTTTCGTTCGTGTCCTTCAAGAGCACATAGGCAATAACGGCGAGCGGAAACATGATGTGCCAGAAAGAAAAGAGCCACGCGGCACCGCTCGGTCGGCCGCCGAGAAGGCCTGTTGCGCTATAAGCGCCCGGAAAATCAAGTGTCTGCAAAAATGCGAAGAGGCCGCTGAAGATGTAGCCGCTTGCGAGAGCCAGAAGGGCGCGCTGAGGTTGGATCGAATATTGGGCAAAGAGAAAAACCGCCGTGATGAGATCGGCAAAGCAAATGATCGATTGCACAACGGGAATAAAGACGTCAATCCGAGCGGCCCGGACGCGCGCGAACGGCATGATCATGGCGAACACGACGGACAAAACGATTACAATCGCGAAAGCGACCCCGCGCTGTTGAGCGCTTGCTGGCATGCTCGCAATAAGGGCAGGCGCGTCTTTGCCGTTGTCGGGAGCTAATTCCCTTAGCGTGTCCTTCCTCATCCGGAATAACCACCGACGCTTTGAGCTTGCCCCTAATCTTCCATCGTACCGGCCGTACCTACAGCATTGTTGGCTCGTGCCAACAAAGTAGACTTAGCTGCCGCAATGAACCAACGATACCGTGTCACATGGCGCAGGATAGCCGACCCAACCGGTAAGTAGTTCTAACCATTTCGGCCAACAGCTAGCTGGTGTTGGCACCGGAATTTTACGGGTCCTATCAGCCGCAGCCCCCACTGTAATCAATCCTGCACAGCGCCATCCTTAGCGCAGCAGCACTGTGAAGGATCAAAAGCATTGCCCTGCCATTGTGTGAGTTCAGTTGGGGGTTACGGGGGCCACGAGCCGCCTCTTGGGGGCGCGGCGAAACCATCAACAGAGCGTTCCTCGCCGTCCCTCTATCGCTATCGCTGCACAGCTTGAAATTCGTTACCCATGTCTCCGGGCCGGACAAATTGATAGATGGCGGAGAGAGTGTCCGCCCAGAAATGAGAGAAACGCCCATTTTATACGGATTTCTAGCACGCACCTTTTGGCTACATACACCCATACATACACCTCGCAAGGCCCCGCGCCGTTGAGAACCAGCGATATTCATCGGCCGTCTTTCAGAGTTTAGCACCAGCATATTCTTCTCAAAAATGGAAATCCATTCTTCCATTTTTGGGAAATCCGCGCTAGCTTCGGCTGATGCTGGTTATCGGCACGGACATTGTTGAGCGCTACTTTGCCGAACATTCCGGCCATCGGGGCATCGACGCAGCGCGCGCCCAGTACCGGGCATGGCTAGCGATTGCGGAGGCTTCGGACTGGCGCACGCCGCAGGACGTGAAGCGTTCGCATCCCAAGGCGAGCATCCTGAAAGGCGGGCGCGTGGTGTTCAATATCAAGGCCAACGACTACCGCTTGATCGCCTTGGTACAATATCGCGACGGAGTGTTGATAATCCGCTTTTTCGGGAGTCATGAAGACTATGATAAGGTGAATGCGGAGGCGGTGTGATGAAGGCGACTTTGATCGTTATCCAGAATGAGGCCGATCATGAGACGGCCAAGGCGCTTGTCAGCAAGCTGATGCGATCGAGCGAGGCTGACGACCGCGCGCGCATGGTGGCGCAGGCTCGCCTGATCGAGGCATATGAACGCACGCGATGGCCGCGCAAAGCGCCGCCGTTGCCCGATTTGCTGACCTATCTGATGGAGCAGCATGATTTGACGCGCGCCGATCTTGTGCCGCTTCTGGGCACGGCGAGCCGTGTCAGTGAGGTCATGTCGGGCAAGCGCGAATTGAGCATGACGATGGTAAAGCGCCTGCGCGAGCGTTTCAATGTTCCAGCGGATTTGCTGATCTTGGCCAGTGAGAGTGTCGCGGCCTAAGCGGATAGGGACGCGCCAGTAAGTCACGTATTTTCCAGACTTCGGTGGCGGTCGGAGGACCCGTGTGAGCAAATGGTACAACCACCGACCTCACTGGACCTGATCGAACTCGCGTTTCGGACGCCACAAGATGGGATCTGCGATCCATCGGTTGATCTCGGATTCATGCCAGCCGGTCCCGTTGGTGCTGATTTTCAGCTGAGCCGGGAACGTGCCCTCGGCGATCTTACGGTAGATGGTGGACCGGGACAGCCCGGTCCGTGCAAGAACGGTTTTTAAGCGGACGATACGGTCTGGTTCTCGCATGGCCGCGCTGCCTCCTGCTCGTTCTTTCTGACGGCATCTGAGACTAGACAGGACGGCCGTTGGAGACGCGCAAGAGCAATTTACGCATCGGCGTACTATGGCGTTCAGACGGCGGAAAATAGGATGCTTCAAATGCCAAGGCCCCGACCTCTGCCGAGGTCGAGGCCGTGGGTGAAAGCCAATTCGTGGCCTAGCCGGCGACCTGATTCGAAGGAGATGCCGAGTTCCCGCTTGCGATTGGCGAGAATCGACTCCATTTGCGGATCGCGTTCGAGGCTTTTCGCCATGTCCCCCATCGCCGAGCGCGTGGCCCTGTAGCCGGCCACGTCGCCCGCCTGATATTGGCTCAGGCGGGTGTGGTCGAGCTTCTGCCAGCGCTCCACAAAGCGGTCAGCGCGGCGGTTCGGATCGATGCGCAACTCGGTTTCGAGCTGGAGGGCGCGGATGGCGCGATTGACCCGGCCGCCAGCCGCCTCGCGGGCCAGCTCCGGGTTCTTCTTGTAGGCGGCTTCGGCGTCATGCGAGCCGTAGGGCCGCACCTCCTCGAAGCCTCGGCGGGCCTTTTGTAGTTCTTTCACTTGCTCGGGACTTGCCTCGCCGCCGATCTCCTGCGCCTCGAAGATCGCATCCACGGCGCGGGCATGACGCACGAGCGCCCGTGTGCGGAGGCGACGTGCTTTCGCTTCCGGGTCTTCCGCCATCCTCCTTTCCGGCGTTTCGTTGTCTCGCCGCTCGGCCGGCGCACCGCTCCTTTCCCTTTCTGGCGTGTCCCGTTCCGGCCTCCGCGCGCCGTCCGGGCCTGGCATAGCTTCGGCAGACGGGCGCAGGCCATCGAGCATGCCGCGCAGCTTTTCCGGCACAACTTTGCGCACGATCTCGGCCACGCGCTCGCGGAAGGTGATCTCACGCCGCTCGGCATAGCTTTGTACCGGATCGCGCTGCTCGTAATCCGAGGCCATGTCCTTGGCGCGATTGCGCGAAAGGGTGCGGACGAGCCGGTCCCGACCCGCAAAATCGTCGCGGCCATAGTGCAGCTCCAAGCCGTCGCGGTGTCGCGACAGGGCGACATAGCTGCTATGGGCGTCCATCCCGGGCGTCGCGAGCACATGGGCGCGGTCTACCGTCATGCCCTGCGCCTTGTGGATGGTCGCGGCATAGCCGTGGTCGATCTTGTTGTAGTCTTTCAGGTCGAACTTCACGGATCGGCCATCGTCGGTCTGTACGGATATCGATTGCCTGCTGATGTGCTCGATAGTCCCGACCGTGCCGTTCTTCACGCCAAGGCCGCGCTCGTTCTGCAGGAACATGACGCGATCCCCGCTGGCAAAATTTCTCGTGCCGCGTTCGACGGTCAGGGGGACGTCATCTCCCAGATCGCCGGCGGCCCGCATCCGCTCGCGCGCTGCCTCGTTGAGGGCGCGGACTTCGTCGTTGGTATGGGTGAGGATGATCTGGCTGCGATCCGGCGATGCCTGCCAGTCGCGCTCCCAACGATCGATCAGATCGCTGCGGGCTTGCTCGCGGGTCTGCGCCTCATGCACCATCCCGCGGGAGCGATAGGCTTCCAGCGCATGGCCGGTTTTGCCAATGGCGAGATCACGTGTGGCGTCCCGCTGCCAGTCCTGGTGCTGCCGGCGCACCTCGCCAATTTCGGCCCCGCCGTGACGCTCATGGATCGACCGGAAGGCTGCGCCTGCCTCGATGGCTTGCAGTTGTTGGGGATCACCGATCAGCACTACCTTTGCGCCGGCTTCTGCCGCATGGGACAGCACGTGCTCCAGCTGGCGCGTGCCGACCATGCCGGCCTCGTCGATCACCAGGATATCGCGGGTCGTGAGCAGGTCGCGGCCCTGTCCCCAGCCGTGCTCCATGCTGGCAATGGTGCGCGACGCGATGCCCGATCCGCTTTCGAGGTTTTCCGCCGCAATGCCGGACAGCGCCACGCCCCGGACCTCGTAGCCCGCCGCTTCCCAGGCCTCCCGTGCCACGCCAAGCATCGCGCTTTTTCCCGTTCCGGCATGGCCGACCACGACGCCCATGTCGCGCCCGTCCGTGACATGCGCCAAGGCGTCGGCCTGCTCGCCGGAGAGAACAAGACCGCGCGCTTTCGCTCGCGCCAAAGCGGCTTCGCGGTCCGCCTGACGCACCTCATGGCGCTCCCGTTCTGCTATGAGTTCTGCGGCACGGTGCAGGCGCTGTTCGGCCTCGATCATCTCGCGGGTGGTGAAGCGATCCTCGCCTCGAGCGTCGTTGCCGAGTTCGACGAGATTTGGCGCGCTACGTATCGCGCCCATGACCTCGTTAAACTGGTCGACCCCGTCGCTGTGCCGGTGCGCAAACTTCGCCATGTCGCGGTGTGTGAAGGTCGATTGCTGCTGGGTGATCGCGTCCAGTGCGGTGGAAGGATCGGCGATGATCCGCGCACCATTGCCGCGCGCGATCTCGCGGTGCATCTCGGCGCGGTCGGCGGCCTCAATTCCTTCGCCTTCGATGCCCCGAACCTCGATGCGTTTGGCGGGCGCGCCGATCTGGCTTTGCGGTTCCAGCGCGAGGCCCTGCGCTTCCAGGCTGCGATGATCGATCCGCGCGTCGATGTCGAGTTCGGCCAGCCGCTCATTGGCAAGCTCGGCCCAGCGTTCGCGCCAGCGCTCGACCATCTCCGTGCGGTTCCAGTCCCGCACCTTCGGACCGAAGCCATTCTCGTTCACCGCGCGCATGGTCAGCATGGCATGGGCATGGGGCTTGGCCATGCCGTCCTCGGCCATGTCCCAATGCACATTGAGATCGACGATCATGCCCCGGTCCACGAACTCGCCCCGAACGAAGTCGCGGGCGAGTTCGATGCTCTGTGCCTGCGTCAGTTCGCGCGGAATGGCGAATTCGACCTCGCGGGCCAGCTGGGCGTCTTTCCGGATTTCGAAGGCTTCGACATCATTCCAGAGCCGTTCGCGATCGCTCCATGCCTGCGGCGCATTCTCCGGCAGCATCACCTCGGAATGGACGACGCCGCGCTTGCCGGAAAAGTTGTGGCTGCGATCGAGCCGCTCGTCGCGCAGTCGCGAGCCCGAGCGGTAGGCCGCTGATGCCACCGCGCTGGAGCCAGACTTGCGGCCAATGACCTTGACATGAAGATGATAGATCGCCATCGCGACGAGATCATCTACACGGCGAAGCGCACGTCGGCACGACGTATAAGCGCGCCCTCCCTCGAAAAATTCTCGGGTGGGACTACCGCGTCTCAGGCCGTCCCGACGACCTTACAGCATTGTGCCGGGCACTCGACTATCATTTCTCCATCAACACTTAGGAGACGACGATGCGCAAGCCGCGGGATTTCGACGGGAAAATGAAAGCGCTTCAGGACAAGGCGCGAGAACTGAAAACCCGCAAGGTGCAGCAGCTCGGTGAACTGGTGATCGCCACGGGGGCTGACGCGCTCAGCGTGGACGAACTGGCGGGCGCGCTGATCGTGCTGGCCGAGACGAAGGAGGCTGGAAAGAGGGAGGCATGGGCCAAACGCGGGGTTGCTTTTTTTCAAAGCCGGTCGCGGCGAACTGCACCGACAACTGAGCGCAATCCGGGCGGGCCTCCTCCGCAACCGAGCGGCGCGCAACCGACACCAAGCCGCAAGGGCGCGACATGACATGCGCACGTGGCAGGTCGAGCGCCGCAAGCGCACGCGGCATCTTATCGAACTCGGCGGCCTGCTCGTCAAATCCGGAATCGTGAGCCTGACCGGCGACGATCGCGCCACGATCTTCGGCGCGTTGCTCTGGATGGCAGACAAGCTCAAAAGCAATCGAGGCGAACAGGCGCGAGCGCTCTGGGCCGCAAAGGGAAAGGAGGCATTCGCTGTGGAACGGGCGACCGATGCGCCCACCATCTCGCAGGAAACGCCGCGGGATCGGGCATGACTGATGGCGGGCGGCGCGGGATCCCGACGCCGAAATTTTTCGAAACTGAGCAAAAATGAACAGCGCTGCGGTGGCGGCTGGTCCAAGTTACCTTCATCACCGTCCCACCATGGCATCTATCGGTGACTGAGAGTTCTGTAACGCTCCCGCCCTGGTTTTTGGGTGAGCATTATGCCGTCCCTTGCCGTCTTGCTTGATCCAAGCCGCATCGCGATCCAAACTCTCACCTGTCCCAAATGTCTCGGGCCAATGGTCCTGACGTGTATCAAACCCTCGCGCATCGGCTTCGAGTTGCGCACGTTTCATGGCGTCAATTGTCATCACGTCGATAAGGTCGTCACCGAAACTTATTCGATGAAGTGGGTGTCTTCCGGGTTGCGAGCGCCGGTTTAGGATCGCGGCATACTTCCAAGTTCTCGATGGTCGATGCGCGAGCCTGGCAAGGCCGCTGACAAATCCAATTGCGGACCTTTAGTCGATCGCGCGCGTTGGGGCCGCAAGACCGGGGCGTCGACAACGCGGAGCTTTGGTTATGAGTGCTATTCCTCTTCACCTTCAAAGAAAGTTTGAGCAGCGCTGGGCCGCCAGATTTCTAGCGCAGGCCGCATCGGCCGTGCCCAAAAGCAACCGGCTGAGAGGTGCCCCCAACACCTTGCCGCGCCCCGTAAAAGCAAAAGAAAAACCCGCTGAGCTGAGTAAGCGGGCTCGATAAGGCCTGTGAGTCCAATGCGGAGCTTGGAAATGAAGCAATTACTCGGACTGAGTCTCGCTCTGCTGCTTTTTGGGAGCGGCATATGGGCGAGCGTAGCCGGCGGCTCACTCTCCCAAAACAAAGGCGCGTGGGTGTTGTACGCCTTCCGATAACGGTTCCACTGCCAATCAGGATCAGCTTCGTTCATCACAGGCGTGACCCGGTGCGGTGATCGCTGCAGTATGCGGACCCGGTGTTACCAGCCGCTGGTCAATATTGCTCATATCCAAATTTTGAAAATGATGCCCGCGTCAGTCGCTATCCCGACTTCTCGGAACATTCGGTGTCGCAACGGATTGGCCCAGAGTTGCACATTTATAGGAGCATGCGATGATCAAGTACGCAGTAGCGTTAGTGGCTGTGGCGAGTGTTTGCAGCGCAATTCCTGCTCGAGCGGAAGAAGTCGGAATCGGTGTTGGTCCGCGTGGCGTGACCGTGGGTGAAAGTCATGGTGACCGTGATCGCGATCGTGAACACTTTCGGGATCGGGACCACCGAGGTCGCGACGAAACGGTGATCATCCGAAAGGACCGTGACCACGACCGAGATCGTCGTCCGGTTGTTATCGACCGCTAATAATCAATGAATACGAAACAGAAGCGGCCTTCCTTGGGAAGGCCGCTTCTGTTGTGTCGTCGTAAAAAAGATCCTTGGCGTGACGCTAAATCACAAAGAAAACGGCCCCAGTACGGGGGGCGAACTGGGGCCATCTTTCATCGGATGTGATGGGGGTGCATTACATCCGGTCGTCCATCACCAAGTGATCCAGGCAACATTGGTTCCAGGCAGTGTCTCCTCACTCCGCCACGGCCACCTTCCGAGCGGAGGCCGTGATGAGCAATTGAGACAGAGGTGCCTTCGGGACCACTCTTCGTCACAACCCCCGCGTTCCGCTGGCTGGCAAGGGCCGCGACAATGCCGGTACCAAGTCCGCCTTGTGCGATAATCACGTGCCTCTGCTTGCCTCCTCCATTATCGGACACGGACAGCGTCCATTCCGTTTCGGTGGCGTCGAACGTCACCACAATCAGCCTGCCTGTCGTTTTACCGCCGAACGCATGCTTCAGCGAATTGATCACGAGTTCAACAATTATCAACCCGAGGCTCTCGGCCTTCTGGCGGCTCGCGTTGCCACCCTGACCGCGGACCTCGATCGAAATTGACTGGTCGTCGTTGATCATTGAACCGGAAATGGCTTCGCACAAACTCGTCAAGTAGGGAATCAGCGCGATGGGTCCGCCCACAGCCGACGCGTGCAGCTCGATAGATCGTCCGTCGCGCCAGACCCGTCGTCTCAGCGACGGCGCTCACACCGCCGTGTCCAATTGTGCGCGCTTCGGAAGCAGCCCAGCGTCGTCCGCTCCGCTCATCAAGGAGAGGACCCATCGACTTCCAGCGTTTCCGAAGAACTCTGATGCTCGAAGCGCCTATCACGCGGCGATTCTACCGCCGCCGATTCTCCTCAGGGAATCCCCAACTCATAATTCTTGCATAGCGTGATAAAATTGACTCAGTTATTTCTTAACGAGCCCTTAGCTCATCTGGCTCAAGTTAGCCTGTGAAACGCGGGCGGCAAAGGCTCTCGGACCAGTTCGCTTAGATCTAAGGTTTCGCCGCTTTCCGTAATGTCCGAGAATAGAATCTCGACAAAGGGATGTTGGCGGTTGAACGCCGCGCCTCGCTGGTATTTCGCGCTCACAATCCGCTGAATCGCTGCGAGGTTTAGCTTGCCAAGCGCATTGTATTGATCACGGAACAGGCTTTGTTTCCCTCCGCGGTGCTCGACCAACTCGGCCCATACGTCCATCACCTTGCGGCTTATGAACGCCTCGACCGTTTGAGAGCCATCCTGGGCATAAAGTCGTAGCCCGTCCAGGTTATGGAGTCCATCATCGACACTGGATTGCATGAGCGGCATCGAGTTTCTCCTCTTGCATGCGTTAAATCGTTTTCGACGGCCCCTCGTGAACTGCACCTCCCTCGTTGTCCCAGCGCGACAAAGCCGTTGTGCCCAACGTTGTATCCCGACGCGCGGCGTCCGGGAGTTTGTTGCAACCGGCATCATTCTTGTGTTTGTGAAGAAATCGGGCGATCTGCCCACGGAGCGCCGCTGTCTCCAATAATTTGCCGACCGATCCGGCGGTGTCGAAGATCTCCCGCTGCAGTATCGTCGGCAAGCTGCTCCATTGCATGATGATGGCCGCGCCAAGACAACGCAGAACGTGCTCTTCTTCAGCTGCAAGAGCTGCACCGCGCGATCGGTCCTGCTCCGCAACTTGCACGGCATTGTCATAGTTGTCCGCCAGTCCCTGCTCATTATCTACACGCGAGGCGAGACTCTCCTGCAATTTTTGAAAGTTACGGCTTTCGTCCGAGCCGTTCGAACGCTTAGCGAGCTCGCCGCACTCGGCCGCTTTTGCACGATACTGCTGAGATTTGAACATGCCGGGCCCTTTCGTTGGAAGTCTCGGAACCTCGATGGTTGAGCGGGCTTACCCATAGAATATGGGATCAAAGGCTGGAATAGCGAGCCCAGCGGACAAATAAGGTGGCACGAAAGCGTGCGGGCGACCGCGCTCTTCGTCATGCTGCTCGCTCGATAAAGGCAGCAGCTGAGACGGCTTTGAAAAGCCGACACATTATAATCGGGTGCGGCCGTTCCTATCCGGGAGAGTAGGCAAGGATTCCTTGATCAGCCGAGAGGGCAACACTCTCAGCGAGGCCCGCTGAACCGGTTCTTCTCGGGATCATGCCGCCCGCTGAGAGGCGGCCCATCAATCAAGATTTCAGAGTCTCGAAAATGATTGGCGCGCTCGACGAGATCTACCATGTGAGCGGCCGCATGAATCGTGAGAGGATGCTGGGTAAAGCCGGGCCGCGGGGAGATATAGCCTGCCATTTCACGAACCAATCGGAGTTGGTCATCCGATGCTGTTGCAAGCAGGGAAATCATCAGATTCTCCAACGCAATGACACGGATACGCAGCGTCACGAGTTCTGCATTGGTGAGATCCGGGATTGCAGTGCGCTCAGTTTCGAGTGCTAAATCCGTGGCGGGCCCCTCGGGGCCCGCGCCTCCTTCGTTGTCCCATCTGGATAGAGCGTTTTGACGCTGGTTCCGGTCGCTGGAAGTATCGGAATTTTCTCGCGGCATGCGTAGCTCCCTCATGTAGTCACGAAACTCCTCCCCCGAGGCTCATCAGATCGGCATGCGATAGCCATAGAACTCATGGTCCTCGTTATAACCGCCCTGACCCGCGCCGAGATCGACGAATTCGTGCACGAATTCGATCGCCGCGATCCATTTGACCATCTTGAAACCCAATTCATTCTCGCATCGCAGCCGCAGTGGCGCGCCATGCAGCACGCTGACCGGCTCGCCGTTCATCTCGTAGGCGAGGATTGTCAGTGCGTGGCGCATGTTCTCGATTTTGTGGACGTCATAGTAGCGCCCACCATCGGCACCGTCGGCCAACGAATAGAACACGACGTAGCGAGCCTCGGACATTGGCTTCACCAGATCAAGAATATCGCGCATGGCAATGCCGCCCCATTCGGCAACCCCGGACCAGCCCTGAATGCAGAAATGCGTCGTGATCTGTTCCTGCTTCGGCATCGCCTTGAGTTGGGCAAGTGAGAGTTCCTGCGGAGCCCCGACCAAACCGCTGATCCGCAGCCTGTAACTGGCGAACTCCTCCGCGACGAGATCATCAAACTCCCTGGAGTCGGGCATCGTGCCGTTTGGCCAGAAGTAAGGCGAGATATCTTGCTTCGTGAGCTGGGAACGTGCGTCCCAGCTTTCGGCCAATCCCATCATCCAGCCGATCATGAACGCGCCGGCACGCTGCACCAGACGGGCGTGCCGGATAGTGAAGGGCGAAGCCCAAAGCCAGGCAATCGCCAGAATAGCCATCGCCAGCACGAACAACGGAAAGCCCGTCCACGACGCGTTGTCCACGCCACCGAACATATGGTTGGTATTTTGCCGGATGCCGGTGACAAACACCATGGCGCCGTGCGCCAGGATGAAGCCCACGAACCAGGCGAAGGAGATGAAGTGAACCGACCGCATCGCCTGCCGGTTGAACAGCCTGCCAAACCATCCCAGCGCGTTGGAGATCGCCGGGCTCTGCATCAGGCCGGTGGCGATCGAAACCGGCGCTGCGACGAACACAGTAATGAAATAGCTGAGCTGCTGGAGGCCGTTGTAGCGGGTCCAGCTGTGGTCAACCGGAAAATTAAGTGACGCATACTGGATCGCCGTTGAAAGCGCCGCGGGGAAGACTTCCCAGGTCAGCGGTACGAGCCGGCGCCATTGATCGGTTGAAAACAGCAGCGCGTAGAAGGCCACGCCATTGATCAGCCACAGCAAGTTGACTGAGAAATGCCACCAGCGCGACAGTCCGAGGGTATGGCGCAGGCCCGGAATGCCGAGCCACGTCGGCAGAGTGACGGAATCGTCCTTGGCGGTCCAGACGCGCCCAGTCGGCACCGGAACCTGGAAGCGGAACCAGTCGGCGCCCGGCGTGCAATCGCGGCCCCAGTAGAGCCGTGGATGGTCGGCCAGGATTTGCAGGCCGGCCCGCATGATGAACAGCATGAAGAACATGTTCAGGAAATGCTGAAGCTGCAGCCACCATGGGAACCCCGAATCGACGGATGGCGCGGCCTGTGCAATGCCGGGATGCTGTCGGATAAAGGCTTCCACGCCAGGAATCTCTCGCAGGCTTTGAGCCATGGCAACCAAACAGAGCAAAGCCGCGGCTGCGATCGGCAGACCCCACAGCGTGTTGAACCAGCGCCGGCCAATGCGAATCCGGGGCGCGATTCCATTTTGTGGCGGCATCCAGTGATTGAGACGGATGCGATCGTCGGCATCGCTAAGCTTTGTGCGCAGCGGCTCGGCCAGGGAATCGTGCGAACCAGCAGACATCAGCCGATCGCGTTCTGCCATCGAATGGCTCGGTTATCGAGTCGCCCGATCGCCCCAAGGTCTTGCCGACTTCCACCGCATCCTCGAAGGGCGCGTTTTATCTCAAACGCAGGGTTCATGGCGCAGCCAGCGGCAGAACGAACTTCCGCACCGCTTTTGCGAAACCTTCCTCCTCATTGCTGTCGGTCACCGCGCTCGCCTGCGCCTTCACTTCGTTGCTGGCGTTGCCCATGGCGATGGAAAAGCCGCCTTTGCGGAACATAAGGACGTCATTCGGCATATCTCCGATCGTGGCGATCTGCGCGGGTAGGATGTTCAGAATCTTGGACAGGGTCGTGACGACTGTGCCTTTGTTGGCTTGCGGGTGGGTCACATCGAGATAGTACGGCTGCGAGCGCGCCGCGCTCGCCTTCACACCCAAGGTGTTCTGCACCACCTTTTCGCACGCGGCGACCAGATCGGGGTCGTCGGAGATGCCGACTATTTTTACCGCGTGCGCCAGCTGCGCATCCGTGAAGGATGTCACGACCTTGGCGTCGAACTTTACCGTCCAGGTCTCGCGCGCCACGTGCGGCGCCTCCTTGTCACGGATCAACCACTCATCTTCGGTGTAGACCCAGGCGTCCAGTCCCTTGTCCAGGATCAGCTTCAGGGTTTGCTGGGCTATCGCGGGATCAAGGGTGTGGCTCTCGATGACCGTGAGGTCGGGATTGACAAACACACCGCCGTTGAAACCAGCGATGGCGCCCTGCAAGGCCAGGGGTTCGATCAGCATGCTCATGCCGCGCGGTGGCCGGCCGCTGGTGATAGCAAGCGCAATTCCGGCATCGTGCAGTTCGCGGGCCGCTTGCTTCGCCGCCTCGGTCAGTACCTTGTCCTGCGTGACCAGCGTGCCGTCTACGTCTGCAAGCAAGAGCCGGATATCCGGGTGCCCGCTCACGTCTTGGCTTTCGATCGTTGAGCTACCGGCCTCCAAGCCCGTCCTCCGTCTCCTGCGAGCAGTTCGTCGGCCGCGGTGGGGCCGTCGCTGCCAGAATCGTAATCAGGAAAGTCAGCTTTCTCCGCCGCCCAGGCATCGAGCACGGGCTGCACGATGCGCCAAGCCTGCTCCACCATGTCGGCACGCATGAACAGCGTCGGGTCGCCGACCATCACGTCATAGATCAGCGTCTCGTATCCGACATTCGGCTCCTTCGGGAACCAGTCGTCATATTGGAAGTCCATCTTCACGGCCGCGAGGTCTACGATCGGCCCAGGGCGCTTGACCTCGAATTGCAAGGAGATCCCCTCGTCCGGGGCTATACTCAGCACGAGCCAGTTGGCGCGCAGAGCCTCGACGGGCGTATCCTGGAATGCCGCGTAGGGCGCCTGCTTGAAGCGGATGGCGATCTCCGTCAGCCGCTGCGACAGGTGCTTGCCTGTGCGGACGTAGAAGGGCACGCCGGCCCAGCGCCAATTGTCGATTTCGAGCTCCATGGCAACATATGTTTCGATGTTTGAATCCGCCGCCACGTTCGGCTCTTTCCGATAGGCTTTCACCTGCTTGCCCAACACCATGCCGTCGCCATACTGGCCGCGCACCGCGCGTGCCGGCTTGACGGCTGGCATTGCAGCGAACACTTCGGCCTTCTTCGTGCGGATCGAGGCCGCATCGAAGCCGGTCGGCGGCTCCATGGCCACCATCGAAAGTAATGTGAACACGTGATTTGGTACCATGTCGCGTAGCGCCCCCGTCACCTCGTAGAACTTGCCACGTTGCTCCACGCCTACCGTTTCCGCCACCGTGATCTGCACATGGTCGATCCGGTCGCGATTCCAGATCGGTTCGAACAGCCCGTTGGCGAAACGGAACGCCATAATGTTCTGAACCGTGTCCTTTCCCAGAAAATGATCGATTCGGAAGATCTGGTCTTCGCGCAACGTGCGCAGGATGCGCGCATTCAACTCGCGCGCCAACTCCAGGCTATGACCAAACGGCTTTTCGATCACCACACGACGCCAGCAATGAGGTTTCCCGTCATCGTCGTCTTGACAGGTCAGTTTGGCGTTGCCGAGCTGCTCTACCACGGTACCAAAGAACCGGTCGGCGACGGCGAGGTAGAAGATGGCGTTGCCTTGCGTGCCATGAATCTTATCCGCCTGATCCAACGCGGCACGTAACTTCTCGTACAGCTCAGGCTTGGTCAGATCGCCCCGCACGTAGACCATCTTTTCTGCGAGCCGCTTCCACGCCGGCTCGTCGATCCGGTCGACGTCAAACTCCGCAGCGGCGTTGCCGACGAAGCTTTTCAGCATGTCGTAAAGATGGTCGCGCCAACTCTCCGCAGTCCCCTCTGCCAAATCGGCGCCGATCAACGCAAATCTCTCCGGCAGCACTTTTGTGCGCGAGAGGTTGTAGAGTGCGGGCATAACCAGGCGTTTGGTCAGGTCACCGCCGGCACCGAAAATGATCATGGCGCAGGGATCGGCCGCACTCAGCTGCCGTCGGGGCGACGCCTCGATCACCTGGGCGGCGGGAGCGATCCGGGCCTGCGGCCTCATGCCGACTTTTCCTTGGTCTGTGCGAGTTGTTGCTTCGCCGCAGCGAGCACTTTCTCTGGACTGAAGCCGAATTTTGTCATCAGATCTTCGATCGGGGCCGACGCTCCGAAGGTGTGCATGCCGACCTTGGCGCCGCTCATGCCGACATATCGGTCCCAACCTATCACTGAGCCTGCTTCAACCGACACGCGCGCGGTGACGTCGGGCGGCAGCACACTGTCGCGATAGGTCTGATCCTGCTGTTCGAACAGTTCCCACGACGGCATGCTGACGACGCGCGCCGAAATGCCGCCCTGCTTGAGCGTCTCGTGAACCTCAGCGCAAAGCGCAACCTCGCTGCCGGTGCCAATCAGGATCACGTCGGGTTTGTCGCCAGCATCAGCCATCACATAGGCGCCCCGCGCCACGCCTGCGGCAGCGGCATATCGCTTGCGATCAAAGGTTGGGAGCGGCTGGCGGCTTAGCGCCAGACAAACGGGCCGATCCTTCAGCCCGATGATGACGCGCCAGGCCTCGGCCACTTCGTCGGCGTCGGCAGGCCGCAAGGTAATGAGACCGGGAATGCTTCGCAACGCGATGAGTTGCTCGACCGGTTGGTGTGTCGGACCATCCTGCCCCAGGCCGATCGAATCATGCGTGAAGATGTATACAACGGGGAGCTGCATCAACGCGCTCAAGCGGATGGCTGGCTTCATGTAATCGGAAAAGATGAGGAAGCCCGATCCGTAAGCACGGATTCCGGACAATGCGAGGCCGTTGAGAATCGTGCCCATGGCGTGCTCGCGGATGCCGAAATGCAGGTTGCGGCCACCATATTTCTCAGCTTGGAAATCCCCGGCTGCCTCAAACGTGAGTCGCGTTTTGGTCGACGGTGCGAGGTCAGCCGCGCCGCCGATAAGCCACGGATGATTCAGTGCAATGGCGTTCAGCACTTTGGCGGATGAATCGCGGCTCGCGAGGCCTTTTGAATCGGCAGCGAAGCTCGGAAGATCGATGTCCCAGCCATCGGGAATCTCGCGCATCTGCATGCGCTCGATCTGGCCGGCGAAATCGGGATGTTGGGCGCGGTATTCCTCAATGAGTGTCGACCAGTTCGTCCGAAGCTCGTGGCCACGCCGACCCATACCCGCAGCAAGGTGCTCGCGCACGCCGTCTGGCACAAGGAAGTTGGCATCCTCCGCCCAGCCGTAGCTGCGCTTGGCCAAACGGATCTCTTCCACTCCGAGCGGCTCGCCATGCGCGGCGCTGGTATCCTGTTTATGCGGAGCGCCGTATCCGATATGGCTGTCGACGACGATCAGGGTCGGTACGTCGTGGGTGCTTCGGAAGGTTTCGATTGCTTGCGCGACTCGTTCGGTATCATTCGCGTCGCCAACTCGCTGCACGTTCCAGCCATAAGCAAGAAAGCGCGCGGCGACGTCGTCGCTGAATGCGAGATCCGTGTGGCCTTCGATCGTAATGCGGTTACTGTCGTAGATCCAGCACAGATTCCCGAGCATCAAATGTCCCGCCAGCGAGGCGGCTTCGCTCGTGACGCCCTCCATCATGTCGCCGTCACCGCATATCGCGTAAACGTCGTAGTCGAACACCGCGAAGCCGGGTCGGTTGAAGTGCTGCGCCAGCCAGCGCCCTGCGATCGCCATGCCGACGCTCATCCCACAGCCCTGACCCAAAGGACCGGTCGTCGCCTCAACGCCAGTGGTCAGATGATATTCAGGGTGCCCCGGGCATTTGCTGTCGATCTCACGGAAGCGCTTGATGTCGTCAAGCGTGACCGCGAGTTCGCCGCGATGCGCGTACGCGTCCTTGACCTCCTTGACGCCAGCGAGATGCAACATGGAATAAAGGAGCATCGAAGCGTGCCCGTTGGAGAGCACGAATCGATCGCGATTCGGCCAGATCGGCTGGTCCGGATCAAAGCGCAGGAACCGCTGCCACAAGGTATAAACCACCGGCGCCAGGGCCATCGGGGTGCCGGGATGACCGGATTCGGCCTGCTGCACGGCGTCCATCGAGAGCGTGCGAACCGTATTGATGCAACGCTCGTCGATCGCGTGCGCGCTCGGTGCTGCTTTCTGTTTCTTGCTTAAGCTAATGCCCATGAGGATGTTCCGCGTTGTTGTGATTTCGCGGGTGAGTGAATCGCCCGACCCTGCCCCGACTGCGCTCTCGAGTGACAATTTGACCGATGTGATCTCGATCCATTGTGCTTTCCGTGACACTGCACCCGGCGGATCGCACCAATGCCGGGAAAGCGACGCTCGCGTTGGAGGAGCGGATCTTCATTGCGAGCTTCGCCGGGACACGTCAATTGCCAAGCTTGGTGAGCGCGGCACCCTTGTGAAAGGCGATATGGTCCGTCTTGCTGCTCTTGATCTCGTATTGCGGATCGTCTGCGCTCGCATGGTGGGTATAGCCTTTGACCTTGAACTTGCGAGTATGGACGCGGGTGATCGTGCCGCTGACGCGTCCCGCCTCGGAGTTCCAGTTCACGCGATCATGGATCTTGAGGGTCTTCGACACCGTCGTTCGATCCGATGCGGCCAAAGAAATGCCAGGAGGCAATTCTCGCATTGAGTGCATGTTTACTTGAGCGGCATAGGCACTAACCGGTGCACTTCCTGTCGGTTCCTTAAAAGCGCAATATCTTTCGGCTAACGCGTGCTTCTATTTCCGCATTGGACGCTTAGAATCCACTATGAGGCGGGCTGCAACGCGCCTTCGCCGCCTGGAGCGACGCCACGAACACCTTTTTCACCATCGGCCACTCGACCAGGACGATCGTCGAATTTGTCGATCTCTTGCGAGAGTCGGGCGTCGGCCTCGTTATCGACGTAAGGTCGATGCCCCGGTCGCGCACCAACCCACAGTTCAATCAGCAGAGCCTTCCCGAAGCGCTGGCGCCGTGGCAGATCGGTTACGAGCATATCAGCGAGCTCGGCGGCCTGCGCGGAAAGTCGCGCGAACTCAAAATCGTCGCCCAATACCTACTGGCGAGTACGCAACTTTCGCAACTATGCGGACTACGCCCTGACGGCGCCATTCGCTACCGGTTTGACGCGACTCCGGGAACGCGGCGCGGAGCAACGGTGCGTCGTCATGTGCGCCGAAGCGGTCTGGTGGCGTTGCCACCGCCGGATCATCGCCGACTACCTTCTGGCCGCAGGCGAGCAAGTGATGCACATTCTCGGAAAGTCGCATGTCGATGTCGCAAACCTGACACCCGGCGCCGTCGTTCGAAACGACGAAACCGTGGTCTATCCCGCCCAAGATCCGCAACAGGAATGAGGCAAAGAGCTATCGGTGGCTCAGCCGCCGAAGGCGATGTGCAGAGTGGCGATGATGCCGATCACGGCCAGTCCATAACAGCCGAGCCGGATCGCGACTATCGCTGCAAACCTCACGCCTGAATGGACGTAATCCTCAATCACCACCTGCAGACCAAGCGCGGAATGATGAAACAGAGCGATCATCAGGAGGGCCATGCAGCTCGCGGCAAGCGGTGTCCTGATCCAGGCGATGAAGGCTGCGTAATCGCTCCCTGAATGAGCAATCATCGAGGCAATGAACCATAGGCACAGCGGCACAAGCGCGACTGCTGTGATGCGTTCCGCCAACCAGTGCCGGACGCCGCTTTTCGCCGAACCGAGCCCAAGGGCGCGAGCCAACGGCGAGCGGAAGGATCGGCTGTTCATTGGGGCCACCTCGCGACAAACAGGCTGATCATCCATGCCGCCACCGTGAGCGCCGCGCTCGACCCTACGACCGTCCATCCCGAAATGTAGATCGACCGAAGTTCGAAGCCGTGCACCGTGTCCCAGACGAGATGACGGATGCCACCGCACAAATGCAGGAAGAAGGCGAAGGTGCAGCCGAACAGCACGACCTGGCCGACCCAGGATCCGATCGCGCTCTGAACGACGCCGAATGTCCGGGGACCATCGGCCGCAGCGCCCAACCAGATCACCAGGCCCACGGCGCCAAGGCTCAGAATTACCCCGGTAATGCGGTTGGCGATCGACAAGACCGACGTGAGTTGCGGCCGATAGATCTGAATGTTGGGCGAAAGCGGCCGGGACGGTACCGGCGTCGAATTGCCATTCACGGGCTGGTTCATGATCACCACTCGCGCTCGCCGATCGCCTTCTTGATCTCGGCGATGGCCTTGCCGGGATTCAATCCTTTGGGGCAGGTCCGGGTGCAATTGAGAATGGTGCGGCACCGATAGAGCCGGAACGGGTCTTCGAGCGCGTCGAGCCTTTTCCCCTCGGCCTCGTCGCGGCTGTCGGTCAGCCAGCGCCATGCCTGCAGGAGCACCGCGGGTCCGAGGAAGCGATTGCCGTTCCACCAGTGGCTCGGACATCCGGAAGTGCAGCAGAAACACAGGATGCAATCGTAGTAGCCGTCGAGTTGGCTGCGTTCTTCAGGGGATTGCAGCCGTTCCTTCTCGGGCTCCGGTGTCTTGGATTGAAGCCAAGGCTCGATCGATGCATACTGCGCAAAGACGTGCGTCAGGTCGGGAACGAGGTCCTTGATAATCCGCATATTGGGGAGCGGATAGATTGTTGCGTTCGTTCCCATGTCGGAAATGAACCGCGTGCAGGCGAGCCAGTTGGAGCCGTCCAGATTCATGGCGCACGAGCCGCAAACTCCCTCCCGGCACGAGCGGCGGAAGGTCAATGTCGAATCCACCTTATTCTTGATCCAGAACAGCGCATCGAGAACCATCGGTCCGCAGTCGTCAAGATCGACATGGAAGGTATCGACGCGAGGATTGGCGCCGGAGTCTGGATCGTAGCGGTAGATCTGGAATGCCTTCACGCGCTTCGCGCCTGCGGAGGCCGGCCATGTTCGGCCCGTTTCGATCCGCGATTCCCGCGTGACCTTGAAGTTTCGCGGAATGGGAAACCGCTTGAGCCACGAAAATCGAGATACTTGATCCGACAATTCGATGATCATTGTAGATCTTGCCTTTCGCACGATTAGGCAGCGTGGTTCACCAAGCAGCAAGTAAAGGCGGTGCATAGAACTGCCGGATAAAGCAGTTATCGCAATATCAACGGAGCATAGTAAGAGGCCGACCCGAAATTAAGTTGAGTGATTTCAGTCATTTGTGATTCAGTCGTGGTTGCGAGCTACGACGGAGGCACAAAATGGTTTGGACTGAAATCACTCGGGCTAAATATTGTCGAGATGGGCTGCGGTATGCAAGCGATACCACGGATGAAGAGTGGGCGATGATCGCTCCCTACATGCCCTGCAAGAACCGGCGCGGCCGGCCGCGTGTGACGGAGATGCGGACATTGGTAAATTCGATCTTTTTCATCGCTCAGAGCGGTTGCCAGTGGCGGTTGCTGCCGAAGGAGTTTCCGCCCTACACGACGGTGCAGCGGTATTTCTATCGGTGGCGCGATGACGGCACCTGGCAGAAGATCAACCACCATCTTGTCATGATGGCGCGCGAGGCCGACGGCCGGGAGGCAAGTCCCAGCGCGGGGGTGATCGACAGCCAATCGGTTAAAACCACCGAGGCTGGTGGCCCGCGCGGGTACGATGCCGGCAAGAAGATCAAAGGGCGCAAACGGCATCTTCTCACGGACACCGCTGGCTTTCTGATCGCAGGCATAGTGCATGAAGCCAGCATACAAGACCGCGACGGTGCCCCCGCGCTTCTCCAGTTGATCCGAAGTTCCTTCCCATGGTTACGTCATGTTTTCGCCGATGGCGGCTATGCCGGTCCGAAACTCAGGAAGGCGCTCACCTCAATCGGTCGCTGGACCATCGAAATCGTCAAACGATCCGATGCCGCCAAGGGCTTCAAGTTGCTGCCACGTCGCTGGGTTGTCGAACGAACCATCGCCTGGCTCAACCGCAATCGTCGTCTTGCAAAAGATTTCGAGGCCACGATTGCGAGCGCCGAAGCTTGGCTCATGATCGCCAGCGTCAAGTTGCTCTCGCGCAAACTCGTCAGAGCATGATCCGCTCCAAAAACATTATGAGTCAAACTCTAAACCATCTCAGCTGCCGCGTCCGGGTTTTGGCGTATGAGTGTGATGTCGGTCGCCGGCGATCAAAGCCCGACCTGCTCGGCTACATTTAGAGCGTCGTCGATCTCAATTCCGAGATATCGGACGGTGCTCTCCAGTTTCGTATGGCCGAGGAGCAGGTGCACTGCGCTCAGGTTGCCGGTCTTACGATAAATCTGGGCAGCCTTCGTACGACGGTGAATGCGTGTCATGAGGCGGGCTTTCGAGCAACAAGAGCTGCGAAAGGCGAGAACGTGCGCGATTCACGCGGCTCTTGATTGTTCCGACGGCGCAATGACAAACCTTCGCTGCCTCATCATAAGAGCATCCGGACGCACCAACCAGGATGAGAGCCTCACGCTGGTCAACCGGAAGCTCCGCGAGCGCCGCGCGAAGTTATGGAATTCTAGATGGCTAGTTTGATCAGGTTGTGATTCCAGCCTCTCGGCGAAGCTGCCGTCGACGTCTTCTACCTCGCGCCATCGCTTACGATATTCCGAACGAAAATGATTGCGCTAGATCGTGAACATGATCATTGGCGACGACCTCCGAGACTAGTCGCAAAAGGGAATGTCTTCGAACCATTGAGATGTCGCGGTATCCGGTACTTCGTCACCGCAGTCCGTGAGGCTGTCAATGAAGCAATGAAGCGGGCAGGACCATTCACGTAAAACGGGAGCGTTTGTCTTCGGACATTACGAGTTCTCCTTTAAGGAGAACGGACATGCGCATGTTTGCTTGGGAATAGATACTCAATAACGACGGGGCAGGTTTGAACTACGCCACTCCAAGATCCGTCAAGCCGCTCGCGTTTTGAATTTGGCCAAATCAACGCACAACGCCGCCAAGCTGAATAATGCTTGGCGGCGAGGCACTAGAACTGGAAATTGCAATCCTCCGGTATCGTTGTGTCTGCACAGCTCGCGCCAAGGTTCATATATCAAACCAATGCGGCGCAAGACACTAAGACAGACGCCGAATATCAACCCTGTTTTCGGCTATTCACTCGTTATCGCCGTCAAAGACGCCAAGGGCACGTCGAGCGCGTACACGAAGCCGCTGGGCTCATACGTTAACCGTACGTCGCCCTTGAGCTGCTTGCCGAGGGTTTCGATCAGACGCGTGCCGAAACTGCGCTTATCGGGAGCCCGAACCACGGGGCCGTTCTTCTCGATCCATTTCAGATGCAGACGTTGCGTCTTGGGATCGACCGTCCAGGCAATGTCGACGCGGCCGTCAGGCACCGACAATGCGCCGAATTTGGTGGTGTTGGTGCATAGTTCGTTCAGCGTCATCGCGATCGCGATCACTGCTCCCGACGTCATCCGGACATCGGGTCCCGCGATCGTGAATTTTGGAAGGCCGGGATTGTCGAAAGCCTCAGTGGCCCCGCGAACGATCTTCCCGAGATCCGCACTGCTCCATCTTGCCTGCAAAAGCAGGTCGTGAGCCCGCCCCAGCGCCAGTAGCCGGCCTTCGATCGCGTGCTGCGCATGTTCAGCGCCTGGCACGTTGCGAAGGCTCTGGGAGGCAATGGCGCTGACCGTGGCGAGGGTATTCTTGATGCGGTGGTGCAGTTCTTCGAGGATCAGCTTCTGAAGCTTGTCGGCTGCCTCGCGCTCCCTGGCATCAATGCCAGCTTGAGTAAGTAAGCCCTGAGCATCGATTTCGGCCTGTGCCAACAGCAGCCGAAGGCTAACGTTCTCCGCCGCCAGAAACTCCTGCGGAGGTGGGGTTTCGGCACTCAAATGACGCTGGTCCTGGCGCTGATCGGTTTTGAACATTGCTAACTGTAGCACCAAGAGTTGGGGGCCCGGCAGATCAATTGTGGCGCGCTTACTGCCTGATGGGGTGGTTATGAGGATGGTTTTCGCTATTTTCGGCAGATAACGCTGTCGTCAGGTGGGACTGATCATGCTCTGTATCTGCGCAATCATGACCTTGGCCTCCAGCGGTTTGCCAAAAAAGCGGCTATCGGAAGGAATATCGAGATCGGCCAGCTTCAACTGCCCGGATACCAGGATGATCTTGATCGGCGGCCAGCGCTTGTGCACGGCATGTGCAAGCTTCAAGCCGTCCATGCTGCCCGGCATCTGGATGTCGGTGAACAGCAGCGCGATGTCGGATCTGGATTCCAGGATTGCGACCGCCTGGTCGGCATCGACGGCCTCGATCGACGTAAAGCCTGCGTCCTCCACCATGTCGACCGCACGCATGCGAAGCAGCATTTCGTCCTCGACGACGAGGACGACGGCGGGAATAGCAGAATGGTGCAGGATCATCATGAGGGGTAGCTTTCGAAGATCAGCAACACAAAGCGCGTGCCCGTTCAAAATGGCTTGGCTCAAAATGACCACGAACAACGGGACAAGTATCTCATAGCCCAATTGATCCCTATTGGCTTAACAATCGTTCAAGCAAGAGGCCGCCGACGAGGCGGCCTCAAGATTGTCCGGCTGCTCGATTACCGCCAACCGCGATGCAGACCTCTGCGCCAACCATAATGGTGACCACCGCGGCGCCACATGTGGCCGCCGCGATGCCCGTGACCGCCATGCGCAAGAACAATCGGGCGATCAGAATGCGTGGTCAGCGTATCCGCCGTAGCTCGCGGCATGGCAGAAGCAGACAGCGTCGGCATCGCCGCGAACGCACAGGCGGCGACGCCGATCAGCAATAATCGTTTCATTTGGGAGATTCTCCTTGGAGCCCCGTGATCGCGACGATGGGGGTGAATGTTTCCGCGGCTTCGAAGTTCCGTTCTTTAAAACTCGGGCCGCTGAGATATCGAATAAACACAAAAAGCCGCGGACTTCTCCGCGACCTTTTGCCTGTGCGTTTTTCAGTAGCGGTCGGTGCCAATACCCACGCTCACGCCGGGAGCGCGGAAGCCGATACCGCCACGTTCCTCGTAGCCACGGCGCTCGATGTACCGCTCACGAGGAGCGTCATAACCGTATGAGTCGCGGATGATTACGCGTCGATCACGGTATTCGCGCCAGCAACGGCCGCTTTCGTTACATACCATGCGAACATTCTGGATGTTGCTGTCCGGTGACAAGGATTGATTGGCAACGAGCGGTGCGGCAGTGGCGGCTGTTGCGAACATCGCACTTGCGGCCAGCGCGAAAGAGATTGCTGTCTTATTCATAAAATCCTCCAGACGGAATGTGTCTATGTTGCAAGCAGCCTCACCGCCGCTTTGTTCCACTTCCAGGTGAATTCGCGCCAAGGTAGTGAAACTTATGCTCGGTTCGAAGCTTGGTTCGTTGGAGAACCAGCATGAACCGCATGTTCAAACCTTTTGTTTTCCTGGCCGCCGGCATCTACTTCCTGGTGGACGCAGTCTTTTTGACTATCGCCAGGCCTGTCGCTCGCGGACTCGCCTGTCTCCAAATTTTCCATAGCCTGCGGGAGTGGATTGTGTCGCTGCGCCCGTACCCGACCCTCGCATTGTTTGTCGTGCCGGTCATTATTCTGGAGCCGGCGAAGCCTCTTGCTGCTTATCTGACAGCGACAGACCACGTCATCAGCGGGCTAACGGTTCTCGTCGTCGGCGAGATTCTCAAGCTCGTGCTGATTGAGCGTCTCTTCAGCGTCAGTCGCGACAAGCTTATGTCAATTCGTGCTTTCGCGTGGTGTTACGACAAGCTTCGTCAGGCCCACGACTGGATTAAATCGCTGGAAGCATGGCGGCTAATGCGCCGTTTGAGTCTGATCGCCAAATGCAGCGTTCGCAGTTACCTCATCGAAATGAAGACATCGCAGAAGCAGGAACGCCCTTCATGGCAGGCGCACTGATTCGGCATAATCTCCCCAGCAGCGGCGAATAACTGAGCCATCCAGCGATTATGGGGGAACCTATTCTTCGCTGATTGCTTGTGTCCCCACCTAGATCCTCACCCAAGGAGTTTTCATGATCCGCCGTTTTGTCGGAGCTGCTGCTATTTTTGTCGCGGTATCGCTTCCCGTTGCGACTCAAGCCCAAGGTGTCCCCGGCGGCGTGGAGCGGGGTGCACGAAACGGTGAAAGGGCGGCGGGTCCTGTCGGTGCAGTCGTTGGTGGCGTGGTCGGCGGCGTCGTTGGCGGTGTCGCGGGCGTCCTCGGGGTTGATGAGCGGCCTCGCTTTCGTTCCTATGTCGTCGAACAAAGACGTCCGTCATATCAGTATCGCGAAGATCTGAGAGTGGGCGCGGTACTCCCCGAAGAAGGTGTAACCTATTACGATGTGCCGCCGGAGTATGGTGTACGCGAGTATCGATACACCGTGGTAAACGGCCGCACAGTTCTGGTCGAACCTCGAACACGCCGCATCGTTGAGATCGTCGAATAGCAATACAGAGGCCGTCTTTCGAGACGGCCTCTTCGTTTCGGCGGATCAGTGACAATCGCGCCTCGCTGCGATTCCCAGCGTGTATTCAACGCTCTTCCGTGGCATTTGATTGGCCATTTTGGACTTCCAATGGCAGTTTAGCCAAAGAAAAAGCCGCCGGGCATTACTCCGTGCGGCTTTCAAATGCGACTGCCGGTTTCCCAGTTCCGCCGCTGGATAAACAATTGACTAGCCGGCGAAAGGTTCCTTCATCGGGATCGGTCGTCGAGCATGAATAAGACGCGAGTCTTTGCCAAACATCTAATTCGTCCGGGGCGCTAACCATGCCTCGGTCACGTTGCTCTCCACGACATACCGCTGAAGCCTTTGCACCTCGGGCATTCAAACGTCCGAAGATCATAGCCCGTTTCGCTGGGCTCGATGTTGGCAAGGATCATTGGCGAACGCCATTCAGTGACCGGGACGATCGTGTTGAGAGTCGGTCATGGAGATCCCTTTCGTTCACTGGAACGCGAAGGACGATCAGCGAGCAGCGCTGCTCCTTCCCACGTATTGGCGTCCAGCCAATCCTTGTTCTTGAAGAGGGCGCGGAGTGATAAGGCGATCTGTCGGCGCTGATTGCGGTCAGCCCCCGGGGGAATGAGCGCGCATAGCGCAGCATATCGCGCCTGATCTGGATAAGCTCTTCAATGCTGTGACGCTGCTCGAATGTCGGCAGTCGGTGTACAGAAGGCATGATGCTCCCCTGACGTCACGGGCGGGAGCGCTACCGAACTCCCAGTCACCGAAAGCTGCCACGGACGAAGCGGTGATAGGGGACTTTGCTCCCGTTGCGGTGTCGGCCACTGGTCAATATTGCTCAGTGTTCGAATCTATTCCTCTGGTCACGTCTATCGCGCCCATGCATCTTCGGGATGAGCCTGGGTCGGCCAAATGCGGATATGATCGTCACCGAAAGCGAAGACAGGCTCACATTCAGGGCGAAACCCATGATTACCGACATACCACCATCAGAGCGTCCGTCTTCAGCGCCGGATGTTGATCTGCCGGAGCCCCATGCTGCGGTGACGGAGCCCGCCGACGAGACGGAAATGCCACTGCCGTCCGATCCGCAGACATTCTTTCTCGGCGGTCTATTGGGGCTGGGCGTTTTGGCGGCGCTCTACGTGGCAAGCTCGATCATCCTTCCGGTCGTGCTCGCCTTCGTGTTGAATCTCCTTCTTCAACCCGCCGTCCGTCTGCTGGGGCGTGCGCATTTGCCCCGCGCTGTCGCAGCGCTCTTGAGCGTCTTCCTGGTCATTGGTGCGCTTGTAGGCCTTGTGGCGGCCCTGTCGGTACCGGCCACGAACTGGGCCCAGCGGTTGCCTGAGGGCATACCGCGCCTGGAGGCGCACCTGCAGGTTATAAGCGCACCCATCCAAGCGTTGCAGAAAGTCATCGCGCAGGCCGAGCAGGCCGCGGACGCTCCTCCCGGCCGCGGTTCGGTCGTTTCGGTGCGCCGCGATCTCGGCATAACGGGTGCACTTTTCGCGGGGACGCGCTCGGTCCTCGACGGCTTGTTTACGACCGTCCTAGTGCTGTATTTTCTTTTGGTGGCGGGCGACATCTTCCTTAGGCGCATTGTCGAGATCCTGCCGACGTTCAGCAACAAAAGGCAAGCCGTCGACATCTCTCAGCAGATCGAGGCGGACATATCGGCCTATCTGGTGACAATCACGGCCATGAATGCCGCAGTGGGTGTCGCAACGGCGGTCGCGATGTATCTTTGCGGCTTGGGAGACCCCTTGCTGTGGGGTGTCACAGCCTTCCTGCTGAACTACATTCCAATTATAGGGTCGCTTTGCGGGATTTGCATTTTCGTGCTGGTCGGAATGCTGAGCTTTGAAAGCCTATGGTGGGCTTTGCTGCCGCCGGCCATCTATCTTGGCATTCACCTGGTCGAGGGCGAAACACTGACGCCGATGCTGCTTGCGCGGCGTTTCACGCTCAATCCGGTGTTGATCATCCTGTCGCTGGTGTTCTGGTTTTGGATGTGGGGCGTCCTTGGCGCGATCCTGGCTGTTCCGATGCTGGCGATCCTGAAGATCGTCTCCGACAGGTTGCGCCCGTTAAAGGCCCTGGGACACTTCCTCGAAGGGGAGTAGCGGTATCGCTTGTGGACATGCGCCAGCGAATCAAAGGCCGGATTTCGGTGCAGACATTTATTGCCGGCTCGCATCGCGCGCTTGAGATCAAGGTGAAGACTGAGCAAAATTGCTCACATCAGCAAACTAACTTGGCAGCTGGCGCGCGTTTTCGGGAACGATACTTTGAAGAGGCCGTTGATTACTCGGCACCGGCAAATAATGCCGTCGCCGTCAACGGAGAGATGCTATGGAATTGCTCCTGATCGTCATCCTGGTAGTTCTCTTGTTCGGCGGCGGCGGATATTGGGGTCGTCGCCGAGGCCATTGGTGAAAATCTGACTCCTCCTCCAGCGTCATCGAATTGCCGTTCTGCCCCATGCGACACACCGCGAACCCGCGCCACGGCTTCAACCGGTTAAGCATAGTCCAATCGGCGTTCGACCGATCATCCTGCGCGCATCGTGACGATATGAGAAAGCTCGCGGCCGCTATTGGCATCGCAACGGCGGCCGCGACGCAGAGGAACCGCTTACCCGACGCCTGCAGTGTGTTTGCAGTGGCGGTAAGAACCGCACGCCGGAAATGGCTGCAAGAAGGTGAGCCATTTCATCACCGTCTTCCTTTGAAGTGATTACAGTCGACCCATTAGCAACAGGACGATGAGAATGACGACCACCAACCCGAGGCCGCCGCCGCCGTAATAGCCAGTGCCATAGAACGGGCCGCCGCCAATTCCGCTAAAGCCTCCAAGCAAGGCGATGATTACTATAACTAGAACGATCGTACCTATCGACATTTCAGTCCCCACGTTTCGGCGGTCAAGTGCATCCGCCCGTAGTTGATAGCAGCTTTAAATCTTTGAAACTGAGCTAAATTGGCCAGCAAGTCCCGGCGCGAAAACGTCATGATGGGCTTATCATCGCCCCGTCCCGGCAGCTATCGGTGACTGAGAGTGTTGCGCTCCCGCCCAGCCAAGGGAAGCGTCATGCTCAATCGTTCCGTTCCCTCGTTTTTCCATGGCAAGGCTACCAGCGAGCGTCCGTTTTGCGCGGACTGTGAGGCTCCGATGATGCTCTCCCGTCTTGAACCGGACAAGCCCGGCTTCGATCTGTGCATTTTCGCTTGCCTTATGTGCGCCGCGACCCAAACCATCGTCGTTCCCGTACGTCAGCATCACGGTGAACTGAGCTAACGTGGCCGCACCGGCGCTCGCTACTCGACCCCCAAACAAACGGCCCCAGCGCGGGACTAACGTCGCAGGCCAGCCCAAACTCATCTCGCGAATGAGCTGACGCGCCGGAGAGCAAGAGCCGAGCGCCGCGCTTTATATTGAAATCGCGCATACCTCAAACGGAGTGCACAATGAATATTTTCTACATCATCGGCGTAGTGGTCGTTGTCATCTTTGTTGCAGGCTTCTTTGGTCTACACGTCTGAATGCACTCATGGCCAGAAGCAAAGGATGCCGGGAATCGGGTGGCGAAGATCGGACACGGGTGCGAAAGTCGTTCTCACAAAAATGGAGCAACACCATGACCTTTCGTATCCTCGGGCTGCCGGCCGAAGAGTTCACGCACCTTTTCAGCCTGTCTGACAGCGAGCTTGCGGCTGAAGGCGGCGTGCGCCGCACCGTCGATGGCAAATATCCTTGCCGTGTGAGCCTCACCGACTCGCAGCCAGGCGAGGAGCTCCTGCTGATCAACTACGAACATCATCCAGTCGACTCACCTTATCGGATGCGGTTTGCGATCTTCATACGTGAAGGCGATCAGACCTACGATAAGGTGAACGAAATTCCCGAACAGCTGCGCAACCGCACCCTCGCGGTGAGATCTTTCGATGCGAACGCAATGATGGTCGATAACCGATTGGTCGATGGCAACGAGATCGAGCCGGTCATAGAACAGCTGCTCGCGCCGTCGAACGTCGATTACCTGCATATTCACTTTGCGGCAGCGGGTTGCTACGCCGCGAGAGTGGATAGGACCTAGTTGCATAGCGCGCGCATCAGCGACTGGCCGAAACACTGATTCCAGCACGAACGTGTTCAGTTTCTGGAGTCGATTTCCCGATCCAGATCGGAAAGATACGACAGTCCATGCACCGTCAAGCGGTGCTCGTCCTTTTCGCCGCCGATGTACAGTTTCATCAGATGTCTGGAAAGCTGGTCACGGGCGCCATTTCTCTCGGAACGGTCTGCAAGCACACCGTATAGGCTCAGCGCGCGATCAACAGGAAGAATACTCATTGCTTCAGCTCACAGGATCATTTCGGTCTCTGATTAGGTAAGGTTCGCTGGTCCGTATTGCTCCCGAACAACAGCCCTTGTCGTGAGGCAATTTTAGGCGCCATCGAAAATGACCCATCGGCTCTCCTAGTCACGCTCTCTTAACAGCGGCTTCTCATGCAATACCGCGCTCAAAAGTGCATTATGGACCTCAATATGCCCGTTGTAGCTGATGAGGCCCAGCTTGCGAAACTTGTTCATGAAATGGCTGACGCGGGATCGAGTGGTCCCAATCATCTCTGCTAACGTCTCCTGACTAATGTTCGGACTGATCGGCTGCGGGCTGCCTTCCTTGCCGAAGTTCGCGAGCAGCAATAGAAGCCGCGCAAGCCGTCGTTCGCTCGAATTGAATAGCTGGTCGATCAGGTCTTCCTCAATCCGACTGTTTCGGGTCAGGAGATACGCCATGAAGAGCTCCGAAAACTTCGGCTCGTCATGAATAGCGGTGATCATTGCATCTTTCGTGATCGACGTGATGATGCAATCTTCCATCGCCGTTGTCGTCGAAATGCGCAGCGTGTGGCCGTTCATGCATCCCTCGCCAAAGAACTGGCCCGGCCCCAGAATTGCGACCACCGCTTCCTTGCCCTGCTCGGACATGACGGTGAGCTTGACCTTGCCTCTTTGAATGTAAAAAACGGTCCCCGCAATATCGCCTTGCTCGAACACGTGTTGGTTCTTCTGAAGTTGGAGGATCGTTTTCCCCGCCCCCACCTTGGCGAGAAACGTTTTGGGGTCAAATATGTCCTTGACTGGTTTCGTCACCGGAGCCTCCTTTGACTCAAGCGAACCCGCTCGATTTCGGTTGGCCGCCGGCACGAGGCCGTACGCACCTGGCGGCGCCCTGCTTGCTTCCACTGGCTTATAACTTACGGGGTCTTCCCCGTTTCGCAAAGATTAGCCCCTGATTGTCAGCCGTTCTACGGAGAAGACCTGCCTTTTTGAGGGCGTCGGTCCGTGGCGCCCCGGGCGGCATCTCCCGCGCTTCCTCAAGGGCATCAATCGATTTCGAGAACAAGCTGCGGCCGTCGCTCACCAGATCTGTCGCGACGGTCACGATGTGAGCGTGATCGCACTTGGCGCAGTCGAATGTGCGAATGTCGAAGCCGGATGGTCCCCGAGCGACGCGCGACAGATGCATCGCTGAATCGCATTTTGGGCAATGCGGTTGCTGGCCGGCAACGAGCGGGTCGCGCGAGGACGAATAAGCTTTCGCCATCAGCAGCCCAGAACCTGGACGTCCAACCAACCCTTGTTGTTCAAGAGCGTACGAAGCGACGCGGCGGTCTGTCGAAGTTGATTTCGTCTTGCACCCCTCGGAAGGGCTCGGGCAAAACGCAGAACGTCGCATCGCTTCTCGACCAGGTTCGCTGTTCTGCAGCGCGGATCGAACGGCGGCCTGAGGTCGGCATGCGGAGGCAATTTGCGATTCCGGGTTTGAGACGCATCCTATGGTCTTGAATCGGAGTCAGCCAGTCACTTTCAGCACGCCACTGGGCTCTTTCGCCTTCAGCCAATTTTTCATGTCTGCAGCAAAGCGAAGTTGTTCAGCTTTTCCGATGGCTTCGGATCGCTTCAATCCGCGCGGCAGCTTTTGGGCCTGTGCGAGAGCCTCGGCTGCCCGGGCAGCCCAATCGTGAATATCGAGATGGTTGCGCGTCAATTTTGTCATGTCATCGTCCTTTACTGTGGCGCTCGCAGGCCGCTGTGCTGCCAGCGGGCAGCATCGGACTTCATCGGGTCGGCGTTTACCTGCGCCTCATGAATAAGGCCGCAACCGGTGCACTGCAGGGTCCAGTGCTCGAAACCAGCACGTGCTGCGGCAATGTGCCGAACCTCTGCGCGCGACTGGCATTTGGGACAACGAGGCCGCGCCGCCGCTCGAGGTGATAGTGTCTGTGCCTGTGAATCGGTCATACATGCCCCGTGGTAGGCGGGAGCACGTCTAACTCTCTGTCACCGATGGATGCCGACTGCGGGGCGATGATATAGCATCATACCGGCCCGGCGGCGCTGCCTGCTGGTCAATATTGCTCACTTTTGGAAAAGGATGGGACGACGGCGAGCCAAAGGATTGCAGGGCTATCGGCTCTCGAAACAACTCCAGCACGGGACGAATTCGGGTCATTAGCTCGTAAAAAGGAAATTAGCACTTATGTAATGCGATGGACGATCCATGAAGCATGCAGCAGCGAGTCAGCGAGGTTGATCTGATGAGCGTCAAATATCCCTTAAGTGTACATCGTCGCGTTGAGCGGCAGGTGGCTGAACGCTTTAAGTCCCTGAGCGGCCGAATTGCTGTTGCGATCGAGCGAACGTTGCAACGCGTGCTCCACAATAAGGGTTCGCTGATTCCAGTTCCTGTAAGAACAGTCGTGGGCCGGCGACCTATCGATCAGTCCAAACCACGTGATTGATTTTCCGAATCATTGTCGTTCATATGATCAAACGCGGCGCGCTATGCGATTTTGGGGCCACGATAGCGCCATAGAGGCATCATTTTTTATAAATGAAGATGCATTGAGGCGAATTCAACCAGATGCCCGCCTCGATGAGGCGGGGTTTCTGAACGCCTTCGATTCCCATCGTGATTTGATATGTGCCGCCGCGGCCAAGGTCTACGTTCGCGGAAGTAGAGGCTCTTATGAATTAGTTGCCGCTAATTTTTGAAACAATGGCCTGCGTTTCCAATGCTAGAAATGAAAAAGGCCGCCGACTGAGGCGGCGTGGTCACAGCACTGGATTGCGCCGCTCAGGATTTTAGGGTGCATGTTATTCGTTCCTAGGCCCTCATTTCACTGGTTGGATTAAAGCTGCCGACGTTCGCTTTCGCCAGTTGGACAATCGGTCAATTTTAATCGCCGCACAACGTCACTGTGTCGGCGACAATTCGAGCAACTTCTTTTCCGCTGCGCCGTACACCTTGACTTGAAGCATCGGAAACTCAGCTTTGAGATTCCTCGCTCTCTTCTGCGCCGTTTCAAGCGTTTGAAATACCGTCTTCATCCGGCCATCGACTTCCAGGCCAAAGCCCCCGGTCATCACAACCTCGGCACGTGGGACGTTGCGCCCGATCTATCAACGACGTGTCGAAATCTGAAGCTCCATCAATGCCATTCGCCGCAGCGTGGCGGAATCTCTCTCGCCGTCCTTCGCTGTGCGAAGAATTGTCTCTGCGATCGCCTGCATATGTGCGGAACTGACGGGGTCCGGCAGTGACGCGACCGCGGCCTCGAGCGCGTTGTTCATAATATCGATCGTTTCGGGCGGAAACGATGCGTTTGAAAAATCTTGCATGCTCGGATTCTCCTGGGTCTAATGTTGCGTGTCATCGTCGCGTTCGCGCGTCGTGGACGCTGCCGCGGCGCCGGCGCAGCTCACCATCGATGACCCCAGCCGCCGCTCCACCGACCTCCCCATCCGCCGCCGCGAAGCAGCCGGACGACGAAAAGCAGCAATACCGCACCGATGGTCGCATTGATGATCGCACTGATCAGGCCGGCACCGAGATGGATCCCGAGCTGAGGCAACAACCAGCTACCGACGAAGGCGCCCAGGATACCGACGATCAGATCGCCAATGATCCCAAAGCCGGTGCCACGAACGATTTGGCCGGCCAGCCAGCCTGCCACGAGACCTACAAACAAAATCACCAACAGACGTATCCATCCGGTGACGGCCGCCTTGCCGAATGAGGCGCGGTATTGAGAACTGTCCTTATGGACAGTGATAGGCGCAGCGCCCAAGTGGAGCGGCTCGAGGTGGTGGACACAGGCCGGCGGCGGCGCTGGTCTGAGGATGAGAAGCTCAAGATCGTCCTGGAGAGCTTGCAGGCGCCGCGCCAGGTTGCGGCGACGGCGCGGCGATATGGCGTTTCGCGGTCATTGCTGCTCCGATGGCGACGGTCGTTTCGCCCCGAGCCGAAGGATGCCGGCCATCAAACGGGCTTCGTACCGGCGATGGTGGTCGCGGAATTAGGAGCGACGCCTGGTCCAGTCGAGCCGGCCGCCGGCGGCGCAATCGAGATTGAGTTTGCGGCCGGGGTTCGCATGCGGATCACCGGCGCGGTCGACGCGGCGACGCTGAAGGCCGCGGTCGCGGCGCTGGCAGATGGACGGCCGCGATGATCCCCATTGCGTCGGGCGTGCGGGTGTGGATTGCGACCGGCCACACCGACATGCGTCGCGGCATGAACTCGCTGGCCGTGCTGGTGCAGGAAGCCTTCAGGCGCGACCCGCACGGCGGGGACCTCTACGTGTTCCGTGGCAGAAGCGGCAAGCTGATCAAGATCCTTTGGCACGATGGGCTGGGCATGTCGCTCTATGCCAAGCGACTGGAACGCGGCCGTTTCCTCTGGCCGTCGCCGGCTGATGGCGTGGTGACCATCACTCCAGCCCAACTTGGCTATCTGCTGGAGGGCATTGACTGGCGGATGCCGCAACACACGTGGCGGCCGCAGGCGGCTGGCTGATCGCTGAGATTTGAATCGATAACACGATCGGCAGTTCGGACAGAGACGGCGTATTGTGATTCTCTGGTCGGCGATGGGCGCCGATGATTCTCTTCCTGACGATGTGACGACGCTGAAGGCGATGCTGCGCGCTGAGCGAGCGGCCCGGTTGGCCGCGGAGGCGGATGCCCAGGCGCAGATATTGCTGATCGAGAAGCTCAAACTCGCGATCAAGAAGCTGCGGCACGAGCAGTTCGGACAGTCCTCAGAGCGCGGAGCATTGTTGGATCAGCTCGAGCTGCAACTCGCCGATCTGGAAGAGAACGCCGCGCAAGCCGAGACCACGGCGCAGATGGCCGCAGCCGACAAAATCACGGTGCCATCGTTCGAGCGCCGCAAGCCGGCCCGCCGGCCGCTGCCGGAGCATTTGCCACGGGAGCGCATTGTCTATCCGGTGCCTGCCACCTGCCCCTGTTGCGGTGATAGCCGGTTGCGCAAGCTCGGCGAGGATGTGACCGAGACACTGGAACTCGTCCCGCGCCAGTGGAAGGTGATCCAGCATGTGCGCGAGAAGCTCGTCTGCCGGGCCTGCGAAGCGATCGCCCAGCCGCCGGCTCCCTCGCACCCGATTGCGCGTGGACGTGCGGGACCGAAGTTGCTGGCCCATATCCTGTTCGCCAAGTACGGCCTGCACCTGCCGCTCCATCGTCAGAGCGACGTCTACCGGCGCGAAGGTATTGACCTCGATGTCTCGACGCTCGCGGACTGGGTGGGTGCCTCCGCGGCAACCCTGACGCCGCTGGTCGATGCGATCCGAAGCCATGTCTTCGCTGCCGAACGCATCCACGCCGACGACACCACGGTGCCGGTCCTGGCCAAGGGCAAGACCCGCACCGGCCGGCTCTGGACCTATGTGAGGGACGACCGCCCGTTTGGCGGCCCCGATCCACCGGCAGCCGTATTCTTCTATTCGCCGGATCGTGGCGGTGAGCATCCGGAGCAGCATCTGGCAGGCTATGCCGGGCTGATGCAGGCCGACGCCTATGCTGGCTTCGGCAGGCTCTACGAGGCCAATCGGAAGCCAAGTCCTATCGTCGAAGCTGCGTGCTGGGCGCACGGCCGGCGCAAGTTCTTCGATCTCGCACGGCTCACCAAGGCGCCGATCGCGGCCGAGGCGGTCAAGCGCATCGATGTCCTGTTCGCCATCGAACGCGATATCAACGGCCTTGCGCCGCAGGAGCGTTTGCGCGTCCGCCAGGAGCGTAGCCGACCCCTGATCGTCGAGCTGCAGGCGTGGTTGCGCGAACAGCGCGCCAAGCTCTCCAGGAGCAACGATACGACCAAGGCGATCAATTACTGCCTCAGCCGCTGGGACGCATTCACCCGCTTCCTCGACGACGGGCGTCTGTGCATGTCGAACAACGCCGCTGAACGCGAGCTACGGGCCGTCGCCGTCGGAAGAAGAAATTGGACCTTCGCCGGCTCGGATGAGGGCGGCCGGCGCGCGGCCGCGATCTACACCCTCATCGCCACCGCCAAGCTCAGCGACATCGATCCACAGGCTTGGCTCGCCGACGTGCTGGCCCGCCTGCCGGACCACCCCGCCAAGCGCATCCACGAACTCCTGCCTTGGAATTGGCGCCCTCAGAACGTCGCTTACGCCGCCTGAGCGCAATCAGCCATCCTCTCAAGATGACCCAACCAGGGCCATCACCGGATGCGTACCAACAGACTCTCATTGGACATATTCATTTCGTTACCTCAATCGCTGGTTCGAACGGAGCGCTGATCTGCCGGATTTGGTCAACCAGCGTGAGCATATCTTGTGGCAACCGGTTAGGCTCGACTTTCAGTCTGATCCGCAGACGATCACCTATTTCTTCGCAAATCGCGGCGCTCCAGGCGAGATCGATCTGAATGTCGTTGGGGGCAAGCTCGTGTGGTCATGAACGTTTTCCGGTTGGACTCGCCGCGGAACGCACGGACGACTCGTCACTCAGGCTTGGTGCCGGGGCGAGGCTCTCGCGCTTCGAGCCGTGTCGTTACTGTCGCGATGCTTCCCAACGGCCGCTGCAGGGAATTCCAGCGGACGCCCCGTTCCATTTGCCTGAGCCGGAATTGCCGTTCATTTGACCGTTGGCGTAAGCGCCACGAATGGAAACCTTGACGATTCCTGCAGGCCCAATGCTGCCGGAAACGTCCGCCGTACCCGAAACCCTGCCGTCGGCCACCGTCAGCGGATAGCGAGCGGATGGTTCGCAACTGCCAGCCTTGGTCAGAATTGTCACGTTCCACAACCCGTCATAGGGCGTCTGCGCGAAGGCGGGCGCGGTCAGGCAAGTGGCTGCCAGAAAGCCAAGAAAAATTATCCGGTGTATCGTCATGTCGGCCTCCAAAATTATTCGATCAGCGGTGCGCCGTCACCAGACGAACTTCACGAACCGTCACTCCGGTTTCGCCATCGCGCAAACAAGAGGCATCGAAGCGAGGCCAGACCTGTTGCGAGCAATTTCGGGCCGTCGGCCGGATTTCCAGCCGGTTTGCTTTGGCCAACGCCACTGTCTCGCCCGCTGCCACCTGAGGAGCAAAACCGGGCAAGGCAACAACGGCCGCTCCCAACAGGCCAAAGATGGCCAGCGCTGTAAGAGATTTGATCATTTTGAAGCTGCTGACTGTGGCTGTTAGCCGATCCCGCCGCGCTCGGGGATCACTTCACAACGGCCGCAGCGATAAAGAGTTCCGCGGATACAACTTATATTTGAATCAGATCGGATGGCCCGGCTCGACGCGCCACAAGACTTAACCTGTAGAGCGATTGTTGGCTCGTATGCTTGGGCGCTTTTCTGCCATCCAGCCCCTTGGTCCGCGCCCAACCCAAGATAGAGCGGAACTATACCCGGTCGAGGCCGTTCGCTCTTTAGCTGACATTCGTCGGCATGATTTCAAATGTGAATTGGAAAAGTCAGATGAAGAAAACCTTTATGATGTCTGTGGCCGCTGCGGCGTTATTGGCTGCGACCGGGCTTGCAACGGCTCAAGGAGTCAATCAGAGCGGAGCAAAGGGTTCGGAATCGTCAGCTGCCGGTTCGCCTAAGGCCGATACTGCGGCACCGATGAATGCACCCGCAGCAAAGGGAGCCGAGACCGCAACACCCGGCACTCCGTCGAAAGATCGCATGCCTCAACACGCGCAGGGCAAGCCGGACGCAAAAACCACCAGCGAGATGAAAGTCGATAGCAAGAAGACTTCAGATTCAACCGCTCCGGCCGCTAAGGACATGAAGAATCCGAGCGCCGAAATGAAGCCGACTTCCGACAGCAAGACGACCGGTAACGCAGCAACCTCGGCGACAGCAGCGCCTCCTGCCGAAAAGCGTACCCAAATTACCTCGGCGATCAAACAAGAGAAGGTCGAGGAAACCACAAACGTGAACTTCAACGTTTCGATCGGTACGGCTGTGCCGGCTAGTGTCCGCTATTATCCGCTGCCGTCACGTATCGTGGAAATCTATCCTGAATGGCGTGGATACGATTTCATCCTGGTGCGCGGCAGGTACGTCATTCTTCGACCGCATAGCCACGAGATCGTTTACATCATCGAAGGTTAATCGGATCCGTCAAATAAACTACAAGCAAACAAGAAGGGCGGCTTAAGAGCCGCCCTTCTTTCGTTCAGACCAATTACCTTGAGGCAAAAAAAGACCGGAAATGTCTCCGCTGCCGTGGCGCTCTTTTGGCCTAATTAGCTATCGCTTTCTCGCGGAAGCCGCGCCGCCGGCGAATACCCCACCGCAGATCGCAAGGCTCAGCCATCCGATGCAAACCACGTGCACCAGAACCAGCGTGTCGGCAGATTGAAGGTCGGCTGCGGGATAGCCGATACCTGCGTCATCAGCGGTCGCGGGCTTCGCCTGGGCCGGGGCATTCCGTCGAGAGAGGGGGCGAATAGGCAGCTGCACGGTCGATCTGTCCGATGTCACCTATTATGTCGGGCATGAAACCGGCTCAAGCGCCGCGCAGATTCGCGCCAGCGCAGCGAGGACCTCGCGTAGGTCGCCTGCGTCGTAATGGATGCCGATGACGTCTGACGGGTGTGGCCGAGCGAGGCGCGTGTCATCACAGCGATCGCCATCGAGCCGATCGCACCACCGGTCCAGGCGTGGATTCCCGCGCCCGGCGCGACAAGGTCGAGCGACGAAAGCGCGCCCAGGAGGAAGCCGGGCGGCACGAAAGCATAAGCAACATGCAGGATCAGGACGACGCGGTCGGGAAACGTCCGGTACCCCCGCCCAGCGAACCAGCCTCGCGAGATGGAGCAAGCGCGCGAGGCCGAGTGCTGCGGCGACGGAGCGGCCTGAAGGGGCGACGAACCACGCCGCCATGGCGCCGACCAGCACCGTGAACGCATCGAGGCGGCCGAAAGGAACCGGTAGCCGTCCCGCCTCGTGATGGGCGACCCAGTTGCGCGTGAAGCTCGGCACGATCCGTCCGCCGATGATGCAGACCACGGTCACCTTGGCCACGGAGCGCTGGAATAAGCGATCGTGACCGCGATCTCGCATAGGGACGCGCCAATGATGCCCGATTGCTCGCAGCCGGAACTTGTGCAAAGTGCTGGAGCTACGGCTGCTGGACAAAAGACACATACCACGCGCGGTGCAATGCCACGGAAGTCCAACTTTCTCAGACCAGCGTTTCGTTTCGCACAGCTCCCGTACTTCGCCCGCCACCATATCGAAGGCGAGGTCCACCAGCGACTTAAACTGCTCGTCGAAAAGCCGCGCGGTCCACCCTTCGGGAATGACATCGAGGACACGATCGACTACCTTATCGCGGGCCGTTGCTGAACACCAACCAGAACTTGCCTGCCTGCTCGATCGCAAATCGCCGGGCTTTGCGCCTCGGATGATCTTGGCGGCATAGCCGCTGGAACGCCGAAAGCGGTCCATGCTCATAGCGGTAATCTCGATCAGCCTCCCGGATAGCCGCGAAGGGCCAATTCCGAAAATTCTCCTAATCCAATGACTCCGCCAGTGAACTGTCAATGACAGTCGGTTTCCGCACCGCTAGGCCGCCCCGATTGTACGGACGTCCCGGCCGTCGTCGCTAAGCCGGCTGTGACCGTCATCGAATTGATGGCGGCCCTTGGGCGTGAGATCGAGCCACATGAAGGCACCCATCAAAGTTTCAATGCCACGGGAATAGGCCGAGTACGTTTGGAATATCTCGCCAGTCTCGTCTTTGGCAAAAATGCTGGCGCCCATCATATCTTCGCTGCTCTTGAGCGGGATCGTGTCGTAATTGAACTTGGCTGTGCCAGCGACCAGGTCCTCCTTTTTGAATGACACCCCGAAATCGAAGTTGAAATCGCTGCCATAGGATGAAACCCACGGAAAGGTCCAGCCCAAAGCGCGTTTCACTTGCTCGATCCGCTCGATTGGCGCGCGTGAAATCACCGCAAATGACAGGTCGGCATCATCGAAGTGCTTGCGCGCAGCGTCGAAATGATCGGCGACGAATGAGCACCCCTTGCAGACGTGATCGGAACCCGGGGTCAGCATGAAGTGATAGACGGCGAGTTGGCCTCGACCATGGAACAGATCGGCAAGTGTGCACCTGCCATCCGGTCCCTCGAAGACATAGGGCTTGTCAATTTTCACCCACGGCAAATGGCGGCGCTTTTTTCTAAGTTCGTCGAGCTTGTGCGTAATCTCCTTCTCTTCGACGAACAGTGCCCTGCGTGCGGAAAGCCATTCCTCGCGCGAGACGACTTTCGGTGGGGAGAGGGTGCCTGCTGCCATAGTCAAGGCTCCTGTGATTGTGGGTTCTAAACGTAGGTCCGCGCCGGCCGGTTCCTGGCTTGGCTGGCAACCACGCGCGATGGCGTCGCCTGGTTAGGCTGCTCCAACGCCGCAGCGATGGCTGCTGGACAAAGTGCATGTCGGAATCGGGTCAAGCGTCGTTCTTGCGATGTCCGGTCCTTTGTCCGCTTCGCGTTACATCGTACTTTGGCGTGAACGACTGCCAATGGCCGCACGTCGCCTCTAGTCTTCCATCTCGCTGATCGCAGCGGCGAGATCAATGGCGCCCGGCGGTGGAGAAGGCGATTGCCAGTCGCTCTTCATCGAGCAATCTGTATAGCCAATTTTGTTTCTCCAGGTTCATGACTGCGCCCGGAACGCCACGACTGTGTCAACACTGGTGGAAGGTCGGGCGCAATAGTCAGCCCAGTCCTGCATCATCCGCTTGCGCAGATCGAAGAAGGTCGTGCGCCGATAGGCCGCGACCACTTCGTCGCTGACCTTGTGCGCGAGCGCAGCTTCGGCGATCGGATCGTCATAGCCGTGCTCTGCAGCCCAATCGCGGAACGATGACCGGAAGCCGTGCGGCACGATTTCGCGGTCCAGCTTCGGATCGATCCAGTGCCGCTCCTGTTCGTTCATCCTGTCGATCACCGCAGCCATCGAGGCGTCACTCAGAGGCTTGCCCTTGCTGTTGGGGAAAATGTACTCGCTGTCATCCTTGGCAACTTCCATGCGATCAAGCACGGCGAGCGCCGCCTTGCTCAATGGCACTCTGTGTTCGGCATCGCTCTTCATGAGTGCGGCCGGAATGGTCCAGACTGACGTCTGCCGATCGATCTGGCCCCATTTTGCCGCTACTGCATTGCCGGGCCTCACGGCCGTCAGGATTTGAAACTCAAGGGCTGCCGCAGCGGCACCATGACGCTCGCGGAGCTCGCGCATGAAGCTGGGCAACTGCCGATAAGGCAGCGCCGGATGATTGCGGACTTTGCGAACCTTCGACGTGGCCGGGAGCAGGTTATCGAGATGCCCCCTCCAGCGGGCCGGGTTTTCGCCTTTGAACTCGCCCTTCGCCTTGGCGGCATCGATCACCTGCTCGATGCGACTGCGGATGCGGCTGGCGGTTTCGGTCTTGCTCGCCCAGATCGGCTCGATGATCCGCAGGACCAGCGTCGTATCGATCGAGCCGATGGGAAGATCACGAATAGTCTTGCAGTAGTCGTTCTTGGTCGGCTTTCCGTTCTGGTCGATGCCGACCAGCGTCATCAGCCATTGGTCGGCGTGCTTGGCATTTTTCCAACCGGCCCGATTGGCCTTGATGAACCGCTTGGCAGCCGCCCCGAACGTGATCGCCTTGGCCGCTTCGATGCGGGCGGCGGCTTCCGCCTCGCGCTTGGCTTGGATCGGGTCAGCGCCGTTGCGGCGGACCTTGCGAGCTTCAGTCGCTTTCTCGCGCGCCTCTTCAAGGCTCACGTCGCGCAGTGACCCGAGGCCATGCCATCGCGTGCGTCCATAAAGCTTGTATCGAAACAGCCAGCTCTTGGAGCCGCCCTTCGCCACCTGGAGATACAGGCCGCCGCCGTCAGCGTGCATGCCGCGCTTCGATAGATGCTCGACCTTCTTGGCCGTCAATTTTCCGAAGCCCCGCGCCATACACCGACCTCCCGCTACATACACTCTTACATACACTTAGGCGTGAGATTTGACGAAACAAGCTGGAACAGCTCGGAGCGCCATATTGGCCGTATGGCACTGCTATTGCTACACTTTCTATCAGAAATCGGGATTGGGTGAGATGCGCTGAGACAGCGTTCTGGCGGAGAGAGTGGGATTCGAACCCACGGTACAGTTTCCCGCACACACGCTTTCCAAGCGTGCGCCTTAAGCCACTCGGCCATCTCTCCGGGGAGCCCTCTCTTGAAGGGCCAAGACGATTTTTGCAAGCGAATGCCGCGAGCGAGGCGCGGATTTTGTCTAAGATATTGAAGAAACGCAATATTTTGTGCATGATCAGAGATCGTCGGCGGTCATGGATCGCGCCCCCCGTGAACCCAAAGCCGTCCAAATCAGACGACTGATTTGAGCGCAAGGCTGGGTTGGAGGGACGATATGAGCTTCCGACGGAAAATGACGTTCGCGGTCATCGCGCCGGCGATCGCGATGGGATGCACAGGGCCGGCGAATGCACAGAGCTGCACCCGGCAAGGCAACGATGTCACCTGCGACGACGGACGGCGCGGGATCTTCACGGGCGATGCGATCATCTGGCCCGACGGCACGAAGTCGAACCTCGCCTCGCCTCACCCGAGCGTCATCGTCGGCAACAAGTCGTCCGTGATCGTCGGCCAGGGTGTCATCGTGGGTGGCCGCGGCAGGGGTTCGGTGCCGATGGAGAATCCGGCCGCGCAGACGCGCTGCCCGACTCTCGACGGTGTGCCGTACTGCTATTAGCGCATGATCCGGAAAGTGGATGCCGGCTTTCCGAGAAGATCATGCGCCGACAAGAACCTGAAGCGCGATAGCGCTTCAGTGATACCGCGCGGCTGAACCGGCCGAACGCAGCGGCCACAGGGTCGGCGTGTCTACACGCGGTTGCGTGGTGGTCTTGTCGGCCTGGCTATCCTGCAGCGCCTCGATGAAGTCGGCGAACCATCGCTGAATGGAGTGGACGCGCAGCTTTTGCATCATTGCTTCATAACGCATGCGCCGCTCGGTCAGCGGCATCGACAGCGCGGTCGCGATCGTGCGCGCCATGCCGTCGATATCGTGCGGGTTGACCAGCAGCGCGGTATCGAGCTCGTTGGCGGCGCCGGCGAATTTCGATAGCACCAGCACGCCGGGATCGGCCGGATTTTGCGCGGCGACATATTCCTTGGCGACCAGATTCATGCCGTCATGGAGCGGCGTCACCACGCCGACCTGCGCCGTGCGATAGAGCCCAGCCAGCACCGCCTGGCCAAAACCCTTGTTGAGATAGCGGATCGGGGTCCAGTCCACTTCGCCATGACGTCCGTTGACGTCGCTGACGAGTTTCGCAAGGTCGCCCTGCAGCTGGCCATAGGCCTCGATGACGCCACGCGAAGGCGTGGCGATCTGCAGCAGCGATACGCTGCGTGCCAGATGCGGGTGCTCCGTCCACATCCGGTCGAAGGCACTGATGCGGTTGATCAGGCCCTTGGAATAATCCAGACGGTCGACGCCGATCGCGAGCCGCTCGCCGTTCAGGCTGCGCCGCAGCCGCGACACGTCGGGATGCGTGACGGCCTTCGCTGCCTGTTGCGCGAATTTCTCGGCGTCGATGCCGATCGGAAACACCGCCGCGCGTGTGCGGCCGTATTGCGAGATCACGACGTCGTCGCGAACCGCCAGCTCCAGATTGGTGCGGACATAGCCAAGGAAGTTGTCGCGGTCCTCCTCGGTCTGGAAACCGATGAGGTCATAGGCCAGCATCGCCTCGATCAATGCGCGATGATTCGGCACGCCCTCGATGATGCTGTGCGCGGGCCACGGCGTATGCAGGAAGAAGCCGACCGGTCCGGTGACGCCGAGCTCACGCAGCTCCGCACCGAGCGCGAGGAAATGATAATCCTGTACCCAGAACGCGGTGTCCTGCTTGTTGAAGCGCAAGAGCGCGCGCGCCATGAAGGCGTTGACCTCGCGATAGCTGACATAATCGCCCTGCGTCACGCGGATCAGGTCGCTGCGCGAATGCAGCGCCGGCCACAGCGCGGAATTGGCAAAGCCTTCGTAGTAGCCGCCATAATGCGCGGCCGGCAGGTCGAGCATCGCGAGCGCACCGGCGCCGAGCGACTCGATCTCCGCGAACGGTTCCTTCTGGAACCCGTCGCGCACGCGGCCTGACGAACCGACCCAGATCGCGCCGGATTTTTCCACCACCGGCAGCAAAGCGGCGGCAAGACCGCCGGTCATCGGTTCGTTGGCACCGCCGCGGGCCACGCGATTGGAGACGACGACGAGGTTCACAAGGCCCTCCTGGGTATTACGGGCATTTAACTGCCGTTCATCAATATGGTTCCTTTGAGAATCGTGATGGATTGAAACCGAATTCAGACTGGGCGCGGCGGAACCACGGTTCCCGCGCACAAAGAAAAAATCTGATGCAGGAAAAGCACGTTACGGGAGGGAAAAACGCGCGAGCGCCCCAATCTCGCAACGGCTATGGCGCTTGCGTCACGCTTTGGTCATCGAGCAGACGCGCGAGAAACTCGCGAACATCGTTCGGTGTATCGAAATGACCCGCCACGCCCTGTGCACGCCGGCCGACAGAGAAGGCGAGGCCGTCGAAATCGGGCATAATTGCGAACACGGTTTCATCGGTGACGTCATCGCCGATGAACAGCGGCTTGCGGTCCTTGAATGGCTCGAGCGTCATCAATTCGCGCACACCGCTCGCCTTGGTGAAACCGGAATGCTTGATCTCGCAGACGAACTTGCCCGGCAGCACTTCGATCGGCGCATTCGGCAGATCGGCGCGGATCAGCGACACCGCTGCATAGATCGCCTTCTCCGCATGCGGTGCCAGGCGATAATGCAGCGCCAGCGAATAGCCCTTGTCCTCGAGCAGGATTCCCGGACTGAGCTTTGCGATGGTCGCGAGCCGCCGCTTCAATTCCTTGTCGAGCGGCGGCGCGTGGGTCGCAACCGAATCGCCATCGGGATCAAGACGCATTTCCGCGCCGTGGCCGCCCACGGCCGGAAACTGATCAGGCGCGAAGATGAGATCGATGTCGTTGAGCGAGCGCCCGCTAACCAGCGCCAGCGCACCGGAGGTTCTGGTCAGCAGGCCATTCAGGGTTTCGGAAAGCTTCGGCGGCACGAAAACTTCGCGCGGCGTCGGCATCAGGTCGAGCAGCGTGCCGTCGATGTCGAGGAGGATCGCCGTGGTGCTCAAATGCGGGACGAGCAGATGCGGCACCGGAACGGCTTCCGGCGCTTCATCTCCTCGCGCTGAATTCGTCTCCTTCGACCGCATCTGGCCCGGATCCTGATCCATCCCATTCTACTCCACAGAAGCGAGCGGCTTTGCGACGGTTTCCAGCGATTTTCGCTCGGCATCGAAGGCGTAACGCCAGCCGACACCGGCCGCCACAATCATCAAAGCCGCGCCCAGGAGATAACCGACGAAAACGCTGGCCCGCGACCCCGTGTCGATCAGCGCGCCGAACAATGCAGGTCCCGCCACGCCGCCGATCGCGGTTCCGATCGCATAGAACAGCGCGATCGCGAGCGCCCGCACCTCCAGCGGAAAGTTTTCGCTGACGGTGAGATAGGCCGCGCTCGCCGCGGGCGATGCAAAGAAGAAAATCACCATCCAGGCAATGGTCTGGGTCTGCGCGCTCAGCACGCCGATCGAGAACAGATAGCCCGAAATCGCCAGCAGCACGCCGGAGACGCCATAGGTCAGCGCGATCATGATGCGGCGTCCCAGCGTATCGAAGAAACGGCCGAGCAGCAGGGGCCCGAGGAAATTGCCCGCCGCAAAGGGCAGGATGTACCAGCCGACCTGGTCGGAGGCGATACCGTAGAAATCGATCAGCACCAGCGCAAAAGTGAAGAAGATGGCGTTGTAGAAGAACGCCTGTGCGACCATCAGGCAAAGCCCGACCAGCGATCGCTGGCGATAGGCCGAGAATAGCGTGTGCGCGACTTCGGTCAATGGCGTGTGGTCGCGCATCCGCAGCCTGATCTTGGGAAAGGCCTGTTCCCGCGCATCCTGGTCGTGCCCGATCACGGAGCGTTCGATGTCATCGACGATCTCATGCGCTTCCTCGGGATGGCCGTGGATCATCAGCCAGCGCGGGCTCTCCGGGATCCACATCCGCATGACAAGCACGATCAGGCCGAGCACCGCACCGGTGAAATAAGCGAGCCGCCAGCCGACGTCGGGACCGGCGAAGGCGGGATCCAGCAGCACGATAGCGCTGCTAGCGCCAAGCGCCGCGCCGATCCAGAAGCTGCCGTTGATGACGAGGTCGGTCCAGCCGCGATAGCGCGCCGGCACCAGCTCCTGGATGGTCGAATTGATCGCGGTGTATTCGCCGCCGATGCCGGCGCCGGTCAGGAAGCGGAACAGCGCGTAGCTCGAAATGCTCCACGACAGCGCGGTAGCCGCCGTCGCGGAGAGATAGACCGCGAGCGTGATGAAGAACAGTTTTCTGCGCCCGATCCGGTCGGTGAGCCAGCCGAAGCCGATGGCGCCCAGCACCGCGCCCGCCAGATAGAAGCTGTTGGCGAGCCCGACGTCGAAGTTGGAGAAACGCAGCGTCGGACTTTCCTTCAGCGCACCCGACAGCGTGCCGGCGAGCGTCACTTCCAGCCCGTCGAGAATCCAGGTGATGCCGAGCGCCAGCACGACGCGGGTGTGGAAGCCGCTCCAGGTGAGCGCATCGAGCCGGGAGGGAATTGAGGTTTCGATGATGCGGTCGTCGGCGCGGGTATCGGCCGAGGGCATGGCCGCGCCGTCCTCGAAAGCTGGAGTTTGCTGCAAGGCCATTGGGTCAACCAATGAAAAATGCCCCGGGATGCGGCGCTCCCCGAGGTTTCAGGCGCGATTGCGGCAAAGCTTCGCCTGCCACGGCGGGATAACGTCAAAACAGCGCAACGGTTCCGGTATCGCCGCTGGAAACGAGGGGCGCGATCGTCGATTTTCTATGTGGACGCAAGGAGTTGACGATGGCGGAACGAAAGAAGACGCAGGCGCGCAAGTCAGCTCCACGCAAGGGCGCGCGCAAGGCCACCCAAGACGCTGGTCGCAGCGCGCGACGCGTTGCACGCGAAATCTACCGCGCGCCCAAAACCACGTCCTGGGATAATGGGTCCCTGCTTTCGCAGGGACGACTGCGAGGGCTTGGCGGCGACCGCACGCCCTAGGCCGCGCGGATATTCTGCATGAAGCGGTCGAGCTCGGCGCGGAGCCGCGTGCTCTCGCTGGAAAGCGCCTTCGCCGAGTTCAGCACCTCCTCCGACGCCGAGCCGGTTTCCGTGGCGCCGCGATTGACCTGCACGATATTGTCGGCCGCCTCACGCGTTCCCTGGGCGACGCTCTGCACATTGCGCGCGATCTCCTGGGTCGCCGAGCCCTGCTGCTCGACGGCGCTGGTGATCGAGGCGGCGATGGCCGAGATCTGGCCGATGGTCGAGCCGATCTCCTTGATCGCAGCGACCGACTCCTGGGTCGCATCCTGCATGCCGGAAATGTGGTTCGAGATATCCTCGGTCGCCTTCGCGGTCTGGCTCGACAGCGATTTCACCTCGGAAGCCACAACCGCAAAGCCGCGGCCGGCATCGCCGGCGCGCGCGGCTTCGATGGTGGCATTGAGCGCAAGCAGGTTGGTCTGCTCGGCGATCGCGGTTATCAGCTTGACGACATCCCAAATCTCCTGTGCTGCGCGCGAGAGTTTGCCGATGCGGGTGTCGGTCTGCTGCGCCTGCGTGACGGCTGCTTCCGCGATCCGGTTGGACTCGCGCACCTGCTTGCCGATCGCATCGACGGAGGCCGACAATTCCTCCGTCGCGGAAGCGACCGATTCAATGTTGCTGGATGCCGTCTCGGATGCGCCGGCAACCTGGCTGGACAGGCCCTCCGTGGTTTCCGCCGTGCGGGTCAGCGTGCCCGCCGCCTGCTCCAGATGCACCGCCGAGGCCGAGACGTTGGACACGATCGCACCCACGGCGGTCTCGAAATCGTCGGCAAAGCGAATCAGCTCGGCGCGGCGCGCCGCGCCCGCTTGCTTGTTCTGCGCATCCTGGGCCGCGGCGTCGCGCTCGGCCTTGGCAATGGCCTGCAGCTTGAACTCCTCGACGGCAGCAGCCATCTCGCCGACTTCGTTCCTCTGCCCGAGGCCCGGCAGCACCACGTCGAAATTGCCGCCGGCGAGTTCGCGCATCGCCTTGCACATCGCGATCATCGGACGGGAGATGCCGCGGCCGAGCAACAGCGCCAGCACGGCGCCAAGCAGGGTGCCGCCGACCGCAAGCATGATGATCAAATGCTCAGTCTCGCCGATCATTGCATTCGATTGCGCTTCAAGCCGCTGCTGCTCGGACACGAGGTCGGCCTTCATCGTGCCTGCGCCCTGGCTGATGGCGCCTGCAGAGCCGCTCATCTGGGTGACGAGATCAGCGACCGTCGTGGAGTTCTCGACCAGTTTCTTCAACGCCTCGCGATAAGCCACCAGGAAGCCCCTCGCCTCCTTCAACTCGGCCACGATCTTGTCATCCATCGAGTAGACCTGGTCGAGCGCGGCACTAACGAAGTCCAACCGCGCCAACGCGTTGGCCGCGACCGTCTGGTCGGTTTTGATGACGAAGATGTTGGCGGCTGCGCTCGCGGCCTGGAACTGCTCGGCGACGCGCTTGGTGCCGGCTTGAATGGCCTGCGCCTCGGCCTCGGAAGCGCTGCTCGCGACGTCGTCGAGCTTGTATTTGAGCATGCTGGCTTTGATCAGCAGTTGATCCTGCACGATCCGCGCGCTCGCATCCTTGACCTTGACGATCTCTGCAAAGGTGGCGGCAAAATTCCTGAACTCGGTCGCGAGCTTGGTAAGCCCCTCGCGCCGGGCCGGCGTCTTGGTGCTGGCGAGCGCCTTGTCGATGGCTTCCTTCAGACTGGCCTCGGCTGCCTGTGCCGCCTTGGCGTCGTCCTCCTTGGCCGTCACCACGTAATATTTGACCAGCAGGCGATAGGAGATCAGCTCGCGGTCGATGTTGCGGGCGAGGTCGGCCTCCGAAACGCTGTTCCGATAGGAGGCGACCGCCCTCGAGACCCCTTCGAACCGGAAATAGGCGGTGCCGAGGCTGACCGCGGATATCGCCAGCACCAGCGCGAAGCCGAGCGAGATCTTGGCACGGAAGCGCAGGGTCGGAAGCCAGGAAAACGATGATTTCGAATGGACGCTCCCCGACATTCCCACCCCCGGCATTCCCAGCAAAAAGCACTCAAAGCCGAAAGCGATGGCCTCCGGCCTGGTGCGGCAACTTAAGGCAGAATGGATAAGGCCCGGTAAATATACCGGTGAAGCCGGTTTGCCCCCTCTCTTTAAGGAGGGCGACCGAAGGATGCACCGGCGCATCCGGATGGTTTTCGCGACCAATTTCCCAGTTGCAAAGTTCCGGCCCCCTGTCTCTAATTGGTCTAATTACAAATTCACCGGGAGGGATAATGTGTCGACAGTCAAACTGACAGTGAACGGCAAGGCGGTCTCCGTCGATGTCGAGGACCGGACGCTTCTGGTCCATCTCCTGCGCGAAAACCTGAACCTTACTGGCACTCATGTCGGCTGCGATACCAGCCAGTGCGGCGCCTGCGTGGTCCATGTCGACGGCCGCGCCGTGAAATCCTGCACCATGCTGGCCGGACAGGCCGCGGGCTCCAGTGTCACCACGATCGAGGGAATCTCGAAGGGTAACGAGCTGCACCCGATGCAGGCGGCGTTCCGTGACAATCACGGCCTGCAGTGCGGCTATTGCACCCCGGGCATGATCATGTCGGCGATCGATATCGTGCATCGCCACAGTGGCAAGCTCGACGAGCCCACCGTCCGGCACGAGCTCGAAGGCAATATCTGCCGCTGCACCGGCTATCACAATATCGTCAAGGCCGTGCTGGATGCGGCCGGCCGCATGAAGGTCTCGCAGGCGGCCGAATAGCCGCACGCACACATCATCACTGAATTGAGCTACCGCCGCGTTCGATGGAATTGGCGGGACAGAAACTCCGGTAGGGAGAAGAGATATGGGTGTTGAAGGCATTGGCGCAAGCGTCGTGCGCAAGGAAGACCGGCGCTTTATCACCGGCAAGGGCCGTTACGTCGACGATATCAAGCTGGTGGGCATGACCTTTGCCCATTTCATCCGCAGCCCGCATGCGCATGCCCAGGTCAAGAGCATCGACACATCGGAAGCGATGAAGATGCCCGGCGTCGTCGGGGTGCTGACCGGTCAGCAACTCGTCGATGACAAGATCGGCAACCTCATCTGCGGCTGGGCCATCACCTCAAAGGACGGCACCGGCATGAAGATGGGCGCTTGGCCGGCGATGGCGCCGGAGACCGTGCGTTTCGTCGGCCAGGCGGTCGCAGTCGTGATCGCCGAGACCAAGAATCAGGCCCGCGACGCCGCGGAAGCCGTCGTCGTCAACTACGAGGAATTGCCGGCCGCTCCCGACATTCGCGCAGCCATCAAGCCGGGCGCGCCGCAGCTGCACCCGGAAGCCCCGGGCAATGTGATCTACGACTGGACCATCGGCGAGGAAGCCGCAACGGATGCGGCCTTCAAATCCGCGGCCAACGTGGTCTCGCTCGACATCACGAACAACCGACTGGTTCCGAACGCGATGGAACCGCGAGCGGCGATCGCGGAATACAACGAAGCCGAAGAGCATTTCACGCTCTACACGACGTCGCAGAACCCGCACGTCGCCCGCCTCGTGCTATCGGCCTTTTACAACATCGCGCAGGAGCACAAGCTCCGCGTGATCGCGCCCGATGTCGGCGGTGGCTTCGGTTCCAAGATTTTCATCTATCCCGAAGAGATGGTGGCGCTGTGGGCGTCGAAGAAGGTCGGCCGCCCGGTGAAGTGGACCGGCGACCGCACTGAAGCCTTCCTGACGGACGCGCACGGCCGCGATCATCTCACCAAGGCGGAAATGGCGTTCGACAAGGACAACAAGATCACCGGGCTGCGCGTGAAGACCTACGCCAATCTCGGTGCCTATATGTCGCTGTTCTCGTCCTCCGTACCGACCTATCTCTATGCGACGCTGCTGTCGGGTCAGTACAACATCCCCAACATCTTCGCCGAGGTAATCAGCGTCTACTCCAACACCGTGCCGGTCGATGCCTATCGCGGCGCGGGCCGACCGGAAGCCAGCTTTGTGGTCGAACGGTTGATGGAGACCGCGGCGCGGCAGTTGAAGGTCGATCCGGCCGAATTGCGCCGCAAGAACTTCATCACCCAGTTCCCGCACCAGACGCCGGTCATCATGGCCTACGACATCGGCGATTTCGGCGCCTCGCTTGACGTCGCAATGAAGGCGATCGACTACGCAGGCTTCGCAGCCCGCAAGGCGAAGGCGAAGTCCGAAGGCAAGCTCCGCGGCATCGGCGTCTCTTGCTACATCGAGGCTTGCGGCATTGCGCCGTCGAAGGCGGTCGGCAGTCTCGGCGCCGGCGTCGGTTTGTGGGAGTCGGCCGAAATTCGCGTCAACCCGGTCGGCACCATCGAGGTCCTCACCGGCTCGCACAGCCATGGCCAGGGCCATGAGACGACGTTTGCGCAACTGATCGCGGAACGTCTTGGCGTTCCCGTCAGCCAGGTCGCGATCGTGCATGGCGATACCGACAAGGTGCAGTTCGGCATGGGCACTTACGGCTCGCGCTCGCTCGCGGTCGGAGGCACGGCTATCGTCAAGGCGATGGAGAAGGTCGAAACCAAGGCGAAGAAGATCGCAGCGCACCTGCTCGAGGCTTCCGAAGGCGACATTGTCATCGAGAACGGCGAGTTCAAGGTGACCGGCACCGACAAGTCGCTGGCGCTGCCGATGGTCGCGCTTGCGGCCTATACCGCGCACAACCTGCCCGACGGCATGGAGCCCGGCCTGAAGGAGACCGCGTTCTACGACCCCACCAACTTCACCTTCCCGGCCGGTTCCTATATCTGCGAACTGGAGGTCGATCCGGGCACCGGCAAGACCAGCTTTGTCAATTTCGTCGCGGCCGACGATTTCGGCCGGCTGGTCAATCCGATGATCGTCGAAGGCCAGGTCCATGGCGGGCTGGCACAAGGCATCGGCCAGGCGCTGCTGGAAGGCGCGGTCTATGACGAGACCGGCCAGCTCGTCACCGCGTCGTTCATGGATTACACCATGCCGCGCGCCGACGATCTGCCCTCGTTCAAGCTCTCGCACACGACGACGCTGTGTCCGGGAAATCCGCTTGGCGTCAAGGGCTGCGGCGAGGCCGGCGCGATCGGCGCTTCCGCGGCCGTGATCAACGCGATCACCGATGCGATCGGCAACAACAAACTGGAAATGCCGGCGACGCCCGATCGCGTCTGGCACGCCATTCACGGCTAAAGGAGGAAACGCCATGTACGAGACCAACTATCATCGCGCTTCCTCGGTCGACGACGCGGTCGCGTTGTTCGCCAAGAGCACGGAGGCCAAATTTCTCGCCGGCGGGCAGACGCTGCTTCCGGTCATGAAGCAGCGCCTCGCATCTCCGTCCGACGTCATCGATCTCAGCAAGCTGAAGGAGATGATCGGCATCGAGCCGACCAACGCCGGCATCCTGATCAAGGGCGCGACGACGCACTACGACGTGGCCACGAGCGCGGCGGTGCAAAAGGCGATCCCGGCGCTGGCGAGCCTGGCTTCGCAGATCGGCGATCCCGCCGTGCGCTATCGCGGCACCATCGGCGGCTCGCTTGCCAACAACGATCCCGCCGCGGATTATCCGGCCGCGGTGCTGGCGCTGAATGCGACCGTCAAGACCAACAAACGCACCATCGCCGCGGATGAGTTCTTCAAGGGGCTGTTCTCGACGGCGCTGCAGGACGGCGAGATCATCACCGCAGTCACGTTCCCGGTCGCGGCAAAGGCCGGTTACGCGAAATTCCCGAATCCGGCATCGCGCTTTGCGCTGACCGGCGTGTTCGTCGCGAGGACACCGGGCGGTGACGTCCGCGTCGCGGCGGTCGGTGCGTCGCAAAACGGCGTGATGCGGGTTGGTGCGATCGAAGCCGCGCTGAAATCGAACTGGTCGGCGGGCGCGCTCGACAATGTGAAGGTGTCGGCCGATGGATTGCTCAGCGATATCCACGGCACGACGGACTATCGTGCCAATCTGGTCAAGGTGATGGCACAGCGCGCGGTGGCTGAAGCCGGCTGATAGCCACTCAACGCAAGTGCTAGCATCCGGCGCGCAGCAATGCGCGCCGTTTTGTTTTGGTCTAATCGCGCAAAAGGCGCTTGCCACCCCGCACCGGAGGCGGGACAATTTGCCCGAAAACGCCCAGGACAAACGACATGCTCGACAAGCCCGCCCCGCAATCCCGGCTCCGCGGTTCCGGCCCGCTTGCCGGTACCCGCATTGTCGAGTTCGCCGGCATCGGCCCAGGCCCCTTTGCCTGCATGATGCTCGCTGACATGGGCGCCGAGGTCGTGACGCTGGACCGCGTCGGCGCGAAGAAAAGCCTGAAGTCGGTCGCCGGCCGCGGCCGCAAGATCGTCGAGCTCGACTTGAAGGACAACGCTGCGATCGTGCAGGTGCTGGACCTTCTCGCCAATGCCGACGCGCTGATCGAAGGGTTCCGGCCCGGTGTGATGGAGCGGCTGGGGCTCGGACCTGAGGTGGTGATGGCGCGCAACCCAAAGCTGGTCTACGGCCGCATGACCGGCTGGGGCCAGGAAGGCCCGCTCGCCAACGCCGCCGGCCATGACATCAACTACATTTCGATCACCGGCGCGCTCGCCGCGATCGGCACCAAGGAAAAGCCGGTGCCGCCGCTCAACCTGGTCGGCGATTTCGGCGGCGGCGCGCTCTATCTCGTGGTCGGCGTGCTCGCAGCGCTTCTGGAAGCCTCGAAGTCCGGCAAGGGCCAGGTGGTCGACGCTGCGATGTGCGACGGCGCAGCGTCGCTGATGTCGATGTTTTTTGACATGACGGCAATGGGGCGCTGGATCGAGGGCCGCGGCCAGAATTTTCTGGACGGCGGGGCGCATTTCTACGGCGTCTACGAATGCTCCTGCGGCAATTTCATCTCGATCGGCTCGATCGAGCCGCATTTCTACGCGCTGCTGCGCGAGCACGCGGGACTGTCGGAAGAATGTTTCGACGCGCAGATGGACCGCAAAGCCTGGCCCGATCTGAAGGCAAAGCTGACCGAAATCTTCAAGAGCAAGAGCCGCGCCGACTGGTGCAAGATCATGGAAGGCACCGACATCTGCTTTGCGCCGATCCTCACCATGGCGGAAGCGCCAAAACACCCGCACATGGCCGCGCGCAACGTCTTCGTCGAACGTCACGGCGTGACGCAGCCCGCCCCAGCCCCGCGCTTCTCGCGCACGCCATCAGCGATCCGCGAGCCGGTGGTGGTGGATCTTGGTGGGATGGTGAGTGAGTGGAAGGCGCAGAGATAGAGTTCCGCTGTCGTCCTGGCGAAAGGCATCGGCTTTTTGGATCGCCTCTGCGGGCTTACGCCGCGTCCTCTACCTTCAGCACGCCGCGGCGGATCTGGTCTTCCTCGATCAATTCGAACAGCGCCTTGAAGTTGCCTTCGCCGAACCCATCGTCGCCCTTGCGCTGGATGAACTCGAAGAAGATCGGCCCGATCGCATTTGCCGAGAATATCTGCAGCAGCACCTTGGTCTGGCCGCCATCGACCACGCCCTCGCCGTCGATCAGGATGCCGTTCCTCTTGAGCCGCGCCACGTCCTCGCCGTGCTTGGGCAAGCGAGCATCGATTCTCTCAAAATACGTCTCGGGCGGCGACGGCATGAACGGCAGGCCGGCGGCGCGCAGGCTCTCGATGGTGCGGTGGATGTCGAGGCAGCCGCAGGCAATGTGCTGGATGCCCTCGCCGCGATAGATCTTCAGATATTCCTCGATCTGGCCGGCTTCACCGGCGTCCTCGTTGATTGGAATCCTGATCTTGCCGTCGGGGCTGGTCAAGGCACGCGAGAACAGGCCTGACGCGCGGCCTTCGATGTCGAAGAAACGAATCTGGCGGAAGTTGAAGAGCCTTTCATAGAAGCCGGCCCAGACATCCATGCGGCCGCGATGGACGTTGTGGGTGAGATGGTCGAGGTAGAACAGGCCGGCGCCTGATGGACGCGGGTCGCGGACGCCGAGCCATTCGAACTCCGCGTCATAGGCCGATCCTTCGGCGCCATAGCGGTCGACAAAATACAGCAGGCTGCCGCCAATGCCTTTGATCGCGGGAACGTCGAGGGTCTTCTGCACGGATGAAACTTCGGCCGGCTCCGCACCGAGCGAGAGCGCGCGCTCATAAGCCCGCTTCGCGTCCACCACGCGGAACGCCATCGACGGCGCACAGGGGCCATGCGCGGCGACGAAATCGAAACCGTGGCTGCCGGGCTCCTCGTTGACGAGGTAGTTGATGTCGCCCTGCCGATAGACCGTGATCTTCTTGGTCCTGTGACGGGCGACCGGCGCAAATCCCATCAGCTTGAACAGGGCATGCAACTGCTCGGGCTCGGAATGCGCATATTCGACGAACTCGAAGCCGTCGGTGCCCATCGGATTGTCGGCGCTGATCGTGGCGGGCGGCGCGTCGTGCGGAAACGGACCCATGGCGGAATCTCCTTTGGCTATTGGAGGGATTTTCTGCCAAATCCGGTACAAAGTGCATGCATAACAGGTCGCGTTCGGGTACGGTCATGCATGATTTGTGCATGAATTGGATATTTTACGCATGACCGACGTGGACGCTTTCGACCTCAAGATGCTGGCTGCGCTTCAAAACGACGGCCGGCTCACGAACAACCAACTCGCCGAGCTCGTCGGCCTGTCGGCCTCGCAATGCTCGCGGCGGCGAATGCGGCTGGAGCAAGAGAAGCTGATCTCCGGCTATCACGCCGACCTTGCTGCCGAGGCGCTCGGCTTCAACCTGATCGCCTTCATCCACATCACGCTGGCGACCCATTCGCCCGACAATGCGAAGAAGTTTCGCGCGCTGGTCAACCGCGTCGACGATATCCAGGAAGCCTATTCGCTGACCGGTGACGCCGATTACGTGCTCAAGGCGGTGCTGCGCGACCTCAAGAGCCTGTCCGACATCGTCAACAATGTGCTGATGCCGCATCCGAGCGTGGCGCATGTGCGCTCCTCGATCGTGCTTGATCGGCTTAAGGAGAGCACGAGGCTGCCGCTGAAGAGCTAGCTTGGCGCAAATCGAGGGAAATTCGCCGTTCGCTTCCTCCCAACGATTTGCCATGATGTGATCGCACAGGACAGGATTCATGGCGCTGCAACTGCGACCCAACTGCGAATATTGCGACAAGGATTTGCCGCCAAGTTCCATGGAGGCGCGCATATGCTCCTATGAATGCACGTTCTGCGCGGATTGCGTTGAAACAAAGCTTAACAACGTCTGCCCGAATTGCGGCGGCGGCTTTGTGCCGCGGCCGATCCGGCCGTCGAACGAATGGCGGACGGGTGTTTGCGCCGCAAAGCATCCGCCGTCCGACAAGCGCGTGCATTTGAAATATTCGCTGGATGACGTAGCCGCGCATTCGGCGCGGCTGAAAGACATTCCGCCGCAAGAGCGGTGAACTTTCCGTGTCATTGCGAGCGAAGCGGTCGCGGTAGGGACGCTCATTGCTGAGCGCCCCCCGCACAGAACCGTACGTGCGGCTTTCCCGCATACGGCTCCCACCTCGGGTGAGTGACGGCGAATCGTGCTTGGGGCCATTGATGAAGGATGTGCGGCCTTGGGAGCCATTCGTTCGCGAGCCGCGTGATCGTCTCCCATGTCATGCCGTCGGACTGGCTGCGGCGCCGGAGCGTCCGCCTCCAGAGTTCGGTGACATGGTAGCGAAGCGCGGCAAGCGCCCGACTGTTGGTCGGCACCGCGTGATAGTTGAAGTACCCGGTGACGACCTGCCTCAGCCATTTGCCCTGTTCGGACACCGGCTGATGCATGCGCCGTCGCAGTTCCTGCTTCACCGCTTGCAGCTTCGCCCGCATGCGATCGTTGCGAGACTTGCGCCTGATCTGGAACCTGCCTCGCTTGGATCTGCCGCAGATGAAGATGAAGCCGAGGAAGTTGAAGGTCTCCGGCTTGCCGAGCCCGCGCCGCTTGCGGTTATCCTCCGCATCGCGTCCGAACTCGATCAGCCGGGTCTTCCCAGGATGCAGTGACAGCGCGAACTTCCCAAGCCGTTCGCGCAGCGTCTCGAGGAAGTGCCGGGCGTCGTCCTCATGCTCAAAACCGACAATGAAGTCGTCGGCGTAGCGCACGATGATCATGTCGCCCGTGGCCTCGCGCCGTCGATAGCGCTCGGCCCACAGATCGAGGGCGTAGTGCAGGTAGATGTTGGCAAGCAGCGGCGAGATCACCGCCCCTTGCGCCGTCCCCTGTTCACTGACCCTGACGATCCCCTCCTCCAGCACGCCCGCCTTGAGCCATTTGCGGATCAGGCGGATGATGCGCTTGTCGCCGATCCGATGCTCGACGAAACGGATCAGCCATTGCTGGTTGACCGTATCGAAGAACGAACGGATATCGGCGTCCACGATGAAGTTCACCCGGCGGCGCTCGATCCCGACCACCAGCGCATCCATCGCATGATGCGCGCCGCGCCCGGGCCGGAACCCGTACGAGAACCCGAGGAAGTCTTCCTCGTAGATCGCGTTGAGCACCTCAGCCGTCGCCCGCTGCACGATCTTATCCTCAAGGGAGGCAATCGCCAGCGGACGCCGCCCGCCGTCCGGCTTGTCGATATGAACCCGCCGCGACGGCAGGGGACGGTACGCCCCCCGGTGGATACGGGCATGCAACTCCTCAAGGTTGGCCTTGAGGTTGCGCTCGTAATCCTGCCACGTTACCCCGTCCACACCCGCGGCGGCTCCCCTTTGCAGGGCAAAGAACTCCGCTTCGAGCAGGTCGGTGTCGATGTGGTGGAGCAGCGCGGTGAACCTCTCCTTCTTCCTTTCCCTTGCAGTTCGCCGTATGCGGTCCAACGCCTGTGTCACGCTTGTCCGGCCCTGTGTCCGGGACGTGCTTTGCCGGTCCGCATTCCCCTTGGTCCCAGCCCTTGGCTCCACCGGCTCCGCAGCGGATCGCTCCACCTTGTTCGCCGGCTTCACGGCTACTATGACTGGGTCCGACGTCCCGCGTTCGTGCATCATCGGCTTCGGCTCCTCGCCTTCCCGATGCGGGCCGGTGCTCGCCACCGGTCGAACGCGGGACCTCCCAGGTTCCGACGCGATCCCTTCCTGCGTGATGGGGTCTTCGACCACGGCAGAGCGTCAGCGTCTCGCATCACGACGCCGCACATGTTGCCTTCGACGTTGCTTACCGCCTCGGCCTCTGCGAGTTTATGTCTTTCGCGGCTCAATAGCCCACCCCACAGGATCGTTGTGTACGCTTCGCACCCGCCGTTGCCGACGACTACGCAACACTCACTACCGGGCGCCCGCTACGGCTTACCCGGACCGGACTTCCACCGGTTGGATCGCGCCAGCTTCTCCTGGCGCACAAGCAATCCATAGCGCTGCAAGCGGATAAGTGGATTGCTTCGTCGCTGCGCTCCTCACAATGACGGCGGAGTGAGTCACTCCGCCGGCAGGATCGTGCCTTCTACCTCGCCAAAGCCGATGCGGTAGCCGTCGCCCTGGCACCAGCCGCGCATCACCAGCAAATCGCCGTCTTCGAGGAAGGAGCGCTTGATGCCGCCGTCGAGCTCGACCGGCTCCGTCCCGTTCCAGCTGATCTCGAGCAAACTGCCGCGCTGATCTTTCTCCGGCCCGCTGATCGTACCGCTTCCCAGGAGATCGCCGACATTCATCGCGCAGCCGGAAGAGGCATGGTGCACGAGCTGCTGCACCGACGACCAGTACATGTATTTGAAATTGGTGCGGCAGATGCTTTGCGGCGCGTTCATTTGCGCCGCGCGCAGGGAAACGTCGAGCTCCATGTCGTAATTGTTCGGCTGCGCCTGGCGCAGATAAGCCAGCGGCTCCGGCTTCTGCTCCGGCCCATGCAGGCGGAACGGCTCCAGCGCCTCGCGCGTGACCACCCACGGGCTGATCGACGTGGCAAACGCCTTGGCCTGGAACGGGCCGAGCGGCACATATTCCCATTGCTGGATGTCGCGCGCGCTCCAGTCGTTCAGGATCACGAAGCCGAAGATCATCTCTTCGGCCTGCTTCTCGCTGAGCATCTCTCCTATCGCTGACGCCTGCCCGACCACCACGCCCATCTCCAGCTCGAAGTCGAGCCGCTTGCATGGGCCGAAGCTCGGCACTTCGGCGGTCGGCGGCTTCAGTTGCCCGCGCGGGCGTTTCACCCAGGCGCCCGACACCACGACCGTCGAGGCGCGGCCGTTGTAGCCGATCGGCATGTGCAGCCAGTTCGGCTGCAGCGCGTTATCCTTGCCGCGGAACATCACGCCGACATTGGTGGCGTGCTCCTTCGACGAATAGAAATCGGTATAGCCCGCGACCGCGATCGGCATGTGCAATTTCGCGTCGCGCATGGGTACCAGCGCCTGCTTGCGCAGCTCTTCGTTGTCCCGCAGCTCCGGATGATCCTGCCGCAACAACTCACTGATTCGCGCGCGTGTCTTCGACCAGACCTTTGGCCCCATCGCCATGAACGGATTGAGCGAAGGCGCGGAGAACATGCCGATCTCGCCGAAGGCGAACCGGCCGTCCTGCTCCAGCTCCCAGAGGTCGAGCACATGGTCGCCGATGGCGACGCCGACGCGCGGGGCAAGCCCACGCGCGGAGAACACGCCATAGGGCAGGTTCTGGATCGGGAAGTCGGAGGCTGGATCAACGGGAATGAAGGAGCGGAGCTTTGGGTCGTTGGGGTGGGGCACAATCATTTCCTTATCGCGACGAACTCATCCGCCGTCATTCCGGGATGGTCCGAAGGACCAGACCCGGAATCTCGAGATTCCGGGCTCGTCACTTCGCAGCGCCCCGGAATGACGGAAAGTTTTACGGCTTGTTTGGATCGAACCGCTTCTCGAGGCCCTTCCAGCAATCGGCGTAGTCGTCCTGCAGCGTCGCCGCGGTCGCCGCATATTGCGTGACGCGCTGGGGAAAGCGGGTCTCGAACATGAAGGCGAGCGTGCCCGTCAGCTTGACCGGCTTCAGCTCGCTATTACTCGCATGATCGAACGCCTGGCGATCCGGGCCGTGCGGCAGCATGCAATTGTGCAAGCTCATGCCGCCGGGCGTGAAGCCTTCGGGTTTGGCGTCGTAGACGCCGTAGATCAGGCCCATGAACTCGCTCATGATGTTCATGTGATACCAGGGCGGGCGGAAGGTGTTCTCAGCGACCCCCCAGCGTTCCGGAAAAATGACAAAATCGATATTCGCCGTGCCCGCGGTCTCCGACGGCGAGGTCAGCACGGTGAAGATCGAGGGATCGGGGTGGTCGAAGGAGATCGCGCCGACCGGCGAGAAGTGACGCAGGTCGTATTTGTAGGGCGCGTAATTGCCGTGCCAGGCGACCACGTCGATCGGCGAATGCGGGAGCTCGGCGGCAAACAGCGAGCCGCCCCATTTCACATAGAGCTCGCTCGGCGTGTCCTTCTCTTCATAGCTGGCGACCGGTGTGAGGAAGTCGCGCGCGTTGGCAAGACAATTGGCACCGATCGGGCCGCGCTCCGGCAGGGTGAAGGCGCCGCCATAATTTTCGCAGAGATAGCCGCGAGCAGGGCCGGACGGAATCTCCACGCGGAATTTCATGCCGCGCGGGATCACCGCAATCTCGCCGGGCTCGATATCGATGCGACCGAACTCGGTGACGAAGCGCAAATTGCCCTGCTGCGCCACGAACATCATCTCGCCGTCGGCATTGTAGAAATGCTGATCGACCATCGATTTGGTGATGAGATAGATGTGCGCCGCCATGCCTCCTTGCGCGTTGACGTCGCCCGCCGTGGTCATCGTCCGCACACCCTGCAGGAAGGTGATCTCCTCCTTCGGCATCGGCGTCGGGTCCCAGCGCAGCTGCGCGATCGGCAGATCGTATTCGTGGCACGGCGCCGAACGCCACAGCCCGGCATCGACCTTCTTGAAGCGGCCGGAGTGCTTCACCGACGGACGGATGCGATAGAGCCAGGAGCGTTCATTGGCGCCGCGGGGCGCGGTGAAGGGCGAACCGGAAAGCTGCTCGGCGTAGAGCCCGTAGGCGCAGCGCTGCGGCGAGTTGCGGCCGATCGGCAGCGCACCGGGCAGCAACTCCGTCTCAAAGCTGTTGCCGAAGCCGGACATGTAGCCCGGCGTCACTTGCGCGGAGCTTCTGATGATCTGATCAGGCGAGGTGTTGATGTTCATGTCTATCCTCCTCCTTGCAGGGCAGCCCACATTTCGCGATCGCGCTTGTCGGTCCAGATCACGGGATCGTCGATGCCAGATGCTTCATCGTAGGCGCGCGAGACGTTGAATGGCAGGCAATGCTCGTAAATCGCAAAGCTCGAGAACTTCGGATCCATCACCTCGCGGGTCGTCGCCATGGATTCCTTCAGGCTGCGGCCCTTGGCGACCGAGCTTTCGGCCGCGTTGTAAAGCGAGGTGACGAAATCCCGCGTCATTGCGATCGCATCGCGGCAGGTCGGAAGTCCCTTCAGCGCGTCGCCGCGACCGGGCGCGATCGCCTTTGGATTGAAGCTGCGTATCTCGTTCAGCGTCATCGGCCATTCCCGCAAATGCGCGTCGCCACAATAGCAGGCCGAGTGGTATTCGATCAGGTCGCCGGAAAACATCACCTCGGCATCCGGCACCCAGGCGACGATATCGCCTGAGGTATGTCCGGCACCGAGCTGCATCAAGCGCACCTCTCGTTTTCCGAGATAAATCGACATCTCGCCTTCGAAGGTGAGCGTTGGCCAGGTCAGGCCGGGAATGCTTTGGGCATCCTGGAACAGCCGCGGGAACCGGCCATATTCGGAATCCCAATCCTGCTGGCCGCGCTCGGCGACCAGCCGATAGGTCTCTTGCGATGCGACGATCGCCTGCGCCTTATAGGCCGAAGCGCCGAGCACGCGCACCGCGTGGTAATGCGACAGCACGACATATTTGATCGGCTTGTCGGTGACGGTGCGCACGCGCTCGATCACCTTGTTCGCCATCGCCGGCGTCGCCTGCGCGTCGAACACCAGGCAGCCGTCTTCGCCGACGATCACGGCGGTGTTGGGATCGCCTTCGGCGGTGAAGGCATAGAGATCGGTGCCGATCTCGGAGAACGTGACCTTCTTCTCGGAGAGGTCGGTAGTGGACGCAAAACCCGTTGCCATCAATTCATTCCCTCAAGCTTATTGTTGTTGCTGTTGTTGCTGCTGCGTATCGAGCGTGCGTCGCTTGGCGAGCGCAATCGCCTCCCGCAACACCTCGATGTCGCCGATATGATTGGCGAGGATCAGCACCAGCGCCGCGTCGAAATCCGCGCTCTGCGCCTCGGAGAGGCTGCGATGCGCCTCGACGATGGCGCGGAAGGCGTCGTCGGGCTTTGGGAAGTTCGAGCTGGTCGACAGCGGCATCACGAAACCTCAGCTCACGCCGGAAGCACGGGCAAGCGCCGCATCCAGCGCCGGTCGCGTCGGATGGCGGAAGCGCGCGGCGACATAGCCATCGGGCCTGAGCAGGTAGGCCGCACCTGGTTCGGCATCGTAACGCCGAGTTGCGAGGCCTTCCGCATCGATCAGGCCGCCCTCGCCGCCGATCCGGATCGCGCCAATACCTGCGGGGGTATCGACCGCTGGGCCATTGCCAAATTCCAGCAGCGTGAACTTCGCTCCCTTTTCGATGAAAGCCTCGGTCAGGAATTTCGCGCGGCCCGAGCCCTCCGCCATCGGTGCATCCAGCATCGACGCGCCGGGCCGGGGTCCGCCGCGCCATACATCGCAATCGGCGGTCGACAACGGCGAATCGTAGATCGAAGGCACCGAAAGCCGTCCGCCATTGACCATGCGCTTGCCGAACTCGGTCTCCTTCGCGAGCGACAGTACCGCCTGGCGCAGCCGTGCCTCCTGGCGCGAGCCCGGCGCCATGAAATCGGTCGACCGCGTGGACTCGCGGATGTTCTCGTCCGCCGCGGCACTTCGTTCGCTGTGATAGCTCTCGAGCAGACTGGCAGGCGACTGGCCGCGCAGCAGGCGGGCGAGCTTCCAGGAAAGATTTTCCGCGTCCTCCAGCCCCGAATTGGCGCCGCGCGCGCCGAACGGCGAGACCTGGTGGGCGGCGTCGCCGGCAAAGATCACGCGGCCATGGACGAACCGGTCCATGCGGCGGCACTGGAATTTGTAGAGCGATATCCACTCGAAATCGAACTTGTCGTGGCCCAGCATGCGCGCGATGCGCGGCCGCACATTCTCCGGCTGTTTCTCGACGGCGGGATCGGCATCGCGGCTGAGCTGCAGGTCGATGCGCCAGATGTCGTCGGGCTGCTTGTGCAGCAGGGCCGAGCGGCCGGCATGAAACGGCGGGTCGAACCAGAACCAGCGCTCGGTCGGAAATTCGGCGGTCATTTTCACATCGGCAATCAGGAACTGGTCCTCGAACACCTGCCCTGCGAATTCCGCACCTACCATTTGCCGCAGCGAGGAACGCGCGCCGTCGCAGGCGACGACATAGTGAGCGTGGATTTTATAGGCGCCGTCCGGCGTCGCGATCGTCAGCGCCACGGCGTCGTTGCGGCTCTCCAGCGCGACCACCTTGTTGCGCCAGCGCAGATCAATCGCAGGAAGCTCCTCGACGCGATCGACCAGATACGCCTCGGCATAGAATTGCTGCAGGTTGATGAAAGCCGGCCGCTTGTGGCCCTGCTCGGGCAGCAGGTTGAACTGGTAGAGCTGCGAATCGCCGTGAAAGATCTTGCCGACGCTCCACACCACGCCCTTGTCTACCATGCGGTCGCCGACCCCGAGCCGGTCCCAGAACTCCAGCGAGCGCTTCGAGAAGCAGATCGCGCGCGAGCCTTCGCCGATCCGGTCGGCATCGTCGAGCAGCACCACGCTCTGGCCGCGCTGCGCCAGATCGATGGCGAGCGACAGTCCGACGGGCCCCGCGCCAACGACGACGACGGGATGTTCGGCCACATCGGTGCCGGAGCAATCCTGGTCAGGATGCCGGCGGTAGCCGAACTGGGCTTTGGCTTGCGCCATGCGTTTCGACCCTACTAGCCAGGCGACGATGGCTTTGTTAGATTAGTCGCAACTGCAACTATCTTACTCCGGCCTGACCGGCCCGCGCAACCCGGATTGGAGAGAAATTTGGCGACAGCGCTAACCCCCGGATCGCGCGAGGAAACCTCCGTCCGCCGGAAAGCTTCGCGGCTCGACCTGTTCCGCTTCGTGCCGTTTCGTCTCAACCGGCTGTCCGCCGAGGTGAGTGCCGCGCTCGCCGGTGAATACGAGGCGCGCTATGGACTCGACGTTCCGGAATGGCGGGTGCTGGCGACGCTCGGCTTCCGCAACGACGCCTGCAGCGCGCAGTACATTTCGGACTGCACGCGCACGCACAAATCGACCATCAGCCGCGCGGTCACCGCGCTGATGGAGCGGCAGATCGTGGAGCGCGTGGAAAACGCGGCGGACCGCCGCGAATTTCGCCTGCGGCTCACACGCAAGGGCCGCGCCCTCTATGAAGAGCTGATCCCGCGCCTGCTGCGCAAGGAACAGGAGATTCTGTCGTGTCTTTCCGCTTCAGAGCGCAAGCTGTTCGCCGCGCTGCTCGGCAAGATCGAGCGCAGCCTCGAGCTGGTGCAGACCAGCCAGGAAGCAGACGCGAAGGAAGCGTATTAGGAGACTCTCTCCACGTCATTGCAAGCGAAGCGAAGCAATCCATCTCTCCGCTTGCCGCGACATGGATTGCTTCGTCGCTTCGCTCCTCGCAATAACGGACACGATTTCCTACGTGCGACCGAGATGCTTCGAGATGACCGGAAAATAATTGTCCCCTGACCCGGCCTCGATCGCTTCCTGCAAAATCTTCCCGATCAGCTCCGCACCGCGAAGCTTGATCCCGGCATCCACGGCTAATTCGAGCGCATAGGACAAATCCTTCAGCGCATATTCGGTCGAGAACGCGCGCTCCGGGAAAACGCCGGGCACGATCGCCTTCAGCCCATGATTGCGCAGCGCAAAGCTGTCGGCCGAGCCCTTCGATAGAGTTTCGAGCAACAGCTTCGGATCGACGCCGGCACTCTTCGCCACCACGACCGCCTCCGAGAGCGCATTCACCGTCTCAAACAGCACCATGTTGTTGAGGATCTTGGTCACCTGCCCTGCGCCGACGCCGCCGCAATGGGTGACGTCGGTGGCAAAGCAGCGGATCACAGGTTCGATCGCGTCGTAGAGGTCGCGCGGGCCGCCGACCATCACGCTCAACGTGCCGTCCTGCGCCGCCTGCCGCGTCCGCGCGATCGGCGCATCGAGCCAGGCCGCGCCTTTGGCGGCGAGTTGTTTGGCAAAATCGCGGGTCTGGCTGACCGAAGATGTGCCGAGATCGACCACGATCTGTCGCTCCTGGATGTTCCGCAAAATTCCGTCGCTCTCGAACACGGCGCGCACATGTTTGGCGCTGGGCAGGCAGAGAAACAACAATTCGCTCGGCTTGATCGCCTCGGCGAGCGAGGCCGCGATGTCAGCACCGTCGGCGCGCAGCCGACCCAACGGCTCCGCCGCGAGGTCGAACGCAATGACGCGCGCGCCGCTCTTCTTCACGAGATTGCGGCAGATCGGCTCGCCCATCACACCGAGACCGACGAAGCCGATGGTCTTGTATGCCGTCATGGAGGCGCTACTTCGCGAACGAACGCGACGGCGCCTTGTGCAAGGCGAAGGCGTCGACCTTGTCGCTGGCGCGCGGATAAATTTCGCACACGATCGGATCGTGGCCAGGGATGAAGCGGTCCGGATGGCCGGCCAGGCGCTCGACGGTTTCCCACCCCGTGGCCATGTCGCCGACATTGTAGACGATCGGAAACGGGCTGCGCCTGTGCAGATTGGCATAGTAGTGCGCAGCATCCGACGCCAGCACCACCGGCCCGCGCTCGGTTTCGACCCGCACCACCTGCAAGCCATCGGAATGGCCGCCAACCCGATGCACGGTGACATCCGGCGCGATCTCGCCCTCGCCGGCATGGAAGGTGACACGCTCGCCATAGACATGGCGCACCATCTGCGTGACATGCTCCACCGTGAAGGGGTGACGCAACAGGCCGTTGCACATGCAGCGGCCGGTCGCATAGGCCATCTCCCGGTCCTGCAGATGAAACCGCGCATTCGGGAAGCGGTCGAGATTGCCGGCGTGGTCGTAGTGCAGATGGGTGACGATGATATCCTTGATGTCTTCGGCCTTGACGCCAAAGCCCGCCAGCGCATCGACCGGATTGAGCGTCAGCTTGCGCCCGCGCACCTTCGCCTCGTCGGCATTGAAGCCGGTATCGACCACGATGTTGCGCCCGTGCCCGCGGATCAGCCAGACGAAGTAGTCGAGATCCTGGGCGCTGGTCTCATGCGGATCGGGGGAGAGGAAGTTCATCTGCGGCGTGCGCGCCATGGTCGCATAACGGAGCGCATAGATTTCGTAAGCGTTTCCCATCGATTTCACTTTTCTTGTTTGAGAGCAGACCGCCGCACCAAGCCATTGCCGTCGGCAAAGGTCAAACCTCTGTGGGGCAAGGTTGCTGTCACGGGGACGACGCAGAGAAGCCCTAATGTGAGCCTGGTCACATTGGGGCGCAGGCGGTTGTGGGAGCTTGGCGTGATCGCCGGGAGTGCGCCGGGAAAATCGAGGCCGCCATTCGGGCCGGTCAGGGCAAATGGCCGCAGTCGATTTGTCGCGATAGCGTCGATTTTGCAAGCGGTTGACGGCCTGGTACCGCGGTTTGATAATGCCGGAAGCGTAGAGTAATGTTGTCGCGGCGCGAGCGGGATCGGCGCCCTTTTCCTTGGACCGCCGTGGTATGAACAATCGCCTTGCCTTGCTCCTGATTGCCCTTTTCCCGGTCATTTGGACCGTCCCATCGTCCGCCGCGGGCGACCGCTTTGCGCTCGTCATCGGCAACGCGAAATATCCGGACGCGGATGCTCCGCTCAAGGAGCCGATCAACGACGCCCGGGCAGTCGCTGATGAATTGAAGCACGACGGCTTCAATGTCGACACCGGGGAGAACCTGACCGGCGACGGCATGCGTCGCGCCTTCGACAAGCTCTATGGCAAGCTGAAGCCTGGCTCGGTCGCGCTGATCTTCTTCTCCGGCTTCGGCGTACAGTCCAACCGCCAAAGCTACATGATCCCGGTCGACGCGCAGATCTGGACCGAAGCGGACGTTCGCCATGACGGCTTCAGCCTCGAAACGGTGCTGGGCGAAATCAACAGCCGCGGCGCCGGCGTCAAGATCGCCTTGGTCGACGCTTCCCGCCGCAATCCTTATGAACGTCGCTTCCGCACCTTCTCGGCGGGCCTTGCGCCGGTGATCGCGCCAAATGGCACGTTGGTGATGTATTCGGCAGCGCTGTCGTCGGTCGTGTCTGACAATGGCGGCGACCGCAGCCTGTTCGTGCAGGAGCTGCTCAAGGAAATCCGGGTCCCTGACCTGATGGCCGAGGAGACGCTCAACCGCACCCGCATCGGCGTCACCCGCGCCTCCCGCGGCGAGCAGGTGCCGTGGATTTCGTCCTCGCTGGCCGAGGACTTCTCCTTCATCGCGGGCGCGTCGGGCAACCGGCCGCCGCCTCCGGTTGCAAACGTGCAGCCGCCGCCCCCGCCAGCACCGCGGCCGGCAGTCACGCCGCCCCCAGCGCCGCCAGCACAAGTCGCGACGGCCTCGCCGCCACCCCTACCACCGCCTCCGCCACCCGCGCGGGTGGAGGTTGCACCACCGCCACCGCCAACGGAGACGCCGAGCACCCAGCCGTCGCCCCAGGTTGCGCTGGCTGACGATCCGACGATCAAGAGCCTCACCCAAAAGCTGGATTCCAACCCGGACGACGTCAGTGCGCTGTACCGGCGCGGGCAGGTCTATGCCAGCAAGGGCGCCTACAGCCTGGCGATCAAGGATTTTGACAGCACGCTGCGGATCAATGCCAAGGACGTCGAAGCCCTCAATAACCGCTGCTGGGCCCGCGCCGTGGTCGGCGACCTGCAAGCCGCGCTGAAGGACTGTAACGAGGCGCTGCGGCTGCGGCCGAATTTCGTCGACGCACTCGACAGCCGCGGCCTCGTCAACCTCAAGAGCGGGGCAACCAAGAACGCCATCACCGACTTCGATGCGGCGCTGAAGATCAATCCGCGCCTGACCTCCTCCCTCTATGGCAGGGGGCTTGCCAAGCAGCGAAACGGCTCGATTTCCGAAGGCAATCTGGACGTAGCCAACGCCAAGGCCATGGACCCGAATATCGTCCAGGAGTTCGACGGTTACGGGGTGCGTTGACGATTTTTGAGGTGAGCCCCGGGCGCCGCTCGAACCCGCGGGCGGGGGCCTGAGACAGATAGTCAAGTTATTTCGGTCGCGACTGATTTTGCCGCGATCGGGTCGCAAATTTGGAACCGCGCAAAGCTCGCGCAGGAGGGACTGGCAATGACGAGGCTGTGGGCAGAAAGCAATTTCATCGCAATCTTCTCGGTCATCACCCTGGGCGCCGCACTTTCATTTGCCATCGCTCCGGCGCGCGCTGGCGATGACGTCAGTGAAGATCAGATCGTACGGGCGTTGACCCCGAAGGCAAAGGCGCCCTTGACCCGCGGGCTGTCAATCGGTCCGCAAACCGCCGACCCCGCTCCGAACCCGGCGGAAGCCAAGATCATCGACAGCGTCCGTGGCCGCACGACGCGTTCGCTTTCCAACGCCGAGCGTGAGGAGATCGCGACCATCGCCAAGGACAAGCCGAATATCGATCTCACCATCACATTCGACTACAACGCGGCCGACATCAGCGCCAAGTCGCTTCCCGAAGTACAGAAGCTGGGCCGCGCCCTCACCAACGACAACCTGAAAGGCTCGACCTTCCTGCTCGCCGGCCACACCGACGCCGTCGGCGGCGAAGCCTACAACCAGGAACTGTCCGAGCGGCGCGCCAACTCCATCAAGCGCTACCTGATGGACAACTACCACATCACCGCGGGCGACCTCGTCACGGTCGGCTATGGCAAGAGCAAGCTCAAGGATTCGAGCCAGCCGCTGGCGGAAGTAAACCGCCGCGTCCAGGTGGTGAACATGGAAAACAAGACCACGGCGTCCAAGTAACGCCGGGCCCAACCGGTCAGTAGCTTCAAGGTGCGCCGAGCAACGTTCTGCAACAGAATGGCGTCCCGCAGTCGCGCGGGACGCGCATTCGTTTTGGAGCTGGCTCCGTGCCTCCGGCGATCCGCATTCGCGCCGCCTCTACCATTGTTTCCGTTCGTTGAGGGATGATCCGGCGATGGCGCTTTCCGAAAACATCAAGCGGGGGATCGGAGCGGCGTTCTTCTTCGCTATCGCCGCCGGATATTACTGGTGGGAGCATCGACCCGAACCGGAGGAGAAGGAAACCCAGGGCAAGGCCCAGGTGGTCGTCACCAAATCCACCAATGCCTGCTTCTCCGATCAGGTCCGCGTGACCGGCTTCATCGTGCCGCGCCGCGAGGCGGTTGTTGGCGCCGACCAGGAAGGCTCCAAGGTCACCGACCTCTTCGTCCGCGAGGGCGATACCGTGACCGAAAACCAGGAACTGGCCCGGCTCAGCGCGCCGCCGCAGCAGCCCGGGCAACAGCAGGGCAGGACCGGCCCGATCTCGCTAAAAGCACCCGCCGCCGGCCTCGTCACCGAAGTCAGGACCGTTGTTGGCGCCCCGGCCTCGCCGCAGGCGGGCCCGATGTTCCGCATCGCCATCGGCAACGAGCTCGAACTCGAGGCCGAAGTGCCGAGCGTGCATTTGCCCAAGCTCAGCCCCGGCGCCACCGTGCGCATCACCCGCGACAATGCGCCGGACCTGATCGGACGGGTCCGGCAGGTTTCTCCGCAGATCAATCGTGCCACCCAGCTCGGCCATGTCCGGATCTCGCTCACCAACAATCCATCGCTGAAGGTCGGCATGTTCGCCCGCGCCAATATCGATGCCAAGCGCAGCTGCGGCGTCGCGGTTCCGCGCACCGCCATTGACCATCTGACCATTCAGGTGATCAAAGGGAACACGGTCGAGACGCGGAAGGTGAGGGTAGGGCTTACCTCCGACACCAACACGGAAATTCTCGAAGGCCTCGAAGTCGGCGAAACCGTCGTGGCGGACGCCGGCTCTTCGCTGCATGATGGCGACCAGGTCACGACCATGTTCGCCGACGAACTCGATCGACGGGTACGCTGATGGCACTCAATATCTCGGCCTGGTCGATCCGAAACCCGCTGCCTTCCATCGTCTTTTCGATCATCCTGCTGGTGCTCGGCTGGGTGAGCTTCACCAAGCTCGCGGTGACGCGGCTGCCTTCGGCCGACATCCCCGTGATCTCGGTCGCGGTATCGCAATTCGGCGCCGCGCCGGCTGAGCTGGAATCCCAGGTCACCAAGACGATCGAAGACGGCGTCTCCGGCGTCGAAGGCGTGCGTCACATCTCCTCCTCGATCACCGATGGCCTGTCGGTGACCACGATCCAGTTCGCGCTCGAGACCAACACCGACCGCGCGCTCAACGACGTCAAGGACGCGGTCACCCGCGTGCGCGCCAACCTGCCGCAGAACGTCAACGAGCCGCTGATCCAGCGCGTCGACGTGATCGGCCTGCCGATCCTGACCTACGCCGCGATTTCGCCCGGCAAGACGCCTGAGCAATTGTCCTATTTCGTCGACGACGTCGTCAAACGCGCGCTGCAGGGCGTGCGTGGCGTCGCCCAGGTCGAGCGTATCGGCGGTGTCGAGCGCGAGATCCTGGTCTCGCTCGATCCAGACCGGCTGCAGGCCGCGGGGCTCACCGCCGTCAACGTCAGCCAGCATCTGCGCGGCACCAATGAGGACCTCGCCGGCGGCCGGGCTGAAATCGGCAAGAACGACCAGGCGATCCGCACGCTGGCCGGCGCCAAGACGTTGAACGATCTGGCCGGCACCATGATCCCGCTGTTCTCCGGCGGCGCGGTGCGGCTCGACGATCTCGGCACCGTCACCGACACCATCGCCGACCGCCGCACCTTCGCCCGCTTCAACGGCGAGCCGGTAGTGGCGCTCGGCATCAAGCGCTCCAAGGGCGCGTCCGACGTGGTGGTCGCGGGCCTGGTGCAGAAGCGTATCGATGCGCTCAAGGCGCAGTATCCCGACGTCGATCTCAAACTGATCGATACTTCGGTGAAATTCACCAATGGCAATTACGAGGCTGCGATCTCGACCCTGTTCGAAGGCGCGATCCTCGCCGTCATCATCGTGCTGTTGTTCCTGCGCGACATCCGCGCCACCCTGATCGCGGCGATCTCGCTTCCGCTGTCGATCTTCCCGGCGTTCTGGGCGATGGATATCCTCGGCTTCTCGCTGAACCTCGTCTCCTTCCTCGCGATCACGCTGTCGACGGGTATTCTGGTCGACGACGCCATCGTCGAAATCGAGAACATCGTCCGCCACATGCGGATGGGAAAGACGCCGTACCGCGCGGCACTCGAAGCCGCCGACGAAATCGGCCTCGCCGTGATCGCGATCTCGCTCACCATCATCGCGATCTTTGCGCCTGCCAGCTTCATGTCCGGCATCGCCGGGCAGTTCTTCAAGCAGTTCGGCATCACGGTGTCGGTGCAGGTGTTCTTCTCGCTGCTCGCCGCGCGCTTCGTCACGCCGATGCTGGCAGCCTATTTCATGAAGCCTCACGAGCATGACGACCCGCCACCGGGCCGCATCCTCAACACCTATCACAGCGTCGTCAGTTGGTCGGTGAAGCACCACTACATCACGATCCTGATCGGCTTTGGCGTTTTCGCGCTGTCGATCTGGAGCATCACCCTGCTGCCGCAGGGCTTCCTGCCGGCGCAGGACACCGCGCGCTCGCTGATGGCGATGGAATTGCCGCCCGGATCGCAGCTCGCCTATACCGAGCAGGTCACCGAGGACATCGTCGCGCGGCTGCGCAAGCGGCCCGAGGTCAAGAGCGTGTTCGTCGACGGCGGCCGCGTTCCGCCGGGCATTCAGGAGGTGCGCCGCGCGTCGCTGATCATCAACTACACACCGAAGGGTAACCGCAGCATCACCCAGCGCGAGCTCGAGCTCGCCATCGGCAAGGAGCTCGAGAACGTTCCTGACATCCGCTTCTGGTTCCTCGACGAGAACGGCCTGCGCGCAATCTCGCTGGTCGTCACCGGCACCGACAGCAACATCGTGAACAACGTCGCCAACGAGCTGGCGACGCAGATGAAGCGCATCACGATGATCTCCAACGTGACCCCGGAGACCTCGCTCGATCGGCCCGAGCTTCGCATCCAGCCGAAGGCCGACTTGTCGGCGCGGCTCGGCGTCACCACCGAGAGCCTGTCGCAGACGATCCGCGTCGCCACCATCGGCGATGTCGGCCCGGCGCTGGCCAAGTTCGACGCCGGCGACCGCCTGGTGCCGATCCGCGTCCAGCTCGAGGATTCCGCACGTAGCAATATCAGGACGCTCGAACAGTTGCGCGTGCCGCTCGGCGAGCACGGCGAGAAGGGCGGTGTACCGCTCTCGGTGGTTGCCGATATCAAGCTCGACCAGGGTCCGACCAGCATCAATCGCTACGACCGCGACCGCCAGGCAACCGTGGCCGCCGACCTCGTCGGCAACGCCGCGCTCGGCAACTCCCTCAAGAAGATCAACGACCTGCCGGTTATGAAGAGCCTGCCGAAGGGCGTGAAGGTCGGGCCCTCGGGCGACGCCGAAAGCCTGAACGAATTGTCGTCGGGCTTCGCCACCGCGATCACCGGCGGCCTCATGATGGTCTATGCCGTGCTGGTGCTGCTGTTCGGCACTTTCCTGCAGCCGATCACCATCCTGTTCTCGCTGCCGCTGTCGATCGGCGGCGCGATCGGCGCGCTGCTTTTGACTGGCAAGCAGCTCACCACGCCGGTCTGGATCGGCATCCTGATGCTGATGGGCATCGTGACCAAGAACGCCATCATGCTGGTGGAGTTCGCGATCGAAGCCATCCGCGACGGCAAGCCACGCGAAGAGGCCATGATCGACGCCGGCATGAAGCGCGCGCGTCCGATCGTGATGACCACGATCGCGATGGCCGCCGGCATGACGCCGTCAGCGCTCGCCTATGGTGCCGGCGGCGAGTTCCGCTCGCCGATGGCGCTCGCTGTGATCGGCGGCCTGTTGTTCTCCACCGTCCTGTCGCTGGTATTCGTGCCGGCGATGTTCATGGTGATGGACGATCTCGGCTCGCTGATCTGGCGCTTCGGCAAGAACCTTGTGGTCTCGTCCGAAGATGCCGACCATGGTGACCACGGTGATGACCGCCACCAGCAGCCGCCGGCGCCGCCGAAGATCATACATCCCGCGGCTGAATAGCCTAACCTTCCTGCGCTATTTCGACTTGGTCCGTCGACGTCCGAAGCGCCGGGTGGCGCGACCAGTTGCCATCGTCGATCAAGAGATGGCCAGGCGTCCCTGCTCCCTCCCCGCCCATCTGCTCCAGCTGCCGTCTGAAATAGGTTGGAAACATCTCGTCCGCGTCCGCCGAGATCGAATGCCGGCGGGTCTGGATCGCGACGCGCGCTGTCACCCCGCTGCCGGCGAAGAAATCCAGCACTGTCGCGCCTGGATAGGACAACGAAAGCACCAACCGCTCGATCAATTCCTTCGGCTTCTGGGTCGGATGGCCGACACGCTCCTTCGAATTGCCATTCAGGCGCGGGATCTTCCAGACATTGGTGGGATTGATGCCCTTGTCGAGATTTTCCGGAACCAGCCGCTTGTCGCGCTTGTAGATCTCGAGCGTTTGCGGATCGAGCGGCTGGCGCACCGCGTCGAGGTCGAAGAAATATTTCGGCGTCTTCGCAAACCAGGCGATCTCCTCGTGCCGGTTGGCGAAGAAGCGCTGCGCGCCCATGCCGTTCGGGTAGTTCCAGATGATGAGATTGGCGAGCAGCATCTTGCTGTGTGCCCGCATCCAGCTCATCAGGCTGAGCAGGTCGCCGCTGCCGGCTTCGCCCTGATATTGCAGGCCGCCGAACAGCACGAGATTGCCTGATGGCGACAACACGCGCTCGACTTCACGAAGCCATTTGCCGGCCCAGTCGACATAGTGCGACAAATCATCCCAGGCCGCGACGCTGATGTTGTAGGGCGGATCGCAGATCACGAGCTGGATCGACTGGTCCGGAATTTTCGCCAGCACATCGAGGCAGTCGGAGACCGCCACGATATGCGAGGTCGGCGCTGTACCTGGGTCGACCGCAGCGCGGGCGGAGGAATGCGCAAGGCCATTCTTGCGCAACCGGTTCATCCCGATATGCCCGGCGTTGCGATGGGAGCGGTTCGGCATCTTGGGACCGGGCGCGCGACGGCGAGCCGCGCTATTTGTCGTTCGCGATCAGGGTCAACTTGTTGAGGTTCTGCAGCAGGATGCGGCCCCGCTGAAGGTCCAGGATGCCATCCTTGCGCCAGGACTGCAGTTGTCGGTTGACGCTTTCGCGCGCGGCGCCGACGAAGATGCCGAGCTGCTCCTGCGAAATGTGCACCTCGGAGCCGAAATCGGCGGCGAGCGCGCAGAGCCGGCGCGCCAGCCGCACCGGCAGCGGATGCAGCATCAATTCCTCCATCCGCTCGCTCTGCCAGCGGATGCGCTGGCACAACAGCTCGATGATCTTGATCGCGACCTTGGACTCGCGCTCGAGGAAGGCGATGAAATCTTCACGCCGCAGCACGAACAGTTCCGTTGCCTCGCCGGCCGCGGCATCCGCCGTGCGGGCCTGGCGGTCGAGCACCGCGACCTCGCCGAACAAATCGCCCGGCCCCATGAAATTCAGCGTCAGCCGGCTGCCGTCGGGCGCGCCGGTCTCGATGCGGATCTGGCCGCGGCGGACCCCGTACAGGGCGTCGCCGGGATCACCCTTCTGGAACAACACCTGGCCCGTTGCCAGATGCTCGGTGTGACACAGGTTCGCAAGCCGCTGCAGCTCGTCCGGGACCAGATCCGCGAACATCGGATTCATCTTCAAAATGACCGCAAATTCGGCCTGTTTGCTCATTTCAATACCTTCAAGCAAGATTCGAGAAATCCACCGCGCGGAAGTGTGCCATAGGTCACATAACTTTACAGCCCTTCTGATTATTTTTGGACCTCTTTTGAGCCCTCGCCCATTTCCGCGATAAGCTCAAGGTCGCCCGGCGGGAGGGTACGCAGGGCGCGCGCACGCTGCCGTTTGCCGGGAATATCGACATGAAAGCTCTGAAACTCACAGGCGCAGCGGTTGCAGCCGTCATCGTCATCCTTGCACTGCTCCTGGTCATCGGAATCCCCTCGGGCTTCCTGACCTCGGCAATCCAGGACCGCGTCGAGCGCCAGACGGGCTACCGGCTGACGATTGCAGGCTCGACCAAGATCAGCCTGTGGCCGACGCTCAATGTCCGCTTGAGCGATCTGACACTGCAGGACCCGAAGGATCGCGACGGCGCCTACCGCGTCACCATCGGCAATCTGCAGGCCGACATGACGCTGTCGAGCGTGTGGTCGGGCCATCCGCATGTCTCCGAGCTCATCATCACCAATCCCGTGGTGCACCGGGCGCTCTTGCGCGAGCGCGTCCTTGATGCCTCGTCGCGCTCGACCAAACCCGCGGCCGAGTCCGATGCGGTCACCGTCGATCGCGTGAAGATTGTCGAAGGCGCGATCGTTGCCTCCAATGCGCGCGACCGCTTCGAGCACCGCATCGGCGGCATCAACGCCGACGCCGTCATCGGCGCCGATCGCAACGTGAAGCTCGCCGGCACCGCGCGCTCCGGCGACATCCCGCTGAAATTCGAGGTCAAGGCGGCGGCCCCGGCGGGGCCCGTCGAACGCCACAACATTCCCGTCGAGTTCACGCTCGAAGCGTCCGGCCTGCTGCGCGCGCCGCTGACCGCCAAGGCCGAAGTCCGCTTCAATGGCCCGATGGTGATGATCAACAGCCTCTCCGGCGCGCTCGGCGACGGCGCGTTCAACGGCTGGGCCTCGATCGATCTCGCCAGCAAGCCACTGGTGAAGCTCGATCTCGACTTCCAGCGCCTCGCGCTGGGGGCCACCAGCACGACGGCATCGTCGCAGGGTTGGAGCGATGCGCCGATCAACCTGACCGGGTTCAACTACGTCGACGCGCAGGCGCGCCTGTCCGCGACCCAGTTCGACCTTGGCGATGCGCATTTCGCGCCCGCGGCAGTCGACGCCACGCTCGCCGGTGGCGTGCTCAAAGCCTCGTTCTCCAACCTCGGCGCCTATGGCGGACAGGCCAGCGGCGAGATGATCGTCGATGCCTCGAGCGGCAGCCCGACCTACGCCATGCATTGCGACCTCGTCGGCGTGCGGGCGTTGCCGCTGCTGACGAGCCTTGCCGATTTCGACAAGATCGACGGCAAGATGATGGCCAAGATCGCCGCGCGGTCCACCGGCGCGAGCCAGCATGCGATCATGGCCGGCTTGAGCGGCACGGCTTTCGTCATCTTCCAGGACGGCTCGATCCGCGGCCTCAATGTCGCGCAGATGATCCGCTCGCTGACCGCAAACCCGCTGAACGGCTGGCAGGAGCAGCAGGAGCAGGCGACCGACCTCAGCCAGCTGTCGTCCTCGTTCAAGATCGACCGCGGACAGGCGGTCACTACCGACTTCAACCTGGTCGGGCCGCTGGTGAAGGTCACCGGCGCCGGCACCATCGACCTCGGCACCAGGATGATCGGCTTCCGCATGGAGCCGAAGCTGGTGATGACCACCGAAGGCCAGGGCCGCAGCACCGATCCCGTCGGTTTTGGCGTTCCCGTGATGATCGAGGGCCCGTGGTCTCGGCCACGGATCTATCCGGACATGCAGGGTATCCTCGATGATCCCGATGCGGCCTACGCCAAGCTCCGCGAAATGGGCAAGGGCCTGTTCGGGGCGAACGGCGGCGGGCTCGGTGGCATTCTGGGGGGCTTGAGCGCGCTGACCGGGAACGGCAACAACGCCACCACCGGCAGCAACGGGAATAACAACTCGCTCGGCGGCATCGGCGGGGCGATTGGCAATCTCCTGCAAAAGGGTCTTGGCAACCAGAGCCGAAGCATCCCCGCACCGACGGACCAACAGCCCGCTCCCCAGGCGCAGGCCCCCGCGGCCAGTCCGGCCCCACCCGACCAGCAGGCCCAGAGCGATACGACGGCCCCGCAGGACAACCAGCCCATGAATGACGTGTTGCGGCAGCTGTTCAACCGCTAGGCCGTTCATTGACACCTCCCGCATGTCTCCCCCCCAGCCCTCCCCCGCAAGGGCGGGAGAAGGAGCGATAGACCGCCCGAGTTTCCCTGCGGGCGGTAACCAAGCGGGCAGCTGGCCGGGCAAGCCCTTCAATTTGTGCTAAAACCGGTCCGGCCGAGGCGTCCTCCCTTGGTTTCCTGAGCTGCGTTTCCTGAGCTGCCTTACTTGTTCTCTTTCTCTTTCTCTTCCCTGGGCGGCCTGCCGTTTGCAACGCGCTGACGCCAGCGTCGAAAGCCGCCCACGAGGGTCTGGATGGTCGCCGTCAAGAATAAGATGTGGTTTCTGCGCGGAGGCCTGTTCGCCAAATACGTCATGGCGCTGGTGGGCCTCGTCGTGTTCGTGCTGGCGGTGAACGGCGCGACCGAGACCTGGATCAGCTACCGCGCCACCAAGACGAGCCTCACCGACGCCATGGCGGAAAAGGCCGAGGCCACCGCCAAACGCGTCGACCAATCGGTCGCCGAGCTTGAGCGCCAGATCAGCTGGGTGACGGCGGCCAGCGTCAACAAGCTGGAGCTGCGCCGCAACGCCTACGCCCAGCTCCTCAACCAGATCTCCGCCGTGAGCCAGCTCACCTGGATCGACGGCCAGGGTCACGAGGTGCTGCGCCTGTCGCGCACCCAGATCGCGATCAACTCCAACGCCGACTACGAGCGCGACGTGCGTTTCACCGAGGCCGTGGCTCGCGGCACAGGCTTCTCGCCGGTCACCTTCGCGGGCAACCGTCCCTTCATGTCGATCTCGGAGGCGCATTCCGGCTTCAGCCAGGGCGTCACCGTCGCCGACATCGATCTCGGTTTCCTGTCCGACTATCTCGGCGACACCCAGGTCGGCAAGAACAGCTTTGCCTATGTCGTCGACCAGAAGGGCGAGGTGATTGCGAGCTCGGCGCGCGGGCCTGAGGTCGGCAGCAACCTTGCGAAACTGCCGCAGATCGCCGCCCTGATGGCCCCCGACGGCCAGCCGCTCGCGTCCGGCGCCGATGCAGAGGGCCATGCCGTGCTGACGGCATCCTCGAGCCTGCCGAAACTCGGCTGGAGCGTGCTGTTCGAGCAACCGACCGCGCAAGCCTTGGCACCGATCCGTGACCAGCTGCTGCGCGTCGCGCTCCTGATCGGACTTGGCCTCGTGATCGCGACCATCGCCGCCACCATCATGGCGCGGCGCATGCTGGTGCCGATCGAGGCCCTGCGCGCCGGCGCCCGGCGTCTCGGCGCCGGCGATTTCAGCCAACGCATCGACGTCCACACCAAGGACGAGCTGCAGGAGCTGGCCGACCAGTTCAACTCCATGGCGGGTCAGCTCGGCCAGACCTATGCCGACCTGGAGACCAAGGTGGAGGAGCGCACCCGCGACCTCGCGCAATCCATCGGCGAATTGAAGGTGCTGGAGGAGGTCGGCCGCGCGGTGTCGTCCTCGCTCGACCTCAACGCCGTGCTGCCGACGGTGGCGGCGCGCGCGCTGGAGATCACGCACGCCGATGCGGTGCTGATCTACGGCTATGACGCTTCGAGCCGCCAGTTCAACCTGGTCGAGGCCGGCGGCATCGACAAATCGGCCGAAGGCGAGCACCGCGTCATCGACGAGGGCGACAGCGTGCTCGGCGATGCCGCGCGCAAGGGCGAGCCGATCGCGATCCCCGACGTCGCGGCCGTGGCGGACAATCGCCTGCGCAACGTCGTGATCGAGGCCGGCTTCCATGCCGTGCTGGTGGCGCCGCTGGTCGACCAGCAGGGCGTGCTCGGCGCGCTGGTCGTGCTGCGCCGCGCCGCCGGCGAATTTCCCGAGAGCCTGATCGGGCTGATGCGCACCTTTGCGCACCAGTCGGTGCTCGCGATGCGCAATGCGCGCCTGTTCACCGAGGTCGACCAGCAGGGCCGCGAGCTGGTCTCCGCCAACTCCGTCGTGCGCGAGCAGGCCGACAAGCTCAGGGAGCAGACCGAGCAGCTCAGGAACTGGAACCGCTCGCTGGAGGAGCGGGTCGAGAAGCAGCTCGGCGAGATCGAGCGCATCCGGAAGCTCGAGCGCTTCCTGGCGCCGCAGGTGGCGCAGTTGATCGCTTCCTCCGACGGTCACGACAAGCTGCTCGACAGCCACCGCGGCGAGGTGACGGTGGTGTTCTGCGACCTGCGCGGCTTCTCCGCCTTCACCGAGACCACCGAGCCGGAGGAGGCGATGAACGTGCTGCGCGAATATCACGCAGCGCTGGGCGAATTGATCTTCCGCTACGAGGGCACGCTCGACCGCTATGCCGGCGACGGCGTGATGATCCTGTTCAACGCGCCGATCCAGTTTGCCGACCACACCAAGCGCGCGGTGAAGATGGCCTGCGAGATGCGCGACACCATCGGCGCGCTGACGAATAAATGGCGCAACCGCGGGCACAGTCTCGGCTTCGGCATGGGCATCGCGCTCGGCTATGCCACGCTCGGCCAGATCGGCTTCGAACAGCGGCTCGAATATGCCGCGATCGGCAGCGTCACCAACCTCGCGTCCCGCCTGTGCGACGAGGCCAATGCCAACCAGATCGTGGTGAGCCGCCGCGTCTACGGCGTGGTCGAGCCATGGGTCGACGCCGCACCGCTCGACGATCTCGCGCTGAAGGGCTTCAATCACCCCGTGCTGGCGATGGAGATCCTGCGCTGGCGCGAGGAGGTGGATAATGTCGCGGATGCGTCCGCGGCGGCGCGGCGCAGGATGTAGCGGTGCGACGCGGAGCGCTTTTTTAGTCACCTCGCCCCGCCTGCGGGGAGAGGTCGGATCGCATCAAAGATGCGATCCGGGGGACTCTCCACGAGTCCATCTCTCACTATTTTCGCGGAGACAGCCCCTCACCCCACCCTCTCCCCGCATCCGCCAAGGCTTCGGCGCGACAAGAGAGCGGGGCGAGGGAGCGCACCGGTGATGCGGCAACAGCGTGCCAATCCAGATTCGATTTTCAAACAGCCGCTTCTCGACGACGCTACCTGCGCGATCGGCCGTCCGGCGGGTCGGCGAGTTCGCCGAAATTGACGATGTTCACGCTGCCTTCGGGAAACCGCGCCGTGATCTCCAGCGAGCCGCCTAACGCCTCGATGTAGCGGCGCAGGTTGCTGACGTACATATCCGTGCGGCGCTCCAGCTTGGCAACCGCCGGCTGTCCGACCTTGAGCTCGCGCGCGAGTTCCTGCTGCGACCGTTCGCGCGCCTGACGCAACTCATGCAACGCCATTTCTCGCTTCAATTCGGAAACACGGGAGGCAACACGCATCTTGCGCGCATCGGAGAAGCGCTTGGTGAGCTCCTTGAACGGGCGATGTCCTGCCATCGGATATTCATCCCATCACGCCGCGAATTCATCGGTGTTCTCGACGTCCCAGACCATTTCTTCATGTATTCCATAGATGGAATAATGTCAAATGACGTTCCGTGAATGGAATGGCCAGAGGCTCGCTCTCGCGCTGCTTTCGCCGGGACGATCCGCGGGTTGCCGGATTTGATTTTCAAACAGCATGAGACGTGCGCTTACTTCCCCGCGGCACGAAATGCCCGAGTGATGCTCATCGTGTCCCCCTGAAATTCAGAGGGCGCGGGGAATGCCGGGCGCCCGATGCGCCCGATAGCCGCGTGTGCAATGTTATTGGTAGAAACGCACACGCGTTAGCCAGGTCACACCGGAATCACCCGGCATTCCCCGCGCGATGGTGTTACGGCTTATGGCGCGCTCTCCCCGGGGTACCGGGCTTTCTAGCCCCCGTCGCTTCGCCGGCGAACCCAGCGAAACTTGACACCAGCGTCGGGGCGTCGGGACCACACGCTTTCGCCGTCCGCTCTCATGTCGCACGCCTGGCGGCGCGAAAGCGTCCATCGCATCCTGCACCCAACGTCCGTGGCGATTGCGCGTACGCCCCTCTGGAAGGACAGGACGCGTAGATTTGAGCCAGTGATTTGCCCGACGGTGCAAGTGGTAAGTTTGCCACGAGAGACGTGAGGAGATCGATCAGATTGAAATGGCGAGTAAACTCTCTTCTTAGGCGCAACGTTACTCAAGCCACCGCGCTGTCGTTGATGGCTTTGATCTTGGTGAACAGCCGCGTCACCTTGCTCTCGTCAAACAGGTGTTCAGGACCGGTCGGCGCCACGCCCGTGAACGGCGGCTCATAGAGCAGCGCTGGGTCCATGATGCCCTGATCGGTCAAATGCTCGATCACCATGTTGATGAATTCGATCTGCGCGGCGGTCGCCGTACCCGCCGCAAGAAATTCGCCGAAGGCCTCGCTCACTGCGGCGCGATCAAGCCCAACCAACGAGCGGACGAAGCGGCCGAATCCCTGGCTTGTCTCGCGCGCCCGCTCGATATCGCCGGCTTCGCCGACACCGGCATCGAGCAGCATCTTCTCCAACTCGTTCAAATCCGAAGGCGTCAGCGGTTTGCCCTGACGCAGTTTGTGCAGCACGATGTTGTCCCGATGCGCCCGAAGGAAATGACGCGCCTTGGACCTGAAGCGGGCGAAGTCGGCCTCCCCCACTTGTGGCAAGTGCATCTCGATGCCGTCGCCGATCTCGTCGGCGAAGTTCGAATAGACAATCGCCTTCCTGGACTTCTCGATATGCTGGATCAGATCACGCAACCGCAGCCGGACCAGTTCGAGGAGCGGCACCGTGACGCCTTCCCACCATTGATCTGTCTGGATTTCCTCGATCAGGACTGCTCGCTGGGCAATCGCCGGGATTCCGGTCTGGTCTTCGAGGGCGGACGCGATCTCCAGAAGCTGCTTGCGCAACGTGTCGAAACGCTTCGATCCCTTGAGCAGCGCCAGCTCAAGCGAGAACATCAGAAGGTCGAAGCGCTTGGCCTCTTCCGTTCCAAGCATGTGGCTTGAGGGCAGCGGCGCGATCTCTTCGACCAACTCCGTGCGCTTGTCGTCGTTGATCGAACTCCCATTCCTTCGGCTCCCGATATTTCTCGACGACGCGGCGATGCTGGCGGACGATGAAATTATCGGTGGGAAGTCCCCCGACGATATCTTGCAGGGTCTTCGCCGCCGACGCGCGAATCTCGGGTTCGCTGGGCGGCGTTTCGTCACCGGGCGGATAAGGCGTCTGATCGCCAGCCGAGAACCCGCCTGACTTCGCCTGTTTCTCATCGAGCGCCCGCACCAGATCGACCCGCCCGGCAAACAACCGCTCGGAGAGCGACCTCGCCAGGTTGGCCTCTTTCAGCTCCGGATTGGCGCCGAAAAACTCGATGTTCTGGCAATAGTCGAAGACACGGAAATACTCCTTGTCCTGTCCGGGTCCGAACAGGTCGGGACAGAGCCGGGTGCCGCGGCCGATCATCTGCCAGAATTTTGTCTTCGACCGCACCGGCTTGAAGAAAAGGAGATTGACGACCTCCGGCACGTCGATGCCGGTATCGAGCATGTCGACGGAAATGGCAATGTGGGGCACCTTGCTCTTGATCGAGAAGTCGTCGATCAAGGTCTGGGCATAGGCCCCGGTCTGATGCGTAATGACCCGTGCGAAATGCCCAGCCAGCGCCGGATAGGCAATGTTGAAGCGCTCCTGAATGAATTTCGCATGTGCCTCGTTCTTGGCGAAGATGATGGTCTTGCCGAGTCGGTCGCCACCCTCGACCTTGAGGCCGTTCTGCATGAGATATGCGATGACGAGATCGACGGTCTCCTCGTTGAACAGCCGCTTGTTGATCTCGGCGGCCTCGATGGTATCAGGGATTTCCTCCTCGCCCCATTCCAGCATATCCCACTGGTCTTTCTCCTCGGGGCTGAGATCGTCATAACGCAGGCCGGAGCGCACGATCCTGAGCGGTACGGAAATGGCCTTGGGCGGCACCAGATGTCCCTCGGCCACCGCTTCCTCCAGCGAATAGGCATCGGTCGGCACGCCATCTTCGAGGTCGAACAGCGAATAAGTATTCCGATCGATCTCGTCCTTCGGTGTGGCCGTCAGCCCGACGAGACAGGAATCGAAATAATCGAAGATCGCGCGGTAGCGCTGGTAGACCGAACGATGTGCCTCGTCGATCACGATCAGATCGAAATGGCCGGGACCGAACTTGGCCTTTCCTTCCTGCTTGCCGTCAATCAAGCCCATCATGGTCGGATAGGTCGAAATGAAAACCCGGCCTTCGCTGGTGCGCTCGGTGACGAGGTTGACCGGTGCGGAGTCAGGCAGATGCGCCTTGAAGGCACCGGCGGCCTGATTCACCAGCGCAACGCGATCGGCGAGGAACAGCACACGCTTGACCCACCCGGCGCGCATCAGAAGGTCGACCAGCGCGATCACGGTCCGCGTCTTGCCGGAGCCGGTCGCCATGACGAGCAATGCCTTGCGCTCGCCGTCCGCCTCGAAATGCCGGGCAATGGAGCGGATCGCGCGGTGCTGATAGGGCCGCTCCACGATCCTGCGATTGATCGCCTCGGCGGCGAGCGATTTGCGGCTGGTGCGGCGCTGGATCAGAAGCTCCAGCTCATCGCGCTTGTAGAAGCCGCCGATCTGGCGCGGCGGCGACCTCGTGTCGTCCCAGATCCAGTGCTCATAGCCGTTGGAATAGAAGATCACCGGCCGCTGGCCGTACCGCGCCTCCAGCCGGTCGGCATAGAGCTTGGCCTGCTGTTGGCCCGCGCGCGCGTCCTTGCGAGTCCGCTTGGCTTCGACCAGGCCGACCGGCTTGCCGTCGGCGCCCCACAGCACGTAATCGACGAAACCTACACCCTCATCGTTCGGCATACCCTCGACGCGGAATTCGGTGTCCTCGGGCCTGTCGAGCGGCCAACCCGCCTCGCGGAGCAACAGGTCGATGAAGCGGTCGCGCGTCTCGGCTTCGTTGTAGTCGTGGCGATCGGGCCTCGCTTCGGCAGCTTTCCGCGCGGCGGCGACCTCGGCACGGAGCTTCTTCAACTCGTCGTCGAGATTCTGCTTGTCGAAAAGCAGGTTGGTGAGCTCGCCGTTCCTGGCGTCAAGCTCGGCCTGTTGAGCCTTGATGTAGACGGTCGCCTTCTTCAGCGCCTCGTCGCGGCGCGACAGCACGGACGGATCGAAGACGAGGCCGTCCGCCGGCCTGGTCTTGCGCGCATAGGTGCGTGCGAACCAGAAGCAGACGTGGAACAGCTCCTTGACCGCACCCGTGGCGTCGCCTGCGCTGATTTTTCGCTCTTCATGCACCGCGCGATTGCGCAGCGTGTTGATGTATTTCGCCTTTGCAAACACCGCCTCGCCCGCCGCACGGCGAAAGCTCGGCTCGTGCAGCAGCGCCGCAATGTTGTCCTGATAGGGCAGCTTCAAATTCGGGTCGGAGCGAAACGCCCATTTCACCGCGACCTCGACCGCCTTGCCGGCGAAGAACGCCACCGCGGTCGGCGACACCGCCGCCTGGCGCTCGGCCTCCACCGCCGCCTCGTGCAGGAAAGGAAACTCGGCGGCGAGGAAGGCGAAGTTCGACATCGGCCAGGTTTCTCTCAAGCCGCGTCGGCAACCGCGCGCACTTGCAGCCGAACACCAGTCTCCGCCTGCAACGCGCTGATGACGGCGAGCAGATTCTCCGCCGTCGGATTCCCTGAGGGACCGAACATCCGCATCAGGCTCTTCGGTGACCGGCCGAGTACCGCGCCGAGCTTATCGAAGCCGATCGTGGCATTGATGCAGGATCGTAGCGCGGCGCGCCCCTCCAGATTGCCGTCGAGCAGCGCCTGCATCGCCTCGCCGAGCAGCGCCTTACGGAACTTGACGTCCCGGCGCGCCCGCGCCTGCACCGTCTCGCGGAAATTGCGGGTCAGGGACACCTTCACTTCCTCCTTAGTCATCCGCCGGACCTGCGCTTCTTGTGTCTGCGCCCGAACGCCGCCTCGACATCGGGCAGTTACTTGCCGGCGTCGATCAGTTCGATGTCCTTCTTGAGCAGCGTGTTCACCAGCGAGCTCAGTGAGACTCCTCGCGCCGAAGCCCGCTGGGAGAGATAGTCCAAGACCTCTGGCTCAAGATGGACGGGCGGCACGAGGCGCACGCCCTCGCGAAAGAACTTGCCGCGCTCGGCGGCCGAGAAATCATATTCATCTTTCATCCGATCACCCTTCTTCATACTGACGGACTTCGCGGCGTGTTGGTCGGCGAGCCGAAATAATACGTATCGCCGCCCGCTCCACGGACAGTTCGACATAGGTATGGACGACCAGCAGTATGTTGCTGGCCGGATTTCGACCTATGGTAACCCATCGCTCTTCCCCTTGGCCAGATTCATTATCCAGCAGCGACAGGGCCAGGGGATCGCCAAAGACGCCCATGGCGTCCTCGAACGAGACGCCATGCTTGCGGCGATTGCTCTCCGCCTTGGCCGGGTCCCAATCGAATTCGAAGCGCATGGTCAGAACTGCCCGGAAAAGGCGCGGTGCTGGAGGGAGGCGAAGAGCAAGCCAAGTCGAGTCTCTTGCAGCCTTTGCTTTTCCATCGAGTCCTCAAAGCGCGTGATGGCATTCTCAACGCTAGCCTGTTCGTCACGCTCATCCGAGGGATTTCGAAACCCTCAATTTGCTTGAAGTTCAGCCCAGGCTTCGTCTGCCCATACTGCCATTTCGCTATTTGCCGCTGTCCATTGCGCGAAGATAAAAAGTAAGAAAGAAATCTCGGGCGGAGGCGTTCCGGTTTAGGGCGGAGTATTGCGACATGTTGACTAACATAGGAACTGGCCAATTCGTCGGGCAACGCAGCCACTCTACCAATTCTGGACCCTGTAACTGTTAGCAGTACATCACCTGACGCTGTTCGCGTTCTTCGCGCTTCCGCATTGTCGGGAGCATCTACAAAAGTGGCGTCCTCATCGGATATGGTGTTCATTTGCACGTCAAGGGAGCGAATAAACCGTGATGACCCCGCGGCGGCATAATATTGCGACCAATTTCGGCCTCCGGTCGTCATAAATTTCAAGCATTCGCCCAGACATTGAACTCGTGCTCCTACGGCCTGATCGATAGTCAATTCGATGAACGCCTCTAAAGCCTCTGCGAGCAAACCAACAGCACGTTTGCGTTTGCGGCGCAGCGCATCCGCCTTGTCCAAGATCGCTGCGATCCGCCGCTGCTCTTCGAGGGGGGGAATAGGGATCAGTATCTTCTCAGCCTGCCCTTTCGTAAGCTTGCCCCGCGTGGTGCCACTAATGAATGGGCGAACATCATAATTTTCTAAAACTCTGCAGAGATAGGCGAAATCCGCGCAGCCGTTTTTTGGGCGAATGACGTGAGCATGGTTGTTTACCCATGATTTTCCAGAGATCCGATATGCGATGCCTCTGTCTGGATCATCGAAAAATCCACCATCCTCTGCCAGCAGGATCAAAGGTTCGTCAAACAGATAACCGTCTATCGATCCTTGTTGTCCATTCGCGCCAAAGTATGGGTACGGACCAGGATTTCGATCCGCCTCTTTGACCGGTCGACGCCTATGGTCGAGGAATTCTGCAATGTCGCGTAGCTCTCTAACTGAATGGAGAGATCGAACCGTCTCCCGCGTAATCACGACAACAATCCCTCCAAATCGTCCAGCCCCTCGGCAATCTCCTTCTCCAACGCCATCAGCTCTGCAATGATTTCCTTCGGCGGTCGATGCTCCGCCATCTGGTGCACCGCCTCCTTGTAGCGGTTGATCGACAGGTCGTAGTCCGCCGCCGCGATCTCGGATTTGCCTACACAGAAACTTTGCGCCGTGCGGGCGAGATCACGCTCGGAGCTATTTCGGTCCTTCCAGCGCACGGCGATGTCGGGCAGATTATTCTTGTCATGCTCGCCATCAGCGAGCTTCGCCCTCGCCCCGATCTTCTCCAGCGGCAACAGCGCATTGCGCTTGTCATCCAGCGAAAAGCCGTCGGCTTGGCGATCGTAGAACCAGACATAATCCGTGCCGCCCGAATTGGTCTTGGTGAACAGCACAATCGCGGTGGAGACACCGGCATAGGGCCGGAAGACGCCAGACGGCAGCTTCACGATGCCGTCGAGCTTATGGTCCTCGACCAGCATCCTGCGGATTGCCTTGTGCGCGGTGGACGAGCCGAACAGCACGCCATCCGGCACGATCACTGCTGCGCGTCCGCCGGGCTTCAGCAGCTTCAGGAAAAGGGCCATGAACAGCAGTTCGGTCTTCTTAGTCTTGACCACTGCCAACAGGTCTTTTGCAGTCGTTTCGTAATCGAGCGAGCCCGCAAACGGCGGATTGGCCAGCACGAGCGAATAGCGATCCGTATCGCCCGCATGCTCCTGCGACAGCAAATCCTTGTAGCGGATATCCGGGTCCTCGATGCCATGCAGCGTAATGTTCATCGAGCCGATGCGCAGCATCGTGCCGTCGAAGTCGAAGCCGTGGAACATTTCCTCGTTGAAATGGTCGCGGCTTGCTTTCTCGTGAAACAGTTTCGGATGGTTGTCGCGCAGATATTCGCCTGATGCGACCAGGAAGCCGCAGGTGCCGCAGGCGGGATCGCAGATCACGTCCTTTGGCGTCGGCGCGGTCATCTCGACCATCAGCGCGATGATGTGGCGCGGGGTGCGGAACTGGCCGTTCTGCCCTGATGTCGCGATCTTTGCGAGCATGTACTCATAAAGGTCGCCCTTGGTGTCGCGATCGTCCATCGGAATATCCGCAAGGAGATCGACGACCTTGGCGAGCAGCGCGGGGGTCGGAATGGTGAAGCGCGCGCCCTTCATGTGGGTGGCATGCGCCGTGCCCTCCTCGGCCATGCTGCGCAGAAACGGGAAGACGTGCTCGGAGACGATGGCAAACATCGTCGCGGGGTCCCTGTTCTTCAGCCGCGACCAGCGCATGTCCTCGTAGGCAACGCCGCCGTCCTTGCCGATGCCGTCCTTGCCCTTCGGGAAGACGCGCCGCTCCATCGGCTTGCCAAGACGGTTGGCCTTGTTCTCTTCGAGCGTATGCGCGTCGTCGAGGCCGCGCATGAAGAGGAGGTAGGTGATCTGCTCGATCACCTCGATCGGGTTGGCGATGCCGCCGGCCCAGAACGCATTCCATACATTGTCGATCTTGGAGCGAAGTTCGCCGGTTAACATTCCTGCCCTCGGTGCACGTGTCTTTGGGGCTGCAATAGCAAATGGTTTGTCGAAACCGAAGCTGTCTTAAGGCTGGTTCCGGCCTGGCGTTCGGTGTTTTCCCCGTGATTTCAGGCGCGTTCCTGCGTCGGCCACATGCGGAGGGCATCGGCGTCCTCGGAAGCAAGCGCCATGTCGAGGAGAAGCGCCGCGTCACGCCCGCTCGCGCCGGAAGGATCAGGCGCCATAAATCGGCTCTGCTCCCGCCAATATGGCGCGCTTGCGGATATAGTTGCGGCTCGTTTCGATCGCCCTGCGATCGACGAGATCGACGCGCCGCGAAAGCAGAGCCTCCAATGCCGCCTTGAAATCGAGAAGGCTTGCAAGGTCATCCATCTGCGGCCCGAACTCGACCAGAAAATCGACGTCGCTGGTGGCCGGGTCGAAATCCACGCCCCGCGCCGCCGAGCCGAACACATCGAGCCGCGCGACACCGTAGCGGCTACACAGGTCCGTCAGGTTCTCGCGTTTCTCGGCGATCGCCGCGTGCATCGTCGTCCTCCATTTCGCGACATTTACCCCCGGTGCGCAGAACGTCGCGGCGCGTGGTTCATTTTATCAGCAGACAGGCAGACCTGTCATCGGTTAACGCCGGCCGGGGAATCCGGCGGTTTTTGTCTCACCGCGGTCGCTGGTTCGTTCCGTCACTATCTGCTATCCATAATCCCGGAAAACCCCACGGATTTCAGATGCCTCATTTCCGCGTCTCCCACCTTTCACTGGTCCTCGCCGCAGCTTCCCTCCTCGTCCTCGCCGTCCCCGCCCTCGCCGCCGAGACCGACGCCCCCAAGGGCCCGGCCGTCACCGTGCTGAAGGCGGCGAAATCCTGCTTTGACAATATCGTCGAGGTGGCGGGCATCATCATGCCGCGGGAGGAGACCGCGGTGCGGCCGGAGCGGATGGGGCTGAAGGTCGCCGAGGTGATGGCGGATGCCGGCGACACGGTCACGCAGGGGCAGACGCTGGCCCGGCTGAACCTGCCGGAGGGTGGCAGCATCGTGGTGCAGGCGCCGGTCGCGGGCGTGATCAGCGCCGCCAACGCCACCGTCGGCGCGCTCGCCTCGGGCAAGGGCGAGGCGCTGTTCAATATCATCGCGCGCAGCGAATACGACATGGTCGGCCTGGTGCCGACCGACGATCTCGGCAAGCTCGCGGTCAACCAGCAGGCCACCGTTCGCGTCATCGGCATCAACGACAATCTGGATGCCAGGGTGCGACGGCTCGCGCCCACCGTCGAGCCCAACAGCCAGCTCGGCCAGGCCCTTCTCGGCATCACCACCAACCGCAGGCTGCTGGTCAATGCCTCGGCGCGCGCGCTGATCAAGACCGGACAGAGCTGCGGCGTCGCGGTGCCGCTCACGGCTGTGCAGTATGGCTCGGCCGGCACCGTGGTGCAGGTGGTGAAGGGGAACCGGATCGAGACCAAGCGCGTCGAGACCGGGCTGACGAGCGGCGGGCGGATCGAGATCAGAGACGGCGTGAGGGAAGGCGACGAGGTCGTCGCCCGCGCCGGCGCGCTGCTGCGCGAAGGCGATCCGGTGCGCCCGGTGACGGCGGCAAGCAACGGGAAGTAGATCACAGGTAAGGCGCGGCGCGCTTTCCCTTCTCCCCCTTGTGGGAGAAGGTGGCGCGGACGAAGTCCGCGACGGATGAGGGGTTCTATCCGCGGACGCGAAAAGCAGTTTGCCGGGTGGAGAGAGACCCCTCATCCGGCGCCGGAGCCGATGCAAAGCATCGGCGTTTTTGGAGAACGGCGGCCGGAGGCCGCCTATGCC
>CAVOML010000024.1:0-89648 GCA_963697015.1 uncultured Alphaproteobacteria bacterium
ACGATCCAGACGCGATTGCATTGCGGCCCACCGTCATCGGCGGCGCCCGCCAGGACGACGACTATGAGGTGGTCTGGCGCGGCTTCCCGGTCGGACGGATGATGAAGCAGGCGGACGGCCCGCACTGGTGGTGGGCTTGCACCGTCTATGGGCTACCCCCGACCCCTAACGACCGCGGGCCCGCCATCAATTACAAGGACTGCCAGGTCCGCTTCCGGCTAGCCTGGGCCAGAATCAGGCCCACGCTGACCAACGAGACCATCGAGGCTGCAACGCGGCACGCCCAGGGGTTGCTGGAGCAACAAGCGGCGAAGGGCGCGGAGCCCAAGGCACCTGAACCGCTTCAGGTTCTGGAGAACCATCGCGCGGCGCCCCGGCATCGGGTATTGAAGGCAGGATCCATCGAGTTCAATGGCGGCGTCATCGGTTGCACCATCCGTAATGTATCGGACACCGGCGCCGCACTTGAGGTCGCCAGTCCGGTCGGCGTCCCCGACAACTTCTGGTTGGTGATCCCGGGCGAACACGCGCGCCGCCACTGCCGGGTCGCCTGGCGAACGGACAAACGGATAGGCGTCGCGTTCGACTAAAGCGGGATGAGATCAGGGTAGGCCGTGACGACGGTCCATCTGGTGCCCCGGACGCGAGCGGCGTGAGTACCGGGAACCGGGACCCATTCTACTTTGCATGGGGTTGTTTTCGAGATTTTGTGTCCGGGCCCTGCGGCGTGGGATCAGAGCGGAATCCCCATCAGCCTGGACAGCCGCTCGATGTTCAGATAGCCCGGCGTTATAGGCCAGCATCGCGATGCGCGAAAATCACCGCCGAGATGACCGTGGTCCAGATCAGCTTGCGGCCCATCCGCGCCGCGACCGGCGCGCCGGGATCGGTGCCGGGAGCGCCCTCGCCGTCCTCGTGCTGGCTGCGCACGCCGAACGGCAGCGTCAGGAACAGCACGATCCACCACATCACGAAGTAGATCGCAAACCCGGTCGAGATTGTGTAGGCCATCGCGGCTTCAGGCCTGTTCGATTTCGACGAGCGCGCCGGAAAAATCCTTCGGGTGCAGAAACAGCACCGGCTTGCCGTGGGCGCCGATCCTGGGCACGCCGTCGCCGAGCACCCGCGCGCCCTCCTTGATCAGCGTGTCGCGCGCCGCGATGATGTCGGGCACGTCATAGCAGATGTGGTGGATGCCGCCGTCGGCATTGCGCTCGAGAAATTTGGCGATCGGCGAGGCTTCGCCGAGCGGCTGGATGAATTCGATCTTGGTGTTGGGCAGGGTCACGAACACGGTGATGACGCCGTGCTCCGGCAGCGGCACCGCGCGCGGAGATATCGGCGCCGAACGCCGCGCCATAGATTTTGGCGGCCTTCTCGGCGTCCTTGACCGCGATCGCCACATGATTGAGCCGGCCCAGCATGACACTTCTCCGCTCTTTATACTTGCGCGTGTTCTGACCGCAAAACCGTTATCCACTTTTGCGGAACACACTGCTCAGACCGTCAGAACGTGAACGAAGCACAGCGGCTTCTTGCCCCACTGCTCGTTGATCGCGGCACGCACCGCGCGGCGCACCGATTCCGCCATCGCGTCGGGATCGCGCCGCCGCGCCCGCGGCAGGCCCTCCACCGTCGAGACCACGACGTCGAACACGATCTCGTCGATGACCTCTCCGGCCGTATTCTTCTCGGGGATCCCGACCAGATCAACCTCGGGATCGTCGGCCAGTTCGCCCTTTTCGGTCACCGCGATGGCGACGAAGGCGCAGCCGGCAAAGGCCAGTCCGCCGCCGTTCGACGACGGCGCGCGACTTGGCGTCCTCCAGAATAGTGCCGTCCTTGTAGAGCCGCCCCGACGGCAGTTCCTCGATGATGCCGGGATCGCCCGGGCCCGAGCTTGACCAGGTCGCCGTTGCGGCAGATCAGCACCTTCGGCACGCCGGCGGCCCGCGCCAGCTTGGCGTGCTCGAACAGATGCAGCGCCTCGCCATGAACGGGGATCAGCAGTTGCGGCCGCACCCAGGAGATCATGTCGCGCAGTTCGTCGCGGCGCGGATGGCCGGAGACATGCACGAGATGGGTGCGGTCGGTGATGACTTCGATGCCCTGGTGATCAGGCCATTGATGATGGCGCCGACCGCCTTCTCGTTGCCGGGGATGGTGCGCGAGGAAAAGATCACGCAGTCGCCCTTGTTGAGCGTCACCTGCGGATGATCGTCGTTGGCGATGCGCGACAGCGCCGCGCGCGGCTCGCCCTGGCTGCCGGTGCACAGCGCCAGCACCTTGTCGGGCGGGAAATGGCCGTAGAGATCGGCGCCGCGGAAATTCTGCACGCCGTCGAGATAGCCGGTCTCGCGCGCCACCTGCACGACGCGCTCCATGGCGCGGCCGACCACCACCACCTCGCGACCGGCAGCCTTGCGCCGCATCGGCGACCGCGCGCAGCCGCGCGACGTTGGAGGCAAAGGTGGTCACGGCGACCCGGCCCTTGGCCGCCTTCACCAGTTCGGTGATGGTTTTGGCGACTTCGGTCTCCGACGGCGAGCGGCCTTCCCGCACCGCGTTGGTGGAATCGCCGATCAGCGCCAGCACGCCGGCATCGCCGAGTTCGCGCAGCCGCCGCTCGTCGGTCGGCGGGCCGATGATCGGCGTCGGATCGATCTTCCAGTCGCCGGTATGCAGCACGGTGCCGGCGGCGGTGTGGATCGCCAGCGCGTGCGATTCCGGAATCGAATGCGCGACCGGAATGAACTCGACGTTGAACGGGCCGAGATCGATGCGGCCGCCCGACGGCACCACCGTGACCGGGATTTTCGGCGGATTGCGCTCGGAGGCGCATTTGGCCTCGAACAGCGCCGCGCTGAACTTGGTCGCGTAGATCGGGCATTTCAGCTTCGGCCAGAGGTCGATGATGGCGCCGAAATGGTCTTCATGGGCATGCGTCAGCACGAGGCCGACCAGGTTCTTGCGCTCCTTTTCGAGAAAGCGGATGTCGGGCATGATCAGGTCGATGCCCGGCAGATGCTCCTCGTCGCCGAAGGAGACGCCGAGATCGACCGCGAGCCAGGAGCGCTGGTGGCGGTTGCCGAGGCCGTAGATCGACAGGTTCATGCCGATCTCGCCGACGCCGCCGAGCGGCGCAAAGGTCAGTTCATCCGGCCGCGCCATCAGGCTGCTCCCGCGGACGCGGCCGCGCCGAAATAGACGTCGCCCGCCGTGATCGGGACCCGCTTGCCGTCCGGCGTCCGGACGATCAGGCAGCCCGTCTCATCGATGGTGTCGAAGGTCCCCTCCACGGTCGCGCCGCCGGTCTGGATCGCGACCGGCTGGCCGAGGCCCGCGGCGCGCTCCAGCCAGAGCCGCCGGATTTCGCCAAAGCCGCGGCCATTGTCCCAGATGCCGCGGAATTCCGCCCAGGCGTCCGACAGCGCCGCGAACAGCTCCTCCGCGCCGATATGGACGCCCAGCGCCGCCAGCGAGGTCGCCGGCGTCGGCGTGCCCTCCGGCGCGGCGACGACATTGGTGCCGATGCCGACCACGACGGCCAGCCGATTGTCGGCCACCGCCTCGGCCTCCAGCAGGATGCCGGCGAGCTTCTGCCGCCCGGCCAGCACGTCGTTGGGCCATTTCAGCGAAAATTTCATATGGTCCGATCCCGCCGACCTCAGCGAGCCTCGATGCTGACCTTCTGCAGCGCCGCCTCCAGCGCAAGCCCCGCGGCAAAGCCGAGCGTCGCCGCGACCGCGGGCGATACGTCGATCACTTCGAGGACGCTGCTGGCGAGGTTACCGCGCGGCGCGATCCAGGGCCGATGCCGCCGTCCGCGCCCGGCGGTCTGCTCCGAGGTGACAAACCACATCGGCCCGCGCTCGCCGTCGCGCGCGCGCGCCATGGCTTCGGCGTTGGTCGAGCCGATCTGATCGAAGGCGGCGAGCCGGTAGCCCGCCGATGTGGCTCGCGGACCGAGCGAGAATGCCATCTAGAACAGCGACTTCGCCGCGGCCGTGGCCGACGCTGACCAGCGGCCCCGGATAGACGAAGAAGAAGATGTTGAAGAGGCCGGCGACCGCCAGCACCGTGCGCAGTTCGACGCGCATCGGATCGAGCTCGGCCAGCGGCTCGTCGAAATACATCACCTTGACGATGGTGAGATAGTAGAACGCGCCGACCACGCTGGTCGAGCACGCCGATCACGGCGAGCGTGAACAGGCCCGCCTTGATCGCCGCGACGAACACGTACAATTTGGCGAAGAAGCCCGCGAGCGGCGGAACGCCGGCCAGCGAGAACAGCAGCATCGCGAAGAAGAAGGCCAGCAGCGGATTGGTGCGCGACAGGCCCGCGAAATCGCTGATCTTTTCGACATGCTGACCGTTGCGCTTCATCGCCAGGATGACCGCGAAGGTGCCGAGCGTCATCGCGACATAGATCGCGATATAGACCAGCACGCCCTGCGCGCCTTCGGCCGTGCCGGCGGCAAGGCCGACCAGCGCAAAGCCCATATGGCCGATCGAGGAATAGGCCATCAGGCGCTTGATGTTGCTTCTGGCCGATCGCGGCGAACGATCCGAGCGCCATCGAGGCGATCGAGACGAACACGACGATCTGCTGCCATTGCGGGACGATGCCCGGGAAACGCCGTCAGCGCCACGCGGGTGAACACCGCCATCGCCGCGACCTTCGGCGCGGAGGCGAAGAACGCCGTGACCGGCGTCGGCGCGCCCTCATAGACGTCGGGCGTCCACATGTGGAACGGCACCGCCGAGACCTTGAAGCAAAGCCCGGCGAGCAGGAACACGAGGCCGAACACGATGCCGATGCTGCCGGTCTTCGCCGCCGCCGCGATGCCGGCGAAGCTCGACGGTGCCGGTGAAGCCATAGATCAGCGAGGCGCCGTACAGCAGCATGCCCGAGGACAGCGCGCCGAGCACGAAATATTTCAGGCCGGCCTCGGTCGATTTGGCGTTGTCGCGGTTGCTGGCCGCGACCACGTAGAGCGCGAGCGCTCATCAGCTCGAGCCCGAGATAGAGCATGATCAGGTCGCCGGCCGAGATCAGCACCATCATGCCGAGCGTCGAGAGCAGCACCAGGATCGAATATTCGAAGATGCGCCGCGACGGATCGGCCAGAAATTCGATCGACAGGAGCAGCGTCGCGGCCGAGCCGATCAGCGCCAGGATCTTCAGGAAGCGGGCAAAGTCGTCGACGATGAAGCTGCCGCCGAAGGTCGTGAGCTTGCCGGCCGGCAGCATCAGCTCCAGCACGCCGGTCACGACCAGCAGCACGACCGCAAGCGCCGGTGACCAGGCCTGGTCGTGCCGCTCGCCGCGATAGGCCCCGATCATCAGCAGCACCATGGCGCCGACCGCGAGCACCAGCTCCGGCAGCACCGGCAGCAAGTGATAACCTGCACTCTCAAAGCTCATCGGCGTGTCCTGACCGCGCCTTCACTGCAGCAGCGCGGCTGCCTTCACGGCAGTCACTGCGCGTGTTGTAGTTGTTGACGAGTTGCTGCACCGAGGCCGCCGACATGTCGAGCACCGGCTTCGGATAGACGCCGAACAGGATGGTCAGCGCCACCAGCGGCAACAGCATCAGGCATCTCGCGGCAGGTCAGATCCTTGATGCTCGCCAGCGACGGCTTGACCAGCGCGCCGAACACGACCTTGCGATAGAGCCACAGCGCATAGGCCGCCGACAGGATCACGCCGAGTCGTCGCGAAGAGTCGCGGTCGGGATCGAGACCTTGAAGGTGCCGATCAGCGTCATGAATTCGCCGACGAAGCCGCGAGGTGCCGGGCAGACCGACATTGGCCATGGTGAAGACCATGAACACCAGCGCGTAGAGCGGCATGCGGTTGACCAGGCCGCCATAGGCGGCGATCTCGCGGGTATGCATGCGGTCGTAGACGATGCCGACGCAGAGGAACAGCGCGCCCGAGACGATGCCGTGCGAGATCATCTGGAACACGCCGCCGGCGACGCCCTGCGTGGTGCCGGCGAAGATGCCCATGGTGACGAAGCCCATATGCGCCACCGACGAATAGGCGATCAGCTTCTTGATGTCTTCCTGCATCAGCGCCACCAGCGAGGTGTAGATGATGGCGATCGACCGAGAGCGTGAAGATCAGCGGCGCGAAATCATGCGAGGCCAGCGGGAACATCGGCAGCGAGAAGCGCAGGAAGCCGTAGCCGCCCATCTTCAGGAGGATCGCGGCCAGGATCACCGAGCCCGCGGTCGGCGCCTCGACATGCGCATCCGGCAGCCAGGTGTGCACCGGCCACATCGGCATCTTCACCGCGAAGGAGGCAAAGAACGCCAGCCACGCCCAGGTCTGCAGCGAGCGCGGCACCGCGGTGTGCATCAGCGTCGGGATGTCGGTGGTGCCGGCGTTCCAGTACAGCGCCATGATGGCGAGCAGCATCAGCACCGAGCCGAGCAGCGTGTAGAGGAAGAACTTGAAGGACGCATAGACCCGGCGCGGGCCGCCCCAGACGCCGATGATCAGGAACATCGGGATCAGGCCGCCCTCGAAGAACAGATAGAACAGCACGAGGTCGAGCGCCGAGAAGGTGCCGACCATCAGCGTTTCCAGCACCAGGAACGCCATCATGTATTCGCGCACCCGCATCGTGATCGATTTCCAGCTCGCGATGATGCAGAACGGCATCAGGGCGGTGGTCAGGATCACGAACGGCAGCGAAATGCCGTCGACGCCCATGTGATAGGTGATGCCGCTGGCGAGCCACGGCGCCTTCTCGACGAACTGGAAATCCGGCTGCGCGGGATCGAAGCGCCAGACCAGGATCAGCGACACCGCGAAGGTGACCAGCGTGGTCCACAGCGCGATCCAGCGCGCATTGCGCCGCGCCGCCTCGTCGTCGCCGCGGCATGAGATAGATCAGCAGCGCGCCGACGCAGCGGCAGGAAGGTGACGACCGAAAGGATGGGCCAGGTTGTCATCACTGGCCTCCCAAGCCGAACATGAACCAGGTGATCAGAGCCGGCGACGCCGATCAGCATCGCGAAGGCGTAGTGATAGAGATAGCCGGTCTGGAGCTTCACCACGTTGCGGGTGACATCGAGCACCCGCGCCGAGACGCCGTCGGGGCCGAAGCCGTCGATGACGAAGCCGTCGCCCTTCTTCCAGAGGAAGCGGCCGATCCACTTCGCCGGGCGCACGAAGATCAGGTCGTAGAGCTCGTCGAAATACCATTTGTTGAGCAGGAACTGGTAGAGCATCGGCTGCTGGCGGGCGAGTTCGACCGGCAGATAGGGCCGGCGGATGTAGAACAGTAGGACGACCACGAAGCCCAGCACCATCATCGACGGTCGGCAGGAACGCGATCGCACTGCGGGATGTGGTGCATGTCCTCGATGATATGCGGGTTCATCTTCAGCGAACTCGCGGAAGAATTCCTCCACGCCGTGGCCGGCGAACAATTCCTTGAACGGGAAGCCGGCCAGGATCGAGCCGGCGGCGAGAACGCCGATCGGGATCAGCATCCACAGCGGGCTTCATGCGCCGCCTCGTAATGCTCCTGGTCGTGCGGCTCGCCGTGGAAGGTCTTGAAGATCAGACGCCACGAATAGAACGAGGTCAGGCCGGCCGCGACCACCGTCATCAGGAAGCCGTAGAACGCGAACGGATTGTGCGAGGCATAGGCGGACTCGATGATCGCGTCCTTGGAGAAATAGCCGGCGAACAGCGGAAAGCCGGTCAGCGCCAGCGTGCCGATGCACATCACCGCGATAGGTGATAGGGGATCTTGCGCCACAGCCCGCCCATGTTGCGGATGTCCTGCTCGTGATGCATCGCGTAGATCACCGAGCCGGAGCCCAGGAACAGCAGCGCCTTGAAGAAGGCGTGCGTGAACAGATGGAACATGCCGACCGAATAGGCCCCCGCCCCCATCGCCACGAACATGTAGCCGAGCTGCGAACAGGTCGAATAGGCGACGATGCGCTTGATGTCGTTCTGCACGAGGCCGACGGTCGCGGCAAAGAACGCGGTGGTGGCGCCGAAGAACATCACGACGGCCTGCGCGTTCGGCGCGAGCTCGAACAGCGGCGACAGCCGCGCCACCATGAACACGCCGGCGGTGACCATGGTCGCGGCGTGGATCAGCGCCGAGACCGGCGTCGGGCCTTCCATCGCGTCCGGCAACCAGGTGTGCAGCAGGAACTGCGCCGATTTGCCCATCGCGCCCATGAACAGCAGCAGGCAGGTCAGCGTCAGCGCATCGGCATGCCAGCCGAAGAAATCGATGGTCTTGCCGGTCAGCGCCGGCGCGCCGGCGAAGATGGTCTCGAAATCGGTCGAGCCGATCAGCATGAAGATCGCGAAGATGCCGAGCGCAAAGCCGAAATCGCCGACGCGGTTGACCACGAAGGCCTTGATCGCCGCCGCATTCGCCGACGGCTTCTGGTACCAGAAGCCGATCAGCAGATAGCTCGCGAGACCGACGCCCTCCCAGCCGAAGAACAGCTGCACCAGATTGTCCGCGGTCACCAGCATCAGCATCGCGAAGGTGAACAGCGACAGATAGCCGAAGAACCGCGGCCGGTACGGATCCTCGTCCATGTAGCCGATGGAATAGAGGTGCACGAGCGAGGAGACGGTGTTGACCACGACCAGCATCACGGCGGTCAGCGTGTCGACGCGCAGCGACCACGCGACCTGCAGATCGCCGGAATTGATCCAGGGGAACAGCGCGATCCGCGGCGTCGTGGTGCAGGAAGCCGACATCGACCAGCGTCGACCCAGGACAGCGCCGGCCGAAACCAACAGCAGTCCGGTGGTGATCAGCTCGGCCGCGCGCGAACCCGCCGCCGGCGGCTCGAAGACGTGATGGTCGTCGTGGCCGTGATCGTCGGCCATGGTCGTCATGGGCTGCCGACGCATGGGCATCGGCGCCATGCGCGTCGTCGTGATGCTCGACCGTCGTCGCCGCTCGGGTTGCGCGCATGCGCGCCGAAGATCGAGATCAGGCCGGCCAGAATGGCGCCGAGCAGCGGCAGAAAGACGATTGCCTGAATCATAGCTGCGCTCAGCCCTTCATCAGATTGACGTCTTCAACCGCGATCGAGCCGCGGTTGCGGAAGTACACCACCAGCACCGCAAGACCGATCGCGGCTTCCGCGGCCGCCACCGTCAGCACCAGCAGCGCAAACACCTGGCCGACGATGTCGCCGAGGAAGGTCGAGAACGCCACCAGGTTGATGTTGACCGCGAGCAGGATCAGCTCGATCGACATCAGGATGACGATGATGTTCTTGCGGTTGAGGAAGATGCCGAGGATCCCGAGCGTGAACAGGATCGCGCCGACCGCGAGATAATGTCCAAGACCGATCGTCATTGCACCCACTCCGCCGCGTCCGCGTCCTGCAGCCCCTGCCCCGACGCCACCTTGCGCACGCCCATCGCGAGTTCCGGCGTCCGCGCGTTCTGCACGTTGATGTCCTGCCGCTTGACGTTCGCCTTGTGGCGCAGCGTCAGCACGATGGCGCCGATCATCGCGACCAGCAGCACCATGCCGGCGAGCTGGAAGTAGTGGATGTACTTCGTATAGAGCACCAGGCCGAGCGCCTCGGTGTTGCTGACATTGGTCGGGATCGCCGCCGTGATCGACTTGGCGACGCCGGGATTGATGACCCAGCCGCCGCCGACCAGCAGCAGTTCGAGCAGGAAGATGCCGCCGATCACGCAGACCGATCGGCAGATATTCGCAGGAAGCCCTCGCGCAGTTCGGCGAAATCGACGTCGAGCATCATGATCACGAACAGGAACAGCACCGCGACCGCGCCGACATAGACCACGATCAGGATCATCGCCAGGAATTCGGCGCCCATCAGCACGAACAGGCCGGAGGCGTTGACGAAGGCCAGGATCAGAACAGCACGGAGTGCACGGGATTGCGCGACACAATCACCATCACCGCCGACGCCACGCAGACGCCGGCAAACAGATAGAAGAACAGCGCGGGAAGGATCATGCCCTCACCTCACCGGTACGGCGCGTCGAGTTCGATCGATTTCGCAATCTCGCGCTCCCAGCGGTCGCCATTGGCGAGCAGTTTCGCCTTGTCATAATAGAGTTCCTCGCGGGTCTCGGTCGCGAATTCGAAATTCGGTCCCTCGACGATGGCATCGACCGGGCAGGCCTCCTGGCACAGGCCGCAATAGATGCATTTCACCATGTCGATGTCGTAGCGCACGGTGCGGCGGGTGCCGTCGTTGCGGCGCGGGCCGGCCTCGATGGTGATCGCCTGCGCCGGGCAGATCGCCTCGCACAGCTTGCAGGCGATGCAGCGCTCCTCGCCGTTCGGATAGCGGCGCAGCGCATGCTCGCCGCGGAAGCGCGGCGAGATCGGCCCCTTCTCGAACGGATAGTTCAGCGTCGGCTTCGGCTTGAAGAAATAGCGCATGGCGAGAAAGAACGCCGATACGAATTCGGACAGCAGAAGCGAGCGGGCGGTTGCGTTGATGTTGACACTCATAGCGACCTCACTTCGGCGCGATGCCGGCGAATTGCAGCACGCCGGCGACGATCACCACCATCGCCAGCGACAGCGGCAGGAACACCTTCCAGCCGAGCCGCATCAGTTGATCGTAGCGGTAGCGCGGCACGATCGCCTTCGCCATCGCGAACATGAAGAACATGAAGAACACCTTCAGCGCGAACCAGATCACCCCGGGCATCCAGGTGAACGGCGGCAGCGCCACCGGCGGCAGCCAGCCGCCGAGGAACAGGATCGTCGCCATCGCGCACATCGTGGTGATCGCGACATATTCGCCGAGCATGAACAGCAGATACGGCGTCGAGCCGTATTCGACCATGAAGCCCGCGACCAGCTCGGATTCGGCTTCGACCAGGTCGAACGGCGGCCGGTTGGTTTCCGCCAGCGCCGAGACGTAGAACACCACGAACATCGGGAACAGCGGCCAGCACAGTACCAGTTCAGGATGGTGAGCTGCGGCAGGCCGATCAGGCTGGCGAGCCCGCGGGTATTCTGCGCTTCGACCACGGCCGAGAGATTGAGCGAGCCGGCGCACAGCAGCACCGTGATGATGACGAAGCCGATCGAGACTTCGTAGGACACCATCTGCGCCGCCGAGCGAAGCGCGGCCAGGAACGGATATTTCGAGTTCGACGACCAGCCGGCCATGATGATGCCGTAGATCGACAGCGACGAGATCGCGAAGATGTAGAGCACGCCGACATTGATGTCGGAGATCACCCAGCCGAGATCCATCGGGATCACGGCCCAGGCCGCGAGCGCCAGCACGCAGGACACCAGCGGCGCCAGCAGGAACACGCCCTTGTTGGCGCCGGACGGAATGATCGGCTCCTTCAGCACGAACTTCAGCAGGTCGGCGAAGGATTGCAGCAGGCCCCAGGGGCCGACCACGTTGGGGCCGCGGCGGATCTGCACCGCCGCCCAGATCTTGCGGTCGGCGAGCAGGATGTAGGCGATCGCGATCAGGAGCACGACGAGCAGCAGCACGCTCTCCGCGACCATGATGATCAGCGGCCAGAGGAAGCCGGTCCAGAACGAGCTTGCGAAGAAATCAGCCATCAGGTCACGCTCACTCCGCTGCCGTCAGCATTTGCCCGGACGCCAGCCGGGAACATTCCGCCATGACCGCCGAAGCGCGCGCGATCGGGTTGGTCAGGTAGAAATCCTCGACCGACGACTTGAACGGCGTCTTCTCGAGGCTGCCGCCCTTGCCCGCCAGCGTCTTGATGTCGGCGGCGTTGCCGGCCTCGATCTGGTCGACACGCATCAGATGCGGCACGGCCTTGAACATCGCCTGCCGCAGCGCCTGCAGCGAATCGTAGGGCAGCTTCTTGCCGAGCACATCCGACAGCGCGCGGATGATCGCCCAGTCCTCGCGCGCCTCGCCGGGCGGGAACGCCGCGCGGCTGGCGATCTGCACCCGGCCTTCGGTGTTGACGTAGATGCCGGACTTTTCGGTGTAGGCCGCGCCCGGCAGGATGACGTCGGCGCGGTGCGCGCCGCGGTCGCCATGGGTGCCGATATAGACCACGAAGGTGCCGTCCGGCACCTTGATCTCGTCGGCGCCGAGCAGGAACAGCACGTCGAGCGTGCCGAAGGTCGTCATCTGCGCTGCGCTCAGGCCGCCTGCGCCCGGCGCAAAGCCGATATCGAGCGCGCCGACGCGCGAGGCGGTGTCCTGCAGCACGCCAAAGCCGTTCCAGCCGTCCTTGATCGCGCCGAAATCGGCCGCGAGCCTTGGCCGCGAGCGCCAGCACCGCCGCGCCGTCGTGCCGCGCCAGCGCGCCGGCGCCGACCAGCACGATCGGATTCTTGGCATCCTTGAGCACGTCGGCGAAGGAGTGCTTGCCGGCCGCGAGATCGCTGAGCGTGTCCGTGCCCGCGCCGAGATAGTCATAGTCGTAGGTGAGATCGGCCTTGGCGCCGATCACGCCGACCTTGAGCTGGCCGGTGCGCCAGCGCTTGCGGATGCGCGCGTTGAGGACGGCGGCTTCCTTGCGCGGGTTGGAGCCGATGATCAGCAGCGCATCGGCCTGGTCGATGCCGGCGATGGTCGGATTGAAGATGTAGGACGCGCGGCCGAGCCTTGGGATCGAAGGCGTCGCCGCCCTGCACCGCGAGATTGGCCGAGCCGCATTTCGCCAGCAGCTCCTTCAGCGCGAACATCTCTTCGACACCGGCAAGATCGCCGGCAATGGCGCCGATGCGCTTGCCGTCGATGCGGCCGGCCTTGGCCGCGATCGCAGCGAACGCTTCGGGCCAGGAGGCGGCGCGGAGCTTGCCGTTCTCGCGGATGTAGGGCCGGTCGAGCCGCTGCGTACGCAGGCCGTCGACGACGTGGCGGGTCTTGTCGGAAATCCACTCCTCGTTCACGGCCTCGTTGATGCGCGGCAGGATGCGCATCACCTCGCGGCCGCGGGTGTCGACGCGGATCGCCGAGCCGACGCCATCCATCACGTCGACCGACTGGGTCTTGCCGAGCTCCCAGGGCCGCGCCGCGAAGGCATACGGCTTCGAGGTCAGCGCGCCGACCGGGCAGATATCGACGAGATTGCCCTGCAGTTCGGATGTCAGCGCCTGCTCGAGATAGGTCGTGATCTCCATGTCCTCGCCGCGGCCGGTCGCGCCCATTTCCGGCGCGCCGCAGACTTCGGCGGAGAAGCGGACGCAGCGCGTGCATTGGATGCAGCGGTTCATCGAGGTCTTGACCAGCGCGCCCAGATATTTGTCCTCGACCGCGCGCTTGTTCTCGGCGAAGCGGCAGGTGTCGACGCCATAGCCCATCGCCTGGTCCTGCAGGTCGCACTCGCCGCCCTGGTCGCAGATCGGGCAGTCCAGCGGATGGTTGATCAGCAGAAACTCCATCACGCCTTCGCGCGCCTTCTTCACCATCGGCGAACGCGTGGAGATTTCCGGCGGCTCGCCCTTGGGACCTGGACGGCAATCGCGCACGCCCCAGGCGCAGCTTGCGACCGGCTTCGGTCCGCCCTTCACCTCGACCAGGCACATCCGGCAATTGCCGGCGATCGACAGCCGCTCGTGGTAGCAGAAGCGCGGGATCTCGGCGCCCGCGGCCTCGCACGCCTGCAGCAGCGTGTATTCCGGCGGAACATCGATCTCTTTGCCATCGACGATGATTTTGGTCATTGCTTCTCAAGTCTTTCCCAGCTTGCAGTCGGGCGGTGTAACGCTGGCGGTCTTCAGCGACGCCTTCGACCCATTGCTGGGTCTCGGCGCCGTAGGTGGCGAGATAGGCCGGCTGCGCCTGCGTTCTTCTCGCAGAGGAACGGCAGATGCGGCTTCAGATCGTAATCGCAGGAGGCCTGCCATTCGCGCTTGTCGGCGAAGGCGGCGATCGTTTCCTCGCAGGCGTAGAGGAAGTAGGAGACGAAGCTCTCGTACTGGACCTGCTCGTCGCGGCTGCCGGCCTTGATCGCATCGTAATCGGGATGCGAGAATTTCGGATTCTTGAACGCGCAGATCGGTATAGCCGAGAAACGCCTGCCGCGCGCTGGCGGCGCGATTGTTGGTGCGGATCTCGTTGATCTGGAACAGGATCGCAACAAAGCCGAGCAGCGCCACGGCCGCCTGCGCCATCTGCGCCAGCGTCCCGTATCTCTGCCACCAGAAATGCTCGTTGCTCACTCCGCCGCGACCATGTGCGCGGGATCGAGCACGCCCTGATCGTCGAGATCCGCCTTGCGCGAATATTCGTCGATCCGTGCTTCGATCTCGTGACGGAAATGCGCGATCAGGCCCTGGATCGGCCAGGCCGCGGCATCGCCGAGCGCGCAGATCGTGTGGCCTTCGACCTGCTTGGTGACTTCCAAGAGCATGTCGATCTCGCGCTTGTGGGCGCGACCCTCGGCCATGCGGCTCAAGCACTCGCCACATCCAGCCCGTGCCCTCGCGGCAGGGCGTGCACTGGCCGCAGCTCTCGTGCTTGTAGAAATAGGAGATGCGCGCGATCGCCCGGATCAGGTCGGTCGACTTGTCCATCACGATCACCGCCGCGGTGCCGAGGCCGGAACGCAGCTTGCCGAGGCTGTCGAAATCCATCGGCGTGTCGATGATCTGCTCGGCCGGCACCATGCGCACCGACGAGCCGCCGGGAATGACCGCCTTGAGATTGTCCCAGCCGCCGCGAATGCCACCGCAATGCCGCTCGATCAGTTCCCGGAACGGAATGCCCATGGCTTCTTCGACGTTGCAAGGACGTTCGACATGGCCGGAGACGCAGAACAGCTTTGTGCCGACATTGTTGGGCCGGCCGATGGCCGAGAACCACGCCGCTCCACGGCGAAGGATATCGGGCGCAACCGCAATCAACTCGACATTGTTGACGGTGGTCGGGCAGCCGTAGAGGCCGACATTGGCCGGGAACGGCGGCTTCAGCCGCGGCTGGCCCTTCTTGCCCTCGAGGCTTTCCAGCAGCGCGGTCTCCTCGCCGCAGATATAAGCGCCGGCCCCGTGGGTCACATAGAGATCGAACGGCCAGCCGTTGACATTGTCCTTGCCGATCAGCTTCGCCTCATAGGCCTGATCGACTGCGGCCTGCAGATGCTCGCGTTCCCGGATGAACTCGCCGCGCACATAGATGTAGCAGGCATGCGCGCCCATCGCGAAGCTCGCGAGCAGGCAGCCCTCGACCAGGAGATGCGGGTCGTGCCGCATGATCTCGCGGTCCTTGCAGGTGCCGGGCTCGGACTCGTCGGCATTGACCACGAGATAGCTCGGCCTTCCGTCCTTGGATTCCTTGGGCATGAACGACCATTTCATGCCGGTCGGGAAGCCCGCCCCGCCGCGGCCGCGCAGGCCGGAGGACTTCATCTCGTTGATGATCCAGTCGCGGCCCTTGTCGATGATGGCCTTGGTGCCGTCCCATGCGCCACGCTTGCGCGCGCCTTCGAGGCCCCAGTCGTGGAGGCCGTAGAGGTTCTTGAAGATGCGATCCTTGTCGTCGAGCATGACTAAACAGCTTCTCCAATCAGCGGTTTGCGTTTCGCGCGAGCCCGCATCAGGTGACTTCCTTCAGCGTGGTCGGCCCGGTGATGGGCGCGGAAAACTGGCGGCCGTTCTGCGGACCCGGCTTGGGTGGATTGCCGGACGCAAAGCCGTCGAGCACCTTGCCAAAGTTCTCCTTGGTCAGGTCCTCATAGGTATCCTTCCAGATCAGCACCATCGGCGCGTTCACGCAGGCGCCCAGGCACTCCACTTCCTCCCAGCTGAAATTGCCGTCCTTGGAGAGATGGAAGGGATCGTGATGAATGCGGCTCTTGCAGACGTCGATGATGTCGCCCGCGCCGCGCAGCCGGCAGGGCGTGGTGCCGCAGACCTGGACATGCGCCTTCTTGCCGACCGGCGAGAGCTGGAACATCGTGTAGAAGGTCGCGATTTCCAGCATGCGGATGTGGGGCATTTCCAGCAGATCGGCCACCGCACGGATCGCAGCTTCCGATACCCAGCCCTCATGCTGCTCCTGCACTCGCCACAGAATGGCAATTGCCGCCGACGCCTGGCGTCCCGGCGGATATTTGGCGATCTCCTTCCTGGCCCAGGCGAGGTTCTCGTCCGAGAACGCAAAACTCGCGGGCTGCACTTCCTTGGGCGCTAGGCGGCGGACGGACATCGTGCTCTAGTCTTTCATTGCATGCGGCGCGCGGCATTCGCATTAAGCGCATTGATCCGGTTTTGCCAGAACGCGCTTGCGGTGCCGAACACATTGTAGCCGACGTGGGACGAAACCTTGATGCGGTCGAGGATCGAGAGTTCCTTGACGGTCTCGAGCCGGCTCGAGAGCGGATCGTAGACCATCAGCGTGAGCGGCGTCTTTTCCAGGATATAGCGCGACACCGTGTGCTCGCGGTCATTGCCGTGTTCTTCGCACAGCACGACGCTGTCGGTCTGCAACAGCCGCGACCCGCCCTTGATCGCCTCGATCTCGACACCCTCGACGTCGAGCTTGATGAGATATTTGCCGTTGGCCGAAACCCTGCCGTCGTCGATGAGGTTGTCGAGCGCAATGACCGGCACTTTCTCACCGCCGCTGCCCGCGCCGGCGATGCTAAAGGCTTCGTGCTTGGTACCAGTGAGATGCGCCGTGCCACGAACCGAGCCAATCGCGCATTTCATCAGCTCGAAACGGTTGTCGTTGACGCGCGCATTGTTGGCGAGCTTTGGAAAATTCTGCCCTGAAGGCTCGATCGCGATCGCCTTGTGCGCGCCGAACGGCTTGCTCGACACCAGCACGGACCAATAGCCGTAATTGGCGCCGCAATCGACGAAGGTGTAGTCGACGTCAACGGAGTCGCGGAACAGCAGCTCCAGCTCGTCTTCATAAGAGTACGAACGGTTGAGCAGCTTGCTCCAGTAGCCGTCGCCATAGGGAAACTCGAACACGGCGTCCGAGTTCAGCTTGATCGCGATATTGCGCTCCGGCAGCGTCTTGCGCAGCAAATTGGCGCAGGAATTGTAGCCGCGATGCGAGAAGTGCGAGGAGATTTTCGAACCTGTGGCGAGCGCCAACGCAGCCGTCCGCTCCCACAGGTTGGCCCCGTCGAGGGCCCCCGAGGCGCGATCAAACTGGATGGGCGCTGGCGCCATCACCGATCGACCTCACCGAACACGATATCGAGCGAGCCGAGAATGGCCGAGACGTCGGCGAGCAGATGACCGCGGCAGATGAAGTCCATCGCCTGCAGATGTGCAAAACCCGGCGCGCGGATCTTGCACTTGTAGGGCTTGTTGGTGCCGTCGGAGACGAGGTAGACGCCGAACTCGCCCTTCGGGGCCTCGACCGCGGCATAGACTTCGCCGGCCGGCACGTGGACGCCCTCGGTGTAGAGCTTGAAATGATGGATGAGGGCTTCCATCGAACGCTTCATCTCGCCGCGGCGGGGTGGCGAGATCTTGTTGTCCTGGACAACGACCGGCCCCTGCCCATCCGGCGCTTTGAGCTTCTGGATGCACTGCCTCATGATGCGCACGGACTGGCGCATCTCTTCCATGCGAATGCAGTAACGGTCGTAGCAGTCGCCGTTCTTGCCGATCGGAATGTCGAAATCCATCTCGGCATAGCACTCATAGGGCTGCGCCTTGCGCAAATCCCAGGCCGCGCCGGACCCCCGCACCATCACGCCGGAGAAGCCCCACTCCCACGCCTGCTGCAGCGTGACCACGCCGATGTCGACGTTGCGCTGCTTGAAGATGCGGGTACCGGTGAGCAGCCGGTCGAGGTCATCGACCACCTTGAGGAACGGATCGCAGAACATCTCGATGTCGTCGATCAGCTTCGGCGGCAGGTCCTGGTGCACGCCGCCGATGCGGAAATAGGCCGCATGCATGCGCGAGCCCGAGGCCCGCTCGTAGAACACCATGAGCTTCTCTCGCTCCTCGAAGCCCCACAGCGGGGGGGTCAGCGCGCCGACGTCCAACGCCTGCGTAGTGATGTTGAGCAGATGAGAAAGCAGCCGGCCGATCTCGCAATAGAGCACGCGGATGAGCTGGCCGCGGCGCGGCACCTCGATGCCCAGCAGCTTTTCGGCCGCGAGGCAGAAGGCGTGCTCCTGATTCATCGGCGCGACATAGTCGAGCCGATCGAAATACGGGATCGCCTGCAGATACGTCTTGTGCTCGATCAGTTTTTCCGTGCCGCGATGAAGCAGGCCGATATGGGGATCGACGCGCGCGACCACCTCGCCATCAAGCTCCAGCACCAGGCGCAGCACGCCATGCGCCGCCGGATGCTGCGGGCCGAAATTGATGGTGAAGTTGCGCAGGTTTTGCGGTTGCTCGTTCATGGTCAGGCCTTCGGTCCCGCCTTCTCATCGCCGGGCAGCACGGGATAGTCCGCCCCCTCCCACGGCGAGAGAAAATCGAATTTGCGGAATTCCTGACTGAGCCGAACGGGTTCGTACAGCACCCGCTTCTCCTGGTCGTCGTAGCGCACCTCGACAAAGCCGGTCAGCGGGAAATCCTTGCGCAAAGGATGGCCTTCGAAACCGTAGTCCGTCAGCAGGCGGCGCATGTCCGGATGGCCGATGAAGATCACGCCGTAGAGGTCATAGGTCTCGCGCTCGAACCAGTCGGCTCCCGGAAACACATCGATGATCGAGGGCACCTGGGTGGTTTCGTCGGCCTCGGCGCGCAGGCGGATGCGCGTGTTCAGCGTCGGCGACAACAGATGATAGACGACGTCAAAACGCTTCTCGCGGCCGGGATAATCGACCGCGGTGACGTCGGTGATATTGACGAAGCGGCAGCCCGCGTCGTCGCGCAGATATTTGACGACGTCGACGATCTGTTCGGCCTGCACCGTCACCGTGAGTTGATCGAATGCAACCGAATACCCGATCACAGCCTGCGGCAATGCCACCTTGATGGATTCACCGAGTTCAGCGAGCTTGCTCACTTGTGACCCTCTAATTCTTTTACCTTATTCTCAAGGGCTTCGATCCGCTCCTCAAACTCGCCCGTTACGAGCTTGCTCAACCGTGTGTCGGCTGTCAGCGCCTGCCTATAGCTCTTCTGCGCGTCTTCCACCCCACCCGGCCGCTTGTCGAGCGCGGCTATCATCGCCCGCGTCTGCTCATGCTGCGCGAGGTTTTCAGCGCGCGTTTCACGCAGCAGCGGCACGATCATGTCTGCCGGATCCGTCATGATGCCTCGTTCAGCGTTCGATGGTGCCCGTGCGGCGGATCTTTTTCTGCAGCAGCAGCACGCCGTAGAGCAGCGCTTCCGCCGTCGGCGGGCAGCCAGGCACGTAGATGTCGATCGGCACGATGCGGTCGCAGCCGCGCACTACCGAATAGGAATAGTGGTAGTAGCCGCCGCCATTGGCGCAGGAGCCCATCGAGATCACGTAGCGCGGTTCCGGCATCTGGTCGTAGACCTTGCGCAGCGCCGGCGCCATCTTGTTGGTGAGCGTGCCGGCCACAATCATCACGTCGGACTGTCGCGGCGAGGCGCGGGGCGCGAAGCCGAAGCGCTCGACGTCGTAACGCGGCATCGAGACCTGCATCATCTCGACCGCGCAGCAGGCGAGACCGAAGGTCATCCACATCAGCGAGCCCGTGCGCGCCCAGGTGATCAGGTCATCGGCTGCGGCAACGAAGAAACCCTTGTCGGAAAGCTCGTGGTTGACTTCGAGAAAGTAATGGTCATTGGCGCCGACCGGCCGGCCGGTGGCGTGATCCAGAATGCCCTTCGGGGCCGGCGCGACCGCCGGCTGGGTGGCAGCGGGACTCAATCCCATTCGAGCGCGCCTTTCTTCCATTCATAGGCAAAGCCGACCGTCAGCACGGCCAGGAACACGACCATCGACCAGAACCCGGTGGCGCCGAGCTTGCCGAACGCGACCGCCCAGGGGAACAGGAACGCCACTTCGAGGTCGAAGATGATGAAAAGGATCGCAACCAGGTAGAAGCGGACGTCGAACTTCATGCGGGCGTCGTCGAAAGCATTGAAGCCGCATTCATAGGCTGACAGCTTTTCCGGATCGGGCTGCTGGAACGCGACCACGAACGGCGCGATCAACAGCACGGTGCCAATCAAGGCTGCTACGCCGACAAACACCACGAGGGGGAGATAATTCTGCAGGATGCCCGTCATCGGCACTACCTTCTTCCGCGGTTTCGGGGGCCGCAGATTCGTCGATTTGGAATTGTTCTTGAGGCTTAGCGCAGCGCAACAGAGCGCGCAAGACAAGCTATTTTGACGCCATCCACGGCACGGGAAAACTTCATCCGCCGGATGTCATCGATGCGCGTGGGCTTGCTGGACGCCGCGCAGCCTCTGATCTTCAGGTAAGTCAGCCCAGCTCTTTTTCAACCGCCAGCATGTCTTCGGCCTTGCGGGTCAGGCGGTCAATATGATCGAGCAGATCGGCAACTTCCTGCGGATCGAGCTGTTCCAGCAAGCGCTGATTGCGTTCCAACGCGCCCGCCACAATAGCGTCATGGGCGGCGAGCCCAGTCCGGGTCAAACAAACCAGCACTTCCCGATTGTCGTGGGGGTTCACCGCCCTGGCGACCAATTTTCGCGAAACCAAACCTGCCAACGCCCGGCTGATCTGCCCCTTGTCCTGGCCCACGGCTTCGGCCAGCCGGACCACACTCATCGGCGGCCGGCGGCCGAGCGAAGCGACCAGACCGAACTCCACCGAGGATAGCCCGGCGAGGCGCTTGTAGCGCAGGATCGCCCCCCGCTTGAGCAGATTGGCGAGCACCATCAGCCGCGACGACATCATCGCCGTGATCGGCGCCAGCTCGGCGGCGGTGCCGATTGGAGGCTCCGGCTCCGCGCGCAGCTCGGCGGCACGTTTCAATTTCCTGCTCATCCAAAACCTTTGCCAACAAAGGAGGCCGATGGAAAGCGCAAATCGTTGATATTGTCATCGATCTACCCTTTCCTTCTCGCCAAGCAAGACAACAAGCAGCCGGGAGGAAACGGCGATGACCATCACCCAGCAGGACCGCGATCTCGGCACGGCCTATGCCATGAAGCCGTCGACGACACGGACCGAGCTGACCGCGGTCGGCCGCGGGACGCCGATGGGCGAGTTGTTGCGCCGTTACTGGCATCCGGTCGGGCTGGTCTCAGACGCGACCGATATCCCCAGGAAAGTGAGGGTGTTAGGCGAGGATCTGATCCTGTTTCGCGACCGGCTTGGCCGGGTAGGCCTGTTGCATGCGCGATGCTGCCATCGCGGCACCACGCTCTATTACGGCAAGGTCGAGGATGACGGCATCCGCTGCTGCTACCACGGCTGGAAGTTCGACATTGAAGGCCGCTGCCTCGAGCAGCCCTGCGAGACCGACGGCGGGATGTTCAAGAACAAGGTGCGCCAGCCCTGGTATCCCGTGCAGGAGCTTTACGGGCTGATCTTCGCCTATATTGGCCCGGCCGACAAAAAGCCGGTGCTGCCGCGCTACGAGTGCCTCGAAAACATGGACGCCGGCGAGTTCGTCGAAGCCGACGATACCTCGATCGGCGGCGGCGGCCCGGCCATCATCCCCTGCAACTGGCTGCAGCATTTCGAGAACGTGGTCGATCCCTATCATGTGCCGGTGCTGCACGGCTCATTCAGCGGGCCGCAATTCACCAACATGATGGCCTCGATGCCCGAGGTGAAGTTCGAGATGTCGCCGCGCGGCGTCACCGTGCGCTCGATCCGCAAGCAGGACGACGGCAAGATCTTCTACCGGGTCACCGAAGCCGCCCTTCCCACTCTCCGCGTCGTGCCGAACCCGCGCGTGGCGCAATTTGCCCGCGTCGAGTTCGATCGGCTGGACACTGCCGATCGACGACACCTCCTTCCGCATCTATGTCGCCGGCCGGGTGAAGAACTCCGGCGACATCTCCCGCATGCGCTCCAAGTTCAACGGAAAATTCTGGTGGGACATGACCGAGGAAGAGCACCAGCGCTTTCCCGGCGACTACGAGGCGCAAGTCGGCCAGGGAACGATGACGTTGCATTCGGAAGAACATTTCGGCCAGAGCGACCGCGGCATCCTGATGGTGCGGCGGATGCTGGGCGAACAGCTCGAGGCGCTGGCCGCGGGGCGCGATCCCGTCAGCGTATCCTTCGATGCGAACGCCAAGCCGATCGAATTCGAAGCGGGGAATTTCATTCGCGAGGCGTGAGACTTCGCGTCAAGGAAAAACATCAGGGGGAAGCCATGGTCGATCTCGCGCCGCAGGCGGCCGCGTCAATGCAAGCTCAAGCCGTGCCCTCCGCGAAACGCTATTACGTGCTCGGCGTCCTGACCGTCGTCTATGCCCTGAACTTCCTCGACCGCACGATCTTCAATGTCCTGATCGAGCCGATCAAGAAGGAGTTTGTCCTCAGCGACACCACCATGGGCCTGCTCGCGGGCTTCGGCTTCGTGCTGTTCTATTCGCTGCTCGGCATTCCCATCGCGCGCATCGCCGACCGGCTGAACCGGCGCAACATCGTGGCGATTGCGTTTGCGTTCTGGAGCGTGATGACCTTCCTCTGCGGCATGGCCACCAGCGTCGCCACGCTCGCCCTGGCGCGGATCGGCGTCGGCATCGGCGAGTCCGCAGGTACCCCGGCGTCGCAATCGCTGGTCGCCGATCTCTTCAGCAAGAACGAGCGTCCCCGGGCCCTCGGCATCTACGCCATCGGCACCTATCTCGGCGTGTTCATGGGCTATTTCATCGGCGGCTGGGTCAACCAGCACTATGGCTGGCGGATGGCGTTCTTCTCGGCCGGTCTGCCCGGCATGGCGCTGGCCGCGGTGCTATGGCTGACGGTTTCCGAGCCCAGGCGCGGCGCCATGGCCGAGAGCTTTGTGCCGGAGCCGCTCGGACCGACGTTGAGCTTCCTCGCGACCCAGCCGAGCTTCATCATCGTGTTGATCGGGTTTTGTCTGACCACCTATACCAATTACGCCACCGCCGCCTGGATCCCGCCGTTTCTCGCGCGTGTGCATCATTTGTCGAGCGTCGAGATCGGCACCTATGCCGGCACCTTCAAGGGCCTGGCCGGCATGGCGGGCACGCTGGTCGGCGGCCTCCTTGTGGCGGAGATCAGCAAACGCGACGACCGCTGGAAACTATGGGCGCCGGCGATCATGTCGGGTCTCGCGGGCCCGGTGTTCGCGGTCTGCATGCTGACGCAGGACTTCGCGACCATGGTCGCGATGCTTGCGCTGACTTCCTTCATGGTCGGCTTTCACCTGGGGCCGATCTTCGCGATCGCCCAAACCGTGGCGCGGCCGAGCATGCGAGCGCTCGCCTCCGCCTTCATCCTGTTGACCGCGACCTGTTTTGGCCAGGGCGTCGGCCCGCTCGCCGTCGGCATGATCAACGACGCACTGAAGGCAACCTACGGCAACGACGCCGTGCGCTATTCGTTGCTGTCGGCCGCGGTCACGACCACGCTCGGCGCGCTCTTGTTCATCTGGGCAGCGCGCTACATCCGCGCCGACATCAAGCGGGCGGTTTAGGTCAAAGGCCCGGTGTACGTCTCCAGCGCCGATCAGGCCTCCGCACGGCAGTGGAAGCAGTTCCACACAGACCCCTTCGGGGTCATATTTATTGATTTCATTATTGTTTTTGTCCCGAGGGCCGACAGCGCCCGGGTCTTGTTGCGGCCGGGCCGGCGCTCCCCGCGAGCTTCAACACGAAATCAATTCAGGCGGGCAACGAAACCATTTCGTGGAACCCACGAAACCGGCCTGAAACAGAGGAGGCGTAGTCCTACGGCCAACGAAGGGCGTCATCAGGCGCCGGGAGGCTGAAGATGAACCACTCCATTCACTCCGCTGATCGTGCGACCCACCTGAAGATCGTGGCGGTGGCGCTGGTGGCCGGCATCGCGGTGGCAGCATTCGGTATCGCTGCTCGCACCAATGTGGATTACAGCCAGACCGCCCATGTCATCAAAGCCGGCAAGCCGGTGGTCGTGACCAGCTCGGACACCTCGATGGTCCGCTGACCCGAACAACAGGAATTACGTAAGAACGGCCGCCTTCGGGCGGCCTTTTTGCGATTATGACGCTTTATTTGATGAAAATGCGTGGCGCGAGAGACGGGGCTCGAACCCGCGACCTCCGGCGTGACAGGCCGGCGCTCTAACCAACTGAGCTACTCCCGCATGATCGGATGATCCGCAGAGGTGTGGGACTTAAAGGGGCCACCATTACAAGTCAAGGATGTTAAAAGCTCCTGTCTGGCAAGGCTTTTTGCGATGCCGACGCAAATAATGCCTTGTTTTCAAGGCAAATCGACATGGTCGGTTTCGGCCGAATCGTTTAAGGCCTGATACGTCTCAGGTTCCGAGCCATTAATTAACGAGGAGGGCTAACATGGCGAAGAAAGCAGCGTCCCCGGCAACCATCACGCTCAAGCACCTGGCGGCGGCCATTGCCGAAGAACAGGAGCTATCCAAGAAGCAGGCCGAGGCTATTCTCACCGACATGGTCACCATGATCACCAAGCACCTCAAGAAGGGCGAGCGGATCCGTATCGTGGGCCTGGGCATCCTGCAGGTGCGCAAGCGCGCCGCGCGCATGGGCCGGAACCCCGCTACCGGCGAACCGATCCAGATCAAGGCTTCGAAGAAGGTCGCCTTCCGCGCCGCCAAGGAGCTGAAGGAAGCCGTCTAGGCCGGTATTCTGCCGACAGGAGCGTCATTCCGGCTGGCATACGCCGCCCCGGAATGGCGCTTTTTGTTTATGATGCCCGCAAACATCCACCTCCTAGCCGCGGTTCAAGAAAAGTGATTCCTGCCTCTGCGTTCACGCACACCGTCACCGAGCGCTTCCTGCGCTACGTGGTCATCGACACCCAGTCGGACGTCTCGTCGCCGACCTGCCCTTCCACCGAAAAGCAAAAAGACCTCGGACGGCTACTCGCCAGCGAGTTGCAGGCGATGGGGATAGCCGACGCCCATCTCGACGAACACGGCTATGTCTATGCGACCATCCCGGCCAACACGACCAGGAAAGTGCCGGTGATCTGCTTCTGCTCGCACATGGACACGTCACCGGATTGCACGGGCAAGAACGTCAAGCCACAGATCGTCAGGAATTATCGCGGCGGCGACATCGCGCTCCCCGCCGATCCCGCCCAGGTGATCCGCGTCGCCGAGCATCCGGAGCTGAACAATCAGATCGGCAACGACATCATCACGACCGACGGCACCACCCTGCTCGGCGCCGACAACAAGGCCGGTGTCGCCGAGATCATGGATGCCACGCATTTCTTCCTGAACAATCCGCAGGTGAAGCACGGCACCATCAAAATCCTGTTCACGCCGGACGAAGAGATCGGCCGCGGCGTCGACAACGTCGATCTAAAAAAGCTCGGCGCGGATTTCGCCTACACCATGGACGGCGAGACCGCCGGCTATGTCGAGGACGAGACCTTCTCCGCCGATGGCGCCACCATCACCATCGAAGGCGTCTCCACCCATCCGGGCTTTGCCAAGGGCAAGATGGAGCACGCGATCAAGATCGCAGCCGCGATCGTCGATCGCCTGCCGAAAGCCACTTGCTCGCCGGAAACTACCGAAGGCAGAGAAGGCTTCCTGCATCCGATCGGAATTTCCGGCGCACTTGAGCAGGCGACGATCGGCTTCATCGTGCGCGACTTCACCGACGAGGGACTGAAGGAGAAAGAAACGCTTCTGGAGAATATCGTCAAGGACGTGATCAAGGACTATCGGCGCTCCACATACCGCATGGAGGTCACGGAGCAGTACCGCAACATGAAACGGGTGATCGACGAGAATCCCAAAATCGTCGACTACGCCATCGAGGCGATCCGTCGCGCGGGCCTGGAGCCGGTGCGAGGCTCGATCCGCGGCGGCACCGACGGCTCACGGCTCTCGTTCATGGGACTGCCCTGCCCCAACATCTTTGCCGGCGAGCACGCTTTCCACTCCCGCCTGGAATGGGTCAGCCGTCAGGATATGGAAAAGGCGGTCCAGACCATCGTGCATCTCGCCACGATCTGGGAAGAACGGGCGTAAGGCCCTCAAGAGGCGCGCGCCGTCACGATCCAGATTGATCCGGCCAGCGGCACGCTGTCGCCACGAACGAATGGCGTCAGCATTTCCTTCACGGATTTCGCGGCCGCGGCCCGGGTCTCGGGCGAATGCCCGTCCAGTGCACGGCTCCCCGGCCCGATCTGCAGCGCGGCCTGCACCGCCGCGTCGAGCCCCCGTCCGATCGCGATATCGAACGAAAGCGCGACCGGCTCCATCTCGATCGCCTTGTAGCCGGCTTCTCCGAGAATGCGGTTCACCCGCTCCTCCGAGGCAAAGGCGAAGGGACCGGGATCCTCCGGGGTCTGCGGCGGCAGCTTTGGCACGTGCTGGTAGATGGCCGCCAACGGCGCCATCATCCACGGATTCTCGCGCGGCTCACGCCAGCAGGCAAAGGCCACGCGGCCCGATGGCCGCAGCGCCTGGCGCAGATTGGCAAAGGAGATCGCGGGCTCCGCGAAGAACATCACCCCGAAGCGCGAGACCACGAGATCGAAACTTCCGGGATCGAAGGGATAGACGGTCGCGTCCGCCTGCACGAAATCGACCGGAAGCCCTTTCGGCGCCAGTTGCCGTGCCCGCGACAGCATCGGACCGGAGATATCGACGCCGAGCACGCAGCCATTGGGCGCCACCCTCTCGGCGAAGGCGATGCTGGTTGAGCCGCAGCCGCAGCCGACATCGATGACACGGTCGCCGGTCTTGGCGGCGGCACGGTCGATCAAGGCTTTCGAAGCTGGCGCGAGCAAGACGTCCTGTTCGGCCTGGCGATCGGTCCAGCGCTGCCCATTTGCGCCGTTCCAATAGGCGATCTGGTCGGCGTTCTTGTCGTGTCCTGTCGGCGTATCCATGAGGTGGATGGTATCGCGCCCGCCGCGACGGGTAAATTACTAGGTTTCCAAACATTTAAAATTCATCAACCAAATGCTCAAAATTGACCAAAGGGATAAACTGCATCGCAGCGAACTGGCGTCACAATGGGCTCGCAACGGTGGCACCCGAAACGAGTTCGCGGTCATGGATTATCCCCGACTATACCCACGCCAGCGGCCTCAAGGCCGAATCTCGAGTGTAGCCAAGCTGCTCTTTGGACCGAAAGCACCTGCTGTCGAGTGCATCCTGGTCGACTACTCCGCAGGCGGTGCATGTCTGCAGCTGCAAAAATTCATCGACCTGCCGGCGCGCTTCGATATCCTCTATGGCACGACGCGTAAGCGCTGCCGCGTCGTCTGGAAGCGCGGCATGCGCATCGGGGTTGCGTTCTAGATTTTTGTTTGCGCATGGTCTTTTCGGAGAACCGCTACAAACTTTCCCGGATCATCATGCGCTGCGAAACAAAAAAACCCGCCTCGAAGGCGGGTTTTTTTGCTGTTAGCGCCGGACGCCGGCGTTCGGCGTGGCCGTCCCGGGAGCCGGATTGATGTAAGAATTGCCGGACGGATTCACGGCGCTGTTCGCACCGGCCGCCGCGCTCCCGGCGCTGTTGCCGAGGCCGCCATTGGCCGTGCTGCCGGTTGTCGATCCGCTCATTCCTGTCGTGGTACCGCTTGAAGTGTTACCGCTCGAGGTGGATCCGCCTGCAGCGGCGGCGCCGCTCGAGCCGGTGCCACTCTGCGCGAAAGCGAGTGTGTTGGTCAGCACAAGTGCAGTGGTCAGTCCCAGCGTCGCGAGTTTCATCGCTGTCTCCCTTTGCTTGACCAGACACAAACGGCCCTGACGCGGAATGTTTCCTGCGCTCACGCAAACGTTGGGGAACACTGGGGATCAGCCCGTCTCCGCCCCGCGGGCCGACTTGCCCAGCCGGAGCGCGCGAAGCGAGCGAAGGCTGGTGGGCGGTGAGAGGATCGAACTCCCGACCAATGGTGTGTAAAACCAGTGCTCTACCGCTGAGCTAACCGCCCTTCGGGCGCCTCTTTAGCCTCAGCCCGCCCGTTCGTGCAAGGTCGCAAGCGCCTATTCGGTCACCATTCCCGGCAACTTCCTCAGGTCGTTGATCCAGGGTGCCGCCGAGCGGCACCAGATCTGGCGCGCGGGCGCGAGTTCTGCACGCTGGCAAATACCGCCCCAACGAATCCCGAAATCGCCCGGTCCGCCCTCGCCGCTTGTGAACAGGGGCGAGCCGCATTCGCCGCAAAAATGCTGAAATCGCGGGCGGCCATTGTCGCCGGTCTTCACGTAGATCTTCGGCGCCTCGCCCGTCAATCGTATCTGTTCCACTGAGCAAATCACCGTGACCCGATAGGGCGAACCGGTGAGCGACTGGCAATCCGTGCAGTGGCAGATCGAAACGTTGTCGGGATCGATGTCGGCCTCGTAGGTCACGCGGCCGCAATGGCATTGACCGTCGATGTGCATGGTGCTCCTCGCCTGACCTGGCATCGGCGGTGGCAAAATAGCAGATGTCGCGCGAGAGCGTGCTGCAATCGGGTAGGAGGACGCCTTGCGGCGTCCCCCTCCCACACCACCGTACGTACGGTCCCGTATACGGCGGTTCGTCAAGCACGATTGAGGTGGCGGTGCAGTCCGATGAGGGACGGCAAACCGAGTTGTACGAAGAAGGCGGCGCGATAGGCATCGTTCATGTGGCTGGCCCCGGCATTCCACCAAGGACCGCGGCCGTTATAGGCCGATCGCCATGCCCGCTCCGGATCGAGCCCGCGTTGCATCAAGCGTTTGCGGCGCGTCCGTGGTCGTTTCCACTGGCGCCAGAGGACACAGCGCAGTTTGCGCCGCATCCAACCGTCAAGCTCCTCGAACACCCCTTTGGCCTGCGCCAGCCGGAAGTATTGCAGCCAGCCGCGCAGGATGGGGGTCAGGGTTCTGACGGTCGTTGCCAGTGTTCGTCCACGCCCTTGGCGCAGCGTCGTCCTCAGCTTGCTCCGCAACCGTTTCACGCTTTTGGCCGCCACCCGAAGGCGCGGTTGTTGGTGAGCGGTCATGGTGTAGCCGAGGAAGGTCCGTACCCAAGGACGGTCAACCGCGCTCTTCGCTGCGTTGACCTTGAGCCGCAGCCGCTCGGTCAGGAATCGCGTGATCGACGCCATCACCCGATCGCCGGCCCGCCGCGTCCGAACATAAATGTTGCAGTCGTCGGCGTAACGGCAGAAGGCATGGCCCCGTCGCTCGAGTTCCTTGTCCAGATCGTCGAGCAGGATGTTCGACAGCAGCGGCGACAAAGGACCGCCTTGCGGCGTGCCTTCGCTCCGTGCCGTCGTGATCCCGCCCGTCATCAATCCAGCCCGCAGGTAGCGGCGGATCAGCCGCAGCACCCGTCTGTCCGCGACCCGGCGCACCACCCGTGCCATCAGCACGTCATGGTTCACCCGGTCGAAGAACTTCTCCAGGTCAAGGTCGACGACGAAGCGTCGGCCTTCGACCACATGCGCCCGTGCGGCAAGCACCGCATCGTGCGCACTGCGCCCCGGACGGAAGCCGTACGAGCCCTTAGAGAAGCCTGGATCGAACAGCGGCATCAACACCTGATGCATCGCCTGCTGGATCAGCCGATCCACCACCGTCGGAATGCCCAATTGGCGCATCCCTCCGCCGGGCTTGGGGATATCCACCCCGCGCACCGGCTGCGGCCGGTAGCGGCCTTCCAGCAGTTCTTCCCTGATGCGCGGCCAATGCTCCTTCAGATGCGGCTGCAATTGCTCCACGCTCATCCGATCGATGCCCGCAGCGCCTTTGTTCGCCATCACCCGATGGTAGGCCGCCATCATGTTATCTCGGCTGACGATCTCCTCCATCAGCCGCACTTCCACCTCCGGAGGGGAAGGTTGCGGTCTTGCCGTGGCGATTGATGCACTCATTCCCTGCTCTGGCGGCTTCCGGCCGCTGCCCTCGGGGTGAGCACAACGCATCTCAGCGTCATCGTCTGCATCTGTTGCCACCATCGACAGACCGGCCTCCTCCGGTACTCGACGTTCGGCCCTTCGCCGGCTTGGTGCTGCCGACTACTACGGCCTCTGCTGACTTCTGCCGTCCCATCCCGACGCCTTGCGACGCCGGTAGCACACCCGTTGCCGGGGGCAGGACGACAGACCTCCCAGGGTCAGTCGCGTGACCTTCGTGCCATATACCTGTCGCATCTACGGCCGCATCCTCCGGGTGATATCGGGCTTCGGGTATTTGGGCTCCCTCGCCCGGATGCGGACGCCTCTTATGCGCTGGCTGTTCGTCAGGCCGGCACTTTGCTTACAGCTTCCTTCAGACCCCGCCTCGCGGCGACAGCCCTTGCTGTTCGGCTAACGGTTCCCATCACCAGGGTCCGTAGAGGACTCTCACCTCCAAGTCATCGACCGGACACCACGCCGGTCAAATCGCGCCAGTCACGGCGCTCCGCGCCATGCCTGGCGCACCCAAAAAAGCGGCGCCCGAAGGGGCGCCGCTCTCGTCATATTCGCTCCGGCCTAGTGGGCGGTCAGGCCGCCACCCGCTTCATCCGAGGCATCCGGGGTGACGGCCACCTTGGGATCCTCTTCCCAGACGATCGGCACGGGCACGCGAACCAGCGCCCTGGCAACGACCTCGTCGAGACGGGAAACCGGAATGATCTCCATGCCGCCCTTGATCGCATCGGAAATCTCCGTGAGATCCTTGGCGTTGTCCTCGGGGATCAGCACCGTCTTAATGCCGCCACGGGCAGCGGCGAGCAGCTTCTCCTTCAAGCCGCCGATCGGCAGCACACGGCCTCGCAGCGTGATCTCGCCCGTCATCGCGACATCATGGCGGACCGGAATGCCGGTCATGACCGAGATGATCGCGGTAGCCATGGCGACGCCGGCCGACGGTCCGTCCTTCGGGGTCGCCCCCTCCGGCACGTGGACGTGGATATCCCGCCTTTCGAACAGCGGCGGCTCGATGCCGTAGACGATCGCGCGCGAACGGACATAGGACGCCGCCGCCGAGATCAACTCCTTCATCACGTCGCGCAGGTTGCCCGTCACCGTCATCTTGCCCTTGCCGGGCATCATGACGCCTTCGATGGTGAGCAACTCGCCGCCGACATCGGTCCAGGCCAGACCGGTAACGATACCGATCTGATCCTCGCTCTCGATCTCGCCAAAGCGGTATTTCGGCACGCCAAGAAAATCTTCCAAAGTCTTCTCGGTGACCTTGACCGACTTCTTCTTGGAGATCATCAGCTCCTTCACGGCCTTGCGGGCCAGCGTCGAAAGCTCACGCTCCAGGTTGCGCACGCCGGCTTCGCGGGTGTAGCGGCGGATCATCAGAAGCAGCGCGTCGTCGTCGATCGACCATTCCTTGGAATCCAGGCCGTGCTTCGACAGCGCGTTCGGGATCAGATGCTTGCGCGCGATCTCGAGCTTCTCGTTCTCGGTGTAGCCTGCGATCCGGATAATCTCCATGCGGTCCATCAGCGGGCCCGGAATGTTCAGCGTGTTCGCGGTCGTGATGAACATGACGTTGGAGAGATCGTAATCGACCTCGAGATAGTGATCGTTGAAGGTCGAGTTCTGCTCGGGGTCCAGCACCTCAAGCAGCGCCGACGACGGGTCGCCGCGGAAATCGGCGCCCATCTTGTCGATCTCGTCCAGCAGGAACAGCGGATTCGAGGTCTTCGCCTTCCGCATCGACTGGATGACCTTGCCGGGCATCGAGCCGATATAGGTGCGGCGGTGACCGCGAATCTCGGCCTCGTCGCGAACACCGCCGAGCGAGACGCGCACGAATTCACGCCCTGTCGCCTTCGCGATCGACTTGCCGAGCGAGGTCTTGCCGACGCCGGGAGGCCCGACCAGGCACAGGATCGGTCCGGTCAGTTTGTTGGCGCGCGACTGCACGGCGAGATACTCGACGATGCGGTCCTTGACCTTCTCGAGCCCGTAATGGTCGTTGTCGAGGATGGTCTGCGCGGCCACCAGATCCTTCTTCACCTTGGATTTCTTGTTCCACGGGATCGACAGCAGCCAATCCAGATAGTTGCGCACGACGGTCGCCTCCGCGGACATCGGCGACATCTGGCGCAGCTTCTTCAGCTCATGCTGTGCCTTCTCGCGGGCTTCCTTGGAGAGCTTGGTCTTGGCGATCTTCTCCTCGAGATCGGCGAGCTCGTCGCGGCCGTCCTCGTCGCCCAGCTCCTTCTGGATCGCCTTCATCTGCTCGTTCAGGTAATACTCGCGCTGGGTCTTCTCCATCTGGCGCTTGACGCGCGAGCGGATGCGCTTCTCGACCTGCAGGACAGAGATTTCGCTCTCCATCAGGCCCAGCACCTTCTCGAGGCGCTGCGGCACCGACAGCGTCTCCAGGATGGCCTGACGATCGGCGATCTTGACCGCGAGATGGGAGGCAACGGCGTCACCAAGCTTGGCGAAATCGGTGATCGCCTGCACGACGCCGACGACCTCGGCCGAGATCTTCTTGTTCAGCTTCACATAGCTTTCGAAGTCGGACACCACCGAACGCGCCAAGGCTTCCGCCTCGACGGATTTGGCGTCGGCATCGGCGAGCGCGACCGCAGTCGCCTCGTAGTATTCGGTGCGCGGCGAATATTTCTCCACGCGCGCGCGCTCAAGGCCTTCGACCAGCACCTTCACGGTGCCGTCGGGCAATTTCAGCAACTGCAGGACGCTCGCCAGCGTACCGGTCTCATAGATCGAGTCCGGCGCTGGATCGTCGTCCGACGCATTCTTCTGCGTCGCGAGCAGCACCAGCGCGTCATTCTTCATGACCTCTTCGAGCGCGCGGATCGATTTCTCGCGGCCGACGAAGAGCGGCACAATGTTGTGCGGAAAAACCACGATGTCGCGCAGCGGCAGCACCGGGTAGGAATGGGTTTCGCCGTAGGCGATAGTTGGCCGGGGTTTTGGGGTAGTCATGGCCTGTTCCTTTTGTTGTGCCCCCTTGCACGCAGCCCGCCCGATTGCGCAACCGCCACAAGGTGCCGAAATGACCGGACCTGGCTCGACCCTGAGTTTGGAGGCCGGGCTTTGTCCCGATCGTTATTCTGGCGAATCCAGCGAAAGTTTTTCATCGCCGACAGCATTAGGTGGCTATCGGGTGGGGGGGTGTCAAGTGTGAGGAAACCCCCGCCAATTGCGGCTTCTACGCTATCGAAGGCTACGCAAAGGGGCCGCGAAAAACACTCTTCGCGGCCTTGATTTGTGGGCAGGACGCGCCCGCAGCGATCAGGCGCTGGCGCTGCTTTCCACCGCGCGATCGGAACGATCGGCGTAGATGTAGAGCGGACGCGCGGTGCCTTCGACGACCTCGCGCGAGATCACCACTTCCTCGACGCCTTCCAGGCCAGGAAGGTCGAACATGGTTTCGAGCAGAATGCTTTCGAGGATCGACCGCAAACCACGCGCACCGGTCTTGCGCTCGATCGCCCTGCGCGCAACCGCGCCAAGCGCTTCGTCGGCGAAGGTGAGCTCGATGTTCTCCATCTCGAACAGCCGCTGGTACTGCTTGACCAGCGCGTTCTTCGGATCGGTCAGGATCTTCTTGAGCGAGGCCTCATCGAGGTCTTCGAGCGTCGCAACGACCGGCAAGCGGCCGACGAACTCCGGAATGAGACCGTACTTGAGCAGATCCTCCGGCTCGACATGGCGGAAGATTTCACCGGTACGGCGGTCCTCCGGCGCGAGTACCTGCGCCGCGAAACCGATCGAGGTCGAACGGCCGCGCGCGGAAATGATCTTCTCCAGCCCTGAGAACGCACCACCGCAGATGAACAGGATGTTGGTGGTGTCGACCTGCAGGAACTCCTGCTGCGGATGCTTGCGGCCCCCCTGCGGCGGCACGGAGGCCACCGTGCCTTCCATGATCTTGAGCAGCGCCTGCTGCACGCCCTCGCCCGAGACGTCGCGGGTGATCGAGGGATTGTCGGACTTGCGGCTGATCTTGTCGATTTCGTCGATGTAGACGATGCCTCGCTGGGCGCGCTCGACATTGTAATCCGCCGACTGCAACAACTTCAGGATGATGTTCTCGACGTCCTCACCGACATAGCCGGCTTCGGTCAGCGTCGTTGCGTCCGCCATCGTGAAGGGCACGTCGAGGATGCGCGCCAGCGTCTGGGCCAGCAGCGTCTTGCCCGAACCGGTCGGACCGATCAGCAGGATGTTCGATTTCGCGAGCTCGACATCGTTATGCTTGGTCTGGTGATTGAGCCGCTTGTAGTGGTTGTGCACGGCGACCGAGAGCACCTTCTTGGCGTGGCTCTGGCCGATCACGTAGTCGTCGAGGACCTTGCAGATTTCCTTCGGGGTCGGGATGCCGTCGCGCGACTTGACCAGCGAGGATTTGTTCTCCTCGCGGATGATGTCCATGCAGAGTTCGACGCATTCGTCGCAGATGAAAACCGTGGGACCCGCGATCAGCTTGCGGACTTCGTGCTGGCTCTTGCCGCAGAAGGAGCAATACAGCGTGTTCTTGGAGTCGCTCGTGCCGACCTTACTCATTCATTGTCTCCGTCCGCCGTTCGACTTCGCTCGATCGCTCCATATCGGGTCGGTGCCGTCATGGAAATTGTAGATAGAGCAAATTCCGTACCAAAAAAGACCCTACGCCTGACATGCCGTGCGAATCACGGCTTTGTTCGAATCTCCCGCGATCATAACCGATCACTGGTAGCCAACCATGCTGACACCCGACTATCAAGAATTCGCTAACCGCGCCTGGCGCGCAACACCGTGACAATACCGTGATTTACGGAATTGGCACGGTCTGAATTTGCGGAAATCGGCCAGGCGTTGCGCGATTGCCACGCCATCAACGGGCACGAAAGCGGAACTTTTTGGCCCGACGCCGGGCAAAGGCCCCGGTTCGGGCCTAAAGCCGCCTTCCACCGTAGTATACCGGTAACCTTGCCGCGCTACGCGGCCTTGGCGGTTGCCGGATCCTCCGGTCGCTTGTCGATCACCTTGTCGACAAGGCCGAACGCCCTCGCATCCTCGGCGGTGAGGAACTTGTCGCGCTCGAGCGCGTCCTCGATCGTCTTGTAGGCTTGGCCGGTGTGCTTGACGTAGATCTCGTTGAGCCGCTTCTTCAGATTCAGGATTTCCTGCGCATGCAGCATGATATCGGTGGCCTGGCCCTGGAAGCCGCCGGAGGGCTGATGCACCATGATGCGCGAGTTCGGCAGCGAGAAGCGCATGTCCTTCTCGCCGGCGCAGAGCAGCAGCGAGCCCATCGAGGCCGCCTGCCCCGTGCACAGCGTCGACACCGCCGGACGGATGAACTGCATGGTGTCGTAGATCGCGAGGCCCGATGTCACCACGCCGCCGGGCGAGTTGATGTACATCGAGATTTCCTTCTTCGGATTGTCGGCTTCGAGGAAGAGAAGCTGGGCTACGACGAGCGTCGACATGCCGTCCTCGATCGGACCGGTGACGAAGATGATGCGCTCTTTCAGGAGGCGCGAGAAAATGTCGTAGGCGCGTTCCCCGCGGTTGGTCTGCTCGACCACCATCGGAACGAGGTTCATGTAGGTTTCAACGGGATCGCGCATGATGCACCCAAGAGTTGGCAGGACAAGGGTTGGGAAGACAGGTTGACAAATATGGACCCGTTTCCCGGCGGCAAGACCTAGCCGAAAGAGCAGGTCGAATTGAGGCCGGATCAGTCAAGCCGATTCGGCAAAAGCCGCCTAGCGCCAGAACTCGCCGTCAGGCTGCTTTCACCGTTCATCATTAATACCGGACTGATCCGATCAGGCCGCGCTCTTCTCCGCGTCCTCGTCCTTGTAGAGTTCCTCCTTCGAGACTTTCTTCTCGGTGACGTTGGCGAGTTCGAGGATGAAGTCGACGACCTTGTCCTCGAAGATCGGTGCACGAAGCTGGGCCAGCGCATTGGCGTTGTTCCGATAATAGTCCCAGACTTCCTTCTCGCGGCCCGGCATCGAGCGCGCGCGCTCGATCACCGCGCGGCTGACCTCGTCGTCGGTCACGGTGATCTTGTTCTTCTCGCCGATTTCCGAGAGCACGAGCCCGAGCCGCACGCGGCGGTCGGCGATCCCGTGATACTCCTCCTTGGCCTTCTCTTCGGTAGTGTTCTCGTCGGCAAAGGTCTTGCCACCCAATTCCATCTCGGCCTTCACCGAATTCCACATCAGGTTGAATTCTTCCTCGACCAGCGTGGGCGGTGCCTCGAACTTGTGGGTTTCATCAAGGCGATCAAGGAGTGTGCGCTTCAACCGCTGACGCGTCGCGCCGGCGAACTCGGCCGCGAGCCGATCGCGCGCCGCCTGCTTCAGCTTGTCGAGCGATTCCAGCCCGAGGGTCTTGGCGAACTCGTCGTTGATCTCGGTCTTCTGCGGCACCTCGATCGCAGTCGCCGTCGTTTCGAACTCCGCCGCCTGGCCGGCGAGATTTGGTGCCGCGTAATTCTTGGGGAAGCTCGCCTTCAGCGTGCGGGTTTCACCGGCGCCGATGCCGATCAACTGCTCTTCAAAGCCCGGGATGAACTGACCCGCACCGATCACGACCTGGATGCCCTCGCCGGTGCCGCCGTCGAACGGCGTGCCGTCGATGGTGCCCTTGAAGTTGATGGTGACGCGGTCGCCGGATTCGGCCTTGGCGCCCTCCTCTTTCGCGGCATAGTTGCGGCTCTGGTCGGCGATGCGCTGGATGGCCTCGTCGACGTCGGCGTCGCTCACTTCGGCGACCGGCTTGTCGACATTGAAGCTCTTGAAGTCGGCGAGCTTGATCGCAGGCACGACTTCGATCGCCACCGTGTAGGTGAGATCGGATTTGCCGGCGAGCAGTTCCTCGACCTCTTTCTGCTCGGTCGGCATGGTGATCTTCGGTTCGGCCGCGAGCTTGAAGCCACGCTCGGTGAAAAGCTGGGTGTTGGTGTCACGGATGGTCTGGTCGATCGTCTCGGCCATGACCGAGCGGCCATAGACCTTCTTCAGATGGCTGACCGGCACCTTGCCCGGACGAAAACCGTTGAGACGGACCTTGTCCTTGAGGTCGACGAGGCGCGCGTCCGCCTTGGCATCGAGATCCGATGCGGGAACGTTGATCTTGAATTCGTGCTTCAGTCCCTCATTGAGGGTTTCGGTGACCTGCATGGCGTCAAATCTTCTTTTCGCTCTCGTGCCCAACGCCTAATGGCGGAGGACATTTTCCTTGTGATCGACACGCGGCCAGAGCCGTGCGCCCGGTTGGTTTGGCGAACCTGCTAAAATCAGCAGGCTCCCCAGAAATTCGTCGGGCAAACGCTTGGTGCGGGCGGAGGGACTCGAACCCCCACAACTTTCGTCACTGGAACCTAAATCCAGCGCGTCTACCAGTTCCGCCACGCCCGCTTTGATAGCATCAAATCCGGCCGCGATGCCGCGGGCGGCGGCTTATAGCATGAGGCTATTCGTTCGCAGCAAAAAAATGGTCTTTTTGCCGACCGTCCCGCGGCCCAGCGCCGGCTGGACTTCTCACGCTAAAAATGGTCCGCATCGGCCTGATGGCAAGCCGGATTTTCACAAGCAACCGACGCGAGTTTCTGGCCGGATTGGGCGCGGCCGCGCTTGGTGAGATCCTGCCGGGAAATGCGGCCGTGGCAGGCGCCCAAGCCGTTCCGATCCGGGCCAGGACCACGAGCCTCACCCTTCGGCCGGGCCAGGCCGAAACGCAGGTCTGGTCGCTTGAGGGCCCGAGCCCGTCCCTTCGCTTCAAGCGCGGCAACGAACTTGCCATCGCGCTGCAGAACGATCTGCCGGCACCGCTCGGGCTCAGTTGGTACGGGCTGGATGGCGTACCCTCGGCCGAACCTCTCATAGGTCAGGCTCCTGCAGCGCCCGGAGCGAAAGCCAGTGTGACGGCCGCTCTGCGCCATGCCGGGACCCTCTTTGCCGATCTTCGGCTTTTCTCCGACGGCGCGGGGCACCTGTCGCGGGCGCTCGCATTGATCGTCGAGGAAAGGGAGCCGCCGGCGGTCGACCGTGACGAGATATTTCTGATTGAGGATTTTCGGCTGAGGACGGATGGAACCGCCGTCAGTCCGGGTTCCGACGCGAAAGACACCACTCCGTTCTATGCCGTCAATGGACGGATTCTACCAGATATTGCAGTGCAATCGAACCATCGCCTGAGGCTACGCTTCATCAATGCGTGCCAACGCCATGTGGTCGCGGTGAAAATCGATGGCTTGGAAGTCCGGGTCATGGCGATGGACAGCCAGCCGGCCGAGCCGTTCCCGGCCCGAAACAGCGCACTGGTACTTGCGCCGGGCGGTCGCGCCGATGCCTTTGTCGATGCGGCCTCGCCGCCGGGCTCGACCTCGCAAATCCTGCTCCATGACGGCAAGGAGGCCCGCCCGATTGCGCGGCTGGTCACTTCCGCCGCCCCCGTGGCCCGAACCGAACCGCTGCCTATCGCTCCTCCGTTACCTCCAAACCGACTACCAGCTCAACTCGATCTCAGGAGCGCCCAGCGTATCGAGTTTTTCCTCCAGGGCGCGGAATGGGTCGCGCCCACAAACTTCAGCGCGACCGCGTCACCAGCGTTCCGCGTCAGGCCGGGCCGCGTCGTGGTAGTCGCGCTGACCAACCGCGCCAGCATCGCAACCGTCTTCCATCTGCACGGCCATCATTTCCGTCTGCTCGACCGGCTGGACGATGGCTGGAAGCCTTATTGGTTGGATACGCTGGCGCTCGAACCCGGCGAGACCCAGCGTATCGCCTTCCTCGCCGAGTATGCCGGGCGCTATCTCCTGGAATCCACCGCGACCGATTGGGCCGCACCCCGGCTCGTGCGATGGTACGCTGTCGAATAAGAACAAGAGGAAACGCACATGAGCAAAAACACGCCCTCCATAAAGAGCGTCACGGCGCGCGCCGTGGTCACGCCGATGGCGCGGCCGGTAAAGAACGCGTTTGGCGTGATCGACGTCGCGCCGCTGCTGCTGATCGATGTCGAAACGGACCAGGGCGTCACCGGGCACTCGTATCTCTTTGCCTACAGCAAGCTGACGCTGAAGCCGTTCGTCCATCTGGTGGCGGAGATCGGTCGCGATCTGGTTGGCAAACCGGTCGTACCCTACGATTTGATGGCCGCGATGGATGCGAAATTCCGGCTGCTCGGCTGGCAGGGCCTCGTCGGCATGGCAATCGCGGGTCTCGACATGGCGTTCTGGGACATATTGGGCCAGGCTGCGGGCAAGCCGGTGGTCGAGCTGCTCGGCGGATCACCGAGACCGATCCGCTGCTATGACAGCTACGGCGCGGTCGAAGCCGATACCGACGAGAAGGCGCTACGGCGCTCGCTCGACCAGGGATTTCGTGGCATCAAGATCAAGGGCGGCGATGGCGATGCAGCCAATGACGAGCGCCGGGTCAAAGCGTTGCGCAAGCTGCTCGGCCCCGACGTCGCGCTGATGCTCGACTTCAATCAGTCGCTGGATACGGCGGAAGCGAAGCGACGCATCGCGCGGCTCGCTCCCTATGACCTCACCTGGATCGAGGAACCGGTACCGCAGGAGAACCTGTCGGGGCATGCCGAGGTACGCGAAGCCTCGGAGATCCCGATCCAGGCCGGCGAGAACTGGTGGTTTCCGCGCGGCTTTGCGGAAGCGATCGCCGCGGGCGCCAGCGACTTCATCATGCCCGACCTGATGAAGGTCGGCGGCATCACCGGCTGGCTCAATGTCGCGGGCCAGGCGGACGCCGCGTCAATCCCGATGTCGAGCCACATCCTGCCCGAGGCGAGCGCGCATGTGATGGCCGTGACGCCCACCGCGCACTGGCTCGAAGTGCTGGATTTCGCCAGCCCCATCCTCGCCAACCCGATCAAGATCGTCGACGGCACATTGACGGCGCGCGGGCCTGGCCTTGGCATCGAATGGAACGAGGCGGCGATCGCGAAATTTCAGGTGACTTAACAAATGCCGCTGGAGGGAGGAGCGAAGTAATCACCGTCACGTCTTGATGAGGGTGAGGTTTCATTGAGTGTGTGGCTTCGCCGCCAGTTCGATTCCCAACGCCTTCATAACGGCAATTGTTGTCTTCAAGGTCGGATTACCGTTCGCGCTGAACGAGCGATAGAGCTGCTCGCGTGAAAGTCCGGTCTCCTGGGCAATCTGTGTCATCCCCTTGGCGCGCGCAATAACGCCGAGGGCGTGAGCGATATAGCCAGCGTCTTCGGTCTTGAAGGCTTCCTCCATGAACACGGCAATCCCCTCATCGGACAGCAGATCCTCGGCAGGATCATAAACCGTCAACTTTGCGCCCATCTCATTCGCTCCGTTCCGCGGCAAGACGCTTTGCCGCTTTGATGTCTTTTGCCTGCGTGCTCTTGTCGCCACCGCACAGCAGAACGATGATTGTGTTTCCCCGCTTCTGAAAATAGACGCGGTAGCCAGGGCCGTAGTGGATGCGCAATTCGCTGACGCCTTCGCCAACCGGCTTCACATCGCCAGCATGTCCTTGAGCCAACCGATCCAGCCGTGAGGCGAGTATTGCTCGCGCACGGTGATCCCCGAGCCGCAATCGCCACTTTCGAAACGTCTCTGTCTGTTTCAGCTCAAGTATGTAGTTTATAAATCACGTACACTTAAAAATCAAGCCGATCAACTTGCTTGGACTGAAGCGCAGGTCAGAGCGAACCCCTAATAGTCGATGCCGAACTCGTCGTAGATGTGCCGTGTCACCGCGGGCATCACTTCCGGCAAATCTTCCGCGATCAGGCCGGGGCCGGCCTCGCGCGCGGCCTCGCCATGCATCCACACGCCGATGCTGGCGGCCTCGAACGCGGCAGCGCCCTGCGCCATCAGCCCGGCGACAATGCCGGCGAGCACGTCGCCGGAGCCGGCGGTGGCAAGCCAGGGCGGCGCGTTCGCCGCGACCGTCGCGCGGCCGTCGGGTGCGGCGATCGTCGTATCCGGCCCCTTGAGCAACACCACGGCGCCGGAACGCTCGGCTGCCGCGCGGACGCGATCGAGTTTGGAGCGGCCGGGATTCTTGTTGCTGATATCGCTGAACAGCCGCGGAAACTCGCCCTCGTGTGGCGTGAGCACCACCTGCGGATCGGGCGACGCCTTGATCAATTCAAACAGCCGCTCGGGCGCTTGCGCAAAACTCGTCAGCGCATCGGCATCCAGCACGAGATGCCGCCGGGCCGAGAGCGCCGTGTGAACGAAATCGGCGGTGCGCGCACCGACGCCGGCGCCGGGCCCGATCACGCAGGAATTGTACCGTTTGTCGTTGAAGAGCTCGGCGAACTGGATGGCATTGTCGACAGCGCGCACCATGACGGCGGTCAGGGCGGCAGCATTAACCTGGAGCGCATCGCGCGGAGTTGCGAGTGTCACCAGCCCCGCGCCGGCGCGCAGTGCCGCACGCGCCGACATGCGCGCGGCTCCCGTTGAAGCCATCTCCCCTGACAGCACGAGGACATGTCCGCGGGCATATTTGTGGCCGTCGATGCGCGGCACGGGAAACGATCTGCGCCAGTACTGCGGGGTGTTCTCGAACGTCTGCGGACGTATCTCGTCGAGCACGTGCGCGTCGATGCCGATGTCGGCGACGCGGACGCGGCCGCATTGCATACGGCCGGGCAGCAAGAGATGCGCCGGCTTCTTGCGGAAGAAAGTCACGGTCTCGGTTGCCCGTACCGCGGTACCCATGATCGCCGCAGTGGTGCCGTTGACACCGCTTGGCAGATCGACCGCCAGCACCGGCGCGCCGTTGACGTTGATCGCCTCGATCATCGCAAGGGGTTCGCCGCCGACTTGCCGGCTCAAGCCGGCCCCGAACAACGCGTCGATGATCAGCGCGGGTTTGCCGATCGCCTGCGGATTGAACGGCAGTACCGGAAATTTCCAGCCCCTGGCCGCGGAAGCCGCATCGCCCTGCAAGGCGTCGCGCTCGCACATCAGGATGATCGAGACTTCGCGCCCTTGCGCCGCGAGTTCGGCCGCGGCCACAAAACCATCGCCACCATTATTGCCGGGACCGGCGACGACCAGGATCGGCCCCTCCTCCACGAGATCGGCTGCCGCCTCCGCCACCGCCTGGCCGGCGCTCAGCATCAGCGCAAAGCCAGGCATGCCGGCGGCAATGCTAAGCCTGTCGGCGCGCTCCATCTCGGCGGTGGTCAAGACTTCCATGCAGCAAAGCCCCCTGTTGCCTCATGCCCCTAGCACGAAGTTCGGAAACAAAACGGCATCAGCAAACCTACGATTTCTGGGCCCAGAATGATTTCCGGCCAAGAGCCCGCGGAAACTGTACAGGAACCGCTGTCCTCCGCCTTATCCTGAGGCAATTTTTACGGAATGGGCTGCATACGATTTGATCTATTTGCCTATTTCGCAGGCTCAGCTATTCTGCGGCAGCAGCAGAAAGCATGACAAAATGTCGGTTAACGTCCTGATAGGACTAGTAAATAAGGCCTGTTAACGACTTGGCATAGAGCCTGCTTTTGAGGATGCCACTTCGGTTCGTCGTGCTCGCCGGGCGTCCAGGCTTAAGGCTGGCCGTCGCCGGACAGTCGGGCAAAGTCCGGAAACAGACGATCGAGGAGCCTTGTCGGGAGCCTTGACGCCGTGCGCCGCCTGACGACGAACTTGCGATTTCGAATTTGAAATGCCCGGGAGGCCGCTCAGTGAAAAAGATCGAAGCCATCATCAAGCCGTTCAAGCTCGACGAGGTGAAGGAAGCGCTTCAGGAGGTCGGACTGCAGGGCATTACGGTGACCGAAGCCAAGGGCTTTGGGCGGCAAAAGGGGCACGCCGAGCTCTATCGCGGCGCGGAGTACATCGTGGACTTCCTCCCCAAGGTGAAGATCGAGATCGTGATCGGCGATGACCTGGTCGATCGCGCCATCGACGCGATCCGCCGCGCGGCGCAGACCGGGCGGATCGGCGACGGCAAGATTTTCGTGTCCAAAATTGAGGAGGCCATCCGCATCCGTACCGGTGAGTCCGGGCTCGACGCAATCTAGCCACATACCATCAACGGTCAGCCCGACCCTGGCTGCGGATCAACCCAGACGTCTGCTGAAAGGGCGTGCAGATGCCGGTTTCTCCGGCGCTGCTTATTGTCTTGCGTCCAGCCCAACGGTATTGAGCATTACTCCCGCGGCCGGGCCGCGGCCGGATCACATGACCTGTAGCCAAGAGGGGTATCCATGAAGACCGCCAAAGACGTCCTCAAGTCGATCAAGGACAACGACGTCAAATACGTCGATCTGCGTTTCACCGATCCGCGCGGCAAGTGGCAGCACGTCACCTTCGACATCGGCATGATCGAAGAGGATTTATTTTCCGAGGGCCTGATGTTCGACGGCTCCTCGATCGCCGGCTGGAAGGCCATCAACGAGTCCGACATGTGCCTGATGCCCGATCCGGTCACCGCGACGATCGACCCGTTCTTCGCCGAAACCACCATGATCCTGGTCTGCGACGTGCTCGAGCCGACCACCGGCGAGCCCTACAACCGCGACCCCCGTGGCATCGCCAAGAAGGCGGAAGCCATGGTGAAGTCGATGGGTGTCGGCGACACCGTGTTCTTCGGCCCCGAGGCCGAGTTCTTCGTGTTCGACGACGTCCGTTACTCCGCGCTTCCTTACAACACCGGCTTCCGGCTCGACTCCTCGGAATTCCCGACCAACTCCGATACCGAATATGAAGGCGGCAATCTCGGTCACCGCATCCGCACCAAGGCCGGCTACTTCCCCGTTCCGCCCCAGGACTCGGTGCAGGACATGCGTTCCGAGATGCTCGGCGCGATGGCCAAGATGGGCGTCAAGGTCGAGAAGCACCACCACGAGGTCGCTTCCGCCCAGCACGAGCTCGGCATGAAGTTCGACACCATGACGCTGATGGCCGACCAGATGCAGATCTACAAATACTGCATCCACCAGGTCGCCCACATCTACGGCAAGACCGCCACCTTTATGCCCAAGCCGGTTTACGGCGACAACGGCTCGGGCATGCACTGCCACCAGTCGATCTGGAACGGCGGCAAGCCGGTGTTCGCCGGCAACAAATATGCCGACCTGTCGGAGATCTGCCTGTCCTACATCGCGGGCGTCATCAAGCACGCAAAGGCGATCAACGCTTTCACCAACCCGTCCACCAATTCCTACAAGCGTCTGGTGCCGGGTTATGAAGCTCCCGTACTGCTCGCCTATTCAGCCCGCAACCGTTCGGCTTCCTGCCGCATCCCCTACACTTCCAACCCCAAGGCCAAGCGCGTCGAGGTGCGTTTCCCCGACCCGATGGCCAATCCCTATCTCGGCTTTGCCGCGATGCTGATGGCGGGTCTGGACGGCGTCAAGAACAAGCTCGATCCCGGACCGGCGATGGACAAGGACCTCTACGACCTGCCGAAGGAAGAGCTGAAGTCGATCCCCACCGTCTGCGGTTCGCTGCGCGAGGCGCTGGAAAATCTCGACAAGGATCGCGCGTTCCTCAAGAACGGCGGCGTGTTCGACGACGACTTCATCGACGCCTATATCGAGTTGAAGATGACCGAGGTCGAGCGCTTCGAAATGACGCCGCACCCGATCGAGTTCGAAATGTACTATTCGCAGTGATCCTGCGAAGCATCGCCGACAAAATAAAGGCGCCCTCCGGGGCGCCTTTCGTTTTTGCAGCTACGCCCGCTTCTGTGTCGTCAGCGCCTCGCCGAACGCCTTGAACAGCGCACGGTTGATCGGGTTGCGGTGCGGGTCGTATTCGGCATGCCACTGCACACCGAGTGCGAAGCCGGGCGCGTCCGCGATGCGGATCGCCTCAATGGTGCCGTCCTCGGCCACCCCCTCGATCACGACACGTTTTCCCGGCTCAAGGATGCCCTGGCCGTGCAGCGAATTGACCTTGATCTTCTCGCAACCGAGGATCATTGCGAACGCGCCGCCCGGCACCAGGCTGACCTCGTGGCGGTCGGCAAAGATGACCTGCGGATCGGGATGAATTTCGCCGTTCTCCAGCCGCGGCATGCGGTGGTTCATGCGTCCCGGAATTTCCCGGATCTCCGGATGCAGCGAGCCGCCGAAGGCGACGTTCATCTCCTGCAGGCCGCGGCAGATACCGAACAGCGGAACCCCGCGTGTGACGCAGGCTTCCGACAGCGCCAGCGCGACCTCGTCGCGGAGAATGTCGTAGGGCTCGTGCTTGGCGTGCGGCTCCTGTTTGAACCGCGTCGGATGCACGTTGGCGCGCGCACCTGTAAGCACGACGCCGTCGACCGTGTCGAGCAAGGCGCCGATATCCGTGATCTCCGGACAGCTCGCAAACATCAGCGGCAGTGCGCCCGCCACCTGGGCCAACGCCCGAAGATTGCGCTCGCCCACCATCTGCACCTGAAATCGATTTTCGACGCGACTGGCGTTTCCAATCACCCCGACGACCGGCTTCCTTCGCATAATCCTTCTCAAATCACCTGTCCCAAGAGCAAATCATGCCTGCGTCGCGGCGCCGGATCAACCGTTTGCAGCCGCTCCTCACACCTCGCTGCCCTGCAATTATCTCAGGGGACGGATGAGGGTTTGTCATCCCGATTTCGGGGGGACCGCCCGAGCGGCCTTCAGCCGCTACTTCCGCGTGAAGACTTCGCGGGCGTCGATCGGCTCGCTGCTCTTCAAGCCGGCGGACTTGAGCGCGGCTGCAGCTGCGTCGTCTGTCCCCTTCAACCACGGTAATTTTGCTTCGATACCCCTCGTCACGGGTTCGCCCAGCACACCGCCGAAATCAATCGGCCAAAAGCCGTTCGGCACCACTTCGGCCGTGACCGCGTGAAGGCGAACGCCGCTGCCGAGGACTGCTTGCAGATTCGCCGATGGCACCAAGCGCATCGTGCCGGGGTCACCGGGATCGGAGAAGGTGGCGAGCACGGGAATCAGTTCTCCGGTCACCGGCACTATGCCCTTCATCCGGCTCATCTCGTTGAACGACACCCGCTGTCCGCCGGCCGCACCATAGGCGCGCAGCGCCACATAGTTGATGCCGTCGAGATCGAGCGTCTTGTCGACATGGGCGAGCAGCGCCACGAGATTTTTGCCGCCGCCGAGATCGACGTACAGCGCATCACCGCTGGTTTGGGTATGCCCGTGACGGCTATAGCCGCGGTCCGGCGTCACCGCCATGACACCGCTCGCCGATTTGGTCCCTTCCGGCGTCTCCACCTCTACCGTGAGCCGATATTTGTGGCCGGGCCGGTTGATCCTGACCTGGTCGCCAATAACGAGCACGGCCAATAGCGCCAACGGCCCGAGCCATTTGGAAATCACGCTCAAATTCCCTCTTATTGTCGTGCTGGCTTTGCACGATGGCGCGTCCAGCGTCAAACGAGCGCGCGTTACCAGCTTGATCCCGGGTACGTTTGGCGAAAGAGTGTTGTTGCGAGAGCGAGGAAGCGGGGACCAACGTGAAAGAGGCAAGTGATCAGCGCCGGTTGGCGCGCAACGATCTGGCGTGGGCGATAGCGGTCGGCGGCATCGGCGTGGTGCTGTTTTGGGCGCTGTTGTGGTTCGCCTGGCATTTTGCTGCCACGCTGTTCCTGATATTCGCCGGCATGCTGCTCGGCGTCGGGCTCAACGCCATGACCCAGCTGCTCGGCCGCGCGATCCGGCTGCCGCAACCGTTGCGGCTGGCGATCGTCTGCCTCACGCTCGCGGTTCTCCTGTCGGGGGTGCTCGTGCTCGGCGGCGCCACCATCGCCGAGCAGGCGACGGTGCTGAGCAACACGATCAAATCGCAATTGACCAATGTCAAATCCTTCCTCGAGAAGAATGGCGTCGACACCAGCTATTTCGAGCTCGGCAATCCGAGCGAGGCTGCGAGCGACGCGGCCGGCTCCGCCACACCCGGCGGCACACCAAGCACACACAATCTCCCGAGCGCCAGCACGCTCGCCTCCAGCGGCGGCGCGATCGTAAGTCGGACCGTGAAAGTGCTGCTCGGCACCGTGAGCGCGGTCGGTAACTTCTTTATCGTGCTGTTCCTCGGACTTGCTTTTGCCGCGCAGCCCGCGATCTACCGCGCCGGCTTGATCTTCATGGCACCCAGCAAATATCGCACACACATCATCGCCATCGTTGATCGCATCGGCGACACGCTGGAGCGCTGGCTGCTAGCGCAGCTGCTCACCATGTTCGCAGTGTTTGCCGTGACCTCGATCGGGCTGGCGCTGATCGGAATCCCCAGCTCGTTCATCCTGGGCATACAGGCCGGCCTGCTGGCCTTCATTCCGACGGTGGGCGCGCTGATCGGCGGCCTCATCGTCGTGCTCGCAAGCTTCGCATCAGGCTGGGTCGCGGCGCTGAGCGCCTTCATCCTGTTCCTCGGCGTCCATGTGCTGGAAAGCTACATCTTGACGCCGATCATCCAGCGCCAGGCACTCGACATTCCGCCGGCAACGCTGTTCGCATTCCAGATCCTGCTCGGCGTCGTCTTCGGCATCTGGGGCCTGGCGCTGGCGCTGCCGCTAATGGCGGTCGGCAAGGTCGTGATCGACTATTGCAAGGGCGATGAGGCCGTCGCAGCCTAACCCGCCGCGGTCACCACTGTCTCGGTGTGCTCGACCTCGGGCGGGGACGCAAAATACTGTCCGACCAGTCCGCGCCATTCGGCAAAATTCTCCGAACCACGGAAGTCGACAGTGTGGTTCTCCAAGGTCTCCCATTTCACCATCAGCCGGTAACGCTGCGGCTTCTCGATCGAGCGATGCAGCTCAAAGCCGTGAAAGCCTTTTGAGCGGCCGAAGGCGGCACGGGCCTTGGCGACCGCCGCCTCAAAATCCTTCTCGCTGCCGGGCTTGACGTCGATCTGTGCGATTTCGGTGACCATGATAGCCTCTCTCCCAACGAACCCCGCGCTTCTACCGTGCCAGGCGCCGTCTTGGAAAGAGCGGCGGCTAATTGCAACAGTTTCCCGCCTGCATCGGCGGGCATTTCATCGAGCCATAGGAGCAGAACACACAGCAATCGCCCGGCCGGGGCTTCAGCCTTTGGCCGCACGCCTTGCAGTCATAGAAGAACCGGCAGGCGTCGGTCGGCATCGTCTCGCGCGCCTGATGGGCGCAGTGCGGACAGGTGATGGTCGATTCAAGCTGCATCGGCACGACGATATCGTGACGCGACGGAGGAGAATACCGCTAATCCGGGATCGACAGCCTCATCAGCCGAGTAAAATCGCCGTGCCCAGCATCAGCAACGCGCAGCCACCAAACACCACCAGCGGCCAGGGGCTGATTGGCCGCGCGTAACGGCCCTCGGCGCGCCGCTCGCTGATCAGCGCGTTCTCGTATTCGTCCGACGTGGAGAACATGCAGGCAAAACCGCCGCGGGCGGAAGCGGCATCGGCTTCAAGGGAGAGCAGCGCGGCTTGGACGCTGCGATTGCGGCGTGTATCCATGGAACCGATGATGGGACCGAACGGTAAATGAGACGTTACCATTCGCCTCGCCCCATCATGCGACCGCCGGATTCTCTCGGGCAGCCGACAGCCCGGCGGTTTTCCGCCGCCAGTTCTCCAGCGACAGCGGCAGCTCTTCCGCTGCCTCGACGCGGTTACGGCCGCTGCGCTTGGCCTGATAGAGCGCGGTGTCGGCAGCCGCGAGCAGCACCTCGAGCTCGGTGCCGGCGGGCCCGCCTGCGACGCCAATGCTGACCGTGGTATCGACCGGCCCCTGCTCCGACACAATTCCCGAGGCCTCAAAAGCCTCGCGCACACGCTCGGCCGCCAGCACGCCCTCCTCCAGCGGACAGGGCAACAGTGCCGCGAACTCCTCGCCGCCGATCCGGCCCGACAGGTCGGAGATACGCAAGCTGCTCAGCACGATCGTTGCGAACAGTTTCAACAGCTCGTCGCCCGCCGGATGACCGAAACGGTCGTTGATGCCCTTGAAATGGTCGATGTCGAAGATCAGCACCGTCGCGGGTCGCCCGGCATTGGCCTCGCGCTCGATCAGCCGCGCGCAGGCTTCGGAGAAGCCGCGGCGATTGAGCATGCCGGTCAGGGGATCCATCGATGCCGCGGTCTTGTGCGCGGTCACCGTGCGCTCCGACACCAGCATGAAGATCACGAAAACGGTGCCGACCGCATAAAGCACGAGTTCAACCGAGAACATCGTGACCCAGATGCTCGAGCCGAATTTCTCATCGGTGCCGTGCAGGAGATCGCCGAGCAGGATCGGCAGCATCAGCACGCAGCCGTGCAGCACCGGCACCACGATCGCGGGCCAGCGGCGCTTCAGCGATTTGCGCCGCTCCGTCCACAATTCGGCGGCGGTCAGCGCCGCATAGATCGCGACGATCGCCGCACCTGTGGTCAGGCGGAGCGCGGTCGACCTGGGATCGAGCGTCACCGCCGCCGCGATCCAGACTACCGCGCCCAGCACGAGCCCCACGAGATTGGGCTTGCGGCCATGGAAGACGCGCGCGGCGTTCCAGACCATGCCGCAGGCAAGAAAGCCGACGGCGTTGAGCGCGAGCGAAATCATGGCGCCGAGCGCATGACCGGCGAGCGTCCACAGCGCGACCGACGCCGCGCCGAGCAGATAGGCCGTGCCCCACCAGATCAGCGCAGGATTGTTCTCCTGCCTGCCGAAAAACAGCAGCATGGCGCCGAGCAGCGCCGCGACCATGGTGGCGACCAGATAAAGCGTGATGCTGTCGAGCGACATTTCGCTCATCCCGATTGATGCAATCTATCCGGTTGATCCGGATTAGCGTTGCGCGCCTCTAACAGCAGGACTCTAGCGATGTCCGCCTTCGAAATGCGTTTGTACCCGGCCCCAAGTTTTCGCGAAAAACCGGATCGACTTGTCTGCAAAGAAGCAACAAAAAAGGGCGCAAACCTTGCGCCCTCTTTACTATTCGTAAACGCGGTTTTTGCCGCGATTTGTCGCGAAACGATTAGCGCTTCGAGAACTGGAACGACTTGCGCGCCTTGGCGCGGCCGTACTTTTTGCGCTCGACGGTGCGGGAGTCGCGGGTGAGGAACCCACCCTTCTTCAGGACACTGCGCAGTTCCGGCTCGAAGTTGGTTAGCGCCTTGGATATGCCGTGCCGCACCGCACCGGCCTGGCCCGAGAGGCCGCCGCCGGCGACCGTGCAGATCACGTCGTACTGGCCATTGCGGGCGGCTGCGACCAGCGGCTGCTGGATCATCATGCGCAGCACCGGACGGGCGAAGTAGATTTCGACGTCGCGGGTGTTCACGGAGATCTTGCCAGCGCCGGGCTTGATCCAGACGCGGGCGACCGCGTCCTTGCGCTTGCCGGTAGCATAGGCGCGGCCCTGCTTGTCGACCTTCTTGACGTATTTCGGCGCTTCGGGAGTGGCCGGCTTGAGCTGGGCGAGCTGATCGAGCGATTGCATGCTTTCGGCCATGTTATGCGGCCCTCATGTTCTTGCGGTTCATCTTGGCGATATCGACCTTTTCCGGCTGCTGCGCCTCGTGCGGGTGCTCGGCGCCGGGATAGACATGCAGGTTACTCATCTGCATGCGGCCGAGCGGACCACGCGGGATCATGCGTTCGATCGCTTTCTCCACGACACGCTCGGGGAAACGGCCCTCCAGGATTTCGCGCGCCGTGCGCTCCTTGATGTGGCCGACATAGCCGGTGTGCTTGTAATAGACCTTCTGCTCGCGCTTGCGGCCAGTCAGCACCGCATGCGCGGCGTTGACGATAATGACGTTGTCGCCGCAGTCGACATGGGGCGTGTAGGTCGGGAGGTGCTTGCCGCGCAGCCGCATGGCGACGAGCGAAGCGAGACGGCCGACCACCAGACCCTTGGCGTCGATCACAACCCACTTCTTCGTCACCTCGGCAGGCTTTGCCGAAAACGTTTTCATCAGAGGCATCCGTGAAATGAAAATCGGCACGCAAGACCGCGCGCCGAACTGGGCGGCTTTCTAGAGAACGACCTCCTGCGCGTCAATGCCGAATGAAGATGAATATGTTAGTAAAAACAGTATCTTATAAATATGGTGTAATATTACCTCCAAAAAGCCTATTTAGTTGGAATGGAATAGGTTGCCGTGACATGGGCAATCGGATCGGGCGAATTGCCTGACAGCAGCGTCACTTCGCCGACCGCGAGCCGCTTGCCGAGCTTCAGGATCTTCGCGGCCGCCAGCACATCCTGCCCCGCCTGGCCCTTGCGCAGGAAATTGATGTTGAGGTTGGTGGTGACCGCAAGACCGACCGGGCCGATCGCCGACAGCAGCACGACATACATGGCGCAATCGGCAAGCGCCATCAGCGTCGGCCCCGACACCGTACCACCCGGACGCAGCATCCGGTCGCTGTAGCGCTGGCGCACCAGGCAGGTCTCGCCATCGGCATGCTCGATCGTAAGATCGTCATCGCTAAACATTTGTGGAAGCTCGGTGCGCAGGAAAGCATCGAGTTCAAGCGCAGTCATTCGTGCTGCTGTCATCAACGACCGGCTGCTATATCTTCGCAAAATCGCCGTGCCGGCCGAGCCCGTCGCTGAAACGACCTGCTCCCGCCACGCCGTTTTCAATCAATGCCTCGCGCCCGTTGTACCACTCCTGAATCAGAGCCTCGCGGACAGTAAGTCCATGGCTCTTGATGGCAGAGCGTCGGTCGGCACGGACGCAAACCTGAGGAAAGCGCGCGATCTCCTGTGCGAGGGCCTCTGCCTTCGCGCGCGCTCCCCCCTTCGGGGTGAGGTATTCGCACAGGCCAATGGACATGCACTCCTCGGCAGGCACTTTGCGTCCCGTTAGGATGATCTCGAGCGCGCGGCCCTGGCCCACAATACGCGGCAATCGCACCGTGCCCCCATCGATAAGCGGCACCCCCCACCTACGGCAATAAACGCCGAAATAAGACCCTTCGGCCATCACCCGAAAATCGCACCATAGACCTAGTTCCATGCCGCCGGCGACGGCAGGCCCCTCGATCGCAGCAATCACCGGTTTGTCCAGCTCAAGGCGAGAAGGCCCGAGCGGGCCGCGTGGAATTTCGCCGCCGTTGCCGCGTGGCCGGGCCGTCGCAATATCAAGCTCGCCCAGCGGATAAGCGGCGTTGAGCGTGCTGACATATTTCAGGTCCCACCCCGCGCAGAAGGCGCCGCCGGCGCCATAAAACACCGCAACGGAGGCGTCCTTTTGAGCATCGAACTCCAGAAAAGCAGTTGTCAGGGCGTCAGCGCTTTGAGGGTCCATGGCATTGCGAGCTTCCGGCCGGTCGTGAATGATCGTCCATACCGGTCCGGCTTTCTCTATTCTGACGGTCATTTGCAGCCTCCTCGCAAGGCAAATCGCTAATTTCATATGACGTTAAATAATTTAACGCTGTTCAAATTATCGGTCAACTGTGCTATTGAGAATCACGATGGCGAAAGAGCGGAAAATCAGCCGGCAGAAGGCTGTGAGCGACCTGAAGCGCGAGCTGATCCTGGATGCAGCGCGGAGGGTATTCGAAGCGGACGGTTTGGAAGGCGCGTCGTTGCGTTCGATTGCCGCCGGTGCGGGCTACACGCCCGCCGCGCTCTATTTTCACTTCGAGTCCAAGGAAGCGATCTACGCAGAGGTTCTCAGAAGTTCGCTCGCTAATCTCCAACAGACCGTCAACCGATCGATCGTCCGCGCCAAGGCGCCGGCCGACCGGCTGCGGGCCGCGGCGATGGCTTTCTTTGGCTATTATGCTGACAATCCGGGGGATCTCGATCTTGGCTTCTACCTATTTCGTGGCGGCATGAAGCCACAAGGTCTCGGTAAGGAGCGGGACGACATACTGAATGCGGCGCTGGAGTCAGCCCTGCAGCCGATCGCCGATGCCGCGCAGGCTCTCGGCGCGCAGCGCGCGGAAGCGAGATCGTTGACGGCGGATATATTTGCGCATGCGGCCGGGCTTTTGCTATTGGCTCACACTGGCCGCATCCGCATGTTTGGAGCTTCGGCCCCGCTGCTTATGGAACGCTTCATCGAGGCCAAAGTCGCGGCCCTGACCGAAAAAACAAAAGAGCGAAGCCCTTAAATCGCAATCCGCGAGGGCTCACTCTACCGAGTGAACCGCGTTCACCTCGGATAATCTTCGGCCAGGATGGTAGCCCGGCCCCGGATATGGAATCCCCGAATGTCTGCTCAGCCCGCCCGCGTTCCAATGTCAGACGCTCCAATCCTGTTGCGCGAGACCGTCGGCAGCGTTGTCATCCTCACCTTCAACCGTCCGGAAAAGCGCAACACGCTGTCGGAGGAAGTGATTGCCGCGCTGCATGCGACACTCGACGAAATCGCGGCCGACAAGAGCGTACGCGCGCTTGTCATCGCATCCCAGGGACCGGCTTTCTCCTCCGGGCATGATTTGAAGCAACTGACCTCCCATCGCAGCGATGGCGACGGCGGGCGCGCCTATTTCGCCAGGACCATGAATGCCTGCAGCGCCATGATGCAGGCGATCGTCAACCTACCGAAGCCGGTGATCGCGGCGGTCCAGGGCATCGCCACCGCCGCCGGCTGCCAACTGGTCGCGACCTGCGATCTCGCCGTCGCCTCCGACGCCGCACGCTTCGCCACGTCGGGTATCGACAACGGCCTGTTCTGCTCGACGCCGATGGTGGCGCTGTCGCGCAACGTGCCGCGCAAGCAAGCCATGGAAATGCTGATGACGGGCGAGATGATTCCGGCCGAACGCGCGCGCGAAATCGGCCTCGTCAATCATGTGGTTCCCGCCGGCCATGAGCGCGACACCGCAATTGCGCTGGCGCAAAAGATCGCGCGCAAATCTGCACTCGCCGTCAGGCTCGGCAAGCAGGCGTTCTACCGCCAGGCCGGGATGGACCTTGCCGACGCCTATCGTCTCACGGCAGAAGTGATGACCGAGAACATGATGGCGTTCGACGCCATCGAAGGCATCGGTGCCTTCATCGAGAAGCGCGAGCCGAAGTGGCAGGATAAATAGTCATCCTCATCCTGAGGAGCCGCGAAGCGGCGTCTCGAAGGATGAGGCCCGACCGTGGCCTCATGGCTCGAGACGCGCGTTCCGCGCTCCTCACCATGAGGGTCCGGGAAGAAAGAACTCATGAATCACGACGCCTACCCCGACGACTACATCCGCGGCATCCTCAACAGCGTCAAATCGATCGCCATGGTCGGCGCGTCTCCCGTTGACGTCCGGCCGAGCTACTTCGCGTTCAAATACCTGGTGCAGCGCGGCTACGACATGATCCCGGTCAATCCCGGCCATGTCGGCAAGAGCCTGCTTGGCCGGCCGTTTGTCGGCCGGCTTGCCGAGATCGGTCGCCCCATCGACATGGTCGAGATTTTCCGCAGCTCTGCCCACATCACGCCGGTGGTCGACGAGGCGCTGAAACTCTCGCCGCTGCCGAAGGTGATCTGGATGCAGCTCGGCGGGCGCGACGATGCCGCGGCCGCCAAGGCCGAGGCCGCGGGCATCGAGGTCGTGATGAACCGCTGCCCGAAGATCGAATGGGGAAGGTTGTCGTCGGAGATTTCCTGGATGGGCGTCAATTCCCGCACCATCTCGGCCAAGCGCGCGCCGATTCCGACGCAGGGCATGCGGCTTTCGCTGAACCGGACGAGCGTCGGCGGCGGCGCTACTGCGGCCTCCGACCGCGCGGCAAAAAACCGAAACGATCCTGCCTGACGCAACTGCGAAACAATTGTTTCCAAACCGTGGTGCCGCCAAGCACGATCGTTGCGAAGTTCTATCGCGCCATCGAGTCTCCTTGACGGCGGTTTTCCCTGACGCGATTGTCCCCTGTTGAGGGGAGGCGCACGCGCGCTGCCCCGACTACAAGATCGGCGCGCAGTGGCCCGCCGCCCACCGCCATATTGCCACGATGAAGGAAACAGAATGAACGATCGTGTCCCGGGATTTTCAACCCTTGCCGTGCATGCCGGCGCACAGCCCGATCCCACCACCGGCGCGCGCGCCACGCCGATTTATCAAACCACGTCATTCGTATTCAACGACGCCGATCACGCCGCCTCGCTGTTCGGGCTGCAGGCGTTCGGCAATATCTACACGCGCATCGGCAACCCGACCAATGCCGTGCTGGAAGAGAGGGTCGCCGCGCTCGAAGGCGGCACCGCCGCGCTCGCGGTCGCTTCCGGCCACGCCGCTCAGGTGGTCGTGCTGCAGCAGCTTCTGAGGCCGGGCGATGAGTTCGTGGCCGGGCGAAAACTCTATGGCGGATCGATCAACCAGTTCACCCACGCCTTCAAGAGTTTTGGCTGGAACGTGGTGTGGGCTGACAACGATGACGTCGCAAGTTTCGAGGCGGCGGTGAGCCCGCGCACCAAGGCGATCTTCATCGAGTCGATCGCCAACCCCGGCGGCACCATCACCGATATCGAGGCGGTCGCCGCCGTCGCGCACAAAGCCGGCGTGCCCCTGATCGTCGACAACACGCTGGCGTCGCCCTACCTGATCAAGCCGATCGACCACGGCGCCGACATCGTCGTGCACTCGCTCACCAAATTCCTTGGCGGCCACGGCAACTCGATTGGCGGCATCATCGTCGATGCCGGTACCTTCGACTGGTCGAAGGGCAATAAATATCCGATGCTCAGCGAGCCGCGGCCGGAATATCACGGCATCAAGATCCACGAGACTTTTGGCAATTTTGCCTTCGCGATCGCCTGCCGCGTGCTGGGTCTGCGCGACCTCGGACCCGCGCTGTCGCCCTTCAACGCGTTCCTGATCCTCACCGGCATCGAGACCTTGCCGCTGCGCATGCAGAAGCATTGCGAGAACACCAAGGCGATCGCTGAATTCCTGCAGGGTCATTCCGCGGTGGCGTCCGTCAGCTATGCGGGGCTCGCCGGCGACAAATACAACAACCTCGCGCGCAAATATGCCCCAAAGGGCGCGGGCGCAGTGTTCACCTTCTCGCTCAAGGGCGGCTACCAGGCCGGCGTCAATCTGGTGTCGAAGCTGAAGCTGTTCTCGCATCTGGCCAATGTCGGCGACACCCGCTCGCTGGTGATCCACCCGGCTTCCACCACGCACAGTCAGCTCGACGATGCCGCCAAGGTGAAGGCAGGCGCGGGGCCGGACATCGTGCGGCTGTCGATCGGGATCGAGGACAAGGAAGACCTGATCGCGGACCTCGATCAGGCGCTGACCGCGTAATCTGCCGGCGGCACGGCGATTATTTCGCCGTCCGCAGGGCGCGCAGCGCCGCCCGTTAACCTTCCGTTCACCATACTCCGCAAGCATGCGCGGGTAGGGAATGAGCGCGTGAACGGAAGGGATTCGGAGCCAAGCGATGTTACGATGGACGCTGCCCCTGTTGCTCACGATCGCGACGACCGGCGCGGCGTTCGGCGCTGATTTGGCCTACAAGCGCCGCTATGCCCCGGCGCCTCAGGTCTATGTCGCGCCGGCGCCACCGCGGCCGGTCTATGTCGAAGACCCCGCGCTGATTTCGCCGCCGACCACGCCGATCCTGCCGGGCTCATCGACCTTGCCCGGCTATTACGGGCGGCCGTTCGATTACTACTATCAGGGTGACTATTACGGCGGCGGGCCGTACCCGAGCTATTTCTTCCGCCTGCCCTACGCCTGCGGCGTCACCGGCTACTGCGAATACTAGCTGACCTGCGCTGCCGGCGCGGCGATCTCTCGCGGCTCGGCTTCGACCTGCCCCGCGGCGAGCCGCTCGGCCTGCATCACCGCCAGCGCCAGCACCGCAATCGCGACGGCCTGATGCAATAGCGCGAGCCCGATCGGCACCTGATTCAGCAGCGTCAGAATCCCGAGCGTCGCCTGCAGCGTAACCGCGCCGACCAACCAGAGCGCGCCGTTCATCACCACAGTGCCAGCGCGCGAGCGCACCGCATCCACGGCATGAAAGACCGCCAGCGCAAACAGCGCATAAGCGATCATCCGATGCTCGAACTGCACGGTGAGGGTATTTTCAAACAGATTGCGCCACCACGGCTGCTCGAACCACAGCCGGTCGCCCGACGGAACCAACGCGCCGTCGATTTCCGGCCACGTGTTGTAGACGAGCCCCGCGCGCAGGCCCGCGACCAGCGCGCCGAGATAGAGTTGGACGAACGTCAGGCCGACCAACACAGTGCCGGTGATCTTCAACCCCGCGGATGCAACGAGCGGCGACCGCTCGCCGAGCCGCCGCAAGGTCCAGACAATCGCCGCGAAAATCAACAGCGCCAGCACCAGATGCGTGGCGAGCCGATATTGCGAGACCTCGGTGCGCTCGGAAAGGCCCGAGGCCACCATCCACCAGCCGACCGCGCCCTGCAGCGCGCCGAGACCGAAGATCAGCCACAGCCGCCGTTTCAGTTCGCCGCTCATCCCGCGGCGCCACAGGAAGAACAGGAACGGCAACAGATAGACCATGCCAATCACGCGGCCGAGCAGCCGATGGCTCCATTCCCACCAGAAGATGGTCGTGAATTCCGACAATGTCATCCCGGCGTTGAGCGACTTGTATTGCGGGATCAGCTTGTAGGCGTCGAACGCCCGCTCCCACTCCGCCTGGCTGAGCGGCGGCAGCGCGCCGGTGACCGGCTTCCACTCGGTGATCGACAGCCCGGACTCGGTCAGCCGCGTCGCGCCGCCGACCAGCACCATCAGCGCGATTAAGGCCGCGACCGTGAACAGCCAGACGCGGATCGCGCGGTTTGACGGGGCTTGCCTTGCTTGTATGGCGATCATCTCACGTGGAACTTGAATGAATTGTCGCGCCCCTTATAGTCCGCCGCGATATCAGCGCAAGCAACGCTTTGAAGCGAAATCCCGCACATTTCCGTCATGACCATCCGCACCCGCAAATTTCTTGGAGCCATCGCCCTGATCGTGCTGGCGGCCGTGTGGGCGCTGGTCGGGATGGCAGTTGCGCAGATGCCGTTTCTGGTGCAATCAGGCCTGCTGCAGGCGATCTTCTATGTGGTCGCCGGAATGGGCTGGGTGCTTCCGGCCATGCCGATCGTAAGCTGGATGTCACGCCCGGACGCTTAAATCTCGGCCTTTGGTGTCGGCCTCACCGGCGCAAAGCTCGCCCCCGAGAGCACCACGCGCATCGCACGCAACGATGTGATCCGTCCGTCCCAGGCAATGCGCGGCAATGCGTGCAGGTTGGTACGGCCCGCGGTGTCGACGATGCCCGCAATGGTCGAGACGGCGCTGGAAAATCCGGCATCCCGTGCCATCATCACATGGGTGCGCCGGAACGAGTCGCGATCGCCGAACGGAAAAGCGAAATGCGTGACGTTGCGATGGAACGCCGCTTCCGCCACCGCCTTGCCCATGGTCATCTCGCGCAGCGCATCGCTTTCCTTCAGATTTGACAGCGCCGGGTAATTCACCGTGGCGCAGCCGATCGTCGCCAGCGGGTCGGCGGCTATTCTGGCAAGGTCACTCCAGTCCATCATGGACTCGCGCGTGAGCGCGGCGAGGTCAACGGAATAGCGCTTGCAGAGATCACCGATCGCGGCCGAGAGTTCCGGCGGCGGCAACTGGCGCAGCCAGCTCGAGAGGAACTCGTAAGTCTCGTTCTTTTCCGTAAGCGTCCGGGTCGAGAAACGCTGCTCGTTCCGGTCGATCATCAGACTGACGCGGTTCTCCTTCGCGATTGTCCTTTCCAGCGCGAGCCACCAGGCCGCGCCGACGCCGTCGGGGAAGGCGGTCGGCACATAGACCGTGAATGGAACGTGGTGGTACACGAGGATCGGATAGACCGCGCGGACGACGTCCTTGTAGGCGCCGTCGAATGTCAGGCAGACGAAACGCCGCGGCTGCGGCAGGATAACCGCGCGCCGGCAGGCCTCGTCCATGGTGACAAAGTCGTATTTCCAGCGTTTGAGCGCACGCACGGTGCGATCGAGGAATTTCGGCGTGATCTCGTTCGCCTTCAGCGGCTGGAACCGCCCCCGCGCCGCGAAAGCACCCGCTCGAAACGCAGAATCGCGCCGGCCCCGCCGATCTCGCGGCTCTGCCAGGCGCGCCCGCTGAAATAGGCGAGTTCCAGCTTCAGGCTGGTCAAAAATGAGCTCTCGGACGGCAAGATCTCACCCCTCTGCGGTCGGACTGTCATTACCCTTTGTTGACACTTCTTTGCAAAGGTCGGCTGACGCTCAAAAGTGTAAATTTTTTCCTATCGAAGGTTTCGCGATGACCATCGTTGCGGCGATCGACAGCCGAAAGGCAGAGGCGCCGGCGCGGTCGAGAACGAGCCGCATCGCGCGCGTCGACATCATCAGCGATCTCGCCGCCGCCGAAACGGCCTGGCGCGAGCTCGAGACGCAGCAATTGGCCACGCCCTATCAGCGCTTCGACCTGCTCTCGAGCTGGCAGCGTGAAGTCGGCGCCCGCGAAGGTGCACTCCCTTTCATCGTGATCGCGGTCGATGCCGACGGCCGGCCGCTGATGCTGCTGCCGCTTTCGATCCGGCGCGAAAATGGCATTCGCATCGCCTCCTTCATGGGCGGCAAACATGCCACCTTCAACATGGCGCTGTGGGACAAGGACTTCGCCCGCGATGCCACCGCGGCCGACCTCGCTGTGGTGCTCTCGGGCCTGCGCGCGAAGGACGCCGCCGATGTTCTCTCGTTCACGCAGCAGCCGCGGCACTGGCAGGACTTTTTGAATCCCCTCGCCGTGCTGCCGAGCCAGCGCTCGGTCAACGACTGCCCGGTTCTGACCATGGTTCCCGGCGATCCCCCGACCAACCGGATCAGCAATTCGTTCCGCAAGCGATTGAAGATCAAGGAGCGAAAACTGCAATCGCCCGGCTATCGCTGTCACGTCGCCGACAGCGATGCCGATATCGAGCGGCTCTTGAACTGGTTCTTCCACGTCAAGCCGATGCGGATGGCCGAGCAGAAACTGCCTCACGTGTTCGCCGAGCCCGGCGTCGAGGATTTCCTCCGCAAGGCGTGTCGGGCGAGGCTCGCGGGCGGCGGGCACGCAATCGACATCCACGCGCTCGAATGTGACGACGAAGTGATCGCGATCTTCGCGGGCGTCGCCGACGGTCATCGCTTCTCGATGATGTTCAACACCTACACCATGTCCGGCCGGACGCGTTACAGCCCCGGACTTATCCTGATGCAGCACATCATCGATCATTATGCCGAGCAGCGTTATCGCGCGCTCGATCTGGGGATCGGCTCGGACGAATACAAGCGGCTGTTCTGCAAGGGCGACGAGCCGATCTTCGACAGCTTCATCCCGCTCACCGCGCGCGGCAAGATCGCGGCGGTTGCGATGTCAGCTATGAGTCGCGCCAAGCGGCTGGTGAAGAACAACCAGCTGCTGCTTCAGGTCGCGCAGCGGCTGCGCCACGTATTTCATTGAAATCAGGCCGCCGCGCGCGGGCCCGCCTCGGCGGCGCTCGCCGACGCCGGCTTCTCCAGCATGGTGACATCGGAAAAGCCGACCGACTTCAGCTGCTCGCTCATCAAGGCGCGAGCGTCCGGCGGCATCGCGGCGTCCGGCACCACCACGGCGCGCGCCTGCGCGGTCAATAGCTCGGCCGGCAGATCGGACGCCGTGCCGGCATCGAGCAGCACGTGATCGTAGACGCGCAGCAGCGCATCGATGGCGAGCGTCATGCGCGGCGACTGCAATTGTGTCCGGTCAAAGCCAGGGCGTCCCGCATTGACCAGATGGACGCGCGACAGCCGGTCCCTGGTGATCACCTGCGAGAACGAGGCCTCGCCCTTCATCAATTCCGCCAGTCCCGGCGCGTTGGGATCGACCGAAATCGCCGGGATCGAGGCCGTAGATGCCGCGAGATCGACCACCACGACGCGGGCGTCGCGCGCAAGCTGCCGCGCCAGCGTCAGCGCCGTCAGGGTGATTTTGTCGCCACCTGCCGTGCCGAGAATCGTCACCTTGTGGCCGGCCTCGCCGGCATGACGGAGCCTGTCCGCGAGCTGATCGATCTCGTTCAGCGGCGCGGAGACTTCCTGCCGCGTCTCGCTCAACGGGGGAGCGGCTTCGGGGCCAACCGTAGTGGTGCCGACCGTGGCGGCGACGGGCGCGCGAACCGCAGCCACTGCCGATGAAGCGATGGCCGCCACCACCGCCCGCGGCGCCGTCATCGCCAGGAGCTCTCCGGTCACGATCAGGCCGGAGGAAAGCAACAACGTCGCTAGCGTCGCAATCAGCACGACTGGCAGTTTCTTCGGATAGGCCGGCGTGTTGGAGACGATGGCGCGGGAAATGATGCGGCCGTCGGCCGGGGCGGCATCGATGTTCTCGCGGGTATTGGCCTCGCGATATTTCGCCAGATAGGATTCAAGCAGGTCGCGCTGCGCCTTGGCCTCCCGCTCAAACGCGCGGAGCTGCACGTCCTGGCCATTGGTCGAGGACGCCTGCTTCTTCAGCTGATCGAGGGCGGCACTAAGACTCTCGACCCGGCCGCTGGCGATGCGGGCGTCATTGTCGAGCGAGCGGGAGATTTTGGCGGCTTCGTCGCGGATCTGATGGTCGAGATCGGCGATTTGTGCCTTCAACTCCTTGATGCGCGGGTGGTTGTCGAGCAAGGTCGACGACTGCTCGGCGAGCTGCGCGCGCAGCGTCACCCGCTGCTCGGACAGGCGTCGCATCAATTCGGAATTAAAGACTTCCGATGCCTCGATCGGCTTGCCGCTCTGAAGCATCTCGCGGATCAGCCGCGCCTTGGCTTCGGCATCGGACCTCAGCGCACGTGCATTGTTAAGCTGGGTGTTCAGCTCGCCCATCTGCTGGTTCGACAGCGTAGTGTTGTTGGTACCGACAAACAGGTTCGACTTCGAGCGGAAATCCTCGACGCGAGCCTCGGCATCCGCGACCTTCTTGCGCAAATTCTCGATCTCGCCCGACAGCCATTGGCTCGCCGCCTTGGCCTGCTCCTGGCGCGCATTCTGCTGCTGCACCAGATAGCCGTCGGCGATCGAGTTGGCGACCTTGGCGGCAAGATCGGGATCGCGCGATTGAAACTCGATGACGATGACGCGGGACTTGTCGACGGCATAGGCGGTGAGGCGATCGAAATAGGCATCGAGCACCCGCTCTTCCGGCGTCATCGAGAACGGGTCGCGGCCGATCCCGAACAGCGCCAGCAGCGACCGTACGGGCGACATGCCGCGCAGCACGGGATCGAATTCCGGCCGCTCGGCAAGCTTGTTCTTCTTGATGACCTCGCGCGCCAGATCGCGCGACAGCACGAGCTGAACCTGGCTGGTCACAGCCTCGGGATCGAGCGCGGTGCGCTCCTCGTTGCGCTCGCCGCTCGGGCGCAGGAACACGTTCTCGCGCCCGTCGATCAGGATGCGCGCTTCGGACTTGTAGCGCGGGGTAATCATGTTGACGATCGCGACAGAGACAACGAGCGCCAGCACCGTCGGGACGATGATCCAGCTTCGCTTGCGCGACAGCGCGTCACCCAGCGACCGCAGGTCGATGTCACCGGACTGCGAAACCGCCACTGCCTTGACGGGAGCCGGCGCAGGCTTTGCGACGGGCGTTTCGGCCTGCGCCTTCTCCCCAGCCTTACGCCACAACGCAAAACGCATCGCACACTCCCGCCGACGCCACGACTCTACCTGACCACTTCCGATTACACTCCATTAAGGTTGCCGCTGGGTTAATCCGGCGGTTTTGAGGCCGACAAATGCTGCTCGCAAAACAACGCCGGTCATGTTTTGTTAACCATCAAAGCCCTTAATCGGAATCAGGATTTTCCCTGAAGGTTGTCTCATGCCCGGCGCGCTTGCCGCCGTCTGTTGCCTTGTTGCGATGCCGGCTCTGCCGGGCTGCATTCGGACGGCTGCCTTCGACGGCGAAGGCAGGTTCTGAACATGCCCGCGCCAGACAAGCCGTTGCGTATCCTGCACGCGACGCGTGCACCGGTCGGCGGCATTTTCCGTCACATCATCGATCTCGCCAACGGCCAGGCTGGCCGTGGCCACGAGGTCGGGATCATCGCCGACAGCCTCACCGGCGGCGAACGCGCCGACAAGGCGCTGGCCGAGATCGCCCCTCGCCTCAAGCTCGGCGTGCATCGCCTCGCCATTCATCGCGAGCCGTGGCCGACGGATTTCCTGGTCTGGCTGCGCTTCCGCAGCCTGATCCGGCAGTTGAAGCCTGACGTGATGCATGGCCATGGCGCCAAGGCCGGCGCCTTCGCCCGTCTGCGCGCGCGCGCCAACGACACCATTCGCATCTACACGCCCCATGGCGGCTCGCTGCACTACCCGTCCTCGACCTTCAAGGGCGCACTTTACAGCCGGCTCGAGCGCGCGCTGATGAACAGCACCGATCTGTTCCTGTTCGAAAGCACCTTCGCGCGCGACACCTACCAACGCATGATCGGCACGCCGAAGGGCCTGGTGCGCTGCGTGTTCAACGGCGTCACCGCGGATGAATTCGACCCCGTGCCGAAGGCCGATGATGCCACCGACGTCGTCTATGTCGGCGAGTTCCGCCGCATCAAGGGCGCCGATCTCCTGGTCGATGCGGTGGCGCGGCTGCATGCCGATGGCAAGCCGGTCACGCTCACGCTCGCCGGCGACGGCGAGGAGATGGCCGCACTGAAGGCGCAGGTCGAGCGGCTTGGACTCTCGCATTCGGTGCGCTTCATCGGTCATGTCAAGGCGCGCCACGGTTTCTCCAGAGGCCGGTTGCTGGTCGTTCCGTCGCGCGGCAATTCCATGCCTTATGTCGTGATCGAAGCCGGAGCCGCGGGAATCCCCATGGTGGCAGCCAATGTTGGCGGCATTCCCGAAATCTTCGGAACCCACAACGACGCGCTGTTCGCCCCCGGCATCGTCGGCGCCATGGCGGATGCGATCGAGATCGCGATGGAGGATCCGGAGGCTGCGCTTGCGCGCGCCAGGGCGCTGCGCGAGCGTATTTTCCTGCACTTCTCGCAGAAGGCCATGGTCGAAGGCGTGCTGGCGGGCTATCGCGACGCTTTTGCCAATCAGTAACCATCGTTTACCAAGCTAACCGTTTCTTCCGAATTGTCCTCTAAGCCGTCACTGTAGGGGATTTCCGCCTCAACACGTGCGCACCTATGTGCGCGTGGAAGCACGGATTTGGACGACAGTGGAACCGATCAACGCGCGCTCGATGCTGGATGCCGGAACTTCCGCCGCGGCGATGCCGGCCGAAGGTCAACCGCCGATCGAACGGCGGCGGCGCCTGTCGCCGGCGGCGCTTGCCGTCACCAACCAAAAGGTACGCCCGGCCTATTCGCCGATCGTGATCGCAGGCGTGGTGCGCGTGATCGATTTCCTGCAGCTCGGCTTCGTCGGCGTCGGAATCTACCTTTACTACGTGATGCCGCTGTCCGGCTTTCACTGGCAATACGTCGCGGCGATCCTCGGCATGAATGCCGCCGCGGTTATCTGCTTCCAGGCAGCCGACATCTACCAGGTCCAGGTCTTCCGCGGCCAGCTCCGGCAGATGACGCGGATGATCTCGTCCTGGGCCTTCGTGTTCCTGCTGTTCATCGGCGTCTCGTTCTTCGCCAAGCTTGGCGGCGAAATTTCGCGGCTGTGGCTGTCCGCATTTTTCTTCATCGGCCTCGCGGTGCTGATTACCGAGCGGTTGATCCTCCGCACGCTGGTCCGCCGCTGGGCGCGCCAGGGCCGGCTCGACCGCCGCACCGTGATCGTCGGCTCCGACAACAGCGGCGAACAGCTCGTCGAAGCGCTGAAGAACGAGTATGACAACGACATCGACGTGCTCGGCGTATTCGACGACCGCAACGACAGCCGCGCGCTCGACACTTGCGCGGGCAGCCCGAAACTCGGCAAGGTCGACGACATCGTCGAATTTGCCCGCCGCACCCGCGTCGACCTCGTGCTGTTCGCACTGCCGATCTCGGCGGAGACGCGCATCCTCGAAATGCTGAAGAAATTGTGGGTGCTGCCGGTCGATATCCGGCTCTCCGCCCACACCAACAAGCTGCGCTTCCGCCCCCGCTCCTATTCCTATCTCGGCAAGGTGCCCACCCTCGACGTGTTCGAGGCGCCGATCACCGACTGGGATCTGGTGATGAAATGGCTGTTCGACCACATCGTCGGTTCGCTGGTCCTGCTCGCGGCGTTGCCGGTGATGGCGCTTGTGGCGCTCGCAATCAAGCTCGACAGCTCCGGCCCGGTGCTGTTCCGCCAGAAGCGGTTCGGCTTCAACAACGAGCGCATCGACGTCTACAAATTCCGCTCGCTGTACCACCACCAGGCCGACCCGACCGCGTCCAGGGTCGTGACCAGGGACGATCCGCGCGTCACCCGCGTCGGCCGCTTCATCCGCAAGACCAGCCTTGACGAGCTGCCTCAGCTCTTCAACGTCGTGTTCAAGAGCAACCTTTCCCTCGTCGGTCCGCGCCCGCATGCGTTGCAGGGCAAGCTGCAGGCCCGCCTGTTCGACGAAGCCGTCGACGGCTATTTCGCGCGCCACCGCGTCAAGCCCGGCATCACCGGCTGGGCGCAGATCAACGGCTGGCGCGGCGAGATCGACAACGAGGAGAAGATCCAGAAGCGTGTCGAGTTCGACCTCTGTTACATCGAGAACTGGTCGGCGCTGTTCGATACCTACATCCTCCTGAAGACGCCGCTGGCGCTTCTGACCAAGAACGAGAACGCGTACTGAGCTGATTTCAAAAAAACGCTCTCGTCATGCGCCGCGAAAGCGAGGCATCCAGTACGCCGGGATGCTGGCGTCGGACGGGGAGGCCTCGGGTTACTGGATCGCCCGGTCAAGCCGGACGATGACAGCGACGGTTGTGTGTACGAGTTGCGTAAGCGTGTGAGTCCCTGATGGCCTATGCGGCAACAGCCGAAGGTTCGTTTCCGAAGATTGCGGCGCCAGGCGTGTTGGCGCTGCAGCGGGCGCTGGTGTGGCTGGCCGGCGCGTCCGGCGCAGTCGTCTTCATTGAGCCCAGCCCCTATGAGCTTGTCACGCTGCTCGCGGCGGTCCTGTTCTTTGCCACCGGCATGCGCTTGCGGCTGGTCTTCATGCCGTTGCTGCTTTTTATCGCAGCCCTCAATGTCGGCTACAGCATAGGCGCCATCCCGCTGATCGAGGATTCCCTCGTCTTCAGCTGGATCGCGACCTCCTGGTACATGGCGGTCACCGTGATCTTCCTCGCGATGGTGATCGCGGAAGACACCGCCGCAAGGCTCGACATGCTGCGCCGCGGGCTCATGGTCGGCGCGATGGTCGCCTCGCTCGCGGCGATCGGCGGCTATTTCAACCTCGTTCCCGGCGGCCATGACCTCTTGACGCTCTATGAGCGCGCGCGCGGCACCTTCAAGGACCCGAACGTGCTGGGCGCGTTCCTGATCCTGCCGGCTCTGTTTGCGCTGCAGGCTGTCGTCACCGCGCGGTTCTTCAAGGCATCCCGCAACGCCATCGCCTTCGGCATCATGTCGCTGGCGATCCTGCTCGCCTTCTCCCGCGCCGCCTGGGGCGGCCTGATCCTGACATCGGCGTTCATGCTCGTGCTGATGGTCCTGACGAGCCGGACCCGCGGCGAACGCTCGCGCATCGTAATCATCACTGTCATCGCCGTGCTGGGCGCGGTGCTGCTGCTCGCCGTGCTGCTGTCGTTCGACTCCATCGCCGAAATGTTCCGCCAGCGCGCGAGCTTCGACCAGAGCTATGACGAAGGCCGCTTCGGCCGCTTCGGCCGCCACATCCTCGGCGCCGACATGGCGCTCGATCTGCCGTTCGGCATCGGGCCGCTGCAGTTCCATCGCTACTTTCCGGAAGATACCCACAACTCCTATCTCAACGCCTTCATGTCCGGCGGTTGGCTTTCCGGCATCTGCTATCCCGCACTTGTCTTCGCCACGGTGATCATCGGCTTCAGGCACGTCTTCGTCCGCGTGCCCTGGCAACGCGCCTATCTGGCGATCTTCGCCGCCTTCCTCGGCACCGTCGGTGAAAGTTTCATCATCGACACCGACCACTGGCGGCATTTCTGGATGATGCTGGGCGCCATGTGGGGCATGTTTGCCGCCGCGCAGCCTTACCGGGCAGAAGCCGAGCACACGCGATCTCAGGGCTCCACCGCAAATGTCAGGCCGGCGTGATCGACTAGCCGCTTGATGAGCTTGTGCTGCATCGCCGCCCCCGGCGTCCAGAAACCCGCCGGCACGTCGGGCGTGTCGCGCACGAGGCAGATCGCGCATTCGGAGATGATCTTCGAGGTCGAGCCATAGCCGGGATCGCGGTCGCCCTTCACGGAGATGTGGACCTCGCGATTATCGGGCGCGACCGCGACATAGAGCAGGTCGTAGAGCCCATTCTCCTGCTCCTCCTTCGAGGGCCCCTCGCCGGGCTTTAGAGCGTTCGGTCCGGTCTTCCCGGCGTTGGCGGCCATCACCTTCCTGGCGTTGGCCTCGCCCTTTTCGCCAGGGCCGGTCAACACCATCTCGTCGTAGATGAACTCCTTGCTGTAAGGAAAGCCCATCAGCATGTTGGAGCGATGGACATTGCGGGTGTTGATCAGCGCCATCGTGAACGGCGCTGTCCATGAGCGCATGTCGTCCTCGTAGACCGGCTTGTTGCCCTTCGGCTGCTTTGCACCCTTGAAACCCGGCGTCAGCGCAAAGGGATCGTTCAGAATCGCAACCAGGCTGAGATCCTTGGAGACGGCTTCGAACGTGGCGCGCCCGCTTGCCGCGGTGCCGCCCGAAAACGTGCCGCGCATGTCGCGCACGCGGCCCTTGACGCGCGCGGCCGGCGCGCCGAACACGCGTTTGGCTTCTTCCTGAACGTAGAACGTCCCAAGCTCGAACGGCACCGAATCGAAGCCACAGGAGAAGACGATGCGCGCGCCGCTCGCTTTCGCCTCGGCCTCGTGCTTGTCGATCATCTGCCGCATCCAGACCGGCTCGCCGCAGAGATCGAAATAATCCGTACCCGACGCAGCGCAGGCCGCGATCAGCTCGTTGCCGTACCATTGATACGGGCCCACGGTCGTGAGCACAGACCTGGTCTGATCGACCATCGTCTTCAGTGCGCCGGCATCACTCGAGTCGGCCGCAATCAGCGGCGTATCCGCCGGCGCGCCGATCGCATCGCGGACCGATTTGAGCTTGTCGAGGCTGCGGCCGGCCATCGCCCATTTCAGCTCCTTGTCGTTGCTGTAGTGCGCGGCGAGATATTCGGCGACGAGTTGGCCGGTGAAACCGGTCGCGCCATAGACCACGATGTCGAATTTTTTCGCAGCGCTCATTTCGATTCCTTGTTACTCCGTCATCGCAAGCGAAGCTTGTAGGGGGGCAAAGCGCAAGCGTGCCCACCATCTCGAAACCACGCTGCCGATAGATGGTGGGCACGGCGCAAATGCGCCTTTGTCCACCCTGCAAGCTTCGTTCCTCGCCATGACGGTACTGAATCATTTCTTCCCGTAGCTCACGCCCATGCCGGCGCGCACATCGGCCTGGATGCCGTAGGGCGCGATCGGATAGCGCAAACCGTTTTTGGCGAGTTGCTTCATCCCCACGATGGCCTTCACGAGGTGCTCCGGCCTGAGCGCCATTAGCATCTCCTCATCGGGCACGCCACCATAACGCCGCTCGGCAAAACACGGCAGCGAGAGCGACGGCTCACCGGTCTTCAGCGCCCGCCCCCACGAATCCGCGCACGCGGTCTCGCCGACCACACCCCATTCGAACTTCTTGTAGCCGGTATATTGCAGGCCATTGATCAGGATAATCATCTGGCCCGGCGTCGCGTAGACGAGGCAAATGTCCGGCGGATTGAGCCTCCCGCTGGTAAGCGGACTCACCGCCATCGCCTGGTAGCGGCCAAACGGCACGACATCCAACGCCTCCTGCCGCTTGCGTGCATCTTCCGCGGTACCATGCCAGACGCCGACATAGTTCGCGCCCTCGAGCCATTTCTCATCCGTCGGGCTGAGGCCAATCACGGCGCGGCATTGCGCGCCCACGAGATCGTCTGCGGTGATGCCCACGGTCCAGCCGAGCCGCGAGGCCATGCTGACGATCTGGTCGGTGGTATGCACCGCATTCGGCCGGCGGATCTTCGGGATCGCCTCCATGTCCTCGACGCGGGCAAACATCTTGATGCCCGTGACCGTCGTCCTCAGGCGCAACAGGCTGTTGAGATCGGCGACCATGCCGGCGAGATCGAATTGTTCCGGCGGTGTCTGCTGTTGCATGGCGTTGTCTCCCAAAAGCGGCTTTGCGGTGATCCTAGTGCCGCCGCGACGCTCCGGGAAGAGTGTTCCGTGCCGGCAACGACAAGCGGCCACGTTCCCGCGGCGGGATTCGCCCGGGTGATGCAGCAAGCGAGGCCCTCGAAAATCGAGAGGGCGCAGGGAATGCCGGATGCCGAAACGCACCCGCAGCCTTGCGTGCAAAATGGAAGAAAGCACGCACGCAAGTCGTGACAGGTACGCCGAACATTCCGGCATTCCCTGCGCAATGGTTTACGACTTATAGCGCGCTCTCCCCGGTGTCCGGGCTTTTTAGCCACCGTCGCCCGTGAAAGAAAGTCCACGGGCTTGATCCCAGCGTCGGGAGATCAGGACCACACGCCTTTGCCGTCCGCATCGGCAGCGTTCGTCAACTGCACCAATGCGTCCATCGCATCCCGCACCACGTTTCGTGACGATCTAGAAGCGCCCCTCTGTCGGCGCGGAATGGCACACCATATACACCCGATCGCGCGTTCTGAAAAACAGAATCTTTTTCATCGAAGGGCTTGACACGAATTCGGAAAATCAGCCCGTCGGGCAAATCAGTTGGCGCGTGACGCCGCCGCGGCACGTTTTAAGGCGGCGAGTCCGAGAATGGAATTCCGAGTCGCAGCGATGTATTGATCGTCCCCACCTGTGCTCTGAATTCACTTCCGCCTTCGGCGGTACAGCGGACGTAGCTGGACTCGCTGCTGGCTTGACCCGGTCCAGAATGACCCAACTCGGACATCGGGCGTGACCGAACAGCAGCCCGTCCTGCTTTGATTTGGGGTTATCGCAGAATCTGTCCAGACCCTGTACGCTAAGGGCTCATGCGTTCGGTCGGCGTCCATGTTCGACGTTGAGACGAGGCGGGGAAGCATGCGTCTTGTTCTGAAGATGTTCAAATTTCTTGTCGCGATTGTGCTTCTCGGGATTTTGGGGTTCAGCGGCTGGCTAACCTTCAGCCCACCCGATGGGCTGCTGTCCGCCTCGGCCTATGCGGCAAAAATGGTCTGCTCAAACGTGTTCATTGCCAAACGCGACGCGACTGCGGTCATTGGAACCGACGTGGAGTTTGCACTTCCTCGTATCGTCAAACGTATGAAAATCAACGTGGACACCGCCAACCAGCGTGTCGGGGTGGCATATTTAGGCCTGTTTGCCAAACGCTACGCCCAATATGAGGGGGGACGCGGTTGCACATTGGTCTCAAAGAACGAAATCCCCCACCGCGCCGCGCCGCCTTTGCCCCCAGCAACGTCTGACGCGCTCTGGCCGGCTGGCGCGAGGGTACAATTATCCGACGACAAGCGTTTGCTGGCAGCGCTGAACGATCCGGCTCTCCAGGGACCCGGCATGCGCGCGATCGTCGTGGTCCATGACGGGCGCATTGTCGGCGAGACCTATGGCGAAGGCTTCGACGCTTCGACGCCCTTACTCGGCTGGTCGATGACGAAGACCGTGAACGCTGCCCTGGCCGGCATGGCGATCAAGGACGGAAAGCTTTCGCTGGATCAGAAGAATCTGTTTCCGCAATGGGCCGGCGACGCGCGCGCGGAGATCTCGGTGGCCGATTTGATGGCCATGACAAGCGGATTGGAATGGAATGAAGATCAGGGCAATTCTCCCGACCCTGGACCATTGGAGAATCTTGCAAGGGATGCGGTGGCTTTCGCGAGGGACCGCGCGCTTGTCACCCCGCCTGGAACGAAATTCAATTATTCCGGCGGTTCGTCCGTCCTATTGGCGCGGCTCTGGCAGAACGCGATTGGAGCGGAAGCGCGAGCTTATCCGCAAGAGCGATTGTTCAAGCCTTTGGGCGTGACCAGCGCTGTTCTCGAATCCGACCCTTCAGGCACGTTCCTTGGAGAAGGGTTTCTCTACGCCAATGCGCACGATTGGGCGCGCTTCGGCGAATTGTTGCGCCTGGACGGAGAATGGAACGGCGAACAGCTTTTGCCGATGGGCTTCGTCGATTACATGCGTTCGCCCGTGCCAGCGTCCGACGAGGGACATGGCCCGGTCTACGGTCGCGGAGGGGTTTGGTTGGCGCGGGGCGAAGGATTCAACCTCCCTGCCGACACCTTCATGTTGCAAGGGCACCTCCGCCAGGTGATCGCGATCATTCCCTCGCGTAAACTGGTGATCCTGCGCATGGGTTTAACGCGGGAAGATATTGGGTACAGCGTCGCGAAACTGCTGTACGCGATTGTCGCGGCGCGCCGATCGAATAAATGATGCGATTACTTCCGCGATTGTGAAGGTTTGCGGATGTTGGCCCCATGAATTCGCGAAGGCCAGAGCTTAGCCGTGCTGAATTTGCTTTGTTCAAGGAGGTCGGCTACGAATGAGCAAAGGGCAGGACGACTTGGGAGGGGACATGTCCAGCACGGGCTATGCATTGACAGGCTTCGTCTCGTGGGCGCTCCTTCTGCTGGTAATGATGGAAGCCATCCGAACTCATTTTGTCGTGACCGGAAAGGTCGCGGCCAACGCCTTCACGCCAGACAACTCCGGATTATCGCCCTTCATGCAGCGCCTCGCCCGCGCGCATGCCAATTGCATCGAAGGTCTGCCAATTTTCGGTGGCTTGTTGGCGATTGCCATCATGACATCAAAAACAGGAATCACGGACCCTCTGGCGCTTTGGCTTCTTGGCGCAAGGATCGTGCAGTCGACTATCCATCTCGCCTCGACCAGTCCGGTAGCAGTAAGTCTCCGCTTCGCCGCTTTCGCCGTCCAGATGGCGATTGGTGTCTATTGGTCATGGAAGCTGATGGTCTAAGGATTTGGCCAAGTAGCTATTTGGCTTTGCCGTCCCTGGCATTCACCGCCACGGAAGCCTCGCTCGTCAGCAACAGGAACGTGAACGTCTCCTGCAGATAGAGCCGCACCTTCTTGTCATCGTGGCTGAGATAGCCGATCGACACGTCCTCGCCGATATGCAGGGCGAAATCGCCGCCGCGCGTCGTCAGCACGAACGCGCCTGAGATTGCCGGCGCCCAGATGATCTCGCCGTCCACGAGCTCCCTGATGTGCTGCATGACGGGATGGCCGTGGTCGCTGCTCTCGCTCAGCTTTGTGTAGGCGTCCGCCCCGAGCAACACCGAATAGGGGCCGTTGACGCCCTCGAGGCGCAACTGGCTGAGCGCGTGCGCGATGACGTCGGGATAGGCGCGCACGTCTGACGGCAGCGTGAGGATCGGATTGCTGGTGCCCTCACGGATGCCGCCGATGCCGGCGGCGGCATATCCGTCGAAGATGGCCCGATCCTCGGCGAAGGCCAGAATCTTCGCAGCGTCTTTCGCGGGCTGCCAGTCGGAATCCTCGGCGCCGCGCTCGACGTCATCGATCTGCTGGCGACCGAGCTCGAAGGGAACGCGCAGCTCGACCAGCGGCTTGACCTCGCGCTGCCGCGCCAGGATTCCGTCTCCGGGCGCCTTGAGGTTCTGCAAATGGCCCGTGCCGATGGCGGAAAGCGCCGTACCGCCGGGCCCCTCCACGTCGACGACGCGCCGCCCGGCCAGATAGCGCTTGAGGGTGCGCGAGGTCTCTTCCTCGATCTCAGCCCAGGCCTCATCCGATATCGGGGCAAGCTCACGGTGAAGGTTATTCATGAGGCGGGGTCTCCTTTGAGCGAACCAATGTCGAGCGAGCCTTTGCGTTTTGGCGACGCCGTTGGCGCGGGCGCTGCATCAGCGGGCTCGTCCGGAACCGCCGCGGCCGGCTCGTCGCCCGCGACGTTGTCGAGGAAGGTCGCCGACGGCACGAAGAACAGATTGCCGGTCCTGGCCACGCTGAAATCGAGCAGGCGGTCGTAATTGCCGGGCGGCCGGCCTACGAACATGTTCTCCAGCATCTGCTCGATGGTTCGCGGCGAACGCGCATAACCGATGAAATAGGTGCCGAACTCGCCCTCGGCGACGCGGCCAAACGGCATGTTGTCGCGGACGATCTTCATCTCCTTGCCGCCCTCTTCGATGATGGTGAGCGCGTTATGCGCGCAAGAGGGCTTTGTGGCGTCGTCGAGCTCGATGTCGGAAAGCTTGCCGCGGCCGATGATGCGCTCCTGGGTTTCCGTCGACAGCGCGTTCCAGCCGCCCATGTCGTGCAGATATTTCTGCACGATCACATAGCTGCCGCCGGCGAAGGCAGCGTCCTCGTCCCCGATATAGGCGGCGGCGTTCGCGGCTTGCGCCGTCGGGTTCTCGGTGCCATCGACGAAGCCGAGCAGGTCGCGGTCGTCGAAATAGCGAAAGCCATGCACCTCGTCGACTGCGGTCACGGCATCACCGAGCTTCGCCATGATCTGGGTCGCGAGCTCGAAGCACAAATCCATGCGCCTGGCACGAATGTGAAACATGAGATCGCCCGGCGTCGCCACCGCATGGCGCGGGCCGGCCTTGATCTCCTTGAACGGATGCAGCTCCGCTGGACGCGCTCCGCCAAACAGCCGGTCCCAGGCGTCAGATCCGATCCCCATCACGCAGGACAGATTTCCCTCGATGTCGCGGAAGCCAACGGCGCGCAACAGCCCCGGGAGGTCACCGCAGAACGACCGGACCGCCGTGCGGCTCGCGCTGCCGGGATTGATGGTCGCAACCAGGAAGATCGCGGCGCGCGTCAAGGCCCCGACCACCGACTGGGAATCGGGGGGCTGCCCGGATGGCGCAGGCGGTGCATTCATCGGATCGCCCCTGCCGGTCGCGCCCTGTCAACAGAAGTCATCGATGATGCGTCCAATCTCCACGAATTGACCTAACACTGTAGCGGCGGCCCGTCTTTCGTCTACGCACTAATTTGTGGACGCGGGTCCTGGAAACAGCTCGTCGGTCCGTCCCGTCAGGCGATAGGCAATCAGCCCCAGCCATTCCCGCACCGCCAGATTGGTGTACTCAAGGCCATCCTCCGATTGGATCGGAAAATGCGTGAGGTCCTTCTCTCCCGCAAGCCGCCAGTCGACGGGACATGGCTCAACCGCAAAGCCCACTTTCCGGAAAATCCCGACCGAGCGCGGCATGTGGAAGGCCGAGGTCACGAGCAGCCAGCGCTCGCCGGGTTTTGGATCGGCGAGCTTCTTCGAAAATTCCGCGTTCTCGAACGTATTGCGCGACTCCCGCTCGATGATGAGCCGCTCTTTGGCAATGCCAAGGCCCTCAAACACCTTTGCGGCGTAATCGGCTTCCCTGGCGGAAGTGTCGTTGAGGTAATTGGCGCTGCCGCCGGAATAGAGGATGCGCGCGTTCGGAAAGCGATGCGCCAGCATGGCCGCGGAGATGATGCGGCCGGCCGAATTGGAGAACACCGCTTCGCCATGGGCGGCGGACGGATCGGCATCGATCCCGCCTCCGAGCACGACAATACCGTCGGGCGCGCCGTGCGAGGCGTCCCAGGGCGGAAAGCGCGACTCCAGCGGATACATCAGGAGACTTCCAACCGGCGTGAATCCGCAAATTGCGAACAGCAGCGCCGACGCAACCAGCAGTCCGCGGCCGAGCTTCGCCCATCGTGTCAGGAGCAGGAGCACGCCGAGCAGGCCGAGCTCGATCAGAAGATTGATCGGCAGCAGCATGATGCCGAGCGTCTTGGAGAAGGCGAAAAACAAGGGAAGCCTCTTGGGATATTTGGTAGTGGGTCATACGCTGTCCTTCCGCACAGCCCAAGTCCCTACCGCCCAAGTCCCTACAGTCCAAGTCCCCTACAGTCCAAGTCCCTCAATTCCTTGAAAGTCGCCGCCCATGGCCCATCACCATCTGCATTCGAGCCCCGAAACCTGCCATTGGGGCTTTTTCGAAGCGAAGCTGAAGCCGGTGCTGACCATCGACAGCGGCGATGAGATCACCGTCGACACGATCTCCGGCGGCCCGGATCAGGTGCCTGACAAGAGCAAATTTCACGTCCCGCCCGAGCTCTTCGAGGTGCATGCGAAAAGCGAGCGCATGGTGCCCGGCCACATCCTGACCGGACCGGTCGCGGTGAAGGGCGCCGCGCCCGGCGATGTGCTGGAAGTCGACATCCTCGATGTCAAACTCCGGCAGGACTGGGGCTACAACCTGATCCGTCCGCTGGCGGGCACCCTGCCCGACGATTTTCACGAGACGCGGCTGCTCAATATCCCGCTCGACACCAAGCGCATGGTCGGCCATTTGCCCTGGGGACTGGAGCTGCCGCTCGCGCCTTTCTTCGGCGTGATGGGGGTAGCACCTCCGCCGGCCTGGGGCCGCATCACCTCGCTGATCCCGCGCGCGATGGGCGGCAATCTCGACAACAAGGAATTGGGCGCAGGCGCCAAACTCTATCTGCCGGTGTTCGTACCGGGCGCGCTGTTCTCCTGCGGCGACGGCCATGGGGTGCAGGGCGATGGCGAAGTCTGCGTCACCGCGATCGAGACCGCGCTGCGGGGCCATTTCCGGCTGACACTGCGCAAGGACATCAAGCTCGATTATCCCCGCGCAGAAACACCGACACATTACATGACCATGGCGATGGACCCCGACCTCGACCAATGCGTGGTCAGGGCGTTGCGCGACATGATCGTGCTGCTGGGCGAGAAGCGGAATTTGTCGCGCGAGGACGCCTACACGCTTTGCAGTCTCGCCGCCGATTTGCGGGTCACGCAGACCGTGAACGGCTCCAAGGGCATCCACTGCATGATCGCGAAGAGTGTCGTGCACGGCTGACGACCCTCCGAGCCGGCCGAGGAACGCCGTCGCGCCGTCAAATAAACGCTGGCCTCACGCCGTGTCGTTCATGCTCGCGCCGCCGCAATCCGTGATAACATAGCGTTCAATAAGCGGCGCGCGGCCGTATCGGGAGGTGACCATGACAACAGCGGCGGAAGGACGGGAGCTCACCCAGGTCGGCCCCGGAACCGTCATGGGCGAGTTGATGCGGCAGTACTGGATCCCCGCGGCGCCCTCCACCGAGCTCGTGCGCGACGGCGCGCCGATCCGGCTGATGCTGCTCGGGGAAAAGCTGATCGCGTTTCGCGACACGGAGGGCCGGGTCGGCGTGATGGACCATCGCTGCCCGCACCGCTGCGCCTCGCTGTTCCTCGGACGCAACGAGGAAGGCGGCATCCGTTGCATCTATCACGGCTGGAAATACGACGTCGCGGGCAATTGCATCGACATGGCGAGCGTGCCGCCGCACCAGGATTTCAAGCACAAGGTGAAGGCGAAGGCCTATCCGGCGGTCGAACGCGCGGGCGTGATCTGGGTCTACATGGGATCGCAAGCCAGAGTGCCGCCGCTGCCGGGGTTTGAAATCCTCGACGTTCCCGATGGCGACGTCAGCGTCACCTTCATCCAGCGCGACTGCAATTACCTGCAGGCCATCGAGGGCGAGATCGACACCTCGCATTTCGGCTACCTGCACGCCGGCCATGTCGATCCCGACGACGTCCCCGAGGATAGTCCGGTCTACCACACCGTCACCAACCGCGCGCCGGAGTATCATGTCATCGATGCCCCCTGGGGCACGCAGTACGCAGCCTACCGCCCGGCGGGTGAGGACAGCCTTTACTGGCGCTTCGCCAACTTCCTGTTTCCGTTCTGGACCCAGGTGCCCGCCGGCGAGTTCGCGAGCCACGTGCATGCGCGCGCCTGGGTGCCGCTCGACGATGGCCACACCATGTTCTGCTTCCTGCGCTGGAAGCGCGGCATCTCGGCGCAGACACAGCCGCAGCCCGCCTTCAAGGACGGAAGGCCGATCGGGGGCACTGGACGCGGCAACAAGCTCCTGCCCAACACCACCGACTGGCTCGGGCGCTGGCGGCTTGCCGCCAACGAAAGCAACGATTGGGGCATGGACCGCGCCGCGCAACAGAGCAATGAGATCTACAGCGGCATCGATGGCGTTCACCTGCAGGACCAGGCGATCACCGAGAGCATGGGGCCGATCACCGACCACGATTTCGAGCATCTGGCGCCGTCGGATCAGATGATCACACGCACCCGCCGGCGCCTTCTGCTGGCGGCGCGCGCGCTCCGCGACAATGGCGTGCTGCCGCCCGGTGCCGAAGACCCCGAGGTGTTTCGCAAAGGCCGCAGCGGCTACTTCGTCAGCGACGACAAGAGTCCATGGCACGAGCTTTACGCGAAGCAAGTGTCCGCGGCGGTGCATCCGTCGCCGATCCCGCTCCGGGCGGCGGAGTAGGTGGCGCTGAATATCACCGCGAACGGATCCCGCCGGGCATGTACGTGCCGGCGTTGTTCTGACCTCTGATCAAGGCGGCCAAACAATTCGCCGCCTGCCTTTTCAAGACGCCGCTGCGGGCGGTGCGCGCTACCGATTCCCTCCTTTTCGCGTTGAAATCAGCCCAACCGGCCAAGCCTGCTCGCTTCGGCTGCGGGGAGGGATTCGGCCACCTTGTGATTTTCGAGCAGATTCAATGGCTTAAATGATAGGACTTGACGGCCTAGCGCAACTTATCGTATCTTAATAGAGTCTTAATAGATACTTTTCTGTACATGAGTTCAGGGCTAGCGTTTTTCATGGCCACCGAGAAAGCCGAAACTGACCGCGTTCCCGTCACTTTGGCGCTTTCGACCATTACCTATCTCGAGAAACTTGTGAGACAGGGCACCCACGGCACCAGCGTTCCCGGCGTTGCCCGGACGTTGATTGAGGAAGGCATCAGGCTCGCGATCAAGGACGGGCTGCTTTCCATCCGTGACAATGGCAAGGCGTGACGTGAGGGGCGCGGCACATTCGGTCCGGCGCAAGGCCAAGACGATCCTGAAAGGATCCAACTTGGAACCGACACCATGCCCTCAATCATTCAGACCTGGACCACCGACCGCATTGAAGCCCTGAGAGTTCATTTTGCCGCCGGCCTCTCCTGCCGCGAGATCGCCAACGAGATCGGCGTCAGCCGCAACGCGGTGATCGGCAAGATCTCCCGCCTCAGCCTGACGCGCGACAAGGGCGTCATGCGCGTCGGCAAGAAAGAGCCCGCGGGCGCCAGGCGCCCGCGCGGCGCGCAGAGGCTGCGGCAGATCCTCTTGAAGTCGTTCGCGCCGGAAGCCGAGCGCGTAGTCGTGGACGAGCCGATCCACAACGGCTATACCTGCTCGCTGTTCGAGCTCTCTAACGAGACTTGCCGCTGGCCGATCTCGACGCCGGGACAAGCCGACTTCTGCTTCTGCGGTAACACGCCGATCGAGGGCATGCCCTATTGTGCGGGCCACAGCCGGCTGGCGTATCGGGTGAGTGCGCAGCGCTAGCGGGATGGGGTAAGAGAGGACGCCACTGCGCCGACAGCGTCACAGCTTCGGCGGTAGCGGCGCGAGCTCCTCCCGCAAACAGGCGGCCAGTTGCTCTTCGGCGGCTTCCGCGCTCACCCTGAGATCGGTGAACTCCCCTTCGACGCAGGCATCCGCGACGCGCTCGATCACAAACAAGCTGCGAGCAAGCCGGCCGTCAGTCATCCCCGCGGTATGCGGCAGCAGCTCTTTCAGGTGCGCGATCTGAACCCGCCGGCTCTCGGCGCGCGCCGCGCGAACCCGCGCGTCGGTGATCGACAGCGTCCGCAAGGCACGCCGAAAGCGGAGCGAAGCGCGATGATGATCCAGCAGCGCCCGCGCGGCCTGGCGCATGCTCCTCGACGCACCGAGCGCCCGCTGCTCTTCGCCGACCCAACTCGCATACACCGCGAGCAGAATTTCGATCTTGTCCCGGAAATGGCGATAGAACGTCTGCGGCGCGTAGCCAGCCCGCCGCGCGATCTTGTTCGACTGCGTCGAATCAAAGCCGCTCTCCTCGAACTCCTTGCGTGCCGCCGCGATCAGCGCCGCGCGGGTCGCTTCGGGGTCGCGCCTGTTTCCAGAAACCTTCGCCAAATTCTCCTCGCAGCCCTGCAAAGCAGAAATGCCAGCAGACAGGACTTGACGCTTTCCGGTCAAGATGTGATATGTATATCACAAAGGAGACATTGCGATGGACTGCAGTAGACCAGCGTCCGGCCGGAGCGACCGATTGGTGCTGGAAGCAGCCGGCGCCCGGCTCGCGATCACTCGCGCGGGGCGCGGCTCAATCAGCCTCGTTTGCCTGCATGCGATCGGGCACGGCGCGCGCGACTTCATGCGGATTGCCGACGAGTTCGGCCCGGGCGCCGAGGTCATCGCAATCGATTTTCCGGGCCACGGCGCGAGCCCGCCCGAACTGGCGGCGCCAGGCGAACGTCGCTATGCCGAACTGCTTGGGGCCACGCTCGACGCGCTCGAGCTCGCGTCAGTCTTCATCCTCGGAAATTCGGTGGGAGGCGCAGCGGCGATCCGCTACGCGGCCGCCCATCCCAAACGCGTTCGCGGCCTGATCCTGTGCGATCCCGCGGGATTGCAGCCGGTCAACCTCGTCACGCGTTTCATTTGCCGCCGGATGAGCGCCTTCTTTGCCCGCGGCGCACGCGGCGATCCGCGCTTTCCCGCGCAGTTCCGCCGCTACTACGAACGCGAGGTCCTTCCCTCTCGCCAGGCGAGTTGGCGGCGCGAAGAGATCATCGCCTCAGCGCTCGACGTTGCGCCCATCCTGCAGCAGGCTTGGCGCGGATTTGCCGAAGGCGATGCGGATTTGCGGCAGCTCGGACCGCAGATCAAATGCCCGGTGTTGTTTGCCTGGTCCAAGCGCGACCGCTATGTCGCCTGGAGCCGATCCAAACGGGCCGCCCTCGCCTTTCCATATGCGCAGGTCCGCTTCTTCGAAGGCGGACATTCTGCCTTCCTCGAAGAGCCCGCCGCATTCGCGCTGGCCCTCAAGCAATTCCTCGCAACTCCCGAGCCCGGCATCGATGCCGCCAGGCGCGCTGCTGAAAAAACAGGTGCCGCATGATGCGATTGAAATGGAAGCTCGGGATGCAAAGCGACTGGCCAGGACCGTATTTTGTCAGCGCCACCCGCTTCACCTATCGGAGTCTTCGGACCATGCCACTGGTCTACTGGCACGGCCTGAAACTGAGACGGTCCTGGCCCGCGGTGGACGGTGCCGTCGGCTTGTCGATCATGTCGGATCTCGCGACACGAACGACCTATACGGTGTCCGTCTGGCGCAGCGAGGCGGTTCTCCTTGCTTGGGTGCGGTCCTCCGCTCACGCGCGCCTGATGCGTGCCTTTCGTGCGAGGCTGCGGAGTTCGGCCGCCGATAGCTGGCAGACCGACCATTTCGAGCTGCGCCAAGCCTGGCGCGAGGCAATGAGACGGGTCGGCCTGCCGCAGGGCGACCGCAAGATGGACGGTGCAAGCAAGGCCCCGCAAACCGGGGCGGTCGAGTAGCCGCGCCCCTTCAGCCGATCCGCCAACCGGCTTCCTCGATGAAGCTCTGGTAAAATTCCGGCGAGTACGCCTGCTCCGGCGATTTTCGCACGCGCTCGTCGAGCTTGTGTGCGTCGTCGCCGACCAGGATGCGCCAGCGGTCGGCCTTGACGCCGTCGAGGATGATCTTTGCGGCCTGCGCTGCCGTGGTCGGCGCCTCGTCGCGGAAGCTGCGCGCCCGGTCGAGCGCCTTCTGCTGGATCTCCTCGTCCGACATCCCATCGACATCGACACCCGCACCCTTCAGACGTTGCCGCGTCTGCAGCAGCTCATTGGGCGCGAGCCGTTCCGAGCCGTTCTGGATCTGGCGCGAATTCGAGACGATGGACGTGCCGATATGGCCGGGCATCACGACCGAACATTTCACATGCGGCGCATTGAGCCGGAGATCGTTGATGAGCGCTTCCGAAAATCCCTTCACCGCGAATTTCGCCGCGCTATAGGCGGTGTGCGCCACGCCCATGCCGACGGAAGCCCAGAAGCCGTTGACGCTCGATGTGTTGACGATATGAGCTTCGTCGGCCTTCACGAGCAGCGGCAGGAAGGTGCGGACGCCGAGATAAACGCCGCCCCAGCAGATGTTAAAGGTGCGCTCCCACTGCTCGCGCGTGCTGGTGAAGAGACTGCCGCCCCCGCCGATGCCGGCATTGTTGAACAACAGATGGACATGATCGGTCTTCTGCTGATCGATCAGCTCGTCGCGAAACCGCTTGAGCTGATCCTCGATCGAGACATCGGCGATGTGCGTGGTGACGCGCAAACCCTGCGGCAGCTTTTCGACTTCACACAGCCGCCTGGTCTCGGCCAGGTTCTCGGCGGAGACGTCGCACATCGCGACATTGCAGCCCTCGGCCACGAGCTGGCGCGCCAGCTCGCGGCCCATGCCCGTGCCGCCTCCGGTGATCACGGCGATTTTTCCGGCAAAATCCTTCATGGGGATCGCGGTCCTTTCCTCGTTGATTTTTTCGTTAGCGCTATTCCGCGGCTTCGATCCGCTTCCCGGCCAATGCGCCGAGCCCCTCCAACGCCTTGGCGATCGCCGCCTGTTGCGCGCTTGAGGCTTCCGGCATCGGCGCGCGCGAAAAGGTCTTCGGCAATCCCTGCAGGGTTTGCGCGTAACGCGTGCAGGCCGGCAGGTTGTCGGAGACGATCACGTTCCACAGCGTCAAAAGCTTCCGGTGCAGGTCGAGCGCCTGCTTGTGATCGCCTTTCTTGACCGCATCCCACAGCGCCACGGACGCATGCGGCGCGGCGCTCAGGATCGCGGCGATCGAGCCGTGCGCGCCGAGCGTATAGGACGGATACATCAAGGCATCCACCGCGCTGTAGATCAGCCTGTCGGGCGCCATCATCATGAGATCGGCAAACAGCTTCAGGTCGCCCGCGCTCTGCTTGACGCCGATCACGAGCGGCACCTCGTTCATGATGCGCACGAGCAGCGCCGGCGAGAGATAGGACCACGGCACGACGTTGTAGATGATGATGGGCATGCCGGTCTCGTCGGCCATGCGGCGGAAATGGCTGACCATCGCCTCGTCGTCGGGCTTGAACAGGTAGTGCACCGGCGTCACCTGCAACGCGGCAATTCCCGCCATGTCGCGCACGAGCTTGCCGCGCCGGATCGCGTCGCGGGTGGAGTCGACGATGATGCCGGCGATCACGGGTGCCCTGCCCTTCGCTGCGTCGACGGTCGCCGCCATCAGGTCACGGTATTCCTCGTGGTCGAGCGTGTGGCCCTCGCCGGTCGACCCGCCCGCCGCCATGCCGTGGGCGCGGGCCCCGATCAGCCAGTCGACCTGCCGGGCGACCAGATTGAGGTCGATCTCGCCGTCTTTCCGGAACGGCGTGGTCATCGGCGGTATCACGCCGGTCGGACGTATCTTCATGGGTTTACCCTCGTTTTCCTTCCCGCGCCTTACCGGTCCGGACCACGTCTTGCGGCGGTCCTTGACATCGGCAGGCGCGTCTATTCCGCGACGCTAGCACGCCTCCGGAGAGGCGCCCGCACCCGTGGCGAAATAATGGCTGAACCTTTTGCCGCGGCCCCGGACTTATCTGACGGGAGGCAGTCCTGCAGGAGGCAAGGATGAACCACCATTGGCATGACACCATGGTCGAGCGGCCCGAGGACAATGGCCCGGCCTATCTGACCGGATGGACCATCAGCGGCCTGGCCGTGATCGGAACCATTCTGGCAGTCTGGGTGCTCGGGATTTGAGGGAAAGATTGGTCGGAGCGAGAGGATTTGAGCCTTCCGCCTGCCTTTGCGGAGGGGCGCGCCCGCCGAGCTACCTGAGAAGCGAGCACTGCGCCAGCTTCGACCAGGAAAATGTATTCCTTTTGTCCTTCGCCGAGAGCGCGCAGCGACATTAGGCCCCTTGGACAGGCTCCAAGCATCTGCACTATCAATGGGCTTCCGGCGGAGTGCGGCGTGGGAGGCATCATGGAAACGAAGGTCAGCGAGATCGCCGACGGCATCTATCGGCTCTCCACCTACTTCCCCGACAAGGCGCCGCCGGCCGGCTTCACCTTCAATCAGTTCCTGGTTCTCGGCGACGAGCCGCTGATGTTTCACACCGGATTGCGGAAGGTGTTTGCGCTCACTCGCGAGGCGTTGAGTCGCATCATGCCGCCCGAGCGCCTGCGCTGGATCGCGTTCGGCCATTTCGAGGCCGACGAGTGCGGGGCGATGAATGAATGGCTCTCCACCGCGCCACAGGCAACCCCCGCGCATGGTCAGACCGGCTGCATGATATCCCTCGACGATTTTGCCGATCGCGCCCCGCGCGTGCTGGCGGACGGCGAAGTGATCGAGCTCGGCGGCGGCAAGCGCGTCCGCTTCATCGACACGCCGCACACCCCGCATGGATGGGACGCCGGCGTGCTGTTTGAGGAATCGACGCGGACGCTGATGTGCGGCGACCTTTTCACTCAGCTCGGCAACGACCCCGCACCGATCGACGGCGATATCGTCGGACCCGCGATCGCCGCGGAGGACCTGTTCAAGTACTCATGCCTCAATCCCCGCATGGGCGTGACCATCCGCGGCCTTGCCGAGTTGGCGCCACGCACGCTGGCGCTCATGCACGGTCCTTCCTTCACCGGAGACGGCGCCGCCGCCTTGCGCGCCTTGGCGGACGATTACGACCGTCGCGTTACCGGCGAGGTGTCCGAGGCGCTTGGGAGAGCGGCGGCCTGAACCGCAGCCACAAGCCTTTGAATTGATGGTCGGAGCGAGAGGATTTGAACCTCCGACCCCTAGTCTCCCAGTCTCGGAACGGCGCTATTTGGTAAGTCTTACCGACACGTTATGAGACGGATTTACCTTATTTTCCAAGGGTTCCAACGTCTCATGTTGTCCACTGTGGATCAGGGTATCTGCCCATTTCCTTCCCCGTCGGGGAAGGAATATAAGGTTTCTGATGCAGCGCCTTCCCCTCGGTGAAGGCGGCCCCCTTCCCTATCAATTGTGCTGCCATGAAGAAGTTGACCGACGCCGCCATCAAAGCGGCTCGCTGCCCCGAAGGCAAGGATCGCCTCGAGCTGTCCGACGCCTCTTGCCCGGGCCTGATCCTGCGCGTGACAAAGACCGGGTCGAAGACGTTCCTGTTCAAATATTGGTCACCCCTGCTCTCGAAGACGGTCGGGCTCACACTAGGCTCCTATCCGGATGTCGACCTGGCCGCTGCTCGAGCCAAGGTGGCTGACCATCGCAAGACGATCTCGCTCGACGAGGATCCTAGGCGCATTCAGCGCGCGCAGCGCAGGCAGGCCGCACGCGAGGAGGAACTGTTGTTCGACGACTTCGCCGACCTCTACATCGCCGAGTATGTAAAGGGGCCCGGCTTCCCGGAGCGGCCGAACAAAAAATCGTGGCAGAACGACGTTGGTTACCTGAAGCGCCCACGGGCGGAATGGGGCAAGCTTCCGGCGGTAGCGATCACCGACGACGACGTGGCCGAGCTGCTCGATGTGATCTCTGAGACAGCCCCGGTGTCGGCGAACCGAACCCAGAGCGTCCTTCACACGATGTTCAAGTGGGGGAAGCAGCCAGGTCGCAAATACGTGTCATCGAATCCGCTTGCCGAGATGTCGCGCCGCGGCGGTCGTGAGCGCAAGCGTGATCGTGTGCTAAACGATGAGGAGATCCGGACGCTATGGTGGGGTCTCCACCGAGAGGGAGTGCCGGCCGATCGCCATGTCTGCCTTGCGATCCGGATGATCCTGACGACCATGGTTCGCCCCTATCAAGCCGCCGGCGCCGAGATCAACGAGCTACTTGACCTGGGTACCGCCAACGCGCTCTACGACATGCCGCCAGGCCGGGTGAAGAAGGACCGCGCCGTCATCGTCCCGCTGTCGGATATGGCCTGCGCTACTATTGACGAGGCGATCGAGGACAAGAAGCAAAAGGTCCTCTTCCCGTCGAAGTTCGACAACACGCTCAGCACCTCGATCGCGCGCGCGAGCATCTCACAAGCGCTCAACGGCAAGAAGAACGGGACGAAGAAGAACGGGAAGACCAAGGACCGGATCGGGATCCGAGAGTTCCTGGGCATGAAGCACTTCACAGCGCACGACCTCCGCCGGACCGCCGCGACGATCGCCCGGCGCGCCGGCGCGCCGAGGCCGGACGTGAAAGCCTTGCTCGACCACGTGAACGGCGACGTCACGGACGTCTACGACAAATACGATATGCTGCCGGAGAAGCGCGCGGTGGTGAACATTCTCGCGGCCGAGCTGCGCCGGATCATCTCAATTAAGCCCGCTACTACTGGAGCGCCGGGTTGATCTTGAGGGGCGAGCATCTCGTGGAGCTCAGCTGCCTTTGGCCCAGGCGTTTGATGCAGGCAATGCAGGTAGCAAGGGGCAAAATTCGACATTTGCCTCCATTTTCTTACAGCTCTCCGTAGAACGGCTCCCCGACCTCGACGATGCGCGCTCTAGCGCGTCCTTAGTTAGCGGTGAGCAATTACAACGCTAAACGTGGGTTTATGGTGCGCCCGGATGGGGGGCCAGTCGCATTTGTTGTAATATCAATGGTTTAGAGTCCCCCATAGGGGATCCGTAAACCCCACGCCTTTAGGCGGCATGGGATCGAGTCACAAACGAGTGTCGTCGAGACTGCTTTAGCATTCAAATCGAAAGTCTGGGCTGCTTCACCCTGGGGTTTTTACGAGAAGGCCCCCGAGCACGAATGTTTCAGAATTTGCACCAGTCGGCCCATAGGGTGCGCATTCCGGTGAAGGCGACCATGGATTCCGACGCATGGCGACCACTTGATCCGGTCGATGACGACCAGGGCGGCGCCTGAGCGAGATGGCGCCGTTGGATGCAGGTTTTGATCTCAGTATTCGTGGTTTCGGTCAAGCTTCAGGTGGAGCCCGAGCGCGGCGCGGAGTGACCGCCGCAGAGTCAGACGCAGCGCCGCGGACGGGCGGGCTGTTGGTGACGGTGGTCATTTTTTGACGGCCTTCGCCGACTTTGTGGCTGTCGCATCCGCCATTTCCGCGACCGGTCCTGCGGTGTCCGACCTGGACATCTTCGGATTGCGCATTGACGGGCCGTCCAGTGCAAGGCGGTAGGCATTGTGCACGAGGCGATCGAGGATGGCATCAGCGAAGGTTGGTTCGTCGATAACGTCATGCCATGCCTCGACCGGCAGCTGGCTGGTGATCAGCGTCGAGCCGGCGCCGTAGCGGTCTTCGACAATCTCCATCAGATCGCGGCGCTGGTTCGGATTGAGACGATCCGGCCCCCAATCGTCAAGGATCAACAGATCGGCCTTGGTGAGCATGCGGAACAGGCGTGCGAAGCGGCCGTCACCGTGCGCCAGTTCGAGGTCGGCGAACAAGCGCGGCACGCGCGCGTAATGCACGGTATAGCCGTCGCGGCAGGCTTTCTGTGCCAGCGCGCAACTGAGCCATGACTTGCCGACGCCGCACGGGCCGGTGACGAGCAGGTTGCGATGCTCGGCGATCCAGCGACCGGCGGCCAACTGCTGGAACAGTGCCTTGTCGAGCCGCCGTGGCGTGCGGTAGTCGACATCCTCGATCGAGGCCTGGCCGTGGCGCAGCTTCGCATTGCGCAGCCGGCTTTTGAACCGCTGCGTGCCGCGATGGGTCGCCTCGCGATCGAGCATCAGCGCCAACCATTCGGCGGGTGCGAGATCCCTGGCACGGTCTTGCGATTGCAGTTCGACGAAGGCGTCGGCCATGCCGTCGAGCCGCAAGGCTCGGAGCTGGTCGAGGGTTGGGTGTGTGAGCATCGATTGTTGTCTCCTCAGTGGAAGTAGCGGGGGCCACGGATGTTGGAATGAACTATCGCAGGCCCGTCCGTGGCGGGGTCAGGCCGTCGGCGATCGAGGTTGGTCTTCAGGATCGAGGTGACCGAAGTGTAGGAGCGGGCGCCGATCTCGAGGGCGCGGGCGCAGGCCGCCTCCAGCCGCTCATGTCCAAAGCTGGTCGCGTGCCGCAGGATACCGATCGTGGCGCGGAAGCCTTGCTCCGGATGCGTTCGCTCGCGCAGAATGATCTCGATCAGCGCCGATGTCTTCGGCCCAATCTCGTTCGCCCGTCGCTGGATGCGTTCCGGCGTCCAGTCGGCATAGCGCCGGTGGCTGGACGGCATATGTTCGCGCACGGTCGTGTGGCGGCGGTTGGATGACGAGCGCACATGGACGGCGACGCGATTGCTTTGATGGAAAAGCTCGATGGTCCGCGCGGTGATCCGCGCCCACAGCGTCTCGCGCAGCAGCGCATGCGGCACCGAGTAGTAGTGCTTCTCGACCTCGACGTGATAATCGAGGCCAGCCTTGCACTGCTTCCATTCGGCGTAGACGTAAGGCGCTGTTGGGAGCGGCTTCAAGGCCGATCGGTCTGTCGCGTCGAACAAGGTGCGCCGGCTCGCGCCCAGATGCCGCGACACTCGGTCGTTGAGTGTTACGAGGCACTCCCGGATCGCCGCGTTCAGTTCCGGCAGCGAGAAGAACCGGCGGTTCCTGAGCTTGGCGATGATCCAGCGCGTCGCGACCTGCACGGCGACTTCGACCTTGGCCTTGTCGCGCGGCTTCCTGGGCCGCGCCGGCACGATCGCCGTGCCGTAGTGCGCCGCCATCTCGGCATAGGCGCGATTGACGGCGGGCTCGTAGAAGCAGGCTTTGGTGACGCCGGACTTCAGATTGTCGGAAACCACCATCGCCGGCACACCGCCGAAAAATGCGAAAGCGCGTGTGTGCGATCCGATCCAGTCGGGCAGCGACTGCGTGGCCGTCGCCTCGGCGTAGGTGTAGCTCGACGCGCCGAGGGTTGCGACGAACAGTTGGCAGGCATGCACCTCGCCGGTCGTCGCGTCAAAAATGTCGATCGTCGTGCCGGCATAGTCGACGAACAGCTTCTCACCGGCCACGTGCGCCTGCCGCATCGTCGGCGACAGGCGGCCCTCCCAGGCGCGGTACAGTTCGCAAAACCGGCTGCGGCTGTAACCGTCGGGATGGGTGGCGCGGTACTCCTCCCATACCAATTGCAGCGTCACGCCCTTGCGGCGCAACTCGCGATGAACCGCCGGCCAGTCCGGCAATGACCGCCAGTCCTTGGTCGTGGCGGCAGGCACCGGATACAGGCGGCGTTCCAGCGCGGCGTCGCCGAGATCGTCCGGCAACGGCCAACTGATACCGGCTTCACGCGCCCGGCGCAGACACGCCCCCGCAGCGGTCGGGCCAATTCCGAGGCTCGCTGCGATCTGACGCTTGGACAGGCCGGCGGCCGACAGCCGCAGCACATCCCGGATCTTGCGCATGGGTAATCTCGATTGGGCCATTCCCGCTCCTCTGGAAAAAGGAGCGAGGTCCGGCTGATTCGCGGATCACCCAACGGCGTTCATCACGCCCGTCCACAGCCCTGTTGCCCGGGTCGCCATCGACCGGAACAGGTGGTCGTCATCGATCGGAAATGGTGGTCGCCATCAATCGGATTCACCGGTCGCCATGCCCCGAAGCGCGCACATAGGGCCGACCAATCCGGCTTTCAGCCGTAACTCGAAGCCACCGCCTTTAGGCGGTGGAGTGTTCACAACATCCCGACCAAAGCAAAAAATGCGACCTCCGTCAGGAAAGTGACGCTTATAATCGCAACTATGAGAAACGCCTTGCCCGCTGCCTGTTGGTTCATGACATGCCTCGCATCCTTGCGAAGCCCCGAAGCCTCGAACTGTAAATTCGCAGAAGCGGGCAAGGTTTCGGTTCCCGCAGCATATGCGCCCGGTGGTGGCCTTATGGCAGCCACCGTCGTGGCTCATCTTAATCGAGAGTTTTGATCGCGGGGTTCACTCCGCATTTTGCGCGTAAGCAAGATCAAGCATTCTTTCGCTTGACCACCGGGGGAGGGAAAAATTTGAACTTGGAACCCACTATTTTTCACCGGTACCGCGCCACCAAAACCGATCTCATCGAACATGCGGAGCAGTGCCGGTGCGAATAGTATCGCCTGCTAGCCGACGGGCCGCTACTCGCATCCCGGCAGGCACACGTCAGTTTTGCGGACCGCAACGGCGACAGTGCATTTGGGCCGATTAAGCTGAATGATGCTTGCAAGCTCGACCTTCGCATTCAGCGATTTCGGTGCAGGGCGACGCAGGACGAATACGACGCCGCAAAGAGTAGCCCGCCTCCACGCTATCTCGAAGAGCCGTTCTCGGCGAAGTCGCTAATCGAGCCGCTTGATAGAGAGCATCGGCGGGGCTTACGTAGGAGCCGCTTTCACCGAACACGACCGCAGCCGCGATTGTCCCGCTGTGGTTCGTTGCTACGCTGGCAGAGTGATTTCAAAAGTGCAGCCTTTTGAACTTGTCTCCGTAAGTCGAAGATCCCCGCCGTGATCCTCGATGATGCGCCGAGAAATCGAAAGCCCCAATCCCATCCCGGAACTCTTGGTTGTAAAAAACGGATCAAATATTTGATGTTCGTGGTCGATAGTGATGCCCGGTCCCGTATCTTGGACGTAAATTGAGACAACCGATTTTCCGTCATAGGTGGTTATCAGTCGGATCGCTTTTGTTGTTGTGGGACCAATCGTGATTGCATCCATCGCGTTTTTGATCAAGTTCAAGATGACCTGCTGTAGCTGGATCGGATCAGCCCCTACATGCGGCACATCTTCTTGAAATTCGGTTGAGGCTGACACGCCGTGCACATGCAGGTCATTCTCGACCATCCTCAACACTTCCCGAG
>CAVOML010000025.1:0-328985 GCA_963697015.1 uncultured Alphaproteobacteria bacterium
TTATCGCCGCCTTCAGGCAAAAACTCCACTTATCGTCCTGTTCAAATTTGCGGAGCCGGCTCTGTCCCACTGCTAGACATTTGGTGTCAGCTGAAACAGAGACGATTGAGCAGCCACATCGCTGTAGGCAATCTGCTAGTGACGTAAAGGTGGTATTGCAGTTACGAACTCAAGGCGTTTACAAGTGAACGGTCGATCACGTGTAATTTTTGACAGGATAAATCTTCTATGCGGACCGCCGTTTCCTACATTCGCGTTTCAAAACCCAAGCAAGGCCGAAGTGGTCTAGGCCTCGAAGCGCAGCAGACTGCCATCAAGATTGTTCTGCGCACAGCACGGCTACCAGATTGAAGCCGAGTATCGCGAGGTAGAGACGGGCAAGGGTGCGGACGCGTTAGAGCGCCGGCCAGAACTCGCGGCAGCTATGAAGTTCGCCAGGAAGCTCGGCAAGGGCAGGCAAGGCACGTGCTGCGCCGGTTATCATCGCCAAGCTGGATCGATTAAGCCGTGACGTGCATTTCATCAGCGGCCTGATGGTGCAGCGCGTTCCTTTCATCGTTACCGAACTCGGCGCTGACGTCGATCCGTTCATGCTGCACATCCATGCCGCCGTTGCCGAGAAGGAGCGCAATCGGATCGCTCAGCGGACTAAGGAAGCGCTCGCAGCTGCGAAGGCCCGTGGCCAACAGTTGGTAAGCAACCCTGACATCGGCAATACCCCGGAAAGCCGAGGCGGACCTAAAACGCAGCCTCACAACTGCGGCACATCATCGAACCGCTTCGTGAACTTCCAGCCATACGGATCTCAGCCATCCTGAATGCCCGGAAGGTCGCTGCACCGCAGCGGTGGGAACTGGCAGGCGACTGAGGTGATCCGCCTGTTGAACCGCCTCGACCTCGCTCCAGCATGACGTGGAGACTAGGTTTGACGTTGCCCTCGTCGTGGCAAGGCATCAAAGTTTCACGTGGAAAACGAAGCGGCCATACCGTCAGGTTTTTGGCGGTGGAGGTAATCAGCAGTGCCTTCTCATGCTTACATTGGCTCGCGAGGCTTTGGAGCGCTTTGACCATAAGGCCGATGACGCTTTCGCTTACGTTCGTTTTCCCCATCCCATGCCATCCTGTCCCGTTAAGTCCGACAGGCAGCTGGCAGCCGTCTGAACTTGGTCTCCATTTAAGGATCCGCAAAAACGGTTGCGGCAGAGTCAGTGCGAACTTAACATGCGAGACGGCCTCGATAGTCAGATGCCTTCGTGTACCGCTAAACGACTACAAGTTTGGACGCAGAGGTGCACAGACACCATGCATTCGACGAGCACATCTCATCGAAACCCGCACACGCCTCAGGCCGTTGACAACGCCGACTGGCTGAAAACCGTGGCAATCATCTCGGTCTCGGTCGGCCATTTCGGCTATTTCTTCGTGGAAGACGACCGCTGGTGGAGCGTTTTCGGACGCCTCGCAGCTCCAACGTTCTTCTTTCTTATGGGCTACGCGCAGACCAGGACCGTCCCGCTACGCTGGATCTGGCTCGGTGTTATATTGACCCTGCTCGAAAGCTGGAATGCAAAATGGACCTGGGTAGCACCGAACATTCTTTTGAGCCTGGCACTAGTCCGCTGTGCACGGCCCTACGTGCAAATCCTTTTGCAACGTCACGGTTGGGCTGCCTTCGCCGTCCTTGTTTCCGCACTTTTCGCGGTATTGTCGATAGCGGGCAAGATTGTTGATTATGGCTCGGAGGGATGGCTGTGGGCCCTGTTCGGCTTATGCCAACGCAGGTATGTCGACAGCAGATCAGCTACCGACGTGCATGGCCCAGCCCTGAGCTCGGCACCGCCCGCCCCCGCGATCAAGGAAAACGCGGGCCCAATGCGACTGCTGGCCTGCCTTGCCGCCGTGGTCGCCTACGTTTGGCAGGAACAAAGTGAATATGCGTTTCCTCAAATACCGTTCGCCGTCTTCATTTTCGGCATCGGCGTTTGGTCCGCGAGCCTGTGTCTGTTCCTGCGCGGCTCGAGTCGCATCCAACCGCCAGAAGCCATAGCCGGCGCCCTGCGCTTCATCGGTCGGCACACTTTGGAAATCTACGCAATCCAGCTTGCCGGATCCGAACTCCTTGTAAAGCTGGTGCCCGATCTCGCCCCCTGACCGGAAAACGGCACGTCTTTCTTTGCTGCGACCTAACGGTTTGAATATCCCACCAGCCGTCCAGATTCAGCGGCGTTGCTGCATTAGGATCATCGGCATGAGCATTCGCGACCCTGAAAAGAATTTTAAGGTCTTGTGGGAGACCTTTAACAGAAGATACCCATTTTTCCAATTGAGGAACGTCAATTGGAAAAAGCAGCATGACACCTACAGATCAAGGGTCACAAGCAAAACCAGCGATAACGAACTTTTCGAGATCTTTTGCCAGATGCTCGATCCGTTAAATGACGGGCATGTAGAGTTGAAGGCCAAAGCAAGTGCGGATCAGAAGAAACGATACTTCAACCCGGAAAAACAGCCCAGATTCAGACAGGAGTTCACGACCCGCGAGATTAAGCAGCTCTTCAAAACGACCGAAAGGACTCTTGTCGACAGTTGTTTCGGGAGGCCTTCGGCGACCGAGGCCTGGATGCTTCGCTACTGCAGGTCGCAGAAATTCGGCTACATTCGGATCCTCGAGCTGGAGGGCGTTAGCAAGCGGATACTGACTGCCGCTCTTGACAAGATTGCCGGTGACTTCAAGGACCTGAAAGGAATTATTCTTGATATTCGCGACAACCCCGGCGGGGAGGATAGTATTGCGATCGCCATCATCAATCGCTTTTGCGACCGCAAGCGGATCGCTTTTCACCGGAAGACGAAGATTGGCCCAGGCAAAGATGACTTTGCGCCCCTCAAGACCTGGTATCTCGAACCGCAAGGTGACGTACAATTCACCGGGCCAATCGTGCTCTTGACCTGTGATTCCGTTTTTAGCGGCGGAGAGGCCTTCGCACTTGCGATAAAGGAGCTGCCTCATGTTACGATCATAGGCGATCATACGAACGGCATATTCTCGTACCAGCTTGAGAAGAGACTCCCCAATGGCTGGGAGTACTGTTTGTCGTACCAGGTGTACCTTTCAGCTGGCATGGTGTGCTATGAAGGTAAGGGTGTACCAGTCGACATCAAGCTTCTTAACAAGAAGACCGATATTGAAAACGGCATCGATCCCTTGATTAGCCGCGCATTGAAAGTGTTGAAGTCAAAGAAAGTGGGACCGGCGAACAAGACGCGGGACCGGATAAGAGACGATTGATTGCGCGGGCCTCGCGTTTTCCGTTGGATCAGCGCGCTCGAACAGCTTCATCCAGAAGCAGAGGAGTCGTACTTCACCTCGTCCCCGACGAGTGCGGACTGCCCGTGCCGGGAACTGATGCCTAATTCTGGCATTGCCTATCTGACAAGCACTATGCATGATCGGTAACGCATCCCCGAAAGGGCGACGATCAGGCGACGCACACCACAATCGGCCGATGTTCAAAGAGCTTGATTCAAGGTCGCCCCGCAGGTGACGGCGGTGAAACTGATGAGCCGTGCCGCTGCGGTGGCCCCGGGAAACAAGATCTTTGCTCAAGGGGATGCCGGACCATGATCATCGAGTCGCCCTTACAGCTGATTTTTCGTGATTTGTTTTATCGTCTTCCGGCTTTTGCCGGAAGACACGATGTGTTTCTAAAGTTGGAAGGGTTCAACATAACGGGCTCGATCAAGGTCAAGACTGCGATAGGGCTTGTCGAGGACCTGGAACGACGGGGGGTTGCCAGGCAAAACGAGACCGTATTGGTCGAATCGTCATCTGGAAATCTCGGGTTAGCGCTGAGTTTGATATGTGCCATCAAAGGCTACAAATTTATTTGCGTGACCGATCCAAACGCCAATCGCGCGACTTTAAGAGGTATGGAGCTCTATGGGGCAAAGGTCATAGTAGTTGAAGATCGCGACTCCGCCGGGGGATATTTGGGAAGCAGGCTAGAGAAAATCGATCAAATACTTCGATCGGAGCCCAACGCAGTCTGGCTCAATCAATATGCTAACGTAGCCAACAAGAATGTTCATGCCGAGCAAACCGCAAATGAGATTGCGCGCGAATTTGACAAGGTCGATTGGGTTTTTATTGGAAGCGGCACCACCGGTACCTTGGGCGGGGTCTCGGAACGACTTCGGGCAGAATTCCCAAAGATTAAAGTTGTAGCCGTCGAACCTGTGGGCTCCGTCACGTTCGGAGGCAGGCCCGGCAAAAGAAACATCCCTGGCATTGGCGCGAGTGTGAGACCAAAGCTTGCGGACCTCGCCAATCCGGATCGAATCGTCGCAGTGAAGGAAGAAAGAACGGTTGAAGCCTGTCTTTCTTTCGTTCGAAATTATCACCTGCTTGTTGGGGGAAGCACCGGAACAGTCCTGGCCGCTGTACAGCAACTCGCTCTGGAGTTCAGTCGCGGCGACACCATAGTCGCCATATCCGCGGATCTCGGCGAAAAGTACCTGGACACTATTTATGACCCCGCCTGGGTAGAGAATGTCATTGAGCCTGGAGACGACACGCCCGCGCGAACCTATGTGTCCGTCTCGTCCGAGTGAGGCAGAGAAAAAGCGCTTGATCGCCGCGCTCACAGCCGGCGTCCTGGCGCAACGATATGCTTGTGACCCGCCACCCTCGGCGCGGGTTAGCGAGCTGCTTGACACGATCGGCGCCAGAAGCAGTCGCGCGTAAATGGAGAATAAAATATGCCATCCGCTCCCACCTTCCATGTTGTTCCCGGCTCGACGGTCAAGCGTGTAATTGACGACAACAAGAAGCAGGTTTTCGACGCTGTTGAGGCGGCATACCGTCTTCACGACTCGGGAAATACTCTCAATCCGGACAGCTACTTCCTCCGATATCCGGATAGGCCCAGCTCCCGCATCATCGCGTTGCCAGCCCATCTCGGCGGTGCGGTTCAAAAAAGCGGCATCAAATGGATATCGAGTTTCCCTGAAAACAGGGCCAGCAACCTGGCTCGAGCGTCGGCAGTCCTGATTCTGAACGATGCCACGACGGGTTATCCGCTGGCTTGTATCGAGGCATCGCTGATCAGCGCCACGCGCACCGCCGCCTCTGCCGCATCGGCAGCAGAGCAGATTTCCCCCAACCCCTTTGAAGGAACTCTCGGCGTCATCGGAACTGGCGCAATCGCTCGTACAACCGTCGAGTGGCTTTTATTTCGAAATTGGAAGTTTCGTAAAATCAGTTTGTACGATGTGGACCGCAAGGAGGCAGAGCACTTCAGCAAGTGGCTTCGCGAGCATTACGACCTGCAGGCCGATATTCAAGAGCGGTTGGAGGGCGCCATATCCGATTCCTCCTTGATATTGTTCACCACGACTACGCTGGATCCCTATCTTTCCAATGAAAAGCTGTTCGAGCACTGCCCCACTGTCCTGCATTTGTCGCTGCGCGACATCTGCGTGAATGTGATTCTCGCATCACAAAACATTGTCGATGATTTGGATCATTGCCTGAAGGCAAGAACGTCGCTCCATCTCACGGAAATGGCGACGGGAAATAGGGACTTTGTCTCCGGGACTTTGGTGGATGTTCTAGAGAAGAAGCTCAAACCGGATCATGGCAAGCCTCGCATATTTTCGCCATTTGGGCTTGGTGTTCTTGATCTTGCAGTCGGCAATTTTGTACTCGAGGCAGCAAAGTCGTCCGGCGCGGCAATTGCGCTACCTGACTTCTTCAGCAATTCCACCCGATGGTGAAGAAGGTGCAGGGCTTTTCGAAATCCGAAATACGTCAGCCTCAAGGGCGGAGCATCAGCGCTGTTCCGAAGGATACAGGACAGGTCGTTCTCACCCAGGAACAAGCGAGCGGGCACACTAACATGTCAGGTGTATGGAGTTGCAATGAGTGGGATCAACTCGAAGAAGTCATTGTGGGCAATCCGCTGAATGCGCGGTATCCCACGCCGGACCGAAGCACCCAGCTCGCGGAATTTCCTGACCGTTCATTGGCCGAAATTCCCCGCGGCCCTTTTCCTCAACAGATTATTGAAGAGACGGAAGAGGATTTGAATGAATTTGCCAAAATCCTGGAAGGCCTTGGCATCACCGTCAAACGTCCGGATACCTGGCCGCACGATGGCAAATTTTCCACGATCCATTGGGAAGCTCAGGGGTACTACAACTATTGTCCCCGCGATGTTTTGCTGGTCATTGGTGACCACATTATTGAAACGCCCAATGTCATCCGCAGCCGCGCCCAGGAAACGTTCGGCTATCGCACGCTGCTGATGGAATATATGAAGTCAGGCGCAAAGTGGTACAGCGCTCCCAAGCCCATGCTCCTGGACTCACTCTTCGAGGGGGTTGATCCAAACAGGCCCACGCCACGCAACGATGAGCCGGCCTTTGATGCAGCTAACGTCCTGCGTTTTGGCGAGGATTTAATCTATCTGGTCAGCGCCACCGGCAACGAGTTAGGGGGACGCTGGCTGCAGGCGACTCTGGGTGACAAATATCGGGTGCATTTCCTCAAGGATATCTATTTTGGCAGTCATATCAACTCGACCCTCGTGGCCTTACGCCCTGGCTTGGTTCTCGCCAATCCCGCTCGTGTCAATGACGATACCCTGCCCAAAATCCTGAAGCAGTGGAAGGTCATCTACAGTCCACCGATGGAGAACACTGACAGACATGATGCCGACTATCTGTCCAGATCCATTGGCAGTGACTGGATTGACATGAATGCATTCAGCATCAATCCCAATTTGGTCGTGGTCGATCGAAATCAGCCGTCGCTGATAAAACTCCTGGAGAAGGAGGGTCTTGACGTGATCCCCTTAAAATTGCGGCACTCCAAACTGTTGGGCGGTGGACCCCATTGCGTTACCTTGGACGTCCGCCGAAATGGAACGCTACAGCGATACTTCGATTAAACGCAGAACCGTTGTTATGCTCAGGCAGCGAGCAACCATGACCTTTGAGGTCGAAGACCCAAGCGTTTCTGAGAACCTGGCAGTCTCTGAGAACTTGAAAGTCTAGACTAACGAGTATGTGAGGAAGAGCTTTGGCAGCAAGTTTTGCAACAACTGCCGTCGCGGTTTTCTTTGCACTGACGTTTGTAGCCTGGCGGCGCTACCGTTGGGCGGCGGAGAAAATGCCCCAGGCGGATACCTGCCCATTCAGCTTGACGGATGTATTTGGCGACAGCCACCTCGTGAACGTACCGCATCAGAACGGGATCCGGTGGCTCACGGAAGTCTTCAGCCGCTCGGCCGAGAGGTTTCCGCATCTAACGGCATTGCAAATTCCCCACACCGGAGAATCCCTGAGCTTCGCTGAACTCGACGCTCGAGCAGGGAGCGTGGCCGCAGCCCTTTCTGCTTTCCTCACAGGACCCGATCAGGTCGTGGCCGTGGCCATGTCGCAAGACAATTGGCAAATCGTGGCCTCGCACCTGGGTATTCTCAAGGCTGGCGGCACCGTGATGTTCCTGGATACCACGTTGCCCGACGCCTTGGTCACCCACATGCTCAGCGACGCGCAGCCTGTCGTCATTCTGACGCGGGGGCAAGACAAGTTCCGCGACCTGCCGACACTCGACGTCCTGACGTTGCCGGAGAGGATGCCCCGCAGGGAACCGCCGCCCTGGCTGGACGACCCCACGCAGCGTCTTGCGACCATCTTTTACACGAGCGGCACCACTGGGATGCCCAAGGGGGTCGAGTGCCCGCACGCAGGTTACGTAAACCTTGCCCTGAGCTACGCCGATTACTTCGATCTGCTTCCCGGCATGGACGCAACCTCGCTCACCTCGTCGCTGGGCTACGATGGCAGCATCTCTGAGATGTACAGCGCCTGGGTGTCGGGCTGCACTGTGGTTATGCTGACCAAGGAGCAGATCCGATCCGGCCCGGACCTCGCCAGCGTCCTCCGAGAAGCCGAGGTCACGGTGCTCTTCTGTCCTCCGGTGCTGCTCACCACCCTCTCACCAACGCCCGAACTGGATCTGCCCTATCCGCTATGCCGCTACATCGTTCCGGCGGGCGAGGCCTTCCCCAGCGCGCTCGTGGAGCCTTGGACCCGGGGCAGACGGCAAATCATCAACACTTACGGACCCACAGAGGCGAGCACCGACACGAGCCGCCAGAGTTTGCGACCGGGAGAGCCGATCACGATTGGATCGCCATTCGCCAATGTCACCTACGTCATCCTCGAGGCGAACCAGCTCCAACCACTGCCCCACGGGGAGATTGGAGAGCTCTGTATCGGTGGGGTGCACGTTGCGCGCGGGTACCGCAACTTGCCGGAGCAAACCGTCCAGAAGTTCATCACGCACCCTCAGTTCGGCCGCCTGTACCGCACCGGGGACAAATGCAAAATCGACATCCGAACGCAGCGCGTGCACTTCCTCGGCCGAATCGACACGCAGCTCAAAGTACGCGGCCATCGCGTCGAGGCGCAGGCCGTTGAGGATGTCCTCCAGTTACAGTTCGGTGAGATCGAGGCCGCCGTTCTGGATTACCAGAACGAGACGCTGGTCGCCTTTGTTGCCGCGCCTTCAGTCTGCGAAGGAGAGATCTCGGTGGTCACTCCCGCGCCGGCGGAGTGGGCCGCGTGGGTGACGGCGACGCTGGCCAAACAACTTCCGGCGCCGTCGATCCCGACGAAGTTCTTCCTCGTAGAAAAATTCGTCATGATGCCGGTTTCGGGGAAGATCGACCGGAAGTGCTTGCCAAACCTGTCTCATCTATTGAGGAACGGTGAGCCGAAAACCGAGGACGACAATCATTGGGATACACCGGCCAGTGCGCGCAACGCGGCAGACCGGGAAGTCAAGGTGCCTGATGCCGAAGCGGGCATGGATCCCGAATGTGAGGAAGTGCTCTCGATCTGCAGGGCGGTGTTCGAGACTCCGTTGGGATTGGATGATGGATTCGCAGAAGCTGGTGGGCACTCGATCCTCATCGCACGCTTGGCGCAGAAACTGCAATCCGCAGGATGGGTGGTACCGGTCCGGGCGTTGCTCAGTGACTGCAACACTGTTCGAAAAGTGGCCAGCCGGCCACGGTCGCCCCGGCAGGCCACCAAGGTCTTTGCGGCCTCTGTGAAATCCGGCGAGCTCGGAGCTGAGCGCGATGAGGCCGCAGCAAAGGTGCTCTCCATCGGACACTTTACCACCCTGCAGGTCCTCTTCGCGATTTTCCTGTATTCCCCGCTCATGGTGGCGTTCCTCAGCTTTTTCAACGTCATCGAATTCGGAACGATCTTCACGACCGCCAGCCTCTGGGCGTTCATCATCGACGGGTTCTTCCTTTATTTGCTGGCCCTCGTCACGCCCTTCGCCAGCCTGCTCTGGGTCATGACGATCAAGTTCTTCATGGGAGGAGACATCCGCGAGAACAATGTGACCCTGGGGGTGTATCCCAAGTGGAGCAAGATGCATCTGCGAATCTGGTGCATCGGACGGCTGGAGACCATGGTGCTGCTCCCGCTGCGTGCGATGTATCGCAGCGCTCCGCTTATGGCATTCGTGTTGCGGCAACTCGGCGCGACCGTGGGCGATAACCTTCAATGCGCACACGATGCCGACCTGTCCGGGCCCCTGGATCTGATCTCCATCGAGGGCGATGTCGCCATCTCGACCGGGGCTTACATCCAAACGACCAAGTGGTTGGGGCAGCACCTGCACGTCGGTCCGGTTCATCTCGAGCGCGGTTGCAAGATCGGGACGCGAGCCGCCATCGCCAGCAATGTGACGGTGGGCCGCGGCACCTGGATCACTCCGTTGACCCCCATCCTCGCCAGCGTGGGCTCGCAGGAGATCTGGGAAGGAGCTCCCGCGCGCCTCAGCGGCCGCTGCACGGAGTTGAAGCGCACGGCGATCGCCTGTCAGTACGCGTATCCGATCTGGCTACTGGAGACCCTCAACCTCCTTATGCAGATATTCCTGTCCTTTTGGTTCATTGTGGTCCCCACGGCCGCGATCTTCTGGCTCGCCCGCGCCTTGGTACCCACTGGAGAAGCTGAACTTTCCGCCGAATATTTCAGGGTGACGCCGCTGTTCGAGATCGTCTGGCACCTGGCTCTTTACTCGTTTATCGTCAGCTGGGGCACCGTCGTCGTGACCTCTCTGCTGGGCTGCCTCTTCATACGCTGGACGGCCGTTTCGCCGGGTCTGTATCCCTCGCGCGGGCTCAGCGGCGCTCTCCTCTTGTATAGAATGAAGAGGATGAACGGCATCCAGAGACTGTGGACCTGGAGCATCACCGGGCAGTACCTGAGGGCTCTCGCTGGCATGCACTTCCCGCGTTTTGGCGCCTCCGAGTGCGACGTGATGTTCAACCTCGTCCCGGAGGTTGCTGCCGCCGACTCCCAGATTTTCTTCTCAAATGGATGTTTCACGAACATGCTCGATTATGGCGCCGAGCACTTCAAGCTGCGCCGCCTCGATATGCCCCGGAATTTCTTCGGCGGTAACAATTGCGTAGCGGAGTACGGGAATTTCCCGTCCAACTTCCTGCTAGGCGTCTCCACGCCGGGCAACGACATACAGTTTCGACGACAAATGCGGTCCCGGCTTGGCGATCCAATCACGGTGGCGGGAAACCCGCCGGTGAAATTCGCGAGCGCGTCATTTGAGGCGGAGAACGACGCCCACAGACTGCCGGACTTTCCCATCTTCCTGACCCGGGTCTTCCTGTTCGACTTCCTAAGCATCGGCATGCTGCCCATCACTGAGATGATCGTCTTCCCGGTTATGTACGTTTGTTTGCTGAGATTGGGCGGGCCCCCAATCGCCAACGCGCTGATTGCTCTGATCCTCGTAGAACTCAATCTGGTCCTGTTCAGCGTCGCGATCAAGAAGTCTCTCATCGGCAGCGAATGGGGAGCCAATCACTCGACCCCCTTCTGGTCCTGGCGCCACTTCGCCTACTTCTTCGCGCAGGACTGCTTCTTCGTCTGGTGCAGGAGTCCTCTTATGTTCGGCGCCGGGACTGTTCTCGCGAATTCCATCCTACGATGGATGGGATGTCATATTGGCTACGGGACAATCGTGACCCGGCCAATGCAGTGCTCAGACTGGAACGCCGTAAGCTTCGGCAATGATTGCGTCATCGACGGCTTCCTGCAGTTTCACGCCTTCGAGAACATGATGCTGAAGGTGAAGCGAACTCACATCCATGACAGCTGCACCGTCGCCTTCGGGGCCACGGTGATGGGTGGCGCGGTTATCGAGCGGGACACGACCCTTTTGCCATTGTCGCTCGTCCTCAAGGAGATGAACATGATCACAGCTACCTACGAAGGGAGCCCCGCGGAGCCGGTGAGAGATTCAACCCCTCTCCCACGATCGCTCCGCGACGAGGAGGCGGTGAGCCTGTCGAACCTGGAGAATGCGGCTATCGACGACAAGGATCGCGATTTACGAAGCTTACATGGCCTCAGATGACTCAAGACGATAGCGAATGGGTGAGCGCTCTGTTCGCCGCCAGCGCAGCCGACCGGACGCCGGCGCGAGCAAGACATACGGCTCGCGTTCTGTATGCGCCTGTTTCGCGCGATCCCGAGGCATCACGGCGTTGCGCGTCAGTCCTGTCGGATATCGAGTTGCAGAGGGCGGAGCGCTTTCTAACGGAAGACGGCAAGGCTCTTTTCAAACAACGGCGTGCATTTCGTCGCTATTGTGGAGCCTTCGTGCTCGGATCACCGCATCCCTTATCGCGGATTGTATTCCAGGAGACGGAGAAAGGGCGTCCCTACCTTCGCGATTTGCCAAATGTCCGGTTTAGTTTTTCCTCCTGCCGGTTCGGTTTTCTCGGCGCATGGTCGTCTACACACAGTATCGGCGTTGACCTCGAAGATCAAACGAGGAACTTGGAGGCGGCAGAACTCGCTCAACAGTTCTTTTCGCAAGCTGAGGTGACGGCCGTTAAAGCGGTAGGCGGTTTGGCGCGCCTGCGAACTTTCTGCCAACTCTGGAGCCTCAAGGAAGCAGCTCTGAAATCAATTGGAGAGGGATTGCCCTTCGGCCTCGACGCGTTCGAATTCGAATTAACTCCAACTTTACGTGTCGTTCACGCGCCACCTGATTATGGCGGGCCGGGGCGATTTAATGCGCAGATTATGCAGGGACTCTGCGCTGCGCTTGTCATTCGAAGCGTGGCCTGACGTAGCGGGAACATTGGCCGCTTGCATCGCGCTTAGGCGCCGATCGAATTGTTTGACGGCTCGCACCCCGTATCCCTTCGGCTGAAGGCCGCCTTGTCAGTTGAGGCTTGTGTCGTGAACTGTCCTTATGGACTGTGAAAAGCGCAGTACGCAAGTCGAGCGGCTCGAAGTGGTGGATAGGGCCCGTCGTCGTTGGTCCGAGGATGAGAAGCTCGAGATCGTCCTGGAGAGCGTAGATCGCGGTAATTCCTGGCGCCTTTTAGGATGGTGGTGCCTGGCGAGTACATTGGTAGAGATCCTATGCAGGCGCGGCGGGCGGGGTAATACCGTTTCGGTGTAACCCCACCACCAAGGCATAGGAAAGCCTGATGACGGTCCGTACAGTAAACAACCTACCCGCCGCAACGCATGGTGAGACGGTGCGCTGCCTATTTGCAATTGAATTGAGCAAGCAGAGCTGGGTTATTGGGTTCAATACACCGCTGTCCGAGAAGATCAGCCGTCGCACCTTGAGTGGATGCGATTGGAAAGGGCTACTTGAGTTGATCGAGGATGTGCGGGCACGTGTCAGTCGCGAGATGGGTCGGGCGGTCGCAATGATGTCGTGCTACGAGGCCGGCTATGACGGATTCTGGCTGCACCGCCAACTCGAAGCGCACGGCGTACGCAATTACGTTATTGATCCGGCGAGCCTGCAGGTGGACCGACGGGCACGACGGGTAAAGACGGATCGGATCGACGCCGAGCGGTTGCTGCGCTCGCTGATGGCGTATCTGCGCGGCGAGCCAAAAGTGTGGAGCGTGGTGCGGGTGCCCAGCGTTGCCGAAGAGGACGCGCGGCGGCTGCACCGTGAGCGTGATCGTTTGGTCTTGGAACGCGTTCAGCACGTCAACCGCATCAAGGGGCTTTGCGCGCTCCATGGCATCTACGATTACCATCCGTTGCGCCCGCAGGCGACGGCGCGGCTGGAGCAATTGCGCACGGCACAAGGCGGCGAGCTTCCGCCACGGCTAAAATCTGAGATCAAGCGGGAATTGCATCGCCTGGAGCTGGTGGTTGAGATGATCGCGACTCTTGAGGCGCAGCGCGACGCCATTGTCGAGGATGAAGCATCGACGCATCTCAACGCCGAGAAGATCCGAAATCTGCATAAGCTCAAGGCGATCGGCCCTGAGTTTGCCGCGGTGCTCGTCGGCGAGATATTCCATCGAAGCTTCGACAATCGCCGCCAACTGGCGAGTTATGTTGGCGTCACGCCGAGCCCGTTCCAGAGCGGGAGCATGGCGCACCAGGGAGGGATCAGCAAGGCTGGCAACCGCAAGGGCGAAGCACCGGGATCGAGCTTGCTTGGTTGTGGCTGCGCTATCAACCCGACAGCGATTTGAGCATCTGGTTCCGAGCCCGTGTCGGTATCATGAAAGGCCGCATCCGTCGTATCACCATCGTGGCGTTGACCCGCAAGCTACTCGTGGCGTTATGGCGTTATCTTGAAACTGGTCTGGTGCCACGAGGTGCCGTCCTCAAGGGGTGACGAACGAAAATCAAATACGATAGAGAGAAGGAGCTTTAAGAGATCCAAGGTGGATGTGTGACCGGGTCTCGACAGGGCTGAAAGACGCCGCGGTAGAGAATGGTCCCATCCCCCTTGGAGCCCCGCGCCCTCGCAATGCGCATGAGGGACCTTGGAACGGGTTGTACCCGGCCGGATATAAGTTGGTGCGGCGAGCGCCGCACGCACGCAAAGGGCTCGCCTTGGATCGGAACAAAATCGCAGCTCAAACAAAACGCAGGAGCGATCGAACAGGAAGTATTTGCGATCACCAATATGATGTTACGGATGTGGCGCACCCTCAAGCCCTGCGTCTTCGGCGCACCGCTTCGCGGCTGCGGGGCCTGACCGCGCACAACATCCGTAACCAAAAGGCTATCGAGATCGCTAAACACCACCGAAATACCCTTGACAACGGCGGCCTCATATAAGTCGAGATGTGGCGCGGTGGCTTTAGGTAGAACATATCTGTTGCCGCCTCTTTCGTCTGGCGGTGCCTTAGTGGTTCGGCCGTGACTCCGTTTCCACATCCCGCTCATCGAACCGGACAGGCAGATCTCCCGCATCCGGCTCTCGGACAAGACTTCACGCTTTCGCGTGCAACGCCATCTGCAGCTTCTGAACACTTATCGGCGTTGATAGGTTTCCCCATCTCCATGTCCTTCACCACGTATTGCGTCTGTCTTGAACTGAGGTCCCTTCCCTCCACCGGAGTTACCCGGCTTCAGCGGTACTACGAACCTCTCCGCCACCCCAGGGCGCCCGGCCTGTCCCTCACGGGCTTCCGGTTGGTCCTCGCTGACCACGCAATGGGGCTTCCCGTGTTGCGTACGCTTTCCTTGTGTACATGCTGTCGCCACTACCCCGGCGCAGCGGCTGGGCGTACTACTTCGCTCATTCACCCCAGCCGTATCAGCCTTCCCCGAAAGGGTTGTCGGGTCGGCCTGCGCATCGTCCTTTTCGAGGCTTGCTCGGCGTTCACTCGCGTTACGGCCTGCACACTCGCGCTGTCACCAATTCGTGACACGCATTCCGAAGGCTTCAGCCACTTCGTTACCTCCATGACTGCTCCGATTGCTTCCGGCTGGAGCGGTTGCCGGGTGGGGCTTGCACCCACTGGAAAGCGCCGCCTTGTCACGGCGCACACCCTTTTCGGACATCATGCTTCGTCGAATGTCCGCCGCCAAAAGCGGTCCTTCGCCCAACAGCCGCATATCGCGAGAGGTTTCTGTCGACCGGCCGATAGCCGTCCACCGACCGGGGTTCGGGCTGCGTGGCTTGACCGCGTCTGCGGCTAGTTAGACGTTACCCGGCCTATTTGATGCCGGGATCATTCCGGAGGAGTGGCTCTTCATCCAGCGGTCCTAATCCGGCCACCAGCTTCCAGGCTTCTCTTCCGCGGCCTCAAACCATGTTTGCGGGTCAAACTCCAAATCGTCGGTAATCCAGTGGCTGCGCTTGTCCCGGGCTGGAGGGTTAATGACATCTGCGACGTGTCCGCCCGCGAGGGCCCTAGGCCGCGAAAGGTTGGATAAAAGTGACTCTCCCACCGCCGCGCAATTGTACACCTAAGGGACTTCGGCTCCTAAATTATCGATCAAGAAATCAATTGAGCGGTGCAGCGCGGCTAGTCACTCGGCTTCTCGATCCTTCCGGTACGCTGAAAATACGACATGAGCATCTGGCAAATGAGCGCCCACGCAGTGCCGAAGCACCAGCCCGCCAGCACATCGCTCGGATAGTGAACTCCGAGATATATGCGGCTGACACCGATCAACAGGGTCAGGATCGCGGCGGTCGTTATGAGATGAAATCGAACCGAGCGGGAGGCCTGCGTCTGGGCGAGCATCAAGCCGAGCGTCAGATAGCAGACAGCCGAACTCGCTGCGTGCCCACTGGGAAAGCTCAGCGTAGAGACCTGTGTGAGTGGAGTGACGATATCGGGGCGCGCACGCGCAAACGCGAGCTTGAGAAGCGTATTGAGAAGGGCGCCGCTCAGGACCGTCGTCAAGACGAACAAGCCGGCGCGACGTTTGCCTGTGGTAAAAAGGAACGTGGTTGCGATCGTGACGAGCAGTGCAAGTACCGCGGTACTGCCCAGTGCGGTGATGTCTCGCACAACGTCGAGCAACCATGGCGGCCCGATTGGTCGCGACAAGTCGGATGCATGGCGAAAAATGACCATCCACCAGCGGTCGAACGCGATGGGCTCTCCTTCGGTCACTTCCTGTGCGATGAGCGCAAAACCGAATAGAAGCACGGCGACGAATAAGGTCGGAGCCCAAGACCTCAGATGCCCGGCAGCATTCTGCAATTCAGTCGTTCTCATCTTCGTTGCCTCCAGGGATTTTAGCTTCCATCAACCTCCAAGATACGACGTGAAATCTGCCGGGAGCCTAGAAAAACGCCATTCGGCTAAAGTCGCGTCAGTCTTCGGTCTTGAAGCTGCGCGGGAGACGGTGCGAGCCCATAGAGTCCAGGCATTTACGTCTGACGGGCCGGCAGCAAACGCTTCAATCCATTCCATGCCGGCGCAACGGCAAATTGATCGGAAGTGTGGCCGCGCCAATCAACAATCCAAGGACACCTGAGATAGCCGCCTCAATGATCCATTCGAGGGCTCCGGCTGCCGATGGGATCGCGTGAGCCGCGATTTCGGCGGCGGCATGAACCATCGAACTGATTGAAGGCGGACCGTATACTTCCAGGCCATGCAGGACGATGCCGCCGCCAACCCAGATCATGGCGGCCGTGCCGACGGCGCCTAGAATTGTCAGGAACACGGGCATCCCGTGAACAAGGGCGCGTCCGAACGCCCGGCCCATACCGGCAAGGACCGAGGCGTGGTCGTTGCCGGCTAGGGCCATACCGAAATCGTCGGCTTTCACGATCAGCACTACGGCGCCGTACACGGCGACGGTGATCCCGATCCCGACGAGCGCCAGCACGAGGGCCTGCGTCACGAAGCTTCCCGGGGGAAGCGCCGCAAGTGCGATCGCCATGATCTCTGCCGAAAGGATGAAGTCGGTCTTGATGGCGCTTGCGACCTTTTCGTCCTCCACCGTCTTCGCATTCAACGCGACCGTGCCGAGCTGCGCTTCATGCTGATGCGCACGATGTGGCATGACAGCTTCGAGCATTTTTTCGACGCCTTCGTAGCAGAGATAGACGCCGCCAATCATGAGAAGCGGGGTGATCGTCCAGGGAAGGATGTGGCTAAGGACCAGCGCGACGGGCAACAGGATCAGGAGCTTGTTGCGAAGTGATCCCGCCGCGATCCTGCCCACGATCGGCAGTTCACGCTCGGCAGCAAATCCGATCACGTAACCCGGCGTAACCGCGGCATCGTCGATGACGACGCCCGCTGCCTTGGCTCCCGCCTTCGTGGCCTGGCTGGCGACCTTGTCGAGGTGAGCTGCCGCCACCTTTGCGATCGCCGCAAGATCGTCGAGAAGGGCGATCAGTCCGACGCTCATCGATACTTCTCCTTCATCGCCGGTTCTGCCTTTTTAGAGCATGAGCGGCGATCCGGAGCATAAGTATTTTTCCGCCGGCATGGTGGGCCAAGCGCCGCTTGCCGCTTCAGCCTGGTAAGCGCCGCTCCTGCAACTCGTTCGACTTGCCCTGTCTCTTGACCTTCATTTCTGCGAAACCCTCAGGCGTCATCAAATGCAGTGCTTCACGCGCCACCGAGACGCGGATCGGCGTCTGCGTGATGACCTCGCCGTCGACGGCAACGTATTGCTGCGGGACGGCGTCGATTGTCAGCTCCGGGACTCTTATGACCTCAAGGTCGGAGGGGCCGAAGGGCACGCCTAACGCAATCCGCGCCCACTTTTTCGCCAATGCCCACTTGGACGGCCCCTTCAGGATGCGGACGACAATCTTGCCGTCGTAGGGGACCGCTTCGCGGGCAACTAGGGCACCGCCCTGATACCCGCCGCTTGCAATCAGAACATCAAATGCCCGGAACGAGGTCTGCTGACCGTCGACCGTGACGATGCAGCGGAACGGCGCAAAGCGCATGAACTTGTACGCCGCGACCAGGCCATAGGCGCCCCGGCCGAGCCATCTCTTCAGTCTGTGCGGCGTCGCCCGACCAACAATGGCGGGCATTCCGATCGATGATCCGTTGGCAAAGTAATCCTCGTTGACCTTGGCGAGATCGATGTTGGCGACTTTCCCGTTGACTAGCACATCGATGGCGCCCGCCAGGTCAAGCGGGATCCCAAGCGTGCGCGCAAAGCTGTTGGCGGTGCCGAGCGGCAGCACGCCAAACACGACGCTGGCGTAGGCAAAATGATCGACCACCGAACTGATGGTGCCGTCCCCGCCGCCTAGGATGATGAACTTGCGTCCTTTGGCAATTTCCTCCCGCACTATCGCCTGCAGCCTCTCCGCGTTCCGAACGGGATAGGCCGCATCGAGCGTGATTCCTCCCTCCGCGAGCAGCCTCTTGGCTTCCGAATAGGCGCGGGCACCATGTCGCGAGCGCGTGTTCACCACGAGAACCGCTTGACGGCTTCGTTTGATCTCCTGTTCAAGCGCAACCTTTTCCGGGCGCCAATCGGGCGCCGATGACGACCCGCACGAATGCGGTGCTCGGGTCAATTCACTCACCAGGAAACTCCCGGAAGGATAACTTCCGTTTTGGGACTTTTGGTATCCTGCGCGACGGCCGATATTAGATGAAACAGAACTGTAGTAGCCAGTGCGTAGAGAATGCGGCGTGTTCGCATGGAAATATTCTCCAATGAACTCCGACCTGCTGAGAACGTGGCCAAGCTATCCGTTCTTTCGCGCGTAAGCGACGGCTTCCGATTGAAACGACAGGGGCAAGTGATATCGACTCTGGCCGCTCGCAACTTTTCGCAGCACCTGACTCACAGACCTCTGACGTTGAGTGCTGGTGTTGATATAGATCAATCGTTCAACGTGTGGCCACGTGTCGCTCTTGTTGCGTGTCTCAACGGAACCTAACGCGCCTGATCCCAGGCCCGTCCCTCGACGCCAAGCGGAGCCCTCCATGCGCATCAACGCCATCTCAACCGGAATCAATCCGCCGCACGACGTAAACGTCATCATCGAAGTGCCCGTTGGCGGCGATCCGATCAAGTATGAAATGGACAAGAACGCCGGCACGCTGGTGGTCGACCGCTTCCTCTATACGGCGATGCGCTATCCCGGCAATTACGGCTTCATCCCGCACACGCTGTCCGACGACGGCGATCCCTGCGATGTGCTGGTCGCCAATACCCACGCGATCGTGCCGGGCGCGGTCATGAGCGTGCGGCCGGTCGGCGTGTTGCTGATGGAGGACGAGGCCGGCGGCGATGAGAAGATCATCGCGGTGCCGTCTTCGAAGCTGACGCAGCGCTACGAAAAGGTCAGAAGCTACAGCGATCTCCCCAATATCACGCTGCAGCAGATCCAGCACTTCTTCGAACACTACAAGGACCTCGAGCCAGGCAAATGGGTCAGGGTGCTGCGCTGGGGCGGCGTCGAGGACGCCCACCGGCTGATCATGGAGAGCATTGCGCGCGCCAAGAAGGACTAACCGTGCGCCGGGTGATCAAGATTATCGGCAACAAACCGTTGATTGTCGTTTCACCGACGTTGGTGACAACGTCACCGGCAACAACATGCTGCCCAAACGCGCGGACAAATCGGCGACACTGCAAGGTGACACAGTCTCGGAGCACGAAGGCATCAGCTACGAGGAAGCCGGGTCCGGATAGGTAGATAGGTAGAGAGCATCCCTGCCGGGCGCCTGGTCGCGTTGTCTTGTTTACCAGCCCGGCGACCCGCAGCAAACAAAACACGACAGCAGACGCTGCATCCTTGATTATACTGATTTCGACATGGTACTCGGGAGTGACGTGGTCTGAGAGCTTTTCAATCGCCGTATTTCACAATTCGACCGGCGACCAAAATGAGAAGCACGCCGATCATGGCCACGTACCAAGACAGGCCGGGTGAGACTAAGAAGCCGAGCAGAATCGCCAGACCCAACATGGTCGTCTCCTGGCGCACCGCAGTTTCATGGGCGATTGTAACTCGCAGCCCCGCAGCGAATGGATCGTGGGAGCGAGCCGTTTCACGACGCTCTTTCCGCTGAGTGCTATCGCTCCAGGATCGCCTGAATTCGGCCTTCCCTGATCGCGTTGGCGAAGACTCTGTGATCGTTCATTGTTTGGTCTGCATAGTCGACGGCGAATTCACAAAGCGCGTCGTCGAATATTCTGCCTGAGCCTACATAACCCGAGATTGCGGCAGCATCTCCCGTTCGCGCATGTGCGCGCGCCAAAGCCCAGGCACAAATTCTCGAATAAGCACGGAGTGTGTCGAAGTCCCAACCTTCGATAACTGCCGAGATTTTCATATCGCGAAGTTGACGCACGTATATATCGACACCGGCTGTTGTCCGCGTCCACCCGAGAAATATGTCGCTTGCCGTCTGCATCATGCGTTGGCCAACGACCACGCGCTGACCATGGTTCGGATATGCGCTCTTTCCTGCGTAGGGTTCAAGGACCGACGCTCGCGCCTCCTTCATTTGCAAAAAGAGCGGATCATCGTCTGCCGCTAAAAACAAGGCTATTGAGCAGCGCGTACCAACGCTGCCTACGCCCACAACCTTGATTGCCAAATCACAAAAATGGAAGCGATCGAGTAGCGGACGAATGCTGGGGCTCAGGGATTTTCGGTAGAGCGCGAACTTGTCGCTAAAATCTCTCCTGAGGTCCGACAATTCCTTCGGAGCCGGATGGAAGACCAATGGTGGGTCATCTTTGATCAGCGGCGTCGAACCGAGCTGCTCCGTAAGCTTGGGAAAATCATGCTCCGCAATCGTTCGTCCACGGGCTTTGTCTATCCGTTGTTCGACCCTTTTGCGCGTCGTCTCGTCGGACGCTTGTTCCAGCAATTTGTCGATATCAATCCGGTCGTACCACACCTCAAGCGCCCTCATGGACGAGTAATCCGTTATGTGCTCGCGGTAGGAGCGCACGGTCGCGCGCGCGGCTCTCGCCGAGTGACTTTCTCGCAGACCGAGATGACGTCCTGCGACGACGACGCTCGCAGCCAATCGCTTTAGGTCCCACTCCCACGGCGCCGGAAGAGTTTCGTCGAAATCGTTGATGTCGAAGATCACGTTGCGTTCCGGGGTAGCAAAGCCCCCGAAATTCTGTAGATGCGCATCCCCGCAGGCCTGCACTCTCAACCCTGTGTTCGGTGTGTGTGCCAAATCAGAAGCCATCAAGGCCGCTGATCCGCGATAGAAGGCGAACGGCAATTCCAGCATTCGCCCGTGACGGATTGGAACGAGTTGTGGCATCCTGCCCTGGTTTGATTCGATCAACAGATCAATTGGATCGCGCCGGTCACGGGGCGTTTTCCAGCCGCCATGAGCCTCGCACGGGACATTGTCGCGCAGTCTCTTGCCCTCGGCGCGTCGCTCGTCGGCGGAGCGATACAGTTCCGTAAGGCCGCCGCGCTGTTCTCGGATGCCGATAATGTTGCTTTTCCGATCGACCCGTTGTGACAAACCGCTTCTTGTATGCACTTTTGCTCCTTCCGTCCGCGCAAACTAGGGAGAAGGCACGAATGCTGGTTGTCCTTGGGGGTATCGGCTACCGTCCCCACAAACCTCATCGCTTAGGGCCACCAGGGGTGGTTTGATGTAAATCAAAGCAGCTTACGCTTGAACAGGGGGCGTTGCCCCGCTTGATGAAGAGGGCGATCGTGGCCAACGTGGAGAGAACTCGACGACGCAGCCAATGCATTACACTCTAATCGTAGACTTGCGTGAAGCTGTGCTCAAGAAGTCAGACGATGTGATCTTGTCTAAAGCCCGCACCTTTGCTGGGGCACGAGAAATTTTCGCCGGCTCGAAGATGCCAGGATCGCGTAGCACGTCCCGCACCGGACACAGCCGCTGTTTGGAATGTCCGCTTGGCGCGGCGGAAGCGGACATTCCCGGGAGGTCTGCTTTTGACCCAAGCGGACATGCCGATCCTTCCGAGTAAACCGCAACCTCCGCTAGTTGACCACAACCTGAAATTTTCGAACCCAGTCGCGCCGGCGTTCGAAAATTGCCGGCACGCAACAATTCCGCATCTTGTGAACATAAAATATTTGACGCGCTGAATTTTCTCTGCGCTTAGATCATGACATTCGTGGCGGGGAAATTGCCCGCACTCTTGAGGACCGTCATGCGTAACGCACGCACACACATCGCAGAGACTGCCGCCCGCATCCGGCCACTTATTCGGCTGGCCGATTGGTCGTGCATGTCCGTGATGACACGGGGTCCGAATTTTCAGCTCGAAGCGGGGCTGATCCGCAAATCAAGAGTGTAACTCTCGGCGCAGGGCCGCTCCCTCCGCCGAACCGGCAGGGGGGCAAGATGAACGCCCGCAACAACGTCAAGAGATCATCCCGTCAGAGTTGGGATGCAAGGCTTGTGCTGGCAGCGGCTGGACTGCGATTTGCCGCGTGGGTTGATTTTCAAGTGGCTCGCTGGCTCGAGCGCTGCGCCACGAACGCCGAGGCCGCACAATGGTTGTTCAAGACCGATCGGAAGCCCACACGTGAGGTCGGGATGGGCGTGAGCCTTGTCGCATCATCTCCACGTTGGGAGGAGTTCCCATGATGGGGGCAGGCGGCGGGGTGGGAATGGCATCAAGGTAGAAAGAGGCTGCCCACTTGGCAGCCTCCCTTGCTCTATCGCAGATCACCAGGGCTGATCTGGTGTGTCCGCAAAGCAACGCTCTTCTTCATCGAACGCGCGGGCGACCAGGCGTGATCCTCGGAAGTCGTTCTTCTGTCCATTCGAGTAAGAGCGCACGTATTTCGCCGACATCAAATCTGGAGCACGGCCCACGACCGGACCATCCCATGACCGGGCGTTGGCAATGCCTGTATGACGTCAGGAAGCGTTCATCCGGAGTCCGACGAGGGCCAGCACCATGAGGGTCTTCAGAATGGCGACGTTTAGGGTAAGACCGAGTAGCGCGTAGAATTTTCTCAACGAGCGATCTTTGGTGCCAAAAAAGCCCAACGCGATTCCAATCAGGTTGGCGCACAGCATTCCGCTGGAAAGCACCGACAGGGCGGTACTCATGGGCCTTGGTGGTTCGGTCCCGCTCATCACAAGCCCGACCAGCAACAAGTTGAAAATGATGGAGGTTACCCCGATTATGGATGAGGCAATCCCTTGCCACTTATGGATAAGGACGATGGCTTGACTTTCCGTGGTGATAGTCATTTTTCCTCGTAAGTCCCAGTCGATCGTTGATCCGATCGTGTGTTTGGGCGGCCAGCCAATCCCAGGCGACAGCTGGTCTATTGTCTTCCTGACAGGAAATCAGTGATGGTCATCACAAACATTGTGATCGATTAGGCTGTCGATTTCTGGAATGCATAAGTCAGCGTTGGGCCGAATGTCCGCTTGGCGCCGATTGTGTTGAAAAAGTCCTTTTTCGCTGATGACCGAAAATTCTCAGCGCCGCTGGTGCGCCTCAGTCGCTTCGATGCCAGGGGACCACATCGATCACCACAAAAACGACTGCTGGCACTCTTATCCATTCTACAGGGCCTTGCAGTAGCTGAGTTCGCCAACATCCGACATTTGCGAGATTTTTGAAGCGCCACGATTTTCGAGTTTTTCAACACTATCCGCCAGAAGCAGTCATACGGCAACTGATCAGCTTTTCGGTATTTGCTATCAGTGGCGGGTGATACCGCCGATGAAGATCCGGACCGCCTACGATCGTCACCCAAACTCCTGCGTCGCCCAGCTTGACGTTGGTACCGGCGGGATGCCCTGGATCTAAGGGCGCTGCGCGAGCGCCGCGGCAAGGATGGCGGACCCTCCGCATCAGGTCGTCAGGGTCCTGTGGAGAGCAAAAAGATGGGCGGGGACCGCGCAACCGCACTTATTGAGGATATCTGGCGCGAGAAAATCCGTAGTTGCAGTTACAGGGGGGACATCACGGTTCTCACAGATCGAGATTGCGGCGCGTCCTACTCAATGTCCGCCATGTCCTCATAGCAACCAAGTTCCGCAGGACCGCGAAATGACGCGATGTGCCACAAACGGAAATCTATAGGCGGATGTCATGCTCGCCCTGTGGATGGCGGCCGTACCCGCGTTATCCACAAAGCGAGATAGAGCATAATGCGGCCTACCAAATCAATCGGAGGTCTGCATGACATCCAAAGCTCGAAATATTGTTTTAACGAAATCGCAGGCAGCTTGCCTGATCGCGCTCCGACGTCTCAAGGACTCCAAGCCTGAAATCGCGATACAGGCGAAGCTTGATCTTACCAAGACGGCCAATGGGCTCAGAGCACTGGCGCGGCTTGGACTTGCTAGGCAAAACCAATCGAAAAGGTGGCAGACGACCACGAGCGGGAAAGCATGTCGCTTCAAGATCGTTCCGGATCGACTGCGGCGTAACAGCGGGCTCCCTGGCCCCGGTGCCCTGCGCCTACTCCAATTGTTAGATCGACCGATGTGGGGAAGCGAGATTGCGGAAGAGTTGGGCCTCAGTCATCAAAGAGTTCGTCAGCTTGTGATTAAGCTCCATGCACAAGGACGGGTGAGCTTTGGAGATCCCGACATGCCCTTTTGGATTGTGACGCGCGCGGGCGACAAGACCCCCTTGCTGTCGCGCGACGAGGAGCATGTCCTATCAGCAATCCCGCGAGAGTATGCGACGGATGCTACAAAGATACGGCTCGCGGTGCGCATGCCGGAACACACGGTGCAACAAATACTCGAGCGTTTGGTTGCCAGCAGATTTGTCCAAACGTTCGACGGATTGAAGGGCAATCGAGTTTATCGGATCACCGCCGCCGGGTTGAGGCATCCTCAACGTGATAATTTTACCCGTCACGCGGAAGCGCCACGGCCACCTGTTGAATCCGACCGTGTTCGCAAAGTGCTTTTGGCTATTCGGGATGCGGGGGCGCTTCGAATCAGAGACGTGACGAACATATTGGGAATACAGAGCGATTCGATAAATGCGCTTATGCAGTATCTCAAGCGAAAGCATCTAGTGGAAAAAACCAGCCAAGAATTTAATGCGCCATATTCGCTAACGAACGAAGGCCATGCAGCTTTGGCGGAAATGACACGACGACAAGCTGCATAGCCGCAGAAACACGACTACGTCCGCTATCCCCGATAGCAACCACAGCGTGGACGCGCCGACGTCGCAAAAGTGCCATGCGTGGACGGCTCCGAGTTGTAGGAGAGCAATCTTCACGTCGCTGGCTTGGTCGGTGCTGCCATGTGTTCGGCCTTTAAGCGCGGTTCACGTGGCTGCTGGCCATACTCTAGGAGAATTCCGTGATCGCAAGCCTCGCTTCCGTCGGCTCATCGCGAAATCATCGATGTCCTTCGAACCGGACCGCAGAAAATCGAGGAAGTCGATGTTCTTACACTTACAGGTCTCGCAGACACTCAGTAAGACAAGGGTGTCGCGAAGGCTTTTCTCCGTGGTAAGCCCGTCTATTACGCGGCGAAGCAACGCGAACGCCTTCACGGCGTGCTCCGCATTATTGTTGTTCCATGGGACATCGTCGAAATCGAGAAACGTAAACATCTTATTGCGATTTTTTTGCAAGCGCTCGACGAGCTTGCTTGCGGCTTGACCGGCATCATCGTCGACAAGACCTTGATAAAATCGATCAATAGAATTCCGAAACTTGCTCAGGAAGCGCTTCTTGAGGCCGCGTCGGTCCACCGTATCAATTATCGGCTTCACCACGTCGGCGAAATTCGCAGCGAGTTGCTTTAGCCCGTCGTCGAAAGGGTGTTCAAGTATTGCGCTGTTCAAATCCCTAATGAAATGAATTAGACATTTTTGTTGCGGACAATCTATCGCATCGTACGCCGCGTAGAAATCTGAGACCAAAACGCCCGAGAAAGTCTTGAGCATCTCTTGGATTGTGTTGCCTTCCCGGCTTGGCGTGAAGAAATAAGCAACCTCCTCCATGCTGGCAAGGGCCCACACGTAACCATTAAAACCTCTTACGCTTATGCTGGTCTCGTCAATATGCAGCAGGTGACCGCTGCAGAGTTTTCTCACGAGCCTGTCATGAGTGATTGCGTACAACTGCGCGGCTGCCGGCTTCATTTTATTTGTCCAGCCATGCGGCAGAGGAAGTCCGAAGAGCTTCCTCATGCTGGTATCGATAGACATTTGGGAAAGGTGAAGCTCAATGTTTTGGTACATCGCGTAGGCGATCAGATCCCAACCGTATTTGGCGGGGGTCCAGCGAAGATCTGTCGCTTTGAAGATGGTTCCACATGATTGGCAACGTTGCCGATGGATCATGTAGCGCACTACCCAGCGTTTGATTCCGTACTTCATAAATCGAAGGTCGATGACGGTCTTGCTCCTCGTCCCATGGCTGTAGATCTTCATTGATTCACAGTTTGGACAATGCGAAGCAACCTGGTAACCGATCGTGGCGTTTGGCTTTGGTCTGTCATGGCGCGTGGTAGTTGGCACACTGCGGCGCGGGACTTTTTTACCCGACTTCACATAGACACGCTCCCGCTGATAATCCCAATAGGCGGCCTTGTTGATGGTTTCCATTTCCGGCAGCGCGAACGCAATGCGGCCGAAGTGGTATGGGCTTTCCCGCTTCATGTCGGATGTAAGAACCACTTCTCTCTGCGACGACCTGCCGCCAGCGGGTGCCGCGCGACGCAGGTCGACCAGTCTGTTCGCCACGAGCTCAAGCGCTTCGCAGTCCTGCCCGTTGTAATCGAGTAGCGCATGCTTAACCTCAGGGTTCCTGGATACCTCCCATCGATGTCGAAAAACGATCGTTTCGAGCCCGGACGTTAGCGAGCCCGACCAGCGGAATCCAAGATATCCAGCGATCTCCTTCAGTGAATTGGAGTACGTCGGGAAATAGATCTGCGCGTAAATGAACGAAAGAAGGTTTGTCGCCTGATCGACTGCGGTGGCTACTTGCGAACCTGCAGGCGGGCGTCCGTGACGGTCGCACATGCGTTTCAGAAATGTCTTTTCATAGGTGCCGTAGTGGATCAGGTGCGGGTTCGTAATCTCCGAAAGGAAGCCGAGAAAATCGTTCCATATTAACTTCTCGTCCGTTGCATCGTTGGCCCAGAAACTACGTTGAGCGCTTCCTTCGGCGGTTTGGATTCGAATACCGATCAGGTAGTAAAAGTTGTGGTCAGGTAGCCCTTCGACATCCAGAAAGACGGGAGTGCCTTTGAGTGTTAGGTCCGGAATGCCGACGGCGTGGATTTTGTTCTCGCGGATTGCGAGCGCCCGCAAGGAATGATGATGTTTCTCTTGTTTGCCTCTCAACTCGCTTCGGCGGCGACGCGGACGAAATGTGTAGGACAGTTGGGTGACCGTGAAGATGCCCTTGCTATGCAGCCTCTGGCGTTCTTTCTCCGACATCCCGGACAGCAGACTAAGTTCGTCCTTTTCCCTCGCCTGCATGCTGCACCGAGCTTTGAACTCGCACTGCCCGCAATGTCGGTTCAGCACAAGGCCTGGCGGCGAATTGCCGGCCAGGAGCGCCGTGATCTCTTTGATCCGCTTTCTCACATCACTGGCGAAGGCGGATATGTTGACCTTCAGCGTGGCGCGGCTGTCGCCGTGCATGATCTTGCCGAGAGTTACAGCCCGTCCGACCGCCTCGGATAGAGCGAGCGTATCGAACGCGACCAGCAGCTTGTGTTGTCTGCTGAGTTTGTTGGTGAACTCAAAACGATAGGGGATAAACTGAGTAGTACCGCCCCGACCTCCGGAGGCGATTCGTTCAACTGCGTGAAGGCGGGATTCTAGTTCGTTCGTTCGCAACCGCACGTCGATAGCAATGCGCCAAGTCGCATCCTTGGAACTCTTGGAAATAGACGGCCCGATCACGCGGTCGCCTTCGGGAAGAACGGCGGACAACCCTTTGAGCGCGTCCTGGCGATAGGCCTCATTTTGCGCCCGAGCCCATTCTGCGTAAACGTTGCCAGCGGCTGGTTCTGCGCGTGAGCGCAGCCAGCACTTGGTGGTGCATTCAACGTAGTCCTCGAAGAGCTGAGAGCTAATGCTAACGATCATCCACGGTTCCTCCGTCTGGACTTGCGGGCCAGCAAGTTCGCAGGACAAAATGCGGCAAAGGCCGCCTTCACGCTGACGCTGCAATCGAAGTATCCTACCGCGACGCAACAGGAACGAACACGATGACTACGACCGTCGCCACCGATCGCCCACCCGTCGCCAAGCTTGTCTCTCGACGGCGATCCGCCAAGCCCGCGACCGTCAGCGCATCAGCACTGGCGCAGCACCTCGATTGCAGCCGGACCTACATCGGCAAGCTCGAAGCCGAAGGCGTGATCCAGCGGCAAGGTGACGGCTTCCCGCTCGACGCATCGCGTGTGGCCTACCTGCGGTTCCTGCGGCGCGAGCGGCGGCAATCGCCACGCGGTGAGGCGGATGCTGATTTTCAGCGGGCGAAGGCCGAACTGATCAGGTTGCGCATTGCCGAGAAGAAGCGTGACCTGATCCCGCGTGAGCAGGCCGCCGGCGACATGGAAGAAATGATTGGCCTGTTCCTGACCGGCCTGAGCAGCATGCCGGCTCGGTGCGGCGGCCGTGACCTGGTCGTACGGCGCGCGATCGACAAGGCCGTGTACGATCTACGCGCCGAGCTCGCTGAAGCCTGTATCAAGCTCGCTGACGAACGCGGCGAACCACCAGAGGATGCCGAACAATGATCGGCGCCGAGATGACAGATGCCGAAGTAGCGGATCAGATCGAGCGAACAAATCGCTTTATTGCCGACTTCCGCGAGATGGTCACCGCGACGTTTGTCGATCCTGCGAGCCTATGCGCGGACTATCAGCGCCGCGGGCTTGCCCGGATTGCTGCCACGATCGACGCCGTGCCTTACGTGACGTTCTGCAATCTGGCGAACCTCAACGCGGCGATGCGCGGCGGATTGCTGGACCTGATCGAGGTGCATTTGCGCGCGGTCCGTCGTTGGACTATCAGAGCGCCGCGGCGTTCCTCGCCGCGTACCAGCCGGCGATCGACATGGCGCTGGCACGCCGGCTCAATTGACGGCGGCGCCCGCGCCCTGGGAGCCCGGCCCATGCGTTATTTCCGCCGGGTCGTCACTCTGGCACCAGCCTTGGCGGGAACCCTCTGGAAGGGACGTTATACGGACGTAGAGTTAGGCTTTCCCCGTTGTATCAACGGGTTACATAGATCATCATAGTCCCCTTGTGGGGAGAAGGTGGCGTAGGCGGCCTTTGGCCGCCGTTCTTAGAGCCAAGGACGCCGATGCCTCGCATCGGCTACGGCGCCCGATGAGGGGTTGCATCCGCGCGCGCGGAATAGCTGCGTTATTGCAGCGCCGCCAGCAATTCGTCCGGGCGCTCCGCCATCATCAGGTGCCCGGCGCCTTCGAGCACGACGGTGCGTGAGCCCGGCAGCGCCGCGGCGAGGGCTTTGCCAGCTTTGGTCGGCGTCATCATGTCGCGTTCGCCGAGCACCAGCGTCACCGGCACCTTGACCGTCGCCGCGGCGGCGACGGCATTCTGATAGGCGTTGCAGGCTGCGAGATCGTTGAACAACACGCCGGGCTTGCAGCGTTCGAGGATGCGTTGCGCGCCGCCATGCATCCACAGGCCCGGCGCGAGGCTTCCGCCCAGTTCGGCTTGATGGCCGAGCCCCCAGATCGAAACCATGTCGACCGCGTCGTGGTTGTTCGCCTCGGCCGCCTTGAGCAGATCGGGTCCCACCGTCATGGTCGCCGCCGTTCCGACCAGTGCGAGTCCGGACACTTTCGCAGGATGCCGTGCCGCGGTTTCCAGCGCGATCAGCGAGCCCATGGAATGTCCGATCAACTTCGCGTTGGCCGCGCCTGCGGCATCGAGCAGCGCGGCGGTCCAGTCGGCCATTTCGGCGATCGTCGGCAGTGGCGCACCCGGCGAACGGCCATGTCCCGGCAGATCCGGCGCCAGCACGTTATGGCCATGATGCGCGAACCAGCGGTCGTGCAGCGCCCAGGCGGTATGGTCCATGCCGGCGCCATGCAGGAACAGGACGGTCGGCAAGGATGGATCGAATGCCTTGCCGCCGGTGGCAATGAAAGTATCTGTCCCGTTGACCGTGAGTTGCATGGTTCAAGTCCTCTGCGAGATGCGCAGCGCCTGGCCGAGATCGTCGGTGATGTCCTGCGCCGTTTCGATGCCGACCGACAGGCGCACCAGCTCTTCGCCGATGCCGGCCGCCCTGAGCTGCTCGGCGTTCATCTGCTGGTGCGTGGTCGAAGCGGGATGGATCACCAGCGTCTTGGCGTCGCCGACATTGGCGAGATGGCTGATCATGCGAAGGCTCTCGATGAATTTCTTGCCAGCGGCCCGCCCGCCCTTGATACCGAAGCTGATGATCGATCCCGCGCCGCGCGGCAACAATGTTTTCGCGAGCGCATGATCGACATGGTCCGGCAGGGAGGGGTGAAGCACCCATTCAACACCCTTGTTGACCTTGAGGAAGTCGAGGATGGCGGCGGTGTTCGCCATGTGACGTTCCATGCGCACGCCCAGCGTCTCAACGCCTTGTAGCAACTGAAATGCGTTGGTCGGCGACAGGCAGGCGCCAAAATCGCGCAGCCCCTCGGTTCGCGCGCGCATGATGAAGGCGGCGGGTCCGAACTGCTCGTCGAAGACGATGCCGTGATAGCCGGCATAGGGCTCGGTCAGCACGCCAAACCTGGCCGACGCGCGCCAGTCGAACTTGCCGCCGTCGACAATGACGCCGCCGATGGCGATGCCATGGCCGCCGATCCATTTGGTGGTCGAATGCATCACGATGTCGGCGCCGAGATCGATCGGCCTGCTGAGGAACGGCGTGGCAAAGGTGTTGTCGATCAGCAGCGGGATCTTCGCGGCATGGGCGATCTCGGCGACCTTCGGAATGTCCAGCACTTCCAGGCCAGGGTTGCCGATGGTCTCCCCGATCACAAGACGGGTGTTCGGCCTGATCGCCGTACGAAATTCATTCAGTGCTCGTGGCTTCACGAAGGTCGTGGTGATGCCGAAGCGCGGCAGCGTATGCGCCAGGAGATTGATGGTGCCGCCGTAGAGCGAGGAGGAGGCGACGATATGATCGCCGGCGTTGAGCAGCGTCGCGATGGCGAGGTGCATCGCGGCCATGCCGCTTGCAGTCGCGACCGCGCCGACGCCGTTCTCCAGCGCCGCCAACCGCTCCTCGAGCACGGCGATCGTCGGATTCGAGATGCGGGTGTAGATGTGGCCGGCGCGTTCGAGGTTGAACAGCGCGGCCGCGTGGTCGGAATCCTGGAAGACGTAAGACGTCGTCTGATAGATCGGGACCGCGCGCGCCCCGGTCACGGGATCGGGATGCTGTCCCGCGTGGAGACTGAGCGTTTCAAAGCCGGGCGGTTGGGGTGCGGGCATCCTGGACTCGATCTGTTTGCAAACGGAGAGGCGACAACGTCAGTTCTGCCACACTTCGTTAGGCCTCGTCAGCCCCTTCCATTCATTCCTTCTCCTGCGTCGCTTTGCCGTAGAAGGCCGCTGTCGTTTCGCCGCCGGCCTATTGTCTTGTGGCAGCGATCACGACGATGCTCAATTCATAAGTAACGGACTGCGGCGCTCTCGTGAGCAGAAAAAGTTGTGCCGCGCCTGATCGCGATGCCGCAACAAACGCTTCGCGATTCCGATCTGCGGCAGCATCGGCATTGCTATTTTCGCGCAGCCCTCGACAGGTCGACTGCACCGCACCATCATTTTCTTCGATCGTAATGATCGTGTTGAGAGATCGATGATGAAGCGTCGGACGCCGGGCTCGTGATGGGCCCATTCCATTCGGCGCGAAAAGCTTTTCGATTCTAATTGGAAGACCGGTGCGACAATTCGTGCGAATCGTCGCACATCGGCAGGATTTGCGAGCGAGTGAGGAATTGGCATGAAACATCTTGTAAGAAGCTGGATCGCGCGCGCGGTGCTCTCGATCAGTCTCGTCGCCGCCACCGTCGGCGCCTCCTATGGCGAGGACAAGGTCGTTCGCATCGGCTACCAGAAATACGGCAAGCTCGTGCTGCTGAAGGGCCGCGGCACGCTCGAGCAGAAGCTCAAGCCGCTTGGATATTCAGTGGCGTGGACCGAATTCCCCTCCGGTCCGCCGCTGCTGGAAGCACTCAATGTCGGCTCGATCGACTTCGGCATTGCCGGAGAGACGCCGCCAATCTTCGCGCAGGCGGCCGGCGCGCCGCTGGTCTATCTCGCCTACGACCCGCCGGCGCCGCAGGGCGAGGCGATCCTGATCCCCAAGGACAGCCCGCTCAAATCGGTTGCCGACCTCAAGGGCAAGAAGGTCGCGCTGAACAAGGGCTCCAATGTGCACTATCTGCTGGTACGCGCGCTGGAGAAGGCTGGGCTGAAATACAGCGATATCCAGCCCGTGTTCCTGGCGCCTGCCGATGCGCTGGCCGCATTCACGCGCGGCTCGGTGGATGCCTGGGTGATCTGGGACCCCTACGAGGCCGCGGCTGAAGCCGCGACCGGCGCGCGGATCCTGGCCGACGGCACCGGGCTCGTCGCCAACCACCAGTTCTATTTCTCGTCGAAGAAGTTTTTGGCCGACAACGCCAGGGCGGTCGATGCCGTGCTCGACGCGCTCAACGAGGCCGACGACTGGACGAAGAACAATATCGATGCCGTCGCCGAACAGCTCAGTCCATCGATTGGTCTGCCGGCGGCCGTGCTCGCTGTATCGCTCAAACGCGAATCATACGGGATACAGCCGATCAATAACGATGTGATCGCGAGCCAGCAGCGGATCGCCGACACATTTGTGGCGCTCGGCCTGGTGCCGAAAGCCATCAATGTTTCCGACCTGCAACGCAAGCCCGGTTCCTGATCATGACGCAGCCGTCCTCCTCCAACGCAAACATCCTCTGGTTCCTGCCGACCCACGGCGACGGCCGTTATCTCGGCACGTCTGCCGGCGGACGCGAGGTCAATTTCAACTACCTTCGCCAGATCGCGCAGGCCGCCGACCAGCTCGGTTATTTCGGCGTGCTGCTGCCGACCGGGCGGAGCTGTGAAGATTCGTGGATTGTTGCGTCCGCAGTCGCTCCCTTCACCGAACGGTTGCGCTATCTCGTGGCGGTGCGGCCCGGCCTGCAGTCGCCGAGCGCAGCCGCGCGGATGACGGCCACGCTCGACCGCATCACCGGCGGACGCCTGCTGATCAACGTCGTCACCGGCGGTGACCCGATCGAGAACAAGGGCGACGGTATCTTCCTCGACCACGACGCTCGCTATGCCGTGACCCGGGAGTTCCTGAGCGTCTATAGCGATCTTCTCGCCGGCAAGACCGTGAACTTCGACGGCGAGCATATCCGCATCGAGGATGGCCGCATCCTGTTCCAGCCCGTGCAATCGCCGCGCCCGCCGCTCTATTTCGGCGGATCGTCGGATGCCGGGATCGACGTCGCGGTCGACAGCGTCGACAAATATCTGACCTGGGGCGAGCCGCCGGCGCAGGTCGCCGAGAAAGTCAATCGCGTGAAGGCTGCCGCGGGCAAGCGAGGTCGCAAGCTTTCGTTCGGTATCCGCCTGCACGTGATCGTGCGCGAGACCAACGCGGAAGCCTGGGCCGCCGCCGACGACCTGATCAAGCATGTCACCGACGAGACGATCGCATCCGCCCAGAAAATCTTCCGCCGAATGGACTCGGTTGGGCAGCAGCGTATGGCGCAGTTGCATGGCGGCCGCCGCGACAAGCTCGAGATCGGTCCCAATCTCTGGGCCGGTGTCGGCCTGGTTCGCGGCGGAGCCGGAACCGCGCTGGTCGGCGACGCCGCGACGGTGGCAGCGCGTATCCGGGAGTATCAGGACGTCGGCATCGAGACCTTCATCCTGTCGGGCTACCCGCATCTGGAGGAGGCCTATCGCTTCGCCGAACTGGTGTTCCCGCTGCTCGAGCTGGAGCGGCCGAGCAACGTGACGCCGATCCGCGTCAACACCGGACCGTTCGGCGAGACCATCGCCAACGAGCATCGCCCGCTGCAGAAGGTCGCCGAATCATGAGTCTGGCCGAAAGTCTTCGGAAAGGCCGCAGCTTCCGGTCACTGCGTGCTGATGGCCTCGTGCCATGGATCGTGCCGCTTGCGATCATTCTGGTCTGGCAGGCCGCCTGCACGACGGGGCTGGTGCCGGAACGGGTACTGCCGGCGCCGACCGACGTGGCGCGCTCGGGCTGGAAGCTGCTGCTGTCCGGTGAGCTCGAGCGCAATATCTGGGTCAGCTTCTGGCGCGCGGGCATCGGCTTTCTGATCGGCGGCGGCATCGGCTTCGCGTTCGGCCTTGCCAATGGCCTGTCGGAGCTTTCCGGCAAGCTGACCGACACCACGCTGCAGATGGTACGCAACGTGCCGCATCTGGCCCTGATCCCGCTCGTGATCCTGTGGTTCGGCATCGACGAGACCGCAAAGCTGTTTCTGGTGGCGCTCGGCGTGTTCTTCCCGATCTATCTCAATACCCTGCACGGCATCCGCACCGTCGATCCGCAGCTGATCGAGATGGGCCGCATCTATGGCATGCGCGACGGCGAGTTGTTCCGCCGGGTGATCTTCCCGGGCGCGCTGCCCTCGATCTTCGTCGGCATGCGCTTCGCGCTCGGTATCATGTGGCTGACCTTGATCGTCGCCGAGACCATCGCGGCGTCTTCGGGCCTCGGCTACATGGCGATGCAGGCGCGCGAGTTCATGCAGATCGACGTCGTGGTGCTCTCCATCCTGATCTACGCCTTGCTGGGGAAGCTCGCCGACAGCGCCTCACGCATGCTCGAGCGTCTCACGCTCGCCTGGCATCCCGCCTTCCGCAAACCCTGAGAGTAGAAATGCAGCAAATCGTCCGATTTGAAGAGTCCCCCGTGGAGCCCGTGAGGCGGACCGATTTCGTCGAACAGGCGCGCCTCGCGCGACGCCATCCGGAAAGCGCCGGCCGCGGCCTGGCGCTGACCATTCGGGGCTTGCGCAAATCCTGGGGCGCCAATGCGGTGCTGCGCGGCATCGACCTGCATATTCCCGCCGGCCAGTTCGTCGCGATCGTCGGCCGCAGCGGCTGCGGCAAGAGCACGCTGCTCCGCCTGATCGCGGGCCTCGAGCGCGCCGATGCCGGCACCATCGGTTTCGACGAAGCCACGCGCGCTGAAGACGTCCGCGTGATGTTTCAGGAGCCGCGGCTTCTGCCGTGGGCGCGGGTGCTCTCTAACGTCGAGGTCGGCCTCGGGCGTGATCGCCGATCAGCCGACGCGCAGGCGCGCGCCGGGCAGGCGCTGGTCGAGGTCGGGCTGGACAGCAAGCGCGGCGACTGGCCTGCCTCACTCTCCGGCGGACAGAAGCAGCGCGTGGCGCTCGCTCGCGCGCTGGTCAGTCATCCGCGCGTACTCGCGTTCGACGAGCCGCTCGGCGCGCTGGATGCGCTGACGCGGATTTCGATGCAACGCATGCTGGAGCGGGTCTGGTTCGACCAGGGTTTCACCGCCATCCTCGTGACGCACGACGTGGCTGAAGCAGTGGCGCTGGCCGATCGCGTCTTGATCATCGAAGGTGGCCGAATCGCCCATGACGTGCAGATTGATCTCCACCGTCCCCGCCAGCGCGGCTCGGCCGATCTGGCGGCGCTGGAAGGGAGCATCCTGCGCGAGCTGCTTGGTACCGGAGGCGAACTGCCACCTTCGCGAGGACACCACGAATCCCGTCGTTCGCCTGCCTGACCTCGAACGCGAGATTTCGTCCGCAGACTTTCGCCGCGCGATGAGGCGCAGACGATCTCGTTGCTGCACCGATAGACCGACTGCGGGGGGAAGAGCCGCCCACAGCGGAACCGTGACTTGCGGCCGCCTCCCATGGCATGCTGGCGCCATGAAACGGATCGGGATTATCGCTTTTTACGTCGTCGGCGTGCTCGCACTGCTCTACCTTGCGCTCTATGCCTATGCGGTCGTCCGCGGCCGCGAATTTACGCCCGGCGACCCCATTCATATTTTCCGCAATCCGGACGCGCCGAATTATTCGTGACGTGAGCTGTCATTCCGGGGCACGCGAAGCGTGAACTCGGAATCTCGAGATTCCGGGTCTGGTCCTTCGGACCGTCCCGGGAATGGCGGCGTCTCGCCGATCAACCCGCCGTCGCCATCCGCTGCCCATATTCGCCCGTACCCGGCGGCGGGATTGGCACGCCGCCATCGGCATATTCGTTGAGCTTGTTGCGCAGCGTACGGATGGAGATGCCGAGGATGTTGGCGGCATGGGTGCGATTGCCGAGGCAATGCTTCAGCGTCTCCAGGATCAGGTCGCGCTCCACGTCAGCCACGGTGCGGCCGACCAGAGCGCGCGTCACCTGCTCGGCGGCAAAGGTCGCGTGCGCCACCGCCGGCTGGGTCCTGGCGACGTCGAGCCGGTCGCCATCCGGCGTGATGATCGCCTCCGGGCCGATCTCGTCGCCTTGCGCCATCAGCACCGCGCGGTGGATGGTGTTCTCGAGCTCGCGGACATTGCCCTGCCAGCGGTTGCTGGTGAGCACGCGCCGCGCATCCGTCGAGATCGGGCGCGGCGGCACGCCATTGGCGTCGGCATATTTTTTCGCAAAGTGCTGTGCCAGCTCGAGGATGTCGGCCGGGCGGTCCCGCAGCGGCGGGATCTTCAGGTTCACGACGTTGAGACGAAACAGCAGATCCTCGCGGAAGGTGCCTTCGCGCACGGCGTCGGCGAGGTTGCGGTTCGAGGTCGCGATGATGCGGATGTCGACGGGCACGGGCTTGTTGCCGCCGACGCGATCGATCACGCGTTCCTGGATCGCGCGCAACAGCTTCGATTGCAGCCGCACGTCCATCTCGGAGATTTCGTCGAGCAGCAGCGTGCCGCCGGTCGCTTCCTCGAACTTGCCGATGCGGCGCGCCACCGCGCCGGTGAAGGCGCCTTTCTCATGGCCGAACAATTCGGATTCCAGCAGATGCTCGGGGATGGCCGCGCAGTTGATGGAAATGAACGGCCGCTTGGCGCGCGCCGAGCGGGAGTGGACATGGCGCGCCATCACTTCCTTGCCGGTGCCGGATTCGCCGGTGATCATCACCGAGGCGTCCGAGCCCGCGATCTGCTGCGCGAGCTTGATCACCTTGGCCATGGCGTCGTCGCGATAAACCAGGTCGCGGGTGTCGTTGGCGACCGCGGCGAGCACGGCTGCGATCAGCTCCGGATCGGGCGGTAGCGGGATGTATTCCTTGGCGCCGGCATGGATCGCGGCGACCGCGGCGCGGGCGTCGGAGGAGATGCCGCAGGCGACGATCGGCACATGGATATGTTCCGCTTCCAGCCGCATTACGAGGTCGCGGATGTCGAGGCTGACATCGACCAGCAGCAAGTCGGCGCCCTTGCCGCCGCGCAGCACTGCCATCGCCTGCCCGTTGCCCTCGGCGTGGGTGACGGACGCGCCATTGTCCATCGCAATCTTCGTGGCTGCGGTGAGCTGGCCCTTCAGTGTGCCAACGATGAGAAGCCGCATGTCTGTCTCCTGTTCTCCTGGACGCGCGTTTCGCGCGAGCCAATTGCTCTCAAGTCCGCTCGGCCTTGATGATTTCGGTCATGGTTACGCCGAGCTTGTCTTCCACCAGCACCACCTCGCCGCGGGCGACCAGGCGGTTATTGACATAGATGTCGATGGCTTCGCCGACGCGGCGGTCGAGCTCGAGCACGGTGCCGGGCCCAAGCTTCAGCAACTCGCCGACATCCATCTTGGAGCGGCCGAGCACGGCCGAGACCTGCACCGGCACGTCGAACACCGCCTCGAGATCGGCTGCAATGCGGGCGGCCTGTTCGTCCTCGTTGTAGCCGATGTCGCTGATCGCTGGCGTTTCCGCCGCGTTGTTGAGATCGGGCAGCGGAACCTGGGTGTCGGTGTCGCTCATGTCTTAAGCCCCCATGGCCGCAGGTGCGGCCTCGTTCCTGGACGTGATGTAGCGTGCGACCAGCTCGTCGATCTTGGCGTCGATTGCCGTGCGATCCAGCACCACGCCGCCATCGGCCCACTCGATCCGGCAGTCGCCGGTGGCGATCTCGGGCTCGGCGAGGATCACCAGCCGCCCCTCGAAACCGGATTGCTTGGCGAGCCGCTCGATCTGGTCGCGCGCCATTTCATAGAGCGAGGCGTTGATGCGGACCACGAGATGCGGCGTCGAGACCAGATGCGAGAAGCATTCCTTGACGAGGCCGACGATTTCTCCGAGCGGTTCGGCCGCGATCAACTCGCTGCAGAGTTTTCGCGCGACGGAGACGGCAACGTCGACGGCTTCGGTCTCCATCCGCGTCTCGATGCCGGCAAAGCGCGCCGCGATGCCCTGGAGGCCGATCTTGATCTCTTCCAGCGCCAGCGCCGTACGGCGGTCGCTCTCGGCCTTGGCCTCGCGCTGGCCCGCGTCGAAGCCATCGCGATAGGCGCGCTGCTCGGCCGCAGCAATCTTCTGCGCCATCTCGACCTGCGTCGGCCGCTCGCGCGACTTGTCGGGTGCGGCGAAGTCGGTATCGAACAGGAATTTGGCGGGAGAAGCCATCAGTACACCAGCTCGTCGTCGGCGCGGTTCTTGGTAAGGGTGATCTCGCCCTTGGCGGCGAGGTCCTTGGCGAGATTGACGAGGAGCGCCTGCGCCTCGTCGACATCGCGCAGGCGCACCGGACCCATCGCCGCCATGTCGTCCAGCAGCATCTTGCCGGCGCGCGAGGACATGTTGCCGAGGAAGAAGCCCTTGACCTCCTCGTTGGCGCTTTTCAGCGCGACGCCGAGCTTGTCCTTGTCGACATTGCGCATCAGCGTCTGTGCCGAACCGGAATCGAGCTTGATCAGATCGTCGAAGGTGAACATCAGCGCCTTGATGCGCTCGGCCAACTCGCGATTCTCCTCTTCCAGCGAGGTGATGAACCGCGTCTCGGTCTGGCGGTCGAAATTGTTGAAGATTTCGGCCATCACCTCGTGGGCGTCGCGGCGCCGGGTCTGCGAGAGGTTCGACATGAACTCGACCCGCAGCGTCTTCTCGACGCTCTCGATCACCTCCTTCTGCACCGCTTCCATCTTCAGCATGCGGCCGACCACGTCGAGCGCCATGTCCTCGGGCAGGATCGCGAGCACGCGCGCGGCGTGCTCCGGCTTCAGCTTCGACAGCACCACCGCGATCGTCTGCGGATATTCGTTCTTCAGATAGTTGGCGAGCACTTCTTCCTGTACGTTGGAGAGCTTCTCCCACATGTTGCGCCCCGCGGGGCCGCGGATTTCGTCCATGATGCCGTGGACGCGTTCCGGCGGCAGGTATTGCTGCAACAGCCGTTCGGTGGCGTCGAAATTGCCCATCAGCGCGCCGGAGGCCGACATGCGCGAGACGAATTCGAGCAGCATTTCCTCGACCACGTCGGCCTCGACCGTGCCGAGCGTGGACATCGCGATCGACAATTCGCGCACCTCGTCGTCATCAAGCAGCTGCCAGACCTTGCCGCCATACTGGTCGCCAAGCGCGAGCATCAGCATCGCGGCGCGCTTGGGGCCGGCGATTTCCGACTTTTCCTTGCCCGCCTGGCGCGGCGCCAGGCTCGCGATGACGCTGGTGATGTCGTTGGAATTCTGGGCTTGCTGCTGCGGTAAAGCCATGTCTGATCACGAGCTCTGGGCTTCGCTCAGCCATTGACGGACAATGGCGGCGGCTTCGTTGGGGTTGCGCTCGGCGAGTTCGCCGACGCGATGTACCGATTGGGCGTGGACCTGGCCTTGCACCTGCGCCACGTCGATCAGATGCGCGGTGTTGCTGCCGGGAAGCATACCGCCCGGCGCGCCTGGCGCGGCCAGTGCGGCGGTCTCATCCGGCGGCGCGGTCACGGCATTGGTGATGGCCGCGAGCTCTTCGGAGGCCAGGATCTTCTTGACCAGCGGGCGCACCACCATGAACAGCACGACGAGGCCGAGCAGCATCATGACGCCGAGCTCGATGACATACATGACGTCATCCTTGGTGAACTGCATCATGCCGAGGAAGCCGGTCGGCTCGGCGATCGGGGTCACCTGCGGACCTTCGGCGAATTTCAGGTTGACGACCTCGACCTGGTCGCCGCGCTTCTGGTCGAAGCCGATCGCCGAGCGCACCAGCGTCGCGATGCGGTCGAGTTCGTCCTTCGACCGCTCCTTGTAGACCAGTTCGCCCTTGTCGTTCTTGGAGTAGGCGCCGTCGACGAGGACGGCGACCGAGATGCGGTTGACCCGGCCGGCCTCGGTGACCTCGGTCTTGGTGGTGCGGGAAATCTCGTAATTGTTGGTTTCCTCGGTCTTCTTGCTCTGGTCGCGCGCGGGCGAGGCATTGTTGCTCTGCTGGTTGCCGGGCAGCTCGTTGTTGACGGTGACCTGGCCGTTGTCGACGCCGGAGGCGCTCGACTCTTCCCGCGTCTGGCTCGAGCGCAGCACGCGGCCCTCGGGGTCGAACTTGTCCGAGGTCTGGGTGATCTTGTTGAAGTCGAAGTCGGCGGACAGCTGCACCCGGGCGCGGCCCTGACCGACCACCGAGGAAACGATGTCCTCGACCTGCTTGCGCATGCGCTTCTCGTAGGCGTTGCGCCGCTCGTCGCCCACGGCCTGGTCGACGTCGCTGGCGGCCCCGTCGGCGAGCAACTGACCGGATTCATCGACGATTGACACCCGCTGCGGCTTCAGGCCGTTGACGGAAGAGGCGACGAGATGGCGGATGGCGTTGATCTGCTGCGGCTCCAGCGCGCCGCGCACCCGTACCACGATCGAGGCCGACGGTTCCGGCGTCTCGCGCGAGAACAGCGGCCGCTCCGGCAGCACCAGGTGCACGCGCGCCGCCTGGATGCGGTCGATGGCGCGGATGGTGCGGGCGAGCTCGCCCTCCAGCGCGCGCAGATGGTTGATGTTCTGCACGAAGCTCGTGGTGCCGAGCGCGTCCGATTTGTCGAAGATCTCGTAGCCGACGCCGCCGCCCTTGGGCAGGCCGCCTTCGGCGAGCTTCATGCGCAGCCGCGTGACCTTGTCCTTGGGGACCATGATCACGCTGCCTTCGTTGCGGATTTCGTAGGGAATGGCCTGGCGATCCAGATCCTTGATGATGCTGGCGGAGTCCTCGAGGGAAAGGTCGGTGAACAGGGTGGTCATCTGCGGCGTGGTCACGCGCATGATGACGAACGCGAAGAAGCCGATCAGCGCGGCCGTGACCGCGATCATCGCCATCAAACGCGCAGCTCCCAGGCCCTTCAGGAAGTCAACAAGACCTTGCAAAACCAACTGCCCCAGATTCGGTGCCCAAGCGCCGAGTAGGCAATTATTGCCTATGGGATGGTTTCGATATGGTTAACGATCGTTAAGAGGTCTGTCGATTTGACGAACATGAGAAAAATCGGCCTCGCAGGGCGAGACCGATTTTCGTCAAATACCCTGGTTCGCAGAAGAGAAGCGCCTATTGGCGATATTGCTGGATGCGGGTGGTGCGCAAGCCGGCCAGGCCGTGCTGGTCGATCGAGAACTGCCAGGAGAGGAATTCGTCGACCGTCAGCGTGTAGCGGCTGCAAGCCTCCTCGAGGGAGAGCAGACCGCCGCGAACGGCTGCGACAACTTCGGCCTTACGGCGAATGACCCACCGTTTGGTCCCGGGCGCGGGCAGGTCCGCAATCGTAAGCGGGCTGCCGTCGGGCCCGATGACGTATTTCACCCTCGGGCGATGGGGTTCTGTCATGGCGTACTCACAAACTCTTAACCACTGAACTCACGGTAACAACCTACGCCGAGCGGCTTAAAATTTGCCTAAGCTCAAGGCTTCAATGCGATTCTCCTTCGAAATGACGGCAGCACGACGAGCCCGGGGCCGTGGGCACCGGGCTTTTGCAGGTCGAAAATCACGCTTGTTAACCAACTCTTAACAATTCGGCGCCTTCAGAACGCGCGCCGCTGGTCTTTTGCTAGTTCGATGACGACGACGCGGGCGCGCCGATCGCCTTGATCTGGCTGATGGTGTAGCTCTGGCCGTTGATCGACAGCAGCGGCGGCGACTGGGTGAGATCGACTGCGCTCACGGTGCCGCCGACCTGTGTTGGAATGCTGACCGTGTTGCCCGATCCGTCGGCCGCGGTCGCCGTCAACGTATACAGCCCATCCGGCCATTGCGTGCCGTCACTGCCCTGGCCGTTCCAGGTGAAGGGCTGGTTGTTGCCGGCGTTCGCCGAGAAGTTGCCGCTGTAGACGGTCTGGCCCGCGCTGTTGGCGATGGAGATGTTGATGGTCGACGTCGAGGGAACGTTGAGCTCCCACGTCGCCTTGGAATTCGAAAGCGCGGTGGTGCCGCCGGAAACGATCGCGGTCTTGCCGACGAATTCCAGCGCCTGCGTCGCCTGCGCGGTCTGCTGCATCGACACCAGCGTCGAGAGCGAGTCGTTGGTCTTGAGCTGCTGTTCGACGCCGGCGAACTCCACGAGTTGCTGGGTGAACTGATTGGTGTCGAGGGGATCAAGCGGGTTCTGGTTCTGCAGCTGCGTGGTGAGCAGCGTCAGGAAGGTCTGGAAATTGCCGGCGATGGTCTGGTCGGTGGTCGAGCCCAGAGTCGATCCGCCGGACGTGCTGGAAGACGATGAAGACGACGGCAGCGGCGTCGTGCCGGAGACGATGGGAGCTGCGTTGGTCGCACCTGTACTTGCCATGTCAATCTCCCTCTCAGACCCTGATGTCCACGCCGCCATTGCCACCAAGCATGCGGCCGTAGGAGCGGCCCGCGACGGAGGCGGGGATGGTGTCGTCCTCGCTGATCACCAGCCGCTGCGGCTGGGCACTGCTCTGGTTGTTGTTCTGCTGCTGGCCGGACTGCGACTGGTCGCGCAGGCTGAACTGCAGGCCGCCGCTGCCGGTCTTCAAGCCCGCATCGTTCAGCGCCTGCTGCAGTTGCGGCGCATCTTGCTGCAGCATCGTCAGCGTTTCCGGCTTCTCGACGGTGAGATGCGACGTCACCTGGCCGTTGCGATCGACCGCGATGCGCACATCGATGCGGCCGAGATCGGCGGGATCCAGTCGAACTTCGAACTGGGTCTTGCCACTGTGAGCGGAGGCCACGATCTCGACGGCCAATCCGCTGACCGGCACGGCCGCGCCGGTAGCCTGCGTCACGGTGAATTTGTCGGTCGCAGCGACTGATGCCGTGTTGGAAAGCTGCTGCGGCACGGCCGCCAGTTGCGCGTTGTCGTCGATCGGCGCGGCCGCGGCCTGGTTGTTGGCAGCGGCTGGGTGGTCGTGTGTCGCCGACGGGTTCGTGCTGTTGCCGTCCGGTTTGACGGCGTCGCCAGTCACGCTCGCCGAATCCGGCTTGGCTTCGACAGCCGGCTGCGGCGTGGCGTTGGTGCCGTTCGCGTTGCTTGTGTTCGCTGTCGCCGACGGATCGGATTTGCCTTGCGTGCCGCCGGCGGCCGTGGTTGTCGCGGCCTTGCCCTGGGCGGGCTGCGTGGTCTTGAAGCCGGTCGTGGTCTTGGCCGCGGTTGCGCCCGGTGCGGCGACTACGGCAGCGATCGCGCCATCAGCGGTTGCGGTGGCATCGGTCGCCTGTTGCGTGGTGGTTGCGCCCGGCGCTGCGGTGGAGGTCGCCGTCTTCGCGGTCGTTGCGCCAGTGGCCTTCGGCGCAGGTCCAGTACCCGCGAGCGCAGGCGGAGCCGTCGCGGCAGTGGTCGAAGTCGTCGCCGCGATCGCGGCCGCTGCGATCGCAAGCGGCGCGTTCGCATTGGCCGGCGTCGTCTGCGGATTTGTCGGCCCGGTCGCCACCGGAATCAGCGCGGCGACCGGATTTTGTGTGACGGTCTGCGTGTCAGTCGGTTTTGCCGCGTCGTTCGCGTCGCCGACCTTGTTGTCAGACTTGTCGGACGATTGGCTATCCGAGCCCTTCGTCGTGTCGGACTTCGCGCTGCTCTTCTTCGGCGCGTTCTTGTCGGCACCAGAGCTGCTGGCGTTGTTGGCCGGAGGCGGATTGGAATTGTCGGAATCATCCGAACGGCTCGGCGGCGGCTGGTCAGAGCCTTGCGCGCTGCGCGGCGTGTTGTTGTCGGAGGCCTGGCTGTTGTTGGCCGAGCGCGGCGGCGCGGCCGGTTCCGGGGCAGGCGGCAGGGCGCTCGAGGGATCGACCGGCAGGTTGCTGTCCACCATCGAAGCAAAGCTCGAAGTGAGCTGCGATGGATCGGGCAGGGCAGGCTTTGGCGGCGCGTTCTGGTAAGTCGCGCTTGCACTGACATCTGACGTGACGCTAACCACGGGGCCTGCCTCTCACATGGAAACCTGAGAAAAGGTTAGCAAGGAGCGGGCCAGCCTTGCCTGCGTCTAAATATCGATATGTTTCAATGGTTTATTGCCATGGTTTGCGCAACCGCAAGGCGCTGCAAGCGGCCCCTTTTCTGCCGCCCGGCAAGATTTGCCGTTTGCGTTGCAAAAGGCCCCCCTGCGATTGCGCCACGTCAATGCGGCCTATATTAAGAGTGCGCTTCTTTAGGCCTATTCTGATTGAGCCAGGATCGGAACCGCGCCAAAGCCGGCTAACCGCAAAACGGGCGCGCAAAGCGGCGTCCAGATGGTGGAAGCTTCGACATCGCCCGCGCTTTAACTTCTGATGACCACACCCATGTTCAACAGTCTCGATCTCGAAGGCCGTCCGGAGGATACTAGGGTCGTCGTCGCCATGTCCGGCGGCGTCAATTCCTCGACCACGGCGCTGCTGTTGAAGGAGCAGGGGTACGACGTCGTCGGCATTACGCTGCAGCTCTACGACCATGGCGCGGCGATCCACCGCAAGGGCGCCTGCTGCGCCGGCCAGGACATCCACGACGCGCGCAATGTCGCCGAGCGTATCGGCATTCCACACTACGTGCTGGATTATGAGGATCGCTTCCGCGAGTCCGTCATCGACAATTTTGCCGAGAGCTACGCGCTCGGCGAGACGCCGGTGCCCTGCATCGAGTGCAACCGTTCGGTCAAGTTCCGCGATCTGCTGAAGACCGCGCGCGAGCTTGGCGCGCAGGCGCTGGCGACCGGCCATTATGTGGCCTCGCGCCGGCTGTCCGACGGATCGCGTGCGCTCACTTGCGCGGCCGATGCCGATCGCGACCAGAGCTATTTCCTGTTTGCGACCACGCGGGAGCAGCTCGACTATCTGCGCTTTCCGCTCGGCGACATGACCAAGCCCGAGGTGCGCGATCTCGCGCGCCGCTTTGGGCTGGAGGTCGCCGACAAGCACGACAGCCAGGACATCTGCTTTGTGCCGACCGGGCGCTACACCGACATCATCAGCCGGCTGAAGCCGAATGCGATGGAGCCCGGCGACATCGCCGACCTCGACGGCCGCGTGCTCGGCACCCACCAGGGCATTGCGCATTTCACCGTCGGCCAGCGCAAGGGGCTTGGCATCGCCTCTGGGCATCCGCTCTATGTGGTGAAGCTCGATGCAACGACGCGCCGCGTCGTGGTCGGCCCGCGCGAGGCGCTGCGGATGGATCGCATTCTGCTCCGCGACGTCAACTGGATCGGCGATGGCGCGCTCGACCGCGCCATCGGCAATGGTCTCGAGATCTTCGTGCGCGTGCGCTCGACCCGCGCGCCGCAGCCGGCCTGGCTGCGCGGCGCCAACGGCCAATACGAAGTCGAGCTCGTCGCGGGCGAGGAGGGCGTCTCGCCGGGCCAGGCCTGCGTGTTCTACGATGCGCCCTCAGGACAGGCGCGCGTGCTCGGCGGCGGCTTCATCCAGAGCGCCGCGGCAACGCGCGCCGGCCACGCCGCGCGGCCGCTGGCTGATGCGATGCGCGGCTAGAAAATTCAGGGGCGCGCGGGCATGGGGGACATCGACCGCGAAGGGGTCGAGAAGGCATATGGGCGCTGGGCGCCGGTCTACGACCTCGTCTTCGGCAAGGTGTTTGACCAGGGCCGCCAATCGACGATCGCGGAAGCCGACCGCATCGGCGGGCGCATCCTCGATGTCGGCGTCGGCACCGGCCTGTCGCTTTCGGACTATTCTCGTTCCACGAAAGTCTGCGGCGTCGATATTTCCGAGCCGATGCTGCGCCGGGCGCAGCAGCGCGTGCGCGTGGAACAACTCGTCAATGTCGAGACGCTCGCGGTGATGGACGCGAAGAATCTTGCGTTCGCCGATGCCTTCTTCGATGCGGTGGTGGCGCAATATGTCATCACCGCGGTGCCGGACCCGGAAGCAACCCTCGATGATTTCATGCGCGTGCTCAAACCCGGCGGCGAATTGATCCTGGTCAATCACATCGGCGCCGAGAACGGCCCGCGCAAAATCTTCGAGCTCGCCTTTGCGCCATTGGCGCGGCGGCTCGGCTGGCGGCCGGAATTTCCCTGGGAGCGGCTGGTGCGATGGGCCGCGAAACACGGCGGCGTGACGCTCGCCGAGCGGCGGCCGATGCCGCCGATGGGGCATTTCTCGCTGATCCGCTATCGCAAATCCTGAGGGATTTTCGCGACGGATTTTGTGCGGAACTTCCGCGCGGTCGAGCGCGTTTTCACCCAATGACCATGAAACCGTTCATTCTGGCCTCCTGCGCGCTGATGCTGGCGACCGCGGCACACGCGCAGGCTCCGGCCTCGCCCGCGACCCCACCGCCGCAGACCGCGCCGCCCGCGGTGTCGCAACCGGCCAATTGCGCGCCGATGCCGCCAAAAGGCACCGGCAGCACGGACCGCACGACCGTTGGCGAGTCCCATGAGGCGCTCGGCGACAAGCTGGCCAAAGCCGATGGCACGCTATGCCCGCCGTCCAACGTCGACCCGCAAATCCGCGCGCCGACCCCGGAAGCCGGCAAAATGCCGGTGATTCCTCCGCCCGGCAGTCCCGGCGGAGACCCGAGCGTACGGCCGAAATAAGGCCTCCGGCGACGGCACGTTTGCTTGACAGGGGCGAGCGGCATTCCCTATATCCGGCCCATTCGCGCCGCGGTCCACGATGGCCGCGGCGCAATGCCTTGGCGGGGTAGCTCAGCTGGTTAGAGCACGGGAATCATAATCCTGGGGTCGGGGGTTCGAGTCCCTCCCCCGCTACCAAGCTCACATTTGTTGCGAGATTTGCGCCTCTAAGAACTCGTTCGCCACCAATAGCGCCTTCACAGCCTCGCGCGCGCCTCCGCCGCAAGCTGCGATTGCCTGATCAGCCGCAACCTCTGAGGTTGCCCAGTCCGATAAATTCGGCGCGGGCGTTTGGGGCTTGGGGCTGCTCATGTTGACCGCCGCGTAATGTTCTCATTATGTTCCTGACAAGTCAAGGTTGATGGCTGGCCTCTGTGAGCACGATACATGAGTCGTGGCTACGTCTACGTGATCGACCCTCACTTGGGAGTTGAGGGGCGACCCGTCGTAAAAATTGGCTACACAACGCGCTCACCCAACAGACGGTTGAGGGAGCTTCAAACTGCATTACCTCAGCGGGCATCGCTAGCGGCAGCCGTCGAGTTCCCGAATGTGGAGTGGGCCGAGAAAGAGTTGCACCTGGCTCTCTCGCACCTAAGCGTTCGAGCAAATGGCGGCACTGAGTTCTTTTTCCTTACCTCGAAGGAGGCGACAGAACACGTCTATCAGCTAGCCTACCAAGTGAGCGTCGCTGAGGCGAAGCGAGCAATGGAGAAGGACCTAGAGCAATTCACAGAGAAGATTTCAGGCGGTCTTGCGAAAAAATCGCGGGGTGGTTCGCCCTCGCTGGCCTTGTAGCACCAGCACTCTGGTTTGTGATGGTGGGCGCAGATATCGGACGCATTGTGGTGAACGGCCTGTCTGGTCTGTGGCTCGCCCTCATCAGTGGGATGATTGGCATTTTTGTTGGAGAGAAGATTGTGAAACAAAATTGGAAGGAAGATATCGCGATGGAACGTGACAACCTTTTGAGCAAATATCCCGCTGCGAAGAAAGCGACTTAAGCGCTTACGCGAATAGGGGAGAACGTGATGGGGCTGCCTTCGACGGACCAGAACTTAGACGAGCGTGTTTCCAAGGTCCGCTTTGTCCCGAATGGCAAAGGACTCATGGCGCGGTTTGAGACCTCCGGCCGTGAAATGAGTTCGTGGACCGTGAGCCCGGCTTCGCTTGAGCCGGGTGAGCACCTCAGGGAATTGACCCTGGGCGTGGAAGCGTCTCGGGACCACGGCATAATCACCATACCCGTACGACTGCCGCGCTATCTAATGCCGGAGTGGTCTCAAGACGAGTGGATGAAGTTCATTGATAGCGAGATTGGCTTCTTTCATAATTTAGTAGATGAGGCGGTGGTGCAATGTCTATCACTAGCGCTCGCTGCGGATGACGAGAGACGAACGGAGATTTTACGGACAGCGGATGAGGTTGTCGTCGATTTCCGTGGAGACTTGCCGAACAAATACCTGCGGATGATGTTAGGCGGGTACAAAGTGGGAGTACACCGCAGCGGCAATAGCTGGCCGATTTGGCTGAGTATTCAGCCGACATACGATCTCGCGTCGAAGGAAGCAGAGAGCATCCGAACAGAGGCGAACCTGCCGAAAAAGAAATCGGTAACTGCCGTAGGGGCGCTCGCGAATTATCTTAAGTCAGGCCTCGGCTCACCAATTCTAAGTAATTCTCCGTCCGAAATTGGAATTCGAGGATGGATAGCTATCGCAGCGGTGACCATCATCGGTCTTGTTGCGTGGTTGATGAAGTAACGGAGCCGTAGGGACCCGCGAAGCTATGACGGAAGAGGCTTTGAAGGAGCGCTATCGTAAGGCGATGCCTATTCTCGCCGAACTGCTTCATATGCAGTGCATTTTCACGGGAGAAGTGAGGTTAGTCCGGGACACCGGGCAAGTGAACGCAAAGGCGCTGGGTTATATCTATGGGCTTACCGACGCTGCCTTCCAAATTGGCGGACTTGACGTTGGCAGTCATTACGGCTTGGGCGGCCTCATGGCGCTCATCATGGAGTTCGATGAGCCGAATGCGGACATGCTTTGGGAATATCTGAAACGCCGAGCCGACGAACAGGCGCTGATGGAGGGCGTAAGCTTGGGATTCGATGACTACTGCGTGTTCGCTCGGGGCAAGGGGGCCGCGCCCCCGTTGAGGTGGATGAAGTGTTTCCAGGGCGGTTAGGCCGCCCGATAAGTCTTTGAAAACAAAGGCTCGAGTTGTGTGGGGGACCGTGCGTAGCGCTCCCCCGCTACCAAATCTACGATTTCCTACGCCTTGCCTCAGCTTCCCGCCATTGTATTCGTCAGACGGCGACACTTTGGCGCGTGATGCGCCGAGCGTATTTGTTGCTCTTGGCCGAGTCCACCTGACTTTGATGTTCCAACCGATCAAAGATCGCGCAGCTTGGGATCCAGAGCATCGCGGAGCGCGTCGCCGAACAGACTGAAGCCGAAAACGGTGAGCGCGATCGCAAGACCCGGAAAGATAGCGATCCATGGCGCCGTGGAGGCGTATTCCTCGGCGCCTCCCTGCAACATCAGGCCCCATGCCGCTGTCGGCTCTTGAACGCCGAGTCCAAGATAGGACAGCGACGCCTCCGCCAGGATCGCCTGGCCGACGAATGCGGTCAGCATGATCAGGAACGGAGCCAGCACGTTCGGCACCATGTGGCGAAGTATGATACGCGTGTGGCCGAAGCCGCAGGCGCGCGCGGCGTCGATATAAGGGATCTCACGGATCGCAAGTGCACTCGAGCGCACGACCCGCGCGCAACGCGGGATGAGTGGAATTGTGATCGCCAGGATCACGTTGTGGACGCCGCTACCGAAGATGGCGATGACGGCGAGGGCCATGATGATCAGCGGGAAGGCCATCACCACGTCCAAAACGCGCTGCAGGACGAGGTCGATGCGGCCGCCGAAATAAGCGCTTGCCACACCAAGCACGAGACCCGCGACGCCCCCGACGATCGCGCACGAGAACCCCACGATCAAAGCGGTGCGCGCGCCGAACACGATGCGGGAGAACAGGTCGCGGCCAAACTGATCGGTGCCCATGACGTGCGCCCAACTCGGCGGTTCCGTCATGGCGGCGAAATCGTTCGATGTCGGATTGTAGGGTGCGATCCACTCGGCCGAGAGACCGGCGACTGCCATCACCAGCACCAGCACCAGGCCGACCGTCCCGAGCGGCTGGCGGTGGAAGAAGGCGACGATGCCCTGTCGCGACGGGCGCGGGCTCTCTGCGGCGATGTCGGCGGCAGGAACGTAGGGCGGACTGAGATCGACCATGGTGCGAGCTCCCACTCTTTAGCCGTAGCGGATCCGCGGATCGAGCCACGCGTAGAGCAGATCGACCACGAGATTGGTGAACACGAAGACCGTGACCGTGAGCATGACGAGGGCCTGCGTCAGGGTGTAGTCCTGGTTCTGGACCGCCAGCACGAACAGGCGGCCGACGCCATTGAGATTGAACACCTGTTCGGTCACCACGAGTCCACCGATCAGGAAGGCGAACTCGATGCCAATCAGGGTCACGACGGGCAACAGCGCGTTCTTGAGCGCGTGCCGGTTGATGATGAGCCGCTCGACGAGACCCTTTGCGCGGGCAGTCCGGATATAATCCTCGCGCAGCACCTCGAGCATCGCAGAGCGCGTCATCCGCATGGTGACAGCGGCGTAGCGGTAACCGACGGTAAGCGCCGGCAGGATGACCATCGACAGGTTGCGAAGCGGATCCTGCCAGAACGGGACGTAGTCGATCGGGGGCATCCAGGGCGCGCCGAATACTGCATGCGAGATATCGAGGACGGCCAGGAGGGCGACGATTCCGAGCCAGAACGACGGCGTTGCTATGCCGGCGATGGCGGTCGTGCGGACTACGTGGTCGATCCAGCTGTTCTGTTTCAACGCCGAGATGGTCCCGAGCGGGACCGAGATGGCGATGGCAACCACTGTCGCCATCACGGCGATCTCGAGCGAGATAGGCAAGCGCGCCGCAATCTCCTCGGCGACGGGTTTGCCCGACCACATCGAGATGCCGAAGTCGAGGCGAAAGAAGCCCCACACAAAGTCCACGAACTGCAGAATTGGCGAACGATCGAGTCCGAGCTCGGCGTGACAAAGCGCGACGGCGCGCGGGTCGACGTTTCCGCCACCAGAGCTGAGACGAACCACGCAGATGTCTCCCGGGATGAGCCGCATCAGGACGAACACGAGCGCCGCCGCTCCGACCAGCGTCGGGATGACGAGAAGCACCCGGCTCACGATATACCGGTACATCCTATGCGTCCGATCCAGACCGCGCCGCGATGCCAGTCAGCGTTGCGGACCGGAATCGCAGCATGGTGCAGCCTACTTGTCGAGCCACACGTTGGCCAAATCCTGGTTGAGGTAGTGGCTCGGACTGATCTTCCAGCCCTTCACATATGACCGGGCAGGGATGATGCGATTCCACCACGGCGTCATAAGCATGTGCGCTTGGGTGTCGAGAACGTATTTTTCGAACTCTCGAAGCATTGCTCGCTGCTTGACGATGTCGGTCTCGCGAAGAAGCGCCTGATAGAGTGCAATCTCCTTATCGTCGTCATAATTGCCGTAGTTCTCGGCATAAACCGAGTGCGGCAAGAACTTTCCGATGTCCAGGAGCGGGTTCACCACGCCTTGACAATTGAAGTCCATGGTCACATCGAAGGTGCCGTGACGCAGCGCGTCGAAGAACGGACCGGTCGGAAGCACGCGCTGCGTGACCTGCAGCCCGACCTTGCTCCACTCGTCGATCAGCCAGGTGGCGACATACTTGTAGGGTTGGTCGACGTTTCGGTTCATCAGCTCGAATTTGAGTCCCTCGGCCCCTGCCTCCTTGAGCAGGCGCTTGGCCTCCTCGCGCGATTTCCCGATATCCGGCCAGAACCCGGCCAACGTCTGCAACTCCTCCTTGTTCGCTGCCAGCGGCGATCCTGGAAATACGATACCGGCCACCGTATGCACGGTGGCGATCTTGGCGAGCGCCGGCGCGCCGTTCCAGCTATCAATCGCCAGTGCAAGCGCACGGCGGACCCGGACGTCGTCGAACGGCTTCCGCTTGTGGTTGGGGGTCACAAGGTTGCCGCAGTTCCAGTCGCTCGTCTGAACGGTGATCTTGTCACCCAGCTCGCGCACGAGTTCGTCGCGGGCCGAGGGCGGCAGGCCCCGGAACTCCATCGCAGCGCGGTCGGCGCGGATCGCATCGACCCGCACGGCCTGCTTGGCTGCGAAGATGCCGATGAATCCGTCAAGATAAGGCTTTCCTTTGTGATAATAGTCGGGATTGCGTTCCCCCTTGATCGACTGGCCGATCTCGTAGCCGGCGAACTTGAATGGACCGGAGCCCATAATGTTCTTCTCGAACCAGTGCGGATCCTTGACGAGGATCTCCTTCTTGTAGATCCAGGCGAAGGGATCGGCGAGCGCGGGCAGAAACGCGTTCGTGGCGAACTTCAGCCGGAATACCACGGTCGTCGCATCGGTCGCCTCAACCTTGTTGACCATGATGAAGTAGCTTTCGCGCGCGCTCGACACGCCCTCGCTGGGATGGATGATCTCCTGCCAGCTCGCTGCAACGTCCGCGGCGGTCAGCGGCGAGCCGTCGTGGAATTTTACGCCCTCCCGGATCTTGAAAGTGTAGGTCTTCCCGCCGTCGGTCGGCGTCGGCATCTCGGTGCAAAGATCGCAGACGAAATCTGTGGTCGACGACGGATTGTCCGGATTAACCCTGATCAGCACGCTGTAGAATGGCGCGACCGCGTGCACGGTCGCATATGTGGTCTCGCGGTGACCGTCGAAACTCGGCGGAGCGTCGGCCGGGATCATGTAGGTAAGTATTCCGCCGCGCTTCGGGGTGTCGGTAGCTGCAGGGGCAGCCACGTTCGTGACGCAAAGAGATGCAATACAAAGAACAGCGCCAAGACCGACTGCTCCCAATCCTAATCTCTCGATCATTTGCTTCCTCCCTTTTTCATTCCTCCATTCTGTTATTTTTGTTATTGGGGTGGCTTGGTAGAGCCATCCGTTGAGTTCACTGTCGAGCGAAAGGTGCGGCCAACCGCAGCGCAAGGCGCCGCAGTTCGACCGAATCTAATGCACCTCGCTGCAGGCCACCCAGTGGCCGGGTCGCACCTCCCGCAACCCCGGGTGGATCCGGCTGCAGCTCGAGACCGCGATCGGGCAGCGCGGATGAAACGCGCAGCCCGACGGCGGATTGATCGGGCTCGGCACCTCCCCTTTTACGGGCCGGAACCTGCGGCCGGCCTCGACGCTCGGATCCGGTATCGGCACGGCGTCGAGAAGCGCCCGGGTGTAGGGATGCAGCGCGTTGTCGAACAGCTCGTCGCAATCCGCGAGCTCGACGATGCGGCCGAGATACATCACAGCGACTCGCTGGCAGAGGTGCCGCACCAGCGAGAGATCGTGAGCAATGAAAAGGTAGGTGAGGCGGAAGCGCTCGCGCAGATCCTCGAGCAGGTTGACGATCTGCGCCTGGATCGACACGTCGAGGGCGGATACGGCTTCATCGCAGATGATGAATTCGGGATTGAGCGCGAGGGCGCGCGCGATGCCGACGCGCTGGCGCTGGCCGCCCGACATTTCGTGAGGATAGCGATCGGCAAAATTGAGACCGAGGCCGCAGATCGCAAGCAGCTCTCGCACCCGGGCCGCGCGGCGCGCCGCATCGGGCTCGATGGCGTGTACCTTCATCGGCTCGGCAATGATGTCGCCGACCTTCATGCGCGGATTGAGCGAGCTATATGGATCCTGGAAGATGACTTGGATGCGGCGTCGCAGTGCCTGGAGCTGCTTGTGCTTGAGCTTGGTGAGGTCGACGCCGTCATAGAGGATCTGACCGGCGGTAGGCCGCTCGAGCAGCAGGATGCATCGGCCGGTCGTCGTCTTGCCGCAACCACTCTCGCCCACCAGGCCCAGCGTCTCTCCCCGGCGAAGCGTGAAGTTGACCCCGTCGACTGCTCGCACCACGCCCACCGCGCGGCGCGCGAGGACGCCCTCGGTGACCGGGAAGAGCTTCTGCAGCCCTTTCACCTCGAGGAGCGTCGGAGCGTGGGTTACTGGCTCCGTCATGCTACCGCTCCGGCCGCGGCGACGATCTCCTCGCGCCGCAGGCACGCCGAAAGGTGGCCAGCCGGCCCTGACGGCTCGAGCGGCGGCCGCACCTGAGCGCAAGCGTCCACCGCGAAGCGGCAACGCGGGCGGAACGCACAGCCTTGCTCGAGGCGGGTGAGGTCGGGGGGCTGGCCGGTCACCGGGTCGAGGCGCGCCTGGCGCGGCCGATCGAGCCGAGGCACCGACCGTAATAGTGCCGTCGTGTAAGGATGGCGTGGGTCGTGGTAGATCGCCGCCGCCGAACCGCTCTCAACGATGCGTCCCGCATACATCACGTTGACCCGCTTGGCGTAGCGCGCGACCACGCCCAGATTGTGCGTGATGATGATGAGCGCCACGTTGAGCCGGCGCGTCAGCCCGCTCATCAGCTCCAGGATCTGCGCCTGAATGGTCACGTCAAGCGCGGTCGTCGGCTCGTCCGCGATAATGAGCTTGGGATCGCACGCGATCGCGATCGCGATCATGATGCGCTGGCGCATGCCACCCGAGAGCTGGTGCGGATACTGCTTGAGGCGGCGGGCCGGATCGGCGATGCCGACCAGCCCGAGAAGCTCGATGGCGCGCTGGTGCGCCGAAGCGGAATCGACTCGCCGATGCTGCTCGACCGTCTCGGTGATCTGCCGGCCGATGGTGAGTACGGGGTTCAACGATGTCATCGGCTCCTGGAAAATCATTCCGATGTCGCCGCCCCGCACTTCGCGCATTTGCGCGTCCGAAAGCCGCATGAGGTCGCGGCCGGCGAACAGAATCTCGCCGCGCGTGATTCGCCCGGGCGGATCCGGGATCAGGCGCAGAATTGACAGCGCCCCGACGGACTTGCCCGACCCGCTTTCGCCGACGATCGCAACCGTCTCGCCCTGCTCGACGGTATAGGAGATCCCGTCGACGGCGCGCACCACTCCCGCGCCCGTCTGGAATTCGGTATGCAAATCCTTGATCTGCAGGAGCGGCGCCAAGACTATCCTCCCCCCGCTTCCACCGGAATTATTCGTTTTTATCAGGTTTTCGGAGCATGCTCTATCAGCCTAACGACGTACTTGCTGCTTTAAGCAGTGTATTTGGAGATTTAACACTGAACGACCAAACGCTGCTGCGGCGTGCTGGACCGTGAGTGCTGCCGGACTAGATGCGGTGCTACGGATCGATCGTGAGCCGGCGGACGCTCACGGGCTATCGCGGCAATGGGCACTCGATGATTATGCAGCCGAAAACGCGCCCCCGTTTGATTTTCCGAAAAAAGCGGCCAACAAGATCACCGCTCGCATTGCGAATGCCCCCTCAACAGCGGCAGCAGGCAATTTAAGCCACGCCGCTGAGGTTGCAACGCGCGATCCACCGCGCCCTTCTAAGCCGCCCTGTAAGTCTTTGAAAACAAAGGCTCGAATTGGGTGGGGGACTCGTAGCGCTCCCCCGCTACCATCTATAAAGCCGACACTTCTGCGTGAAGCTAAGACGCCGCTATCGCATCAGCCTTGATGTCAAGGTGCGTCGCGGACGAATTGCGCGCAACGTATGGCGGCAGTGCTATGATGGGGTCTTTCCAGGGCATGCGCCCAAGCCAATCGCCCAAGGCGCGAATCCCGAATCTAAAAGGCGGCGGGCGCGAGCGTGAACCTCGGCACGGTCTGTGCAGACAGATAGTTGCCGGGGGATTGCAATGTCCGGATCTGACACAGCGCCGCCAGGCATTATTCGGCCTGGCAGCGTTGTGCGTTCTGGAGCATCCTAATTTCGGCCTCTTGAGCCATCATGGTCATCGCTAGCCGTGCCTCGAGCAGGGATGGCCGCCCAAGCAAACAAGCTCAGTCGAAGGCCGATGGCAGCTCGCCCTGCCGGAAGATGACCGTTGGCTCGTCGTCATAGTCGCCCATTTCAGCGTCGCCCGTGGATGAGAAGGCAATGACGCCCACTTTGCTCAAAGCCAGTCTCTCGGCCGTGCGAAGCGCGCCGGCTTCCGATTTGCAGGCGATGGGTGCGTCGGCTTTGAGTCCTCCTCCCCGGCCTGCATTGAATGCCTGAACGAAGTAGCTTTTTTCGCGAGCCATCGGCTGTCCTTTGAGCACGCGCCGAGCGATTCCGGGTCAGGACATTGACTGCATCAGCGCAGAAATCTTCAAGGTCGCAAAGTTGGAGAAAGTGTCTGACACCGCGTACGGCAAGATGATCTGATCATTGTGCCGCATCGCGCCGCACGTATAGACCACGTTCGGAACGTATCCTTCGCGCTCGGACGGTTCGGGCCGCAATAGCGGCTCGCTCGAACGCCTCAGCACACGCGAAGGGTCGCGCTTGTCGAGCAGCACCGCACCGATCGAGTATTTCCGGACCGGCCCGACGCCATGCGTCAGCAACAGCCAGCCCTCGTCCAGTTCGATCGGCGATCCGCAGTTGCCGATCTGGACAAACTCCCAGGGAAATTGCGGCTTCAGGATCGCCTGGCCGCCTTCCCATCTGTAGAGATCGTCCGAGTAGACAAGATAAAGATTCTCGTTGTCCTGTCGCGCGATCATGGCGTACTTGCCGTCGATCCGGCGCGGGAATAGCGCCATGCCCTTGTTGCGGGCGGCGGCGCCGTGCAGCGGCGACATTCGAAACGAGAGGAAGTCGCTCGTCTCGATCAATTCCGACCGGATCGCAGAGCCCTTATAGGCGGTATAGGTCGCGTAATAGGTCGTCCGCCCGCCATCGCTGAACTCGACAAAACGGGCGTCCTCTATGCCGTTCGACTGCGATTCCGTCACCGGAAAGATCACGCGTTCGCTGATGTCCTCGCCTGGATTGAAGATGACCTCGACTTCGTCACCGATTGGTCCGGACAGACGATACCCAATCCGGGGACTCGAAGCGAGCCGGGCGGTCGGATCGACGGCAATACTGCCGTCGGCTGCGATGGTTCCAGCGCGAAACGTCAGCGATGACACATGTCCTTCTCCGACGGCACGGAGGCTGAGAACGAAGCGCAGGCTGCCGGTCGGCGTCCCTGATTGGTCAGGGTGCGATACGATGCTCGGATTGAACAGTGCCGACGCCTCGAACGAATACTCATGCAAGAAATAGGCGCCGATGAGCTGACGCTGGACCTCGGAAAAAGTGCCGTGCGCCGTAAGCGCCTCTTCCATTTCGTCGGCCCGGAGCTCAAACGTCTTCAAGAGGTTGCGGTGCCGGCCCTGGAAGTTCTCCAGCACGTCCGCCAGTTGGCTCGCCGCGGCCTTGGCGTCGAGCGCAAGAACGCGCTCGACGATATGGTTGGCTCGCGTCTTGTCGGTCGGATTGAGATCGCGCGGTTCGGTCGCTGGCTTGAATGGCCGCACAATCACGCGGGCGGGGTCGGGACGCAGATGAGGAGCCTGCCGATTGAGAAAAGTGGCCTGCAACGAGGTGCCCTCTGTTCGCGTGAACGCTGGATCAAGCGCCGATGGCGCGAAGCGCCACAGGATTTGTCGGATTGATGTTGACGCGCGCAAGCCGACGCATCTCGGCCAGCGCCAGCAGATACGACACCACCGACTCGCCCCCGCAATTCTCATTAGCACGGTCGGGGTGCAATCCATCGCGGCAACTGCCGGTCTCGGGATCGACGAGCGCAACCGACAGGTCGTTGCTGCCGAGAAACCAGGAGAAAGCCCTGATTGCGATCGTCTTCCATTCGGCATCGTCGTCCGCGCGCCACGCGGCCAAACAGGCCGCAATTGCCGCGGTGGCTTCCAGAGGCTGTTGATCAAAGGCGCGAGGAGGCTTCCGCAGTTCGCCGAAACCGGCGGTGCCGACGGGACGGAAATGACCGGTCGATGTCGTTTGTTGCGTCATTAGCCAACGCAGGGATCTCAGCCCAGCGTCGACATAGACGGGTGTGTGCGTCGCCATCCCTGTGACGATCAAGGCTTGGGGCAAGCGCGCATTATCGTAAGCGAGGCCTTCCTCGAACCACTGCCAGTTCGACGTTTCCACCGATGCCAGGCCGGACAGAAGCCTTTCGGCAAGAACATGACGAATATCCTGAGCGCGGCGATCATCGGGGACCACGGCGCAGTAGACGTCGAGACCCAGCAGCGTGAAGGCCGATGCGCGGGGGGAACGAAAGCTTTCCACGGCCGACAGCGCCTGAGCGAACAAGGTGCGCGCCCATCGACGCCGCGACGGGCTGGCATCGTTCCGCGTGCATTCACCCAGCGCCCACAAGGTTCGCCCGTGGCTGTCCTCCGAGCCCCTGTCTTCGAGCCAGGTCCGGTTAAAACCCATGAAGTTGCGAAATCTTCCGGTATCGGGGTTCCACGCATGCTGCACAAAGGCGGCAAAACGCGCGGTCAGGACGTCCGAAATCGGCCGCTCGCCCGGTTCATTGAGCGCGCAGGCGAGGAGCAAGGCACGCGCATTGTCGTCCACGCAATAGCCGTGCGCGCGATCGGGCACCGAATGCACGGCGTGCTGGAACAGCCCGGTATCGTCGCACATCGACAGAAAATGCCCCAACCGCATGTCAGGCGGCGCCGCAGGACTGCGCGGCACGATCGCGTCCGGCCCGGCGCGCGCGATCAGCTTCAGCCGGTGGCCCTGCCTCGCATGCTCGAATACGGTCATATAGTGCTCGGCGGTGCGCTCCCATGTCATCGACCGGCTGGCAGCATAGGCCCGCTCGCGCATCGCCTGCCGGCGGGGGTGGTCGGTGAGCAATTCCGCGATTTCGCGGCCAATCCCCGCCGCGTCGCCAAAGGAAACGAGAACGCCGCGCCCATCGGCCAGTAACTCGCGGGCATGCCAATAGGGCGTCGAGACGACCGGCTTGCCGAGGCCGAAGCTGTAGGCCAGCGTACCCGACGTGATCTGCGCTTCGTTGAGATAGGGGGTGACGTAAACGTCGCACATTGAAATGAACTCGAGCAGCGTGGCCTGATCGACAAACTGGTCGAGGAATACGACGTGATCTTCGACGCCAAGTTCGCGCACGCGCGCCGTCAGGCTCTCGCGATACGCTTCGCCCTGATCGCGAACCAGATTGGGATGCGTCGCGCCGAGCACGACATAAACCGCATCCGGTCGTCGCTTCAGGATCGAAGGCATGGCGTCGATCATGACCTTGATGCCCTTGCTGGGCGATAACAGCCCGAATGTCAGAATGACGGAGCGGCCGCTGAATCCCAATCTTGCCTTTGCCGTGTCCGGCGCGACAAATGGAAAATCGGGGATGCCATGGGCAATGACCTCGATCTTCTCGTGCGGCACCCGATAGACGCTGTGCAGCAGCTCACGGGCCTTGTCGGCCATCACGACGACCTTCGCGGACACTTCGACGATTCGCTCCGTTACCGTGCGCTGGATTGCGCTAGGGCTTGCCAGCACGGTGTGCAGTGTCGTGACAACCGGCATGGTCAGGTGCGTCAACAATTCGAGGATGTGGGCGCCGGCGTCGCCGCCGAAAATCCCGAATTCGTGCTGCAGGCAGACGACGTCAAATCGACCAGCGTTCAGGAAAGCTGCGGCGCGCGCATACTCCTGAGGGTTATTATCCCTGATCTGCAAGACGACCGACGCAGGATAGTCATAGGTCTGACCGCGGTCGGTCATCGCCACGACGCTGGTCTGCAGGCTTGGTGCTGAATTCGAGATCGCGCGTTGCAGCTCGGTTGTGAATGTTGCTATGCCGCAGCGGCGAGGCAACGAATTTCCGATCAGCGCAACCCTGCGGGGAGCCGTCACGTGCTCGCCTCTGCTCGGCCTGTCCATTTCGGATCGTCGGGCGCGGCTGGTTGAATGAGTTGGGTCGAAGGCTCGCAGAGCCTCCGCAAAAGCGAATCGATCGGCCGGGCCCCCGGATACGCAATCAGGGCGGTCAAGCCATTGGCACCAACCTCGATGCTGGTGCGGCCACCGCCAACGAACACCGCCTGCCCGATCGATACCATAGCCAATCCGATCGCCGCATGCCCGTCGACAGCAAGAACCCAAGTCTCTGGTTCCGCAACCAGCGCCCAGCTTGAAGCCTCCTGCAGGTCAACGCGCTCGAGCACGAAATGCCGGCTCGCGACGAGAACCGTCCGTTCATCCGTGAGGCGGGTCGGATTGGCTGGAGATCGAAGCGGCCACGCGTTGGCAACGGCTACGCCATTGTCGATGTGCAATTCCCGCTCTCTGTCATAGTCGAACAGGCGGAACGTAGTGTCGCTGCGCTGCTGAATTTCGGCCAGTACGATGCCGCCTCCGAGAGCGTGGATGGTACCGGCCGGGATGAAGATGACATCGTCTTTCGCAACTGGACGCCATTGAACCAGTTCAACGATCGAGCCGTTCGTGATCGACGCCCGCAATTCCTGTGGCGTTACCCGGCGCTTCAAGCCAATGCCGATCTGCGCGCCCGGTTTCGCCGAGATGATATACCACGCTTCGCTCTTGCCGTTCGGCATCCCCATCGCGCGCGCAAAGGTGTCGTCCGGATGGACCTGGATGGACAATGGCTCGCTCGTGAACAATAGCTTGAGCAGCAAGGCGGGCGTCGGAGCGGTCTTATCGGCCCGCTCGAACCACAGCTCTCCGACGGCGTCACGCGTGCCGTCGACGTCGCTCCATGGCTGAAGATCGCTGACGCCCCAAGGCTTGTGCACGGCCCGCACGGCGGCGTGTTCGATGGGCATAAGGTGTCCTGACGCGTGACGCGCACGCCGGAGCGACGTGCCGTTGGTCGATATCGTCGATCGCGATTTGTGGCTAAGGCGTCGCGTCTCCGGACACGTCTTCTTGCGAGAAGTCGGTGACGCTATAGCCCATATGGATGCTCGGGCACCCTATAGCAAGCTCTTCGCGATGCGCGCAGTCGATATAGTGGAAATCGCGCTTACAGCCTTGCCTTGGCGATTTCTCTGGACATCGCGCAAGAACGGGCGCCAGCTTCGGGCATCACCGCCCACCCTTGGCTGCTATCGGTGACTGAGAGACCTGTACTCCCGCCACAAAGAGGGCGGTCAGTATGTCCACCATCCAAAAAGTCAAACTGCGTGCGTGGTTCGTTCCACCAATAATGGTGCCGGTTTTCCTCGGTCTGGTGATTGCCGGCGCGGTCATTATCCAGTGGTGATGCCGCTGCGGCGGAGAATGCCCGGCGCGATGCGCCATTGAAGCGCTGCGGCGTGGCAAAGCGGCATCACCGTCAAGCCGATGAGCTGCACGCGAAGCAGAGCTTATGGCTGACGAACAAACCAGCGACCAGCTCGGGGCAAAGGGTCATTCGTCACGGCTCGTTTTCCAATCGGGCAAAGTCCTGGAATATGGCTGATACGAGATCTCGATGACGGGTGTCGTCCGACGGCAAACCCGCGGCATATAAGTTCAAAATGTAGCGCGCCTTTGCGGCGGCTTCCGGCCAGGAAGCGGCAGGCAGCAACATAAGCTGGCCTTCCAGAACAGCCTGTCGATCACGCAGATCCTTCGCGTTGCTCTCAACCTCAGCCAAGGCGCGACGGATATTGGTTGCCTTCTGGGCGGCCATGCCGCGGCGCTTATCCAGATCGACCGGTTCGTCATTCATCAGACGCACTTGCGTCGATCCGCTGCGCGTCCGACAGTTCGACCGCGCCGATGGAAATCATCTCCGTCGTGGTGCCGGGCGAGGCGGCAGCAGGCACGATGATATTGGTGGCAACCCGGCGATACGCCGGGAACGAAAGACCTTCGATCATTTCCTCATCCGTGATGACTTCGTAGGTGCCTGCGGGCAGCAGCCGATCGACGCCACGGATCTCGAACGGATGCCTGAAGGTAACGACCTCTCGGCGCGTGCGGAGGGGCATGCTTACCTGCCTTTTTGCAAACAGCGCAGCGGCATCGCTCACTCCTTGCATCGACAACCTGCGCTCTTCCAGCCCGATTAGCTATCTGTTTCTCCCGCTACAATGTCGCAGTCGAACAGGTATCCCCACCCGATGAGACTATTTAGAGATAGCTATTCCCAGAAGGTATGCGTAGGCTCGGCTCTGTCACCGTCCTGCTCCACGGCATCTACCGGTGACTGGAGGGTAGTAAGCACTCCCGCCGACCGAGCAGTAGGGTGCATTGCCCCGATTTCGGCTGGCCGTTCATTCATCTGCAAGGGTGCAAGGGTTCACCATCACAAGGACGTTCTGCGGCCGGTGATAAGCGCGAGGCCTTTCAAGACGGCATACGAGCTTCAAGACATGATTGTCGAACAGGCGAGGGCTCTTCATGGTCCCTGGCCTGCCGGAATGACGCTGTTCGTTTTCGAGGATGCTTATGGGTGGACTGCGAGCGTTAGTCGCTCGGTTTCCGAGAGTGATAATTTCTACCGCACCCGCGCGCTTGACCTAATCACAATGCTCAAATCCAAGTATGATTTGGACGCACCCCGGCTGCCCGGACCGGACGAGCTTCGGTGATCACGACATTGGTCGAGTTCGAATTCAATTCCCAAGCCTTATCAAACCCAGGGAGATCGAAATGGCCAAAGGTCAGCAAAGAGGCAATCGTGAGCTGAAGAAGCCCAAAAAGGAGAAGATCAAGGCAATTGCCGCCGCGCCCAGCCAAAAGTCTGCGGCATGGCAGCCGGCCCTTGCTTCCGGCAAAAAGAAATAGAACGACCTCGATCATCGAACGTTGTCAGGAGAGCCGTTTGATCGAACCCACGACGGCGCAGGTACGGAACGGTAGTCACTCTTGAGGATGCGGCAGGGCATGTTTCGTGTAAGCCAACGGCTTCCGCAAAATATCCTTATGCAATGTGTGGGAGTCCACGATGTCCCTGATTTTTCCAAATCCAAGCCGAAGCTTCGATGCGACGCGGGATGCGGTCCATTTCTGGGGCTACGACAGCGCCATCGAATGTTCGTTCTTTGTGACGCGAGGTGCGCTCAAACGTCTCGTACCCAGCTTGTCGCCGGACAATCCTGACCTTCTCACCGCCTTCGATACGAATCGAGAGCTGATCTGCCGGGCCGCCACAAAAGTCTATTCGCGCGGTCGCAGGGGATCATATGAACTTGATGCCTCCGCCTTTTAGGCGCCAGCGCTCGAGGCGTCCACGGCAACGAAGGGCTGCAACAGAACAGGTCCCTTGCTCCATCGGGTTAAAAGCCAAACGCGTTTGGCTGCAGGTCAGCTGAAGCTCGCCCCGGTGGGGTGCGGAGGCGCGCGATGAAGGGGCCAGCTGGAGGCCAAGAACATCCCGGCGATCAACCGCCCGAAACCTCAATCTGAAGGACATTGCGCTGACGCGCGGCCCTCGCATACTATTCGTGGCGTTGCCGTTGCGGCTTGCAGGATCGACGGGCTCGTCCATCCGGCCGATTGCCGTCACGTAAAAAAATCGGGCGTTTCAAGCTCGACAGGGAGGATGTCATATGAGCCGGAATTCACTCACCCGCAGATCCCTTATAGCCGCCACCGCAGCAACAGCCTTTGCGCCTTATGTGAAGCGCGCATACGCGGCCGGGCCGATCCGTGTCATCAGTCATCGTCAGCCGGCGTTGGAGTACTATACGGACCAGATGAAGAAGGCTCTCCCTGAGGGACAGGTCTCGGTCGAACTGATGCCGATCGACAAGGAAGTCGAGCTGGCCTCGATCACGATGTCGTCCGGCTCGGACGCCATCGATGTCGCCTATCTGAATGACACGACGATGCAGAAGTTCGCGGCCAGCGGCTGGCTGGAGCCGCTGGATGATCTCTGGGCGAAGCACAAGGATGAATTCAAGCTCGATGACTACCCAAAGTCCGTCATCGACTCGATGAGCTATAATGGTCACATCTACTCGATGCCGATCCTGACCAACACGGAGATGTTCTTCTACCGTGAGGATCTGTTCAAGGAGAGCAGCCTGGCGCTTCCAAAGACGATGCCAGAGTATCTGGAAGCCGCGAAAAAGCTCAATCAGGGTCGTGTCTCCGGAACGGTCATGACATTGAAACCCGTCGATGGCTGCCTGAACGAGACACACTGGTATCTCAATGCAATGGGAGAGGGCTGGTTCGACAAGAGCTGGAAGCCGATCTTCAATCAGCCGGCCGGCGTGAACGCCATCACCATGATGAAGCAGATGACGGCATTCGCTCCGCGCGGCTTCACCTCCGCCGCCAACGATGAATCGACCATCAACCTGCAGCAGGGACTGGCCGCGATGGGCCTGCAATGGTTCACGCGCGCCGCCTCCATGGATGACGAGAAGAAGTCGCGCTTCGTCGGGAAAATCAACTGGACCGCGCCTCCCGGCGGCGGTCAGCGCATCGCCAATGATGGATATGCGATCTCGAAGTACTCGTCGAAGGACAAGGACACGATCTTCAGGATGATCGCGACCGCGGCCGGCCAGAAGAGCATGCAAAAGGGCGCGGAGTTCGCCATGCCGCCGCGTCTGTCCGTGCTCGATGATCCGGAGCTTACGAAGAAATACCGCTGGTATCCGGCCGCCCGCGCATCCCTCGAGGTCGGCAAGCCATTTCCGGCGATGTCTGATTTTCTCGATGTAGGGGCGATCGTCACGCGGTACATCCTGCAAGCCGTGACCAACGAAAAGGAAGTCAAGACCGCGCTGGATCAGGCCGCAACCGAAACCACCGCGCTGCTGCAGTCGCGAGGCTATTATAAATAGAGGTTATTGCGGATAAATCACACCGTGCAGCTTGGCAGCTTGGAAACGCCTGCCGCTCAAACCGAGCTCTCCTCAAGAGATTTGTCGTCATGCGTCGGCAGCAGCGCGGCCTGTGGCTGTTCCTCCTTCCAAGCTTCGGGCTGATGACGCTCGTCCTGCTGTGGCCCCTGGCGTATGCCGCCTACCTCAGCACTTTCGATTATTATCTCGGCTCCCGCGAGATGCGCTTTGTCGGGCTTGCGAACTACGCGCAACTGCTGAGCGAAGCGCGACTCTGGCATGCGCTGTGGACCACGACCGTCATCGCCTTCGGATCTGTCGCCGTCGAATTTGCGTTGGGTTTTGTTCTCGCGCTCGCGCTTTATCGGCTCACGTTCAGTGTTCGCGTATTCATGATCCTGCTTTTCCTGCCGCACATCATCACGCCTGTCGTGGCGGCCCTCTTCCTGAAATGGATTTTGACGGCGAACTGGGGCCTGATCGACGCCACCTTGCTGACCTTCAACGTCAATCCGCCGGATTGGCTCGGCGATCCCATCTGGGCGAAGATTTGCGTCGTCCTTGCCGACGCCTGGATCTTTACGCCTTTTGTGATGCTGATGCTCTATGCCGCCCTGCAGACATTGGACCAGGCACAAATCGAAGCGGCGAAGATCGACGGGGCCGGTGGCTGGCGCATCATTCGCCACATCGTTCTTCCGTCGCTCGTGCCGGTGATCGTTTTCACCGTGTCGGTCCGGCTGATGGATGTTTTCCGGTTCTTCGACACCATCTACGTCCTGACCGGTGGCGGTCCGGGGACCGCGACCGAGACGATAACGATGTACACCTACCAGCTCGGCTTTCAGCTGCTGCAGGTCGGAAAGGCATCCGCGCTGGGAATCATCACGCTCATCATCGTCGCCGCGATCATCGCGACGTTCAGCCGCATTTTGCAACGCGGCTACGGGAGAAGCCTATGAAGGCACGCCAGATGACGCGTGTGCGCGACCAGACGCTGCTGTTCATCGCGCTGGCGATCTTCACCTTCATGAACCTCGTTCCGCTGATCTGGGCCGCCCTGACGTCCGTCAAGAATCCCGCGGACGCGTTCACCGTCCCGCCGACCATCTTTTTCCAGCCCACTTTCGAGTACCATCGCGAAGTGTGGCTCGATCGGGGCTTCGTTCACTACCTGATCAACAGCCTGGTCGTCTCGGCGGGCACGGTGCTCGTCTCGGTCCCGATCGGCAGCCTTGCCGCCTACGCCCTGTCGCGCATGCCGCAGCGCCGCGCGTCCCCGATCCTGTTCGGACTGTTCGCGATCCGCATGTTTCCTCACATGCTGCTGGCCATTCCATTCTTCGTCATGGGCAGCTTCCTCAATATGATCGACACTTATCCGCTTCTCATCCTGGCGCTTGTGGCGATCAATCAGCCATTCACGATCTGGCTGATGTACAGCTTCTTCCTGGACATTCCTCGCGACCTCGACGAGGCGGCGGCCATCGACGGATGCAATCTCTGGCAGACGTTCCGGATCGTGATCCTGCCGCTGGCTCGCCCCGGGCTTGCGGTCGCGGCTCTGTTCAGCCTGCTTCTCTCCTACAATGAATTCCTGTTTGCCCTGGTGCTGACGGGTGTTCAGACCAAAACCCTCCCGGTCGCGATTGCCTCCTTCGGAGGCGAGGACGTGAGCGACTGGTCGATCTCGGCCGCTGGCGCCATCGGCATCATGCTGCCGATCGTCGCGATCATGCTTTTCGTTCAGCGCCATCTCGTGCGCGGGCTCACCATCGGTGCCGTCAAAGGCTGAACCATCCATACTTTCGATCCCAACAGGATAAGCTATGGCCGAAGCTGTCATTGTTCTCGATCCCGCATTCGCAGTGGGGAAGACGGACCCGCGTCTCTTCGGCAGTTTCGTCGAGCATCTCGGGCGATGTGTCTATGGCGGGATCTTCGAGCCTGGGCACCCGGCGGCCGACAAGGAGGGTTTTCGCCAGGACGTACTGGAGCTGGTCCGCGAGCTCGGGGTCACCATCATCAGGTATCCCGGCGGGAATTTCGTATCCGGCTACAACTGGGAAGATGGTGTCGGTCCGCTCGACAGGCGCCCCCGGCGTCGCGAACTGGCCTGGTTCAGTACCGAGACCAATGCTTTCGGCACCAACGAATTCATGGCCTGGTGCGCGAAGGCCGGCCTCGAACCCATGATGGCCGTGAATCTCGGCACGAGAGGGCCAGACGAAGCGAGAGCCTTGCTCGAATATTGCAACGTGGGAGGTGGCACGGCATTCAGCGACCTGCGACATGAGCACGGGCATCGCCCTCCCCATAACGTCAAGCTCTGGTGCCTGGGCAATGAAATGGATGCTCCGTGGCAGATCGGCGCCAAGACCGCCCGGGAATACGGCACGATTGCTCGTGAATCCGCCAAGCTGATGCGTTGGCTCGATCCCGACATCGAGCTGGTCGCCTGCGGGTCCTCCAGCCGCAGCATGGCGACATTCGCCGAATGGGAAAGAGAGGTTCTGGAAGAGACATTCGACGTCGTGGAGTACATTTCGCTCCACGGCTATTTTTCCAAACACGGCGACAGATCGCGCGACTTCATGGCTGAAGCTGATTGGGTCGGACGCTACATCGACGAGATCGTCGCTGTCGCTGATGGCGTCGCCGCCCGCCGGCGCTCGCCGAAGCGGATCATGCTGTCGTTCGACGAATGGAATGTCTGGTATCGCACCCGCGATCGCGCCACCCGCACGAAGCCGGGCTGGCCCGAGGCGCCGGCCATTCTCGAAGAGCTTTTCACGATGGAGGATGCGCTCGTTTTCGGCGCCGCCCTCCTGACGCTGATCAACCGGTGCAATCGCGTCAAGGCCGCGTGCGTGGCGCAACTGGTCAACGTCATCGGGCTCATCATGACCGAGACAGGGGGGCGGGCGTGGCGGCAGACGATCTTCTATCCGTTCCAGCATGCGGCACAGTGGGCGAGGGGAACGGTCCTCGACATGCGTCTGACCTGCGGGACGTTTTCGGCAGGCGATGGCGAACGATTCCCCGATCTCGTCAGCGCCGCTGTGCTGGCCGAGGACGGAAACAGTCTTGCCCTTTTCTGCGTCAACCGGAATTTCGGCCAGGCGATCGATGTCGCGATCAACCTGCGCGGTTTCGAATTCAGCGATTTCCTCGAAAGCCGCGTCCTGAAGTCGGGTGATTTGAATGCGACGAATACCGCTGACGATCCGGAACGCGTACGGGCGGAGGACGGCCCAGCCGCGACGGCTCGCGAAGGTGTCTGGCGCCTGACGGTGCCGCCTGCATCGTGGAGCGTGTTCCGGTTTGGATGCCGGCAAACGGCTGCGTGAAGTCTCGATCGGCGGCCCTCACGATGCGCTGCAGCGAATGCTGGCATAGGTTGCCAAGCCAGTTGCCATGATCATTGCGGCCCGCTTATCTGGTGGAGCGCGGACATCATGCCTGCGCAGGACTTTCCTCATGGAGAACGTCACGCCGCAAGCGATACATGCGGCAGATGAAGGGAGGGCGCACATGACTGACGCGGAGGCTGGACGTACGCGGGATTTCCGGGGTTATGGTCGCCAACCGCCGGATCCCCGCTGGCCGAACGGCGCCCATGTCGCCGTCAACTTCGTGATCAACTACGAGGAAGGGGGCGAGTATTCCGTGCCGGACGGAGACAAGGCTTCCGAGGCTGCGTTGACGGAAGGAGCGACCGCCGCGGTTACCGGCCGCGACCTCGCTGCCGAAAGCATGTTCATGTACGGGAGCCGGGCCGGCTTCTGGCGCCTGCACCGGATGTTCACCAGGCGAAAGCTTCCCTGCACCGTGTTTGCCGTCGCCCGTGCACTCGAGCGGAACCCCGAAGCAGCAGCAGCCATGCGCGAGGCGGGTTGGGATGTCGCGGGCCATGGATTGCGGTGGGAGATGCATGCAAACCTCGCTCCCGAAACCGAACGCGAACACATTCGTCTTGCGACCGAGATCATCACCGGTTGCGTGGGGACGCGCCCGGAAGGCTGGTACACGCGCTACGCCCCGTCGCTTTCCACGCGCGCGATCTTGCTCGACGCCGGCTACTCCTACGACAGCGACGCCTACGACGACGAGCTTCCCTATTGGGTGAAGGTCGGCTCGCGCGACCAGCTGGTCGTTCCCTATTCGCTCGTGCACAACGACGTGCGCTTCAGCCGGCAAGGCATCACCACCGGCAACGACTACTTCGACTACATACAAAATGCCGTCCAGTGCGTGATCGACGAGGATCCGCCGCGGATGCTCAGCTTCGGACTTCACAACCGCATCATCGCTCATCCGGGTCGCGCCTTTGGTCTCGCAAAGGCTCTTGATTGGCTCGGAGGTCATCCCAAGGTATGGATCGTGCGGCGTGTCGACATCGCGGCGCATTGGCGCAAACGGCACCCGCCACCGCGCGCGGCTTAGTGGCTGTAGAACGCAGTCGATACCGAAGCCGCCCCTGCTGTGGCTTTAAACCATCGCGCAGGGAATGCCGGAATGTTCGGCCTACCTGTGGTGACTGCCGCCTGCGTTTTTTGTTGCAGGCGGGCCATGGGTGCGGCCTGCATCCGGCATTCCCTGCGCCCTCCTTATCCAGGAAGGCTTGCGACAAAGCCAAAACTCGGACGCATCTCGCGCCGCGAGATCGCGGCTCGCTGCGCCTTCGGGCTGTTCGACATTCGAAGTGCTGGCTTGCCGATGGCGTCGATTGTCTTTCCCGCGCAGGCGTTGTTGCGCGGAACGACCAGTGATCCCGGCTGCGTAACGCCAGTTCCGTTGTGCGGTCCAATGGCCTGAACGGCGCGCACCTCCGGGGGCGCGAACGTCAGCCGGAAGCGGGACACGCGAATCTCCTGCGGTTGCACGCTGGGCGCGCTTCTGGTATTTAGGGATGCGAGCTTCATTACTTTTCCCTGCGGCCCGAGCTGACGATGCGGTCTCTCCGCAAATGCGGATGGCGGCTTGTTCTCGCGGAGGGCTGAAATGGGGCGTTCGCTCAACAGTATGAAGAGTTGGCCATACAGCTAGCCAACCACATCAAGGGAGGGATGTAATGCGGCGCCTTGTGGTTGCAGGTGTGTCCGTTGCGTTGGCAACGGTGTTTGGTTTCGGGCCGGCGAATGCGGCTGACAAGAAGGTTCTGGCCTTCGTCGTCAACGGCGCTTCCGACTTCTGGAAGATTGCCGAGGCCGGCGTGAAGAAAGCGCAGGGCGAGCTGCCCAAATACGATCTTCAGTTCAAATATCCCGAGCAGGCCGCTGCCGCCGTGCAGCAGCGCGTGATGGAAGACCTCGTGGCGGCGGGCGCCGCCGGGATCATGGTCAGCTCCGTGGATCCGAAGAACCAGACGGAGCAGCTCAACAAGATCGCCTCCCAGACGGTGCTGTTCACCACGGACAGCGACGCGCCGCAATCGAAGCGTGTTGCCTATATCGGCTCGTCCAATACCGATCTCGGCAAGGATGCCGGCAAGCTGATGCTGAAGGCTCTGCCGAACGGCGGCAAGTGCGTCGGCTTTGTCGGGCTGCCCGGGGCCGACAACGCGCGCGAGCGCATCGAAGGCGTCAAGGAGACGATCAAGGGCTCGAAAGTCGAGCTCGTCGACGTTCGCGGCGACGAGATCGACCAGACCCGCGCCAAGCGCAATGTGGAAGACATTCTCGCCGCTATGCCCGACGTGAGCTGCCTCGTCGGCTTCTATTCCTACAACACGCCGCGCATCTACGAGGTGCTGAAGGAGGCCGGCAAGCTCAACAAGATCAAGATCATCGGCTTTGACGAGGATCCGATCACGCTCGGCGGCGTCAAGGAAGGCAGCATCGTCGGCACCGTCGTGCAGCAGCCGTTCGAGTGGGGCTATCAGGGCATGAAGCTGATGGCGAAAGCCGTCGAAGGCGACAAGTCGGGCATTCCGGCGAACGGCATCATCATCGTTCCCGGCAAGGTCATCGAGAAGTCGAACGTCGACGACTTCATGGCGCAGATGAAGCAGATGCTTCACAAGTAAGTCGCAAGCAATCGGAAGCGTCAGTGGCGCTCCCGGTGCAGCCACCAATGGCAGAGCCGTTCCTCGAACTGGTCGACATCAGCAAGGTCTATCCCGGCGTGGTCGCACTCGACCACGTCGACTTGTCCGTGTCTCGCGGCGAGGTGATCGCCCTGATTGGCGAGAACGGCGCCGGCAAGTCGACGCTGATGCGCGTGCTCGGCGGCGTCGTCGAGCCGAGCGGCGGCGTCATCCGGGTCGACAGCGTCGAGCGAGCCTCTCTCACCGTGGCGGACGCGATCAAGGCGGGTATCGCGTTCGTCCATCAGGAGCTCAATCTTTTCGACAATCTCGATGTCGCCGGCAACGTCTATATCGGCCGCGAGCCGGTGTATGGCGGGCCGCTCAGGCTGATCGACCGCAAGCGGCTGCATGCCCAGGTGCGGCCGCTGCTCGAGCGGCTCGGCGCCGATTTCGAGCCCGATGCGCCGCTCGCCGAACTGTCGCTGGCCCAGCGTCAGCTCGTCGAGATCATCAAGGCGCTGTCGCTCGATGCGCGCCTCGTCATCATGGACGAGCCGACCTCCAGCCTCACCCTGACCGAGACCGACCGTCTGATGCGGGTCATCGCCGGGCTCAAGGCTGACGGCGTCAGCATCATTTTCATCACGCATCGCCTGAACGAGGTGACGCAATGCGCCGATCGCGCGATGGTATTGCGCGACGGGCGCATGGTCGGCGCGCTCACCCGCGCGGAGCTTACGCCGGCCGCGATGATCCGGCTGATGATCGGGCGTGACCTCAAATCGCTCTACGTACCGCCCGCGGCCCCTCCCGGCGACAGCGTGCTCGACGTCGTCGAGGCCGTCACCGACACCTACCCGGACCGCGCCGTGAGCCTCTCGGTCCGCCGCGGCGAGATCCTCGGTCTGGCGGGGCTCGTCGGCTCGGGGCGCACCGAGCTTGCCCGCGCCGTGTTCGGGATCGATCCGCTCCGCGGCGGTGCGATCAAGCTCGAGGGCGAGGCGATCCGCATTGCCACACCGCGCGCGGCGATCGATCACGGGATTTATCTGATTCCGGAGGACCGCAAGAGCTCGGGCCTCCTCCTTGACGTCTCGATCGCGGAGAACATCTCGCTGCCGGACCTCGCGTCCTATTTGCGCTTTTGGCTCGTGAACACCACGCGCGAGACCGAGAACGCGCATCGCCAGCGCGAACGCCTCAAGATCCGCACACCGGATGTCGCCACTTCCGTGGGCTCATTGTCCGGCGGCAATCAGCAGAAAGTCGTGCTGGCCAAATGGCTTTCGATGCGGCCAAAGGTTCTGATCTTTGACGAGCCGACGCGCGGCATCGACGTCGGGGCCAAACAGGAGATCTACGACATGCTGCGCCGCTTGACCGACGCGGGCGTCGCGATCCTGATGATATCGAGTGACATGGAGGAGGTCATCGGGGTCAGTGACCGCATCGCGGTCATGCATGAGGGCGCGATTTCGGGGTTTCTTGATCGCAGCCAGTTCAGCGAGCACAATGTGCTCCAGCTTGCGGTCGGCCACACAGTCCAGGCGAGGGAACCTTGCACAAGAAAGACTTGAGCCTGCTCGTCCTGATCCTGGTGGTGGGCGCTGTCGTCGGCTTCATCAATCCGCGCTTCCTGCTGGTCGGCAATCTCTCCAACACCGCCAACCAGGTCGGGCTGTTCGGCATCTTCTCCATCGCCGAGGCCTTCGTCATCATCATCGGCGGAATCGAGCTGTCGGTCGGCTCGGTGATCGCGCTGCTCGGCGTCCTGTTCATCGACCTGATCGTCAATCGCGACGTCAACTGGATTGCGGCCTTCGGCATCATCATCTCCGGTGGGCTTGCGATCGGCGTGGTGCACGGCACGCTCGTCACCAGGATGCGGATTCAGCCCTTCGTGGTCACGCTGTGCGGCCTACTGATCTACCGCGGCGCTGCGCGCTACTACACCGAGGATGCCACCGCCGGCTTTGGCTTCGGCGCGAGCTTTCCGACGCTGGAATGGCTGACCGCAGGCCGGACCAACGTGCTGGGCTTTCCGCTGCCGCATAGCGTAGTGGCACTGATCATCGTCACAGCGGTCGCCTGGGTGGTGCTGCACCGCTCCGTGTTCGGGCGCTACCTTTATGCGGTCGGCAAGAACGAGGAGGCAGCGCGCTATTCCGGCATCCGCGCCAACCGCGTCGTCATCTCCGCCTACATCATCTGCGGCGGACTGACGGCGTTCTCGGCGATCCTGATTGCGATGTACACGCGTTCGATCTCGCCGGCGGTGCACGGCTCCTTCTATGAGCTCTACGCCATCGCCGCCGCCGTGCTCGGCGGCTGCTCGCTGCGCGGTGGCGAGGGCTCGATCATCGGCGTCGTGCTCGGCACAGTGCTGCTCCAGATCCTGCAAAATCTCGTCAACCTGCTGGGTATCCCGAGCTCGCTCAACTTTGCGGTGATGGGGACGGTGATCCTCATCGGTGTACTCGGCGACCAGTACCTCGTGCAGCGCAGCCGCCGCACGGCGTCCGCCAGGGGGCGATCACAGGCCAATGTCGCCGCAGCGCCGCTCGAGCGGGCCAATGCGGAGTGACGCCTGGCATTCGCGCCGAGCCTCGCACCCTCAAACCCAGCCGCCATCCACGACGTAATGCTGAGAAGTGCAGGCGGATGCTTCGTCGGACGCAAGAAACACCACGAATTTCGCGACCTCGTCCGGGACGAGCTTGCGCTTCAGGCACTGGCGGTGCATCAGCTCTTCCACGCCCTCCGGCGTCAGCCATTTCTCGATCTGGCGCTGGGTCATGATCCAGCCGGGCGCGATCGCGTTGACGCGAATGTTGTGGGGGCCGTAGTCGCGGGCCAGTGAGCGGGTGAGGCCGAGTACGCCGGATTTGCTGGCGGTGTAGGCCGCCATGCCGCCTTGCCCCACCATCCACGAGACTGAGCCAAAATTGATGATGGCACCGGCATTCGCCGCCTTCATGTCCGGCAGCACGGCTTGAGCTGCAAAGAACTGATGCTTCAGGTTAACGGCGATGCGGTCGTCCCAATACTCCGGCGTCATCTCTTCCGTCGGATGCCGCTCATCATGGGCGGCGTTGTTTACGAGGACATTGACTGGTCCGTGGGCCTTGCGCGCGTCAGCGACGCCGGCGCGCAGCGCGGTGATATCGGTGAGGTCGACATTCAGAAAATGCGCGCTGAGACCCTGGCCCGAGAGCTCGCGCGCGAGGCGAGTACCTTCCTCACCCTTGATGTCGAAGAACACGACGATGGATCTCTGCTGCGCGAAACGCCGTACGATCGCTTCGCCGATGCCCGAGGCACCGCCGGTGACGAGAACGACCTTGCCGGCGAGATCCGAATAGATGGCGGCCACGACTTCCTCCCGAATGACGTTGGGGCGCTATACGCGTCCCGATAGAACGGACCTTAGCCAGTCCATCCATGAGGTGTATACAGAATTCAAGTTGCGTATTTCAAGGAATTGAGGGCGGGATCGCATGCATGTCGTCCTCGATCTTGACAGCCATTCGATAAGATGCCGGATTATTCAAAAATCGGATATTCGAGATCGTTGGAGCAAGGGAAGCGGTCGTCATGGCGCCGGAACGGATTCATTTGAGCGTCGCGGACGCTCGCGACCTGGCTGAAGGTGCGCTTCACGGGGTCGGATATGATGATGAAGCGGCGCGCATCATTGCCGATCACGTGATCGATGCGGCGTTGTGCGGCTACGAGTATTCGGGCCTGCCCAAGATCCTCAACCTGCCGGAGAGCGAGCACTTCAAGCTGCCGCGCCGACCGATCAAGGTGCTGCGGGAGACCGAAATCTCTCTCGCCTTCGACGGCGGCAACAATGTCGGCATGCTGGCGCTGTTTCATGCCGCAGAAGCCACGATCAGGAAGGCCGCGGCGCATGGAATCGCGCTGGTCTCGATGAGCGATGCCTGGATGAGCGGGCGGAGCGCCTACTATGTCGAGATGATTGCAAATGCCGGGCTCGTCGCGATCCACACGGCAGCCAGCTCGCGTTTGGTGGCTCCGCCGGGTGGCGTCGAGGCGGTGCTCGGCACCAATCCGGTTGCGATTGCAATTCCATCCTCGCACGGGCCGATCGTGCTCGACATGGGCACCTCCGCCTACATGATGACTGAAGTGCTGCTGCGCGAGCGGTTGGGTGAACCGCTTCCCGCCGGCGTTGCCATCGGACCCGGCGGCGAACCAACCACGGACGCTGCGCTGGCGCGGCGCGGCGCACTGCTGCCCTTCGGCGGATACAAGGGCTTCGGGCTGGCGCTGATGGTGCAGGCGCTGGGAGTACTCGCCGGATCCGGCTCGGAGCATACCAGCGACTACGGATACCTGTTCATCGCCTTCCGGCCGGACCTGGTCGGGCCGGCGGACATTTTCGAGCACCGGGTGACCGAGCTGATCGAACGTGTCAAGGCGACGCCACGCCAGGACGGCATCGACGAGATCCGCATCCCCTCGGAACGGGCATTCCGCACGCGCGAACATGCACTTCGCGATGGCATCGAGATCGATCGACGGGTATTTGATGCACTCGTCGCGTTGCGCAAGCGCGCGCGATGAGCTCAAACATAGCCACTGCCCTGCGCAGTAACAAAAGGAAGCATCGATGGGGGGAGTTCTGGAAGGCGTTCGGGTGCTCGATTTCGGACGCTATATCGCAGGGCCGTATTGCGCGACATTGCTGGCCGAATTCGGCGCGGAGGTCATCCGCGTGGAGAAGCTGGACGGCAGCGAAGACCGCTTCATTGTGCCGGTCGGCGAGGGCGGTGAGGGCGCGCTGTTCCTGCAGGTCAACCGCAACAAGAAATGCATCACGCTCGATCCGATGAAGGCGGAAGGGCAGGAGGTGATGCGCCGGCTGGTCTTAACCGCCGACGTGGTCGTCGCCAATCTGCCGCCGCAGACGCTGCAGGCCATGAAACTCGATTATGAATTGCTGAAGGCCATCAAGTCCGACATCATCCTGACGACGGCTACCGCGTTCGGCGGACCAGGCCCCTGGTCGGACCGGGTCGGCTTCGATGGCATTGGGCAAGCGATGTCGGGCGCGGTCTATATGACCGGCATGGGCGGCCCGCCGTACCGGGCCGCGGTGAACTGGGTAGACTTTGGCACGGCGCTGCATTGCGCGTTCGGCACGCTGATGGCGCTGATCGAACGCGGCAAATCCGGGCGCGGGCAGATCGTCGAGGGTGCGCTGCTGGCGACCGCGCTCTCGTTCACCAATGCGACGCTGATCGAACAGGCCGTGATCGCGGCCAACCGCGTGCCGACGGGTAATCTGGGCCAAACCTCCGCACCTGCCGACATCTACCGCACCAAGGACGGCTGGATGCTGTGTCAGGTCACGGGGCAGCCGTTGTTCGTGCGCTGGGCCAGATTGATGGGCGAGGACAACTGGTTGAAGGACGCGCGGTTTTCCGATGACCTCAGGCGCGGCGACAACGGCCCTATCTATTAGTGAGCGGATGGCGCGCTGGTGCGCCGAGCGCACCACCCAGGAGGCCGTTGATACGCTTGGCGCGGCGAAAATTCCGGCAGCGCCGGTTCTGAGCCCGCAACAGGCGTTGGACCATCCGCACATTCGCGCCACAGGCTTCCTGAAAGACGTGGATTACCCCGGCTTGCCGAGTGCCGCGCCGGTGGCGCGTGCGGCGGTGCGGCTGTCGCAGACACCGGGCGAAATCGCCGCGCGTCCGCCGAAACTCGGCGAGCACACCGATCTCGTGCTGACGGATATCGGCTACGATGCCGCCGAAATCGCTGCGCTACGCGAGAAGGGCGTCGTCTAGGTTCTCCTTCGTCCAATTGGGTCCAGGGCCGAGGTGAAGTGGGTCATGCCGACGGTGGCGAGCACGCGGCCGTCGGCCATGATGGGTGCGATCGTCGCTCCGACCGGCACGCCGCCCGATATCGTGACCAAGGTGAACAATGCGGTGAACGCCTTCCTGAAAAGCGACAAGGGCAAGACCATCCTCGAGCAGAACGCCCTGCAAGCGGTCGGAGGCTCCCCGGAAGACCTCAAGGCGCTCATCGCAGGCGAACGCGCCAAAAATGGGGGCCCGTGATCGAGGCCGCCGGGATCGCGATGTAATTTTCGACGAGCGGCTACGCGTCTTTTACGTCGGCCTGCGTCAGGATCCCCTGGCGCAGCGCAAGCCGAACAAGCTCGATATCCGTGCCGACGTCGAGCTTGTCCTTGACCAGCGAATGCAGGTTGGCGACGGTCTTCGGACTGATATGGAGGGCTGTGGCAATCTCGTCGGCGCTCCGTTCGGCCAGCAGCATGCGCAGCACTTCGAACTCCCGCGCGGTGAGGACGTCTGCAATCCTGGCTTCGCCGGCAAGATGGTTGAGCGCCAGTTCATGATCGATGTCCGGGCTGATGGCGATGCGACCGGCCAGAACCTCCCTCACGGCGCCGACCAGCGTTTCCGGCGGGCTCGTCTTGGTGACGTAGCCCATGGCGCCGGCGCGGATCGCCTGCACGGCAAAGGCTGCGTTCTGGTGCATCGTGAACACGAGGATGCGGGCATGCTTGTCCCATTGTCTGATCCGCCTGATGGTCTCGATGCCGCCGATGCCGGGCAGGCTCAGGTCCATGATGACAAGATCGGGTGCGTTGGCCTTGAACAAGCCGTAGGCCTCCGCGCCGTTGGACGCTTCGGCCACGACGCGCAGCCCCGGTTGCTTCTGCAGCACCGAACGATAGCCCTCGCGAACGACGGCATGGTCGTCGACCAGCAGGATAGACCGGCTCGCTCCGTTCATGCGACCCACTCCGACCCCATGGCCTGAGCTGGTCCGAGGGGGATGACGACGCGCAGCGCGGAGCCCCCGCTGCGCCTCGCCTCGAAGCTCAACCGCCCGCCCAATGCGGCGACCCGCTCGCGCATCCCGAGCAGGCCCATTCCGGGTTTGACCGCCGGATTGCCAGGCTCGCCGTCATCGTCGATGGCAAGCTCGATTTCCTGCGCGGCACGGTCGCCGGCGACCGTCTCTGCTCCGCACATCTGAAGGCGCAAGGCAACCCGCGTGGCGCCGGCGTGCTTGGCCGCATTGGTCAGCGCCTCCTGCACGATGCGATAGAGATTTGTGCTCACCGTGGCAGGGAGACGCGCGAACGAGCCGGACAAGCCTATCTCGAAACGAGGCTGTCCGCGGAGCCGCCCGTTCCAGCCGGCGATCAGACCCTCCAGGCTTGCGGCGAGTCCGAGTTCATCGATATCGGGCGGACGCAGCCTGAACAGCGCTCCACGCAGCGTCTCCGTCATATCGGTCGCCGTTCGTGCAATGCCGTCGCATTCGGTGAGCAGTTCCGGACAATCCTGCGCCGCGCTCTGGCGGATCGAGGCCGCCAGTGCGCGGATGGCAGCGAGAGACTGCCCGAACTCGTCATGAAGCTCGCGCGCCAGATGCAGGCGCTCGTCATCCTGCAAGGCGATCAAACGCCGGGTCAGCTCGTTGCGCTCGGCCAGTGCGTTGCCGAGGCTTTCGGCGAGATGATTGAACACGTCGCGGATGGCCGAGAGTTCCGCAAGATCGAACGGCGGCAGCCGTGCCGTGAGGTCGCGGGCGGCAATACGCTGCAGGCCGGCGCGGATGAGCCGGGTCGGACGGAACGCACGCGCAAGGGCCGCATAGACGATCGCGCAGAGCAGCGGGAGCGCGATCGCAAGAGCTGCCATCATGCGGCCGGCCTCATGCCAGGTCTCGGCCGTGAGCACGGCCTGATCGACCCACACCACGGCTTCGCCGATGACAGCGCCTTGAGAAACCACCGGCCGTGTCACTTCACGGCCGGGATCGAACAGGCGGCGATAGAAGGCGGCGAACGTCTTCGGCGGCTCGTTGCTCTCGTCGGGCGCGCCTCCGCAGAAGCGCTGGAGGATCTCGCCATGGCTCGTCCGGAACGCCAGGCAAAGGCCGGGCGTCATGACCGAGGCCGCGACAACGTGCAGGTCGGGAAAATCCGAGCGCGGATTGTTCGCCCACTGTATCTTGCTCTGCTGCAGTGCCAGCGTTTTCGCCGCGATCTCGGCGACCGCGTCGACCTTGGCGCGCAGGGCTTTATCGGTCTCGATGAGGAAATAGGCCGAGATGGCGGCAAAGCAGAGGGCCAATACGGCCGCGACCTGCAACGTCAAACGGATCTTGAGATCGAAACGTGACCACATCGGCTAAACCCTCGCACAAATGACGTTGGGCTCCGGTGGGGAGCCGGGCGGTCCCTCGCATTTAACGGCAGAACCGAAGCGGGGGAAAGCGCCGGCGCAGCCCCAAAGCGATGTCGGGAGATTTTCCCGGCACTGGTCGGGAGGCGCTCAGCGTCGGACCGATGGCTTTAGGGCTAACCTGCCGTCGAACGATTGCTCCATCGCACGAGGTTCGCCCATGCATCGATCCAGTCTTGTCCCGCAGGCCCTTCTATTGGGGTTGTTGCTGGGTCTCCGCCCGGCTTTTGCCGAGCCCGCGAGCCATCCGGCGGGCGTCACCATCGACGACTTCCGTTATGTCGACACCTCCGGCGAGGTGATCGATCAGGTTGCCGCGCATCAGACGCGGCTCAAGGCGTTCATGGCCGCGTTGAGACGGGATATTACGACAGGAGGCGGCGCGGACATCCGGGTTATCGGGGGTATTCGCAAGTCGAGCACCCTGGTTCAATGGGCGAGAGTCGCTGTGATCGACGTCGGCAGCAATCGGATCCTCTCCGAGAAGCTCTACACGTTCCGTGGCGACAACGACGAGGCCTGGGATCGCGCCGAGGCTTTTATATCCCGGGATATCCGCGAGGTGCTCGCGACGGCCGCGCCGCCGCCGATCCAGATTGCAGTATTTGATTTCGAGCTCGAGGATATGTCCGCCGCCGGTTCGGCGACCGGCCTCGCGGCTTCCGACATCGCTTATCTGGCCGATGTCACCAACGGCGTGCGAGAGCAGTTGGCGCGATCGGGCCGCTACCATGTGGTCGAGACCGGCGGCGCCAATGCTGGCGCCCTCAGGAAACATGCGCTGCGCGATTGCGATGGCTGCGATGCCGGCATCGCCAGGGAACTCGGAGCGGATCAGTCGCTGGTCGGAGTGGTCAGACGCGTCAGCCGCACGGAATATGTCGTCCGGCTTCAGATCCGTGACACCCGAACCGGCGCAGTTGTTTCGGAGGGAGACAGCGGGCTGCGCATGGGCGCTGACTACTCGTGGGTGCGGGGCGCGGTGCGCCTCGTCGGGGATCGCGTGCTCGAGGGCCAGTCACGACAGTAGCCGGGAGGCGGCAGGGTACCAGGCCGTGCCGTTGCATCAAAATGGGGGTTGCGGGCCAGCCCGTCTGACGACATCTTTGCAGATGCTCGGTATTGGACGCTTCTCATGGAGTGGTATCTCGTTTGGGTCGAGGGGCTGCGCGGACCCGAGCCACAGAAGTGGTCTTCGGATGCGCTGTGGGGCCAACTCGGCCGTCAGGACGTCATCGTTCGTTTCCCCCTGACGGATCGTGAAGCAGGACTGACGCTCAACCAACTCGCGAAGTTGCACCCCGTCCCGGGCGGATGAGCGCGACTGCCGCGCGGGTTTCTCAACGCCGCAATTGCTCGGTCGTTGTAACGAGAGGCGCTCCACTATGGCGATGCCGAATTTTCTGCAAGCCCACCGCCATCAGACGAGAAATAGAATCTGCCGTCCTATCGACGCCCGGCTCATTTGGCTTCTTGCACCGTCGTGGGACGTTCGAAGGCCGTTGAACTATACGTGGTGTCCGCGTGCAACAAAGAACGGCTGGTTGGTCGCCTAAATACGCTTGGTCACCCGCGCCGCCTCGGCGACCGCGCAGAAAACGTGATAAAGCGTGCTCGCCGGCATGAAGTCGGCGAGCGGCTCGCCCGACGGGCTGACGCGATCCATCCATCCCTCGGCAATCGGCCGCGCAAGAAATCGCCCCGCGAGCGTGGTGAAGCAATGCGCCGCCTTCTCGTCGAATGTTCCGTGTGCATGCTCGCCTTCGGCAACATTGGCCTTGGCTGCTTCGGTCAGAGGCCAGGTTCGCCGCGAAGCGGTGATGATGTTGCCGGCTGATCCCAGCTCGTCGACGATGAAGCCTTCGCCGTCCCAGCCGTGTGCATCGGCGTGCCGGTAGAGCGCTGAGGCGTAGGTCTCGACGTCTTCGCCGGTCAGGTGCTGCAACTGGCGTAGCAGCCAGACCCATTCGTAGTGGTGTCCGGGCTCGACGATGTCCCCCATGGGGCCTGGCTGCGGCGAAAGTTCATCGGTTAGATATTCGCACAGAGTTCCGGTCCCGGGTTGGAACAGGCGGGTCGCGAATAGCTTGAACATCTGCAAGCCGCGGTCGCGGTACTCGTTGCGTCCGGTCGCCTGATAAAGTGCGAGATACGCCTCCAGCAGGTGCATATGCGGGTTCTGGCGGCGGATCGTATCGGGCGCGGGGTCGGCGTCGCGATAGCCTCCTTTCGCAGAAGCGAGGTTCTCGTCGAGAAAGCGAACGGTGTTGTTGATCACCGGCAAAATCTGTGCGTCGCGCGTGAGCCGGTAGTACCACGCGAGCCCGAGCAGGACGAAGGCGTGGCCGTAGCTGTCTCGCGCAGGGTTGGCGATTGAGCCGTCCGGGGCCAGCGAAAACACCCAACCGGGCTTGCCATCGGCCTGGTAGAACGATGACAACAAATATTCGACGCAGAGGTCCGCTAGCCTCCTGCCGTCACTGTGCCAGTTCAGGATGGCGGCGTGGCTGTAGACATAAAGCTGGCGCCCTTGGACCATCAGACGCTTGGGTACGTTCAGCACGGGCTCGCCCGAAAGGTCCAGCCGCTCGTGAAAGCCGCCGCGCTTCTCATCGACCCCGACGCTGCCCCAGAAGGGCAGAGCCGTTTCCGTGGTCCAGGCGAGAACCGGCGCGACGGCCCGGCGCAGCAAGGGAAATTCAGCCATGGGCTACGCAACAGCAATGGATTGAGATAAGCGGGTGCAGATGATCGGTCTCAGGGGACGTTCTCGCGGTCGGCGATCTGCATTTTCTCGACGATCCGGGTCGTGCTGGAATTCGGCACCAGCGGCACGAGGACGATGCGGCCGCCATTCGCCTCGACGACGGAACGGCCGACGACCTCCTCGAGCTTGTAGTCCGCGCCCTTGATCAGCACGTTGGGCTTGAGCTCGGTGATCAACTCCAGCGGCGTTTCGGTATCGAACAAAATAACGGCGTCGACGAAGGCAAGCGCCGCCATCACCCGGGCCCTCGCGCGTTCCGACTGCACGGGCCGGCTCGGGCCTTTAAGGCCACGGACGGAAAAGTCGCTATTCAGCGCCACGATCAGCCGGTCGCAATGTGAGCGCGCTTCCGCCAGGAGCTCGACATGGCCTTCGTGAATGATGTCGAAGCAGCCGTTGGTCAAGCCGACGACAAGTCCTGCCTCACGCCATTTCGACGCCGCCTGCCGCAGCGTCGCAACGTTGGTGAACATTTTCGATTTGATGTGGAAATCGGGCCGCGAAAGCAGCACGTCGCCGAGCTCTTGAGGAGTGACGCAAGCCGTGCCGTATTTCGAGACAGCGATGCCCGCGGCATAGTTGGCAAGTCGCGCGGCGTTCGCGATCGAAGCGCCGCTGGCGAGCGCCAGCGTGAAGCTCGCCACCAGCGTGTCGCCCGCGCCCGATACGTCTATCACGCGTCGTGCGGTTGCGGCGAAGCTATCCGGTTTGCCCGAGCCGGGAACCACGAGTACCCCATGTTCGCCGCGTGTCACCAGGATGCCGTGGCTCCCGGTCATCTCGATCAGCTTGTTGGCGGCTGCAACCTGATGTTCCTTGGTATCAACTGGCGCGCCGACGGCCTGGCCAAGCTCGCCGAGATTGGGGGTGAGGAAGTGCGCGCCAAAGTAGCGCTCGTAGTTTCTTCCCTTCGGATCGACGACGACGATCTTGCCCGCCTTGTGAGCGGCATCGATGATCCCGCGGATCGCCTGATCGGTCAGAAGGCCCTTGCCGTAGTCGGATAGCAGGAGTGCATCGACCTTAGGCAGCAGTTCAGCGACGGTGCGCAGCAGCTTAAGCTGCAGTTGCGGAGAAATGGGTGAAGCATCCTCGACGTCGGCCCGCAAAAGATGTGTGTTGTGGAGGTTGGCGACGAAGCGGCTCTTGAGTGTCGTAACCCGTTCGGGCGCGTCAATGAGATGGACCGTGGCATTCGGCAGCTCACCCAAACGGCGGCGGATCGTGCCCGCCACCTCGTCGGTTCCGACCAGGCCCACGATGTCGCAATGTGCACCGAGCGAATCGATGTTTCGCGCGACGTTGCCGGCACCGCCGATGGATTCCTCGACCCTGTCCAGATTGATGACCACGGCCGGGGCTTCGGGTGAGATCCGCCCGACGCTGCCATAGCTGAAGCGATCCAGCATCAGGTCGCCGACGACAAGAATGCGCCGGGACGTGAACTGCGCGAGCACCGTCTCGAATGGACTTCCTGCGCCGATGTCCGTTTCCATTCAGGGGCGTTCCTTAGTGTGTTGCGCGAAGAGTCATAGCACGTTCTTGCCCGTTTAACACCGAGGAAGCCCTCGACCTACCGGTAGCGATCAGGCCGATCTAGAAAATCGCGAACGTAGCGCTGGGTGGCCTCAGCCAAGGGGGTGAAGCCGGCGTTGTAACCGGCCTTGCGAAGATTCCCGATCTCGCTCTGTGTGAAATATTGATAGCTGTCGCGGATCTCGGGTGGCATGTCGATGTACTCGATGTTTGGTGGCCGCCCCAGCGCGGCAAACATCGCGGTGATCATTTCGCGGAAGCTGCCGGCCTGGCCAGTGCCGACATTGTAGATGCCGCAGACCCGCGGCGTCTTCAAAAGCCAGAGGATGACCGAAACGACGTCGTCGACATAGATGAAGTCGCGCCGCTGATCGCCATCGACAATGCCTTCGCGGTGAGATTTGAACAGGCGCACCGGCCGGCCTGCCTTGGCGGAATCGAAGACGCGGCACACGACGCTGGCCATCGTGTCCTTGTGATATTCGTTCGGTCCGAACACGTTGAAGAATTTGAGGCCGACCCATTGCGGGGGCAGGGGCTGCTTCTTCTCAAAACGGTCGACCACGAGCTGGTCGAACAGATGCTTGCTCCAGCCGTAGAGATTCATCGGCCGCAATTGCCGCAGCGCAGACGAGGACCAGTCGTCGTCGAAGCCGGAAGAACGATCGCCATAAGTTGCTGCTGACGACGCATAGATGAAAGGCACGCGATGTTCCGTACACCAGTCAAGCAGTGCCAGTGATGCGCGAAAGTTGGTGGCGATGACCTCGTCGCCATTGATCGCGATGGTCGAGGAATTGGCGCCGAGGTGGATGATGGCCTCAAGCTTCCGCCCCCTCAACCAAACGCCGAGGTCCGACGGCGGCACGAAGTCGGCGATCTGGCGCTTGGCAAGATTGCGCCACTTGCCGCTATTGCCGAGGATGTCGCTAACGACGACGTCGGTCCGGCCCGTATCGTTGAGACCAGCCACCATGTTCGACCCGATGAAGCCGGCGCCGCCGGTGACCAGGATCATGGGCTAGTCGTGAGAACGCGAGAGTTGAGAATCATCATGCAGTTTGAAGCACTCGTTCGTTCGCTAGGAAGAGCCTTTTAAGCATGGAAGAATCTAAATTATCAAGTCTCCATCCTCAAGCCGCTCGCCTGGAAGGCTATCCTCTCCCGCTCAGTCGCTATTCCCGCGATAATGAGATATGAATGAAAGGTTGCCCTGTGAATCGTCCTCATACTTGTCCGGCCTGGGCGATGCTCCCAATGCCTAGATACTGGATGATCATATCTGCCAACTGCGCTGGTTGCTGGTCAGCTGTTCGTAGATGAATCTCCGGTGTGGTCGGCGCTTCGTACGGCGCATCGATGCCTGTAAAATTCTTGATCTTGCCCGACTTCGCTTTCGAATAAAGCCCCTTGGGATCGCGCCGCATGCACTCCTCGATCGGCGTGTCGACGAAGACCTCGATGAACTCGCCGTCGCCGACCAGATTGCGGACCATCTCGCGTTCGGCCCTATAGGGCGAGATGAACGAGCAGATCACGATCAGCCCGCTGTCGACCATCAGCTTGGCAACCTCGCCGACACGGCGGATGTTTTCCACGCGGTCAGCCTCGGTGAAGCCGAGGTCCTTGTTGAGGCCGTGGCGTACGTTGTCGCCGTCAAGCAGTGTGGTGTGATGCGATGCGGCGAACAGCTTTTGGTCGACCATGTTGGCAATGGTCGACTTGCCGGAGCCGGACAGGCCCGTGAACCAGACGATGCAAGGTTTTTGCTTCTTCAGCTCGGCGCGTTCCGCTTTGCCGATCGAGAGCGGTTGCCAGGCGATGTTGGTCGCGCGGCGCAGCGGGAATGCGATCATGCCGGCGCCGACCGTGCGGTTGGAATAGCGATCGATGACGATCAAGGATCCCGTTCTCCGATTCGCCTCATAGGCGTCAAAGCTCACCGGCAAGCCAGTCGCAATGTTGCAAAAGCCGATTTCATTGAGACCCAGCGTCCGAGCCGCAAGATGCTCTCGGGTGTTGACGTCGATCTTGTACTTGATCGCCGTGATGCTCGCCGAAGCGATCGACTGGGTCCCGACCCGCAAGCCGTAGGAGCGGCCCGGGACCAGCGCTTCCTGGTCCATCCAGAGCAGGTGGGCGGCGAACTGATCGGCGACTTCCGGCCGTTCCATGGGTTTTGCCAGGATATCGCCGCGGCCGACGTCGATCTCGTCCTCGAGCGTGATGGTCACGGCATCGCCCGCCCCCGCCAGCGCGAGATCGCCGTCATAGGTCGCGATGCGCCTGACATGGGAGTTACGCCCGGACGCTGCCACCACGATCTCGTCGCCGACCGCGATGCTGCCGGAGGCGATCGTTCCCGCATAGCCGCGGAAGTCTAGGTTAGGCCGATTCACCCACTGCACCGGAAAGCGGAACGGCAGTCCCGCCGTCTCGGATGCGATATCGACGCTCTCGAGATAGTCCATCAGGCAGGGTCCGTGATACCAGTCGGTATTGCCGGAGCGGTTGATGATGTTGTCGCCGTAGCGCGCCGACATCGGGATCGGGACGATGGAAGTGAAGTTGAGACCGGAGGCGAAGGCGACATAGTCGCCCACGATCCGGTCAAAGACTTCCTTGCCGTAGTTGACGAGGTCGATCTTGTTCACGGCCACCACCACGTGCCGGATGCCCAGCAGCGAGCAGATGAAGGAATGGCGCTTGGTCTGCACCAGCACGCCCTTGCGTGCATCGATCAGGATGATGGCGAGCTGGGCACTGGACGCGCCGGTCGCCATGTTCCGGGTATATTGCTCGTGGCCAGGGGTATCGGCCACCATGAAGGAGCGCCGCGGCGTGTTGAAGAAGCGGTAGGCGACATCGATGGTGATGCCCTGTTCGCGTTCGGCCTCGAGCCCGTCGACGAGGAGTGCGAAATCGATGTCGTCTCCGGTGGTGCCATGCTTGACGCTGTCGCGCGCCAGCGCCTGCAGCTGGTCCTCATAGATCATCTTGCTGTCGTGCAGGAGCCGGCCGATCAGCGTCGACTTGCCGTCGTCGACCGAGCCGCAGGTGATGAAACGGAGCTGGTCCTTGCTCTCGGCGCGGCTGAGCCCTTGCTTGGCATCCGTATCCATCAGAAGTAGCCTTCCCGCTTCTTTTTCTCCATCGACGCCGCCTCGTCGCCGTCGATCAGGCGCCCCTGCCGCTCCGATACTTTCGCGACCTGCATTTCCGCGACGATCGCCTCGATCGTGGTTGCGCCCGACTCGATCGCGCCGCTAAGCGGATAGCATCCGAGCGTCCGGAAGCGGATCGTCTTCATTTCGGGCTTTTCGTTCGGCTGCAGCGGAAGGCGGTCGTCGTCGACCATGATCAATGTCCCGTTGCGGTGAACCACGGCGCGCGGCTTGGCAAAATAGAGCGGAACGACGGGAATCTTCTCCAGCATGATGTATTCCCAGACGTCGAGCTCGGTCCAGTTGGACATGGCGAAGACGCGCATGGTCTCGCCCTGCCGGATCCGGGTGTTGAAGAGATTCCAGAGCTCCGGCCGCTGGTTGCGCGGGTCCCAGACGTGTCCGGGCGAGCGGAACGAGAAGATGCGCTCCTTGGCGCGGCTCTTTTCCTCGTCGCGCCTTGCGCCGCCGAACGCAGCATCAAACCCGTAGAGATCGAGGGCCTGCTTGAGCGCATCGGTCTTCATCACCTGCGTATGCAGCGAAGAACCCGACGCGATCGGATTTATTCCGCGCTCGACGCCTTCCTTGTTGATGTGCACGATCAGGTCGACGCCGAGCCGCCTGGCGGTCTCGTCGCGGAAGGCGATCATCTCGCGGAATTTCCAGGTCGTATCGACATGCATCAGCGGGAAGGGCAGCTTCGCCGGATAGAAGGCCTTGATTGCAAGATGCAGCATCACGCTGGAGTCCTTGCCGATCGAATAAAGCATGACCGGCTTTTTGAACTCGGCGACGACGTCGCGCATGATTTCGATCGACTCGGCCTCCAGCCGCCGCAAATGCCGCGGCAGCGTACGTGTTTCCGGTCGAGTCATATTTTGTGCGTTCATGTTGATGACCTTGGCAGAGCTCCCCACGCTATAAAATCGCCGTTGCGATATTCCGGCTTTCCATACTGCATTGGCTGTCCGTCGTGATCTGTGACGCAGCCGCCGGCAGCCAGCAACACGGCGTGGCCAGCGGCCGTATCCCACTCCATGGTCGGCGCGAGGCGTGGATAGACATCCGCCTCGCCCTCGGCGACGGCGCAGAATTTCAGCGACGACCCCGATGGCTTGAGCTCCGAAACCGTGTGCCGCTCGATCCATTGCCTGGTGGCGGGATCGAGGTGCGAGCGGCTGACGACGACGCGCCATCCCGCGTCTGGCGGCCGCTTGACTTCGATCGGACGCATGCCGCTGAAGGACAGATCGGCGTCGCGGTCGGCGACCTCCAGCCGGTAGGCATTCAAGCCACCCACATATAGTCGTCGCAACGCCGGTGCATAGACCGCGCCCACCACCGGCATGCGATGCTCGATCAATGCGATGTTGACCGTGAACTCCGGCGTGCCTTGAATGAACTCTTTGGTACCGTCAAGCGGGTCGACCAGAATAAAACGTTCCGCATCGGTGAACGACGCGGCTGTGCAAGTTTCTTCTGTGATAACCGGAAACTCCGGTACGTTCCGTTCGAGGCAATGACGGATGATCTCGTCCGCCTCGAAGTCCGCGGCGGTCACCGGAGAGCCGTCGGCCTTGTACCGCGGGCTCGCGCCCGTTTCGCGCACGCGCAGGATCGCCCGGCCGGCGCGGACCGCGATCAGACCGAACAGTCGGGCGAGCTTGTCCCGGTCATCCAAAACACAGGTCTCTTTCAGTTGACGCTCACTTGGCGGCTTCTCGCACCGGGTGCGGCTGTGCCGGCTTGGTCAACCCCAGCCGTTCCGCACTATACCCCCGATTGAGGATCGCCCGCCACCACGGCTGCTGGTCGATGTACCAGCGCACCGTCTTGGCAATCCCCGTTTCAAAAGTCTCCTCGGCCTTCCAGCCCAGCTCGCGCTCGAGCTTGGAAGCATCGATCGCATAGCGCCGGTCATGGCCTGGCCTGTCGGTCACGAAATCGATCAGGCCGCGACGCGAGCCGTGAACTGCCGGCGACATCTCGTCGAGCAGATCGCAGATCGTCTCCACCACATGCAGATTGGTGCGCTCGTTGTGGCCGCCGACATTGTACGTCTCGCCGACCGCGCCGCGCTCGAGCACGAGCGTCAACGCCCTGGCGTGATCCTCGACATAGAGCCAGTCGCGGATGTTCCGGCCGTCGCCATAGACCGGCATCTTCTCGCCCGCGAGCCCCTTGATGATCATGTGCGGAATCAGCTTTTCCGGAAAGTGATAGGGGCCGTAATTGTTCGAGCAGTTGGTCACGAGCGTCGGCAGCTCATAGGTCTCGCGCCAGGCGCGCACCAGATGGTCGGACGAGGCCTTGCTCGCGGAGTAGGGTGAGTTCGGCGCATAGGCGGTGGTTTCCGTGAATAGCCCGTCTTCGCCGAGCGAGCCGAACACCTCGTCGGTCGAGATATGCAGGAAACGGAAGGCGGCGCGCTTCTCGGGCGAAAGGCTGCGCCAGTGCCGCAGCGCTTCCTGCAGCAGCGTGAAGGTACCGACGATGTTGGTCTTGATGAACTCACCGGGACCGTCGATCGAACGATCGACGTGGCTTTCGGCCGCGAGATTCATCACCGCGTCCGGCTGGTATTTCTCGAACAGGTTTCGCAGATCGCTGCCCTCGCAGATGCAGCTCTGTTCGAACGCGTATCGGGCATGGCCGGCCGCACCGGGCAGCGATTCGAGGTTCGCCGCATAGGTCAGCTTGTCGATGTTGACGACACGCGCCTCGGTGTCGCGCAGCAAATGGCGTACCACTGCGGAGCCGATGAAGCCTGCGCCGCCGGTGACGAAGATCGTGGAGCTTTTGAAGCGCATATTCAATCGTCCCCGCGGGCGCGACTAGTGACCATAGGATCGAGCGACAGATTTCAAATATTCGCCGTAGCTGCTCTTGGCCGATTTTTCAGCCACCTTCTCGAATTGCTGCAACGAAATGTAGCCTTGGCGCAGGGAAATCTCCTCAGGGCAGGCAATGCGCAGGCCCTGGCGCTGCTCTAAAATCTGGACGAAATGGCTCGCCTCTACCAGTGACGCGTGCGTCCCCGTATCGAGCCAGGCGAATCCGCGGCCAAGCACTTCCACATACAGATCGCCGCGCTCCAGGTAGGCGTTGTTCACGTCGGTAATCTCGATCTCGCCTCGCGCCGACGGCTTGATGCGGGCAGCGATGTCAATCACGTCATTGTCGTAAAAATAGAGGCCGGTTACCGCCACGTTCGACTTTGGCTGCTTCGGCTTCTCCTCGATCGAAATCGCTCGACCCGTGGAATCAAGCTCGACGACCCCATATTGCCGAGGTTCGCTCACGGCGTAGCCGAACACGGTTGCGCCCTTCTTGCGAAAGGATGCGCTGGAGAGCATGCCGGGGAGGCCGTGGCCATAAAAAATGTTATCACCGAGTATCAGAGCGACGGAGTTTGAACCGACAAAATCTCGACCCACGATAAACGCGTCGGCGAGGCCGCGCGGCGTTTCCTGGGTAGCATATGAAAACTGCAGCCCGATTTCCGAACCGTCTCCGAGCAGTCGTTGAAACAGCGGTTTGTCCTGCGGAGTGGAAATAATGAGAATGTCGCGAATGCCGGCCAGCATCAGCGTCGACAGTGGATAATAGATCATCGGCTTGTCGAAAACCGGGAGCAGCTGTTTGGAGACAACCGTTGTCACCGGGTAAAGTCGCGAGCCCGTTCCGCCGGCGAGAATAATGCCCTTCATCAAATCGAACTCAGCCCAAATTAACCTTGGCCGATCAGCCGGCTAACATGCTAACAGATGGCTTGCGCTGCACAAGAGCGCTGAAATTAATGGGTTAATTGCGCTGGTTGGACATTGGCGTGTCATGAAAGTTATTGCGACCGAGCTCCCGGAAGTCCTCATTCTGGAACCGCAGCTATTCGGTGATCAGCGCGGTTTTTTCCTCGAATGCTTCCAGGCGAAACGCTACGCGGAGGCCGGCATCTCCCGGCCATTTGTCCAGGACAACATGTCCCGTTCCGGCTATGGCGTGCTGCGGGGCCTGCATCTGCAAAATCCGTCTACGCAGGGCAAGCTTGTCAGCGCCATGCGCGGTCGGGTGCTGGACGTTGCTGTCGACGTGCGCGTCGGAAGCCCCAATTTTGGGCGGCATGTTGCCGTGGAATTGAGTGAGGAAAACCGCCGGCAGCTGTGGGTTCCGCGCGGTTTCGCGCACGGCTTTGCGGTCCTGTCGGAGAGCGCCGATTTCTTCTACAAGTGCGACGACCTCTATAGTCCCAAGGACGAGATTTCGGTGCGTTGGGATGATCCTGCTATCGGTATAAATTGGGGATTGGCGGATCCATCCTTGTCGGCAAAGGATGCGGTCGCGCCGCTGTTGGCCGAGGTGAAGAATCTCCCTGTTTACGGACGGATCTGATGCGGGCCTTTCTCACCGGGACAGAAGGGCAGGTCGGTGGCGCATTGCTTCCGCTGCTCCAAAAATTCGGTACGGTCATAACTCCGAAGCTCGCCGAGTTCGACTTCACCAAGCCTGAGACGTTGACCGCTTCTCTCGATCAGGCAAGGCCAGACATTATCATCAATCCGGCGGCGTATACCGCGGTTGATCGTGCCGAGGATGAGCGAGAGCTTGCCTTTCTCATCAACGCAGAGGCGCCGACTGTGATTGCGCGCTGGGCGGCCGCGCACGACGTGCCGATGGTGCATTTTTCCACAGACTATGTGTTCGACGGTTCTGGCGACGTTCCGTGGCGTGAGGACAGTGCGACCGGACCGCTCTCCGTCTATGGCGCGAGCAAGCTGGCCGGCGACAACGCGATCAAGGCTGCCGGAGGGCCCCATCTGATCGTCCGCACCTCCTGGGTTTATGCGGCGCAGGGCGCCAATTTCCTGCAAACGATGGTTCGGCTGGCGGCGGAACGCCTCGAGCTCCGCGTCGTCGCCGACCAGATCGGGGCGCCGACGACTGCGAAGGCAATTTCCGATGCACTGATCGCCATCCTGGAGCCCGGCATGTCGGATATCGGCGGTCTGCTGGCAAAGAAAGGCGGCGTCGTCAACGTCGTTTGCGCGAGCGAGACCAGTTGGTATGGGTTCGCTACCGCAATCGTCTCCGGCTTGAAGTCGCGCGGCGTCAAACTTCGAGTAGAAAGGGTAATCCCCATTTCGACTGGCGAGTTTCCCACCAAGGCAACGCGGCCAGCCAATTCAAGGCTGGACCTGACGCGGCTGCGCGAGGTGTTCGGTGTCACCATGCCACCCTGGCAGCGAGCGCTCGATCACGAGCTTGATCTCTTTTGTTGCGCCCAATGACCCCTTACTCAAGTGGTTCGGCAGTATGCTCAGCTTATGATCTCGATGGAGCTGGAAGCTCAATCCACAAGATCTGCGCTCCGGCTTAAAGCGTGCTCACGGCAGCATTGCTGTCAAAAAGGTCGCGGCGGCCGGAATTGGCGAGGTTGCGGAGATCGCCGAGGGTTCCGCGCGCCGACTGGCAATGGCTGCATCTGACGATGGTGGAGGGGGGCGCCAGCTCCGAGCCGTCAATGATGACTCCGACAGTGTCGCATTCGATGCATACAAGCTGAAATGCCATCGCAAGTGTCAATCCAGGAGTTACTATCGCATAAATTAAGCAAACCGCATGCCAAAGCGTCGTCGGTCGTTTCGCACCTATCCAGAACAAGCTTGTCGCTTCAAGAAGATGGCCATATTAACCTCACCGGTTAGGATTACTGCTGTGACCCGGGGGCGCCTATGAGCGTATCGGATCGCACCGACCATTGGCAGAAAGTCTATCTCGGCAAGGGTGAGCAGGAGGTCAGCTGGTCGCAGCAAAACCCTGAGCCTTCGCTGGGCCTGATCGAGAAATTCGCGCCCTCGCGCCATGCCTCGATTGTCGATATCGGCGGCGGCGCGTCGCGCCTGGTCGATGCGCTGTGCGAAGGCGGCTACGAGGCGGTCACGGTGCTCGACCTCTCTGCGGCGGCGCTCGAAACCGCGAGGCAACGGCTCCGTGCGCAGGGCGCTCGCGTGCAATGGATCGCTGCGGACGCGACGAAATGGCAGCCACCGCAGGCGTTCGACATCTGGCATGATCGCGCCGCGTTTCATTTCCTGGTCGAGGTTGCCGACCGCGAGGCCTATGTCGATCGGCTCAGCCGCGGCGTGAAGGTGGGCGGCCACGCCATCATCGCGACCTTTGCGCCCGATGGGCCGGAGAAATGCTCGGGCCTGCCGGTGCAGCGATATGATCCGGCAAGCCTGAGCGAGACCGTCGGTCACGCCTTCCAACTGGTCGAGCATCAGGCGCACCGCCACGTCACGCCGTGGGGCGCCGTGCAGTCGTTCCAGTTCAGTGTGCTGCGGCGCGGATAGCGAAGCTCGGCGGCACCCTACTTCACTTCTACTTTCGCCTCGTGCGCCACGTCCTTCCACAGCACGATGTCCTGCTTGATGAAGTCGGCAAAGGCCTTCGGCGAATTTCCGACGACCTGGATCGCCTGCTGCTCGATCAGCTTCGCCGTTTCGGGATCCCTGAGCGCCTTGAGGATTTCCGCATTGAGCCGGTCGATGATCGCGGGCGGCGTGCCCGCCGGCGCCATGATGCCGTGCCAGGCGATAGCGTCGAACCCGGGATAGCCGCTTTCGGCGATGGTCGGCAGATCGGGCGCGACCGGAGAGCGCTCCTTGCTGGTGACGGCGAGCGCCGTCAGCGTGCCGGCTCGCACTTGCGACAACGCGGAGACCGGATCGGCGAACACCACCTGCACCTGTCCCGCAATCAGGTCGGCGACCGCGAGCGACGTACCGCGATAGGGGATGTGCGTCATCTTGATCCCGGCCTTGCTGTCGAACAGCTCGGTCACGAGATGGTTGGAAGCGCCCACGCCGGCGGTGCCATAGTTCAGCTGGCCCGGCTTGCTCTTGGCGAGCGCCACGAGCTCGGCCACCGTCTTTACGCCGAGCGAGGGATTGACCACCAGGACATAAGGATACGAGGTCGTCATCGACACCGGCATAAGGTCCTTTTCGGGATCGTAAGGCAGCTTCGGATAGATGCCCGGATTGATCGCAATCGGACCGGACTGTCCCAGCAGCAGCGTGTATCCGTCCGGATCCGAGTTTCTCACGACCTCAACGCCGATGATGCCGCCGCCGCCACCACGGTCTTCGACCACCACGGTCTGGCCGAGCGCCTCGCCGACGCGCTTGCCGACAATGCGCGCCACCGAGTCGGCGGCACCGCCGGCGGCAAACGGCACGATCAGCCGGATCGGATGCGATGGATAATCCTCGGCGAGGGTGGGCGCTGCCGCCCCGGCCACGAGGGCCAGCGAGAAGGCAAGCGCAAAAGCACGCATTCGCATGAGACAACTCTCCCCTGATACGCCCGGTTGCGGCGGGTCTGTTCCTGGTGCCGTTGTTGTAATGTTCCCGGCCCGCACCATAATGCAAAAGCGCCAGAGCGGTCTATCGCACAGGGTTGTTGCGCTTTTTCAAGGGCGAGGGGATGCTGCCGCAAAAATGGGGAGGAAGCATGCCGCAAAAGCCAGGCGTCACCGAGGTGCTCGCGCACTACGTTGCGGCAACGCGGTGGGAGGATGTTCCGCCGGAGGTTCGCCACCAGGCCAAGCGCTCCTTCATGAACCTGTTCGCGGTGGCGCTGGCGGGGTGTCGCACGGAGCCGATCGAGGTCGCGCTGGCCTCGCTTGCCGAGTTCTCCGGCGGCCGGCAGGCCACCATCATCGGTCGCGCCGAGCGCATCGATGCGCTGAGCGCCGCCTTCCTCAACGCGGCATCAGCCAATGTCCATGATTTCTGCGATACGCATTTGCGCACCGTGATCCATCCGACCGCGCCGGTGGCGCCCGCGCTGCTCGCGCTCGCCGAAATGCGCCAGGTGAGCGGGCCGGAGTTGCTGCTCGCATTCATCCTCGGCAACGAAATACAGGCGCGCATTGGGCTCGCGATCTCGCCGCAACATTACGACAAGGGCTGGCATATCACCTCGACCTGCGGCGTGTTTGGTGCCGCAGTTGGAGCCGGCAAGCTGCTCGGACTGAGCGAGCAGCGGCTGGTATCTGCGCTTGGCACCGCTTCCACGCAATCATCGGGACTGTGCGAATGCCTGGGTATGCCGGCCAAGAGCGTGAGCGTCGGCAACGCCGCGCGCAACGGCCTGTGGTCGGCGCTGCTCGCGGAAAAAGGCTTTGGCGGACCGACCGAGCCGCTTGCCGGCCGCCAGGGATTTTATCATGCGATGGGCGACACGCCTGAATTGTCAAAAGTGACCGACGGACTCGGCCAGGGTTTTGAAATCATGGCGACCTCCTACAAGCCCTATCCCTGCGGCTTCGTGATCCATCCGGTGCTCGATTGCGTGCTGGATTGGCGGCACGGGCATCCCTCGGCCGAGGTGACGCGCGCCGTGGTGCGCGGCAATCCGCTGCTTGCGCATCGCACCGACCGTCCCGCGATTTCGACCGGTCGGGAGTTGCAGGTCAGCGTCCAGCATGCGGTCGCGGCCGCCCTCGTGCATGGCAAGGCGGGGCTCGACCAGTTCACCGACGCCTGCGTGAATGATCCGCGCGTGCTGGAATTGCGCCGCAAGGTCGAGGTGGTGCGCGACGGCGCGTTCTCCACCGTCGCGGCGGCGGTTGAAATCACCACCGCCGACGGCACCGTGCACCAACTGTCGCAATCCGCCGCAAGAGGCAGCGACGTCAATCCAATGAGCGATCAGGATCTGGAGCAGAAGCTTCGTACCGTCGCCGCATCGTGGAACCCGCTACACGATGTGCAACCGCTGATCGACGCGATCTGGGCGCTCGACCGGAGCGACAACATGTCGCGCCTCGCCTCGTTCGCGGTGCCGCGCCGGATTTGAGCGCGTTTGAGGTCCTTTACGAGGCGATCAGCACGATTAATAGCCTCGTCTGCTTGCATTTCGAAGCTCGAACCTATAAGTCGTGGTCATTCGATTAGCCGCTGTGCCTTTTTGGACGCGCCTGCGGGCCCCTTCCCAAAGACATCGACAAGTTGAATTGGAATCGTGTGATCCTCACGCGAGATGTGCTTTGGAGAGACTAAAATGCCGACAGGTACTGTTAAGTGGTTCAATGGCCAAAAGGGGTTTGGCTTTATTCAACCCAATGATGGCGGAAGCGACGTATTCGTGCATGTGAGCGCCGTCGAACGCGCTGGTTTGCCGGGTCTTGCCGAGGGTCAGAAAGTCAGCTTCGAGCTCAAGACCGACAAGATGCGCGGCAAGGTAAGCGCGGAAAATCTGTCGCTCGCCTGAGACGTTACCGTCATTTGACGGATGCGCTGATTTGACGATGTGCCCGCTCGATCCAACGATTGAGCGGGCTTGCTTTTTGGCAAATTCGGACCGGATGGCGACGGGGCCGCAGCGTGACGGGTGTCATCGTTCTCGGTGAGAAGAAGTCTGTCGTCATCGCTTTCGTTTTTTCACTTTCGCTTTTGTATCATCTCCGGCGGCGACCTGTTCGTGCATTGCAGCCGCTTCGCTGGCAAGTCTAAGCTCTCTCAGGCGCGCCATGTTCTTGCGGACCGCGATCGCCTCTTTTGCCACATCTTCCCTCGCTCGCGCGCCCTCTTCGGCGGCAAGGCGCAAACGATTGGCCCTGGCAAGTTGCGAGGGGGACGGCTCGTCCGACTTGATGCTCATCCGACCCTTAGGTTCTCCGCGCTGCTTTTGCCGCGCTTCGTATCGACCTTGATTTCGTAGGAGACCTTTTGGCCTTCCGCCAGGCCGGATAGTCCAGCGCGCTCGACAGCGCTCACATGGACGAAAACATCGTTGCCGCCGTCATCGGGCTGAATAAACCCAAATCCCTTTTGGCCATTGAACCACTTCACCGTACCCGTTGCCATCGTTACTCCCTGTGTTTTGCCGCTGCGTCTAGGCGCGCCGATCGCTGTCCAGCTTGTTGGCTGCTGCGAGCTTCACGCTGACATGGGCTGAGAGATTGCCGACTTCCGCGCGCACGCTGTTTTCGATCCAGAACTCGATAAATTCCCGAGCGGGATTTGTCATGAGAGACCGCTCCGGGTGCACTACGGCGGGAGCACAAGCTGTCTCTCTGGTGCCGAGGCCTGACGTCTTTCCCGGCAATGAAGCGAGAATGCACGGTTTTCCGCCGTGTTGCCAGCCCTAATTCCTGCCGGAGTTTGCGGAATCTCCCTTGAAAGGCACCACCATTTCGCCTTACCCGACGAAAAAGCCCGCAGGCTGACCCGGCCTCACTTCGGCAGCGGATGAAGCACCTCTTTGTCCGCCAGATATTTCGCGATGAGAATCTCAATTCCTTCGAGTGTCAGCTCGTCGTTCACCCAGCGTGAAATATCCCGGTAGTGCTCGATCCTGCCGTCGAGCTCGACGCATTTCCCGCACATGAGAAGCGCTCCGTATTCCATCGGGGCGGGAGCGCTTATCGGCGATCTCATCACCGATACATGCCTGGAGTCGCGCGGTGATGCCCACCCTGTAGGCCCAACAACCGGCATCGGCCAGAGGTTTATTTGCAAGTTTTGCATGGAACCAATGAGCACTCGTCCAAAACCCGGTGCCGCGGACTGCCGGCATCTGCGCCCATTGGCGTAATGCCCTAACCCTCAAAACGCTTGGCGCCCAGGAGCCCCCGATAGATGCCGACATCGGAGCCTTCGATGGCGACCGCGCCGACGGCTTTCGCGTAATAGTCCGCCGGTCCCACGCCGCCGATGATGGCGTAGCCATAACCCGCGTGCTTCATGTCCTCCAGACAGGCGAGCAGCAGCGCGGTGCCGACGCCGCCCTTCCTCGCCTTCGGATCGACGCCGGTGGGCCCGAAGAAATTGCGGCAGGTCACATCATGGCAGGCGAAGCCCATGATCCTGCCGTCCTTGACCGCGATGAAGCAGGAGACGGGCTCACGGCTGAACGCTCCATCGGCTTCGCTCGCCCAGTATTCGGAGAAATTGTCGCGAACCCAGGCGATCACCTTGTGCTTCTCGGGCGCCAACGCGCGCCGCAGGCTGACGCCGGACTTTGCCACCTTCTCCCTGAGCTCTCGGGAGTCCGGCAGATCGTAAAGCTTGACCAGCATGTCCATGGCGACGCGCGCCTCCAGCGAATGGCGATCTTGCTAACATATTCCCGCTGGTCCACAAATCCGGTCACGACGAGAGGTTTTCGAAATGAGTGAACAAGCCAACCCCCGGCCGTACCGCGAGATCGCAAGCTTCCATGCGCATGTTTACTATGATCCGGCGACCGGTCGCGGCGAGGCCGAGCGGCTGCGGCAGTGGATCGGCGAGCGCTTCTCGGTGACGCTCGGCCGCTGGCACGACGTCAAGGTCGGCCCGCACGATCAGGCCATGTACCAGGTCGCCTTTGCGCGGGAGATCTTTTCCGAGCTGGTGCCGTGGCTGATGCTCAACCACGGCAAGCTCAGCATCCTCGTGCATCCGAACACGACCAATCCGCGCCGCGACCATCTCGCCGATCCCCTGTGGATCGGTGCGCCGCTTGCCGTGCATGGCGACAAGCTGCCGGAAGAGGCCGAGAGCGAAGAAGCGCTGGCACCGAATACGCAGCCGACGCTGCGGCCGTGATCTAATTCGCCGTCGCGCGGATCGTCGCGGCGAGCGTCTTCAGCGAGCTTTTCGTCTGCCGGTCGGCGACATTGGAATAGAGCACCACGTCGCGCGAAGGCAGTGGCGGCAGACCGAATTTCGTGCCGACATCGATCGTGCCCGATGGCGCGACGCGGCGGCCGAGGGCGGCGACGGCAAGCCCTGCAGAAACCGCGGCGCCCGTGGTGGCGACGCCGCCGCCGACGAACACTTCGGTCCAGGCGATGCCAGCCGCGTTCAGCGCGTCGATCGCCATGCTGCGCACGCTGCAGGGCTCGGCCTGTGTCGCAAGCCGCAGCGGCGCGCCAGGATGATGCTCGAAGTCGGGCGAGGCCATCCAGCCGAATGCTTCCTCCAGGATCGGTTCGCCGCTCTGCCTCCGGTTGTCGTGGCTGAGCACGATCGCGGCATCGATCGCGCCGCGATCGAATTCGTCGAGCACCTCGCGCGAGGTCGAGACGCGCATTTCCAGCACAAGCCCGGGCTCGGCGCCGCTCATGCGCTTGAGCAATAGCGGCAGCTCGTGGCCCACGATGTGATGGCTGATGCCGACCACCAACCGCCGCTGCTCGAGGCCGAACGAGCCGACCGCGCCGTGATGGGCGGTGACCAGATCACGGGCAGGGCCTAGAAAGGCGCTGCCGTCGGCGGATAGCCGCACCAGCCGCGGCGTCCGCTCCAGGAGGCGCCGGCCGAGCGTCTCCTCCAGCCGCTTGATCTTCAGGCTCACGGCCGACTGCGTCGTGTCCATGGCCTCGGCTGCACGCGTGAAGCTCTTGAAATCGGCAGTGAGGACAAAGGCTTGGACGGCCTCAATATCGAGCGTTTTCATAGACTATTGATCCATTTCAAGATGAAATCATTGAAATAGTATTTAATATCGTTTCTCAATGATCAAGGGCTCGCTATGTCTCCCGCATATTCACGAAAGCAGGAGGCCAACATGCCGCTGGTTCGCGTTTCCCTTCGGCGGGGCAAGTCCGCCGCCTGTCGCAAGGCCATACTCGATGGCATCTATCGCGCGATGCGTTCGGCCTTCGATGTGCCCGAGGAAGATCGCTTCATGGTGATGTCCGAGCATGACGAGCCGGACTTCAGCTACAGCAACAGCTATCTCGGCATTGCGCGCAGCGACGATCTGATCCTGATCCAGATCACCGCCAACAACACGCGCACGACTGATCAGAAGAAGGCCTTCTATCGCCAGATCGTCGAGAACCTCAAGGCCGATCCCGGCGTCAGGCCGGAGGATGTCTTCATCAACCTCGTCGAGGTCGTGAAGGAAAACTGGTCGTTCGGGAACGGCATCGCGCAATACGCCTGAGACCAGAGCCGCTCAATCAAAAGGCAGAGTATCATGATCATCGCCCATTATGCTCATCGGCTGCCTGCCGACTACGACGTCGACATCATCCGCAACCGCGCCAGGTCGCGCGGCCATCTGTTCGATGCCGTTCCCGAGCTCACCTTCAAGGGCTTTCTGCTGCGCGAGCGCGGCCGCTTCGGCGCGATCGCCAATGAGTATTCGTCGCTCTATCTCTGGCGCAAGGACGAGGGCTTTCGCGATTTCCTGGCCAACGGCCGCTTCAAGTCGGTTACCGACAGCTTTGGCCGCCCGCATATCGAAACGCGTTTCGTGCTGGATGCGCACAAGGGCAGTGGCGAGGCCGCCCGCTTCCTCCATAAGCAGGAGCAGGACATCGCGCCCGACACCGACCTGACTTCGGCGTTCGCCGCCGAGATCGCGCGCAACCGCGACGCCGCGCAGCAGGCGGGTGTGGTCGCAGCTGCCGTCGGCGTCGATTCGCAAAACTGGAAGTTTACGCGCATCCTGCTGTCCGAGCAGGAGCCCGGCGGCCGCGAGCTTGGCACGGCGTATCAGGTGCTCTATCTCGCAAAACCGCTGCTGGCGGAATTGCCGAAAGTGGCCAACCCTCAGTCGGAGTTGGCTGGCGCATAACAAGATTAGGCCGAAGCCGCGGGTGAGAAGGAGTTCGTACAGCCCGTCATGGACGGCTTAGGGATCGACCGTCTGCCTTTGCGGCCATCAAGAGCGGTTATGTGCTTTAGACATTTCACGCCTTATTCAGCTGTCGAGTCGGCTTCGCCATCGCGAAATCACCGCTTGGGGCAAGGGGACATGGACTTCGAGACCTACGCGCGATCGAAGCTCGCCGACTACGCGGCGCTGGCCGAAAACGTCGCCGCCATTCTGCGGGCGGCGATTGCCGCCTATCCGCATCCCTTCCGGCTTCAGCAGGTGCAGCAGCGGGCCAAGAATCCGAAGTCGCTGTGCAAGAAGCTCGAAGACCGCGGCAAGCTTGCGACGGCGTCGCTTGAGGACGACATCAAGGATTTGGCGGGCTGCCGGCTGATTTTCTACACCAACTCGGATGTCTCGCGGTTCCTGCAAAGCGGTATCATTCAGGACAACTTCGACGTCGATTGGGATCGAACCAAGATACATCATCCGATTCCGGGGCAGACCGAACCCGGCAATCTGTTCATATCGAGCAATTACGTGCTGACGTTGAAGGCGAACCGCACGGCTTTGCCGGAATACGCCCTCTTCGGGGGCCTGCGTTGCGAGGTCCAGGTTCAGACGACTCTGAATCACGCCTGGTCGGAGATGGAGCACGACATCATCTACAAGAAACCGGTGCTGCAAGGCTTCGGAGGCAGGTTGTTCGAAGCGATCGAGCAGCGCCTGCAAAACGTGATGAAGGCGCACCTGCTGCCGGCGGGCTATGAGTTTCAAAAGGCGCTTGACGACTATGAGCGGCTCCTGAGCGGCAAGGAGATCCTTGACCGCGGCGCGCTGAAAGCGCTCGCCGAATATGACAACAACAACGAGCGCTACGAACTGCTGGAGCGGTTCCGCGACTATGTCCTGCCGAACTACGACGATCTGGAAAGCGTCTACCCAGAAATCCGGGAACAGCTTGTCGCGGCGGTCAAGGTGGCGCGGCTAACGAAGCCGCGTCCGATCGAGACGCCCTTCGGCAATATCGATGGTATCACCGCCGAGCGGATCGTCGAGATTGTCGCCGATATCCTGACCTTTCTTCGCTACATCAACGTCGAGGCGACGTTCGACGCGATCTGCGCGCTCTTTCCGGACAGCCAAAACGCGGCGGAACGCAAGCACCTGCTTGGGCTTGCCGAGCGCCTGGCGCAGCACAACCTCGATGTCTGGAAGCAGGCCGGCGCCTATGTGCAGACGGTGCTTGTCCAAAAAATCCACGCCATGGACCGGAGCGCGATCGATCCTCTCCGGCCAGTTCTTCTTGAAGTCCTCGGCGAGGCACTGAAGCCCGAGGTCCATGGCGTGACGAGTCACTACAAGGGCGTGACGCTGAGTCAGGGCTCGGCCATCCCGAGTAACGCCCTTGCACGTATGCGGTCGCGGGCGATTGAACTGCTCGCCGAGCTTTATCGAACGGCATCTTCCGAGGCTGAAAAGCGGAGAACGGAGCTGGCTCTTTTCGAGGCAACACGCACGCCGAACAGCAGCGGCTACGCGAACGATCTCCTGGTCACCATCCTCAACAACAGCGCGGCAATCATGGATTTCTTCGCCTCCGTCGCGCCGACTGAATCCTACGAGATGCTCCAGACTATCGAGCACAAGGCGCTGTTCCTCCATGAGCGCGATCAGGGGATCGAGGCCCTCGCAATCGACGAATCGGTCCAGCAGGCCCGCGACGCGCTCGACGCAAGCATCCTGAGGTTCCGGGACGCCTCCAACTCGAACAGGGCATTCACGATCTATAAGGTCCTCGTCGGGTTCGAGTCCGTCTTTCCGCCCGCATGGGACGATCCCGAATTCGATTACGAAGCCGAGGAGGCGTACCGGAAGGAGCACCGCGCGGCATTCGTGGCCGAGATCGACGAGGCCAACGCCGAGGAGTGGTTCGCGATTATCCAACGTTGCGCGCAAACGGAATCCAACGATCTCGCCACGTTCCCGAGCTTCGGCGAGTTCCTCCAGCAACTCGGCCAGGCCAAGCCGCAGGTCGTTCTCGGTTTTCTCGATAAAATCGAGGGGCGCCTGACCGACTTCCTCGGCACCATCTTGAGCGGTCTCGCCCAAAGCGACCGGCGCGCCGATCTCGATGCCAAAATCCGCGAAAGGCTGGCCGAAGAGAAACACTTGGTCGCTATTGCGCACTACGTGCAGTTGGCGCCTCAATTCGAACCGTCCCTCTTGCAGGAGGTTTTGGCGCTCGGGACCAAGCTGAAGGACGATGTCGTCTTGAGAACGGTCATGTCGGCTTTCGCGAGGCGTTACGCTGACGCGCCCGAGGGGCTCATCGACGCCATCTTCCTGCCCGCGATCGAATATTTTACCGAACGGCGCGATGCGAGGTGGATCAATCTCGTGTGGTTTTTGCCAGAGGATCGCTCGCCGTTCCGGGCGCTCACAGCAGGGCAAGCGGATGTCGTCCTCCGAAGCCTTCTCCACCTGCCGCGCGTCGAATCGCACGCGGAGCGCGCTCCGGCGTTGATCGCGAAAGATCATCCTGAGAAGGTGTTCGATTTCTTTGGGCAGCGGTTTGCCGATGCGGCGTCGCACCAGGACGAGGAACGGTATGAAGAGGTTCCATTCCGCTTTTTCGTTCTGAACAAGTGCTTTGCGAACATCGCAAGCCATGCGGTCGCCCGCATGCGGTCATGGTTCGCCAGCGGCGATCCCCTGTTCCAGTTCCGCGGGGGTCGCCTCCTGGCAAGTAGCTTTCCGGGCTTTTCGGAGGGGCTGGGCGTGACACTTCTGCCTTATGTCGAGAACGGCAATCGCGAGGATATCGAATTCGTGATCCGCGTGATGTCGAGCTATCACGGCGAGCCGTTTCTCAACGAGACTTGCAAGGCGGTGGTGCGGGCGCTGCCTGCCGGCGATCCGCTGCTCGGCGATGTCGAGGTCATTCTTCAGAGCACTGGCGTGGTCGCCGGCGAATTCGGCTTCGTCGAGGCCTATGCGCGAAAGAAGCAGGAAACGGCGGGCTGGCTCACCGACGCCGATGACCATGTGCGCGCGTTTGCCGAAAGCTACGTGCGGCTTCTCGACCGCCGCATCGCCGCGGAGCAGCGGCGAAGCGAGGAGAGCATCGAAATGCGCAAGCGCATGTACGACGATCCCGAGGACGATGCGGCCTAGCTAGCTGATCTCCTCCCGTACCTTTGCCGCTGCGTCGGCCATTGCCTTCAGCTTCCCGAACGCCACATGGCGCGGCATGTATTTCATGCCGCAGTCCGGCGCCGGCACGAGCTTGTCGGCCGGTACATATTTCAGTCCGTTGCGGATGCGCTCAGTGACGGTGTCGATGCTCTCGATGTTGGGATCGCCGAGATCGAGCACGCCCAGCATGATCTTCTTGCCGGACAAGTCCTTCAGCACGCCGAGATCGAGCCTGGGCTGCGCCGCCTCGATCGAGATCTGCTCGGCGCTGGTATCCGCCAATTCGGCGAGGAAGGAATAGCCGGCCGGTTTGGTCGAGCCGGGCACGACGGCGGCATAGCCGAAACAGAGATGCACCACCGTCGGCACGGTGATGCCCTGCAGGGCGCGGTTGATTGCCTTCACCGCATAGCGGCGGGCGAGATCGGGATTGTTGCGCACCCAGGGCTCGTCGAGTTGGATCACGTCGGCGCCGGCTTTTTGTAAATCGAGCGCCTCGGCGTTGACGGCTTCGGCGAACGCCATCGCCAATTCCTCGTCGTCTTTATAGTATTCGTTCTTGGCCTGCTGGCTCATGGTGAACGGGCCGGGCAGGGTGATCTTGGCGGCATGGTCGGTATTCTCACGCAGGAACTGCATGTCGCGCAATTCGACTGCCTGGGTGCGCTTGATCTTGCCGACCACGCGCGGCACCGGTGTCTTCTGTCCCGTGCGGGCGGTGATCATGGCGGGATTGTCGGCATCGACGCCTTCGAGCGCGGTGGCAAAACGGTTGGAATAGCTTTCGCGGCGGATTTCACCGTCGGTGACGATATCGATGCCGGCGCGCTCCATGTCGCGGATCGCCACGATCGTCGCGTCGTCCTGGGCTTCCTCGAGATGTTCTTCCGGCAGGCGCCAAATCGCGTGCATGCGGGTGCGCGGCACCGATTTCGACAGCATGGCGCGGTCGACCAGCCATTCCGGCTGCGGATAGCTTCCGACCACGGTCGTCGGCAACAGATGCTTGGGCAGGTTCACCTGGATTCTCCTTGCTTCTTCTTGTCAGGTCGCGGGCTGCAGATTGCCCGCCGCGATGTCTTCCGCCGCACTTTGGCCGCCACGCGTGCCTGTCTGCCAGATCGCCGCTTTCCGTTCGAGCAGGCGAATCGCGGCATTGAACGCCATCGCCATCGCGAGCACCAACAGCACGCCGGCAAACACATGCGGGCTGTCGAGGATGGTGCGGTAGCGCGAGATCAGATAGCCGATGCCGGCGGACGAGATCAGCATCTCCGACACCACGACGCCGACGATGACAAGCGCGCCACCGACGCGCAGGCCCGATAGCACGGTCGGGATCGCGGCAGGAATGATCACGCGGACGAGACGCTGGCTCATGGTCGCGCCCATGCTGCGCGCGGCGAGCAGCAATTGCGGGTCGATGGTCTGGATGCCCGCGGCGGTCGCAAGCATGGTCGGCAGGAAGCCATAGATAGATGCAAATGCGATCTTGGATTCCGAACCGATGCCGAGCCATACCGTGAAGACGGGATAGAGGATCACGAGCGGCACGGCGTAGAGGCTCGACACCATCGGCATGATCAAAACGCGCGGCCGCGGCAGGCTGCCGACGATGGCGCCCAGCAAAATGCCGCCGCCGCAGGCAAAGGCCATGGAGATCGCGACTTCGTACAGCGTAACGCCGAGCGCATCACCATATTCGCCGGCCTCGTTCCAGCCGGCCGCGAGCGTCGACGACAAAGCCGGCAGGAACAGCTCGGGAATGAGGCCCAGGCGCGGCAGCGCTTCCCACAACACGATGAGGCAGATCACGATCAGCCAGCGCAGTGTCGATGCCTTCATGCTTCGCCTCACGCCGATTTCCGGATGTGGCGCCAGATGCGGTCACGCAGCGAGCCGAACGCGTCGCCTGACAGCATCTCGTAGGTGCGCGGGCGCGGAAGCTGCACCTGCAGCAGATCGACGATGCGGCCGGGCCGCGCCGACATCACTGCGACCTCGTCGGCGAGATAGACCGCTTCGGTCAGGCTGTGGGTCACAAATACGACCGTCTTGCCGGTCGCGGCCCAGATGCGCAAGAGCTCGTCGCCCATGGTCATGCGGGTCTGTTCGTCGAGCGCTGCAAACGGCTCGTCCATCAACAGCACGGGCGGGTCCTGCACCAGCCCGCGCGCGATCGAGACGCGCTGCTTCATGCCGCCGGAGAGCTCATGCGGATGCCGCTTGCCAAAACCTTCGAGGCCAACGAGCTTGAGCATCTCCTCGGCCTTGGCACGACGTTCCGCTTTGGCAATGCCGCGCAGCGCCAGCGGAAACTCGACATTCTCTTCCGCCGTCAGCCAGGGAAACAGGCTCGCTTCCTGGAACACCACGCCGACGCGGTTCGGATCGGGCGCTGGAATCGGCGCGCCGTTGACCAGGACCGTTCCGGAGGTCTGCTGGCGCAGGCCGGCGAGCATCATCAGCAAAGTCGACTTGCCGCAGCCGCTGGGGCCCACCAGCACGACGAAGCGTCCCGGCTTGATGTCGAGCGAGACATCGGACAGCGCGATGACCTCCGCGCCGGATGTGCGAAACACCTGGCCGACATTCTGGATCTGGACCGATCCCGCGCGTTTCAGCGGCGTCACGTTCGCCAATGGCTGCATCGCGTTTCCACCCATCTGACCCCTTCGTTGAACGCCATCGCGACGACGGCGATAATCACGACGCCGGCCAACAGCTGCTTCATCTGGAAATTCTCGCCCCAGGTCGCGATCTGATGTCCGATGCCGTCACGCGAGGCATACATCTCGGCGAGGATCACGCCGGTGAGGTTGAAGATCATGGAGATGCGGAGCGCCTCCAGCAGCACCGGCAGCATGCTCGGCAGATAGACGCGGAACGCGGTCTGCGCCGGCGTCGCGCCATAGGAGCGCGCCACCGTGAGATATTCGACCTTGACCTGTTCCACTGCCGTGGTGGTCGACATGATCACGATGAAGATGGTGGAGAAGAAGCCGAAGCCGACCTTCTCGGCAAAGCCGACGCCGAACACCAGGATGAACATCGGCAGGAAGATCGATTTCGGGATCGAAAAGGCGAAGAACAGCAGCGGCTTCATCACCTCGGCGAAGTAGCGGTATTCGGCGATCAGGTAGCCGAGCAGGCAGCCGAAGGGCACTGCCAGCACGAAGGCGGCGAGCACCTCGGTCGCGGTGACCGCGAGATCGTTGCGCACGCTCGTTCGCTGCAAGAGATCGGCGAGGGTTGCGAGCGTGTCGGAGGCTGACGGCAAGAGGCGCGGATTGACCAGGCCGGTCCGCGACAAAACCTCCCATAGCGCGAAGATCGCAATGATGATCGCGATCCGCGACAGGATGAGCGCAAAACGTCCGGCCATTTTCTTAGCTCAAGGTTTGGTCGGCACTGGCTTGAACTGCGTCGAATAGAGCTCTTCCGTCGGCGCGATGTCCTTTAATCCGCCGAGCTTGGCAAGATCCATCGAGAGCTGCACCGCGGCCTTGACGTTCGGGGCAGCCATATTGCCGTCGGTCTCGAGCTTCAGGATGGTGTTCTCATATTCGAGGCCTGCGATCTCCGGCGGCATCTCGTAGAGATCGGCGATCAGCTTGACCGTGACGTCGCGGTTGGCGCGCATGAAGGCGACGGCGCCATAAAGCGCGTTCAGCGCCTTCTGCACCGTCTGCGGCTTTTCCTGCGCGAATATGTCGAGCACGATCCAGCCCGCGGTGAGGTTCGGCGGCACCGCGGTAGCGTAGTCGATGATGGTGCGCGCCTCGCCCGATTTCAGGATCTGGAAGCTCAGCGGCGAATAGACCACCGCCGCATCGATATTGCCGGCGAGCAGATTCGGCACAAGGCCGCCGCCGCCGACGGGGACGCGGGTGAAATCGATCTTCCGGTCCTGGATGGTCCAGAGCGCGAGCAGGTCGGAGCCCGATCCCGCCGCGGTGATCCCGACCTTCTTGCCGTTGAGGTCCTTCACATCGAGCGTCGACTTCTTCGGCACCATCAATTGCCAGCCGAAATTCCCCATGGTGGCGCCGGCAACGATCTTGCTCATCACGCCCTTCTTGCGGCCGGCCGATACCAGCGAGGGCGGGTCGAGGATGATGTCGGCAGCACCCGCCGCCATGCCCTCAAACGTCTCGGCGCCGGAACGGAAGATCGTCAACTCCGCCGTGAGGCCTTCCTTCTCGAACAGCTTTTGCCGCACCGCGGTTTCGGCTACCGTCGTGGGCCAGAACGTCTTGGTCGGCAAGCCGACGCGGATGGTCTCGGCGTGGACGGACGTGGTCAGAAGCGCCGCGGCCAGAAATGCCAATGCAGGGCGTGAGACGTTCATTGTTGTGTTTCCTCCCGATTTTGCGCGCATTGTCGCTTTGTGCTTCCGCCATCGTCAATCGAAAACCGCCTTTTTGCAATTGACCCTATGCGGCACCCCCGTTACCTCTTCCCACTCGATCGGCCCACTGCGCGCGCCACGATCGGTTTGCGCGCAACCTTGCCGGGATGTTTGATCTGATGTCGCCGGTCGCGCGTTGAGCGAGGGAGTCCATGAACAATAACGGCGCGGGTGAAACCGCCGAATTCGACTATGTCGTCGTTGGCGCGGGCTCCGCGGGATGTGTGCTCGCCAACCGCCTGAGCGCGAACGGCAAACATTCGGTGCTGCTGCTCGAGGCTGGCCCGAAGGACAGCAATATCTGGATCCACGTGCCGATCGGCTATGCAAAACTGTTCAAGGAAAAAACCGTCAACTGGATGTACCAGACCGAGCCGGAGCCGGGCTTGGGCGGCCGCCAGGTGTTCCAGCCGCGTGGAAAGGTGCTGGGCGGATCGAGCTCGATCAACGGTTTGCTATATGTGCGTGGGCAGCATGAGGATTACGACCGCTGGCGCCAGCGCGGCAATATCGGCTGGGGCTATGACGACGTGCTGCCTTATTTCAAGAAGGCGGAGAACCAGCGGCGTGGCGCCGACGACTATCACGGCGCCGGCGGTCCGCTCTCGGTGTCGGACTGGCGGCATGAGGATCCGCTGTCGGAAGCTTTCGTGAAGGCCGCGGTCGAGACCGGCATTCCCTTCAATCCCGATTTCAACGGGAGGGCGCAGGAAGGCGCCGGCTTCTTCCAGACCACGACGCGGCGTGGCCGCCGCGCCTCCAGCGCCTATTCCTACCTTCGTCCTGCGATGGCGCGCGGCAATCTGCGCGTTGAAACTTCGGCATTGGCACAGCGCATCATCTTCGAGGGCCGCCGCGCCAAGGCCGTCGAGTACAGGCAGAACGGCAATCTGCGCGCCGCCCGCGCACGCAAGGAGGTGCTGGTCTCCAGCGGCGCCTATAATTCGCCGCAACTCTTGCAGCTCTCCGGCGTCGGCCCCGCCGATCTCCTGAAGTCGCACGGCATCGGCATCGTGCTCGATGCGCAAGGCGTCGGCAACGATCTGCAGGATCATCTGCAGGTGCGTATCGTGACGCGCTGCGCCCAGAAGGTCACGCTCAATGATGTCGTGAACCATCCCGTGCGGCGGGCGATGGCGGGGGTGCGCTATGCGCTCGCGCGTTCCGGGCCGCTGACGATCGCGGCAGGGACCTCGGGCGCGTTCTTCAAGACCAATCCGCGGCTGGCCTCGCCCGATATCCAGATCCACTTCATCCCGTTCTCGACCGACAAGATGGGCGAGAAGCTGCATCCGTTTTCCGGCTTCACCGCCTCGGTCTGCCAGTTGCGTCCGGAGAGCCGCGGCTCGCTGAAAATCAGGAGCGCTGACCCCTCGTCGCCGCCGGAAATCCGCATCAACTATCTCGCGACCGAAACCGACCGCGCCGCCTTCATCGACGGCATCCGCGCCTTACGCAAGATTCTCGCCGCACCCGCGCTGAAGTCCTATTGCGTCGAGGAGGTCTATCCGGGTGTGAAGGCTGCGAGCGACGAGGATCTGCTCGACTACTGCCGCAAGACCGGCAGCACGGTCTATCACCCGACCTCGACCTGCCGGATGGGCAACGATCCGCTCGCCGTGGTCGACCAGCGCCTGCGCGTGCGCGGCATCGAAGGCCTGCGCGTGGTCGATGCCTCCGTGATGCCCGACTTGATGTCGGGCAATACCAACGCGCCGACCATCATGATCGCCGAAAAGGCGTCCGACATGATTCTGGAGGACGCGCGGTGAGAGAGGAGCGGCGGTAGGTGGCGCAGTTTCGCATCGGCACGCGCAAGAGCGCCATGGCGCTGGCGCAGACGGAAGAGATCGCGCGCCGGCTGAGGGCTGCCGTTCCCGGTATCGAGGTCGAGATCGTCAAGTTCGAGACCACAGGCGATATCGACCAGACCGGCAAGCTGCTGCCACACGGCGGCAAGGGCGGCGCCTTCGTCGCGCAGATCCGCGAAGCGGTGCTGGCGGGAAAACTTCACGCCGCGATGCATTCGCTCAAGGACATGCCGGGCAATGAGGACACGCCCGGCCTCGTGATCGGCGCCACGTTGTCGCGCGATCCGCCCGGCGATGCGCTGCTGCTGCGGCCGGGCGTGACGCTCGAAGAGTTCAGGCGCGCACGCGGCAAGGGATTCAAGGTCGGCACCAACGCGGTGCGCCGCGCCGCCTATGCGCGGCGGCTGTTTCCCGATGTCGAGGTGATCCACTACCGCGGCGCCGCCGACACCCGCGTGCGCAAGCTCGATGCCGGCGAGAAGCAGCGGCTGCCCGACGGCGGCGCGGCGGGGCCGGCGGATGCGCTGATCATGGCACGCTCGGGGCTGGAGCGCGTCGGGCTTGCAGATCGCATTGCCTACGAATTTTCCGCGCAGGAAATGCTGCCGGCGGCGGGGCAGGGCATCGTCGCGGTCGAATGCGCCGCGCATGATTTCGATACGCGCCGCATCCTCGCGCCCATCGACGACCCCGCCACGCATGCCTGCGCCGATGCTGAACGTGAAGTGCTGTGGGTGCTGAACGGCCATTGCAATTCGCCGATCGCGGGATTTGCGGAAATCAAGGGCAGAGAGATGTCGCTGACCGCTTCCGTGCTCGATCACGCCGGCAGCCGCATCATCGAGGGCGCGCGCGTTGGTCCCGCAGATCGTCCACGCGAACTCGGCCGCGCGGTTGGCCTCGAACTGCTCGCCAAGGGCGCCGCCGAGATCATCGAGCGCAGCCGGCCGGTGTGAGAGTGGACTGGGGCAGGAGTTCGAATCTCCTCGGGCGCGCCATTTCGGTACAGGCTATCGGCGCAAAATGCCGCCGTTTTCCCGACGCCGTTGGTCGCTTCCATGCAAATTAAGTGCACTGTCACCGTAATCACCGGAGAACGGCGCAAGTTTGTCCGCGAGTCATTTCGACGATGAGCGGCATACCGCTCGCGCTGAGCCATCAACGCATGACCATCGAATGCCGGGCCTAGCCGGTGCCGGTCAAGGCCGCCAGCCGGCGGAGCCGGGCGCGCGCAGCGCGAGCCTTGACGGGCGCCGGCTGGTCCGGCAGCGGCTTGCAAAGCGCTGACGGCGGGACATCGTACCGATCAGCACACCAGGACGCTAAGTTGGGATCGGTGCCATCGACACATTGCGCTGACTTCTTGAGCGCAAAGGAGAACTCGGATTCTTGCAAGGTGCGGGCAAAGCAGCAACTTGCGCCAAGCTTCTGGAATCTCTCACGACCGGCCGCGGCGCCACCTTGCGCCTTTATCCTGCTATCAAGCGGTCGGTGGTCTGCGTCTCACCGGTCCTTCGCTATCCTTCGCCAAACCGCCATTGGACAAAAACCAGGACAAGCAGAATGCGAGCAGGTTCCGCGCGGATTTGGCAGTTGATGTCCCGGGTCTTTGTTGACCGCAGGCGCAGCTCATTGTTTCCTAGTCGATCGAGGACAGAACGCCGGGGCTGCCGCGGTTGCGCTGGTCGTAAGCAATTCGAGCGCAGGAAGGCGACAGGCAGATCAGTCCCAGCCGGACGTGATAATGTCTGTTATTGTGGATAGCGGGCGCCAAAGCAGACGTCGCAAAATCGACGCGATTTGACCCGAGGCGGACGTCAATTACCGATTCCGCTGAGGCAAAAAGACGCGCTCAATTCGGTACGTGGTATGATGAAGTCGTTGCCTGAGGGAAGCGCATGAAGGAGCAATCAGCATCGACCGGCAAGGCGGCCAGCGGTCGTAGGCGGACCACTGTTCGACGCAGTGATGCGCTTTCTCAATCTGACCAAGAGCTTCACGCCGTCCTCGACACGATTGACTACGGCATCCTGTTCATGGGACCCGATCTTCGCGCCAAGCTAATCAACCGCGCATTCCGCAAAATGTGGGATATCTCGGATGAATTCATCCGCGAGACCCGCCCGACGATGCGCGATCTCGTGACTCATGTCTGGAGCAAAAACCTCTATGACATCCCGGCGGATCAATTCGAGGAGTATGTCGGGAAGCGTGTCGAGGCGGTGCGTAAGGGGACAGCCTCCAGGACGGAAATGCGGCTGCGCGATGGGCAAGTCATCCAGTTTCAGGCGAGGGCGCTGCCAGACGGCGGCCGTATGCTGACCTATTTCGACATTACCGACCTGAAGCGCAACGAGGAGAACGCGACTCGGGCACGCGATATCGCTGAAACTGCGTTGGCTGATCTCGGCACCAAAGATCAGGAACTTCACGCCGTTCTCGATACCATCGATTATGGCATCTTGTTCATGGACCCTGAGCTTCGTGCCAAGCTGATCAACCGCGCATTCCGCAAAATGTGGGACATCTCGGATGAATTCATCCGCGAGACCCGCCCGACGATGCGCGATCTCGTGACTCATGTCTGGAGCAAAAACCTCTATGACTTCCCGGCTGACCAATTCGAGGAATATGTCGAGAGGCGTGTCGGGGCGGTGCGCAAGGGTACAGCTTCCAGAACGGAAATGCGGCTGCGCGATGGGCGGGTCATCCAGTTTCAGACCAGGGCGCTGCCGGACGGCGGCCGTCTGCTGACCTATTTCGACATTACTGAGCTAAAGCGCAGCGAAGAAATGGCAACCAGGGCGCGTGATATCGCCGAGGCCGCTTTGGCGAACCTCAAGATCGCGCAGAACCGGCTTGTCCAGACGGAAAAGTTAGCCTCGCTTGGTCAGCTAACGGCGGGTATCGCACATGAGATGAAGAACCCACTCAATTTCGTCAACAATTTTTCGAGCATGTCTGCCGAACTGATCGGTGAGTTGCAGGATACGTTGGGTGGCATATCGATTGAGTCGGAAAAGCGCGCCGAGATCCATGAGTTGACCGATATGCTGCGCGGTAATCTCGAAAAAATCGTGCAGCACGGCAAGCGCGCTGACGCGATCGTCAAGAGCATGTTGTTGCATTCGGGTCAGAGCTCGGGGGAGCACCGACTCACGGATATCAATGCTCTCGTCGAGGAAAGTCTCAATCGCGCCTACTACGGCGCGCGGGCCGAGAAGCAGGGCTTCACGATCAAGATGGAGAGATCGTTTGATCCGGCCGCCGGCGAGGTCGATCTGTTCCCACAGGAGATGGCCCGGGCACTTCTCAACCTGATTTCCAACGGCTTTTACGCGGCAATGAAGCGCAAGACAGAAGGAGGCGATGGGGCCTTTGAGCCTGCCCTCAGTGCGGCCACTCAGAACTTTGGTAAGACGGTTCAAATCCGCATTCGCGATAACGGAACTGGTATTCCGCCCGAGGCCAGAGAAAAGATCTTCATTCCCTTCTTCACGACTAAGCCGACCGGGGAAGGGACAGGGCTCGGCCTCTCGATGGCCCACGACATCATAGTCAAGCAACATGGCGGCAGCATCGATGTCGAGACCGAGCCGGGTGTATTTGCCGAGTTCATTATCACGCTGTCACGTGAGACCGGCGTCACCAGCGGCTGAAGCCGCAATGACCGCTATTGTGAAGGTTTGCGGATGGCGGCCCCATGAAGGTGGCGCGGCGCACGCGGGGGCCGGCGTACGCAAACCTCCAATGGAGGAAACCGCGGGAAGTGGGCGAGGTGGCGCGTCAGACGCTATGGGATTTGACGGCTGTCGTGCCTGATTGTGAATGTTTTGTCTCATCGATAGCGCAGATCGGTCCGAATCTAATGGGTCGTTTGGACTATCCATTTATCGTGCCAATAGTTCGATGGACGGAATCGGAAATCATGGCAACAGAGGATAGCAGTCAGTGGGCTTGTTACAGCATCACCATAATTATCTCGCGGAAGAGTAGAACGGCAAGTTGGTTGGAAGAGGGTATCAATCAAGGGAAGGGCACGTGCGACACGAAAAGGTGGATACACCGTTGGTCCATTGAATAAACGATTTCTTGACAGCCACGTCCGCCGTGGTGCCGATCTAAAGTACGACAGATTGCACTATACTTCACAGAATGAGCATACAATGACTTCTCGCGAAGCCCTTTCATCGAAACTATCGAGCTATCAAACCGGGATCGCAGTCAGGCTACAGCGGTTGGGCTTACATCCATGACCGCGACTACGCCAAGAATGCCGAGCACTATGTGCGCGCGCTAACCCTGATCCAAAATGATCTCCGGTCGATTTTCGAATATCTGGAGCCAAGCGATGAGTGTCGGTCCGCATATTCGTACCGAATATACGCGCTATTCATGCGCACGTGTATAGAGGTTGAGGCTAACTTCAAGGCGATTTTGGAGGAAAACATTTTCACGCCTCCTCCGGGGCGGTCACTGAATATGACTCACTATCGAAAGGTGGACGCGACGCACCACTTATCTTCATACGAGGTGATGCTCCCTATCTGGAACGGCACGCCACCGATCTTCAAGCCTTTCGACCCGTGGAAGTCGGCACGTGGGCTACCAAACCACGGTGGCGTGAGCCTCCCTTGGTATCAAGCCTACAACGCAGCCAAACACGATCGGCACGATGAGTTTAAGAAAGCGAATTTCGAAAATCTTGTAATGGCTGTCGCTGGCCTCTTGGTGCTTGTTTCATCCCAATTTCGCGACCGAGATTTCGATGCGGGGTCAATAGGGCTGGCTTCCGGAAATGACTATCACCCGATGGAGGCATCGATAGGCTCTCTGTTTAGGATCAACTATCCGGACGATTGGACGGACGCCGAATGTTATGATTTCGATTGGACCGCGCTGAAGACTCAGGCAAACCGCTTCGATAAGATCAATTATGATGCGATCCCTCAATAGCGGCACTCAAAAGTGACGGGCGTTCGGGTGCAGCGACGTTTTTTTGCCGCGAACGTCAGCTGATGGCCCTTCGCATCTATCTGGGAGGCTGATCGAGATTACCGCTATTGAGGGGTCAACCGGACCAGCCCGCAATACGAGGATCTAGGAGGCGCAGTGCTGGATCGAAGGCCGTCGCAGGTTTGCTAATTGGAGCGCGTGGTGGATTGCGGCATCATAGTGCCACGGCGAAAGAGTATTGCCCATCTTCATCGGCCGTGGCGCGCCATTTCCCGATGTACGATAGGGTGCGACCTCGCCTCCCATTGCAACGCGGCACACGCGCTTATGTCGCCGAATTCGCGCCGCGGTGTACAGACCCGGTACATGGAGCGCCCTCGACACCAAGCCGGGCTTGATCGCCGGCCCCTTCTCGCGTTCACGTACCGTTGCTGCAATTTCGCGTCAAAAGAGGCAAGCAGCCGCGCCAGTGTTCAGCTTGTCGCGCTGGAACAGCTTCAGCTCAAAGCCGTTCACCTGTTGAAGGGTCGCACGTTGGGCTATCATTTCGGGATGGATTGCAGAATTGCTGACGAGCTCATCGCCATGGCAGAGCACGACCGAAACGTCAGTGACGAGCTGGCGGCGTCGGGAGCGCTGTACGAGGGCTATGATCCACGTATGGCCGCCGTTCACGAGAAGAATGCGCTGCGGCTCCGGGCGATCATGGCCCAGATCGGATGGCCGGCGAAGCGCCTGGTCGGCAAACGAGCCGCGGACGCCGCCTGGCTGATCGTCCAGCACGCCATCGCGCACCCGGAATTTCAGCGCTCGTGCCTTAAGCTCCTTGCTGCGGCCGCGCACGAGCACTTGGTCCCAGCTTGGCAGCCGGCCATGCTGGAGGACAGGATCCGTGTGTTCGAAGGTAGGCCGCAGCTCTACGGCACCCAGCTGGAGCCCGACGCGCACGGCAACATGCGGCCCCACACGATCGAGGATCCGGACGGAGTGGACGAACGACGTCGCGCGGTAAGTCTCGAACCGCTCGCTGAAATACTTGCTCGTGCTAAACCGCAACCGCTGCCAGCCGACCGTGAACGGTTCGAGCACGACTATCAGGAGTGGCTCATTGCGGTCGGTTGGCGCACACGCCCCCAGTCGTCGAGTTAGGGGCCAGCATGAGGCTATAGCTGAACGGGATGTTGCGCGCCCCAGACGATCGCCAATGGCACATCACGTCGATCCCGGGATTGATCGGTGCAGCCGCTATCGAAGGGTAAGCGGACCACGTTGCGATGTAGGGACGACAGCCGGGCCGTGGAGCCAAATCGAAAGCCGTCGCAGTTCTACCGATTGGGGCGTGTTCCGGGCCATGCGATCTTAGCGCCACGGCGAAGCAATAGTGCCCATCTTCATCGGCCGTGGCGCGCCACTTACGATTTTGCACGACCCCGTTGCCGATCGCGCGCCAGCGCCGCATCAGGCCGCCGATAGCCGCACGTGGAACTTGCTGCCGGTTGCCTCGGCATAGCGCAGCAGCGTCTTCGTGCTCGGTAGCGTTTGACCGCTTTCAAGCCGGGCGATCGTCGACTGGCTCGTCCGCATCCGTGCAGCCAGTTCGGCTTGCGAGAAACCTGCGCGCAGGCGAGCCCTGAGGAGTTCGGCGGCAATCTCGAACTCCGGCGCAAGCGCGTCGTACTCCGTCTTGACCTTCGGATTCGCCAGGAGACGAGCTTTGAGCTTTTCGAACGAGATTGTCATTTGACCTCCTTTGCTCGCTGGAGCGCGAGCTCAACCTCGGAGCGTGGAGTCTTTTGCGTCTTTTTCACGAACGCACGAACCACGACCACCCTTCGGCCGATTGCCGTGACATAAAGCGTGCGAGCAATTCCGTCGCGGCCTGTTAGCCGCAACTCCCACAACTTCCCCTCAAGGTGCTTGACGTGAGGTTCGCTGAGGCTTTCCAACCCAGCCGAGGTTACGCGCTCAGCAAGCCGCAAGAACCGCGCCTGCATGTCGGCCGGAAGCGCAGCTATCTCGGCGGCAACCGTTTCGTTGAGGATCTCGACTCGCCAAGTCACGATCGCTTATATCTCAATTTTGAGATACCGGCAAGGACCGAAAGACATCAAGTAGCGTCGTGGCTCCGGCGCCTTGTGTCGCAATCCCCGCTATTGTGGCGCATACAATCGCAATGTGTCATAGCGCCACGGCGAAGAAATAGTGCCCAGCTTCATCGGCCGTGGTGCGCCGGTTCTCGATCACCCAAGTGTAAGGCTCCGCACTGCTCGGCAGATTAGCCTGCTGCGTCCTTGATCGCGGCTTCGAAGGTCTTCGCGTCGAAGGCCGGCATGCTTTGGACCCGCCCCAGACCTTGGGTCGAGTACCAGACGGAGAACGCGAGCATCGCCTCCGGATTCGGGGCATTCACGATGTCGACGAAATCGTAGTAACCCTGCGTGTAGTGGATCGACTCGATCTTGATGCCCAGCTTGTCGAGCTTTGCCTTGGCCTTGCCGATCCGCTCCGATTGCTTGCTTGCCCACTCAGAACTCAGATTACCAAGCAGCACATATTTCATGGCTACCTCCACATGACGTTGATCATGTTTCGCGATGGACCATGCAATTATACGCCTTTCGGCGAGCCGGGCCTAGGCTCCTCTCCACGCCACGCCCCTCCCATGGTTATGGATTCCGGGCTCAGCCCTTACGGGCTGCTTCGGAATGACGACGGTGGATGTTTAGACGCCCCATCGATGGGCGAATCACCTGCGGCTTTTGGTCGTTTACGCCGCCGGGAGGGCCTGAGGATCGGTGAAACCCGCGTGCGCCGAAAAATTGATTTCGTGAGCTGATTCAAGCTGATCGAGTGATCCTCCCTTGGGTGCCAGAAAATTTCTATTTACGAAAAGCGGAAATTGTGTATTCTTGTCGCATCCTGCACCGATCAGAGGGACGCTTCGCGATCGTCACGAGTGTTGGTGCGGGATGCGATGGACGTGTTGGTTTCACCGGACGAGTGATGCCAAGGCGGACGGCGAAATCGTGTGGTCCTGATTCCCCGACGCTGGGATCAAGCGCTGCCAGACGTTGGCAGCGCGACGGAGGCTAACAAGCCCGGTACTCCGAGGAGATCACGTATAAGCGTAAACCATCGCGCAGGAGCCCGTAAATTGTTGCGCTGCGTTTTTTTTCATTGCCCCGCATTCTCCCTCTTTTCTGAGACCCCTCGGCTTTGCCCTCGCGCGAAAGCGCGCCCGATGACAGGCTCCGCGAAGCAATCCATAGCGCCGCAAGCGGAGATATGGATTGCTTTGTCGCTTCGCTCCTTGCAAATGACGATGCGACGGGCAGCGAGGCTGTTTGACATTCAAATCAGAAAAGCGCCTGCAGCGCTAATTCCGAAAATCCCGCACCCGGGCGATCATCTGCTCGACATGGGCAATCGGCGTTTCCGGCAAGATGCCGTGGCCGAGGTTGAAGATCAGCCGGCCCTGGCCGTAACTGGACAGCACGTCGTCGATGGCGCGCTCCAGCGCTGTGCCGCCTGCGATCAGGGCGAGCGGATCGAGATTGCCCTGGACCGCGACCCTGTTCTGCACACGCTCGCGGATCATGGACGGCTCGGCGGCCCAGTCGATACTGACGGCATCGACACGGGTGGCGCCGACATACGCCGGCAGCAGCGCGCCGGCGCCGCGGGGGAAGCCGATGATCTTCGCGTCGGGCACTTTCGCACGCACGCCTTCGACAATGCGCGCGGTCGGCGCGATCGACCAGCGCAGGAATTCACGCGGCGGCAGCACGCCGGCCCAGGTGTCGAAGATCTGCACGCAATCGGCGCCAGCCCTTAATTGGCAGACCAGATGTTCGATCGAGTTCTCGACCAGCGCGTCGATGATTTTCGAGAAGGCTTCGGGCTCCCGGTAGGCCAGCATCCGCGCCGGCGCCTGGTCCGGCGTGCCCTGGCCGGCGACCATATAGGTCGCAACCGTCCATGGCGCGCCGCAAAAGCCGATCAGCGTGACGTTGTCGGCGAGCTCGCTTCTCACGCGGCGCAGCGCTTCATAGACCGCCTGGAGTTTTCCGAAATCGGCCTCGGTGGCCAGCGCGGAAATCTTCTCCGGCGTATCCAGCGGATCGAGCCGCGGCCCTTCGCCGACTTCAAACCGCACGTCGCGCCCGAGCGCATGGGGGATGACGAGGATGTCGGAAAAGATGATCGCGGCATCGAAGCCGAAGCGCCGGATCGGCTGCAAGGAGACTTCGGCGGCGAAATCCGGGTTGAAGCAGAGATCGAGGAAGCCGCCGGCCTTGGCGCGCACCTCGCGGTATTCCGGCAGATAGCGGCCGGCCTGCCGCATCATCCAGATCGGGGGCGTGGCCCGCTTTTGCCCGCCGAGCACGTCGAGCAGGGGTTTTTTGGTGTTCTCGGTCAAAGCGGAATGTTCCTGCGGCAGGCTCAAATCTTGGGGTTCCTGATACACGCCGCGGGCGGCTTGGCCAAGGTGGGAGCTGGAGAGGGGAACTGGAGCGAATCCGGCGCGTTAGTTCGGCCTGGAGGTCCCTATGGCTGAGAAATTCAACCCCGCGCCCCACGACCCGCACGCTGCCGACCCCACGGAGGCGGCGCACGCCGACGCCGAAATGCAGGCCAGGCTGGAGGCCGGGCTGATCGACAGCTTTCCGGCGTCCGATCCCGTCAGCCTCGCGCAACCGGCGCCGAGCCGGCATGACAGCGATCGGGATGCACCGAGGGCGCAAGAGATCGAACAAGACAATCATCCCCACCACTCGCTGTGGGACAAGGTCAAGGCCGTCTTCCGGTAAAGGCGAGCCAATGAGGTGAGCGATGGCCCACACCCGGTTCAATCACGCTGCCAATGACTCGCCGCGCAGCGGCAGCACCAAGCAGGTCTCACCCGTCGTATGGTGCCTGATCGTGGTCGCGATCGTTGCGCTCGCGACCTACTTCGCGATGCATATTTAATAATGAGGCGGCCGTTCGTTCGCTGGGGTCGGGGCATTGGCCTCGGCCTCCTGCAGTCGCTCGGTCAGCGCGGCAAGCTGGCGCGTCAGTCCGTCGATCTGCTTCCATTGCGCGGTGATGGTTTGATTAAGCTGCTCGATGGTCTCGTCCTGATAGGTCAGGCGCACTTCCAGCGCGTCAATGCGTGCGTCCAGTTCCTGCTCACTCATGGGAGGCGTCTTCCTTCGCGCGTTCACGCAGGCCATGGCCGAGCGCCACGCGTTCGTCGAACACGAAGCACTCGCCGCGCCAGCGGCTTCCGGCTTCCGGCACTTCCTCCAGATATCCGAGAATGCCGCCCTTGAGGTGATAAACCTCGGCAAAACCGTGCGCGAGCAGGAGTGAGCTTGCCTTCTCGCAACGGATGCCGCCGGTGCAGAACATCGCGATCTTGCTGTGCCTGGCCGGATCGAGCCGTCGGGCGGCAAATTCCCTGAACTGCCCGAAGCTCCCGATTTTGGGATCGAGCGCGCCCTCGAACGTCCCCATCGCGACCTCGAACGAATTGCGGGTGTCGATCACGAGCGTATCGGGCGACGCGATCAGCGCATTCCAGTCGGCGGGTTCGACATAGATGCCGACCTGCCGCGTCGGATCGGCGTTGGCATCGCCGAGCGTGACGATCTCCTTCTTGGGGCGTACCTTCATCCGGCCAAACGGCATGGAAGTGGCGCGCGAAAATTTCAGCTTGAGATGGTCGAGCCGGCCGCCGAACAGCGCGCCATGCCTGAGCTCCTCGACCAGCGCATCGATGCCGTCATCGCTTCCCGCAACCGTGCCGTTGATGCCCTCGGCGGCAAGCAGGATGCTGCCTTTTAGCCCGAGGCCTGCGCAACACGCGCGCAAAGGCTCGCGCAGCTCGCGGAAGTCGGGAAGCGCGGCGAATTGATATAGGGCGGCGACCTTGCAGGACATGGGGCGGTCTATCAGGCGTCTATTCCCGGGGAAACCCTGCAAATCCTGCATTGGGCACTGGTATACCACCCATTGCCGAGCCCCTCATGAATATGTCATGTAGCGCGGCTTCTCCCGGGCAAGCCCGGCAAGAACGACAAAAGTGAGCGATTTCGAATGAGGAATTTCCATTTCGCCGGCCGGTCCACCGTCCACGCCCAGAACGGCATGATCGCGACCTCGCACCCCCAGGCAGCGCTCGTGGGCATCGAGGTGCTGAAGGCCGGCGGCACGGCGGCGGATGCGGCGGTCGCGGCCTGCGCGCTGCTCGGCGTGATCGAGCCGCAATCGACCGGGATCGGCGGCGATTGCTTTGCGCTGATCCAGCCCAAGGGCGAGGGCAAGATCGTGGCCTATAACGGCTCGGGCCGCGCACCGGCCGCGGCCACGGCCGACTGGTATCTCGAGCGGAAAATGCACTCGGTGCCGCTGACCTCGGCGCATTCGGTGTCCATTCCCGGCTCGATCGATGCCTGGGAGGTGATCCTGCGCGATCACGGCAAGGTCGGCCTCGACACGCTGCTGCAGCCGGCGATCAAGGCCGCCGAAGAGGGCTATATCGTTGCGCCTCGAATCGCCTTCGACTGGAAGAACCAGTTCGAGAAGCTGAGGAACGGCACCAACACCGTTCGCTATCTGCTGCCGCACGGCAGGCCGATGCTGGCCGGCGAGGTGCTTCGTCAGCCGGAGCTCGGCAAGACGCTGCGCGCGATCGCGAAAGACGGCCGCGATGCGTTCTACAAGGGGCCGATTGCCGAGGACATGGTCGAGACGCTGCGCGGAATCGGCGGCCTGCACACGCTGGAGGATTTCGCCGAGCACACCACCGAGACGACCTCGCCGATCGGAACCATGTACAGGGGACTCGATGTCTGGCAGTGCCCGCCGAACGGGCCCGGCATCACCATGCTGGTCATGCTCAACATCCTCTCACGCTTTGATCTGACGAAATTTGCCCCGCTCAGTGTCGAGCGCTTCCATCTCGAGGCCGAAGCCGCGCGCGTTGCCTACATGATGCGCGAACAATATATCGGCGATCCCGCCCAGGTGGATGTCGACGTGGTGCGGATCCTGGCGAAGGATTTCGCCGACGAATATGTCGGCAAGATCCGCATGGACGGCATGCTCGACCTGCCGAACGTCGCGCCGCCGATGAATCCCTCGACCGTCTACATCACCGTGGTCGACAAGGATCGCAACGTCTGCTCCTTCATCAATTCGGTCGCTCATTCCTTCGGCTCGGCGATCGTCTCCAACAAGACCGGCATCTTGCTGCAGAACCGCGCCGGCGGCTTCCGCATCCAGCCGGGCCACCCCAACTGTATCGCGCCGCGCAAGCGGCCGCTGCACACCATCATCCCGGCGCTCGCGACCAGGAATGGCCGCGCGGTGATGCCGTTCGGCGTGATGGGTGGACAGTACCAGCCGGTCGGCCAGACCCACGTGCTGACCAACATGCTCGATTACGGCTGCGACGTGCAGGAAGCGATCGATATGCCGCGCGGCCTGCATTACGAGGGCGTCTATCAGCTCGAGGACAGCGTGCCTGCCGCCATCGTCGAGGGCCTGCAGAAGCTCGGTCACAAGACCACGAGCGTGGTCGGCCCGCTCGGCGGCGGTCAGGCGATATGGATCGACTGGGACAAGGGCACGCTGACCGGCGGCTCCGACCCGCGCAAGGACGGTTGCGCGCTCGGCTACTGAGCGCGCTTCGGGATCAGTGGCCTCGCGCGGGCGCCGTCAGGTCGACCGACCTCAGCGAGAGCGCGATCGGGACCATGATCGCGCCGATGACCGCGAGCGTCCAGAATGCGTCGATATAGGCGAGCAGGTCGATCTGGTGTTGCAAGGTCTGTCCGACCCAGGCGATCGCCTGCGAAGCAGCCTCTGAGGCGTTCGATCCCTGCGCCTCGAAGAACCGCGTCATCGCATCGATGGTCTGCTGATAGGCGACGTCGGAGGGGGCGATATGCTCGACCAGGCGGCTCTGATGGAATTGCTGGCGCTGCGCCAGGACGGTCTGCACCAGCGCAATGCCCATCGATCCCCCGAGGTTGCGAGCGACATTGATCAGCGCCGACGCCTGGTTGGTGCTTTCCGGTGGAAGACCGTCGTAGGACGCGGTCGTGATCGGCAGAAACAGCAGGGGAAGGCCGATCGCGAGATAGATGCGCGACATGGCCGCATAGCCATAGGTGATGTCGCCATTGATGCCCGTGAGATGCCACATCGACAGCGCCGCGATCGCAGCTCCCGTCGCGATCAGATATTTCGGCTGCACCGATCCGATCAGCTTGCCGGTAATGGGCATCATGACCATCGTGACGAGGCCGCCGGGCGAGAGCACCAGTCCTGCCAGGAATGCGGTGTAATTCAGTTCGGCCTGCAGCAGTTGCGGCAGGATTTGCGTCGTCGCGATTACGATCGCGCCAGTGCCGAGCATGGCGAGGAAGCAGGCGCCGAATTGCCGCTGCCCGAGGAGACGGATGTCGATGATGGGATCTTCGACGATCAGCTCCCAGACCACCAGCGCGATCAGGCAGAAAGCCGAGACGCAGGCGAAGGCCAGGATCACGTTCGATCCGAACCAGTCGTTGCGCTGGCCTTCGTCCAGTACGTACTCCAGCGAACCCAATCCGATCGCGACGAGTACAAAGCCGACATAGTCGACGCGCAGTCCCTTGCTAAGCAGCTTCTGCCGCTCCGCTTCGGCGCCGGAGGGCTCCTTCACCAGCGTCCCGACCAGGAATAGCGACAACAGGCCCATGGGAACGTTGATCAGGAAGATCCAGTGCCAGGAATAGGTGTCGGTGATCCAGCCGCCCAGCGTCGGACCGATCACGGGGGCGACGACGACGGCGATGCCGTAGATGGCGAAGGCCTGGCCGCGCTTGTGCGGTGGAAAAGAATCGGCGAGAATCGCCTGCTCGCTGGTTGCCATGCCGCCACCTCCGATGCCTTGCAGGATGCGAAACAGCACCAGAACTTCGAGATTCCAGGCAAAGCCGCACAATAGCGAGGCGAAGGTAAAGGTCGCGACACACATCATGTAGAAGCGCTTGCGCCCGATCACCGTCGACAGCCAGCCCGAAATCGAGAGTACGATCGCGTTCGAGACGAGATAGCTCGTGATGATGTAGGTGCTTTCATCGATGCCGACTGCCAGCCCACCGGCGATGTGACGCAAGGCGACATTGGCGATGGTGGTGTCAAGCACCTCCATGAAGGTCGCGATCGAGACGACAAAGGCGATGAGGTAGGGATTGTGTCCGCCGGCCGCGGAGCGTTCCGGCGACCAGCCTCCGGTTGCCGTCGCGTCGGTCATCGCACCCTGGTCCAGGGCACGACCGACATACCCGGCCCGATCGCGAGGTCGGCTGGCCAGTGATCGACCACGATCTTAACCGGCACGCGTTGCACGACCTTCACATAATTGCCGGTGGCGTTCTCGGCGGGCAGCAGGCTGAAGGCCGTGCCGGAGCCCGGCTGCACCGATGCGACGCGGCCGGTCAGCTTGCGGCCGGGATAAGCGTCGATCGTGAACTCGACCGGCTGGCCCGGGCGCATGTCGCGAAGCTGCGTCTCCTTGTAGTTCGCGACAATCCAGATCTCGTCGGGCACGAACATCATCAGGCTCTGGCCGGCGGTGACGAAGGTGCCGACCGCAGCGGATAGCTTGGCAACGCGACCGGATTGGGCGGCGGTGACGCGTGTGTATTGCAGATTGAGATTGGCCTGATCGAGCTGGGCCTGCGCCTGCCGCAGCGAGGCGCGGGCACTTTCGAGCTGCGCCTCGAGCGTCTTGACCCCAAGCTGGGCTGCGGTCAGCGCAGCCTTGCTCCGCGTCATGTTCGCCTGCTGGGATTGCAGGTCGGAACGCGTCTGCTGCTCGCGTTGCACCGTGCCGGCGCCCTTCTCGACGAGATCCTTGGCGCGGGCCTCCTCCTCCTGTGCAAACTGCAATTGTGCTTTGGCCTGGTCCAGCTGCGCCTTCGCCTGATTGATCTGCTCATGCTGGCTGTCGATCTGCGCCTGGACGTTGTCGATGTTCGCCTGCGCGACCGCCACCTGCGCCTTCGCCTGGTTGACCGCGATCACGTAGTCGCGATCGTCGATTCGCGCGAGCAGGTCGCCGGCGTTGACATGCTGATTGTCGGTGACGGGCACTTCGGTGACGTATCCGCCGACTTTCGACGCGACCGAGAAGCTGCGCGCGGCAACGAAGGCGTCGTCGGTGGATTCGTAGTTGCGCACAGAGAGCCAGTAGGCCAGCCCGCCGATCGCGGCGACGAGCAGAAGGCACGCGACCGCCGTCACGAGGATCCAATGCTCGCGCAACCGGCCGCGCAGGGACGGCGGCGGCTTGGCCGCGTCCGTGGGCTTTTCGCTTACCTGCCGATCTTCAGGCGGCGGAAGCTGTTCGGGCCGCGACGCGGGCAGCCCAGGCTGTTCAGCGGTAGGGTTCCGCCTTGTGGTTCGGGCGTCCAATGCGGTGACCTCGACCGGTAGCTGACACGGGTGCTACGCACAAAGCCGCCCTTGGTTCCAGCATCGCAGCGTCGCTGGTTTACGTGTGCCGGATCGGTCGCGACAGCGAAGAGGTGTCGGTTTTCACGTGCTTGGCGGTCGTGACGGCCGCGCAGGCTACTGCCACGCCAAACGCTGCGGCGAAAGCCGCCAAAGCGATATGCAGGCGCATGTCGTTGGCTCCCGATTTAGGGCGCGGGCTGGCTATCTGGCAAATGGCGGGCCGTCAGGGGCGGGACTTCGCCGTCAAGCCAATCCTGCTCCTGCGCAAGCGCCGTCCACGCTTGCGCCATGCGCGAGTAGCGCTTGAAGGCAGGCTGGCCCTCCGCGCGTTCCGCCAACTGCAGACAGTTGTCCGCGTTTTCCCTGAAGATGTCTGATTGTTTCATGCACTCGACATGGGAAGGGAACATTGGTTTGCCAACCGGCGATTACCCAATGTTAATGGGAACCAATTGCTGTTCCGCTGGCGCGCTCTACAACCGCGCAGCTGGCGACGGGCCGCTTCCTGACGACGTCACGCGCCAGATGGTGTTGCCGACATCGTCGGCAATCAACAGGCCGCCCGCTTTATCGACAGCCAGCCCTACCGGCCGGCCGCGCGCTTGATGGTCGCTATTGAGGAATCCTGTCACGACATCCTGCGCCATGCCGCTCGGCTTGCCGTTGCTGAATGGCACGAACACGACCTTGTAGCCGTTCAGCACCTGCCTGTTCCAGCTGCCGTGCTCGCCGACGAAGGCGCCGCCGCGATAGGATTCGGGAAGATTGCTGGCGGTATAGAACGCAAGTCCCAGCGGCGCCACATGCGAGCTCAGCGCATAATCCGGCGGAATGGCTTTTGCCACGAGATCCGGCCGCTGCGGCTGGACACGGGGATCCACATGCTGGCCGTAATAGCTGTAGGGCCAGCCGTAGAATGCACCGTCCTTCACCGAGGTCATGTAATCGGGCACGAGATCCGGCCCGATCTCGTCACGCTCGTTGACGACGGTCCACAGCGCCCCGCTTTGTGGCTCGAAGCTCAGCCCGTTGGGATTACGCAGTCCGCTCGCGAAGATGCGGAAACGGCCGGTGGCGCGATCGACCTCGAGAATGTCGGCGCGGTTGTGCTCGGCCTCCATGCCGTTCTCGGTGATGTTGCTGTTGGAGCCGACGCCGACATAGAGCAGTTTGCCGTCCGGGCTGGCGACGAGGCTCTTGGTCCAGTGATGGTCGATCGGCCCGCCCGGCAATGGAGTCAGCGTCTCGCCGGGCGCGGTGATTTTCGTGTCTCCCTCCTTGTAGGGATATTTGACGATCGCATCGGTGTTGGCGACATAGAGGTCGTTGCCGACCAGGGCCACGCCGAACGGTGAGTTGAGATGGTCGAGGAAAATGCTCTGGCTATCGGGGATGCCATCGCCATTGGTATCGCGTAGCAGGGTGATGCGGTTGCTCTCCCCGGTATTGCCGCCCGACGTGGCCCACGACTCAATGTAGCCCATGATGATTTCCTTCGGCCGCTTGATGGCGGCGGCCGGCGGCGCCTTTGATTCCACCACCAGGACGTCGCCGTTCGGAAGTGTGTAGAGCGATCGCGGGTGCTGCAGGCCGGTCGCCAGCGGCTCGATCTTCAGGCCCTGAGCCACCTTCGGTGTCTCACCTTTCTTCCAGCCGACGACTTTCGCGATATGCATCGGCGGCACCAGATATTGCTGCAGTTCGGGCAACGTTGGGTTGGAGCCGATCTGGGCCTTTGGGTCGCCGCTGCCGTCATTGCATCCGGCAAGGCAGAGCAGCGAGCCGTACAACAGGGTGGTGCCAAGGAAACGTGCGCGCGACATCATCGGACCACTCCCACGCCATGGCGATATACCATCGCCCAACCCAGCCAGCCGGTGATCGGCAGGATCAGCACGGTGATGATCGAGAGGACGAGTCCTGTCGGCACCACCGATGTCCACGCATCCCTGGCGTGGATGAGCACGTTGAAAAAAGCCAGGGTCAGCACGATTAGATTGCCGATCAGGTGCAGCCAGGCTGGCGGCAGTGCGCGGATCAGGGGGTTGCTCAAGAAGTCGACAAGACCGGCGATGGCGGCCAGCATGCCGCCGATCACGCCGACGACCAGCAGCCATGCTGAAAAATTCGCCCACATCATCTCCGCCGAGACCGTGTAGGCAATGTCCGTCAATAACGCGCCGATAAAGCAGACGATCGGGATGGGCACCAGCATTGGGTGAATAGGGTGCCTGGCGATTTGCGCGGTGGAGGGGATTGGAATTCGCTCGTCATACGTCGTCACGGATGGGCCTCATATGACACGGTCTTCGGGAATTTTCGGCTCAATCCTTTCGTGCAGAGGAGGTTCCTAACCGGGAGGCACTACTTTGGATTGGCAGCATTCAAAAAAAGCGGCCCCGATCGCTTGAGCGAACGAGGCCGTCAGGAATGCGGCCGGCTGTTGGGAGAAGCAGCTCGGCCGGTAATATGCCGGTAATATGTGGTCAAACGACGGGCACGCCGTAATAGTCGTTGAGCGCACGGGTGGTGCCGACGTCACCCCAATTCCACTCGTTGTCATTTCGATATTTCGGCGCGCCGCGGAGCTGGTTCTCGGTAATCCCGGTGCGGTAGCCACCGAGCTTCGTGTCATATTTCAGGGACTGCCAGGGCAGGGGGTAATGATCGTTTCCGAGGCCGAGGAAACCGCCAAAGCCGAGCACCGCGTAGGATATCCGGCCGCTCACCTTGTCGATCATCACCCGCTCGATCGAACCGATCTTGGCGTCGTCGGCGCCGAATACCGCGGTGCCTTCGACCTTGTCGCTTCCGATCAAATTGCCGAACTCGCGTTCGTCCAATTCGCTTGCATTCATTGCCATTCAGCCTCCTCGAAGTTATCGGAAACCAACTGCATGCTGTTGCAATCGTTCCTTGTGCGCCGATCAGCCCGTGCGCGACGTCTATCGGGACTCGCTCCTAGTGAATGATATCGAGCGGCAGCCGGCAGATTTCCTCACCATCCTCATTGGTGACGAGGATGGCGTAGTGTCGGTTCTTCGCCTGCGGCAGCTCGTTCAGGACACGACGGGCGATCAGATCGGCGGAGTCGATGGCCTCGATGTCATCGGGCAACTCCGCATCTCCCGCATCCACATGCGTCCTCGCGTTCACGAGATCAAAATGATAAAGCGGCATGCACGCTCCTGTGTAGGCCCCGACGGCGACTGGCACGCCGGGGCCTCGGAACAACTCCCGCCGCCCGGGGGTGTGAACGGCGGGAGCATCAGGGCTACGCGTCGCCGGACAAATCGTTCCAGAGTTGGTTGCGTTACCGGTGCGGCTTATCCGCGCCGTCCCGTGGATGGTCCGGCCATTTCGAGGGACTGACGGGGTAGCAACGCCCGCCGTGTTGCGCTAAACAGCCCCCCGCATTGAACAGGGAAGGTTAAGCGGATGCGCTTTCGTCATTTGGCAGCCTCGTTTGTTTCGGCCATCGCGATCGCGCTGGCCGCCGTCTTCGTTGCGCCGTCAGGCGCGTTAGCCCAAGGAACAGCATCAGGCCCAGGAAAAGCCATGACCACAGCTTCAGGACTGCAGATCATCGACACCCAGGTCGGCACCGGCGCCTCGCCGAAGCCGGGACAGATCTGCGTGATGCATTACACCGGCTGGCTCTATGAGAACGGGCAGAAGGGCAAGAAATTCGACTCGTCCGTGGACCGCAAGGAGCCCTTTGAATTTCCGATAGGGCAGAAGCGCGTGATCGCAGGCTGGGACGAGGGCGTCGCGAGCATGAAGGTCGGCGGCAAGCGCACGCTGATCATCCCGCCGGCGCTCGGCTATGGCGCACGCGGCGCCGGCGGCGTGATTCCGCCGAACGCGACGTTGATGTTCGATGTCGAGCTGCTCGCTGTAAAGTAATCGTTCAAGGGGGCGCTTCGTGAAGGTTACCGTCCTCGACGATTATTTCGACACGGTGCGCACTCTCGACTGCTTCGCAAAACTCAGGGTGCATGACGTCACGATCTGGAACGACCATGTCCAGGACGTCGACAAGCTTGCCGAACGGCTGAAAGACACCGAAGCGCTGGTCCTGATCCGTGAGCGCACGCAGATCAGGACGCCGCTGCTCGAGCGGCTGCCGAAGCTGAAACTGATCAGCCAGCGCAGCGTCTATCCGCACATCGATATCGACACCTGCACCGGGCTCGGCATTGTCGTGTCATCGAGCCAGCATGCGGGCACGCCGTCCTACGCGACGGCCGAGTTGACCTGGGGCCTGGTGCTGGCGTCATCGCGCATGATCCCGCAGCAGGTCGCTTCGCTGAAGGCGGGCCACTGGCAGTTCGGCGTCGGCTCGACCGTGCGCGGCAAGGTGTTCGGCGTCTACGGCTACGGCCGCATCGGCGCGGTGGTCGCCGGCTATGCCAAAGCGTTCGGCATGAGAGTCCTGGTCTGGGCGCGCGAGCCTGCGATGGCGAAAGCGCGCGCCGACGGCCATGAAGCCGCGGCGAGCAAGGCCGCCTTCTTCGAGCAGTGCGACTTCATCTCGCTGCATATGCGCCTCGTCGATGCCACGCGCGGCATCGTCAAGGCCGATGATCTGGCGCGGATGAAACCGACCGCGACGCTGGTCAACACCAGCCGCGCCGGCCTGATCGAGCCGAACGCTCTGGTGAACGCATTGCGTGCGGGAAGGCCGGGCTATGCGGCCGTCGACGTGTTCGAGAAGGAGCCGCTGCGCGACACGGCCGATTCCTTGCTGAACATGGACAATGTCATCGCGACCCCGCATATCGGCTATGTTTCGCGAGACGAATATGAGATTCAATTCACGGATATTTTCGATCAAATCGTTGCGTGCGCGGCGGGCACGCCGACCAATGTCGTCAATCCCGATGTGCTAAGCCACCGGCGGAAGTGACACGCAAAGAAAAAGACCGGCCGCGAACGGCCGGTCTTTTCCTTCCTGAAATCCGAGACGGGGCTCAGAGCTTCTTGTTCGCTTCAGCAGCCGCGCGATTCACCGCGTCCTTGGTCGCCTCCTTGGCATCGCCCAGCGCCTGCTGGCCTTTGCCCTTTACTTCCTGGACAGCGCCCTCGCCCTGCAGGCGATCGGAACCGACGGCCTCGCCGACTTCCTGTTTCGCCTTGCCGATGGCTTCGTTGGTCGCGCCCTTGACCTTGTCAGTGGTGGCACCCATGAAAAATTCTCCTCCTTGCTGTTCGCGGGGACAACGATGAAGCCGCGAAAATGTTTCCTGAATCGTCTGGCCTGTGCGCGGGTAATTCTGTAGCGTCGTAAAGGAACTTTTCGAAAGCACTGGATATGACAACTCCCCACGATCACGCACATTCCCATTCGCATCATCACGACGATGAACGCTGGAAGCATGACGGCGTCCGCGTCATTCCCGGCAACCAACTCGATCCCAATGTGCCGTCGACCGCAGGCATGGATCGCAAGGCTGCGATCAATTTCGCCCGCGTGGGCGCGCAGAAACTCTGGGCCGGCACGGTGACCATCAGGCCTGACGCCAAGACCGGCGCCCATCATCACGGCCATCTCGAAAGCATCATCTATGTGGTGAAGGGCAAGGCGCGAATGCGCTGGGGTGAGCATCTGCAGTTCACCGCGGAGGCGGGCCCCGGCGACTTCATCTTCGTGCCCCCTTACGTGCCGCATCAGGAGATCAATGCCAGCCGCGACGAGGTGCTGGAATGCGTGCTGGTGCGAAGCGACGGCGAGGCGGTCGCGATCAATCTCGACATCGAGCCGGTCGAGAAGCCCGAGAGCGTGCTGTGGGTCGATCCGGTGCATCGGCATCCGGATGAGAAGAACTAACAGCCGTTACGTCATTGCGAGGCGCGTGAGCGCCAAAGCAATCCAGAATGCTTCCGCAGCAAGGCTGGATTGCTCCGCTTCGCTCGCAATGACGGAACAAGACGGCCAATCGCAGGAAAGGGCCCTATGACGCTCGTCCGTTACGAAAGCAAGGACTACGTCGCTACCATCACCATGGACCGCGCGTCTGCGCACAACGCGCTCAATAACGCGCTGTGCGATGAATTGCGCGAAACCTGGTTGCGATTTCGCGATAGCGACGATCGGGTGGCGGTGCTGGCTTCCTGCGAGGAGAAGTATTTTTGCGTCGGCGCCGATGTGAGGGATTTTCCCGTCAACATGTGGCACGCGGTGCCGGGCCTTGGCGTCGATCTCGACAAGCCGGTGATTGCGGCGACGTCGGGCTGGGTGGTCGGCGGCGGTGTCGTGTTCGTGCAGATGGCGGACCTCTGCGTGGCATCGGAGACGACCCGCTTCAGCTATCCCGAAGCCAGGATCGGCACCACCGGCGGCGGCATTTCCTCGATCGTCTCGCGCATGCCGCACAAGATCGCGATGGAGTTTCTGCTGGTCGGGGAGGAACTGTCCGTCGAACGCGCCTATCAGGTCGGATTCGTGAACAAGGTCGTGCCGAAAGGCCAGCATCTGGTGCAGGCGCAGGAGATGGCGGCCAGGATTGCCGGCAACGCGCCGCTGGTGGTGCAGGGGCTGAAAAAGCTCGCCCGCGAGGCCATGCCGAAGGGGCCGCTGGAGACGGTCGCCGAGGCGCGGCGGATCCTCGATCCAATCCGCACCAGTGAGGACTTGAAGGAAGGCGTTGCGGCATTCAGAGAGAAGCGCAAGCCGAAGTTCACGGGGAAATAACTCGTGTCCCCGACGCGGCGCAGCGCTGCTTCAGCGGTGCGCCGCAGAGCCGGGACCCGCCCCGGATCAGCAGCGCACCGTTGCACGCTGCGTGCGTCCGAGGCGCGAGAGCATCACACGAACACGCTGTGATCGATGGTCCCGTTCGGCACGACATAGCCGTAGCGCGTATGGGACGGCTCAGGCCCGGCCTTCTCGTATTTCTCCTTCATCAGCGCGAAACGGTCGCCCTTGAGCTCCAGCATCGCGCGTTTGGGCTGGATGTTGTAGAGCCGCGCGTTGTTGTCGCCGAAGATGGCGGTCTTCACCGGGCCGTCGGCGGCACCGAGCGGGGCGAAGCCGAACTTCTTCTGCATAGCCTCGGGAATTTCCAGCCGGCGCAGGCCCTCGATCTGCCATTGCGGCGCGCCGGTCCAGAGCGCATCCGTGCCCCAGCAGACGCGGTCGGCGCCGAGCCCCTTGACCAGCGTGCCCATCAGCGCGGCGCAGACGTTGGGCTCGGCGACCAGCGTGGTCGCGAACAACTGCCCGACGTCACCATAGACATTGTTCACGCCATATTGCGCGGGGATGTCCGCGAGGTCGGAGGTCCAGGCGATGCGGCCGGTGCGCTCGAACTCGGCGAGAGCCACCTTGGGATTGCCGCCGACATGGCGATAGGCGGAGTGGTAGATCACGAAGTTGAGCTGCGGCCAGTCCTTGGCCGCCTGTCCGACATCGGCGACGTCGGCAAAACCGCGCAGGTTCGGATACTGCTTCTCGACGCCCGGAGGGAACAGTCCCTTGTGGACGCAGACATTCTTGATGCCCGCCTTCACCATTTTCTCATAGCCCTTGTAGGCGACCTTCTCGTCGTCGAGCCGCCAGGGATAGCGGCTGACATCCTTGTGGGTGTTGTCGCCGACGGTGTAGCCCTTGCAGGATTCCGGTTTCAGCGCGAGGCCGGCATCGAGGTTGTCGAGCCAGCCAGGCTGCCCGGGCGTGAAAATCATATGTGAGAACAGCCGCCGCGAGCCGGCTTCGTCGTTGACCTTCTTGCGGGCGTCGGCCATCTGCTGATTGGTCAGGAACCAGTCCTGTTCGATATCCGAGGGTGCCGACGAGATCAGTGCGATCTTGGTGTCGGAGTCCAAGAACATCTCCTTCTTGTAATTGTTGAACTTCAAGTCCTCGATGGTCTGCTCGTGGTCGCTGAGCTCCTTGTTCCAGCCGGCCTTGCCGACGGCCTTGCGCATCTCGACAAAGGTCATGATGCGGGTGTCGTCGCGCAGGAAATGCGTATGCATGTCCATGATGAACTGGTCTTTGAACGCATTGGCGCGCTCCTGCGCCATCGCCGGTGTCGCGGCTTCCGCCGGCGTCACGTCGAACAGGTTTCCATAGACCTGGTTCATCGCGAGGAAGGAGGCTGCCATGCCGGCCGCGCTCTGGAAGAAGCCACGGCGGTTCAGGCCCTGCCTGCCGCCGAGATCATCGGCCATCGCCAGCAGCCGCTTCTCGACTTCGCGCTGCCGCTCGTTTTGCGGGTCGGGATAGAACTCGTCACTGGAAACGATCTGGGTCGGGATCGGCGTCTGGTACTGGCACAGCTCGGACGGCATCAGCGCGGCCCATTCTTCTTCGGTCAGATTGCTGCTCAATGGCTGTTCTCCCTGTTGCGGCGGTCCGACGGATTTCTTCCGGTTGAGCCGCGGCAAAGACTAAACCCACTTGTGGTTGAAGTCAGCTTGTTCCGGAAAATATCGCGCGATGGTGTTCGCGGTGCAGCGCACACTGCTTTCAAACGGATCAAGCCGCTGCTAAAATCTATTTATCGGTCGAAAATTACAGATGATCGCTCAAAGCCGGGCGCATAAGGGGAAACACCATGACTGATCTGGAGAATTCGTTTGCCCGCCGCACCCTCATCAAGGGCGCGGGCCTCGGTTTGATGGCGGGGACGTTGGCCCCGGCGCTGCCGGTCAAGGCCGACAATGGCGATGCCAGCGAAATCTGGAGCGGCGAATACTGGGCCAGGAAGGGCGACGTGCCGCTCTGGATGTTCCGCAAGCGGCTGGGCGCGCCGAAGGCCGGCGAGCCGGCGCGGCCGATCGTATTCTTCGTCCACGGCTCGTCCGTGACTTCGCGGGCGTTCGACCTGCACGTGCCGGGCAAGGGCGAATATTCTGTCATGAATGAGTTCGCGCGCTACGGCTTCGACTGCTGGACCATGGACCATGAGAATTACGGCAAGTCCGGCCGCACGATCGGCAATTCCGATATCGCGAGCGGCGCCGAAGACCTGAAGGCCGCTGCCGACGTGCTCGCCCGCGAAACCGGCCAGCGCAAATATCATTTCATCGGCGAATCCTCCGGCGCGCTGCGGGCCGGCGCCTATGCGATGGCCGCGCCCGACCGCATCAACCGGCTGGTGTTCGCCGCCTTCACCTACAAGGGCGAGGACTCGCCGACGCTGAAAAAGCGCGCCGAGCAACTCGACTATTATCGCAGCCATAACATGCGCAAGCGCGACCGCGACATGATCCGCTCGATCGCGACCCGCGACAAGGCGGGTACCTCGGATCCCGCCGCGGTCGAGGCATTGGCCGACGTCGAAATGCAGTTCGGCGACCAGATCCCGACCGGCACCTATCTCGACATGACGGCCAACCTGCCGGTGGTGCATCCCGAGAAGGTGATGGCGCCGGTGCTGCTGGTGCGCGGCGAATATGACGGCATCGCCACCGTCCCTGACATCGAGGAATTCTTCAATCATTTGCCGAACGGCGACCGCCAGTTCATCATCCTGCCCGGCACGGCGCATTCGGTGACACTCGCCATCAACCGGCAATTGTTCTGGCACGTCGCACGGTCGTTCCTGAACATGCCGAGCCCGTTGGCGACGTGAGGTGGCCTGCGGCGGCGGGTCGCAGAAAAATCTGAAAAGGTATGTCGGGATTCCTTCTTGCGGTTCGTCCTTGGAACGGAACCCAGCAAGAAGGAGCCCTTTCATGGCCAAAATGATCTTCGTCAACCTGCCCGTCAGCGACCTCAAGCGCGCCAACGCGTTCTATCAGGCGATCGGGGCCGTCAAGAACGAGCAGTTCTCCGACGATACGGCCTCCTGCATGGTGTTTTCCGACACCATCCACGCCATGCTTCTGACCCACGACAAGTACCGGCAATTCACCTCCAAGAAGATCGTCGATGCCAGGACGTCGAGCGAGGTACTGATCTGCCTTTCCGCCGACAGCCGTGAGGACGTGGATGCCCTGATCGGAAGAGCGAAGGCCGCCGGCGGCGCGCTCGATCCGACGCCGCAGCAGGATTTCGGCTTCATGTATGGCCGCAGCTTCGAGGATCCCGACGGTCACATCTGGGAAGTGATGTGGATGGATGTCGCGGCTGCGCAAGCGCAGTTCGCCAAGGCCGACGCGTAAGTACAGGGAGCAGACCAATGTCCAAGATCACACCCTGCCTGTGGTTCGACGGCGAGGCGGAAGAGGCCGCGAAATTCTACGTGTCGCTGCTGCCCGATTCCAAAATCGAGGTTGTGCAGAGAAACAGCGTCGACAGCCCGGGCGGCAAGGCCGGCACGGTGCTGGTGGTGGAGTTCACGCTGGCCGGCCAGCGCTTCATGGCGCTCAACGGCGGCATGCGCTTCGAATACACCCATGCGGTATCCTTCAAGATCGACTGCGTCGATCAGGCCGAGGTCGACCGGCTCTGGGATGCGCTGCTCGCCAATGGCGGACAGACGGAGCGCTGCGGCTGGCTCAAGGATCGCTACGGCCTGTCCTGGCAGATCGTGCCATCAGCGCTGCCGGAATATCTCGGCGGCGCCGACCGCGCTGGCGCGCAGCGCGCGATGCAGGCGATGCTCGGCATGGTCAAGCTCGACATCGCCGGGCTGAAGAAGGCCTACGAAGGAGCTTAAAGCACGCTGACTATCGTCATCGCGCTTTAGCTTCTTGTTTGGGCATGATCTGTTCGGAAAAACCGCTTCACACTTTTCCGGATCATGCCCTAACGCGGTTCAGGACGCCAGATCGAGCGCGAGAACATGATCGTGGCGCAGATCGCGGCGTAGGCGACGAGTGAAGCCGTCACCAGGCTGGCAAGTCCCGCCATTCCGGCGCCAAAGCTGGTGACGGCGATCCATCCGCCGCCGGCCGCGATCAGGATGCGGGCGAGGGAGGCCGCAAGCGGCCCCATCGCGCGGCCGGTGCCTTGCGCTGCAAAGGAAGTGACGAAGCCGAAGCCGAGCGCGCTATAGGCGGGTGCCACGATGCGCAGATAGATCGTGCCCTCGCGCACGACCTCGGCGTCATGGCTGAAGAGATGCAGCCATGCGGTCGGGAAAACCGTCACGGCAAGGCCGATCGCGCCGGTGAAGAGCAAGCTGACGCCGCCGCTGGTCCAGCCGATTTTTTGCGCGCGTGCCGTCTGCCCTGCGCCCATGTTGACGCCGACCATGGTCAGTGTCGCGGTGCTGATGCCGAACAGCAACGGAATCATGATGTAGTCGAGCCGCGAGGAAATGCCGTAGCCGGCCAGCGCCGAAGTCCCGAACAGGCCGACCGCTCCGGTGACGAGGATGACGGTGAGATTGGTCAGCATCGCATTCACTGCGGTCGGAATGCCGACCTTCAGCATATCCGCAAACAGCGCGGCTCGCAGCCGCACGATGCGGAAGGTGAGGCCGGAGCGGCCAGAGGCCATGTAGCGCAGCAGGAACAGCATCGCAGCAGCGTAATAGAGGCCGAAGGCGATGCCGGCGCCACCGATGCCGAGCCTCGGGAAAGGGCCGAGACCGAAGATCAGCACCGGCGAAACCGGGATGGTCACGATCGCGCCGACCAGCGTCACCAGCGCGGGCACCTTGACATTGCCGGAGCCGCGCAACGCAGCCGCCTGCAGGTTGACGATCCACGCCGGAATCGCTCCTGCGAACAGATAATTTGAATAGGTGATCGCGGCGGCGAGCGCGCCGCCGCTGCCGCCGAGCGCACGATACAGCACGGGGCCGCCCAGCGACGCACCGAGCGTGAACAGTCCGCCGAAAATCACGGCAAGCACCACAGCGTGAAACAGCAGCGTATCGGCGTCGTTGCGACGGCCGGCGCCGACCGCGCGCGCCACCGAGGAGGCGACCCCGCTACCGAGGCCGCCATTCGACATCATGGTCATCAGCATGAAGATCGGAAACACTAGCGCCGCACCCGCCAGCGCGTCGGTGCCGAGGAAGCCGACATAATAGGCTTCCGCGATGTTCACCGCGGTCTGCGCCACCAGCACGGTCACCGTCGGCAGCGCGAGTTTCAGCAGAGTGGGGAGAATCGGAGCGGTCAGAAGTGCGGCGCGGGTCTCCTCGCTCCTGGTTTGGCTTTTTGTGCGTGAGGTCTCCAGCGCGGGACCGGGCGTTGTCGCAGCGGAAGTCTCATCGAGTTCGGAAACCCGCGCAGTCGCCTTTTGCGGTGCCATAGGGGATGTCCTTTGTGCGGGCCCGGGCGCGCTTTTTCTATTGAATTATGGTTATAATGCATTATTATGATCGTAATGCAACAGCATTTGGCCGCCGCCTTGTGGCCGCGGCGCCTTTGAGCGACAATCGCGCTCTCGGAGAATTGCGATGCGCTACGAAAAGGGACACAGGGAAACGACGCGCGAGCACATCATCGATGTCGCTTCCGCGCAGTTTCGCGAAAATGGCGTCGCCGCCGTCGGGCTTGCCGGCATCATGTCGGCGGCGGGCCTGACCAACGGCGCCTTCTATACGCATTTCGAATCCAAGGAGGACCTGGTCCGCGCGGTTCTGCTCAAGGCGCTGAGCCGGCGTGAGGCGAGGCTGCGCGCCAATCTGGAGGGCAAGGCCGCGCTCGAGGTGACCATCCGTGATTATCTGTCGGCCCGGCACCGTGATGGTGCGGGCACCGGTTGCCCGACTGCCGCGCTGGTGGCGGAGATTGCGCGACATCCGAAACAGACGCGCGATGCGTTCACCGGGAAAATTGCCGAGATCATCGATCTGCTCGCCGCCCAGATCGCCAAGGGTTCGCCCGCCGATCGGCGCAAGAAGGCAATCGCAGCCTATGGCATGATGGTGGGCTCGCTTCAGCTCGCGCGCGCGGTCAACGACAGGAAACTGTCCGACGAGATTCTGGAGAACGCCGTCGACGCGGCGCTGAAGCTGGCCGGCGAGCGATGACGGTCGCGGGCTCGGCTTGCCAGGCGTTGCGTTCAACGTAGTGGACGAAAGAATTTTACGCGATCACACTCATCCGGATTGTGACGACATTCATTCGGATTGAGACGACAGTTGATCTCGTGAAAATCGTGCGTGAACCATCTTCTGTTCATCTACCGGCTGCGCAGTGCAGTCTCATTTCGGTCATCATTTTTCTGGTCGCGCATGGGGTGTTGCTCATCGGCATCACCGCGCCCGATAAGTTTGTTTTCGACGAAGTGCACTACGTGCCGGCGGCGCGGCAGATGCTCGAGCCGGTGATGCCATCTCCGATGCTCAACCTCATGCATCCGCCGCTAGCCAAGCAAATCATCGCGCTCTCGATTCGCGCCTTTGGCGACAACCCGCTGGGCTGGCGTTATGGTGGCACGCTGTTCGGCGCGCTTGCGATCGTCGCGATTTATCTCTGCGGCCTCGCGCTGTTTCGAAGCCAGGAGCAGGCGATCGCCGCCAGCGTGATCGCGTTCTTCAACCAGATGCTGTTCGTGATGGCGCGCACGGCGATGCTCGACATCTTCGCGCTCTCCTTCGGCCTGTTCGGCATCGCCGCCTTCCTGTTCGGTTTTCGACAGGTGCGCCCGCACATCGCTTTCGCGCTCGCAGGTCTTGCCTTCGGATTTGCGGCAGCCTGCAAATGGAGCGGCCTGTTTCCGCTCGCGACCTGCATCGCCATCATCGCGGCAATCAGGTTGATGCAGGGTTGGCGCACGACCTTCGCCGATGCGAGCGAGTCCGACTGGTATCGCCCCGACCTCTGGCCAGGCTTCAGGGCGTATCACTTCGCGATCGTCTTCGCGCTCCTGCCGGCACTCGCTTATCTCTCGAGCTTCGTCGCGCTCTACGGCTTCTCGTTGTCCGATCTGATCGAGGCGCAGCGCAGGATATTCTCCGACAACACCACGACCGCGCTTGGCGGACACACCTATATGAGCTCGTGGCCGTCCTGGCCGTTCCTGGTACGGCCGGTCTGGTTCCTGTTCGACAATCTCGGAGGCGGCACCATCTCGGCGGTAGCGTGCCTGGGCAATCCGCTGGTGCTGTGGCCGGCGCTGCTTGCGCTCGCGGTCTGTCTGCGCGACCTGGTGACGGCGCGCCAGCGCGAGGCGTTCCTGGTGGTGGCGTTCTATGTCGGGCCGTATCTCGCCTGGGCGCTGCTGCCGCGGACACTGGGCTTCATCTATTATTACCTGCCGTCGGCGACGGTAGCGAGCCTGGCGTTGGTCTATGCCCTGCGGCGGGAGCGGATGCCGCGCTGGCCGCTATGGGCCTTTGTCGCCGTTGCGACCGCTGGCTTTGCGGCGATGCTGCCGATTTCGGCGGCGTTCGTGGGTACGTCGATGCAGACCTTCAATCGTCTGATGATGTTCCAGAGCTGGATTTGATCGTCAATGCAGCCGGTTCCTGCCTGCGCGGGGACGCGGATCGCTTGACGCCCCTTGCGCGGCTGGTCAACCTTGACTGGCACGGGAGATTCTATCTCCGCTCTTCAGGGGAACGACCGGCATGTGGGCATTTTTCGAGCGCTTACTGGCTTCGTCCACGCTGTCTCCGCACGGGATCAGCCTGCAATGGGAGCCGGAGCTGATCTGGCTTCACGTCGCTTCCGACGCAGTGATGGCGGCCGCTTATTTCTCGATCCCCGTGGCGCTGTCGATCTTCGTGTCGAAGCGCCGTGACGTCGACTTCGGCTGGGTCTTCTGGGCGTTCGCACTGTTCATCACGGCCTGCGGCCTCACCCATGTGCTGTCGATCATCACACTCTGGGTGCCCATCTACGGCATCGAGGGGCTGATCAAGGCGGTGACGGCGCTTGCCGCGATCGTCACGGCGGTCATGATATGGCTGCTGCTGCCGAAGGTGCTGGCGCTGCCATCGCCGTCGCAGCTTCGCGTCACCGAGCTCGCGCTGGCGCAGGAGGGCCTGCAGCGGCGCGAGGCCGAGGACATGCTGCGTCACTCCCAGAAGATGGACGCGATCGGCCAATTGACCGGTGGCGTCGCCCACGACTTCAACAATTTGCTCACCATCATCAGCGGCAATCTCGAGATGGCCGACCGCAGCCTCAAGGCCTGGGGCGAGTCTTCGCGCGAGCGGCTGACGCGCGCGATCGCCAATGCCGCCAGCGGCGCGCAGCGCGCGGCGATGCTGACGCAGCGGCTGTCGGCCTTTGCGCGCCGCCAGCCGCTCGATCCGAGGGTGACCAATGTCAATCAGCTGATCGGCGGCATGGCGGATTTCTTCAAGCGGTCCCTCGGCGAAAACATCGAGCTCGAGATCAACGGCGGCGCTGGCCTGTGGCAGGCCGAGCTCGATCCGAGCCAGATGGAAGCGGCGATCCTCAACCTCGTGGTCAATGCCAAGGACGCCATGGCCGGCAAGGGCAAGCTCACCATCGAGACCCGTAACACCTATCTCGACGAAAGCTATTCGCAGCAGAACGCGGCCGTCCCGGTCGGCGAATATGTGCAGGTATCTGTGAGCGACACCGGCCACGGCATGTCGCGCGATACCCAGGAAAAGGCATTTGACCCGTTCTTCACCACCAAGCAGCCGGGGCAGGGCACCGGCCTCGGGCTGAGCCAGGTCTATGGCTTCGTCAAGCAGTCCGGCGGGCATGTGAAGATCCGCAGCGAGGTCGGCGAGGGCACAACCGTGAACGTCTATCTTCCGCACGCGCATGCCGCCGCCTCCGCGGCCGAGGAGGCCGACGGCGCTCAAGTGGTTGGAGCCAGCGGCAGCGAAAGCATCCTGGTGGTCGAGGACGAGGCCGATGTCCGCTCTTATCTCGTGGAGACGCTGCGCGACCTGAACTATCGCGTCCAGGAAGCGCCGGATGGCGCGGCGGCGCTGGCACTGTACGATTCCGATCCGTTCCGGATCGACCTTCTGCTGACCGACATCGTCATGCCCGGGATGAACGGGCGCCAGCTCGCCCGCGAGATGCAGAACCGGCTGTCGAAGCTGAAAGTGCTGTTCATCACCGGCTACTCCGGCAACGCCATCACGCATCAGGGCCGGCTCGAGCCCGGCGTATCGATGCTGCAGAAGCCGCTGACGCAGGTGATGCTGGCGTCAAAAATCCGCGACCTGCTCGATCGGCGCTGATGCGCGAAGCGGCGTGGCGCTGCGCGATGACGCCGCGCAATATGGGTTGGCGCTATCCATCAACAGTCCGCCTGCCGGGAGCGGCAGGCGGATCACTTGAACGACGCGTTACTTCGAAGCGGTGTTCTGCGTTTCAGTGTTGACCACCTGGACTCGACGGTTGAGCGGGTCGGCCGGATTGGCCGCGTCCTTCAGCTGGGTCTTGCCGTAACCGACGGTGACGAGGTCGCCGGCGGCGATGTGGTATTTGTCCATCAGATAATGCTTGATGGTGTCAGCGCGGCGCTCGGACAGACCCTGGTTGAAGGCCTCGCCGCCGATGCCGTCGGTGTGGCCGGCGACGATGAAGGTCGAGCCCTTCAGGTTCGGATCGGTCAGTGCTTCGCCGAGCGCCTTCACGGCGCCCATCGAGTTCTTGCTGATATCGGCCGAGTTGTAGTCGAAGTTGATCTCAAGATCGATCTTCGGCTTGTTGGCCGCGATCTCGGCGATGTCCTGGCGCTCGGTCGTCGATAGCGACCGCGTCTGGCGGTTGCGCACCTTGTCGAGAATGGAAGCCTCATGGGCCTTGGTCGCCGCATCGGGGCCGTTCGTGGCGCTGGACAGACTGCGTGTCAGCGGCGGCGACTTCAACGCATCGACGATGCTGTTCTTGGAGATCGTATTGTCACCGGCAAAGGCCAGGCCCGCGGTCATCGAGAGCGCGGCGCCGATGGTAATCGCCTTAAGTCCGAAAAACCTGACAGAGCTGGTCATGGTCGTGATCCTTGGGTGTTGCACGCCTGCTGATGGCGTTTGGATGCTGCGAACATAAAAAGGGTTCGAACGCTTGAATGTGATGTAGGTCACAGGGCGAAAAGCACCCATAATATCAGGACTTATGCTCCCCCTTCGGCGTTCCTTCGTCCAGTCCGGAGAATCGGCTCCGGCCGCTACTTTCGACGGACCGCAGCCTTGGGCCGGCCGCGTCGCATCCCAAAGCGGGCGGGTTCGATGCCTGCCGAGCCTTGCGTGATCTTTGTCACAGTCGCCGGTGATTTTCGCGATCACATTCGCCTCAACGGATGGCCCAGCACCGGCGATCTACCGGGCTTGCAATGAGGGGAGATGACCATGCGCTTCTGGATCGCAGCTTTATCAGTCGCAGCGCTTCTGTTCAGCGGCAATGCCGCACTCGCCGACAAGCGCGTCGCTTTCGTGGTCGGCAACGGCGCCTACAAGAACGTGCCGCAGCTGCCGAACCCGCCGATGGACGCGAAGACCATGGCGAGCACGCTACGCAATGTCGGCTTCGACGTCGTCGAGGGTTATAACCTGACCCGCGACAAGATGACCGAGAAGCTGCTCGAGTTCGGCCACAAGGCGGAAGGCGCCGACATCGCCGTGTTCTACTATGCCGGCCACGGCATCGCGATGGGCGGCTCGAACTATCTGCTGCCCGTTGACGCCGACCTGAAGAGCGAGGCGGATGTCAAGCTGGGCGCCACGATCAATGTCGACACGACGCTGGATCAGACCATGCAGGACGCCAAGGTGAAGCTGGTGTTCCTGGATGCCTGCCGCGACAATCCATTCGCGGCCAAGATGCGTTCGGCGAAACTGAGCCGTGGCCTGACCGTCGACTCCGGTCTTGCCGCGATGAACACCGGCCAAGGCACGCTGATCGCGTTCGCGACCAGCCCCGGCCAGACCGCGCTCGACGGCGACAAAGGCACCAACAGCCCGTTCACCCGCGCGCTGGTCGCCAACATCACCCAGCCCGGCGTTGAGATCCAGCAGGCAATGACCAGAGTGCGCGCCCAGGTCGACGAGGAGACCAACAAGGGCCAGATGCCCTGGGGCCATACCGACCTGACCGGCGCCGTTTATCTCAACGCGGTTGCGCTGTCGGCCGACGGAGCCAAGGGCGACACGCCCGCCAATACCACGCCCCTGGTCGGTCAGGCCTCCGACATGGAGCTTGAGTTCTGGCGCTCGGTGAAGAACTCCAGGAAGATCGAAGAGCTCAACGCCTACGTCACCAACTATCCGAACGGCGTCTTCAAGTCGCTGGCGCTCGCCCGCGTCGCGATGCTGCAGGGCAAGCCGGATCCGAACCCGAACACCACCCGCAACCTGAGCGATGCCTCCAGCGATGACCGGGTCGCCGAAGACCAGATTGGTCTCGACAAGGGACAACGCCGCGACGTGCAGCGCCGCCTCACCAAGCTCGGTTTCGACGTGCATGTCACCGGCAAGTTCGACGACGAGACCCGGGGCGTGATCAAGCGCTGGCAGGCAGTGCGCGGCTATCCCGACACCGGCTATCTCAACAAGGAGCAGCATGCCGCGCTGATCTCGGAAAATCTCGCGGCCCGCGCGCCGTCCGAGAACGAGGACGTCTCTTCTTCCGCCTCCGACAACTCCGGCTCGCACCGTGCCCGTCACTATGGCGGCGGTAGTAGCGGCCGGCGCTATGCCCGCGGCGGCGGTAGCGGACCCGGCGCCTTCTTCGGCCACGTCATGGGCGGATTGTTCCGCTAGGCGAGTTCCAGCTCCAGACAAAAAAGGCGGCTCGCGAGAGAGCCGCCTTTTTCGTTCCATCGTCCGGCAGACGTCTCAAAGCGGTCGCGCTGACGCCGGCCTCGGAACAACAAATCGGCCAGATGCGCGCCTAACACCCAATTCCAACAAGAAAAGCCAACAAAAAAAGCGAAGCAAGGGCCGTGATTTCGTCAATAAAGCGACATAGCGACTATCAGGGGCATCGTACCGGCGTGCCGGATCGTACGATCACAATCAGCTCGCTGCCGATCCTGGTCGGCGCCGCCATGATCGCCGCGGCGATCCTGCTCTCCACTTTTGTGACCGCGCTCGGTACCCGCTATCTCGGCTTCGAAGGTCCGAGCGAAGAGAGCGCGTGGCTGATCGATCGCCTGACCGGCACTGTCTATCGCTGCGAAGCGCCGGTTCGCGGCCGGGCGTCGTGCGATGCCGACATCGCGACCGGCAGCATTGGTGCAAAGCCGAAGCCGCAGAATCCGAACCCCTAGGCCCAGCGGGCGGCAGCAATCGCGCGACCGAAAAACCCTGCCTTTGCACCGCAAAAATTGTCTTCTCCCGGAAACGCTCGCCGAGGGGAATACGTACCTTGTTGGCCAGCCTGTTGCTGGTGTCCATTTTCCAGGGAGGTTTGAATGAGGTTCTTGATTGCCGCTGCCGTGGTCTCCGCCTTCGCCGTGTCGCCCGCATCCGCGGCGATGATGAAATGCACGTCGGACAACATGATGAAGTCCACGAACATGATGATGACGATGCCGGAATCGCCCGGCAAGATGGCCGCCAGCAAGGAAATCGGCATGGCCAATACCGACATGAGCAACGGCAAGATGGGCAGCGCCTGCAAGCACTACATGAGGGCGCAGAAGGCCGCGATGATGAAGTAAGCCTGCCAAACAGAGTTTTGCTTTCCCTGGCCGCGCTGCTCCCGAAGAGGCAGCGCGGCTTTTTCTCGGGCGCATGATCCGGAAAGGTGGGAACGGACTTCCCGAAAAGATCATGCGCAACAAAAGACCCGCGAATCCGGTTAGATTGCCGTTTCCATGTCCCGCGCGGTGCCCTCCCATCCCCTGACCAAACTGCAAGCAAGGCGCCTCTGGATCGGCGCCCAGCGGCTCGACGCGCAGGCGCCATTCGGCGCAGGTCCGCGAGCCGTCGCGGACGCTGTCGCCCATCTCGGTTATGTGCAGATCGACACCATCCATGTGATCGAGCGCAGCCACCATCACATCCTCTATACCCGCATCCCCGACTATCGCCGCGCCGACCTGCGCCAGGCGCAGAGCGCCGATAGAAGTGTGTTCGAATACTGGACCCACGCGCTGTCCTATGTCGCCTCCGCCGATTTCCGCTTCTTCATCCCCGAGATGAAGCTGCACAAGCGCGAGGGCCACCGCTGGTTCGCCTCGGTGAAGCCGGCCGATACGCGCAAGGTGATGCGGCTGTTGCGCGAGGGCGCGCTGACCATCCGCGACATCGAGGACGATGTGCTCACCGAGAAGGAGCATCTCTGGCAGAGCCGCAAGCCGTCGAAGCGCGCGCTGCAACTCGCCTTCTATACGGGCGCGGTGACGATCTCCGAGCGCAACGGCATGCTCAAGACCTACGAGTTGATGGCCCGTCATTTCGGCTGGAACAAATGGCCGAAGGCGGCTTCAGGCGGCGAGATCACCGCGTATCTGCTCGACCGCGCCCTGCGCTCGCAGGGCGTGGTGTCGCTAAATTCGATCTGCCATCTCGACGCGCCGCGCAAGAAGGCCGTGCGGACGTTGATTCAGCGCCGGGTGCGGCGAGGCGAACTGGTGCCGGTCGCGCTCGAAGGCGCCGGCAAGCACGAGCATTGGGCCGCGCCGGAAGCGGTCGCGGCCGCGCGCGAGGCCTCGCAGTTAGTGCACATCCTCTCGCCCTTCGATCCCTTGATCATCCAGCGCAAGCGCACGCATCTGATCTTCGACTACGATCACCGCTTTGAGGCCTATGTGCCGAAAGCCAAACGCAAATTCGGCTACTTCGCACTCCCCGTGCTGGTGGGCGAGGACATCGTCGCGGCGCTGGATCTGAAGAGCGACCGGCAGGCGAAAAAGCTGCTGATGCAGAAATGGAATTGGGTCGGGCCGGGCAAGGCCGCCAAGGGCGAGGCGAGGGCCGTCCTGAAACGCCGCATTGAGGAGGAACTGCACCGCTTCGAGCGGTTTCAGTTGGGGGAGTGACCGTCTCATTGGAACCCGCACGCCCCGCGACGGTTTAGTTCCGGCGATCGCGGAGGCATCATGGCCAGGCAGAAATCAATCCTGGAGAAATTCTCAGACACCGTGAAAGGGCTCGCCGACAGCGCGTCGCAGGCGCTGAAGTCGAAGGAGCCTGCCCGGGTCGGCGAGACCAGCATGGCCTTTATGCCGTTCGCGGCCGAGGGCCTCGTCTCCAATCCGCTGCTGGTGCCACCGGTTGCGGCTCAGCCTGCGCGACGGAAGCGCCGCCCACAAAGAAGACAGCAAGGCGCGGCGCGGCGAAGACCGGGAAGAAATCCACACCAAAGAAAGCGACTCGGAAGGCCGCGCGCAAATCGGCGAGCGCGAGGTCGAAACAGGCCACAAAGACAACGAAGAAGAGAGGAGTCACCCGGAAGGCGGCCCGGAAGAAAGGCCGCCGATAGCTCGGCTTAACGATCACGAAATCATGACTATTGACGATTATTGACTTTTATCATTAGACACTCGACACTCTTTCCCAGGTTCAGCCAGAGGAGTGTCCGATGTTGGCGCGATCGATTTTATCGAGCTATTCCAGGCTTTTAGTCGGTGCATCGCTGGCGTTTCTGGCGATCGCACTGGCCGGTTGCAACGATAAGGTCGCGGACAAGCCAGCCCCGTCGCGACCGGTTCTCGTTGCAACCGCCCATTACGAGGCGGAGACGCCGGAGCGCAGCTTTGTCGGCACGGTCAAGCCTCGTATCGAGGCCGACATGGGTTTTCGGGTGCCCGGCAAGGTGGCGAAGCGCGTGGTCGAAGTCGGCCAGACCGTCGATGTCGGCCAGCCGCTCGCGACCCTGGATGAAGTCGACCTGAAGCTGCAGGCCGAGCAGGCGGTCGCCGAATTCCATGCCGCGACCGGCGTGCTGGCACAGGCCGCCGCCGCCGAGACCCGCGCGAAAGAGCTGCGCGCAAAAGGCTGGACCACCGATGCGCAGCTCGACCAGGCCAAGGCCGCCGGCGACGAGGCTCGCGCGCGGCTCAGTCGCGCCGAACGGTCGGTCGATCTCACCAGGAACTCCCTTTCCTATGCGACGCTGGTGGCGGATGCCCGCGGCGTCGTGACTGCGACCCTGGTCGAGCCGGGCCAGGTGGTTGCCGCGGGTCAGACCGCGATTCGGGTCGCACGGTTTGCCGAGAAGGAAGCGGTGGTCGCGATCCCGGAGACGCTTGTGGACCGTGCCAAGACCGGTTCCGCGTCGGTGACGCTGTGGTCGGAGCCGAACAGGATATATGAGGCGAAGCTCCGCGAGATTTCGCCGAGCGCCGATCCCGCCACCCGAACCTATCTCGCCAAATTCTCGCTGCCTGGCGCCGGCGACAATGTCGAGCTCGGCATGACCGCGACGCTCACGCTGTGCGACCGGAAAACCGCGCGCGTCGCGCGGCTGCCGCTGTCGGCGCTCTACGACGCCGGCGACAAGCCGTCATTCTATGTGGTCGACGAGGCCGGCGGCGTCTCGCTGAAGCCGGTCACGGTGAAATCCTACGAGAGCAACGATGTCGTCATATCGGGCGGTGTCGACGAGGGCGCCAGGGTCGTAGCGCTCGGCGTGCAGAAGCTGGACCCCTCCCAGAAGGTGCGGGTGGTGTCGTCGTTGTCGTTTTGAGTCTCCCGTCATTGCGAGCGAAGCGAAGCAATCCAGAAGTTTATCCGCGTTGACAGTCTGGATTGCTTCGTCGCTTCGCTCCTCGCAATGACGGTTGGATAGACAGAATTTCGTTCTGGAGGGTGCGATGAAACGTTTCAATCTTTCCGCCTGGGCCGTTAGCCATCCATCGCTGATCCTGTTTCTGATGGTGGCGCTCGGCGTCGCCGGCTTCTTCTCCTATCAGAAGCTCGGCCGCGCCGAAGATCCGTTCTTCACAGTAAAGGTGGTGAACGTCTCGGTGATGTGGCCGGGCGCGACCGCCAAGGAGATCCAGACCCAGGTCGCCGACCCCATCGAGAAGAAGCTGCAGGAGCTGCCGTATTTCGAGAAGGTGCAGACCTATTCGAAGCCGGGTTTCACGGCGATGCAGGTCACCTTCCGCAACTCCACCCCGCCGAAGGATGTGCCGTATCTGTTCTATCTCCTGCGCAAGAAGCTGGTCGACGCGCAGGGCGACTTGCCGTCAGGCATCCTCGGGCCCGTCGTCAACGACGAGTTTTCCGACGTTGATTCCATCCTCTACATGATGACCGGCGACGGCGCCGATTACGCGCAGCTCAAGAAGGCCGCCGAGGGCATGCGCCAGCGGCTGTTGAAAGTGCCCGGCGTCACCAAGGTCGACATCTACGGCACCCAGGACGAGCGCATCTTCGTGGAGTTTTCGCACGCGAAACTCGCCACGCTGGGCATCACGCCGCAGGCGTTGTTCGATTCGCTGGCGAAGCAGAACAATGTCGTGCCGGCCGGCACGGTCGAGACCTCCTCTCAGCGCGTGCCGTTGCGCGTCACCGGCGCGCTCGACGGCGCCAAGGCGGTCGCCGAAACCCCGGTCGAAAGCAACGGCCGCGTGTTCCGCCTCGGCGACATCGCCACCGTCACCCATGGGTTCGTCGATCCGCCGACCTTCAAGGTGCGCCAGGAAGGCAAGCCCGCGATCGGCATCGGCGTCGTCACCGCCAAGGGCGCCAACATCCTCGAGCTCGGCAAAGACGTGTCGAATGCGACCGCCGATTTCATGAAGGCGGTCCCTCAGGGCATCAATGTCGAGCTGATCGCCGACCAGCCGAAGGTGGTCGAGCACGCCGTCGGCGAGTTCGTGCATTCCTTCATGGAAGCACTGATCATCGTGCTGTTCGTCTCCTTCCTCGCGCTCGGCTGGCGCACCGGCATCGTGGTCGCCGCCTCGGTGCCGCTTGTGCTCGCGATCGTCTTCATCGTGATGGAGGCGATGGGGCTCGCCCTGCACCGCATCACGCTGGGTGCGCTGATCATCGCGCTCGGCCTGCTCGTCGATGACGCCATCATCGCGGTCGAGATGATGGTGGTTAAGATGGAGCAGGGCTGGGATCGCTTCCGCGCGGCGTCCTTTGCCTGGGAGTCCACGGCGTTTCCGATGCTGACGGGCACGTTGGTGACGGCTGCCGGCTTCCTGCCGATCGGATTCGCCAACTCCGCGGTCGGCGAATATGCCGGCGGCATCTTCTGGATCGTCGCGATCGCGCTGGTCGCCTCCTGGTTCGTCGCCGTGATTTTCACGCCCTATATCGGCGTGAAGCTGCTGCCCGATATCAAGGTGCATCACAACCACGATCCGCACGCGATCTATGAGACCCGCGTTTACCGCACGCTACGCTCGGTGATCGAGTGGTGCGTCAATCACCGCGTCAAGACGGTGCTCGCCACCGCCGGCGTGTTCGTCGCCTCGATCGTGGCCTTTGGGCATGTGCAGCAGCAATTCTTCCCGTTGTCCGAGCGGCCCGAGCTGTTCCTGCAGCTGCGGCTGCCGGAAGGCACCGCCTTCAATGTCACCGAGAAAGCCGTCAAGGAGGCGGAAAGGCTGCTGAAGGACGACAAGGACATCGGCACCTACACCTCCTATGTCGGCCAGGGCTCGCCGCGCTTCTGGCTCGGCCTCAACCCGCAGCTTCCGAACGAAGCCTTTGCCGAGATCGTGATCGTCGCGAAAGACGTCGAGGCGCGTGAGCGCATCAAGGCTAGAATCGAAAACGCGGTTGCCGACGGCGCGCTTCCGGAAGCCCGCGTGCGCGTCGACCGCTTCAATTTCGGCCCGCCGGTCGGCTTCCCCGTGCAGTTCCGGGTGATCGGACCTGACACCGGGAAGGTGCGTGAGATCGCCTACCAGGTTCGCGACATCATGAAGCAGAACCCGAACATCAAGGAAGCGCAGCTCGACTGGAACGAGCAGTCGCCATACCTGAAGCTGGTCGTCGACCAGGACCGCGCCCGCGCACTCGGCCTCACCCCGCAGGACGTCTCGCAGGCGCTCGCCATGCTGATCTCGGGCGCGCCGGTCACGACCGTGCGTGACGGCGTCGAGAAGGTCGGCGTCGTCGCCCGTGCGGTGCCGTCCGAGCGGCTCGATCTCGCCCACGTCGGCGATCTCACCGTGACCTCACGCAACGGCGTCGCCGTGCCGCTGCAGCAGATTGCGAGGATCGAATATTCGCACGAGGAGCCGATCCTGTGGCGGCGCAACCGCGACATGGCCATCACCGTGCGCTCCGACGTCAACGATGGCGTGCAGGCGCCTGACGTGACCAACCAGATCTGGCCGAAACTGCAGGAGATCCGCGACCATCTCGAGCCGGCCTACCGGATCGAGCCCGGCGGAGCCTTCGAGGAATCTGCCAAGGGCAATGCCTCGATCTTCATCCTCTTCCCGCTGATGGTGATGGTGATGCTGACGCTCCTGATGATCCAGCTGCAGAGCTTCTCGCGGCTATTCCTGGTCTTCCTGACCGCGCCACTCGGCATTGTCGGCGCCTCGCTCGGCCTCAATGTGGCCAACCAGCCGTTCGGCTTCGTGGCGCTGCTCGGCCTGATCGCACTCGCCGGCATGATCATGCGCAACGCCGTGATCCTCGTGGACCAGATCGAGACCGACGTCGCGCACGGCATGACGCGGAAGGAGGCGATCGTGGAGGCGACCGTCCGGCGCGCCCGGCCGGTGGTCCTGACGGCGCTCGCGGCGATCCTGGCCATGATCCCGCTGTCGCGCTCGGCGTTCTGGGGCCCGATGGCGATCACCATCATGGGCGGCTTGTTTGTTGCAACCTTCCTGACCTTGCTGTACCTGCCGGGTCTCTACGCCCTCTGGTTCCGCAAAAGCCTGGAAGAAAGTGGCACCAGCGAGCAAGCCGATCTCGCGCCGCAACAACATTACGGTCCTGTAAAGCCAGCATTTCCGCTTGCCGAAGCGGCCGAATAATTGAACATTGAGTGTGCCTATGACGCTGATCGCTGAACATGTCGAGCCGGACACACGGGAGCGGATTCTCGTGGTGGCGGAGCGTTTGTTCCGGCAGATCGGCTACCAGAAGACGACGGTCGCCGACATCGCCAAGGAATTGCGGATGTCGCCGGCCAACGTCTATCGCTTCTTCGATTCCAAGAAGGCGATCCATGAGGGCGTCGCGCGGACCCTGATGGGCGAGGTCGAAATCGAGGCACGACGGATCGCCTCGGAGCCCGGTCCGGCGAAACCTCGGCTGCGCGAGCTGCTCAAGACCATCCATCGCATGAACACGGAGCGCTATGTCGGCGATTCCAAGCTGCATGAGATGGTCGAGATCGCGATGGAGGAGGACTGGGACGTCTGCGTCGTCCATATCGAATGCGTCACAGGTATCATTGGCCAGGTCCTCGCGGATGGCGTGGCCTCGGGCGAGTTCGAGGCCCCCGACCTGCCGCTGGCGGCGCTCTGCACCTGCACCGGCATGATCCGCTTTTTCCACCCGCAGATGATCGCGCAGGCCATTAACAAGCCGAGCGCCACGATCGACCAGATGATCGATTTCCTTTTGCGGGCTCTTGAGCCGCGCAAGGCGAAATAGCCGCGCGTCGGAATAGCCGATATAGTCCCTGTCATTCCGGGGCGATGCGCAGCATCGAACTACGGTGCGCAATTGCGTACCTGAGAATCTCGAGATTCCGGGTCCGGTGCTGCGCACCATCCCGGAATGACCTTGAAGGATGACGCGAGCGTGAGCGCAAAAGACCTGCATTTCTACGAGCCGAAGAACGGCCATGGGCTGAAGCACGATCCGTTCAACGCCATCGTAGCACCCCGTCCGATCGGCTGGATTTCCTCGCGTGGCCTCAAGGGTAACGTCAACCTCGCGCCCTACAGCTTCTTCAACGGCTTTTGCTACGTGCCGCCGATCATCGGCTTCTCCTCCACCTCGTGGAAAGACTCGGTGCAGAACGTGCAGGATACCGGCGAGTTCTGCTGGAATCTGGCGACCATGGATCTCGCCAGGCACATGAACGCCACCGCCGCACACGTCGCGCGCGATGTCAGTGAGTTCGAGATCGCCGGGCTCACGCCCGTACCGAGCAAGATCGTCAGCGTGCCGCGCGTGGCCGAAAGCCCGGTGTCGTTCGAATGCAAGGTGACGCAGATCATCCAGCTGCAGGGCGCGGACGGCAAGAAGGCGCAGGCCTGGCTGACGCTCGGCGAGGTCGTCGCCGTCCATATCGACAAGGCCATGATCCGCGACGGCGTCTACCAGACCGGGCTGGCGCGTCCGATCGTGCGGGCGGGGCGCAAGGGCGACTATTTCGAGATCAAGCCCGAGAACATGTTCGAGATGGTCCGGCCGGACTGATCTCTCTGTTCTCCGTCTTCGTTCCCCGGATGCTGCGCAGCACCGGCAGCGCGTGAACGCGCTTTTGGGGCGCCGCACCGCGTCCGGGACACGAGAGTGCGGCCTTTCGGAACGAAAATAGCGATTTACAGTTATCGTCTGCCGTTCAATTTCGCTTTATTTTCAACCCAAACCGTCACGCTTATCTTCACGCTTTCCGATAAAGTGGCGCAACGCCGACGCCAGAATCGCTGCCCGCGCTCCCCAGACACCACCCGGAGAGGACCGCCATGAGCTTCCGCCGCGACTACATCACCAAGCCGATCTTCTCTCTCGCCCGCGGCGTGCTGCCGTCGATGTCGGACACCGAGCGCGAGGCCCTCGAAGCCGGCGACGTCTGGTGGGATGCCGATCTCTTCACCGGCGATCCCGATTGGTCGAAGCTGCTGGCCTTTCCGCAGGCCACCCTGACCGACGAGGAAAAGGCCTTCCTCAACGGCCCCGTGGACGAGCTCTGCGCCATGCTCGACGACTGGAAGATCAATTGGGAATGGCGCGATCTGCCACCGGAGGCCTGGGACTTCATCAAGGCGAAGAAATTCTTCGGCATGATCATTCCGACGGAGCATGGCGGGCTCGGCTTCTCGCCCTACGCGCATTCCGAAGTCGTGCGCAAGATTTCGACGCGTTCGCTCGCTGCCGCCGTCACGGTGATGGTGCCCAATTCGCTCGGGCCCGGCGAATTGTTGATGCGCTTCGGCACGAAGGAGCAGCAGGAGCGCTGGCTGCCGCGGCTCGCCGATGGCCGCGACATTCCCTGCTTCGGCCTGACCAGCCCGGAGGCCGGCTCGGACGCGGCCTCGATGATCGACAGCGGCATCATCTGCAAGGGTGATTTCGAAGGCAAGGAGGTGCTCGGCCTGAAGTTGAACTGGCACAAGCGCTACATCACACTCGGTCCCGTCGCGACGCTGCTGGGGCTGGCCTTCAAGGCCTATGATCCCGATCATCTCGTGGGCAACGAAGAAGAGCTCGGCATCACCGTCGCGCTGATCCCGACGCATCTTCCCGGTGTCGAGATAGGCCATCGGCACCTGCCGTCGATGCAGGTATTCCAGAACGGCCCGAACTGGGGCCGCGATGTCTTCATCCCGCTCGACTACATCATCGGCGGTCAGGAGAGGCTGGGGCAGGGCTGGAAGATGCTGATGACGGCGTTGGCCGCCGGCCGCGGCATTTCTCTTCCCTCGCTGTCGGCCGCGGGCGCTGCTTATGCCGCACGCACGACCGGCGCCTATGCCCGCATCCGCGAGCAGTTCGGCATTTCCATCTCAAAGTTCGAAGGCATCGAGGAGCCGCTCGCGCGCATTGCGGGAACGGCCTATCTGCTCGACGGCGCGCGCCGTCTCACTTGCGCGGCGCTGAATGCCGGCCGTCATCCCGCGGTCATCTCGGGCATCATGAAGCTGCAGGCGACCGAGCGCATGCGGATTGTGATCGACGACGCCATGGATATCCATGGCGGCAAGGCTGTGATCGACGGACCGCAGAATTACATGGGCAATCTCTATCGCGCGGTGCCGGTCGGAATCACGGTGGAGGGCGCCAACATCCTCACCCGCAATCTCATCGTGTTCGGGCAGGGCGCGATCCGCGCGCATCCCTATCTGCTCGACGAGATGAACGCGCTGCGCGAGACCGATCAAGACAAGGGACTGAACGCGTTCGATACGGCGTTCTGGAAACATGTCGGTCATAGTTTTGCGACGCTGTTCCGCGCCTGGGGCCGGAGCTGGACGTTCGGCGCCTTCACCTCCGTCCCCGAAGTTGGCGACGCCACGCGATACTATCGCCAGCTCTCCCGTTATGCCTCGGCCTTCGCGCTCTGCGCCGACATGGCGCTGCTCACGCTCGGTGGCGCACTCAAGCGCAAGGAGATGCTGTCGGCCCGCTTCGGTGACATCCTGTCCGAGCTCTATCTGCTTTCGGCCGCGGCAAAACGCTGGCAGGACGAGGGCCGGCAGAAGGAGGATTTCGCGGCGCTCGAATACTGCATGGCGTCCGGCTTCAGGACGATCGAGAATCGCTTTGCCGAAATTCTCGCCAACCTGCCGAACCGCTTCGTGGCGGCGATCCTGAAATTCGTGATCCAGCCGTTCGGTGCCCGCGTGCTCGGACCCTCCGATCGCGTCGTGCATCAATGCGCGCAGCTGATCCTCGAACCATCGGCGGCGCGCGAGCGGCTCACGCCCGATCTCTCCCATGTCGAGGACGACGGCGGCCCGGCGCGGCTGGAAAAGGCCTTTGCGCTGGTCACGGCCTGCGAGGACGTCGCAAGGAAGATGCACGCCGCGCATCTGCACGACCCGAAGGAGGCCGTAAAGAAGGGCGTCATCACCGAGGCCGAGGCCGGCCGGCTCGCCGAAGCGCACGCGGCGGTGGCAAAGGTCATCGAAGTCGACGATTTCGCCCCGGAGGCCCTGTCGCCGATTTACAAGAAGTCCGCCGATGTGCATCAGTTCTTCCAGGAATTGGGTGATCAGAGGGCGGCGGGCTGATGGCGCGACCAGTCTTTATTGTCGACGGCAGCCGGACGCCGTTCCTGAAAGCGCGCTCCGGCCCCGGGCCGTTCACGCCGGTCGATCTCGCCGTGCAAGCCGGCCGGCCGCTGCTGGCGCGGCAGCCCTTTGCGCCCACCGCCTTCGACCAGGTGATCCTCGGCTGCGTCAACGTCATTGCCGACGAGATGAATCCGGCGCGTGTCGCGGCGCTTCGGCTCGGCATGGGCGAAGCCATGGTTGCCTTCACCGTGCAGATCAATTGCGGTTCGGGCATGCAATCGATCGACACGGGTTACCGCTATATCCGCGAAGGCGCCGCCGATCTGATCCTGGCCGGCGGCACCGAAGCCTTGAGCTACGCCCCGCTGGTCTGGCCGGCGCAGGGCGTGCGCTGGTTTGCCGGGCTCGCCGGCGCCAAGGGAGTCGGCGCCAGGATCATGGCGATGCTGAAGGCGCGCCCGAAATATTTCAAGCCGATTATCGGGCTCGAGCGCGGCCTCACCGACCCGATCACCGAGCTGAACATGGGCCAGACCGCGGAAGTCGTCGGCCATCTCTTCGGCATCACGCGCGAGCAGTCGGACGCCTATGCGGTTGAAAGCCATCGACGGCTGGCGAACGCGCAGAAGGAAGGCTTTCTGAAAGGCGAGGTCGAAACGACCTTTGCCCGCGATGGAAAATTCTACGACCATGATGACGGCGTCCGGCCAAACTCCACGCCCGAGTCGCTCGCGAAATTGCGGCCGGTGTTCGAGCGGCCATGGGGCCAGGTCACCGCCGGCAATTCCTCGCAGATCACAGACGGCGCTTCCTGGGTGATCCTCGCCTCCGAAGAGGCAGTCGCGAAGCACCGCCTGACGCCGAAGGCCGCCATCCTCGACAGCCAATGGTCGGCGCTCGATCCCTCCATCATGGGGCTCGGCCCGGTGCTGTCGGCGACCGCGCTCTTGAAGCGCAACGATCTGTCCCTGCAGGACGTCGAGACCTGGGAGCTGAACGAGGCATTCGCCACGCAGGTGCTCGGCTGCCTCGCCGCCTGGAACGACGAAAAATTCTGCAAGGACATTCTGGGCCTTGATGGCGCAGCGGGCCAGATCGACCGGTCAAAACTCAATGTCGATGGCGGCGCAATCAGCCTCGGCCATCCCGTCGGCACCTCGGGCAACCGCATCGTGCTGCATCTCATCAATGCGATGAAGCGGCTGGGCACCCGGCGCGGCATTGCCACCGAATGCATCGGCGGCGGGCTGGGCGGCGCGATGCTGATCGAGGCGGTGTAACCATGGAATCGAAGGTCCTGGACGTACTCGATGACCGCGTACTCGAGTTCGGGCCCAAGCCCGACGCGACAAACCCCTATCGTTGTTTCAAGCTGAGCCGCGACGCCGACGGCATTGCGTGGCTCCTGTTCGATCGCGAAGGCGCCACCGGCAACACGCTTTCATCCGACGTAATGGAAGAGTTCGACAGGATTCTGGGCGAGCTCGAAAGCCAGCGGCCGGCAGGCCTTGTCATCCGCTCGGCGAAGAAGTCCGGCTTCATCGCCGGCGCTGATGTCAACGAGTTCCGCGGCGCGACCGACCCGCAAATGGTCGAGACCGCGATTTCCCGCGCCCATGCGATCATCGATCGCCTCGAATCGCTGCGCGTGCCGAGCGTTGCGGTGATCCACGGTTTCTGTCTCGGCGGCGGACTTGAAGTCGCACTCGCCTGCCAGATGCGGATCGCGATCGACGGCGCGCGCTTTGGTTTTCCGGAGGTGATGCTGGGCTTGCATCCGGGTCTTGGCGGCACCGCGCGATTTACGCGTCTGGTCAGTCCCCTCCAGGCGATGACCTTGATGCTCACCGGCCGCACCATCGACGCGCGACGCGCCAAGGCGCTGGGCCTGGTCGACGCGATCACGCAGGAGCGGCATGTGAAGAATGCCGTGAAGGACGCCGTATTCGGCCGCCTCAAACGCGCGCAGCCGGGGCTTCTCAACACCATCCTCAATTCCGGCGCCGCGCGCGGCTTCCTTGCTTCGCGTATGCGCGGCGAGGCAGCGAAGACCGCGCCCGCGAAGCATTATCCCGCGCCTTACGCCTTGATCGATCTCTGGGAGAAGCACGGCGGCGACAAGGCCGCGATGCTAGCGAATGAGAAGACTTCATTTGCGCGCCTGATGGTGACGCCGACCGCCCAAAACCTGATCCGTGTCTTTTTCCTGCGCGACGAGATGAAGAAGCTCGCAGGCAGCGGCAACAAGGTCGCGCATGTCCATGTCATCGGTGCCGGCGCCATGGGTGGCGACATCGCGGCATGGTGCGCGAACGAAGGGATGCGCGTCACGCTATCGGACATGAAGGCCGAGCCGATCGCCGGTGCGATCAAGCGCGCCGCCGAGCTGTTCGGCAAGATCATCCGCAAGCCGACCGAAGTCCGCGACGCGCTCGACCGTCTCGCGCCCGACATGGGGGGCGAGGGTGTCCGCAACGCCGATCTCATCATCGAGGCGGTGCCGGAAAGGCTCGAGCTCAAGCAGAAGGTCTATGCCGGCCTCGAGCCGAAAATGAAGCCGGGCGCGATCCTCGCTACCAATACGTCAAGCATCCCGCTGCAGGATTTGCGCACGACCTTGCAGCGGCCCGAACGGCTGCTTGGCCTGCACTTCTTCAATCCGGTGTCGCGGCTGCAGCTCGTCGAGGTCGTGAGTCACGACGGCAATGACGAAGCGCTGTTGAAGGAAGCGCGTGCCTTTGTCGGTGCCATCGACCGGCTGCCGCTGCCGGTGAAGAGCTCGCCGGGCTTCCTCGTCAACCGGGCACTGACGCCCTACATGCTGGAAGCCATGGTGATGCTGGACGAGAAGATCGACCAGCGGCTGATCGATGAAGCGGCGGAGAAATTCGGCATGCCAATGGGACCGATCGAGCTTGCCGACCAGGTCGGGCTCGACATTTGCCTGGCTGTCGGCGACATGCTGCGCTCGAAATTCGGTGAGAGCCTGCCGCCGACCCCCGCATGGCTGCGCGACAAGGTCACCAGGGGCGAGCTCGGCCGCAAGACCGGCAAGGGTTTTTACACCTGGAAGGACGGCAAGGCCGAGAAAGGACCGCGGCCCGAGACCGGTCCGCGTGTCACCGACGAGATGATTGATCGGCTGGTCCTGCCGATGTCGAATGTCTGCGTCGCCTGTTTGCGTGAAGGCATCGTCGACAATGCCGATGTCGTCGACGGTGCGATGATCTTCGGCACGGGCTATGCGCCATTCCGCGGCGGCCCGCTCAATTACGCGCGCAGGCGAGGCATCGAGAACGTCGTCTCGGCGTTGCGCACGCTTGCGCAGAAATTCGGCGATCGCTTCACGCCCGACGCCGGCTGGGAGACCTTCAAATAATGACCGATACCCATGTGCACGCGCCAGTGGTGACCGAGACCGCGCCGCAGGGCGAGCTCTGCATCCGCACGCTGGCGATGCCGGCCGACACCAACGGCAATGGCGACATCTTTGGCGGCTGGCTGCTCAGCCAGATGGATATCGCGGGCGGCGTGTTCACCTCCAAGGTCACGAAGTCGCGCAACGTCACGGTCGCGATCGATGCAATGAACTTCCGCAAGGCCGTGTATGTCGGTGATCTCGTCTCGGTCTACGGCAAGCTCGTGCGCGTCGGCCGCACCTCGGTCACCATTCACCTCGAAGCCTGGGTCGTCAGGCGCAAGGAGACCCAGGCGATCCTGGTGACGGACGGCAACTTCACCTACGTCTCGATTGACGAGCAGGGCCATCCGCAGGTGATCAAGCAGGGCGGCGAGTTGCTGACGACGTGAGGCTTACGATTCTAAATTACGATTTTAAAGATGTCATACCCGGCGAAAGCGGGTATCCAGCACGCCGAGGGCTCTCGGCTCAAGCACGGCCGTCTCTGGAATACTGGATAACCCGATTTCGCGGGTGATGACAGCCCCTGAGTTGTGGACTCTTCCGCACCACCCCTCACGCATCCGTGTGCGGAACGATTGGGTACGAGCCCAGTTATTCGCCCGGGCTAAAGGGATTGAGACCGGGCAATGTCAGACTCCTACATTATCGAAGTTTCCTCGCAGGCCGCCGGGATCGTGGTGCGCGATACCGCCGGCTACCGTTTTTTCGCCGCATCGCAACCCTTCTACCGCCTCGATGGCCGCCTGTTCCGCCACGTCGTCGACGCCCAGCGCGCTGCCGCGCGTCTGGCTAACAATGATTTGACGGCCGCCTGACGGGCGCACGGATTGCGCTCCGTTGTGAGCCGCGACGGAATGGCGCAAGGCCCGCCCCGTCGCGGCGGTAATGCAAGACGGCGGCGCGAAGCCTCAGACCTTGGCCAGCGCGTCGAGCCTTGCGTGAAGATTGTCGATCGCGGGTTTTGCAATGTCGCCTGCGCCAGGTATGGCCAGAACCCTGTCGCACATCTGATTGATCGCAGGCGTTGCCACGACGATCAGCTTGACCAGGGCGGTTCGCGCTTCCGGCGAAAGCTTTGCTGCGCGTGCGGAGACATCGTCCAGCTGCGCGATGGCTTGGTTGATCCTGGGCAAGGCGGCCTGGGCACCGGCGCTGTCGGAGATGGTGGGCAGCGCGGATTTCAAGGCATTGATCGACGAGTTGATCTGGCTGGCGAGGTTTACCCCGTCAACGGTCAAATTCGCAGGCGCCCTTCCCACCGTTTCGGTCGCAGTTTTCGTCGCCGCCGGTTGTACGGCGACAGTTTGCTCATCCAAACGCCGCCCGGATGCGTACCAGGCGATGCCACCCACGAGGATCAGCGCCGCGAGCCAGTACGGCCATCGCATCGCTTGATTGGCGGTCGCGGAAGCCATCCGGCTTGCGCTGGCACCTGCCCGATCGGCCGCGCCGGCGATCCCGCTTCCCGCGGCCGAAGCGGCTGCCGCTCCCGTGCGTGCGCCAGCCTCCGCTTTGTCGATCAGGCCGGCGACGCCGAGCTGGTCCGCCAGTCCCGGCGGGATCGCTGCCACGATCTGGCCTTTCTGCGAGCGGAGCAGCGATGCCAGCCCATTGGTGTCGAGCCCTGCATCCCGCTGGTGCTGGCCGAGCGCCCCAAGCACGATTGGGCCGACCACGCTGAGCAGCGACCTGCCGCCGCCTTCGCCAATGCCGGCAAACCTGCCCATCACCTGGGCCATGCTGTCCACGGTTTTGCCGCCGAACAATCCGGACAGCATGCTGGATCCGCTCTGCGCCAGTCCCTCGGGGCCGGCACTGCGCAGCAGATCGGCGATGCCGCCGCTCGGCTGTTGCGACAGGAGTTTTGACAATTGGTTGGTTCCGGCCGGCGTTGCGGCAAGATCGGAGAGGCCCGCCAGGAGGGTTGGAACGGCTCCTCCCACGGCTTTCTGCGCCGCGCTTCGGTCGATGCCGAGGAAGGAGGCGATTTGCGCAATCGCTTCGGGCGTCAGGAATTGCGTCACAACGGAGGCGAGATTGATGGCCATGGCGTTCTCTCCACTGCGGTTGCAAGTTGGCTTGGCGGGATTGGCTCCTGGTCTGCGAGCCCGAGGGGACAGTCGCCGCCGCATCCCTCGACGTTTCAATCGGTCGCGGGTCAATCTGTCGCGGGCTCAAGGTCCGGCCGAACTCTTTCGTCGACAACGGAAATCATTCGGCCGGCATCTTCGGACCGTCTACGCGCAACATGCGGGCGCCGCCAGTTGGACCAACGGTCAACCAACGTCCGAGCCCTTTGAATCAAAACGCCAGCAGTGAGAATGTCAGCGTGATTGTCTCTCTTGAACCTGCCGCGAAGGAAGTCGCCGGATTTCCATATTGTCGTACAGCGGCGGAAGCCAATTGCCTTAACCGTGTTCGAGGTTTGACGGTTGCGGCAGTAGCAAATCGCACCACTCCGTCGTTGACCACGCCCGCGAACCCCCGCTACCTTTGGGCCTCGTTCAGGGGCGCCGCAATGGCCGGACTATCGCATCGCCAGACCGAAATCCTCAACATTGCGCGCGCCTCGGGGCGCGTGCTGGTGGAAGACCTCGCGCGCCGCTTCGAGGTGTCGGCGCAGACCATCCGCAAGGACCTCAACGATCTCTGCGAGCAGCGTGCGCTGACCCGCATCCATGGCGGTGCCATGATCGCCTCGGGCGTCGAGAACCTCGCTTATGAGGCACGCCGTTTCGTCGCCGCCGACGAGAAGAAGGCGATCGGCGCCGCCGCTGCCGCGCTGATCCCAAATGGCTGCTCGCTCTTCATCAATATCGGCACCACGACGGAAGAGGTGGCGGCCGCGCTGACCGCGCATGAGGATTTGCTGGTCATCACCAACAACCTCAATGTCGCGATGCTGCTCTATCGCTATCCCCGCATCGAGGTGGTGGTCGCGGGCGGCGCGGTGCGCCGCGCCGACGGCGCGGTGGTCGGCTCGACCGCGACGCAACTGATCGGTCAGTTCAAGGTCGATTACGCCATCATCGGCGTGTCCGCGATTGACGAGGAGGGCGCCTTGCTCGACTTCGACTATCGCGAAGTGCAGGTGGCGCAGGCCATCATCGCCAATGCGCGCAGCGTCATGCTGGTCGCCGATTCCACCAAATTCACCCGCAGTGCCCCGGTGCGCATCGCGCATATGAGCCAGATCAACACCTTTGTGACCGACGGCGATTTGCCGGCAGGCCTTGCGAACATCTGCCACTCCAGGGGCATCCAGGTGATCGAAGCGATGCCGAAGCGCGCGGCGGATACCGATGATGCCGATGCCGCCGAGCCGGCCAACGAGCCGATTCCGCTCCGTCGCTCGTGATGTCTCCGCTTGCTCCGTTCGACCTGCCCTCCAAAGCGGGAGAGGGAGCACGCCTCAATTGCCGTGTTGGCGCAGTGCGGTCGATACACCGACCCCGACGAAATCTTCCCCAACGGTTCCATTTTCATTTGCTTTCGCTTTTGGTTGTGATCTAATCAAAAACGAAAGCTAAATCGCCGAAGTGAAGGCGATGCGCCCGGGGAAGCGTCTTTTGGATCGGATCTACGACCTCGCGATCATTGGAGGGGGCGTCAATGGCTGCGGCATCGCGCGCGATGCGGCGGGCCGGGGCAACTCTGTTTTCCTCTGTGAAATGAATGATTTGGCGAGTGGGACGTCGTCCTGGTCGACCAAGCTCGTGCATGGGGGACTGCGCTACCTCGAATATTACGAGTTTCGTTTGGTGCGCGAAGCGCTGATCGAGCGCGAGATCCTTTGGCAGATCGCGCCCCATATCATCCGCCCGCTCAGGTTCGTGCTACCGCATCACGCCGGCCTGCGTCCGGCCTGGCTGCTTCGCCTCGGCCTGTTCCTCTATGATCATATCGGCGGGCGAAACCTGCTGCCGCCGACGCGCTCGGTCGATCTTGCCAACGATGCCGTCGGGCGTCCCCTGATTCCCGGCCGCTACACGCGCGGCTTCGAATATTCCGACTGCTTTGTCGACGACGCGCGCCTGGTCGTGCTGTCCGCGCGCGATGCCGCCGATCGTGGCGCCGACATCCGCACCCGCACCCGCGCCGTCGAGATCGGTCAGAGCGACGGCATCTGGCAGGTCACCACCGAGAGCACGATCAGCAAGCAGCGTGCGACCATCCGCGCCCGGGTGCTGGTCAATGCCGCCGGGCCATGGGTCGAGGACGTCTTGCGGTCGGGCGCGGGAGTAAATGCGCGCGCAAAGGTGCGGCTGGTGCAGGGCTCGCATATCGTGGTGAAGAAGCTCTACGAGCATGACCGCGCCTACATGTTCCAGAACGCCGACGGCCGCATCGTCTTTGTCATTCCCTACCAGGACGATTTCACGCTGATTGGCACCACTGACCGCGACTATCATGGCGACCCGTCCAAGGTGAAGGCGACGGCGGAGGAGATCGAATATCTCTGCGATTCCGTCAGCGAATACCTCGCAAACCCCGTCAAGCCCGAGGACGTGGTCTGGACCTACGCCGGCGTGCGCCCGTTGTATGATGATGGCGCAAGCGAAGCCAAGGCCGCGACCCGCGACTACGTCTTCGAGCTGGACATGCCCGGCGGCGCGCCGCTGCTCTCGATCTATGGCGGCAAGATTACGACCTACCGCCGGCTCGCCGAGGAGGCGCTGGAGCGGCTTTCGCCCTATCTGCGCAGCGCCAAGGCGCGCCAAGGCTGGACCGGCAAGTCGCCGCTGCCCGGCGGCGACCTCGATGTCTCCGCATTGCCGGCGCTGACCGCGGAGCTGCAGCGCAACTATCCGTTCCTGTCGGCGGAGCATGCCAGCCGGCTCGCGCACGCCTATGGCACCCGCACCGCAAAACTGCTCGGCAGCGCCAGGTCCCTGGCCGATCTCGGCCAATCCTTCGGCGCAACGCTGACGGCGGCCGAGGTCAATTACCTGATGTCGGCCGAATGGGCGTTAAGCGCCGAAGATATCGTCTGGCGGCGCTCCAAGCTGGGCTTGCGGCTTTCGCCCGACGAAATCGCCGCACTCGATGGTTGGATTGCGGCCAATCGCATTCCGCTCGAAAGTCCCCTGCTGGAAGCAGGAGGACGGACATGAGCGTCACGCTCGACCATGTCACGCGCACGGTGGATGGCGTTCAGACCATTCGTGACGTGTCGTTGACCCTTGAGAAAGGCACGCTCAGCGTGTTGCTCGGACCTACGCTGGCGGGCAAGACCTCGATCATGCGGCTACTGGCCGGCCTCGACAAGCCGACCACCGGACGCGTGCTGGTCGACGGCAAGGACGTTACCGGCATCGATGTACGCCGGCGCTCGGTTGCGATGGTCTATCAGCAATTCATCAATTACCCTTCGCTGACGGTCTACGAGAACATCGCTTCGCCGCTGCGGGTGCAAGGCAAGCCCCGCGCCGAGATCGAGAGGCGTGTCGCGGAAGCGGCGAAGCTGTTGCGCCTCGAGCCGTTCCTCAAGCGCACGCCGCTGCAGCTCTCCGGTGGCCAGCAGCAGCGCACCGCGATTGCCCGCGCGCTGGTGAAGGGCGCCGACCTCGTGCTGCTCGACGAGCCGCTCGCCAACCTCGATTACAAGCTCCGCGAAGAGCTGCGCGCCGAACTGCCGCGCATCTTCGAGGCGTCCGGTGCGATCTTCGTCTATGCCACGACCGAGCCGTCGGAAGCGCTGCTGCTCGGCGGCAACACCATCTGCATGTGGGAAGGGCAGGCGCTGCAGACCGGCGAGACGCCGAGGGTCTATCGCCATCCCGACACCCTGCGCGTGGCACAGGTGTTTTCCGATCCGCCGCTCAATGTGATTTCGATCGAGAAGAGGAAAGGTTCGGTGGAGTATGCCGGCGGCGTCACGGCGCCGTCCACGGGGCTCTACGCAGGCCTTGGCGACGGCGCCTATCGTGTCGGTTTCCGCGCCCATCAGCTGGAGATCGCCAACGGCCAGGCCGGGCGCCATGCGTTTCCGACGACGGTGACGGTGACCGAGATCACCGGCTCCGAAAGCTTTGTGCACTTGCACCGCGACTCCACGAACTGGGTCGCCGTGCTGCACGGCGTTCACGAGTTCGAGCCGGGCCAGCAGCTCGATGCCGTGCTCGATCCCGACAATGTCTTCGTGTTCGACGCGGCCGGGCGTTTGGTCGCATCTCCCGAAAAAGCAGGCTGAGGGAGGTGCAGCATGGCCCGCATTGACCTCGTCGATCTCGCGCATTCCTACGGTGGCAATCATGCGCCGATCGAAAGTTTTGCGCTGAAGCCGGTGACCATGACCTGGCGGCAGGGCGGCGCCTATGCGCTGCTTGGGCCCTCCGGCTGCGGCAAGACCACGCTGCTCAACCTCATTTCCGGCATCATCACACCCTCGCGCGGGAAAATCCTGTTCGACAGCGTCGATGTCACGCCGCTGTCAACGCAGAAGCGCAACATCGCGCAGGTGTTTCAATTCCCGGTTATCTACGACACCATGACGGTCGGCCAGAACCTGGCATTCCCCCTGAAGAACCGCGGCGTGCCTAGGAGCGAGATCGACAAGCGTGTTGCCGACATCGCGCGCCTCCTCGACCTCACGCCCAACCTCAATCGCAAGGCAACGCGGTTGACCGCCGATGCCAAGCAGAAGATTTCCCTCGGCCGCGGTCTCGTGCGCTCCGACGTCGCCGCCATCCTGTTCGACGAGCCGCTGACGGTGATCGACCCCGAGCTGAAATGGCAGCTGCGCTCCAAGCTCAAGGCGCTTCACCGCGAGCTCGATCTCACCATGATCTATGTGACGCATGACCAGACCGAGGCGCTCACCTTCGCCGACACCGTGGTCGTGATGCATGACGGGCGAGTGGTGCAGAGCGGCACGCCGGCCGAACTGTTCGAGAAGCCGGCGCACACTTTTGTCGGCTATTTCATCGGCTCGCCCGGCATGAACATCGTGAAGGCCGAGGTGAATGGACGTGAAGCGAAGGTTGACGGCCATGTCATCGGTCTGCACCGCAATTACGGCGTGCTGCCGGCGGGCGCAAAAATCGAGATCGGCGTGCGGCCGGAATTCGTCGATGTTGCACCGCCCGCATCGGGTCTGCTGTCGGCCACGATCGAGCGCATCGACGATCTCGGCCGCGTCCGCTTTGCCCGTGTCCGCGTCGGTGACGCCAAATTTGCCGCGCGCGTGCCACCGGGCTTTTCCGTGCCCGACAACACGGCCGGGCTCGTGTTCGATCCCGCGCATGTGCACGTCTATGCCGACAGTCTCCTGATCGAGGGGGTCGGCTGATGGACAAGACCGTCAACCAAAAAGCCTGGTTCCTGGTGCTGCCGGTTTTCCTGGTGGTCGCGTTCTCCGCCATCCTGCCGCTGATGACGGTGGTGAACTATTCGATGCAGGACACCTTCGGCAACAACCAGTTCTTCTGGAACGGCGTCGGCTGGTTCAAGGAGCTGCTCGATCCCTCGACCGACCTCGGCAGCCGTTTCTTCGCTTCCCTCTGGCGCAACCTGTTCTTCTCCGGCGTGATCCTCGCCATCGAAGTGCCGCTCGGTATCGTCATCGCGCTGTCGATGCCGCGCGAAGGCTGGCGGGTCGCGGCTTGCCTCGTGATCCTGGCGCTGCCGCTGCTGATTCCGTGGAACGTGGTCGGCACCATCTGGCAGATTTTTGGCCGGCCTGACATCGGCCTGCTCGGCTATACGCTGAACAGCATCGGCATCAACTACAACTACGTGTCCAACGAATTCGATGCCTGGGTCACCGTCATCGTCATGGACGTCTGGCACTGGACCAGCCTGGTCGCGCTGCTCTGCTATGCCGGATTGAAGTCGATTCCCGACGCCTATTATCAGGCAGCGCAAATCGATGGTGCCTCGCGCTGGGCTGTCTTCACCGCGATCCAGCTGCCCAAGATGAATCGGGTGCTGCTGATCGCGGTGCTGCTGCGCTTCATGGATAGCTTCATGATCTATACCGAGCCGTTCGTCGTCACCGGCGGCGGCCCGGGCAACTCCACCACCTTCATCTCGATCGAGCTCGTCAAGATCGCGCTCGGCCAGTTCGACCTCGGCAAGGCGGCGGCGCTGTCGCTGGTCTACAACCTCATCATCCTGATCGTGTGCTGGCTGTTCTACACCGTGATGACCAATGCAGGCGCCGATCGATCGAAGAAGGGATCGAAGAAGGAGGGAGTCGCATGACACATTCGATTCCCGGCCGCCGCCTCATCCTTGCGCTGTTTTTGATCTTCCTGCTGTTGCCGATCTACTGGCTCGTCAACATGAGCTTCAAGACCAACCACGAGATCGTCTCGACCATGACGCTGTGGCCGCATGCGCCGACGCTGCAGCACTACCGTCGCATCTTCACCGACGAGAGCTGGTATTCCGGCTACATCAATTCATTGGAATATGTCGTCATCAACACCATCATCTCGATCTCCGTGGCGCTGCCGGCGGCCTACGCGTTCTCGCGCTATCGCTTCCTCGGCGACAAGCATCTGTTCTTCTGGCTGTTGTCGAACCGCATGGCACCGGCCGCCGTCTATGCGCTGCCGTTCTTCAACCTCTATTCGGCGATCGGCCTGTTCGATACGCCCTGGGCGGTGGCGCTGGCGCACTGCATCTTCAACGTGCCGCTCGCCGTCTGGATCCTTGAAGGCTTCGTCTCCGGCGTGCCGCGCGAGATCGACGAGACCGCGTTCCTCGACGGCTATTCCTTCCCTCGTTTCTTCGTGAAGATCCTGGTGCCGCTGATCGCGAGCGGTATCGGCGTCGCTGCGTTCTTCTGCTTCATGTTCTCCTGGGTCGAGCTGCTGCTGGCGCGCACGCTGACCTCGGTCAATGCGAAACCGATCGCGGCGGTCATGACGCGAACGGTATCCGCCGCCGGCATGGATTGGGGCCTGCTCGCAGCCGCCGGCGTGCTTACCATCATTCCGGGCGCGCTCGTGATCTGGTTTGTCCGCAACTATATCGCGCGCGGTTTCGCGCTCGGCCGGGTGTAGGAGGCATCATGGAGAGCATTGCATGGATGGCCTGGACGATACCGACCGCGATCTTCTTCGCGCTGCTTGCCAGCACGCTCGCGGTCATGACCAGTCTCGCGGCGGTCCATCCCGAAGCCGAGCGTGTCGGAATCCTGCGCATTCCGACCACCCGGGGCGATCGCCTGTTCGTTTCGTTGATCCTGACTGCGGTGATTCACCTGCTCTGGATCGGCTTTGTCGGCACGGATGCGATTGCGACCCTGCCGATCGGGGAAGAAGGTTTTGAGATTTCGAGCCTGTGGCTCGCAACACTGATTTCGCTTGCGACGGCCGTGCTGGTTTTCCGCACGGTTTGACGCACGCGAAAAAGAGCAGATCCGGGATCAACCCGGGCCTGAGTAGTCTTGTCGCTGCAACGGAGGAACAACATGCGACACTTGGATGGAAGGAAGGGCCCTTTGACCAGGACCCGGGTTCTGATGATGACGAGTGCGGTGGCGTTGATGGCGGCTTCGGCCGCGATCTCGGCGCCGGCCTACGCGGACGAAGCGGCCGCAAAGAAGTGGATCGACAGCGAATTCCAGCCGTCGACCCTGTCGAAAGACGACCAGATGAAGGAAATGCAGTGGTTCATCAAGGCCGCTCAACCCTTCAAGGGCATGGAGATCAACGTAGTCTCGGAAACGCTGACGACGCACGAATATGAATCGCGTACGCTCGCAAAGGCGTTCGAAGAGATCACCGGCATCAAGGTCAAGCACGACATCATCCAGGAAGGTGATGTCGTCGAGAAGATCCAGACCCAGATGCAATCCGGCAAGAACGTTTATGACGGCTGGATCAACGACTCCGACTTCATCGGCACGCATTTCCGTTACGGCCAGGCCGTCGACCTGACCGAATGGATGGCAGGTGAAGCCAAGGACGTCACCGACCCGATGCTCGACGTCAACGACTTCATCGGCAAGTCGTTCACGACCGCGCCGAACGGTCACCTCTACCAGTTGCCGGACCAGCAGTTCGCGAACCTCTATTGGTTCCGCTACGACTGGTTCACCAATCCGGACTACAAGGCCAAGTTCAAGGCCAAATATGGCTACGATCTCGGCGTGCCCGTGAACTGGTCGGCCTATGAAGATATCGCCGAGTTTTTCACAAACGACATCAAGGAAATCAACGGCGTCCGTGTCTATGGCCACATGGACTACGGCAAGAAGGACCCCTCGCTCGGCTGGCGTTTCACCGACGCCTGGCTATCGATGGCCGGCAACGGCGACAAGGGCCTCCCGAACGGACTTCCCGTCGACGAATGGGGCATCCGCATGGAAGGCTGCCGTCCGGTCGGCTCGTCGGTGGAGCGCGGCGGCGACGTCAACGGTCCTGCGGCGGTCTATTCGATCGTAAAATACCTGGACTGGATGAAGAAATATGCTCCGCCGCAGGCGCAAGGCATGACCTTCTCCGAGTCGGGACCCGTGCCGTCGCAGGGCAACATCGCCCAGCAGATCTTCTGGTACACCGCCTTCACCGCGGACATGGTCAAGCCCGGCCTGCCCGTGATGAACGCCGACGGCACGCCGAAGTGGCGCATGGCGCCGTCGCCGCATGGCTCCTACTGGAAGGAAGGCATGAAGCTCGGCTACCAGGACGTCGGTTCGGCGACGCTTCTGAAGTCGACCCCGGTCGACCGCCGCAAGGCGGCCTGGCTCTACCTGCAGTTCATCGTGTCCAAGACGGTGAGCGCGAAGAAGAGCCATGTCGGTCTCACCTTCATCCGTGAATCCGACATCTGGGATAAGTCGTTCACCGAGCGTGCGCCCAAGCTCGGCGGCCTGATCGAGTTCTACCGCTCGCCCGCGCGCGTGCAGTGGACCCCGACCGGCAATAACGTGCCTGACTATCCGAAGCTCGCGCAACTGTGGTGGCAGAACATCGGCGATGCGTCGTCCGGTGCGAAGACGCCGCAAGCCGCGATGGACGCGTTGGCGGCGGCCCAGGACTCGGTGATGGAGCGTCTGGAGAAATCAGGCGTCCAGGGTGCCTGCGGACCGAAGCTCAACAAGAAGGAAACGGCCGAGTATTGGTTCGCGAAGTCGGCCAAGGACGGCAACATCGCTCCGCAGCGCAAGCTGGCGAACGAGAAGCCGAAGGGCGAGACCGTCGACTACGACACGCTGATCAAGTCGTGGCCGGCCTCGCCGCCCAAGCGCGCCGACGCGAAGTAATCGGCGATCGTGTCCCGGACGCGATGCGGCGCGCAAGTGCCGCTTCGCAGATCCGGGACCCACGCAGATGGACCCCGGATCAGCAGCGCACCGCTTCGCGCTGCGCAGCATCCGGGGAACGAAAACGAAAGGCCGGGAGCGATCCCGGCCTTTTGCCTGCGATTGACGATGTCACGTCGCCGCAGCACCATCGCCGCTGAAAGGAGCGTTCCATGCGCATGACCTTCCGTTGCGATCCACAACTGGCGGAGTTTCTGCCACGACCATTTCCGGCGCGCAGCGCCTTGCCGGATTGGCTGCGCGCGATGCCGGCGAAGGCGCATTCCGACATCCACGGCCGCGACATCCGCACCGTCAAGCAGTGCCCGCCCTTTGTCGATGCGATGGCCTATGGCGTGATGATCCCATTGCCCTGCGATATCGAGGTCGAGCGCGGCGCGTTTGCCTGGGACTGGGACATTCCGGAGCCCGCGACGCCGGGTCATCCGCGTGCGCCGCTCAGCTTCCATCCACCGGCGCAATTTCCCGACGCGCCATTTGCGAACGGGCAGGCGGCCCTGAAATTCAACAGTTTCTGGACCATCGAGCTCGAGCCCGGCTGGTCGCTGTTTGCGACCCATCCGGTCAACCGCGACGACCTGCCGTTTCGATTGATCTCGGGCCTGGTCGACGCCGACCGTTTCCACGACGGCGGCATTAATTTTCCGGCGGTGTGGATGAGGCCGGATTTTTCCGGCGTGCTCAAAAAGGGCACGCCGGTTGCGCAATGCTTTGCCGTGCCACGCGAGACGCCGCAGCTTGTGTTTGAAAGCTTCGATGAGGCGCGTCAGCAGGCTTATTCGAAGACGGTCGCCGACGTCCTCGCCGCGCCCAATGTCTATCGCAAGCATTTTCGCGCGCGGCGCGGGCGGCTAACTGCCGAGTGAGTGGCGCAGTTCGGCTTCATCCAGCCACAGGCGGCCGTGTGGGGCTGATGTCAGCGCCATTGCAATGGAGCCGATTAAAGCCGGGCGCAGTCGGTAGGCTTGCCTGTAGGCGAGCAGCGCGGCATCCATATCGCCACCTTCCTGCAGGACGATGCCGAGATTGAGCGCGGCCTCGGCGTGATCGGCTTTGAGCTCGAACGCCCTGCGATAGGCCGCAGCGGCGGCGGGGTAGTCGCGCAGGTCCTGCCGTGCGAGGCCGAGGTCGAACCAGACTGAGGCGGGCACTTCCTCTGCGGTGGCGCGTTCCAAATACGCCGTGGCTGTTGTGTGATCGCCATCCTCCCACGCCATGCGCCCAAGCCGCGCGGCGGCTTCCGCATGTTGCGGGACCACTTTGAGGATTGCCTGCCATGCCTCGCGCGCTTGCTGTTTCATTCCTGCTTGATCGAGCGTGCGGGCCTTCTCGACAAAGACGTCGCGCTGTGGCGCGATTGCGATGGCCCGGTCAAGGTGAGCAAGCGCGCCGCCAAAATCCTCTTCAGCGCGCGCGATACGCGCGGCAAGCAGCCGGGCGGCGGCGTTCTGCGGGCGCTTTTTCAGGCTTGCTTCGATATGGAGGCGAGCAGGCGCAGTCTCGTCCTTCGAAAACAGCACCGCGGCGAGCAGATGGCTCAGCATCGGCTCGCCGGGCTTGCGCGCGAGCCCCCGTTCGCAGAGCTTTTGAGCTTCGTCCTTCCGGCCCGCATTGAACGCGGCCGTCGCCTGGCGAACGAGCTCCTCGGCGGTTTCTGTCATGATGACATTAGAACGTCATTTCGGGCTCGCGAGCAACGTGGGCGAACCCGAAATGAAGGAGCATGACTACTCCGCCGCTTCCTTTGCCCCCAGCGTCGGGTAATCCGTGTAGCCCTTGGCGTTGCCGCCATAGAACGTCGCCTTGTCCCACTCGTTCAGCGGCGCGCCCTTCTTCAGGCGCTCGACGAGGTCGGGGTTGGAGATAAACGGCTTGCCGAACGCGATCAGGTCCGCGGCGTTGGCCGCGAGCTGTTTTGCAGCAAGCTCGAGATCGTAGCCGTTGTTGGCGATATAGGCGCGCTTGAAGCGCTTGCGCAAGTCGGCGTAGTCGAACGGCGCGATGTCGCGCGGGCCGCCGGTCGCGCCCTCGATGACATGGACGTAGACAAGCTTCAGCGCGTCGAGGCCGTCGACGATATGGTCGAACAGTGGCTGCGGATTGGAGTCGGAAATATCGTTCGCGGGTGTGACCGGCGAGATGCGAATGCCGGTGCGATCGGCGCCCGCCTCCGCGACGACCGCCCTGGAAACCTCCAGCATCAGTTTTGCGCGGTTCTCGATCGATCCGCCATAGGCATCGGTGCGCTTGTTGGTGCCGTCCTTGGCGAACTGGTCGAGCAGATAACCATTGGCTCCGTGGATCTCGACGCCGTCGAAGCCGGCGGCGAGCGCGTTCGCCGTGCCGCGCTTGAAGTCATCGATGACAGCAGGGATTTCGGCAAGCTCGAGTGCGCGCGGCTCCGAGACGTCGACAAACTGGCCGCCGACAAAAGTCTTGCCCTTGGCGCGGACCGCGCTTGGCGCGACCGGCTTGCCGCCGCCCGGCTGCAGCGATGTGTGGGAAATGCGGCCGACATGCCATAGCTGCACGAAAATACGTCCGCCGCGCTCATGCACGCGGTCGGTGACCTTGCGCCAGCCCTCGACCTGATCCTTCGAATAGATGCCGGGCGTGTCCTGATAGCCCTGGCCCTGCTGCGATACTTGTGTCGCTTCGGTGACCAATAATCCAGCGGAGGCGCGCTGGCCGTAATACTCGACTGCAAGCGGGCTCGGCACCATGCCGGGCGGAACCGCGCGGTTGCGCGTCAGCGGCGCCATCACCAGACGGTTCGGCAGCGTGATCGGGCCAAGCTTGTAGGGCTCGAAGAGTTTGGTCGGCGGGCTCATGGGGCTTTCCGGATTAAATGACGGGTCGCCTACAATTGTGCATCGCGACAGATAGCGCAAGGCGATAGCTATTCGGGACACGCAGGGGAGCCGAGCGCGGCGTTCGAAAATGAAAAATTGCTTGGAAAGCGGGAACAGCGAGAACAGCGTTTCGCTCGCCCTGAAGGAAGGAGTTGCTTATTCCCCGTCATTCCGGGGCGCCGCGAAGCGGTGAGCCCGGAATGAACGAGGGGCGCGGGGATCAGGCCACGCCCAGAAAATCGCGCTTGCCGATTTCCACGCCATTGTGGCGCAGAATGCCGTGCGCGGTCGCCGCGTGAAAATAAAAATAATGACGAACCATTTTGGTTGTCACCGACGTCTCATCAATAAAGACCAGCCGTCGCGTGCGTAAAGACGATTGCTCGGCTTTCAGCGCAGCGCGCGCAGCGGCGACATCAGGCCGATCCTGTTCGGCGGCGTGCAGTGTTTTTTTTGAACGTGATGCGGTGCCGCTCGTAAAATCGCCAAATCGAGGTTCTGCCGACCTTCAGTCTTTTGGCCGATCCGAGCCGTGTGGCGATCTCATCGAGTGTGAGATCGGGTTCAGCGGCCACCAGATCGAGCAGCCACTGCTGATGCGGCTCGAGCGGCGAGCGACAGTGTCCGGTGCCGGGCTTCGCTGCGACGCTACCGGTTGTATGCCAGCGATCCATCCAGCGGATAGTGGTCGAGGCCGCAAGATCAAGCAGCCGCGCGGCTTCCCGGCAGCTCTCGCCGCCCTCGACCAAAGCCACCACACGATCTCTCAAATCTGTCGAATAACCCTTTGCCATGATCGTCCTCGCCCCTAATTTCTGCAGGTTCTGAAGCTGTGCGAGACGGTCGGGCTGGTCAAACTCGGCCACGTGGCCTTGGATGGCACGAAGATCAAGGCGAACGCGTCGAAACATAAAGCGATGAGTTATGAGCGCATGAAGAAACGCGAGGCGGAATTGAAGGCCGAGGTCGCGCGCATGCTGGCGGCGGCCGAGGCGGCGGATGCCGAAGAGGACGAGATGTTCGGCAAGGACAAGCGCGGCGACGAGCTGCCGGATTGGGCCGGCGACAAGCAGAAACGGCTGGCGAAGATCCAGCAGGCGATGGCGGCGCTGGAGGCGGAGGCCAGGCTGGCGGCGGAGGAAGAGCGTCGCATCGAGGCCGAAAAGCAACAGCAGCGCCAGGCCGAAGGCCGCAAGAAGCCGGGCAAACCGGCAGCGCCGCCCTCGGACCAACCCGATCCCAAGTCGCAACGCAACTTCACCGATCCGGAAAGCCGCATCATGAAGTCGAAGGATGGCTTCGTTCAGGCCTATAATGCCCAGGCCGCCGTCGACGCAGGCGCCCAGATCATTGTCGCGCACGAACTGACGCAGTGCGGCAGCGATCAGGGCCAGATGGTGCCCCTGATCGAGGCCATCGAGAACAACCTCGGCCGCAAGCCTGAGCAGGCCTCGGCGGACTCCGGCTACTGCAGCGAGGCTAATCTCGAAGCGCTGGAAGCATACGGTATCGACGGCTATGTCGCGCCGGGACGCGCCAAACACCCGACAGCCGCGAACGGAAAAATCGGCGGACCGCTGACCCAACGGATGCGAAAGAAGATCGACGATGGCGGCTTCGAAACACCCTATCGATTGCGAAAGCAAGTGGTGGAGCCGGTGTTCGGACAGGTCAAACAGGCGCGCGGCTTCCGCCAGTTCCTGTTGCGGGGCGTCGAGAAAGTGCGGGCCGAGTGGGCCATGATCTGCACCGCCCACAACCTCCTGAAGCTGTTCACCCTCGCAAACGCCGCCTGAGCCGGCTACCCTGCAACAAATTAGGGAAAGAGAACGCACTGAGGAATTGTTGCCCCTTCATGGTGATGCTGCGGTCGGGCCCGGCGGGGAAGGTCACGTCCTTGACGTCCGCCCCCTCGAACTGCGCCGGCTTGAACGACTTCACATAGTCGATCGTCTTCGCCAGCCGCTGCTTCAATTCCTCAAAGGTCTTTTCAGTATCGGGGGTGGACGGCACTTCGCTGTGGGTCAGCCGCGCGCAGCCCTTCGCCGCAAAATCACTGACGAGCTGGATCTGCTTGCTGAATGGCAGCATGTCCGGATAAAGGCGTGCGCCGAGCAGCGCCTCGGGCTGGATGTTTTTTGCCTTGCAATGGGTCTCCGTCTTGGTGATCAGGCCCGAAAGGCTGTTCAGCATTTGCAGGTAGGCGGGGACGGTCGCGTCGTAAAAGGACATGTGATGCTCTTGTTGAGGTGGGAGATAGAAAGCGTCTTTCGAGATGGGGCGCTTGCGGAAAAAAACAACCGGTGTCATCGCCCGATTTCAATCGGGCGATCCAGTACGCCGCGGCTTCGCGGTTAGCAATGACCGTTTCTGGAATACTGGATGCCCGGCATGAAGCGGGGCATGACATCGCTAACGCGCGGCCGGCAATGCCGGCGCCGCCTGCGCGCGCGGCCCGCCTCGCATGCGCGCGATCAACTCCGCGGTTGGCCAGGAATCCGCCGGCAGGCCATATTTGACCTGCATCGCCTTTACCGCGGTACGGCTTTGCTGGCCGAGCACGCCGTCGACCTTGCCGACATCGTAGCCGGCGCGCGCCAGAAGCTGCTGTAGCTCCTTGATCTCGTTGAACGGCAGCTGCGCCACGAGAGCCGCCGGCCGGTGCATGGGTGCGGCACCTGCGATACGCGTGGCAAGATAGGCGGCGGTAGTCGAATAGATCAGCGAATTATTCCATTCGGTGTAGGCCGCGAAATTCGCGTAGGCCAGGAACGCCGGGCCCGTCCGTCCCATCGGCAGCAGCAGCGAGGCCGGCAAATTGTCGGCCGGCAGCGGCCGGCCGTCGGCATAGGTGACGCCGAGCTGTGCGAATTTCGCGCGTGGCAACTGGGTGGTCAGATCGGCCTGGTCCCACGGAAAATTCGCGGGCGCGCGCACTTCTTCCAGCCACGGCTCGCCGCGCCGCCATTTCAATCCGGTCGCGATATAATTCGCGGTCGAGCCGATCACGTCGGGCGCGCTGCGCAGGAGGTTGCGGCGACCATCGCCGTCATAGTCGACCGCATAGGTGAAATAATGCGTCGGCAGGAATTGCGTCTGGCCAAGCTCGCCGGCCCAGGAGCCGACCATCTCTTCCGGCGAGAGATCGCCACGGTCGATCACCTTCAGCGCCGCGATGGTCTCGTTCTGGAATCGCTCGGAGCGGCGGCAGTCGTAGGCGAGCGACACCAGCGAGCGCAGCGTCGGCAGATTGCCCATGTTGGCGCCGAAATCGCTCTCCAGCCCCCAGAACGCGGCGACGACTGCCGGCGGCACGCCATATTCCTTCTCGGCGCGGGCGAACGCCGCCGCATAGGTCTTGATGTGCTGCTGTCCGTTCTGCATGCGATAGTTCGCGGCCATGCGGCCGGCGAACTCGGTGAAGATCTGGCCGAACACGCGCTGGCCGCGGTCTCGATTGACGATGCCCTGGTCGTAGACGAGGTAGGGTCCGGCTTCTGCCAATGCGCGCTGCGATACGCCCTGGGTCGCGGCCTGCTGCTTCAGCTCGGTGAGAAAACGGTCAAAGGTCGCGCCATTGTGGCAGGACGCAGCGCGCGACGAGGGGGTCATCGCCCCCGGTGCCCTGGGCGCGCCCGGCGCGGGTCTCGCCGGCGCTGCCGTCGGTCTCGCCGGTGAGGGGAAAGGCTGTTGCGCAGAGGCCGCAGTGGCCAGTGCAATAGTGCCGGCAATTGTCGCGATCGCCGTTAAAGTTCCGGTTGAAAAGGCCGGCATTAGGGTCCCCGATTCCCGCGCAAATCCCGTCCCGGCATAGCCGAAACCAGGGTGAAAGGAAATTGGGTTGCGGCATTAGCTAAATTTCGAATCGACGCGCTAAGCCGGGCTTTACGGGGTCGGCGTTAGTCTGCTCTTCGCTGCAACAAGGAAGGTCGTCATGACCGTGCAAGAGCGAAGGCCGAAGGTCCAGCGTGAGCCGCGGCGGCTGATGAACGGCCGTGCGGCCTGGTTGACGCTGGATGGTGGCGCGACCCGGCAAGAATGCTCGGTGCTGGACGTCGCGCCCGGCGGCGCCAAGATCGCCGTCGATACCGATTTCGATGTCGGCGACACCTTCGAGCTCGCACTGGTGGCAAGCCACGAGAAGCGCCAGCGCTGCGAGATCGTATGGCGCCGTGAGAGCACGTTCGGCGTCAAATTCCTGTAGTCGCATCCGTCGAGCACGTCTGGCTCACCGCTCCTCTTCCGGATGCACCCAAAGACAGCGCGTGATCTCGCGCCGCCCGGTGAGCGATTCTCCGCACCGGCGCGCTTGAATTCTTTTGCTTGCCCGAGCGTACCAAAAATGGTACGAAATCACATTGATGAAGCAACTTCCCGCCGCCGAAGATCGAAAGATCGTCGGCGAGGATATCAAGGATGTCGAGTTTGCATGGCCAATCGGCATGCCGCTGTGTCGTCCGCTGAGCAGGGGATTGTGGGAGGTCCGCAGCACGCTAACGCAAGGCCGGGTCGCACGCGTGCTGTTCTGCGAACATGCGGGCAAGATGGTCTTGCTGCACGCCTTCATCAAGAAGACGCAGAAAACGCCGGCGGGCGATCTGGAGTTGGCCGTCAAGCGCAAGAAGGAAATCGCATGAAGAAAGCGAGCAGCCGGAAGAAGGGGAAGATCGGGTCGTCATTCGGCGACTTCCTGAAAGAAGACAGAATTTATGAGGAGGTGGCTGCGCGGGCTATCAAGCGAGTGCTGGTGCGCCAACTTGATGAATTGATGCGGCGCGAGGAAATCTCCAAGACGGAACTCGCCTCGCGCATGAAAACCAGCCGTGCCCAGCTCGATCGGTTGCTCGATCCCGAGAACGAGTCGGTGACGCTTGGCACGCTTACGCGGGCTGCGCAGGCGGTCGGACGGCATCTGCGGATGGAGCTGGTGTGAATCCTGTCCAGGTCAACCAGCTCCGGCTCAGTGATCCTCTTCATCCGGATGCACCCACAGATAGCGCGTGATCTCGCACTGCTCGGTGAGCTTGATCATGTGTACCGGCGGAGCGTGACGGCCCTTGTGGCAGGCGCGGCACTTCAATGACGCTTCGAGCTTCCATAGCGGCGTGTCGCGCGGCCGACGGATGGATTCGAGCGGAAGGCTCGCGCGGGCCTTGCAGCGGTTGCATTCGACCTCGAGCCAGCCAAGTCCGCCGTTGAGACATTGCGCTATGGTCGGCGAGGGCTGCGCCGGCCCGCCATAGCCTTCCATGCGGATCGACCAGGCTTCGGCTTCCGCGCGGTCGGCCTCGCGAAGGGCCTTGGCTGCCGTCTCGCGCGCGGACTGCGCGCGAATTTTCGCGCCGATCAACCGGCCATGAAAGGCGGATTGGCGTGACCGCGAGCCCATGGCGGCAGATTACAGTGCCGCCCACAGCGCTACGCAACGCCACTAGGCGTAGAGGAGGAGGGCGCGGCCGGGACACCATTGCTGCGCCGATTTTTGGCGATGGTATCGGGGGATTGATGGTGTCCGCTTTGTGAACAGGTCCGGGCGCAGTTTCGCCGGAACCAGCGACGCGGCGCGGAAGTTTTCTCTGTACCCGATCCATCATGTGGTGATGCGATGAAAGATTTTTCAGACGCGACTTTCGTCCCGGAGATGGTAGTCGCGATGACCGAAGCGCTCGACGCGTCGGTCGCGACGCTGCCGCACCCGGTTTCGTCGACCCAGGTCAATCGGCTCGCGGAGTCGATCCTGCGCACCGCGCAGGCGGGCGAGCGTGATCCGGCCATCCTGCAGCGGATGGCGCTTCTGGAATTGCAGATCACGCCGCGCGGCTGAGGAGACCCTTCGTCTCCTTCATCAGTGGGGCGAAAGGCAGTGGAACCTTTTGCGTGCCAGGCGGGTTCTCTTTCCCGGAACGCTCAAGAATTAATCCGGTGACACCCATGAATGAAGCCAACCAGCTGGTCACGGCCGCGATGACATTTGCCTTTGCCGTGACGATGCTGGCGAGTGCGCGAGCGTTCATCGAACAAAGATCGGCGGGCAACATCAGCCGGCCGGTCACCGTGGCTTCCCGGCCGGTGTGAGGTGCGTGATGAAGAAGCTCGCTTTTGCATTGATGCTTTTGGTTGCGAATGCCCCGTTCGCGCTGGCCCAGCATTCCGGCACGCCGCAGGAGCAGAATGCCTGCACGCGCGACGCCTCGCGCTTCTGCCGCAAGTATCTGGCAAATGACGGTGCGGTTCAGGCCTGCCTGCAGCAGCACCGCGCGCGGCTCAGCGCGTCGTGCCGGAAAGTGTTCGAAAGCCACGGCATGTAAATGCGTGCTTATGTTTTGCGCATGATCTTTTCGGAAAACCGGTTTCCACTTTTCCGGATCATGCGCTAGCGCTGGCCGCTGGTGTGGGCGTTCCAGTTGCCCCCGCTGGCATTGGTGAGACTCCGGAAATCCGTGCCCAGCGGGCGGCGAGTCTGCCGCTCGTAGGCCGAGATGCATTTCTCGGACTCTGCGATCATGGCGACGTCACCGCGAGAATCTGATGACGCGACGGGTCGTTGCTGTTCCCCTGCGCGCGATCCGGCCGCATGATGGCGCAATGCGGCCGGAAATAACGAGAGAGACACATGGCGGGAAACCGGATTTGCTGGTCGCGACGCGCGGCACTCAGCGCGGTGCTTGGCGGTACTTCGGGCGTGCTGCTGCTTCGGATCGCCGGTGCGCAAGCCGCCGACAAGATGACCCGTGCGCAGGCCGAATATCAGGACACGCCGAACGGCATCTACAGTTGCGGCCTGTGCTCGCTGTTCGAGGTGCCGAATGGCTGCAAGGTGGTCGAAGGCGAGATCAGCAAGGACGGCTGGTGCAAGGCCTTCGCGCTGCAAGATTAGGTGAGCCTCACCTCTCCCCGTAAGAACGGCGAGAGGGAGTCAGAGGAGTCACAGCTCCCTTGCATTGGAAAACGCGAACGAGCTCACCCGCCGCGTGTTCTCGTCGAGGATCAGCGTCCGCGTGATCGGCGGCTCGGCGCGCTGGCTGCAATTCTCGCGCTCGCAGAGCCGGCAGTTGACGCCGATCGGCGTTCCCTCGGTCTTCTCCAGATCCATGCCGGTCGCATAGATCAGCTTCGATGCGTGGCGGATTTCGCAACCCAGGCCGATCGCAAAACGCGGCTCGCCTTGCGGATGCGGCGCGATCGGGCGGCGTACGGTCTGCGCGATCGAGAAGTAGCGCGTTCCGTCGGGCAGCTCGATCACCTGTTTGAGCAAGCGATCCGGCGTGTCAAAGGTCGAATGCACGTTCCACAGCGGGCAGGTGCCGCCGAACTTGGAGAAGGGGAAGGTGCCGGAAGAGAAACGCTTGGAGACATTGCCGGCATTGTCGACGCGCAGCAGGAAGAACGGGATGCCGCGCGCATTCGGCCGCTGTAGCGTGGTGAGGCGGTGGCAGACTTGCTCGAAGCCGGCGTTGAACCGCTGCGCCAGCACATGCACGTCGTAGCTCAGCGCCTCGGCGGCGGCATGGAAGGCCTGGTAGGGCATCATCACGCAGGCAGCGAAATAATTCGCAAGCGTGATGCGGTAGAGCCGCCGTGGCGTTTCATCGAGCTTGCCGGCGCGGCCGATGATGGTTTCCAGCGCGCTGCCGCATTCGGCGAGGCCAATCTGAAAGGCGAGCTGGAAGGTGCGGCTCGATGTGTCCACGAGCTCGGAGATCAGGAGCTGGCGGCGATGGCGGTCGAAGCGGCGCAGCGTCTCGCGCATCACGTCGACCGGCATGATGCGAGTGACGATCGAGTGTTTTTCGCGCAGGCGCGCGGCGAGGGCGGCATAGAGCCCCTCGGACGGCACGTTCAGCTCGTCGCGCAGAGCTTCGGCGGCTTGCTCCAGCTCGCTGAAATAATTGCGGTTGGCCTCGATCAGGTCCCGCACGCGCTCGATCGGATTGGCCTCGAAGCGCGAGCCTTCCTCGCGGTCGGCCATTTGCGCCGCCGCCAGCGTCTCGCCCTGTCGTGCCTCGGTATAGGCCGCGTAAAGGCGCTGCAGCGCATGGGTGACGCCGGGGCAGAGCTCGGCGAGGTCGCGCAGTTCCTGTTTCGGCAAGTCGATCTGCCGGAACAGCGGATCGGAGAAGATCTCGTTGAGTTCCGCGAAGAAGCGGTCCTCGTCGGCGGTGGCAAGATCGCGCAGATCGAGATCATAAGCCTCCGCCAGCCGCAGCAGAATTTGCGCGGTCACGGGGCGCTGGTTGCGCTCGATCAGGTTGACGTAGCTAGGGGAAATGCCGAGCCCCTCGGCGATCTGGGTCTGTGACAGCGCCAATTGCTGGCGGATCCGCCGGAAACGCGGGCCGACAAAGAGCTTTTTACCGGACTCAGAGGGCATGGCAGCCTTGATGATCCATTTTTGTGACATAATTGACAAGTTTACATCTATTACAAGTATAGATGTTACATGACATCACCAATCGAATGCAAGCTGTCTGTACGAATTAATCGGATTCGCGTTTAGCTCCTGCCACGCATTTCGCAATGCACTGTCAAGAATGTTGATGAGAGACAAGAGTGGCGAAGGCAAACGCTGCAGATTTGTCGTCACCAAAAGGATCACGCACATGAACTACCAGCCACGTGACATCAGTGACCGGGCTATCCAGGGACCGGTTTCCTATCAGAGCGAGATTGCAGCTGCTGAGGCTCTCCTCAAGACCCAGCCGACCTGGAACGGCGTCACCGCCGAAGCCGTGGCGCGCATGCGCCTGCAGAACCGCTTCAAGACCGGCCTGGACATCGCCCGCTACACCGCGGCGCTGATGCGCAGCGATATGGCTGCCTATGACGCCGATCCCACGAAGTACACCCAGTCGCTCGGTTGCTGGCACGGCTTCATCGCGCAGCAGAAGCTGATTTCGGTCAAGAAGCATTTCGGCAAGACCGATCGCCGCTATCTGTATCTCTCCGGCTGGATGATCGCAGCACTTCGCTCCGAGTTCGGACCGCTTCCCGATCAGTCGATGCATGAGAAGACCTCGGTGCCGGCGCTGATCGAAGAGCTCTACACCTTCCTCCGTCAGGCGGACTCCCGTGAGCTCAACGATACTTTCCGCGCCCTCGACGCCGCTCGCAAGGCAGGCGACCAGGTGAAGGAAAAGACGTTGATCGAAAAGGTCGACAATTTCCGCACGCATGTCGTGCCCGTCATCGCCGACATCGACGCCGGTTTTGGTAATGCGGAGGCGACCTATCTGCTCGCAAAGAAGATGATCGAAGCAGGTGCGTGCGCTCTGCAGATCGAAAATCAGGTCTCCGACGAAAAGCAGTGCGGCCACCAGGACGGCAAGGTGACTGTGCCGCACGAGGTGTTCCTGGCGAAGATCCGGGCCTGCCGCCATGCGTTCCTCGAGCTGGGCGTCGAAGACGGCATCGTCGTGACCCGCACCAACTCGCTGGGGGCCGGCCTCACGCAGCAAATCGCTGTGAGCCACAAGCCCGGCGACCTCGGCGATCAATACAACAGCTTCCTGGATTGTGAGGAAGTGACAGCCGCCAACGCCAGGAATGGCGATGTCATCATCAACCAGCATGGCAAGATGATGCGTCCGAAGCGGCTGCCCAGCAATCTCTATCAGTTCCGCCCCGGCACGGGCGAAGATCGCTGCGTGCTGGACTGCATCACCTCACTGCAGAACGGAGCCGATCTGCTGTGGATCGAAACCGAGAAGCCGCATATCGAGCAGATCGCCAAGATGGTCGACCGCATCCGCAAGGTGGTCCCGAATGCGAAGCTGGCCTACAACAACTCGCCGTCGTTCAACTGGACGCTCAACTTCCGTTGGCAGGTCTACGACGCGATGAAGGAAGCCGGCAAGGACGTCAGCAAGTACAATCGAGCCGAGCTGATGAAGGCGGAATACGACGATACGCCGCTGGCCATTGAAGCCGACGAGCGCATCCGTACCTTCCAGGCCGATTCAGCAAAGCGTGCCGGCATCTTCCACCATCTGATCACGTTGCCGACCTATCACACGGCAGCCCTGTCGACTGACAATCTCGCGAAGGACTATTTCGGCGAGCAGGGCATGCTGGGTTATGTGAAGAACGTTCAGCGTCAGGAGATCCGTCAGGGTATTGCCTGCGTCAAGCATCAGAACATGGCCGGTTCCGATATCGGCGACGAGCACAAGGGATATTTCGCTGGTGAATCCGCTCTGAAGGCGGGCGGCGCCCACAACACGATGAACCAGTTCGGCTAACGGTAACAGCAGGAGATTCCCATGACCAAAGGCAGTAATTTCTGGGTTATTGGCGGTGAGTTCGGCTCGATGAACTTCCACAAGCTCGTGGAAGGCTCGGCCCAGGTCAAAGGACCCTTCAAGTCGCGCAAGGAAGCGGAAGATTGCTGGCGCGAAGTATCGGAAGAGAGCCGCCACAAGGCCGGCGTCCGCTTCTCGATCGTCGAAGAGCCCAATCGCACCGCGGCCTAATCTAAAGAGCTCGTTGCCGGGTATCGGGAGCCATGATCCCAAGAGATCAGCCTCCTGAGATATGTGCCCAAGGACGGACGGCCCCATCCGGATTTCCGGGTGGGGCCGTCTGTCTTTTATGCAACCTATTGTATTTAAACGGCCATTGCGCGCGACGCGGTTACTGATAGGTTAATCGCGGTAGAGTTGAGGAGTAGGCCGTGTCCGAGGCGCCAGTAACTGGAAGCAATCCCACAAGGGAATCCCGTCCGATTCGCCTGCGCGACGCACTCCACAAGGCGCGAATCGAGGCCGCCGACCGCACCGGCGTGGTGGTCGATTTGCGTGACGCCGAAGTCGCTCGGCTGGAGATATTGAACGAGGCGCTCGATCCATTGTTCGCGCAGGTGCCGGACAAGATCGATTTGTTCGAGCGCGGCATCAGCCAGGGCGAGACGCCGAGGCTCTGGATCGACGTGGTGGCGCATGTGGTGATGGGACGCGACAAGCGTATCTATCGCTTCGTGCAGGACACGCGCTACGGCCGCATCGTGCTCGCGGAATCGCACGAAGTGCCTGTGATCGCCGACGCGGTGACTGATTACGTCGCGCGCCGCATGATCGAGCGCGAGCATGCGATGGCGCCGACCAGGGCGCCGGAGCCGGTCGCAGAGAAGAAACCGCGGCGGCGCGGCGGTTTCTGGACGTTCGTGTTGGGCTTTGTGCTCGGTGCGATAACGCTCTTCGCACTGGCGCTGCTCGCGAGCTTGAAGAGTCTCTGACGCCGCCTAGATCAGCCGCGTCCGGCCGATCTCCCTGATCCGCAAATCGCTGTCGATCCCGCGCGAGATCTGCTCGCATCTCCACGCATTGCCGTCGCGCTCGATCGCATAAAGATTGTACGCGGCGGCGGGATGGCGGCCGCGGGCCAGCGCAGAGGCCGCCGGTACGCCGATCGAGGGAATTTTGCCGTCCGGTCCCTCGAACCACATGGTGGAATGAACGTGGTCGTGGCCGTGCAGGATCAACTCCACGCCATGCTTCCTGAGCAGCGCGAGCAGTCTTGCTGAATCGGTCAGCCGCTTGGGGCGCGAGTCCGAACGCAGGGGATGATGGATCAGCAGCACCCGAAACGCCTCTTCGCCAGAGAGGGCGGCAAGCATTGGCTCGAGCGCGTCGATCTGGGCGCGGCCGAGCGTCCCCGTCGCCATGAGAGGGGCGGTCGGCACGGCCGAAGAAAGTCCGATCAGTGCGATTGGACCGCGACGGCGCACGAACGGGAAAGCGCTGTTGCCGGAGGCCTCGTCGCCACCGAGATATTCGCCAAAGGATTCGACGAAGCGGTGTTGGGTTCTGCGGACATAGGCGTCGTGGTTGCCGGGAATGGCGGTCACCAGATGCGGCTCGCCGACATGGGTGAGCCATTGCCGTGCCGGCACGAATTCTGCCTCCAGCGCCAGATTGACCAGATCGCCAGTGACCGCGATATGGTCGGGCGCCTGCGCCTGCATGTCCGAGACCAGCGCATCCAGCACCTCGCGGCGATAATATTTGCGGCGGTTGCGCGTCCAGTTGAGGTAGCCGAGCGCACGCTTTCCCACGAGCTCGGAAAGCCGCGCCTTGGGCAGCGGCGGCAGATGCGGATCCGACAGGTGCGCGAGCTTGAAAGCGGCCATGCCTCTATCTATTGGCAAGCGAGCGTTGTCGGCGCAAGATCAAACACGATGGCCGAAGGTATGGGAAAGCTGCGCAGGAAGATCGAGCCGCTGTTGCGGCGCCTCTTCCATTTTTATTGGCGGTTTGCCCGTGGCATGACGCTCGGTGTCCGCGCCGTGGTACTGGACGAGAACAACCGGGTGTTCCTGGTCAAGCACAGCTATGTGACGGGCTGGTATCTTCCCGGCGGCGGAGTCGAGGCCGGCGAAACCCTCCTGGATGCGCTGAAGCGCGAGCTGATCGAGGAGGGGCGCATCGAGATTTCGAGCGAACCGGCACTGCACGGCCTGTTCTTCAACAGTCATGTGTCGCGCCGCGACCACGTCGCGGTCTATGTCGTGAGCAAATTCCGGCAGGACCGGCCGCCCGAGCCCAACCGCGAGATCGTGGCAACCGGCTTTTTCGAGGCAGGCGCACTGCCGGAGGGAACGACGCGGGGCACGATCCTGCGGATCAGGGAAGTGCTCGACGACGAGAGGCTGATTGAGACCTGGCGCTAGCTGATCTGGCCTTGGAATTGGTGGACGAAAGCCTTGTCGGACAGGCGGCAAATGCCCGATCATGATATGCAAACCATCGAATCAGGACGCCTCCACGGACAGTCATCCATGAATCCAACATCGCTGCGGATCGCCGTCCTGGTGCCCTGCTACAACGAGGAGGCCGCGGTTGCTGCCGTGGTCGATGGCTTCCGAAAGGCGCTGCCCTCGGCGCAGGTCTATGTCTTCGACAACAACTCGAGGGACCGGACCGCAGCGATCGCGCGCCAGGCCGGCGCGGAGGTGCGCAGCGAACGGCGCCAGGGCAAGGGCCACGTGGTCCGGCGCATGTTCGCCGACGTCGACGCCGACGTCTATGTGCTGGTCGATGGCGATGCCACCTATGACGCGCCGAGCGCGCCGCGCATGATCGATAAGCTGTTGGCCGAGCATCTCGACATGGTGGTGGGCCTGCGCGTCGACAACGAGCAAGCCGCCTATCGCAGGGGGCATCGCACCGGCAACTGGATGCTGACGATGTTTCTGTCATCGGTATTCGGCCAGGCCTTCAAGGATATTCTATCCGGCTATCGCGTGTTCTCGCGGCGCTTCGTCAAATCCTTCCCCGTCATGTCGAACGGATTCGAGATCGAAACCGAATTGACCGTGCACGCGCTGGAATTGGCGATGCCCGTTGCCGAGCTCGAGACGCCTTATTTTGCGCGCCCGGAAGGTTCGTTCAGCAAGCTCAACACCTGGGGCGACGGTTTCAGGATCCTCGGCACCATCATTAAACTATATCGGTCGGAGAAGCCGCTGCGCTTCTTTGCCGCGATCGCGGCTTTTCTGGCGGTAGTGGCGGTCGGTCTCGCCATCCCCCTTGCCATCACCTATCTTGAGGAAGGTCTCGTCCCGCGCCTGCCCACCGCAGTGCTGTCGACCGGCCTGATGATTGTAGCGGTGCTGTCGATATCATCAGGGCTGGTGCTCGACACCGTCACGCGGGGACGACGCGAGATGAAACTCCTGGCCTATCTCGCACAGCCGCCGGTCGGCAAAAGCGTAACAATGTCATGAACGATCTAGCCCTTACTGTTCTCCCCGAAACGGCCAACGACGCGCAGGCGATCGAGCGCCTGCTGGAGCGCACCTTCGGCCCCGGCCGCTTCGTGCTCTCTGCCTACCGGTTGCGCGAGCATGTCGATCATCTGCTCGATCTTTCCTTCACTGCGCGCATCGGCACGCTGATGGTCGGATCGGTGAGGCAGCTGCCGATTTGCGTCGGCGACACCAGGGCGTTGCTGCTCGGGCCGCTCACGGTCGAGCCGCCCTTCCGCAAGCGCGGTGTCGGCCGTGCGCTGCTGGAGCGCGCGCTGGGCGACGCCGGGAAAAAAGGCCACCGCCTGGTGCTGCTCGTCGGCGACGAGGCCTATTACAGCCGCGTCGGCTTCAAGAAAGTGCCGAAGGGACGGGCAACCATGCCCGGCCCGGTCGACTACGATCGCCTGCTGGTCACCGAGCTCGAAAGCGGCGCTTTCGACGGCGTGTCCGGCACGATCCGCCCCGACTGGGAATTCGCTCGCGCCTAAAACTTCTGCGTCACCCCTGCAAAGAATCCGCGGCGCGGCCCGAATTGCGGTGCGAACACGCCGATGCCGGTGCCGTCGCGAATTTCGTAGATGGTGTCGAACACGTTGACGACATCGAAGCGCAGCGTGGTCGGCTTGTTCGGCGCGATGATGTCGAAATCGTGCGAGACGCCGAGATTGACCTGTGTATAGGCCGGCAAATGATCGGTGTTGGCAAAGCCCGATCGCAGCCCACTGCCATAGATCATCGATGCGGAAAACCGCGTGCCCTCCCAGAGATAGGAAGCGCCGGCCGATGCGGTCAGGTTCTGGGCGTGATCGGTGTAGACATAATGCGTGGCGATGTAGTTCAGCTCGTCCTGACCGAACAAAAACTGGTTCGACACGATGTTGGTGGCGATCTGCCTGGCCCAGGCAATGTTGCCGTAAGCGCGGAAATTGCCGTTGGTGTAGTTCGCCTTGAGCTCGAGACCCATGTTCTCCCCGCGATCGTAATTGAAGCCGGACAATACATAGGCGGCGCCGAACTGGCCGTCATCGAGCAAATCGCGCGCGATCTTGTAGTAAGCATCGAGACCGACCTCGAGGCCGGGCACGGGATAGATCTTCTGCACCACGCCGGCATCGAATACGTGAGAACGCTCCGGCAGCACCGGGCTGTTCAAGGGTACTTCCGGCGTTTGCGTATTCGCGGGCGCGGTAGGCGGCGTCACCAGCGCGAGATTGGTTGGCGAGGCGATCACCTGCTGTGGCGGCGTGAAGTTGCGCGCATAGCCGGCGTGGAACGTGGTCCCATCGTAAGGCTTCCAGGTCAGGCTGACGCGCGGGCTGAGCTGGTTGGCGTCAACGAACTGCCACATCTGGTCAAACCGAAGCCCTGCATTCAACGTCAACTGATTATTGATCCGCCATTCGTCCTGAACGTAGGAGCCGAAGGTGGTGCCTGTCTTCGCAACGGAATCGAAGATGGAAAACGGCGCGTCGATCGTACCTTGCGTCGGATCGGCGGGATCGGCTAGCGGCAGCACGGTCGAGCCATTGTTGACCAGCGACCGCTCGGCGCTCACCGTGAAGCCGAACCGCAGCGTGTGCGCAAAGCCCCACCGCCAGGCAGTGTCTTCCTGGATGCCGTTGATCAAACTCTGGCGGTAGACGTCGGAGGACACGCCGTTGAAGACGAGGTCGCCGATCGGATCCGGATAGAAGTGCAACTGGCTGTAACGGTTGAAATAGGAGATCTGATAGTCGAGGTCTTCAGCCGATTTCTGGTAGGCGACCACATTGAACTGGTTGAACTCGTTCTGGTGCTCGTTGAGGAAGGCGGAGTTGAAGTTCGATACGCCGAAAGCCGTGAAGTTGGGTGTTTGTCCGGGGTTGTTCGGAATCTGGAAGTTGGCATTCGAGACCCCGCTCATGAAGGTCAGGCGGCTGGTCGGATCGAGCACGGTCGAAAGATAGAGGAAGCCCTTTTCCTGCGAGGTGCGGTCGTGGATCGCCTCGTTCGAGGGGGTGGGATTCTCGATGCCGAGGTTGTTCTGCAGGAAACGGCCCGAGAGGAAATACTGGGTCTGGCCGGCGGTGCCGCCATATTCGAAGCTCGGCGTGATCGTGCCGTGACTGCCGCCATAGACGCTGACGCTGCCGGAATTGTTGAAGGCGTCCGTCTTGGTCGTGATGTCGAGCACGCCGGCGGTACGCAGACCATATTGCGCGGGAAGCGCACCTGTGAGCAGCGCCAGGTTGCCGACGATGCCGGTATCGAGGATCTGGCCGAAGGCGCCGACGCCGTCGGGCAGCATGATGCCGTTGATGCGATACTGCAGGTTGGCGTGCTCGTTGCGCACGTGCAGCTCGCCGCTTGCCGCCGAGTCCTGGGTTACGCCGGGCAGTTGCAGCAGCACCTTGTCCAGTGTCGCGTTGTTTCCCTGCGGCATCGCTTCGATGGCCTGGTGACTGATCTGAGCCGCGTTGGCGCCGATCGGCGAGACGATGCTCTGCCGGGCCTCGTCGAACTTGTCGTTCTTGCCGGCCACGACCTGCTGCTCGGTGACGGGCGCGGTTGGGGGCGTGGGACTCCGCTGCGTGGTCGCGACACGCGTCTTCGGATGCTGCCGCACTTGCGCGGCGCGCGGCGCCGTCACGGCCACGCTGGGAAGTGTGATGGCGTTGCCGGCGTTCGGCACGGAGGCCGGGGCTTGTGCGGGGGCCGGCGTCTCGGCGGGCGCGGGCGTCTCTGCCGGCGCTGGCGTTTGTGCGGGCGCCGGTGTTGCAGCGGGTGCAGGCGATTGCGCGAGGGCCGCGCCGTCAAGACTGACGAGCACGACCGCCGCCGCGCCGCAGGCGGCCGCGAGGGATCTAACTGGGTCTGGCATGGTCCTGATTCCGTTCGTCGACAGGCGACGGACCGATTGCGAGGAGGCCTGCCGATCGGACGCCTGAAAACGAGCGATCGATCGGCGGTTCTTCAGTCGATGGGATCAGGAAGCGGGTGGCGCGCGGGGCTGGAACGCGTTGCCGGCCGATTTCAGGTGAATGAATTCGGCGTCGGTGGTCCGGTAGAGAAACTTGACCGCCTCCGGCAGCAGCAGGATCGGTGGCGAGGAGAACAGAACCGTCCCGGCCATCGCCATGACGGCGCAGATGACGCAACCGTCCGGGCCCCGTTGGTTGTTGTCGTGCTTGCCGGGGGCCTGCTTCTGCGTGGCCTGGCTGTCAACGGCGAGATTACTGGCGTCGATCGGCGTGGCGCGGGACAGAGCGGATTGAGCGGGACTGGCCGACGGCGCGGCGAGCGCATGGAAATGCCCGAACGACAGCGCGAACTGCAGGAACACCGAGAGCAGCGCAAGCCGCGCCCCGCCTTTGATGTTCGAACGGAACCACTTCATGACGAAACAGGCCTCGCATCGGGAGACAACTGAGCCGATCCCGATGTTATATTATAACATCGGAAGGCCACGGCAGTGTCAACCGTAGCGCCTCACAGCCTGAGCGATAGCGCAGCGCTGTGCTTTCCACGCCACGGCAAGCGAAGCGTGTGGGGTTAGCGTCCTTCGCGCAGCCAGGTTGCCGCAAAGGCGCCCAGTAGCAGCAAGAGGCCGATCAGGCCGGCAAAGATCGGCAGCACGCCGACGCCTTTGACCACACTGGCCTCGCGCATCTTCACGCCCATCCAGCCGTCGCCATGGAACACGCTGGAGGCGCGAACCGGCACGATGCGCGGCAGGTCGACGCTGGAGCCGTCGACCACGCGCTTGGCGTCGCCGCCGGTCGCCTGCGCCAGGGGCTGCAGCATGTCGGTCGTGGACGTCACCTCCGAAAATTCCTTCGGGTTGGTTGGCCCGACATTGATCAGTGCCTTCAGCGTGCCGTCGGTCGCCTGCCACAATCCCAATTCGTTCGCGGGCAGGGTCGCGCGCCATTCGCCGGGCTCGCCGGCCGAGAGCGTCACTTCCCTGGTCGTGCCTGACGGCGAGGTGACCGTCACCGGCGTCACGCTGTCGGCCATGGTCTGGCGCACCACCTGCAGGTCCTTGCCCTGCACCTGCAGCCGCAGCGCCTCCTCGTCGAGGTCAGGCTGCTTCATCAGCCAGTGCGACATCCGCCGCAGCAAATCGAGATGCGGGCCGCCGCCCTCATAGCCGCGCGCCCACAGCCAGATGTGGTCGCTTAGCAGCAGCGCGACGCGGCCCTCGCCGAAGCGCGACAACAGCAGCAAGGGCTCGCCATTGGCGCCGGTCATGACCGGCGGATTGATGGCGTTGCGGGTGTCGACCGTGCGGAAGAAGCGGCTCCAGTGCGGCGGGTCGCTCGCCGAGCCCGCGAGCCCCCGCGTCACCGGATGGCGTTTGCCGGCATCGGAAAGCTTTGCGTAGAACGGCTTCTCGGTCACGCCGACCGGCTCGGCGGGCAATACCGTGTCGAGCGGCGTGCGCCAGATGCTGGTGTTGGAGGCATAGTCGGGGCCGGCCGAGACCAGCACCGCGCCGCCGGCGCGCACATAGCGCGCGATATTGTCGAAATAGGCGATCGGCAGCACGCCCTGGCGCGCATAGCGGTCGAAGATGATCAGCTGGAATTCGTTGATCTTCTGCTGGAACAATTCGCGCGTCGGAAACGCGATCAGCGACAATTCATTGATAGGCGTGCCGTCCTGCTTCTCCGGCGGCCGCAGGATGGTGAAATGCACGAGGTCGACGCTGGCGTCGGATTTCAGCAGGTTGCGCCAGGTGCGCTCGCCGGAATGCGGCTCGCCGGAGACGAGCAGCACGCGCAGCTTGTCGCGCACGCCGTCGATCGCGACCACCGCGCGGTTGTTGACCAGCGTCAGCTCATTGTCGAGCGGAGAAGCCTCGATCTCGACGATGTTCGGACCGGCATGCTTGATGTCGATGTCGACGCTGGAGGTCTGGCCGCTTTGCAGCGTGCGCTCGCTGATGGTCTCGCCGTCGCGGCGGATCACGACCTTGGCGCGCTCGCCGGTGACGCCCTGGTCGTCGAGCCGGTAGGTGACGGTCTGGGTCTGGCCGACAATGCCGAAGCGCGGTGCCGCCGAAATCGCGATGCGGCGGTCGCGCTCGCCCTTGTGGCCGGTGATCAGCGCATGCACCGGCGCCTGGAAGCCGACCGCAGCGGCGTTGGCGGGAATGTCATGTACGCGGCCGTCGGTGATCAGGAAGGCGCCGGCGACGCGGTCGACCGGCACGTCTGATAGTGCCGACTGCAGCGCGCCGAACAGATGCGTGCCATCGGTTTCGCCGTCGGCCTGGCCGGCATCGACCACGCGCACTTCAAGGCCCTTGATCTTCTTCAGGCTGTCGACCAGCGCCTCCTGCGCCTTCGCCGTCTCCTGCGTGCGCGTGCCAAAGTTCTGGCTCGGGCTCTTGTCGACGACCACGGCGACGACCGAGGACAGCGGCTCGCGGTCCTCGCGGGTGAAGGAGGGGTTGGAGAGCGCGAGCACGATCAGCGCCAGTGCCGCCACGCGCACGGCAGCACCACGCGCACGGGCGAGCAGCAACAGACCGGCGATCACCACGATCGCGGCGATCGCGGCCCAGAGCACGAATGAGGGAACCAGCGGCGTAAACGCTATGCCGTAATTCATCAATTGATCCTATTGCCCCAGCCGCTCGATGAGCGCGGGCGCATGCACCTGGTCGGCCTTGTAGTTGCCGGTCAGGGTGTACATCACGATATTGACGCCGGCGCGGAACGCGAATTCGCGCTGTTTCGGCTCGCCCGGCGTCAGTGGCAGCATCGGCTGACCGTCAGGGCGGATCGCCCAGGCGCCGGCGAGATCGTTGGAGGTGATGATGATCGGCGAGACGCCGTCGCCGCCACGCGCCGGACGCTTCTCCTCGGCCTCTTCTTCATCCTCGCGCGGCAGCGCTTCGACCCAGGTCTGGCCCGTGGTGAAGCGGCCGGGGAAGTCGCGCAGGAGATAGAAGGTCTTTGTCAGCACATGCTCACGCGGCACCGGCTCGAGCTCGGGGACGTCGAGCGAGGAGAGCAGATCGCGCAGCGTCTGCATGCCCGGCGTCTGTGCCGCGCCGTTATCGCCGGGACCGGCCTCGATGGCGTCGCGGGTATCGAACACCACCGTGCCGCCCTGCTTCATATAGGCGTCGATCTTGTTGAGCGCGTCCTGCGGCGGCTTTGGCGCGCCCGGCACGATCGGCCAGTAGATCAGCGGGAAGAAGGCAAGCTCGTCATGCGCGGGATCGACGCCGACGGGATCGCCGGCCTCCAGCGCGGTACGCTGCGCGAGGAACAGCGTGAGCCCGGCCATGCCGGCTTTCACGATGGAGTCGACGTCGGCATTGCCGGTGACGACATAGGCGAGGCGGGTCTGCGATGTTGCCTTCATGGCAAAGTCGTCGCTGGCCTGGTCTGCGCGTGTGACTTGGGGCAGCAATGCCAGCCCCGCTGCGATGATCGCGAAAGCGAGCACGGCCGGCGCCGCGCGTCGCCGCAACAGTCCGGCGATCCCTGCGCCAAGGAAGGCGACCACGATCGCATCGATCAGGAACAGCGCGAGCGAGCCGGAGAGCAGGATGCCTCTGAGGTCGCGTGGCTCGGCATTGGTGTAGCTCGCGCGCTGCGCCTTGAGCGCGGAGGTGTCGAGCGCGGCGATACGGTCCGCGGCGGCGAGCGTGTTGACTGCGAGAGGTCCATCAGCCGGACCATAGAGGCCCGGCGGATGATCGACCGTGGCGCGGTCGCGATAATCGGCGGGCAATGGTTTTGCCGTCGAAGGCGGCGGCCCGAGCGCGCCAAAGCCGTCGAGCGTGTGCAGCGGCGCCAGCGTCTCCTTGGTGGCGTCGGCCGCGACGCCCGGTCCGGGCGTGGAGGTGTATCCGGAGATATCCACGATTCGCCTCAGCATCTCGACAAAGGTGCCCGACATCGGCAGGTCTGACCAGCGCATATCGGCGCTGACATGGAACAGGCTCACCAGTCCCTTGCCGCGGCGCTCGCCGGTCACAAGCGGCGTGCCGTCCTCGAGCGAGGCCCAGCTCTTGGTCGCGAGCACGGCATCAGGCTCGGCGAGCACCTGCCGGTTAACGGTGACGTCCTTCGGCACGGCAAGGCCTGCGAACGGGCCGTCGGCGGCAAAGGCCGCCAGATGCTGTGGCTTTTCCCAGGTCAGGCTGCCGCCGAGCGTGCGGCCGCCGCGGCGGAGCTTGACGGGCACGAGATCGTCGTCGCCTTGCGCAAGCCGCGGGCCGGCAAAGCGCACCAGCACACCGCCCTGGTCGATCCAGGCGTTGAGGCGTTCGCGGATTTCCGGCGACAGCGTGCCGATATCGGCCATCACGATCATCGGCAGCTTCTGGTCGAGAAACTGCGTGATCACCTGCTGTGGCGCGCCCTTGTCGCCGAGCCGTACATCGGCGAACGGCGCCAGCGCGCGGGTGAGATAGAAGGTCGAGGCGAGCAGGGGCTGCGCGGTGTCGGTGGTCGAGCCCGAGACAATGCCGATGGCGCGGCGGCGCCAGCGCTTGTCGAGCAGTTGCACGGCGCCGGCGGAACGCTCGCCGGATATCTCCAGCCGCGCGATGTCGTTGCGGAGTTCCACCGGCAGGTCGAACGAAGCCTCGGTCTCATGGTCCTGCGGCGCGAAGCCAAAGCGCGCCTCGCCGATCGGCGAGCCCTTGGCATCGAGCGCGCGCACGATGCCGGCGGCGATGCCGCTGTCGGCGCGCAGCACCTTCACCGTCATCTTGGCCGCGGCGTTCTCGGCCGCCGCCAGCGCCATCGGCGAGGGCGTGCCGCCTTCGAAAATCGTCAGCGCGCGATCACCGATGGTCTTGCCGAGATTTTCGACGAACTCGGCGCCGCGTCCGGTATCGACGCCATCCGACAGCCAGGCGATCTCGGCATCGCCGGTCGCCTTCAGGAAGCGGTCGAGCGAGGCGAGCGTATCGACCCGGTCGATCGAATAGGGCTTTGGCGAAAGCTGGCGCAGCGCGACGCGCGCCGCACCTGCCGGCATGATGGTGATGTCGCGGGCGGGCTCGGAGAGCGGCACCAGCGCGACGCCACGGCGGTCGGTGTCGGCATTGGCGATCAGCTCGTCGGCGGCGCGGATGCGCGAGTCCCAGCTCGAGGCCGCGCTCCAGCCGTCGTCGAGAAGGATCACCAGCGGCGAGGTGTGGCCGGCCAATCCGGTCTTCGGATTCCAGATCGGACCGGCAGCCGCCAGGATCACGAGCGCCGCGGCGGCAAGCCGCAGCGCGGTCAGCCACCATGGCGTGCGCGAGGGCGTCTCCTCCTTGGGCGCGATGTCGAACAACAGCCGCGTCGGCGGGAACTCGATGCGCCTGGGGCGCGGCGGCATCACGCGCAATAGCCACCACAACAGCGGCAGGCTCAGGAGCCCGAGCAGCAGCAGCGGTTCGGCAAAGGAGAGCGGCAGGCCCGCGATCATGAGGCGCGCCCCACTTTGACATTCACCCGCGTGCCGCCTTTGCTCACCATCATGCCGCCATGCAGGAACAGCAACAGCTCGGCCGCCGAGCGGCTGGTGGTGTGGGTGGTGAACAGCCAGTCGAGCTTGTTGGTTTCGTCGCGGATCTGGTCGCGATGCAACGCGACGCGCGCGACATAGTCATTCGCCCAGCTTTCGGCACGGCCGGCGGTGATCACGCCAAAGCCCTCGGGCTCGACGAACTCGATCCGGCCGGAATAAGGGAAGGTTTCCTCCGCGGGATCGACGACCTGCACCAGCGTGCCGTGCGCGCCGGACGACGACAGTCCCGCCAGCATGCTCCTGATCTCGGCAATCGGCGACCAGAAATCCGAAAGCACGACGATTTCGGCGAGCGCGGACGGCACGAATGACGGCGGCAGGCTGAGGCGAGCCGCGTCATCATGCAGCATTGCCTGCGCCATCTTGTCGATCACGCTGCGGCTGGCGGTGGGACTCATCAATCCGGGAATGCCGACGCGTTCGCCGCCCGCGACCAGGAGCTCGGCGAGCGCGAAGGTCACGATCAGCGTTCGTTCCAGCTTGCTGTCGCGCGCACCGCGCGAGGCAAACGCCATTGAGGGCGACCGGTCGGGCCAAAGCCACACCGTGTGCGCGGCCTCCCATTCCTGCTCGCGAACGTAAAGATGGTCATCGCGCGCCGAACGGCGCCAGTCGACGCGTTGCGACGGCTCGCCCGAGACGAAGCGGCGGTATTGCCAGAAACTTTCGCCGGAACCGGCGCGCCGACGGCCGTGCAGACCGTGGATCACGTTGGCGGCGATGCGGCGGGCTTCAAGCACGAGACGCGGCAATGAGGCGGCGAGCGTACGGCTTTCGCCATCGGCACGTCGGACTGCTAAAATCTCCTTTTCGTGCTTGACCGGCTCAGCCATCAACCGATCCGCGTCTTCAATTGCCGGATCAAATCCGGAATGGTGCGGCCTTCGGCGCGCGCGGAGAAGGTCAGCGCCATGCGGTGCTTGAGGACCGGCTCGGCGAGATCGAGCACGTCGTCGATCGAGGGCGCGAGCCTTCCGTCGAGCAGCGCGCGGGCGCGCACGGCCAGCATCAGCGCCTGGCTGGCGCGCGGCCCTGGTCCCCAGGCGATCAGCTTGCCGGCTTCGCCGCCTTCGGGACCCGGACGCGCGGAGCGCACCAGCGAGAGGATCGCTTCGACCACGGAATCGCCGACCGGCAGCCGGCGCACCAGCCGCTGCGCCGCGATCAGGCTATCCGCCTGCATCGAGCCCTTGGCGAGCGTCTCTTCGGCGCCGGTGGTTTCGAACAGGATGCGCCGCTCGGCATCGCGATCGGGATAATCGACGTCGATCTCCATCAGGAAGCGGTCGAGCTGCGCTTCGGGCAGTGGATAGGTGCCTTCCTGCTCCAGCGGGTTTTGGGTCGCGAGCACATGAAACGGTTTCGGCAGGTCGTGGCGCGCGCCGGCAACCGTGATGTGCTGCTCCTGCATCGCCTGCAGCAGCGCCGACTGCGTGCGCGGGCTGGCGCGGTTGATTTCGTCCGCCATCAAAAGCTGCGCGAAAACCGGGCCAGAGATGAAGCGGAACGAGCGCTTGCCGGTGGTGCTCTCGTCAAGCACTTCGGCGCCGAGAATGTCCGAGGGCATCAGATCGGGTGTGAACTGGATGCGCTTGGCATCAAGGCCGAGCGTGATGCCCAGGGTCTCCACCAGCTTGGTCTTGGCGAGGCCGGGAACGCCGATCAGAAGTGCATGGCCGCCGGAAAGGATGGTGACGAGCGTGTTCTCGACCACCTTGTCCTGCCCGAAAATGACGGTCGCGATCGCTTCCTTTGCCGCGCGGATTTGACCCGAGACCTGTTCCGCCGAGCGGACGATGACGTCCTCGAGCTTTTCCACACTGTCGGCCATTCCTTAGCTCCTTGTCCGGGGCCGCCGAGCGGGCGACGCAGTTGACATCACCCATGCTAAATCAGCGCAAAGGCCATGTATTCCTTGAATTAAACTATCCCCACCTTATCGGCATTTCGGGGTATTAACGGCATCACGATGTGGCGAACTTGGCCGGTATTTTCCCGGGAACTCGCCTCACCATCTAACGTCGATCTTGCACCAATCGTGCCAAACTAAGGCGATCAAACGTTAAGGCAAACCATGGCGAAGCAAGGGCAGACGACAACCAATCTCGAAGGCCTGACGAGCGCCGCGCGGGAAGTAACCAATGCCACCCCGGGCGCAAGGGGCTTGCCGCCCGTGCATTTATGGAATCCGCCGTTTTGCGGCGATCTCGACATGCAAATCGCCTCTGATGGTACATGGTTCTACATGGGCACGCCAATCGGCCGGCCGGCGCTGGTGCGGCTGTTCTCGACCATACTTAAACGAGAGGACGGCAAGCATTTTCTGGTGACTCCAGTGGAGAAGGTCGGCATCCGCGTCGACGATGCGCCGTTTCTCGCGGTCGAGATGCAGAAGGAAAAGGACAAGCGCGGCACGCTTTTGCGATTTCGCACGAATGTCGATGATTGGGTCGATTGCGACGCGGCGCACCGGTTGCGCTTCGAGCAAGCCATCGACGGTGGGCTCACGCCCTATCTGCATGTTCGCGCCGATCTGTGGGCCAAGGTCACACGCGCGCTCTATTACGATCTGGTTGACATGGGCGAGCAGCGGATGGTCGATGGGCAGGAGATGTTCGGGGTTGAGTCCGCAGGCGAGTTCTTCCCAATGGCGGATGCGGAGCAGGTGAGGGCGGCGCTTTGAACGAACCGATCATAAAAGCTGCGCCTGCCGAGATTACCGGAGCGGAGTTCTACGACCGCGCCCGCGCGCGGCTGAAGTTCAACGTACCGCCGGGGCTTATTGATCCGAATATCATTCCTGAGAGCGGCGACCCCGGCACCGACCGCATGCTGGAGATCATCGCGCGCGAGCAGCCGGTGCGCCCCGCCGCGGTGCTGATCCCGATCGTCGATCACGAGGAGCCGACGGTGCTGCTGACGCAGCGCTCGGCGCATCTCAACGAACATGCAGGGCAAATCGCCTTTCCCGGCGGCAAGATCGACGTGACCGACAAATCGCCGCTTGATGCCGCGCTGCGCGAAGCCGGGGAGGAGGTCGGGCTCGACCGCGCTTTCATCGATCCGATCGGCTATCTCGACGTCTATGGCACCGGTTTTGGCTTCCGCATCCTGCCGACGGTGGCGCGGGTCAAACCCGGCTTCAGGCTCACCATCAACCATTTCGAAGTCGACGATGCCTTCGAAGTGCCGCTGTCGTTTCTGATGAATCCGGCGAACCATCAGATCCACAGCAAGGAGTTTCGCGGCATGGAGCGTTCCTACTACGCCATGCCGTTTGCGGAACGTTACATCTGGGGCGCGACCGCGGGCATCCTGCGCGTATTGTATGAGCGGATCTATCTGACATGATCCGTCCGGCACTCACCGAGATCGGGGTTTTCCTAATCCCTTTCGGGGTCTATGTGCTGTTCCTGCTGGCCACGCGTTCCGGCGTGCTGGCGCCCGCGTCCTGGCCGATCCAGATCGTCGCGCGACTGGTGCTGGGCTCGCTGCTGTTGGTCATCATCAGCCTGATCCTGCTCGCGCAATTCTCCGGCGCTTCGCCGAATTCCACCTATGTCCCCGCCCATGTCGAGAACGGCAAGCTCGTTCCCGGAGTTGAGAAATGAATACCAAGCCGGCGCTTCTTGACGCGCCCTGGCTCAATTCCGGACCGACCTCCCGCGTGCTGAAGCTCCTGAACAGCGGTGGCGAGGAGGCGCGTGTGATCGGCGGCGCGGTACGCAACGCGCTGCTCAACGTTCCGATCCTCGATATCGATGTCGCGACGACCGCATTGCCCGAGGAAGTGGTGCGGCGGGCGAAGGCGGCCGGCATCAAGAGCGTGCCGACGGGCATCGAGCACGGCACCGTGACCCTGGTGATCGACTCCCAGCCGTTCGAGGTGACGACCCTGCGCGAGGACACCGAAACCTTTGGCCGCAAGGCCAAGGTTTCCTTTGGCCGTAATTGGGTCGGCGACGCGCGCCGGCGCGACTTCACGATCAATGCGCTGTCGGTCGGGCTCGACGGCGTCGTGCACGATTATGTCGGCGGGCTCGACGATATCGCCACGCGGCGGGTGCGTTTCATCGGCGAGCCCAGGGCGCGCATCGAGGAGGATTATCTGCGCATCCTGCGCTTCTTTCGCTTTCATGCCGCCTTCGGCACGGGCGTGATCGACCGTGACGGGTATCTCGCCTGCATCCTCGCCCGTGCCGGGCTGTCGACGCTGTCGGCCGAGCGCATGCGCATGGAGATGCTGAAATTGCTGGTCGCGGTTCGCGCCGTTGACGCCGTGATCGCGATGGCCGACGGCGGCCTGCTGCAAATGATACTTGGCGGCGTCACCTATAGCGGGACCTTTGCCGCGATGATCGAAGCCGAGCGCGCGTTGGGACTGAAGGCCGATCCGATCCGCAGGCTTGCCGCGCTCGCAGTCGCGCTGCCCGAGGATGCGCGGCGCCTCACCACGCGGCTGCGGCTGTCGAACAACGAATCAAAGGCACTGGATTCCATGGGCCATCGCTGGTGGCGGCTCGGCGGCATGGACGAAGCGCGCGCCAGACGGCGGCTCTATCGCCTCGGCGAGGAGCGTTACCGCGACCGCCTTCTGCTCGCCTGGGCGCGCGCCGGCGGCAAAAGTGATCCCGCGCCCTGGATCGAGCTGGCGCGCCTGCCCGAGCGCTTCACGCCGCCGAAATTCCCGCTGCGCGCCGCCGACTTCATCGCGCGCGGCGTGCCGGAAGGCCCGCAACTCGGCCATGTGCTGACGCTGGCGGAAGACGCTTGGCTCGCCGCGGATTTTCCGTTAGAGCCCGCTGTGCTCGCTGCCATCGCCGACCGGGCGGTGGGGAGGCTTATCCGCGATCCAAGACCTTGAACATCGTTTCCGGCTTCGCCAACATTTCTCTGTTGCAGCTTCTGCTGGTCGCCGCCGTGGCGCTGTTTGCCTCGATCGTCGGCGAACTCGCGGGTTATGGCACCGGCGCGCTGATGCCGCTGGTGCTGGTGCCGATGGTTGGCGCCGAGCCCGTGGTGCCGATCATCGCGATCTCGGCGATCTTCGCCAATCTGAGCCGCACCGCGGCCTATTTCCGCTATCTCGACCGCCGCCGCGCGCTGATCGTGATGGCGTGCGCGGCGTTCACGACGGCGCTCGGCGCCTATGGCTACACCAAACTCACCAATGCCGGTGCCGCGCTCGTCATCGGGACCATGCTGATGCTGAGTGTGCCGCTGCGGCGCGTGCTGCGCCGACGCGCAGTCCGCATCGGCGACAGCGGATTGGCCGCCGGCGCGGTCGGCTACGGCGTCGTGGTCGGCGGCACCTCGGGCTCGGGCGTGATCCTGCTGTCGTTGCTGATGGCGGCGGGTCTCGAGGGCGCGGCGGTGATTGCAACCGATTCGGTCATTTCAGTCGCCACCAGTGTGATCAAGATTTCCGTATTCGGTCTGGCGGGCGTCGTCACTGCGCAGGTGCTGGCCCTGGCCGTCCTGATCGGCGCCATCGGCCTGCCCGGCGCGTTCCTCGCCAGAGCCTTTGTCGAACGCATGCCGGTGCATATCCACACCGCGATCCTGGATGCCGCCGTCATTACCGGCGGCCTGGTGATGATCTCGGCGGCGGCGCGGCAGCTGTTGGCGTAGCAGCCTATTCCGTGGTTTTGCTGTCGGCAATTCTGACGGGCATGCAACGGTTGCTGATCAAGTGGTTGATCAGGGGCAGGTTGCAGTAAAAGCTCGACGGGCGATACTTGACGCGAATTCTTTCAAGTTGCGACATCACAAGGCTCATGAAGTGGTCCAGTCGCACGACCTCGTTGTCGAGGCTGGCTTGATGTCTATCGGGGTCGGCCAACAGCTTTGCTTTTTCCTCGTCGCTGACCTCGTTGTTCGATGCCCAGGTCCGTGCCGTCGCGATTTCCTTGTGAACGCCTTCGAAGCAGTACTGCATGACGAGCAGGTGATGCTTTGCGCTGTGCCAATTGATGATCAGCGGAGCCTTCTCGTGGTCGATCGCCTTTTTGTTGCTGTCGTAGATGCAAAGCACGGTGTGCGACTTGTACGCGGCCTGCTTGTCCTTCTGGTTCGGATCGGCGCAAAGACCGTGCTCGATCTGGTCATCCTTGGGGGATATGTCGACCTTTCCATCCTTGTATTGGTAGTGAGCGAAATTCGCAGGCGCATCGCAGTCGAAGTCATAGACGCCAAGTGCCGACTCCGTCATCGGATCGCCATCGATAGCCTTGGTGTCCGCAGCATCGCGTCCAATGTCGCTGGCCCAGTCGATGTAGAGTTCGGCCTTGCGCGCATAGCCATTGCTGTTCTGGCGCAGCGCGTTCGTGGCCTTCACATAGTCGAGATAGGCGGCTTGCCCGGTCGCGGTGGCCATCTTCTTGTCGCCAGCCGAGGCATTGGCTTTCGACGCATCCCGAAAACTGAAATAGATGAGTTGCTGCTGCAATTGCGCTTCCGCGTAGGCGCCTGAAATCTCCAGAAACGTCCCGGTCGCCGCGGCCATGTCGGCCTGCGCGGTTGCGCTGACTTTCTGTTCGTAGGCATTGAGGTACTGGATATAGGTTCCAAACCAGCCCGCGATCAGGGTGATGATGGAAAGGCTTGCTGCGGAGCGGACCCAGGAATCCAAGCCCAATACACGATCCAGGATGCCGGGCGATGCACTTGCTCCCGTTTTGCCGCCTGGTGGCGCCTTGTTCTCTGATTCCGTCATCGTGCTGCCCCGTCGAGTGCGGCAACGTTAGTGCAATCTGTAATTGACATCCAGCGCGACGTCGCAGGCATATCGTCGCTGCGGCCGGATCAGTGCGCTGAACTTCCCGCGAGCGCGGTAACGCTAATCGGTGTTTCCCGGCAACAACTCCGTGAGCGAGCGGATGATGCGATCGGGTTTCGCGGTCGAGCCTTCGGGCAGGCCGTCGCCATGCACGTCCATCCAGACCGAATAGATGCCGAGCCGTTGTGGCGCCTCGATCTCCCATTCCAGATTGTCGCCGATCATCCAGGTCTCGTGCGCGGTGACGCCGAGTGCGGCCATGGCATGCAGATAGGCGCGCTCCTCCGGCTTGCCGAAACCATGCTCGCCCTCGATCTGGATGTGGTCGAAGCGGTGCGCGAGCTCGAACCGCTCGACCTTGGCGCGCTGGGTGTCGGCGGCGCCGTTGGTGACGAGCGCGAGCTTGACGCCGAGCGCCTTCAATCTGTCGATCGCTTCATGCGCGCCGGGAAAGACGAACATTTCCTCCTCGCGATAGATGGTGAAGCGGTCGGCGAGACGGCTCGCAAGATCATCCGGCAACGGCGCGTGACCGCGCGTGGCCAGTGCATCAAAGCCGCCCCTGACGCTCAGTCGCCGCGCTTCGCCGAGCTTAAGCCGCCAAGCCGGCTCGGCTGTGGCCCAGAATTGCCGCGCAAAGGTCAGCACCGCGATTGCGACCTCTTGCGGGGACAGTGGCGCAAGCTCGCCGGCGAATTCGGCGGCGATTGCGTTCCACGCAAGCTCGGGCCGCCCATAAGCCGAAAGGATGGTGTCATCCATATCGATCAGCATCGCCCGCGGCAGGTCTCGCTTCGCGCTCACGGCCATTTCACCTCGGGCGGCATCGACGACAGGATGGAATTGATATTGCCGCCGGTCTTCAGCCCGAACAGCGTGCCCCGGTCATAGAGCAGGTTGAACTCGACATAGCGTCCGCGCCGGACCAGCTGCTCCTCGCGGTCGGCCTGCGTCCAGGGCGTCGCAACGTTACGGCGGACCAGCTCGGGATAGATTTTGAGGAACGCGCGGCCGACGTCTTGCGTGAACGCGAAGTCGGCATCCCAGTCGCCGGAATCGTGGTGATCGTAGAAGATGCCCCCGATGCCGCGCGGCTCCTTCCGGTGCGGCAGGTAGAAATATTCGTCGCACCACTTCTTGTATTTTTCATAGGGCGCAATTGTCGCGTGCGCGTCACAGGCCGCCTTCATCGCGGCGTGGAAGGCGAGCGTATCGGGGTCGCCTTGCGTGCGCCGGCGATCGAGCACCGGCGTCAGGTCGGAGCCGCCGCCGAACCATGACTTCGTGGTTACGATGAAGCGGGTGTTCATGTGCACCGCCGGCACATGCGGGCTCTGCATGTGGGCGATCAGCGAGATGCCGGAGGCCCAGAAGCGGGCGTCTTCGGCCGCCCCCTGGATCTGCGCGCGAAATTCCGGCGCGAACTCGCCCGATACCGTCGAGCAATGCACGCCGACTTTCTCGAAAAGCCGGCCATGCATCATCGACGTCACGCCGCCACCTCCGGACGCGCCGCCGTGGTCGGTGCGGTCCCAGGGCGTGCGGACAAAGCGGCCCGCATTGCCGGGATAGAGCGCGCGAGGTGCCTCATCTTCGAGCCGTTCGAAGGCGGCGCAGATGTTGTCGCGCAGCGCCTCGAACCAACCTCGCGCGCGCGCCTTGCGATCCTCGATGACGGATATATCCATCAGAACACCTAACCTTCCGGTCCGTAATAGGTGCAGCTTTCGTTGCAACTGTCGCGATGCACGCTGACGCGCGCCACCTTTCCGGCCTGCTGTACGCGATCAAAGATGAAGCGCGACAGGTTTTCCAGCGTCGGCGGTCCCAGCGCTTCGATCCTGTTCAGCAGCTTGTGATCGAGGGTCTTCTGCACTTCGGCGATGCGACGTTCGAGCAGGCCGAGATCGACCACCATGCCCGTCTCCGGGGCGGGCGTGCCGCGCACGGTCACCTCTGCGCGGAAGGAATGGCCGTGAATCTCCTCGCTGGCCTCACCAAAGGTCGTGCCGGACAGCGTATGCGCCGCCTCAAAACGAAACGATTTCGTCAGTTCCCACATCGTAAAAGCCGGTCCTATCTGATCCCGAGTGTCTTGTGTGTCTGCAGGCTGAGCCGCCATTGCGGATGCTTGAGGCAATAATCGACCGCGCGTGTGGTGTTCTCGACCACGTCAGGGCCGTCCATCGGCTGCAGCGAGAAGCGCTCGAAGGCAAGGTCTGCGAATTTTTCCGGCGCGGCCTCGGCCTGCGGAAACACCAGCTTCAGCTCATGGCCCTTGCGCACCACCAGATCGGCGCCCGCCTTGGGACTGACGCAGATCCAGTCGAGGCCCTCGGGCGGCATGATGGTGCCGTTGGTTTCGACGCCGATGGCAAAGCCGCGCGCATGCAAGGCGTCGACCAGGGCCGCATCAAGCTGCAGGGTGGGCTCGCCGCCCGTCAGCACCACGTAACGGTTGGCGTTATCGCCGGTCCATTGCGCAGCGATGGTGTCGGCAAGCTCATCTGCCGTCACATAGCGACCGCCGAGCGTGCCGTCGGTTCCAACAAAATCCGTATCGCAGAATTGACATACCGCGCTTGCGCGATCCTGCTCGCGGCCGCTCCAGAGGTTACAGCCGGCGAAGCGGCAAAACACGGAGGCGCGGCCGGCTTGGGCGCCTTCACCCTGCAGGGTCAGAAAGATTTCCTTGACCGCGTAGCTCACCGAAACTCCTTATTAAACGCCCGAACGGGTCTGCCTCAGTGCCTCACCCACTGCCATGGCAGCCGCCATGGCGACATTGAGCGAGCGCAAAGACGGCTTGATCGGGATTTTCAGCCGTGCATCGGCAGCCGCCATGACCTCATCGGTGACGCCGACGGTTTCCCGCCCGAAAAGCAGGATGTCCGACGCGTCATAGCGAAAATCAAGGTAGGAGGTGGCACTTTTGGTGGTGAAAAGCAGCAGCCGGTAGTCCCTCTCGCGCCGCCATTCCTCGAAGTTGGCCCAGGAGATGTGGCGCGTCAGCCGCACCTGGTCGAGATAATCCATGCCGGCGCGGCGGAAGGCCCGGTCGGAGACCGGAAATCCCGCGGGCTCGATGATGTGGGCCGCCACATCCAGGCAGGCGCAGAGCCTGAGAATCGTTCCCGTGTTCGGAGGTATGTCCGGCTGAAACAGAGCAATTTCCATCTATCGCCGATCCTCCGAATGTATGAATAAAACAACGGTCTGCGCTGATTTAGTGCATTGCACGCTTGCGGGCCGTTAGTGGGCTTGCGCTCTTTCGGCAAGGGTGCCAATAGAACGATTCTGGACTGCTTGCTTGGCCGAATTGGTCGAAAGCGGTTCTCTGCCGCCGCGGGGGTCGCGGGCGCCGGCAGCCTGACCTGGTCACGTTCTTGGGCGTCTGCCTTGGGCGTTTCCGGGGCGGTTCCACCGGCTGCAGCTATGAAAGGGTTTGGAATCGTGACGACAGCGTCTTCGGCGGAGCATCCGACACGCCGTGATTTCCTCTTTGTTGCAACGGGAGCGGCCGCGGCGGTCGGCGGGGTGGCCACGCTGTGGCCCTTCATCTCCCAGATGAACCCGTCTGCCTCGACCATTGCGGCCGGTGCGCCGATCGAGGTCGACCTGACGCCGATTGCGCAAGGGCAGGACATCAAGGTGTTCTGGCGCGGCAAGCCGATCTACATCATGAACCGCACCAAGAAGCAGATCGAGGAGGCCCGCGCGGTCCCGGTCGACAGCCTCAGGGATCCCGCGACCGACCAGTCGCGCGTCAAGGATGGCCACGACCAGTGGCTGGTCGTGATCGGCATCTGCACCCATCTCGGCTGCATCCCGATCGCCCATGAGGGCAATTACGACGGCTTTTTCTGCCCCTGCCACGGCTCGCAATACAATTCCTCCGGCCGCATCCGCCAGGGACCCGCGCCCGCCAACCTGCCGGTGCCGCCCTATGCCTTTCTTTCCGACAGCAAAATCCAGATCGGCTGAGCCCCGGGGAGCCATCTCCGGGACTTTCAAGCCGTCACGCAAGCCGTCACGTCGTTTTACTTCCAGGATCGCATCATGAGCGGACCCTCCGACTACAAGCCGAGCCATCCAGCCTTGCAGTGGTTCGAACGGCGACTGCCGATTATGAGCCTCATGCATTCCTCGTTCGTCGCCTATCCGACGCCACGCAACCTGAACTACTGGTGGACCTTCGGCGCCATCCTGTCGTTCATGCTGGGCATTCAGATCCTGACCGGCGTGATCCTCGCAATGCACTACACGCCGAACGCCGACCTCGCCTTCAAGTCGGTGGAGCTGATGGTCCGCGACGTCAATTTCGGCTGGCTCCTGCGCAACATGCACGCGGTCGGCGCGTCGATGTTCTTCTTCGCGGTCTATGTCCACATGTTCCGTGGCCTTTACTACGGGTCGTACAAGGAGCCGCGCGAGGTGCTCTGGATTCTCGGCGTCATCATCTACCTCTTGATGATGGCGACCGGCTTCATGGGCTATGTGCTGCCCTGGGGCCAGATGAGCTTCTGGGGCGCGACCGTCATCACCAATCTGTTCTCGGCCATTCCCTATGTCGGCGACAGCATCGTGACCTTGCTGTGGGGCGGCTACTCCGTCGGCAACCCGACGCTGAACCGCTTCTTCTCGCTGCACTATCTGCTGCCGTTCCTGATCGCGGGCGTGGTGGTGCTGCACGTCTGGGCGCTGCATGTAGCCGGTCAGAACAATCCCGACGGCCTCGACATGAAGACCGACAAGGACTCGGTGCCGTTCACGCCGCACGCGACCATCAAGGACATGTTTGGGCTCTCGGTGTTCCTGCTGCTCTACGCCTGGCTCATCTTCTATATGCCGAACTATCTCGGCGACGCCGACAACTACATCCCGGCCAACCCGGCGCAGACGCCGGCGCACATCGTGCCGGAATGGTATTACCTGCCGTTCTACGCGATCCTGCGTTCAATCCCGAACAAGCTCGCCGGCGTAGTCGCGATGTTCTCCGCGATCATCGTGCTGGTGTTCCTGCCCTGGCTCGACACCGCCAGGACGCGGTCCTGCAAGTACCGTCCGCTGGCGAAGCAGTTCTTCTGGATCTTCGTCATCGTCTGCATCCTGCTCGGCTATCTCGGCGCGCAGCCGCCGGAAGGCATCTATGTGATCGCCGGCCGCATCCTCACGGTCTGCTATTTCTCCTACTTCCTGATCGTGCTGCCGCTGCTCTCCAGGATCGAGACGCCGCGTACGACGCCGAACTCGATTGCCGATGCGGTGCTCGCGAAGGGCGGCAAGGTCATTGCCGTCCTGGTCGCGCTCGTCGTCGCCGGCGGGCTCGTGGTCGGCAGCGCGCAGAACGCTCGAGCCGAGGAGCAGGAGACGCCGCCGTCGCAGAAGTGGTCGTTTTCCGGCCCGTTCGGCAAGTATGACCGCGGCGCGCTGCAGCGTGGCCTGAAGGTCTACAAGGAAGTCTGCTCCAACTGCCACTCGCTTGACTACATCGCGTTCCGTAACCTCGCCGATCCCGGCGGTCCCGGCTATTCCGAGGCGCAGGTCGCGGCGCTGGCCTCCGAATACAAGATCAAGGACGGCCCGAACGACCAGGGCGAGATGTTCGAGCGTCCCGGCCGCCCGGCGGACTATTTTCCGCCGCCGTTCCCGAACGACCAGGCGGCGCGCGCGGCCAATGGCGGCGGCCTGCCGCCGGACCTGTCACTGATCACCAAGGCGCGTTCCTATGAGCGCGGCTTCCCCCGCTTCATCTTCGACTTCTTCACCCAGTTCCAGGAGCAAGGCCCCAACTATGTGGACGCGATCCTGCAGGGCTTTGAGGACAAGCCGCCGGCGGGCGTGACCATTCCCGACGGCTCCTACTACAACAAGTACTTCCCCGGCCACGCCATCAAGATGCCGAAGCCGCTCTCTGACGGCCAGGTTACTTTCGACGACGGGGCGCCGGCGACGCTGCCGCAATACGCGCATGACGTCACCACGTTCCTGATGTGGGCGGCGGAGCCCAAGATGGAAGCCCGCAAGCAACTCGGCTTCCAGGTCTTCGTATTCCTGATCATCTTCGCCTTCCTGATGTATTTCACCAAGAAGAAGGTCTGGGCCGACGCCCACTGATCTTCAGCCAAAGGCGATGTGAAACGAGAAGCCCCCGAACGGGGGCTTTTTTGCTGGCTGTCATTGCGTCGCCGCCGCGCAGTTGCCAAAATAGATATCGTCTCAAGGAAACATCGCCGGAGGAACCCATGGGCACCGTCATCACTTTCAATCGTCCGGACGGCAAGGAAGCTTCCGGCTATCTCGCCAACGCCGCGCGCGGCGATGCGCCGGGCGTCGTGGTGATCCAGGAATGGTGGGGTGTTCAGGACCAGATCAAAGGCATGTGCGATCGGTTCGCGCGCGCCGGTTTCGATGCGCTGGCGCCTGACCTCTACAAGGGCACGGTGGTGCCGTATCACAACACGAGCGCAGCCGAAAAGGAGATGAACTCGCTCGATTTCATGGACGCCACCACGCAGACCGTGCGCGGCGCCGCGCAGTATCTTGCGCGCAACGGCGCCAAGGTCGGCCTCACCGGCTTCTGCCTCGGCGGCGCCGTGACCATCATCGGCGCGACCAAGATTCCCGAACTCACCGCGGGCGTCGTGTTCTACGGCATCCCGCCGGAGGCGGCAGCCAAGCCCGCGGATGTCAGGATTCCGCTGCAAGCCCATTTCGCCAACAAGGACGACTGGTGCACGCCGGCCGCGGTCGATGGCTTCGAAAAGGCCATGAAGGCCGCCGGCAAGTCACTCGATCATTCATCGTTACGATGCCGAGCACGGCTTCGCCAACGAGCAGCGCCTGTCGGTGCACGATCGCCAATGCGCCGAGCAGGCCTGGGGCCGTGCGACGGAGTATTTCCGGAAGCATCTGGGGTAGGAGCTTCTCTGTCGTCCCGGCGGAAAGCGGGGACGACGTGAGGTGGCTACTGTTTCACCCCGTCCCACCACGCGCACGTTCCCGACATCAGCTTGTAATTGCCTTCCATCACCTGCACTGGCGCGCGCAGGCCTTCGCGGGCTGCGTTCATGCGCATGGCGCGGGCGACGTCGCGGTCCTTCTCCGGCAGCCAGACGCGCTCATGGCCCCACAGGCTCGGACCGCGATGCATCTCGACCGGCTCCCAGCTCCTGGGATCGATCTCGCGGCCGCCCCAGCCGCATTCGACCATGAAGGACGACGGCGTTTTCGCGTAGAACGACGTCATGAGATCGTTGGTGTGGCGGCCGAGCGTGACATTGACGCGCTCTTAGGCGAGCGCCACGTCATAGGACTGCCCGACGTCGTCGAGCGAGAACAATTCCACCATCAGATGGTGCATGCCGGCCTTGCCGGTCTCGATCAGCGCGAGCGAGTGATGGCGCGGATTGACATGGAAGAAATAGGCGCGGAACGGCTTTTCGATGTAGTCGGAAAGGCCGAAGCCGAGCACCTTGGTGTAGAACGCCATGATCGGCTCGATGTTCTCGACTGTGAGCACGACATGCCCCAAGCCTTGCGGCCCGGTGCGGAAGCCCGAGATCGAGCGGCCCGGTGAAAACGGCGTCTCGTCGATCTCGGCGCCGTGAAAGGCCTCGAGGCGGTTGCCCGCGGGATCGCCGAACGAGATCAGCGCACGCACGCGGCGCGCATCGGCCAGCGTCTGCGGCTCGGCGGTGACCGCGACGCCGGCGCTTTCCAGCCTTGCCGCCAGCGCCTCGAGCGCCGCGCCGTCTGCGACCTCCCAACCGAAGAAGCGCGCGCCGTCGCCCATGGTGCGGTCGATCACGATACGTTGCTTGCGGTCGTCCATGCGGAAGGCGAGCAGTGAGTTGCCGCGCTCGATCGCCTGAAAGCCCACCATGTTGATGCCGAACTGCCGCCAATCCTCGAGTGCGGATGATCCGAACCCGGCATATCCCAATCCCGTGATCATGGCGCTTCTCCTCTCGACGTCCGGCGTTAACCCCGGCGGCTTTGGGGATGCATGGTACGCCGTTTTTTGGACGCGTCCATCGCGCCGCCTCCCTTGACGGCCCCCGTGGCGGTAGTGTTTAGGTGGGGCATGAGCACCGTCGTCCGCCCTTCACGTCGTTGGTGGCCCACCTCCTAAAAGGTGGCCGGTGCGATTTGTTCAAACTTTCATCGCTCAAGGACCGCCATTGCAGGCGGTCTTGCTTTGTCCTGTGTGGCGTTCCCTCGGCAAGTTTCGTAAGAGGAGCACATGAACAGGACCGTTTTCTCGCTTCCCGAGCAGAGCCGCTACACGACCCGCGGCGGGCTCGCCGTGCAGCGCGTCGTGGAGCATTTTTCAGGCGGCGCCAACCGGCTCGATGCGCTGATCGACTTGCTCGACCGTCGGCGCGGCGTAGTGCTGTCCTCGGGCACCACCGTGCCAGGCCGTTACGAGAGTTTTGACCTCGGCTTCTCCGATCCGCCGCTGGCGCTGGAAACAACCGGAGTGAACTTCTCGCTCACTGCGCTGAACCCGCGCGGCGAAGTGCTGATTGCCTTCCTCGCCGATACCTTGCGCGAGCCCTGCGCCGTCATCACGGAAAAGAGCGCCACGCGCCTGGCCGGCCACATCCTGCGCGGCGCAGCTCCAGTGGAGGAAGACCAGCGCACCCGCCGCGCCAGCGTGATGTCGCTGGTGCGCGACATGATCGCGGCTTTCTCGGCCAATGACGATGCGCTGCTCGGCCTGTTCGGCGCCTTCGCCTACGACCTCGTGTTCCAGATCGAGGACATCGTGCAGAAGCGCACGCGGGAGGAAGACCAGCGCGACATCGTCCTCTATGTGCCCGATCGCTTGCTGGCTTACGACCGAGCCACCGCGCGCGGTGCGGTGCTCAGCTACGATTTCACCTGGAAGGGAAAATCGACCGCGGACCTGTCGCGCGACACCGCGGAAAGCGCGTACGCCAGGATGCCGCGGCAGGGTTTTGCCGATCATGCGCCCGGCGAATATCAGGCCACGGTCGAGACCGCGCGAGCGGCCTTTGCCTGCGGCGATCTGTTCGAAGCGGTGCCGGGCCAGCTTTTTGGCGAGCCCTGCGAGCGTTCGCCGGCTGAAGTGTTCCAGCGGCTGTGCCGCATCAATCCATCTCCCTATGGCGCGCTGATGAATCTCGGCGACGGCGAATTCCTGGTCTCGGCCTCGCCGGAGATGTTCGTGCGCTCCGATGGTCGGCGCGTGGAAACCTGCCCGATCTCGGGCACCATCGCGCGCGGCAGGGACGCGATCGGCGACGCCGAGCAGATCCGTCAGCTCCTGAACTCGGAAAAGGACGAGTTCGAACTGAACATGTGCACCGACGTCGACCGCAACGACAAGGCGCGCGTCTGCGTGCCTGGCACCATCAAGGTGCTGGCGCGGCGGCAGATCGAGACCTACTCAAAACTGTTTCATACCGTCGACCATGTCGAAGGCATGCTGCGTCCCGGCTTCGACGCGCTCGATGCGTTCCTGACCCACGCCTGGGCGGTGACGGTGACCGGCGCGCCGAAATTGTGGGCGATGCAGTTCGTCGAGGACCACGAGCGCTCGCCGCGGCGCTGGTATGCCGGCGCGATCGGCTGCGTCAATTTCGACGGCAGCATCAATACGGGCCTGACCATCCGCACCATCCGCATGAAGGACGGCTTGGCCGAAGTGCGGGTCGGCGCCACCTGTCTGTTCGACTCCGATCCGGCGGCCGAAGACCGCGAGTGTCAGGTCAAGGCCGCGGCGTTGTTCCAGGCGCTCCGCGGCGATCCGCCGAAGCCGTTGTCGGCTTTCGCGCCCGACGCGACCGGCTCCGGCAAGAGGGTGCTGCTGATCGACCACGACGACAGCTTTGTGCATATGCTCGCCGATTACTTCCGCCAGGTCGGCGCCAGCGTCACCGTGGTCCGCTACGTGCACGCGCAGGACATGCTGAAGCAGAGGAAGTGGGACCTGCTGGTGCTGTCGCCGGGACCGGGCCGTCCGGAAGATTTCGAGATCGCGTCAACGATCGACACCGCGATTGCAAAGAAGCTGCCGATCTTCGGCGTCTGCCTCGGCGTGCAGGCTATCGGCGAATATTTTGGCGGCAAGCTCGGCCAGCTCGGCCATCCCGCGCATGGCCGTCCCTCGCGCGTGCAGGTGAGGGGCGGACGGCTGATGCGAAGCCTGCCGAACGAGATCGTGATCGGCCGCTATCATTCGCTCTATGTCGAGCGCGATAGCATGCCCGACGTGCTCAACGTCACGGCGAGCACGGAGGATGGCGTCGCGATGGCGATCGAGCACAAGACGCTGCCGGTCGGCGGCGTGCAGTTTCATCCGGAGTCACTGATGTCGCTTGGCGGCGAAGTGGGTTTGCGTATCGTCGAGAATGCGTTCCGGCTGGACGTAATTTAAAGGCCTCGTCATTGCGAGCGAAGCGAAGCAATCCATTTTCGCCGCATCGGGAAACGTGGATTGCTTCGTCGCTTCGCTCCTCGCAATGACGGGAAGCAGATAACAGGGCTGAAACCAATGACTTTTGATCACGATCTGAAGGCCACTGTCCGCACCATTCCGGACTACCCTAAGAAGGGCATCCTGTTCCGCGACATCACCACGCTGCTGGCGGATGCGCGTGCCTTCCGTCGCGCGGTGGATGAATTGGTGCATCCCTGGGCCGGCTCCAAGATCGACAAGGTCGCGGGCATCGAGGCGCGCGGCTTCATCCTCGGCGGCGCGGTGGCGCATCAGGTCTCGGCCGGCTTCGTGCCGATCCGCAAGAAAGGCAAGCTGCCGCACACCACGGTGCGGATCGCTTACTCGCTCGAATACGGCATCGACGAGATGGAGATGCATGCCGATGCCGTGCATCCCGGCGAGCGCGTGATCTTGGTCGACGACCTCATCGCCACCGGCGGCACGGCCGAAGGCGCGGTGAAGCTGCTGCGCCAGATCGGCGCCAACGTGGTCGCGGCCTGCTTCATCATCGACCTGCCTGATCTGGGCGGCGCCGCCAAGCTGCGGGCGATGGACGTGCCCGTGCGCACGCTGATGAGTTTCGAGGGACACTGAAGACGGCACGAATCCGGCGCGGGACGCGCTCCTTGCGAGGTACGGGTGTGGCGGTTTGTCGCGCGGCAGTGTGATGTTCGCCACTCATCTCCCCTGTGCCGGTTGCAACGCGGCCATGCGCTGATGAACCAAGCCCAAACTCCATGGACTCACTGAATTCGGGGCGGAATTTGATTCCGCCCCCGACGAGCTTGATTTGTGTCCTGAGGTGACTGGCGGCAGGGTTTCGAAAGTGAGATTTCTTTTTGAAAATCATGTGCTTGACGTTGCGCGGCGGGAACTGAGCTGCGCCGGCGAAGGCGTGCCGGTCGAGCCGCAAGTCTTTGACCTCCTGCTGTACCTCGTGGAGAAGCGCAACCGCGTCGTCGGCAAGGACGAACTGTTCGATCAGGTGTGGGATGGCCGCGTCGTTTCTGAATCGACACTGACCAGCCGCATCAATGCGGTGCGCAAGGCCATCAACGACACCGGCAGGGACCAGCGTCTCCTGCGCACGATCATGCGCAAGGGATTTCGTTTTGTCGGCGATGTCCATGCCGAGCAACTGGCCACTGAGGTTTCACCGCCTCTGTCGCCGTCCGCCGATGATGGCGATCCGCCGCGGCTGGCGCTGCCCGTTCTCGACCGCACGGCCATCGCTGTGCTGCCCTTCACCAATATGAGCAACGATGCCGAGCAGGAGTATTTTTCCGACGGAATCAGCGAGGACCTCATCACGGCGCTGTCGAAGCTCCGCTGGTTCTATGTGATCGCCCGAAACTCCTCCTTCATGTACAAGGGCAAAGCCGTTCACCTGAATCAGATCGGCGAGGATCTCGGCGTCGCCTATGTGGTCGAGGGTAGCGTCCGCAAATACGGCGAAAGGGTGCGCATCACCGCGCAGCTGAACAACGTCGCGACCGGCAGCCATATCTGGGCGGAACGCTACGACCGCAGCCTTGCCGACGTGTTTGCCGTCCAGGACGAGATCACGCAGGCCATTGTTGCCGCGATCGAGCCGCAGCTTTACGCGGCGGAAAACTTCCGTGCCCGGCGCAAGGCGCCGGACAGCATGGACGCGTGGGACCTCGTGATGCGCGCGCTATCACATTACTGGCGCGTGACGCGGCAGGATAACGTGGTCGCTCAGGCGCTGCTCGAGAAGGCGATCAAGATCGATCCGCATTACGGGCAGGCGCTGGGCGTTCTGGCCGCCAGCCACACGTTTGGCGCCCATATGGGATGGGAGGGGATGGCAAGGGCGGTTTTGATCGCGGAGCGCGCGGCTCTCGCCGCCATTCAAGCCGACAGCCAGGATGCCTGGGCGCATTATGCGCTGGGCTGCGTCTATTTGTTCACGCGCTCCTTCGACGACTGCCTCTCGGAGTTCGAGCACGCGCTGGAGCTCAATCCCAGCTTCTCGCCTGCACGGGGCTATTACGGCGTATCGCTGGCCTATTGCGGCCGCTGGGAGGAAGGCGATCGGGCGGCGCGACATGCGTTGCGCCTGAGCCCGCGCGATCCCTTCGCCGCCATCTACTATGGAGTCGCCTCCTACAGCCAGTTCGTTGGCGGCAACTATGAGGAGGCGATCGCTCTCGCGCGCGACAGCATGCGCCTGCGTCCGGACTTCGTCGGCGCGCACCGCGTGCTGACGGCTGCCGCCGCCATGTCCGGCCAGCGGGAGTTGACGGCCAAGGCCCTCGAGGAGCTGCGCCGGGTCCAGCCGGACCTGTCGCTTGCCTGGCTGGCGAGCGAGATGCCGTTCAAGCGCGACGCCGAACGTGCGCACTATCTCGAGGCATTCCGGCGCGCCGGACTCCGATAGGATAATCTTCGACACTGGCCTGGCAGGAAGACGCCGCTCGTTTCACCATATGGCGAGACAGGCTCGCTTGCCGCATGCCGGTACCGCGCCGCTGACGCGCTCAGAACATCTCAAGCGTTTCTGGACGAGAAATCAGGGTGCTCTGCAAGTCTTCGCCGTCAGCGCGGTGCATGTTGAGGAAGGGAGGGCAGCACTGAAGCAGGATTAGAGAAGGCAAGATGATGACTCTGTTGAACGCGAATTCCGGTTATTCCGATCGATCCCGTATTTGGGCGACGATCCACCCCATCGGCAAAGGATTTCTTGGGCTCGTCAATGGGTGGGTCGCGGCCATCATTGCCCAGCGAGCGCACCAGGCAGACCTCGCCGTCTTGCACAAACTCAGCGATCGTCAGCTGAAGGACATCGGTATCTATCGCGGCGAGATCGATGCTGCTTCGACGGACGCCGCCAAAAATCGGGCCTTGAGACAGGCGATGCTTCCCTGACGTGCCACCTTTCAGGAAGCTCTCTCGCAGGACGGTAGGCACGGCACATATGCGCATCAACGCGCTTGTCCGTGCCCGCAAATCCGGAGCCAGGGTGAGCCATGTTGCCTGGACCTCGTGCGATCCGCGGCGAAAACGCGCTTATTTCGGCATTTGCAGGGCCACCCCGTAACGGCTGTAGATTCGGTTGATCGTGCCGTCCGTACTTAGCCGCTCCAAGGCGTTATCGACCGCATTCCGCAGGCTGTCATCGGGCCGGACCATGCCGACGGCCACATTCCAGCTTAGGTTGGGTTCGCTCTCGTCGAGACCCAGGATGCGTATTGCCTTGTCGGGGTGCGTCAAGTTGAAATAGCTCGCCATCGTCGGGGTGACCGCTGCCGCATCGATCTCATGATTGGCAAGGGCCTCCAGGCTGTCGACCTCGAATCCGAAGGTCGATGTCGGCACATGGCGTTGACCAAGAGTCATGGCCGCCATCGACCCGACCAGGACGCCGACCTTGGTGCGCTCGTCGAGGCTCTTGAACGAAGTGAGCTGGCTCGACGCGGGCACGGCCAGCGCGACGCCCGTGTGATAATACGGTTTTGAAATTCTCAAATTGGTTTCGCCCTGCGCCTCGCGATCGGCAATGACGTCCAGAACGATGTCACACCCCGCGCTGCGCATCTGGTACTGGGTGATGATCCAGTCGAGCCTCAATGAGACGCCAAGCTCACGTGCCAGCGCGTTCCCCAGCTCGATCTGAAATCCGGGCGGGTCGCCGGCCTTGCTGGCGAACGGCAGCGAGTTGGGATGGGCGCACAGTCCAAGCGCGCCGGACTCGCGGATCGCATCGAGGGATCGCGCCTGCGCCTCGCCTGTCGGTCCGATCAGGGCGCCGACCATGAGGGGGAGGATGATCTTCTTCATCATTTGCCCGGTGTACCTCATTTCCTGTTTGCCTGCTCAGCCTTCGTGCGGTTTCAGCGCCCGGATGTATTTGACGATCTCGTCGATCTGGGTATCGCTGAATGTCGCCCCGAAGGCGGGCATCGCGCCCTGCTTGCCGGTCTTGATGCGGTTGTGAAGAAACTCGTCGTCGCGCTTGCTGTCCATGAGCTGCGGCCCCTTGCCGGCGGCGCGGCCGCCGTCGGAATGACACCAGCCACAGGTCGTTGCGAACAACTGTCCGACGTCGATCTCTCCGTTATCCGGTGCGGGGGCGGCAGGTTGCTGCGCGCGAGCCGGTACGATTGAAGCCGTCAACAGTGCGGCGAATAACGACGCCATGGTCTTCCAATTCAATCGCATGCCAAATCCACCTGCCGGAAGCTCAGTCAGCCCCGCCTCAATAGTGCAGGGAGCGGCGCAACGCCGCTCCCTGACAGATCGTGGTGTGACGGCCTATTTCAGGCTGTAGACGATGAGCGCGCCGTCGTCACGCGGCATGCTCTTGTAGACGCCGCCGAAGGTTGGCGCGTAGTCATCCGAAGCCATGCCGCCGAAGCCGGCGACGACCGCGATGTATTGCTTGCCGTTGACGGCATAGCTGATGATGCCGCCCTGGTGGCCCGTGCCGTCGCCATGGTTCCACAGCTCGGTTCCTGAGTCGGCATCGTAGGCATGAACCGTGCCACGCGAGTCAGGCACGAACACCAGATTGCCTCCGGTCGACAATACGCTTCCGAGCGGCGGCTCGGGGAAGCGGACTTCCCACTTCTTGGCGCCCGATATCGGATCGCGCGCGTCAAGATGGCCATAAATCTCGCCGCCGGGTGGCGGTGCGATTTTGAAGTCCGCGCCGATGTTGAGCTGGGCCTGCGGCGCAACGATCGGCGTCGTCTTCTGAATTTCGAGCGTCATGCACCATTCCTGGCCGAGCTTGTAGTAGAGGCCCGTCTTGGGATTATAGGAACCGGCGTTCCAGCTCACGCCACCGGAAATGTGCGGGCACAGCGGCTCCGAGACCTTGCCGGCGGCGAAGTCGCGACGGCCGATCAGCTCACCCGTCTTGGGATTGATGTCCTTGACGAAGTTGCTGTTCTGCGTGATCCGCCAGACGTTCTTGAGGCCCAGGTTGCGGTCATAGACGAAGATGTATCCGCTCTTGTTCGGGTGCACCACGTACTTCTGGCCATCGCGATCCAGCATCACGAACTCGCCGACCGCGCTATCGAAGTCCCAGGTGTCGTGCGGCAGCTCCTGATGATAGAATTTCAGCTTGCCGGTATCCACATCGAGGCCGATCACCGAACTCGTGTAGAGATTGTCGCCCGGGCGGGCGCCCTGCGTCTTGTAGTCCGCTCCCGACCAGTCATACAGCGGTGCCGGGTTGGCAGTGCCCCACAAAATCGTATTGGTCTCGGAGTCGTAGGTGCCCGGCATCCAGCCGCCGCCGCCGCCGGTGCGCCAGGAGTCGTTGCCCCAGGTCTTCTGGGCCTCGTCAGTGCCGGCGACCGTCAGGAATTCCCATTTCTTTTTGCCTGTTGCAGCGTCGACCCCGAAGATCGGACCGCGGCCCGGCCATTCGCCGCCCTGTGCGCCGATGACCACCGTGCCCTTGGCATAAAGTGGCGCGCCGGTGAAGCCGACGGTCAGTTTCTGGGAATCGACCAGTTTGGTGTCCCAGGCGACCTTGCCTGTCTTCATGTCCAGCGCGATCAGCCGGCCATCCATGGTGCCGACATAGACCTTGCCTTCGCCGATTGCGGCGCCGCGATTGTAGGGCGAGTGTGTCTGCCGCGCGATCAGCGCTTCGTCCAGTTCGGGGAAGTAGGACCAGATCACCTCTCCGGTGGCGCCGTTCAGCGCAAAGGTGCGGCTGTAGGAGCCGGTATAGTAGAGCACACCATCGGCCACGAGCGGCATCGACTGCAGCCCGCGCGTCGAGCGTCCCGGAATATGGATCCAGGCGACGCCCAGGTTGGCGACGTTGCCGGCGTTGATCTGGGCGAGGGGACTGTAGTGATAAGACTTGTAGGAACCGTGATAGGTCAGCCAGTCATTTTGACCACCGGCATCGATGCGCGCGGTATCCACCGATTGAGCCAACGCGGCCGGCGCGGCGAGCGCTGCGATAGTCACTGCAACACATAGACTAGAACGACTCCACTGCTTCTTCATGGACACTTCCTCCAGTTATGTTTTCATTTTTGGTGATGCTGGACGCGAGGAGAGCTTGCAGTCGAGGGTGCGTCGGCTTCCCATTGCGCGCGCAATCCGTCGGACGTTCGACCCTCCGGCCGACGTCGCTGATGCTGTTTCCAGCCTGGACTGAACGCTTTCGCACAGCTTGCCCCACGCCGAGTTCGACTATAGTGGGGGGCAATGATGGAAAGTTGATGGCGTGCGGCTCATCAATCGCAGATAGTCAGTAGTGCTGACCGTTTCGGTCGTGTCTGGATGGGAGCGCGTCCACGCCGCGGGCGCGAATGCGCGGATAAACTGCAGAACCGTCTGCTATTTCCCCGCCGATGCGGACTGCGCAGGCTTGCCGAACACGCTGCGGCATCCTTCGCTCAGATTGCGCGCTGCCTGCGCATGCAGGCCCAGCAAGCCGCGACAGCGGTCGCGAGCAGTAATCCTCGAACGTAAAGCTGATCGGTTCGCATCGTCCCCTCGAGATTGACCGGCGTTGCGGTCGCCATCCAGGCGGTTCGCCGCCCTGGAATCGATGCATGATCGTAATCCGGATTTGCTTTGTCTCAACGAGACGAGATCGCCGTGCACATGGTTTTTTGCGATCGTGCAGTTGCATTCGCGTCTGCGTCTGTTCCGAACAAGGAACAAATCGCGATGCAAACGCGCTTGCCCCTCACGACTGCTGCAGGATCAAATTCAGCTCGAGCTCGCGGAACATGAAGTAGTTCCGGCGGATCCATTGATGCAGCTCGGTGGAAGAATCCTTCTCCTGGCGCAGATAGCCGGTGAAGGAGAAGTTGAGCCGGTCGACATAGGTCTTGAGAAACGTCGGCAGCGCGCTGATGCGCAGGACGCGGCCGTGCGACATCGCCTCGGGCAATTCGCCTCGCACCACATGTTCATTGTCGGCCACGATCAGGTTCGGCGGCGGAATCTGCAGCTTCAGCATCTCGTGGGCGCGCGCCGAGGAGCGGTCGATGTCGGCCACGAACAGGATGATCGGCGCCACATTGCGCCGCGCCGCCTCCTTCAGGAAGCCGATCTGCTCCGACATCTTGAAGAATTCGTCGAAGGCGTGATAGCCGAGGTCGATCACCTTGGAGAGCCCGTCGTCGACGATGATGCGGTCCATCAGCTGCATCTTGCCGAAGGTGTCGATGACATCGGCAGTCTCGGTCACATCAGGGAGATAGTCGAGCAGCGACGGCTCTTTCAGATTGATGTCGAAGGACGCCACCCGGCCGTTCTTCAGCAGCAGGAATTCGCTCAAGAGCCGCGCGAGCAGCGTCTTGCCGACCTGCGGGCGGGGCGAGCCAACGATGTAGACGGGGGTGGCGGGCATCCCGTCTATATCACGAGATTTTTTCGGCTAATCCAGCCGAATTGCAGCAGCGATGCGAAAATTATTTTTCGCTGCTGCGCGGGATGGCTTTGCCGCTGCCGACGATGTCGGTCAGCTTGATGCGGTCGAACTCGCTCCAGACATTGGCGAGCCAGTGCCGGACATAGCCGCGCAGCACGAAGGAATAGCTCGCCGCCTCGTCGTGAATGCCCTTGTTGGCGACGAATTTCAGGAACGGCACCGAAGAGACCTCGACCTGCTCATAGGCCATCTCGTTGAGCTTCGGGATCGTAAGCTCGGTTGCATCCTTGATGCGGTGGAAATAGGAGTTGTAGGTCGCCTGGTCCCACTGGAAGAACTGGGTGTCGTTGATGAAGTTCTTCACCAGGAAATATTTTGCCCCGGACATGAAATTCGCGGTCTCGGCGATCTCGTCCAGCGAGGCGATCGAGGGTCCCAGTATATGGAACACGGCAAAGGTGATCTGGCCGCCCTTGGCGGCGTCCAGGAAGCCGATGTCGCGCAGCGAAGCCAGCGCCGGCGACAACAGGCCGGCGCGGACGTCGATCACGGTGACGGACGGCGACGCCGAGTTCAGCGTGTCAAAAATCTTCATCTGGTCGGAGGTCGTCGTCATGTCGACGATCTCGGTGACGTCAGGATGAAAGCGCTTCAACGTGCCGCGCGGGGACTCCGTGTCGAAGGCCCGGGTCGCCACGCCGTTGGCGTTGAAATAGTCGAGCAAGGTGCGCGACACCGTGGTCTTTCCGACCCCGCCCTTGTCCGCGCCCACCACAATTACTGCCGGCTTCGCCATATCGATCCCTTCAACGCCCCCGACCATCAGCGGCCGGCTGCCCAAACCTTGTTTCGGCGCGAACATGGCAGAAACAAGGGAGAATTCAATTCATTGCACCATCTCTTCGGGAGCTTCGCACGGATTTTGTGAGTGGCGCGAAGGGGTTCTTGCCATTTGAGGTGCTAATGCCGTCCCCATGGACCGCTGGGATCGCCCCAGGGCCCAGGACGAGCATCGGGACGAGCATCGGTCAAGGGCGGCGGGTCAGCGCTCGGGACGCCCTCCGGGCGACCGTCGCTCCACGGCCCCTGCGGCACGGACGGCGGTGTCGCGCCCGATGTCGCGGTGTCCGCTTGCTCCTCGGACGGATGCATCGGCAGCGCCAACGGCCCCTCGTAGTGGCCGCCGGCATATTGCACCAGCGCCTGGACACGGGATTCGACCGAAGGATGAGTCGCAAACAAATCGGCAAAGCCTTCGCGCGGGTTGTCGACGCAGAGTTCCATCACCGCCGAGGTGGCGCCCGGCAGCTCGCCGCGGCCCTCGATCTTGCGCAGCGCCGAGATCATCGCATCAGGGTTCTTGGTCAGCTCCACCGAGCCGGCATCCGCCAGCAGTTCGCGCGAGCGCGACAGCGCCAGCTTGACGAGTTGCGACAGCGCCCAGGCGAGGACGATCAGCACGATCGCGACGACGACGATCAGGATCGCGGCTCCGCCGCCTTTCCTGTTGCCGCTGTCGCCGCTGTCAGACGATGAGGACGACGAAGAGGACCGGGAGTAGCCGCCGCCCCAGCCGCCGCCGTAATAGCCGAAATTGGAAAAGCCGCGGAACAGCAGTTCGGCGAAGAAGCCGACCACGCCGGCGATAATGACCGCGATCACCATCATCTGCACGTCACCGTTGCGGATGTGGGTGAGCTCGTGGCCGAGCACGGCCTCGATCTCCCGGTCGTCGAGATTGTTCAGGAGGCCGGTGGTGACGGTGACGGCATATTGCCGCTGGTTCAGGCCGGTTGCGAAGGCGTTCAGCGCGTCGCTCTCCATGATCTTCAGCTTCGGCATCGGGATGCCGCGCGAGATGCAGAGGTTTTCCAGGAGATTATAGAGCCGCGGCTGCTCTTTCCGCGTCACGCTTTCGCCGCCGGTCACGGCATCGATCATCTTCTGGTGGAAGAAATAGGCGATCACGATCCAGAGGATCGCAGCTCCCGTGGACCAGGGTAGCGTCCGGATCACGTCGGCGAGCGCCGCCATCAAGTAATAATTGACGGTGCCATTGCCGTTGTTGAGGACTTCGATAATCAGCGCGCCGGCATAGACGATGACATAGACCAGCAGGAACAGGCCCGCGAGCAGGACCATCGAGCGGGTCTTGTTCGCGGCGATATGGGTATAGAGACCGTAGGCGGCCATGGCGGCGGCTGTGTCCGCGCGCCTAAAACTTCACGCTGGGCGCGGCCTCGACCTCGGTGCGGCTGGCGCCGAGATCGAAGAAGTCCTTTTTGGTGAAGCCGAACATGCCGGCGAACAGGGCGGCCGGCATCTGCTGGATGCCGGTGTTGTATTCCTGGACGGCGTTGTTGTAGAAGCGCCGGCTTGCCGCGATCTTGTTTTCGAGATCGGAGAGTTCGCCCGCGAGCTGCTGGAAGTTGGCGTTGGCCTTGAGGTCCGGATAGGCCTCCGACAGCGCGATCAGCCGGCCGAGCGCGCCGGAGAGCTGGTTCTCCGCCGCCGACACCTGCGCTGGTCCCTGCGCCGACATCGCCGCACCGCGCGCCTTCACGACCTCGTCGAGCGTGCCGCGCTCATGCGCCGCATAACCCTTCACCGTCTCGACCAGGTTCGGGACCAGATCGTGGCGCTGCTTGAGCTGCACGTCGATATCGGCAAAGGCCTGGCCGACGCGCTGGCCGAGCGCGACCAGCCGGTTGTAGGCGCCGAAGGCGAGGACGACGAGGACGACGATGACGCCGAGAACGATCCAGCCGGACATGGAGAAACTCCTGGGTGAAGGTAAGGCGGATAATTGAGATGCGGATAATTGAGATGAAGGGGCGCGCGTGCATCAGCCGCCACGAGGTGGGTATCACTTTAGTCTGCTGCAAGCCGTGAGAAGTTCAACGGGCAAGCCGTGGAAACCGTTAACTTTTTTCTATAATCGCATCGCCCCAGCGCCAGTGTCGGGCGCGTGCATAGGCTGCCTTGTCGCGGCGTGGGACTTTGGCGATGGCGACGCCCTCGGGCGTGCAGAGTTTGGCTGAAATCTCGGCCTTGCCGACGGCGGGTTGTGACAGCACGCGGGAGGCGCGCTGTTCGACCGGTTTTCGCGTCAGCACGACATAGGAGAACCGCTCGTCCTCGAACGGTACGTCGGCGCCCTTGACCTGCTTGTGTGCGCGCGAGCGGGGCAGGCGCTGGGAGAAGTGGCACCAGTCGGGCGGTGATAGCGGGCATTTGGCGTCGTGCGGGCAGGGCGCCGCTACGTCAGCGCCAGCAGCGATCAGTTGGGCGCGAGCTGCGATGATGCGCGCATAGCCCGCCGGTGTGCCGGGCTCGATGATGAGGAGCGTGTCGGCGGTCTTGGCCCACATCGCGCCCGCGAGCGATTTTCGCTCGGCCTCGCCGAGCTCGCCGATCAGGTAGCTCGCGACGACGAGATCGGCGGCGTCAGACCTGGCGAGCGCTGCGCGTGCGTCGCCGGCCTCGTAATTCAGGCCGCCAAGATTCAGATCGCCAAGATTCAGATCGCCAAGACGCGTGCTGTCGCGCGCCAGATCGAGCGCCAGCGTGCGCAGGGTATGATTGGAGTCGACCAGCGCAAAGGATTTCAGTGTCGGGAAAGCTTCCGCTGCAGCCCAGCTTGCTGTGCCGGGACCCGCGCCAACATCGAGCAGCGTATGAGGCGCGAAGTCCGGCCGCGCTTCGCCGAGCGCGTTGAGGCAGGCGCTGACGGCGGCATAGGTCGCGGGCATCCGCGCCAGCGCATAGGCAAGCGCATCGTTCTCGGATTTGATGGCGCCCGAGCCGCCGCCGTCGCGATAGGTCTTTGAGATAATCGCCGCACGGGCCGCCACGTCGTTGCGCGACAGGCCCTCCAGTTTTGCGTCGAGCGCGGCCTTGAGCTCGGCGGGGAGATCGGGGCCGATCACGCCACGTTCTGGTCGAGGATCTTTACCGCCTCATCGAGCGCGACCGACACGAGCTGCGATACGCCGCGCTCGGCCATGGTGACGCCGAACAGCCGGTTCATCCGCGCCATGGTGATCGGGTTATGCGTGATGATAATGAAGCGCGTGTCCGTCGACTTCGTCATTTCGTGCAGCAGGTTGCAGAAACGCTCGACATTGTGGTCGTCCAGCGGCGCGTCGACCTCGTCCAGCACGCAGATCGGCGAGGGGTTGGTCAGGAACACGGCGAAGATCAGCGCCAGCGCTGTCAGCGCCTGCTCGCCGCCCGAGAGCAGCGACAGCGTCTGCGGCTTCTTGCCCGGGGGCTTTGCGATGATCTCGAGGCCGGCTTCCAGCGGGTCGTCGCTCTCGATCAGGTGCAGCGCCGCTTCGCCGCCGCCGAACAGCTCGGTGAACAGCCGCCTGAAATGGCTGTTGACCACTTCGAACGAGGTGAGCAGTCGCTCGCGCGCTTCGCGGTTGAGGCTCTGAATGCCCTGGCGCAGCCGCTTGATCGCCTCGACCAGATCGTCGCGCTCGGTGGTCAGCATGGTGTGCTGGGCCTCGACCTCGCGCAGCTCTTCCTCGGCGCGCAGGTTCACCGCGCCAAGCCGCTCGCGGTCGCGGCGCAGCTTTTCGAGATTTTCCTCGATCTCGGGCAGCGGCGGCAGCTCGGCGCCCGGCTCGATCTCGGCGAGGGCCGCGACCGCCTGCGGCTCGACCTCGAGCATGTCGTGGATCTCGCGCTCGACATCGGCAAGACGTCGCTTCGCTCCTTCCATGCGCTCCTCGGCGCGGGCGGTGGCTTCGCGCGAGCTCGACAGCGCTTCCAGCGAGGCCTTCGCGGCGCGGTCGGTCTCCGCCATCGCGGTCTCGGCGGCGGCGAGCGCATCGGCGGCGACGCGGCGGTCGCTCTCGGCGTGCTCGATCTCGGAGATCAGCGCGCTGCGCTTCTCGGCGAACACGGCCGGCGCGTTCTCCAGCTCGGCGCGCTCCGCGCTGACCTCGGTGATGCGTGCCTCGATGGTCGCGAGCTGCGAGGCGGCGGAGCCTTTCCGGTTGGTCCATTCGTTGCGCTCGGCTGATATCGCCTGGACGCGGCGGTCGGCGAGCTCGGCTTCACGGGCGAGTGCCTGGGCTTCGGCACGCACCTGCGCGGCCATGCGGCGATGGCCCTCGATGTCGGTGCGGACGGAAGCGAGCTTCGTCTCGGTTTCCAGGCTCGGCGGCAATTCGGCGAGCGCGCTGGCGGCGGCCTGATGCGCGCCCTCGACCTCGGTGCGGTCGATGCTGAGGCGGCTATAGGCTTCGAACAGCGCCGACTTGCGCGCGGCGTGACGGTTGATCTCACGCTCGGTCGTTGCATGGCGTTCGCGCGCGGCATCGGCTTCGCGCTGGGCGGCGCGCGAGGATTCTCGCGCGGCAGTCTCGGTCTGGGCGGCAGCCTTCACCTCGGCGTCGGCCTCCTCCAGCGCCTGACGCCTGGCGTTCGCATCCTGGCGGGCCTGCTCGAGCTCGTTCTCGATGTCGACCAGCCGCGCCCGCTCCGCAAGACGGCGCGCGGCACCGGTCGGCGCATGGGCGGCGGCGACAAAGCCGTCCCAGCGCCATACATCGCCCTCTGGAGAGACCAGCCGCTGGCCCGTCCTGAGCTGCGATACCAGTTCTGCGCCGCGCTCCTTTGCCACCACGCCGATCTGCTTCAACCGACGCCTCAGCTCTGGCGGCGCCTGGACATGCGCCGCCAGCGGCTCGACGCCCGCGGGCAAGGAGGGGTCGTCGCTGCCATCGCTGGCCACGGTCCAGCGCATCGGCGCGGAGGGATCCACGGGCGCGTCGAGATCGTCGCCCAGCGCAGCGCCCAGCGCCTTCTCAAAGCCCTTGGTGACGGTGACGCCGTCGATGATCGGCGGCCAGAGGTTCTTGGTGGCGCCGGTGACCAGTTTCGCAATGGTGCGCGCTTCGGTCTCGAGCCGCTGCACGCGCTTGTCGGCTTCCGCAAGCGGCGCGCGGGAGGCTTCGAGTTTCGCGCGGGCGGTGACTTGGGCCGCTTCGCTTTCCTGCGCCGCGGTCTCGGCCTGCCCACGGTTCTGTTGTGCGGTCTCCATGGCGGCGGCCAGCGCTGCGAGGTCGCCGAGCCCGCCGGTCTCCTGCGCCAGCTTCTGCTCGTCGGCCTGGACACTGGCGATGTCCTGGTCGAGCCGCGCCAGCCGGTCGCGGTGGCTGCGGACATTGGCCTCGAACTGGGTGCGCCTGGCGGTCAAGTCGGCGAGCGCGGTGGTGAGTTCGGCAAACAGCCGCTCGGTATCGGCGAGCGTGGTCTCGGCGGCGGCAACACGTTCGTCAACGCCGGAGCGCTTTTCTACCCGCGACCTGATCTCTTCCTTTAACTCCGCGTCTTCGGTGTCGAGCCGCCCGAGCGCGACATTGGCATCGGAGACCTGTTGTTGCTCGCGGGCGATGTCGGCCGCAAACTGCGTCAGCCGGCGATCGAGCTCGGCGACGCGCTCCTTGGCGCGCTCTTCCTCGCGGTCGAGCAGGTCGCGGGCATTGGTGAGCCGCTGCAGGCCGGCAGCTGCGCGGGCTTCCGCTTCGCGCAGCGCCGGCAATTCGGAGGCGCGGATCGCCTGGATGCGGGCGGCTTCGGCCTGCTCGCGGGTGCGCTCGGCCATCTCGCGCACGGCGAGGTCATGATTATGGGCGGACTCACCGACATCGGTATTGGCTTCCAGCCAGCGCAGATGAAACAGCATGGCTTCGGCCTTGCGCACCTTGGCCGCGACCTCGCGGTAGCGGATCGCCTGGCGCGCCTGCTTCTTCAGGCCTTCCATCTGCCCGGCGAGCTGGCCGATCACGTCCTCGACGCGGGTGAGGTTGGTCTCGGCCGCCTTCAGCCGCAGTTCGGCTTCATGGCGGCGGGCATGCAGGCCGGCGACGCCGGCGGCATCTTCCAGCACGCGGCGGCGCTGTTCGGGCTTGGCCTGGATGATCTCGCCGATCTTGCCCTGGTGGACGAGGGCGGGCGAGCGCGCGCCGGTCGCGGCGTCGGCGAACAGGATCTGCACGTCGCGGGCGCGCACGTCGCGGCCATTGATGCGATAGACCGAGCCCGCCTCGCGCTCGATGCGGCGTGAGATTTCCAGAAGCTGGCTGTCGTTGACGGCGGCCGGCGCGGTGCGATCGGCATTGTCGATCGTCATCATCACTTCGGCGTGGTTGCGCGCCGGACGGTTGCCGGAACCGGCGAAGATCACCGCGTCCATGTCGGCGGCGCGCAGCGACTTGTGCGAGGTCTCGCCCATCGCCCAGCGCAACGCCTCGACCAGATTCGACTTGCCGCAGCCATTCGGACCGACGACGCCGGTGAGACCGGGTTCGATCACGAAATCAGTGGGTTCAACGAACGACTTGAAACCGTGAAGGCGAAGACGCGTCAGCTTCATGAAACAGCAATCTCTGTTGGCGGGGCGCGAATCTCCCTGCCGGGACAATACCATAGAAGGCAATGTCGGTGTGGAAGTGAGTCGCCTTTGCGCCTCCGGTGGGCCGCGACAATGGCTTTGCCATGGCCTGAGGGCAACCGGCCAAAGCCTCTTTTCCCAAGCCTTTTGCTGGGGTTATCCGCGAAATTGAATCTTGACCGCCAGATCGGGGAGAATCAGCTCTTGAGCAGCGACTTGATCTGCTCGTCGAAATCGTCGAGCGCGGTCCTGTCCCAAATCAGCTGCTCTTGAGGAGCGCGTTGATCTTCTTCGAGAACTCGTCGAATGACGTCTCGCCCTTGATCTTCTCGCCATTGATGAAGAAGGTCGGCGTCGAGTCCACTTTCAGAACGTCGCTGGCGTATTTCTGGTCGGCGGCGATCTTGTCGAGCAGCTTCTGGTCCTTCAGGCAGGCCTCGACCTCCTGCTGGCTGAGGCCGGCTTGCTTGCCGATCCGCGTCAGCGTCTCGGTCGTGTTCTTCACCACCCAGTCGTTCTGGGAGCGGAACAGGAGATCGGTGACCGCGAAATATTTTGCCGCGTCGTCCTTGGCGATGCAGCGAGACAGCATCGAGCCGGCGGCGGCCTTGATGTCGAGCGGGAACTCGCGGAAGATGTAACGGATCTTGCCGGTGTCGATATATTCCGCCTTGATCTTCGGAAACACCTCGGCATTGAACGCCGCGCAATGCGGGCAGGTCATCGAGGCGTATTCGGTGATGGTCACGGCGGCGTTGGCCGGTCCCAGTGCCATGTCGGGCAGCGACACCGGCTTGGCGACATCGGCCGCGCTCTGTGCCATCGCCTCTGGGAATATGGCCCCCGAGATCAGCCGCAGTGGCGAGAGCCCGGCGAGCGCGGCAAGGCCAGTCAGGGACAGGGCGGCGGTGAAGGCGCGGCGCGTGATGATCAAAGTCTGCTCCCGAAAATGGCGCGTCCTGAAAGAAGCCTGTTCGCTAGCTTGAAATGCCTGAGGTGGCAATGGGCGCGGTCCCGAACGCGTCCCTGCCCAGGCGTCAATTTCGCTTGATTGCGGCGCCCAATCGCGCCAGCGCGGCGCGCAATTCCTCATCCTCGACCGAGGACAGGGATTTGGCGATTTCGGCGACCTCTTTCGGGTCCGGGGCGCGGGGCCGCGCGGGCCGGTCGCGCCGTGAGAGGGGCGCCTGGCGCAGCGCCAGCTTGCCGACCGCGCTCCAGCCGAAGAAGCGGTTGACCCGTTGCAGGATCACGTCGGAGGAGTGCTGGATCTCCAGCGCCATCGGGCCTTCGACCCGGAGCACCAGGGTGGCCGGCTGCTGCGGCTGGCCTTCGACCGGCCGTGGCCATTGCATCCTCAGCGGCTCCGAATGGGCTGATATCTCGGGGCCGGCGATCTCGGCCCACCTTGTCACCAATTCGCGCGCGGCAAAGCCCTGCTTGGCATAGGCGTCTGAGAAGACGTCGCTGAGCAGGACGGAGAGGGGTTTTGCGCTGACCCGACCGGACTTGGACATTGGCGGACTATATCACCCGCGGGCTGGGCCGTCTCGATCACGCCGCGCGCGGCCGGATCGCCTTCAGGTCGCGGTCGATCTGCCGCCTACGCTGCATCAGATCGTAGTCCATTTGGAGCCCCAGGAAAAATCCCTCCGAGACGCCGAGGTAGCGTGCGAGTCGAAGATCGGTATCCGCAGTGATATCGCGCTTGCCGAGCACGATCTCGTTGATGCGGCGCGGGGCTACGTGGACCGCGCGTGCAAGCGCATTCTGGCTCAGATCCATCGGCTTGAGGAACTCCTCAAGCAGGATTTCGCCGGGATGAGGATTGCGCAAGAGCGCGCCCTTAGCCGTGGTAGTCGACGATTTCGACATGCATTGGTCCTCCCTCATGCCAGACAAAACATATGCGCCACTGGTCCCTGGTTCGAGAAATTCGTCGCGCGCTGGCCAGCACGTCTGCTTCGTGCCAGTGAAAATTCGGCGACGGCCGGTGGAAGTTCGATAGACAATGCGAAGCCCGCTGGCATCAAACCAACGGGCTTCCTGCACGGCACGAATGCCGGTTTCAATTTCCCCAATTTCCGGCGCCGGGGAGCGCGTTGTTCACGTAGCCCCACGAACCATCTCCGGAATGACCGCCCCACGGAATCCCGTCGATGGTGTCCCCGCCGCCGACTTCGCCGCCCTTGGCGATGGTTGGGCCGTGATAGCCAGGAATGTTGGCACGGTTATACGCGCCGCCGCTGACGGCTTCGAGTTCGCTGATGTTCAACTCGCGATGGTTGCTCATGTTCAATTCCCCTGCTTTTTTAAGAGAGGACCATCCCCTCTTGATCGGTGGTCGCAGGAATATTCCGGACGGTTCGTTTACGCGGTGATGGCGGTCACACAAGAGCAGCGAACCCCGCGAAGTAGACGGAAAGATCGCCCGGAGGGCGGTCTTTCCGTCGTCGATTGTGAGCGAAGTCACGTGCGAGTCCCCCTCATTCCGCTTCCGCGCTTACGAATGACGCTGGAATGACGCTATATGGGTGCATGAGTCCATCAGGCGCAGCCCGAAAGAAAACCTCAGCCGCCGATCGTGCTGCTGCGACGACGGATCGCCCCGCGCAGCTGCTGGCCTGGTACGACCGGCACCGGCGCAAGCTGCCATGGCGCCCGCCGGCCGGCGAGCGGGCCGATCCCTACAGGGTGTGGCTCTCCGAAATCATGCTGCAGCAGACCGGCGTCAAAACCGTGGGTCCGTATTTCGAGAAATTCGTCGCGCGCTGGCCTGATGTGGCCGCGATGGCGCGCGCCTCGCTCGACGATGTCCTGCGCATGTGGGCCGGGCTCGGCTATTATTCGCGCGCGCGCAATCTGCATGCTTGCGCGGTCGCGGTTGTGCGCGGCCTTGGCAGTGCGTTTCCCGACACGGAGGAAGGGTTGCGAGCGCTGCCGGGGATTGGGCCTTACACGGCGGCGGCGATCGCGGCTATCGCGTTCGATTGCCGTACCATGCCGGTCGACGGCAATATCGAGCGCGTGGTGTCGCGCCTGTTTGCGGTGGAGGAGGCGCTGCCTCAGGCAAAGCCGAAAGTCCAGCAACTCGCCGCGACGTTGCTAGGACCTTCACGCGCTGGCGACGAGAAGTCTCGCGCCGGCGACAGCGCGCAGGCGCTGATGGATCTGGGGGCGTCGATCTGCACGCCGAAGAAGCCGGCCTGTGCGCTGTGCCCGCTGAACGAGGGTTGCGCCGCGCGCGAGCAGGGCACGCAGGAGACATTCCCGCGCAAGGCGCCAAAGAAATCCGGCGAGCTGCGCCGCGGCGCAGCCTTCGTGGTCACGCGCGGCGACGAGCTGCTGGTGCGCACCCGCCCCGAAAAGGGCCTGCTCGGTGGCATGACCGAAGTACCGGGCTCGGAATGGCGCGCGGGGCAGGACGACCGGGCCGCGCTGAAGCAGGCGCCGGAGCTGAAAGGCGTGACGCGCTGGCATCGCAAGACGGGTGTCGTCAGCCATGTCTTCACGCATTTCCCGCTCGAGCTTGTGGTCTATACGGCATCGGCTCCGGCACGCACGCGTCCGCCCGAAGGGATGCGTTGGGTGCCGATCGCGACGCTCGCTGGCGAGGCGCTGCCGAACGTCATGCGTAAAGTCGTCGCACATGGGCTCGATGAATAGCTACTGCCAGCAAGCTGGCAGTAGGACTGCGTTAGAAGGAACCCAACCGAAACGGAGGTTCCCATGATCAAGACAGCCCTCGACGAGATGACGCCGCCGCCATCGGCGAAATTGCTGGGTTGGCGCCTGCTGGACGCGCGGCCTGCGGAGGGCTGGCTCAAGGTCGCCTTCGACGGCAAGGCCGAGTTCCTGAACCCGGCGGGCTTCGTCCAGGGTGGCATCCTCTCGGCCATGCTGGACGACACAATGGGTCCGGCCGTGATGGTCATGACGGAAGGGAAGTTCTACACGACGACGATCAGCCTGACCGTGAACTTCATGGCCGCTGCGAAGCCCGGGCCGATTACGGCGGAGGCCAGGGTCACCCAGCTCGGCAAGACAATTGCCTTCATGGAAGGGAAATTGACGGCCGAGGACGGTACGCTCCTCGCGACCGCAACGACCACCGCGCGGCTGCTGGACGCTGCCAGAGCGATCCGTTAACTCGCCCGGGCCTTCGGCGCCTGCACGATCGGCGGCTTGGCGTTGAGCGCCTCGACCTGGAAGCCCGCGACGCGCTTGTAGTTGGCGGCGATGTCTTCCAGCTCCTTGAGCGACAGCACGTCGGTGACGACCTTGTATCCGTCGGGCGCGCGTTCCTCGACGAGCTGCATCACCTGCTCGGGGCCGTTCTTGCGGTTGAGCATCACGAGGTCGCTGGTGGCCGGGCGCCGCTCGGCCTCATACGCGACGAGCGCCGCGTTGGTCGGGCCGTGCGCGAGAATCTCGCGCGTCAGCACACGGGCATCGAGGATTGCCTGCGAAGCACCGTTCGAGCCGACCGGATACATCGGATGCGCGGCATCGCCGAGCAGCGTCACCTTGCCGAACGTCCAGCGCTCCAGCGGATCGCGATCGACGAGCGGATATTCATAGGCGTGAGAACAGTTGCGGATCAGGCCGGGCACGTCGAGCCAGTCGAACTTCCAGCTCTCGAACCAGGGCAGAAACTCTTCGAGTTTCGCGGTGCGGTTATAATCCTCGCGCCGCCATTGATAGGTCGGCGGCATGTGCCGCTCCGCGATCCAGTTGATCTGGTACTTGCCCGACGCGTCGGGTTCTTTGGAAATCGGGTAGCAGACGAATTTCAGCACCTCGTGGCCGGCCATGATCATGGTGCGGCCGGAGAGGAAGGCGTCGCTTGCGGTGATGCCGCGCCAGAGGATGCGGCCGTTCCAGATCGGCGGTCCTTCCTGCGGATACAGTCTTTCGCGGACGGCGGAGTGAATGCCGTCGCAGGCGATCAGCAGCGCGCCCTCGTGGCTTCCTGCCGGCTTGCCGGTTGCCTTGTCGATGAACTCGGCGCGGACACCGCTTTCCGTTTCGGTCCAGCCCGAGAGATGATGGCTGGTGAGGATGTCGTCGTTGCCGAGGCGTTCGGTGGCCACGTCGAGCAGGATCTGCTGCAGCGTGCCGCGGTGGATCGAGAACTGCGGCCATTTGTAGCCGGCGTCCAGGCCACGCGGCTCGCTCCAGATCGGCTGGCCGTGCTTGGAGAAATAGGCGAGCTCCCGGGTAGCGACGCCCGCTGCGGAGAGCCGGTCGAGCAGGCCGAGCTCGATCAGCTCGCGCACGGCATGCGGCAGCACGTTGATGCCGACACCGAGCGGCTTCAGCTGCGGCACGCTCTCGAACACGCGAACGGGCACGCCGATCTGGTGCAGGCTGAGCGCCAGCGTCAGCCCGCCAATTCCGCCACCTGCGATCAATACCGTCATGACACGCCCCTGTTACTTACCACGGTCATGACATGGGAGCGCGGCCGTGGGCAACCGCGAAAGCTTCGCCTCGCGGATGGGATGGACGGCAAAAGGCTGCGCCGCTAACCTGCGGCCAAGCCTTCGAGAACAAGCCTTCGAGAACAAGCCTTCGAGAACAAGCCTTCGAGAACAAGCCTTCGAGAACAAGCCTTCGAGAACAAGCCTTCGAGCAGAGAAAACGACTTCGAGAGGAAACGACAATGTACCAGCTCTATTACGCCCCCGGCACCTGTGCGCTCGCCTCCCACATCGCGCTGGAAGAAGCCGGCGCCGACTACAAGGCCGAACGACTCGACTTCAAGGCCAACCAGCAGCAGAGCCCGGACTATCTCAGGATCAACGCCAAGGGACGGGTGCCGTCGCTGGTGACGGACAGGGGCGTGATCACCGAGACGCCGGCGATCCTCGCTTACATCGCGCAGACCTTCCCGAAGGCGAAACTTGCGCCGCTCGACGACCCCTTTGCCTTCGCCCAGGTGCAGTCCTTCAACAATTACCTCTGCGCCACCGTGCATGTCGCGCATGCGCACAAGGGCCGCGGCTATCGCTGGGCCACCGACGAGACTTCCTTCGCCGACATGAAGCGCGTGGTGCCGAAGAGCATGGCGGCCTGCTTCGAGCTGATCGAGAAGGGCATGCTGAAAGGCCCGTGGGTGATGGGCGAGCAGTACACGGTCTGCGATCCCTATCTCTACACCATCGAGCTCTGGCTCGAGGGTGACGGCGTCGATCTCAAGAGCCTGCCCAAGGTCTCCGATCACATGAAGCGCATGGCCGAGCGCCCGGCGGTGAAGAAGGTGATGGGCGAGCAGAAGGCCAAGGCAGCTTGAATTGTAAAGATCGTAGGGTGGCCAAAGGCGCGCTTGTGCCGTGCCCACCATCCCGAACGGAACAAGAATGATGGGCACGCTTCCGCATTTGCTCGCTGAGCTACGGCGGACGCGGTCGCTTTGCCCACCCTGCGCAACTACGACCTCTTCCCTCGCTCCAACTCCCGCCCCGTCTCCAGCATCAGCCTCCGCAGCCAGGCCGAGGCGGGGTCCATTTGGGCCCGCGTCGGATAGAACATGTACTGCTCGTCGATGCCGGGATCGAGTGGCGGCGCGATGGTCGATAGCGACAATTGCTTCGACAGCGCCGCGATCAGCCGGCGCGGCACGAAGGCGACGAGGTCGGTGCGCGCGGTGACATGCAGCGCCTCGATATAGCCGGGCACAATGAGCGCGATGTTGCGCTCGATGCCCTTGCTGCGCAGCCAGGTGTCGATCAAATCCTCGTTCTGGCCGCGGATGATGACCGCGACATGCCGGGCGGCAAGGAAGGCATCGCGCTTCTTCAGTTTCGCCCCGACGGGATGACCGCGCCGCACCGCCAGCGCATCCGAATCGGTGTAGAGCAGCTGGCGGTGAAATCCCTTGAAGGCGTTGCCGAGCGAGACGACCATGTCGATGGTGCGCGCGAACTCCGCCGCAAAGATCGCCGGTCCCCGCCACGCCACGACGTCGATGCGGACATTCGGCGCGGCCTTTGTGATCTTCTCCATCAGCGGCGGCATCAGCAGCTCGACGGCGAGATCGGGCATCATCAGGCGGAACTGCCGCTCGCTGCTGATGGCATCGAAGGCGTCGGGCACGAACAGCGATCGCACCTGATCCAGCGCCTGCGCGAGCGGCGCGCGCAGCGCCAGCGCCCGGGGCGTCAGCTCCATGCGGGGGCCGTTGCGCACCAGAAGCGGATCGCCGATCAGGTCGCGCAGCCGCTGCAGCGCATGGCTCGCCGCCGGCTGCGACAGGCCGATCCGCATCGCGGCGCGGCTGACACTGGCTTCGAGCAGCAGCGCGTCGAGCGCGACCAGCAGATTGAGGTCAAGCGAGTTTAAATTCATTGGATGAATATATATCATATGAACTATCAATTGGAAGAATGCGGGCCGCGAGCTCATGATTGACGGGAGCCAATCGAGGGAGATGCGCATGAGCCGTGAAGCCAACAAGAAACTGGTGCAGCAGGTCTACACGGATTCCGCCGGCCGCAGCGGAACGACCTTTGCCGACAATCTCGCCGACGACGCCTGCTGGACCGTCACCGGGCAATATTCCTGGTCGCATCAATTCAGGGGACGCGACGCGATCATGAACGGGCTGATGGGCCATTTCCGCTCGTTCTTTGCCGAGCGGCCGCGCACCGCGGCTTTCAATTTCATCGCCGAGGGCGATTACGTCGTGGTCGAGGCGCGCGGCGACAATGTCACCAAGGCGGGCCTGCGCTACGACAACCAGTATTGCATGGTGTGGCGTATCGAGAACGGCAGCATCAAGGAGATCAAGGAATATTGCAACTCGGCGCTGGTCGAGCGCGTGCTCGGGCCGTTCCCGGAGGAAAGAAAGCGGGCGGCAGGCTGAACCTTGCGACGCCGACGGCCGATCGCGCGTCACATGGATGGGTTATAGTGGCACCTTCCAACGGGAGGAAACCATGGCCAAGGAAACCGATAAGGAAATCTTCAATCCGCCGACCCTGATGAAGCCGGCCGGTTATTCTCATGTCGCAAAAGTCACCGGCGGTTCGCTGGTCTATGTCGCCGGCCAGGTCTCGGCCGACGTGTCCGGCCAGCTGGTCGGTGCGGGCAATCTGGAGGCGCAGGCCGAGCAGGTGTTCAAGAACCTGAAGGCCGCCGTGGAAGCGGCCGGCGGCACCATGGCCGATATCATCAAGATGAATGTCTATCTCGTCGCCGAGGTGGGCGCGGATGAGGTGCCGAAATTCCGCACCGTCCGCGACCGCTATGTCAATGTCGAGACGCCGCCGGCCTCGACGCTGGTCGTCGTGACCCGGCTGGCGCGGCCGGGCTGGCTGATCGAGATCGAGGCGGTCGCCGCGATCGGCGGCTGAAGCTAAAACGGCGCCCGTGAAGGGCGCCGTTTTGCTGTTGCGGTGAGATCAAGCCGCCTTGGTCTTGAGGTGGCCGAACATGAAGTTGCGCGCCTCGTCGTCCATGTCCGCCTTGAACGTGAACTTGTCCTTCAGCGCGATGACGCGCGCCGCCGCCGGACGCGCCGTGACCTCGTCGACGAGCCGCTTCACGTTCTTGTATTTGCCGGCTCCCTCTTCGCCGAGCACGAAGGATCCAAGCCGTGCCCAGCCCCAGAACGCCATGTCGACGATGGTGTAGCTGTCGCCGACCATGTATTTGCTCTTCGCAAGATGGTCGTCGAGGATCTTGTAGTGGCGGTGAGCTTCATAGTTATAGCGATTTTGCGCGTATTCGAGATCCTTCGGCGCGGCGGTCTTGAAATGCACGGCCTGTCCGGAATAGGGGCCAAGGCCGGTGGCGATGAACATCAGCCACGACAGCATGGTCGCGCGGTTCTGCGGCGTGTTTGGCGGCATGAACTTGCCGGTCTTTTCGCCGAGATAGAGCAGGATCGCGTTACTGTCGAACACGAACACGCCGTCATCGTCGATCGCCGGCACCTTGCCGTTCGGATTGACCTTCAGGAATTCCGGCTTGAACTGCTCGCCCTTGCGGGTGTCGACCGGCACGAGCTCGCAGGGCAGGCCGGTCTCTTCCAGGAACAGCGCGACCTTGTTGGGGTTCGGCGCGCCGTTGAAGTAGAATTTGAGCATTGAAATCCTCCGTTCTTGTTGAGCCAGCAAAGGCCGTTGCGGTGAGTTTCCATGCATGTGCATGTTTCTCGAAAATTGCAAGCGACGAATTTGTGAAGGCGCGGGCACGTCCTCTCAACGTCGTCATTCCGGATCTGGTCCCTCGGACCATCCCGGAATGACGATGGATGGATGGAGTGGAGTAAAGCGGCTCAGGCCGCCGCCATCCCGGCACGGATCTCGGCGCGCAACTCGTCGATCAGCCGCAGGCCGCCCTTGGTCTCGACATGCCAGAAGGTCCAGCCGTTGCAGGCTTCCGAGCCCTGTGCCACCGCGCCCATGCGGTGAATGGAGCCGACCTTGTCGCCGAGCATGACGGCGCCGTCGGCCCGCACCAGCGCGCCGTGACGCTTCCTGGCGTCGACGAGCCTGGTGCCCGGCAGGATCATGCCGCGCTCGATCAACTCGGAGAAGGCGACGCGCGGCGCCTCGCGCGCGGTCATGAACGGCGCCAGCGTTGCTTCCGGCAGAGGCTCGATCGCGGCGATCCGTTCCTTCGCGGCCTTGGCATAATCTTCATCGCGCTCGAAGCCGATGTAGCGGCGGCCGAGACGTTTTGCCACGGCGCCCGTGGTGCCGGTGCCGTTGAAGGGATCGATGATGAGATCGCCGGGCTTCGATGACGACAGCAGCACCCGCGCCAGAAGCTGCTCGGGCTTCTGCGTCGGATGCACCTTCTTGCCGTCCTTGCCCTTCAGCCGCTCCTCGCCGGTGCAGAGCGGAATCAGCCAGTCGGAGCGCGCCTGCACGTCCTCGTTGGCGGCCTTCAGCGCTTCATAATTGAAAGTGTAGCCCTTGGCCTTCTCGTCGCGCGCGGCCCAGATCATGGTCTCGTGCGCGTTGGTGAAGCGGCGGCCGCGGAAATTCGGCATCGGATTGGACTTGCGCCAGACGATGTCGTTCAGCACCCAGAAGCCGAGGTCCTGCATGACCGCGCCGACGCGGAAGATGTTGTGGTAGGAGCCGATCACCCACAATGTCGCCGAGGGCTTCATGACGCGGCGGCAGGCAAGCAGCCAGGCGCGGGTGAAATCGTCATAGGCGGCGAAGGAGGAAAACTTGTCCCAGTCGTCGTTGACGGCATCGACATGGGATTCGTCGGGACGCTTGAGCTCGCCCTTGAGCTGCAGATTATAGGGCGGATCGGCGAACACCAGGTCGACGGAACCGGCCGCAAGCTTCGACATCTCGGCGACGCAATCACCGACAATGATGTGGTGATCGGAAGAGAACTCAAAATTTGTGCGGGGCGCCCTTGCAGACGCCCCGCGACGCGACACAACCATGACTCAAATACTCTGACTCAGGCGACGCTGTCGGCGACGCGGGACCAACAAACCGACTGGCGCCACTCTGACGCGAGTGGGTAAACACGGGGTTACGGGTGCGCGCCCTTGGTTACTTTTTGCCTGCTAGGCAATTTTTGCCGGGCAGGTTATTGATTAACGGAACACAAATTTTAGCTCTGGCGTTGGTGCGGTCAGGTTGCGCGAAAGCGAATGAGCCGCGCGAAGCCGTGAATGAGTTGCGCGAAGCGCAAGGAAATAAAGGAAGATCGCCATGCGTTACGATGATTTCCGCCGCAGCGACGACATCGAGGACCGGCGCGACGACAGTGGCGGAATGGGCGGTGGTGGCGGCATCGGCCTGCCGATGGGCGGCGGCGGGCTCGGCATCGGCACCCTCATCGTGCTCGGCCTCGTCTCCTACGCGTTCGGCATCGATCCGCGCATCCTGATCGGCGGCGCCCAAATCCTCACCGGCGGCAACCAGAGCTCGACCTATCAGACCGATCGCCCCTCCGGGCAGCGCAAGACCGGCGCGCCATCAGACGAAATGGGCAGCATGATTGCCGGAATTCTCGGCGAGATCGACGACCGCTGGAGCGAGCAGTTCGCGGCGAGCGGAAAGTCCTACACCGGGCCGAAGGTCGTGCTGTTCCGCAACGCCACCAACGGCGGACGCTGCGGCATGGCGCAATCGGCGATGGGGCCGTTCTACTGCCCGCCGGACCAGAAGATCTATCTCGATACCAGCTTCTTCCGCGAGATCGAGAACCGCTTCCACGGCTGCTCCGGCAATGCGTGCAAGTACACGGCTGCCTATATCATCGCGCATGAGGCCGGCCATCACGTGCAGAACCTGCTCGGCATCATCCCCAAGGTAACCCAGTTGCAGCAGGCTGCCGGCAGCAAGGCGGAGGCCAACGCGTTGCAGGTGAAGGTCGAGCTGCAGGCGGATTGTCTTTCCGGCATGTGGACCAACCTCGAGCAGAAAAAGCGGCCGAACTTCCTCGAATCCGGCGACATCGACGCGGCCCTGACGACGGCGTCCGCGATCGGCGACGACACGCTGCAGCGTCAGGCGACGGGGCGCGTGGTGCCCGACTCCTTCACCCATGGCTCGGCCGCGCAGCGCAAGGAATGGTTCATGCGGGGCTATCAGCAGGGCAACATAGCGGCCTGCAATACTTTTGCTCCCGGCGCGGTGCGATAGTGCGTGATGAGTTTAGGTGGGATTGGAGCCGGATTGTCGGTCCACCTCTCCCCTTGTGGGAGAGGTCGGATCGCATCGAAAGATGCGATCCGGGTGAGGGGTATCTCTCCGCCCGGCAAACTCTTTTTTGCGCCCGCGGATAGAACCCCTCATCCGGCGCTTCGCGCCACCTTCTCCCACAAGGGGAGAAGGAACGGCACCGCGAAGCGCGCGCTGCACCGCGTTCGGGACACGAGGTAACGACTAGAATGTCCACTGACCAAACCAACCCGTTCATCCCGCTCAACATCGCGGTGCTGACGATTTCGGACACGCGTTCGCTCGCCGATGACAAATCCGGCACCACTCTGGCGGACCGGCTCACCGCCGCGGGTCACAAGCTCGCGGCGCGCGAGATCGTCACCGACGATGTCGAGGCGATCCGCGGCGTGATCCGGAAATGGATCGCCGATGACGGCGTCAACGTCGTCATTACCACAGGCGGCACCGGATTTACCGGCCGCGACGTGACGCCGGAAGCGATCGAGCCGCTGTTCGAAAAGCGGATGGATGGCTTCTCAATCGCCTTTCACATGCTTAGCCACGCCAAGATCGGCACCTCGACGGTGCAGAGCCGCGCCACCGCCGGCGTCGCGGGTGCAACCTTCATCTTCTGCCTGCCAGGCTCGCCCGGCGCCTGCCGTGACGGCTGGGACGGCATTCTGGCCGCCCAGCTTGATTACCGCACGAAGCCCTGCAATTTCGTGGAAATCATGCCGCGGCTAGACGAGCATCTGCGCCGGCCGAAAGCGAAGGGCGCGTCGGCGTAGTTTGTCATTCGCGCACCATCCCGGAATGACGGCGCGGCGCGTTACATCTGATTTGCCCGACGTGTCCAGCCCGGCATTGAAAGATATTCTGTTTTTCAGAAATAAAATATCCGTGTATGGTTCACCCATCTCCGCCCGATCAAGAGGGGCGTTTCGCGATCGTCACGAACGTTGGGCGGGGGATGCGATGGACGCGGATGGCGCTCCTGACGAGAGCGCTTGAGGCGGACGGTGAAGTCGTGTGGTCCTGACACCCCGATGCTGGTGTCAAGTTCGCGCTGAGGAGCGCGGGCGACGGCGGCAAGAAAGCCGGTCGCCGGGGAGAGCACGAAGTAATCCGTAAACCATTGCGCGGGGAGTGCCGGGTGATTCCGGTGTGACCTGACTAACGCGTGTGCGTTCTTTCACTATTATTGCGCACGCGGCTATCGGGCGCATCGGGCGCCCGGCATTCCCCGCGCCCTCTGCCTTTCGGAGGGAGTATTGTCTTGCAGAACTCAGACAGAGAGTGTCGCGGGAATGCTGACGCTCGTCATTGCGAGCGAAGCGAAGCAATCCATCTCGCCACAACGGTGGATTGCTTCGTCGCTATCGCTCCTCGCAATGACGGTGGCTATGACCTCGCGCCTACAAATCCATCTCCCACGTCTCCCCGACGAGATCGACGCCAAAGCTGTGATGCTTCTCTTCCTTCACAAGCCGGAAGCCGGCGTTTTTGTAGATGCCGCGTGCGGCGACGAGGATGCTTTGGGTCCACAGCGTCATCTTCTTAAAGCCGTTCGCGCGCGCGGAGCGGATGCATTGCTCGACCAGCGCGCGGCCGGCGCCCAGCCCGCGCGCCTTTTTCTCCACCAGGAGCAGGCGCAACTTGGCGACCTCGTCGGAGGCCTTGACCAGGAAGACCGAGCCGAGCGGCTCGCCGCCGGCTTCCGCGATCCAGCAATGCTCGCGCGCAGGATCGTAGTTCTTGATGAACTGCGCGCAGATCTCGGCGACCAGCGCCTCGTAGCCGATGTCCCAGCCATATTCCTCGGCATAGGCGACCGCCTGTCGCGAGATCACCCAGCCCATGTCGCCGACGCGATGGCTGCGCAGCAGGAAGGGTGCGCGCTTGCTTTCATCCGGCTCGAGCAGATCCTCGATCATGACCATGGCGCCGGTCAGACGCCTGGCATCGCCGGGCGACAGCATCGCCAGCATCGCGGCGACCTCGTTCTGCGAGCTCAGGTTCAGCCTGGCGAAGACCTGGCGCCCCTTGGCGGTGAGGCTGAGCTGATATTGCCTGCGATCGGCGGGCAGGGGCTTTCGCGCGATCAGCCCCTTCTCGTCGAAATTCTGGACGATGCGGCTGAGATAGCCGGGATCGAGGCCAAGCTCGATCCCGATCTCTTTCGCCGCGAGGTCGTCGCGATGGGCGAGCTCGTAGAGCACGCGCGCCTCGCTCAGCGAGAACGGGCTCTTTCCGAGATGCTGGTCGAGCACGCCGAGCCTGCGGGTATAGAAGCGGTTGAAGGCGCGGACCGCCGCGATCTGGCCATCGGAATCGGTGAGAGACATGGGCACACCTCGATATACTTGCCATTGTCAAATAATTATTTGACTTTGGCAAGTATCTTGTGCCTACACCATCACGATCCGGCTGCGCAAGAGCGTGCGGGAGGAGCGGCCGAGCTGGCGCAACAGCCTCGCTTCCGAGCGGCGGGCTTCGGGCGCGTAGCCGCCGAGCCGATCATAATGATCGCGCGCGATCAGGAGCCCCTGGTCGGCGAGGGGTCCCGCGATGGTGCGCGCGATGAGCTTGAAGCGCTCGCGCAGGCCGGTATCGGCATAGGGCGAACGGGCGTAGCGGAACACGCCGGCGCGCTGACGGCCGCTCGCCGCCACGCCCTGGATGAATTGGGTGGTCTCCTCGATCCAGCCGGTGTCGAGCACCGCGCCCGGGCGCAGGAACATCAGCCAGGGCGAGCGCGCCTGCAACGCCCCAGCCGCCATCGCGGCGGCGCGAGTCGTCGCCTGAATGGGCAGGAAGCGGCAACCCGCGACGTCGGCGACGCGCTCGATCACGCCATTGCCGGAACGATCGACCAGCAGGACCTCGCGAATCAGACCGGCAGCAGCCCCCGATACCAGCGCTGCCAGTGTCGCCACAGTGGGTTGCTCGACGCCTTCGGTGGGAATGATTACGCTCAGCATGGATGAGGTTTCGTTGACTCAGGAAAAACGGTGCACTGTTATCAGCTTGTCACACCCAAGACAGCGTTTGTCTTGCGGCTTTTTCAGGCAAGCGGCCTTAGCAACGATGCAAGAGCGTGCGGGCGGCCGCAAGCGAATGTTCTTGATTTGTTCTCATGGCGTGCTATCTAGAAACCATGAGTCGAGTATCCTCTCATGCACTCAAGCACCCGCCGGTCGCGGCGCCCTCCGAGCCGGCGGGTGCGCCTGCGCCTTTCCCTGAGCTTGCGGTTGCGATCGACGGCGAGCGGCGGCGCGGGCGAGGTGCGCAATCCAATGCCAGCGGGCGATACGAGGCCGAGGCGCGGGTCGCCTTTGACGATGGCTGGCAGAGCCTGGACGACCTGCCGGCGTTCAAGACCACAGTCGAGATCGACACCGCGCGAAAAGTGATCACGCGCAACAATTCCCCCGACATCGGTTTCGACCGCTCGATCAATCCGTATCGTGGCTGCGAGCATGGCTGCGTCTATTGCTTTGCGCGGCCGACCCACGCCTATCTCGGCCTGTCGCCGGGGCTCGATTTCGAATCCCGGCTTCTTGCCAAGCCCGACGCGCCGGCGATGCTGGCCAGGGAACTGACGGCGGCGGATTACGAGCCGCGCATGATCGCGATCGGCACCAACACCGACCCCTATCAGCCGATCGAGCGCGAGCGCAAAATCATGCGGGGCATTCTGGAAGTGCTGGAACGCGCCGGTCATCCCGTCGGCATCGTCACAAAATCGGCGCTGGTTGCCCGTGACATCGACATTCTCTCGCGCATGGCCCGGCGCAATCTCGCCAAGGTCGCAATTTCAGTGACCACGCTCGATCCGAAACTCGCACGCACCATGGAGCCGCGCGCGCCGACGCCGCCGAAGCGGCTGGAGACGCTGAAACTGTTGTCGGAGGCGGGTATTCCGACCACCGTCATGGTGGCGCCCGTGATTCCGGCGCTGAACGACAGCGAGATCGAGCGCATCCTCGATGCGGCCGCGCATGCCGGCGTGAAGGAAGCGAGCTACGTGCTGCTACGGCTCCCGCTGGAAGTGCGCGACCTTTTCCGCGAATGGCTGATGGCGAATTATCCGGACCGTTATCGCCACGTATTCACCCTGATCCGCGACATGCGCGGCGGACGCGACTACAACTCGCAATGGGGCACGCGAATGAAAGGCACCGGGCCGATGGCCTGGATGATCGGGCGGCGGTTCGAAATCGCCTGTGAGAAGCTCGGGCTGAACAAGCGCCGCTCGAAACTGACGACGGATCATTTCGTGAAGCCGAAAGGCGGCGGGCAGCAGCTTAGTTTGTTCTAGGATGACCACATTCTTGCCGTCGCGACGGGATCGGCCGCTGTTGAGAGCGGTGAAAGCCGCCTGCCGTGCCGAAGTTCCCGGTTGCGTCAAGCGCGCGGCCTGCGCACGATCCCGGCATGATTCGGGACAAGTCCAGGAAACCAGTCAAGTCGCAAGCCAAACTTCCGAAAGGCGTGATCGCGGTGGCGCCGCCAAGCTTTCGGCGCGAGCGCGCGCTGCTCAAGCGCGGCATCTGGCCGATCGCGGGCTGCGACGAAGCCGGCCGAGGTCCGCTCGCGGGTCCGGTGGTTGCCGCCGCCGTGGTGCTCGATCCCGACCGCATCCCGAAGGGCATCGACAATTCCAAGCGGCTGAGCGCGGAAAAGCGCGAGGAACTGTTCGAGAAGATCTGCGCGACCTCGGCTTTTGCGGTGACCTTCGCGTCTCCCGCGCGGATCGACCGCGACAATATATTGCGTGCGTCGCTGTGGGCGCTGGCGCGCGCGGTGCAGGCGCTGCCGGAAATGCCCAGGCACGTCTTTGTCGACGGCCGCGACAAGCTCGCGCTGCCCTGCGAATGCGACGCCGTGATCGGCGGCGACGGCATGGTGGTGTCGATCGCGGCCGCTTCTATCATCGCCAAGGTGACGCGCGACCGGCTGATGCGCGCGCTGGCGCAGGACTGCCCGGGCTATGGCTTCGAGCAGCACAAAGGCTATGCGGTGCCCGAGCATCTCGAGGCGCTGGACCGGCTTGGTCCGTCAGCGCATCACCGCACCTTCTTTGCGCCGGTCATCGCGGCGCGCGAAAAACACCAGCCTTGGACGGTCAAGCGCGAAGCCGACCTTTTTACGGTCGACACCTCGATCGCTGCCGAAATTTCCGCCGCGAGCTGAGTCCAGTTGCCTCTGACGCGCGCGCGCTTTATCAAACAATCGGGGATCGATGGGGCCGGCTACCCGCGCCGGTTCGGGCTTCCGGACGTTTCATGCGTTTCACTTCGCTCGTTATCGAACTGATCCGGGCCCGGCCGCGGCTGGTGGTCTGGATCGTGGTGCTGTTCCAGGCGGCGTTGTGGCTGATCGTGCCGCTTCTGTTCTATGCCGGCCCTCCCGGCAATGTCGCGACCGTGCTCGCCTTCGGCCGGGAATACCAGGTCGGCACCGATCTCGGCCCGCCATTGGCATTCTGGCTTGCTGACATCGCTTTTCGCGCGGCCGGAAACCATTTGTTCGGCGTCTATGTCCTGGCGCAGCTCTGTTCGATCGTAACCTTCTGGTTCCTGTATCTCCTCGGCCGCTCCATTGTCGGCAGCCAGCAGGCTGTGCTCGCGGTGCTGCTGACCATGACGGTCACCGCCTTCGCTTCGTCGAGCCTCGAATTCGGGCCACTGGTGCTGGCGCGGCCGCTCTGGGCGCTGCTGCTGTTCCATTCCTGGCAGCTGATCGGCCAGAACCGGCGCAATGTCTGGTTCGCCTGGTCGATCGAGGCGGGCCTGCTGCTGCTGACGACGTCCGCGGCGATCGGCCTCTTGCTGCTGGTCGCGGGCTTTGTGGTCTCCACGGAGCGCGGACGGCGCACACTGACCTCCTTCGATCCCTTGTTCGCGCTGCTCGTGGTCGTCGTGCTGGTACTTCCGTATCTGATCTGGCTGCTCCGCGCCGACGCGTTCTCATGGCCGGCACTGCCGCCGATCGCCGCGCTGAGCGCTCGGGCGATGCATTGGGGCTGGCTGCTCGGCGGTCTTGTGCTGGCGATGCTCGGTATCGCGATCCTGATTGTGCTCAACACGCGGCTGTTCAGCCGCAGCCCTGAGGAAGCGCCGATCATCTATCGGCCGCCGGTCGATCCCTTGGCGCGCGACTTCGTCTATTTCTTTGCCATCGCGCCGGCCTTTGCGGGCAGCCTGATCTCCGGCGTGTTCAATCTCGATCGCGTCGTGGGCGGGGCGGGCATCGCTCTTCTGATGTCGGGGTTAGCTGCGATTGTCGCGACCGGCGATCTCGTGCATCTGCGCCGTCAGCGCCTCTTGCGCACGGTATGGGCTGCCGCGATCGTTGCGCCGGCCCTCGTCGCGGTTGGCGCTACCCTGTTCCTGCCCTTGACCGGCAGCAACGAGGTCGCCACTTCGCTGCCCGCGCGCTCGATCGCGCAGTTCTTCGGCGACAACTTTGAACGGCGCACCAATCAGCGGCTCAGGGCGGTTGCGGGCGATGCGCAGCTCGCGACCCTGATCTCGCTCGATCGTGGCCGCCCGCATCTGTTCCTCGACGCAACACCCGGGCGCACGCCTTGGCTGACGCCGGCAAAGTTCAGCGAGACCGGTGGCGTCGTGGTCTGGCGCGCTTCCGACACCTCAGGCGCGCCGCCTCCCGAGATCGCGCAGCGCTTTCCCGGCCTCGCACCGGAAGTGCCGCGCGCCTTCGATTGGCTGGTGAACGGCCGTCAACCGCTGCTGCGCATCGGCTGGGCCATCGTGCGGCCCAAGGCGCAGTAAAGGGGCAGTAGCGTTATTGAGCCAGCACTTTCGCGATCGCGCGCAGATCCTGCCACGACATGCGCTTGTAGGACGGCGAGCGCAACAGATACGCCGGGTGGAACGTCGGCAGCGCGCGGATGGTGCGCGTGCCTGTGTCGTAGTCGAACCACTTGCCGCGGGTGCGCATGATGCCCTCGCGCGTGCCGAGCAGGGTCTGGGTCGAGGGATTGCCGAGCGTCACCAGCACATCGGGATCGACCAGCTCGATCTGGCGCTGGATGAAGGGCAGGCAGATCTGGGTCTCCTGCGGCGTCGGCGTACGGTTGCCGGGCGGCCGCCACGGAATGACGTTGGCGATATAGGCCTTGCTGCGGTCGAGCCCGATCGCGGCGATCATGCGGTCGAGCAGTTTTCCGGAACGCCCGACAAACGGCAGTCCCTCGATGTCTTCGTCACGCCCGGGCGCTTCACCGACGAACATGACACGCGCCTTCGGGTTGCCGTCGGCGAATACGAGCCGCGACGCCGTCGATCTCAACGAGCAGCCGTCGAACTTCTCCAGCAGCTCGCGCAGCACCTCGAGCGTCGGCGCGGTACGCGCGAGTTCACGCGCCGACGCGATCGCCGCATCCGGCGCGGGCGGCGGCTCGGCGAGCCCGCTGAGCATGGGCGCGGCCGGCGTCGGCCTTGCGATTGGTGCCGGCGGCGCCTCGCGGGGCGGTGGGGCAGGGGCAAGATCGGGAGCGGCGAGGCGATTCACCGGCTCGTCGCCCAATGCGCAATCGACGCCAGCCTCCATATAGAAGGCGAGCAATTGCGCGAGAGTGGGGGCGGGATCGGGCGTGGCCATCGGGATCAAGTCAATTTACGCCGCATTGCGCCACGATCAAACGCATTTCGGAGGTTGTCCTGACGGTAAAAATCGGAAACAACGGAGCGCGACCAGCAAAAGTGGACACCGGTTTTGCGTCCGGTCGCGCTCCAATTATCAAGTGGCGCATGACCTTATCGCCAAACCGCTCACACTTTGGCGGGTCATGCGCTAAGATTGGAGCCGTTCTCAACCTGGCTGAGCCAAGATCATGAGCAGCGAAGAGTTACCCCCGCGCGAATCCATGGAATTCGACGTCGTCATCGTCGGCGCCGGCCCCGCCGGCCTGTCCGCCGCGATCAAGCTGAAGCAGCTCAACGGCGAACTCAACATCGTCGTGGTGGAGAAGGGTTCCGAAGTCGGCGCGCATATCCTGTCCGGCATGGTGATGGACCCGGTTGGGCTCGACAAGCTCCTTCCGGACTGGCGCGACGATCCAGACTGCCCGCTGAAGACGGAGGTCAAGGACGACCGCTTTTATTGGATGACGGAAAGCGGCGCGATCCGGCTGCCGAATTTCATGATGCCGCCTTTGATGAGCAATCATCACAATTACATCGGCTCGCTCGGCCAGGTCTGCCGCTGGCTCGCGCGCAAGGCCGAGGCGCTGGGCGTCGAAATCTATCCAGGATTTGCCGCCGCCGAGGTGCTTTACGACGACAAGGGCGGCGTGCGCGGCATCGCCACCGGCGACATGGGGATTGCCAAGGACGGCACGCACAAGGATTCCTTTACGCGCGGCATGGAGCTTCTGGGCAAATATACACTGTTTGCCGAAGGTGCTCGCGGCAGTCTCACCAAGCAACTCGTCGCCAAATATTCGCTGGACGCCAACAGCGAGCCGTCGAAATTCGGCATCGGCCTGAAAGAGGTCTGGCAGATCGATCCGTCCAAGCACAAGAAGGGCCTGATCCAGCACTCCTTCGGCTGGCCGCTCGGGACGAAAACCGGCGGCGGCTCGTTCCTCTATCACTACGACGACAATCTCGTCGCGGTCGGCTTTGTCGTGCATCTCAATTACGACGATCCGTATCTTTCGCCGTTCGATGAATTCCAGCGCTTCAAGACCCATCCCTCGATCAAGCCGGTGTTCGAAGGGGGCAAGTGTCTCGCTTACGGCGCTCGCGCCATCACCGAGGGCGGCTATCAATCGGTGCCGCGCCTGACCTTCGCTGGCGGCGCACTGATCGGTTGCGCCGCGGGCTTCGTCAACGTGCCGCGCATCAAGGGCGTGCACAACGCGATCGGCAGCGGCATGCTGGCGGCCGAGCATGTCGCAGCCGCGCTCAGTGCGGGCCGCGCCAATGACGAACTCGTCGAATATGAAAATGCCTGGCGCTCTTCCGCCGTCGGCAAAGACCTCTATCCCGTTCGCAACGTCAAGCCGTTGTGGTCGAAGCTAGGCACCCTCCTCGGCGTCGGGCTTGGCGGCTTCGACATGTGGTGCAATACGCTCGGCTTCTCGCTGTTCGGAACGCAATCGCATGCCAAGTCCGACCGCAAAACGCTCGATCCAGCCAAAGCGCACGCGCCGATCAGCTATCCGAAGCCGGACGGCAAGCTTACGTTCGACAAGCTGTCGTCGGTGTTCTTGTCCAACACCAATCACGAAGAGGACCAGCCGGTTCATCTGAAGGTCGCCGACATGAACCTGCAGAAGACCTCGGAGCATGACGTGTTCGCAGGTCCTTCCAACCGCTATTGCCCGGCCGGCGTCTATGAATGGGTGGAGGAAGCCTCAGGTCCGCGCTTCCAGATCAACGCCCAGAACTGCGTCCATTGCAAAACCTGCGATGTGAAGGACCCGAACGGCAACATTACCTGGGTTCCGCCGGAGGGTGGCGGCGGCCCCAATTACGAGGCAATGTAACGCACGATTGCGTGACGAGGCTCACGGACCACGACCGGCCGGCCACGATAACGCCACACTGCAGCGGTTCTGGGATGTGGCGGGCGGCTTTGAGTCCCGAAAATGAAAACTCGGCCCTATCCTTGCGGTCAGGCGGCAAACGCGGCATTGTCCCGCACCAACGGCGTCTCCTGATGCGGCCATTTAGGCAGGCATTCGAGACGATCCAGAAATTCCTCAAAAAGCTAGAGCGAACCGTGATGTTCTCCATTCGTTGCAATCGCTGGACCGTTGCCGCCCTCGCGCTGACCGCGATGGTCGTGCCTGGCTCGATTTCGGCGCAGACGCCAGGTCATCCGGACACGACGACTGCGCAATTCCCGAGCCGCAACGATCTGAAATCGCTGACGACGTCGGGCAGCTATCTCGCGGCCCGGCATGCGAGCGTGGAGCGCGATGCCGCTTCCGCGGCCGAGTTCTATCGCTCGGCCTTGCGCTCCGATCCGAAGAACAACGAGCTGCTCGATCGCGCCTTCATCTCGTCGGTTGCCGATGGTGACGTTGACGAGGCGGTCAAGCTCGCCGAGCGGATCCTGACCACGGACAAGTCGAACCGCGTCGCGCGGCTGGTGGTCGGCGTGCAGGCGTTGAAGCAGAAGAAATATGCCGCCGCACAGCTCAACATCAATCAGTCGGTCCGCGGTCCCATCACCGATCTGGTTGCAACATTGTTGTCGGCCTGGTCGGCCTATGGCGCCGGCGACACCAAGGCGGCGATTGCCGGTATCGACAAGCTGACCGGCCCGGAATGGTATCCGATCTTCAAGGACCTGCATGCCGGCATGATCCTCGAACTGTCGGGCAAGGAGAAGGAAGCCGGCCAGCGCTTCGAGCGCGCCTACAAGCTCGACAATTCCATGCTGCGCATCACCGAAGCCTATGCGCACTGGTTGACGCGCAACAAGGACGAGGACAAGGCGACCACCGTCTATGAGGCCTTCGACAAGAAGCTCGCGCGCCACCCGCTGGTGATGGAAGGCCTGCGCGAGACCAAGGCCGGCAAGAAGCTGCCGCCGCTGGTCGACTCCGCGCAGGCGGGCGCGGCCGAAGCGCTCTACGGCATCGGTGCGACGCTGACGCGGCGCGGCGGCGAGGATCTCGCGCTGGTCTATCTGCAGCTCGCGCTTTATCTGCAGCCCAGCCATCCGCTGGCGCTGCTGTCGCTCGCCGACCTTTATGAGTCCGTGAAGCGGCCGCAGATGGCGATCAAGATCTATGAGCGCGTGCCGGCATCGTCGCCGCTGAAGCGCAATGCCCAGATCCAGCTCGCGACCGATCTCGATGCCGCCGACCGCAGCGATGACGCGATCAAGATTTTGAAGGACGTGGTCGCGGGCGACCCGAAGGACCTCGAAGCGATCATGGCGCTCGGCAATATCGAGCGCGGCCGCAAGAAGTTTGCCGACTGCGCCGACACCTATTCCAGGGGCATCGCGGTGCTGCCGGAAGGCAACGACAAGGGCAACAGCGTCTATTACTACTATCGCGGCATCTGCGAGGAGCGCTCCAAGCAGTGGCCGAAGGCCGAAGCCGACATGCGCAAGGCGCTCGAATTGCAGCCCGACCAGGCGCACGTGCTGAACTATCTCGGCTATTCCTGGATCGACCAGGGCGTCAATCTCGACGAGGCCATGAAGATGATCAAGCGCGCCGTCGAGCAGCGTCCCGACGACGGCTATATCGTCGACTCCCTCGGCTGGGCCTATTACCGCATCGGCAACTACGATGAAGCGGTCAAGAACCTCGAGCGCGCGGTCGATCTCAAGCCCGAGGATCCGACCATCAACGACCATCTCGGCGATGCCTATTGGCGCGTCGGCCGCACGCTGGAAGCGAAATTCCAGTGGGCGCATGCCCGGGACCTGAAGCCGGAGCCGGATGACCTGCCGAAGATCCTGGCCAAGATCGAGAACGGGCTGACAGACGATCCTTCATCTGCGGCGGCATCCGCCGACAAGAAGAAGGACGACGGCAAAGAGGACGGCAAGGGCGGCTAAAGGCTTTCGATCTGGGGCTGGGGAGCTTCGCGCCGATGCTGACGGATGAGGGGCGTGCCAAGGTCAACCTGACCCTGCGGGTGATCGGGCGCCGCGTCGATGGCTATCACGATCTCGAAAGCGTGGTGGCGTTCTCCGATTGCGCCGACAGACTGACACTTGATCCCGGAGCCGAATTTTCGCTCACGACCACGGGTCCGCTGGCGCAGGCCTGCGGCGAGACTGCTGATAATCTGGTGCTGAAGGCGGCAAGGCTGCTGGCCGGGCAGGTGCCGGGTTTGAAGCTCGGCGCGTTTACGCTGGAGAAGGTCTTGCCGGTTGCCGCCGGCATCGGTGGCGGCTCGGCCGACGCCGCTGCGGCCTTGCGGCTGCTCGCGAAGCTGAACGGCGTTGCCCTTGACGATAAGCGCCTGCTCGACGTCGCGCTGCAGACCGGCGCCGATGTTCCGGTGTGTCTCGGCTCCTATGCCTGCGATATGACCGGCGTCGGCGAGACGCTGCTGCCGCTGAACCTGCCGAAGCTGCCCTGCGTGATGGTCAATCCCTGTGTCCCCGTAGCGACCAAGGACGTGTTCGCCGCGCTCGGCTTGCGCAATGGCGAGCTCTTGGTCGGCGCGACCGATGTGATCGAATCGCCGGCCTGGCCGGAGCAGGGCGCGTCGGTCGCGGATTGGGTCGATGCGCTCAGCATCGTCAACAATGACCTGGAAGCGCCTGCGATCCGCGTGCAGCCGTCGATCTCCGGGGTGCTGTCCGCGCTCGGCGCGGCCGACGGCATGCTGCTGTCGCGGATGTCCGGATCGGGCGCGACCTGCTTTGGGATCTTTGCCGACGACGCGAAGGCGCATGCCGCATCCGAACAGATCCGCCGCAATCACCCGAACTGGTGGGTGCACGCTGGCGTGCTGAGCTAGGGTTCTTCGTCGCTTGCCTCGCAATGACGACGGTAGCGATGGGGTAGCGCCTCCGAAATTGCGGTCAATCTAATGCGACCGAGCCAGGCAGAACGCCACCACCTGCTCGAGCGCTGACTTCATCGGCGAGGCCGGAAACAGCGCCAGCGCGTCGACCGCCATTGCGCCGTAATGCTGGGCGCGGCTGAGCGTATCCTCCAGCGCGCGATGCTTGGTCATCAGACCGATCGCGAGGTCGAGATCGCCATCCTTGATCTCGCCACGCTCCAATGCGCGCGCCCAGAAGGCGCGCTCACTGTCATTGCCGCGGCGGAACGCCAGCACCACCGGCAGCGTGATCTTGCCCTCGCGGAAATCGTCGCCGACATTCTTGCCGAGCTTGGCGGACTTGCCGCCATAATCGAGCACGTCGTCGACGAGCTGGAAGGCGATGCCGAGATTCATTCCGACGGACCGGCAGGCGGTCTGCTCCGGCTTCGGCCGGTTGGCGATCGCGGGACCGACCTCGCAGGCCGCCGCGAACAACTCCGCAGTCTTGCCGCGGATCACGGCGAGATATTCGTCCTCGGTGGTCGCGGTGTTTTTTGCCGCGGCGAGTTGCATCACCTCGCCCTCGGCGATGGTGGCAGCCGCCGCCGAGAGAATGTCGAGCGCGCGCAGCGAGCCGACCTCGACCATCATCCGGAACGCCTGGCCGAGCAGGAAATCGCCGACCAGCACGCTCGCCTCATTGCCCCACAGCATCCGCGCGGACAATTTGCCGCGGCGAAGCTCGCTCTCGTCGACCACGTCATCGTGCAGCAAGGTGGCGGTGTGCATGAACTCGACCGCGGCGGCGAGCTTGATGTGGCCGTCGCCGGCGTAGCCGGCGAGGCCGGCCATCGCCAGCGTCAGCATCGGGCGCAGCCGCTTTCCACCCGACGAAATCAGGTGGTTGGCGACCTCGGGGATCATGGTCACTTCCGAACCCGTCCGGGACAGGATTGTGGCGTTGACCCGCTCCATGTCGGCTGCAACGAGGCCGACCAGCGCTTCGATCGAGGCGTCCTGGGGGTTCTCGAAAGGCACAATAACCGCCACGCCGGTCTCCACATTTGCTATCCTGTACCTGACAATAGAAACTGCGACGCGATGCGGCAAGGGCAGGCTTGCCATTGACTTTCACCGGATCGCTTTGAGGAGTGTGCCAAGTTGCGGGAATTGGTTCGAACCAACGATATCGTGCTGGTGTCGGCAATCGGTGCGCTGCTCGACGGCGCCAATATCGATCATCTGATCGCGGACCAGAACATGAGCATCATCGAGGGCTCGCTCGGCATCCTGCCACGGCGGATCCTGGTGCATGACGACGACATGCACGCGGCACGACAAGTCCTCGCGGATGCCGGGCTGTCGCACGAATTGCGGCACGATGAGTGAGATTCTCACTGAGACCACCGAGGACGCCTTCCTCGGCGGGCAATTGCGCTTGCGCCAACCGAGATCCGGTCATCGCTCCGGCCATGATGCCATGCTGCTCGCTGCCGCGACCGCGGCACGCCCCGATGATCGCGTCGCTGAATTTGGTGCCGGCGTTGGTGCGGCGGGACTGGCGCTGGCCAAACGTATCGGCGGCGTCGCATTGACGCTGATCGAGATCGATCCGCAACTCGCCTTGCTCGCGCGCGACAATGCGGCCGCCAACAACATCGCTGCAGATGTCGTCGTGCTCGACGTTACCTCGGGCACGGAGGCTTTCGCAGCGCTTGGGCTGGCAGCCGACAGCGCCGACGTTGTCTTGATGAATCCGCCGTTCAACGATGCCGCGCGGCATCGTGCCTCACCGGATCGGGCACGCGCGTCCGCACACGTCGCCGATACCGAGACGCTGGAACAATGGATTCACGCCGGCCGCAGGCTGCTGAAATCCGGCGGCGCGCTGACGCTGATCTGGCGGGCCGACGGGTTATCGGAGGTACTGGCGGCGCTCGGGCGCGGCTTCGGGAGTCTTGTGATGCTGCCGGTGCACAGCGACGCGGCGAAGCCCGCGATCCGCGTCCTGATCCGCGCGATCAAGGGCGGTAGGGCGCCGACGCGGATTCTGGCGAGCCTGCTGCTCAAAGATGAGTCAGGCATGCCTAATAAACAGGTCGCGGAAATGTTAGCAGGGGGCCGGGTTCTGCCATTGGCGAACCCCTGAGCCTTGAAGGGGCGTCTACTGCTGCAGCGATTTGGAGCGCTGTTTCGGCACCGAAGTGAAGTGAACCGCCACCAGAAGGGTACCGATCAGCATCATCAGCAGATAGATTTTCATGTCATTCTCCGCTGCACCGTTGCAGCCAGCAACGATGGGAATGCAAAGGGTGTTCCAGTCGCAGCAATGACAGTGGCGTGATAAAAAATGGTTAATTCGAGGTAACCGGATGTCGGAACAATTAAGTGATCGGGTCGTGATCCGGGGGGGCTGGTCGGGCCTGGTTGACCGCTGCATGGCGCTGCTTCCGGCGCGCTTTCGGCGCGGCGTGGCCGTCGTCCCCGTGGTCCGCCTGTCGGGGGTGATTGGCGCGGTCACGCCGCTCCGCCAGGGCATGACGCTCGCGGGCGTGGCCAAGATGCTGGAGCGCGCCTTCTCTACCAGGAATGCCAAGGCGGTCGCGCTTTTGATCAATTCGCCCGGCGGATCGCCGGTGCAGTCGCGTCAGATCTACCTGCGCATTCGCCAGCTCGCGTCGGAGAAGAAACTGCCGGTCCTGGTGTTCGTCGAGGACGTTGCCGCGTCCGGCGGCTACATGATCGCTTGCGCCGGCGACGAGATCTTTTGCGATCCTTCCTCGATCCTCGGATCGATCGGCGTGGTCGGCGGCTCGTTTGGCATGACAGAGCTGATCAAGAAGATCGGTGTCGAGCGCAGGCTTTATACCGCAGGCTCGCACAAGGCGATGCTCGATCCGTTCCTGCCAGAAAACCCCGATGACGTCGAACGGCTGAAGGCGATTCAGCGTGAAATCCACGCCATCTTCATCGCGTTGGTGAAACAGAGCCGAGGCGCGCGGCTGAACGGCGCCGACGACGTCCTGTTCACCGGCGAATATTGGGCTGGCGAGAGTTCCGTGTCGCTCGGGTTGGCCGACGCGATCGGCGACCTTCGCTCGACCCTGCGCTCCCGTTATGGGGAAAAGGTGCTCACCCCGGTGATCGCGCCCGCGAGCGGCATACTGGCCGGCCTGTTCGGTCGCCGCTCCCCCGGCGCGGGTGCGCTGGCTACGCTGGATGGGTTCTCCGGCCTGCCGGAAGAGCTGATTTCGGCTCTCGAAACGAGGGCGATTTGGGCGCGTTACGGCTTCTAACAGGGATGTGAGCGCGCCATTTTGCCCCAAAACGCCGATTGCGGCGGCAGCCGGCTTGGGCGAGAATATGAACCGGGGGCGCGACCAGTAAAGGATCGACCGATGCCGCCATTTATCGCTTTTGCGGGCGTCTTGGGCGGGCTCGCGGTGGTTCGCTGGGCCTACAAGACGGCGCAGAGGATCAACCAGGAGCTTGAGGAAATGCGGCTCGCCCGCGTGGCCGAGGCTACGAGTTCAAGCGAAATCAAGACGCTGCGCCGTGACCCCGTCACCGGCGCCTATCGGCCGGGCTAACCTTCCCGAACCCTCATCCTGAGGAGCGGGCATAAGCCCGCGTCTCGAAGGATGAGGCCGCGACCCGGTCCTCATGGTTCGAGACGCGCCTGCGGCGTTCCTCACCATGAGGAATACCAGCCGCCGTTGCCTTGATTCCTCTTCTCCCCGCCGATACGGTCCCGCGCTTCGCTCCCCTTTCCGCGAGACCCAGCTAGCGACGATGGATACGCTGCCTTCCCATATGCGCCCGGAACGTTCGTTCCAGGGCTTTATTCTCGCACTCCAGCGGTTCTGGGCGGAGCAGGGCTGCGTGATCCTGCAGCCTTACGACATGGAAATGGGCGCCGGCACTTTCCATCCCGCGACCACGCTGCGCGCGCTCGGGCCAAAACCCTGGAACGCGGCCTATGTGCAGCCGTCGCGGCGGCCGAAGGACGGCCGCTATGGCGAAAATCCCAACCGGCTGCAACACTACTACCAGTTCCAGGTGATCATGAAGCCGTCGCCGCCGAACCTTCAGGAGCTGTACCTGAAGTCGCTCGCCGCGATCGGCATCGATGCGAGCGTCCACGACATCCGCTTTGTCGAGGACGATTGGGAAAGCCCGACGCTCGGCGCCTGGGGGCTGGGCTGGGAATGCTGGTGCGATGGCATGGAAGTCAGCCAGTTCACCTATTTCCAGCAGGTCGCCGGCGTCGAATGTGCGCCGGTCGCGGGCGAGCTGACCTACGGGCTCGAGCGGCTCGCGATGTATGTGCAGGGCGTCGACCGCGTCTACGACCTCAACTTCAACGGCCGCGATGGTGCCGAGCGTGTCACCTATGGCGACGTGTTCCTGCAGGCCGAGCAGGAATATTCGCGGCACAATTTTGAAATTGCCGACACCGCGATGCTGTTCGAGCAATTTCGGATGGCCGAGGATGCGTGCAAGAAATATCTCGCGGCGGGCTGGCAAGAAAACAAAAACTTGGGCGACAACCGCAAAGAACATCTGATGGCGCTGCCGGCCTACGACCAGTGCATCAAGGCGAGCCACGTCTTCAATCTGCTCGATGCGCGCGGCGTGATCTCGGTGACCGAGCGGCAGAGCTATATCCTGCGCGTACGCGAGCTCGCCAAAGCCTGCGGCGAAGCCTGGGTGCATACGGAAGCGGGAAGGGCGGCTTGATGCCCGATCTTCTGCTCGAGCTGTTTTCCGAGGAAATTCCTGCGCGCATGCAGGCGAAGGCGGCGGATGATCTGCGCCGCATGGTCACTGACAAGCTCGTCGCCGAAGGCCTCGTCTACGAAGGTGCCAAGGCCTTTGCGACGCCGCGTCGGCTGGCGCTGACCGTGCACGGCATTCCCGTACGCCAGTCCGACCTGAAGGAAGAGCGCCGCGGCCCGCGCGTCGGCGGACCCGATGCCGCGATCCAGGGCTTCCTCAAAGCCACGGGCCTTACTTCTCTCAGCGAGGCAAAGATCCAGCCGGACAAGAAGGGCGATTTCTATATCGCGCTGATCGAGAAGAAGGGCCGCGCCACAATCGAGGTGCTGGCCGAGATGCTGCCGGTGATCGTGCGCACCTTCCCGTGGCCGAAATCGATGCGCTGGGGCGCGCGCTCCGCGAAGGCGGGCTCGCTCAACTGGGTGCGACCGCTGCATGCGATCACGGCGACGTTTGGGCTCGAGACCGAGGAGCCTGACGTGGTGAACTTCGCCATCGACGGCATCGAGACGGGCCAGACCACGTTCGGCCATCGCTTCATGGCGCCTGCTGCCATCAACGTGCGCCGCTTCGAGGATTATGAAGAGAAGCTTCTCGCGGCGAAGGTCGTGCTCGATCCGGAGCGGCGCAAGGACACGATCCTGACCGACGCCAGGCAGCTCGCTTTTGCGCAGGGCTTTGAGCTCGTCGAGGACCAGGCGTTGCTGGATGAAGTCGCGGGCCTGGTCGAATGGCCGGTGGTCATGATGGGATCATTCGAGAAGGAATATCTCGCGATCCCCGACGAGGTGATCCGCGCCACCATCCGCAACAACCAGAAATGCTTCGTGGTCAAGGACCCAAAGACCGGGAAACTGACCAACAAGTTCGTTCTAACCGCCAATATCGATGCGAGCGATGGCGGCAAGGTGATTGTTGCCGGCAATGAGCGCGTCATCCGCCCGCGCCTCTCCGACGCGAAGTTTTTCTACGACACAGACCTGAAGACCAGGCTCGAAGATCGGTTGCCGAAATTCGAGCAGATCGTGTTTCACGAGAAACTGGGCACGCAGGCCGAGCGCATCAAGCGCATCGAGCGGTTGGCCGCCGAGATTGCACCGCTGGTCGGCGCCGATGTCGAAAGGGCCAAGCGTGCCGCACATCTGGCGAAGGCCGATCTGCTTACCGAAGTCGTCGGCGAATTCCCGGAGCTTCAGGGGCTGATGGGAAAATACTATGCGCTGGCGCAGGGCGAGGATGCGTCCGTCGCTGCCGCGAGCGAAGAGCACTACAAGCCGCAAGGTCCGGCGGATCGTGTGCCGACCGATCCGGTGTCGGTCGCGGTCGCTCTCGCGGACAAGATCGACACGCTGGTCGGCTTCTGGGCGATCGATGAGAAACCGACAGGAAGCAAGGACCCATACGCACTGCGCCGCGCTGCGCTGGGCGTCATCCGTCTGATTGTCGAGAACAAACTTCGGCTTCCAATACAGAGGGCCGTCAAATCCGCAATCGCCGGATTGTCGATTAAGGGCGATTTCGCGAAACTTCCGGCCGATCTGCTCACCTTTTTCGCCGATCGCCTGAAGGTGCAGCTTCGCGAGCAGGGCGCGCGGCATGATCTGGTTGACGCCGTGTTCTCGCTCGGTGGTCAGGACGATCTCCTTCTCATCGTCCGCCGCGTCGAGGCGCTCGGCGCGTTTCTCGATACCGACGATGGCAAGAATTTGCTCGCCGGCACCAAACGCGCGAGCAATATCCTTGCCATCGAGGAGAAGCGGGACAAGCGGACTTTTGACGGCGCACCGAATCCGGCGCTCTACGGCCTCGCCGAAGAAAAGGCGCTCGCCGACGCGATCGACCTGGTGAAGGTCGAGGCCAGCGTCGCCGTGATGAATGAGGACTTCGCCAGCGCCATGAGCTTCATGGCAACGCTTCGTCCGGCGGTCGATGCGTTCTTCGACAAGGTCAAGGTCAATGACGACGATCCGAAGGTGCGCGAGAATCGTCTGAAGCTGCTCAACGAAATCCGCAGCGCCACGCGTCTGGTCGCGGATTTTTCGAAGATCGAAGGATAAAAAAGCCCCGCCCGGTGGGGGAAACCCAGGCGGGGCTCGTATGCCAGGTGGCCGCTGTGGCGTGCCGGACACTCAGTTCAGCATCGGCAGCTGACTATTCGACGATCTGGACGATGCGGCGCGTACGCGGCTCGACCAGCACGGTTTCGCCGTTCACCACGGTGTAGCGATAGGGCGTCGCGCCGAAGGTCTGCGGCACGTCGTAATAGGTCACGCCTGCCTCGGGCAGCACGGTGCCCACGACGACACGATCCGGGATCGAATAGGTCGGCACACGCTCGCGGACGACATATTCACGGAAGGCCCGCCGCTGCGGGACCGCGATGCCCCCGGACGCGGTCACGGCTACGCCGGGGCCGCCGGGAGCTACGCCCACGGTGACATCGCTCTGCGCCAGGGCTGATGCCGGTGCTCCGAGCGCGGCCGCGACCGCTGCGATGGCAAGTATTCTGTGTTGCATTGGTTGCTCCTCTTGTCATGACACAGGCTTTTTGGCCTTGCGTCTCGCATCGCAGCCAATGCACCGCGTCCCGCATCGTTCCCGGGAACAACCGATCTCATCGGCGGCATTTTCGGGCAATCTTTGTGAAGCGCGGAACTCATTTTGGTGAGGAGGGGAACTCAAGGGCGCCGTACGCGTCTCCTATTCTGGAACCCGCGAAGCTAGAATGCGGCTCCGAACGATTCCCCCGCATCACCAACGATCCCGCATCACAGGAGTATCGATGACCATCACCACTGCACACATCCCTGCCATCGTGGCCTTGATCGCCGGCATTTTGATCCTAATCATGCCGCGCCTGCTCAACTTCATAGTAGCCATCTATCTCATCATCATCGGGCTGGTGGGTCTCGGTCTGCTCCGCTGGCTCCATATGTAGCGCGGGAAGAGCGGTTTCGCGGCCTTGCGCGGAACCGCCCAAAGTGGTGTAAGCGCGCGAATTTCCCCTCTCATCGGATGTTCAAAAAGCCATGGCCAAAGCCGCTGCGAAGTCCAAGAAAATCTCAGCGAAATCAAAGTCCTCCGCGGCAAGCCGGGCAAAACCCGCTCCCGTCGCGCCGGCTCGCAAGGCGCTGAAGAAGGCCCCGGCCAAAGCGGTTGCAAAGCCGGCCGCGAAGCCGGCTCCGCCCGAGCCGGTGAAGGCCGGCAAGTGGGTCTATACCTTCGGCGACGGCAAGGCAGAGGGCAAGGCTGGGCTGCGCGACCTCCTTGGCGGCAAGGGCGCCAATCTCGCCGAAATGGCCAATCTCGGCCTGCCGGTGCCGCCCGGCTTCACCATCCCGACTTCGGTTTGCACCTATTTCTATGCTCATGACAAAACCTATCCGAAGGAATTGAAGGCGCAGGTCGAGAAGGCGCTCGACCATGTCGGCCGACTTACCGGAAAGGTGTTCGGCGATCCCAAAAATCCGCTGCTGGTTTCGGTGCGCTCGGGCGCGCGCGCCTCGATGCCGGGCATGATGGACACCGTGCTCAACCTCGGCCTCAACGACGAAACCGTGGAAGCGCTCGCGGAATTGTCCGGCGACCGCCGCTTCGCCTATGACAGCTATCGCCGCTTCATCACGATGTATTCGGATGTCGTGCTCGGCTTCGACCACTCGCATTTCGAGGACATTCTCGACACCTTCAAGGACAGCCAGGGCTACTCGCTCGATACCGACCTCACCGCCGAGGACTGGGTCGAGCTCGTCGGCAAGTACAAGGAAGCGGTCGCCAGCGAGACCGGCAAGGATTTCCCGCAGGACCCGCACGACCAGCTTTGGGGCGCGATTGGCGCTGTGTTTTCATCCTGGATGAACGCGCGCGCGGTGACCTATCGCAAGCTGCACGACATTCCGGAATCCTGGGGCACCGCGGTCAACGTGCAGGCCATGGTGTTCGGCAACATGGGCGATACCTCGGCGACCGGCGTGGCCTTCACCCGCAATCCCTCGACCGGCGAGAGCCGGCTTTACGGCGAGTTCCTGATCAACGCGCAGGGCGAGGACGTCGTCGCCGGCATCCGTACGCCGCAGGACATCACTGAAGACGCGCGGCAGGAATCGGGCTCCGACAAGGCCTCGATGGAAACCGCGATGCCCGACGCCTTCAAGGAGCTGACGCGGATCTACACGATGCTGGAAAAGCATTACCGCGACATGCAGGATATGGAGTTCACGGTCGAGCGCGGCAAATTGTGGATGCTGCAGACCCGCGGCGGCAAGCGCACCGCCAAGGCGGCGCTGAAGATCGCAGTCGAGCTTGCCAATGAAGGCCTGATCTCGCAGAAGGAAGCGGTGTCGCGCATCGATCCCGCTTCGCTCGACCAGCTGCTGCACCCGACCATCGATCCCAACGCCAAGCGCGATGTGATCGCGACGGGCCTGCCGGCTTCGCCGGGTGCTGCCGCGGGCGAAATCGTGTTCTCGTCGGATGAAGCAGCGAAGCTGCAGGCCGATGGACGCAAGGTCATCCTGGTACGCGTCGAGACCTCGCCGGAAGACATTCACGGCATGCACGCCGCCGAAGGCATTTTGACCACGCGCGGCGGCATGACCTCGCACGCCGCGGTGGTCGCGCGCGGCATGGGCAAACCCTGCGTCTCCGGCTGCGGTACCATCCGTGTCGATTACGGCCGCGGCACCATGAGCATCGGCTCGCGCACCTTCAGGACCGGCGACGTCATCACCATCGACGGCTCGCTTGGCCAGGTTCTGGCCGGCCGCATGCCGATGATCGAGCCGGCAATGTCGGGCGAGTTCGGCACGCTGATGGGCTGGGCCGACCAGGTTCGCAAGCTCGGCGTGCGCGTCAACGCCGATACGCCCGACGACGCCCGCACCGCCATCAAGTTCGGCGCCGAGGGCATCGGGCTCTGCCGCACCGAGCACATGTTCTTCGAGGAGACCCGCATCCGCACCGTGCGAGAAATGATTCTCGCCGAAGACGAGCAGGCCCGCCGCGCGGCGCTGTCAAAACTGTTGCCGATGCAGCGTGCCGATTTCGTCGAGCTGTTCGAGATCATGAAGGGCCTGCCCGTCACGATCCGGCTCCTGGACCCGCCCCTCCATGAATTCCTGCCGCACACCCAGGCCGAGATCGAGGAAGTCGCGCGCGCGATGAACACCGATCCGCGCCGTCTGGCCGATCGCGCCCGCGATCTCGCCGAGTTCAACCCGATGCTTGGCTTCCGCGGGTGCCGTATCGCGATCGCCTATCCGGAGATCGCCGAGATGCAGGCGCGCGCGATTTTCGAGGCCGCGGTCGAAGCACAGAAGCGCACCGCCAAGGCGGTCGGTCTGGAAGTGATGGTGCCGCTGATCGCGACCAAGGCCGAGCTCGATCTGGTCAAGGCGCGCATCGATGCCACCGCGCAGGCCGTGATGAAGGAGACCGGCACCAAGCTCGCCTACCAGGTCGGCACCATGATCGAGCTGCCGCGCGCCTGCCTGCTCGCGGGTGATGTGGCCAAGAGCGCCGAGTTCTTCTCCTTCGGCACCAATGATCTCACGCAGACGACCTACGGCATCAGCCGCGACGACGCGGCGAGCTTCCTCGGCACCTACGTCAGCAAGGGCATCCTGGAGATCGATCCCTTCATCGCGCTCGATCAGGAAGGCGTTGGCGAGCTCGTGAAGATCGGCGTGCAGCGCGGCCGCAAGACGCGGCCAGATCTTAAAGTCGGCATCTGCGGCGAGCATGGCGGCGATCCCGCTTCGGTGGCGTTCTGCCACGAGGTCGGCCTCAACTATGTCTCGTGCTCGCCCTATCGCGTCCCGATCGCCCGTCTCGCCGCGGCGCAAGCCGCGATCGGCAAGGCGGTCGCGAGCCAGGCGTAAGTTCCGCCTTCGTCATTGCGATCGTCGCTCACGCTCCTCGCAATGACGAAGGGGCCGTTGTCCCGTAGTGGTATGGGAGCTCGGCAAAACTTTCTTCAGCAGTTTTGTTGACTGGATATTTACCACTTCTCGCCAGGCGCCGTTTACCAATGCGTTCGAAGCCGTCGCGCAAACGCGCGCGACCGCTTGCCTGTGTCGCGCGCGCCACGCGAATTAACCACCCGGCAACCTAAACTGGATATCACCAGAATAGATCGAATTGCACGGATGTACTGCGTTCGAACTCTACTTGAGTGTGTAGCGTTGCGTGAGTGCTTTGATACCAGTCGAGCGTAAGAAGCCGAGGGGCGTGCGTTTCGCGTCCTTCGGCTTTGCGCTGGCTATCTTCACCGTGATGCCGAACGAGATCGGATATCAGGACATCGCTTCGCTGCTCGCGCGCCAGCCCGGCGTCGGCGAGCGCTGGCAGAAGCGCGTCACAGGTGTGGCCGCCTCCATCCAGCTCGCGACCTACAGTTTTGGCCGCCCGATCGGCACATCTGCGCCGGAGAGCGCGAGCTATCGGCTCGCAAGTCTCGATGGCGCGGCCGCCGACATCACGGGATCGCTGCCGCGCAATTCGGTGCTGCAGCAGCCTCCGCGCTACCAGGCCTCCGACTTCCCGAAGGTGAACCGCACGCTGAAGGGCGATCGTCTCGTCGTCTCGTCGCCGCTCACCATCGAGCCCGAGACCGGCCGCCCCGACGAACCGCAGCGATCCCTTGAAGATCCCTCGACCTCCAATGCATCCGTCATGGGCGCCAAGACCGCGGCCGCGCCGTTGCCGAAGCCGGCGCCGCTCGATCCGGAACTGCAGGCTGCGATGAATGCGCCGCCGCTGCCGCAATACGGCTCACCCGGTTTGCCGAAATACGACATTTCGCTGTCGCTGGAAGCGCAACCGCTTGACGACCTGAAAAATTCTCGCAGTGCGATCCAGATCGAGCCGGCTCCCTCACGCGACAGCTTCAACATCGAGACCGCGAGCCTGTTCTTCGGCAACTCCTCGCTCGGCGGCTCGCTCGAGAGCATCGAGCGCTGGCAGCCCGGCGAAGAGCCGACCATCGTCGCGCCCGATCCCGACATGAAGGTGATGGCATCGCTACCGTCAGGCGCGGATCAGCCGAAGGAGACCGAAAGCGGCGAAAGCCTCGCGCCGAAGGGCGAGGTCAACGCCGACAACCAGCTGTCGAAAACGCCGGCCGAGCGGCTCGGCCTCACCGACGAGAAGTCGCGCGCCAAGGCCGAGAAGTGCTTGGCGGAAGTCGTCTATTTCGAGGCCCGCGGCGAAGCCGTGCGCGGCCAGATCGCGGTCGCGCAAGTGGTGATGAACCGCGCCTTCTCCGGCAAATATCCGAACGACGTGTGCGGCGTGGTCTATCAGAACAAGCACCGGCACATGGCCTGCCAGTTCACCTTCGCCTGCGACAATTATGCCGACGTGATCCGCGAGCCCGACATGTGGGAGCGCGCCAATAAGATCGCCAAGGCGATGCTCGATGGCCAGATATGGCTGCCGGAAGTGGGCAAGTCGACCCATTACCACGCCTATTATGTGCACCCGTCCTGGGTCAGCGAGATGACCAAGCTCTACAAATTCGGGGTGCATACCTTCTATCGGCCGAAGGCGTGGGGCGACGGCAGCGATGCGCCGAGCTGGGGCACTCCGGCGCAGACCGCGGCGCTCTCGGAGCAGCTTGCCGCGGAAGCGAAGAGTGAAGCCGAGATGTATCCGAACTCGGTCAGGCGTTGAGGTGACCTTGGCTTGTCATTGCCGGGCTTGACCTGGTCAAGCCCGGCAATGACGAATTTTGTCAGGTTTCAATATCCAGCGCCACGTCGAAATTCGGCGCCGAATGCGTCAGCGCGCCGGAAGAGACGTAATCGACGCCGGTCGCGGCAATGCCGGCGATCGAATCCAGCGTGACCCCGCCGGAAGCTTCCAGCACCACGCGACCTCGCGCCAGCTTGACTGCCTCGGTCAGCGTCGCGCTGTCCATGTTGTCGAGCAGCACTACATCAGCCAATCCCGTGTCGAGCACCTCGCGCAGTTGATCGAGTGTATCGACCTCGATTTCGATCTTGACGAGATGTCCGGAATATTCACGGGCGCGCTTCAGCACGGCTGTAACTCCGCCTGCCACCGCGATGTGGTTGTCCTTGATCAGAATCGCGTCATCGAGCCCGAAGCGGTGGTTGAAGCCACCGCCGCAGCGCACCGCATACTTCTCCAGCGCGCGCAGGCCCGGCGTGGTTTTCCGCGTGCAGCAGATGCGCAATTTCGTGCCGGCCGTCTGCCGCACATAATCGGCGGTCAGGGTCGCAACGCCGGAGAGGCGGCCGACGAAATTGAGTGCCGTGCGTTCGCCGGTCAGCACCGCGCGGGCAGGGCCGGCAATGGTCAGCACGTGTTCGCCCTTCCCGACCGTCGCGCCGTCGCGGACATGTGCATCGATGCTTACGTCGGGCGAGAGTATGCGGAAGGTCGCGACGGCAAGCGGCAGGCCCGCGATCACACCTGCTTGTCGCGCGACCATGATGGCGCGTGCCGGCGTCGTCTGGGGAATGGTCGCCATTGAGGTGACGTCGCCGGCGCGGCCAAGGTCTTCATCGAGAGCGCGATTGACGGCTTCGTCGATCGCAAGCGGCGAGAGAAAGGCTTCGGGATTCAACAGAGAGTTCGGGGTGGTCATCATTGGGCCTCTAGGCTGTCATGGGTTGTGCGAACCGCGGCTCGTGGATTTCGAGCGTCTCCGCGACCTCGCGGGCTGCGGCGAGCGTTGTCATGGTGCGGTGGGCGAGCAGGGGCTTTTCCGCGGGATGGTCGGAGCGGAAATGTGCGCCGCGGCTTTCGCGGCGGCTCCAGGCGGAGGCCGCGACCAGCAGCGCCGTGGTGGCCATGTTGCGCAGCGCAATACTGCCGGCGTCGCGTTCGATGGCAGCAAAGCTCCGCACCGCTTCCGCGAGCCGCTCGCCGTTCCTGATGACGCCGACATGCGAGCTCATCAGCGCGCGCAGCTTCTTCTCCGTCATCACGGGCGTGGCACCGTTGCGCGGGACCACCAGCATTGACGGCAGACCGGCAGGAGCTTCGATCTCCTGACCCGCGATGTCCCCGGCGATGCGCGCGGCAAACACTACGGCTTCGAGCAGCGAGTTGGAGGCGAGGCGGTTCGCCCCATGTGCTCCCGTCGCGGAAACTTCGCCGCCGGCCCAAAGCCCCTTCAGCGTGCTGCGGCCGCGCGCATCCACGGCGATCCCGCCCATATGATAATGCGCGGCAGGCGCGATCGGAATCGGCTGCTTTGCTGGATCGAGGCCGGCGGCGAGGCAGCTTGCGTGGACGGTCGGAAATTGTTCTGCAAAGCGCGCGCCAAGTACCTCGCGCGCATCGAGCAACGCGCCGCGTCCGGCGGCGAGTTCCGCGAACACGCCGCGGGCCACGATGTCGCGCGGCGCGAGCTCGGCCAGCGGATGCGCTTTCTGCATGAAGCGCTCACCGAAATTGTTGATCAAGGTTGCGCCTTCGCCGCGAAGCGCCTCGGTCGCGAGCGGCGCGGGATCACGGCCGACCATGATCGCGGTCGGATGGAACTGCACGAATTCGGGGTCGGCGATGACGGCGCCGGCGCGGGCGGCGATCGCAAGCCCGAGGCCGCTCGCTTCCTGCGGGTTGGTCGTGACCGCATAGAGATGGCCGATGCCGCCGGTCGCGAGCACCACGGCGCGCGAGGCGATGATCACGGGCCGCGCCGTGGCATCCTGCGCGTTGCGCAGTTGCAATCCCGTGACCGCGTCGTCTTCCGTCAATAGCGCTTCGGCGACAAGGCCTTCGATCACACGGATCGAGGGCGTCTTGCGCACGGCCTCCGAAAGTGCAGCGATGATCGCCTTGCCGGCCATGTCGCCGCGCACATGCACGATGCGGCGTGCCGAATGCGCGGCTTCACGGCCGACCGCGAGCCTGCCCTCGAGGTCGCGGTCGAAGGGAACGCCGTAGCGAAGCAAATCTTCGATGCGGATGCCGGCCTCGCGCGCGAGGCCAAGCGCGATCTCTTCATCGACGATGCCGCCGCCGACTGCAATCGTGTCGGCGGCATGCGCTTCGGCGCTGTCACCCTCGGCGACGGCCGCAGCGATGCCGCCCTGCGCCCAGGCGCTGGAGGCGCCTTCACCAAGCGGCGCGGCGGAAATCAGGGTGACCGGACGCGGCGCGAGTTTCAGCGCGCAAAAGAGTCCGGCAAGTCCGCCGCCGACGATGACGACGTCGTCGGTCTTGCGGGTAAGGTCGTGGACGTTGTTTGACATGGCGTGCCTCAGTTCTTCAAGTTGATCATCCGCTCCACCGAGCGCCGCGCTCTCTCGGCGATCACAGGATCGATCGTTACTTCCTCGCGGAGCGTAAGCAGGCTGTCCAAAATCCTTGCCAGTGTGATGCGCTTCATGTGCGGGCAGAGATTGCACGGCCGCACCATTTCGACGTCGGGCAGCTCGGCTTTTACATTGTCGGCCATCGAGCATTCGGTGATCATCACCACGCGTTTCGTACGGTTCTTGCGCACCCAGTTGATCATGTGCGCGGTCGAGCCGGTGAAGTCGGCTTCGGCCAGCACGTCGGGCGGACATTCTGGATGCGCGATGATCTGCAACGATGGATCGGCTTCGCGATAGGCGCGCAGCTCATCGCCGGTGAAACGTTCATGCACCTCGCAGGCGCCCTTCCACGCGATGATCTTCACAGAAGTCTGCGACGCCACGTATTTTGCGAGATACTGGTCGGGGAGGAAGATCACCTCCGGCGCGTTCAGGCTCTCGACCACGGCGACGGCATTCGACGACGTACAGCAGATGTCGACTTCCGCCTTCACGTCGGCCGAGGTGTTGACGTAGGCGACGACAGGCACACCGGGAAATCGTTCGCGCAAGAGCCGCACGTCGGCGCCGGTGATGCTGGAGGCGAGCGAGCAGCCGGCGCGCGAATCCGGGATCAGTACGTGCTTGTCCGGATTGAGGATCTTCGATGTCTCCGCCATGAAGTGCACGCCGCACTGGATGATGGTGGAGGCCTTCACTTTGGTGGCTTCGACGGCGAGCTGCAGCGAGTCGCCGGTGATGTCGGCGACGCAATGGAAGATTTCCGGCGTCTGGTAGTTGTGCGCGAGGATCACCGCGTCGCGCCGGACCTTGAGTTCGTTGATCGCCTTGATGGTGGGCGCCATCAGCGGCCATTCGACCGGCGTGATGACGCTTTTGACGCGCTCGTAGAGATGCGCCGTGGCGCTCTCGACTTCGGGTGTCCATTCGATCGGCGGCCTCGGCAGGGCGGCCGCGCGCGCAAGGGAGCCGACTTGGCCCGGGACCGGCACCGTGGGAGGCCGGCGCGCAGATTTCTCGAAATCATCGGGGCCGTAGATGGCTGCGATTGGCATATGGCATCTCTCCGTAGAATTATATGCTCAATATGAGCATATATGAATTGTTAGAAATCCGGCCTGTCGAGGCCGGCTACTCAACGTCGAACATATTATACTCAAGATGAGTAAATCTAACTTAACACGGCCCTCGGTGCTCCGCTAGGCGTCGGACCCATCAAGTCGTCGTGTTTGCCGACGGCGATTGCATCACTGCGATGCTCGCGAAATGTTTCCGGCGGACTCTTGGCTTTCCATGCAAATGCATTAACTCCCCGTAACCAAACGCGGCCGGTTCCGTGCGAGCCGCGATCAAGAAGGGGCATTTCATGTCGACAACCGCGGGCGATCTCCGCCCGGCTTCGAGCGTTACAGGCTGGCGCACGCCGGTTGTCGTCATCGTGTGTGGCTGTGCGATCGCGCTGTTGGGCTTCGGCCCACGATCGGCGCTCGGCTTTTTCATCCAGCCGATGGGCCATGAGTTTTCCTGGGGCCGGGACGTGTTCGGCCTCGCGTTTGCCGTGCAGAACCTTTTGTGGGGGCTCGGCCAGCCGATCGCGGGCGCCATCGCCGATCGTTTCGGCATTTTCCGCGTGATGTTTGTCGGCGCGCTGCTCTATGCCGGCGGTCTCTTGATGATGCGCTACGCGGCGACGCCCTTGTCGCTGAATCTCGGTGCGGGCGTATTGATCGGCTTCGGCCTGTCCGGCTGTTCGTTCAATCTCGTACTGTCGGCTTTCTCGAAGCTGTTGCCGCCGGAGCGCCGCGGCATCGCGCTCGGCGCGGGTACTGCGGCCGGATCGTTCGGCCAGTTCGTGTTTGCGCCGTTCGGCGTCGCGCTGATCGACAATGTCGGTTGGCAGGCCGCGCTGACGGTGTTCGCTGCGCTGATGCTCCTGATCGTCCCGCTGTCACTGGCGCTTTCCACGCCGCCTGCGACGGCGGCGAACGTGCCTGCCGCGCAACAGCAATCGTTCAGGACCGCGCTCGCCGAAGCCTTCGGGCACCGTTCCTACGTGCTGCTGGTGCTGGGCTTCTTTACTTGCGGCTTCCAACTCGCTTTCGTCACCGTGCATCTGCCTGCGTTCCTGGTCGATCGCGGCATCTCCGCCCAGACCGGCGGCTGGGTGATGGCCTCGATCGGTCTGTTCAACATGATCGGCTCGCTCAGCGTCGGCTGGCTGCAGAACCGCCTGCCCAAGCGCTACATCCTGTCGGCGATCTATTTTACCCGCGCGCTCGCCACGGTTGCCTTCATCTCGTTGCCGATCACGCCGGTCTCGGCGATCGCGTTCGGCGCGGTTTCCGGCCTGTTGTGGCTGTCGACGGTGCCGCCGACCTCCGCGCTGGTGTCGCTGATGTTCGGCACCCGCTGGTTTGCGACGCTCTACGGCTTTGCCTTTGTCAGCCATCAGGCCGGCGGCTTCCTAGGCGTCTGGCTCGGCGGCATCGTATTCGAGAAGTTCGGCTCCTACACGCCGATCTGGTGGCTCTCGATATTGTTCGGCGTGCTCTCGGCGCTGATCAATCTGCCGATCGTGGAGAAGCCGGTCGAAAGGACCGTTGCACAGCTGGCGTGATCCGTTAAACATCCCCTGAAAGCAGAAGTTCAGGGGAGCTTACCTTGGGAACATTCAAGGCGATCAGGATCGACAAGGCGGAAAAGGGCACCACCGCCGCGTTCACGCAATTCGATGAAGCCGAATTGATGGAGGGCGACGTCACCGTTGCCGTCGAATGGTCGACGCTGAACTACAAGGATGGCCTTGCCGTCACCGGCAAGGCGCCGGTGGTGCGGCGTTTCCCGATGATCGCCGGCATCGATTTCGCCGGCACGGTCGAACAATCCTCGCATCCCCAATGGAAGGCCGGCGACAAGGTCGTCTGTACCGGCTGGGGCCTGGGCGAGACGCATCTGGGCAGCTATGCCGAGAAGGCGTGCGTCAAGGGCGACTGGCTGGTGCGCCTGCCGGACGGCATGTCAACGCGCGAGGCGATGGCGATCGGCACTGCCGGCTTCACGGCGATGCTCGCGGTGCTGGCGCTTGAGAAGCAGGGACTGTCACCGAAGAGCGGACCGATGGTCGTGACCGGCGCGGCCGGTGGCGTCGGCTCGGTCGCGATCGCCGTGCTCGCAAAGCTCGGCTATCACGTCATCGCCTCGACGGGGCGCCAATCCGAAGCGCCGTATCTCAAGAGCCTGGGCGCTGCCGAGGTGATCGATCGCAACGAGTTGTCGGGACCCGCGAAGCCGCTGGCGAAAGAACGCTGGGCCGGCGGCGTCGACAGCGTCGGCTCGACCACGCTCGCCAATCTCTTGTCGATGACGAAGTATGGCGGCGCGATCGCGGCTTGCGGACTTGCAGCCGGCATGGATCTGCCCTCGTCCGTTGCACCCTTCATTTTGCGCGGAGCGTGCCTTCTCGGCATCGATTCCGTGATGTGTCCGCTTGCGCCGCGAAAGGCCGCCTGGGAGCGGCTCGCCCGCGACCTGGATCGGTCAAAACTATCTGAAATCACTCATGAAATTGGCCTGGATCAAGTTATAGATTGGGGTCCGAAAATACTCGCTGGCCAGGTCCGCGGTCGAATCGTGGTAAAAATTGTCTAACGATGTTCAGACTTTACCAACCAAGCTGCTTCAATGTCGCCACGGTTAGTATGGTAAGCAACGGGTAAAGGGATCAGCGTCGCCCGCGGCTTGGGTCAAGTCGGAGTTTTTAGAATGCTTGCGCGTATTGTGTTGGGGACCGTCGCCGCTGGAGCCATGATCATGCCGGCGCTGGCCGGGATGATGACCGCTGAAGAGGCGCGCAAATTCGTTGCCGGCAAGGTGTTCGCCTTCACCTGCTTCGACGGCACCCGGGGCGCGGGCCGCATCCTCGACGACATGGGCGCCGCAGGCGCGATACAGTTCTCCGGCTCGGGTCCGGTCCGGCAAATCCGGCTTCCCGGCAACACACTGCAGATCCGCGGCCAGTCGGTATGCGCGTCACTGCGCGGCCTGCCGTTCGAGCCCTGCTTCAACCTCGACAAGACTTCCGAGGTCAGTTTCCGCGGCTCGGTATCCGGCATGGGCTTCGCCTATTGCGACTTCCACAACCAGGGCGGCTCGCAGATGCTGATGGCGCGCGCGGCGGCTCGCCCTCGCTCGCTGCGGCGTGCCGAGCAGGCCGAAGTGAGCGCGCGCGTGGAAACCCCCCGGGTCGACAGCGCCAAGCTCGAGCCGGTGAGACCGGAACCGGCTAAATCCGAAGGCGCAACGGAATTGCGCCGCTCGACCGAGTGACCGCGGCGGTTTGTTAACCGCGATTTCCCGCTGAAAATTTCCAAACAAGCGGTGGCAGCACCGCGTGCTGTCGCCTCGCCGTGGTCGTACGGGTGCATACTTTCATGTCTGGGTAGCGTTCTCCGATCCAGCTTGCCGGCGAGGGGTGGGTCCTCGGACCCATGGATTTAAGGAATGCCGCTTTATTTCTTTCGCATCACAAGACACTGACCTCGACCGCCGAGCGCGGGCAGGAAGTTGCCACTGTGGTTGCGGCTGCTTCCGGGGAAGCTTCGACCAACTGCAGTCGGTCGCTTCAGCCATGGAAGAGCTGTCGTCGTCGATCAACGAGATCAGCCGCCAGGTCCAGGAATCGGCGCGCATGGCGGGCGATGCCGTCGGCCAGGCCCGCACCACGACCGATCGGGTCAGCGAGCTGTCGAAGACGGCGACCCGCATTGGCGACGTGGGCGAGCTGATCAACACCATTGCGGCCCAGACCAACCTGCTTGCGCTGAATGCCACCATCGAGGCCGCGCGCGGGCGAAGCCGGCCGCGGCTTCGCGGTGGTTGCTTCGGAGGTGAAGGCACTCGCCGAACAGACCGCGAAGGCGACCGGCGAGATCGGCCAGCAGATTTCCGGCATCCAGTCGGCGACCCAGGAGTCGGTCGGCACGATCAAGGACATCTCGGGCATGATCGAAAAGCTGTCCGAGATCTCCTCGGCCATTGCGGCCGCCGTCGAAGAGCAGGGGGCCGCGACGCAGGAAATCTTCCGCAACGTGCAGCAGTCAGCAGGTCTCGTCCAACATCACCGACGTGCAGCGTGGTGCGACGTCTACAACCGGGAAATGCCGTTGATTTGATGCAATGATTCAAGCGCGTGAATTCGAGGATTTTCAGGCCATTTTCCGTAATCCTACGGTCTTGCGAATTCAGCTTTGCTTGAGAGTTTGAGCCTATTGCTTGGTGTGTAGGCACATCCGTTGCCTGCTCGAATCAGAGCCTGTCGTCGAAGCCAGCTCTCGGTCTCGCCACTTCTCGGCCTGCGGCCATTGCAAGGATTGCCCATGTCATTTCTCAATTTCCGGATTCGCGGCCGGCTTTATGGCGGCTTCTCCATCCTTTTGATATTTTGCGCAGGCCTCGCCGTCTTTGGCGTGTCGGAGCTCACTTCCGTTCGCGACAAGGTCGGCCTCCTGAGCCAGCAATCCAGGAACACGATCCGCGTCGGCGAGATCACGACCGAGCTGCAGGCGATCCGCCGTGCCATTCTGCGCTATACGTTCGATCAGGATGAAGCCTCCTTCGCCGAATCCGGCAAGCGTCTGGCACGGGTCACGGAGTTGCTCGACGAGGCGGTCCGCACCACCAAGAGCGAGGAGCGGAAGGCCAATTACCGGGAAGCCGCCAAGGACATTGCGGAGCTGAATAGCAAGCGTGCCGAGCTGGGTGATGCCGTCAAGCAAATGCAGGCCGGCCGGGCGCTGCTCTACACAGAAGGCGACCAGATGGCCGCCGATGTGCAGAAATTCGTGGACGCTGCCGGTGGAACGCCGTTTGCGAACAACGCCAACGTGCTGGAGTCGAAGGTCTTGCTGACCCGCGTGGCGAACTGGCGCATGCTGGCGACACGAGATGCCAAGGGCTTCGCCACGTTCAAGGCCAATGTCGGCAAGACGCAGGAGCAGATCGCGCAGCTCGAAAAGCTCGATCTTACGCCGGAACTCGCTGGTCTGCTGAAGCCCGTGAAGTCCGGCGTGGCCAAATATGCTGACGCCTTCGACAAAACGGGGCCCAATCTCGTGCGCGGAGATGATCTCTATTATCACAGCGTCACACCGCTGATCACAGGCGCCATCGACAAGATGGACAAGGTCACGGTTGCGATCGACGCGGCGTTCAAACAGACGACAGCCGAGACCGGAAACAGCATCTCCAGCGCCATCACTACCGAGGAGATGGTCGCAGGCCTCGCCGTGCTGCTTGGTCTTGCCATCGCCTACCTGATCGCGCGCGGTATCATTCGCCCGCTGTCCGGTCTGACGGCCGGCATGAAGGAGCTCGCCGGCGGCAATTTCGGCGTGATCCTGCCCGGCCTCGATCGCACCGACGAGGTCGGCGACATGGCGCAGGCGGTCGAGACCTTCAAGGTCAAGGCCGAGGAGAAAGCGCGCGACGAAGCCGAAGCCAAGATCAAGCAGGACGAAGTGCTGGCGCGCCAGCGCAAGGCCGAGATGGCCCGGATGGCCGATGATTTCGAAGGCGCGGTCGGCCGCATCGTCGAGACCGTATCGTCGGCATCGAGAGAGCTCGAGGTTTCTGCAGGCACCCTGACTTCGACCGCGGCGCGTTCGCAGGAACTGTCGACGACGGTTGCCTCAGCCTCCGAAGAGGCCTCTACCAACGTGCAATCGGTTGCGTCGGCGACCGAGGAGTTGTCCTCCTCGGTCAACGAGATCAGCCGCCAGGTGCAGGAATCCGCGCGCATGGCGAGCGAGGCCGTCGGCCAGGCGCGCGGCACCACCGAGCGCGTCAGCGAGCTATCGAAGGCCGCAAGCCGGATCGGCGATGTGGTCGAACTGATCAACACCATCGCCGGCCAGACCAATCTGCTTGCGCTGAACGCAACCATCGAGGCGGCGCGGGCAGGAGAAGCCGGCCGCGGCTTCGCGGTGGTCGCCTCCGAAGTAAAGGCACTCGCCGAGCAGACCGCGAAGGCGACCGGCGAGATCGGCCAGCAGATTTCCGGCATCCAGGCAGCTACCCAGGAATCGGTGAGCGCGATCAAGGAAATCTCGGGCACCATCGAACGGCTGTCGGAAATTTCCTCGACGATTGCGGCCGCGGTCGAAGAACAGGGCGCGGCGACGCAGGAAATCTCCCGCAACGTGCAACAGGCCGCGCAGGGCACCCAGCAGGTCTCGTCCAACATCACCGACGTGCAGCGCGGCGCCAGCGAAACGGGATCAGCGTCCTCGCAGGTGCTCTCGGCCGCGCAGACACTGTCGGCCGACTCCGGCCGGCTCAAGTCCGAGGTGTCGAAATTCCTCAACTCGGTTCGCGCGGCTTGACGGCGGCGTTACTGTGACGGTACGGCCGGCGGCAGCGCCGGCCGCCGGCGGAACAGGATGCGCTGGTACAGCCAGCCGATCGCGACCAGTACCAGGCCGAGGCAGATGAACGATAGCGCACGGTAGATGCCCGTTAGCGTCGACATGTCGATCAGGAAGGCCTTGACGATCGTGAGCGCGATAATGGCCGCCGACGCCAGCCGCGCGCGCTGCGAACTGACGATAATGCCGATTCCGAGCAACACCACGCCGAAGGCGAGCCAGGCAATCGAATAGGTGTATTGCTCGGCGCTGCCGATGCTGCCGACGTTGACATATGGGCCGCGATAGAGGCGGCGGATTTCAAGCGTCAGATAGGTGAGGGCGAAGACCAGCGCGCCGGCCGCGATGGTGTTGGCATAGGTCGCGCCGCGACGGCCCACGGCCGCATAGGCCAACAGCAGCATCAGCACCGCCGGCAGCGCGTAGGCCAGCAGCAGCAGGTTGATGAAGCTGCCGCCGAGCTCGACGCTGGTCAGGAGGGGATTTTCCAGGATCAGCACGCCGAACACGCCGACGAGGCCAGCGCCCGCCGTCAGCAGCACCGCGCCTGCATCGTGTACCACGCTGTTGGTGCGCAACCGCAATCGCTCGAGCCCGATCGCCATCGCGAGTCCGGCGCAGAGTTGCAGCGCGAACTCCGAGAGCGACGGAATCGCGTGATAGACATCGCCGCCATAGACCGCATGGCGGATTTCCATGAACACCAGCAGCACCGTGAACAGGAGAGCGGCGGCCTCGACCGCGCGCAGCGGCGCGTCATCGGCGCGGCGGCGCAGAAAAATGCTTCCGATCCAGAACGAGGCGGCGGGTATGCCATAGCCCCACAGCAGCCAGTTGAAAATAGGCGTCGTGCCGACGGCGTCACCTGCGATGCGCGGCTCGTAGCCGACGCGGAGCACGACGATGCCGGCAAGGATCGCCGCCAGAGCGCGCAGGAACGGGACCGGCCGCTGCAGCGAGATCCAGGCAGTCCCCATCGACATCAGCGCCAGCGCAATCGTCAGCCAGCCTTTTTCGAGCGCAAAGGTCAACGCCAGGGCCAGCGCACCGAGCGTGCCGGTGGCGAACAGCGCGGTCGCGATCATCGATCCCGGCCGGCTTTCGCGGCGGGCGAGGATTTCGGTGGCGCCGGCAAGGGCGGCGGCCAGGATCACGGCGAGGATCGCAAACGGGATCGAACGGTCGAGATGGGCGATGCGCGCATAGAGGGCGATCAACAGCGCCAGCGGGATGAAGGTCGCCACCGCCGACCACACCACCGGGATGATGGCGCTGGCCGACCGTCCCTGCGCGAAAAATCCGGCAAGGCCGAAACCGGCGGCAAACAGCGCGGCTGCAGCCAGATGCAGCGTCACCGATTGGTCGGTGGCGTTCGGCCCGATGCCGGGCAGCGCTCCGCCCGGCACCACCAGCATGTCCGGATTGCCGCGCACCGCCCATTCCGCGAACACGATGAAGACGAAGAAAGCGGCCGCACCGGTCGCGCCCGTCGCCGATGGCGCGCGCCAGGCAATGGCCAGCGTCGCGGCGACCAGGACCGCGAAGGCGATCAGGGCCATGTCGGCATGGAAGCTCGCCAGCACGATCGCCATCGCGGCGAAGAGATAGGCGGCCAGCGATCCCGACGAGATTGGATCGATCTGGCCGTCCTCGATTGTGGGGCCGAACAGGAAGCCGCACACCACGAGCAGTGCTGCGAGGATGAAGCCCACGACGATGTGGAACAGGTGCGGGTTAACCATCGACGGGCCGCAGTCAAGGCAGGGCAGCGTCCAGAACAGTGCGAAGGCCAGTGTCACGATCGCGAGCCAGCGCCATAGCCGGATTCGCGCCAGCCCGAGCGACGCCGCGGTGACGATGGCGAGATAGATATAGAGCGCCCAGTAATCCGGCTGGTCGGAGGAGACCAGCAGCGGCGTGACAAAGGCGCCGACGACGCCGAGGCCGGCGAGCGCGGGCCCATGGAGCAGCGCAGCCGCAAGCGTGGCGAGCGCCACGAGGCCGAGCAGGATGAAGGCGCTGGCCGGCGCGAGGAAGCCGTAGAGCGCGTAAGCCGCATAGACGGTCGCGAACGCGACGGCCGTGCCGGCCGCAGTCAGGATCGCCGGGATGTTGGCGATCGGCAGTGCGACGATGTCGGAAATGCTTTCCTTGCGTCGCGTCCATTCGCCGGCCGCAAGCAGCACGGCTGCGAAGAGGCCGCCGAGGATGATCCGTACGCCCGGGCCGATCAGCCCTGCCTCGATCGAATAGCGCACCAGGAAGAAGCCGCCGAGCGCCAGCGCCAGCCCTCCGATCCAGACCACCCATTGGGTGCCGAGCTGCTCTTCAAAGCCGCGATCGGCCGGAGGCGGCGGAAGTGGGGGAGGCGGTGAGGCAGCCTCTTTCAACGTGGCGTCGAGGTTAAGCGCAGACACTTCCACCGGCGGCGGGCTCGCGGGCGCCAGTTGTTCGGCGACCAGTGGCGGGGCTTGTTCGGTTTCCGAGATTGGTGGGATCGGTGGCGGCACCGGTGCTGCGACAACACTTGAAGTCCGCGCCTCAAGCGCCTTCAGCCGCTCGCGTAGTTCGTCGGCCCGGACGAAAGCCTTGCGCGCAATGGCCAAGGCGATGACCGCGATCGCCAGCGTCAGGAATTCGAAAGGGGAGTCGAACATCAAATCTCCAGGCCTTAAGCCCGAAGGTTTGGGCTCACCAGTTTGTCAGCGCCGCCCGCTCACGCGCAAGCCCGGTGCAGGCCGCTCCTGCAGGACCTCGCGGCGGAAGCGAAACAGCGCGGCCGGACGGCCGCCGGTTTGTGTCGACATCACGCCGGTCGGTTCGACCAGCGCCCCGGTCTCCACGAGCCTGCGGAAATTCTGCTTGTGCAGATGCCTTCCCGAGATCGCTTCCACGGTCCGTTGCAACTCCGTAAGTGTAAATTCGGCCGGCAAAAGTTCAAACACCACCGGGCGGTATTTCAATTTCGCGCGCAACCGCGCAATGCCCGTGGCCAGGATCCGGCGATGATCGAAGCGCATGGCGGTGCCGAGACGGGGCAAGGTCTTGCGCTGCAACGCCGCGGGCCGGCCGTCGCGTCGCGCTTCCTCGACCAGCCCGGCTTCATAGAGCAGCTCGTAGCGGTCGAGCACGCGCTCCTCATCCCAATGGGCGCCCTCGGTGCCGAAATAGAGCCGCACCCGGTCCTTGCGCGGCAGTGCCCGCGCGGTCTCCTCGCCTTGCGCGGCCCATTTGGTCAGCTCAGGCAGGATATCGCGCGCGATGATCCCGGGCGGGTCCTGGCGCCAGTCTTCCCAGGGGAAAAAGCGGTACCAGGGCTCGAAACCCGCGCCTGGTGCGCGGGCGGCGCCGCTGTCGATCGCTCGGGTCAATGCGAGATAGCCGATGGAAGCGACATGGACGTCGGTGTCGCCGGGCATGGTATGCCGCCCGCGATCGCCAAACGTGTAGAGCTGCTCGACATAGCCGAGCCGAAGGCCGGTCTGCTCCTCGACCCAGGCGCGCAGGCCGATCTCGAAGGTGCGGTGCGAGACCGCGTCGAACGGACCGAAGGGCAGGCTGGTGATCTTGTCGCTGTTGTCGCCGCCGGATGCGGTGAGGATCAGCGGCTCGTTACCCTCGATCGCGACAATCGCCGCGGTCAGGTCGATTTCGATCGGCGTCAGAAGCTTGTCGCTCATGTAGCCGCGATCATTGGACTATTCGAGCTCGACGAGGAACGGCCTGCCTTCGACCATCATGGTTGCCGGACCGATGCTTTCGAGCGCGCGGATCATCCGTCCGTCGCGGCCGAGCGCCTTGTCGGCGAGGCTGACGATCAGCCGGTTCGGCGAAGCGATCGGGGAGGCAGCGCGGAGTTTCCGCGCGATCTCCATCTCGTCGCGATGCGGGTTGAGCAGGCAGGCCGCGGCAAACGCGCTCGCCGTAGAGCGGCTGACTCCGGCATAGCAGTGGATCACCATCGGTGCCTTGCGGTCCCAGCCCCGCACGAAGCTGAGCACCTGCTCGACATGCGCCTCCGACGGGGGCGTGTAGCCTTCCATCGGTTCGGTGATGTCATCCATCGACACCTTGAGATGGTTGGCAGCAATCACCGATGCTGGCCGAAGCACCTGATCGACGTTGCCCATCACCGTCAGCACATGGCTGGCGCCGGTCATTTGGACGATCTCAGGCAGTGCAGCCAGCGAGCAGACGTGAATCATAGGCGGTCCTTTATTGGCGAATATAGGCCTGCGGTCGAAGCGGTGAAAGCAGGTTCGAGGCTTGAGTTCAAGCCTGTCGGGTTCAAGCCTGCAGCGAGTTGAATCTGGTGAGGAAGCGCTTCTCGGCCTTGGCCGCGTTCCAGGGCGTCAAATAGTCCTCGCGCACGCTCTCGGGCAAGCCGGGATCGCGGCCGAACAGGCGCCTGGCCTCGCTTTCGGAAAACCCTGCCAGCATCGTGGCTTCGAGATAGGCCGCGCCGCGGTCGGCATTCTTGATCTGCTGGGTGATGTTGGCGCTCAGTTCCGCTGGCAATCCGAAGCGGATGTGGATTGCCGAGAGCAGGCGCTTTTCAACCACTTTGTAATCACCACCCAGCACCGCCTTGAACGGCGAGATCATGTCGCCGATGACGTATTCCGGCGCGTCATGCAGCAGTGCGGCAAGGCGGAGTTTTTCTTCGATGCGCGGCCTCTCGGCCCGCATCACCGCTTCGACCAGCAGGGTGTGCTGGGCAACCGAGAAAATATGCGCGCCGCTGGTCTGGCCATTCCAGCGCGCGACCCGCGCGAGCCCATGGGCGATGTCGGCGATCTCGATGTCGAGTGGCGAGGGATCGATCAGATCGAGCCGCCGTCCCGACAGCATCCGCTGCCAGACGCGGGTGTCGACCGTGGCGCGTTTGGTCGCCGTCATTTGGCTTTGAGGCGCGGCGCGCGGGGCTTGGCGCCGCAGTTTCCATGGCAGAAGCAGGTGACGAGGTGGTCATTGACCATGCCGGTCGCCTGCATGAAGGCATAGACGATGGTCGGGCCGACGAACTTGAAGCCGCGACCGGCAAGCTCCTTCGAAACCTTGATCGAGACCGGCGTCGAGGCCGGCACGCTGGCCGTGGTCTTGAACTGGTTCACCTTTGGCCGTCCGTCGACAAAATCCCACAAAAACTTCGAGAAGCCGGGGCCTTCTTCCATGATCTTGAGATAAGACTTCGCGCTTTCGATAGTGCCTTCGATCTTGGAACGGTTGCGAACGATGCCGACATCGTTCATCAGCGCGTGGACCTTCTTCGCGTTGTAGCGCGCGATCTTCTCCGGCTGGAAGTCGTCGAAGGCGCGGCGGAAATTGTCGCGCTTGCGCAGGATGGTGATCCAGGACAGCCCGGCCTGGAAGCCGTCCAGGATCAGCTTCTCGTAGAGCGCGCGGTCGTCATATTCCGGCACGCCCCACTCGGTGTCGTGATAGGCGACGTAGAATGGGTCCTCCGCCGGCCAGGGGCAACGCGTCTTGCCGTCAGGATGCAGGCGCGCGGACCGGCTCATGCGACGGTCTGCTTGGCTGCGCTGCGGATCGCATCGGGATCGGCGAGGCGAATGCCGAGGCCGCCGGCGGTGAGCGCAAGGCCCGCACCGAGCGCGTCGGTCACGCGATCGGTCCGGATCAGCGCCAGGCCGTTCTGGCCCGAGGTCGAGCCCATGGTGCCGACCGGCTTGTCGCCGGCGAGCACGGGACTGCCGGCCTCGGGCGGCGCGCCGTCGAGCGTCACGCGCACGGTGCGGGTACGCGCCGTGCCGCGATGCTGCATCCGCGACACGACTTCCTGGCCGACATAGCAGCCCTTGTCGAAATCGACGCCATGCAGGCGGTCCATATTGGTCTCGTGCGGGAAAGCGTCCCCATACATGAAGTCGAGCCCGCCGCGCGGCACGCCGGTCGCGATGCGGTGGGCCTCATAGGCGGCGCTGTCGATGAGTTCCGCGCCGACGAGGTCGGCGACCTTCTGGGCCAGATCTTGCGGCGCGAGAACGCGCCAGCCGAGCGCGGCGTCGCGCGGATCGGCAAAAGCGAGGTCGGGCTTCATCGCAGGCTCGCCGCCCCAGGCCGCGATCACGCCAAGACTGTCGGAGAGATTTTCCACGGCGACCTTGGCGCGGAGCTTGTAGAAGCCGAGCTTGTCGGAGAGGCCCTTTGCAAGCGGTCGCGGGCAATCGATGAGGAAGCCGCCGCCATGGCCGCTTGGTGCCTCCGTGATCAGGAAATCGACGATGATCTTGCCCTGCGGTGTCAGCAGCGCGCCGAAGCGGCCGAGCCCGGGTGCGAGCTGTGTCACATCGGTCGTGACGAGCCCGTTGAGAAAGTTGCGCGCGTCCTCGCCGGTTACTTTAACGACGCCCCGGTCGGGAAGAAACACTGCTTTCATAAGAGGTTGCTCTTGAAGTTCTTGTTGAAACCGAGCTAGCCGATATCACATCGCAAGTTAAGCGGCTAAGGTGCTCCGAACAAGGGCCGCGCGGGCCCAGTTCCCCCGAAATGACACGCGAAACCGATGACTCAAACGTTTGATACCATTCTAAAATCCGGCACCGTCGTCAATCAGGACGGCGAGGGCGTTCGCGACGTCGGCATCCGTGGTGGCCGCATTGCCGAAATCGGCGGACTGGCGCAGGCTGACGCGGCCGAGATCATCGACTGCAAGGGGCTGCACATCCTGCCCGGCGTGATGGACACGCAGGTGCATTTCCGCGAACCCGGCCTGACCCACAAGGAGGATCTCGAGACCGGTTCGCGCAGCGCGGTCATGGGCGGGGTGACGGCGGTGTTCGAGATGCCCAACACCAATCCGTTGACGGTCACGCGGGAGACCTTCACCGACAAGATCAAGCGCGGTCGTCATCGCATGCATTGCGATTTCGCCTTCTTCATCGGTGGCACCCGCGAGAACGTTCAGGATCTGCCGGAGCTCGAACGCGCGCCGGGCTGCGCGGGGGTGAAAGTGTTCATCGGCTCTTCCACCGGCGCGCTGCTGGTCGAGGACGACGAGAGTTTGCGGAAGATTTTCCGGGTGATCCGCCGCCGCGCTGCCTTTCATGCGGAGGATGAATATCGCCTCAACGACCGCAAGGGGCTCCGGGTCGAGGGCGACCCGCGCTCGCATCCGGTCTGGCGCGACGAGACAGCGGCGCTGATGGCGACCGAGCGGCTGGTCAAGCTCGCGCGCGAGACGGGCAAGCGCATCCATGTGCTGCACATCTCGACCAGGCAGGAGATCGAGTATCTCCGGGACCACAAGGACGTCGCCTCCTGCGAGGCGACACCGCATCACCTGACCATGGCCGCGCCCGAATGCTACGAGCGGCTGGGCACCCGCGCCCAGATGAACCCGCCGGTGCGCTCCGCCGATCACCGCGACGGCATCTGGCGCGGCATCGAGCAGGGGATTGTCGACGTGCTCGGCTCCGACCACGCGCCGCATACGCTGGAAGAGAAGGCGAAGGCCTATCCGGCTTCGCCCTCCGGCATGACCGGGGTGCAGACACTGGTGCCGCTGATGCTCGATCACGTCAATGCGGGGCGGCTGTCGCTGGCGCGTTTCGTTGACCTCACCAGTGCGGGACCCGCGCGGCTCTTCAACATCGCTTGCAAGGGACGGATCGCGGCGGGCTATGACGCTGATTTCACGGTGGTGGATCTCAAGCGCAGCGAGGTCATCACCGACAAGTGGGTCGCCTCGAAGGCCGGTTGGACTCCCTACGACGGCATGCGCGTCACCGGCTGGCCGGTCGGCACTTTTGTGCGCGGCAGGCGCGTGATGTGGCAGGGCGAACTGGTAACGGCCTCGCAGGGCGAGCCGGTGCGGTTTCTGGAGACGCTGAAGCCGTAGAATTTATTGCTTCGCGAGCGAGACAGAGAATTCCCCGTTGCGCACGCGCGAAGGCATGCCCTCGACGAACTTCGCCACCGCTTCCTCGCCATAGGTCCCGACCAACTCGGCCAACGCGGCAAAGAGGCTCGCCTGCGCGAGGCAATCGCCGTCGACGCCGTCATGGCGCGCTTCCGCCCAAGCCTCGTTGAGATAGCCGAGCGCGGCCTTCTTCTGCTCGTTGTCAGGCAGCGGCTCGCGGGCGAAGGCAAAGGACATGGGAGGCATGAAGATCAACAGAAAAGTTGCGCCATTCCGTTGCGGAACGCGTCGGATGCGAGTGGTGTAGCATGCTGGCCCGCAGCGCCTAGACCAGTTCTTTAGGAAAGGTTAACGGCGCGCTCGGCATTCGTCAGGCCGTGGATAACGTCCAAAATCGCGTGCGGCGAGGCACAAAGATGACGGGCGCCGGCCGTGATCAGCTCTTGGGGGCTGCCATAGCCGTAGGTCACGCCGACCGCGTCCATGCCGTTGGCCTTTGCGCCGTTTACGTCATGGCTGCGGTCGCCGATCATCAAGGCGTGCGAAGGATCGACGCCGGTCTGCTCGAGCGCGTAGGCGAGAAGATCGGCCTTGTGGGCGCGCGTGCCGTCGAGCTCGGAGCCGAACACGTGCTCGAAATACCCGGCAAGGCCAAAGTGATCGATGATCCTGTTCGCAAAGACGTGCGGCTTGCTGGTCGCGACGAACATCCGACGCGCCGGCTGCGCGAGCAGCGCCAGCACGTTGGCTATCTCGGGATAGACGCTGTTCTCGAACAGCCCGACATCGCCAAAGCGCTCGCGATAGAGCGCCATCGCGCGATCGGCGAAATCTTCGCCGCCAAGCAGCGTCACAAAGCTGGCACGCAAGGGTGGGCCGATGCACCAGGCCAGTTCATCCTGAGAAGGTACAGGTCGATCCAGCTTCCGCAGCGCATATTGGATCGAGGCGGTGATGCCGGGTTTGGGGTCCGTCAGCGTGCCGTCGAGATCGAAGAAAAGGGTCGTCTCAGTTGGCATAGCGGGCCGTCAGGTCGCGCGAAATTTTCGAGCCTTCGTCGATATAACGGCGGATCGCCACCAGCGCGGCCGGCGTGCAGGTGCGGTAGGTCTGCTGGAAGCCGTTATAGCCGCGGTTGAAGCCCGCGATCATGCGGGCGCGGCGGTCGCCGGACGGCGTCTCGGCGTCGATCAGGGCCTGCATCTGGTTGCGCCATTTGGCGCCTTCATTGCTGCCGCATATGCCCCGGAGATAATGCAGCGTGCCGAGGATTTCGGCGAGCCGCTGCAGGTCGCCGTCGAAGGGCGCGGCGGCGTCCTCGGCGCGGGCGGGGGCGCAAAGACAGAAAACGGCAAGCAGAATGGCGAGAAGTCGCTTCGGCATTAGGAGGTTCCGAGGGTGTCCGGGTGATAGCCTTTTAAATGCGCTGGAAGCAAGGCGCGAAGACTAGCCTTCGACCAGCTTCCGGGCAGCCTCGACCACCTCCGAAAGCCCGCCGGTCAGTTTGAGAGCGCCAAACGCGTCTGGCTTGAGCCATTTGAAATCGTCGTGCTCGTCGTTCAGGACCGGTTCCCGGGCCTTCCAGCGCGCCGCGAACGACATGATCACATAGTGTCCGCCGTTCGATGATCCGCCAGGGAGCACCTCGCGCCAGCCCGCGAGCCCGACAATCTCAATTCGAAGCCCGGTCTCCTCGTCGACCTCGCGCGCCAGCGCCTGATGCAGGCTCTCGCCGTGCTCGACCCGGCCGCCCGGCAGCGAATAAAACCCCTTGCCCGGCGAGCGCGCGCGGCGCACCAGCAGCACCTTGCCGTCGCGGAAGATGGCCGCGCTGACCGCAAGCTGGGGACGGACGGGAGGATCGGTCACGGCCATGGAGATCAGGCCGCCATGATGGTCTCGACGTCGGCCTCATAGCCGCCATTGATGACGCCGCCGGCGGCTGCGACCAGCGGCTTGAGCCAGCCGACCGCCTGCCCGGCGAGCTTCGCCTTGGTCTGGTCCTGCGTCGCCTCGCGCACCGCGGTGCTGACCTCTTTCAGGATGGAGGTCATGGTCTCCGCCATCTGATCGAACTCCGCGCGAATATCGGGATCGGCGGATTCATAGGCCGAGATCGCCAATTCCTTCGCCTTGAAATTCGAAGCGGTAAAATGCTCGGCATAGGACAGCGGCGACCAGGCGAGAAAATCTTCCGCGCAATCCGGCAAATCCGGAATCATTTCAAGCAGCATGATGGCTTCGTTGAAGTGATTCAGATAATCGGTGGCGAGCCCGGTCTGCGGATTGATGTTCGCAGCCTTCAGCTGCGCCGCCCGCGTTGCCGCATCGAGGCCCGGGGGGTGTGGTGTCGTGGATAGCGCAGATGGTTGGGCCGTGGCGGTCATCGCTGGCAGTGTTCCGGTTCGGGGTTAAAAGGTGCTGAACGGATGCTTATTTAGGCTACAGAATGTGCGGACGCTTTGTCATCACCTCGCCTCCGGCCGCGATACGGCAGGTATTTGGCTATGTAGAACAGCCAAATTTCCCGCCACGGCATAATATCGCGCCGACGCAACCAATACCTGTGGTTATAATCGAAAATGGTGCACGGCATTTCAAATTGATGCGCTGGGGGCTTGTGCCATCCTGGGTCAAGGATCCCCGTAAAATGACGCTTCTGATCAACGCCCGTTCCGAGACCATCAACGACAAGCCCGCGTTCAAGAACGCGATGCGGCGGCGGCGCTGCCTCATTCCCGCTGACGGTTATTACGAATGGCAGACATCGGGCGGGCGGAAGCGGCCTTTTTTCATTCATCGCCGCGACGGTCACATCTTCGGTCTCGCCGCGCTGGTGGAAACCTGGATCGGCCCCAACGGCGAGGAGCTCGACACGGTGGCGATCGTGACCGCACCGGCGAGCGCCGATCTCGCTGTGCTGCATCACCGCGTGCCCGTTACCCTGATGCCTGATGATTTCGCGCGCTGGCTCGATTGCTCTGATGACGATGCGTCGCCGGTGATGGCGCTGCTGAAGGGGCCGCTCGAGGGCGAGTTCACCTGGCACGAGGTGTCGAGGCGGGTGAACCACGCCGACAATGACGATGCACAACTGCTGCTGCCGATCACCGACGAGCAGCGCACCGCCGAGGATGCGCCGAAGCCGAGGAACGCTGCGCCGCGCAAGGCGGCGCCGCCCGCGGTCGATGACGGGCAGGGCTCGTTGTTCTAGTCTCACCGCGGTCGTCCTCGCGAAAGCTTGGCCGGGGCGACAGGTGTTATTTTGGCCGCGGTTCATTTGAAAATATTCAGCGCCGCGTATTGCAGCAGCATGATGGTCTTGGCATCGACGATGCGGCCGGAGGCCACCATGGCGAGCGCCTCGTCGATCGAGAGCTCCATCACCTCGATGTCCTCGCCTTCGTCCGCAAGGCCGCCGCCGTCACTGATGCGCATGTCGCTCTCGTAGGCGGCGACGAAGAAATGGATTTTTTCCGTCACCGCGCCCGGGCTCATGAAGGCTTCGAACACCTTGCGGATGTCGTGCAGGCGGTAGCCGCTTTCCTCTTCGGCCTCGGCGCGAATCCGCACTTCCGGCGCCTCGCCGTCGAGTAGCCCGGCAATGGTTTCGATCATCAAATCGTCATGGCCGCAGACATAGGCGGGATAGCGGAACTGCCTGATCAGCACCACCGTACGCTGCGCGAGATTATAGGGCAGCACGGTCGCAGCGCCGCCTCGGTCGTAAGTCTCGCGCTCTTGCGTCTGCCATTCGCCGCCGGCGCGGCGCCAGTCGAATGTCGTGGCTTTCAAGATGCCGTAGTTGTCGGAGAGCAGGCGGACGTTGTTGACGCGGATGCGATCGGAGATGCTCATGCCCTGCTTCCGCTATGGCGCCGGCTCGCGGCCGTCGAGCCATTTGGCGAAGACAGCTACCTGCGCCTCATCATAGCCGATGGTCTCGTAGAACGCGCTGGCTTTGGCGTTGTCGCGCCGAACCAGCAATTGCAGTTTGGCGATTCCCGCCTGGCGCAGCCAGTCCTCGGCGGCGGTCATGATGGCGCGGCCGAGCCCTTGCCCGCGCCAGTCGGGGTCGACCGCGACATAATAGACCCAGCCGCGATGGCCGTCGTGGCCGACCATCGCAGATGCAACGATGCGGTCGTTCTCATGGCCGAGCAGGATGGTCGAGCTTGGACCCTTTCGCGCCAGCGCGATATCGGCGACCGGATCGTTCCACGGCCGCGTCAGCGCGCAGCGCTCCCACAATGACACGACGGCGGCAATGTCGGTGTCCTCGATTTCGGCGATGGCGAGCTCGGCAATCATCACGGAACGGCCTGACCTAAAGCACCTTGCCCGGGTTCATGATGCCGTTGGGATCGAGCATCGCCTTGATCGCGCGCATCAGCTCGATCGCGGTCCTGTCCTTCACGTCGGGCAGCTCGTCGCGCTTCAGCACGCCGATGCCGTGCTCGGCCGAGATCGAACCGCCCATGCGCAAGACGATGTCGAACACGACCTTGTTCACGTCGTGCCAGCGGTTCATGAAATCGGCGGTGTCGCCGCCGACGGGCTGGCTGACGTTGTAGTGGATATTTCCGTCACCGAGATGACCGAACGGCACCGGCCGCGAGCCCGGGATCAGTTTCACCACCGCGCTGTCTGCCTCCGCGATGAAGTCGGGCACGGCTGCGACCGGCACGGAAATGTCGTGCTTGATCGAGCCGCCTTCCGGCTTCTGCGCCGCCGACATCTCGTCGCGCAGCTTCCAGAATGCCTGGCGCTGTGTCAGATTCGCCGCGATCACGGCGTCGTCGACGATGCCGTCCTCCATCGCTTGGCCCAGGATCGCTTCCAGCGTGGCGCGGGCGTCGTCACGCGGCGAGGACAGTTCCATCAGCACATACCAGGGGTACTTGGCTGAAAGCGGATCGCGCACGTCGATGCCGTGACGGACCGAGAAATCGACTGACATTTCGCAGAGCAGCTCGAAGCTCGTCAGCGTTCCGGCCGCTTCGTTCTGCGACAGCGACAGCAGCTTCAGCGCCTGCGCCGGCGATTTGAGGCCGACAAAAGCGGTCTCGATCGCGCGCGGTTTCGGAAACATCTTCACCGTCGCGGCGGTGATGATCCCGAGCGTGCCTTCGGCGCCGATGAAGAGGTTGCGCAAATCGTAGCCGGTGTTGTCCTTTTTGAGCTTCGACAGGAGATTCATCACGCGGCCGTCGGCGAGCACGACCTCGAGCCCGAGCGCCATTTCGCGTGCGACGCCATAGGCAAGCGCCGTGGTGCCGCCGGCATTGGTCGAGAGATTGCCGCCGATGGTGCAGCTTCCCTCCGCGCCGAGCGACAGCGGAAACAGGCGGTCGACCGAGGCCGCGCGCTGCTGCGCGACCTGCAGGATCACGCCGGCCTCGCAGGTCATGGTGTTCGACGCGGTGTCGACGTCGCGGATCCTGTCCATCCGCTTCATGGAGATCACGACCTCGCCATGATGCGGGGTCTGGCCGCCGACGAGGCCGGTGTTGCCGCCCTGCGGCACCAGCGCGATTTTGTGCTCATCGGCGAGCTTGCAGATCGCGGCGACTTCCGCGGTCGAGACCGGCCGCAGCACCAGCGGCGAGTGGCCGCGGAACAGGTCGCGCTCCTCGGTGGTATAGGGCGCGATGTCGGCCTGGTCGGTCACCGCATATTTGTCGCCGACAATCTTGCGGAATTTTGCGATGAGTTCGTCGGAGAGGACGGGCGGCGCGGTCGGTTGCACGATGTTCATTTCAAAGTCCCGGTCATTTCCGCCCGACGGCGGCGCGGCGCAGCCGGTCGTTGATGGCTTCGCCCAGCCCGTGGTGGGAAATGGGCATCACCGCGATCGTCTCGGCTGCTTTCGCGTCGAGCGCGCGAAGATAACCGAAAAGATTGGCGGCGGCTTCATTCAGATCACCGCGAGCGGACAAATTCATGACGGCGGCGGCATGTTCCCAGCCGGCGAGGGGAGGACCGAAGGCGAGCAGCGCCTCGCCGGGCGCGATAGCGGCGGCATCGAGCCGCACGCGCGTGCGCGGCGCGTAATGCGAGGCAAGCATGCCCGGCGCCAGCGGCTGGGCGCTGTCACTCTCGGCGTCCGCCGGCGCGCGCGCAAGGGCTTGGCCAAGCGTACGCTCGATGTCCTCGCGCGGCAGCCCGCCGGGCCGCAGCAGCATCGGCGCTTCGAAACAGCCGACAATGGTGGATTCGACGCCGACCTCGACCGGTCCGCCGTCGACGATCAGATCGATTTTGCCCTCGAGATCGCTTTGCACATGCGCCGCCGTGGTCGGCGAGACATGGCCGGAGAGATTGGCTGACGGCGCCACCACGGGCTTGCCGAAAGCCTGCAGGATCGCGCGGGCGAGGGGGTGCGACGGCACGCGGATCGCAATGGTGTCGAGCCCGGCGGTCGCCAGTTCCGCCACGGCGCAGCCTTGCGTCTTCGGCAGCACCAGCGTCAGCGGGCCCGGCCAGAACGCGCGGGCAAGCGCGGTCGCCTGGGCATCGAAGTGGCCGATCTTTTCGGCAGCCGTGAGATCGCCGACATGGGAGATCAGCGGATTGAAGGCCGGGCGGCCCTTGGCCTGGTAGAGCCGGGCGATCGCCGCCGCATTGGTGGCGTCGGCGCCGAGGCCATAGACGGTCTCGGTCGGGAACGCCACCAGGCCGCCCGCCTCGAGCGTACGCGCCGCCACGGCCACGGCAGCCTCGCCGGCAGGCAAAATCAGGGTGCTCAGGCCCACTTTCATCGGGGTCAAAATCTCCAGACAAAATCTCCAAAATCGGCTTCTTGCGGTGCGCGAGAGCCGACGCTATAAGCCGCGGTCTCAGTCGGAGTGTGGCTCAGCCCGGTAGAGCACTGCGTTCGGGACGCAGGGGTCGCAGGTTCGAATCCTGCCACTCCGACCATTCTCACCCCGAAATTGGTTCTGATTGCTGGTGGTTCCCAAGTCAACCACCGATTCAACCACCGAAACGTATCGGCCTTTTTGGCCAATAGCGGCTGCTGCCCCCTGCAAAAAGTCGGGGTGATGGTGGCCGTACGTTTCCTGCAGAACCTCCGCCGACATCCCCAGGAACCCTGCAGCCTCCCAGATCGGCACGCCCCGTTGCATCAGCCACGTCGCGGCCGTGTGGCGAAGGGTATGGGGGGTGACCTTGCCAGGCAGCCCGGCCAGCCTTACGGCGCTTTGGAAGCCTGTTTTTACCGACGCTACCGGCTTGCCATTGAACTCGACGAAGCAGGCCGCGATCAGCCGGCACGCAGTCCAGCGACGCATGTGAGCGAGCAGGCGCGGCGGGAGGGGGGCCGGGGTCTGGCGCTTCTTGGTGGCTCGTCGGCCGATCGCCTTCCTATAGAAGATGCCCCGGTCCAGGTCGACGAAAGACCGGCCGGGTTCGCGATAGGGCGATGCGGTTGCGATCGCGCCAGCCCTGGTGCCGGTGTAAAGGCCGATCAAAATGAACCTTGCAACATGTTTTAGGGGACGGCGTTCGGTGCTGACCGGGGCGCCTTTCGATTTGCCCGAGTGGATGGTTTGTTTTTCGCGATATCGCCAACAATGCCAGATCAGGGCCGCGGCTTCTTTGCGCGTGAGCCAACGATCTCGCGCCTCGCCCTTTGGCGGCAACGACACCCGCACGACGCCTCGATGAAAACCTTCCTTCGCATGGTGGTTGATGGCCGCGCGAAACGTCTCGAGGTCGCGTCGGGCGCCGCCTGTGTTACCGCGATGCTTGACATAGCCGGCGCAAGTCTTTGCATTGACCTGCGCCAACATCTTGCCACCCCAGTACTCGTTGAGACGATCAAGCCTTGCCTCGATCTCAAACTGTTCGCCGGGCTCTCCAACGTCGGTGAGGTAAATTGCAAGGACGTCGGCGCAATCAATCTCCTCGATGTCTCGGCGCTGGCGCGCGGGTTGGTATTTCTGCGCGATGTAATCAGCTAGCGCTTGCTCGGCTTCGCGAGGCGGCTTTGTTTCAGACGCACCCGCAACGCATCCCGTGGCGATATTGCGGTCACCGTCCTTGATGACCCACACGGCTTGGCCGACGAGCCTTCCGTCGCGGAATCGGGCCTTTCGCTTGTAAAGTCTGGCTCCCTTGCTTGGACGCGGCATAACTCCCTCATTCGTGCAATCGCTTCGAGCGTAGTATAGTCTTTGTTCGCAATTCGTTCTACGACAAGGCGTCCTTTTTTGGCTTCACGTCGCAACCCCGACGCAGTCATCGAACCGTCAGGAAAGACGATTTTTGCCGCAGTCGCCAATCGCAACGGAACAAGTTGATCCGCAAATGCGAGCCTGTTCGTCACTTCTGGCAAGATTGAATTTAGAGTTCTCGTGGGCATCACTGCACTCGCAAGTCTCTTTAGTGCCAAGCAAACCGATCGAGCCCGACGAAAAGAATGAGTGGAGAAAAAAGTGGACGGGAGATCTCCGTCGAATTCGATGAATGAAAGCCGAGGCGGCCCAAAACCACACCGAACATCATCCGCGCCATGAAAACTGTTTTCGTGCGAGTTCAAAGTCCAAAAACAAGAAATCGAAGAATTGGATAGAATGTCGCGAGCAAAAGCATATCGGTTGCTTGGTCCGATCGAGAAAGCCGCAAACCACAGCTGTGGGTCGACACGGAAGAGGCAGGTTAGCGTCACAGCGCTCCAGACCCTTAACCAGCGCCTGCGAGTGGGACGATCATCGGTATGGCTATTTTGCTCATTTCCCCTCATGTGTGGATGGCCCCGGCTTCGTCTCCGCCCCCGGCCGTGAAGCCAATGATGCCATAAACCCGCTTTGCCAGTTTTTGTCGGACGCCAAATCGCTCGCACAGCTTCGCTAGAGTAGTCGTTCAAATGCTAATCCCGTGCGATTGCCGGCTTCAGAGCTCATCGAATATCGCGCTTCGGACGCCACGAGACGGGATCGTCGATCCAGCTGTTGATGTCGGATTCATGCCAGCCAGTCCCGTTGGCGCTGATTTTGAGCTGAGCCGGGAAGGTGCCCTCGGCGATCTTGCGGTAGATGGTGGATCGGGACAGCCCGGTCCGCGAAAGGACGGTTTTGAGGCGGATGATACGGTCCGGTTCGCGCATGGTAGCGCTGCCTCCTATTGGCGGTTTCTGACGGCTATTGAGATTAGACAGGGCAGGCATTTAAGGAGGGCGCAAGAAAGTTTTCCGCCTCATCGCAGCGTGGCGAAGGGTCGGCGGTAAATCGGATGAATCAAATTCCGATGCCCCGGCCTCGGCCGAGGTCGATGCCGTGGGTGAAGGCAAGTTCGATACCGAGCCGGCGGCTGGATTCGAACGCGATGCCGAGCTCCTGCTTGCGGTTGGCAAGGATGGATTCCAGCTGCGGATCGCGTTCGAGGCTTCTTGCCATATCGCCCATCGTCGAGCGCGTGGCCTTGTAGCCGGAGATATCGCCCGCCTGATACTGGCGCAGGCTGGCTTGGTCGAGCTTCTGCCAGTCCTCTACGAAGCGGTCGGCGCGGCGGCCGGGATTGATACGCAGTTCGGTTTCAAGCTGGAGCGCGCGGATGGCACGGTTGACCCGGCCGCCAGCCGCCTCGCGGACAAGTTCCGGGTTCTTCTTGTAGGCGGCTTCGGCATCGTGCGAGCCATAAGGCCGCACCTCCTCGAAGACCTTGCGGGCCTCCTGCAATTCCTTCACCTGCGCCGAGCTGGCCTTACTGCCCTGCTCCTGCATATCGAAGATCGCATCCACCGCTCGGGCATGGCGGACCAGCGCCTTGGTGCGCACCTTGCGCAGCGCCGCACCCGGGTCTTCCGCCGACTTCCTTTCCGGCACTTCCCGTTCCTGCGCCCGCACGCCGTGAGGGCTAGCCACAGCGTCGGCAGACGGGCGCAGGCCATCGAACATGTTTCGCACCCTCTCGGGCACGACCCTGCGAACGATCTCGACGACGTACTCGCCGAAAGTGATCCCACGCCGCTCGGCATAGCTTTGCGCTGGATTGGCGCGTTCGTAATCCGAGGCCATGTCCTTGGCCCGGTCGCGCGACAGGGTACGGGTGAGCCGGTCCTGACTCGCAAAGTCGTCGCGGCCGTAATGTAGGTCCATGCCGTCGCGGTGTCGCGAAAGGGCGACATAGCTGCCGTGGGCGTCCATGCCCGGCGTCGCCAGCACATGGGTGCGATCCACCGTCATGCCCTGCGCCTTATGGATCGTCGCTGCATAGCCATGGTCGATGCGGTCGTAATCCTTGAGATCGAAGCGTACAGACCGGCCATCGTCGGTCTGAACAGTCACGGACTGCGCGCTCATCCGTTCGATGGTCCCGAGCGTGCCATTTTTGATGCCGAGGCCACGTTCGTTTTGCAGGAACATAATGCGATCTCCGCTCGCGAAGCTGCGGTCGCCGCGCTCAACCGTCACACGCACTTCATTGCCGAGATCACCGGCGGCCCGCATTCGGGTGCGCGCGGCCTCGTTGAGGGCCCGCACCTCGTCATTGGTATGGGTGAGGATGATGCGGGTCCGATCCGGTGATGCCTGCCGGTCTCGGTCCCAGCGGTCGATCAGATTATCGCGCGCCTGTTCGCGTGTTTGGGCCTCATGAACCATGCCGTGGGATTGATAGGCCTCCAGCGCGTTACCGGCTCGGCGATTGGCGAAATCACGCGTGGCGTCGCGCTGCCAGTCTTCCCGCTGACGGCGTACCTCGCCGATTTCCGCGCCGCCATGGCGTTCATGGATCGAGCGGAGGGCCGCGCCCGCTTCGATGGATTGCAGTTGCTGGGGATCGCCGACCAGCACGACCTTGGCCCCGGCTTCGGCGGCATTAGACAGCACGCGCTCCAGCTGGCGTGTGCCGACCATGCCGGCCTCGTCGATCACCAGAACATCGCGGGGGGTTAGCACGTCTCGGCGCTGTCCCCAGCAGTGCTCCAGGCTGGCGATGGTGCGCGACGCAATGCCCGATCCGCTTTCGAGATTTTCGGCGGCGATACCAGACAGCGTAACGCCTCGGACCTCGTAGCCCGACGCTTCCCAAGCTTCGCGCGCCACGCCCAGCATCGCGCTTTTCCCCGTTCCGGCATAGCCGATCACGACACTGAGATCGCGCCCGTCCGTGATATGCGCCAGCGCATCGGCCTGCTCGCCGGACAGGACAAGGCCGCGCCGTTCGGCGCGCGCCAGGGCTGCCAGTCTGGCGACGTCGTTCGCCTCATGGAGCTCCCGCTTTGCCATGAGTTCCGCGGAACGATGAAGGCGTTGCTCTGCCTCGATCATAGCGCTCGTGGTGAAGCGGGCTTCACCGCGAGCGTCTTTGCCGAGCTCGACCAAACCGGGCGCGTTGCGCATCGCGCCCATGACCTGGTTGAACTGCTCGATGCTATCACTATGCCGATGCGCGAACCTCGCCAGATCGCGTCGCGTGAAGGTCGATTGCTGATGCGTGATCGCGTCCAGGCCAACGGAAGGATCGGCGACGATCCGCGCGCCATTACCGCGGGCGATCTCGCGATGCATCTCGGCCCGGTCGGCCTCGATCCCTTCGCCCTCGACACCGCCTGCCTCAAGGCGTTTGGCGGGCGCCCCGATCTGGCTTTGCGGCTCTAGCGCGATGCCCTGCGCTTCCAGACTGCGATGGTCGATCCGCGCGTCGATGTCGAGTTCGGCCAGCCGCTCGTTGGCAAGCTCGGCCCAGCGTTCGCGCCAGCGCTCCACCATCTCCGTGCGGTTCCAGTCCCGCACCTTCTGGCCAAAGCCGTTCTCGTCCACCGCGCGCATGGTCAGCATGACATGGGCATGGGGTTTGGGCATGCCGTCTTCGCCCATGTCCCAATGCACATTGAGATCGGCGATCATGCCCCGATCCACGAATTCGGCCCGAACGAAGTCGCGGGCGAGTTCGATGCCCTGCGCTTGCTCATCTCGCGCGGAATGGCGAATTCGACCTCGCGGGCAAGCTGGGCGTCCTTGCGGATTTCGAACGCTTCGACATCGTTCCAAAGCCGCTCGCGGTCGCTCCATGCCTCCGGCGCATTCTCCGGCAGCATCACCTCGGAATGGACGACGCCGCGCTTGGCGGAAAAATCGTGGCTGCGGTCGAGGCGCTCGTCGCGCAGCCGCGAGCCCGAGCGGTAGGCGGCCGACGCCACCGCGCTGGAGCCAGACTTGCGGCCAATGACCTTGACGTGAAGATGATAGATCGCCATCGCGATCAGATCAGTGGCACGGCGAAGCGCACGTCGGAACGACGTATAAGCGCGCCCTCCCTCGAAAAATTCTCGGGCGGGATTACGCCGTCTCAAACCGTCCCGGCGACCTTACAGCATTATGCCCAGGGCTCAACTATCATCCCCTCATCAACATTGCTGGAGAACGTGATGCGCAAGCCGCGGGATTTCGACGGGGAACTGAAAGCGCTTCAGGACAAGGCGCGCGACCTAAAGAGCCGCAAGGTGCAGCAGCTCGGCGAATTGGTCATCGCCACCGGGGCAGATAGCCTCAACGTTGATGAACTGGCAGGAGCGCTGATCGTGCTGACTGAGACCAAAGATGCTGGAAAGAGGGAGGCATGGGCCAGGCGAGGAGCCGCGTTCTTTCAGAGCTGGGCGCGGCGAACTGCACCGGCAGCTGAGCGCCACACTGGCGCTCGGGCGCAACCGGGCGGCGCGCAACCGTCAACAGGCGGCAAGGGCGCGGCATGATATGCGCGCATGGCAAGTCGAGCGCCGCAAGCGCACGCGGCACCTGATCGAATTGGGCGGCCTCGTCGTCAAGGCTCGTGTGGCGGACCTGACCGGCGACGATCGCGCCATCATCCTCGGCGCGCTGCTCTGGATGGCAGACAAGCTCAAAAGCAATCAAGGCGAACAGGCGCGAGCGCTCTGGGCCGCAAAGGGAAAGCAAGCGTTTGAGCGGACCCGCCGAGCCGCAACGAGGCAGATCGAACTGCTCCAGCAGTTCGTCGTTGATGCATGACGAAGGGATGTCGGAGGAGCGACTCCGTGCCGTAACAACGTTCGATGGTGCGATGAGTGCTCGAAGTGTCAATCGGCGTGGGGTCCCGATGCTGATTGGCACGATAAGCTTTTGATTTGCCGAGCGTTCAAGGGGTCATTCTTCGGCGCCGATTTACAGTTGGCGCTGGTTCTGCTGATGACCCTGCTGTTTCTATATCGTTACGGGCCGAGCCGCCCGGCGCCGGGCTGGCGGTGGGTTGCCACGGGCGCTGTAACAGCAGTCGTCTTATGGCTTATCGGTTCGGCGCTGCTGTCGTGGTACTTGTCGAACTTCGCGAACTACACGGCCACCTACGGCTCACTGGGCGCCGCGATCGGCCTCATGACCTGGATGTGGATGTCGGCGATCATCGTCCTTGTCGGTGCAGAGCTCAATTCGGAGATCGTGGCCGCTCACCAGCGATAGCGCGTCATCTCATACGACCTGACGATGGCCACTCTATCGGCCTGAACGACATTTGCCGGCGGCTCATTTCATCCTCCAACTGGTCCGCATATTGCTTCATTGCGTTGCCGGCCAGGCGCCGCCCGCCGAGCTTGACGTCGGCCATGACCTGCCGTCTCACGCTCTCGTAGATGGCGAGCAGGCTTTCGTCAGTGGCATTGGCCAAGTTCATCAGCTTCCCCGGCGTCTGCGCTGGCGATCGCTTGAACTGAGTCGCCCGATTGTCGGACGTCCGCCTTTCTAGCGCACGTGCTGGACCACCTTCCAGTTGCGCGGAACGAGCTCCGGCATCTCGGTCACATCTTCGCCGATCTCGCGCAATCGGCTAACCCTTGAAGCTGACGCGCTCCTTACGGAAGTCGCGCCTCCGTACGAGCACTGAGAAAGCTGTTTCAGCTTGCGTTCGATGACGCGTCGAGCTCGCGGACTGCCATCCAAGCGAGCTTGGTTTCGATCTTGCCTTTGAACGTCCGATTGCCGTTTTGGTACCGGAATTGATAGTAACCGGGCTGATCGCTCTGTGAAACAACGAGGCGCACGCCCTCGTATTTGGTGTTGATCTCCGGTTCTGGCATCGCCAAGAGGGCCATCTCAAGTGGAGCACCGGACTCTTGCGGGCTTTCTCGTTCATAGCGCTATGCGCGCGAAACCGCATAGATTGAAAGCCCCAAGCCCAAAAGAGCAACTTCCGAGCTTGGGGCCCCATCAGCAGGCACGGCCTAGTGGGGACCAAGCCATGCACGGAAACAAGTCCTAGCCGGCTATATAGGTTCCTAGACGTCGCGGTATCCCGTGCCGCCTATCGGTCCCTAGGTCAGCGTTTCCTTGAGTTCGAATCATATCAGGCGGCCTTGTTGAGTTTGTAGGACCAGGTGTGGACGACGGGATGTTGGTTGAAGTGATCCATGGCGGCCATGATGCGGTCCTTGAGTTCCTGTTTGGAGGCGACGCGGATGTGGCGCAGGACCGAGCGGGCGAGCTTGGAGAAGAAGCCCTCGACGAGGTTGAGCCAGGAGCCGTGCTTGGGCGTGAAGGTGAACTCGAAGCGGCCCGGCGGGCTGGTCGGCGAGCCAGGCTTTGGTCTCCTTGGAGATGTGCGCGGAATGATTGTCGAGGATCAGCTTGATCGCGGTATGCAGCCGGATAGGCGGCATCGAGAAGCTTGAGAAACTCGATGAACTCGCGGCTGCGGTGGCGGTCCTTGACCAGGGCATGGACCTTGCCGGTGACCAGGTCGATGCCGGCCAGCAGGCTGACCGTGCCGTGGCGCTTGTATTCATGATCGCGCGCGAAGGTCGGATGCACGCCGGGTTCGGGCGGCAAGTCCGGGGCGGTCGTGGCGATCGCTTGGATGCCGGGCTTCTCGTCATAGGAGATGATCGCCACCGCCTTGCTCGGCTTGTTCTTCTTCGTCGCCGCGGCCGCCGCCTTCTTCAGGACCTTGACCTCGCGGTAGACGCACAGCACCTCGCGCCATCTTCTCCTCGAACTCGGGGTCGCGGCGTTCCAGGTAGTAGCGCACCTTGTGCGGCTTCACCTCTTGCGCGTCGAGGATCTTGCACACCGTGCCCTGGACCAGCTTGGCCAGGCAGGCGTGCCCCGCCGCCGGCCCGTGCTCGCGGGCATGGCGGGCCAGAAGCCGCGTCGTCCACACCTCGTGCGGATAGCCCAGTTCCTTCGGCCTTCCGGCAGGCCAGCGCCACCAGCCATGCCTTGGCCTCGGCCGTGATCGTCGGCTCCTTGCCCGGGCGCGGGCGCTCGTCGAGCGCCGCCATCGCGACCATCGGCCACGGCCCGCTCGATGCAGCGCTGGACCGTCTGATGATGCACTCCCAAGGCTCGGCCCACCGCAAAGAAGGACGGGTCTTCCCGATAGGCCAGCAGCATCCGCGCCCGCTCGACCCGACCCGCAGCTTCCGTTCGCGAACGCGCAATCGATTCCAACTCCCGCAACTCCGTTCTCTTGATCGACAACTCGATCAGCCGCCGAGATCCCGCCATGACCTTCGCCTCGTTCAACGAATCAAAGATCAGCCTACAAGGCTTCGTCGACCGCATGAATCCCGTTCATAGGTCCAGTTCCATGGAATCGATGGTCTAGGCGAGGCTGCGCTGGTGCAGGCGGCCGAGCGCAGCACGTTGATCCCAAATATAATTAGGAAAAGATTCTCGAAGCGGCCGTGCGCGTGTGGCGCATGGTTGAGATCGGGCTGAAGGCGAGAAAATGATCGAATAGTGGGGAGAAAAGATTGCACGCGCGTCTCGAGGTTGTAGGATCGAGGCTCGGAACGGCGCTACCGCACCACTGGGGGCCCAAAATGCAAGGAGCGTCCATATTCTTGGTAGAGGATGAAGCACTGATCCGGATGATGCTCGCCGAAATGGTGGAAGAGCTTGGGCATCGAGTGGTTGCCGAGGCCGGCAACATCCAAGACGGGCAGGCTTTGGCAGAGAGCGCCGTGTTCGACCTCGCGCTACTCGACATCAACGTTGCGGGCTGCACCAGCGCCAGCATAGCCGAGATCATCCAAGGCCGAGGCTTACCATTTCTATTTGTCACCGGTTACAACTCGACCGGCCTAGGCCCACCATTCAGCGACAGTGCGGTGCTTCAGAAGCCTTTCCCAACAGAAAGGCTGAAAGGCGCGATCGACCTGGCATTGAACCCCGTAAAGACAAGCCCCCGCGCCCCCGCGCCGTAGCCACGCCCATGCGTTGTTTCAAGGTTGCGGCTGAGAAAGTATCCGCCAGCGTGGAACGCATCCACGGCCCTCTCTATTGCGTCGCGGAAGCAACCCCGTTGGACAAAAGCGCCGGCGAATCGAATAGCTCGGGCAAACGGCTAGGCGACCTGCGCGAAGGTTTGTGGGCGTCAAGTACGGCGGCTTGCTCCTTCAGCCTACTCTCCAGTTCGCGTAGGAACGCCAATCTCCGGCGGATAGAAAAGATTTGTTGTGCGCGCGAGATGGGTGCACGCTTGGTCGTCCGCGCCGCCTTCTTCATGTCCCCCAGCCCTACAAAATATGAAACTTCCAGATTGCGCCAACGGCTCTTCCGGGATTCCGTTCCGCAGCGAAAGTACAAAAATGCACAGAGACGGGCACGCATCAGCGGCGCCCCCTGGCTCACCTACTGCGTCGGCGTACCTGCATTGAGAAGCCGCGAAACCGCCGTGACCAACTGCGCTGGCGCAAACGGTTTTTCGAGAAGAATGCTGTTGGGCACGCCACGCGAGGGCCAGCGCCCCGCCGCCGCCCCGGTGATGTAAACGATAGCGAAGGCGGGATTGATCTCTCGGGATTGGCGAGCAACTTCCCAACCGTCCATTCTGCCCTCGAGATTGATGTCGGTTACAACGGCCGAGCATTTGAAAACGCCGCTTCCCAGCAATGTCAGTGCCTCTTCTCCGGAGACGGTGACCAGCAGGTCGAAGCCGCCGTCCTTCAATGCTTCATGAATGATGTCCTGCAATGGTTGGTCGTCTTCGACCACCAGGACAACGGGCACCTCTGCCAAGACTTCCACGCACGCGGAACCGATGTTCCGCTCGGCAACGCGGCTCCGGGCGAAACGTTGAAAAGTGAACTTAGGGATTTGGTTCCGGTCCAACGACCGGAAATTTGGAGGGGAACTTTTGGCTACCCTTCTTTTTTTGAGAAACAATTCGCCGTGGTGCCGGTGCGCCAGCCCCGTCGGAACACCAACGGCCTCATCCTTCCCCCGGAACTGAGGCCGTTTCCATTATGTGCGCCATCAAGATCGGCGGCTCGCCCTTCAAAACATTCGCTGAAGCCGAAGAAACCTGCAAGGCGATGCTGGGACACCTGACGAGTCTCGATCAGGAATGCCTGAAGGTGCTCGCCGCGCGTACATCCGGCGCCGGCGAGCACCGTGTTGCCGACAGCGCCCCGAAGCACCACCAGCAAATCTCAGCGACATTAGCGCCGCGCGGCCCTTCAGTTCAAGACGGCGGCATCGCGCCGCCGCGCCGTAGCGGCGCACATGCGTTTTCGCTCGGCGGGGCTGGGGAGGAGTAGCGGGCGGCGAGAAACGTGCCCAACGCGATCTGCGCATGTTTGCTGGCAATGACCAAAAGACGGGGTGGCGGTTCCACTTGGCGCACAATCGGAGAGAGGGAACTGTTTCGGCAATCGCCGATTGAATTATGGCGCCAATGCAGAGGCTGCCATGCACCTTCACACGTACCGGGACGAAAACCGCTCCAGACACTTCGATTTGGTCGGCCACCACTGGTCAGTTGATCTGGTCGCCGTAACGACTGCTGGCATCCTAGCGGTCGGCTTCGTCTGTGCGGTGGTAACCCTGTTGGTCCACTAACCGTTCTTGCGGCTTCACTTGCGGCCCGATCGGCGGAATCATGGGCGATGACCGATCGCCCGCACAAGATCACCTTCGCCGCAATGCGCGCTTCCGGCTTGCGCGGAATCCTCGTCTATTGCCGTGACTACCGCTGCAGCCACTCGCTTGCGATCAGCGGTGATGCCTGGCCCGATGACGTCCGGCTGTCGGACATCGAGCCGCGGTTTGTGTGCACGGTTTGCGGCAAGCGTGGCGCCGACGTACGGCCGGATTTCCATTGGAGGGAAGCCGGTCGCGATAATGGGTTACCATCGACGACTATTGCTCAGAATAGTCGCTAATCGGAAACACTCTCTGCGTCTCCACCGCCTATCCACAGCACGATGCCTTTTGGGCGTTGACTGGTCCCATACGAAAGATTGGCATAGCCGTTTGATGATGGAGGGCGGCATGAGCGAATTTGCAGAAGAACGCGCCAAAGTGATCAGATCAATGGCCAGCACGGCCGATCCGTTCACCAAACTCCGTTTGCTGGCGCTGGCTCAAAGATATGAGATCCAACCCGGGAAGCCATCGCGGGCGGTTCGCGAAATCCAAACACCGGCGAGGCTTCCTCCTGCGGGCATTTCGTCGAGCGAACGGTGAGGCTTGGTGAAATTCGTCGACACCCGCCCTCTCGCCGACCCCGACGCTGCCGCCCGCAAGATTGTCGAACTCGCCAACGCGGTCGAGCCCTACTTCGACAACCGCATCCTGATCGAGAAGATCAACGGGCCATTTCTGTATGAACTGAGACAAAGCGGGCCTCGATCGTGCCATCGAGAAGGGCTGGCTGGTGCTGCACGAGAGCGGTACTTTTGTACGCTTTACCCAGGCCGGCGCGGACCTGTTCGCGTGACGTGCCCGCGCTGTCGCTGCGTGTTTCCCGAAACGCTTACAATCTCCTGATGCTGTTGCTGCCTAGCAACTCGATTTTTGTTCCTTCTCAGGAACAGCACATTTCCATTTTCACCCGTACTAGCCGGTCCTAGATTTTACGTCGCCGGGCTGGGGTACATTCGAGAAACACTCAATTTGCGAACCCGGCGAGCCGCAGAGCGAAAATGCCTGCGGCTTTTGATTGCCGGTTTCGCAATCGTCCGCTGTGGTGCTTTATTTTCTTTCCATGCCCCGCAAGCCTATCGAACTACCGCCCGCCGTCGCGCGCGGCTTCGTCGCAGACATGCGCGCCTTTCATGCAGAGAAGAACACTATCAAGGCCGATGGCATCGCTGCCCGCCAACTGCATGCGCTCAAGCAGCACTATTCAGGCAAGCGACGGCTGACCGACATCAAAGAGATGTTCCTGCAAATGAGGGATGATTCATGACCGCCTGGATCTACATCAACACCGCGAAAGAGGTTGGCGACTGTCCTCCATATTGGAACTGACCGCTCGGGTGAACCGTTAGACACTATCACCGCTCGGCCCGCGGCTTTTATCGGTAATGAGAACGCCGATTGCGCTTCCCGCCGAACTAAACGAGGGAGCAGCGTATGTTGGAGCCTCGCCTTTTCAAACGGACCATTTCGCCTAATCCTAGTCTAGGCAACTCGCTGGACAATCGACGCCAGCGCAGATGGCCTAGCGCGAGAGACGCTTCTCGACGCGCTTCCGGCCGTTGCCAACCTCCTTGACAGCCTTTTTGACCGCTGGCGCCGACCACCCCCGTCTTTTTGGACTCGTACCTCACTTCGTAGCTTTGTCGGCCGACCACCCGGGCCCGGTGCGGTTCCAATATCGCAGTGGGGTTCGAACCCCGCGCTCTTCGAACCGCTTGCCGATGGCAAGCTCGTACAGCGGCGTTTGCGCTGACCGGTGTTCGATATTACCGCGCAGCTGCGTTGACGCATCGTTGGGTACGGCGCGTGCCATTGCCGACAAATGCCGCCCCTCTTTTGGCGCTCGCCGCTTTAGTCGCAGCGGCGCTCCCTTCGCGTGATCGAGCGGCCGTCGTCCCCTTCAACCCTTGTGGTCACTGTGCGGCAGCGCTCTCCCGGGCCGACTCTGACGCCACCCGGACCGATGCCAACCGTGACGTCGCGGTCGCGACGTCCCCGGTAGTAATCGTCGCGATAATAGTGGTCGCGGTCCGGTCCGACCTGAACGTCGACGCCTTGCGCCATTTTAACCCCTTCGGCTTTGACCGCAGTGACAAGCGAGACAGTGGCCAGCACCGCTGCGGCTGTTGCGACGGCAAGAGTGATCTTCATCATGAGGGAATCCTTCTTGGGCTCGAGTCAGGTACAAATAACGAGTACGAACACTGAGAGTTCCGCCGGGTCAATCCAGCACCACGCAGCGCGGCTGACGCGGTATGGCAGCCGCCACACCAAGGAAAGCGTTCCATCCCGCGCGCACGTGCATTTCGCAAGAGTAGGGGCAGCTCCGAAGAGCATTCAGACCGACAATAGCCGACTGTTTCCAAAAGAAGCGCTACCGGGACTTGTCTTTCGCGGCGCCCGTCGGGCTGGTCGAGCCAGTTGTTTGCTCATTTTCCGGTCGGCCCGGAGGATGAGCAGAAGCGCCCGGCTTGTCTTGATCGGCAACGTATCCGGACTCCCCGGAGTTGCGTGTCTTGATCCCCTTGTCTGCATCACGCTGCATCTGCTCGTTGGGCTCGCTGGTCTTGAGCCCTTTGTCTACGTCACTGTGCATCTGCCCCCGAGTTTGCTCACTCGGCGCAGCCTGCTGCTGCTGTGCCGTCGCAGGGAAGGCAATCGCGCTTCCGACAAAGACAATCATCGCGAGAATTGAGGTTCGCATAGCTTTCCTCCAGTCGGCTGCCCCGGTGCTGTAACGCGCAAGATGCCGGACGTTTCCTAAAGACCCCTATTTAAGCCGCGTACGTACCCGGCCCTCGAATTCAGAAGCTTGGCGCTGGCTGGCGACGCAGTGCTGATCGCGCCAGTCTCCCAACAGGTCCCCGGCGGCCACTTCTATATCCGTTACTCAACGGAAAAGATCACACATTAGGGCAGACACGACTGAGTGAGATGTGAGGCGGTTCACAATCGCGCGTCGCGGTTCGACCTAATGAAACTGCAAGCTGAGCTTTCGAAATCGAACAGGAGGTTTCTCATGAAGCATCCGATGATTTTTGCAATTGCAGCTGTCGTCCTGCTCGCCGCAACTACCCTGCTCTGGTCGCATACCCCGACGACCAAGCTCTCCGACGGAACGGCCGCTATGCCGTCGTTGCAGGAACTCCACACCGCGGCTAACGCAAATAAGCTCCCAAACCAGGAGATGGAGGATCAGTCATTGATTTTTCCAGGTGCGGCGAAGCGCTAAAAACGAGAAAATGCCTCACGGCATTTACCCCGCTCCAATGAGGTCCGAAGTGGGTCAAAGATCGGGATAGGGGGGAGCCTTTCGGCTCCGCCCCTCCCACACCACCGTGCGTACGGGTCCGTACACGGCGGTTCGAGAGATTGCGCTAACGCGTTTCGACCAGCGGTGGAAGACCGAGCAATTTGAAGTAGGCGTTGGAAAGCCCAACAGAGAGGGCTTTGCTCCGTGCGATGTTCCAGGGGCCACGGCCGCTTCTGGCCGTATTGCGCAGTTCCCCCGAGACTCGCAGTGCGATCAGCGCTGCACGACGGCGACGTGGTGTTTTCCACTGACGCCACAGAGCGGCCCGCAATCGCAATCGGACCCAACGAGTGAGAGCGATCAACACCTCGGGCGTTTGGCAAAAGCCGAAATAGCCGCGCCAACCCCGCATATACGGGACCAGTGTTTGGACGTTGGTCCCGTCGGACGCCTGTCACCATCGGCATTGGTCGTTATCGGCGCTCGTCACTGTTGGCGCGGGGTGGTGCGAGAAAGCACTCGATCAACCGAACCATCCAACGCTCGACGAAATCGCGGGTTCCTTTTTAAAGCCAAACCGCGCGGCGTCCCCGCTGCGGCAATTTAGGACAGCACGACGGACTAAATTACCCCCTCTTCCGCTTGAAATCCGTTACTATACTACCAAAGGTAGGATAGTAGGTAGCGCGCTAGGGGACACCCTTGGCGGGACTTGTACATGTCGTCGATGACGATGCGGCGTTCCGAATGGCGATGGAACGGCGTCTGAAAAAAGCGGGTTACGCGGTCGCGACCTATTCGTCGGCCCAGCAATTGCTGGATAGCTTGCCCATCGAAAGTGGACTGGGCTGTGCCGCGCGACAATCAAGGTGAGACAGCAGCGTCAATCAGGATGAGAATGCGCCGGGGCTGGACGGACGAAGCGAGGGCGTAGCCCGAGCGAAGTTCGTCCAGCCCCGGCGGCGCATTTTCCCCACGGGGGTAAGTGCGGTCTGGCGGTCGTGAGCGACCGGGCCAAGTGTCTGATTCGCTCGAAATTGAGGGATCAGCCATTGCCCGGCCTTCACATCACCGATCACCAGATGAGGCTGTACATGATTTACCGACATAGCAAAGATGCCACTGTTGCTGCCGCCAAGTCCGGCTTCAGCCGGGCAACCGGCTACCGCATCGAGGATGATCCGCGGCTGCCCTCGCATAAGAAAGCGCCGCGTGGCCGGCGGCGGCTGGACCCATTGGCCGAGGTTTGGGACGGCGAGATTGTGCCGATCCTGAAGTCGGCTCCCGGCATTCGGGCGATTGCGGTGCTCGAAGAGATCCGGCGGCGCCATCCGGAGATCAACGCCCGCATTCGGCGCACGCTGGAACGGCGCATGCGCACGTGGCGAGCGCTGGTCGGCCCCGAGCAGGATGTGATCTTCCGTCAGCAGCACGAGCCCGGCCGGTTTGGCTTGTCCGACTTCACTGACACGAGCGTACTCGGCGTCACCGTCGCAGGTGTCGTGCTGGGACATCGGCTGTACCACTTCCGGCTCGCCTTCTCGGGCTTCGAGCACGCCCACGTCGTGCTCGGTGGCGAGAGCTTTGTCGCGCTGGCCGAGGGTCTGCAGAATGCGCTGTGGGTACTCGGGGGGGCGCCGCGCGAGCATCGCAGCGATAGCCTCTCGGCGGCATTCCGCAACTTGGACCGCGACGCTCAGGAGGATCTGACGCTGCGCTATCAGGAGCTGATGCGCCATTACGATATGACACCGACCCGGAACAACCTCAGTGTTGCGCACGAGAATGGCTCTATTGAGAGTTCGCATGGGCATCTCAAGAAGGCGCTGCAGGACGCACTGCTGCTGCGTGGCAGCCGAGACTTCGACCACCTGGACGGATATCGCCGCTTCGTCGACGAGATCGTTGGCCGACGCAATGCCAACAATCGCAAGCGGATCGAGTTGGAGCGACCGACGCTCACTCCGCTACCCAAGCGCCGGACGGCCGATTACGAGGAGAAGATTGTCACCGTCACGTCGAGCGGCGGCTTCATCCTGCGTCGCGTCTTCTACACCGCGCCATCGCGGCTCATTGGCCATCGCCTGCGCGTGCACCTCTACGATGACCGGATCGAGTGCTTCCTCGGCGCAACTCCGATGATGACGCTCCGGCGTGGCCGGCCAGTATCGGAGAGCAAGGGCGGTCACGTCGTCGACTATCATCATGTGATCCACGCGCTGCGCAAGAAGCCGATGGCGCTCAACAATCTGGTCTACCGCGATCAGTTATTCCCGCGTCCGGCCTATGCACGAGCCTTCGAGGAATTGCACCAGAGCTTAGGCGACAAGCGCGCCTGCAAGTTGACCATCGAGTTGCTGGCGCTCGCACACGATCGCGGCTGCGAAGCTGAGCTGGCAGAACTGATCGACGCCGAATTGGATGCAGGCCGGTTACCGGATCTGGCGCTGCTGCGTGAGCGGTTCGGTCCAAATCCGGCATCCGTACCGGCGATCAAGGTGGCGTTTGTAGCACTCAGCGGCTACGACGAACTCGCGGTTGTCTGCACCGTCAGCCCGACTTCCAACCTGGAGGCCGTGGCATGACGACCACCAACACCGTTGATGCTGCTCGCGTCGAACTTTTATTGAACGAGCTGCGCCTGCCGAGCATCAGGCTGATGTGGGCCAAGCTCGCCGAGCAGTCCGACAAGGAAGGTTGGCCGGCGGCCCGCTTCCTCGCGGTGCTCGCCGAGCACGAGATGGCCGACCGTGGCCGCCGCCGCATCGAACGGCACCTCACCGAAGCGCGTCTGCCCGCCGGCGATACGCGGCTCTCGAAAAAGAGATAGAAAACGCTCTACAACATCGCTCGAGTCATCCGGCAATTGCTGACCTAATATACCTCAAGTTGGTTGTTGCCGAAGAGATCAAACACAATTGTCGTCTGGCGGAACTTATCCGTAGGACGCATGAGCAAACGTGATCGTTCGGGTTTCCCATACGGCTATGAACACCCGCATCCAAGTCTTGCTATTGTGCGCCAACGATTTGGCATTCCCGGCCTGAGGGTTCGCTTAAGTTGAAGCCGCGTCGCATTTTCTTGGTGCAGACCGTCAATTGCGCTATCGCTCCTGATGGGGCGCGCCCACGTACCGAGTGCCAGCGGCATCAGCTGCGGTGGGAAGGATTTAGTTGGGCGTGTCCCGTCCCAGAATGGAGCGCACATGGTCTTGATGTGGATCAAGGGCCGAGTGAGACACGGAACCGTAATCTTGGTCGGTGAACATTAGCGAAGGGCAGCTCTGATGATGGAGTACGCCATTTTGATCGTGATGGTGATCCTCGCCATTGGTTTCGCGTGGTTGTGGTTCATCGAGCAAAAGAAAAAGCGAAAGAGAAAAGAAGTGCTTCAGCAAAGGGAGATCGAGCTATAGCGCGCTGATGAAGATCGTGATGCGCGGGGCGGACAAGGAAGATCGGGCAGCGGCGTAGATGGCCTTCACGCAGTCCTAGTCGCTCGTCAGGTGTTTCAGCGTCGCGTCGCATGCGACTTCGGCCTCGTCGAAAGTTTGAAAGGGCGAGCCGGTGATCCTGATCGCGCCACGGCCTTCATAAACCGGGCGCCACGACGCCATATAACCGGCGCGTCCGTGAAAGCCCGGACCGGAGGGGCTTTCATAGCTGATCACGAATGAATAGCCCTCGCTGGTTACGCTCCATATTTCCATGTCCTCGACGGCATGGCGGAATTGCAGGAGCATTGCCAATCGGTCTAGGGTCATTCAATCGATCAAGCGTTTCATCGGCAATTCCATGGTCACCCGCATCGACCGGTTGGCGCGGAGCATTGGGGACCTGCAAGACATCGTCCGCACCGTAAAGGCACGTGGCGCGTCTCTAAAGGCCACTGAGCAGCCTATCGACACGAGCACGGCTGGGGGCAAGTGCTTCCTCGACATGCTCGGCGTGTTCGCGGAATTCGAGACCAATTTGCGCCGAGAACGTCAGCTTGAAGGAATTGCCGACGCCAAGGCGCGCGGTTGTCTATAAGGGCCGCAAGGCGAGTATCGATGCTGCGAAGATCAAGCAGATGACGGCTGATGGCATGGGGCCGTCCGCGATTGCCAAGGCGCTCAAGATTGGCAGAGCATCAGTTTATCGCGCGCTAGCGGAGCGACTAAACCAAATCCAGAAGCGCCAGTAGCGACATTCGGGGCAACTCCCCCCGGGGGAGGGAAAAATTCGATTTGGGACCCACTATTCGGACCGACGCCTCGGCGCCGTCATTCACCTGCTCCTCACTTCCCGATTTGGCCTTTTCTTTTAGGATGCAGTCGACGATGTTCGCGAATAGCTGCCCTGCTGAGCGCGGTTGACTTGGATCATTGTGGATCAGTTCATGCGTGACATTCTTTACGTGTCCTAAGCCGCCACAGCGGCCATCATGGTCAGATATAACTCAACTAACCACTGGTTCGTTTCGGTTGAAACGCCGAAACACTTGCGTTTGCGCTTATCTTCTTCTGCGGTTACTCGTGGGAGAGAGACAAAATCATTTCCGACTGAAAGCGAGGCCAAGCGATTTGCGAAGGCGATGTTGTCAGAAGGACGAAAGGTAACTGCGGGCACCTTGAGCCCTCATCAGCCGATACGACGTACTGTTACAGCCTCGGAAATCTATCAATGGATTGCGGACGACGAATAGCGGGGCTGGCGACCCGATTGTTAGCAGACGGATTTTTGAAACAGCTTCGCTCATCGGGATAGGGGGGAGCCTCGCGACTCCTCCCCTCCCACACCACCGTACATACGGGTCCGTATACGGCGGTTCAATGGATTGAGCACTGGCGGTCTTTCACGCCGTGCCGGAGAGTCGACAGTGGACTCCGTCGCAGTCGGCTTCGGTCCTTTCGAGCGGCGCGTCCGGGCTTCACCCTTTCCCGTCGCTGCGAAGGCCAGTGACCTGGATATTCGGCCGCATGGTCGTTTCGAGGTCTCCGCGTCTAAGCGTCCTTCCATCGTTCGGGCCTTCGGCGGAACTCGCTGCGCCTACTATGCCCTCTGCTGACTTCTGCGCTGCGGTCAGGCCGCCTTGCGACGACCTCAGTCCCGAAGCCGGGACACAACGCAGATCTCCCGAGGTAAGATCGACCGCCTTCACCGCACGCCCGCCGGATTTACCACCCCGACCTTTGATGACCATGGACTTCGCGATCAGTTGCTCGCTCGTCCGGCCGGGTAGGCCTCGTTATCCGGTTCTTGTCCATCGGGCCGCGGTTTTGCTCCACGCTTCCTTCAGACCCCACCTCGCGATGACGCCCTTGCGCTTCGCTAATCCTTCGCCGCCATCAGGCTGGATAGAGGACTTTCACCTCCAAGCTGTCGATCATGCTCGGCACACAACGAAAAGGCCGACATTTCTGTCGGCCTTTGTTCTGTTGGAAAATGTAAATCGAGGTCAGTAATGCGCGGTCAGCGGTGCACCGTAACCGCCAAAGCGGTAGTTAACGCGCAAGGTGACCATATCCACGTCCTGACTGATCCGGTCGTTGAGTATGCCTACGAGGCGCGGGTCAACCACGGAGAAGGAGTTGTTTGCATTTCCCATCCACAGATGGTCGTATTCAGCGCCGATCGACCAGTTCGGCGCGAAGCCATATTCGAAGCCGACACCCAAGGTGCCGCCCCAGCGCGTCGCACTTGCCGAGACCAGACCGATGCCGGTGAGGTTGTCGATTACGTCAAGGCGATTGTCGGTCACCGCCGCGCCGCCCTTGACGTAGAGCAGTGCCGCATTCCAAGCCCAACCGATTTGGCCCGTGAAAAGGCCGATGGCGTCCGTTTTCACGTTGGTTGAGAGCGTCGGGTTGAACAAGCTGACGCGACTGCTGCTGAGGTCGGCCCAATCGCCTTGTGCTTCCAGTCCGAACACAAACTGATTGCTTTGCCAGCGATACCCGATTTGCCCGCCGAAGAGGCCTCCGGAACGATCACCGCATCCGCCGATGAAATCTGTCCCGGCTGCATTAAAGAAATCCACGCAACTATGGCTCTGGCCCCAGCCGCCGTTGGCGCCGATGTAGAAGCCGCTCCAGTCGTAAATCGGAGCCATCACCGGGGGGGGCGCCTTGGTATAAGGACGTGCCGCCAGATCAGCAGCGGACGCGGGGGCGGCCATGCCCAACAAAGCTATTGATCCGACGGTAGCCAACAAAAATCTCTTCATCGTCTTTTTCTCCCCGCCGTCGCCTCGTGCGACCGCCAAGTGCTTGCGACTACAATCCGCACTTCAACCTCAAATTGGCATGATTCTCCCAGAAACAGCGTAACTCTGGGGCAACAGTCCAGTTTTGAAATGTGACGGACCTGTGACGCGCGGATACCAAGGCGGGATGGTATCGGACGATATCCGGCGATCCGTCCCCGAATGAGGAAGGGATGTTAACCTTTCGTTAACCATGCGCGCTCAGCCTGATCGCACTGGTTCGGGCACGCATTTGCAATACCAATACCGTCACGCACTGATCCCGACACCAGCCGCTTTTTGATCGTTCATCCTTGGGCGACGGGTAATACCCGTGGGGGCTCGTGGAGCAACGGCATGTCTGGGCGTGAGTTGAGTTCCGAACGAAATTTGCTTTCTGCCTTCGCGTCGATGATTGGTGGTGCCATCGGCATTGCCGCTCCGTTGGCACTGTTGATCATTTTGCTTTGTTCGTGAAAGCCTCGGGACGGGCCGACAGTGCTTGCCGCGTGTGCATCCCGAGCGGCAAGACAGTTCTCGCGACGGTCGTCGTGTCGCCAATCCGAACGCCGCTCGTGCTCTGCGGGCAAGCAGACCGGCAACGCGGAAGCGGTCGGCGGCGCATGAGCGAGATGGCGCCGTTGGATGCGGGTTTTGATCTCAGTATTCGTGGTTTCGGTCAAGCGTCAGGTGGAGCCCGAGCGCGGCGCGGAGTGACCGCCGCGAGTTAGACGCAGCGCCGCGGACGGGCGGGCTGTTGGTGACGGTGGTCATTTTTTGACGGCCTTCGCCGACTTTGTCGCCGTCGCATCCGCCATTTCCGCGACTGGCCCTGCGGTGTCCGACCTGGACATCTTCGGATTGCGCATTGACGGGCCGTCCAGTGCAAGGCGGTAGGCATTGTGCACGAGGCGATCGAGGATGGCGTCAGCGAAGGTTGGTTCGTCGATAACGTCATGCCATGCCTCGACCGGTAGCTGGCTGGTGATCAGCGTCGAGCCGGCGCCGTAGCGGTCTTCAACAATTTCCATGAGGTCGCGCCGCTGGTTGGCTGAGAGCCGATCAGGTCCCCAGTCATCGAGGATCAGCAGATCGGCCCTGGTAAGGGTGCGGAACAGGCGTGCGAAGCGGCCGTCACCATGCGCCAGTTCGAGGTCGGCGAACAGTCGCGGCACGCGCGCGTAATGCACGGTGTAGCCGTCACGGCAGGCTTTTTGTGCGAGCGCGCAACTGAGCCATGACTTGCCGACGCCGCACGGGCCGGTGACGAGCAGGTTGCGATGCTCGGCGATCCAGCGACCGGCGGCCAACTGCTGGAACAGTGCCTTGTCGAGCCGCCGTGGCGTGCGGTAGTCGACATCCTCGATCGAGGCCTGGCCGTGGCGCAGCTTCGCATTGCGCAGCCGGCTTTTGAACCGCTGCGTGCCGCGATGGGTCGCCTCGCGATCGAGCATCAGCGCCAACCATTCGGCGGGTGCGAGATCCCTGGCACGGTCTTGCGATTGCAGTTCGACGAAGGCGTCGGCCATGCCGTCGAGCCGCAAGGCTCGGAGCTGGTCGAGGGTTGGGTGTGTGAGCATCGATTGTTGTCTCCTCAGTGGAAGTAGCGGGGGCCACGGATGTTGGAATGAACTATCGCAGGCCCGTCCGTGGCGGGGTCAGGCCGTCGGCGATCGAGGTTGGTCTTCAGGATCGAGGTGACCGAAGTGTACGAGCGGGCGCCGATCTCGAGGGCACGGGCGCAGGCCGCCTCCAGCCGCTCATGTCCGAAGCTGGTCGCGTGCCGGAGGATACCGATCGTGGCGCGGAAGCCCTGCTCGGGATGCGTACGCTCGCGCAAGATGATCTCGATGAGCGCCGACGTCTTCGGCCCGATCTCGTTCGCCCGTCGCTGGATGCGTTCCGGCGTCCAGTCGGCATAGCGCCGGTGGCTGGACGGCATATGTTCGCGCACGGTCGTGTGGCGGCGGTTGGATGACGAGCGCACATGGACGGCGACGCGATTGCTTTGATGGAAAAGCTCGATGGTCCGCGCGGTGATCCGCGCCCACAGCGTCTCGCGCAGCAGCGCATGCGGCACCGAGTAGTAGTGCTTCTCGACCTCGACGTGATAATCGAGGCCAGCCTTGCACTGCTTCCATTCGGCGTAGACGTAAGGCGCTGTTGGGAGCGGCTTCAAGGCCGATCGGTCTGTCGCGTCGAACAAGGTGCGCCGGCTCGCGCCCAGATGCCGCGACACTCGGTCGTTGAGTGTTACGAGGCACTCCCGGATCGCCGCGTTCAGTTCCGGCAGCGAGAAGAACCGGCGGTTCCTGAGCTTGGCGATGATCCAGCGCGTCGCGACCTGCACGGCGACTTCGACCTTGGCCTTGTCGCGCGGCTTCCTGGGCCGCGCCGGCACGATCGCCGTGCCGTAGTGCGCCGCCATCTCGGCATAGGCGCGATTGACGGCGGGCTCGTAGAAGCAGGCTTTGGTGACGCCGGACTTCAGATTGTCGGAAACCACCATCGCCGGCACACCGCCGAAAAATGCGAAAGCGCGTGTGTGCGATCCGATCCAGTCGGGCAGCGACTGCGTGGCCGTCGCCTCGGCGTAGGTGTAGCTCGACGCGCCGAGGGTTGCGACGAACAGTTGGCAGGCATGCACCTCGCCGGTCGTCGCGTCAAAAATGTCGATCGTCGTGCCGGCATAGTCGACGAACAGCTTCTCACCGGCCACGTGCGCCTGCCGCATCGTCGGCGACAGGCGGCCCTCCCAGGCGCGGTACAGTTCGCAAAACCGGCTGCGGCTGTAACCGTCGGGATGGGTGGCGCGGTACTCCTCCCATACCAATTGCAGCGTCACGCCCTTGCGGCGCAACTCGCGATGAACCGCCGGCCAGTCCGGCAGCGACCGCCAGTCCTTGGTCGTGGCGGCAGGCACCGGATACAGGCGGCGTTCCAGCGCGGCGTCGCCGAGATCGTCCGGCAACGGCCAACTGATACCGGCTTCACGCGCCCGGCGCAGACACGCCCCCGCAGCGGTCGGGCCGATTCCGAGGCTCGCTGCGATCTGACGCTTGGACAGGCCGGCGGCCGACAGCCGCAGCACATCCCGGATCTTGCGCATGGGTAATCTCGATTGGGCCATTCCCGCTCCTCTGGAAAAAGGAGCGAGGTCCGGCTGATTCGCGGATCACCCAACGGCGTTCATCACGCCCGTCCACAGCCCTGTTGCCTTGGTCCCCATCGACCGGAACAGGTGGTCGTCATCGATCGGAAATGGTGGTCGCCATCAATCGGATTCACTGGTCGCCATGCCCCGGAGCGCGCAGTGGCGCGCCCATGCCGCGTCGCTCTCAATCGCGCTGGCGGCCTTCTCCGCGGCCCGGCGCGCGGCATACTGAAGCGGGCTTTCCGTAGTGGCCGGCTTGTTCGCTTCGGCCTTGGCGCGCAGCATGCCCAAGACGCGCCGAGCCTCGCTATTGATGCGTACCAGCGCGTCGGCATCGATGGCTTTGCCATTCACAACATCGCTGGAAAGGATTTCCGCCGCCAAGGTCAACGAAGCGGCTTGCCGCACCAGGTTCTGATCGACCTCAGACAGCTCACCGCCGAGCCCTTGCGAGTATGCCTTCACCAGATCGCGGAAGCGGGCGAGCCGCGGCGCTGCGACCGTCGACGCCTTGAAGCAGTCGCGAGCCATTGCTGATCTGGCTGCGAGTAGCGGCGGACGCGGGGACGATGTTGGGGCGAACAGGGGGCATGTCGCCATGATGCGCTCAAGTCGCTAAATGAAAAGATATGGCCAAGTCCAGCAAAGTGAGTTCATTGCCGAAACGCGTCCGGCAACCGGTGAAGCCGTTGTGTTCGTGCAACACCGTCGGGCTATTCGGGCGTGACACCTGGTGGCGGCCTGGCCATCGCCGCGCTAAGAGCCGCGAGTGATCGTTGACTCCTAAGTCGAGCCCCGTATCGCCGGCGGCGAGATCGTGACCGCGGCCGAGGTGCTGCAGATCAAGCGCGACATCAAGTCGGTCAAGTCCGATCGCCGCTCAAAAGTGCACACAGCGATATGGCCGCGGCGCGCCCGGGAACGGCCAAAGCAGACCGACGTTAGAAAGGGTGAGGACGACAAGCCTCAAGCACAGACTTCAGGCGGGCCGTTGTCGGACGGTCCGCCTCATTTCGTGGGTGTCAGCGCCGAGCGCACGAAGACATCCGCGGAGGGCCGCAACATGAAGATTTTGCCCGACGACAGCTTGATGAAATGCCCGCGGTGCGGCGCCTGGCCGATGTCGAACGCCACGAAAGCGAGCGAAGCACCTTACGGCAGGATCACGTTCCGGTGTGCCAAGTGCCATGCCCAGCCAGTCTACACGGTGGGAGTTGCCGGGCGGCTCATTCTGGCCCCAGCGGGGCGCCGTTGAACCGTGCCGATGGATTGAAGTAAAAACGATGCCCCGCCGGTTGGAGGCGGGGCAGCATCGCATGGACTTGGGGGTTGAACCGGGATCGGATATCCGACAGTTGATAAGCGTACCGGCAAGGACGGCAGGGCGCGGAAGATGCCCGCGTTGCCGGGGCCCGCTGTCTCCCTAGCGCACGACCAGAAAAACGAATGGGCGGCGCCACTGGCGCGTGTCTGGCGCGAGCGGAGGCTTGCCGGCGCGTCATGGCGACCATCCCTTATGCCTCGCTGTCGTGCGGGCGGTGAGTGAGCTTGTATTCGGGTCACCCGTATGCGGTATCAAGAACTTCTCTTCAGTGCGTCTGTACTCGGCGCCGCAATTGCATTGAACAATTGTCGCCATCCCCGGACTATGCGCTTGGGACCGTGGATTTGCCACCGCGAGCGCAAACAAAAACATGGCCCCAGCACCTTGGCCGGTCAGCTACGCGCGGATTGGCCATCTCTTATCTTGACGCCCATCCAAGCGACGAAGCGCAATTTGTGAAGGGTCAGGGTTCCTGCCGTAGTTCTCCGGCCGTGAACGGAGTTCCAGTGCTATAAGAAGGGGCCTGGTTTTGTTGCCGGTCGGCTGAGGGGGATAATGCCAATCAATCGGTTATTGAAAGACAAGCGCACGTCGGAAGAAATCGAGCTTTTGAACAAGGCCTTCAACCACGCTCTAAACCTGCTGGGCGTGGCTGATCGTAACGATCCGCTTTGCGATATGGTCGCTCGCAAGGTTATCGAGGTCGGCGCGACAGGCCTTAGCAAGCCGCGAGAAATCGCGGAAATGGCCGTGGCCCGGATCGGCCTACGCTAAGGCCGCTTCGGATGCTGCCGCAGCTTGCGTCCCGCGCCGTCTGCGTTTGGAACCGAAACAATTTCTAACCTGAATGATTTACTCCCGGGGCTTCGCAAGATGCGAGGCATGACATGAAGCCCCTATCGGCGGCCGACGTGTTCCTAACGGTCGCCATCATGAGCGTAGCTTTCCTGACCGAGATCGCTCTTTTCATCTTGATTGGAATGATCTGAAGAATCGCGCGCTCTGAGCAGCGCGCAGCCGATCCGAAGCGCTAGTTCTCCGTGAACTTGATGGTTGAGACCGGCCACTTGTTCGACTTCAACGGCTTCACAATTCTGTCGAACGGGCTGGAGGCTCTTATGGGTGCGAGCCATGGCCCATTCGATAGTTTCGCGCCGTGGAAGCGACTGGAGGAAGATGGTCCCGAGAGCGTCGCGCTGGAGACGATGCTCCGAGCTACCTGCGAACCTTCTCGCTTCCTTGACCTTATTGAGAACTTCCTGCTGTTCGAAGACGCGCGTGGCGGCTTGCGCAAGGTTGTTGCCAAGTATCATCAAGTGCTCGGCGTCAACCGTGCCATCGAGGCCGTGGACCAGATCGGGGAGAACCGGGGCCGTCTCGGTGTGTTCTGGCACACGCAGGGCAGCGGTAAGAGCCTATCGATGGTGATGTTTGCAGAGAAGGTGCTGCGTCGGCTCGGCGGCAATTGGACCTTCGTCGTCATCACGGACCGCCAGGAACTCGACGAGCAGATTGCTGGAACCTTTGCTGCGGTGGGGGCGCTGACAAAGCTCGTCAAGGATTGTCAGGCGCAGAGCCGGGTTCATCTCCGCGAGCTTCTGGCGGGTCAAGAACGCTATGTCTTCACATTGATCCACAAGTTCTCGACGGAGCGCGGCGAGCCTATGCCGGTGCTGTCAGAGCGCAGCGACATCATCGTGATCACCGACGAGGCCCACCGCAGCCAATACGACCAGCTTGCCGCTAACATGCGTCGCGCATTACCAAATGCGGCTTTCATCGGCTTTACCGGAACCCCCCTGATTGCTGGACAGGAAGAGCGGACACGCGAGGTATTCGGCGATTACGTCTCAATTTACAACTTCGCGCAATCCATTGCAGACGGTGCGACCGTTCCGCTCTATTACGAGGCGCGGAAGCCAGAATTGCAACTCGCAGCCGACGAGCTGAAGGATGAGCTGGACGCGCTTCTGGACGCAGGCGGCACTCGACGAGGAGCAGGAGAAGAAGCTCCAACAGACGTTCGGCAAGCAATACCATCTTATTACACGCAATGATCGGCTGGACGAAATCGCCACGGACCTTGTGCGGCACTTCTCGGCGAGGGGGTATCTCGGCAAGGGCATGTTCGTTGCTATCGACAAGGCGACAGCCGTGCGGATGCACGAGAAGGTACGCAAGGCATGGACAGCTGAGCTGGCTTCGCGCGAAGCAGCAACTCGCCAAGGCCCCAGAGGAAGCGCGTGCTGGCCTCTTGCGAACGTCTCGACTGGATGCGCTCTGTGGATATGGCCGTTATCGTCAGCCAGTCACAGAACGAGATAGATGATCTGAAGCAGAAGGGCCTCGATATTCTGCCTCATCGCGAGCGGATGCAGAAGGAAGACCTTGAAACCAAATTCAAGGACCCTGACGATCCGCTGCGCCTCGTGTTCGTGTGCGCGATGTGGATCACCGGCTTCGATGTGCCGACATGCAGCACAATCTATCTCGACAAGCCGATGAAGAACCACACGCTGATGCAGACCATCGCCCGGGCTAATCGACGTGCGCCGGGTAAAACCGCAGGCGTCATTGTGGATTACGTCGGCGTGTTCCAGAACCTCCAGAAGGCGCTCGCCATTTACGCTGCGAAGGGGAGCGACGGCACGCCTATCAGGGACAAAGACGAACTCGTCGCTGAGCTTGAGAAGGTCCTTGCAGAAGCGCGCGCGTTCTGTGCAACAGTCGGTGTAGATGTTGACGCCATCTTCAGCGCTCAAAAGCTCGCGAGGCTCATGCTGATCAGTCAGGCGGTAGAGGCCCTCGTTGCCCCCGATGAGCGGCGGAGAGCCTTCTTCAGGGTAGCTGGAGCGGCGGCGCGCGCCTATAAGGCCCTTCTGCCTGATGAACGCGCGGCTCCCTACTTGAAACCCGTTGCGACGTTGCATGTTCTCTCCGAAGCGACACGCGGCAAACTCGGGCCCGTGGATATTTCCGCTGTCTCGGCCAAGATTGAAGCGCTGCTCGATGAGAAGATTGAAGGCGTGGCAATCACCGCGCCGATCATTGAGGGCGACGAGGCAGGCGGTCGGGTTGATCTTTCTGCTATCGACTTCGAAAAGCTCGCTCAGATGTTCGCCAGTCGGCCGCGAACCGCCGCAGAGAGACTACGTTCGGACGCAGAGGCGAAGGCGCACGATATGGCAGCTCGCAACCCGACGCGCATCCATCTTGTAGAGAAGCTGGAGGAGCTCGTCGAAAAGTACAATCTCGGCACTCTTGGCGTGGAGGCGTTCTTCGAGGCGCTCAAGGCCCTCGTTGCCACGATGGAAGAGGAGGAACGCCGCGCGGCGCGAGAGGGCCTTAGTGAGGACGAACTGGCGGTGTTCGACCTACTTACGAAGCCAAAGCCAAAGCTCTCCAAGACGCAGGAAGTGGCGGTGAAGAAGGTGGCGCGGGAACTTCTGGAGAAGCTGCAGGACCAGCTTGCTGTTGCTGAGTGGCAGACCAAGCAACAGACGCGCGCCGCCGTCCAGAGCACCATTCGCTTCACATTGAACGAGTTGCCGGAGGAACCTTACCCGGAGCCGGTGTGGAACGAGAAGGTTGACGCGGTGTGGGCGTTTATCTTCGCGCGACGGCAACAACAATCGGCGACACCAATCAGGCCTTAGCCCCGCTCAATTGCCGACGCCGCTCGCCGCAGCGATCCATGAAGAAGCTGTTTCAGGCACGAAACAATTTCCCAGACGAAGCCATTTTCCTCCACCCGCGAATCTCCGTTCAAAATCCAAGTAGCGACTTCCGGTTTTGGCACGGACCAGACTAGCCGGCCTGGCGCTATGATGTCCGTTGCCGATGACTCCTCGGAATCGCATCTCCCGGAGGTCAGGGCGGTTGATGACCCAAGTCGGACTTCGCCTTAGGCCGCCTCGGATGGCGGCGCCGCTCGCATCTCGCGCCGTCTGCGTTTGGAACCGAAACATTTTCCAGCTTGAATGGTTCACCCCCGGGGCTTTGAACGCGCGAGGCATTCATGCACTCTCTCTCGGCGAGCGACGTGTTCCTTACGGTCGCGATCATGAGCGCCACTTTCCTGACCGAGGTCGGGTTTTTCATTTTGATTGGAATGTTTTGAAACGAACGCGCCATCTGGGCAACGCGCAGCCGATGCGAGGTCTAGGGCTCCGCAAACATGATAGTCGAGACCGGCCATTTTCCATCATGACCTACGATGGAAATCCGAAGCCCGTGCAATTCATCCAGCCAAACGTTCTCAACCGTGCCTGCCTTTCCGTCCGTAAGCACGACGGCTTTGCCGATCAATTCCGATTGCGCCGTACCGTATTCATTCAAGATTTTTGACGCCCGGCGCTTTACCGACGGCATAGCGTCCATGTTCGGCCGAACCGTCTGTGCTGTCCAAAGCGGCTCAACGGCGACTTTTGTCCCAACGCTCAGCCGCTGGAATGATTGATGGTGACTGCTCGTCCAATTCGCGGAGCCGGTCGATTTGCGTTCTAAGGCTCCCCGGGCATTCCGGCTCCTCTTCTTTCAGGATCGCGCGCAGCCTCTCCCCGATCTCTTGAGCGATTGCTCGGCTGTGTTTGGGGTCTATGTCGATGCGGTTGTGCATAACGAAGCCTCGTTCGGGGAAGAAAGCGCCAGTATTGGCATCCACCCCTCCCGCTTGCCAGCACGGTTGACAATTCTGAACGGAACCGGAGACCGCCGCTTTTGGCTATCCGAGCGAGCGCTTGTTCTTGAGAACAGCGGGCCCTGTAGGAACCTTTGGCTATCTGCGACATGCGCCATGGAGTTAACGGCGAGCGACGGTCTCTCGTACTTCCAAAGTCTTGACTGGAGCTTTCGTTCCCCGACGTCTGATCGTGGACTTCGTACGGACGAAAGGGGAAAAATTGGCGCACCGAGCCGACGGATTGAGGATTTAACGCGGCGCTATCAGGTCATTGGACTTCAAGTTCGGAAGCTAACGCGGGAATAGTTCCGCTGCTTCTGCCTGCGCCGGACGTCGTATCCGGAACTTCCGTTGTTGGCCTTGAGACCTGGCGACCGGCCCTTACGATGTCCGCCCCCGGGGGGAAGACCGGAAGTGTCGGGTAGGCGGTTAAAACGGCGCTTTTGTGAAGGTTTTCGGATGCCGGCCCCATGAAGGTGGTGCCGCGCCCGGCGGGGCCGGCGTACGCAAACCTCCAAGGGAGATGCTATGGGGCAGGCGGCGAGCGAAATTGCATCCGTCAACGCTGATGTGAACCGATGGAGTGCACCCCCATGCAGAAGTTGAACGACCTGAGCCGATCCCTCACGCCCCTCAAACTGGATGGCACGCTGATCGCCGTGATCGAGATGAGCCTGTCGAGCTGGCTCGTTGCGGGGATTGTGCCTGGCGTCGAGCGTCAGCCATTGAAGAAGCTTGAGGCCGACGAGAGCGCATTGCTGAAGCTGCTCATCGCTGGCGAGAGGAAGCGAAGAAGGCAGGACACAGGATCGAACGCATCGCGGTTGCTTTCGAGGCCGGCCGCGACGGCTTCTGGCTGGCGCGTTGGCTCAGGGCGCGTGACATCGAGGCCCACGTCATCCACGCATCGAGCGTAGCGGTATCGCGCGAGCACCGGCGCGCCAAGACCGATCGTCTCGACACCGAGCTGCTCAAACGCGCCTTTCTTGGTTGGCTGCGCGGCGAGCGTGATCACTGCAAGATGGTGGCGATCCCGACAATCAAGGACGAAGATGCCAAGCGACCCAACCGCGAGCGCGAGAGCCTCGTCGGCGAGCAAAGTCGGATCGTCAACCGAATGAAAGCAGCGTTGATTCGGCTCGGCATCCGCGGCTTCAATCCGAAGCTGAAGAAGGCCGCCGAACGCCTTGACGGCTTGCGCACCCCCGAGGGCGAGCCGATCCCGCCCAACACGCTGGCTGAGCTGCGTCGCGACATGGCGCGCCGGCGGCTGGTCAGCGATCAGATCCGGCAGATCGAGGACGCTCGCCTGGAGCGTCTCAAGCAAGCGCCCAGTGATGGACCGCACGCAATGGTGCGCCTGTTGGCGCGGGTGATTGGGGTTGGTGTCGAGACCGCCGACATGCTGGTGCAGGAGGTACTATCGCGAAGCATGCGCGACCGAAGGGCCGATAGCGCGTTATGCCGGCCTCACTGGCTCGCCCGACGAGAGCGGCAGAAAACGCGGGAGAAAGGGTTGACCCGTTCCGGCAACGCTCGAGTGAGACGAGGCATGATCGAATTGGCGTGGCGATTTCTCAGGTTCCAGAAGAACAGCGTCTTGGCGCAGTGGTTTCGAACCCGTACCGAGAACGCCCGCGGGACGCGCAAGACCATGATCGTGGCCTTGGCGCGCAAGCTACTGATCGCCCTGTGGCGGCTCGTGCGGGAGGGCATAGTGCCGGACGGCGTCGTTCTGCGGCCGGCATCAATGAACGGAGGTCACTGAAGGACACCCAACAGTTTCGGCCTTGTCCGTCCGGTTGTGACGGGTCGCCGATGACGGTTCGAGGTGGCGGGTTCCCGACGTGTTTCCTTGGCTTCAATGCCGAAAGGGAGAATGGGTCCGCCGCTTCGGAGCTTCGCTGCCGATGCGCATGACTGCATCATGGTTCGGGTCCTTGGACCCACCGGATACAAGGTTGTGGCGCGATTGATCGCGCCCGAAAGCGGGCTCCCCTCTGATCGTCATCCCGATCGCACTAAGCGTGCCGTCGTGCTCGAAGCTGTCAAGGTGTAGCCTGGCAACGGCGGAGCTTGTCGCAAGGTTGGTGCGACGGCCTAACCTTGACAGCTTCTGCGCGCGCCAGCGCAAGCGAAGTGCGGGTCGGGACGAAGAAACGGGCTCTCAGATCGAACAAAGAAACTGACAAAGGAAAAAAGATGCGCCGACCTATCGCCTATTGAAATGCCTCCTTGACAAAGCCCATACAAGGAAACCGCGGGATGTTGGGCGAGATGGGGCGTCAGGCGCTATGGGGATTTGAGTGCCGCGGGTGACCTGGCTGATATGGATCGAGCCAATCCAGCAAGTTGTGCGATGGTAAAACGGCTCATCAAAGAGTGGCGGGTGGGCTCGAATTCGGTAGATTGTCGGACGAATTGAGACGACGGCTGGGTATCTGAGCGTGCTCTGCCGTGGCCGGTCGAGAGCCAGCGAACGCTATGCGCAGAATTGTGGGATTGCGAGGCGGTCATGAGGTGTCGATCCTGATCACGATTGGGGATGCCGCCGGCCGATGGCGCGGCGAGGAGCCGCGCTCGAACGTCTCGATGATGATCATGCGACCGCCGCAGCATGGACAAGCCGGCTTGCCGGGATCGACGGCGGCAGCGGCGGGCCCACCTTCAGGTTTTGCAACGGCGAGCAGCTCACGCGCGCGCGCGATGTTGTCGGCGCGCGTGCCGCTGGCGAACAGGCCGTAGTGACGGATGCGATGGAAGCCAGCCGGCAGGACGTGGATCAGGAAGCGGCGGATGAACTCGCCGGTGTCCAGTGTCATGACCTTCTGGCGCTCGCGACCATCGGCGCGATAGTCCTTCCATCGGAAGGCGACGCCGTTGTCGCCGACTGCGATCAACCGGCTGTTGGCGATGGCGACGCGGTGGGTGTAGCGCGACAGATAGGCGAGCACCGCTTCGGGTCCGCCGAACGGCCGCTTGGCATAGACCATCCATTCGGTCTTGCGCAGCGGTGCCAGATAGGCCGCGAAGGCTTGCGCATCGGCAAGTGGCGTGTGATTGCCGAAGAAGTACAGGCGGCCGGCCGCGTGCGACGCCATCAGCTTCTCCAGGAACAGCCGTCGAAAGAGCCGCGAGAGCACGCGCACCGGCAGGAAGAAGCCTTTGCGGCACGATACCCAGCGCGTGCCGTCGAGCGAGATGCCGCCGCCAGGCACGATCATGTGGATATGCGGATGATGGGTGAGAGCCGAGCCCCAGGTGTGCAGGACGGAAGTGATGCCGACCCGAGCGCCGAGGTGCTTGGGATCGACCGCGATCGTGGTCAGGGTCTCGGCCGAGGCCTTGAACAGGAGATCGTAGATCACGGCCTTGTTCTGGTAGGCGATGTCGGCGATCGGCGCCGGCAGCGTGAACACCACGTGATAGTACGGCACCGGCAGCAGGTCGGCCTCGCGCTCGGCGAGCCATTGCTTCGCGGCGGCTCCCTGGCACTTCGGGCAGTGCCGGTTGCGGCAGGAATTGTAGGCGATGGTGGTGTGGGCGCAGTCCTCGCAGCGCGCGACATGGCCGCCGAGCGCCGCCGTGCGGCAGCTCTCGATCGCCGACATCACCTTGAGTTGGCCGAGGCTCACATGGCCGGCATTGGCCCGGCGCCATGCCGGGCCGTGGCCGCGGAAGATATCCGCGACCTCCAGCGATGGACGCGACACGCGCCGCGCTTCAGGCGGGTGGTTCGGCGCCCTCCTTGAGCTTGCCCGTGATGCGATCGAGCGGGCTCATGACCTCGCGGATGGTGTTGGTGGCGACGCGGGTATAGAGCGCCGTGGTGTCGAGCTTGGCGTGCCCGAGCAGTCATGAGTCATAATGCACCTCGGCTTAACTCATTGAAAGTCAAAGACCTGCTGCGTGGCATTTTGTGTTAGCGGAGGCTTCCGACGCTTTCCCTTGGCGAAGCCTGCCAAGTCCTCAGCCCTGATCACCCAAGGCGCGCCCGCGCAAGCTTGTCGGCCTTTGATCTCGCCGCGGCGGAGCATACGCAGCGCCGTCATGTTGCAGACGCCGATGAGTTTTGCTGCCGCTTCGAGCGTGATCTCGCCGCGCTCCGCCCACTCGCCATCGCGGAAGACGGCGATGTCGTGGTGATTGCGGAAGCCGCGCACGCGCTCTTGCGTCCAGGCATTGCCGTGCCCGGTCTCGACGCCGGTGCGATTGAGCAGGCGCGCGATCTGCCGATCGGGCATCAGCCGCGCCAGCTCACGCACGAGCGCGATCGTGTCGTCGGGGATGCGTGGATTGTGCCGGCCGGCCGCATTCAGTCGCTGTTTCACTTGCAGCTCGGTATGGTCGCCGCCTTGCCAGTGCAGGACCGCGTGGATGATTGCGCCGTCCCTGCGCACGACGATCTCCGTGAGTGCCGCGCGAAGGATACGCTTGCGCGTTGCGGCGGTTGCAGCGGGATGCGACCAGGCGCGCTCCAGATCAGCACCGAGCGCCATCAACTGCTGGCGCTCCGGCCCGCCGAGCGGCGGCGGACGACGCGCAATCAGGGCGGCGATCTCTCCTTCGACCTTTGCGACAGCCTGCAATGCCTCGTTCCAGCGGCGCTCCAACTCGCCGGCGACCAGCCGGTTTGCCGGGTCGACGGCGTCGTACTGTCGGCGCGCGTGCGCGGCTTCGTAGCGCGCCTGCTGCAGCGACAGCTCCAGCTGGCGCTCGGCCGCGGTCGTCGTGCTCGATTGCGCCTCGATTGCTTTGAGCGCTGCCTCGATGCCGAGCGGCTTCAGGACGCGCAGGACCTCGTTGCTGATCGCCGCATCGATGCTCAAGCCGCTGATCGAAATGCAGCGCGCGGCGCCATGGTTCGTACGCGCACCGTAGCAATTGTAGCGGCCGATCTTGCCGCTGTAGTGCACATGGAGCTTGCGGCCGCAGTGGCCGCACCGCAGCAGTCCAGGCAGCAGCAGCTCGCCTTTACGGGCTGCTCCGCGAGCGAGCGCGCTGCTCATGCCGGTCGCATTGTTGGCGATTACCTCGAGGTTGCGCTCGAACTCGTCCCAGGTGATGTAGGCCGCGTGGTGATCCTTGATCAAGACATCCCATTCGGCCATGGGCTTTTGCACACCACGCCGGATATGCTTGCGTCCACCTTCGACACTCACACGGCTCTTCGTGCGCCCGAACGCGTAGGCACCTGCATAGATCGGATTGGTCAGGATGTTGTGCACGATGTTGTAGGCCGGCAGTCGCCACACGACGCCGTGCGCCTCGCCTTGGCGCGACTTGACGGGCAGCTCGATGCCCTCCTCTCTCAGCCAGATGTGCACCTGTCGTGCACTTTGCAGCTCGGCGAACTTGGTGAAGACCAGCTGCAGGGCGTCCTGCACGCGTTTGTCCGGATTCTTCTCTATGCGATCGCGACCGATCTTCACATAGCCGGCGGCGACACCGAGGACCAGCGCGCCGCGGCGCGCCTTCTGCTTCAGCGCTTCCTGCGAGCGCTGGCGGAACATCGAGAGTTCAAGCTCGCTCATCGTGCCCTTCATGCCGAGCAGCAGCCGATCGTTGGGATGGCGAGGATCGTAAATTCCGTCCTCGTCGACGATGAGCGTGCCGACCAATCCACAGAACTCGATCAGCGTATGCCAGTCGCGGCCATTACGGGCAAGACGCGACGCCTCGATCGCGAGCACAGCGCCGACACGGCCGTCGCAGATCGTTGCGAGCAGCCGCTCGAAGCCGGGACGCGCGATGCCGCCGCCGGAGCGGCCGAGGTCGTCGTCGATGACATCGACGTTGCTCCAGCCAAGCTGCTTGGCGCGATCGACGAGGCCGTATTGGCGCCGCCGGCTCTCATGATTATGCGCGAGCTGGTCTGCTGTCGATTGCCGGATGTAGACGCAGGCGCTGCGGGCGAGATGCTCAGCCGTGATCTTGGTCATCGCCGCTCCCCCCACTTGCCGCCTTTGCCAGCGCCGCCGCGATCTCGCGCAGCAGCACCTCGATGACCGTCGCGAGCTCGCTCTTTTGAGCTGCACGCAGTTCGACGCACGGTCGCTCGGCCTCGAACAGGCTTGCCTGGAGATTCTCGGATCGGTGCGTCATTCTCTGGTCGCTCCGTTTTTGATTCGGACGCCAGAAAGCCTAGAAGCGCATCGACCTCGTTGCGTAGGGAGCGAAGAACATCGAGGGGAAAATGCGGCTCATCGCCGATCTCGAATCGGGACGCAGCCTCGTCAGTCATCCACGCCGGAAGGCAGGCAAAGGTGCCGTCAAGTTGGTGCACAACAAGAAACGCGGCGCCGCCTCGCTCAAGCCGCCGCCTGACGCCTACGGTCTCGCCGAAGCGAGGATGAAATCGGTAGGTGATGCGTGCTTCAGCCTGTTGTTCGCGGGCAGTATGTCGCCGTTCCGAGCAGCACTTGGATCACTCTGATATCGGTGTTCTGTTCCAGCAGATGGGTGGCGAAGCTGTGGCGCAACGTATGCGGCGTCACGCACTTGGTGATCTCGGCCATATGTGCCGCCGCATGGCAGGCGCGGGTGAGCTGGCGCGTGGTCATCGGGTTGATCGGGTCCCGGCCGGGGAACAGCCAGCCCTGCGGCCGCGCAATGCGATACCAGTCGCGCAGAAGCTTCAGCAGCACCGGCGACAGCATCGCGTGGCGATCCTTGCGGCCTTTGCCCTGCTCGACGCGCAGCATCATGCGCTTGGAGTCGATGTCGGATACCTTGAGCGAGACGACCTCAGAGACGCGCAGCCCCGCACCATAGGCGACACTCAACGCCGCCTTGTACTTGATGCTTGGCGCCGCCTCCAGAAAGCGCACGACCTCCTCGGGGCTCAACACCACCGGCAGCTTGCGCGGCTCATGCACGAACGACAGGTGCTTGGCGAGATCGGCTCGATCGAGCGTTACGTTGAAGAAGAACCGCAGCGCCGCCACGGTGCCGTTGATCGTCGGCGTGCCCGCACCGCTCGACGCCAGATGCAGCCGATAGCGGCGCACGTCCTCCAAGGTCGCGGTGTCAGGGGATCGGCCGAGAAACGCCGCGAAGTTCTTGACCCTCTGCACGTAGTCATGCTGGGTCTTCTGCGCGAACTTGCGGATCGTCATGTCTTCGATCATGCGCCGGCGCAACGGGCTCATTGCCTGGTCGGTCATGGGGATGCTCCTGTCTTGAGGGAGGTTGCTAACCCCTCATCTTCAAGACAGGACGCCCCTCCGCGCTACCGGGTTAGCTCCGCCGCTGCCGCAGTGACCTACCGCGCGAGCGGTTTCGTCCAATGGCACTAAGCGGCAGAAGCCAAGGCGGCGAGTTTACGTCAGCTTTTAGGGGAGCAGCGGAAGCGCATTGGCGGACGGTCTCGGCTGCCTTCGACGCGAATGACCCATCTCGGACCTGAGCGGCCTATTTTGCTGCGATGCGAAGCACAGTTTCCGCTCAACTGTGTGCTAAGGTGTGGTTTTCGGCCTGAGGACTAACCTATGAAGCGACGCGAGTTTATCACGCTTATCGGCGGTACGGCGGCGGCTTGGCCGCTCGCGGCACGAGCGCAGCAGCCAGCGATGCCGGTGATTGGTTATCTCAGCAGCTTGGGGCAAGCAATTTCCGTGCGCTTCGATGCTGCGTTCCGCCGCGGTCTTTCGGACGTGGGTTATTTCGAGGGTCAGAACGTATCCGTCCAATACCGTTGGATTACTGACCGTTATGATCGCATTACCGGCAATGGCGGCTGATCTCGTGCAGCGCCAAGTGGCTGTGATCTTCGCCCTCGGGCCACCAGCAGTGCTTGCGGCCAAGGCTGCTAGCCCAACGATCCCGATCGTCTTCGTCACCGGCGCCGACCCGCTCAAGTTCGGCTTTGTCGCCAGTTTCAACAAACCCGGCGGGAACATCACCGGAATTTGGATGGTCCTGACGGCCTTAGCCGAAAAACGACTGCAGCTCATGCACGACCTGCTGCCTAACGCCGAATTGATCGGACTGCTCGTCAACCCTGCCAGCCCGGTCGCTGAGCCGCAAATACGGGAGGCGCAGGCCGCGGCGCACGTCCTCGGTGTCAGGCTCACAGTCCTGAGCGCGGTCAGCGAAAACGATTTCGATCAGGTTTTCGTCAGCCTCGCCCAGCAGCGTGCCGATGCGCTGTTCGTAAGCGCCGATCCATTCTTCGCCAGCAAACGTGAGCACCTTGTTGCGCTCGCCGCACAGCATGCAATGCCGGCGACTTACGAATTTCGTGAATTTGTCGAAGTCGGCGGACTAATGAGCTACGGAACGGTCCTCAGCGATGGCTTTTACAAGGGCGGAAATTACGTCGGTAACGTTCTCAAGGGAACGAAGCCGGCCGACTTGCCGGTTGAACAGGTGAACAAGTTCGAATTGGTAATCAACCTCAAGACGGCCAAGGCGCTCGGCCTCAACGTGCCTGATAAACTACTCGCGCTCGCCGACGAGGTGATCGAGTGAAGAACGCTGTTTGCTGCGGTGCATGAGTCCGCAACATAGCGTTGCAGGTGTTTCCCAACGCCTGCTTATGGATCGCGTTCTTTTAAGCATCACTTGAAGTGCTCATGCTGCTCGTGGCGGCCTTGCTTCTGCAGGCCAATGCTGCCCGCTTCCGCCTTGCTCGACCACGCCATGCGGAAGCTGCGATGCCTGGAACGGACGGTGACGACTTGCCGCCCTGGGTCGATTGGCTCGCCGGAGGTCAGGACGTCATCCCGGATCCCGCCGTAACAATGCCCGCGATGCGCGTTTTTCCGGGCTGCCGCGAACTGGCGAACTGACCTATCTGCTCTGGCAGGCGGTCTCGATGCAGTAGACGGCCTCGGACGTCGTGTAGCCGGGCGGACATGCTACTCCGAGCTTCGGGATGGCGTGACATTTCGTGTTGCGGCCCGGCGCAGTACGCCGACGTCGCGAGGGGAGGGCACCAGCCGTCACGCATAGGTACCGGGAGCGGCTCAGTGGCCGCAGTCGAGATCACCATCCTGAGGCGTAAGCAGCAGAGGAACGCGCGTCACCAACTGTCCTGCAGGCGGCATTTATCGATTACACCCGCCGCAGCTGGGCGTCGGTGACGGGCGAGCTGATGACCCACCTCTCGGCGATGGACACGGACCTGCCGTGTGACGCGCCATAGGCAACCAGACCCTCATTGGGGCTGAGCGCCTGGCGGATGCGCTCGATGTCAGCAGGTTGACTATCTCTGAAAAACAGGTCCACGAAACCCAATTGAAACACGGCCGAAACAACCGGCTGCTATTTTATAGTTAATGCGGCTCCGGTCATTCTGAACCACGGGGCCGCCAAAGGGGAAAGCGATGGGCCTCATCCGGGTCGAGCGTGTGCTCGACCGGATGCTCTGTCGAATGTGGGGGGTTTTGATGTACACGGGGGACGGTCTATTTAAATGCGTAAATCGTGGTTTTCCATACCTCGCTAGGGGCTGCGTCGTAATTGTTGCGATGCTCTTTGTTGTCACTGCCGAACTATCAGCCTCAACCAGCTGGTCAGCCGTTTCGATACCGGCTCCCTCTACGCAAATGGTAGACCGAGCAGCCAAAGGGGACCGTTTGCTGCTTCATCGGCATACCGTGCTGAACAGTCCCGCAAAATTACCCGTCGGCTGTGAATTGGTCATCAGTTCTGTCGATAGTTCTCCCTTGGCGCAAATGGCACGTACTTGCCAATCGTAATCTCAAAGTCCGGTACCTTTGTGATGTAAGTCAAACCGCAATGATCGATCCAGCGCGGCGATATCAACTTCTAATGGCGAAAATTGTTCTAGCGGGCAGCCTGCAAATGCTGGACAGGTAAACAGGGGGAGTGCGCTGAAGGGGCTGCTGGGATATCAGTCAAAGTCCGGTGTTGCCCCACTTACGAGACTTCTAAACGGTCCCCAAGTCCCTTCTGCTCCCTACTCGTGCGATCTCATTGGCCCAAACCTTACAGGGTGTCTGGCCTTCCGTTTCCCTGCACTACGTCTGGAGGCAATCCGGAACCGGCCGCATGGCATCCCGACTATGCTGTTCGCCAGTACAACGCTTTCCGCTCGATAACAGTTATGAAGATCTGAAGCGAGAAGAGAATGATCACGAGGACGGCGGTCCAGGCGAATACTTGTGCAACGGAGAACATTTCCTGCGCGAGAACAAGGCCGTGGCCTATGCCGGTCACAGCGCCCACCAGCTCGGCAATGGTCACCACGCGCACCGCGAGGGTCAGATTGATCTTCCAGCTCGTCAGTATGTTTGGAATGATGCCGGGAAAGATCACCTTAGTGAATACCTGGACCGCGCTCGGCCGGAACGAGTTCGACCATCTGCCGAAGCTCGGCCGGTACGCCCTTCATGGCGTCAAGGCTGTCGACGATGAACACCGGTGCACAGACCACGCACATCACGAAGAAGATTTGCAGCTCCACATTCGAAAACCACAGGATGGCGAACACCACCCAGCAGACAGCGGGCACGGCCATTAGCAGCCGCACGAAGGGCATCCAGAACGCCTCGGCAATGGGTCGTTCGAACAGCAGCGAGGATACCGCCAGACCCAGGATGAACGAGGCGATCATTGAGCTGACGAGGCGTAGCACGGTGACCGTCACGTCCTTTAGTGGGATTGTCAGGAGCGCCTCGAAGATGCGCTGCCAGCTCGGGATCGCGTAGGACGGGCCAATCAGAGAGGCGAGCCGCCACCCGCCTACCAGCGCCACCACCGCCGCTGCGCTGGCGAGCGTCTGAGCCGAGGGACGCCGCCATAGCGAGCGGCGGCTTGGCGCCCTCTGCCCACGCGACTTCCCCAAAGAACAGAATGGTCCAGCCGCCTCAATTCGCTGGTGCTGAGGGCAGGGCCGAGCTTTTCGGGGGCAGCGCGGGTATGTATCCCTCCGCTAAGCCGATCTCCAGCATCTTCCAGATCTGCTCATTCGTCTGCTTGTCCCATGACGGCCGTACATCGATGATCAACCGCTTCGCGCGCACCGCCGAAGAGACGGTACCAACAGGAACGTTCTTCGAGACGAACGCGTTCGACGAAACAAGCTTGTCCGCTTCGTCGGGATTGGCGGATATGAAAGCGGCCACGTCCTGGTACATTTTCAGGAACCGTTGCAGGGCGCCCGGATGCTCCTTGAGATAGTCGGTCCGTGCGAAGAGCAGGAGCTGCCATCCTTCGGTGCCGGAGACGACCTTCCAGGCTTCGTCCCCGCGGAGGATGACCCGCGCGTCCTTGTTCTTCTCCAGGATCATGGTGGCCGAGGGCTCCCAGGCCATGATGGCATCGACCCGATTGGCCTCGAGCTGCGCCTGAGCAAGCGCGGTCGTGGCGTTCACGATCGTGACGTCCTTCTGCAGGTCAAAGCCGAGCCGCTTGGCGTAGATGGTCAGATAGTCGAACTCGGCGAAGCCCACCGTCGCGGCGAATCAGCCACCCTTGAGATCCACGAACTTCTGAATTTTGGGGTTCCGCGTGATCACCTGGAGAGAGGCCATTTGAACGAGGGTGGCGTAGAAAGCAATTGGGACGCCGTCGCTTACCATCTTTTGCAGCTGGAACGGGCTCATGCTGTGCGTCGGGAGTTCGCCTTTGGCGACGCCGGCCGATAAGGCACCGCCCGTCCCATAGCTGACCGGCTCGGCCGCAAAGCCGTTCGCCTTGTCGAAGCCCTTTCCGATTATAATGTCGGCGGTAAGGTTGGCGAGCGACGGGAATGGGAACGCCACGATCGGCA
>CAVOML010000026.1:0-963430 GCA_963697015.1 uncultured Alphaproteobacteria bacterium
CAATGGCGCGAAGCTGCCGGTCGCGGGCATGTCCGCTTCCGAGGGTAGAACGGACTAGCCGTTCAAGTACGGTCACTTCCGGCTTTGTGAAGGTTTGCGGATGCCGGCCCCATGATGGTGGCGCGGCACACGCGGGGGCCGGCGTACGCAAACCTCCAAGGGAGGAAACCGCGGAAGGTCGGGCGAGGTGGGGCGTCAGACGCTATGGGGATTTCGCCGCTGGCGGTGTGCGTGCGAGGTTCGTTGAACGCGTTTTGCGGACGCGATTGAGCAGCTTGGCGGTTTGATCGGACGACCGCAATGGGCAGAACCGGCGTTGAGCGTCGATTTGTTGATAGGCCTGTAGCCGAAGTTGCCGTGACGGCGAGCGCTTTCGTTGCCGGTCGAGGGCCGGCGAAATTGATGCGCAGATTTGTGATGTTGGCGCACCGCCGCGATCATGACGTGTCAATCCTGATCACGATTGGAGATGCCGCCGGCTGGTAGTGCGGCGAGCCGCCGCGCTCGAAGGTCTCGATGACGATCATGCGGCCACCGCAGCACGGGCAAGGATGCGCAAGCGGTTCGTTGGCCTTGGCGCAGTTGGTATCCGCGGCCTCGGACTGTGCCGCCGGCACGGCGAGCAGTTCACGGGCTCGGGCGACGTTGTCGGCGCGCGTACCGCTGGCGAACAGCCCGTAGTGACGGATGCGGTGGAAGCCTTGCGGTAGCACGTGGCTCAGGAAGCGGCGGATGAACTCGCCAGTGGTGAGCGTCATGATTTTCTGGCGTTCGTGACCATCGACACGATAGTCCTTCCATCGGAAGGTGACACCCTTGTCGCCGAGCGCGATCAATCGGTTGTTGGAGATGGCGACGCGGTGGGTATAGCGCGAGAGATAGGCCAGCACCGCTTCGGGTCCGCCGAACGGCCGCTTGGCATAGACCACCCATTCGGTCTTGCGCAGTGGTGCCAGATAGGTCGCGAAGCCTTGCGCATCGGCGAGCGGCGCGTGATTGCCGAAGAAGTGCAGGCGGCCGGCCGCGTGCGACGCCATCAGCTTCTCCAGGAATAGCCGTCGAAAGAGCTGCGACAGCACGCGCACCGGCAGAAAGAAGCCGGGACGGCACGATACCCAGCGCTGGCCGTCGGGCGAGATGCCGCCGCCCGGCACGATCATGTGGACGTGCGGATGATGCGTGAGCGCCGAACCCCAGGTGTGCAGCACGGAGGTGATGCCAACGCGCGCGCCGAGGTGCTTGGGGTCGGCCGCGATCGTGGCCAGTGTCTCGGCCGAGGTCTTGAACAGGAGATCGTAGATCACGGCCTTGTTCTGGTAGGCGATGTCGGCGATGGCCGCAGGCAGCGTGAACACCACGTGATAGTACGGCACCGGCAACAGGTCGGCCTCGCGGTCGGCGAGCCATTGCTTTGCCGCCGCTCCTTGGCACTTCGGGCAGTGCCGGTTGCGGCAGGAGTTGTAGGCGATCGTGGTATAGGCGCAGTCCTCGCAGCGCGCGACATGGCCGCCGAGCGCCGCCGTGCGGCAGCGCTCGATTGCCGACATCACCTTCAACTGCTGGAGGCTCACATGGCCGGCGTTGGCGCTGCGCCATGCCGGTCCATGATCGCGGAAGATATCCGCGACCTCCAGTGCCGGGCGCGGCACGCGCGCCGCGCTTCAGGCGGGTGGCTCGCCTTTGGGCTCATTCTTCTTGGGCGGCACCAGCGGTGTGAGGCGGTCCAGCGGGCTCATGACCTCGCGGATGGTGTTGGTGGCGACACGGGCGTAGAGCGCCGTGGTGTCGAGCTTGGCGTGCCCAAGCAGGACTTGGATCACCCGAATATCAATGTTCTGCTCGAGCAGATGGGTCGCGAAGCTATGGCGCAACGTGTGCGGCGTCACACGCTTGGTAATCTCGGCCATGTGGGCCGCGGCGTGGCAGGCGCGCGTGAGTTGGCGCGTCGTCATCGGGTTGGCCGGATTCTGACCCGGGAATAGCCAGCCCTGCGGCCGCGCAATGCGATACCAGTCGCGCAGAAGTTCGAGCAACACGGGGGAAAGCATCGCGTGGCGATCCTTGTGACCCTTGCCCTGCTCGACGCGCAGCATCATCCGTTCGGAGTCGATATCGGACACCTTCAGCGAGACAACCTCGGAGACGCGCAGCCCTGCACCGTAGGCGACACTGAGCGCCGCCTTGTACTTGACGCTCGGCGCCGCCTCCAGAAAGCGCGCAACCTCCTCGGGGCTTAAAACAACCGGCACCTTGCGCGGCTCGCGCATGAACAACAGGTGCTTGGCGAGGTCGGGCCGATCGAGCGTCACATTGAAAAAGAACCGCAGTGCCGAGACGGTGGCGTTGATCTTTGGTGTGCCGGCGCCGTTCGACGCCAGATGCAGCCGAAAGCGGCGCACCTCCTCCGATTTAGCCGTGGCGGGAGAGCGACCGAGGAACGCCGCGAAATCCTTGACCCTTTGGACGTAGTCATGTTGGGTCTTCGGCGCTAACTTGCGGATTGCCATGTCTTCGATCATGCGCCGACGCAACGGGCTGATGGCCTGACCGGTCATTGGGGATGCTCCTGTCTTGAGTGAGGTTGTCGAAACCCCTCAATCTCAAGACAGGACGCCTCATCGCGCTATCCTGTTAGCCGTGTCGCCAGCCCCAGCGCCCTACCGCGCGAGCGGTTTAGTCCTTTGACCCGAAGCTGACTATTGTCCCTTCTTTCCTTGATCGTAGGCAATGGTCGTGTTGTGAGCGTGAGCGATACGCCAGCCTTCGGGAGTTCTAACAAAAACTAAAGTGATGAGATTTCCGCTATCCGGGTAAGGCGCACCGGACGGCAAAGCTCCAACTCCCTCAATCCGATTGACGTGAGTTTCAACGATCACGTCGGTCGCAATCTCGCGGATCATTGTAATCTCGGGGGTCAGCATGCAACTCTTTGCGAACATGCCTTTGTGAAGAAGAGCGTGTGCGTCTCTTACTGCGTCGCGTCCTTTCCAGTGCCTGCCGACGACATTGATCCAATCCACGTCTGGCGTGGCATCGGCTACGAACGCGCCCATATCATGATTATTCCAAGCGACCGTTTGACGATCAATGATCGCCCGTATCGCTGCTTCGTCGGAGGCCGAAACGGGTGACCCAGTTGGTGCATCGTTTTGTGCCATCGCTAGTTGCCCAAAAAAGAAAAGAACGCTTGCTATGCCAAATCCTAGGAGTTTGTTCATCTGATCTCCTCTCATCAAAACCCAAAAACTGACAATGCCATGCAATCAAATAGCCGTCCATTCCGGGGGCGAGAGTTTACGTCTGCTTCTGTGAAGGGTTTCGGATGCCGGCCGCTTGAGGGACGGCGCCGCTTGTTCGGCGGCCGGCGTCCGAAAGCCTCCAAAGGAGGAAACCGCGCTGGGGGGACGTAGGACGATGCCGCGTGATCGAGCTAAGTCGCGTCAAACAACCTTCAGACGATCAATAGGGTCGTCTATGGGGATGTAATGTTTGGCGGCACCCGTACTTTCAAGGGCTTGGCCGTAGTAAAAATACCACACCACACAATCTAAACGTGAGTTCCTCGATATTCGAATCTCATGAGGCAAACCGATCTCTATCGATCTGGAAAGCCGCTGGGGCTACTGCGCCGAAACTGTTTCGAGTTGCTCGTCAAGAGCATCACCGCATTTGTAACTCTGCTTGCGTCGAGATTCCTGGGCTGGGTCCAACGAGCGCGATGGTGCACACAATCACGGTCGAGAATGCCCGGGTTCGAGTTGGCTCTTGTGCAATGGGGATGCTCCGCCACGAACTTCCAGATCAGCAGGTCCTCGATCATCATCGGATCATCGCCAGCAACGGGCTGATTGCACCGCGCGTCACGATGAACTGTCGCCTATTGCTTCGCCGTGTCGCCAGCCGCGGCGTTCTACCGCGCGAGCGGTTTAGTCCTTTGACCCACTTCGGACCTATCAGCCGGTCCGAAGAACAGTTAAACTTCGAGTGTCCGCGTGAACGATGTGACAAGGGGGTAAGCCATGAAAATCGATGGACGTTGTCACTGCGGCTACGTGTCGTTCGAGGCCGAAGCTGATCCTGAAACTACAACGATGTGCAACTGCACCGATTGTCAGACGATGAGCGGTGCACCAATGCGCGCCGTCATTATCACGCGGCCGGGCACATTCGTACTGTTATCGGGCGAGCCCAAGGAATACCTGAAGACAGCCGATAGTGGAGCGGTCCGCCCGCAAGCGTTTTGCCCGCAGTGCGGCACGGCGCTCTACTCCACTTCAGTTGGTGATGATCCAAAGCCCTACAACGTCCGGGTCGGCGTGCTACGCCAGCGCTATGAACTAGCGCCGCGCAGACAGTTATTTGTTCAATCGCAGCAGGCGTGGGTCCACGACCTCACTTCGATGCAAAGATTTGATAAGATGCCGCCGCCGCGGACCTGACAGGGATGTCCGTTCCTGAGGGCAAAGCGGACTTCGCGGCAGGACCCGCCGACTTCCGAGTTTGGTAGAGTCGAGATGTGGCGCGGTGGCTTTAGGTTTGAACATATCTGTTTTCCGCCCCTTTCGTTTGGCGGTGCCTTAGTGGTTCAACCGTGACTCCGTTTCCACATCCCGCTCATCGAACCGGACAGGCAAATCTCTCGCATCCGGCTCTCGGACAAAACCTCACGCCTTCACCCACGGCACGTCGTGTCCAAGCGCGGTTAAGCGTACGAGCCCGAAGTGCCCGTAGAGGTGAGAGAGTGGATACGTCCCGCCCTTACGTCGCCTGACTTTATGCTTGGAGCGCAACCACCGGCGCAACCGCACAGCAGTGTAGTTGTCGATCGCTCGATACGCCTTGTTGACGGTGCCTACCTTGAAGTAGTTCGCCCATCCGCGCAGCGTGCGGTTCAACTTACCCACCAGCTCTGTGGTTTCTTGCCATGTCCCCGATCGGGCAGTCAGCGCATGAATATTCTCCACCATGCGCTTGATGCTTTTCTTCGATGGCCGGTACCCCAGGCGCGCCTGGCCGGTTCTCTCTGAGTACATCCGTCCGAACGTGTAGCCCAGAAAATCGAACTCTCCTTCCGGGACCTTGCAAATTCGTGTCTTCTCCTCGTTGACCGTTAGCTTCAGCTTTCCCATGACCTCGCGTAGTTGCTGCAAGGCCTCTTCGGCTTTGCCTCTCCGACACAGGATCACGAGATCGTCGGCGTAGGTCACGATGCGAGAGCCGAGGCTTTGCTCCAGCCCGAGCATCTTCCATCCCAACACGAACCGGCGCATGTAGAGATTCGCCAGCAATGGGGAGATGGGTGAACCCTGCGGAATGCCGCGCCGCTTGTCCCGGGCTTCGGTCGTGCGTGTCTTCCTTCCTCGTTCATCGGTTTCTTCCACGGGGCATTCCAGCCACATCTTGATCAGATGCAGCACGCGCCGATCAACAATCCGGCGCGCTACCGACTTTAGAAGTTCGGCATGCGGAATGCTCCCGAAGTAGTCCGCGAGGTCGGCGTCAACGACTTCCGGATGGCCGCGGAACAGCTGCGCTTCCAACTCGACCACCGCCTGTTGGGCATTTCGCCCGGGACGGTAGGCATACTGTTCGGGTGGAAGGTCGGCTTCGAAGATCGGTCCCAGCACCAGCATTGCTGCCGTCATGCAGACCCGATCTCGCACGGTCGAGATGCCCAGCGGCCTGAGCTTGCCGTTGGCCTTCGGGATGAACACTCTTCTGATAGGATCCGGTTGGTAGCTCTCCTCCCGGAGCGCAAGCGCCAGTTCGCCAAGCCACCGCTCGACGCCATACGCCTCGATATCCGCGAAGTCCTGTCCATTCACACCCGGTGCGCCCTTGTTGGAGCGGCACTGGGCATAAGCATGGGCCAGAATGTCCTCGCGGTTGATCTTGTCGTACAGCGCGTAGAAGCGATAGCCGGCTTCTGCCTTCGCTTTCGCGTGCAACGCCGTCTGCAGTTTCTGAACAGTTTTCGGAGTTGATAGGTTACCCAATCTCCAAGTCCCTCACCACTTGTTGCGTCTGTCTTGAACTGAGGTCCCTTCCCTCCACCGGCGTTACTCGGCTTCAGCGGTATTACGAACCTCTCCGCCTCCCCAGGGCGCCCGGCCTGTCCCTCGCGGGCGTCCGGTTGATCATCCCTGACCACGCCTTGGGGCCTCCCGTGTTGCGTAATCGCTCGCCGGCGTTGGATAGGCCGCCTTAGCAGGCTGTTCACCGTCTAGATACGCACTACGAATGATAACCCTGGCCCGGGGCACGGTTGTCCGGCGCGCTCGGCTCTCGGACAAAGGCCCGCGCAACATCGCGGACGGCCCACCCTGGAAGAACTCGGCAGACCCTGCGCCCGGATCCAAATCCAGCTTCCGGCCTCTCAGTAGGCCCCGCCATCGGATCTGGCGCCCACCTAACCCCCGCATCAGATCCGCTTCAGCGTGCTTCCGTGAGCCGCCATATGCGCCGGTGACCAGGCGCACCACTTCGCCAAGCAGCATCCATGTAGTAATCTCGCTATCAACCTCGGCCATGGTCGCTCCGTGGTCTCGGTAGGCCGGCAGGTGCGCTCCAAACCGCACTGGCCGGCCGCTTATAATTCAGGCCTTGCGCGTTATCGGGCCAGCGAAACCACGTTGCTTGCGGGCGTCGCCTCGTCAGCGAGCAGCCCCTGCCGCGAAAGGTCGCCGCGGGCGCCGTTCAAATGCCTGGCATAGGTCCTCTCGATCTCGCCCGTGCTCGTGTCGTGGTCGAAAGCGATGAACCGCAACGGCTTGCCGGCCCTGATCTGCCGGATGATCGAGCTGTGCCTCATGACATAGGGCGACAGCGTCAGGTCGAGCCCCAGCCGCTCCAGTACGACACGGAAGCTCTTGGACGTGCCCCATACCCTGTCGAACAGCGGACGGTCCTGCCCTCGCGCCAGCGCCCGCGTGCGCAAGGCCTTCGCCAGTCTCGGGGTGATCGACAGCATCCGCTGCTCGGGCTCCCGGTGGGCGCCCTTGTTCGAGCACCAGACCATGAGCCGCGGCTCGGCCTCGTCGTCGAGGATATCCTGAGGGCGCAGTTTCAGCAGCTGTGACTCGCGCGCGCCGGTCCCGGCCATAACGTCGATCAGCGTGCCGAAATCGTCGCCATCGGCGTAGCTCTCGCGGATCACAGCCAGGATCGCGGCGTCCGGCAAAAAGTAGTTGTCTCGCGGCGCCGTAGTGCCAGCCCGCAGCGGCTTCAACCCGTCCCGCCAAGCCGCCTGATTGCTGAGACGCCCGCGCTTTCCAGCCAGCGCCAAGGCGGCCTTGAGGCTCTTTCCGATCCTGTTGGCGGACGACACCTTGAGCCCCTTGGCAATCATCGCGCTGTGCCAGTCGCGCAGCTCGTCGCTGGAAAGCAGACCGACGACTTTCCTCAGCATGGCAGGCGAACAGTGATTCCGGACCGAAACGGCGTTGTACTTAGAGCCGCCGCGCGCCGTGAGATCGGCTTCATAGGCGTCGAGCGCGGCGGCGATCGACACAGGCTTGTTGCCGTTAGTGCCCCGAGCCATTTTCAGCGCGTGTTGCTGCGCCTGAAAGTACGACATGACGCTGTCGCCGTTTGCGTCCTCATGATCGTCGGCGAGCGCGAACCGCGTCAACGCGCCGGCCTCGACAGACCATGTGCCTGGTCCAGCGTTGCGCCTGTAGGCCAAGAAAATGCCGGGCGCGAGCATGAGCTTGTAGGGCTTCGGCCTAGCCGGTAATTTGAGCCTGCTGGTTCGGTTGCGGAGCTGCCCCGCGTAGATGCTTCGTGCCATAGTGATTGAAGATCCCCTTATTGCCTGCTGTCCCTCAAAATGTCCCTAAACTGGGGGTGTCATCCCATGAGGATGGGTGAGGCCTAGTGAGGACTATCTGAGGGGGTTCAAGCAGTTACGTGCTGCTCATGGCATAGCATGAGGACGTATAAGGGGCAATAATTCCCACAAGGGGAGAAGGAGCCTACCCCACCGCAGCCTTCTTCGGCGCCACGCTGACGGCGAGCTTGCCGTAGCGGTCGGTGAAGGCGGCGGTGTCGATCTCCTCGAGCTGAATCGCGCCGCTCATGACGCCCTTCTTCCATTCCTCATGCTCGGGATCGTGCTTGAACTCCGGCATTACTTCCTTTGAAAACAGCTCGAGCGACTCGCAGATGTGCTCGTGGCTGTTCTTGCCGGCCTGGTTGAGCAGGATCACCTGATCGATATGCGAGGCGCGGAAGCGCCGCAGTTTTTTGCGGATGGTTTCGGGCGAGCCGATCAGCCCACCGCGCAGTGCGGCCTCCTGCGCCTCCGGATTGTCCCGCTTCCACTTGTTGTACTCGTCCCACATGTTGATCGTGCCCGGCGCCGGACGAGCCCTGTTTTGCCCCTGGCCGTAATAGCGCAGCGCGAACTGGAAGAAGGTGGCACCGTCGGCGCGCGCACGCGCCTCCTCGTCCGTCTTGGCACACATGAAGAACGACACCAGCGCCATGTTCGGGTTGATCTCGTAGTCGGCGAGCTTCTTCAGCCGCTTGGTGATGGCGTTGTAATAGGCATGCACCCAGGCATGCGCGGCGTCGGCGCTGACGAACTGGAAGCCGAGCGCGCCGAAGCCGTTCTGCCCGGCGCGCTCGATCGTCGGCAGCTGCGAGCACGCCATCCACAGCGGCGGATGCGGCTTCTGCACCGGCTTCGGCACGACGTTGCGCAAGGGGATGTCGAAATATTTGCCGTGATGCTCGGTACCGACCTTGGTGAACATCGGGAAGATCGCCTGGACCGCCTCCTCGAACACCTCCCGCTTGGTTTCCATGTCGCGGCCGAACGGCGTCAGCTCGGTGATGGAAGCACTCTCGCCCATGCCGAACTCACAGCGGCCGTTGCTCAGGAGATCGAGCACCGCGACGCGCTCGGCGACGCGCGCGGGATGATTGGTCGTGAGCTGGAAGATGCCGTGACCGAGCCGGATCTGCCTGGTGCGCTGGCTCGCGGCGGCGAGAAAGGATTCCGGCGCCGGCGAATGCGAATATTCCTCCAGGAAATGATGCTCGACCACCCAGGCATAGTCGTAGTTGCAGCGGTCGGCGGTCTCGAGCTGCGTCAGCGCATTCTGATAAAGTCTTAGCTCGTCGCCCTCAACCCACGGACGCGGCAATTGCAGCTCGTAGAAGATGCCGAATTTCATAACGTCTCTCCCAAAACCACCCTGTTATTTTTCGGTCAGTGTAGTCTTCGCCCCGACCGTGTCTAGCGCGCCTTGCGCACCGCAATTCCGCGCCGCGGAAGCAGGCTTGATCGGAACAAGCGAATGATTAGGTTGTGGGCCACTTGAGTCGCCCGCGCGACCCGTCTTCCGATCGAATCATGACCACCTTCACGCCGCATCAGGATTCCGCGCTGAAAGCCGTTGCCGACTGGCTCAAGGCCAGGCCGGGCAAGAACAATACGCCACAAGTGTTCCGGCTGTTCGGCTACGCCGGCACCGGCAAGACCACGCTGGCGCGGCACATCGCCGACGGCGTCGATGGCGAGGTTAAATTCGCGGCCTTCACCGGCAAGGCGGCGCTGGTGATGCGCAACAAGGGCTGCGACAGCGCTTCCACCATTCACTCGCTGATCTACCGCGCGCGTGAGAGCGGCGTCGAACAGCCGAGCTTTGAGCTCTGGGACGACGCGCCCGCGTCCAAGGCCAAGCTGATCGTGATCGACGAATGCTCGATGGTCGATGCCGAGATGGGCCGCGACCTGCTCTCCTTCGAATGTCCGCTTTTGGTACTTGGCGACCCCGCGCAACTGCCGCCGATCCAGGGGGCCGGCTTCTTCACGGCGTCCGAGCCCGACGCGATGCTGAACGAGGTGCACCGCCAGGCGCAGGACGATCCGATCGTGCGGATGTCGATGGATGTGCGCGAGGGCCGCGAGCTCGACATCGGCCGCTATGGCGAGAGCGAGGTGGTGTCGCGGAGCGAGCTCGATCCGGACCGGGTGATGAACGCCGATCAGGTGCTGGTCGGGCGCAACAACACCCGCCGCGCCTACAACATGCGGATGCGGCAGCGCCAGAACATCGAGGAGGCGTTGCCGGTCGCCGGCGACAAGCTGGTGTGCCTGCGCAACAACCGCAAGAAGGGCCTGTTCAACGGCGGACTGTGGCGGGTAAAAGCCCGAAACGCCTCGCGCTCTAAATCATCTCGCATCCTGAGCATGCGGCTGTCGCCGGACGAGGAGTTCAGCCACAAGGTGACGAAGGTCTCCGTGCGCCAGGACTGTTTCGAAGGCGGGATCGAACAGATCCCGTGGGAGCAGCGCAAACCCTATGACGAGTTCGACTATGGCTATGTGCTCACCGTGCACAAGTCGCAGGGCTCGCAATGGGACGACGTCGTTCTGTTCGACGAGAGCTTCGCGTTCCAGGACAGTCGCGCAAGGTGGCTGTATACGGGGATTACGCGCGCGGCGAAAAGGCTTTCGATAGTGGTGTGACGCGCTCCAGCGTTCCCCGGATGCAGCGCGGCACGCCGCGAAGCTTTCACATTAGATCTCCGCTGTCTGATGCGGCGTGGTGCGCTGCTGATCCGGGGTCCACTGCGGCGTGGGTCCCGGCTCTGCGTCGCACCGCTGACGCGCTGCGCCGCGTCCGGGACACGAAACTTATTTCCCCGCGAAATAAAATCCTCGCTGCCCGGCGGCAAGCCGTAGATGAAGGGCTGTTGCCCGTGCCTGGTCGCGGTCCGGCATTAACGCCTTGGCCATGCGGCATTTTATTCACAAACTCGTGTCCCTCGGTGCGTAACAATTGCGCCCAGGACCCGTATCTTGGGTACACGAAATCCGCCGCCTGTGTTGTGAAGCGCGGGCTGTGCGCTTTAAACTAAGCCAAAACCCGACATCCGGCCCCTTCCTTAAGCGAGGACATGCCATGAGCCAGTTCAGCCGCCTTTCGCTCTGCGCCGCCGCCATCGGCGCCTTGGCGATCGCTGCCTTCATCTCCGTCCCCACCCGCGCCGCCGAGGAGGCAGTGGTGATCCCCGCCCCCACCGCCGATGTTCCGGCCTCCGGCGGTCTGCAGACCGCCGTGGTCGCGGGTGGCTGCTTCTGGGGTGTACAGGGCGTGTTCCAGCACACCGCGGGGGTGGTGAACGCAGTGTCCGGCTATGCCGGCGGCAACCAGACGACGGCGACCTATGAGCAGGTCTCGACCGGCAGCACCGGGCACGCCGAATCCGTGCAGATCAAGTTCGATCCGAAGAAGATTTCATATGGCAAGATCCTGCAGATCTACTTCTCGGTCGCGCATGATCCGACCCAGCTCAACCGCCAGGGCCCGGACTCCGGCACGCAATATCGCTCGGCGATCTTCACCACCTCCGAGGACCAGAAGAAGGTCGCGGACGCCTACATCGCCCAGCTCAACGCCGCCAAGGTCTATGGCAAGCCGATCGTGACCAAGGTGACGGCGCTGCAGGGGTTCTTCCCGGCGGAGGCCTATCACCAAGACTACCTGACGCTGCACCCCAATCAACCCTATATTGCCTATAACGACCTGCCGAAAATCGACAACCTGAAGAAGCTGTTTGCGGAAAACTATATCGAGAAGCCGACGCTGGTGAAGAACGTCAATGTTTCAAACTGACGGCGGCTTTTCTCGTTTGTGCATGATTTTTTCGGAAAACCGCTACACACCCCGCATCAAGTGCGAGGGCAGGCTTTTTCCGGATCATGCGCCTGAAAGGGAACATTTATGTCCAACACCAAGACCACGAACAAACTCGTGAAAAGCGAGGCCGAGTGGCGCAAGGAATTGACACCGACGCAGTATGCGGTCCTGCGCGAGAAGGCGACCGAGCGCCCGTTCACCGGCGAGTATGAATACGAGACCAAGCCGGGCACCTATGTCTGCGCCGGCTGCGGGCAGACGCTGTTCGAGTCCGATGCCAAGTTCAATTCCGGCTGCGGCTGGCCGAGCTTCACCGAGCCAGCGGCCGAGAGCCACGTCGACGAGGAGCGCGACGCCACCCACGGCATGATCCGCACCGAGGTGTTGTGCTCGAAATGCTCCGGCCATCTCGGCCATGTCTTCAATGACGGCCCGGGACCGACCGGCTTGCGCTACTGCATCAACTCGGCGGCACTGAAGCTGAAGGCGAAATAAGCGCCACCTCTCGGGTAAACCCGAGTTCGGTCGGCGCCCTCGCCTCAAATCCCGGACAGATCGCATTGAATGTGCTTTGCAGGACAAGCGGCGCGGCGTAGGTTTTGAGCGCCGGCTTGTGTGCGGAGGGTGCCATGTCGCTTGGGCTGATCCTGATCATTCTGGTGATCATCTATCTCTTGGGCGGCTTTTCCGGCCGGTTCGGCGGCTACGGTTACGGCATGGGCCATTCCGGAATGGGCATAGGTGGCGTAATTCTGGTTGTGCTGCTGGTGTTGCTCCTTCTTGGCAAGTTGTGAATCGGATAAGCCTTTGAAATCACAAGGCTTACTTGGTTACCATTAAACCGGTTCCGGATTCACGATTTGGTCCGGCAGGATTCGCAATTCTGTCAAACAGGCCTATATTAGGGGTCGAAATGATGTGCGCGGTGCGCCGCCGGTCGCGACGCTTCCGACGTCAGGTCCCCAACCAGCCGCTCACGCTAGCGCCAAGAAGATAAGAGGTCCTCGACCATGCGTCCTTTGCGTCCGTTCAACTTCAACACCGCCGCCGAACTTTTCCCCGCCGCGATCCGCAAGAAGAAGCGGGCTGGTTTCGCGTACCGGCGGTTTGGCACCGCGGCTGAGGCGGTTCGCTTCGCGATCGAGGAGTTGCCCGCGGATTCGCTGAACGGCGCGTATCTGCAGGTCGAGGAAGCCCGCTTCGACCAGAGCGGCATCCGGTCGCTCTATGAGAGCGAAGCGTTCCCGCTGCCACGCCGCCCGCGCAAGCCCGAGCCCGCCGCGGCCAGCGACAAGGACGCGGCGTAAGCTTTCTACCTGTTTCGTGTGACGCGCCCTCGGATGAAAATCCGGGGGCGTTTTGTCTGGTGGATCAACGCGGCTGCTTGTCCAGCCAATTCCGCAACAGCCGCGCATTGCGCATGTTGGCGCGGAACAGCACGTCGATGGCGTCGCCTGCGATCGGCACGGTGCCGACCACGCCGTGGAAGGCGACATTGCCGAGCATCCGCGCGGTGACGTGCCATGGCGCGCCGAGCGCGCGGGCCTCATTGACCAGCCACAGCGACAGACCGGCCGCGATGATGTCGCCGACCACGGGGACGAGCCCGATGATGCCGTCGACGCCATAGCGGATCTTCGTCCCGGGCAGGATGAAGGCGACGTCGAGGATTTTCGCGACCGCCTCCAGCCGCTTCAGCCGCTGCTCGCGGGTGAGCTGGCCGAACGGACTCGCCGAGAAGGTACGGAAATCGAAATGGGTTCCGCCCGGCGTCGCTTCCGGAATCTCGCGGCCGTCCTGGTCGATGATTTTTCCGCGCGCTTCGGCGGCGCTGAAACCAGCGCGGGAGGTGCGGCCAACATGCGGGTTTCGGAATGCCTGATCGTTTGCCATCGTCATCAGATGGTAACGCGCAAGGCGGCCGCAAGTTGCTTATTTTCCGCGTGCCGCCGTCGGCGTCAGCCCGAAACGGCGGCGGAAGCAGCGGTTGAAGTAAGAGAGGTCGTTGAAGCCGCAATCGAAGGCGACGTCGCTGATGCGGCTGGTGCTGTGCGCCAGCAGGTCGGCGGCCTTGCGCATCCGCAATTCGTTCAACCGGGTTGTGAAGCTCGAACCGGCTTCATAGAGCAGTTCGTTGACATAACGCTCCGACAGGCCGGCTGCGGCGGCGAGCTTCTGCGCGGAAAAATCCGGCTCCGCAAAGCGTTGTTCGAGGATCGTCAGAACCGCTTTCAGCCGCACCGCGCGCAGACCGCCGCGCCGCGCATCGACGGCAAGATCGCCGCGAGCGCCGAGGCCGAGGGCGGCAAGATCGAGCAGATGGTTTGCGATCGCCATGCCCGCTTCCTCAACTGCCTCAGGATGTTGCAGCAGGAGATTGCTGTAATCCATCGCCAGCGACAGCGCGCCGCCTCCCTCCAGCTCGCGCCCCACCAGGCCGTCGACGCCGGGCACCATTGCCCGCAGCGTCTCCATCGGCAGATGCACGTTGGTGAAGCGCTTGCGGCTGGTGCCATCGGCGGCGAAGAACGGCTCGTCGAGCTTCAACAGCACGATCGAACCGGGCCGCAGCGTGAATTCGCGGCCGCGATGCACGAACCTCGATGCGCGCTCGCCGGTGTTACGCGCCAGGCAATAGCGATCGTCGTTGGTTGCAAGCACCTGGCGCAGCTCGCGCCGCACCGTCGTGAAGGTGCCGTCGCAACGGCCGAGCAAGGTGGTCCCGACATGGATCGAGTTCATGGCGGCATGAAAGGGCACGTCTGAGGCCGGATCGAGCTCGCCAGTGTTGGAGAAATGCTCGAACAATTCAGCAAAGCGCAGGAAGCGCTGCCGTTCATCGAGCCCTTGCGGCAGCATGTCGGTCGACAGCGATGTCCGGACGACGGTCATGGCATTCTTTGGATTTGCGGTCATGCTGGCCGGCCGCCGATGAACGCGGCCTGAAGGCGGGAGCGCGAGGCTATCAACAGCCGTGGCTCAAGGAAACAGCGCCGGACAGTCCAAATCCGCATCGCTTCCGCGCCCGTCAGTCCAAGACGAAGGGATGAACCCCCTCTATGCATCCCGCGCGGCGGGGCCGGTCTGTCGAATCGGGCTCGTCGTCGCGGGCAAGGGGCAATTGCCTGAACTCAACGAAACGACCGTCAAGGAGACAATGACATGGGCACTCAATTTGGGCGCAGGCTGCTGCTCGGCGCCGTCATCGCAAGCAGCGTGGGCATCGGTTACGCGATCGCTGCGCAGCCGCATATGGCCGAGACCATCGCGATCCTGCAATCGGCCCGCGCCGAGCTCGCCAAGGCGACGCCCAACAAGGGCGGCCATCGCGAGCGAGCGCTTGGACTGATCGACCAGGCGATCGGCGAGGTCCAGGCCGGCATGAACTTCGCCGCGGGCCACTGAGACTTCCGTCACTTCAACCCATCCACCCAAGGAGACCAGGATCATGAAAAACCTGTTGGCTATTGCTTTCTTCCTCGGCACGATCCGCCGGCACCGCGCAGGCAATGCCGCTCGCGCCGGTCGCGACCTCGGAGAACACCGACATCATCCAGGTGGCGGGAGGATGCGGCGCGGGCTGGCATCGCGGCCCCTATGGCGGCTGCCTGCGCAACTACGCCAACCCGGCGGCGCACGCCTGTCCGCGCGGCTATCACATCGGGCCCAATGGCGGCTGCCGCGGCAACGGCCGCTGACGGCCTTTGATTGCTTGATGCGATTCACACGGCGGGCAGCTTCTGTCCGCCGTTTTTTCGCATGATCCGGAAAAAGCCTGCCCCGCACTTGATGCGGGGTGGGAACCGGTTTTCCGATAAGATCATGCGCAGTCTAAGTCGCGGGCGACGCCCGCGCCGGCGGCTGCGGCTCCTCGACGTACCTGTGCACCAGGAAGGCGCTGACGGCGCCGGGGATGAAGCCGACGAGACCGTACATGATGAACTGGAACAGGCCGCTGTCCTGACCCCGCGATCCGTACAAGAGTTCGGCCGCACCGAAGGCAATCACGCCGACGAGGAGGATGCGCAACGTCGGGCCGATACGCTTGACGTGCCAGAGGATGTCTTCGATCGCGCCGATCATCAGCGACGGCAACAGCCCGAACAGATAGCTGAAGTGCAGCGTCGTCACGAACACCGCGAGCAGCTTGCCGATCTCGGCCGCGGTCGGCGGATGGCTGAAATAGCCCGACATCGTCGTGGTCGTCAGCAGCAGCCAGAACCCGCCCAGCAGCGGTCCGATGGCTGCAAAGATCAGATAGCGTTTCATACCCTGCCTCCGCCTGCGGGCTATTTATAGCAGCGGCGCGTGAAGGCCGGACAAATAAATAGTCGAGGGGAACCTACTCGCCCCACAGCGCGAAGGCGTCGTTGAAGGCGCGCTCGCCTGGGGCGCCCTTCTCGATCGCGATAATGGCGCGGCGCTGGTTGGCGTAAACCAGCGGCACGTCGAACCACGAGCGCTCCTTCAGGAGCTGGATGTTGCGCGAGCGGTCGGCATCGACATTGGACAGCCCAACCAGGAAGAAGCCGTCGGTGACCTTCACCGCAAGCCCGGCAAGCGGCGTGCCGCGCGCCTGCTCGTTCGACTTCATCAGGATGCCCGGCACGTTGGCGACGCCGCCGCCTGAAAAGTCCGGCGGCAGGATGAAGGTGAGCTCCGCGGTGTGGCTCGCCGGCAGCGATGAATCGGTGTTGCGTCGGAACGACATCGTCATCTTGAACTTGCGATCGGGAATGTCGATGTCGGCGCGCACGGCAATGTCGGGCTTGGCGTTGCCGGTCGCCTTGATCGGTTCGGTGCGCCACACCACCGAGCCGACATATTGCTTGCCCTTGGGATCGGACGGATCCTCGTCATAGAGCACCACGCGCTGCGCCACCGGCGCCACCGGCTGCTCGGTCGACGACGACGGCTGGCCGACGCGATCCGCAATCTTCGGCTTGGTCAGCGGCTGCGAGGCATCCTTCGGCTGCTCGACCGCGGGCTGTGACTTGAACAGTCCGCTGACGGTCGTGACCACCGATTTGCCCCAGAGGATCGCCGCGCCCACCAGGATCAGCACGATGCCGACGGCGATCGCGCTCTTGAATGGAAACACCGCGCTGGAACGGGCGCGCTTGGGCTTGGGCCCGCGGTCGCGGTCGGAGCCTATGCGGGCGCGCGGGACCGGTGGAGCGGACGGCGAGTAGCGCTCGGCCTCCTCCATCAACTCTTCGTAGGAGAACGGGGGTTCGAAATCGCCGCCGCGGTTCTCGAGGTCCGGCTCGATCCGGTCGAACTCCGGCGATGGCGACGGCACATTGGCATAGGTCCGCCGCGCGGCCCGGTTGGCCTGGGCGGCGGCGCGGCCGAGGTCATCAGCATCGGCAGCGATATCGCGGAAACCGCGCACGCCCGGCGCCTGGGAGTTGCCGTTATCGCCTGGCCGGCGCGAGGGCGGCGGAGACGGCGGGCCCGCGCGATCACGCACTGGCGGCAGTTGCGGGTCCTGCATCGAGACCTGCGGCTGCGGCGGCACGGGCGGTTGCGGCCGCGGCGCGGGCGGCGCATCGGCCCGCGGCGGGCGGGGCGGACGTTCGGGATCCTGACCGAGCGGCGGCCGGTCGTTGCGCGACGGGGGCGGCGCCGGCGGGGGCGCTGACGGACGCTGACGGACGGTTGGCCCGGCGGACTGGCCGTTGGACGGGGCTGTGGCGTCCGCAGGCCGCGTACCGGTAGAACGGCGGAAGGCATCCCCACGCGAGGAGCCGCCAGCGGTGGCGCCACCACCGGCGCGGGCATCGCGTGCACGCTGGGCAGCCTCCGATTCGACCTTGCGGACGGCCTCTTCCAGCGACAGCCGCTCCCGGGTGATCTCGGATTCGGAAAGCGGCGGCTGAACGCTGCGGAGCTGGGAAATCAGCGCAGCCCGGGCCCGCTCATAGAGCGCACGGCGGCTTTCGCCGGGCGCACTGGGATCCAGTCCGGCAATAGCGCGAGCAATCAGCGGGTAGTAATCGGCCATATCGGGTTAACTATGTGCGCTTTCCAGTAATATCTCGTTAAGCCTCAAACGGGTTTTGCACGAGGATAGTATCTTCGCGTTCCGGGCTGGTGGAAAGTAAGGCAATGGGACAACCTACCAACTCCTCCACACGACGGACATATTTGATGGCCTGGGCCGGCAAATCGGCCCAGGAACGGGCGTTCGCGGTGGGCTGTTTCCAACCCTCGATGGTCTCATAGATCGGCACCACCCGGGCCTGGGCGCCCTCGCCGGCCGGCAGATGGTCGATTTCCTTGTCGTCCAGCCGATACCCCGTGCAGACCTCAACGCTGTCGAAGCCGTCCAGAATGTCGAGCTTGGTCAGCGCCAGGCCGTTGATGCCGCAGGTGCGCACGCTCTGCCGCACCAGCATGGCATCGAACCAGCCGACGCGCCGCTTGCGCCCGGTGTTGACGCCGAACTCCTTGCCGCGCCGGCCGATCTCCTCGCCGATCTCGTTATCAAGCTCGGTCGGAAAAGGGCCTTGGCCGACCCGGGTCGTATAGGCCTTGCAAATGCCCAGCACATAACCAACCCCGCCCGGGCCCATGCCGGTTCCGGTCGCCGCCTGCGCCGCGACCGTGTTGGAAGATGTGACATAGGGATAGGTGCCGTGATCGACATCGAGCAGCGCGCCCTGCGCGCCCTCGAACAGGATGCGCTTGCCCTCGCGACGCTTGAGGTCGAGCAGCCGCCACACCGTCTCGGCATAAGGTAGCAGCTTCGGCGCAAACGCCGTCAGCTCGCGCAAGATCAATTTGCCGTCGATCTCTTCGAGATTGAGCCCGCGGCGCAATGCATTATGGTGAGCAAGCAGCCGGTCGATCTTGTGCGGCAGTGTGTCGAGATCGGCCAGATCCATCAGGCGGATCGCACGTCGGCCGACCTTGTCCTCATAGGCTGGTCCGATGCCGCGCCGCGTGGTGCCGATCGCGGTTACGGAATTGGACGTCTCGCGTAGCGCGTCGAGCTCGCGATGCAGCGGCAGAATCAGCGTGACATTCTCGGCGATGCGCAGATTGTCCGGGCTGACGGCGACCCCTTGCGATTTCAGTTTGGCGACCTCGTCAAGAAAGGCCTGCGGGTCAAACACCACGCCGTTGCCAATGACAGCCAATTTCGAGGGCCGCAGCACGCCGGAGGGCAACAGGGCAAGCTTGTAGGTTTCGCCGTTGATGACCAGCGTGTGGCCGGCATTATGACCGCCCTGAAAGCGCACGACGATGTCGGCTTGCTCCGACAACCAGTCGACGATCTTGCCCTTTCCTTCGTCGCCCCACTGGGCGCCGACGACGACAACGTTGGCCATTCCTGGACTAGTCCCTCTGCAATCCCAACTTCACACGAGCATAAACCCCACGGAAACCGGTCCCACCACCTCGCGCCCCAAGTGCGGGATGCGCGTTTCCGTGATCATGCGCCCAGCTCAAATTCACGGCCGGGGCCGCTCGCATGCGAGGCGCCTATCCGGATAAAGGAAGCGGCTCCCTGAGGCAAGCAAGAACGGGCTATTCCGGCCCGCTGGCCATAAGGCAACCCCTTGATATCCCCTTAAAATTCGTTATCCCGCGGGTTCCACCCCTCGGCCCCACGCAGCCTTGGCCCCGCAAGCTTCGTTCAAGACATCGCGCGCAGGCGTCGCTCTTCATTCGACCCGGCAACTCGCAGCGGTTGCGACAGCGCGACGAAGCCCCGTGACAGTGGAAATCCGGCCACAAGCAGTATCGCCGCCGCGACCAACGCTGCTATCGGCGAGTTCCAGGCGTCCTGCAAGCGGCCCGCAATGGAGGGGCCGACGGCCATCAACACATAGAAGCAGGTGTAGAAGATGCCGAAGCCGACCGGACGCTGCAGCGGCGCGAGGATGGCGGCGGGAAGCGAGAGAATGGCGCCCGACAATGGACCGACCGCGATCCCGAAGATCAGGCAAGCGGTGGTCGGATAGACATCGAGCGCGAATGACAGCAGCGCCAGCGCTGCCAGGGGACCGCAGACGCCGATGGCCCCGACCGGCGCACCGAGCCGCTGGACGACATAACCTCCGCACGGGATCGCGACAATCGTCAGCCAGATCGAGAGGCTCGTGAGCGACGCCGCGGTTGTCGGTGCAATCCCGCGCGCGGCCATGGCAAGCGGGGCGTAGCTGAAGAACAGGATGCAGGCCAAATTCATCGCACCCCAGATCACGCCGGCGACCGTGACCGGAAGCCAGACCGAAACAGGCAGCCCTGCACGGCCGGTCGCGGCTGCCTCTGGTCGTTGCTGCGGTTCCGACACGAACGTGAAGCCGCAAAGTGCCGCGCCGGCGCAAACGGCGCCGCTGATCATCACCGCCGGCCAGCCCCAAAGCTGCGCGACATGGGCCTGTATCGGCAGCGCCAGCATCGCGCCGAACGGCCAGCTCATCTGCAGCAGCGACATTGCGAGGGTGACCTCACGGCGGTCGAACCAGTCCGTCACCAGCTTGGTGGCAACCAGGGCCATGATCGTCGCTCCGACGCCGCCAATCGTGCGCGCCAGCAATGCCGTGACGAGGCCATTTGAGGCCGCCAGTCCCAGTCCGGAGAGCACCATCAGCACCAAGCCGGCGATGCCGAGCATCTTGTCCGTGAGACGGTTGCCGAGCATGCCGGTCGGAAAGGCAACGGCGACGCCCGGCAGCAGATAGGCGCCGATCAGCAACCCGATCTCCGAATAATCGATTGCCAGATCCTGCATCAACAAATGCGTCGACGAGCCGACCGATTGAAACTGGAATCCGGTCGCTGCGCGTGCCGCGAACAACAGGGCGAGGATCAACCATCTGCGGTGGGGCAACGGCTTCTCCGCGTCAACTGACCTGATCGCTCTCACTCAAGGTGAGCTCGAGCGCTTCGGAGAATTCGATCAGCTCGTCTTCCGAAATATCATGGAGCGTCATTCGAATCTGCATGATCGCCAGATCGATCAAGTCGGCGGTAAAGACCATTCCTGCGGAAAGCACGGTCTTGCGCTGCTCGAGGAGCGCCGGGATGACGGCGCGAAGACGGCGGGCGCTGAACTCATCCATATCGGCGCCCCCTGGCGTGCCGCTGCGACGTGGCGACCAGCCAGTGGCTCGTCGCCGCGACGTCGGCGAACAATTCAATGGCGCTGGTGGTCACGACATGAACGGCCTGTGCATCCGCCTCCATCCGCCGCCGGCTCACCGATGCATCGCTCAGGAACGTCACGCGATGGCCGCGACAAGACGCGTCAATCGAGGTCGCAAGGCAAGTCTCCTCGGCCGCCAGACCCGCGATCGCAAAGCTGCCGAACTGCGAGACGATATCGTCGAAGAGCTGATTGCCGTAGCAGGACGGCTGTTGCCGTTCGAAGACCATGTCGGCCCGATTGGGCTCGAAGCCCGAAATCCAGCGGGACGCAGCCTTCTTTTCCGTCCCGGTCCGCTCCGCCTGTCGCGTGAAGGCAATCGGCAGCCCGATGCTGCGGGCATGTCGTATCGCGGCCATGCAATTGTCCAGCGAGCGGGCGAGATCGCACGATGGGTCGCGCGCGAGCTCGTCGCGATTGCACTGCTGGAGGTCCGTCAGTACCAGAAGGCGGCTGCCGGCCGCACCGACATAGGACTGCAAGTCGATAACCGCGCTCATCTCGCATCCGCCGTGCTGCAAACACCCCGACGTGCGGACCGTTCGAGAATACCCGGAACATCCCAACGGCCCTCGGGGCGAATGATCACATAGGGATCGTCGTCAAGCGAGATGCTCTGCGGATGCTTCTCCGTCTCAAGCTTGACCTCGACATAGTCGAAATCGGAGAACACGAGCTCGCGGCCGCCCATCAGCTTGAACCCGCGTGACTGCCAGACCTTGAGAAACCGCTTCTGCGAATGCGCGTAGAGGACGCTGTAGCCCTTCTTGCGGCACAGCTCGATCGCGGCATCGAGGATGCGTCCCGCAAGGCCCCCACCGCGGCCTTCCTGGCGCACGGCCAGCCGTTCGAGCTTGGCAAAGCCGGCGAAGTAGCGGATGCGCATGCAACCGACCGGCTCGCCGTTCTTGTGGCAGATCAGGTGAGTTGCGGAAAAATCGTTGCCGTCGAATTCCTCCTCGAACGGACAGCGCTGCTCGGCCATGTAGATCGCACCGCGGATGGCGATCACGCGCGCCATTTCGTCCATCGAGCGAACCACCTCGACCGTGACAGGATCGGGCCTGGTGGCCTTGACCGGCGGAAGATCCGCCGAGCGATCGAACATCTGCAGCGCGGACGTGAACACGCCGTCGTAATGCGCGCCGGGCGAGAAGCCGAGCGGCTCCAGCACGCGCAGGCCTCCCTTGGTGATCGGCCGCGAATAGAGGTTGACGCCTCGGTAGAGCGGCGAGGAGATCTTGTCGAGCACCAGCGGGATGGCGGCCGCCAATACGCCCTTGGCGTGGATACCCCAGACGTAGATACCGGCGGGACGCTCGTGCTGCCGCGCGATGTAGCAGAGCTCGGGCAGCTTGGTATTGAGCCGGCCATCGACCAGCCGCCGCACCCCTTCATCGTTAAGCATCAACAGCGCGAGAAACCCCTCTCCCCTGGGCGCCGCGACGTTGTGGCGGTCGCGCCTGGCAATCGCCCAGAACGTATCCGGATTGTGGTTGGCTACTGCCTGGAACATTTCGTTGGTGGTGAGGCCTGGAATGTCTTCCCGCGCCGCATCGATGAGCGCGGCAATGCCCGCGGCGTCGACGGTAAAGATGACCGTTCGTCTGGCCATCTGCATCGCGTTCATGCGGTCGATGGAAAAGGCCGGGGTGCGCCCCTGCGAGGCCGCTGCGCCGGCATTCTTGCGAATTAGGCTGAGGTCGAGCGCGGTCATGTTGGCGCCTCTTGGTTGTGGAAGTGGCATATTTCTGCAATGAATAATGAAAGACGAAGCAAGGGAAGCTTGTATGCACTCAGATGAGCGCAGGGGTGCGCACGGCGGTGCGCATACACCGGGCCGGATGGCAAACTGGGACCTGGTTCGAATTTTCCTGGAGGTGGCGCGCTTCGGCAGTTTCCGGGCGGCAGCCGACCAGTTGAACATGTCGGCAAATTTCCTTTCCAAACGCATCTCGCTGCTCGAGCGCGCTTACAAGACGACGCTGCTGACGCGCCATGTCGACGGCATCCGGCTGACGCGCGAGGGCCTGCTGGTGCTGGAAGCGGCCAAGCGGATGGAAGAGGCTTCGTTCGGTCTCGACTGCGCACTCAATCAGGGGACGCCCGCGCTCACGGGCGAGGTGCGGATCGCCGTCACCGAGGGGCTCGGTACGTTCTGGCTGGTCCCGCGGCTGGTTGAATTCCAGCGCGCCTATCCGAGCTTGCTGGTCGACCTGAAATGCGAAATGCGCGAGGCCGATGTGATGCGGCTCGAAGCCGATGTTGCCGTGCAACTCGAGGAGCCGAAGCAGCCCGACCTGAAGCGGATCAGGGTCGGACGCCTGCATATCATGCCGTTCGTGAGCCCGTCCTATGTCGAGGTCTACGGCATGCCGAAGAGCCTGGACGACATCAAGCGAAACCATCGGATCGTGGTGCAGGATGCCGAGCAGACCCGCGGCAAGGAGATTTATGAAATATATTCCGACGGGCGCGAGCAGATCGGCTTCGTCGCGATGCGCAACAACGTCTCCACCGCGCATCTGTGGTCGATCGCAAAGGGCGCGGGCGTCGGCTGGCTGCCGACCTACGTGCCGGCGCTCGGCGATCCGCTGATCCCCCTTGATATCGGCGTTCAATTCGAGCTCGATATCTGGATTGCCTATCATCCCGACGCCAAAAAGATCGCAAGGGTCAAGCAGGTGATAGACTGGACCGTGCAGTCGTTCGACGGACGCAAATTTCCCTGGTTCAACGACGCCTTCGTTCATCCGCGCGACCTGCAGAAGGCCTACAAGGACGCCGAGCCGCTCGTGAACCTGTTTGCGGGCTTCAAGAAGGTATCGCGTCCGAAGCTCGTCCGCTTCCCCGATCGCGCGAACGGAACCGGTCGATGACAGATATGTCTGATGGACAAATCGACCGGTTCGTCAAAGCCAGATGGCGGGCGATCGGGCTTTCGCAAAGCGAGCTGGCCGAGGTGCTCGGTGCGGCCTTTGGCGAACCGAGCCGGCACCGATGCGAAAACGCACGCCTGAGGCAGATCGCCGAGGTCCTCGAGCTGCCTGCAGATCTTCTGTCCGGACAGCTCGATCGGAAAAATCCGGGCGACGGGGCGGCGGCGAACCCCGCGATGCAATCGCTGCTCGATTTGCGCCTGTTGCGGGCTTTCCGCGAGCTGCAGGACCACGACACCAAGCGGATGCTCATCCATCTCGCCGAGCAGATCGTGAAATGTCGCGCCAATCGCGGCGGCGAGGCCGGCTGAACAGAGATCCTACGGCGCCTTGCCGGCGCAGATCAGCTCTCGGTCGGTCTGCCACAGCGATATCCGCTCCTCCTTCGGCAGGTACATCGCGTCACCCGGCTTGACGTCAAAGGCCTGCATAAACGAACCCTGATTGCGCAAGGTCCCATTGGCACGGAATTGACCGGGCGAATGCGGATCGACCTTGAGGCGCTCGATGCGCGCGGCGTCGCGCAGCTTCTCGTGCCAGATCTGCGCGAAGCTCAGAAACAGCCGCTGCTCGCCGGAGAAGCCGTCGATCATCGGCGCCGGGCAACCCTTGCGCGCCAGAAGGTAGGCGCGCACGGCGATCGCAAGCCCGGCATTATCGGCGACGTTCTCCCCCAACGTCAGCGCGCCATTGACGTGATAGCCGGGCAGCGGCGTGAAGGCGTCGTATTGCGCGACCAGGCTGTGCGTCTGCTTCTCGAAGCGCTCGCGGTCGTTCCTGGTCCACCAGTTGCGCAAATTGCCGTCACCGTCGAACTGGCTGCCCTGGTCATCGAAGGCATGGCTGATCTCGTGGCCGATCACCGTGCCGATCGCGCCGTAATTGGCGGCATCGTCGGCGCCGGCGTCGAAGAAGGGCGGCTGCAAAATGCCGGCCGGAAACACGACCTGGTTGCGGCTCGGACTATAGAAGGCGTTCACGACCTGCGGCGCGGTGAACCACTCCTCGCGGTCGACCTTCCTGCCGAGCTTGCCGAGCCAGTAGTCATAGTCGAAGCGCCGCGCGCGCATGACATTGCCGGCGAGATCGCTCTTTTGGATTTCGAGCGCGGTGTAGTCGCGCGATTTTGTCGGATAAGCGATCATCGGCACCATCGCTTCGAGCTTTTTCAGCGCCTCGGCGCGAGTATCGGGGCCCATCCAGTCGAGCGTCGCAATCCCTTCGCGATAGACCGCGATCAGATTGGCGGTCATGGCTTCCGCGCGCGCCTTGCCCTCCGGCGGGAAATAGCGCTCGACATAGAGCTTGCCCAGATCGAAGCCGATCAGGCGATCGACGACGGAGACCGCGCGCTTCCAGCGCGGCTGGATTTCCGGCACGCCGCGCAGCGTGTGCAGCTCGAAGGCAAAATCCTCATCCGCAAACGGCGCCGACAGATAGGGCGAATAGGCACTGAGCAGATTGTAGGCGAGAAGGGCCTTGAAGGTATCGACCGGAGTGTCGCGGAATACCGCCTCAAGCCCAGCGAAGAAGCTCGGCTGCGCGACGATGACGGTCGAGATATCGCGACCGATGCCGGCGGCAGCAAGATAGGACGGCAGATCGTCCTTGCCGACCAGCGCCGGCAGCGCCGCAAGCTCGGTCTTGTTGTAGGTCTTGACTTGATCGCGGTTCCGCACCCGCGTCCATTGCAGCTCCGCCAGCGATTTCTCGAGCGCGATGATGTTGTCGGCAGCAGCCTCACCATTCGGTTCGCCCGCGAGCGAAAACAGTTTTGCGATATGGGCGCGATAGGCCGTACGAACGATCACGAAATGCGCATCGTCTTTCAGGTAATAGTCGCGGTCCGGCAGGCCGAGCCGCCCCTGCTCGAGATGTGCGACATAGGTCGTGGCGTCGTGCTCGTCCGGCGAGACGTCGAGCGTCAAGGGAATGCGGACCCTGAGTTTTGCAAGCTCCGCAAACAAGGCGGGCAAATCGGCCTTGTCGTTCAGCCCGTGGATTTTCGCGAGCGCCTCCGTGAGCGACGCAAGGCCCGCTTCGTCGACGCCGGCTTCATCCATGAACGAGGCGTAGAGATCGGCAAGCTTCCTGCGCTCGGGATGATCCTTGTCGTTCGGGTCGATCGCTTCGATCGCGGCGCGGAGCTGGGCTTGCGTCTTTTCGCGCACTTCCGAAAACGTGTCCCAGCCTGCGCGGTCGGCGGGAATCGGCGTCGCCGCCAGCCATTTGCCGTTGGCGTATTGCCAGAAATCCTGCTGCGGCCGCACGCTCGGGTCGATCGCGGAAACATCTATACCGGAACGTGGCTCGGCCGCGCGCACGGCAGGCGCGGCAACACCGATCAGAACAAGACCGATCAGCAAGAGAAAAGCGAGTTGCCGAAGCTTTGAGGCAGAATAGGCAAGCATGCGCATTTTTCAAGTTCCCGTCCGGTCAAATCCAAAGCCAGGGTCTACGATCGCTCTCTTGCGCATGGTCGCGATGCGTGCAACCCCATTGATGCACAGGGAGAATCCGTGTCTGTGAGGGAGCCGGGCAAGAAGCCGGCCCGGAAACCAGACACCGGCCGCGCCGCGGCGCATTGAACCGGGCCACATTCGACCTCATGTCCGCTTCCGACCAAACTTCGCACGTCGCGCCGCAAGCCTCCAGTCACTGGATCGCGAACCAGCCCTATCTCCTGCTCTGCATCACCGCACTGTGTTGGGCGGGCAACGCCATCGTCGGCCGCCTTGCCGCCGGCCATATCCCGCCGGTGACCCTGGCGTTCCTGCGCTGGGGCATTGCCTTCCTCCTGATCCTGCCCTTTGCCTGGAAACATCTGGTGCGCGATTGGCCCGCCATCCGCGGCAAGCTCGGCCTCATGATCCTCGTCTCCATCACCGGCATCGGCATCTTCAACACGCTGCAATACTGGGCGCTCGAATATACCCAGGCGCTGAACACGCTGCTGCTGCAATCCGCCGGCCCGCTGGTGGTCGCTGTGTGGTCTTTGATCCTGCTCGGCGTGCGACTGACGTTGGCGCAGGCGATCGGCGTGCTGCTGTCAATGAGCGGCGTGCTGGTCATTCTCATGCATGGCGACCTCACGGCGTTGTCGAATATCCGCTTCAACAAGGGCGACCTGATCTTCATCGTGGCTCTGGTGATTTTTGCGCTCTATTCGGTGCTGACCTTGAAGCGGCCGGCGGTCCACGGTCTGTCGTTTGCCACATTCACTTTCGGCGCCGGCGCCGCCTGCCTGATACCGTTCCTGATCTGGGAATTGATGACGCGACCGGTGATGGCGCTCGATATGCCGAACCTGTTGACGATCTTCTACGTCTCGGTGTTTCCCTCGATCGTCGCCTATCTTTGCTTCAATCGCGGCGTTCACCTGATCGGCGCCAACCGCGCGGCACCCTTCTTCCATGTCGTGCCGGTATTCGGCTCAGTGATGGCGATTATTTTCCTCGGCGAGCATCCGCAGGCGTTTCATTTCATCGGTTTTGCCCTGGTGCTGACCGGCGTCTACGTCGCCTCGCGCAGACAGTCGGCCTGGCTGCTACGTGAAGACGCTAGAAGCGGGCATGACGGCAGAGATTGCTGACGCATAACAGCAATCCGCTGCCCCGTCTTGTGGCTGCGAAGCATTCCGGCACAAGCTGCAGCGTCGATTTCGAAGGCTTGATTCCAGCGCGTTGTCCGCCGAACCAAAACATTTCTCGCCGCTGCGCTGGATCATCAACCAGCCCTATCTGCTGCTCAGCCTGACCTCGCTGTTCTGGGCCGGCAATATCGTCTTGGCGCGGTTTGTCGCAGGCCACGTGCCGCCGCTGACGCTCTCCAGCGTGCGCTGGATCGGCGCCTTCATCCTGCTGTGGCCGTTCGCGAAGGAGCATCTGCGCCGGGACTGGCCGATTCTTCGCGCCAACCTGCCGCTGATGCTCTTGCTGTCGGCGACCGGCTTCGCCTTCAACAACGCGATCTCCTACATGGCGCTTCAATATACGGAGGCGCTCAACGCCCTGCTGATCCAGTCCTCCGCGCCGCTGTTTGTGGCGCTGTGGGCGCTTTTGCTGTTCGGCGTGCGGCTGACCTGGGCCCAACTCGGCGGCATCGTGATCTCGCTCGCCGGCGTCCTGACCATCATCCTGCGCGGCGATGTTTCCACCCTGGCGAAAATCCACTTCAACAAGGGCGACCTGATGTTCGCCAGCGCCGTGCTGGCGTTCGGGCTCTACTCCGCGGTGATGACCAGGCGGCCAGCGACCCATCCGCTGTCGCTGATCACCTTCACCATGGGCTGCGGCTCGATCATGCTGGTGCCGTTCGCATGGTGGGAGATGTCGACCGGCTTTGCGCCCAGGGCGGATCTGCTCACGGCGGCAACGCTGGCCTATGTCGTGATCTTTCCTTCGACGCTCGCCTATCTCTGCTTCAACCGCGGCATCGCGCTGATCGGGCCGAACCGCGCCGCGCCGTTCCTGCATCTGGTGCCGGTGTTCGGCTCGGTCATGGCGATCGTGCTGCTCGGCGAGGAGCTAAAACTGTTTCACGTGGTCGGCTACGCGCTGGTGCTCGCGGGCGTGGTGATCGCCTCACGGCAGGGATCGGAGAAGGGGTGAGCGCCTAAGCCGCCCTTACCTTGGTGAGGAAGCCGTCGACCGCGCTGCGCAGCATGCCGGACTGGTTGTCCAGCTCGCGGGCGTTCGACAGCACGTCGGAAGCCGCCTTGCCGGTGGCTTCGGCCGCCGTCGTCACGCCGCCGATATGGGAGTTGATCTCGCTCGAACCGGTCGCCACCGACTGGATGTTGCGGGCGATCTCCCGGGTCGCCTCGCCCTGCTGCTCGATCGCGGTTGCGATGCCGGTGGTGATCTCGCTCATCTGGGCGATCGTCTGCGTGATGCCGTTGATGGCGGAAACCGCATCGCTGGTCGACTGCTGCATGGCGGCGACCTGGCCGGAGATTTCCTCGGTCGCCTTGGCGGTCTGGTTCGCCAGTGCCTTGACTTCGGAAGCAACCACCGCAAAGCCGCGGCCGGACTCGCCGGCGCGCGCCGCTTCGATCGTGGCGTTCAGCGCCAGCAGGTTGGTCTGAGCCGCGATCGAGTGGATCAGCTTCACGACCTCGCCGATCTTCTCGGCGCCGGTGGAGAGCACCTGCACGGTGGCGTTGGTGCGCTCGGCATCGCCGACGGCCTTGCTTGAGATCTCGCTGGAGCGAGCGACCTGGCGCGAAATCTCGGTGACAGAGCTCGACAGCTCTTCGGCCGCGGCGGCAACCGTGCCGACATTGTTCGAGGCGTTCTGCGAGGCGGCGCTGACGTTTGATGCGCGCGCGCTGGCGTCGCTCGCAGTCGAGGTCATCGACTGCGCGGTGGTCTGCATGCCGGCGGCAGCGGTGGACACCGAGCGAACGATCCCGTTGACGCTGCGCTCGAAGTCGCCAGCGAGGTTCTCCATCGCCGTGCGGCGCTCGGAGGCGGCACGCGCCTGCGTCTCGGCCTCGGATTTCTCCAGTTCGCGCATGCGCACCGCGTTATCCTTGAAGATCTGGACGGTCGCGGCCATCTTGCCGACCTCGTCACCACGGCCGACGCCGGGAATGGCGCTTTCGAGCTTGCCGTCGGCAAGATCCTGCATGCGCGCGCCGAGCAGCGCCAGCGGCTTGGAGATGCTGCGGCCTATCATCCAGGCGATGCCACCCGAGATCACGGCGATGCCGAGGATGGCGAGCCCGAGCACCCAGATGATCGGACGGAACTTGTCGTCGAGGTCGTCGAGATAGGCGCCGGTGCCGAGATACATGTCGAAGCCGGGGACGGCGACAGCGTAGCCGAGCTTGCGGATCGGCGTTTGCTGGCCGGGCTTCACATATTCATAGCGCAGCAGGATTTCGCCGTTGGCCTTCACGCCGTTCATCAATTCCCACGAGAGCTTGCGGCCGTTGGTCACCACTTCCATGCGGTTGGTGCCGATCTGCTTCGGATCGGGCGCAAGCTGGGTGATGCCGTCATAGGAAGTGCCGAACAGGTAGCCGGCGCCCTTGTCGTAGGTCATGGCGTTGCCGAGCTTGCGGAGCTCGGCCATCGCCTGCTCCTTGGTGAGCTTGCCGGCATCGACATCCTTTTTCAGCTCAGCCGCCATGTTGCGGCCCATCTCGACGATCGATCTGGTCTGCTCGGTGCGGGCGCGCAGCATCTCCTGCTGCATCAAATAGCCCGCCAGACCGCCGGCGATGCAAAGGCCGACCAGGGTCACGCAGACCAGGATGGCGAGTTTGGGCACAATCGTCAGATTGTTCAGCTTCACGGCGGGGTTCTCCGGGAGAGATTCGGGCGCAGGAGGTCGCGATTAAGCGGATAATTCAGCTCACGATAGAGTGAATTTCCTAGCGGTTCCTTACGACGTGGCCCGTAGTAGCCCGGGCACGTCGCACGCCTGGCGCGCAGATTTCTCGACCTGACTGACTCGATCGAAAGCGATGCACTCCTCGATTGCGTTCGAGGCCTAGCCGAGCGGCCGCCGGTCATGCTTTGATGCCCGCGAGACCCAACAAGATGGTTGCCGGCAAACGGCTAAAAAAGCGGGAGCGATGGATGTCGAAGTACAAGGTGGTGACGCCGAAAGGCGCGAGTTTCACGGTCGCCGGCGGCGGTTACGCCTATGAGAAGGAGGCGCTCGATCCGATCGGGGCCGAGATTGTCGAGGCACCGGCCAACGAAGCCGAATTCGTCGCCGCCGCGAAAGCTGCGGATGCCATCTACGCCAAGGGTATGCCGATCACGAAAGCGATCATCGATCAGCTCGAGAACTGCAAGGTCATCACGCTCGGCAGCGTCGGCGTCGACTCGGTCGACGTGAAGGCGGCGACCGCGCGCGGCATTCCCGTCACCAACATTCCCGACACCTTCATCGAGGAAGTCGCCGATCACGCCATGATGCTGCTGCTCGCCGGCTTCCGCCGGCTGGTCGAGCAGGACAAGATGGTGCGCGAGGGCCGCTGGTCCGAGGGACGGCCGGCGCTTCTGAAAATTCCGCGGCTGATGGGACAGACGCTAGGCTTCATCTCCTTCGGCCGCGTCGCGCGCGCGGTGGCCAAGCGCGCGGCGCCCTTCGGCCTGCGGCTGATGGCCTTTGATCCCTTCATCCAGGAAACGCTGATGTACGATCACGGCGTGATGCCAGCGACGCTCTCCGAAGTGCTGTCGCAATCGGACTTCGTCTCGATGCACGCGCCGGCGCGGCCCGAAGTGCATCACATGCTCGGTGAGACGCACTTCAGGCAGATGAAGAAGACCGCAGTCTTCATCAATACCGGCCGCGGCCCGACGGTGAACGAGGAAGCACTGATCAAGGCGCTGCAGGAAGGCTGGATCGCGCACGCCGCCCTCGACGTGCTTGAGAAGGAGCCGCCCTCGCACAACAATCCGCTGCTCCGCATGGAAAGTACGACCCTGACCGCGCATGTGGCCTCTGCCTCGGCACGTTTCGACGAGGCGCGCAAGCGCCGCGTGGGCTACGAATTGTCACTGGTGCTGCAAGGCATGTGGCCGGTAAGCTGTGTCAACCCGTCGGTGCTGCAGAACACGCAATTGCGGCGCTGGCAGCCGGTCAGCATGGATCGGGGCCCGAACAGCTAGGGAGCATGATCCGGAAGTGGGTACCGGCTTTCCGATGAAGATCATGCTCAAATAAAGCCAGGTCCGGTTCACCGGCGGTTCAACGCCGGGAACGAGAAGAAGAGGGAGGGAGCGATGACAAGCGAGATCACTCGCCGTGATGCGCTGGTATTGGGCGCATCCGCCGCGGCCCTGGCCGCGACGGGAGCGCGGCCCGCGGGCGCCGCCGTCATTGCCGCCGATGTCCCGGCTCCGTCGCTGCCGATCGAGAAAGGCGCGAGCCTGCGCATGCTGCGGCCGGTACGCTTCGTCCAGGCCGACGAAGACGTGTTCCGCGCCAACGCCAAGGCTTTCACCGACAAGACCGGCGTCGAGGTCAAGGTCGACTTCGTCGGCTGGGAGGATATCAACCAGCAGACCGCGGTGACGTCGAACTCCGGTGCCGGACCCGACATCATCATCGGCTTCTCGGATGCGCCGCATATCTACATCGAAAAGCTGATCGAGCTGACGGATGTCGCTGAATATCTGGGCAAAAAATACGGCGGCTGGCTCTCGCTCGCGCAGCGCTACGGCAGGAAGAACAAGAGCAGCACCTGGATCGGCCTGCCGTTCGGCGCCAGCAGCGGCCCGACCGTATACCGGAAGTCGATCCTGCAGCAGGCCGGCTACGACAGGGTTCCCGACGATCATGCCGGCTTCCTCACGCTGTGCCAGAAGCTGAAAGCCGCCGGCAAGCCCGCCGGCTTTGCACTGGGCAACGCAGTCGGCGACGGCAACGGCTTTGCGAGCTGGCTGCTATGGTCGCACAACGCCTCGCTGCTCGACGAAGAGGGCAACGTCATCATCAACAGCAAGGAAACCGTGGCGGCGCTGAAATATCTGAAGGGGCTCTATCCGACCTTCATCGCGGGCACGACGTCCTGGAACGACGTCAGCAACAACCGCGCCTATTCGGCTCAGGATATCTCGCTGACGGCGAACGGCGTGTCGTTGTATTTCTCGCTGAAGAAAGATCCGGCCACGAAAGCGATCGCCGACGATACCGAGCACCAGCTCATTCCGAAGGGGCTGGCCCCGATCTCGCCGATGGGAGGGCTGACGTTGAACGCGATGGTGTTCAAGCATAGCCCCTATCCCAACGCCGCCAAGGCGTTCCTGCAGTTCATGATGGAGAAGGAGCAGTACGAACCCTGGCTCAACGCCAACAGCGGCTACTGGGCGCAGCCGCTCGCGGCCTATGCCGATGCCGCCGTGTGGTCCGGCGACCCCAAGGTCAAGATCTTCAAGGACACGATGAAGAGCACCTACTACAACGGCTACAAGGGACCGATCTCGACCGCGACCGGAGCGATCAACGCCGACTATGTGCTGGTGCAGATGTGCGCGTCGGTCGCCACTGACGCCGCGACGCCGGAAGCCGCAGCAGCGGAAGCCGAGCGCCGGGCGAAGCGGTATTTCCGGCGGTAACGAGGCGTCATTGCGAGCGAAGCGAAGAGCAATCCAGGACCACGGAACAAAAAATGGATTGCTTCGTCGCTTCGCTCCTCGCAATGACGGGGAGGACATAGCATGTCCGTCACGACGATGGCTTCGCGGAGCCTGGCGCAGCGGCAACCGAGCTGGTTCGCCCGCCTGCTGGACTACAAGCCGTTCCTGATCGTCGTTTGCCTAGCGCCCGCGATCGGTCTGCTCATGGTGTTCCTCACCTATCCGCTCGGGCTCGGCATCTGGCTCGCCTTCACCGACACCACGATCGGCCGCCGCGGCGTCTTCGTCGGGCTCGAAAACTTCCAGTACCTCCTGACCGATCCGATCTGGTGGGGTGCGGTGTTCTACAGCATCTTCTACACTGCGGTCGCGACTTTCGGGAAATTCGCGCTCGGCTTCTGGCTGGCGCTGCTGCTCAACAACCATTTTCCGTTCAAGAGCCTGATCCGGGCCATCGTGCTGCTGCCCTGGATCGTCCCGACCGTGCTGTCGGCGCTGGCCTTCTGGTGGATCTACGATCCGCAATTCTCCATCATTTCCTACCTGCTCGTCGATGTGCTGCATGTCCGCACCAGCAATATCGACTTCCTCGGCACACCCTGGCCGGCGCGCTTCTCGCTGATCGCGGCCAATATCTGGCGCGGCATTCCCTTTGTCGCGATCACGCTGCTCGCGGGGCTGCAGACCATCTCGCCCTCGCTCTATGAAGCCGCGATGCTCGACGGCGCGACGAGCTGGCAGCGCTTCCGCTACATCACCTTCCCGATGATGATGCCGATCCTGGCGATCGTCATGACCTTCTCGATCATCTTCACCTTCACCGACTTCCAGCTCGTCTACGCCATCACCCGCGGCGGGCCGGTCAACTCCACCCACCTGCTCGCGACGCTGGCCTTCCAGCGCGGCATCTCCGGTGGTGAGCTCGGCGAGGGTGCGGCGATCGCGGTCTCGATGGTGCCGTTCCTGGTATTCGCGACGCTGTTCTCCTATTTCGGCCTGGCGCGGCGCAAATGGCAGCAGGGGGAAGCCAATGACTGATGCGGTCGCGCGGCAGCCGGCGAACAAGGCCAGCGCCGCGCCCGAGGCGATGGAGTGGGATTCGCGCGCGCGGCGGATGATGATGATCTACCTGCCGCTCGCTTGCTTCATCATCATCCTGCTGTTTCCGTTCTACTGGATGGCGATCACCTCGTTCAAACCAAACGCCGAGCTTCTGAACTTCAGGGAGCACAACCCGTTCTGGATTTCCTCGCCGACGCTGATGCACATTAAACATCTCCTGTTCGAGACGTCCTATCCGCGCTGGCTGAAGACCACGATGTTCGTCGCCATCGGCGCGACAACCTTGTCGCTGTTCGCAAGCACGTTGGCCGCCTATGCGATCGAGCGCCTGCGCTTCCGCGGCAGCCCTTATGTGGGGCTCGGCATCTACCTCGCCTATCTCGTGCCGCCGTCGATCCTGTTCATTCCGCTCGCGACCGTGGTGGTGCAGTTCGGCTTGTTCGACAGCCCGCTCGCGCTGATCCTGGTCTATCCGACCTTCCTGGTGCCGTTCTGCACCTGGCTCCTGATCGGCTATTTCAAGTCGATCCCCTATGAGCTGGAAGAATGCGCGCTGGTCGATGGCGCGACGCGGCTGCAGATCCTGCGCAAGATCACGCTGCCGCTCGCCGTGCCCGGCCTGATCTCGGCCGGAATTTTCTCCTTCACGCTCTCCTGGAACGAGTTCATCTATGCGCTCGCTTTCATCCAGAGCGGCGCCAACAAGACCGTGCCGGTGGCGATCCTGACCGAGCTCATCACCGGGGACGTCTACCAATGGGGAGCGCTGATGGCGGGCTCGCTGCTCGGCTCGCTGCCGGTCGCGATCTTCTACTCGCTGTTCGTGGACTACTATGTCTCCTCGCTCACCGGCGCGGTGAAAGAGTAGCTACTTGCTCTCCAGCGCGCTGACGGCCTCCCAACCCGTATCGGGCGGCTGTTTTGCGTACTCACGCGCGCGTCGCAGGAACAGCGCCGACGGCGGATCAAATTCCGCCACGCGCGAGAAGCTCGCCGCTGCGGCTTCAAACTCGCGCGCCCGCCAATGCGCCAGCCCCTGCGCATAGGCCGACGCAGCTTCGCGCTGCTCGGTCGTTTCCCCACCGGCCTCCGCCAGCAACTCGTAGATCTTCACCGGCGTATTGCGGCCCTTGACCCGCGTCGCATCCAGCTCGCGCCAGGCGAACGTCCCGCCTGTGGCCGCGACCGTCGTCTCCGAGGCGATGATGGCGGTGCCGTAATATTTGTTGGCGCCCTCGAGCCGCGAGGCCACGTTCACCGCATCGCTCATAACGGAATAGTTGAAGCGCCGCCGCGAGCCGATATTGCCGACCAGCGCCTCGCCGGAGTTGAGGCCCATGCGATGCGCCACCTTGAAGCCGCGAAACGCAGCCGAGCTTTCGTTGAGCTCATCGAGCCTGGCGCGGCAGAGCAGAGCGGCCTGTGCCGCATGGCGGGCGTGATCGGCATCGTCGACGGGCGCGCCGAACACGGCAACGACGGAGTCGGCAATGTATTTCTCGACATAGCCGCCCTGGCTCTCGATGACGTCGGTCATGGCGGAGAGATACTCATTCATGAATTCGACCAGCTCGGTCGGCGTCATCTGCTCGGCGATCGAGGAGAAACCCGCGAGATCCGAGAAGAATACGGTGACGTTGCGCGTCTCGCCGCCTAGCGCCGGCAGCTTGTTCGAATGCAGCATCTGGTCGATCACCTGCGGCGCGAGGTAGAGCGCGAAGCTCTTGCGCAGCAGCCGCTGGCCGCGATCGGTGACCACAAGACGGTAGGCCGTTATCATCACCAGCGCCGCGAGACCGGCTGCGAACGGCTCGCTCAACGGCAACACCAGCGTCCTGGCGAAGGCGAGCGTCGCGCCAAGCGTCCAGACCGCCATCATGCCGGCAAAGGCGAGCGCGGCATAGGCCGGCGCCAGCCAGCGCGCGGCGACCGCGGCAAGCAGGGCGAAGCCGATCGCGATCACGATCGTCGGCCCCGGACCCAGCTCAACCAGCGCATCACGCGCGATCAGGTTGTTGACGGCGGTGGCATGGACATAGACGCCGGCAATCGTGCTGCGGCCGAACCTGGTCGGGCTCGGGGGGACCTGCGGCAACACGCAGCGCGGCGCGCTGGCGTGGTCGACGCCGGTCACAAAACGCTTGGAGGTAAGTTTGCGGTCTTCGGCTTCGAGCAACGTGCCGAAGATGACGATCTTGTCCGCGAACTGACGACGGAAAAACTCCTTGTCGTCACGCTCGACGCAGGCGCGCAAATCGGCGAGCGAGTAGGTCAGGATGTCGGCTGCACCGCCATCGAAATTCAGCGTCAGCGTGTTCGCCACCGCGCTCGGGATGCGATAGCCCGCAAGCGTTACACTGCCGTCCTTCGAGAATTTCGGCACGGCCTCTCGCGCGCGGGCCGCCAGTTCGAGCGACATCGAGGGAATCGGCCCCTGCTTGCCGGCAAATGTCAGCGGTACCCTTCGGAAGATTTCGTCGGGATCGAAATAGACGTTGAGCGGGCGGATGTTCTGTTGCTGGCGGACCGCGATGCGCTGGCCGGCCGCGGGGCCGATGGCGCCGTCGTCGCGCAAGACCTCGCCGAGCACCACCTTGCCCGCGGCCGCGCCCGACGCGAGCGAGCGCAGGAACGGCCGGTCGAAGCCGCGCAGCTTCGCGCCCAGGATATCGTCGCCAAAGGGAATCTCGGACTGCTCGATCGAGGTCGCGAACACGACGTCGAAGCCTGCGACCCTGGCGCCGCCGTCGAGCACGGCCGACAGCACGCGGCCGACCTCGGTGGTCCAGGTCGACGTCGGCGAATGGTCGAAGGGCGGCGTGTTGTGCGTCTCCTCGTCGATCGCGATCACCGCGACCGGCGCGCTGGCGGCATCGCGGCGCGCGCCGAACATCTGCCAGCGCAGCGCCGTGAGGATGTCGATCGACCAGCCATGGACCTGCCCGAAGGGCGGCAGCGCGGTCATCAGTCCGCACAGCAAAGCGACGAGCAAGACCGCGACGGCGTCGCGCCTGACGAGCCTCATGTGCGCTTTCGGTTCGGACGCATGGGCGCTTACTGCAGCGTCACCAGGCGCCCGATCACAGGACCCGCGCCGGGCGTGGCACGGGTGTCGACGACGAAGGCCACACGCCTGGACTTCAGCGTCATCGCATAGGTCCCGCCCGCTTTCAGCGCGATGTTTGACCTGGCGAGGTCGTAGAACTTGCCATGCACCAGCGGCGCGCTGGTGAGGTCGACCTCGTAACGCTCGCCCTTCACGTCAACTCGCTCGATAACGAGCTTGCCGCGCTCGGTGATGCCGACCATCGGCGTCAGGCCGTGCAGCACCAGGGGTGGTGGCCCGTCGTCGCGGAGGCTGCGCACGACGGTCGCCGCGCTCTCACCGGTTTCCTTGCCGATACGCGCTGCCTGGCTCGCGTCACACGGCACATGATCGGCCTTGAACTCCGCCAGATGCACCGCGCTCTGCTCGGTGCCCACGATGACGGTGCCGATCCCGAAGATGACCTCGTGCCAGCACGATTTCATGTAGCCGAGCACGATTCTGCCGCCGGCCCCGAGCTTGATGACCTGGCCCGGCACGACATAGTCCATGAACTCCGCGCCGGTGACCTTTCCCTGCACATCCTCGACGACGGCAGCGGGCGCCTGGCCGGCGGCGCCGGCTGCACCCGTCATGGCGATCAGGCAGGCGATCAAGCCGATCACGGCGGAAAGGAAACGTTTCATCCTGCTGACCTCAATGGCGGCGCATCCGCGCCAGTCTGGAACGAGCCCTCGCGCGCCGACACCTGCCCGAAGGCGAACAGCTAGCGTCATAATCGCGCGGACGAGGTGAGTAATATCACACAACGCTGGTTCTTTTTTGAACGTGCCTTTGAGCCCCATTTGGGCGGCGGGTGACCGGCTGTTCGCGCCCGCCCCTGCCTTGCCGTGATCAGCCCGCCGGTACCATCACCACGCCCTCGTCCTTGGGCCAGCGCACACGCCAGGCGAAATTGATGTCCTTGACCTCGGGAAGCGCCTGCGCTCGATTCGATAGGCCGCGGCGTACTGGATCGCCCGGTCGAGGCCGGGCGATGACGGCGAAATTTGTGTCGAACAAAAGAAACAGCGCGGCGATCGCACCGCCGCGCTGCAGCTTTCGCATAGATCCGAACGCGAAGGTTCAGTAAATCTCGAACAGGCCGGCGCCGCCCTGGCCGCCGCCGATGCACATGGTCACCACGCCCCACTTGGCCTTGCGGCGATGGCCTTCCTGCAGGATGTGGCCGGTGAGACGCGCGCCGGTCATGCCGAAGGGATGGCCGATCGCGATCGAGCCGCCGTTGACGTTGTATTTTGCGGGATCGATGCCGAGGCGGTCGCGGCTGTACAGGCACTGGCTGGCGAAGGCTTCGTTCAGCTCCCAGAGGTCGATATCGTCGATCTTGAGGCCCTGGCGCTTCAAGAGTTTCGGCACGGCGAACACCGGGCCGATGCCCATCTCGTCCGGCTCACAGCCCGCGACTGCCCAGGATACGAAACGGCCCATCGGTTGCAGCCCGCGCCTCTCGGCGTCCTTGGCTTCCATCAACACCACCGCGGCGGCGCCGTCGGAAAGCTGGCTGGCATTGCCGGCGGTGATGTACTTGCCCGGGCCCTTCACCGGCTCGAGCTTGGCAAGGCCTTCCATGGTCGTGTCGGGGCGATTGCATTCGTCGCGCGTCACGACATAGTCGACAATGCTCTCCGCCTTCGTTGCCTTGTCGACCACCTTCATCCTGGTCTTCATCGGGACGATCTCGTCCTTGAACTTGTTGGCCTGCTGCGCGGCGGCCATGCGGCGCTGCAACTCCAGCGAGAACTCGTCCTGATATTCACGGCTGAGCTTGTAGCGCTCCGCCACGATGTCGGCGGTGTCAATCATCGCCATGTAGATGTCCGGCGCGTTTTTGAGCAGATCGGGGTCCAGGGCCTCCTTCGGATTTCCGAGAGCGGGAACGGAGATGCTCTCAACGCCGCCGGCGACGATGCAGTCGGCTCCGTCGGAGCGGATGCTGTTCGCGGCCATCGCGATGGTCTGCAGGCCCGACGAGCAGAAGCGGTTGACCGAGACGCCGGCCGTGGTCTTCGGCATGCCGGCGAGCAGCGCCGCCTCGCGACCGATATTGCGGGAGCCGTGGGCGCAATTGCCGAGATAGCAATCCTCGACATAGTCCTTGTCGACGCCGGAGCGCTCCACCGCGTGCTTGATGGCATGCGCCGCGATGCTCATGGGCGGAGTGATGTTGAACCCGCCGCGAGCGGATTTCGCAAGCCCGGTGCGCGCATAGGATACGATGACGGCTTCACGCATGTTTCTCTCCCTGTTCGAGTAGCCAAGTGTGGCGTGTCATGGGGCCACCGTACACAAATTTTGCCGGGTGCGACAAAAATTGTGCGGCACAAACGACGGGACGTCGCTCCTGTCCGGAAGGCCGCACCCATGTTCCGCAGATCGGAATATGATGGCCGTCATGATGAGAGATGAACCAGCCTCAGAATACCAGCGCCTTCGCCTGCTTGACCTGCGGCAGCGCCTGTACCCTGGCGAGCAAGACCGGCGGCACCGTGCCGTCAACCTCGACCAGCGCGATAGCATCGCCGCCCTGCTTGACGCGGCCGAGATGGAAGGTCGCGATGTTGATCTTCGCATCGCCCAGGAGGCTGGCAAAAGCGCCGATGAAGCCCGGCTTGTCCTCGTTGGTCACATAGATCATCGACTTGCCGAATTCGGCATCGACGCGGATGCCCTTGATGTCGACCAGCCGCGGCTTACCGTCGGCATAGACCGTGCCTGACACTGAACGCTCCTGCCGCTCGGTGGTGACGGTGACCGTGATCAGGCTCTCGTAGTCGCTCTGCGCGGCGCGCACGACCTCGTCGACGACCATGCCGCGCTCCTTTGCGACGACCGGAGCCGACACCACGTTGACGTCGCCCAGCATCGGCCGCAGCAGGCCCGACAGCACCGCCGAAGTAAGCGCCTTGATCTTCATCTCGGCGACATGGCCTTCATAGGTAATCTGCACTTTCGCGATGCCGGTCTCGGTGAGCTGGCCGGCGAACGAGCCGAGCTTTTCGCCGAGCTCGATGAAGGGCCGCAGCTTCGGCGCTTCTTCCGCGGTGATCGAGGGGAAGTTGACGGCGTTCGAGATCGCGCCCGACAGCAGATAATCCGACATCTGTTCCGCGACCTGCAGCGCCACGTTCTCCTGCGCCTCGGTGGTGGCCGCGCCAAGGTGCGGCGTGCAGATCACGTTGGGATGGCCGAACAGCACATTGGTCGTGGCCGGCTCCTCGACGAACACGTCGAAGGCCGCGCCCGCGACATGCCTGGAATTGAGCGCATCGACCAGCGCCTGCTCGTCGACCAGGCCGCCGCGAGCGCAATTGATGATGCGCACGCCCTTCTTCATCCTGGCAATCGCAGCCGCATCGATGATGTTCTTCGTCTTCTCGGTCAGCGGCGTGTGCAGGGTAATGAAATCGGCGCGCTTGAAGAGATCATCGAGATCGACCTTCTCCACGCCGATGTCCTTGGCGCGCTCCGGCGACAGGAACGGATCGAACGCGATGACGCGCATGTGCAGGCCCTGCGCGCGATCGGCGACGATCGAGCCGATATTGCCGCAGCCGACGACACCGAGCACCTTGCCGGTGATCTCGACGCCCATGAATCGATTCTTTTCCCACTTGCCGGCCTGGGTCGAGGCGTCGGCCTGAGGGATTTCCCGCGCCAGCGCCAGCATCAGCGTGATCGCGTGCTCGGCGGTCGTGATCGAATTGCCGAACGGCGTATTCATCACGATGATGCCCTTTGCCGTGGCGGCGGGAATTTCGACATTGTCGACGCCGATGCCGGCGCGGCCGATCACCTTGAGCTTTGCCGCCTTCTCGATGATCTTGGCGGTCGCCTTGGTCGCGGAGCGGATCGCAAGCCCGTCATAATTTCCGATGATCTCGGCGAGCTTGTCCTTGTCCTTGCCGAGATTGGGCTGGAAGTCGACTTCGACGCCGCGATCCCTGAAGATCTGCACGGCGGCCGGCGAGAGCGCATCGGAAATGAGAACTTTGGGTTTTGACATGGGACCTAATCCGTTGGTGAACGATGAATTACGGCTCGTCACCCGCGGGCTCGACCGCGGGTCCATCATTTTGGATGGATGGCCGGGTCAAGCCCGGCCATGACGACGATGATGTGACGACGCTTACGCCGCCTTCGGCAACGCTGCCCTGGTCTCGGCAAACGCCCAATCGATCCACTGCGTCAGCAGCTCGACATCCTCGGCGTCGACCGTCGCTCCGCACCAGATGCGGAGTCCCGCCGGCGCATCGCGGTAATGCGCGAAGTCGAAGCCGGCGTTCTCCTTCTCGACCAGCGCGACCAGCTTCTTGGCGAAGTCGGACTGCGCATCGGCGGAAAGCGAAGTGATCGCGGGATCGATCACCTTCAGGCACACCGAGGTGTTGGAGCGGATCGCGGGATCCTTCGCGAGGAAATCGATCCAGGGGGTCTTCGCCTTCCAGTCGGCCAACACCTTGGTGTTGGCGTCCGCGCGCGCCATCAGCGCCTTCAACCCGCCGATCGACTTGCCCCAGTTCAGCGCGTCGAGATAGTCCTCGACGCAGAGCATCGACGGCGTATTGATGGTCTCGCCCTCGAAGATGCCGGCATTGAGCTTGCCGCCCTTGGTCATGCGGAAGATTTTTGGCAGCGGCCAGGCGGGCTTGTAGGTCTCGAGGCGTTCGACGGCACGCGGAGAAAGCACCAGCATGCCGTGCGCGGCTTCGCCGCCGAGCGCCTTCTGCCAGGAGAAGGTCACGACGTCGAGCTTCTTCCAGTCGAGCGGCTGCGCGAAGGCGGCCGAGGTCGCGTCGCAGATGGTGAGCCCCTTGCGGTCTGGCTTGATCCAGTCCGCATTGGGCACGCGCACGCCCGAGGTGGTGCCGTTCCAGGTGAAGATGATGTCGGTGTCGGAGCTGGCCTTGGAGAGATCGGGAATCTCGCCGTAGCCGGCATGAAGCTGGGTAACGTCCTTGAGCTTCAATTCCTTGATGATGTCGGAGACCCAGCCTTCGCCGAAGGATTCCCAGGCGATGGTGGTGACACCCCGCGCACCGAGCAGCGACCACAGCGCCATCTCGACCGCGCCCGTGTCGGACGCCGGCACAATGCCGATCTTGTAGTCGGCCGGCACTTCAAGCACTTCGCGCGTCAGCTCGATCGCCTGCTTAAGCCTGGCCTTGCCGATCTTGGCGCGGTGCGAGCGGCCGAGTGCTGCGTCCTTGAGATTTTGGGGATTCCAGCCGGGGCGCTTGGCACAGGGGCCGGACGAAAAATGCGGCACAACCGGCCGCTGAGCGGGCTTCGCTGCAGTCATGATCTACCCTTCCAGATAGTAAGCCTCCCGTTGGGGGGAGGTGTCCCGCCGCTGCAGATATGGGAATCGGCCCTCGCCGTCAAGGAACTTCGATGGCATGCCAGCCGGTGTGATCGCGGCGGGTACGTTCTTTCAGGAACGACCGCGCGCGAGGAATAAACTTGCGCCGCCTACTCCGGCGAGGCGCCGACCGGCGATTTCTCCGGCGGCCGGTGCAGGAACGTCATCGACGCATACGCGCCGATCCAGGAGCCAACAGCGGCAAAGGCCACATAGACCCAGTTCTCCGTGTAGCTGATGACGGCGAAGGACGAGAGCAGATACCAGATGCTGCTCCACGTCGCCGCCGGCACGCGCTTCTTCGCCACGACCGCGGAAGTAAACATCACATAAACGGCGTCGGTCGCAGCGGTCGCAAGCACCACGGCCGCGGCGGTGAGTGGATTGATGGCGGACATTGTCGTTCTCCCTGTCCCGGAAGTTCCCTCATAGCACGCCTCAGGGAGTTCTCTCGCGGCATGGAACACTTCCCTGCGGGATTCGTTCGTACCGACAGCTCAACTCGCAAGAAGGAGCAGCTTATGAGATTGAATGAGATGCAGGTGAAGCAGACGCTGAACCAGATGAATGCTCAGGTTCTTCCCGACAACCATCCCGCGACGGCGCAATTGACCAATATGTTCGGGGATCACACGTTCTTTATCGATGAGAACGGTCTCAAGGTGCTGGAACCGGCCGAAACATCCGAGAGTGTTCCGTCGGGCGAGGTTGTGAGCCTCGCGGATTGGTCGGACGCCACACTTACCAGCTTGACTCCGCATGCCCCGGAAACGACGGGCACGATCATCGAATTCGATCAAATCAAACACTGATGGTCCATCGATCCAGGATCCTCGCGCGACGCGCAGCGGTGCAGTGACCGTCCCCTCCAGGGGAGATCGTTGCGCTTGTCTGCGCACGCTTCGTCAGAACCGGATCGTCATTCCGACATGGCTGCGCGCAAACCCCAGCCGCTCATAAAAGCGCTGGGCGTCGATGCGGGTGTGGTGCGTAAGCAGCTCGACCAGCTTGCAGCCTCTGCCGCGCGCTTCGTTCACCGCCCATTGCACGAGCTGCTCGCCGATGCCGCGGCTGCGGCGGTCGGAGGCCACGCGCACATCCTCGATCAGCCCGCGCGCGGCACCTTGCGAGCTCAGCCCCGGCAGGATGCAAAGCTGCAGGCAGCCGACGACGTGACCGCCCTCCTCCGCCACCATGAGGTGGATGTTGGGGTCAAGGCTCAGCCGTTCGAATGCGTCGTAGTAAAGCGTCGGCAGGGGATCCTCGAGCCGCTCGCGCGCGCGGCCGAGATGATCGTCGGCGAGCATTGCGATGATGGCGGCGACGTCATCGCGGCGCGCCGGGCGGAGGCTGATTTGAGAGATCGCGGTCATGCTCGCTTCCGTTTGATCTAGCGGAGGTACGTCCTAGCGGATTGGCGCCAGGCCAAGATTCTTTTCGGTCTCGCCGATCCAGCGCCGGATCGCCCCATAACGCGCCATGTCGAAGCTGCCTTCCTGCGCGAGGCGCGTGTAGGCGACGAGCGCGACGTCGGCCAGCGTGAAGGCGTCGCCGACAAGGAAACGGGTCTGGCCGAGATGTCGCTCCAGATGATCGAGCGCGGCGGTGCCGCGTCTGACAAGGTTTTCGTCGAGCGCACCGGCGGGCTTGCCGAGATAGACCATATGGAAACGGCAGACCGCGACATAAGGCTCGTGGCTGTACTGCTCCCAGAATAGCCACTCGTCCATCTTCGCAGTCAGATAGGCGTCCGCCGGGATGAGATCGCTGCCACGCGCGAGGTAGCGGATGATGGCGTTGGATTGCGCGAGCGTGCGGCCGTCGTCGAGTTCGACCGTCGGCACCTGCCCCCACGGATTGAGCTTCAGGAATTCCGCCGTCCGGCTGCCGCCGTTGCGCGTATCGACCTCGATCCACTCATAGGGCAGCGCGAGACGGTCGCAGACGAACTTCACCTTCAGGCAATTGCCGGAATTGCTGTCGCCGTGGATCTTCATGCCAGCCGCCCTCTTGAGGAAGCGGCAGACCAACAGGCGGCATCAAAACTGTCAACTGGAAGGGACGCGACAACGCGTCTCGCGCTCGATCAGAACTTGTAGCCGAGGCCGACGCGCGCGGTGTTGACGATGGATTCGAAATTCGACGTCACACGCTTGTATTCGTACTCGGCCCGCGCGAACAACCCGCCGGTCAGTGCCACGTCGAAGCCGATGCCAGCCGTATAGCCATAGACGAGCTTACTTTTGCTGTCGGCCACCGACGCCGGGGGTGGAGACACCGAAACGAAGCGGTCGACGGTCTGGTCGCCGAAGCCTGCGCCAACGAAGAGGTAGGGCAGGAAACATCCCATCATGTAGCCGCCCCGCAGCCGCACCGAACCGAAATCGGACAGCTTCATCGTCTCGCTGGAGTACGTCACGCTCTGAGCCAGGGCGGGGGTGCCGGGGTTCACCACTAGCGCGCTGGTCGTGCCGCGGAAGCCGTCGTGAATGTAATTCCCCTCGATGCCGATGACGACGTCCTCGAACTGGGAGTTGTATCCGAAGAAGGCGCCATAGCCACCGTTCAGGCTATTCGCCGTACTCGGCGGCGTCCCATATACATAGGGAGCAACGCCGGCCGGCGCGGTGAAGAATTGCAGGTCGCCGATCCCCGGGACGGCGGACCTCTGCGAACCCCATGACCCCTGGCCGCCGACGTAGAAGCCCTGCCAGCTGACGCGGCCGCCAGAGTAGCCGTCGGTGAAGCCGCCGCGAAGTACCGGCAGATCGGCCGCCTGCGCAGCCGACACCGCGCCGAACATTACCGTCGCCACCAGAAACCCACGCATTGCAACGCTCCAAAATGACTCTTGAGGTACGGCTGATCATCGCTCGTTAACCTTAACCAATCGTTGTCGCCCGGCGCTTTATGTCCGAAATGCGCACATCGATTGCACCGACGCGCAATCGAAAACGGCGCGGGAGGATCCCGCGCCGTTAACAACTCTTAAGAGGAATTGCTCTCGATCAGCCCTTGGTGACCAGCGGCGGCTCGTAGGCCGGCGGGCTGTCAAGATTCCAACGTACGCCGAACCTCAGGTCGTTCGAGGTGATGTCCTTGAACTGGATGGTGCGGCCGCGTGTGAAGCCGGTGAAGTCTGTGAGCGCGCCGGTAACACCGTCGCCCAGGTCGACGTAGCGGTAGGCGAATTCCAGCGTCAAGTTAGGCGTGACCTTGTAGGCGACGCCGGCATGCAGCGCCCACGCAAAATCCCATTTTGAAGCCGTCGGCGCAAACGCAACGCCGAGGTTCGGCGTGTTGATATCCTGGAAATTCAAAATCGTGTTGCGCGACGCACCGACGCCAGCGCCGATGAACGGCGTGACACACCACCAAGTCCCGAGGTCGACATAGGCGTTCGCCAGCACCAGCCATTCGGATTTACTGCCGTGATATTCGTCAGTTCCAATGATCCCACCGTTGAAGCTGACGATGTCGAGACCGTGGAGATTGGCGTTACCGCGGTATTCACCGGTCACGTCGGCACGAAACCAGTTGTTGAACTGATAGCCAGCACCCAGACCGAATATCCCTGCGGAGTCGAAACCAAGGCCGATCGTCGGAGGAACGGTAATACCGGGATCGTGATAGCCTGGCGTATCGAGGTGGTTCACTTTCTGGTTGCTGAAGCCGATGTCGCCTCGCAGATACCAGCCGCCGAACTCGGCGGGCGGCGGCGGCGCGTACATCGGCGGGGGCGCAATCGGCATGTCGGCGGCGAAGGCCGCGGTTGACAACAGCGAGGCCGCACCAGCGGCAATCAAAAACTTAACGCTACGCATTGGCTTCGTCCTTTTGGCCGGTGAGGCGAACAGGGAAAGCCTCACATCGAAAAACCCACGGCTGGACGATCGCACCAAAAACTTAAGCGCCACTTAACCCTAATTATTAAGGTTGATATTTCCTCACCACGGCGGCGCTTGCGCGCACGAGATGGCGCCCTCGCCCCACTCACTAACGATGTGTTGAGAAAAGCGAATGGCGAGTAGCGAATGGCGAATAGATCTTTCGAACGCCACTATTCGCTATTCGCCACTCCCTACTCGCTACCTCTGGGGCATCTTCGGCAAGAACACTGCGAGCAATCCGATCGCGGGCAGGAAGGCGCAGACCTGGTAGACGAACTCGATCGAGGTGTGGTCGGCGAGTTTTCCTAGCGCGGCCGCGCCAAGCCCGCCGATGCCGAAGGCGACGCCGAAGAACACGCCCGAGATCATGCCGAACCGATGCGGCACCAGCTCCTGTGCGAACACGATGATCGTGGACGTCGTCGAGGAGATGACAAGGCCGATGATGATAGTCAGCGCCGCGCCGGCATACAGGCCGACATGCGGCAGCGCCAGCGTGAACGGCAGCGCGCCGAGCACGGAGAAACAGAGCACGATCTTGCGGCCGAAGCGGTCGCCGATCGGGCCGCCGAAGAACGCGCCGGCCGCATTCGCGGCAAGGAAGACGAAGAGATAGATCTGCGCGGCCTGCGTCGACACGCCGAACTTGTCAATCAGATAGAAGATGTAATAGCTCGACAGGCTCGAGACATAGAGCTGCTTGGAGAACAGCAGCGCGACCAGCACCGCAAGCGCAATCGCTACGCGGCGAGAGCTCGGCGCATCCGGATGTGCGGCGGCCTTGGCCGCCTTCCTGTTGGCGATCTGCGGCCTGTACCAGAGACCGATGCGCCACAGGATCAGGATCGCGACGAAGGCGATCGAGGAGAACCAGGCGATCGAGGGCTGGCCGAACGGCACCACGATCAGCGCCGCGAGCAGTGGGCCCATCGAGGTGCCAAAACTGCCGCCGAGTTGAAACACGGATTGCGCGAAACCGTAGCGGCCGCCGGAGGCGAGCCGCGCGATGCGCGCGGACTCCGGATGAAACACCGCGGAGCCCAGGCCCACCAGCGCCGCCGCGATCAGAATGGCCGGATAGCTCGTGGCGATGCTGAGCAGCAGCAGGCCGACAAAGGTCGATCCCATGCCGACCGCAAGCGAGAACGGCTGCGCCTTCTTGTCGGTGACATGGCCGACCACGGGCTGCAAGAGCGAGGCGGTGAACTGGAACGCCAGCGTGATCATGCCGATCTGCGTGAAGTTCAGCGCATAGGCGTCCTTGAGGATCGGATACACCGAGGCGATCAACGACTGCATGGTGTCGTTGAGGAAGTGCGAGAAGCTGATGCCGACCAGCACGACGTAGGCCGGCCCGGCCGCGCTGGCCAGGACGCTTGGTGCAACGTCGTCCACCAGCACCGGCTCGCCCAGCACTTCTTCGGAGATCACAGGCTTGTTCAATGCAGCATTCCCGCCAGGATTCGCGCGTTCAGGCGCGGTTCGTACGACGACGACGATCGAGCCACCAGCGCCAATCGGCGATGGCAGCGATGCAATCCACAAATCAAGCGCCGATCAGGCCGCCGCGGCATGGCCGAGCGCGGCGACGATGTGGTCGACCACATCCTCGACCAGGATGCGGTCGTCGCCCTCGCCCATCACGCGGATCACCGGCTCGGTGCCCGACGAGCGCACCAGCAGGCGGCCGTGACCGTTGAGCCGGTTCTCGCCGTCGATGATCGCCGACTTCACCTCGGCATCGTCGAGCGGCTTGCCGCTGCGATAGCGCACGTTCTTCAGTATCTGAGGCAAGGGATCAAAACGATGGCAGACTTCCGACACCGGGCGGCGCAGCCTCTGCACCACAGCCAGCACCTGCAACGCCGCGACAAAGCCGTCGCCGGTCGTCGCATAATCGGAGAGGATGATGTGGCCGGAGGGTTCGCCGCCGAGATTGTAGCCGCCGTTCAGCATGCGCTCAAGTACGTAGCGGTCGCCGACCGGCGTGCGGATCATCTCGACGCCATGTCCCCCGAGGAAGCGTTCGAGACCGAGATTGGACATCACGGTCGCGACGATTCCCGGCTTGGAAAGACGCCCATCTTCCTTCCAGCTCTGCGCGATCACCGCGAGCAGCTGGTCACCATCGACGATATGCCCGCGCTCATCGACCAGGATGACGCGGTCGGCGTCGCCATCGAGCGCGATGCCGATATCGGCGCGCATCTCCCGCACCTTGCGGCACAGCGCTTCCGGCGCGGTCGAGCCGCATTCCTTGTTGATGTTGAAACCATCGGGTTCGACGCCGATCGCAATCACGTCGCCGCCCAGCTCCCATAATGCTTCCGGCACCACCTTGTAGGCCGCGCCATGGGCGCAATCGACCACGACGCGGAGGCCATCGAGCGAAAGGTCGCGCGGCAGCGTGCGTTTGGCGAATTCGATATAGCGGTCATGCACGCCATCGATACGGCGGGCGCGGCCCAGGCTCGCGCTCTGCGCCAGCTTCTTGTCGAGGGATTCGTCGAGCAGCTGCTCGATCTGCTTCTCGACGTCGTCGGAGAGCTTGAATCCCTGCGGGCCGAACAGCTTGATGCCGTTGTCCTCGAACAGATTGTGGGAGGCGGAAATCATCACGCCGAGATCGGCACGCATCGACTTGGTCAGCATCGCGACCGCTGGCGTCGGCATCGGGCCGACCAGGAGCACATCCATGCCGACCGAGGTGAAGCCCGCGACCATGGCGTATTCGATCATGTAGCCGGACAGGCGGGTGTCCTTGCCGATCACGACGCGATGGCGATGCTCGCCGCGCTGAAACACCAGACCCGCGGCCTGACCCACCTTGAGCGCGAGCTCCGGCGTGATCAGACCATTGGCGCGGCCCCGAATCCCGTCGGTACCGAAATAATTGCGGCTCATGTAACCCCCAGCGACTACCCCGGATACCCGCGTCACCTCAAGCAGAACGCGCTAACCCTCTCGCAGGTCCTTTGCCCAGGTCCTGACGGCGCGTCCGGGAATTATAGAGCCTCCGGGGCTAAAATGGCTTCAAAAAATATGATGAATCATTACCGGGGAACCTTCCGGCGCACATCATTTAACCCATTGTTAACGCTGGAATTGTCGACAACTGCACCCGGCTTTCAGTCTTTTCGCCGGACGTCCTTGTCGCACCTGGAAGGCGGCGGCTGGGTGACATTGACGGCGTCGGAGCCTGGAAAAGTCTCCTCCAGTCCTTCCTCGAGGGCGGCATCGAGCCGGCGCTTTTCGGCGCGGTCGGGCTTTTCCGGCCTGGTACGTGTGACAGTCATATCCCTCTCCGGCGATCTCTGGGACGCGATTTTGCAGCGTGTCCAACCATGCTAAATGACGTTCAAACGCGCCGATACAAGAAGGGACGGGAACGTTCATGAAGCATATCACCTGCATCGACGATCTGCGCACGCTGCACAAGCGCCGCGTGCCGAAGGCGTTTTTCGACTACGCCGATCGCGGCTCCTATGCCGAGGAGACGCTGCGCGCCAACCGCGAGGATCTGCAGCAGATAAAATTCCGCCAGCGCATCCTGGTTGATGTCTCCAAGCGTGACATGAAAACCAATATTCTGGGCGAGCCCTCTGCCCTGCCCTTGATCCTGGCGCCCGTCGGCCTGCTCGGCATGCAGCATGGCGACGGCGAGATCCACGCCTGCCGCGCGGCGCAGGCCGCCGGCATTCCTTTCACCCAGAGCACGATGTCGATCTGCTCGATCGAGGACATCGCCACCGCCGTCGACAAGCCGTTCTGGTTCCAGCTCTACGTGATGAAGGACCGCGGTTTCATCAAGGCGCTGATCGAGCGCGCGATTGCGGCGAAATGCTCGGCGCTGGTGTTGACCGTCGACCTGCAGGTGATCGGCCAGCGTCACCAGGACATCAAGAACGGCATGACCGTGCCGCCGGAATGGTCGCTGTCGAAATTTATCGACTTCGCGACCAAGCCTGCCTGGGTCGCGGGCGTGCTGCGCGGCAAGCGCCGCACCTTCGGCAATCTCGCCGGCCACCTGAAAATCAGCGACGACATCACCTCGCTCTCGACCTGGATCAACTCGCAGTTCGACACCACGCTGAACTGGAAGGACGTCGACTGGATCCGCTCGATCTGGCCGGGGAAGCTGGTCCTGAAAGGCATCCTCGATGTCGAGGACGCCGAGATCGCCGCGAAAACCGGCGCGCAGGCGCTGGTGGTCTCCAACCATGGCGGCCGTCAGCTCGACGGCGCGCCGTCGTCGATCGAGGCGCTGCCGGAGATCGTCGATGCGGTCGGCTCGAAGATGGAAGTGATGTTCGACGGCGGCATCCGTTCCGGCCAGGACGTGATGCGCGCGCTCGCGGTCGGCGCCAAATCCTGCATGATCGGCCGCGCCTATGCCTACGGCCTCGGCGCCGGCGGAGAAGAAGGCGTGGCAAAGGCGATCAGCCTGATCGCGAAAGAGCTTGAGACCACCATGGGTCTCTGCGGCGTCAACACCATCGCCGAGATCGACGACCGCGTGATCGCGGTGTGAGTTCTCTTCCCTTCTCCCCTTGCGGGAGAAGGTGGCGCGCGAAGCGCGCCGGATGAGGGGTTCTCTCCCGCGAGCGCGCCTGTGGAGACAACCCTCCCCGCTTCGCTTCGCGAAGCGCACCCCTCTCCCACAAGGAGAGAGGGTGAGACGACAGTGGAATTTGCATCTCGATATCCCGGGTTCGCGCTTTCGCGCGCCCCGGGATGACGTTTTCTACGCGTGCGTAGACCGTAAAGTCACATCGGAGGGGTAATCCCGTCGCGGCCTACGTTGACGCGGTTGGCTTCGAGCATGCCGTCGTCCTTCTTCACCGCGCCGAAGATGATCAGCTTCGCGCCCGGCTTCACCTCGGACTTGTCGCTGGCGACGAAGGTGACGATCGGCGTCTCCGGCGGCACCACGACCTTCTTCTCACCGTCCTTGTATTTCACCGTGATGTTCTGGCCGTCAGCGCCCTTCACCGTCTCGGCAACGGTCGCATTCGTCATCGTCGAATTGGCGCGCGCATCCCATGGCCGGAATCCTTCGGCCGCGCCGCGCTGGTTCTCCGGGAAGATGTGGACGGCGATGGCCTTCTGGACGCCGTCGGGTTGGGGCATTGCGGTCACGCCGATATAGGAGCCTTCCTTGATCTGGGACAGCTCGGTCTTCACCACGGCGAACACGGCGACGTTATCGGTCATGCGCACCTTCACATCGGTGCCTTCACGGGTCTTGATACCGAGCACGTTGCCATCCACTGCCTCGAGGGTGCCGCGAATACGCACCGGTTGGGGCTGCTGGGCAAAGGCGGATGTGCCGAAAATCGAGGTTGCGGCGATTGAGGCCACGAGCAGGCGTGGCAGCAATGATGTCAGTTTCGGCATAGCCTTGTCCCTCCAGGGCGGTTGCGGCGATCAATCACGGCAACCCCGGAAACGGGCGGCTATTCCTGCGCGGCGGCATCACGAACGCGAAAGACGACCGTTATTGCTCCGCCGCGGGGACGACGGCGGAGTTTGCGGCTCGAGATCCTCAGGTGCGCAATTGCGCACCATAGTTCGCGCTTTCGCGCGCCCCGGGATGACTTTTCGGTCTACGCATGCGTAGACCGAAAAGTCACATCGGCGGGGTCAGCCCGTCGCGGCCGACGCTGACGCGGTTGGTCTCGAACGACCCGTCCGGCAACTGCTTCATGAAGGCGATCACCTTGGCGCCGGCCTTGAGCTCACTCTTGTCGGCGGGAACGTAGGTCACGACCGGCGTCTGCGGCGTGACCAGCACCTTCTTCTCGCCGTCCTTGTATTTGACCAGCAGGGTGTGGCCATCATTGCTCACGACGCTCTCGGACACCGTGGCGTTGGTCATGGTCGAGTTCGGCTTGAGGTCGTAGGGCCGAGAACCCTCGCCGGTGCCGCGCATGTTCTCCGGAAACACATGGACCTCGACCGCGGTGGGCACGCCGTCCGCTCCCGGCACGGTGGTGGTGCCGATGAAGGAGCCGACCTCGATGTCGGACAGTGAAATCTTGGCAATGCCCACGATGCGCATGTCCGAGGTCATGTGCAGCTTGACGTCCTCGCCGCTGCGCGACTTCACGGTGAGGGTATCGCCGTCGACGGCCTCAATCACGCCGCGCACCCGCGAAGGCACGGGGGCCTTCTGAGCGACGGCATAAGCGGTGGACGCCGCGACCATGAGCAATGCAAGCAGGGGGCGGCGAAGGGTGGAACGTCGAACGGACATAGGGAGATCTCCGGAAGGGCGGGCTGCATCAACCAACAGACCCCTGATTGTGTGCAGTATTCCCGACTCAAGCCTTTGTGAGATCGGCTTCCACGATCGCGCGGAGCTCCGATGTCACCTCCGGCCGCCGGCCAAACCACAATTCGAATCCGCGCACGGCCTGGTGCAACAGCATGCCGAGCCCGTCGGCGGTCCGAAGCCCCCTCGCCTTCGCGGCCGCAAGCAGCGGCGTCTCCAGCGGCACGTAGACGAGATCGGCGACCACGGCATCTTTCGGCAGGCGGCCGACATCGATGTCGAGCGCGCCCTGGCCGTGCATGCCGAGCGAGGTCGTGTTCACCAACAATTTTGCGCGCGGCAGCAATTCGCCGGTCTTCTCCCATTCGGCGGGAAGGACCGCCGCGCCGAATTTGGCGGCCAGCGCCTGCGCGCGCGAGAATGTGCGGTTGACCAGATGCACGCGCTTGATTCCGCGCTCGATCAGGCCGAACACCACCGCGCGCGACGAGCCGCCGGCGCCGAGCACCAGCGCCTCCTCGGCCCGGTCCCAGCCCGGCGCGCTGGCGTCGAGATTGTTGGCGAAACCTTCGACGTCGGTGTTGGTCGAATGCAATTCGCCGTCCTCGAACCAGAGCGTGTTGGCGGCGCCGATCGCCAGCGCGCGCGCGTCCGGCGCCGAGAGACCGAGCACGCTCTCCTTGTGCGGAATGGTGACATTGGCGCCGGCAAAGCCGCGGTGCGAGAGCCGCAGCACGAAGTCGCGGAAATCGTCCGGCGGCACCGCCTCGATGAGGTAGCCGCCCTCGATGCCGAGGGTGCGCAGCCAGTAATGATGGATCAGCGGCGAGCGCGAATGCGCAGCCGGCCATCCGATCAGGCATGCGGCACGAGGTCTTGCGTGGGCGATCATCGCCGTCCAATCGAACAAGCGGCGCGCGCTGTCAATGGCGGGGCTTGACGCCAGACGCGACCCAAACGCGCAAGCGCCGGCAGCCACGAGCTGGCCAACCTTCACCAGCACTGCACCCGTCAACAGCACCCAGCCTTGGGAATGAAGGTTGCGGCCGAGCACGATCAGGCTGCCGCAGGCGGCACGGCGACTGACAGCACGATCAGGCCAACAATACGTTGCGGCGTGAAGCAAGCATCCCTCGTGAGCCTCGTCGCGAGCGGATGACGGTGCTCACCAAAGCAGCGGGGTCGAATACGAGCCGGCATCCCTCATATTAGATGTCTAAAATATCACTTGTTGACACTTTAACATCATTAATTATGATGCAAAGATGATGTTTAATAGAGGCTGCCGGGATCCGCGCCTTGAGGCCAATCAGTGATCACCGCGGCGCAATTGCGGGCCGCCAGAGTGCTTCTCGGCATCGATCAGCGCCGGCTCGCCCAACTGTCGCAGCTCTCGGTGCCGACCATTCAGCGCATGGAGGCTAGCGAGACGATGGTTCGGGGCAATGTCGATTCGCTCGTCAAGCTGATCGCCGCATTCGACGCGGCCGGGATCGAGATGATCGACGACGGGGCCGTCAGCAACGCACAGGGCCGCGGGGTGCGGCTGAAGACGAGGTCAGACGCGCCCAACACTCTCGCGGATTCCCGATCCAGCGTATCCGGCGGCAGAACCAGGGCACGCGCATGATCGCGGCGTTCCCGATCTCCGCCATCGTCCTGCAATTGTCGTGCGTCGCTGGCTTGCTCGCGACCGCCATTCTCGCGATCGGGCTCGGCCGAGCCAGGCGCGCGACGGATGTGATCTACGGAGCCACACTGGCGATCTGCGTGGTCCAGCTGTTTGGCGCGCTGGATTGGTTGATCGCCGGCAAGGCCGACGCATCCGGCATGACCCTGCCGATCGGTTTGCCCTGGCTTGGCGCGCATTTCCGCCTCGACGTGCTGGCCGCGTTTTTCCTGGCCGTCGTCAATTTGGGTGGGGCTTCGGCGAGCCTTTATGGTCTCGGCTACGGCCACCACGAACCGACACCGCAGCGCGTACTGCCGTTCTTCCCGGCGTTCCTGGCCGGCATGAATCTGGTCGTTCTGGCGGACGATGCGTTCGCCTATCTCTTGTGCTGGGAGTTCATGTCGCTGACTTCCTGGGCGCTGGTGATGGCGCATCATCGAGAGCCGGGCAATGCGAGAGCGGGCTATATCTATCTGGTGATGGCCAGTTTCGGCACGCTGGCGCTGCTGTTGGCCTTCGGCCTGCTTGCGGGACCAGCCGGCGATTACGGCTTTGCCGCCATCCGTGCCACCGCACACACGCCCTATGTGGCGACGCTGGTGTTGATCCTGATGCTCCTCGGCGCCGGATCGAAGGCGGGCCTCATGCCGCTTCATGTCTGGCTGCCGCTCGCCCATCCGGCGGCGCCGAGCCACGTGTCCGCGCTGATGAGCGGCGTCATGACCAAGGTCGCGATCTACGGGTTCATCCGCGTCATCTTCGATCTGCTGGGACCGCCGGGATGGCCGGCAAGCGCGATCGTCCTGTTTCTCGGCGGCATCACCGCCGTGATGGGGATCCTCTATGCGATGATGGAACGGGACCTCAAGCGGCTGCTCGCCTATTCCACGATCGAAAATGTCGGCATCATCTTCGCGGCGCTGGGACTTGCACTGGCGTTTGAGGCCAACGGCCTGAAGCTTGCGGCCGCATTGGCCTTCACCGCGGCATTGTTTCACGTGCTCAACCACTCTCTCTTCAAGAGCCTGCTGTTTTTTGGGGCCGGCGCCGTGCTGACCTCGACCGGCGAGCGGGACATGGACCAGTTGGGCGGCCTCATTCACCGGATGCCGCGTACGAGCTTCGCCGTCCTGATCGGCTGCATTGCCATCTCGGCGCTGCCGCCGTTCAATGGCTTTGTTTCGGAATGGTTGATCTTCCAGGCCGTGCTGCAAAGTCCGGAGCTGCCGCAATGGGCGCTGAAGATCATGGTGCCCGCAGTAGGCGCCATGCTGGCGCTGGCCGCGGCACTCGCCGCCGCCTGCTTCGTCAAGGCCTATGGCGTGACCTTTCTCGGCCGGCCGCGCAGCACCGCGGCGGAAACGGCCGGTGAGGTCGACCGCATCTCGCTGGCGGCCATGCTGATCCTCGCCTCGCTTTGCCTGCTGGCCGGAATCCTGCCGGGACTGGTGATCGATGCGCTGTCTCCCATCACCGCCGAGATCCTCGGTGGCCGCATGCCGGTCCAGGTCAACGTGGAATGGCTTTCGATCGTGCCGATCGCGCAGAGCCGGAGCTCCTATAACGGGCTACTGGTGATGGCATTCATCACGATCTCTGCTTCGCTTGCGGTCTACTTCATCCACCGTTTCGCCTCGCATGCATTGCGGCGGGGGCCGGCCTGGGGCTGCGGCTTCTCCGATCCGACACCGGCGACGCAGTATTCGGCGGACAGCTTCGCGCAACCGATCCGCCGCGTGTTCGGAACGATCGTGTTTCGCGCCCGCGATCATGTCGAGATGCCGCCTCCCGGAGACGTTCGGCCAGCGCGATTCAGGATCGAAGTGCACGATCTGATCTGGGAGGGAATGTATCAGCCGATCGAGAGAGCGGTCGGCGTCTCCGCCGATCGGCTGAACCGCCTGCAGTTCCTGACCATCCGACAATATCTCAGCCTGGTCTTTGCCAGCCTCGTCACCCTGCTGCTGGTGCTCGCGATATGGTCGTGATCCCCGACATTCTGGTGCAGGGACTGCAGATGCTGCTGGTGCTGCTGCTCGCCCCGCTGCTGACCGGCTTCGTGCGCAAGGTCAAGGCCCGGCTGGTACGCCGCCAGGGCGCCTCGGTTTTTCAACCCTATCGCGATCTCTTGCGCCTGCTCCGCAAGGAAGTGGTTCTGGCCGATAACGCCTCGTGGCTGTTCCGGGTGACGCCCTATGTCACCTTTGCCGCGATCTGGGTCGCTGCGGCACTGGTGCCGACCTTTGCGACCGGGCTGTTGTTCAACTGGACGGCCGACCTGATCGCCATCGTCGCGCTGCTTGGAAGCGCTCGCTTCTTTCTGGCGCTCGCCGGAATGGACGTCGGCACCAGCTTCGGCGGCATCGGCTCCAGCCGCGAGGTCATGATCGCTGCCCTCGCCGAGCCTGCGATGCTGCTGATCGTGTTCTGCATGGCTCTGGTTGCCGGCTCGACCCAGCTTTCGACCGTCGCCAATTACATGGCCTCCTCCTATGTCGGCCTGCGGGTCTCGCTCGGCATGGCAGTGATCGCGCTGATCATGGTGGCGCTCGCCGAGAACGCGCGAATTCCCGTCGACAATCCGGCCACGCATCTTGAGCTCACCATGGTGCATGAGGCGATGGTGCTGGAATATTCCGGCCGCCATCTCGCGATGATCGAGTTCGGCGCGTTTCTCAAGCTGCTGCTTTATATCTCGCTGATCGCCTGCGTGTTCCTGCCCTGGAAGATCGCGGTGTTCGGAACCGGCGCGTTTGCCTATGCTGTCGGCACCGTCGCCTACATCGTCAAACTGACGGTCGCCGGCTTCTTCCTCGCGCTGTTCGAGACCGCCACCGCGAAGATGCGGGTGTTTCGCGTTCCACAATTTCTTGGTGCCGCCCTGATGCTCGGGTTGCTCGGCACGCTCCTGCTGTTCGTGTCGAGGAGCTTCTGATGCAGATGCACAGCCTCTCCTTCGACATCTCGCACACGCTCGCGGGCTCGCTGGTTCTGATCAGCTTCATGATGCTGTACCAGGACCGGCTTTACTCGCTGCTCAACGTCTTTGCGCTCCATGCCGTGGTGCTCGCGCTTTCGGTGGCCTGGCAGGCCTTCGTCCAGAACGCGCCGCATCTCTACATCACCGCGGCGATCGCGCTGGTCTTCAAGGCGATCGTGATCCCGGTAGCGCTGCATCGCATCATCAAGCAGCTTGGAATTCACCGCGACATCGAGGCGGCCGTGGGGATCGGCCCGACCATGCTGGCCGGAATGGCGCTGGTCGCGCTCTCGATGGTGTTGATGCTGCGGGTGACGGCCGAAGCCGATCCGCTGGCGCGCGAGGATCTCGCCTTCGCCCTGTCGGTCGTGCTGCTCGGACTTCTGGTCATGGTGACCCGCCGCAATGCGGTCAGCCAGGTCGTGGGCTTCATGTCGATGGAGAACGGGCTGGTGCTCGCCGCGACCGGCGCCAAGGGCATGCCGCTGGTAGTCGAGATCAGCGTCGCCTTCTCGATCCTGATCGCCTTCATCGTCATCGGCATCTTCCTGTTCAGGATCCGCGAACGCTTCGATTCCGTCGACGTCTCCGCGCTCGACGATTTCCGGGGTGAACGGCGATGAACGTACCTTCCTTCGAGCCGGTCTCGGCCGTCCTTCTGATCCCGATCATCGCGGCGACGCTGTTGGCCGTGCTGCCCGGCTACCGGGTCACCGCGCGCCTGAACGTCGTGGCCAGCCTCGCGACGTTCCTGTCCGCGCTCTCGCTGTTCGTGGTCGAACGACCGCACCCAGGCGCGTATGTGCTGATCGACGATCTAAACATCGTCTTTATCGTGCTCAACACCTTCGTGGGCTTCACCACGTCGATCTTCAGCGCCAGCTACATCGGCCACGAGCTCGAGACCGGGCGGTTGACGCCGAGATATCTGCGTTTCTACCACGCCATGTACCAGATCATGATGTTCGGCATGAATCTGGCTTTCGTGTCGAACAATATCGGCCTGATGTGGGTCGCCATCGAGATCGCAACGCTGACCACGGTGCTGATGGTCGGCATCTATCGCACCCACGCGGCGCTCGAGGCGGCGTGGAAATATTTCATCCTCGGCAGCGTCGGCATTGCGTTCGCGCTGTTCGGCACCATCCTGGTCTACATGGCCGCGCGGCCGGTGGTCGGCGAGGGCCAGGACGCCATGGTCTGGACGATCCTGACAGAGCGCGCGGCGAATTTCGATCCGGCCCTGCTCAACGTCGCGTTCGTGTTCCTGCTGCTTGGCTACGGCACCAAGGTCGGGCTTGCGCCGCTGCATGCCTGGCTGCCTGACGCGCATGCCGAAGGTCCGACGCCGATCTCGGCGGTGCTGTCGGGGTTGCTGCTGAACGTCGCGCTCTATGCGTTGTTGCGCTTCAAGATATTGCTGGCCGCAAATCCGGCGTCTCTTGCTACAGGCACGCTGATGGTGACGATGGGCCTGGTTTCGGCGGTGTTCGCGGCCTTCATGCTCTACCGCCGGCGCGATATCAAGCGCCTGTTCGCCTATTCCTCAATCGAGCACATGGGCATCATCGTGTTCGCGTTCGGCATGGGCGGCCCGCTCGCCAATTTCGCCGGGCTGTTGCACATGGTGATGCACAGCCTCACCAAGTCGGCGATCTTCTACGCCGTCGGGCATATCTCGCAGATCAAGGGTACACAGCGGATCTCCAGGATCCGAGGCCTGACGGTAACGCATCCGGTGCTTGGCTGGGGCCTGGTCACGGGCGTCGTCGCGATCAGCGGCCTGCCGCCGCTCGGCATTTTCATGAGCGAATTTCTGGTTGTCAGCTCCACCTTTGCCCGCGCCCCCATGCTGGCGGTCGTGCTGGTGTTCGGACTTCTCCTGGCCTTCGGCGCATTGATCTTGCGCCTGACCAGTATCGCTTTCGGCAAGCCGCGCGGCAGCACGGCTGCGGCGGACGCTTCCTATGTGCCGATGCTTGCCCATCTCTCGCTGGTTCTGATCGCCGGCATCTATCTCCCCGCGCCGCTTGTCGTCTGGTTTCAGCACGTGGCCCGCCTTCTCGGATAGGATCAACACGACATGGCCTCGCTGATCGATCGCATACTGGATGGCCGCGAGATCCTGCAACGCAGGCCTTGGCCGCGCGCCGTGGTCGGCGCCCACCTTTGGAGATTTGTGGCCGGCGAGTTGGCGCAAGGACGGCTGAGTTTGCTCGGCTTCTGGGGCGAACCCTCCATGGTGCACATGGCGATCATGGATGAAGCCGCCGCCGACATCGCCATCGTCAGCCTCGATTGCCCCGATCACAGCTATGCCTCGATCGGCAGACTTCACCCGCCGGCGCTTCGACTGGAGCGGACCGCGAACGATCTGTTCGGATTATCGGCGCAAGGCTCGCCCGATAGCCGCCCCTGGCTTGATCACAATAAGTGCGGCGTGCGGTTTCCATTGGGCGATCGCGTCGACGCGCTGCCAAACGCCGAGCCATATCGCTTCCTGCCCGTGGATGGCGACGGCACGCACCAGGTTGCGGTCGGCCCCGTCCACGCCAGCATCATAGAGCCCGGACATTTCCGCTTCACCGCAAGCGGGGAGACCGTGGTCCGGCTGGAGCAGCGGCTCGGCTATGCCCACAAGGGCGTCGAAGGGCTGATGTCGGGCGCCACGCTCGAGCGGGCCGTGCATCTCGCCGGACGCGTGTCGGGTGACAGCACCGTTGCCTATGCTTTTGCATTTTCGAAGGCGGCGGAAGCCGCGCTTGAGCTTGCCGTGCCCAAGCGCGCGGTGTTTCTGCGCGCCCTGCTTGCCGAACTGGAGCGACTGGCCAACCATCTCGGCGACATCGGCGCCATCTGCAACGATGCCTCTTTTGTCCTGATGCACGCTCATTGCAGCGTATTGCGCGAGAGCGTGCTGCGCGCAGCCGACGCCGCATTCGGTCATCGGCTGATGCGTGATATTGTTGTACCGGGCGGCGTGGCCCGCGACCTGACAAATGAGGCGAGAGAAATCATCCGGACGACGCTGGACAACATCCGCCGCCGCTTTCCTCGCCTGGTCGAACTCTACGACAACACCGCCTCGCTGCAGGATCGCACCGTCGATACCGGCGTGGTGAGGCCCGCACTGGCCAGACAATACGCCGCCGGCGGCTATATCGGCCGCGCGTCCGGCCGCTCCTTCGACGCCCGACGGACATTGGCCTATCCACCCTATGACCGTTTGCGCTTCGAGGTGCCGACGCTGAACGAGGGGGACGTCAATGCGCGGGTCTGGATCAGGGTGCGCGAGGTCGAGCAGTCGCTTGCGCTGGTCGATCAGATTCTGACCAGCCTTCCCCAAGGCCCGTTGCGAGCCGATGTTCCGGAGCGGCCCGAGGCGACCGAAGGCATGGCCATCGTCGAGGGATTTCGCGGCGACGTCCTGGTCTGGCTCCGCCAGCGCGGCGGCCTGATCGAACGATGCCACCTGCGCGACCCCTCGTGGTTTCAATGGCCGCTGCTCGAGGCCGCGATCGAGGGCAACATCGTCGCCGACTTTCCCCTCTGCAACAAGTCGTTCAACTGCTCCTACTCGGGCCAGGATCTGTAGGAACATGACCAGGAAACCGTCATTGCGAGCGAAGCGAGGCAATCCATCTCGTAATGGACGAAGCAAGGCTCGATTGCTTCGTCGCTCCGTTCCTCTCAATGACGTCTGAGGATGGCACCACATGCGCCGACTGCTGTTTGAAAGCCTGTTCCGCCGGCCGTTCACCGAGCAAGCACCGTCGCCGGATGAGGCCGGGCTCGCCGAGCTTGCTGAAGCGGTGGGACGCGCGGCGCGGCGGCGGCTTGGCCGCAGCCTGTCGATCCGCGCGGTCGACGCCGGCTCCTGCAACGCCTGCGAGCTCGAAATCCACGCGATCAACAACGCCTATTACGACGCCGAGCGCTTCGGCCTGCGCTTCGTGGCGTCACCGCGCCATGCCGACGTGCTGATGGTGACCGGCCCGGTGACCAAAAACATGCGCGACGCGCTGGAGCGAACCTATCATGCGATGCCCGATCCCAAATGGGTGGTCGCGATCGGGGATTGCGCGCGCGATGGCGGCTGCTTCGCCGGCAGCTATGCGGTGGTTGGCGGCGTCTCCGAGGTGATCCCGGTCGACCTTCACATCCCCGGCTGCCCGCCGACGCCGATGGCCATGCTAAAGGGTCTTCTTGCGTTGCTGCAACGGGTGGACGGCAACGCGGTCACGATGTGAAGCGGCTGCTCTTTTTGTTTGAGCATGATCTCCGCGCAAACGCATTCCGCGTTTGTCGCGAGGAAAAACCGGTTCCCGCCCCGCATCAAACGCGGGGCAGGCTTTTCCGGATCATGCTCTATCGCGTCCGCTCGACGGTTCGCGGCGAAGCTTGCCTTCTGCCGGAATGCTGGGTCTTCGGATTTGCGACATGGTCGCGGAGCCGGACGCCGCGACCGCCGGACGCACTCGGAGCCCCCGGATTGATCAGCTCGATCCCAGCGTTTTCAAGCGCGGAAACCAGCTTCATCAGTGAATCGACATTGGCCCGGATGACGCCGTCGCTGGCTTCCATGCGCTGAATGGTCGGAACGGAAAGGTCTGCCAGATCGGCCGTTTGCCGCTGATCGATATTCAGGAGGGCGCGAGCGGCCCTGAGCTGATGGGCAGTGATCATCGACGGGTTCTCTTCATCCGGCTAATATAGATACACCCTATGAATGCCGGCTTCAAGCATCAATCTGCATGTATCATATATCAAGAGAAGAAATCGTCCCATCCGCAGCGCGGGCCGCGGCCAGCGCCGAAAGCGAAAGAGGGAACACACGCAAGGACTATGGCGAGGAACGTTACCAGACGGCCGGTTATTGCTGGCCGGATGGTGATGGTTGTTTGGACACCGCGCAGCCAATCCAGACACATCATATCGATGAGAAAGTGCAATGACCGCGAAAAACCGATCTATCAAAAGCGATTTGGCCAGGCTTGATGCGCATCGCATCACGAAGACCGAATATGACGAAGCCCCCGTGCTCACCGGCGAGATGCTGGATCGCGCGGAAATCCGGCACGGCAGCAAAATCATCAGACGCGGCCGCCCGGCGCTCGAACACCCGAAAGAAGCGATCAAGCTGCGTCTCGACCACGATGTGCTGGCAGCCTATCGCAAGACCGGCAGTGGATGGCAAACGCGCATCAACGCCGACTTAGAAAGGCCGCCTGCAAACTCATGGGCTGATCACGCCGCGTCGCGATGGGCGGCGATGATCTGGTCGGCGGCGCGGCCGGTGACCTCGGCCATGTGGTCGAACTGGCGGGTGAAGCTGCCGGCGCCGGCGGTGGCCGAACGCAGCTCGACGATGAGCTCGCCGATCTCCGATTCCGGCATCATGGCGCGGACGCAGTCCCAACCGCTCCAACCCTCGCGGGTGTCGAAGCCGAGGATCTGCCCACGCCGCGCCGACAGGATCGCGTTGATCTTGGCGGTGGCGTCGTTCGGGCAGACGATCTCGACCACATGGATCGGCTCGAGCAGCACCGGCTGGCAATTCGGCAGGCCTTCGTTGAGGCCGGCACGCGCCGCGGTGCGAAACGCGAGATCGGAGGAGTCGACGCTGTGATAGGAGCCGTCGGTCAGCGTCACCTGCACATCGATCACGGGGAAGCCGAGCGGCCCGCGCGTGAGCCCGTCGACGACGCCCTCCTCCACCGCGCCGATATAGTTGCGCGGCACCGCGCCACCGACGACCTTCTCGTGGAATTCAAAGCCAGAGCCGCGCGGCAGCGGCCTGATGTCGAGCACCACGTCGCCGAACTGGCCGTGGCCGCCGGACTGCTTCTTGTGCCTGCCGCGCTGGGTGATGGCTTTGCGGATCGTCTCCTGATAGCCGATCGCAGGCGGATGCGATTTGACGCTGACGCCGAAACGGTCCTTGAGCCGTTCCTGCGCCACGCGCAGATGCATCTCGCCCTGCCCCCACAGCACGGTGTCGTGGGTGCGCGGGTTCTGCACCATCGAAAGCGAGGGATCTTCCTCGCTGAGCCGGAGCAGCGCCTGTCCGAGCTTGACGTCGTCCTTGCGGTCGCTCGCCGCGATCGAGATCGACAGCACGCCGGGCGTCGGCTCGACCGCAACCAGCGAGGCCGGCGCGGTCTTGCCGTTGCCGACGATGTCGCCGGTCTTGATCGCATCGAGCTTGCCGAGCGCGATCGTTTCACCGGCTTCCGCCGACGCGCGCTTGGTGTCATAGGCGCCGTTGACGGCGAGGATGCCGGAGACCCGTCCCGTTCCACCCGAGGAGGACTGCAGGGTCGCGCCGTCGTCGAGATGGCCGGACAGGAGCCGCGTCAGCGACAGTTTGCCGCCGTGCTGCAGATGCATGGTTTTGAACACATAGCCGAGCGCGTCCCTGGTCGCGGGCACGCCAAGACGCTTTGCCGTCTCCGTCACTCCAGGCGCTTCGTGGCGTAGCGCCTTCATCAGGCGCAGCACGCCGTTCTCACGGATCGCGGAACCCAGCAGTACCGGGCAGATCAGGCCCTCGCGCAGCTCGCGCGCGAGATCGTCGAACACGGCATCGCGCGGCGGCTGGATGTCTTCCAGCAGCTGCTCCATCAGCGCGTCGTCATGGTCGGCGAGCTTTTCCAGCATCGAGAAGCGCGCTTCCTTCTCGCGGTCGAGATTGCCGCCTGCGAGCTCGATCACCTCGGACGCCTTGTGCTCGCGATAGACGAAGGCGCGCTCGAGTGCGAGGTCGACAAAGCCTTCGATCAGCTCACCGTTCCAGATCGGAATCTGGCGCAGCACCAGCGGCACGCGCGAGGCCGGCTGCAGCGTCGAGAGCGTCTCGCGGATGCGCTTGTTGGCGCGGTCGATCTTGTTGAGGAACAGAAAGCGGGGAATTTTCAACTCTTCCAGCTCGCGCAGGATGATCTGCAGCTGTGGCAGCTTCTTCTCGTCAGCCTCGCAGACCACGACCACGGCATCGACTGCGGGCAACGCGGCGCGCATGTCGTGCACGAACTCGACCGAGCCCGGACAGTCGACGAAGGTATAGCTCTCGCCCATGAAGCTGGTGGTCGCCGCCGTGAGCCCGACGCTCATCTTGTGCTGGCGCGCCTCGGCGCTGGAATCGCCGACGGACGTGCCGGCATCGACACTGCCGGCGCGCGGAATCGCATCCGTGCGCGCCAGTATCGCTTCGAGAAGTGTGGTTTTACCGCTTTGGAAAGGGCCCACCAGCGCAATGCACCGTGGACCTCGGGGACTTCTGACGTCTTGTCCCATTCGCCGCCTCCTTGGTTGGAGCTCGGCCCTTGATTGGGTCGGCAAACAATTATGCTCTGCCTGCCCTCAGGATTTGGCAAGCGAGAAATCGTCGCTGCGGTGCGGCGTTGTATAAACCTCTCCCCGTTCTTCACGGGAAGAGGTCGGATCGCATCGAAGATGCAGAACAGCGGGAGAGGGAGAAGAACTAACGTCCCGGACGCAGTTCCAGGCTCTCCAGCCCGGCGGCGATGTTGACTCCGACCTGACCCTGCAGGCTGAGCGGCTGCAACGCGATTGAATTGTTGGAACCGCCGACCAGCACATTGCCGCCGGCGCCGACGCCGAGCGAGGCACTACCCTGCGCGCCGGCATAAGTGCCAGCGAGATCGCCCGGCCCGAGACGGGCGACTGGCGCAAACACGCCCCAGGCCAGCGCGGTGTCCTCGGTGATGCCGAGATCGAGGCCGACTTTGCGGATGGTCGCGATGTAGCGGTCTTCGGGCACGCCCTCGATGCGCAGCACACAGCCGAGATTGGTCACGGAGCCGACGATGAAGCCGATGGAGGTGCCGCCGCGGCATTCGAGCACGCCGACCTGCACGCGCGTCATCGGCGCTTGCGCATCGGCAGACCGAAGCGGCGCGGCCAGCGATGTAGCGGCCAGCGCGACAAGGAAAAGGAAGCGACGCATAAAGAAAACTCCGAATAAAAAGAGGTGATGCGAGCGTGAGGGGCGTCCCTCGTGCTGGCTCCTCTATGCCACAACGGGTTCCGCCGCACTAAAGAAAAGAGGCCCGCTTTCGCGGGCCTCTCGATCGATTCAATTCAACCTTCCCGTCAACCGTGACGGCGATGGTGATGCCAGTGGCCGCGATGTCCGAAGCCAACCGGCTCGAGCTCGATGCCGGCAATGCCGGCCGCGACATTCAATCCGGTCTGGCCCTGCACGCTGATCGGCTGCAGCGCGTAGGCATTGCGCGGACCGCCGACCAGGAAATTGCCGCCGCCGCCGATGCCGATCGAAGCATTGGCGCCGACGCCGCCATAAGTGCCGGCGAGCTCGCCAAAACCGAGCCGGTTGGTCGGCGCGTTGACGGCCCAAGTGAACTGGGTCTGCGCAGTGACGCCGAGATCGACGCCGATGCGCCGCACCGTGGCGATATAGGCCTCGGGCCGGCGGCCCGGGCTCTGGAACACGCATTCCAGGCTCGCGACGGAACCAACGACAAAGCCGACATTCTGTCCGCCGCGGCATTCGAGGACGCCTGCCTGCACGGCCGGCACCGCATTGGCGCTCGCGATGGTGTCCGCCAGCGCAGCGGCGGCGATGATGAAGATAGAAAGTCGCATGGTCTGATCTCTCCGCGAGTTGAAAAAGCGAGGAGACAGGAAGGAAGCGCCGTGTCCAAAACAAGGCGCTTCCCAAAGAAGCCATCAAATCCCAAGGCGGCTCACGCGCCTTGTGATTTGACTATCTCAAATTGCCACAAAAGCGCTGGATGCGCTTGCAGGCGTCTTCGAGATCGCTCGTTTTCGTCGCATACGAGATGCGGAACGCAGGTCCCAGCCCGAACGCGGAACCCTGCACGACGGCAACGCCCTCGCTCTCCAGCAACTCGGTGACGAAGTCCTCGTCATTGGCGAGCTTCTTGCCCGACGGCGTGGTCTTGCCCATGGTTCCGGCGCAGGACGGATAGACATAGAACGCGCCTTCCGGCCGCGGGCAGTCGATGCCATTGGCCTGGTTCAGCATCGACACCACGAGGTCGCGCCGTTCCTTGAACACCTTGTTGTTCACGGGGATGAAATCCTGCGGCCCGTTGAGCGCCTCGACCGAAGCCCATTGCGAGATCGACGAGGGATTGGAGGTCGACTGCGACTGAATGGTCGCCATCGCCTTGATCAGCTCGCCAGGCCCGCCGGCATAGCCGATGCGCCAGCCCGTCATGCAATAGGCTTTCGAGACACCGTTCACGGTCAGCGTGCGGTCGTAGAGTTTCGGCTCGATCTGCGCCGGCGTCGTAAAGGCGAAGTCGTCATAGACCAGATGCTCATACATGTCGTCGGTCATCACCCAGACATGCGGATGCTTCACCAGCACGTCGGTGATCGCCTTCAGCTCGGCGCGCGAATAGGCCGCGCCGGTCGGGTTCGACGGCGAATTGAGGATGATCCACTTGGTCTTCGGCGTGATCGCCTTCTCCAGATCCGCCGCGCGCAGCTTGAAGCCGTGCTCGGCAGTGCAGACAACAGGCACGGACTCGCCGCCGGCGAGCGCCACCATTTCCGGATAGCTCACCCAATAGGGCGCGGGGATGATCACCTCGTCGCCGGGATTGATGGTCGCCATCAGCGCGTTGTAGAGCACCTGCTTGCCGCCGGTGCCGATGATGATCTGGTTCGGCTTGTAGCTGAGCTCGTTCTCGCGCTTGAATTTGGCGATCACGGCTTCCTTCAGTTCGGGAATGCCGCCGACATCGGTGTACTTGGTCTTGCCGTCCTTGATCGCCTTGATCGCGGCCTGCTTGACGTTTTCCGGCGTGTCGAAATCCGGCTCGCCGGCACCGAGGCCAATGACGTTGCGGCCCGCCGCTTTCAGCGCGCGTGCTTTATCCGTGACCGCGATCGTTGCGGACGGCTTCACACGGTCGAGCGCAGCGGACAGGAAAGGCATCATCGGCTCCTTGGCCAAGCGTCGTGAACGGCCCGCGTCCACGACTCCATTTGAGGGAATGATGCACCCTATTCCGCCCCCCGCTGCATCGCAAGAAGCTTCGGCAAAATGGGGGTAAACTTTAGGGAACATTAAAGGGAAGGGGCTAGCGTTCCGCGCAACATTCCTAAAATTCCGCGGCGAAATGGCTCATATCTGGCAAGGTGTCCGGCAAGGCCTGCGATCCGGTGAGTGGCTGACGCCCGCGCGCGTCCGCGGCTACTGCCTGATCCTGCTCGCGATCTGCACCCTCGCCTTCGCCGGCTGGGTCGCCATCTCCGACGGCCTGATCGACCGCAACGGCAAGCCTGTTGGCACCGACTTCTCCAACGTCTATGCCGCGGGCGAGCTGACCTGGCAAGGCAAGCCAGCGGACGCCTACAGTCCCGCGCTCCAACACGCGGCGGAGAAGGCGACCTTCGGCGGACGCGAGGTGCCCTTCTTTGGCTGGCACTATCCGCCATTCTTCTTCGTGGTCGCGTTCCTCGTTGCCGCCCTGCCCTATGCCTGGGGCCTCGCGATTTGGCTGATCGCAAGCTTTGCCGCCTATCTCGCCGTGATCCGCGCGATCCTGCCGCGCCCGGAGACGCTGCTGATCGCCTCCGCCTTCCCCGCGGTGTTCGTCAATATCGGCCACGGCCAGAATGGATTTCTGACTGCGGCACTGCTCGGCGGCGCGCTGCATCTCATCGATCGCCGGCCGTGGCTTGCCGGAATCCTGATCGGGCTGCTCGCCTACAAGCCGCAATTCGGCGTGATGATTCCGATCGCGCTGCTCGCGGGTCAGCGATGGAGCAGTGTCGCGGCGGCAGGCGCCACGATCGCAGCGCTGGTCGCGCTGAGCTTTGCGACGCTCGGCGGTGGCGTCTGGCATGCCTTTGCCGACTCCATGAACTTCACGCAAACGGTGGTGCTCGAACAGGGCGGCACCGGCTGGGAGAAAATCCAGTCGGCGTTTTCGGCCGCGCGCAACTGGGGCGCCGACGTCAGGACCGCCTATGCGATCCAGATCGCGCTTGGCGTGATGCTCGCCACCACGCTGGCCTGGCTCTGGCACAGCGACGCCGCCTTCGAGCTGAAAGCCTCTGCGCTTGCGACCGCAAGCCTGCTCGCCACGCCTTATGTGCTCGACTATGACCTCGTCGTGCTCGCGATCTCGATTGCGTTCCTCGCGCGCCACGGTTTCAAATGCGGCTTCCACGATTACGAGATCAGCGTCCTCGCGGCCGCCTTCATCGTGCCGCTGATCTCGCGCGGGCTTGCCGGCGCCACCGGAATCCCCTCCGGTTTGATCGTGATGCTCGTGCTCTACGTATCGACATTGCACCGGGCCATCGTGGATCGCGAAGATGCCGCGATGGCGGCGCGCATCGCGCAAGCGTGATGCTAATTGAAAGAAAGTTCCGCGCGTGTGCAGTGCGGTAGAGGTTTTCGACTTTTTCTATCCCGCAGCCCTTGCGGCTCATCTTCATCGGCATCATTGTTTGGCCGCGTTGAGACACGACCTTGGGATTCCCGCGTCGGTCGCGTTCGGCGCATCACACGATCAAGCACGGTCTGAATGTACAAACTCTATTCGATGCAGCGCTCCGGCAACAGCTACAAGGTCCGCCTTGCGCTAGCGCTGCTGAACACACCCTACCACGCGATCGAGATCGACATTCTGCGCGGCGAAAGCCGTACACCGGATTTCCTCGAGAAGAATCCGAGCGGCCAGGTGCCGCTGCTCGAGGTCGCCGACGGTCGCCATCTCGCCGAATCCAACGCCATCCTCTGGTATGTCGCCAACGGCACGCCGCTGTCGCCGGAATCGCGGATCGAGCGCGCCGAGGCGCTGCAATGGATGTTTTTCGAACAGCATGCGCTGGAGCCGAATATCGGCGCTGCCTATTTCTGGCTGGCGCTGGTGAAGGGGGGCCGCGTGCTGCAGACGCACGCGCTGGAAGACTGGATGGAGCGCGGCTATGCGGCGCTGCAGGTGATGGAAAACCACCTCAAGACGCACGACTTCTTCGCCGCCGACCAGCTCACGGTCGCCGACATCGCGCTCTACGGCTACACCCATGTCGCCGAGCGCTGCGACTTCGAGCTCGACACCTTCCCCGCGATCCGGGCCTGGCTCAAGCGCGTCGAGCAGACGCCGGGGTTCGTCTCGATGGACTGGCGGCCTGACGAGGTCGAGGACTCCGCAAGCATCGCGGCGGGCGCGTAAATCGTTAACAACCCTTAACGCCTGCGGCAATTCAGCGGAGAAACCGCCGCAATATTGCCGGCCACGCTTGCGAGCTTGCAACCGTTGCGGGTGATTCGCCCGCGCGCCAGAGGACCCATCGCCATGAAACGGTCGCCAGGTGCCGCAGGTTTTGGCGGCCACAGCAATCCGGTTGCGTTACCCCGCCTGACGGATGCCGTCGTGGCCTCGCTCACCTTGAGCGCGTTCTCGATCTGCCTCGTCGTCGCGCTCACCGTGCTGACGATCAAGGCCGGCCTGATCTAGTGCCGCCGATTTGAAGTCCCTGCACTGCAAGCGGCGAAATGGTCCCAGGGACTTCAAATCGAAAAGCGGCACTAGAATCATAAGTTTGCTAGTGCCCATAGCTTTCCGAAGTTCGTAAAAGGCGGTTGCTGCAATGGTGTACGAACTTCGGAAAGTGGGCACCAGGCGGTTCCAGCCCGCGCTGATTTGATCCAACAATTCTGAAAGCTCTGCGCTCTGGATGAACGGCTCCTTAAGCAGAGCGCCGGAATATCCGCTACGGGCGCAATTTTCGGTCAAGCTACCGTCTTGACCATGCGTGCAAGGCGAGAAAACGGCATGCGCCTGGACTGGCGTGCAATGGCAGGACCGGCGCTGGCGGCGCTGACCACGCTCACCGCCATCGTGCTCGAGCGTCACGTCGCCGGCGTCCCCAATCCCGCCGCGCTCCTGGTCTGCATCGTCGCCTTCGCCGGCTCGCTCTCGGGCCTGCGCTCGGCCGCGGTCAGCGCCGCGATCGCCACGGCCGCTTCCGCATTGTTCTTCCTCGATCACCGCGCCGCGATCGGCTACGACACCGCGGACCTCATCCGGCTCGCGATGCTGGCGATGACCGCGGGCGGCACCGCTGCGATCACCGGATTGCTGCGGCAGTGGATGATGGACGCCTTCGCGATGGAGCGGCGGCATTATGCGACCGCAGAGCGGCTGTCGTCCGCGCTCGACCAGGTCGATATCGGCATCGTGCTGCTCGACGCCGACACCCGCGCGGAGTTCATCAACCGCGCCTTCCGCGAGTATTTCGCGCTGCCCGACGCCAAGGCGGACTCGAAGCCGCCCTTCATCGCGCTGATGTATCACGGGCGCGACACCGGCACCTATGAAATGCCGGCGGATGAATTGAATGCGTTCATCGCGCGGCGCATGGAGATGATGCGGATCGGCAATTCCACGCCGATCAACATCAATCTCAAGGACGGCACCGTGCTGCGCTTCTCCTGCACGGCGCTGCCCGACGGCGGACGAATGCTGGCCTACATGCCGATCACCGATCTCGTCCGCCATGGCGACGATCCCGCCAACGCCGAATACCTGCGCTCTCTGCGCGGCGGCGATCGCGACCTCGTCCGCTCGCTCCGCGCAGCCGAATGACATTTGAAACCCTCATGGTGAGGAGGCGCGTCAGCGCCGTCTCCAGACGATGCTTCGCATCGCCGGGAGAACCATGAGGCCACCTCATCCTTCGAGACGCCAATTCGCGGATGAGGGGAGAGAGCGCGTCAAGTCCGAAATGTCGTTGATTACAGTTCGCGGAGTCCTTACGAAGGACGCTCCTCGAGCGAAAGATATAAGATGTCTGATAACTTGTCCGTCCGCTTCGTGCGGCGAAGCGATTTCGACAAATGGCTGCCGCTGTGGGATGGCTACAACGCCTTTTACGGCCGCTCCGGCCCCACCGCGCTGCCGCGCGAAATCACCGAGATGACCTGGGCGCGGTTCTTCGACGGCTACGAGCCGGTGCACGGCCTGGTCGCCGAGAGCGGCGGCGAATTGCTCGGGCTCACGCACTTCCTGTTCCATCGCAGCACGACGCTGATCGAGCCCGTGTGTTATCTGCAGGACCTCTTCACGCTTGAGGTCGCGCGCGGCAAGGGCGTCGGCCGCGCGCTGATCGAAGGCGTCTATCAGCAGGCGAGATTGGCGGGCTCGCCGCGCGTCTACTGGCAGACCCATGAGACCAACCGCACCGCGCGCACGCTCTACGACAAGGTCGCGGAGCATCAGGGTTTCATCATCTATCGCAAGCAGGTCTGACGCGCGGCGCAAAACAGGCTATTTCCCGGCACTTCTCAGCCCGTGCATAAACGAGCCTGTCACCGGCACGTAACAAAGCCGGACTAGGCTCTCCCTGCGTCTGATCAGCCCCCCGTCACAGATCAAGCGCCCCAGCGGTCCCCGTCAGTCGCCGCGTCTGACCGGGGCCGCACTTTTTTGGGCTGCTGCTTTGTGCCTTGCGGCCAGAGCGTTACAGGCCGGTCCGGCATGCGGTAGCGTAGTAGGATCGCGTCTTGCCGCGTCGCAGGCGACGCGTCACAATGCGCCTCCCTTCCCGCTCAAAACTCCGCGTACAGGACTATTTCCATGCACATTCGCAATCTCGGCGGCTCCGGCCTGCGTGTTTCCGCGGTCGGCCTCGGCTGCAACAATTTCGGCCAGCGCATCGACCTCGAAGCCTCGCGCAAGGTGATCCACAAGGCACTCGATCTCGGCATCACCCTGCTCGACACCGCCGACATCTATTCGAACATGGGCGGCTCCGAAAATGTGCTGGGCGCGGTGCTGGGCGACCGCCGCAAGGACATCGTGCTGGCGACGAAATACTCGAAGCCCATGGCGGAGGACGGCACCAGGCAGGGCGCCTCACGCCGCTACATCATCGAGGCGGTGGAAGCGAGCCTGAAGCGGCTGAAGACCGACTACATCGATCTCTACCAGCAGCACGACTACGATCCCCTGACGCCGATCGAGGAAACCCTGCGCGCGCTCGACGATCTCGTCCGCGCCGGAAAGGTCCGCTATATCGGCAATTCGAATTTTCCGGCATGGCGCGTCGCCGAAGCCGAATATGTCGCGCGTGCGATGAATGTCGAGCCGTTTCGTCTCCTGCCAGGACGAATACAGCCTCGTGGTGCGCGACATCGAGAAGGACCTGTTGCCGGCCGCGCAGGAATACAAGCTCGGCCTGCTGCCGTTCTTCCCGCTCGCAAGCGGACTGCTCACCGGCAAATACAGGCGGGGCGAGGCCGCGCCTGATGATACCCGCTTCGGCAAGGTGCCGCGGCTGCGCGACCGCTACGTCACGCCGCGCAACGAGGAGATCGTCGAGAAGCTGCAGGCGTTTGCGTTGGCGCGCGGCCACTCCATGCTGGAGCTCGCCTTCTCCTGGCTCGCCGCGCGCCCCCAGGTCTCAAGCGTCATCGCCGGCGCCACCCGCGTCGAGCAGGTCGAGCAAAACGTGAAGGCGATCGCGTGGCATCTGAGCGCGGAGGAGATGAAGGAGATCGATGGGATTACGAACTGAGTTCGTCATTCGGGCGCAACTCTCTCACTCCCTCACCCCGCCCTTCTTGCGGGGAGAGGGTGGGGTGAGGGGCTCTATCCGCTGAGTTCGGTCTGGATTGTAGTCAACACACCTTCTAGATTGCCGAGCACATCGTTGTTCCAAAATCGAAGTACTCGATACCCTTCCGCAATCAGATAGCGATCGCGGACGACATCCTCGGCGGAGTCGTTGTGCTGTCCGCCATCGACGTCGATCACGACCCGCTTTTCTCTGCAGACGAAGTCGCAGATATAACGGCCAATCGGAACTTGTCGCGCAAATTTGTGGCCGTCGATCTGGCGATTGCGGATGCGATTCCAGAGAACAGTTTCCGCATCCGTCTGATTGGCGCGGAGCCGCCTTGCGATTCTGATGGTTTTCTCGTCGCTGCCCCGCATTGCCCCGCCCCTCACCCGGAGCATCGCTTCGCGCTGCTCCGACCTCTCCCCGCAAAAGAGCGGGGAAAGGTGAAAATCAAGCAATCAGCCCCTTCATCGGTCTCGCTGCGGCGCTGTCTGGAAACACCGTCTGCGCCAGCACGCGCTCGCTAATGCCGAGATGGTCGGCCAGCACGCCCTTGATCACCGCGCGGAGATCCGTCGTCGGCGCAAGGTCGCGGCCCTGATAGAGGTTCGCTGGCTTCAGCCCCGGCCAGTCCGAGATCACCCGGCCGCCCCTGATCGCACCTCCCGCGAGCAGCGCGACCGTGCCGGTGCCGTGATCGGTGCCTTCGGTGCCGTTGATATGCGCGGTGCGGCCGAATTCGGTGGCGACCACGATCGCGGTGTCACGCCAATGCGCGCCAAGCCCGCTTTCGAATTCGGCAAACGCGCCGTCAAGGCCCGACAGGAGCTGCGCCAGGCGGCCGACCGGGCCGCCTTCATTGGCGTGCGTGTCCCAGCCATCGAAGGCAAGCGCGGCAATGCGCGGCCCGTCATCGGCGGCCATCAACTTCGCCGCGCCGCGCGCCACCGTGCGCATCGCCATGATCGCATTGCCGCCCGGCTTCGGCTTCATGTCGTCGCCGGCCGCGGCCTTTTCGAACTGCAGGCCCTGCGACAGCGCGGTCGCCAGCGCCGGATCCTGATGCCGATAAAGTTCAACGAGCCGCATCGCGGTGTCATCGTCGGCATTCGGCAGCGCCACCGGCGCCCATCCGACCGTCGGCGCCGCACCGCGCAGCACCAGCGGCGTGGTCGGGCCGACCGCGAGCGCGCTCGCGACGCGTTCGCCGCGGGGCAGCGCCTCCAGCGCGCGGTTGAGCCAGCCGGACTGCACCCGTCCCGGGCCGGCATAACCGCTTTCCAGGACGTCCTGGCCGTCGAAATGCGAGCGGTCGCGATAGGGCGTCGACACCGCGTGGATCACGGCGGCCTGCTTGCTCGCGTACATCCGCGAAAACTCCGGCATCGACGGATGCAGGCCGAAGAAGGAGTCGAGCATGAACGCCGGATGCTGTCCGCCCGACGTCAGCGCGATCGAGCCGTGGAGTGCGGCATAATCGGGATCGCCGATCGGCGCGACGGTCGAAAGACCGTCGAGCGCGCCACGCAGGATCATGACAACCAACCGCGGATCGCGGCCATCCGCCGCGCGGGCGAATTTCGGCAAATAGGCCCAGGCGGCGAAGGAGGCGCCGCCGAGCAAGAGCGCGCGGCGCGACGTCGCAAGCCGGGCGTAGCCTTCACAACCATCCATCGTCACCTCCTCTGAAATTCCGGCGACATCAACAGCAGCGCCATCGCCTGTTGCCGCGATTCCGCGCGCTCGATCGTGCGTCGTGTTTCCTGTGAGGCCGCATCCGCGGCAACGAGATCGAGCAGGTCGCGGGGATCGAGCGTGTCGGGCAGCCGCAAGGAGGCCTGCGCCGCGATATCGAGCCGCAGCTTCATGCCTTCGGGCGCGGCCCAGGCCGCATTGGTGTCGGGGAATCCGTTCGGCCCCGCCGGCGACCACAAGGGTTGGCCCAGAAGATTGAGCCCGCCGAGATAGCGGCCGGGATCATCAGGCACGCGCGCAAAGACGCGTCCGGTCGCGACCAGATATTCGTAAGGAGAACGCATCTTGGAGAGCGGCGCGGTCCAGGCCTCGTCCGCATCGATCAGCGCGTTCGCCAGCCGGCGCAGATCGCCATCGGTTCTGGTGAACGTGTCCTGCAGTTTCGCCACCAGGGCGGGCGGCGGATCGTCGGCGACAAAATGGCGCGCGAATTTGGTCGCGATGAATTTCGCAGTCGAGGGTTGGCGCGCGATATCCGACAGCACGGCCTCGCCCTGCGCGAGACCGTTGGCCTCATAGACCTTGCCGAGCACGCGCTGTGCGCCGGGCTCATGCGCATTGGTGTTGAACACGAAACTGCCGGGTATGCCCAACTGGCCCTGCCGGCCGGCATAGGTCCAGCCCGTGATGATGCGCGCGAGCGAGGTGACGTCGTCCTGGGTGTAGCCGCCGTTCACCCCGAGCGTATGCAGCTCCATGATCTCGCGGGCGAGGTTTTCGTTCAACCCGCGCTGCCGGTTGATGCCGGCGCGCGAGTCGGGTCCGAGCGATTGCTGGTTGTCGAGGAAGAACAGCATGGCCGGATGCTGCTCGACCGCCTTCAGCATCTCGGCGAAGCGGCCAAGCACGTGCGGGCGGATCGCCTCGCGCTCGAACGAGCCGGCCCACATCCGCGCCAGCCCGCCCTTGTTGGCGGAAATGCAGAAATGATTGGACCAGAACACGACCAGCCGCTCGGCAAAACCGCAATCGGCGAGCACGGCGCGCTGCAGCCGCGCCAGCGCCTCGGCGCGGAACGTCTTCTGGATCACATTGAGCTGCGGCGGCGCAGGCCTTGGCGGCGGCGCGGCAGTCGGCTGCATCGCTCCTGCCGGCGCCATGGTCGTGTTGGCGCCGCTGTTGGCGGCGGGCTGGACGGATTGTTCCTTCGGCGAAATATCCTGCGCCACATTGGCGAGCGACAGGCTGCGCGATTGCGGGGGCTTGGCGCCGGGAGGGGATTGCTGTTGTTGTGCCGGCGCCTCGGTCGCCGCCGGCTGAGCTGCCTTCGCGGCAGCGCGCGCCTGCTGTTGCTCGAACTGATACTGGAATACGGCCTTGGCGAGATCCGGCGTCGACTGCAGCCCCGGCACTTCCAGCAGCACGGCGCTCGGACGGGCCAGATCGGCTTTGACAAAGCCGCGCGGATCGGAAGCGGCGTTGACGAAATCGCCGGAGGCGCCGCCGCGCGCGCCGAAGCCAAATCGATTGAGCGCCACCAGCGCATTTCTGGAATCGCGGGCCATCGGATTTTCCTTTAGGATTCCTTCGATTCCCTTGCGCTTTGGTCGCGTGGGACTATACCGCCGTTCGAGATGAACGCGGCATGAAAACACTGCGGAATTTCTCTGGCATTCATGACAGATCGGACAGAAAGCTTCGCCTTCCGCCGCCTTGCGTGCGCCCGATGCGGCGCTGCCTTCGAGTGCAATCCGGGCGGATCGTGCTGGTGCGCGGATGAGACCGCGCGGCTGCCGATGCCGGTTGCCGGCGAGGACTGCCTGTGCCGCGAAGGTTTGCGCAAGGCGGCGGAGCAAAGCGCGCGAACATGACGTGCGCTCGATCACGTTCCCCGGATGCTGCGCAGCGCGCCGCGCTTGCGGCGTGATGCGCTGCTGATCCGGGGTCCATCGCCGGAATGGGTCCCGGCTCTGCGGCGCACCGCTAACGCGCTGCACCGCGTCCGGGACGCGATGGTGTGCTATTCCGCAGGACCCGCGAACAACAGCAGGTTGCCGTCGATATCCTTGATGATGAAATCGCGAGCGCCCCACGATTTCCTGCTCAGCATTTGCACGAAGGCCACGGCCGATTTCTGAAACTCGAGGAAGAGCTGCTTGATCTCTTCCGGTGTCGCGACCAGCAGCGTGGCCGACAGCAGCTCCGCGCGTTCTCGCAACTGAGGATCGATCGCGGGGCGATCGACGCAGCGCAAGTTCAGCCGCGCGCCGTCGCGCTTGACCTGCGCGTAGTAAGGCGGCTCGCCATAGGTAAAGACGACGGCAAAGCCGAGTTTCTCGACAAAGAACTCGCAAGACGATTTGATATCAGCGACGAACAATTGCGGTTCGGCGCCGGCGATGACGGCTTTGGTGGCGGTCTGCTCTGCGTGATCGGGCATGGAGAAAAATCCTTTCTTGAGCGCCTGCCAGCTCTCATATCCATGCTGCCGGGCGACCAGTTCCTGCGCATCGTTGAGTTTGAAACTCTGCGCAAGGATGTCGCGATCGGTCATTCCGCTGAAGCGGGGCAAGGCAGACCTGATCTGGCCCGCGACGGGATAATAGCCGTCGCGATGCCAGCGCAGAATCAGCTTGGCCTGCTTCCGGAGGTTTTCGAGATTCGGCATGGGCGCAACTACAGTTGAGATTGCGTAGGTGGGCATAGCCCCTTCGGCCTCAACCGATGCGCCCTACATGCAGCGTCGCCAGCATGAGTGCAGCGCCATGCGTTTGTCAACGCTGCTTCGCGCCCGATCGCGATTTCGGCCGCGCCTTCCACGCCGCATCGACCAGGGAATAAGCCGCTTCGCCCGCCGTCTCCATGTAGCTGTGATCGCGGTGCAGCTGCACGACCGCGAAAGAGCCGTCGAGCAGCAGCAGGATTTGCCGCGCTGGTGCCGCGTCGCGACCTCAGCGAAGGCCTCGCCGCCTGGAAGTCGCGCCGCGCGCCCGTTTACGACGGGACCTGAACGCCACACCAGCAAAACGGGCTGAACGGCCGCGTCGCGTTGGTGCTGATGAGTTCTTGGAGACTCACTGAAGTGCCTTTACAACCTCGGTGTCATGCCCCGCGAAGGCGGGGCCTCCAGTACGCCGCGGCCCGTCTGCCAAGCACGACCGCCTCTGGGATACTGGATCATCCGCTTTCGCGGATGATGACAGTGTTCGATGCCACGCCAGCGATGTCTTAGCGTACCACCGACGCGGTCTGGCCGAACAGGATCCGCCGCTCCTCCTCGGTGCGGTTGACGGGCTGGCCGAAATTCGGATTGACCTCTTTGGCCTTGGCGTAGGCGCGCTCGGTCGCCGGCCGCGCCTTGATGGTCTCCAGCCAGCGCTTCAGATGTGGAAACTGCTCGATATCCTGGCCCTGGTTCTTGTAGGGCACGACCCAGGGATAGCAGGCCATGTCGGCGATGGAGTAGTCGCCGCCGATGAACGCGCGGTCGGCAAGGCGCTTGTTGAGCACGCCATAGAGACGGTTGGTCTCGTTGACATAGCGGTCGATGGCGTATTGCAGCTTCTCGACCGCGTAATTGCGGAAGTGGTGGTTCTGGCCGGCCATCGGGCCGAGCCCGCCCATCTGCCAGAACGTCCACTGGATCACGTCGTAACGGCCATGCAGGTCGGCCGGGATGAACTTGCCGGTCTTCTCGGCGAGATAAAGCAGCATCGCGCCGGACTCGAAGATCGAGATCGGTTTTCCCCCGCCCTTCGGCGCATGATCGACCATGGCGGGAATGCGGTTGTTCGGCGCGATCGCCAGAAACTCGGGCTTGAATTGCTCGCCCTTGCCGATCTGAACCGGGAAGATCTTGTAGGGCAGTCCGGTCTCTTCGAGGAACATCGTTATCTTGTGGCCATTCGGCGTGGACCAATAATAGAGGTCGATCATGTCTGGCGTTCCTGTCCTGGCTTGTGAGTTGGCGCGCGTCGCAATTAGATGCGATTGCATGAATGTTGCCACGACCGGCAAACGAGTCAATGGCAAGCGCGGAAACGCCTTTAAATGTGATCGCCCCTCACGCCATGCGGCCGTGCGCGCGCAACAGCTTTGCGCCGTCCTCGGTCACGGTGACGACGAGCCCGAAACCCCTCACCGTCTCGCGCGCGACATAGCCGCGATCGGCGGCGTCCTCCCAGATCGTCAGCCGCGGGCATGAGGTCTTCCAGGTGCCGATCACCTCGGAATAGGCGCGTGGTTCGCGCGCGATCCATTCGACGAAATCGAGCACCAGGGGATCGGCCAACTCGATCATCGTCCCTCTTCTTTTACGGGGCTGCAGCAGAGCTTTTCGCCAACCAGAGCCAGCCGCCATAAAGCAGGTAATAGCCCGCCACCGTCGTGATCAGACGATTGGCCCAGCGGCGGAACTGCTGGTCGCTCATCGCTTCCAGCACCCGCCGCGACAGCGTGGTGCCCAGCATGGAGGCGGCGACCGCGACCAGCGCCAGCGCCGGATTGAGCGAGGCGGCCTGGTCGATGATGCCACCGAAATAGATCAGCTTGGTGAAATGGCTTGCGACCTGGCAGGCCGCCTTGGTCGCGATGATCTCGCGGCGCTCGAACTTGCCGCCGAGGAAGAAGGTGTCGAGCAGCGGCCCGGAGACGCCGGTCATCAGCATCAAGCCCATGCAGATCGAGCCGTAGGTCGCGCCCTGCCAGAGGCTGTCGGGATTGGGCTTGATATCCTTTGGCAGCATCCGCGCCATGAACGGTGTCACGCCGAGCACCAGCAGCGCGACCGGCTTGTCCGGCACGTAGCGGGTGAGCGACCACAGCCCGAGCGCCAGCGCGCAGCCGATCAGGTAGACCGACACCGGCCGCCAGCGGATATGCGCGCGCCACAGGAAGGCGCGCCAGCCGTTCGAGGCCATCTGCGTGATCGCGTGCAGCACCATCGCGGCCGGCAGCGGCATCAGTATCAACAGCACGCCGATCAGGATCATGCCGCCGGCCATGCCGAACAGGCCCGACAGGAACGCGGTTGCCACCATCAGCGCACCAAGCGCGGCTATCGTCAGCGGGGTCATGAGAATCTCCGCCATCATTTCTGCCCTGCCTGTACCTTCGGCGCAAACGGAGTTATCTTGCCCTCAGCGTCAGCTTTCCTGAGGGTCATGTGCGGCGGCTGCTCTTCCTCAACGGCATCAAGGCGTTCGAAGCGGCGGCGCGCAGCGGCAGCTTTGCCGCGGCGGGCGCCGAGCTCAACGTCTCGCCGGCGGCGATCAGCCGGATGGTGCATCTGCTCGAAGAACGCCTCGGCGTGGCGCTGTTCGAGCGCAAGGCCAACCGCCTGGCGCTGACCTCGGCCGGCCGTGCCTATCAGAGCGGGCTGACGCCGATCTTCGATGCGCTGGCAAGCCTCACCGCGCAGGTCACGGCGCCCGCCTCCTTGCGCGTGCTCACCATCGGCGTCGGCCCCACCTTTGCCATGCGCTGGCTGATCCCGCGGCTGGCGGATTTCCGGAAAGAAGAGCCCGCCATCGATGTGCGCATCACCGCGGGCGGCGTCGCCGCGCCCTTTGGTGACGACTGGAGCTGCGGCATCAAGCTCGGCGACGGCGACTGGCCGGGCCTGGTCGCCGAGCCCTTGTTCGCCGCCGATTTGCTGCCGGTCTGCACGCCGAAATTCGCCAACGCGCTGAAGCGGCCGGCCGACCTCAAGGGGTCCGAGCCTGCTCCGCGTCGCGCATTCGCCGGACGACTGGCCGTCATGGCTGAAGGCCGCCGGCGTCGCGCGCCTCACCGCGCGCGGGCCGGAATTCCAGTATTACGGCCAGGCGCTGCAGGCGGCCAGCGACGGGCTCGGCATCGCCATGGGTATCCGGCCCTATATCGACGACGATCTCGCCGCGGGCCGGCTGGTTGCGCCGTTCGCACTATCTGTGCCCAAGGGCATGCGCTGGTATCTGGTCTATCGCAGCTTCCAGGCCGACCAGCGCGACTTCGTCGCGTTCCGCCGCTGGATCATGCGCGCCGCCGCCCAGCCCGCGCGCACGGCCGGAAAACAACGCCATGCCGGCTGAGATGAGACTCATCATTCCCGTCAGGCGTGGGCGACGACGCCGCGGTGCTTGCCGACCACATCGCCATCTGGCTCGCCAACATGTGACTTCACACATCTCCCGCACAGATTGTAGTACGGTCGACGTGCTATTCATTCATTTATTTCTGGAGCGATGGCGATGGCCCGAGACACCGCGACCCACCTTCCACAACCGATTTTCCACGAGCCCATATTCGGCGAGGACGGATCCTCGCCCGATCCGGGAGGCTTTCTGACGGCGCACGGCAGCGACGACCCGACATACCAAAGGATCGGCGATCTCTCGAAGAAGGACGTCGTCCCTATTCCGCCGTCACGCAAGGCCCATGACGAGCTGTTCACGCTCGCCCAGGCCTATGGCGGCTCCGGCGACAAGGTTGCGAGGAAGATCGCCGATTCCGGGAGCATCATCTTTCACGCCCTCGGCAATTCCGGCGCCTCCAACGCCGGAAAATATCCTGACGAGTTGCGGGTCGCCGACCAGGTGACGCTGGATTGCACTTCCTCCACGCCTCCCAACCGGCCCGCCTTCCTGTTCCACCTCGGCGACACCGTCTACAATTTCGGCGAGGCGCGCTATTACTACGATCAGTTCTACGAACCCTTCCGCAATTACCCCGCGCCGATCTTTGCGATCCCCGGCAACCACAATTCCTTCATCGTGCCAGGCACCGCGCCATCGGACTATCCGCTGGTGACGTTTCAGCGCAATTTCTGCGCCGAAAGTCCCGTCATCACGCCGGAAGCCGGCTCCCTGCACCGCACCGCGATGATGCAGCCGGGCGTCTATTTCACGCTCGACGCCCCCTTCGTGCGGATCATCGGCCTGTTCAGCAACGCGCTGGAGGATCCCGGCGTGATCTCGGACGAGGGCGGCAAATGGCCGGGGCTGTCGAAAGTACAGCTCGATTTCCTCGAGGCACAGTTCAGGAAGATCAAGGCCGATTCCTACGAGGGCGCGGTGATCCTCGCCACGCATCACCCGGCGTTCAGCTATGCGCCGCTGCCGAAAGAGAGCGGCGTCGGCGGCAATCATGGCTGCAGCACGGTCATGATGCAGGAGATCGACGAAATCTGCACCAAAGTCGGCGTCTACCCGCACGCCTTCCTGTCCGGCCATGCCCACAACTATCAGCGCTACACGCGGATCATGACCTTCGGCGGCAGGGAGATCAACGTGCCGTTCGTCGTGTGCGGCGATGGCGGCCACAACGTCAACCGGCTGGTTCGCTCACACAAGGGCGAGCCGGCGCAGGAGCCGACCAGCGGCGTCGATGTCAGCTATCTCGACGGCGGCAGGAAGAAGATGAAGGTGGAGCATCTCATCCTCGCCAAATACGACGACCAGAATTACGGCTACCTGCGCATCTATGTCGACAAGGACTATCTGAAGATCGGCTTCCACCAGGTCGGCGCCCGTTCGCTGGTGCAGTCGCGCTACGACATGGTCACCGTCCGGCTCGCCGACCATCACATGGTGGCGAACTAAACTAGGGTCTGTCAGGCCAGCCGGCATCGCGCGAATGTGAAGGTGCCTTGCACAAAAAACGCGAGCCGTGTGAACGGTTTCACACGGCTCGCGACCGAATTGTGGTCCCCTCGAGGACAAGGGCCAAATGAGGGGTCGCCACATGACGTACCTTTATGAGGGTTATGACATCGAGTCGTTCGAGGCCGGGCGCGGCCTCTGGCATGCCCGCATCCGGCGCGCGAACCAGAAGCCGCTGCTGATCAACGGCTACGCGTTCCCCGCGCTCGAAGTCGGCTTCGCCTGGTCCGATCCGGATGCCGCGGTCGCCGATGCCAAGCACCACATCGATCGTTTCAAGGACCGCTGGACCGAGCCGGCGGAGGTCACGGCATAGCGCGCGCTCGACCAGGCAGGGAGGAAATTGCATGTCACCACTTGATCCCCGATTGCTCTCACCGCGATCCCGCAACATCCGCACCGATTGCCCGGAATGCCGCGGCGGCCTCGCCATCCTGCGCGTCATCAACGGACGCGAGGGCTCGGAATACTGGACCATGCGCTGCACGCACTGCGGCGGGATCCATCTCGACATCATCAATCCGCGCGTGCCGGTGGCCGCACATGAGAGCGGCACCGTCGCGTAGTTGTGCGCTTTTCACCTCTCCCCGCCCTTTTGCGGGGAGAGGTCGGATCGCATCGAAGATGCGATCCGGGTGAGGGGACAAGGCACGATGCAGCCGCAACGAAACGACAATCCGAATCGCAAGACGCCTGCGTGCCAATCAAAATCGAACTCGCGGAGACAGCCTCTCACCCCAACCTCGCAGAGCGAGCTTCGCTCGTCTCGGCCCCGTAAGAACGGGGAGAGGGAGCGAGAGACCTTCGCTGGAACTCTCCGGACCTGCTGACACAATACTGTCAGCATCCCGCGGGCGTCGGCGGGCGTATTTCCTTTACCCTTTCATGTTCGGCGGACTCGTCCCATATTGCCGAATATGGCGAAGACCCCCGACAGCAGCAAAAAGCCCCGCAAAAACGCAAAATCCAAGGCCGGGCGCCCCGACGTGCAACCGATCGGGCCGGCGCTGGCCGAGCTGTTGAATCCCGCGATCAACCGCGGCGATGCAGGCATGGGCTCCGGAACCGGCCTGCAGCCGCCGCCGGATAACTCCTGGGACCGCCGCGCCGGCGGCGAGGCCGCCGCGCATCGCGCCCGCGCCTCGACCCGCGACAAGAGCGAGGATGTGGCGAAGCGCGACGCATCGCCGGGCCAGGGTTTTGAGGAAGCCCCGCAGGCGAACTACGGCACCGCGGCCACCATCCCGACGCTCGATCCCGAGCTGGCGCGGCAGCTCGGCCTGCCGACCGCGGAGGACGATGACGAGGCGATGGCGCGTCCGCCGCGCAACAAGATGGAGGCGTTCGGCGTCAAGGCGACCGCCGAGGCGCTGGAAAGCCTGATCCGCGAGGGCCGCCCCGAGTTCAAGAAGGACGACGGCTCCCTGAAAGTATGGACACCGCACCGTCCGCCGCGCCCCGAAAAATCCGAGGGCGGCATGCCTTTTGTCATCAAGTCCGAATATGAGCCCAAGGGCGACCAGCCAACCGCCATCGCCGAGCTGGTCGAAGGCATCAACCGCAACGACCGCACCCAGGTGCTGCTCGGCGTCACCGGCTCTGGAAAAACCTACACCATGGCCAAGGTGATCGAGGCGACGCAGCGCCCGGCGCTGATTCTGGCGCCGAACAAGACGCTGGCCGCGCAGCTCTATGGCGAGTTCAGGAGTTTCTTCCCCGACAATGCGGTGGAATATTTCGTCAGCTATTACGACTACTACCAGCCGGAAGCCTACGTTCCGCGCACCGACACCTACATCGAGAAGGATTCGTCGATCAACGAGCAGATCGACCGCATGCGCCACTCGGCGACTCGTGCCCTCCTTGAACGCGACGACGTCATCATCGTCGCCTCGGTCTCCTGCATCTACGGTATCGGCTCGGTCGAAACCTACACCGCGATGACCTTTGCGCTGAAGAAGGGCGAGCGCATCGACCAGCGCCAGCTCATCGCCGATCTGGTCGCGCTGCAATACAAGCGCACCTCGGCCGACTTTTCCCGCGGCACGTTTCGCGTGCGCGGCGATGTCATCGACATTTTCCCGGCGCACTATGAGGACCGCGCCTGGCGCGTGAACCTGTTCGGCGATGTCGTGGAAAACATCGAGGAGTTCGATCCGCTCACCGGCCACAAGCAGGACGATCTCGAATTCATCAAGATCTACGCCAACTCGCACTATGTGACGCCGCGCCCGACCCTGGTGCAGGCGATCAAGGCGATCAAGGGCGAGCTGAAGCTGCGGCTCGACGAGCTGAACGCGCAGGGCCGCCTGCTCGAGGCGCAGCGGCTGGAGCAGCGCACCACCTTCGATCTGGAGATGATGGAGGCGACCGGAAGCTGCGCCGGCATCGAGAACTATTCGCGCTATCTCACGGGACGCCGCCCCGGCGAGCCGCCGCCGACGCTGTTCGAATATGTGCCGGACAATGCGCTGGTCTTTGCCGACGAGAGCCATGTCACCGTGCCGCAGATCGGCGGCATGTTCCGCGGCGATTTCCGGCGCAAGGCGACGCTCGCCGAATACGGTTTTCGGCTGCCCTCCTGCATGGACAACCGCCCGCTGCGCTTCGAGGAGTGGGACATGATGCGCCCGCAATCGGTCGCGGTGTCGGCGACGCCGAGCGGCTGGGAGCTGAACGAGAGCGGCGGCGTGTTCGTCGAGCAGGTGATCAGGCCCACCGGCTTGATCGATCCGCCCGTCGACATCCGCCCCGCCCGCACCCAGGTCGACGATCTCGTGGGTGAAGTGCGCGCCACCGCGCAGGCCGGCTATCGCTCGCTGGTCACGGTGCTGACCAAACGCATGGCGGAGGACCTCACCGAATATCTGCATGAGCAGGGCATTCGCGTGCGCTACATGCACTCCGATATCGACACCATCGAGCGCATCGAGATCATCCGCGATCTCAGGCTCGGCGCGTTCGACGCGCTGGTCGGCATCAACCTGCTGCGTGAGGGCCTCGACATTCCCGAATGCGCGCTGGTCGCGATCCTCGACGCCGACAAGGAAGGCTTTTTGCGCAGCGAGACCTCGCTGATCCAGACCATCGGCCGCGCCGCGCGCAATGTCGACGGCAAGGTGATCCTCTATGCCGACACCGTCACCGGCTCGATGGAGCGCGCCATCGCCGAGACCAACCGCCGCCGCGAGAAGCAGGTCGAGTACAACACCGCCAACGGCATCACGCCGGCCAGCATCAAGCGCTCGATCCACGACATCATGAACAGCGTCTACGAGCGCGACCATGTGCTGGTCGAGGTCGGCGGCCACGACATGACCGACGACATCATCTCGATCGGGCACAATTTCGAGACCGTGCTGGCCGATCTCGAAACCAGGATGCGCGAGGCCGCCGCCGACCTGAATTTCGAGGAAGCCGCGAGGCTGCGCGACGAAGTCAAACGCCTGCGCGCCACCGAGCTAGCCGTGGTCGACGATCCCACCGTCAAGCAGCGCACCGTGCAAACCAAAGCCGGCGCCTACGCCGGCACCAAGAAATACGGCGACGCCGCGAATTTGCCCGAAGCCGTGGCGAAAGCGGGAAGATACGCGAACAAGCGTGGTGGAAGCTCCGGCCGCAGCGCCGGTGCCCCTTCCCCTTCTCCCCGTCCTTCACGGGGAGAAGGCCGGGATGAGGGGCGACACACCGACGGTGCCAGCAGCAGCTCCAAAATCCACAAACCCCACCTCGACGAAATGCACGGCCCGGAGTCCCTGCCCTACCGCGCGGGCCAAACCACGCCACGAAGGCCGTCCCGCGACGACCCGGCCGCTGGCGGCGGCAGCAAAATCTTCCAGCCCACCAACTCGCGCCAATCCGGCCCCGAGTTCGGCCCCGCACCGCGGTCGACCGGCGGCGCGCCGGGGAAGCGGGGTGGGTGGAAGCGGCGGTAGGAACAACCTGCTGGCGAAGCCCGGCTCTTTGCGACTAAATTGTCGCGGGGGCTTTTATGATCAACTTATTTATCGCCAACACCGATAACTCTTGGTTCGATTTCCTTGCCGGGGAATACGACCTCAAGGAGGTCAATTTCTGGTGGCCGGGAGAAACGAATTTTCGAGCCCTTCAACAGGGAGAGATTCTGGCGTTTCGATTGAAGAGCCCGAGAAACAAGATCGGCGGCTTCGGCGTCTTTAGCAGTCATTCTCGTCTTCCGATCCAAATGGCCCGGGAGGCGTTTGGCCGAGGCAATGGCGTCGCCTCCCTTGAAGCGCTTCGCAATGCAATCGCTCAACTGCGAACCAATATCCCCATAGTCCCCTCGACCGATATCGGTTCGACCGTTCTTGTTCAACCGACCTTCTTTCCTCCCGAACTGTGGTTTGATGTTCCCAAATCCTGGTCACGCAGTATCCAGCGCGGAAAGCGGTATTCGACCGACAATGCCGAAGGTCTTCACCTTTGGAACAAGCTCTTGGAGACAGCGAACGTCTCAGCGACACGCCAAGGATTCTACGCACAGGAACAAGCGCCATTTCTCACACCGGATCGAGAGCGATTTGGCGCACCGACTTTGATTATCCCGCGATTGGGCCAAGGAGCGTTCAGGATCGCCGTAACGGAAGCATATGGAAGACAATGCGCCATCACGAAAGGGAAGGTCCTACCGGCCTTGGATGCAGCCCACATCAAACCATACGGCGAGGGTGGAGAACATATAAAGTCAAACGGCATACTGCTGCGAAAAGACATTCATTCCGTCTTTGACGCTGGCTATGTGACCATCAAAGATGACTTCACATTCTCGGTTAGCAAGAAGGTCAAGGAGGTCTTCAACAATGGTGAAGAATACCTTCGACTCCACGGCAGTATTGTTCGACGCCCGGACCGAAAAGCGGATTGGCCAGATATTGACCTTCTAAGATGGCATAACAAGGAACGATATCTCGGCTAATCCATCACTCACGCTGACGACGATGAAACTCGGCTTCGAAGAATCTCAACTGCCCTATACCAGCGGCTCGCAAAGCGCCCGCGCGTGGACCGAAGCATGGGTTAAGCTGTGGGCCTACTGTCCGCACTGCGGCAACGCGAAGATGTCGCAATTCCCCAATAACAGCCCGGTCGCCGATTTTCTCTGTGCGTCATGCAATGAGGAATTCGAACTCAAGAGCCAGAAAGGGAAGTTTGGCGCCAAGGTCGCTGACGGCGCCTATAAGACGAAGTGCGAGCGCCTGATCGCAAGCAACAATCCAAACCTGCTGCTGATGAACTACGATCGGAAATCGCTAACGGTCGTGAACCTGTTCATCGTCCCGAAACATTTCTTCATTCGCGACATCATCGAGGAACGCAAACCTCTGGCGGCGACGGCCCGGCGCGCTGGCTGGATCGGCTCGAACATCTTGCTCGGCAAGGTGCCGGAGATCGGCAAAATTCATATCGTTCAGAATGGCATCATTCGTTCAAAGGATGCTGTTCTTGAGGAGTGGCAGAAGACCCTCTTTCTCAGAAGCGAATCGCTGCATAATCGCGGCTGGCTGCTCGATGTCATGAAATGCGTGGAGTCGCTGGGCAAGCGCGACTTCACGCTCGATGAAGTCTATGCTTTCGACCGGCATCTGGGCGACCTCTATCCGGGCAACCAGAACGTCAGGCCGAAGATTCGCCAGCAGCTTCAATTTTTGCGTGATCGCGGGCTTATCGAGTTCGTTTCACGGGGAAGCTACCGTTTGCGATCGTAGGAAAGGTACACCATGGCTTGGTTCCTAAATATCTATCGATGCGCTAGCTGTAAAAAAATTTGGACTGATCAGTGGTCTTGCACCTGCGACGATGACTGCCCGCACTGTGGCGCACGACACATGTCGCCGTTCGATAGCGAAAATCTCACTGAACTCATTGAACCGACAGGTAGCGAGTTCGTCCTGATGCGTTCGCCAAAGTCGGCTGAGCACGATCCCGACTATCGTGAACTCGGACGATTTCCAACTCGCGCCAAGGCGGAAGAGTTTCTGGCCGAGTTTGAAGAATAAAAACCTCGCTATTCGTGACTACTAAGCCGGGGTCGCCATTGAACCACGTAAAGCCATCGCCGTGACCAACGCCGTCCTCGCCACCATCTACCGATCCTACATCGCCTGTCTAAACCACCAGGACTGGCCGAACCTCCGGCAGTTCGTCGATGACAGCGTCTCCCGCAACGGCCAGCACCTCGGTCTGTCAGGCTATCGCCGCATGCTGGAGCGTGACTTCGAGGAAATCCCCGATCTCCATTTCAAAATCGAGTTGCTGATCGCCGATCCGCCCTACATCGCGAGCCGGCTCGCCTTTGACTGTTCGCCGAAGGGAACTTTTCTCGGGCTCGCCGTGAACGGGAAGCGAATGTCCTTCACCGAGAACGTCTTCTATCAGTTTCGAGAAGGCAGGATCGTGCAGGTGTGGTCGGTCATCGACAAGGCAGCCATCGAAACCCAGCTTTAACTCGACCGAGAATCATCGGCCGGCGTCACGCCTTGCCGGTGAGCCGGCGCCTCGGAATGACGATGGGCGCTGCCGGGGTCCGCGCCGTCCATACACTGTTAAGGCAAATTCGCGATAATTGGAGGTCCGCGCGACCCTGTTTCCTGCGCGCCGCGGCACAACCTGACACCCCCGCGGGGCGGACATCATGCGCTTCAGTTGGACTGGCCTGTTGCTGGCGCCTTTGCCGGTGCCGCTACTGTTTTGCGCGCTGATGCTCGGCCTGATCCAGCCGGGCGGTTCGGCCGCGTTGATCTTCCTGATCCTGCTGATCCCGAGCTGCATCGTCTCCTACGGCACGACGATATTCCTGTTCCTGCCCTCGCTGTTCCTGCTTTCGCGGCGGCGGCCGTTGACGGGCGTGACGACCTGCCTGCTCGGCCTGGTGCTGGGCGCGGCGGTGTTCGTGCCGGTGACACTACTGGAATGGAAGAGCAGCGGCCCGGATTCCGGACCGCCGGTCGAGAGCTTCTGGACGTTCTTCCTGCGCTGGGCCGACGATCCGCTGACCGCCATATATCCCGTGGCTGGCGTGATGACGGCCGCACTCTACTGGTGGCTGGCCAACCGCCGCTTTCGCGGCGCGGCGGCATGAGGCGCGGACCAGGCGCAATGAATTTTTGTTGAATCAACTCATCCACGGACTCGCCTGCACCTCTCCCCTTGCGGGAGAGGTCGCACCGCGGTCCTGACCGGCGACCGGCGACAACTCACGTCGAACCGTCGGCAGATCGGCGCAAACGATCCATGGATCAGGCCCCGAGGAGCTTCACCGGTAGTAGCGGCGGTGGCGCGGATAGATCGGAGGCTCTCCCGGGCCTGCAAAATATGGATTGACGATGCACTGGGCGGAGCGGCCCGAAGCCGCCGCGTTGCACTGAGGGATCGAGGTATAGCGGCATTCGTAGTAGTTGGCCCCTCGCGTGTAGACATGCAGGCAGACCGGAAAGGCGGGATCGTAGGTCTGGGCCGCAGCCGGTGCCGCCGCAAGGACGGTGGCCATGATCAAGATCGACAGAACCGGAACGCGCACCAGAACCTCCCCATTCCACGGCAGAGCATCAACGCATGGAGACCAGACAAGCCATCTTGATCCAAGTCAATCCACAAACGCGAGCGCCGCCCGGCGGCGGGTGAATTCAGGTCAGGCCGGAGTCAGGGCCGAGGCCGCTCTGGCCATCCCGCCCTTCCCCCTCACCGTGCGCGGCGATCAGCGGTAGCGAGCCTGCCGATGGTGCCGGTCCCGGTAATGATGACCGTAGGGATAGTAAGCTCGATGGCCCTGATACCAGCCGTAGCTGGTATAGGGATTTCCGGGTCCGTAATTCTGGCAGTTTGCATTCGGATAGAACCGCGCGCACCGGCCGGGATCCTCGATGACGCGCTGCGCCATGGCAGGCACTGCAAAGGTGCATGACAGGGCGAGCGCGCCCATGATGCGATAGATGTTTTTCATGTCTGACGTCCTCCTCTGCGGTTAATCTCGACCGCGCCTCTGCGTTCCCTTCCCCTGGAGACGCATCACGCCGTGCGGGTGGCGTTACCGATCAGGTCATCGGAGCCGGACGCAATGGAATCCGGCGCGCAGTGAGTCAGCGGATGCTCGCGACGCCCACGGCCAGCACCGACAGCAGGATCACGCTGCTGGCGAGCTGCACCGAGGTCATCGGCAGGGTGCGCCACTGCGCGATCTTCTCGGAGAACGACAACGACTCGTCGAAGAAGCACGGCGCCCAGGCATTGGCGCAGGACTTTGGAAATCGCTGCGCCAGCCAGGGCGTGAACCAGCCGTGGAAGATCGTCGCCAGCGTGACGAAGATGGCCGCGCCCCAGCGCTCGCCGACGATCTCATGCGCGCCCATGAGCTTCAGCATCAGCACGGCGGAGGCATAGGTCGGAAAACCCTGCAGGGTCGAGGTCAGCGCAAAACCTTCGAGCCGGTTCTGCTGTGAGGATTTTGAAGCGGCGAACGTATTCATGGCGGCGTTTCCCTCGGACATGATCGGTTGCCGCCATGCTAGCCGCGCGAAACCGCGCGCGACGTGATGCGCGTCACGCCCGGCGCCGCAGGATGATTTTCGATTTGCAGAATTATTATTCCGATTTTCGTAAACAACGCTTGACACCCACCCCAAATCACCTGCACAGTCCGCGCCGTCCCGCCTCGCCAAGAGGGGCGTTCGGCCAATCGTCACCAGACGCGAGACGGGATGCGATGGACGCGTGTGCGCTACCTGACGAAGGGCGCGGATGCGGACGGCGAAATCGCGTGGTCCCGATCTCCCGACGCTGAGATCAACCCTCAGGGCTCAAGAGCCGGGGGGACGGTGGCTACAAGCCCGGACACCGGGGAGAGCGCGTATAAGCCGTAACACCATTGCGCAGGGAATGCCGGAATGTTCGGCGTACCTGTCACGACTTGCGTGCGTGCTTTCTTCCATTTTGGCACGCAAGGCTGCGGGTGCGTTTCGGCATCCGGCATTCCCTGTGCCCTCTTGATTTCGAGGGACGATGATCGGCATCACCTGGGCATGTCATGCCGCGGGAATGTATCGACGCACCTTCATCCTTGTCGTCCCGGGCAAGCGAGCAAAGCGAGCGCGACCCGGGATCCATAACCACAGGCGGGCGTTGTGAGGACGCTGGGGCTATATTGTGTCTAGCAACGAATGCTGGTGGCTATGGGCTGTTTGAAATTCGAATCAGAGAAAAACTGACGGGCGGCTCCCGCCCCCTCACATCTTCCCCTGCGCGTCGCGGGGATGGCCTTGCGTCTGCTGCGGCTTCTCCTGCTCGTTGGCGCGGTGGCGGCCGTAGAGGCAGCCAGCGGCGGCGCCGAGCACGCCGTGGTGGCCTGCATAGTGCCCGGCAACGCCGCCGACGACCGCACCCTTGATGCAGCCCTTGGCGTTGGCCGGCGCGCTTGCGGCGAGAGCGAGCGCGGCGACGGTGAAAGCGGCGAGCAACGTTTTCATGATGTGTCCTCCAGACGCGGGATTTGCGTCGTTAACCGCGAGCGGCCATCGGGGTTCCCCTGCGGCGCGCATCGAGGCGTCGATGTGCCAAGCGCGGCGGCGGCCGATGATCAGGAGACTATCACGACACCGATCGCTCTCGCTTCGATCGGATACGTCCGGCCGCCGCCGCTTCCCTCTGGAGGCGGGAGCTTCAAGGCTTGGTCACGACGTCGGCGATCTTGTGGTCGGACGGATTGACGATGACCACCTTGTCCTGCGTCATGGCATAGCGGTACGGCTTGGCCGCCGGCACATCACGCGCGGCCTGCCGCGGCATCGGATGGGTGCTCAGGTTGTTCGGGACCCGGGTACCGACCGCGGCGTTGAAGCCGGACGGCGCGGTCTCATTGGTGGCGTGCGAGCTGATATCCTTCCATATCGATTTCTGCTGGTCGCCGGAAAGGCTCAGCGTATCGCTGGCGGCCGCCGTCCTGTTCGACATTCTCGACATATGGTTCGCGGCGGAGGCGGCAGTCGCTCCCGACAATGCCAGCACGGCCGCAAGCGTGAGCGAAGCGGATCTCTTCATCACTGGTTCTCCCTGTAGGAACTCGTCGCCCATGCGGGGGAAACAGCGTCGGGGCAGCCGGCGTTTCATTAAATCGGGGACATGCGCGGCATACTTTCGGGTTAATCGGCATCTTCCCTGCGCCATCGGTCGGGAAGCACATCCACCGAAGGTATTAGCGAAGCCATAAGCGATCTTGCGGGTTGACCGCGATCGAACAGCGCGTTTGCATCGGCTGCGCAACAACACCGTGAGTCGCGAGCAGAGCCGGAATGGTCGAGAACCTGAACCGCCAGCGCGTGCTGAACCTGCTCGACGCGCTCTATGCCGGCGACATCGAGGCCGCGCTCGCGCGCTGCAGCGACGATGTCGAGCTGATCGCGCCCGCCCCCATCGACGTCCTGCCGCATATGGGTCACCGCCGCGGCAAGGACGCGGTGCGCAAGATGTGGCACACCGTACTCTTCCGCTATTCCAGCCAGCGCCACGAGCTGCGCGATATCGTGGCCGAGGGCGACAAGGTCGCGCTGAGCATCCGCGCCTTCTTCACCAAACGCGACAACAATCGCGTCGTGCAGTTCGACATGGCCGTGTTCTATACGCTGCGTGACGGCCGTATCACCCATATGCGGGAGATCCTCGACAGCTTCGATCTGGTCCAGCAGGTGCTCGAGTGCGACCTCGTCGCGCTGCTGGCCAGCAAGCCGCCGAACGAGGCGTAACCCTCTTTGGGTCCATTGAACCTGCTCGCCTGGCGCGACAACGAAATCGCGATCGAGCGGGAGCCGGTCACGGGCCACGATCCGCGGAACCGGAAGTAGGCCGTAGATTCACCGGAGCTCCGCATCTGTGCAATGCAGAATTGCACATTGCGTTTGAACCAAACCGGATTATTTCATACTTCAAATAATAGGTGCAGCAACTTCAGCCGGACGTCGAGAGTGACGCAGGCTTGTTACGTCGTCCATTGCGGGACGGTTGCTGCTTTGACAGCCATTCGGGAAACCAGCCATCATGACAGAGCATAGCCTCTGGCGTTTTTCACGCGCATTGCATCGTGCGATCAACGAGCGCCAGTATGAAGACCTCGACGCCCTCATCGACGACGACGTGGATTGGGCGATCTACGGTCCGATCGACATGTTTCCCTTTCTCGGCGCCCGCCGCGGCAAGGCTGCGGTGATGGAGGTGGTCCGCCAGATCGCGGAGAACGTCCGGGTGTACCGCTTCGACCGCGAGACCGTGATGCTCGGCGTCGATTCGGCCTCCTCGATGCTGCGCTACACGCTGACCTCGCTCGAATCCAGCAAGCCGATCTCGCTGCGCGTTGCGCATTTCGCGCAGTTCAAGAATGGCCGGCTGCGCAGCATCCGCGTTCTCCTCGACGGCTTCGACCTGGTCGAGCAGGCGCTCGGCCGCCACATCCATCTGCCGAAAATGACTTCGGTCGCCTGACGGCGATCAAGCCCTGAGGCGATCCGGCCACCAGCCCCGCCGGGTCGTTTCCCTAGAGCGCGATGGGATATTTTCGTCACCATCGCGCTCTAGCGCTAACGCGCTCGTGACTCCCTTCGTCACAATTTTGCGCCAAAATCACCCCATCCTGGGCAGATCAGGTGCCCCGGTTCGGGGCGCTGGATGCGGGCGGGGTTATGATTTCCACGACATTTCGAGATCGCGCGAAGGCCTTCGTGCTGGCCGGCGCCCTTTTGCTTGTTCCGATCCCGGCGGCTCACGCGCAATGGCCTGAGGCCGCGGAAGATCAGCAAGCGCCCGCGGAATCCGCCCCCAGTGTCAATGACGAGGACGTGCTGAAAGATATCGACGTCGACAAGCTCGACTGGAGCCAGCTCGATGTCGATGCCTCGACGCTGTCGGACGGACCGGCTGCGAAGGCGCACGCCGCGCGGAAGGCGGCCGATGGCGGCATGGACTGGTCGAACAGGAATCAGGCGAACGGCTCCTCCGCCGTGTCGGTGAAGCAGTCGGTCTCGCCGTTCTGGGATACCCGCGTCGGCGCCGACATGACCGTCACCCGCGAGCCCACCACCATGTCGGAATTGCTCGCGGAAAAGACTGCAAATGGCGGCTCTCTGCCGCAGTCGGGCGGCAGCGCCTGGGCGGCGATCACTGCGCCCGGCGCGGGGCCGGTGTGGGACAAGACCGCGGTCGAAGCGCGCGTCGATCCGGGCACGGACCAGAGCAAGCTCGGCACTTCCATCAGCAAGCAGATGCCGATCGACGAGCAGACCTCGCTGACGCTCTCGAACGGCTACAATGTCATCCAGCAGGGCACGGTGCCGGTCCCCGGCATCGCCACCCGCCAGGAACGGACCTGGCAGGCCGAGCAATCGGCGAAGGTCGAACTGTCCGAAACCGGGACGAGTTTTTCCGCCGGCCAGACGCTGTCGACATCCGACGACAAATGGCTGCGCAAGATGGGCGCCGAGCAGAAGCTGTTCGGCGATGTCTCGGTGTCCGGCTCGGTCGGGGAAACCGCCCAGGGCACCATCAACAAGAGCATCAGCGCCGGTGTTAAAAAGAGCTGGTAAACGCCGTCTTTTCGCCTTTTTACCGGCCACGGCAATGCCGGGTAATGATCGATCTCCGCCGCAACTTGGTCGCGATGCGGTCAAATTCGGCCGCGCACATAGGCCCTGTCAACTTTCGTCGTGCGGGGACACTCGCGCTCCAATAACGCGAAACAGGGGTAATGGCCGATGAACGTTCTGCCAAAGATCGAGTCGACTGAAGCTGAAGTCGAGGATAGCGACCTTTCCGCGGTCTCCGAAGTCGAGGCCGGCATCCGCGATTTCGTCCGCAATGATGTCGCCTATCTGCGCCGCCCGATGTCGGTGAACGCCGCCCCCGAGGTGCCGGTCGACCCGGGTGCCGAGGCCACCGTGAACAATGTCAACTCGCTGATCCAGCGCGTCGCCGGTACCTCGCTATCGGAAATCGAGAACCTGATTTCGGAACTCGAGGCGCTGCGCGAGCTGCTGCATGCCGAAGGCCAGCGCGTCCAGCGCGAGATTTCCGGCTATGCCCAGTTGAGCCATGCCGCGATGAAATCGACGCGCATGATCTCCGACAACGTGCAGCAGTGGAAGCGCAACGCCGAGAGCCTGCGCAACGGCTGATTTGCAACACCCATGACCAAATCGCCGCCGCGTTTCCGATTATCTGGGGCGCGGCGGTTTCGATTCAGATAGAAGATGTGCGCGGACCGAGCCCGCCTTCTCAACAAGCAGTGCTTTGGGGGAACCAATGTCGATGCAAACGATCCGGCCGGAAAATTCCAGCCCGGCCCAGCTGCGTTCGTCGACGCCCCTGAGCACATTGATGTTGCGCTTTGTCGGCTTGCTGTTCTTGGCCGTAGCCTTGCTGGCGCTGGTCTACAGCCGCTGATTTTTCGCGGCCTGTCGTTTCGTATGGTTAGCGAAACCTGATCACTCGCTTGCGACGACCGCCGCCGGTTCCAGCGTGTAGGAGCCGTCGGCATAGCCCTTCACCACCATCGCCGCCGTCAGCATCACTGCAACGGTCACCGTTGCGAAGATGAAGCCCACCAGTCTCAAGCCGCTGCGATCCGCCATTGTCATTCCCCGCCGAATTTTGCGGGGCTCACTATCGCCACCACCTGTTCAAAATGCGTTAGCAAAAAATTCGTTCCGCGAATTCTTCGCGCACGATGCAGCACCGCAACAGAGCGGTAACCTTGTTTTCCGGTTAAGCGCTCCGCCGCGGCACGAACGCGGTTCCGAGAAACGAGAAGGCGGGTTCGCCGCGCTGGTTGGTGCCAACATTGCGGATCTGCACGATGCCCCATTCGGGGCGCGAGTCCGAGGCGCGCTTGGTTTCCACGACGCTCGCGAAGCTGAGCGTGTCGCCGGCGAGCACCGGCCGCAGCCAGCGCAGCTCGCGAAAGCCCGGCGAGGGTCCCCACACCGCGACCGGCTCGCCGCGCGCAGCACGCTCGCGTACCATCCGCTGGCCGTTGGCGACGATCATCTTCATGCAGACGGCGGCGACATGCCAGCCCGAGGCCGCGAGCCCGCCGAACAGCGAGTTGCGGCCCTCCTCTTCGGAAAGATGAAAGCGCTGCGGATCGAATTGCCGCGCAAAGCGTTTGATGTCTTCGGCCGTGAACGTGAACGAGCCGACCTCGCGCCGCTGGCCGATCTCGATGTCTTCGAAGAAAGGCATCAGCCTTGCGCTCCGTCGCGCCGGCTGATGATGATCGGCGATACCATTTCGCACAGCGCCTCACCCTTGGCGTTGCGCGCCACGCCCCTGAAGGTCACGATCCCGGTTTCGGGACGGCTCTTCGAGATCCGCGCTTCCGCAACGTCGACCTCCAGTGTCAGATCGTCGCCGGGCCGCAACGGCGCGAGCCAGCGCAGCTCGTTGACCCCGGGCGAGCCGAGCGAGGCGGCACGGCCGATGAAGCCGTCGAACATCATCCGCATCATCAGCGAGCAGAGATGCCAGCCCGAGCCCGAAAGACCCCTGAGCATCGTTTTCTCCGCCGCCTCCTCGTCGAGGTGCATCGGCTGCGGATCGAACTCGGCCGCAAACGCCAAAATCTCCTCGCGCGTGACATGGCGCGGGCCGAAGGTGCCGAATCGGCCGACGGGAAAATCTTCGAAAGTGAGGGCCATCGCCTTGGGATTACCGCATCGAAGGTCAGATTGTGGCCGCACTTTGCGGCAATCTCAACCCGCACGCCCGCATGGCTCCCGCTTCCGATGGCCAGCCGCCGTCGGCCGGGCCTGTGTCGCCGGCCCGTTTTGGGCGAAACTCGTACTTGATTCGCTGGGGGAAGAACGATGTTTGCATTTCGGGATCTGTTCCAGTGGGACCGTTTCATCACGCCCACCATCATCAAGACGTTCTACTGGCTCGTGATCGCGCTGATTTGCCTGCTGGGCATTTCCGGCATCTTCTCGGGATTGGCCGCGATGGCGATCAGCCCGTTCGCGGGATTCCTGGTGCTGCTCTATTCGATCGCCAGCGTCATCGTCGGCATCGTGTTCTGTCGCATCCTCGCGGAATTCATCCTGATCGTGTTCCGCATCAACGAGCATCTCGGCGCCATCCGCGACCAGGGCGGGATGCGTTAAAGCATTTTTATTTGGCGCATGATCTTTTCGGAAAGCCCGTGCCCACCCCGCATCAAGTGCGGGGCAGGCTTTTTCCGGATCATGCGTTAATTCGCGAAGCGGAAATGCATGACGTCGCCATCGGCGACGACATATTCCTTGCCTTCGAGACGCAGCTTGCCGGCGTCGCGCGCGCCGGCTTCGCCGTTCAGCGCGACATAGTCGGAGTAGCCGATCGTCTCGGCGCGAATGAATCCCTTCTCGAAATCGGTGTGGATCACGCCCGCCGCGCCCGGCGCCTTGGTGCCGCGATGGATGGTCCAGGCGCGCGCTTCCTTCGGTCCCGCGGTGAAATAGGTAATGAGGTCGAGCAACTGATAGCCGGCACGGATCAGCCGGTCGAGCCCCGCTTCCTCCAGCCCCAGCGTATCCAGAAATTCCTTGCGCTCCTCGCGCGACAGCGTCGCGATCTCGGACTCGATCTTGGCAGAGATCACCACCGCAACCGCGCCCTCTTCCCTGGCGCGCTCGAACACCTGTTTCGAGAAATTGTTTCCGTCCCTGGCCGAACCTTCCTCGACATTGCAGACGTAGAGCACGGGCTTTGACGTCAGGAGCCCAAGCATGCCGAAAGCGCGTTCTTCCTCCGGCTTGCGCTCGACAAAGCGCGCCGGCTTGCCGTCGCGCAGCAGCACCAGCGTGCGGTTGACAAGGTCGAGTTGCTCCCTGGCTTCCTTGTCGTTGCCCTTGGCCTTTTTGGTCAGGTTGTCGACGCGCTTCTCCAGGCTTTCGAGGTCGGCGAGCATCAGCTCGGTCTCGATGGTCTCGATGTCGGCAATCGGCGCGATCTTGCCCTCGACATGGGTGATGTCGGAATCTTCAAAACAGCGCACCACATGCGCGATGGCGTCGACCTCGCGGATGTTGGCGAGGAACTGATTGCCGAGGCCTTCGCCCTTGGACGCCCCGCGCACGAGGCCGGCGATATCGACAAAGGTCAACCGGGTCGGAATGATCTGCGCGGATTTCGCGATGTCGGCGAGCTTGTCGAGCCTGGGATCCGGGACGGCGACCTCGCCCACATTCGGCTCGATGGTGCAGAACGGATAGTTCGCCGCCTGCGCCGCCGCCGTCTCCGTCAGCGCATTGAACAAGGTCGACTTGCCGACATTGGGCAACCCGACGATACCGCATTTGAATCCCATGATTTGTCCTGAAGTCCGTTGGCGATGTCAGGCGCGCTAGGCGGCACCATCGTCGCTCTGATCGAAAAATCCCTTCCCCTGCATCACGAGATGCACCTTGTTCTGGAACGTCGAGTCGTGGCCGGTGGCTAGCTGCCCGGCATTGTCGGCGATCGCCTCGCAGAGCGCTGCGACCCACGCATCATCCGCCTTGGCGAAATCCGACAGGACGTGGTGATGCACCAGTTCCTTGACGCCGGGGTGACCAATGCCGAGCCGCACCCGGCGATAGTCGTTGCCGATGTGCGAGGTGATCGAGCGTAGGCCGTTATGGCCCGCGATCCCGCCGCCAACCTTCAGGCGCACCTTCGCCGGCGGCAGTTCGAGCTCATCCTGGAATACGGTGATCTCGGAGGCTGCGAGCTTGAAGAAGTTCGCGGCTTCCTGTACGGCGCGGCCGGAATCGTTCATGTAGGTCGTGGGCTTGAGCAGGATCACGCGCTCGCGCTCAAGCGTGCCTTCCGAGGTCTCGCCCTGAAACCGGCGGCGCCACGGTGCGAAACCATGACGCCGCGCAATTTCATCGACGGCCATGAAGCCGATATTGTGCCGGTTACGCGCGTATTTCGCGCCGGGATTACCGAGGCCGACAAAGAGCAGCATGACGCGGCATCCCGCGCGAGAGCTTTACTTCTTCTTGTCGCCGCCGCCAGCGGGCGCCTTCGCGGCAGCCGCCGGAGCCGGGGTACCTGCCGCGGGCGCTGCCGCAGCCGGAGCACCGGCCGCGGGAGCCGCAGCCGCACCTGGTGCAGGCGCCGCCGCAGCACCTGCTGCCGCACCGGCCGCGGCCGCAGCCGCCGCCTTCTGCTCTTCGGCGTAACCGGACGGCGGCACGATGGTGACGAGCGTCACGTCCTCGCGCGCCAGCGACTTCAGGCCGGCCGGCAGCTTGACATCGGACAGATGCAGCGAATGGCCGATCTCAAGCCCGCTGACATCGGCTTCGACAAATTGCGGAATGTTGTCGACCGAACATTCGAGCTCGATCGTATGGGTAACGATGTTTACGGTGCCACCGCGCTTGACGCCGGGGGAAGCATCCGCCCGCTCGACGTGCAGGGGCACGCTGATGCGGATGGTCGCGCCTTCGCCGAGCCGCATGAAGTCGACATGGATCGGGAAGTCCTTCACGGGGTCGAGATGGAAGTCGCGTGGAATCACGCGGTGCTTCTTGCCCTCGAGATCGATGTCGTAAATCGTGGTGAGGAAGCGGCCGGCGAGGATGCGCTGGCGCAATTCCTTGTCTTCCACCGAGATGGGCAGCGGGGGCTGGTTGTTGCCATAGATCACTCCGGGCACTTTCCCGGCGCGACGCTCTGCCCGTGCGGCCCCCTTGCCGACTGACGGACGTGCGGTCGCCTTCAATTCCTTGACGGTCGTCGCCATTGTCTTATGTCCTTGTTTTCAAAAGATAAAGGCCGCTACGCGGCCCGTGCTTTCGTCCCACGGCAAGCCTCCAGGGGTGCGGGGGCCGCGGACGTGGCGGGCTTTTAGCCCCAAAGCGGCAAAATGACAAGGAAATGAAGGGATTTTTTCTGTCGGGAGCAGTCCGGATCGCGTCACCCTTTTTGCACCCGTTTTGGGGCCTTCGTCCTCATCGGATAGAGGGTTTTTCCTTCGATCAGCATCGCCACGAATTTTTCGATCCGGGCCGACCTTGTCTCGGGCTTCTTGGCGTTGTGGACACGATGCAGGATCGCGTAGCGGTTTTTGCTGTCCAGCAGCTCGAAAAAGGCCTTGGCCTTTTTGCTTTTCGCCAGCGCCCGGGCGAGATCGTCAGGCACCTGCGCCGTGCTTTGCGCGGCATAGGCCGCGTCCCAGCGGCCATCTTTCCTGGCCCGCTCAATCTCCCTCAGTCCCGCGGGGCGCATGCTTCCCAGCGCCACCAGTTCCAGCGCGCGGGCACGGTTGATCTCCGACCATTTGCTGGTCGATCGTCGCGGCGTGAAGCGAATCAGCCAATGATTGCCGTCAAAACTGTCCAGCTGGCCGTCGATCCAGCCATGGCAGAGCGCCGCATCGACCGCCTCGGCTCTGGAAACACTGGCAATCCCCGATGATTTCTTCGCGATCTTGAGCCATAAACCACGGCGCCCCGCGGACTGCGACGCGAGCCACGCATCAAACGCCAGTTGCGATTTGAAAGCGATAACCGGCAAATCGCGCACGGCCTTTGCCATTGAAAGACCCGCGTGCGCCAGCCCCTCGTCTTCAAGCGGTCGGCGATCCGCCGAGCTTGCCTTCCAGTGCGGCGATGCGTGTCTTCAGCGCCTCGTTTTCCTCGCGCGCCAGCCGCGCCATATCCTTCACCGCCTCGAATTCCTCGCGCTTGACCAGATCCATGTCGCGCAGGAATTTTTCAGCCTGGTTGCGCCAGAGCGCATCGACCTCGCGCTTGACGCCCTGGGCGGCGCCGGCCGCGTCGTTCATCAGCCGGCCGATTTCGTCGAAAAACCGGTTGTTGGTCTGGGTCATTGGCGAAATCTCCGTGCGGGGAACCGTCAAGTCAAACAATGGCGATCCTGGCCCCGTCCTTCAAGACCTGCCTCACCTTGTCACGTTCCACTTTACTTGCAATCGTATTGAGCGCCCAAGAAAACGTCCAAGAAACCGTCCAGGCAAACCCGCAAAATCACAAACATAAAGAAACGCCCATGATCGACCAGCAAGTTGATATTCAGACCAAGGACGGCAAGACCACCACTTTCATTGCCCATCCCGAGCGTGGCGGCCCGTTTCCCGTCATCATCTTCTATATGGATGCGCCCGCGATCCGCGAGGAGCTGCGCGACATGGCGCGGCGGCTCGGCACGTCGGGCTACTACGTGATGCTGCCGAACATGTATTACCGCGCCGGTGTGATGGAGCTTGGACCGCTCAATCCCGATCCGGAATCGCCGGAGCGCAAGCGGATGTTCTCCCTGATGCACTCGCTCACCATTCCCCTCGTCATGGAAGACACCAAGGCCCTGCTCGCCTATGCCGAGACCCAGAAAGCCGCGAACACGAAGATCGTCGGCACCGTCGGCTATTGCATGAGCGGCCGCTACGCGGTGAACGCCGCGACGCATTTCGCCGATCGAGTGAAAGCAGCCGCCTCGGTCTATGGCGTGCAGCTCGCGACCGATCAGCCGGACAGCCCGCATCTTGCAGCGCCCAAGACCAAGGCCGAGCTCTACTTCGCCTGTGCCGAAACCGACGTCTATGCGCCGCAGGAGATCATCGACAAAGTGAGCGAAGGCATGAAGGGCACCAGGAACGAGGTCGAGGTCTATCCCGGCACGCATCACGGCTTCGCCTTCCCCAAGCGTCCGGTCTACGACCGCGACGCGGCGGAGCGGCACTGGGAGCGGCTGCTCGCGCTCTACAAGCGTAACCTCGCGTAAGCCTGCCTGATGCTTCCTCTGCTGATCAAATTCCCGGTGTTCGACCCGATCGCGATTTCGATCGGGCCGATCGCCATTCGCTGGTATGCGCTCGCCTATATCGGCGGCATCGTGCTCGGCTGGCTTTATGCGCGCTCGCTCCTGAAGAACGAGAAACTCTGGGGCGGGCCGGCACCGATTTCGCTGATCCAACTCGACGACTTCATCCTCTGGGTCACTGTCGGCATCATTGTCGGCGGCCGCACCGGCTATGTGCTGTTCTACAACCTGCCCTTTTTCGCCGAACATCCCGCCGAGATCCTCGAGCTTTGGAAAGGCGGCATGTCCTTCCATGGCGGCTTCATGGGATGCGTCGTCGCGGTGATGTGGTTCGCGCGAAAGAACCATATTCCGATCCTCTCGCTCGGCGACATCACCACCGCGGTCGGACCGATCGGCCTGTTCCTCGGCCGCATCGCCAATTTCATCAACAGCGAATTGTGGGGAAGGCCCGCCGACCCCGGTCTGCCCTGGGCCATGATCTTCCCCAATGGCGGACCGCTGCCGCGCCATCCGAGCCAACTCTATGAAGCCGGCCTCGAAGGCATTTTGCTGTTCACGGTGCTTGCCGTGATGATCCGCTTCGGTGCGCTGAAACGACCCGGGCTGATCCTCGGCAGCTTCATCACGCTTTACGCGCTTGCCCGCATCACCGGCGAGCATTTCCGCGAGCCCGATCCGCAGCTCGGATTTTTGTGGGGTGGTCTCACCATGGGGATGCTGCTGTCCTTCCCGATGGTAATTGCAGGCATAATACTTATTGTAACGGCATGGCGCCGCAAACAATCGAATCAGGCGCAAGAAAATATTTGAGTATTTGCAAGGCAGGTTGTGACCGAATTTTCGCCGCTGCAGTCGGAGATCAAAAAGCTCATCAAGTCCTCCGGCCCGATGCCGGTCTGGCGCTATATGGAGCTGTGCCTGATGCACCCCGAGCACGGCTATTACGTCTCGCGCGATCCGCTCGGGCGTGAAGGCGATTTCATCACCGCGCCCGAAGTGAGCCAGATGTTCGGCGAACTGCTCGGGCTGTGGGCCGCCTCGATCTGGAGGACAATGGGCTCGCCCTCGTTGCTCCGGCTGATCGAGCTCGGCCCCGGCCGCGGCACCATGATGGCCGACGCGCTGCGCGCGGTGCGCGTGCTGCCGCCGCTCTACCAGACGCTGAGCGTGCATCTGGTCGAGATCAATCCGGTGTTGCGCGAGAAGCAGAAGGCGTCGCTGTCGGGCGTGCGTAACGTCGCCTGGCACGATCATGTCGACCAGGTGCCGGACGGCCCCTGCATCATCTTCGCCAACGAATATTTCGACGTGCTGCCGATCCACCAGGTGGTGAGGCGGTCGACCGGATGGCACGAGCGCACGGTCGAGCTCGACCCGGATGGCAATCTGGCCTTTGGCACCGCGCCCTATCCGATCCCACGCTTCGAGGTGTTGTTGCCGGCTTTGGTGCGCGCGGCGCCGATCGGCGCGGTGTTCGAATGGCGGCCCGACTCCGAGATCATGAAGATCGCCACTCGCGTGCGCGACCAGGGTGGCGCGGCGCTCGTCATCGACTACGGCCATGAGCGCAGCGACGCGGGCGACACCTTTCAGGCGATCGCGCGCCACAGCTTTGCCGATCCCCTGAATACGCCAGGACAGGCCGACGTCACGGCGCATGTCGATTTCGAAGCGCTGGCGCGGGCGGCGGAAGATATCGGCGCGCTGGTTCACGGTCCGGTCACTCAAGGCGACTTCCTGAAACGGCTCGGCATCGAGACCCGCGCGGTCACGCTGATGGCAAAGGCATCACATGAAGTCTCCGAGGATATTTCCGGCGCGTTGAAGCGCTTGACCGGCGGCGGCCGCGGCGGCATGGGAACGCTGTTCAAGGTGCTTGGCCTTTCCGGTGCGAACCTGCCTTCACTGCCGGGCCTGAGCGACAACGAGCAGCCGGCCGGAGATTCCTGATGCTCGCCTCCTCTCTCCTCTCGGCCATTCCGGGGCTGCGCCACGCCTTCTTCACCCGCGAGGGCGGCGTCTCCAGCGGCATCTATGCCGGCCTCAATGGCGGGCTCGGCTCGCACGATGATCCCGCGCATGTTGCCGAGAACCGCCGCCGCATGGCCGAGCAGATGGGGGTTGCGCCCGCGCATTTCCTGAACCTGCATCAGATCCATTCGCCGGACACGGTCGTCGCGACGGGACCATGGAACGGCGCGGCGAAGCCGAAGGCCGATGCCATCGTCACCCGTCACGAGGGACTTGCGATCGGCGTCACCGCGGCCGACTGCGGGCCGATCCTTCTTGTCGAACCCAAGGCGCGCGTGATCGGCGCTGCGCATGCGGGCTGGAAGGGCGCGCTGACCGGCATCATGGAATCGACCATCGATGCCATGGAAAAGCTAGGCGCTGACCGAGGCGGCATGGTCGCCGCCATCGGTCCGCTGATCCGCCAGCCCAGCTACGAAGTAGGCCACGAATTCGTGGAGCGCTTTCTCGACGCCGACGCCGACAACGCGCTGTTCTTCCTTCCCGCCGTGCGCAACGGCCATTCCATGTTCGATCTCGCGGGCTTCATCCGGATGCGGCTGGAGAACGCCGGCGTTTCGATGATCGACGATATCGGCATCGACACCTATTCCGACGAGCGCTGCTTCAGCTACCGCCGCTCCGTACACCGTAAAGAACCGGACTACGGCCGGCACGTGCACGCCATCGTGCTGGAGGCGTAAATAGGGCGAATATTTGTTGGGCTCATAACGCCCATTTCCTTCCCTGTGTCCGGCCGGCTCTAGACGCTGAACCGTTTTGGCGATAACGCAGAAGCAACAATGTGGGATGCGTCGAACACTTCTGCCCGGCCACGCCGGACGCTGCTGCGTGCCGGTTGTGCGGCGCTGTGGCTTGCGGCGGCCTGCGCGCTCGGCGGCTGCGCCGCGGGAGGTGCTGCAACCTCCGGCGCGTTCGCGATGGCGACCGAGGGCGGCGCCCAAACCGTCGCGTTCGAATCGATCGACGGTCCGCCGCCGCAAGTGTTCGACCGCATGGTGAGCGTGCTCGACAGCGAGAGCAAGCTGCGTAACCTTTCGATCGTCTCCCGCGAAGGTTCAGCCGCCTACCGCGTCCGCAGCTACCTCTCCGCACAAGTCAGTCACGGCCGCACCGCGATCGCCTGGGTCTGGGACGTTTATGACCGCGACCAGCAGCGCGCCCTTCGCCTTTCGGGCGAAGAACCCGCCGGCAAGGCCGGCCGCGATGCAGCGCGTGATGCCTGGGCCGCCGCCGATGACCTCGTGTTGCGCAAGATTGCGCAGGCCGGATTGAGCGGCCTCTCCAGCATGATCAACGGCACGCCGGCCGATAGCCCGCCGCCCGGGCCTGCCCCTTCCGGCAAACGCGGGCCTGCGGTCGCCAGCGTCGACACACCTGGCTCGATGCCGGCCTCCGGCAGTCCCGATATCACGGCTTTGGGCTATACCGACCATTAGTCAAATCCCGGAAATGGCACCGATTTTTGCTCGGGAAAACACCCCTTGCGGGTTGCCAGCGCGGCTGTCGGCCTGATATTCCCTCGCTCGTCAAAACGCCGGTTCTAGGGAAACCCGATATGCTGAACAAGGTCTCCAGCAACGTCCGGGGAGAAGCCTCGATGTCGGCCAAGAACGGCTCCATCAAACTCGTTGCCGGCAACTCCAATCCGGCGCTCGCCCACGCCATCGCCGATGGGCTCGGACAGCCGCTCACCAAGGCCGTGGTCCGGCGCTTCGCCGACATGGAGATTTTCGTCGAAATCCAGGAAAACGTCCGCGGCTCCGACGCCTTCATCCTGCAGTCGACCTCATTCCCGGCCAACGACCATCTGATGGAGCTTCTGATCATCACCGACGCGCTGCGCCGCTCCTCGGCCCGCCGCATCACGGCGGTGATCCCCTATTTCGGCTATGCACGGCAGGACCGGAAATCCGGTTCGCGCACCCCGATCTCGGCCAAGCTGGTCGCCAATCTGATCACGCAGGCTGGTGTCGACCGCGTCATGACGCTCGACCTGCATGCCCTCCAGATCCAGGGCTTCTTCGACATCCCGACCGACAATCTCTTCGCCTCGCCGGTGATGGTGCGCGACATCAAGGAGAAATTCGACCTCGCCAATGTGGTGGTGGTCTCGCCCGACGTCGGCGGCGTGGTCCGCGCCCGCGGGCTTGCCAAGCGCATCAACACTCCGCTCGCCATCATCGACAAGCGCCGCGAGCGCGCCGGCGAATCGGAGGTGATGAACGTGATCGGCGAGGTCGCCGGCTACACCTGCATCCTGGTCGACGACATCATCGACTCCGGCGGCACGCTGGTGAACGCCGCCGATGCGCTGCTCGCCGACGGCGCCAAGGAAGTCTACGCCTACATCACCCATGGCGTGCTCTCCGGCGGCGCGGTGACCCGCATCACCTCCTCGCGGCTGAAGGAGCTGGTCATCACCGACTCGATCCAGCCGACGGAAGCGGTGCGCAACGCCGCCAACATCCGCACGCTCTCGATCGCCGGCCTGATCTCGGAAGCGATCGCCCGAACCGCGGCGGAAGAATCGGTCTCGAGCCTGTTCGATTGATAATCCCCTCAATCATGGCCCGGCCGCGGGACCAGGTTCATGATGGTCCGCGTGAAGCCGCCGTCGACGATGATCTCATCGCCGTTGATGTAGGACGCGCGGTCGCTGGCGAGGAATGTCGCGGCATCCGCGATATCCTGCGGCATGCCGACGCGGCGCATCGGTGTTACCGCGGAGCGACGTTCGGTCACGCCGGGCGTGTCGTAGAAAGCCTGGCTCATCGGCGTGATCACCATGCCCGGGCTGACCACGTTGCTGCGGATGCCGTCCGGTCCCCATTCGCTGGCGAGTTGCCGCGACAGCATGACGACGCCGGCCTTGCTGACGCTGTAGGCGCCGCTCTTGGCCTGCGCGTTGCTGGCGGCGATAGAGGCGACATGGACCAGGCTGCCGCGCTTGTGCCGTCGCATCTGCCGGCCAAAAGTCTGCGCACACAGGAAATAGCCGGTGAGGTTGACCGACAGCACCAGGTTCCACTCTGCGAGTGACAGCGTATCGAGTGTGCCGGGCCGCAAGATTCCCGCCGCGTTGACAAGTACGCTGGCGGGACCGAGCGCCTTCTCGATGGTCTCGGAAGCTGCTGTGATGCTGTCTGCACTCGTGACATCGCAGGTCGCGATGACATGTCGATTGCCCGGCAACTCTTCGCGCGTCTTCTGCAGCCCCTGCTCGTCGCGATCGATCGCTGCGACGTGCGCGCCAGCCTGCGCGAGAGTGATGGCAACTGCGCGGCCGATCCCGCCGCCGCCGCCGGTCACGACACAGACGCGGCCGGCAAGGCCAAGCCAGTCGGCGGAAAGCTGTTCGGTCATGGGCGCCCTCGTGTTCTCTTTTTCGGTTGCGCCCAGAAGACTAACAACAGGGTCAGATGTCAAACAGCTGGATTCAGGCGATCGAGGAAATCGCGGACAAGCGAGGCAACCTCGTCGGTCGCTTCATCGAGCGCAAAATGCCCGGCTTCCAGGATGTGGATTTCGGCGCCCGGCACGTCGTTGCCGTAGGCCGTCGCGCCAGCGACGGTGAAGGAAGGATCGTATTTTCCCCAAACCACCAGCGCTCTCGGCTGACGCTCGCGCAGCCACTCCTGCCACCGCGGATAGGAGGCGACGTTGGTGCGGTAGTCATAGAACAGCGTGGCCTGGATCTCGGCCTGACCGGGACGCGAAAGAAACGCGAATTCGTCATTCCACGCATCCGGATCGTAGCGATCGACATTCGGGCTTGACCCGATGTGGCGCAACCGCGTCGCTTCCAGCGAGGTGAAATTAGCCTTCAGATTCTCAAGCTCGGGCTTCGGATCCGCCCAATATTTCCTGCGCGCCTCCCATAGCGGGCTCAGGCCCTGTTCATGCGAGACGGCGTTCTGGATGATGATGGCGCTGACGCGTTCGGGATGGGCGAGCGCCATGCGAAAGCCGATCGGTCCGCCATAGTCCTGCATGAACAGGACATAGCGCGCGATACCAAGCTTTTCGACGAGTTCGTTCGTGACACGTGCGAGATTGTCGAAAGTGTATTCGAAGCTGGACGGAGACGGCGCGCTGCTGGTGCCGAAGCCGGGATAATCGGGGGCGATGAGATGATACTTGTCGGCGAGAAGCGGCAACAAGGGTTCCCACATCCGTGACGAGGACGGAAAGCCGTGCAGCAGCAACACCGTCGGCGCATTGGCCGGCCCCGCCTCCCGGTAGAAGATATTGAGGCCATCGATGTCGGCGGTGCGGTACGAAATCGACCGTCGGCTGGATGGCAGGCTGCCCGCGGGGGAAGTCGGGGAAGCAGGAGCAACTGGCGGGACTGATCGGGCCGGGTTGTTCATGCGAGGCTCCTTTTCGGCGCGAGGCTGTTCTTTACATACTCTGCAACAAGAACGGCCATTTCGCCCGTTAGCTGTTGTTAGATATTGCAAGCAGCGACCGGAAGAACCGACTTGCCCGGCCGGCGCAAGCCGGTTTCGGATGGACCGACAATGCGTCGCTGTTATAGTCGTTCCTCGAAAGGTCCAACGCCGGCCCGAACGGGCGGCGCAAAAAGCTAAAATGGGGACGCAATTGCTGCGGAGAACGGCGAGCCTTTTGATCGCGTTCGCGATCGGCATCGCATCTGTCCTTCCCGCCCGTGCGCAGGCGCCCTACCCCAACCGGCCGATCCGCATCGTGGTGCCGTTCGGCCCCGGCGGCTTCGCCGACATCACCGTCCGCCTGCTCGGGCAGAAGCTTGCCGAGCGCACCAACGCGCAGGTCATCATCGAGAACCGGCCCGGCGCCGGCGGCATCGTCGCGGCCAACGCCGTGATCTCGTCGGAGCCGGATGGCTACACGCTGTTCGTGCTCTCCAGCGGCATCGCGCTGTCGAAGTCGCTGCTCAAGACGATGCCGTTCGATCCGGTCACGGCGTTTTCGCCGATCTCGACCATGGCGCTGTTCGACCTGCTGCTGCTGGTGAAGGCGGATTCTCCGATCCACACGCTGAAGGAGGCGCTCGCTGCCGCGCGCGTCGATCCCGAGAAATTCAATGTCGGCAGCATCAATCCCGGCAGCACCCAGAACGTCGCCGGCGAGCTGCTGCGTTCGGCCACGGGCATTCCGATGACGGTGGTGCCACATCGGACCTCGGCGGAGGTGCTCACGTCGCTGCTGCGTGGCGATATCCAGATCGGTATCGAGTCCTACGCCGCGCTGAAGTCGGCGATCGACGCGAAGCAGATTCGCGCCCTCGCCTCGTCCGGCAGCCAGCGCTCGCCGCAGCAGCCCGACGTACCGACCTTGCGCGAGAGCGGCATCGACGCCGCGGTCGACGGCTGGAATTCGCTGGTGGCGCCGGCCGGCACGCCGCGCGAGATCATCGCCTTCCTCAACAGCCATGTCCGCGCCATTATCAGCGATGGTGACTTGCAGAAGCGCATGATCGAGCTCGGCGGCGAACCGGTGACGGGCTCGCCTGAAGACTGGACGCACGGCTCAAATCCGATGTCGAGATGTGGGCGGGCGTGGTGAAGAAGGCCGGCCTCGAGCCGAACTAGGCGCAGACCAGTAACAACAAGAGGCCGCATGCCCAATCCGCTCAAGATCGACGCCCATGTGCATGTCTTCACGACGGACATGCCGCTGATCGACAATCCGCGACACGCGCCGACCTACAGCTTCACGCATGAGCAGCTGATCAAGACGCTGGATGCAAACGGGGTCGACCGCGCGGTGATCGCTGCCGCAAGCCCCTGCGGCGACTACAACGATTACATGCTGGCGGCGCTGCGCGCGCACGGCAAGCGGCTGCGCGCCACTGCGATCTTCCGGCGTCCGATGGAGCGCTTCGAGCTGGAGGCGATGAGCCGCGAAGGTTTTGTCGGCATCCGGTTGCCCTTCATCGGCCTGCCAACGCTGCCTGACATCACCACCTTCGACTATCGCGCGCTGTTCCGGCGCCTCGCCGATCTCGACTGGCATGTGCATCCGCATGTCGAGGGCGACGACCTGCCGAAGATTTTGCCTGTCCTAGAAGCTTCCGGCGTCAAGATCGTGGTCGATCATCTCGGCCGTCCCGAACCGAAAACGGGCATCGAGAGCGAGGGATTCGAGCGGCTCAAGCAGTCGATCGACAAAGGTCGCACCTGGGTGAAGGTGTCCGGCGGGTATCGGCTCGGGCCGCAATCGAAGGACTATGCCCGCGAGCTCCTGCGCGTCGCCGGTCCTGACCGGCTGGTGTGGGCGAGCGACTGCCCATTCGTCGGCCATGAGGGCAAGTTCCCTTACCAGGCCACCATCGACTGGCTGGTCGACGCCATTCCCGGCGCCGCCGCGCGCGACAGGATTTTTGGCGAAACGGCGCGCGGGCTTTATTTCGGCGGCAAGTAGCCCGCGACGGATTGTCCAAGGCGTTCAGATCCGACCGCAAAAACATCATTTCGCTATCAAAAATCTGCACGTTCACTTCGTGTAAACCTTAACCCCTCTGGTTTTAGTTCGGAACGCGCTCTCGAATGTTCAAATCAGGCCTACTTCGCAGCCGGATTTTTACAATTTCGCCCGTATAACGAAGGGATTGGCTTAACCATTGCGTTGCGAGTGACAGGTCAGAAGGGCGCCGGTATTCGATGATTGAGGGCAAGTCATTTTTGAGGGAGCTGGACGACGCCGTCCTGCGTGGATCGGAAGAGAGCCGCACCAAGGCGCTGTGGTACGCGACCGACATGCTGATCGTCGGGCATTACACCGATGAGGAAACCTGGGTTTTCGGCGAAGTGATCGGCCGCCTGGCGGGCGCGATTGAAGTTGCCGCCCGCGCGCAGCTCGCGAAACGGCTGGCGACCACGGCAAACGCGCCCATCAACACCCTGCAGAAGCTTGCGTTCGACAATTCCATCGATGTTGCAGGCCCGATCCTCCAACATTGCGAGCGGCTCGATGCGAAGACGCTGGTCCAGAACATCAGGACCAAAGGCCATCCGCATATGCTTGCCATCTCCAAACGCAAGTCCATTCCCGAGGTCGTGACCGATGAGCTGGTGACCCGCGGCGATCGCGAAGTTCTGGTTTCGGTGGCTGCCAACGGCGGCGCCTGCATCTCCGACTTTGGCTTTCTGCAGATGCTCAAACGCTCGACGAACGACTCCATTCTCGTTGAGCAGCTCGGACTGCGGAAGGATATTCCGCGGCACACCTTCCAGCAGCTTTTGGCGAAAGCCTCCGACGACGTCCGGCGCAAGCTTGAACAGGAGCGCCCCGACCTGGCCGGCCACATCCAGACTTCCGTCGCCGAAGTCGCCGGGTCATTGCACTCCAAATTCGGGCCGGCGACGGGGAACTATTTTGTGGCAAAGAAGGCGGTGACCGCCCTGCACCAGCGCGGCGAGCTGAACGAGGCCAAAGTCCTGGAATATGCCCGGGACCGCAAGATCGAAGAGGCAACGGTCGCGCTGTCCCTGATGTGCTCGCTGCCGGCCAATGTGGTCGAACGCGCGCTGACGGACCGGGAAATGGCGCTCATCCTGTGCAAGGCCTGCCGCTTCGAGTGGGAAACGACGATGGCCCTGTTGTTCCTCGGCGCCAGGGATCATCGCATCAACTCCCGCCAGCTGGAAGAGATGAAGCAGGAATTTACCCACCTCGACGCCAAAACGCCGTGGCAGGTCCTGAGCTTCTATCAAACGCGCATGGACGCATCAGCCGCCCTGACTGATGCGCGTCGCCTGCCTCAACTCCGCAACGTCTGAGCGGCGCAGCTCAAGTCCGCGTCTTCGGCGGCGCCTGAACCGAAGGCGCTGCCGCGGCAAACAGATCGGCGCGGCTGCCGTTCCGCGGCGGATAGATGCGCTTCTGGTTGATGGTCTGCTTGGTGAGCTTGGCGGCAGCACCTGTCGTGCGTACTTGTCGGTCCCACCCTTCGGTGTAGAGCGCACCCCAGGCGCCGAGATCGAGCACGGTGACGTACCAATCGATGTCGAGCGGCAGCATCGGCTCGCCGAACAACTCCGCCACCACATTGTGGCCGGCGTAGCGGCCCATCGGTCGCGCGAACTGGCAGGACATGACGGTCGCGTGCTCACCATCGAGCTTTCCGCAGGCGACATCGCCCGCGGCAAATACATGTGCGAGGCCTTTGGCTCGCATGAACCGATCTACCGTCAGACGTCCGTTCTCGTGCTCGCCGGGCAATGTGGCAACCAGCGGACTGGCCCACATGCCCGCGCACCACACCACGGTCGCTGCCTGGATGAACTCTCCCGAGGAGAGCCTGATGCCATCTGCACCGACGGCATCGACCCTGACGCCCAGCCGCGTCTCGACCCCGAGCGTCGACAGCGCCTCGTTGATGACAGGCCGTCCATGCGCTCCGATGGTCGCGCCGACCAAGGGATTGGGATCGAGCAGAATGATGCGGCGCCCCGCCCTGAGGCCCGCCGTTTCGAGCTTTGCCGGCATCTCGGTTGCAACCTCAATTCCGGTAAATCCGGCACCGACAACGACAACGGTGGAGCGCGCTGGTGAAGGTGGCTCTCCGGCAAGCGAGGCGAGATGGTCATCGAGCTTCTTCGCCGCAGCATAGGTGTCGACGTCGAAGCCGTATCTTGCGAGCCCGGGGATCGCCGGCCGCGCCAGCTCGCTGCCGAGCGCCAGCACCAACCGATCATAGGAGAGGCTCTCGCGGCCTCCGTCGGCTGCCACGACAACATGCTGTTTTGCGAGATCGATCGCCTGCACCTCGGCGATCCTGTGACTCACACCGACCGGATCGAGAAGACCGGGAAGCGGAAGCGCGACATCGCTGAGGTCGACCTCGTAATTGCGCACGCGGATATTGTGATAGGGGTTGCGGTCGAGCACCAGGATCTCGAACTCTGCAGCGCGCGTGCCGATCTCCTCACGTATGCGCGCGGCGCTGATCGCGGCCCATAGCCCGGCGAAGCCTGCCCCAAGAATGAGAATGCGCGACATGTTGTGCTCCGGTCCTCCACGCTCCGCGATCCCGCGAAGGCGACACAGCATATCACGGCTCCATCAATCAAATGTGTGACGAAAAGGATTGACGCCATATCGCGTTTGCTCGCTCTCTTGGGGCGGGCAAAGACCCAATGTTCACCGCGGCGCTGTAGGGAAAATGGTGTCGATGAAATCGTGGCGTCGCACCAGCCTGGCAAGCCTGATCCTTCCTTTTGCATTATGGTGCGTTCCGGCGCCCGACGCCGTTGCGGGTTCGGACATGGATGCCAGGGTGAAAGACCTCGTCACGGCCCATCTCGCACCGGCCGCGACCAGCGGCGCCGGCGGGCTCGCGGTGGCCGTCTATATCCGAGGCCATGTCAAATTCTTTGATTACGGCCACGCCGAGGGGAAACAGCCGATCACGCCGGATACGCTGTTCAATCTGGCGTCGCTGCGCAAGGTGTTCGAGGCCACGCTGGTTGCGCTCGGCACGGTTCGCGGCGAACTCAGCCTCGATGATCCCGTCAGCAAATATGTCGGCGAATTGCATGGCGATTACATCCGCCGCGTCACGGTCGGCGAGCTTGTCACGCACACCTCGGGGCTGCTGCTCGCACCCGATCATCCGCCATGGCCGAACGTTTCCTTTACGCAGGCCCAGTTCTTCGACATGCTCAACGCCTGGACGCCACACGCCGGCGAACAGCCGGGCGGGCAACGCATCTATACCCATGCAGGCTATGTGCTGCTGCAACTCGCGCTGGAGCAACGCTATGGCCGTCCGATCCATGAGCTGATCGAAAGCCGCATCCTGAAACCGCTCGGCATGCATTCGACCTACCTGCCCGAGCGCGGCCCGGATAACCGCGCGATCATGCCCCCGGAGCTGTTGCAGGAGACGGTGCAGGGTTATTCGGACCAGGGCATGCCGATCGGTCCGCGGGGCGACCAGCAGAGCTACTATGATTTTCCCGGGACCGGCCAGATGTTCTCCTCGGCGCGTGACCTCGCCATCCTGGTCGCCGCCTGCCTCGACGGCAAGGTCTCCGATCCGCAACTACGCGAGGCACTGCGCATGACGCAACGCGAGACATTCCATGTCAGCGCCAAATTCGGGCAGGCGATGGCATGGGAAAACGTGCATGTGGACGGAATCGATATCGTCGACAAGCCGGGCGGCCTCAACAACGCCTCGGCCTATATCGGGCTGGTCCCGGCGCGAAGGATCGGCATCGTGCTGCTCGCCAATCGCGGCGAGTTTCCGCACGAAAACGCGCGCTACGAGGTGCTGCCGGCCTTGTCGCACTGACAGACGTGCAGGCGCCCCTACGCGACCGCCGCTCCACCCACGACTTCGCCGAACGACGTGAAGAATTCGCCGGCAAGCTTCCTCGCCGTGGAGTCGATCAGCCGGCCGCCGAGCTGCGCGAGCTTGCCGCCGATCTGGGCATCGACCTCGTAAGAGAGGATGGTGACGTCGGCGCTCTCTTCGCTGAGCTTCACCGAGGCACCGCCCTTGGCGAAGCCGGCGATGCCGCCCGACCCTTCGCCCGAGATGCGATAGGAGTTGGGCGGATCGAAATCGGACAGCATCACCTTGCCGCCAAAGGTCGCCTTCACCGGGCCTACCTTGAGCACCACGGTCGCGGTCATCTCGTTCGGGGTGGCCATTTCGAGGGACTGACAGCCGGGAATGCATTGCTTCAGGATGTCGGGATCGTTGAGCGCCGCCCAGACCTTCTGCTTCGAGGCCGGGATACGCTGGCTGTCATTCATCTGCATTGTTCTTGTTCAACCCTTCTTTGATAAGACGGTCTTCGTATCGCGCTGGCCGCGGCGCCGCTTGACGGTGATTTCGGCCAGAATCGACATCGCGATTTCTTCCGGCGTGATGGCGCCGAGATCGAGCCCGGCCGGCGCTTTGACACGGTCGATCGCGGACGCCTCGACACCATCAGCGATCAGCTTCTCGCGCAGCGCCGCCATCTTGCGGCGGCTGCCGACAAAGGCGTGATAGGCGGCATCCGTCGAGATCGCGGCGCACAGCGCGGCTTCGTCGCCCTTGCCCTGCGTCGACACCACGACAAAGCGCTTGGCCTGGTGTAGCTCGCCGAGCGAGAACGAGTCGATCAGCATGTCGACTTCTGGCGGCTTGACGAAATCGGGCGCTGGCGCGGCGAGCGTGACGTGATAGCCGAGCTGGCGCGCCTGCGTGGCCAGCGACAGCGCGACCGGGCTTGCGCCAAGAATGACGAGGGATGGATGCGGCAACACCGGCTCCACAAAAATATCCATGGTGCCCTTGCTCGGGCACATGTTGGACGCAAAGCGCACACCATCCTTGGCCTCGCCGGGCTTGACGCCGAGCTCTGCCAACAGGTTTTCAGGCTGCACCGAGACCATGCGCGGCTCGCCATCAGCGAGGGCCTCGCGCGCTGCTTTCAGCACCGCGCCCCTGGCGCAACCGCCGCCGATCCAGCCTGCGACAATGGTGCCGTCGGGACGGATGATCGCCTTCGCGCCGGCCTTGGCCGCGGTCACCGACACCGTGCGAACGACCGTCGCGAGCACGAAGGCTTCTTCCGCGGCCTTCATCTGCGCGACCAGCTCCATCACTTCGACATGGGCGCCCATCAGCTTTTCCTTTGGAGCATGATCTCTTCGGAAAACCGGTGTCCACTTTTCCAGATCATGCTCACAGCCTCGCCAGGTAGGGTTCAAGCGCGGAGAGCGACTTCAGCGTATTGGCCGGCGCATAGAGATCGATGTGCGGCAGCGCCGCCTTGATGCCCCGCGCCTCTGGCGTGTAGCCCTCCCATGCCATCATCGGGTTGAGCCAGACGATGCGCCGGCAGCGTTTTGCCAGCGCCGCCATTTCACGCCCGAGCAAATCGGCATCGCCAGTCTCGTAGCCATCGGAGACGACCATCACGACCGAGCGCGAATGGATCACGCGCGCGGCATGCCAGCGGTTGAAGGTCTGCAGGCTCTCGCCGATCCGGGTGCCGCCGCCTGCACCCTGCGCCAGCAAGGAAAGGCGGTCGAGCGCGCGCGCCGCGTCTTTCTCCTTCATGGCGCCGGAAACATGGGCCAGCCGCGTGTGGAACAAAAACGCCTCGGCCTCGTGGAATTCGTCGAGTATGCCATGGATGAAGCGCAGGAACACCGAGGTGTACATGCTCATCGAGCCGGAGGCGTCGAGCAGCACGATCAACCGCAGCGGCTTGTCCTTGCGCTGCCGCCTGACCAGGGAAATCGGCACGCCGCCATGGCTGATGTTGCGGTGAATGGTCCGCCGCAGATCGAGGCGATAACCGCGCCGCCGCGCCAGATCGCGCCGCGTCAGCCGTGTGCGCATGATCTTTGCCAGTCGAGCTGCGGCCTCGTGCGCCTGCGCCACCTGTTCGGGATCGGCGAGTTTGCGGAAATCGACCTCGCCAAGATTTTCGGCGCGCGAGGCGCCCTCCATGCGTCCCTCGCCGCCGCGCGAGGGCGGCGCATCGTCAGGGGAAGGCACCTGGTCGGTCGCGGACTGGGTGCCGCCTTGTGCGTCGCCGGCATCCTGCAAACCTTTCAGCGAAGGATTCTTCGCCGCCGTCGACGATCCGATTGCCATCGATCGTGAGCGCACCCGCTTGCCCAGCCAGAATGCATCAAATATCCCTTCGAACTTGTCCCAATCCGACTTTCGCGCCGAGAACAGATGTTTTAGTGCGGAACGCAGCAGGCCGGATTTTGCCGCATAGCCCGATGCCATCAGTGCCGCCGCGTCCTGCCCTTCGGCGAGCCCCACGGCAAAGCCATTGTGGCGCAGCGTGCGCAGGAAGGCGGCGAGCCTGCCCGAGAGCAGGCGCGAAACCTCGTCCATCTCGTCAAAGCCCGGCGCGGGGCCGCAGCAGCTCATGCCACCCTCCCCAGAATGCGCTGGGAGACTTCGCGGGTGACGCGGGCCTTGTCCTCCTGGTTCTTGAGCAGGCACATCAGTGTCTCATGCACGGTTTCGGGCTCATCGTGCAGATCGCGCACGTCGAGGCCGACCAGGGCCGCGGCCCAGTCGAGCGTCTCGCCGACACCGGGCGCCTTGCGCAGCTCTTCTTTCCGGAGCCCAGCGACCATCCGCGCAATCTGCAGCGACAGCGAGGCCGAGGCACCATCGATGCGCGCCAGGATGATGCGCGCCTCGCGCTCGACATCGGGATAATCGACATAATGATAGAGGCAGCGGCGGCGCAGCGCGTCGGACAGCTCGCGCGTGCCGTTCGAGGTCAGCACTACGTGCGGAATCGAGATCGCACTTATGGTGCCGAGCTCGGGGATCGAGATCTGGAAGTCCGACAGCAATTCGAGCAGAAACGCCTCGAACTCGTCGTCGGCACGGTCGATTTCATCGATCAGCAGCACCGGCGGCTTTTCGCGGCGGATGGAGGCGAGCAGCGGCCGCTCCAGCAGATATTTCTCGGAGAAGATCTGGTCCTCGATCGAGCCGGTTTGGCCACGGTGCGCTTCGATCGCCAAAAGCTGCCGCTGGTAATTCCACTCATAGAGTGCCGAGGACTGGTCCAGCCCCTCGTAGCATTGCAGGCGGATCAGCTCGGTCGCGTGCACGGAGGCGAGTGCTTTCGCCACCTCGGTCTTGCCGACACCCGCCTCGCCTTCGAGCAACAGCGGTCGCCGCAGGCGTTGCATCAACGCGATCGCGGTCGCGAGCTCCGCGTCGGCTATATAGCCGGACGCGGCCAGGGCTTCTGCGATCTCGTTGCGGTCTTTCATGCTCTGCATGTCTCCTCGTCATTGCGAGCGCAGCGACGCAATCCAAGTGCCTTCGCGGAGGCTGTCTGGATTGCTTCGTCGCTTCGCTTCTCGCAATGGCGACACTACGCAACGGCTCCGAGTTCCTTTGCCGCCTTCCAGTTCCGCCAGTAATCATGCGGCATCTGGATATGCGTGGACCCGAGGAACGAAAACGCGTCGTTGACGGCATTGGAGAAGGCCGGCACGCCGCCGACATTCGGGCTTTCGCCGACGCCCTTGGCGCCGATCGGATGATGCGGCGACGGGGTGACGGTGAAGTCAGTCTCCCAATGCGGCGTTTCCACCGCGGTCGGCATGAAGAAATCCATGAACGAGCCGGTCACGACGTTGCCGCTTTCATCGTAGCGGATTTCCTGGCCCATCGCGATGGCGAAGGCCTCGGTGAGACCGCCATGCACCTGGCCCTCGATGATCATCGGGTTGATGCGGGTGCCGCAATCATCCAGCGCATAGAAGCGCCGGACCTTGTACACGCCGGTGTCGACATCGATGTCCATCACGCAGAGATAGGCGCCGAACGGATAGGTCATGTTGGGCGGATCGTAATAGCTCACCGCCTCCAGCCCCGGCTCCATGCCCGGCGGCACCGAGTTGTAGGCCGCCCAGCAGATGTCCTTCATCGACATGTACTTCTCGGGCAGGCCTTTCACGCGGAAACCGTCGATGTCGAATTCGAGGTCGTCCTCGTGAACTTCGAGCTTGTAGGCCGCGATCATCTGCGCCTTGGCCTTGATCTTGCGCGCCGCCATGGCGATGGCGGCGCCCGCGACCGGCGTGGAGCGCGAACCGTAGGTGCCGAGCCCGTAGGGCGCGGTGTCGGTATTGCCCTCCTCGACCTGGATGTTGTCGGCGGGGATGCCGATCTCGGTCGCGATGATCTGGGCCCATGTCGTTTCATGACCCTGGCCCTGGCTCTTCGAGCCCATGCGCGCGATTCCGGCTCCGGTCGGGTGCATGCGGATCTCGCAGGAGTCGAACATCGCGATGCCAAGGATATCGCAATTCTTCGACGGCCCGGCGCCGACGATCTCGGTGAAGAACGACACGCCGAGCCCCATGATCTCGCGGGTCTCGCCGCGCTTGAAGGCCGCGCGCCTGTCCGCCTGCTCCTTGCGGAGCGCGGCGTAATTTGTGCTCTCCATCATCTTCTTCATGGCGGTGTGGTAGTCGCCGGAATCATATTCCCAGCCCAAGGCCGAGTGATACGGGAACTGCTCCTGCTTCACGAAGTTCTTCAGGCGCAACTCGGCCGGGTCCATGCCGAGCTTCTGGGCCAGGATGTCCATCGCACGCTCGATGCAATACGCCGCCTCCGTGACGCGGAACGAGCAACGGTAGGCGACGCCGCCCGGAGCCTTGTTGGTGTAGATGCCGTCGACGGCAAGATGCGCCACCGGGAAGTCGTAAGATCCCGTAACGATGTTGAAGAAGCCGGCCGGCCATTTCGAGGGGTCGGCGCAGGCGTCGAACGCACCATGATCGGCGAGCACATGCACGCGCAGGCCCGTGACCTTGCCCTCCTTGGTCGCGGCGATCTCGGCCGTCATGTGATAGTCGCGCGCGAACGAGGTCGCGGTCAGGTTCTCGATGCGGTCCTCGACCCATTTCACCGGCTTGCCGGTGACGATGGAGGCGACCGCGGCGCAGATATAGCCGGGATAGGCGCCGACCTTGTTGCCGAAACCGCCGCCGATGTCGGGTGAGATCACGTGGATCTTCTGCTCCGGCAATTTTGCGATCAGCGAGACCACGGTGCGGATCACGTGCGGCGCCTGGAACGTGCCCCAGATCGTCAGCTCGCCCTTGATCTTGTCAAAGGAGCAGACGCACTGGCAGGTCTCCAGCGGCGAGGGATGGGTGCGGTGGTAGGAGATCATCTCCTTGATCGTCACCTCGGCCTTCTTGAAGGCCGCGTCCGTCATTTCCTTGTCGCCGACGGACCATTCGAAGATGTGGTTGTGGTGCTTGCGCGGGCCGTGCGCGCCCGATGTCTTGCCGGCGAGGTCCTCGCGCAGAACAGGCGCATCCGGAGCCATGGCCTTGAAGGGATCGATGACGACCGGCAGCGGCTCATACTCCACGACGACCTTGTTGATGCCGTCGTCGGCGGCGTAGCGGTCGGTCGCGACCACGAAGGCGACTTCCTGATTCTGGAACAGTACCTTGCCGTCAGCGAGCACCATCTGCACGTCGCCGGCGAGCGTCGGCATCCAGGCAAGATTGACGGTTTTCAGCGTCTCGGCGGTGATGACCGCGAGCACACCCGGCACCTTCAGCGCTTCTTCGCTGTTGATCGACTTCACCCGCGCATGTGGATGCGGCGAGCGCACGAAGTCGCCGTGCAGCATGCCCGGCAGCTTCAGGTCGTCGACGTAATTGCCCCTGCCCTGCGTGAAGCGGATGTCTTCGACGCGCTTGCGTTTGCAGCCCATGCCTTCGAGGGCGGCGGTGCGTTGTTCCCGCGTGGGAGTAAGATCGTTCATTCCGCGGCCTCCTGGAATTCCACGCCGTTGATCTTGGCGGCGGCGTACTGGATTGCCTTGACGATGTTCTGATAACCGGTGCAGCGGCAGAAGTTGCCGGAGATACCCATCCGGATTTCCGGCTCTGACGGCGAGGGGTTTTCCTGCAAGAGCCGGTGCGCGCGGAGAATCATGCCGGGCGTGCAGAAGCCGCATTGCAGGCCGTGCATCATGCGGAAACCTTCCTGCAGCGCCGACAGCGTGCCGTCAGCGTTGGCCATGCCTTCGATGGTGGTGATGTCGCTACCCTGGGCTTGCACCGCGAACATCGTGCAGGACTTCACCGACATGCCGTCGATATCGATCGTGCAGGCGCCACAATGGGTGGTCTCGCAGCCGATATGGGTGCCGGTCATAGCCAAATTTTCGCGGATGAAATGCACCAAGAGCGTGCGCGGCTCGACGAGGCCCTCGACCTCGGCGCCGTTGACCTTCATGGTCACATGAGTTTTTGCCATTTCCCCCTCCCTTATTTGGCGCGGCTGGCGGCGCGTTGCAGCGCGCGCGTCACCATGATGCCGCCGACATGTTTGCGGTATTCGACCGGCCCGCGCGCGTCGGCAGCCGGCGACATGATCGCCACTGCCGCCTGCGCGGCCTTCTTCAGCGCGGCCGCATCAAGGCTGGTGCCGATCACGGCTTTCGCGGCATCGATCGCAAGCAGCGGCGTTTCGTGCAGATTGGTGAGGCCGATCGAACAGGTCGCGACCTTGCCGCCGGACATCGTCAGCACGACAGCGGCCGCCGCGGTGGCGTAATCGCCGACCTTGCGCTTTAATTTCTCATAGGCGTAGCCGTGGCCGGTTGCCGGTACGGGTACCGAAACCGAGGTGAGGATTTCGCCGGGCTCGAGTGCGGTGAAATAGGCACCCTGGTAGAACTCGCCCGCGGCGATCTCGCGCCCACCGCTCGGACCATGAAGCTGGTAGCTCGCGCCGAGCGTCATCATCAGCGCCGGCATGTCGTTGCCGGGATCGCCATTGGCGACATTGCCGCCGATGGTGCCGCGATAGCGCACCTGGGGATCGGCGATCAGGAGCGCCGTCTCGTGCAGGATCGGCAGCGACTTCGCGATCTCGTCGGACGCCAGCAGCTTATGCTGGGTGGTCATCGCGCCGATGGTGACTTTGTTGCCGTCGCGGCCGATGCCTTTCAGCCCGGCAACCCCATGCAGGTCGACCAGATGGCTCGGGGTGGCGAGCCTTAGCTTCATCATCGGAACCAGGCTGTGGCCGCCGGCGAGCGGACGGGCCTCATCGCCCAGGTCGGCTAAAAGTTTGACCGCATCGGCCACGGTCGCGGGCCGATGGTAGCTGAATGCGCCAGGGATCATCATCTCCTCCTCTTACCCATGCTCTTACGGGGCGCGGGCTTGGCGGGGACGGTCTCTCCACGGATGCGCCGCGGCAACGGCGCGGGCACAAATCGGCGTTTTTCGCACGAATTGCGGCCCATTCCGCACGAATTGCGTCAGAGAGGGCGACCTAATGAAGGCCGGGACGCCGCGTGACCAGATACTCAGTTCTGGGCGTGCCTCCGCGCCAGCCCGAGCCGGGCCTTGACCTCGGCGATCTTGGCGCGGCTCACCGGGACGCGATGGGGGCTCGGGCCATCCAGCTCGATCACCGCGCCGTCTCCCTCCTTGCGAACGAAAGAGACATAAGGGATCGCCACGATGTGGCTGCGGTGGACCCGAAGGAACAGGCCGGGATCGAGCTGGGCTTCGGCTTCCGAGATCGACCAGAGGCACATTCGCTCGCGGATGCCGTCATGGACGCGCGTGTAATGCGCGTCGGCACGGACGCTGCGGACTTCCGCCGCGTCGATGAAATGCGTGCCGTTGGCGCCTTCGACCGGCAGCCGCGGTGCGGGTGCCGCGCGCGGCGGCTGGCCGAGCCCGCCGAGCGGCGCCGGCATCAGCCGCGGCGAGGCCAGCGTGATCGGCACCGCTTCGGCCTGCGAGGCTGCGGCCGGACCCACCGGCGCATCTGCCGTCTCCGCCGATTGCCGGCGGGGCTCCGGCACCAGCGACAGCAGGAAGCCGGCCGCGATCACGAAGCAGAGCACCGCCACGACGATCGACAGAATTTGCTGCGACGCGGCGAGCCCGCCTCCGAGATGATGATGCGCTTCCGCCGAGAGCGGCGCGAAATTCATGCCGTCCATGGCTGTGTAATGCATGCCGGACACTGCGACCCCGAAGGCAATCGAGCTTGCGATCAGGCGGATGCCTTCCTGCCGGGCGAGAAAGGCGCGCAGGCCGCCATAGGCGGCGGCAATCGCAACCGCGATCGACAGCAGCACCATGGTCCAATCATGCTGGATCGCGAAATTGCCGGCGAGCCCATGGATGCCGACATAGTGCATGCTGACGATGCCGAGCCCCAGCAGCACCGCGGACGACGCCACCCGCGTCAGCGTCGGCTCGCCGATCGAGACAAAGAACAGGGAGATGCCGACCACCAGCGCGCAGATCAAGAACGAGATCATGGTGGGCAGCACAAGGTAGACAGTGTCGGCCGGGATCGGCGCGGCCAGCACGCCGACGAAATGCATGGTCCAGATGCCGACGGCGAGAAACGCCGCGGCGCCTGCCAGCAGCACGCGACGGCTTGCGCCGGGCGCGCTCCGGACGCGCGCGGCCAGCGAGAAGCCGGTGTAACCTCCCAGGATCGCGATCGCTACCGAGAGCGCGACGAGATAGGGATCGTGTCCTTCGAACATGATCGTCTCGGCCGTCCGTCTCCACGAACGGCCTCCTCCCACCGCCGAGTTTATAGGCGCGCCATCGAAAATGACAATCGATCGATCGTCGCGTTCAATCAATTGCGACGTTGATTTGCGCTCTGTAGCGGCATGCGGAGGGTGGGTTAGCCGCAAGGCGTAACCCACCTACGCAGCGTCAAGCGCTCGCGACGATCCCCGCGGCGACCTGGCCGCGCAGGCGCTCCAGCGAGAGCAGCGTGTTGGCGCAGGCTTCGGCGACCTCGATCCCCTTGGTCGCAAAGTGCCTGCGGAAGAAATCGAAATGCGCCTGGCTCTCGTGGAATTGCTGCGGCGTCAGCACCGCGGAGAACACCGGCACCTCGGTGCGCAGTTGGACATCCATCAGCGCCTTGATCACGGTGTCGGCCACGAACTCGTGACGATAGATCCCGCCATCGACCACAAGGCCGGCCGCGACAATCGCGGTATAGCGACGCGTCTTGGCCAGGATCTGCGCATGCAGCGGGATCTCGAACGAGCCCGGCACCTCGAAAATGTCGATCGCGGAACGCGGAATGTGCCGCGCCTCCGCCTCACCAAGGAAGGCGGTCTGGCATTCCATCACCACATCGCGGTGCCAGCTCGATTGCACGAAGGCGACCCGTTGCGGCCTGGCGAAACGCGGATGCGGCAGCGGCGTTGTGGTGTCGGGGGTTTTTGTTTCGGTATCTTGCAACATCTGATTCATGGCTTTCCTCTTTTGGGACCAGAATCAGGGCACACGGAACGAGAAGTCCCACGCCCCAAGGGGCGCCGGCATCGCGACCGTTCTCTTTCATCCGGACTTTAACCGTCGGCTTCGGAGTTGCACCGAATCTGCTGACCCTTCTTCTCAAAGCTGCGCTCTTTTGAGCTTCGCTCCGGGAGGAAGGCGCTCGCGGGCTTGGGCCTCGGATTGGAGGCCCTTACCGCCGGTGGGGAATTTCACCCCGCCCTGAGAACATCGGCTGGTTCGGGATGAGCCAGCCTGCCCAAACTATGACGAAACGCAGACGTTGGAGCAAGCGGCTTTGGCATGGGGAACCGGCATGCGCCCCATGCCGGCAGCGCGACACTTCACCTCGGCACCACAATCCGGCCGCGAAAAATTAACGATTGCGACACGGACACAAATCCGATTCCGGTTTGTTCTGTTCGTTAACAGGCCGGCCCGATCTGTTGTGGGAAAGTGCAGGGCCGCCCTGTGGACGGACTCCGGCGGCAGTTGCGCAGATTCCGCAAATCACATCAGTTGATCCCGGCAGGCCTTAGGACGCCTTCGGGACCCCTCGGGATTGCAGCCGGCAACGGAACGCCAGCAACGCCGGCGAGCCCGCGTGCGTATCAACGAGAAACCAGAAATTGAGGTCGAGACGGCATGTCCATGCTCGAAGGCGTTATCGATTCCCAAAACCACCCGCTCGCGGTGATCGAGGACATTGCTGCCCATAACAACTGGCCGTTCGAGCGCTCCGGGGACGACGAGATCACCATCGTCTCCAAGGGTGAATGGACCGACTACCAGCTCTCCTTCACCTGGATGCCGGAGATCGAGGCGCTGCATCTCGCCTGTGCGTTCGACATGAAGATTCCGCCGGCGCGCCGGGGCGAAGTGCAGAAGCTGATCGCATGCGTCAACGAGCAGCTCTGGATCGGGCACTTCGATCTGTGGACCCACACCGGCATGATCATGCACCGCCAGGCGCTGGTGCTGCCGAACGGGCTCACCGCCTCGGTTGCGCAATGCGAGAGCATGCTGGCCGGCGCCATCCTTGCCTGCGAGCGTTATTATCCGGCGTTCAATTTCGTGGTCTGGGCCGGCAAATCGCCGCAGGAGGCGATGGCAGCCGCGATGTTCGATACGGATGGGGAGGCTTAAAGGCCCTCACTCGCTCAACATACTCACTGTCGCCCCCGCGAAGGCGGGGGCCCATACCGCGTGATCTCGCCTTCGCGCAAAGCGCTTGTACCGCCTTCGGCGCTTTACTAGAACCGGCGGTGGTTATGGGTCCCCGCCTTCGCGGGGACGACAGTAGTGTTTGTGGTGGCGCCGGTGAACAACAGCAGCACATTGCAGGACATCGCCGGCACCATCGCGCTGGCCGGCGCGGGAAAGATGGGCGGCGCGATGCTGATGGGCTGGCTGGCTGGCGGCCTCGAAGCCGAACGCGTCGTCGTGATCGAGCCGATGCCGTCGGCCGAGATCGATGCGCTTGCCGCCAAAGGCATCCGCCTCAACCCGAAGGACGCTTCTACCGTCGAGACGCTGGTCGTCGCCGTCAAACCGCAATCGTTCCGTGAGGCAGGCAGCGCGCTGAAGGCGCGCGTCGCCCCGTCAACGCTGGTGGTCTCGATCATGGCCGGCACACCCATGAAGTCGCTGCAGGAGGTTTGCGGCGGCGCCGTCGTGCGCGCGATGCCGAACACGCCGGCCGCGATCGGCCGCGGCATCACGGTCGCGGTCGCGGCGGGCAATGTCAGCGCCGCACAGCGCGCCACCGCGGATGCGCTGCTCCGCGCCACCGGCTCGGTCGAATGGGTCGAGGACGAAGACCTGATGGACGCCGTCACCGCCGTTTCGGGCTCCGGCCCGGCCTATGTGTTCCTGCTTGCCGAAGAGCTGGCGCGTGCTGGCGTCGCTGCGGGATTGCCCCAGGCGCTCGCCACCAAGCTCGCGCGCGAAACCGTTGCGGGCTCCGGCGAACTGCTGCATCGCTCCGACCTGCCTTCTTCCACCTTGCGGCAGAATGTCACCTCGCCCGGTGGCACCACGGCGGCCGCGCTGGAAGTACTGATGGGCAAGGACGGCATGCAGCAGCTGATGACCCGCGCGATCGCGGCAGCGACGGCAAGGTCAAGGGAATTGGCGAAGTAGTTTCGAAGCGTGCCCGCCAAACTGTCGACGTGATTCAAGATGGTGGGACACGGCGCAAGAGCGCCTTTGCCCACCCTACGGCTCCTCCGCAATGGCCGCTACATCGTCGCGCCAAACCTTTTGTTGAAACTCGCGACATTGACCAGCCCGCGCGCGTGGCGGCCCTCGCCGATCTTGCGCTCGCCGTCGAAGGAGGCGACCTCGAAGCGGATGACGCGGCGCTCGACGGCGTACACCTTCGCCGTGGTGCGCACGGTGGCACCGACGGGAGAGGCCGCGAGATGCTTGATATCGACCTCGGTGCCGACAGTGACCCAGCCCGGCTGGAGCGAGCTGCGGATCGCATCGCCCGAGGTCAGCTCCATCTGCAGGACCATCATCGGCGTCGCAAACACAAAGGGCATGCCGGCGAGCAGATGGCCGACCGTCTGCTCGACGGGCACCACCAGCGTGCGCTCGGCGCTCATGCCGATCTTGATGACATCGCGTGCGTCCATGGACGTCCCTATCCGATTTTCAGCCAGGCTTATATGAGTTTGAGCAAGCCTTGGGCCGGATTGACTTCCACCTCGGCGCCATTGGGAATGGCTGACGTGACGTCCTCGTCGAATCCGGCGAGCATCGCGACATCTCCCAACGCTGCGCCCTGTGCCAGGATCGGGTTGACCGAATTGAGCACCAGCGCCAGCGGCACGATGCCGCGCGATTTCATCTCATGCAGCATCCAGGCGGTGGCGACGCCGCCCTTGGCGGTGTCGAGCACCAGGATCTTGCCGACATAGGATTGGCCGGCGAGCTTGTGCGCCGGGCGGCTGAAAATGCCCTTGATGCGGTCGAGGTCGTAGCGCGCGGAGAAGCCGTCGCTCGCAACCAGCGCCGGCCCGCGCACGACCGGCCCCATCGCGTGGCGCGCCTTGAAAATCTTTGCGCTCATGTCCGTACCAGCTTGCCGCTGACGGCGGCATCGACGCAGGCTTCCATCGAGGCCAGCATCGGCCGGTAGCCATAGCCGCCAAGGATGTTGACGAGTTTTGCACTGTTGGTGGCAAGCCGCTTCCAGCCGCGCGCCTCCGAAATCTCGCGCGCATAGGACTGGTAGAAGCACATCCCCGAGAGCACGCTGCCGCCGGCGGCTTCGATGCGCGCGGTAAAACCCATGCGGTCGGAGTCGGGTTTCACCTGCGGGCTGGTCACCGCCAGCATCGGCACGGAGAATCTGCGGCCATCGCACAGCGACGCGAGATCGCCGAGCTCATAAAGGCTGAGCTGCGGCGCGGAGAACACGACGACATCGACGGTATCGTCGGTGTGATAGGATTTCTGCAGCGCCTCGACATCGGCCTTTGTCACGCGATGCACCGGCAGGCCTGTATCGGCAATGTCGGAAAGCCTGGTCGCTTCCGGCGTGAGACCAACCAGGTGATAGAGCGCGATCGAGCCAAAACTCGCCATCGACGCGCCGAAATGTTTGAGCTGATCCGAGCGCGGCGCGCCCTCGATGCCCTCGATCGCGGGCACCGCCCAGTAATTGCCGGCAAGGCGGCCGATCACTCCGCCGAGTGCGCCCCAGCCATTGAGCGAATTGGGCGTATGATCGACCTGGATGCGCAAGGTACCGCGGCGCTGTTCGGGCAGATGAAAGCCGTAGCGCGGCGTGCGCCCGGTGAGGCCGGCTGAAAGCGCCGATGGCCCGCCCTCGAAATTCGAGCGCGCGCCGCAGACCGAATTGGCATAGATCACGACGCCGGTATCGCCGAACGCGGTGTGCTCGCCCCGCGTCGGCGGCTGGACGGTCTGGTAGTTGATGCAGGTGTTGGTCATGGCGACGCCGAGCTTCTCGAACGCGACAATGGCACGGCGCTCGAGATCAACCATCGCCGAAGTCTGCCCCAGCCAATCGGCCTTGGCGAAGTCGGTGCCGCGGGGATCGGTGATGGTCGGGATGCGCACGCGACGCTGGCCTTCGGTCGTGGCGGCGAGGCCCTCGAGCCATTGCACGCCGGCTTCTCCAAGGCTTTCGGTGTCGGCCATGATGTGGGCCTGCGTCACCGGCACGAAATCCGTGGCAGCAAAGAAATCGCCGACCTTGATCTGATGCTTGAGCGCCAACTGCGGCATCGGACCCGTCTTGCCTGCCAGGATGTCCTGTTCTTCGTCGTTGAGCTTCATCGCCATCAATCTATCTTGACGCCTGCGTCCTGCACCGCCTTGCCCCATTTGGCAATCTCGCCGCGCTGAAACTCGGCGAACGATGCGCCGCCGAGATCGGCGACCGCGGTGACGCCAAGCGGCTCGAGCTTGCCGCGAAAGCCGTCGCTTGCGGCGATGCGCTCGATTTCAGCGACAAGCGACGCAGTCAGGGCGTCCGGCAGCTTGGCGGGCGCGAACACACCCCACCACGCCGTGGTCTCAAAACCGGCATATCCGGATTCGGCGATCGTCGGCACGTCGGGAACGACGGCGGAGCGCGCCTTGCCGGACACCGCGAGCGCGCGGATCTTGCCGCCCTGCACGTTCGACAACACCGACTGCAGGGGATCGAACATGATCTGGATCTGGCCGCCGATCAGATCGGTGACCGCAGGCGCGCTGCCCTTGTACGGTACATGCTGGATGTCGATGCCGGACGCCGCGCGGAATATTTCCGCGGTGAGATGGCCGGGCGTACCGACGCCGGCCGAGCCATAGTTCAGCTTGCCGGGATTTTTCCTGGCGAGCTCCACGAGATCGGCGATGGTCTTCACCGGCTGCGACGGATGTACCACGACCGCGACCGGCGCCAGCGCGATCAGGGCGAGCGGCGTGAAATCCTTCACTGCATCATAAGGCAGCCTGGCATAGAGCGCGGAGTTGATCGCATGCGTGCCGACGGTGCCGACCAGCAGCGTCTGGCCGTCGGGCGCCGATTTCGCCACGACATCGGCGCCGATCGAGCCCCCGGCGCCGCCGCGATTGTCGACCACCATGGTCGCCTTCAGCGCCTCCCCCAGCATCTGCGAGAACGGCCGCGCCACGATGTCGGTCGGCCCGCCTGCCGGAAACGGCACGACGACGCGGATCTGCTTTCCGGCGAGCGGCTGCGCGCGTGCCGGAAACACCCGCGTCATCACCCGCGCGCCAGCCAGCGCCGCGGCTAACCCCAACAGCTCTCTGCGACGCATGCGGGTGCTCCGAAATTCGCCGTCGTCCCGGCCAAGCGAGCATCGCGAGCGCGAGCCGGGACCCATCATCACCGATGTACGCGTAGCGTGACGCTGGAGCGCCAGCCTTACGCAGCGGCAGCCGCCTGTGGCTATGGGTGCCTGCTTTCGCAGGGACGACGGAAGAGTTTACTTCTTCGCCGCCGCCGCACGCTCCACAAAGGTCTTGCCGCCCTTCATCTTGTGCTGCAGCGGCGCTTCGTTGATCTGGATCACGACCGCGTCGGCATCGACGCCGAGATTCTTGACCAGCGCCTGCGTGATGTCGCGCATCATGCCGGCCTTCTGCTCGTCGGTGCGGCCGGCGGCCATGCTCACGGTAATCTCAGGCATCGTTTTCTCCCTTTGTTACGCGCCTCGGCCTACAGCCGGCCGTCGACGTTCTCCTCCATCAAACAAGACGTGGATGCCCGGCACAAGGCCGGGCACGACGACTTGTGCGAATGGCTATCCCCACCTCACGTCATGCCGGGCTAGAATCTTGCGCACGGCCTCGACGAGTTGGCCCTGGTCGACCTCGGTCTGCGCCTCGGCCTGCCGCTTCAGGTATTCCTCGCGGTCCTTGATCTCGGTCAGGCCGGCGCCGAGGATCAGATCCTTGATCTGCACCTTGCCCCTCTCCTTCTCGTCCGAGCCCTGCACGATCGCGCAGGGCGCGTTGCGGCGGTCGGCATATTTCATCTGCTGGCCGAGCGAGTGCTTGGGATTGCCGAGATAAAGCTCGGCGCGGATATTTTCCGCGCGCAACGTCGCGACCATCTTCTGGTAGTCGGCGATCTCGCCACCGAACACGGTCACCACGACCGGCCCGAACTCCTTGCCGCTGTCGAGCTTGCCCAGCATCGTGAGCGCCGCCTGCAGCCGCGACACGCCGATGGAGAAACCGGTCGCCGGCACCGGCTCGCCGCGGAAGCGCGAAACGAGCCCGTCATAACGTCCGCCACCGCCGACAGAGCCGAAGCGGACAGGGCGACCCTTCTCGTCCTTGGTGTCGAGAAGGAGTTCAACTTCGAAGACAGGGCCGGTGTAATATTCGAGACCGCGAACGACCGAGGTATCGATGTTGACGCGGCCATCGCCGTAACTCGAGGCCATCGTGATGTCGAATATCTCACTGAGCTCCTTTAAACCCTCAACACCGATCGTGCTGCCCTTCTGCTGAAAGACATCCTCAAGTCCCTTAAAAAAACTCTTGTCCTTTGGATCAGCGCCGCCTCTCATAAAGGCAAAGACGGTTTCTGCATCTGAAGCAGAGACGCCAGCGCCCTTCGTGAAATCGCCGCTTTCATCCTTGCGGCCCTCACCCAGCAGTTCGCGCACGCCCTGCTCGCCAAGCCGATCCAGCTTGTCGATCGCGCGCAGCACCGTGAGCCGCTTACCCGCATTCTCCTCACCGCCAAGCCCGATGCTCTCCATCACCCCATCCAGCACCTTGCGGTTATTCACCTTCACCACATAGGAGCCGCGGGGGATGCCGAGCGCCTCCATCGTGTCGGCCGCCATCATGCACATCTCGGCATCCGCAGCCGGCGTCGGGGCGCCGACGGTGTCGGCATCGAACTGCATGAACTGGCGGAAACGGCCGGGGCCGGGCTTTTCGTTGCGGAACACCCAGCCGAAGCGATAGGAGCGATAGGGCTTCGGCAGCGTGTCGAAATTCTCGGCGACATAGCGCGCCAACGGCGCGGTGAGATCGTAGCGCAGCGAGATCCACTGCTCGTCGTCGTCCTGGAACGAGAAGACGCCCTCGTTGGGGCGGTCCTGGTCGGGCAGGAACTTGCCGAGCGCGTCGGTATATTCGAAGGCCGGCGTCTCCACCGGCTCGAAGCCGTAGCGCTCGTAGACGGCGCGGATTTTCTCCACCATCGCCCGCGTGGCATTGATCGCGGCGGGACCGCGATCCTCCAGCCCGCGCGGCAGGCGCGCCCTGAGTTTCTGGGGTTTTTTGGGTTTCTCGGTCATGAGGCGGGTTGGTATCAGCCGAGGCGCGCGGCGGCAACCGGGGTTCTCGTCACCGCGCCCCAAGAACGCGCTTTAAAGGTCCGATCTTGTCTGCTTGAAGTACTTCATGCGGTTCAACCGCGCTCGACGGGAGCCGAGACCGTGCATGAGGAGTTGGCGCCTTGAATCTGAAACACCACAACTTTTCCGGAATGAAGACTTGCTCGAACTCATCCACACCAAGAATGTGATTGAACTCTCAGTTCTTCATCGTGGAAGCGGCGCATGAAGCGCCAAGAATATGAATTAACGCGCAATGCTTCAACGAGACTGAAAAAAGCGAGACCGCTGCCCGCGATCTCGCTCCTGCATAGAGGATAGCGCTTAATTTTTTGTGTGCGACGCACCGGCGCGCGCCGCCGGTCACAGCACCCTTCTGATCCAGTCGTGCGGGTCGTTGGTCCGACCGTACTGGATGTCGACCAGCTTCTTGCGCATGCCCATGGCGACGGGGCCGGCGGCGCCGCCGCTGATGAGAAAATCGCCGCTCGTGGAGCACACCTTGCCGATCGGCGAGATCACGGCGGCCGTGCCGCAGGCGAAGGCCTCTTTCAGCTTTCCGCTCGCGGCGTCCGCGCGCCATTGCTCGATGGTGTAAGGCTCCTCGCGCACGCGCGTGCCGGAATCCTTCGCCAGCGCGATGATGGAATCGCGGGTGATGCCGGGCAGGATGGTGCCGAGCGGCGGCGTCAAGAGCGAACCGTCCTCGAACACGAAGAAGATGTTCATGCCGCCGAGCTCCTCGATGTAGCGGCGCTCGACCGCGTCGAGGAACACGACCTGGTCGCAGCCGCGCTCGATGGCCTCGGCCTGCGCGCGCAGGCTCGCGGCGTAATTGCCGCCGCATTTGACGGCGCCGGTGCCGCCGATCGCGGCGCGCGTGTAGTTCTCCGACACCCAGATCGACACCGGCGCAGGTCCGCCCTTGAAATAGGAGCCGACCGGCGAGGCGATGACGGCGAAGATATATTCCGCCGAAGGCTTCACGCCGAGAAAGACCTCGCTCGCGATCATGAAGGGCCGCAGATAGAGACTGCCCTCGCCGCCCGGGATCCAGTCGCGGTCGATGCGCACGAGCTGCTCGACCGCCTCGATGAACACGGCCTCGGGAATCGGCGCCATGGCCATGCGGTCGGCTGAACTGTGGAAGCGCTTCGCATTGGCGTCGGGACGGAACAGGTTCACGCCGCCGTCGTCGCGCCGGTAGGCCTTGAGGCCCTCGAAAATCTCCTGCGCGTAGTGCAGGACGGCCAGCGCCGGATCGAGCGGGAAATTCGCCCGCAATTCGACGCGCGCGTCATGCCAGCCCTTCGCCTGGTTGTAGCGGACGATCGACATGTGATCGGTGAAAACCCGGCCGAAGCCCGGATCCACGAGCTTGGCCGCGCGGTCCTGCTCGGAGGTCGGATTCGCCGTCGGCCGGATTTCGAATTTCAAGCTCATTGCCGGCGCCGGCCCGGCGTCTGCGGGCCTGCCGGCTCGATTTTGGGCGGATATATCCAACGCAACTGCCATGGGCCTTCTCCCGGAATCGGCGCACCCTTACCGCAGGTCGCGCGGCAGGGCACGGTTTATGACACCTGGCCCCCCTTGCCCCACCGACATGGCCCAAGGGACATGCTTTTGTGGAACGAGGAAGTCCAGTATGGTTGTCGACATGCCGCTCGACAATTGCACGGTAGATCAAATCGCGGCTGATGCCGCTGGCTTGGCCCTGTCGGGCCGGTTGTAAAGAATGATCGCGGGATGGGACGATCTAAAATTTCGCCGCGATTGATTGTTTTGTAACATTGAACCCAAGATACGTCAATATGGCTGACATAAATTTCTCGAGTTCCCAGCCGACCTCTGATTCGAGGCCAGCGGACAGCCGTGCCTCCGCCGCCCGCGACGGCACATTGCGCTGGGATATCATCGAGTTGCTGTTCTTCGCCTACCGCGATTTCGTGGGCGATGCCGACAATGAACTCGAGGCCTTCGGCTTCGGCCGGGCGCATCACCGGGTCATGCATTTCGTCTTCCGCTACCCGGGACTGAAGGTCGCCGACCTCCTCGACGTGCTGCGCATCACCAAGCAATCGCTGGGGCGGGTGCTGAAGCAGTTGCTCGACGAGGGCTATATCGTGCAGAAGACCGGCAATAACGACCGGCGGCAGCGCCTGCTCTACGCGACGCCCAAGGGCGAGGCACTGGTCAACAAGCTCGCCACGCTGCAGACCAGGCGCATCGATCGCGCGCTGGAGGAAATCGGACCGGCCAATGCCGAGACCGTCCGCCGCTTCCTGCGCGCCATGATCGACCGCGATGACCCCGACAAGGTGCTGGAGACCATCTTCAGCACCCCCAGCGCAAAGGAATGACCTTGTCCATCGCTGCGACAGTTTCGCGTACGCCACCGCAACCGGCTGACGACGCGCCGCATATCTTGCTGGTCGATGACGACCGCCGCATCCGCGATCTGCTCTCGCGCTTCCTGTGCGGCGAGGGCTATCGCGTCACCACCGCGATGAGCGCGAGCGATGCGCGCGCCAAGCTGGCCGGCCTGCATTTCGATCTGCTCATCCTCGACGTGATGATGCCCGGCGAGACCGGGTTCGATCTCGCACGCTCGATCCGGACGTCATCGAGCGTGCCGATCGTGATGCTGACCGCACGCCACGAGCCACAGAGCCGGATCGAGGGACTGCAGATCGGCGCCGACGATTATGTCGCCAAACCCTTCGAGCCGCGCGAGCTTGCGCTGCGCATCGGCAATATCCTCAAACGCGCCGCGCCGCCGGCGCCGGCCGACGCCATCGAGCAGGTCGCGTTCGGGCCCTATGTCTATCACCTCGGCCGCGGCGAATTGCGAGAGGGCGATGAGGTCATCCACCTCACCGACCGCGAGCGCGAGATGCTGCGCATCCTGGCGGTGGCGCCGGGCGAGACCGTGCCGCGCGGCGCACTGACCGGCAATGGCAGCGTCAACGAGCGAGCGGTCGACGTGCAGATCAACCGGCTGCGCCGCAAGATCGAGCGCGATCCCGCCAATCCGCTGTTCCTGCAGGCGGTGCGCGGCATCGGCTATCGCCTGGTCGCCTCGCCTTAAGCGTTCGGTCGATCATCGCACATGAGCACGCTCGACACCGGCCTGACCCTGATCCGCACCGCGGCCGGCCGCGTCTCGGCGGCGAACGGCAAGCTCGGCAACGCGTTCAAGGGCTGGATGCCGACCGGGCTTTATGCCCGCGCGCTGTTGATCATGATCGTCCCAATGGTAATCCTGCAGTCGGTGGTGGCGTTCGTGTTCATGGAGCGGCACTGGAACACGGTGACGCGCCGCCTCTCGGCTGCCGTGGTCGCTGACGTCGCCGGACTGATCGACATCTACAAGACCTATCCACAAGACAAGGACCGCACGCAAATCCGGCGCATTGCGCAGCAGCGGCTCGGGCTGGTGGTCGATTTCCTGCCCCTCGGCGACATGCCGCCGCCCGGGCCCAAGCCGTTCTTCAACCTGCTCGACCAGTCGCTCTCGGTGCAGATCGGCCGCCAGATCGGCCGTCCGTTCTGGATCGACACCGTCGGCAATTCCAACCTCGTCGAAATCCGCATCCTGCTCGATGACGCTGTGATGCGGGTGTTCGCGCAGCGCAACGCAGCCTACGCTTCCAATTCCGAAATCTTTCTGTTCTGGATGGTCGGCACCTCCTCGATCCTCTTGATCGTCGCGGTGCTGTTCCTGCGCAACCAGATCAAGCCGATCCTGCGGCTCGCGGACGCCGCGGAAAGTTTTGGCAAAGGCCGGGAAGCGCCGAACTTCCGGCCGCGCGGCGCGCGCGAGGTGCGGCGCGCGGCGCAGGCGTTCCTGGAAATGAAATCGCGCGTCGAGCGCACGATGGAGCAGCGCACCGCGATGCTCGCCGGCGTCAGCCACGATCTCCGAACGATCCTCACCCGCTTCAACCTGGAGCTGGCGCTGATCGGCGACAGTCCCGAAGTCGATGCCATGCGCAAGGATATCGACGAGATGTCGGGCATGCTCGAGGACTATCTCGCCTTCGCCCGCGGCGACTCAGGCGAGAACGCGCAGCCGACCGACATGGCGAACGCGCTGGAGGAATTGCGCAGCGACGCCGAGCGCAATGGGCACACCGCCACCGTCTCGTTCCAGGGCCTGCCCGTGGTCACGGTCAAGCCGGCCGCGTTCAAGCGCTGCCTCGGCAACCTCGTCTCCAACGCGGCGCGTCACGCCGACAAGATCGCGATCTCTGGCCACCGGGATCACCGCTATCTCACCGTGACCATCGACGACGACGGCCCCGGCATCCCCCCGAAGATGCGCGAGGAAGTGTTCAAGCCGTTCCTGCGGCTCGACGATGCGCGCAACCAGGACGAAGGCGGCACGGGGCTTGGGCTAGCGATCGCACGCGACATCGCCCGCTCCCATGGCGGCGACATCATGCTTGGCGACAGCCCGATGGGCGGCCTGCGCGCCACCGTGCGGGTGCCGGTGTAACGGGGAACCGGACAACCCAGGCAAGGAAGTAGGCCGATGCAGCAACGGGTTCTGTCGGCGCTTCAGCCAATACTCGACGGCCTGCCCGCCGAGAGCGGCACCACCGGCGCCGTCGTCGCGACGCTGGCTGGCGACACGGCGGAAGTGGATGTCGTGACGCGCGACAGCTTTGGACCGCCGTTCAGGCCGGACAGCCGCGTTCTGCTCTACAGTTTTACCAAGACCATTCTCGCAGCCGCCCTGCTCCGTTTCGTCGTGGGCCGCCGCCTTACACTGCAGGACACGCTCGATCAATTCGTGCCTCAACATCCGATCGCGGCGAAGATCACGCCGCGCGACGCTCTCGCCCATATCAGCGGCCTGCCCGATTATGGCGGGCTTCCGGAATACCATGCCGCCGTCCGATCCTCGTCACAGCCCTGGAGCGAGCAGGAATTCCTGGCGCGCACTGGCGCCGAAAATCTGCTCTTCGAGCCGGCGACGAGCTGGGCCTATTCCAACATCGGCTACATGTTGCTGCGTGACGTGCTGATGCGCGTCGGCGGCGGCGACATCGAGACCGTGCTGCGCCGTGATATCTTTGATCCGCTCGGCGTGACCACGGCATCCGTGCCGCTGACCAAAGCCGATCTCTCCGCCTTTACTTTCGGTCCAAGCCGTTATCTCGCCGATGGCGGCGCGCCGGTTAATGTCGCCGAGCACTATGACCCCGGCTGGGTCTCACACGGCGTGGTGGGCTCGTCCGCCATTGACGCGGCACGCATGTTGCGCGGGATCATGGAAACGTCGCTGCCGGCAGCGTTGCTTGAACAGATGATGAAGCCGATTACCCGTTTCGCCAGCGCCGGCCCCGGGCGGCCGTGGCGCCTTCCCGGTTACGGACTCGGGCTATCCATCGATCTCGATGAAACGATCGGGCCGGCCTATGGCCATACCGGCGGCGGTCCGGGCGTCAGCCCCGTGGTGTTTCATTTTCCCCGTCGTGATCCGCCGCTCACCATTGCTGTCATCACCGATGGCGAGGATGTCGGTCTGGCCGAGACGCTCTTGCTCAAGGTCGCGGAGCAGTGGTCAACGTAACGCGCCGTCAATTCGCCTTGATCTTCGGCACCAGGTTCTTCAGCTTCTCGGCGTCCTTGACGTTGAGCTTGAAGCCACCGGGCATGACGATGTCGCCGGGCTTCTGGTCCGGCTTGCAGGCGCCGACGTATTTGGCTTCGATCTTGGTGATGGTGTCGAGCGGCTTGCCGGTCGGGCCCTTGTCGCTGTGCGACGTGCTGGTCACGGTGTAACCGGAATTGAAATCGCCGACGATGTCCGCATGCGTGGTCATCGCCACGCCCGCCACCGTGCAGACGGAATCGCTGACATAGCCGGTCGCGGTCTTCTGGATATCCCGCTTGGAGCAGATCTGCTTGGCGAGCGGCGAGACGGAATCACTCATCTCCTTGTCCGTCGTCGGATCGGTGCAGTGCTGCATCGTCAGGTCCGGCAACTGCGAGCCGGTCTTGACGATCTTCATCTCCCACAGGCCGGCCTTGCGCACCGGCAATTCCTCGGCTCCGGCCGGCACCATCATCGCCAGCGCGCAGCCGCTCAACATGATCGAAAGAAGCCTTCGCATGCTGCGCGCTCCTTGATGGTGATTCTGTTTCAGAGAGTTCAGTATCTGACGCTCAGCGGCCGCTCGGTGGCCCCATAGGGGACCCAACGGCAGGCAAAGGAAATATAGCCGCCCGGCTGCGGATCCACCGCCAGGAATTTCGCCACCTTACCATAACGGGCACAGTGATCGACGGCGATCTGCCGGGCATCGGACTGCTGCGCTACCGTCCAGGCGATGATGCCGCCGGTATCGTTACCCCTGACGGCCGGCACCCAATCGGCCCGGGCGGGCGCACTCGCCAACGTCCCGCTCATGGCTACCAGGCCCACGGCCAAGATCTTTCGCATCGGAGACTCCAATTTCGGTTGCCCCTATCTTAGTGCCCGCGGTTGGCCGTGGAAAGAACGCCCATGCCCCGGCGTCGACTTGATTTCCAAGTGTTGCCGCGTTGCACTTGACCACGCCAGGGCGAAAAGGCACGGTCGTCACCGACGGGACCAATCCGCCCTTTTCGGGATTGCACATGTGCGACTTCGCGACCTCCTTTAAACGCCTTGGTCTTGCTTGCCTCAGCCTCGGCGTCCTGCTGCTGGGCCGCCCGGCCCTCGCGGCCAATCCGGCCGAGCTGAATTTCGGGCTGTTCGGCCCGAGCTATGACGGCCGCGTCGCCGAATGCCAGAAGGCGCTCGGCACCATCACCTCGCAGTTTCAGGAGAAGGAGAGCACCTTCTGGAATTCGCCGCTGACCATTGTTGCCTACGGCAATATCCACGAAATCGCCTTCCGGCCCTGGCAATCCGACAACATTCCGCGCCGATACTGCAGTGGCAGCGTGAAGCTGAACAACGGCACGTTCCACGCCATCCAATATTCCATCATCGAGGATGGCGGCTTCGCCGGCTTCGGCCAGGGCGTCGAATGGTGCGTGGTCGGGCTCGACCGCAACTGGGCCTATAATCCCGCTTGCAAGGCGGCGGGGCCCTAGTCGCCTCCATCGGCCGAGTGAAACAGGGCGCCCGATTCGGGCGCCTTTATTTTTGTTCTTGAAATGTTCCGATGATCTGCTAGGCTCGAACACGGTCTAGTTGAGGGGCGTCACCCATGTTTCATACCGCGAAAATTTCCCGGCTTCTGATCGCAGCCGGCCTTTCCGTTGCGGCGGCCGTGATGGCCACGAGCCCTGCGGCCGCGCAGGACCGCCGCCAGAATGGGCCGGGCGAGTTCGACTTCTACGTGCTGTCGCTGTCATGGTCGCCCTCCTTCTGCGAAGGGGCGGAAGAGCGCGGAGGCGGCGGACGTTCGCAGCAGGCCCAATGCGGCGGCCGGCCGTTTTCCTTCGTCGTCCATGGGCTGTGGCCGCAATATGAGCGCGGCTATCCCGAATATTGCGTGAGGCCCTCGCCGCGGCTCGCCCGTAGCATCATGAGCTCGATGCTCGACCTGATGCCGGCGCCCGGGCTGATCTACAACGAATGGGACAAGCACGGCACCTGTTCGGGCCTCAGCGAGCGCGCTTATTTCGAAAACATCCGCAAGGCGCGCGCGGCGGTGAAGATTCCCGATGACTATCTGCAACTGCCGGAAATCAAGACGGTGGCGCCGGCGGATATCGAGGAAGCGTTCATCAAGGCCAATCCCGGCATGAAGGCTTCGGGCATCGCGGTCACTTGCAACCGCAAACGACTTGGCGAAGTGCGCATCTGCATGACCAAGGATCTGCAGTTCCGCGATTGCGGGGAAATCGACAAGCAGGCCTGCACGCTGGACCAGGTCACGATGCCGCCGGTGCGCGGCGGCTAGCCCCGTCATAGCAATGACGCGCCCGATGTCGTAACCCACGGGCATGAACTATCGCCACGCCTTCCACGCCGGCAACTTCGCCGATGTCATCAAGCACACCGTGCTGACGCGCATCCTGCTACATTTGCAGGAGAAGCCCGCCGCCTTTCGCGTCATCGACACTCATGCGGGTGCCGGGCTCTACGATCTCGCGGGCGATGAGGCGCGCCGCGGCGGCGAATGGCTCACCGGCATCGCGCGGATCCTTCAGGCGCGATTCTCGGAAGCGGCGCTGCCATTGGTAAAGCCCTATCTCGATATCGTCCGCGCCTATAATCCCACTAACGTGCTCAAAACCTATCCGGGGTCGCCGCTGATCGCGCGCACTTTGCTGCGGCCGCAGGATCGGATTACCGCCTGCGAGCTCGAGTCCTCCGCGCGCAAGCACTTGATCGACCAGCTCCGGCGCGACACGCAAGCCCGCGTCGTCGATCTCGATGGCTGGACGGCGCTGCCGGCCTTCGTGCCGCCGAATGAGCGGCGCGGTCTGGTGGTGATCGATCCTCCCTTTGAAGCGAAGGATGAGTTCGAGCGCCTCGCTGAGGGCTTCGCAGCGGCGTTCAAGAAATGGCCGACTGGCAGCTATTTATTGTGGTATCCCGCGAAAAGCCGGCGCGCGGCCGATGATCTCTCGCGCGCAGTCGCGCATGCCGCGGCCTCGGTCAAGCCCGCGGGCAAATGCCTGCGGCTCGAGTTCAGCGTCGCGCCGCAACGCGCGGACTCCGCACTCACCTCCAGCGGGTTGTTGATCGTCAACCCACCGTGGACGTTGCAAGGCGAGCTCAAGATCATCCTGCCTGAACTGGAAAGGCCGCTCGGCCAGGGCGGCGGCGCGCGCTTCAAATTGGAGACGGCTAAAGCTTGAGCCTTGTGTTAACGGAAATCCGTAGGCAACGGACAAGGAACCGTATTATGCTTGGCCTCGGACTGGCTTTACGTTCCGCTTCCGCGAATGGTTGCGGCGGAGTGACAAGGCCGAAAAAGAATCCAGGCAGACCGGTGACGTGACACCGGACGGCTCAGGTGGCCAAACTTCAGTGCTTGCGAATGCCGGTCAGCCGCTGCGCGACGTGCGCGCAGCGGTGGAGCAATGCGGGGGAGGAGTACCCGATGGCCATGACTGGGACGGTCAAGTTCTTCAATGGAGAACGCGGCTACGGCTTCATCAAGCCAGACGATGGCGGGCGCGATGTGTTCGTTCACATCACCGCGGTCGAGCGGGCCGGATTGAAGGATTTGACCGAAGGACAACGTATCACTTTCGAGGTCGAGCCGGACAAGAAGGGCAAAGGCCCCAAGGCGGTCAACCTGGTGATTCAATCGTAGCGTTTCTATTTGCGCGTTTCGTGACGCGAACGGCGAAAGTCGCCACGCGAAAACGTAAATAAACAAATCCCGGCCGCGTGGCGGCCGGGAGTGATGATGCGTATGCGTCTTCTTGTTGCTGTCAGAAGTGATAGTTCACGCCGGCGCGGACGGTGCCGAACCGGTAGCCGTTTGACACGCCTGTAATCGCAAACTGGCTCTCGGAGAGATCGACATAGAGGTATTCGATCTTCGCGCTCCAGTTCGGCGCCAACTTGACCTCGGCGCCGACTCCCGCCGTCCAGCCGGCATTGGTGTGGGATTCCGTGCGCCCGAACGTCTGCCCACGCAACTCGCCGAAAGCGAGGCCCGCAGTGCCGTAGAACAGCACGTTGCTGAAGGTATAGCCAGCGCGGCCGCGCACGGTGCCGAACCAGGGATTGGAGAATTTCCACGGCGCAAAGGTGTCGTCTGCGCCGGTCAGCTGGATATCGCCCTCGGCACCGAACACCCATCGACCGGTCTGAGGGTTGCTCCAATTGTAGCCGGCTTGGACGCCGCCGACGAAGCCGGACGGCCTGGTCGGATTGCTGTCGACCGTACCCCATGCGTAACCGAGATTGCCGCCGAGATAGAACCCGGCCCAGCTATTGCCGTCGAAGGACGGCCGAATGTCGGTGTAGGGCCCGTGCGGTTGGTAGTTGAAGTCCGCGGCCTGGGTCGACGCGGTCCAGCCCGTCAGCGAAAGCGCAACGGCGCCCACAACCAACCTTTTCATTTCACGCTCCAACGCAAATGCCGCCGCGCGCGAGTCGCGGGCGCCGCAAGGCGCCGGGCGAGCCGCATGGTTACGGAACTCCAGCCTTTTCAGGTCAAATTTATCGAGAGATTTGAGTTAAAGGCTTGTTAAGCCGGGTTACCGCCTTCTTAACGTTCTTAACGGCAAGTTACCGGCGACTGCCTGTGCGTTTTGGCGGCAGGCAGCGCCCCAGAACTTCAAATCGGCGCCCCCAGCGCCTAATTTAGGCCCATGGATTCCGAAAAGACCGAGCAACCGACGGCCTCCGGCCCGCGCCAAGGAAAGGCTGGCCCCGGGCACGGCAATCATACCGATTTGCCGTCCGAGGACCTCGCCGCCCCCGATATCGATCCCGCCACCTCCTCTACCGAGGAGGACGAGGACGGTCGCCTGCCGGAACTCGGGGAGGAGAGCGCGGAAGCGGTCGCCGAGGGTCCGCTCGCGGTTGGCCATGCCGCGATCGAGAACGCGGTGAAGCTGGCGCCGACCTCGCCCGGCGTCTACCGCATGCTGAACGCAGCCAACGACGTGCTCTATGTCGGCAAGGCCAAGAACGTCCGCAAACGGCTGTCGTCCTATGCGCGGGTCAACGCCCCGCAGCCGGCGCGCATCCTGCGCATGATCGCGGCGACGACCAATGTCGAGATCATCTCGACCACGACCGAGACCGAAGCGCTGCTGCTGGAAGCGAACCTGATCAAGCAGCTGCGGCCGCGCTTCAATGTGCAGCTCCGCGACGACAAGTCGTTTCCCTATATCCTGATCACCGGCGACCACTGGGCGCCGCAGATCCTGAAACATCGGGGCGCGCAGAGCCGGCCCGGGCGCTATTTTGGCCCGTTCGCGTCCGCGGGCGCGGTCAACCGCACCATCACGGCGCTGCAACGCGCCTTCCTGATCCGCTCGTGCACCGACGGCTTTTTCGAAAGCCGCACCCGGCCTTGCCTCCTCTACCAGATCCGCCGCTGCGCCGGCCCCTGCACGCAGGAGATCGATTTTCCCGGCTATACCGAGCTCGTGCGCGAGGCGACCGAATTCCTGTCCGGCCGCAGCCAGGCGGTGAAGGAGCAGCTCGCGGCCGAGATGGAGCACGCATCCGGCGAACTGGAATTCGAGACCGCGGCGGTCTATCGCGACCGTCTCGCCGCGCTGTCCGCGATCCAGTCGCAGCAGGGCATCAATCCGCGCACGGTTGAAGAAGCCGACGTGTTCGCCATCCACCAGGAAGGCGGCTATTCCTGCGTCGAAGTGTTCTTCTTCCGCACCGGCCAGAACTGGGGCAACCGCGCCTATTTCCCGCGTGCGGAAAAGACCTTTACGCCCGAGGAAGTGCTGTCCTCGTTCCTGGCGCAATTCTACGACGACAAGCCGCCGCCAAGGCTGATCCTGCTCTCCCACGAGATCGAGGAAGCCGAGCTGTTGGCCGATGCGCTCGCCGTGAAGGCCGGCCACAAGGTCGAAGTGTCGGTGCCGAAGCGCGGCGAGAAGAAGGAGCTGATCACGCACGCGCTGACCAATGCGCGCGAGGCGCTGGGCCGCAAGCTCGCCGATACCGCGACCCAGAGCCGGCTGTTGGATTCCCTCGCCACGACGCTGGCCTTACCGCAGACGCCGAAGCGGATCGAGGTCTACGACAACAGTCATATCCAGGGCACCAACGCGGTCGGCGCCATGATCGTCGCGGGGCCCGATGGCTTTGTGAAGAACCAGTACCGCAAGTTCAACATCAAGTCCGAAGGGCTCACGCCGGGCGATGATTACGGCATGATGCGCGAGGTGCTGGAGCGACGCTTCAAGCGGCTGTTGAAACCGGCGGAGGGCGACAAGGCCAAAGCTGACGACGAGACCGTGCCGCAATGGCCCGACCTCGTCATCATCGACGGCGGGCGCGGCCAGCTCAACGCCGCGCGTGAAATCCTCGAAGGTCTCGGCGTGACCCAGGTATCCCTGATGGCGGTCGCCAAGGGGCCAGACCGCGATGCCGGCCGCGAGACCCTGTTCATGCCGGACCGCGAGGCGATCAAGCTCGAGCCGCGCGACCCTGTGCTCTACTTCATCCAGCGGCTGCGCGACGAGGCGCATCGATTCGTGATCGGCTCGCACCGCAAGCTGCGCAAGAAGGATATCCGCGAGGCCGGCCTGCAGGAGATTCCCGGCATCGGCCCGTCACGCAAACGTGCCTTGCTGCATCACTTCGGCACGCTGAAGGAGATCGAGCGGGCCTCGATCGCCGACCTCGGCAAGGTTCCCGGCGTCAGCGCCGAGAGCGCCCGCAAGATCTTTGAATTCTTCCACTCCCAGCCGGGTTAACCAAACCATGAGCCGGAAACCGGGACCCAAGTCATACGGACGTCGTGTGCGGTATCCAGGGCAACCCGGTTGACCTTCTTCCCACACCGGTATTGGTAGGACGGATGAACATCGCAACGACCAGGACGCCCGCGAAAAGTTCGCTGTCGCTCCCGAATATCCTGACCTGCGCCCGGATCGCCGCCATCCCGGTGGTGATCGGCTGCATCTTCATGCAGTTCAAGGACGGCCCGCTGTGGCTGCGCTGGGTCGCGGTCGCCGTGTTCATTGTGGCCGGCATTACCGACTATCTCGACGGCTATTATGCCCGCGTCTGGAACCAGCAATCGGCCTTCGGGCGGATGCTCGACCCGATCGCCGACAAGCTCCTGGTCGCCTCCTGCCTGTTGATGCTGGCCTCCGATGGCACCATCAACGGCTGGTCGCTGTGGGCCGCAATCGTGATCCTGTGCCGCGAAATCCTGGTGTCGGGCCTGCGCGAATATCTTGCAGCGTTGCGGGTCAGCGTACCCGTCACCAAGCTCGCCAAGTGGAAGACCACGGCCCAACTCGTCGCGATCGGCTTCCTGCTCGCGGGCGAAGCCGGCGATCAGGCCATGCCCGTGGCCTTGGGTCCGATCGTCACGCTGATCGGCACGGTGCTCTTGTGGATATCCGCGCTGCTCACGATCTATACGGGGTGGGATTATTTCCGCCACGGGATTCATCATGTGCTCGAGGAAGACGAGCGATGAAGGTGAAATATTTCGCCTGGGTGCGCGAGCGGATCGGCAAGGCGGAAGAGACCATAGAGCCGCCCGCGAGCGTGCGCACTGTCGATGACCTGATCGCCTGGCTTTCGGCCCGGGATGAATCCTACGCGCATGCGTTCGAGAAGCCGAAGGTGATCCGCGCCGCAATCGACCATTCCCACGTCAGGCCGGACGCCGTTATCGCCGGCGCGAGCGAGATTGCCTTCTTCCCGCCGATGACCGGCGGATAACGCCGACATGAACGCCCCCGTCACCATCCGCATTCAGGCCGACGATTTCGACGTCGCGCGCGAGATTGCGGCCGTGAGCATGGGCCGCACCGACATAGGCGCGGTCGTGACATTTTCCGGCATCTGCCGCGGCACCGAGGGTGGCGATAGCATCTCCGCACTCACGCTCGAACATTATCCCGGCATGGCGGAAGCCGAGATCAAGCGCCATGCCGATGAGGCAATGTCGCGCTGGCCGCTGCAGGGTGTGAGCGTCATTCACCGTTTCGGCCGGATCGAGCCCGGCCAGAACATCGTGCTGGTGGTAACGGCATCGAAACACCGGCAGGCGGCGTTCGAGGCCGCCGAATTCCTGATGGATTATCTGAAGACCTCGGCGCCGTTCTGGAAGAAGGAAGAGAGCGCCAAGGGAAAAGGCTGGGTCGATGCCCGCACCCATGACGATGCTGCCGCCGCTCGCTGGACCAAGTCCTGATGGCCAGGCGCGTCAAGCCCGCGAAGAAAGCCGCGGCGAGATTGCCGAAGGTCGCGCGCGGCGAATTGCTGACACTGGTCGATTTCGTGCGCTACGCCGTCAGCCGTTTCACCGAGGCCAAGCTCGCCTTCGCGCATGGCACCACCGACCCGGTCGCAGAAGCGGCCTTCCTCGTCTGCGAGGCGCTGCACTTGCATCCGGATCAGTTCGAGACGTTCGCCACCGCGCGCGTCACCGCGGCGGAGGGCAAGCAAATCCTCGATCTGATCGCGCGCCGCGTCACGACGCGCAAACCGGCCGCCTATCTCGTCAACAAGGTCTACATGCGCGGCCTGCCGTTCTACGTCGACGAGCGCGTGATCGTGCCGCGCTCCTTCATCGGCGAACTCCTCGATTCGCATTTTGCGGTCGAGGATGGCGAAGATGTTTCGCTGATGGATCCGCTGAGCGTCGAAAACGTGCTCGACCTCTGCACCGGTTCGGGGTGCCTTGCCATCCTCGCGGCCCGGCGTTTTCCTAACGCCGCCATCGATGCGGTCGATATTTCGAAAGATGCACTCGCCGTCGCCGCGCGCAATGTCGGCGATTACGGCCTCGAGGATCGCATCACGCTGCATCACGGCGACCTGTTCAAGCCGCTTGGCGACAAGCGCTATGATGTCATCATCTCCAATCCGCCTTATGTCGATGCCGAGGGCATGTCGGCGCTGCCGCCGGAGTGCCGCGCCGAGCCAACGCTCGCCCTTGACGGCGGCGCCGACGGGCTCGATATCATCAGGCGCATTCTCGAGGAGGCGGGCCAGCACCTGATGCCCGAGGGCGGCCTGCTCTGCGAGATCGGCCGCGGCCGCGACAATCTGGAAGCGGCCTGTCCGCAATTGCCGCTGCTTTGGCTCGATACCGAGGATTCGGAAGCCGAAGTATTCTGGATCGCCGCGGCGGACCTGACCTGAGAGCAGCGCAACAAAGCGCCGGATTGGGTCCAAAGATCGCAAGTTATGGGCGTTCCCGTTCTGCGCCGAAACTGATAGTTTCGTCTCAGCCCCCATCCCGAACCGCTTCCAAGAGGTCCCCATGCTGGACAAGAGCCCCAACGCCCCGTCAGTCAATGTGCCGAATGATCTTGCCGCACATTGGATGCCCTTTACCGCCAACCGGGCCTTCAAGAAGGCGCCGCGGCTGCTCGCCGGCGCCAAGGACATGCACTACATCACCGTCGACGGCCGCAAGATCATCGACGCCGCCTCCGGCATGTGGTGCACCAATGCGGGCCACGGCCGCACCCAGATTTCGGACGCGATCGGCAAGATGGCCGCGACGCTCGACTATGCGCCGCCGTTCCAGTTCGGCATTCCCCAGGCCTTCGAGCTTGCGAGCCGCATCGCCGATCTCGCACCCAAGGGGCTTGACCATGTGTTCTTCTGCAACTCCGGCTCGGAAGCCGCTGACACCGCGCTGAAGATCGCGCTGGCCTATCACCAGATCAACGGCCAGGGCTCCCGCACCCGCCTGATCGGACGCGTCCGCGGCTATCATGGCGTCGGCTTCGGCGGCACCTCGGTCGGCGGCATCGTCAACAACCGCAAAATGTTCGGCACGCTGCTGGCCGGCGTCGACCACATCCCCGCGACCTATGACCGCGAGAAGCAGGCCTTCACCAGGGGCGAGCCGGAATATGGCGCGCATTTCGCCGACGAGCTCGAAAACCTCGTCGCGCTGCACGGCGCCAATACCATCGCAGCCGTCATCGTCGAGCCGATGGCGGGCTCGACCGGCGTGCTGCCGGCCCCGAAGGGCTATCTCAAGCGCCTGCGCGAGATCACCCAGAAGCACGGCATCCTGCTGATCTTCGACGAGGTCATCACCGGCTTTGGCCGGATGGGCCACGCCTTCGCCGCCGAGCGCTATGGCGTGCTGCCCGACCTGCTGACCTTCGCCAAGGGCGTCACCAATGGCGCAGCTCCCATGGGCGGCGTGATCGTGCGCGACACCATCCATGACGCCTTCATGAGCGGCCCTGAGCACATGGTTGAGTTCACCCACGGCTATACCTATTCGGCGCATCCGATTGCGGTCGCCGCGGGCCTTGCCACGCTCGACATCTATCGCGACGAAAAGCTGTTCGAGCGCGCCAAGAACCTCGAGCCGAAATTCGCCGATGCCGTCATGACGCTGAAGGGCCAGCCCAACGTGCTCGACATCCGCACCGTCGGGCTTGTCGCCGGCATCGACCTCGCGCCGCGCGCCGCCGATCTCATCGGCAAGCGCGGCTATGACGCGATGGTCTCCGCCTTCCACGACAACGACCTGATGCTGCGCATTGCCGGCGACACGCTGGCGCTGACACCGCCGCTGATCGTCAGCGAGGGCCAGATCGGAGAGATCATCGAGAAGGTCGGCAAGGTCATCAAGGCGGTGGCTTAACGCCGTCCTCGTGTCCCGGACGCGGCGCACCGCGAAGTGGTGCGCCGCTGATCCGGGACCCACCCACACGACAAGCCCTCTCATGGGTCCCGGCTCTGCGGCGCGGCACTTCGCGCCGCACCGCGCCCGGGACACGAGACGCGGGACGCGAGAGCCTTCCCCCACCCCGGTTCCTGACGTGCCAAAGAAACACTAGCCTGCCGAATCAACATTAGTGCTAAGGTTGTCGCGCTCGGGGGAGTGCGCGCGCCAAATGATCCGTATTTCTACGATTTTCATCGCCATCTGCATGGTGCTGGTCGCAGCATCATTGGGGCTGATCCTGTATTCGGTCGCCGGCATCAGCGGGACGGAATCGGCCATCGTGGCGCTGACCGCGCTGACCTTCCTGATCCTCTACAACGCGGTGTCGATGCGGCTGCGCGACCGCACCGATGTCGGCAGCCAGATCGCCGATCTCTCCCGCGGCACCGCCGATCTCGCCCGCCAGGTCGCCGAATTCGGCCGCCGGCTCGCCGCCGTCGAGGGGCGCGTGGTGTCGGCCAATTCCGCCGGCGCCGACCGCATCCAGTCGGCGGTCAACGAGATCGGCGAACTGGGCTCCCTGGTGAAGCAACTCGCAACCGACGTCGCCAACCATGACGACATGATCGCCTCCATCCAGGCCGATGTCGCGGCCGCGCCGGCAGCGGCTGCGCCGGAGGCAGGCCATCCGAGCGCCTCGGCGGAGGAAAAGCGCGCGGCACCGCCCCCCGTCCCTACCCCGGCGGCGGCCGGTGAAGGCGCACTCTCCCGCAACCAGACGCTGGTGGCGGTGCGCAGTGCAGTCGAGGAAAATCGCATCGACATCTACCTGCAGCCGTTGGTGACTTTGCCGCAGCGCAAGGTGCGCTACTATGAGGCAGTAACGCGATTGCGCGACGACAAGGATCAAATTCTTGCCGCCGAGGATTTCATCGGCGTCGCCGAGGGTGCCGGCCTGATCGGGCGCATCGATCACATGGTGATGCTGCGCTGTGTGCAGGTGCTGCGGCGGCTGATGGTGCGCAACAAGGAAGTCGGCGTGTTCTGCAACGTCGCGGCCTCTACGCTCGGCAATACCGCGACGTTCTCGCAATGCCTTGATTTCCTCGACGCCAACCGCGCGCTCGCGCCCTCCTTCGTGCTCGAGTTCAAGCAGTCGACCTTCCGCCATCTCGGACCGATCGAGACCGAGCATCTCGCCTCGTTGGCACAGCGTGGCTACCGCTTCTCGATCGATCATGTCGCTGATCTGCGCTTCGAGCCGCGCGAGCTTGCCGACCGCGGCGTGCGCTTCATCAAGGTGCCGGCCTCGCTGCTCCTCGATCCGAAGCAAACCTCAGCTTCCGACATCCATCCCTCCGATCTTTCCGACCTGCTCGGCCGCTTCGGCATCGACCTGATCGCCGAGAAGATCGAAGGCGAGCGCGCCGTGGTCGACCTGCTGGACTACGACGTCCGTTTCGGCCAAGGCTTCCTGTTCGCGCCGCCGCGTCCGTTGCGCCCCGAGGGCGCGCCGGCATCGAATGGCGGAACAGCTTCGCCCGACAGTCAGGAAATCAACGGCGTGCCCAAGACAGCCGAGTCCGCTCCACTGGATCCACCGCCGCGGGCATCCGGCACCGCCGCGCTGGCGCGCCGCGTCGCCGGCCCCGGTTAGGCGAGCCTTCCCGTCATGACCTTGCGTTTTGTCGAGCGGCTGCGCGACCTCGTCGACGGCGTCGAGGTGATCCTGTCCGACATCTGGGGCGTCGTGCATAACGGCCTCGAAGCCTTCCCCGAAGCCTGCGAGGCGCTGCATACTTATCGCGGCAATGGCGGCACCGTCATCCTCATCACCAACGCGCCGCGCCCGGCCAACTCGGTGCAGCGGCAGTTGCGGAAGCTCGGCGTCGCCGACGACGCCTACGATGCGATCGTGAGCTCAGGCGACCTGACCCGGCACTATGTGGCGGGCCATCCCGGCGCAAAGGTGTTCTGGCTCGGCCCCGAGCGCGACAGCGCGATCCATCGCGGCCTCGATCTGAAACTCTCGCCGCTGCGAGACGCCGACTACATCGTCTGCACCGGGCTGCTCGACGACGAAACCGAGTCGGCGGAGGACTATCGCCCGATGATGCGCGAGGCGCTGCAGCGCAAGCTGACGCTGATCTGCGCCAACCCTGACATCGTGGTCGAGCGCGGCGACCGGCTGATCTATTGCGCCGGCGCCATCGCCGAGCTCTATCGCGAGCTCGGCGGCGACGTGATCTTCTACGGCAAGCCGCACCGGCCGATCTACGAACGCGCGATCGAACTCGCCACGAAGCACGGCGGTCATGACATCAAGCTCGACAAGGTGCTGGCGATCGGGGATTCCGTGCGCACGGATCTGGCCGGCGCGCATGGCTTCGGCATCGACTGCCTGTTTGTGACCAGGGGCATTCACTCGGAAGAATTCGAGGGGATCGATCAGCTCGACCCGGCCTCGATCAAGGAATTGTTCGGCCATCCGCCCCGCGCCATGACGCGAGAGCTGAGGTGGTAGCTGGGCGCCCTACGCGCTCGCCATACCTGGGAATACCGCCTCGATCTTGGTCTTCAGCGTGGCGGCGTTGAAGGGCTTGACGATGTAATTGTTCACACCGGCCTTCTTGGCCGCGATCACGTTCTCGGTCTTGGACTCCGCCGTGATCATGATGAATGGCGTGGTGGCGAGATTGACGTCGGCACGGACTTCGCGGAGCAGGTCGTAGCCGGTCATTGGCTCCATGTTCCAGTCGGAGATCACAAGGCCATATTTCTTGCCGCGCATCTTGTTCAGCGCCGCAGAACCGTCGCTGGCGTCGTCGATGTTCTCGAAGCCAAGCTGCTTCAGCAGATTGCGGATGATGCGGATCATGGTCGAGTAATCGTCCACCACGAGAACTGCCATCGACAGATCAACCGCCATTTCTTGACCCCCACGCCGACAAATGCTTCTGCAAAAACAAGCCTGTCGGGACCAAACAAGCCCTCGCGCAGACCACCCCTAGGACTAGCATCAGGCCTTAAACAGCCCGTTAAACCGACCTTTGGTCGAGAATCCGATCTCCACAACGCGAAGTAGGCCCGAGACGGCGGCTTGACTTCCCAGCGGCGGCCAAGCCACGGTCCGGCCCCGATCCGACCCAGCCGAAGTGCCCCGCAAATGCCGCCTTCCTTTGCCGTCATCCGCGACTCCACCCCCGCGGCCGAAATCCCGAAGGGCGCTGTGGTGGCGATGGGCAATTTCGACGGCGTCCATCTCGGCCATCGCGCCGTGATCACGGCCGCGCTCGAGATGAGCAAGACGCACCGCAAGCCGGCGCTGGCGTTGACCTTTGAACCACACCCGCGCCGCTTCTTCAGCCCGACCACCCCCCAGTTCCGCCTGTCCGACGAGACCGCAAAACTTCGACTGCTGGCAGGCACCGGGCTTGCCGGTGCCGTGGTCATGACTTTCGACACGATGCGGGCCGGGACCACGGCACAGGATTTCATCCACCATGACCTGATCGGCCGGCTCGGCGTGTCCGGCATCGCCGTCGGCTACGATTTCCACTTCGGCAAGGGCCGCGTCGGCTCGCCGAGCCTCCTCGCCAACGAAGCTCCACGCCTTGGCATCGAGGTCGACGTGCAGCCCCATATCGACATCGATGAGCGCCCGGTGTCGTCCAGCGCGATCCGCAGCGCGCTCGCGGAAGGCCAGATCGGGGACGCCACCGCCATGCTCGGCGGGCCCTGGTTCGTCACCGGAGAGGTGATCCATGGCGAGAAGCGGGGCCGCGAACTTGGCTATCCCACCGCCAATATTCGCCTCGACAACAATTGCGGCCTCCGGCACGGCATCTATGCGGTGCGCGTCGGCCTCGGAAGCGAGCGCATTGATGGCGTCGCGAGCTTCGGCCGCCGTCCGACCTTCGACAATGGCGCACCGCTGCTCGAAATCTTCCTGTTCGATTTCCAGGGCGATCTCTACGGGCAAGCGCTCGACGTCGCCTTCATCGGCTTCATCCGCGAGGAACTGAAATTCTCGAGCGTGGATGCACTCATCAGGCAGATGGACGACGATTCCGCCCGCGCCCGCGCGCAATTGGCGACCGCGCCGGGAGCGTTTCCGAAGCTGGGGGCGATCGGTTAGGGCACCTTTCGGCCTTTGCGATTTGCCCCTCCCCTGCTATGGAGAGCCCATGTTTGCGCGGCGCATCATAGGGATTAGCGGCCCGGCTTCCGCCTGAGCCCAAAGGCTCGGCGCAAGACCGGGATTTCCTCGTTCACCCGCGATCGATCGCATCCGCGCCCTTCCGAGCCAGCACCCCATGTCCGAAAAGCCGCAAAAGTCCGACGCCAAAGACTATTCCAAAACCCTGTTCCTGCCGCAGACGGAATTTCCGATGCGCGCGGGCCTGCCGCAGCGCGAGCCCGAAATGCTCAAGCGCTGGAACGATATCCACCTCTACCAGAAGCTGCGCGAGCAGGCGCGGGGCCGCGCCAAATTCGTCCTCCATGACGGCCCGCCCTATGCCAACGGCAACATCCATATCGGCACGGCGCTGAACAAGATCCTCAAGGATCTCGTCACCAGGAGCCAGCAGATGCTCGGCTTCGATTCCAATTACGTGCCGGGCTGGGACTGCCACGGCCTGCCGATCGAATGGAAGGTCGAGGAGGAGAACTACCGCAAGAAGGGCAAGGCGAAGCCGGATTTTCGCGATAGCGCCGCGATGGTCGCGTTCCGGCAGGAATGCCGCGCCTATGCGACGCATTGGCTCGGCGTCCAGCGCGAGGAGTTCAAGCGGCTCGGCGTCGTCGGCGACTGGGACCATCCCTACGCCACCATGAGCTATCCGGCCGAAGCCCAGATCGCGCGCGAGCTGATGAAGTTCGCCGCCAACGGCACGCTGTATCGTGGCTCGAAGCCCGTGATGTGGAGCGTGGTCGAGAAGACCGCGCTTGCGGAAGCCGAAGTCGAGTACGAGGACTACACGTCGGACACGGTGTGGGTGAAATTCCCCGTCATCTCGCCCACGCATGGCGCGCTTGCGGGTGCGAACGTCGTGATCTGGACCACCACGCCCTGGACGCTGCCCGGCAACCGCGCGATCTCGTTTTCGCCGAAGATCGGTTACGGTCTTTACGAAGTCACCGAGGCGCCTGCGGACAACTGGGCCAGGACCGGCGATATGCTGGTCCTTGCGGATGCGCTCGCCGAGAGCGTGTTCAAGCAGGCGCGCGTCAACGCGTATAAAAAAGTCCGCGACATTCCGGCCGATACGCTCGATGCGGTGGAATGCGCGCATCCGCTGCGACGCTTTGCCAGCGACGGATATCAGTTCGTCGTCCCGCTCCTGCCCGGCGATCACGTCACCGACGACACCGGCACCGGCTTCGTGCACACCGCGCCAAGCCATGGCCGCGAGGACTTCGACGTCTGGACGGCGAATACCCGCGAGCTCGACGCGCGCGGCATCGATACCGCGATCCCCTATACCGTCGACGAGAACGGCGCCTTCACCGATCAGGCGCCGGGCTTTACGGGAAAGCGCGTGATCAACGACAAGGGCGAGAAGGGCGACGCCAACGAGGCGGTGATCAAGGCGCTCATCGAAGCGGGCATGCTGCTCGCGCGCGGGACGGCTGAAGCACCAATATCCGCACTCCTGGCGCTCGAAGAAGCCGGTGATCTTCCGCAACACGCCGCAATGGTTCATCGCGATGGACAAGGACATCGCGGATCGCGGCAAGACCAAATCCGGCGACACGCTGCGCGCCCGCGCCCTGCACGCGATCTCGGTGACGCAATGGGTGCCGCCGTCAGGCCAGAACCGCATCAACGGCATGATCGAGGCGCGGCCGGACTGGGTGATCTCGCGCCAGCGCGCCTGGGGCGTGCCGATCGCCGTGTTCGTGCGCGAGAAGGGCGACGGCTCCGCCGAGATCCTGCAGGACGAGGCCGTCAACAAGCGCATCGGCGACGCCTTCGAGAAGGAAGGCGCCGACGCCTGGTACATGGAGGGTGCGCGCGAACGCTTCCTTGGGCAACTCGCGAACGAGGGCTGGAAGAAGGTCGACGACATCCTCGACGTCTGGTTCGATTCCGGCTCGACCCACGCCTTCGTGCTGGAAGACCCCGTGCACTTCCCGGGCCTCGCCGGCATCAAGCGCAAGGTTGATGGCGGCGCCGACACCGTGATGTATCTCGAAGGATCGGACCAGCATCGCGGCTGGTTCCATTCCTCGCTGCTGGAGAGCTGCGGCACGCGCGGACGCGCGCCCTATGACGTCGTGCTCACCCACGGCTTCACGCAGGACGAGCACGGCCGCAAGATGTCGAAGTCGCTCGGAAACACCATCGAGCCGCAGGCCGTCATCAAGGAATCCGGCGCTGACATCTTACGGCTCTGGGTCGCCGCTTGCGACTACACCGACGACCAGCGCATCGGGCCCGAGATCCTGAAGAACACGGTCGAGACCTATCGCAAGCTCCGCAACACCATCCGCTGGATGCTGGGCACGCTGCATCATTTCCGCCCCGTCGATGCGGTCGAGCTCAAGGAGATGCCGGAGCTCGAACGCTACCATGCTGCATGCGCTTGCCGAGCAGGCGAAGATCGTGCGCCTGGCCTATACCGAGTTCGACTACAAGATCGTGGTCGCGGCACTCTCCGCTTTCATGAACTCCGAGCTGTCGGCGTTCTATTTCGATATCCGCAAGGACACGCTGTATTGCGACCCGCCGTCCTCGCCGGCGCGCATGGCGGCGCTGACCACCATCGACATCCTCTGCGATGCGATCCTGAAATGGCTGGCGCCGATCCTGAGCTTCACCTGCGACGAAGCCTGGGGGATGTACAAACCGAACGACAAGGCCTCGGTGCATCTGACACTGTTCCCGGATGGTTTTGAGAAATTCCGCAACGATGAGCTCGCGAAGAAATGGGAGACCATCCGCGACGTGCGCCGCGTCGTCACCGGCGCGCTGGAGCTCGAGCGCGCGGCCAAGCGCATCGGCTCCTCGCTGGAGGCTTCGCCGGTCATCTATGTCGCCGACAGGAAGATGCTGGCGACGCTGTTCGATGTCGACCTCGCCGAAGTCTGCATCACCTCGAGCTATGAGGTGCAGGAGGGCGAAGGGCCGGACGGCGCGTTCCGGCTCGACAATGTCCCCGGCGTTGCCGTCGTGGTCGAGAAGGCGCAAGGTATCAAATGCGCGCGCTCGTGGAAGATTCTCCCCACTATCGGTGAGGACAAGGAATATCCCGACGTCTCGCCACGCGATGCGAAAGCGTTGCGCGAATGGAAGGCGCTGGGGGTGAGTGTGTGACCTCTCCGCTCCGCCCCGGCATCATCGCCGCGATCGCCACGCTGCTGCTCGATCAGGCCTCGAAGCTGTGGCTGCTCTATGTGTTCGATATCGGCCATCGCGGCACCGTGCAGGTGACGCCGTTCTTCGACCTGGTGCTGGCGTGGAATATCGGGATCAGCTTTGGATGGTTCCAGAACGACGACCAGATCGCGCAGCTCGCGCTGATGGTGGTCAAGGCGCTGGCCGTGATCGCGCTGGCGATCTGGATGGCCCGTTCGCGAACATTACTGGCGACCATTGCCCTCGGATTAATCATTGGCGGAGCGCTCGGGAATGCCATCGACCGCTTCGCCTATGGCGCGGTGGTTGATTTTGCCCTGTTTCACGTCCAGATCGGCGGGAAAACCTTCAATTGGTACGTTTTCAATCTGGCCGATGTGGCCATTGTTGCCGGGGTAATCGCCCTATTGTATGATTCTTTTCTGGGGGTACCCGCCGCAAAAGCGCCCTGATCCCGGCCGATCAGATTCCCCGAATGTACCTGAAATAGATGGGTAAAGCAGCGATGCGCAGGACCGGAAGCAGCGGTTTCATGGTGCGAAGCTCGTCGAAGGCCTTGCGGCTGTCGGCGGTCGCGCTCGGCGTCGGCTTGTTGATGGCGGCTACTGCCGCGCGTGCCGGCGACGATGACGAGGACGACAAGACCTTCGAGGAAAAGATCATCGAGGGCATCATGAAGGGCATGGGCGCCACCAACATGGACAATTCGAGCATCGACTATCGCGAGCGCTCGCCGCTGGTCGTGCCGCCCAAGCTCGACCTGCCGCCGCCGGCTTCCGCCGCCACCGAGAAGACGGCGCCGAACTGGCCGAAGGATCCCGACGAGGCGCGCCGCAAGGCCGCGATCGCCGCACGCAAGAAGGAAAAGAACGACCATCGCGACGCCACCCAGGCAATCCAGGACGCAGCTCGCCCGCTGTCGCCGAGTGAGCTCAACGCAGCCAATCAGAGACCGACGACATCGACGCAGGAGGCGAGGAATTCCGATACGCTGAGGCCGGGCGACCCCGGCGGCAGGCCGCTGATGCCGTCCGAGCTCGGCTACAACGGCAGCGTATTGGGCCTGTTCAAGGGCAACAAGACGGAAGCAACGGAGTTCAAGCAGGAGCCGCCGCGGGAATCGCTGACCCAGCCGCCGCCCGGCTACCAGACGCCGTCGCCGAACTATCTTTACGGCACCGGGCCGAAGGAATCTCTGAACAAGGAATACAATCCGGCCGCCGGCAAATACGGCGATTAGTGCCCGGAAACTGGTGCCTGAAAAAAGAGCGGGATGAAAATTGTTTCATCCTTTCTCTCGGCTTCGTGACGCCGTGGCGTTCGCCGCGCCGTGTAGGATGCGGCGCTTTTGATCCGCACATTTGATGCGGGCTTTCATAAAGGTCATGATGTCCAGAACCCGTTTCGCCTTCTCGCTCCTCGCTGCGCTCGCCCTTTCGTCGACCGGCGCGTTTGCGCAAACCACCCTGACCTCCGACCCCCCGGCCACCTTCACCTTGCCAAACGGCCTGCAGGTCGTGGTGATCCAGGATCACCGCACTCCGGTCGTGACGCAAATGATCTGGTACAAGGTCGGCTCCGCCGACGAGACGCCCGGCAAATCGGGGCTGGCGCATTTCCTCGAACACCTGATGTTCAAGGGCACCGCAAAGCATCCGGCCGGCGAGTTCTCCCAGACCGTGCTGAAGATCGGCGGCAACGAGAACGCCTTCACCTCGAACGACTACACCGGCTATTTCCAGCGTATCCCGCGCGAGAAGCTGCCGCTGATGATGGAATTCGAGGCCGATCGTATGACTGGTCTCATCCTGAAAGACGAGAACGTGCTGCCCGAGCGCGACGTCGTGCTCGAGGAATACAACATGCGGGTCGCCAACAATCCGGAGGCGCGGCTAAACGAGCAGATCATGGCCGCGCTCTATCTCAACCATCCTTATCAGCGTCCGGTGATCGGCTGGCACCAGGAGATCGAGAAGCTCGACCGCGAGGATGCGCTCGCGTTCTATCGCCGCTTCTACGCGCCGAATAACGCGATCCTTGTGATCGCTGGCGATACCGACATCAAGGAAGTCCGTCCACTGGTCGAGCGGTATTTCGGCAAGATCGAGCCGCAGCCAGCAATCCCCGCGCGCCGCATCCGTCCGCAGGAGCCGGAACAGGTGGCCCCGCGCACGGTGACGCTGGCCGATCCCCATGTCGAGCAGCCTCAGGTGAAGCGCTATTACCTCGTACCGTCGGCTACGACAGCGGCCGCAGGCGAAAGCCCGGCGCTCGACGTGCTGGCGCAGCTGATGGGCGGCGGCAGCAACTCGTATCTGTACCGCGCACTCGTCGTCGACAAGCCGCTCGCGGTCGCCGCCAATGCGGCCTATCAGGGCACCGCGCTCGATCCGTCGCAGTTCTCGATCGCCGCCGCGCCGCGACCCGGCGTCGAGTTCTCGCAGATCGAGCAGGTGATCGACAGCGTCATCGCCGACATCCAGCAAAACCCGATCCGCGCCGAGGATCTCGAGCGGGTGAAGACGCAACTGATCGCGGAAGCGATCTACGCCCAGGACAACCAGGCGACCATGGCGCGCTGGTATGGCGGGGCACTGACCACGGGTCTCAGCATCGAGGACATTCGAAGCTGGCCGGACCGCATTCGCGCGGTCACCGCCGAGCAGGTGCGCGCCGCCGCGCAAAAATGGTTCGACAAGAAGCGCTCGGTCACCGGTTATCTCATCAAGGACACTACGCCGAAGCGCGAGGAGAAGCGTTCGTGAACAAACAGGTCACTTTCACGCGGCGCGCCGCTCTCGGGCTCGCCGCTACTTTTGCTCTTGCCCTGACTGCTCCCACGCCGTCTTTTGCCGCGGCCAGGATCCAGCACCTGATCTCGCCCGGCGGCATCGAGGCCTGGTTCGTGCAGGACGCGACCGTGCCCTTGATCGCGATGGAATATGCCTTCACCGGCGGCGCGTCGCAGGACCCGGCCGACAAGCCCGGCGTCGGCAACATGGTCGCGAGCCTGATCGACGAGGGCTCCGGCGATCTCGATTCCAAGGCCTTTCACGAGCGCCTCGACCGCCGGGCCATCGAATTGAGCTTCAGCGTGACGCGGGACTATTTCCGCGGCTCGCTCCGCATGCTCAAGGACAACAAGGACGAGGCTTACGACCTCCTGCATCTGGCGCTGACCTCGCCGCATCTCGACAATACCGACGTCGAGCGCATCCGCTCGCAGATCATGTCCGGCCTGCACCGCGACACCACCAATCCCAACTCACTGGCGAGCCGCAAATTCCTCGAGCTCGCCTTCCCCAACCATCCCTACGGCCGGCCGGGCACCGGCACACTGGAGAGCGTGCCAACGATCACGGTTGCCGACATGCGCGACTACATCAAGCGCGTGATCGCGAAGGGCACGCTCAAGATCGCGGTGGTCGGCGACGTCGATCCGGCGACGCTCGGGCAACTGCTCGACAAGACTTTCGGCAGCCTGCCGGCGAAGGCAAGCCTCACGCCGGTGCCTGACATTGTCGCAACCAAGCCGCCGCAGCGCGCCTTCGTGCCGCTCGACGTGCCGCAGACCACCATCTTCTTCGGCGGCCCAGGCTTCCTGCGCCACGATCCGAAATTCATGGCGGCCTACATCGACAACCACATCATGGGCGGCGGCGGGCTGTCGTCGCGGCTCTATCGCGAAGTCCGCGAGAAGCGCGGGCTCGCTTATTCGGTGTTCGAGTCGCTTCTCTGGATGGAACATTCGGCGCTGGTGATCGGCAATACCGGCACCCGCGCCGACCGCGCCGGCGACAGCATCGACGCGATCGACAGGGAAGTGCGCAAGTTCGCCGAGGAAGGTCCGACGCAGCAGGAGCTGGACGAGGCGAAATCCTACCTCAAGGGTTCGCAGATGCTGCAGCTCGACACCTCCTCCAAGCTCGCCAGCGCGCTGCTGCAGTACCAGCTCGACAAGCTGCCGATCGACTATCTCGACAAGCGCGCGGGCATCATCGATGCGGTGACGCTGGATGATGCGAAGCAGGTCGCGAAACGACTGTGGGGCCAGGGTGTGATCTCGGTCGTGGTCGGCCGGGAGCCACAGGCCGCCGCGCAAACCACGGCTGCGCCGGGAGGCGCCCCGCCGCCCAAGGCGAATTGAGTTCGTCGGCATAGACCCGCTATGGTGGGCGCACCGATTCTGACCGGGTGCGCCCATGCTGCGGATTTCCCGCGAGCTCTCCATCGACGAGAACGACATCGAGATCGCCTTTGTCCGCGCCTCCGGCCCGGGCGGACAGAATGTCAACAAGGTCTCGACCGCGGCGCAGCTTCGCTTCGACACCAACAGGATCGCGCTGCCGCCTGACGCCGCGCAGCGGCTCGCGCGCCTCGCCGGCAGCCGCATGACCAAGGACGGCGTGATCGTGATCCAGGGCTATCGCTTCCGCACCCAGGAGCGTAACCGCGCCGATGCAATCGAACGGCTGGTCGAGATGTTGAAGGACGCCATGGTGCGACCGACGCCGCGACGGCCGACCAAGCCGACATTCGGCTCCAGGCAGCGCCGGCTCGAAGGCAAGAAACGTCGCAGCGACGTCAAGGCCCACCGCGGCGCGCGCGGCTTCGACGATTAGGTCAGCCTGGCCGACCTGCTTTCGGCCGCCTGCCCTGGCGGCGCTTTGTTCTCACGCGAAACAGCCCGCTACTACCACCGCTACGTTGGCGCCCCCTAAAGTCCGCCGACGCCAACGGTGATGTATATGACAAAGCTGCGCGCGACACATGTGATCGGACTTGGGTTTTGCGGCGCGATGCTTGTCGTGAAGGCTGCGATGGCGCAGATGCCGTTGTCCGAAGCGAAGCCGCCGGACGGCCCGACGCTGTTCAAGCAGCAATGCGCCACCTGCCATACCACCAATCTGACCGACCCCATCCGGCAAGGACCGTCGCTGTTCGGCATCGTGGGCCGTCGCGCCGGCTCTGTCGACGGCTTCCACTATTCGGCGGGCTTCGCGAAGGCCGATTTCACCTGGGACGACGCCCGGCTCGACGCCTGGATCACCAATCCGCAGCAGATGATTCCGGGTTCGGTCATGGCCTACCGCCAAGCCAAGCCGGAAGTCCGCGCCGCCATCATCGCATACCTCAGGGAACTGCACTGAATGGCCAAACCCGTTCATTCGATGATCCGCGTTTTCGACGAGGCCAGGTCGCTCGACTATTACAAGCGAGCGTTCGGGCTCGAAATCGCCGACCATCTCAAATTCGCGGACTTCGCGCTGATCTATCTGCGTCATCCGTCATCGCCGTTCGAAGTCGAGCTGACCGTGAATTTCGATCGCAAGGAGCCTTACGCGCTGGGCGACGGTTATGGCCATCTTGCCGTGGTCGTCGACGACGTCGATGCGGAACATGCGAAATTCGAAGGGGAAAAGCTGGCACCAGGGCCGCTGCGCGACTTCAAGCACGACGGCAAGACGCTGGCGCGTTTCTTCTTTGCCACCGATCCCGACGGTTACAAGATCGAGGTGATCCAGAAAGGCGGCCGCTTCGGCTGACCACAATCAACAAGCGAAAACGGAGGAGACCCATGAGAGAAATCGATCGCAGGAGCAAATATGACCGCCGAGCCTTTCTCCAGGGCGCGGCGACCGCCGTTCCGGTCGTAGCCGTTGCGACGAGCACCGGCGTCGGCATCAATGACGCGTGGGCGGACGACGCCACGGCGCTTTCGCCAGCGACCATGAAGACGTTGGTGAAGGTCGCGCGCGACATCTATCCGCACGATATGCTGGTCGACAGCTACTACATCACCGCTGTCAAGCCGTGGGACGGCAAGGCGGGCAAGGATCCCGCCGTCAAGGCCATGATCGAGGGTGGCGTCGCCCGCCTCGATCAGGATGCCCGCGACCACCACAAGGTGCCCTATGCGCAAGTGGCCTGGGAGGCCGACCGCGTGAGGTTGCTGCAGAATATCGAGCAGACCGAATTCTTCACGACGATCCGCGGCGATCTCATCGCCTCGCTCTACAACCAGAAAGAGCTCTGGCCGAAATTCGGCTACGAGGGGTCCTCCGCCGAGCATGGCGGCTACATCAAGCGCGGCTTCGCCGACATCGACTGGCTCCCGAAGGTATAGCGTTTTCGAGCGAAGTGGCTACCGGTTCGCGTGAAGAAAACGCGTCAAAAATAAAATCAGAGCCGTCGGGCTCTGAGCTTCGGGCAACGAACGGTCAGGGAGAAATCACACATGGCAAAATTTGATCAGAATGACTCGGGCGTGGTGGTGATCGTCGGCTCCGGCGCCGGTGGCGGGACGCTCGGCAACGAGCTCGCACAAAAGGGCGTCAAGGTCGTCATCCTTGAGGCCGGCCCGCGCATCGAAAACCAGGACTTCGTCAATGACGAGTGGGACAGCTTTGTTCAGCTCGCCTGGAAGGACGCGCGCTCGACATCCGGAAGCTGGCAGGTTTCCAAGGACTTCCCCACGCTGCCCGCCTGGATCGTGAAGGCCGTAGGCGGCTCGACCGTGCACTGGGCCGGCGCGTCGCTGCGCTTCGATGAGCACGAGTTCAGGATCAGGAGCACCTATGGCGGCTTGCCCGGCGCCAACCTCTTGGACTGGCCGATCACGCTCGCCGAAATGGAGCCGTGGTACGCCAAGGCCGAGGACAAGATGGGGGTGACGCGCACCAACGGCATTCCCGGCCTTCCCGGCAACAACAATTTCAGGGTGATGGAGGCCGGCGCCAAGAAGCTCGGCTACAAGGAAGTCCATACCGGGCGCATGGCGATCAACAGCGAACCGCGCGACGGACGCGGCTCCTGCCTGCAGATCGGCTTCTGCTTCCAGGGCTGCAAATCCGGCGCGAAATGGTCGACCCTTTACACCGAAATTCCCAAGGGCGAGGCGACCGGCAATCTCGAAGTGCGCCCCGACAGCATGGTGATCAAGATCGAGCACGATGCGAGCGGCAAGGCGACCGGCGTCGTCTACGCCGATGCCAGCGGCGCGATGCAGCGTCAGAAGGCGCGCGTGGTGGCTGTCGCCGGCAATTCGCTGGAAAGCCCGCGTCTGTTGCTCAACAGCGCCTCGAACATGTTCCCCGATGGGCTTGCCAACTCATCGGGCCAGGTCGGGCGCAACTACATGCGGCACATGACCGGCAGCGTCTACGCCTCCTTCGAGAAATCGGTCCACATGTATCGCGGCACCACCATGGCCGGGATCATCCGCGACGAGGCCAAGAACGATCCAAAGCGAGGCTTTGTCGGCGGCTATGAAATGGAGACGCTCTCCCTCGGGCTTCCCTTCATGGCGGCATTCCTCAAGCCGGGCGCATGGGGACGGCCCTTCACCAGCGCGATGGAGACCTATCCGCAGATGGCCGGCATGTGGCTCATCGGCGAGGACATGCCGCAGGAGACCAACCGCATCACGCTCGATCCGAAAGTCAAGGACAAGAACGGCATGCCGGTCGCGAGCGTCCATTTCGACGATCATCCCAACGACGTCGCGATGCGCGACCATGCCTACAAGCAGGGCGCCGCGGTCTACGATGCGGTCGGGGCCACCGTCACCTATCCGACGCCGCCCTATCCGAGCACCCACAACATGGGCACCAACCGCATGAGCGAGAAGGCGCGGGACGGCGTGGTGAACAAGTTCGGCCAGACCCACGATATCAAGAACCTGTTCGTGTCCGACGGCAGCCAGTTTACCAGCGGCGCGGCCTGCAACCCGACGCTGACCATCGTCTCGCTGGCGATCCGGCAGGCGGACTACATCGCGGGCGCCATGCAGAAGAAGGATATCTAGCGAAGATTTGGATGAGGCCGGAGCCTCAGGCTCACTCTACTCCCTCTCCCCGCTCTTCTTCGCGGGGAGAGGTGAAGTACCGTCCTATTCGGCGGCATCGAGGATCGCGGCATCGCGCCTGAATTCCGGGACGGCGGCAGCCGCGGTCTTGGCGCGATAAATCAGGCAGGAGCAGCGCAACAGCGAGGCGAAATTGTTGACCTCACCGTGATGGTCCAGCACCTCGTTGTGTAACGTGGTGAGGAACTTGGCGAGCGTCAGGCCTTCCTTCGCCGCGATCTCCTCCAGCGTGTCCCAGAACGACATTTCCAACCGGATCGAGGTGGAGTGACCGTCTATCCGCAGCGATCGGGTCTGCAATTCATAGTCGCGCTGCGGCTGGTGTGCGAACAAATGGCACATGGCGGTCCCTCCAGTCGGATTATAATTTTTCTAAACGATATACCCGCCTCTTCCGACTCACAATCCCACGCGGCATGCCACAGATGAGGCAGCGCCGATGCTGGCGGCCCGACCGGGATAAGGTCGTCTATCCCCAGACCTGGGTAAAACCCTGCGCACCACCCATGCAATCGGGCGCACGACCGCCTAGAATGGCGGCCAATGTTCGAATCTCCTGCCTGAACCCATACAAATGCCCGTCCGCCAGCTCCCCGAACAGATCGTCAACCGCATCGCCGCCGGCGAAGTGGTCGAGCGTCCCGCGAGCGTGGTCAAGGAACTCGTGGAGAACGCGATCGATGCCGGTGCGAGCCGGATCGATATCTTCACCGATGGCGGCGGCAGGCGGAAGATCGTCATCACCGATGACGGCGGCGGCATGACCGCGGCCGACCTTGCTCTCGCAGTCGATCGCCACGCCACCTCCAAACTCGACGACGAAGACCTGCTGCAGATCAAGACGCTGGGGTTCCGTGGCGAGGCCCTGCCCTCGATCGGCGCGGTCGCGAAGCTCTCCATTACGACGCGCAACGCCAGCGAGCCGCATGCCTGGCAGCTTGCCGTCGAAGGCGGCTCCAAGGGCGAGGTGATGCCGGCGGCGCTCGGCCACGGCACAAGGGTCGAGGTCGCCGATCTCTTCTATGCCACGCCGGCGCGGCTGAAATTCCTGAAGACCGACCGCACCGAGGCCGAAGCGATCCGCGAAACGGTGCGGCGGCTCGCGATGGCGCGGCCGGATATCGCCTTCACGCTCGCCGGCGAGGAGCGCGCGCCGGTGACCTGGGCCGCGGCGCTGCCCGGCGGGCCCGGGCAGCTCATCCGGCTGGGCGATATTTTGGGAGCGGATTTTCGCGCCAACGCCATCGATGTCCGCAGCGAGCGCGAGGGCGTATCGGTCGAGGGCTATGCTGCCGCGCCGTCGCTGACGCGCGCCAACGCGCTCGGGCAATATCTCTTTGTCAACGGCCGTCCCGTGCGCGACAAGCTCATCCTCGGCGCAGTGCGCGCGGCCTATGCCGATTACCTGCCGCGCGACCGTCATCCGGTGGTGGCGTTGTTCGTGACGCTGAACGCGCGCGAGGTCGACGCCAACGTGCATCCAGCCAAGACCGAGGTGCGCTTTCGCAATGCCGGGCTGGTGCGCGCTCTGATCGTGCATGCGCTGAAAGAGGGGCTGGCGCGCGAGGGCAAGCGCACCGCGGCCAATGGCGGCGGCGCGGCGATTTCGTCATTCCGCCCCGCCTTCGCGCCGCGGCCCGGCAATTGGGACTGGCAGCGCTCGCCGTCTTATCCCGTCGGCGCATCGCCGTCGTTCGCGGCAGCGGCGACCGCACTCGCCGAGCAAAACCAGGCCGCCTTCGATGTCGGCGCGCCCACGGCCGACGTGCGTTTCGAGGCGCAGCAGGCCGGCGACCTGCTCGATCGGCCGCTTGGCGCCGCGCGCACGCAAATTCACGAGACCTACATCGTGTCGCAGACCCGCGACGGGCTCATCATCGTCGACCAGCACGCCGCCCATGAGCGCATCGTCTATGAGCGGCTGAAGGCCTCGCTGGCGAGGAACGGCGTGCAGCGGCAGATCCTCTTGATCCCCGAGATCGTCGAGCTTGATGAAGCAACCGTCGAGCGGCTGCTTTCACGCGCCGAAGAACTCGCATCGTTCGGGCTCGCGGTCGAATCCTTCGGCCCCGGCGCGGTCGCGGTGCGCGAGACGCCGTCGCTGCTCGGCAAGACCGACGCCGGCAGTCTCTTGCGCGACCTGGCCGAGCACATGGAGGAATGGGACGAGGCGCTGCCGCTGGAGCGGCGGCTGATGCACGTTGCCGCGACCATAGCCTGCCATGGCTCCGTGCGCGCCGGCCGAAGGCTCAAGCCAGAAGAGATGAACGCGCTGCTCCGCGAGATGGAAGACACGCCGAACTCCGGCCAGTGCAACCATGGACGGCCGACCTATGTCGAGCTGAAGCTTGCCGATGTGGAGAAACTGTTCGGGCGGCGATAGGCATCACTACATGCACGCCTCTCATCGCCCGCGAAATCGGGTGATCCAGTGTTCCAGAGACGTCAGTGCTTGAATCGATAAGCTGCGGCGTACTGGATCGCCCGGTCGAGCCGGGCGATGACAGCAATTATGTGGAACGGTGAAGATTCACGCGGCCCGCAAGAACACGAATTCCGTATCGTCATACGCGCGCCGCTCCAATTCCTCGAAGCCGGTGGGCGCGGAAAACGCCGCCGCTTTAGCCTCCTCCGCCACCAGCAGCGCACCGGGCGCGAGCCAGCCGCCGTCGCGCAGCGAGGCCAGCGCTGTCTCCGCCAATCCCTTCCCATAGGGCGGATCGAGAAACACCAGCGAGAACGGCTCCATGGGATGCGCGGGTCCGAGATCGGTGGCATCGCGGCGGTAGACCTTGGTGACGCCACCGAGCGCCAGCGACTCGACGTTGTTGCGCAGCAGTGCGCGGGCTTCGGCGCCATTGTCGACGAATAGCGCGAACGCCGCCCCGCGCGACACCGCCTCGATGCCGAGCGCGCCGGTGCCGGCAAAGAGATCGAGCACGCGCGCCCCGTCAATCGGATTGTCATAGGCATGGACAAGAATATTGAACACGGACTCCCGCAGGCGGTCCGCGGTCGGTCGGATGTCGCGCGAGGAAGGCGAGGCCAGGTTGCGGCCCTTCAATCGTCCGCCGACCACGCGCATCGATTACTCATCCTGCGGCTTGAAGTCGCGCTTGCCATGATAGCCGCGCTTGGGGCGGCGCGGCGGGCCGTAGCCGGCATTGTCTTCCTCGTTGCGCGCGCGTGCTTCCTCGCCACCGGAGCGCTGCACCAGCACGCGGCGGCCCTTGCGGTCGGCGACCAGCGCATTCTTGCCCGAAGCCTTGAACGGCTTCTTGCCGCGCGGCGCCCCGGCCTCTTCATCAAGCGTCTCGCGCGGTCCCGGCCGCTCGAATTCACAGCCGGCCTGCGCGATCACCTTCTCGCCGAGCTGCTCGCGCAGCACGCGCGTCTTCACTTCGTCGACCTTGCCCTCCTCGATCTCGCCGAGCTGGAACGGGCCATAGGAAATGCGGATCAGCCGGTTCACATCGAGGCCGAGATGGGCCATCACGTTGCGCACCTCGCGGTTCTTGCCTTCGCGGATCGCAAACACCAGCCAGACATTGGCGCCCTGGTCGCGCTCCAGCGTCGCATCGATCGACCCGTATTTGACGCCGTCGACCTCGATGCCGTTCTTCAATTCATCGAGCTGCGCCTGCGCGACCTCGCCATGCGCGCGCACGCGGTAACGCCGGAGCCAACCGGTGTCGGGTAATTCCAGCACGCGCGCGAGCCCGCCATCATTGGTGAGCAGCAGCAACCCTTCCGTGTTGAAATCGAGCCGGCCGATCGAGATCAGCCGCGGCAGACCTTCGGGGAGATTGTCGAACACGGTAGGCCGTCCCTCGGGATCGGCATGCGTCGTCATCAACCCCTTGGGCTTGTGATAGAGGAACAGCCGAGTGCGCTCGCGCGGCGGCAAGTCTTTGCCGTCGACCGCGACCACGTCGTTGGCGGTGACGTCGAGGGCCGGCGAATTGATGAGACGGCCGTTGACGCTGACGCGGCCGGCCGTGACCATCTCCTCGGCGTCGCGCCGTGAAGCGAGACCCGCGCGCGCCAGCACTTTGGCGATGCGCTCGCCGGCCTTCTTCGGCTTCGGCTCGGGACGCGGACGCTGCTCGAAATCGGGACGTTCGCGATAGGCGCCGCGGCCGCCAAAGGCCGGACGCTTTGCAAAGATCTTGCTGTCGTCTTCATTGTCACGGCGCGGACGGTCGGAGAAGCGGCCCTCGCTGCGCGGATGCTCCTGCCAATCGCGGCGGCCCTCGGGGCGTGGGCGGCGATCGTCGCGCGAACGTTCGAATTTCGGACGATCCTCGCGCGGCCGCGAAAATCGCGGACGCTCGTCGCCACCGCGATCTCCAGGGTCGCCCTTGCGATCCCGGTCGCGCGGCCTGTCGTAACGGGGCTTGTCGAATTTCGGCCGATCAAATTTACGCTCACCATCGCGCCGCGCTGGACGCTCGAAACCTTCCTCGCGCTTCTGCCAAGGCTTCAATTCACCGCGCGGCGGGCGATCGCCAAAATCCTTGCGCGGGCCGCGATCCCCGCGGTCGCTGTTGCGATCCCCGCGGTCGCTGTTGCGATCTCCGCGGTCGGCGCCGCCACGAGAGAATTTGCGTTCGCCGCCACCAAACTTCCGTTCAGGCCGATCGCCGTCGCGCGGCGGGCGCGGGCTGTAGGGACGATCGCCGCGAGGACGGTCGCCGTCCTTGCGAAAACCCTCGCCGCGCGGCTTGTACGGACGCTTGTCGTCATCACGCTCCCGCGCAGCGTAAGGCTTCCTGTCGCCGAACTTCCGATCGGAAAAACGCCCGGCTGGGCGGGCGCCGTCGCGATCGCCGCGCGGCGTGTACGGACGCTTGTCGCCATCGCGGTCACCGCGCGGCTTGAACGCGCGCTTCTCGCCGTCGCCGTCGCGAGCGGGACGATCGCGGAACGGCCGATCGCCGCGGGGGCGGTCATCGCGGCTGAACCTGGGCTTGTCGCCACTGCGCTCCCCGTCGACCTTCTTGGCGAATTTTTTGGGCCCAAAGCCGCGCTTGGCGAATTTCTTCTCGGGCCCACGCGGTTTGCCGGACCGGCCCTTGCCGCCCTCGGGACGGTCGCGCCGGCCGCGGGAATCATTGTGTCTGTCGTTGTCGCGGGGCATGAAGGGCTCGTTTCAGTACAGATAAAATGGCGATGGACGCGCCGCAAACGGCGCTTATCACGCAAAACCGGGTTAGACTTTTGCTGAAGGCCCTTCCAGTAGCAGACTTATTCCGGCAATACGAGGCATGAACGCCCCTTCTTTCATGGATTTGGCGCTGAAAACGGCCAGAAACGCCGGTAAATCCGGCGAAGTGCCGATCGGCTGCGTGATCGTCAGGGATTACGAAGTGATCGCGACCGCCGGCAACCGCACCTTGAGCGAACGCGACCCGACCGCGCATGCGGAAGTCCTGGCGATCCGGCAGGCAGCCGAGAGTATCGGGACGGAGCGGCTCACCGATTGCGACATGTACGTCACGCTGGAGCCCTGCACCATGTGCGCCGGTGCGATCTCATTCGCGCGCATCCGCCGGCTCTACTACGGCGCTGCCGATCCGAAGGGCGGTGCGGTCAAGTCCGGCGTGCGGTTCTTTGCCTCGCCGACCTGCCACCACGCGCCGGACGTCTATCCGGGGCTCGGCGAGCGCGCCTCGGCGGCACTGCTGCGGGAATTTTTCCGGGAGAGACGGTAATTTGAGCCCCGCTGTCATCATCCGCGAAGGCGGATAATCCAGTATGCCAGAGACAGCAGTGCTTGAGCCGAGAAGCCTCGGCGTACTGGATACCCCGCATTCGCGGAGCATGACAGCGTGGTGACGCTCTGCCTACCCCGCCAGGAAAAACTCCCGCAGCAGCTTCGCCGTCGTGTCCGGATTCTCCTCCGGCAGGAAATGCCCGGAATCGACCGGTGCCCCCATGACATTGGTCGCCCATGTCTTCCACGTATCGAGCGGGGTCGCCGCCGCGCTTGCAATGCCGGCATCACCCCACAGCGCCAGCATGGGAATGGTGATCTTCTTGCCTGCCTCGAAATCGGCCTTGTCGATCTCGTAATCGGCATAGGCGCCGGCGCGGTAGTCCTCGCACATCGCATGCACGCGCGAGGGATCGCGGAACGGCGCGAGATAATGCTGCAGCGCGCGCGGATCCAGTTCGTTCAGCGTCTTCGACTTGGTCTGGCTCGCCATCTTCTTCTTGAGGAAGAAATCAGGCGCGCCGCCGATCAATGTTTCCGGGAATGGTGCGGGCTGCGCCAGAAACGCCCAGTGATAGATCTTCAGCGCTGAGAGGCGGTTCATGCGCTCCCAGTAATTATAGGTCGGCAGGATATCGAGCACGGCGAGCCGCGACAGCCGGCCGGGATGATCGAGCGCGAGTCGATACGACACGCGGCCGCCGCGGTCATGGCCGGCGAGCGCGAAATGCACGTGGCCGAGCTGCTCCATCGCCTCGATCATCACCTTCGCCATCGCGCGCTTGGTGTAGGGCGTGTGGTTCTCGTCGCTGTCGGGCATGTCGGACCAGCCATAGCCCGGCAGGTCGGCGATGATCAGCGTGAACTTGTCAGCGAGCTTCGGCGCCACGGTGTGCCACATCACATGGGTCGACGAGAACCCGTGCAGCAGAAGCAGCGGCGGGCCGCTGCCGCCGACGCGGGCAAAAATGCGGCCCGCGGAGGTGTTGATCCATTTCGACTGATAACCGGGGAATAAGTCGGCGAGATCGGACATCGCGGGCACCCATGTCATCATCCGCGAAAGCGGATGATCCAGTAAACACCAAAAGTGCCGTTCACAACATCCGGTGCGGCGTACTGGGTACCCCTGCCTACGCGGGGTACGACGCTTCGCGTTGCTTCAAACTTTGTTTGTCGTTGCCGCTGGGGCGTGGTGGAGTTATGCCATCGGCCAAGTGATATCATCAAGTAACGTCAGCAAGAACGCAAAACGAGGGAATGCCATGTCGATCGATTTCGAAATCCCGGCCGAAGCCAAGGCGATCCGCGAAAGGGTGCGCAAATGGGTCCATGAGGAATGCATCCCCGCGGAAAAGGAGCTGGATTCCAAGCCGTTCGACGACGTGCTCGCGAACTTGCGCAAAAAGGCCCGCGCGCAGGGTCTCTGGAATCCCTTCGTGCCGGAGGAATATGGCGGCATGGGACTGGGCCCGCTCGCCAATGCGCTGGTGCAGATGGAATTGGGCGAGAGCATGCTGGGCGCGCTGTCGATGAACACGCAAGGGCCTGACGACGCCTCGATCATGACCATCCTTGCCCACGGCACGGAATATCAGAAGGAGAAGTTCCTCAAGCCGCTTTTGAACGGCGAGAAGCGCATCTGCTTCTCCATGACGGAGAAGGCCTCAGGCGCCGATGCCACGGGTATGCAGACCCGCGCGGTGAAGGACGGCAACGAGAATTACGTCCTCAACGGCGAAAAATGGTTCTCGTCGTCGGCGAGCGTCGCCAACATGGCGCTGGTGATGGCCATGACCGATCCGGACGCGCCACGCCACAAGCGCTACTCGACCTTCATCGTCGAGCTGCCGAACCCCGGCTACAACATCAAGCGCAACGTGCCGAACATGGCGATCGAGGGCCCCTATTACGACCAGATCCATGGCGGCCATTCCGAGATCGAGATCAAGGACCTGAAAGTGTCCGCCGACAATCTGCTCGGCGGCGAAGGCAACGGCTTCAACATGGGCCAGCATCGCCTCGCCTATGGCCGCTTGCGCCACGGCATGCACAACATCGCGAAAGCACAGCGCGCGCTCGACATGGCGGTGGCGCGCGTGACCCAGCGCTCGACCTTCGGGCAATTGCTCGCCGACCGCCAGGCCGTGCAATTCATGCTCGCGGAATGCGCGACCCAGCTATATATCGGCCGCTTGATGCTGCTGCATATCGCCTACAAGGCGGAAAAGGGCATGGACCTGCGGCAGGAGAACTCGATTGCAAAGGTCTACCTCGCGCACATGGTGCACCATGTGATCGACACCTCGATCCAGCTCCACGGCGCGCTCGGCTTTTCGCAGGATACGCCGCTGGCGAAATGGTACACCCAGGTGCGCTCGCAGCGCCTGGTCGACGGCCCCGACGAGGTGCACCGCTGGCGGGTCGGCCGCAACGTCATCAAGGCGTTCCGCGAGCACGGCACCACCGCGTTGGCTGCCGGCGGGGATTTGCTCTGACATCGTATGTGGGCAAAGGCGCGAAGCGCCGTGCCCACCATATCGCAGTCGTCATTGGCCAGCGAAGCGAAGCAATCCAGAATCCCACCGCGGAAACAATCTGGATTGCTTCGTCGCTTCACTCCTCGCAATGACGGAAAAGACTAACCGCCCTTCTCGACCTCCACCGCCTGCCAGGCGATGTCTCGGCGGCAGAAGCCGTCGGGCCATCGGATGGCATCGACAGCCCGATAGGCGCGCGCCTGTGCTTCGCTGACGGTCTTGCCCATCGCGCAGATGTTCAGCACGCGGCCGCCATTGGCGAGGATGGCGCCGTCTTTTACGACCGTGCCGGCGTGGAAAATCTCGACGCCCTCGATTTTCGCGGCGTCATCGAGGCCGTCGATTCGAGTGCCTTTCCTGTAGTCGCCGGGATAGCCCTTCGCGGCCATCACCACCGTCAGCGCAGGCTCGGGGTACCAGCGCAGATCGAAGTGTTTCAACTCGCCGTCGCAGGCGGCGAGAAACGCCGGTACGATGTCGGACATCATCCGCAGCATCAGCACCTGGCATTCGGGATCGCCGAAGCGGACATTGTATTCGAACAGCTTTGGTCCCGTTTCCGTCAGCATCACGCCGGCATAGAGCACGCCGCGGAACGGCATGCCGCGCTTCTTCATGCCTGATACTGTCGGCAGGATAATCCGCGACATGATCTGGTCATGAATTTCGGGCGTGACAAAGGGCGTCGGCGAATAGGCGCCCATGCCACCCGTGTTCGGTCCCTCGTCGTGGTCGAACACGCGCTTGTGGTCCTGCGCAGTCGCGAGCGGGATCGCGGTCTCGCCATCGCACAGCGCGAAGAAGCTGATCTCGCGGCCCGACAAGAATTCCTCGATGACGACTTCCGCGCCGGCCGCGCCGAAGGCGCCCTCGAACATCATGGCGATCGCGGCTTCGGCTTCTTGCAATGTCTTGGCAACCACCACGCCTTTGCCGGCGGCAAGGCCATCCGCCTTCACCACGATCGGCGCGCCATGCGCGCGCACATAGGCCAATGCATCGGCCGCATCGTTGAAGCGCTCGTAGGCGCCGGTCGGAACATTGAATTCCGCGCAGAGGTCTTTTGTGAATCCCTTGGAGCCTTCGAGCTGTGCCGCCTCTCTGCCCGGCCCGAACGCCTTGATCCCGGCTCTGGCAAGATCGTCGACGATCCCGGCCGCAAGCGGCGTCTCCGGACCGACCACGACCAGCTCCACATCGTTCTTCTTGCAGAAGTCGATCACGGCGGCGTGGTTCGCGACATCGAGCGCCACGCACTCCGCCTCGCGCGCGATTCCCGCATTGCCCGGCGCGCACCAGAACTTTGTGACGAGCGGGGATGCCGCGATCTTCCATGCGAGAGCATGTTCGCGGCCGCCGGAACCGAGCAGGAGGATGTGCATGAAAGGCCGTAGGATAAGGGATTTCAGGTTATGTCGGTCGCACGAGTCCCCAGCTTCCTGCAAGGCCTAGATATCCACATATGACGTCACTTCTCCCCACCGGACGCCGCGATGATCTCCTGCAGGGTCGCGACATGGCGAGCGAAAGCGCCGCGGCCGGCGGCGGTCGCTGTCACCGTGGTCTGCGGCTTCTTGCCGACAAAGGCCTTGTCGACCGCGACATAGCCGACCTTCGCCAGCGTCTCGATATGCGCGCCGAGATTGCCGTCGGTGGCGCCGGTCAGCTTCTTCAGCTTGGAAAATTCCAGGCCGATCGAGGCCGGCAGCGCATTCAGCGCCGCCATGATCCGCAGGCGAAGCGGCTGATGGATGACGTCGTCGAGCTCGGCCATCACTCGCCCCAGCGCATCCAGAGCCCGCTGAGGATCAGTCCGCCGCCGTTCACCATGGCCATCCAGATCAGAAATATGTCGCCAGTGATGAAGAAATAGCCGATCAGCGTCAGCGCCGTGATGCCAAGCCCGATATAGATGAAAGCCCGGCCGAACCACAGCCCGGCGATGCTGTAGAACAGCATGAAATAGATCGGCCAGAACGTGCCCATCTGACGCGGACCGAAATGGCCGAGCACGGCGGTGCACAGCAGGCCGAACGCATAGAACAGCACGAATGCGACGAATACCCTGAAATCGAAGCTGTGGACCCCGGTGCGCCGGCGGTCGAACATGGAAACCACAGCAGAGACCAGAAGCGTCAGCACGTTGACCGACGGCCAGATATAGGCGGCATAACGCGGCACGAAGAAGGTCAGGAGATTGCCGGCGACCACGAACAGGCCGGCCACCACCATGAACTGGCTGGCGAGATCGTAGATGCGCGACTGCCGTACGCGCGCCACCATGTCATTGATGTCGGAGAGCGCGGAAGAGGCTTCCTTGGGGTCGATCATGATTCTGCTCTCCTTGGTCGCAAGCGCGGACATGGCTCAGCTCCCCGCCGATCCGCGGGTGGCGACATAGTCGGCGATCTCGTTGACCGCCGTTGGCGTGCTGACTACGCCCATATGGTTGACGCCGGCGATCAGCTTCACTTCGGCCTGCGGCGCAACGGCGTGGATCGCGTCGGCATATTTGTCCGACAACATCAGTTCATCGTCGGCGCCGGCGATCAGCGTGATCGGCCGGGTGGCGGCCGCGAGATCGCTCTTGTAGCCGCGCGTCGCGAAACTCCGCATCAGCCGGTAGGAATAGGTCGTGGCGAGGATCTTTGCAGAGTTGGGCGGCACCGCGAACGCCAGCGTCGGCAGCGCCTCGCAGCAGTCGATGCCGATCCGACGCAGCACGGCGATGGCAAGGAAGCGCGGAATGTCGGCGCTCGCCCAGCCGCCCGATTGCGGCCGGTTGGTCGGCGCGTCATAGCCGAGATACGGCGCGAGCAGGATGGTACGCGCGAACTGGTCCTTGATCGGCGAGCTCGCCATGCGCAGCGCGAAGCCGCCGCCCGCGGAATGGCCGAGCAGCGTGATCGGCTCGCCGGGCGAGGCCTTGCGCACCAGTGCGACCAGATCGGCCATGTCATCGTCGAGCTGGCCGAGATAGGCGACATCGCCGCGGGTGCCGGAGCCGCCGTGGCCGCGAATGTCGGGCGCATAGGTCTCGACGCCGTGGGCCGCCAGCGCGTCGGCGAGCGCATGCACGGCGGCGCTCGATCCGGAGGAGCCATGGACAAGGATGGCGATTTTGCCGCTCAGAGGTCCCCGCGCCGGGTAATGGCGGTAGGCGAGTTCCGTGCCGTCACGGGCGGAGAAGCGAAGGAGCGGCGGCATGGTGCTGCGGTCGACCGCGCGCGCCGTCTCCGAAATCGATTGCAGCTCCGGCGGCCGTACCAGAGGGCTTGCGACCATGGCCGTGAGCAGCAGGGCAACCGCACCAACGGCGATGAGCGCCCGGCGCAGCAGCCTCAAAGGGAACCAGACCAGCCAGTTCAGCATGATTTCCTCCAGGAACATCTTTTAACAGAGAACTCTGTATTACAGAGTAATGGAGAAAGCAACATACGGATTGGCGCTGACCGGTGAAAATCCCTAACTTGGGCGGACCCGTTTTGTTCGCCGAATCGACATGCCCGCTGCCGAAAACCTGATCAATGCACCGGAATTCACGGTGTCCGAACTGTCCTCCGCCCTGAAGCGAACGGTGGAGGACCGGTTCGGCAATGTCCGCGTGCGCGGCGAGATTTCCGGCTTCCGCGGGCCGCACTCCTCCGGCCATTGCTACTTCGCCCTCAAGGACGAGAACGCCAAGATCGAGGCCGTCATCTGGAAGTTTGCGCACGCCCGGATGCGCTTCAAGCCGCAGGAAGGGCTTGAGGTGATCGCCACCGGCAAGCTCACGACCTATCCCAATTCGTCAAAGTACCAGATCGTGATCGAGGCGCTGGAGCCAGCAGGCGTCGGCGCGCTGATGGCGTTGATGGAGGAGCGCAAGAGGAAGCTCGCCGCCGAAGGCCTGTTCGACGAGAAGCGCAAGCAGCTTCTGCCCTGGCTGCCGGAGGTGATCGGCGTCGTCACTTCGCCGACGGGTGCCGTGATCCGCGACATCCTGCATCGGCTGGAGGACCGCTTCCCCCGACGCGTCCTGGTCTGGCCGGTGAAGGTGCAGGGCGAAGGCTCGGCTGAGCAGGTTGCGGCCGCGATCCGCGGCTTCAACGCGCTGCCCGAGGGCGGAAAGATCCCGCGGCCCGATGTGCTGATCGTCGCACGCGGCGGCGGCTCACTGGAGGACCTCTGGTCGTTCAACGAAGAAATCGTGGTTCGCGCCGCGGCCGAGAGCCGTATTCCACTGATCTCGGCAGTTGGGCACGAGACCGACATCACGCTGATCGATTTCGCCGCCGACAAGCGCGCACCGACGCCGACCGCGGCCGCCGAAATGGCGGTGCCGGTGAAGAGCGATCTCTTGGCCGAGGTCGACAGCCTCGCGCGCCGCGTGTTCGTCTGCTGGCAGCGCGGCTTTGAGGCCCGCCACAACGAGTTGCGTGCCGCGAGCCGTGCGCTGCCCGCCGCGACCGAATTGCTGGCCATTCCGCGACAGCGCCTCGATGCAGCGAGTGGCGCCCTGCCCCGAGGCCTGAAAGCCAATACGCATGCGCATTTCCGCCGCTTCGCGGAGACCGGCGGCCGCCTCACCTTGCGGGTGCTGCGCGGACAGGTCGCCCAGGCGCGGCAGCATCTGACGGTGTCGGGCGAACGGCTGCAGCACTGCACGCGCTCGCTGCTCCGCAGCCGCCGAGAGCGCTTCACCGGGCTGGAAGCGCGTCTGAAGGCTTCACGGCTTGCGAACGCACAGGCACAGCGCAACGCGATCGCGCGAGAGCGGGAGCGTACGGTGCGACTCGCCGATCGCGCCCATCGCGCGCTCTCGACCTTGCTGCAGAGGCTCGATGCGCGCGTCACGCACAGCGGGCAACTGCTCACCGCTTTGTCCTATCGCAGCGTGCTGGAGCGCGGCTTCGCGCTCGTGCGCGACGAGGCCGGCCATCCCGTGCATGCGGCGGCGCAGGTCGGACCGAATGCACACATGAGCATCGAATTTGCCGATGGCCACGTCGGCGCGACCGCGGATGCCGATCGGCCGCCGGCGACGGAAGCACCTGCGAGCCAGCCGAAGCCGGTTGCGCGCGAGCAGAAGCCCGCCGCGCCGAAGCACGTGGTCAAGCCGGTCGATCAGGGAAGTCTGTTCTAGTTGGTGGGTGTTTCCACCCTCCCCTGGAGGATAAGAGTCACCGCGCCAACCACTCCGCGACCAGCCTCTGCGAATCCGCGCGCGCGTCGGGATCGCTGCCGAGATGGCCGTGCTCGGGGACGGCGGCGTCCGCGCCGCCGGAGACGGCATGCACCGGCAAATTGGCGCGATCGAAATCATGATAGGCGCCGGGATAGACCACGATGCGCGTCAGCGCGCTGCGCCCGCGCGCGCCCTCGATCATCGCCCGGCAGGCCGGCGGCGACGAGACGTCGTCCTTGGCGCCGATCAGGAGCAGCGTCGGCACCCGCGCGCTCCAGCCAAGGCCCGCGGAGATGCGGCAATCCGGATAGAACGCGACGGCCGAGCGGAAGTCCGGCTCGGCGCCGCGCGACAGTAATTGCGGGCGCACGGCCCAGAGTAGCGCGCTGGCGCCATGCGCCCATCCGATCAGGCTGATGCGGTCGTGCGCGACCCACTTCTGCTGCATCAGCCATTGCCGCGCCGCCGCGATGTCGCCGACCCGCTCGCGGCGCGCACGCACCTTGCGCTCCTTGACCCGGCATTGCGGGCCGAGCCCGCGCGAACCGAAGCTGTCCGGCAACAGCACCGCCTTGCCATCTTTCAGAAGCCGCTCGGCCCAGTCGCGATAGCGCGGCAGCACCAGTTCGGAGTGGCCGGCAAGACCGCCGCAGCCATGCAGCGCGATCACGGTCGGAAACGGCCCCTCGCCATCGGGCTTGAAGAGCTGCGCACGCAGCGTCAGGCTGCCTTCGGGAATCTCGACCTCATGCGGCGCCACGGGCGCGGCGGCCGCGGGCCACGCCGCAGCAAGACAGGCCAGCAATGCAATGACCGACTTCAGGCGCATCTGGTTCTTGACGAGATCGTTATGGCGACAAGGAAACAGCGTCCATCCCGACCAAAAGCTAACATGCGGCAATTGTCGCAAAACATCACAAATCGGTGGGTTTTGCGGGCGGACAGGACCACCTATTTATGCTAGATCGCGACGGACGGTTGAATCGGAGCTTGATCGTGCTGAATAAATTCGGGCCCTCGGGTCATGGCGAAGCGCAGGTGCAATATCTGGACGGCGATTTCCGCGTCATCTCGCCGGGGACCTATGTGCGCTGCGCGGTGACCGATGCACGGATTCCGCTCGATGAGTTGAAATATTGGAGCGTCGACCTGCAGGAGGCCTATGCGCTGCCCAGCGCCGTGCTGCAGCGGCATTTCCCCGGTGCGCTGAAGACGCAGGGCTAGCTAGACTAGCAGCAATTATTGTCGTCCCGGCTTTCGCCGGGACGACCGCAAGATTATTTGATGCTGAATTTCTTCTCGCGCGCCTTGAACAGGCGATCCGACAGAAATTTGCGCAACGGCACTTCATCGGCGAATTCCAGCGCGACCTTGAACGGCACGATCTCGCGCAAATATTCGGGTATCTCGCTGCCGCCGCGCAGCCGGGCAAAATCCTTTTCCGTCGTCACCAGCGTGAGCCTCTCGCGTTTGGCCTCTGCGATCAGGCTCTCGATCTCGCTTTCCGAAAACGGATGATGATCGGCGAAGGCGCGCTCGCGCGCGACCTCGATGCCGACCGCGCGCAACGTGCGGAAGTAGCGCGCGGGATCGCCAATGCCGGCAAAGGCGAGCACGCGTTTGCCACTCAGCTTCGCCACCGACTCCGAATCCGGCACCAGATGCGCCGACAGCACCAGTCCCTCCTGCGCAGCAACCCTCGCGGCTACCGCTCCGCTCGCCGTGCCGTCGCCAACCACGATCAGCGCGTCAGTACGCTCGAGCTGCGGCTTCAAGGGCGCGCGCAGGGGGCCGGCGGGGAACACAAAACCGTTGCCGAGCCCGCGGTCGCCGTCGATCACGATCAGCGAAGCATCCTTGGCGATCGACGGATTCTGAAAACCGTCATCCATCAGGATCACGCTGGCGCGTTGCGAGCGTGCCAGCGCCACGCCGTTGATGCGGTCGCGCGACACCGCGACCGGCAGATACGACGCCAGCATCAAGGGTTCGTCGCCGACGTCGGCCGCGCTGTGGCGCGACGGGTCGACCATCAGCGGACCGCGACGCTTGCCGCCATAGCCGCGGCTCAGCACCACCGGCGTCTCGCCGAGCTCGCGCAGGAGCTTTGCCAGCGCCAGCACCGTCGGGGTCTTGCCGGCGCCGCCGACATGATAGTTGCCGACGCAGAGCACGGGCACGCCGGCGTCAAAGCCCCTGCGCCGCAGCCGCTGCGCCGCAATCGCGCCATAGAGCGCGCCGAGCGGCCGGAGTAGATGCGACTTCCAGGATTTCGGCGCGTGCCAGAACGCCGGCTCACGCATTGGCGGCTCCCATCTCGAGCCGCAACTGCAACAGATACGGCTCGAGCGCGGCCAGCGTGCGCTCCAGCGCGCCGCCGAGCTCTGCGACCACGCGTTCCGAGGCGGCCATCATCGCCTCGCGCGCCTCGGGATTGGCGAGCAACTGGCCGAGCTGCTTCGCCAGCGCTTCCTGGCCATCGGCCGTGCGCGCGCCGCCGGCGCTATCCAGCGCGTCATAGACTTCGGTGAAATTGAACACATGCGGGCCGTGCACGATCGAAGCGCCGAGCTTCACCGCCTCGATCGGATTTTGGCCGCCATGCGGCACCAGCGAGCCGCCCATGAAGACGGCACCAGCGAGACGATAGAACAAGCCCAATTCACCCATGGTGTCGGCGACATAGATGTCGGTCGAAGCGACAGGCATTTCGTCCCGCGAGCGAAGTGAAGCTTTCAGTCCCGCCGCATCGACCAGCCGCCAGATCGGGGGCCCGCGGTCCGGATGGCGCGGCACGACCACGGTCAGAAGGTGCGGAAAGAATCCGGCGAGCGTCCCGTGGGTCTCGATCAGGATTTCCTCTTCGCCCGGATGGGTCGAGGCCGCCACCACGACCGGCCGGCCGCGCGTCAGCGACATCAGCCGCTCGAGCTTCTGGGGATCGGCGGGCGGCGCAGGAACGTCGAGCTTCAGATTGCCTGTCGTAACCACGTTGCGGCAGCCGAGCGCGGCAAAGCGCTCCGCATCGGTCCTGGACTGCGCCAGGCAAATGTCGAATTTCTCCAGCAGCGCCGAGATCGTGCCGTGCACCCGCTTCCAGCGCGGGAATGACCGATGCGACATCCGCCCATTGATCAGCACCATCGGCAGCCGCCGCGCCGCGCTCTGCAAAATGAGATTGGGCCACAGATCGGACTCGATGAACAGCGCCAGCGAGGGCCGCCAATGCTCGAGGAATCGCGCGACATAACGCGGCGAGTCCCAGGGCACATATTGATGGATGATGTCGGGCGGAAAGCGTTTGGCGACAATCGCCGCCGACGTCACCGTGCCCGACGTCAGGAGGATGCGGATGTTGAGACCGCGCAGACGCTCGATCAGCGCAGCGGAAGCCAGTACCTCGCCGACGCTGGCGCCATGGATCCAGACCACCGGCCCGTGCGGCCTTGTACCGCGGGTGATGCCGCGGCGTTCGCCGATCCGCTCCGGATCTTCCTTGCCGAGCTTGAGCCGCCGCTTGATGAGCGCCGGCGCCAGCGGCACCATTGCCGAGGACAGGCCGCGGTAGAACCGCAGCGTCATCGGCAACGAATTAGCCACGTTCCGCCCCCTCGGGTCGGCCGACAGCCGCATAGGCTCGGCGCGTCGCTTCGTTCAGGACCGCTTCCAGCTTCAGGCGACACTGCTCCATGGTCTCGGCATCGGCGTCTTTGGGCACATGGACTTCCTCGACGCCCATCACCACCCCGCGGCCGAACGGCAGGTTGATGGTAGTGCGGTCCCAATTCCTGAGCTGGATGTAGCGGCTGGTGGCCATGGCAAAGGGCATGATCGGCCGTCCGGATTCTCGCGCCAGCATGATGATGCCCAGCCCCACGACGCGCGAGCGCTTCGGCACGTCGGCGGTCACCGCCACATTATAGTTGTCATCAAGCGCGCGCACCATCTCCTTGAAGGCGCCGACCCCGCCCTTGCGATGAAACGCCGAGCCATGATCGCCAGAGCCTCGGATGGTGCCGATACCGAGCCGCTCGGCCGCGATGGCGTTGAATTCGCCGTCGCGGTGCAGCGAGATCAGCACTTTGGCCCTGTGCATTTCCTTGGTCTTGATAAAGGGCGTCAGGAAATGCTGGCCATGCCAGAACGCGAAGATCGCGGGCATTTGCGCCTCGATCCGTTCATAGAGCGCGTCCTTGCCACCCGGCTCGAAGGTGAAGCGGTTGGTCAGCCAGACGAACCGCAACCATTCGGCCGCGAGGAAACCCACAGTGCGCTGAAACCAGCTGCTGCGCAGCGTATCACGAAGCAGTTTTTTCAACGGAGAGTTTTCGTATCTTGCGCCGGATCGAGCAGCCGGTGCAGATGCACGACGAAATAGCGCATCTGGGCGTTGTCGACGGTCGACTGGGCCTTCGCCTTCCACGCCGCATAGGCGGTCGCATAGTTGGGAAACACGCCGACGATTTCCACCTGATCGAGGTCCTTGAAGGTGTTATGGTCGAGATCATTCAGCTCACCGCCGATGACGAGGTGAAGCAGTTGCTGCGGGGCACTGTCTGGCATGGTCATCGTTCTTTCCTTAACGAGGCGCCCGGCAGGCATTTTTGATACGCGAGGGATAATCTACGGCAAGGGACGGCTTCGAAAATGCGAGACGATGCTCGCGTGACGATCGCTTCCTGCTGCCACCAGCACCCCGTGCGCCACTTCCCGGCGATTGTAAAGGATCGCATCCCCGGAAAGCGCGGTCATCCTACCATTCGCTTCCTGCACGATCAAATTCGCCGCGGCAAGATCCCAGTCGCGCGACTGGCCGCCGGCGAAGGCCGCATCCAGATTTCCCTGCGCGACCCGGCACAGCCGGAGCGCGAGTGAGGCGATCCTTGGATGCACGGTGATGTCCTGCGCCGTCGTCATCAGCCGCTCAACCAGCGGCTTTGGTCCGGCGACGCGCTCGAAATCGAGCACAGTCCCGCCTGTCGCAAAAATCGGCTTCTCATTGCGCGTGGCGCCCTGCCCGCGCGCGGCAAAGAAAAGTTCGTCGGTCGCCGGCGCAAACACCGCGGCGAGCACGGGCGCGGCGTCCTCGACCAGCGCCACGCTGACGCACCAATCCTCACGGCCGGCGAGATAGCCGCGGGTGCCGTCGATGGGATCGACGATCCAGACCAGCTTCCTGGCCAGGCGGGCCTCGTCATCAGCACTTTCCTCCGACAGCCAGCCATAGTCGGGCGTCGCGGCACGCAGCCGTGCTTCGAGGAGATCGTTGACGGCGATATCGGCTTCCGAAACCGGCGAAGAGGCGCCCTTGGTCCAGTTCTTCAGTTCGGTGCGGAACAGCGACAATGCGAGCGCGCCCGCCTCGCGCACCGTGTCTTTCAGGAGTTGAACGTCGCGCGCGACGACAGCCTCGTCAGCGTCCGCCAAGCGTCAATCCCTCGATGCGCACGGTCGGCGCGTTGACGCCGTAGCGGAATTCCAGATTATTGGCGACCGCCATCGACTTGAACATGTCGAGCAGATGGCCCGCGATCGTCACCTCGCTCACGGGATAGGTGATCTTGCCGTTTTCGATCCAGAAGCCGGACGCACCACGGCTGTAATCGCCGGTGACGCCGTTGACGCCGGAACCGATCAGGTCGGTGACGTAAAAGCCCTGCTTGATGTCACCGATCAGCTCTTCCGGCGTCGCTTCCCCCGGTTCGAGATGCAGATTGTACGGCCCCGGCGAGGGCGAGGACGACACGCCCCGATGGGCGTGGCCCGTGGTCTTCAGACCCAGCTCGCGCGCGGTCGCCGAATCCATGAGCCAGGTGGTCAGCACGCCGTCATCGACAATGGCGGTCTTCTTCACCTCGACACCCTCGGCGTCGAAGGATTGCGAGCGCAGGCCGCGCTTGCGCAGGGGGTCGTCGATGATGCGGATGTTCTTCGCAAATAGCTGCGCGCCGAGCTTGTCCTTGAGGAAGCTGGTCTTGCGCGCGATCGAGGCGCCGTTCACCGCGCCGACGAGATGGCCGACCAGCGAAGCGGAGACGCGGGGATCGTAAACCACAGGCACCTTGCAGGTCTCGACCTTGCGCGGGTTGGTGCGTGCCACCGCGCGCTCGCCCGCGACCTGTCCCACGCGCTGAGGCTTCTCCAGATCGGCTGCATGCGGCGAGGAAGTGTAGTCATAGTCGCGCTCCATCGAGGTTCCCTCGCCGGAGATCGCGGTCATCGAGATGCCGTGGCTCGAGCGCAGATAGGAGCCGTGGAACCCGGCGCTGGTGACCAGCACCATGCCGCCGATGCCGGCGGAGGCCGACGCGCCGCCGGACTTGGTGACGCCCTTGACCGCAAGGCCCGCGGCTTCGGCCTCCTGCGCACGCCGCTCGAGCTCGGAAACTTCCGGAATATCGGGATCGAGCAGATCAAGCTCGGGGAAGTTCCGCGCGAGCAGCGAAGGGTCGGCAAGCCCGACATATTTGTCGTCGGGCGCCACGCGGGCCATCGCCACCGCGCGCTCGGCCAGTTTGGCGATGCCGTCGCCCGAGACATCGTTGGTCGAGACCACCGCCTGGCGCTGCCCGACCAGCACGCGCAGGCCGACATCGTCGCCTTCGGAACGCTCGGATTCCTCGACGCGGCCGTCGCGCACCTCGACGCCTTGCGAGACACCGCGCACCGCGATGGCGTCGGCGGCATCCGCGCCAGCGCGCTTTGCCGCCTCGACCAGGCGCTCGGCCAGCGCGGACAGCGCGGTCTGATCGAACAGGTCGGCGTTGGCAGTCTTCTTCGAAAGCGTCGATGCAGCGGATGGTGAAGAACTCACGTACGAAATCCCTGGCATTTGAGGGGGGAGTGGGCAAAGCCAATGAACCCACCAGATGTGCCCGTTTGGCGCGGACTTCAAGCATTTTCGTAGGCGCGAAATTCGCAATTTTCGGCATCCGCGCAATATCTCGTCAATCATGCAAGCCAAGGTCTTGTCAATCATGGAAGACGTTTGAGGGCCGGTGACGGCTCCTTAACCAGCCTTTTTAAGCCGAAACGGACATCGCCGTGGCAAAGTCTCACGCATCGACCGGGAGCATAATCCCGGCGGGGAGACAAAGCCGTGAGGCGTCAAACAGCAACAAGCGGGATCAATCCCGCCGGGTCGAGCCGCGCTCTGCGGCTCGACCCTCTTTCTCTGCCAGTGAGCTTCAACGCGCACGATTTGCGCGCGGATGGCGGCATCAGGCAGATCGAGCTTCATCGTGAACGCGTCGTGCTGCGCCGTGCCATCCAGGGCATGCGGATGGCCGTCAATGTCCGCGTCAGCGATTTCCTCGGCGTCGCGCTGCGCGGCATCAAGGATTCGCAGATGCTGGTGCTGCAGCATCGCGACCCGTCATTGACCATTCCGCTTTGCGTCAGCGAGGACCGCGACGAGATCGCCGACGCCTGGCTGATGTGGAGCGAACTGTTCTCGCTGCCGCAATTGCAGGACGAGGCCCGCGAGCCCGCGCCCCGGCGCCGGCGCCGCAATGTGATCAGCGCAAGGCGGCCGAGATTTTTGATGCGGCGGCGGATCGGCGCCCTGCTCAATCCGGCGAATATCTTCCGCGATGAGCGCGAGATCATCGCGCGGAATTGAGAGCCATTGATTTCGTAGAGTGGGCAAAGCGAAGCGTGCCCGCCATTCACGAGGAATCTGCGGATAGACCGTGGGTACGGCGCAAACGCGCCTTTGCCCACTCTACCGCACTCACGCAGCCCGCATCACCGCGTCGATCACGAGCCCCGCCAACAACAACAGCCCCGCATCGCGGTTCGATTTGAACACGCGCAGGCACAGCGCGGGATCGTCGATCTTCAGCCGGCGGACCTGCCAGGCGAGATGGGCGGCGAACACCGCAAGCCCGATCCAGCCCGCAAGCCCCGCGCCGGCCAGCGCCAACGCGATGCCGATCACAACGGCCGCGAGACCATAGAAGATCACCAGTGCCTGATGCGTGCGCTCGGCGAACAGCCGCGCGGTCGATTTGATGCCGATCAGCGCGTCATCCTCGGTGTCCTGGTGCGCATAGATGGTGTCGTAGCCGATCACCCAGCTGATCGAGCCGGCGTAAAGCACGAAGGCCGTGGCATCGAGCCTGCCGAACGTCACCGCAAATCCCATCAGCGCGCCCCAGGAGAAGGCGAGCCCCAGCACGATCTGCGGCCACCAGGTGATGCGCTTCATGAAGGGATAGATGGCGACGATCAGGAGCGAGGCGATGCCGGTTGCAATCGCAAAGCGGTTGAACTGCAGCAGCACGGCAAGGCCGACCAGCGCCTGCGCGACCAGAAAGACCAGCGCCTGCTTCACGCTCACCTGCCCTGCGGGAATCGGCCGCGAACGCGTGCGCTCGACCTTGGCATCGAGATCGCGGTCAGTGATATCGTTCCACGTGCATCCGGCCCCGCGCATGACGAAGGCGCCGATGAAGAACAGCGCGAGATCGAGCGGCAGGCGATCGAGATGATGCGCGACGCCGGCGGAAAGTGCCGCCGACCACCAGCACGGCATCAAGAGAAGCCATGATCCGATCGGGCGGTCAAAACGGGCGAGCCGCAGATACGGACGCGACCAGGCCGGCGCTGTCGTGTCGACCCAGTTGCCGGTCGAGTTGGCGACGCGGGTGACCGCATCCCTCATCGCTGCAGGACGTTGCCGTTCAGCGTGTCGAACGTGCTGCCGCCCTTGCGCGAGGCGGTGGCTTCGGGTGCCGAGGCCGCCGTACCGAGCACGTCACTGAGGCTCGGGCCGGCCGGTCCGCGCGTCTTCATCTGCTCCGCCAAGGTGCAGACCCTCTTCTCGACACCTTCGGTGTTCTTGTGACCGGCCTTCAACTGGTCCGCCACCGATGCCGGGATACCGCATTTCGTCGCGTTGGCCTCGACATATTTGATCATCTTGATTTCGGCGGCGCTGTAGACATGGAAGACATTGCAAGCCTCTTCCGGCGTCCCGTGACGGTCGCTGACGGCCTTGATCGCCTTGCCCTTCTTCTCCGCGTCCTCGCGCAGCGGAATGAATCCCTTCATGCACGCCTCGGCGACCCCTCCGCCCGGTTGCGTAGGCGGCGCGAACGAACCGGGATTGCCGGAGATCGGCGCGGCACCTGCGGACGGGAACGGCGAGGCCGGCGCGGTCCCGATGGAGGCGCTCGGCGCCGCGCCATTGACGGGCGGAAAGGCTGGATCATTCGCCATCGGACGCGTCTGCTGCTGGCTTGGCAGCGGAGCGGGGAACGCACCCTGCGCCAGCGCGGAGTGCGCCTGGACGGCGACGGCGGCCAGCGTCAGCGGCACGATCAAACGGTGGATCATCAAGGCTGTTTCTCCGGCAAGTCCAACGGACAATCAACGGCCCAATCCTACGGCCCAAAGCCTGTCCGAACAAAATTCGGAAGTGTTTCCGGTTTGGTCTTTTTACAATTCCTGCCGCCTCTTAACAACCCGCGGAATCGGGCAACAGCGCGGCGCACGGCCGCATTTGGGACCAATATTTGCCCCGGGTTTTAGACCTTTGGGTTAAAACCATCCCGGAACCGAAAGCAAGGAAATGCCCGAACTCGACTTTCGCAGCCCTCGACTGTTCGTCGATGCCCCGCTTGGCGAAGGCCATACGGTGGCGCTGGAGCGCGACCAGAGCAATTATCTCGGCAACGTGCTGCGGCTTTCCGCTGGCGATAATGTCCTCGTGTTCAATGGCCGCGACGGCGAATGGCGGGCTTCGATAGTGGGACGGAAGCGGCCTGACGGTCTCACCATCGAAATCAGGACCCGGCCGCAGGACAGCCTGCCCGACCTCATCTACGTCTTCGCGCCGCTCAAGCATGCCCGGCTCGACTACATGGTGCAGAAGGCGGTGGAGATGGGCGCCTCGATGCTGCAGCCGGTGCTGACCCGCTTCACGCAGGTGTCGCGCGTCAATGGCGAGCGCATGCGCGCCAATGCCATCGAGGCAGCCGAGCAGTGCGGCATCCTGAGTCTTGCCGAAGTCGCCGATCCCGTGCCGCTGCAACGGTTTCTCGATAGGCGCGATGGGCGGCGCCTGCTGATCTTTTGCGATGAAGCGGCCGAGGTCGCCGATCCCGTCGAGGCGCTGAAAACGGACTCGGGATCGAACGGCATCGATGTCCTGATCGGCCCCGAGGGCGGCTTCGCCGAAGAAGAACGTGCGCTGCTGTTGCGCCAGCCCAAAACCTTAAGGTTGGCCCTCGGCCCGCGGATCCTCAGGGCCGATACCGCCGCGGTCGCCGCGCTGGCGCTGGTGCAGGCCGCGCTCGGCGACTGGGGCGCGGGAAGCCGTTAAAAACCGTTAAGACAGAAGACGTTAAGGCACTTGCCTGAAGTCTGTCGAAACCTCATCCGAGCCGTGCTAAGGGCAGCGCCAAATCGCCGGGGAACCCCGGTCTCTCAGCTTTCCGGATCATGATGACCGCGACGTCTGCCAATTCCGCTGTCGGAACCGCCAATTGGGCGGACGCGCTGCTATGGTCGTTCGCGCAAGCGGGCTACGAGCGCGCCGAACCGGGGATCCTGCAGCCGGCCGAGCCGTTCCTCGACCTTTCCGGGGAGGACATCCGCAAGAGCCTGTATCTCACCAGCGACGCCGGGGCAGAGGAACTCTGCCTGCGGCCGGATCTCACGATTCCTGTCGCGCGCGACTACCTCAGCTCAAAGCGCGCCGGCCAGCCTGCCGGCTTCTCCTATCTCGGTCCGGTGTTCCGCTATCGCTGGGGCAAGCCGAGCGAATTCCTGCAGGCCGGCATCGAGTCCTTCGGCCGCCAGGACCGCGCGGCGGCCGATGCCGAAATGCTGGCGCTGGCACTGGAAGCCACCTCTGCCTTTGGAGTAAGCGGTGTCGAAATCCGTACCGGCGATGTCGCGCTGTTCAACGCGCTGATCGACGCACTGCAGCTGTTCCCGGTCTGGCGGCGGCGGCTGATCAAGGATTTCAACCGCAAGATCGACCTCGCCCGGGACATCGAGCAGCTCACGCTGAAGACCGCGCCGGGCGGCGGCAACGAATATGAGGGCGTGCTTGCTGCGCTTGCCGGCAGCGACCGCAAGGCAGCGCTGGCGCTGGTCACCGATTTGATGTCGATCGCGGGCGCGACCAATGTCGGCGGCCGCACGGTTGCCGAGATCGCCGATCGCTTCCTCGAGCAATCGACGCTCAAAGCCGGCGCGCTGCCGCGCGACGCCTCGACCATCATCAAGCGTTTCCTCGCCATCTCCGGCGACCCTGACGATGCGGTGGCGCAACTGCGCGCGCTCGCCTCCGACGCCAAACTCGATATCTCCGCCGCGATCGACCAGCTCGAAAGCCGTGTCGGCTTCATGGCCGCGCGCGGCGTCGATGTGCGCAAGACCCGCTTTGCGACGTCGTTCGGACGCGGACTCGATTATTACACCGGCTTCGAGTTCGAACTGCACAAGAGCGGTAACGGCGCCGAGCCGCTGGTGGCCGGCGGCCGCTATGACGGACTGATGACGCAGCTCGGCTCGGTGACGCCAATCCCCGCCGTCGGCTTCTCGGTCTGGGTCGAAGCGCTCACCGAGCTTGGGCGCGGGAGCAAGCCATGAGCACGCCGTTCGTTCTCGCGGTGCCCTCCAAGGGCCGCCTGCAGGAAAACGCCGAAGCCTTCTTTACCCGCGCCGGGCTTTCGCTGGCGAAGCCACGCGGCGTCCGCGACTATCGCGGCACCATGATGGGCTACGACAATGTCGAGATCGCCTATCTCTCGGCGAGCGAGATCGCGGCGCAACTTGCGAGCGGCGCGGTGCATCTCGGCGTCACCGGCGAGGATCTCCTGCGCGAGAACATCGCCAACGCCGACAAGCGTGTACTCCTGATCGAGCAGCTCGGCTTTGGCAACGCCAATGTCGTGGTCGCGGTGCCGGCCGCCTGGATCGACGTACGCACCATGGCCGATCTCGACGACGTCACCACCGGTTTCCGCGAGCAGCATAACCGGCGGATGCGCGTCGCGACCAAATACATCAATTTGACGCGGAGCTTCTTCGCCTCTCATGACGTAGTCGACTACCGCATTGTCGAGAGCGCGGGCGCGACCGAAGGCGCGCCGGCAACCGGCACCGCCGAGCTCATCGTCGACATCACCACGACAGGTGCGACGCTCGCCGCCAACGGACTGAAGGTGCTCGACGACGGCGTCATCCTGAAGAGCCAGGCCAATCTCGTCGCCTCGCGCGACGCGGACTGGACGGCGGAAGCGCACGAGACCGCGCGCGTCATTCTCGACCATATCGCCGCACGTGCGCGCGCCAACAAGTACCGCGAGGTGCGCACCCGCTTTGCCGGTTGCGATGCGGCGATCCTGACGGAGGCCCATAGCCGCTTCGGCGTGGTGTCGCCGTTCGGCGGCCCGACGTCGTCGGGCATGATCACGCTGCACTGCCCACCGTCGCAGCTCTACGCCCTCGGCAGTTTCCTGCGCGCCAAGGGCGCCGAGACGGTATCAGTGGCGTCACTGGACTATGTGCTGGACCGCGAGAACCCGCTGTTCGCAAAGCTCGAAGCGTTCCTGCGGCAATAATGGCAATTCGGTAATTTCGCTGCTGTGGCGACAAGTCGCATCGATTGCCATATGTTCGTTACCGGAGGAGCTGGGAACTGATCGATGATGCTCGGTAGCGATGTCTCGAACCTGTCGACCACGGCGGCCGGCGCCGCGGCGCAGGGGCTTTCGATCGTCGTCCCCCTCTACAACGAGGCGGCGGGACTGGCCGCGCTGCATGAGCGGCTGAATGCGCTCGCCAAGAGCCTGGGGCAGCGCTTCAAGCTTGCCTGCGAGGTCGTCTATGTCGACGACGGCTCGACCGATGCCACGCTTTCGATCGCGCGGCCACTGAAGGCCGACGCGCTCGACGTCCAGGTGGTGTCGCTGTCGCGCAATTTCGGAAAAGAGGCCGCACTGATGGCCGGGCTCGATCACGCCCGCCGCGGCGCCGTCATGTTCATGGATGGCGACGGCCAGCACCCGCCTGCCCTCGTCGAGCAGCTCGTCAGCCACTGGATCGACGGTGGCTATGACGTCGTCTATACCGCGAAGGCGCATCGCGAAAACGAGCCGTTCCTGCGCCGGCTCTCGGTGCACGGCTTCTACGCGCTGATCAATTGGGGTGCGCGGCAGAAGATTCCGCAAGATGCCGGCGACTTCCGCCTGCTGTCGCCGCGCGCCGTGGCGGCACTTCGGCAATTGCCCGAACGCAACCGCTTCTTCAAGGGCCTCGCAAGCTGGATCGGCTTCAGGCAGATCCGCGTGGATTACGAGCCGGAGCCACGCGTGCACGGTGTCACCACGTTCAATTTCATGCGGCTGCTTGGCCTCTCGATCGAAGGCCTGACCTCATTCTCGGTCGCGCCCTTGCGTTTTGCCAGCCTGCTCGGCGTGCTGCTCGCTGCCGGCGCCTTTCTGTTCGGGCTGTCGATCCTCTGGGAGGTCTGGACTACCGGCAAGCAGGTGCCCGGCTATCCCTCGCTCGTGGTCGGCCTCATGACCATCGGCGGCGTGCAGCTGATCATGATCGGAATCGTCGGCGAATATATCGGCAAGATTCTTTCCGAGCTGAAGGCGCGCCCGATCTACTTCGTCGCCGAGCACAGCGAGAAGCATTGCGAGGCCGAGGCGGCGCTGACCGACGCCGGCAAGCGGACCGCGGCCGAATGAACGAGGCGCCGCCGAGGCGGATCTGGCTCTGCGCCGACGATTACGGCATCAGCCCCGGCGTCAACCGCGCCATTCGCGAATTGATCGAGCGCGGCCGTCTCAATGCGACCTCGGCGATGATGGTGGGGCCTGCGATCGGCCGCGACGAGGTCGCGCGCCTGCAGGAAGCTGTGGCCAAGAACGCAGGCACCGCGGTCGGCCTGCATGTCACGCTCACCGCGCCGTTCCGGCCATTGACCATGCATTTCCGTCCGCTGCGGGACGAGCTATTCCTGCCCTTTGCAAAGCTTCTGCGCGCGGGCCAGTTGCGCCGGCTCGATCCCGAGATCATCTGCGCCGAAGTCGCCATGCAGCTCAACGCCTTCCGCGACCTCTTCGGCCGCGCGCCCGATTTCGTCGACGGTCATCAGCATGTCCAGCTTTACCCGCAGGTCCGCGACGGCCTTCTCGACGCGGTGAAGGAGAAGGCGCCCGACGCCTGGGTGCGCCAGGCCCGGCGCAATCAGCCGCTCAGCCAGCGCCTCGGCTCGCCCAAGGCGCTGTTGCTCGACTATCTCTCGGCGCAATTCAAACGTGGCGCCGCGCGCACCGGGCTCAAAGTCAACCCGGCCTTTGCCGGCGCCTATGATTATTCCCGCATCCCCGACTACGGCGCGCTGATGCGTAACTTCCTCGATGGGTTGCCGGAAGACGGCGTCGTAATGTGCCATCCCGGCTTTGTCGACGACGTGCTGGTCAGCCTCGACCCGCTCACCAAGGTGCGCGAAATCGAGCATGCCTATCTCGCGGGCGATGATTTCCCGGCCCTGCTGGCAATGAATAAAGTTACATTGGGCCGTTGAGAGCCGCGGCAGCCCGCCGGACGACGTGTCGCATACCGAAAATTAATTCGAGGGAACGCTAGGCGCGGCACAAAGCCCTCCTACATTTTCTCCGCGATTCCCGGCTACGCGAGGAGGCGACGCCATGACACCGCAAGAACGCCAATTGGTTGACGATCTCTTTGACCGGCTTGCCCGGGTGGAAGGCGCGCCACGCGATCCCGACGCGGCTGCAGCGATCCAGGATGGTTTGCGCAAGGCGCCCAACGCACTCTACGCGCTGGTGCAGACCGTGCTGGTGCAGGATGAGGCGCTCAAGCGCGCCAATGCCCATATCCAGGAATTGGAGCAGGCCCATGCCGGGGAACAACAGCAATCCGGCGGCTTCCTCGATTCCATGCGCGACGCCGTGTTCGGAAAGGACAGCCAGCCGCGCGGCTCGGTGCCCAATGTTCCGCCGCCGGTCCCGAACCGCCCGGTCTGGAACTCGGGCCAGGTCTTGCAGCAGTCGCAAGGTGGCGGCGGTTTCGATCAAGGCCATCATGACCAGGGCTACGGCCAAGGCGCCCCTGGCCAAGGATCCTATGGCCAAAGCCCCTATGGTCAAGGTCCCGGCGGCTTCGGCTCGTCGTTGGGCGGTGGCGGCAGCTCGTTCCTCGGCACGGCAGCCGCAGCCGCAGCCGGCATGGTCGGCGGATCGCTGCTGCTCAACAGCATCCGCGGCATGATGGGCGGCGGCCATCACCAGGCTTTTGGCGACACCAATCAGGGCGGTAGCAGCAGGCCGTGGGGCGATCAGTCGGGCAGTTCGCTCGCCAGCGACGCCGGGGTCAACGATATCGGCCGATCCGACAACGCCTCGGGCAGCGGCTTGTTCGACCAGGCCGCGATCGATCGCCAGCAGGACGCCGATCAGGACGCCATGGATCTTGATTCCGACGATTTCGGCAGCGACAACGACAGCGATTACGCCTGAGCCACGGCTCACCCAAAAAAATGGCCGCCTCACGGGCGGCCATTTTTGCTTTCGCCGTGTGCGCCGATCAAAGCACGATCACCTTGGTGCCGACATTGACGCGGCCATAGAGATCGATGACGTCCTGGTTGCGCATGCGGATGCAGCCCGAGGACACGTTGGTGCCGATGGTCCAGGGTTCGTTCGAGCCGTGGATGCGGTAGAGCGAGGAGCCGAGATACATCGCGCGCGCGCCGAGCGGATTTTCCGGGCCGCCCACCATGTGCCGCGGCAGATCGGGGCGGCGCGCCAGCATCTCCGGCGGCGGCGTCCAGTCCGGCCATTCCTTCTTGGCCGAGATCGTCTTCATGCCGGACCAGGTGAAGCCGGGACGGCCCACGCCGATGCCGTAGCGAAGCGCCCGGCCATCGCCCTGCACCAGATACAGGAACTTGTTCGGCGTATCGATCACGACGGTGCCGGCACCTTCGCGGCCGTGATACTCGACTTCCTGTTTTTCAAACCTTGGATCAAAACGCCGCTGCGTCGGATCGTAGGCCTGGTCCTGGCCCGGCACTCCCTGCGGAGCCATGCCAGGCTGCGGCGCGTAGTACGAAGGCCCCTGCTGAACCGGATAGGAAGGCTGCTGGTAGGCCGGCTCCTGCTGATAGTAGCGCTGGCTCTGCGGTCCATCGCCGAACAGGAACTGGATGAAGCCGCCACCCATGTTGGAGCGATCGGCGTAGGCCGTGCGCACCGCGGTCGCCTGCGGATCGTTGGCGTAGATCACGTTGGGTTCGCCACCGTCGAAGGCCGCGGCGCGATCGATACCGACGCTGAGGAGAGAGGCGCCGGCAAGCAGCGCGAGAGAAAGATTTCTGGACATCGACGTACTCTGTACTGGTTTCGTCTTTGCTGTGTGTCTCAAGGAAGCGCTAACCAACGCGTCCTGCACGTGGTGAATAAACAACGAAAACCTGATCGGTTTGGTAAACGGAAGCGTCGTTTCGATTCACCATGTGGCCGGGACGAGCGGATTTGCCCGACAGAGTTTATTTTGGATAAATGCGCGAGCGTCATGGTTAACCGCTGGTGAGCAAATCGGCGCTCCGTGCATTCACGACAGTTCCGCGCGTGAACTCGATGTTAAATGCATCTGTCTAAAAGGCGAAGGAGTGGAGTTCAGGAAGAGTCTCATGCCCGTTCATCGCAAGCGTTTTCGCATCGAAGAAGCCATCGGCGGCGACATCATGCCGATCCAGGAAATCACTGACGCCGGCGTCGGGCCTATGCATCACGAGATCATGGCCGAGCTGCGCGCGATCCGCGCCCAGATGGCAAGCCCCGGCACGGGCCAGACCGCCGCGACCGAGATCATCGAGGGGTCGGTGACGCGTGAGGTCGCGGAAGCGCAGGCGCTGCTCGAAACCTATCGCGCCCAGATCGAACAGTGCGAGAAGCTCAAGGTCGAGCTCGACCTTATCCATGACGCGATCAACCGCACCAAGCGCGAGATCGCGGTCCTGCACGGCAAGAGCTTTGACGGCCAGGAGATGGCCAAGGTCAATGGCGAGCTCGGCGCCGTGGTCGGCGGTACCGAACATGCGACCCAGCAGATCCTGGAAGCCGCCGAAGCGATCGATCAGGCGGCAAGCGCGCTCTCGAAGGTGAACTCGCCGGAACAGCAGAAGATCCTCAGCGAGGAAATCCAGGAGCGCGTCATCTCGATTTTCGAGGCCTGCAACTTCCAGGACCTCACCGGCCAGCGCATCACCAAGGTGATGGCGACCATGCGCTTCATCGAACAGCACATCTACCAGATGATGGAAATCTGGGGCGGCGTCGACGCGATCCGGGCCCATGCGCCGGCGATCGTCGACACCCGCGAAGGCGACGCGCGGCTCCTCAACGGGCCGAAGCTCGACGGTGACGCCGGCCATGCCTCGCAGGACGATATCGACGCCCTGTTCAACTAACTAAAGAGTTTCAGGGGGATAAGCGTAAAGCGCCGGCCAGAAGGCCGGCGCTTTTGTTTTGGTGTCGTGGCGCCGTGACGGCTATCTCTTGGCACTCGTGCCCGCGGGTCCGCAGCGGACATAGACCATGTTGCCGTAGCGGGTGGCGGCGTCCTTGTCGGTGAAGCGGGTGATGAGGACACGCCCATCAAAGGAGACGATCTCGCGATCCAGCTCGCCGCCGGGCGGACCGGGTGGGCCGATATAGTTCTTGCCGCTCTGGCTGCCCTTCACCCGCAGTTCCTGCGGGGTAGCCTGGTCGGCCAGATGCATGACCACGCCCCCGGACTGGCCGGCGCCGATCACGTAAGGCTGCTTGCACTGGGCCGCGGCCTGTTTCTCGGTGCGAGCGCGGTCGTTGGGGTTCTGGAACGAGGCCAGGCCCCATTTGCCGACCAGCTCTTCGGAACGAATGGTGGCCGGCATTTCCGGCTCGACGCCCGGCTCTGGCGCCGCGGCGGGCTGTGACGAGCCGAAATTGCCGAGGCTCATGCTGCCGCAGGCTCCCAGGAATAGCGCCAGCGCCGAGACGACCGACAGATTGGCAACCGTCCGCGCGTAGCCGAAACTGAACATGGCATTCCCCCGAACAAGATCGTGGCCGCACCCAACCCGCAGCCAATCCTAAAAATGCTGTCGGAGCAATAACTACGCCGCCGGCTCCGACCGGGTTTCGCGACACAGCATCCTACACCGGCCTCAATAAGGCCTTAACCACTTTGCTTGACAGGAACTTCGCCAAGCCATACTTCGGGCACGGGATTAGCACTCCGAGGGCACGATTGCCAAGGTGCGGTTCATGTTGGCGCCCTCCAAGCGTCCGGTATAACCGCATTCGATCCGCCCCCGCCAGCACGACCAGTTCTGTAAAGCGAGCCTGTAGAGGGAAACGTCATGGCCAAATCCAAATTCCGTCCGCTGCATGACCGTGTCGTGGTCAAGCGTATCGACGCCGAAGAGAAAACCAAGGGCGGCATCATCATTCCCGATACGGCCAAGGAAAAGCCGTCGCAGGGCGAGATCACCGCGGTGGGCCCCGGCGGTCGTGACGAGGCCGGCAAGCTGATCCCGATCGACCTCAAGGTCGGGGACCGCGTGCTGTTCGGCAAATGGTCGGGCACCGAGGTCAAGCTCGACGGCGTGGAACTCCTGATCATGAAGGAGTCCGACATCATGGGCGTGCTGGTTTGACGCCAAACGGCGCCGTTTCTCTCCCATCGTCATGCCCGGGCTCGACCCCGGGCATCCATCACTCCTCGAAAAGATGGATCGCCGGGCCTACGCCGCGCCGAAGGGGCTTCGGCCCGCAGGCGGGTCAAGCCCGGCGATGACGAATTGAAGATAGCGGCCACACATCAATCAATCCCAGGAGTATTTCAAATGGCTGCCAAGGACGTAAAATTTGCCGGAGACGCGCGTGACCGCATGCTGCGCGGCGTCGATGTTCTCGCCAACGCCGTCAAGGTGACGCTCGGACCCAAGGGCCGCAACGTCGTCATCGAGAAGAGTTTTGGCGCACCCCGCATCACCAAGGACGGCGTCACCGTCGCCAAGGAGATCGAGCTCGAGGACAAGTTCGAGAACATGGGCGCGCAGATGGTGCGTGAGGTCGCCTCCAAGACCAACGACACCGCCGGTGACGGCACCACCACCGCAACCGTGCTCGCGGCCGCGATCGTTCGCGAAGGCGCCAAGTCGGTCGCCGCCGGCATGAACCCGATGGACCTCAAGCGCGGCATCGACATCGCGGTCACTGCCGTGGTGAAGGACTTGGAGAAGCGCGCCAAGCCGGTCGCATCTTCCGCCGAAGTCGCCCAGGTCGGCACCATCTCGGCCAATGGCGACTCCGCGATCGGCAAGATGATCGCGCAGGCGATGCAGAAGGTCGGCAATGAAGGCGTCATCACCGTCGAGGAGAACAAGTCGCTCGAGACCGAGGTCGACATTGTCGAAGGCATGAAGTTCGACCGCGGCTATCTGTCGCCCTATTTCGTCACCAATGCCGAGAAGATGACCGCCGAGCTGGAGGACGTCTACGTGCTGCTGCACGAGAAGAAGCTCTCCGGGCTGCAGGCCATGCTGCCGGTGCTGGAGGCCGTGGTGCAGTCGGGCCGTCCGCTGCTGATCATCGCCGAGGACGTCGAGGGCGAAGCACTCGCCACCCTCGTCGTGAACCGCCTGCGCGGCGGCCTCAAGGTCGCGGCCGTCAAGGCGCCCGGCTTCGGCGACCGCCGCAAGGCCATGCTCGAGGACATCGCAATCCTGACCGGCGGTCAGCTGATTTCCGACGAATTGGGCATGAAGCTCGAAAGCGTCACCGTGAACATGCTGGGACGCGCGGGCAAAGTCGTCATCGGCAAGGAGAACACCACGGTCGTCAAGGGCGCCGGCAAGAAGAAGGACATCGAGGCCCGCGTCGCCCAGATCAAGGCGCAGATCGAGGAGACCACGTCTGACTACGATCGCGAAAAGCTGCAGGAGCGTCTGGCCAAGCTTGCGGGCGGCGTCGCGGTGATCCGCGTCGGCGGCGCGACCGAGGTCGAGGTCAAGGAGAAGAAGGACCGCGTCGAGGACGCGCTCAACGCCACCCGTGCAGCCGTGCAGGAAGGCATCGTGCCCGGCGGCGGCGTGGCGCTCTTGCGCGCCAAGAAGGCGGTGGGGCGCATCCACAACGATAATCCGGACGTGCAGGCCGGCATCAACATCGTGTTGAAGGCGCTGGAAGCTCCGGTCCGCCAGATCTCGGAGAACGCCGGCGTCGAAGGCTCGATCGTGGTCGGCAAGATCCTCGAGGACAAGTCGGAAACCTTCGGTTTCGACGCCCAGACCGAGGAATATGTCGACATGGTCGCCAAGGGCATCATCGACCCCGCGAAGGTCGTGCGCACCGCGCTGCAGGACGCTTCCTCCGTAGCCGGTCTTCTGGTCACCACCGAAGCCATGGTCGCCGAAATGCCGAAGGAGCCGGCGACGCCATCGCCGGCCGGCGGCGGCATGGGTGGAATGGGCGGCATGGGGTTCTAAAACCCGCCTGTTCCGCAAAGCAGATGCAAAAGGCCGCCTCCGGGCGGCCTTCTTTTTGGCGGATGCCACACAGGTTTGCTACTTAAGGCGAAGCAGTCGGTTTACCCCTGAGGAATTTGCATGCGCGTGCTTCTATTTGTCGCGGCGGGTCTGTTCGCAGCCACGCCCGATTTCGCCCTTGCCCAGATCAAGCTGTCGACCAAGCCTGACCCGAACGTGGTCGAAACCAGATATTTCACCGCGATCGACGGCCTGATGGACGGCAATGCCGACGTGATCCTGAAGGAAACGCGACAGGGCAAGGCGGTCAATGCCGCGACCCTCGACCTCTGCTACCCCGCCGAGAAGAATTCCGATCGCAAGGACCGTTTCGTGGTCAACCTCGCCGTCAACGGCCAGACCATGACCGGTTCGACGCAAAGCCTCGTCGACAAGAAGCCGGTCTCGGTCAAGCTCATGCGCAAGCAGAATGCCGATACTTTCGACTTCCGCGGCCAGATCACCATCGGTCAGATCGTGACCGAGGTCGCCTCGTCGGAAAATTCCGATATCAGCGAAAAGGAATTCCAGGACAGCCAGACTGTCGATGACGGCATCAATGCGACGCCGAAGGATTTCACCGAGGTCTCGCCGGAATCGGTCGGCGTGCGCATCAAGCTCGATGCGGCGCCGGACTTCCTGAAGAGCCTGAAGGGCCAGGACGTCGAGGTTGCGCTCAACAGCCTCACCGTGACCTGCGATGCGCTGCGTTCCGGCCAGCAGACCCTCAACCTGTCGGTCGATCCCGACCGCGCCGCCGCGCTGATTGCCAAGGCGAAGGCCGTGCCGGGCGTGGTCGCCGCCGGATGGACCACGGGTCTGGTCGAAATGGACCGCGCCATCCGCTTTCCCGCCGCCGGCTATGGCGACGGCGGCAAGATCAACCGGGACAAGCTGGTCGCCACCGTTTCCGGCGTGCTGTCGAGGACATTGTCGGCCAAGCTCGCCAGTTCGAGCTGGAGCCCTGCCAGCGGCAAGCTGAAACTGGTCTTCGCGCGGCCAAGCCAGACCTATCCGGCGCTCGATCTCACCGACACCATCGAGGTCGACGGCATGGTCTCGTCAGACAAGCCCGGCGCCTCCGATCAGCTGATGCTCTGGATCGGCAATCCCTCCACCACCACCAGCGATGAAGGCTCGCCCCCCAGGCTCAACCTGACGGACAACACGCCCGGCGACGACGAAGGCGCCGACACCCGCGACGATTCCGGCTCGATCGACGCGCTGATCAGGGAATTGAAGGGCCAGCGCTGGGACGCGGACAAGTCCGTGTGGAAATAACGCGCACGTCTTTGCATCTCCCACGAAGAGCGAGGAGAGAAGCATCAGTTCGTATTGAGGTGAAACTTCAGCGTCCTGCTGCCGGCGAAGGTGACCGCGTCACCCTGCCGCCGCCAGGTGGTGGCTTCGGTCAACGCGGCGATCAATTCGTCATCGGCCTGGGCCTTCGCCGGCGGACAGGGGCGGTCTTCCATCTCGCCTGCGACAAAGATCACGCTGTTGCCGGCAACCGAGAATTGCCCCTTGCCGCCCTTGCACCAGAGCTCGAGCACGACCTCTCCATTGTCGCCGATGTCGAGGTCCGGCACCCGCTTCGATCCCGGCTGCGGCAGCGCGTCCAGCGTCATTTCCAGGCCGAAGGGAAAGCCGGTTTCGGCTTGCGCCCGGGCCGCCAGCGAGGTCGATGCGAGCAGGATCAAGGCAAGGGCAACGGGACGCAAACTGATCGAACGCATCAAATCCTCTTCACACTGGAGCATGATCCGGAAAAGTGTGCAGCGGCTTTCCGAAAAGATCATGCTCAACAAGAAGCTAGAGCGGGATGACGATTCGAAGAAAAGTCATCGCGCTCTGTTGCTCGGGCTCGGCGCCGTTCTATTCGACGCGCGCGATGTTGAACAGGTTCGTCGGGCAGAAAAAATGTCGCAAAAAATCCCCACAAGCCTTGCGACCTGCGGGGATTTTCCTTTTGCGCTCGAGCCTAATGCAGAACCATCAGCGTGAACGGCCAGATATAGGCCTGCAGCATCACCAGGATGCCGACGAGGCAGGCCAGGACGATCGAGTGCTTGAACACGTAGCGCAGGATCGTGCCTTCATGGCCGTACCAGTTGGTGGCGGTGGAGGCGACCACGATCGACTGCGCGTCGATCATCTTGCCCATCACGCCGCCGGACGAGTTGGCGGCGGCCATCAGGATCGGGGACAGGCCGAGCTGTTGGGAGGTGATCTTCTGCAGATTGCCGAACAGGATGTTGGAGGCCGTGTCCGATCCCGTCAGCGCCACGCCCAACCAGCCGAGCAGGGTGCCGAAGAAGGGATAGAGCACGCCGGTCGCGGCAAAGGCGAGACCGAGCGTGGCGTCGATGCCGCCGAGCCTTGTCAGCGTGCCGATTGCAAGCATCGCCGAGATCGTGATCAGCGAGATTGCGCAGAGGCGGATGGTGCGGGCGTACTCGCTGACCAGCTTCGCCGGCGACAGGCCCATCACCAGCCCCGAGATGATCGCCGCGATCAGCATGCCGGTGCCGGTGAAGGACAGATAGGTGAAGCCGAACACCGCGCCTTCCTTGGTCGGCTGCGGCACCACCGGCGGCATCTTGTTGATCATCTGGTGCAGGTCGGGAACGGCGTAATTCCAGGTGAAGATCGAGTTCGCCCAGGTCTTGAATGCGCCGTTGCCCCAGATCAGCATCACGACGCAGACGATGATCCACGGCAGCAGCGCGGTCCAGAACTCGGCTTGCGTCAGCGGCGTCTTGTCGAGCGGCTTGGCGGCCGCCATCGTCTCGGTCGATTCATCGCGCCCGCGCAACGCCGGCGACAGCCAGAGCTGTCTCGGCTGCCAGACCCGCAGGAACAGGATCAGGCAGCCCATCGAGATCAGTGAGGCGCCGATATCGACGATCCAGGGATTGATGAAGTTCGAGATCACGAATTGCGGGACCGCGAACGAGACGCCAGTGACGAGAATGGCGGGCCAGATTTCCTTCATGCCGCGCCAGCCCGCGAACGCCCACACGACCCAGAACGGCACGATGAGCGAGAACACCGGCAGCTGCCGTCCGACCATCGCGCCCAGGATGTAGGGATCGAGGCCGGTCACCGAGGCAAGGCCCTGGATCGGCGTGCCGAGCGCGCCATAGGCGACGGGCGCGGTATTGGCGATCAAGGACAGGCCGGACGCCGCGAGTGGCGAGAAGCCGAGCCCGATCAGGATCGAGCCCGTGATTGCAACCGGCGTGCCGAAGCCCGAAGCACCCTCGAAGAAGGCGCCGAACGAGAAGGCCACCAGCAGCAATTGCAGGCGGCGATCCTCGGTGACGCCGCCGACGGCGCGCTTCAGGAGCTCGAATTTCCCCGTCGTAACCGTGATCTGGTAGAGGAAGATGACGTTCAGCACGATCCAGCCGATCGGGAAGAAGCCGGTGACGATGCCCAGGATCGAGGCGCGGATCGACATGCCCGCGGGCATGGTGAAGATGAAGATCGCGATCAGGTTGGTCACGATCACGGCGATGATCGCCGCGATGTGCGCCTTGACCCGGCCGCTCGCGATCAGGACCAGCAGCGTAACGACCGGCACGGCCGCCGCGATCGTGGACAGCGCTGCGCTGCCCAACGGGTTATAGACTTGGTTCCACATTGTGCGTTTCTCCCCCACGCGCTTTTGCGGCACGACCGCCCATGTGACGTGCCCGACGCGCTTGCAGGGGTAAACCATCCCGTGTGCGAATTAGTCCCGCGAAAGTTGCAGTCAGCAAACTTCGATCACAAGGTCACGAAGTCGGCCGGCCCCCTGCCTCGCGCCGTTCGGTGCATGCTACGGTCTATCCGCCGGCTGGGACAAGGCGACCAGCACCATGATACTTGCGACCTTAGTCTAAGATCGACCAATTCTCTCATTAATTCAGGCCTTTGGCCTCCTTATCGAGGAGACGCTCCCCTGTGAACAACATCCGCGCGACCCTCGTGATCGTCTGGCGCATCGCCGTTCCCTATTTCAAATCCGAGGACAAATGGGCCGGGTGCATCCTCTTGGCCACTGTCATCGCGATCGAGCTGGCGCTGGTCGGCACCGATGTGCTAGTCAACCAGTGGCGAAACCGCTTCTACAACGCGCTGCAGGAGATGAACTACAACGGTTTCGTCCGGGAGATGATCGTCTTCATCGTGCTCGCGACCGTCTCGGTCGTATTGGGGGTCTATCAGCTCTACCTCAATCAATGGCTCCAGATCCGCTGGCGCAACTGGATGACCACCAAATACCTCGGCGAGTGGCTGCATGACGCGAATCATTACCGCATGCAGCTTCAGGGCGATGCCGCGGACAACCCGGACCAGCGCATCTCCGATGACATCAAGCTGTTCGTGGATCGGACGCTCGAGGTCGGCGTCGGCCTGTTGAGCTCCGTCGTATCGTTTCTTTCCTTTGTCGTGATCCTTTGGGGCCTGTCGGAGACCGCGCCGCTGCACCTGTTCGGCAGCCCCCACGCGATTCCCGGCTACCTGGTCTGGGCCGCGCTGATCTATTCGATCTTCGGAACGGCGCTGACGCATTGGATCGGCGCCCCGCTCGTCAATCTCAATTTCGAGCAGCAGCGCCGCGAGGCCGACTTCCGCTTCAACCTGGTCCGCGCCCGTGAAAACTCCGAACAGATCGCGCTGCTCGACGGCGACGGCGCCGAACGCACCCGCCTGCTCGACCGCTTCGGCCGTGTCGTCGCGAACTGGTACGCCATCATGAGCCGGACCAAGCGGCTGACGGCTTTCACCCAGAGCTACGCCCAGGCCGCTTTGATCATCCCGATCGCGCTCGCCGCGCCGGCCTATTTCGCGAGAAACATCCTGATCGGCACGCTGCTGCAGGCCGCGGAGGCTTTCGGCAACGTGCAGAAGGCCCTGTCCTTCTTCGTGGGGATCTACCGCAGCATGGCAGAGTGGCGCGCGGTCGTGGCCCGTCTCGACGGCTTCGAGATGTCGGTTGCGGCCGCCGAGCGTCTGAAGAAGAGCAGCGATTCGATCCGCCTCACCGCACCGGGCGACGGAGATGAGATCGACTTGCGGAAGCTCCTGGTGCGGCTGCCCAACGGCGTGCCGCTGATCTCCGCCGACGGTTTTAGCGTTCGCCCCGGAGAGCGCCTGCTGGTCACCGGCCCCTCCGGCGCCGGCAAGTCGACGCTGTTCCGCGCCATCGCCGGGATCTGGCCGTACGGAAACGGCGCGATCGAGATTCCCGCGAAAGCGTCGCTGATGATGCTGCCGCAACGGCCGTATTTCCCGATCGGAACGCTGCATGCCGCGATCGCCTATCCGAGTGAAGCGAGCGACTTCACCGCCGAGCAGATCAAGGTAGCACTCACGGAAGTCGGTCTGCCGCAACTGGCGCCGCGGCTCGACCGTCAGGAGCACTGGAATCGAATCCTGTCGCTCGGCGAGCAGCAACGGCTCGGCATTGCGCGGGCGCTCCTGCATACGCCGAATTTCCTGTTCCTGGATGAGGCGACCGCTTCCCTCGACGAACCCTCCGAAGCCGCGCTGTATCGCGTGCTCGCGGATAAGCTGCCCGGCACCACCGTGATCTCGATCGGCCACCGCGCGACGCTGGAGGCGTTCCACCAGCGCAAGACCAGCCTGGTGCGCGAGGGCGATCATTTCGCTCTGCCATAGAGGCCGTCACCGCCGGCGCCGCTGGTCACGGACCTCAGCGCCAAATGAAAAGGGCGGCAGATCGCTCTGCCGCTCATCCGGGAATCTGCGTCTGAAAGCTTACTTCAGGTTGGTCATCGCCGTCAGGTCGACCGAGAGCTTGGCGATGCCCGTCGCGCCGCACCAGTTGGAGCCGTAAGCGGCAACGCCGTTGCCCGGGTTGATCGCCGTCACGAAAGATGGGCTCGCATTGGTGGTCGAGAAGTCGCTGGTGAAGGCGTTGCAGGAGGCCTTCGACAGGTTGGTGTCGGAGTAGCGCAGGTCGAGAGTGAAGACCTTGTAGGTGAAGCCGACGCCGATGTTCCAGGTGTTATAGCTCGGCTCGGGAATGCCCAGCGTATAGTTCGGGAACGGAGCAAACTGGGTCACGCCGTAGAACGCGTCCGACGTACCCAGCCACTGGCGGCCGAATTCGCCGGAGACGTACATGCCGACGCCGGAGGTGCCGAAGAACGTGCTCGGCGCGGTCCATTTCGCAGTGAGCGAAGCGTAGTTGCCCCAGGCGCCAAGGTTCAGGAAGTTCGGCGAGTAGTATTCGTTGAAGCCGACCGCCCAATTGTCGTTGATGGTGTAGGCGCCCTTGCCATAGACTTCAAAGAAGCTGGCGCTGCGCTTCGCTACGTTGCCGGGAACGCCGGTCGTGAGGAATGCGTTCGGCAGGTTGCCGTTCTGGATGCACTGCGTTTCAGAGCCGGGAATGCCCGAGCCCGGGAACGCCGCGCCGTTGAAGCACTGCCCGCCCGGATAGAGGTAGCCCCAAACGCCGATGTCGAAGGCGAAGGCACCGAAGGTCGGACGGATACCGCCGTAGATGTCCACTTCAGCGGCGGCGCGGTTCGGGAAGGAGATGCTCTCCGCCGAGGTGCCGACGTAGAGTTGCAGGTCCTTGTTGACGTTGTAGCGCGGTTCGAAATAAGCGGCGACCGACGGCTTGTGGTTGGACTGGGTGACACCGCGGAACACGTAGTCGCTCATGATGGCGCTGCCGAAGGCGACATCCCAAGGCTCGAATGCCGCCGGCGGCGCCTTGACAGCCTTGACCGGCATATCCGCCGCGAGAGCCGAACCCGAAATCATTGCCAGCGCCGTTGCTAACAAGATCACTTTCTTCATGACGATCCCCATCACTTTCCAAGAACCAGCCCGCGCCCCCCGGGGCAACGACACCTGGTGAGGTCAATTCTTCTCAACCCGCGAGCAATCTGAGGCGTGCGGCCCAACCGGAGAAGCAAAAAAGTCAAGCATCTGCCGCCTTTTTAGGCGTTCAAACAATTCCACGAAAGGTTGTCAGGGTGTGTTGCATTCCAACAACAATCTTGACTGCTTTCCTCCACGCGGACGCTCGTAAGAGGCCAGTACGCAACGCAAACCGCTGTGCGTAACGGCTGGCGGCGCGAATCATTTTTTTCCAGCCGGCTATCAGCCAAGCAAAAGGCCGCGGCGCCCAAGCGCCGCGGCCTTTGTTCGCCTGATCCGAAGCCGGCGAAACAGTCTAGCCGTTGTGGTCGTCCCCACCGGGAGGCGAGTGCTGGTCTCCGTAAGACGGCGTTGACGGGCTGTGCGAGCTCGGCATGGCCCAGCTATGGGCCGGAGCCGGCGCCGGTTCGGGAGCCGGGGCGGGTTCCGGTGCAGCTGGAGCGGGAGCTGCGGCCTTCGGCGCGCTCTTCCTGGGGGCTGATTTCTTCGCAGCCTTCTTGGCGGTTTTCTTCGCAGCCTTCTTTGCCGACTTCTTCGCCGTCTTCTTCGCGGCTTTCTTGCCCGCCTTCTTCGCAGCCTTCTTTTTCTTCGGCGCGTACTTCTTCGCCGCCTTCCTGGCCTTCTTCTTCGAAGTCTTCTTCGCGGCCTTCTTCGCCATCAACATCAACTTTTTCTTTTTGTCCTTCTTGTCCTTTTTCCCTTTAGCCATCGTGATCCTCCTGTTGCCGCCGATCCGTGTCCATCAGGCGTTTTTAAAGTCGACCGCGCCTCTCGCGCGGGGTCATTCGATCAGTTTGGTCCAGGCCGCGGACCGCCCGTCGCCCAATCGAGAAGCTCAATCGTGTGCACGACAGGAACCGATGTGCCGCCGGCAATCTGCATCATGCACCCGATGTTGCCCGCGGCAATCATGTCCGGTTTGACGCTTGCGATGTTGGCGACCTTCCGGTCTCGCAACTTCGTCGCAAGGTCAGGCTGGAGAAGGTTGTAGGTCCCAGCCGAACCGCAACACAAATGACTCTCCGGTACATCTTTCACCACGAATCCAGTCTTGGAAAGCAATTCTTTCGGAAGACTAACGATTTTCTGTCCATGCTGCAGCGAACAGGCCGAGTGATAGGCGACGACGATGCCGTCGTGCTCACGCTGTTGCAGCTGCAATTCGACGCTCTGGAGATACTCGGTGATGTCCTTTGCAAGACCCGAGACCTTCGCGGCCGGCCCAGCAAAATCGCGGTCTTCTCGCAACAAATAGCCGTAGTCCTTGATCACGGTTCCGCATCCGGACGTCGTCACCAGGATGGCGTCGAGGCCGCCGCGATCGGCCTCCTTCAGCCACGCCGTGATGTTGGCGCGTGCGCTGGCAAATGCATCGCCATCGCGGCCCATGTGGTGGGTCAATGCGCCGCAACATTGCTCGTCCCTGACCAGCACGACCTCGATTCCATGGCGGGTCAGCACATTGATGGCGGCCTGGTTGATCCGCGGCGCCAGCACCTGTTGCGCGCAGCCCTGCAGCAGCGCAACACGGCCGCGCCGCGCGCCTGACGCTGGAAACACGCTGCCCGGGACCGGCCCTGGCGCCGGCAAGGCGGCCGGAGCCATCGCCAGCATCGCGGTCAGGCGCTGCGAGAGGCCGGGCGTGGCGGACGGTTGCGGTACCGGCAGCAGCGCTGCAAACGGCCTTGCGAGCCGCGCCAGCCAGAGGCTGATCCGGAACAATTGCGGGCTCGGCAGCACCTGTGCGAGCACCCAGCGCAGCATCCGCTCCGGCAGCGGCCGGCGATAGTCGCGCTCGATGCGGACCCTCGCCTGATCGACCAGATGCATGTAGTTCACGCCCGACGGACAGGTGGTCATGCAGGACAGGCAGGACAGGCAGCGGTCGATATGCTTCACCACGTCCCTTGTCGGCGGCTTGTCCTTCTCCAGCATCTCCTTGATGAGATAGATGCGGCCGCGCGGGCTATCCAATTCGTCGCCAAGCAAAACATAGGTCGGACAAGTCGCGGTGCAGAAGCCGCAGTGCACGCAGGCGCGCAGGATCTTGTCGGCTTCCTTGATGTCGGGATCGGCGAGTTGCGCCAGCGAAAATTCGGTCTTCATGCCGCAGCCCCCCGGATCATGCGGCCGCGGTTGAGCACGCCCTTCGGATCAAAACTCTGGCGCACCCGCTCGCCCAACGCGGCGAGCCCGGCCGTCTGCGGAGGGAACACGTCGACCTGGCGCCGCACGTCCTCGAAGGCGCGCAGCAGCGTGGCGTGACCGCCGGCTGCATTGACGCGTCCGCGCACCAAGCCCGCCTGTGCGTCGACCTTGGGCGGCAGCGCGGCCCAGATCAGCCCGCCGCCCCAATCGTAGATCACATCTCCCCCGGTCTCGCGCACCAAGGCTTGCCCGATCGCGCCGCCCGAGGCCGGCGGACACACGATCCGCCACACCGGCCAGGCTCCAAGCGGTCCACTGGCCGCGAAAGGCAGCACGTCGCGGATCGCGCGCCAGGCTGGTGCGGAAGCCTCATCTTCCACGATCTCGGCCTTGCCGAAGGGCTCGAGCGTTCTCGCGAGCGAGGCCGCGCGGTGGCTGGCGGAGGCGAGAATGCCTTCGAGGCGTATCAGGGTGACCGCCTCACGCGTCGAGCCGAGCCGATCGAGGCCGGACACCTCGCCCCGCAGCGTGGAACCTGGCACATGCGCCGCCGCAGAAACGTCGAAGGGAGAGCCGAGCGCGGCCGTCATGGCACGGTTGGCTGTGAGGTCATCGAGGCCGCGCAGCACCAAAGTGCGCTCTGCTTCCGGCCGCGGCATCACCTTCAGCGTCACCTCGGTCATGACCGCGAGCGTGCCCCAGGAGCCTGCCAGGAGCTTGCAGAGATCGTAGCCGGTGACGTTCTTCACCACCTTGCCGCCGGTCTTGAAGCTGTCCCCGAAGCCCGAGACCGCATGCGCGCCGAGCAGATGGTCGCGCGCCCCGCCCGCCTTGATTCGGCGCGGCCCCGCCAGCCCCGCGGCAATCATGCCGGCGACGGTTCCGGGGTCGATGACGCCCAATAGCGGCGCCGTATCCATCGGCTCGAAGGCGAATTGCTGGTTCTTGGAATCGATCAGCGACATCACGTCGGCCAGCGGCGCGCCCGCCTGCACTGTGATGATCAGCTCGTTCGGCTCATAGGAGGCGACGGCGTTGAGCGCGGAAAGGTCGAGCACGGCATTGGTCGCCATCGGCTGGCCGATTCCGCGCCGGGAACCATGACCGATGATCTCCAGCGGCTGCTCGCCCGCGATCGCCGCCCGCACCACCTGCTCGACGTCCCTGGCGTCGCGTATTTTCAGGATATCCACGCCAACCCGCCTTCTCGAACCTTCGCGACGATTGCGGACGCACCGGCGTCCTCCGACATTCCTTCTAGCGCCATAGGCGCCGGAGACAAGGGCGCGATACACACGAGCCGCTTCGAAAATCGTGTCTTCATGCTTCGATCATGATCGAAGCATTTATCGCATGGTTCGCCCGGTATCGAATTATCGGCGTCCCTCCCGGGCGTAGTGAGGCCCCTGCCCCCAATCATCGAAGGAGTGATCACCATGGGCCGATACGCAGTGGAAAAGAAAACCATCAACGAAGCCGTCGACGGCGGCGGGCTTCTGGTCGTCGCGCAGTGGGAAGCCAGAGAAGGCGAGGCCGACAAGGTCGCCTCCATTCTCGATCGCTTCCTGCCCGAAGCACAGCGCGAGGAAGGCGCAAAACTGTTCCTGATCTCGCGCGCCAAGGAAAATCCGGCACAGTTCCTGTTCTACGAGTTGTTCCGCGATGAGGCCGCCTTCAAGGCGCATCAGGAGAGCGCGCATTTCAAGACCTATATCGCAGGCCAGGCGCTGCCGCTCCTGGCGAAACGCGAACGCGCGCAATACGCACTGCTCTAGACGATCGCGCGCAACGGCGACTTGCGCAATACGAACGCGGAGGCCGCGAAACTGCCGACTGCCGCAAGCACAGTCAGCAGAGCGGCCTTCGCGATCGGATGCCACATCAGCGGGTGCAACAGGATCGCGCAGGCGATCAGCACCGGCGGATGGATCAGATAAACGCCGAATGCATTGTCGGAGAGTACACGTGCGAGGCGCCCTTGCGTATCGAAGAAGCGGCGGAAGACGGCCAGGATCAGCAGCGCCATGCCGATGCAGACCAGGGCCTCCCACAGGCATTTGCCGGCGCTGACGGGATTGAACCCGCCTGAATATTTCGCGGTGTCGCCTTCGAGCCCGCCGCCGAAGGCGATCAGGGCTGCGAACAGGGGCACCGAAACCGACAACGTCAGCGCGGCAATGCGGAAGCAAAAGCGGTCGGAAAATCCTTCCAGCCAGTTGCCGCGATAGCCATACGCGCCGGCCAGATACATCAGCACGTATTGCGGGAAGTCGGCGGGATGCACGTTGAGCACCGAAGCACCCTCGCTGACGCCGATGCGGACGAGAAAGGTCGCGAGCGCCATGACGGCGATGAAGGCCGAAACCCCTGCCTCGCCAGGCTTGATCGCGGCTTCCTTCCATCCGGTGAGGCGCGCCAGAGCGTAGAGGATCGAGAACGCGAGCAGCGCGGCGCAGAACCACATCGGCCCGGTCTCGGACAGCCATTCGCCATCTTTCAGATGCACCAGCCATTGATGCCCAAAGCCGCCGGTGCCCCAGGTCCAGGACAGAAAATACTGCGTCAGCGGGCCAATCACGAGCATGAAGAGCAGCGTCGGAACGCCCAGCCGCAGGAAGCGGTCGCGCACGAAGGGCGCAAAGCCTTTGCGGTCAAAGGCGGCGGCGGAAAAGTAACCGGCGACGAAGAACAGCAGGGCCATGAAGAAGGCCTGCAGAAAGCTCTGGTACACGCCGAAGAAGATTTTCGTGCCAAGCTCGCTCGGCTGGCGGTCGACATAGTACCAGTTGCCGAACGGGCTATAGGTGTCGGCCGCGTGCATCGAGAGCACGAGCACGATCATCGACCATCGGATGTTGTCGATGAAGGCGAGCCGTGGCGCGCGCGGCGCACCGCTTGCCGCCCTGCTCGTTGTGCCCACCGCGATGTCGGCCATCCCAGTCTCCGCCCGCCCGGGAGCCTATGCGACCTTCGGCACCGAGCCAAATCGGTTTTCCCGCGCCCGGCCCGCCAATTGCCCGGGCGCTCCTGAAACGTCCTTCGGCTCGATTTGCGGAGAAATGCCGATGGCGCCGCACCGGCCGGTCGGCCCGGCCGCCCGCCGGCGCCAATGACACCTACTGCTGTTTTGGCTGCAGCTGCACCGGCTGATGTGCTCTGGCCTGTGAGGGCGGCGGGGGCTTGCGCGCGGCGACGGCAACCGGCCGGGGCGTCGTTTTGGCGCGCGTGTCCGGCTCGGAAGGCTTGGCGGCAACGCGCGCTGCTTGTTCCTGGCTCGCTTTCAACTGCTCAATGGCTCTTGCATTGTCGGCTGCCATTCGTTCCTGGCTTGCCTTGAGCTGTTCGATCCCCTGCTCGACGGTGGCGATATCGCGCGCCATCGATTGCAGCAATTGCGTCAATTCGGGGGGGATCGGGGCGGGCGTCGGCGCGACGTCCTGCGCCGGGGCCTGCGCCGAAGGCGCGGATTGCGGAGGTGTTGCCTCGGCCGCGGCGAGCTGAACGGCAGGCAGGCGCGGCTCGGCCGAATCCTCTGATTTTTGCAACCACAGCGACGAAGTTGAAACGAGGGACGGCGCCCACTGGGCGATCGTCAGCCTGGCAGCCTCGCCATAGGGGGTTTGAACGGCGAAAGCAGCGCCGCCGATGCACGCCGCCAGGACCAAACCGAGGAGACCACGTATCGCGGGCCGGTCATGGGATGGCGGCGGGCAGTAGACGACGGAAGGACGGTGTGCGGCCTCATGTTCCATTTTCGAAAGCTGTTCGGTGACGCGCGCGAGCTGCTCATCCGCGCGCGCGATCTGCTCATAGGCGTGGGCGAGCCGTTCGTCGGCGCGAGCGGCGAGGACGGCGTCCGGGCTACCTGTCGTGGGGTTCGGCGTGGAATTCATTGGCGCTCCTTTCCCTCCAAATGTCCCGAAGGAGGGCGGTCGGACTTCCACTGTGTCGCGAGCCTACAACACTCAACGCAGTTTTGACAAAAGCATGACTGCACGGTGGAGAGTATGGGGCCGCATCCGCAACCTGGGGAGAACCCGGTGCCCTAAAACCGGGGCAAGTCCGGAAACGCCAGCTTGCCCGCGTGCACATGCATGCGGCCGAGCTCAGCGCAGCGATGCAGGGTCGGGAACACCTTTCCGGGGTTGAGCAGGCCCTGGGCGTCGAAGGCGCATTTCAGCCGCTGCTGCTGATTGAGGTCGATCTCGGTGAACATCTCGCCCATCAAATCGCGCTTCTCGATGCCGACGCCGTGCTCGCCGGTGAGCACGCCGCCGAGCTCGACGCAGCAGCGCAGGATGTCGGCGCCGAACGCTTCCGCCTTCTCGATCTCGCCGGGCTTGTTGGCGTCGTAGAGAATGAGCGGATGCAGATTGCCGTCGCCGGCATGGAATACGTTGGCGACGCCAAGGCCGTATTTTTCCGAGAGCTCGCGGATACGCGTCAGCGCCTTCGGCAGCGCGCCGCGCGGAATGGTGCCGTCCATGCAGAGATAGTCGGGCGAAATGCGCCCGACCGCGGGAAATGCCGCCTTGCGTCCGGCCCAGAACAGATTGCGCTCGGCTTCCGAGGTCGAAATCTGGCAGCTGGTCGAGCCGCATCCTTTCGCGATCGCCTCCACCCGCTCGATCAGCTCGTCGACCTCGATGGTGGGGCCGTCGAGCTCGATGATCAGAAGTGCCTCGACATCGAGGGGATAGCCGGCATGGACGAAGGCTTCCGCGGCATGGATCGCGGGCTTGTCCATCATCTCCATGCCGCCGGGGATGATGCCGGCGCCGATGATCCGCGCCACGCATTCGCCGGCGGCCTCGACCTCGGCGAAGCCGACCATCAGCGCCCTCGCGGTCTCCGGCTTCTGCAGGATGCGCACGGTAATTTCCGTAATGACCCCGAGAAGCCCTTCCGAGCCGGTGATGACGCCCATCAGGTCGTAGCCGCAATTTTCCGCCGACTTGCCGCCGATGCGCAGCACCTCGCCGCTCATCAGCACGATCTCGCAGCCGAGCACGTTGTTGGTGGTCATGCCGTATTTCAGGCAATGCACGCCGCCGGAATTTTCCGCGACATTGCCGCCGATCGAGCATGCGATCTGCGAGGACGGATCGGGCGCGTAATAGAAGCCGGCATGCGCCACCGCCTGGCTGATGGCGAGATTGGTGACGCCTGGCTCGGTGACGACCACGCGGTTGTCGAAATCGATCTCGCGGATGCGCTTGAACTTGCCGAGCCCCAGCAGCACGCCGTCGGCAAGCGGCAGCGCACCGCCCGACAGCGAGGTGCCAGAGCCGCGCGGCACCACCTTGATGTTGTGCTCGTGGCAGTATTTCAGGATTTTCGAGACCTGCCCGGTGGTATCGGGCAGCACCACGACCATCGGCGGCTGGCGATAGGCAGTGAGCCCGTCGCTCTCGTAGGCGCGCATCTCGTCGATGCTGTCGATCACGCCCTCGCCCGGGACGATCGCGCGCAGCGCGGCCACGATCTCCGCGCGGCGCGACAGCACCACGGAATCGGCTTGCGGCATCATGATGGCCATGGCTGTCCCCTCCGGCTCCGCGCTTTATCGATTTGCCCCGGCAAATCAACCATGTCTGTCCGGGTTTGGGTAGCTCGTTCGAAGGTCGAATGCCCCCACCCCCCGAAAGTTCTCTCTGAGACAAGCGGGCGATCGTGAAACCTGTCAGGGTTTCGTGGCTTGTCCTATCCGAGCGGCCCATGCCAAAACGGCCGCGCCTACCCTCCCTCTGATCCAGCCAATCTGATCCAGCCAAAGAGCATCTCATGAAAAAATTGACTCTGAGCGTCGTTGCCATCGTCTCTGCCATGGCCGCCACCTCCGCCGCACGGGCGCAGGACGCCGCGGCCGGCGAGAATACGTTCAAGAAATGCATGCCGTGTCACTCGATCGGCGAAGGCGCCAAGAACAAGGTAGGGCCGGAGCTGAACGGGATCGATGGCCGCCATTCCGGAACGGCGGCGGGTTATTCCTATTCGGACGCCAACAAGAACTCCGGCATCACCTGGAACAAGGAACAGTTCCTCGAATACATCAAGGACCCCAAGGGCAAGATCCCCGGCACCAAGATGGCTTTCGCCGGCATCAAGAACGAGAAGGAAGCCAACGACCTCTGGGCCTATCTCTCGTCCTTCGACAAGGACGGAAAGAAGAAATAGCGTCGCACGACGCGCGACCAGAAAAGCCCCGGCCCCTCGGCTGGGGCTTTTGCATTTGATCCCTTCTCAGTCCTATGGCTCGCGCGCCGCCGTAGCCGGCCGCGCCGCCACGGCAGCCCCCTGCGCGATCTTCCCCATCATCGCCTCGATCTCCGAGGTGACCAGATCGGGCGCGACGTTCTGGATCATGTGGCCGACGCCGGGCAGCACGATCAGCCTGGCGTTCGGTACCGCCGCCACAAACGGACGCGCATGGATGTTGGTCGACACCGTCTTGTCGGCGTCGCCGGCAATCACCGTGACGGGCGCCTTGATCCCGGCATAGCGCGGCGCCTGTTCGGCAACCGCCTGCTTCAATGTCACGAGGTCGCGCGCATTGGCGACGAACTCGCGCGGACGCAGCAAGAGCAGCGTCGCGGTATCCTTCACAAAACCGTCCGGCATCGCCTGCGGCAAGAACACGTTGCGCGCGCTTTTCTCAGCGAGCAGCAGGCCAAGCGGCAGCGTGATGGTGTGCGCCAGCAGCTTGCCAATCACCGGTGTGGTCACGGCCTTGTTGTATCAGCCGACGCTGCCGCGCCAGGGATGCGTCACCGGCGCCAGCATCGCCAGCCCCGCGACGCGCCCGGGATAATCCAGCGCCATCCGCGCGCCGAGCGCGCCGGCGAGCGAATGCACCACGACGATGACAGGACCCGTGCGGAGTTTTTCCAGCGCCTCCTCGATCATCGCTGCGTGAGCCGCGGGCATCGAATCGGCTTCGTCGTCACGCTCACTCCAGCCGTGGCCGGGACGGTCGATCAGGATCACGCGATGGCGTTGCGCGAGCCGCTCGCCGAGCGGGTGGCGCATCGCCTCCAGATTGCAGCTTGCACCATGCAGCAGCAGGACGGGAGGGCCCACGGCATCCCTTGGCCCTGCGCCTGGCCCGAGTTCGACCACATTCAAGGACCCGCCTGTGACCACAATTTTTTTTCCAAGCGGTGGATAAATCCGCTCGAGTACAAAAACGCACGTTTGTGTGGCCAGCGCGAGCAGCAGCAATGCTGCCACGATGATAATTGGAATCATTGAGATTTCCCGGCGTATGCGGGCCACGCTACAACTACGTTGCCGCAGCGCACCGGTTTCGCGGCGAAAATGTGGAGTTTTCCCGTATAAATGCGGTGTTCTGTCATACGGGCGTCGTCGGCCATTTTATAACCATGGTCAGCACTCTTTCTGACTGCCGGGCGTACGTGACTAAGGGAATCGTGCGACCCGGCCTGTCCACGTCACTTCGGGGAACAGGCTCGGGCGCCGAAAATTAGTCCGCAGGGAAAGTAGGAGATTTTCGATGACTATTGGACCGAATGAAGCCGTCATCGACGAGATTGTGGCCAGCTGCAACGGCGACCTCCGCGGGGCGCTGAAGGCGTTGTTGATGGTCAACGAGCATCTGGAAGCCGAGATCGCCCAGCTCTATGCGGCCGCCGCGCATTACGGCTTCGCCGAGCGCGGCGAAAACGTCCTGCACTAGCGTAGCAGCGTAAGCGTTCCGCACTGGCGTTGTAGAGTTGGGCCGACGCGATTTCTCCGCGTCGGATTCCTTTCGATCGGCTTGCGATCAAATATCGCGGCCTTCGACCTTCTCGCTCAGCGTCTTGACCAGCTCCGGCACCTTTTCCAGGTGCGGGTTGATTGCCAGCGCCTTGCGGAAGGCTTCCAGCGCGCGCTTGTCGTCGCCGATGTCCTGCATGATCATGCCAAGCCCGGCAAGCGCGCCGAAATGCCGGGGCTCGCGGGCCAGCACCTGCTGGATGTCGGAGAGCGAGTTCGCATAGTCGTTCTTCAGGTAATAAAGCGTGGCCCGCCTGTTCCAGGCTTCGACATAGTCCGGGCGCAGCTTGATGATGGCATCGAGCAGTTTCAGCGCGATATCGCTCTGCTGCGCGTCCATCGCAGCCTTGGCGCGTGCCATCAGCAGCGCCGCGGTATCGCTCGGGGTCTGCAGCCAGATCGCCCAGATGCGCGCCTCGACATGCTTGGCGCTGGCGTCATCGGGCGCGGCTTTCAGCGCGCCGAACAGGAAGTCCAGCCCTTTGGTACGGTCGGGGCCGGCCTTCGGCAGCTTGCTCGGGGCCTCGGGAAGCTTTCGCTGCCTGGCGCTCGGGCCGTCCGGTGCCGCGAAAGCAAGTGAGGGGGTGACGACGGTGAGCGTCGCGGCGAGCAGGATCGCCTGGGAGAGTCGAAAAGCCATGCGCGAAGTCTAGACGCGCGACAACGCGCTGCAAAGCAGCAGCGCGTCAAACAGCTGTGATTTTTCGCTTATGGACCGGTCAGCCTTGGCGCGCCTTGAAGCGGCGCTGGACCTTGTTGATCACATAGACCCGGCCCTTGCGGCGGACCAGACGGTTGGCGCGGTGGCGGCCGCGCAGCGATTTCAGCGAGTTACGGACCTTCATTGTCGGAATCCTGATTGCGTTGGAAGGCCGTGTTGACTGGCCGGATCTGGCAAAATGGGATCTATCCCGCTGGCGGCAACCGCCCGGGACCGCGCGGTTTCTAAGCCATGGAGCGGGCAAATGTCAATCCAAACCGGCTCTTTCTGCCGGATTCAGCCCTGCTCGACCGCCCTTTGGTGCTGAAATCGCAGGAAAAATCGACCTGCGAAACCCGGCCACGGCCTTTTCGCCCGCTGTCCGCGGGTCGCAGCCCTTCAGGGAAACTCGACCATCGCCTCGCCGGTTGCGACCTTCTCGCCGGCCTGGTTCCTCACCATCACATCGATCACGGCCCAGCGCGATTTCGCGGTGGCCTGCTTCGACTTGACGATTCCGGTGGGCTGAATGGTGTCGCCGGGCCGCACCGGCTTGACCCATCGCGTCTCGAGCCGGCGGTGAATGGCGCCCGCGGGATAGGCCCAGTCGGTGATCATGCGCGAGATCAGCCCGAAATTGTTCATGCCGTGCATGATGATCCCGCCGAAATGGGTCTTGCCGAAATTGCCCTTCATGTAGTCGTCGTCGAGATGCAGCGGGTTGTAGTCGAGCGAGGCATCGCAGAACAGACGAATGGATTCGCGCGACACCCTGAAGCTCGGCCCGTCGATGGTGTCGCCTTCCTTCAGACTTTCGAACGTGGTCATCCTCTCCTCCTCACATCTGCCTTTTCATTTGGGCCTGATGGTCCAGCCGCGGCCGGAACAGATGACTTCGTTGCTCTGGTTGAAGAAGACATTGTCGTGCACGACGAACAACCGCTCGCGCTTGATGAACTTGTCGAGCGCGCGCGCCTCGAGCCGGATGACATCGCCGGGCCGTGCCGGGATGTTGTAGCTCCAGGACTGCCCGGCATTGACCGTGCCCGGCGAGCGCATCCAGTCATTCGCCGGCGTACAGGAGAACATCAAGAGGATATGGATCGAGGGCGGTGCGACCAGGCCGCCATAGCGCGTGGTCTTCGCATAGGCCTCGTCGAAATAGAGCGGATGGGTTTCGCCGACCGACTTGCAGTAGAGCTCGATCGCTTCCTTCGTCAGCGTGTAGGGAATCGTCTTGCGCGGCTCGCCCGGAATGAGCTCGTCCCAGACCTTGCGCAGATTGGCGTCTTTCCAGAAATCAGTCTCGAAGGCTGCCGCTTCCGCCATCTCGTCCTCCCGTCGCGCTCCGCGATGACTTCTGCCGCCTTGCGGAATTTGTTATATGGTATAATCAATTTACCGAGCCGCAAAATCAAGCCGGGAAACGCACATGCCGAAGCTGAAACTGCCTGACATCGAGAGCGTGGTCGCGATCGACATCCACACCCATGCCGAAGAACCCTGCGGCATGCACGGTGACGACGGCTATGACGATTTCCAGGCGCAGATGGCGGAATATTTCAAGTCGCCGCACAAGCACCCGCCGACCGTGCCGGAGACGGCCGCCTATTATCGTGCCAAGAAGATCGCGGCGGTGATCTTTCCGGTCGATGCCGAGCGCGAGACCGGCTTCCGACGCTACAACAATTACGAGATGCTGGAGATCGCGTCCGAAAATCTCGACGTGCTGATCCCGTTCGTCTCGATCGATCCGCACAAGGGCAAGCTCGGCGTGCGCGAGGCCCGCAAGCTGATCGAGGAATACGGCGTCCGCGGCTTCAAATTCCATCCGACCATGCAGGGCTTCTATCCCAACGACCGCATGGCCTATCCGCTCTATGAGGCGATCAATGACGGCGGCGCGATCGCGCTGTTCCACACCGGCCAGACCGGCGTGGGCTCGGGCATGCCCGGCGGCATGGGCATGCGCCTGAAATATTCCAACCCGATGTACATGGACGATGTCGCCGCCGACTTTCCCGATCTGAAGATCATCCTCGCGCATCCCTCTTTCCCCTGGCAGGAAGAGGCGCTGTCGGTCGCCACCCACAAGCCGAACGTCTATATCGACCTCTCCGGCTGGTCGCCGAAATATTTCCCGCCGATCCTGGTGCGCTACATCAACTCCATCCTGCAGGACAAGATGCTGTTCGGCTCGGACTGGCCGGTGATCACGCCCGACCGCTGGCTGTCCGATTTCGCCAAGCTCGACATCCGCGACGACATCAGGCCAAAAGTGCTAAAGGCGAACGCGAGGAAGATTCTGGGAATTTAGTTCACCTCGTCCGAAGGGAGAGGTGAAGAGAGTTCGCGGAAAGCTATGTCCACAAAAATAGAGTGATGATGTGACCATCAACGCTGTCGTGTTCGACGCCTATGGGACGCTGTATGACGTGCAATCGGTGGCCGATGTCACCGAGGAGGCGTTTCCCGGCTATGGCGAGATCATCACCCAGGTCTGGCGCATCAAGCAGCTCGAATATACCTGGCTGCGCTCGCTGATGCGGCGCTACCAGGACTTTTCCGTCGTCACCCGCGACTCGCTCGCCTACAGCCTGCGCATTCTCGGGCTGCAATATGATGAAGCCACCTTCTCGCGCCTCATGGACAAATACCTGCATCTCGATCTCTATCCGGACGCGATGGATGCGCTCGCATCACTGAAGGACAGGAAACTCGCAATCCTCTCTAACGGCAGCCCCGACATGCTCAACGCATTGGTGAAAAACACCGGCCTCGACCGCGTGCTTGCGGCGACCGTGAGCGTCGACGAGCACAAGGTTTTCAAGCCGAGCCCCGATGCCTACACGCTGATCGAGGAGAAGCTCGGCGTCGCCGCGTCAAACGTGCTGTTCGTTTCCTCCAATCCCTGGGACGCCTGCGGCGCCAAGTCCTTCGGGCTCAATGTCGCCTGGATCGAGCGGGTGACGCCGGAAGCGATGGCGCTCGCCTGTGTCGAGAGCGAGACGCTGCCCCCGCTCACGCTGTTCAAGGCGCTGCGCACCCAGATGGATGCGCTCGGCATCGAGGTCGATCATCGCATTCGTTCATTGTCCGAATTGCCTGATGTCGTTGCCTTCCATGAGTTTTGAACATGAGTTTTGAATCCGTTCGCGCCTTCTTCGCCGAAAACGCCCCCGACATATCCGTGATCGAATCGCAGCAGAGCTCGGCGACGGTGCCGCTCGCCGCCGAGGCTTATGGCGTCGAACCGGCGCGGATCGCGAAAACGCTGTCGCTGCGCGTCGGCGAGCGCGTGGTGCTGATCGTGACCAGCGGCACCTCACGGATGGACAACAAGAAGGTGAAGGCGCTGTTCGGCGGCAAGCCGAAGATGCTTGGCCTCGAGGAGGTCGCCGAGATCACCGGCCATGAAGTCGGCGGCGTATGCCCGTTCGGCTTGAGGTCGCCACTGCCGATATATTGCGATGCTTCGATGAAGGCGTTCGACATCGTGGTGCCCGCCGCGGGCTCGACCCACAGCGCGGTGCGAATCGCGCCTGAGCGGATGGCCGCGCTGGTTGGCGCGGAATGGGTCGATGTCTGCGAACTCAGGCCGGCCTGAGATTACTCGTCATCGTCGTCATAGCTCGGGCGTGCCGGTGGTGGAAGCGGCGCGTTGCGTGCCGTCGGCGGCGGTGCTGCACGCCCGCGCGGCGGCGGAACAGCCTGCGATTGCGGCATGCTGTTGTTGGACTGAAACACGGCGCGGCAGCCGCTCGAAAGATTCGGCGTGTTTTGTTGCAGGCACGCCACGATGCGATTCACGTCGGGAATCTGGTCGCCGCAAAGACGCCACACGTCGGGGGTGCAGGCCATCTGCTGTTCCCACGTTCCCCGGTATTCTTCCGCAGAGGTCGCGCCGGCCGCGGTGCCGAGACCACCGATTGCCAGCGCAAGGGTCAGGACAATGTGCTGCGTTCGCATGTCCGTTCCTTTCAATTCGTTCGATGTTGAAAGCGCGCGGAAGTTCCGCGCGGCGTCAGCTCCACGCTTGCAAATGAATGCGGCCAACGAAGGTTCGCGCAGACAACTAAATGTGATGCCGTTGTGGAGCAAGCCGAAACCTACGCGACCTTGCCGATCCTCTTCACCGCCGCGATCAGGCGCGCGCTGTCCTCAGTGACGAATTTCGAAAACTCCGGGGCGTCCATGTAGGCGACGGGGCTGCCCGCGGTCGCGAAGGTTTTAGTCACCTCTGGCGCCTTCACCGCTTGCGCCATTGCTTCGCGCAGTTGCGTCATGATCGGCTGAGGCAGCGCGCTCTGCGCGAACAGGCCGGCCCAGATATAGAACTCGACATCCCTGTAGCCCAACTCCCTGAACGTCGGGAGATCGGGAAAGCTCGCGATCCGCTCAGCGCCCCATTCGCGAGTACGCGCATCTTGCCGTCCTCGACCTGCTGCTTCAGCGTATCTGGCGCCGAAGCCAGCGCCTGCGGTTGAATCCGCCCTGGGTCGACCGGTCGAGCCGGGCGACGACATCGATGCTACTTCTTTTACCCCTTCGCGAACTTCGCCGCCAGGAACTCCGCCAGCACCTCGACGCGCGCGGGACGCGGGCCGCCGGGCGGCGTGACCAGATGCACGGCGCCTTCGGGTTGCTTCCAGCCCTTCAGGATCACTTCGACTTCGCCGGAGGCGACCGCCTCTCCGACGATGAAGTCCGGCAGGTCGGCGATGCCCAGCCCCGCGAGCAGCGCCGGCATCACGGCTTCACCATTGTTCACACGCAAGGGACCGCCGGGCCGCACGCTCGCCTGCTCTCCGGCCGCGTTGGTGTAGTGCCAGACATTCGGCGTGGAGAGATAGGCGTAGCCGAAGCATTGATGCTGCGCGAGTTGCATCGGATGCGTCGGCCGACCGTGGCGCTTCAAATAGGACGGCGCCGCCACGGTGTAGCGCGGCATGGCGCAGAGCCGTCGGGCGATCAGCGACGAATCCGGCAATCGCGCGATGCGCAGGCCGGCGTCAAAGCCTTCGCCGATCAGGTCGACCGTGGCATCGCTCAGATGCAGGTCGATCGACACTTCCGGATAGGTCTTCAAAAACTCCGGCAGCAGCGGCGCGACGCTCTTTACGCCGAAGGTCATGGGCACCGCGAGCCGCACCAGCCCGCGCGGCGCGGAGGACTGCGCCAGCGCCTCGTTCTCCGCGGCCTCACCGTCCGCGAGCAGCCGCGCGGCGCGCTCGGCAAGCTTCTGTCCGGCATCGGTCAGCGCCAGCCGCCGCGAAGTACGATTGAACAGCCGCGCGCCGAGCCGCTCCTCCAGCCGGCCTACTGCCTTGGAGACGGTCGCCTTCGACAGCGCCAGCTCGGTCGCGGCACCCGCAAAGGAGCGCAGCTCCACGACTTTCGCGAAAATCGCCAGGCCCTCGAAATCGGGAAGTTTTGCCATGAGAACCCCATAGGCACTTTTGGAAACAATGTGTTTCAATAGTTTCTATTTCTATACCATAGCGGTCGGCATATCCAACGGTCATCGAATTTCAAGCAACGGAGAAATCCAATGACCAGGAAGCTCTCAGGCAAGGTAGCCCTCGTCACCGGCGGTTCGCGCGGCATCGGCGCGGCGTCCGCCCGCGCGCTGGCCGAAGAAGGCGCCAATGTCGCCATCAGCTATGTCGCCTCCCCCGACAAGGCGGAAGCAGTCGTCGCCGAGCTGAAGGCCAGGGGCGTCGACGCCCGCGCCTATCAGGCCGACCAGGCTTCGCCGGAAGCCGTCGAAGCGCTCGTCAAGAATGTCGCCAGGGACTTTGGCCACCTCGACATCCTCGTCAACAATGCCGGCGTTGCCGTCGGCGGCCCCATCGACAATCCCGCGACCGATATAGCGGCGCTGGCACGTCAGGATGCCATCAACGTCCACGGCGTGGTCGCGGCGATCCGCGCGGCCTCGAAGCTGATGGGCGAAGGCGGCCGCATCGTCACCGTCGGTTCGATGTTGGCCGACCGCGCCTCGTTCCCGGGGCTCGCCGACTACACCGCCACGAAGGCCGCGGTGGTCGGCTACACCAAGGGCGCGGCACGCGACCTCGGCCCGCGCGGCATCACCGTCAATGTGGTGCAGCCCGGCTCGATCAACACCGACATGAACCCGAAGGACGGCGGTGATTTCGCCGAAGCCCAGCGCAGCCTGCACGCGCTGCAGCGCTTCGGCCGGCCGGAGGAAGTCGCAGCCGGTGTCGCCTTCCTGGCGAGTCCCGAAGCCTCCTTCGTCACCGGCACGGTGCTCAATGTCGATGGCGGCTTCAACGCCTGAACGAGATCAAAAAGCCGGACGCGAGGCGCGCCCGGCTTCAGTCAAAAACGCAAGAGGATAATTCACATGATCAAGCTGAAACCATTCGCAAAGCTCGGCGGCGCCGATCATGGCTGGCTGAACGCGAAGCATCACTTCTCCTTCGCCAGCTATTACGACCCCGCCAACGTAAACCACGGCGCGCTGCGCGTGTGGAACGACGACGAGATCGCGCCGAACACGGGCTTTCCGCCGCATCCGCATGCCAACATGGAAATCATCACCTATGTCCGCGAGGGTGCGATCACCCATCAGGATTCGCTCGGCAACAAGGGCCGCACCGAAGCCGGCGACGTGCAGGTGATGAGCGCAGGTTCGGGCATTCGTCACTCCGAATACAATCTGGAGCCGACGCTGACCAAAATCTTCCAGATCTGGATTCAGCCGACCACGCAAGGCGGCCAGCCGACCTGGGGATCGAAGCCGTTCCCGAAGGCGGGTCGTTCCGGCAAGCTCGTCACGATTGCGAGCGGCATCGAGGGCGATGCGGATGCGCTGCCGATCCGGGCCAATGCGCGGGTGCTCGCCACCACGCTGAAGACTGGCGAGAGCGCGGAGTATGACGCCGACAAGGCGCGCAACCTCTATCTCGTGCCGGCGGCCGGCAGCGTCGAGGTCAACGGCGTGCGGGTCAACGCCCGCGACGGCGCCGCGATCTCGGACGAGGCCAAGCTGAAGATCACCGCACTGGAAGATACCGAGCTGGTGCTGGTCGACGCGGCTTGAGGCCTTCCACTCTTGCGCGGCTCTCCCGCGCAAGACGACGCAACAACAAGATCCCCAATCAAGCTCGAAGGAGGCCATCATGGCCAAAGTTCTCGTGCTCTATTATTCCGCCTATGGCCATATCGAAGCCATGGCCAATGCCGTCGCCGAAGGCGCCCACGAAGCGGGTGCCAGCGTCGACGTCAAGCGCGTGCCCGAGCTCGTGCCGGCGGAAGTTGCCAAGGCCTCGCACTACAAGCTCGACCAGGCAGCTCCCATCGCCAAGATCGAGGACCTCGTCAATTACGACGCCATCATCGTCGGCACCGGCACCCGCTTCGGCCGCATGTCCTCGCAGATGGCCAACTTCCTCGACCAGGCCGGCGGACTCTGGGCCAGGGGCGCGCTGCACGGCAAGGTCGGCGGCGCCTTCTCCTCGACCGCCACACAGCATGGCGGCCAGGAGACCACGCTGTTCTCGATCATCACCAACCTCCTGCATTTCGGCATGACCGTGGTCGGCCTGAATTACGGCTTCGCCGGCCAGATGACGCTCGAGGAGATCACCGGCGGCTCGCCCTATGGCGCCACCACCATCACCGGTGGCGACGGCAGCCGCCAGCCCAGCGCCAACGAGCTCGCCGGCGCGCGCTATCAGGGACGCGTGATCGCGGAGACGGCGAAGAAGCTTCACGGCTGAGCATCACCGTTAAGCATGATGGTCGGCATGCCATGACAGGCTGCATGGCTGGTACGAAACGGGTGGCATTCTCCCGAGAGAGCGCCGCCCTATCTACGTTGCCTGGGGACAAAGGACGTTGTGATGGTCGAACTGCTCTTTATGGCTCAGATTGTACGAAACCCGCTACAGGCGATGGCCCGGCGGTGGTACTGTAGGAGCCTTTTCCGTGCCACGCGGGGCGCGCGCCGCTGCCGGGAGTGCACGGCTTCGTGAGGCAGGCGTGACGGATTCGTGATAGGCGTTAAGCCTCACGAACGAGCGCCGGAGCCGATCCATGACCAGCCCTGTTGCTTCCTGGCCTGAGCTGCCGCTCGCAGCCTGGCGTGACACTTGTGCGACGCTGCAGCTCTGGAGCCAGATCGTCGGCAAGATCAGGCTAAACCTCTCGCCCTGGCTCAACCATTCCTGGCATGTCACGCTTTATGTGACTTCGCGCGGTCTTTCGACCTCGCCGATCCCTTACGGCACCCGCAATTTCGAGATCGAGTTCGACTTCATCGATCATGTCCTGAGGATTTCGACCAGCGAGGGCGCAACGCGGCAGTTCGCGCTGGCGGGCCATTCGGTCGCGAGCTTCCATGCGAAGGTGATGGCTGAACTGGCCGCACTCGGCATTCACGTCAGCATCGACGAGATGCCGAACGAGCTGGCTGACCCCATCAAATTTTCGGAAGACACGCAGCACGCTTCCTATGACCCGAGCGCGGTGACGCGTTTTTTCATAATCCTTGCCAACGCAGATCGCGTCTTCAAGCAATTCCGCACCGGCTTCCTTGGCAAGGCGAGCCCGGTGCATTTCTTCTGGGGCAGTTTCGATCTGGCGGTGACGCGCTTTTCCGGTCGTACCGCGCCGCGCCATCCCGGCGGCGTTCCTCACCTTCCAGATAGCGTCGCATGCGAGGCCTATTCGCACGAGGTGAGCAGCGCCGGCTTCTGGCCAGGCGGCGGTGCGATCGATTACCCCGCGTTCTATTCCTATGCCTATCCGGAGCCGGCGGGATTCCGCGCGGCGAAGGCGCGCCCGGAGGCCGCCTTCTTCAGCGAAGCGCTCGGCGAGTTCGTGCTGCCTTACGACGCCGTGCGCACCGCGAAAGACCCCGACACCGCGCTGCTCGACTTCCTGCAGAGTACCTACGAGGCGGCCGCCATCGCCGCGAAATGGGATCGCGCCGCGCTGGAGTGCCTGCCAGGCAAGCCCGGCGTTGTGCGGGAGATTTAGTGGAAGCTGGACCTTGCAAACGGGCCGCTTGCCCGTCTAACGCGCTGTTCTGGCGATATTTGACCACGAATCCGCGGGCGCTTTATCTGCTCTTCAACAGAAGCAAGCCTTCTGGTACTTACCGCGCGCAACATTAAAGCAAAATCCAGTATTGGATCGAGATGAGTAATTCCCCCGCCATCCTGGTCACCGGCGGCGCCGGCTATATCGGCTCGCATGCCTGCCGCGCTCTCGGGGCGATGGGCTATCAACCCGTCGTCTATGACAATCTCTCCACCGGCCACAAGAGCTTCGTCAGCGGCCCCCTGGTGGTCGGCGACCTCCGCAACAAGGCCGTGCTCACGCGCACCTTCGCGCAATACAACATCCAGGCGGTGATGCATTTTGCCGCGGCCAGCCTGGTCGGCGAGTCCATGGCCGACCCGCAGAAATATTATCTCAACAATGTCGGCGGCACCCTGTCCCTGCTCGACGCGATGCGCGAGGCCGGCTGCACCCGCCTGGTGTTTTCCTCGACAGGCGCAGTCTACGGCCATGCCGACAGCCAGGCCCTCCCGGAAACCTATCCTTGCGCGCCGATCAACACCTATGGCGCCACGAAATGGATGATCGAACGCATGCTCGCCGATTATCGCGCCGCCTATGGCTTCGGCGCCTTCTGCCTGCGCTATTTCAACGCCAGCGGCGCCGACGCCAAGGGCGGCATCGGCGAGTTGCGCGACAACGAGACTCATCTCATTCCCCGCGCAATGATGACGCTGCAGGGGCATCTCACGGACTTCGCGGTGTTCGGCGACGATTACGACACGCCCGACGGCACCGCGATCCGCGATTACATCCATGTCACCGATCTCGCGGCTGCCCATGTCGCGGCGCTGAAACTGCTGATGCAGGGACATCAGGGCGGCGCCTTCAATCTCGGCAGCGGCAAGGGCTTTTCGGTACGCGAGATCCTGAAAGCAATCGCGGCCGAGACCGGCCGCGAAGTGCCGCATGTGATCAAGCCGCGCCGCGCCGGCGATCCCACCTATCTGGTCGCCGATCCTTCTGCCGCACGCGAAGTGCTGAAGTTCTCGCCCCAACACTCCGATCTCGCGACCATCATCCGCACCGCCTGGGCGTGGCACCAGACGGCCCATCCGAGGAAAGTGGCGTAAGCCCTCGCCTTACAGCCGCTTGATCTGCACCTTGCGGAATTTCACCACGCCCGAACCATATTGAAGCGCGATCGGCCCCGCGCCGAGATGCTTGGAATCCTGCACGTCGGCTGTCTTCTGCCCATTCAGGACGACGACCAGATGCGGGCCCTGCGCGGTGATCTCGAACGTGTTCCATTTGCCGCCCGCTTTCGGCATTGGATCGACCTTGGCGGTATCCACGATCGCGCCGGTGCCATAGGTCGGGTCCGGCCGCTTGTCATAGACGTTGACCTCATAGCAGGTCTTGCCGCCGATGCTTTGCGGCTGCTCGCAACGGATGAAGATGCCGCTATTGGTTTCGTCGTCGACCCAGAACTCGGCATGGATCTGGAAATCCTTGTAGGCGTCCTTGGAGACCAGATAGGCGAGAGCCTTGCCGTCGAGCTTGTCGGCAGTCAGGATACCGTCCTTCATCTCCCAATTGGCCTTGCCGACCTCGTTCCAGTCGCCCTTCTTGCCGGTGTCGACGAGCGTGGTCCAACCGTCCTCGCCCGATGCCGCGCCGGCATAAAGAGCCGCGGCACCGACCAAAAGCCCGGCCGCAATCGTCTTCAGGGGATATCGCATCAAAGTCCTCCCAAGCTTCTTTGTTTGTGATTCGACGCTAGCAAAACACGAGCGGCGTGCGCACGCAGTTTTCATGCTGCAACTGCGTTCCGCGCCTGCAGGCCGGGCACACGTCTTCGTGGGCATCTTGCTCCGCGACCGCGCTACCGGCTAGCATGATACTCGCGCATTCCGACGCAGACGACCCTCGATGCCCGCAGGCAGTTTCGTCACCCATTACGTCAAGCAGGTGCATTGGGACGGCGCGAAGGACGAGGACGCCGTGCTGCTGATCATGGGTGAAGGACCGGCGACCGAGGATGCTGGAGGAGAAGTAGCCAAGTGCTGATCCGCTCGGAGCGGCTGACACTCCGGAGCTGGCGCGAGTCCGACCGCCCTGCATTCGCCGCGCTCAATTCCCAGGGCGAGATCACGGCCGATCTCGGCGGGCCCTTGAGCCGTGAGGAGAGCGACGCCAAGTTCGACCGCTACGTTGCAGCGTTCATACAACACGGCCTATGCCGTTGGGCGCTGGAAGATGGCGACGGGCAGTTCCTCGGCTATGCCGGCCTCATGCCGTCACGCGCCGCGCATCCGCTCGGTCCTCATTTCGATATCGGATGGCGGCTGATGCGCGCGGCCTGGGGCAAAGGCTACGCCACCGAGGCGGCGCGCGCCGCGTTGCGCGACGGGTTTGAACGGATGGGACTGAAGGAAGTGCTCGCCTACACTTCCCCAGACAATTTGCGATCGCAAGCCGTGATCGTGCGGCTCAATCTGCAGCGCGCCGCCGCGCTCGATTATTCCGTCCCGCTCGGTGGCGGTCAGTGGCACGGCCTGGTCTGGAAGGCGCAAGCTGAACAATTCGCCTGAGTGCGACGTCTCAGCCGGCGGCGTTCCTGACGATCGCAGCCAGCGCGCCGTGCGGCTTCGGTTGCAGCGGCGGCGAGCCCGGAAGCTTATGCCAGCCAGAACAGATAACCCGGCAACGGAGCGCTAAGGTTTACGGTCTCCTGCACCGAAAGTCATACGACCTATTCCACACCAAACCAAGGGGTTGACGAGCACCCCTAGCATGCCGGTCACGATTTTCCGGCCTTGCCCTCGCGCGAGGCGTTTGAGACGATGCGCCCTGACAACAAGCAAGACCCGCGTCCCGCGGGCTGTTCCAGAGGAAATCCCATGCCGATCGTCCAGCCCGACCGTCTCAGCCATATCGGGACGGCGCTGCTCAAAGCCGCCGGCGCGTCGGAAGAGGAGGCGAAGGCGGTCGCCGTCGGTTGCGTCAACGCCAACCTCGCCGGCCATGACTCCCACGGCGTGATCGCGATCCCGACCTATATCGATCGCGTCAAGGCCGGCCATATCATGCCCGGCGCGAAATGGACCATCGTGCAGGAGACGCCGACCACGACCGTGATCGACGGACACTGGGGCTTTGGCTTCCATGTCAACGCCAAGGCGATGGAGCTGACGATCAACAAGGCCAAGACCGCCAATGTCGCGGCCTGCACCGTATTCCGGCAAAGCCATGTCGGGCGGCTCGCGCATTATCCGATGATGGCGATGCGCGAAGGCATGATCGGGATTGCGACCGCCGATTCCGGCCGCTCGCCGAAACATGTCGCGCCGTTCGGCGGCCGCGAGGCGCGGCTCGGCACCAATCCGATCTCGATCGCAGTCCCCTCTGATCTCGAGGCGCCGTTCTATCTGGACATGGCGACCTCGGCGGTCGCGGCCGGCAAGATCGCGCTCGCGGTCGCGCGCAAGGAAGAGATCCCGACCGGATGGATCATCGATGCGGAGGGCCGGCACACCACCGATCCCACGCAGTATCGCAAGGGCGGCGCACTGCTGCCGCTCGGCGGCAGCGAAGGCTACAAGGGCAGTGGCCTCGCCGCCATGGTCGAGGTGCTGTGCGGGCTCCTGACCGGCCTCGGTTTCGGCGTCGAGCCGACCGGCCGGCACAATGACGGCACCTTCATGGCGGTGTTCAACGTCGCCGCGTTCCGTCCACTGAAGGATTTCAGGAAGGAAGTCGCCGAGTTCGCGCGCTATCTGAAATCGACCCCGCCGTCGGAGGGCTCGCGCGGCGTATTCTATCCGGGCGAGGTCGAATATCTGCGCGAGCAGGAGCGCCGCAAGAAGGGCATTGAGATCGAGGACGCCACGTGGGAGAAACTGCGCGCGCTCGCCGGCGAGTACGGAATCGCCAAAGAGCTCGATCTGGCCTGACAGGGAGGACCGCATGACACGGCAAATGGCGATGGTCGGCTTCCTGCAGGCCCAGAACTGCACGAACCTGCCGAGCTCATGGCGGCATCCGGAATCACGCGATGATTCCATGTCGGCGGATTATTACCAGGAGATCGCCCGCATCCTCGAGGCTGGCAAGTTCCACATGGCGTTCTTCGACGATCGCCTCGCCATGCCGGACCGGTATGGCAACGATCATGCGCATACCGTCGAATACGGCATCCGCTGCGTGAAGATGGACCCGATCGTGGTGCTGACCACGATGGGCATGGTCACCACAAAGCTCGGCCTCGCCTCGACCTGCTCGACCACCTATTTCGAGCCGTTCGACGTGGCGCGGCGCTTTGCGACGCTCGACCTCATGACCGCCGGCCGCGCCGCCTGGAACGTCGTGACGTCAGTCAATGACGGAGAAGCCCTCAACATGGGCAAGGAGCATCACCTCGAGCATGATCCGCGCTACGATCGCGCCGACGAGTTCATGGAGGTGGTGCTCGGTCACTGGGACTCCTGGGAAGACGGATCGCTTCTTATCGACAAGAAGAGCGGACGCTTTGCCGATCCGACCAAGGTGAAGCGGCTCGACCACAAGGGCGAGTTCTTCACGTCGCGCGGACCGTTCACCGTGCCGCGCTCGCCGCAGGGGCATCCGGTGGTGATCCAGGCCGGTTCTTCCGGCCGCGGCCAGCGTTTTGCCGGGCGATGGGGCGAAGTGATCTTCACCGCCGCACGCAACCTCGCCAATGCCAGGCAGGGCTATGACGCGATCCGGGGCGAAGCCGCGAAAGCCGGCCGCGATCCCAACCAGATGTTCCTGTGCAACCTGATGACGCCGGTCTGCGGCGCGACCAGGGCGGAAGCGGAAGACAGGATGGCGGTGATCCAGAAGCTGCCGCTTGAAATCGACGCGCTGTCGCTGCTCGCCGAAGGCCTCAACTTCGATTTCGGCGCCAAGGGCATCGACGAGCCGCTGACGACCGAGGAGCTGCAGGGGATGCAGGGCATGCTGGGCATCCGCGATGGCGTGCTGCGTACATCAGGCAAGACCAATCCGTCGACGCGGGACTTCATCACCTTCTCCGGCCGCGGGCAGGTCCAGGACGCCATCGTCGGCGGCCCGAAGGAGATCGCGGACAAGCTCGAAGAGATGTTCGTCGGCCGCGGCTGCGACGGCTTCGTCATCGCGGCGAGCTATGTGCCCGGCTCCTACGCCGATTTCGTCAAGCACATCGTGCCGGAACTGCAGCGCCGTGGGCTGTTTCACAAAGACTATGCCGGCAAAACCTTGCGCGAGAACCTCGGGCTCAAGCGTCCCACGGCTGGCGCCTGGAAAACCCGGCCGCGCGCCGCCGCCGAATAAAGGAAAGCAACATGCGTTGGCTGAAGTTCACTGCCGCTGGGCAAACCTCGGAACAAGCTTCTTGGGGCGTTGTCGAGGGCGACAAGGTGATTTCCGTCAGCGGCGATCCCTTCGGCGAGCACAAGCGCACGGCGCAGAATTTTGCGCTGAAAGACGTCAGGATCGAGTTGCCGGTGATGCCGCGCACCTTCTATTGCGTCGGGCTGAACTACCTCAAGCACCTGAAGGAAGCCGCCGACAAGGCCGGCACCGTTCCCAATATTCCTGACCGGCCCGAGATCGGCTATCGCGCGCAGAACGCGCTGATCGCGCATGACGAGGACGTGGTGATCCCGGCGACCGCCACCGGGAAGATTCACTACGAGGGCGAGCTTGTCGTCGTCATCGGCAAGAAGGCGAAACACCTCACCGAAAAGAATGCGATGAGCTGCGTACTCGGCTACACCATCGGCAACGACGTGTCCGAGCGTACCTGGCAGAAAGCCGACCGCGGGCTGTGGCGCGCCAAGAACGCGGACACCTTCAAGCCGATGGGGCCGTGGATCGAGACCGACGTCGATCTCGACAAGATGGAGACGATCATCAAGGTCAATGGCAAGCAGACCGGCCGCTTCCACACCAACGACATGATCTTCGGCATCGTGCCGTTCATCGTGGAGCTGACCAAATATTTCACGCTGTGGCCGGGTGACGTAATCTGGATGGGCACCGACGGTGCATCACCCGATATCAAGGCCGGCGATGTGGTCGAGATCGAGATCACCGGCATCGGCACATTGCGCAACAAGTTCGTTGCGGCGAAGCGATAATGGCCCGCTACTCCGCCGCGCACTACTTCCTCGAGGGCCTGGTCGATCTCGGCGTCGACTACATCTTCGCCAATCTCGGCACCGACCATGTCTCGATCATCGAGGAGATGGCGCGCTGGGACAAGGAAGGCCGCAAGCATCCGGAAGTAATTCTGTGCCCGCACGAGGTCGTCGCGGTGCATATGGCGGGCGGCTATGCGCTCGCCACGGGAAAAAGTCAGGCCGTGCTGGTGCACGTCGACGCCGGCACCGCGAACGCCTGCATGGCGATTCAGAACCTGTTCCGCTATCGCCTGCCGGTGATGGTGTTCGCCGGCCGCGCGCCGCATACGCTGCACGGTGAGCTCACCGGATCGCGCGACACCTATGTACATTTCGTGCAGGACCCCTTCGACATCGCGAGCATCGTGCGGCCCTATGTGAAGTGGGAATATTCCCTGCCCTCCGGAGTCGTCGTGAAGGAGGCGCTGGCGCGCGCCAGCGCCTTTGCCCACAGCGATCCACCCGGTCCGGTCTACATGATGTTGCCGCGCGAAACGCTGGCGGAAGAATGGGACGAAGCCGTGATGCCCTCTTATCCGCCGGCGCGCTATGGCAGCGTGCGCGCGGGCGGCATCGAGCCGGCGCGGGCGGAGGCGATTGCGAAAGAGTTGATGGCCGCGGAGAATCCCGTCGCTTTTGCCGCCTATCTCGGCCGCAAGCCGCAGGCGGTTGCCGTGCTCGACAAGCTGGCGCGTGCCTGCGGCATTCGCGTCGCCGAATTCAGCGCGATCGACCTGAATATTCCGCAGGACTCACCCTGTTACGCCGGCATCGATCCGCTGGTGCTGCTGGAACACGCCGATCTCGGCCTGCTGCTCGACACCGACGTGCCGTTCGTGCCGCACTCGAAGCGCGCACGCGACATGAAATGGATCCAGATCGACGTCGATCCGCTGAAGGCGGACTTTCCGATGTGGGGCTTTGCCACGGACCTGCGTATCCAGGGCGACAGCGCCATTATCCTTCAGCAGGTATTGGATGCGGTCGTAGCCCGCGCCGACGACACTTACCGCAAACGCGTCGCCGCGCGGATCGAGAGCTGGAAAGACGCGCGCGAAACCTTGGCCAAAAAGCGCGCCGCCGCGAACGGCAACAAGGGCGTCTCTGGCGCGCTCAATCCGGCCTTTGTGTTCGCGACCCTGAGCAACAAGCTCTCGCAGGACGACGTCGTCCTCAATGAAGCGATCCGCAACGGTCCGATCCTGCAGGAGCATCTCAAGCGTACCAGGCCGCAGAGCTATGTAGGGCTTGCCGGCGGCGGGCTCGGCTTTTCCGGCGGCATGGCGCTGGGCTTGAAACTGGCACAACCGCAGCGGCGCATCGTGCAGGTGATCGGCGATGGCGGCTTTCACTTCTCCTCGCCCGACAGCGTCTACGCCGTGGCGCAGCAATACCAGATCCCGATTTTCACGGTGGTGCTCGACAATGGCGGCTGGCAGGCGGTGAAGTCCGCGACCCAGCGCGTCTATCCCAAGGGCATCGCGGCCGAGACCGACCGGTTCCAGTCACGGCTCATGTCCGGTCGCCAGGGCGAGCGGCGGGATTTTTCTGATGTCGCAAAGGCCTTCGGGGCCCATGGCGAATGCGTTCGCGAGCCGGACGAGCTGGCCTCGGCGATCGACCGCTGCCTCGCTGCGCTGGGTGACGGCAAGGCCGCCGTGCTGCATATTCATGTCACCCGGCTTTAGGAGATACTATGTCCGTTCGCTTCGCTCTGATCGGCACTTGTCTGCTCGCACTAACCGCAACTTCCGCGCGGGCGCAGGAGGATGCGTCCAAATATCCGAGCCGGCCGATCCGCATGATCGTCGGCTTTGCCGCCGGCGGCGGCAACGACGTCATCGCCCGCATCTATGCGCAGAAGCTGTCGGAAGATCTTGGCCAGCCCGTGATCGTCGAGAACAAGCCGGGCGCCGGCGCGATCGTCGCGACCGAATATGTCGCGAAGGCCACACCCGACGGCTACACGCTCCTCATTGGCGCCAGCGGCATGGCGATCAACCAGTCGCTCTACGCCAAGCTGCCTTACAATTCCGTCCGCGATTTCGTCGCGATCTCCGAGCTCGCCTCGTTTCCGCTGCTCATGGTGGTCAACGCCTCTTCGCCGATCAAATCGGTCGCGGAGCTTGTGGCTTACGCCAAGGCCAACGCGGACAAGATGAACTATGCGAGCTCGTCCGCCACCTTCCAGCTCGTCACCGAACTGTTCAAGCAAAAGACCGGCGCGCCGATGCAGGCAATCCCCTACAAGAGCGCCAACGAGATGGTGCTGGCCGTCGTCTCGGGCCAGGTGACAACGACGATCGCGGATTCAGGCCCGGTATCGCCGCAGGTGAAATCCGGCACGGTGCGCGCGCTCGCGGTCACGGCCGAGAAGCGGATGGCGGATTTCCCCGATGTGCCGACCATGAAAGAGGCCGGTGCTGATGTCGACGCCATCATCTGGACCGGCGTGTTTGCGCCGAAGGCGACGCCGCCCGGGATCGTGAAAAAGCTCGAAGGCGAATTCATGAAAATCGCCAAACTGCCCGATGTCGCCGCGCGGCTGAAAGCCATCGGAGTCGATGCGGTCGGCACCTCGACCGACGGGTTCACGAAAATCCTCCAGAGCGACATCGCCCGCTGGGGCGATGTGGTGAAGTCGGCCAATATCAAGATCGAGTAGTAGCGCCTTCTTGCCTCGGCAGGATCATCCTGACGATGACCGTCGCGATGGCGGCAACAGCAATGTTGAGGATCAGCGCGCCGAGCCCGACAAAGAAAGCGTAGGTGTCGCCGTCGAAGGCCAGGCTCGCGAGCGGCTTCATGCCATTGCTCCATGCCGTCCAGGTACCCCAGCCGATGCCTGCCGCCCAGCCGAGCAACAGGCCTTCGGCGCGGAACCAGCGTGTGAACAGGCCGAACACCAGCGCCGGGAACGTTTGCAGGATCCAGAGTCCGCCGAGCAGTTGCAGGTCGAGGGCATATTGCACTGGCAGGAACAGGATGAAGGCGAGCGCGCCGAGCTTCACCACAAGCGAAGTGATTTTTGCGACCGACGCCTCGCCGGCATGGGTGATGTCGGGATTGACATAGGACTTCCAGACATTGCGGGTGAACAGGTTCGCTGCACCAATGCTCATCACGGCCGCCGGCACCAGCGCGCCGATCGCGATCGCGGCAAAGGCGAAGCCGGAGAACCACGACGGGAACAGCGTCTGGAACAGCATCGGCACCGCATCATTCGGCGACGACAGGTTCAGCTTGGCGGCATGGGCCATGTAGCCGAGCAGCGCGATGAGCCCGAGCAACAGGGTGTAGGCCGGCAGCAGGATCGCGTTCTTGCGGATGGTCTCGGCGGATTTCGAGGCGAACACGCCGGTCAGTGTGTGCGGGTACATGAACGCGGCGAGCGCCGAGCCGAGCGCCAGCGTCGCGAAAGGCAGCAGCTGTCCAGGTTTCAAGATAAGCCCGGTCTGCCCGCCCTTGGCGACGAACGCATCGTTGGCGGCCGAGAATACCGCGCCATAGCCGCCGAGCTTGTAGGGCACCACAACGACGGCGACCAGCACCACGATGTAGATCATGATGTCCTTGACGAAAGCGATCAGCGCGGGCGCGCGCAGGCCCGAGCTGTAGGTATAGAGCGCAAGGATGATGAAGGCCGCGATGATCGGCAGGTCGCCGGCCAGGCCCATCGCCTTGATCACCACGCCCATGCCGATCAGCTGCAGCGCGATGTAGGGCATGGTCGCGACCATGCCGGTCAGCGCGACCGCGAGCTCGAGCCCGCGCGAATTGTAGGTGCCGTGCACGACATCGGCCGCGGTGACGTAGCCGTTCTTGTGCGCGACCTTCCACAGCATCGGCATGATTGCGAACACGAAGGGATAGACGATGATGGTGTAGGGCAGCGCAAAGAAGCCGAAGGCACCGACCGCATAGACCAGCGCCGGCACCGCGATCACGGTGTAGGCGGTGTAGAAATCGCCGCCGATCAGGAACCAGGTGATCCAGGTGCCGAATTGCCTGCCGCCCAGCCCCCATTCATCGAGATGTTCGTTGACCGGGCCGGATTTCCAGCGCGCGGCGAAGAAGCCCATCACGGTGACGAGCGCGAAGAAGAAGATGAAAACCGCAAGCGCCCCCCATTCGATCTGGACGGCCATGACGCTATTCCTGCGTCTCGTCAGGCGTACGGCTGCGATAGACCAGCCAGATCAGGAACGAGGTGATCGGCACCCAGGCGAACTGGTACCAGTAGAAGAATGGAAAACCGAACAGCGAGGGTTCGAGGAAATTGTAGAACGGCACCCACAACAGGCCGATAAACGGGATCAGCAAAAGAACCCACATGGCGTCCTCCGGCTGCTAGCTGGCTGCTCGGGCCAGCCTGCCGATCACCGGAAGTTAAGCACACACTTCACGCTACGCCAGTGGATTCGTGTTTGCTGCAATGCCGAGATCAGAACGCAGGCCCTTCGCCGTTGCGACCATAGGTAATCCGTGGCGTCTGCAGCGTACCGTCAGCCTGCTTCTTCGCGGCAGCGACAAAGATCCTGGTGCCCGGCTGGATTTCCTCGCGCTTGCCGATCTCGTAGGTGACGACCACGGTCTGCGGCGTCACCACCAGCTTCTTCTCGCCGTCCTTGTACTTCACCGACAGCACCGGCCCGTCGACGCCGGTCACAGCCTGTTCGACACTGCCGTTGGTCATCTTGCTCTTGGGCATGAGGTCCCAGTCATAATGTCCATCGCCGGTGCCACGCATCAATTCCGGGAAGATGTGCACCTCGATCGCCTTTTGCGTTCCATCCGCCTGCATCATGCCGGCGGAGCCGACATACATGCCGGACTTGATGTCGCTCATCCTGGCCGGGACGATCGCGACAAACAGCGGATTGTCGTTGACCGTCGTGAGCTTCACTTCGGAGCCGTCGCGGGTCTTGACCACATAGACGGGACCATCGATGCGCTCGACGGTGCCGCGGACCCGCACCGTATCCTGCGCGGACGCGGAAAGCGTGAATGAGACGAGAGCAAAGCTTGAGGCAGCGAGCGTACGCAGGAACTTTCCGACCATGACGACCTCCCGGATTGAGCGACAATGTCCCTGCAACCCCGGCACTTCGGTATTATTCCAGCGCACGCTGAAATAGCGCCGCGGCAATCCGTACCGTGACGCTATCCGAAAATGTCCCCGCTACTTCACGGCTTCGGCGCCGACCTTGCAGATCGCCGCGTCCTGATCGCCGGTGCCGCCGCTGCAGCCAACCGCCCCGATCAGCTTGCCGTTCTCGACCAGCGGGAATCCGCCGGGACTCGCGATGAGGCCCGGATCCAGAGTGCCGACATAGGCATGTCCAGTCTCGTAGGCGTTGTAGAAGGCCCGCGACTCACGGCGAAAACGTGCAGCAGTCCGCGCCTTGCCGATCGAAATGTTGCCGGAGGCGATCTGCGCGCCTTCCATCCGTTCGAACATGACGGGCTCGCCATTGGTATCGACCACGGCGATGTTCATCTTCCAGTTCCGCTTCCTGGCCTCGGCTTCGGCGGCAGCCATCACCTGCTTGGCCTTTTCGAGCCCGATCGACTGGCCGTAGGGAATGTCAAAGGGCATCGCGTCGGGTGTGCCGCCCGCGGACGGCGGTGGTATCGCCGACGCGGGCGTTTGCGTTTGCGTCTGCGCAAGCGCCGACGAACTCACCAGCATCACAGCGCAGGCCGCCAGACTCAAGGAAACGATGGCTCTCAATTGGACCTCCCCTTCTTGTTCATTATGTCTCTGTTTGTTCAGCAATGGCGCAACGACATGCGCGCACACGCGACAAACCCCATGAAGCTGGCGATATTCCTCGACGGGAATTTGGAGAGAATCTAATCGGCCTTGATGCCGGCGTCCTGAATCACCTTGCGCCAGCGATCCTCTTCCTCGCGGAAATAGCGGTCGAGCTCGGCCGGCGGACTCGCCACCATCACCAGCCCCTCATTGACGCTGAGCTTCTTGAAAGCATCAGCCTTCGTCGCCGCTGCGGCCGCCTTGTTGAGCCGCTCGATGATTTCGGGCGGCGTCCTGGCCGGCGCGAACAGGCCGTACCAGGCTTCAGCGTCATAACCGGGCACGCCGGTTTCGGAGACCGTCGGCAGATTCGGAAAGGCCGGCGAGCGTTCCGCCGAGGTCACCGCCAACGCGCGCAATTGCCCGCCCTCGATTAGCGACGCCGCGCTCGCCACCGTCGTGAACATCACCTGGATCTGGCCGCCGATCAGGTCGGTGATCGCGGGCGCCGATCCCTTGTAAGGCACGGTGGTCAGATTCACGTTTACCATGTGCTTGAACAGCTCGCCGGCCAGATGCGCCGAGGTGCCGGTGCCGTAGGTGCCGTAGGAGAGCTTGTCGGGCTCGGCTCTGGCGGCCGCGATCAGATCCGCAATCGACTTGATCGGCGATTTCGGATTGACCACGACGATGCTGAAACAGCGCGCCACCAGCGCGACGGCTGCGAGATCGCGGTGCTGGTCATAGGGCAATTTGGCGTAGAGGCTCGGATTGACCGCATTGGCGAAGGTGCCCATCAGCAGTGTATAGCCATCGCCATCGCTGCCTGCGACCGCCTGCGTTCCGATGATGGTCCCCGCCCCCGGCTTGTTCTCGATGATGACGGAGACGCCGAGCTCCTTTGCCATCTCCTGCGCCAGCGTGCGCGCCACCACATCGGTGCCGCCGCCCGGTGCAAACGGCACCACGATCTTGATGATGCGGTCCGGATAGGCCGCGCGCGCACGGCCGCTCGGCAACATCAACAACGCGCATGCTGCAAGCGCGAACAGAAATTGGCTCAATTTGACTTTGGTGAACATGGGACCGCCATCGCAGGAGAAGCATCGCTTCATAAAGCGAGTTCACGTCCTGCGCCATGCACGGAACGACGGACGGCAGCGCGCGTGCCGCAATGGACGCGCGCGCCGCCGCTCACTAGCATCCGCGCCGCCAACAAAAGCAAACACGCCTTTCGGGAGGAATTTTATGAAGCGCGCGCTGCTCGGTCTATTGCTGCTTGCCGCCTCGCCGGCGCTGGCGCAGCAATCGGTGCCCAACATTGCCTTCGACTCCGTGCCCAATCCGGTACGGCTGCCGCACAACATGTATCTCGGCGAGGCATCCGGCGTCGCGCTCAATTCCAAGGGACATATCTTCGTGCTGTCGCGCGGCAACACGAGCGGCCCGGCCTACGCCGCGGCCGCCACACAGCTGCTCGAGTTCGACGCCAAGGGCAATTTCATCGGCGAGATGGGCAAGAACCTCTACGCCTGGTCGTTCGGCCACACCGTGAAGGTCGATCCGCAAGACAATGTCTGGGTCACCGACAAGGGCTCGGACATGGTGATCAAGTTCGACCCCGAAGGCCGCGTGCTGATGGTGTTCGGCCGCAAGCAGGAAGCCTCCGACGAGGACACTGCGCCGCTGAAGCATCCCAAGCCGCCGCTCCCGGCCGAGGACGGCCGCTTCCGCCAGGTCACGGACGTGGCCTGGGACAAGGCCGGCAATACCTTCATCAGCGACGGCTATATCAATTCGCGGGTCGCCAAGGTCGACAAGGATGGCAACTGGCTGAAATCGTGGGGCGACCGCGGCAAGGAGCCCGGCCAGTTCAACACGCCGCATTCGATCGCGACCGATGCGCAGGGCAATGTCTATGTTGCCGACCGCGGCAACCATCGCATCCAGGTGTTCGAAGGCGATGGCAAGTTCCTGCGCCAGTTCACCATCAACGTGCCGGTGCCGCCCAATGCGAAGCCCGCGATCGGCAAGATTCCGGATGAAGCGATGATGGCTGGCGGCACCATGGCGCCGGGCTCACCCTGGTCGATCTGCATTACGCCGCCGCCGAACCAGGTGCTGTATTCGTCCGACGCCTGGCCTGGCCGCATCTACAAGCTGACCCTCGACGGCAAGGTGCTCGGCGTGCTCGGCCAGTCCGGCAAGCAGCTGAAACAGTTCGGATGGATTCATTCGATGGCGTGTCCGTCGGAGAATACGCTGTATGTGGCGGAGCTGTTGAACTGGCGGGTGCAGAAGCTGATCTTGAAGCCGTAACGCCGACTACGTCGTCAAATCATCCGCCTGATTACCGGAATCGTCCGGAGCAGGATCACGGTCACCCAGCTTCCGGCGAGCGTTCCGGCGAACACGATCGCAAACTTCACGAAAGGCGACCACGCCGGATCGTAGACGACGTATTGCAGCCAGATGATGAAGATGTAGTGCACCAGAAAGATGCCGTAGGCCGACGGCCGCATCGCATCGAGCAGGCGCAGCGGCGTCTTCGCAAAGCGCAGAAAGAAACCGGGCTCCGCAAAGGCCATCGCGCCGCTGAACAGCGCGAAGGCAAGTCCATACGCCGTTCGCCACCATGGCGGCTGCACATTGGGATCGGGCAAGACATTGTGCTTGGTGTAAACGAGGGCCAGTATGGCGCCGTAGAATACCAGCGCAACCGCGAGCCAGATCTTCCAGCGCGCTGCGAGTTCTCCGTTCTCCGTGAGGATGCCCGAACGAAGATCCATCGCGCCAATGCCGACGCCGGCCAGGAAATAGCCGGAGTAGAGGAAGACGCGACTGGTCTGGATCGGCAAGGGATAGCCGCCGGGTTCGAGCCAGGCGGCATCGCCGACCCAGACCCGCATCGGCAGATAGATGATGACCGAGAAGGCCATGAACGCGACCAAGGCAAAGCCCGGACGGTAACGCAGCGCATAGATCGCCCTGCCCAGCCCTTCGATCGCGCCCGGCGCCATCTTCCACAGCAGCGCCGCAATCGCATCGAACGCCAGCAGCACCCAGATGAACCACGCCGGTCCAGACGGCCAGGGGCCGACGGTGAATACGCGCCACACGAAGTGAAAGAAGTTGAAGTCGGTCGTGCCCGGCAGATGATAACGCAGGAAGGTCGGGTAATAGGCGATCGGCATCAGCACGAAGATCGAGATCAGATACGGCACGCCGAGGCGCCAGGCGCGATTGGCGAGGTAATTCGAGAGCCCCCGATTGGTCAGGCTCCGATGCACGAACAGGCCCGAGATCAGGAACATGCAGGCCATGAAGAAGCTGTCGTTGAACAGCACGATCAGGTCAAAGCCGAGCCAGTGCGCCTTGTCGCCTTCGCCGAAGTAAGTGTAGTTGACGACGGAGTGATGCAGCAGCACCAGCAGCGTGATGAAGGTGCGCGCGCGATCGAGTGCGACGATGCGCGTTGTTGTCGCGACGTCGGTGTTGGGAGCCGGCTTCTGCAGCATCGCTACCTCCCGGTCATTTCTCGAGCGCGTCGTAGATGATCTTCTTGATCGTGGTGTTCACATGCATGCGGCCGGACGGCAAATCCTGCATCACAACGAAGAACATGTCCTCGGCCTTGTCGACCACGACATAGACGCCCGTCGCGCCATCCCATTTGAGCTCGCCGGGCGAGCCGGGTGGTGACGGAATCGCATTACCGGGATCGGTGCGCACGCCAAATCCATAGCCGAAGCCAAAGCCGTCGCCAGGATAGTAATCATAGTCGCGGGCGACGCCCGCGCCCGGCCCGATGTGGTCCGTGGTCATGGCCTTGAACGTGGGCGGGCTGAGATAGGTCTTGCCATCCAGCGCACCGCCGTTGAGCAGCATCTGGCCGTAGCGGGCGAAGTCGGCGATGGTCGAGACCATGCCGCCGCCACCGGATTCCCAGCGTGTGACATCCAGCGAATTGCGCTCGACATGGCGGTCCTTGGGCAAGGGCTGCGCATAGCGCGCCCGCTCGGCCGGATCGGTCAGGAAGAATTTGGTCGTGGTCATGCCGAGTGGATCGAGCAGGTTCTCTTTCTCGAACCGATAGAGCGACTGGCCGGAGGCGACCTCGATGACGCGCCCGAGCACGTCGACCGAATGGCCGTAATCCCACAGCGTGTGCGGCTGCTCGGCCAGCGGCACTTTTGATATCCGCTCGGCAAAGCCGGCATTGTCGAAGTCGCCGAGATAGATACCTTGATAGGCCGATTTGACCAGTCCATCGCCGTAGAAGCCGTAGGTGATGCCGGAGGTGTGCAACAACAAATCCTCGATCGTCATCGGGCGGCGGAGCGGGATCCGCTCGAGCACGGTCTTGCCGCTCTCGTCCTTGCGCTCGACGCCGACTGTCATGTCGGCGAAAGACGGTATGTATTTGCTGACGGGATCATCGAGCGCGATCTTGCCGCGATCGACCAGCATCATCGCCGCCACGCTGGTAATGGTCTTGGTGACGGAATGGATCGGGAAGATCGCATCCTCCGTCATCGGCGCTCCCTTGTCGGGATCGCGCTTGCCGAACCATTTGAGATAGACCGGCTTGCCATGCTGCTGCACCAGCACCGCAGCGCCAGGGATTCGCCCCGCAGCGACCTCTCCATTGATGAAATCCTCGATGGGCGCCAGCTTTTCGACCGCGATCGTGGCGCCCGGTGGCGGGCCGAATGACGCGGTTTCCGCCTGCGCGGCGGAGGCGAGCGCAACGGCCCCAACATGACAAAAATAAATGGATGTTTGGCGATGCCGGTCATTTCGAACCGGACGATATTGCATCGCGGCGCGCCGATCCAGTTGGGCACTCGTCGTATTTTTCTGATCCGCCCGGTCGTCGCTCAGGAATAGGGATTGATCAGCTTCTGCTGATCGGCGGCATGGCGCGCCAGGAGGTCGATGAAGGTCCTGACCTTGGCTGATAGATGATGGCGGTGCGGATAGACCGCATTCATGGAAAATTCGACCGGCCGGTATTCGGGCAGCAGCCGGATCAGTTCACCCAATTCGAGATCGTCGCGCACCAGAAATCCCGCTGCGAGCCAGATGCCGACGCCCGCCAGCGTTGCCCGGTGCAGCGTTTCGCCGCTGTTGGAGGCGAGATTGCCGGATATGCGTACCGACGCAGGAGCTCCCTTGCGGTCGGTGAAACGCCATTCGTCGCCATAGGGGTAGCTGACATGGCGGATGCAGTTGCGGTCGGCGAGGTCTGCGAGTTGCTCCGGCTTGCCGTGCTTTTCGAGATAGCCGTGCGAGCAGCACAGCACGTGGCGCCAGGTCGCAAGGCTGCGCACGATCAGGCTTGAATCTGGCGGCGGCAGCATCCGGACGGCGACGTCGAAATTCTCGTCGATCATGTCGACATTGCGCTCGCCGATCGCGAGGTCGACCTTCACGTCGGGGTAGGACGCCAGGAATTCGGCGACCACGGGCGAGAGAAACTGCACGATGTGGGTGTTGGTGAAGACGCGCAGCGTGCCCCGCGGCGTCGATTGCAGGGCGCCGGCGATATCGTCGGCCTGTTCGATATCGGCAAGTATCTGCGTGCAGCGGTCGTAATAGGCTTTGCCGACCTCGGTCAGGCTGACTTTCCTGGTCGTGCGATTGAGGAGTCGCGCGCCGAGCCGTTCCTCCAGCGACTGCACATGGTTGCTCACCATGGTGGTCGACATGTTGAGCTTGCGGCCCGCGGCGGAAAAGCCACCGGTGTCGACAACCCGGACGAAAGCCGTCAGGCTGGTTAGCCGGTCCATATCGGCCTCCGATTATCCCCTCAGATTGGATAATGCTTCAAGTTTTTGCCGGATTATCACAGATCGGAGGACATTGCATCTTCAGGGCATCTTGAAGGCCCCCACGGGCCATCTGCCGAAGCTTTCTGGAGGATGCCATGTCAAACGCCGCATATGTCGCTGAAACCAAAACAAAAATCAGCCTTCGCCCGTCGCGGCTGGCAATCAAGCGGGCGGCGCTGGCATTGGCCGTGGTGTTCGGCGTCGCCGGCGCCGCGGATTTCGGCCACTACTACCTGACCACCGGGCGGTATCTGGAGACGACCGACGACGCCTATGTGAAGGCCAATTCGACGATCGTCGCGCCGAAAGTGTCCGGTTACATCGCCGACGTGCGGGTTTCCGACAATGAGCCGGTCAAGGCCGGCCAGCTTCTCGCCCGGATCGGCGACCGCGATTTCAAGACCGCGCTGAACCAGGCCGACGCCGACGTTGCGGCCTCAGAAGCCGCCGTGCGCAACCTCAATGCCCAGATCGAATTGCAACAGCCCTTGATCCAGCAACAATCCGCGGAGGTCGACGCGGCCGAGGCCAATCTGAAATTCGCGCAGGAAGAACGCAGCCGCTACGACGACCTGATGAAGTCGGGCTCCGGGACCGTACAGCGCGCCCAGCAAACCGACGCGGCGCTGCGGGCCCAGACCGCACAACTGCTGCAGAGCAAGGCAGGCCTGATCGCCGCCAACAAGAAAATCGAAGTGCTCTCGACCCAGCGCGCCCAGGCGGTTGCGCAACTCGATCGCGCCCACGCGGTCGAACAGCAGGCGGCACTGAACCTGTCCTACACGGAGATCACGGCTCCAGTCGACGGCACGGTCGGCGCCCGCTCGCTCCGGGTCGGCCAGTATGTCCAGGCCGGCACGCAGCTGATGGCGGTGGTGCCGCTGGATGCTGTCTATGTCGTCGCGAATTTCAAGGAAACCCAGCTGACCAATGTGCGCAACGGCCAGCCGGTCGAGCTCAAGGTCGACAGCTTTCATTCGACTACGCTGAAGGGCCATGTCGACAGCCTGTCGCCAGCGAGCGGCCTGGAATTCGCGCTGCTGCCGCCCGACAACGCCACCGGCAATTTCACCAAGATCGTGCAGCGCGTGCCCGTGAAGATCGTGCTCGACGACCAGAGCCTGAAGGGGTTGCTCCGTCCCGGTATGTCGGCGGTGCCAACCGTCGACACCAAGGCGACATCGGTCGCCGCGCGTGAGACCGAAAGGCACGTCCAACCGCGCCTGCCCGAACGGCAGACAGACCGGAAGGCAATCCGGCAGGCATCTTCAAGTCCTGCTGGATAATGCTTCCGGCATTTCCCCGATTATCGAAATCAGCTGTTCAATGCATGCTCTCCGCCAAGCCAGGAGAAGACGAACATGACTGCGATTCAAGCAACCCTCGACACGCCCGTACCCGCCAACCGTCCCTCCCCGGCCGCGGCATCTGTCACCCCGCATGTCTCCGCCAAGACGTGGGTCGCGGTAATCGGCGCGACCCTGGGCGCCTTCATGGCGGTGCTGAACATCCAGATCGTCAACGCCTCGCTGGCCGACATCCAGGGCGCGATCGGCGCCGGCATCGATGACGGCGGCTGGATCTCGACCTCCTATCTGATCGCCGAGATCGTGGTGATCCCGCTCTCCGGCTGGCTCGCGCAGGTTTTCTCGGTTCGCGTCTATCTCCTGACCAACGCCGTCCTGTTCCTGGTGTTCTCGGCGGCTTGCGCCCTCGCGCAGGATCTGCCGCAGATGATCGCGTTGCGCGCCGTGCAGGGTTTCACCGGCGGTGTGCTGATCCCGATGGCGTTCACGCTGATCATCACGCTGCTGCCGAAAATCAAGCAGCCCATCGGGCTGGCAATGTTCGCGGTCTCGGCGACCTTTGCGCCCGCGATCGGTCCCACCATCGGCGGCTATCTCACCGAGAATTTCGGCTGGGAATACATCTTCTATGTCAACGTCGTGCCCGGCGCGATCATGATCGGCATGCTGTTCTTCTCGCTGGAAGCCAGGCCCATGAAGCTGTCGCTGCTGCGCGAAGGCGACTGGGCCGGTATCATCACCATGGCGATCGGGCTGTCCGCGCTGCAGACCGTACTGGAGGAAGGCAACAAGGATGACTGGTTCGGCTCGCCCTTCATCGTCCGCCTCGCATGGATCGCCGCGGTTGCGCTGACGCTGTTCGTGGCAATCGAATTGACCGCGAAGAAGCCGCTGCTCAACCTGCGCATCCTGTTCCGCCGCAATTTCGGCTTCGGCGTGCTCGCCAACTTCCTGCTCGGCGTCGCGTTGTACGGTTCGGTCTACATCCTGCCCGTCTATCTCTCGCGCATCCAGGGCTACAATTCCGAGCAGATCGGTATGGTGCTAGCGTGGACCGGCCTGCCGCAGCTCGTGCTGATCCCGCTGGTTCCGCGCCTGATGAAGCGCATCGATCCCCGGATCGTGATCGGAGTCGGTTTTGCGCTGTTTGCGGTCTCCAACTTCATGAACATCACCATGACCAACGACTATGCCACCGACCAGCTGTTCTGGCCCAACGTTGTCCGCGCCGTTGGCCAGGCCCTCTGTTTCGCGCCTCTCTCGGTGGTCGCCACTGCCGGCATCGAGGCGGAGAACGCGGGTTCCGCGTCTGGATTGTTCAACATGATGCGGAACCTCGGCGGCGCGATCGGCATCGCCGCCCTGCAGACCCTGCTCACCAAGCGCGAGCAATATCATTCCAACGTGCTGTCGCAGTCGGTCTCCGTGTTTGAACAGGCAACCCGCGCCCGGATCGATCAGCTCACGCAGTATTTCATGAACCATGGCGTGATCGACCGCGTTGACGCCGTGCACCGCGCCTATGTCGCGATCGGCAAGGTCGTGCAGAAACAGGCTTTCATCCTTGCCTTCAGCGACACCTTCTATCTGCTCGGCGTGGCGCTGATTGTCGCACTGATCGCTTCGCTGATGCTGAAGAAGCCCAACCACCTTGACGCCGGCGGCGCGCACTAACCATCTAAACTCAAACCCAGAGGAGAATGACCATGAAACCCCGCATGAACTTCTACCAGGCAGCACCCGACACCATCAAGGCGCTGGTCGCGCTGGAAAACCAGATCCAGGCATCCGGTCTCGAACAATCGCTGATCGAGTTGGTCAAGACCCGCGCCTCGCAGATCAACGGTTGCGCCTTCTGCATCAACATGCATACCCAGGATGCCCGCAAACGCGGCGAGACCGAGCAGCGGCTCTACCTCCTCAACGCCTGGCGCGAGGCGCCCGGCTACACCGACCGCGAACGCGCTGCACTCGCCTGGACCGAAGCGGTGACGCTGATCTCCGAGACGCACGCTCCCGACGACGTCTACAACGAGGTCCGTGCGCATTTCTCCGAAGCCGAGACGGTCAATCTTACCATGCTGATCGCGACCATCAATTCCTGGAACCGGCTTTCGATCTCGTTCCGCGCGATGCCGCCGGTGAAGGTCAGCGCCGCGACCGCGGCCTGATCAGGTCGCAGTGGCTTTCGCGAAGTCGACATAGATTTCACGAAGGCGCGTGGCCATCGGCCCCGGCTTGCCGTTCGCCACCGTCTTGCCGTCAATGCTCACCACCGGCTGCACGAAGAGCGAGGCGCTGGTGATGAAGGCTTCCTTTGCCTTCAGCGCCTCATCCACCGAGAAGGCCCGCTCCTCGACCCGGAGCTGCCGTTCTTCAGCAAGCTTCACCACCGCCTTGCGGGTGCAGCCCGGCAAAATCTCACTGCCATTCTGACGCGTCACGATCACATCGTCCTGGGTCAGGATGAACGCCGAGGACGAGCCGCCTTCGGTCACTTTTCCATCCTCAATCATCCAGGCCTCTCCGGCGCCGGCTTCGGCCGCGGCCTGCTTGGCCAGCACTTGCGCCAGCAGCGCCACGCTCTTGATGTCGCGCCGCGTCCAGCGGATGTCGGTCACCGTGATCACGGCAATGCCCGTTTTGGCAGAATCCGCGTTCACGATGTCCTTGACCGAAGTGAACATGATCAGCGTCGGCTTCACGCCTTTCGGGAAGGCGAAATCGCGTCCCTTGTCGGCGCCGCGCGTGACCTCGATATAGACGAGGCCGTTATCGAGCCTGTTGCGCGCGATCAGCTCCTTCTGGATTCCGATGATGCGCTCGATGCTTTCCGGCAACGGCAGCGCAATCTCGCCGACCGAGCGCTCCAGCCGCGCCAGGTGCGAGGCATTGTCGACCAGCTTGCCGTCAAGCACGGCGGACACCTCATAGATGCCGTCGGCGAACAGAAAGCCGCGGTCGAGGATCGAGACCTTGGCCTCTGATAGGGGCACGAACGAGCCGTTGACGTAAGCGATCGAATCCAAGTGGTTTCTCCTGTCGCGGCGCGAATGCGCCGGCACCTTATACTCCAAATCGTCAATGCGAGAGAATCTTCGACAAGAACTTCTGCGCGCGGTCGCTGCGGGGCTTGCCGAAGAAGTCCTCCTTTTGCGCGTCCTCGACGATCTCGCCCTGATCCATGAAGATGACGCGGTTCGCGACCTTTCTGGCAAATCCCATTTCGTGGGTCACCACCATCATGGTCATGCCCTCGCGCGCGAGGTCGACCATCACGTCCAGTACCTCGCTGATCATCTCCGGATCGAGCGCCGAGGTCGGCTCGTCGAACAGCATCGCGATCGGGTCCATGGCGAGCGCACGCGCGATCGCGACGCGCTGCTGCTGGCCGCCGGAGAGCTCGGCCGGATATTTCCTCGCCTGCTCCTTCAGCCCGACGCGATCGAGCAGTTTTGTGCCCTTCGCCATCGCCGCATCATGCGAACGTCCCAGCACCTTCTCCTGCGCAAGGCAGAGATTGTCGATGATCCGCAAGTGCGGAAACAGCTCGAAATGCTGGAACACCATGCCGACGCGGGCCCGCAGTTTGGGAAGGTCGGTTCTGGGATCGTTGACCTTGATGCCATCGATGATGATGTCGCCCTTCTGGAACGGCTCCAGCGCATTGACGCATTTGATCAGCGTCGACTTGCCCGAGCCGGACGGGCCGCACACCACCACGACCTCGCCCCTGGCGACGGAGGTGGTGCAATCCTTCAGCGCCTGGAAGCTCGTGGTGTACCATTTGTCGACGTGGCTGATCTCGATCATGGAGCTCCCGCTAGCGCAACACCGCGATGCGCGACTGCAATTGCCGCACGCCGAACGAGGCGACACAGCAGATGACGAAATAGACCAGGGCCGCGAACAGATACATCTCGACCAGCCGGCCATCGCGCTGCGCGACCTTGCTGGCAGCACCAAGGAAATCGGTAATCGACAGCACATAGACCAGCGAGGTGTCCTGGAACAGCACGATGGTCTGGGTCAGCAGCACCGGCAGCATGTTGCGGAATGCCTGCGGCAGCACGACATAGCGCATGGTCTGGCGATAATTCAGGCCGAGCGCCTGGGCCGCGGCTGGCTGCCCCTTCGAGATCGACTGGATGCCGGCGCGCATGATCTCCGAAAAATACGCCGCCTCGAACATCGTGAAGGTGATGAGCGAGGACGCAAACGCGCCGACGTGGATCGGGCGCGAGGCGCCGGTCAGCCACTGCCCGATATAGGGCACCAGGAAGTAGAACCAGAAGATCACGAGCACCAGCGGCAGCGAGCGCATGAAGTCGACATAGGCGCCGGCGACGCGCCCGAGCAGCCGGTAGCCGGACAACCGCATCAGCGCGATCAGCGTGCCGAACACCAGCCCGCCGGCGGCCGCAAGCGCCGTGAGCATCAGCGTGAACGTCATGCCCTCGTAGAAGAGATAGGGCAGCGAGCGGCGGATGACATCGAAATCGAAATTGGCGAACATCGTTGGCTATTTCCCCGTGATGTAGCCGGGGATCGCGACACGGCGCTCGAGGAAGCGCATCGCGGTCACGACGATGAGGTTGATCAGGAGATACATCAGTGTCGCGGCGGTGAACGCCTCGAACACCTGAAACGAGAATTCCTCCATCGAGCGCGCCTGGCCGGTGAGCTCGAGCAGGCCGATGGTGATGGCGACCGCGGTGTTCTTGATGGTGTTGAGGAACTCCGACGTCAGCGGCGGCAGGATGATTCGGAACGCCATCGGCAGCAGCACATAGCGATAGGTCTGCACCGTAGTGAGCCCGAGCGCGGTCGCGGCCAGTCTCTGGCCGCGCGGCAGCGAGCCGATGCCGGCCTGCAGTTGCACGGCGACACGCGCGGACATGAAGAGGCCGATGCCGATCGCGGCGGTCCAGAACGGTGCGTTGGGCAATTGCTTCAGCCAGAGCCCGGCCGAATGCGGCAAAAGCTCAGGCAATACGAAGAACCACAGGAACAGCTGCACCAGCAGCGGCATGTTGCGGAAGAACTCGACATAGGCAAAGCCGAACCATGAGGCCGCCTTCGACGGCAGCGTGCGCAGCACACCGACGATCGAGCCTGATATCAGCGCGATGATCCAGGCGAGCAGCCCGGTCTTGAGGGTCAGCACCAATCCCGACAGCAAGAGATCGAGATAGGTGCCGGTGCCCATCGGGTTCGGCTCGAAGAAGATGCCCCAGTTCCAGTGATAGTTCACGGTCCCCTTTTCCTGGCCGTTGGTATCTCCCTCTCCCCGTTCTTACGGGGAGAGGGTCGGGGTGAGGGGCTCTCTCCGCCAATTCGGTGATAGCTCGACTCGCGGAGAGAGCCCCTCACCCGCCGCGCTTCGCGCGCCGACCTCTCCCCGCAGGCGGGGCGAGGTGAAACCAGCTCACATCGCCTTGTACGAATCCGGATCCGGCGAGTCCGACGGCTTGGCAAACTCGGCCTTCAATTCCGGCGAGATCGGCGTGTTGAGGTTCAGCCCCTTCGGCGGAATCTTGGCCATGAACCATTTGTCATAGAGCTTCTGGCCCTCACCGCTCTTGTAGATCTCGGCGGTCGCCGCATCGACCACCTTCTTGAAGGGCGCATCGTCCCTGCGCAGCATGATGCCGTAAGGCTCGGGCTTGGAGAACGCATCCTTGGAGATCACATAATCGCCCGGAGTCTTCGATCCGGCGACGAGGCTCGAGAGCAGGATGTCGTCCATGACGAAGGCGGCCGCGCGGTCGGTCTCGACCATCAGGAAGGCTTCGGCATGGTCCTTCGCCGGGACGATGGTCGCGCCGAGATTGCGCGCGACATTGGCCTCGGTGAGCTGCTTGATGTTGGTGGTGCCGGCGGTGGAGACCACCGTCTTGCCCTTCAGATCGTCAATCGAGTTGATCTTGCTCGACTTCTTGGAGACGTAGCGGCTCGCAGTGAGGAAATGCGTGTTGGTGAAGGAGACCTGCTTCTGCCGCTCGGCATTGTTGGTGGTCGAGCCGCATTCGAGGTCGATGGTGCCGTTGGCCATCAGCGGAATACGGGTCGCCGAGGTCACCGGGTTGAGCTTCACCTCAAGCTTGCTAAGCTTGAGCTCCTTCTTCACGGCATCGACGATCTTGTAGCAAATGTCCATCGCGAAGCCGACCGGCTTCTGGTTGTCGTCGAGATAGGAGAACGGAATCGAGGAATCGCGGAAGCCGAGCGTGATCGCGCCGGTCTCCTTGATGTTCTTCAACGTCCCGGTCAGCTCCTCGGCGCCGGCCTGGCTGGCGCCGAACGCGGCGACGAGCGCAAAACCCAGGATTTTCAATCGTTTCATCGTCTAACTCCCCACATGGATGAACGGCCGGAATGCTTGCACAAACCGGACCAGATTAGAATGTGACTTTTGGAGACCATGCGGCCCCCGGCCGGGTCCATGGCAAGCCTGATCAAGCCTGTCCCGGACAATTGCGACAAAGTACAAGCCGCCGGCGCTTTCATCATGCGCCATTCGGTCACGCACCATGGCAGTCCGCCGTCGTGCGTCATGGTCATCGCGCCCTCTCGCCGAGGTCCCAGAACAGCCCCGCCATGATCCCCAGCGCCTCTTCCGTCACCGAGAGCAGGATGTGCTCGTCGGGCGCGTGCTGCGAGCAGCCGGGATAGGAATGCGGCACCCAGATGGTCGGCAGTCCCAACGTCTCGGAGAACACATCGTTCGGCAGCGAGCCGCCGAAATTCGGCAGCACCGCGGGCGGCTTGCCGGTGGTCTGCCGGATCGACTCGGCCGCCCATTGTATCCAGGGGCTGTCGAAATCGGTGCGCGAGGCGATGAAGCTCTGCGTGGCGCTGACCTCGACCATCGGAAAGCCGTTGGCGTGGAGATGTTTCCGCACGGCATCGACGACCTGCTCGTGCCTGGTGCCGACCACGAAGCGAAGCTGCAGCACGGCGCGGGCGTGGCCGGGGATCGCGTTCGCAGGCTTGTCGATATTGCCCGAGGACATCGCCAGCACTTCCAGCGTGTTCCAGGCGTAGAGTCGCTCCGCGGCGGAAAGCCCTTCCTCGCCCCAATTCTCCGCGAGCGCCGGCTCATCGGCCATCGGTTTGATCTCGACATCGGCGAGATAGGCGCGAATCTGGTTGGTAAGCCGCGGCGGCTTCAAGGATTCGAGCTTCATGCGTCCGTGGTGATCGACGAGCGATGCGATCGCGTTCCCCAGGATCGTGGCGGGATTGGCAAGCACCCCGCCCCAATTGCCGGAGTGGTGCCCGCCTTCGCGCAAATTCACATCGAGATGGATGCGGATGCCGCCGCGGCAGCCGAGGAAGATGGTCGGACGATCCGCCGCCAGCCGCGGCCCGTCGGAAGCGAGCAGCAAATCCGCCTTCAGCTCGTCGCGCAGCGAAGCGCAGACTTTGTTGAGATCCGGCGAACCGATCTCTTCGCCCATCTCGACCAGGAATTTGGCGTTGAAGCCGAGCTTGCCGCCGCGGGCGTCGCGCACGGCACGGAGCGCGGCGAGATTGATCGAGTGCTGGCCCTTGTTGTCAGCCGTGCCGCGGCCATAGAGGCGATTGCCGATTTTGGTCGTCTGCCAGGGATCGAGATTGCCGCGCCATTCGCCGGTCATGCCATCGACCACATCGCCATGACCGTAGATCAGCACGGTCGGCAGCGATGCGCCCTCGCGATGGTCGGCCACCAGGAACGGCGACTTGCCGCTCGGGGATTCCACCAGGCGGCTCTCGAAATCGAACTCGGCAAAAGCGGGCCGCATCTCCTTTTCCAGATAGGCGCGCAGCTCGTCGCTGCGGCCGGCGTTCTGGCTCTCGGTCTTGTAGGCGACCCGGCGTTCCAGCGTTTTCAGGAACTCGCCGGAAGCGATCATGTGATGGGCATTGGCGATGGCGTCAATTCGGGTCATGTTTTTTCTTTTGCGTCGCGGAAAGCCCCGGGGTGATCGGACCAGCGTATCGGGTGAAGGGAGCGACCGGAAGTGCGCGCCGATACCGAATTTGTCTTGCTAAGGCCGGCGGGATTGGACCAACTTCAGGTCCAACCCCGGCAACCAGACCGGGCGTGATCTCGGGAGGAAACCCATGAAGACGATACTGCGCGCGGGGCGGAGACCGGAGAAGATGAAGGACGACGAGGCCATCGTCTGGGAGTTCGTCACCCAGCTGCGCCGCGACCATGGCGTGGATGATGCGATCTACGCCAGGGCCGTCGACAAATTCGGCGAGAACGGCGTGATGGATTTGGTTCCGGTCAACGGCTATTACGACGTGGTGTCGATGACGCTCAACGTCGCCCACGTCTCGCCGCCAAAGGACGCAGAATTGCCGTTCAAGCAGGCCGGCCGCTAGGAAAGAAGTCGTGCGAACCATGAAGAAAGAAATCCGGCTCAACGCCTTCGCCATGAATTGCGTGGCGCATCAATCGCCGGGGCTGTGGACCCATCCGCGCGACCGCACGGCCGAATATAACCGCCTGCCCTACTGGCTCGATCTCGCCAGAGCGCTGGAGCGCGGCCGTTTCGACGGACTGTTCCTCGCCGACGTGCTCGGTGTCTACGACGTCTATGGCAGCAGCCCCGATGCTGCGCTCAAATACGCCACGCAGACGCCAGCCAACGAGCCGCTGCTCCTGATTTCGGCGATGGCGGCGGTGACCAAACATCTCGGCTTCGGCGTCACCTCCAACCTCTCCTTCGAGCCGCCCTATACATTTGCGCGGCGGATGTCCACGCTCGACCACCTGACGGAGGGACGCATCGGCTGGAATGTCGTGACCGGCTATCTCGACAGCGCCGCGCGCGGCGCGGGCAAGGACAGGCAGACCGCGCATGACGACCGCTACGACGTCGCGGACGAATATATGGAGGTGGTCTACAAGCTCTGGGAAGGAAGCTGGGAGGACGACGCCGCGGTGCGCGATCGCGCGCGCGGGATTTTCACCGATCCCTCGAAGGTGCATCGCGTCACCCATGAGGGCGAGAATTACCGGCTCAACGCGATCCATCTCGCCGAGCCGTCGCCGCAACGGACTCCGGTGCTTTATCAAGCCGGCACCTCGCCGCGCGGAAGACAGTTCGCCGCGCAACACGCCGAATGCGTGTTCATGTCGGGACCGTCGGCAAAGGTGATCGCCCCGCGCGTCGCGGCGATCCGCGAGGCCGCCGCCAAGTGTGGCCGCAACCCGGCCGAGATTTTGATGTTCAGCATGTTCACCGTCATCCTCGGCAAGACCGAAGCCGAGGCGAAGGCGAAATACGAGGACTATCGCCGCCACATCAGCCCCGAGGGCGCGCTGACCTTGATGTCGGGCTGGACCGGGGTCGACTTCTCGACTTATGCGCTCGACCAGGAAGTTCGTCATGTAACGAACGACGCCGGCCGCAGCGCGATGGACAACATCACCCGCGCCGATCCCGATCGCATCTGGACCGTGCGCGAGGTCGCCCAGCATGTCGGCATCGGCGGCATCGGGCCGGTCATCATCGGCACGCCGGAGCATGTTGCCGACGAGATCGAGGCGTGGTTCGAGGCGACCGATGTCGACGGGCTCAACATGCCGTTCGCGGTCTCGCCCGGCGATTTCGAGGACATTTCGGACATGCTCGTGCCGGAGCTGACGCGGCGCGGACGCTACAAGACGGAATATGCGGAAGGCACCCTGCGCGAGAAACTGTTCGGCACAGGCCGCGCGCGTCTCGCCGCGCCGCATCCGGCGGTGCAGTACCGGCCGCATGTGAGGCAGAAAGCGGCGGAGTGACATCACCGCCCCCCGCCTGCCCCAAAAGTCACAGCACGAAGGGCACGATCATTTTTGTCCGCCTCATGTAGGCCGGATACTGCACCGGAAACTGCTCGCGCATCAGCTCTTCCTCGCGCCGCGCGCAATAGATGAAATAGCCCGCGGAAACGACGAGCGGCAACGCCCAGAAGATGCTCTCGCCGATCGCTGAGCCGAGCATGGCCAGAACGATGCCGGTGTAGATCGGATGACGGACGTAGGTGTAGGGCCCGCCCGTCACCAGCTCCGGATCCTCCTTCCTCGACATCGGCATACCCCAATTGCGGCCGAGATAGACACGCGCGAAAATGGCCAATCCGACGCCAAGCAGCACGCATATCGTGCCGAGCGCCCCCAGGATGATGCTGTGGGTCTGATAGACCTGGGCGAGCCGCAATGCGTGGCCCACCCCGAAGAAGTGAAGGGCCAAAAGCGCCAGCACGACGATACCGAGACGCAGCAGGCTTTGCGTCCACCAGCTGGTGGTAGCGACGCTCCGCTTGGCGCTGAGCGCCGAAAAGCCCCAGTAGGCGGCGAACAGGAGCCACAGCGTTGGGATGATCGACTGTAAGATCGTCATGGTGAGAATAGGCTCAAGGGATCAAGATGGTTCCGGCGGCCGAAGCTACATCGCCGGCGGCGCATCCAGAAGCCCGCTTGCGGGCCGGCGAGCGCCCGAACCGGCAATCATCGCCTTGCCGTGGCATTTGGACCGCTTGAACACATCCATCCGTACGCGCTATAGTTGATCCGTCAGCGCAGCTTGCGAGATGCTGGATCCGCGTTCGAGGAGAACGTTGTGTGATTTCCGCGTGCAATCGAAGCTCCGGCACCCCAACGCATCGATCCATTTTCAAGGCGATCGCGCAGTTTGCGTCGGTTCGTCCCATCATGCCTTTTGCAAAGCCGTATTGTGCTAAAACAGGGCCATGGCGAGGAGGACGGTGGGGTGCTGCAGGACCTGCAAAGACCGTCGCAGCGTGAGCTGTCCATCAGCGTCGACCTGACGGCCAGCGCGATCTGGCTCGCGGTCGCGATCGGCGTCGTCTATTTCGTGGCGGCCCGGCTCAGTCTGGCCCTTCTCACCAAACCCGAGGGCGTTGCCGTTTTCTGGCCCGCCGCAGGCGTATCCGCGGGCGTCCTGATCGCGCTTGGCGCCCGCGCGCGATGGCCGGTCATTGCCGGGACAATGGCGGCAACGATCGTGGCCAATCTGCTGGGCGATCGCAATCTCTGGGGCGCCGTTCTTTTCGGCGTGTGCAATGCCGGCGAAGCCGTGCTCACGGCGTGGCTCATTGGACATTTCTTCGGCGCGGACTTCAGGCTGAACAGATTGCGCAACGTAGCCGGATTGGTCGCGGCTGCCACGGTAGGGACCGCTGTCTCCGGCATTGGCGGGGCCGTCACGTTCAAGCTGTTTCAAAGCGCAACGGCACCGATGGCGACGACCTGGCTGCACTGGTTCGCTTCCGATGGTCTCGGAATCATCACGGTTGCCCCGCTGGTAATCGAGCTCGCCTCCGCCTTCCGCGACCGGCCGTCACTGAGCGAGCTCGCCGAAGGCGTTTTGACGGTCGCCGCACTTGCCTTGGCGAGCGGCCTTGCCATCTTCCTGCGCTCCGAGCTGCTCGCCAATGTCGGGCCGGTTGCGGTCCTGTTCGCGCCGCTGTTGTGGCTCGCGGCACGTTGCCGGCCGGTTTTTGCCGCGGCAGCGGCGTTCATTGTCAGCCTTTCCATCGTTTGGACGACCACCTTCGGCATCGGCTATTTCGGCAATCCCGGCCTTTCGATCGATGAGCGCGTCACGGCGGCGCAGGTCAGCATTCTGCTGGTGACGATCGGCGCCTCGGTGCTTGCCGCGGCGTTTGCCGAGATCCGCGACAAGCGAAGGTCGGCCGAAGCCGCCCTTCGCGCCAGCGAGACCCAGCGCTATCTGGTCGAAACCGAGAGGCTTGCCGCGCTCGGTCGCCTCGTTGCAGGCGTTGCCCACGAGCTCAACAGCCCCGTCGGCATCAGCCTTACGGTAGCCTCGACGCTGGCGCAGCGTTGCGCGAAATTCACCGGCCAGATCGGGACAGGTCCGGTGCGCCGCTCCCTGCTCACCGAGTTTACCGACGGTTGTCACAACGCTACGGCCCAGCTTGTCGCGAACCTCCAGCGCGCCGGTGAGCTGATCCAGTCCTTCAAGCAAGTCGCGGTCGACCGCAGTCACGCCGATCGGCGCAGCTTCGACCTCAAGTTGGCGACCGAGCAGATGGTGGCCAGCGTGCAGCCGGGCCTGCCGAAACCTCGGGCTTCGCTCACGCTCGAGATACCCATCGATATCATGCTCGACAGCTACCCCGGCGCCTACGGGCAGGTGCTGACCAACCTTATCTTCAATGCCGTCACCCACGGCTTCGCTGACGGGACCGATGGACACATGCTGATCAGGGCACAGCGTCTCGGTCAGGATCAGGTCGAGGTAAGTTTCTCGGACGATGGCCGCGGCATTCCGGAGGACGTCCAGCGTCACGTCTTCGATCCGTTCTTCACCACGCGCCGCGCGGAGGGTAGTACCGGGCTTGGCCTGCATATCGTCCACAATTTGGTCACGGAACAGCTCGGCGGCCGCATCACGCTGGTCTCCGAGCGAGGAAAGGGTACGACCATCCGCATGGCCCTTCCGCTGCTCGCCCCAAGCACCGGCATCGCCCAATAGACGATACGGCGAGGCCCGCCGCTAAATCACCACCGGAGCATCCGGCAATTCGTTGCGCGGGTGGCCATCGGGCGGAAAATGCTTCGCCAGTTCGCGCGAGACGGCCTCGATACCCTTGATCACGCCGGATTCAAACTGGCCGGTCCGGAAATCGGTTTCCATGTCCCGGCAGATTTTTTCCCAGCCTTCACTACCTACCTTCGCGTCGATACCGCGGTCGGCAACGATCTCGACGTCGCGGTCGGCAAGCAGGAGATATATCAGCACGCCGTTGTTGTGTGCGGTGTCCCATATCCGCAAATGAGAAAACACATCGAGCGCGCGTTCGCGGGCGGCCTGGTCGCGGAACAATGGCTTGCCCTCGAGCGCGCCCTCGACCACGAAGCGCACCTGCCCCGCATGCGTCTGCTCGCCAGCCTTGATGGCTTGCTCGATATTCGCAAGCACCTTCGGGGTGAACACGCGCCGCGCCCGCCATCGATGCTCGACAAGGTGTTTTGTGATGCGCCCGATGCCCATCGCTACCAGCTCCCCGAGGCGCCGCCGCCGCCAAAACTGCCGCCCCCGCCGCCGCTATCGCTCGAGCTCGAGCCGCCGCTGCTCCAGCCACCGCCGCCTCCGCCCCAGCTGCCGGAGGAGCCACTATAGCCACCGCGCCGCGATGGCCCCACCGTCTGAAAGGCGTCCGCGATCAGCACGATCAGGAAGGCCAATCCTCCCAATGCTGCAGCCGCAATCAGCGAACCGACCACGAGCCAGGCGATGACAGCGACCACGCCGCCGCTCACGAACGAGCCGGCCAAGGTGCCGAACAGGGCACGCAGGAAGCTGCCGACAAAGAGCGCGCCGAACAGGGCGAAAGGCAGGAAAGAAGACAGCGCGTTCCAGTCGGGTTCCGGTCCGTGCGAGGCTTCGGGCTTGGGCGCCGGCAACCGTTCGCCATCGATGACGCCGATCATGCGGTTGAGGCCGTCGCCGATGCCGCCGGCAAAATCGCCGGTCTTGAAGTGCGGTACGATCACCTCGTCGATGATGCGGCGCGCGGTGACATCGGTCAGCGCGCCTTCGAGGCCATATCCGACCTCGATGCGCAGCTTGTGGTCGTTCTTGGCGATGACGAGCAGTGCGCCGTCGTCGATCTTCTTGCGGCCGATCTTCCAGGTTTCCGCCGCCCGGAGCGAGTATTGCTCGATGGTCTCGGGCTGTGTCGTCGGCACGATCAATACCGCGATCTGGCTGCCCTTGCGCTTCTCGAAGTCACGGATCCGCTGGTTCAGCGTTTCGACATAATTGCTGTTCAGCGTACCGGTCGTATCGACCACGCGACCGACCAGCGGCGGCACCGTGACCTCGGCGAACGCCGCCTGTGCCCAGCACAGGAACAGCGCCAGCAGCAGGGCTTTGACTCGCGAGATCGCGGACACGGCACGTATTCCGGATTACTTCGCCGGCGCCGGGTTGAAATCGATCTTGGGCGCGGTCGAGATATCTTTCTCGTTCTCGACCTGGAAGTTCGGCTTCTCCTTGTAGCCCAACGCCATCGCCGTCAGGTTAGTCGGGAAACTGCGGATGGTGACGTTATAATCCTGCACTGACTTGATGTAGCGGTTGCGCGCCACGGTGATGCGGTTCTCGGTACCTTCGAGCTGCGACATCAGATCGCGGAACAGTGCATCCGATTTGAGCTGCGGATAGTTTTCGGTCACGACCAGGAGCCTTGAGAGCGCGCTGGTGAGCTCGCCTTGCGCTTGCGTGAATTTCTGGAACGCTGCGGGATCGTTCAGCACTTCCGGCGTCGCCTGGATACTGCCGACCTTGGCGCGCGCATTGGTGACGCCGAGCAGCACGTCCTTTTCCTGCTGCGCAAAACCCTTCACGGAGTTGACGAGGTTCGGCACCAGATCGGCACGGCGCTGATACTGGTTGACCACCTCGGACCAGTTCGCCTTGATCTGCTCGTCATTGGTCTGGATGGCATTGTAGCCGCAATTGGTGAGGCTCAGCGTCGCAAGCGTGGCCAGCACGGTCAGAAATTGGCGCATCAAAGTTCTCCAGATGGAATATCCGCCCCAGGGATGGAAAGTGAATCGGGCTGCTCCCGCCGGGCCATTCCGTGAGAGGCCGCTACCTATCCATATTTGCGGGGGATAGCTATTGCCTATCGGTCGCCCGACACCCCGTCATGGTTCAACTTCGCCCTGACGGAACGAGGAAACGACCATGAAAACACAAGAAAATTTCGAGACGATGATGGTGGAGCTGTAGGTGCTCTATCCACGTCGTCATTCCGCGGCATCGTGCAGCGATGAGCCCGGAATCCATAACCACGGCCTGGGGTTATGGATTCCGGGCCTGCGCCTTGCGACGCATCCCGGAATGACGAGCGGAGAGGGTGTGCCTTACCGCCCCTCCTTCGCCTCCTGAATCGCCTTCCAGACCTTTTGCGGGGTCAGCGGCGTCGGCAGTTGCGTGACGCCGAATTCGGCGAGCGCGTCCATCACGCCGTTGACGATGCAGGGGGGGCCGCCGATGGCGCCGGACTCGCCGCAACCCTTGGCGCCGAGCGGATTGGTCTTGCACGGCGCGGAGCCGTCGAGCGTCACGACGATGGGCGGAATGTCGTCGGCGCGCGGAATGCAACAGTCCTGATATGTCGCGGTCAAGAGCTGCCCTTCTGAATCATAGGCAACGCCTTCATAGAGCGCCTGGCCGATGCCTTGCGCGACGCCGCCATGCACCTGCCCCGTCACCAGCATCGGATTGACGGCGACGCCGACGTCATCGACGGTGGTGTAGCGCACGACGCTGGTCACACCGGTCTCGGGATCGATCTCGACCTCGCAGATATGCGTGCCGTTGGGCCAGCTCGGCCCGTCGACCTCGCCTTCGCTGTCCACGGAAAGCCGAGCGCCGTCCTCCTTTTGCGCGATCTCGAACAGGCTGATGCGCTTGTCGGTGCCGACCACGGTGAGGAAGCTGTCGCGATATTCGATATCCTGCACCGAAGTTTCGAGCAGATTCGATGCCTTCTCGCGCGCCTTGTTGATGAGATCATTGGTCGACACCGCGACCGCCGTGCCGCCGACGAACAGCGAGCGCGAACCGACGCTGCCGAAGCCGGTCGCGAGGTCGGTGTCGCCCTGCACCACGTCGATCCTGTCGAGGGGAATGCCGAGGCTGTCGGACACCATCTGGCTGTAGGTGGTCTGCAGCCCCTGTCCCATCGCCATGGTGCCGGAATGCAGGATGACGCGGCCTTCCGACGTCGCGTGCAGCGAGACCTTCTCGTTATGCGCGCGGCCGCCGGTCCACTCGATGTAGCTGGTCAGGCCGCGGCCATAGAGCAGGCCCTTCTTCTTCGCCGCACGCTTGCGCGCACTGAAACCGTCCCAGTCCGCGAGTTTCGAGGCGCGATCAAGCATGTGCGCGAACGCGCCGGAATCGTAGACCTGTCCGACGGCGTTGGTGTACGGCAGTTGCGCCGGCTTGATGTAATTCGCTTTGCGGATCGCGCGCGGATCCATGCCGATCTGCCGAGCGGCGGCGTCCATCAGCCGCTCGACGATGAACACGGCCTCGGGCCGGCCCGCGCCGCGATAGGCGCCGACCGGCGCGGTGTTGGTCATGACAGACTTCACCTCGAAATGCACCAGCGGCAGGTCGTAGACGCCGGTCTGCACGAACGGACCGAGCACCAGCGGAATGATGTTGCCGGTGCCGGAGGAATAGGCGCCGGTGCCGCCGACCGAGCGCACGCGATAGGCCAGCACGCGGCCCTTTCCATCGAGCGCGAATTCGCCGGTCGAGTTGAGGTCGCGGCCGTGGGTGCCGCCGACGAATTCATCGGTGCGGTCGCCGCGCCAGCGGACCTTCTTGTCGAGCTTGATCGCGGCATAAGCGACGATGCCGTCCTCGGGATAAAGGCTGGTCTTCTGGCCAAAGCCGCCGCCGATATCGCCGACCAGCACGCGCACGCTCTCCTTTGGGCGCTTCAGGATGGATTCCGCCAGGAGATCGCGGGTCGAACCCGGCGTCTGCGATTGCACGTGCAGGAGAAGCCGTCCGGTCTTCTTCTCGATTTCGGCGATGGTCGAGCGCGGCTCCATCGCTGATGGAATGAGGCGCTGGCTCACCAGGTCAAGCTTGACCTTGTGCGCTGCCTTCGCAAAGGCCTCTTCGACCTTGGCCGCATCGCCATAGCTCATGGCGGCGACAATGTTGTCGGGTGCGTCGGGCCAGACTGCGGGCGCGCCGGGCTTGATCGCTTCGAGCGGATCGGCCACGGAGGGCAGCGCCTCATAATCGATCTCGATCGCCTCGGCGGCAATCTGCGCCAGCACGCGTGAAGTCGCAACCACAGCGGCGACAGGCTCGCCGCCGAAGCGCACGATCTCATGCGCGAGCAGGCGCCGCGGCGGTACCGTCATCGGCGAGCCGTCCGGCCGCTTGAAGATCGCAAGCGTCGGCAGCGTGCCGATGTCGTCCTTGATCAGGTCGGCGCCGGTGAACACTGCTTCGACACCCGCCATCGCACCGGCGGCTGCGATGTCGATCGACATGATCCTTGCATGCGCATGCGGCGAGCGCAGCACGTGCAGCCAGAGCGCGCCGTCCTCCGGCTTGTCGTCGATGAACTGCCCTTTCCCGGTGAGCAGCCGTTGATCTTCCAGACGCTTGACAGGCTGTCCCGCACCAAAACGCAGATTGCCGGGAAGAATGTTCATCAGTTGGTCCTTCGAGTTTCTTGGAAAACGAATTGGGCTGGGTTTTTAGCGGGTTTTTGGCATGAAACAACTGCTTGTCATTCCGGGGCGAGGCGAAGCCTCGAGCCCGGAATCCATAACCACCATCGTGAGTATGGATTCCGGGCTCGCGCTAACGCGCGCCCCGGAATGACGACGGAAATTTATGCAGGCAGCGCGCCACTAACCCAAATCCCGGAGCGCGGCCTCGACCGCCTTGCGCTGCTCGGCCGAAAGCGCCGCCTGCGGCGGCACGGGATCGCCGACGTCATAGCCCTGGATCGCAAGGCCCGTCTTGATGCAGGCGGCGAGGTTGAAGCGGGCGAAGGCCTCGTTGATGCGCCACAGCTTGCGCTGCAACTCCATCGCCTCTTCCCAGCGCTGGCGCCTGCAGAGCTCGTAGAGGGCGACGCTCTGCCGCGGGATGATACAGGCCGGACCGGCCATCCAGCCCACGCCGCCGATCAGCATCACGGCGGCGGGAATATGGGCGGAGGCCGAGAACACTTTGATGCCGTCGCCGCAGCGGTTGATGATCGAGAGCAGCCGCCCGGTATTGGTCGAGGCATCCTTGATGTAGCCGATACGCGGATGGGCGGCGAGCCGCGCGATGACGTCGAGCGTTAGATCCGAGCGCTGGAATTGCGGATTGGTGTAGATCACGACGGGGATGTCGACGGCATCCGCGATGGCGCGAAAATAGGATTCGATCTGGGCGTCGGCGAGCGGGAAGTACGCCTCGAGGATCGCGAGAATTCCGTCGGCGCCGAGCCTCTCGTAGGCCCGCGCCTGCGTGATCGCGTCGGCCGTCGAGGTCGAGACTACACCGGCAACCACGGGCACGCGCTTCTGCGCGGCCTCGATCGTGGTGCGCACGACAGCGGTTCGCTGCGCGCTGTCGAGATAAGCAAATTCGCCGGTCGAACCGAGCGGCGTCAGGCCGTGCACGCCCGACTTGATGAGATCGTCGCAGAGCTTTGCCAGCACGCTTTCGCGGATGTTGCCGGCCGCATCGATGGGGGAGACGAGATAGGGAAAGACGCCGTGGAAATCGGACATGACGGCCGCTGGTATAGCGGTCCGGCATGGGGCGCCGCAAGCCGGCGCGGCGACTGACCGATCCACAAAAGCGAATGGCCCGCCGCCTGGGGCTGCGGGCCATCGTTCGACCGCTGGAGACAATTACCAGCCGAAGCGGTGGCGGTGCAGGAAGATCGGCCCGCCACAGCTGTAGCACGGGCCGTAACCATAGCCGTAGCCATAGTCGTCGCTGGCAGCAGCGGCAACGGCACCCGCGGCAAGACCGACGACGGCAACCGCACCGAGGGCGCCGAGACCACCGAGGCCGTGACGATGACCGAAGCGCAGGCCATGGGCTTCGGCCGGCGCAACCGCGGTCACGGCCAGCGCGGCAATGGTCGCAATAGTCAAAACAATCTTCTTCATGGACGTATCCTTTCGTTAGGTCCCGGTCTGGGGGTTGGGCAACGGATCCGGGATCAATGAGAGGAAGCTACGCGCGTCCACGCCGGAGGTATGTGCGCGCTGTCACAGTGGCCAACCGAAGTACAAGGCCGGGAAAACGAGGGCTATAACGCCCCACATTTCCCGGGCTTTGCGCTTAGGAAAGGAACTTGCGGTCGAGGCCAAACTGTTCGGCGCTCGGCGCTTCTGCCCCGAGACCTGCGCGATCTGGGCAAATTCGCCGATGCGAAACATTCCGCTCTCCGGTTGCAATGGTGGTGTCGGAGCGGGTTATGGCCCTTTGACGCTACGTCAAAGTCAAGCGGGATTTTAGCCGCCGTCGGGACGGGAGGCTTCCCGACAGGCTGTCCCCTGGCCGGAAGGGTTACCTCGTGGCGAGGCTTGTGATCAATGTCGCACGGGATGCCCGCCGACAAAGCGATCGACCTGCGGCAGGACGCGCGCTGTCACATCGGCCGAGATCACGATCGCTTCCAGCGCGCGCGCCGTCGTCACACGGCCGCCGGAGGTCGCCTGCGCCGGCGCGAAGTGCCGCAGTTCTTCCACATGCGCCTCGTCGTAGAAATTGGTCATGAAATTCGGCACGAACTGGTCGCCAAAGTCCGGCCCCTGCCGCGCGGTCAGCGCATCGAGATTCTTCTGGATGAAATCCCAAGCGAGCTGCGGCTGCAAGCCGGCGCGGGCGACCTGGCTGATGACGCCGTTCACCATCGTGCTGGGCAGCTCCTTGCCCAGCGTGATCGCCAGCGTCTCGCGCGCCAGGGCGCCATCGCGGGCGCTCGCAGCGGCGTTATAATAGCGCACGCGCTCGTTGGTCGCGATGCTCTTGCGCGCGAGCGACAGCAGGGCATCGTAGCTTTCGCGATTTGCCGAGATGCCGACGACATGGCTCACCGGGTCCAGCAGCGCCGGCGGCAGTGATGCGGGATCCTTGAGGAAGCCCGCAAAGCGGTGCCTGGACTCGTCTGTGACATCAAGATCGCCGAATTCGCCGAGCGCAGGGATCAGGCTCGCCCGCAGCAAGGTGTCGTCGTCATCGCCGGAGCCGGATCCATTCCAGCCAAGCCGGTCGAACACCGGCCGCAGCCTGGCGCGCATATAGGCCTCCAGCGCCGGGCGCTCGGCACGATCGCGCGACAGGTGGTCGAGTTGCGTGAAGGCGTTGATCACCTGGTCCCAGACGGCGCGGTGATCGCCTGGCGCCAGCGCATCGACCAGGGCGAGCCAGGAAGACGCCTCGGTGCGGCTCGCCAGCATCAACGTCCAGCTATCGGCGAGGAAGTTGACGCGGTCTTCCGGGGAGAGCCTTGAGAGCTGCTTCACCAGCGCGGCGCGGGCGTTCGGGCCGTACTCGACCCGATAGTAGCCGATATCGCCAAAATTGACCTTCACCGCCTCGCCGCAGGCGCCCGCACCGATTTCGGCGCTGCCGTCGAGCAGCAGAATCCTCGAGGGCCGGGCGGCGCCCGGCGTTCCAATCTGGATCGGCACCTGCCAATGGCGCGGCGGCAGCGTCGTGTTCGCACTCGCCGGAATGACCGCAAAGCGATCCTGCCGCAGCGTCAGCTTCTGCGCATTGCCGTCGCACACGGTCTCGGCGATCACCAGCGGCACGCCCTCCTGCTCGGTGAAGGACGCGGCGATGGATGCGACGGGCTTGCCGGTCGCGGCTTCGAGCGCCTGCCAGAGGTCGGCGGTGGTGGTATTGCCAAAGGCATGCGCGGCCATATAGCGGCGGATGCCGTCACGGAAGGCGTCCGCACCGAGATAGTTTTCCAGCATGCGGATGAAAGCTTGGCCCTTGTTATAGGTGATGGCGTCAAACGCCGTCATCGCCACACTCTCGTCGGCGACCGTCTGCTGGATCGGGTGCGAGGTGCGACGCGCATCCAGCGCCATGCCGTATTGCTTCTGGCCATAGCCGTTGAGCCAGGTCTTCCACTGCGGATAGAAACGCTCCGCCGCCTTCTCCTGCATCCAGCTGGCGAAGCCCTCGTTGAGCCAGAGATTGTCCCACCACGCGGTGGTGACGAGATCGCCGAACCACTGATGCGCCATCTCATGCGCGAGCACGCTGAAGATGCCGCGCCGCGCGGTATCGGCGCTCGATGCGGGATCGAACAAGAGCCGGCTCTCGAAAAACGTAATGCCGCCCCAATTCTCCATCGCCCCACCGAAGCCGCCGGGCACCGCGATCAGGTCGAGCTTGGGCAGAGGGTAGGTCTGGCCGAAATAGTCGTTATAGAAGCCAAGCAGTTTGACCGCATTCTCAAGCGCGAAGCGGCCCTTCTCCGCCTTGCCTTTGGTCGCCACAACGCCGACGGTCACGCCGTTCGCGTCCGCCGTGATGCGCTCGAGCTCGCCGGCACTCAGCACGAACAGATAGCTCGACATCTTCGGCGTCCGCGCGAATGCGACGCGCTTCTGGTCCGCTCCGACCGCCTCCTCTTTCGTCACCGGCATGTTGCTGACGGCAAGGAAATTGTTGGGCACGGTGACGGTGAGCGCGAACGTCGCCTTGAAAGCGGGCTCGTCCCAGCACGGAAAAATCCGCCGCGCATCCGCGGGCTCGAGCTGGGTCGATATCATCCGCCGGGAGCCGGCGTCCGTCGGATAATCGGCATAGAACATGCCGCGGCCATAGGCGTTGATTTTCGCCGTGAAGCCAAGGCGGAGCTTGTGCGTGCCGGGGCTCAGCGCACTGGCGAAGGCGAGCGTCGCGGTCTCGGCCTTGGCGTCGAGCGAGATTTGGGCGCGCTGGGCGCCATCGTCGACGCTTGCGTCACCAATCTCGACGTTGACTGCGTTGAGCACGATGCGCGAGGCCGCCTCGCGGACATCGATATCAACGGTTTCGGAGCCCTGAATCGAAAGTGCCTGCAGGTTCGGCGCGAGCTCGATCGCGTAATGCGTCGGCACCACCGATTTCGGCAGCTTGCCGGGAGTTGCGTCGAACGAGAATGGCGCCTCCGCCGACGCGCCGGCTGACGCCAGCACGAGCGCGATCACGGCAGCAAGCGCCGGCTTCCAACCCATCTGCGTGATTCCGTTCCGAGTGCGGCGACACCAAGCCTATAGCGCGAGCCAGCATCGGGGGTAAATCATTGAAACGGACGCTTCCGATCACGCTGTTGTTGACGACACCGGCGGCGGCGCAAGACGCTTCAATGGTGCAGGGATTCGCCGAGGGCTTCACATTCCATTCGCATTTTGCCGCCAACCGCCGGATCGATCCTGACGGGGCGGTGGTCCATTGGAGGGACGGCGGCGGCAACACGCATTGCGAACACCGCTTTGAAGCACCGTCGAGGAACGGATGATGCCGGCGTTCAAGACGACGTCCGAACAGCTGAATAGCCGTGCAAATGGAAGTAAGCGCGTCGGCGCGCGGCACCTCGGATTAAGGCGCCGTTAACCTTGATTCTTAAAATTCGATTAATTTTCCTCCGGTGATGTTCCGCCCGCTTGGTCGGCGCCGCGGGCTGCATCCCGCAAGCCGGGCGCGAGTGACAAGGCCCGACCAGGCAATGGCATCTGGGAAAGACGCGCTGCCGGCCGATCGCATTGCCACTGCTTGGACTGTCGGCCTGCGCGCCTAGTCCGGCGCCGGAAGCGGCTCAGGCTGCGGTCACGGCCGACCGTACCGAAGTGCAGGAAACCCTTATTTGTCAGCCTGATCGCTCACTTCTGGTGCCTCAGTCCCCGCCTGATTGCGTGTTCGGCCGACCCGATCTGAAGACGCTCGACCCCAATCAGCGGACGCGGCTGAAAATCGAATACGGGCGGCAATGCTATCAGGGCGGAAAGGACCGTCCGCGAGCGGCTGCGGCTGCTGCAGCCGACGAGCCGATGTGGCCTCGCGGCCAGCCGCTGACGCCAACGATGCGCCTCAGCCCTGTTCCCGCAGACGTCGAGACAGTCAAGTGGCACAATTCAGTCATCTTTTCGCCGTCGTGGGCCGGGATTATCCACAGCATCAGCGCACAGTACTCCCCACCAATCCTCGGCGGGAATTTGGGGAGAGAGTTCTAGGGTAGCGTAAGAGTAGCTTGCGAGTCCGACTATGGAGACGCTGTACGATTTGCTCGGCGCGCTGCCGCGCGACGACGGAGAAGAGCTCAGGGCCGCATTCCGTCGCGCCGTGAAGGGCTCCCACCCCGATCTCAATCCCGGCGATCCCGAAGCCGGCCAGAAATTCCGGGAGATCGTGCGCGCCAATGAAATCCTCGTCGATGACGAGCAGCGGGCGGCCTACGATCATCTGCTCGACCTCGCCCAAAGGGAGCAGAGGCAGAAATCGACGGCCAAGACCGTCCACAGAGTAGCCACCAGCGTCATCGCATTGTCGGTGGTCAGCAGCCTGGGCCTCGGCGCCTATATCATCTATCAGGACGAACCACAGTTCTCCGGCACACTGGAGCATCTGGCCGAGATCGCCATCGCGCGGCCGGGCGATTTTGCCGGGCTCACTCCGGCGGCGCACGCCAAGACGGCGCCGGCGCAAGCCTGGATGCAGCCGCCTCCGGTGACCGAAGCCCGGAGCGAGACGCCGTCGCTGGACATCAAGGTGGTCCAGACGATATCGGTCCAGCCCGCCGAAAAGCAGGAGACGGCCAGCGTCCCGCCTGACGCGATCCTGCCGGTTGCGGCGACCCCGCAAACCCAGGCTGACAATGTGCCGACCGCGTCCGTCGGCCCGCCGCTCGAGATCGCCCCCAGCGACGCCAAGGTTTTTCGCGAGCGCGGTATCTTTGCCTATCGCAGCGGCAACCTGGATGGCGCGATTGCCGAATTCGATCGCGCCATCCAGCTCGATCCGAAATTCTCGGCGGCCTACATCGACCGCGGCATCGTGCTCTATCGCTTGCAGAAGTTTGATCAAGCTTTCGCCGATATCGCGCAGGCCAAGCGGATCGAGAAGGCCAACCGCAGCAAGGCCGCACAGGCCACCCCGAAGAAGCCCAAACCGCAAGGCGCGGTCGCGCTCGGCTTCCCGCCGCTGTTCCAGCGCCGCACCGCCAAGCTGGAGTGACCGGGCCGGCCGCTCGTCTTCTCACTTCGGCACTGGCCGTCCACCGTCGCGGCCCCCCCCCTCGCCCTGGCAGGCGGCAGGCAAAAATGCCGCTTGCCTGTGCGGCCGCTCCGGTTGTGCCCGGCAAAGGCCTGTTGTCAGATGAGCCAACGGCTCGATGGAAAGAAACGCGGGCTTAAGGAAGCGCGGCATGAAATTCGCTGAAATCAACGGCGCCGGGCTGCGCTACGCGCTTGATGGCAAGGGTGAGCGCACGCTGGTGCTGGTGCACGAAATGGGCGGCTCGCTCGAAAGCTGGGAGGACGCTGCGCGGCGGTTTGCGGAATCCCGCCGCGTCCTGCGCTACGACTGCCGCGGGGCGGGCCTGTCGCAGAAGGTCCGCGGCGAGCTTGCCATCGACACGATGGCCGACGATATCGCAGCGCTTCTCGATCATACCGGGATAGGTGGAAAGGTCGCGCTGGCGGGCGTTGCCGTCGGCGGCGCGATCGCACTGCATTTCGCCGCCCGGCATGGTGAGCGCACCGGTGCCGTTGCGGTCGGAAGCCCCGCGACCGGAATCGAGGCGGATCGCCGCGCCGCGGTGCTCGAACGCGTGGCCAAGCTCGAGGCGGCCGGCATGGCCTTCGCCGTCGAGGATTCGATGCGGAACGGCTATCCTGACGAGCTGCGTGGCGACATCAAGCGGTTCCAGCAATACCGGGCGCGGTGGCTCGGCAACGATCCCTTGAGCTATGCGACCGTCTACCGCATGCTGGCGGCGACTGAGATGCAGGATGAGCTGACGGCGCTGCGCTGCCCGGTGCTGGTGATCGGCGCTCTTCTCGATCGCACGCGCCCGCCGCACATCGCGAAGGCGGTGGCCGACGCGATTCCCAACGCCACCTTCGACGAGCTCCGCACCGGCCATTACATGGCGGTGCAGACACCCGACCTCATCTTTGATCGTATCGACGCGTTCCTGCGCGCGGTCGACGCCTGACCCCCCGCATCATCCCTGCCAAGGGCCTTCGCACATGACCTCCCAACCCACGCAGCAAATTCCCGGCGCCTATCATCGCAAGATCGGCGACATCGTCGTTACCGCGATCAGCGACGGCTATCTCGACGGCAGTCTCGACGTGATGCGCAATGTCGATCTCGAAGCGGCGCACAAGATCCTCAAGGATGCATTCCGGCCGGCGCGGCGCACCAGCGTCAACGCCTTCCTGATCCACTCCAAGGGGCGGCTTGCGATCGTCGACACCGGATCCGGCAATTATCTCCTGCCGACCGCCGGCATGGTTCAGCGCAACCTCAAGGGAGCCGGCGTCGATCCGATGTCCATCGATACGGTGCTTCTGACCCACATGCATCCGGATCATTCCGCGGGCCTCACCGACATGTCGAACGGAGAGCGCCTGTTTCCAAATGCCGAGCTCGTCATGCACGAGAACGAGCCCAAACACTGGTTCGACGACGGCACGATGTCGAAGGCGGACGAGCGGGCGAAAAAACTCTACTTCCAGGCCGGCCGCGAGCAGGTCGAGCCCTACAAGGACAGGACGCGGCTGTTCACGCAAGGTGAGGTGTTTCCGGGCGTCACGGCGATTCCGAGCCTTGGACACACGCCGGGCCACACCGCGTTTCTCGTCGCGTCCGGCAGCGATCAGCTGATGATCTGGGGCGACACGGTGCACGTGCCGGAAGTGCAGACCGCGCTTCCCGAAGCCGGCATGGCATTCGACACCGATCTCGCTGCCGCCGCAGCCGCGCGCAAACGCATGTTCGACCGCGTCTCGGCCGACGGCGTCCTCATCGCCGGCATGCACGTGCACTTCCCGTCCTTCTCGCGGCTGGCCCGGCGCGGCAACGCCTACGAGCTTCATGCCGAGCCGTGGGTGCACGCGCTGGATTAAGCCCGGCGCTACCGATCGATCGGCACCTTCAAGGTCAGGTGCGCGCGGAACGGAGTGCTGGTCTGGCCGACCAGCGCGGTGCCGTCGATATCGGCCGCGCCTGCGGAATAGGTTCCCGTGAAGCCGCAGGTCACCTCGCGGCCGCCGAACACGAGGTTCAATCCCGGCGCCTCAGTGTGCTGGTTGACGATCAACTCGCCGCGCCACTTGCCCCGGCTGAAGGAATAGGAGCCGGTGTAGTAGAAGTAGCTGTCGCCGCCGAGGATGACACCGTCGCGAAGCACGACGATGCCGGTGGCGTGGCCGCGCCTGGCGCCGCTCATCTCGATGGCGAGACTATAGAGCCCGTCGCTCACGCGCGCGTCGGCGTCGCTCTGGCTGTCGAGGCTTCCCACCGCGCTTGCCTTTTCCTGTCACGGGAACGAGGAGTACAGCGCCTTGAAGGCCCTTCGCAACCATTGAGGCCGCGCTGCGACGATCTGACAGGCCGGTCTCAGCTTTCCGCGCGCGAAGAGACTCGAGCAGGCCGGCAATGATAAGGCCTCGCTACCAGACCGGCCCGGCGGTCTTCTTGATCATGGCGGGATCGTAATAGAAGCGCCAGACGGATTCGTGGAGAGTTCGCTCGGCCGCATCGCATCTTCAATGCGAAGCGGCCTCGCGGCAGGATTTGCCCGAGCTTTGCGCGTGTCTCGCCCTCAAAATCGGGAGGGCGCAGGGAATGCCGGGTGATGGCCTCACCCATGGCCCGCCTGCAACAAAAAACGCAGGCGGCAGTCACCACAGGTTTAGCCCGCCACCGGCATTCCCTGCGCGATGGTTTTAGCGGCTTATCTTCGCGCTCTCCCCGGGGTACCGGGCTTGTTAGCCCCCGTCGCCTTGCGGGAGTCGCCCGCAAGACTTGACACCAGCGTCGGGGTGCCGGGACCACGCGATTTCGCCGTCCGCCCTGGCCGCGCTCGTCTGGCGCTGCCATTGCGTCCATCGCATCCCGCACCCCACGTCCGTGACGATCGCGATACGCCCCTCTGACGGGTGCGGAACGGGTGTGCATATACGCCGATTTGCATTTCTGAAAAAGAGAATTATTTTTGACTTGAGGGCTTGACACGATTTCGGAAAATCCGCCGTCGGGCAAATCAGTCGGAATTTTGGCGCCTGCGCGTAAATCCGTTTCGTCGCAGGCCTAGTTCCTTCTCCCCTTGTGGGAGAAGGTGGCGCGAAGCGCCGGATGAGGGGTCTCTATCCGCGGGCGCGAACTAGAGTTTACCGAGTGGAGAGAAACCCCTCACCCGGATCGCATCTTTCGATGCGATCCGACCTCTCCCACAAGGGGAGAGGTGGACCGCCACCGCCTCGCGATCAATCCTCTTCGTCTTCGTCGCCCTCGTCGCTGTCGCCTGTCTCGCCGCCGGCATGCTCAATGCCCTCGGCCTCGAAGGCGTGGCCGTTTTCGACGATCCACTCGATGTCGGAATAGACGTGGTCGGTGGGCTCGCCCTCCGCCTGGCTGGCGTCGAGCTGCTCCATGGCCGAAAATTCCTCCGGCTCGGCGTGCTTGCGGACAAACTCGTGCAGCGCCTTCTCGTCGTGCACCTCGAAGTGCATCGTGTGATAAATTCTTCTCATGGCGTCCTCGCGGGGCATTGGGGCGGGCTCATCGCCCCCGGCGTGAGCTATGGCTGCAGGTGTGGAATTCCAGGTTGGCCGACACCATTGCACGGCTTCTGTGACAGTTGCGCCACGATCCTTGGCTTACGCGACAACGCCTTCCCCTTTTCCGGCGTCGTTACGGCTTGCAGCGCCAGTACTGATGCTTCTCGATCGTGAACCAGGTTCGACCATGCCGGCAGATGTCGCGCTGGCGGTGATGCTCGGCCTCGGCCTGCCGCAGATCGTCATCGGTCGCGAGTTGTAGCTGCTCCGGCGGCGACGCGACCGGCGGCGGGGCTTCGGACGGCGCGCTCGCCGCCGCGAGCGGCAGCGACGCGGAAGACGGCAGACGGTCGCCCTTCCGGCTCAATGCAAAGCGCGCGTCGAAATCATCCTTGTCGAAATCTGCTTTGGTGGATTCGCCCCGGGTGCTCGGCTGTGGCGACGCGTGGCGTGCATCGCGGAAGCTCGCGCTCGCCGCAACCAGAATGATCGAACAAGCCGCCGCCGCCGCAGCGAGAATTTTAGTCGTCGTCATCTCGACTCCGACCCAGCCCACTGTGGTCGGTTTGTCACGCGGCCATGAGCCTAGACCGGTTCCGGCCGGGAGCACAACACCGAAAAATGCTGCAAACGGCTGAAATAGCGGGCGTTTTGGCGTTGGATCGGGGCTTGGCGGCGCCTTGAGGAGGGCGCGCCTCGCGCTCGGCCCACTCAGCACAAAGGCCCGGTATGGGGCGCCGGACCTTTGTCCTCCGACTCGCCGGCGGACCTGTGTGAGTTCGGACGAAGTCCCGCCGCCGATACACCGGCTTTTACTGCGTCGAATCATGCCAGCAGCGGATGGTGTAATTGCGGCGGAGCGGCGATCTGGACGTGATATGACCGACCGCTCCAGCAAAGCGACCCGAACCAAGGCGGTCTCGCGCGGCGCGCTCATGTCTCGGAGAAACGTCCAATGCCCGCTGTTGGTAACAGCGGACCTTGGACGCTCTGGCCGGGCGGGATGGCGCGCGTTACCGCAGCGGCCATCTCGTTTCCGGCGGCGTGGAGCGCTCTCCCGCGCAGAAGCCCTGGCGACCGGGGAACGCCTTCACCTGGAAACCAGTCCACATCCCGCCAGTGGTCAGTTGCGAAGCTCATTCAAGACGCTGATCACCCCAACGGCAATCGAAGCGATGCCGATGCCGATGCCGATCCAGAATGCGGCAGTCGCCGAGTTCATACCGGCGACGATCCAGGCGAGGCCAACGCCAATAATGCCCAGAGAAATGAGATAGGCGATTATCGTGTCGATCATGCGGTTCCCGTCCGTTCGGTTACTCCGGGCTGAAAAGAAGTTTGATGAAAATCGAAAGTCTGGATGTGCGATGGATCAAGACGCCTCGGTATATATGGGATATAGTAACCATGGATCGCGATCAGGTGTTCCACGCCAGCAGTGCCAGAGCGGGTCGCTCCCGCCAGCGCCAGTCGAAGTGGGCCGGTCCACGCGTAGGTGCACCAAGAACGGCGCTGGCGACAGCGCCGTTTCTGTATCTCAACTCGGCAGCTGGGCTCTGCAGCTGGCCTTGGCGCTTGCCGAAAGTACCAGGAAGTCGATCGAGGAAGGCGCCAACCGAAATGCCCTCATGTGCCGCTGTCGCACCCCATGAGCCGCGGCAGTTACAGGTCCTTTTCGGCGAGCTTGCGAAAATCGTCGGGCACGGAACGAGACATGCCCGAGGCCGTCGAGCCGTATCCGATCGCATCCCGTCCGAAGCGATCGCGTATCTTGTCGACGGCGCGATCTGCCTCCGAGCGTGCCAGGCCGATCCTGCTGCCGGGGCGGCGCGCTTCGTCTTCGAGGCCGAGCGGTAGTTCCAACGCCAGATCCCAGTGCTCTTCGAGATGCGACACGGAGATCGCGAGCAGCGAGATGGTTTTCTCGTCCGGGTGATCGGCGAGGATCGCGCGCACCAATTCCTCGGCGATCTCGGCGAGGATCACGGTCGCGGAGATTGGTGCGCGAAGCGTGACCGAGCGCGTGACCGAGTACAGATTGGCGAAGCGAACGCGGACCGTCACGGTCCGGCCGGGCCGCGACTTCGCTCGCAGCCGCGTGGCGATGCGGTCGGCCAGGTGAAGCAATGTCGGCCGAAACACCCGCTCCACCGCAGGCTTTCGGCCAATCGCCGACTGCGCGCCGGCCGATCGGGCGCGGTGGTGCGACCTGATGCGCCGCGGGTCGCGATTCCACGCCAGCTCCGCCAATTTTTCGCCGGCCGCGGGACCGAGCAACCGCTCGAGCGACCCGGCTCGCGTGTTGGCGAGCTGTCCGATCGTCTCCACGCCGATCGCGGCGAGCCGCGCTTTGGTGACCGGGCCCACGCCCCACATCAGCTCGACGTTGAGCCCGTGCAGAAAGTCCAGCTCGCGCGCGGGATCGACCACCACGAGCCCGTCGGGCTTTGCAACCTGCGAGGCGATCTTCGCCAGATGCTTGGTGCGCGCGACACCCACCGAGATCGGAAGGCCAAGCTCCGATCGTACGCGGGCGCGGATGGCGCCGGCAATCTCGGCCGGCGACCCGAACAGATGGGTGCAGCCCGCCACATCGGCAAAAGCCTCGTCGATGGACATCCGCTCGACCACCGGCGTGAAATCGCCGATCACCTTGATCGCGGCGTCGCCCAGCCTCTGGTACTCCCCAAAATGTCCGCCGACAAAAACCAGTTGCGGACACAGCTCACGCGCACGCCGCCCCGGCATGCCGCCGCTGATACCGAACGCCCTCGCCTCATAGGAAGCCGCCAGCACAACACCGCCCCCGACGGCGATCGGCTTGCCGCGTAACGACGGGTCGAGCAGTTGCTCGACCGAGGCATAAAAGGCATCGAGGTCCGCATGAAGGATGGTGGCTGTGGGGGCCATCCGGGGCGCTCGACGGAGAGGTTTCGACGGACTTTTCTGATGAGAACATAATGAGAACGCGGGAGGTGGGTGTCAAGGCCGTGTTTGATCCGGCGTTCCCTCTGCGATTGCTTCTAACGCCTTATCGCGTGGTTTCCGTGACAACGCCCCGCCCAAACAAATGCGACAAACTTTCGCAAAGGACGCAACAATCCCAAGGGATGAAATCCGGCACCCACAAGCTACCGTAGACCGACACTCCTACGACCGCTGTCAGCGCGACAAGGGCGCTCATGGTGTGTCCGGAACCAACAGGCCCCGGGGTTCGCGGCATCACCAGCCTGTCAGTCCAGACATCACGGTTGCGATGCCCTTCGCTCGTTCAGCCAAAAACGTATCGTAATCGTCATTCATCGCTGCTTCAAACGCCGCTGGCGAAATGAGGTTAGAAGACAAAACCTTATCGAGGTTCGCGCCCAAGCCTTTCTTGACTTCTTTTAGGTAATCCGACGGCGCGCGGTTTGTTATCCGCTTGTTGCTTGCCGCCGTCAGCATCACGAAGTTGGCCAAGACACTGGCCTTCCGAGCGGACACACCCTTGCTCTTTAAATAATCCCGCGGGAAGAAGTGGTGAAACTCCTTGGTGTTGCCATGGAAGAGCGCATCTCCCGTGTCAATGTTCTGAGACGTCAGCAAGTCGAGTGGCTTTGAGAAGGCTAGCAGCAGGATGAGGATCTTAGAATGAGCGGCGTTTGACCGAAACTGTTGCGCCGTCCAAATGCCTGACCCGGGATCTTGCACCACACTTTCAATATCTTTCGATTGCCCTTCTGCGAAGGCTCTAACCGCCTTCTGGTCTGAACCCATGTTGCCAGTATTCCATCCACCAAAATATCCAGCGACGGCAGTTCGCCAAAACCATCGCCGCACCGATGTCAACTGAGCAGGCGACAGGTGTTTAATAAGCCGGAATACTTCAGCAAGAACGACCACTTGATTGACGTAAGGTACCTGTTTGTCAGAAGGAATATGTAACTCGGTCGCCAAAAAATCGACAGCGCGCGTGTACGCGCCCTTCGTTGCGTCGACGGCAGTCTCCAATTCCTCCGCGGAGTGCTTGCGCAGGTTATCGATGCTCGCCTCAGAAAAACCACCTCCGGCGGCCGCAGAGATACTCCTCAGAATGGCTTTACGTTCAATACCACCGAAGTATTTGCTTGAGAGCTCGTCATTTATTCCAGCAATTGCATCCATGAGATCAAACGTTTCGCTCCACGTAGCGGCCCGCATAAGATCGACGATCGTCAGCGGTGTTCCGCGGCTGTTTATGCGCTCGAATATGGGTGCGACAGCTTCAACTGACATTTCATGCAGCGTCACTGTTGCTATCTTGTAGTCTTTGAAGCGATCGAATAACTCCTTCGCTTGAGTTTCCAAAGCTTCTACATCTTGAGCCCCTAGAGTTTTCAGGCTCGACACGTGTAGGAAATACGCCGATGGATCTATAATTTTGTTCAAGCGGATTTGATGTAGGGGCGGGTCATCTAGCATGTCGAGATGAACGAAGGTCTTCGTTCTTAGATCGTATGCGAGGTTCCAGCGACTATCAGCCTCGGACCCATTCCAATATAGCGCGCCACAAATTGTGGACAGCCGCTGTTGGCCATCAAGCAGATAGTTCACTGGGTAGCCGGACTGTGTCTTGGCAATCTCTAAATCAGCGATGTTGCGCTCGCTCTTCAGAAGTTCCCGACTACGCCAAAGCAGGACACTCCCAATCGGATAGTTATTCGCAATGCTGTCTAGCAAATCGAGAATCTGATGCTTCTCCCAAACAAAATCTCGCTGGAATTTTGGAAGCAGGATGTCGCCACGCAATATGCGACCTGCGAGCTCCTCAATCCGATCAACCGTGGGCTCCGGCGCCCGCGAGGGAAGACCCGGCGATCCTGCGGGTGTTGAAGGCTTCGCGCTTGGTTTCTTACCCATCAGATTACCTCAAGTAGAAGATCATGAGTAAGGACGCTCATAGCGTGATAATGCCCGTAAGGATATCCAACATACGTTGCAAGCTTCAGAAACGTGGTGCAGATAGATCGAGGTCCATTGTTCGCGAAGCTCGCTGGCACCCTAGGAAAATCGAGCCCTGTTCTAGCCTTGAGAGGGCCGCGTCCTAATCGCTAACGGAGGGCGCAAAGCTCGCGAGACCTATGAGACGGCGTGTCAGGTCTGGCTCGTTCCCGTCGCGGGTGATGCGCGGCCGACCGCCTTCACCCCACAGCCTGCTTCACCCCGCCTCCCACAACCCCGCGCCGCACCGCTTCCGCATATCCATCGTCCAGCGCCGCCTTCAGCGCATCCATCAGCTCGTCGATCTCCGCCCTGGTGATGATCAGCGGCGGACAGACGTAGACCGCGTCCGGGGCGGCGCGGAGGAGGACGCCGCGATCCATGGCGCTTTGCTGGATCAGCGCGCCGATGCCGGCGGCGGGTGGCAGAGCCGCGCGGCTCGCCTTGTCGGCGACGAGGTGGACGGCGCCGATCAGGCCGACGCCGCGGGCTTCGCCGACCAGCGGATGGGCGGCGAACGCCTGCAGCTTCTCCTGCAGATACGGGCCGACTTTCCTCACGTGGGAGAGGATGTCGCGCTCGGCGTAGATCTTCAGCGTTTCGAGACCCACCGCTGCGGACACCGGGTGTCCGGCATAGGTGAAGCCGTGCGCGAAATTGCCGAGCTTGCCGGAATGCGCCGTGATGGCGTCCGCGATCTTCTCGCTGACGACCGTCGCCGAGATCGGCAGATAGGCGGACGACAGCGCCTTCGCCACCGTCATGATGTCGGGCTCGATGCCGAACGTCTCGCAGCCGAACATGTTTCCGGTGCGGCCAAAGCCTGTGATCACCTCGTCGGCGATGAACAGGATGTCGTAGCGGCGCAGCACTTCCTGCACGCGCGGAAAGTAGTCGCGCGGCGGCACGATCACGCCGCCGGCGCCGTTCACCGGCTCGGCGATGAACGCCGCGATGGTGTCGGGGCCTTCGCGGATGATCATCTGCTCGAGATTGCCGACGAGACGATCGACGAAGGCGCGCTCGCTCTCGCCCGGAAGACCATAGAGATAGTGGCTCGGACAGTCGGTGCGGAGCACGCCACCGACCGGCAGGTCGAAATCATTATGATTGGGTGGCAGCCCCGTCATGCTTCCGGAAAACACCGTGATGCCGTGATAGGCGCGCACGCGGCTGATGATCTTCTTCTTGCGCGGGCGGCCGATCGCGTTGTTGTAGAACCAGACGATCTTGGCCGCCTGATCGTTGGCTTCCGAGCCGGAATTGGCGAACAGCACCTTGCCGAACCCTTTCGGGGCGATCTTCAGCAGTGCCTCCGCGAGCTCGATCATCGGCTCGTTCGCGCGGCCGTTGAAGATGTGGTAGGTCGGAAGCTTCTGCATCTGGCTGATAGCCGCGTCCACCAGCCGCTTCTCATTGAAACCGAGCGAGGTGCTCCAGAGGCCGGCCATCCCCTCCAGATATCGCTTGCCGCCGTCGTCATAGACATAGACGCCCTCCCCCCGCGCGATCACGGTCGGACCGGCCACCTTGTGCTGCTCGAGGTTGGTGTAGGGGTGAATGACGCTGGCGACATCACGAGCTGCGAGCGAATTGGGTTGAGCGATCATGGCGTTCTCCGGAAGTTTCGGACGGCGGGGAGTGGCGATCTTGTGTCAGCGCGGGGCCAAGCACAAATACAAATCACGCGATGTGCGGCAAGCGCCAGCGTCTGTCCGAGCCAGGCACCATGGCAAGCGGATCGCGTTGCCGAATAGAACGAACGGTGGAAATAAGGAAAGCGGCGCCGGCATGGCGCCACCCAGAATAAAATTGCGAACTCGTATGTCATTGAGATCAATATATGATCTTCGCCGCATTAAGGCCTCGCTCGGCTGCGGTCGGCAGATCCTGTCGAATTCGGGGGATCACCGTTCCGCGAATCGATACGCGAGGTTAACGATGGCGAGAAGCTGGCGGTCCAGCTCAGGAGAGTTCAATGGCCCTTCCTCTCGCCCAACAGCAGCCGCTCCTCGCTCGGGAGGACGATATGCCCTTCACGCGGGACGATATTCTTGCCCGGTATCTTCGCCTGCGGGAAATCTCCAGGAGACTTCACGATGAAGCTCTCAAGTCCATCTCCGGCGACGCATTGCTGAACCATGCGCATCGGCTCGGATTGGCACGAGGAAAGACATTGATTCTCGATGACATGGAGGAGATGTTCTATGTCTACGACCTCGCCATTTACACCGCACCAGCGGATCGTTCGCGGGCGATCGGCCGTTACGCAAGGTCGACCAAATTCGATGCGCAGTCCGACGAGCGGCTAATGCTGGAGGCGATGCGCGCATCGCAATTTGCAATACTCCTGATCGAACGACGTCACGACACAATGGGCCTGATCGCCACCGACATTCTCCGCAACTCCAAGGCATGGCTGGTCGACGTCGGGCTCGAGAGCTCGATGGACGAAGGAGAATTGATTGCTACCCGGCTGATCACCCCCGGGCCGTTCTCGATGACCGCCGGCGTGAACGTTCCTTTCGGGCTCGAAATGCTCAAACCGGTTTGCGCGCTGCTGCCGCAGCGTATGGCCGACAGCAAACTGACCCGAATAGCTGAGGACAGGCGTTTCGCTGAAGCCGTCTACAGGGTGGGGCTCGCGGGTGGCGCCATGGACCGCCTGGCCTATCTTGATCTACCCGATTGCAGTTGATCTCCGCAGGTCTTGTGAGCTGCTGTACCATCTTCTCGCTTGAGAATTCGTGAATTGGCAGTTCAGATCGGTCGAGCAGGGAAAGTGCGGCCCTCCTCATCTGCGACAGGGAACTGAAACCGCATGGGCGCGTCGATCGAAGACTTGTGGAACATGTCGGAGAAGGCGTTGATCAGCTCGCCTCTACAAGACGCTTGCGCCTGGTGCCAAGCCGCGCTTCGAAGCGGACAGAGGGAACGGGAGACGGCTCCGCATTCTCGCGCAGGATCCGCCCGAACCAAGGCCACGACGTTAAACCTAATCGGCAAGCTTAATCCGCAAGCTTAATCCGCGGGTTTCCTTGAGCCGCAGCGTTTCCGCGCTAACGTCATCTCACTGATCACTGAAATTGGAGGTGATCCATGAGCGATAAAATGAAGAAGGACGTGGCGCGACGAGAGACGGAGGGGGCGTTTCAGCGCAAGGATAAACGGAAGGCAGCAACGGAATACGAGGCAGCGCAGGAAGCCTTCTGGAAGAATTATGAGCGATTGAAAGCTGAGCGCCTGGCCAGGGAAGCCGCGAAGTCGAAAGAGAATAGTGCGAAATGACAAAAGCTTCCACACCGACCAAGGCTGAGCTGCTTGAGATGCTGGCCGAGGCGGTCCGCAATACGCAACCCGAGTCGGTCCGCGACGCGCAACCCGCGCCGAAGCGCAACCCGCGCGCCCGCAAGAGAGGGGCGCCGAAATGCACAGCCAAAACCAAAAGTGTTCGGACGTCTGCCAGTCGTAAGCGGTAGCATTCGATAATGCGTGGCGACGCTCAGCGTGCCGCACTCGTGTACCCTGAGCTGCATGATCATTCCCGCCGGGTTCCGCCAACTCTAAGGCGGACGGCGGCAAGGGTCGAATCGCGAATAACTCTTCGAACCGGGACTGCACGCCGAGAGCCTGGCGCTCCCTAGGGGAATCGAACCCCTGTTTCAGCCTTGAGAGGGCCGCGTCCTAACCGCTAGACGAAGGGAGCAAAGCGCGTGAGGCCTGTGAAATAGCCTGTGAGACTGCTGCGCGCAAGGAAGAATGGGCCACACTCCGCTGCCGCCCTGCCCTTCTAAGGCTCATTGGTGAATTTCAGCCTGCCGGCCGGTTTCAGCGTCTGCAAGTCGAACGTGCGGATTTCGGTGGTCCCGCCTATATCCAGCGTCAGGACCAGTCTGTCGCCGGCGACCGCCGTGGCCGCGATGCGGGCATCCTTGGGCAGCACGGCGGTGACGTCGTTGACGTCGCTGGAGGTGCTTCCCGCCGAGTGGAAAAGGCGATAACCGACAGCGACCAGCACGGCCGCGATTGCGACCGTGCTGGTCACGCTCGCGATCAGCATCATGCGCCGGACGCGGGCAAACAGGGCGCCCTGCTCGGGCGTCGGCTCAGGGATTTCGGTTTCGCTCATGCAAGGCTCGTCGTCAGGCGCCGGAAGGCTGGAAGTCACGGTGGAAGGCAGCGAAGGCTCGGCGCGCCTCGACCGCGTGCTGGCAGCGCGCTGCGCCGAGCTATCGCGCTCGCGGCTGAAGGCGCTGATCCTCGCGGGCCAGGTTTCGATCAGCAAAGCGACTGTGGGAGCCGCCCCCGTCCGCGACCCCGCTTATCATGTCGCTGCTGGCGATACGATCATAATCGACGTGCCGGAAGCGGCCGATCCTGTGCCGCAAGGCGAGGATATCGCGCTCGATATCGTCTTCGAGGACGACGACATCATCGTCATCGACAAGCCCGCGGGACTCGTGGTGCATCCGGCCGCGGGCCATGCCACAGGAACGCTGGTGAACGCGCTGATCGCCCATTGCGGCGCGAGCCTCTCGGGCATCGGTGGCGTGAAGCGGCCCGGCATCGTGCACCGGCTCGACAAGGACACCTCGGGCCTGATGGTGGTCGCGAAGAACGACCGCGCGCATGCCTCGCTCACGGCGCAGTTCGCCGACCATGGCCGGACCGGCGAGATGCGCCGGGGCTATCTCGCCTTTGCCTGGGGCGCGCCGAACAGAGTGCGCGGCACGGTCGATGCGCCGATCGACCGGCATCCGCATGCGCGCGAGAAGATGGCGGTGCGCGAGGGCGGCCGCGAGGCGGTGACCCATTATGAAGTGAGGGAAGTCTTCAACGGTCACGACGGCAAGCCGGTCGCTTCGCTGCTCGCCTGCCAGCTCGAGACCGGGCGCACCCACCAGATCAGGGTGCATCTGGCCCATATCGGCCATCCCCTGCTGGGCGATTCGGTCTATGGGCCGCATTTCAGGACCAAGGCGAGCCAGCTCGGTCCGCAGAGCCAGGCGGCGTTGGCCGCGCTCGGGCGGCAGGCGCTACATGCCTACCTATTGGTATTGGAGCACCCCCGCACAGGGGAGATTCTGCATTGGGAATCACCATTGCCGAAGGAATTGCTTCTCCTTGAAAAGACTGTGAAAGCGGCGCTATGACGCAGGGCTTTAGGAAAAGCTTTGCTATGTCAGCTAGTTATACCAGCCACACGGAAAGGTAACGGGACCGTAACTTCCAAAAAGTGCACCGGTTGGTGTATATTGCAGCTGCGTCAAACATCCGACGCGGAACATCGCAGCCCGGCCGGCTTTAACCCAGCGGCCGTCTGCCTGGCCCGCCGCTATCGGGGGCCTGAACCACTGGAGGGCGCACGAATGGCCCGTACAGCTACCTTGCCGGTTCTCAATGGAGAATCCGGTCTGTCTCGGTACCTCTCCGAGATCCGCAAGTTCCCCATGCTGGAGCCGCAGGAGGAATACATGCTCGCCAAGCGTTGGCGCGAGCATGACGATCGCGATGCGGCCCAGAGACTCGTCACCAGCCATCTCCGGCTCGTGGCCAAGATTGCCATGGGCTATCGCGGCTACGGCTTGCCGATCTCCGAGGTCGTCTCGGAAGGCAATGTCGGCCTGATGCAGGCGGTGAAGCGTTTCGAGCCTGAAAAAGGCTTCCGTCTTGCCACCTATGCCATGTGGTGGATCAAGGCGTCGATTCAAGAGTACATCCTGCGTTCCTGGTCGCTTGTGAAGATGGGCACCACCGCGAACCAGAAGAAGCTGTTCTTCAACCTGCGCAAGGCGAAGAGCAAGATCAACGCGCTGGACGAGGGCGATCTGCACCCCGATCAGGTGCAGATCATCGCCAAACGCCTCGGCGTCACGGCTCAGGACGTGATCGACATGAACCGCCGGCTCGGCGGCGATGCCTCGCTCAACGCGCCGATCCGCGACGACGGCGAGGCCGGCGAATGGCAGGACTGGCTGGTCGACAACTCGCCCAACCAGGAAGCCTTGATGGCCGAAAGCGAGGAGTTTGATCATCGTCGCGATGCGTTGAACGGCGCGATGGGCGTGCTCAATCCGCGCGAACGCCGCATCTTCGAGGCGCGGCGCCTGGCCGATGACCCGATGACGCTGGAAGACCTCGCGGCCGAGTTCGGCGTGTCGCGCGAACGCGTCCGTCAGATCGAGGTTCGCGCCTTCGAGAAGGTGCAGTCCGCGGTCAAGGGAACGATCGCCAAGCAGCAGGCCGCGACGCTCGAGGCTGCGCTGTAAGCGCAGGATCGAAGCGAAGGAAACAGGAAGGCCGGCGGCGACGCCGGCTTTTTTGTTGTTGCGCGATGGCTATTTCCCCCACTCCCGCGCCAGCGTCGCGAGCGCGCAGCCCTCGCAATAGCGGGCGTCCTTGTAGTCGATCCAGTTGTGGGCATAGACGTGGTCGAGCGGGATGTCGTAGCGCGCGCGCAGCACCTTGACGAGGATCTTCCAGGCGTCGATCTGCGCCTGCGTCGCGGGACGCGTCACGTCGGGATAATTGCCGGCGAACTCGACGCCGATGGACGTATCCTTGTTGACCTGGTGATAGGTCTTGCTGTTGTCGATATACTTGTTGTCGCTGCGGTCGGCGCCGTCGGTGTGGGTCGGGACGAGGTTGTCGGCGACCGCCCAGTAGACCGTGCCGTCGGTCTCCACCCAGACCATGACGCCGCGCCGCGTCGGGTTCCTGTTCTGCTCCATTGCGCCGCCGCGCGCCGAGCCTGCCGGCCCCTCGGTCTGGTGCACGATGATGTTCTTCCAGGAATGAGCCTTTGCGACGTCGCCCCAGGGCGAGAGCCAGACGATTTTCAGGCCGGGAATATCGGGCGTGCCGGATTGCCTGGCGATGGTCTCGAGGTCGGTCTGCGCGAACGCTGGAGCAAGAAGCGCGATGGAGACGGCCATCGCCAGCAGGCGAAAATTCATGATCGGAAGGCCCTCATGAACCTCCTTGGTAACATGGATCAGGCGCGCTTACGCACCGCGGGCGAAGCGGCCGCCTCCGGCGCCAGCGGCGGCGGCGCGGGATCATAGGCGGCATAGCGGTTCCTGCCTTCTTTCTTGGCGGCATAGAGCGCGTGGTCGGCGGCGGCGATCAGCCGGTCCGGAAACGCGCCGGTCTCGCGGGTCCATTGTGCCACCCCGATCGAGACCGCGATCGGAATTTCATCGCCGACACAGCCCTCGGCATCCTGGCGGCACACCTCGAGCACGCGCCGCGCGACCATCGCGCCTTCGCGCAGCGTCGACGACGGCAGCACGATGCAGAACTCGTCACCGCCGGTGCGCGCGAGCAGGTCGCCGGGCCGCAGCCGCGTCTGCGCCATCAGCGTGAAGTGCTGCAGGCAGGCGTCGCCCGCGGCATGGCCAAAAGTGTCGTTGATCTGCTTGAAGCCGTCGAGATCGATCACGAGCAGCGCGAACGGCTCGCCGCTGCGTTCCGAACGGGCGCATTCCTCCATCAGCCGCTGCACCAGTTGCCGGCGGTTGCCGACGCCGGTGAGATCGTCGAGCAGCGCGAGATCGGCGACCTCGCTGCGCAACCGGTCGATCGCCATCAGGAGGAAGCCGAAATTGAGCGACATCGACAGGAAGATCAGCGCCAGCGTCAGCGCGCCCTGCGCCAGCGACGAGCGCATGAAGGAGAAGTCGAGACCGATGAGACCGCCAAGGGTCCTGACCGCATAGAGCGCGATGATCAGCGAGGCGATGCCGCCGGCGAACCGGGCACCCGGACTGACGCGGCCGTCATGACGGGAGAACAGCAGTTTCAATGTCAGCGCCAGCGGCAGCGACTGGCCGATCGAATAGACCAGCACCCGCATCGCGCCGCTGTCATAGCCGACGATGAAGAAGATGAGGCCGGCACAGCTCAGGCCCGTGATGAGCGCGGTCTGCCTCCAGGACACCGGCCGCTCGTAAAACCGTTCGATGCCCATGCCTGCGAGGCAGAGGGCGAAGATCAGCACGGTTCCGCCAACAAGCAGCGGCAGCAGCGTGCCGGTGAAGACCATGACCAGCATCGCCACGAAGCCGCCGAGCGCAGCTATGGCCGACGAGGCGGCCCAGAACCGCGCGGCGTCGAGCTTGGGATAGGTATAGGCGACATAGGCCCAGATCACGGCCACCGCGAGAAAGTTAATGACGAAGACCGTCCATAATGTCGGAACGCTCAGCATCGCGATCGCAGCACGCGCATTGTCCTGTCCCCTGCCAGACCATCCCGCTTCGTTAACGGATACCTTGCAGCAAGGCGGCTTAACGGACTCTCAAGGCGCGGGGTCAAACCACGGCGTGGTTTTGAATTGATGAAGGTCGTGCGCGCCGGGGGCCTTTGAGTGCCGATTTTCGACACGTCTTCGCCGCGGACCAGCCGCATCGACACGCCGCATCGAGCCGTCGATCGCAGCATCCGTCACGCCGCGTGAGGCGCGCGAGCTGTCCTCGATCGGAAAATTTTCGCGAAAAGCACATCAAAACGCATTCAGCTGTGGATAACGCCATGACGCGCGCGTGACAGTGCGGGGCAGCGCGCCGCGAATCTGCTGAGTTTAGTCTTGAGGATATTGCGAGGCTGGCCCTCCGCCGAGCATGCCTCTCGTGTCGCGTTTCAATCCATTAAAACCCTGAGAGGATACTATGGCTAAGAAAGCGAAGAAGGCGAAAAAGGCGAAGAAGGCCAAGAAGTCGAAGAAGAAGTAACTCTTCGAGCCCGGGTGGGGTGCTCAGCTCCGCCCGGGCAACCGGGTCCTCTTGAGGATCTTAAAAGCGGCGGGCATTGCCCGCCTTTTTGATTCCTACCTTTCGGCGAACGCGAGCTTCGCTCCCAGCAACACAAAGCCGCCGGCGAAGGCGCGGCGGAGCCACGTCATGACGCGCGGCCGGCTTACCACGCGATCACGCACCAGCGCGGCGAACAGGCCATACAGCACGAACACGACGAACGTCATCGCCATGAACGCGGCGGAAAGCTCCCCCATGCGCACGAGCGGGTGCGTCTCGTCGGCGGCGATGAACTGCGGCAGAAAGGCGAGGAAGAAGATCGACAGTTTCGGATTGAGGATGTTGATCAGGAAGCCGGTGACGATCACCCGCCGGCTCGATTTCACATCAAGCCGCGTCTCGACCGAGAGTACGCCCTGCTCGCGCAGCGCCTGCCAGGCCATGTAGAGCAGATAGGCCACGCCGAGCCATTTCAGCGTCGCGAATGCCAGCGCGCTGGTGTGCAGCACAGCGGCGAGGCCCAACATCGCGGCACACATTGCCGGCAGAATGCCGAGCGTGCATCCGAACGCCGCGGCGATGCCGGCACGCGACCCCTTCGTCAGCGCGGTCGCCAGCGTATAGAGCACGCCGGTGCCCGGTGAGACCACGACGATCAGCGAAGTGATGAGAAACGACCACGACATGTGCCAACCCTATCACGCGGCGCCCGCGCGCGACAGCAGCCGGCGTCCGACGCATGGTTGGTGCGTCACGTCTGTTTAGTGCGCCCTGGCTTGCGCTTGCGCAAACTCCGCCTCGCGCAAGACGTCGAGCGCGGCCCATGGCTTCGACCAGAACTTGGCGCCGTCGGGCAGCGGCTCCGGCAGGTCGCGGCCGGAGGTGACGACCACGTCCAGCCGCGGATTGCGCTCCCTGGCGATGCGCGCGAGCTCAACCCCGTTCATCCGCCCGGCAAGGCTGACGTCGGTGATGACAAGCGCCAGGGCGTGAGAGAGCCGTTGCAGCACGAGCTCGGCGGCTTCCGCGCTTTCGCACTGGATTACGTCGTAATTGCTCTCCTCCAACAGCACGCTCATCATCTCGCGCTGCATCGAATCGTCCTCCACGACCAGCGCGGTCGCACGAAATAGTTTGGACTGACCCATTGCATTGCCTCCTGATTGGCCTTCCGCAATTAAGCTGTGTTAAAGACCAGAGCGCCGGGTGGTTTCGGCTGGCCGGCCAAAAAAACGCTGGAACTTCAAATGGTAACGGTGCGATAGCACCGGTTTGCACGGTTTTTCGCCACGTGCTGAACGCCGCGATTCCAGGCTACGTCCAGGGAAATGCGCGGGTCGCCCTCGTGGGAGCGCCCCTGCGACCGCACGCCCCGTAGGCCAATGCCGTCGGGCTCGATACGTTTCATCCGGGAGGGGGCAAAATGACTGCAATACGGGGAACAGCCGCCGTCGTGACAGGTGCGGCCGGCGGGATTGGGCGCGCATTGGCGCTGGCGCTTGCCGCGCGCGGCGCCGATCTGGCGCTGGCCGACCGCGACGAAGCGGGTCTGGCCGATGTCGCGGCCGAGATCGGCAACGGGCGGAAGGTGACGGTGCACCGCGTCGATGTCGGCGAGCCCTCGGAGATTGCGAGCTTCGCGCAAGCCGCGATCGCGGCGCACCCCTCGCTCAACATTGTCATCAACAATGCCGGCGTGGCGCTGCTCGGCCAGTTCAGCGAGATCGACCAACCGCAGATGGACTGGCTGATGAACATCAATTTCTGGGGCACGGTGCATTCGACCCGCGCCTTCCTGCCGCATCTTTCGACGCGGCCGGAGGGACATATCGTCAACCTCTCCTCGATCTTCGGCATCATCGCCCCGCCGGGACAAACCGCCTATTGCGCCTCGAAATTCGCCGTGCGTGGCTTCTCGGAAAGCCTGCGGCATGAGCTGCAGACGGCGAAAAGTCCGGTGCGGATCTCCGTGGTGCATCCCGGTGGCGTCGCTACCAACATCGCGCGCAATTCCCGCAGCGGCAGCGCTATCGCCGACAACGCCCGTCGGGCGGACGCGATCGAGCGCTTCGACAAGGTAGCGAAGAAGTCGCCGGCGGCCGCGGCGTCGCGGATCATCGAGGGCATCGAGAACAACGAGAACCAAATCCTGATCGGCAGCGACGCCCGCTTCATGGACATCCTGCAGCGCATCCGGCCCGCGACCTACTGGGCGCCGCTGGCGCGGCGGCTGGAGAAGATGGCGAACAAGAAGTGACACTTTTCGTCATTGCGACCCAACGGGTCGCGCGAACGCGCGCCCGTTGACAGGCTCCGCGAAGCAATCCAGTTCCTGGTTCGCCTATGGATTGCTTCGTCGCTTCGCTCCTCGCAATCACGGGATTGGCACGGTCACCTTCCCACGAGCTGATCCGCAAAATAGCCGATGGTCTTGCGATAAATCACCGCGTGATTCCACTCGCGCATCGCCTCGAAATTGGCGCTGCCTTCGCCGTAGGGCTGGCCCATCTTGAAGCCGTTGGTGTGCAGGAGGTTGGCGGTGGAAGCGAGCACGTCCGCGACGCTGTGGCGAAGGTCGACGCGGCCGTCGCCGTCGAAATCGACGCCGTATTTGATGTAGGACGACGGCAGAAACTGCGTCTGGCCGATCTCGCCGGCATAGGCGCCGATCAGATCGCGCAAGGGCAGATCGCCGCGCTGCAGGATCTTCAGTGCCGCGAGCAGCTCGCCCTGGAACAGCTCGGATCGCCGGCAGTCATGTGCCAAGGTGGCGAGCGTGCGGATCACCGGCAGCTTGCCCATGTCGCCCTTGCCGAAATCGCTTTCGAGCCCCCAGATTGCGACCAGGATCTGCCGCGGCACGCCGAACTGCTGCTCGATTTTCGAAAGCAGCGCCGCATGCCGCTGCAGCATCGCGCGGCCGCCATTGATGCGCCCGGCGCCGACGCGGGTCGAGACATATTGCTCGAACGTCTTGTTGAAGGTGTAGCGCTGGCGGCGGTCGAAGGCGAGCACGCCGCCATCCTCCGTCACGCCACCGAGCGCCTGTGAGACCACGCCCTGAGAGATGCCGGCAGCGATCGCCTCCGTGGAGAAGGCCTGTACGAAGGAATTGAAATCGCCGCCGCAGCGCGCGGCGAAAGCGGGCGTGGAAGCGATCAATGCACCGACGAAAACAGCCAGATGAAATTTGCGCATGAATGTCCCTCGCCACCGTCCTCTTCCGATCATGCCATGGGGAAAACCGGTCCGTCAAAAACGGCCCAGCCCGCCCGGGAGACATCAAGACGCGCGACGCTCGCCGCCGTTGGCTTGCGAGTGGGCCCGTCTTTTCCTTTGACAGCCGCGCGCCAATCGAGGACAAGCCGCCCATGCCGAAAAAGCCCGGAACCAATCCCAAGGGCGAGTTTGCCTTTTTCAATGTCGTCTATGAGGACGATTCAATGCGCTCCAACCGCCGCGTGCCCAGTGAGCTCCTCGGCGGGCTCGACGGCGACGAGCCGGCGCGCGGCTTCATCATGGAGCAGGACCGCGAGATCGCCGAGAAAAGTGGCCGCCCCGTGCTCGCGATCAAGCGCATCGAGCGCGTTGGAGCGAAGAAGAAGTAGCCGCGCCGCTGGACCGCCGCTGCGACCGCACCAGGCACGAGCGGCGAGAGAACCATCAGGATTGCCGGACCGCGACGAAGGATGCCGTGACGCCGGCGGGGCCGCCCGAGCGCGACGCAGAACACTGATACCGTCGACCTCTAGCGCTGCGGCGTGCTTGCGTCGGCTGCGAATGCGAGGATGCACAGCAGCGTCGCCGCCAATGCGATCAAAGGAAAATGTTGAGCGAGCATGGAGCGTGTCGTGCCCCATGAGAGAGAGTTCGACAACAAGCTCCTCGAATTGAGGTTACTCGTCTTCTCGGGTTCCAGATTTAACCTCCTTCGCCGGCATCAAGATTAACCGCTGGATTTCGTTGCAAGGCTGCTTCAGCGTTGTAGTCCTGTTCTGTCCGGACATTGCCCTCCGTCCGGAGACCAGCGTGGCGAAGTCGCAGGGCGAGAATACTGCGCCCGGCGGCTTCGTTCTCACCTCGCGACGAAGGCACATGCGCCCGACTGCACCCGGCGAGATCGACACCATCGAACCGAACGACACGGTGCCCGCATGGGCGCGTGTCTGGCACGTGTGGACGCTGATCCTGCCGCGTCGCTCCGTCGACGGCGGGATTGCCTGGGGCCGAGCCTGGCGACGCCATAACGGGCGCCGCTGGCTCTACAGGAGCTTCGACGCGTTGGACGGCGATTGAGCCAAAGAAAGCAGCACGGATCGCCTCACGCGATTTCTGCTGGATTCAATATATCAAACAGCAACTCGCTGTCATCGCCCGACTCGATCGGGCGATCCCGGTATTCCAGTGACGTCCCAGCTTGAATCGAGAAGCCGCGGCGTACTGGATGCCCCGCGCTTAAAGCGGGGCATGACAGCGATGAGATGTGACTCCGCTTTCCCGCGGCACGAAATGCCCGAGCGATTCCCGATTTATCCTTGTCCCGATCGCCGTTGTGGCCTCTAATCTCCGAAAATCACACAGGGGAGGAGACCATGAACAGGCGATCATTGATCACGCGCGTTGCGGCCGCTCTCGCTGGCTTCGCGCTGTCCGGAGCCATCGCCCACGCCGCTGAAGTGAAGGTGCTGACGTCGGTGGCGTTGAAGTCCGTGCTCGACGAGCTTTCCCCTGTCTTCGAGAAGAAGACCGGCCACAAGCTCGCCATCGACTATGGGCTGGCGGCGGGTCAGAAGAAGCGCGTGCTCGAGGGCGAGCGCGCCGACGTGGTCATCGTAACCCGGGCGATGATGGAGGATCTCGTCAAACAGAAGAAGGTGGCCGACGGCCTCGTCAACGTGGCGGGCACGCCCGTTGCGGTAGCCGCGCGCGCGGGCGCACCGAAGCCGGATATCAGCACGGTCGAAGCCTTCAAGCAGGCCCTTCTGGCGGCCAAGTCGCTTGCCTATTCGGACCCCGCGAAAGGTGGCCTGAGCGGCGTGGTGGCCGCCCGCGCCATCGAGAAGCTCGGCATCGCCGAGCAGATGAAGCCAAAGACCATTCTGGTGGCCGGTGCGCTGTCGCCCGAACTGGTTGCCAAGGGCGAAGCGGAATTGGGCATCGCGCAGGCCTCAGAGATCGTCCCTATCGCGGGCACCCAACTGGTCGGGCCGCTGCCAGGTGAACTCGGGACCATGACCCTGTTCACCGGGGGGATCGGTGCGGAGAGCCAATCCGTGGAAGCCGCGAAAGCGCTGATCGAGTTTCTCACCGGGCCTGAGGCTGCGCCGAGCTTCAAGGCGAAGGGATTTGAGGCGGGGTGAAGTTTCGATCGGACGGCGAGCAGCCACACCCGCCACAGCGCGTTGCTGAGACGCCACAAGAGCGGCAGAAACCGGAGGCGTTCCCAGTGAACAAGAGCTTTGCCGTTCGGCAAGCGCACCCGGTCTGAATCGGTTTTCTTTACGCTGGGTACGCGAACCGTTCCCCTGCGATGGGTGATCGGCAAGCGCTTATTTCGATGGATGCCTGGGTCCCGGTTCTGCAGCGCTTCACTTCGTGCTGCGCTGCGCCCGGGACGCAAGATTAGTTATCCAGGAACCACCCCGCCAGCTTTTGAGCCTACTTCGCGAACGCTGGAAATACCGGCAGTTTTTCGACATCGCGGGCGTCGTGCTGGATGATGATCGTGGCCTTGAGATTCTCCGCGATCTTCTTCAGGCGCTGGAGCGAAGCCAGGGTCTGGGCGCGGTCATAGTTGAACGCGGGCACGCCGTCCGACTCCAGGTTTTCCCTGAAATGCACAGCGTCGCCGGTGAGGATCACCGGGCCCATCTGCGCCAGCTTGACCAGCAGGCTGGAATGACCGGGGGTGTGACCCGGCGTGCGCAGCATGATCACGGAGCCATCGCCGAAGACGTCCTTGTCGATCGGTTGCGGCTCGACCTTGTTCTCACCCTTGATCCAGCCTTCGAACGGCTTGACGTTCGCGCCTTGCGGCGGATGGGGGCTGGTGATGGCCTCCCATTCCCTGGCGCCGATCAGCAGGGTTGCCTTCGGGAACGACGCGATCTGGCCGGTGTGATCGGCGTGGAAGTGGCTGATGCCGACATATTTGATCTGGTCAGGCTTGACGTCGATCTTCGCGAGATTATCGACCAGGCTCACCTTTGGCGCGACGTTTGGCGCCGTCATGGCATGGCCGGTGTCCCACAGCATGTAGTCGTCGCCGTGCTTGATGACGTAGCAACTGAAGACGAACTGAATCTTCTTGTCGCCGTAGGCAAACGTATCCGAGAAGCGTTCGTTGACGGCGACCGGCGCCTGCGGCGTGCCGCAATCGATGCGGGCCAGCGACAGTTCGGCGGCTCGCGCAGGCGCCGCGATGCCGGCGAACAGGCTGGCGCCGAGGGCGAGCATGGTCAGTGTTCGATTCATGTTTCTTCCCCTGATGAAATGGCAAAGTGTGAGCCTTTGCTCGGTCGGGAACCCAAGGCATTCGGTGCCCCCAGCCCCTGACGACAGCATACACAGAGGCGAGAGTATTATTCCCCACTCCGGATAAAAAAGGCGGGCTTTCGCCCGCCGATTTTTGTTTCGATGGATTCCCGGGTCCCGCCTACGCCAAGGTTTCGGCGGGGCAAGCAAGCCAGGGTATGACGATTGAGAAATCAGTTATCCAGGAAGCTCCGCAGCTTCCGCGACCTCGACGGATGCTTCAGCTTCCGCAGCGCCTTCGCCTCGATCTGACGGATACGTTCGCGCGTCACCGAGAACTGCTGGCCCACTTCTTCCAGCGTGTGGTCGGTGTTCATGCCGATGCCGAAGCGCATGCGGAGCACGCGTTCCTCGCGTGGCGTCAGCGAGGCCAGCACGCGCGTGGTGGTTTCGCGCAGGTTGGACTGGATCGCGGCGTCGATCGGGAGGATCGCGTTCTTGTCCTCGATGAAATCGCCGAGGTGGCTGTCTTCCTCGTCGCCGACCGGCGTTTCGAGCGACAAGGGCTCCTTCGCAATCTTGAGGACCTTGCGCACTTTCTCGAGCGGCATGCCGAGCTTCTCGGCGAGCTCCTCGGGCGTCGGCTCGCGGCCGATCTCGTTGAGCATCTGGCGCGAGGTGCGCACGATTTTGTTGATGGTCTCAATCATGTGCACGGGAATGCGGATGGTGCGCGCCTGGTCGGCGATCGAGCGGGTAATCGCCTGCCGGATCCACCACGTCGCGTAGGTCGAGAACTTGTAGCCGCGGCGGTATTCGAATTTATCGACCGCCTTCATCAACCCGATGTTGCCTTCCTGGATCAGGTCGAGGAACTGCAGGCCGCGGTTGGTGTATTTCTTCGCGATCGAGATCACGAGGCGAAGGTTGGCTTCCACCATCTCCTTCTTGGCCTGGCGCGCCTCGCGCTCGCCCTTCTGCACGCCGTGCACGATCTTGCGGAACTCGACGATCTCCAGGCCCGTGAGCGCTGCAAGCTGATGCACCTCGTGGCGCAGCTCCTTGATGCGGTCCTTCTCGTGATGAACGAAATTCTTCCAGCCCTTGGCCGAGAGCTTCGAGACGCGGTTGAGCCAGCGCGGATCGAGCTCCGAGCCCTGGTAGTTGCGCAGGAAATCCTCGCGCGCGACGCCATGGCTGTCGGCGAGCCGCATCAGGCGGCCCTCATGCGACACGAGCCGCTTGTTGATGTCATAGAGCTGCTCGACCAGCGAATCGATGCGCGCCTGGTTCAGCCGCAGCGACTTCACCTCGACGATGATCTCGTCCTTCAGCTTCTTGTACTTGCGCTCCTGCGAGGGCGAGAGCGACTCGCTCTGCAGCTGGTTGGCGATATCCTGTTCCTGAAGACGCCGCAGCTTCTTGTAGTTGTCGGCGATCTTGTCGAAGGTTTCCACCACCTTCGGCTTCAGCTCGGCCTCGATGGCCGCGAGCGACATCTGGTTCTCGAACTCGTCGTCTTCCATGTCGGCTTCGGCCGCGGCCTCGCCGGGATCCTTTTCCTCGCCGTCGCCATCACCGGCGACAGGCGCGGCAGCGGGCTGGGGACGGAACGGGGTCGGCGACGGCGGCGCCGCGGGCGGCGCGACATGCGCGGGCGCGGCTGCCGTGACGGTCGCCTCGCCAGCAGCACCCTCGCCGTTCACGAGCGGCTGGCCGTCGGGGCCAACGGGCGCGCCGATGATGCCGGGATTGTTCTTGGCGTCGGGGCCGGCATAGGTCGCTTCGAGATCGATGATGTCGCGAAGGAAGATCTTCCCTTCGTTCAGCTCGTCGCGCCAGATGATGATGGCCTGGAAGGTCAGCGGGCTTTCGCACAGCCCCGCGATCATCGCCTCGCGGCCGGCCTCGATGCGCTTCGCAATCGCGATTTCGCCCTCGCGCGACAGCAGCTCGACCGTGCCCATCTCGCGCAGATACATGCGCACGGGATCATCGGTGCGCTCGCCCGGCTCGCTCTTCTTGACCTCGGTGACGGCCTTCTGCGTGACCTCGACGAGCTCGTTGTCGTTGTCGTCGTCGCCGCCCTCGTCCTTGTCGTCCTCGGCGTCAGCCTCGTCGGCCTCGGTGACGTTGATGCCCATGTCCGAGAGCATCGACATGATGTCCTCGATCTGCTCGGGCGAGGTCTGGTCGCTTGGCAGCACTTCGTTGAGCTGATCGAAGGTCACGAAGCCGCGCTTCTTGGCCTGCTTGATCATCTTCTTGACGGCGGCGTCCGAGAGGTCCAGCAACGGCGACGGCGCGTCGGGCAAATCCTTCTCGGGCGTGTCGGCTGCCTTGTCTTCTTTTTCCTTGTCCTTGACTTGCAGCGTCTTTGCCTTCGTGGCCATTCAGTGCTCTCCAAACGCGCTTCGTGTGCGCGGCGCGTCGCCCGCCCGCTTTGTTCCCGATTGCGTCATGCATAAGGCAAGACACAAAGGGCGGCGCAAATCGTCGCCACCCCCGAAAGTTCTTCAGATAGGTTCTCGCACTCCAATAAAGGTGCGGTCTTAAGCTTCGCTTAACCCTGTTTGTGCCGCCAAACCCCCGGCTTGGCGAGTCATTTTGCGGACGGGCCAGCGCCCCTCCGCATCATTTTGTAATCAAACGCTCTTCTGGAACCGGCCCGAAAGCTCGCCAAACCCGTCAATCTGGGCCTCAGTGCCCTCCAGCAATTCCAGCCTCAGGCTCACATCCTTCAGCCACGCCATGTTGGCGTCGCTGGGCACCTCGCCCAAGGCAAGCTCGGCGTCCTTCTTCTCCCTAAGTAGGGCGTGGGTTTTCTGATGCAAGACAACAAGTTGATGCCAGGTGGAAAGAACATCCTCGCGCGCGGCGCCGGGGCGCGCGCCCCACACCGCCAGGGTCGTGATCGCCCGCTCAACCCGTTGAAGAATCTGCGAAAACCCGGCCTTTTCGAGATCGGCGTGCATTTTCTCGGCCTGCTCGCCAGGGTCCGGGGATTGGTGATGATCGTTGGCGAAGGCCGCGATGATGCCGGCGCGCAGCTTGTGGGCCTCGGGGTGGGCCAATTCCAGCGCGGCGACCTCCTCGAGATGGTCGTGCAACAGCCAGGGATGGTTAATCAGGCATTGCAGGATCAGCGCCTCGCGGCGCGAGAAGGCCGAGCGCTGGCCGCGCAGGATCGGGCTGTTGGCAAGCTGCGGGCTCGCGGCCTGGTAAGGCCCGCGCCGCAAGCCTTGGCCGGCGGTGAAAGGCTGGCCGCGGCCTGTGGAAAACCGGTTGGAAGCGCCGGGGAAACGTTGTGGAAAACGCGATGATTTCGCGGAAATTGCCCTTGCCCGCGAATTGTGGGGATTCCGGCGCAAACGTGCGCTGCAGGCGCTCGATCAGATCCTGCCGGTAATAGCGCCGCACCACCTCGTCGCGGACGGAATTGGCGAGCTCGCCGATGCGCGCTTCCAGCGCCGCACGCCGCTCCGGCGTGGCAAAACTCCCACCCTCGATCTCACGCGACCACACGATATCGGCGAGCGGTCGGGCTGCGCCGATGACTTCCTCGATCGCGGCGCGTCCGCCGGAGCGGGCGAGATCGTCGGGGTCCTGCCCTTCGGGCAGCAGCGCAAAGCGCAGACTTTTCCCGGGTTTCAGATGCGGCAAGGCAAGGTCGGCCGCACGAAAAGCCGCCTTCTGTCCGGCGCGGTCGCCGTCGAAGCAGAGGATCGGCTCGTCCGCCATCTTCCAGAGAGCCGCGAGCTGGTTTTCCGTGAGCGCGGTGCCAAGCGGCGCCACCGCGCCGGCAAAGCCCGATGTCACCATGGCGATGACGTCGACATAGCCTTCGACCACGACCAGTGGGCTGCCATTATGCGCTGCCTGCCGCGCGGTTGCGAGATTGTAGAGATTGTCGCCCTTGTGAAACAGCGGCGTTTCCGGCGAGTTCAGATATTTCGCCGGAACATCCTTTTCCAGCGCGCGTCCGCCGAAGGCGATGACGCGGCCGCGGGCGTCCGCGATCGGAAACATCACGCGATCGCGGAAGCGATCATAGGGCACGGGAATGTCGTCGCCGGCGACGAGGAGGCCCGCTTCGACCATGTCCTCGACCGGAATGTTTTGCGCGCCGAGATATTCCTTCAGCGCAAAACGATCCGGCGGCGCATAGCCGAGGCGGAACTGCACTTGCGTTTGCGGCGAGATCGCGCGGTCGCCGAGATAGCCGCGCGCCTTCGCGCCGTTGCGTGAGGCCAGCGTTTCGGCGAAGAATTTCGCGGCGAGTTCCATCACGTCATGGAGCGTCTTGCGCCGCTGCTCATGCCGCGCCGCATCCGGCGTCACCGCCGGCAGCGGCACGCCGGCCATCGAGGCCAGCCGCTCCACGGCTTCCGGAAACGAGACGCCCTCGGTCTTCATCACGAAGTCGAAGATGTTGCCGTTCATCCCGGACGAGAAGTCGAACCACGCCTGCTTCTGGTCGTTGACGAAGAACGACGGCGTCTTCTCCTGCTGGAACGGCGACAGCCCCCTCCACTCCCGCCCCGACTTCTTCAGCTTCACGCGGCGGCCCACGACTTCCGAAGCCGGAAGCCGGGCACGCAGCTCTTCGAGGAATTCGGGCGTGAAGCGCATGGGTTGATTCTAGCGTGGCGTTTGAGTCGGGCGACGGAATTAGGGATATAGGGCTGGGGTGCGGAAATGCGACGCGAATGCAGTTTCTCCCGGCTATTCACAGGGCCGGAACCCGACGTTACTTCTCTAAAAACCTGCCCAACTCGATCAGCGTCAGCTTCGCGACCGGCCAGTTGTAGATGTAGGTCCAGGCTTCGCTCTGCGAACCATCGGCAAGCGTCACGGAAAACATCTGCCGGAGATATTGCGTGGGCTCGGGAAAGCCTTCGCCGCAGGCTTCATACATGTCGAACTCGCGCAACAATGCCTGGGGCTCGCGCAGGCGGTAGAGCTCGCCGTGGACGATTTCGTACGCCTCGTCCGAGAGCACCAGGCCCGGATAATGCTTCACCATGTAAAGCCTGCCGCGACAGCTCGCTTCGCCGAGGAAGTCGGCATTGGCCGACAGCAGCTTGGCCATCGGATGCACATAGCCGCGCATCAGCGTGCCGTAGACGAAGAGGCGGTCGGAGGTCATGGTTTACGCAGCCGCCACCACTTCGTCGCTGATGACGACGAATTTTTTCAATTCCATCCGGCCGAAGCTTGTGGTCAGCGCGACATCCGCGGCGTCGCGCCCTGTTCCCATCAAAATCCGGCCGATGCGCGGGTGGTTGTGGCGCGCATCAAAAGTGTACCACTGGCCGGAGAGATAGGCCTGGTACCAGCCCGAAAAATCCATCGGCGCAGGCTCGGGCGGAATGCCGATGTCGCCCATATAACCGGTGCAATAGCGCGCGGGGATGCCCATGCAGCGGCAGAAGGTCAGCGCCAGATGGGCGAAGTCGCGGCAGACGCCGGTCTTCTGCTCGTAGACGTCGTGCGCCGACTTCATGTGATGGGCGTGCTGATAGCCGAAGGTGACGTGGTCGTGTACGAAGGCGGTGATCGCCTGCACGCGCTCCCAGCCCGGCTGCGTATTGCCGAACAGCTGCCAGGCGACGTCGGTAAGCTTGTCGGTCTCGCAATAGCGGCTCGGCATCAGATAGAGCAGAAACTCGTCGGGCAGCTGGTCGATCGGCAATTGCTGCGCGGTCGGCATCACCACATCGGGCAGGCCGGAATCGCGCACCAGCGCGTGGCCCTTCAAGGTGACGCCGCCGGCGGGTGCGACGAGGCGGCCGCAGACATTGCCAAAGCTGTCGCGATAAAAGCCGATGGGAACGTCGGGCTCGGCGATGATGCTTTCGGTGCCGACGATGTCGGAATAGCGCGAGGGATGGATCGAGAGCATGATCACCATCGGCGTCGGCTGCGCCGCCGCGTAAGTGATCTCGAAGCCGACCTTGATCTCCATCGCCTTACGCCTCCGCCTCCATTGCAAACTCTTCGGCGGAGATGACGTCGATGTTCACCCCCATCTCCTCGAACGCCTCCCATGGCCCGAGAAACGTGCCATGCAGCGGGATCGCCTGCGAAGGATCGCGGGCCACAGCGACGCGGATCAAATCGCGCGTACCGACGATGCCGTTGGTCGGATCGAACTCGATCCAGCCCGCCCTCGGCAGATAGACCTGAACCCAGGCGTGGGTCGAGCCGCCGCCGTCATGATTGCGATCCTGGGCGCGGTCGCCGGTGTGGATGTAGCCGGAGACGAAGCGCGCGGCGATGCCGAGCCGCCGCAGCGCCTCGATCATCAGCAGCGCATAATCGCGGCAGGTGCCCGAGCCCGTCTGCAGCGTGTCGAGCGGATGCTGCGTGCCGCGCTCGTGGCGCCTGCGATAGGTGAAGGCCTCGCGGATGCCATGCGTCATGCCGCTCAGGATATTGAATGTCGGCGTCGGCGCTTCGGCATCGAGGAAGTTGCGCGCCCAGGCCGACAGCTCACCGTTCGGATCGGCGTAGTTCGGCGTCACGAATTGCCGGAGGTCGGGAAACTCTTCCGCGTCGTAGAGGAAGGGATAGAAATAGGCGGGATCGTCCGGCGTCAGCGCGAACTCCTCGGCCGCATTGTGGTCGACGGTGACGGTGGACGTGAAGGTCAGCCGGTCGGCGCGCTCGTCGAAGGTCGCGATCGCAACCGAGTTTCCGAACACGTCATGGATCCAGCGCAGCCGCATCGGGCGCGGCGTGATGTCGAGCTCGCAGGACTTGACGCGCAGATCATGGCCGTCGCGCGGACGCAGCATGATGCGGTGTTCGCCGAACGCCACCGGGCGGGCGTAGCGATATACGGTCTTGTGATGGATCGTCAGCAGCGGCATCGTCACATAATCATCGTGATTCCAGCGGTTCTAATCTATAGGGATCACTGCCCATTTCCAAATCGACATGCCACTTCAATAGGCAATGAAAGATGGATTCCGAGCTCGCGCGCGAAACATCCTTGCTTCTCGGCGTTAACGATGTTTCGCCGGTATTCGAGCAAAACGCTCCCGGCCGCTCGACGTTCCTGCTCACGTCTGACCATTACGGCCGTCTCATTCCAGAGAGGCTCGGCGACCTCGGCCTGCCCGAGAGCGAGCTCACAAGGCACATCGCGTGGGACATCGGCATCGCCGGCGTGGCGACGCGGCTCGCGCACCTGCTCGACGCGCATCTCATCGCGCAGCGCTACTCGCGGCTCGTGATCGACTGCAATCGCCCGCCGCTTGTCGCAAGCTCGATCCCGCATCTCAGCGACGCAACCACCATTCCCGGCAACGAAGGACTTTCGCGCGAGGACGCGGAGATCAGGCGGCGCGAGATTTTCGATCCCTATCACCGGCGCATCGACGAGATCATCGACCGGCGGGCGCATGACAAGCGGCCGACGCTGCTGGTGTCCCTGCACAGCTTCACGCCGGTCTATGCCGGCGTCGCGCGGCCCTGGCACATCGGCACGCTCCATCATCGCGACAAGACCCTGCCGCCGCTCATGCTGAAGGCGTTGCGCGCGGAGGGCGATCTCGTGGTCGGCGACAACGAGCCCTATGCCGTCAGCGACGAGACCGACTACACCATTCCCGTGCATGGCGAGGCGCGCGGGCTGGTCAATACCGGCATCGAGATCCGGCAGGATTTGATTGCGGACGAAAATGGTCAGCAGCAATGGGCGGAGCGGCTGGCGCGGATTCTCGGCGAGATCGCGCCTACGGCACTTTAGTTGCGCATGATCTTGTCGGAAAACCGGTATCCACTTTTCCGGATCATGCTAGCGCGCCCGGGTCAGCGCCAGCCAGATGCCGCCCCCGATCATAAAGGTGCCGGAGACGCGCGAGACCAGCCGCGTGCGGCGGGCCGAGAAGAAGCTTCGCGCACGCCCTGCCAGCAGCGCGTAGATTCCGTCCGTTAGTCCCGCGAGCACCATGAAGGTGACGCCGAGCACCAGCACCTGCGACAGGTGATCCTTGCTCATGTCCATGAACTGCGGAATGAACGCGCCGAAGAATACGAGCAGTTTCGGGTTCGACAGCGCCACCACAAAGCCCTGCAGGAAAAAGCCGCCGCGCGGGGGAGGCGGCGGTTTGTCGGCGTTGACGCCTTCGACCGGCGAGCGGATCAGCTTGATGCCGAGCCAGACGAGATAGGCCGCGCCCGCAAAGCGCACCCAGTCGAACCAGTAGCCCATGGTCGCCATCAGCGAGGTCAGGCCGACCGCGAGGATGCCGATCACGATCAACAGCCCGGCTTGGACGCCGAGGATATTGGTCAGCGCCGCGCGGGTGCCGTGGCGCAGCCCGTTGGCGATCAGCAGCGTGACGATCGGGCCGGGCAACAGCGCGAGCGCAATGCAGGCGGCGACAAAGGCGAGGTAGAGCTGGAGGGACATCATGGGCGGGCTCTCGGGCAAGGAGATGTTGCGCCCGATTAATGCATAATGCGCGAGCGAGCGGAAGTGAGCTCCCTCGCCCCGTTCTTACGGAGAAAGGGTTGGGTGAGGGGCGTCTCCGCGAATACGGTGATAGTTGGACCTGCGGAGAGTCCCCCTCACCCGGATTTGCTTCGCAAGCCGACCTCTCCCCGCAAGCGGGGCGGGGTGACAACAAAGCTAATGCCCGCCCAGCGAGGCGAGCATCCAGTGATGCATGTCGTCCGACTTCAAGAACGCCAGCGTCGCGTGTTGCAGCTCTTCCGCATCCGCCATGCCCTGCGCCACGGCGACCAAGAGGTCGCAACGATGCGACAGCGCGATGCCGACGGCTGTATGTTGCGAGCCATCGGACATCCTCAGATCATAGAGACGCGCGCGGCCGGCCATGTCGGCGAGACGAACGGTCTTGCCGGCTTCAACCGGCGCAAAGCGCACGCTGATCAGGTCGAGATCGGCGACGCGGTCGACTTCGTCGTCATCGGCCACTCCCGTGTCGCAATTGCAGAAGCCGATCTTTGGCCTCACATAGAGTTCGACGCCTTCTCCGCAGGACTCGCAGCGAAATGCGCGGCCAGCCGGCCAGCCGTCGCGCGGAAAGCTCCACGCGATCTCCTGCCATTGCGCATGGCCGCGGTCGAGCGCCGGCCGCACCAGCTGGTAGGCGCCGACGCCCGACAGCGCGCTGAGCGTCAGCACCCCGACCAGTATGACGAGCCAGCGCCACATTTTCATCGCTCTATTTCAGCCCGGCGACTGCGCGCGCCGGTCCGGTCAATTCGAGGATGTGCATGCCGGTATTGGCGCGATCGACGATGTAGACATAGCCGCGATCGTCGGTCTCGACATTGTTGGTCTGGATCGCGACCTTGCAGCGGTCCTTGCCGTCGACGGGGACGCAGCGCTTGTCGGTCTTGTCGGTGATCGACGGAATGAAATAGCCGACCTCCTTCGGATGATAGGGATCGCGGATGTCGAGCGCGCGAACCCCGGCATTGAAGAAGGCGATGAACGCCATCTTCTTGTAGAACACCGGCGCCATGCTCTCGTTCGACGAATGCGACCCGAAGCGGCCGCCGCGGTCGCAGAAATTGCCGCTCGCTTCCGGCACGGTCCAGCTCGAAATCATCATCGGCCGCGCCTCGGTCGTGACGTCGGCGAACCACACCATCTGTCTGGGCTCGCCGCATTCGTTCAGGATCGCCTCGTCCACAATCATGACGATGTCGCGGCTCTGCCCATCCTTGTCCTTGGCGAATTCCGCGATCGGCATGCCCTTCATCGGAAACACCGTGTGTGCGCCATTGAAGGCCGACATCGGCATGCGCGCGACTTCGGGATAGCGCAGGTTCTCCGCCGTCGGCTCCTTCGCACCGTTGAGCAACTTGTTGCGGTCAACGATCTGCAAAAAGCCGCCCTTGTCGGTGCCGTAGCCGAAATAGACGCGGTTGCCCTCGGGGCCGAGCGAGATCGGTCCGTGCAGCTCGGTCGGCACCGCCCCGGTCGAGCCCGGCTCCTGCCCCGGCAAGCCGAAATCCCTGATCTTCACGGGATGCGCCGGGTCGGAGAGATCATAGATCTCCGTCATCCGGCGCGTGCGCCACTCCGGCAGGCCCGACACGAGATAGGCGATGCCGGTCTCGCATTCCCAGAAATTCTTGTGGGTGTCCTTCACGCCCTGGCTGAGCTTGGTGACGAGCACGGGATTGGCGGGATCGGCGACGTTCCAGATCTCGTGGCCTTGGCTGCCGACCGCGCGCAGCAAGTAGACCGCGTTGGGATCGCCCTTCGGCAGGCTCTTGCCGTCGCAGACGCGCACCATCTGCGCGCCGCCCCCCTCATATTTTCCCTCCTGTCCCGGAATGTGTTTCAGATATTTGGGATGCGCAGGATCGGTGACGTCGACGATCGAGGTGCCGTTGGGCTCGGCCTTGCCCGTCAGGGGATTGACGGGATCAGGAATCTCGTCAGTCCCGCCGTGATGGCCGATATAGGCGATGTAGCGGTCGCCCTGGTGATGGATGGTCGGCTGATAGGCGCTGCGCGCTTGCAAATCGCTGTAGCCGACCAGCTTCATGTTCGACGACTCAGGTGGCGCGCCGATCTTTTGTTGCTGTGCGTGCGCGCCGCTGGCGCAGGCGACTGAAAATGCGGCAAGAATTGCAAATTTGACGCGACCACTCATGCTTCCACCCGGTTTTGCCGGCCAATTTTCGTTGGCTCGTTCGATGCGGCATCATAACGGAGTGCGCACGCTTTGCACTACGCCGCGCCAAAAACAATTCGCGAGGTCCCGGAAGTGCGGTGGTTCAGCGGACAACGAAAACCAGCTTGCCGCGAAAATGGCGGGACTGGCTCAGCTCATGCGCGGCCACGGCGTCGCTGAGCTTGTAGCGCGCCACTTCCGGCGGACGGACGGCGCCGATCTTCACCAATTCAACGATACGTTCGAGGTGTGGCCGGTCGCGTCCGACACTGGGCCGCAGCGCAATGACATCGCTGCGGTCCGGCTTTGGCGCCTGCGCTCCCGAGGCAATGAAGGCAGCCCGGCCGCCCGGCTTCAGCACGGCGAACGACCGCTGCGCGACATCTCCGCCGACCGTGTCGAATACCGCGTCGCAGTCTTTCACGACTTTCGTGAAATCCACCGCATTGTAATCGATGATCTCATCGGCCCCGATGCTGCGAAGATAATCGTGGTTCGCCGCGCTTGCGGTGGTGATCACGCGAGCGCCCAGATGTTTCGAGAGCTGGATGGCAAAGGCCGCGACCCCGCCCGCGCCGCCCTGGATCAGGATCGTCTCGCCCGCTTTCAGTTTCAATGTGTCCTCGACGGTGCAGATCGCCGTCAATCCGGCCAGCGCCAGCGCCGCGGCATCGACGTGCGACAGGCTCTTCGGCTTCCTGGCGACAATGGCCGCCTTGATCGCAATCTTCTCGGCATAGGCGCCTTCCTGGCCGACATCGCAGACGGCGAAGACCTCGTCGCCCACGCGCAGGTCCGTAACACCATCGCCAACGGATGCAACCACGCCAGAGAAGTCCCGTCCGAGAATGTAGGGGAAATGCGCAAGCTGACCGGATTTGCCCTCGCGTACCTTCCAGTCCGCGCCATTGACGCTGGCGGCGACAATGTCAACCACGACCTCGCCTGATTTGGCCACGGGATCGGGCATCTCGCCGAATTTGAGAACCTCCGGCCCGCCGTGTCGTTCGATGAAGGCAGCTTTCATTGGGATTCCCCGCTTTGACGGAAACAGGGTCGCATTTTTGGTCGGCGGATTCAAATTCGATGGCCGCAGTTGCCCTGAAAGCGGGCGTCGGAGCCGCCCGGCGACCTATCTGCCTTGGGTCCGCCGAGCCGTCTGCTGCCGCCTGCCGTTCGATGTCTGCTCGTCCCCGAAAGCGACCTACTCCGCCGGTCGACCGATCTCGATCGGTCTTTCAGCGCGTTGACGGCTGCGCCCACCGGCGCCTATTACGTAGTGCGCTAACTCCCTGGAGTGGTCGCCATGATGCAGAACATCGTAGCCGGACTTGTCCTGGTGGCTTTCGTGATCATGGGCGCGCTTGCCTTCGCTCAGAAACATGAAGGGTGCTTGCACGGGCACTCGATCCATACCTTCAAGCCCTGCGGATCAGTCAGCTCTTCAATATAGCGCTGGCCGCGCTGGTATAGCGGCCAGGGATGCGCAAATGGCTCGGAAACTCCAGGGGAGGCCGCCTTGACATGCAACCATCTGGTTGCCTATGATCTCAACCATGAATGAGGTCTTCAAAGCACTGGCGGACGCCTCGCGGCGAACCCTGCTCGACCGGCTTCACGCCAGAAACGGACAGACGCTGAACGAACTCTGCGACGGCCTCGACATGACGCGTCAGGCCGTGACGAAGCACCTTGTCATTCTCGAAGAGGCCAACCTCGTCACGACCTACAAGCAGGGCCGCGAGAAGCTGCACTACCTCAATCCGGTGCCGATCCATCAGATCGGCGAGCGCTGGATCAGGAAATTCGAGCGCGGCAAGCTCACCGCACTCTCTGAATTGAAAAGGCAACTGGAGAAGCGCGATGAGTAAGCCGGAAGCTAACCGTCACCCACGAAAATCTCGACGAAGGCGGCAAGACCTTGCGCGACATCTCCGGCGGCTGGCCGATGGTGATCGCAAGCCTCAAGAGTTTCCTGGAGACCGGCAAACCGCTGCCTGCCGAGCTCGTGTCGAGTGCGGCCTGAAGGAGAAGCGAGTTCACTCGGCCATACCGGTTCGACACTCCCGCCGGTTGCGCTCGGCATCGAGGGCTTAGAGTAGCGATGAAACTGTATCGAAAGGCGCATGCTCAGATGAATATCGACCAATTCAAGCCGATGACGGTCTACACCATCTACATCGCCTCCACGCCACAGAAGGTGTGGGAGGCGCTGACGTCGGCCGAGTTCAGCAAGAAGTATTTCTTCGGCAATTCGGTCGAGGTCGAGCAGAGGGTCGGCGGCGCGTATATCGTGCGCACGCCCGATGGCGCGCTGCATATCTCGGGCGAGGTGGTCGAATGCGATCCGCCGAGGAAGCTCTCCTTCACCTTCAACGTCAACTGGCCGGCGCTGATCGAGAAGCTGGGGCCGACGCTCGTGACCTATGAGATCGAGCAGGCCGGCGACGCGGTGAAACTCACCATGAGCGAGGCGCACGACCGGCCGCTCTCCGACGACATCCTCTCCGGCGACCGCCAGGGCTGGCCCGCGATCCTCTCAAGTCTCAAGAGCGTGCTGGAGACGGGAAAACCGCTGGTAGTGAAGATGGGGCCGCCGCAGCGCATGCTCGAGGCGCTGAAGGAAATGGGTATCGCGACGCCGGGTTCTTGATAAACTCGTCATGCGCGGGCGAAGGCCCGCGCATCCATCAACAAAATTTCGAGCGAAGCTAGGACAACGCCGCCTTCACCAGGCCGCTGGCCTTGGCGAAATCCATCTGCCCGGCATATTTCGCCTTCAGCGCGCCGATCACCTTGCCCATGTCCTTGATCCCGGCGGCGTTGGTCTCGGCGATGACGGCCGAGATCGCCTTCTTCACGTCGTCCTCCGACATCTGCTTCGGCAAATACGCGGTGATGATCGCGATCTCCTCGCGCTCCTGCGCGGCGAGCTCGGCGCGGCCGCCCTTGTCATAGAGCTCGACCGCCTCCTGGCGCTGCTTGATCATTTTCTGCAGCACGCTGAGCAGCGCCTCGTCGGATAGCGGCGGCTTGCCGTTCCCACGCGCCTCGATGTCGGCATTCTTGATGGTCGAATTGACCATGCGCAGCGTGGAGAGTTTTCTCTCCTCCTTGGCCTTCATGGCCCCCTTGACCGCGTTGTTGATGTCGTCGCGCAGCATGGTTTTGTCCTTTTATTGCGTCAGGTTCCTGATCTAGGCCGTTCGCTGGCCTGAAACAATCCGTTCTCCGCGGCCGGGCCGCCAAATATGCGGGAAACGCATGTGAATCCGCGACTTACTGCTTTGACGCGGGCCGCCGCCGCGACTATGTAGAGGCCTCATGACACAAACCGAAAACGACGCCGCCTGGCCGGACCATAAACCGACCGCGCTCCTCGTGCTCGCCGATGGCACGGTGCTGGAAGGCTTTGGCCTTGGCGCCGAAGGCCAGGCCGTGGGCGAGGTCTGCTTCAACACCGCGATGACCGGCTATGAGGAGATCCTCACCGATCCCTCTTATGCCGGGCAGCTCATCACCTTCACTTTCCCGCATATCGGCAATGTCGGCACCAACGAGGAAGACATCGAGACGGTGAACATGGCCGCGACGCCGGGCGCGCGCGGCGTGATCCTGCGCACCGCCATCACCGATCCCTCCAACTACCGTGCTACGCGCCATCTCGACCAGTGGCTGAAGGCCCGCGGCATCATCGGTCTGTCCGGCATCGACACCCGCGCGTTGACCGCGCTGATCCGCACCAAGGGCATGCCGAACGGCGTGATCGCGCATGCGGGGGACGGCAAGTTCGATCTGCATGGCCTGAAGGAAGAGGCACGCGAATGGCCGGGGCTGGTGGGCATGGACCTCGTGCCGATGGTCACGTCCGGCCAGCGCTTCACCTGGGACGAAACGCCCTGGGCGTGGGAAAAAGGATTTGGCCGGCTGACCGCGCCCGAGTTCAACGTGGTCGCGATCGATTACGGCATCAAGCGCAACATCCTGCGGCTGCTCGCCGGCGTCGGCTGCAAGGTGACGGTGGTGCCGGCGACGACATCGGCGGAAGACATTCTGGCGATGAAGCCGGACGGCGTTTTCCTGAGTAACGGCCCCGGCGATCCAGCCGCGACCGGCGAATACGCGGTGCCCGTCATCCAGAAGGTGATCTCTTCGGGAACGCCGACCTTCGGCATCTGTTTGGGGCATCAGATGCTCGGCATTGCTGTCGGCGCCAAGACGAAGAAGATGCATCAGGGCCATCACGGCGCCAATCATCCCGTGAAGGACGAGACCACCGGCAAGGTCGAGATCACCTCGATGAACCACGGCTTTGCCGTGGACCAGGCGACGCTGCCCAAGGGCGCGACGCAAACCCATGTGTCGCTGTTCGACGGCTCCAATTGCGGTATCGCGCTCGACGGCAAGCCGGTGTTCTCGGTGCAGTACCACCCCGAAGCCTCGCCCGGCCCGCGCGACTCGCATTATCTGTTCGACCGCTTCGCGGATTTGATGCGCGCGAACAAGCGGGCCTAGCTGTCGCATGGACGAACAGGCGGCGCAGAAGGTCACATATGGCGTAGCGCCGATGGATGTAATGGCGTCGATGTCCGGCCTCGACTTTGTCCGCGGCATTTTCGAGCGGCGGCTGCCGGAGCCGCCGATCATGGAGGGCGTCGAGCCCTTCGACTGCAGCGCCGAGGCGGGCGCGGTCGTGATCCACAGCGTTCCCGGCATCCGGCATTACAACCCGATCGGATCGGTGCATGGCGGCTACGCCGCGATCCTGCTCAACTCCGCGATGGGGTTGGCGGTGCAGACCACGCTGCCGGCCGGCACCGGCTACACCACGCTCGAGTTCAAGATCTCCTTCGTCCGCGGCATGAACAAGGACACCGGCAAGATCCGCACCGAGGGCAAGGTGCTCAATGCCGGCCGCCGTGTGGCGACCGCGGAGGCGCGCATCCTCGACGGCAAGGGGCGACTTCTCGCTCACGCCACCACCACCTGCCTTGTTTTCGAGATTCCGACGAACCCTTAGCGGGATCGTTGCCCGCGCACTGCGGGCATGTTGGACGGCGCTGGATCAGCGGCGGCCTTTTGTGGTTGACTTTCCTTGCCCAAGACTGGGCCAAAAACGGAAAGCGCCCCGAGGAAACCTCACCAATGACCAACCCCGACATGACCATTCGCGACGTCAGCGTGACGATGCTGCGCATGCCCTGGGCCGACGATCCCTGGCTCAAGGGCCATGCGCTCGGGCCAATGCGCGACATCCTGATCTGCGATGTCGAGACGGCGGGCGGCATCACCGGCATGGGTTATCTGTTTCTGTTCCGCCCGGGAATGAAGTCGATCGCCGCCTGTCTCGAGGAATGCATCATCCCGCGCGTCAAGGGCAAGGACGCCACCGCGATCGAGGCGATCTGGCGCGATCTGTGGACCGCGACCATGACCTATGGCCGCGGCGGCATCGCCGCGATGGCGATGTCGGCGCTCGACATCGCGCTGTGGGACGCGGTGGGAAAACGCGCCGGCCTGCCGCTGCACCGGCTGTGGGGCCATTACCGCTCGCAAATCCCGATCTACGGCTCGGGCTGCTTCCGCGGCGCCGGCGGCGACGGCATGATCGAAAAGGCGCTGCACTACGTGAAGCAGGGCTACAAGGCGATCAAGATGCAGGTCGCCCATGTGCGCACACCCGCCGAGGACCTCGACAATGTGCGCCGCATGCGCGAGGCGGTCGGCCCCGACATCGACATCATGATCGACGTCAACATGGGCTGGAGCGCTGATATCGCGATCGAGATGGGGCGCAAGTTCGAGAAGTATGACATCTACTGGCTCGAGGAGCCGGTGCCGGCCGATGATTTCGCCGGGTATCAGCGCATCGCAGCAAGCCTCGACATGCGCGTGGTCGGCGGCGAAACTCATTTCACGCGTTATGACCTGCGGCCATTCTTTCTCAATCCCTGCCTGCCGATCCTGCAGCCAGATCCGATGCGCGGCGGCATGACCGACCTGCGCAAGATCGCCACCCTGGCCGACACCTGGGGCATCACCATTGCGCCGCATCTGTTCCCTGAACTGAACGTGCACCTTTTGGCCTCGATCCCGAACGGGATCTGGTGTGAGAATATGGGGCTGATCGACGATCTCTGGGTCGATCCGCCCGAAATCAAGAACGGCATGATCACCGCGCCCGAGCGGCCCGGCCATGGGCTGAAGTTCAAGGAAGAGGTGATGAAGTTTCGGATTTGAGCTGCGAGGGAACGCGAGGCGTCGCGGCTGGTTGGATTCACGCCTTGTCTTTCGTGAGGAGAGAATCTCATGCCTGTCGTCCGCGAAAAAATCGAGCCGGTGCCGATCGTCTTCGCCGACGACGGCCTCGTGCCGAACAACCCGATGCCGTTCCTGGTCTACAAAAGCGCGGTTGCGCTCGATCGCGGCCGGCCTGAGGAAACAATCGAAAAGCTGTTCGGCGCCAATGGCTGGGGCGCGATGTGGCGAAACGGCGTCTACGATTTCCTGCATTATCATGCGACCGTTCATGAAGTGCTCGGCATCGCGCGCGGCCACGCCCGCGTGCGCTTCGGCGGCGATCATGGCAAGGAGCTGGAGATTTCAGCCGGCGATGTCGCGATCCTGCCCGCCGGCACCGGGCATCAATGCCTCGCCGCAAGCCACGATTTCTCCGTTGTCGGCGCCTATCCGCCGGGGCCGCCGATGGATTTGCAGCGGCCGACGCCGGAAAACCATGCGAGGGCAAAGAAGACGATTCCGGAAGTGGCGGCGCCGAAGACCGATCCGGTGATGGGTGCGAATGGGCCGCTCGTGCGATTGTGGGTGCGCAGCTAGAGCATGATCCGGAAAAGTGTGTCGCGTGTAGCGGTCTTGCGAAAGATCATGCTCAATCAAAAAGCTCAGGCGCGATGACGCTTCAACCTGATCTCATCGCGCTTTAGCGGGGCGCGAGAACGTTAAAAGGCATGGGAAAGTTGCGCGATACCATTCGCCCGCAAGCCGGTGCGACGAGATGACGGCATGCTCGCGACTGGTTCCAATTTTCCGTCCGTGCTAGCATGATGCCTGTGAAGGTAGCAGGATAACAGCTCTTCTACGGTTAGCTACAATCTACTCCGACAACCTGGCTCAATACTGCAGACGCCGTCCTGCGATGTATGCGGCAGGCGTCGCTTGTTTTTTGCATGCGAGCTCTCGCACTCGGTCGCGAGAGCTTCGAAGCCGGAAGGCCTCCGGCAGTGAGAAAGGCGCGCCGAACCGGACCACCCATCACCACAGCACACATCGGAAGAGGAGGACTAGACATGCTTCGCGGAATTCTGACGCTGACCCTGTCTCTCTGTCTGAGCGCCGCAGCGGCACCTGTGGCTCTGGCCCAGACGGCACCGGCGATCACCGAGCAGGAGGCGCACGCGATCGCGGTCGACGCCTATGTCTACTTCTATTCCATCATGTCAATGGACGTGTCGCGCAAGCAATTCACCAACGGCACCACCGATTTCAAGGGGCCGATGAACACCTTCGTCAACGTGCCCGGATACCCGCCCGCCGATTTCAAAGGCGTCGTGCGCTCCAACTTCGACACGCTGTATTCCGTTTCATGGCTCGACATGACAAAAGAGCCCGTCGTCATCTCGGTCCCGGACACCGACGGACGTTACTATCTGCTGCCGATGCTCGACATGTGGACGGATGTCTTTGCCTCGCCGGGCTGGCGCACCACGGGCACCAGGGCGGGGACCTTCCTGGTGACACCGCCCGGCTGGAGGCCGGATCTGCGCGAGCGGTTCGCCGACGAGTTCAAGCTTCCAAGGGACACGCAGCGGATCGACGCGCCAACGCCCTATGTCTGGGTGATCGGCCGGACCAAGACGGACGGCCCGGCGGACTACGACGCGGTTCACAAGATCCAGGCGGGCTACAAGGTCACGCTGCTTTCGGAATTCGGCAAAACCCCAAAGCCGGTCGAATTCAAGCCCGATCCAAGCATCGACATGAAGACCCCGCCCAAGGTGCAGGTCGATAACATGTCGGCCGGCGTGTATTTCGCCTATGCCGCCGAATTGCTGAAGCTTCACCCGCCTCATGTCACCGATCAGCCGATCATCGCCCAGATGAAGAAGATCGGCATCGAGCCCGGCAAGAGCTTTGACATCGGCACGCTAAATCCTGTCCTGCAACGCGCACTGGAGACGGCGCCGCAGGACGGCCAGAAGCTGATGGCCTGGAAGGTGCCGACGCTGGCGCGGGTTGCCAACGGCTGGTCGATGAACACCGATACGATGGGTGTCTATGGCAACTACTATCTGAAGCGGGCCATTGTCTCGCAAGTGGGGCTTGGCGCGAATCTGCCGGAGGACGCCATCTATCCGCTCAATCTCGGCGATGAGTCGGGAAAGCCGCTTGATGGGGCGAACAAATACACCATCACCTTCGAGAAGGGGGCTGCTCCGCCTGTCAACGCGTTCTGGTCGATCACCCTTTACGATCCGGAAGGTTTCCAGGTCGGCAACGCGCTCAATCGTTTCGCCGTCTCTAGCTGGATGCCGTTCAAATACAATGCCGATGGCTCGCTCGATCTGTATTTCCAGAACGACAATCCGGGCAAGGACAAGGAAGCCAACTGGCTTCCGGCGCCGAAGGGAAGCTTCAACCTGACCATGCGCCTCTACAGCCCGAAGTCGGAGGCGCTGACCGGCAAATGGAATCCGCCGCCCATCGTGAAGACGCAGACGACGGTTGGTCTGCCGGCTCAGTAAAAACGACTTGGAGCGCAGACACCGCAAGCACAATGCTGCTTCAAGGAAGTAGGAGACGTTGACATGAAACGATCGATCGGATTCCTGATCGCGACCTTCCTCTGTGCCTTGCCTGATTTCCCTCAAATGGCGGCCGCGCAGGCCATCCCGCCGACCCTCGTCACGCCGGACGCCGTCGAAACGCGCATTGGCAAGCTTGAATACAAGGATGGCGCCCCCAGTGCGGCGACGGTTGAGAAGGTTTTCGACACCCTGGACTTCACTCACGCCCTTAACGCGTACCTCGATAGTTACGGGGGCGCATCGGCGTATGCGCTGTGTCAGGGGTTTGCCAGCATCGGGGCGAACGACAACTCGATTGTCATTTTCTCCGGGCTGATGGATTCGAATTCACTGTTTCTCACAGCCAACGCCGACACCGTCTACTACATGGGTTGCATCGATCTGACGAAGGGTCCGATGGTCGTCGAGCAGCCGCCGAAAGGGCTCGGCACCATCAACGACATGTGGTTTGGGTGGATCATCGACATCGGCTTCCCTGGCCCCGACCGCGGCGAAGGGGGAAGATACCTGCTCGTCCCACCGGGCTATGATGGTCCGCTTCCAGACGGTGGCTTCTATGTAGCGCGGTCGAAGACGACGCGGGTGCTGTACGCCGCTCGCGCTTTCCTCACGAACGACGATCCGAAGCCGACCGCCGAACTGATCAAGAAGACGATCAATATCCATCCGTACACACCCGGAGGTCTTGGCACGAGCATCGCGACGGCGCTCGAAGGCAGCGTCAGGCTTGCAGTCAACCCACCCATTCCCGCGACCAAGATCGTGGAGGCAAGTGGAAAATCGTTCAATACGATTCCACCAAGCGACGTCTCGTTCTTCGAGATGATCAACGCGAACATTCAGCAGGAGCCAGCCAATTCCTACAATCCGGAGCTGGCGGGGCAATTGGCGGCGATCGGCATCGCAAAGGGCAAGCCATTCAACCCGGACGCCCGGATGCGCAGGATCCTCACCGACGCTGCCGCTGTGGGAAATGCCGCCGGACGAGCGCTCAATTGGCGGGCCAACGAGGTTGCCGGCTGGTCTTACTACCCGGGCTCAGCCTGGACCAACATGTTGTGGCAGGGTGGCGCCAACTTCGAGACACCGCCGCCCATGCTGACCCCAGAGGGCTTGTTCAAACCGCTGCCGCCGACCGGCGCGCGTACCCTGGCCTCGCGGACAGCGTTCTACTACGCCTACACCCTCAACTCGCCGGGCATGATCATGCGGCTTCCCAGGGTCGGCTCGCAATATCTCATCAACTTCGCGGACGCCGATAAGAATTACTACGACGGCGGCAAGACGTACAAGGTGACGCTGCCGAAGGGTATCCCCGAGGCTGCGTTCTGGTCGTTCACCGTTTACGACAATCAGAGTCGCTCGATGCTCCAGACGCCGCAGCGCTATCCGCGCGCCGGCAGCCAGAGTTATCCCTCGCCGGCCGCCGAACCGAATGCCGACGGCTCCACCACGGTCTACTTCGGCCCCACTCAGCCTGCAGGGGTCAAGCCGGGCAATTGGATCCAAACCATGCCCGGCAAGGGTTGGTGGGTGATCCTTCGTCTCTACGGCCCGCTCGAGCCATTCTTCACAAAGGAATGGCGGCTGAGCGAAGTCGAATTGGTCAAATGACCTACCCGTTCCCCGCTCGATCGCGGCCATCCGGAAGCGATCATCGAAAAGCTGTTCGCCGAAGGCTGATCCGGTGATGGCGCCGATGGCCGCTGCTAAGGGTGTGGAAGAAAAACTCGCAGGGTGGGCAGAGCGGAAGCGTGCCCACCAATTCCAGCGCATGATGCGAGATGGTGGGTATGGCGCAAGCGCGCCTTTGCCCACCTTACGCAGCGTCCATTACGCCGCGTTGCTGCCTTCCTGGCGGCACGCCTCGAACAGGAACCAGGTGCGCCGCTCGGTCTCGTCGATGAAGGTTTCGAGCAGGCCCGCGGTGCCGGAATCCTCGTTGTCGTCGGCAAGCTTGTGGGCCTTGCGCATGGCCGCGGCCATGTGCTTGTTGTCCTCCATCAATTCGCGCAGCATCTCGCGCGGCGGGACATAATCCTCGTCATTGTCCTTGATGGTCTGGTGCTTTGCGATCTGCCCGATGGACTTCAGCGTCGTCCCGCCGAGCTTGCGCACACGCTCGGCGAGCTGGTCGGTGGTGGCAAAGATCGCGTCCGACTGCTCATCCAGCATCAGATGATAGTCATGGAAGTGCCGGCCCGACACATGCCAGTGGAAATTCTTGGTTTTCAGGTAGAGCGCGAAGGCGTCGGCCAAGAGCGTGTTCAGCGAGGCCGAAATCTTGTTGACGCCGTCCGGCCGCAGGTCGGTCGGGGTGTCGAGGTCGGGAGAGTTTTTGTCGGACTTAATATCGTCCTTATGGTCATTCCTGGCTTTGCTCACGTTACACCTTCCTGTTAGGAACCGGGCGATGGACGGGGGTCGTTGGACCCGTTAACGCATCATCGGGACACCGGTTCCTATGTCAGGAACCCACTTTTGCCGGACTGCCAGAACAATGGACGATTGGATCGACTATTACAATTCCACGCATACGATCTATGCGAGCAAGCGCCATCGCGACCTGCATTTCGCAATCATCGCGCACGACATCGTCAGCTACATCCCGTCGAAGGATGCGGTGGTGATGGATTATTCCTGCGGCGAGGCGCTGTCGGCGGCGAAGGTGGCCGAGGCCTGCGGCATGCTGGTCCTCGCCGAGCCCGCGCCTGGCGTCCGCGGCCGGCTGATCTCGCGCTTTGCGCCGAACACGAAGATCCGGGTGCGCTCGCTCGAGGACGTGCGCAAGATGCAGGAAAAGTCGATCGATCTCGTGGTGATGAACTCGGTCGCGCAATACATGACCCCGCAGGAGCTGGATTCGACGCTTGCCATCATCAACCGCCTGCTGAAAGCCGGCGGCCGGCTCGTGCTCGGCGACATCCTGCGGCCCCAGGTCGGCATGTTCGCCGACGTGATCGCGCTGCTGCGCTTCGCCGCCAAATGCGGGTTCCTGAAGGACGCGCTGATCGGGCTGCTCTCGACCGCGCTCTCCGACTACCGGCAATTGCGTTCGCGGGTCGGGCTGACGCGCTACAGCGAAGCCGACCTGTCGGCCAAACTGGAAAAGGCTGGATTCACTGCTTCGCGCGCCCGGCAGAATATCGGCCACAATCCCTGGCGCATGACCTTCGTGGCGCGCCATTCCCTGACGCGAAACCAGGTGGGTTAGGGTTAACCTGATATAGCAATGGCTGGCCCCGCACCGATGCGCAATGATCGCCTCGGCCCGGTGGCGGAAGAGTCCACGCGAGGGCGGTGCATCGCTCTTTATCCTGGTTCGAGTCCAGGCCGGGTCTCCACGCTTCGCCCTGACGGGCTTCGCGTGGCGCAGCCACGCAGGGCCGGCGGGGCAAGCGTGTCCGGCGTAGCTTGAGCAAAGCGAAAGCGTAGACGGACTGGATCAGCCTTCGCTCGCTTCGCGAGCTTCGGCTCGGCAAGCCCTATCGTGGCGAAGGTTGCCGCTCCGTAGCTCGAAGAGCGAAGGCGGGCTCTATCGGGAGCAAGACGGCCAAAACCGCCCAATTGACGGTTGATGAGGCCGCCAAAGCCCTTTTACCCCTTGGGAATCTGGTCTAAAGACGGCCCGCGCGCGAGGGGTTCCCTCCCGCAATGGCCAAGGGAAAACCAAGGGGACGCGCGATCGGCGCGCCCTTTTTTTGTGCCCAATTCCACCTCTGTTGAGATCTGATGCCCAAACGAACCGACATCTCCACCATCCTGATCATCGGCGCCGGCCCGATCGTGATCGGCCAGGCCTGCGAATTCGACTATTCGGGCACGCAAGCCGTGAAGGCGCTCAAGGAAGAGGGGTATCGGGTCGTCCTGGTCAATTCCAATCCGGCCACGATCATGACCGATCCGGAATTGGCCGATGCCACCTACATCGAGCCGATCACGCCGGAAATTGTTGCGAAGATCATCGAAAAGGAACGCCACGTCATTCCCGGCGGCTTTGCGCTGTTGCCGACCATGGGCGGGCAGACCGCGCTGAACTGCGCGCTATCGCTGCGCCGGCAGGGCACGCTGCAAAAGTTCGACGTCGAGATGATCGGCGCCACCGCTGATGCCATCGACAAGGCGGAGGACCGCCAGCTGTTCCGCGAGGCCATGACCAAGATCGGCCTGGAGACGCCGAAGTCGCGGCTTGCCAACGCGTCCGGCTTGAAGAAATCCTACCGCGACAAATACCTCGCTGAGCGGGAAAAACTGTCCGGCGCCGCGCTGGACGAGCTCGAACGGCAATGGACGCTCGGCGAGAACGAGCGCCGCAAGCGCTACCAGGAGCACGCGCTCGGCGAAGCACTGATGGCGCTGTCCGAGATCGGCCTGCCCGCGATCATCCGCCCCTCCTTCACCATGGGCGGCACCGGCGGCGGCGTCGCCTACAACAAGGAAGAGTTTCTGGACATCATCGAGCGCGGCCTCGATGCGTCGCCCACCAACGAAGTGCTGATCGAGGAATCCGTTCTCGGCTGGAAAGAGTTCGAGATGGAGGTGGTGCGCGACAAGAAGGACAATTGCATCATCATCTGCTCGATCGAGAATCTCGATCCGATGGGCGTGCATACCGGCAATTCCATCACGATTGCGCCGGCGCTGACGCTGACGGACAAAGAGTACCAGATCATGCGCGACGCCTCGATCGCGGTGCTGCGCGAAATCGGGGTGGAGACCGGCGGCTCCAACGTGCAATTCGGCCTCAACCCGGCCGACGGCCGCATGGTCGTGATCGAGATGAACCCGCGTGTTTCGCGTTCCTCGGCGCTGGCCTCGAAAGCAACCGGCTTTCCGATCGCGAAAGTCGCCGCCAAGCTCGCGGTTGGCTACACACTGGACGAGATCGCCAACGACATCACCGGCGGCGCGACGCCCGCGTCATTCGAGCCGACCATCGATTATGTCGTCACCAAGATTCCGCGGTTCGCCTTCGAGAAATTCCCGGGCGCCTCGTCCACGCTGACCACCTCGATGAAGTCGGTCGGCGAGGTCATGGCGATCGGCCGCACCTTCCAGGAAAGCCTGCAGAAGGCGCTGCGCGGGCTGGAGACGGGCCTCACCGGCCTCGACGAGATCGACATCGAGGGGCTGGGACGTGGCGACGACAAGAACGCGATCCGCGCCGCGCTCGGCACGCCGACGCCGAACCGCATCCTGCAGGTGGCGCAGGCGATGCGGCTCGGCTGGTCCAATGAGGACATCTTCAATTCCTGCAAGATCGATCCGTGGTTCCTCGCCGAGATGCGCGGCATCGTCGAAATGGAAGGCAAGGTCCGCAAGCACGGCCTGCCGAACAACGCGTTCGGCATGCGCTCGCTCAAAGCATTGGGCTTCTCCGACGCGCGCCTTGCGGTGCTGACCGAGACCACCGAAGCCGAGGTCACGGCGAAACGCCATGCGCTGGGCGTGCGCCCGGTGTTCAAGCGCATCGACACCTGTGCGGCGGAGTTCGCCTCTCCCACCGCCTACATGTATTCGACCTACGAGGCCCCGTTCGCAGGACAACTCGCCGACGAAAGCGCGCCGTCGGACAGGAAGAAGGTCATCATCCTCGGCGGCGGACCGAACCGGATCGGTCAGGGCATCGAGTTCGACTATTGCTGCTGCCATGCCTGCTTCGCGCTGGATGACGCGGGCTATGAAACCATCATGATCAACTGCAATCCGGAGACGGTGTCGACCGACTACGACACCGCGGACCGGTTGTACTTCGAGCCGCTGACGGCCGAGGACGTGCTGGAGATCGTCGACACCGAGCGCAAGAACGGCACCCTGCATGGCGTGATCGTGCAGTTCGGCGGCCAGACGCCCTTGAAGCTCGCGCGCCCGCTGGAAGCCGCCAATGTGCCAATTCTCGGCACCTCGCCCGACGCGATCGACCTCGCCGAGGACCGCGATCGCTTCAAGCGCGTGCTGGACAAGCTGCATCTGAAGCAGCCGAAGAATGGCATCGCCTATTCGGTCGAGCAGGCGCGGCTCGTCGCCGCCGATCTCGGCCTGCCGCTGGTGGTGCGCCCGTCCTATGTGCTGGGCGGCCGCGCCATGCAGATCATCCGCGAGGAGAACCAGCTCTCGGACTATTTGCTCGGCACCTTGCCCGAGCTGGTGCCGGCCGACGTCAAGGCGCGCTATCCCAACGACAAGACCGGGCAGATCAACACCGTGCTCGGCAAGAACCCGCTGCTGTTCGACCGCTATCTGTCGGATGCCACCGAGATCGATGTCGATTGCCTCTCTGATGGCAAGGACACCTTCATCGTCGGCATCATGGAGCATATCGAGGAGGCCGGCATCCATTCCGGCGATTCCGCCTGCTCGCTGCCGCCACATTCGCTGGATGCGAAGATGATCGAGGAGCTGGAGCGACAGACCCGCGAACTCGCGCGAGGCCTCGACGTGGTCGGCCTGATGAACGTGCAATACGCGATCAAGGACGGCGAGATCTACGTGCTCGAGGTCAACCCGCGCGCCTCGCGCACGGTGCCGTTCGTGGCGAAAGTGATCGGCACGCCCGTCGCCAGGATCGCGGCGCGCATCATGGCCGGCGAGAAGCTCGCCGATTTCAAACTGAAGAAACGCGCGCTGAAACATGTCGGCGTCAAGGAATCCGTCTTCCCGTTCGCGCGCTTCCCCGGCGTCGACACGGTGCTCGGCCCCGAAATGCGCTCGACCGGCGAGGTCATGGGCCTCGACCGCTCGTTCGAGATCGCCTTTGCCAAGAGCCAGCTCGGCGGCGGCACCCGCGTGCCGCGCCGCGGCACGGTATTCGTCTCGGTGCGCGAGATCGACAAGGCCCGCGTCACCGAGGCGGTGCGGCTGTTGAACTCGCTCGGTTTCAAGGTGATGGCGACCTCGGGCACGCAGCGCTTCCTGAGCGAGGCCGGCGTGCCGGCCGAAAAAGTGAACAAGGTGCTGGAGGGACGGCCGCACATCGTGGACGCCATTACCAATGGCGATATCCAGCTCGTTTTCAACACCACCGAGGGGCCGCAGGCGCTGGCCGACAGCCGCTCGTTGCGGCGCGCTGCCCTCTTGCATAAAGTGCCATATTACACCACTCTTTCGGGTGCCGTGGCGGCCGCCCAGGGCATCCGCGCCTATCTCGGCGGGGACCTTGAGGTTCGCACATTGCAGAGCTATTTTTCCGAGAACTGATCACTGGCCGGCCGCAAAGCGCCGGCTAACTGGTTGGTAAATAAGCCAGCAGGCTGGAACTCACCGCTCCGTATGGATGTTGACACAGCCCTTCTTGAGGGCGTGGAATCAATGGGCCTGATGGCTCTGCTTTGCAGCCACGACGGCCCGATCTGCCAAGCGTCTCGCGCGTGCCTTCAAGGCCCCGCGCGAATGAAGGACAAAGAAGATGATGGAAAAGGTTCCGATGACCTCGTTCGGTTACGCCGCGCTAACGGACGAATTGAAGCATCGTCAGTCGGTGGATCGTCCACGCATTATCGAGCACATCGCGGAAGCGCGTTCGCATGGCGACCTTTCGGAGAACGCGGAGTATCACGCCGCGAAGGAAGAGCAGTCGCATAACGAGGGCCGCATCGCCGAGCTCGAGGACAAGCTCGCGCGCGCCGATATCATCGACATCACCAAACTGTCCGGCGACACCATCAAGTTCGGCGCGACCGTGACCCTGGTCGACGAGGACACCGAGAAGAAGGCGGTGTACCAGCTCGTCGGCGAGGTCGAGGCCGACATCAAGAAGGGCAAGATCTCCATCGCCTCGCCGCTCGCGCGCGCACTGATCGGCAAGAAGAAGGGCGCCTCGGTGGAAGTGAATACGCCGGGCGGCGGCAAGGCCTACGAGATCACCAAGGTCGAATGGCGCTGAGATCCTCAATTCGTCTCTGAAAAAGCGTCGTCCGAAAGGAAAAAGCCGCGCCTCGGGCGCGGCTTTTACTTTTGGGCCGGCGATCGCAACAAGCTGACATCATTGTGAGCTGACACCCAGGGATTTTGAATTGGAACGCAACCCGCGGCGGTGTATCGGCCCCAGCAATGAGTATATATCATAACCATCTGGGCCTTCTCGACCATGGACAATTTCCTCACGACGCCGCGCGCCATGCTCGGCGCGCTCAGCATCCTTCGCATCTACACCGGCTTGAGCCTGCTGCAGCACGGCACGGGAAAAATCCTCGGCTTTCCCGTCGTTCCCGCGTTCGCCAACGTCCAGATCAATTCGCTCTCCGGCGTCGGCGGACTGATCGAGCTCTTCGGCGGTCTCCTGTTCACGATCGGCCTGTTTACGCGGCCGGTCGCTTTCATTCTCTCCGGCTTCACCGCGGTCGCCTATTTCATGGTGCATGCGCCCAGGAATTTCTTTCCCGTCATCAACGGCGGCGAGCTCCCGGCGGTCTATTGCTTCGTGTTCCTGTATTTCGTGTTCGCAGGCGCAGGCCCCTGGAGTCTCGATGCCCTCTTGCGGAAGGACAAGGCGCTCTGATCTCGCGCGACTACCCGCGCTACCTCTCTCCGGTTCCCCTGTTTTGCGAGGCGCGAGCAACACTTTGACTCTCGCATTATTCCGTTGCTGCCGTGCGAAAGGCTGCGGATTTTCTTGTGACGAACTGCTTTTCTCGGAGGTTGTGTCGCGATACCTATGATGCGGCCAGCGATAGAAGAAAATCGGGGAAACGTTCATGACCGAAACAATGGCCGCCTGGGCGCCACGGGCGCTCAGCGTGCTGCGCATCATCACAGGCCTGATGATCATCGAACACGGCATGGCCAAGCTGCTCGGCTGGCCGGTGGTGTCGGCCTTTGCCCAGCTCAAGCTGTTCTCCCTACTTGGCCTTGCCGGCACTATCGAGCTGATCGGCGGCGCGCTCCTGATCCTTGGCCTGTTCACGCAGCCGGCCGCCTTCATCCTCTCGGGCGAGATGGCGGTGGCCTATTTCATGGTGCATGAACCGCGAAGCTTCTTCCCGCTGATCAATGGCGGTTCGCTCGCCATCATCTACTGCTTCGCCTGCCTCTATCTGTCGACCGCGGGCGGCGGCCCCTGGAGCGTCGACGCCGCGATGAAGAAGGCCTGAGGGGGCAGACCATGGACAAGTTCAACAAGTTGCTCGGCTCGGGCGAGCCCTATGTCCTCAGCATCTTCCGCATTGTCACGGGATTGTCGCTGTTCCAGTTTGGCGTCGCCAAGATCCTCAAGTTCCCGGTGGTGGCGCCATTCGACAAGGTCGAAATGTTCTCCCTGTTCTGGAACGCCGCGGTGTTTGAATTCGTGTTCGGCGGGCTCCTGATCCTCGGGCTGTTCTCGAGGCTCGCGGCCTTCATCCTGTGCGGCGAAATGGCGTTTGCCTATTTCATCTCGCACTTCCCGCGCGGCTTCATTCCGCTCCTGAACAACGGCAACCTCGCGATCATGTACTGCTTCTCCTGCCTCTATCTCGCCTGCGCCGGCGGCGGGCCGTGGAGCCTGGACGCGCTGCGGGGCAAGACGAAGGGTTGACCGCAATGACGGCAACTATCGGCGCCCTTTCGCCTCCAGCGGCACCGCTGCCTCATATTTCGAATTGTGCAGTACCAGCGAGGTCCTGACATTGCGCACATGGGGTGCCGCAGTCAGATGCGTGACGAAATCCTGGAACGTCGCCATGTCGGGCGCGACGCATTTGAGGATGAAGTCCACTTCGCCCGACAGCATCCAGCATTCGCGCACCAAAGGCTCCTTGCGCACGAATGCCTCGAAAGCGCGCAGATCGGCATCCGCCTGACTCGACAGATGCACCGACGCGAACACGGTGACGTCGAACCCCAACTTTCGGGGATCAAGGAGCCCGCGATAGCCGTGGATGTAACCTTCCTCCTCCAGCGTTCGCACCCGGCGCAGGCAGGGCGGCGGCGAGATGCCGACTCGCTTGGCTAGTTCCACATTGGTGATGCGGCCGTCGGCCTGGATCTCGCTCAGAATTTTGAGGTCGATTTCGTCTAAATTCTTCGACACGTGAATAAGGGTTCCCTTGTCAGTTCCGCGAGCTGGCTGCCCCGGGCTGGCCTGCCGGCAACTCTCTTAGCGCAGCTCGCCCAGCTTGCGCAATTTTATTGCGCGTGCGCCGCGTCATTTGAGGCTGTTCCGGGGAAAAACCGTGGAGATGGATTGCAATTCTTGCATGGCTCGCCAGATACCTTAGACTTGGATTTGACACTTTCGGCGCCGCCGCGCTGCCTTTCCGGGCTGTTTTCGCCTAGGCGCCGATCAAGCCCTGCCCGTGAGACATCCGCCCCATGCCTGCTCCCATCCACGCCAAGGTCGTCATTATTGGTTCTGGCCCGGCGGGCTATACGGCTGCAATCTACGCCGCGCGGGCAATGCTGGAACCGATCCTGATCCAGGGCATCCAGCCCGGCGGCCAGCTCACCATCACCACCGACGTGGAAAACTATCCGGGCTTTGCCGACGTGATCCAGGGCCCCTGGCTGATGGAGCAGATGGAAAAGCAGGCGGCCCATGTCGGAACGAAAATCGTCACCGACCTCGTTACCCGGCTGGAGACCGCACAGCGGCCGTTCCGGCTGACCTGCGACAGCGGCGATATCTATCTCGCCGACACCGTCATTCTTGCCACCGGCGCGCAGGCGCGCTGGCTTGGCATGCCCTCCGAAGAGAAGTTCAAGGGTTTTGGCGTCTCGGCCTGCGCGACCTGCGATGGCTTCTTCTACCGCGGCAAGGAAGTGGTGGTGGTCGGCGGCGGCAACACCGCGGTCGAGGAAGCGCTGTTCCTGACCAACTTCGCCTCCAAGGTCACGCTGGTGCACCGCCGCGATCACTTCCGCGCCGAGCGCATCCTGCAGGATCGGCTGTTCAAGCATCCCAAGATCAAGGTGATCTGGGACAGCGTCATCGACGAGATCGCTGGCAGCGAAAACCCGGCCAAGGTGACCCATGTCCGGCTGAAGAACATCAAGACCGGCGCGCTCACGCAGCGGCCGGCCGACGGCGTCTTCATCGCGATCGGACACGCGCCCGCGACCGATCTCGTGACCGGCCAGGTCAAATTGAAAACCTCCGGCTATGTCGAGGTGGCGCCGAACTCGACCGCGACCTCGGTGCCCGGCCTGTTCGCCGCCGGCGACGTCGCCGACGAGGTCTATCGCCAGGCGGTCACCGCCGCCGGCCTCGGCTGCATGGCTGCCCTGGAAGCCGAACGATTTCTAGCGCTGCGCGCCAGCGAGCGCGCGGCGGCGGAATGAACTGATGGCGAGATCACAGGACGGATTTACGGATATGGATTGGGACAAGCTGAAAGTTTTTCACGCAGCGGCGGAAGCGGGAAGCTTCACGCATGCCGGCGAGCAGCTTGGACTTTCACAGTCGGCGGTCTCGCGCCAGGTCAGCGCGCTCGAGCAGGAATTGTCGGTATCGCTGTTTCACCGCCACGCCCGCGGGCTGATCCTCACCGAGCAGGGCGACCTGTTGTTCCGCACCGCGCATGACGTGTTCATGCAGCTGCAGGCGGCGCGCGCCAAGCTCACCGACAGCCGCGAGCGGCCGAGCGGCGATCTCAAGGTCAACACCACGCCCGGTGTCGGCATCAACTGGCTGATCCCGCGGCTCGGCGAATTTACCTCGCTCTATCCGGAGATCCGGATTTCGCTGATCGTCACCGATGACGATCTCGACCTCTCGATGCGCGAGGCCGACGTGGCGATCCGCACCCGCAAGCCGACACAGCCGGACCTGATCCAGCGCAAGCTGTTCGCGATGGGTTTTCACGCCTATTGCTCGCCGGAATACATCAAGCGCTTCGGCACGCCGCGCACGCTCGACGAACTCGACTCCCACCGCATCATCATGCTCGCCGACTCCAACGTGCCGACACATCTGCAGAACCGCAGCTGGCTGATCGAAGCCGGCCGCAACGGCTCCGGTCCACGCGAAGCCTATTTCAAGGTCAACCAGATCCTGGGGCTGGTGCGCGCCTGCCAGCAGGGGTTGGGCATCGCAGCTCTTCCCGATTACCTGGTCGAGGAAAACAGCCGCCTCGTTCAGCTGTTCGGTAAGTCCGATTCGATCCAGCTCGACACCTATTTCGTCTATCCGGAAGAGTTGAAAACCGTGGCGCGAGTGCAGGTGTTCCGCGACTTCGTGGTGAGCAAGGCGCAGCGCTGGCCGTCCTGATATTTTGCGCATGACTGACATGCGGCTCGGGCGGTTGCTGCATGGCGCAAGCAGGGACAATATCATCAGCACGCTGAGCATTCGCGTTGCGCATTTGTCCCCCTCCTCCAGTGGCGCGAGAGTTCAGTGATCCCTCTTGGAAGGTGATTGTGTCGGCCTCACGTGGCCAATACCTAAGCCGGGCTCTCTTGGGCCCGGCTTTTTTTCTTCTCTGACTCTGAATATCGTCATGCCGCTGTAACCGCGCGTCGTTGACAGACTTCGCGACAACCCTCATCATCACCACATGATCACGAAGTCGTGCGCCGCCCTGTCTTCGAAAAAAGCCACCCGACCGGGGGCTTTGGATCGGCGCGCGCGATAACGACTTCGCAATCAACCCCGATCAAGGACCCCGCCGTGTGTGCGGGGTTTTTTATTTCCCGTCTCCGGCATTCAACCCAAAAGGAGATGGAGAAATGACTGACCTGAGAAACCGCCTGCAGGGCCTGTGGCTGCCGCTGGTGACACCCTTTCGCGATGGCGTGCTCGACGAGGTATCGTTGCGGCGCCTGGTACGCTACTACGCAAGCCTCCCCATCGATGGATTCATCCTGGCAGCGACCTCAGGCGAAGGACTGATGCTCGAGCTCGACGAACTCGAGCATCTCGTCGCCGCCGTTCGTGCCGAGCTTGCGGCGCTGCCGCGCATCCTGCCGGTGTGCCTTGGCCTGGCAGGTGCCGCCACGCACAAGATGCAGGAAATGCTGGACGAGACCGCGGCGTGGCCGATCGACGGCTATCTGATCTCGGCGCCCTATTATCTCAGGCCGTCGCAGCGCGGCCTGCTCACGCATTTCAGCGCGCTCGCCGATCACGCATCATGGCCGATCGTGCTCTACAACATTCCCTATCGAACCTCCGTCAACATCACCAACGAGACGCTGCTCCGCCTCGCCCAGCATCCGAACATCGTCGGCTTGAAGGATTGCTGTGCCGACCGCGCGCAGTCGATCGACCTGCTGGGCCGACGGCCCGAAGGTTTTCGCGTGCTCAACGGCGACGATGCGCAATATTTCGACGCGCTCACCGACGGCGCCGATGGCGCCATCCTGCTGTCGGCCCATGTTGCGACCGAAACTTTCGCGTTGGTCCGAACGCTTCTCGTGGAAGGCAATCGCGAGGCGGCCGAGGCGTGCTGGCAGCGCGTCGCCGGACTGACCAGGCTTCTGTTTACCGAACCGAGTCCGGCGCCGGCCAAGTATTGGCTGGCGCGAAGCGGAATGATTGCATCAGCCGAGGTACGCTCGCCGATCGTGGAAGTGAGCGCGCAGGTTTCGGCCTGGCTCGATCGCGAGATGGATCGGCTGTCGGCCGCACCCGACGAAGCCCCTCTGGTTAATGCGGGGTGAAGCCGATCGTTCGCATTCGCTGCCTAAAGCGGCGGCAACCTTAAGCCGCCCCGCGTACTGGAATCCCCTCGACTACACAAAAGACCGGGGGGAAACCAATGAGCATGCAAATGCAAACGGCCGTGCGCGAGACGCTGCGGGATTTCGCAGTGGTGTCGTCGTTCTGCTTCTGGGCCGTGATAATCGGCTTCGTGCCGGTGTTCGCCATCCGCGCCTTGATCGCCTGATCGAATTGCCCGGGTGAACTGCCCAGGTGCTGCCACGCTGGTTAACCGGTTGTAGCACCTGTGCGCAAATCTGAGCAAAATCGCGACCGGGATTTTAAAAGCTTTCGCGTATCACTGTCCCCATAACAACAAAAAGCGCGGGGGCGTTGTGAGTTACCAAGTCGTGAATATGCCGGTCGCTGGCGACGGGCAAGAAGAACTGGCTGTCGAACAGCGGGGCTTTAGCACCGAGGACATTCTGTGGGCGCTCGGGATCTGGTCGGTGATCCTGTGCCTGTCGCCGGTGATCGTGTTCTACATGCTGATGGTGGCTTGAGTCACCTGACGCCACGCGCCGAGTGAACACGCTTAAAAAACGCGCGGAGCCCGCGCGTTCTTTGGCATTGGCATTAAAAAAATGGCGGTGTGATGAAATCACGCCGCCTGTTTGTGCATCGCGCCGCTCGACGACACGGTCCCGCGGATCGCCTTCACGGAGCGTTCGATCGCGGCCCACAGCCTGCCGATCTCGGCCGCCGCGCGGCCTTCCGCATAATATTCGCGGGCGCCTTCGCCCTGGCTCAGCGCCATCAACAAATCGGCTCGGTTGGTGATCTGGCCGCCCCACACCGGCGCGCGGAACTTGGCCAGCGCTTCGCGGGCAATGGTGACGATCGGGCTTTCGGCATCGTCCCTGCGCGCGGGCGCGCCGTTCAGCACCACCGCGTAGGGTTTGCGCGCCGCGCGGCAAATCTGAATGGTTTCCTGCACCGCGTTGACGTCGAACACGCCGGGCCGCGCCGGAATGATGACCATGGTCGCGTTCTTGATGGCGTCATCGACGACGGCCGACAAATTCGGCGGCGTGTCGATCAGCACCCATTCGACTCCGTCACGCTTGGCGTTCGCGAGGATGCCGCTGACGGAATTGACGGCCGACTTGATCGGCGGTTCGTTGGTGCCGCGCAGCTTGTGCCAAAGCGTCAACGACCCCTGCGGATCGGCGTCGACGAGCAGACATGGCTTGGTCGCCTTGATCTGCGCTGCAATATGGGCGGCCAGGGTGCTCTTTCCTGAACCACCTTTTCGTGATGCGAAAACAATTACGTTCATTCCCTTGGCCTCCAGATTGACCCCGGTGAGGAAAATGAATCAGCGAAGTGATTCGTGAAAGAAGAATTTAAGGCCAAATTTGGCTAAGCCACGAAAAAACAAATCGGGCTGGCTTTTGAGTCACAGGCTTGCAACCATAAAGAGAGCCCAAGGGACGAAGCCTTGAAGCGCCGCCAAGGCATTCCCCGCGAAAGCTTTCGCGGCACCCGGGATAATGCGTTTCGCGGCGCGAATCACGGCGCACCACGATCGCAACCAAAGGCGGCACACACTGGAAGTGCGCCGCTTCTCATTGGCGTAAAATTGCGGAGCCTGGGCGAACAAAAGGAGTCCGGCGCGTGACAAAAACGAGTCCGAGACGGATGACTGGTCAGTTCGCGGCCGGCTTGACCGGCTTCTCGGCCTTCGTCTTCGACTTTCGTGTAGTAGTCGGCTTGATGTCGACCGGATTGCCGGGGCCGCCCGCGGGCGCGGCCGCCGCCTCGTCCGGCTCAGGGCCTGCGCGGAAGTATCTGCGGCACTCCGGCGAAAGCTGCGACTTGTTCTGGATCATGCAGGCCGTGATGCGATCGACATCCGGGACGTAGGCGCCGCAGATCCGCATGGCGTCTGGCTGGCAGGCCTGCTGCTCCTCGGCCGTGTAGGCGTGACCTGCCGTCGGCAGCGTCGACAATGACAGCGCAAGCGTCACGCCTAGGCCTGCGTTAAGCCCAACAGTCCTGAATGATGACATGCCCCAAATATCCCCCAAAAGAATCCGCAAAGAATCTTCCAGCCCTTTCGCGAATTGTGGGTGAACGGAAGCGTATTGGCAAGCCAAGCGAGCGGCGCTGACACGCCGTTCGGTCCGCGGCGGACCAAACGTCGCATCCCGCCGCCTTCCGCTCAGGGTCGCCTGGGCGCAGGCGCCGCAGCTTCAGCGTGGCGTGGACATCGAACGCCGCTTCATCGCTTCAGTGCGAGTTCAGGAACGAACGGTCGCGGCTCACGCACCGATCGATGTGTCTCGATAAAGAGGGCAAGCCATATCGGCTACCCGGGCGATGGCTGATCCGTCAGGCTACTGCGCCCAACCTGGCATCCGCTTCCGGGTTTGCGCAAAGCAGGCGTCTGCGGATTGCTTCCTCAACGAGTGCAAGCGCCTGTTTGGCCTCACGTGCATCGGCTTCGGCTGCTTGCGCGCGGAACTCTGCCGCCGTCAGCCTGTCTTCAGCAGCTTCAATGCGGGATTGCGCCTGCCTCAAGGCTCGAGACGCGTCCTGCAGCTTGCATTCGGCCTCAATGACGAGCTCTTGTTGCGCGCGCTCGGCAGCTTCAATTCGCTTTTCGGCGCGCTGAAGTTTTTCCGCTGCGCTCCTGCACATTGACTGGGCGCGGGTCTCGGTCTCTTTGGCCCCATCCTCCATGCTGCGGAAGACTTCCGCCGCCTGGTACACAAGATTGAGAGCTGTCGCAGCGCGATCGGTAAGCGATGGCCGCGCGAAGCTCAGGACGTTCTCGCCTCTGCCGACCGATGCCCTCGGATTGCGCTGCGCCACGTCGCTAAGAACCTTTACGGATGACTACGGGCAAAATCATGAACAGTTATGGTACGGGCACATCATGAACGGTTATGGTAAAGGTACGGTTAAGTCGATCGACTTTCGACGCCCGTTCATCCCACCACGCTCGACGAAGCCGATCGTCGAAGGTAGCGCGGCGTGCACGTCGAACGCCGCTTCACGCGCGTCCCTTTCCTGCATGCAGTGATTCTTCTCACGGACGAGCATTGACGTCCCGGTATCCCCTATCGCCGGGGTTAGTCATTTCCACGAAGGGATATTGAAATGATCTACAGCACGAAGAGCATTGATACCGTCCTGCCCGCGGATACTTCTGCTTTGCGCGATACCGAGCTGGAGGCGGTCGCCGGCGGAAGAATGAAGCTGCCCACCGCAGTCCCGCCCACTGCCCCGTACGGACAAGGTGCCGGTCTTCCGTTCGGCGAATGGAGCCTGCACCCTACGTATCTGCCCTTCTGAACTCTTCAGATTGGAGCAAGGATGTTGCTCGCCGCAAGAAACGGCGGGCAACAATTCCCCAGCGCTGGCCTATGGCAGCTCGTCAGACATCGGCTCACTGCCGCGAATGGGAGATTTCGGAAGACGGATGGCGGCTGGTACAGTTGGGTGGGCTCGAACCACCGACCTCCTGTTCCACAGACAGCAATCTGCCTTTGCGAGGTTCACGACCCGCTACGCTAGGGTACGAATTTTCCTGTAATATCAGTAGGACGCGCTGCCTTTGGTACGCTATCCTTCGCCTCCTTTTGCGGCATCGTGGTAGCTACGTGGTAGCTAGACACACCAACAGGAGCTCGAATGGCGTCGGCAAGCATCACGATCAGGGCGGTGCAAGCCCTCGCTCCGGGTGACGTTCTCTGGGATGGCGGCCACAAGGAAGCGGTGCGGGGCTTTGGCGTACGGCGCCAGCGCGATCAAGCAACCTACGTTCTCAAGTACCGAGTATTCGGGCGCCAGCGGTTCTTCACGATTGGCCCGCATGGGTCGCCCTGGACGCCGGAGAAAGCGCGCCGCGAAGCCAAGCGCTTGTTGGGACTGGTCGCAGACGGCAAGGACCCCGCAGACACCAAGGTAGAGGCCAGCCTCCAAGCGGCCGACACGCTCCGCAAGATCACCGATCAATACCTCGGGGTAGCCAAGAGGAAACAGCGCCCCCGCACGTACTCAGAAATCGCCCGCTACTTGTTGATCACCTGGAAGCCGTTGCACTCGCTCTCTGTATTCAAAATTAGCCGCCGTCATATTGCAACGCGAGTCGCCGATATCGAGGTAGAAAATGGAGCGGTCTCCGCGGCCCGCGCGCGAACAGCTCTGTCCACTTTGTTTAATTGGGCCGTTCGAGAGGGCCTGGACATCCCGGCAAACCCGGTGCACGGCACGAACTGTCCCGAACAGCCGAAGTCCAGGGAGCGGGTGCTATCCGATGTCGAGTTAGCCAAAATTTGGAAGGCATGCGGAGATGATGACTACGGACGTATACTGCGCTTGCTGATTCTCACCGCGCAGCGGCGGGATGAAGTCGGTGGAATGCAATGGTCGGAGCTGGATACCGCGGCCGAGCAGTGGATTTTACCGAGCGCTCGGACCAAAAACCATCGTGAACACGTGCTGCCGCTCGTCCCCGCGGCCCTAATCCTGCTCCCGCCTCGCCGGGCTGATCGCCACCACATCTTTGGCGACGGCCCTCGCCGAGAGGGCGATCAACATCGAGGTTTTTCCGGTTGGTCTAAGTCGAAGGCAGCGCTTGATGCGCGTATTCTTGCCGCGCGGAAGACGGTAGACGCTGACGCTAAGGCGCTGCCCCGTTGGACCGTTCACGATCTCCGCCGCACGGCTGCAACCGTGATGGCGGATCGGTTGGGCGTTCTGCCGCATATCGTGGAGGCGATCTTGAACCACGTGAGCGGTCATCGCGGCGGCGTAGCCGGGATATACAATCGGGCTCGTTATCAAGCAGAAATGCGAGCTGCGCTGGAACTCTGGACCGAACATCTGTTCTGGATTGTGCGGCAATGACTGCACAAGCACCCGCTAGCTAGAGAGCGATTTCCGCTTGATATGGGTCACTGCGCGTACCCGGCATGTCGAAAGTAGTTTGCGCACTGCTTGGGCGCAAACGTCTTGATAAGCTTTCCTATCAGCCTCATCAACGTTGTCACGGTGCGAGCGGCCCCCCTTGCGCAGCGCCGTCTTCAGCTTCGAGAATGCCATTTCGATCGGATTGAGGTCCGGCGAGTAGGCCGACAAATAGCGCACTTTGGCGCCGACCGCTTCGATCGCCTGGCGAACGCCGTCGATCTTGTGGGTGCGCAGGTTATCCATGAAGACGGTATAGCCTTTGCGCAGCGTTGGCGCGAGGATCTGCTCAACATAAGCGAGGAACGATGGCCCATCCATCGCGCCGTCAATGACATAAGGCGCCGTCAGGCCATTGATGCGCAGCGCGGCAACGAGCGTGAGCGTCTTCCAGTGGCCGTGCGGCACGCTCGCAACGAGACGCTCGCCACGCGGTGAGCGGCCGCGATGCCGGACCATCTTGGTCGTAACCGCCGTCTCGTCGATGAAGACGAGGCGCGGCGCATCGAGCCTGGATTGCTCGACCTTCAGCTCGGCACGCGCTGCAGCGACATCAGGACGATCCTGTTCGGCGGCGTGCAGAGTTTTTTTGAACGTGATGTCGTGGCGTTCGTAGAAACGCCAGACCGAGGTCGTGCCGGTTTTCAGCCGCTTCTCGGACTTGAGCCGCAAGCGAATCTCTTCGAGTGTCAAGTCCGGCTCCGCTGCGACCAGATCAAGCAGCCATTGGCGATGCGCCTCGAGCGGCGAGCGACTGTGACCCGTGCCGGGCAATGCCGCTATACTGCCCGTCGTCGTCCAGCGCTCGATTATAGCGCGACAATCTGGGTGGAAAGCGCGCGACAATCAGGATGGCGAGTCAGTGTCGCGGCGTGATGATGATTGCCGCGTCGACTGTCGCGCGCAAGAGTTTTTTGAACTCTGATTGTCGCGGAGCGTCAATCAGCGATAGTTTTAGGTGTTGCGTGCGAGGGCGGTCGTCCTGGACCACGTTTGCGTTCGAGGGCGGTCCGTCTGCGGTAGCTCTCGACGTTCATCTCGACGATGGTGGCGTGGTGGACGAGCCGATCAATGGCGGCGAGCGTCATGGCGGGGTCCGGGAAGACCTTGTTCCATTCGCCGAATGGCTGATTGGCCGTGATCAGCATCGAGCGTCGCTCGTAGCGTGCGCTAATGAGCTCGAACAGCACGCTGGTCTCGGCCTGGTCCTTGGTTACGTAAGCGAGGTCGTCAAGGATCATGAGATCGAAGCGATCGAGACGACTGATGGCCGCCTCGAGGTTGAGCTCACGCCGCGCCACCTGGAGCTTTTGTACGAGATCGGTGGAGCGGGTGAACAGGACGCGCCATCCATTCTCGATGAGGGCGAGGCCGATCGCTGCCGCCAAGTGGCTCTTGCCGCCGCCGGGCGGGCCGAACAGGAGCAGATTGGCGCCCTTGCCCAACCAGCCATCGCCGGCGGCGAGCGCGGTCACCTGCGCCTTGGAGATCACCGGCACGGCCTCGAAGTCGAAGTTGTCGAAGGTCTTCCCGGCGGGCAGCCGCGCCTCGACGAGGTGTCGGCAAGCGCAGGAAGATAGGCGGGCTTCGCAGCGCGAGCGCACGCTCAACGGCTCATCGCGGCTACGACTACCGAGACGGGCCTGACCGTTCGTGCTGAAATCGACGAAAAGAGATATCCTAAAGGACTGAAAGTCTCCGATGCGCAACTCGCCACCGTGAACATGTTTCCTCATGACTTTCACGGAGAATGGAATTACACCATAGCTCCAACGAGGAAGCGCTCAAAAAAGTGACTAAGTTATTTCCTAACGAGCCCTAAGCATCGCATGCTGTTGGTCCGCCAAGGTTTTGGAGACAACACCGAAACCTTTGAGTAGCCCCTGAATGATCAGAAAGCCCCCGTAGCCGACCACGAGCAGGACCGCGCCCGCTAGAATTAAATAGTTCATGGCCCCAAGCCTTCCCCTCCAAGGAGCCTAGCACGAAGCCGTCGCAAGGAGAAAATGAGCCTCTGCCTAGTCTAGTCACCGGGCCCCATTTGTCAGACCCCATCACCCGGCTTTCAGAGCTGCTCGACTTCAAGGGGTGACCGCCGCCAAGGTTACAGCAGCAGTGCGCTTGCTGAGGCACTTGAGAGTTTTGCGGAGCGCACACGATTGCCGAAGGGTATACGTCCCCTTGAGCGCGAAACGCTTCAATGAGGGCAGCTCTTCTGCGGTGCATAATCCTCGACCTCCGCCCATGTAATCGTCTTGGCACAATTTAAGAGAAGGTTGCTTGGCCTCCGCAATGTGGGAAGTTCTGCCGTAGACGTGTCTACGAAATTGGTCCAGTCGACGCCTCAACTGCTTGGCCCGACCGATGTAGATGGCGGTTTGATGGGGCAACCAGAATGCGCGCTCGTGATCAGGGATACCGGGTTCCGCCATCTCGTTCGCGATTGAGATGACGTATACGTCAGACTGCTCGGTGGGGACATCATCCCTCCACCGCGTTGTGCCAGTAGGAACGATGCCTGCCAGCGCGTTAGGCTCTTCGACTGAAATCGACAACGTGTTTTGCCCTTACCACCCTCATCCCACCAAGTTTGCGCACCCGGAAAACTACGGAAGCCATTTGGACATGATTGGCACCGCCTTTGCTCTAAGCCTAAATGCGCGGCGAGCGCGTCCCAAAACAGACCAGCGCGGAGGCTACCTCAATCCGATGCGGCCATCATTCAGGTCGAGATGATGAGAGAAATCGACCTCGGGGGGCAAACTCTCGTTCAACGCAATGATTTCCGGTACGAGGAAGCTTAGCTCGACCTGAAGCTTCGAGAGTTCCTTCTCAAATTCCTTGCGGCTCATCTTGCCGGACGTTGCCTGTGCCTCCTCCGTCTGGCTTGTCTTTCGGCATTTGACAATCTCCCTGTCACAGCATGCTCCGCATATCGAATCGGCTGCTCAGCAGGATCCGCCTTCAGCTATCCGTCCGTAGTAAACTGTCCAACGTCTTGGTGCGGTCGAGTCCGCCGACTTTTTCTTCGAACCCGTCGGCTCGCAATAAATCACGCGCCGATCCATGGGCGCCAACAATGCGCAGGGCAATGCCGTGACGCGCAAACTCAGTATGCAGCTCGTGAAGCATACGGGAGCCGGCGAGATCAATATACGGCGCGGCGGAAAGATCACAGGCGACCAGACGGACGGCCGCAGGGCCAATCTCGCGCAGGCGATCCAAGACCGCATCCCGTACGGTGTCGGCATTGACGTAAATCAGCGATGCTTCGGGACGAAAAGCGATCGCACCAGACAGCGGCTCATTCTCCGGATGGCGATCCAAGTCAGAATAGGAGTTGGTGCCGGGCACGCGACCAAGAAACGCAATATGGGGCCGCGACACCCGGGCGAGCATCAATAATATCGAGGCCAGCGCAGCGAGCAGGATGCCTTGAAGTATCCCAAGCAGCAGCACTCCGACGAGCGCGAGGGCTGCAGCTAGGAAATCCAATCGGCTCACCCGCAACATACGGAGCAGTGCCGGAAAATCCAGCAGCCCATATACCGCAGTCAGCACTACAGCTGCCAACACCGCCTTCGGGAGATTTTCGAGAAAGCCGGTCAGAAAGAGCAGGCAAAGCGCAAGCGTCACCGAAGCAAAGACAAGCGCCAGCGCCGTGCGTGCGCCCGCCTTGTCATTCACGGCCGATTGCGACAGTCCGCCGGCTACAGGGTACCCGTGCCCCATAGCCGCTGCGAGATTCGCTGCGCCGATGCCCAGAAGCTCCTGCCTCGGGTCCAGAGTGTATCCGTGCTTCGCTGCGAACGTGCGAGCAGCAGAGACACCTTCGATATAGGCCAGGAGCAAACAACCAGCGGCCAACGGAATTATTCCCTCCACGTCACGTAATCTGAGGGCGGGACCTGCCAAGGTGGGTAAGCCCGCCGGAATCTCTCCTGTTATTGGCACCCCAAGCGCAGGAAGCCCCAGTAGGGTAGCGGCGATGATCGCCAACATGACAACCCCGAGCGCAACCGGTTTTCCCGGCAGCAAGCGCTCGCCGATTACGATCAGCCCGATCGCGATGCCGCCGACGACAAGAACGAGGTACTGCATCTCACTGAGCTGCCCAGTCAGCAGAAACGCGCGCTCGAAAAAATTGTGACCGCCGCCTTTCACGCCGAACAGGCTTGGCAGTTAAGTCATCGCTATGGTCAATCCCGCACCGGCCTTGAAGCCCACAAGGATGCTATCGCTGATCAATTTCACCAGCACGCTCAGCCGTAACAGCCACGCAAGCAAGCTGAGCGCCGCCACGGTAAAGGCAGCGAGACTGGCAATCTGCGCGTATCGTTGCATATCACCGCCGGCCATTTCCCCCACCGTTGCGGCAATCATAAGGGAGATGGCGGAAGTGGGTCCGATCGCAAGCTGACGTGAAGAACCAAGGAAGGTGTAACCGACACCGCCAAGCAGGTAGCCATAGATTCCAACCTGCGGCGGTAAGCCGGCGAGCCCCGCATAGGCGAGCGACACCGGTATCGCGTATGCAGCGAGTGTGATCCCGGCAATCGCGTCCGAGGGAAGCCAGGCAAGGCGGTAGTTGGCAAGCCAACTCGCCGGCGGAAAGAGCCGCGTCCATTTCGTTTGCTGAAATGACGATAGCTTCATGTGAATCGCCTCGCCGTGCACCTAGCCGATCGCGCGCTGCTCTCGCAACGAAGAAACACAATCAGCAGCGCGATAACCGGAATGCCAAGCGCTCCGGCTGGCGCCTCCTTGGTGGCCAAGGGCCACTGCCAGTTTTATTGTTACCTCTCTCCGCCACTACAGCAACTGAATCCTGCAGCGACCGTGCGGAGAAATGCGTGACGAAGTGGGGCCGACCCAGGACGGCCTGCTATGATGCATTTCGACTGGAAGCCTGCGAAAGAACGGGACGTTACGTTGCGCCCAATGGGAATGTTTGGCCCACTGCTCGCGTTGGAAAAGAGAAAGATAGGTGACGCGTGCGTCATCCGATTGGCGCAGACTTGAACAAGCTCACTCGATGGCGTCGCTGGCACAACTCAATGTCCGCTAAGACGACGCAGCGAAGCGTCGACCCGAGATGCTCAAAGCAGAGGATCAGGAGCGCCCCTCGATATGGTTTGCGAGAAACTCGGCGTCTTCGCCAACGCCCCAAAGGAATGACGACTTCACCTTGTGCATGCGAGGCAGGCCGAGAAAGTGAAGGCCCGGCACGCTTGTGACGCCCCGCTGTTGAAGCGGGGCGTCACGCGCGTCGATCACCCAAGCACGGGCACGAAACAGGCCGCGACCGCCCCGCGATCTTATCGTTTACGGACTTCAGGGAGCCGCTGGCGATCACCAGCCATAGCCATGCCCGCGATAATACCCAGGGCCGTAGGCGTATGCTGGGCGAATAACGCGCCGATACCCGGGACCACCATAGTAACCCGACCGGTAGCCGCCGTAATACGCAGGCGCGTAGCCGCCGTAATAAGCAGGGGCATAGCCGCCATAATAGCCATAACCCGGTCCGCCATAATAGCCATAACCCGGTCCGCCATAGTAGCCGTAACCTGGGCCATAGGCGTAGGCGCTGGAGGCTATGCCACCAATCACCGCCGCTCCAACTAGTCCGGCCGCGAGTCCACCTCCCCAGCCGCCACCCCAGCCACCTCGCCACGCTTGAGCTGGTGACGCGGCCACCAAGGCAGAGACACCGATAGTGGCAGCGGTCGCTAACGCCAATGCTGCTTTCGTCATTTCCGAAGCCTCCGTTGCACCCGGAGCTTCAACCGACAGTCCAGCTATAGTTTCCCCCGACCGCCGTTGGCGGAAGGGTTTTCGCGAAATTTAATGTTGATGAACGGCTTGGGAAGCGACACCACGGTGCTCCCAGCGTCCGTTCCGGGCCCGAACTTCCTGATCAGCCTATACGAGGATGCGTTTGGAACGGTAAACTACACAGCAGGTTGTCGCTGCACACGAATGACCGTTGTGGTCCGCCCAATCATCCCTTGGAGTGTCAGATGAGCAAACGTAAACCGGCAACGGCGTCAAAACACGCCCATAGCACGAAAATAGCCGCCCAACGGGCCAAGCAGGCTATTATTAGGAGCCCGAAAGACAGCCCGCTGCGCTCGGTCGCGGCAGGCTCGCCTAAATCGCCCCCTGAGCGTCATAACAACTCCAAACAAGAGGCTCCCCTTGTTGAGAAACCGCCGACAGCCTTAGAAGATGACTGCAAACACACGATGACGGATAACGATTCAAAGAAGGGGTTTGTTTTTTCTTCAGCCACGGCAAACGTGCGGGCTTATCAAGCAAAGCTGCTGGAAATGGCACAAGCGAACATGCAATTGGCTCTCGAATTCGCCCAGAGGCTTGCGACGATTAGGTCGCCCCTTGAAATTCTCAGCGTCATTGCTGAATTCACAAACAAGCGGATCGCCATGTTCCAGAAGTATTCGATAGAAATGACTGAATTAGGTACCAAGCAGCGGTGAAAAAGCATCCGTGACGGAATCCAGCGATTCGATGTCAGCAAACAAGCGTGGCTGATGTCTCAGTTGGGTCAATGATCGGGATAGGGGGGAACCTCTCGGCTCCGCCCCTCCCACACCACCGTGCATACGGGTCCGTACACGGCGGTTCGAGAGATTGCGCTAACGCGTTTCGACCAAGGATGGAAGACCGAGCAATTTGAAGTAGGCATTGGAAAGCCCGACAGAGAGCTTTGCTCCGTGCGATGTTCCAGGGGCCACTTCCACTTCCGGCCGTATTCCGCAGTTCCCCCGAGACTCGCAGTGCGATCAGCGCTGCACGACGGCGACGTGGTGTTTTCCACTGACGCCACAGAGCGGCCCGCAATCGCAGCCGGACCCAACGAGTGAGAGCAATCAACACCTCGGGCGTTTCGCAGAAGCCGAAATAGCCGCGCCAGCCCCGCATGTACGTGGCCAACTCTTCCATCGTCGTCTTGATGCTGACGCCCTTGGCCTTCGCGTGATCTCCCGGATTCGCCACTTAAACCGCTCCAGAGATTTCGGCGCAATCGTGCGCTTGGTGTCTGGACCAGCCGTGAAGCTGAACCCGAGGAACTTCCGTTCCTGCGGTCGTGCCACCGCACTCTTGGCCTCGTTTACCTTGAGCTTAAGCTTTTGTTTGATGAAGCGCGTAATGCTCTGCATCACCCGCTGACCCGCGCGTTCGCTGCGAACGTAGATGTTACAGTCCGCATAACGAACAAAGCGGTGTCCGCGGTACTCCAGCTCGCGATCGAGTTCGTCGAGCACGAGGTTACTCAGCAGTGGCGAAAGCGGTCCTCCTTGCGGAGTTCCTTCCACGCTGGGGCTGACCAGACCGTTCTCCATCACCCCGGCATTGAGGAATGCCCGGATGAGCTTCAACAACCGCTTGTCCTCGACGCGCTTGGCGATCTGGCTCATCAGTTTGTCGTGATTGACTCGATCAAAGAACTTTTCCAAATCGAGATCGATCACCCATCCGTAGCCTTGCGCGATGTACTGTTGCGCTTGACCCACAGCGTGATGCGCCGATCGACGCGGTCTAAACCCGTAGCTATATTGGGAAAACGTCGGGTCCCATCGCTTTTGCAGAACCTGCATCACCGCTTGCTGGATGAAGCGATCCAGCACAGTTGGGATGCCAAGCTTTCGCATCCCTCCGTCCGGCTTCGGGATTTCCACCCGTCTCACCGGTTTGGGTTCGTAGGTCCCGTTCAGCAATTGCTCCCGAATAGCCGGCCAGTGTTGCTTCAGATAGTCGCCGAGTTGATCGACCGTCATCCGGTCGACGCCCGCGCTACCTTTGTTGCCCCTCACCTGCCGCAATGCTTCCTTCAAGTTTGCTCGTTCACATGCGTCCTCCATGATACGACACGTGTTGGCTGGGCGTTCGGGTTCATTCACCACCGAGAGCAATTCGATGTCTTCCCGTCCCGCCTGCCGGGCTTCACCCGTCGGCGTCGGTGAGAAGTCCAGTCTCAACTGGATATTCAGCCGCTTGTCGCTCTCGAGATTCATGTCCTACTTGCCTCTCCTCTCGTTCGGGCCTTCAGCCATCGTTTCCGGTTCGGCCTATCTGTTGACTCCACCTTTCGGCCACGGAGTGCCTCACTAGCCTTGCCAACGACATGGCCCACTATGCCCTCTGCTGACTTCTGCCCTGCGGTCAGACCGCCTTACGGCGCCCTCAGTCGCCGAAGCGACACAGAGCAGATCTTCTGGGGTAAGTTCAGTCGCTTTCCGTGCACCGTCGCCGGATCTACGCTTCGCATCTTTGATGGATATGGACTTCGCGGTAAGTCGCCCGCTCGTCCGACGCTCGCGCCTTGTACCCGGTTCTTGTCCATCAACTCGCACGTTTGCTCGACGCTTCCTTCGGACCTCGCCTCGCGGCGACAGCCCTTGCGTTCTCGCTAACCCTTCACCTCCATCGGGTTGGGTAGAGGACTTTCACCTCCAAGCTACTGAACATGCCCAGCACACGACTAAACCGCTCGCGCGGTAGGGCGCCGCGGCGGGCAGCGCGGGGGTGCCAATAATGGATGAAGCGATGGGAGTGTCTTACCTGACGATGAGGGGCCAGAAGCATGTCCCCAAAGCGGATGATCGGTCAGCATGATGATCGCGCTTTCCATCATCGACGGCGTTGGGAGCGCAGCGAACGTAGCCAGACGACATCTGCATCGCGGACAGTTTCGAATACCCGAACCGAGCGATTGGAGATGCAGTCATGATCTCGAGTGGTGTATAAGGCGAGTTCGACAAAATTCCGTTGGACGCTGTCACGTGGAAATATTTGTTCGGCCGATGCGGTACAAAGGCTGTCATCAGGCACATAACGCACAAGTTGTAATATGTGCCGTTTTTACAACGCGTAACTCTTTGAAATTACAGGAGCGGCGAAAGGCGTTTTCACCCATTCGCAAAGTTCGTGCCATATCGCAAAGGTTGTGCTCACAATCAGGCACGACAGCCGTCAAATCCCTTTAGCTGCGCGGCACCATACGTTCCCCCATCGCGGTTTCCTCCATTGGAGGTTTGCGTACGCCGGCCCCGTGTGCGCCGCGCCACCTTCATGGGGCCGCCATCCGCAAACCTTCACAAACTCGGACATCCTGAATTACCGTGGGATCGCCGATGCCGGCCTTGTTTGCCTCACGAAACGCGCAAGCGCCGACCCGATCTCATGAGGACTGTCTTCCTGGATGAAATGGATGCCCCGAACAGTTACTTCCTGTTGGTTTTGCCAGCCACGGCAGAAGTCGCGTGATCGTCCGATCAACAGCGACCCGGGCTCGGCGTTGATGAATAATTTCGGCAACGGACTCCGGAGAAGCCATTGCCTGTAGTTCTCGAAGATTTTCACTACGTCGGCGGGTTCGCCACCGATCGGTAGCTCCAGCGCCTCAAACCATGCGTCGAGGTAATGTGCGTGGTCCAAAAAGCGGTAGTTGTCGCTTGGGGAGGCGCGTGACTGACCCATACCGATGAGGTCTGGCGCGAGGCACCAGCCAAGGTCGCTGACGTGGGGGATGACGTTGCGCCAAAGATACGATGAGGTCGGGTTTCCGTGCAGAAAAACGATCGGGTCTCCACTACCAGCGGTAACGTAACTCATCTCGCTGTCATGGACGTTTATGCGACGACGAGCATGATTGTCTTCGGCAACAATCTTGACCAGCACGGCATTGTTCCTCTCGCGCGCGGAGGCGCATGGAAGAGCGGTCTGGAACCAGTTACGATTCCGAGATCAACGCGCTTCAACCAATCAAGTTCAGCGCCAGCAAACGTGCAGTTGAGTTTCGGTGGCCCCGAAATGAGGACAGCGACGGATCCCTCGTCGCTACAGTGGCGGACTTACCAACCGTCTTTTTTGCGTTAGGATATCCTTGGTCGCTCAGGTCCGCTTCGTGCCACACGACTAAACCGCTCGCGCGGTAGGGCGCCGCGGCGGGCAGCGCGGGGGTGCCAATAATGGATGAAGCGATGGGAGTGTCTTACCTGACGGTGAGGGGCCAGAAGCATGTCCCCAAAGCGGATGATCGGTCAGCATGATGATCGCGCATTCCATCATCGACGGCGTTGGGAGCGCAGCGAACGTAGCCAGACGACATCTGCATCGCGGACAGTTTCGAATACCCGAACCGATGCGATTGGAGACGCAGTCATGATCGCGAGTGGTGTATAAGGCGAGTTCGAAACAATTCCGTTGGACGCTGTCACGTGGAAATATTTGTTCGGCCGATGCGGTACAAAGGTTGCCATCAGGCCCATAACGCACAAGTTGTAATATGTGCCGTTTTTACAACGCCTAACCCTTTGAAATTACAGGAGCGGCGAAAGGCGTTTTTACCCATTCGCAAAGTTCGTGCCATATCGCAAAAGTTGTACTCGCACTCACAGCCGCCAGATCCCCATAGCGTCTGACGCGCCACTCGCCACACCTCCCGCGGTTTCCTCCATTGGAGGTTTGCGGACGCCGGCCCCGGTGTGCGCCGCGCCACCGTCATGGGGCCGGCATCCGCAAACCTTCACAATAGCGAACAAACGCACCGCCGCAACTTATTCGCAACCCTCACATTCATAGAACTCACCGGACCGCGCCTCATTTCAAATTGATGTGATCGTCTCACGCACCCGCGGAACGAGTGTTAAAATGGCAGTGGGCATCTTCGGGGCACCTTCCTACCGAGGAGAGTGATCATGCCCGATATGCTTCCGTCAGCCACACGACGTGCCGTTCTTGCCGCATCCGCTGCTGCAGGTGCAGCAAGCTTGCTTCCCGCGCAAGCATCAGCAGCAACCGATTCCACCGCGATCCGTCCCTTCCATATCAAGACTTCGAATGAGGCGCTCATCGATCTGCGCAAGCGCATTGTCGCGACAAAGTTTCCTGAACGGGAAACGGTCGCGGACGCAACTCAAGGCGTACAACTCGCGAAGGTCCAGAAACTCGCCCAGTACTGGTCCACAGAGTACGATTGGCGAAAGTGTGAGGCGAAGCTCAAAGCCCTGCCGAACTTCATCACCGAGATCGACGGGCTCGAAATCCATTTCATCCACGTCCGCTCGCCGCATGCGAACCTCTGCCGCTGATCATGACCCACGGCTGGCCGGGCTCGTTCCTCGAGTTCGTGAAGGTGATCGGGCCACTAAGCGATCCCGAGTCCCATGGAGCTCGCGCGGAGGGCTTTTGTGAATTTCTTCCCGATTTTAGACGCCTCGATCATCTCTTTGATGCCCGATGAGATGATGTAGTGCGCAGCCTAACGTGTCGTTCCCTTGCACGCATATTTACGCGGTCGAACCAATCGGAGACACCCCGAAATAGGGGCACACTTTTCCCGTGTCGCGCAAAATCCTGCCTGCGTACAGGAACGTCCTCCGCCGAAGCGCGCTCTAGCATAAAGGTCATGTAGGTGCGGAATCCGAGGCAACGCGGCCACCGATTCCGACGGAAAGCGGCCACCCATTCCGATCGAAAGCGGCCAGCCAATCCGAACGAAGGCGGCCACCCTGTTGATAGGGTGAGGCGGGGCGCGTTGTCGGCAATCTGAACGGGGCAAGGTCCTCCTTTTGCGGTCCACGCAATGGGAGGTCTGATGCCCGCCGAGAGATTGCCGATGCGGAAGATTCGAGAAGTCCTGCGCCTGAAGTATGCCTGTGGGGCGAGCGATCGGGTGATCGCCCGATCGGTCGGGATCGGCCGCACGGCGATCGCGGAGTATGTCCGCCGCGCCGCAGTGATCGGCATCACCTGGCCGATACCGGAGGAGCTCGACGACACCACGCTGGAGCGCAAGCTGTTTGCGCCGGCCGGCTACAACCCGCCGCGATCGAAACCGCTTCCGGAGTGGGGACAGATCCATGCCGAGCTGCGCCGCCGCGGCGTGACGCTGGCGCTGCTGTGGGAGGAATATCGTGGCCATCATCCCGACGGCTATGGCTACAGCCGGTTCTGCGATCTTTACGTCGAATGGCGCCACGGGATCACGGCGACCATGCGGCAGACCCATGCGGCCGGCGAAAAGCTGTTCGTGGACTTCGCCGGCGATACCGTGCCGGTGTTTGACGGGCTCACCGGGGAGGTGCGCGCCGCCAAGATCTTCGTCGCGGTCATGGGAGCGTCGAATTACACCTTTGCCCAAGCCCGGTTCAGCGAGGCGCTGCCCGACTGGATCGGCGCCCATGTGGATGCGCTCACCTTCCTGGGCGGAGTGCCGAAGGCGCTCGTCTGCGACAATCTGAAGGCCGGGGTGACGGTGGTGAGCCGCTACGAGCCAGGCGTCAAGCGGACCTACCAGGATCTTGCCGCCCATTACGGCACCACCATTATGCCGGCGCGGCCCCGCAAGCCGCGCGATAAGGCCAAGGTGGAGGCGGCGGTTCTTGTCGTCCAGCGATGGATTTTGGCGCGACTACGCAACCGGCGCTTCTTCTCGCTCGCCGAGTTGAACGTTGCGATCCGCATCCTGGTCGACGAACTCAACGCCCGCCTGATGCGCAAGCTCGGTGCCAGCCGCCGCGAGTTCTTCGACACCATCGATCGTCCGGCCCTGATGCCGCTGCCGGCCGAGCCCTATCAGTACGCCGAATGGCGTCGTGCCCGTGTGGCGCCGGATTACCATGTCGAAGTTCAGGGGCACTTCTACTCGGTGCCATCCCGCCTGATCCGCCAGGTCGTCGAGGTGCGGGCCACCGAGGCTACCATCGAGGTGTTCCATCGCGGCACCCGCATCGCCAGCCACGCACGCTCGGGCGTGAAGCGCCGCCACACCACGATCCCCGAGCACATGCCGAGCGCGCATCGCCGATACGCCTTCTGGACGCCGGCGCGTCTGCTGGCCGCCGCCGAGAAGATCGGTCCGTCCACGATCGCGCTGTGCGAGGCGATCATGCGGACAAAGCCCCATCCCGAACAGGGCTTCCGATCCTGTCTCGGCATCCTGCGGTTGGAAAAGACCTATGGGAAGCAACGTCTCGACGCCGCATGCCGGCGAGGGATCAGCATTGGCGCAGCCAGCTATCGGTCGATCGCCTCGATCCTCAAGACCGGCCTCGACAAGGCATTCCTGCCCGACACCATCCCCGATGCCGATCCCATCCAGCACGGCAACATCCGTGGCCGCGGCTACTACCACTGACCTGCAAGAAGGAGAACTTATGCTCAGCAACCACACCCACGAACGCCTCGTCGCTCTCGGGCTCGCCGGCATGGCCAAGGCCCTCGACGATCAGCAACGTCAACCCGACGTCACCGCGCTCACCTTTGAGCAGCGGCTCGGTCTAATGATCGATCGCGAAACAACCGAGCGGGAGAACAAAAGGCTCATCGTGCGCCTGAAGTTCGCCTCGCTGCGGCAGACCGCAATTATCGAAGATATCGATCTGCGCGCTCCGCGCGGCATCGATCGCGCCTTCTTTGCCAAGCTCGTCGATGGGGATTGGATCAGCCGCAAACAAAACTTGCTCATTACCGGGCCGACAGGCGTCGGCAAGAGCTGGATTGCCTGCGCGCTCGGCCAAAGGCATGCCGCGACAATCGTTCCGTGCTCTACCATCGGCTGCCAAGGCTGTTCGAGGCTCTGGCCCTTGCCCGCGGCGACGGACGCTATGCTCGGCTCCTTAAGACGCTATCGAGGGTCGATTTACTCATCCTGGATGATTGGGGCCTTGCCCCGCTTACCGGCGAGCAGCGCCGCGATCTCCTCGAAGTCGTCGACGATCGCCACCAGCGTGGATCGACCATCATCACCAGCCAGGTGCCGATCGAGCATTGGCACGAGGTCATCGCCGACCCGACCATCGCCGATGCCGTCCTCGATCGCCTCGTCCACAACGCTCACCGCCTCATCCTCAAAGGAGACAGCATGCGAAAAATAGCTGCCCAACGTGCCATCCTTGACGCCGCCAAGAAAAGCTGACCCAACTCCTCATGCCGGCAACGCTACCCCGGCCGCCTTCGTCGGAACAGGTGGCCGCATTCGATCGGACCGCATGGTCGCGTTCAATCGGAGTCCCTGGCCGCAATCCCCGGAATCCGCATCTCGAAAAGCGAACCATATGCCTACCACAACTTCAATGGCTTCATAGTCAAGCTTGGTGTATGTCCCGCATGAGGGACGCTGCTAACGCGTTCGATGGGTTTTACCTTGTCACCTTACTACCGCGGCACAGCCGCAAGTGATGGCGCTCAGATTGATGTTGGCGCGTCTTTGGTATTGCGCGTTGCGGCCGAGGGCCCGGCACGCTTAACCCGCTTATCATAGCTCGCCGCGAGATCTAGCAATCGTCGCTTCGTAAACTCGTCGGCGTTCTCCGCAAGGTGGCGACAGCGTTCTGCCTGCGCTTTCAAAAAGTTTGTATCCATGGAAATACTCCACTCAGCAATTGCGGGCACTTCGGGCTCGTACGTCTGAGCAGGCTTGGGCACGACGTGCCGAGGGTGAAGGCGTGAGGTCCTGTCCGAGAGCCGGATGCCTTAGTCGGGCACGTCCGGTTCGGTCTCTCAATTTTTCACAGCGCATCGGTCAAATCTACCGGGGGGCCTCACGGTTAATACTTTCTTAACAGTTACTTTTTTGGGGCCCTATATGCACGGCACAGGTCTCGGCGCGCGCGAGACGGGGGCCTGTCCAGGTACCCCCGGTGGGTGAAATTTCGATGCGCGTGTGCCCTGAGGACCCGACTAGGCTAGAGCAGCGCGACCTCACTTGGTCGCATCAACTACAGCCAACGTCGTACTGTCGTGGATGGCGCAAGCGGCCGGGTATCGCACGCCGCGCTGCGCAACAATGGGGGCATACGCACAGATCGATCAGCCAAAGGCTTGAATGAGTTTGGCCGGTTCCGGCCCCAAAGGCCGGCCCACGCGCCATGTGCCTGTCATGAACAGTCGCCAATACACCAGCTCCTTCCGGCAGAAGCTGAGGGGGATGTCCCGATCGCTGTTGAACTACTTCGGGCGGACGTTGCCGAATGAATGTTACGCGGCCCTCGTGACCTGGGCAACAGGCTTGATCGTCATACGATCGTGGTGAGCTAGAAGGGCTGCACGCAGAACCGACAATTGCTTATGCGCCTTCAATCGCCGGAAGCCCTTGTTGGCCTCGATCATGCCGGCCGCGACCCATCGCAAGGCCATACCGGCATCCCGCCAGCGTTTGACGTTGCGCGTGACGCGGCGAATGGTGCCCATCATGTTCTCGGCGATGTTGGTACAGGCGAGCGATCGACGAAGCTCCTTCGGCAGCTTCAAGCGGACGACAGTCAGGATTTCGTCGAGGCCTTCGAGGATGCTCGCCGCTACGCCGGGCCATTGCTGGTCTACTCGACGCGCGAGATTGCGGATCAGTTTTTCAGCCTTGTCGGCATCATCGAGCTCCCAGGCCTGGCGCAGCACCCGACGGGTGGCTGCATGATGCTCTTTCGGCAGGCGTTCCATGATGTTGCGCGCCTTGTGGATCTGACAGCGCTGGATCGCAGCGGCCGAACCGAAGGTGCGGCGGATCGCCTTCGACAACGCCTTCGCGCCGTCGGCGATGAACAGTCGTGGCACCGTCGGGTCGAGCCCGCGCGAGACCAGGTTGTCCAGCAGGGCCTGAACCGTTGCGGCATTCTCGGTCGCTCCTTCCACCAGCGCCAGCGGATGCTTGTTGCCTTCGCCGTCAACCCCGATGGCGGCGACCAGCACGAGATCGTCGCCGAGATGCAGCCCGTCGATTTGGACCACCAGAAGGTCGAGCGCGGACAGATCGGCAGCCATGAAGTCGGCCAGCCGCGCCGCCGACAGCGCTACGAACCTCCGCGAGGCCGCCGACTTCGAAATCCCCGATCCGGGCGGTGCCGGCACGTCACCCTCGGGCAGCCGGACAGCGCGGCCGAACCGGCGCGTCGACACATTGATCAGCATCAGGTTCATCGCCCAGCGACCGAGCCAGTCCTCCTGCGCCGCCGTTTCCCAGCTCGGGATCGTGACCTCGCGGCCGTCCACCCCCCGGACCCGCGGGCGCTCGACCTCGATCTTGCCGCCGTGGAAGCCGATCCGCCCCCGCGTTCGGCCCCAACGGTGCGCCCGCCGCACCGCATCGCGACCGTGGCGCGGCCCGCAGGCCGCCGTCACATCCGCCTCCATCATCGTGCCGAGCGCCTCGATCCCTGCCGCAAGGCAGAACCGATCGAAGCTCGCCCGCACTTCTGCAAACGCTTCGTCCACAGCCCCGGTCGCCGGCCAACCAGCCGGTGTGATAGCTCTCGTCATGGCGTTGCTCTCCTTTGTGGAATCAGCACCCCGAGCCTACCGGCTCAAGGTGGGCAACGCCGACCTCTTCAGAAATTCAACACAACCCGGGACATCCCCAAGCTGAGCGCTGCGACCATGTTGTCAGCGACCTCGAACCTGTCGTTGCCGCGCCACCGGTATTGCGCGGCGCATTGAGTGCAGAGACCGACAGCGAAGATCGCAACACCCTGAGCAAACGCCTCCCAGCTGGTCGCTCAAAGGTGGTCGTAGCCCGTGCGCCGCGCGATATTCCCGGGCGACCGCAGCGTGCCGAAACGCCGCCGCCTCCGGCCTGGCGTGCTCCAACTCGATCCTGACCGACGCCCACAAGGGCGATCAGTCGTCTTTCGACTGAGCTACCTCTCGTGCCAGCCGCTCGGCCTTCAGGCGTTCTAGATTTCTGAGCAGCGCCCTTTGCTTCTCCTCATGTTCGGTCAGGGGTATCTTCTTGTCCGACGAGCGGAACGCTTTGCCAGCTTCATGTGCATGTTTATTGTCAATCATGACTTGACCTCCAAGATCAGTAGTAAGGGCCGGCGAAGGTGGCGGGGCGTCTTTTCCAGCAATGTCGTACCGCCCCTCGGATAGACCGCCGGTGCGGGCAAGTTATCGGTCCGACATCGTGTCGCAACGAAAGACGCGCATAAAGTTTGATGGTCGCGCTGCGCGTTAATTCAGGAACCGTACTTACCGAAGGACTCGCGGCAGCACCTCATGTCGAAGGTGGCAAGGTAAATTCTCGTCAACACCATCGAACGCGATGAGGGTGTCACCTTGTTACGTTCGCGGCACCTCACGTGCAATGGATCGCGGTCGCGCATCCCTTGGCGCCACCGATAACTGTATCGCCATCCTACAACGCGCACCGGCAAGCAACTCCGGGGCTTCCAAGCAGACCCTCAGGAACAAACCCAAATAATCGCAACCGCCATCGGAAGGGCCACACCCAAGGCGTTTAGGATCGTAAGCGCAAATGCAAACAGCAAATTCGGCTCGGGTCGCGTCTCGCGTATCAGCATGACGTTACTCCTTCGAGCCCCCACGAGCCTTCGCCCGCCGCCCAAGGATGCATCGAACAACCGTCACGGGCCAAACCGTTACGACTTACCCGCGCCAGTAAGATGCGAGGCTGATCACGTATGGTTAATAGAAAGTTAACGAGCCGAAAAATTGGGGCTACATATTTTTGACCCACGTGTCCGCGCGCGAGAGACGGGGGGCCTGTCCAGGTACCTGTGCCTGTCGTAAATCAAATCCGAACATATTGGTGGTGCAGCCCGCCCAGGACCGGGCGGCAAAGAATGGTCCCGGCCAGTTTGACGGCGCGCGAGACCGGCGCATCCTTCTCCAAAGATAAATGCGTCCTTATCTCGTTGTGATATTTCATGTACGACAGCAGTACATGACGGAGGTGTCGCTCGCCGAACACAACAACGTGGTCAAGGCACTCCCGTTGGATCGAACCGATCAGCCGTTCGGCATATCCGTTTTGCCATGGGGAATGCGGCGATATCGGCCGGTCACGAATGCCCATTGATCGAAGTCTGCGGATAAGGACCTCACCATAGGCCCCGTCCCGGTCACGAATGAGATAGCGGGGAGCCTGTTCCCAACCGAATGCTTCCATGACCTGATTTGCGATCCATTCTTCAGTGGGGTTAGCTGTGACGCCAAACCACAAAATTTGCCGTCGGCCGTGCCCCATGATCAGCAATCCATAGAGCAGGCGAAACGAGATCGTCGGCACGACGAACAAATCCATCGCCGCGATGCCGTCGGCATGGTTATGAAGAAACGTCTTCCAGCCTTGCGACGGTGGCCCTCGTCTCTTCACCATATACTTGGCCACGCTCGTCTGGCCGATATCGATGCCGAGCTTAAGCAACTCTCCGTGGATCCGCGTCGCTCCCCACAGCCGGTTGGCGATGCTCATCTCGCGGATAAGCTTGCGTATCTCTGTCGATAAGTTTGGTCGGCCACCACGACGTCGTGACTTCCAGCGCCAGTACGATCTGAACCGGCGCGGTGCCACTTTATAACGGTATCTGGCTTCAAAACCGCCAGAGCGTTCAGGACTGTTGGCGCCAATCGATACAGCCCGGCAAAGATCAAGCGGTCCGTGGCGCTGAACGTCTGCCTCTTGGGCGAATGCCGTCTCAGTATGTTAATCTGATGCCGAAGGACCAGGATCTCGGCTGCCAACGAGGCCCGCGATCGGAACAATAATACCAGCGCCGACCAGATCAGGCTGCAAGCTTCTCTCATAAGATAGAAACATTGCGCGATTCGGCTTCACTTGCCAGCCGAATTAGGTTTCCGACAGGGACAAGACTCTGATCGGGCTGGGCCTCAACCGCATAGGCCGGGTCGTCGAGCGCGCCGACACTCCGGAGATACGCGGGATGATCGCGACGGTAAGGCATCTCGTTCGCGTCGTCCGCCTCGCTACCGAGCAAAAAAAATGGTCGACGCCGTCCGCGCCCTCTATCGGGAGCCGGTCCTAGCGGGCATCCGGCGGGGGAGGCGCTGTAGGCTCAATTCGAGGAAGCCGTCGAGGCATGTCGCGACGATCCAAAGGGCGACGATCGCGCCCCTGACCGAGCGGATCAACGAGCTTGCGGTGGCCAAGCTGTTGATCGACGACCCGACGGTGACGGGACCGATCACGTACGAACCCGAACTTCCGGACGGTCGCCGGATCGACTTCGTCGTCGATCGAAGGAACGACAACCTACATCGAAGTCAAGACGGTCCGCCCCCGGACGGCCGACACGGACGATTCCTGGGGTAGCGGGGCGTAGCAAGCGGCTGCCAGGTGGTGAACACTCCACCGGCTAAAGCCGGTGGCTTCAAGTTACGGCTGAAAGCCGGATTAGCTAACCGGACACTCTCTGAAATGGTTCCAGGGCCGGGAAGGCTTCCGATTTGGGGTCCAATGACCCGATATTCCGCGCGGCAAGTTCCCCAATGCGTCGGCTCGGCGCTCCAATTGTTTCCCCTTCCGTCCGAACGGCGTCACGATCAGAAGTCAGGGAACGAAAGCTCCGGTCAAGACTTTAGAAGCACGAGACCGTCGCTCGCCGTTAGCTACACGGCGCATGTCGCGGATAGCCAAAGGTTCCTTACCGCTAGGGCCCGCTGTTCTCAAAAATCAGCGCTCGCGCAGATAGCCAAAAGCGGCGGTCTCCTGTTCGGAAGCGGGAGAGCTGTGGGAGGGTGGCGCCGATGCTGGCGCTTCTTACCCGAACGAGGCTTCTTCTTATGCGCAACCGCATTGACATGGATCCCAAGCACAGCCGAGCAATCGTGCAAGAGATTGGAGAAAGACTGTTCGCGTTCCTGAAAGAAGAGCCAGAACTACCGGGGAACCTTAGAGCGCAAATCGACCGGCTTCGCGAATTGGAAGAGCAGTCGCCATCAATCATTCCCAGTGCTGAGCGCTAGGACAAACGTCACCGTTGAACCGCCTAGGACAGTACAGACGGCTCGGCCGAATGTGGACGCGCAATGCCATCGGTGAAGCGTCGCGCCTCAAATATTTTGAATGAGCACGGTGTGGCGCAATCCGAATTGATCGGCAAGGCGGTCGTCCTTACCGACGGAAAGGCGGGCACGATCGAGAACGTTTGGCTGGATGAATTGCACGGGCTTCGGATTTCGATCAAAGGTCATGACGGAAGATGGCCGGTCTCAACCATCAAGTTCACGGAGAGCTAGAGCTTCGGATCGGCTGCGCGTTGCCCAGAGCGCGCGATTCTTCAGATCATTCCAATCAAGATGAAAAGAGCGATCTCGGTCAGGAAAGCTACGCTCATGATGGCGACCGTTAGGAACACGTCGGCCGCCGATAGGGGATTCATGTCATGCCTCGCATCTTGCGAAGCCCCGGGGAGTAAATCATTCAGGTTAGGGTTTGTTAAGAAATAACTTAGTCATTTTATTTGCGCTTCTTGTTGGGAGCTATGGTGTAGTTCCATTCCCCGTGAAAGTCATGAGGAAATATATTCACGGCGGCGAGTTGCGCATCGGAGACTTTGAGACCTTTGGGATATTTCTTTTCGTCGAGTTCAGCACGTACGGTCAGACCTGTCTCGGTAGTCGTAGCGGCAATGAGCTCGACGATTGTGCGAAAGCTGCGCAGGGGTTTGCCGCGCCAGTTGATGCTGATGAAAGAAAAAAGCCGATGCTCGATTTTATTCCACTTGCTGGTTCCAGGCGGCAAGTGGCACACCGTGATCGGATACCTAAGTTCATCGGCCAGTTTCTGTAGTTCGATTTTCCACAGACGGACGCGATAGCCGTTCGATCCCCTGCCGTCAGCGGTCACCAACAGACCCTTGGGTTTCGGATAACGTTTCTTTCCCATGGCCTTCCACCAGCGGCGAATGGCGTTGACCGCAAAGGCGGCGGTGTCGTGATCCGTTCCGACGCTGACCCAACCGGTGTTGTTGTTGATGTCATAAACGCCGTATGGCACCGCGCGTTTCAGCTTGGGATCAATGAAGTCATGCACATTGACCTCTTCGGGCCTGCCTTTGGGTCTCCATTCGCGGCCCGCATTCTTGAAATTGCCCACCAATTCCTTTTTTTTCGTATCGACCGAGATGACCGGCTGGCCGTCCGTTAAGAAACTGCCAGCCTTTTTGCTGATGTAGTCAAACTGAGCATTCCGGTCCATATGCTCGCTGCCTTCGTGGACTTTCCGATTGGCCTGTAGGCTATAGTGCAGCTTGTGCAGGCAATCTCCAACGACCGGATGGCTGATGTCGTGCCCCTTTCTCTTCAACTCCGCGCGTAACTTCCGCAGGCTGAGCGACGTCCACAATCGCCGTCGCATCGGGTCACCTCGCGTCACCGGTTCAAGCAACGACTTAAGGTCGGAAAGCAGAGTCGGGTCCTCGGCTATCCTTGATTTACGTCCGCCGCCCCGCCGGCGTACCCGGTCATTCCCAACTGAGGCACGATCCTCGAGATCTTCAAGTCCTCGATATATGGTCCGTCGCGCCAGACCGGTCGCCTCAGCCACAGCGCTCACACCGCCGTGTCCAATCATACGGGCTTCCGACGCCGCCCAGCGTCGTCGGCTCCTCTCATCCAGCAGAGGAGCCATCGACTTCCAACGCTGCCGAAGAGTTCTGATGACCGAAGCGCTTATCACGCGACGATTCTACCGCCCCCGATTCTCCTCAGGGAATCCCCAAGTTATAAATTTTTGCAGAGCGTGATAAAATTGACTCAGTTATTTCTTAACGAGCCCTAACTTATCCACTCGACCAACTCCCAACGGAAATAACAGCCGGTTACCCTTTGTAGTCGGGAGATCGTCACACGCCATCATCTGAGTCAAGCGGGTGGAAACGACTGTCAAGCGAACCGCGCCCGCTGCGCGAACAGGCTCATCGCCCATTCGACGATCCGCTCGGCTGCGACTTCGATCGGTCGGTCCTTATTCCGCCCGCGAAGTCAGCCTGCCGGCATCCGTTCCCAACGGCTCCATATTGCGAATTGAAAAGGCCCCAGACCCAAAGAGCAACACTTCCGAGCCTGGGCCCGCTCACAGACACGGCCGGGGGGTACCAGCCGTGCACGGAAATAAGTCCTAGGCAGCCGCGATAGTTCTAGTACGAACAGGGTTGCCCCTTCAAGGCGGGGGATGTCCCGGGTTCTGTTGAATTTCTGAAGAGGTCGGCGTTGCCCACCTTGAGCCGGTAGGCTCGGGGTGCTGATTCCACAAAGGAGAGCAACGCCATGACGAGAGCTATCACACCGGCTGGTTGGCCGGCGACCGGGGCTGTGGCGAAGCGTTTGCAGAAGTGCGGGCGAGCTTCGATCGGTTCTGCCTTGCGGCAGGGATCGAGGCGCTCGGCACGATGATGGAGGCGGATGTGACGGCGGCCTGCGGGCCGCGCCACGGTCGCGATGCGGTGCGGCGGGCGCACCGTTGGGGCCGAACGCGGGGGCGGATCGGCTTCCACGGCGGCAAGATCGAGGTCGAGCGCCCGCGGGTCCGGGGGGTGGACGGCCGCGAGGTCACGATCCCGAGCTGGGAAACGGCGGCGCAGGAGGACTGGCTCGGTCGCTGGGCGATGAACCTGATGCTGATCAATGTGTCGACGCGCCGGTTCGGCCGCGCTGTCCGGCTGCCCGAGGGTGACGTGCCGGCACCGCCCGGATCGGGGATTTCGAAGTCGGCGGCCTCGCGGAGGTTCGTAGCGCTGTCGGCGGCGCGGCTGGCCGACTTCATGGCTGCCGATCTGTCCGCGCTCGACCTTCTGGTGGTCCAAATCGACGGGCTGCATCTCGGCGACGATCTCGTGCTGGTCGCCGCCATCGGGGTTGACGGCGAAGGCAACAAGCATCCGCTGGCGCTGGTGGAAGGAGCGACCGAGAATGCCGCAACGGTTCAGGCCCTGCTGGACAACCTGGTCTCGCGCGGGCTCGACCCGACGGTGCCACGACTGTTCATCGCCGACGGCGCGAAGGCGTTGTCGAAGGCGATCCGCCGCACCTTCGGTTCGGCCGCTGCGATCCAGCGCTGTCAGATCCACAAGGCGCGCAACATCATGGAACGCCTGCCGAAAGAGCATCATGCAGCCACCCGTCGGGTGCTGCGCCAGGCCTGGGAGCTCGATGATGCCGACAAGGCTGAAAAACTGATCCGCAATCTCGCGCGTCGAGTAGACCAGCAATGGCCCGGCGTAGCGGCGAGCATCCTCGAAGGCCTCGACGAAATCCTGACTGTCGTCCGCTTGAAGCTGCCGAAGGAGCTTCGTCGATCGCTCGCCTGTACCAACATCGCCGAGAACATGATGGGCACCATTCGCCGCGTCACGCGCAACGTCAAACGCTGGCGGGATGCCGGTATGGCCTTGCGATGGGTCGCGGCCGGCATGATCGAGGCCAACAAGGGCTTCCGACGATTGAAGGCGCACAAGCAATTGTCGGTTCTGCGTGCGGCCCTTCAAGCTCACCACGATCGCATGACAATCAAGCCCGTTGCCCCCCTCACGAGGGCCGCGTAACATTCACTCCGGCAACGTCGGCCCGACGTTATAGCGCGACAATCTGGGTGGGAAGCGCGCGACAATCAGGATGGCGAGTCAGTGTCGCGGCGTGATGATGATTGCCGCGTCGACTGTCGCGCGCAAGAGTTTTTTGAACTCTGATTGTCGCGGAGCGTCAATCAGCGATAGTTTTAGGTGTTGCGTGCGAGGGCGGTCGTCCTGGACCACGTTTGCGTTCGAGGGCGGTCCGTCTGCGGTAGCTCTCGACGTTCATCTCGACGATGGTGGCGTGGTGGACGAGCCGATCAATGGCGGCGAGCGTCATGGCGGGGTCCGGGAAGACCTTGTTCCATTCGCCGAATGGCTGATTGGCCGTGATCAGCATCGAGCGTCGCTCGTAGCGTGCGCTAATGAGCTCGAACAGCACGCTGGTCTCGGCCTGGTCCTTGGTTACGTAAGCGAGATCGTCAAGGATCATGAGATCGAAGCGATCGAGACGACTGATGGCCGCCTCGAGGTTGAGCTCACGCCGCGCCACCTGGAGCTTTTGCACGAGATCGGTGGTGCGGGTGAACAGGACGCGCCATCCGTTCTCGATGAGGGCGAGGCCGATCGCTGCCGCCAAGTGGCTCTTGCCGCCGCCGGGCGGGCCGAACAGGAGCAGATTGGCGCCCTTGCCCAACCAGCCATCGCCGGCCGCGAGCGCGGTCACCTGCGCCTTGGAGATCATCGGCACGGCCTCGAAGTCGAAGTTGTCGAAGGTCTTTCCGGCGGGCAGCCGCGCCTCGACGAGGTGGCGCTCGACGCGACGGCGGCCGCGCTCGGCGATCTCGTGCTCGGCAATGGTGGCGAGAAAGCGGGCCGCTGGCCAGCCTTCCTTGTCGGACTTCTCGGCAAATTGCGGCCACAGCACCTTGACGGCGGGCAGCCGCAGCTCGTTGAGCAACAGATTGAGGCGCGCGGTGTCGACGATGTTGGCCGTGCTCATGCGGCGTCTCCGATCTGGCCGGCGCCGATGAGACACTCATAGCTGGCGAGCGGGGCAAGCTGCACCATGACCTGCGGCATGCAGGCAGGATCGGGCGCGAAGTGGGCGCGCAGCCGTCCGAGATCGGGCAGTTGGCCGGCGTCCAGGTCGGCGGCGAGCTGACCGGCCAGTTCGGCCTCGCAGCCGCGCTCGTGCGCCAGCGCAAGCAGATCGACCATGAGCCGGCAGGCTTTCTTGTCCGGCAGCCGTTCGCGCAAACGATCGAAGGTCCTCCGATAGGCATCGCGCGGAAACAGCCGATCACGGTAGACGAGATTGAGCAGCGCCATTGGCTTGCGCCGCAAGGAATGGATCACGTGCCGATAATCGACGACCTGGTCGTGCTTGCCGTTGGGATGCGGCCGCCCACGCGGCAGGGTGACGAGATGGGTGCCGCCGACGAACACGTCGAGACGATCATCGTAAAGGCGCACCCGCAGCTGGTGGCCGATCAGGCGTGACGGCACGGTGTAGAACACCTTGCGCAAGGTGAAGCCGCCGCTTGACGTCACGCGGACAATCACCTCCTCGTAGTCCGAGCTGCGGCGATCTGGCAATGCCTGCAGGGTGGCGCGCTCGCTGTCGATCCGCCGGGCGTTGCGGGCATTACAACGGCTGACGATCTCGTCGATGAAGCCACGATAGGCCGCGAGGTCGTCAAAGTCGGTGCTGCCGCGCAGCAGCAGCGCATCGGCGATCGCCCGCTTGAGATGGCCGTGCGAGCTCTCGATCGCCCCGTTCTCGTGGGCAATGCCGCGATTGTTGCGGGAAGGCCGCATGCCATAATGGGCGCACAGCTCCTCGTATCGCAGCGTCAGATCGTCCCTCGCGCTGCGCTCGAGATTGCAGAAGGCGGCCGACAGGCTGTCGGTCCGATGCTCCCGCGGCGCCCCGCCGAGTGACCATAGGGCATTCTGCAGGCCTTCGGCCAAGGCGACGAAGCTCTCGCCACCGAGCACGACATGGGCGTGCTCAAACCCGGAATAGGCGAGCCGGAAGTGGTAGAGGCGATGATCGAGCGGCACGCCCGCGATGGTGACCCTGGGCTCGCCCATGTCGGTGAAGTCGGACAGGCCGACCTGGCCGGGCTCGTGAGTCTGGCGGAAGATGACCTCCTGCTCCTCGCCGTGAATGGCCCGCCAGGCGCGGATCCGGCGCTCCAGCGTGCGGCGGATTCCAGTCCCGAGCTCAGGGTGGCGGCGTAACATCTCCTCGAAGATCGCGATCGCTCGGATGCCGGGGGCGGCCTTCAGTATCGGCACGACCTCGCTCTCAAACAAGCAGGCCAACGGGTCTGGTCGGCGCCGGCCGCGGGCTCCCTTCTTCTGCGATGGGAGCCTGCGATCTTTGTCCAAGCGATACGCGGTCGATGTGCTGAACGACGCCTTGGCGGCCGCTACTGGCGGGCTATTGGTCTGACGGTACTTCATGTAGAGCCTCATTTGGTGATCGGTTACGTGTCGGCCTGGCAAGCGAGTGATTCCTCTTGGCGGAAGAACCACTTGCATAACCAGCCGGCCGCGATCACCAGTCGGCGCGGTCCCCTGTGGATCGCGCCGACGTCGGGCTCGTAACTCCGGTCGGGCTACGCCCTCCCTGCGTCACGAGCCCGACGAAGCTCTCTCATCCTGATTGACGCTCCACTGTCATCCTGATTGCCGCGCGGCACGACGTAGTTCAACAGCGATCGGGACATCTCCTCAAGGCGCTCGCACATACAGCAGCATGCTACCGCCAGCTTGAGGAGCGACTCGGTCCATAGTCGAGGCATGACTGAAGATAACGCTCATCACAGCTTCAGCTGCCCGAATCTCGATTGCAAGGCGCAGTACGTCGCCTTCGCGAAGGATCACGCGCCTGGCCAAAAGCCACGCCGCATTGATTGCGATACGCCATTTTTGGCTAAGAGCAACGGACGCTTTCTCCACTATCAGTTGCTGCGCTTTGAGTGAACACTCCACCGCCTAAAGGCGGTGGCTTCAGGTTACGGCTGGAAGCCGGATTGATCGACCCTTCGGGTCGATTTGTTCAAACAACCTTGAAATTGTCATCCGGCTCTTCCGGCTTTTGATCTTCGATGTACTTCTTCCAGACTTCATCGGTAACATTTCCACTGGTTGCCACCCAATAGCCGCGCGACCACAGATGCTGACCCCAATAACGTTTCCTCAGCGACTGATACTCCGTCAGAAGCTTATGGGAACTCTTTCCCTTCAGGTACTGCACCGCACGAGACACAGAGCCATTTTGAGCTGGTTCGGGTCGACGTCGACGACCGGCATTTTGCCTCGGCGTGAAGCTCGACACGAACCATCGGACCCACCGAGCGTTCGATGAGGCCTATCATGTCTTCCACAAGGCTTCGGACATCTGTGGCTTGCGCCTTCAGTTCCTGCTTGCGCGCGAAGGCCAACAGCCGTTGCGTCAAAGTGGCGCCACGGCGAGCACCTTCCATGGCGCCATCCAGGAGCCTGTGAAGTCGGGTATCTTCACCTAGTCTTTTGGAAAGCAGGTCGAGATTTCCGATGACAGCCATAAGCAGGTTATTGAAATCGTGCGCTACCCCCCCCCCGACAAGCTGGCCCAACGCCTCGATTTTTTGTGCCTGCAGCAACGCTGCCTGGGCCCGCTCGCGACCCGCAATTTCTTCCCGGAGTTGACTGTTCGCTCGCTCAAGGTCAGCCGTTCTTTCCGCCACCAATCGCTCCATTTCGGCAGCGGCACCGCGCTGCGCCTCAAGGTACGCACGAGTTTGATACTGTCGTCTTCGCGCGCGCTCTGCGGAGAGTATCGTGGCCTGAAGCGTAATGGCCTGCAACGGGCGCTCGAGAAAGCCCACGTTACGCAGGCGAATGACCAACTCGCGCCTGAACGCGGCAAACTTGCTACCTTCATTGTGATTGGTCAGCACGACAAAGGGTTGATCGGACCACGGTGGCTGACGGCCCACCCAGTCCTCCAAAACGCGGGCATTATTGCCGTAGAGCGCCTCCTCCGCCACAAGCACGACTTCGATGACCCACTCGAGATTCTCTATCACTTCCTGAAGCGTGTTGCAGACCACGGGACGTAGGCCGGCCCTTTCGATCAACTTGGCAACAGTTGCGGCGTCCCGTCCAATGGGCATCAGGACCAAAACCACGCCCTTTGGCGTTTCAAGCCCGACCATCGGTGTCCCGAGACATCAAAGGCGCCTCCTCCCCCTTGTACACCGGCGTACCGCCGAAAATGCCGCTAAAGCCCTTGAGCGGAGGGCCGACGGTGATGCCTTGGTGGCTGAGTTTGAATTCGCGGATTGTATGTTCGTGATTGCCGCTTCGTTTCTTCACAACGGACAGTGCGCGCCGAACGCTGCCATCGAACTCGAAATAACGCAGCATCAGCACGCCATCGGCGAGATAGCTAATATCGAGCGGGGTATCCATCGGCCCAACAAGACCATGCTGCGCAAGCACCAGAATGGTTAAAACGCCGCGCTGACTGAGATAACTCAGCAGTTCGTGCATCTGCAGAACCAAAAACCGCTCGTCCGGCATCGCATTGAGATAGCCGTTGAGGCTGTCGATAATCACGACACGCGCATTTTCACTTTCTACACTTCCTCGGACGGCGGCCGCGAACTCGCCTGGAGCCATTTCAGCAGGGTCGACTTGCTGGATAGTGATCAGCCCATTTTCGAGGCTCTCTTCAAGTGGAAGTCCTAGCGTCTTGGCGCGCGCTTTCATGGTGCCCCGTCCTTCGTCGAAGGCGAAAATCACGGAGCGTTCATTCCGAGCTGCAGCTGCGATCGCGTAGGTAAGCGCAAGGGATGATTTTCCAACGCCCGCTGCACCGATGAGGAGCGCATTCGTTCCGCGCTCAAGGCCACCGCCCAGGAGAGTATCCAGTTCCGCATTGCCGCTTAAGACGATATCACTGTCGAATTTCTTGTGATGTTCTGCGGCGACAAGTCGGGGGTAAACCTTGAGACCGCCATGCCTGATGGTGAAGTCGTGAAAGCCGCCCTTGAAATCGATGCCACGCTTGAAATCGATGCCACGCATTTTTACGACTCGAAGGCGTCGCCGCTGCGCGCCGTAGTCGATCGCCAGTTGCTCGAGCAGCACAACGCCATGGGCGATGGAGTGCAATTGCAAATCGTTCTGCTGTGATGAAAGGTCATCCAGCAAAACGACGGTGGACTTACGACCCGAAAAGAAATGTTTCAACGCGAGAATCTGACGGCGGTATCGAAGCGGGCTTTGTGCCAGCAATCGGAGCTCGGACAGGCTATCGAGTACAATTCGTGCCGGCGCCAGTGCCTCGACCCGATCGAAGATCATTTGAGTGGTTTCGCTGAGCTCCATCTCGGCAGGCTGCAGCACCGTGAGTTCCTGGCTCGGATCCAGGGTGGTTTCGGGCGGGATTAATTCAAAGATCGTAATCCCGTTGAGCGACCACCCATGACGCTTCGCGACCAGACGCAGTTCTTGCTCGGTCTCCGATAGCGTGATGTAGAGGGTCGGTTCGCCGGCGCGAACTCCTTCCAGCAAAAATTCCAGAGCCAGGGTTGTCTTGCCTGATCCGGGTTGGCCTTCGAACAGATACATCCTCTCGGGATCAATGCCGCCCCCGAGTATATCGTCTAAACCTGCATTCCCAGTGGAGATCCTCGGGAGTTCCTCACCGTCGGGCAATCGCTTATCATCATCCATATCAAACCCCCGTTCGCGGTATGCGAACCTCGACATTGAATTTTGGAAACTTTTACCCCCCGGGGCACGGTTCCCAGGCTCGGCTGTCCAGTGCCTCAAGGGGCTACACGCTCAGGATGCCACAGCTCGCTCGGTTTGAGCATTGCACTCGCAGCAACGGCGAATTTGCCTCGGCGCACTTTGTTTAGATCTGGAACCAACGCGCATCCCGATACGTTAAGGCTGTTTGGGAGCGCCCCACCCGTTGAAGAAACTACAATCAAAGCTCGACGGGGCCTCCGACGCGCGGCGGCTTCAACCGCTCATTGACGCCATCGTGGATTACGCAATCTACATGATCGATGTCGATGGCACTGTGCGCAGTTGGAATTCCGGTGCCGAGCGACTGAAGGGCTACTTGGCCGACGAGATCATCGGCAAGTCATTCTCATCGTTTTATTCGCCAGAGGATCGCGCGAAGGGGCTTCCTCAAAAAGCATTGAGGATCGCGGCCGAAACTGGCCGTTTCAGCTCCGAAGGGTGGCGCGTCCGCAAAGACGGCAGCCGCTTTTGGGCGTTGGTTGTCGTTGATGCAATTCGCGACGAGCAAGGTCAGGTGATCGGCTTTGCAAAGGTAACGCGCGACATCACAGAACGTCAGCAGGCCCACAACGAACTTCTAGAGAGCGAGCGACGATACCGTCGATTGATCGAGGCTGTCGTCGATTATGCGATTTTTCAGCTCGACCCGGCCGGCAATGTAACGACCTGGAATCCGGGCGCGCAGCGCATCAAAGGTTACGATCCGGACGAAATTATCGGTCAGCACTTCAGCCGATTCTACACGCCTGAAGATATTCAACTCGGCGTGCCGAAACTGGCGCTTGCCGAAGCAGCCAAACAAGGACGCTTCGAGGCTGAGGGCTGGCGAATGCGAAAGGATGGCAGTCGTTTTTGGGCGTCAGTTGTCATCGATCGCATCACAGATGAGGCTGGCGAACTCGTCGGTTTTGCAAAAGTAACCCGAGACGTAACGGAGCGAAAGCAGGCCCAGGATGAACTTCAGCGCGTTCACCAGAAGTTGGCCGCTTCTCAAAAGCTCGAAGCCGTAGGCCAACTCAGCGGTGGGATTGCGCACGACTTCAATAATCTCTTGATGATCGTGCTTGGCAACCTCGAGACCGCTGAGCGAAACGGCCGCGGCTTGGCTAACAGCCAGAATCTTCAGCGGGCACTCGCCAATGCCAAGCGGGGCGCTCAACGGGCAGCAGCACTGACCAGCCGTCTGCTCGCCTTCTCACGTCGGCAAGCGCTCGACCCGCACCCTATCAATCTGAATAATTTCCTGAATGGTTTGCAAGAGTTTCTGCAGCGCACCCTCGGTGAACGTATCGAAGTTCAGACTGTCGGAAGTGCAGGCCTATGGTCGATCGAGGTCGATGCCAACCACCTCGAATCCGCCATTATTAATCTTGGGATTAACGCACGCGATGCCATGCCGGATGGCGGCAAGCTCACGGTCGAAGCTGTGAACGTCTTGGCTGACGAGGATTATTGCCGCGTAAATCCTAAGCTTCTCCCCGGGCCAGTATGTCATCGTTTGTGTGACCGATACGGGCACAGGGATGACCGCAGACGTTCTCAATCACGCTTTCGAACCTTTCTTTACGACCAAGGAGTCTGGGCAAGGCACGGGCCTTGGCTTGAGCCAGGTCTACGGTTTCGTAAAACAGTCTGGCGGGCACGTGAAGATCTACAGTGAAGTCGGCCAAGGTACCAGTATCAGAATGTATTTCCCCCGGTACCATGGGGAAGCTCGAGCGGTCGAGAGTAATGCAGACGAGGCTCGCCCGGAAGGCGAAAGACTAGAGACGATACTCGTCGTCGAAGATGATGCGGACCTACGTGCATATGTTTCTGAGCTTCTGCGAGACTTGAATTATCGCGTCGTTGCGGCTTCCAGCGCCCAGGCTGCCTTGACCATCCTCCTGCAGGAAGAGCCGAAGGTTGATCTTGTGCTGACGGATGTCGTCATGCCGGGAATCAATGGACGGGAGATGGGCCGGCGCGCACAGCAGATCCGCCCAGGCATCAAGATCCTGTATATGACAGGGTACTCGCGAAATGCCGTGGTCCACCAAGGACGCCTTGACGAGGGAGTTGAGTTGTTAGAGAAGCCGATCTCTCAGGCAAAACTCGCCTTGCGTGTGCGCGAAATGTTAGACCGGCTTAACTCAAAATCATGAATTGAGCCCGACGTACAGCGGACAGTGCGGTTCTGCACCTTTGTTGGCAACTCTTAGCTATGCGGTACATGGTCGAAATGCCGAGATCCATCCCTTCGGTGCGAGGGGCCTCGCGCAGGTATGTCTCAACTTTCAGCACTTAATCCGGCTTGGCCAATTGCCCGGTAGCGCCTTTTGCCGACCAACTGGTCACTCAAGATGGGCCGAATTCATAAGAGGAGTCGGCGGCCTCACTTTGTCAGTTTGCGGACTTCGCCGGGCTTCAGATTTAGTTTTTCTAGCGACGCCTGTTGCTGATGCGTCAGGCGGTCAAGTACAAGTTCCCCCGTCCAGCCCTCCGGGACGGCTGCAAGCACCAACGTCAGCGCTTGACTTGGTTTGGCTGCGGCGACCCAAAGCTCCTTCCTTGGTCGTCCTGCCGCCCAATCGTCTGCCGTCACTTCAACGACCGTGAATGTGTTTCCGAACAACTCTGCCATGGACAGCTAATACTGCGGCCAGCCGCTTGTTCAATTGGCCACTCCCAAAATCAACTTAGACCATAAGGTTTAACAGGAGGGCTTGCGCCTGCCGCCGCTGTGAGAACTTAACCTGAATTTGGGGTAACCCGGGAACAAGTTGTCGCAGGCTCTCCGGAACCTTGCATGCCAATGTGAGTTACGTGCTCATCATCCAAGGAGGTGCCTATGGACTGGAATCGCGTCGAAGGAAACTGGAAGCAGGTCAAAGGCAAGGTCAAGGAGCAATGGGGTAAACTCACGGACGATGACCTCGATGTCATCGCCGGGAAGGAAGACCAGCTCGAAGGCAAGCTGCAACAGCGCTACGGCTATCAGAAAGATCAGGCCAAAAAGGAAATCGATGATTGGTACGGACGCCAGAAATGGTGACGCCGACATAAATAAGGAAACAAAAGCTCCGCACTGCGGGGCTTTTGCATAGATCGCTGGTTTTACCGTGCCCCTTCCGATTTTTCGGAACGAGCATCCCAGAGGACGTAGAAACCGAACCTGTCTCGAATTTTCTCAAATCATTCGATCAATCAAAAATGCCGCCGCTTTGCCTTCACACATTATGGCGCGGGGTCGGTGTTTTTCTATGTCAGCGCCATAGAGGCGAGTACGCGCTAAGAATGCGGCGCCGAACTTGTCTTCGCGAATGATCCGGCTACCCAAAGGTCAATGGCCGAGGTGTTTGCGCCTGCGCCAGATTTGCGCCTGCGCCAGAGGAGAATGAGCGCCGACAAACTCACAGCCGCGCCGACCACGATCGGCGTAAGAATACCTGACCTGTGTTGGCCAGCAGTGAGCACAATAGCGGCCCGCTCCAGCTAGCGACCGCCATTTTAGCGCTTGCCGTTCCATCCGCCCGGTGATGCCGCATTCGGGCGGATTGGCAGCCGGTCGGCGTCAGACCGATAGAGCAATGATTCTCGAAGGTGGCGATTGCAAAATTTCGCCAGCATCTTTGCCGCCGAAAGTGGTCGACCCGGCGAGCCAGGGAGTTTCCCGCAAATTTCCGCAGGAACTTTCGTTCCATCTGCGCATTTTGCAGGCAGCGAAACCGATGGCTGTGAGGAACAAATGGAACAGGCTTATCGACAAACCGCGCAAGGAGAATTGATGGAACCGTCGGTACCCGCGGTGTCGTGGGCGGCCGTGTTCGCAGGCGCGGTAGCTTCAGTGGCCCTGACGCTTGTCCTTCTTTCTTTCGGTGCCGGCATGGGATTTGCGGTCGTCTCGCCGTGGGGAAATTCCAGCGTCTCCGCAACTACATTCAAAATCGGCACAGGGCTGTACTTCATCGTAATGGCGATGATCTCGTCAGCTATCGGTGGCTATCTTGCTGGCCGCCTCCGCACGAAGTGGGTGGGGGTGCAGACCACCGAGGTGCACTTCCGTGATACCGCGCATGGCTTTCTGGCCTGGGCGGCGGCATCCGTTCTCGGTGCCGTGCTGCTGGCCTCTCCGGCAAGTTCGCTTGTGGGCGGAACACTTGCCGGCGCCACCCAGGCGGCGGCCAACGCCGCACAGTCATCGCCGATAAACGGCTACGTCGACACGCTGCTGCGCTCCGATAATCCGTCCACTCAAGGTCAACAGAACCCGTCCGACACGCGGGGCGAGATGGTCCGCCTGTTCACCACCAGCTTCCACAACGGCAGCGATCTCAATCCCGCTGACCGCGCTTACGTGGCCAAGGTCGTCTCCGCCCGCACCGGGTTAAGCCAGGCCGACGCCGAGAAGCGCGTCAATGACGTCGTCACCCAGGTGAAGGCGGACCTGGATGCAGCGCGTAAAGCGGCGATGCAGACCGCGATCTGGCTGACGCTGTCGCTGTTCATCGGCGCGTTCTCCGCGTCGCTCGCCGCGACCGAGGGTGGCGGTCTTCGCGACGGCACCTGGGGCAGGAAGGCTTACGGAACCTCCGCGATCAATCGCTAACCCTCAAAACGAAAGGAGAGACATCATGCCTATTCTGCTTTGGCTCCTCGGAATTCCGATCCCGCTGATCATTCTCATCATGCTGCTGCACCACTGAGCACGAACCAGGCGTTTGCAAACGTCAATTTAGCTCTCAGGCAATGGAGGACACATGACCAAGTATCTCGCCGCCGCTTTGCTGACAACGGCACTGTTCACGTGCACGGCATCGGCGCAAACTGCCTCGAACAAGACGGCCGCCGCTGATAGTGCCGCCGACAGGGCCGTGTCAGCGCACAAGGAAGGCGAATGGCGGGCTTCCAAGCTCGTCGGCGTCAACGTTTACAACGACGCCAATGAAAAGATCGGCGACATCAACGATGTCATCCTGGACAAGGCGGGAAAGGTCGAGAACGTCGTCCTGGGCGTTGGCGGCTTTCTCGGTATGGGCGAACACTACGTCGCCGTCGCCTACGACAAGCTGAAGTGGTCGAATGAGCCGCCGCGGTCCACGACCGCAAGCACCACGACTTCCACAACGAACCGACCGGCGACGAACGCCGACAGCAGCGCGCGGACTGCCGCGGACGGTACGGCGCGGACAACGGGCTCGGCAACGACGACGGCGCAGGTTCGGAAGGCCAACGGTTATTGGTATCCCGACCACGCCATCTTCAATGCAACCAAGGACCAGTTGAAGGCGATGCCGCAGTTCAAATATTGAACCAAATGCTGCCGCCTCGGTAAATCCGAGGCGGCAGAGCATCTGAGACACACATGGCCTTCGAAATCGAGCAGCCCGTCGATGCCGGTCCGAGCCCGGTCGTGGAGGCGACCAAGCCGCGGTTGCTCGGGGTCCTGGGCCCCGGCCTGATCACGGGGGCATCCGATGACGATCCGAGCGGGATCGCGACCTACTCGCAGGCGGGCGCGCAGTTCGGGTACGCGCTGACCTGGACGATGCTCTTCACCTATCCTTTGATGACGGCCGTGCAGATCGTGAGCGCCCGCATGGGGCGCACCACCGGCCGCGGCATCGCCGGCAACCTGCGTCAGCACTGCCCACCCTGGCTGCTTACCGGGATCGTGGTGCTGCTGTTGATCGCTAATGCCATCAATATCGGAGCGGATCTCGGCGCGATGGCCGACGCCTCAAGGTTGGTTGTCGGCGGCCCGCAGATTCTCTACGTGCTGTTGTTCGCGGCCATCTGCATCTTGCTTCAGATTTTCCTGCAGTATACCCGTTACGTCTCGGTTTTAAGATGGCTGACCCTGTTTCTGTTCGCCTATGTGGCATGCATGTTCATGGTGAAGGTACCGTGGTCGGAGGCAGCAAAAAGCCTTGTCATCCCCTCGCTGCGTTGGACAAGGATTATCTGACGACGGTGGTTGCCGTCCTCGGCACCACTATCAGTCCTTACCTGTTCTTTTGGCAGGCCTCCCAGGAAGCCGAAGATGTCCGCACCGTCCCGGCCCGGCAGATACTAAAGCGGGCGCCTCATCAGAGTGAGAGAGCGCTGAATCGGATTCATCTCGACACCTTCGTAGGGATGGGGTTTTCGAACTTCATCGCCCTTGCGATCATGATCACGGCGGCCGCTACGCTGCACGCCAACAACGTCACCGACATCCAGACCTCGGCCCAGGCAGCCGAAGCCTTGCGGCCCATCACGGGGCCTCTTGCCGAGACGATATTTGCCCTTGGCGTCATCGGCACCGGCATGTTGTCCGTCCCCGTCCTCGCTGGATCGGCGGCATACGCCGTCGGCGAAGCGCGGAAGTGGCCGACCGGTCTCGCCCGCCAGCCAATGGAAGCCAAGGCCTTCTACGCAGTCATTTGCATCGCGACGATCGTCGGCATGATCATGAATTTCACTCCGATCGATCCGATCCGGGCCTTGTACTGGAGCGCTGTGACCAATGGCGTGGTCGCCGTTCCCGTCATGGCGATCATGATGTGGCTGGTCGCTGCGCCCAAGGTCATGGGCGAGTTCGTCGTTTCCGGAGGGATCAAGGGGCTCGGTTGGACGGCAACCGCGGTCATGGCGCTCGCCGTGGCGGCAATGTTGGCGACTTCGTAAGAAATCGCGAGCTCCCTGGACTTGCGCCGGCGTGGTTACGTGAGGCGATCGAACGGCTGGAACGAATGCTTGAAATCCAAGTTGGGAGCCCATCGTAACGCGGCTTATGAGGGAGAGAAGAATGGCCGACAAAGACCTGAACGACCTGTTCCTGGACACGCTGAAAGACATCTACTTCGCGGAAAAGCAGATCTACAAGAACCTGCCGAAGATGGCGAAGGCCGCGGCTTCCGATCAGCTTCGGGCGGCCTTTGAAAAGCACCACGGCGAAACCGAGGGCCAGATCGAGCGGCTCGAGCAGATCTTCGAACTGCTCGGCAAGCCGGCTCGGGGCAAGACCTGCGATGCGATCCAGGGAATCCTTGAGGAAGGCAAGGAAATCATGGAGGAGTACGAGGGCACTTCGGCGCTAGACGCCGGGTTGCTGGCTGCCGCCCAAGCCGTCGAGCACTATGAGATTTCCCGTTATGGCACCCTCAAATCATGGGCCGGCAAGCTGGGCATAAAGGATGCAGTCCGCCTTCTCGATCAGACGCTGTCCGAAGAGAAGAAAACCGACGACGCACTGACCAAGCTGGCGGGCACTGAAGTCAACGCCGAGGCTGCCTGACGCCGGACACCTGTAGCAACGAATTGAGCGGCCCCGACAAGGACCACGGAGTTCGTGGTCTTCGCACTAAAGGCGGCTTAACGGGCGGATGTACCCCGAAGGACTGCCAGCAAGGTCCCGGAGCAATCCGGGACCTTACTTTTGCGTGTTTGATCCTTGATCGCAGCCGGGCCTCCCTTACGAAGGAAAATCGCAAGCGTCCAGCACCCTCCCGATCGTCCGTGCCTGGCCCACTGTTCTCTCCGCGGTTGGGGTGAAGCCTCCGCATGATGGCGTAAGAGGCGCTGGCGGTTCAATGTTGCAATCGCGATCGCCCTTTCAGACGCGCGCAAAGAATCGGTCAAACTCACCATCGCCATCGTCTCGGCTGGGCCGTCGTTTCCTGGTAGGGCCTTGCTAAGCAACAATCTCCTTCGTGTCGCCGCACTTCGAGATGCGACCTGTGTACATCGTGTTCAAATATTGCAGGCCGAATGACACCAAGCTGTCCCGTGGGCACGATCTGGCCAAGGCGTTCAACTACATCCTGAAGCGCTGGGCGAGCTCACCCTGTTCCTTGAGGACGGGTCGGGCTTACCTCTTAAGCAATGCTGCGGAGCGCAGCTTGCGGAACGCGATCCCGGTGGCCTTGATCAGGGCTTCGACCGTGGCTCGATCAGACCTGGCAGCGGTGCAGGGCCGCGGTCGTCACACTGGTCAGTGTTGATAAGAGAGGCCCCTCAACTGAGGCGGCCTTACTTTCCATCACGCTTTTCGGCGGACGCTGCGAGCTTCAGCCATTCTTCTGCCACCCGAAGCCATGCTTCAGCATTCAACGGACTATAAGCCCGTGTTGCATGATCTCTGGCCTCCTCGGCCTGCTTTCGGAATCGGGCGGCATCATCGGACATAGGCCCGAATAATCCACATCTGCTTTGGAGACAACTGACTATTTCGGCGGCTGCAATCCCGGTGAGGTAGGCCACTCATTCATATGAGATGCCGTCTCTGCCTGCCGGGCTTGCGGATCATCTCCTCGCGTACCGCGCCAGGTGGCAGCGGGCGCGTCTCGCGGACTTCGACGCCAATGCGAGGCTGCGACTGCGCGGCCTAATGCCGACCCCCGCTCCTCAGCGGCCGCGTGAAACCGCGGGGCTGATGATCTTTTCCGAGGTCTGCCTCCTCTGGGCCGATCGCATCTTTCGGCGCACGCACCAAGCCGCCACCGACACGACCAGCCATGCGAGCGAGGCGCCGATGAATGCGGCCGGAATGCTGCGTTCGACAATTGAGGAAAATGCGATCGCAAATGCCAGCATGCCGAGCGCCCCGAGCACCGCGCCTGCGGAGTCCAGCGCGGCCGCCTTCTGCCCACGTCGCCTTCCGTCAAGGCCCGCTTCCCGCTTGCGCCGGATTTCGTGCTTCTCGATTAGGGTTGCGCTGGCGCAGAAAATGGCCGGGAGGGCCAAGAAGAGACCCCGACGGATGCCCCATAGCTGCTACTGACGAGGCCGGTGAAGACGGTCGCCGCGCCGCCGAGGGCGAAGCGTACCAGATATTCGTACCAGCGGCCTTCCTTGAGTGAGGACGGCGAAAAGCTGATCGGGCTCATGTCTGCCCGCCGGCGAGAGTCAGCAGGCCGAGGGCCAAGATCAGCCAGACAAGGAGCGACAGCAACGTAGCCGACACGGCCCGTAGCCGTGCGCGAACGAGAAGCTGGCAGACGACGACGCCGTAGAGGGCGAGCGCTACCGCTCCCGCAGTCATCGCCCATGCTTGCTGGCCCGCGTAGCCGGGTCCGTGCCGGTAGATGGCGATGCCGAGCGTTGCAAGCGCGACGGAGGGGGCGGCTCCGAACAGGCCGGCGAAGCTTTTAGGACGCAAAATGTCTCCTAGCATCGCAAAGGCCGACACCACGATGCCGCCGACTAGAAAGCGGATGACATATTCGGTCATTTGGCCTTCTTCCAAAGTTTCGATAGCGGACCGGCCGTCCCGTAGACCGGATCCTTGCGCGGCAATGCAACCTTCGGAATGGTCTTGAGGGCGCGAGGACGGTCTTCGACGGTAGTGCACTCGTCGTAGGTACCGGCCGATGGGTAGGCCCCGATGACCAGGAAGTCGTCTTCTGCGGCCAGACACTGACGGCCGGTGCCGGCGGGCAGGATGGCGACGTCGCCCGCATTCAGCGTGAAAATCCGTCCCTTCCTGCCGCCGAAGCGGACCCGCCCCTTGCCGCGCGCGATGCCGAGCACCTCATGGATTTTGGAGTGATAGTGCACATAGTTGTAGATGCCGTCGCGCCAAGTGTCGCCCCATCCGTTGACTTCGAACAGGTCCTCGATCACGGCCGCTGGATCGTGACGCTCGTCGAGATCGACTGCGCTCCGATATATGATGAGTGGCCATCGCGGATGATTGGGGATGAGACCGTCGTCCTTGAAGCGGACAGCGCGGGGTTTGCGTGCTCGGACCAAGTCCGGAGCTTTCCCCTTGCCGGGCCGTCGTAGACCGGTGGCACGTTCCGCATATTCCTTAAGGTCTTCAAGAATCGGCACGAGCGTCCTCCTTCGCAAAATCGAGCGGGTAACCGGTCCACAGGCGAAGGAGCCGCTCGAGCATGGCTCCGAGCGCGAATCCCGCGACAACGTCGCTCGCCCAGTGCGCCAGAACCACTACCCGCGTCAGCGAGAGCCCAATCGCGAGCGCTCGGATCGCCCGCCGGGGTCCAGTGGGCAACGGGCCGGCGGCTGAGGCCAGCGCTCCCATGTGCAATGCGTGGCCGCCTGACGGAAAAGCGTCCTCGCGCTTTCCTGAAAAGGAGATGCCGTGAACGTGGCCCAGCACGGTCCTGCGGTCCGGACGGGTCTGGTCGAACAGGCGCTTCATCCCGTGCGGCAGTAGCGCCGCCGCAACCGCGACCAGCACAGCGTGGTTGCGGGCGCGGCGAAGCCCCTCCCCGTGGCCCCGAGAGGCTAGCCAGCCGGCCGCCGCCAGGACGAGAAGTACCTTTTCGTCGGCGCCCCAGGTCAGGGCGCGTGCGGCCTCCTCCGGCGCGGGCGCGGTATCCCGAGCGATTTCACGTGCGACCGCGATATCGACCTTGGTCGGCCGGACGGTGATCGGAAAACGGGGTCCGCGGTTTGCTCGAACTCTGCCTGCTCTACCCATGGGCCCAAACGATTGGAGAGGTGGAACCTATCAACGCGCCCCTCGCTCCCGGGTTCATTGCTCTGTCATAATCGAGATTGAGGCGGTGAAACGAACTCGCCTCCTCAATCCCTCGCCACGTTGAAATTGGTGACCGGGTTTTTATCGTCGGCGGCCTCTGGGCGGGTCTATGAGCTCCCGATACGCTTATCGCCAGGCGGAGGTCGCCCCGGGTAAATACGTCGTGCTGTCGGCCACCGATACAGGCGCAGGAATGGACTCCGAGCAGATCGCCGAAGAATACAATTCGCCGCAGGCGAAAATCCCGTCCGAATTCTGGGCCGAGCTTAAGCACCAAGCTCTGATCGAATCCGACGCGTCGCTTCCCGCGGCGTCCGACTGATCACGGATGGATTTGGCAATTCGCTACGGCATGCCGATAGCGAAAGCGCAGGGATTACCGCAAGGCCATTGTGGTACCGGCGGGACTTTTCATCTCCATACCGCCTTACCGAGCGCCGCGTGCGCGAGCCTGACTGGTTCGCCGTTACCTCGAGACCAGCCGTCCGCTCAATCTCCCAGTGGCAACTCAGGACATATCTGCGACTGTGGCCCAATGTCGCCACCGAAGCGCTGTCCCTCATGCACTCGCTGATGGTCTTCACCGACGCATCCGAGGGCAAGCTGTGAATAAGCGCCCGAGAGTTACCCCTCCACTGCAAATTGGATCAATAGCTTAACGTGCTGATCGGCGTCGGGACCCCGCGCCGATTCACAGGCGCCAAGCCGCGCGATGGCGGGCAGCGCTGCGTTATTTGGTATCTCCGCTCGCCATCGGTCATGCCCGATCTTGCGGCGTTTCCTGCGAGATGGTGGACGCATCTGTCGCCCGTTCCAAAGCGAACGCCGTCTTTCCCTTTGCGGCCCAGATCGCTCGCGCCCGTTCCCACTGATCGCTTTGCAGCATGTCTGCCATCCAGAGCAGCGCGCCGAGGATGATGGCGCGATCATCGCCGGTCAGGTCCACCACACGAGACTTGACGACGAGACCGCCGAGTTCGATGAGATGCCGTGTGCGCTTGCGGCGCTCGACCTGCCATGTGTGCATGTCATGCCGAGCCCGTGCCGCCTAATACCGGTTGCGTGCCGTCCAGTTGCGCCGGAGCGCCGCCAGCGTCGCGCTCAGATGCCTTCGCATTTCTCCGCGCGCGGCTTTGAAAGAACGCGGCACCGCGTTTGGCCCATGCCTCCGTTTTTCTGGTGTCCTTCGTCTCGGCCAGCACGATCAGCGCGCCCGCCAGTTCGTCGGCGGTGAGTGTGTCAGCCCCCGTGGCGATGACCAGTTCGCCAAGTTGCTGCACCTTACGGCTCTTGAGGTCACGGGCCTTGTCTCCAAGTGCCTTCAGTTCGGCATCAAAGTCCCGTGGCTTGCGCATCGTTTCCTCCATCAGTGTTGATGGAGAAATGATAGTCTAGCACCCGGCACAATGCTGTAAGCCGTCGGGATGGCCTGGGATGCGATAGTCCCGCCCGAGATTTTTTCGAGGGAGGGCGCGCTTATACGTCGTTCCGACGTGCGCTTTGCCGTGTAGATGATCTGATCGCGATGGCGATCTATCATCTTCACGTCAAGGTCATTGGCCGCAAGTCGGGCTCCAGCGCGGTGGCGTCAGCCGCCTACCGCTCGGGCTCGCGGCTGCGCGACGACCGGCTTGACCGTAGCCACGACTTTTCTTCCAAACGCGGCGTCGTCCATTCCGAGGTGATGCTGCCGGAGAATGCGCCGCAGGCATGGAGCGATCGCGAACGGCTCTGGAATGATGTCGAGGCGTTCGAAATCCGGAAAGACGCCCAGCTGGCCCGCGAGGTCGAATTCGCCATTCCGCGCGAAATGACAGAGCACCAAGGCATCGAACTAGCCCGCGACTTCGCTCGGAGCGAATTCGTGGATCGGGGCATGATCGCCGATCTCAATGTACATTGGGACATCGGCGAAGACGGCATATGCAAACCCCACGCCCACGTCATGCTCACCATGCGCGCGGTGGACGAAAGCGGTTTTGGTCAGAAGGTCCGGGACTGGAACCGCACCGAGATAGTCGAGCGTTGGCGGGAACGCTGGGCCGCGCTTGCCAACGAGCGGCTGGCCGAACTCGACATCGACGCACGCATCGACCATCGCAGTCTGGAAGCACAGGGCATCGCGCTTGAGCCACAAAGCCAGATCGGTGCGCCCGCTAAACGGATCGAAGTTCGGGGCATCGAAGGCGAAGGGCTCGAAGCCGACCGCGCGGAGATGCACCGCGAGATTGCACGCGGCAATGGCTCGCGGATCATCGCCAATCCTTCCGTTGCACTGGACGCGATCACCCAACAGCAATCGACCTTCACACAGCGCGACATGGCGAAGTTCGCGCACCGGCACAGCAACGGGATCGACCAGTTCAACAACGTCTTGGTTGCGATGCGCCGCGCGCCAAATCTGGTCGAACTCGGTAAGGACGCCCGCGGCGAGGATCGCTTCACTACCCGCGAGATGATTGAGGCCGAACAGCGCCTGCACCGCGCCGCTGAACTGATTGCGGAACGCAAGCGCCATGAGGTGCGTGACGCGGACCGCGAAGTGGTGCTGGCGCTTGCGGAGCGGCGCGGTCTTGTCCTGTCGGGCGAGCAGGTCGACGCGCTGGCGCATGTCACGGACGCGCGTGACTTAGGCGTCGTGGTCGGCCATGCCGGGACCGGCAAAAGCGCGATGCTGGGCGTGGCGCGGGAGGCCTGGGAGGCGGCCGGCTATGAGGTTCGGGGCGTGGCGCTGTCCGGCATTGCGGCGGAAAATCTCGAAGGCGGATCGGGCATTGCGTCCCGTACCATCGCCAGCATGGAGCATGGCTGGCAACAGGGCCGCGACTTGCTCACGACCCGCGATGTGCTGGTGATCGACGAGGCGGGCATGGTCGGCACGCGCCAGTTGGAGCGCGTGCTGTCCCATGCAGCAGAGGCCGGCGCCAAGGTCGTGCTGGTTGGCGATCCGCAACAACTGCAAGCCATCGAGGCGGGTGCGGCCTTCCGCTCAATTCACGAACGGCACGGCGGAGCGGAAATCGGCGAAGTGCGCCGCCAGCGGGAGGACTGGCAGCGCGAGGCTACACGCGATCTCGCCAATGGCAAAACCGATATTGCGCTTGACGCCTATCGCTCCCGCGGCATGGTGCATGAGGCCCAAACCCGCGAGCAGGCGCGCGGCGATCTGATCGATCGTTGGGACCGCGACCGGCGGGCGTCGCCCGACAAGAGCCGGATCATCCTCACCCACACCAACGACGAGGTCCGCGCCCTCAACGAGGCAGCGCGCGAGCGGATACGGGCCGCCGGCGATCTGGGGGATGACGTCCGCCTGACCGTCGAACGCGGCGCGAGAAATTTTGCCAGCGGGGATCGCGTCATGTTCCTGCAGAACGAACGCGGCCTTGGCGTGAAGAACGGCACACTTGGGACCATCGAGCAGGTCAGCACGCGGAGCATGGCGGTGCGCACCGATGACGGCCGATGCGTGCAGTTCGACCTGAAGGACTACAACAAGATCGACCACGGCTATGCGGCGACCATCCACAAGTCGCAGGGCATGACGGTAGACCGCACCCATGTGCTGGCGACGCCTGGCATGGACGCCCATAGCAGCTATGTCGCCCTGTCGAGGCATCGCGACAGCGTGGACCTGCATTATGGCAGCGACGATTTTGCCAGTCAGAACCGGCTCACCCATACCCTGTCGCGCGATCGGGCCAAGGACATGGCCTCGGATTACGAGCAGCGCGATCCGGCGCAAAGCTATGCCGAGCGGCGCGGGATCACCTTCCGCGATCGCGTGGCCGAGATCGTGCGCAAGGTCGTGCCGGAAAAGCTGCGCGACATGTTCGACGGCCTTCGCTCTCATGGAGATGCGCCCGGCGGAGATGGCGGACGGAGGCCGGAGCGGGAAACGCCGGAAAGGGAAAGGAGCGGCACGGGAGCCGAGCGGTTCGAAACCGAGGCGCCGGAAAGGAAGGTGGCGGAAGAGGCGGAAAAGGAATTGCGTCGCGTGCGCATCCGAGCCCTCGTGCGCCATGCCCGCGCCGTGGATGCGATCTTCGAAGCGCAGGAGATGGGCGGTGAGGCAAGTCCCGAGCAGGTGAAAGAACTACAAAAGGCCCGCAAAGTCTTCGAGGAGGTGCGGCCCAATGGCTCGCACGACGCCGAAGCCGCCTACAAGAAGTACCCGGAGCTTGCCCGCGAGGCGGCTGGCGGCCAGGTCAACCGTGCTATCCGCGCGCTCCAGCTTGAGACCGAGCTGCGCCTCCATCCGGGCCGCCGCGCCGACCGCTTCGTGGAGCGCTGGCAGGAGCTCGACCAGGCCAGCCTGCGCCAGTATCAGGCGGGCGACATCTCCGGCTACAAGGCGACGCGCTCGGCGATGGGCGACATGGCGAAAAGCCTCGAACGCGATCCGCAGATGGAATCCCTCCTAGCCAATCGCAAGCGGGAGCTCGGCATCGCATTCGAATCAGGCCGCCAACTCGGCCACGAATTAGCCTTCGCCCATGGCATCGACTTCGGCAGAGGCCGGGGCCTCGAAATTTGATCCATCCGATTTACCGCCAACTCTGCGCCATAGTACGGCGATGTGTAAAATGCCTTGCGCGCCTGCAACACTCTGTCCTGTCTAGTCTCAGGTGCCGTCAGCAACAGCGAGCAGGAGGCAGCGCGGCCGTGCGAGACGCAGACCGTATCGTTCGCTTGAAAACCGTTCTTGTCCGGACGGGACTTTCCCGGTCCACCATCTACCGTAAGATCGCCGAGGGCACGTTCCCGGCTCAGCTCAAAATCAGCACCAACGGGAGCGGCTGGCATGAATCCGACGTCGACCGATGGATCGCCGATCCTGTCTCGTGGCGTCCGAAGTGCGAGTTCGATGCAGTCTGACGAGGCCTGTAACGCACGGCGCGGCGACGATGTGAGCCCGGTGCCCGCCATCGACTAGCGATCACAATGGAGTCTCGGTCAAAACGTCATCTCGGCCGCGCCACTTGATGGTAGCTACGTGGTAGCTAGGTCGATCCGCCAGATCCAACGGATTTTTCTAACTGTCTGATGTTCTTGGTACAGTTGGGTGGGCTCGAACCACCGACCTCCTGTTCCACAGACAGGCGCTCTAACCAACTGAGCTACAACTGCATCCTCGAACCGGCCCAAAAAGGGGTGCCGAACGGGGCGGAAACTAGGTGCAACGCCCCGCTTTGGCAAGGCCGGGACGGCGTCCAAAAATACGAGATTTTCAATGCAAAAGCCCGGGCAACCGGCCCGGGCCACGCTCAACTCGAAGGTCCGGTCGATCAGGCGGCGGGCTTGTAGTATTTGGAGGCGTTGGCCTTGATCGGCTCGACGGTCTCGCTCGCAACCTTCTGCGACAGCTCGGTCAGCTCCCTGGCCTGGACGGTGTAGGTCTCGAACTGCTTGCGGGTGTGAGTGGTCCACAGCTCGAGCGCTTCGGAGGGCGTCTTCGCGCCGAGCAATTCCTGAGCGAAGTCGAGTGCCGAGGTGGTGTTGGTCTTCACGAACTCCATCACCTTGGCGGAGTAAGCGCTCGCGCCTTTGCTGGCGGAGGTGAACACTGCTTCCATGGTGCCGTTGTGGCTTTCGGCGGCGTCCTTGAACTTGGCGTAGTTGTCACGGGCCTGAGACACGCCCTTCTCGGCGAACGCGCGCATCTGCTCGGGAACTTCAAAGGGAATGATGGAGGCGGAGAACGGATCGTTGGTCATCGTGCATGTGTCCTTCGGTGGGGGTGGGAGTGGAATGGTCCCTGGGCGCAGCCGGCCCAGGAAAGCGGCGGAGCGTCGACGTCGACTGCATAGTGGGGATGCCCTCATCGGGCCTAACCTGCGTACACACCTATAATGTCAATTTTGTGCAATGCAACCGGTAATTTGTTGCAATGCCAGATACCAGGAACAAGCGCGAGCAAGCGCCTGTCCTCCGATGTTGCGACCCTCGAGCCGCGCCGCCAGGGTGGCGCGGCCAATTCGCGTGTCAGGTCTTGGACTTAGCTCTTGGGCTTGGCGGCCTCCATCGCCGCCTTCCCCATGATCTGGCCCATTTCGCTGGCCTGCTCGGCGAGCGAGCGCATCTGCGCCTGGACATATTCGCCATGCAACCGCATTACCTCGGGCAGGTCCTTGGCGTGCACCAGTGCCTGCGCGTAGTCGAGCGAGGCCTGCAGGTTCTTCTCTGCATAGGAAAACGCCTTGGCGCTGATGTCCTTGGCGCCGGCGCGGACGCTGGCGCCGCGCTCCTCGATCGAGCCCGCGGTCGCCTGCGCATTGGCAAGGATTTTCTCACAGGTCTTGCGCGTCTGTTCGACGCTCGCCTCGGCCATCGAGCGCATTTCCTTCGGAATCTCGAAACGGTCCCGCACTTCTTCGCTGATGCTCATGAACCCTCTCCTGTCGTTCGTGTCGTGCAAAGGTTGGCTCTGGCCCGCCACGACGTGAACCATAGCGCCAATCGACATCGCGGCGATGACGTGAAAACCCGGTTGGTTCCCCGTCGTGAACCCTTGATGGCGGTGGTTTGAATCGTTTCAACGCAGAGGGAGCGGAAGGGTTCGGCGGAGCCGACGAATTAACGTTTATCCCGGGCTTGGCCGCCCCAAGGTGGACCTGCCGTTCCCGTCGGGCAATACTAATGCCCCGTTAAGGCTGCCATTCGTGTAGCAGCCCGCGCTGTTACCGTTGGACCCGAGCAGAAGTAGCCGACGCGCCAATATGACCAAAACGGAATTCCAGTTGCTGGCATTCGGCGATCCGCGACTGGCGGTCCACGCGACAAGCGCACTCCCGGTTTGGCTGTGGTCGGCCGACGGCAGGCACGTGCTCTGGGCCAATCCGGTCGGTGCCCGCGTGTTCGGCGCGGCCAACAGCGCGGAGCTTGCCGAGAAAATTTTCGGTCCAGCGGATGCACACCGGCGTCAGGTCGCGCAATTGGCCAATCGTCTGCCGTCTGACGGCGCGACGCGGCTGGAGCGGCTGCGCGGATTCGGCGCGGGGCTCGGCGTACTCATGACCTGCGGCTGCGCGCGACTGGATTTTCCCGATGGCAATCACGGCATCTTGATCACCGCGGTGGAGACGGTGGCGAGAACCCCGGCGTTGGTCGAGCGGCTGCAGCATCTGGTCGAAGGCCAGGAAATGCCGGCCGCCTCCTTTACGGCCAACGGCCTGCTGATCGGCGCGAGCGAAGCGGCTCGTGCGCTGCTTGGCTTTCGCCATCTCTCCGAGGCTCGCGCTGAGCAGGCACGCCAGGATGCGCTGACCCATGGCCGGGCCGAGGTGGAGATCGAGGGCGGAAAGCTGCTGCTGCAGCGCGTCGGCAGCGGCGTGGAGATCGGTCTGGTCGGCGTGATCACCCCGCCTGCCGTCACCGAAGCGACCGAATCGGATATGGTCGCGGTCGAAGATGCGGCGCAGCGGGTCGTTCCCGCTGCGGAAATGCCCGTGCCCGCCTACGTGCAGCCGGCGCTGTCGAACGAAGCTCCGGCCGAGTTCGCGCTGATCGACGAATTTTCGGAGCCGCTGGACGCGGAGTCCGCGCCGGTGGCGCCGACGCCCGAAGCGCCCCGGCAACCGAACGACGGCGCGGCAACCGCAGTCGAAGAGGTGAACGGCTCGTCCCCGGACGATGCGCCCATCCCGATCGAGGAACCATCGAAGAACATGCACGCCCCAATCCCACGCCGCCTTCCGCTCCGATTCACCTGGCAGATGGATACGGACGGCCGCTTCTCGCTTGGCGTTGATGAATTCACCCGTCTGGTCGGCGCCCGCACCGCCGCCGGCTTTGGCCGGCCCTGGGGCGAGATCGCGGAGGCTTTCGGGCTCGACCCGCAGGACCGCGTGCAGGAGGCGATCGCGACCCGCGACACCTGGAGCGGCATCACGCTGTATTGGCCCGTCGACGGCGGCGGTCGCCTGGCGGTCGAGCTGTCGGGACAGCCGATCTACGACGACGCCAGGGAGTTTGCCGGCTATCGCGGTTTTGGCGTGTGCCGCGATCTCGACAGCCTCGGGTTTCTCGCCGAGCTGCGGCGGCTCGAATTGTCAGGTGAAATGGACGAAGCGACGGCGCGATCCCTTGCGGCGGACATTGTTCCGGCAAAATCGGAGCATGCTGCCGCCGCATATCCGCCGGCTGCCGTCGATGAGATGGGTTCCGCCCCTTCCGGGCCGCCCACCTCGATTGCCGATGAAAATCCACCCCCAACCGATCTGGATGAGCCCGTGGAAACGCCCCCGAACGTTGTGCCCTTCCGCCCGGTCGGCGACGCCAAATCACTGGCGCTGTCGCCGGTCGAGAACCACGCCTTCAACGAGCTCGCCCGGCAACTCTCGGCGCGGCTCGATGACGACACACCCGCAACCGGCGAGCCGGCAACGACGGGCCAGGCGACCGAGCCCGTAGCAGAGCAGCCTTCACCCGGCTCGCCGCGCGAGCGGGCCGCCAGCCCCGAATGGCTGGCGCCAGGAGAGCCGCCAGCGCGCGGCGAAGGACGGCGCGACCGCACGCTGCTCGATCTGTTGCCGACCGGCGTCCTGATCTACCGGCTCGATCGCCTGCTCTATGCCAATCCCGCGTTCCTGCGGCGCATCGGCTATGACAGCGTGCATGCGTTGGAGCAGGCCGGCGGGCTCGACGCGCTCTATGTCGGGGCCGGCATCTCGCAGACCTCCAGCACGTCCGAAGCCGGCACGCCGGTAACGATTTCGGCAAGCGAGGATCAGCCCGCGACCGAAGGGCGGCTGTTCACGATTTCATGGGACGGCGAATCCGCGCTGGCGTTGATGTTCACGCCGACGCGAGGCCTGCCGCCAGTTGAGGCGGCGGCCGCAGTGCCACCCGCGCCTGCGCCCGCCGCAGCCGTCAGCGCACCGCCACCGACAGCCGTTGGCCACGCGTATGCCGAGGATCTCGCCGCCATTCTCGACACGACGGCCGAAGGCATCGTGATGTTCGATGCCGAAGGCAACATCCACGCCTGCAACCGCAGCGCCGAGGCGCTGTTCGGCTATGACGGCGAGGATTTCCTGCGGCGCCATCTGGGCGACCTCTTCGCGACGGAAAGCCAGCGCGCGGTGGCCGAATATTTTGACGGCGTCAGGGGCGCTGGCGTCGCAAGCCTGCTCGATCACGGCCGCGACGTGCTCGGCCGCGTCGCCAAGGGCGGCATCATTCCGCTCGCAATGACCATGGGCCGGACGCGGCCCGAAGGTCCGAATTTTTTCGCGGTGTTCCGCGATCTCTCGCAGAGCCGGAAAGGCGAGAGCGAAGTGCAGCAGGCACGGCGGCTCGCCGATCGCACGGCCAGCGCCAAGGCCGACATGCTGGCTCGGATCAGCCACGAGGTGCGTACGCCGCTCAACGCCATCATCGGCTTTGCCGAGGTGATGATTGCCGAGCGCTTCGGCGCGCTCGGCAATGAGCGCTATGTCGAATACATGAAGGACATCCGCGCCTCCGGCGAGCGCGTGATCGCGATCATCAACGACCTCACCGAGTTGTCGCGGATCGAGACCGGCAAGCTCGATCTCGCCTTCACCAACCAGAACCTCAACGAGATGGTGGAGAGCTGCGTCGCGGTCATGCAGCCGCAGGCCAACCGCGAACGCATCATCATCCGCACCTCGCTCGCGCAGGCGCTGCCGCCGGTCGTCGCCGACGGCCGCGCGCTGCGCCAGATCACCATGAACCTGATCGGCAACTCGATCCGTCTCGCCAATCCCGCAGGGCAAGTAATTGTCTCGACCGCGCTGTCGGATTTCGGCGAGGTAGTGCTTCGGGTGCGCGATACCGGCACCGGCCTCAATGACAACGAGGTCGCGGCCGCCCTCGAGCCCTTCGGCGCCCCGCTCCCGTCGGACCAGGCTTCCGAAGCGTCCGGCGTCAGCCTGTCGCTGACGAAGGCTCTGGTCGAAGCCAACCGCGCGCAATTCAACCTGAAGAGCGCGGCGAATACGGGTACGCTGGTGGAAGTCGTGTTCTCGCGCGCGATGGCGCGGACGTGAGCGCGCTACTTCGCCGCCTGCGCTGCGGGGAGGAAGTCGGCGATCGTGTCCAGGAAAAGTTTCGGCGCCTGCAACTGCGGGACATGCGCGCAGCCTGAAATGATCTTCAACTGGGCGTTGGGCAGCAGCGCGGCAAGCTCATGCGACATCGGCGGCGGCGTCGCCTCGTCATGCTCGCCGACCACGACGAGCGCCGGCACCTCCACCTTGTGAAGCTCGCGGCGGAGATCGAGTTCGGCAAGCTGCGCGCAGGCTGCGCGAAACACGTCTTCGTTCGTCTTCAGAAACGCCGCGCGGCGATCGGCCATCAGGTCCGGATGCTCCTCCTGGAATTCGGGAGCGAACAGCCGGCGCATCGCGACATCGGTGATCGCGGCCAAGCCCTTCGCCCTCGATGCCGCGGCCATGTTGCGGAAGGCCTGGCGGCCTGCTTCCGAGAACGCCGCGCCGCAATCGGCAAAAACAAATCGCGACGCAATGCCGCCATGGCGGATTGCCATCTCCAGCGCGACAAAGCCGCCATAGCCATTGCCGAGCACGATCGCCGCCTGCCCACCCGCGGCCTCTTTGACCGCTTCCGCCATCCGGTCGGCGACGTCTGCGAGGTCGCCGACCACCGCCTGCGAGCGGCCAAAGCCCGGCAATTCGGGAACGATGACCCGAAACGACCGCGACAGCTGCGGTGCGATGGCATCGAAACTCGCGCGGTCCGACAGCAGCGAGTGAAACAGAAACAGCGGCGGGCCGTAGCCGACCTCCGCCGCGTTGACGCTGCCGTTGGCGTAGAGCCTGTACATGCCGCCCCCTCTCTCAATCGCTGTTCCCGGCCGATTGATAGATTAAATCTCGACCATTTCAAGCCTTTGTCGCTTGACGTGATATTTCACGACTGCAAGACTGATGCTAACTTCGGTGAGAAATTAGATGCTTTTACGGGACAACGTCTACGAAAGCCTGCGGGCTGATATCCTGTCCTGTCGCCTGGCTCCCGGCGATGATATGCGCGAACAGGAACTGGCCGAGCGCTATGCGGTGAGCCGCCAGCCGGTGCGCGAGGCGCTGCTGCGGCTCGAGCGCGAGCATCTGGTCACCGTGCAGCCGCGCCAGGGCTACCGCGTCAATCCGATCTCGCTGTCGGATGCGCGTGACCTCCTGCGCTTCCGCCTTGCGCTGGAGCCAGCCTGCGTTGACGAGGCAACCGAGCATGCGGATGACGCGACCCTTAAGGCGCTGGACAAATTCCGCCGCTTCTCCGGCGGCCACGAGGACTTCATCACCTATAACCGCGGCTTTCACTTCGCGCTGGCGCATGCGTCCGGCAACCGCCGCATGGCTGCTTCCCTGTGCGACCTGATCGGACAGGCCGACCGTCTGGTGCGGGTCAGCGTCGCCAATCTCAAGGGCCACGACCCGAAGAAGCTGGTGGCCGAACATGTCGCGCTGATCGAGGCGATGCAGCGGCGCGACCGGCGTACCGCCGCGAGGCTGATCAAGGCGCATATCGGCGCCACAGAAAAGCGCGTGCTGCCGGCGCTGAAGCGCAATGCCGTCATCGTCGAAGCATGATCAGGAAAGGTGTGGAGCGGTTTTCCGAAAAGATCATGCTCAAATGAAGAGATGAGACCGATGAATGTTCCGACCAAAACCATCGACGTCGAAGTTCACGGCAACTTTGTCGACGGCGGCGAGATCGAGGCCGGCAACGGCGAATTGCTCGACGTCCGCAATCCCGCGACCGGCGACGTCATCGCACGCATCCCCAATTCGACCGCTGCCGACATCGACCGCGCGATGAAGAGCGCCCGCGCCGCCTTCGAGGGCAAGGCGTGGGGCGGCATGGACATCCGCGCGCGAGCAAAACTGGTCAACAAGCTTGCGGATGCGTTCGAGGCCAATCTCGATTCGCTCTACCGGCTGGAGACGCTCAACAACGGCCGGCCCGTCAACGAGACCCGCGCGCAGCTCTCGCGACTCCCCGACTTCTTCCGTTATTTCGCCGGCCTGGCGCTATCGCGGCGCGATGCGGTGATCCCGGTCGAAGGCTCATATCTCAATTACACCCTGCGCACGCCGATCGGCATCGTCGCCAACTGCACGCCGTTCAATCATCCGCTGATGATCCTGTGCAAGTCGCTCGCCGCGGTGCTGGCTTCGGGCTGCGTCACCGTGGTCAAGCCGTCGGAATACACGCCGCTGACCTCGCTGAAGCTTGCAGGGATATTCACCGAGGCCGGCCTGCCGCCGGGCGTGTTCAACATCGTGCTGGGCCTCGGCCACAGCGCCGGCAAGATGCTCGCCGAGCATCCTGACCTCGACAAGCTGGTGTTGACCGGCGGCACCGAGGCCGGCCGTATCGCAGGCGCCGCGGCGGCAAGAGTGTTCGCGCACCAGACCATGGAGCTTGGCGGCAAGACGCCGGTGATGGTGTTCGACGACTATGACATCGAGCGCGCGGTGAACTACGCCGCGTTCGGCGCCTTCATCGGCGCGGGCCAGACCTGCATCTGCGCCTCGCGCCATCTGGTGCAGGCCTCGATCTACGACGAGTTTGTCGCGAAGCTGAAGGCCAAGGCGGAAACCATCCGCATCGGCGATCCCTTCGATCCCGCGACCCAACTCGGCCCGGTGATATCAGCCAGGCAGCGCGACCGCGTGCTGTCCTATTGCGGCTTTGGCCGCGAGCAGGGCGCACGGCTCGTCACCGGCGGCCTGCCAGCCAGACTTGCTGGCCACGAGAACGGCTATTTCGTCGAGCCGACGGTGTTCGCCGACGTCAAAAGCGACATGCGCATCTTCCAGGAGGAAGTGTTCGGCCCCTTCACCTCGGTGACGCCGTTCAAGGACGAGGAAGAGGCGCTGCGGCTCGCCAATGACTCACCGTTTGGGCTGGCCGCCGCGGTGCGCACCAGGGATGTCGCCCGCGCCCATCGCGTCGCCGCGAGGGTCAAAGCCGGCATCGTCTGGATCAACGACCACCACCGGCTCGATCCGGCCTCGCCCTGGGGCGGCGTCGGCGATTCCGGCGTGGGCCGCGAATGCGGCACCGAAAGCTTTGACGACCATTTCCACACCAAGAGTGTGATGGTCGCAACCAATGACGCGCCGTTCGACTGGTATCGCGACACGGCGGGACAGCGACGATTGAACTAGCGGGATTGATTGCAACGACCAGTGAAGCTGGCGCTGCGTCGGAGACAAAGGGGGGAATTTCAAATGGCACTTGCAGCAAACGCCGGCGCGCGTCTCGACCGGTTACCGATCTCTTCGTTTCACTACCGGATTTTCTGGCTGGTCGGCGCCGGAATGTTTTTCGACGGATACGACCTCTATGTCGCCGGCGGCGTGCTGGCGTCCCTGATCCAGACCAAATTCTCGACACTCCCGCAGAATCTTCAATTCATCTCGCTGACCTTTGTCGGCATGACGCTGGGATCGCTGATCACGGGATTTGTCGGTGACAAATTCGGCCGGCGGTTCACCTACCAGATCAACCTCCTGATCTTCGGCCTGGCGTCGCTCGCCGCCGCCTTTTCGCAGGACATGACCCAGCTCATTGTCTGCCGCTTCGTGCAGGGCCTCGGCTTAGGTGCCGAAATCGTGGTCGGCTATTCGACCATGACGGAATTCGTACCGCCGAAGTCGCGCGGTCGCTGGCTGTCGATGATGGCGTTCATCGTGGTAGCCGGATTTCCGGCGACCTCCCTGCTCGGCTATCTCATCATCCCGGCTTTCGGATGGCGTCCGATGTTCGTGATCGCCGGCATCGGCTCGCTGATCGTCTGGTACCTGCGCAAGAACCTGCCGGAATCGCCGCGCTGGCTCGAAACGCAGGGCCGCACCGAGGAAGCCGACGCTCTGATGCGGACCATCGAGGCGGAGGCCGCTGGCGGCAAGCCGCTGCCGCCGGTCGTGGTGCCGGCGCCCGTGAAGCTTGTCGTCGTAACCGACCTCGTGAAGCCCCCGCTGCTGCAGCGAATGATCGTCGGCAGCTGGGTCCTGATCACGATCAACACGCTGATCTTCGGCTTCGTGCTGTTCCTGCCGCAGTTCTTCCTGCGCCAGGGGCTCACCATCACCAATTCGCTGGCCTATACGGTGGTTCTGTCGGCGGGATCGCTGGTCGGCTGCGCGATTGGTGCCTGGTCTTCCGATGCCGTCGGACGACGCGTCAGTATCATCGGTGCGTCGATCGTGACCATCATCAGCGGCTATGTCTATGCTCGCTTCAACGCGGCCTCCGATCCGGCAATCGTGCTCACGGTCGGGTTCATCCTGATCGTCGCCATCTACGTGCAGACCGCGATCCTGTACGGCGTTTATCCGCCGGAGTTGTTCCCGACCGAGATCAGGTTGCGGGCCAACGGCATCTGCAACACGTTCGGACGCGGTGCCACCGTGGTCTCGCCCTTCATCGTCGGCGCGCTGATCGCTTCCTCCGGGCTGCCGGGCGTGATCTGGCTGATGATCGCCCTCGTGATCGTTCAGATCCTGGTGGTGTGGGCCTGGGGCGTCGAGCCGCGCAATCGCGGCCTGGAGGACGTCGCCGCGAAGGCGTGAGAGCCGTAGCCACCTTTGCGTAGAGTGGGCACGGCGCAAGAGCGCCTTTGCCCCCCTACGGCCACCTTGCGCATCACACAACTATTGGTAGTTTGGCCTCGCCATTCATTTGGCCGCTTTCGGTGTTCGCTAATGCGCCCGCCGTCCATTTGCATCATGCGAGGCATTTCATGAGAGCGTCATTTTCGATCCCGCTGTTGTCCCTTGCCATGATCGTGACGTCGGCCCCGGCGCACGCGCAGTCGGCCGCTGCTCCGCCGCTGCAATATGCCAAGCAGGGCTGGACCGCGGACGAACGCCAGGCCTTCTACACCACGACCCAGGGCTCGCACATGATGCCCTGGCTCTGGTTCAAGGCGCTGCGGCGGCTCGATGCCGACGAGCCGTTCGGCGGCGACCAGCTGCAGCGGTACGGTTATCTCCCCAACGGAAAATCCAGGCAGAACCCCGAAGGGCTGCCGGTCGGTTTCGTCATCGATGGCGACACCTCGACCGGCTATTTCGGCATGACCTGCGCGGCGTGCCATACTGCCGAGATCGAGTATCAGAAGGACGGCGCCACGCAGCAGCTTCGCATCGACGGGGCGCCGGCAACCGCGAATTTCCAGCTCTTCCTCACTGAGCTGACCGTGGCGAGCCGCGCCACGCTCAACGATGCCGACCGCTTCCGGAATTTTGCGCATGCGGTGCTGGGCTCGCGCTATTCGACGACGCGCACCAACCGGCTCAAGTCGGACTTTGCCGCCTGGGTAAAGCAATTCGGCGACTTCATGGACAAGAGCTTGCCGCCGTCGCCGTGGGGACCGGCGCGGCTCGACGCTTTCGGCATGATCTTCAACCGCGTCGCCGGCAAGGACCTCAATATCCCTGACAACATCAAGGCCGCCGACGCGCCGGTCAGCTATCCCTTCCTGTGGAATGCGTCGCGGCAGGACCGGACGCAGTGGAATGGCGGCGTTCCCAACGGCCTTTACATCAACGCGATCGGACGCAACACCGGCGAGGTGTTCGGCGTCTTCGCCGATTTCGCCCCGAGGAAGCAGTTGCTGCCGCCGCATTATAATTTCCGCAACAACTCGGTGAATTTCACCAACCTGCAGCTGCTGGAGGAGAAGATCGCAGCACTACGGCCGCCGCCGTGGCCATTCCCTGTCGATAGCAACCTGGCCGACAAGGGCCGCGTGCTGTTCGCGGAGCATTGCGGCAGCTGCCATGAGGAGAAGCGGTTGCCCGAAGGCACATGGCTCACGCCGGTCGCAGCCGTCGGCACCGATTCGAAGATGTTCGACAACTCGCTGCGCAAGTCGCAAACAGGCCTCCTGAAAGGCGCGCTGTCGCTGAACCCGCCCGGATCGAAGCTGGGCGATGAGGCCTTTACCAACAACGTCCTCGCAACCTCGGTGGTCGGCGCGCTGGCAGGCGACGCGTTTCCGCAGCTGCCGCGATTGCCCAATCTCAACGGGGGCGTCTGGCTCGCGATCAAGAAGGACCTCGCAATTCTCTTCTCTGATACGGAGAAGGCGCCGAATCTACTCTCCCTGCTCGAACCCTCGGTGCGCGAGAACGTGCGCTCGCACGTCGAGAGCCGGCTGGCCAACATGTTCGTGCCACCAAATCCTGATGCGCCGGCGGCTTATGAATCCCGCGTGCTGCACGGCATCTGGGCGACCGCGCCCTATCTCCACAACGGCTCGGTGCCGAACCTCTGGGAATTGCTGCTGCCGCCCGAGCGGCGCTCGGCGTCGTTCATGGTCGGCAGCCGGAAGTTTGATGCCGAGAAGGTCGGCTATGTCACGACCGAGACGCCGTACAAGGACGGCACGCTGGTGGTGGGCACGGGCGCTGCGCCCGGCAACAGCAATGCCGGGCATGACTACGGCAAGGATCTCGACGATGACCAGCGCAAGGCGCTGCTCGAATATCTGAAGCAGCTGTAGCAGCCGTCATTGCGAGCGAAGCGAAGCAATCCACAGCGCCCCACAAGGAAGGAATGGATTGCTTCGTCGCTTCGCTCCGCGCAATGACGAGGAGCCGTTGTCGGGAGCTTACGCGTTCTTCAGCGCGACGCGGAATTCCGCCTCGGTCTTCGACTTGACCTCGTCGAGCGTGACGCCGTCGGCGAGCTCGATCAACGCCATGCCGTTATTGCCGTGCTTGTCGATGGTGAACACGGCAAGGTCGGTCACGACCATGTCGACCACCTTCTCGCCGGTCAGGGGCAGGTTGCACTTCTTGAGCAGCTTCGGGCCGTCCTTGGCGGAATGCTCCATCACCACGACCACGCGCTTGACGCCGGCGACGAGATCCATCGCGCCGCCCATGCCCTTCACCATCTTGCCGGGGATCATCCAGTTGGCGAGGTCGCCGTTCTGCGCGACCTGCATCGCGCCGAGGATCGACAGGTCGATATGCCCGCCGCGCACCATGCCGAAGGATTCGGCCGAGGAGAAATAGCTCGTGGTCGGCAACTCGCTCACGGTCTGCTTGCCGGCGTTGATGAGATCGGCGTCTTCCTCGCCCTCATAGGGGAACGGTCCCATGCCGAGCATGCCGTTCTCGCTCTGCAGCTGGACGTCGATGCCATGGGGAATGTAGTTCGACACCAGCGTCGGAATGCCGATTCCGAGATTGACATAGAATCCGTCCTGCAACTCCTTGGCGGCGCGGGCGGCCATCTGTTCACGGGTCCAGGCCATCTAGGGCTCTCCTGCTGTCTCTTTAGCTTGCGCGTGATCTTGTCGGAAAACCGGTTCCCACTTTGCGCTAACGCGGGCCTGCGGGTCCGCATCGCGCGGGTTTACGCCGCCGCGGGGCGCGGACGGATGTTGCGGAACTCGATACGCTTCCTGGCGGTGCCGACCTCGACGATGCGCTTCACAAAAATGCCGGGCGTATGGATGTGGTCGGGATTGAGCTCGCCGGCCGGCACGAGGTGCTCGACCTCCGCGACGGTAACCTTCGCCGCGGTCGCCATCATCGGGTTAAAATTGCGCGCGGTCTTGCGGTAGATCAGATTTCCGGCGGTGTCGCCTTTCCAGGCATGGACGATGGCGAGGTCGCCGACCAGCCCACGCTCCATCAGATATTTCTCGCCGTCGAACTCGCGCACTTCCTTGCCTTCGGCAATCAGCGTGCCGACGCCGGTCTTGGTGAAGAAGGCTGGAATGCCGGCGCCACCAGCGCGGATGCGCTCGGCCAGCGTGCCCTGCGGATTGAATTCGAGCTCCAGCTCACCCGCAAGAAATTGCTGCGCGAACAGCTTGTTCTCGCCGACATAGGAGGAAATCATCTTCTTGACCTGCCGCGTCTCGAGCAGCCTCGAGAGCCCGATGCCGTCCACACCGGCATTGTTGGACACCACGGTCAGGCCCTTGACGCCGAAGTCGCGGATCGCATCCGACAAGGTCTCGGCGATGCCGCAGAGGCCGAAGCCGCCGGACATGATCATCATGCCATCCTTGAGCAGTCCCGCGAGGGCGGATTTCGCGTCTGGGTAAACCTTGTTCATGAAAATGGACCTGATGGGAGAAAGCGGCCCGCAAGGGCGTGGCTGGCGGAATTATTAGGCGAAATCTTCACAGTGCGTCAATGACGGGCGGAGGGGCGCATCCGGCACTTAAGGATGAGCCTTCAGTATGAGCCTGCCCGCAAAGACACGGCCTTGAAAGCGTCAAGAAAACCCATCAAGTTGCTGATGTTGGCAAGGGTTCCGGCGCGCCCTGTCCACCCCCCGTTCAATCGCGATCCGACTGGCTTTCCGATCCGGACATGGCAGTGACGATGGCCCAAGGAATGAAGCGCCTGGGCACGCCGATCGCGGCGTTGCTCGGCCTGGCGGTGATCGGCCTGATCACGAGTTCCTGGCTGGTCAACCGCGACACGCTCCGAGAGGCGGTGGAAGCCCAGATCCACGCCGTCACCGGCCTCGACCTCACCGTCAAGGGCGCAATCGACATCTCCGTCTTCCCGGGCAGCTATGTCTCGTTCCACGATGTCGGGCTGAAGGGCGGCACCGACGACCCCGCGCTGCGCGTCGACGTGCTGACCGCGAATTTGCGGCTGCTACCGCTGCTCATGCAGCGCTTCGAGATCGCCGACGTGATGATGCTGCGCCCGCAGATCCATGTCGTTCGCACTCCAGACGGCGAGAGCAACTGGACGCCGTTCATCCAGACCATCGCGCGCACCATGAAGCCCGGCGCCGACAACCAGGTGTCGTTCTCCGAGATCCGCATCCAGGACGGCATCCTCACCTATGAGGACGCCAGTCACGCCGCCGAGCGGCTCGACGACATCGATCTCTCGCTGGCCTGGCCGTCGATCTCGCGCTCGTTTGCGGTGACCGGACAATTCGACTGGCGCGGCGAACGCGTCGACGGCGCGATCAGCGTCTCCGATTTCGTCGCAGCGCTTTCCGGCGATCGCTCCGGGCTGAAGGCCCGCCTCTCCAGTGCGCCGCTGAAGCTTGCCTTCGACGGCACGGTCGCCAACCGCACCAGCGCGCTGATGGAAGGCACGGTGACCGTCGACAGCCCGTCCTTGCGCAATGCCCTGCACTGGACCGGCCAGGAACCGCCCGGCGCCGGCGGCTTCGGCCGCTTCGCGCTGAAGGCGCGGGCGAACGTGGTCGGCGCCTCGATCGCGCTCACCAATGTCAATGTCGAGCTCGACGGCAACGTCGCCGAGGGCGTGATGACCTACGCCAATAACGGCCGGCAGACGCTGCAGGCGACGCTTGCCGCCGACACGCTCGACTTCACGCCCTATATCTCGACCTTCCGTCTGCTGGCGAGCGGCGCTCGCGACTGGAACCGGCAGATGTTCGATCTGAACGCGCTGTCGACCACCGATCTCGACATGCGCCTGTCGGCGGCGCGTGTCACGGTCGGCTCGACCAAGCTCGGCCGCACCGCGTTCGGCGCGAATTTGCGGAGCGGCGCGCTCGCACTCTCCGTCGGCGAAGCGCAGGTCTATGGCGGCGTCGCCAAGGGTTCGTTCGGCGTCGCGCGTTCCGATACCGTCGCCGACGTCAAGGCGCAATTCCAGTTCCTCGATGTCGACCTGCAGGCCTGCGCCGGTGAATTGTTCGGCATCAGCCGCCTGTCGGGCCGCGGCAATCTCAACGTCTCGCTGGTGGCGTCGGGCTCGAGCCCGTTCGGCCTGATGCAATCGCTCGACGGCACCGCGACGCTGACCGGACATGATGGCGCCATCAGCGGATTCAATGTCGAGCAATTGCTGCGGCGGCTGGAGCGCCGGCCGCTGTCGGGCGCCGGCAGTTTTCGCTCCGGCTCGACGCCCTTCACCAACCTGACGGTGGCGGTGAAATTTGCCGAAGGCATCGCGACCACCGAGGACGTCCGCATGGAGGGCCCCGCGACGCGTGTCACCATGACGGGCACAGCCTCGGTACCCACGCGCGAATATGACCTCAAGGGTGTCGCAAGTCTCGTCTCGAACGGCAGCAGCAGCTTCGATCTGCCCTTCGTGGTGCAGGGCCCGTGGGATGACCCGCTGATCTTCCCGGAAGCGGAGGCCCTCATCAAGCGCTCGACCGTCACCGCGCCGCTGCTCGACGCGCTGAAAGACCGCACCACCCGTGACGCCGTGCGTTCGGTGCTGGAGCGCCTGACCGGCGGACAAAAGGCCGCAAGTCCCGATGCGGCAGCGAGCGATCCCGCGCAGGCCGTTCCCGGCAAATAGCGCCGACACCCAATTTCCCGTTGTCGGATGACGCCCGCACGATCGCTTATCTTGCGGCTGAGGGAAGGCAGTGAACGCTCTGGAGCGAGCGACGGGCCAAGCAGCCCGCAACGCCGCACGGCGTGAAGCGCAAGCGCCGCTGGACCTCGCCGCGGAATAATTTGTACCGAACGGCCCGGCAATTGTGAAATGGCGCACAGACAGCGGCCGTTCGGTGTGCTTGTACTTCGGCGGATGGCGGATCTTCGATGCAGTCGGCTCAGAGCGCGCCACCAATTGCATGCGGCATTTCAGGAGAACCATCATGCACGGCCTCAATTGCACGTCCATGTGGGACGTACTCATTCTCGATTTCACCTCGAGCGGGTGAACCAGGGAGTTTTCGCGTGCGCTGAAAAACCGCGTACTGGAATTTCTGGGCCCCGCCGGCGACGGACGGGGCCTTTCTATTTTCTTTTCGTGCCCACAGCTCCCGGCGGTACCCCTGAGAAGAAGGACACAGGGGTCATGTGGCAATATTTTTCGTCCGATTTGGCATTTGATCTTGTCAAGGGATTGGTCGTCGGAGGTGCCTCACTGGCATTTCAGGCAGTTGCTCCCACGATGCTGCGCGCCTTGAGGGAGGTTCGAGCACGTTATGCTGCTCGGAAGGCTGCGAGAGAGCAGTCCGGAGCCGTTTCGCCGGCGCTTCAAGCGGCGGCCTCCGCGATGCTTCGCGCCGTCAGGAAGGTTCGAGCACGTTGGGCTGCTCGGAAGGCTGCGAGAAAGCAGTAATGCGCGGGATGGGGGAATGAAGCGAAACCCCATCCTGCGTCGGCGGATCGATGCGCGGCGAGCATTGATCGATACACGATCAGGAATGGTGCCTGCCTTTTCCGTGCGCGACCTTTGGTCCTACAGTCCTGCGACAAGCCGTCATGTCGCGCCAGCGGGCTCGCATCACGCGCCACCCACTACCTACGTCGGACGAGATGTGGCTGGATCACACCACCGGGCTGGGTTAGTCTTTCACCCAACCGGTTAAAAGAAATCGGTAATCAGGGAGAACGATGTGAGATCCAAGGTTAAAGTAGCGCTTTCACTCGCGGTCGCTGCGGTCGGGCTGTTCGCCGTCGCCGCGCCCGCTTTTGCCCAGCAGAAGACTATTACGGTCTGGTGGGGCAAGGGCTTCTACAAGTCCGAAGACGACGCGCTGCTCGATACGATCAAGAAATTCGAAGCCAAGACCGGTATCAAGGTCGAGCTGTCGCAATACGCCATTCAGGACATGATTCCGAAGACGGTGGCCGCGCTCGATGCCGGCACCGTGCCCGATGTCGCCTACTCCGACACCTATGACGTGCAGGCGCAAGGCAAATGGGCCTATGAAGGCAAGCTCGAGGACCTCTCGGACGTAATGACGCCGATCCAGGACCAATTCGTGCCGAACACGCTGGAAGCGTCGAAGCTCTACGACAACGTCGCCAAGAAGAGAGCCTATTACGGCTTCCCGCTGAAGCAGCAGAGCATGCACGTCCAGATCTGGAACGACCTGCTGGAGAAGGCGGGCTTCAAGCAGAGCGACATCCCGAACGACTGGAACGGCTACTGGACGTTCTGGTGCGACAAGGTGCAGCCGGCGATCCGCAAGGCCACCGGGCAGCGCATCTACGCCGTCGGCCAGCCGATGGGCGTGGAGTTCGACCAACTCGTTCCAGTCATTCTACACCTTCATGGACGCCTATCACGTCAAGCTGGTCGACGACGACGGCAAGCTCCTGGTCGACGATCCCAAGGTGCGGGACGGCCTGATCCACGCGCTGAAGGACTACACCGACACCTACATCAAGGGCTGCACGCCGCCCTCCTCCACCACCTGGAAGGACCCCGACAACAACGTCGCCTTCCACAACAAGACGATCGTGATGACCCACAACTTCACGATCTCGATCGCCGCGAAATGGTTCGAGGATTCCACCAACGCCGCGCTGACGGACGCGCAGCGCGCCGCCGGCAAGCAGGCCTACGAGCACGACATCATCACCGCGTCCTTCCCCAAGGCGCCGGATGGTTCGACCATCAAGTACCGTTCCGACGTCAAGACCGGGCTGATCTTCGCCAGCGCCAAGAACAAGGCGGAAGGCAAGCAGTTCATCAGCTTCCTGCTCCAGGAGGAGAATATCCGCCCCTATATTGAAGGCGCGCTCGGCCGCTGGTTCCCGGTGACGAAGGAAAGCCAGGCGAGCCCATTCTGGCAGTCCGACAAGCATCGCAGAGCGGTCTATGCCCAGTTCACGGGCGGTACCGCGCCGTTCGACTTCACCAAGAACTGGAAGTTCACGATCCTGAACAACGAGAACGTCTGGGCCAAGGCGATGAACCGCGTAGTCAGCGAGAAGGTTCCGGTCGACAAGGCGGTCGACGAGCTGATCGCCCGCATCAAGGAAGTCGCGGGCTAGAACCAGGTGATCCGGTCGCCGCATGTTCACTGTCGTCCCGGCGAAAAAGCCGGGACCCATAGACAGCGGCGGCCGTTTCGGAAGATGCCGGTCGGCGGCTTTCGCACAACGATCGAGGCCTGTGGTCCCGGCTTTCGCCGGGACGACGACTGAGTGTATAGTAACAGATCATGGCGATCACGCTCTCCGCATCCGACCTCCCCAGCCCTCCCTTGTCGGCGCGGCTGACGCCTGCGCAAGTGTGGGGCATCGTGCTGCTCGCGCCCTATATCCTGGTGTTCCTGGCGTTCGTGATCTATCCGATCGGCTACGGGCTCTGGCTCGCGCGCGCGCCGTCAAACTACGTCGCGCTCTATAACGATCCGATTTTTGCGCGCGCCGCGATCAACACGCTGATCTTCCTTCTGATCGGCATCAACATCAAAATGGTGATCGCGCTGTTCCTGTCCGGCTTCTTCGTCGAACAGCGGACATGGATCAAATGGCTGTCGGTGCTGTTCATCCTGCCCTGGGCGGTGCCCTCGATCCCGACGATCCTGTCGGTGCGCTTCATGCTCAATCCCGAATGGGGCATGGTCAACCACATCATCTTCAGCCTCACCGGCAATGACGGCCCGAACTGGCTGAACGATCCCACGATCGCCCTCACCATGGCGATCGCCGTCCACGTCTGGAAGTCGCTGCCGTTCTGGACACTGATCCTGATCACGGGCCGGCTTGCGATCGCGCAAGATCTGTTCGAGGCGGCCTCCGTCGACGGCGCGACCTGGTGGCAGAAATTCCGCTTCATCACCTGGCCGTCGATGCAGACGCTCTACATCACCTGCACGCTGCTCTCGATGATCTGGACCCTCGGCGACTTCAACAGCGTCTATCTGTTGACCGGCGGCGGACCGGCCGACCTGACCCATGTGCTGTCCACGCTCGGCATCCGCTATCTCCGCCTCGACCAGCTCTCGCTCGCGATGGCCTCGATCGTCTGCGCGATGCCATTCGTGCTGCCGCTGGTCTATTTTATGATGAAACGGTTGTCGCGATGAAGCTCCCTACGTTGCGCGAAGCCGGCAAAGAGGCCCAGCTTCTCTTGATCGGCATCCCGGTCTTCCTGTGGACCATGATCCCGATCTACCACATGTTCCTGTTCGCGATCTCGCCGAAGGAGGACGCGTTCTCGGGCAAGATCTGGCCGGATCACCCGACCCTGCACAATTTCGAGATCGTGTTTCGCCAGCAGCATTACTACCTGCGCGATTTCTACATCCAGTTCTGGAACTCCACGGTGATCGCGGCTGCGGTCGGGGCGCTGACCTTGCTGGTTGCGACCGCGGCGGCGTTCTCGATCTCTCGGCTCAAGGTGCCGGGCGGACGGATGGTGATGAATCTGGCGCTGTTCACCTATTTCATCCCGGCGGCGTTCCTGGCCGTGCCGATGTACCGGACCATGGCGACCTACGGCCTGCTCAACAATCACTGGTCGCTGATTCTCGCGATGGTGACCATTGCCTCCCCCTATGCGATCTGGGTCCTGAAGCAGGCCTCCGACAAGCTGCCGGTCGAGCTCGATGAGGCCGCCGTCATGGACGGCGCCAGCACCTTGCAGATCTTCCGCCTGGTCTATGTGCCGTTGATGATGCCGTCGCTGGTTGCGATCGGCACCTATGCCGTGCTGCTCGCCTGGAACGAATATCTCTATGCTTTCCTGCTGCTCTCCAACGACCGCGACATCACGCTGCCGGTCGCGCTCGGCAACTTCCTTGCCGCCGACGACTCGCCCTGGGAGCTGTTGATGACCACCGGCTTCATCTACGCGCTGCCGCCGGCCGCGGTCTATTACGTCTTCCGCCGCTACATGGTAGGCGGCCTCACCGCGGGCGCGGTCAAGTCCTGATCCAGCACGGTCATTCCGGGATGGCGCGTCACAGCGGCGCGGCGCTCTTGCTCTGCGCGCTGGTCAGTTTCGAGGCGAGCGAGGCGACCACGATCACGATCGCGATCAGGGCGACCACCAGCGTGCAGATCGCGTTGATCTCGGGCTTCACGCCGAGCCGCACCTCCGAATAGATCCGGATCGGCAAGGTTGCCGAGCCGGGGCCGGTGGTGAAACTGGCGATCACGAGATCGTCGAGCGACAGCGTGAAGGCGAGCATCCAGCCCGCGGCAATCGCCGGGATGATCAGCGGCAGCGTCACCATCAGGAACGCCCGCACCGGATCGCAGCCGAGATCCATCGCGGCTTCTTCCAGGCTCCGGTCGAGCGAGCCGAGCCGCGACTGCACGACGACCGCGACAAAGCACATGGTGAGCGTGGTGTGGGCGATGGTCACGGTCCAGAAGCCGCGCTCGGCGTCGAGCGCGACGAACAACAGCAGCAGCGACAGGCCGGTGATGACTTCGGGCATCACCAGCGGCGCGTAGAGCATGCCGGAGAACAGCGTGCGGCCCCGAAAGCCTTCGCCGCGCGACAGCGCCACGGCGGCGAGCGTGCCGAGCAGGGTCGCGATCGTGGCCGACGTCGCAGCCACGCGCACGCTCATCCAGACCGCCTCGATCATGGCGCTGTCGTTGAAGAACTCGCGATACCAGCGCAGCGACCAGCCGCCCCACACCGTGACCAACCGCGAGTCGTTAAAGGAGTAGATCACGAGGATCACGATTGGCAGATACAGGAACGCGAGCCCCAGCATCAGCGAGACCACGTTGAAGCGCGATATCCGGCGCTGCCTCATCAGCGCGCCTCGAGCTGCCGGCGCTGCAGCCGGTCGTACAGCAGAAGCGGCGCGAGCAGCAGCACCAGCAGCACAATCGCACTGGCGGACGCCACGGGCCAATCCTTGTTCATGAAAAACTCCAGCCACAGGGTCTGGCCAATCATCAGCGAATTGGAGCCTGCCAAAAGATCTGGAATCACGAACTCGCCGACGATCGGAATGAAGCAGAGCAGCACGCCGGCGCCGACGCCGGGCAATGACAGCGGGAATGTCACCAGCCAGAACACTTCGCGCGGGGAGGCACCGAGATCGGCAGCCGCCTCCTCCAGCGCCGGCTCCGTTTTCGCGAGCGTCGCATAGAGCGGCAGGATCATGAAGGGCAGATAGGAATAGACGATGCCGAGATACATCGCGCTGTCGGTCGAGAGCCACACCACGGGCTGCGAGACCAGATGCAGCATGAGCAGAATCTGGTTGAGCAGGCCATCGTGCTGCAGGATATTGATCCAGGCGTAGATGCGAATCAAAAACGAGGTCCAGAACGGCACGATCACCAGCATCATCGCGATCGGCTGCCAGCGCGTCGGCAGCCGCGCCATGCCGTAGGCGATGGGATAGCCGATCAACAGCAGGATCGAGGTCGAGACCAGCGCGACCACGACGCTGCGCAGGTAGGACAGCACGTAGAGATCATCGGAGACCAGCAGCCTGAAATTATCGAGCGAGAGCGATGCAAAGGCTTGCTTGATCGCCGCGGCGCCCGCGGTGAAGTCGAACACGGGCGTATAGGGCGGCTGCGCGATCGCGGTCTGCGACAGGCTGATTTTCAGCACGAAGGCGAATGGCACCAGGAAGAACAGCACCATCCAGACATAGGGCGCGATCGCCGCGAAGCGTGCCGGCCCTGCGAAGATCTGGCGTGCGAAAATGCGGCGCGCGCTCATTGCTCCAGCACCATGCAGTCATCGGGCGTGAACCACGCCACCACGCGCTGGCTGAGGCTGTAGGCGTCGATGTCGATCCGCGCGGTATTGGCCATCGACGAGCGCACGATCGCGCCCGAATCGAGCCGGACCTTGTAGGTGGTCATGCCGCCGAGATAGCTGACATCGGTGACGATGCCTTCGAGCCGGTTGATCGAGCGTGCGCTTTCGTCATTCGCCACCGGACCGCGGCGCGACAACTTGACCTTCTCGGGCCGGATCGCGACCGAGACGATGGTCCTGGTGACGGGATTGCGAGGTTCGGCGACCACCACCGTGCCAGCGTCGCGCGTCGAGATCATCAGGCGGTTGAGCTCGCGCGTCTCCACCTGGCCGTCGAACAGATTGACCTCGCCGATGAACTCGGCGATCCAGCGCGACAGCGGCGCCTCGTAGAGCTCGCGCGGGGTTGCGACCTGGTCGAGCCGGCCGGCATCCATCACGCCGATCCGGGCCGCCACCGTCATCGCCTCGGCCTGGTCATGGGTGACGATGATGAAGGTCATGCCAAGGCGGCGCTGCAGCTCCATCAATTCGAGTTGCGTGCTTTCACGCAGCTTCTTGTCGAGCGCGGCCAGCGGCTCGTCGAGCAGCAGCACCTTTGGGCGGCGCGCCAGCGAGCGCGCCAGCGCCACACGCTGCCGCTGGCCGCCGGACAGCTGGTCGGGCTTGCGCTTCTGCAGCCCGTCGAGCTTGACCAGAGCCACCATCTCGGCCACGCGGGTGTCGATGTCTCGCCGCGCCATGCCGGCGCGCTTGAGGCCGAAGGCGATGTTATCGCGCACAGAAAGATGCGGAAACAGCGCATAGTTCTGGAACATCATGTTGACGGGCCGCTCATGCGGCAGCACCTGCGCGATGTCCTTGCCGTCGAGCAGGATGCGGCCTTCATCGGGCGTCTCGAAACCCGCGAGCATTCGGAGCAGCGTGGTCTTGCCGCAGCCGCTCGGGCCGAGCAGCGCGAAGAATTCACCGGCGGCGATATCGAGCGATACACCGTCCACCGCGCGAAAGCCGCCGAATTTTTTCGCCACGCCTTCGATGCGGAGCAGCGGCATGGCGGCTTGCGGCTGCGGCTTTGCCGGCTCCGCTGCCATATCTATCTTGGGTACTTCCTCAGCCATGCTTCCCACCAGCGCCCGGTGGCAAGCTAGCCGCGGATCGGCACAGGCTCAACCACTGCCGCTGTGGGAAAGTCAGATGTGACCGGCTATGCCGCCGCACACTTCGCCATGAACGCGGCCAGCGCGGCCTGATCTTCCGGCGCCATGCTCAGGCCCAGCTTGGAGCGCCGCCACAGGATATCCTCGGGAAAGCGCGCCCATTCCGTTTTCATGAGATAGCGTACTTCCGCTTCCGTCAGCACGTCACCAAAGCGCTGACCGAGATCGTCACGGCTTTTGGCTTCCCCCAGAATCTCGACTACGCGCTTGCCATAGGCGCCGAACAGCCGCTGCGCCTCGGCCTCCGAGAGGAAGCGCCAGCGATCGCGCACCGCGGCGACCTCCCAGTCAAAACGCTCCCAGGCGAAATCGCCGCCCGGCAGGGGCGCCTTCGCGGTCCAGCGCGGCGACATCGGGTAAAACGGCGTGAGCTGCGACACCGCCCGCTCCGCGCGCAGCCGCGCGGTGGTGAAATCGCCGCCGAACAAGGTGATGAGCGGCGCCTTGCCGCGGCGGCGGTCGAACAGCATCGAGCCGTCCTGTGCGATGCGTCCACCGCCGCGAAGGGGCACCAGATTGGCGCCGGAAACGCTTCGGACCACGTCGGACGGAGCGACGTTCTCGCGAAAATAGCGATTGGCCGCATCACAGAGATAGGCGGCGTCCGCAGCGCCGATCGCGACAATGGCGGGATCGCCGGTGAACGCATGGGTGATGCTGCCGATCAGCGTGAAATCGCGCTCATAGGGGCTCGCGAAGATCAGCCGCCGATCGACGTTCTGGAACACATAGACATTGTCCGACTCGAACAGCCGGCGGACCACGATCTGGGCGATCTGGACCGCGGCGAGTTTCGGAAAGGGCATGCGCAGAATGGTTTCGGCAACCATGCCGGTCCAGCCGCCCGAGGTATTGGCAAGCGCCCTCGCCGTGATCACCCGGCGGCGGCCGCGGTCGATCACGGCGAGCCGCCAGAATTGCTCCCGGTCGGCACGGACGCAGCGCGCGCCGGTACAGATCGCGGCGCCGCGCTCGACGGCGTCCATCGCCGTCAGCACCACCAGGCGGGAATCATCGACCACACAGTCGGAGTATTCAAAGGCCGTACCAATCGGACGCTTCAGCGCATTGCCGACCGGATGATGGGTGATGTCGATCGTCTCCGAGGGCGGCAGGCCGCTGCGGGAGCCGAGGCGATCATAGAGCCAAAGCGCCGAGCGCAGGAGCCAGGGCGGGCGCTCCTCGGCATGGGCGGGGATCGCGAACCGCATCGGGCGCACGACATGCGGGGCAGCCCTGAGCCAGACGTCGCGCTCGGCGAGTTGGCGGCGCACGCAGCGAAAGCGGCGGCGCTCCAGCACCGAGAGATCGCCATGGATCAGCCGCGATGTCGCCGACGATGCGGCGGCACCGAGATCGCCCTGCTCCAGCAGGATCACGCGCAAGCCGCGGCCGGCGGCGTCGCGCGCCACGCTGACGCCGTTGATGCCGCCGCCAATGATTGCCAGATCGTAGTCCGCCATGCGCCAAGCTTGGTGTGCAGTGAAACTTGCTACACCTAGCCTGTCTTGCGTGCCGGCTCCATGACATTACCGCTGCGGCCGACGAGAGCTGCATATTGCCCGATCGGGAGCGGCTTTCCGATCAGATAACCCTGCACCGCGTCGCAGCCCTCGTCGGCCAGGAAGGTCAGCTGCTCGAGGGTCTCGACGCCTTCGGCCACCAGCGACATGCCCAAGCCATGGCCGAGGTCGATGACGGCCGAGATGATCGCCGCCGATTGCGGATTGCGGCCGAGATTGATGACGAAGGCGCGGTCGACCTTGATCTTGTCGAACGGGAAGGCCTGCAGGTAGCTCAGCGAGGAATAGCCGCTGCCGAAATCGTCCATGGAGATGCGAACGCCGAGCGCCTTGAGGCGACGCAGCAGCGCCAGACCGCGGTCGAAATCCTCGATCAGCACGCCCTCGGTGATTTCGAGCTCCAGCCGTCCCGGCGCCAGGCCGGTCTCGAGCAGGATCGAGTGCACGAGGCCGACGACATCGCCGTGCGCGAACTGCGCCGGCGACAGGTTGACTGCGATCTGGTGCGGTTTCGGCCAGGACGCCGCCTCGCGGCAGGCCTCGCGCAGGATCCATTCGCCCATCTCGACGATCAGGCCGCTTTCTTCGGCAAGCGGGATGAAGTCGCTCGGCGGAACGAAGCCGCGTACCGGATGCAGCCAGCGCGCCAGCGCCTCAAAGCCGATGATGTCGCATTCGGCGGCGGTCTTGGCCGACACCGCCTGTGGCTGGAAATGCAATGAGAGCTCGCCGTTCCGGATCGCCATCGACAGATCCTGGTGCAGCACGCGGCGGTCGCGAATTTGCTGGTCCATCTCCGGCTCGTAGATGCCGATCGTGCCCCGCGACTTCTGCTTGGCGCGGAACAGCGCCGCGCCGGCATTGGCGAGCAGCGAGGCCGCATCGGCGCCGTTGTGTGGGAATACAGCGATGCCGGTCGTCAGCCCGGTGCGGACCGTTTTAGCGTCGATCTGGAATTCGCTGGCCATCGCATCGGCGAGCTGCTGGGCCAGCTCCTGACCTGCGGCCGGCTGCTTGCCGTCGATGATCAGGCCGAACTCGTCGCCGGAGAGCCGCGCCACCACGCCGCCGCGCGCCGCGGCCTGGATGCGGCGGGCGACCTCGATCAGGAGCTTGTCACCGGTGGCGTGGCCGAACACGTCGTTGACTTCCTTCAGCCCATCGAGGTCGACCGACAGCACGGCGAATTCCTCATCGGTGCCGGCGCAGGCCTCGATCATCTGGGTCAGCGCCTGCAGGAAGGCGGCGCGGTTCGGCAGGTCGGTCAGGCCGTCATGATAGGCCATATGCGCCATGCGCGATTCCGTTTGCCGGCGGTCGGTAACGTCCTCATGGGTCTTGATCAGATATTGCGGCGCGCCGGCCTCATCGAGCACGGTCATGCGGCGGGTCAGGAACAGCCGCAGGCCGTCCTTGGTCGAGATCGGATGCTCCTCGGTGAGCAGGTCGCGCTTCTTGATCGCGGCCTCGTCGCGGGCGATGATCAGTTTGGCCTCGCGCGGATTGAAGATATCAGCGGCGGTGAGCCCGGTGACCTCCTCACGGCGGCGGCCGAGGATCGCTTCCGCGCTGCGGTTCGCGAGCAGATAGCGGCCGTCGCTGACGCGCTCGACGATCAGCGACACCGGAATGTTGTCAACCACGAGCTCGAGGAACTTCTTGGTGTTCTCCAGCTCGCGCGACAGCGACCGGCGTTCGGTCACGTCGTCGAACATCGCGGTCAGGAACACCGGCTCATTCTTCTCGTTGCGCGCGATGACGCGATTGGATGAGAGCACGCGCTTCTCCGGGCCGCGCTCGACCACGATCTCGCTGCGATAATGGCCGTCCTTCGATTCCACGGCGGCGCGGTCCGCGGCTTCGATGCCGGCCGCGGTATCCGGGCGGAATATCTCGTCGGCGCGCTTGCCGACGATGTGATCGCGGGAAAACCGCGAGAAGCGCTCGAACGCTCGATTGGCGAAGATGTAGCGCCCGTCCTGGATGTTCTTGGCCGCGACGCAGACCGGCACGTTGTCGAGCACGGATTCCAGGAACTGCTTGGTCGAGGCGAGTTCGCGCGAAAGCTCGCGCTGCTCGGTGGAATCCTCATGGGTCGCGATCGAACCGCCATTGGGCAGTACGAAATGCCTGACCATGATCGACCGCCCGTCAGCCAGTTGGGTGACGAGGCCTTCCGGGCTTTGCGCGTGCAGGTAAAAATCCGCCGGCGTGCAATCGAGCACGCCGCGCTGGAAGCGCAGCTCGAGCAGTTGCGCGCCCGTGATGCCGGCGGGAAGATCGGCGCGCTGCATTCCGTAGATCCGGAGATAACGGTCGTTGCAATACACGACCCGGTTCTTGCCGTCGGTCATGACGACGCCATGGCTGAGGCTGTTCAGCGCGGAGCTGATATAGGCGTTGCGTCGCATCTGCGAGCGCTTGACCCGGCGCAGCGCCGAATGAATCCAGAACGCGACCGCCGCCAGGAAGGCGCAGACCACGATGCCGCCGATCAGCACTTCCCAGAGAACGTTGGGATCGAGCGCGCCGAGATAGCTCGCGGGCGCAAACTGTCCGAAAGCGGCCCAGGCGGGAGTGCAGGACAACGCGACGGCGGCCAGGCACACGACTGCCCGCGCAGGGATCAGATCCTTGCTGCCTGCCTGCCAAGTCTTGCCAGCCATCAGTCACCCGAGCGGATTTCAGCGGCGGAGTGTCTGGCTCGATGGGTTTGGATCGGGTAAATGCGTACCCAGAAGGCTCGACAATGTGACTCAAAATTACGGCAATTGCCCTGACATGATTAATGCATCTCTAACGTGCGCTAGTCGAGAGACACACCAGCGAAAGCAATGGCTTGACCGCCGGCCCTGGTTAACAACAGGCTGATTGACGAGTGCGGCAAGGTCTCCCATTGCAGCAATTTGCGGACTGAAGCTTACAAGAAAATGGAAAAGGTCGAGTGCGTCGTTATCGGGGCGGGCGTGATCGGGCTGGCGATCGCGCGGCAGCTCGCTCAGGACGGCCGCGAGGTGATCGTGCTGGAAGCGGCCGAGGGCATCGGCACCGTGACTTCCTCGCGCAACAGCGAGGTGATCCACGCCGGCATCTATTACAAGGCCGGCAGCCTGATGGCGCGAATGTGCGTCAATGGTAAACGCGCCCTTTACGACTACTGCGCGCGCCATGGCGTGCCGCACAGGAACTGCGGCAAGCTGATCGTCGCCGTCACGCCGAAAGAGACGGAGAAGCTGCAATCGATCCGCGCGCATGCCGAGGCCAATGGAGTGCTCGACATGCAACTGCTTTCGGGCGAGGCCGCGCGGGCGCTGGAGCCGGCGCTCAATTGCGACGCGGCGCTGCTCTCGCCGTCGACCGGCATCATCGACAGCCATTCCTACATGCTGGCGCTGCGTGGCGACGCCGAAGCGGCCGGTGCGGCCTTTGCGTTTCACACGCCGCTGCTGCGCGCCACGGCGGCTGCCGGTAAGATCGAGCTTGACGCCGGCGGCGAAGCGCCGATGTCGCTCGAATGCGATCTGCTCATCAATGCCGCCGGACTGGATGCGCCGGCGACCGCACGTCAGATCGAGGGCATGCCGGCCGAGCTGATCCCGCAAGCCTATCTCGCCAAGGGCAATTATTTCACCTGCAGCGCGCGTGCACCTTTCTCGCGCCTGATCTATCCGGTGCCGGAGCCCGGCGGACTGGGTGTGCATCTCACCCTCGACATGGCGGGACAGGCGCGGTTTGGCCCCGATGTCGAATGGGTCGATCACATCGATTATGCGGTGGACCCGGCGCGCGCCGAGCGCTTCTACCCCGCGATCCGCAAATACTGGCCGACATTGCCCGACGACGCGTTGATGCCGAGCTATTCCGGCATGCGGCCCAAGATCGTGCCGCCGGCGATCGCGTCGCAAGACTTCGTGATTCAGGGTCCGCGCGATCACGGCGTCGACGGACTGATCAATCTGTTCGGAATTGAATCGCCTGGACTGACATCATCGCTGGCCATCGCGCGTCATGTCGGCACACTCGCCGGCGTATAGACATATGTGGCGCGATTTCGCGCGTTGCTACTGGAGAAGAATTTCGTCAATCCCGGAATGAGCCCGACACGCTCATTCCCGGCGATGACCTCAGTGCTGGATTGTCCGGCTTAGTGGAGCGTGTCTTCGGTGGAGTGCTTCAACCGCTCGATCTGGTCCTTCACCATCAATTTCCGTCGTTTCAACTCGGCTATTTGCAGGTCGTCCGTTGAAAGGTGGATGAGCGCTTCGTGGAGTTCGCTTTCGAGGCTCTTATGTTTCCGTTCCAATTCAACGAGATGTGCCTCAATGGCCATTCGAAACCTCCTTGGTTGCTTTATAACCTCAGATTCGATCCGGACTTGGAAGTGTACACCGCCGCCCGAATTTGTCGATGGTTATCGAATTGGCAAGCCGTCATTTTTTGACGGCCATATGTAACGAAACGTGAGATGGAACCGGTGAACTTGATGGCCCGGCGTGAACGGACTTCGCAAGAGCCGCCAGGGCGTTGCACTCACTTTTGCCGGTTGCGGACGGTAACCGGTGGAGCGATATTGCCCACAGGGTATCCACAGCCTTTCGCATTCGCATCGCGATTTTCGGCTAACGTACATCATGACCGACGAAGATGAGCGCGAGCTGCATGCCGAGCTGGCGCGGCTGCAACAGGAGCACCGCGATCTCGACGCGGCGATCGATGCGCTGCATCAATCGCCCGCCCCGGACCTGTTGCGGCTGCAGCGGTTGAAGAAGCGCAAGCTGCAGCTGCGAGACCGCATCGCCTTCATCGAAGACCAGATCACGCCCGACATCATTGCCTGACCGGTCCGGCGCGTTTGCCGCCCCCGCAAAGAAATCCCGACCAGCTTCTGTGCGAACGGCTTGACTCTTATGGAACAAAAAGAGAACATGACAGCCAACCTCATTCGACAGATCCGGAGCGTTCGCCATGCCCGCCACACCGCAAGCGTTCGACAACAGCCACTATGAAAAAGCCTGCGACCAGGCGATCGCGATGTGCGACGGCAATCTGCGCAGCACCATCAAGGCGCTGATCATGGCCAACGAATATCTGGAAGCCGAACTGATGGAGTTGCAGGCGGCGATCTCCTTGGGCTGCGCGCCGCTGCAAACGCCATGTGCGGAGAACGCGGCCTGACGGAGCAAGACCATGGCCGATATCACCTACTACGTCGCACTTCCTTTCCTGCAGGACGACACGGGATCGCTGATCCCGGGAGCTGCGGAGGAGTGCCAGAGTTCGTCGGCAGCGCTGCGGCGCGCCGAGATGCTGTCGCGCGCGGCCGGCCATATTGGCGCGGTCGCTTTCAGCCGCAGCGGCGATCCGATGGCGGGCGAGTTCAGCGATGCGAGGCTGTTGAAGACATTCGGGCAGGTGCCGGAAGATCTAGGCGAGCTCTGACGGCTTCGTCTCGTGCCGGCGCTGCGCCTTGCGTACATACATGGCGCTGTCAGCCTCCTCCAGCGCGCGGCCCGCTTCGGATTGCGGCGTAAGCACCGAGACGCCCGCGGATGCGCCCGCCATCACCGTCCGCTCGCCGAAGGCGAAGGTGAGCCGGTCGATGTCGTCCTCGAGCATCGCCGCCTTGGCGCGCGCATCGGTCTCGCTGAGATTCCACAACAGGAGAGCGAACTCGTCGCCGCCCAGCCGGCCCACCACGTCGGAGGCGCGCACCTGGCGCGTCAGCACGTCGACGATCGCCTTTAACACCTGATCGCCGGCGGCGTGGCCGAAGGTATCGTTGATCGGCTTCAGGCGGTCGACATCAAGCAGGATCAGCGCCCCGCTCGCCCGGTAGCGCTTGATGTAGGCGACCGCGCGCTGAAGCTCGTGCTCGAAGCCGCGCCGGTTGGGAATGCCGAGCAGGAAGTCCGTGTCGGCGAAAGCCTGCAGCTCCTCGATCCGCTTCAGCGCGGCCTTGAGTTCACCGCGCAGTTTGCGAATGGTCGCCCTGTCACGGCCAGTTGCGGCCGTACCGGTAGCCTTTTTGCGCCCCGCTTGGGCGGGCCTGCCACGCTTCGCGGCCGCCTTTGCGGGCGCCAAAACTCTCTTTTTCATGGGCATGCTTGCCTGGAGACTGCTTAAGGGCTTGCCGGGTTTAACCAAGACAGGATAGTGCATTCCCGCTCCCTTGCCACGCCTTGCCGACATCGGGCCCGAACCTATAATCCGGCCTATGTTTCTGGATTCTTGAGAAGAATTAACCTAATGCCCGCTCCCGTCGCCATCATCATGGGAAGCCAGTCCGACTGGGAGACCATGCAGCATGCGGCCGAGACGCTGAAAGAGCTCGGTATCGAGTACGACAAGCGTATCGTCTCCGCCCATCGCACCCCCGATCGCCTGTTTACCTTTGCCAAGGGCGCCAAGGCGGCCGGCTTCAAGATCATCATCGCCGGTGCCGGCGGGGCGGCGCATCTGCCGGGCATGACGGCGTCGCTGACGGAACTGCCGGTGTTCGGCGTTCCCGTGGAATCCAGGGCTCTGTCGGGGATCGATTCGCTCTACTCCATCGTCCAGATGCCGGCTGGCGTGCCGGTCGGCACGCTCGCCATCGGCAAGGCCGGTGCCATCAATGCCGCGCTGCTCGCCGCCAGCGTGCTCGCGCTCGGCGATGTCAATCTGGCCAACCGCCTCGCGGCCTGGCGCAAGAAGCATACCGAAGGGGTTGCCGAGCGCCCGGAGGGATCGGCGTGACCGAGACCGATCGGGTGAAGCTGAAGCCCGGCGACACCATCGGAATCCTGGGCGGCGGCCAATTAGGCCGGATGCTGGCGATGGCGGCCGCGCGCCTCGGCCTGCGCTGCCAGATCTTTTCGCCGGATCCGGAATTGCCCGCTTTCGATGTCGTGCTGAACGCGACCTGCGCCGAATATGCCGATGTCGAGGCGCTGGAGCTATTCGCCAACGACGTCGATGTCATCACCTACGAGTTCGAGAATGTGCCGGCTTCCGCCGCGCTGGTACTCTCCGCACGCCGACCGGTGCTGCCGGACAGAAAGATCCTCGAGACCACGCAAGACCGTCTGGCGGAGAAGGATTTTGTCGCGCGACTTGGCATCGGCACCGCCGACTATGCCGACGTGTCGACGGCGGCGGGCCTGCGTGAGGCGATCGCGCGGATCGGGCTGCCCGCCGTCATCAAGACCCGCCGTTTCGGTTATGACGGCAAGGGCCAGGCGATCATCCGCGAAGGCGACGATCCCTCTCGGATCTGGGCCGAGCTCGGCACCAAGTCGGCGATCCTCGAGGCGTTCGTTCCCTTCGAGCGCGAGATATCGGTGATCGCTGCGCGCTCGGCGGACGGCGAGGTCGAATGCTTCGACGTCACCGAAAACGAGCACCGCGACCACATCCTCAAAATCTCGCGGGCGCCGGCTGCGATCCCCGATGCGCTGGCCCAGGAAGCCCGCGCCATTGCCGGCAGGATCGCGACCGCGCTCGACTATGTCGGCGTGCTCGCCGTCGAGATGTTCGTGCTGCCGGACGGCGGCAACGGCCCGAGGGTACTCGTCAACGAGATCGCGCCGCGGGTGCATAATTCCGGGCACTGGACGCTCGACGGTGCCTCGGTCTCTCAGTTCGAACAACACATCCGGGCGATTGCCGGCTGGGCGCTCGGCAAGCCGGTGCGCCACGGCCCGGTCATCATGACCAACCTGATCGGGGAAGAGGTCAGCAGCTACGAGCAATGGCTGGCCATTCCGGGCGCCACGGTCCACCTCTATGGCAAGGGCACGCCGCGCCCCGGCCGCAAGATGGGCCATGTGACGGAAGTAGCACCGGCGGGCAAGAAGTAGCCCGCAAAGCCGCGCCGGCTACGCCGGCACCCCGCCTTCCACGATCCCCGACGGCTCCTCGCTCAGCCAACGATAAATCACGCCTCCGAGCATGCCGCCGATCAGCGGCGCCACCCAGAACAGCCAGAGCTGCGCCAGCGCCCATCCGCCGACGAACAATGCCGGACCGGTGCTGCGCGCCGGGTTCACCGAGGTGTTGGTGACGGGAATGCTGACGAGATGGATCATCGTCAGCGTCAATCCGATCGCCAGCGGCGCAAAGCCCGCCGGCGCCTTGCCGTGGGTCGCTCCCATGATGATGAACAGGAACATCGCTGTCATGACCACCTCGGTGATGAAGCAGACCATCAGATCGTACTGACCGGGCGAATGCGCGCCGTAGCCGTTGGACGCAAAGCCCTTGCCGAGGTCGAATCCCGGCGCACCGCTCGCGATCACGTAAAGCAGGGCGGCCGCCACGATCGCGCCGACCACCTGCGCGATCACATAGGGCAGGATCTGGGTGGCCGGAAAACGGCCGCCTGCGGCCAATCCAACAGTGACGGCCGGATTGAGATGGCAGCCGGAGACATGGCCGATCGCATAGGCCATGGTGACGACACTCAGTCCGAACGTCAGTGCGACACCGACAAAGCCGATACCGACCTGCGGAAAGCCTGCCGCGATAACGGCGCTGCCGCATCCCGCAAAGGTGAGCCAGAACGTGCCGATCAGCTCGGCCGCATATTTCCTCGCTTCCATGGAAAGCCTCCCGGATTTGGTCCTTTCAACCCCGGAAACGCGCCAAAACCGGCCGCAAGCTCCTGTCCGAGGTTGTTCACGGGAGGAATTACGTCCGATTCGTGTGGCCATACTTGGCCGAACCTGGCCAGAATCGCCGCTTCGCTGGTGGACATTCCGCCTTTTGTCTGATACATCCGCGCGCTCAAGATCGAGGGTAGGGCCTTTTCGTCGACCCTTGGTTTTAATCCGATTCATTCCGATCACCTGAAAAGAGGATGCCGAGTGCAGGTTCTCGTTCGCGATAACAATGTCGATCAAGCCCTCAAGGCGCTGAAGAAGAAGATGCAGCGTGAGGGTATTTTCCGCGAGATGAAGCTCCGCGGCCATTACGAAAAGCCCTCCGAGAAGAAGGCCCGCGAAAAGGCCGAAGCCGTGCGCCGTGCGCGCAAGCTGGCACGCAAGAAGCTGCAGCGAGAAGGCCTGCTGCCGATGAAGCCGAAGCCGGTGTTCGGCGCGGGCCCCGGAGCCGAGCGTGGCGCTGGTGGCGGCCGTGGCGGTCCGGGCGCGGGTTCGCGCGGCGGCATGCGCTGAACCAGATCTCTACGGGTCGAGACGCAAGCAACGCGGGCCCCCGGGGTCCGCGTTATTATTTTGTCAGGGCTGTATTTTGCGGCACGGCGCGCTACCAATAGCATCAGAGGTGCGTCGAATAATTCGCAGAGATGGTCAGTCCGGTTTCCCATCTTGTCTATCGAGCTTCGCGCCTTTCCTCGCGCGGGCCGGCGGGAATCGTCCTGGTCGCGGCTCTGCTTTCCGGCTGCTCGATCAATCTGGGATCGCTGACGCCCTCCTCCGAGCCGGAACCGTCCAAGCTCGCCTCCCAGAGCAACATCGCCTCGCTCTCCGAGACCATCAAGAACAATCCCAACGATCCGCAGGCCTACAACATGCGCGGCGCAGTGCTGGCGCAGGCCGGCAAGACTGACGAGGCGCTCGCCGATTTCAACAGGGCCATCGGCCTCGACGCCAGTTACGGCCAGGCCTATGCCAATCGTGGATCGGTATATCGGCAGACCAAACATCTCGACCAGGCGATGGCCGACTATGAGCGCGCGCTCGGACTCGATGCGAACTACGCGCCCTCCTATCTCGGACGCGGGCTGGTCTACAAGGCACGCAAGCAGCCGACCGAGGCGCTGGCCGACTTCAACAAGGTGGTCGCGCTCGCCCCCGACAATGCCGAGGCCTATTACAATCGCGGCCTGCTCTATCAAGGCGAGAAGCAGCACCAATACGCCATCGACGATTTCACCGTGGCCAACGGCCTGGTGCCGCAACAGGCCGAGCCGCTGCTCGCCCGCGCGCTGAGCTATCTCGCCATCGACAAGACGAAGGAAGCCGCCGCCGATCTCGACGAGGCCGTGCAGGACGATCCGCAAAACGCCCAAGCCTGGCTCACCCGGGGCCTCGCTTACGAGCGGATGGGAGAGAAGAACAAGGCCGCCGGCTCCTATGGCCGCGCCATCAATTTGCGTCCAAGGGACGAAACCGCTCGGATCGGCTTTGCGCGCGTCGGCGGCAAACCCGGTCAGGCCTACGATACGTTCTGAATACGTTGTCGCGCTTTAGTCGGTGAACTGGCTGGCGCTGCTGCTCTGTCCGTTTCCGCCATTGCCGTTCGAGTTCGGCAGCAACGCGTGGAACATCGACTTGGTCTTTGCCAGCACGTCCTGGGCCATGTTGTTGGTGCGGGTGGCCAGGTTGGTCGCATCCGCCCGAAGGTCGATCGGCGGCGGAGGCGGGATTTCCGCCGGCGGGGTCGGCCGGTTCGGATCATCATCGTTGCGGATCGAAGCGGTCGCCGCAGGTGCGGGAGTCTCAACCGGCGGCGCGGTGACCGTGATCAGCGGCGGCAATGGCCGGACGGAAGCGGTCGTGGGCGAAGGCATGACGGTCCGCGGCACTTCCTGCAGGCGCGGCGCCTCCGGCGTGCGAGCGGCTTCCTGAGTCTTCGGCTGGCTCTCACTGCCGCGCAGGCGTTCGATCGCGGCGCGCGCCAGATCATTGGCGTCGCGGTGGTCCTCCACCGGAGCTGGCGTCGCAATGGCGGTCTCAACCGGTGCGGTGGGAGACGCGGCTGGTGCCGGCGTCGTCTTGGCCACTGCCTTGGGTGCAGGCGGGGCGGGGTGGCGGTGCGCTTCGGCCGGCGCGCTCGCGGTCTCGGCCGGCTTGGTCTCGGCCGCTTTGGCCTCCGCTGGCTTCGCAGTGGGTGTGAACTCGCCCGGCCGCTCCGAGGCCGATTTCTCCATCATGGCGCGCTCGGAAATGCCCTTGGCCTTCACGCCGGGCGCGGGAATGCTGACGGTATCGGTCGAGCCATCGAGCTTGGCGGCGCTCTTTTTCGCGCCGGCATGGGCGACGGCCGCAGCGGCCGGCGCGTCGGTCGCCGGCCTCGAAACGTAGTGGTTAACGATGTAGGCGCCGATGACGGTCGCGGCCACCGACGGCAGAATCTCCAGCGAGAATTTCTTCAGGTAATTCAGCATTGCCGACCAACTCCCCGGCGGCTTTGATGCGGGAACTTTGAGGCACATTAAGGGATCAACTGCGGCGGCGTGGTGGCAATTGGCTGAACGGCAGATTACGGCTTCAGCTCGACCTCAAGAAACACGATCTCGGTTGCCGTTTCGTTAAGCACGTCATGCTCGACACCGGCCTTGCGGAAGTAGGATTTTCCCGCGCCGAGCTGGGCCTTGGAGCGCCCGCCATCGGGTGCCACGATGGTCATTTCGCCTGTCGTGACGGGAACGATCACGTAGTCCATCTCGTGGATGTGATGTCCGGTGGCGCTGCCCGGTGCGAGCCGCCACTGGGTGACGCGGACCTCGGCGGTATCGACCTGAATTTCTGACTTCGCTGGGAGCATGCCGGAACCCTCTCCGTTCAGGGAACAAATACCATGAACACGAACACCGCAAATACCGAGCACGAGTTGCTTGTCCAGCGCCCAGCCACGGCTGGAAAGATCCAGGCCGATTTCAACATCGTGGCGTGCCCGCTCATCGATCCTCGGTCCAGGTGGCTGTCACGCGGTCAGCCTTTCAAAGCGCCGATGAAATGTCGAGCCGTTTCGATCGCGCCGAAATTGCCGAGATTCTCGTGGCCGCCGCCGGGAAAGCGGACGAACTGCTTCGGCTCGTGGGCCAGCGCAAACAGGCGCTCGCCAAAGCTGATGTTGATGGCGGGATCGGCATCGCCATGCATGATCAGGAGCGGCGCGGTGATGCGCGCGATGCGGCGGTCGGAGTGAAACTGATCCTTCATCAACTGGCGCACCGGCACGATGCGAAACTGCGACGCGGCGAGATCGACCGTCGAAGTATAGGGCGCTTCCAGGATCAATTTTGCGGTCGTGTGTTGTGACGCAAGCGCCACAGCCACGCCGGTGCCGAGCGAAAAGCCCCAGGCAACGATGCGATCGGCGGAATAGCGCGCGGCGGTGAAGGCATAAGCGGCGGCGGCGTCCTGCAGCAGGCCCACCTCGCTCGGCGAGCCCGTCGATCCCGCATAGCCGCGATAGGACAGCGCTACGAGGCCGATGCCGTCAGAGGTGATGGCCCTGAAGCGGCTTGCGAGGCCGGCGAGGAAGTCGCCATTGCCGGGAAAGTACAGGACGACGGCATGACCCGGCTTCGCCGGCACATGCCAGATGATGACCTTCTCGCCGTCGACGGTGGTCAGCACATGCTCTTCGGCTTCGGGGAGCCCCGCCGCATCAGGCGCGGTGCGTCCGACCGGCGGGATCGGAAACAGCATCTCGCGCTGCCTGAAATAGAGCACGACCACGCCGCCGAGATAGATCACTGCGAGGACGATGACGATCCATTTCAGCACAGTCATTGATCGGCGCATCCGTCGCTATCGCTTGCGCGCTTTCAGAAGCTTCTCGACGCCAGGCTTGATGCTGTCGGGAACGGCGCGGCAGCCGCAGACACGCGCATGCGCCGCATGCCATTTGATGCACTGGTCCCGCGTCGCGCGGGGTGGCATGCGATTGAGCCGGTGCCACTCCCTGTTCAGTGCCACCGATCGCCTCACATCCCCTTGACGATGTTCTCGGTCATCTTCTTGGCGTCGCCGAGAAGCATCATGGTGTTGTCACGGTAGAACAGCGGATTGTCGATGCCGGCATAGCCCGAGGCGAGCGAGCGCTTGATGAACATCACGGTGCCGGCCTTCCAGACCTGCAGCACCGGCATGCCGTAGATCGGCGAGGTCTTGTCCTCTTCCGCCGCCGGATTGGTGACGTCATTGGCGCCGATCACGAAGGCCACGTCGGCCTGCGCGAATTCGGAATTGATGTCCTCGAGCTCGAACACCTCGTCGTAGGGCACGTTGGCTTCGGCAAGCAGCACGTTCATGTGGCCCGGCATGCGGCCCGCGACGGGGTGAATGGCGTATTTCACCTCGACGCCCTCCTTCTTCAGGGTGTCGGCCATTTCGCGCAGCGCGTGCTGCGCTTGCGCCACCGCCATGCCGTAGCCGGGCACGATGATGACCTTCGACGCGTTCTTCATGATGAAGGCGGCGTCGTCGGCCGAGCCGAGTTTCGCCGGCTTCTGCTCGCCGGTGCCGCCGCCGGCCGCCGCGGTCTCGCCGCCGAAGCCGCCGAGGATGACCGAGATGAAGGAACGGTTCATCGCGTGGCACATGATGTAGGACAGGATCGCGCCCGAGGAGCCCACCAGTGCGCCAGTGATGATCAGCGCCGAATTGCCCAGCGTGAAGCCGATACCGGCCGCGGCCCAGCCCGAATAGGAGTTGAGCATCGAGATCACGACCGGCATGTCGGCGCCGCCGATCGGGATGATCATCAGCACGCCGAGCAGCAGCGCGATGATGACGTTCAACCAGAAGAACACGGGGCTGCCGGTGACGACGAGGCCGACGATGCAGACCACCAGAGCTATCGCGAGCGCGGCGTTGATGACGTGGCGCGCGGGCAGGATGATCGGCGCGCCGCTCATTCGCGCCGACAGCTTCAGGAAAGCGATCACCGAGCCGGTGAAGGTCAGCGCGCCGATGGCGACGCCGAGCGACATTTCGACCAGGCTCTGCTGATGGATGTTGCCCGGCGTGCCGATGTCGAAGGCTTCGGGCGCATAGAATGCACCGGCCGCGACCAGCACCGCGGCCATGCCGACCAGCGAGTGGAAGGCTGCGACAAGTTCCGGCATCGAGGTCATCGGCACGCGGCGCGCGATGACGGCACCGATGGAGCCGCCGATGGCGATGCCGACCACGACCAGAAGCCAGGCAAGACCATCCGCCGGCGGATGGTTGGCGAGCGTGGTCGCAACCGCGATCGCCATGCCGATCATGCCGAAGATATTGCCCTGGCGTGAGGTGGCGGGACTGGACAGTCCGCGCAGCGACAGGATGAAGAGCACACCCGCCACGAGATACAGAACGGCCGCGAGATTGGCGTTCATCGAGAGGCCCCCTTTGTCTTTGTCACCCCTAGGTGCACGCCGCTCACTTGGCTTTCTTCTTGTACATCGCCAGCATGCGCTGGGTGACCAGGAAGCCGCCAAAGATATTCACGCAGGCGAAGATCAGCGCAACGAAGCCGAAGCCGCGCGCCCAGCCGCTGCCGGAAGAGATCATGCCGACACCGACCGCAAGCAGCGCGCCGACCACGATCACCGAGGAAATCGCATTGGTCACACTCATCAGCGGCGTATGCAGCGCCGGCGTCACCGACCACACCACGAAGTAGCCGACGAACACGGCGAGCACGAAAATCGACAGCCGGAACACGAAGGGATCGACGGCTTGGGCCATATGCTCCATGGCTGCTCTCCTCTTAAGCTTTCGGCTGGAAGTTCGGATGGATGACGGCGCCGTCCCTGGTCAACGCGGTGGCCTTCACCAACTCGTCATCCCAATTGACCGCGAGCGCCTTGTTGGCCTTGTCGATCAGCGTCTCGATGAACGAAAACAGATTGCGCGCGTAAAAACTCGAGGCCGAAGCCGCAACGCGGCCGGCGACATTGGTGTAGCCGACGATCTTGATGCCATCGATGTCGACGACCTCGCCGGCCTTCGCGCCTTCGACATTGCCGCCGCGCTCGACCGCGAGATCGACCAGCACCGAACCAGGCCGCATCGACTTCACCATCTCGCCGGAGACGAGGCGTGGCGCCGGCCGGCCCGGGATCAGCGCGGTCGTGATCACGACGTCCTGCTTCTTGATGTGCTCGGCGGTAAGCGCGGCCTGCTTGGCCTGGTATTCCTTCGACATTTCCTTGGCGTAGCCGCCGGCGGTCTGCGCGTTCTTGAACTCCTCGTCCTCGACGGCGAGGAATTTGGCGCCCAAGCTCTCCACCTGCTCCTTGGTCGCAGGTCTCACATCGGTCGCGGTGACGATGGCGCCGAGCCGGCGCGCGGTCGCGATTGCCTGCAAGCCGGCAACGCCGACGCCCATGATGAATACCTTCGCTGCCGGAACCGTGCCGGCCGCGGTCATCATCATCGGAAACGCGCGGCCAAAGGCTTCGGCGCCCTCGATGACCGCGCGATAGCCGGCAAGGTTCGCCTGCGACGACAACACGTCCATCGCCTGCGCGCGCGTGATGCGTGGCATCAGTTCCATCGCAAAGGCGGAAATACCGGCATCCGCCATCGCCTTCAGCGCAGCGTCATTGCCGTAAGGGTCCATGATCGCGATCACCAGCGCACCGCGCTTGTATTTCGACAGCTCGGAGGCTTCCGGCCGCTTCACCTTGATGACGATGTCGGCGTCCTTGACCGCATCGGCGCTGACGGTGGCGCCGACCGCGGTGAATTCCGAATCGGGCAGGCCGGACTTCACGCCGGCTCCCGGCTCGACCGCGATCTCGACGCCGAGCGCCTTGAACTTCTTGATCGTGTCCGGCGAGGCCGCGACCCGCGGCTCCGAAGGATCGATTTCCCTGACGACGGCAATCTTCATGGGGCCTCCTGGCGGCGCGAGGCACGCGCGCGGAACAAACGTTGCGTCCGCGCGTGGCGGCGCAAGCTAACGACAATTCAAACCAGGAAGATCGCCATCAGGATCAGGATGAGCGCAATGGTCACCGACCCGAATTTCACCAGCTTGATGAAGCCCTCATAGGTCGCCTCATGGGCCGGATAGTCCATGCCGTCGGCGGTCGTGTAGGCTACTTCGCTATGATCTGCCATTGCTGTCCCCAGTCGAAAGTCGATTGTCGCGTGCAATTACCGCAAAGCCGGGGGCAGGGCAACGGCGCCCTGCCTATCGCGTCATTGGGAAGGCCAATTATCCCTGATCCAGCGGATGAGGCCCTCTTCATTTACCTCTCCGGCGGCGAGCGAGAGAATAATCGCAGCCGCCTCTGCTTCAGGCACATCGAATTCGACGCCGTTCACTCCGAGGAAGGTGTACAGCGCCAGCAGCGAGGTTCGCTTGTTGCCGTCGACGAAGGGGTGGTTGCGCGCGACCGCAAACGCATAGGCCGCAGCCAGTTCCGCCAGCTCGGCATTTTCGTAGGACCCTTTGTTCTTCGGCCGGTCGAGCGCTGATTCGAGCATGCCCTCGTCGCGCAGGCCGCTCGCCCCGCCATGGATCGCAAGCTGCTCGTCGTGAATGGCAATGATGATCTGGCGGGTGAGCCAAAAAGGCTCACTCATTTGGCAAGCTCGGCCAACGCGTTGTGGTAGCGCTTCATGCCGCGCCGGGCGACGGCCATGGCCTTTTCAAAATCCGGATCGTGCGGCGTGAGCACGAATCCGCCGCCGGGTTGCTCGACGACGAACAGCCGATCGCCTTCCTTCAGATCGAGGCGGGCCGCCGTATCCTTCGGCAGGATGAAGCCGATGGAATTGCCGATCTTCCGCACTTGGAGGGTGCCGGGTCCGGGTTGAAATTCCTTCTGATTCTTGCTCATGGACTGCTCCGTTATACATCATGTATAACGGATATCGGCGCGCCGTTCAACAAATGTTTTACGGTCACTATCCGCCCGCTCAGCCCATTGCCTCCAGTTCGTCGATCATGCCGGCAATGACCGAGAGCCCGCCATCCCAGAATTTCGGGTCCTTGGCGTCCAGTCCGAACGGCTTCAGCAGCTCCGAATAATGCCTGGTGCCACCGGCCGCGAGCATGGCGAGATAGCGCTCGGCAAAACCGTCGGAGGCGTGCTCGTAAACCGCATAGAGCGAGTTCACCAGGCAATCGCCGAAGGCATAGGCGTAGACATAGAACGGCGAATGGATGAAGTGCGGGATGTACATCCAGAAATTCTCATAGCCCGGCTTGATCTCGATCGCCGGCCCCAGGCTCTCGCCCTGCACGGAGAGCCAGATCTGGCCGATGCGCTCGGCGGTCAGCTCACCGTTCTTGCGCTCGGTATGGACCGCGCGCTCGAACGAATAGAACGCGATCTGCCGCACCACCGTGTTGATCATGTCCTCGACCTTGCCTGCGAGCAGCGCCTGGCGCTGTTTTGCATTCTTGGTCTGCGACAGCAGCCGCCGGAAGGTCAGCATCTCGCCGAACACGCTTGCCGTTTCCGCCAATGTCAGCGGCGTCGGCGCCATCAGCGCGCCGTTCTTGGCCGCCAGCACCTGGTGCACGCCATGGCCGAGCTCGTGGGCGAGCGTCATCACGTCGCGCGGCTTGCCCTGGTAGTTCATGAGCACATAGGGATGCGCGGATGGCGTGGTCGGATGCGAGAACGCGCCCGGCGCCTTGCCGGGCCGCACCGGCGCATCGATCCAGCGGTCGGTGAAAAAGCGCTCGGCGATGTCGGCCATGCGCGGCGAAAAACCACGGTAAGCCGTCAGCACCATGTCCTGCGCCTCGGGCCAGGTGATCCTGCCCGTCGCCGCAAACGGCAACGGCGCGTTACGGTCCCAATGCGCGAGCTTGTTCTTGTTGAACCAGCCTGCCTTGAGCCGATAATAGCGATGCGACAGTTTCGGATAGGCCGCGCGCACGGAAGAAACCAGCGCGTCGATCACCTCGCGCTCGACGCGATTGTTGAGATGGCGGGAGTCCGCGACATCGGCAAAGCCGCGCCAGCGATCGGAGATGTCCTTGTCCTTGGCAAGCGTATTGGTGATCAGTGCAAAGGTGCGCTCGTTGGCCTTGAAGGTTTTCGCCAGCGCCTCGGCGGAAGCCTTGCGCTTCTTGCCGTCACGGTCCTGCAGCAGATTGAGCGTGGGCTCGATCGCCAGATCCTTGCCAGACACCTTGAAGCGCAGCGAGGAGATGGTTTGGTCGAACAGCCGGTTGAAGGCCGAATAGCCGGTCTGCGATTTCTCATGGAAGAGCTGCTCGACGCGGTCCTCGAGCTGATAAGGCTTGTCCTTGCGCAGGTCTTCGATCCACGGCCGGTAATGTCCGAGTTCCGGCGTCTGCATCGCATGCTCGATGACGGCATCGTCAATGCGATTGAGCTCGAGCGCGAAGAACAGGAGATGCGTCGAGGCGGCGGTCAGCCGTTCCGAGACGTCGCCATAAAATTTCGAGATCGCGGCATCGACGCTGTCGCCGGCATGAACCAGGCCGGCATAGGAACCAAGTCTCCCGGCGAGATCATTGATCGCTTCATAGCGCCGCACGGCTTCCGCGAGCCACTTTCCGCCGTCCTCCCTGGCGGCATGTTCCGCGAGCTTGCCCTTGTAGTCCGTCTCAAACGCGACGCAATCGGAATCCATTTTCGCGAGGTCGCGAGCCACTTCCGGCGTGTCGATGCCGGCATAGAGATCGGCGAGGTTCCATTCCGGCAATTTGCCGGCCTTGTTCGTGGTTTTGGACTTGTTCACATCGGGCTTGTTCACATTGGGCTTGTTCACATTGGGCTTGGCTGCGGATTTGTTGGTGTTCGATTTGCGGAGAGCGGATGTGGAGCGCGAGGTCATCTTGTTCAGAACCTGTGTTCAGCCTGAGCGGACGGAAAAATTTAAGAGTGCATTAATCGGCATCGGCGAGAGTGCCCCGATTCGGGACAGATAATGTAGCGTTGCGGGGAAAGCCATGGCTGCCAGCATTTTGATCGCCGACGACGACGCAGTACAGCGCCGCCTGGTTGAAACCATGGTGCAAAGATGCGGCTATGAAGCTGTCGTGGTCGACAGCGGCGACGCGGCGGTGACCATGCTGACCGGCGCGGACGCGCCCGCGATCGACGCCGTGGTGCTCGATCTCGTCATGCCCGGCCTCGATGGCATGGGCGTACTCGCAAAAATCCGTGATGCCGGGCTCAACATTCCCGTGATCGTGCAGACCGCGCATGGCGGCATCGACAACGTGGTCTCCGCGATGCGCGCCGGCGCGCAGGATTTCGTGGTGAAGCCGGTCGGCCTCGAACGGCTCCAGGTTTCCTTGCGCAATGCCCTCAACACCTCCGCGCTCAAGGGCGAGTTGCAGCGCATTCGCCACAGCCGCGAAGGCCGCCTGACGTTTTCGGATATCATCACCCGCAGCGAGGCGATGGCCGGCGTGATGCGCACCGCGCAGAAGTCAGCCTCCTCCTCCATCCCCGTGCTGATCGAAGGCGAATCCGGCGTCGGCAAGGAATTATTCGCCCGCGCCATTCATGGCTCGAGCGAGCGCAAGTCAAAGCCGTTCGTTGCAGTCAATTGCGGCGCGATCCCGGACAATCTCGTTGAGTCGATCCTGTTCGGCCACGAGAAGGGCGCCTTCACCGGGGCAACCGAACGCCACACCGGCAAATTCGTCGAGGCGCACGGCGGCACGCTGTTCCTCGACGAGGTTTCCGAGCTGCCGCTGACGGCACAGGTGAAACTGTTGCGCGCGCTGCAGGAAGGCGCGGTCGAAGCCGTCGGCGGCCGCAAACCGGTGAAGGTCGACGTCCGCATCATCTCCGCGACCAACCGCAAGCTGCTCGATCGGGTCAAAGGCGGACATTTCCGCGAAGACCTGTTCTATCGCCTGCACGTGCTGCCGCTGACCATTCCGCCGTTGCGGGCACGGCGCGAGGACATCCCGCATCTGCTGCGGCATTTCCTGGCGCGGTTCGGCGCCGAGGAAAATCGCAGCATCACCGGCATCAGCGGCGAGGCGATGGCGTATCTTTCGCAATTGGACTGGCCCGGAAACATTCGCCAGCTCGAGAACGCGGTCTATCGTGCGGTCGTGATGAGCGACAGCGATCAGCTGGGACCCTCGGATTTCCCGCTGGTGCAGGCCCATGCGCCGGTAGCGCCGGAGGCGTACAGCGAACCCCTGATCGTTTCGCCGGCGATCCAGCCCTCGGCGCCCACGATGATTTCAGGTAACGAAATACCTATTTCTCCCATGCCCGCCACCGGCACTTTGTCGTTGCTGACGGCATCCGGAGAAGTACGGCCTCTGGAGGAAATGGAGAACGAGATCATCCGCTTCGCGATCTCGCATTATCGCGGTCAAATGTCGGAAGTCGCCCGTCGCCTCAAAATTGGCCGGTCCACACTTTATCGCAAGCTCGACGAGGCCTCGGCCGACGATCAGCCGGCCGGTGACCGCGAGGAATAGCGAACCAATGGCGATCCAATAAAAAGTATACGTCGAATACCAAAACTGGTCGCAAGCCTCGGCGATTTCAGAAGATTTGAACCGTGGCTTGGCGGTGACAGACAAATGAAGACCTGCGTGGCAAAAGCGCACAATCAGTTGCGGAGAGCTTGTTCGAAGTCAGTTTGTCGTGAGAAGCCCTGGAGATGCTGGCTGCGCAAGCAGGGCCTGTGTATCGTTTGTAATGAATCGTAGCGTGCAAACGTACCGCATATCGGCAGGCCGACCTTTTTGCCGAAGCTGACAACGACAACCGAGACTGTTCCGCGCCGGGGCAGTTATCACCCGAGGGGTGTGACGATGCGAGACCGTTCGAACAATCGTGGTGGATTTGACCGCATCTTGATGGCTGTCGCGGCAACTTTCCTCACGATGTCCGCAACCTCGGCGCTGGCGCAGGATCCTTCTCGCGCAACGCCCGCGGAACTCGCGATCGATGCGGCGGTTCCGCGCCCGGAACCCGCCAATGTGCCGCCGCCGACCGCCGCCGATTTCAAGATGGACACGCCAGCCGCCACTGAAGCCACCAAATCCACCGATACCAGGCCCGCCGATGTCGCCACCGCGCCGCCGGCACCCGTCACCCCGGAAAACGCCACGCTGGCGCCGAGTGTGCCGCTCCCGGCCTCGACCGGCACCGCGGCGACGCCGCCCGCTCCCACGGCACCGGCCACGGCGACCGTGGCTCCGGCCGCACCGGCTCCGGCCGCCGCTTCCACCACTCCGGCCGCTGAACCCGCGGTCAAGGTCAGCAATGTCGCGCCGGCGGATCAGCCGGTTGCCGAGAAGCTCAAGGACGTGCTCGCCGCCAAGGGCTTGCGCTATTTCGATCGCAAGGCCGAGCGCGCCGCCGTTGAGAAGTTTTATGGCGCGCGCGACTACGCGCCGCTGTGGACGCAGGCGGGCAGTCTGACCGATACCGCCAGGGGCGTGATCGCGCGCCTGAAGGACGCGGCCTCGGACGGTCTCAACGCCGGCGACTATCCGGTGCCGGATTTCACCGCGGCCAGCACACCTGATGCGCTTGCTGAAGCCGACCTCAAGCTCACCAACAGCATGCTCGACTATGCGCGCCAGGCCCAGAGCGGCCGCATGCACTGGTCGCAGGTCTCGGCCGACATCCAGTATCCGGATCACCCGACCGATCCGGCGGAAGTCCTCGCCAACGTCACCTCGGCGAAGGATGCCTCCGCGGCGCTCGATAGCTACAATCCACCGCAGAAGCTCTATCAGGAGCTGAAGAAGAAACTCGCCGAGTTGCGCGGCCAGGGCGACGGCCCTGTGGTGGCGATCGGCGACGGTCCGACGCTGAGATACACCCCCGCCAAGGGCAGCAAGGGCAAGAAGCAGGCCGAAGTCGTGGTGGAAGATCCGCGCGTGCCACAGCTCCGCGCCAAGCTCGGCGTCAGCGAAAACGCCGACGATACCCATTATGATGCCAAGGTCGCGGAAGCCGTACGCCGCTTCCAGGAAAACGCCGACATTCCGGCTACCGGCGCACTCGACAACCGCACCGTCGCCGTCCTCAACAGCCCGAAGCGCGACAAGCAGATCGACACCGTGATCGTGAACATGGAGCGCTGGCGCTGGCTGCCGCGCGACCTCGGCGCGCAGCAGATCGGCGACGCCTATGTCATCCTCAACATTCCCGACTACACGCTCAAGGTGATGCAGCACGGCGCACAGGTCTGGACCACCCGCGTCGTGACCGGCAAGCCGGGCATTCACGCCACCCCGCTTCTGACCGAGACGATGAAGTACATCACGGTCAATCCGACCTGGAACGTGCCGCCCTCGATCGTGTATGGCGAATACCTGCCGGCCTTGCAGCAGGATCCCACCGTGCTGCAGCGCATGGGCCTCAAGCTCGAACAGAACCGCGACGGCAGCGTGCACATCTCGCAGCCGCCGGGCGAAGCCAACGCGCTCGGCCGCGTCCGCTTCAACTTCCCGAACAAGTTCCTGGTCTATCAGCACGACACCCCGGACAAGTATCTGTTCGAGAAGACCGAGCGCGCCTACAGCCATGGCTGCATGCGCGTGCAATATCCCGATCAGTACGCCGCGGTGCTCCTGAACATCACGATGACGAACGAGCACTGGACGCCCGAGCGCATCCGCAGCATGTACGGCTCGAGCGAAGTCGACCTGAAATTCCCGACCCCGATCCCGGTCAACATCACCTACCAGACCGCGTTCGTGGATGACGCCGGCAAGCTGCAGATCCGCAAGGACATCTATGGCCGCGACGCCACCATGATCTCGATGCTGAAGGGCGCCCGCGGCAGGGAGATGGAGAATGTGATCGCGCACTCGCAGCCGGGCTACAGCAAGCCGGCGGGTACCATCCTGCCACCCGGCGTGAGCTTCGCCAGCAACAACGGCGGCTTCTCGTCCGGCCCGTCGTTCTTCGAGCGGCTGTTCGGACCGCCGACACCGCCTCCGGCTCCGGTTGGTCGGCGCAGTCAGCAGCAACAGCGCCGGATATTCACCCGGTAAGCCGGCCGAGAGCCAAACAATTTCCGTTAGGAATCAACGACCTCGCCGCAAGGCGGGGTCGTTTAACGTGAACCGTTCTCCACCTGGATTTGGCCCGCCGGCACTTTTTTGCCACACTCCACCGGTTAGGTTAGCCCTGACTTGGGGACGGGATGGTAAGCATTCGTTAACCATCTCGGTTTAAGAAAGCGTTCATTCTCTTTCGCCGCACGGGGCTGGCGAAAAGAGTCCGTGAGCGCTCGTCGACTGGGTGGGCTCATCGTGCTGATTGACCTCGCACGTCAATTGAAATTGTTGTCTGTGCCCAGTGCGGGTTTCAAGGCCGGTACTTGCATCGGCCTTGCGTCGCTTGTCCTGCTCGTGGGCGCCGGCTCGGTGCATGATGCGACCGCCGAAAACGAGACCCGCACCCTCTCCTTCCATCACACCCATTCCAATGAAGACCTGACGGTCACCTTCAAGCGCGACGGCCGCTACGACGAAGCCGCGCTGAAGCAGCTCAATCATTTTCTGCGCGACTGGCGCACCCAGGACGAGACGGTGATGGACCGTCACCTCTTCGACATCCTCTGGGAAGTCTATCGCGACGTCGACGGCAAACAGCCGATCCAGATCGTCTCCTCCTACCGCTCGCCCGCCACCAACGCCATGCTCCGCCACCGCTCCGCGCATTCGGGCGTGGCGCGCTTTTCGCAGCACATGCTGGGTCACGCCATGGACTTCTACATCCCGGGCGTGCCGCTGGAGCAGATCCGCTTCGCCGGGCTGCGGCTGCAGCGCGGCGGCGTCGGCTTCTATCCGACCTCGGGATCGCCCTTCGTACATCTCGATACCGGCAGCATCCGCCACTGGCCGCGCATGACGCATGATCAGCTGGTGAAGGTGTTCCCGGACGGCCGCACCGTGCACGTCCCGACCGACGGCGTGCCGCTGAAGGGCTATGAGCTCGCCAAGGCCGAGATCGAGAAGCGCGGCAATGGCGATGATGTCGCGACCATCGGCAAGCCGTCGTTCCTGGCCTCGCTGTTCAAGGGCGGCAAGTCGAACGATGAGGATGATGACGCGGGTGCTCTCGCGGCCGATGAGAAGCCCGCGCGCGCCCCTGTGGCCGTAGCGGCAGCCGCAAAGCCCGCCGAGCCCGCGCCGACCCCGCGCACCAGGCCGCAAGTTACAGCTGCCCTTCAGCTTGCCTCCGCCGATGTCCAGGTGGTGCAGCCGCCAAAGGCGAAGCCGGCCCCCGTTTCAGCCGAGAAGGCTGAAGCCACGCCCGAGACGGCCAAGCCCGAAAATCCCGCCGATATCATCAACGCCCGCGGCTTCTGGGGCGACAATGCGCCGCCGAAGCAGGATGATGCCGCGGCCCAGGCGTTCGCAACCGTCGCCGCGGCCCGCAAGGCGCTCGAAGCCGCGGATCCGCAGTCGACCGCGAGCACGTCTGCGCCCTATCAGGCGATGGCCTACGCGCCGCCGGCCGTTCCCCCGACCGACCGCTCCAACGTCGCCGCCGCTTCCGCGCCGATACCGCGCAGCCCTCGTCCCGCGCTGACGCGCGATCCGAATGCAGCGACCGGGATCAACACCGTCGCGACCAAGGGCACGCCCGGTCCGGGCGATTCGATCGCCAACGCGACGCGAATGTCGGTCGCCAGGGGCAATGACATCTGGCTGCGCATGCTGATGCTGGCGCCGAACATGACGACATCGATGTCGGTGACCATGATGGGCGACGCCGACATGACCCAGATGCGTGCGTTCTTCGTGAAGCCGCGGGCCGCGATCGCGATCGGCTTCTCGAATGATCCGATGCTGGGCCTTGTCACCGATCATTTCTCGGGCTCGGCGATCACCAAGCTCGAGACGACGTCGTTCGCGCTGCGCACCGCGCTGCTGAAGTAAGTCCCGCTGGTACAGCAAATTCAGTGTCGTCCGCGCGAAAGCGCATTACTACAGGACGCAGCCGTGATGCAACGCTGTAGCAACAGCGATGATTACAACATCTTCCTGTGATTATGGGTCCCGGATCGCGCTCGGCTTCGCCTCGCTTGTCCGGGATGACAAGCTGAGGGTCAGGCCCATCAGCACGTCAAATCATCCCCAGCGCCTGCATATAGGTCTCCAGGATGGTCTCCTCTTCCTGGCGCTCGTTGGGATCCTGCTTGCGCAGGCGGATGATGGTGCGCAACGCTTTCACATCGAAGCCGTTGCCCTTGCTTTCGGCATAGACGTCGCGGATGTCGTCGGAGATCGTCTTCTTCTCTTCTTCCAGCCGCTCGATACGCTCGATGATCGACTTGAGCTGATCCTTGGCGAAGCGGGTTGCTGGTTCTTCCTGGACGGCAGCGGCAGTGGCCATCTCTTACTCCTGAAATCGAACTGACAATGAGCTTGCTATGCAGCCCGTTCTTTTGTCAGGGCCACGTCTCTTCGCGGATGACCCTCGATTTTGCGCGCGCCGCCGTCAAGGCAGCATCCCCTTCATCCACAGCGACACCCACACCTTCCGGCGTTCAATGGAGAAAGCTGTGGATCGCGCCAATTGCGCTTCCAGTTTGATCAGGGACCGCGGCAGGGCGCGAATCAGTGGCCGGGATGCGTCTTCTTCATCGCAGCCATCTGGTCCGGGGTGGCGCTGCCCTGATATTTCGTCTTCCACGTCTCGTAAGGCATGCCGTAGACCTCTTCCCGGCTCTCGTCCTTGCTGAGAGCAACGCCCTTCTCGTCGGCCGCATCCTTCAGCCAGTTGGACAGGCAGTTGCGGCAGAAGCCCGCGAGATTCATCAAGTCAATGTTCTGGACGTCGGTCCGTTCGCGCAAATGAGCGACCAGGCGCCGGAAGGCGGCGGCTTCAAGTTCCGTTCTGGTTTTGTCGTCGATGGACATGGTCGTTAACCCGTCGTTGCAGAGTTCAGGTATTATGTGGACCTTGTCATATATTTTGCCATATCGCAGCATAAACAGCCGCTTGCGGGACGATTCGGACCGGTCATCTGCCCCTCAGATACCGCTCCGGTGGTTGAACATCGTCCTGGCCCTACGCGAAATCGATCACAACCGATATAGCTTCGCGCAATGACCCTTCAAAGTTCCGCTCGCCCCCCCTTCGCCGCCGGTTGCCGCCTGCTTCCGGCGCTGGTTGTCCTCATCCTCTGCCTCTGGAACAATCCGGCCGCGGCGGACTTTCGTCTCTGCAACAACACCTCCAGCCGGGTCGGGATCGCGCTCGGCTACAAGGATGCGGAAGGGTGGACCACCGAAGGCTGGTGGAACGTTTCTTCGCGGAGCTGTGAGACCTTGCTGAAGGGAGCCCTCGTTGCGCGCTTCTATTACATCTATGCGCTCGATTATGACCGCGGCGGCGAATGGTCCGGCCAGGCCTTCATGTGCTCGCGTGACAAGGAGTTCACGATCAAGGGCACCGAGAATTGCCTGGCGCGGGGCTTTGATCGCACCGGCTTCTTCGAGGTCGATACCGGCGAACAGCGGGCATGGACGGTGCAATTGACCGATGTCAACGAACAGCCGGGGCAGCAGCGCGTGCCGGGCCTGCCGGGAACGGTGGGGCCGGGCGGCAACGTTCCGGGGCTGCCGAATACGCCGGGTACGCCACCTGCTGCGCCTCCGGGCGGGTCTGGTCTGCCGCCAGCCGCAACGCCCGGAAACAAGCCATGAGACGGCTGCGCCGTATCAAGATCCTCGCCACCCTCGGACCGGCGTCATCTGACCTCGCGATGATCCGCCGCCTGTTCGAGGCCGGCGCGGATATCTTCCGCATCAACATGAGCCACACGCCGCATGACAAGATGCGCGAGTTGGTCGCGACCATCCGCAATGTCGAGTCCAGCTACGGACGGCCGATCGGCATTCTGGTCGACCTGCAGGGGCCGAAGCTGCGGCTCGGTTCGTTTGCCGATGGCTCCGTGCAGCTCAACAACGGCCAGAGCTTCACACTGGATTCCGACAAGACGCACGGCGATGCCACGCGCGTGAACCTGCCGCATCCGGAAATCCTCGCCGCGCTGCGGCCGGGCCATGCGCTCCTGCTCGACGACGGCAAGGTGCGGCTGATCGCAGAAGAAACTTCGCCCGAGCGCGCCGTCACCCGCGTCGTGATCGGCGGCAAGATGAGTGACCGCAAGGGCGTCAGCCTGCCCGATACCGACCTGCCGGTATCGGCGATGACACCGAAGGATCGCGCCGACCTCGAGGCCGCGCTTGTGACCGGCATCGACTGGATCGCGCTCTCCTTCGTGCAGCGTGCCGAGGACGTCGTCGAGGCCAAGAAGATGATCCGCGGCCGCGCCGCCGTGATGGCGAAGATCGAGAAGCCGCAGGCGATCGACCGCCTGCCCGACATCATCGAGGCCTCCGACGCGCTGATGGTCGCGCGCGGCGATCTAGGCGTGGAGCTGCCGCTGGAGCGCGTGCCGAGCCTGCAGAAGCAGATGACGCGGCTGGCGCGCCGCGCCGGCAAGCCCGTGGTGATCGCAACCCAAATGCTGGAATCGATGATCCAGGCTCCGGTGCCGACGCGCGCCGAGGTCTCCGACGTCGCAACCGCCGTCTATGAGGGCGCCGATGCGATCATGCTGTCGGCGGAATCGGCCGCCGGCAAATATCCGGTGGAAGCCGTCGCGACCATGAACCGAATTGGCGAGGAAGTGGAGCGCGATCCCACTTACCGTCAGGTGGTGACGGCGCAGCGGCCCGAGCCGGAAGCGACCGCGGGCGACGCCATCGCCGATGCCGCCCGCCAGGTCGCGGAAACGCTCGACCTGCCCGCGATCATCTGCTGGACCTCGTCGGGCTCGACGGCGATCCGCGTGGCGCGCGAGCGGCCCAAGCCGCCGATCGTCGCGATCACACCAAACCTCGCGACTGGACGCAAACTGTCCGTGGTCTGGGGCGTGCACTGCGTCGTCGCCGAGGACGCGCACGATCTCGACGACATGGTCAGCCGCGCCGGCCGCATCGCTTTCCGCGATGGCTTTGTCCGTGGCGGGCAGCGCGTGCTGATCGTCGCCGGCGTGCCCCTCGGCATCCCCGGCACCACCAATATGGTGCGTATCGCTTCCGTCGGCCCGGACGGTGACGCGGATATGTGACTGCGCGCGTTGGCGCGTCAAGCTCCGACCAGCGTCTTCGCCGGCAGGACGGCCTGCACCACGAGCCCGCGGGCGCGGGCATCCAGCACACCGACCGCACGCAAGGCAAGCAGCGTCACCGTCTGCACGGCGTCGCGCATCTTGGCGGAGTCGTCGAGATTATCGGGCGCCAACGGCCCGACCAGGGCTTCATGCAGCGCGCCGAGCAGAGCGGTCGCGGCCAGCTGCGTGTCCTGCGCGGGCAAATGTCCGGCCTTCACCGCGGCGTCGATACGGCCTGCAATCTCGCCGGCGATCTCCCGCCGGCTCGCAAGCCGCGAGGCGGTGACGTCGACATCGACAGGCTCGGCCAGGATGCCCCAGGCGAGCTTGCGCTGCGACAGTACGTGGACCGCGACCGTCGAGACTGCCGCGGCCAGCGCCGAGGAGGGGCCGGGCGCGGCATCGGCCGCACGGCGGATCGCGGCGAGCTCGTCGCGCGAGACATCGGCGATCAGCTCGGAGATCAAGTCGGCCTTGGATGGGAAATAGCGGTAGACCGTGCCGGCAGCGACATTGGCGCGGACCGCGACGGGAGCGATTTGCACGGCGGCCATGCCGGCCTCGGCCGCAGCATCTCTCGCTGCGGCCAGAATGGCACTGCGGCGCGCCGCGAGGCGCTTCACGACTTGATGGGTCCGCCGGTAAACCATGGCGTGTTTCTCGTCCCTGCGCGGACCGGCTTCGCGGCACGATCGAACGCGTCTTCACTATTTTGAATTTTGAGCGATTTGCCTGCAAATCGCTGTGAAGAACTGAACAACTATTCAGACCGAAACACAAGAAGCAAATATGACGCTTGTCTATGTTTCCACGCAGCCCGGCAATTCCGGGGACCTTCAACCAATGGAGTGACCGCAGCATCGAAACGTAACTGCACTCTTTGGTTGTCACTATCAATTTAATCAACCATTTAATGACCTATTCACGGCTTTGCCTCATAACGGCAAGCAACAAGAATGCGCCGAAGGCGATTTCTGCTGCGGGGGCGTGCTGTGAACTGGCTTGGGCAAGATGCTGGACATCGCGGCGAGGCTGTCCCGCGCCCGCATGACCTTGATTTGCGACACAACCGAGAAGCCATGGCGAGCCAAGCTTCCGTCAAGGCGATCATGGATCGCAATGATGGAAAGGGACCGGGTTTCGACACGCTTCGCCTCTGGCTCGCCCTTTGCGTGCTGCTGGTCCATAGCGTCGCCGTTGCGCAATATGACCAGGGCGTGCCGCAACAGCTGTGGAGCGGGCCAGCGCGGCCGTTCCTGCTCGCGATCCTGCCGATGTTTTTCGCGCTGAGCGGCTTTCTGGTCACCGGCAGCGCCATGCGGGTGAGATCGGCGAAGACATTCTTTGCGTTGCGTCTTCTTCGGCTTCTGCCTGCGCTGATGGTGGAAGTGACCCTGTCGGCACTTGTCCTGGGACCGATCCTGACCGTCGTGCCGCTTCAGCAATATTTCGGTGACCGGCTGTTCTATTCATACTTCGGCAACATCGTTGGCCACGTCCAATTCTACCTGCCCGGTGTGTTCACCGCCGCACCGATGGCGAGCGTGGTCAACCTGAACCTGTGGACCTTGACCCCTGAGTACTACTGCTACGCTTTCATTCTTCTCCTGATGGTGTCGGGTGCGCTGTTCGATCGTCTGAAGATCGCGATTGTCGCGGCAATCATGTTCGCGATCCTGGGTGCCGGCAACAGTCTCTTCGATCTCGGGGAGAGCGACACGATGTACGGCGCTCCCGTCCTGCTGATGAGCTTCGTCGCCGGTGCCTGCGCCTATTGCTGGCGCGAGCATATCGTGGTTCGCGACTATCTTTTCGCGCTGGCGATCATCGCGCTTTACATCGCCTGGAGTTTTCGCGGCACCATGGCGCTGGGCCTGCTTCCGCTGATCTATTGCACGGTCTATCTCGGCATGCGGCCGCTTCCGCGTCTCAAATGGCTTCCGGAAGGCGACTACTCATATGGCGTCTATCTCTATGGATTTCCCATTCAGCAAGCGCTCGTCGAGGTTTTTCCGGCATTGAAAGTCTGGTGGGCGCTGTTTCCGATGGCTGCCCTGGTTGTGACCGCGCTGGCCGTGATCTCTTGGCACCTCATCGAGCGACCCGCGCTTTCCCTCAAGCGGTTCGTGACGCCGCAGCGCGCGTGGCGAACGGCTTCCTGATCAACACTGTTCAGCAGGCCTGAAGAACTGAACAATTATTCAAACCGGAACACAAAGGAAATGCGTCCGTTCCGCTATTTCCGCGACAGCCGGCAATTTGCGCCCAACGCGTTAACCATCGTCCTTACCTCGATGTTAAACCCTGTCGAGGAGGGTGCCCGGATAGCTTCCGGGTGCAATATGGCCGATACAGATGTCCGCGTTGCCTGGCAATTGTTCAACCTGAACTGGATTCCGATCGCCGCCATGGGCAGCGTATTGCTGCTTGCGATTGCCGTGTCGAACTTCGCGCTCGAACCGGTGGCGTTCGGGACCACGGCCGCGATCGCAGTCGTGTCTGGATTGATTGCGTACATCTATACGTTCGCGCGAGGCCGTGCCGCCGACCCCAAGGTGACCTTCTCGTTGGGAACGATCTCCCAGGTCATTCTGGTCACGGCGATCGTCGGGCCGCTGAGCTATGTCGCCGGCGCCACTCACCTGCCCTTGCAGGACCAGACCTTCCTGCTCATCGACCGCGCGATGGGCATGGATCCGGAGCCAATCGCGAGATTCGTCGACGCGCATCCCATGATCGCGCGCTGCCTTCACACAGGCTACGGCTTCATCAAGTGGCCGCTGCTGGGCATCCCTATCATCCTCACCATGACGCTGCGCCTGGTGAGGCTTCAGGTGTTCATGGGCGCATTGTGCTTCGCGCTTGCGGTGACGATCGCCATTTCCGCGCTCGTTCCGGCGATCGGAACCTTTTATGGCCTGCAGCTTCAGGCCGAAGGCTTCGGCACGCTGGATACGACGGTCTATGCGGCGCAACTGCGCGACATCGTGGCGCTGCGCAACGGGTCGCTTCGCTACCTCGAACTGTTTCAGCTTGCGGGCATCGTCTCGTTTCCCAGCTTTCACGCCGCCTCTGCGGTCCTCTACATGTGGGCACTGTGGCCGGTGCGGGGCTTTGCGTCGCTTTCGATCGCGACGAACGTCCTGATGATCGCTGCCACGCCTGTCATTGGCGCCCATTACATGATCGACGTCTTCGGCGGCATCCTGGTTGCAGTGGTCTCCATCATGCTGGCCAACCATTACCTGGCTTTCATGCTTGGCGAGCCGGTGCAGGCTTCGGCCTCGAAGGCATGGCCGGTCCAGTTGGGATTGGACGCGCACTGACCCGTGCCTGTGCGAAGGCTAGGTTTATTTACCATGCCGCGTTCGCCTTCCTGAAGTTGGCACAGCCGCCGACCTGAGGGGGCGGATTTACCCGAATTTATGACCGGGCGTGATCCAATGCGCAGGTTCACGGAAGACATCAACGAGCCCAGCCATGCAGGTTCAAAAACTGACATCGATTTCGTTCCCGAGCCGCGTCGACGGCAAGATCTCGATGCGTTGGCTACTGCCCCTCCTTGTCGGCGCCGGAGCTTATCTCCTTTGCTTCTTCATGGGCGATATCCTGCTCCAGGATTCCGACAGCTTCTGGCAGATCAAGGTCGGGCAATGGATCATCGGCCACCGCGCTGTCCCCTATTCGGATATCTATTCGCTGCTGCACGCAGGTAAGTCCTGGATCTCGAACGCGTGGCTGTCGCAAGTGCTGTTCGCGACGGTGTACACCCAGTTTGGATGGGCCGGGCCGGTCGCACTCACTGCTCTCGCCGTCGGCATCGCGATAGCGATCTTCGTATTCCTGCTCGACGAGCATTTCGAGCCGGCTCATTCGGTGCTGCTGGCGATGCTCGTTTTCGTGCTGTCGTTCCAGCACCTGCTGGCGAGGCCTCACGTGCTCGCGCTGCCGGTCATGGTGGCCTGGGCTGGCGCGCTGATATCGGCTGCGGATCGCCGCACCTGTCCATCGCTTTTCCTGCTGCCGCTGATGAGCCTCTGGGCCAGCCTTCACGGAGGCTTCGTGCTGGGGCTCGCGCTGATCGGACCGATCGCACTCGATGCCGTCTGGGGCGCCGCGCCCGAGCAACGCATCGCGCTTGCCGCGCGCTGGGCGCTGTTCGCCGCCGCGGCGCTTGTCGCCAGCTGCTGCACCCCCTATGGCTGGAATACGCTGCTGGCTGCGACCAAAATCCTCGATCTGGGACAGCTTCTTTCCGTCATCTCGGAATGGATGCCGCAGAATTTCAGCTCGCTCAGTCCGTTCGAGCTGAGCCTCCTCGGCTTGATCGCAATCGGCTTTTACCGCGGCATCGTGCTGCCGGTCCCGCAAATCCTGCTGCTGCTGCTGCTGGTTTACATGGCGCTGACGCATGTCCGCAGCATCGAGGCCTTCGCCTTCCTCACTCCGCTGGTGCTGGCAAAGCCGTTCGCGACCCTGCAGCCGTCGGGGGATCGCATCAAGGCCTGGGCCAGCGATTTCTGGTCTCTGCCCTATGTCTCGGGATTGACGATGCTCATCATCGCAGGCTGCGCGTCGGCATCGACCCTGTCCTATGCGGCACATCATGAATTCGTCTTCACCAAGCGACAAACGCCGGCCGCGGCACTTGATGTGCTCGAACGACGCGGCGCCAGGCGGATCTTCAATTCCTATGCCTTCGGCGGCTACATGATCTCCAGGGACATCCCGCCCTTCATCGACGGCCGAGCCGAGCTCTATGGCGAGAAATTCGTGATGACTTATTTCAATGCCGTCGAGGGCCGAAGGGTCGACGATCTCCTGGGGATGCTCGACGAGTATCATATCGAGGCGACCCTGCTGCCGCCGGATTCGCCGGTCGTGCGGATTCTCGATCACGCACAGGGCTGGCGGACACTCTACGCCGACGACGTTGCCGTGGTGCATGTCAGGACCACGCCAGCAGCCGTGACGCCACCAGCGCCGCTTCTGGCGCCCCGACGTTCGTAAGGCGCGCTCCAACTAATTTCCCGTCTGCAATTCGCCGAAGCGGTCCCAGGTCTTGCCGTTGAAGCGCATGAACTGCATCTGGTCGACTGGCACGTGATCGGACGGTGAGGTGTTGACCTTCATGCCGGGATCATTGGCCCATGCGGGATCGTCGGGATCCTACCCGCCGCGAATGCGTTGCTCGATATTGGCAGCCGGTCCGCCCGCGCGGAAGTTGCGCGTGGGCGATGTACTTGCTGCGATGCTTTTCCACGGACCAATAGTTTCGACGATGATATTAATTCCGGCCACCGCGCTGTCGATTTGGCGCTGCACGTTGTCGACCTCGGACTTCAAGAATTCCTGCATTTTTTGAAGTTCGGAAACCAGCTTGCGAAGCTCGTCTATCGAATTTGAGGTCAACCGGGAGACGGCGGCGCTGATTTCCGGCGGACCGGAGGGATTCGAATTCTCCTTGCCGAGTGGTGTTGCCAAAGCCTCTTCCGGCTGAGGCGTTTTCTCGTCGGGTGCGCCGGATGTTTGGGTGTCCATCGGTTCCTCCCTCGGTGCCCGCAGCCCGCTCCAACAGGCATCATTGAGTCGTTAGGCGATTTGGTGGCGTGGCGATGGCGTCCAGCGTTTCAATTGCGATCCCGCTCATCGGCGGCCGGGGCGGCGGACAGAATAGCCGCACAAGCGAATGTCCGTTTTGGGAGGCAAAGCTGCACCTGGTCATCGCCCAGCAGAGGCCAGCAGGGCATCGCGTTCGCCGGCCGGCATGGCGGTGATGCGCCGCCTCCCGATGATACGCATGGCGGCAAATCCGCCGAGAAACACCACCACCTTGCTCACGATGCCGTAGATCGGCATCACCATGGCCCACGTCGCGACGTCACAGGTCAGTGCGACGAATCCATTCACGGCGGCGGAGACGAACATCAGGACCGCCCAGGCGTAGCCGACCACGACGGCGACATCGGGCATGACGGTCCTTGCGATGTCGGGCAGGTAGCGATTGAGCCAGCCGGGCTTGAGCATCACGACGCCGACGATCGCGTAGATCACACTCGGCTTGAACAGCACGAAGCGCGGGTCATGGGTGAGCAGCGTCGCGGTGCCGGCGGCGACGACCAGAAACAGGCTGAGCCACTCCATGACGTCGATCCGCTTTCCGCGGACGAACTGGATGCCGATCTGCGCCACGCCGAATGCGACGCCGAGACCGACCGCGAGCAGCGTGTTGTGCGTCAGCAGGAACAGGAGAAGAAAAACAAGGGTTGACGCAAGGTCGAGCAGCAGCAGCCTCGCCGCATTGAGAAAGTCTTTCATCGGACGTCGAACTCCCTTGTGCTTCTTGCGCGACGGGCACGGCTTGCTCGTGATGCCATGGGCTATTTGCCGTCGACCGAGAAGGCGATCAGCAGATTGCCTTCCTTGCCCTTGAGGTCATAGATGTTCGCGGTCGATCGCCGGCATAACCGGAGTGGACGTAGACCACACCGTTCACGATTGTGCCCGGAGCTAGCCAGATCGCACCGCTGCAGGCCTATCGAATTATGAAATCGAGGATCGAATATCAGCTTGAAGGCGCGGTTTGTGGCTCGGCGTCCCGGTTTTGTACCCCGGCCGCCGCCTTTCGGCGAAATTCAGTCGGCGTCAATCCGGTGTCGGCCTTGAACGCGCGGTTGAACGGCGCAAGCGACTGGAACCCGGCATCGAGCGCGATCGTCAACACCGGCACCTCGGCCTGGCCGAGATCGGCGAGCGCCGCCTTGGCTTCGTCGAGGCGATAGCGGTTGAGGAAGGCATTGAAGTTGCGATGGCCGAGCCCCTCATTGATGAGCATTCGCAGCCGGTATTCCGGCATCCCGAGCCTGGCGGCCAGGAGGCCGATGGTTAGCCCTTCATGGCGGTAGGTTCGCTCGGTCGTCATCAAGTATTCCAGACGATTGAGCGAGGCCCGGTTCAATGCCGACGGGCTGGCGCGTACGAATGACTGGGAGGACCGACTGGCGTCACCGCTTCCGGCGCCCGTGCCGGCAACGGCCGGCTGGCTCTCGGGCGGATCGAACAGCATCATCCAGATCGACATCAGCGCGAACGCGCCAAGGCCGCACGCGGCGGTCAGGCTAATGGACCGCATCGGAATTGCGGCAAGCCCCGCGCAGGCGCTCAGCACGATCCGGCTGCTGATGCCGATCACCAGCGCGACCAGCAGCCGGCCGCGCGCCGTCGTCATGGTCTTGCGCCAGCCTTTCGCCGTCTGGGCAACCGCCAGAAGCGCGAACGCGATCGATGCTATCGCCAGCAGGCGTCCGGATATCGCTGCAAGGCCGGGCCAGCTTGTCCAGCCGTTAAAAGCCACAACGCCGAGGCCGGCCATCAGTGTCCAAGCGGCCGTATGCCAGGGGCGCAACGCAAAATGCTCGTCGAAGATCGTCCGCGCCCATAGCCACAGGATGACGGGGCAACTCATAGCCAGCGCAACGAAGGGCGAGCTCCAGCCGAACGACCAGGTGGGAAAGAAGGGAGCCGTCGAAATTGCATAGGCCGCACCGGCCACGCCCATGGCGGCACCCAGGCTCGCTGCGCGGTGAACCGTCGCGTAGCGCAGCAGCAGGACCGCGCAGACCACGAGGAACAGCCCGACCACCGCCCCGCGGAGGCCGAGATCAAGAGCCGTCAGCGCCATCGCAGTCGCCCTCCGCGTGGGTTCAACTCAAGTCCACAGCCGGGCTATCATACCTTGCGGGACGATCCGCATGAAATGTTCATTTGCGGCAGAACCGACGGCTCCTGTGGGGCGAAGCAGACCCCAAAACCATGATATGTCTGCTGAGACTCACAACCGCAAGCGGACGGCTCACTCAGCCATGATGTTCGGGCTGCGGATTGTTCGCAACGTTTGTTTCTGTCTCCCAAGCGCATCGAGATTTCTGTGCAGTTCACCCGCGTCATCAGCTCCATTGTGGAGATGGAAGCATGGAACGCGAGCGGAAATGGCTTTTCGTTCGTGATCAGTCATGAGAGCCGAGGCGGCCCGGGCTTTCGCGGACGAACCGGCTTCATGGCGTCATGGCGTCCGATCCATCAAAACAGTAGCGCCATGGAGGTTGCGGGCTCGCCGTTCAAAACATTCACGGATGCCGAAAGCGCCTGCAAGGCGATGGCAAGCCTCCTGACCGAGGCACGACCGACAGCGCGTCGCGTCGCAAACGTCAATTTCAATACTCCGGCTATCCTTCGCAAGTGGCCTTCACTCGGCAACGAGCGACGTCCGGAGAGCAGCCCCTATCTCCTCGTCGAGGCCACCCTCGACCAGTGCCTGAAGGATCTCATGGCCAAGCCGATCTCGACGCGCCACCTGTATGAAATTCGTGTGGCGCCGGAGATTCCGCTACTGTCGGCCGTCCTGCCTGAAGGCCTCATCGCCGAGCTCGCGCGACTGCGAAATTTTCTGTGATGACACGCTCGCAGACTGGCCGGACGTCGATATTGGACCACCCGAAGTCCGGCCGGCATGAAGCCGGCCAGACATTGCAAGAACCTATCGGTCGACGCTCACGAGCTGATAGGCGCCACGCTCGAACGTGTCGTAGGTGGCCAGCGCCTTGGCGTCGGCGAACGGCAGGTACTGCATCATGATCACGCCGGCGACGCCGCGGGCGGGATCGATCCAGAAGAACGTGTTGTTGATACCGCCCCAGCTCAGGCTGCCGGGGGAGCGCTTGCCGGGCACCTGGTCGACCGTGATGAGGAAGCCAAGGCCCCATTTATCGCGGCCGTCCGCGATGAAGGTGAAGTCGGCACTGCGCGGCAGCGCGCTCTTGAGCGCGGGGACCGTGACCGCGCCGATCTGGTTCTGGCTCATCAGCGCCACCGTGTCGGCCTTGAGCACCCGCACCCCGTCGAGCGTGCCGCCGTTGAGGAACATGCGCACGAAGCGGCCGTAATCATCGGCCGTCGAGGCGAGGCCCCCACCGCCGATCGGCGCCGCGATGGTCAGCCCGGGCTGCGGCTTTTGCAGCTCGACGGCGCCGTCCATGTGCTCGCCGGCGCGCTGCTGCTGGGCGACGAGACGCGGCCCCTTTGCCTCAGGCACATTGTAGGAGGTGTCATTCATCTTGAGCGGAACAAAGATGTGCTCATGGAAATAATCCTCGAGCTTCTGGCCGGACACCGCCTCGACCAGTCTGCCGACGACATCGGTGCTGGTGCTGTAGTGCCAGCGCTCACCCGGATCGAACAGCAGCGGTCCGCCGAACGGATAGGTTTCGCCGGCGCGCGGCTTGAAATCGCGCCAGATTGCGCTCGTAAACGAATAGGCCAGTCCGGAGGTGTGGGTCAGGAAATGCCTGACTGTCGGCGGCCTTGCTGGCGGACGGAGCCGGTAGTCTCCGGTCTTCGCGTCGAAGGATTCGATCACCTTCAGTCCCGCAAGCTCCGGCAGGTATTTTTCGGCCGGGTCATCGAGACCGATCCGATCCTGCTCGATCAGTTGCATCAATGCCACCGTGGTGACCGGCTTGGTCATCGAGGCGATACGAAACAGCGCGTCGGTCTTGAGCGGGCGCCCGGTCGAGACGTCTGCCACGCCGAATGCGCCCTGATAAAGCACGTGCTCGCGATCGGTGATCAGCGCGACCACCCCCGGCACGTCCTTGCGTTCGACCGCGCTGCGCAGACTTGTGTCGATGGCGGCGCTCGCCGTTGAATTTTGTGCGCTCGCGGTGCCGGCCAGCGCAGTGACCGCAACCCCCACGGTGAAGACCATTTCGACGATCTTTCTATTCATTGAAGCCTCCCTGTCACGCATGGCCCGGGTATCACCCGCGCAGCTCTCCCGAGGCATTTCTTGTTCGACGCCGGCTCGATGACGGCGACAGGGACGCGGCGCCGCATCGACCTGTCGCGTCATGACGTTAGCATCCGCAATTCACCGCGTCTCGAATTGTTGAGATCGTGATTTGCTTACGCGATGAAGACGATCCCCTTGCCCGATGTGGGTGGCTGCCCATCACGTCGATTACGATGAACCGCCCATGGGCGGGTAACCGTGTCGATGCGTTCGATTGGACCGGCGCGTCGAAGACGCTGGCCGCTCGGGGAAGCGGCGAGCATGGCAGTTGGCGCATGAACGGGCCACGGTCCCCGCGGATTGGCGCGACGACGCCAAAGCGTCTATGCTGCCGTCTCGTCCACGACAGGCGGGTGGCAGCCATGACTGATCTCAGCTTCGAGGCCGCATTGAACGACCGCACCGGCGAGATGCTGGAGGCTTGCGTCAAATGCGGCAAATGCGTCGAGGTCTGCCCGAGTGTCGCGCCCGCCAATATGGCCGGGGCGTCGCCGGTCGACGTCATCGCAGGCATCATGGATATCGTGAGGAGCGGCGACGGACCCGAGGCGTCGCGGCGCTGGGCCGCCTCCTGCATGCTAAGCGGCGATTGCGTCACGGCCTGCGACTACGGCGTCAACCCGCGCTTCCTGCTCGCCATGGCGCGGAGCGCGATGCGGCGAAAGGAGTCCGATTCCGCCACGCGGCGCCGCAACGGCGTGACCAAATATCGCGAGACCAGCCGCGACGTCGCCACGCTGTCGCGGCTGCAGCTCGATCATGCCGCACTCGAGCGGCTCGGCCAGGGCGCTGCCGCGCTGGCCGCACCCGGCGACGTTCCGGATTTCGTGTTCTACACCGGCTGCAATGTGCTGAAGACGCCGCATATCGCGCTGCTGGCGCTCGACATCATGGATGCGCTCGGCATCTCCTATTCGGTGATGGGCGGTCCGAGCCATTGCTGCGGCGTGATGCAATTGCGAGCAGGCGACACGGAAATGTCCGGCCGCATGGGCACGAGCTCGATCGACAAGATGTCGAACAGCAAATCCGGCGTGCTGTCGTGGTGCCCGAGCTGCTATGTGCAGTTCAGCGAGACGACGCTGCCGGCCATCGAGAAGCAGCGCGGCTCAAAGCCGTTCGAGATGACGCCGTTCCTGCGCTACCTTCGCCGCCGGCTCGACGAGCTCAGGCCGCTTCTGCGCGAGCGGGTCGAACTCCGCGTGGCGCTGCACCGGCATTCCGGCGTGGCCGGCATCGTCGAAGCCGTGCTCGACATGCTGCAGGCAGTCCCTGGCATCGAGATCGTCGATCTCGCACAGCCGTCCGTCGGCCTGCAGAGCGCCAGCATGGCCGTGCTGCCGGACTACAAGCGTGAGCTGCAGCGGGCCGAGCTCGAGGCCGCCAGTCGCGCCTGCGTCGACGCGCTGGTCACGATCTACCATTCCGACCATCGCGAGTTGTGCGCCCATGAGCGCGACCAGCCGTTCCGCATCCTCAATGTCCTGGAGGTGCTCGGCGAAAGCATGGGGCTTCACCACCATGACCGGCACAAGGAATTGAAGATCACGCAGGACGCCGATCTGATCGTGAAGGAATGCTCCGACCTGATCGCCGAACACGCGCTCGATCCGGCGCTTGCGCGCACCGTCGTGGTCAAGGCGATGCTTGGCGACCAACCGCTGCCGCTGAGGCAGTGACGTCGGTTCAATTGGGATTGGCGGGCTGAGCCTGCTTCGGTCCGGCCGGAGACGGCTCCACGGAAAGCGATGGATCGGTCGGCAATATCTTCGCACCCGCGTTGCGAGCAACCTGCCCCGTCGTCGCGTACTGAGCCTGATCCGCCGGCTTGATCTCCGGCGAATGCCAGCGGTCGCGAATCTGCAGCGTCAGCACGACGATGCAGACGAGCGCGATCGCGGCCGAGAGCGCCGCAAGGTAAGCACGGTCGATATGAGGCCGCTCATGCAATGGCTGATCCTCCCTCTGATCCTTCCTTGAAACGACAACTCTGAACGCACGGCTTCGGTTCCGCGGCATGGACTCCCAGATTCACCGCGACGTGATCGAGGCAGTGCCGTTCCGGCCGCTTTTGAGCGCGATGTCGCGCACCACGACATCGCTGAGATCGGTCGCCACCCGGCTCGACTTCTTCGGCCGGGAGATCCAGATCATGCCGTCGGGCGCGATGGCGTCGCGATAGCGGGAGAGTTTTGACGCGAGACCTTTGGCTTCGGTCGCAAACACGTGCACCATGTCGAGTGGCGCCTTGGCCTGCGCGACGAGTTTTTGCGCCGTCGGGCCATTCGCCTACGATGCCGCGATAGTCCGCGGGGCGCGCCGTCCACAAAAATGCGAAAGCCCGGCCTGAGGCCGAGCTTTTGCGAGAGTGTTTTGCCGGGTACTCCGGCCATGCGCGACGCGAGCTTAAGCCTGCGGCTGCGGCTCCAGGCCGGCATCCGGATCGGGCCGCGGGCGCGGCTTGCCGGCCGGCGGCACGGCGGAAGCACGCGGGGTGGTCGGCTCCAGCACCGACTCGCGGTTCGGCTTCTTGCCGTTGAGAAGATCCTTGATCTCGTCGCCGGAGAGGGTCTCGAATTCCAGCAGCCCCTGGGCGATCGCTTCCCAGTCGCCGCGATGCTCGAGCAGGATGCGGCGCGCTTCCTGCTCGCCATCCTCGACGAGCCGGCGGATTTCCACGTCGATCAGGCGCGCGGTCTCTTCCGAAATGTTGGTAGAGCGCGCCACCGAATGACCAAGGAAGACTTCCTGCTCATTGCTCTGGTAGCGCACGCGGCCGAGCGTGTCGGACATGCCCCATTCCATCACCATGGCCCGCGCCAGATTGGTCGCCTGCTGGATGTCGCCGGAGGCGCCATTGGTCACCTTGTCCGGGCCGGAATTGAGGATCTCCGCTTCGCGCCCGCCGAGCGCGATTGCAAGCCGTGACACGCACCACTGGCGCGTATAGCCGATGCGGTCGCCCTCGGGCAGCTGCATCACCATGCCTAGCGCGCGGCCGCGCGGAATGATGGTCGCCTTGTGCACGGGATCGGACCCCGGCACATGCAGCGCTACCAGGGCGTGACCAGCCTCGTGATAGGCGGTGTTGCGCTTCTCCTCTTCGGTCATGACCAGCGACTTGCGCTCGGCACCCATCATGACCTTGTCCTTGGCCTCTTCGAACTCGGCCTGGGTCACCATGCGCTTGTTGCGACGGGCCGCCGTCAGCGCCGCCTCGTTGACGAGGTTCATCAGGTCGGCGCCCGAGAAGCCGGGCGTGCCGCGCGCGACGGTCTTCAGGTTGACGTCGGGCGCCAGCGGCACCTTGCGGACGTGAACCTTGAGGATCTGCTCGCGTCCGACGATATCGGGGTTCGAGACCACGACCTGGCGGTCGAAGCGGCCGGGACGCATCAGCGCGGGATCGAGCACGTCAGGACGGTTGGTGGCCGCGATCAGGATCACGCCTTCGTTGGCCTCGAAGCCGTCCATCTCGACCAGCAACTGGTTCAACGTCTGCTCGCGCTCGTCATTGCCGCCGCCAAGGCCGGCGCCGCGATGACGGCCGACCGCGTCGATTTCGTCGATGAAGATGATGCAGGGCGCGTTCTTCTTGGCCTGCTCGAACATGTCGCGCACGCGCGAAGCACCGACGCCGACGAACATCTCGACGAAGTCGGAGCCAGAGATGGTGAAGAACGGCACGTTGGCTTCGCCCGCAACCGCGCGCGCGATCAGCGTCTTGCCGGTGCCGGGAGGACCGACCAGCAGCACGCCGCGCGGAATCCGTCCGCCGAGGCGCTGGAACTTGCCGGGATCGCGCAGGAACTCGACGATCTCCTGCAGATCCTGCTTGGCCTCGTCCACTCCCGCGACATCCTCGAAGGTGACGCGGCCATGCGCTTCGGTCAGCATCTTGGCGCGCGACTTGCCAAAGCCCATCGCCTTGCCGGCGCCGCCCTGCATCTGCCGCGACAGGAAGATCCACACGCCGATCAGCGCAATGAAGGGCAGCCAGGAGACGAGCAGCGAGACGAACCACGGCACGTTGTCGCCCGGCGGCTTCGCGGTGATCTGCACCTTGGCGTCATAGAGGCGCTTGACCAGATTCGGATCGCTCGGCGCATAGGTCTGGAAGCTCGTGCCATTGTTGTAGGTGCCGTGAATCTCCGGCCCCTGGATCACGACTTCGCGGACGTTGCCCTTGTCGACGTCGTTCAACAGCTGCGAGAACGAGATGTCCTGCGAGGAGGCGCGTTGACCGGGATTCTGGAACAGCGTGAACAGCGCCAACAGCAGCAGGACAATGATAACCCACAGGGCGAAATTGCGCAGATTGGCGTTCATCGACTTTCCTTCGTGGTCGCGCGGATCGCGGCCTTGTATCCTTGTGGATGTCCTTCGGATTGGAGTCCTTCGGATCTATCCCTGGGTAGCCACGAGGGAGTCCCCCGGTCGACCATATTACAATTTAGGTGCCGCCCGCCGTGATGCCAAGGGAACCACGTCGGACTATTTACCGCATCCGGGCCCGATTCCCGCGCAAAAAATCACGCTGGAAGCGGCCATTTCCGAGGTGGTTAAGACTCCCGGAGGGATTAAGACACAAGCGACGGTGTTATTTGCCGATTGCGGCGCTCATTTGCGCCGCCGCAAGGGTGCCGGCTCAATGCGGATACTCCCCTGGCTGACGGTCACCAGCGCGCCTGCCAAGGTCTGTTTTAGCCTGATTTGCGCGGCCCCGGGGCCTGTTTTTGCCTGCTTTTCTGCAAAACTGTGGTCCAGTTGTGCCAGCAAGGCCTCGACCTTGCCGAGCTCTGCCGGCCCTTCATGCCCGAAGCGATTGATCGCGCGTATCAAGAGGCGGAGCCTGATCTCTTCGGGCAGGGCCGCAAACGCGCCGGCATCGAGCTCGCGGGCTTTGCCTTGGGCCTGTCGCGGCGTCGCGTTGCCCTTGAGCGCGAGATAGCGCTCGGCGCCATCGGTCAGCACTTCGACCGCTTCATTGGCGCGCGCCAGACGCGCGGCGAGCCGCGCCAGCCCGCTTGCATCGCCGCCTTCGGCCGCGAGCAGCGGCAGCAGCGCGCGCAGGCGCGGCCGCGTGAACGCAGTGTCGCGATTGGTCGGATCATCGGCGTAAGCGACTTTTGCCTTGTCCAGCGTCGCGATGAGACGGGATTTCGGGATCGCGAGCAGCGGGCGTGCGAGAATGACGCCATCGCGATCACTCTCGCGCGCCATCGCCGCGAGCCCGGCGATGCCGCTACCGCGCAAGAGGCGCATCAGCAGCGTCTCGGCCTGATCGTCGCGGGTATGCGCGGTGAGGACGTGCATGGCGCCGGCACTGCGCGCGGCCTGCGCCAGCAGGCGATAGCGCTCCGCCCTCGCCGCGGCCGGCACGCCGGTCTTCGGCTTCGCGCCGTTCCAGCGCATCGTGCGATGCTCGATTGCGAGCGCTCGCGCCAGATGTTTGACCTCGCGCGCCTCGCGCGCGGCTTCGGGACGCAGGCCATGGTCGATGGTGACCGCGATCAGGCGCGGACCGCGCGACAAGGCACGGCGCCAGCGCACGGCGAGCCACATCAGCGCGACCGAATCCGGACCGCCGGAGACCGCGAGCACGAGCGCGGGCGCATCCTTCCAGTCCGCGAACAGCTGCTTCGCGTCACTGGCGGCAATCGGGGATTTTTCTTCATTTCGCATGGCGGTGCTATGGCTCGAAGCCCCGCTTATCTTAGCGCGAGAAATGCGCGGTGCTACGTGCGTCGCGCGGACGGGCTCAGCACTTCACCCGCTTCTGCTCGCGGTCGACGGCGGCCTTGACGCCACTGGAAGCGCGCGGATATTTGCGCGTGACCTCGCCGAAGGCGGCACAGGCGGCCTCCTTCTCCTTGAGCGCCGCCAGCGACTGGCCGAGCCGCAAGAGCGCATCGGGCGCCTTGGCCGACTTGTCGTATTTGCTGGTGACGTTGAGAAAGGTCTCGGCGGCGTCGCGATATTGCTGGCGCTGGAAATAGCTCTCGCCGAGCCAGTACTGGGAATCGCCGACCAGGGCGTCGCCCGGATATTTCTGCGCGAAATTCTTCATGGTCTCTTCGGCGAGCGCATAATCCTTGCGCTGCATATAGCCGATGCCGAGATCATATTCGTCGCGCGGCGTATTCGAGGGTGGCGCGGTGGCAAGCCCGCCCGCGCCGTTGGGATTGCGCGGCGGCGGGGGCGGCAGGCCCTGTTGCACGCCACCTTGCGGCAGACCAGCCTGCGTGGTGGGCGGCGGGAGATTCGCCCCATTGGAAAGATCGAGCGGCTCGCCGGGCGCCCGGCCGCCGGGACCAGCCACAGTACCATCAGCCGGCATCGGGAGCCGTCCGCCGCCCAGCGCCTGCGGCGCACCGGGTGCATTCGGGTTCTGGTTCGGGTCGAACGCATCGCCGCGGCGCCCGCGCGGGCCCGCCGGCTCTTGAACGATCGGTGCCGGGCCCGCCGCCTGTGGGTATCCCTGCTGTTGCGGCTGGGGGTACGCCCCTTGGGGCTGCTGACCATAGCCCGGCTGCGGTTGGCCGTAATTCGGCTGCGCGTAGCCACCTTGGGCCGGCGGCGGGTTATAGCTCGGGCCGGCCTGCGCCGGCGGCACAGCGGTGACATTGGGTTGACCCGGCGCCCCCGGCGGGGTCCCACCGAGCTGCCGCAGCCGCTCCTCGAGCTGGCGGTTGCGGTACTGCAACTCCTCATTCTGGCCGGTGAGCTGACGAAGCTGATTCTCCAGCTTCTGGACACGCATCTCCGCGTCGCCATCGTCCGATTGCGCAAAGGCCTGCGAGGATACCGAAAGAGCTACGGCAATCGCCGCGGCGCCGGTCAGTTTGAGTAGACTGGACGACATGTTGCCCTGACGAGGAAATCAACGTGAAAAGTGAATGCGAGCGACCATTGAGGAACGGAGTGCGCCGGAATTGTGACTGGCGAGCCCAATCCGCCGCTGGTTTGAACGGTATGGTTTAGGATCGGCTCCGAGACAAGCCGGTAATCTGGTTGAGCGAATCATTCATGAAGATGAAGGAGTCGGACCATGCACGTGTCCGTGAACGGGGTACGGCTCTTCTTCGATGTGGAGGGAACGAAATTCGTCCCTGACGGCCCTCTCATGCGGGAAAAGCCGACCGTGCTGCTGCTCCATGGAGGTCCCGGCTTCGATCATTCGATCTATCGGCCGGCCTACTCCGCGCTGTCAGACGTTGCGCAGATTGTCTACCTCGACCATCGCGGCAACGGGCGCAGCGAAGACGGTCCGCGCGAAAGCTGGAACCTGGCACAGTGGGGAGACGACGTCCGCGTGTTCTGCGACACCCTCGACATCGCCGATCCGATTGTGCTGGGCGCATCGTTCGGCGGCATGGTGGCGATGTCCTATGCCACCCGTCATGCAGGCCATCCCGCAAAGCTTGTGCTGATCAGCACCGAAGCCGTCGGCGGTTCCTACCCGGAACGGCGCGTCGCGCTGTTCGAGCGTTTCGGCGGCCCGGAAGTGGGTGCGCTGGCCCGCCGCCGCTTCCTGGAAGCGCGGGGTCACCCGGATGAAGCTTCGCTCGATGCTTGGCGACGCTTGGCGATGCCGCTTTACACGCGGATGCCACGCGATCCGAACCTGATGCGCCGAGCCGTGAACCGGTCGCCGGTGCTGCAATGGTTCACGCGGCCCGGCGGCGAAAGCCACAGCTTCAACATGCTGGCAGATCTTGGCCGTGTCCAATGCCCTACCCTGGTGCTTGGTGGCGAAGATGATCCCATCCACCCGATCGAGAGCCAGGCGGATATCGCGGCGGCACTTCCTGCACATCTGGTGCAATTCGAGCGGTTCGTGGATTGCCGGCATGCCATCGTTCCTGACGCGCCGGAGCGCGCCATGGCGGTGATCCGCGATTTCATCAACCAGCCCAGATGAAACCGGCGCCCGAGGGCGCCGGACTTTCTCGAGAAGCTTACGCCAGCCTTACGAGCTCGCGTTCAGCACCGTGACCGCGCGGCGGTTCTGGGACCAGCAGGAGATGTCGTTACAGACCGCGACGGGGCGTTCCTTGCCGTAGGAGATCGTCCGCATGCGGCTTCCATCGATGCCATGGGCCTGCATATAGGCCTTGACCGACTGGGCGCGGCGGGCGCCGAGCGCGATGTTGTACTCGCGGGTGCCGCGCTCGTCCGCATGCCCTTCGATGGTGAACTGGTAGCGCGGATAGGTCTGCAGCCACTGGATCTGCTTGTCGAGGGTGGCAACAGCCTGCGGCGAGAGGTCGGTCTGGTCGCTCTCGAAGAACACGCGGTCACCGACATTGACCACGAAATCCTGCTGGCTGCCCGGCGTCGCCGCGCTGGCCATGGCGTCGGCGCCGAGATTCTTGTTGGCGCAAGCACCCATCGACAACGCGACCGCAAGGACTGCGGCCAGCTTCAATCCCCGGAGGATATGCATAGGATATTTCATTCCGGAGCCTCCACGCTCACGTCTTGATACTGTCATTCGGTCTACAGGGGGTTGGTTAAGCGAACGTTCCGTCAACCTTGATGGGGTGTTGCCAGACCCGTTCAAATGCCCCCGAACCGCGAAAAGCGACCGCGATAGTTAATCGGTTGTAAATGTGGCGCGAGGGTGAAAGCAAGCCGCGTTCACAGGCCAACCAGCAGTTTTGCCGGAACTGTGTGCTATCTGCCGGGTAATGGGCTGCGGAATGCAGCTATCGGCGACGGAACCGACGGCAGTCAGATCAGCGACGCGGTCGCATCGGGACTGAGCGGCGCCGATACGAGCATCGGACGCAACACCGCCTTGCCCGCGCCGGCGCGATCGAACAGCATACGCCGCTCGAAAGCGTTCGACCGCATGATGGGAAAACGCGCCAGGATCTTTTCCCGGACCCTTCGGAAATCGGACGCCATCAAGATCACCTTCTTGGTGTCCCAGCCCGGAAATGGACGCGGTTCAGAGATCGTCTCGGACAAAAGGACACGGCGGTAGAACGCCTGGTGATCGGTGCGCACCATCGCAAGCCCGGTATCGGCATTGAAATAATCGCAGGCCATGTAGGCCAGCCGAACCGTGAGATAGGGCAGCTCGGGAAACCGCCGGGCTTTTTCCGGGTCTGCCGTGAAGCGGGCCGGATCGACGAACACTTCGCCTCGATCGAGGCGTTCATGAAGGACATCACCGAACAATTCAGTCGTGTAGGAATCCCGCCATGCCGACGTCAGGACATGGAGGCGGAAAGAACCGCAGAGCTCTCCGTCGACAAATATGCCGAAGATCCAGACGTTGGGCGAATTGTCATAGCGATCGGTGACGCGCCGAGTCTCTGACGGCGAAATCAAACCACCGTGCAGATAGGCTCTGTAACGCATCAAATAGATAAGATCTTTTTCCTCGGGAGTTTCGATGAGGCGGTAATCGATGCGATCGAACAGTCCTGCCCCTCGCACATAAAGCGGGGTGCGCGGCTCGGCGCCAGACTTCATTCAGACACACTCCCCCACACCCAAGCAACTTCCGCGAGTGAGGGAACATTAACGACCCCTTAATGGAATTGCAAAGGCTTGGAGACGTTAGGGTTAATCAAAATGGCCTATTTCCGGGCGCTTCGACGCAATAAAATTTCACCCCTCAGGGTTGCGATGAGGTCTCAGGCGATCGAGCGCGACGGCACCGCCGCCAGCTGCTCTTCCGGGGCCCGCCGGCCATGCGACGCGTTCAGCAGCTGCCGCACCCGCACTGCCGGGACCGGGCGGCTGAACAGGTAGCCCTGCGCCTCGCTGACGGTGCCGTCGGCCGAGATCAGCTCCAGCTGCTCGTTGGTCTCGATGCCCTCGACCACCACGGACATGCCGAGATCTGCCGAGAGCCGCGCCACGCCACGTAGCAGCGTGAGCGGACGATCGGTATCGATCCCCTCGAGGAAGGAGCGGTCGATCTTGACCTTCTGCAGCGGGAAATTGTGCAGATAGCTCAGACTCGAATAGCCGGTCCCGAAATCGTCAAGGGAGATGCGCACGCCGATCGCGCTGAGCTGCGACAGCACGTCGTGGGTGAGCTGCGTGTTGCGCAGCAGGGAGGATTCGGTGATCTCGACCTCGAGCCGGTGCGCCGGCAGGCCCGAGACCTCGAGCGCATAGCGAACCTCGCTCAGCAAGTCGCGCTGATGGAACTGCTGCGGCGAGAAGTTGACGGCGACGCTGACGCCCTCCGGCCACTTCACGCATTCCATGCAGGCCCTGCGCAGAATCCAGCGGCCAAGATCGACGATCAGGCCCATATCCTCGGCAACGGGAATGATGTCGACTGGAGAGACCGTGCCGCGCACCGGATGGTTCCAGCGCAACAGCGCCTCGCAGGTCGTGATCTTGCCCGACTTGAGATTGACCAGCGGCTGATAGAACAGCTCGAACTCCTCGTTAGCCAGCGCCCTGCGCAGGTCGAGCTCGAGGATGCGGCGCGCCTCCACGGTCTGCGCCAGCTCCTCGCGGAAGAAGCAGAAGGTGCCGCGGCCATCGGCCTTGGCACGGTACAGCGCCATGTCGGCGTTCTTGAGCAGCGTATCGGCGCTGACGCCGGGAGAAGCCATCGCGATGCCGACGCTGGCGCCGATCTCGACCAGGTGATTGTCGATCTTGTAGCGCTCGCTCAAGCTGTCGACGATGCGGCGGGCGAGACCCGCGGCGTCTTCATTGCTGTGGATATTCTGCTGGAACACCACGAATTCGTCGCCGCCGAAGCGCGCCACGAAATCTTCCGGCCGCAACATGGCGCGCAGCCGCTCGGCAACCGCGCAAAGCAACTGGTCGCCACAGGGATGGCCGAGCGTGTCGTTGACTTGCTTGAACTGATCGAGATCGATGAACAGGAGCGCGGACAGACGCTCGGCATTGTGGGAAATCGCCAGCAGCCGCTCGATCTCGTCACGGAAATTCACGCGGTTGGGGAGCGCCGTCAGTTCGTCATAGCGGGCAAGGTGGCTGATCCTGGCTTCGGCGTTCTTGCGCTCGGTGATGTCTTCCAGCAGCACTACTGCTCCGCCGTCGGCCATCGGCTGAACCGTCCACGACAGTGTTCGCCCGCGCGCATGATCGGGATCGATGGTGACGATCTCCTTCATCTGCGCATCTTCGATCTCGCTGAGGATAAGATTGCCGCCTTCCGCCGATATCGCACCGGCGCTGACGCACGCTCCAATGATGTCGGCCGCGCTGGCGCCGCCCCGCACGAGATCATCGGACAAATTCATCATTTTGCTGAACCGATAATTCATCACCGCAAGCCGGCCGCCGGCGCGAAACATGCAGAGCCCGTGCGGCATGTTGTTCAGCGCCGTGTCGAACTGGCCGGCAAGCGCCGCCTCGCGCTCGCGCGCCACGACAGCCCGCATGAATATTCTGTGCAAATTGCCCGAGATTTGTATGACGGCCACAAGGAATGCGGAGCACACGACCGACATCGCGACGTAGTAGGGTGTGCCGCGCAGCGCCAACGCAATCACAGTTGGACCGAACATGAGCACAGCCTGCAGACGAAATATCGATTGCCGTCCGTAGGCCCTTCCCGCAGCTCCCGCCACGATTCCGGTGGTGACGGATAGACAGATCATATGGGCCACGGCGTCGTCATTGCTCAGCAGAGTGGTGGCACACCACAGGCCGATCACGGCGGCCTGGATCATCGCTCCGATCTGATAGCGCTTCTGCAACTGCGCAGCTTCTTCGGCGGTCATGGTTGATTTGCGGGCCTGGTACTGCCGCAAATCGAGTGCCCGGACAACTCCGGCCAGGATGAGAAGCGGGACAAACACCCAGATCAGGATTTGTCCCGTCTTCAGCGCCGTCATGGCCGCCGCGATGGCCGAGAAGACGATGCCGGTGAGTACCGTACCAGAAGCCTCGAACAGCGAATCGATCGTCGCCGCCGAATTTGTCGGCGAGACTTCGTGATCGGGCTCTCCGCTCCGGCTTGCGAGTTGCATTGGATTTGGTACGCGTCCTGTTCGGGAGCGTACTTTTACCTATGCGATATGAAGTCTTTCTGAGAAAACATCGTTAAAAGCGAGTTGTTTTGCAACTCGAGGGACGGAAATTTCGCCACGAAATCAAAAGACTAGGAAAAGTTTGCTGAGCCCGAAAGCCGGCCATGAAAGAACGCGCAAAGTTTTTCGAAAACCGCGCGTTCAACGATCACCCGGCAAAGGGTTCACCCCGAGGTTTATGACAGTAGCGGTGACCAGGCCGGATCGGAAGCGAAGCTCGGCGTCGGCACCCGCTGCTCGTTGCGGCCCGTAACGTCGACGGTGTACAGCGATGGGCCGCTGTTGCCGCCGGGATCGCGGAAGAACATCACCACCCGCCCGTTCGGGGCGAAGGTCGGTCCCTCATTGTGGAAGCCCGAGGTGAGGATGCGCTCGCCACTTCCGTCGGTCTTCATGATGCCGATCGCGAACTGTCCGCTACCCTGCTTGGTGAAGGCGATGTAGTCGCCACGCGGCGACCACACCGGGGTCGAATAGGTTCCGTCGCCAAAGGAGATGCGCTGCGCCGGACCGCCGTTCGCCGCCATGATGTAGATCTGGGGCTTGCCGCCGCGATCGGACTCGAAGCAGATGCGGCTGCCGTCCGGCGCGTAGGAAGGCGAGGTGTCGATCGCCGGCGTGTCAGTGAGGCGCGTGGTCGACTTGGAACGCAAATCCATCACGAACAGGTTCGAATTGCCGCCCTGCTGCAGGCTCATGATGATGCGCTGGCCGTCGGGCGAGAAACGCGGCGCGAACGACATGCCCGGGAAATTGCCGACGATCTCGCGCTGCCCGGTCTCGATGTTGAACAGATAGACCCTCGGGTCGCCCTGCCCGAATTCCATATAGGTGATTTCCTGGGTCGATGGCGAGAAACGCGGCGTCAGCACGAGATCGGATCCGCGGGTCAGATAGCGCACATTGGCGCCGTCCTGGTCCATCAGCGCGAGCTTCTTGACACGCCGCTCGGCGGGGCCGCTCTCGTCGATGAACACCACGCGGCTGTCGAAATAGCCCTTCTCCCCGGTCAGACGCTCGTAGATCTGGTCGGAGATGATGTGCGAGATGCGACGCCAATATTCCGGTGAGGTGACATATTGCTGGCCGGTGAGCTGCTGGCCCGAGCCGACATCCCAGAGACGGAATTCGGCCTTCAGCCGGCCGTCGCCCTGCCGGGTGGCGCGGCCGGTGACCAGCGCCTGCGCGTTGATCTGCTTCCAGCTCGCAAATTGCGGCGCCTTGTCGATGTCGGTGATGCGCTCGATGAAGGCGCCCTGATCGATCGGAGCAAACAACCCGCTGCGCTTCAGGTTGTTGGTGATCACGCCGGTGATGCCGGCGCCGACATCGCCATCCGCAGGCGAGCCACCAACGAAATTCGGAATCGCGATCGGCATCGGCTGGAATTCATTCGGGTCGATGCGCAGCCGGCCCTGTTGTCCCTGCCCCCACGCCGATCGAACACCCAGGGCAGCGACCGTCGATCCGGCCGCAATCATGAAGTTGCGTCGCGTGAGGAATGGGACCTTGCTCATTGAATGATTGCCTTCGCCTTCATAATCACAACATGTCTCTAAGGCCGAACGTCATCGGAATGTATTTCCAGGTCTCGTACTGGTCCTTCGGCAGGAAGGAATAGGCCGAGCACTGCTCGACCGCACGCTTGGCGGCCTCCCCCATCGCATTGCCCACCGAGCGCGACGGCCCGCGCACGGCGACGATGACGGGCGCGGCGGCTACCGAGCCGTCGGGCCGCAACTGGATGTCGATGTCGACTTCGAATTGATCGGCGTCCTGGCCGTTATAGGGGAAGTTGAAGCAGCGGCGCACCGCGCCGACGAACGCGCCCTTCCAGGTCGCGATCATCGCGTTGGCATTGCCTGCCTTGGTGCCGAGCGCCGCATTGGAGTTGAGCGTTTCGCCCGTCACCTCCTGATGCGCCGGATCGCGCTTGTCGAGCAGCGATGCGATCTTCGACTTGTCGAAGACGCGCTCCTTCGGCCTGGGCGGCTGCGGCGGAGCCGCCTTGGCTTCGGGCTTCGGCGGCGGCGGCTTCTTGGCCTCGTTCTTCAGCGCTTCCGCGATCGGATCGTTGGCCTTCTCATCCGGCTTCTTCTCGGCTTGCTTCGGCTCTTCCTTCTTCGGCTCCGGCTTCGGATCGGGCTTCTTCTCGACCGGCTTCTCCGCTTGCTTCGGCGCATCGGGCGCGGAGGTCGGAGTGATGACCTCCTTCTTGTCGATCTTGCCTACCGCATCATCGACGGGCTTGGCCTCGGCAACCTTGTCGACCAGCGGCTTCGTGTTCTCCTTCTGCCCGCTCTTGATGCCGGCGGTCATCTTCGCGGTGTCATCCATGGAGATGTCGACGGGGATGATGTCCTCTGGCGGCGGCGCCTCCATCGAGCGCGTCGAAAAGGAAAACAGAGCCCATCCGAGCACGAGCACGTGAAGGGCAACGGATCCCGCCGTCCCCTTGCGCTCGTTCAGCCTCTGGATGAGTTCCCTGGCGGTCACGAACCCTGCTCCGGTACAACAACGATGCTGGCGCGATAGCCGGCGTCGCGCGCGAGGCCCAGCACCTTCATCATGTCGGAATAGCAGGTGTCGCGGTCGCCGCGGATCTTCACCACCTGCTCGCCGCCGCCCTTCGATTCCTTGATCGCCTTGATCTTGGGACCGAGCTCGTCGAGCCCGATCTGGGTATCGCCGAGATAGACGTCGACCTTGGAGACGCAGCTGCCGCCGCCGGTCTTCTTCACCGTCACCTCGAGCGGCGTGGTGTCGGCGTTGGAGGCGGTGCCGCCGGCCGCCTGCGGCAGGTCGACCTGGATGTTCACCGTGAGCAAGGGGGCTGCGACCATGAAGATGATGAGCAGCACCAGCATCACGTCGACCATCGGCGTGACGTTGATCTCCGCCATCACAGGCTTGCGTCGGCCGCGGCGACCACCACCGCCGGACGAACTTGCAGCGTTCATCGCCATGTTCTGGTGCTCACCGCTCCGCTCATATTATACCGTGCCTCATCCCCGTTCGTCGATCTGACGGGACAGGATGGCCGAAAATTCATCGGCGAAACCCTCAAGCCGCTGGGCCTGCCGGTTCACCTCGGAAGTGAACTTATTGTAGAAAATCGTCGCCGGAATGGCGGCAATCAGGCCGATCGCCGTGGCAAACAGCGCTTCCGCGATGCCGGGAGCGACAACGGCCAGCGACGTGTTCTTGGAGGCCGCGATCGACTGGAAGCTCGACATGATGCCCCATACCGTGCCGAACAGGCCAACGAAGGGGCCGGCTGAACCTACGGTCGCGAGCACCAGAAGCCGCCGCTCCAGCCGCTCGATCTCGCGGGCGATAGAGACGTTCATGACCTTCTCGATCCGCATTTGCAGGCCGGCGACCGAACGCGCGTGACTTTCGAAGGAGCGCTTCCACTCGCGCATCGCGGCGACGAAGCAGGCCGCCATCGATTGCGTCGGCTTGGTGGAAAGCGCCCGGTAAAGCTCCTCGATCAACTCGCCCGACCAGAACGCCTGCTCGAAGCGGTCCATGGCGCGACGCGTGCGCGAATAGAGAAAAATCTTGTCGATCGCGATCGCCCAGACCCAGACCGAGCACGACAACAGGCCGAGCATCACGCATTTCACGATCCAGTGGGCCTGCCAGAACAGCGCGATCAGCGATACGTCTGCGGCTGGCAGTGGCATGGCTGCCTGGGCCACGTCGGCCGGATTCATCAGCGATATCCCTTCAACGCACGTGTCCCAAATTTACGGAGCGCAATCGGCTTTCCGGTTTCACACCCGCGCGGCTCAGCGCGGCGGTAAGCGCCTGCGCGAAAAGCCCTGTCTGGTCGCATGGGAGGCCCGCCGAAGCCTTAAGGCCTGCAATCCCCTGCCAACATGTCAAAACGAGGGCTTTCTGCGCGGCTTTACCCCTCCAACCAAACGCTAATCAGAGTTAACGTCCCGTTACCAAAGGAGAATTTTAACTGCGTCAAATGCAGCGGTTTTCGCCGGCGGAACCCATAAAATCAAGGGCTCCAGACACAAAAAACCGCCCGTCTGCGGTGCGCGCAAACGGGCGGTTCTTATGGCCGTCAGGCCTTTTGGGGGCATTACGCCTGAGGCTATTGCTTCGCTGACACCAGCCTTGAAAGATCCGCCTTGAAAGATCCGCCTTGAAAGATCAGCCTTGCGGCGGCTGGTCGTTCGGCGGGGTCGGGCGGTTCTTGTGCTGCGCCATGAACGCGTCGAACTCTTCCTTGTCCTTGGCGTGGCGCAGGCGACCGAGGAAATCGCGGAATTCCTGCTGCTCCTCCTCGAGGCGCCGCAGTGTCTCGTGGCGGTATTCATCGAAGGCGCGGTTGCCACTGGACGGCGAGCCGAAGCCGAAGCCATGCCGCTCCATGCGGTTCTTCATCCGCTCCACCTTCCACTGCATCCGTTCCATCTTGTTCTGCCAGCGATCCTGCCGGCCGTTCCAGTCGTCGCGACTCCAGCAACCCATTTTTCTGCTCCCGAGTGTGAAAAAGAGAAGGGCAAGTCCGATCGGCCACCAGATCAGGAAGCCGAGGATGGTCACGGCGATCCAGCCGGGATGCCAGGGGCTCTCGAGCATCCGAGGACGATAGGGCTGGTCGGTGGGGCCGTGCCATCGATTGAAATCTGCGGGGTAGGCCATTTCCCTCTCCATCACGGCATCACGCCGTTGTGAATGTAAATAACATTTACATACCTATCCCATCCCAAGGTTTTGTCAAGCCGGCCACCCGACGCACCCGCCGAATTATTTTTGGAACCTTATTTCGGCTTGCCCCAGGGACCGGGCTTTTCGTCGTCCGGTTTCGGCTCGCTGGCTCGGCTGTCGGTCGGAAAGCCGAGCCCGCGCAGATAAATCAGCACCTCGGCTTCCAGCAACTCATCCGGCGACATCGGCAACTTGCGGCGCGCCGCGTCGCCACGCGCAAACAGCGACGCCACGCCATGCGACATCGACCAGATGTGCAGCGCCATCATCATCGCCGGCGGGCGCGGCACGCCGGGCGGCGCCAGCGCGGCAAGCCGCTCGGCGGCGGCGCGGATGATCGCGAAGGCGCGCTCGCTCGCCGCCATCAAGGTCGGATTCATGTCGACGGGAACACCGGACTCGAACATCGCCGAATAAAACGCGGGCTGCTCGCGGGCGAAATTGAGATAGGCGCGGCCGACGCGTTCGAACGCGGTGACGGTGTCGGGGCGGCCGTCATCCCATGCCTCCGTCAGCGCCGCTTCGAACTGCTCGAACCCGCGCTGGGCAATGCTGGAGAGCAGCTCGTCGCGATCGCGGAAGTGACGGTACGGTGCGGCGGGGCTGACACCGGCCATGCGCGCGGCATCGGCAAAGGTGAAACCGGCCGCGCCCTTTTGCCCGATCAGATCGAGCGCGGCCTGCAGCAACGCTTCCCTCAGGTTGCCGTGATGATAGCCACGCTCGCGGCCCTGATCCTTGTCTCTGTCTTTGCGCCAGTTCATGTAAATGGCTTTTACATGAACTGGCGCAAAAATCACTAGCCACTTGTGACATCGCCCCGTTCAGAAAGGTTAACGTTTGCCGGCGCGCTTCTGCAGCTCGGCAAAGCCGCTGGCCGCCTGCTGAATGTCGGCGGGAAAATCCGCCATTTCCTGAACCTGGCGGATCTCGATGATCTCGTTGTTGGAAGCCGGGCACTTCCTGGCCCATTCGATCGCTTCTTCCTTCGATTTCACGTCGATCATCCAGTAGCCGCCGAGCACCTCCTTGGCTTCGGTGAAGGGACCGTCGGTCACGACGGGTTTACCGCCGGCAAACGACACGCGCACGCCCGTCGACGGCGGATGCAGCCCGTCGAGCGTGATCAAGACGCCCGCCTCCTTCAGCGCCTCGTTGTATTTCATCATCGCCGCGACGGCCTCGACTGGCGGCATGGCGCCGGGGGCTGCTGCCTCATAGCCTTGCGGGATCATCAGCATCATAAATCGCATCACATCTCTCCGTTCGATCTCTCGCCACACCGGCGCTCTTGAACAAGACGATTGGCGTTTTGCGGCACCGACATGGCCCTTCGAAATTATTTCGGAAGTAATTGCAGCCCGCCGCTCGTTAATCGGCTTCCTTCGGGAAAAATTGGAAATAGGGTTCCGCCTCGTCAAGCACGCGTGCGAAGGACGGCCGCGCTTGCAGACGCTCCAGATAAGCGCTGATGTTCTTGAACGCGCCTGATGGCTCGACCTTGTTGGCATAGAACAGGCTGGGCGCCGCCGCGCAATCGGCCAGGCTGAAATCGGCTCCCATCGCCCAGCCGCCTGCCGCCATCTGCGTTTCGATCATTGCATAGGACGTTTGCAACTGCGCCTTCGCCTCCGCGACGCCGTGCGCATCCCTGACGCCTGCCGGTCGCAGCCGGTCGCCAACGATCTTCTGCATGGGCAGATGGACGTAGAGGTCGAGGAAGCGATCGCGCAACCGCGTATCGAGGGCGAGGTTTCGGTCAGCAGACAAAAAGCGCGTCTGTCCCGGATAGTGGCGGTCGAGGTACTCGATGATGATGCTGGATTCCGCCACGGCCGCCTGGCGCACATCATCTGTCAGCACCGGAAACTTGCCGATCGGCCAAAGCTTCACGAGGGCGGCGCGCTCGATGGGATCGCCGAGATTGACCTGATTGGGCGTGAACGGCGTATCGTTCTCGTAGAGAGCGATCAGCGCCTTCCAGCAAAACGACGACAGCGGGTGGAAGTGCAGCGTCAGAGCCATGGAAACTCCGTGAGGACCATTATTCGCGCCAGGCACAAACGCGGCCGGCACCGAAACGACGAATGAGCTGCGGTCGATCCGACATCTCCGGTAAGCTTTACTTTAGACCGGCCATCCATCGTCGTACCGGCTCGGTCGCGCCCTCGGGCAGGGATTCAAAACCCGGTGAGGCAAGCACCGCATGGATATGCAGCGTGCCGGTTCCACTGTTGCGGAAGCCGTGCTTTCTCCCGGCGGGGATCAGGAGGCACTGCCCCGCCGACACCGTGACGAGTTCCTCGCCGATCCACATGTCCGCCTCGCCGTCGCGCACGGTGAGCACCTCTTCCACCGGATGCGAATGCGTCGGCGCGCCGGTTCCCGGTGCAACCTGTTGTTCAAAGATGCATAATTGCGCCGCACCGTTGATGGCGGAAACCAGCATGCGGGTCTGGACACCGGGACGCCACGTTTCCCAAGGCGGAGGCTTGATCGCTCGCATCAAATTTTCCTTTCCCATGTCCCGCAATGACTTCCGCGTGTTTCAGGCAATTCGCCGCGAAACCCTTCGCGTGCGCAGCGTGACCTTCTCAACTTCAGCGAATAGGATTTCATCGTGGCGCGGCGGTGATTCGGCGCCTCGCACAACGCTGCAGCTCAGAACCGGATCGGGGGAGTGTCGCGTCATGTCTGGAATGCTCATCAACCTCATCATTCAGATCATCAGCGGTGCCGTCGGCGGCAATGTAGCAGGCGGCGCCGCCAAGAATATCGATCTTGGTACGCTTGGAAACACCATCGCGGGCGCAATCGGCGGCGGCGCCGGCGGACAACTGCTCGGCATGCTGCTGCCGCTTTTGGCCAACAGCTCTTCGACGCCGGATATCGGCAGCATCGTCGGCCAGGTGGCCGGCGGTGGTATCGCCGGCGCCGTGCTAACGGCGATTGTCGGCGCGATCAAGAACCGGTCGGCCGCGGCCTGATCGGCCAGCGCCCGGGGGGCGGCGACATCGGCGGGGCCGGCGTCCCCTTGGCCAAGCGGTTTCGTGCTAGGGAGAGCCAACCCGTAGCTCTGCCCTGGATCGCACATGTCTCCTTTGCCGCCAAAAGTCGCCCTCGTGACGGGAGCTGCGCGCGGCATCGGGCTTGCGACGGCCAAACGCTTTCTCGCCGACGGCTGGCGCGTGGCGCTGCTCGACATCGAAGGCGACCTGCTCGCGCATGCTGTCGCCGGGCTGGCGCGGACCGAGGACACGCTCGCGCTTCAGTGCGACGTATCCGACGCAAAGGCGATTGCTCTGGCGATCGAACAGATCGCAAAGCGCTTCGGTCGCCTGGATGCGCTGGTCAACAATGCAGGCATCGCCGTGTTCGCGCCGCTGCTCGAAACGTCGGATGCCGATTGGAACCATATCCTCTCGGTCAATCTCACCGGCCCCTTCCTCTGCACCAAGGCCGCCGCGCCGCTGATGCGCGAGCATGGCGGCGGCGCCGTGGTCAACATCACCTCGATCTCGGCGGTGCGCGCCTCCACGCTGCGCTCGGCCTACGGCACCAGCAAGGCCGGGCTGGCGCATCTGACCAGGCAGCTCGCGGTCGAGCTCGCCTCGCTCGGCATCCGCGTCAACGGCGTGGCGCCGGGTCCGGTCGACACCGCGATGGCGAAGGCGGTGCATACGCCGGAAATCCGCGCCGATTATCACGATGCGATTCCGCTCAACCGCTACGGCCTTGAAGAGGAATTGGCCGAGGCCATCTTTTTCCTGAGCAGCGAGCGCGCCAGCTACATCACCGGTCAAATTTTGGCCGTCGATGGCGGCTTTGATGCGGCCGGCATCGGCCTGCCGACACTGCGCGGCCAGCGGAGAAACGGGTGACGACCACCATGAGCGTGATGCGCATCGTTTTCACTCTCCTGCTCGCGATGGCGCTGTGGTTCTTCGCCACCATGCTCGCGCGCGCCGACGTGCGTATCCTCGGCAGTCCGGGCGGACAGGTTGGCCCCTTCATCGACCTGTTCGACCAGGTGCGCGCTTCCGGCGAGCGCGTGGTGATCGATGGCCCCTGCATGTCTGCCTGCACATTGGTGTTGAGCGTGGTGCCGAGCGAGCGCATCTGCGTGACGCGGCGGGCGGTGCTCGGATTCCATGCCGCGCGCTCGATCGATCGCCGCGGCAAAATCTATGCCGAGCCGGAAGCCTCGGAACTCGTGCTGGAGGCCTATCCCGGCCCGGTCAGGAACTGGATCATCCGCCGCGGCGGATTGACGTCGCGGCTGTTGTTGCTGCGCGGCCGCGAATTGACCGCGATGTACCGGCCGTGCCGGTGATCACATGCCTTCGAGCGGGCAGTTGACCATCCAGGGCGTGCCGAACTGATCGACGCACATGCCAAAACCTTTCGAGAAGAAGGTCTTGCCGAACGGCATGTTCTCAGCTCCGCCTTCCGCGAGCGCCTTGAACTTGCGCTCCGCCTCCCCGAGGTCGGGGACCGTCAGCGACACTGAAAAACCCTGCGGCTTGTGAAAGTGTCCGGGAGGCGCGTCGGAAGCCATGAGCACCTGGCCGTTCACCGACATGCGCGCGTGCATGATCTTCTTTTCCCAGCCGGGCTCCGGCTTCATGTCGGCGGGACCTTCGTCGGCGCGCAGCAGAAACTCGATTTTTCCGCCGAGCACCTTCTCGTAATATTTGAAAGCGGCTTCGCAGTTGCCGTTGTAGAACAGGTAGGGATTCAGCATTGCTTGCTCCTTGGTAAGTGATGGGTGGTGGCTGGATTATTTCTCGGTGATCGTCTTCAGGTTGGCGAGGCCGGCTTCAAAATCCTTGCCGATCATGCGGTCCATGTTCATGAACACCTGCATCGCCTTCGACATGAAGGGAGCGGGACCATGCATCGCCCAGATGACGTTGGTTGCACCGCCCTGCGGCAGCATTGTGAACTCCGCGGTGTTGTGCGCCTCGAATGGCTCCGTGGCGTCTAGATCATATTGAGATGCGTAACGACGACATTGCCGAGATAGCCGGTCCACAGGATCGCGCCCACGATCGAGGTCGGCGGAATGGCGGCGAAGGCCGCGCCGGCGACGCTGATCGCCGCAAGCGCCCGCGCCAGCAATAGCGCTCGTATCGGTACCGTCCGGTGCAGCACGTAGGTCGACATGGTTGGCTCCCCAAGAAATCCGATGTTCTGCCCAATAGACGAACGGGGGAGAGCCGATCCGACAGGGGACAACTATTTTTTTGAAATTTTTGCGCCTTGGCTGTCACGCATCAGGCGATCGAGATGCATGCGGATGTGGGCCGCTTCGGCCGAGGTGTTGGCGAGCGCAATGGCGCGGTCGAAAGCAACACGCGCTTCCTCGTTGCGGCCGAGCTGCATCAGGAACGCGCCGCGCACGCCGAAGAAATGGAAATAATTGGCAAGCCGCGGCGCCAGTGGCTCGATCATTTCCAGCGCCGCCTCGGGTCCACGCGCCTTGGAGACCGCGACCGCGCGGTTGAGCGTCACGACCGGCGAGGGCTGCACGAGCTCGAGCGCGCCATAGAGCAGATCGATCTGCTTCCAGTCGGTATCTTCCGGCTTCTCGGCGCGGGAATGCAGCGCCGCGATCGCGGCCTGGATCTGGTACGGCCCGCTCTTGCGGTGGCGCATCGCCTTGTCGATCAGCGCCAGTCCTTCCGCGATCAGCTTCTGATTCCACTTCGATCGGTCCTGATCGTCGAGTAAAATCAGCGAACCGTCCGCGGCGAACCGCGCCTCCGTGCGGGCATGCTGCAGCAGCAGCAGCGACGTCAGCCCCATGATCTCCGGTTCGCTCTGGAACAGCCTGAGCAGCAGCCGCGCCAGCCGGATCGCCTCCTCGCACAGGGGCTTGCGGATCTCGGCGGCATCGCCGCTCGCCGAATAGCCCTCGTTGAAGATCAGGTAGATCATGGCCGCGACCGCGGCGAGCCGCTCCGAGCGTTCCACCGCGCCCGGCGTCTCGAACGGCACATTGGCTTCCGCTACGCGGGCCTTGGCGCGGGTGATGCGCTGCTCCATCGCGGCCTCGCTCACCAGGAAGGCGCGTGCGATCTGCTTCACCGAGAGCCCGGAGACGATGCGCAGCGCCAGCGCGATCTGCTGCGTCGCCGGCAATTCCGGATGGCAGCAGATGAACAGCAGCCGCAGGATGTCGTCGCGGTAATGCGAGCCGTCGAGCCGCTCGGCGATCTCCTCCTCGGCGTCGTCGAGATCGGAGATGGCCTGGTCATCTTCCGGCAAAGGCTGCTGCCTGCGGTTGCGCCGGACCTCGTCGATCGCGACATTGCGACCGACCATGATCAGCCAGGCCGCCGCGTCGCGCGGCGGGCCGTTCTGCGGCCAGGTCTTCAGCGCGCGCAGGCAGGCGTTCTGGAACGCCTCTTCCGCCGTATCGAGATCGCGGAAATAGCGAAGCAGCGCGCCGACCGCCTGGGGCCGCGCCGATGTCAGCGCGGCGTCGATCCAGGCGGTGTCGGTCGTGGTCATGCAGGCACCTTCCCGGGCGCGAACAGGCCGACGGGGCGGATCTCATAGGCACCGCCGGGATTGGCGGCGCCTAGATCGCGAGCGACCTCGACCGCTTCGTCGAGATTGTTGCAGTCGACGAGATAGAAGCCGAGCAGTTGCTCCTTGGTCTCGGCATAGGGACCATCGAGCACCAGCGGCGGATCGTCCTTGCGCAGCGTGGTCGCGGCCGTGGTCGGCAACAGCCGCGCCACCGGACCGAGGCGTCCCTGCTTGGTGAGCTTGTCCTGCACCACGGCAAGCTTCTTCATGACGGCGGCGTCCTGCTCCTTGGACCAGGAGCCGACAAAGTCTTCGTCATGGTAGCAAAGTATCGCGTAGAGCATGAAAGTGTCCCGTTTGTCTCAAGGACGAACGAGTATGCCTGGTGCCGACAGGGAGGGGTAAGAAAATTTGGGCCGGGTTCCCGTGGTGTTTCCGAAACCCGGAACGCTTTATGGAGCCGTCGTCTCGACGGCCGGCGGATTGAACTGGCGATAGGCATGGCCAACGATTTTGGCGCAAACGCTGAACGCGCAGAGCACCATAAGAACGAATTTGACTTTCGCCATGGTCGTCACTCCCTGCATGGGTGGTCGGGCGGATGTCGCCGCGAGGCGGAAATCGGCGGCTTACCAGGAGATGCCGTATCTCGCGGCGATCCGGCGCGCCTTCGCCTCATCGCTTGAGTAGCCGCGGGCCTGCGAGCGGGGCTTGGACGGAAGCGGCCTGGCCCTATCCGTTGCCTGCGGCTTCGCATCGTTGTTCCCAGTGACCGGAGGCAGGGGCTGCGGGACGCTGTCGGCGGGAGTCACAGCCGGCGCGTCGGCGGCAGCCAGCATCTCGCCGGCCTGGGCGGAGGCGGATGCGAGCAGCACGGCGGCGGCGGAAATCAGGATCAGTTTGCGCATGGGAGGTCTCCGTGTTTGATACAGGCAGACTAGGTCGGCGCGCCGAACTGTACTGTGGTGGAGGTCACGCTGGCTTCGGGGGGAATTGAATGAACAAGGGCGCGCTGGCACTCCTAATTCATGGCGGAACCGAAAACTGGTCGCCGGAGCGGTGGAAGGCCCGATTTGACCAGGTCTGCGAGGAGCGCCCCGTTTTTCTGCTGCCGGCAGCCGCATTCGACCCGGCGAAGGTTCACTATGCCGCGGTCTGGAAGCCCTCCCCGGGCGAACTCGCCGGATTTCGAAACCTGCGGGTGATCTTCAACCTGGGCGCCGGCGTCGACGCACTGATGGCGGACAAGACCCTGCCCGCCGTGCCGCTGGTACGGGTGTCGGTCGCCGACCTCACCGATCGAATGGCGGAATATGTCGTGCTGCATGTGCTGATGCATCACCGGCAGGAACTTTACTTGCGCGAATCGCAACGCGTGCGACGCTGGGCGCCGAAATACCAATGGCCGGCCAACGCGATTTCCGTCGGCATCATGGGGCTCGGCACGCTGGGCGCGAATGCGGCAGAGGTGTTGACGCGCATCGGCTTTCGCGTGGCGGGCTGGAGCCGAAGCGAGAAGCAGATCGAAGGCGTTGAATGCTTTCATGGCGACGCCGGATTGGAGGCATTTCTCCGCCGCACCGATATCCTGGTCTGCCTTTTGCCGCTCACGCCGGAGACGCGCCACGTCCTCAATCGCGGCGTGTTTGCAAAACTGAACCGCACGAGCCCGATGGGCGCGCCGATCCTGATCAACGCCGGCCGCGGCGGCCTGCAGAATGAGGTCGACATTCTCGCCTGCCTCGATGACGGCACGCTCGGCGCCGCCTCGCTCGATGTGTTTTCGCAGGAGCCGCTACCCGCAGAGAGCCCGTTCTGGACGCACCCGAAAGTCGTGCTGACGCCACATAATGCGGCCGACACCGATCCCGACGAGATCTCGAAATACGTCGCGCGGCAGATCGAGCGATTTGAGGCGGGCGGGAAGCTGGAGAATGTCGTCGATCGCGGCCGCGGATATTAGCCCTTTACGCCGCACATCAGATCGATCGCGCCCTTGACGATCGCTTCCAGCTCCTTGCGCGGCACACGCGCCCGCGCCCGGATCGCGATGGTATGAATGGTGGCGGATGCCATGTGCGCCAGCAATTCGGGATCGGCGGCCACGGGCAGCTCGCCCTTCTCCTTCGCGTGGCGGAAGCAGGCGGCGAACGCCTTGTCGAGCTCGACGAAACCTTCCAGCACCATGGCGCGGATCTCGGGATCCGACACCGCTTCGGACGCCGCCGTCATCACCGTGAAGCAGCCGCGCGGACCGGACTCGCCGGAAAGATAGATGTCGAGCGCGATCGCATAGATGCGCGCGAGCCGCTCGCGGATCGGCTGCGCGTTGCGGAAGATGTCGATCATCGCCGCGCGCGCGTCGTCGCGGTAGCGCTGATAGCTCTTGATGTAGAGTTCGCGCTTGTCGCCGAACGCGCCATAGAGGCTCGGCCGGTTCATGCCGGTCGCGGCGCTGAGGTCGTCCAGCGATGTCGCGGCAAAGCCGTCCTTGCGGAACAGATCGAGTGCCCTGGCGAGCGCGACCTCCGGCTCGTAGGCGCGCGGCCGGCCGCGGCGTCTTGGGACCGCAGCCGCGCCAGGCTTGACGGAGGATGGTCTTCTGCTTTTCTGTACCATTTCGCAAGAAATTCCTTGACCTGATTTATATTATGCGAGACAGTATAAAAATCAACCCTGGCTCATTTCTCACGGGCCCACCGCCAAGGAGGCACCCCATGGACCTTTATTTCTCGCCGCTCGCCTGCTCGATGGCGACCCGCATCGCGCTTTACGAAGCCGGTGAGACCGCCAGGTATCTCGAAGTCGATCCCAAGACCAAGGTGGTGCAGAACGACGGCTCGGATTTCCGGAAAGTGAACCCGCTCGGCCTGGTGCCGACGCTGCGTACCGACGACGGCACGGTGCTGACCGAGAACGCGGCGATCCTGCAATATGTCGCCGATCGCTTTCCGAAGGCGGGTCTCGGCACGAGTGCCGCCATCGAACGCAGCCGGCTGCATCAATGGCTTTGCTTCATCGGGACTGAACTGCACAAGGGCCTGTTCGTTCCGCTGCTCGACAGGAAGGCCGTGCCCGAGGTGAAGAGCTACGTGCTGGAGAAGAACCTGTCGCGGCTCGATTACCTCGAGAATTACCTGAAGGGCCGCGAGTACCTGCTCGACCATTTCAGCGTGGCCGACGCCTACCTTGTCACGGTCATCAACTGGACCATGGCAACCCCGCCGGTCGAGCTCGCGAAGTGGCCGGCGGTGAAAGCCTATTACGAGCGTCTGCGCGCGCGGCCGAGCGTCGCCAAGGCGATCGCGGAAGAGTTCGAGCTCTACAAGGCCGAGCTCGCGCGCCAGAAGGCGGCGGCGTAAGCGTGGCGGTAGCGATTTGTCGTCCCCGGCAGCGGGGACGACAACGCAGCCTAGAACGGGCTCTCGCCCAATCCCGGCACGTCGGCCGGGCGCGGGCCCGGCGCCGGCCAGCGGAAGCGGCGATCCTTCTCGGCAATCCTGACATCGTTGATGCTCGCCTCGCGCCGGCGCATCAGGCCCTGCTCGTCGAACTCCCACTGCTCGTTGCCATAGGAGCGGTGCCACTGTCCGCTCGCATCGTGCCACTCATATTGGAAGCGTACCGCGATGTGGTTGCCGTCGAACGCCCAGAGATCCTTGATCAGGCGGTAATCCTGCTCCGTCGACCATTTGCGGGTGAGGAAGGCCACGATCGCGGCACGGCCTTCGAAAAATTCCGAACGGTTGCGCCAGCGGCTGTCCTCGGTATAGGCGAGCGCCACGCGCTCGGGCTCGCGCGAATTCCACGCGTCTTCCGCCATGCGGGCTTTCTGGGCGGCGGTCTCTTTGGTGAAGGGCGGGAGCGGGGGACGCGACATGATGGCCTCGGGCTTGGCTGAGGCGGCAAGTCTAGCGGCGGCGCGCGACGAGTTGATGGCGAAACGCCTATCGGCAGATCACGAAACCAGATCGGCCCTCATCACGGCGCGGATCGATTTCGGGATCGGCTGCGCCCTGCCCTCGCTGATGAAGGCCACGCGCACTTCGGCCTTGACCAGCACCTGCTCGCCGCGGCGCACCTCCTGCGCCAGGACGATCGAAGCGCCCTTCACCGCGACCGGCCAGGTCACGACGTCGAGCACGTCGTCCATCCGGGCGGGCTTGAGGAAATCGAGCGTCATCGAGCGCACCACGAAGGCAAAGCTCGGCGTCTCGGTTTCTGTCTCCGCGAACAGCGCATGCTGCTCAGCTCCCATCAGCCTGAGATGATTGGTGCGCCCGCGCTCCATGAAGCGCAGGTAATTGGCGTGATAGACGATGCCGGAAAAATCCGTGTCCTCGTAGTAGACACGAACCTGCATGTGATGCCGGCCATCACGGATCTCGCCGTCGAGCAGGGACATTGACACTACTCCCTGATATCAGCCGCAAGGGACAGCGAATGGGCGGCAGCAAGCAATCGCTTGTCGCGCGTCCAGATTGCCGTCTCCGGGGTCAGTACGGTCGCTGCCAGCAGATGGGCATCAACATATCCGATGCCCGAACCCGGCAATTTTCGCTCGGCGATAAATTTCAGGACTTCGCCATCGTTCGCTACGGCTGCCTTTGGCAGCGCATTGAGGTCGTCGATCATTTCGGTGATCTTTGGCACCTTTCCAAGCAGCAACTCGCCCACCACAAATGGATGCATGACCACATTGCCGCGATCAAGAAGTCCGGCCAACCGCCGCTCGGCGCCGCGAAGGTGATCTATCCAGATCGACGTGTCGACCAAAACCATCATTTCAGGCGGCGACGAGGCGGCGCTTTGGCGTCCCGCATGCTGCCGCCCAACCGTGCCAGGCGTCGCGCAGCCTCACGTTCGATCAGCGCTTTCAAGGCTTCCCGAACGAGCGCTGACTTCTCGTGCACGCCGATCAATTGCTCCGCGCGAGCCACCAATTCGTCGTCAAGGGTTATCGTCGTCCGCATGGCCAAACCTCCGCTGCATCAAATATAGCATCATTTGATACGGATTTCCATGCCTGCGTGCCGGGACAACGCCGGTGCCGTACCCAGCGTCACCAGCACGATTTCCGGCTGCATACGGCGGCGGAACGGCAGGATGCTGCAGCCGAGCCCGCCGGAGACGACGACATCGCAATTGATTTACTTGCAGCCGTAAGCGAGCCGGTCGCCATAGCGCGACGGCACGACCGGCGACCATCCGAACAGCCGGACGTGGTCGCCATGGGTATGGCCCGAGAGTTGCACGCGCTTGGCACGCGCAACGCGACATCGGGCTCGTGCGCCAGCAGGATGACCGGCGCCGGGGCCGACGCCCATTCGGAGGCCGGCACTTGCTGCCTCATGTAGCGGTGCCAGCGCTGCACATCGAGCCCGCCGATAGGCTCAAGGGGTGCATCCCTATAGCAAGCCGCGCTGGTGCAGGGTGATGATGATGACGCGGATGATGCAGTCCGAGATCGACTCGCCATGCAGCCGCACCTTGTGCAGGCACGTCCATGTTTTCATATCGACCGGCACCTGCCAGTTACCGTTTGGCAGTCGCCGCCCGGTCTCTTCGACGGGGAATTCAGCTGCAATCAGGGCGCGACACTCCTCGGTGATCTCAATATTCGGCATCGCTCTCGGTAGAAGTCGTCGCGGCTGGTGCTGGCCGCGTGCAGTCATCGCCCGCCGCGTGCTGCTATCGCCCGACCCGGCAAAATCAGCCAGTTAAATCGCAGCAATCTATTCGAGGTGATGGCGAAAAGGTTTTGACGTCGGCTGCGGCACTGACAGCCTGACTTTCGCGCTGGCCAAGGCCACCGATCTCGGCGAGATCGGTGCAATCGACTATTCGCCCGTCTTTGTCGAGGCCGCCGGTCGGCGCAATACTGATCTACACATCAAGATTCCGGATTATGCCTTAATCTTCAATCTTCCTCGCCATTGCCGAACAGCCCGAACTGCGCGGGATCGCGCGCCGGCTCGGCGAGACCGAGATGGCGGAAGGCGTGCGAGGTGAGGAGACGGCCGCGCGGGGTGCGCTGGAGATAGCCGCACTGGATCAGGTACGGCTCGATGATGTCCTCGATCGCGTCGCGCGGCTCCGACAGCGCGGCGGCGATCGTCTCAACACCGACGGGACCGCCGCCATAGTTCATCGCGATCGTCGTGAGATAGCGCCGGTCCATGGCATCGAGGCCGGCGGCGTCGACTTCCAGCGCACTCAGCGCGTGATCGGCGATCTTGCGATCGATCGAGTCGGCATTCGCCGCGGAAGCAAAATCGCGCACGCGGCGCAACAGTCGGCCGGCGATGCGCGGCGTGCCGCGGGCGCGGCGCGCGATCTCGTTGGCGCCGTCGCCCGTCATGCCGATCTTGAGCACGCGCGCACCGCGGCTCACGATCATCTCCAGCTCCTCCTCCGTATAGAAGTTGAGCCGCACCGGAATGCCAAAGCGATCGCGCAGCGGGTTGGTCAACAACCCGGCACGCGTGGTGGCGCCGACCAGCGTGAACTTCGCCAGCTCGATCTTGACCGAGCGCGCCGCCGGCCCCTCACCGATGATGAGGTCGAGCTGGAAATCCTCCATCGCCGGATAGAGCACTTCCTCGACTGCCGGACTGAGGCGATGGATCTCGTCGATGAAGAGCACGTCGCGCTCTTCGAGATTGGTGAGGAGGGCAGCAAGATCGCCCGCCTTCGCAATCACCGGGCCTGAAGTGGCCCGAAACCCGGCACCGAGCTCGCGCGCCACGATCTGCGCCAGTGTGGTCTTGCCGAGGCCGGGAGGGCCGACGAACAGCACATGATCGAGCGCCTCCCCGCGCTTGCGTGCCGCCTCGATGAAGATGGACAGATTGGCGCGCGCCTGCGCCTGCCCGACGAACTCCGAGAGCATCTGCGGACGCAGCGCGGTGTCGCCTGTGTCCTCATTGCGCCGTTCGGGCGTGACGATGCGCGGCGGCGTGCTCACTCGTTGCCTCGCCGGTATTTGTTCGGCAGGAGCTCGCCGATCGTTGCTACCTTCGGCTCCTTGCCGTTGTTGGGAACGATGACGCGCGCCTTGGCGTCGTAATCGTGGATCAATTCGCGGCAGATGCCGCAAGGCGACACCACCGCGATCTTGCCGGGCTCGCCGGGTTTCGGATGCCGCACGGCGACGATGGTCTCGATGCCCTTGTCGCCAGTCTCGGTGATGGCGCGGCCGATCGCGATCGCCTCGGCGCACACCGCGATCCGGCCGATATAGGCGTCGATGTTGACGCCGGTGACGATGCGGCCGTCGCGGGTGCGCATGGCAGCACCAACTTCCTGCCAGTCATCGCGATATCGCTTGCCGATCGCGTCGGTGGCGGCGGCGATCAGTTCCTTGTCTTTCTTGCTCAGCATGATGGAGAATGCATTCCTTCGTCGGTCGGCACCCCGGCGGATATAGTCTATTTCGACAATTCCTTCAGGCCCAGCCGAATAAGCTGCGCGGTCCCGGCATGTTCGCCTGCGCTGCGCGAGGCCGAGGCAATGGCGGCCGCTGCCTGCGGTTGGCCATAACCGAGATTGACCAATGCGGAAATTGCGTCGGTAACAGGGCGCGGTGCGCGCTGGTCGTCGATCGCGCCGGAGAGGCTGACCACCGCCGGATCGACATTGGCGAAGGCCGGCGCCTTGTCTTTCAGCTCCGTGACAATGCGCTCGGCGACCTTCGGGCCGACACCGGGCGTGCGCGAGACCGCGGCCTTGTCGCGGAGCGCAATGGCGTTGGCGAGCGCGTCGGGCGGCAGGGTGCCGAGCACGGCGAGCGAGACCTTGGCGCCGACGCCCTGCACGGTCTGCAGCAGGCGAAACCATTCACGCTCGATGTCGCTCCTGAAGCCGAACAGTTTTATCTGGTCCTCGCGGACGTAAGTCTCGATCGACAGCACCGCTGCTTCGCCTGGCGAAGGCAGCGCCTGCAGCGTGCGCGCCGAGCAATGCACCTGATAGCCGACGCCGCCGACATCGAGGATGACGAAATCCTCGCCGTAGGAGTCGATGAGGCCTTTCAGCTTGCCGATCATATCCCGACCACCTTCAGCCGCAGCGTGGCGCTCGATCGATGATGGGCATGGGTGATCGCGATCGCAAGCGCGTCTGCGGCATCCGGTGAGGCCGGCTCGGCCTTCGGCAAGAAAATCTTCAGCATCACCGCGATCTGGTGCTTGTCGGCGTGCCCCGCGCCGACCACGGTCTTCTTCACCTGGTTCGGTGCATATTCGGAAACGGTGATGCCGAACATCGCCGGCGCCAGCATCGCAACCCCGCGCGCCTGCCCGAGCTTCAGCGTGGCGACGCCATCCTTGTTGACGAAGGTCTGCTCGACCGCGGCCTCCGCCGGCTTGAAGTCGCTCAGCACCGTGGCAAGGCCTTCATGGATGGCAAGCAGGCGGCTTGCCAGCGGCAGGCTGTCCCGTGGTTCCACCGAACCGCAGCCAATGAAGGAAAGCCGGTTGCCATCGCTCTCGATCACGCCCCAGCCGGTGCGACGGAGCCCCGGGTCGATGCCGAGGATACGGATCGGAGTGCGAATCGGCTGCGAATTCATGCACCAGTGATAGCGGCTAGGCGCACCAAGCGAAACAGAAACGGAACGCCTTACCCACCAAATGAACGTGCCCCGGACGCTGCGCAACACGAAGTGGTGCGCTGCAGATCCGGGGCCTGACCGCACGCACGTGCTGCTCGTGGGTCCCGGTTCTGCGAAGCAGCGCTAACGCGCGGCATCGCGCCCGGGACAACGGACTACCCGCCCATCTTCGCCATCAGCGCGTCCGAGACCTCGAAATTGGCGAACACGTTCTGCACGTCGTCATGTTCGTTGAGCAGGTCGATCAGCTTCAGGAGTTTCTCGCCGGTCTCGTCGTCGACGCTGACCGTGTTCTGCGGCTTCCAGGTCAAGGCCGCCTTGCGCGGCTCTCCGAATCTCGCTTCCAGCGCCTTCGCCACCTCGCGGAAACTTTCCTGCGACGCGTAGATCTCGTGACCGTTCTCGCTGGAGATGACGTCATCGGCGCCGGCTTCGATCGCGGCGTCCAGCATGGCGTCATCGGAAGTGACGCTGGAATCATATTCGATGATGCCGGTACGGTCGAACATGAAGGCGACCGAGCCGGTTTCGCCAAGATTGCCGCCGGATTTTGTAAAGAAGGAGCGGATGTCGGAAGCGGCGCGGTTGCGGTTGTCGGTCAGCGCCTCGACGATGACGGCAACGCCGCCGGGACCATAGCCCTCGTAGCGGATCTCGTCGTAGTTGTCGCCCTCGCCGCCGAGCGCCTTCTTGATGGCACGCTCGATATTGTCTTTCGGCATGTTCTCCTGGCGCGCCGCGACGATGGCGGCGCGGAGCCGCGGGTTCATCGTGGGGTCGGGGGTGCCGAGCTTGGCTGCGACCGTGATTTCCCGGGCCAGCTTGCCGAAAAGCTTCGACTTCTGGGCGTCCTGCCGGCCCTTGCGGTGCATGATGTTCTTGAATTGGGAATGGCCGGCCATGGCAGTATCTCTTGAGGGAATGGTAGGGGACGTAGGGGCTGGGGCGCGGCGTTATAGGCACAAGACCTACCAAAATCAAAGATTTGGCAGTGCACTCGGTACCAAAGTAGTGCCCGCATGATGAAATATGAGGCAATCGTTAACCATGGCTTCACGCCTCGGTGAAATGATCGTGCCTGCAATTCCCGCTTGTTCCCAGAGAGACCATGGCGTTCGGTTCATTCAAAAAACGAGTGCCGGAAGCGACCGCGCCTGTCGTCGAGACGAAGGTTCCGTCTGCGGCGGCCGACACGCCTGCCGACTCCGCACGGGAAATCCTCGAGCTGCTCGACCTCGAGCTTGGCGGCCTGATCCGGCAGCTCGAGCGCGCGGCGCAATCGGTCGCCGGTGGCGCCGAAGCCACCGCCGCAACACTCGCCACCATCGGCAAGCGTACCGAAGCGCTGACCGGGCGCAGCAATGATGCGCGGGGCACCGCGACCAGCTTCGCTGAAGTCAGCGAAAAATTCACCCGCTCGGCCGAGGGCATCGGCGCGCAGGTGCGCGACGCCGGCAAGCTCGCCGATGAGGCGGCGGCCGCCGCCAAAGAAGCCCGCGCCGATGTCGACCACCTGCGCGAGTCTTCCGCGGCGATCGGCAACGTCGTCAACCTGATCGCACAGATCGCGCGCCAGACCACGCTGCTCGCGCTCAACTCCACCATCGAGGCCGCCCGCGCCGGCGAAGCGGGCCGCGGCTTCGCCGTGGTCGCCACGGAAGTGAAGGCGCTGGCCGTGCAGACCCAGGGCGCCACGGAAGAGATCACGAAGAAGATCGAGGCGCTGCAGAACGACGCCGCCAGTTCGGCAGATGCGGTTCATCGCATCTCGCAGGCGATCGAGGCGATCCGTCCGGTGTTTGCGAACGTCAATGGCGCGGTGGCCGAGCAGAACCGCACCACCGGCGAAATGTCGGACAATGCCGCCTCCGCCTCGCATTTCATTGTCGCGGTCGGCGACAGCGCCGCCGAGATCAATGTCGCGACCAGGGAAGCTGCCGCTCATGGCGAGAGCGTAGCCAGCGCCGGCAAGGCGGTCACGATGTTCGCGCACAAGCTCAAGACCCGCAGCGCGGTGCTGCTGCGTCAGGGCGGGAGCGAGGATCGCCGCACGCAGGAACGGCTGCCCTGCCACATCAGGATCGAGATTGCCGGTCCGCACGGCGCAATCGCGGCGCCTGTCTACGAGATTTCCTCGCAAGGGGTCGTGATCTCCGGACCGCAGGCTGCAACCCTGCCGCTGCATCAGAGCCTCAACGTCACGCTGGATGGCATCGGCGCCTGTCGCATCCGTATCAGCGAACAGACCAAGGCCGGCGCGCTGGCGCGGTTCGAGGCGCCGAGCGCGGAACTCTCCGACAAGATTGAAGACGTGCTGTGGTCGATCCGCGAGGAGAATGTCGAGGCCGTCACGCGCGCGCTGGAAGCCGGCGGTGAGCTCGCCAAAATCTTCGAACACGGCGCCGCCTCTGGTGCGGTGTCGATCGATGACCTGTTCGACACCAACTATGTCGAAATCTCAGGCACAAACCCGGTGCAGTATCGCACCCGGTTCCTGGACTGGGCCGACCGCGTGTTGCCCGTCTTGCAGGAATCCTTCGTGACAAAGGACAAGCGGATGGCGTTCTGCGCGGTGGTCGATCGCAACGGCTATCTGCCGGTGCACAACAGGATGTACTCCCATCCGCAGCGCCCGGGCGATGTCGCCTGGAACACCGCCAACTGCCGCAACCGCCGCATCTTCAATGACGCGGCTGGGCTTGCCGCCGGCCAGAACCAGCGCTCCTACCTTATCCAGAGCTACGCGCGCGACATGGGCAATGGCGTCACCGTGATGATGCGCGAGATCGACGTGCCCGTCCGTGTCCGCGGCCGGCATTGGGGCGGCTTCCGCACCGCATACAAGCTATGAACGCGCCTGCCAAACTGGAATCCCCCGCGACGCCGTCCGAGAGCGAACGCCTCGTCGACCAGCTCGCCAATCGCATCGGCGGGCTGGGCGTCGAGCTTGCCGACGTCGCCGGCAATGTGCAGGAAGTGGCGCAGCGCGTCTCGACCCAGTCGGAGCGGTTCGGCCATCTGCAGAAGACCGCCGAGACCATGGTTTCCGCCAATCACGACATCGCCGGCGCCTCGAAGGCCGTGCAGTCGGCGACCTCTGCGTCGATCGACGAGATCACCCAATCGCGCAACGCCGTGGAAACCGCGGTTCGCCACATCGCCGAGCTGATCGAAGCGGTCGGCCGCATCGAGGGCAGGCTCGGCGCAGTCTCCTCCGCGCTTTCGCAGGTGGCGAAGGTTTCGACCTCGATCGAGGCGATCGCCAAGCAGACCAACCTGCTCGCGCTCAACGCCACCATCGAGGCCGCGCGCGCGGGCGATGCCGGCCGCGGCTTCGCCGTGGTCGCCAGCGAGGTGAAAAATCTCGCGGAAGCGACGCGGCAGGCGACGCAGCAGATCGGCGACACCGTGCGCGGCCTCGACGGCCAGGTCGGCAGCCTGATCGGCGAGAGCGGCGAAGCCTCGGTGCGGGCGAAAGACGCCGGCGAAGGCGCAAGCCAGATCCAGGGCATCATCGCCCGGGTGCAGGACGGCTTTTCCAGGGTCGGCCACGAGATCGACGGTGTCGCGAAGGCCGCGACCTCGAACCTCGCTCATTGCGACACCGTCATCGCCGAGCTCGGCGCGATGGCCAAGGGCGTCGACCTCTCCTCCAGCGACCTCAAGCGTGCCGACGAGCGCGTCGCCAGGCTGCTCGATGTGTCCGAGAGCCTGATCGTGATGATCGCCGACTCCGGCGTGGAAACCTCCGATGCGCCGCTGATCCGTATCGTCGTCGACACCGCGCGGCGCATCTCGCAAACCTTCGAGGACGCGATCGCGCGCGGCGAGATCACCCTCGAAAAGCTCATGGACGAGAACTACCGCGAAATCCCCGGCACGGATCCCAAACAATACTTCACCCAATATGTCGACTTCACCGATCGCGTGCTGCCCTCGATCCAGGACCCGATCCAAAAGTCCGATCCGCGCATCGCATTCTGCGTCGCCTGGGCGAAGGGCGGTTACCTGCCGACGCACAACCCGAATTATCGTCAGCCGCAGGGCAAGGACCCGGTCTGGAACAACGCCAACTGCCGCAACCGCAGGCTGTTCAACGACCGCGCGGTGAAGAAGGTCGCGGCGAATACCAAACCCTTCCTGCTGCAGACTTACCGCCGCGACATGGGTGGCGGCAATTTCGTGCTGATGAAGGACGTCTCCTCTCCGATCTTCATTCGCGGCCGCCATTGGGGCGCGTTCCGCATGGGGTTCAGGCAGAGCTAACTCTTCCAAAATCCCGGCAGCGCCGGCTCCAGCCTTCCGCCGATGCGCACGGGAGCGATCTTGCGCGCCAGTCCGGTGGCGTCATCCGTCTCCACCGCGACGCCCGAGAGCGTCGCCACCCCACCTGCGGGCTCGAAACGGCCCGAGGGAATGCCTGACGTGAAGCGCCGCAGCGGCTCCTCTTTTTGCATGCCGATGATGGAATCGTAATCGCCGGTCATGCCGGCATCGGTCATGTAGGCGGTGCCGCCGGCCAAAATCTGGTGATCGGCGGTCGGCACATGGGTATGCGTGCCGACGACGAGGCTGACGCGGCCATCGCAGAAATAGCCGACGCCCTGTTTCTCGCTGCTCGCCTCGCAGTGGAAATCGACCACGATGGCGTCGGCGGCCTCGCGCAGCGGACAGGCATCGAGCTCGCGGGCGATGGTCGCGAAGGGATCGTCGAACGGCGTCATGAACACGCGGCCCATGGCGTTGATGACGAGCGCGCGCTGGCCGCGCTTGGTCTCGACCAGCGCCGAGCCGCGGCCGGGCGTGCCGCGCGGAAAATTGGCGGGGCGGATCAGCTTGGGCGCGCGCTCGATGAACACCAGCGCCTCGCGCTGGTCCCAGGAATGGTTGCCGAGGGTGATGGCGTCGGCGCCGGCGTCGATGAGCTCCTGATAAATCACCTCGGTAATGCCAAAGCCGCCGGCGGCATTTTCGCCGTTGACGATGACGAGATCGAGCGCCCAATCGCGGACCATACCGGGCAGATGTTCAAGCACCGCATTACGTCCCGCCCTGCCCACGACGTCGCCGACGAACAAAATTCGCAACTTAACCGCTCCGGAAATCGAACACGCGCTTTTCCGTTAGCACATAATCGAGCGGTACGTCGTGCGATAAGGCGGGAATGGCCTCGATTTCCTGCGCCGCAAAGGCAAGGCCGATGCCGATGATGTCCTTGGCTTTGCGCAGATGCGTGAAGGTGTAGTCGTAATATCCGGCGCCGTAGCCGATGCGATGGCCACTCGCGTCGAACGCCGCGAGCGGCACCAGCATGATGTCGGGTACCACTTCGGCGGCCGCCGGCGATGGCTCGGGGATTCCGAGCATCCCGAGCGTCAGCCGGTCGCCGGGCCTGAAGCTGCGGAAGATGAGCGATTTGCCGCGCGCATTGATGGTCGGCAGCGCCAGCCGCGCGCCCTGGGCAGCGAGCTTTTCCATCAGTTGCGCCGGATCGATTTCGTTCCTGATCGGCGAATAGCCGGACACGATCAAGCCGGCAGTGATGGGAAGCGGCAGGCCGCGCTTGGCGAGCGCCTTCGCCGCCGCCTCGCGCTTCTTGTCGCTCAACGCCTCGCGCCTGGCGAGTGCGGTCGCACGCAGCTCGGCTTTCGATGGTGTCGCAGACATCTCACACCCCTGCCCCGCTGTTATCGGCCGCCCCCGGCGCGACGGCGCCGAGGTGCGAACGATCCAGTATTCCAGAGACGCTAGCATTCAACGGCAGGCCGCAGCGTGCGAGCATGATGACGGGAAACGACAACTCGGAAACGTAAAGTGCGAAGCCGCAGACGCCGTTGAAGCACGCGATCCCGGAGTTCCCTACGAAAGTAGGTGGGCACCATATGTCCGGATCCACGGACCCGGCCAGGGACAGTTCCCTAAAGGATCGATAAGGCCCCGGGGATATGTTGGCTCCTGACGCACGACGCAGCCTCGCGAGAGGTAATGTAGCAACGATAGGGGCGCGGCGCCAGCGGGGCTGTTGCTCTCGATTCAACTATCAAACAGCCACTCGGCTTGAATTTATCTCTCTGGAGTACTGGATTGCTCGCTTTCGCGGGCAATGACGGCGGAGAATGCAACTCCGCATTCCCGCGGCGCGTTTTCGCCCGGGTGATGCGCCGTCGTTGTCCCTCGAAATCAAGAGGGCGCAGGGAATGCCGGGTGATGGCCTCACCCATGGCCCGCCTGCAACAAAAAACGCAGGCGGCAGTCACCACAGGATCAGCCCGCCACCGGCATTCCCTGCGCAATGGTTTTAACGGCGTATAGCGCGCTCTCCCCGGTGTCCGGGCTTGTTAGCCACCGTCCCCCCGGGCTCTTGACCCGGGGGTTGATCCCAGCGTCGGGAGATCAGGACCACACGATTTTGCCGTCCGCTCCGCCTCATTCGTCCGCGCGTCGAAAACGCACGTGAGGCAAAACGTCCATCGCATCCCGCGCCCAACGTCCGTGACGATCGCGAAACGTCCCTCTTATCGGGCACCGGGTTTGCCAGTTAATGCACGATTTCTGATTTTCGTAAAGAGAAATTTTTCGCCGGAAGGAGCGGGCCACCCGAAACGAATTGAATCCGCTCGCGAAAACAATTTTTCGGAGCAGCGTTTTTCGAGGCCATTTTCGTCCCTGCGAGCCAGGCAACCGCCGGCACGCGGGAGATGATTTGCCCGTCGGTCCGCCTGCCGCGCTGTATCACGCCTGCCTGATCTCGGCTGATGCGAGATGCGGCGCAAGCGCAAAGGCGAGCGGGAAGATCGCGAGCGCGACCATGGCGGTCGCGGCCATGGCCCAGTCTACGCCGAGCCAATCGCCCAACATTCCGTACAGGACGGGAGACAGCGCGCCGGAGCCGATCGTGCCCGTATAGAACAGCGCGAAGGCGCGTTCGGTGCGGCCGGGCGATGTGAGCTCGGGGACCGTGCCATAGAGCACCGATGACGTGCCGTTGAGCATGACCCCGAGCAAGGGAAGGAGAACGAGCAGCGGTACCAGCGGCAGCGCCAGCGCGCCGAGAATGCATGCTGCCGTTCCGCCTTCGGTCGCCAGCACCGTTGCCAGCACGCCAAAGCGCGCTCCGAGCCAGCCGCAGGCAAATTTGCCGACGGCGCCGCCGAGAAAAACCAACGCGAGCGCGACGCCGACCGTCGGCACGGAGGCGCCTTTCGCCCTCAGCACGAACGGCAGGAAGAGCAGGAACCCCATCCGCACGCTGGAGTCGAGGATGCCGATGATGAACAGGAGCGGGAAGCCGCCGCGTCCTTGCCCCGCTCTCTTCGACACGGGATCGCCGACCCGTCGTTGCGCGATCGGCGGCATCAACAGCAGCACGGCGCCCGCCACTGCGACACCCAGCGCCGCGAGCAACAGCAGAAGGCTGCGCCAGGGCATCAAGGTCAACAGCAGCGAGGCCAGCGCGGGAATGGCTGCCTTGCCGAGATCGCCCGAGAAATTGTACGTGCCCAGCGGTCCGCGCGATGACGCGCCATACGCGCGCGAGACGGCAGCCGATGCGATCGGATGCTGCGTGCTCGAACCGGTGCCCGAAACCGCCAGTGCCGCACACAGGCCGAGCAGGCCGCCGGTGCATCCCGCAAGCGCGTAACCGCCCCCCGCCAGCGCGGTGCCCAGCGCGAGCACGATGCGGCCGTCGACGCGTTCAGCTAGCCTGCCCGAGGGAAGCTGCAGGATGGCCATCGCGCTCGAGTAACACGCGCGAAGGATCGCGAGCGTGGCATAAGCCAGACCGAATTCGGCCTGCCAGATCGGCAGCAGCACATAGATCAGATCGCTGTAGCCGTCGTGCAGCGCATGCGCCGTTCCCGCAAGGACGAGCGTGCGCCTGGCTTCGGGCAGATTTACTGCGCCGTCGATCGTGCCGCCGGCACGGAAATCTTCGGCATCGCTCCGGCTCACCAGGGCAGTCCCGTCCAGCCAAGCCGCACCACCAGCATCAGCACGAGCGTGATCATCGTCGCAAAATCGATCAGCAGCGGCGCCCGATGAGCGAGTACGATCGCCTGCCCGGACTCGGTCCAGACATTGGGTTTTGGCGAAAGGCCCGAACGTCAGGAAAATTCGCGACTCCTGCCGGGACGGGACTGATCTGAGGGGCTTCGGCATGGCATGATTCCAAGGTTTACTCGTTGAATATCTGACATTTGAACCAATGTGACAAACGACTATTCTTGACGCCACAAGTCTGGAAACCTCACTAGTCGTCCGTGAAATATCCTGAAGTGTTTGACTGGCAATAGAAATCGCCGGAATTGTCGTGATTGGATTTGCCGGAAATTGGGGCTCAGGTGCCGATTTTCTTGCAAATTCACGTTGGGGATTCCCTCGAATCTCAAGCTATGATTCTCTGCCGCATCGACGTGCGGGAGGGGTTGATGCGGCCACGGGAGCGACGAGAGAGCGGCGAGCAGGATCTGTTTCGTTCGCGGCTCGATCAGGTCATCAACATGGACCACGCGCTGGTGAAGCTGGCGCGGACGATCGATTGGCGGTTCCTGGAAGAGAAATTCGGCGCGGTTTACAAGGATGGTCCGGGCCAACCGCCGCTACCGACGCGACTGATGGCTGGGCTCGCCATTCTCAAGCACACCTACAACCTCAGCGACGAGGTGGTGTGCGAACTGTGGATTGAGAACCCGTATTACCAGTATTTTTGCGGGGAAGAGTTTTTCCAGCACCGGCTGCCGCTCGATCGCTCCTCGATGACCAACTGGCGCAATCGCATGGGCGAAGAACGGTTGCAGACGCTGTTGCAGGAGAGCCTGGCAGTCGCAACCAGGACTGGCGCGATGAAGCCTGGCGATCTCGCCCGCGTCATTGTCGATACCACGGTGCAGCCGAAGAATATTACCTTCCCGACCGACGCAAAGCTGTTGAACCGAGCCCGCGAGAAGCTGGTGAAGCTGGCCAAACAGCTGGGCGTGGAGTTGCGCCAGTCTTATACGCGGGTCGGCAAGTTCGCCCTGATCCAGCATCAGCGTTACGCCCATGCCAAGCAGTTCAAGCGCGCCAACAGGTCTTTGCGCAAGCTCAAGACCTATCTCGGCCGCATCATCCGCGATATTGCCCGCAAGATCGATAGCGATCCCCGGCTTGAGGCAGCGTTCGCTCATCTCCTGAGCCTGGCGCGGCGAGTACGCGTTCAGGAACGCGGACAGCGCGGGCCCAAGATCTACAGCCTGCATGCGCCCGAAGTGGAGTGCATCGGCAAGGGCAAGGCACACAAGCCTTACGAGTTCGGCGTCAAGGTCAGCGTTGCCACCACCCTCAAGCACAGCAAGGGCGGCCAGTTCGTCGTCCATGCGCAAGCGCTGCCAGGCAATCCCTATGACGGCCATACGCTGGCTGGCGTCATCCCTGCGATCGAGCAACTCGTCGGCAATACGATCGAACGGCTCCACGCCGATGCCGGATACCGCGGCCACAACGCGCCGCCAGATTACAAGTTCAAAATCTATACATCCAAGCAAAAGCGACGGGTGACCCCACAGGTCAAACGAGAGATGCGACGCCGCGCCGCTGTCGAGCCCGTCATCGGCCATCTCAAGGAAGATCACCGAATGGACCGCAACTATCTCGCCCACCGCCACGGCGACCTCAACAACGCCGTCCTCGCCGCCGCCGGCTACAACTTCCGCCGCCTGATCAGGTCGCTCAGGATTCTATTGCGCCTCTTCCTGGCCGCGCTCTTCGCAACGCCAAATACCCGGGCCACCTGAAAAGGCCTTTCTTCACCGACAACTCACTAACGCCATGCCCGCGGCGAATGCTTTCTGCCGCTGGCTGGAGGATGCCGGCCATCTGGATGCCTGAGCAGCGCTTCGGCGTCACCGGGCTCATTTGCCCGCCGCCGGGCACATCGGTTGCGCGTGCGTCCTTCCTCCCTAGAGCGCGAAAACCGCTACACACTTTTTCGGATCATGCGTCAGGGCCTCGGCTTCTCCGTCGGCAGGATCGGCGTGGGCGGCGGGTTGACCACGGCAACAGAGGTCCCGCCGCCGGTCGCGACAAACAACGAGGTCGCCGCCGCGGCAAGCAGCAGCCCGGAAACGATAATGGCCAGGAACAAGCGATCCATCAGGGAGAACGATGCTCGCGCGGGTCTCGTTCCGGCTGTGACGTCAATTCATGCGGGGCATCGCGCTGCACATGCGTTCGAGCACCCGCCATTCAAGCATCGGCTTGAAGCAGCCGTTTCAAAAGTGAACATGGCGCACACCGCTGCGACACCATCGCCGGGGAACGATCGCAATCCGGCGTCGTTGGCCTTGCATCAAGCCCAAGGAGACGAACATGGGAATCTTCAGCAAGGAGATCCGCTCGATGGACGACCTGTTCTTTCATCAATTGCAGGACATCTATTACGCGGAGCAGCAGATCACCAAGGCGCTGCCCAAGATGATCGACAAGGCGACCAACCGCGACCTCGTGACCGGCTTCAAGACGCATCTGGAAGAGACGTACAAGCAGATCGAGCGGCTCGACAAGGTGTTCGAGAAGCTCGGCAAGAAGCCGAGCGCGACGCAATGCCCGGCGATCGACGGCATCATCAAGGAAGCCGACGAGGTAGCCGGCGAAGTCGAGAACAAGGCCATTCTCGATGCGGCGCTGATCGCAAGCGCTCAAGCGGTCGAACATTATGAAATGTGCCGTTACGGCACGCTGGTCGCCTGGGCGGAAAAGCTTGGGCACGACGACGTGGTGCGTTTCCTCACCACCAACCTCAACGAGGAGACCGCGACCAACACCAAGCTCAACACCATCGCGATGCGCAAGGGCGTGAACACCAAGGCGGCCAACGTGGCGTAAGGTCGTCGCGTCGACGCGCCGATGCAAAAAGGCCTCCGGTTTTCCGTTTATGCGTAGCGGGCGAACTGATGCCGCACGGTCGGTGCTGGGGTTTGTCTACACATGCGAGATGTTGCTGACTTGGTGCAAGCGGATAGAACCCCTCATCGGGCGCGAACTGCGCATAGCCGATGCAAAGCATCGGCGTTCTTGAGAACGGCGGCCCGAGGCCGCCTATGGCCACCTTCTCCCACAAGGGGAGAAGGGAAAGATCATCCCGCGTGAACACCCAACTCCTTGCGTACCGCCGCCGCGGAATTGCCGACCTTCTCGACCGCCTTCTGCAATTCTTCCCTCGTCACACCGAGCGCCTTGATCCAGTACTTGACCTCCCAGGCCTCGTGCATGTGGATCTTCGAACGGTCGCGCTGGTCCTTTTTGGTCAGACTGTCCATGGCGTTTCTCCTCTGATGGGAGAACGACAAGAACAGGATAACCGTTCCGCTTTTTACTCGGGCTCTACCGCGGCGATTGCAGGCCCGGCGAGTTCAGCCATTCCGTCAGATGCGAAGCCGTATCGGCGCGTCGGGCCTTCGCCAGAAGCGCTTCACGTTCTCGGCCGGGCGGGAGCTTCTCGGCGCGTTCGCGATCGGCGTTGGCCTGAACACGAAGCCGCTCGTCAAGAGGCGCGGCTTGCTTGAAACGTCGTCGTTGCATGACGCACTCCTTTCATTCAGGAGGAGGCGGGAGCGCAACTGGCGTTCTCATCACCGGCAACTGCCACAGGATCGCACGGCGACAGCGAAAATGCTACGCCTGCCTCGGCGGGCGGAGCCATAACATAGGTAAATGCCTGTCGAACATTAATCAGCCCGTTAACGGACATGCCCGCGCGGAGAAATGTCTCCTCGCTCCTGATCGGTCACCCCTCCGCGGCGCGCCGACGCTTTTGCGCCGCCTTTCGCAGCATCGGCGGCCGCGCATATCGCGGCCGACGCCGCGTCGGCGGCCCAAGCTTTTCCTTCAGCCGCTCCTCGACCGTCGGCAGTTGCACGGAGCCGCCGAGCAGCTTCCACTCGGCGACGATGGCCTTCATCCTCGCGCGCATTTCCAGCACGCGCTGGGCGGCCTCCGTGCAGTCCTGGTCGTGATTGACCTGCTCGCGAATGACGTCCTCGACGCGCAGCATATCCGCGCGCAAGGCGCTCATTTCTTTCCGAATGCTGTTCAGCCTGTTGTCCATGAAAGCCTCCTTGGCACGGAGACGATCATAAGTACAAAACGTGAACAAATAGTCAAGGGAATTTAGAAACGCATTAGCGGCGCGCTAGCGCGGTCTTCGATGGCGGCTGCCTGGCGTCCGGCCAGGTGCGCCCGCAAAATACGGATTGGTGATGCATTGGGCCGCACGTCCTGATGCCGACGACCTGCACTGATCCATCGAAATGTAGCTGCAAATGATGGTGTTGCCGGCCCTGCCAAAGGTCTGAATACAGATCGGGTAACCTGGGTCATAGGTCTGCGCTTCAGCCGGCGCTGCGGCCAGGATCATTGCGATCCAGAACAGCCTGTGAGCGAGCGTACACATCCATAACTCCGTCCCGAAATGCCAGATGTCGCTTTGCTCACGCGGCAACCGGAGATGTCGAAAAGCGCGATCTACCCGATCGCCACCCCGCCCCCGATGGTCCGGTTCAGCACCTGCGTCGTCCGCTCGATCCGCTCGGCGGCGGCATTGAGCGCATTCGCGACCGCGGTCTGCGTCTGCCTGGCGCGGTCGACGGCGGCGGTGCGGACGCCGCGGAGGTTTTCGAGCTCCTGCTCGAGCGCACGAATGCGGTTGCCGGCATCGAGCAGCTCGTCGCAGGCGGTGAGCGCGGCCATCACGGTCAGGCGCTGGTCGCCGATCTCGCCGAACTTTCCGCGCAACAATTCGACGCGGGACTCGAGGTTATCGGCGAGCTTGAGCAGGCGCACCTCCTGGCCTTCCTCGCAGGCCATGCGGTATTGGCGGCCGTTGATGGTGACGTTGATGTGGCTCATTCCTCATCGTCCTCTTCTTCGTCGCCATCGCCGTCTTCCATCAGCGCCTCGGCAAGACCGTCGGCATGCTCCGCGTGGTCCTCGCCGTTCTCCAGCTTGCCGTCGGCCTTGAGCACCTCGCGGATGGTGCCGATCGCTGCATCGAGCTTCTCGGCGATCTCGCGGTTGACGCGCTCGAGCTTGCGCGACTTCACCAGCGAGTTGTCGAGCTCGTCCGCAAGGCGCGAGCGGTCCGCCCCCAGCGCCTGGATCCGTGTGGCCAATTCGTCCTCGTCGCGGTCGGCCTCGCGCCGGCGCTCCACCGCGCTCTCCAGCGCATCGAGCGCGGACATCAGCCGCCGCGTCGCAGCGTCGATGTCGGCGAAGGGCGGTTCCGGACTGGCGGGACGATCGTTCATGCAGGTCGGACGCAGTTCCCTCGAGGGCCGGGCTTTTACGGAAAGCCGCGATTCAGCAAGCCTTTAGGCAGAGAAGCTTACGTGGCCGCAAGAGCAGGTGCAACGCCGCCCTAAAGCTATGCACTGCTAAGCAACTTTTGACGGCGTGAAGGCGTTGGACTCGGGGAACCAAGGTGCTATCAGCCCTTTACGCCGCAAGCGCCCCCATTCTCGCCCGCGTTGCGCACGCAACCAAGCACCTCATTGTCTGACGGAATTTCATCATGACGCAGGTCGACCACACCCGTATGGCCAATGCGATTCGCGGTCTTGCCATGGACGCCGTGGAGAAGGCGAAATCCGGCCATCCCGGCCTGCCGATGGGTGCCGCCGACATGGCCACCGTGCTGTTCACGAAATTCCTGAAATACGATGCCGCGAACCCGGCCTGGCCCGACCGCGACCGCTTCGTGCTCTCGGCCGGTCACGGCTCGATGCTGCTCTACGCGCTGCTCTATCTCACCGGCAACAAGGACATGACGCTGGACGAGATCAAGCGCTTCCGTCAGGTCGATTCGCTCACGCCCGGCCATCCCGAGAATTTCCGCACCAAGGGCATCGAGACCACCACCGGCCCGCTCGGCCAGGGGATTGCGACCGCGGTCGGCATGGCGGTCGCCGAGAAGATGCTTTCCGCCGAGTTCGGCAAGAAGATCGTCGAGCATCACACCTATGTGCTGTGCTCCGACGGCGACCTGATGGAGGGCGTGTCGCAGGAGGCGATCGCGCTCGCCGGCGTCTGGAAGCTCAACAAGATGATCGTGCTCTACGACGACAACGGGATCTCGATCGACGGGCCGACCTCGATCTCGGATTGCGTCGACCAGGTCAAGCGCTTCAAGTCCGCGGGCTGGGCGGCGGAATTGATCGACGGCCAGGACCAGGCCGCCATCACAGCCGCGATCACGCGCGCGCAGAAGTCGAACAAGCCGTCGCTGATCGCCTGCAAGACCACCATCGGCTATGGCGCGCCGACCAAGGCCGGCACCGCCAAGGCGCATGGCGAGGCGCTTGGCGCCGATGAATTGAAGGGTGCGAAAGAAAAGCTCGGCATCTCGCTCGAGCCGTTCTCGGTGCCCGATGATGTGCTGAAGGCCTGGCGCGAAGCGGGCGCGCGCGGCAGCGTCGCGCGGCAGGAGTGGGAAGCGCGCTTTGCCGAGCTGGGTCCGCGCAAGCGCGCCGAGTTCGAGCGCAGGCTGCGGCATGAGCGGCCGGCGGCGCTGGCGAAAGCGCTGCGCGACCACAAGAAGAAGCTGCTGGAAAGCCCGCTCAACGTCGCCACACGCAAATCCTCGGAAGCCGCGATCGACGCGATCGCGGAGGCAATGCCGATGGAGTTCGTCGCGGGCTCCGCCGATCTCACCGGCTCCAACAACAACAAGGCGAAGAACGCTATCGCTTTCAGCGCCAAGACGCCGAAGGGCCGCTTCATCCATTACGGCATCCGCGAGCACGGCATGTGCGCGGCGCTGAACGGCATCTTCCTGCATGGCGGCTTTGCGCCGAACGGCGCGACGTTCCTGGTCTTCACCGATTATGCGCGGCCGGCGATGCGGCTCGCCGCACTGATGGGCACGGGCGTGAATTACGTCATGACCCATGATTCCATCGGTCTCGGCGAGGACGGCCCGACCCATCAGCCGGTCGAGCATCTCTCGGCGCTGCGCGCGATTCCCAACATGCGGGTGTTCCGGCCCTGCGACGCCATCGAGACCGCCGAGTGCTGGGAACTGGCGCTCAATCGCACCACGGGACCGACCGTGCTGGCGCTGACGCGGCAGAACCTGCCGCAGTTGCGCACCAATGCGCCGGCGGAAAACCCCTGCGCGCAGGGGGCCTATGAACTGGTCGCGGCGCAGGGCGACGCAAAGGTGTCCTTGTTTGCCTCGGGCTCGGAGGTCGAGATCGCGGTGGCGGCGCAGAAGCAACTCACTGAGCGCGGCATCGCGTCGCGGGTGGTCTCGGTGCCCTCGCTCGAACTGCTCTTGTCGCTGCCGGAGGACAAGCAGAAGGCCATCATCGGCAACGCCCCCGTCAAGGTCGCGATCGAGGCCGCGGTGCGCTGGGGCTGGGACGCCGTGATCGGTCACGACGGCGTGTTCATCGGCATGCATGGTTTTGGCGAAAGCGGCAAGGCCCCGGACCTTTTCAAGCACTTCGGCATTACCGCCGAGGCCGCGGTTAACGCAGTTCTGAAACGCCTGGGCTGACGGTTGAGCTAAGTCCCGAAAAGGGCTACCTAACTGTCATCTTTTCCGTTCTCGTCCGGCCGAACCGGGCGATCCGCCGCCAGCCTCTCCGCCGGGAACCGCCCGTGGGGATGGCGCAGGCTATTAAAGGAGAAACACGCATGGCAGTCCGGGTTGCTATCAACGGGTTTGGCCGCATCGGCCGCAACGTGCTGCGCGCCATCGCCGAGTCCGGTCGCAAGGATATCGAGGTGGTCGGCATCAACGACCTCGGGCCGGTCGAGACCAACGCGCATTTGCTCCGTTTCGACTCGGTGCATGGCCGCTTCCCCGGCACCGTCACGGTCGAGGGCAACTCGATCAGCCTCGGCAACGGCAAGATCAAGGTGTCGGCCGAGCGCGACCCGACCAAGCTGCCCTGGAAGGAACTGGGCGTCGACATCGCGCTGGAATGCACCGGCATCTTCACCGCCAAGGACAAGGCCGCAGCACATCTGACCGCCGGCGCCAAGCGCGTGCTGGTCTCGGCGCCCGCCGACGGCGCCGATGCCACCATCGTCTATGGCGTCAACCACGATACGCTGACCAGGGATCATCTCGTCGTCTCCAATGGCTCCTGCACCACGAATTGCCTGGCGCCGGTCGCCAAGGTCTTGAACGACACGGTCGGCATCGAGACCGGCTTCATGACCACGATCCACGCCTATACCGGCGACCAGCCAACCCTGGACACCCTACACAAGGACCTCTATCGCGGTCGCGCCGCGGCGATGTCGATGATCCCGACTTCCACGGGTGCGGCGAAAGCGATCGGATTGGTACTCCCGGAACTTAAAGGCAAGCTCGACGGCGTCTCGGTGCGCGTGCCGGTGCCGAACGTCTCGGTGATCGATCTGAAGATCGTCGCCAAGCGTCCGACCGAGGTGAAGGAAATCAACGAGGCGATGAAGCGTGCGAGCGAGCAGCAGCTCAAGGGCATCCTGAGCTACACCACCGCGCCCAACGTCTCCATCGACTTCAACCACGACCCGCACTCGTCGACCTTCCACATGGACCAGACCAAGGTGCAGAACGGCACCTTCGTGCGGGTGATGAGCTGGTACGACAATGAGTGGGGCTTCTCCAACCGCATGGCCGACACGGCCGTGGCGATGGGGAAGAAGATTTAAGCCGCTCTCGTGTCCCGGACGCGATGCAGCGTGAAGCGCTGCAGCGCTGATCCGGGACCCATTCACGCGGGAACCGATCAAGTGGGTCCCGGTTCTGCACAGCGGCACTCCGCGCCGCAGTGCGCCCGGGACAAGAGACCTCCAATGTCAAAATCATTCCGCACCCTCGATGACGTCGACGTGAAGGGCAAGCGCGTGCTGCTGCGCGTCGACCTCAATGTCCCCATGGAGAATGGCCGCGTCACCGACGCGACGCGGCTGGAGCGCGTCGGGCCGACGATCACGGAGATTTCCGATCGCGGCGGCAAGGTGATCCTGCTCGCGCATTTTGGCAGGCCCAAGGGACGCGATCCGAAGGAGTCGCTGAAGCCCGTTGCCGAAGCGCTGTCGAAGGTGATCAGGAAGCCGGTCAGCTTCGCAGATGACTGCATCGGCGCACCAGCGCAGAAAGCCATCGCGGCGATGAAGGATGGCGACATCCTGTGCCTGGAGAATACACGCTTCCACAAGGAGGAAGAAAAGAACGATCCGGCCTTTGTCGCGGAATTGGCCAAGCTCGGCGACATCTGGGTCAACGACGCCTTCTCCGCCGCCCACCGCGCGCATGCCTCGACCGAAGGCCTCGGCCACAAGCTGCCGGCCTATGCCGGCCGCACCATGCAGGCCGAGCTCGTTGCGCTGAACAAGGCGCTGGACGCGCCGGCCAAGCCGGTCATCGCCATCATCGGTGGCGCCAAGGTGTCCACCAAGATCGACCTGCTCGAAAACCTCGTGAACAAGGTCGATGCGCTCGTGATCGGCGGCGGCATGGCCAACACCTTCCTGCATGCGCAGGGCATCGGCGTCGGCAAATCGCTGGCGGAAAAGGACCTCGCCGCGACCGCGCTGCGGATCATGGACAAGGCGGAAGCGGCCAATTGCGCCATCATCCTGCCCGTCGATGCCGTGGTCGCCAGCCAGTTCGCGGCCAACGCACCCTCGCATGCCTATGGGCTGGACGCGATCCCCGCCGACGGCATGATCCTCGACGTCGGCCCGCAATCGACCGCACGCATCCACTCGGCGATCGACGATGCCGCAACCCTGGTCTGGAACGGCCCGCTCGGCGCCTTCGAGATGACCCCGTTCGACCGCGGCACCGTGGTGGCGGCGAAACATGCCGCCGAGCGCACCAGGGCGAAGAAGCTGGTTTCGGTCGCCGGCGGCGGCGACACCGTCGCGGCGCTGAACCAGGCCGGCGTGGCCTCTGATTTCACCTATGTCTCGACCGCGGGCGGCGCGTTTCTTGAATGGATGGAAGGGAAGCCCCTGCCGGGGGTCGAGGTTTTGAAAGTACGCTGATTTATTGGGCAAAGGCCCCCAACGCGGAGATTTACCGATGGCTCGCATCACGTTGCGTCAATTGCTCGACCATGCGGCGGAGCACGACTACGGCGTGCCGGCGTTCAACATCAACAACATGGAACAGGCGCTGGCGATCATGGACGCGGCTTCCACGGTGGACGCGCCCGTCATCCTCCAGGCTTCGCGCGGCGCACGCGCCTATGCCAATGACGTGATGCTGCGCCATATGATGGACGCCGTCACCGAGATCTATCCGCAGATTCCGGTCTGCGTGCATCTCGACCACGGCAACGAGCCCGCGACCTGCATGACCGCGATCCAGGCCGGTTTCACCTCCGTCATGATGGACGGCTCGCTCAAGGCCGACGGCAAGACGCCGGGCGACTGGGACTACAATATCGGCGTGACCAGGACCGTGACCAACATGGCCCATCTCGGCGGCATCTCGGTCGAAGGCGAATTGGGCGTGCTCGGCTCGCTGGAGACCGGCATGGGCGACAAGGAAGACGGCCACGGCGCGGAAGGAAAGCTGTCGCACGACCAGCTCCTGACCAATCCGGATGAAGCCGTGAAATTCGTGAAGGAGACCAGGGTCGACGCGCTGGCGATCGCCATGGGCACTTCCCACGGCGCCTACAAATTCACGCGCAAGCCGGACGGCAACATCCTCGCCATGAACGTGATCGAGGAGATCCATCGCAAGCTGCCGAGCACGCACCTTGTCATGCATGGTTCGTCGTCGGTGCCGGAGGATCTGCAGGAGATCATCAACGCCAATGGCGGCAAGATGAAGCCGACCTGGGGCGTGCCGGTGTCCGAGATTCAACGCGGCATCAAGAACGGCGTGCGCAAGATCAACATCGACACCGACAACCGCATGGCGATGACGGGGCAGATCCGGAAGGTGTTCAAGGAAAATCCGGAAGAATTCGATCCGCGCAAATATCTCAAGCCGGCCATGGAAGCCATGACCAAACTGTGCAAGCAGCGGCTGCAGGAATTCAATACCGCGGGCCAGGCGAGCAAGATCAAGAAGGTGCTGACCACGACCGAGATGGCCAAGCGCTACGGCAAGGGCGAGCTTGATCCCCGGGTGGCTTAATTACCCCCCTCTCCCCGTTCTTTGTTCTTACGGGGCGAGGTGACTTCGACCCCCTGCGACGAACGTTAAACTCGGCATTTGCCCGATTACGGTCTATTTTGTGGGCAAATAGACCAGTCGCCGGAGGAACCGATGAATCTCGCCGATCTCAACAAAGTCGCTACAGCCATGGTCGCGCCGGGCAAGGGCATTCTTGCCGCGGATGAATCCTCCGGCACCATCAAGAAGCGCTTCGACGCGATCAAGGTGGAATCGACGGAGGAGAACCGCCGCGATTATCGCGAGATGCTGTTCCGCTCGCAGGAGGCGATGAGCAAATATATCTCCGGCGTCATCCTGTATGACGAGACCATCTGGCAGAACGCCCAGCGATGGCACGCCGCTGGTCAAGCTGATCGAGCAATCGGGTGCGATTCCCGGGATCAAGGTCGACGAGGGCACGCAAGCCCTGCCGAATTGCCCGGGCGAGCTCGTCACCGTCGGTCTCGACAAGCTCGCCGAGCGCTTGAAGAAATATTACGAGCGCGGCGCGCGCTTTGCGAAATGGCGCGCGGTGATCGATATCGGAGGCGGCACTGACGGCCGGGGCATCCCCTCGATGACCGCGATCAGCGTCAACGCGCATGCGCTGGCCCGATATGCCGCGCTGTGCCAGGCCGCGCAGATCGTGCCGATCGTCGAGCCCGAAGTGCTGATGGACGGCGACCACGACATCGACCGCTGTTATGACGTGACGAGCCGCATGCTCAACAAGACCTTCCAGGAATTGCGCGTGCAGCGCGTCGCGCTGGAAGGCATGATCCTGAAACCCAACATGGCGGTCTCGGGCAAGAAGTGCGCGAAGCAGGCCTCCGTCCAGGAAGTCGCGGAGAAGACCATTCGCATGCTAAAGGCCTGCGTGCCGGCGGCCGTGCCCGGCGTTGCCTTCCTCTCCGGCGGGCAATCGGACGAGGATGCGACTGCGCATCTCAACGCCATGAATGCGATCGGCCGTCTGCCGTGGAAGCTCACCTTCTCCTATGGCCGCGCGCTGCAGGCAGCTCCCCAGAAGGCCTGGTCAGGCAAGGCCGAGAATGTCGCGGCCGGCCAGCGCGCCTTCACCCATCGCGCGCGCATGAATGCGCTCGCGAGCCGAGGGGAGTGGGCGAACGACATGGAAAAGAAGGCAGCCTGAATTGGCCTCCAAGCCTGCTACGCCGCGACCGGTTCCGAGACTCTATCTTGCGACATCGGTCGTGGACGATCCATCCGCGCTGCTCGGGAGCCTGCCAGAGCTTCTGGCCGGCGCCGACATCGCCGCCGTACTGCTGCGGCTTGCGGTGACCGACCAGCGCACCATGATCGCACGGACCAAGGCGCTGGCGGGCGTGATCCAGAACGCCGGAGCGGCGCTGTTGCTCGACGGTCATGTCGAACTGGTCGCGCGGGCCGGCGCCGATGGCGCACATCTAAACGGCATCGCTGCGCTGGAAGACGCACTGCCCTCGCTCAAGCCGGACCGCATTGCCGGCATCGGCGGACTTTCGACACGGCATGACTCGATGCTCGCGGGCGAGCTCGGCGCGGATTACGTGCTGTTCGGCGAGCCGGATGCCCAAGGCAAGCGACCGTCGATGGAAGCGGTCGCCGAGCGGCTCGACTGGTGGGCCGAATTGTTCGAGCCACCCTGCATCGGCTACGCCGCTGCGCGCGAGGAGGCGTATGAGTATGCGCATGCGGGAGCCGATTTCGTGCTGGTCGGCGATTCCATCTGGACGGATTCGCGCGGCGCGGCGGCGGCGCTGGCCGAGTTCGACCAGACGATCCGTGAGGCCCATGCAGCCGCGCGCCCGGCCGCGGCAGCCAGATGATCATCGCGATGACGATGCGGCTTCCGATAACGATCCTTGCCTTCTCACTCGCGCTCGCGACGAGCGCGCTGGCACAGTTGCCGATCACACCGCCTTCTGCTGCCGAGAAAGAGCAAGCCAAGGAACAAACCAGGCAGCCCGCGGCCAAGCCGCCTGAGAGAGCGAAGCCAAAAGCTCCACCGGCCTCGGCAAGGAAGGCACCGGAAACAAAGCCGCCGGCGACGCCGACGGTGACCGCGACGCCATCGCCCGCGCCCGACGATCCCAATGTCGATTTCGTCTACGGCGCCTATCAGCGCGGCGAATACAAGACCACGTTCGGCCTGGCGCAGCCGCGCGCGCAAGCAGGCGACACCCACGCCATGACCATGCTGGGCGAGCTCTATGCCAACGGGCTCGGCGTCAAGCGCGACTACGCCAAGGCGGCCGAGTGGTACAAGAAAGCTTCCGACGGCGGCGATCGCGAGGCCATGCTGGCGCTCGCCATGATGCGGCTTGGCGGATTCGGCGGCACGACCGACCGGCAGGAAGCCGCGCGGCTCTTGGCCTCGTCGGCGAAACTCGGCGAGGCAAAAGCCGCCTATAATCTCGCGCTGCTCTACCTCGACGGCCAGACGCTGCCGCAGGATGTGCGGCGCGCCGCGGAGCTGTTCCGCGTGGCGGCCGATGCCGGCAACGCCGAGGCGCAATATGCGCTGGCAACCTTCTACAAGGAAGGCACCGGCGTCGAGAAGGACATGGAGAAGGCGGTGCGGCTGTTGCAGGCCGCAGCGCTCGCCGACAATGTCGACGCCGAGGTCGAATATGCCATCGCGCTCTACAACGGCACCGGCACGCCGCGGAATCAGCCGGCGGCGGTGGCGCTGCTGCGCAAGGCCGCCAAAGAGGGCAGCGCGATCGCGCAGAACCGGCTGGCGCGCGTGCTGGTCAGCGGCCAGGGCACGCCGATGGACAAGGTCGAGGGGCTGAAATGGCATCTGGTCGCCAAGACCGCCGGCAAGGGCGATCCCTTTCTGGATGACGAACTGTCCAAGCTATCGCCCGAGGATCGCGCCAGGGCCGAGGCGCTGGCGCACCGCTGGCTCGGCGACAAGGTTGACTCGCCCGCGTCCAGAGGGCAACCAACGTCGCAAGCTCAGACCTCATCCCCAGCCGCACCGTTCCTGATGCCCCAAGGCGGGGTCCCAGGCATACCCGCCCCTCCGCCCCTGCCCGCCGCGCCGAAGCGCTGAGACGAAATTTGCACATGCTGCATTCCGCCCTCATCAACGTCATGGTCAAGGCCGCGCGGCGCGCCGGCCGCAGCCTCAATCGCGATCTCGGCGAGATCGAGAACCTGCAGGTCTCGCTGAAGGGGCCGGCCAACTTCGTCTCGCTCGCCGACAAGCGCGCCGAGGAGATGCTCTACACGGATTTGGCCAAGGCGCGCCCCGGCTACGGCTTCATCGGCGAGGAAGGGGGCACCCGCGAGGGTGCCGACAAGAGCCACACCTGGATCGTCGATCCCCTCGACGGCACCACCAATTTCCTGCACGGCATTCCGCAATTTGCGATCTCGATTGGCCTGGCGCGCGAAGACACGATCATCGCCGGCGTGATCTACAATCCCGCCACCGACGAGCTCTACATCGCCGAGCGCGGCAAGGGCGCCTTCCTCAACGACCAGCGCCTGCGTGTCGCAGGCCGCCGCAAGCTCAACGAATGCGTCATCGCCTGCGGCCTGCCGCATATCGGCCGCGGCGACCACGCGCTGGGCCTGAAAGAGATGGCCGCCCTGCAGGACAAGGTCGCAGGCTTCCGCCGCTTCGGCGCCGCCGCGCTCGACATGGCCTTCGTCGCCGCCGGCCGCCTCGACGGCTTTTGGGAGCGCAACCTGCAGGCCTGGGACATGGCGGCGGGCCAGATCATCGTGCGCGAGGCCGGCGGTATCGTGTCGGGCATCGAGGGCCACGACAACGCGCTGACCACGCGCAATGTCGTGTGCGGCAATGAGCACGTGCACGCCGAGTTGCTGAAGATTTTGAAGGCGGTGGGGTAAGAGGCCGGCAACGCTTGCGGCTGCCGTCAGCGCGAAGCGGACAATCGACGAAGCGTGACGTCCGAAAAGTACAGAACCGGACGTTCGGTCGGCGGCGCCTTTGACTCGAGGCGGATTTGGGCCCGCGTTTCACGGTATATTTGTCCTCGCTCAAGTTCCTGGTGTATTGTCGTTAATCGCCTCCCGTGGAGCTCCGGGACGCAGTGAGCCGTCGTGACTTTTACCGTACAGTCGGTACCGCTGCGTGTGACTGAAGAGGGTCATGTACGATTTTAAGTCTGCCCGGTGGTGCAATTCCTGCGGACGGACTTGGGTTATGCGATCGCCGATACCGGGAGATGCCGCATGAGCTTTCTAGTCGAACTTCCACAGAGTGAATTCAACCCGGACGCTTTCGCGCGGTTCGCGCCAACCGGCGGGATCGTTGGCGGCAACGCCCTGGCCATGGCCTGGATATCGCAGCTCGCCTACGAAACGCGCTTGCCAGACAAAATCGACGCAATAGGCGATTTATGGCATTTGGCTGACGTTCGTATAGTCCAGCAGGCCGCCAAGAGTACGCTGCCGATGTCGGACACACGTGGGATCATAGCCGGTAGAGACGGCGCTCTCATCATCGCATTCGCAGGTACGGACCCCCTTAATCTCTTGAACTGGGTGAGCGACTTCTATCTCGGCCAATCGACCGCGGACGTACACGAAGGTTTTCAGGATGCGGCCGACGCAGTTTGGCCGCAGGTAGGAGCCGCAATCGAACAATGCAAGAAAGACCAGCGCCCGCTGTTCGTAGCAGGCCATAGTCTTGGCGCTGCGATCGCATTGGTCACAGTGGACCGAGCACGACGTGAGAAGGGGCTGGAAACGGCTCAAGTCTTCGTCTTCGGTGCACCGCGGATCGGCCGGGCGGATTTCGTCGCCGGGTACGATGCTGCTTTCGGACGGACAACCTATCGCCTTGTTCACGGAAGGGATGTCGTCGCTACCGTTCCGCCTTCCGAGTTTGGATTCCATCACGTCGGCCGGTTCCTGAGTTGTGAGAGCGGTGCGAAATTCGATCTGAGCCAAATGCTTGCAGCATCGAATTCCGACGAGCCGTCGAGCGGGAGTAACTTCTTCATCGGCGTGGCAGACCGATTGCGAAATCTCTTTGGCAGCCTGTCACCAACGGCGCGGGTCGATGCGATAGGCAGATTGTCGCAGCTCCTTGCCCCTTCGATCGGTGACCATCTTCCCGATCGTTACTTTACCGCCCTGACGCCTTGAGATCGTCATTGCGGAGCAAAACCCGTTGCGAGGCCGGCTGTCGAGGCCCAATGCACTGATACCGCTGGGAATGCGGCGGACATGGCCATTGCGATCAAACCTACGATCTTCGTGCCAGTTCGCTTCGGATAGAGAAACGCACGTCCGAGAGCCGGCCAGATCATCCTGGTTCGCTCTGCGGCGATCTCGCCCGCCAATTCGCCAACGACCGAGCCGACCGCAGCTCCTGCCGGACCGCCCATCAGAAAACCGGCCGTTCCACCGGCAAGCCGCAGAAACTCTCCGAGCAAAGAGACTTCGCCCTTCAGCTCACCGGAGCTGTCCTCTCCCGCCTGAACGTCGGAAAGGGGGGCGAGGAATGCAGCCTCCTCCGAAATTCCGGTGAGCGCTGGATTCTCCGCCGTGGCAGCCGTTACCTGCCTCTCGTTTCCCTGGGGAGCTTAATTCAGCATGAACCCGCCTCCTGTTGGGCTCCTGCGTCAGCGGTGCCGACGAGATTGCCACTGGGGTCACGCTAGCGTTGAGGCCACCCGAGCGTCCTTAGGACGTGCTTACATTTCGCTTAGCTTTCTCTTAGTATCGGCAGGATCGGGACTGTGAGGGTGCTGCCATGGGTACAGGCGAGCTTGCCTTTGGTCAGTTTCGGCTTGATCGGGCCAATGCCCTGCTGCGGCGAGGCCAAGACCGGGTCGTCCTCGCGCCGAAACCGTTCGAAGTATTGTGTTGTCTCGTCGGGCGCCCGGGAGAATTGGTCACGAAGGACGAACTGCTGGCTGCCGTTTGGTCCGATCTCCACGTAAGTGAGTTCGAGCCTGACCGTAGCGGTGAACGCACTTCGCTCCGCATTGGGCGACGACAGACAGGCACCCGACTACATCGAGACTGTAACGCGGCGTGGATACCGGTTCATCGCATCCGTTACGGCGGTTCAATCTTCAAATGCCGAGCAGCCACTCGATGAGGAAATTGCCGCCTCGGAAGATATGACCGATCAACGCCGGCGTTGGCGGGTCGGGCGGGCCGGTCCGCTGGAGATCCTGGAAGGCGCGCTGCAGCAAGTACTGGCCGGACAACGTCAGATCGTCTTCGTCACTGGTGAGGCTGGGATAGGCAAGACGACGTTTGTCCAGATGATCCTGGAACGGATGGAGCAGCGCGGCCTGGGTCTGCTGCATTGTGGCTGCAACGAACTGTTCGGAACCCATGAGGCGTTCCTGCCGCTGATCGAGGCGCTGAACGAACAATGTCGCGGGGCTGATGGCACATTCGTGCTCAAATCTCTTCGCGATTACGCGCCGACATGGCTCGCGCAGATGCCGGGCTTGCTTCGCGACGACGATCGCGCCGCATTCCAACACGAGGTCTTCGGAGCGACACGGGAGCGCATGCTTCGCGAGTTTTCTGACCTCATGGAGCGCCTGGCAGCCAAACGGCCCTGGGTCATTGTTCTCGAGGACTTGCATTGGGGTGATTTTGCGACGGTGGACGCGCTGTCACGCATTGCGCGGCGGGATCGTAAAGCGGCGATCCTTGTTCTTGCGACCTATCGGCCGGTAGATGTCGCAGCCGGAGGACATCCGATTCGGACCGTTCACCAGGATCTGCAGATCCATAAGCAATGTACGGAACTTGCTCTTGATCGGCTGACACGTACTGAAGTCGAGCACTATCTTGCTTTGCGGTTCGAATCCAGCGATCTCGCCAGCGCATTAGTCGACCGCATCTTTGCGCGGACTGGAGGACAACCGCTGTTCGTGACCTCTCTCGTCGATCATCTCATTGCGCACCGGACCATCGTCGAAATCGACGGACGGTGGCAAGTGGAATCCGAAGAGGCGATTTCGCAATACAGTATGCCGAGCGATTTGCGGGAAATGATCACGCGGCAGATCGATCAACTGACCGCCGAAGAGCGGGCCTTGCTCGAAGTTGCAGGTGCTGCGGGCGCCGAGTTCTCGGCGCTGCTGGTCGCGGGGGCGATGGACCGCAGCGTCCTGGACGTCGAACAACTTTGCGAAGAATTGGCTCGGACGGGCCGCGTTGTGGTCCCGGCCGGCGTGACCGAATGGCCGAATGATGCGGTCTCGGGCAGTTATGCCTTCCAACACGCGCTTTACCAGGAAGTCCTGTACCAGAGACTTGCGCCCGCACGTCGAATTAACACGCATCGCCGCGTAGGCGAAAGTCTCGAGCGCGGATATGGAGCCAGGGCGCCTGAGATCGCTTCAGTGCTTGCGCTTCATTTCGAGCTTGGACACGACCTCGCAAGGGCGATGCGTTACCTGGGGCTGGCCGCCGAAAGTTCGGCACGGCGGTTCAGTACGCGAGAAGCCGCAAGATACCTGAGCCGGGCTCTGGATCTCTTGGCTCACCTGCCTGCCGAACTGCAACCCCCGACCCGCCTGAAGCTTCTGCTCCAAAGGGCGTGGGCGTGGCGAGCCGGAGGAGATTTTGCCCGCTCGCGTGAAGACCTTTTGGCGATGGTCGCCTATGCGGTCGAAACCGGACATCTGCGAGAGGAAGTCAACGGGCTCGTCGATCTGAGCCGGTTCTGCCTCTACGTCGATCGGCGGCAATGCCTGCCATTCGCCGAGCAGGCGTTGGAAAAAAGCCGCGCGATCGAAGACCCTGCATTCAGGGCGCTCGTTCAGGGCAATCTCGCTAATTTGAACATGATGCTACGGGGCTGGCGGGCGGAAGACGCCGACTTTTGTGGACAGGCGGCGAGCCTGATTGGCGACTCGCAGGACGTCAGCATGCGGTTGCGCCGCTGCTCGATGGAGATGGTACTTGAATTCCTGAGTTCGAATTACCCGGCGTGTAGCGACGCGACCAAAAGAGGCAAAGAACTGGCCCGCATGATCGGAGAGGTCTATCTCTTCACGGTCTACAATACGGTTGAAGCGTTTGCGCTGCTCTATCTCGGCGAATTAGGCAAGGTGCAGGAAAGCGTGACCTCTACGCTCGCGATCGCCGAGAGGAACTTCAATCCGCAGGCCAGCGTGTTGTGCCGTTTGACGATGGGATTTCTACACGCCGAGGTCCAGGAGTTCGAGAGCGCCGCAGGGTATGTGGAGGACACGCTCAATCCGATTATCGAAGCGAACCCGTTCAGCATGTTTCTTGTCAGGACTCTGCTGGCAAAGGCCTATATCGGCATGGGAAAGCTGCACCTCGCGTGCCAGCATCTTGATGCGATCGAGCAGCGGACGGAGGCCGACGGCGTTGCATTGGATTCGCTGATTGTTCCTCAGCATCTGATGAATCGTTGCGCTTACTGGCTTGCGGCCGGAGACCTCGGTCAAGCGCAAACGACGGCTTCGCGACTTCATGAAGTTACCGTGGCCGCTCCGGACCGCCCCTTCCTCGCGCTTGCTTTCAACACGAAGGCAAAAATCGCAATCGCGACGGGCAACTCTCAAACGGCTGGATCGCAACTGTTCGAGGCTGTCTCGATCGTCCGCCATGCCAGGCTCCCCCTCGCAGCGTGGCGTGTCTACGCCACGGTGGCTGATCTTTATGAGAGCCTTGGCGATGCAGCAAGAGCCAGCAAATGGCGATGTCGTTCGCAGCTGATTGTGAGATTGCTGGAAAATTCGCTCAAACCAGATGATCCTCTGCGATCAGTGGCGTTTTTCAGCCACGCCGGAACCGGGCGGCCGATCATCGAGGCAGCGGGAATACTGCATCCGAACCGGAGCTAGTTCGGAAATTCGGAGATGTCTCGCGGCTCCTTCATGATGCGTTTGTTCTTTTCATTGCGAAAAGCGCTGGATGCCGCGTAAGCCTCCTTTCGAATCCGCATGATGGAGCCCAGCGGTCGGTGTTTGGCAAGGCATCTCCATGGATCGAACGACAGGACATCGTCCGAATAGACCCGGCGGGCCGGGCTGTCGGCCACCTGGGGCGGAAGCGCAATTCTTGCCAGGGGCTGTTGTGGCGAAATGTCTTCGGGCCAATCAATCGAAGCATCTTCGATAGGGGTAAGTTTCAGGTCTGTACAGAGCTGCGCACGAAGCTCGTATTCCGCCGAATTCTTGCTGAAGTACGCGACGACCGATTTGAGTACGGCACCATCGTCGTCGTGGCAAGGCTGGCCAGTGAGCCTGGTAAGCGATTGAGAGATGGGGGCCGCGGAGAGCCTCGCAACATGATCGCCAAAGCGTATCGCACCTTCGGAATAAAAGGTCTCTCCCAGAATGTTGTTACCTGCGTCGCCGAGCGCATTCAACACCATTGGAATACGGATGCCGGTACGGCTGGAAAAGTCGACAAATCCTCGTGCCACAAATCCCAGGAATCTCAATCCAAAATCCGGCGTCCGCGGTTCCAACTCGAAACTGCGCTGTGTGCTCAAATAGGCGGCGGCATCCGCAAAATAGCTCTTGTGGTTGACGAGTAGAAAGTCCTGATTGGTCGAGGTATCTTCCGGCAGCGCTCTACAGCCGGTTACGCCCAGGACCTTGATGGCCATGCCGCGCGGAACACGGATGCGGTCGCTGCGAATATCGCCATACGCGGTGGAGAGACGTACGATGATCGGATAGGTGCCGGGCGATGCAAACATCCCCTGACGCAAGTGATCGGGCAAATTATCATAAACCCTCAGCTCGCCTCTGAGGTATCCCTGTCCTTTGGCGTGCTGCTGGCGGATCCCACGCTGGTGCTTGGCGAAGCTGGATAAGTTGGTACGTCGGATCGAAGCGACAATTGCTTCAATCGTCTGCGCCTCATCCGGTTGTGGTTGTTCGACGGAAGGCTGGTAACGAAGGTACACATCGTGTGACATGGCGTTCTTCCTCCGACGCTCGCTCTTCCATCTCGCGTGGCGAGGCCGATATTAGATGCGCGCAGGCCGCACGAGCAACTGCATCGCACGTCGCGCGACGGACACGCCTGGTCTCGCGAAGGGACAGCCTGGCTTACTCAATAGGGACGTTGGATCACTGTTTTGGTTGCACTTCCTCAGCATGTGCACGCGCTGGCGCCGTAGAAGAGGGCAGAACTTCAGGAGAATGTCGCGGGCTTCCGCCGCTTCGGCGCCGCCGCGCTCGACATGGCCTTTGTCGCCGCGGGCCGGCTCGACGGTTCGTGCACGGCGAACTGGTGAATATCTTGAAGGCGGTGGAGTGAGAGCCCGATACGCTTGTAGCGCCCTGACGATGCTTATTTCGACAGCTCCCGGACCTCGCCCCGGATCATCGTTCGTACAGCGTCGCGGCGCGGCTTGAGATTGCCATCCAGCAAGCGAGCACGCCATCCTTGCGGGACAGCATTCAAAACACGATCGACCGCCTCTTCACGCGAGGTCGCTGCCGCCCATAGCCGGTGCTCTTCTCCATCGGTCGTCACCCTGACCAAATGTACGCCGTTCGGGTCCACGCTGAAATTTTCTCCCAAAGAATTTTTTGATGCCGGCCTATGGATTTTGGATTTCAGGAGAAATACCGAGCGGCAGCACCACGAGGCACGCTCCGAGAGAGCGCGAGGCAATCTCTCATGGTTTGCTTACAGCGACCTTACATTGGAAATCCTTAATCCAGCGAGAGGCGCACTGCGCAAGTTCGCCAGCCTTATTCGACGTGCCCTGACGACAGAGCCTTCGCCCATTCCGGCCGTCCATTTGCCAAAGCGCGCGCCGACGCGCAATCCCAGTCGTAATCGAGAGCAAGAAGTTCAACATGCCAACTTCCGTTCCTCTTCGTGAGGATGGCATAGCGGGCGTGCGGCGAGCGATATTCGAGGTTCGCTGCAAAAGGGATATCTGCAAAAACCGGGCAGCCAACGCTACCAGGGTTCAGGATCAGGCATTCACCCGGTCCATGAATGACGCTTTGCCGATGGCTGTGACCACATAGAACAACGCGCGCCGTACCCGCGCCTTGCAAACGCGCCTTTAGAATATCGCGACGCGCCGGGACGAAACGTCCGTCGTCGAGCGTCTCTTCCAGCAAGCATGTGCTGTCGTTGTCCGGCGTGCCATGGCAGGCCAGAATTCCACCTCCAAGGTCGATGCGCGCAGGCAGGTCGTGCAGCACTCGCCGCTGCTCCGAAGTCAACGCATTGCGCGCGAACCTTCCTGCCGGCGAAAGTTTGTCGTCGGGAACTTCCTCGATCCACCGATCATGGTTTCCGCGTACGGTCGGTAGTGCGAGCGACTGGAGAACCTCCAGCGTCTCTTTCGGCCACAAAGGGCTGGTGACGCAGTCCCCCAGATTGACTGATAAATCGACCCCATGTGTCTTGATGTCGGCGAGTACGGCCTCCAGCGCAGGAAGATTTCCATGAACATCCGAGATGACTGCCATTCGCATGGTCGTTTCCTTCAATGGCCGTGAGCCCTGCCTTCTTGCTCGTGGAATTGCGGCCGTTCGAGCGGCGTATCGCGCGTCTAGCTGGATGACAATGTCGGAACGGCCAATAGCGGAAGCTTTTGAAATTTACTCGCTCAGCCTCCAGCGTTGGTCCTGGCTGCCTTCCAGACCTCGGCGAGCAAAGCGGGAACAATGCTGTGCGCGGGACACTGATTCCAGGCACCGGCGAAAAAGGCAAAGCCCGGATCGAGGCTTTGCTGGCGGGCGCTTTCCACCTCCAGCAACACCACCGACCGTGCGCAGAGCTGGACCGGGCCAGCGCGGCTTCCATCGCGCGCTTCGCGAACCAAGCGCGCCGGCGCGCGCAAGGTTTGCGCCAGCGCCTCCTGCGGCGATATCTTCGCCAGATTACCATCCTGGCGTGCCAGCTCGCGCATCAACTCGATCGACCTCTCGATGTTGGCCATTGCGAGCGCGGTGGCGTGTGCACACGCCATATTTCCGCGCGAAAGGTCCATGATCCGGTCAAGCGAGGCCTGCAGCGCACCGCTATGCTTCATCCAGAACGCGCGCAGCGGGCCGGCCGACGACCAGGTCTGCAGCGTGCGCGCCGCATCGTAGGACCCCTCGTCTGCGGTGTAATCGTCAAAGAACAGTCGGCCCACTGCCTGTTGAACGATGACTCCTGCTCGGCGAGGTGCTGCGCTGCTGCAAACGTAGCCGCCGAGCTCGGCGAGCTCGGGCGCAATCCGTTGCAGCAACGGCCTGCTGTCGGAAAGCGCCGCCTCGAGCGCCACCTGGTGCGCCTTGCGTAACGGATCGAGCCGGTCGCGGAACGCCGGCCAGATGTCTCCCTCCGGCGTGCGGAAAACCGCCAGCTTTGCGGCGATCGAGCGGTTCACGAGGCCGCCGCGGCCGGACAGCGAGCGGTCGACCATGCTGGCATCGTTGACGGCGAGCACCTCCTCCGGCGTCCTGACGGCGACGAGACGGATGATACCTGGAATGGTGATGGCGAAGGCCACGGTTCAAACCTCAGGCACGTTCCAGGGAGCAAAGCCGTTGTTGACGCCTTCGAGCGCCGGGGCGAGTTGCGGCACGTGGCGCAACAGCACCGATTTCATTCCGTTGTTGTCGATCCAGTCGAGGCCGAACTGGGTGTAGACTTCAGCCCGATAGTCCTCGGTGAAGAAACGGTCGCTCTTGAGCCGGCGCGATGCCATCAGGATGAAGATGCGGAAGGCGGTGTCGCTGAAGCCGAAGCCCTTCGGCAGATCCTCCGCCAGGAGCCCAACCAGAAGATCGACGCGGTCGACGTCGTCCTTGTAGATCTCGCGCATCTTGTCCGCAGCGCCGGGGATGCTGGTGATTTCCTCGAATGTCCTGATGCGTCCCTTGCCGACCAGCTCGCGAAAGCGATTGTAGCGCGGGACGCCGCGTTCGCGGTCACGCATGATGTCGAGCGCCGCCATGTCGAGCAGCGGCTGGCCGTCCTTCTCAAACCGGCGCAGGAAGTTGGGAAAATTAAAAAGACGAATGGCGCCGGGATGCTCTGTGCCGAAGGAGTACAGCAGGTTCGCGAAACCATGTGTCTGCATGAACTTCCGGGAGGCGTGGCCCTGCATGTTGACGAGCCCGCAATGCTCCTGCTCCGCGGCGTCAATCCGCCGCACCGTCATCTCGTCCGGGACAAGCGGGTGCAGACGATAGACCGAGGTGAACTCCTCCGTCATTGCATAGGGCGCGCTGTGCTGGTCCGTCGGCGTGCCGGGGATGCCATGGCCGGCCTCGCTGTCCTTGCCCAGCACCGCGCGCATCACCCGGTACGGTACGCCCGACCAATTGGCGTGCATGGCGAAGTCCAGCGCGGGATGACCGAGGATGCCGGGTGTCCATTCGATCGTGTGGATCTTGGCGATCAGGGCCGCGTTGATCAGGCGTGCGCGCTGGAACAACTCTTCGTCGTTCCAGGACGGATAGCGCGTCTTCAGGGCGTCGCAGATCACATTGTGCTCGCGCACAAAGAGATTGTGCAGCAGGCTGAGCCCGACCCACCAATTGTCGTTGAACCCGGTGAGATCAGCGCCGAGGCGGTCCGGATCCGCTAGAAGCATGCCGTCGTCACCGACCTTGATCTTTCCGTCCATCATCGAACGGATCTGCATTTGCCTCTTGCGGCTGCTGCCGTAAATCTGACCGGCGTCCCACCAGTGGGAGTTGCCGTTGCGGAATGTCGGAGTGGCGCCAAGCCAGGTTTCGCGCTTCGTATCGTCGGCGACGGTACGACGGATCGCCATGCAGCCGTCGACCGGCTCCGGCCAATCATCGCCCGGCTGCAGCGGAATCTTGAACTCATTGCCCGCCTCGGGCTGTCCATGGCTGAACCAGTTGTGCGTTTCAAACTGGATCCAGGCGGCGGCCAGGAGATTGAGGTTCGTGGCCGGAATGAAGTCGCGGCGCGCCAGCAATTCCCGGGAGATCACCCGCGGGCTGGGATAGAGCAGATCGCCTCCGCTGTCGGGCACGCATTCGGACAGCGGGAAATTGCGTCCAAACCGGGCTCCCGCCATGCCCATGCGCGGATGATCAAGGCTGTTGAACGAGCCGTCGGGCGAACGCCAGCGCTCATTGCCGGCGCGCCAGTCACACGATGTCCCAGTGCCGTAGCCGGTATGGTGGAGATTCTGCGCCCGCAGCCTCTCGCGGAAAACCCCCAGATTGACAGCCCCCATCAGGGTCGGCAGTCGATCCCACCTTACAAAGACGTTGATGACCCGATAAACAACGTCCAGCAACCGCTGCAGCAGGCCATGATGGAAATCAAAACCATCGTTTTGACGCGACATCTACGCTCCAAAGGCAGTGTCTGAAAATCGATTTCGTCCGCAACCAACAACTGCAATCTATTATCACTAGAACGTCTCTCCGCCAAACGGACTCGCGGTTATCACATCTACCTCAAGTTGAAGTACGTAACTGTCCACGATCCCGCGGCCCGGAGCCGCACCCCGACGGGGTAACCGGATCGGCACCAAGTCGGCGATTCCCCCTGTCGGCCGACCGGATGCTCGGATAGTATGCAATGGTATTGCAACCAGCGTTGGCCGCCGCGACCACTTTCGCGTGATCGCGGAGAAGCTTCAATCTTTGTAATCGCCGGGCCGATGCCTCGGTGCCACGGTCGGCGGACTGGAAATATCTTGTTTTGCGCGTTTCGCCCGTCACGGGTGCCTGTGGGATAGCGGCAGATGGCAAATATAGTTTTCAATTACGATGGCGGGATCACGGCTACTCCCGCCCAACTCGTGTCTCCGGGGTCCGTTGCCGAGATTCAATCGATCTTGAGAGAAGCCGACCGCTACCCCGGTCCGGTCCGCGCGATGGGCAGCTATCATTCCCTGACGCCGTGCGTGTCCTCGGACGGAACAATCGTCGACATGTCCCGCATGAACCGGATCGTCAAGATCGATCGGGAGAGCATGACGTTCACGGCCGAGGCGGGCCTTCAGTTCATTGCCGCGTCGCGGGCGTTGCGCGAGCATAAGCTCCAATTCGTGACCAACATCGAAATCGGGAACATGACGCTGGGTGCCGCGGCTTCCTGCCACACCAAGGACGGCCTGGATGGAGGCGAGTTCGGACAGGTCGGCTCATACGTCACAGGGATCAAATGGGTAACGCCCGACGGTGATCTGGCGGAAGCGTCGGAGGCGAGTGCCCCGGACCTGCTGTACTTCATGCGCTCGAGTTACGGCCTGTGCGGGATCGTCTACGAGGTTACGTTTCGTATCAAGGAACTGGAAGCGATCCATTTCAGCTACCTGCCGCGTCCGATCAAAGATCTGACCGAGAAGGAGGTGGATGGGATCATCGATGCATCGAAAGGCTTGATCTGCTGGACCGTCGGCAGAAGGGCACACTTCCAGACGCGAACACATGCCGACCGGGTTGGGCGGTTCGGGTCATTATTTGCTGCCGGCCGCCACAGGCTGTGGAATCACACCGAGGCCCGCGTAGGAAGGTTCATTGACTGCTGCATCCCGACCAGGCTGCTCAGCAATGCGTCCCTCGATGTCTGGTTTGCCGGCAGCAAGCTGCTGATGTCGACGCTGCATGCGGTCGGCGGGGCCACCCTGTACAATCCCGACAAGACGATCGACTACAGCCGCACTCCGCCATCTGCGAAATATGCATTTACATTCTGGGCGTTCCCGCGCGCGCAATGGCTGAGCGTGCTGCGCGAATACGTCGAGTTCAGCGAAGACCATTTCAAGAGATACGACTTTCGCTGCAACATGGCGCTTGGCTCATACTTCATTCGGAAGGACTCTCACGCGCTTCTGTCATACTCGTACGACGGCGACATCTTTTCGGTCGACCCGATCCATGCCTGCACGGACAAGCCAGCCTGGGATCGATTCCTGAATGAATTCAATGAGTTCGCATATAAGCGAAACGGCATTCCCTTGCTCAACCAGAGTCCTTTCGTTAACAGACGGCATGTCGAGCAAGCCTACGGGGCAAGATGGAAGGATTTCTCTGCGCGCGTCAAAGCAGCGGATCCGCAACAACGCATGCTAAATCCATTCTTTGCTGGCCTGCTGAGCTGAGACAGAAAGCCCGCTCAGGCTTCGTCTCTCGCGGGGAAGAAGAAGCGGAACTCAGGCGGTCTGCGGAACATCGTCGGAACTCGTGGATGAACGATGAACAACGACAGAACAACTGAACGCCGTCAGGTCACTGTCCTGTTCTGCGACATAGTTGACTCAACCGGTCTCTCCGAGCGCTGCGACATTGAGGACCTGAGAGAGATTTTGCTGGAATTCCAGACGATCAGCTCGCGGTGCATCAAGGATGCGGGCGGCATGGTCGTCAATTACATCGGCGACGGCATTCGCGCCGAGTTCGGATATCCCCTCGCGTCGGAGAACGAGGCCGAGAGCGCGGTACACGCGGGCCTGGTACTGTTGCAAGGCATTCAAGAGCTTAGTGAGCGCTCGACGGCGACGATCCAGGAGCCGCTTCGCGTCCGGATCGGTTTGCATACGGGCGTGGCGGTCATCGGCAAGGCGGGGCGAGACCACGTGCACGACGCAACGGAGATCGTCGGCGATACGCCCAATATCGCGGCCCGGTTGCAGGAAATAGGCCAACCGAATTCGCTGGTGATCAGCGGTGAGACCAAACGCCTGCTGCGCGGCAAATTCGCCCTGCAACCGCTCGGGATGCGTGCGCTCAAAGGACTGTCACGGGAAATTGAAGTCTTCCTCGTCCTGGGAGAGGCGCAGGAAGACAACGTGGCGCATCGCGCGCGCCAGCGTAATGCCTTCCCCATGGTCAACAGGGTCGGCGAGATCGGCCAGTTGCTGCAAGCGTGGGAATTGGCGAAGACCGGACGCGGACACACGTTGGAGATCACCGGAGAGCCCGGGATCGGCAAATCGCGCATGGCGCTGGAGCTGATCGAAAAAACCGGACTGCCCGACAACTCGATTCTGGCGGTCCAGGCCTCAGCCCAGCACCAGAACACACCGCTGTATCCGATCATAAAAACCCTCGAGCTGCGCATCGGCATTCGCAAGGATGAAGATGCCAGGACCAATTCGGCGCGGTTGCGTGAATTCCTTGCCACAAGGTCTGCCGACAACGAGGAGCAATATGGGCTGATCGGCCAGATGCTCGGCTTGCCTACCCATGGCACATCGAGCGGCACGGTTCCCGACGCGCAGGAGCGGCGTCGGAATACGCGCGATGCGGTCGTTCAGCTGATGACGTCGCACACCCATGGCGATGCGGGCCTGATACTGGTCGAGGATTTTCACTGGACCGATCCATCAACGATCGAGATCGTCGAGCGCATCGCCGGCCAGATCGGCAGCGCGCCGATTCTGCTCGTGATCACCAGCCGGGCGACGACTATTCGCAACGCCCCTTCGACGATCAGGCGCGTCCTCCTTCGCCGCCTCGACGACGACCACTGCCGCGATCTCGCCGGCTCCGTTGTCCGCGACAAGCCGCTGTCGATCCAGTTGATCCAGCAGGTTGTCGCGCGATCGGACGGCGTGCCATTGTTCGTGGAAGAGTTGGCGGCGGCAGCGCTCGAAACTGGCCAGCTCGAACCGGGCGTCAGAGAAAGGGTCGTCGCCAGCGGTCCTGCCGAAGTGCCGTCGGCGCTCTACAACTCCCTGATGCTCCGTCTCGAGCGGCTCGGCGATGCCAAGGCGATCGCTCAGCTCGCGTCGGTGATCGGACGCAGTTTTCCGCATCGACTTCTGGCGGCCGTTGCGAGAGAGCACCAAGATACCCTCGAGCCCGCTCTCGAGCGGCTGCGTTCGTCCGGACTGATTGGGCTTGAGCGCAACGACGAACAGAAGGTCTACTCGTTCAAACATGCTCTGGTGCGTGACGTAGCATACTATTCGCTCCTGAAGCGGCAGAGACGAGAGCTCCACGCCCGCGTCGCCGAGGAGATCGAATTTCATCTGCCGGAGATCGCCGAGAGGGAACCCGACTACCTCGCACAGCATCTGTCGGAGGCCGGCCGCACGTCGCGCGCGGCGCAGATGTGGCTCAAGGCGGCCCAGCAGGCAGCCGAGCGCTCGGCGAATTTGGAGGCCATCGCGCAACTCAGCACGGCACGGGAAGAGATCGGCAAGCTTCCTGCCGGACTCGAACGAGACAATCTGGAGCTGAACGCGCAAATCGCGCTGATCGGGCCGACGATCGCGGTGCAGGGATTTGGCGCCGACGCGGTCGCCGAAGTGAGCAGCCGCGCCATCGAGCTCTGCCGCGCCCTGGACAACGATCCGCGGATCTTTCCGGCGCTGTACGCGCGCTGGTCGCACCTGCGGGTTGCAAGCGATGTCCGGCAGGCCGGCGTGCTGGCGCAAGACTTTCTGGCGCTCGCCGAGCTGAAGGGAACGAGGGCCCATCGCATGGTGGGCCACCGGTTGCTCGGCACGTCGCTGCTCGACGGGGACACCGAAAAGGCGCGCGATCATCTCGAACGGGCTGCCAAACTCCATGACGCAACCGCCGACCGCGCGACGGCCGTCACCTACGGCACCGACGTGCAGGTCACGAGCCTGTCCAACCTGAGCATCTGCTGCTGGCTGGTGGGCCGGGTCAGCGACGCGATCGCACACGGGCAAGACGCGCTCGAACGTGCAGAGCTGTTGTCGCACGCTTTCACCCTCGGCTATGCCTACGCGCATATCTGCACGGTGTACACGCTGGAGCGAGACGTAGAAACGGTCCAGGCCCTCGCACAGCGGGCACTCGCGGACGCGATCAAGCGCGAGCTGCCGCTGTGGGTGTCGGTGGCACGGTCATTTCTCGGCTGGTGCGAGGTCGAATCCGGCCGCCTGGCGGAGGGCATCGATATACTGGAGAAGCAGCGCGGTTTCCTGCAAACGGCGCATCTTCTCTACTGGCTGCCTACCTATCTTTGCTGGCTCGCAGAGGCCTATGTCCGCGCTAACAGGCTGTCGGAGGCCAGGCTTTGCCTCGAACAGGCGCGCAACGTTTTCGGACGGGGTGGCAACTATTGGTACGAGGTCGAGTGCCTTCGTATCGAAGGTCGGCTTGCCGCGCACCCGCAGGTCAATGATACGGCGCTCGCTGAAAGGTACTTCGAGCAAGCGCTGACCCTCGCCCACCAGCGCGGCCAACAAGGATTTGCCTTACGCGCGGCAGACGGTCTTGCTCGCCTTCTCGCCGCCAGGGGTCAGACCGAACGTGCGCGCACGCTGCTTGAGCGCGAATTGCAGTGCTTCGCCGGTCAGCCAGACCGCGGCGATCGCTCCGACGCCAAACTCCTGTTGCGTTCCCTTCAAGGGATGTCTTGAGGCACGCGGCCGGCGGCAGCACCACTTTCACGTGTTTCATGATCCCCTCCTCATTATTTCGTCAGGCCGCCGCGATCGTGACCGGCAGATGATCGAGCCCGCGGAGCGTGTTGTTGAAGCGGCGCTTCGGCTCGCCTGATATCTTGATGGTGGCGACACGGCGTGCCAGCGCCGCCAGTATCACCTCGCCTTCGAGCCGCGCGACGAGTTGGCCCACGCACATGTGGATGCCCGAGCCGTAACCGACATGGCCAAAGGTGCGGCGCTTGATGTCGTAGCTGTCGGGCCTGTCCCAGCGCCTGGGATCGCGATTGGCTGCAGCGAGGAACATCAGGACCTTTTCGCCCTCACCGATCGGCATGCCGCCAAGCTCGACGTCGCGCGTCGTGGTGCGGAAGAAAGTCTGCACCGGGCTTTCGAACCGCACGGCTTCCTCGAACGCGTTGCGCGCCAGCGTCAGATCGTTGCGGAGCGTCTGCCATTGGTCGGGGAAGCGCGCGAGGCAATAGACCGCCGCGCCAATGCCGTTGACTGTGGTGTCGAGGCCCGCCGAAAGCAGCGAGCGCACCAGCAGCGGCGCCTCGCTCGCGTTGATCTTGCCCTCGTCGACATGGGCGTGGATGCAGGCACCGATAGCGCCCGGCGTCAGGTTCTCCCGCTGGCATTGCGCTGCGATGTAGGCCTGGTGCGGCGCCGAGCGCTCGATCGCCTCCTGGCGCAACTGGTTCGGCGGGCCGAACGCGTTGAACACCAGGCTCGCATAGGGCAATAAATTCTCGCGGCCTTCGGGCCTCAGCCCGAGCGCATCCGGAAAAATCGAGAGCGGATAGGCCTCGGCGAGATCCTCGATCGCGTCAAAACTTCCCTTCGCGAGCAGCGCGTCGACCCGCGCTTCGGCCGCCGCGACGAAGCGCTCGCGCAGGCCCTTCATGACGGTCGGCGACAGCACCTCGCTGAGCACCGCGCGGGTGCGGCCATGCGCGGGCGGATCGGCCTCGAGAATGAGGCTCGGCGGACGCCACGGCTTCTCCTTCCTGAAATCGCTCAGGCCCACGCCGCGGCTGGAGCAGAAGGTGGCGGGATCGTTCAGCACCGCATGGACTTCGGCGTAGCGCGCGACGCCGTAGACGTTCCACTTGTCGAGATAGACAACGGGACCCGCTTCCCTCAGGGCCTCATGGGTCGGGTAGGGGTCGGCGAAAAACGCCATCGAGAACGGATCGACATCGAGATGCGGAACGGCAGCCGATACCTCGGCGCCCGGTGTGCTCATTGCAGTCCTCCCTCATTTTGAACTTGTCCGACTCGTGCTCAAAGCATCGACAGGAAATGATCCGCAATCTTGCCGCGGGTGGTGACCCAGATATCCCCGCGATTTGAGCAATTCTTCGCGATCTCGTCGTAGGCCCACGCCCCGGCCGGACGGCCATAGCAATGGGTGTGGCAGAGGACATCGAGGACGACGACATCGTGGGGCGCCGCGAGCAGATGGCTTAGCGCGTCATCGAACATCTCGACGAATTGCCGGGGCGTCCGCCCCCATCGCATCGCATGCGAAAGGTCGTTGATCTCGATCGTCAGGGGTACCGCCACGAGATCGCCTTCGGGATATTTCTGCAGGTAAGGCAGATCGTCGTCGAGCGCGTCACCCTGCCACTTGTAGCCGTGTCGAACGAGGCGGCGAAATGTGTCATCGCCGGCCGTCGCACGGGGACTGATCCATCCCGTCGGTTGCGTGCCAATGACTTTTGCGAGCCCCATGGTCGCGCGACGCACATAATCCTCATCCTCCTCTGATGACAGCGAGGCGGGAACGAGGTCCTGGGCATAGCCATGCGTCACGATCTCGTGCCCCGCGCTGGCGACGGCTCGAACCTGATCCGGGTCACGCTCGGAGAGCACGCCCGAAACATAGACATTCGCCGGAATTCCCGCCCCGTCCAAAATCTTCATCAAGCGACGAATACCGGCGTTCGCTCCGTACCGGCCATAGGAGTCCGCATTCAAGTCGAAGACTCCGGGACCCAGCGGATTGCCCATGGGGCCAATGGCCGAAGCCCCGTTCTCCGTCCACGCCTCATAGGCGACATTGAAGACAACGGCGACATGGCGGTCTCCCGGCCAACGCATGTCCGGCGGCGCACGACGGATCTCCGGTTTCGCGTGACTGGGCATGCTCGGCTCCCTTTGGCTTCTTGATCTTGATGCGGGTCGTTTCCGGCAACAGGCTAATAACGGCCGCCATTGCCGTCAAATTGTCTGCGTCGGGCCAAAGCCGCGGCCGTTGCCTTTGTGGGCGACTGGCGCCATACAGCCCCGCATGAACGAGCCGTTGCTGGGCCGCAGCATCAACCGCCTTGAAGACGAGCGCTTCGTCAGGGGGCGCGGGCACTACATTGCCGATCGGGTGGTGAAAGGTGCCCTCCACGGCATTGTCGTTCGCTCGCCACATGCGCATGCGCGCATCAGCGCGGTCAATACCGATGCCACGGTGAAAATGCCCGGCGTTGCGGCTGTCTTCACCGGCAACGATATCGCCGCCGACAATATCGGCCCGCTGCCTTGTGCTGCGACCAATATCCCGATGACGACGCCGCTTGTCGTCCCGCCCTATTACGCGCTGGCGCGCGAGCACGTGCGCTATGTCGGCGAGCCCGTCGCGTTCGTGGTCGCGGAAAGCGTCGAGCACGCGCGCGACGCCGCCGAGGCTGTTGTCGTCGACTACGCACCGCTCACGCCGGTGGTCGCGTTGGCGGAAGCGGTTCTGCCGGCAGGCCCGCCGATCTGGCCGGAAGCCGCCAACAACGTCGCCTTTCAATTCAACCGCGGCGAGATCGGCGCGGTTGAAGCAGCGATCCGCTCCGCGCCCCATGTCGTCGAATACGAGCTGATCAACAACCGCGTCGTGGCCGCGCCGATAGAGACACGTGGCGCCATCGGCGAGTACGACGTTTCGACCGGCCGGATGCACCTCACGGCGTCGGCCGCCGGCGCACACGCGATCCGCAACCTGCTCGCTGAGGCCGTCTTCCGCATTCCGCGTGAAAACTTGCGGGTCAGCATTGGCGACGTCGGTGGCGGCTTCGGGATGAAGAACGTGCTTTATCCGGAATGGGTGCTGGTGCTGTGGGCCGCACGCCGCCTCGGCCGTCCGGTGAAGTGGATCTCCGACCGCGGCGAGGATTTCGTCGCCTCCGCGCATGGCCGCGACAGCGTGGCGCGCGTCCGCCTTGCGCTGGATCGGGATGGCCGCTTCCTTGCACTTGAAACAAAAGTGCTCGCCAACATGGGCGCCTATCTCTCGACGGTGGCGCCGGTGGTACCGACGCTCGCCATGGCAAGCGCGATCGGCGGCGTCTATGACATTCCACTGATCGCGTTTCAGGCCCAAGGTGTCTTCACCAACACGACGCCGGTCGATGCCTATCGCGGCGCCGGCAAGCCCGAGGCAAATTATATGATCGAGCGCTGCATCGATCTCGCTGCCTCGGAACTCGGCATGGATGCGCTGAAACTCCGGCGCAAGAACATCTTTCGCCGTTTTCCGCATCAGAGCGCGATGGGGCTTACCGTCGAGCAAGGCAGCTTCGCCCGCGCCATCGATCTCGCGGTCGCTGCCGCCTCGGGGTTCAAGGCGCGGGCGCGAAGCTCGCGCGCCCGTGCCAGGCTCCGCGGCCTCGGATTTGCCTACTTCCTCGAAACCGCGCGCGGCCAGCCTAACGAGGTGGCGGAAGTGGTTGTCGGCAAGGACGGCCGGATCGATCTCAAGGTCGGCACGCATTCCAATGGCCAGGGCCACGAGACCACTTATGCGCAAATCGCGGCGGATGCGCTTGGCTTACCGCTCGAGCGCTTCCAGTTTCGGCAGGGAGATACCGACGATCTCGACAGCGGCGGCGGACATGGCGGCGCGCGCTCGATGCACCAGGGCGGCACCGCGCTGTTGCTGGCGGCCGAAGGTATGATCGAGAATGCGCGCCGGCTTGCCGCACGCCTGCTGCAAACGGGTGTCGATGCCGTCAGCTACGAAGCTGGCCTGTTGCGCGTGGCCGCGACGGGACAGGAGATCACGCTCGACGAGGTGGCCCGAGCCTCATACCAGGTGTCCGGCGACGATGTCGCGGCCGGTCTCGCGCACAAGGCCACGCACCTTTGCGACCGCTACACGTTTCCCAACGGATGCCACCTCGCCGAAGTGGAGATCGATCCTGCAACGGGTGAAGTGACGGTCGACCGCTACGTCATCTTCGACGATTATGGCCGGCTTCTTGATCCCCGCATTACGCTGGGACAAGTCCACGGCGGCGTGGCGCAAGGCATCGGCCAGGCCCTGTTCGAGCAGGCGCTGTTCGACGCGGAAACCGGCCAGATCCTCTCGGGCTCGCTGATGGATTATGCCCTGCCGCGCGCGGCTGATATTCCCCGCTTCGAGGGCACCCTGACGGCCGATTTTCCAAGCCGGGCCAACCGGCTCGGCGTCAAGGGGAGCGGCCAGGCCGGTGCGATCGCCTCCCCCGCTACGATCATGAACGCCGTGATGAATGCGCTTCTCCCGCTCGGCGTGCGGCACCTTGACATGCCCGCCACGCCCGCGCGCATCTGGGAAGCGATCGAGGCGGCGCGCTCGAAAAATCACTGAAACGCGACTTCGGCGAAACTTCTGAGCTTGCGCGAATGCAGGCGTTCCAGTTGCTGTTCTCGGAGCCGCTCGAGCGCCTTCAGGCCGATCGTCAGATGCTGGCCGACGCGCTGCTGGTAGAAGTCGTTCGCCATGCCGGCAAGCTTGATCTCGCCGTGTAGCGGCTTGTCCGAGACGCACAGCAACGTGCCGTAGGGAACGCGGAAGCGAAACCCGTTGGCGGCAATCGCCGCCGATTCCATGTCGAGCGCGATCGCGCGCGATTGCGACAGGCGCCGGATCACCGAGGGATCGCCGATTTCCCAGTTGCGGTTGTCGACGCTCGCGACCGTTCCCGTGCGCATCAATCGCTTCAACTCGAAGCCTTCGAGCCCGGTCACCTCGCCCACCGCCTCCTCGATCGCGACCTGTACCTCGGCCAGCGCCGGGATCGGCACCCAGAGCGGCAACTCCTGGTCGAGCACATGGTCTTCGCGCACATAGCCATGGGCGAGCACGTAGTCGCCGAGCCGCTGCGAATTGCGCAGGCCCGCGCAGTGCCCGAGCATCAGCCACGCATGCGGCCGCAACACCGCGACATGGTCGGTGATGTTGCGCGCGTTGGAAGGACCGACGCCGACATTGATCAGGCTGATGCCGCGATAGCCCGGCTCGACCAGGTGATAGGCCGGCATTTGCGGCATGCGTTCCGGCGCGATCCCCGTCGTGCCGCCGCCATGACCGGCATTTTTCGTGATCACGTTTCCCGGGCCGACAAAGGCCTCGGGGCCAGTCTCGCCCGCGGCGAGACGCTTGCGGGCAAGCTCGGCGAAGGCGTCGATGTAGAACTGGTAGTTCGTGAAGATCACGAAATTCTGGAAGTGCTCGGGGTCAGTGCCGGTGTAGTGATAAAGCCGGCGCAACGAATAATCGACGCGCGCCGCACGGAACAGCGCCAGCGGCTCGGGCGCACCGGGTGCGAGCTGCAGCGTATCGTTGGCGATCGCGTCATCCATCGTGGCGATGTCAGGCACATCGAAATAATCGCGCAGCGATCGCACCACGCTCGATTTGTCACCGGCAGACGGCGTGGCTTCGATGTTGATGTCGCGGCGATAGGCGAAGTGAACCGGAATCGGCTCGTTGGATTCGCCGATTTCCACCGGCACACCGTGGTTCTCGATCAGCCGCCCGATCTGGTGGGTGAGATAGGCGCGGAACAGATCCGGTCTCGTCAGCGTGGTCTCATAGACGCCGGGCCCGGCGACAAAGCCATAGGCAAGGCGAGAATCCAGCCGCACATGGGTCGACGTCGTGACGCGTACAAAGGGATAATTGGCGCGCACCCGCGTCTCAAGCGATGAGCCATTGACATAGGCCTCGAAATGATCGCGCAGGAATTTGGTGTTGCGCTCGTAGATCTCTTCGAGGCGCGCAACCGCTGCGACGGCGTCGAAGAACGCCTCGGTAACAATCGGCGGAGGAGTCAGCGTGGTGAGCGCGGGGGCCATTTGTTGTCGCGGCAAATGAGCATTCGCTAGGCCGTTCCGCCCAGCACGAAGGAGCGCATCGAGATCGAGCCCATGTCGATAGAGGCATTGAAGAAGCTCAGCTCGTCCTTCTCGTCGGCGACACCGAGGGGGAACAGCACCGGAAGATAATGCTCCAGCGTCGGATGGGCGAGCTGCAGCGTCCGCGCCAGCGAGAGCGGTTTGGCGAGGGCTGCGAAATCGCGCCGGCTGATGGCATCCGCCGCACGGGCATCGAAATCCTCGGCCCAGTCGTAAGGCGCTCCCCCGCTGCGCGAGAGCGCCATCAGATTGTGGACGATGTTGCCGCTGCCGACGATGAGCACGCCCTTTTCTCGTAACGGCTTCAATTCCTGCGCCAGCGCGTAGTGCTCCGACGGCGGCTTGCCGAGGTCGAGCGAAAGCTGGAACACGGGAATGTCGGCCTTTGGAAACATCTTGATCAGAACCGACCACGCGCCGTGATCGAGCCCCCATTCGGTGTCGCCCTTGAGATGGCTCGAACGCACCAGCTCGATCGTGGCCTTTGCCACGTCGGGCGCGCCCGGCGCGGGATATTGTGCATCGAACAACGCCTGCGGAAATCCGCCGAAATCATGGATCGTCTTTGGACGCGACCCGACATGGACCAGCGTGGTGCCGCGGGTCATCCAGTGCGCGGAGACGCAGAGAATGGCGGCCGGCGTCGGCAGGGATTCGCCGAGCTTGCCCCATGAGCGGCTGTAGGCATTGTCGGTGATCGCGTTCATCGGGCTGCCGTGACCGACGAACAGCGTCGGCATGCGGGGCGACGCCGGCAGGTCCTTGAAGGCCTCGCTCGCCGTGGCCGTGCCGATCGGAGCGGCTTCCGCGCCGACACTGCCGGCCGTAAGTGCAGCCGCAAGGCTGACACCGTCACTCATCAATTCGCGTCGCGACATGAATCTTGATCCGATCTTCACTGGACTGTCGGCCCTTCCGCTGATCTAGCTAGTCTAGATGGTCATCAGAATCACACATTCCAAGAGGCCTGCCAAGCGCTGCAGGCGGGACGTTGAGACATCACGATGGGCATGAAAACTCATGCTGCCGCAGCAGCTCTTGCGCTCGGTCTGTTCTTTGCATCACCGAGCTCGCTGGCAATTGCTCAATCGGAGCCAGCCGCCGCATACAACAAGGCCGTCACCGACTTCAGGTCGATCCTCGCCCAGCGGCGCGCACAGATCGATGCGAAGCAGGCGCTGCCGAACCTGCCGGGACAGGCGCTCTATCTCGCGCGCAACGCCATGATGAGCAGCTACAAGGACCTCACCGATGCCGTCCCGTCCAGGATCGGCAAGCCCAACAAGTTCAAAATCCCGCCGGCCTATTTCGACGCCGCCAGCGAGCCGCTGCTCGATGAATATTATGCCCTCTTCGATCTCATGGACGCGCCGCCGGCCAACGCGCAGAAGTCAGATACGCCGTTCAAGGACGTCGCCGATCTCGGAACCGCGATCGCGCGCGCCAAGGGCCTCGATGCCGCGACCAGCGAAGCCGCCGGCCGCATCAGCGTCGGGATGTTCTATGCCGAGACCAGCGGCAAGCAGAACATCGGCAATGCGCGCTCGAACAAATACAAGGGAAGTTTTCAGACCGGCACGTCGGAAGATCAAAACGGCCGCGCAAAGTGGGCCGCGATCCGGAGCACGATCGCGGGCTTCGATCCCGCGCTGATTGCCCGTGACGACAAGGAAGAGGCGCGCGCCGCTGGTCTGGATCATCGCTACAACCACTGGACCGCCGTGCGCGATGGCTTGATGAACGCCCATGCAGAGATTTTCCTGCAGTTTCCGGCGATCTTGAAAACGCTGCCGGATCCGATCGATCAGATGAAGCTGTTCGAGCTGATCCAGATCGTTCCCTCGCCGACCAAATCAGCGCTGAGGTCGGGCAATCTTCTCAACTACCGGATTTCCGATCCGAAGATCATGGGCTACCTGCGCAACAACAGCATGTTCGCCTATGGCCAGGCTGACCGGGCACGAACATCCGCCACCTTCCGCGAGATCATGGACGCGATGTGGCTCTTCAACGACAAGTTCGAACAGGCGCTTGCCAGATACAACGAAATCAAAGGCGGGAAGAGATTGTAGCCGGCGGGCGTAAACCTCTTCGCCCCTCACGAACGGCGGATGACCGCGCCGGTCGGCGTGGCAAAACCTTCCATGGTCCGGATCCGCTTCTCCAGCCACCAGCCAAATTCCGGCGACCATTCCTCGAAGCGGCGGTTGATGCCGAGATCATGCGCCCAGTGATGGGCGATGTTGGGGTTGTATTGCGACTGACGACCGATCGCGATCAGATCGGCCTGGCCTTGCTCCAGAATGGCCTCGGCCTGCTGCGCTTCGAGAATGATGCCGACCGCCATGGTGGCGATGTCGGCCTCCTTGCGCACCCGCTCCGCGAACGGCACCTGGAAACCGAGTGCGCGCGTCACTTGCGCCGCGGTCGCGGCACCTGCAATTCCGCCCGAGGAGCAATCGATCACGTCCACCCCGCGTGCTTTCAGCTCGCGCGCGAAGGCAACCGTGTCATCCATGTTCCAGCCTTCGACCGTGCCGTCGACGGAGGAAACGCGCACGAACAGCGGCATGTCGGCCGGCATTTCCTTGCGCACCGCCTCGACGATCTCAAGCGGCAGCCGCATGCGCCCCGTTCGATCGCCGCCATATTCGTCGTTGCGCGTGTTGGAGACCGGCGACAGGAACGAGGCAAGCAGATAGCCGTGCGCGGTGTGGATCTCGATGGTGTCGAAGCCGGCCTTGACCGCGTTTTTTGCGGCATGCGCCCAGGTCCCGACCATGGTCTTGCACTCGGCGGTGGTGAGCTGGCGCGGCGTCAGCCAGCCCTTGGCAACCGGCTCCGCGGTCGGCCCGACCGGCTGCCATTTCTTCGCGCCGGCCTTCAGGTTCTCTTCGGTCAGTGGGCCCATGCCCTGCATCGCGGTCTGCGACGACGCCTTGCGGCCGCCGTGGGCAAGCTGGATGCCGATCGCCGTGCCCTGCCGCCTCATGAAGGCGATCAGCGGCTTGAAGCTCTCGGCCTGGGCGTCGTTCCAGAGGCCAAGATCATGCTCGTTGATCAGGCCGATTTCCTCAACGCCGGTCGCTTCGACAAAGACGAGGCCAAAGCCGCCAAGCGCGTAGCGCCCGAGATGCACGACATGGAAGGTGCCGCAGGTGTTGCCGGCCTCGGCGCGGTAATGGACCATCGGCGGCACGACGAGGCGGTTCTTCAGCGTCAATCCGCGAATGGCGAATGGCTGGAAAAGCCTGGGCTGCGCCGTCTCGCCGACATCCAGTCCGTCACTCACTGGAGCATCTCCCCTGTACGATGCGGCAAACATGACGCGAAAGCGGCAATCGATCAACCGCGCGTGACGCGCCGCAATACGATCACAGGCCTCCTACACTTTAGTAATTGCTTTGGCGTGCTAGGCGGACCACAAAGCCAAGGCTATAATCCGCCCGTCCAAGAATATCCGGGGAACAACCTCGGCGAGCTTCGGGAGTGAATCAATAGTCGTCCAGGGAGAAATCAGAATGTCGCTGACTCGCCGTCAGGCGCTGGCATCTGCTGCCGCCGCACTTGCAACCACCATCGCCAAGCCCGCCATCGCCGCCAAAGAGCCAATCCGGATGGGTTACCTTCCGGCGCTCACCGGGCCTTCCTCATCCACCGGCATTGGCATCAATCGCGGGACCGAGCTCGCGGTGAAGGAGATCAACGCAGCCGGCGGCATCGACGGGCGGCAGATCGAGCTGATTGTCCGCGATACCCAGAGCGAACCGACCAAGGCCGTGAACGGCGCCGCCGAGCTCGCGCACGCGGAGAAGGTGAGTGTCATCTTCGGCCCGCTCAATTCGGGCGAGTCGCTTGCGGTCGTGCCCCTGCTCGCACGCGCCAACATGCCGCAGGTCCATCCCTGCTGGGTCGATAGCCTGACCGACCCGAAGAAATATCCGATGTGCTTCCGCAATGCGCCCACCAATCAGCAGATCGGCGCCGCCGCGAACCGCTATGTGGTCGAGGTGCTCAAGAAAAAGAAAGTCGCCGTCGTCAGCGACACCTCCGGCTACGGCACCGCCTCGGTCGCAGCCTATGTACCGATGCTCAAGGCCATCGGCGCCGAGGTCGTCTACCAGGGCAATGTCGACGCCGCCAATCCGGATGTCACGCCGGAAATCCTGCGCATGCGCAACGCTGGCGCGGAAGCGATCATGCCCTGGAGCGTCAACGCCGGCTTCCTGTCGCGCATCATCAATACGCGCGGGCAGATGAACTGGGACGTGCCGATCGTCGGCCAGACCACGCTCGGAAGCGGCCAGACCGCCGCGCTGCTGGAGAAGCCCGAATACTGGGCCAAGGTCTATGCGAATAATTTCCGCCCGGTTTGCTTCAACGCCGACGGCAAGCTGACTGATCGTACCAGCGGCTTCCTCGACCGCTTGAAGAGCGCGAAGGTCGAGTTCAGCGACACGTTGTTGTGGTGGGTGGCGGTCGGCTATGACTCGCCGTACATGATCGCGGAAGCGATGAAGAGCGTCGGCACCGAACCGGAAAAGATCGTCGGCTATCTCAACCAGCTCAAGCATTTCCCCGGCGTCTACGGTGACATCGCGTTTTCGCCCGAGCAGCACAATGGCTATCCCGACCAAGAAGTCGTGATGGTCGAGGCCAATTCGCTCAAGAACGGTGCGTTCAAGCTGGCGCCGGGCTACGGAGCGTAGATCGATCGCTCGCCGCCATTCGTCATGCCCGGCCTTGTGCTGCCATGTGCCGGGCATCCACGTCTTGCTTTGTCGTGAGAAAGACATGGATGGCCGGGACAAAGCCCGGCCATGACGGTGCGGGAAAAACCTCACCGCATCATCGCGTCCGCGATCTTCTCCGCCGACATCAGCGTCGGGAAATTGGTGTTGGCGCAGGGCACCACCGGGAAAATCGAGGCGTCGACCACGCGCAGGCCCTGCACGCCCTTGATGCGGCCCTGCGTGTCGGTGACCGACATTGGGTCACCGGCCCTGCCCATGCGGCAGGTACATGAGGCGTGCCAGACGCCGATGGTCGCCTTGCGCACGAAGGCTTCCAGCGCCTCGTCGTTGTTCATGACCTGGTCGAAGGTAAAACCTTCGACGACGAAATTGTCGATCATGTAGTGGCGCAGCGGCGCCGGCCCATCCATCATCGCGGCGGCGATCGTGGTGAGGATCTTGTTCCTGGTATTGACCACGCCGATCTTGCGCACGCGGTCGGTGTAGGAGGCCGGGAACGGCTTGTCGGTCACGGCACGCAGCGGTGCGCTCATCTGCAATCCTGCCATCTTGCGAAAGCCGCTCATCAGGCGGTCGAGGTCGCGCCGGTCGGACAACAGGTTGAACTCGACGATCGGCTCCGCGCGCGGATCGCGCGAGGCGAGTTTGACCTGCCCGGTTTCCGAATAAGTCTTGTTGACGAAGGTCAGCAGCGAGCCGATCTGCTCGCCGACCGCATGCCAGGCCGATTTCGTCATCGCCGCGACGAACATGTCGCCCTGGGGCACGCCTGCTAGCCCCGAGGAGTACCGAAAGCCCATCTGGATGTGGCGCCTGGTGTGCGCGTTCATGCGTGAGCCGCGGCGCACGTAAGACGACAGCGAGATCGAGGGATGATCCATCAACCGCTGGCCGACGCCTTCGAGCCCCATCAGCACGGGAATGCCCATATCCCTCAAATGTCCGACCGGGCCAATGCCGGTGCGCAAGAGATGCGCCGGCGAATGGATCGCGCCGCAGGAGAGAATGATCTCGCGGCCGCGAAACTCCTGCTCCACGCCATTGACCAGCGCCTTCACGCCGACGCAGCGCATGCCCTCGAACAGCAGCTCCTTGACCTGCGTCCTGGTCGAGATCGTCAGGTTGGGACGCTTGCGGGTCTCGCGATCGAGATAGCCCATCGCAGCCGAGACGCGGTGCTCGTCCTGATTGGAGTGCGTGATCGGGAAATAGCCTTCGACGAACTCGCCGTTCTGATCGGGCACGAACGGAATTCCCGCGAGCTCGCAGGCCTTGGCCACCGCATGCGAATGCCCGGTCCAGTGCTCCCTGGGGATGCGGCGGACGGGGATGCGGCCGTCGTTACCGTGATACGGGCCATCGAAATCGAGGTCGTGCTCGACTTTCCTGAAGAACGGCAGCACGTCCTTCCAACTCCAGCCCGCGGCACCGCGCGCCTCCCATTCGTCGTAGTCGGTCGGCGCGCCGCGATTGGCCAATTGGCCGTTGATCGACGAGCCGCCGCCGAGCACGCGCGCCTGCTCGTACTTGCGCAGCGGCGGGCGCTCCTCGGGATTGTTGTGACTGACGATTTGCGTCGTGACCTTGAGCTCGGTCCAGTGGAAGCGCGGATCGAAATAGGCCTTGCCCGAATAACTGTCCAGAATTTCGACCGGCTCGTTGCCGGGCGGCGTGTCCTGACCGGCTTCGCAGACGAGGATTTTGTTGGCGCTCCTGGCGGACAGCCGGTGCGCCAGCACGGATCCCGCCGAGCCGCCGCCGACGATGATGTAGTCGTACACTTTGGCGTTTCCCTTTGTTCTTGTTCGGGGAACGTAGCGTACCTTGATCGGGGCGCGCCAGTGCTTGCGATCGTCATTCCGGGGCTGCCAACGGGTCCGCGCAAAGCGCGGCCCGATAGCAGGCTGCGCGCGAATCCGGAATCCATCGGACGGCATCAATAAGCGGATTTTTGGCGATGTCCGTATCACCCATGAAAGCCGACATCCGGGCTAGCTAGCCTTCAGCAGGTTTGCCACTTCCGGACTTCCGTAAAATTCGCGCGCTGGATTGGCGCAAACCCCACACGGATCCGATCACCACCGGGGGGCCGGCTTCAAAGAAACGCCGCCCCGAGGGTAAGGTTCTTGAGAGCTGCTTCATGGGCACTCTGCGTCAGATCAGAGCCGTTAGTTCTTTAAATAGCCGACGTAATAGATCCCGATTATGTTGTTGTTTGCGTCGCGGATCGGCTCATAGCCAGTGACGTAAGGCCTGCCCAGGATATCGGCCTCTCCGAAATAGCTTTCGCCCCTCGCAATGGCTGCGATGGCTTTGCCCTTTGGGTCGAGAATGGTGCCTATCGCGCGCGACCCGTCATCCTTCTTGACGTTCGTTGCCACGCGGACGAACTCGTCGCCGCTCTTGACAAAAATTGAGGCCGTTCCAGCCGCTTCCTTCTGAACCTCGTCAACCAGCACGAAGTTGTTATTCATCTTGGTCGTTCCAAAATGTAAGGCGGGAAGACTTCTACCAGCGACTGCCTCCTCCCCGCTGACGCTGGGTGCACCCAGTGTCGCAGCCTTCGACTTGAGAAGTTGCATTGCAGCCTGCACATCCTCGGCAGATCCAGCGAACACTCGTGCAGGGAACTGAATCAAAAAACCGGCAGTGAAGGCCAACACTAACAGTGCGAGCGTGCACTTCTTCATGGTTACCTCCTATTGGCCTCACAACATCTCGATGTGAAGACTATCGGGCGAGGAGGCCCCATTGCGGTAATTGTTCAAGCTCGATAAGTGAACGCTCCCTTGCGCGTGCTTGTCAACGGTCGCCCGTCGAGCTAGCCCTGCGGGGTGGGATCAGTGGGTGTATCAGTTGCAGCGCCACAAGCTGCGGGCTTCATTTTGGGAATGACGGTCAGGGTGGCTGCCGGTTTCTCTCCACCTCCGAGGTCTAGGTCGATTTGTCGCAGCCATGCTTTGGCCTCCCCGGCGCACGCGCTAGTGCATCGGCCGTGCCGGCGCGGGCGGGCCGTAGACTTCTTCCTGCTTCACCGTCTTCTCGCGGGAGAAGAACCGCAGCACGCTGACGAAAAACACCGGCACCATCAGGAGCGCGAGGATCACCACCGCGATCATGCCGCCCATCACGCCGGTGCCAAGCGCCTGCTGGCTGGCGCCGCCCGCGCCGTGCGCGACTACCATCGGCAGCACGCCGCAGACAAAGGCGAGGCCCGTCATCACGATCGGGCGAAAGCGCAGCGTACAGGCTTCGATCGTCGCCTCGACCAGCGACTTACCCTGCGCATGCAAATCCTTGGCGAATTCGATAATGAGAATGGCGTCCTTGGCGGCGAGACCGATGATGGTGATCAGGCCGACGGTGAAATAGACGTCGTTGGGCAGGCCGCGCAGCATCGCGGCTGTGACCGCACCGAGGATTCCGAGCGGCACCGTGAGCAGCACCGCGAGCGGAATGGTCCAGCTTTCATAAAGCGCGGCCAGACACAGGAACACGACCAGCACCGAGAGCGCGAGCAGGAACGGCGCCAGCGAGCCCGAGAGTTTTTCCTGCAGCGACTGGCCGGCCCATTCATAGCCGAAGCCGCGCGGCAATCTGTCCGCCAGCCGCTCCATCTCGGCGATCGCATCGCCCGAGGTATAGCCGGGCTTGGCCTCGCCCGAGATGCGCACGGCGGGATAGTAATTGAAGCCCGTGATCTGTGTCGGCCCCTTCGCCCATTCCACCGTCGCAAAGGCGGAGAACGGCACGAGCTGGCCTTTGCTGTTCTTGACGTTGTAATTGAGGATGTCATCGGCATTCATGCGGCTCGGGCCGTCGGCCTGCACGATCACGCGCTGCATGCGTCCGCGGTTCGGGAAGTCGTTGATGTAGTTCGAGCCGAGATTGGTCGAGATCGTGTTGTTGATGTCCTCGAACGTGACGCCGAACGCGCCGGCCTTCAGGCGATCGATGACAAGATTGATCTGCGGCGCCGGTGGCAGTCCCTCGACATAGACCTTTTGCAGGATGGAGCCGGCATTGGCCTCGGCGATCAGCTGGTCGGCCGCGCTCATCAGCGCTGCATAGCCTTTCTGGCCACGGTCCTGCAGGCGGAAGCTGAAGCCCGAGGAGTTGCCGAGATTGTCGATCGGCGGCGGCTGCAGCGCCGCGATCTTGGCGTCGCGGATCGAGGAGAGATCCCTGTTGATGTCGGCGACGATGGCCGCGGCGGAATCCTTCGGTCCGCGCTCCGACCAGTCCTTCAGCGTAATGAAGGCCTGTGCCGTGTTGATGCCCTGGCCCGAATAGCTGTAGCCGGTGAGGAAGGTGACATTCTCGACGCCCGATTTGGCGAGCAGATATTTCTCCACCTTCTCGATCGCTGCCTCGGTGCGGCCGTAGGAGGAGTCGGACGGCGTCTGCACGTCGGTGGTGATAAAGCCCTGGTCGTCGACGGGCAGGAAGCCGCCCGGCAGATTGACGAAGGTGTAGGACAGGCCGACCAGCAGCGCGGCGTAGATCATCATCAGCCGCCCGGTGCGTTTCAGCGCGCCCTGCACTACCCGAGAATAACGATTGCGGCTGGAGTCGAGCAGACGGTTGAACCAGCCAAACACGCCCTTGCGGGCGTGCGCATGCCCCGCCTGCACGGGCTTGAGAAGTGTCGCGCACAAAGCCGGCGTCAGCGACAGCGCCATCAGCGCGGAGAATCCGATCGCGGCGACCATGGTCACCGAGAACTGGCGGTAGATGATGCCGACCGAGCCCGGGAAGAACGCCATCGGCACAAACACGGCCATCAGCACCAGCGTGATGCCGATGATGGCCCCCGTGATCTGCGACATCGCCTTGCGCGTGGCTTCCTTCGGCGGCAGGCCTTCCTCGGCCATGATGCGTTCGACGTTCTCGACCACCACAATGGCGTCGTCGACGAGAATGCCTACCGCCAGCACCATGCCGAACATGGTCAGCATGTTGATGGAATAGCCGGCGAGCATCAGCGTGGCGCAGGCCCCCAGGAGCGCCACCGGCACCACGATGGTCGGAATCAGCGTGTAGCGGATACTCTGCAGAAACAGGAACATCACGATGAACACCAGCACGACGGCCTCGACCAGGGTCGACAGCACCTTCTCGATCGAGGCCTTCACGACCGGCGTGATGTTGTAGGGGATGTCGTAGGCGATGTTGGCCGGGAAGAAGCGCGACAGCTCCTTCATCTTGGCTTCGACGGCGCTTGCGGTCGCAAGGGCGTTTCCGGTCGGCGACAGCAGCACGGAGAGGCCCGCGGTCGGCTTGCCGTCCTGGCGCGTATTGAACTGATAACTGAGGCCGCCGATCTCGATGCGGGCGACGTCGCGCAATCGCACGGTCGAACCGTCGGGGTATGCGCGCAGGATGATCGCGCCGAATTCATCCGGCGATTCGAGCTGGCCCTTCACCAGTACGAGCGTCGCCGTCCGCTGCTGGGACGTGCTCGGCTCGGCGCCGAGGCTGCCGGAGGCGACTTGCGCATTCTGCGCGCTGATCGCCTTCGTGACATCGTCCGCGGTCAGTCCGAAGCCAACCAGCTTGGCGGGATCGAGCCAGACCCGCAACGAGCGTTCGGTGGAATAGAGCGTGGCGCGGCCGACGCCGGGAATGCGGCGGATTTCGCCGAGGATGTTGCGGATCATGAAATCGCCGAGGCCAATTTCGTCGAGGCTGCCGTCGGTCGAGCGCAGCGTGATGATCTGCAGCACCGCACTCGAGGCTTCCTCGACCAGGATGCCCTGCTGGATCACGGCGCGGGGAAGGCGCGCCTCGATGCGCTTGAGGCGGTTCTGCACCTCGACCGACGCCGCGCTGGTCTCCGTGCCCGGCACGAAGTTCGCGGTGATCTCGACCTGGCCCAGCGAGTCGCTGGTCGATTCGAAGTTGAGAATGCCGGAGGCGCCGTTCAACTCCTCCTCGATCAGTCGCGTGACGCTGTTGTAGAGATTTTCCGGCGAAGCGCCGGGATAGCTGGTCGAGATCGAGATCGAGGGCGGCGCGATGATCGGATATTGCGCGACCGCGAGCAGCGGGATCGAGATCGCGCCGATCAAGCAGATGAACAGCGCGACGACCCAGGCGAAAATCGGCCTGTCGATAAAGAAACTCGGCATGGTCCTTTACCGCTGCGCCGTGGCCGTCTGCGATGTCACCACGTCATTCGAGGCGTCCGCCGCCTCGGTCCAGGCCAGCGGCTTGACCTTGTCGCCGGCCACGAATTTCTGGAAACCTTCGACCACGACCTTGTCGCCGGCCTTCAGGCCGTCGGTCACGAGCCACTGGCCGTCCTGCACTGCGCCGGTGCGGATCGGCTGCGGCGCGACGCGGTTATCGTCCTTCACGACATAGACCTCGCTGCCGCCGCCGGAATTGCGCTGCACCGCCTGCTGGGGCACCGCGATTGCATCGCTGTCGATACCCTGCTCGATGCGGACGCGGACATACATGCCCGGCAGCAAGTCGCGCCTGGGATTGGCGAACTCGCCGCGCAGCGTGACCTGCCCGGTATTGGCCTCGACCTTGGCTTCGGAGAACAGGAGTTTTCCCGCGATCGGATAGAGCGTGCCGTCGTCGAGAACGAGCCGTACCTTGATGGCGTCGCGCGCGATGCGCTCGAGGTCGCCGGCCTCGAAGGCGCGGCGCAAACGGAGGAGCTCGCTCACCGGCTCCGTGAAGTCGGCGTAGACGGGTTCGATCTGCTGGATGGTTGCGAGCGTCGCGATGTCGTTCTGAACCACAAGCGCGCCCTCGCTGAGTTGCGCGGCACCGACGATGCCGTCGATCGGCGCGCGGATGGTCGAATAATCGAGGCTGAGCTTGGCGCGGGCCAGATCGGCCTCGCGGGCCTCGACATCGGCGGCCGTCTCCTTCTCGGCCGCGATCGCCTTCTCGTTCTCGATCTCGGGCGCCGCGCGCTCCCTGGCGAGGAAGGCGATGCGGCGCGCCTGCTGTACCGCGCGCTCATGGGTCGCCTGCGCCTTCGCGAGCGCCGCCTGGTTCGCCTGCACCTCGACCTCGAACGGCCGCTGGTCGATGCGGTAAAGCGGATCGCCCTCCTTGACCTCGCTGCCCTGACGGAACAGGCGCTCGACGATGATGCCGGAGACCCGCGGACGCACGTCGGCGACCCGCGTCGGCGCGATACGCCCCGGCAACTCGCGCACGATCGAACGGGCCTGCGGCCTGACCGTGACGATGCTGACGTCGGGTTCGGTGGATTGGCTGACGACGGAGGCGATAGCCGATTCCGGCTCGTTGCAGCCGGCGAGAAGCGGCGCCGTGGCGGTGAGCACCAGCAAAATGCCTGCCGACCGCACGCGTAGTCCTGACATTGATATGAATTCCCCGAGTTGCGAAAGCGGAAGGCCCCCCTCCCGCTCGTTGGCAGGAACATAGAATCGACCTGCTGCGCCGCAATACGGCCCAATGTCACACGACCCTACGGCATTGTAAAAACAAGACTTTATTTGCGCTCACCGGATCGTGACAGCAGGTTCCGTGCCGCGGAACAAGGCGGAACCCGAATCTAGGCAGCCTCCATCCGATAATGGCTGACGCCCCCACTCGCTGCCGCCGGCGGCCGAACAGGTCGGCACGGTCGAACAGGTAGGTGCCGGAGCGATGGGTGAAGATGTGCATGAAGAAGCGGCCGTCCGGGTTCACCCATGATCTCGCGCGCATTAGCAGCTCACGCCAATTCATCATGTGCTCGATCTCGACCGAGACAATGCGGTCGAACTGTTCGTCCGGATCGAACTCGCAGGTTGGCGAGGCCAGGTTTGGGGGTCCTCTCAACTACGCGGCGAGCACGGCCGGTTTCAGACTAAGGTTCCGCGGCAACGCCGCATTTCCGGGCTAGTTGAGCTTTTTTCCCGCCGCCGCTGTGCCATAGTGAGGTTCAAGATCGGTTCCTGTAACGGATGACAGAATGCCCGCCGGCCCCGCGACGCGCTCCGCCATGGAGATCGAACTGAACAAACTCTCCACGCCCCGCATCTTTCTGGTGCGGATGCTGGTGTTTCTGGTCGCCTGCGGCCTGGTCGCCGTCGTGCTGAACAAGCAGATCCAGTTGGCCTTCTTTGCCAATCCTGGCCTCAACGCGCTGATCGGCATGGTGCTCCTGATCGGCATCCTCCTGTCGTTTCGGCAGGTGATCCGGCTCTACCCGGAGGTGAGCTGGGTCAACAATTTCCGCATCGCCGATCCCGGGCTCGCCGTCGAGCGCCACCCGACCCTGCTGGCGCCGATGGCCGCGATCCTTGGCGGCGAGCGCAGCGGGCGAATGAGCATCTCGCAACAGACCATGCGGCATCTGCTCGACTCGATCGCGACGCGCCTCGACGAAGCCCGCGACATTTCCCGCTACATGACCGGGCTGCTTGTCTTCCTCGGCCTGCTCGGAACTTTCTGGGGCCTGATCGAGACGGTCGGCTCGGTCGGCAAGGTGATCGACGGCTTGAAGGTCGGCGGCGACGCCGGTGCGCTGTTCGATACGCTGAAGGAAGGCCTCGCCGCGCCGCTGGGCGGTATGGGCATTTCGTTTTCGTCCTCGCTGTTCGGCCTCGCCGGCTCCCTGATCCTGGGCTTCCTCGATCTGCAATCGAGCCAGGCGCAGAACCGCTTCTATACCGAACTGGAAGACTGGCTTGCCACCACCGTGCGCCATTATGGCGACGAGGGCGCTCCTTCCGGCGATCTTTCCGGTGCGCTCGACAAGCTACGCGTGGCGGTCGATGAAGGCGGCGGCGGCCGCAGCACCACGGCGGCGATGGCCAACCTTGCCGAAGCGATCCAGGGCCTGGTCGCACATATGCGCACCGAGCAGCAGATGATCCGCGAATGGGCCGACGGCCAGGGCGAGCAGAACCGCGACATCAAGCGGCTGCTGGAGCGGCTTGCCAAGCAGCCCGAGAAGAGTTGAGCGACGGAGGTCGGGATGCTGGACCACGTCACTATAGGCGTGAGCGACATCGAGCGATCGAAGAAGTTCTATGATCAGGCCTTGCTCCCTCTCGAGATCAGGCGCCTGTACGGCGAAGGCGAGCGCTTTGCCGGCTATGGCATTCGTCCTAAAGCCTTCTTCTGGATCGGATGGCGTGACAACCCGCAGACCGGCACCCATATTGCTTTTGCCGCAAAGGACCGCGGAACCGTCGAGCGCTTTTATGAAGCGGCGATCAAGGCCGGTGGGAGGGATAACGGACGCCCCGGCGTCCGCGAGCACTATCATCCGGACTATTATGGCGCGTTCGTCCTCGACCCCGACGGCCACAACATCGAAGCGGTTTGCCACGCGCCACAGGCGTAGCGGCGATACTGGTTAACAGAGGATATCGAATGGCGCTTGCCCGTTCCCGCCGCAGCGAATCCGGCTTCAACTACTGGCCGGGCTTTGTCGACGCGCTGTCGACGCTGGTGTTGTCGATCGTGTTCCTGCTGTCGGTGTTCCTGGTGGTACAGTTCTTCCTGTCGCAGGAAGTCACCGGCAAGGACAAGGCGCTGGAAGAATTGAACGCCAAGATCGCACAGCTCAACGACCTGTTGTCGGTCGAAAAACTCGGCAAGCTCAATATCGAGGATCAACTGGCGCAGTTCAAGGCGGGGCTGGCCTCGGCCCAGGCTGAGCGCGACCGCGTCAAGGGGCTTTATGAGGGCCTTGCGAACGCCGGCAACGACGCCGCCGGCCGCGCCAATGAGCTGAACAAGGCGCTGGAATCGGAGAGAAGCGTCTCCGGTCGCGCGCTGGCGCAGATCGAGGTCTTGAACCAGCAGATCTCCGCACTGCGACGCCAGCTCGCAGCACTTGAAGAGGCGCTCGATGCCTCCGAGAAACGAGACAAGGAATCGCAGAACCGGATCGCCGATCTCGGCCAGCGCCTCAATGTTGCACTGGCACAGCGCGTGCAGGAATTGTCGCGCTACCGCTCGGAATTCTTTGGCCGCCTGCGCGCCATCCTCGGCAACCGGCCCGACATCCGCATTGTCGGCGACCGCTTCGTATTCCAGTCCGAAGTGTTTTTCGACACCGGCCAGGCAACGCTGCTGCCGGAGGGCATCACCGAGCTCGACACCGTCGCCAGCGCGCTCATCGATCTCGACAAGAAGATTCCCCCCGAGATCGCCTGGGTGCTGCGGGTGGATGGGCACACCGACGTGCGGCCGGTCAACGGCCCCAATTTCAAATCGAACTGGGAATTGTCGTCGGCACGCGCGATCTCGGTGGTGCAGTATCTGATCTCGCGCGGCGTGCCGGCGCAGCGGCTGGTCGCCGCCGGCTTTGCCGAGTTTCAGCCGCTCGACACCGGCAACACTGAAGAAGCCTATAAGCGCAACCGCCGCATCGAGCTGAAGCTGACGGAGCGCTGAGCTAGATGCCCTGGAATTGCAGCCGCGCCAGCCTTGCATAGAGGCCGTTGGCTGCAACGAGCGAGGCATGCGTGCCCTGCTCGACAATGCGGCCGGCTTCCAGCACCAGGATGCGGTCGCAGGACAGCACGGTCGCAAGACGGTGCGCGATGACGAGCGTCGTGCGATGGCGCATCAGTTCTTCCAGCGCGGTCTGCACCAGCGTCTCGGATTCCGCATCAAGCGACGAGGTTGCTTCATCGAGAAGCAGGAGCGGCGCGTCACGCAGGATCGCGCGCGCGATCGCAATGCGCTGGCGTTGGCCGCCCGACAGCATCACGCCGCGCTCGCCGAGCGGCGTCGCCAAACCCTCCGGCAGGCGCCGGATGAATTCCGTGGCATGCGCGAGATCCGCGGCGCGCTCGACTTCGGCATCGGTGGCGTCGGGCCGCCCGAAGCGTATATTTTCCCGCGCGCTGGTCGCGAACACCGCCGAGTCCTGCGGCACCAGCGCGATATGGCTGCGCAATCCCTGCGGATCGGCCTGTTTCACCGGCACGCCGTCGAAGGAAATGGTGCCGGACGACGGATCGTAGAAGCGCAACAGCAGATGAAACAGCGTGCTCTTGCCGGCGCCGGAGGGGCCGACGATCGCGACCTTCTCGCCGGCCTTCACCGCAAACGACACGCGATCGATCGCTGCCACCTCGGGCCGCGCGGGATAGGCGAAGCTGACCTCTTCGAAACTGACATCGCCGCGCGAAGGCTGCGGCAGCGCGCGCGGCGAAGCCGGCGCCGATATTTCCGGTTTGACATGCAACAGCTCGAGCAGCCGCTCGGCCGCGCCGGAGGCAGCGGAAACCTCGCCCCAGACTTCGCTGAGCTGGCCGAGACCGGCGGCGGCAAAGGCCGCGTAAAGCACGAACTGGCCGAGCCGGCCCGGCGTGATCACGCCGGTCAGGACGTCATGCGAGCCGATCCAGAGGATCGCCACGACGCTCGAAAAGACTATGAAGATGATGATCGCAGTCAGGACCGAGCGCGCCTGGGTCGAGACGCGCGCCGCGTCATAGGCCTGCTCCACATCCTTGCCGAAGCGCTCCTTCGCCAGCCGTTCGCCGGTATAGGCCTGCACGGTCCTGACCGCGCCGATCAGCTCGGAGGCGTAGGCGGAGGCGTCGGCGAGCGTATCCTGGGCGTTGCGCGACAGCCGCCGCACCCAGCGCCCGAACGCCACCAGCGGAATCACGATCAGGGGAATGGCGAGCAGCACGAAGCCGGACAGTTTTGGGCTCGTCACCACCATCATGGCGGCAGCGCCGAAGAACAGCATCAGGTTGCGCAGCGCGATCGACACGGAGGCGCCGACCGCGGACTTGAGTTGCGTGGTGTCGGCGGTCAGCCGCGAGATCAGTTCGCCCGAGCGCGCGGAATTGAAAAAGGATGGCGACAGCGAGATGAGATGCGAGAACACGTCGCGGCGCAGATCGGCGACGATGCGCTCGCCGATGGTCATGACGAGGTAGTAGCGCGAGGCGCTCGCCAGCGCGAGCACGGCGACCACCGCGATCATCACGCTGAAATAGCTGTTGATCAGCGCGATGCCCTTCGGCGTCAGGCCGAAATCGATCATCCGCCGCACCGCGACCGGCACCAGAAGCGTCGTCAGCGCCGCAACGGTCAGTGCGATCAAGGCGAGGAAGGCCCGGCCGCGGTAGCGCGCGACATAGGGCGACAGCGCCAGGAGCGGCCGCAGCCGCGCCCGGCTTTTCGCGGGCGCCACCACTGCTTCGCCGGCCGACGCTGCAATCGCGTCCGGCCGCGGCGCACCGCCGCCCTCGTCGTCCAGCCGTTCCACTGCGCTCATGAGACCCGCCAATCTGTCGCCCACCCCCAGATAGGCCCGGCAAAGGGGGCTGGCAAATCCGGCGAGATACCAAGGTATCGCGGCTTGTTTTGAGGGGGCGCATACGTTATAGAGCGCCCCAAATCCGTCATCGCAGCGTTAGATAGACCGGCGCGCGCCGGCCAAGGGATATGCCATGAAAGCCGAAATTCACCCGAATTATCATACGATTACGGTCGTAATGACCGATGGCACCGAGTACCAGACGCGCTCGACCTGGGGCAAGGAAGGCGACAAGCTGAACCTCGACATCGACCCCAAGTCGCACCCGGCCTGGACCGGCGGCAGCCAGCAGCTCCTCGACCGCGGCGGCCGCGTCTCGCGCTTCCAGAAGAAGTTTTCGGGCTTTCTGAAAAAGGACTGACATCCTTCTCCAAGCCGTGGAATGAAAAACGCCCCCGGTTCGGGGGCGTTTTTGTTTTTGCGATCGTCATTCCGGGGTAGCCCGCAGGGCTGAGCCCGGAATGACGGAGCAACATTACTGTTCGAACGCGGCCTTCAGCCGGTTGAGATGCGGCACCAGCGGATTGCCTATCGCGGCGGGGCGCTCCGGCGGCGGCGAATGGATGGAGATGTCGAGCCGGCGGACGCGCGACTGCAGGCTCATCGAGCGGGCGATCAGGTCTTGCAATTGCTGCGGCAGCTTTTCGAGCATCTCGGTTGGGCCGGGATCGGCCGCCGACAATTTCACCTTGGTCTTCTCGCGGTTGGCCTGGGTCAGCGTCATCTCGCCTTCCTTGACCGCGCGATGCAGCAGAAGCCAGGACGCGAGCTGCATCAGCCGGGTGGTGAGCCGCATGCTCTCGGTCGCGTAGGTCAGGCTGACGGCGCGATCGAGCGCCTTGGCCTCGGAGCGGCCGACGCCGTCGAGATAGGCCGCGGTCTCTTCGACCAGATCCATGCCCTCGCGGAAAAGACTGCCAAACTGCGCCGAGTTGGTGAGTCGCTCGCTGAACTGGACCAGCGCGCCATCGCCTTGCAAACGGTCCGTCATGGTAAACGCCTCTTACGCAACGGTTACGTCCCCGGTTTGGTGCACCGGCTTATGATGAACAAATCATTGCTCGCGCCCGAGCAAGAGTCCAGCGACATCAGTTAATATGGTTTCCGACCGGTGCGGTGGATTAAAGGCCGCTCGCTCGGCCAATGACCGACATGGCTAACAGTCTTTAAAAAAATCGGCACATTTACGATCGATTAAGCTTTCGCGTTTATGACTAGCACTGTCCTCGTTTGGACACCGAGTGGCTCCTGTCCACTCTGTTTGACGCCTCCCTGTTATCAACTTTCAAAGCCGCCGGTCCTTCCGGCGGCTCTTTTTTGCGCGTGCTGTCACGATTTGAAGAAGCTGTTCGCCGCGTCCTTTGAGGCGCGCTTCTTCGTCGCCGCTGCTTCGAGCCGGGAAATCTCGGAAGTGAGCAGCGCGATGCGCTCGTTCAACTCCTCGACCGAGAGCAGCGACAGATCCTGCCCGATCTCGTGGGTGATCTTCTTTCGCGGCCGGTCGTCGTCTTCCGTGGGCATGCCTGATCCTCCCTCTTTCACCATCCAGGCCGCCTTGCCAGCCCCGCTGCGGCTGGCTAAATGCCGCCTCAAATCCGCACCTTCCAAGGACAAATCATGGAAAAGCTGCCTTCGCAAATGACCGTTATCGGCATCAGCAAGCCTGGTGGCCCCGAGGTGCTGCTGCCCGAAACCCGCGCGGTGCCCGTGCCCGGCCCGGACGAAATCCTGATCAAGGTGATGGCCGCAGGCGTCAACCGTCCTGACGTCGCGCAGCGCATGGGTCACTACCCGCCGCCTCCCGGCGCAAGCGACCTGCCAGGCCTCGAGGTCGCCGGCGAAGTGGTGGCCTTGGGCAAGAATGCGAAGAAGCACAAGCTTGGCGACAAGGCGATGTCGCTGGTCGCCGGCGGCGGCTACGCTCAATATTGCATCGCGCAAGACGCGCAGGCGATGGCGGTGCCGCCGTCGCTCACCATCCAGGAAGCCGGCGCCCTGCCGGAAACGCTGATGACGGTGTGGCACAACGTGTTCGAGCGCGGCGGCTTGAAACCCGGCGAGACGCTGTTGGTCCATGGCGGCTCTTCCGGTATCGGCACCATGGCAATCATGATGGCGAAGGCGCTCGGATCGAAGGTGATCGTCACCGTCGGCTCCAAGGACAAGGCAGATGCCTGCATCAAACTCGGCACCGACCACGCCATCAATTACAAGACCGAGGACTTCGTCGAGGCGACGAAGAAGCTGACCGGTGGAACCGGGGTCAACGTCATCCTCGACATGGTCGGTGGCGATTATATTGACCGCAACTATGATGCCGCCGCCGTCGAGGGCCGCATCGTCCAGATCGCCTTCCTCTCCGGCACGCCCAAGGCGACCGTCAATTTCACCAGGCTGATGGTGAAGCGCCTTATCCATACCGGCTCGACGCTGCGTCCCCGTAGTAATGCGGATAAGGCCGCGATGGTCGCCGCGATCGAGGCCAGGGTGATGCCGTTCCTGCGCGAAGGACGCATAAAACCGCTGATGGACAGCTCTTTCCCGCTGGAAAAAGCCTCGGAGGCGCACCGGCGAATGGAGACCTCCGAACATATTGGCAAAATTGTGTTGGTGCTTTAACGCTCGCAAACAAACACGGCCCGGAAACCCTTTGATTTTCCTCACATTCGTGGCAATGATCGCGCACGACCGAACGGGCTTGCGGTCGAATGCGGAGAACTGACATTGCGTCTGATCAGGTGCCTGGCACTCTTGCTGGGCCTCGTGATTACTGTCGCCGCGTCGTCGGCATATGCGCTTGACGCGGTCAGCGTCCGCAGCGACGCGCCCGCCATCGACCTCACCGGCGTGCTTGAGCATCAGCACTCTGACACCGATCGCATCCAGGTTTCCACCGCGCCCGGAACCGACGGCATCGTCCGCCGCATCGAGGTACGTGCCCGTGAAGGCGGGCAATACTGGGTGGTGTTCGCGCTCGCCAACAACACCGACGATCAGCTCGACCGCCTGATCGTCGCGCCGCATTACCGCATCGTGTCCTCGGGCCTGCTCTGGCCCGACCTCGGCCTCTCGCGCATCGCGACCATCACGCCCTCCACCGGCGACCGCCCCGACCGGCAGGAAAGCCCGACCGCCGACGTGTTCCGCATCACGCTCGATCCCGGCGCGGTCATCACCTTTGTCGCGGAGCTACGCACCGACAAGCTGCCGCAGCTCTATCTCTGGGAGCCCGACGCCTACAAGGACAAGGTCAATTCCTTCACGCTGTACCAGGGCATCGTGATCGGCATCTCCGGACTTCTTGCCCTCGTGCTCACCATTCTGTTCGTGGTGAAGGGCAGCATCATGTTCCCGGCGGCCGCTGCGCTCGCCTGGGCGGTGCTGGTCTATATCGGTGTCGACTTCGGCTTCTGGGGCAAGGTGCTCGACATGTCGAACAACGCCGAGCGCGTCTGGCGCGCCTCCGGCGAAGCGATCCTTGCGGCGACATTGCTGGTGTTCCTGTTCGCCTATCTCAACCTCAGCCGCTGGCATGTGCGCTATTCCCACATCACCGTGGGCTGGCTCCTGTTCCTCGGTTCGCTGGTGGCGCTGGCGCTGTTCGATCCTGCCGTTGCCTCCGGCATCGCGCGCATGTCGCTGGTCTTGATCGCCTTCGCGGGCTTTGCGCTGATCGTCTATCTCTCGACCCACGGCTTCGACCGCGCGGTGCTGCTGATCCCGACCTGGTTCCTGCTGGTGGTCTGGGTGATCGCGGCCGGCATGACCGTCGGCGGCATGGTCACCAACGATATCGTCGGCCCCGCGCTGCTGGGCGGCCTCGTGCTGATCGTGATGCTGATCGGCTTCACCGTCATGCAGCACGCCTTCGCGGGCGGCGGCGCCTCGACCGGCATCGTTTCCGACGTCGAGCGCCGCGCGCTGGCGCTCGCAGGCTCCGGCGATCTGATCTGGGATTGGGACGTCTCTGCCGACAAGGTGTTCACCAGCCCCGAGACCGAGAGCGTTCTGGGCCTGAAGCGCGGCGCGCTGGAAGGGCCGGCGGCGAAATGGCTGGAAGTGCTGCATCCGCTCGACCAGGACCGCTTTCGCGCGGCATTGGACAGTGTGCTGGACCAGCGCCGCGGCCGCCTCGTGCAGGATTTCCGGCTGCGCACGCCGGACGGCCATTTCATGTGGTTCGCGCTGAAGGCACGGCCAGTGGTCGGCTCCGACGGCGAAGTCGCACGCGTGATCGGCACGCTCACCGACGTCACCGAGATCAAGAATTCCGAAGAGCGTATGCTCCACGATTCCGTGCATGACAACCTGACGGGGCTGCCGAACCGCAAACTGTTCATGGACCGGCTCGGCGCGGTGGCGAATTTCGCCAAGACCATGCCGAACCTGCGCCCGACCTTGATGGTGATCGACCTCGACCGCTTCAAGCAGGTGAATGACTCCGTCGGCATCGCCGTCGGCGACTCCATCCTGTTGACGCTGGCGCGGCGGCTGACGCGCATTCTCAAGCCGCACGACACGCTGGCGCGTCTCGCCGGCGATCAGTTCGGACTGATCCTGCTCTCCGAGCAGGATCCCGCGCGCATCACCAACTTCGCCGAGACCATCCGCAAGACCATCCGCGCACCGATCGCGTTCAACGACCGCGAAATCTTCCTCACCGCTTCCATCGGCCTCGCCTTGTCCGATCCGCAGACACAGATCTCTGACGAGATCATCAAGGACGCCGAGCTTGCGATGTATCACTCCAAGCGCATCGGCGGCGACCGCATCGACGTCTACAAGCCGGCGATGCGCGCGCGAAAGACCGACCGCCTCACCCTGGAGAGCGAACTGCGCCGCGCCATCGAACGCGAGGAAATCACCGTCCTGTACCAGCCGATCGTGCGTCTGGAAGACCGCTCGGTCGCCGGCTTCGAGGCGCTGTCGCGCTGGGATCATCCCAAACTCGGCCGGATGTCGCCGTCGGAGTTCATCTCGATCGCCGAAGAGACCGGGCTCATTGTCGATCTCGGCATGTTTGTGATGGACCAGACCGCGCGGCAGCTTTCGATATGGCAGCGCGCGATGCGCTCGCGCGAGCCGATCTTTGCTTCCGTCAACATCTCCTCGCGGCAATTGCTGCGTCACGACCTGCTGCACGACATCCGCACCGTGCTGTCGCGATCTTCGGTGGCGCGCGGCACGCTGAAGCTGGAATTGACGGAATTGCTGGTGATGGAGAACCCCGAGCATGCCGCGCAGATGCTGACCCGCATCCGCGAGCTCGGCGTCGGACTGTCGATCGACGATTTCGGCACCGGCCATTCCTCGCTGGCCTATCTGCAGCGCTTTCCGTTCGACACCTTGAAGATCGACCAGTCCTTCGTACGCACGACGAGCCGCGGCACGCGACCGGTGATCCTGAAATCGATCATCGCGCTAGCGCACGATCTCGGCATGGACGTCGTGGCCGAAGGCGCGGAGACCGACTCCGATGCCGTCGAGCTCTACCAACTCGGCTGCGAATACGCGCAAGGCTTCGCCTTCGGCGAGCCGATGGACGCGGATGCCGCCATGCGGCTGCTCACGGAAGAGCGGCTGGAAGCGGCGAGCTGACAAAGCGCCTCCTCATTCCCTCTTCGTCCTTCGGCCTCGCGCACATGCAGCCACGACGTGACGCAGGTTACGGCCGTACCCTGCAGTGCAGGCGAAGCCTTTCGCGAGTCGCGGCGCCACATGGCCGAAACGTACAAGCGCGGCGACACTGCCCACTCCATGCTGCTCATCGACATGGGAGCATGCGCGCGATGATGACCGATCGGCGAACATTCCTGAAGACGGCCGGCGCCGCCGCAATGGCCGTGACATCGGCTGGCCGGCGTGTGGCGTCGGCAGACGCTGCCGTAGACGGTGCCGGAAGTTTTGCCTACCGCCGCGTCAGCGAACTGCGGGCCATGCTGGACGCGCGGCAGGTTTCGGCCAAGGATTCTCGTGGAGCAGGCCATCGCTCGCATCGAGGCGCGCGACAGCGCGATCAACGCCGTGGTGGTTCGCGATTTCGAGCGCGCCCGTGTAGCAGCGGCGGCGGCAGATGCAGCGCTCGCCCGCGGCGAGCGGGCGCTGCTGTTGGGAATTCCGATGACGGTCAAGGAGGCCTTCAATGTCGGCGGCCTGCCGACCACGTGGGGATTGCCGAACGGCCGCGGCTAAGCGAGGCGACATCACCCCATGCACCATTCCGCCGGAGCGTGACCGAGATCACGCTCGCGACCTGACGCGGCGTGGCAAGCCTTCGTAGCCCCGAACTTGGAGGCGATTGGCGCCGACTGAAGCTCAGGCCCTGCGCCATTGGAGAAGCAAAATGCCAGCGATCAACCACATGCGCGCCGCTCGCTATCGCGCCCTGGCGCTGATCGAAAAGGATCAAGTCCACGCCGCCCTGCTTGGCCGGCTTGCCAACGAAGCCGATCACGGCGTGCTCTGCACCGTCAGGCACCTTCGTCTGGTCTCTGACATCGCAGCGACGGCGCCGGCGAGAGAGCCCGCCTTGGCGAACCTTCCTGACTGCGGAGCCGGCTACTTCACCGCGCCGCCGGTGATGCCCGAGATGAATCGATCGAGGAAGAGGTTGTAGGCGACCGCCACCGGGATGCTGGCGATCAGCGCGCCGGCCATGATCTCGCCCCAGAAGAAGACATCGCCGCGCACGAGATCGGTGGTCACGCCGAGCGTGATGGGCTTCTGGTCCGCCGCCGATACGAAGGTCAGCGCGTAGACGAACTCCTGTAAGGTCAGGGTGAAAGTGAAGATCACGACCGTGAGGATTGCCGGCACCGAGAGCGGGATCACCATCTTGATGAAGGCTCCGAACAGGCTGCAGCCGTCGACGATCGCCGCCTCCTCGATCTCGACCGGGAGCGCCTTGAAGAAGCCCATCAAGAGCCAGGTGCAGAAGGGGATCGTGAAGGTCGGATAGACCAGCACCAGTGACCACATCGAATTCTGCAGGCCCAGCTCCGCAATGATCCGCGACAGCGGCAGGAACAGGAGCGTCGGCGGCACCAGATAGGTGAGGAAAATGCCGATGCCCATCGTTTCGCCGCCGCGGCCGGTCATCCGCGCGAGGCTGTAGCCCGCAGGCACCGCGGTGACGAGGGTGATCGCCACGACGCAGAGGCCGATGACCAGCGAGTTCAGGAGCCAGCGTGTAAACAGCGTTTCCTCGAACAGGTAGCGGAAGTGATCCAGCGTCGGCGCTTCATTGAACCAGAACGGAATGTTGGTGACGTTGTAGAGATCGCTGTTGCTCTTGAACGACGTGATCACCATCCAGTAGAACGGAAACGTCGTCAGGATGACGAAGAACGCGATAGCGCCAAAGAAGGCGACTTCCTGTGCGGTTTTGGCGACGACCTTCATCTCAGATCTCCCTCCGCCGGATGAACCGCAACATGCCGACGACCACGAACAACAACACCGGCAGCATGAACAGCGAGATCGCCGCGCCATGCGACACGTCCCCGGAAACGATGCCGACCTGGAAGCCTTCAAAACCCAGCACCGAGGTGGCGCCCACCGGACCGCCATTGGTCAGCAGAAACACGATGGAAAGATCGGTGAAGGTGAACACGATGCCGAAGATCAGGCCGATGGCCACGATCGGAAAGATCATCGGCATGATGATCTGGTAGTTGCGGCGCCAGAATCCGGCTCCGTCGACGATCGCCGCATCGATGACGTCCTGCGGCACCGACGTGATGCCGGCGAGGAAGATGACGATCGCGAAGGGGAAAAACCGCCAGGCGTTGACGACGATGATGCAGAGCATCGCCAGATGCGGCGTGCCGAGCCAGTTCGGCGCCTCCGTGCGAGTGATGATGCCGAGCGCGATCAAGCTCCAGTTGATGACGCTGTAGAGTGAGTCGAACATCCACTGCCAGGCCACGGTCGCCAGCGCAATCGGCACCACCCATGGCAGGACGATCAGCGCCCGGACAATCTTGCGGCCCGGGAACGGCCGCAGCAGCAGGAAGGCGCCGAATTTGCCCAGGACGAGGCCCAGGGCCTGCGATCCGAAGGTGAAGATGAAGGTGTTCTCGAGCGTAGCCAGGAACACCGGATTGCGCAAAATCTGCGCGAAATTCGTCAGGCCCACGAAACGCCACGACGGATTGTAGATCGTATAGGCGCTGACCGAATAATACACGGCCAGCAGAAACGGTATGCCGACGAGCAGCAGCACGTAGAGGACCGCCGGCGCAACAAGGACCGAGCCGAGCACCTCGCGCCGGTCCAGGATAAAGCGATAGCGCGAGACCGGCTTGGAAATCGGTTCAGAAATCGAGACCATCTGGCAAAACCCCGTTAGTGACGGCTCATCCGTTTGCCGTCCTTGTCAAAATGGCGAAGCATGCTGTTGCGGACGGCGTAGGGATGCCACTCTCCGGGCCGAATGCTTGCTTCGGCAACATGGGCCGGCGGCAGCTTTGCTGTGATGATCTGCTTCGTCTCGGCGCCCTCGATCTCGCCATAGACGATCCGCTCCGAGCCGAGATATTCGGAGCGTTCGACACGGAATGAAAATTCGGTACTCCCGCCGTCGGCGATCATTTCCCTCGGCAAGAAGTTTTCGGGACGGAAGCCGAGATAGCCGCCATTGCGCCGGATGAGATTCATCGGCGGCGCGCCGACGAAGGTGGCGACGAAGAGATCGGCGGGATCGTCATAGATTTCCGCCGGCGTGCCGAGCTGCCTGATCCTGCCATGGTCGATGACCGCGATGCGGTCGCCCATGCCCATGGCCTCCACCTGATCGTGTGTCACGTAGATCGTGGTGATGCCGACCCGCTGCTGGAACTGCTTGATCTCCTGGCGGGCCGAGGCCCGCAGCTTGGCGTCGAGGTTCGAGAGCGGCTCGTCCAGGAGCAGCGCGGTCGGCTCCCGCACCAGGGCGCGCGCCAGCGCGACGCGCTGCCGCTCGCCGCCGGAAAGCTGACGCGGCCGGCGGTCGAGCAAATGTCCAATTCCGAGCAGTTGCGACGCCCATTCGACCTTCTTGTCGATCTGCGCGCTGGGCAGGCCCTGCGTCCGCAACGGAAAGGCGATATTCTTGCGCACGGTGTAATGCGGATAAAGACCGTAGCTCTGGAACATCATGGCGACGCCGCGCGCGCGGGGCGGAATGTCGTTGACGACGTTGCCGCCGATCACGAGGTCGCCACTGGTCTGCTGCTCGAGCCCGCAGATGATGCGCAGGAACGTGGTCTTGCCGCAGCCGGACGGGCCCAGCAGCACCATGAACTCGCCGTCCGGCACCGCGAGCGAGATGCCGTCGACGGCGTGAACCTCGCCGAATGTCTTGAAAATATCCCTTGCCAGTACCGCAGCCATCGAACCTCCCAGAAATACAATATCTGACACACGCGCCGCCCGTTTGCTCCGGACGACACGTCATTGATCTCCGCCGCTTGACGCGAGCAGGAACACGCCCCTGCCGCACCCTCGGCTTCTTGTTCTTGCTTGCGCCGCCTGGAGGGCGCCCGGACCGCGCAGCGGGTGCGGATCCGGGCGATCGTTATCAGGACTTCTGCAACCACTTCTCGAAGATGGCCTCGCATTGCTGCGTGGCCCATTTGACGGAGTCCTCGGCGCTCATCGCGCCCGTCGCCGCCTTCGCCATCATGTCGGTCACGATGAAGCTGTTGTAGATCTCATCGGTCGCGGGCCAGGACGGTCCCGGGTAGCCAGTGGCAGCGGTCCACTCGTCCGAATTTTGCAGCACGGCAAGCTTGTCGTGCGGCGTCGATGTCGGATCGTCGGATAGAAGCGGCATCGGCTTCGGAACGATGTTGGCAAAGATGGGCATGTTGTATCCCGAGCTAGCCTTGAAGGCATCTACCCAGTTGTCGGCGTAGTGTTTAAGAAACTCGGTCGCCGCCTCCTGGTTCTTCGAGAACTTCCAGATGCCGTAGAAATTCGGACCACCGTCCATCAGCCTGCGCACCGGCCCCTTGGGCGGCAACGACACGAAGATGTCGTCGGCGAGCTTTTTGTTGACTTGCTGCGCGGTCCGATAGGCAGAGATCGGGTTGACGATCAGGGAGGCCACCCCGGAAACGATGTACTGGTTGTTGCTGGAATCGTTCCAGGACAGCACGTCTGAGGTCATCGCCTCCTTGTAGAGGGCCGAGACGAACTTGACGGCCTCGATCGTTTCCTTGCTGTTGAGCACGACCTTCTTGCCGGTCTCATCCTGAACGGCACCGCCGTAGCTCCACAGTGCGCCGCGCCACGTGGTTTCCGGATCGTTGCTGTGACCGAGCGAGATGCCGACCTGGTGTCCCTTCGCCTTCAGCTTGGCGCCGCCGATCCGCACGTCATCCCACGAGTTAGGCTTCATGCCGATCTCGTCCCACATGCTCTTGCGGTACATGGCCGGGAAGTTGATGTAGTAGTCCGGAAATGCCGACCAGGTCTTGTCATCCTGGTTGAAGGCAATCTGCCGGCCGATGGTGGTGACCTTGCCGTGCTTCTTTTCGACGGACTCAACGAGGCTCGACACATCTATCAGGAACTTGCGGTAGAGATGCGCGCCGCCGGCGCCATTCCATCCGAACAGATCATGCCCCGATCCCGCCGCTGCTTCGGCAGCCGCACGCGCAGCCACGTTCGCCACCGGGATGTGATCGACGGTGACCGCAATCTTGTTCTTCTCGCCCCAGTCCTTGGCAAACTGGTCAAACCATTTGTCATAGGCTGGAACGAAGTGGCTCCATTGCACGATCGCCAGTGTCTTGGTGTCGGCCAGTGCTTTTGAGACAAAGGGTGCGGAGATCAGGGGGGCGCTGCCGGCAGCGGCAAGCGTGAGGCCGGTCTGCTTCAGAAACCGGCGCCTTGAGACACGCGGAAAGATGTTCATACTCGTGGATCCTCCTCGGTTGATGACGATGAGAGGAGGCTGATCCAGATGAGAGGATGGCCTCTTCCACCGGGTTGTTCTTGTTGTTATGCAGCCATCATAACGCCCGATCGCCTCGCCGGACTATTGTAAGTAAGCCGGACAACAAGTCTGACCTATCTTCAATTGCGGCAGCATTCCTTTCCAAATCCGTCAGCACAAGGTCGAATAGGCTGCGGCTCGCGACCAAAGAGATACCGCACCCAAGGCGTCCGATGAGATCGGAGAGCGCCTTGTCACGGGACGGCGCGGCAAAGGCGGCGCCGTTCCGTCATGGAACATGCGGCCCGCGCTCACTTGTCTTTGAGGGAAAGCCGGAGCTGTTCCCCCAATGTCGTCGACCGCCCCTTTTTGCGGTGCGCAGGGTGGCCGCCACGTAAAACTACGGAGTGGGCGCAATAGCGCCGCTGCATTTCGCGGTTCTTAACGTCCCGCATGGTTTGATCATCCTCGACCTCCGACCGCTGCTTGCAGTTGCGACGAGTTTTGCAAAACAACCGTGCCCATGGCCCACGCGAACGCATCGATCAATTCCCAGGACACCCTTATCGCCGAGCTCGAGACCGCGGTTCGCGGCGGCTCCGCGGAGGCGCGTGTCAAGAAGCTGCGCGAGGTTACCTCCCTCTTTCTCGCCGATGCGGCCTCGCTGACGGAGGAGCAGGTCAAGGTCTTCGACGACGTGCTGTGCAAGCTCACCGCCCGGATCGAAACCAAGGTGCTCGCCGAGCTCGGCCATCGCCTTGCGCCCGTCGACAATGCCCCGGTCGAGACCATCAAGCGGCTGGCCTGGAACGAAGCGATCACGGTGGCCGGGCCCGTGCTCACGAGATCGAGTCGGCTTACGACATCCGAGCTGACCCAAATCGCGGAAGTGCGCGGCCAGGCCCACCTCGCCGCCATTTCGAAGCGCGAAACCCTGGAAAGCCCGGTCACCGACGTGCTCCTGCGACGCGGCGAGCGCGAGGTGATCCACAATCTCGCGACCAACGCCGGCGCGCAATTCTCGGAGGCCGGCTATGCGAGCCTCGTGGAGAAGACCGAGGGCGACGAAATCCTTTCCGAAGCCGTCGGATCACGCGGCGACATTCCACTGCGTCTGTTGCGTGACCTCCTGGCGCGTGCCACCGAGGCGGTGCGCGCCAAGCTTCTCGCGCTGATTCCGGAGGAGAAGCGCGCGCAGCTGGCTCAGATCCTGTTGGACATTTCGAGTGCGGTCGCCGGCGTCACCCGGGATGGCCGCTACGAGAATGCCGAAAAGGCCGTCCGCGCCCTGGAGAAACTGGGCAAGCTCAACAACAAGACCATTTTCGACTTCGCACGAAGTGGCCAGCTTCCCGAAGTCATCGTCGGCGTTGCCATTCGGGCGTCGTCAAAGATCGACGTCGTCAAGGAAATCCTGACCGGCGATCGGAACGATGCCGTGCTCGTGCCATGCAAGGCCGCCGATCTGTCCTGGGAGACAGTCGAGGCGATCCTGCGCAATCGTCAGCTGCAGAAGCCCCCGTCCGAGAAGATCATCGAGCTGGCAAGAAGCGACTACCGACGCTTGTCGGTCGAGACCGCACAGAAGACGCTCCGTTTCCTCCAGGTCCGCGCCGTCGTCAAGTAGACGGGGTTCGGACGCGCCGCACATCTCGGGACGCGTTCACGTGCGGCGGCATCGCTAGGCCGCGCGCACCGTCTCCAGGAAGCGGCCAACCTCGAGCTTGAGGCGATTGCTCTCGGCCGACAGCGACTGCGCCGAGGCAAGCACCTGAGCGGAGGCCGAGCCCGTTTCCGTTGCGCCGTGCTGCACGTTGACGACGTTTGCGGAAACCTGCTGGGTGCCGGAAGCCGCCTGCTGGACGTTGCGGGAAATCTCCTGCGTGGCCGCGCCCTGCTCTTCCACCGCGGCCGCGATGGTCGAGGAGATTTCGGAAAGCTTCTCGATCGTGCCCGAGATTTCCCTGATTGCGCCAACCAATTCCTGTGTTGCAACCTGAATGCCTGAAATCTGCTGCCCGATTTCCCCGGTCGCTTTCGCCGTTTGCTCGGCCAGCGCCTTGACTTCGGAGGCGACGACGGCAAAGCCGCGCCCGGCCTCGCCGGCGCGCGCGGCCTCGATGGTGGCATTCAGCGCGAGCAGGTTGGTCTGCCCGGCGATCGTATTGATCAGCTCGACCACATCGCCGATGCGGCTCGCCGCCCTCGACAATTCACTCACGCGATCGTTGGTGCGGCGGGCCTGGTCGACGGCCTCGTTTGCCATGCGCGCGGAGTCCTGCACCTGGCGGCTGATCTCGTTGACTGAGGACGACAGCTCTTCCGTGGCGGAAGCCACCGACTGCACGTTGGTGGCGGCTTCTTCCGACGCCGACGCGACCGTGTTGGCAAGCTCCTGGCTACGGTCTGCCGTCGATGTCAGTGTCGAGGCGGAGGCCTCGAGCTCCGTCGATGCCGATGACACGGTCTCGATGATCTCGCCGATCGCGTTCTCGAAGTTGTCCGCGAGCCGGTTCATGTCCGCCTTGCGCTGTTGCGTTTGCCGCTGCTCGATCTCGGACTGCTCGGCGCGCATGCGCTCGGCCTCGATCATGTTGATCTTGAAAACCTCGACCGCGCCCGCCATTTCGCCGATCTCATCCCGACGGCCGATGCCCGGGATCGCTACCGCCGAGTCACCCTTGGCCAGGCGCGTCATTGCCCGCACCATGGTCAGGATCGCACTCGATATCGATCGGCCGATCCAGAGCGAGCCGGCACCCACGACGACCAGCGTGAAGATGAACGCGACGAGCATCCACCATTTCACGGCGTCACGCGTTTCTGCTTCCGACGCCCGCGCGGACGCGTGATGCTGTGCGACATCCTTTGCGATCTCCGCGACGACCGGTTCGATCTGGTGAAACTCCTTTGACATGGCGGCACCATGACGTGCCGTCTGTTGCGCGCCCTCGGCCCATTTGAGGAAGGCGGACTGGTATTTCTGCAGCTTGCTTTCGATGCTCGTCCCGGCTTCCGGAGAAAGATCTGAAGCGGCAACCGATTTGCCGAAATCGGCAACGGCTTTCTTCAGCTCCTCGACGTATTTCGGATCGCGCCGCAGCATGAAATCCTTCTCATGCCGACGCAGCATGAGCATGCCGCTGGTCAGCTTCGGATTGTCGGCCTGCTTCAGTTCCGACTCGATTCCGTGAACAGCGCCTCGGAGTTCTCCGGAGAGGCCGAGCGTTTCATTCAGGCCCAGTTCGATTTCGGCCTGCTGCATTGCCGCGAATTCCTTCGCGTATTTGCCAAAGCCGCTCCCAACCCGATCGACCTTCTCCGCCAGTGCGGTGAACCCTGTGGCGTGCGTCAACTTCCGCAGTTGATCGAGTTCCCCAGTGACGGCGACGCTGAGTTCGGCGTGGCGCTTCGAAAAGGCCTCGTCGCGCCGGAGCTGAAAATCCTTCTCCGCGCGCCGCACCTCCAACATGTCGACCTCCAGCCTGTGGTTGAGATCGGCGATTGCGCTGGCGCTCTCGGCCGCGCTCCGCGAGGTGTCCTCCGACCGGCTGCCGGACAGGTAGATCGAACCAAACGAGACGAGACCCAAAAGCCCCACGAGCCCGATGGCCATGATCTTGTGGGTGAGACGAAGCGAGATGCGGCCCATGTGTTGTTCCCGAAAGCGATATGCAGGTGAGTCGCCTATCGTCCGGCCGAATCAATTGACAATCGGTCAACCAATCGAAGCTTCGACTATCTGAAATCGGCAGGAGGTACGGCTTGCATCGCTGCAGGCTTACCAACGTACCGCGCAGCACAGTCTGCGCGACGCAATGCGTCAACTTATCGCATGAGCGTGCGCGGCAGCGGCCGGTCGATTTCGCCGGTTCTGTCAGGTCACCGGCGCGGGATTGAACAGCGTGAGATCGTTGTGAATACCCCAACGGTCCGACCAGGGTTTGGTGCGCCCGCTCGCGACGTCGAGGATCAGGCGGAACAACTCCCAGCCGGTTTCCTCGATGGTCATCTCGCCGGTGGCGATGCGGCCGGCGTCGAAATCGATCAGGTCCTTCCAGCGCCGCGCGAGCTCGCTGCGGGTCGCAACCTTGATGACGGGCGCAGCCGCAAGCCCATAGGGCGTGCCGCGGCCGGTGGTGAACACCTGCAGCGTCATGCCGGAGGCCAACTGCAGCGTACCGCAGATGAAATCGCTCGCCGGCGTAGCCGCGAACAGCATGCCCTTCTGCCTCGCCTTCTCGCCGGGCGCGAGCACGCCGGCGATCGCGCTCGAGCCTGATTTCACGATCGAGCCGAGCGACTTCTCCACGATGTTGGCAAGTCCGCCCTTCTTGTTGCCCGGCGTGGTGTTGGCGCTGCGGTCGGCGCCGCCGCGGGCGAGATAGGCGTCATACCACGCCATCTCACGGATCAGCGCGCGGCCGACGTCCTCGTTGATGGCGCGCCGGGTCAGCAACTGGATCGCGTCGCGCACTTCGGTCACTTCCGAGAACATCACGGTCGCGCCTGCGCGCACCAGGAGATCGGCGGCAAAACCAAGCGCGGGATTGGCGGTCACACCCGAGAACGCATCGCTGCCGCCGCATTGCAGGCCAATGACGAGATCGGCCGCCGGACAGGTCTCGCGCTGCCGCTTGTTGAGAACTTTGAGCCGCACCTCGGCCTGGGTCATGATGGCGTCGACGATCGCGCCAAAGCCGTCAAAGGTTTCGTCCTGCATACGCACGATGGCACCGCTCAGACCTTCGGGTACGAGGCGCTCGGGACTGAGCTTCTCGCAGCCGAGGCCGACCACCAGAATCTCGCCGCCGAAATTCGGATTGAGCGCGAGGTTTTGCAGCGTACGGATCGGCACGACCGCGTCGGGCGCGGTGATGGCGACTCCACAGCCATAGGCGTGGGTGATCGGCACCACGTCGTCGACATTGGGATATTTCGGCAAGAGCTCGCTGCGGATTTTCTTGACCGCATAGTCCAGCGTGCCGCGCACGCATTGCACCGATGTCGAGATGCCCAGAATATTCTTGGTGCCGACCGAGCCGTCCGCATTGCGGAAACCTTCGAAGGTAAAACCTTCGAGCGGCGGTAGCGGCGCCGGCACCGCGGTCGAGATTTCGAGCTTGTCGAGCGGCGGCGCCTCTGGCATGCGGATGCGCGCTTCATCGACCCATTCGCCGGCCTGGATCGGCGAAAGCGCGTAGCCGATCACCTCGCCATAGCGGACGATCGGCGCGCCTTCGCCGATGTCGACCAGCGCCGTCTTGTGCCCCTGCGGCACGAAGGCGCGCAACTCGAGGCCGCAAGGGAAGCGCGAGCCCGCCGGCAAGCCAAAATCGTTGACGACGATCGCGACGTTGTCGCGTTCGTTGAGCTTGATGTAGCGCGGCTGCTCCGTGACCACTTCCCTCTTGCCCATCGTTGCTGCTCCTTGAAGTGAACTAGCCGGGGTTCGTGTAGGCGGTCTTCACCGTCGTGTAGAATTCGCGTGCATAGGCGCCCTGCTCGCGCGCGCCGTAGCTGGAGCCTTTGCGGCCGCCGAACGGCACGTGATAATCGACGCCGGCGGTCGGCAGATTGACCATCACCATGCCGGCCTCGCTATTGCGCTTGAAATGCGAGGCATATTTCAGGCTGGTGGTGCAGACGCCGGCGGCAAGACCAAAATCGGTATCGTTGGCGATCGCGAGCGCCTCGTCATAGTTCTTGGCGCGAATCACGCAGGCGACGGGACCAAAGATTTCCTCGCGCGCGATACGCATGTTGTTATTGGCTTCCGTGAACAGCGCCGGCTGCAGATAGAAGCCGGGCGTCTCTCGGTTGAGGAGCTCGCCGCCCCAATGCAGCCTGGCGCCTTCGTCTTTCCCGATCTCGAGATAACGCAGGTCCTGGTCGAGCTGGCTCTGGTCGACCACCGGGCCGAGATGCACGCCGGGTTTGAGCGCATCATCGACGGAAAGGCCCTTCAGCCGTTCGGTCATGGCATCGACAAAGCGGTCATGGATGCCCGCGGTGACGATCAGGCGCGAAGACGCCGTGCAGCGCTGGCCGGTGGAGAAATAGGCGCCGTTGACGGCGACTTCGACGGCGACCTTGATGTCGGCGTCATCGAGCACGACCAGCGGATTCTTGCCGCCCATCTCGAGCTGGAATTTCTTCATCGGCTCGGACATCACGCAGGCCTGCGCAAGTTTGCGGCCGGTTGCGACCGAACCGGTGAAGGAGATCGCGGCGACGTCAGGGCTTTCGATCATGGTCTGCCCCACAACCGAGCCCGGACCGACGACCAGATTGAACACGCCCGAGGCCATGCCGGAGCGGGCGATGATCTCCGACAGTGCATGCGCCGAGCCCGGCACCAGCTCGGCCGGCTTGAACACGACGGTGTTGCCATAGCAGAGCGCGGGCGCGATCTTCCAGGCCGGAATCGCGATCGGGAAATTCCAGGGCGTGATCAGGCCGATCACGCCAACCGGCTCGCGCGTGATCTCGACCTCGATGCCGGGGCGCACGGAAGCGCCCTTCTCGCCCATCATGCGCAACGCTTCGCCGGCGAAGAACGCAAAGATCTGCCCGGCCCGCGCGACCTCGCCCACACCCTCGGGCAGCGTCTTGCCCTCTTCGCGCGCGAGCAGGCGGCCGAGCTCATCCTTGCGAGACAGAATTTCGGCGGAAATCCTGTTCAGCGCATCATAGCGCTCCTGCGGCGTCGAGCGCGACCAGGCGGGAAAGGCGGCCTTGGCCGCGGCAATCGCCTTGAGTGTCTGCGCTTTGTCAGCCTTGGCGTATTCGCCGACGACATCCTTGGTATTGGAGGGGTTGACGTTCCTGGTGATGGCGGAGCCGTCGACCCATTCACCGCCGATGAAGTTTTTCAGAGCCACCGTCATTGTTCCCTCCAACCATTTTTCAACGCACGAGACTGTTTTGGCGAACGAGACTTTTTTAGCGAACCAAGCTTGGACGTTTATCATCAAACGTCCAGCCCGGAATGAGGAATTGCATGGCAATGGCGTCGTCGCGGGCACCCAGGCCGTGCTGCCGGTAGAGTGCATAGGCCTCGTCGATCGCCTTGCGGTCGATCTCGATGCCGAGCCCCGGCCTGTCGGGAACCGCGATCTTGCCGCCTTTGATCAGCAGCGGCTCCCTGGTTAACGCCTGGCCATCCTGCCAGATCCAGTGCGTGTCGATCGCGGTCACCTTGCCGGGCGCGGCAGCGCCGACATGGGTGAACATCGCGAGCGAAATGTCGAAATGGTTGTTGGAATGCGAGCCCCAGGTCAGCCCGTTGTCACGGCAAGTCTGTGCCACCCGCACCGAGCCCTGCATGGTCCAGAAATGCGGATCAGCCAGCGGAATATCGACCGCACCGAGGCGCAAGGCGTGGGAGAGCTGGCGCCAGTCGGTCGCGATCATGTTGGTCGCGGTCGGCAGGCCCGTGGCACGGCGGAACTCCGCCATGATCTCGCGGCCGGAGAAGCCGGCCTCGGCGCCACAAGGGTCCTCGGCATAGGCGAGGATGCCGTGCATGTCCTTGCAGAGCCGGATCGCGTCTTCCAGCAGCCAGCCACCATTCGGATCGAGCGTCACGCGCGCATTCGGAAATCGCTTTGCGATCGCGGTGACGGCCTCGATCTCCTCTTCGCCGCACAGCACGCCGCCTTTCAGCTTGAAATCGGCAAAGCCGTAATGATCCTGCGTCGCTTCGGCGAGCCGCACCACCAACTCCGGCGTCATCGCTTCTTGATGCCGCAGATCGAACCAGGCGGGCTTATCATTCTCGCCTTCGACGTAAGCCAGATTGGTCTTGCGACGGTCACCCACAAAAAAGAGATAGCCGAGCGTCTCGACGTTCGGGCGCTGCTGGCCCTCGCCTAGCAGCGCGGCGACCGGCAGCGACAGATGTTGGCCGAGCAGATCGAGCAACGCCGACTCCACCGCGGTCACCGCATGGATCATCACGCGCAGATCAAACGTCTGCCTGCCGCGGCCACCCGCGTCACGGTCGGCGAATCTCTCGCGCATCGACGCCAGGATATTGTTGCAGGCGCCGACGGTCTGGCCGACGACAAGAGGACGCGAATCCTCCAGCGTCTGCCGGATCTTCTCGCCGCCCGGCACTTCGCCGACGCCGGTATGACCGGAATTGTCCGTGAGGATGACGATATTGCGGGTGAAGAACGGCGCGTGCGCGCCGCTCAGATTGAGGAGCATGCTGTCGCGGCCGGCGACCGGGATCACCTCCATGGAAGTGACAAGGGGCGCGCCGGAAAAGCCGGCGCGGACCGCTTCCTGGATCATGAACTCCTCCCTTTTATTATGTCCGCTCGTTTATTCCGCGGCCTGCATCGCAGATGTCGTACTCGGCAGCTTCGCGACCAGCGTAGTCAGCTCCGCCACCTCAGCCTCACTGAGATCCGTGAGCGGCGGGCGCACCGGGCCGGAATCGCGGCCGATCACCTTCATGCCGGCCTTGATGATCGATACCGCATAACCCTTCTTGCGGTTGCGGATCGCGATCAATGGCAGGATGAAGTTCTTCAGGCCAGCATGGATCACCTTGTGGTCCCGGCGGCGCACCGCGGCATAGAACTTCGTCGCGAACTCCGGCACGAAATTGAACACCGCCGACGAATAAGTGGTCACGCCCATGTCGAGATAGGGCAGCGCGAAGGTTTCGGCTGTTGGAAGGCCACCGACATAGGTGAGGCGGTCGCCGAGCCTGGTATAGACGCGGGTCATCAGCTCGATGTCGCCGATGCCGTCCTTGTAGCCGACGAGATTCGGGCAGCGCTCGCAGAGGCGCGCCAGCGTGTCGGGCTGGAGGATGGCGTTGTCGCGGTTATAGACGATGACGCCGATCTTGACCGAGGCGCACACCGCCTCGACATGGGCGGCAAGCCCGTCCTGCTCGGAATGGATGAGATAAGGCGGCAGCAGCAAGAGGCCATCCGCGCCTGCCCTCTCCGCACCCGCCGCGATCTCGCGTGCGACCGCGGTTCCGTAGCCGGTGCCGGCCAGCACGGGCACCCGGCCCCTGGTCTCGTCGACGGCGACCTTCACCACCTCAGGCACTTCGGAGGGCGTCAGCGAGAAGAACTCGCCGGTGCCGCCGGCCGCGAACAGACCCGCGACGTCATAGCCGCAGAGCCAGTCCATGTTGGACCGATAGGTCGCCTCGTCGAAGGAATAATCCGCTCTGAACGGCGTCACGGGAAACGACAGCAGGCCGCTACCGATCTTGCTGGCCATCTCCTGCGGGGTCATCTTGCTCATCGCGCCACTCCCTGGAGTCTTGTTTCAAGGATGCGCGAAACGCGCATCCACGGCGATGTTTGTAGGAGCGCACCCGATGCGCGTCCAAGCCAAACGCGGTATCGACTGATGCATAATCTGCATCAATGATCGCGCGCACCCGAAAGCTCGGCTGCGATGTCGACCAGCGCCGGCACCAGCGGGTTCTCGTCCTCGCGCCGCCACACTATGAACAATTCGACCGGCGCAGGTGGGCGCAGTTTCAACGGCCGCAGCTTCACCTCGGCGATCTTCAGGCTCGCCGCAGCTGCCGGCACGATCGAAACGCCAAGCCCGGCGCGCACCATGGCGAGAATGGAATGGATCTGGCCGACATGCTGAACGTAGCGCGGCAGGATATCGGCCTGCGTGAACAGCGCGACCAGCAGGTCGTGGAAGTAACGGAACTCGTAGGGCGAATACATCACGAAGGGCTGGCCGTCGAAATCCTTGATGGCAAGGTTTTCGCGTGAAGCGAGCGGGTGTTTGCGCGGTATCGCGGCGAGCAGCGGCTCAGCCAGCACGCGCCGGGTCGCAAGCTCCGGTCGCCCGATCGGCGGCCGCAGGAGGCCGGCGTCGATCTGCCCCGAGGCCAGCGCCTCGAGCTGATCGCCGGACACCATCTCCTTGAGCGAGAAGTCGACCTCCGGCAGCCGCGCCCGGCAAGCCGCGAGCAGTTCCGGCAGGAAGCCGTAAGCGGCGGCCGCCGTGTATCCGATCTTGAGCGATCCGGACTTGCCCATCGCAATGCGGCGCGCGACCTGCGACGCGCTCTCGGCGAGTTTCAGGATGCGCCGTGCTTCGGGCAGGAAGCTGCGGCCCGCCGGCGTCAGCCGCACCGAGCGGCTGGTGCGCTCGAGCAGCGGCGCATCGATGATGTGTTCCAGGACCTGGATCTGCCGGGAGAGAGGCGGCTGGGTCATGTTGAGCCGTGCCGCCGCGCGACCGAAGTGCAGCTCTTCCGCGACCGTGACAAAACAGCGGAGCTGGTTCAGGTCGAACATCGATGCATGCCCGGAATGGACGCGGCGTTTATTTGCGATTTCTAGCATCGATCTCCCCCAAAACAAAGGCGGCGGTTTATGAGCCGCCGCCTGGATTTCGCCGACGCACGCGGGACCTTCTCGCCTCCGCGGCGGACACGACGGCGCTCACGAGCGCACCTCCTTGTATGAATATTTCCTCAAGTCGACATTTCTTAATGAGAGGTGAAGATACCGTCCAAGCCGAAGGGAGTATGGATCGATGCTGATTTTGTATCGATCTCGTGGCATCCAGCACGGTTCGAGCCTCAGGCGCGGCCGCCAAACAGCTCGTAGGTGGTTGATCGCAGCCATCGGTGCGCACCATCGCGATGATAGCGCTCGTGCCAATATTGGGCGATCTCGATTCGAGGGAGCGCGACCGGCGTTTTGAAGACGGACATGCCAAGCGGCGTGGCCACAAGAGATGCGAGGTTCGCGGGTAAGGTCGCCACGCCGTCGGTCTGAGATGCCACGATCGCGCCGGCAATGAAGCTTGGCACCTGCAGCAGGACGTTGGACGCCGAGATGGAGCGCGTAAGCACCCGCTGCGTCTCGAGGTGGGCGGCGTGTCCGGTTTCGGAAGCCGTGATCAGAATGTGCTGCTCGCCGAGAAATCCCTTGCGCGTGCGGGCCTCGGCCGCTCTGGGATGTCCTCGCCGCACCACGCTTGCATAGCCGTCGGAGAAAAGCCGCTGCAGGCGCAGGTAGCCGGCCGCCTTGGGAAAAGCACCGAGCGCCAGGTCGGCCTCGCCGGACTCGAGCTTCAGCGCAAAATGCCGGGAGTCGAGCGGCAACGCCCTCACCTTGATATGGGGCGCGAGGTCGGCGAGGCGTCCGATCAGGGGTGGCAGGAACCGCACCATGCCGACATCGGTCAACAGCAGGCTGAAGGTCTTCTCCGATTTCTTCGGATCGAACGGCATGCGTTCCTGCCACAGGCTGTCGGCCATATCGAGCAGGGCGCGGATCTGGGCGGCCATCTCCACGGCACGCGCCGTCGGCTGCACGCCGCTGCCGCGACGGACCACCAGCGGATCGGCGAAACGCACGCGCAGCCTGCGCAACAGCTTGCTGATCGCCGGCTGGGTGGTTTCGAGCACCTGGGCGGCGCGCGTGATGCTGCCTTCCCGGATCAGGGTGTCGAGCACCCTGAGGTCGCGGAAGCCGAGCTCCATAGATTCCATTTTGGGCATGTGAAACATTCCCGTTGAGGCATGGACCATTGATGGCCGTTTGCTATCATCACGTCAAAGAAAAACTGGCCGGCCGGGACCGCCGGACACGGAGAGAATCATGACCAAATTCGTGATCGAATCGCATTTCCGCCTGCAGGAATGGGTCGCCGAGGAGAAGGGCTACTTCCGCGCCGAAGGGCTCGACTACGAATTCCGCGAGCTGATCCGCTCGACCGAAGGCCAGCACCACAACAAGGTGAACGAAGGCGCCTTCCAGAGCATCGAAAAGGGACGCAAGGCGGACGTCAGCTGCGCCTGTCACTGGACCGTCAACGTCGCAGCCTCGAACGGCCACGCCAGGCTTTACGCGGACGTCTATTCGGTCGCGCCGTCAGGAATCTTCGTGCCGTCGGATTCGCAGATCCGCAACCCCGCCGATCTCGCCGGCGTTCCGGTCTCGGTCGGCTTCCAGTCCGGCAGCCACTATTCGACCATCCAGGCGCTGGAGCAGTATATGGCGCCCGGCCAGATCAACCTGACCTTCGAAGACGGCATGCTGTTCCGGAGGATGGAGTTCCTGTTCGAAGGCAAGAGCGGCGCGGCCGCGCTTTTCAACGGGCCTTATTATTTCGCCGAGCAGCTCGGCTATCGCAAGGTCATCGACACGACCTTCATGATCGCGTCGATGATCAACGGCGATCCGGAACCGGAGGATATCAAGCGGTACTTCCGCGCTCTGAAGAAAGCACAGCGCGACATCGACCTGCGTCCGGAGCTTTATACCCACTATTACAGGAACGAGTTTCCCGAGCGTTTCCACGCTGCGATGGATACCCGGCGCTGGGGGCCGGGCGAGCGAATCGTGTTCGAGCCATATTCGCGCGAAGTCTACGAGGAGTCGTTCGAGTGGATCGAGAAGCACGGCATTTTCGAGGCCGGCAAAATGGGCGACGGTAGCTACGACAAGGCAACCGTCGGGTTCGGCACCATCTGAATGTCAGAGCTGTCCCTGCGCGGCGAGCGCCGCGCAGGGTAAAATGGGGGATCAGGGATGCGCTTTGGATTACTGAAGCTTTCGCTCATTCTTGCCGCCGTTCCCGCGCTCGTGGCGGCATTGCCAGCGGCTGCGGCTGACGCGGTCAAGATCGGCCTGATCGTGCCGATGACGGGAGGACAGGCTTCGACCGGCAAGCAGCTTGCCAACGCGGTCCAGCTCTACGTCAAGCAGCATGGCGACACGGTTGCAAACAGGAAGATCGAAGTCATCCTCAGGGATGACGCCGCCAACCCGGAGACGACCAAGCGCCTGGCCCAGGAGCTGATCGTCAACGACAGGGTCAACATCCTCGCCGGCTTCGGCATCACGCCGACGGCGCTCGCGGTCGCGCCGCTCGCCACCCAGGCCAAAATCCCGGAAATAGTCATGTTGGCGGGAACTTCGATCATCACCGAGAAGTCGCCCTATATCGTCCGCACCAGTTTCACGCTGGCGCAGTCCTCGACCATCATCGGCGATTGGGCGGCCAAGAACGGCATCAAGAAGGTCGCGACGCTGACCTCGGACTACGCGCCCGGCAACGACGCACTCGAATTCTTCCGCCAGCATTTCACCGCGGGCGGCGGCGAGATCGTCGAGGCGGTGAAGGTGCCGCTCGTCAATCCCGACTTCGCGCCGTTCCTGCAGCGGATCAGGGATGCCGGGCCGGATGCGCTGTTCGTCTTCGTGCCGGGCGGCCAGGGCGGCAACTTCATGAAGCAGTTTGCCGAGCGCGGGCTCGACAAGGCCGGCATCAAGGTGATCGGACCCGGCGACGTCATGGACGACGATCTGATGCCCGGGATGCCCGACGCGGCGCTCGGCGCCATCACGGCCCACATGTATTCGGCGGCCCACCCTTCCGCGCTGAACAAGGCATTCGTTGGCGACTACAAGGCGGCGTTCGGATCGCGGCCCGGCTTTGTCGCGGTCGGTGGTTATGACGGCATGCACCTGATCTACGAGTCGCTGAAAAAGACCGGCGGGAGCACCGATGGCGATGCCCTCGTCGCGGCAATGAAGGGAATGGCGTGGGAGAGCCCGCGCGGTGCCATCTCGATCGATCCGGAAACCCGGGACATCATCCAGAACATCTACATCCGCAAGGTCGAGAAGGTCGACGGCGAACTCTACAATGTCGAGCTGCAGACCTTTGAAGCCGTCAAGGATCCAGCCAAGACCGGAAAGTAGGCCACAGGCTTACTTCATCCGCCTGAAGCGGACGCCCTTGCCATCCGGCAGGCGGGTTGCGACGTAGCCGCCAGCAAGGCAGGCTTCCCGCTGCGGCATCTTCTCCTGCGGGCTGCGCAGGCTGTCCCACCAAGAGGCCCGGTGCGCCGCGCGCGGCAGCGCAGCGTCGACGATCTCCTCGATCTGCTCGAAGCTCAACACGAACTCCGGCAGGCTTTGTTTCTTCAAATAATCACGCAGCGCGTCGTAGTCGTTCACAATCGTCTCCGCAATCTTCCCGCGACATTACATCCCATCCGGAACGGCGCACGCGGAAACGAAGCGTTAACTGATTAACGCATTGTTGTCCTCACTTAAGCCGACGGCAATATTTCTGTCGCATGCATGGGGTCGGGAGCAGATGCATGAGGTTTGGACGGCGCAACAGCGGGGCCGAAAGGCCGTGGCGACTATCGGCAAAACTGCTGATCGCCTCCTCCGTCATCACGGTGATCGGCTTTTCCGCGATCTGCGCCAGCGTGATGCTCGACATGCGGCGCGGCGAGGAGACGCTGGCCCAGCAGTCGCTGGAAAACCTCGCCGCCAGCATCGATGCCGACATCGGACGCAACATCGAGGTCTACGACCTGTCGCTGCGCGCGGTCGCCTCCAATATGGTGATGCCCGAGATCAATGCGGTCCCGAAGTCGCTTCTACATCTGATTCTGTTCGACCATGCGGCAACCGCGAAACATTTCGGCGCGATCGAAGCGTTCAATGCAAAGGGCCTGCTGACCGCGGACGCCTCGACGCTGGACCCCCTGCCCGAGAACCGCGCCGATGAGGCATTTTTTCAGGTTCATCGGGACAATCCGAACGTCGGCCTCTATATCAGCCGGCCGATGCTGTATCGCGGTGCCTATGCGATCGTGCTGAGCCGCCGCATTACCGGCGCCGACGGAAGCTTCCAGGGCGTAGTCGTGGGCTCGATCCGCTTCACCTATTTCCACGAACTGTTCGGGCGCCTCAGTCTCGGCGAGGGCGACACGATCTGCGTGCTGCGCCAGGACCGCACCATCATCATGCGGCGGCCGTTCGACCTCGACATCATCGGCAAGAAGCTGAGCGACCTGCCGCGCGGCAAGAAGCCGGGAATGGAAGGCACGTCGTTTACCGGAGTGGGTCCCATTGACGAAGTCCCGCGCCTTTACGTGAAAAGCCCGGGCATGAGCCCGCTCACCGTCGTCGTCGGCAAGCCGTTGAGCGACGTCCTCGGCCTATGGCATACCGAGGCCATCCGGATCGGCGCGATCATGCTGGCGCTGATCGTGTTCGTGCTGGCGGTGACGATGTTCCTGGCGCGCGAGATCCGCCGCCGCGCGGAGGCCGAGGACAAGCTCGAGGAGCTTGCCACCACCGACTCGCTGACCGGCCTGAAGAACCGCCGCAAGTTCGACCAGGAGATCGACACCGAGTGGCGCCGCGCGCTGCGTCACGGGAGCCCGCTGTCGCTGCTGATGATCGATGCCGATCATTTCAAGGCTTACAATGACACCTATGGCCACCAGGCCGGCGACCAGGTGCTCGTCGGGATTGCGATCTGCATTTCGGATTCGGTCAAGCGTGCCGGCGATTGCGCCGCGCGCTATGGCGGCGAGGAATTTGCCGTGCTGCTGCCGGATACGTCGGGCACGGATGCGACGACCATCGCCGAAACCATCCGCCGCAAGGTGCAGGGATGGTCGGATGAACCCGTGATGTCGACCGTGAGCGTCGGCATCGCCAGCCTCACGCCGACCCAGGCGATGGACTGGTCGGCCTTCGTCCATGCCGCCGACAAGGCGCTCTATGCGGCCAAGGCCGCCGGCCGCAATTGCTGCGTGATGGCGCCGATGCCGGCACTGTCGCTGGTGGCCTAGCCACCTTTCTCCAGATGCTTCTTCATCTCCGCGCGCAGGCCCTCGCGCAAATCCGCACGCGCCATGCCGTAGGCGATGTTGGCGCGCAGGAAGCCGGCCTTCGAGCCGCAATCATGCCGCTCGCCTTCGAACTCGACGCCATAGAATTTCTGCGACCTGGACAGCCCGATCATGGCGTCGGTGAGCTGGATCTCGCCGCCGGCGCCGCGTTCCTGCGTTTCCAGGATCTTGAAGATCTCCGGCTGCAGGATGTAGCGCCCCGTGATCGACAGGTTCGACGGCGCGGTGCCTTTGGCCGGCTTCTCCACCATACCATTGACCTCGAACATGCCGCGATGAGCATGGCGCGCACCGACGCCGCAAATGCCATATTGGTGCGTCTGGTCGGACGGGACCTCCTGCACCGCGATCAAGTTGGATTTGTCGCCAAGCTTGCCTGCCGCCTCGATCATCTGCGCAAGACAGCCCGGCGTGTTGAGCACCAGCTCGTCGGGCAGCACCACCGCGAACGGCTCATCGCCGACGATGTCGCGCGCGCACCAGACAGCGTGGCCGAGGCCGAGCGGCGCCTGCTGGCGGGTAAAGCTCGTGGCGCCGGCCTCCGGCTGGTCGCGCGCCAGGATCTCCTGCTCGGCCTTCTTGCCGCGCGCGGCCAGCGTGGTGTCGAGCTCGAACATGCGGTCGAAATGATCCTCGATCACGCCCTTGTTGCGTCCGGTGACGAAGACGAAATGCTCGATGCCGGCTTCCTTGGCCTCGTCGACCACGTACTGGATCAGCGGCTTGTCGACGATGGTCAGCATTTCCTTCGGCATCGCCTTGGTAGCGGGAAGGACGCGGGTGCCGAGACCGGCGACGGGAAAGACGGCTTTGCGAATTTTCATGAGATTTCGGGAAAGCTGGAGGGAAAATGCGGGGCTTCTTGGTAGCGCCTTTGCGGTTGCGAACAAACAACAAAGGTGAGCGCGGGATTAACGCGCCAAAGGCGGATTTGTTAAACTATTGGAAACCGTGAGCAGGCCTCCTGAAAGCCTGATTTGTCCGGCAGCCGGGTGGGACATGATGCCTCGGATGGAACCATACAAGACACTGGCGGCGGCGCTGGTCGCAGCCCTCCTGTCGGCATGCCCGGCCCATGCGCAATCCTCGGGCGGCGGGCTGTCGAACCTTTTCGGCGGCATCTTCTCCGGGCAAAGGTCCGACGCGCCAGCACAAGCGCCAGCCGCCGCCGCGCCCGGCTCGGTCCCTTCTGGTTCGATCCCTTCTGGCTCGATCCCTTCGGGCTCGATTTCTTGGAGCGGCGAGGACGGCGCCTCCGGCCATCCCCTGATGACCGCCGACGCGATCCGCCAGGCGGCGGCGAATTTCAACAATTGCGTTGCCGGGATGTGGCCGGACGCCGCGCGGCGCAATATTTCGCGCGAAGACTTTGAACGCTTCACCGCCGGCCTCACGCCCGACCTGCGGATCATGGATCTGATGGATGCGCAGCCCGAATTCACCAAATCAATCTGGGACTATCTCGACATCCTCGTGAACGACAACCGGCTCGCCAAGGGTAAGGAAACGCTCGCCAGGTACAAGGCGCAGTTCGACGCGATGGAAAAGGTCTATGGCGTCGACCGCAACATCGTTGCCGCGATCTGGGGCATCGAGTTCGAACTACTCGACCCAGATCGGCGACCGCAGCGTGCCGAACTCGACTGCGACGCTCGCCTGCATCGGGCGCCGCCAGGCCTATTTCAAGGATGAATTCCTTTCGGCGCTGGAGATTCTGCATCACGGAGACCTCGCGCCCGAGCAGATGCACGGCTCCTGGGCCGGCGCGTTCGGCGCAACGCAGTTCATGCCGACAGCGTTCAAACGCTATGCCGTCGATGCCGATGGCGACGGCCGCCGCGACGTCGTCGACGACCCCGCCGACCTGATCGCGTCCACCGCCAACAATCTGAAGAAGGACGGCTGGCAGACCGGGCAAAGCTGGGGCTATGAGGTGTCGGTGCCCAAGGATTTCAACTACATGCTGGCCGACCGCGCCAAGACCATGACCATGGCGCAGTGGGAACACCTTGGCGTCGTGCGCACCAACAACCAGCCCTTCCCGCATCCGAACGACAAGGCCTACCTGCTGGCGCCGGCCGGCGCCGAAGGCCCGGGTTTCCTGATGATGCAGAATTTCCGGGTGATCATGAAATACAACCCGGCCGAAGCCTACGCGCTGGCGATCGGCCATTTCGCCGACCGGCTGCGCGGCGGCCAGCCCTTCGTGCAGCCTTGGCCGCGACAGGAGCGCGAATTGTCGAAGGCGGAGCGGCTGGAATTGCAGCAGATCCTGGCCCAGCGCGGCTTTTACAAGGGCACGCCGGATGGTCAGTTCGGCGGTGAAACGAGACAGGCACTGCGCAACTTCCAGGCCTCGATCGGGGCGCCCGCCGATGGGTTTGCCACCGCTGGAATGCTGGAGCAGCTCCGCGGGCGGTAAACACCCCGCTTTGAAGCCAAAATGACGCAGAAAACCATGTTTTGACCGCGCCCTTGACGGGTGCGTCGGCGCCCATTTTATGGCAAGGAAATAGCCCGCTTGCGGCCCGATTCCACTACTATATCGGGGCCGCTTTTGACCAACGCGACCGAGCCGCATGATCAAGCCGCCGTCTTTCCTGAAGATCTTCTCCGAGACGGGCCCCTTGGTCGTGCTCGCGGTGGCGATTGCGCTTTTGGTCGGCATCGTGGGCCCGGCGTCGGCGCAGTTCTTCAATTTCGGCGGTCCGCCGCGCCCCGCGCCGCGCCAGGGCGGATTTGGCGGAGGCGGTGGCTGGTTCGGCGACTTCTTCGCACCGTTCCAGCAGCAGGCGCCGAAACGCGTCTACCAGGATTTCTCCAGGGCGCCGCCGCCGCCCAAGCGCGATACCCTGCCCGAGCGCAACGTGCTTGTCGTGGGCGACGGCATGGCCGACTGGCTCTCCCATGGCCTCGAGGATGCCTACAGCGACCAGCCCGACATGGGCGTGATCCGCAAGGTCAAAAACATCTCCGGCCTGATCAAATACCAGCCCAAGGGCGATCCCGCCGACTGGGCGGCCGCCGCCAAGGGCATTCTCGCGACCGAAAAACCCGACGTCATCGTGGTGATGCTCGGCATCAACGACCGCGTCGCGCTCCGCGAGCCCGTCAGCGAGAAGTCCGACAAGGACAAGGACAAGAAGAGCGACAAGAAGGACGCCCGCGCCAAAGGCGAGGCGAAGCCGCAGGCCGACAATGCGGCCAAGCCGGACGACAAAGCCGTCGACACCGAGCTGCCGCAGGACGACGCCGACAATGCGGATACGCCGCAGGTCGCCGCGCCGGAGAAGACCGCGCGTTCGCCGAACGGCCTCTATGAGTTCCGCGACGAGCGCTGGGTCGAGCTTTATTCGAAGAAGATCGAAGAGATGATCACGGTGGTAAAGTCGAAGGGCGTGCCCGTGATCTGGGTCGGCCTTCCCGCCATCCGCGGGCCGAAGGGTGCATCCGACATGCTGTTCCTGGATTCGCTCTACCGCGACGCTGCGGGAAAAGCCGGCATCACCTATGTCGATGTCTGGGACGGCTTTGTCGATGAGCGCGGCCTGCTCCTGCAGAAGGGCCCGGACTTCGAAGGCCAGATCCGCAAACTGCGTTCCGATGACGGCGTCTATTTCACCTCGGCCGGCGCGCGCAAGCTCGCGCATTATGTCGAGCGCGAGATCACGCGCCTGCTCGCGGCGCGCTCCGGACCGATCGCGCTGCCGACGGAGCCTGCGACGCCCGATATCAACGCCGTGCCGGGCCAGCCCGCACCGCGACCGCTGGCGGGACCGATCCTGCCGCTGGTGGCGGCGAGCGTCAGCTCCGATCAGCTGCTCGGTGGTCCCGGCACGCGGCCGGCTGCGGTCGATGCGCTGGCCGCGCGCACGCTGGTGAAGGGCGAGCCGCTCAACCCGCCCGCCGGCCGCGCCGACGATTATTCCTGGCCGCGCCGCGAGGTCGGTCGCGAGCCGGCCAAGGCCGATGCGCCGCCGATTGCCAACGCGACGCCGGCCGATCGCAATAACCCGAACGCTCCTGCTGCAGCGGCTCCGCAAGTCCCGAGTGCGCCGGGAGCACCCGGCGTTGCGCTGGCGCCGCCTAAGCCGACGGCACCGAAGAAGCCGCAGCCGGCGCAGGCGCCGTTCGGCAATTTCTTCGGCTTCGGCAACAACACCGCACCGCCGCCGCGCCAGGCCCCACCCCCGCCGCGCCAGTTCACCCCGGGCGTGCCACGGCCGCCGGCGGCCCTCGGCCGCTCGGCCGCAGTGGTGCGATAAGCCAGCGCTTACAAAATCAACCCGCCATCGACCACGATGGTCTGGCCGATGATGTAGGACGACAGCTCCGAGGCCAGGAACAACGCCGCGCCCGCCATGTCGGCCGGCGTGCCCAGCCGCTTCAGGGGAATGCGCGACAAGGCCCCCTCCAGCCGGTTCGGATTTGATGTCGTGACCTTCGTCATCTTGGTATCGACCAGCCCCGGCGCGATGCCATTGACGCGGATGCCATCTTCCGCCCAGGCCTCGCCCAAGGTCCGGGTCAGCCCGACCGCACCAGTTTTCGAGGCGTTGTAGGCGGGATTGCCGATCGTGGAATGATAGGCCGCGGTCGAGCTGACGATGATCAGCGCGCCTTTCTCCGCGCGCAGCATCGGATGAAACCGCGTCGCGCAGGCCATCAGGCTCATCAGGTTGACCTCGAGCACGGCGCGAAATCCGTTCATCTCGAACTCGCCGCGACGATAGATCACGGCGCCCTGTGCCAGCACCAGGATGTCCAGCCTTTCGAAGGGCGGCGAAAATCTCTCGATCGAGCCGGCGTCACTGACGTCGAGCCGGAAATAGTCGAGGCCATCGAGATGCGAGCCTTCATCCACGGAGTAGTCGCCAGGCTTCGCCCGCGTGCCGCACACCGCGACGCGCGCGCCCCTGGTACGGAACGCCTGCGCGATGCCATTGCCGATACCGCTGGAGCCGCCGACCACAAGAGCCTGCTTACCCGAGAAATCGAGCTCGTTCATTTCCATCCCTTCCCCTGCTTGTTTGTCTCGTCTTAGGATGGCTGAAAACCTTGTCAATCATTCGCAGGAAACGCTCATGTCAGAATTCAAGCAGCTCAGCCGTTCGGTGAAGGGATTAACCGCGCTGGTCACGGGCGCGGCCAGCGGCATGGGCCGCGCCACCGCGCGCCTGTTCGCCGCCGAAGGCGCCCACGTCGCGGTAACGGATGTGAGCACGGACGGCGCGAAAGCGGTCGCGGATGACATCGCAGCGAGCGGCGGGAGCGCAAAAGCCTGGGCGCTCGATGTCGGCAATCGCGAGGCCATCGAGCGGGTCGTGGGCGAGATCGCCGCGCAATTCGGCGGCCTCGACATCATCGTCAACAATGCCGGCATCTCCGTGCGCGTTGGAATCGACGATCCTGCCTATGACGACGCCTGGACGAAGGGCATCGCGGTGATGCTGACGGCGCATCCGCGCATCATCCGCGCCGCACTGCCTTACCTGCGCAAATCGAAGTCGCCGCGCATCGTCAATATCGCGTCCACCGAAGCGTTAGGCGCTACCGCGCTGCACAGTCCCTACTCCGCGGCGAAAGCCGGCGTCACCGGCTTGACGCGCTCGCTCGCGGTCGAGCTCGGCCGCGAAGGCATCACCGTGAACTGCATCTGTCCGGGCCCGATCCGCACCGCGATCACGGATCGGATTTCGGAGGAGCACAAGACCATCTACGCCAAGCGCCGCACCGCGCTCGGCCGCTATGGCGACCCGGAAGAGGTCGCGCACATGACCTTGAGCCTGTGCCTGCCGGCCGCCTCGTTCCTGACCGGCGCCGTCATTCCCGTCGATGGCGGCCTGATGGCGCGCAATGCGTGATGCAGCCATGTCGGCGTAGCGTTGACATCGCCCGCACCCGGAGTAGCCTTTCGAGCAAATCGAGCGGCACAACCGCCTTTCGCTTCAGGAGAGACGCCAATGGCAATCGCGATCCGGCAGCTGCAAAAGCACTTTGTCGGCGAAGTTTCCGGGCTCGACCTGCGCAAGCCGCTGACCAGGGAGGAGGCGGCCGAGGTCGAAGCCGGCATGGACAAATATGCCGTGCTGGTATTCCACGGCCAGGATATCACGGACGACCAGCAGATGGCGTTTGCGCTGAACTTCGGCGAGCGCGAAAATCCGCGCGGCGGCAACATCACCAGGAAGGAGGACTACCGTCTGGGCTCCGCCGGGCTCAATGACGTCTCCAATCTCGGCAGGGACGGCAAACCGCTGCCGAAGGATCATCGCACGCATCTGTTCAATCTCGGCAATTGCCTCTGGCATTCCGACAGCTCATTCCGCCCGATCCCGGCGAAGTTTTCGCTGCTGTCGGCACGGGTGTTAAACCCGAAAGGCGGCAATACCGAATTCGCCGACATGCGCGCGGCCTATGACGCGCTCGACGACGAGACCAAGGCGGAGATCGACGACATGATCTGCGAACATTCCCTGATGTATTCGCGCGGTTCGCTCGGCTTCCTCGATTACACCGACGAAGAGAAAGAGATGTTCAAGCCGGTTCTGCAACGGCTGGTGCGCACCCATCCCGTGCACGGCCGCAAGTCGCTGTATCTGTCGTCGCATGCTGGAAGAGTACGCAGCATGAGCATGCCGGAGGGACGGCTGCTGTTGCGCGATCTCAACGAGCACGCCACACAACCGGAGTTCGTCTACGTCCACAAATGGACGCTGCATGACCTGGTGATGTGGGACAACCGCCAGACCATGCACCGTGTCCGCCGCTACGATCAGTCGCAGCCCCGCGACATGCGCCGCGCGACGGTCGCGGGCACGCAGCCGACGGCGGCGCAGGAGGCGGCGGAGTAGCGGCGGGACGAAAACGAGGCTACGCGTGTCCCGCCTCGTTCGACAACATCCCGGGATCGATGCCGATCTTGCGGAGCGCGCGGCCGTATTTTTCGTCGACATCATCGCCGAAGATGAGTTCGGGGTCGGCGTCGCAATGCAGCCAGCCATTGCCCTGGATCTCGTTCTCCAACTGCCCCGGCGCCCAGCCGGCATAGCCGAGCGCGAGGAACGCGTGCTTCGGCCCACTTCCTTTGGCGATGGCCTTGAGGATGTCGACAGTCGCGGTCAGGCAGATATTGCCGTCGATCGGCAGCGTCGCATTGGCGATGAAGAAGTCGCTGGAATGCAGCACGAAGCCGCGGCCGGTATCGACCGGTCCGCCGCTCATCACCTTCATTGCCTCGGCGTTTTCCGGCAACTTGATCTGCTCGGCCTTGTTGATGATGTTGAGCTGTACCAGCAGTTCCGGAAAGTCGATGCTGCCCGCGGGACGATTGACCATGATGCCCATGGCGCCGTCAGCAGAATGCGCGCACATGTAGATCACCGAGCGTTCGAAGCGCGGGTCGCCCATCACGGGCATGGCGATCAGAAGCCGGCCATCGAGATAGCCGCGATCCGACGAATTGTCGCCGACGCCGGCAGGCTTGATGTTGCCAGGCTTGACGTTGCCAGGCTTGATGTTGCCGAGACCGGCAGGGCTCTTGTCGTCAGCCGCATCGCGGCCCACGGTGCCCGGTTTTTTGCCTTGAGGCGCCATCCGCAAAGCACTCTCATGTTCAACTACATCCTGATATTGGGTGGCGGTTCTGTCAATCAAGCTTAAGATTGGACGCTCACAAGCAATTCAATGGTTTGCGTCAAATCCAGAATGTAAAGACGTCTTATGACCGCCATAGTTCCTCTCCGCGCCGCACTCGGCTTCGCTGCAACCCTGTTTGCGTCCTCGCTTTTGAGCGAAGCGCGGGCACAGGATGCATCCCCATGGCAAAAAGACGGGCATTCCGCGGTGCGGCTGCTCGCGGGATCGCGCAGCGGCGCGGTGTTGCTCGGCGGTGTCGCCTTCCAGTTGCAGCCGGGATGGAAGACGTATTGGCGTACCCCCGGAGATTCCGGCGTGCCGCCGCGGTTCGACTTTTCGAAATCCGACAATGTCGAAGCGGTGACGGTATTGTGGCCTGCGCCGAAGAAATTCGATGACGGCGCCGGCGGCGTTTCGCTGGGATACCACGACGAGATCGTGCTGCCACTGCGGATCGTCGCCAAGAATGTCGACAAGCCGGTGACGCTGCGGGCCGAGATCAACTATGCCGTATGCGAAAAGCTCTGCATTCCCGTCGAGGCCAATGCGGAGCTTGCCTTCAACAGCGTGGCGAGCACCGAGGACAGCGCGCTGTTCGCGGCGCTCGATACGGTTCCCAAGCCAGCCAATGTCGGCGACCCCAATGCGCTGACCATCCGCGACGTCAAGCGCGAAGGCAAATCCGAGGTGCTGGTCGATGTCGTCACGCCCGACGATCGCGCCGTCAATCTTTTCGTGGAAGGACCGACGCCTGACTGGGGCCTTCCGGTGCCGAAACTCGTCGAGCACTCGCCGCCCGGCGTCAAACGCTTCTCATTCCAGCTCGACGGCGTGCCGCCCGGCGTCAACCCGGACGGCGCCGCGCTGAAACTGACGCTGGTCGGCGGCGACCGGAGCTATGAGTTCAATGTCAATTTGAATTGAGGCGCTCTGTCGTCCAGGGCAAGCGAGCGAAGCGAACGCCGCGACGACACAAAGCGTCATTCCGGGGCGCGCCATAGCGCAAGCTATGGTGTGCAATTGCGCACCTGAGAATCTCGAGGTTCCGGATTCATGCTTCACATGCCCCGGAACGACAGCCTGCACCCAACCAAATCTTAACGAAGGGTTGATAGACGGGACCATCGCCGCCCTCCTGCGGCATTCGCTCTCGGATTCCGCTGTGGCCGTGATGGACACCCAACCTGCAACCGCCCTGCCAAACGGGCTGTTCATGCGGCTGAAAACAAAACTCACCGGCGGCTCGAACGAGGCCTCGGTGACGCGGCGGCTTGCGGGCATCATCTTCATCATCCGCGTGCTCAGCGCGGGTCTCGCCTATCTCTCGCAGATCCTGCTCGCGCGCTGGATGGGCGGCTCGGACTACGGCATCTATGTCTATGTCTGGACCTGGGTGCTGCTGCTCGGCAGCATGATGGATTTCGGCATCTCGGCATCGGCGCAAAAGATCATTCCGGAATACCGCACGCACGGCGAGCACGCTCTGCTGCGCGGCTTCCTCTCGGGCAGCCGCTGGATGACGTTTGCAGTCTCTTGCGCGGTCTCGCTTATGCTCGCGAGCATCGTGAAATTGCTGTCGCCCTGGATCTCGGCAGGCGAAATCGTGCCGCTCTATATCGGCTGCCTGACGCTGCCGCCTTTCGTCGTCGCCAACACGCAGGACGGCATCGCGCGCTCGCATGACTGGATGCGGCTCGGCCTGATGCCGCAATTCATCGTGCGGCAGGCGCTGATCATCGGTCTCACCGCGGGATTCTTCGTGCTCGGCTTCGATCTCGGCGCAACCGCCGCGATGGCGGCCAGCGCTGCGGCGGTGTGGATCGCGACGATCGGGCAGATGTTCGTGCTGAATCGCCGCCTCGCCTCCCACGTCGAAGCCGGACCCAAGGCTTATGATCTCCGCGGCTGGCTTGCGATCTCGCTGCCGATCCTGCTGGTCGAAAGCTTCTATCTCCTGCTCTCCTACACCGACGTGCTGGTATTGCAGCAGTTCCGCAGCTCAGAAGAGGTCGGCGTCTATTTCGCTGTCGTGAAGACGCTGGCGCTGGTATCGTTCATCCACTACGCGATGTCGGCAACGACGGCGCATCGCTTCGCCGAATACAATGCGCTCGGCGACAGGGCGCGGCTGTCGGCGTACGTGGCGCATGCGATCAACTGGACGTTCTGGCCTTCGCTTGCGGCGACCATCGTGCTGCTCGCCTTCGGCAAGCCGCTGCTGTGGCTGTTCGGCCCGCAATTCGTGGTCGGCTATGACATCATGTTCGTCGCGGCAATCGGGCTTGTGGTGCGCTCCGCGATCGGCCCGGTCGAGCGGCTGCTCAACATGCTCGGCCACCAGCATATCTGCGCGCTCGCCTATGCGGCTGCCTTCGTCATGAACGTCGCGCTCTGCGTCGCGCTGGTGCCGCGCTTCGGCGGCCATGGCGCCGCCGCCGCGACCTCGCTGTCGCTCACTTTCGAAACGGTGCTGCTGTTCTGGATTGTCCGCCGCCGCCTCGGCCTGCACGTGCTGGCGTTCGGGAAGTAGCGGAAAACGCGGCATCCCTGCCCGCATCCGACTGACGAATCGCGCCCATTTCGTAGCCGACGGCCGCGGAACACCGGTTGCCCGCACCGGTCGATGGATGAAAATCGCTGCGCAATGACGTTGCGCGGGTAAAAATTTCTCATTTCCCAAAGTCCGTTGCCGGATGCGGCTTTTCGCCATTAGATAGCCTCAAGCTTAACCTCAGATTGTCAGGATATGATCGATCCGCTTTATGTGGCCTCTGGCTTTGGTGTCGGCCTGCTGGTCGGGATGACCGGCGTCGGAGGCGGCTCGTTGATGACGCCGCTGTTGATCCTGCTGTTCGGCATTCATCCCTCCACGGCCGTCGGCACGGACCTCCTTTATGCCGCCGCCACCAAGACCGGCGGCAGCCTGGTGCATGGCCTCTCCCGGAGCATCCATTGGCGGGCCGTGATGCGGCTCGCCTGCGGCAGTATTCCCGCAAGTATCCTGACGCTGCTGGCGATGTGGCAACTCGGCCTCAACAGCGCATCCCAACGCACCCTGATCAACCTGGTGTTGTGCTTTGCGCTGCTGCTTACCGCGACCTCGCTGATCTTCCGCAAGACGATCATGGATCGTTACCGGGCGCGCATGGAGCGCGTTGACGACAGGACGATCGCCATTGCGACCGTGCTGACGGGCGCCGTGCTCGGCGCGCTGGTCTCGATTTCGTCCGTAGGCGCCGGCGCGGTCGGCGTCGCCGCCCTGCTGCTGCTCTATCCGCGCCAGCCGATGGCGACCATTGTCGGCTCCGACATTGCCCATGCCGTGCCGCTGACGCTGGTGGCCGGCGCCGGTCACTGGGCGCTCGGCGCGGTCGATTGGCACTTGATGGGCGTGCTGCTGTTGGGCTCGCTGCCCGGAATCGTGATCGGCAGCTACGGCGCGGTGCGCGTTCCGCAGAGCGTGCTCCGCATCGCGCTTGCCGCGATCCTGATCGTGGTCGCCGGCAAGATCGGATCCGACGAGCTGAATTTGTCGGCTTCGACGGTCCTGGCCTTCACCCGCAGCGCTGGCCACTGATGGGCAGGTTGGTAAGGTGGGCAAAGGGGCGAAGCGCCGTGCCCATCATCTGACGTTCTGCATGCGATGGTGGCCATGCACGCTGCGCTTTGCCCACCATGAAAGATGGGGTTACTCCGCGGTCCAGCCGCCATCGATCGAGAGGTTGGCGCCGGTGATCTGCGCGGCATCGTCGCCGCAGAGGAACAGCGCAAGGGCTGCGACCTGCTCCGAGGTCACGAACTCCTTGGTCGGCTGCGCGGCGAGCAGCACGTCCTTGATGACCTGCTCCTTGGTCAGGTTGCGCGCTTTCATGGTTTCCGGGATCTGGTGCTCGACCAGCGGCGTCCAGACATAGCCCGGCGAGATGCAATTGACCGTGATCTTGAACTGCGCGAGCTCGAGCGCTGCAGTCTTGGTGAGGCCGGCAATACCGTGCTTGGCCGAGACATAGGCCGACTTGAACGGCGAGGCCACCAGCGAGTGCGCCGACGCCGTGTTGATGATGCGGCCCCAGCCGCGCTTCTTCATCCCAGGGATGGCGGCGCGGATACCGTGGAACGCCGACGACAAATTGATCGCGATGATCGAATCCCACTTTTCGATCGGGAATTCCTCGATCGGCGAGACGAACTGGATACCTGCATTGTTGACGAGGATATCGACCGACCCGAAGGTCTTTTCTCCGGTCGCGATCATGTCGGCGATCTCGGCGGGCTTGGTCATGTCGGCCGCGGAATAAACCGCCTTGACCTTGTAATCGGTCTCGATCGCGGACCGCTCCTTCTCGATATCGGCGGGCGCGCCGAACCCGTTGATCACGACATTGGCGCCGGCGCCCGCAAAGGTGCGCGCGTAGGCGAGCCCGATGCCGCTGGTCGAACCGGTCACCACTGCGTTCTTGCCTGTCAGCGTACCCATATCTCTTCACTCCTTTTTGGAGACGGGGGCGTCGGTACCTTCCCCCGTCATATCGTAGGTCATCATGGTTTCCCCGGACTGAGGCCGTTCTAGCCACTCTTTGTGCCGCATCGACAAATGCACGTCATGAACGCCCGCGTTCCAGTGCTCGACCATGCCGAGATGGGAAAAGTCGTAGTCCTTGGAGTTGGTCTCGTAGTTCTTGCTCTTGTAGATCAGGTGCACGACGGTGACGGTATTTTCCTTCGCCGCCGTGCGCAGGAAGTCCACGGACGGATCGTTCTGCAGGTTTTCCGGCAGCTTGCCGATCAGGTCGCGCACCGCCCTGCGGGCGTTGTGGATCTGGCGGTTCTTGTCGGTGTTCATCCGCGTTCGGCTGGAATAGCGGATATCCTTCTCGCGCTCGGCCGCTTCCAGCAGCGTCTCCGGCAGCGGCCCACGGGCGCTGAACAGATCAACCTGAAAGATCAGGAGATCGCGATCGGTCTCCGCATCCAGCACGTAGTCGAGCGGCGTGTTGGAGGAGATGCCGCCGTCCCAGTAATATTCGCCATCGATCAGGATCGCGGGAAAACCTGGCGGCAGTGCGCCGGAGGCCATGATGTGCTCAGGCCCGATCCTCTTGCCCTGGCGGCTGAACTCGACATTGTCGAAATAGCGGAAATTGCCCGAGGTCACGCCGACCGCGCCAACAGAGAGCCGGCATTTCAGATCATTGATGCGGTCAAAATCGACCAGCCGCTCCAGTGTCTTCTTTAACGGCGCGGTGTCGTAATAGCTGAGCGCCTGCGGGCTGCCCTGCGGCCAAAGCTGCGCCGGCGGAATGCGCGGCGTGAAGAAGCCGGGCACACCGAAGGTCGCGATGATGGCAGCCGAAGTCTCGTTGAAGACGCTGCGGCTTTTCTCACCCTTCAGGATCGGATTCCAGGGCACCGGCGAGGACACCAGCTCCCAGAACTCCTTCAGGCGCTCGACGACCTTGTCGTTATCGTTGCCGGCGATGATCGCGGCATTGATGGCGCCGATGGAAATGCCGGCAATCCACTCCGGCTGAAAGCCGCTGCGGCACAACGCCTGAAAGGCGCCGGCCTGATAGGAGCCGAGGGCTCCGCCACCCTGCAACACCAGCACGCGTTGTGCGCTCGCAGGGGTACTCGCACCGTCTGTCTGGGGATGATCGGTCATTGGACTCGGATATGTCTGTTGAGCCGTGGCGTCAGTTCACGATGGCGTCACCGACGCGGTCGAAAAGTGGAACGCGTCGGTGTCAGGTGCGGTCAGTAGACGCCAAAATCAGCGTCCAAAATACCTTGTATTTGGTATTGGGTGCATAGCTGGCGGCTATGCCTAATTTTGTGACACCGCTCTTCAACATGTTCGCCTTGTGCGGGGGCGAGTCCCGCCAGCCGGAAAACGCTTCCGCCAGTGTGTGATAGCCGGCCGAGACATTTTCGACTGCCACTGTCGCAGGATAGCCGCCGCCGGACAGCCGCTTGACGAGCGGCGCCCGGACGTCGTGATCGAGCTTGTTCTGGGCAGCCATCGCCCCCGACTGGGCTTCCGCGAGCTTCACCAGGTCGGGGTCGACCGTGACCGCCCCCAGGCCGTTGTTCTGCCGGTATTGCGAGATCATCGAGGCGGCAGCGACGGGATCCAGATGTGCGCCTGGTTCAGCCATGTTGACATACATGGCCGGAGTCTCGACCGGCGCCTCGGCTGCACAACCTGCAAGCAATAAAGTTACGAAAACCGCCGCAAATCTGCGCATCAAGCCCCGGCCCCAAAATGAGGGGCCGTTGTTGCATACCAACCGTGGCTGAAAGGTGAATTTTTGGCCGGCCTCAGGCCGCGAAAATGCGGTAGCGGCGGGGTTTCAGGCCAACGATATCGCCCGGCCGGAGTTCCTGGTCACGTGGCGCGTCGATCTCGACCGGCAGCTTTGCATGCGCAATCATGATCTCGGCGCGCTGGACCGGGCCAAAACTGCGGACGCGGGTAACGGCTCCCTGTAACGCGCCGCCGCCGAAGGGGCTGACCTGTATGTCGTGGCGGCGGATGAACAAGGTCGACGGCCCGCTGGCAAGACCGTCAGCCGCAAGCGGAAGCGGCGTGCCGCCGATCCTCACCTCTCCATTTGCGACCTCGACCGGCAGCTCGATGGATTCGCCGATGAAGCCATGGACAAAGGCGCTGGCCGGATTGTCGTAAACGTCATTCGGCGTGCCCATCTGTTCGATGCGGCCCTTGTCCATCACCACCACACGGTTGGCGACCTCGAGCGCCTCCTCCTGGTCGTGGGTGACGAAGATCGACGTCATCTGGATCTGCTCGTGCAGCGCGCGCAACCATTGCCGCAACTCTTTCCGCACCTTGGCGTCGAGCGCTCCGAAGGGCTCGTCGAGCAGGAGGATGCGCGGCTCAATCGCCAGTGCGCGCGCGAGCGCGATGCGCTGGCGCTGGCCGCCGGAGAGCTGGCCCGGATAGCGGTTGGCGAGCCAATCGAGCTGCACGAGGTCGAGCAATTCCTTCACGCGCGCGCGAATCGCGGCCTCGTTCTTGCGGACGGCGCGCGGCTGCACGCGCAAGCCGAAAGCGACATTCTCGAACACGGTCATGTGGCGGAATAGCGCGTAGTGCTGGAATACGAAGCCGACATGGCGCTCGGCCGCGCCGCGGGCGAGCGCGTTTTCGCCATCAAAGGAAACCTCGCCCGAATCCGGCCAGTCGAGGCCGGCGATGATCCGCAACAGCGTGGTCTTGCCCGAACCGGACGGACCGAGCAGCGCCAGCAATTCGCCGTCGGCTACGCGAACACTGACATCGTCCAGCGCGGCGAAGGCGCCGTATTTCTTGGCGAGGTTCCTGACTTCAATCGTCATACGACAGCTTTCCTTCGTCGAGATGCCGTTCCAGCACGGTCTTGGCGATCAGCGTGATCAGCGCCAGCATGGCGAGCAGTGAGGCGATCGCGAACGACGCCACGAACTGATATTCGTTGTAGAGGATCTCAACCAGCAGCGGCATGGTGTTGGTCTCGCCGCGGATATGGCCCGACACGACCGATACCGCGCCGAACTCACCCATGGCGCGCGCGTTGCAGAGCAGGACACCATAGAGCACCCCCCATTTGATGTTGGGAAGCGTTACGCGGAAGAAGGTCTGCAGGCCCGAGGCGCCGAGCGAGATCGCGGCTTCCTCCTCCTGCGTGCCCTGCTCCTGCATCAACGGGATCAGCGCACGCGCCACGAAGGGAAAGGTGACGAAGGTCGTCGCCAGCGCAAGCCCCGGCGCGGCGAACAGCACTTGCACCTGATGGTCTTGCAGAAAAGGGCCGAGAAAGCCCTGCGCACCGAACAGCAGCACGAAGATCAGGCCGGAGATGACGGGACTTACAGAAAACGGCAGGTCGATCAGCGAAATCAGGAGGGTCTTTCCGCGAAAGTCGAATTTGGTGATGGCCCAGGCCGCCGCGAGTCCAAACACCAGATTGGTGCCGACCGAGATCGCGGCGACGAGAAGCGTGAGCCGGATCGCGGAAAGTGCTTCCGGATCGGACAGCATCGAGAAATAGGCGACGATCCCCTTCGACAAGGCGGATACGAACACCACGATCAGCGGCAACACGACGAACAGTACGAGAAACGTCACTGCTATCGCGATGATGGCCATGCGGACGGCCCTTGGTTCGCTTCGGTTGTCAACGCGCACGGCAACCGACGACGTGCTGACCCGCGTCTCTTGCGGGACAGGATGCTCGCGCGCCATGGTTGCCTGGATGGTCATCGATGGCGCCTCAATGCAGGGGCATGCGGGTCTGCGCCCAGCGCTGCAGGCGATTGACCACGAAGATGATCAGGAATGCCGCGATCAGCATGACCACCGCGATCGCGGTCGCATCGGCGTAGCGGAATTCGGAGAGCCGGATCACGATCAACAGCGGTGCGATCTCCGAGACGTTGGGCAGATTTCCGGCGATGAAGATCACCGAGCCGTATTCGCCGACGGCACGGGCGAAGGCAAGTGCGAGCCCGGTCAACAGCGCCGGCACGAGACTGGGCAGGATCACCCGTGTCACCGTCTGCCAGCGGTTGGCGCCGAGGCTGGTCGCAGCTTCCTCGATCTCGGGATCGAGATCGATCAGAACCGGCTGCACCGTTCGCACCACGAAGGGAATCCCGATGAAGACCATCGCGACGAAAATTCCAATCGGCGTGAACGCGACCTTGAGGCCGAGCGCGGCAAGCGGCGCACCCAGCCAGCCCTTCTCGGCAAACAGCGCGCTCAGCGCCACGCCGGCAACCGCGGTCGGCAGCGCAAAGGGAACATCGACGATCGCGTCGAGCAGACGGCGGCCCGGAAAGCGGTAGCGCACCAGCGCCCAGACCACGATCGTGCCCATCACCAGATTGACGAGCGCGGCGAGGAAGGCGAGGCCGAACGAAATCTTCAGCGCGCTCTGCGTGCGCCGGCTGGAGACGATGGCCCAGAACTGGTCGAGCGAAAGCTCCGAGGTTTTCAGGAACAGGCCGGCCAGCGGGATCAGCACGATGACCGAGAGCCAGGTCAGCGTCAGCCCCATGGTCAGGCCGAAGCCCGGCAGGATGCTGCGTCGTACGGCGATCGCGGCCACGAATGCCCTCCTTCGCTTTCGATCAGTTCTTGTAGATCTGGTCGAAGATGCCGCCTTCGGCGAAGTGCTCCTTCTGCGCCCTGGTCCAGCCGCCAAATACATCGTCGATGCTGAACAGTTCGACCTTGGCGAAGGCGTTTTCATATTCCTTCGCGATCTCGGGATCGCGCGGGCGATAGGAATTGCGTGCGGCGATCTCCTGGCCTTCCTTCGAATACCAGTAGTTCAGATAGGCTTCGGCAACCGCGCGCGTACCCTTTTTGTCGACGACCCTGTCGACAACGGCGACCGGCGGCTCGGCGAGGATCGACAGCGGCGGAGAGACGATCTCGAATTTCTCCTTGCCGAACTCGCGCAGCGCAAGGAAGGCCTCGTTCTCCCAGGCGATCAGTACATCGCCAACGCCGCGCTCGACAAAAGTCACAGTCGAGCCGCGGGCGCCGGTGTCGAGCACCGGGACGTTCTGATAGAGATCGGCGACGAACTTCTTCGCCTTGTCGGCCGAGCCTGATTTCTTCTGCGCATAGCCCCATGCCGCGAGGTAATTCCAGCGTGCGCCGCCGGAAGTCTTGGGATTCGGCGTGATCACGGCGACACCGGGCTTGATCAGATCGTCCCAGTCCCTGATGCCCTTCGGATTGCCCTTCCGCACCAGGAACACGATGGTCGACGTATAAGGCGCGGCATTGAGCGGCATCCGCTTCTGCCAGTCCGGCGCAATCAGGCCCTTGGCCGCGATGGCGTCGATGTCATAGGCAAGCGCGAGCGTCACCACGTCGGCTTGCAGGCCGTCGATCACCGAGCGCGCTTGCGCGCCGGAGCCGCCGTGCGACTGCTTGATCTCGACGCTCTTGCCGGTCTCCTTCTGATAGGCCGCGGCAAACGCCTTGTTGAAATCGGCGTAGAGCTCGCGCGTCGGGTCGTAGGAAACGTTCAGTAAGGTTAAATCGGCGGCGGCAGCCGATCCTGCCCACACCATGGCCGCAATGGCAAAAAACAGACGACGCATCGGAAGTCTCCATTGGCTTCGACGACAGTCGGTAAGTCGCCAGATCAACGCGCCGGAAGCGCGCGATCTCGGATGTACACATAGGCAGCATCGGCGGCCTACGAAGATTTCCAGATATGCTAAGCGGATTTCGTTATATGGATGCCGCACTCTGTCTTGTCGCGACCGCGCCAGCGGCCGGCCCGCGCATCTTCGCCCGACGCGGTCCGGCTGGTGCAAGGCATACACCCAACCGACTGGAAGTCCGATGCGGCAAGAGGATGCTGTGGCAGATTTGCCTCGCGATAAATCGCCGCAATCTCGTCCGGCGAAACGCGTGCAAGCGGATTAAATTTTAATCGCGCTCCGTCTTCCTCTACCACCGGGATGCTGGCGCGAGCACCGCCCTGGAACCGCTTGCGGCCGTTGATCCAGCCCGCGAACGGCTTCAGCGCTCGCTGCAGGGGTTCGACCTTGCGCAGATAGCAGCAGGCGTCGGGATTGGAGAACCAGAGATCGCGCTCCGGGTCCTGGCGCGACAACGCCTCTCGCGACGGCTTCACCGAGCGCACGTCGGCAAGCCCGAGCTTCTCGATCAGCGTGTCGCGATAGGCAAGCGTTTCCTCGAACAGCCAACCGGTGTCGAGGAAGATCACGGGGATCGCAGGATCGACATCCGCCATCACCTTGAGCAGCGCTGCGGACTCGGTGCCGAAGGACGAGACCAATGCGAGCTTGTCCCGGCCGACCGTCTCCAGCGCAGCCGCAATCACCTCGTGCGGCGAAGCGTCGCGCAGCGCGCGATCGAGCTCTTCGGCCGGCGGCAGGAGAGCGTCGGCCGATTGCAATGAAAATTCGGGGACAAGGGCATTCATAGGCCGGCACTTTCGGAATGACGCAATTGCATGCGCCGATGCAGCGCGGTGACACGGCCGTCGCCGGTCGGCTGATAGAACACGGAGTAACGCCGCACCGTCTGCGCAAAGGCTTCGGCATCGGCCTGCTTCTTCACTTCGAACGTATCGAAGCCGGCGCGCAGCATGAACACGAACTGGTCGCGCAGCACCTGGCCGGTGGCGCGCAATTCGCCGCGATACAGATAGCGTTCTCGCAACAGACGCGCCTGGCTATAGGCCCGGCCGTCGCGGAAGGTCGGAAACACCAGCGCGACCGCACCGAGCCGATCGAGATGTGGCACGAGGTCGTCGACATCGCGGCTGTTCGGCCAGATCACGCCGACCTTGCCGGAGCGTGCAAACAGCGCCTCGGGATCTTTCAGGAAGCGCGCCGCCGAAACCAGAACGCTGCCCTCGGTGGGCAACTCCGCGCCGTCAGCAACATGGTCGAACTGGTCGTCCGTGATTTTTCCGCCCTTAACGAGTGGCATAGACTCGCTCCCTGAACGGTTCCACGCCGAGCCGTTTCACCGTGTCGACGAACAACTCGTCGGGCCGCGCGCGCAGCGCAAGATAGGCCTCGACCACGTCTTCAATGACATCGGCGACTTCGTCGAACTTGACCGCCGGACCGATGAGCGTGCCGAGCTCGGCCTTCTCGTCGGCGCGGCCGCCGATGGTGATCTGGTAGACCTCTTCGCCGTTCTTCTCGACGCCCAAAATGCCGATATGGCCAACATGGTGATGGCCACAGGCGTTGATGCAGCCGGAGATATTGATGTGCAGCCGGCCGATCAGGTTGGCGGTGTCGTGATTGGCGAAGCGCCGGGTCAATTCCTGCGCGATCGGGATCGAGCGCGCATTCGCCAATGAACAATAGTCGAGCCCAGGGCAGGCGATGATGTCGGAGATCAGGTTGACGTTCGGCGTAGCGAGCCCGAGCTTGTCGAGCGCCTGCCACAGATCAGGTAGATCGCGCCGCGCCACATGCGGCAGCGCCAGGTTCTGCTCATGGCCGACGCGGATTTCACCAAAGGAATATTTATCGGCGAGATCGGCCAGGGCATCCATCTGGTCGGCGGTGGCGTCGCCCGGCGGGCCACCGACGGGCTTCAGCGAGATGGTGACGATGCCATAACCCACCGCCTTGTGCGGAAACACCGAATTGGTGCGCCAGGCCTCGAATTTCGGGTCCTGCGCGGCCTTGCGCAATTCGTCCGGCATATGCGGCAGCTTTTCGTAAGCCGGATAATAGAAGCGGGAACGGATGTCCTCGACCACTTCCTCATCCAGCTTCAGCGCGCCGTCGCGCATCTGCTGCCATTCCTCTTCGACCTCGGCTGCGAACTTCTCGACGCCCAGCTCGTGCACCAAAATCTTGATGCGGGCCTTGTAGATGTTGTCGCGACGGCCGTACTGGTTGTAGACGCGCATGATCGCTTCGACATAGCTGAGCAAATCGCGGCCGGGGACGAACGGCTTGATGGTCTTGCCAATGAAGGGCGTGCGGCCCAGGCCGCCGCCGACCAGCACTTCAAACCCGGTCTCGCCGGCTGCATTCTTGTGGAGACGAAGACCGATATCGTAAATCTTGATGGCGGCACGGTCATGCGCGGACGCCGTGATCGCGAATTTGAACTTGCGCGGCAGGAAGGAAAATTCCGGATGCAGCGTGGTGTACTGGCGCAGGATTTCCGACCAGATACGGGGGTCCTCGATCTCGCCCGGCGCAACACCGGCCCACTGGTCCGACGTGACGTTGCGGGTGTTGTTGCCCGACGTCTGCATGGAGTGGATACCGACTTCGGCGAGATCGGCGAGTGCATCGGGCAGCTCGGCGAGCTTGATCCAGTTGAACTGGATGTTCTGCCGCGTGGTGAAATGGCCGTAGCCGCGATCGTAGCGCCGCGCGACGTGGGCGAGCCGCCGGAGCTGCCTGGACGACAGCGTGCCGTAGGGAATGGCAATGCGGAACATATAGGCGTGAAGTTGCAGATAGACGCCGTTCTGCAGCCGCAGCATCTTGAACTCGTCCTCGGTGAGCTCGCCCGAAAGGCGGCGCTTCACCTGGTCGCGGAATTCGGAGACGCGCTCATTGACCAGCGTACGGTCGATTTCGTCATAGGCGTACATGGAAAAACTCTTACGCTTGCACCGGCAGACCGATCGCGCCAGCGGGCAGTCCGATGGTGACGCCGGAACGGCGGATCTGCTCGCGCAGATTCCCCGGCTCGACCCTGCCGCCGTCGGAGATCTCGACCGGCGCGATATAGGCGCCGACCGCGCCGAGGTCGTCGGCGACGGATTCGGCGAGCAGCGCACGGGCATCGTCACTCGTGCGGACGATGGCAGCGTCGGCGAGATCGGCCGACCAGTCCTGCCTGCCAGTGCGATAGATCACTGCGCCATCCCAGGTGCGGTTGGCGGTCACGATCGAGGGGCCGGCGATCTTGATTTTCTTCTGTTCGAGAGGGGAGGTCATTCGGCAGCTTCCAACAGGTCTGAGATGAGGGAGTTGAGATGTCCGGCCCGCCACGGCGCGGAATGCGCCACGACATCGCCGATGATAAGGAGGACCGGACCGCCATCGACTTGGGCGACGAGGTCAGGCAATTGCTCGAGCGTGCCGACGGCGGCTTTCGCGTCCGGGCGCGTCACCCGCGCGAACACGCCGACCGGCGTCAGCGGCGAGCGGCCGGCGGCGAGCAGGCCTTCGCGCACGCCAAGCGCAGCGGTCATGCCCATGTAGACGACGACGGTCATCCTGGTGTCGGTCAGCGCCGACCAGTCGACCAGCTCGGCATCGTCGGTCTTGTGCGCGGTCAGAAAGGTGATGCGCAGCGCTTCGCGGCGGTAGGTCAGCGGCACCTCGAACTCGGCCGCGGCGCCGACGGCCGCCGTGATACCCGGCACCACCGAATAGGCGACACCAGCCTGGCGCAGGGCCTCGACTTCCTCGCCGCCGCGGCCGAACACGAAGGCGTCGCCGCCCTTCAGCCGCACCACGCGCTGGCCAAGTTTCGCCGCGGCGATCATGAGCTGGTTGATGGCTTCCTGGCCGATGCCGGGCTTGCCGACACGGCGGCCGACAGGCACCCGCGAGGCATCGCGGCGGATACGGTCGAGAATTTCAGATGACACCAGCTCATCGTGGAACACGACATCGGCATCCTGCAGGGCGCGCAGCGCCTTGATGGTGAGCAGATCGGGATCGCCGGGGCCGGCGCCGACCAGCGTGACACAGCCTTTGGCCTTGCCCGAAGCTTGGGCGCCGGCGAAGGCGGAAGGATCGCTGATGCTCTTCAGCGCAGCCTCGGCATCATCCTTGTGTCCGGAGAGGATCAGCGCGCCGATCGGGCCGTCGATCACGCGTTCCCAGAAGCGGCGGCGCAGCGGCATCTCGGGAATGCGGGCGTGGATGGACTTACGGAAGCGGCCGATGAACTTGGCGAGATCGCCGATCCGCGCCGGCAACACGGCCTCGATCTTCTCGCGCACACGGCGCGCTACGACCGGCGAGGTGCCGCCGGTACCGATCGCGACCACGACATCGCCGCGGTCGACGATCGCCGGAAAGATGAAGGTGGAATGGGCGAGATCGTCCACCACATTGACGGGCAGGCCGACCGATTTTGCGCGGAGTGCCATCGCCACGCCGACGTCCCCCGCACCAGCGCTGAAGACGGCGACCGTGCCGGTCAGATCGGCCGTGAGCGGATCGCCCTTGGCGAACTCGATTCTGGCGAGCTGCCCCGGCTCGAGGCCATGCGCATCATGCTCGTCTGCAGGCGCGTACCAGCGAATGCGCGCGCCGGCTGCCACCAGCACGCGCAGCTTGGCGCCCGCCAATTCACCGGTGCCGATCAGAATGACCGGGCCGGTTTGCAGATCGAGGAATACCGGCAGATAGCGCATCTGGAACTCGCTTGCCCGTTTTCGGGTCTACTGGAATTATTTTCTATACAATCGGCATTCAATGGCAGCAAAGAGAAATTTTTTCTTCTATTGTACTCACGCGCTATGGAATTTTTACCTCCGGACGACATGCGCCGAAGATGCATCTTCTCGACGACGCGGCCATGAACGCTGCACGCGATCTGACGCCCATCAGGCAAGCATCTTCCATGCCGAAAAGAGCTGAATGAACTGCCCTCACCGAAGCGCCGCAAAGAACCCGAACTGAGCGCTCAACGCCGATTTTCACCCGACCATCGACGAACGCGCGATGCGCGTTTCTGTTGTCGATTGATAGGCAATTTGATGGGGCCATTGGGCCTTCCTATGGCCCCTTCTTTGGCGCTAAAAGGACCGAAAGAACGCCGCCCGCAAGCGGCTTTCTTTGTTATTTACCCCCTGAAAAGCCAGCAAAATTCCCGCGTGAGAAGAAGCCCACCATGAAGCGTGTCACAGCCCACGGATTGCAGATCGCCCCCCACCTTCACGATTTCATCGCCAGGGAGGCGGCGCCCAAGACAGGGATCGAGCCCGATGCGTTCTGGGCGGGGCTCGCCGCGATCGTCCGGGATCTCGGGCCGAAGAACCGCGAACTCCTCAAGCTGCGCAACACTCTCCAGGACAAGATCGACGGCTGGCACCGCGCCAACAAGGGCAAGGCCTTCGACATCAATGCCTATACCGCGTTCCTGAAGGAGATCGGCTATCTCCTGCCCGAGCCCGCGACCAAAAAGGTCGAGACCGCTGATGTCGACGAGGAGATCGGCAAGATCTGCGGGCCGCAGCTCGTGGTGCCCCTCACCAATGCGCGATATGCGCTGAACGCAGCCAATGCGCGCTGGGGCTCGCTCTATGACGCCTTTTACGGCACCGACGTGATCCCGCATGACCCGAGCGAGAGCGGGAAAGGCTACAACAAGGCGCGCGGCGACAAGGTGATCGCCAAAGCCAAGACCTTCCTCGACCAGGCCGTTGCGCTCGCGACCGCAAGCCACACCGATGTCACCTCCTATAGCGTCATCGCAGGCCAGCTTTCCGCCAAGCTGAAGAGCGGCAACGCCACTGGGCTCAAATCAGCAGCGCAATTCGCGGGCTATCAGGGCAGCGCAGAAGCGCCGAGCACGATCCTGCTCGTCAACAACGGCCTGCACATCGAGATCAGGATCGACCGCAAACATCCGATCGGCAAGGACGACGCGGCCGGGGTCGCCGACATCATGATGGAAGCCGCGGTCTCGACCATCCTCGACATGGAAGACAGCGTCGCCGCCGTCGATGCCGAGGACAAGGTGCTGGTCTATCGCAACACGCTGGGCCTCATGAACGGCACGCTCTCCGCCGATTTCGAGAAGGGCGGCAAGACCATGACCCGCGCCCTCAATCCCGACCGCGTCTACAAGACGCCCGACGGAAAGGAACTGAAGCTGCACGGCCGCAGCCTGCTCCTGATGCGCAATGTCGGTCATCACATGTTCACCGACGCGGTGCTCGACGAGAAGGGCGAGGAGGTGCCGGAAGGCATTCTCGATGCGGCGGTGGCTGGACTTCTCGCGATCCATGACCTCAAGGGTAATTCCAGGATCAAGAACAGCCGCACCGGCTCGGTCTATATCGTCAAGCCGAAGATGCACGGCCCGGACGAAGTCGCGCTCACCTGCGAGATCTTCGCCCGCGTCGAGAAGATGCTGTCGCTGCCTTCAGACACCATGAAGGTCGGCATCATGGACGAGGAACGCCGCACGACGGTAAACCTGAAGGCCTGCATCCAGAATGCGTCCAAGCGCATCATGTTCATCAATACCGGCTTTCTCGACCGCACGGGCGACGAGATCCATACCTCGATGGAAGCCGGCCCGATGATCCGCAAGAACGACATGAAGGCGCAGCCCTGGATCAAGGCCTATGAGGACTGGAACGTCGATGTCGGCCTGGTCGACGGCCTGCCGGGACACGCCCAGATCGGCAAGGGCATGTGGGCAGCGCCCGACAGGATGGCGGACATGCTGGCACAGAAGCTCGGCCATCCGCAGGCCGGCGCCACGACCGCCTGGGTGCCGTCACCGACCGCGGCGACCCTTCACGCTTTGCACTATCACCAGGTCAACGTGCTGGCGCGGCAGGAAGAGCTCACCAGGGGCGGCCCGCGCGCAAAACTCTCCGACATCCTGACCATTCCGGTATCGAAATCGAACTGGGCGCCCGACGACGTGAGGCAGGAGATCGACAACAACTGCCAGGGTATCCTCGGCTATGTCGTTCGCTGGATCGACCAGGGCGTCGGCTGCTCCAAGGTCCCCGACATCCACGATGTCGGCCTGATGGAAGACCGCGCCACCTTGCGCATCTCGAGTCAGCATCTGGCGAACTGGCTGCATCAGGGAGTCATCACCAAAGAACAAGTGATGGAATCGCTGAAGCGAATGGCCGTCGTGGTCGACAAGCAGAATGCCGGCGATCCCCTCTACAAGCCGATGGCGCCCTCCTTCGACGGCGTCGCCTTCAAGGCGGCCTGCGATCTCGTGTTCAAGGGCCGCGAGCAGCCGAATGGCTACACGGAGTACATCCTCACTGCGCGGCGCCGCGAGGCGAAGGCGGCGGCGCACTGATCGGCCTCCAGGCCCCAGCTCACGCCGGGGCTTTTCTCATCGTAGCCTCGGAAGGCTAAAATACCGCGATGTATCTGAGCAGCGAGAGGACGCCGATGACAATGACGATGATGCGGCAGATCTGCTTGGCGCGGCCATCGATCGGCAGCATGTTGACCAGATAGAGGACGAGAATGACGACAAGGAAGGTGATGAGCGCACTGATGAGCAGAGACATCTGAAACCCCCGGGGGAGGCCGCGTTAGTCTTTCGTTAAGCTTGTGACAGCCCGTTAACGCCCGACTATATTGCCGGTTCCCGCCGAGGAACACATCGGAAAAGCTGAACTTTTTCAGTGGGCTCCGTACTTCTACCCACCCAGCCTGCATAAGTTTTTACTATTTCTGGGCCAAATGACGCTCGAAATTTTTGGGGGTCATTATGCTTAATCGCTTAACCGTGTCCGCGCTGCTCAAGGCCGTTATCGTGATCACCGCGGTGCTGACTGTCGTCCAGTTTTCGGTGGGCGCATGGGAATCCTGGGGGCACCTGCAATCGGCGAGCCGGATCTCGATGATCTCCGACGCCTCCGCGAACCTGTTCAAGGCGATGCATAACCTCCGCACGGACCGCTCGACCACCAGCCGCCTCTTGAACTCGGATTCGATGGACGCCGACATTGAGAAGTACCTGCGCAGCCTGCGCGATGCCGAGATGCCCGCCATGGCCAACGGGCTTGCGCTGCTGGCCCCGATGCAGTTCGCGCAACATGATACGCTGGTTCCCGAATTCGATCGCGCGTTCAAGACGATCACCGCCCTGCAGAAGGAATTCTGGGAAGCCATGGGCCAGCCGAAGGCCTCGCGCCGTCCGGCCCTCAACAAGGAATATGTCGACATAACCAACGTGCTGCTCGATACACTCGAGAAGCTGTCCGGCGTGCTCGCCGCTGACGTGAACCACCAGGATGCGACGATCGATCAGTTGTTGCAGATCAAGCAGACCGCCTGGTTGTTGCGCAATACCGCGGGTGAGGCGTCGCTCATCATCTCGACGGGTCTTGCCGCCGGCAAGGTCACCCCGGAAGTGCGCCACAATTACCTCAAATTCCTCGGCGGCACCGACGGCGCCTGGAGCGCATTGCAACTGGCCATCTCGGGCATGCAATTGCCGCCGGCGCTCTCGGCCGCCATGGCCGCCAACAAGACCGCCTATTTCGAGCCGTCCTATCTCCAGCTGCGTGAGCGCCTGCTGACCGCGCTCAGCGATGGCGGCAAACCGGAACTGACCGCGAACCAGTGGAGTCCGATCACGGTCGGCCGCCTCTCCGCGGCCGTAGGCGTTGCCGAAGCCGCACTCGAAGCGGCCAAGGAACGCGCCGTCGAACTGCGCGGCTCCGCACTCCGCGCGCTGGTCGTCCAGCTTGTTCTGCTGCTCGCCGCGGTTTGTCTCGCAGCCGGCGCCATGACCGCCGTGACCCGCCGCGTCATCCGCCCGCTGCACAAGATGCGTGACGCCATGCTGAAGGTCGCCGCCGGCGACCTCGCCGTCGAAACCGGCTATGCCGCCCGGCACGACGAGATCGGCGGATTGGCCACTGCGCTGGAGACGTTCAAGCAGCAGGCCGCCGACAAGTTCAAGATCGAGGAGCAGGAGCGCGAGCGCAATGCCGGCTCCGTCGCGCGCCAGCGTGCGATCGACGCCTATGTCGCCGAGTTCGAGGGCACGGTCCGCCAGACGCTGCAGCAGCTTGGGGCTGCCTCCGGCGAGATGCGCAAGACCTCGAGCGGCCTCTCGACGGTGTCGCGCCAGACCAACTCTCGCGTCGAAGTCGCGCAGAAGGCTTCAGGCGAAGCTTCGATGAGCGTCGAAAGCGTGGCGTCGGCGGCCGAGGAATTGAGCGCCTCGATCAACGACATCAGCCAGCAGGCCGCGCATGCCGCGGGCATTGCCAGCCGCGCGGTCGACCAGGCGCGGGAGACCGATGGCACGGTGCAGGGTCTTGCCAAATCGGCGGGCCGGATCGGCGAAGTGGTCGGCTTGATCAACACGATTGCGGCGCAGACCAATTTACTCGCGCTGAACGCCACCATCGAGGCCGCGCGCGCCGGTGAAGCGGGCCGTGGCTTTGCCGTCGTCGCCTCCGAAGTCAAATCGCTGGCAAGCCAGACCGCGAAGGCCACCGACGAAATCTCCGAGCAGATCGCCGACATCCAGAAGGTCGCAGGCGAAGCCATCGACGCCATCAAGGGCATCGGCTCGATCATCGGCGAGGTCAACGAAGTTGCCACCGCGATTGCGGCTGCCGTGCAGGAGCAGGGCGCCGCGACCCAGGAGATCACCCGCTCGACGCAATATGCGGCCCAGGGCACCAAGAACGTCTCGGAGAACATCACCGGCGTCAAAACCGACGCCGACGCGGCTGCCGCCGCCGCCGAGAACGTCAAGGGCGCGTCGGAGACACTGGAGACCCAGAGCCAGAACCTCGGGCACCAGGTCACGGATTTCCTCGGCAAGATCCGCGCGGCGTAAATCGCGCAAAGCACTACAAACATCCGGCCGCCGGTAATGAGCCGGCGGCGTTTTTATTCTCATATTCGCGGCGCTACTCCCGCGCCACCACGGGCACATGGCGGAAGCGCGAGCGGATTGATTCCGGCACCGGCGTGAAATTCAGCTCGGCATGCTTGCCGGAGCCGGGGTTCGCAATCACAAGCCCGTCGGCACCAGCGACAATGTCGCCCTTGCGCAAGGTCGGATCCTTGTCAATCGAGACCGGCGCAAGCCCCGCCTGGTCCTTGCCGTTGCAGGTGCAGCCCGCGACGACCTCGTTGCGGTATTTGAATGCATTCGGCAGTTGCGAATAGGGCTTGCCGTTCGATGTCGCAGCGTGGTCGATGTCGTTGCCGTAGACGATTTCGGTCTGGCTCGCCGGACAGAAGCTGTTGCAGGAGGCCGACTTGCTCTGGGCGTCCGCTCCCGTGATCGGGAAATAACGCCCGTCGCAGGTCCGTACGCACCAGGCCTGGCCACCGCCATAGGCGACGCGCGGCCGCGGCGCCTCCATCGGCTGCTGGCCGTCCTCGCCGAACGGCAGCACCATTTGTGGGCGCGGCGACGGTGGACGCGCGCCGAACGCACCGAACAGGTTGGAGAAGAAATCTCCGGCTTGCGCCGGGCATGACAGGCCGGCAGCGCTGAGAATAAGCGCTGCGCCCGCAGCTATTTGCCATCGCTTACGCATGACGGCCTCCACGATCGGCCACCTCAGTCGACGCCCGAGGTCGAGATGTTCATGGCCTGACGGCCCGACGGCAGCGTTGTCAGCACCGGACGCGGCTGCGCGCTACCCCGCGCCTGCAACGGCGCCTTCTTCGGCAGTACCACGACCCTGGTGCCGACATTGACACGGCTGAAGAGGTCGCTGACGTCCTCATTGGTCAGGCGAATGCAGCCGGAGGAAACGAACTTCCCGATGGTGGTGGGATCGTTGGTGCCGTGGATGCGGTATTCGCTGGAGCCGAGATACATCGCGCGCGCGCCGAGCGGATTGCCGGGGCCGCCGGCAACGAAGCGCGGCAGATAGGGCTGGCGCGCAATCATCTCCGACGGCGGATACCAGTCCGGCCACTCTGCCTTGCGGCTGATGGTCTGCACTCCGGCCCAGGTAAAACCCTGGCGGCCGACGCCGACGCCGTAGCGCATCGCGCGGCCGCCGCCGAGCACGAGGTAGAGATAGGTGTTGCTGGTATCGATGATGATGGTGCCGGGCGCCTCGCGGGTATCGAGCGTCACGACCTGGCGGCGCAGACGATCCGGCAACAGACTGTCTTCATCAGCGGCCGCGGCATCGTCACTCCCATAGCCTTGCACATAGCCTTGCGGAAAGGCACCTGGCTCGGCTGGCGCGTAGCCGAGCGACTGCGCGTGAACGGCGGAGAAGATCGAAGAGGAGAGTAACAGGGCGCCCGCGAAGGCAAGCGTATTGATCCCGCGCGGCATACGCCGGCTGCTGGATGAAGAAATCTGTGTCATGTCTGCTGCCCCATCGAATGTGCATCACGCGGATGCGCTGGCGAATCAAACGCAATGGCGCCGCTGCAGTTCCCGTGCGCGCTGGCCCACACGGATCTGTCAAGTTCAACGCACCTCACGTTTCCGCGATGGAACCTTCGCCGCGCGCGCGGATTAGCGCGACGACAGTCGTTCGGTGCGGAAAGCGCGGCTTCGCGACGACATGCGTTTTGCCCTTTGCAGGGGGAGCCCGATCGTGCGTGTCCTTCCGAGTGAGCGTCTGCTTTCCAGCGGTAACGGCGGGGCGGGCACGCCGCTGCCTGACGGACACAGCGAACAACCGCCGGTGATCCGCCGCGCCGAAGTTGTCGCCTTCGCGCTGGTGGCGCTGCTTGTCATCTGCGTCGTCGCCGTCCTCTATCTCGCGAAAGCCTTCTTTCTTCCTGTCGTGATGGCCTTCGTGATCGGTACCATGCTGTCGCCGGCCGCCAGTTTCCTGGAGCGCTACCGCGTTCCTCGCGCAGTCGGCGCGGTCCTCATTGTGACTGCGGTGGGATCTACCGTGGTTTTCATGATCGGGCTGATCTCTTCGCCGTTGATAGAGTGGAGCACACGATTACCGGAGTTGGGGGCCCGGCTGAAGGACAAGCTGCATGTGTTCGACAAGCCGCTCGCGCTCTGGCAGGAGCTGCAGAGCATGGTGGGGGGACCTGACTCGCTCACCAGCTTTCAATTGCCAAAGTTTGACTGGATGCAGCCCACCGTCGAATTCCTGTCGCCCACCTTCACCGAGTTTCTGCTTTTCGCCGCCACGCTTATCCTGTTCATCGCGAGCTGGCGCGATTTGCGCCGCGCCCTGATCATGACCTTCGGCGACCGCGAAGGCCGGCTGCGCACGCTGCGGATCCTCAACGAGATCGAGGTGCATCTCGGCAACTATCTGATCACGGTCACCCTGATCAACGTCGGCGTCGGGATCGCCACCGGCGTCGCCTGCGCCATCGCGCACATGCCCAATCCGGCGGGACTTGGCGCGCTCGCCGCGACCTTGAACTTCATCCCCATCATCGGCCCCGTGGCGACGTTCGTAATCCTCGTCGCGGTGGGCATCATCGCGCTGCCGACGATCAGCGCCGGGCTTATTGCGCCGCTCGCCTTTGTTGCGATCGCCTTCCTGGAAGGCCATTTCATCACACCGACCATCATCGGCCGCCGACTGGCGCTCAACGCGCTGGCGGTGTTCCTGGCGCTCGCCTTCTGGACCTGGCTGTGGGGGCCGATGGGCGCCTTCCTGTCGTCGCCGCTGCTGATCGTCGGCCTCATCCTCAAAGAGCATTTGATGCCGGTCAATTCGCCGCAGTTGCCGTCGGATTAGACTGTTTCCGGAATGGAACCATCGGTGATAGCGGCGCGTTTTCCCGTCCAAGAGATCGCAGCGTTTGGGAGCTTTAGATGTCGATGAGCAATGGTGAAACCGCAATGCGAGACCTGGCCGACGACGCTACCTATCAACGCCTTGAGAAGGATGTAACTTCCGTGAAAAACGATATCGCAGCCTTGACCGACCAGATCACCGACGCGCTGAACACCTTCGCCGGCGCGGCCAGGAAGCAGGCACGCCGCGGCTACAAGCAGGCCCGCGAGAACGTCGATTCCGCGCTCGATGACGCGTCCGGACGCGGCAGTGCGATGCTGGACGCCGCGCAGGATGCCGCCATGTCGATCGAGGAGACGCTGGAAGACGTCATCGCTCAGCGCCCGCTCGCGACTGTCGGCCTCGCGCTGGGCCTCGGCTTTCTGATCGGCGTGACGTGGCGCAGATAACACATGGCGCGGCTAAGGCTTGGCGCAGATCATTTGGCGTCGTTGATCAACGACAGCCGAGCATGAAGGAGAGCAGCGATGGTCTCCCGGAAATCCAACAGGAATCTCCTGAGCCGTTGGCGGCGATGGCGGGCGGCGGCCGCCTTTGTCGAGGCGCTCTACAGATCGAGGCGCGGTGATGTTCCAGCGTTTTATCGATGACCTCAAGGCTTCGACCGGCACCGCGCTGCGCCAGACCTCGCTCGCGGCGATGGCGGCAATATGCCTGTTCATCACCACAGCGTTCCTCATTGCCGCCGCCTTCATTGTCGTGCTGGACCGTTACGGGCCGGTCGAGGCCTGCCTCACGGGCGCCGGGCTGTTCTTCATCGTCACCTTGATCGCCGCCGGCGTTTATATGGTGCGCAAACGGCAGATCGAGGCCCGCGCGGCGGCGCGGGCCAAGGCCGCGGCTCATTCGCTGCTGGCCGATCCTGCGCTGCTGGCAACCGGTATCCAGATCGTACGCCTGGTGGGCGTGAAGCGGCTGGTGCCGATCCTCGCGATCGGCGGACTGGCGCTGGGGCTGATGGCAAGCCGCGGGCAGGCGGCCGATCAGGCGCCCGCTGAATAGTCAAACTTTGCGCAAACTCAGGTAACGCAGCGGCCGGGCTCAAGCCGCTTGGCGATTTCCGTGAGCACGCTGACCATGGGCTCGCACGCCACCGTTACCTTGCGCTCGCCCTTCGGCTGCAACAGCGCCGGCGCGGAGCTGCGCGCTTCGTGGTTGAGCGGAACCCGCACCAGGATCGAGGTGTCCGGGAGCCGGTCGACATGGAAGGCAACGGTCTGGGTCGGCGCTACGGGCTCCGCCATGACCGGCGCACGATTAGCTTTTGTCGCGCGATTGACGCCCTGGTCCGGCATTCCGGTCGTGCGCATGCCAACGGTCAGATCCTCACCTAAGGCAAATTGCGCCGCACCAAACGACGCCACGATAGCGACGGCACCTAGAATTCCCTTGAGCATATGTGACATGGCTGGTCCCTCGCCCCATGGCGATCGGTGACTCCAACGTTAGTCACGCAAGGCGGGTTCTAGGATGGGTCGATCACATAACCGTGTCCGAAATAATTTTAACCCGGCCGGAACAACTCCATGTGCCGCGAGTCATCTCAGCAGCCGGTTATTCCCCCCTGCCCCATTGACCGGCGATGTAGGGCGCGGCTGTGGTGATGCCAGCCGCGCCCTGCTTTTTTTTCGAGAACCAGCCCTTTTTTGCTCGCAGCCCGCCCACACGGCCCCAACACCGGCCTTGAAAAGTTCCGGCTGCGGCCGCCCGGTAGCGCCTCTCCCGAAGTGCACAATGAAAACAGAGCAACAAAAAATGTTGGCGGGCGAGCCATACGATCCGATGAATCCCGAATTAGTTGCGGCTCGGGCGCATGCGCGAGATCTCTGTCAGGCACTGAACGCGACGCGGGAAGTGGAGCAGGAGAGACGGCGACGGATCCTGCGTGAGCTGTTCGGTGCGGGCGGTGACTCCGTGTGGATGCAGCCACCTTTCTTTTGCGACTACGGCTCTAACATCAAGCTTGGCGAGCGGGTTTTCTTCAACTTCAATTGCGTTGTGTTAGACGTGTGCCAGGTGAACATCGGCAGCTTCACCCTCTTTGGCCCGGCGGTGCAAATTTACACGCCCATGCACCCCTTCAATGCCGAGCAGCGACGGAGAGAAGAGTTCGGCAAGCCGGTAGAAATTGGATCAGACGTTTGGGTGGGCGGTGGCGCGATCATTCTACCGGGCGTGCACATCGGCCATCGAGCGGTCATCGGCGCCGGCAGCGTGGTAACGAGAGACATTCCAGAGCGCGTGTTTGCCGCCGGCAACCCCTGCCGCGTTGTGCGCGAAATCACGGAATAAGCAACCTCGCGACACAAAAAATCCGGCGCGCCCTCGCGGACGCGCCGGATTTTACTCGAAACGCAACAGACCCCCGTTCAGGAAGCCGCCGCCTTCGGCGCGCGGTTGCGCGAGTTGCGCTGGAAGAACAGCGCCTGGCTCGCGACCGCCGACACCATGGCGGGCTGGAACGGCTTTGAGATCAGGAACGCCGGCTCGGGGCGTTCGCCGGTGAGGAAGCGTTCGGGATAGGCGGTAATGAACACCACAGGCACCTCGAAGGTCCGGAGCAGCTCGTTGACCGCATCGAGGCCGGAAGAGCCGTCGGCGAGTTGGATGTCGGCGAGGATGAGGCCGGGCTTGCGGTTCTTGGCGAGCGCGACGGCGTCGGAATGGGTGCGGGCCACTCCGATGACGTTGTGGCCGAGGTTGCGCACCAGGCTTTCCAAGTCCATCGCGATGAAGGTCTCATCCTCGATGATCAGAACGTCGGTGGCGATCTCGGCTGCCATCTCGCGGCCAGCGGCATCCGCGAGATGGCGCGTCTCGCCGACATCGGTGCCGAGGATGTAGGCGACCTCCTCCTCCGGGAAACCTTCCAGCGACAGCAGCAGGAAGGCCTGGCGCGGCAGCGGCGTGATGTTCGACAGCCGCCGCTCCGGCGGCATCGGCAACGTCGTGACATCGGCGTCGTCATTGATCGAGACCGAGTTCCAGATCCGCGTGAACAGGCGGAACAGCCCGGCGCGGGCGCCGTGCTTCTCCTCCAGCAGCGAAGGGTCCTGCAGCAGGGCCTCGAGCATGGCCGCGACGTAGGCGTCGCCAGACGACTGGCTTCCCGTCAGGGCACGGGCATAGCGCCGCAACAGCGGCAGATGTTCAGCAACAAGCTGTGATCGGGTCATCCCCACTCCATCGATCTTGGGCCAAGCATATTTGAGGGGCGGCCGGTTCCCCTGATGGGCTGACTACTCCCCAATCTCCAAAAAGTTCCAAGAAAAGTTCCGTAAAGCGCGGAACCTTTCGCCCGCGATCGAATTAGGTTCCTTACGGAAGTCCTCGAAATCTGGAAATTCTTGGAGCTACAGGGACTTAACTCTCGGGGAAACGTGGAACAGGTCATGAAAGATGTAAAGTCTCAAGCCAGCAAGACTGCGGCGCCGGGCAAGCAGGGCGGCCTCAATGCCGAGATTCAGTCCAGAATCGGCCATCAGCTCCGCGCCATGTATGACGATGTTGTGCGGCAGGGGGTGCCGGATCGGTTTGCGGACCTGATCCGCAAGCTTGATACGCCCCAGAATACTCCCCAACTGGGCGGCGCGGGCGATTCCAATAACGACGGGAGGGACTAAATGCCTCTCACTGATGCCCTTCGCGACGACATTCTGGCCGCCGTTCCGAGCCTGCGTGCGTTTGCGATCTCGCTTTGCGGCAATGGCGACCGCGCCGACGATCTGGTGCAGGAGACCCTGCTGCGAGCGCTTGCCAATATCAACTCGTTCCAGCCGGGCTCGAACCTGCCGGCCTGGCTGTTCACGATCCTGCGCAATCTGTTTCGCTCCGACTATCGCAAGCGGCGGCGCGAGGTCGAGGACGCCGACGGCAATTACGCCAAGACGCTCAAGACGCAGCCATCGCAGAGCGCGCACCTGGAATTCGAGGAATTCCGCGCCGCGCTCGACAAGCTGCCGCAGGACCAGCGCGAAGCGCTGATCCTGGTGGGCGCCTCCGGTTTCTCCTATGAGGACGCCGCGACCATCTGCGGCTGCGCGGTCGGCACCATCAAGAGCCGCGTCAACCGCGCGCGCTCCAAGCTCGCAGCGCTGCTCTATGTCGACGGCGCCGAGGACTTCGGTCCGGACGAGACCGTGCGCGCAGTGATCGGCGGGAACGGCTAAAGCCTGCAACTCATAACAGTCATCATGCCCGGCCTTGTGCCGGGCACGAGTGGCAAACTTACCGCCCTTGCTGCACCGGCGCTGAAATCTGCTCGGTGCGGTCGCGCTCGTTCATGTCGACGACCGTCTCCATCGGCGCGGTCAATTCGTAGACATACGAGGCATCGGTAAAATAACGCTTCGACGTGCCGCCGAGCGCTTCCGGCGCAACGCGGTCAAGCAGGATCAGGCCGAAATCGCTGTCGGGCCGGCGCGTCGCCTCGCTGGTATTGAACTCCTCCCAGCGGAAGGTGAAGACGGCTTCGTGTCCTTCGCCCGTCACTTCCCACTTCGCGACGATGTGCGGATGCTTGCCGACCAGCGACAGGCCCTCGTCGGAATGCGAGGCGAGCTCGAAGAACAGAAGGGACAGGCTTTGCGCGGCACGCGCGCTGACGGCGATGTCGGGACCGTTCACCGCGATGCGATCGGCGTGCGGGATCGCGCGGGCCTCGAACAACCCTCTCAGCTTGACGCCCTGCCACTGGCTTTCGCTGAGCAACGAGACCACGTTCGCCATCGCATGGATGCGCCCGATCAACAGCTCGCGCGCGACGTCGATGTCGGCGCCGTGGCGCAATGTGCGCGTCACGATCGACTGGATCACCGCGAGGATGTTCTTCACCCGGTGATTGAGCTCATCGATCACGGCGGTCAACCTGCGCTCGAAGCCGATCCGCACCTGGATCTCGCGGCTGAGCCTCAGATTGTTGTAGGCGACATAGCCGAACAGGCCGCAGACGATGCCGGTCAGCGCGAGTCCGATCGCGCCGACAATGGCGGCGGTCTGCTCGGCACGGCGGACAGCGTTGGTCTTGGCGTAATAGACCAGCGACCAGTCGCGATTGCCGAAGGTCACAGTCCGTACCGCCGACGGCGCCGGCGCATCAGCTGCGACGTGCCGCGAAGAAACGACACCGCGATCATTGGCGACAAGCTCGCCATCCTCGCCGCGCGGGTCTTTCAGCGCCACCGAGAACAGCGACAGGTCGTCATTGGTGAGCATCAGCGGGGCAAGCTCGTAGGAAAACGTCACAAAGCCCGCCGGCGTCGAGGCGCCTTCCTGCACCACGGGAGCGGCGAGCACGATGCCGACCGGGCCATCCAGCTGCAACAAATTCATGGGATCGGAGGAGATCGGCTTTCCCTCCGTCATCGCCCGCGACAGCATGGCTCCCATTGCGGGATAGTCATCGAGCGCGCGGCCCGCGAAGGCCCGCGTCACGTTGTTGCGCGGCTCGACATCCATTAGCACGTCGATCGGCTTGTCGAGCGCGTGCACATCAAGCGGCTTGTCGTCATAGTTGCGGATGGTCGGATTGGGGAATCCGGCAGCCGCCAATTCCTTGCTGGCCGCATCGAGTTCGGTCGGTTTGAGCCGCGCGATCCAGGCCGCGATGACGAAATCGGTCTTGAAGGCGTAGATCGAGGAGCGCAGCGGCTGCAGCATATTGGCCTTGATCACGGAGGGCGCGCGAAACAGCCCCGAGGAGACGCGCGCCAGCAGTTCGCGCTCGGTCAGACGGTCCTGTACCAGGCTCGCATGGACGTCGATGGCGCGCGCCAGCGCAATGCCGTCGATCGCCAGCTCCTGCTCGTGCACCCGGTAGGCCGCAAGGCCCGACAGCAGAGCCCCGATCAGGGCGATCAAACCAATGATGAAGCCCAGCCGAACCACTCGCTTACTCTGGGATAAGAGGTTGGCGGAGAAGAGAAGCAGTCATCGATAATCCGGCGGGATGGCAATGAAGCGAGAGGCAATGGCCAACCAGCAGGCATATTGATGGAGCCATATTGGTTACGCAACTGCGGTTGACGAGGAGACTTAACAGGCCCTCTCGGTAATTTTCCCAGCCAGGACCCGGAGGAAGTCAACAACGGCGCGGCGGTTTGGTTCCCGACAATTTCAGAACTTTTTTTGGCAAGCCGGCCGCGTCAGGCCGCCGCACCAACTCATCAACCTTAACGGACCGTTCGCGGTCAGGCCTTCCGCAGGAAGGGCTTCAGCCCGCCCTTGGCTTCGATGAAGCCGATGATGCGGTCGAGCCCCTCGCTCTTTTTCAGGTTGGTCATGACGAATGGCCGCTCGCCGCGCATCCGGCGTGCGTCGGCATCCATCTTTTCAAGCGAGGCGCCGACATGCGGCGCCAGATCGATCTTGTTGATGACGAGCAGATCGGAGCGCGTGATGCCCGGGCCGCCCTTGGAGGGAATCTTGTCGCCGGCGGCGACATCGATCACGTAGATCGTAAGGTCGGCGAGCTCGGGCGAGAAGGTCGCGGCGAGATTGTCGCCGCCGGATTCGATCAGCACCAGGTCGAGGTTCGGGAATTTCGCGCGCATGTCGGCGACAGCAGCGAGATTCATCGATGCGTCCTCGCGGATCGCGGTGTGTGGGCAGCCGCCGGTCTCGACGCCTGCGATGCGATCCGGCGTCAGCGAGCCCGAGCGCACCAGGAACTCCGCGTCCCATTTGGTGTAGATGTCGTTGGTGATGGCCGCGATGTCGTAGCGGCCACGCATCGACTTGCAGAGCAGGTCCATCAGCGCGGTCTTGCCCGAGCCGACCGGACCGCCGACGCCGATCCGAAGCGGGCCGTGAGAAGATGCCATATCAGTCCTCGATTATCGTTGCTGCGGCGAGCAGTTCACGAGCGGAACAACCTTGTATACTGTGTCTCATGGCGAAGGCTCGCGAGATCCGCGCGGAAGGTCACGCTGCCGAGATCGTCCAGGGTTGCAATTATGGCCCGCTTCGCGGTGGCCGCCACCACCGGCTCCAGCGCGGCGAGCACGCGCTGGCTATCGGTCTGTCCGAGCGGAATGAGACGTGCGCCTGCGGATATCCAGTTCGACACCAGCGCATGCAGGAAGGCATGCAGTGACGGCGCAAGCGGAATCGCATGCGCGGCACTCACGACGCCGACCGCGACGGGATAGACGACAGCGCCGTCGCATTGCGCAACCGCGTGATCGAGCCCGTCGCAATTCCAGGCCGCGCGCGCGATCTCGATAAAGGCGCGGCCCTGCGTCGACGTTTCCAGTTGCCGCTCCCGCGACGGCACAAAGGCGGCGGCGAGCTCAGCCACATCGCGCAGCCCGGCATCGTCAGCGGCGTCTGCCGCGCGATGGGCTTGCGCCAGGAACACGGCGTCGCAGAAGCCGGAGCCATCCGTGAGCATCGCCGCAAGCCAGCCTTTCAGCGACCCGGCGTCATTGACATCGCCCGCTTCCACCGCCCATTCGATGCCGCTCGAATAGGAGAACCCGCCAACCGGAAAGGACGGCGACAGCCAGGTCAAAAGGCGATAGAGCGCCGCCTGTTCGGCTTCCGTCATCGCGCCGCGGTCATCGACCGGCGGCTCATTTGTGGTCATGAGCATGGGAATGGCCGTGATGATGATGCTCGTGACCGCTGTGGTCGTCATGGTGATGGTGATGGCCATGATCGTTATGATGGTCGCCATGGTCGTGGTGATGATCGTGCGCGTGGGGGTCATGACCGGTGTGGCCGTGGGCCTCATGCGCATGGCCATGCGCCGGGCCCGCATAGGCGCCGCCCTCGGGATCGAACGGCGCCTCGATCTCGACAATTCGCGCGCCGAGCCCCTTCACCATCGCCTCGATCACGTGATCCCTGCGGATGCGCAGGCCCTTTGGCATGATCTGGGTCTGCAGATGACGATTGCCGAGATGCCAGGCGACCCGGATCAGATGATGCGGGTCGCTCCCCTTGATCTCGACCAGCGGCTCGGGCGCCGCCACCACTTCGACCAGACTTCCGTCCTCGAGCACCAGCGCGTCGCCGCCGCGCAGCGCGACGGCATTTTCGAGGTCGAGAAGGAATTGAAGTCCGCGCGTCCCCGTCATCGCCATCCGCCGCCGGTGCCTGTCGTCGAAATCAAGCACGACGGTATCGGCCGCCGCTTCCTTCCAGCGATGTTGTCCGAAAACTTTGGTCGCGCGGATCATAGGGTGAGCCTCAAAGCTTCTGAACCTTGCCATCGCTGATGATCTCGATCACCGTCGGCGACGCCCGGAGTGGCGTCGAATACTCCCGCCAGACCTTGATGTGCGGCGCCTTGCTGTGCGCGGTGAGGTCGTCACGGGTCTCCCAGCGCTCCACCACCACGTAGCGATTGGGATCGTTTACACTGACGTGGCCCTCGTAGGCGATGCAGCCGTTCTCCTTCAGTGTCTCGGCGATGCAGGCCTTATGGCCCTTGATGAAATCATCCTTGCATTCGGGCTTCATCTGGGTGGTGGCGATAACGTAGATCATAAAACTCTCCCTTGCTTTTCTTCTTTAGCGGACGTCTACCTTTTCCGGGAGCGGTTTTAGAACATAAAATAGCGCTGCGCCAAGGGCAGCACCTCGGCGGGCGGGCAGGTCAGGAGTTCGCCGTCGGCGCGCACTTCATAGGTCTCGGGGTCGACCTCGATATTGGGCGTGGCGTCGTTATGGATCATGCTCTTTTTCGAGATTTTGCCGCGGGTGTTCTGGACCGCGTAGAGCTGCTTGGCGATGCCGAGCTTGCGGGCGAGGCCGCCGGTGACGGCCGCCTTGGAGGTGAATACCACCGACGAGGCGGTCAGCGATTTGCCGAAGGCCGCGAACATCGGCTGGTAGTGCACGGGCTGCGGCGTCGGGATCGAGGCGTTGGGATCGCCCATCGGAGCCGCCACGATCGAGCCGCCCTTGATCACGCATTCCGGCTTGACGCCGAAGAAGGCCGGCTTCCACAGCACGAGGTCGGCAAGCTTGCCCTTCTCGATGGAGCCGATCAGCTTCGAAACCCCGTGGGCGATCGCGGGGTTGATGGTGTATTTGGCGATGTAGCGCTTGACCCGGAAATTGTCGTTGTTGCCCTTGTCCTGCGGCAAGGAGCCGCGCTGCTTCTTCATCTTGTCCGCAGTCTGCCAGGTGCGGATGATGACCTCGCCAAGCCGTCCCATGGCCTGGGAGTCCGACGACATCATCGAGAGCGCGCCGAGATCGTGCAAAATGTCCTCGGCGGCGATGGTCTCCTTGCGGATGCGGCTTTCGGCAAAGGCGAGGTCTTCCGCGATCGAAGGATCGAGGTGGTGGCACACCATCAGCATATCGAGATGTTCGTCGATGGTGTTGCGCGTGAACGGCCGTGTCGGATTGGTCGAGGACGGCAGCACGTTCTTCAGGCCTGCGATCTTGATGATGTCGGGCGCGTGGCCGCCGCCGGCGCCTTCGGTATGGAAGGCATGGATGGTACGGCCCTTGAACGCCTTCACCGTGTCCTCGACAAATCCCGACTCGTTCAGCGTGTCGGTGTGGATCATCACCTGGATGTCGTAGTCGTCGGCGACCGAGAGGCAATTGTCGATCGCCGCCGGCGTCGTGCCCCAGTCCTCATGCAGCTTCAGCGCGCAGGCTCCCGCCTTGATCATCTCGACCAGCGCGGCCGGCCGCGACGCGTTGCCCTTGCCGGAAATGCCGAGATTGACCGGGAAAGCATCGAACGACTGGATCATCCGCGCCATGTGCCAGGGGCCGGGCGTGCAGGTCGTCGCATAGGTGCCGTGCGACGGACCGGTGCCGCCGCCGAGCATCGAGGTGACGCCCGACATCAGCGCGTGCTCGATCTGCTGCGGGCAGATGAAATGGATGTGGCTGTCGAAACCGCCGGCGGTGAGGATTTTTCCCTCGCCCGCGATCACGTCCGTGCCGGGACCGATCACGATGGTTACGCCCGGCTGGATGTCCGGATTGCCGGCCTTCCCGATGGCGCTGATATAGCCCTCCTTGATCGCGACGTCGGCTTTGACGATGCCCCAGTGGTCGACGATCAGCGCATTGGTGATGACGGTGTCGACCGCGCCCTGCTTGTTGGTCGCCTGCGACTGGCCCATGCCGTCGCGGATCACCTTGCCACCGCCGAATTTCACCTCCTCGCCATAGGTGGTGAGATCCTTCTCCACCTCGATAATGAGATCGGTATCGGCAAGCCGCACCCGGTCGCCGGTGGTGGGCCCGAACATGTCGGCATAGACGGAACGTTTGATTTTCGTGCTCACAGCGAGCTCCTTGCTTGCGCAACCGTTTCAATGAAAGCGTTGTCGAGCCAGGCGCTGCCGCCGCGGCAGCCTGCGACCACCTGCTCGGCCCAATTGGTGTAGTCGACGAGGTCGTCGCGCTCTTCCGCGGTTGGGTCGGGGAGAATCCGCGCGCGGACGTTGCTGACCTTGTCGGCAATCTTGATCAGCTTGGCGCCTGGCGATTTGTGCCAGGCGTTGAGGATCTGCAGCCTGCGGCGTTCTGCCTTCGGCAGGCTCATGTCGTCGGTGCATTCGACCACCAGCGCCGCGACACGCTCGGAAAATCTCTGCGCCAGCTCCTCGCGCGTGGTGTCGGTATCCTCGATGGTGTCGTGCAGCCAGCCGGCGGCGACAAGCTCCGCATCCTCGCCCTCGGTCGCGGCCGACAGCAGGTTCGCCACCTCGGCAAGATGATTGATGTAAGGCTCGCTGCCCCGCCCCTTGCGCGCCATGCCATTGTGCCGGCGCGCGGCAAGCTCAGCGGCTTCGGAGACGAGGCGAAGCGGGACGAGCATTGCTCACAATTTCCCCATCACGTCGCCGCGGAAGCCGTAGATGGTCTTCTTGCCGGCGAGAGCGACGAGCTGGACGTCGCGGGTCTGGCCCGGCTCGAAGCGCACGGCGGTGCCGGCCGCTATATCGAGCCGCATGCCGCGCGCCTTCTTGCGTTCGAATTTCAGCGCCGGATTGGTCTCGAAGAAATGGTAGTGCGAGCCGACCTGGATCGGGCGGTCGCCGGTGTTGGCGACGGTGAGCGTCACGGTCTTGCGGCCGGCGTTGAGCTCGATCTCGCCGTCCTGGATGAAGAGTTCGCCGGGGATCATGTCGCTCTCCTATCGGATCGGCTCGTGCACGGTGACGAGTTTCGTGCCGTCAGGGAATGTCGCTTCCACCTGGATGTCGTGGATCATCTCGGGGATGCCGTCCATCACCTGCGCGCGGGTCAGGACCTGCGCGCCGGCCTGCATCAGCTCGGCGACGGTGCGGCCGTCGCGCGCGCCCTCGACGATGAAATCGGAAATGATGGCGATGGCCTCGGGGTGGTTGAGCTTGACGCCGCGCTCGAGCCGGCGCCGCGCCACCATGGCCGCCATCGAAATCAGAAGCTTGTCCTTTTCGCGGGGAGACAAATTCATGCGGGATCTCTGATGTTCATCGACTTAATTGAGCCATAGCCGCGGCAGCGGAACGCTCGAGGCGCGAGCGAGCACAGCGATCATGTCGGCGCGCAGCCGCCCGGCATCTTGGGCACAGAAGCGCGCCATTGCAAACCCGTTCCAGCTGGAGATGCCAACCTCGCCGCCAAAATGCTCCAAAGCCTCCCGGATGCGCTCCACCAGCGCCTGGTCGCCCGGCACGATCAGCGCGGTGCCGATCGCGACGGCGCCTTTGGCAACCGCAGGCTGGGACAGCTTTTCGCCGATAGCGCCGCCGAGATGCATGTTCTCGGCGAAGACGAGCCTGCCGCCGCGCCGTAAGCGCCAGCGGTCGATGAACTCACCATGCCGCATGGTTTCGCCCATCGCGGCGCGACCGAATACGACGATTTCGCAAAGCAGGAGCGAGGCGGTTTCGGTCAGATCGATGTCGATGCGGCGCGTGACCCGGGCGCGATCGAACAGAATGGTCTCCTGCGGCAGCCATGCGAGATGCGCACCATCGGCCGCCTTCAGGGCAATGTTGAGCTCGGCCGGCTTGCCGGTCGCGCGGTAGATTTTCTCCGCCGCCGCCGTGGTCATGGTGAGACGCGCGCCTTCACGCGCGGCGATCTCGATATCAAAGCGGTCGCCGCCGGCCACGCCGCCGGCGGTATTGACGAACACCGCGGAAAGGCCCTCGCCTTCGGGCGAGGGAAAGCGCACGCGCAGCGAGCCCAACTCGTGCAAATCGCCGCGTCGCGTCACGCCGCCGGCCGACTTCACCTCGAACGACACCGCGCCCCGGGCACGATTGGCCGCGAAGACCGCTGAAGCAGTGCTGGAAGCATCAAGCCGCATCGATCCCTCATGCGACCTCTGCCGGCCGCATCTCACCTATAGCGCCATCTGGCGGCTGATCTCGCCCGGATCGAGGTTAGCGCGGTCGCAGGAATATTTAACCGCGCCCCGGTCCATGACCGCGAAATTGTCGCCGAGCTCACAGGCAAAGTCGAGATATTGTTCGACCAGCACGATGGCGATGTTGCCGAGGTTGCGCAGATAGGAAATGGCGCGGCCGATGTCCTTGATGATCGAGGGCTGGATGCCCTCGGTCGGCTCGTCCAGCAACAGGAGTTTCGGCCGCATCACCAGCGCGCGTCCGATCGCAAGCTGCTGCTGCTGGCCGCCAGAGAGGTCGCCGCCGCGGCGACCCAACATGGATTGCAGCACCGGGAACAGCGCGAACACGTCGTCGGGGATGTAGCGGTCCTCGCGCTTGAGCGGACCAAAGCCGGTCTTGAGATTTTCCTCCACCGTCAGCAGTGGAAATATCTCGCGGCCCTGCGGCACGAAGCCGATGCCGCGCCGCGCGCGCTCGTATGGTTTCAGGCCGATGATATCGGCGCCGTCGAAATTGATCGAGCCGGAGGCGATCGGATATTGCCCGACGAGGGAACGCAGCAGCGAGGTCTTGCCGACGCCGTTGCGCCCGAGCACGCAGGTGACCTTGCCCGGTTCGGCCGTGATCGACACGCCGCGCAACGCCTGCGCAGCGCCGTAGTAGAGGTTGATGTCCTTGACCTCGAGCATGGCCTTCAGCGCCCCAGATACACTTCGATGACCCGCTCGTTCGACGACACCTGGTCGATGGTGCCTTCGGCGAGCACCGCGCCTTCGTGCAGGCAGGTTACCTTGACGCCGAGCTCGCGCACGAAGGTCATGTCGTGCTCGACCACCATCACGGTGTGCGTCTTGTTGATCTCTTTCAAAAGCTCGGCAGTAAGATGCGTCTCGACATCGGTCATCCCCGCGACCGGCTCGTCGACCAGCAGCAGTTTAGGATCCTGCGCCAGCAGCATGCCGATCTCGAGCCACTGCTTCTGACCGTGCGAGAGGCTGCCGGCAAGCCGGTTGCGAGCGTCGGTGAGACGGATGGTCTCCAGCACCTTCTCGATGCGCTCGGTCTCGCTTTTGCTTTCGCGCCAGAACAGCGTGCCGCGGACAGAGTGGTCGACGTTGAGCGCGAGCAGCAGATTGTCCTCCACCGTCTGGCTCTCGAACACCGTCGGCTTCTGGAATTTTCGGCCGATGCCGAGCTCGGCGATGCGGGTCTCGTCGAGCCGGGTCAGGTCGGTGACCCCGTCGAACAGCACGGTGCCCTCGTCCGGCCTGGTCTTGCCGGTGATGATGTCCATCATCGTGGTCTTGCCGGCGCCGTTCGGGCCGATGATCGCGCGCATTTCGCCGGGCGCGAGCGTCAGCGACAGATTGTTGATGGCGCGGAAGCCGTCGAACGAGACGTGCACGCCGTCGAGATAGAGCAGGGCCGAAGTCGCGCGGCTGTCCATGACGTTCATGTACTCACTCCGCCATCTTGGGTTCGCTGACGCCGTCCTCGCGCGCAGCGCTCACGACCGTCGGCGCAATCTGCCGCGCCTTGAACGGCTGCCACCAGCTGTTGAAGGTGCCGACGATGCCCTTGGGCAGCAGCAGCGTCACGAGGATGAACATCCCGCCCAGCATGAACAGCCAGTAGGGCGCGAGCACGCCGGAGGTGAAGACCGTCTTGGCATAATTGACGACGATCGCGCCCAGCGCCGCGCCGACCAGCGTGCCGCGCCCGCCGACGGCGACCCAGATCACCGCCTCGATCGAGTTGCCGGGCGCAAATTCGCTGGGGTTGATGATGCCGACCTGCGGCACGTAGAGCGCACCGGCAACGCCGGCCATGCAGGCCGACAGCGTGAACACGAACAGCTTGTAGGATTCCACGCGGTAGCCGATGAAGCGGGTGCGCAACTCCGCGTCGCGGATCGCGATCAGCACCTTGCCGAGTTTCGAGGTCACGACCGCCCGGCAGATCACGAAGGCGATGATCAGCGCAAGACAACTCAGCGCGAACAACGCGGCACGGGTACCTTCCGCCTGCACGTTGAAGCCCAGGATGTCCTTGAAGTCGGTCAGGCCGTTGTTGCCGCCAAAGCCGAAATCGTTGCGGAAGAAGCCGAGCAAAAGCGCGTAGGTCATCGCCTGCGTGATGATCGAGAGATAGACGCCGGTGACGCGCGAGCGGAAGGCGAACCAGCCGAAGCAGAAGGCAAGCAGGCCGGGAACCAGGACCACCATGATCGCCGCGAACCAGAACATGTCAAAACCGTTCCAGTACCAGGGCAGGCGCGGATAATTCAGGAACACCATGAAGTCGGGCAGGATCGGATTGCCGTAGACGCCGCGGGTGCCGATCTGGCGCATCAGGTACATGCCCATGGCGTAACCCCCGAGCGCGAAGAATGCGCCATGGCCGAGCGAGAGAATGCCGCAATAGCCCCAGATCAGATCGATCGAAAGCGCCAGGATCGCGTAGCAGACATATTTGCCCCACAGCGCCACCAGATAGGTCGGCACCTGGAACAGCGCCCCCGCCGGCAGCAGCAGGTTGGAGAGCGGGATGAGTATCCCGCAGGCGGCAACAATCAGGATGAAAACGGTCGCCGCACGGTCGAGCGAGCGCGTGAGCAGGTGCTCCATCATGCTTCCACCGCCCGCCCCTTGAGCGCGAACAGGCCGCGCGGGCGCTTCTGGATGAACAGGATGATCAGCACCAGGATCGCGATCTTGCCGAGCACGGCGCCGGCAACCGGCTCCAGGAACTTGTTGGCGATGCCGAGCGTGAAGGCACCAACCAAGGTGCCCCAGAGATTGCCGACGCCGCCGAACACCACGACCATGAAGCTGTCGATGATGTAGCTCTGGCCTAGATTTGGACTGACGTTATCGATCTGCGACAGCGCCACGCCGGCGATACCCGCAATGCCGGAGCCGAGGCCGAAGGTGAGCGCATCGACGCGCGAGGTGGCGATACCCATCGAAGCCGCCATGCGCCGGTTCTGCGTCACCGCGCGCATCTGCAGGCCGAGCGACGTGAAGCGCAGCATCAGAAGCAGGACCGCGAACACCGCGAGCGCGAAGCAGAGGATCCAGAGCCGGTTATAGGTGATGGTGATCTGGCCGAGGTCGAACGCGCCGCTCATCCAGGAGGGGTTGCCGACCTCGCGGTTGGTCGGCCCGAAGATGGTGCGCACCGCCTGCTGTAGCACCAACGAGAGCCCCCAGGTCGCAAGCAGCGTCTCGAGCGGACGCCCATAGAGGAAGCGAATGATCGAGCGCTCGATCAGCACGCCGATCGCGCCGGAAACAAGGAAGGCGAGCGGCACCGCGATCAGCAGCGAATAGTCGAACGCCCCGGGATAGCCGGTGCGGATCACTTCCTGCACCACGAAAGTGGTGTAAGCCCCGAGCATCACCATCTCGCCATGGGCCATGTTGATGACGCCCATCACGCCGAAGGTGATGGCGAGCCCGATCGCGGCGAGCAGCAGCACCGACCCGAGCGAAAGCCCGTACCAGGCGTTCTGCACCGCCGACCACATCGCAAGACTGCTCTTGATTGAGGCTATCGCCGCCGCCGCGGCTTTCGAGACCGATGGCGGCTGGTCGCCGCCGATGTCGCTCAGCATGCCCAGCGCATCCTGGTCGCCCCGCGCCTTGATGGTGGCTACCGCCTCCAGCTTGTCGACTTCGCTGGCGTCGGACTTGAACAGCAGGATCGCCGCACGCGCTTCGGAAAGCGCCTGCTTGGCGGTCCTGTTGGTTTCCTTGGCGAGCGCGCTTTCGACGGTCGGCAGTGCCAATTCTTCGTGCGACTTGAACACGGACTGCGCAGCCGTGATACGCGTGGCCACATCCGGCGACAGCAACGTCAGGCCGCCAAGCGCGGCCTCGACCGTGCGGCGCAGCCGGTTGTTGAGGCGCACGGCGTCCGCGCTGTCGGGAATGCTGTCGACCGCGGCGCCAGTCGCGGCGTCGATCGCCTTGCCATCGGCCTGCTTGATGTAAACTTTCTTGCTGTCGGCATCGAACATCAGCCGCTCGTCCTGCAGCGCGCTGATGATGGGGTAAGCGAGCGGGTTGCCCGAGCCCGCAATCACGCCGATTGCCTCTTCGGTATCGGAGAAATCGTCAGTGGTGAACTTGCCGACCGCGTCCTCGAACGGACCGGCAAGGGCCGGCAGCGCGAAAGCAATCAGCAATACGGCGAGCGCGAGCACGCGCAAACGATGAAAGGCATTGGCTAACACTGGACTTCCCCGGCGGAAGGCGAAGAAGGCGGCGACGCTCGCCGCCTTCTTCCTGTGTTGTTGGGTCGACTTCAGATCAGGTGCCGGAACCCAGGCACTTGTTGGTCTTGACGTTGTAGTTGCCGCACTTCTTGCCGACCCAGTCGCCGATCAGGTCCTTGGAACCGTCCAGCTCCTTCGACCACGCGTCGCCGGGCACGAGATCCTTGGTCTTGTAGACCACGTCGAACTGGCCGTTGGCCTTGATCTCGCCGATGAACACCGGCTTGGTGATGTGGTGGTTCGGCAGCATCTTGGCCACGCCACCTGTCAGGTTCGGCGTTTCGATACCGGGCAGCGCGTCGATCACCTTGTCCGCATCGGTCGACTTCGCCTTCTCGACCGCCTTCACCCACATGTTGAAGCCGATCACGTGGGCTTCCATCGGGTCGTTGGTCGTGCGCTTCGGATTCTTGGTGTAGGCCTGCCAGTCCTTGATGAACTTCTCGTTCGCAGGCGTCTTGATCAATTCGAAGTAGTTCCAGGCCGCGAGATGGCCGACAAGCGGCTTGGTGTCGAGGCCCGCGAGCTCTTCCTCGCCCACCGAGAACGCGACCACCGGAATGTCGGTCGCCTTGATGCCCTGGTTACCCAGCTCCTTGTAGAAGGGAACGTTGGCATCGCCGTTGATGGTCGATACGACAGCTGTCTTCTTGCCAGCCGAACCGAACTTCTTGATGTCGGCGACGATGGTCTGCCAGTCGGAGTGACCGAACGGGGTATAGTTGATCATGATGTCTTCCTGGGCGACACCCTTCGATTTCAGATAGGCCTCCAGGATCTTGTTGGTGGTGCGCGGATAGACGTAGTCGGTGCCCGCCAGCACCCAGCGTTTCACCTTTTCTTGCTTCATCAGATAGTCGACGGCAGGGATCGCCTGCTGGTTCGGCGCGGCACCGGTGTAGAACACGTTGCGCTCGGACTCCTCGCCCTCATACTGCACCGGATAGAACAGGATGCTGTTCAGCTCCTTGAACACCGGCAGCACTGACTTGCGCGACACTGAAGTCCAGCAGCCGAACACGACGGCGACCTTGTCCTTGGTGATGAGCTCGCGCGCCTTTTCGGCGAATAGCGGCCAGTTCGAGGCCGGGTCGACGACGACGGCCTCAAGCTTCTTGCCGAGCACGCCGCCTTTCTTGTTCTGCTCGTCGATCAGGAAAAGGATGGTGTCCTTCAGCGTGGTTTCGCTGATGGCCATGGTGCCCGAAAGCGAATGCAGAACGCCGATCTTGATGGTGTCGTCCGCCGCCTTGGCCGAGCCGAAGCCGGTCAGGCCGAGCACGACGCCGGCGGCAGCAGCCAACCAGCGACGCCGGCTGAAGGGCACCGCGATATCTGTGGTGTGAGTAAGCATGAAATGTCATCTCCCTGACGCAGGCGTGAAAAACGCTGCGAAGCGACCCCACGGCCGCCTGCGTTAAGGGAATCGCAAGAACCATGCCATTGGCCCAGAACGTCGTAAGGCGATGGAGTGATTGAGGAATTTGACGCCGACAGCGCCCTGATCTGCCCAACAAATAGGCGATAAAAATGTATGCCTAAGCGGCAAACTGTTCATTTTTTGTGCAACTATAACGCTTTGGCTAAATTTCCGGCATTGATATTTCGGCGCTGCAACCTGCGATAAACTGTTAAGCGCAATGCAGCAATGGACCTTGAAAGCGCCGCGTTTGTAGGCCATATGGCACCCAAGAACCCAACGAATCGTCGGGTCATTGCGAGCCGCGTGTTCTTAAGCCCCTTTTTGGCGGCTTCTGGCTTGCCCTTTCAGCCAACAAACCGACGCCCCCAGCACGCGGGTGTTTTTCTGACACCACGCCAGCGCCCGGCGGCAAAAGCCGTGGCGCCTTCGTTTATATGGAAAGAACCCAGCTTTTGACTTCCTTTCAGGACTTCGCCCTTGCCGACCCGATCGCGCGAGCGCTTCGCGAAGAAAACTACATCACTCCCACCCCGATCCAGGCCCAGACCGTTCCGCTCGCGCTTTCAGGCCGCGACATCGTCGGCATCGCCCAGACCGGCACCGGCAAGACCGCAGCCTTTGCGCTGCCGATCCTGCACCGCCTCCTGCAGAGCCGCATCAAGCCTCAGCCGAAGACGGCCCGCGTGCTGGTGCTGAGCCCGACGCGCGAATTGTCGGGGCAGATCCTCGACAGCTTCAACGCCTATGGCCGGCACATCCGCCTTTCCTCGACGCTTGCAATCGGCGGCGTGCCGATGGGGCGCCAAGTCCGCGCGCTCATGCCGGGCGTCGAGGTGTTGGTCGCAACCCCCGGCCGCCTGCTCGACCTCGTGCAGAGCAACGGCCTGAAACTCAACCAGGTCGAGTTCCTGGTGCTGGATGAAGCCGACCGCATGCTCGACATGGGCTTCATCAACGACATCCGCAAAATCGTGGCAAAGCTTCCGATCAAGCGGCAGACGCTGTTCTTCTCGGCGACCATGCCGAAGGATATCGCCGAGCTTGCCGAAGCGATGCTGCGTGATCCGGCCCGCGTCGCGGTGACGCCGGTTGCTTCCACCGTCGAGCGCATCACCCAGCGCATCATCCAGGTCGATCATTCCAACAAGGCCGCCTTTCTGGCCCAATTGCTCAAGCAGGAGGCCGTCGACCGCGCGCTGATCTTTACCCGCACCAAGCACGGCGCGGACAAGGTGGTGAAGGGCCTTGAGAGGGCCGGCATCCGTGCCGCCGCCATTCACGGCAACAAGTCGCAGAACCACCGCGAGCGCGTGCTGGCGGCCTTCCGCTCCGGCGAGGTTCGCACGCTGGTGGCGACCGATATCGCCGCCCGCGGCATCGATGTCGACGGCATCAGCCATGTCGTCAATTTCGACCTTCCGAACGTACCCGAGACCTATGTCCACCGCATTGGCCGCACCGCGCGCGCCGGCGCCGACGGGATTGCGATCTCGCTGCTCGCGGGCGCGGAGGAGATGGGCTATCTGCGCGACATCGAACGGCTGATCCGCATGGCGTTGCCGCGCGAAGACCGCCGCACGCCCGGCCAGCGCGATGCCGCTCCAGCCCCGGCCCACCACCAGCAACATCATCGCGGCGGCCGGCCGGCGCCGCGGCCCCATGCCAGCCGCTCACATGACAGTGCGCCGCCAGCGAAAGGCCCTCGCCGTCAACGCCATGGAGGTGGTAATAAGACGGCCCAGCACATCAATCGCGAGCCGCACCGTTCGGCCGAGGGCGGCGGCAAGGCCGAGGGATTGCACGGCGTGGCGTTTTTGCACCGCGAAAGCCGACCGAACCATCGACCCAACAACCGCAACCAGCGACCCCACTAGCCGTCCGCCGATCTGGAGAGAACCATGGCTAAAGAAGAGCTGATCCAGTTCGAAGGACTGGTCACCGAAATCCTGCCTGACGCCCGCTATCGCGTGCAACTCGACGCAGGCCACGAGATCGTCGCCTACACCGCCGGCAAGATGAAGAAAAACCGCATCAAGACCCTGGCGGGCGACCGCGTGACGATCGAGATGTCGCCCTACGACCTCGAAAAGGGGCGGCTGATCTTCCGCCACAAGGACGAGCGTCCGAGTTCGGCGCCCGCAGGCGCCTCCCGAGCGCCACAACGTGGTGGCGGGCAGTTCCGCCGCCGATAAAGGCTTGTTTCGCCCGCCTCCAAGGCCGCGCATGACAACATCGTGTCATCGCGCGGCCGATCTGTGACAGGGCCCCCGCCCAAAAAATCGCGCAGCTCAGGATTGTTTTGCAAGCCTGCTTCCCATAATATGGGGGGCAATCGATTTTCGGCCGGACGACATTAGCTATCCACCGGTACAGCCGGTTTAGACGCTGACGACCCTTCCAAAAATTCGATCTCACCAGCCCGCGATGAGTGGGTTTCGACTATCTATATCCGAGAAGGGACTATCCCGTGAGCATGGGAACCGTGAAGTGGTTTAACGCAACCAAGGGCTATGGCTTCATCCAGCCGGATGACGGCGGCAACGATGTGTTCGTGCACATCTCGGCCGTCGAACGCGCCGGGCTCGGCACGCTGCGTGAAGGCCAGAAGATCTCCTACGAGATCGTGGCGGACCGCCGCTCTGGCAAGTCGTCGGCCGACAATCTGCGCGCCGCCAACTGAACGATTTCCGCGGGGGGCCAAGGCCCCCTCCGAAAATCGCGCCTGAGACTACCGAAAGCAAATAACAAAGGCCGCGCCTCACAGCGCGGCCTTTTCATTTTCCGAAGCATATGGACGGAGTCAGCTCTGCGGACATTTGCCCGCAACGAGCAGCGGAACGTTGTTGTAGGTGATGCAAGTCGCTTGACGCGGCCTCGTGTAGGAGACGTCACTCATATTCACCCCGGCCTTCGCCATCACATAGCCGATGGTCGGTGTGTATTTGTAGGAGGTCTCGCTGAAGATCAGGTAAGTCTGCTTGACCAGGAGCTGAGGCGGCACGACGTTGCTGACGTCGTCTCCGAATTTGCGCGTCGACGTCGTCAGCGTCGCCTGTGTCGCGCCACTTTGGACGATAGCCGACCTGCTCCACTGCACGGTGGCTTTCGCGTTGGAGTCGACATAGACCTCGGAAATCGTCCCCAGGACCAGCGTCGCATCGTAGGGCTGCACGATCTTCATGCCGGCCGTGAAATTGTTCACAAAGTCGGGATCGGCTATGCTCGCTCCGTCGACAGCAAGGCTGGGCGGCGTTTGCTGTGACGTAAGGTCGGAGAACGTCCGTGCGATCAGCGTCACTTTGCGGTCGATCGCGACCGCGGTGCAGAACTCGACCGTGCCGAAGAACGCTATCAGCATGAAGGGCGCGATCATCGCAAATTCGATCGCTGCGACGCCACGCCGATCCCGGAAAAAGCGGGGCAGGCGTCCTCTGAACGGCAGCATCGAGATCCTGATCATTGCTTTCATCGCATCTCTTAATTGCACGAGGCCGGAGCCGAGGCGTTACCGGGGAACGGTTCATTCTTGAAGGCTGCGGTCCCTATCAGCAGGCGCTGGTTGTTTGGGTAGTTGGCGATGTTGTAGCCGAGCCCGGTGACAAAGAGCTGCCATGGATAGTAGACCTGCACGACGACAGTGCAGCCGGGACCGCCGGGATTGTATTGCAGGTTGGCGCTGACGAGATTGCCCGTGTTGTCGACCGGGAGGCTGAAGCTGACCGCCGAGAACGACGTATAGTATTTAACGTCGACGGCAATCTTGGCGCAGCTGAACAGCGCGGGAAGCTGGTTGCAAACGTAGGTTTGAAAGGCCGTCTTATCCCAGCCGCTGTTCTGCGCCTGTCCGGTCAGGACCATGCGCGCGGACTGCTGCGTGACGCTCTCGAGCACCTGGCTTGCGAAGAACATCAGCGCCGTCTCGAGGATCGCAAAGAGCAGTGCCAGGAACACCGGCGCGACCAGGGCGAATTCGACCGCGGCCGCAGCCTTGCGGTTGCGCCGGAACCGGCGCAACAGGCGCATGAACGAAGCGGAGGAAGCGGCGGGCGCAGACATCGGACAATCTCCGGATCGAGCCCTCGCAGGCGGGCAGCGACCATCTTCGCTGCCAGCATTAGCCGAAACAGATTGTTGAAGTGTTGCGCGCGCTTCGAGCGGAGCGACCCGCCTTGTTAACGTTACGTTAACCAGTTGCGCAGCACCGGCGCCAATGCCGGTGCGCCGTCGGGATGGCCGTCTCTACGGGGCCTTGTTCGCCGCAGAACCCGAGCCGCTCGCCTGGCTGTTGAGCGAACTGGCCTGGTCGGCGACCGACTTGAAATAGCCGTCGCCGTCGCCGAGCGTCATGCGGCGCTGGCAGGTCGGCTTGCAGCTATACGTCTCGCGGTCGACGCCGCGATAGACGGTCACGAGTTCCTCGGTCGGTCCCTCGACCTGGATCTGTCGATCCACCAGCACCTCGCCGGCGCGGTCCATGGCGATGAAATTGGTCGCGCCATAGCCCTTGCCGGTCACCACCAGGATGCCGCCGCTCTGCAGCGTAACGTCGGCGATCAGAGGGTTTCCGACCACGATGGTGGCGACGCGGGTCGGCAGCTTGACGAGGCGTGCCTGATCGACATTGACGGCGATGGCGTCCGGGGCGGCTTCCGCCATGGGCACCAACGGTCCGCACAGCGCGGCCAGCGCCAGGCCGAACAGGGAACGTGAAAGATTACGCAAGATATTCAATGACATACTGAACCCCGGGGCATTAGCGAGCCGGTAAAAGCGAGACACAGCGGAACCGGCGCCCGACGAAGCGAGTGTGCTGACAATTCATGAAGGAAGCGCAAATCGAGCCTGACAAATTTGCCGAATTTGCCCGGATAGGTGGTGAACCGGGAGGCGCCACGCGGACATCACTGGCGCCGAAACGGATAGGCGAGTTGTCCGACGATTTCGGAAGGCATGGCCGCCTCGTCCTTGCCGTACTCATCGGGAAGGTCGTTTTCGGGCATGCGGAAGGTCCCGAACAGCATGTCCCAGATCGGAAAGGTGCCGGCGAAATTGGTGTTGCCGCCGGCCTCGAGCGCGGTGTGATGCCAGCGGTGAAACACCGGCGTCGCCACCACATATTTGAACGGCCCGAGCGTCCAGTTCAGGTTGGCATGCACGAAGGCGGAATGGAACGTGGTGAACGGACCGACCCAGAGCATGATGTTCGGCGAAATGCCCGCCATCAGCAGGATCACATCGACGCTGATGGTCCCCAGGATCAGGTTCACGGGATGGAAGCGCGCAGCCGAGATCCAGTCCAGTTCCTCGGAGGAGTGATGAACGGCGTGATACTTCCAGAACTCACCGCCGTGAAACATGCGGTGCAGCCAGTAAAGCATGAAGTCCGACAGCACGAGAAACAGCAGCGCCTGCGCCCATAGCGGCAGATGCGACAGCGGCCCATGGCCGTTGTCGTAGAAAGCAATCAGCTCGTCGGCTTCATGGATATTGAAGACGACGCCGGCGCCGAGCACCAACAACCCGATCCTTATCACGCGCGCGAACACCGGCACGAAGAACCAGTAGACAATGTCGGTGACGAGCTCGCGCTTCTTCCACCACGGCACCGTATCGTTGCAGGCCCAGAAATGGGTGAGCAGCGAGAACACCAGCGCAAGACCGATCGTGATCGGAACCACCTTCTCGACGGTCTGGCCGAGCATCAACACGACTTCCATCGGAAGAGTGGACATGGACGCCTCATCAAATCGGATAATCAGGCGTACTCCCGCGGGCTTAAGGAGATGTGAACCCCTGCGCGCGACGTAGTTCATGCCGCACGTGAATTTACCCGATCGAAGCCACGGTAGAATTTTAACCAACCGCTTAATGTGAAATTTACTCTGCAAAAGAACAGCTAATTGCTTCGGTGTTTCCTCAATCGAATTAACTGCGCCGCAATTCTCCGGTCTTAGGGTACGCCATGGTCACGGTGCTGAGAACGCCGGTGAGACCAGACCCTAGTTCGACCAGCCACGTGTACATGGAGTTTACCTGATGAAGAACCTGATTGCGCGTTTCGTGAAGGATGAGTCGGGTGCCACCGCCATCGAATACGGCCTGATCGCCGCCGGCATCTCGCTCGCGATCATCGCTGTGGTCAACGGCCTCGGCACCAAGCTCAACACCCAGTTCACCTCGATCAGCACTTCGCTCAAGTAGTCGAAGGCTTGCCGAGCATCAAAGGCCCCGGAATGTCCGGGGCCTTTGTTGTTTCCTCTATCCTGTTGGCGCTCGCGTATGCGTAAGAGTAATGCCGCCGTCGTGGCAGCCGGGAAGACGGCGACCGATGCCCGCAGCCAGGCCAGTGTGCAGCTCGTCTGCCTTGCGCTGGCGGTTTCGGTCGTCGCGCTCGCCTGCGGGATCTTCAGCCTCTGGTAACGGCCGCTGCCGTTTTCCCCTTTGTTCACCACTCGCCGCTAGACTTCGGCGATCCGACGTTCCGCGCCTTGTTCAGAGCCTTGGCGGTGTTCCCATGATGCTTGATCTCGCACGCCTCCTGCTGTTTCCGGCCCTGATGGCGTTCGCGGCGGCGAGCGATCTCTTCACCATGACGATCTCCAACCGCGTCTCGCTGGCGCTGGCCGCGGGCTTTCTGCTGCTCGCAGTAGCGACCGGCATGGCGCCCTCCGAAATCCTCTCCTATGTCGGCGCCGGCGCATTGGTGCTGGTGGTCGCCTTCTTCTGCTTCACGATGGGCTGGGTCGGCGGCGGCGACGCCAAGATCGTGGCGGCCGCCGCACTCTGGTTCGGCTTTGACCATCTGATGGAATACCTGCTCTATGCCTCCATGTTCGGCGGTGCGCTGACGCTGCTGCTGCTGCAGTTCCGGCAGTGGCCGCTGCCCGCCATGCTCACGGGTCAGGCTTGGCTGCTGCGGTTGCACGCCAGGGAGAGCGGCATCCCCTACGGCATCGCGCTCGCGATCGGCGCGCTGATGATCTATCCGGAGACGGAATGGGTGAAGGCCGTTGACCCGGCGCATCTCAGGTTCGGTTGATCAGCCTTGCAATCGCGCAAGTAACTCGCCGTTAAGGCAATTTACTCACGCCTCATTAACCATGCTTTGACGAATAGCTGGTCAACTCCACTTCACGGCGGCGCACGCGTCGCGGCGTAATGTGGAAAGTGAAGCGTATGAATCGGGCACGCATTGTGGTCCTGGCTATCGCCCTCGGCGCCGGCGGCGTTGCCGCGTATCTGGCGGCCGGATCCGACAGTAAACCCCCGCCGACCGAACCCGTCGCGCAACTGCCGACGGTCGATGTGCTCGTGGCCAAGTCCGACATCGGCCTCGGTCAGACCGTCAAGCAGGAGGATCTGCAATGGCAGACCTGGCCGACGGCAACCGCCAGCGCCAGCTTCATCAAGCGCACCGAACGGCCTGACGCCGTCAACCAGGTGACTGGCTCGATCGCGCGCTCCCCCTTCATCGGCGGCGAACCGATCCGCGACCAGAAGCTCGTCAAGGCCGACGGCTCCGGCTTCATGGCCGCGATCCTGCCGAGCGGCATGCGCGCGATCTCGACCGAAATCTCGCCGGAAACCGGCGCCGGCGGCTTCATACTGCCGAACGATCGCGTTGACGTGATCCTGACCCAGCGCATCAAGAATGCAGAACATCCCAACCAGCCGGATATCGTCCAGTCCCAGGTCATCCTCTCCAATCTCCGTGTGCTCGCCATCGATCAGGCGCCAAAGGAGAAGGAGGGCCAGAACGCCGTGGTCGGCAAGACTGTCACGCTCGAACTGAAGCCCGAACAGATTCCGACGCTGGCCGCCGCGCGCCAGGCCGGCACGCTGTCGCTGGCGTTGCGCAGCATCGCCGACGTCAAGATGGTCGAGAACACCGTGGAAGCCACTGTCAAGCAGACCGAAAGCGTCAACATCATACGTTTCGGCATCCCAAGCGCAGCAGTGAAGTGACGACGAGGATTTGAGATGAAGTGCGGGGTTAACAAGCGGACGCTAGGGGCCTTCACGGTCCGCGCCCTGTCGTTTGCAGGCGTCGCCGCGTTGACGCTCAATCCGGCGCTTACGCCGGTGGTGGCAAGCGACTATCGCGTCCCTCCTCCGGTGGCGGCGGACAGCCAGAATAATGCACGCCCGGTCTCGCTCGGCATCGGCAAATCGTTCGTGGTCGACCTGCCCCGCGACATCAAGGATGTGCTGGTCGCCGATCCCAAGATTGCCAATGCCGTGGTTCGCTCCGCACAGCGCGCCTATATCATCGGCGCCGCGATCGGCCAGACCAACATCGTGTTCTTCGACGCCAGCGGCCAGCAGATCGCCTCCTACGACATCGCCGTGACACGCGACCTCAATGGTCTTCGCGCCGCGTTTCGGCAGCTGTTTCCGAACTCCGACATCCGCATCGAGGGCGTCGGCGACGGCGTGGTGCTGACGGGTTCGGCGGCCAATCCGCTTGAAGCGCAGCAGGCCGGCGAAATGGCCGCGCGCCTTGCGGGCGGCGTCGACAAGGTCGTCAACTCGATCACGGTTCGCAGCCGCGACCAGGTAATGTTGAAGGTCACCGTCGCCGAGGTCCAGCGCTCGATCATCAAGCAGCTGGGCATCGATCTCCAGGCCAATCTCAGCTACGGTACCTCCGTGGTGAATTTCAACAACACTCCTCCGTTCACCGCGAACAATGCGCCGCTCGTCGCCAACAATGGTCTGACGACGACGTTCGGCTCCTCGGTGCAGGCCACGCTGCGCGCCATGGAGAGCGCTAACGTCGTGCGGACGCTCGCCGAACCCAATCTGACGGCGATCTCCGGCGAGTCCGCGACGTTCATTTCCGGCGGCGAATTTCCGATTCCAACCGGCGTGACCTGCCAAACCACCACGTCAGGTGCCATCGGGCAGTGCGTACAGACGGTCAGCTTCAAGAAATTCGGCATCTCGCTGAACTTCACGCCTGTCGTTCTCACCGAGGGCCGGATCAGCCTGCGTGTGATGACCGAAGTGTCGGAAGTCTCGACCGAGAACGCGCTGCAGGGCGGCGTCGGCGGGACGACGATTCCCTCGATCAAGACGCGCCGCGCCGAAACCACGCTCGAGATTCCCTCCGGGGGCTCGATGGCGATGGCCGGCCTGATCCAAAAGCAAACCAAGCAGGCGGTCAATGGCCTGCCCGGCATGATGGAGCTGCCGGTGCTGGGATCGCTGTTCCGCAGCCGCGACTTCATCAACAACCAGACCGAGCTCTGTGTGATCGTGACGCCCTATGTGGTGCGCGCGGTGGCGCAGAAGGACTTGTCGCGCCCAGACGACGGATTTGCCGCGGCCTCCGATCCGCAGGCCCAGCTGCTCGGCACCATCAATCGTATCTACGGCGTGCCGAACCGCTCCGAGCCGGCGCGGAATTATCGTGGCACTTACGGCTTTATCACCGACTGAGGCGGGGCGGGAATTTCAACATGACAGCCACAGCAACCCATAAGCGCAGGCGCGCCGTCCGCATGGCGGTGGCGCTGGTCGGCCTCGGCCTTTCGCTCGGCGCCTGCGTCCATGACGACCGCGTGCAGGTCGCAGCCGTGCCCGACGACTACCGGCTCCGCCATCCCATCGCGGTCGAGGAAGCCAATAGCTCCATCGTGGTCTTTGTCGGCCAGGGACGCGGCGGGCTATCCGCCGAACAACGCGCCGACGTGATGGGCCTTGCGCAGAGCTGGCAGCACGAAGGCACCGGCGCGATCAACGCCGACGTACCGGTCAATACGCCGAATGCGCGCGCGGCCGCGGATTCCTTGCGCGAGATCCAGTCGCTGCTCGAAGCCGCCGGCGTGCCGCCGCGCGGCCTCGTGGTGCGCCGCTATCATCCGGAGAATCCCCGCCATTTTGCGGCGATCCGTCTGAGCTATCCGAAGATCAGGGCGGAGGCCGGCCCCTGCGGATTGTGGCCGGAGGATCTCGGCCCCTCGGTCAAGGACAAGGGCTACTACGACAACAAGGACTATTACAATTTCGGCTGCGCCTATCAGCGCAACATGGCTGCGATGGTCGACAACCCCTCCGACCTCGTGCAGCCCCGCCCCGAGACCCCGGCCTATACGACGCGCCGGACCGAAGGGTTCGAGAAATATCGCAAGGGTACTGCGACCGGGACCCTCTATCCTGACGGCGAAAAGGCCAAACTCAGCGACACAGGCAAATGATCAGCTACGCTCGCCAAGATACCGAAGAAAAGTCGGAAGTCGCGCCGCCGCCCGCGGAGGACCACATCGCGCCCGCGCCGCGGGTGTCGGTACAGGCCTTCTGCGACACGGTGGAAACGGCTGCCGCCGTGCAATCGGCCGGTGAAGACCGCCGGCTCGGCAAGGCGCATCTGAAGATCCAGATGGGCGGCATGGCCGCCGCCGTCGAGGCCTATCGCTCCGCGCCAACCCCGAACGTGATCGTGCTGGAAGCCGATAACCGCACCGACGTGCTGGCCGGCCTCGATCACCTCGCAACCGTCTGCGATCCCGGCACCCGCGTCGTCGTGATCGGCAAAATCAACGACGTCACGCTGTATCGCGAGCTGGTGCGCCGCGGCGTCAGCGACTACATCATCGCGCCGGTCACCACAATCGACGTCGTCCGCTCGATCTGCAACCTGTTCTCGGCGCCCGAGGCGAAATCGGTCGGCCGCATCATCGCGGTCGTCGGCGCAAAGGGCGGTGTCGGCTCCTCCACGGTCGCCCATAATGTCGCCTGGGCGATCGCACGCGATCTCGCCATGGATTCCGTCGTCGCCGATCTCGACCTCGCCTTCGGCACCGCCGGCCTCGACTACAACCAGGACCCGCCACAAGGCATTGCGGACGCCGTGTTCTCGCCCGACCGCGTGGATACCGCCTTCGTCGATCGCCTGCTTTCGAAATGCACCGACCATCTGAGCCTGCTTGCGGCTCCCGCGACGCTGGACAAGGTCTACGATTTCGGCACCGACGCGTTCGATGCGATCTTCGACACGCTGCGCACCACCATGCCCTGCATCGTACTCGACATCCCGCATCAATGGTCGGGTTGGACCAAGCGCGCGCTGGTCGGCGCCGACGACATCCTGATCGTCGCCGCGCCCGATCTCGCGAATCTCCGCAACACCAAGAACATCTTCGACCTCCTGAAGGCCTCGCGACCCAACGACCGGCCGCCGCTGTTCTGCCTGAACCAGGTCGGCGTGCCGAAGCGCCCCGAGATCAGCGCGACCGAATTTGCCAAGGCGATCGAGAGCCAGCCGATCGCCTCGATTCCCTTCGACCCGCAAATGTTCGGCTCGGCCGCCAACAATGGCCAGATGATCGCGGAAGTCGCCGCCAATCATCGCACCACCGAAATGTTTCTGCAGATCGCGCAGCGGCTGACAGGCCGCAGCGAAACCAAGAAATCCCGGGGTTCCTTCCTGTCGCCCCTGATCGACAAGCTGCGGGGCAAGTAAGCCCCCGTCGGGAGTATCGTCGTGTTTGGTAAGCGTAGCGGAGCAGAGAACGACACGAGGCCGACGAAGCCCGCGGCGGGCGTGCCGGAGCCGGCTGCCCCCGCCGCTCCTGCGCGCGCGGCGGCGCCGCCGGTCGTCTCCGCGCCGCCGATCGCACCGACCAGAGCGCCGCCGCCCCCGCCTCCGGCCGAAGCGCGCCGCTCCGACAATTACTACCAGGTCAAGGCGACGATCTTCGGCGCGCTGATCGAGGCGATCGACCTCGCCCAGCTCGCCAAGCTCGACGGCGAGTCCGCGCGCGAGGAAATCCGCGACATCGTCAACGAGATCATCGCGATCAAGAACATCGTGATGTCGATCGCCGAGCAGGAAGAGCTGCTCGACGACATCTGCAACGACGTGCTCGGCTATGGTCCGCTCGAGCCGCTGCTGGCGCGCGACGACATCGCGGACATCATGGTGAACGGGGCAGGAACCGTCTTTATCGAAGTCAGCGGCAAGATCCAGCGCACCGGCATCCGCTTCCGCGACAATCAGCAGCTTCTCAACATCTGCCAGCGCATCGTCAGTCAGGTCGGCCGGCGCGTCGACGAATCCTCGCCGATCTGCGACGCCCGCCTCGCCGACGGCTCGCGCGTCAACGCCATCGTGCCGCCGCTGGCGATCGACGGCCCCGCGCTCACCATCCGCAAATTCAAGAAGGACAAGCTGACGCTCGATCAGCTGGTCAAATTCGGCGCCATCTCGCCGGAAGGCGCGGATATCCTGCAGATCATCGGCCGGGTCCGCTGCAATGTGTTGATCTCCGGCGGTACCGGCTCGGGTAAGACCACGCTGCTCAACTGCCTCACCAACTATATCGAGCACGACGAGCGCGTCATCACCTGCGAGGACGCCGCCGAGCTTCAGCTGCAGCAACCGCATGTGGTACGGCTCGAAACCCGCCCCCCCAACATCGAAGGCGAGGGCCAGGTCACCATGCGCGAACTGGTGCGCAACTGCCTGCGTATGCGTCCTGAGCGGATCATCGTCGGCGAAGTCCGCGGACCCGAGGCGTTCGACCTGCTGCAGGCCATGAACACCGGCCACGACGGCTCGATGGGCACGCTGCACGCCAACAATCCCCGCGAAGCGCTGTCGCGCTGCGAATCCATGATCACCATGGGCGGCTTCTCGCTTCCGTCGCGGACCATCCGCGAGATGATCTGCGCCTCGATCGACGTCATCATCCAGGCCGCGCGGTTGCGCGACGGCTCGCGCCGCATCACCCACATCACCGAGGTGATGGGCATGGAAGGCGAGACCATCATCACGCAGGACATTTTTCTCTACGACCTCGTCGGCGAAGACGCCAACGGCAAGATCATCGGCCGCCACCGTTCCACCGGCATCGGCCGCCCGCGCTTCTGGGAGCGCGCCCGCTATTACGGCGAGGAGAAGCGGCTTGCGGCGGCGCTCGATGCCGCTGAAACCGCCGCGCCGACATAAGGACCCGCCATGAACATCATGCAGCTACTGGCCCTCGGCTTCCTCGCCGCCACCGCGATCGGCGGCGTGGCGTGGGTTTTCATCTATCCCTCCATCTCCGGTGAGAAGCAGGCCGAGAGCCGCCGCGCCTCCGTCGCCAAGCCCGAACCGGTCGCGAAGCGGCAGAACGACAAGACCCAGCGCTCGCGCCGCGAGCAGGTCGAGGGTTCGCTGAAAGAGCTCGAGGCGCGCCGCGAGAAGCAAAGCAAGGTCCCGCTCAGCGTCCGCCTGAGCCAGGCCGGCCTCAGCTGGTCAACTCAGAAGTTCTTTGTCATTTCGGGCGTATTAGGCGCGATTTTCTTCATCGGCGCGTGGTTCGTCGGCGGCGGCCTGCTCGGCGCCGCCGGGCTCGGCTTTGCCGGCGGCCTCGGCCTGCCGCGCTGGATGCTGAGCTTCCTGAAGAAGCGCCGCGAAGCAGCCTTCCTCAAGGCGCTGCCGGATGCCGTCGACGTCATCGTACGCGGCATCAAGGCGGGTCTGCCGCTGTTCGAATCGCTCAAGGTCGTCGCCGCCGACTCGCCGGAGCCGCTGCGCAGCGAATTCCTGCAGATCATCGAGACGCAGGCGATCGGCATTCCCCTGGGCGAAGCCTGCACGCGGCTCTATGAGCGGATGCCGGTGCCGGAAGCGAACTTCTTCGGCATCGTCGTGGCGATCCAGCAGAAGAGCGGCGGTAACCTGTCGGAAGCGCTCGGCAACCTCTCCAAGGTGCTGCGCGACCGCAGGAAGATGGCCGAGAAGATCCAGGCGATGTCGATGGAAGCGAAGGCTTCCGCCGGCATCATCGGCTCGCTGCCGCCGATCGTGATGATCCTGGTCTACATGACCACCCCCGGCTACATCTCGTTGCTGTGGACGGACAACACGGGCCAGCTCATGCTGGTCGGCTGCGTCCTGTGGATGTCGATGGGCATCATGGTGATGAAAAAAATGATCAACTTCGACTTCTGATGGTGCGGCATGTTTGATTTCCTTATCAACTTCATCCACAACCCGCGCTTCATCACCATGCTGCTCGCCGCGCTCGCGGCGAGCGCCACGGCCTACACCCTGGTCATGCCTCTGCTTGCGGGCGACAACCTCAACAAGCGCCTGAAAGCGGTGGCGAGCGAGCGCGAACGCATCCGCGCGCGCGAACGCGAACGGATGAACAAGAGCGAGAAGGTGGCGCTGCGCCGGACGCCGAAGCAGTTCGTCTCCAAGATCGTCGAAGACTTCAATTTGACCAAATACCTGGGGCAGGAGGCCGCCCGCGAGAAGCTGACGCTCGCCGGCTATCGCGGACAGGCACCCTACGTCACCTTCCTGTTCTTCCGCCTCGTATCGCCGATCGTGATGTTCATCGGTTCGGCGCTCTATGTCTTCGTGATCTCCCACATGGAGAAGTCGATGCCGGTGAAGATCGGCATCTGTGTCGGCGCCGCCTGGTTCGGCCTGCAGGCGCCGATGCTGTTCCTGAAGAACGCCATCGGCAAGCGCCAGCTCCAGATCAAGCGTGCATTTCCCGATGCGCTCGATCTGCTTCTGATCTGCATCGAATCCGGCATGTCGATCGAGGCCGCCTTCCGCAAGGTCTCGAGCGAGATCGTGACCCAGTCGATCGCGCTGTCGGAAGAGTTCACGCTGACCACGGCCGAGTTGTCCTATCTGCAGGACCGCAAGGTCGCCTATGAGAACCTCGCCAAGCGCACGGGCCTCGAGGGCGTGAAATCGGTCTGCCTCGCGCTGCAACAGTCGGAACGCTACGGCACGCCGCTCGGCCAGAGCCTGCGCGTGATGGCGCAGGAAAACCGCGACATGCGTATGACCGAAGCGGAGAAGAAGGCCGCCGCGCTGCCTCCGAAGCTGACGGTGCCGATGATCCTGTTCTTCCTGCCGGTGCTGTTCGTCGTGATCCTCGGACCGACCTACATCAAGATCTCGCATATGCACTGAGCACGCGGGCGAAAGCCTCGCGCTGCTCCAGGCTTCTCAAGGCCTGACCGATCAATTCGGGCGATTGAGCTCGGCCACCGGGATGTTGCCGGCGCCGCGGCCCGGTGGACGCGAATTGTCCTTATCCTTGCCCTTCAGCATCTCTTTCAGATAGGCGACATTTGCGGCCGCCTCGTCCGGCGGCAGGTCCGCCTTGACGATCTGCTCGGCCTCGGCAAAGCGGCCCTGCAGGCCGATCACCAGGCCGAGATTTTGCCGCACCCGCGCATCCGCCTTGGGGTTGGCATAGGCCTGGCGCAACGCTTCCTCCGCCTTCGGCAGCTCTCGCGTCAGCATATAGGACAGGCCGAGGTTGGAGAGCACCGACGGCTCGCCCGGCACGATCTTGAGCGCACTCTCGTAGTAGCGGCGCGCCTCATCATGGCGGCCAAGCTGGTCGAGCGCGGTGCCCTGCACCGACAGGATGCGCCAGTCGGGGTTGTCGGGCGAATGTGCGCGCGCCAACACGTCGAATGCCTGCTGGAAATTGCCGTTGTCGGCGAGCGCCCGGCCCCAGCCCGCCAGCAACGCCCTGTCGCCGGGATGGGCGATGCACGCTTGCTCGAACACGGCGGCTGCCTGCGCCCGCTGGCCGTTGGCGCGCAGCGCCTGGCCGTAGGCGAGCGCGGCGCCCGCATCCTTGGGATTGGCGCGGTAGCGGTCGCCGTAATATTCGGCGGCGCGATGCGGGTCGGCCTCGGGGCCCGGAGGATCGGCCTTGGAGGTTAGCGCGCCCGTGACGTCGCCCATGGTCTGGCAGCCGCCAAGGCTTGCGGCCAGCATTGCCGTTACTGCCGCGGTTGCAAGGAACCGGGCCAAACCTGACTGCCTCTGCACTTTGACTCTCGCGCTGGACCGAGCCGAACGCGCCAGCAATAAACCGTTAACCCTAACGGCTGGTTAATTTGCCGGCCGTCCCCGGGAGCGCGAGGTCCGTCAATATTCCAGTGCGAGCCGCTTCCTGATCTCGTGGACCTGCTTTTCGAGGTTGTCGAACCTCGCATGCACGGCACGGTCATGCAGGTAAAAGATGTAGCCGGCGACCAGGAACCCGAAAATCCAGTGATGGGTCTCGACGTAGGCCAGAACCGCTTCGATCGCGTGGCCCGTGAAAGCAAGAATGCCCCAAACAACGTCCATCTGATTTCCCCGGCATTACGGCAGCGGACCGAAATCTATCACGGCCGGCCGAGCCTCGTGTAGCGGCCTTGACGATTGCGGCTCACCAAAAACTCTGCGAAGTCTGGTCAAACATCTGAGATGCACATCACGGAAGACGAGCCAAGCATGCCATCTGCGTTCGAGCACGCCCCCGCCACGCCGGCCATCCCCATCAGCTTTGTGAGCAAGTCGAGCTGGGAGGCGATCCGCAGCTCGCTGCCGCCGCAGGGCGCACAGTTCGCGCTCGCGAACGGCTTTTCCGCAAAGCCGGGCGCGTTCCTGGCGCTGCCGGGAGCCGATGGCCGCATCGATCAGGTGCTGTTCGGCCTCGAGGATGAAGCCGCCAAATCCCGCGATCTGTTCCGGCCCGGCGCGCTGCCCGGCCTGCTGCCGTCAGGCGTCTATCGCTTTGCCAACGCACCACATGATCCGCGGCTCGCCGCACTCGCCTTCGCGCTCGGCCTCTATCGCTTCGGCCGTTACCGCAAGGCGGAAGCCCCCGATGTGAAGCTCGTGCCTCCCAACGGCGTCGATGCCGCCGACATCGCGCGCATGGCGGACGCGGCGACGCTGGCGCGTGATCTCGTCAACACGCCCTCGAACGACATGGGGCCGGCGGAACTCGAGCTCGTAGCGCGGCAACTCGCCGAACGTTTTGGCGCGAGCTTCAATTGCATCGCAGGCGACGACCTCGTGAAGCAGAATTTCCCGCTGATCCATGCGGTCGGCATGGCCTCCACTCGCCAGCCGCGGCTGATCGATTTCGCGTGGGGCGATCCGGCGCATCCGAAAGTGACGCTGGTCGGCAAGGGCGTCTGCTTCGACACGGGCGGCTTGGACCTGAAACCGTCGAGCGGCATGCTGATCATGAAGAAGGACATGGGCGGCGCCGCCAACATCCTGGCGCTGGCACAGATGGTGATGGATGCGAAGCTGAAGCTGCGGCTGCGCGTCCTGATCCCCGCGGTCGAGAACGCGGTCGCCGGCAACGCCTTTCGTCCGCTCGACATCTTCACGTCGCGCAAGGGCATCACCGTCGAGATCGGCAATACCGACGCCGAGGGCCGGCTGATCCTCGCCGACGCCCTGGCGCTGGCGGACGAGGAGAAGCCGGACCTGTTGATCGACATGGGCACGCTGACCGGTGCGGCCCGCGTCGCGCTGGGCCCCGATTTACCGCCCTTTTACACCAGCGATGAGACGCTGGCCCTCGACGTCGCCCGCCATGCCAGAGAGGAGAACGATCCATTGTGGCGCATGCCGCTGTGGCCGCCCTACGACAGCTGGCTCGACTCCAACGTCGCCACCATCACCAACGCGCCGTCGGGCACGTTCGCCGGATCGATCACCTGCGCCCTGTTCCTGCAGCGCTTTGTCGAGCACGCCAAAAGCTGGCTGCATATCGACATCTACGCCTGGACGCCGTCGGCGAAGCCGGCGCGGCCCGAGGGCGGCGAATGCCAGGCCGCGCGCGCAATCTACAAGCTGCTGGGCGAACGCTATGCATGATCCGCGCCTGACACCGGCCCGCGGCGATATCGCTGCCAAATATCTCGAAGGCAAGGTGAAGGCCGCGCGCTTTGTCGCCGGCGAGCCGTTCGAGGTGACCGACGCGTTAGCGCCACTTCGGCGAGCGCCGGCCTCCGATGCCGAGCTGATGACGCAGGCACTGCGAGGCGAACGGGTCACGATCTACGATCGCAACGGCGAAGGCTGGGCCTGGGGCCAGCTCGACAGCGACGGCTATGTCGGCTGGCTTCCCGATGTGGCGCTCGCAAGGCCGGGTGCCGCGCCCACTCATCGCATCACCGCGATCAGGACGTTCGCCTTTGGCGGTCCATCGATCAAGTTGCCGCCAGTCGAGACGCTGATGATGGGATCGGCGGTGACGGTGACGCGAGAGGACGGCGCTTTCGCCATCACCCGCGAGGGCTGGCATCTGCCGAAGCCGCACCTTGCTGCGATCGGCCACCGTGAAGCAGACTTCGTCGCGGTCTGCGAGCGCTTTCTCGGCACGCCCTATCTCTGGGGCGGCAAGAGCAGCCTCGGTATAGATTGCTCGGGCCTCGTGCAAATCTCCCTCAACGCCGCCGGCATCGGTTGCCCGCGCGACAGCGACATGCAGCAGAACTCGCTCGGCCGCGCGCTCGATCTTGCGGAAGTGAAAAAACTGCAGCGCGGCGACCTCTTGTTCTGGAAGGGCCATGTGGCGATCGCGCGGGATGGCGAGACCATCGTGCATGCCAATGCACATCACATGGCGACCGTGGTCGAGACTGCAAAAGAGGCGATCACGCGCATCAGGGCGGCGGGCAGCGATCTCGCAGCGATAAAACGGCTTTAGGTCGCAACCGAATCGTCGCCGGTGGCTTCCTGGCGGAAGGCGGCCGCGAACAGCGCGCGGGTGTATTCGGATTTTGGCGCGTTGAACAATTCCGAGGCCGGCCCCTCCTCGACCACCTTGCCCTCGCGCATCACGATCAGATGGCTCGCGAGCGAGGCGACGACGCGCAGATCGTGCGAGATGAACATGTAGGTCAGGTCGCGCTTGCGCTGCAGCTCGCGCAGCAGGTCGACCATCTGCGCCTGGAGCAGCATATCGAGCGCGCTGGTCGGCTCGTCCAGCACCACGAAATTCGGCTCCAGCACGGCCGCGCGCGCAATCGAGATGCGCTGCCGCTGGCCCCCGGAGAACTCATGCGGAAAGCGGGAACGCCACTCCGGCTTGAGGCCGACGTCGTCCATGGCTTTGACCACCCGTTCCTCGCGCTCCTCGCGCGACAGGTGTTTCTGATGCACCGTAAGGCCTTCGGCGATGATGTCGTCGACCGACATGCGCGGACTGAGGGAGCCGAACGGATCCTGGAACACGATCTGCATGTCGCGGCGGAACGGCCGCATCTCCTTGAACTTCAGCCCCTGGATATTCTCGCCCAGGAACACAATGGGCCCGTCGGAAGAGATCAGCCGCAGCAGCGCCAGGCCCAGCGTGGTCTTGCCGGAGCCGGATTCGCCGACCACGCCCAGCGTCTCGCCCTTGCGCACCGCAAGGCTGACGCCATCGACCGCCTTGATATGCCCGACCGTCGAGCGCAGGAGCCCGCGCTTGATCGGAAACCAGACCTTCAGATTGTCGGCGGACATCACCACCGGCTGCTCGGGGCGCGGCGGCGCGGGGTCGGGTTTTGGCTCGGCGGCGAGGAGGTCGCGGGTGTAGGGATGTTTCGGCGCGTTGAAGACCTGCTCGACCGGCCCCTGCTCGACGATCTCGCCATTTTTCATGACGCAGACGCGATCGGCAATCCGGCGCACGATGCCGAGATCATGGGTAATGAACAACAGGCTCATGCCCAGCCGCGCGCGAATTTCCGCGAGCAGCGCCAGGATCTGCGCCTGCACCGTGACGTCGAGCGCCGTGGTCGGCTCGTCCGCGATCAAAAGGTCCGGCTCGTTGGCGAGCGCCATCGCGATCATCACGCGCTGCCGCTGGCCGCCGGACAATTGATGCGGATAGCTTTTGAGCCGCGTCTCCGGCTCGGGAATGCCGACCTGCCGCAACAATTCGAGTGTGCGGGCCCGCGCCAGCGCGTTGCTGACCGGCTTGTGAAGCTGGATAATTTCGATGATCTGGCCCTCAATCGTATGCAGCGGATTGAGCGACGTCATCGGCTCCTGGAAGATGATCGAGATGTCGTTGCCGCGGATGCCCCGAATTGCGTTCTCCGACAGCGACAGCAATTCCTGTCCCTTGAAGCGGATGCTCCCCGAGGGATGCGACGCCGCCGGATAAGGCAGCAGCTTCAGGACCGACAGCGCGCTGACCGACTTGCCCGAACCGGATTCACCGACGAGAGCCACGCATTCACCGTGCTTGATCTCGAAGGAGATGCGGTCGACCGCAACCGAAATCTTGCCCTGTTGGCGGAAGGCCACCGAAAGATCGCGAACGCTGAGCAGGGGCTGGTTTATGGCGTCCATGCGATCCTCACGTAAACGTCTTGCGTGGATCGAAGGCGTCGCGCACCGCTTCACCGATGAAGATCAGGAGCGACAGCATGATGGCGACGGAGAAGAAACCAGCGAAGCCGAGCCACGGCGCCTGGATGTTGGCCTTGGCCTGCGACAGCAATTCGCCGAGCGACGGCGAGCCCGGCGGCAGGCCGAACCCCAGAAAATCCAGCGCGGTGAGCGTCATCACCGACGACGACACGATAAAGGGCAGGAAGGTCATGGTCGCCACCATCGCGTTGGGCAAAAGGTGACGGAACATGATGACGGGGTTGGACACGCCGAGCGCGCGCGCCGCCTGGATGTATTCGAAGTTACGGCCGCGCAAAAATTCCGCGCGCACCAGGCCCACCAGCGACACCCAGGAGAACAGTGCCATGATGCCAAGCAGGACGAAAAAGCCGGGCGGCAGTACCGCCGAGATGATCAGCAGCAAATAGAGATAGGGAATCGAATTCCAGATTTCGATGAAGCGCTGGAAGCCTAGGTCGATCCAGCCGCCGAAATAGCCCTGCACGCCGCCGGCGATGACGCCGATGACCGAAGAGATGATCGTCAGGCTGAGGCCGAACAGCACGGAGATGCGGAAGCCATAGATCAGGCGGGCCACCACGTCGCGGCCATTGGCATCGGTGCCGAGCCAGTTGTATTCGAGATCGCGGCAGCCCTTCAGCCCCTTCTGCTGCACCATATCCTTGCACTGCGCTTCGGTCAGCCTCCAGGTCGGCGGCGATGGCGCTGGTGTCGGCGAGTCGCGGTTGATGGTGCTGTAGGAGTAGCGGATCGGCGGCCAGATAATGGTGCCGCCCTTGGCCGCGATCTGCTTCTGGATGTAGGGATCGCGGTAATCCGCTGTGGTCTCGAAGTCGCCGCCAAAGGTGGTCTCGGCATAGCCGACAAATACCGGCCAATACAGATGACCGTCATATTTGATCATCAGCGGCTTGTCGTTGGCGATCAGATTGGCGAACAGCGACGCCACGAACAGGACCATGAAGATCCAGAACGACCAGTAGCCGCGCCTGTTCGCCTTGAAGTTCAGCCAGCGCCTCCGGTTAAGTGGCGACGGCACGAACGAGTGGCGGGTGGTCGGCACCGCCTCGCCGAGCGGCGAAGCCGTGGTCGTCTCAATGGGCTTGTCCGGGGCGGTGAGCGTCATCAGACCTCCCGCGCCTCGAAATCGATCCGCGGATCGATCCACATATAGGTGAGATCGGAAATCAGATTGACCACGAGACCCATTAGTCCAAAAATGTAGAGCGTTCCGAACACCACGGGGTAGTCGCGGTTGAGCACGCTCTCAAACGAAAGCAGGCCAAGCCCATCGAGCGAGAAGATGGTCTCGATCAGAAGCGCGCCCGAGAAGAAGGCGTGAATGAATGCACCCGGAAAGCCCGCGACAACGATCAGCATGGCGTTACGGAAGATGTGGCTATACAGCACCTGTCGCTCGCTGCAGCCCTTGGCGCGCGCCGTCATCACATATTGCTTGCGGATCTCGTCGAGGAACGAGTTCTTGGTGAGCAGCGTCATGGTCGCAAAGGCGGAGATGCCCATCGCAATCAAAGGCAGCGTGAGATGCCAGAAATAGTCGATGATCTTCCAGTACCAGGGGAATGCCGACCAGCCGTCCGAGGTCAATCCGCGCAACGGAAACCAGTTGAAGAAGGAGCCGCCGGCAAACAGGATGATCAACAGGATAGCAAACAGGAATCCCGGAATCGCGAAGCCGACGATGATCACCCCTGAGGTCCAGGTATCGAACGGCGTCCCGTCCTTGACCGCCTTGCGGATACCGAGCGGAATCGAGATCAGGTAGCTCAGCAGGGTCATCCAGATGCCGAGCGACATGGAGACCGGCAGCTTCTCCTTGATCAGGTCCACCACGTTGATATCGCGGAAATAGCTTCTGCCGAAATCGAAGCGCGCGTAGTTCCACACCATGAGCGCGAAGCGTTCCGGTGCCGGCTTGTCGAAGCCAAACTGCTTCTCGAGACTCTTGATGAATTCGGGATCGAGCCCTTGCGCGCCACGGTATTTCGAATTGACGGCGTCGGCTGCCGCAGCATTGACCGGGCTGCGATTTGCGAAATCGCCGCCGCCGCCCGACACGCGCGACAGACCGCCTGTATCCGCGCCGGAGAGTTGCGCGATGACGCGATCGACCGGCCCGCCCGGCGCGAACTGCACGACCAGGAAGGCCACGAAGAGGATGCCGAGCAGCGTCGGCAGCATCAACAGGATACGGCGGGCGATATAGGCGCTCATGATTATTTCGCCTGATCGAGCTTGGCGGCCTTGTGGGAATCAAACCACCAGTTTTCCGGCGCGCCTACTCCTTGTGCATATTTGGCCGGCTTGGCCGGATGGCTGAATTGATCCCAGTAGGCGATCGGGTGAGTGGATCGATACCATTGCGGCACCCAATAGCGACCGGCGCGAAACACACGGTCGAGCGCTCTGCATGCAATGGTCAAGTCGCGTCGCGTTTCGGCAGCGATCGCTCTTTCGATCAAGGCATCGATTGCAGGGTTGGCTACGCCAGACAAGTTATAAGAGCCCTTGGTGCCTGCGGCCTGCGATGAGAAATAGGGGCGCAGGCTGTCGCCCGGCGTCGGCGAAAAATTCATTCGTTGAATCGTCACGTCGAAGTCAAAAGCCTCGACTCGCGCGCGGTACTGCACAGCGTCGATGAGTCGAATCTGGGCTTCAACTCCGACAAGAGCGAGATTTTTGATGAAGGTCCCATGATGCGGCTGAAAGGAAGGCTCATCGATCAGAAACTCGATTTTCAGGACGTCGCCGCTCGGCAGCACCCGCTTGCCATCCTTGACCTGCAAACCGGCTTCCTGAAGCAATTGCTGCGATTTGCGCAGCAAGTTCCGGTCTTGCCCCGATCCGTCCGAAGCTGGAGGGACGTAGGGGTTGCCGAACACTTCTTCCGGCACCTGTCCGCGGAACGGTTCGAGCAGCTTCAATTCTTCCGGCGAGGGCGCTCCCTCCGCCACCATGTCAGAGTTCTGGAACGGAGAAACAGTGCGCGCATAGGCGCTGTACATCACGTTCTTGTTGGTCCACTCGAAATCGAAGGCATTGATCAGCGCCTCTCGCACCCGTACGTCCTTGAACTGGGCACGGCGGGTGTTGATCATCCAGCCCTGCCCGCCTGACGGAGTCTCGTCCGGTAAGGTTTCAAGCTTGACGCGTCCATCCTTGACCGCGGGAAAGTCGTAACGGGTCGCCCATATGCGCGAGGTGAATTCCTCGCGAAACAGATAGTTCTTCGCGGTAAAGCCCTCGAAGGCGACATCGCGGTCTCGATAGAACTCGTAACGTACCGTATCGAAATTGTAGCTGCCGCGGTTGACCGGCAGATCGGCCGCCCACCAATCCTTCACCCGGTAATATTCAATGAAGCGGTTGATCTCGTAATTACCGACCTTGTACGGCCCCGAGCCCAGCGGAGCATCGAGCGTGGTTTCTTCGAACGAGCGGTTGGCATAATAGGCCTTCGAGAAGATCGGCAGACCTGCGACGTAGAGCGGCACATCCCGCGCGCGCTTTGGCGCAAAGGTCACGACGACAGTGGCGTCATCGGCCGCTTCCGCCCCCACGAAGTCGCGGAGCTGGACCACAATCAGCGGATGGCCTTTTTCCTTCAACGTGTTCAGCGAAAAAGCGGCATCCTGCGCCGTGATTTTCGAACCGTCGTGAAATCGCGCTTCGGGACGCATGGTAAAGCGGTAAACGAGTTTGTCTGGCGAAATCTGCACCGATTTCGCGGCGTAGCCATAGACCGCGTCCGGCTCATCGCTCGCGCGGGCCATAAGTGTCGCAAAGGTCATATCCATGCCCTGCGCGCCCTCGCCCTTCAGCACATAGGCGTTGAGTGAATTGAAGGTAAAAAAGGACTGGTTGTAGGCGCGGACTGACGGGATCAGCGAAAAGAAACCACCCTTGGGGGCGTTCGGGTTGACATAATCGAAGTGGCGGAAGTCGGCCGGATATTTCAGTTCACCAAAGGACGACATCCCGTGATTTGCTGCAGTGGCGCCGCCATCTGAATCTGCTGCCGAGGCCGGCCGCAGCCAGGGCGTCGACAGCGCGCCGACCCCGAGACCGAGCGCATCCCGGCGCGACAGCAGAAGCTGACGAGACGAGCGGCTCAAGAGCGTTTGCCCGTCTTGGCCGCCTTCTCCTCATCCCACCACCACACCGTCGGGAAGCCGGAAACGCCATAGGTCGGCAGCGGCTCGGGATGGCTGAAGCGATCCCAGCGCGCATAGCGCTGGAAGCCATAGGTGAATTGCGGCACCACGTAAGCATTCCACAGCAGCACCCGATCCATCGCCTTGCAAGCCGCAACCAGCTCGGCGCGATCCTTGGCAAAAATGATGCGGTCTATCAACGCATCGATCGCGGGGTTCTTGATGCCGGGCAGGTTTCGGCTGCCGGGATGGTCGGCGGCCGGTGAGCCGAAGAAGTCCCGCTGCTCGTTGCCTGGAGAGAGCGACTGCGGCCATAGAGTGGTTGTCAGATCAAAGTCGAAGCTGCGGATGCGGTTCTGATACTGCACGTCGTCGACAGTGCGTACGCTGGCGTTGATGCCTAGCCGCTCCAGCCCCTGCTTGTAGAACAGCGAGATGCGCTCATCGCCTTGATCCCTGCAAAGTATTTCGAGGCTGACCGGCTGACCCTTGGCATCGACCAGCTTCCGGTCCTTGGTTTCGAGGCCAGCCTCCTTCAGCAGGCGAAGGGCCTCGCGCAGGTTATTGCGCACATTCTCTGGATTGCCGTTGACGGGGTTCTGGTAGGCCGTCGTGAAAACTTCCGCCGGCACCTTTTCGCGAAGCGGCTCGAGGAGCTCCAATTCCTTGCCTTCGGGCAGCCCCGTGGCCATGAAGTCCGGAATACCATCAAAATAGCTATTGTCGCGTTTGTATTCGCCGGTGGAGAGCACCCTGTTCTCTTCCTCGAAATCGAAGGCGAGGTTGAGGGCCCGCCGCATCCTTACATCCTGGAATTGCGGGCGGCGCAGATTGATTGCCCAACCCTGCATCCGCCCGCTGCTCCGGATAGGAAACAGCTCCTTGATCACCTTCTTCTCGCGCACCGCGGGAAAGTCGTAGGAGACTCGACCAATCCTTGGCGCTGCGCTCAGGCATCCAGTCGATTGCATCGCCCTTGAACGCTTCTCGAGCCGGAAGGTCATCGCGGAAGTATTCCCAATGCAGCTCGTCGAAATTGTTCTGACCGATGCCGTGGGGAAAGTCTTTGCCCCAATAATCCTTGACGCGCTCGAGCACGAGCGTGCGGCCAGCGACGAATTCCTTGATACGATAGGGCCCCGAACCCAGCGGAACTTCCAGGGTGGTCTGGCTGATGTCCCGCTGCTTGCCTTGCGCATCGGTGCCTTCCCACCAATGCCTTGGCATCACGGTCACCTGGCCGGTGATCGTCGGCAACTCGCGGTTACCCGGTCCGTCGAAGGTAAATTTGACGTCCCGGTCGCCGACCTTCTCGCATTTACTGATATGCTGGAAATAGGCGCTGAACATCGGACTATTCTTCTTCAGCGCGTTGAACGAGAAGATGACGTCTTCCGGCGTCACTGGCTTGCCATCATGCCAGCGCGCCTCGGCACGCAGCCGATAGATCACGTAAGAGCGTTCGTCCGGATAGGCCGCCGCTTCCGCGAGTTGTCCGTAGGAAGTCTCCGACTCGTCCAGCGATTGGCTGGTGAGTTGCTCGTAAATCAAATTCACCGGCGATGCGAGCGAGCCTTTCACCCCTTCGACCACCACGTTGAAATTGTCGAAGGTGCCGATCGCGTATTGCCGCACCGTTCCGCCCTTGGGCGCGTCGGGATTGACGTAATCGAAGCGCTTGAAGTCGGCGGGGTATTTGATGTCGCCAAACAGCGACAGCGCGTGCCGCCACTTCAGTTCGCTCTGGGCTTGCGCTTTGGCGGTTTCGATGATCGGGAGACCCGCGAGGGTTCCGAGCGCGGGGGACATTGCGGCAATGCTGGTGCCCTGGAGGAGCTGTCGTCGGGTAATAGCCAAATCAGAATTTCCTCTTAGCGATCGCCCCGCCATTAGGGAGCAATATAAGGCAAGGATTCGCCCGCTGACGTTGCTTTTTCCTCATGTAAGCCGGCCATTGTGCGGCGAAACGTCCCGATAACGGACCCGCAAGGCGCAAGTAACAAACAAAAACGGCCAGGCAAGCCTGACCGTTTCGGAACCGATGTTCACAAGGCGGCGAGGGCCGTCATGTGGGCAGCTACTTCGCTGCAGTGGGCAGCGGCTCGGGCTTGTCCGACAGCGTGCGCAGATACGCGATCACGTCGGCGCGCTGGCTGTCCTTCTGGATGCCGGCAAAGCCCATCGCCGTGCCGGGGATGAAGGCTTTGGGATTGGTGAGGAACTTGTTGAGGTCGTCATAGGTCCAGGTGCCGCCCTTGGCCTTCATCGCAGCCGAGAAATTGAAGCCGCCGCGGCCTTCGCCCCTGTGGTCGCCGACAATGCCGTAGAGGTTCGGACCAACGCGGTTGGGACCGTTCTTTTCGAAGGTGTGGCAGGTCTGGCAAACCTTCGCCGCCGCCTGGCCCTTCTCGGCGGAAGCCGTCTGCAGCAGTTTTTCGATCGGCTCGGACGGCTCGGCCTTCGCAGCCTCCTTGCCGGCCGCTTCGGTCGCCTTGGCGGCAATGGCAAAACCCGGCTTTTCCGGCAGCTTGGGGGCAAACAGCGCGCTGGCGGTAAAGCTCGTCACCAAGAGGACGATGCAGGAGGCGAGCACGGCGCCGATGATCTTGTTGAGTTCGAAGGAGTCCATTTCGGATCAGGCTCCAGGCCGGAAAGGATCGGGGGGCGCGGCCGGAGGGCCGCAGGAACAGCCGGGAATCGCACCTTGAATCGGACTTTCGCAGCGCACCCCAAGCAGGGGAGGAGATATCGGTTTGCCCGGGCTCTGGCAACCCGTATAAGCGCGCTGGCTTTTGGCCAATCCCCATTATTTCCGGCCTGTTACCGAACAACCTCTGACCGCGCCTCCTAATGATCCCAAACCGCACTCTGGTGCTGATTCCCGCCCGCATGGCCTCGACCCGGCTGCCGAACAAGCCGCTGCTCGACATCGCCGGCCTGCCCATGATCGTGCATGTGCTGCGCCGGGCGGAGGAAGCGGGAATTGGCCGCGTCGCAGTGGCCACCGACACCGCCGATATCGCCCGTGCAGTGCAGGCCCATGGCGGCGAGGCCGTCATGACCAGGGCCGATCACCCGTCCGGGTCGGACCGGATCTTCGAGGCCGCCGAGACGCTCGATCCGCGCCGGCAGGCCGAAATCGTGATCAATCTGCAGGGCGATTTCCCGACCATCTCGCCGCAAAACATCCGCGACGTGCTGCCGCCGCTTGACGATCCCGCGGTCGATATCGCGACGCTGGCGGCCGAGATCCACAGCGAGGAAGAGAGCCTCAACCCCAACGTGGTGAAGGCGGTCGGCTCCTCGCTCGGCGGAAGGCACATGCGCGCGCTGTATTTCACCCGCGCGACCGCTCCGACCGGCGATGGACCGCGCTACCACCATATCGGCCTCTACGCCTATCGCCGTGCGGCGCTGGAGAGGTTCGTGAAACTGCCGCCCTCGCCGCTGGAATTGCAGGAACGGCTGGAGCAGTTGCGCGCGCTGGAAGCCGGCATGCGGATCGATATTACCGTGGTCGACACCGTGCCGCGCGGGGTCGACACCCCGGCCGACCTCGAAACCACCCGCCAGATACTGGCGAAAAGCTAGGCGGCTGCTACAAGGCGGCTCGAGAAACACGGTTACCCAACACCATGACCCCAAAGCTGAAAATCGCGTTCCAGGGCGAGCCCGGCGCCAACTCCCACATCGCCATCGTCGAAGCCTATCCCGAGGCCGAGCCGATGCCCTGCCCGACCTTCGAGGACGCGCTGGCTGCGATCTCCTCCGGAGAGGCCGATCTCGGCATGATCCCGATCGAGAATTCGGTCGCCGGCCGCGTCGCCGATATCCATCATCTCCTGCCCGCCTCGGGCCTCTTCATCGTCGGCGAATGGTTCTTGCCCGTCCGCCATCAATTGATGGCCGTGAAGGGCACGAAGCTTTCCGACATCAAGACGGTCGAGAGCCACGTCCACGCGCTCGGCCAATGCCGCCGCATCATCCGCAAGCTCGGGCTCAAGCCGATCGTCGCGGCCGACACCGCCGGCAGCGCCCGCGACATCTCCGAGCGCGGCGACAAATCCGTGGCCGCCATCGCCTCGCGCCTCGCGGCGAAAATCTACGGCCTCGACATCCTCGCCGAAGACGTCGAGGACGAGAGCCACAACACCACGCGCTTCGTGGTGCTGGCGCGCCAGGAAAAATGGGCGAAACAGGGCTCGGGGGCGCTGGTCACCACTTTTGTTTTCCGCGTCCGCAACCTCCCCGCCGCGCTCTACAAGGCGATGGGCGGATTTGCGACCAACGGCGTCAACATGACCAAGCTCGAGAGCTATATGGTCGACGGCAATTTCTTCGCCACGCAATTCTACGCCGATGTCGATGGCCATCCCGACGACAAGGGGCTGGCTTTTGCACTCGAAGAGCTGAAGTTCTTCTCGCGCGAATTCCGCATTGTCGGCGTCTATCCCGGCCATCCCTTCCGTGCGACGTTCAGCGAAAAGATGGAATAGAGCTTACGCCGCCTTTTGCTTCGCCAGTCCGAACGTATCGGCGAGCAGCGAATACGATTTCTTTCGCGCGTCATGGTCGTAGACGGCGGTGATAACCATCAGCTCGTCCGGCTTGCCCGCATCGATCATCGGCTGCAGCTTCTGCATCACGGTCGCAGGACTGCCGACGAACAGCCGCGAGCGGTTGCGCGCGATCGAGGCGCGCTCCGCGTCGGTGTAGGGATAGGCCAGGGCCTCTTCGGGGCTCGGCAGCGGTGAATATTGGCCCCGGTCGCGGCGCAGGCAATTCAAATCCATCGAAGACGCCAGCCGCTCGGCCTCCGCATCGGTTTCCGCGGTGACGATGGCGACCGCGAGAATCGCCTGCGGCGTGGCGCGCCAGCCCGAAGGCTTGAAGCGGTTGCGGTAATTGACCATCGCATCGACGGCGTCATGCATGGCGAAGTGATGGGCGAAGGCAAAGCCCATTCCGACCTGGGCGGCGAGCTCTGATGAATAATCGCTCGAGCCGAGCAGCCAGATCGGCGGCAGCGGCGTGTCGTCCGGCATCGCCACCACGTTATTGTAGGGATGGCCGGCCGGGAAATCGCGCGTCTCCCACAAGGTCAACTCATGCAGCCGCTCCAGGAAATCATCGCCCTCGCGGCGATCGAGCCGGCTGCGCAGCGCATACGCTGTGGGGCCATCCGTGCCCGGCGCACGGCCGAGCCCGAGATCGATGCGCCCGGGAAACAGCGCCTCCAGCATCTTGAAGCGCTCGGCGACCACCAGCGGCGCATGATTTGGCAGCATCACGCCACCGGAACCGACGCGAAGGTTTTGGGTCACCGCCGCGATCTGCCCGATCATGACATCGGGCGCGGGGCTCGCCACCGAAGCAAGGTTGTGGTGTTCGGCGAGCCAGTAACGCACATAGCCGAGCCCATCGACATGACGCGCCAGATCGATGCTGTTGCGCAGCGCCGCGGCGGGGCGGGTGTCGGTGGTGACGACAGAGAGGTCGAGGACGGAGAGCGGGATCATGCCGGGTAAATTAATGTCAGCCGGCAGGCGAACAATGGGGATTGTCGTGCAGAGCAGGAGCGCGGCAATGATAACTCCTGAGTTCATCTGGTGGGCAAGGTGAAATACTATTTCAATAGTTTGTCGTCTTGCCCAATAACATATGCAAGTCAACATATTGAAATATATGATATATTTCATATATTTCATACCCAACACCAAGAAAAGCTCGGACCTTCTTCAGATATTTTTGTATAAATTGGGCAATTTCCCATCTCCGATGGGCTGTTTGGGCAGCCCTGTTTGGCCTATTTTAGCCCTTCCCGGGGTAAACCTGACGTTTGCCAGAGCCGAGAACGCGGAGGTGCTGCAGTTATGACCGAGGTACCGCCGTCCCATTCTGACGGGCCCCATGCGCCGCGACGGCCAAAGATCTCCTTCGAGTTCTTCCCGCCCAAGACCGCGGAGATGGAGAAGAATCTCTGGGAGACCATCAACCGCCTGGCGACGCTGTCGCCGAACTTCGTCTCGGTGACCTATGGCGCCGGCGGATCGACGCGCGAGCGCACCCATTCCACCATCGCACGTATTCTGCGCGAGACCGACCTGTTGCCTGCCGCCCATCTGACCTGCGTGGGAGCCGCGCGCGGCGAGATCGACGAGATCGTCGACCGCTATCATGACGTCGGCGTCCGCCACATCGTGGCGCTGCGCGGCGATCCCGCGACCGGCATCGGCACGCCCTATGTCGCGAACCCCCAAGGCTATCAGACCTCGCCCGAACTCGTGGCCGGCATCAAGAAGCGGCATGGCGATATCGAGATTTCGGTTTCGGCCTATCCGGAGAAGCACCCGGAAGCGCGCAACTTCGACGCCGATATCGACACGCTGAAGGCCAAGGTCGACGCCGGCGCCACGCGCGCGATCACGCAGGTCTTCTTCGATAACGACCTCTACTTCCGTTACCTCGACCGCGTCCGCGCCCGCGGCATCAGCATCCCGATCGTGCCCGGCATCATGCCGATGCATAATTTCAAGCAGGCGCGCAACTTCGTCACCCGCGCCGGCACCACGGTGCCGAACTGGCTCGCGGAAAAGTTCGAAGGGCTCGATGACGACGTCGAGACCCGGAAACTGGTCGCCGCGACCGTTGCGGCCGGCCAGGTCCAAAAGCTCGCCAAGCATGGCGTCGACACCTTCCATTTCTACACCATGAACCGCGCCGATCTCGTGTTCGCGATCAGCCACCTGCTCGGCATCCGCCCGAACGGCGCGCAGAAGGCCGCCTGATGTCTGGTCCCGTCTCGCCCAAACGTACCGCTCTGCTCGTCGCGGCCCGCGAACGCATCCTCGTGCTCGACGGTGCCATGGGCACCATGATCCAGGCTCTGCAGCTCGACGAAGCCGCCTTCCGCGGCGAACGCTTCAGGAATTTCCATCGCGACATCCGTGGCAACAACGACCTGTTGATCCTGACCCAGCCGAAGGCGATCGAGGATATCCACGCCGAATATCTGCGGTCCGGCGCCGACATCGTCGCAACCAATACCTTCTCCTCCACCTCCATCGCGCAGGCCGACTACGACATGTCGGATCTCGCCTATGAGCTGAACCTCGAAGGCGCGAAACTCGCCCGCGCCGCAGCCGAGCGCGTGATGGCCGAGGACGGCAAGCCGCGCTTTGTTGCCGGCGCCCTTGGTCCGACCAACCGCACCGCCTCGATCTCGCCCAACGTCGCCAATCCCGGCTATCGCGCCGTGACTTTCGACCACCTGCGCCAGGCCTATGGCGATCAGGCGAGAGGCCTGATCGACGGCGGCGTCGACCTGCTGCTGGTCGAAACGATTTTCGACACGCTGAACGCCAAGGCGGCGCTGTATGCGATCTCCGAGCTGCTTGAAGAGCGCGGCATCGATATTCCCGCGATGGTATCGGGCACCATCACCGACAAATCCGGCCGCCTGCTCTCCGGACAATTGCCGGAAGCGTTCTGGAACTCGGTGCGGCATTCCAGGCCCGTCACCATCGGCTTCAACTGCGCCCTCGGCGCCGAAGATCTGCGTGCGCATATCGCCGATATCGGCCGCGTCGCCGATACCCTTGTTTGTGCGTATCCGAATGCCGGCCTGCCCAACGAGTTCGGGCAGTATGACGAAAGCCCGGAATACATGGCCCGCCTGATAGGCGAATTCGCCCGCGATGGCCTCGTCAACATCGTCGGCGGCTGCTGCGGCACCACGCCGGACCATATCGCCGCGATCGCGGCCGCCGTCGCGCCGCACAAGCCGCGCGCGGTCACATCGATCGAGCCGCGGCTGCGGCTTTCGGGTCTCGAACCCTTTGCGCTCACGCCGGCCATCCCCTTTGTCAATGTCGGCGAGCGCACCAACGTCACGGGCTCGGCTCGCTTCCGCAAGCTGATCACCGCCGGCGATTACACTGCGGCGCTGCAGGTGGCGCGCGACCAGGTCGAGAACGGTGCCCAGATCATCGACGTCAACATGGACGAGGGCTTGCTCGATTCGGAAGCCGCGATGCGGACCTTCCTCAACCTCGTCGCCGCCGAGCCCGACATCGCCCGCGTCCCCGTGATGGTCGACTCCTCGAAATTCACGGTGATCGAAGCCGGCTTGAAATGCGTGCAGGGCAAGCCGGTGGTGAACTCGATCTCGATGAAGGAGGGCGAGGAGAAGTTCATCCACGAAGCCCGCATCGCGCGGCGCCATGGCGCGGCGGTCGTGGTGATGGCGTTCGACGAGAAGGGCCAGGCCGACACCTTTGCGCGCAAGACCGAAATCTGCAAGCGTGCCTACGACATTTTGGTGCAACAGCTCGATTTCCCGCCGGAAGACATCATCTTCGATCCGAATATTTTTGCGATCGCGACGGGGATCGAGGAGCACAATAATTACGGCGTCGATTTCATCGAGGCCACGCGCTGGATCCGCGAGAATTTGCCCGGCGCGCACGTCTCCGGCGGCGTCTCCAACCTTTCCTTCTCGTTCCGCGGCAATGAGCCGGTGCGCGAAGCCATGCATTCGGTGTTCCTGTATCACGCCATCAAGGCCGGCATGGACATGGGCATCGTGAATGCCGGCCAGATGATCGTCTATGACGACATCGATCCCGAGCTGCGCCAAACTTGCGAGGATGTCATCCTCAACCGCGACGCGGGCGCGTCCGAGCGCCTGCTGGCGCTCGCCGAGAAATTCCGCGGCAAGCAGACACAGACCAGGGAGGCCGATCTCGCCTGGCGCGAATGGCCGGTCGAGAAGCGCCTGTCCCACGCGCTGGTCCATGGCATCACCGAGTTCATCGAAGAAGATACCGAAGCCGCCCGGCAGAATGCCGACCGTCCGCTTGGCGTGATCGAAGGCCCGCTGATGGCCGGCATGAACGTGGTCGGCGATCTCTTCGGCGACGGCAAAATGTTCCTGCCGCAGGTGGTGAAGTCCGCGCGCGTGATGAAGCAGGCGGTCGCGTACCTGATGCCGTTCATGGAGGAAGAGAAGGCCCGCAATCTCGCCAATGGCATCACCGGCGACAGCCGCAATGCCGCCGGCAAGATCGTGCTCGCGACGGTGAAGGGCGATGTCCACGACATCGGCAAGAACATCGTCGGCATCGTGCTCCAGTGCAACAATTTCGAGGTCATCGACCTCGGCGTGATGGTGCCAGCCGCCAAGATCGTCGAGACCGTGAAAGTCGAACAAGCCGATATCGTCGGGCTCTCCGGCCTGATCACGCCCTCGCTCGACGAGATGGCTTTCTTCGCGGGCGAACTGGAACGCGAAGGTCTGAAGGTGCCGCTCCTGATCGGCGGCGCCACGACGAGCCGCGTGCATACCGCGGTCAAGATCGACCCGAACTACCGCGCGGGCCCGGTGGTGCATGTCAATGACGCGAGCCGCGCGGTCGGCGTGGCCTCCTCGCTTATGTCGCCCCAGAAGCGCGAGGCCTATGCCGCCGACATCCGCGCCGAATACGCCAGGATCTCCGCGGCGCATTTCCGCGCGCAGGCCGACAAGAAGCGGCTGAAGCTGACCGATGCGCGCGCCAACGCGGTGAAGATCGATTTCGCCAAGGCGCCGCCGAAGAAGCCGAAATTCCTCGGCGTGAGGAGCTTTGACGATTACGATCTCGCCGAGCTCGTCGCGTACATCGACTGGACGCCATTCTTCCAGACCTGGGAACTCGCCGGACGCTTCCCCGCCATCCTCGACGATGCAAAAGTCGGCGAGGCCGCGCGCGCGCTCTATGATGATGCGCGCAAGATGCTGGACCGCATCGTCAAGGAGAAGTGGTTCGCCGCGCACGCCGTGATCGGCTTCTGGCCGGCCGGCACCGAGGGCGACGACATCGTACTCTATGCCGACGACACGCGGAAAAAGAAGATCGCGACCCTGCACACGCTGCGCCAGCAACTCGTGAAGCGCGAGGGCCGCTTCAATGCCGCGCTGTCGGACTTCATCGCGCCGGTGTCGAGCGGTGTGCCCGACTACATCGGTGGCTTCGCGGTCACCGCTGGCATCGGCGAGGACGCGATCGCCGACCGCTTCAAGCACGCCAATGACGATTATTCCTCGATCCTGTGCAAGGCACTGGCCGATCGCCTTGCCGAGGCCTTTGCCGAGCGCATGCATGCCCGCGTCCGTCGCGAGTTCTGGGCCTATGCGCCGGACGAGGCGCTCTCGAACGAGGAGATGATCCTCGAAAAGTACCAGGGCATCCGTCCCGCGCCCGGCTATCCCGCGCAGCCCGATCACACCGAGAAGAAGACGCTGTTCGCGCTGCTCGACGCCGAGAACAATGCCGGCGTGAAGCTGACCGAGAGCTTTGCGATGTGGCCGGGGTCGTCGGTGTCCGGCCTCTACTTCAGCAACGCGGAAAGCTTCTATTTCGGCGTCGGCAAGATCGAGCGCGACCAGGTCGAGGATTATGCCGTGCGCAAGGGCATGAGCGTTGCCGAGGTCGAGCGCTGGCTCGCGCCGGTCCTCAACTATATCCCCTCGCAGGATCAGTCGGCGCAAGAGCGCGCCGTGAAAGAGGCGATGCCGAAAGCCTTGCCCGCGGCGTCCCCCGCCAACGACATTTCGTCCAGCGATTTGGCCTCGCATCCGCAGGGCTGCACCTGCGCGGTGCATCTGGCGTGGCGGAAGAAAGCGGTTGGAGCGGGGTAGAATACTCCGCCGTCGCTCCGGGATTCGAATTTCAAACAGCCTCGTTAGCGGGGCATCTTTTCGAGTTCGAGCGCCGGACGGTCGATCGGATTGAGCCCGCTCACGAATTTCGTTGCCTGGTGCAACGATTTTCAACGGCTTTTGGGCACTGCGGACGACACGCAACCTGAAAATCGATCACCCGATTTGCCCGCCGGGCAATCTGTCGCGATGCTACACTGGCTCGCACCACACAAAGGCATTTGAACAGGGGGCACCATTGATCATCGTGACAACCGAGAATGTGACCGGTCATCGAACGGTCCGCATGCTGGGGCAATGTTTCGGGGTCGTCGTCCGCAGCCGAGGGCTCGGCGGCAACTTCATGGCCGGACTTCGCTCGATCGTGGGCGGCGAGATCCACGAATACACGCAGATGCTGGAGGAAGCACGCCGCCATGCGCTGGATCGCCTGGTGCACAATGCCAACGCGATGGGCGCCAATGCTGTCCTGATGATGCGCTTCGACAGCGCGGAGATCGGCAACACCATGAGCGAGATTGTCGCCTATGGAACGGCAGCCGTGATCGAGCCTGTGCGATGATCCCCTTCGCGATCTGGTGCGGCGCCATCGCGCTGCCCTTCCTGATCTGGTTCCTGTTTCGCAAGGGCGGCTACAAGCGCAAGCCGCTCGACGCGCCGCCGGGACCGGACTGGCAATCGACCGGCGAACGCTTCGTCGATCCGACTTCCGGCGAGACGCTCGACGTATGGTACCGCCCGTCAAGTGGCGAGCGGGCGTATGTACGCTCGAAACAGCCAAATTAGCCGTAGCGGACGTGTTGCCTGCGATCCGTCGAACCGCGTAGCGGGCGCTGACGGCGCGCTCACGCCGGCGCCGGTCCGCCGATATTGAGGAGCTGGGAAACCGCGGTGACGAGTTGCGCGGGAGCAAACGGCTTTTCCAGCATAATGCTGTTCGGAACCCCGTTCGACGCCCACTGATCCCCAGCTGCGCCGCTCATGTAAACCACCGGAAAAGCGGGATCGAGCCCGCGGGCCTGACGCGCGACTTCCCAGCCGTCCATGCGACCCTTCAGGTTGATGTCGGTAACAAGTCCCCGGTAGTTCGCGGTGCCGCTCTTGAGCAGGGTCACAGCCTCCTCTCCGGAGGCTGCTATTGCAGATTCAAAACCCGCGTCTGTCAGCGCGTCCTCGACAACCCCCTGAACCGAACCGTCGTCCTCGACAATGAGGATGGTGGGTAACTCTGACAATGCGTTTTCCCCTGCGGACGCGGATGGCGCGTCTCGACGGAGTTAAGTTGAATAGTGGACAGTTGTTCCCCCGCCGCAAGGCTGAATTGCCAGCGGGGATGGAACCGGGATGAGCGGCGCTCGCGCGACGGTCTGAACCAGTCGAAGCCGTCGCGGCTATCGGTCCATCTTCAGCGCCGCGATCGCGTCGGCCGCCGTCACGATGCGGGCGAACTCGCCGTTGAGGTTCGACAGCGTCATCGCGTGGATGTCGTCTGCCCCATGCGTGTCACCGTCGGGGCCGATGCGGTCAAAGGTCCAGGTGGCGTCGCGTACGAGGCGTGCATCGAAGCCGAGGTTGCCCGCCATCCGTGTCGTGGTCTCGACGCAATGGTTGGTGGTGGCGCCGCAGATCACGACGGTCTTGACGCCCGCCGCGCGCAGCCGGCTTTCCAGATCCGTGCGGATGAAGGCAGAGTTGACGCGCTTGACGATGACCGGCTCGCCGTCAAGTTCGCGCGCCTCGTCCTTGACGGGAAAACCGGTGCCACCGGGCAGGAATGACGAGGTAGGTTTCGTGCCCTCGTGACGGATATGGAAGATCGGAGCAGCGTTGTCGCGGAACGCGGCGAGGAGCTCGACTATCCGCGCCAGCGCCTGCGGATTGTTGCGCCGCTTGCCGGCGGCCTCCCATTCATCGAAGGCGCGTTGCACGTCAATGACAATGAGGGCGGTTTGGGATTTTTGATCGGTCATGACCGCCTTTTCCGGACTAGTTCTACTGCCTCACAACCGGCTTTATCCCCTCATCCCGAGGAGCTTGCGCAGCAAGCGTCTCGAAGGATAGGGCCACCGTCGGAGGCCTCATGGTTCTCCCGCGATGCGAAGCATCGTCCGGAGACGCGCTTCGCGCTCCTCACCATGAGGGTTTAGTGACGCGCCGGGACCAGTATGCCGCGACGGTGCGCACTTCGAAACGCCGTTTTTACCTCGTTTTCCGCCCTCAAGCTTCGCGCCTCAGCCACACGCCGAATGCAATCACGACCGCACCTGCCAGCGTAAACCAGGTGATAGCGTATTGCATATGCTCGTCGCGCAACTGGACCTGGAGCGGACCGGGTTTCGGGATGCCGTTTGGCGGCACCGGCGTCTCCAAATCGATATAAAACGGCGCGACCTTGTCCCAGCCGAGCGTTTGCGCCATCGCAAGATGATCGCGGGCGAACCACAGGCGCTTGGCGTGATCGATGTCGGGCGTGAGCATGCCCGCCGCCTCCGGGAAACGGATGTAGCCGGTCATCGCGACGGGCTTGCCGGTGACGAGTTGCGCGACCGCGCGATCCTGTACGCCGCGGTCCTGCATCGTGTTCGGCACGAAGCCGGCGTTGACTGCCACCGTCTCGCCGTCCGGCAGCCGTGCAGGAAGGAAGGCCCAGGTGCCAGGGCCGGAAACATCGGAGCGGATGGCCGAGCCGGAACTGTAGACCATCGCGTCCAGCCGCGACTCATAGGTCGCTGTAAAACTGACGCGCCTGAATTCATCGCGATCGGGAGTGAGCGTTGTCCACATCGAGGCGGCCGGCAAGGCCTCTGGCGCCGCCGCGAGGCGCTCGTCCAATGCGGCGATCAGCGCGTGCTTCTCGACGCGGCGCTGCAACTGCCAGAGCCCGAGGCCAACGAACAGCGCAACCATGACAGCCGTGAAGATGCTAAAGCCAAAACTTCGCTTGCCGGCCGTCTCGGTCATTTCGGCGCGCGTTCGACTGGTGCCAACTTTCCCAAGTTCGTGTTCCATTGCAGCATTCACCTATGACGAGCTTCGGAAAGAAGTGGGCACTGGCAACATCTATTGCAGTGCCGCTCATCGATTTGAAGTTCCCGTATGAGCTCGCCGCAATCTGCAGGAACTTCAAGTCGGCGGCACTATTCGGCCCTCGGCGGCCTTGTGGTGGAACTGCAGCGCGATCAGCAGCGACTTGATGGCGCGCAGCGGCCACAGCGTCACCGCCAGGGTCAGCGGCAGCCACAGCATCGCATGCACCCAGAACGGCGGCTGGTATTTGACCTCGGTGATCAGCGCGGCCGTGACCACGATCGCACCGGCGATCATGATGACGAACACGGCCGGCCCATCGCCGGAGTCGATGAAGGCGTAGTCGAGCCCGCAGGCCTCGCAGTTCGGCCGCAGCGTCAGGAAGCCCGCGTAAAGCTTTCCCTTGCCGCAGCGGGGGCATTTGCAGGCGAGCCCGCGCAGCGCACTTTCCGTAACGGTCGGCAAAGTCTCGTCTGACATCGGGCCTCTTTACCTCCGGCGTCGAGGGAGCGGAAGGCCGCAAAAATAAAAAGGGCGGCCCAACGGCCGCCCCTTCGCGAGAATGCCTGCAGCCTACTCGCCGGCGACGCCGATGCGGCCGCCGCCGGTGCCCCAGACGTAGATGCAGATGAACAGGAACAGCCAGACCACGTCGACGAAATGCCAGTACCAGGCGGCGAATTCGAAGCCGAGGTGTTGGGTCGGGGTGAAGTGGCCGCGATAGGCGCGGACCAGGCAGACGATCAGGAAGATCGTTCCGATCAGCACGTGGAACCCGTGGAAGCCGGTCGCCATGAAGAAGGTCGCGCCATAGACGTTGCCCGAGAAGTCAAACGCCGCGTGGGCGTATTCATAGGCCTGCACAGCGGTGAAGCTGGCGCCCAGCAGCACGGTCAGGATCAACCCGTATTTCAGGCCCTTGCGATCGCCTTCCAGCAGCGCGTGATGTGCCCAGGTGACCGTGGTGCCCGACGTGAGCAGGATCAGCGTGTTGAGCAGCGGCAGGTGCCAGGGATCGAAGGCCTCGATGCCCTTGGGCGGCCAGGTGCCGGGCACGGTGCATGCGCCCATCTGGGTCCCCGGGCCGCAGCCGAACACGGCGTCGCGGGTTGCATGCACGGCATCGGCCGGGAACAACGACGAATTGAAGAAAGCCCAGAACCAGGCGACGAAGAACATCACCTCGGAGGCGATGAACAGGATCATGCCGTAGCGGTGGCTGATCTGCACCACGCGGGTGTGGTCCCCCTTGTACTCGGCCTCGTTGATGACGTCGCCCCACCAGGCGGCCATGGTATAGAGCACGCCGATGGCGCCGACGCCGAACACGATCGGGGCCGCGGCATACATGTGATGCATCCAGCCGATGGCGCCGACGGCCATGATGAAGGCCGAGATCGAGCCGACGATCGGCCACGGTGACGGATCGACGAGGTGGTAGTCGTGATGCTTGGCGTGCGCCTCAGCCATTGTCGCTCTCTCCTTCGAGGTGCCGGTCCAGACGGCACCTATTCGTCCCAAATCAAAGTCCGGATTCCCCAGTGAATCCGGCGGTTAAAGGTTGCCCTTACAGGTTTCCCTTGCGCTTGTCCTTGTCGCCCGCGGCCACCGGCTTCGGCGCCGGATCGCGAACGGGATAGAAAGTGTAGGACAGGGTGATGGTGCTCAGCGTGTCGTTGTCGTGATCGTTGGCGATCGACGGGTCGACATAGAAGACAACCGGCATCTCGCGCTTTTCGCCCGGCGCCATGGTCTGCTCGGTGAAGCAGAAGCAGTTGATCTTCTCGAAATAGGAGCCGACCGTGAGCGGTGCGACATTATAGGCCGCCTGGCCCGTGGTCTCGCGCGCCGACTGGTTGGTGACGGTGTAATAGATGGTCGTGACCTGGCCGATCGGGATCTCGATCTCGGTCTGCTCCGGCTCGAACTTCCAGGGCAGCCCGCCCGCGACATTGGAATCGAAGCGCACGGAGATCTTGCGGGCGATCGGTCCTGAAGTTGGGCCTGCGGTCGCGACCTGCGTCGTGCCGTTGAAGCCGGTGGCGCGGCAGAACCAGTTGTAGAAGGGCACGGCGGCGTAGGACGCGCCGACCATCAGCACCACCACGAGGCCGCAAGAAGCGGCGACCAGCGCATCGCGCGTGAGCCGTGGCGCGGGCTTGGTTGGCTTGCTGGTGTCGTGGTTCGTCATGTCCCTCACAACGGCCGGTTCAGAACGGCCGGCCCCTTGACGATGGTGACCGCGAAGAACAGCAGCACCAGCACGCCAAGCGCGAGCGCGATCGCGATCGAACGGTGGCGGCGGCTCCTGAGTTGCGCCTCGGTGAGGACAATTCCTTCTTTCTCTCGCTTTTCGTCCATTGATATCCCATGCGCCCCCTACCCGACTAAAGGTGCGATGGCGCGCACGACGACCTCGAGAAGAAGCGTCGCAAACAGCGCAAAAAGATAAACGATGGAGAAAGCAAACAGCTTGCGCGTCGCGCGGAGCGAGGCGCTCCGTTCGCGGCTGACATAGACGTTGACCGCCAGCGCCAGCATGCCGGCGCCGAGGATCAGCGAGGCGACGCCATAGATCGCGTCGAAATAACCGAGCGGCCAGGGGCTGGCTGCGATCGCGACCAGCACGATGGTGTAGAGCAGGATCTGCAGCCGCGTGGCGTCGGGACCGGCGACGACGGGCAGCATCGGCACGCCGGCGCGCGCATAATCATCGGAGCGGAACAGCGCCAGCGCCCAGAAATGCGGCGGCGTCCAGAAGAAGATGATGAGGAATAACAGCAGCGGCTCGATCGAGAGCGATCCGGTCGCCGCGACCCAGGCCACGACCGGCGGCAAGGAGCCGGCGGCGCCCCCGATCACGATGTTCTGCGCGGTGCGACGCTTCAGCCCCATGGTGTAGATCACGACATAGAAGAAGATGGTGAAGGCGAGCAGCGCGCCCGCATACCAGTTCACCAGGATGCCGAGCGTCAGCACCGAGAAGAACGCCAGCGTCATGCCGAACGTCATCGCCTCGGCGCGGGTGATCTTGCCGCGCGGAATCGGCCGGTTGGCAGTGCGCGACATCAGCGAATCGATATCGCCTTCGAGCGCCATGTTCAGTGCGCCGGAAGCGCCGGCACCGACGGAGATGCAGAGCAGCGAGGTGAAGGCCAGCACGGGATGGAAATGCCCGGGCGCGATCGCAAGGCCTACCAGCGCCGTGAAGATCACGAGCGACATCACCCGCGGTTTCAGGAGCGCGATGTAATCACCGACCTCGGCCTCGGAGATCCGAATGGGCGCGAGCTCGATGGCGTTGTGATCGACGACGGACAATCTCTTTCCTTCAAAACGGCGCGGCGCCCCAACAAGGCGCCGCGGCTCTTATCACTGCACCCGCGGCAGCGTCTCGAACTGGTGGAACGGCGGCGGCGAGGACAGCGTCCATTCCAGCGTGGTGGCGCCTGCTCCCCAGGGATTGTCGGCGGCCTTCTGCCTGCGCAGGTAGAAGGCGTCGAACAGGCCGTAGAGGAAAATCAAGAGGCCGAAGCCGGAGATGTAGGAGCCGATCGAGGACACCAGGTTCCAGCCGGCGAAGGCATCGGGATAGTCGACATAGCGGCGCGGCATGCCGGAGAGGCCGAGGAAGTGCTGCGGGAAGAACACCAGGTTCACGCCGACGAAGGTGAACCAGAAGTGCGCCTTGCCGATCGCCTCGCTGTACATGTAGCCGGTCATCTTCGGGAACCAGTAGTACCAGCCGGCGAAGATCCCGAACACGGCGCCGAGCGACAGCACGTAATGGAAGTGCGCGACGACGTAATACGTATCCTGAAGAACACGGTCGACGCCGGCGTTCGCCAGCACGACGCCGGTGACGCCACCGACCGTGAACAGGAAGATGAACCCGATCGCCCACAGCATCGGTGTCTTGAACTCGATCGAGCCGCCCCACATCGTGGCGATCCAGGAGAAGATCTTCACGCCGGTCGGCACCGCAATCACCATGGTGGCGGCGACGAAATAGGCCTGCGTCGCCGACGACATGCCGACCGTGTACATGTGGTGCGCCCACACCACGAAGCCGATGCCGCCGATCGCGACCATGGCGTAGGCCATGCCGAGATAGCCGAACACCGGCTTCCTCGAGAAGGTCGAAACGACCTGGCTGACCATGCCGAAGCCCGGCAGGATCAGGATGTAGACCTCGGGGTGGCCGAAGAACCAGAACAGGTGCTGGAACAGCACCGGGTCGCCGCCGCCTTCGGCGGAGAAGAAGGTGGTTCCGAAGTTACGGTCGGTGAGCAGCATGGTAATGGCGCCGGCGAGCACAGGCAGCGACAGCAACAGCAGGAATACCGTGACCAGGATCGACCACACGAACAGCGGCATCTTGTGCAGGGTCATGCCCGGAGCGCGCATGTTGAAGATCGTGGTGATGAAGTTGATGGCGCCCAGGATCGAGGAGGCGCCGGCCAGATGGATGGACAGGATGGCGAAATCGACCGCCGGCCCGGGATGGCCCGAGGTCGACAGCGGTGCGTAAAGGGTCCATCCCGTGCCGACGCCACTGGCGCCGGGCTCGCCCTCCATGAAGGAGGAGATCAAAAGCAGCGCGAAGGAAGCCGGCAGCAGCCAGAACGAGATGTTGTTCATGCGCGGGAACGCCATGTCGGGCGCGCCGATCATCAGCGGCACGAACCAGTTGCCGAAGCCGCCGATCATCGCCGGCATCACCATGAAGAAGATCATGATCAGGCCGTGCGAGGTCACGAACACGTTATAGGTATGGGTTTCGTGGAAGAACTGGACGCCCGGATACATCAGCTCGGCGCGAATCGCGATCGACATCGCCGCCCCGATGCAGCCCGCGATGATCGCGAACACCAGGTACATCGTGCCGATGTCCTTGTGGTTCGTCGAATAGACGAAGCGCCGCCAGCCGGTCGGATGGTCATGCGCGTGGTCATCATGGGCGTGATCGGTATGCGTCGTCGCGTTGGTTGCCATTTTGAAATCCTGCCTTGCAGTCCCTTGTGGAACCTCGCGGTCCCGTCGCCCTTGTCCCAGTCGCGCGGCTAGTGCGCCGCACCCTCCGCCGCCGAAGCGTAGGTCGAATCCTTCGCCGCAGCGTATTTCTTCTTCGCGGCATCGACCCAGGCCGTGAAATCCTTGTCCTCGACCACGCGCACCGCAATCGGCATAAAGGCGTGATCCTTGCCGCAGAGCTCGGAGCACTGGCCGTAATACATGCCAACCTTCTCCGCCTTGAACCAGGTCTCGTTGAGGCGGCCCGGGATCGCGTCGATCTTGACGCCGAAGGCCGGCACCGCGAAGGAGTGGATCACGTCGGCGCCGGTGACCTGGACGCGGACGATCTTGTTGACGGGCACCACGATCTCGTTGTCGACCGACAGCAGCCGCGGCGGATTGCACTTGGTGTGGGTCTCGTCGCAGGCGATCAGCGAATCGAATTCGAACTTGCCGTTATCGGGATAGCTGTAGGTCCAGTACCACTGCTTGCCGGTCGCCTTGATGGTGAGGTCGGCCTTCGGAATATCGAGCTCCTGGAACAGCAGGCGGAACGACGGAACCGCGATGCCGACCAGGATCAGCACCGGGATCAGGGTCCAGGCCACCTCGATCAGGGTGTTGTGGGTGGTCCGCGACGGGGTGGGGTTGGCGCGGGCGTTGAACTTGACCATCACGGTGATCAAGAGGCCCAGCACGAACAGCGTGATCACGGTGATGATGACGAGCAGCCAGTTATGGAACCACTCGATGTGCTCCATGACAGGGGAGCCCGCCTGCTGCAGCTTCCATTCCCATTCCGCAGGCTGCCCCAATTCGGCGAATGCCGCGGTGCTCGTCACCAGCGCCACGCCGGCAACCGCAACACCCAGCAACCGCCGGCCCATCTGGCCCATCGACATCTTCATGCCGTTCGTGCTCCCTTCGAAAACATCACCAAAGCACCCCGCCGGTCGGCGAAAGATGCTCCACGATCCGCCCCCTGCCAAAAAGCCTGAGGGCTGCCATCGCAGTGCCCGGGCCAGATCGTGAGACAGCCGAAATCCAGCCTCTCAAACCATAATTCTCGGGCTCTCGCAATGCAGTAGTAGGGGTGATGGCGCGTGCGTCACAGGCAGTTCATGGAGTGGCTTCGGAAGGCAGGTTTCCCCACAAAAATCGAGCATTGGCTCACTCGAAGCGGCGTTCCACCGCTTGACAGCCGCTTTGCCCGATGTAGCCAAGGATGGCGCGCGCCGGCGCAGACTGATTCGCAACTCGTCCAAAAGGCGCGAATGACCGCCTCTCGCGCGGGATTTGCTCGAAATGACGGGAATGCCGCCTTCAAGGCGCCGTCATTACCGGTTCAGTCGCGTGCGCTAGACATGACAGTTCGAGGTAATTTTCAGGGATGACCCGCATGGGACCTGACCGACACGAGAACCGCCGCGCGACCGGCTTTGGCTTGCTCGCCGCGACGCTGGCAACTGCCCTCGCCTTCGGTTGGTCGCTGCCCGCGCACGCGCAGGGTGCCGTGCGTTCGGTGCATGGCGATTGGCAGATCCGCTGCGACACCCCGCCCGGCGCGCAGGCCGAGCAATGCGCCCTGATCCAGAGCGTGGTGGCAGAGGACCGCTCCAATGCCGGCCTGACCGTGATCGTGCTGAAAACCGCCGACCAGAAGAGCCGCCTGATGCGCGTGGTCGCCCCTCTCGGCGTGCTGCTGCCCTCAGGCCTCGGATTGAAACTGGATAATCAGGACGTCGGCCGCGCCGGTTTTGTTCGTTGTCTCCCCAACGGCTGTGTGGCGGAGGTCATCATGGACGACAAGCTGCTCGGGCAGTTGAAGAACGCGAAGACCGCGACGTTCATCATCTTCGAGACGCCGGAAGAGGGAATCGGGTTTCCGCTCTCGCTGAACGGACTCGCGGAGGGGTTTGACAAATTGCCGTGAGGACTATTCGTCGAACAGCAGGGCCATCATGATAAGGCTGTGGTACTTGCCGTCGACCTTGAAGGCATTGCGCTGCACGCCCTCGGCGACAAAGCCCATCCGTTTGTAGAGCGCGATCCCGTTCGGATTATCCTCCCGCACCGTCAGTTCCACGCGCGACAGTCCGCCGGCACGCGCGGCCTTGAGGGTCCGTTGCAACAACCGCCGCCCGATGCCCTGCCCGCGAAACACCGGCAGAAGACCCATCCCGAGCACGCCGACATGCCGATGGATCGGAAGCGGCTTCGGCAGCGCATCGCACCAGCCCACGACCTCGCCGTCCGCCAGCGCCGCGAACCGCGCATGGCCTTGGCTGATGGTGTCCAGAACAAAACTCCGAAAGCTTTCGAGCGACGGCGCTTCGAGCGCGGCGAGATAGAGCCGCTCGCGCGCAATGGCGTCGAAGGTACGGTGGAAGCTGTCGATGTGGTCCGGGGCAATTGGGACGATTTCAATCATTTCGTCTCGGTAATGTGCTCAATGGAGCCCTCGCGGACCGGCCGCAAAACAACTATCTTGGGTTCGATTTCCTGACAATGGACCAGCTTATGACCGATCCAGCCCAGACCTCGCTTCTCGACCGCGCCAATCTCGACCGCGACGCCGTTCGCCATGAGGTCGCGCGCGGGCTTTCCGGCGCCGATGACGGCGAGTTGTTCCTGGAATACAGCCAGACCGAAGCCCTCATGTTCGACAATGGGCGGCTGAAGCAGGCGACCTACGACACCTCGCAGGGCTTTGGGCTGCGCGCCGTCAAGGACGACGCGGTCGGCTATGCACATTCCTCCGACGTTTCGCTGCCGGCGCTGATTCGCGCGGCGGATGCGGTTTCGGCGGTGCGCGGCGGCTATAGCGGCAGTTTTGCCGCGCCCCCGGCACACACGAACGTGAAACTCTACAGCGACGACAATCCACTGGATGCGCCGGGTTTTGAGGCCAAGGTGAAACTGCTGGCCGAGATCGATGCTTACCTGCGCGACAAGGACCCGCGCGTCCGCCAGGTCACCGTCAGCCTCGCCGCGACCTGGCAGGTGGTGGAGATCGTCCGTCCCGACGGCGAGAGCTATCGCGACATCCGCCCGCTGGTGCGCGTCAATGTTTCGGTAGTGGCCGGACAGGGCGACCGGCAGGAGAGCGGCAGCAAGGGATATGGTGGCCGCGAGGGCTATGCGCGCTTCATCGAGACCAAATCCTGGCGCGACGCCGCCGACGGCGCGCTGCGCGAGGCGCTGGTCAACCTCGAATCGGTCCCCGCCCCCGCCGGCGAGATGGATGTGGTGTTGGGGGCCGGCTGGCCCGGCGTGATGCTGCATGAAGCCGTCGGACACGGCCTCGAAGGCGACTTCAACCGCAAGAAAACCTCCGCGTTTGCCGGGCTGATGGGCAAGCAGGTCGCGGCCAAGGGCGTCACCGTGGTCGACGATGGCACCATCTCGTCGCGCCGCGGCTCACTCTCGATCGACGACGAGGGCACGCCGACGGGCCGCACGGTGCTGATCGAGGACGGTGTCCTGACCGGCTACATGCAGGACCGGCAGAACGCGCGGCTGATGAACATGAAGCCGACTGGCAACGGCCGCCGCCAGGGCTATGCCCATGTGCCGATGCCACGCATGACCAATACTTATATGCTCGCGGGCGAACGCGACCCCGCGGAAATCATGGCTTCCGTGAAAAACGGCGTCTTTGCCGCCAATTTCGGCGGTGGCCAGGTCGACATCACCTCGGGCAAATACGTGTTCCAGTGCACCGAGGCTTATAGGATCGAGAACGGAAAGTTGGGCGCGCCGCTGAAGGGCGCGATGTTAATTGGGAATGGACCGACCGACCTCCATCGAATAACCATGATTGGCAATGATCTGGCTCTCGATTCAGGAATCGGCACTTGCGGCAAGAACGGCCAGGGCGTGCCGGTCGGCGTCGGACAGCCGACGCTGTTGATGGAACGTATCACTGTTGGGGGCACCGGGCGATGAGCAGCGAGAACGCAACGATCCGAAGCCGGGCTAGCGGCTGGCTGTCGCAGATCATGCAGCTCGCGGGCATCGTGCTTGCGGTGTTCCTCGCCAAGGGCGCCATCGCGGAACCGTTCTACGTGCCGTCAGGCTCGATGGAACCGACGCTCCTGATCGGCGACGCGCTGCTTGCCTCGAAATACCCCTACGGCTACGGAACCGCTTCGCTGCCGATGCAGATCACGCTGCCCGAGACCAGCCGCGTGTTCGAGGGCACGCCGAAGCGCGGCGACGTCGTGGTGTTCCGCTGGCCGGGCGACTCTTCGCAGGCCTGGGTCAAGCGCGTGGTGGGCCTGCCCGGCGACCGCATCCAGATGCGCCAGGGCCAGCTCTTCATCAACGATCATCCGGCAACCCTGAAGCAGGACGGCATGGCCGAGGCCGAGGACGACAATGGCAACGTCGAGCGCGCCTATCGCTACATCGAGACGTTCCCGGACGGTGTTTCGCATGCGATCTTGAAGCTGCGCGACAACGGGAGGCTCGACAACACGCCTGAGGTCACCGTGCCGGCCGGCAAATTGTTCGTGCTCGGCGACAACCGCGACAATTCCGCCGACAGCCGCGTGCCCGTGCGCGAGGGCGGCGTAGGCCTGTTGCCGATGGACAATCTCGTCGGCCGCGCCGATGCGGTGGTCGGCTCCTGGGATCTCGGCATGCGCACCCAGCCGGTTTGGACCTGGCTCTCAGGCTTCCGCGTCGCGCGCTTTTTCACGGCGGTGCATTAGATCGTGCGGAAATACGTTGCGATGTCATATGAGGGTGGGCACGCCTCGCTTTGCTCACCCTACGAATCACGATGGACCAAGACGAATTCCTCGCCGCCACGCTGAAGAATCCCGTCAATGAACGAATCGCGCGCGAGCTGTTCGACCTCGCGTTGCCGGATTCGTGGCTGGTCTCCGGTTGCCTGGTACAGACGGTGTGGAACGTCATGACCGGCCGCGCAGCTGGTTACGGCATCAGCGACTACGACGTGTTCTATTTCGATCCCGATACGTCCTGGGAAGCCGAGGACGCGGCGATCCGCAAGCTCGGAGGCCGGCTCTCCAACCTCGGCGTGAAGATCGAGACCCGCAACCAGGCGCGCGTCCACCTCTGGTATCCCGAAAAGCACGGCCTGCCCTATCCGCCGCTGAAATGCTCGACCGACGGGATCGACCAATTCCTCACGGCGAACACCATGGTCGGCATTCGCCGCGCCGGCGACAGCTACGAGGTCTACGCCCCGAACGGCTTTGACGACGTTGCAGAGATGATCGCGCGGCCCAATCCGGGTCCGAATTTTTCACCGGCGAATTATGCGGCGAAGGTGGCCCGGTGGAAGGGACTTTGGCCGGAGCTCACGGTGACGGCGGCGCAGGCAACGGAGTAGCCGTCATTGCGAGCGAAGCGAAGCAATCCATGTCACCACAAAAAGAACGAATGGATTGCTTCGTCGCTTCGCTCCTCGCAAATGGACGACACGGTGAGAGTGAACGCGCTACCGCACCACGCCCGAGGTGAATCCCGCGCGGCGCCGCGGCGGCTTGATCTCCTTTTTCAGGAAGCAATGCGCTTCCTTGCCGACATAGCCCGGCCGCGCATAGGTCCAGGCGCGGCATTTGTTGTCGGCGATGCAGGCGGCCTTGCAGGCGTCGTCACCGTCGCCACCCTTCACCTCAAGGCTCTTGTAGTCGCCGCCCGGCCGGTCGATCGCAGTTTCCTCGCCGCCGCTGCGCGGCTCGACCACGCCGGCGCCGCGCACGCCGGAGACGCAGCAATTGTCCGGCAGGCGCGCCGGGACGTTGCTCTTGAGCCAGCACACCGCGCCGATCGCGGGATCGGTCGGGTAATTGAAACTCCAGGCGCGGCAACGCTTATCGCGCTCGCAGATAAGCGCGCAGTCCGCCGGATCGCCCGACGTCACGGGCGAACTCAAATAATCGCCGCCGGGCCGGTCGAAATTGCCCTGGGCCGCAGCTTCGCGCGCGCCCACCGCCGCCAACAAGGTCAGCGTCATCAAACACGCCCGAAGCAGGCGGCCGATCCCCATGCGATGAGTGCTTTCAATGATTGGACGTCTTGCTTTTGAGCATGATCGTTTCGGAAAACCGGTGCCCACTTTTCCGGATCATGCTCCGGAGCGGCCATTTGATCGCCATGAATCTGTACGGCCGATGAACGGCGCCGAAAAGCGACAGCGGCAAAATGACTTAAATGCCGCATCGAGAACCTGAAAGCTGTCCTAAAACGCGTATTCCTCATAGGCCGGCTCGACCGAGCCGTGCCAGGGACCATTAAATTTCTCGAGCAGCTCCTCGGCTGGCGTGCGGCCGGAATCGATGATGCGATCGAGCGGCTCCAGATGCCTTGTCTCGTCATGGCCGGCATGATCGATGCGGTTGCGGCGGCGCAGGCCGGCGTGGGCGAGCGTCAGGCATTCCTTGGCGATTTCAAACAAATAGCGGTCGCGGATGCGCGCCTTGAAGCCCAAGCGCGGAACCTCGTCGCGCAGCGCCTGGCGCTCATGCGCGTTCCAATGCTTGGCGATGTCCCAGGCGGCATCGAGGCTGTCGTCGTCATAGAGCAGGCCGACCCAGAACGCCGGCAAGGCCGGCAGCCGGCCCCAGGGGCCGCCGTCGGAGCCGCGCATCTCGAGATAGCGCTTCAGCCGCACTTCCGGGAAAATCGTGGAAAGATGATTGGCCCAGTCCGACAGCGTCGGACGCTGGCCGGGGAGGCGGTTGTTCCTGCCGTTGAAGAAGGCGCGGAAGGAGGAGCCGGAGACGTCGATATATTCGTCGCCGCGCTTGACGAAATACATGGGCACGTCGAGCGCGTAATCGACCCAGCGCTCGAACCCCATGCCGTCCTCGAAAGCCCAGGGCAGCATGCCGGAGCGCGCGTTGTCGGTGTCGCGCCAGATCTCGGAGCGGAAGGAGAGGAAGCCGTTGGGCTTGCCTTCGGTGAACGGCGAATTGGCGAACAGGGCGGTCGCGACCGGCTGCAGTGCCAGCGAAACGCGCAGCTTCTTCACCATGTCGGCTTCCGAGGAGAAATCGAGATTGGTCTGCACCGTGCAGGTCCGGTACATCATGTCGAGGCCGTATTGGCCAACCTTCGGCATGTAATTGCTCATGATCTTGTAGCGGCCCTTCGGCATGACGGGAATCTCGGCCCGCGACCAGGACGGCGTCATGCCGAGCCCGAGGAAGCCGATGCCGAGAGGCGCTGCTACCTCGCGTACCTGCGCCAGATGCGCCATCAGCTCGCCCTGCGTCTGGTGCACGGTCTCGACCGGCGCGCCGGAGAGTTCGAACTGCCCGCCCGGCTCCAGCGAGATGGCGCCGCCGCCGGTGACATCGTAGAGCCCGATGATGTTGCCCTTCTCCATGATCGGCTCCCAGCCGAGCAGAAGCTGCATGCCCTCGAGCAGCGCGCCGATGCCCTTGGCGCCCTCATACGGCACCGGGTGATGACCCCCGAGCGTGAACGGCGTCTTCTCGTGCTCGGTGCCGATCCGGAATTCGGATGGCGCTTTCACGCCGGCTTCAATCCACGCCACGAGCTCGTCGCGCGATTGCAGCGGCGTCATATCGATCTGGTCACGCGCCATGCAACTTCTTTTGATCAAAGGCGCGCGAGAGCCGCGCGCGAGGATACGGGAATGTCCGCGCAAGCCATGTGCGCGCGGACGCGAGGAGGAGAGAACAGTTCATCGTGCGGAAGCGCCCTCGCCGATCGCAGGCAATTGCGCCTCGCTGCAGGAGCAACCAAGACGGTCGAGCAGACCGCAGAGCTTCATGGCATCGGCATCGGACAATTTCGAGCCGACATGTTTTTCGATCGCGGCCGAATAGGCGCTCCACATCTTCTTCTGCAATTCGCGGCCCGCCTCCGTGATCTCGACGAACTGGCCGCGCTTGTCCATCTTGCATTCGCGGCGCGCCGCAAGGCCCTCGTCGACCAGGCGGTCGATCAGCCGCGAGGTGGAATATTGCGGCAGCAGCATCTGCCGTTCCAGTTCCACCGGGCGCAGCTCGCCGGTCGGCGCGCGCGACAGCTCGAGCAGCGCGTCATACCAGGCGAGCGGCGGAAAACCTGCCTTCTTCAAATCCTGCTCGACGGCGTCCAGCACCCTGGTCTGAACCCGCATCAGGCGAATCCAGGCGGCGGTCGCCTCGGTCGATGGTTTGCGCTTCATGATATGATCCGGCCCATATCTCTCAGACAGGAGTGTACCGCACTGAATGCATCTGCATCAATCTTGACTATTCCATGCAGATGCATTTAATCATCCAGCCGCTAAGCCCCAATAACGACCGAGGAGGAAATTCCAATGAAGCTTTATTACACCCCCGGCGCATGCTCACTCTCCCCCCATATCGCCCTGCTCGAGGCCGGTCTCCCCTATGACCTCGTCAAGGTCGACCTGCGCGCCAAGAAGCTTGAAAATGGTGACGACTTTCTGGCGGTCAACCCGAAGGGCCAGGTCCCGGCGCTCGCGCTCGACAGTGGCGAGCTCGTCACCGAAGGCCCGATCATCATCCAGATGATCGCCGACAAGGTTTCGGCCAGGAACCTCGCGCCCGCCCGCAATTCGGCCGAGCGCTACAAGCTGCTCGAATGGCTGAACTACATCACGACCGAGTTGCACAAGAATCTCGGCCCGATGTTCTCGCCGGTGCTGAAGGACGACGCCAAGGCGTTCTTCAAGGACCGCACCATGGGCAAGTTCAAATATCTGGAGACCGCGCTTGCCGGACGCGACTACCTGATGGGCAAGCAGTTCACGGTGGCCGACGGCTACCTCTTCACCATGCTGATGTGGGCGACCGACCGCCTCGGCTTCGATCTCTCGGGCATGCCGAACCTGATGGCCTACAAGGCCCGCGTCGCCGCGCGGCCGAAGGTGCAGGAGGCGCTGACCAAGGAAGGGCTGATGAAGGCGGCGTGAGTTTCCACAAATTCCGAAATCGGGTAGGAGGACGCCTTGCGGCGTCCCCCTCCCACACCACCGTACGTACGGTCCCGTATACGGCGGTTCGTCAAGCACGATTGAGGTGGCGGTGCAGTCCGATGAGGGACGGCAAACCGAGTTGTACGAAGAAGGCGGCGCGATAGGCATCGTTCATGTGGCTGGCCCCGGCATTCCACCAAGGACCGCGGCCGTTATAGGCCGATCGCCATGCCCGCTCCGGATCGAGCCCGCGTTGCATCAAGCGTTTGCGGCGCGTCCGTGGTCGTTTCCACTGGCGCCAGAGGACACAGCGCAGTTTGCGCCGCATCCAACCGTCAAGCTCCTCGAACACCCCTTTGGCCTGCGCCAGCCGGAAGTATTGCAGCCAGCCGCGCAGGATGGGGGTCAGGGTTCTGACGGTCGTTGCCAGTGTTCGTCCACGCCCTTGGCGCAGCGTCGTCCTCAGCTTGCTCCGCAACCGTTTCACGCTTTTGGCCGCCACCCGAAGGCGCGGTTGTTGGTGAGCGGTCATGGTGTAGCCGAGGAAGGTCCGTACCCAAGGACGGTCAACCGCGCTCTTCGCTGCGTTGACCTTGAGCCGCAGCCGCTCGGTCAGGAATCGCGTGATCGACGCCATCACCCGATCGCCGGCCCGCCGCGTCCGAACATAAATGTTGCAGTCGTCGGCGTAACGGCAGAAGGCATGGCCCCGTCGCTCGAGTTCCTTGTCCAGATCGTCGAGCAGGATGTTCGACAGCAGCGGCGACAAAGGACCGCCTTGCGGCGTGCCTTCGCTCCGTGCCGTCGTGATCCCGCCCGTCATCAATCCAGCCCGCAGGTAGCGGCGGATCAGCCGCAGCACCCGTCTGTCCGCGACCCGGCGCACCACCCGTGCCATCAGCACGTCATGGTTCACCCGGTCGAAGAACTTCTCCAGGTCAAGGTCGACGACGAAGCGTCGGCCTTCGACCACATGCGCCCGTGCGGCAAGCACCGCATCGTGCGCACTGCGCCCCGGACGGAAGCCGTACGAGCCCTTAGAGAAGCCTGGATCGAACAGCGGCATCAACACCTGATGCATCGCCTGCTGGATCAGCCGATCCACCACCGTCGGAATGCCCAATTGGCGCATCCCTCCGCCGGGCTTGGGGATATCCACCCCGCGCACCGGCTGCGGCCGGTAGCGGCCTTCCAGCAGTTCTTCCCTGATGCGCGGCCAATGCTCCTTCAGATGCGGCTGCAATTGCTCCACGCTCATCCGATCGATGCCCGCAGCGCCTTTGTTCGCCATCACCCGATGGTAGGCCGCCATCATGTTATCTCGGCTGACGATCTCCTCCATCAGCCGCACTTCCACCTCCGGAGGGGAAGGTTGCGGTCTTGCCGTGGCGATTGATGCACTCATTCCCTGCTCTGGCGGCTTCCGGCCGCTGCCCTCGGGGGGAGCACAACGCATCTCAGCGTCATCGTCTGCATCTGTTGCCACCATCGACAGACCGGCCTCCTCCGGTACTCGACGTTCGGCCCTTCGCCGGCTTGGTGCTGCCGACTACTACGGCCTCTGCTGACTTCTGCCGTCCCATCCCGACGCCTTGCGACGCCGGTAGCACACCCGTTGCCGGGGGCAGGACGACAGACCTCCCAGGGTCAGTCGCGTGACCTTCGTGCCATATACCTGTCGCATCTACGGCCGCATCCTCCGGGTGATATCGGGCTTCGGGTATTTGGGCTCCCTCGCCCGGATGCGGACGCCTCTTATGCGCTGGCTGTTCGTCAGGCCGGCACTTTGCTTACAGCTTCCTTCAGACCCCGCCTCGCGGCGACAGCCCTTGCTGTTCGGCTAACGGTTCCCATCACCAGGGTCCGTAGAGGACTCTCACCTCCAAGTCATCGACCGGACACCACGCCGGTCAAATCGCGCCAGTCACGGCGCTCCGCGCCATGCCTGGCGCACCCAACGAAAGGCCGGATCGACGATCCGGCCTTTTTCGTGACGATCGCGACGAAGCCGCGTTACGACGATGTTAACCAGGAACGGGCTTCGCGGAGCGGGATGCCCAAGCTTAATGCCCGTTTAATAGATTCACGCGAGTGTTAGCGAACCAGCGCGCCATCATCATCACGCAGCAAGAACTGCGAGCGTAAGTCCAACCTCCAAGGAGGGGGCATGAGAGCGCTTGTCGTCGGTGCGTTGGCCACAACGCTGGTCGGCTGTAGTTGTTTCGTATCCCCGCAGTCGGGCATTGAAGCCTGCACCGGCGCCGACGGACGCGGGTTCGCCTGTTTCGACAGCAACGTCCCCGCCGCTCGTCTCAGTCAGATTGAACCAGAACCATCCTCGTTCGATCCGGGCGTGACAAAACCGCGCGAAAAAACCACGCTCGCGGCAAGAAAGCCGAAGCCCGTATCCGCTCATGCCGATGGCCGAACCCATCAGACCGAGAAAGCGACGACGTCCGCGACCGCTGTCGCTGCCACGGTCGAACCTGCCGCCGCCGCGAAGGTAGAACTCGCGACCGCCGGGCAGCCGCCGGCCATTGATCCGGTCATTGACAGAGCAAAGATTGCGGTAACAGCCAAATTGGAGGACCCGGCGTCCGCCGCCTTCGGCGACATGAACCGGTCCATGCGGAAAAACACGCTCGGACAGTCCGTCGATACCATTTGCGGCCACGTCAAAAGCAAGAAGGCGTCGAGCGAAGTCGCCGGCGACAGACCGTTTCTCTACCTCGTCAAGGACGATGAAGCCTATGTCGCCGACGGCTCGCCGACTTCAGCGGCATCGACCGCGTATCGCAACATTTGCAACTAGCCGTACGATCTTGGAATTTCACAATTGAAAATTTCTCCAAATGCGGAAACATGATGGACGATCTTGCCATTCCTGCCAATTCCATCAATGGATCGCATAAATCGCCGGTGATCGCGATCGTCAATGATCAGGTCCTGCCGCGCAGCTGCATTGTCAATATCCTGAAGCGCGAGCTTTGCGGATTCGAAATCGCCGAGATGTCGACGACGGGCGATCTCAACGGGCTGTCGGGAAGAGACGTTCGCCTGATCGCGTTCAATATGGGGGACGCGGAGATCGCCGATCCCTCGGTGGAGGATCGCCTCTCGCTGATCGAGGAGCTTTGCCCGAACGCGCACGTGGCGCTGTTGTCGAATCGCGACGACGAAGCCACTGCGACCGCTGCAATGCAGCGGGGCGTCCGCGGCTTTCTTCCGAGCTCGATTCCGGTTGAGGTCGCGGTGGCTGGCTTGCGCCTTGTTCTCGCCGGAGGCGTCTATCGGCCGCTGCCCATCGTCAAACAGAATTGTGCAGCGATATCGGAATGCGCCTCAACTGCAGAGCTGACAGCCGTCCGCGCCCATAACGGCTTCGCCAAGCTCGCACCGGAGAGAATGCTGGCGGACTTGACGCCGCGCGAGCATCACGTGCTGGCGGCCCTCAAGCTCGGCCTTCCCAACAAGCTGATCGCCGTCCGGCTCAACCTTTCCGAAAATACGGTCAAGATGCACATCCAGCACATCATGCGGAAATGCCGTGCGAGCAACCGCACCGAGGCGGTGCTGCGCTGGAGCGGGCGATCGAACGGTCACCTGCCTTCCTGAAGCTCCCTGCCCTGCACCGCTCCGCTTGCCGGTCAATCCTCGCGGAATGCACTGTTGAAACTGTCGAGCAGCGGCTTGAGGGCATAGAGCGCCACGGTGCCGCGACCGGTCTTGATGAACACCTGGGCCGGCATTCCCGGAATGATCTTGATCGCGTCGCGTCCGCCAGCTTGCGGATCCACGCGAATCTTCGTCGCATAATAGGGCTGGTCGGTGCGCTTATCGAGCAACCGGTCGGCAGAGACGCGCGCCACCGTGCCATGGAGCGGTGCGACGCGGCGCTGGTTGTAGGGCAGCAGATTCACATCGGCCTCCAGCCCCGGGCGAACCACATCGATGTCCTCGGGCCTGACGCGCGCCGTGACGACGAGGCGGTCCTGCCGGGGCACAAGGTCCATCAGCGGCGCGCCGGCTCCGATCACGCCGCCGGGGGTGTGCACCTTCAGGTCGGTGACCACGCCGTCCTCCGGCGCCTTGACCGCCGTTCGCGAGAGCTGGTCATTGGCCGCTTGCAGTTTCTCGCGTATCTGAAAAATCTGGCTCTGTACCTCGCGCAGCGACTGCGAAATCTCGTTTTGCCGGTCGTTCTCCAGCTTCAAGAGGTTGGTCTGCAATTCGCTGATGACCTGCCCGGCGCGCGAGATCTGCGCGGTGATCTCACCTCGCTTGCCCTCGATGTCGGCCGCTTCCCGCTCGAGATTGAGAAGGCGCGGACGCCGCTCAAGACCCTTCTCCACGAGAGTGGCGACGGTGGCCGCCTCGTCCCGGACAATTCCAACGCGTTTCGTGGCCGCGCTTGCCTGCGCCTGAAGGCCCTCGATCTCTTTTTCGACCTGCAACCTCTTTTCGCCATTGATTGCGATTTGCGACTGAAACGCCTGCCGGCGTGTCTCGAAGATGTTTTGCTGGCCGGAAAGGGCGGCCGCGACCGATGGACTCTCCTTGTTCGCCTTCTCGAACTCGGGCGGGAACGATACCCGCTCTTCCCCGTGCTGTTCCGCAGTCAGCCGCGCTTCCCGCGCGATCGCGTCCCACAATTGGCCTTTCAGGCTTTCGACCTCGGCGCTCGCCTTGGTATCCTCCAGCAAAACCAGGGTCTGTCCGGCGTGGACGAGGTCACCATCGGCAACCAGAATTTTTTTTATGATGCCGCCCTCGAGGTGCTGGATGGTCTTCCGGCTCGAACTCGGATTCGACGGTGCCGACGGCAATCGCAGCGCTCTCGAGCGGCGCGACCGTCGACCAGGTCCCGAGGCCGAGGACAAAGCAGCCGACCAGCAGGTTTCCGGTCCTGGTGAGACCGCGAAGCCGGTCGCATAGCGCCGGCGGCACCTGCTCCGGACAGGCCACGCTGTTCCGGTTTTCGAGTCGGCGAGCTGCCATGCGCGCAAGACTGCGCCAGCCCTCGAAAAGATCGCAAGCATGTTGGGTGCAGATCACTGCAAGATCGGTTGTGGTGAGGCGCCAGCGTTGCCCGGGCATTACGGCTCCTGTTGCTGCAGCGCCGGCGCGCGCGAGACGACTTGCGGCGGGGCCAGATATCTCTCGTAAATATCCCCGCTGTCGCCGAATGCGCTGATCGTGCCGCCCTGCATGATGGCGATTTTGTCGGTGGCGGCGAGGATCCCGATCCGGTGCGTGATGATGACCACTGTGGTATTCGCGGCCTTCATCTCCTCGATCGCTTCGAACAGCACGCGCTCGCCGAGTGAATCCAGGCTGGCGTTGGGCTCGTCGAGCACCACGAGGTGCGGGTCGCCATAAAACGCGCGTGCAAGGCCGAGGCGCTGGCGGAATCCGCGTGAGAGACTGGTCCCTCCGCCGACGACGACCGTATCGTAGGCCTGTGGCAGGCTGAGGATCGGCTCGTGAAGGCCGGTCAGCTTGGCTGCGGCAACGACCTTCTGCAGATCGGCGCCGTCCAGCCGCGCAATGATGTCCTTCACGGTTTCACCGAACAGATCGATATCCTGCGGCAGGTAGCCGAGCCGCCAGCCGGCCGAATCGCGCACGGTCAGGACATCGGTATTGTCGAGCCGGACCGAGCCTACGGTCGGCGCACAAACGCCGGCGATGATCTTGCCGAGCGTGGACTTGCCGGAGCCGGACGGACCAATAATGCCCAGGCATTCGCCGGGTGCGAGACGGAACGACACGCCCTTCAGCGTCAAATGGCCGGTCCCCGGGAAGGCAGCGCCGACGTTGTGGACGACAAGGCTGCCCTTCGGCCGTTCCGCAAAATCCTCGGTAGTCGCGGCGCGCGTGACGGCAGCCATCACGCCGTTGAGCCGCCGGTAGGCGGAGAGCGCCGTCGCGAGGGCCTTCCAGCCTGCCATCGCGCCTTCGACCGGTGCGAGCGCACGTCCGAACAGAAGGCTGGTGGCAAAGATAATGCCGGCGCTTCTTTGCTGCTCGAGCACGAGCCACGCCGCGGCGCCCATGATCAGCACCTGCGCCAGCGCGCGCACCGGCTTGGAGATCAACATGACGATCTCGCTGCGACGTTGGGCCAATTCATGCTCGCTCCTCGAATCCCGCGCCTCTCGCAGGACCAGCCGCGCCGCGCCATCGAGCATTCCCATGGCCCTGATCACGTGGACGTTCCCGACGGCGATGCCGAGACGTCCATGGCAGCGGGCGAGCGCCGCAACCGACCGCGCCAGCGGGCCTTCCGTAACGCGGTCGCCGGCAAATCCGAGAGCAAGCACGACCAGTGCGGTGGCGGCGCCGATCATCCCGAGCAAAGGATGCACGAGGAAAAGGACAAAGAGGAAAAGTGGCGACCAGAGCGCATCGAACAGCATCGGGCATGCACCGGACTCGGCGAACTGGCGCAGGGTCGAAAGGTCGCGATACGCTTCGGACGCGCGCGCCGGATCGGATCGATAGGCGTATTCGAAGCATGCGGAGAGCACGGCCGGGCGAAGCCTGTCGTCAAGCCAGGCGCCGATCCGGCCCAGTACCGCGCGGCGCAGTGCATCAAGCACGCCGCCGACCACGACCGCAAAAGCAACGATCAGCGTGAGCATCAGCAGCGTGTCGGCGCTGCGGCTCGACAGCACGCGATCATAGATCTGAAGCAGATAGATCGAAGGCGCCAGGAGCAGGAGATTATAGCTGCAGCCATAGACGAAAACGAGCCCCAGCGATCCTGCGCAGGCCCGCAACGCCGTCTCGAGCGACGTCGGCGGCATCGTTTGCAGCCGGAGCGGCGGCATCAGCATTGCGGTCCCCGCGAAAGATTTGGAAGTCCGGCTTTTCCACCGGCTTAACCTGGAACGAGAACCGGCGGCCGTGGCCGCCGGTCCCGCAATCATGCAGATCGATCAGGCATGCACGTGCACGTCCCCGCCGGCTGCGTAGTTGTCGTCTCCGCCGTTACCGCCGATCCCGGCATACACGTTCTGAGACATGTCCGCCGCCAGGAAGTTGGACTGATAGGCCGTCGTGTCGGCGTGCACAGTGGAGGTGTCGTGGCCGCTGTAATTGTGCTGGCTGCCATTCAACTCGGCGTTGCCACCGTGGGCACTCGAGTACTTGTCCGCGGACGCGTTGGCGTTGCCCGCGTCCCAATATGCCTTCTGGCTAACGTGGTCGCCGGTGTTGACAGATACGTCGGAACCGTAGGCCTTGTTGGTGGGGTTGAAGTCGATGTGCGCGTTGTCGGTGATGTTGCCCTTGTTGACGCCGTCTCCACCGTTTCCGGCGCTGTTGCCGCCGGTCGAGATGCTCTTGAACGCGATGGTGTCGGAGGGGATCGAGTGAGATGTCATGTGAGGCTCCCTGGTTTGAATTGCGCTGCATGCGGCCCAATCTGGACGGCATCGATCTTGGTTTTGCGCATGGCATACGCCAAGCTGCCAAAACTGATGCCACGGACCTGAAGACGGGTACGCCCAAAAGGCTGGCGACACGCCGCCGCGGCCGGTTCATGAGATCACGTTGAGCGCAGACGAAATTCACCTCTCCGCGACGGAGAGGTGAACCGAGTGAACAGGTCGATCAGACGGCGGGCGATCACACGTCAGGCGTGACCGTGCGAATGAAGGTCGGAGAGCAGATGCAAGGCGGCATCGCCGCCGAGAGCCGCATTGCCATGGCCGCCGTCGCCGCCAACGCCGGCGATCTGGATCGCGCCCTGATCGAACTCGACATTGTTGGTCTGGTGAGCGTCGGCCGTGGAATTGGGTCCGGCGACCGCAATGTTGATCGGCGCGTAGATCGCGATGTTGAGGTCGACGAGGCTGCCGGCGAAATGGCCGTCACCGCCGTTGCCGGCGCTGTTGCCGCCGGTCGAAATCACGTCCGAACCGATCAGACCCAGGAGGGAGGAGAGCCCAGTGTCGCCGCCGATCGCGGCATTGCCGTTGCCGCCGTTGCCTCCGATGCCTGCCATCTGAACAGCGGATTGATCGAACACCACATTGTTTGATTGATCGGCATGGCTGGAGGAGCCGTAGCCGGCGACCGCGATGTTGATCGGGTCGTACACGGCGATGGAAGTATGAACCATGCTGCCGTAAAAATATCCATCACCGCCGTTGCCGGCGTGGTTATCGCCGGTGCTCGCATCCGAACCCGTCGAGCCGTTGCCGAATGCCGGCGTTGTGGCGGCCGCGGCGTGGCTGTGAGAGTCGGTCCCCTCGCTGGACGAATCTCCGCCGACTGCCGCATTGCCATCCCCGCCGCCTCCCCCACCGCCGGCAAACTGGAACGCAGATTGATAGAACTGCGCCGAGTTCGACTGATGGGCGTCGGCATTGCCATGGGATCCCGCCACCGCGATGTTGACCGGACTGAAAACTGCGACGGGCGCATGCACCATGGCGCCCTGGAAGATGCCGTCGCCACCCGCGCCTGCGCTGTTGTCCCCTGTCGCGACGGCACCGGAGCCGCTTGATCCGAAGGCTCCGCTGGCGCTTCCGCCGATGGCGGCATTGTCGTCGCCGCCGTCGCCGCCGATCCCGGCGATCTGGGTCGCGGACTGATCAAGAAACGCGACATTGGTCTGATGGGCGATGGCTGATCCATGGGTACCGCTCTGCGCCACGTTGAGCGGCTCGAATGTCGCATAAGGGCTATCGATCAGGTCACCCGAAAAATAGCCATTTCCACCATTGCCGGCGCCGTTGTCTCCGGTGTCGACCGAGAATGGCACCGAAAGCCATGTCGATGAGGCTTCACGCCCTGGATCCTTTTGAACCAGATGAAAGCCGTCCGATAGATGCTGAAGACCCATGGCCGATGCCCCTAACCAAAATCGATTCACGCCGACTGGACGGACGCTTCCCGACACAGAATGTCACCTCGGCAAGCGAGATGCCGAGTCGTCAATTCGAGTACGGACGTTTGGGCGGTGAAGGTGGGTTCGGCTACACCCGTTCGGGCGTCGCGGAGATCGGCGGCCGAAGGCCACCGATGCATCCTTGCAGGAGGATAAGAGCTACTCCGCGGCCTGCGCGGCCGGCTTCTTCGGCGGGAAGCGGCCGTAGAAGGTCTCGCCCTTGGCGGCCATCTCTTCCAGCAGCTTTGGCGGCGTGAAGCGCGAGCCGTATTTCTTTTCGAGCTTGTGGCAGAGCTCGACGAACTTTTTCGTGCCCATGAAGTCGATATAGGACAGCGTGCCGCCGGTGAACGGCGCAAAGCCGAACCCGAGAATAGACCCCACGTCCGCCTCGCGCGGATCGACGATGACGTGATCCTCCACGGTGCGCGCAGCCTCGACTGCCTGCACGACGAGGAAACGCTGCTTCAGTTCCTCGACATCGAGCGTATCGGGATCGAGATGTTTTGGCTGCAGCACGGAGATACCCTGCCACAGGCTCTTCTGGCCCTTGCCCTTCTCGGGATAGTCGTAAAAGCCCTTGCCGTTCTTGCGGCCGTAGCGGCCCTGCTTTTCGACCATCTCGATCATCAGCTTCTTCTGCGCCTGATCGATGGCGTTGGGGCCGAGATCGGCTTCGGTCGCCTTCATGATCTTCAAGCCGAGGTCGAGCGCGACTTCGTCGGACAGCGACAACGGTCCGACCGGCATGCCGGCCATCTTGGCGGTATTCTCGATCATCGCCGGCGGCACGCCCTCGAGCAACATCTCATTGCCTTCGGAGATGTAGCGCAGCACGCAGCGGTTGGCGAAGAAGCCGCGGGAGTCGTTGACGACAATGGGCGTCTTGCCGATCTGGCGCACGTAATCCAGCGCGGTCGCGATCGCGAGATCGCTGGTGTTCTTGCCGAGGATGATCTCCGTCAGCATCATCTTCTCGACCGGCGAGAAGAAATGGATGCCGATGAATTTCGACTGGTCCTTGAACTCCTCGGCCAGCGAATTGATCGGTAGCGTCGAGGTGTTGGAGGCGAAGATCGCGCCGTCCTTGAGCAGCGATTGGGCCTTGTCATAGGTCTCGGCCTTGACCTTGCGGTCCTCGAACACGGCCTCGATGACGAGGTCGCAATCCCTCAGCGCGTTGTAGTCTGACGTCGCTGATATACGCGCTAGCGTCGCGTCCCTATCCTTTTCCGACGCGCGGCCCTTCTTGACGAGATCGTCGATCACGCTTTGCGCATGCGCCTTGCCCTTGTCGGCAGAGGCCTGGTCACGATCGATCAGCACGACATCGATGCCGGCGCGTGCCGAGACATAACCGACGCTCGCGCCCATGAAGCCGGCGCCGATCACGGCGAGCTTCTTCACTTTCGTCGGCGGCACGCCCGCGGGGCGCCGCGCGCCCTTGTTCAGTTCCTGCATCGACAGGAACAGCGAGCGGATCATCGCGGCGGCTTCCTTCGAGCGCAAAATCTGCGTGAAGTAACGCAATTCCACGCGCAGTGCGGCGTCGATCGGCAGTTGCAGGCCCTCGTACACGCACTGCATGACCGCGCGCGCGGCCGGATAATTGTCGTAGGTCTCGCGGCGATAGATAGCGTTGCCGGCCGGGAACATCATCATGCCGGCCTTGGAGAACACCGGGCCACCCGGCAGCTTGAAGCTCTTTTCATCCCACGGCGCAACGGCTTTGCCGCCACCCTTGATCCAGTCTTTCGCGGCCTTGATCATGTCGGCGGCCGGAACGACCACATGGATCAGGTTGAGCGCCTTCGCCCTGTCGAGCTTGATTGCGTCGCCCTTGAGCAGGAGTTGCATCGCGTCCTGTGGCTGCACGATGCGCGGCACACGCTGGGTGCCGCCGGCGCCGGGAAATAGCCCTACCTTGATTTCGGGCAGGCCCAGCCGCGTCTTCGGATTGTCGGCCGCGACGCGATAGTGGCAGGACAGCGTCAGCTCAAAGCCGCCGCCGAGCGCAAGGCCATTGATCGCTGCAACCCACGGCTTGCCTGAGGTTTCGATGTTGCGGAACACTTGCGAGAAGCGCCGGCTCTGGTCGAACAGCATCTGGTTGGCCGCGACCTCGCCCTTCTCCTTCAGCGTCTTCGCATAGGCGTGGCTCATGCCCTCGAGCATCGAGAGATCGGCGCCGGCACAGAACGCCTCCTTGCTGGAGGTGATGACGACGCCCTTCACGGCGGCGTCCGCAGTCGTCTGCTTGACGATCGCCTCGAGCTCGTCGACCGAGGTCGGGTCGAGCACGTTCATCGAGCGGCCGGGAATGTCCCAGGTGACGAGCGCAATGCCGTCGGCGTCGGTCTCGACTTTGAAGTTCTTGAAGGCCGAATTCTTGGAGGTCATGTGGTGCTCCCAATGCAGTCGCTGCGTAGCATGGGCAAAGCGAAGCGTGCCCGCCATTCCTTGCAGAGTGGATGACGGTGGGCAGGGCGCAAGCGCGCCTTTGCACACCCTACGTTCTCACACCCGCTCGATGATCGTCGCGGTGCCCATGCCGCCGCCGATGCACAACGTCACCAGTGCGGTCTGCTTGTTGGTGCGCTCGAGCTCGTCGAGCACGGTGCCGAGGATCATCGCACCGGTGGCGCCGAGGGGATGGCCGAGCGCGATCGCGCCGCCATTGACGTTGATCCTGGCGTTGTCGATGTCGAAGGCCTGGATGTAGCGCAGCACCACCGAGGCGAAGGCTTCGTTCAGCTCGAACAGGTCGATGTCCGACTTCTTCATGCCGGAACGCTCGAACAGTTTTTCGGTGACATCGACAGGTCCGGTCAACATCATCGCGGGCTCGGAGCCGATATTGGCGAAGGCGCGGATTTTTGCACGCGGCTTCAAGCCGTGTTTGGCGCCCGCTTCCTTGCTGCCGAGCAGCACGGCGCCGGCGCCGTCGACGATACCGGACGAATTGCCGGCATGATGCACGTAATTGACGCGCTCGATCTCCGGATGCGACTGGATCGCGACGCCGTCGAAGCCGCCCATCTGCGCCACCTGCGCGAACGACGGCTGCAACTGCGCCAGCGACTGCATGGTCGTGGTCGGGCGCATGTGCTCGTCCTTGGCGAGGATGGTGAGGCCGTTGACGTCCTTTACCGGCACGACAGACTTGTTGAAGCGGCCCTCTTCCCAGGCCTTGCCGGCGCGCTGCTGGCTCTGCACGGCGTAGGCGTCGACGTCGTCGCGCGAGAAGCCGTACTTGGTGGCGATCAAATCGGCCGAGATGCCCTGCGGCATGAAATAAGCCGGCACCGCCATCGAGGGGTCCATCGGCCAAGCGCCGCCGGAGGCGCCGATGCCGACGCGGCTCATGGATTCGGCACCGCCGCCGATCACCAATTCATGTTGCCCGCTCATGATCTGGGCGGCGGCGAAATTCACGGCATCGAGGCCGGAGGCGCAGAAGCGGCTGATCTGCACGCCCGGCACCTTCTCGCCCAGCCCCGCCTTCAGCGCGGCGAAGCGCGCGATGTCGGAGCCGGCCTCTCCCACCGGATCGACCACGCCGAGCACGACGTCGTCGACGGAATCCTCGGGCAGGTTGTTGCGATCCTTCAGCGCCTTCAACGGCACGGTGGCGAGCGCGAGCGCGGTCACCTCATGCAGCGCGCCGTCGGCCTTGCCGCGGCCGCGCGGGGTGCGAACGTGATCGTAGATATAGGCCTCAGGCATGACGCCCTCCGTAAGATGATGATCCTCATATATAGCGCGGCAGCGTCGAAGGTTAAACCCGCTAGAACGCGTCCGCCGCCAATTCCATGGTGGTGTCGCTGCCGGTCTGGATGCGCGCCAGATGCAGCGCCGTTTCCGGGAGCATCCGCTCCATGAAGAAGCGGCCAGTCACGAGCTTGGTCTTGAGATAGGCCGTCTCGCCGCCGGCTGCAATCTTGTCGAGCGCGACCTTGGCCATCCGCGCCCACATGTAGCCGAGCGTGACGAAGCCGAACAGCTGCAGGTAATCGGTGGCGGCAGCGCCGGCATTGTCGGGCTTCTTCATGGCGTTCTGCATCAGCCAGGTGGTGGCCTGCTGCAGATGGCCGAGCGCATTCGAGACAGGCGTGACAAACGGCTTCATCGCCTCGTCGCCGCCATGCTCCTTGCAGTAGGTCCCGAGCTCGGTGAAGAACGACATGATGGCGCGGCCGCCGTCGCGCGACAGCTTGCGGCCGACGAGGTCGAGCGCCTGGATGCCGTTGGCGCCCTCATAGATCATGGCAATCCGCGCGTCGCGGACGAACTGCTCCATGCCCTGCTCGGCGATATAGCCGTGGCCGCCATACATCTGCTGCGCCTGCACCGCGTTGGCAAAGCCATTGTCGGTGAGGAAACCCTTCAGCACCGGCGTCAGCAGGCCCATATGGTCGTCGGCGGCCTGGCGATCCTTCGGATCGCTCGAGCGATGCGCGACATCGCTCTTCAGCGCGGTCCACACCACCATGGCGCGCGCCGCCTCGTTGAAGGCGCGGATCGTGAGCAACGTGCGGCGCACGTCCGGATGCACGATGATGGGATCGGCCGGCTTGTCCGGCGCCTTGGCGCCCGAGAGCGCGCGGCCCTGCAGGCGGTCGCGGGCATAGGCGACCGCGTTCTGATAAGCGACCTCGGATTGCGCCAGCCCCTGGACGGCGACGCCGAGGCGGGCCTCGTTCATCATCACGAACATGCCCTGCATGCCCTTGTTCTCTTCGCCGATCAGCCAGCCGGTGGCGTTATCGTAATTCATCACGCAAGTGGAATTGCCGTGAATGCCCATCTTGTGCTCGATCGAGCCGCAGGTGACGCCGTTGCGTGCGCCGAGCGAGCCATCTGCATTGACCAGCACCTTCGGCACCACGAGCAGCGAGACGCCCTTGATGCCTGCGGGTGCGCCTTCGATTCGCGCGAGCACGAGATGGATGATGTTGTCTGCGAGATCATGCTCGCCGGCCGAGATAAAGATCTTGGTGCCTGATATCTTGAAGCTGCCGTCGCCCTGCCGCACCGCCTTGGTGCGGAGCAGGCCGAGATCGGTGCCGCAATGCGGCTCGGTCAGGTTCATGGTGCCGGTCCATTCGCCCGCGATCATCTTCGGCACATAGGTCTTCTTCTGCGCGTCCGAGCCATGCACGATCAGCGCCGCCGTCGCGCCCATGGTGAGCCCGCCATACATCGCGAACGCCATGTTGGCCGAGCACTGGAACTCGCTGACGACCTGGGAGAGCGTCACCGGCAGCCCCTGCCCGCCATACTCCGTTGGCGCCGACAGGCCGAGCCATCCGCCTTCGGCGACCTGCTTGAAAGCCTCCTTGAATCCCTTCGGCGTGGTGACGCTGCCATCGTCCTTGCGCTTGCAGCCTTCGAGATCGCCGACGCGGTTGAGCGGCTGCAGCACTTCTTCGGAGAGCTTTGCGGCTTCACCCAAGATGGCCTCGCGCACGTCAGCGGAAGCATCCGAGAAACCGGGAAGATTATCGTAGCGGTCGATCTGGAAGACGTCGTTGAAGAGGAAGTTCACATCCTCCACGGGGGCTTTGTAGATCGGCATGGCGGGCTCCGGCAGGCAAGTTGGGAATTGTTGACGTTGTTACGCTGGAAGGCGGCAGCACATCGATCACGAAAGTTCCCAAAAGGACCTTAAACCTTTCGGGCTTGCAGGGAAGCGATTATCGCGGGCGCGCCTGCGACCCGACGGCGCCAGTTGTTGCCGACTGCCGCATCAGCTCTTCGCCCATCAGGCGATGCAGGAGGTTGATCGCCTTCAGCGGGCGCACCATCACCTTGAAATGCGTGATGCGGCCGTCGTGATCGAAGGTGATGATGTCGACGCCGTTGAGCTTGATGCCTTCGATCTCGTTTTCGAATTCGAGCACCGCGCCGTTTTCGCTGCGCCACTCGCCGCGATAGGCAAAGCCCGGACCGCCCAGCACCTTATCGGCGCTGGCGAGATACTTGAACGTGATGTCGCGCCCGCGCTGCGGCGTGTGCACCACCGGACTTTCGAACACCGCGTCGGGGTGCAGCAGATCCCAGAGCGCTTTGTGGTCGTGTGACTTGATGTAAGCGTACCATTTGTCGAGGCCGGGCAAGCTCACGGGACGTCTCCTCTGCTGGGGATCGTCTATATGCACGTTGACGCATATGCGCCTATGTGCATAAAGTCAAGCAAGGTCGGAAGGAGGGCAATTAAAATGGCGCTCGGCGACGCGATCCTCGCATGCCTGACGGAACGTCCGATGACGGGCTACGAGCTCGCCAAGGCGTTCGATTCGTCCATGGGCTTCTTCTGGAAGACCGACCATCAGCAAATCTACCGCGAGCTCTCGAAACTGCGCGACCGCGGCCATGTCCAGGCCCGCGAGGTCGTTCAATCCGGCAAGCCCAACAAGCTGGTCTATACCTTGACCGACCAGGGCAAGGCCGCGTTTCGGCATTGGGCCGCCCGGCCGAGCGTGCCGGCCTCGATCAAGGACGATCTACTGGTGCGGATCTGCGCACTCGACGCCGTCGACCTCGAACCGCTACGCGCCGACCTGATGGCGCGGCTGGAGCACCACCGCGACCGCTACGAGCGCTATGAGCGGCTGCTCCACAAGCGCTTCCCGCAAGGCGCCGCCTCGACGGCCGACATCGGCAAGCTGCTCGGTTTGCGCATCGGCCTGCGCCACGAGCGCGTGGTTGCGGAGTGGTGCGAGGAGGCGATCGAGGCGCTCTCGGCGCTGACGCTCCCCGGCAACGTCATACCGCTCGACGACGCCAAGGGCGAAGGCAACGGCTGATCGGTTCGCGCAAAGTTCCATGCACGGCAACTTTAAGCCCGACAGCCCACGTTCCTTAACGCGTTATTTACTCTAAAGGGAAAAAGTCGGCATTCGAGGCAGACGACCAGCGCAGATTCCGATTGTCTTTGGTCTGGGACGCGCGGGGAGGACTGCAGGCGCTGGTGGGGCGCCGGAGTCGGAACCGGACAAGATCAATGAATTCGCGCGTTTCGTGGAGTGTTGACGGCATCGATCCAACCGTCCGCGAGAGGGCCGAGGCCGCCGCGCGCCGCGCCGGAATGTCGCTCAACGACTGGCTCAATTCCACCGTCGGCGAATCCGCGCCGCCCAATCTCCGCAATGCTTCCGCTCCGCCTTCGCCAACTGGCGATGTCGCCGATATTCATCAGCGGCTCGATTCCATCACCCGACAGATCGAGCGGATTTCGCAGCCGACGTCGCGCAACGATGGCGCGCGCGGGCAGGGCGTCGCCCACCAGCTCAACGACGCCATCTCGCGGCTCGACGCCCGGCTGTCGCAGATTTCGAACCCGCAGGCGCAGCGCCAGAACCAGAACCGGCAGCAGCGCCAGAACGAGGCAGTCGAGCGCGCCGCGAGCGAGGTCTATTCCGCGCAGGCCCATTCCGCGCAGGCCTACCCCTCGCAGGCGTCCCATCCTTCGCAAGTCTATCCGCAGGCGCAGGCCGCACCGGCCTATCGCCAGTCGCCGCCGCTGAGCCCCGCTTCGATGGACTTTGCGGTCGCGGAAATCGCCGCGCGACAGAACGAGCTCGACGCGCCGCCGCAGGGCGCGATGCCGCCACGCCATGCGCCGCCGATCGCGCCCGCGATAGCCCCGCCCCCGCCTGGCCCGGATTTTTCGGCGCTGGAACGGCATCTGTTCAAGATCACCAGCCAGATCGAGTCACTGCAGCGACCCGACATCGAGCAGTCGATCGCCGCCTTCCGCAGCGAGCTTTCGGAAATCCGCGCCGCCATCACCGCCGCGATGCCGCACCAGGCGATCGAGTCGATCGAAGGCGAAATCCGCTCGCTGGCGCGCCGCATCGACGACAGTCGCCAGAGCGGCATCGACAACCAGGTGCTCGGCAATATCGAGAGTGCCCTCAACGAAATCCGCGACGTGCTGCGCTCGCTGAAGTCGGCCGAGCAGCTCGCCGGCTACGACCAGGCCATCCGCAATCTCGGCGCCAAGCTCGACACCATCCTGCGTACCAATGACGATCCCGGCACGGTGCAGCAGCTCGAAAGCGCGATCGCGGCGCTTCGCGGCATCGTCTCCAATATCGCCTCCAACGACGCGCTGGTCCGGCTTTCCGACGATGTGCAGCTCCTGTCGTCCAAGGTCGATCAGGTTTCACGCGCCAACACCAGCAACAACAATTCCTTCGCGGCGCTGGAGAGCCGCATCGCCGCGCTGACGTCGGCGCTGGAAAGCCGCGAGCGGCCGCAATATCAGGACAATTCCGAGCAGATCGAAGGCGCGCTGCGCGGTCTGTCCGACCGCATCGACCGCATGCAGGTTGGCAGCGATTCCGCTTCGGCTTTCGCTCATCTCGAGCAGCGCGTGTCCTATCTGCTGGAGCGTCTGGAATCGTCTTCGAGCGATCGAAACTCCGGCAATCTGGGCCGCGTCGAGGAAGGACTGCAGGACATCCTGCGCCATCTCGAGAATCAGCATGTGGCACTGGCCTCGTTCGCTGACAACCAGCATGCGGCGTTGGCATCGCTCGTTCAGAACCAGCATGCAGCACTGGCATCGTTCGCCGACAACCAGCACGCCACACTCGCTTCCTTCGCGAACAACCAACAGCAGCGTGGAGCCGATCCGCAGGACGACGGGCTGATCGATCTCGTCAAGCGTGAACTCTCCGACATCCGCTTCAGCCAGACCAAGACCGATCGCGCGACCCAGGACTCGCTGGAAGCGGTGCATTCCACCCTCCATCATGTGGTCGACCGGCTTGCGCTGATCGAAGGCGATCTGCGCGCGGTGCGCCCCGCTCCGCCGCAGCCGGCGCCTTCGGCAGCGCCCCTTGCTCCGGCGCCCGCCGCCGAGCCCGAGCTGTTCGAGCCGGAAATTTCTGCGCCGCACGTCGCGGTGACGCCGCAGCCCAAGCCGGAGCTACCCAATCCCGCCGCGAGCCAGATACCGCACTTCGCGGCCGCGCCCCGCAATTTCCATGCGGCCGAATCGGTAGCTCCGCCTCCACTCGCCGCTTCCGCGCCCCCGGCTCCGCCGCCGCTCGCAATCAGCGAGATCCTGGTGCCGGCCGCGGCGCCGCGCCCCTCGCCCTCGCCCGCGCCCGACCTGCCGCCCGATCATCCGCTCGAGCCGGGCACGCGTCCCGGCAGCCGCGTCGCTTCACCGTCAGAACGCATTGCCGCCTCCGAAAGCGCGATCAGCGAAATTCCGGCCGCGCCGAAAGAGCCGGTTTCGTCCTCGAGCTTCATCGCCGCCGCGCGCCGCGCGGCGCAGGCCGCCGCCGCCCAGCCCGTCGACAAGAAGGGCAAGCCGATAAAGGCCGACAACGCCAGGGACACGAAGGACGGCGGCAAGAGTTCGTCGACCATCAGCACCAGGATCCGCTCGCTGCTGGTTGGCGCGAGCGTGGTCGTGATCGTGCTCGGCACCTTTAAGATGGCGATGAACCTGCTCGACATCGGCAATTTCGCGCAGATCCCGGGCCTGGAACGGTCGGCCGATCAGCCGGCGGCGCCGCCGTCCGCCGATAACGGCGCCAAAGCGCCCGCGCCCGAGCAGTTTGTGCCCGCGCCGTCGATGACTTCGCCGACCCCGATCGGCCGGCAATCGCAGAACAGTGCCGCACCTGCGGCATCTGATGCGAACACGACCGTCGAAATTCCGCAGGCGCAGACACCCGCCGCGCCGGCTGCCTCGCCGATCTCCGGCAACGACATCACCGGCGCGATCCCGAACACGAATAGCCGCAAGGGCGCGATGCTGCAGATCCCGCAGAGCGAACGGCTACCCGACCAGATCGGCGGTCCAACCTTGCGCGCCGCCGCGCTGAAGGGCGATCCGACCGCGGCCTATGAGGTCGGCTTGCGCTTTGCCGAGGGCAAGGGCGTGCCACAAAATCTCGACGAAGCCGCCAAGTGGTACGACCGCGCGGCACAGACCGGCATCATTCCGGCGGTGTTCCGGCTCGGCACGCTCTACGAAAAGGGCATGGGTGTGAAGAAGGACGCCGATGTGGCACGGCGCTACTATCTGCAGGCGGCCGAGCGCGGCAACGCCAAGGCGATGCATAATCTCGCCGTGCTCGATGCCGACGGCGGCGGCAAGGGCCCGGACTACAAGAGCGCGTCCACCTGGTTCCGCAAGGCCGCCGACCGCGGCGTCGCCGACAGCCAGTTCAATCTCGGCATCCTCTATGCCCGCGGCATTGGTGTCGAGCAGAACCTCGCCGAATCCTTCAAATGGTTCAGCCTGGCGGCGGCGCAGGGCGATGCGGATGCCGGCCACAAGCGCGACGATATCGCAAAACGCCTCGACGCCCAGTCGCTGGCGGCCGCCAAGCTCGCGATCCAGACCTTCACCGCCGAGCCGCAGCCGGACGACGCGATCAATGTGGCGACGCCTGCCGGCGGATGGGATTCCACGGCCGCGACGGCGGCGGCTCCGAAGTCTGCCGCAAAGCCCGCCGCACCCAAGCGCGCGTCCACCGCGCGTTTGTGATCGATCCGTGATCGGCCGTTAGTGGCCGGCGTTCATATCTCCACGACAAAGACCTTATAGTAGAAAGGGCACGCCGGCGCCCCTGACTTGGGCTCTGCCGTGGAGAGGAGCAACATGCCTGCCGATGATCGCAAGGACAACGGAAGCGGTTTCCAGAGGCCGCCGACCGGGCCCTGGGTAACGCCCCCACGCGCGCCCTTGGACCCTCCGCAGACGTCTCCATCGCAGCCGCCGCGCAAGGTGTATCGGCGCAATGCGATGCTCTCGACTCTCATTTTTTCGCTGATCATCCTCGGTGTCGGCGTTCGCGCGTACCGCGATTTGTCGCGACCGGAGGCCTGGGCCTACTGGAAGGACCAGTATTTCTCGCCGAGCCTGACCTCTTCCCTGATCCCCAGGGCGGACTTCGACGGCTTGGGTCGTGGCCGGCCCGCGCTTGCGATCCGCGGCACGATCGGTCCGGCTGCGGCGAGTTGGCTGCGCGAGCGGCTCGATGAAGCGCATCTGGCGCCAGGCGATGCCGTGCTCCTGTCCTCGCCGGGTGGCGACGTGGGCCAGGCCATCATCATGGGCGAGATGATCCGGTCGCATGGGCTGGTGACAGCCGTCGGCACATCGGACGCCTCGGGCCGGGTCCGTCCGGCTTATTGCGCCAGCGCCTGCGTACTGGCCTATGCCGGCGGCAAGCCGCGCTATGGCGTGGAGGGCTCGCTGCTCGGTATCCACCGTTTTGTCACGACCGCGCCGACGAGCGACCCCGTCGCCGACACCCAGCGCGTCGCCGGGCTGGTGTTGGGCTATTTGACGAGGATGGGCGTCTCCTCCGCCGTTGTGGAGGAGATGTCGCAGACCCGCGACGTACGCTGGCTCGATCCGAAACAGGCGCTGGCGATGAACCTGATCACGGACGCGGTCGGCGCGCGTTAATCCTGATTATTCACCACCAGAACTATTCCCCGGCGAAACGCCGCAAGGGGCGCATTCTTTGATGCCGCCGGTGTCGGTTTTCGGCTATGCAAACATTCGATCCGGAATCCGTGCCGTCAGCGGCCCAGAAATCGTCGCGCGGCTCCCTTAGCTAAAGCGGCCGCGCGTGCAGATTTATCTTCCGATCGCCGACATCCCGGTTAACGTCTTCCTCATCCTGGCGATGGGCGGTGCGGTCGGCTTCGTGTCCGGCATGTTCGGGATCGGCGGCGGGTTCCTGATGACGCCGCTTTTGATCTTCATCGGCATCTCGCCGGCGGTCTCGGTCGCCTCGGTCGCGAGCCACATCGCCGCTTCGTCGTTTTCCGGCGCGATCACCTATTGGCGGCGGCGCGCGATCGACCCGGCGCTGGCGGCGGTGCTGTTGACCGGCGGCACGGTCGGCACCGCGCTCGGCGTGTCGACCTTCACCTATTTGCGTTCGCTCGGCCAGCTCGACCTGATGATCGCGCTGTCCTATGTCGTGCTGCTGACGACCGTCGGCAGCGCGATGCTCTATGAAGGCCTGCGCGCCATCCTGCGCACCAGGCGCGGCGTGCTGCCGCCGCGGCGGACCCACAACTGGATCCATGCGCTGCCGTTCAAGATGCGCTTCAAGCGCTCCAAGATCTACCTCTCCGTGATTCCGGTCGTCGTGGTCGGCATCGTCATCGGCTTCATCGGCGCGATCATGGGCATCGGCGGCGGCTTCATCCTGGTGCCGGTCCTGATCTATATTTTGAGGGTACCGACCTCGATGGTGATCGGCACCTCGATGGTCCTGACGCTGGTCACCATGGTGTTTGCAACCTTGCTGCATGCGGTGACCAACCATCTCGTCGACGCGGTGCTGGCGCTGATCCTGATGATCGGCGGCGTCACCGGCGCGCAGTTCGGCGCACGCGCGGGGCAAAAGATCCGCGGCGAGCAGCTCCGCCTCCTGCTCGGGCTTTTGATCCTCGCCGTCGGCATCCGCTTTGCGGTCGAGCTGGTGATCCGCCCCGAGGAACTCTTCACCATCCGGGAAACCGGAGTGGGCCCATGATTGCCCGCGCGCTGTTCGCTGCTCTGTTGCTCGCGGCCGCCGTCACGATGCCGGCGCGCGCCGAGCGGCTGATCGTCTCGGTGTCCAATCACCGAGTCACGGTGACGCCGAATTATTCCGGCGAGGAGCTGGTGCTGTTCGGCTCGATCGAAAAGGATTCGTCGACGCCTTCCAGCCGCAACGCCTATGATCTGGCCGTGACCGTATCCGGCCCGCGCGCCGACATGGTGGCGCGGCGCAAGGAGCGCCGGTTTGGAATCTGGATCAACAACGACTCGCGGCAATTCCTGCAGGTGCCTACCTATCTGGCGCTGTTTGCCAACCGCCCGTTCGACGACATGGCCTCCGCCGAGGTCGAGCGGCGGCAACAGCTCGGTCTCAACAATGTGCTGCTGACCCAGCGCGTCGGCCCCGATTACGCCGACGTCGTCCCCAACGACGCCTTCCGCAGCGCCTTTGTGCGGCTGCAAAGGGCGCACGGGCTTTATCGCGAGGATACTTCTGCAGTAACGTTTTTGACGCCGACGCTGTTTCGCGCGGGCATTCCGCTGCCGGCGCAGGTGCCGATCGGCACTTACGATATCGAGATCAAGCTGTTCGCGAATGGCGCGCTGGTGACCAAGACCGACACCGCGTTCGAGATCGTGAAAGTCGGCTTCGAGCAGTTCGTCGCCAACAGCGCCCGGCAGAACGGTTTTGTCTATGGCCTCGTCACCGCTGCGATGGCGCTGGTGACGGGCTGGATGGCGTCGATCGTGTTCCGGAAGGATTAGCCGTCATTGCCGGCCTGCGGCTCCTCGCAATGACGATGCTTCTGCTCAATAACACCGCGACGCGGCGATGGAGTGCACGCGGCTGTCGCCGAGCACATGGGCCATGAAGGCGGGCGCGCCAAAAATCCTGGTGAAGGCGATGTCGCGGATGCTGAGGCCCCCGGTGTAGGCGCCGAACGACGGCATCACCAGCCGCTCGGTATCGCAGGCAAAGCAGCGCCGTTCCATGGTGCGTCCACGCGTCGGCACCCGCGCCTTCGGATGGAGATGCCCCGCGATCTCGCCGAACGCGCCAGTCGGCTCGTGGCGGAATGCGATCGGCCCGATCGCGACCTCGGTCGCGACCACGCCGCCGAAATCCGACGGGATAGCCGGATCGTGATTGCCGGATATCCAGATCCAGTCGCGACGCGCCTGCAGCGCCGTCAGCGCCTCGCGATCACTGTCTGAGAGCCGCTCGTGCGCCTCGCGGTCATGAAAGCTGTCGCCGAGCGCAATCACCATCCGAGGGTCGTGCCGCGCGATGACGGAGGCGAGACGGCTCAACGTCGCCACAGTGTCATAGGGTGGCAGCAGCACGCCGCGCGCGGCGAAGCTCGAGCCTTTTTCCAGATGCAGGTCGGAAACGACGAGCAGGCTCTGCTCTTCCCAGAACAGCGCACCGGAGAAATCGGTGTGCATAGCGATGCCGGCAACTGAAACGCTCGAAGCACAGGCCATCTGATCTTCGTCCGAAGCCTGCGCGCGTGCCGTCACGTCGTTGCCCCGCTATCCCGTCGCCTCTTTGACGAGTTCTTCGGCTGCTTCCGCCAGCAACTCGTCCGATGCTTCGCCATAAACTGACTCGCGGCCGATTTCCAGCATCACGGGGACGGCGAGCGGCGAAACATGGTCGAGTTCCCGGTGGGTGATTCGCCCATGGATTCGCGAGAGCATATCACCAAGCCGCTTCAGGTCGAGCAGGCCCGAGGCGGCATCGGTGCGCGCGCCGCGCAGCAGCACGTGATCGGGCTGATGTTTGCGCAACACGTCGTAGATGAGGTCTGTGGAAAACAGCACCTGGCGGCGGCTCTTGTCCTCGTCGGTGAAGCGGCGCGCGATCAGGCCGGAGATCAGGGCGCAATTGCGGAAGGTGCGCTTCATCAGCGCGGATTCCGCGAGCCAGGCTTCGAGGTCGTCGCCGAGCATGTCGGCCTCGAACAGCACGTTGAGATCGAGCTTGCCGTGACGGATCAGATGCGACATGTCACTGAGGCCCCAGATCGCCAGCGCATATTCGTTGGCGACAAAGCCGAGCGGCCGCGCGCGGGCCCGCTCCAGCCGTCGCGTGAGCAGCATGCCGAGCGTCTGGTGCGCGAGCCGGCCCTCGAAGGGATAGCAGACGAGGTAATGCTTGCCGCCGCGGGGAAACGTCTCGACCAGCAGCTCGCGCATCGCCGGCACGCGCGAAAAATCCCGCTGCAGCAAGAGCCAGTCGCGCACCTGCTCGGGCAGCGCATTCCATGCGCGCTTGTCATCGAGCAATCGGCGCACGCGCTCGGCGAGATAAGTCGACAGCGGAAACTTCCCGCCCATATAGGCCGGCACCTTGGCGTCCTTGTCGTTGGCGCGGGACACGTAGACCTGGTCCTCGACCAGGGCCTCGTAGCGCACTACCTCGCCGCCGAACACAAAGGTGTCGCCGAGGACGAGGCCCTCGATGAAATATTCCTCGATCTCGCCGAGCATGCGGCCGCCGCGTGCGATCGCGCCGGTCGACCCGGAGCCGCCGGCGCGCGAGCGCACCAGCTTCACTTTCAGCATCGCTTCTTCGACGATGGTGCCGACATTGAGGCGATAGCTCTGCCGCACCCGCGGATTGGCGACGCGCCAGCGCCCCTGCTTGTCCTGCTTGATGCGCGCGAAACGCTCGTAGGTCTTCAGCGCATAGCCGCCGGTGGCGACGAAATCGACCACGTCGTCGAAATCGGTTCGTGTGAGACTCGAATAAGGCGCTGCTGTCAGCACCTCGGCATAAAGCTCGTCCGAGAGAAACGGCTCGCCGCAGGCGCGGCCGAGCACATGCTGCGCCAGCACGTCGAGCGCGCCGGTGCGGAGCGGCGGCGTGTCCTGGGCGTTCTCCGCGATGGCGTCGATGGCAACCGCGCATTCCAGCACCTCGAACCGATTGGCCGGCACCAGCACCGCGCGCGAGGCTTCATCGATGCGATGGTTGGCGCGGCCGATCCGCTGCATCAGCCGCGACGAGCCCTTCGGCGCGCCGATGTTGATGACGAGATCGACATCGCCCCAGTCGACCCCGAGATCGAGCGAGGAGGTGCAGACCACGCCGCGCAGCTTTCCCGCCGCCATCGCATCCTCGACCTTGCGGCGCTGCGCGACATCGAGCGACCCGTGATGCAGCGCGATTGCAAGCCCGTCATCGTTCATGCGCCAGAGATCCTGGAACAGCATCTCGGCCTGGCTGCGCGTGTTGACGAAGACCAGCGTGGTCTTGTTGCGCTTGATCAGCTCATAGACCTCGTTGAGCGCATGCCGCGCGGTGTGGCCGGCCCAGGGCAGGCGCTCGCGCGTATCCAGCATTTCCACGACCGGCGCCGCCGCGCCGCCGGCGGTGACAATGTCGGCCGAGACACTTTTGCCCTCGGGCTGCGGCACCAGGAAGCGCGCGAGCTGTTCCGGCTCGGCGACGGTTGCCGACAATCCGATCGCGCGCAGGTCGGGCGCAAGCTGCCATAGCCGCGCGAGACCAAGCGAGAGCAGATCGCCGCGCTTGGAGGTGACCAGCGCGTGCAATTCGTCGAGCACGATGCGCTTCAGCGAGGAGAACAGATAAGGCGCATCATCGGAGGAGAGCAGCAGCGCCAGCTGCTCGGGCGTGGTCAAGAGAATGTCCGGCGGATAGCGACGCTGCCGCTGCCGCCGCGACACCGGCGTATCGCCGGTGCGGGTCTCGACCTTGATCGGCAGCTTCATCTCCGCGATCGGCGTTTCCAGGTTGCGCGCGATGTCGACCGCGAGCGCCTTCAGGGGCGAAATGTAGAGGGTGTGCAGGCCGCCAGTGCGCTTCACGCCGCGGCCGGTGGAGATGACGCCCCTCTTCGCATCCGCAGGCGCCGCCGGAGAGGAAAGCTCCACCAGCGTCGGCAGAAATCCCGCCAGTGTTTTGCCGGCGCCGGTCGGCGCGATCAGCAGCGCCGAGCGGTCCGCGCGCACCTTTTCCAGCAGCGCGAGCTGATGCTCGCGCGGCGACCAGCCGCGCTCCGTGAACCATTTCTGGAAACGGTCCGGTAGCAGCGCAGGCGCATTGAGCTGTGGGTCGAGGAGATCGAAGAGCGACACGGGCTAAGAGCTAAGCCGTCAAAGGCGCTTCGTCGAGGGTGGCGATCCAACTTTGAGCGGTCGCGAACTCTCCTGCCACCGTTTGCGTGGAGAGAGCCCCTCACCCCGCCCTCTCCCCGCGAGGAAGAGCGGGGAGAGGGAGACGAGGCAACGGCGCCTCACTCACTCCGTCACAGGCTTGTCCGAGATGTCCCAGTCGTTGCCGTTGAAGATCGAGATGTAGAGCGTCTTCATCGGCGTGTAGTCGTCGGGCGTATAGTCGTAAGTCACGCCATCGAGGAAGAATGGCGAGTGGAAGCCGTGCAGATTGGCGGCCTGCTTCAGCACATTCTCGCGCGTCAGCTCGTCGCCGCAGCGGCGCAGGATTTCGGTCATGGTGAAGACCTGGCCGTAGCCCGCATAGGCGATGGTGTTGTCGGGGTCGACGTTGGGCAGATATTGCTTGCGCAGCGCCTCGAACCCCATCACTTCCGGATCGTTCACCCAGCGCGGCACGCCGGCATCCTTGGCGTAGCGGATCGCCACGATGTCTTTCGCATTCTCGAAGCCGGCGGCGGAAAGGATCGAGCGGCCGGTTGAGCCCGCCGACAACAGCTGCAGCGGCTTCCAGCCAAGCTCGGCGACTTTGCGGACCGACTGCGACGTCGCCTTGCCGGTCGAGATGTTGTAGAAAACATCCGCACCCGATTTGGAGAGGTTGATGAGCTGCGAGTCGACCGTTGGATCGGTCAGGTCGTAGGTCTGCTCCATGATGACCTGTGCCTTGCCGCCCGCATCGGCCAGCGTCTTCTTGAACGGCCCGAGAAAATCGCGGCCGAAATCGTCGTTCTGATAGAGGATGCCGACCTTCGCATCCGGCTTCACGTTGACGACGTGCTTGGCGAGAATGCGCGCTTCGGTCGGATAAAGCGGCAAGCCCGCCATGGTCCATTTGTAGTTCTTCGGATCGTTCCACTTCGACGCGCCGGTGTTGAGGAGGAGCTGCGGCACGCCCTTGGAATTGAGATATTTATGCACGGCGGTCTGCGGCGCGGTGCCGAGCGAGCCGAACAGCGCCAGCACCTCCTCCTGCTCGACCAGGCGACGCGTCGCCTCCACGCATTTCGGCGCGCTGTAGGCGTCGTCCAGGGTGAGAAACTTGATCTTGCGCCCGTTGAGGCCGCCCTTGTCGTTGATCATCTGGAAATAGGCTTCGCCGACGCGCCCGAGCACGCCATAGAGCGAGCCGGGACCGGAATGCGGCACGGTCTGGCCGAGCTTGATCTCGGTGTCGCTCGCGCCCGGACCGTATTTCTTCTCGGCAGCCGAAAGATACGGCATGGGGAACGTCGCTGCGGCGATGGTTGCGATGGCGGTGGCGCCGAACTCGCGCCGCGTAAAATGCTTTTTCATTTGTTTCTCCCTGGATGCACGCATTGTGCTGGCATCGCCGCGTGGCGGGCAATAGGGAAATTAGGCCGATTGCCGTTTTCAGCGCGGCCGTAGCGTCTAGACTCAAGTTTTGGCGGCGACCACCACCAATCCCTGCACCGGCGCGTTGTCCTCGTTGCGCGGCGAGGCTTGCTCGAAATGCGCGACGGCCAGTCTGGCCGCGACAATTGTCCCGCGGACATATTCCGCGGCATGGGCATAGCGCAGGCCTTCGCCGATGATGACGCCTTCGCCCTTGTGGGTTTCCAGCGTGAAGGCGAACACGCCGCCCGGCGCGAGCACGCGCTTCGCTTCGACAAGCACCGGCGCGATGTCGCTGACATAACACATGGCGTCAGCCGCCAGCAGCAGATCGGCGCTGGCGTCGGGCTTGTTGCGCAGCCCCTCGATCATGTCGGCGACCTCGAGCTCGGCATAGAGTCCGGTGGCGCGGGCCTGCTCGATCATGCCCGGCGACAGGTCGATGCCGATGAAATGATCGACCTCCTTCGCAAATGCGCCGGCGCCAAGCCCGGTGCCGCAGCCGAGATCGATGGCGCGCTTGAAGAAGGCGGGCTTCTTCGCGGCGATGCGCACCGACAGCACAGCCTTGAACAAGAGCTGCGGGGCGCGATAGCCGAGATCGTCCAGCAGCGCAGCCTCGAAGCGCGGCGCATATTGATCGAACAGCACCTGCACATAGGCCTTCGGCATTTCGCCGAGTTGATCGGCACCGAGCCGCATCAGCCGGACCGCCGCGCCGTGACGATCCTCGGGATCGCATCCGCGCGCTCGGCGAAATGCCGTAATTGCCGTCTCATGCTGGTCAAGCTGGTCGCGAATTTCGCCGAGCGTGAACCAGGCGGAAGGAAAGTTCGGCGCAAGCTCGATGGCCTGCTCAAGCAGATCGGCCGCGGCCGCAAGATCGCCCTTCAATTGCAGGTCGCGGGCGAATTCATAGCGGCGGTCGGCCAGAAGGTCGCCGGAGGAAAAGAACAGTCGCGCAGGCATGGCAATCCGGTTATGGACTTAAAGAAACACGCCCAGAACCTATATGACGGGAATGCGACCGCAAGACATTCTCAGTCCGGTTCCCGCCGGCCTCCGCTGCAAGCCTGGCAATTTCCACATCGACCCGGTACGGCCGGTCGAGCGGGCCGTGATCACCCATGGCCATTCCGACCACGCCCGCGCCGGCCATGGCGCGGTGCTGGCGACGCAGGAGACGCTCGACATCATGCGGCTGCGCTATGGCGAGAATTTTTCCGGTTCGACGCAGGGGGTGCGCTATGGCGAGGAGATCCGGCTCGGCGATGTCACGATAAAATTTCACCCGGCAGGCCACGTGCTGGGCTCGGCGCAGATCGCGGTGTCATGCAAGGATACCTGCATCGTCGCCTCCGGCGACTACAAGGACGCGCGCGATCCGACCTGCGCTCCGTTCGAGGTCGTGCCGTGCGATGTCTTCATTACCGAAGCAACCTTCGGTTTGCCGGTGTTCCGCCACGGCAATGCGGCCGACGAGGTGAGGAAGCTGCTCGCTTCCGTCGCGTTGTTTCCGGAGCGCGCGCATCTGGTCGGCGCTTATTCCCTTGGCAAAGCACAACGGGTGATCGCGTTGATCCGCGAGGCTGGCTATGACGCGCCGATCTATCTGCATGGCGCGATGGAGAAGATCACGCATTACTATCAAACCAAAGGCATCGCGCTCGGCGAACTGAAGCCCGTGCGCGGCATGAAGAAGGCCGATCTCGCCGGCACCATCGCGCTGGCGCCGCCGAGTGCGACGTCCGACCTCTGGACGCGGCGCTTTCCCGATCCGGTCACGGCGTTTGCCTCGGGTTGGATGCGGGTGCGCGCGCGGGCGCGCCAGCGCGGCGTCGAGCTGCCGCTGGTGATCTCCGACCATGCCGACTGGGATGGGCTGACCGCGACAATTCAGGCGACCGGCGCCGGCGAGATCTGGGTCACCCATGGCCAGGAAGACGCGCTGGTGCATTGGTGCCAGACACAGGGCCTCGCCGCACGGCCGCTCGATCTCGTCGGCTACGGCGATGAGGAGGAAAGCGAGACCTTGAGGGAGGGCGAAGAGGCGTGAACCGCTTCGCTGAACTGCTGGATCGCCTGGCCTATGAGCCCGGCCGCAACAACAAGCTGCGGCTGATCACGGCCTATTTCCGCGCGGTCGGCGACCCCGATCGCGGCTACGCGCTGGCAGCGCTCACCGGCGCGCTATCATTCAAGCACGCCAAGCCCGGCCTGATCCGCGACCTCATTACCGATCGCGCCGACCCCGTGCTGTTCGGGCTGTCCTATGATTATGTCGGCGATCTCTCCGAGACCGTCGCGCTGATGTGGCCGAAGGCGGCCTCTCCCCTCACCCACCACAACCCGCCTCCGCCAACGCTGACCGAAGTCGTCACCACGCTGCGCACGCTCGGCAAGACCGAGCTGCCCAAACAGCTCGCGCGCTGGCTCGATGAGCTCGACGAGACCGGGCGCTGGGCGCTGCTGAAACTCGTCACCGGCGCGATGCGGATCGGTATCTCGGCGCGGCTGGCGAAGACGGCCGCCGCCGCGCTCGGCGACAAGGACCCGCATGAGATCGAGCTGATGTGGCCGGGCTTGACGCCGCCCTACGTCGAACTTTTCGCCTGGCTCGAGGGCCGCGGCGACAAGCCGGTCAATCTCGATCCCGCGCCGTTCCGCCCGGTGATGCTGGCGCATGCGATCGAGGACGCGGACTTTTCCAACCTCGATGCTGCCGACTACATTGCCGAATGGAAATGGGACGGCATCCGCGTGCAGGCGGTCGGGGGCCGCGATGCGCGCGGCCATCTTACAGCGCGGCTCTATTCGCGGACCGGCGAGGACATCACAAAAAGCTTTCCGGACCTCACGCCGTCGCTGCATCTGCCCGGCGCCATCGACGGCGAGCTATTGGTCGTGCGCGACGGCCGCGTGCAGAGCTTCAACGTGCTGCAGCAGCGGCTGAACCGTAAAGTCGTTTCGCCGAAACTGACCAGGGATTTTCCGATTCATCTGCGCGCCTATGATCTGCTCGGCGACGGCGAGAACGATCTGCGCGAGCTGCCCTTCGCCGAGCGGCGCGCAAAGCTTGAGGCTTTCGTCAAGAAGACGGACGACTCACGCATCGACCTGTCGCCGACCGTCGCCTTCGACGGCTGGGAAGCGTTGCGCGAAGCACGCGCCGACCCTGCAAGTGCCGGAGCCGGCGAAGATGCGGAAGCCGTCGAAGGCGTGATGCTGAAGCGGCGCGACGCGCCCTACCTGCCGGGCCGGCCCAAGGGCCAGTGGTGGAAATGGAAACGCGACCCGCACATCATCGATGCCGTGCTGATGTATGCGCAGCGCGGCCACGGCAAGCGCTCGTCGTTCTATTCCGACTACACCTTTGGCGTCTGGACCAGGCGCGAGGACGGCGAGCAGCTGGTGCCGGTCGGCAAGGCCTATTTCGGCTTCACCGACGAAGAGCTGCTTGAGATCGACCGCTTCGTCCGCGGCAACACCACGGAAAAATTCGGCCCCGTGCGCCATGTGGTCCATGAGCCCAACCAGGGCCTGGTGCTGGAAGTCGCCTTCGAGGGCCTGCAGCGCTCGACGCGGCACAAATCCGGCATCGCGATGCGCTTCCCGCGCATCAGCCGGCTGCGCTGGGACAAGCCGCCGCGCGACGCCGACCGGCTCGAGACGCTGGAGAAATTGCTCAAGAGCGAGACAAATAAAGTGATAGCGTTTTCAAGTGAAGTGGAGACCGGTTCGCGTGAAGAAAACGCGTCAAAATAAATAATCAGTAACCTCTGGCGGCCGCTGACGGGTTCCCCATGTGCTCCTCGCCGTAGTAAAGTGAGCGGCGAATCCGCGAGGAGCCATTTCGATGCCCAACGACACCCGGGAATTGCCGGCCAGCCATGACGGCCTCACCCGCTTTCTCGGCGGCACGCCGCTCGCGGTCGTGTTCCGGCTGATCCTGCTGTCGATCCTGGTCGGCGTCGTGCTCGCCGCGATCGGGTTCGATCCCTACAACATCCTGCGCAGCATCCAGCTCCTGTTCCAGCGGCTCTGGGACCTCGGCTTCGACGCCGTCAACTGGCTGTGGCGCTACTTCCTGCTTGGCGCGGTGATCGTGGTTCCGATCTGGTTCCTGTCTCGGCTGTTCGGCGGATCGCGGGGGCGCTAACTCAAACCAAAACTGAAAGTTGCCGGCGCCTCCCACCAGAGTAACGACCGCGCAGGTCTTCGCCATCGCGGGCCCCGCGATGATCGCGAACCTGACGACGCCCTTGATCGGCATCGTCTCGACCACGGCGATCGGACGGCTCGGCGAGCCCGCGATGCTCGGCGGCGTCGCGATGGCTTCGGTAATCTTCGACTGCCTGTTCTGGCTGTTCGCCTTCGTGCGCATGAGCACGACCGCGTTCACGGCGCAGTCGCTCGGCGCGGGCGAAACCACCGAGTTGCGGGCGATCCTGGTGCGCGGCTTCATCGTTGCGTCGATCATCGGCACCACGTTGATCCTGCTGCAGATCCCACTCGCCTCCCTCCTGCTCGGAGCGATGGGCGGCAGCGAGGCCGTCACCCATGCCGCAAAAACCTATTTCACCGTTCGCATCTGGTCCGCACCGCTCGTGCTGATCAACTACGTGCTGCTCGGCTGGCTGATCGGACTGGCGCATGCGCGGCTCGCGCTCGGCCTGCAGGTCGCGATTAACGTCATCAACGCGACCGCGACCGTGCTGCTGGTGCTGGTGTTCGACGCCGGTATCGCGGGGGCGGCGGTCGCCGCGGTGGGCGCGGAAGCGGTCGGACTTCTTCTCGGCGTCCTGGCTGCCGGCCACCTGACGCAGTGGAAGCTCGGAATCGTGCAAAGCACGCTGTTCGAGCGCGCCAAGCTGACGCGCATGCTCGCGGTCAACCGCGACATCATGATCCGCACCGCGGCATTGATCGTGGTGTGGCTGTTTTTCGCCGCGCAGGGCGCGCGCACGGGCGACCTTGCGCTCGCGGCCAACTCGGTGTTGAACAACTTCCTGCTGATCAGCGCCTTCTTCCTCGACGGTCTCGCCAATGCCGCCCAGCAACTCTGCGGCCAGGCCTACGGCGCACGAGACAAGGGAGCATTCTCCGGCGCGGTCACACTGGTCATCGTCTGGGGATTTGGCTTTTCGCTGGTGGTGAGCGCCGCCTTTCTGCTGTTCGGCCCGCTGCTGATCGACATCATGACGGCGAGCGTCGACGTGCGCGCCATCGCGCGTGACTATCTTCCGTTCGTGCTGTTCGCACCGCTGCTCGGCGTATTCGCGTTTGCATTCGACGGCGTCTATATCGGCGCGACCTGGGCGCGCGACATGCGCAACCTGATGGTGGCCTCGCTCGCGATTTTCTTCTCGGCGTGGCTGGCGCTCCGCTCCTTCGGCAATGCGGGTCTATGGGGCGCGCTGCTCACCCACTATGCCGCGCGCGGCGGGCTTGAAGCGGCGCGCTATCCGGCGCTGTTGAAAGCGTCGTTCGTGAAGTGATAGCCACTCGATATCGGCTGTCATCGTCCCCGAAGGCGGACGATCCAGTACGCCGTGACCTATCGGCTTAGTCGCAGCTGCTTCGGCTTACTGGATGCCCCGCTTTCGCGGAGCATGACAGCGGGAATGTGGTTAGACCGGCCAATCCTCGGCGGTGATGGTGGCCGCATCGGCGCCGACGATCTCGGAGAGCAATTCGCGCCCGGTGCGCAGCAAGGTCGAGGCGAGATCGCGCTTGATGTCCTCGACGAGACCGATGCCCTTGTAGACCAGCGACGAATAGAGCTGGATCAGGCTGGCGCCGGCACGGATACGGGTGAGTGCAGCGCCGCCCGAGTCGATGCCGCCGACGCCGATCAGCGGAAACGCGCCTTCGGCACGCACATAGGTTTCCGCCACCATCCGGGTCGCCAGCCGCATCAGCGGCCGTCCGGACAGACCGCCCTGCTCTGTCGCGCGACTGGCGTCGCGCAGGCTCGACGGCCGCGCCAGCGTGGTGTTGGCGACGATCATGCCGTCGACCTTGCGTGAGCGGGCGATGTGCACGACATCGTCGAGCTCGGCTAGCCCCAGGTCGGGCGCAATCTTGAGCAGCACCGGCGAGTCGCCCGCCTTTTCGCGCACGCGTTCCCTCGCATCGATCACCTTGGCCAGGAGATCGTCGAGCTGCGAGGCCTGCTGCAGATTGCGCAGGCCCGGCGTATTCGGCGACGACACGTTGACGGTGAAATAGCTTGCGAGCGGCGCGAAGGTCTCGATCAGCTTCACATAATCGGCGACGCGATCCTCCAAATCCTTGTTTGCTCCGACATTGACGCCGACGATGCCGCCGTGATTGGCGCGCGCCGCGAGCCGCCGCAGTATGGTTTCGGCGCCGTCATTGTTGAAACCCATGCGGTTGATCACGGCTTCGTCGCGCTCGAGCCGGAACAGCCGCGGCCGCGGATTGCCGGCCTGCGGCTTCGGCGTCACCGTGCCGATCTCGACAAAGCCGAAGCCGAGCTTGAGCAGAGCGTCCGGGACCTCCGCGTTCTTGTCGAAGCCGGCGGCCATGCCGACCGGGTTCGGGAAGTTGAGGCCGAAGGCGCGCACCGCGAGCTTGGCATCGTCCGCCTTCGGCCGCATCGGCGGCAGAAGCTTCAGACCCTGGATCGCCAGCCGATGCGCGTCCTCCGAATCGAGCCAACGAAGCAGCGGCAGTGAGAATGCGAAGAGGTCGAACGCGCGGATCACGGCTTCAACTCCGGAATGTCGTGAGTGCCGTCGGAGCGCGCATGCATGCTGATCACGCGACGGATCGCGCCAAGCTCGAGTTCGCCATAGAGATGCGGAAACAATTCTTCGTTGCGCGAGCGCTCCCAGCGCAGCGCGGGCCCAAGTGCATCGGCTTCAACCTCGATGAGGAACAGCCCGGTCTGGCCGAAATAATGTTTTCGCGCGGTGCCGTCGACCTGGGCCGCGGTGGAGAAATGGATGAAGCCGTCGCGCGCATCGTCGGGGCTGCCGCGGTAAACGCCTTGCCGTTCGGCCTCGCGCCAGGCCGAGGCAGGGCAGATTTTATAGATCAGGGACACGTGATTGATCGGATAAGCGGTTGAACGTCTTAATTAAGTCTTGGGCCGGCCGGCCGAGTTTCGAAGTAATGGTCGGACCGTATCGGGCGGATCACTTTAACTCAAGGGCACCCTGTTACCTCTTGCGCCAGAACGAGAAACCCGGTTGATTGAGGACGCAATTCCCAAAAACTTTCGGGCTGGTCCGGCAATGGCCAAGCACCCCAAAGCGCCGCGTTTGCTGACCCACGAGCAGATCTGGTCGGCGCTGGATCGGCTCGCGGCGCGCGCCTCGCTGTCGCCGTCGGGGCTCGCCAAGCGCGCCGGGCTGGATCCCACCACCTTCAACAAATCCAAGCGCATCACCGTCGACGGAAGGGAACGCTGGCCCTCGACCGAATCGTTGGCGAAAGTGCTGGCTGCGACCGAGAGCTCGATCGACGCTTTTGCCGAGCTGATCGGTGACGGCACCCGGTCGGCGCCCTCGGTGCCGCTGCTGGCGCTGTCGGCAGCGAGCCAGCGCGGACATTTCGACGAGCATGGCCACCCCGCCAGCAAGGGCTGGGGCGAGATAACACTACCCTCGGGCGGCGACGATCCCATCTTCGCGCTCGAGATTTCGGGTGACGCGCTGGCGCCGGCCTATCGCGATGGGGATGTCCTGCTGGTGTCGGCGGGAAGCCCTATCCGCCGCGGCGACCGCGTGGTGGTGAAGCGGCGCGATGGCGAAGTCGTCATCGCCGAGTTGCAGCGCAGGACGGCGAAGCTGCTGGAACTGACGGCGCTGGATGCTGCGCAAGGCCAGCGCACGATCGCGGCTGCAGACATCGAATGGATCGCGCGGATCGTGTGGGTGCGGCAGTAAAACCCCGTCGTCCCGGCTTTCGCCGGGACGACGGCTGGAATTTACGTCGCGTAATCCGGCTCTTTCCGGTCCAAAATCCGCTTCAGCGCATCGAAATGCCGCTGCGACGGCGACGGATTGTAGCGGGTCTCGCCGCCATAGGTCTGCTGGGTCTTCTCGACCACGGCATCCGGCATCTTCTTCAAGGGTTGGCCGGTCCACATCGCATAGATCTGAACCTGTGCGGCACGCTCGACGTAATAGAGCCGCTCATAGGCGTCGGCGACGGTCGCGCCGACGGTGGAGATGCCGTGATTGGCCATGAACAAAATGCTCTTGTCTCCGATCACGCGAGCCAACCGCGCGCCTTCTTCGGGCTCGATCGCGGGGCCGGTGTAGACATCGTCATACGCGATCTCGCCTGACAGGCCGACCTCGGTCTGACCGATCTCCTTGATGCGCGGGTCCTCCAGCCGCGTCAGCGCGCTGGCGTAAGGCATATGCGTGTGGAAGACGGCCTTGGCGTGCGGCAGCGCCTTGTGGATCGGCGCGTGGATGCAGAAGCAGGAGCGCTCGACATCGCCCGCGCCGCTTTTCACCAGGCCGTCATCGATGCCGACTTCCATGAAGGACGACGCCGTCACCTCCGACCAGTGCATGCCGAAGGGTATCTGGTAGTAGCGGTCGCCGTGGCCGGGCACGACGAGGGTGAGGTGATTGAAGATGCCCTCGGAGAAGCCGTGCATGTGGGCCAGCCGATGCGCGGCGGCGAGATCGACCCGCGCCTGCCATTCTTCAGTTGAGCATTCGGACAGTGTTTTCGGCGAAACGCGGAATTGCATCGGTATGCTCCCTGCGGTCTTGTTTGTTCTGTACGGAGAGTATAGCGCGATTTGGCGCCAAACGCATCACCGTCGTCCCGGCTTTCGCCGGGACGACGGGTCAACCCGACCTTGCCAGCGCGCCGTCAATCATGTTGACCGCGTTCGCGATGCCATAAACGGCGACAAAGGAGCCGAAGCGCGGGCCTTTCTCCTGGCCGAGCAGCACCTGGTAGAGCATGTTGAACCAGTCGAGCGAGACGCCGGGACGGCCGTCCTTGCCCTTCTTCACGGGGTCGAGGAACGGCTCGCGACGGCCGATCTCGTAGACGACGTTCTGGATGTCCTCGGCGGAAGAAGCCGCCGGCAGGTTCGACAGCGCATCGCGCAAATCCTGCAGCGCGGCGCGCTCGCCCTCGGTCGGCTCGCGGAACTGCTTTGTCGGCGCAACGAAGTCGCGATAGTAGTTGATGGCGTAACCGACCATCGCATCGAGCTTCGGATGCGTTTGCGGCGTCACGCCGGGGCGATAGCGGCCGATGAAGCCCCACAGCGTTTCCGCGTTCTCCGCATTCGACGACGACACCAGCGTCAGCAGCAACTGGAAGGTGACGGGCAGGTCGGCCTTCGGCGGCTTGCCGGAATGGATATGCCACACCGGATTGGCGAGCTGCTGTTTCGCATCCTGGCGCGGAAACCCCTCGAGGAATTGCTGGTAGTCGTCAACATTGCGCGGGATCACGTCGAAGTACAGCCGCTTGGCCGCCTTCGGCTCGCGGTACATGAACAGCGACAGCAATTCCGGCGAGGCGTAGCGCAGCCATTCGTCGATCGTGAGCCCGTTGCCCTTCGACTTCGAAATCTTCTGCCCCTTCTCGTCGAGGAAGAGCTCGTAGTTGAAGCCCTCGGGCGGCGTGCCGCCGAGCGCCGAACAGATCTTGCCCGAAAGCTTCACGGAGTCGATCAGGTCCTTGCCGGCCATTTCATAGTCGACGCCGAGCGCGTACCAGCGCATCGCCCAGTCCGGCTTCCATTGCAGCTTGCAATGGCCGCCGGTGACGGGAAGCGTGACGCGCTCTTTCGTCTCGGGATCGTCATAGGAGACGGTGCCGGCCCTGGCGTCATGCGCCACGATCGGCACATACAGCACCTGATTGGTACGCGGGCAAATGGGAAGGAATGGCGAGTAGCTCGCCGCGCGCTCCTCGCGCAAACTCGGCAGCATGATCTCCATCACCTTGTCGAGCCGCTCCAGCATGCGCTTGAGCGCTGCGTCGAACTTGCCGGACTTGTAATAGTCCGTCGAGCTCGCGAATTCGTAGTCGAAGCCGAAGGCATCGAGGAAGGCGCGCAGCCGCGCGTTATTGTGCGCGCCGAAGCTCGGATGCGTACCGAAGGGATCGGGCACTGACGTGAGCGGCTGGCCGAGATGCTTCTCCAGGAGCTCCTTGTTCGGCACGTTGTCCGGCACCTTGCGCAGGCCGTCCATGTCGTCGGAGAAGGCGATGAGCCGCGTCTTGATCTTGTCCTCGGTCAGCACGCGGAAGGCGTGCCGCACCATGGTGGTGCGCGCGACCTCGCCGAAGGTGCCGATATGCGGCAGGCCCGAGGGGCCATACCCGGTCTCGAACAGCACCTCGTCCTTTGCATTGTCCTTGGGCTTTTTCTTCAGCCGCGCCACAATCGCCTTCGCCTGCTCGAACGGCCAGGCGTTGGATTGTTCGGCAAGCGAGCGCAGGTCGCCCGGGCTGGCTGAGAGTTCGATGGTGGACATCAGATAATGGTCTCCGGAAACCGCGGAAATTAGCCGACAATCGTAGCGTGGGCAAAGCGAAGCGTGCCCACCGCGGTGGAAATGGTGGGCATGGCGCAAGCGCGCCTTTGTCCACCCTACGAAATCAGAACGGGCTCACCGAGAAATAGCGCAGCCACAGGTCGGTGTAGCGGCCCTTTTCCCAGACCCGGAACAGCGCCCAGTTCAACGCCTGCCGCAGAAGGTCGTTGCCCTTGCGGACGGCAATGCCGACGCCCTCGCCGAAGAACCGGCTCTCGACAAACGGCCCGCCCGAGAAGGCGCAGCAATCGCCGGAATCGGTGCCGTTGATCCAGAACGCCAGCGAGATGCCGTCGCCGAAGATGAAATCGACCTCGCCGCGGCGGAGCGCCAGCCGCAGCGCCTCGTCATTCGGATAGGAATGCAGCTCGGCGTCGGTGAACATCGCCTTGAGATACGCCTCATGCGCGGAGCCGGTGATGGCGCCGACCTTCTTGCCCTCGAGATATTCGGGCCGGATCTCCGGCATCACCGTGTCCTTGCGCGACACGAAGCGCGCCGGCGCGCGGTAATAGGGATCGGTGAAATCGACGCGGGTGCGCAGCGCCGGCGTCACGCCCATGGACGCGATGATGGCGTCGCCCCGGTTGCTCGCGATCGCGTCGAGCAGCGTCTCGAAGCGGCGCATCTGGATGGTACAGGTGACCTTGATCTCCTCGCAGAGCGAGCGCGCCAGGTCGACGTTGAAACCGGCCGGATTGCCGTCGGCGCCGGTGAAATTGAACGGCGGATAGTCCGTCTCGGTCAGGAAGCGAATCACGGAGATGCGGGAGAGATCGGGCCGCTCCGGACGACGCCGCGGGTCCCAGAAGCCGGGCACAGCCTGGGGCGCGGCCTCCTGCTTCGCCGCGGGTGCTGGCGCCGGGGTCGGCGGCGCTGCCGGCTTGGGCGCGGTCTGGGCCTGCGCGGCCGCGCCTGACAGCGCCAGCATGACGGCTCCGACCCACGCATTGCGGGCGAGCAACGATCTGGCAATGGACAACGAGGCGGTCTGCAACGGTCTGGCCGGGTATGTGGGGGTATGGAGGGCCTTATAAGACCATCCAGCGCGAGATGCGAGCGGCGTTTGGCGTCAGCAAAGGCGGCAGTCAGAGATACCGCTTCAAATCCGCCGCTGCTTCCTCGGGCTTACGGTTCACATTGAACGGGGAGACAAATTTGCCGTCGCGGTCCATCAGATAGATCAGCGCGGTATGGTCCATGGTGTAGTCGCCGTCCTTCAGGGGAACCTTCTTGGCGTAGACCCGGTATTCGGTGATGACCTTCTGAACCGCGGCAGGATCGCCGGTCAGGCCTTTCAGATGCGGGTCGAAGCTCGACAGATAGTCCTTCATGGCTGCCGCGGTGTCGCGGTCGGGATCGACGGAGATGAAGTAGGCGTTGACCTTGTCGGCGTCGTTGCCCATCGCGCGCAAGACCTCGGAAATCTCGAAAAGCGAGGTCGGACAGACGTCCGGGCAATGCGTGAAGCCGAAGAAGATCAGGGTCGGGCGGCCCTGCAGGTTCTTCTCGGTTACAACAGCCCCGCTCTGGTCGGTCAGCTGGAATGGCCCGCCGATCGCGGCCGGGGCGGTAACCCCGCGCACGCCGCCCATGGCCCACAGCATCACCAACAGGCCGATCAGGAGGCTGGCGGTAAAGGCGGTGACGATCACCAGCGGGCGGGCGGCGGTCCGGTCCATGCTCACATTCCCTGTCAGAAGCAGCTGGCAAAGCCGGCTGCGATGGTCTCGAAGAAGACCGCGGTGCCGTAATGGAACCAGAGCCCCAGTGCTCCCACCAGCAGCAGGGCGCCAAGGCTGGCCCCACCCCAGAGCACGGCCGAACGCAGGGCGTTCCCCGGCCGAGACACGGCGATGGTCGGCTTAAGAGTGGAAAGTGGCTGGGCCATGACCCTCACTTAGGACTTGCCGCAAAAGCGAGCAAGCGCCGGAGCGGCGCTTGCGATCACGTCATGCTGAAGGAATATCTGCGCTTTTAGCGCGGCGCCGGCGTCTTGGAAGCGGAAGCCTGGGCATGTGCCGGCGTCCTGATGACGGGCGCCTGGGCATCCACCGGCGTCTTGGGCGCCGAAGCCTGGGCATCGAGATAGCAAGGCTTGTAGAGGGCCTGCAATTCCTTGCCGCGAAGGAAGATCATGTGCGGGGTCAGGCCGCCGCGCGCATTGATCCAGCGTTTCACCGGCGACGGATACATCGAATACAGCATCTGGGTCGCTTCAGGATTCGTGATGGCGCGTCCATTGGTGCCGAAATCCCAGGCCGCGTGGAAGCCGAGGGCGGCATGCGAGGTCACACAGATCCGGTCGTGGGGGATCGCGCCCAGAACGATGGTGCAGGCCGAGGCACAGAGTCCGTCGATGATGACGGCTTCACCGGACGATCGCAGGCCCTGATATCTGTCGACGTAGGTGCCGATCCGGCCGCCGCGGTCGTCAGCGATCCGGACCACGGCATGGCTTGGCGCCATTCCCACCAGCAAGAGAACAGCCGCCAGCAACCCCGTCGCGAATCTCATGTCCTGCCCCGGTTCAATCGAAAATCGAATCTGACTGCTTTGGTGGTGATGCCGGACGCAGGGTGTTTCGAGATCGTGATTTTGTCTAGGCGGCCGGACGCTTCAAATTAAATTCAAATCGGGTGTTGCAGACGCGCTGCACTTCAGACGCCCTTGGACCCCAGTTTGGGGCCGCAGCGGTCCCAAACTGGAACAAGTTAATCCTTCCCTAAAGCCGTAATACTCCGGATGCACAAAAACAAAGGCCCGCGGAAATCCGCGGGGCTTTTTGGCTCAAGTCCAAAGTCAGTCAGATGGTGCAGCGAACCCTAGTGCTCATGCTCCTTGATGATGACCTTGTTGTCGGGCTCCTCACGTTCTTTCCTGATCACCGTGGTGTGCTCCTCGCGCGGCTCTTCGCGCCTGATCACGGTGGTGTGGTCACGCTCGTGCAACTCGCCAACGGTCACGCCCGCGCCGACGGGGCCGACGCCCACGCCCACCCGGGTATCGTCCGCGTTCGCGGCAGGGATAGCCAGCGCCAGGCCCGCGACGGTCGCCAGTGCAATTGCCAATTTCATGGTCTCATCCTCCAGATGCTGCCCACTGCTGCACCAATTCGAATGCTGCGCGCCTGTTCCGGGACAAAATTCGGACAAAGGCCGGAACCATTTGTAGGATCGGCTTCGCCGAATGCTTGCCGGGTGAAATCCAATGCCAGTGAAATTGCGAAGTGTCGCGGTCGCGGCCGTGTTGTGCTGCGCGAGCTCCGCGCTTGCGGATACGATCGCCATCAACGGCGTGACGCGGACATTTGTGGCCGTGCTGCCGGCTGTGAAGCCGGCGCCGCTGGTGATCGCCCTGCACGGCAACACCCAGAGCGGCGCGGACATCGCGGCACGCACATCATGGCCAGCCGTCGCCAAGCGCGAGAAGTTCGGCGTGGTGTTTCCGGACGGGCTGAACCGCGCCTGGGCAAACTCGAGGTCTGCCGACATGCGCGCAAGCCGTACGCCGCCGGAGGGCACCGACGACGTCGCCTTCATCACCAAACTGATCGAGAAATATGTCGGCGACGGCAGCGCCGATCCGAAGCGGATCTATGTCACCGGTGTCTCCAATGGCGGCGCGATGACCATGACGCTGGTCTGTGCCCGCGCCGACCTGTTTGCCGCCGGCGCCAGCGTCATCATGAATCTTGCCGATGAATCGGCCGGCGCCTGCCATCCGTCGCGGCCCGTGCCGATGCTGGTCATGAACGGCACCGCCGATCCCCTGATCCCCTATGAGGGCGGCCGCGGCACCAGCCACTTTGCCGCCGACGGCTATTGGTCGACCGAAAAGACGGTTGCCTTCTGGCGGCGGATCGATGGCTGCGAGGAAAACGACGCAGCCTCGAGCGATCTCGACGACCGCGACACGACCGACGAGAGCACGGTGACGCGAGTTGAATCGCGCTGTCCCGAAGGCCGCGATGTCCTGCTCTACCGCATCAATGACGGCGGCCATCGCATGCCCGGCAGTTTCAACGACACACGTTTTCCGCGCATGGTGAATTACATGCTGGGCCCGCAGAACCACGACATCGACGGCGCCGAAGTGATCTGGGCGTTCTTCAAGCGGTTTCCGTAAGGCTGGTGTCGCGGCGCCCACCGCGCTAGGAAGGGCCGCTATCTTCAGCCGGAGAACCCCATGAGCATTCAGCGTTTTGAAACCGGGCCGCGCATGAGCCAGGTCGTCGTCCACGGCAACACCGTCTATCTTGCCGGTGTCGTCGCCAACAAGGCCAAGGGCGAGAGCGTCACCAAGCAGACCCAGGAGATCCTTTCGATCATCGACGGCCATCTGGCCAAGGCCGGCACCGACAAGTCGAAGCTCTTGTCGACGAACATCTACATTACCGACATGAAGAATTTCGCCGAGATGAACGCGGTTTGGGACGCCTGGGTCTCGCCGGACAACACGCCGGCCCGCGCCACGGTCCAGGCCGGGCTTGCAGCGCCGCAATATCTGGTCGAGATCATGGTGGTCGCGGCGAAGTAACGCAGCACTTTCCACAAATGCGAAAGCGGCGGCTGTCACGGCCGCCGCTTTCTTTTTCAATCGCTCAACTCACGCGGCGCGTGCGGCGTTCTTCTCGGCTTCGATCTTCCGCGAGAACAGCCAGCGGAAATAGGTCAGCGGCGCGTCGGCGCCGATCGCGAGCAACTGGTAGTTCGGATCGGCGTCGAACACCTTCTGCTGCGCCTCGATGATATCCTTGTCCTCGTTGAATCCTTCTTCCAGCGAGTGACGTAGCGACAGCGCGATATTCGGATTGTCGATGTCGAAGTCGTGCAGATAGTTCCAGAAGAAGTGCGTGGAGCTGCGCGTCTCCGGCGTCATGAACTGCGCGTTGCGGTATGACCGCGTGCCCGGAACGGCAACGCCTTTCTCCACGCCTCCTCCAGCGGGAGCGAAAGTGGTGTCCAGCGTGAAGACGCCCGGAACAGTCATGCGGCCGATATTGCGGCGGTCGATCTTGTCGGTTTTGTTCGGAATGACCTTCTTGTGGTAGGGCGGCGGCTCGGCGCCCATGTGCCAGCGCTCGACGCGAAAACCGTCGTCCAGCTTCTCGATCGCCACCGGCTTGGTCTTGTAGGCATATTCCTCGGAGCCGCCGAGCGTATTGGTATGCACAAAGGCGAGATGCGCGAAGTCGGAGAGGTTGTCGACGATCAGAAGCCAGTTGGCCTTGTAATGCATGTAGCCGGGCAGACCGCGCCATTTGGGATCTTCGAGCGGCGGATAGTCGAGGATCAGCTTCGGATCGGCCTTCTCGGGATCGCCGGTCCAGATGAAGATAAGATTGTAGCGCTCGACGATGGGATAGCTGCGCACGCCAAGCTTCGGCGGGATTTTGTCTTGCCCCGGGATCTGGATGCACTTGCCGTCCGAGGCGAACTTCATGCCGTGATACATGCAACGGATATCGTCGCCCTCGATGCGGCCCATCGACAAGGGAGCCGCGCGGTGGCAGCAGCGATCGTCGAGGGCAACGACCTTTCCGCTCGAGCCGCGATAGAGCACGATCGGCTTCTCGAGGATCGTGCGCGCGAGCTTCTTGCCGTCGATCAGTTCGTGATTCCAGGCCGCGACATACCAGGAATTGTAGAGAAAGGTTCCGTCGTTGTTCATGTCACTCTCCCTTTGGATTTGTTCTAATTTCTAGGTCATTGGCATTTCCCGGAAAACGGGATTTGTCTGGACACACTGTCCAGGTGGATGGACAATCCTCAGATGGATTGGCGTGATTGGGAGCTGTTTTGCGAGGTGGTCCAGCACGGCGGCTTCAGCGCGGCCGCGCGGGTGCTCGGCCATCCCAAGTCGAGCCTCAGTGCTGCAGTGCAGCGGCTCGAGGGCCAGCTCGGCTTGAGACTGATCGAGCGCACCACGCGCCATCTGCGCCTGACAGATGCGGGCGACACCATCTACCGTCGCGTCCAGCCGCTGTTCATCGCGCTCCATGAAACAAAGAGCGAGGCGCTGGCCATGAGCAGCGCGGTGGCCGGCACGCTTCGCATCAAGTCGCCTTACGAATTCGGCGCTCACCACGCAGGCCCCGTCGCCTGTGAATTGATGGCGCGGTATCCCGACCTCACCATCCGGATCGATGTCGAGCACGAGATCGTCAATCCCATCGCGGAGAACTACGACATCGTGTTCGCGATGCTGGAGGCGCCGCTGCCGTCGGCCGGCATCGTGATCCGCCGGGTGTTTACGCTGGAGCGCGGGCTGTTCGCCGCACCCTCGCTGCTGCAACGCCACGGCGAGCCGCAGACGATCCAGGACCTCGCCAACTTGCCGCTGCTCGCGGGTCCCAGCGATACGGCCTGGGCCGTCACGCCGCCCGGCGGCAAGGCCGAGCACCTCTCGGTGGAAAAGGCCAAGCTCGTCAGCTCGAACGCCCACATCCGCTTGCAGGCGGCACTGGCCGGTCATGGCGTGCTTCGGGTGACCGCAAGCTTCACCCGCGCCGCGGTCGAGGCAGGCTCGCTTAGGCGGTTGCTGTCCGATCACGTCTGCGAGCCGCTTTCGGTTCATGCGCTGCTCCCGGCGCGCCAATTTGTGCCCGCCAAGGTGCGCTGTTTCCTGGATGCGCTGGATGTCCATGCCCATGGCAGCGCGGCCGAGGAGACCGAGCCTCTCCCCGGTTAACCGATTTTGGCCGATTTTTGGGAACCTCGTCCTCCATGCCGCATCCAATGCTCAGATCTGCTAAAAGCGAGGCTGTCATGTCCCAGGCGCCAGCACCCCAGACCATCCCGGCCGTGGCCGGCGATACCGAGCTCGTCCGCCGTGCGCTGATCCGCGACGAGGCGGCCGTGCGCGCCATCATCAAAGCCCATAACCGCCGACTCTACCGGCTCGCCCGCGGCATCCTGCGCAACGATGGCGAGGCCGAGGACGTCGTTCAGGAAACCTATGTCCGGGCGTTTACGCATCTCGCCGACTTCCGCGGCAATTCCAGCCTGTCCACCTGGCTGTCGCGGATCGCGATGAACGAGGCGCTGGGCCGGCTGCGCCGCCAGCGTCCCGGCGTCGAGCTCTCGTCGCTGCCGCAAGGCGTGCTCGAAGCGCAGATCATCCAGTTCCCTCTTCTATCGGCCACAGACGATCCGGAAAAATCCATGGCCCAGCGCGAAATCCAGCATGTCGTCGAAGTCGCGATCGATGAGCTGCCCGAACCGTTCCGCATGGTCTTCATCACGCGCGTGGTCGAAGGCATGAATGTCGAGGAGACGGCCGAAATTCTCGATCTTAAGCCCGAGACCGTGAAGACGCGGCTGCACCGCGCCCGCGCCATGCTGCGCGACAATGTCGAGAAGAAGGCCGGTCCGGTGGTGATGGACGCGTTTCCGTTCGCGGGACGCCGCTGCGACCGCCTGACGGCGGCCGTGCTGAAACGGCTGGGCTACGCGTAAATTTTTCGGGAACCTCGTAACACCTTCGTCATCCAACTCCTGTGCACAACAAGCGCCAACGTGGCGCCACAGGAGGATCAAAACATGTTCGTTCGTTTGGGTGCGGCCATCGCCGCGATGACGCTTTTGAGCGGCGCTGCGTTCGCGCAAGGCGCCAAGCTCACCGATCCGCAGATCGCTCATATCGCCTATACCGCGGGCGCGATCGATATCGCGGCTGCCAAGCAGGCGCAGACCAAGGCCAGCAACAAGGAGGTCAAGGCGTTCGCAGACGACATGGTGCGCGACCATGAGGCCGTGAACAAGCAGGCGCTCGATCTCGTCAAGAAGCTCCACGTCACGCCCGAGGACAACGACACTTCAAAGGCGCTGTCGAAAGCGGCCGCGGAGAAACTCGCCGAGCTTGGCAAGTTGAGCGGCGCCACCTTCGACAAGGCCTACGTTGCGAACGAGGTCGCCTATCACAAGACGGTCGACAACGCGCTCGAGAAGCAGTTGATCCCATCGGCCAGCAACCCCGAGCTGAAGAGCCTGCTGCAGACCGGCCTGAAGATCTTCCAGGGCCATGAGCAGCATGCCGAACATGTCTTGGCCGGTCTGAAGTAACGAGTCCGCAATCCTTGAGGAGTTTCGCATGCAGCCCGGACGCCTGTGCCTGGTCATCGCCGCTTTCGCATTGGCCGTCATGACGGTCCCGGCGCATGCGGCAACGATCCAGATTGTCATAAAAAATCTGGTTTACTCGCCGGCCGTGGCCTCGGCCAAGGTCGGCGACACCATCGAGTTCGTGAACGAGGACGTGCTCGCTCACACCGCCACGGCGAGGGACGGCGATTTCGACGTGATGATACCGCCGAAGAAGACCGTGACGTATGTTCTGAAGAAAGCGGGCAACGTCGATTATTACTGCCGCTTCCATCCCAACATGAAAGCCACGCTCAAGATCGAGCCGTAGCGCAGGGCTTGACCCCAGAGGTAATCGATTTGGCCGTGTCCTGCTCCGATAGTCGAGCCGCCGACGAACGACGGCTCAACGACAGGAGAGATGACATGACCGACGTTACCAAAATTGCCCGCCGCTATATCGATCTCTGGAACGAGCGCGCGCAAAGCCGCCGACGCGAGATGCTCAGCGCAGACTGGACGGCGGACGCGAAATACGTCGATCCCATCATGAGCGGCGACGGCCATGACGGCGTCGATGCCCTCATTGCGGGCGTGCAGCAGCGCTTCCCGGATTTCAAATTCACGCTGATCGGCGAGCCCAACGGCTATGGCGACAACGTCCGCTTCCGCTGGGGTCTCGGCCCCGACGGCGTCGATAGCCCGATCAAGGGTACGGATTTCGCCGTGCTGAGGGAAGGTCGCATCCGCAGCATCACCGGCTTTCTGGACCAGGTGCCTGCGAGCGCGTGATCATCGCGGCTGACGATGGCGCGGGGCCTTCAGCCACGCGCCATCGAGCCTTCGAGATTGACGGTCCTGGTCTCGGGCGTGGCGAGGATGGCCAGGATCGCGAGTATCGCATAAACCATCACGAGCAGCCCGATGTAGATATAGGCCTGATGAATTCCGTAGGCCTTGAGAATGAGGCCGGCAAGGATCGGGATCAGCCCACCGCCATAGACCTGTGAAATCTGATAGCCGGCGCTGGCACCCGACGCGCGGTAGCGGGTCGGAAAATTCTCGGTGTAGAAGGCTGGAATTGCCCCGTAGCCAAATCCGAAGACGAACCCGAAGCCGATGACCTCGCCGATCGTGGCGAGCAGGAAGCTGCCGGTGTTGACGAGATAGAAATAGGGAATCGCAAACAGCAGCAACACGACCGCGGCAATCAGAAGCACGGCACGCCGGCCGATCTGGTCGGCCAGCCAGGAGCCCGCGATCATGAAGACCAGCATGAATGCCGCGGCGATGAGACCGATCTGCTCGGGCGCCGATCCGGCAAATCCGACCGCTTTCATGTAGCTCGTGCCAAACACGAAATAGAGAAAGAACGCGCCACCGAACATGGCATTCACCAGCGACATGCGCAGGATGACGAGCGGCATGTCGCGCCAGACCTGCGTCGCCGGATATTGCAGGACTTCCTCGCGCGCCCGGTGGCGCTCGAACACAAAACTATCCTCGGTGCGGGTGCGAATGAAGATGCCGACGATCGCGACCAGGAAGCCCAGGACGAACAGGATGCGCCATCCCCATGCCGCGAACGCTTCCGGCGTCATTATCGATTTCACGGCGATGACGGACCCGAAGCCCAGCAACAGCCCGATCGGGATGGCGAAGCCCACCCACGCGCTCCAGAATGCGCGGAAGCGCGAGCGCGCCGCCTGTTCGGCAATCCAGGTCGCGGCGGTACCGAACTCGGCGCCAAAGCTGATGCCCTGCACCAGCCGAAGCACGATCAAGAGCACCGCGGCTGTCGCACCGATCGTGTCATAACCCGGCGTCAACCCGATCAGGAGCGTGCTGGCTCCCATCAGCACCAGCGCATAGACCAGCGCGTCCTTGCGTCCATATCGATCGGCAAGATGACCGAACAGATAGGCGCCGACCGGACGGATGATGATGCCGATGCCGTAAATGCCGATGGCTGCCGCGGCGGCGGCGAGTTTCGGGAGCTTGAAGAAAACATCGCCCCAGATCGTCGCGGCAATCACGCCCGTGACCAGGAAATCATACTGCTCGATGATGGAGCCGACGATGCTTGCGAGCGCCACCTTGTAGATTTGCGCGTTGTTGGGACCAAGGTCTTCATTGTCATTCAATGTCGTGTCCTCCTTTGCGCGCTACGCCGCGGCCTGGGACTCGTTCCTGCGCCAGTTGATCAGCCCGCCGGCGAGGATCACATCGACTTGCAACGCCGTGAGACTGTGGCGCGTCCGCACCGGCCCGCGACAATCGAGCGTGACGTCCTCACCGTTCTTGAGTGCGCGGCGCAGATTGTCCGCGCGCAATACATCCCCCTTCTGCAACCGGGCGTAGTCGGCTTCATCAGCGAAGGTCAGGGGCAGAATGCCGTAGTTGACGAGATTCTGGCGATGAATGCGCGCAAAACTCTTCGCGAGCACGATCCTCAGCCCCAGGTTTCGCGGCGCCGCCGCCGCGTGCTCGCGCGAAGAGCCCTGGCCATAGTTGCGGCCCGCGACCACGGCGTGACCTGAGCGTGCGGCACGCGCGCGCTCGACATAGCCGCGATCGATACGCTCAAAGGCAAACTCGCTGATCTTCTGGATGTTCGAGCGATAGGGAAGGACTCTGCGCCGGCCGGCAAAATCTCGTCCGTCGAGACATCGTCGTTCATCTTCAAAAGCACCGGCACTGCAAGCTGGTCGGGGAGTGGATCGAAATTCGGCAGGGAGCGAATGTTCGGGCCCTTGACGAGTTGGACCGTTCGCGCCTGCTCGGCCCCTGGGGGAGCCTCAATCAGCTTCGCATTCACCGTCGGCCGGATCGGATAGCTGAGTTCCGGGCAGGCCTTTGCAAGCGTTCGCGGGTCGGTAATCCGCCCCGCAAGCGCGGAGGCGGCGGCGGTCTCCGGCGAACATAGAAATACCGAGTCCTCTTCTGTACCCGAACGGCCGGGAAAGTTGCGAGGCGTCGTGCGGAGCGAGTTGCGCCCCACCGCCGGCGCCTGCCCCATGCCGATGCAGCCATTACAGCCGGTCTGATGGATGCGCGCGCCCGCTGCCACCAGTGCTCCGAGACGGCCATCGACGATCAAGGCTTCCAGGGTCTCGCGGGAGGTCGGGTTGACGTCGAACGACACATCGGGCGGAACGCGGCCGCCGCGAACGATTTCGGCGACGACCGCAAAGTCACGCCAGCCGGGATTGGCCGATGATCCGACATAGGCCTGATAGATCGGCTTGCCCGCGACTTCGCTGACCTTGACGACATTGCCCGGGCTCGAGGGCGTCGCGATCAGCGGCTCGAGCTTCGAGAGATCGATCGAATCCTCGTCATCGTAGTTGCATCCGCTGTCGGCGGTGATTTCCAGCCAGTCACCCTGTCGGCCGTTGGCATCGAGGAAGCGGCGGGTCTTGGCGTCGGACGGAAACACCGTGGTGGTCGCGCCGAGCTCGGCGCCCATATTGGCGATCACGTGCCTGTCCATCGCGGACAACGAGTTCAGGCCAGGTCCGAAATACTCAATCGCCTTGCCGACGCCGCCGGCGACACCATGGCGCCGCAGCATCTCGAGGATGACGTCCTTGGCGCTCACCCAGGCCGGTAGCTCACCCGTGAGCCTGACGCCGAATACCGCCGGCATGGCTGTTGGAAACGGCTCGCCGCTCATGGCCAGCGCCACGTCAAGACCGCCGGCTCCGATGGCCAGCATTCCCAGCGCACCCGCCGCGGGCGTGTGACTGTCGGCGCCGAGCAGCGATTTGCCGGGCCTGCCGAAACGCTGCATATGCACGACATGGCTGATGCCGTTGCCGGCGCGCGAATACCACAGGCCAAAGCGGCGGCAGGCGCTCTCCAGAAACAGGTGATCGTCCGCGTTCAGATTGTCGACCTGCAACAGGTTGTGATCGACATATTGCGCGCTGAGCTCGGTACGGACGCGGTCGAGGCCGATCGCCTCCAGCGCCAGCATCACCAGCGTGCCAGTTGCATCCTGCGTGAGCGTCTGATCGATGCGGATCGAGATGGGCTCGCCGGCGCGCATCTTTCCGCCAGCGAAGTGAGCCGCGATCAGCTTTTGGGTGACATTCTGTGGCATTCCGACAGCCTCTTGGACTGCGATGCCCCCGCTTCGCTTTTATTTTTGGATATTGATCCTCAGGCGAGACGCCTGATGCCAAGGCAATGCCTGCTGACGCATTCCGTTCCGTTTCGGCGGCCACTCTTTGGTCGGAACGTGGCCCAGTGCGCGCCGGTTGGCGATGTCCCGTCAGGCCGTTGCCTTCTCCATCGCGAGTTCCGCCTTGAGACTTTCGACATCGCGATAGATCGAGGCGACTGCCAGCACGCGTCCGCCCTTCCTGTAACGCAGGATGCAATCCCGGCCCTTGATGTCGCCGTCGATCGCGATCTCGTCCCACTTCTCGGCGTGCCCGACATAGTTGATCGGCACGTCGTAATGCTGGCTCCAGAAGAACGGCACGGCGTCGAAGGCTTCGCGGCGGCCCAGCATGTTGCGCGCCGCCGTCTGGCCCTGGCGCTCCGCAACCACCCAATGCTCGACGCGAATGTTCTCTTTCGAATGCGGGTCGGGCCAGCGCGCGATGTCGCCGGCGGCATAAATGCCTGAAACGCTGGTTTCGAGATAGGCGTTTACGGTCACGCCGCGGTCGATAGCGAGCCCGGCCTGCTCGGCCAGGGTCAGTCGCGGGCGCACGCCGACGCCGACCACGACCATATCCGCCTCCAGCGTGCCGCCGCCCTTGAGTGTGGCCCGCTTGCCGTCGATGGCGGTGACGGTATCGCCGAGATGGAAGATCACGCCATGCTCCTCGTGGAGCGCGCGCACGAAGTCGCCCATGTCGGGGCCGAGGATGCGTTCCATCGGCCGCTGCTCGGGTGCGACGACATGGACCTCGATGTCGCGCGCACGCAGCGCCGCTGCGGCCTCCAGGCCAATGAAACTTGCGCCTATCACGACGGCGCGCTTCGCACTCTTCGCATTCTCGATGATCGCACGGGTGTCGGTGAGCGACCGCAAGGTGTGGACGTGAGGCTGGTCGGCGCCCGGTATTGGCAGCCGCACCGGCTCGGCGCCGGTCGCGAGCAGCAGGCGGTCATACGGCAGCGTCTTGCCGTCACCGAGCACGACATGGCTGGCCTTGCCGTCAATCGCGGTGACGCTGGTTGAAAGCCGGAGATTGATCCTGGACTCCGGATAGAAACTGTCCGGGCGCAACGGCACCCATTCTTCCGGCGCGCTGCCGGCGAGATAATCCTTGGAGAGGTTCGGGCGGTCGACCGGAGGCGTCGGATCGCTGCTCAGCATGGTGATCTCGCCGCCATAGCCTTCGCGGCGCATCATTTCGGCCGCCGCGAAGCCAGCCGCGCCGCCGCCGACAATCACGATCCGGCGCGGCGCATCGGCCGGCGCCTTTTTCGTCGGTTGTGGCTGATCCTTCTTCGTGCGGACAAAGATGCGGCCGCCCTCCTGCTCGACCTTCCAGACCGAGAGCGGCGAAAGCGCCGGCGCGCGGGTCGCCTCGCCGGTGCGCAAATCGAAGCAGGCATGATGCCAGGGGCAGCGGACGCTCGCGTCCACCACCAGCCCGTCGACGAGCGGCCCGTGATAATGGCTGCAATGCGCGTCGATCGCGAATAGCTCCGATCCGGACCGTACCAGCAGGACCTCCTGATCCCCGACATGGCCGACCAGCATGTCATTCTTGAAATCGCTCGCGGCAACGCCCTGCGCCAAATCGGGGCCAGCGGGTGGATTTTGGTCTTCGGCCATGTCGGTGTCCTCCTCCGCTGTTAGATGATTATTTCACCGGGAAGTTCCCGCCGGACACCAAAGCGCGACGGATCAATCGGTTCCAGACCAGTCGAACCCGTGCGACTTGCACGTATTCCGAAACGGATGGCCGTATCGAACGCTCGGGGCTCTGCGAAGCGCTGGAGCGGGCGAAGGGAATCGAACTCTCGTATGCAGCTTGGGAAGCTGCCGTTCTACCATTGAACTACGCCCGCTTATTTATCCTTTGAAATCAGGCTCTTCTTGCACTCTTTAGCTCGGTTTCTCGTTTGGTGCATGTTGCAAATCCTGTTGCACCGTTCCGAGGCCTTGGGTCACCGCTTATAGCCCGCTCCCGCGTCGTGCGGCAAGCCAGCGGGCGCATCCCCTGATTGACAGAAACGCCATCTACCGGATGATCCCACGCCGGAAGGATTGGTGATGGCAGGGGCGGCACGACACTAAAGACGCTGGGCATCTTCGCGGTTTTGGTCGCGGGTGCGGTCTTTGTCAATTACGGAGCGCTTTCGCCCTGTGATGATCTGTTCGACAGGGCTCGAAACAAGATGCGAATGGCCACGCCTAAAGACGACATCTTTTGTGCGAAGCGCGTTTAGGATCAGCGCGCCGAAGTTTCTTTCATGAAAAGCATTGAGGATGACTTTCAGGGCCTCGCCGACGAGATCATTACAGGCAAGGTGACCGCCCCAGACCCTAAGCAAAAGGTGATTGTTGATGCATTCTATGCACTTTGCCGGGCGGGCGCCGAGCACAGAACAGCGGGCGCCGATCCGGTTGGCTTAAACGTTGCGGTCTTGGATTATGCGAATGCCGTGTTGATCGCGACTTGACGTTTTATGGCGGCCACTATGCAAGCTTACGAGAAGAGGTAGTATGCTAGCTAGTGCAAAAAATGCGCGGGGCTTCTATGGCGGCGCTACACATCGTTCAAGGAGGAATCGACAACGGCGACAAAAATTGGCTTGAGAAAGCCGCTCGCAACAATTTGAGTTCGCCATCTTGGATAGTCCCCAAATCGGTAAGCATCGGCGATGAAGTCGTAATTTACGTCTCTGGTTATGGCTTCTTCGCAACGGCCAAAATCAAGACGCGATCAAAGCCAAGGGCCGATTGGAAAAACCGATACGGAGCCGGATTGAATTTCATCAAGCTCATTGATCCAGCAATCTCGATTGGCACCATCCAGCGACATATACCCAAGCTAACGTGGGGCAGGTATCCCCGGAGCATCACGACACCACCCGCAGAGATAGCCACTCAAATTCGGAAGCTGATAAGCGAGCGCCGGAAAACGGGCATTCCCGATCTTGATGATGAAGCTCTCGTCCAATCGAACATCGACGAGTTGAGGATAGCCGCATTGCTCAGCGCGCGCCCATCGGCAACCCTAAAGCAGCGAAAGGTCATCTATCGTGTCAGGTCGAAGGCAATTCATCTATACGTTTTAAGTCGCGCCGATGGGCACTGTGAAGGCTGCAATTCGGTCGCACCTTTTCGTAAGGCAGATGGACGTCCGTATATCGAGCCTCATCACACGACGCGGTTGGCGGATGATGGCCCAGATCATCCGGCAAAGGTGATTGGATTGTGCCCAAACTGCCATCGGAGAGCGCATCACTCTGAGGATGCAAAGGTCTTTAATCGTTCGCTCGAAAGAAAATTGGCCCGTCTGGAGCGTTGATGCAATCGAATTAGCGCGTTGATGCAGAAGGAATAAAATGTACGGGAAATTTGTGCTGTTCGATGACTCCGGTAAGCTCGAAAAGGGTGAACAAGTTTACCTTGGAGAGTTGAAGGGAAAGAACGAAGCTTGGCTCCGAGACATGCTTTTCGAAAATCCAGAGATCATTCCCATCGACGACGTTGACCCTACTTTCGGACCGCTGGTGCCGGTCTGCAAAGAGCTTCGCACCGATGCCGGACAGATCGACGCCTTGTTTATAAACGAACGCGGGCGATTGACGATTGTTGAATGCAAGCTCTGGAAGAACCCGCAAGCCCGGAGGGAGGTTGTAGCCCAGACGCTGGATTACATTTCGGCACTTTGTCGTTGGTCCTATGCTGACCTGCAAAAGTGGGTAGTCCACAACGTAGGTGGGAAAGGCAACATACCGTTCGAGTTGGTGCGTAGTCACAACGGCATCGCAATTCGGGAACAACAGTTCGTTGACGCAGTCAGCCGGTCTCTACGAGAGGGACGCATTTTAGTTCTGTTGGCGGGAGACGGCATTCGCGAAGGTGTACATTCACTCACGGAACTTGTGAACCGGAGCGCAACCCGAGCCTTCACTTTCGGCCTTGTTGAGGTGGCGCTTTACCAATTCGGAAAGAAACGATTTGCGATACAACCGCGCGTGCTTGCGAAGACCGAAATGATTACACGTGACGTTTGTGAGCATGAAGGGCGAAGGAGAATCGTACATAATTGAGCATGAAAGCGAGGAAGCAGAGATAATTGGCAGCGAAGTCCAGAGCGGCAACAAAGAGCATCTGAAAGCGTGGTGGAAGCCGGTCTTGGAGATGACGATTGACGATCCAGAACAAGAGCCCCCCTTTTGGCTCGCTACCAACAATGTGATACTAAATACGCCTTTTCCGGGTATCCAGATTAAAGCTTTCGCTATCGTGGGTGGCTCGCGGATCGGCGTCTTTGTATCCGGTCCACGCCGAGCCAACGTCATGATACTTCAAAAATTTTTGAAGCGAGAACGAACGGCGTTATTGAGTGAGCTTCCCGACGGCACTCAAATCACACTCAGTAATTGTGGTATCTCCCTGGGTGAGGACCTTGAGGCGGACGGCGAAAAACGAGCGTGGATTGTAAAGACAATGAATGCGTTTTCGAACGCGCTGCGCCCGCGATTGAGGAGATGGTACGAGGAGACACGAGGGACGGCGCGTTAGCCGCCGGGCTGCCCTAACCTTTTCTTCACGAGATGCAGCGATATTGGCGCACGGGTTGCGCATCACGCCCGCCTTTCTGGAAAGCCGTTACGCCGATTTCAACCCGGCACAGCGGCTTTGCTCTTTTTTGCAGTCGGCAGGCTCGGCACGAGCGGCGCGTCGTGACGGCTGCCAAGCTTGAGCCCGAGCAGTTCGAACACGTGCGCGCTGATTTTCTCCTGCGCCTTTCGAAGTGCGGGACCGTGCACCACGATCAACCATCACCGTGCGGAAGGCAGAGCGCTGACAATGTGCAGGTGGCCGCGGTCCTTTTAGCCCTCACGGGCGGCTTTCGCCGGGCTTAAAGCTGCAAGCACCGAGCTTACCCGCGCTTTAATCCGATCAACTCGATGATTGGCGCCAGGCTTCGCCGCCTGATCGAGAAAGCGCGATGATCGCGACGATCGCAGCCGCGAAGCCTGCGGCCGCTCCGACGCCTAGTGCCCAGCGGGGACCAAGGTGGTCGGCCACCCAACCGACGATCGGTGCGCCAATCGGCGTACCGCCCAGCGCAACGCCGAGCCGGAGTGCCATCACTCGTCCCCTCATGGCCGGCTCGGTCGAGAGTTGCATCAGTGCGTTCGAGGTGTTGGTGACCGTCAGTGCGGCGACGCCGATGACGACGAGTGCGGCCGCGAACAGCCAATAGCTCGGCGCCAATGCCGCCAGCGTACAACCCAGGCCAAAGATCGCAGCCCCGACCAGCAGCGAGGTGAAGCGCGGCTGCTCGCGGCTCGCAGCGAGCAGGGCACCGGATATCGTCCCTATCGCCATCATGGATGACAGCAGTCCAAAGCCCCGCGCATCGGTGTGGAAGACGCCGACAGCCATGGTCGAGATGAAGATCGGAAAGTTCAGCCCAAAGGTCCCGATCAGAAACAGCATGATCAGGGTCGCCCGTAGATCTGAGCGGGACCAGACATAGTGAAACCCCTGCATGACGCTGCCCTTCATGCGATGAGCCCGCGCATTCGGACGAAGCTCCGATGTGCGCAACAACGAAAGCGACGTCAGCACCGCCATGAACGACGCTCCATTGAACAGGAACGCCCAGCCGGTACCGACGGAGGCAATAACGAGGCCGGCGACCGCGGGTCCGATCATGCGGGCGGCGTTGAACGAGGTGGAGTTCAGCGCGATCGCGTTCGACAGATCGACATCGCCCACCAGCTCAGCCACGAAGGTCTGACGTACCGGGGCATCAAGCGCCGCGCTGGAGCCGAACAGGAAGGCGAAAACATAGACGTGCCAGAGCTGAACCAGGCCGGTGACCGTGAGAAGCCCGAGAATGAGCGCGAGCGCCCCATCGTCGCCTGCGTAGCCATCAGAAGCCTGCGCCGGTTGAAATGATCGGCGGCGAAGCCGGACCACGGCATCAAGAGCAATTGCGGTCCAAACTGCAGTGCCATCACGATGCCCACGGCGGACGCGCTATGCTGCGTGAGCTGGGTGAGAACGAGCCAATCCTGTGCGGCGCGCTGCATCCACGTGCCGATATTGGACACCAGCGCGCCCGCCGCCCAGACCCGGTAGTTGAAGTTCCTTAGCGATCGAAACAGGCGTCTCATATTTGTTGGGTTCGTTGCCGCCGTGAAACGTTCGAATCGCCGCGCTCAAACCGGCACGTGCGACGCATTATGAGCGTGTGGCCATGCATGAGCTCCAATGTGCCAATATGGGCAATCAGGTTCGCTGCGTGCATACAGGGCGGCTCGGCATCGAGCCCAGCCGCCATCATGCGCCCACTCTCAGAGCATACATATCCACTGAGTGCCGCGCATGCCGATCGCGCGAGCGGCGCCATAAGACAGGTCAAGCGTAACGCCGCGCGTGAATGGACCGCGATCGTTGATGACCACGGTAACCGACGCGCCGGACTGAGGGTTCGTTACCGTCACCTGTGATCCGAACGGGAGCGTGCGATGCGCGGCCGTAAGACCATTGGCGTTGAATGCCTGTCCGCTCGCCGTTCGTCGCCCTGAATGATAATAGGTCGCGACAACTTGCTGACCTGCACAAGCGCCGGTGGGTCGGGAGTGGGCGAAGAAATAAGCGAAGCCCCGGCTATAAGCAGGAGGAGACGATGCGACTAGCCATGCAAGGACAACAACAATGGGAAATGAGCGCATTGGACCTGCCGCTTTGGAAATGGAGCGGGCGAAGGGAATCGAACCCTCGTATGCAGCTTGGGAAGCTGCCGTTCTACCATTGAACTACGCCCGCGAACTTAGTCAAGAAAATCAGGCATTTCTCGCGCTTTTTGGCCTGATTTTAGTCTCGCACCATTGTGTCATCGTGATGTCGGCCCGCCGACCCTCCCAAACCATAGCGAATGGCGCGCCGGGATCAAGCAGCCGTCGCTTATTCGAGGATCGGGGACCAATTCATCCCGGGATCGTTTTTCACGTTGAGGCGCGTGGCGCGCTGATCACGGAGAGCCTAACATTACAGTTGCCGTTTTGCTTTGAAGTGCGCACGTTGAGCGGCGGCTTGGTGAGCTCTACGCCAGAATGACCATGCAATGATATGTGCGGGTTGGATTCGCTTTCGAGCGAGTCTGATGGCGATGCGGCGGACTTCCTGGATTGACCAACGGATCAATGACGGCGTGGCGATGCGCTGGTTTTTGCCGTGGTTCGGCGTTTGGTTTTTTTTGGCGGCGGATTGGCGCGATGTCGGATCGCCGCCATCATGGCGAAGGCGAGCATCGCCATGGAAACGTGGCGATGCCAGCCATGCCAGGATCTGCTCTCGTTGTGATCGAGCCCGAACTCGTTCTTGGCGGTCTCAAAACTGTCTTCGATTGCCCACCGATGGCCTTCGACTGCCACCAGTGTTTCGATGGATGTTCCCGCTGGGCACCAGGTGGTGAAGAAGGCGAGATCGCCATCGGCGATATGGCGACGGATCAGCAGACCGCGCGTCCACAGACCCGGATTTGCGTCGTTTGATTCTTCGACTTCCAGATCGGCCAATTCGAGATAGCACCAATCATGCAGCCGCGGTCCTTTGGTCCCGGCTCCTGCGGACAGGCGTTTCCAGTCGGACGCAGGCCGCGTCCGGGCGATGTCGGCGGCCGTGCCGGCGACCGATCGACGCTTGCCCCGGGAATGGAATACATGAGCGCTGCTGACTCCGAGTACATAGCCTTTGCCCGCCTGGCGTAGTTGCTGTTCGATGTCGCCGACACCGTAGACCGTATCGCCAGCAACCCACTCGAATGGGACAGCCGCGGCTATGGCGCGTGCGATCATTCTCGTCGCAAGCTTGGGTTTGGTTGCAAAGCCGGCGTCGGGGGGCACGTACGCGGCTTTGAGGCGATCCGGATCGTCGGTCCATTCCTTCGGAAGATACAGCGCGCGATCGATGAAAGCATGGCCGTGGCACGAAACGTAGGCAGCGAAGACGCCGATCTGGCAGTTGGTGATTTTGCCCGCGGAACCCGTGTATTGCCGCGCTACCCCGCACGACGCCTTACCCTGTTTGAGAAAGCCGGTCTCGTCGATCACCAGCACCGCATCGTCATCCGCCAAATGCTCGATGACATAGTCGCGAACGATATCGCGCAAAGCATCCGCGTCCCAATCCCTGCGACCCAGGATCGCCTGCTGCCGCCATGGGCCGGGATCGCCAGCCGCTTCCGCGCGCATCCATCCGGTCTTGCGTTGCTCATCTCCGAGCAGGCCTTCCAGAAACAAGCCGGCATTCGTCGCAACACGATCTTGATTGAACAACGGACGTATCCGTTGCTTGATCTCACGAAGCGACGCCGCCCACAGCGCAAGCGTCTCTTCAATCGACGCTGTCTGCGCCCACGATCTTCGAATCATGGTTGCCCATGGATTCAGAACCGCTCATAAAGGGCAACTGTAATGCTAAGGCGGGGCTTTTGGAGCCTATGCTCATAATTCCGGCACGCCCACGGACTTGGCGATGTCCGCATTACCTTCGGAAGCCGACATCCGAGCTGACCCTCAGCACTTCCGCATTGTGCCACAAGCGGTCATTCGGCACAAACGCACCGGGCTCATTCGGGCAACCCCGCCTTCCGCAGCCCCTCGATCAATAGCTTCGCGTTTGATCGCCCGCCGCGAGCGATGAACTCAGAGATTGTGAAGGTGGGATCGGTCTCAAGCACACGCGCCACCGCTTCACGTGCTTCTGCGTCGCGTCCGAGATGGGCGAAAGCGGACGCAAGACAACAATAAGTTAGCGAAAAGAAGGGGTTCTGACGCAGGGCCTTCCTCGCGGCGACGACGGCCTCGTCAAAGCGAGCCAGTTCAACTAAGGCCATCCCCATGCCGGTAAGCGGCCGGTGTAACAGCGGGTCTACCGGGCTCATGCGGATGGCACGTTCAAAGCTCCGGACCGCTTCCTCCGACAGCCCCGCAACTTTATAGGCCCAGCCTCTGGCGGCCCATGCGAGAAATGAATTTGGGTTGAGCACGACCGCCCGGTCAGACATTTCGATCCCACTTTCACTGTCGCCGACCATGAACGCCGAGGTTAATGCAGCCCATGCCAACGCGTCCGGATCACCATCGTCGAGGCTCAATGCCAAGCGCAGAAGCCGAATTGCTTCCTTGCGTTCGAATTGCGGATCGGCAGCAAAGCCAAAAACGACGTTGTTCATGTGGAGGACACCTGCCAGAGCCGCGACGAGGCCGAACCGAGGGTCCAGTTCCAAGGCACGATGCGCCAGCGTGATCGCCTTGGCCACCCCTTCGCGGGTCGCTAGGTATAACTGCGGCATAGCCCGGAGATAAAAATCATAGGCGGTAAGGTTCTCCGGTCGCCTCCGCGTCGCTATTGCGATTTCTGTTTGAAGCAATTTTGGTTGAACGGCTGAGACAACGGCGGCCGTCACTTCGTCCTGAAGCGCAAAAACGTCTGTCAGGTCACGCTCGAACCTGTCCGCCCAAATGTGCGCCCCTGTAATCGCGTCAATTAACTGCCCCGTGATGCGAACCTTTCCCGAAGCCTTGCGCACCGACCCCTCAAGGACATAGCGCACGCCAAGCCTGCGTCCGACCTCCTTGACATCGACGGCTTTGCCTTTGAACGTAAAGCTCGAGTTTCGAGCGATCACGAACAACCATTTGAAGCGCGAGAGCGCTGTAATGATTTCTTCAACCATCCCATCCGCGAAGTATTCCTGTTCGGGGTCGCCGCTCATGTTCTCGAACGGCAGCACGGCGACGGACGGCTTGTCGGGTAGAGGAGGTGCGGCACTTATCTTCTCGATCAGCGCGCTATTCTCGCCCGCGCGGACAGCGTAGGCGCGAACCGGCTTGGTGATGTTCTTGAGCGGCTGTTCGCCCCGGTCCTCGAAGCCAACGTCGAGCTTGCCCTCGACCTCGCTGTACACCTTTTCCGAAATCAAGATGCCGCCCGGATCGGCGACCCCTTCTAGCCGGACAGCGATGTTGATCCCGTCGCCAAAAAGATCGCCGCCGGTTCCAACGATTACGTCACCAAGATTGATCCCGATGCGCAACTTGAAGCCATGGCTGCCCGAAGCGAGACCATCCTGTATCTCAACCGCGCATCCCACAGCGGCTAATGGACTGGCGAACTCGGCAAGTGCGCCATCGCCCGTTGTCTTGATAAGTCGGCCTTCGTGGCGGGAGAGGCTTGGCTCGATCAATTCCCGCTTGAGCCGCTCGAACCCGGCGTAGGTGGCTTCCTCGGCGCGTTGCATCAGCGCGGAATAACCGACCACGTCAGCGGCCAAGATCGCCGCTAATCGCCTTTGAACCCGCTGCTCCGCCACAGCGCCCTCCGAACGGCCAGACTAACCACGCCGCTGAGACAAGGAGCAGCCTAGCACCTTGTCAAAGGCCTGTGAGCGCTAATTGCAGGAGGCCCAAATTGTCTCAGGTGACATTTTGCCGCCCGTAGCACGGCGGCGTGAGTGTGCGCCAGCTCGGGAGGTCCGAGTTGGGTCAAACGCGTCGTTTCGACCGGCCGCTGCTCGCTTCCGGTCTACCCCCGGAAACAGACAGCCAACTGATACGATGGCGTGTCCCAAACGGGTCATGTGGAGACCTACCCCGCTTGAAACCGGCCTGGACGGGAGCCTACGATCCGATCGAAACGGCGCTCAGTGACATCACGCAAACCGGGCCGGAAATCAGCGCGGCGATCATGGGCAATATATTCAATTCGGTGACCGCCCCGAGGGCCCGGCGTATCGCCTTGGTAGCTGCCTTAGTGGTGCATTGCGCGAACGGAAGCGGGACAGCTGGCGTGGCCGATGCGCCCGCGCCGGCACCGGAAAAGCTCCAGCTCATTACCGAGTTCTTCGACAACGAGGTTGCAACAGGAAAGCTGCCGGGCGCTGTCGTCCTGATACAGCAGCATGGCCGCCCCCTCTACCTGAAGTGCTTTGGCATGCGCGACGTGACAAGCAAGCTCCCAATGACGCCGGACACAATCTTTGCCCTTCATTCCATGACCAAGCCGATCACGAGCGTGGCAGCGATGATGCTGATCGATGCCGGCAAGCTTGCACTCGACGATCCCGTCTCAAAATACATACCGGCCTTTGCCAATATGCAGGTGGGGCTGGAAATGACGGAGGCACACGGAGAACCGACGCTGAAGCTCGTCCCGGCCGTGCGGCAGGTAACCATCTTGGACCTACTTCGGCAGACTTCGGAGATCAGCTATGGATATATCGGCGGCAAATGGGTTCAGAAGATATATTCGCAAGCGCATCTGTTCGATGGGAAGTTTGACAACACCGAATTTGTCGAGCGCATAGCGAAACTGCCACTCGCACGGCAGCCTGGAACACTCTGGCGCTACGGCCATTCAACCGATGTGCTCGGCCGCGTCGTCGAAATTGTCTCAGGCGAAACGCTTTATCACTTCATGAAGCAGCACATCCTGGATCCGCTGGGCATGAAGGACACCAAATTCGTGCTCGACACGCCGCAGGACCTCACGCGGATGGCGGAGCCATTGCCAACCGACACGGTTCTCGTCAATGCGGAACGCGAGCGCCGCGCGCATCCGGAGTGGGAATCCGGTGGCGGAGGGCTCGTCTCGACCATCGTTGATTATGGGCGCTTTGCGCAGATGATCCTCAATGGTGGCGAACTTAATGGACGGCGTTACCTCAGCCCTGCGGCATTCAAGGACATGACGACCGACCATGTCGGGCCGGGCTCCGGCGTCGCGCGTGACTACTTCTATTTTCCAGGCGATGGCTTCGGGTATGGCTACGGCCTCGCCGTGCGTACCGATCCTGGCAAAGCAAAACCGCCGCCGGCCGGTTCAATTGGCGAACTGAAATGGGACAGCGGCAGCGGCACCTATTTCGGCGTCGATCCCAAGTTCGATATGATCTACATCATGATGGAGCAGACCCAGAATGATCGCGCCTACACCAGGGTTGCCTTCAAGAAACTGGTCTATGACGCCTTCGCCGCAGGCAATTGAATGGAGCGCGCAAATTCGCCGCTGTCAGGGTGTTCATCGACAAAGTTCGCCGGCAGAAACGAAGCTCGAGCAATTACAATTACGGGCATTTGCAATCGAAGCGCAAGAAGGTCGGCTTCGGGTCAAAACGCGAAATTCGGGGGTGACCAGCGCATTTCTGCCTTAGCCCAAAGAGCGGACATCTCTCGCCCTAGTCGAAGTCCTCGGCCCCGTCGTGATACAGAACGGGATTGCCGCTCGGATCGCGCAAGATGGCTTCCATATCATTGGGATCAAACCCGAGCGCGAGCAAGCCCGGATCGAGCCGGAAAGTGATCGTCGGGACGGTGTCGCCGACATCATCGCGCAACCGAATGCCCTTGTATGCATAAAATCGGTTGCCCCCCTCGCGCGGGCGCGCTGAGACGACGGTCTCCGATGATGCCGTGATAAGTGCCGAGCCAAACCTCGCCTTGTCGAGTGGATGCGCTCCGTTGCGCCGGCAGTAGGTGGAATAGGCGGCGAATAGCTCGTCCTTTTCGATCGATAAGCTTGGTCCCAGCTCGCACTCCTCGTTGAGGAACTGGCGCAGCGGGTTGCCGCTGATGATAATCTCTTCCTTGGCGAGCCTCGAGCCCTCAGGCTCGGAGAAGCGACCCTCGCGGCGGAGATCGGCAAGGCCATCGATTGCCCAATTCAAAATCCCCGCCAACTCAGCGCGAAGCCTTTCGGTCAAGTCATAGTCCTCGCGGCCGACAAAGCTGACATTGAACGGGATCACGAGCAAACGCGCCGCGAGAGCTGTGGCGTGATCGCGGAAATTCGGGAATTGATTGCCGGCCATCAGGATGCGCGTCGCCAGTTGGACGGTGATGATCTTCATGTTCTTGCGGTTGATATCGACCGGGTCCTCGCCGCTGATCGCATTGATGATCGAGCAGGCCTGCGAAAGCTGTTTAGGATCGTCGGCGTTCATCTCCGTGATCTTCATCAGCGTCTTGCCGATCGCATTCTCCATGCCGAACGATCCGGAAAGCTCGCGGATCGTCGGGTTGCAGATATTCTCAGCACCGAGTAGCGCATCGAGTACCCGCATCATGGTTCCTTTGCCCGACCTCGTCTTGCCGCGCAAGTAAAAGACCTTTTGATGCGAGGTGTCGCCGCTGATCAGATAGCCGAACTCGGCCGGGAAGGTCCGACCGAGACCGCGCGATCCGCCAAGCGGCTTTGCACTCCCCCGGCTTCAACCGAACCCCAAGATTCCAGGTGCGGCCGTTTATGACAGTGTTATGATGCTGCCGGGCTGGGGTGGCGTTATGGGGCGTAGTTACGCGGTCTTTGACACCGGCGTCGGGCGCAGCGGCATCGTATGGAGCGATGCCGGGATCGTCGGCGTGCAATTACCGGAAGCGCGCGAAATCGAGACGAGGCGGCGGCTGTTCCGGCTTTATCCGGAGGCGCGCGAGCAGCGTCCGCCGCCGATGGTCGAACTCGCGATCGAGGGCATTGTGGCGCTGCTGCGCGGCAAGGCCTGCGATTTTTCCGATGTCGCCCTCGACATGGAGGGCATCACCGCCTTCAACCAGCGCGTCTATGAGCACACCCGCACCATCCCGCGCGGCGAAACCCGCACCTATGGCGAGGTCGCGGCCGCCTTGCGCCGCACCGGCGGCGAGCTCTCCGTCGCGCAGGCGATCGCCAAAAATCCCTTCATGATCATCGTGCCCTGCCACCGCGTGCTGGAGAGCGGCTACTACGCCGACAAGAACTCCCCGTTCGGCGGCACCATCTCCAAACGGCATCTGCTGTCGGTCGAGGGCACCCGGCCGATCGCCAGCAAGACCCTGTTCGACGTGCTGCTGCCCGTTGCACCGCCGCGGCCGCATAGCTAAATCACGGGCATGAGCTCCACCACGCTGCTGCAGCGTCCGGCCATGACCGTGTCCGATTTCCGCTGTTCGGCGGTTTCCGGCGAAAAACCGTTTGTCGAGCAGCACCGCTGCCATTCGATTTCCTTCGTCCGCAAGGGCAGCTTTGGCTATCACTGCCACGGGCGGTCGCATGATCTGGTGGCCGGATCGCTGTTGATCGGCAGCCCTGGCGCCGAGTTCGTCTGCACCCACGATCACGTCTGCGGCGACGAATGCCTGTCGTTTTTCTTCGAGCCCGAGCTCGCGGAGACGATCGGGGAGCGCGCCGAGGCCTGGCAGGTCGGCGCCACGCCGCCGCTGGCGGAATTGATGGTGCTGGGCGGGCTGGCGCAGGCTTCCGCTGACGGACAAAGCGACATCGGCCTCGATGAGGTCGGGCATCTGATCGCGCAACGCCTGGTCGAGGTGGTTTCGGGCAAAGCGAAGAAGCCGGTCACGGTGACGGCGCGCGACCGCCGCCGCGCAGTCGAGGCGGCGCTCTGGATCGATGCCAATTCGCACCGACAGATCGAGTTGGAAGACGCGGCCCGGCAGGCAGAGGTCAGCCCGTTCCATTTCCTGCGGCTGTTTTCCGGCGTGCTCGGCGTCACCCCGCATCAATATCTCCTGCGCTCGCGGCTGCGCCGCGCGGCGCGTCTTCTCGCCGACGATGACAAGGCCGTGACCGACATCGCGTATGATGTCGGCTTTGGCGATCTGTCCAATTTCGTCCGCACCTTCCACCGCGCCGCCGGTGTGTCGCCGCTGAAATTCCGGCAGGCCTCGCGGGGGCAGCGCAAGATTCTCCAAGAACGCCTTGGGCTCAATTGACTAAGTGATCTCCATATCGCGCGCGTTGGCGCGCTGAATTGGAGATCATCATGTACGACCATCTCGGAATCAAAGTCGGCAACCTCGATGCCGCCGTGCGGTTTTACACCGCGGTGCTGGCCCCGCTTGGGTTTGTGCTGTGCTCGAAGGACGAAAACGGCGCGGGTTTTGGCCCGAAGGGCGAGCCGGCGCTCTGGCTCTATCTGCACAAGGGCCTGAAAAATACCGGCGCGCATATCGCCTTCCGCGCGCCGGATCATACGGCGATCAAGAAATTCCATGCCGAAGGGCTGAAGGCCGGCGGCCGCGACAACGGCGCGGCGGGACATCGGCACGACTACAGCCCGACCTACTACGCGGCGTTCCTGCTCGATCCCGACGGCAACAATGTTGAGGCGGTGTGCGCGTAACAGGAGAATCCCATGGCTTCCATTCACAAGGACATCCCGATCGCCGCGCCCACAGGTGAAGTCTGGGACGCGGTGCGCGACTTCGGAGCATTGCATACGCGGCTGGTGCCGGGCTTCGTGCTCGACACCAGGCTCGATGGCGACGCGCGCATCGTCAGCTTCGCCAACGGCACGGTCGCGCGGGAGCTTCTGGTCGATTGCGACGACGCAAGGCGGCGGCTGGTCTATGCGGTGGTCAGCGAGCGCGTGAAACAGCACTCCGCCTCCGTGCAGGTGATCGCCGATGGCGAGGCGCGCTGCCGGATCGTCTGGATCGTCGATGTGCTGCCGCATGAGATCGCGCCCTACATCGACGGGCAGATGGATGTGGCGGCGGCCGCGATGCAGAAGGCGTTCGAGAAGGTTCGCGCGTAACCGATGTCAAGGGAATTTCGGCGGCGGCCACCGGCGGCACCGCCGGCATTAATCGATCTACTCGCCGACGATCGACAACGCCGGGCGGACGGCTGAAACCGTCGCGCGTTTCGGCCCCCAGCGCGTCAGGATGACGCTCAGGCACGACAGCGTGCCCAGCACCACCATCGAGGCGGCCGCGAGCACGAAGAAATTCTGCGCGGTCGCGCCATGCGTCGACAGCCAGAAGCCGCCGAGCGCGATGAACACCAGCCGCGCCGTCTGCGCCAGCACCGGGCCGATCATCTTGGCGGCGCCCTGCGACGAAAAATACATCGAGCTCGCAAGACCGATGAAGGCGTAACAGGGTGCCGCCGTCGACAGATATTGCCGGCTCGCGGCTTGCACGCTTTCGTCCCGGGTGAAGATATTGACCCAGAGATCGGGAAAGACCGCGATGATGAAGGCGATCGCGCCGACCGCGAGGAATGCCATCAATCCCGCGGTCCAGGCGATCCGGCGCGCCCTGGCGACGTTTCCGCCGCCGATCGTCATGCCGATCATCGGCACGGAGGCGATGCCGAACGAAAACGACAGCGACGTCAGCAGGAATTCGAGCCGCGCGCCGATGCCGTAGCCGGCCAGCACCGCGGTGCCGAAGGCCGCCAGCATGTGGGTGAAGATCGAGATCGTCAGCACCGATTGCAGCGGCGAGAAGCAGGACACCGCGCCGACTTTCAAGATGTCGAAGAACATCGCGGACTGAAGGCGCAGCCCCTTGATCTTCGGCGTGACGCGCGCGCGGCCTGAAAACATGTACCAGCCCATCACCGAAATGCTGATCGTGTAGGCCGTGAGCGAGCCGGCCGCGACGCCGCGCATGCCGAATTGCGGGATCGGGCCGAGGCCGAGGCCGAGCGTGCCACCCAGGATGATCTGGCAGACCGCCGAATTGAGGATCATGGCCGACGGCAGTTTCATGTTGCCGGTGCCGCGCAAAATCCCGGCCATCGAGTTCATCAGCCAGGGCAGCACAGCGCCGCCGAAGAAAATCTGCACATAGGCGATCGCCTGCGCCAGCACATTGCCGCGGCCGCCCATCACCTCGAGGAGATGCGGCCCGAAGATCAGCATGACCAGCATGAAGGCAAGGCCGAAGCCGATCGCGTTCAGTATCGCATGCATCGCGAGCGTCGAAGCGCGATCGACATCGCCGGCGCCGAGCGCCCGCGCGATCGACGACGCGACGCCGCCGCCCATCGCGCCACCCGACATGGTCATGGTCAGGATCACGAAGGGAAACACCAGCGCCATGGCGGCCAGCGATTCGACGCCGAGCCGGCCGATATAGGAGGTCTCCGCGATCACCGTGCAGGTGCCGGCCGAGAACGCGATGGCGTTGGGCCAGGCGAGCTGCAGCAAGGTCCGCAGGATCGGCCCGTCGACCAGCGCATTCCGCACCGGCGGCGCCGGCGGCGGCAACGGGCGTTCTTCCTCGTCGACTGGGATCTCGGCGACGCCGATATCGGACATCTTTATTCCCTGCGGCCGATCTCAACGTCCAGCCAAATGGTTCCCTAGCATGCCCGTACGCGATTGCGCGTGCTTGGGACGCATTGGGGGGCTACCGGGAACGCAGGCAGGTGGCCATCAACCGATCACCCATGTGAACGGCGGCTTGCCGGCGGCCGACGGCCGCAGGCGCACGGGTATGTGGCGGCCGCAACCGAAGGCGAGGCCCTCGAACAAACCCTCCAGCACCTTCGCGCAGGCCGGGTGATAGTCGGCGAGATCAGCCATCAGCTTCCATTGCGGCTGGCGGATTTCGAAGGCGCTTTCGGAAGCGGAAATCTCCGATGTTTCGTCCTGCGCGTCGAACAGCGCGCGCAGGAAGTCCGCGAATTGCTTCGCGCCTCCTCTGCCTTGACCCAGCGCTCGCGCCACTTCGTCGAAATACTGCATCCCGATCAGCTTGCCCGTGAGATGCAGGAGATGGCCGCCTTCTTCCGGACCAAACAGCTGCACCATTACTGGGGCGGCAGTCCTCACATATTCCATCGCGTAATTGCGATAGGCCTTTTCCAGGCGGGGCCGCGGCCAGCGATCGACCGGCAGCGCCGGCGCTCTCGCCGGATCGAATAACGGCGCTTCAAGGTGACGCGCGAACACCAGCCTCGCATCGGGCTCGAGCGGGTGATCATATTCGTGATAATAGCCCTCGAGCCCGTCCTGGCCGTCGACGCTCTGCTTGGTGCAGACAAAGCCCAATCTCAGATCGCCGAGGGCTGCGCCATTGTTCGCATGCCAGCCGCGCAGCATCGCGCGCGAGACCTCGCCGGGAATGCCGCAGATCGCGGTGCCCTTCCATGCCCAGCGCGGCGGCGGATAGCGGATCCAGGCCTTGCGGTCGTTCTCGTACATGTATTCGACATGCACGCCGCCGATCCAGTTCGAGAGATAATGATACTGCGCGGCCGCGACCGCGGGCGGCAGGTGATCGATGCCTAGTTTCTTCAGGCCCGGGAGAAAGCGTTCCTGCTGCTGGCGGCGAAACACGCGGAACATGAACTCGGCGGCGTCTTGCCTGTCGCGGCGCGTCACCACCGTGAGCGCAAGCCCGGTGAAATAGGCGTGATAGAGATCGGCGACGCTGCGCCAGCGCGCCCATTGCGCCTCACGCGCGTCATGTCCTGCGGTCATATTCGCTCCCTGCGAGCTCACCGTCATTTGCGAGCGACTTGTCCGCCGTAGCTCGAAGAGCGAAGGCGGAAGCGGTGCAATCCATCGCGCCGCAAGTGGAGGGATGGATTGCTTCGTCGCTTACGCTCCTCGCATACAAACCGACCCATAGTTAGCCCGCGAGCTAAATTCCGGATCCTTGATCCGGTTGAAGATTTTCCAGTCAAATAAGAACGTCTCACCCGCATTCGGGGGCATACAATGCCCCCCGAGCTGCAACCTCATGCTGCGGACGGGCACCGCTTAGTCTCGCCAACTGGCTTCAAAGTCCTCAAGACCGCACGATGGCATGCCGCGGCCCAAGGTCAGAAAGGAGCGAAAGCTGCCGATTTGGGCATTGTACTTTCCGGCGAAACTGGGCGATCAACTAGCTCAATAATGAAAAAATCCTTTCACTTATGAAAGATTAGTGTATATATATCGCCATGAAATCTACCCATGATGTGCCCTACCCCGTGGCCGAGATGCTTGCCCGCATGGGAGAAGCAGTCCGTACCGCGCGCATTCGGAGGCGAAAGACGGCCGCAGACCTGGCTGGCCGCCTTGGCGTGTCGCTCCCGACGCTGCGCAAGCTCGAAACAGGTGACCCCGGGGTCTCGCTCGGAACTTTCCTGACGGCCCTATGGCTTCTTGATCTGTCGCCGGCCGTGATGGCCGCGCTGGACCCGGCGAAGGACGAAATCGGTCTGACGCTCGATATGGCGAGGTTACCCAGGCGCGTCAGACCGGCTGCGGACATGAACCTTGACGAACTCTGAGAGCTACATCTTTTCCTACCTTCCCGACGGCCAGCCCAAGTTGGTCGGTCGCTACCGCTACGTTAGGTCCGCCGGCTCGCGTGCGGTCGGAGAATTCGGGTACGCCGGCTCTTGGCTCCGATACGCCGAAGCTTTCCCGTTGGACCCGTCGAATTTGCCATTGTCCCGGGAAACTTTCAGCACCATCAAACGAGGATGTCTTTTCGGACCGCTTGCCGACGCAACTCCGGACCGATGGGGCCGCGAACTCGTCGCGCGGCGCGAACCGGGGAAGCTGTTCTCGCCGGTAGATTGGCTCTATGCCGCCGGACGCGATCACGTGGGCTGTCTCGATTTCGGTCCTGAGCCGAAGTTGCCTCCCGACCGGCCTCCGGATCGACTGGATCTGAAGTCGATCGAAGCAATCGCTGCGGAGTTCAGAAAGATCGAAGCAGGCCTCCCCGCCGATCCCACCGCAGCGCGCATCTACAACGCGGGCATCTCGATGGGAGGCGCCAGGCCAAAGGCGGTCATCGAGGCCGATAAACGGCTTTGGATCGCGAAGTTCTCACGCGCTACGGATACATTCGATCAATGCGGCGCCGAACATGCGACGATGAGATTGGCGGCGATGTGCGGTTTGAACGTGGCCGAGACGCGTCTTGTCGACGTTGGACCTCGAAAGGCGATCATCGTAAATCGGTTCGATCGCTCCGAGGGACCGCACTTCTCGCCAACCGTCCACTATCTGAGCGCGCTCTCTCTGCTGAACGGCGACGAAACCTCGGCTGACGGTTCGTATTCCGCCATTGCCGCCGAATTGTTGCGCCACTCCTCCGAACCGGGCGGCGATCGAATCGAGCTGTTCGGCCGCATGGTCTTCAACGTTCTGTGCGGAAATCGCGACGACCATCTGAAAAACCACGCATTCATCTATAGCGGAGGAAACTGGAAGCTCTCGCCCGCTTTCGACGTAGTCCCGCAACCGGACATGCAGCCGGAACAAGCCATCGCGATCGGAAGGTCCGGAGTTTACCCGAGCATCGCCAACTGCTTGTCGCATTGTAGCGACTTCGGTCTGAGCACGGACGAGGCCCAGGCCGAGGTCGAACGGATCGCGACCATAGCTACGACCTGGCGCCGCGTATTCGAGAACGTGGGCGTCGACAACGCGACCATCGAAAGAATAGCCCCCGCCTTCGCGATAGCAGATAGCTTTTCGTCGCAAGATCATCCCCAGCCTTAAAGCTGCTCGGAAGAACGTGTCAGGAAACGGATTCCGCAGCAGGCTTACGAAAAGACGGTCGCGCCGCTTGGTGCTGGAAGTCGCCACGAAAGGCCTTCATCGGTCGCCACCGGCGACATAAAGCGTCGATCCTGTCCCTTGGGACGCCAGTCTCTTCGCATTGCGGGCCCACTATGCCTCCGTTCACGGGCCGACATGCTCGCTTTGCGGGCTAACTACGGGTCAGTTCGCACCGCCGACGTCGCCGTCGCAATGACGGTTAGACTTTGAAATGCTTGCTCAGCTTCAGGCCCTGCGCCTGGTAGTTCGAGCCGATGCGCTGGCCGTACATCGCGTTCGGGCGCGACAGCATCTTCTCGTAGACGAGCCGACCGACGATCTGGCCGTGCTCGAGAATGAACGGCACCTCGCGCGAGCGCACTTCCAGCACCGCGCGCGCGCCCTCGCCGCCCGCGCCGGCATAACCAAAGCCCGGATCGAAGAAGCCGGCGTAGTGCACGCGGAATTCGCCGACCAGCGGATCGAACGGCACCATCTCCGCGGCGTAGTCCGGCGGCACCTGCACGGCTTCCTTCGAGGCGAGGATATAGAACTCGCCGGGATCGAGGATGAGGCTGCCATCCTCGCGGGCGCGGATCGGCTCCCAGAACTCATCGACGGCATAGCCGCCGCGGCGATCCACGTCGACGACGCCGGTGTGGCGCTTGGCGCGATAGCCGACAAAGCCGTTTGCGTTCTTGCCGGAGAGATCGACCGAGAGCGCAACGCCGCCCTTGAGATCGGCATCCTCGACATCGACGAGACGCTCGGCCTCATGCAGCGCATCGAGCTCCTCGGCCTTGAGGATTGCGTCACCCGTGCGGAAGCGCACCTGCGACAGCCGCGAGCCCTCGCGCAACAGCACAGGAAACGTCTTCGGACTGATCTCGGCATAGAGCGGGCCGTGGTAGCCGGCGCCGATCATGTCGAAACGGCGTGTGCCGTCGGCGATCACGCGGGTGAAAACGTCGAGCCGCCCGGTCGAGCTTTTCGGGTTCGCCGCCGCGACGATCTCTTTCGGCAGAGCGAGGCTCTCGATCAGCGGCACGATGTAGACGCAATTGGTCTCCAGCACCGCGCCGTCGGCGAGCGAGATTTCATGCAGCTTCAATTCGTCGATGCGCTCGGCCACCGTCGCACCGGGTCCGGGCAGGAAGCTCGCGCGCACCCGATAGGCGATATCGCCCAAGCGCAAATCGAGGCTCGCCGGCTGGATCTGGCTTTCGACAAAGGGATATTGCGGCAGGATCAGGCCGGAATCCGCCATCGCCGCGATCATGCGGTCGGGCAGAATGCCGTTGGCGTGCTTTTGAAGCGAAAATGGCAAGCGCGAATCCTGCAAGAAGTCTCCCAAAACCACGAAAACAGGGCCGTTTACGCCCTTATCCGATGGACGCCTTGACGGGAAGCTCGGCGGCGAATAAGAGCATGACTTATCCCGTGGTGATTTGAGCCGGCCGGCTTGCAGCCACGTTAAATAAATTGCTAAACAGGCCGGGGACACGTGTGATCCCGGCCTTGAGGAGCTTCTCCCAGGCCGGTTTTTTTGTGCCCGCTTTCGGCGGTCACGATGGAGGTCACATGTCCAAGCCTACCCCCCTCAAGTCCAGCACCGCAACGGCGCACTACCGCCCCGAAACCCGCCTCGTTCATTCGGGCACCCTTCGTTCCGAATTCGGCGAAACCTCCGAGGGCCTGTTCCTCACGCAAGGCTATGTCTACGACACAGCCGAGCTGTGTGAGGCGCGCTTCAAGGGCGAAGACCCCGGCTACATCTATTCGCGCTACTCCAATCCGACGATCGCGATGTTCGAGCGCCGCATGATCGAGCTCGAAGGTGCGGAAGCCTGCCGCTCGACCGCGACCGGCATGGCCGCGGTGACAACCGCGGTGCTGGCGCCGCTCAAGGCCGGCGACCATGTGGTCGCCTCGAAGCAGCTGTTCGGATCCTGCCGTTACGTGGTCGAAGACCTGTTGCCGCGCTACGGCATCGAGGCGACGCTGGTGAACGGCCTCGACCTCGATGCGTGGAAGAGAGCCATGCGGCCGAACACCAAAAGCTGCTTCCTGGAGAGCCCGACCAACCCGACGCTCGACGTGCTCGACATTCCCGCCATTGCCGAGATCGCACACCAGGCCGGCGCGCGGCTGATCGTGGACAATGTGTTTGCCACGCCGATGTGGCAGAGCCCGCTGCAACTTGGCGCCGACGTCGTGGTCTATTCCGCGACCAAGCACATCGACGGCCAGGGCCGCTGCCTCGGCGGCGTCATCCTCTCGACGGAAGCTTTCATCGCCGAGCACATCCATAATTTCATGCGCCAGACCGGGCCGTCGCTGTCGCCGTTCAACGCCTGGGTGCTGCTCAAGGGCCTGGAGACGCTGGCGCTGCGCGTGCGCGCGCAGACCGACACGGCGGCGAAGATCGCGGATGCCCTGGCAAACCATCCGAAAGTGTCGCGGCTGGTCTATCCCGGCCGCGCCGACCATCCGCAGGCCGCGCTGGTGAAGAAGCAGATGCGCGCCGGCTCGACGCTCGTTGGTTTTGAAGTGAAGGGCGGCAAGCCCGGCGCGTTCCGTTGCCTGAACGCGCTGAAGCTTGCCAGGATTTCCAACAATCTCGGCGACGCCAAGAGCATCGTCACCCATCCGGCCACCACCACGCACCAGCGGCTGAAGCCGGAAGCCCGCGCCGAACTCGGCATCAGCGATGGATTCATCCGCTTCTCGACCGGATTGGAGCATGCGGATGATCTGATCGAGGACCTCGCGGCGGCGCTGGAGAAGGCGTGAGGCAATAGACGCGAGAGCGGCGCAACAACCTGAGTGTCGGGCTCGAGATCCCGGGTTCGCTCGCTTCTCGAGCGCCCCGGGATGACGCTGCTAAAGCAGCGTCACATCGGCCGGTACGACCGCACTTCGCTGGGCACGTTGACGCCGAGCTTGATCTGGCCGACGGACTTGATGATGTCATCGCCGAGAAGCTGTGCGAAGCAGGCGTAGCCCCAATCGTTCATGTGCAAGCCGTCGGCGATGACGAAGCTGTCGACCGGCAGCGACTGGTTCTCGTGCCACTCGCGCATCACCTCGAAGCGGGGGAAGATGCCGATATGACGCAAGGCCGCGACGCGGCCGAGCAGCTTCACCATGCGGCTCGCGCTTTCGGCCCGCTCATAGACCCGCGGCGAATATTGGGGATCGACCAGCACGATGTCGCTGCCGGCGGCCTGGATGCGCGCGACGCCGTCTTCGACGAGCTTTGCCGTCTCGCCGGGATCGAGATTGCGCAGCACCGCATTGGTGCCGACCTGCCAGATGACGAGATCGGGCTTCCTGTCGATGACCGCGCTCTGCAGCCGCTTCATCATCTCCGGCGCGTCCTCGCCGCCGATCCCGGCATTGACGACGGTGATGTCGGCGGTCGGATATTGCCGCTTCAATTGCGCCGCAAGTCGGTTCGGATAGGTGAATTCGGGTGCGCTCGAGCCGTAGCCTTGTGTCGAGGACGAGCCGAAGGCGATGATCAACACCGGCTGGCCCGCGATCAGCTTGTTCGCCACATGCGGCAGCGAGCCCAGCGGCTGTACCCCGCCCTTCGGGGACGAGCACGGCACGCGCGAGAAAATGTCGCTCGCGGATTTCGCGACCTGCTTCACCTTGTCGATGGCCTTCGCGGTCAGCGTCTTCGGCGGGTTCATCTGCTCGGGCGAAGGCTCGCTCGCGGTCGCGGTCATTTGCGCAGCCGGCGTCACCGATGGCGACATCTGCGCAGGCGCAGCCTGGTTCAGCGCGGCATGGGTCGTGACCTGCGCGCCGGCCGCCACCGGCATCAGGAACAGCAGCACCGGGAGCGCAAGCGCACGCGAAGGGAGTTGAAAACTCGAAAACGTCATTAACCAAAAATCCTAGTTCTGCCGCGCCGGTCCAAGATGCGCGGCGTCGATCACAAAGGTCGACAGCGCGCGGCCGAGGCAGTCATGAACGCGCTTGGCAAGCTCGGGCCCGTGATGCGCGCTGAAGAGGTCGAAGTCTCCCTGGTCGTTCCACTGGTGCATGATGGCGAAGCGATCGAACAACGGGATGTCGCGGCTCTGCGCCACCGCGCGCAAATTGTCCAGATAGGGCGGCACCGAGATCATGGTCTCGGTGCGCGGACTATACTGGGGGTTCATCAACACCACGTCGGCTCCCGCATTCTGCAACGCAACCACGCCTTCATCGACTGCGGTGCGAAAATCATCGGGATCGATGGATCGCATAGCATCGACGGTTCCGGTCTGCCAGATAACCAAGGTAGGCTTTTTTCCTTCCATCAACTTAACAAGGTTGGAAGCCACTTCTTCCGCGGTTTTGGCGGCCTGTATTTCTACGGATACGTTGATGGCCAACTGCGACAACTTGTCCCTCAGCGCGGCCTGCAGGCGCGCCGGATAGGCGTTGCTGGCGTCGGCGCCGAGGCTCGAGGAGCGGCTGCCCACCACGAGGATGTTCAGCGGCTGGGCAGCTTTCACCGCTGCCTCGACTTTCGGCAGCGAACTCTCGCTTTCGAGCAGCGAGGCCGGCACGTCGCAACTAGCGGAGGCATCTTCCGCGCGCACTGTGCCTGCGGCCGAAACAGCCGCGAGCAGAGCCAGGCAGAGGAATAAACCCGACCGCATCAACCCCCTCCCGCCAGATCGGCGTTGCCGCGAGCGCCCTTGCGCGGAGCGCTCTTGTCAGCCTCATGCTTGTACCACGAAATCAGCCACGCCACGCCCCACATAAGTAGGATGCCGCAGATCGTCACCAGCGTGTGCAGTGCGGCACCGCCGCCGCCCTCGGCGAGGATGAAGTGTCCGGCAAAAGCGAGGAACACGCCGAGGCAGAAAATCTCGAGCGAGTGCGAGCCGCAGAGGATCAGCGGTTTCAGCCAGCGCGATTTCAACCCGGGCCAGTCCTTCGGCAGGAAGCGCACGGTGATCGCCGCGAGCGCGAGGAAATGCGCAAAGCGCAGCACGTCGAGATCGGTCTTGTCGATCGGATACATCCACTGCTCGAGCCGCTTCGGCAGCCAGTGGCTCATCTGCGGCACATACCAGGTCAGGGTCACAAAGAACGCCGCGGCCACATAGGCGGCGCAGACCCAGAGCGTGATCCGCGAAGACAGAATGGCCGACATTCGTTTTGCGCCGCCGAGCGCGCACCACGCGCCGAACACGAACAGCAATTGCCAGGCGAGCGGATTGAAGGCCCAGTAGCCGTTCGGATAGGACGAGAAATAAAGATCGAACTCCCAGGTGGCGGCATAGAGCAGCGCCGACAGCGCCAGTGTCACGTCGGGCTTCCAGCGCATCAAGGCGAGGATCAAAGGCAGCGCCAGCATCAACACGATGTAGAGCGGCAGCACGTCCATGTTGACGGGACGGAAGCGGAGCAGCAGCGCCTGCACGATGGTGACGTCGGGCTGCTTGAGGAAATCCATGATGCCCATTTCCTCGCTGTACAGCGGGTTCTCGAAATGGGTGGCGACATAGGAGATTTCGGCGAGGAAGATCGTGAACAGGAACACATGCGCGACGTAGATCTGCCAGGCACGCCGCAGGATGCGGGCGGTCGCGACCACAAAGCCCTGCTCCAGCATGGCGCGGCCATAGACAAACGCGGCCGTGTAGCCGGAGATGAAGATGAAGATTTCGGTGGCGTCGGAGAAGCCGTAATTGCGGATCGTGAACCACGTCAGCAGGCTCGGCGGCAGATGGTCGATGTAGATCAGCCACAACGCGAGCCCCCGGAAGAGATCGAGCCTGAGCTCGCGCTCGCCGATCGCGGGCAGCGAGATCGCCGGCGCCTTCACGGGTGCGGCAGCCTGCTCGCGCGGAGCTTCCACTGCCCCGGCAACGGGACGACCGGCAACTTGATCGGCAATAGAGGACATCAGGCACCGTCTCAGGACCGGCGGCATGCGCCGGTGCGCGAGGGAAGATTTTACCGGACGCGCGGCTCGCACGCAAAGTTACAATTCAGCGAGGGCGGCGGTTGCGCCGCATAAATCCGAACTGTGTTGAAACCGCGATTGTCCGGGCGTTATCCGGCGGTTGGTTCCCTCGGGGATTTCCGGCTATGATGGCCGCATGTATCGCGCCGTTACCCGCCAGATCGAAGTCACCGTCGAGCCGAACTTCATGCCGGAACGCTCGTCGACGGAAAAGCGCGAATATTTCTGGTCCTACACCATCGTCATCACCAATTCCGGCACCGAGACCGTGCAGTTGCGCACCCGTCACTGGGTCATCACCGACGCCACCGGCCGCCAGCAGGAAGTACGCGGCGAAGGCGTGGTCGGCGAGCAGCCCGTGCTCGCGCCCGGCGAGCGCTTCGAATATACCAGCGGCGTGCCGCTCCCGACCGCCTCCGGCATCATGGCCGGCCGCTATCAGATGGTGAGCGAGACCGGAGAGAAGTTCGAGATCGAGGTGCCGGCGTTTTCGCTGGACGCCCCAGACGGGAAACGGGTGTTGAACTGACGCCCCCCGGCTCGTCATCACCGGGCTTGGCCCGGTGATCCATCTTCAAAAAACGAGTCTTTCCAAGATTGACGGATGGCCGGGCCTTCGCCGCGCCGAAGGGGCTTCGGCCCCGCAGGCGGGTCAAGGCCCGGCTATGACGAGGGGTTATGCTTCTTCCACGCCCGCCTCTGCCGGCGTGAATTGATACACCGAGCTGCAAAACTCGCAGGTCACCACGACCTTGCCGTCCTTCACCATGTCGGCGCGGTCCTTCGGGTCAAAGCTCTTCAACATCGATGAGACCGCTTCGCGCGAGCAGGAGCATCGCGCCTGCAGGTCGAGCGGCTTGAACACGCGCACGCCGCGCTCGTGGAACAGACGATAGAGCAGGCGCTCGCCGGAGAGATCGGGATCGATCAACTCCACGTCTTCGACGGTTCCGATCAGCGACTGGCCCTCGACCCAGGCGTCGTCCTCGGCGACGGTGTGCGGCACCGTACCCTCGGGCGCGTCGCCCGGATGCAGATCGGCCTGGCGGGCGCGCTCCGGCGCTTTCGGCAGGAATTGCATCAACAAGCCGCCGGCGCGCCAGCGGTGCTTGCCGCCCTCGCCGCCGCGAAATTCCTCGCCGACCGCGATACGCACGCGTGTCGGGATCTGCTCGGAGCGCAGAAAATATTCATGCGCAGCCGCTTCCAGCCCGCCGCCATCGAGCGCGACCAGGCCCTGGTAGCGGCTCATGTCCGCCCCCTGGTCGATGGTCATCGCGAGATGGCCCTTGCCGAGCAGAGAACCGGAATCCGCGCCGGGCTTGAGCCGCCTGGCGTCGTAGCGCGCATAGGCGCGCAGACGATCGGGAGCCTGGAAGTCGACGATCAGAAACGACACCGGACCGTCGCTCTGGGTCTGAAGGATGAAGCGGCCGTCGAATTTCAGGGAGGAGCCGAGCAGCGTCGTGAGCACGATCGCCTCGGCCAGGAGCTTGCCGACCGGCGCGGGATAATCGTGCTTGGTGAGGATCTCATCGAGCGCCGGACCCATGCGCGTCAGGCGGCCACGCAAATCGAGCGCGTCGACCTCAAACGGAATCACCGCGTCGTCGACAGGAATTGCCGACGGCGCGCGGCTGGGGCTGGTGAAGGTGATTTTGGTGTCGGGGGATTGAGACGTCATGGCGCCTTATCTGGGATCGCGAGGTGCGGAACGAAAGGGGTTGCATGGCAGTGTGTCGTCCTCGCGAACGCGAAGGACCCATTACCACGGGCATTTGTTGCGACAGAAGGCGTCTGCCACGCAGCTCTACTCGAGACATCACGCGGTATAGGTCCCGGATCTGCGCTCGCTTTGCTTCCGCCTTCGCTCTTCGAGCTACGGCGGACAAGCGCTTGTCGGGGACGACAGCGTAAATTGTGGCCGCTAGCCCACCGCGTCGAAACACCAGGCCAGAATGCCCTTTTGCGCGTGCAGGCGATTTTCGGCTTCGTCGAACACCACCGATTGCGCCCCGTCGATCACTTCATCCGTGACCTCCTCGCCGCGATGGGCCGGCAGGCAGTGCATGAACAGCGCGTCGGATTTGGCAAGCGACATCAGCTTGGAATTGACCTGGTAGGGCCGCAGCACATTGTGACGGTGCTCGCCCTCCTTGTCGCCCATCGACACCCAGGTGTCGGTGACGACACAATCGGCGCCGCGCACGGCGGCTTCCGGATCGGTGCCGACCACGATCGGCGCCTGCGTCTCCTTGATCCAGTCGCGCATCGCCTTCTTCGGCGCGAGCTCCGGAGGGGTCGCGACATTGAGCTGGAACTTGAAGCGCTCGGCGGCATGCGCCCAGGACGCCAGCACGTTGTTATCGTCGCCGGTCCAGGCCACGGTCTTGCCCTCGATCGGCCCGCGATGCTCTTCGAACGTCATGACGTCGGCCATCACCTGGCAGGGATGCGAGCGCCGGGTCAGGCCGTTGATGACAGGCACGGTGGCGTACTGGGCGAGCTCCAGCAGCGCCTCGTGATTGAGGATGCGGATCATGATGGCGTCGACATAGCGTGACAGCACGCGCGCGGTGTCGGCGATGGTCTCGCCGCGGCCGAGCTGCATCTCCGCGCCGGTCAGCATGATCAATTCACCGCCGAGCTGGCGCATGCCGACGTCGAAGGAGACGCGCGTACGCGTCGAGGGCTTTTCGAAGATCATCGCGAGCGTCTTGCCCTCGAGCGGCTTCCTGCTCTCCTGATGCGCCTTCAGCTTCGCCTTCATGGCGCGGCTCAACGCAAGCATGTTGCGCAGCTCGGGTAACGGCACCTCGCTGATATCGAGGAAATGACGCAGCTTGCCCATCACCCCGCCGCCTTCAATGGTGTCTTCGACAGCGTGGCGCAGGCATGCTCGAGCGACTGGATCGACTGGTCGATCTCGGCCTCGGTGACGATCAAGGGTGCCAGGAAGCGCACGACATTGTCGCCGGCGCCGACGGTAAGCAGCTTTTGCTCGCGCAACGCCGCGACCAGGTCGCCTGAGGGCACCACCGCCTTGACGCCGACCAGAAGCCCTTCGCCGCGCACTTCCGACAGCACCGACGGATAGCGGTCGACCACGGAGGCGAGCTTCTGCTTCAGCAGCAGCGACATCTTCTGCACATGATCAAAGAAGCCGGGCTTGAGCATGACATCGAGCACGGCGTTCGCGGCGGCGACCGCTAGCGGATTGCCACCGAAGGTCGAGCCATGCGAGCCGGGAGCCATGCCTTTGGCGGCTTCCGCGCTTGCCAATACCGCGCCGATCGGAAAACCGCCGCCGAGTGCCTTGGCGAGCGACATCACGTCCGGCGTGACGCCGGTGCGCCGATACGCAAAGAGGTCGCCGCAACGGCCCATGCCGGTCTGCACCTCGTCAAAGGCGAGCAACAGGCCGTGCTGGTCGCACAGCTCGCGCAACGCCCTGAAGAAGGAATGCGGCGCCGAGCGCACGCCGCCCTCGCCCTGCACCGGCTCGATCAGGATGCCGGCGGTGTGCGGGCCGATCGCCTTCTTCACCGCTTCGATGTCGCCATGCGGCACCTGGTCGAAGCCGTCCATCGGCGGACCGAAGCCTTCGAGATATTTGGCCGAGCCGGTGGCAGCGAGGGTCGCAAGCGTGCGGCCGTGGAAGGCGCCTTCGAAGGTGATGATGCGGTAGCGCTCGCCGTGCCCATTGGAGAACTGATAGTGGCGGACCAGCTTGATCACGCCTTCCATCGCCTCCGCGCCGGAATTGCAGAAGAACACGAGGTCGGCGAAGCTCTGCTCGCACAGCCGGCTCGCGAGGACCTCGCCGTCAGGGCTCTTGAACAAGTTCGACATGTGCCAGAGTTTTGTCGCCTGCTCCTGCAGCGCCTTGACGAGGTGCGGATGCGCGTGACCAAGCGCATTCACCGCGACGCCCGAGGTGAAGTCGAGATAGCGATCGCCGTTGGTAGCGATCAGATAGCAACCCTCTCCACGCGAAAAACCGAGATCGACCCGGGCGAAAACAGGAAGCAGGTGCGACGTGGCGCTGGTGCTCATGGCGGTCACTCTGGGGTTAGAGAGCCAAGTAAAGATCTAGAGGCCGGCCGCGAGCGCGCATTGGCGCTGTCGCATCACTGACCGCCGTCGAAACGAAACGTGCCGCCTTTTCAGGGCGGCACGCGGGAACATTCTAGGCGCAAGGAAACCGGTGTCAATGCTGCGCAGCAGTGCTTTTTGCGCCGCTGTCTAGACCGTAGCACTCCGGTGGAGTGGAAAAGGCAATTGCAATTCCCAAGTGACGGAACATGTGGACTGCGAACCCTGACTCTTGCGCCGGAGTCACGGCATATTGTAGCCTCTTGGCTGTAGGGTACGACATCTCGTGCGGCAGTTCTGATCCCAAGAGTTCTGGTGGTTTTGCGTAAACGTCCGGACGCGCTTTCCGCGCCCGGCGAGGGCTATGGGATTCTGCGTACTGGGATTTTTTGCAGATTTGGCATCGCAGCGTGGCCGCCGATAGCGGCCGGCGCCAAAGCGAAGGAAGAGTGCGATGACGGTATTGACCTGGTCCGACGAGCGCGTCGAGCAGCTGAAAAAACTCTGGGAAGCCGGCCTTTCGGCAAGTCAAATCGCCGCGGAACTCGGAAATGTGACGCGAAACGCCGTGATCGGCAAAGTGCACCGGCTCGGCCTTTCCGGCCGCGCCAAGAGCCCGACGACCGCCGTGCCGCGGCAGCGCAAGGCCCGGCCCGCTCAGCAGATGATGCGGGTGTCGCGGCCAATGTCGCGCGGCAACACCGCCCTGGCGCAGGCCTTCGAGGTCGAGCTCGATCCCGATCCGATCGCCTACGACAATGTGGTGCCGATGAGCCAGCGGCTGTCGCTGCTCGAGCTGAGCGAGGCCACCTGCCACTGGCCGGTCGGCGATCCCGCCAGCCCCGATTTCTTCTTCTGCGGCGGCAAGGCGCTCGCGGGCCTGCCCTATTGCGCCCATCACTCGCGCGTCGCCTATCAGCCGGCGTCCGACCGACGGCGGCAGCCGAACAAGCCGCCACACCGCTGAGCGGCGATGCGAGTGGTTACTCCGCCTTCGCGAAGCGGTCGTCGAGGGCGTAGCCGGCGCCGCGCACGGTGCGGATCGGGTCCTGCTCGCGGTCCGGGTTGAGCAGCTTGCGCAGCCGGCCGATATGCACGTCGACGGTGCGCTCGTCGATATAGATGTCGCGGCCCCAGACGCTGTCGAGCAGCTGCTCACGGGAGAACACCCGGCCCGGATGCTCCAGGAAGAATTCGAGCAGGCGGTATTCGGTCGGACCGAGATCGATCGGACGGCCCGAACGCGCGACGCGGCGCTTCTCCCGGTCGAGCTCGATGTCGCCATAGGCGAGCACGGTCGCAAGCCGCTCAGGACTGGCGCGACGCAACAGGCCCTTCACGCGCGCCAGCAGCTCCGGCACCGAGAACGGCTTCACGATGTAATCGTCGGCGCCGGTCGCAAGTCCCCGCACCCGCTCGCTTTCCTCGCCGCGCGCCGTCAGCATGATGATCGGCAGCTGCTTGGTCTCAGGCCGCGCGCGCAGACGGCGGCACAGCTCGATGCCGGACAGGCCCGGCAGCATCCAGTCGAGCACGATGAGATCGGGAACACGCTCCTTCAGCCGCGTGTCGGCGTCATCGCCGCGCGCAACCGTCTCGACATCATAGCCTTCGGCGTCGAGGTTATAGCGCAACAGCGTGGTCAGCGCTTCCTCGTCCTCCACCACCAGAATGCGCGCGCTCATGGGGGTCGCCTTCTCCTGCGTTCCTGGTCCTAGTTGCCCGGGACCGTCGTTGCAAATGTCGTCATGTCGCCCTTGGGGCGCTTGTCCATGATCTGCTGGCCTTCGATCATGTAGAACACGGTCTCGGCGATGTTGGTGGCGTGATCGCCGATCCGTTCAATGTTCTTGGCGCAGAACATCAAATGGATGCAGAACGAGATGTTGCGCGGATCTTCCATCATGTAGGTGAGCAATTCGCGGAACAGCGAGGTGCAGATGGCGTCGACCTCCTCGTCGCCTTTCCACACGGTCATCGCCGCCGGCAGATCGTGCGCGGCATAGGCGTCGAGCACGGTCTTGACCTGCGATTGCACGAGGTCGGTCATGTGCTCGAGCCCGCGGATCAGCTTCAGCGGGTGGAAATCGCTCTCCAGCGCAGCGACGCGCTTGCCCATGTTCTTTGCGAGGTCGCCGATCCGCTCGAGATCGGTTGCAACCCGCATGGCGCCGACGATCTCGCGCAAATCGACCGCCATCGGCTGGCGGCGGGCGATGGTCAGCACCGCGCGTTCCTCGATGGTGCGCTGCAGACGATCGATTTCGGTATCGGCCGCCACCACGCGCTGGCCGAGCGCAATGTCGCGGCGAACGAGCGCGTCGACGGCATCGACGATCATGCGCTCGGCAAGACCGCCCATTTCCGCGACCAGCCGGGTCAATTCCTGCAGATCGCTGTCGAACGCCTTGGCGGTATGTTCAGAAGCCATTTGTTATCTCCTCAACCGAACCGGCCGGTGATGTAGTCCTGGGTGCGGCGATCGCTGGGTGATGTGAAGATCTTGTTGGTGTCGTCGAATTCGATCAACTCGCCGAGATACATGAACGCGGTCTTGTCGGAAACGCGCGCGGCCTGCTGCATGTTATGCGTCACGATCGCAATCGTATAGTTCTCGGACAGTTCCTGGATCAGTTCCTCGACCTTGGCGGTCGAGATCGGATCGAGCGCCGAGCAGGGCTCGTCGAACAGGATCACCTCGGGCCGCACCGCAACGGTGCGGGCGATGCAAAGGCGCTGCTGCTGGCCGCCGGAGAGCGACAGGCCGGAGGCGTTGAGCTTGTCCTTGACCTCGTTCCACAGCGCGCCGCCGCGCAGCGCCTTCTCGACGCGGCCGTCCATCTCGGACTTGGAGATCCTCTCATAGAGGCGGATGCCGAAGGCGATGTTCTCGTAGATCGTCATCGGGAACGGCGTCGGCTTCTGGAACACCATGCCGACCCGCGCGCGTAGCAAATTAAGGTCGAGCTTGGGATCGAGGATATTGGTGGTGTCCAGCATCAGCTGGCCGACCGCGCGCTGGCCCGGATAAAGGTCGTACATCCGGTTGAAGATGCGCAGGAGGGTCGACTTGCCGCAACCGGACGGCCCGATGAAGGCCGTGACGCGGTTCGCGCCGAGCGCCAGGTTGATATTCTTCAGCGCATGGTGCTCGCCATAATAGAAATTGAGGTTGCGCGCAGTGACTCTCGCCGGCACTTCGGGCAGCGGTACGTGCGCTGCGCCTGGATTACTCACGGATAAGGACAGGTCGTTCATTTTTCTTTCCTCTCGGCGCCGAGGATGCGTGCACCGACATTCAGGGCGAGCACGGTCAGGGTGATCAGCAGCGCGCCGCTCCAGGCGAGCTGCTTCCAGTAGGCGTAGGGGCTCTGCACGAAGTTGTTGATGGTCACCGGCAGGTTGGCCATCGTCTTGGTAAGATCGAGGCTGAAGAACTGGTTGGACAGCGCGGTGAAGAGCAGCGGCGCGGTCTCGCCGGCGACGCGGGCGGTCGCGAGCAGGACGCCGGTGATGAGACCCGAGCGCGCCGCACGATAGGCGATGCGCTTGATCACGAGCGAGCGCGGCAGGCCGAGCGCGCTCGCTGCCTCGCGCAGCGGATTGGGCACCAGCGCCAGCATGTCCTCGGTGGTGCGCAGCACGACCGGAATGACGATCACGGCGAGCGCCAGGGCGCCGGCGATCGCCGAAAAGCCGCGCATCGGCACCACGATGGCGCCATAGATGAACAGGCCGATGATGATCGACGGCGCGGAGAGCAGGATGTCGTTGATGAAGCGGATCACCGAGGTGAGCCGGTCATGCTTGCCGTATTCGGCGAGGTAAGTGCCGGCGAACAGCCCGAGCGGAGCGCCGACGCCGACGCCGATCGCGGTCATGATGACCGAGCCGATGATGGCATTGCGCAGGCCGCCCGAAGTCGATCCCGGTGGCGGCGTGTCGGCCGTGAAAATCTGGACGCTGAGTCCGGCGAGACCGTTGTAGAACAGCGTGAACAGGATCAGCGCGAGCCAGGTCACGCCGAACAAGGCGGCGCCGACGCAGAGTCCGCGGACGATGACGTCCACCCGGCGGCGGCGAGCGTAGATCGGATTGACGGTCGTGGCCATATTACTTCCCCGCCTTCTGTTCGAGACGCAGCAGCATCAGCCGCGCGCAGGCGAGCACGAAGAACGTCAGCACGAACAGCAACAAACCAAGCAGAATCAGGCCGGATTGGTGCAACCCGTCGCTCTCGGCGAATTCGGAAGCGATCGCCGCCGAGATCGTGGTGCCCGGCGAGAAGATCGAGCCGGTGATTCGGAATGAGTTGCCGATGATGAAGGTGACCGCCATGGTCTCGCCGAGCGCACGGCCGAGCGCCAGCATGACGCCACCGATGACACCGACGCGGGTGTAGGGAATCACCACGCTGCGGACGACTTCCCAGGTGGTGCAGCCGACGCCATAGGCCGCCTCTTTCAGTACCGGCGGCACCGTCTTGAACACGTCCACCGAGATCGCGGTGATGAAGGGCAGCACCATGATCGCGAGAATGAGCGAGGCGTTGAACAGACTGAGATAGGACGGCGGACCCGCGAACACCGTGTTGAGCACCGGAATATGGCTGAACAGACCGATCATGAACGGCTGGAACGTGTAGGCGAGGAACGGCCCCAGCACGAAGAAGCCCCACATACCGTAGATGATCGAGGGGATACCGGCGAGCAGCTCGATCGCGATTCCGATCGGGCGGCGCAGCCATTGCGGGCACAGCTCGGTCAGGAAGATCGCAACGCCAAGCCCGACCGGGATCGCGATCAGCATCGCAATGAAGGAGGTGACGAGCGTGCCGTAGATCGGCCCGAGCGCACCGAGCACCGGCGGATCGGCCGAGGGCGCCCACCGCTGCGTGGTGAGGAAGGCGAAGCCATATTCCTTCATCGCCGGCCAGGCGCCGATGATCAGCGACACGATGATGCCGCCGAGGATCAGCAGCACCGAAATCGCGGCAAGGCGGGTGATCCAGTAGAAGGTGATATCGCCAAGCTTGAACGCGCTCAGCGCCTTGGCACGATCGTAAGGTCGGGCGGCGTCGATCGCTTCGCTCGCGTCGCTTTGAACGGCCATTTCTGCCACGCCAATCCCCTACTATGTTTTTTACTTGATACTTGGCGCGGTCCCGCGCCCCGGATGCAGCGCAGCGCTTCGTGCGGTGCGCTGCTGATCCGGGGCCATCGCGTCGGCAGCTGGTAGGTCCCGGCTCTGCGGTGCAGCGCAAAGAGCGCTGCACCGCGTCCGGGACACGAGCGCCCGGTCTCAGCTCTTGATCTCCGAGTTCCAGGTCTTTTCGATCAGCTTGATGACGCTGTCCGGCATCGGAATGTAGTCGAGCTCTTCAGCACTCTTGGCGCCCTTGTCGAAGGCGAATTTGAAGAACTTGAGCGCTTCCTGCGACGCCGCCTTGTCGGTTGCTTCCTTGTGCATGAGGATGAAGGTCGAAGCGACGATCGGCCAGGACTTGTCGCCGGGCTGGTCGGTCAGGATCAGGTAGTAGCCCGGGGCGTTGGTCCAGTCGGCGTTCGAGGCGGCAGCCTGGAAAGCTTCATTGGTCGGCTGGATGGTCATGCCGGCCTTGTTGAGCAGCGCGGTGTAGGTCAGCTTGTTCTGCTTGGCATAGGCGTACTCGACATAGCCGATCGAGTTCTTGGTCTGGCTAATATTGCCGGCAACGCCTTCGTTGCCCTTGGCGCCAACGCCAACCGGCCACTCAACGGCGGTGCCCGAGCCAACCTTGCTCTTCCAGTCCGCGTTGACCTTGGTCAGGTAGTCGGTGAAGTTGAAGGTCGTGCCCGAACCGTCCGCACGATGAACGACCGAGATCGCTTCCGACGGAAGCTTGGCGTTCGGGTTGAGCTTCTTGATCGCCGCGTCGTCCCACTTGGTGATCTTGCCGAGGAAGATGTCGCCAAGCGTCGCGCCGTCGAGCACGAGATCGCCGGCTTTCACGCCGTCAATGTTCACCACGGGAACGATGGCGCCCATGATCATCGGCCACTGGGCCAGGCCGTCCTTTTGCAGCTGGTCTGCCTTCAGCGGCGCGTCGGTCGCGCCGAAAGTCACTGTGCTGGCGTTGATCTGCTTGATGCCGGCGCCGGAACCGATGGACTGGTAGTTCACGCCGTTGCCCGATTCCTTCTTGTAGGTGTCAGCCCACTTCGAAAGGACGGGGAAAATAAAAGTCGAGCCGGCACCCGTGATGTCGGCCGCGAAAGCCGGCGTAGCCACGGCCATAACACCCGCGGCCACGATTGCCTTAACGAAATTCATGCTGATCTCCATCTGGTGAGCGAAGCGCCATTCGCGCCCGATCGCGCTCACGCCGGTCCCTTTAGGAGCGGTCGGTTTTCCTTTTACGAAGGTTGGATGACAGCTGGATGACAGGTCTAAACTATTGGTATTGATGAGGTTTACGCAGAAGCCGCAGCCTTGGGCTGGGGAAAACAGGCGGTAAAAGTAGCGCCATGTTTGGGCACGCTTTCGATCAAAAGCCGGCCCCTGTGACGGTTAAGAATATGTTTCACCAGCGATAAACCGAGCCCGGTCCCGCCCTGCGAGCGGCTGTCGCCGACGTCAACCCGATAGAACCTTTCAGTCAGCCGCGGCAGGTGTTCCGGGGCGATGCCCGGGCCAAAATCACGCACCATGACCCGGACCTCGGGCGTGCCTTCGGCTGACGCCGCCGAGTTCAGGGAAACGATGACCTTGCCGCCGGAGGCGCCATATTTCAGCGCGTTCTCGATCAGGTTCTCGAACAGGCGGAGCAATTCCTCGCGGTCGCCCGCGACCGGCACCGGATGATCGGGCAGATTGATCTCGACCACGACCTGGCGCTCGCGGGCAAGTGGTTCAAGCCCGTCGGTGACCTGACGGATGATGGGCACGATGTCGATAGAGGTGTCGGGGCGGACATGCGCCGACAATTCGACCCGTGACAACGACAACAGGTCATCGATCAGGCGCGCCATGCGGGTCGCCTGCGCATGCATGATGGTGAGGAAGCGCTCGCGCGCCTTGGCATCGTCCTTGGCCGGCCCCTGCAGCGTGTCGATGAAGCCGGACAGCGCCGCGAGCGGCGTGCGCAATTCGTGGCTGGCATTGGCGACGAAGTCGGCGCGCATTTCCTCGACCCGGCGCAGTGGCGTCTGGTCGTGGAAGGTCATCAGCATGCATTTGTCGAGGCCACCGAAGGTGCTTGGCACCGGCACCGGCGTGATAATCAGCTCCATCCAGCGGTCGACGGGAACGTGATCGAGATAGGTGGCGCGGCGCGGCTCTGACGTAGCGATCGCCTCGCGCAGCGCGGTGATGATTTCCGGCGAGCGCAGCGCGAACTGCGCCAGCTCGTTCTTGCGCAGCGCCGGCGCGAGCTGGGCGGCGGCCTCGTTGAGGTGGATGACGCGCCCGGCGCGGTCGAGTAGCACGGCGGGATCCGGCATGCCGGCGACGACCGCGCTGACCGCGGTGGCTTCGACCGGATTGACGCCGCGGACATCCTCGCTCGACCTGGCGGATTGGTTGAGCCGCCAGGGCACGAGCGCGGCAGCGGCGATGCAGAAAAACACCGTGCCCGCGCGCAGCGGCGACAATTCGCCGGTAAAGGCCAGGACGGTGAGCGCGGCGGCGGCGACGGCGAGAATGAAGGCTGCATGCCGCAGCCGGTCCGGCCAAGGCGAGAAGAACGAAGAGGACGTTGAGGAAGGAGCATCTATTGCCATCTGGCCAGCTTCTCCGTGTCTATCCTCGTCAGGCGTGCGTATCTCCACGCTCTCTCACATAGGCTGCTTCGCGCGCGGGGCCGGCCTCCAGGCCCAGCGCGGCCTGGCGCAGGCGCTTCGATCGGGTACCAAGGATAACCTCCCGAAACGTCAGCAAGATTACAGATATGACAAACGGAGTAATATAGTACAGCAGGCGGAACAGCAGCATACCGGCGAGCAGGTCCTCCCGGTCCATCTGCCAGAGGCCGACCAGCATGGCCGCGTCGAACACCCCGAGCCCGCCGGGAGAGTGGCTGGCGAAGCCCAGCAAGGTGGCCGAAACGAAGATCACGGCGACCACGACGAAGCCGAGATTGGGCTCGTCCGGCACCAGCACGTACATCGCGAGCGCGCAAAAGCCGAGATCGACAATGCCGATCACGATCTGCAGCAGCGTCAGCGGGCCGCCCGGCAGCACCACGGTCCAGGGACCGCGGCCGACCTTGCGCGGCTGCGTCCAGACCCAGACCACATAGGCAACCAGCGCGAGGATGATGGCGATCGCGACCACACGGTTGAGCCAGACCGGCAGCTGGTCGATCGCGGCAGCAGCTTCGGGATGATAGGTGATGCCGAGACCCAGCACCGCGGCGTTGCCGAGCCAGAAGGTCAGGCCGGCCAGGAAGCAGATTTTCGCGACATCGATCGCGTTCAGGCCATGGTCGGAATAGATGCGATAGCGCACCGCGCCGCCGGTGAAGACGCTGGCGCCGACATTGTGGCCGATGGAATAGGACGTAAAGGCTGCGAGCGCGTTGACGCGGTAACGGATCTCGCGGCGACCGATCGCGCGGACCGCAAACCAGTCGTAGAAGGTCAGTGTGAAATAGCCGGCGGCGACGAACAGCGCGGCGAGCGCGATCTGACGCGGCTCGGTGCTCTTGATGGCCTCGATGACCTCGAGCGTGTCGATGCCACGAAGCATGTGGTAGAGCACATAGCACGCGATCCCGATGACGGTGACGCTGATAGCAACTCCCGTCCGGTGCAGGACTTGCTTCTGGCGCAGAACCAAGATCGCTCTGCGTATGGCTTCCAGCATCGAGTGCCCCGTATGCGAGTTCGTGATCGCCAGGCTAGCGCGGTGGAGTTGACATTCGCTTCAGTTCTCGGCGCTGCCGGATGATACGAACGTCAGGACCGGGACACCAGTTCCCGGTGTGACGTGGTAGCGCGTTTTGAGCCGGAGTGGAATTCGTCAAGTGTGAATAAAGATGCGCGCTGTCAATATATTAGGTGGCGTCGATGACGGCCAAATGCATCATTTCATGGCCTGGTTCCGCTTTTCGCGAAGCGCGCTGCTTTGACGCGGGCTGATACGTCCGTGTTTTGACGGGCAAACCCGTTGATCGCGGGGTTAATGCCGCCTTACGGGCGTTCCAGATAGCCTCTTTGGTGCGCGCGATCCTGGTTTTCGAAGATAGCCATGGCGGTCGTCATACGACGAAAGCCGAAGGCCTCATAAAACGGCTCCTTGCCCGGCACGCGTACAGAATGATTTTCCGGTGCGAGGCCGACTGCCGCACCAGCCGCGCCACGATCTCCCTGCCGAGTCTCCTGCCCTGACGGCTCGGCAGCAGGGCGATATCGCAGAGGTAGGCGCAATCGCAGCCGTCGGCCAAGACACGGCCGGCACCGACCAGGGTGCCCGCTTCCCTGGCGAAGAGGCGGAACCTACTGTTTTCGAAGACGAGCTTTAGATCGGCGGCCGACTTGTCGCCCGGGGAGCAGCGCGATAGAGCGCCTCGAGTTCATCCCAGTCGACGCCCGCAAGGCCGTCGGTCCAGACCAGCGACATCGCGCAGCACCTACCCGCGCGCGGCGGCGACCGCCGCGACGACTTCGGCGTGTCCGGGAAATGGCTCTTTGCCCGCTTGGCGACGGTCTTTGTCGCCCACCTTCACCTCGAATACTCCGCCGGTTCCGGGCACGAGCTTCGCCTCGATCGAGAAGCGCTCGCGCAGTGCGGTCGCGGTATCCTTCGCGCGCTTCTCATAGCCGCAGGGCCGGCAATAGGTGATTGAGACGTCAGACATGGCAACCTCCCTCGAAATCTTCATGCCGCCTGACGCCCGAAGCGTGCTGCGACGGCTTCGATCCCGGCGATCCAGCCGGCGACCGAGCGGCCGATGGCGTCGGTATGATCCTCCTGCAGATTATGCCGGCCGCCTCCGAGTTGTACCACGGCGATGTGCTGCAGCTTCGCCGCAAGATCCTCGGCATAGGCCGGCGTGACCAGTACGTATTATCTGACAAGCCAGAAAATACATGGGTTGCGGGGACGATCAGTTGAATGTAGAAACTTCTCTACATATTATGGGAAGAGAACCAGTTGGAGCGACACATGACGATGACTACTCTCACTAGCAGAGAGTTCAATCAGGATACGAGCGGTGCCAAGAAGGCGGCGGCGCAGGGTCCGGTCTTCATTACGGATCGCGGCCGACCAGCGCACGTTCTGCTGACGATCGAGGACTATTTGCGGCTGACCGGCGGGCACATGAGCCTGGCCGAGGCCATCGCACAACCTGACGCGGACTTCGAATTCGATCCGCCGCGCGTCGGCGCCGGCCTCTTCAAGCCGGCAGATCTCGACTGATGTTTCTGCTCGATACCAATGTCATTTCCGAACTGAGGCGACCGGACAAAGCGAACCGAAATGTCGTCGCATGGGCGACCGCACTTCCCGCGGCAAGCTTCTTCATATCCGCGATTGCGATTCTCGAGATCGAACTCGGTGCTCTGACCATCGCGCGCAAAGACACGGCGCAAGGCGCTGTTCTGCGCGCATGGATCGATCATCAGATTCTCGTTCGGTTCGAGGGACGTGTCTTGCCGATCGACGCGGCCGTGGCGCTGCGATGCGCGCGGCTTCATGTGCCCGATCCCCGCGCCGAGCGCGACGCCCTGATCGCAGCCACGGCACTGATTCACGGCTTGACGGTCGCCACCCGCAACGTCCCGGATTTCGAACCTACCGGAGTCGCATTGGTCAATCCCTGGGAAGGGTCACGCTGAGGCCGGACTATCCTATGCCGCTGTCTTCGGCAGCCGCGACACCACCCGCTCGCGCAGCCAGGAGCCGATGGCGCAGCCGAAGAGATAGCAGGCAAACAGGACCAGGCCGAGATCGAGCCAATAGCCGAAACGGCCGGGCACGACGCGCGTAGCGGCGGCCGCGACGAGAGCGGCAACCACGAGGGCGAGCCAGCCTGCCATCACTTTCGAAACACTCGGCCCGCGATGCACCACCGCGATCCAGCCCATCGCAAGCCCAAGCAGGAAAGAAGCGGTGAGCCAGCCCCAGTGGAACATCACGAGATAGGCCATGCTCACCTCACCAGGAATTCGATACGGCGGTTCTGCGCCTTGCCTTCGTCGGTGTCGTTGCCGGCGATCGGCTGCGTAGAACCATAACCAACCGCGGTGAAGCGGCTCGCCGGCAGCCCGGCCTTGACGAGATAGTCGACGACGGCCTGCGCGCGTTTCTCTGACAGCGCCTGGTTGAAGGCGTCCTCGCCGTCACCGTCGGTGTGACCGGCGACTTCGATGGCGGCGGTCGGACAGCGCAGCGCGATCTCGATCAGGCGGTCGAGCAACGCGGTCGAATCCGGGTCGAGCGTGGCGCGCGCCTGCTCGAAGCGAATTTTTCCTTTCGCCAGCAGATTCGAGAAGAGCTGCTGGCACACGGTGGGATCGACCGGAGCAGCGGCCGGCTTGACCGAGATTTCCGGCTTGAACTGAAAACCTTGCGGAAAATCCTTGCCCAGCCCGCTGCGGATTTGCGCGGCCGCGCCGTCAAAAAGTGCGTCGCCGGAAAGTTTTACCTCGCGATCCGATACCGCGAGCGTGCCGGTCGACAGCCGCGACAGCGCGCCGAGCGCCGCCGTCACTGCGGCGGAGAAGCCAGAGGGCGCGCCGACGCTGGCCTTGAGATTGTCGACCACCTTCTCGCCGAAGAATTTCCGCTCAGCGGCCTGCGCGATCGCGGCCTGCGCGTTGTTGTCGGGGACATTGCCGGACAGCGTCAGCGTCGCCGCAACCGGATCCTTGTAGGCTTGGAAGATGTAGGGCGGCGCCTTGATGTCGTTGGCGGTGACCTTGAAACCTTCGGGGAGATCCTTAAGCGCGGCCGCGATCGCCTCGCGACCGCCAAGGTCGCGCGCCATGCCGGACAGCGACACCCCGGCATCGGAAATGGTGACCTTGCCGTCCTTCAGCTTTGCGACCTGGTCGAGCAGGAGCCCCGCGGCGGCATCGAAGTGATGTGGCGCGCCGCGCGCGAGCGCCATCTGGTCGACCACCTCGACGCCGCCGATCGCGGCGCGGGCGGCCTCCATCAGCTTGGCCTTGCTCGCGGGCAGCGGCGCGCTGCCGCCGAGCGTCACGCGGGCGACGTCCCGCTCCGCCGACCACAGGAAGGGTTTCGCTTCCGGCACCAGGCGGGTTTCGTCATTGACCAGCCGAACACCGGGCACCGCTTCGACCGCGGCCAAGGCGCCCTTCCGCCCGTATTCCGAAAACGCATCGGCGCCGAGCGTAACGTCGCGGCCGGCGACCGTGATCCGGGTCTTGTCGAGCACACTGTCTTTGAGGGCGGTTCCGCTGCGCGCGGCGAGGTCCGCCTCCAGGGGCGCGGTGTTGGTCCAGGCCGCAACGGCCCAAAAGACGACCAGGGGGATTACGCCCGGCCACCATTTGCTGCTCCACCTGAAAAGACCGTGCATCCGATGTCCCGCGACGCGGCACCAACAACTCTATGATTCCAGTGCCGCTTTTGCCGTCGAGCAGCCGACTGCGCGCTTGTGGCGCAGAGCCGCGGAACAGCAAATCCCAGGACACCGGAAACAGAGAGAAAACAAACCCTTGCGGGGCTGTCAAACCGGAAATAACAGAACGCGCCAGAGTGCGAAACATCGGCGAATAACCGTTTCTTCAACCCTTCTTCGTTAACTGGTTGGATAATATCCCGATCGGCCAACCATCGCGTGCAATGAAGCAGTTTCGCAACACCGTCATCCGGGCTGGATTGGGAGCGCTCTACTTCTCCGGCGCGCATTATCTGCTACGCCCGATCTTCTCGGGCGTCGGCGCCGTGTTCATGCTGCACCATGTGCGGCCGGCCAGAGGCGACAATTTCCAGCCGAACCACCATCTCGAAGTGACCCCCGGGTTCCTGCGCGCGATGCTCGCGCATCTAAAGTCGCGCGAGATCGATGTCATCACCATGGACGAGATGCATCGGCGGCTGTTGAACCGCAATTTCGGCCGCCGCTTCGCCTGTTTCACCTTCGACGACGGCTATCGCGACAACCGCGACCATGCATTGCCGGTGATGCGTGAATTTGCCGCGCCCTTCACCTGCTATGTCACGAGCGACTTCGCCGAAGGCGTCGGCCGGCTGTGGTGGATTGCGCTCGAGATGGTGATCGCGAGGGCCACCGCGATCGAAGTGACGATGGGCGGCACGGCGGTTCGCATGGAGACCGCGACGGCCTCCTCAAAACAGGCGGCGTTCGACCGGCTGCACGACTGGCTGCGCAGCCTGAGCGAGCACGATCTGCGGCGCGAGGTCGCGGGCCTCTGCGCGAGGCATGGCGTCGATGAGGCGGCGATCTGCCGTGATCTCTGCATGTCCTGGGACGAGTTGAAAGCCTTTGCCGCCGATCCGCTCGTCACCATCGGCGGGCACACCGTCGCCCACTGCAACCTCGCCCATCAGAGCGAGGAGGTCGCGCGCGAGGAGCTGACGGTCAGCCGCGCGCGGATCGAGGAGAAACTGCAGCGCCCGGTCACCCACCTCGCCTACCCCTACGGCGACAGGTTCGCCGCCCGCGCGCGTGAATTCGCCCTCGCCCGGATCGCCGGCTACAAGACGGCGGTGACGACCCGGCCCGGCATGATGTTTCCGGAGAGTGCCGGCCACCTCACCGCGCTGCCGCGGGTTTCGCTCAACGGCAACTACCAGGACGAGCGCATCCTGCCGGTGCTGACCTCGGGCACGGCGACCGCGATGTGGAACGGCTTTCGGCGCGTCGACGCGGCCTAAAGCGCGATGCGCTTTAGCTTTTTGATTGAGCATGATCTTTTCGGAAAACCGCTACGCGCTTTTCCGGATCAAGCTCCAAAGCCGCGCCGACGCTGCCGCGCTCCGCCGAATCCGGTCTGGTCGAACAAGCTAGTCGGTGAACGACGCCGTCGTTTCCTCAAGCAGCTTCGAGGGGCCGCGTGACGAGGCCGGCAGCAACAGGCTGGCGGCAAGTATGTGAAGAAGGAGGATGGCGAACGCGATCATGCCAAGCCTCTTCATCTCGCCCGGCCTGAGCGATGTCAGGGAACGTTGGCGCGCCGGCACTCTTTCACCGATCGACATTTTCACGGTCCTCCGGGTTCGGTCTGGATAGGGCGGTGCGCTGGTCGCCGTGGGAAATCAGATGACGGTACTGTCCGAGGATGCGGCGCGCCTGGATGCGCCGCGAGTGGTGGAGGGCAGCGAGAACCGACGCAAAAACACTCTTTGGCCTGTGAGCTGAAGGAATGGTGGTGGCTGGCGTTACACCCGCCGCAGGAATTGATACGTGCTTCAATGTTTGAACTCCGCTGTTCAAGGAATTCCCACCCGACGCCGCGGGGACCATTGCTTCAGGTCGGCCCCAAATTTGTGCACTGCACCGCAATTCAGAAAAATGTTGTGGCGTCGGTACAATCGGCGAAGACGTATCGGGCGCCTTGCCGCGGAACGCTTCGCGGCGATCTGGTTTTTTCCTTGGCGTTTTCTTTATTTTTCCTCGCCCGGCCCTCCGGGACCCGGTCCAGAGCCGGTTCCTTGACTCGGCCGTCTGCCCCGCCCAGAACGGCGCAAACGAACGGGGAGCCATCATGTTCAAGGATCTGTTTTCGCTTGGCGGCCGCATCGCATTGGTGACCGGCGGCTCGCGCGGCATCGGCAAGATGATCGCGGCCGGCTTCCTCGCCCAGGGCGCGGCGAAGGTCTACATCACCGCGCGCAAGGCGGGTCCGTGCGAGGCGACTGCGAAGGAGCTCACGGCCGAATATGGCGGCGAATGCATCGCGCTGCCGATCGACATCTCCACGATTGCGGGCTGCGAGCAGTTGGCCTCCGAAACCATCAAGCGCGAGCAGAGGCTCGATATTCTCGTCAACAATGCGGGTGCGGCCTGGGGCGCCGACTTCGACGAGTTTCCCGAAAGCGGCTGGGACAAGGTGATGGACCTCAACGTCAAGTCGCTGTTTTTCCTGACCAAGGCGCTGGCCAAACCGTTGCGCGCGGCGGCAAGCGCCGCGCGGCCGGCCAAGGTGATCAACATCGCATCGATCGACGGCATCTTTGTCAATCCGATGGAGACCTATTCCTATGCGGCCAGCAAGGCCGCGGTGATCCATTTGACGCGACGGATGGCGACCAGGCTCATCAAGGAGCACATCAACGTCACGGCGATCGCGCCGGGCGCGTTCGCCTCCGACATGAACCGGGCGGCGCGCGACCAGGGCGACGCGCTCGCCAGGCGCATCCCGGCCCAGCGCATCGGCACCGACGAGGATATGGCGGGAGTAGCGATCTATCTCGCCTCACGCGCCGGCGATTATGTGGTCGGCAACACGATCGCGGTCGATGGCGGCGTGGTCTATGCGACCGCGGGAAGCGAGATCGCGGGGTGAGACGGGCTTACGCGGTGAGACAGATATAGGGTGGGCAAAGGCGCTCTTCGCGCCGTGCCCACCATCGTCGTTTCATTGCGATCTTGAAGGTGGGCACGCTTCGCTTTGCCCACCCTACAGCTCAGCAAGACCTCACGTTTCGATCTTCACGTATTCGAAATCGCCGGGCTTGTTGTCGATGCCGACTTTCGGCGCCGAGATCCACGGCGCGAATTCTCCGGGCTCGGTGACCGGCGTCATCAGCGACGCGATGAAATCGCCATCCGCGGTCGAGGGGATCCATTCGCCCTTGCGCTTCGCCCACGTCGCATCGTCGATCAGGAGCCCGTCGGGCGTCGCATGCACATCCCTGAACTCGCCGATGGCGCGGTGGAAGGCGACGTTCGGCAGGGTCAGCTTGTAGTCATAGCCGGTGGTCGAGATCACCTTGTTCCAGCGCAACAGGCCCTTGACGCAGTCCTGGGTGTAATCGTCACGCAGCCGCATGTTGAGCGCAGTCAGCGCCGGCTCGTCGACCCGCTTGATCACGCCGTCGACCAGCTTCAGCACCGGATAGGTGTCGTTCGCGAGGCGGTGATCGTCCTGGATCTGCGTCTCGTGATAGCGGCCCTTGATGCCCGAGTTGAACGCGTTCGCCGCGTTGGTCGAGACCTCCGAGCCGAACAAATCGAGCGACAGCGAATAATGCAGGTTCAGCTTCTTCTGGATGGTCGGCAGGTCGATGACGCCGAGCGCGCGCACTTTCGCGATATCGTTGAGATCGGTGACGCCGGCCTCTTTCATGGCGTCGCAAGTCCGCTGCACCACGCGGGTAATGCCGGTCTCGCCGACGAACATGTGGTGCGCCTCCTCGGTCAGCATGAAGCGGCAGGTGCGCGACAGCGGATCGAAGCCGGACTGGGCCAGCGAGTGCAGCTGCATCTTGCCGTCGCGGTCGGTGAAATAGGTGAACATGAAGAAGGACAGCCAGTCCGGCGTCGCCTCGTTGAAGGCGCCGAGCATGCGTGGGCTATCCTCGTCACCGGAGCGGCGGCGCAGCAACTCGTCGGCCTCCTCGCGGCCGTCACGGCCAAAATATTTCTGCAGGAGATAAACCATCGCCCAGAGATGCCGGCCCTCCTCGACATTGACCTGGAACAGATTGCGCAAGTCATAGAGCGAGGGCGCGGTCTTGCCGAGATGGCGCTGCTGCTCGACGGAAGCAGGCTCGGTGTCGCCCTGGATCACGATCAGCCGGCGCAGCATGGCGCGGTATTCGCCGGGCACTTCCTGCCAGGCCGGCTCGCCATAATGCTCTCCGAAGGGAATCGTGCGGTTTTCCTCCTGGGGAGCCAGGAGAATGCCCCAGCGATAGTCGGGCATCTTCACATAGTCGAACTTGGCCCAGCCGCGCGGATCGACGGAATACGCGGTGCGGAGATAGACCAGCGACTGCTGGAAGCCCTCCGGGCCCATGTCGTTCCACCAGTCGATATAGCCGGGATGCCAGCCTTCGAGGGCTTTGAGCACCTGGCGATCCTCGGACAGATTCACGTTGTTCGGAATCTTGGTGGAGTAATCGACGTTCATGATGTTCATGGCGTGCTCCTTCGGTCTCCTGTCCCGGACGCGGTGCAGCGCGAAGCGGTGCATCGCAGAGCCGGGACCCATTGGCGGTCCGTTGTGGGTCCCGGTTCTGCGCAGCGTCACTTCGTGCCGCAGCGCGCCCGGGACACGATACTTACACTCTCGTCATATCGAACTTCGGCTTCTGGCCGCTGCCATAGCGCCGCAGCGCCCCGTCCTCGCCGACCGCGTTGGGGCGCTGGAAGATCCAGTTCTGCCACGCGGTCAGGCGCGCGAAGATTTTCGATTCCATGGTCTCGGGACCGACGAAGCGCAGGTTGGCTTCCATGCCGGTGAGGCTGTCGGGCGAGAAGCTCGCCCGCTCCTCGAAGAACACGCGGATCTCGTCGTCCCAGTCGATGTCGTCGAGCGCGAAGGTGACGAGGCCGAGCTCTTCGGCCTCCTCCGCGTCGAGCATCGTGCCGATGGTGGCTTCGGCGCGATCCACGTCGGAGGGATCGGCCTGAAAGCGCGACTGCAGGCGCGTCAAGCCGTGGCTCATCGGATAAGGCCCGAAGTTCATCGCGGAGAGTTGCAGCGACGGCGGCGGACGGTTGTCGCCCTGGCGCGAGCCGATCAGCATGTAGGAGCGATCGGCCGCGAATACGAGCTCGGCAAGCGTGCCGACGAAGCACGAGCCCGGCTCGACCAGCGTCACCAGCGTGCGCGAGGTGACGTCGATGCGCTTCAACACGCGCTTCCAGAATTGCCTGACCTCGTTGACCAGCCAGTGCGCCTTGTTGGCTTCAAGGAAGGCGTCGTAGCTCAGCACATGCGCGCCATCGCCATGCGATTTGAACACGAGCAGCGCGACTTCGAGCTCGTTGATGCGCAGATGCAGGATCGCATCGTCAAGCTCGCGCGCGACCTGCAACGGCCAGAACGACGCGCCCTGCGCGATCATGCCGTCGACGTCGACGGGCGCGGATGATTCCGGCGCATGAAGCGAGATCGTCGCCGTGCGCGCGGCGCGATCGATGTCGACGGAAACGAAACCATAGCGCACGCTGTTCAGGTCGATGGTGCGGGAAAGCGGCGCGAGCTGAACACCCTTGCCATTGCCGTTGCGCTTCGAGGCCGCGGCGAATTCCTTCGCGCGCTCGGCGATCTTGCCCTCGAGCTTGCTGTTCGGCGCGATCTCGTCGACGAGACGCCACTGCACCGCGCGCTTGCCCTTGATGCCTTCCTCGATGGTGCAGAAGAAATCGGCGTGATCGCGGCGCACCTTGCGCTTGTCGACGACGCGGGTGAGCCCGCCGGTGCCCGGCAGCACTGCGAGCAGCGGCACTTCCGGCAGCGCCACCGCGGCGGCGCCATCGTCGGCGAGGATAATGTGATCGGTCGCGAGCGCCAGCTCATAGCCGCCGCCGGCCGCGGTGCCGTTGACGACCGCGATGTAGCGCTGGCCGGAATTTTCGGAGGAGTCCTCTAGTCCGTTGCGGGTCTCGTTGGTGAACTTGCAGAAATTGACCTTGTGGGCGTGGGTCGCGCCCGCGAGCATGCGGATGTTGGCGCCGGCGCAGAACACGCGGTTCTTGCCCGAGCGGATCACGACGACCTTCACCTGCGGATGTTCGAAGCGCAGCCGCTGCACGGCGTCCGCGAGCTCGATGTCGACGCCGAGGTCGTAGGAATTGAGTTTTAACTGGTAGCCCTCGAACAGGCCGCCATCCTCGTCGACGTCCATGGTCAGGGTCGCGGCATCGCCCTCGACCGCGAGCTTCCAATGCCGGTAGCGCGACGGATCGGTCTGAAAATCGATGTATGTCGCCCCGCCCGCGAGGACGCGGTCTTCACCGGCCATGAGCTATCCTTGAGGTTTTGTGCGTTAACAGGTATGCACTATAATGCATGTTGACGGCGTCGTCCAGTCTGAAACGCCAGAATGTGCATTTTGTTTCATGGACGTTCGGCGGGCTCCGGCGAATGCGTCAGGCCGCTCGGCCTTCCGAGCCTTCATGCGTGCGCAGCACGCTCCAAGGTCTAAATGGCCGTGGGTATTTCGTCGCGCCTAACTTCAGCGCTTCTGACGTGTCGCCGTCGCGCAGACCGTTGAGCAGCGTTGGCGAATTCCGAGATCGCATCCAGCGTCGCCACGGGCGCCTCACGATAGGGCGAATGTCCGGTCCCGGCCAGGATCGTCACATCGACAGGACAATAGCATTCTTCCTGCGCGATCTCGACCTGCCGGAGGGTCCCGTACTGGTCGTCGGCGCCCTGGATGATCGCGATGGGCACGCGGATATAGGCGAGGTATTCCGAGATATCCCAGTTGCGAAATTTCGGATCGAGCCAGACGCCGTTCCAGCCATAAAAGGCGTTGTCGACATCCCTGTGCCAGCGCGCGAGCTTCTCGCGCAGGTTCGTGGTCTCGTACGTCGTCTTGATCTCGGCGATCGACTTCACCGAAATATCCTCGACGATGAAATGCGGCGCCATCAGCGCGATCGCGCGCACGCGGTGATCCTGCACGCTGCCGGCGTAGATCGCCGCGATCGACGCGCCGTCGGAATGGCCGACCAGGATGCCGCGGCGGAAGCCGATCTGTTCGAGCAACTTCGGCAACACATCCAGCGCCTCGCGGTGCATGTAGTCGAGCGGGCGCGGCAGCTTGACCGGCGTGGATGCGCCATAGCCCGCGCGCGAATAGACGAATACGCCGGCGCCGGTCGCGGCCTGAAGTTTCTCCGGGAAGTCGCCCCACAGCGCGGCGGAGCCGAGGCCTTCATGCAGCACGACGACGGTCGGCGCCTGATCGGGCGCAGGACCGATGAGGCGGTATTCGAGGTCGTCGCCGTCGATGTGAAGGAAACCGGAGGACGCGAGAGTGGTCATGGCTTGGCCGCGTCGCCATCCCGCAACTTGAACCTCTGGATCTTCCCGGTCGCGGTCTTCGGCAGCGAATCCACCGCCTCGATCCAGCGCGGATATTTCCAGACGCCGATCTTCTGCTTCACATAGTCCTTCAGCGCTTCGTCGAGACCATCTTTCTTGGTATCGGGGCGCAGCACCACGAACGCCTTTGGCTTCAGCAGTCCTTCCGGATCGGCTTCCGGCACGACGGCGGCTTCCAGCACCGCCGGATGCGTGATCAGCGCGCTCTCGACCTCGAACGGCGAGACCCAGATGCCCGACACCTTGAACATGTCGTCGCTTCTGCCGCAGAAGGTGTAACGGCCGTCGGCATCGCGGACATATTTGTCGCCAGTGCGGGTCCAGTAGCCTTCGAAGGTCGAGCGGCTCTTGGCCCGCTGATTCCAATAGCCTTCGCCGGCAGAGGGCGCATGTACCAGCATCTCGCCGACTTCACCGTCCGCCACGTCGCCGCCGTTCTCGTTGACGAGACGGACCTCGTAGCCAGGCACAGGCCTCCCAGAAGAGCCGTATTTGATGTCACCGGGCGCGTTCGACAGGAAGATGTGCAGAAGCTCGGTCGAACCGACGCCATCGAGAATGTCGGCGCCGAAGCGCGACTTCCAGCTGTTGCCGACGGATTCCGGCAGCGCCTCGCCGGCCGAGGTGCAGATGCGCAGGCGCGCGCCGCAGCGTTCGGTCTTCGTCGCCTCGTCATTGAGCATCGCCGCAAACAGCGTCGGCACGCCAAAGAAGATGGTCGGATTGTACTTGTTCAACAGCTCGTACATCCGCGCCGGCGTCGGACGATCGACATTCAGCACCGTCGTGGCGCCGACCGACATCGGGAAGGTCAGCGCGTTGCCGAGGCCATAGGCGAAGAACAGCTTTGCCGCCGAGAGACAGACATCATCCTCGCGGATGCCGAGCACCTGTTTGGCATAGGTGTCCGCGGTGGCGGCGAGATTGGCGTGCAGGTGCCGCACGCCTTTGGGCATGCCGGTCGAGCCGGAGGAATAGAGCCAGAAAGCGGGCTCCTCGGCGTGCGTCGCCACTGTCGCAAAGGAATCGCTCTCGCGCGCGAGCTCTTCCGACAGCAATTTATGCCCGTGCGCATTCTTGCCGGAGACGATGACGCATTCGAGGTCCGGCATGCGGCCGACGATATCCTTCACGGCCGGATAGAGCGCCTCGGAGACGAACAGCACCCGCGCGCGGCAGTCGGCGAGCACATAGGCATATTGCTCGGTTGTCAGCAGCGTGTTCAGCGGCACCGGCACGATGCCGGCGCGGATCGCACCCAGGAACACGATCGGGAAATCGATCGTGTCGAGCATGATCATGGCAACGCGCTCCTCGCGGCGCACGCCAAGGCGGCGCAGCAGATTGGCGGCCCGGCAGGTCTGCTTCTGCAAACCGGCATAGGTCAGGTCGGAGACCGTGTCGGTATAGGCGAGCTTGTCGCCGCGTCCTTCCTCGACATTGCGATCGAGCAGCCACGTCACTGCGTTGTAGGAAGTCACGACGCTTCTCCCCCGATTTCTGAATTATAATTCATAGAAAGCCACCAGGCTTGCTTGCTGTCAATCCTTCCCGGCATTATGTTGCCGGAATATGACCGAAAGCAACGATCCCGAATCCGGCTTCCTCGACCAGCTCGGCCAGCGCGTCCGCACCATGCGCGCGCTGCACGGCATGTCACGCAAGGTGCTGGCCAAGGTGTCGGGAATTTCGGAGCGCTACATCGCACAGCTCGAAAGCGGCAAGGGCAATGTCTCGATCGTGCTGCTCAGGCGCGTGTCGAATGCGATGGGCGCGCATCTGGAAGACCTGATCCCTGCGGCCGATCCCGCGCCCGACTGGCTGGTAATCCGCGATCTCCTGCGCAAGGCGACGCCGGCGCAGATCGCGCAGGCCAAGGATGTGCTGGCCGGTCACAGCGCAAGCACGCATCGCGCCTCGTTCAGTGGCATCGCGCTGATCGGCCTGCGCGGCGCCGGGAAGTCTACGCTCGGAAAAATCCTGGCGAAGAAGATCGGCTGGAATTTCGTCGAGCTGAACAAGGAAGTGGAGGCGCAGAACGGCTTGTCCGTCGCCGAGATCATCGCACTCTACGGCCAGGAGGGCTTTCGGCGCATGGAGCAGACCGCGCTCAACCAGTTGCTGGCGCGGAAAGAACTGATGGTGCTCGCGACTGGCGGCGGCATCGTCTCGGAGCCGCTCACCTTCGATCTCATTTTGTCGTCGTTCTACACGATCTGGCTCAAGGCCGAGCCGGAAGAGCACATGATGCGCGTGCGCAGGCAGGGCGATCTTCGCCCGATGGCGGACGACCGCTCGGCGATGGCGGAATTGCGCAACATCCTGGTGAGCCGCGAGCCGCTGTATGCGCGCGCGTCGGCGACGGTCGACACCGCCGGCCTTTCCGTCGATGCCGCCGCGGCGCGGCTGATCGACGCCGTGCGGCCGGTGCTGCAGAACGAGGCGCGGTCGTTTGGCTTAAGGAGCGTCGCGGTGTAGTTGGATCGCGTCATTCCGACGTTGACGGTCGGCGGGCCGCATGGCGCACGCCGTGAACCACGATGTGGTCCTGGGTCACTTCGTAGAAAATCAGATACGGATACGGCGAGGTAACCATCCGCCGCAAGCGGCCATTGCTGGTAAGCTGGCCGGCATGTGGATGCTGCAATAACAGATTGATGATCGCCTGGATGCGCGCCTGCACATGACATGCACCAGGCGGCGATCGATCCTCGATGTACGCCAATACTTCGTTGAGTTCGGCCGCCGCGCGAGGGGTATAGCGCAGCTTCACAGGTTGTATTTTGCCCAGATGGCGCGGACCTGTTCGTCGGTTGCGAATTGGCCGCGATCCGCCTGCGCAAGGGATTCCTGAAGCGAGGCTTCCTCTGCGGCACTCAATTGAATCACGGGCTGATCTTTGCCCGCCAATTGCAGCAGGATGCGAGCAAGGTCGTCCTGCACCTCAGGAGGCAGGCCGCGCACTGTCTCAACCGCTTGTTCAAGCAATTTGGTCATAGCTTGATAATAGGTTGTTCAGCGGCAGCACGGAAGACCTTTGCTGAAGGATCAAAGGTTCTTTTGGTGTCTCGCACGGCTATCGCATATGGGTGGCGACCTTCAAAGCAACCTTGCTTTTAGACTTGCCACACCCTCACGCAGCAGCGGCAGGAAGCGCGCGACCATCTCCTCCGTCGAAACACGATCGACATGCGCGCCGATATTGATGGCGGCGACGATGGCGCCGTCGTAGCGTGCGGACCGGCACGGCGATCGAGCGGAAATGCGGCTCGGCCTCGCGGTCGACGAGCGAATAGCCGCGGGTGCGATCGGCGGCGATCGTCGCCAGCAGCCGCTTCGGATCGGTGACCGTTTGCGGCGTCAACGCCGCGCGTTTCATCGCCGCGAGCTTCACTTTCAACTCCGCATCGGCGAAGCGTCCGAGCATGGCGCGGCCGACGGCCGTGCAGAACGACGGCAGGCGATAGCCGATGTCGACGCCGCCGGTGAAGATGCGCATCGGGCTCGCGCGCGAGATGAAGACCACGTCGTCGCCGTCAAGCACGGCGAGTGAAGATATCTCCCCTGCCCTTTTGGAGATGTCGTCGAGGACCGGCTGCAGCACCGCCACGAGCTGGTTGGAGCGCAGATAGTGGCCCGCCAGCGTCAGCACATGCGGCGTCAGCGCGAACAGTTTGCCATCGCTGGAGACGAAACCGCCGTGCTGCAGCGTGAACAGGATCCGGCGCGCGGTGGCACGCGGCAGGCCGGCGGCGCTTGCCACCTCGCTCAATGTCATTGGGGAGGCGCGCTCGCCGAAGACCTGCAACAGGCGCAGGCCACGATCGAGGCTTTCGACAAAGTCGGTGGCGCGTGGTGCGCTCTCGGCGCTACGCTTGGGTTTGACCATCAAAGCCGCTTGCCAAGTTGAGAGGCCGTGTTAGCATCTTTGAACATTTGTTCAATAGACGAACGGCTTGCTGCGACGACGATCCCGTCGCAAGCCCTGACCGAATGAGGTGACGCGCCATGATGAGCCAGGAACAGAACGACCTGATCACCCGCATTGGTCCGAAAGACCCGTGCGGAAAGCTGATGCGGATGTATTGGCAGCCGGCGGCGCTGGTCGACGAGTTGCAGGGGCCGCGGGCGATACGTCCCGTAAAGCTGCTCGGCGAAAACCTCGTGCTGTTCCGCGACGACGAAGGCCGCTACGGCCTGATCGACCGCCACTGCGCCCATCGTGGCGCCGATCTCGCGTTCGGCCGCCTGGAAAGTGGCGGACTGCGCTGCGCCTTCCACGGCTGGCTGTACGATGTGTCCGGCCAGTGCCTGGAGACGCCGGCCGAGCCCAAGGACTCGAAGCTCTGCCAGGGCATCAAGCAGCGCTCCTATCCTGTGGTCGAGAAGAGCGGCATCCTCTGGGCTTATCTCGGCGAGGGTGAGCCGCCCGCCTTTCCCGAGTTGGACTGCTTCGTTGCGCCGGACAGCCACGTCTTCGCGTTCAAGGGCCACTGGGCCTGCAACTGGCTGCAGGCGCTCGAAGTCGGCGTCGATCCGTCGCACGCCTCCTACCTGCACCGCTTCTTCGAGGACGAGGATACGTCGGCGACGAACACCTATGGCCGTCAGTTCCGCGGCGCATCCGCGAGCTCCGACATGCCGATGACCAGGATCATGCGCGAGTACGACCGTCCCATCATCAATGTCGAGCACACCGAATACGGCATGCGCCTGATCACGCTGCGCGAGATCGACGCCGAGCGCACCCATGTGCGCGTCACCAACCAGATCTTCCCGCACGCCTTCGTCATCCCGATGAACCAGGAGATGACCATCACGCAGTATCACGTGCCGATCGACGACGAGAACTGCTACTGGTATTCGATCTTCACCTCGTTCACGACGCCGGTCGACAAGAAGACGATGCGCGACCAGCGGCTCGCGACCTACGAGCTGCCCGACTACAAGTCGCGCCGTAACAAGGCGAACGATTACGGTTTCGATCCGCACGAGCAGGCGACCGCGACCTATACCGGCATGGGCATGGACATCAACGTCCACGACCAGTGGGCGATCGAATCGATGGGCGCGATCCAGGACCGCACCAGGGAACATCTTGGCACCGCCGACAAGGCGATCGTGCAGTATCGCCGGCTCTTGCGCGAGCAGATCGAAAAGGCCGCGACCGGCGAGAAGCCGATCATGTGCCTGGACGAGGCGCATGCCCGCAGCATCCAGGGACCGGGCACCATGGACGGCATCGGGCCGACCCAGGGCTGGGAAATGTACTGGATGGAAGTCGACGTGAAGCGTCGTCGCGGCGCGCCCTGGGCCGCGCCGGTGCCGAGCGAGATCGCGGAGAAAGTCCGCCATCTGTCGGCGGCGGAGTGATGAGGATCGGTGGCCAAACCACTCTCCTCGTCATCGCCGGGCTTGACCCGGCGGTCCATCCCCTTGAAGAACATTTCTGAAGATTGATGGATGCGCGGGTCAAGCCCGCGCATGACAAGTCTTAACTAAGGGGTCAGGGGTGAGTTTCGTCGAGCGTCACGGGCTGTGGTCGGACGAGCAGAAGGAAGCGGCGAAGCGGCTGGCTGCCGTCGTCGCGGAGCAGAAGCTCGAGACCATTCGCCTGTCCTTTGCCGACCAGCACGGCATGCTGCGTGGCAAGACGCTGATCGCAGCCGATGCGGTGGCTTCGCTCGAAAATGGCTGCGGCATCACCACGTCGCTGCTGGCCAAGGACACCTCGCACAAGACGGTATTTCCCGTGTTTACCGCGGGCGGCGGGTTCGGCATGACGGAGATGGAAGGCGCGGCCGATGCGCTGATGGTGCCGGATCCCACGACGTTCCGCCTGCTGCCATGGTCATCAGGCACAGGCTGGGTGTTGTGCGACATCTATTTCGGCAACGGCAAGCCGGTGCCGTTTTCGACGCGGCAACTTCATCGCTCCGTGCTGAACAAGCTCGGCGAGCGCGGCTATGATTTCGTCGCCGGGCTGGAGGTCGAATTCCATCTCTTCAAACTCGACGATGCGCACATGGCGCCTGAAGACGCCGGCCAGCCGGGCCGGCCGCCCTCGGTCAGCCTGCTCTCGCACGGCTATCAATATCTGTCAGAGCAGCGTTTCGACCAGATCGAGCCCGCGCTCGACATCATCCGGCGCGACATCATCGCGCTCGGCCTGCCCCTGCGCTCGGTCGAGGTCGAGTTCGGCCCGAGCCAGTGCGAATTCACCTTCGCACCGAAGAAGGGCATCGAGGCCGCCGACAACATGGTGCTGTTTCGCAGCGCGGTGAAGCAGATCGCGCGCCGCCACGGCTATCACGCGACCTTCATGTGCCGGCCGAAGCTGCCGAACGTGTTCGCTTCCGGCTGGCACCTGCATCAGTCGCTGATCTCGCGCGCCGACGGCAAGAACGCCTTCATGGCGACCGACGGCAACGAGGTGTTGAGCCCGCTGGCGCGCAACTATCTCGCCGGGCTGCTCGCGCATGCGCGCGCGTCCACCGTGTTCACGACGCCGACCATCAACGGCTACAAGCGCTACCGCTCCTATTCGCTGGCGCCGGACCGCGCGATCTGGGGCCGCGACAACCGCGGCGTGATGATCCGCGTCTTAGGGGCCACCAACGATCCCGCAACGCGTCTCGAGAACCGGATCGGCGAGCCCGCCGCCAATCCCTATCTCTACATGGCTTCGCAAATCCTCTCCGGCCTCGACGGCGTCGACAACAAGCTCAATCCGGGGCTATCGGCCGACACGCCCTACGAGACGTCAGCCGATCCGCTGCCGAAATCACTGCGCGAAGCCGTGTTCGCGCTGAAGGACGATCCGTTCTTCCGGAAGGCGCTCGGCGAAACATTCATCGACTACTACGTGCACATCAAGAACGCCGAGATCGAGCGCTTCCAGGCCGAGGTATCCGACTGGGAGCAGCGCGAATATTTCGAGATGTTTTGAGCGGCCCGGCGCGACGGCGCCCCGAGGCCGCCCCATGCCGCCGGATATGGTGTATGGTAGCGGGATTGTTCCGCTTGCGGGATCAACGCCCGGAGTTTTCAGATGAAGCCTTTTTCCATTGCATTGACCACGGCCCTGTTCCTGTCCCTGCCGGCAAGCGTCGCGCTGGCCCAGACACCGACCAGCGGAAATGACACGCCCGCCCAGCCCGCGCCCGCGGCGTCGCCGGCACCTGCTCCCGCGGCGTCGCCCTCGCCAGCACCTGCTCCCGCCGCAACGCCTGCACCGCCCGCCTCACCCAGCGCTTCGGCGCCGCCATCGGATACCACCGAGAAGAAGACAGCCTCGAAGAAAAGAAAGAGCAGCGGGAAGATGACGCGGCGGCAGGAGATCGATCGTTCGATCGATACTGGCACCGTGCCTTCGCGCTATCGCAGCCAGGTGCCGAAGGAGTACCAGCGGTACATTCCGTTCGATAAGCAATGAGGCGAACGGCGCGGACGGGCCTTGGCCCGCTCTACATTCGCGCCGATGCGGCCTAAATCCCGAGATAACGGTGCTGCAGTTCGGGCTCCGCCATCAGCTGCCCGGACGTGCCGCTCCAAACGGTGCGGCCGCGCTCGATGATATAGTGGCGATCGCAGATGCGGGTGAGGTGCCCGACATTCTTGTCGATCACCAGGATCGATTGCCCGCGCGCCTTCAACATCGACAGGCAATTCCAGATTTCCTCGCGGATCAATGGCGCCAGCCCCTCGGTCGCCTCGTCGAGGATCAAGAGCCGCGGATTGGTCATCAGCGCGCGGCCGATCGCGAGCATCTGCTGCTCGCCACCGGAAAGCTGGTTGCCCATGTTGCCGCCGCGCTCGGCGAGCCGCGGAAACAGCGCGTGGATTTTGTCCAGCGTCCATGGATCGGAAGCGTTGAGGCGGTTGGCGGAGGCGGCGACCAGATTTTCGCGCACGGTGAGATTGGGGAAAATCTGCCGGCCCTCCGGCACCAGGCCGATGCCGAGCTTGGCGATGCGATAGGACGGCAGGCCGCGCACCTCCGCGCCCGCAAAGCGGATCGCGCCCGCGCGCGCCGGCGTCAGTCCCATGATGGAGCGGATGGTCGTGGTCTTGCCCATGCCGTTGCGGCCCATCAGCGAGACCATCTCGCCGGGCTTGATGGAAAGAGAGAGACCAAACAGCACCTGGCTGAGCCCATAGCAGGTCTCGATGCCGTCGACTTCGAGCAGCGCGGTGTCAGCCATATTGTCAGCCATGGCGCACCACCACATGCTGGTCGCCGAGATAGGCGCGCTTCACTTCGTCGTTCTGGCGGATTTCGGAGGGAACGCCCGAGGCGATGACGCGGCCATAGACCAGCACCGTAATGCGGTCGGCAAGCGCGAACACCGCTTCCATGTCGTGCTCGACCAGGACGATGGTCACCTCCTTCCGCAATTCCTGCAGCAATTTCACCATGCGCGCAGACTCGGTGACGCCGAGACCGGCCATCGGCTCGTCCAGCAGCAACAATTGCGGTTTGGTGGCGAGCGCGACCGCCAACTCCAGCTCGCGCTGTTCGCCATGGCTCAGCCTGGAGACCAGCACGTCCGCGCGATCGGCCAACCCGACGCGCTGCAGCGCCGCCTGCGCGGTGTCGCGCAGGCCCTTCTCCTTGCGGGCGTCGGCCCAGAAGCGGAAAGAGTGGCCGTGATGCGCCTGCGCCGCCAGCGCGACATTGTCGGCGGCGGTGAAGTCGAGCAGCAGCGAGGTGATCTGGAACGAGCGGGCGAGGCCCAGCGCGCTGCGGCGATAGGCGCGCAGGTTCGTAATGTCGCGTCCGGCGAGCGAAATGCTGCCGGCATTGGGCGAAAGGTGCCCGGTCAGCTGGCTGATCAGCGTGGTCTTGCCGGCGCCGTTCGGGCCGATGATGGCATGCAACTCGCCCTGCTCGACATCGAGTGAGACGCGGTCGGTCGCAACGATGCCGCCGAAACGGCGCACGAGCTTGTCGACGCGGAGCAGCGGTTCAGCCACGCCAAGACCTCCCGAGCATGCCCATGATGCCGCCGCGGCCGAACAACACGACGAACAGCAATAGCGGCCCCATGAACAGCGCCCAATATTCCGTGATCTGCGACAGCACCTCTTCCAGCACGAGATAGACCACCGCGCCAATCACAGGCCCGAACAGCGAGCCCATGCCACCCAGAATCACCATCACCATGAGATCGCCGGAGCGGGTCCAGTACATCACGGCGGGCGAGACGAAATCGGTGTTGTTGGCGAGCAGCGCGCCGGCAAGCCCGCACAAGGTGCCCGCGATGACGAAGCAGACCAGCTTGTAGCGTTTGGCGGGAAAGCCGATCGCCTGCATGCGCTGCTCGTTGGAGCGCAAGCCCTGAACCACCATGCCGAAGCGCGAATTGACGATGCGCCAGATCAGGAAGATGACGCCGAGGAGACAGGCGAGGCAGAGATAGTAGAACTGCACGCGATTGGAGAGACTGATCAATCCTGCGAAATCGCTGCGCTTGTAGATGGTCAGGCCATCGTCGCCACCGTAACGCGCGAGGCCCGAGGCCACGTAATAGGCCATCTGCGCAAAGGCGAGCGTGATCATGATGAAATAGACGCCGCGGGTGCGCAGGCTAAGCGCGCCGATGACGAGCGCAAAAAGCGCGGAAGCGGCGAGGGCGACCGGAAACTGGAGGAAGCCGGAGCCAAAGCCTTCCTGCGCCAGGATGCCGACGGCATAGCCGCCGATGCCGAGATAGGCGGCGTGGCCAAAGCTCATCATGCCGCCATAGCCCATGATGAGATTGAGGCTCGCGGCGGCCAGCGCCAGGATGACGATGCGGGTGAACAGCGTGAGGATGAAGACGTTGCCGCTGAGTTGCGAATAGAGCGGCAGCAGCAGGAGGCCGGCAACCACCAGCGCCGCGACGGCATTCTGGACGTTGAGCGAGGACTTCATCGTTTGGTGGCCGGAAACAGCCCCTCCGGCCGCAGCACCAGCACGATCGCCATCAAAAGGTAGATCATCATCGAGGACAGTGCGGGCGCCGCGGTCGATGCGGCCGCGCTGCTCAGCACCTGCCGCAGCAGATTGGGCAGGAAGGCGCGGCCGAGCGTGTCGATCAGGCCGACAAAGATCGCCGCGAGAAACGCGCCGCGGATCGAACCAATGCCGCCGATGACGATGATTACGAAGGCGAGGATAAGGATGTTCTCGCCCATGCCGATCTGCACGGTGAGGATCGGGGCCTGCATCAATCCGGCGAGGCCCGCGAGCGCGGCACCCAGCCCGAATACCAGCGTGTAGAGCAGCTTGATGTTGATGCCGAGCGCACTGATCATCTCGCGGTTCGACGCGCCGGCGCGGATCAGCATGCCGACACGCGTGCGCATCACGCCAAGATAAAGCAACAGCGCTACCAGGAGCGCGACCACGATGATCGCGAGCCGGTAGGCCGGATACTGGATGCCGGGCAGGATCTGCACCGGCACGGTCAACCAGGGCGGCAACGATAGCGCGAGCCCCGCCGGGCCCCAGATCAGCCTCACCGCTTCATTGAAGAACAGGATCAGGCCGAAGGTCGCAAGCACGTGATCAAGATGGTCGCGGCCGTACAGATGCCGCAGCACCACGAATTCCAGCACGATGCCGAGCAGCAATGAAGCCCCGAGCGCGAGCACGATTCCAAGCGCGAAACTGCCGGTCCAGGCAACGAAGGTCGCCGCGAAATAGGCGCCCATCATGTAGAGCGAGCCATGCGCAAGATTGACGAAGTCCATGATGCCGAACACCAGCGTCAATCCCGCCGCCAGCAGGAACAGCAGCAGCCCGAACTGCAGTCCATTCAAGATTTGTTCGACAACGAGCAGCATGAATTTGCGAACCTGGAGCGAAATAACGATTGATCGAATCGGCGAGTGAGCGGGCTCAGTTCTTCACCTCGCCGCGCATTCGGCATTCGCGGATAGAGCCCCTCACCCCAACCCTCTTCCCGCGAAAGAGTGGGGAGAGGGAGCGCACTTCCGTTGCCTCACAGGTCAATCTGATCTCATCATATCAAGCAAAAGCGGCAGCGTTTTTAGCGCTGCCGCTTTTCTTTTTATTTGGCGCTGCCGCTTCCCTTGAGCAAAATCCACGCTCACTTCATCGGGCATTTGTCGTGGAAGCGGTCCTGATCGTCCTTGACGATGGTGGAGACCGTCTTCAGCGAGAGCTGGCCGTCGGCATCCCTGACCACGTCCTGCAGGTAGAAATTCTGGATCGGGATGTGGTTGTTGCCGTAATTGTACGAGCCGCGCAGCGACTTGAAGTTGGCCTTCTCCATTTCGGCCTTCATCGCATCCTTCTTCGAGGTATCGCCATTCACCGCGACCAGCGCGGAGTTAATGAGCTGGGCGGCGTCGTAGGCCTGCGCGCCGTAATAGGTCGGACGCAGCCCGGTGTACTTCTTGCGATAGTCCGCGACGAACTTCTTGTTCTGGTCGTTGGGCAGGTCGTTGACCCATTCCTGCGCGCCGGGCACGCCGATCGCGTTGTCCTTCTGCAGCGGCAGCGACAATTCGTCGACGGTGAAGGCGGTGTAGAGCGGCATCTTCTCCTTGATGCCGGCCTGCGCATATTGATTGAGGAACTGCACACCGGCCGCGCCCGGATAGAACACGAAGATCGATTCCGCGCCTGAGTTGCGCGCCTTGGTCAGCTCGGCGGAGAAGTCGAGCTGGGTCGGCCACACCGTGTATTCCTCGCCCACGACCTTGCCCTTGAACGTGCTCTTCACGCCCGCGAGCATGTCCTTGCCGGCGGCATAGTTCGGGCCGATCAGGAACACCGACTTGACGCCCTTCTGGTTCATGTAGAGACCCATGGCCTGTGGCGTCTGGTCGTTCTGCCAGGAGGTCGAGAACACATAGGGCGAGCACAGTTCGCCTGCGAGCTGCGAGGGGCCGGCATTGGCCGTGATCAGGAAGGTCTTCGAATCGACGGCGGTCTTGAGCGAGGCCAGCAGCACGTTCGACCAGATGTAACCAACGATGAAATCGACCTTGTCCGATTGCACCAGCTTCTCGGTCTTCTGCTTGCCGACATCGGGTTTCTGGCCGTCGTCCTCGTAGATCACCTCGACCGGCTTACCGGCCATCTTGCGGCCGAGATGGTCGAGCGCGAGCTCGAAGGAATTGCGCATGTCGTTGCCGATCACAGCGGTCGGGCCGCTGAAGGTCGAGACGAAGCCGATCTTGATGGTGTCGCCCGCCAAAGCAGGACCCGAAAGCGCAAAGCCCGACAGCGAGAACGCCATGGCGCCTGCGAGCCAGAATGCCTTCTTCATAGTGGTTTCCCCTCCTCGTTACCTCAGACAATGCCGACCGGTAGAAGCGCCAGTTTGCGAGCTGTTTTGTGCGCGAAATCGCCGGCCGCCAGCAAGCGCCAAGCCGGTTTTGGCCATAGAACCTTCGGCTCAGTGACGGCTGGGCGCCAGCCGGCCTGCACCATAATTCGTGCTCGTCGAGGAAAGCAAGGAAATATAATGCCGGTTATCGGGCTACGTTTGTCGCAGCCGGCCTACCGGTCAGACCCGGTAATCGGCGCCCTCGATCACGTACGCCGCGTGGCGGAAGTCCCGGATGATGGCGACCTTCTCAGCAGACCAATCGAGCAGCATGAAATATTTTGGACCCGCCCCCGGCTCGTTCGGGTCGAACACCAGGATCGCCGGGCGCCCTTCCACCAGACCCGGCACCAGATGCCAGTCCTCGGCCTTGGCGTAATTGCCAAAATAGCGGGACACCTCGGCCTTGCCGGTCATCCGCGTCTTGTTGACGAGCTCGAGCCTGATGTCGTCGGCGATCATGGCGCGGATGGCGTCGAAGTCGCGGGCGTTGAAATGCGCTGACATAGGCGGAAAGCCGTTCGCGATCGGCGTCCGACAATTGCGGACGCGGCGTGTCGTCATCCTCCTCGGCAAGCGCGCGCAGCCGCGTGCGTCCGCGGTTCAGCGCGGCCTTCACCGCGGGCAGGCTGTGGTCCATGACGTCGCAGACCTCCCGCAGCGAACAGCCGAGCACGTCAGCCAGAATTACGCTGGAGCGCTGGGCCACGGGCAGCCGCATGAAAGTGCGAAGCGAGGTCGCGGCGATCTGGCGGCTTAAAATGTCGTCAGCCGGGTCGGCCATCATCTCCACCTCCTCACCCGCCAAGAGCATCTGCTGCCTGCTGCGACGGCGCAGGAAATCCAGCGCCGTGTTGTGCGCGACACGAAACAGCCACCCTTCGGGATTGCCGATGGGACCTGCGGACGGGAATGCCTCGACCGCCTTGATCAAGGCATCCTGCAGGACGTCCTCGCCGTCGATCACCGAGCCTACCATGCGCGCGCAATAGCGATGCAGCTTTGGTCGCATCTCGACAAGCCAGCGCTCGATGTTCGCAGCAGGGGCGTCGGGCGTCATTCCGTCTCCAGCATGCGATAATTGCCCACGATCCTGGCGCCCTTGACCAGCGGCGGCTCGACGCAGCGGTCGCGGATGCCGTTCTGGAACGCCTGGAACGACGCCAGTTTCGGTAGGGCGCTGGAGCCGTCCTCCGCGTCGGTCTCGACGAAGTGGATGAAGCTGTCATCCTCCAGCCGCACCGAAAGGTAGCGGAGGCCCGCGGGCTTTGCATCCTTCAATTCCGCAAACACCGCCGCAATCAGCTCGGCATTCTTGTCGGCCAACTTCCGGCTTGGCCTTGTACCTGATCACTCGCATCGCTCTCTCCATTTGTCCGGGGAAACGCAAAATTCCGCGTTCGCCATCCAGACGTCCGGCGACCGCAAAAGGATTCGGTTCTGGAAAATTACTTTTGCGGCGATCCTTTGTCCCCCGCTCGTCTTCACGCCAATCCGCCGCGCGACGCGGCACCAACGCCGGAAGGCGCCCGAAATCGATAGAATTTCGCGATCGGTTGATAGGCAAACGGCACTTGGAGAGAACCCGGGAATGAGTACATGCTAAGTGCAGCGCACGAAACCGAGGTCCTCCCTCCATGACGACGTCTTCGGCAAAGCTTCATCGCGTCGTGATCGTCGGCGCCGGCTTCGGTGGACTGGAGGCGACCTTCGGCCTCGCCGGCGCTGATGTCGAGATCACGCTGATCGACCGCCGTAACCACCATCTGTTCCAGCCGCTGCTCTACCAGGTCGCAACCGCTTCGCTTGCGACAAGCGAGATCGCGTGGCCGATCCGCTATCTCCTGCGCGACCGCCGCGACGTGACGACCCTGTTCGCCAACGTCAACGGCGTCGATGCTGCGGCCAGGTGCGTGCGGCTCGATGACGGCGGCAGCATCCCCTATGACACGCTGATCCTCGCCACCGGCGCGCGCCACGCCTATTTCGGCCATGACGAATGGGAGCCGTTCGCGCCGGGACTGAAGACGCTCGAAGACGCCACGACGCTCAGGCGGCGCATCCTTGTCGCTTTCGAGCGCGCCGAGCGCGAGACCGATCCGGCGAAACGCGACGCGCTGCTCACCTTCGTGGTGATCGGCGCCGGCCCGACCGGCGTCGAGATGGCAGGCACCATCGCCGATCTCGCCAAGGACACGCTGCCGCGCGACTTCCGCCGCATCGATACGCGCCGGGCGCGCGTGGTCCTGATCGAGGCGGGCAGCCGCGTGCTCGCGGGCTTTCCCGAAGATCTGTCGGCCTATGCGCAGGCTTCGCTGGAAAAGCTCGGCGTCGACGTGATGCTGGGTGAAGCCGTTACCGACTGTTCGGCAGACGGCGTGGTCTATGGCGGCAAGAAATTGGACGCACGCACCATCATCTGGGCGGCCGGCGTGCGGGCCTCGCGCGCCGCCGAATGGCTGAACGCCCCTGCCGACCGCGCCTATCGCCTGAAGGTCGAGCCCGATCTTACCGTGCCCGGCCATCCCGATATCTTCGCGGTTGGCGATACCGTGACCATCGACGCCCCTGACGGCACGCCGGTGCCGGGCATCGCGCCGGCCGCCAAGCAGGAGGGCCGCTATGCCGCCGCCCTGATCAAGGCGCGGCTCAAGGGCGGCACGCTGCCGCCGTTCCGCTACAAGCACGCCGGCAGCCTCGCGCAGATCGGCAAGCGGCTCGCCGTGATCGATTTCGGCCGCATCAAGCTGCGCGGCACCATCGCGTGGTGGATCTGGGGCATCGCGCACATCTACTTCCTGATCGGCCTGCGCAACCGCCTCAGCGTCGCCTTGAGCTGGCTCTGGATCCACGCCCGCGACCAGCGCTCGGCGCGGCTGATCACGCAAGGCAGCAGCAAGGTCGCGAGCTAGCGCATGATCCGGAAAAGTCTGAAGCGGTTTTCCGAAAAGATCATGCGCAAGCAGGAATCTGGAGCGCGATGACAATTCATCCTGATCTCATCGCGTCCGAGAACTGCCCATAAATTGAGCAGCGGATGCTGAAACGGCCGGCGGCCGATCGTCGTCGAGCAAATCAAATCATTGACCAGGAAGAGCTATTTCGATCTGTCTCGGATCGCCGCCGTTGTACACAATGGCATACCGCTTGCTTCGATTGATCAGGATTTAGGCTCGCGGAGCGACAGAAAAAATGGCCGAGACAGGGAGTGTTGCGTGACTGAGACCATCGCCGCGATCGTTGCCGCGCATCGCGCGGGAACGCTGACGCCTGCCGAAACCGTTGCCCGCTCCTATCGGCGCATCCGCGACCATAACGACCCCGCCGTCTTCATCAGCCTGCGCGACGAGAGGGACGCGCTCGCCGAGGCCGAACACCTGAAGGCGAGGAACGCCGCCGAGCTGCCGCTCTATGGCGTGCCGGTCGCGGTGAAGGACAATATCGACGCGCTGGGTTTCCAGACCACCGCCGCCTGCCCGGCCTTCGCCACCACGCCGGCGCATGATGCGACCGCGGTGGCGAAATTGCGCGCGGCCGGCGCGATCATCATCGGCAAGACCAATCTCGACCAGTTCGCGACCGGCCTCGTCGGCGTGCGCTCGCCCTACGGCATCCCGAACAATCCGATCCGCAGCGATCTCATTCCGGGCGGCTCGAGCTCGGGCTCGGCGGTCGCGGTTTCCGCAGGCCTGGTGCCGCTCGCGCTCGGCACCGACACCGCGGGTTCGGGGCGCGTGCCGGCGATGCTCAACAACATCGTGGGGCTTAAGCCCAGCCTCGGCATGATCTCGACCGCCGGTGTCGTGCGAGCCTGCCGCACGCTCGACTGCGTCTCGGTGCTTTCGCTCACTGTCGATGATGCGGTGACTGCGCTTGCGGCGATGGCGGGGCCTGATCCCGCCGATCCCTTTTCTCGCGATCGCCCGCTGAAGGAGATCACGCCGTTTCCGCAAAAGCTTCGGCTCGGCGTGCCGAGCAAGGGGCAGCTGATCTTCTTCGGCGACAAGGCCTCCGAGGCGGCGTATGGCGAGGCGCTGAAGCGCTGGACCGCGCTCGACGCCGACCTGATCGAATTCGACATGGAGCCGTTCTATGAGACCGCGCGGCTGCTCTATGAAGGGCCGTGGGTGGCCGAGCGCTATCTCGTGATCCGCAACCTGCTCGCCTCTTCGCCCGATGCGATCCATCCGGTGACGCGCGAGATCACGGCGGCGGGCGCGCGGCTGACCGCAGCCGAGACGTTTTCCGCGCTGTACCGGCTGCAGGGCTTGCGCAAGATCGCCGAGCGCGACTTTCGCCAATTTCGACGCGATCGTGCTGCCGACCGTGCCGACGGTCTATTCGACCAGGCAAGTGCTGGCCAATCCGATCGAGCTCAACAGCCGGCTCGGCACCTACACCAATTTCGTCAATCTGCTCGATCTCTGCGCCCTGGCGTTGCCGGCGGCGATGCGAGCCGACGATATTCCCTTCGGCATCACGCTGCTTGCGCCGGCCGGACGCGACGCGCTGCTCGCGAGCATCGGCCGCGTGTTCCATGCCGACACCGGGCTGAAGATCGGCGCCAAGCATCTTGCACAGCCGCCGCTCGCACCGTTGCCCGTTGTCACCAGCGACGACCTCACCATCGCGGTGGTCGGCGCGCATCTCATCGGGCATGGCGCTGAACGGCGAGTTGCGCACCCTCGGCGGCCGGCTGCTGGAGTCCGCGATCACCGCGCCCGACTACAGGCTCTATGCGCTGCCGACCACGCCGCCGAAACCCGGCATGCTGCGCGTCGATCCCGGCAAGGGAGCTGCGATCGAGTTGGAGATCTGGGCGCTGTCGCCGGCGGCCTTCGGCCAGTTCGTCGCCGCCGTGCCGCCCCCGCTCTCCATCGGCACCATCCGTCTCTCCGACGGCCGCGGCGTCAAGGGCTTCATTGTCGAAGCCGCCGGCGTCGAAGGCGCGCGCGATATTTCCGCTTTCGGCGGCTGGCGGGCGTACATGGCGGAAAAGGCGGCGGTGTAATTTTCGCTTGCACGCGGATGGGGAGGTGAAGAAACCTACACCGAGACCGCGTAGAGTTCGTACTCGTCGCGGACCAGCTCGATATGGTCGCGCATCGCGATCGCCGCGCCCGTCTTGTCGCCGCGCATGATCGCGACCACGACGCGGTCGTGCTCGGCATGCGATTTGGCCAGACGGCCGAGATTGCGAAACTGGGCACGGCGGAACGGCTGCACCCGCACACGCGTCGCCAGGGTCATTTCAGCGATATAGGCGTTCTGCGAGCCGGCATAGATCGTATTGTGGAAGCGCTCGTTGACCTCGTGGAAGCGGTCGGGATTGCCGGCATGGCTCAGCACCCGCAAGTCCTCATGAACGGCCTCGAGCTGGTGCCGCTCGATCGGCGTCATCCGCTTCGCGGCAAGGCCGGCGCAGATCGCTTCCAGCTCCGCCATCGCCTCGAACATGCCGGTGAGACGCTCGATGGTCAGCCGCGCCACGACAGCGCCGCGATGCGGCCGCGCCTCGACCAGGCCAGAGGCAACGAGCTGGCGCAGAGCCTCGCGCACCGGCGTACGCGACACGGAAAAGCGCCGTGCGATGTCGGTCTCGTCCAGCGGCGCGCCCGGCGGCAGCGCGCCGCGCACGATCTCGTCGGCCAACTGCAGGCGCAATTCCTCCGCGCGCGTGATCTTGACCACCGAGGGCGCGGCACGGTCGATGCGGCGCACCACCGCTTGAGCGGAGCGTTGCGCGTTGTTGGCCGGGATATCGTCGAGGCTCATGTGGTCTTCACCTTGGGCTCGTCGATGATGCTGACATGGGCCGCCACGATTCGCCAACCCTCGGGGAAACGGACCCAGGTCTGCATCTGGCGACCCACTTTGCCGGGCAGCGTGTCGCGATAGAACAAGGTCGAGGCCACCGCGGTGTCGCGGCCATAGGTCGTGATCACGGTGCGCCCGGTCTTGCGCATCAACCCGGCCGGCGAGCGCGCGGCACGAAAGGACGCGATTTCGCTGTAGCCATAGAGGTTCTCGGCAATGCCATAACGCAGCGTGCGGGAATCCTTGCGGAACAATTCGTCGAGCACGGCGACGTCGTTCGAGACCAGCGCCTTCTCGTAGCGCTCGAATTGCGCGGTGACTTCGGCCAGCACCTCGGGCAGGTCGATCTCCATCTCAGATTCCCCTTGGCGAGGGTGCCGCGACCGCACCCATCCGCTCCAATGCATAGGCGACGCGTAGCGCAATGTCCTCGCGCCAGGGCGGCGCGATCAGCTGCACCCCAATCGGCATCGGCCGAAGCGGCACCGGGACGGCGACCACCGGCAGGCCGATGAAGGAGATCGGCTGGGTGTGAATGCCGATATTGGCGCGCACCGGAAGCTCGACGCCGTCGAGCGTGAAATTCACCTGACCGAGCTTCGGCGCAACGCAAGGCGTTGCCGGCGCGATCAGCACGTCGACCGACTTGAAGATTTCCATCAGCTTGGCGCGATACCAGCGGCGGAATTTCTGCGCGCGGTCGACCAGCGCAGCCGGCACCATGGCGCCCGCGATCAGGCGGTCGCGCACGGCGGGATCGAAATCATTGGGACGCTTGCGCAGGCGGTCGAGATGCAGCGAGGCGCCTTCGGTCGCGGTGATGATGTAGGCGGCGGCGCGGGCGCGCGAAGCCTCGGGAATCTCGACCACGCGGTTGACACCGAGCGCCCTGGCGACATGCGCGACCGCTTCGATCGCCTCGGGAAAGAGGCTCGTCTGGAAATAGCCACCGGCGATCGCAATCCGCAGACCGCCGACGTTCTGGGCGAGCAGCGCCGCCGTGGGCTCAATGGCGCGCGTGGTGCATGCGGCGTCATCGGCGTCAGGACCCTGCATCGCATCATAGGCGAGCGCGAGGTCGCGAACATTGCGTGCGAAGGGGCCGAGATGATCGAGGCTCGCGACAAAGGGAAACGAGCGCGCACGCGAAAGGCGGCCATAGGTCGGCTTTAAGCCGAAAATTCCGCAGAAGGACGACGGCACGCGAATCGAGCCGTTGGTGTCCGAGCCCAGCGCGATCGGCACCAGCGCGCCGCCAACGGCGCTGCCGGAGCCGCCCGACGATCCGCCGGTCATCCGCGTCGGGTCATGCGGATTGCGCGAGGGGCCGTCATGCACATTCTCACCAGTGAAGTCGTAGGCATATTCGCCCATGTTGAGCGCGCCGACCAGAACCGCGCCGGCGGCTTCCATCCGCTCGATCAGCGTCGCGTCGCGCCCGACCGGCGCGAGGTCGCGGTTGATCTTCGAGCCGGCGCGGGTCGGCAGACCCTTTACATCGAACAGGTTCTTCACCGCAAAGGGCACACCAGCGAGCGGGCCAACATTCCTGCCCGCTTCGATCGCGGCATCGATCGCGCGCGCCCTGGCGCGGGCGCGATCGGCGGTGACATCGGTGAAGGCGTTGAGAATATCGTCGTGCCGCGCGATGCGCGCGAGCGCCTGCTCCATCACCTCCAGCGCCGACATTTTGCGGGAGGAAACGGCCTTGACGATCTCGGAAGCCGACGGCGGCGCGGACGCGGTACTCATGGCGATGTCAGGCGGTGAAGACACTGGCCGGCTCGGTTTCGTCAGGCAGCGGGAAGTCGTCGACGAGGCGCGCCAACCGCAGCGACACTTCGAGGTTGGCGCGTATCGCGGGCCGCCAGGCCTCCTCCAGGCGCAGCGCAAGCGCCTTGGCGACGGCGTCGATATAATCATCCAGCGTATCGGCAGCCATGGCGGTCCTATTTAGTGCACTGGCAACGGCGGATGCGGGATCGCCGTCAGCAACTCCTTGGTATAGGCGTCCTGCGGATCGCCCAGCACCGTTTCGGCCGGACCCTGCTCCACGATTCGCCCCGTGCGCATCACAATGACACGATCGCACAACAAGCGCACTACGTTCAAATCGTGGGACACGAACAAATAGCTCATGCCGAGCGACGCTTTCAGGTCCTGCAGCAGGTTCAGCACCACGGCCTGCACTGACACGTCGAGCGCCGCGGTCGGCTCATCCAGGATCACGAGCTTGGGATGCACCGCGATCGCGCGCGCGATCCCGACGCGGGCCTTCTGGCCGCCCGACAATTGATGCGGAAAGCGATCCAGGAGATTGACGGGCAGGCCAACCAGGCCTGCCAGCTCCTCGCAGCGGGCGCGCAAGGCGTCGCGTCGGCGAATGTCGCCGAGTTGCAGGATCGGATCGGCGATCGCACGCACCGCGGTAAAGCGCGGGTTGAGGCTGTCTGTCGGGTCCTGGAACACCATCTGGATGCGGCTGCGCAGCGGCAGCCGGGCAAAGGCGTTCGGCAGGATGGCGCCGATCTCCTCCCCGTCAAAGGAGATGCGGCCGGAGGTCTGGTCGAGGAGCCGCATCACCATCATCGACGTGGTCGATTTGCCGCAGCCGGATTCGCCGACGAGGCCGACGCTCTCGCCCTTGGCCACCGTGAAGCTGACGCCGTCGACAGCGCGAAACACCTCCTGCTCGACCGGCGGCTTGCGCCCGAACAATTTGCCAAGGGAGGCGGTCGCGCCCTGGCGCGGATATTCCTTGACCAGCTTTTCGACGAGGAGGAGAGGTTTTGCATCTCCACCAGTAGACTCGTCACCCCCGGGCTTGACCCGGGGGTCCATCCTCTTCGAAGAGTCTTTCGAAGATTGATGGATGGCCGGGTCAAGCCCGGCCATGACAGAAGCATCCTCCTCCGGCAGCAGATCGCGCAGCGACACCCCGATCCGCGGCGTCGCCCGCATCAGCTTTCGCGTGTAGGCATGCTGAGGATTGGCGAAGATGTCCGCCGACTTCGCGGTCTCGACCACCCTGCCCTTCTCCATCACCACGACGCGGTCGCAATAGGCGGCGGCCAGTCCCAGGTCGTGTGTGATCAGGATGGTCGACATGCCGCGTCGCTTGGTGAGCTCGACCACGAGCTCCATCACCGCCTTCTGCGTGGTGACGTCGAGGCCGGTGGTGGGCTCGTCCGCGATCAGGAGCTGCGGATTGCAGGCGAGCGCGAGCGCGATGACGACGCGCTGGCACATGCCGCCGGACAGCTCGAAGGGATAGGCGTGGTAGCGCTCGCGGGGACGAGCGATCTTGACCTGCTCCAGCGCTTCAATGGCCTTCTCGCCTCGATCCATGACCTCCGTCTGCTGCACATGCTGGCGCAGCACATCCTCGATCTGGTCGCCGACCTTGCGAATCGGATTGAGCGCCGCGCGCGGGTTCTGGAAGATCATCGAGATTTCGCGGCCACGCAGGTCGCGCATCTCGTCCTCGCTCGCGGCCTTGACGTCGATGCCGGAGAACATCACCGAGCCCCCGGCGATTTTCCCCGCGCGGTCGAGGATGCGCATCACGGCATAGGACGTGACGGATTTGCCGGAGCCGGATTCGCCGACGATGCCAAGCGTCTCGCCCTTCGCGACCGAGATGTTGACGTGCTGCACCGCTTTCACGATGCCGCGACGGGTGGTGAACTCCACGGTGAGGTCGCCCACGTCGAGCAGCGGCTGCGCGGTCATAGGCGCTGTCTCCACTCGCGAGGCGCGCTCCTTCTCCCCGTTCTTGCGGGGAGAAGGCTGGGATGAGGGGCTTCTATCGGCGTACTCAGGAGGAAGTGGAGTTCGCGGAGAGTCCCCCTCACCCGGATCGCAAGCGCGATCCGACCTCTCCCCGCAAGCGGGGCGAGGTTAGAGAGAGCACGGCGAATTCCCAGACTGAAAGTCATCACGTCCTCCGCTGGGGATCGACGATGTCGCGCAGGCCGTCGCCGAGCAGGTTGAAGCAGAACACCGCGATCATCAGCGCGAGGCCCGGGAACAGCGCGATCCACCATTCGCCGGAGACCATGAAGCCCGCGCCTTCGGCGACCATGATGCCCCATTCGGCGGTCGGCGGCCGCACGCCGAGGCCGATGAAGGAAAGGCCGGCGGCGTTGAGGATGGCGTAGCCCATGGTCAGCGACATCTGCACGATCATGATCGGCATGATGTTGGGGAGGATGTGCACGAGCAGAATGCGGAACTCGCCATTGCCCGACAGCCGCGCCGCCTGCACGAAGCCGGCGTTGCGGCGGACATTGGCCTCGGCGCGGGCGACGCGCGCATAGAGCGGGAAATTCACGATCGCGGTCGCGAGGATGATGTTCTGCACGGTGTTGCCCAGCGCCGCGACAATGCCCATCGCCAGCACGAACAGGGGGAACGCCATGATGGTGTCGGCGATGCGGCCGACGATGCGGTCGGTCCAGCCGCCGAAGTAGCCGGCGGCGAGGCCGGCGAGCCCGCCCATCAGGAACACCAGCACGACGGAGGCGACCGCGATGAAGGTGTCGAGCCGGGTTGCCACGATCACGCGGCTGAAGATGTCGCGGCCGAGCTGGTCGGTGCCGAACCAGTGCGCCGCCGACGGCGCCTTCAACGCCGCGGCGGTATCTGAAGCGAGCGGATCGTGCGGCACGACATAAGGGCCAAACAGTGCCGCAAAGAGGATGACGATGAGGAGACCGAAAGCAAAGGCAGTGACGCGGTTCTCGCCGAGCACATAACGGGTGTGCTCGAGCATCGCGCCAAGGCCAGTGCTGGGGCGCGCAGGGGTGACGGATTCGGCAGTCGGGGCGACGGTACTCATCCTTCGAGCCTTATTCTGGGATCGATCACGCCATAGAGAATATCGATCATGAGATTGAGCAGCACGTACATGACCGCCATGGTCAGCACGAAGCCTTGCACCGGCGCGAAGTCCGAGGAGATCAGCGCTTCCACGGCATAGGAGCCGATGCCGGGCCAGGCGAAGACTTTTTCGACCAGCACGTTGGCCCCTAGCAGGAACGAGAACACCATCGACAGCGTGGTGATGACCGGCAGCATGGCGTTGCGGAAGGCGTAGGTGACGATCACGGTCGACGGTTTCAGTCCGCTCGCGCGCGCGGTGCGGACGAAGTCGGAAGCGAGCACGGACAGCATCGAGGCCCGCGTCATGCGCGCGATCGGCGCGAGCGAGAAGATCGCCAGCGTCGCGGCCGGCAGGATGAGCTGGCTCAACGCCGAGCGAAACGCCTCGAAATCGCGTGCGATCAGGGTGTCGATGAGAAAGAAGCCGGTCACGGTCGGCGGCGCGCTGTAGAACACGTCGAGCCGGCCGAGCGGTGCCGGCGACCAGCCGAGCAGGAAATAGAAGACATAAACGAGCACCAGGCCGGTGAAGAACACCGGCAGCGAGACGCCGGCTGTGGTGGCGATGCGGCAGAGATGATCGATCCAGGAGCCCGGCCGCGTTGCCGCGAGCACGCCGAGCGGCAGCGCGATCGAGATCGAGATGACGAGACCGAGCAGCGTGAGTTCGGCGGAGGCCGGCAGGCGGTTGCGGATTTCGGTTGCGACCGGCTGGCCGGTGGTCAGCGACGTCCCGAGATCGCCGTGCGCAAGATCGGAGGTGTAGTGGAAGAACTGCTCGATCAGCGGCTTGTCGAAACCGAGTTTTTTCCTGATCTGCTCGACCGCTTCCTTGGTCGCGGCGGGGCCGGCGAAATAAGCCGCGGGATCGCCCGGCAGCGCGCGCGTCAACAGGAAGGTGACGATGACGACGCCGATCAGGCTCGGGACCGCGAACATCAGCCGCTTGCCGATCATGCTCAGCATGGCGCGCTCTTCCTCCGGCTAGCTCACGCCTTCACCAGCGCGCGATAATCAAGCCGGCGGTGGAACCAGTATTGATAGCCGGAGATATTCTTCTGCATCGCCACGTTGACGAAGGGCTGGTACAGCGGAATGCGCGGGATGTCGGTGAAGGCGAGATCGACAAAACCCTTCACGTCGGCGTCGTAGGCCGCCTTGTCGCCGGTAGCGGCCGCAGCGCGCGCGCCGTCGATGAGCTTGTCCATCTCCGGCGACTTGTAGCTCATGGTGTTGAAGACGGAATTGTTGCCGTGATAGCACCAGTAGAAGAAGTATTCGGGGTAATCGAGCCAGCCCGAGAACACATTGGTGTAGAGCGGCATCTCCTTCTTGTTCAGCTCGGTGCGCCAGTTGGCGCCGGGCACCTTGTTGATCGTGGTCTTGATGCCGATCTGCGCAAGGCTTTCCTGCACCAGCACGCAGAGCGGCTCGTTGACCTGCGCGAAGTTCAGGTCGAACGACAGCGTGGTCTCGAAGCCGTTGGGCGCCGCCTCCGCCATCAGCGCCTTGGCCTTCTCGATATCGGTCGAATATTTGGTCGGCTGCGGCCAGGAGACCTCGGTCGGCTTGTCGGCCGGCGCACCGAACATCGGGTTGGCGAGACCGAACATCACCGCATCCATGATCTTCTGGTACGGAATTGCGCAGGCGACGGCCTGCCGTACCTTCAGATTATCGAAGGGCGGCTTGGTGACGTTCATGCCGATATATTGAATGCCATTGGAGAACGGCAGCGACACGACATTGAGCTTGCCGGCCGCTTTCAGTTCCTGGAAATCCTTGTTCGGCAACTCATAGGAAATGTCGGCGTCACCGCGCTCGAGCAGCGCGCGGCGGTTGCCGGCCTGCGGCACCATGCGCCAGATCACGCGCTTGATCTTCGGCAAGGGGCCGCCGGCCCACTCGTCATTGCGCTCCATGATCACTTCGGTGCCGGCGGTCCATTTCGTCACCTTGTAGGCGCCGGAGCCCGCGGTCTGCTGCTTGGTGTATTCGAGGCCCCAGGGGTCCTTCTCGCTGGCGTTCTTCTTGACCAGCTCCGAGTTGACCACGCAGGGCACAATGACCGCGAGATCGGGAATGGTCAGCTTGTCCTTCCTGGCAAAGTCGACGCGCACTGTGTTGTCGTCGACGATGACGAACTGCTCCGGCTTGGTCAGCGAGCCCGCGCTCATCTGGAAGGTCGGGAAGCCGCCGACGCTGACGGCGCGGTCGAGCGACCATTTCACGTCCTTCGCGCTCACCGGCGTGCCGTCGTGGAATTTCGCGTTCTTCTTCAGCTTGAACGTTACCGACATGTCGGAGATGTTCATGTCGTCGGCGAACTCGCCCTTGAACTTGTCGCGGTCGTAATAAGGCACGCCGCCCGGTCCGCTCTTCATCTCGTGGCTGATCAGCCGATCGTAGCAATTCCAGGACACTTCATAGCCGGGCACGTTGGTGCCGACGCCATGGATGTCGAGATTGTTCGGACCGCCTTCGGAAACGATCAGAAGAGTCTCGGATCGCGCATCGGCCTTGGCGGGCGACCAGATCGCCGGCGCGGTAGGCGCCAATGCGCCTGCCGCCAGACCGGAAACGGATTTGAGGAAATCGCGACGTTTCATGAAAGGCTCCAACGCAACGTGAAAAATGCTTTTGGAGCAGTGTTCGCAAGGTTCGTGCCAAACCCTACCCAAGCCGTAAGGGCCGGCTAAGCCCATGATCGGCTTTCCGAAAGTGCGATGGGCCGCAGGGGCGCCGGCAAACGGCAGCTTGCATACAAAGGGGCTGCTTTGCTCAATATGAAGGCAGAGACCGCCCCTCAATCCGGCCAGATCAGCTCCTGAAGCTGCATGAGGTCGTCCGCCTGCTCTTGCCAGCCCTCGATACAGATGTGCCTGACGGGATCGCTCGCCCGATGCAGCAGCATGAGCGCCATCAGCCGGCGCTTCAGGGCGAAATCGATGTCCGCGCGCGAATAGCCGTACCGCTCGAACAGGTTTTGGACGCGGCGCGGTCGGCCAGCGGCCATGAAGGCGCTGGGGCCGAGCAGGTCATAATCGCCAAAGCCGGTTTGCACGTCGCCAAAATCGATCAGGCCGGCGAGGCGCCACGCGCCGCCGTCGTTTGCCAGCAAGAAGTTTTCCGGAATGTATTCGCCGGTCAGGATCACCGGTGGCGCGTTCATCGGAATCAATTCGGCGGCGTCGCGCAGCAGATCATCCAGCCCGTCGATGAATTTCGGCGCCAGTCCCAGCCGCTCCTGCCGCGCGCGGCATCCTGCGATCTGCCCGCGCATGAATACGTCCCAGCGCGGCTCGATGTCGAGCAGCGCGCCGGGCGGAGCACGCTGCACTTCCGCGATGGTTGCGCCGATTTGCGCCAGCACACGCTCCTTCTGATCTTCCGGCAGCGATGGCCACACCTCCGAACCCAGCGCCCCCTCGAGACGCGTGACGACGAGATAGGGCCAGCCGTCGCGCTCGCCCTCGGCGACGATTTCCGGGATCGGCAGGCTGAGCCGCCCGTGCAGCACCGACAACGCGCCGCGCTCCGACACGAATTGACTGCGCAGCATCGGTGGAAAGATCTTCAGGATCAGCCGCGCGTCGAGCGCAACGACGAGATTGGTTCCGGTCGCGAACACATGCGGCGCCGTGCAGACGAGCCCGTGGCCGCGCGCGATGTCGAGCGCCACCGGCAGCCAGCTCGACACTTCGGTGCGCCAGACGCGATAGCTGCCGTAATCCGCAACTGATGGCAGCGAACACAACATGAGATGCGCGCGCTAGCTTACCGGTCCGGGCCGGCGCGCTCGAACTGGCGGAGCAGCCGGTTGCCGCGCTCGACGGCGGAATCCATCGCCGCCTGCGCGCTCTTTTTGCCGGCAAACGCCTGTTCCAGCTCGTCATCGATCACGTCGCGGATCAGCACGAACGACCCTAGTCTCACTCCACGTGAATTCTCCGTCGGCGGCTTCCGCGTGACCTGCTCGATCGCAATCGCGGCGCCGGGATCGCGATCGTAAAAGCCCTGCGCGCGGGTGAGGTCGAAGGCGGCTCGGGTGATCGGAAGATAACCGGTGTTTTGATGCCAGGCGGCCTGCACTTCCGGCTTCGACAGGAAGGAAAAGAATTTCGCGGCGCCCTTGTATTCGGCCTTCGGGCGGTCGCGCAGCACCCACAGCGTCGCGCCGCCGATGATGGTGTTCTGCGGCGCAGCCGCAACATCCGGCCAATAGGGCATCATGCCGTAGCCGACATCGAACCTCGAATTGGCCTTGATGTCGGCGCGTGTCGCCGACGAGCCGATGAAGATGCCGCATTCGCCGTTCTGGAAGCGCGGCTCGGCCGACTGCGCCCGGCCGCTGTAATCGAAGATCTTCGAGCTCTGCCATTCCGCGAGTTGCGCGACATGGCGTACAACGGTTGGGTTGTTGAAGACGAGCGTGGCGTCAAGCCCGCCAAAACCGTTAGCCCTGGTCGCGAGAGGCAGGTCGTGAAACGCGGAGAGATTCTCGACGTTGATCCAGGACGGCCAGGACGTGGTGAAGCCGCAGAACGCGCCACGATCACGCAACTTCTTCGCCGCCGCGCCTACTTCCGGCCAGGTCTTCGGCGCGGTTTCCGGATCGAGCCCGGCATCCCGGAACATCCTCTTGTTGTAATAGAGGATCGGCGTCGAGGCGTTGAACGGGAACGACAGGAGATTGCCGCTGAGATCGGCATAATAGCCGGTGACGGCTGGCAGATAGGCGCCGGGCGCAAATGGCTCCTGCTCGTCCCGCATCAGCTCGAACACCGGGTAGATCGCGCCCTTGGCAGCCATCATGGTGGCGGTCGCGATTTCGTTGACCTGCACGATCGCGGGCTGGCTGCGCGAACGAAACGCGAAGATCGCGGCCGTGACGGTTTCCGTGTAATTGCCCTTGTAGCTCGGGACGACCTTGTATTCCGACTGCGAAGCGTTGAAATCGGTAGCGAGCTTCTCCACCTGCCGGCCTAGCTGGCCGGACATCGCGTGCCACCACATGACCTCGGTCGCGGCGAAAGCCGGCGAAGCAAGTAGCAGAGCCGTCGTCGCTACAGCCGCTAGTTGCACGAGCTTAATTCCGGATTTCACGATAAAAACCACTCTCAAAATGAGGAAACGAACTCAGGCTGGTTAATATTAATACTCGGTGCATCTCGCGGATCGCAACGAGGGCAGAGTCAATCCGGAAAACACCGATCCCGAGGCGCCATTGACGATCATCCCGGCGTCGGCACAATAGCGGCATCCCGCCCGCACTGCAAAAAGGCGTTGAACCTTTTCCGTCGGCCCAAGACTTCATCATTAAGGGGAAGAAGTTGTCAGTGTACCGCGCCGATCTTCCGCGGACCTTTGCCCTCGTTGCAGTGCTGCTGTTGATGGCGGCCTCAACGAGCGCTTTCGCGCGCGAGTTTCGCGCCGCCGATACCCAGAACGAGGATTATCCGACCCCGGAAGTGCTGGTGATGCCGCTCAAGGCCTGGCAGAGCCTTTCGGCGGGCGACCAGAAGATCTTTCGCGAGGCGGCGATGGCCACTCTCTATGAAAGGGCGCAGCGCGATCCCGCGCCCGCGGCCCTGATCGACCGCATTCGCAGGGTGGAGTGAGGATCGTCTTGTCAGCGCCTCCCACCAGCGACACGACGGAACGGCAGGTGAGCCTCGCGACCCAGGTGCGCACCCGCATCGTCGGCCTGCTCCGCGCGGTGCCGATCCGCTGGCGCATCCTGTCGATCGCGGCGCTGAACTCGGCGGTCGTCGTGGTGCTCGCCGTGCTGATCTGGAACGGCGCCAAGGTTTTGGGCTCGGCCTGGGAGGACGTGCGCCAGGTGCGCGAGTCCGACAAGATCCTGGCGCTGCTCGAAAGCGAGACCGGGCGGCTGCAGAACCTGATCCACCGCTACATCAACCAGCCGAGCCCCGAGCTGTTCGCCGAAATCCTGCTGCTGCGCGAGGCCGTGCTCGGCACGCTGACGACACGGGCGTCCACCGACCCCATGCTGTCCGGATCGGTGGAAGAGCTCGAGCACGTCACCGAGCGCTTTCTCAACGGCTTTGGCGAATTGCGCACCGTGCAGGCCACCATCAACAAGACCTATGACCAGCAGGTGCTGGGCCCGGCCAAGGACATGGCCGGGCTTTATTCCATCATCGAGGGCGCAACCGGCCACCGCGACGCGCTGATCTGGCCTTCGCTCGGCAAATCCCGCGAAGCCTTCACCGGGATGCTGGTTGCGGCCAATGCCTATTATTTGTCGCTTGCGACCGCGTCGGCCGAGGAAGCGCGCCGCAACACCGATACGATCGAGAAGACCATCCCCGTCATGTCCGATCTCGCCGACAACGATTTGCAGCGCATGGCGCTGGTGCGCCTGAAGGAACGCACGGACGCGCTGCGCAAGGGCATGGACAAATTGTCGGAGCAGCTGACCAACCGAACCGAGCTGTTGCGCAACACCATCGACGCGACGCAGGCCGAAGCCATCGGCGCGATCGACGATCTCTCCGCCAAGATGCGCGAGCGTGAGCAGAAGGCGCAGGAGACGTTCGACCGCACACTGGCCGACATTTCGCGGCGCGTGTTGTCGATCGCCGTGATCTTCCTCGGCATCATCCTGTCCGCGGGCGTGCTGATCGCGCTCTCGATCCGCCTCCCGCTGCAACAGATCATGACGGCGATGCGCGCGATCACGCTTGGCGACTACGACCGCGCCGTGCAGGGCACTACCGCCCGCGACGAGGTCGGCGCCATGGCGCGTGCGGTGGAAGTGTTCCGCGAAAATGCCATCGCCAAGCGCCGCACCGAGGACGAATTGCGCTCGTCGAAGGAAGAGGCGGAGAGCGCACTGCTCGAGCTCAATACCGCGCAGCAGAACCTGATCGACGCCGAGCGGCTGGCGGCGCTCGGCGGCCTCGTCGCCGGCGTCGCCCACGAGGTCAACAACCCGATCGGCATCAGCTTGACGGTTGCATCGAGCTTTGCGCGCCGCAGCGAGATGTTCGAGGCGGAGCTCAACGCCGGCGGCGGATTGCGTCGCTCGCAGCTTGAGGAGTACGTCCGCTCCTCGCGCGACGCCGCCCAGCAATTGGTGGCCAATCTGCACCGCGCCGGCGAGCTGATTCAGTCGTTCAAGCAGGTCGCGGTCGACCGCTCGCATGCCGAACGCCGGCAGTTCTCGCTCGGCGAGGCCACCGACCAGATCATCGCGAGCTTGCGGCCGGTCCTGAAGAGGGCGCCGATCGAGCTGACCGTCGACGTGCCCGAAGGCCTCGTCATCAACGGCTATCCGGGCTCCTATGGCCAGATCCTGACCAATCTGTTCCTCAACGCTGTTAACCACGCCTTCGGCGACGGCCGCTCGGGCTCGATTTCGATCTCGGCGCGGGCTCGGGGCCATGATGATATCGAGATCATTTTCGCCGATAGCGGGGCCGGAATGACGCCGGACGTGCAGCGCCAGGCATTCGACCCCTTCTTTACGACGCGCCGCGACGAAGGCGGCACCGGACTGGGTCTACACATCGTCTATAATCTGGTAACCCAGCAGCTGGGCGGCCGGATGATGCTGGAGTCAAGGCTGGGACAAGGCACCACTTTTCGCATTATCATGCCCCGGGTTGCCAAGGGCGAACCCGCAACCTCTGAGACTTTAGCGGACGGAACTGATCAATGGCCGAACAGGACGATGTCCTCCACCTGATCGACGACACCGGAACGGTTCCGGACAACTCGTCTGTCCGCAAGTGGAAGATCGCCGTCATCGACGACGATCAGGCCGTGCATGAGGGCACCCGCTTTGCGCTTTCCGACTACAGCCTGAACGGCCAGGGGCTCGAAATCCTCTCCGCCCATTCCGCCGCCGAAGGCCGCGAGCTGTTGCGCGCGCACAAGGACATCGCGGCCGTCCTGCTCGACGTCATCATGGAGACGGATGTCGCGGGCCTCGAGCTCGTCGAGTTCATCCGCAACGAGATCCAGAACGAGACCGTGCGCATCATCCTGCGCACCGGCCAGCCGGGCCAGGCGCCGGAGCGGCGCGTCATCGTCCAGTACGACATCAACGACTACAAGGCCAAGACCGAGCTCACCGCCGACAAGCTGTTCACCTCGCTGACCGCGGCGCTGCGCAGCTACCAGCAGCTCGAGCGCATGGTGCAGACGAGGCGCGGGCTCGAGATCATCATCGACGCCGCTTCGACGCTGTATGATTTCCGTTCGATGCAGCGGCTCGCCGAGGGCGTGCTGACCCAACTCGCCTCGCTGCTCAATGTCGATTGCGCCGGCATCCTGGTGCTGCGCGACGACGGCAACAAGACACGCGAAGACTTTTCCGTGCTCGCCGGCTCCGGCTGCTACAGCCGCTTCATCGGCGTGGCCAGCTCGAAATCGCTCGATCCGGACCTGCGCACGATGGTCGAAGCCGCCTTCAAGCGCCGCAAGCACGAATTCGCCGATCACCGCACCGTGCTCTACATCCGCACCGGCTCGGGCCGCGAGGTCGTGGTGCTGCTGCAATCCGAGCGGCAATTGTCCGAGACCGACCGCTCGCTGGTGGAGATCTTCGGCAGCCGGCTGTCGATCGCCTTCGACAACGTCATCCTTTACCAGCAGCTCCACGAGGCCAATACCCAGCTCGAGGACCGCGTCGCCCAGCGCACCCGCGCGCTGATGCAGGCCAACCGGAGGCTGTCGGCGCAATGGCTGCGGCTGCAGCGGGCCAACGGCTTCAAGAACGAGATCCTGGGCACGGTCGCCCATGACCTCAAAAATCCGCTCGGCGTGATCCTCGGCCGCACCGAGATGCTGACCGAGTTGATCTCGACCGCCGCGTCGAAGGAGAGCGTCACCGCCCAGATCGACCATATCCGCGATGCGACCAGGCGCCTCACCTCGATGGTCGATCATTTGATTTCGGATGCGATGGCCGACGCTTTCGACATCACCATCCGCCGCGAGCCGGTCGATATCGCCCATCTCGTCAGCGAGGTCGCCGAGGCCAATCAGCCGCTCGCCGTCAACAAGCAGCAAACCATCACAGTGTCGGCGCCGCCGAACATCGTGACCATGTGCGACACCGACCGCATCCGCGAGGCGATCGACAATCTCGTATCCAACGCCATCAAATACAGCCCGATCGGCGGCAAGATCGCGGTGGTGGTCAGCCATGAGGACGACAACACCGTCATCCGCGTCGCCGACGAAGGCGCGGGCCTGTCGCCGGAAGACCTCGGCCGCCTCTTCGGCCGCTTCCAGCGCCTTTCTGCCAAGCCTACCGCGGGCGAAAGCTCGACGGGGCTCGGGCTCTCGATCGTCAAACGCATCATCGATATGCACGGCGGCGAGGTGACCGCCGAGAGCGCAGGTCCTAACAAGGGATCGACCTTCACCATCGTCCTACCCGCGACCGAGCTGTCATGAGCCAGAGCCAACACATCATCATCGTCGATGACGAGGCGCCGGCCCGCGAGATGGTCGGCGATTATCTCAAAATGCACGGTTTCATCGTGACCCTGTGCGACGGCGGAAAGAGCCTGCGCGGCGCGATCGAGACGGGCTCGGAGCCCGATCTCGTGGTGCTCGACCTCAACATGCCAGAGGAAGACGGGCTTTCCATCATCCGCGACCTCAAGAGCCGCACCAATGTCCCCGTCATCATGCTGACCGCGACTGCAAGCCCGATTGACCGCGTGGTCGGGCTCGAGCTCGGGGCCGACGACTACATCGCAAAGCCCTGCGAGCTCCGCGAACTGATGGCCCGCATTCGCTCGGTGCTGCGCCGGGCCGGGCGGACCAAGGCCGCTCCTGCCGCGACCGAGGCCGCCGGCGCCAGGGCCGGAAAGGATCATCTGGTCCGGTTCGGCACCAAATGGCTCGACCTCGAAGCCCAGGCGCTCCGCGACGATGAGGGCAATGAGCACCCTCTGACCGCGTCCGAATTCGGCCTGCTCAAGGTCTTTGCCGCCAACCCGAAGCGGGTGCTGTCGCGCGAGCGGCTGCTGGAGCTCGCCAATGCCCGCGACAGCGAGGCCTTCGACCGCGCCGTAGACCTCCGGATCATGCGGATTCGCCGCAAAATCGAGCCGGATCCCACCAAGCCGGCGGTGATCCGCACCATCCGCGGCGGCGGCTACCTGTTCTCCCCGGCCGGCGAAAAAGCCTGAACCGCCGTCCGCCTCGCGTTATGAGGCCGCCTTTCCTTAGGGTATTGCATTGCCCCACATCCCGGGGGGCATGCGGAACTTTTTCCATCCTGAAATCCCGGCATTTTCCGTACATTGAAATTATTCACAATTTCGCCCTGAATGTTTCGTCGCAGCCGCCTCAACGAAACAATTCTCCTGCCCAAGAAACCATTTTCCCCTTTTCGAGCAGACATCCCGAAACGCAGCCCCATTAACACTCTGGGTTAACGAAGCGCCGCACAACCGGCGTCATGGGAGCCTGTCATGCAGAACGTCGTCGCCATCAACGCCGCAGCCCGCCAGAGCATCATCGCTGCTCAGGCGACCTCGGACGAAATGCTTCTGCAAAGCATCGCCGACGGCAACCGCACCGCGATGCACATCCTTTATTCGCGTCATAACGTACGCGCTTACCGCTTCATCCTTCGCATCGTTCGCGACACCACGATCGCCGAAGACCTCGTCAGCCAGGTCTTCCTGGACGTCTGGCGCACTGCGAGCCAGTTCGAGGGCCGTTCCCAGGTTTCGACCTGGCTGCTATCGATCGCCCGCTTCAAGGCGTTGACTTCGCTGCGCCAGCGCAAGTTCGAGGACATCGACCAGGACGACGTCCGCGAGATCGCCGACGACGCCGAAACGCCGGAAGCTTCGCTCGACCGCTCGACCACCAGCCAGATCCTGCGTGCCTGCGTCGCAAAGCTGTCGCCGGCGCACCGGGAGATCATCAACCTCGTGTACTACCACGAGAAATCGGTGGAAGAAGTCGGCCAGATCATCGGCATTCCGCAGAGCACGGTGAAGACCCGCATGTTCTATGCCCGCAAGCAGCTTGCGGACCTACTCCGGAACGCCGGCGTCGACAGCCTCGCCGCGTAAAGGAAGCGCCAGCCGCCGGGCCACGAAACAAATGAAACAGACGACGAAATCACACTGAAAAAATCGCCTGTTAGACAGATACCCATCGAATTTCTCTTCGACCTCCCAAGACCTCAAGACCCGGAAAGGATGCCCCCTTTCCGGGTCGCTCTGTTTTGAACGACCCCCTCCCGATATCAACGTCATGCCGCTCGTGCTAAGCTGCGCGAAGGAATGACGATGGATGGCGTGCGATGTTCGATGGTTTTGATGCAGTCGGCCTCGCGCGGGCGCAGTTTGCCTTCACGATGTCATTCCATATCGTCTTTCCCGCTTTCTCCATCGGGCTTGCGAGCTATCTCGCCGTCCTCGAAGCGCGCTGGCTGATCACGGGGCGCGAGGTATTCCTCAATCTCTTCAATTACTGGCTCAAGATCTTCGCGGTTGCCTTCGGCATGGGCGTGGTGTCGGGCATCGTGATGTCCTACCAGTTCGGCACCAACTGGTCGGCCTTCGCCGACAAGACCGGACCCGTCATCGGCCCCCTGATGGCCTATGAGGTTCTGACCGCGTTCTTCCTCGAAGCCGGCTTCCTCGGCGTGATGCTGTTTGGCCTCGAACGCGTCGGCCACCGGCTGCATTTCATGGCGACGTTGATGGTCGCGATCGGCACGCTGATCTCGGCGTTCTGGATCCTCTCCGCCAATTCCTGGATGCAGACGCCCACCGGCTACGCGGTGAACGCCGACGGGCAATTCGTCGCCGCCGACTGGCTGAAGCTCATCTTCAATCCATCCTTTCCCTATCGCCTCGTCCACATGGTGCTCGCGGCCTATCTCACCACGGCCCTGGTGGTCGGCGCCGTCGGCGCCTTTCATCTGTTGCGCGACCAGCATCTCGCCGGTCCGCGCGTGATGTTCTCCATGGCAATGTGGATGGCCACGCTCGTGGCGCCGATCCAGATCCTGGCTGGCGACCAGCATGGGCTCAACACGCTGGAGCACCAGCCTGTGAAGATCATGGGCATGGAAGGTCATTACCAGAGCCATCCCAACGGCGCGCCGCTGATCCTGTTCGGCCTGCCCGACCAGAGCGAGGGCAGGGTCAAATACGCCCTCGAAATTCCGCGCATGGGCTCGCTGATCCTGAAACATTCGCCGGACGCACCTATGGCAGGGCTCGACACCGTGCCGCGGAAAGACTGGCCGCCGGTGCCCATTACTTTCTGGTCGTTCCGCATCATGGTCGGCATGGGCTTCCTGATGTTCGGCCTTGGCCTGCTGAGCCTGTGGTGCCGCTGGCGCAGCACGCTGTTCCAGTCGCGACTGCTGCATGTCTTTGCACTGCTGATGGGACCGGCAGGATTTGTCGCCGTGCTCGCGGGCTGGATCACTACGGAGACCGGACGGCAGCCTTTCACCGTCTATGGATTGCTGCGGACCACTGAGTCCGCCTCGCCGCTTGCCGCGCCCGCCGTCGGTTCCTCGCTGGTCGCCTTTGTCATCGTCTATTTCACCGTGTTTGCCGCCGGCGTGATCTATCTGTTGCGGCTGATGGCGCAGCCGCCGCATCCAGGCGAAGCCGGACCGCCGAGCGATGTGCCCGCGCGCGCCGCCGGCATCACGCCCGCCATCGAAGGGGTGACCCAATGAGCATCCCGATCGATATCGCCACCATCTGGGCCTTCATCATCGCCTTTGCCGTGTTCGTCTACGTGGTGATGGACGGCTTCGATCTGGGGCTCGGCATTCTCTTCCCGCTGTTTCCGGCCAAAGCCGATCGCGACGTCATCATGAACAGCGTGGCGCCGGTGTGGGACGGCAACGAGACCTGGCTCGTGCTCGGCGGCGGCGGCATGATGGCGGCGTTTCCGCTCGCCTACGCCGTGCTGATGCCCGCGCTCTACACGCCCATCATCGCGATGCTGGTCGGGCTGATCTTCCGCGGCGTCGCCTTCGAATTCCGCTGGCGCGTACGGGGCGAACGCAATCGCAATCACTGGGACCTCGCTTTTATCGGCGGCGCGTGGCTCGCCGCACTTGCGCAAGGCATCGCGCTCGGCGCCATCCTGCAGGGCATTCATGTCGAGGGACGACAATATGCAGGCGGCTGGTGGGACTGGCTGACGCCGTTCTCGATTCTGACCGGTATCTCGCTCGCGATCGGCTATGCGTTCCTCGGCGCGACCTGGCTGGTGCTGAAGACCGAAGGCGGCCTGCGCGACAAGGCCTATCACCTCTGCTGGTATCTGCTGTTCGCCATGCTGCTGGCGATCGGCGCGGTCAGCATCGCGACGCCCTTCCTGCATATTCAGTATGCCCAGCGCTGGTTCACCTGGCCGAACGTGGTGCTCACCGCGCCGGTGCCGATCGCGGTCGCCATCGTCACCGTGCTCCTGCTCCGCGCGCTCGCCAACCGGCAGGACTCGAAGCCGTTCTATCTGGCGCTGACGCTGTTCGCGCTTTCCTATGCCGGCCTCGGCATCAGCATGTATCCCTATATCGTGCCGCAGAGCATCACCATCTGGCAGGCGGCCTCGCCCGAGAACAGCCAGATCTTCATGCTGTTCGGTGTCGCCGTGCTGATCCCGCTGATCCTCGGCTACACCGCCTGGGCCTATTGGGTATTCCGCGGCAAGGTCCGCGCCGGCAGCGGCTATCACTGATGCCGCCGCAGGACACGCCGCGCCCGCTTGCCCGGCGCCTGCTGTGGTTCGTGGGCCTCTGGCTTGCGGGTGTCGGCAGCGTCGCCCTGCTGTCGCTCGTCCTGCACGCCTGGATCGCGCCAAAATGAGCCGCTTTCCCACCCCTTCCGCATGACTGCCAAGTGACGGGAATCGTAAGGATTCCGCCAAAGGTGCCACGAACTTGCCATCAATCTGACCGCAAGTTTTGAGGGTTCCAGTGATTTGCCAAACAGTGATACAACGGCCGTGCGCCTCTCAAGGAGATTTCCGGAAATGACGAAGCTTCGCCACCTGATCTGGATTTTGACGGCCGCGACGGGCCTCGTGCTCTCGACGTCGGCGAACTACGCGCAGTCGCAGGACCCCGGCGATCAGCCCGGCCTCGTCGCCGACGACACCTATCAGCTCGATCCGGAATGGCAGAAGCAGATGGTGCTCTATCGCACCACCGAAGCGCCAGGCACCATCATCGTCCAGACCGCGGAGCGTCACCTCTATCTGATCCAGCCCGGCGGACGCGCGCTGCGCTACGGTATCGGCGTCGGCCGCGACGGCTTCCAGTGGCAGGGACTCGTGACCATCACCAACAAGAAGGAGTGGCCGGACTGGACGCCCCCGCCGGAAATGATCGCCCGTCAGCCCTATCTGCCGCGCTTCATGGCCGGCGGACCCGGCAACCCGCTCGGCGCCCGCGCGATGTATCTCGGCACGACCGTCTACCGCATTCACGGCACCAATCGCCCCGATACGATCGGCACCAAAGTCTCCTCGGGGTGCTTCCGTCTCGTCAATGCCGACGTCGCCGATCTCTATAATCGCGTCCCGGTCGGCACCAAGGTGATCATCAAGCAGAAGCCGGAGCTGTAGCGCCGGCGATCCGTCCCGCCCCTCTTTTTCGCTCCTTTCAGAGAGAGACATATGTTTCGCACATTCCGAGGCGGCCTGTTGATCGGGCTCGCGGTCGCGGCTCTGGTCGCGGTTTCCGCCATCGTCTATGAGTTCTACGACACCCGCACCCTGAAGCGCACGGTCCGTCGCGGCGAGGTCTATTGCGGCGTCAACAAAGGGCTGCCCGGCTTCTCGATCCCCGACGACAAGGGCAACTGGACCGGCTTCGACGTCGATTTCTGCCGCGCGGTAGCAGCCGCCATCTTCGACGATCCAAACAAGGCGAAGTTCATCCCGCTCGATGCCAATGAGCGCTTCAAGGAGCTGCAGAGCCGGAAAGTCGACATCCTCTCGCGCAATTCGACCTGGAACTTGTCGCGCGAGGAAAATTACGACCTCTACTTCCCGGCGGTCGCCTATTACGACGGCCAGGGCTTCATGCTGCCGCGCGCGCGCAACATCGACAATGCGCTCAGCCTCGACGGCAGCAAGGTCTGCGTGCAGGCGTCGACGACGACGGCGCTCAACCTCGCCGATTATTTCAAGGCCAACAACATGAAATACGAGGAGATGAAGTTCCCGCAGCTGGACCAGGCGGTCAAAGCCTACCAGGACGGCAAATGCGACACCTTCACCGCCGACATCTCGCAGCTTTACGCGCTGCGGCTGACCATGCCGAAGCCGGACGACAACGTCATCCTGCCCGACGTCATCTCCAAGGAGCCGCTCGCGCCGGTGGTGCGCCAGCGCGACGACGACTGGATGATGATCGTGAAATGGACGCTCTACGCCATGATCAACGCCGAGGAGCTCGGCGTGAATTCGAAAAACATCGACGAAGCCTTGAAGTCGAAGAAGCCCGACGTGATGCGCCTCGTCGGCAATGAGGGCAACTACGGCGAGGACCTCGGCCTCACCAAGGACTGGGCGGTGCGCATCATCAAGCATGTCGGCAATTACGGCGAAGTCTATGACCGCAACGTCGGCGAGGGCTCCAAGCTGAAGATCCCGCGCGGGCTGAACCAGCTCTGGAACAACGGCGGAATTCAATACGCGCCGCCGATCAGGTGACGCTGCCCAAATCGTCCCCCAATCAAGGCTGTGCAGAGTTGGAGCGCCGATTCGCAAGATTTGTCAGCGACGCGAACAGACTCTATCCTTCGTCATTCCGGGGCGCGCGAAGCGCGAGCCCGGAATCCATAACCACTACGTCTATCTGCTTGCGAGCAAGAAACACGGCACGCTCTATCTGGGCGTGACAAACGATCTCGTCCGACGCGTCTACGGGCACAGAACCAAAGTATCAGGCGGCTTCACAGCTCGATATGACGTCGACAAACTGGTCTGGTTCGAAATCCATGATGATGCGATCACTGCCATCACTCGGGAGAAAGAACTGAAAAACTGGCGGCGGGATTGGAAGATTCGATTGATCGAGGAGCAGAATCCTGAGTGGGTTGATCTCTATCCCGGAATATCCAAGTAGCGCCTGTGGTTATGGATTCCGGGCTCGACGCTCCGCGTCGCCCCGGAATGACGAAGACTGACAACATCTTTCTGGAAACGGCGAGCTTACCCACCGTCACTATGCCGCTCCGGAACTGCAGCTCGCTGCCGGTTCTTGTTTTTTCCAGGCTCCAACCAACCGAACGCGCTCCCCTTTCGCTCGCCGCCACTTTCAAGTACCCATCCGGCCGAGGCTTCAGGGGCCGCGAGCGACAAGCAAAGATGGCGCAACAGAGTAAAACCGGCCGGTTCAGCGACTTCTTTTTGCTGATCTGCATGTCGCTGATCATCGCGGTCGTGACGCTGGTCTGTCTCGAAATCGTTCTTCGTCTTGCCGACTTCCGCGAGCTGCGCGACGGCCTGGCCGAGCAGTCGCTCAGTTACGATTACGACGCCGAGCTTGGATGGGCGCCGGCGCCGGAATCCTCGGGCACCATCACGACGTTTCGTACCACCCATTTCAAACATAACAATCTCGGTTTGCGCGACGAGGAATTCACTCTCGACGCCAAACCGACGATCATGATACTCGGAGACTCCTTTGTCTGGGGTGCGGATTCCGAAGCAGACGAGCGCTTCACCGAGCTGCTGAAGCCCAAGCTTCCCGACTACAAGATTCTGGCGACAGGCGTTGCGGGTTACGGCACCGATCAGGAATACCTGCTGCTGCAGCGAGTGTGGGCGAAGGTCAAGCCGGCGGTCGTCGTGCTGATCTTCTGCTCGGACAATGACCGGTTGGATAACCGCACCAATATCCGCTACGCGAGCTATCACAAGCCCTACTTCGCCACGCTGGCGGACGGTTCGCTGGCGTTGATGGGACAGCCGGTGCCGAGATCGCAACTGCTGTACATCCGGGACAACTGGCTGGTGCGCCACCTCTGGCTGGCCCGGCTGGCGACGAATCTCTATGTGCGGCTCCGATACCCGCCGGTCACGGTGCCGGACCCCACCGAAAAACTGGTCGGCAAGATGCGCGAGTTCGTCGAAGCGGACGGCGCCAGGTTCATGGTCGGAATCCAGAACCATGACGACGCGTTGGCCGCCTATCTGGAGGCGAACCGGATTCCGTTTGCGAAACTCGAGGGAGCGCCGTTCTACACGCAAGGCGGCCTCGGCCCGCACTGGACGCCGGAAGGGCAGAAGGTCGTCGCAGAGCGGCTGCTGGAAATGCTGGCGGCGAACGGCGTCGTGCACGCCGAAGCGGCTACGAAAAGCAACTAGCCCGCAGGGTCGTCATTGCGAGCGAAGCGAAGCAATCTATGGTGCCGCAAGCGGAGATATGGATTGCTTCGTCGCTATCGCTCCTCGCAATGACGGTGGCCTAATAACTTCTTAGCCTCGCCAGCTGATCGGCATGATAATTCGAGTCGCCGAACAGCTCCTCGCAGACGCGGGCGCGTTTCATGAAGAAGCCTATGTCGAACTGATCGGTCATGCCCATGCCGCCATGCATCTGCACGCCTTCCTGCACGGCGCGCGTCGCGGTGGTGCCAGCGCGCGCTTTCGCGACCGCCACCGCCGCCGTGGCCTTGTCGGCATTTGTGTCCAGCGCTTGCTGTGCCTTCAGCACGGCGGCGCGGGTGATCTCGATGTCGATATAGAGCTGCGCTGCGCGGTGCTGCAGCGCCTGGAATTCGCCGATGGCCTTGCCGAACTGCTTGCGCTCCTTCAGGTAATTGACGGTGCGGGTAAACACCTCCTCGCTCAGGCCCACCATTTCGGAGGCGACAGCGCCCCGGCCGATATTGAGCACGCCTTCGAGCAGCGCAGAACCCTGGTCGATTTCGCCGAGCACATGGTCGGCATTGACCGCGACGTTGTCGAAATCGATGCGCGCGGCGTTGTGGGCATCGACCATTATGGTGCGCTCGGTGGCGATGCCCTTCGCATTGGGATCGACCAGGAACAGCGTCACACCGTCACGCTCGCCGGCCGCGCCCGCGCTGCGCGCCGCAACGATGAGGAGATCGGCGACATGGCCATCGACCACGAAGGCTTTCGAGCCGTTCAGCCTGAAGCCGTTACCGGAGCGAATGGCCTTCAGCTCGGTCTGCAGCGGGCGATGTTTTGAACCTTCATCGACCGCGAGGGCAGCCAGCAGCGTCCCGGCAGAAACCTTCGGCAGATAGTCCGACTTTTGCGCCGCGCTGCCGCCGCGTGACAGCGCGGACGCGGCAACGACCGCCGTTGAGAGAAACGGCGACGGCATCAAGGTGCGGCCGATTTCCTCCATCACCACGCCGGCCTCGACACAGCCGAGCCCGCTGCCGCCGAACTCTTCCGGCACAAGCAGCCCCGAAAATCCCATCTCGGCGAAGTTTTTCCAGAGCTCGCGGGAGAAGCCGGTCGCGTCCCTGGCGTCGCGCAAGCCCCGCAGATGCGCCAGCGGCGCCCTGTCAGAGATCAGGCCGCGCGCGCTGTCGCGCAACATCGATTGTTCTTCTGATAGGACGAGGGGCATTTGGGATTCCGTTACTCTTCGATTGATTTCACTGTTACCCCTCAGGGTGAGGAGGCGCGAACGCGCGTCTCGAACCATGAGGCCGATATCGGGGCCTCATCCTTCGAGACGCGCGTTCCGCGCTCCTCAGGATGAGGGAATTGAATCACGCCCCCGGCAGGTCCAGGATGCGCTTGGCGACGATGCCGAGCATCACTTCGCTGGTGCCGCCCTCGATCGAATTGGCCTTGGTGCGGAGCCACGCGCGCGGACGGGCGCCGCCCTTCGAGCGGTCGCTTTCCCATTCCAGCGCGTCGATGCCGCCTGATGACATCAGAATCTCGTAGCGGCGCTTGTTGAGCTCGGTGCCGTAATATTTCATCGCCGACGAAAACGCCGGATGCGCCTGGCCTGCCTTGGCGAGATCGACCATGCGTTCGGCGGCGGCGGCAAGCGCCGCTTCATCCACCTCGAACAAGGCGATCTGGCCGCGCAGCACCGGATCTTCCAGCCGGCCCTGCTCGTCGGCGCCGATGGAATCGGCCGCGATCTGGCCGAGCGGACGCCCCACCCCGCGCTCGCCCATCCCCGAGATCATCGCGCGCTCATGCTGCAGCAGATACTTTGCGACGTCCCAGCCGCGATTGACTGACCCCACCACATGCGACTTCGGCACGCGCACATTGTCGAAGAAGGTCTCGCAGAACGGCGAGTAGCCCGAGATGAGCAGAATCGGCCTGGTCGACACGCCCTTCGAGGCCATGTCGAACAGGATGAAGCTGATGCCGTCATGCTTCTTCGCTGTGGGATCGGTGCGCACCAGGCAGAAGATCCAGTCGGCATAGTTGGCGTAGGACGTCCAGATCTTCTGGCCGTTGATGATGTAGTGGTCGCCGTCGCTCTCCGCCCGCGTCTGCAGCGAGGCGAGGTCGGAGCCGGCATTCGGCTCGGAATAGCCCTGGCACCAGCGAATGAGCCCGGCGGTGATCTTGGGCAGATGCTCCTTCTTCTGCACGTCGGTGCCGTATTTGAGCAGCGCCGGCCCGAGCATGGAGATGCCGAACGAGGTCAGCGGCTGCCGTGCACCGATCGCGGCCATCTCCTGCCGCACGATCTTGGCTTCCTCGCCATCAAGACCGCCGCCGCCATACTCCTTCGGCCAGTGCGGCACGGTCCAGCCCTTGTCGCGCATGCGCTCGAACCAGATGCGCTGCGCGTCGGAGGAGAATTTGGCGTCGCGGCCGCCCCAGAAGGTGTCGCCATCGGAGGTCATGGGCTTGCGCATTTCGGCGGGGCAATTCTGCTCCAGCCAGGCGCGGGTCTCAGCGCGGAATTTTTCCAGGTCGGCCATTTTCGATGCTCAGCTTTGGGACGTTTCCACTGTAAAGATCGTTGGCCCGACCTTAGCGGCGATGCAGCGGATTTCAATATCTCTATGCAATCTCCGCCCATGTCGCACGAACGATCCATCGGCTATACCAGTTGCGCGGCAATCATTGAAAAACAAGAGGAAACGCGGATGAGGCTAAAACTGCTTTCGCCAGGCGAAATGAACGCCGAACAAAAACAAACCCATGACGAGGCAATCGCGGGCAAGCGCGGCTCGGCGCCGGCGCCGATGATGGCCTGGCTCAACAGCCCGGAAATGGCGCGGCATGCCACGCGGCTAGGCGAGACCTTGCGCTTCAACACCATGTTTCCCGCGAAATTGTCCGAGATCGCCATTCTCGTCACCGCGCGGCATTTCACCGCCCATTACGAATGGTGGGCGCACAAGCGGCTAGCGCTGAAGGGTGGCATGGACCCGAAAATCATCGACGCCATCCGCGACCGCCGCACGCCTGTCTTCGACGATGCCAAGGGCAGGACCATTTACGAGGTGGCGAAGTCGCTGCACGAGGGGCACGGGCTTTCGAAGACGCTCTATGCCGAGGCGGTATCTGTGCTGAGCGAGCGCGGGCTGGTCGAGGTGATCGGCCTCTGCGGCTACTACACGCTGGTGTCGCTGACGCTGAACACGTTCGAATTCGGGCTGCCCGAGGGGGAAGTGTCGGAGCTGGCGTGACGGCGCTCGCCGTCATTGCGAGCGAAGCGAAGCAGTCCATCTCGCCGCTTGCGGAAACATGGATTGCTTCGTCGCTACGCTCCTCGCAATGACGATTGATGACGCCCGCGAATCATGATCAGCACCGCGGCCGCCAATTCCAGCGCGATGCAGCCGTAGAACGGCAGCGTGTAGCTGCCCGAGAGATCGCGCAGCACGCCGACCACGCCGGGACCGAAGGCGTAGGTGACCTGAGCGATCGCGGTCTGAAGGCTGACCAGCACGCCGAAGGAGCGCGCATCGAACTCGCGCTGCACGATCAGCGACGGCAGCGTGATGAGGTTGCCGACGGAGAAGCCGAACACGCCGCAGGCTGCGATCAGCGCAACCTCGTTGCGGAAATTGACCAACACCAGCAGCGCCGCCGCCTGGCTCAGGAACGACAGCGCCGAGGCGAGCCGTTGGTTGAGCCGGTCGATCACGGTCGAGAACAGCACGCGACCGACCACCGCCATCGCGGTCAGCAACGCAATCGCGGTCGTGGCGCTGGCGCGGCCGATCACGGGATCGAGAAACGAGATCAGGTGCACGATGAAGCCGACCTGCGCGAACAACACCAGCGCAAAGGCCGTCGTCACGGACAGAAAGGCGACATCGCGTAACGCACGGGCGCGGATATGCGTCGCCGAGAGCGCATCCGCAGCAACCGCCACCGCACTGCCCGACAACAGCGGTGGGCGGCCAACGAAGATCAGGACGGTCGGCACCACGAGCACGAGCATCACGCCGGCGGCAATGCTCATCGCGGTCGGAAAACCGAAATGGCCGATGGCGATGACGAGCAGCGGCACGCCGGCGATGCCGCCAAAGCTTGCGCCGTTCAGCGCGAGGCTGATTGCCATGCCACGCTTCTTCGCAAACCACAGGCCGAGCGTATTGTTGATCATGGCAAGTGACATGCCGGCCCAGCCGAACGCCAGCATCGCATTGGCAAGGTAAAGCTGCCACGGCTCGCGCACCTGTCCGAGCGAGATCGCGGCAATGGCGGTGGCGCAGGCGCCCGCGACCAGGCAGTTGCGCGGGCCGAATTTCTTCACGGCTTCGGCGACGAAGACCACGACCGCGGCACCGGACAGATAGAAGAAGGTGGTTGCGCCCGAGATCAGCGCCGTAGGCCAGCCGTGCAGCCGATGCAATTCGGCGAGATAGACGCTCTGGCCATAGAAACCGAAGGCCCAGCCGAAGGTCGCAACCAGGAAACAGACGGCGACGATGCGCCAGCCTTGGTACTGGATCGAGCTCTCGGCTGTCGCGATGGGGCTGGAGGCGTCCACGGATGGTCTCCCTGTTCCGGGTCCATGATGTGGGCTTGGCCCAAAACTCCGCCAGATCAAATTGCTTCGACGCCGATCGAAGTGTCAGCAGTTGGCATCAGATACTTGGTTCGGGAAATTCATCGACCGCTTCAAGCCGCGCACGCCGTTTCGCAAAGGATACCAGCCCGAGCACGATGAGACCGAGCAGCACCGGCGGGAAGACCACGAGATTCACCGCGTCCCACCCGTAATTCGCGAGCAACTGGCCGGAGGAGAACGAGCCGATCGCCATCATGCCGAACACGAGGAAATCGTTGAAGGCCTGCACCTTGTTCTTCTCCTGCGGCTGGTGCGTTTCCAGCACCAGCGCGGACGCGCCGACGAAGCCGAAATTCCACCCCAACCCGAGCACCATCAATGTCGCCCAGAAATGCGGGGCGGTGATGCCGGTGAGGCCAATGGTCGCGGCGACCGCTTCCAGCACCAGCCCCAGCGCGACGATGACCGGCGCGCCGAAGCGCGCGATCAGCGAGCCCGTGAAGAAGCTCGGGCCGTACATCGCCACGATGTGCCACTGAATGCCGAAATTGGAATCGCTGACGGAGAGCCCGCACATCTTCATGGCGAGCGGCGCCGAGGTCATCACGAGATTCATCATGGGATAGGCGATGACGCCGCAGAGCGCGGCGGCGATGAAGCGCGGCTGCCGAACGATCTCGAACAGCGGACGGCCGCCATGCAGATCCGCCGGCGACGGCTTTGGCGCATCGACGCCGGCGAGAATCGCCATGGCGACCAGCGCGACCGCGGCCTGCATCACGAAGGAGAAGGCGAACAGATAAGGCGGCCAGATGTCCATGGTCCATTGCACGAGCTGCGGACCGAGCACGCCGGCGAACACGCCGCCCGCCAACACCCAGGACACGGCTTTCGGCCGGTACGCGGTGCTGGCGCCGTCGGCGGCGGCGAAGCGATAGGATTGCGACACCGAGCCGTAGAGCCCGCCGATGAAAGTGGCGCAGCAGAACAACCAGAACGACGCGTGCAGGATCGCATAGGCGCCGAGCAGCCCGGTGATGGTGCCGAAGCCGGTGCCGATGATGAAGGCTGTGCGGCGGCCATAGGCGCGCGAGATCGCGCCGGTCGGCAGCGTGCCGGCGGCCAGGCCCAGCACATACATCGACAGAGGTACGGTCGCGAGCGAGATGGACGGCGCGAGCGTCGCGCCGATGATCGAGCCGGTGGCAAAGATCACGGCCGAGTTGGCGCCGGTCAGCGCCTGTGCCGCGGCGAGCCGCACCACATTGGCTTTGACGCGGGCGTCATTGGCGTACTCGTCGCTGGCCGTCACATCGATCATGGCGTTTCCGAATCGGCCCGTCGCGAGCCCTCTTTTCGCCGGCACTATGGAGAGATGCGGCGGCTCGATCAACCGACGCAAACGGGCGCGGGCCATGCGCTGGCGCCGGCCTGCTTTAGGCCTTTGCGAATATCAGGATCATGTTGTTGGCGGGCATGTCGACGGCCTCCTGCAGCGAAAGGCCGCTTCGCGCCGCGAGCCGTTCGACGTCGGCGATATCGCGCACGCCCCATTCGGGATTGCCTTCGCGCAGGCTGCTATCGAACACCGCGTTGGAAACGGCGGTGTGCTTGCCATCGCGTTTGAAGGGGCCATAGAGGAAGAGGCGGCCCCCGCTTTTGAGATAACGACCCGCGCCGGCGAACAATCCTTCCGCGATGCGCCAGGGCGCGATATGGATCACGTTGGCGCAGAACACCGCTGCTAATTTCGGCGGGCCGCTGCCGTCGGTCATCTCGCTGCACCATGCGGGATTGGAGAGATCGATGGTGAGCGGCGGGCGAACGTTTGCAAGGCCGGCATGCGCGCGCCACGCCGAAATGCTCTTCAGATGCTGCTCGTTGAAATCGCTCGGCCACCAGGTGATGTCGGGCGTGTGGCGGGCGAAATGCACGACGTGCTGGCCGGTGCCGCTGCCGGCCTCCAGCACGTCGCCGGCCTGACCCGAGAGGAACGTTTCCAGCACGGCCCAGATCGGCGCGCGATTGCGGTGGAAGGCGGCCGCATCGAGCCGGCCGTCGGGCTCGATAGGCCGGCCGTCCTTGCCGAATTCCACGACATATTCCGCCATCGGCAGCCCCGGTTCGAAACACTTGAGGCGCATTTTAACCCCAATTGTCCGCGCCGATAGTCCGGATTGCCAGAAGATGGCCTTTATGCTTTTGACCCCTTATATTCGAACGAAAATCACCGCCGGAAACTCCCTTGATCCACCCCGCAAAATCCGCTCTGGCCACAGCCTTTGTGCTGGCGCTCTCCGCGAGCCTGGCGCAAGCGCAATCCGGCGCCGCCGCCGGTCAAAAGCTCGCCTTCGATCGCGGCAAGGGCAATTGCCTGACCTGCCACGAGATCAAGGGCGGCGACCTGCCCGGCACGATCGGCCCCCAACTCAAGGACCTGAAGGCAAAATATGACCGCAACGAGTTGGTCGCGATCGTCAGCGACGAGACCAGGCGCAATCCGCTGACCGTGATGCCGCCGTTCGGCCGCAACCGCATTCTGACCGAGCAGGAAATCAACGCGATCGTCGATTTCCTGCAGACGCTCTGACGAATTTTTTGGAGATTTCGCCATGCATCTCGCCCGTTCCCTCACGCGCCGCCTGATCCTGCAAGGCGCGGGCTCGGTCGCGGTGGCCGGCCTCGGCTTCGGGACGGTGCCGGCCTTGGCCGCGGCGAACGACAAATATCCGGAGGACGCGTTCAAGCAGAAGACCGATGCCGAGGCGATCAAGGCGCTCTATGGCAAGAACGCGGAAGCATCCGACAAGATCAAGCTCGACGCGCCCGAGATCGCCGAGAACGGCGCGGTGGTGCCGATCGCCGTGACGACCACGCTCACGGACGTCACCTCGATCTCGTTCTTCGCCAGCGAGAACCCCAATGCGCTGGCGGCCACCTATGTGATCCCCGCGGGAACATTGCCGGCCGTGGCCAACCGGCTGAAGATGGCCAAGACCTGCAACATCACTGCGATCGTTGAATCCAGTGGCAAGCTTTACAGCGCCACCAAGGAAGTCAAAGTCACCGTCGGCGGCTGCGGCGGCTGACGCGCATGATCCGGAAAAGTGGTTTTCCGACACGGACCATGCGCAAAATGTAGAGGAACAAGACGATGGCATCGACCATTCGCGTGCGCGCCACCGCCAACGGCGACACCACCGAGGTGCAGGCGCTGATCCAGCATCCGATGGATTCCGGCTTTGTAAAGGATGCGAAGGGGCAGCTGATCCCGCCGCATTTCATCCAGCAGCTCACCTTCGAGCATAGCGGCAAGGCCGTGTTCCTGGCCAATTGGGGCCCGGCGGTCTCGAAAGACCCGTATGTGAAGTTCAGCTTCAAGGGCGGCGCCAAGGGTGACGATCTCAAGATCAGCTGGGTCGACAACAAGGGCGCGACCGACACCACCACCGCGAAGATCGGCTGACCATGCGCGTACGACCGATCCTCTTCTCCGCCGCAGCCGCGCTTGCGATGGCTGCGCTGGCCTCCATCGCCGCTTCCGCGATCGCCGCGACCGACAAACCGGATCCAGTGGCGGACGCGAACGCGTTCAAGAAATACTTCACCGACAAATTCCCGAAGGTGAAGCTGGAGGATTTCGTCAACGGTCCCTATTCGATGAACGCGGACATGCGCAAGCAGTGGGAGGAGAAAGAGGAGTTCCCGCCTTACGAATTCGCGCTCGAAGCCGGCAAGGAAATGTTTTCGAAACCGTTCAAGAACGGCAAGACCTATGCCGACTGTTTCCCGAATGGCGGCATCGGCGTCCGCCAGAACTATCCCACCTTCGACGAGAAGGAAGGCAAGGTCGTCACCCTGGAACTCGCGCTCAACCGCTGCCGCGAGGCCAATGGCGAGGCGCCCTATTCCTATGTGAAGGACGAGATGGCCTCGCTCACCGCCTATATGGCCTTCACGTCGCGCGGCAAGCCGATGGACATCAGGATTCCGAACGATCCGCGCGCGCTGGAAGCCTACGAGAACGGCAAGCGCTATTTCTACACCCGCCGCGGCCAGCTCAACTTCTCCTGCGCCACCTGTCACGTGCAGAGCCCGGGCGAGCGCATCCGCGCCGAAATCCTGGCGCCTGCCTATGGCATCCTGAACGCGATGCCGATCTATCGCTCGGAATGGAACGGCATGGGCACGATCAGCCGGCGCTTTATCACCTGCAACAGCCAGACCCGCGCGGTTCCACTCGAGCCGCAATCCGATGAATATCGCGACGTCGAATATTTCCTGTCCTATGTCGCCAACGGCTTGCCGATTTCAGGTCCGGGAGCGCGGCCATGAACGTGATGCGGAATACGTTGCTCGCCTCGGTGTTGCTGATGACAGGCGCGGTGCCGGCTCTCGCTGCCTCCGAGGCCGACTACAAAGCGGCCATATCTGCGGCGGAGGCTTCAGAAAAACAGGCCGACCAGTTGCGCAACAAATGGACCACGACCGAAGCACAGCTCGCTGCTGCGAAGAAGGCTGCGACCGCCGGCGACTTCGACGGCGCGATTGCAGCGGCGAAGGAAGCCGAGGCCCTGGCGAAAGCCTCGATCTTCCAGGCGACCAGCGAGAAGGAACGCTGGAAGGATCTGGAAATCCGCTGAAGTTTGTGGGGCGAGTTCGCCATGAAAATCCGCCGACGGGATTTTCTGAAGCTTTCGGGCGCAGCCGCCTTTTCCGGCGGCATCATCCGCGCGTCACGCGCGGCCGACAATCCGAGCCTTTATGATATCGATCGCTTCGGCAATGCGCGCATCCTGCACCTGACCGACACCCATGCGCAGCTGCAGCCGGTGTTCTTCCGCGAGCCCAGCGTCAATATCGGCATCGGCGAGATGGCCGGCAAACCGCCGCATCTGGTCGGAAAGGCTTTTCTCGAACGCTTCGGCATCAGCGCCGACAGCGCCGAGGCCTATGCCTTCACCTCGCTCGATTTCGAGAAATCGGCGCCGCGCTTCGGCAAACTCGGCGGCTTTGCGCATCTCAAGACCCTGATCGATAAATTGCGTGGCGACGTGGGCCAGGGCCGCGCGCTGCTTGTCGACGGCGGTGACCTCTGGCACGGCACGGGGCTCGCCAATTCCATGCAGGGCGCCGACATGGTCGAGGCGTCAAACCTGCTCGGCATCGAGGCAATGACCGGCCATTGGGAGTTCACCTATGGCGAGGAGGTGCTGCGCAGGAACCTCGCGAGCTTCAAGGGCGAGTTCCTGGCACAGAACGTCTTTCTCACCGAGGAAGCCAAATTCAACGATGCGAAGGCGTTCGATCCGGCCGCGGGCCGCGTGTTCAAGCCGTCCTTGATCAAGGAGATCGGCGGCCATCGCGTCGCCGTGATCGGACAGGCCTTTCCCTATGTCCCGATCGCGCACCCGAAACGCTTCACGCCGGACTGGACTTTTGGCATCCGCGACGACGAGTTGCAGAAGCTCGTCAACGCGCATCGCAACAACGACAAGGTCGATGCCGTCATCCTGCTTTCCCATAACGGCATGGATGTCGACTTGAAGCTCGCGAGCCGCGTCACGGGTATCGACGTGATCCTGGGAGGACATACTCACGACGCCGTGCCCCAGCCCGTCTTCGTCAAGAACGCAGGTGGCGGAACGCTGGTCTCCAATGCCGGCTCGAATGGAAAATTCCTGGCCGTGCTCGACCTCGATCTGGGCAAGGGCAAGGTGAAAGATTTTCACTATCATTTGCTGCCGGTCTATTCCGAGCTGCTGAAGCCGGACACCGCGATGCAAGCGCTGGTCGAGAGACTTCATACGGCGCATTCGAAGGCGTGGACCGACAAGATCGCGACCGCTGACCGCCTGCTCTTCCGCCGCGGCAATTTTTCCGGCTCGATGGACGCGCTGATCTGCGACGCACTTCTCCGCGAACTGAACGCCGATATCGCGCTGTCGCCCGGCTTCCGCTGGGGCACCACCGCGCTCGCCGGGCAAGCGCTCACCATGGAGGACGTGCTGGCGGAGACCGCGATCACCTATCCGGAAACCTATGTGCAGGCAATGACCGGCAGCCAGATCAAGGACGTGCTGGAAGATGTCTGCGACAACCTCTTCAACGCCGATCCCTACTACCAGCAGGGCGGTGACATGGTCCGCGTCGGCGGACTCACCTACACCTGCACGCCGGCAGAAACCATCGGCAAGCGAATTTCCGAGTTGAGGCTCGAGAGCGGCCGCGCGCTCGAAGCGCACAAGAGCTACAAGGTGGCGGGCTGGGCCTCGGCCAATCCGCAAGCCGGCAAGCCGGTATGGGATGTGTTTGCGAACTATCTGCGCTCCGGCAGGGTGCCGCCGCCCTATGGCAAAAACGTCACGCTGAAAGGCGTCGACGGCAATCCGGGGATCGCGGGATGAACACGTTTTCGAAGGCTTTTCGCGTCAGCGTGATCGCGGCTTCGCTCGCCCTCACGCTGCCGTCGGCAGTGCGCGCACAGCAGGTACCGCTGCAGGACAAGCCTTTTGCAGAGCACAAAATCGTGTTGCAGCTCTCCGACAATGACCCGCGCAAACAGGCGTTGGTGATCAGCGTCGCCAACAATCTGCTGAAATTCTACGATCCCGACAAGGTCGCGATCGAAGTGGTGGCATTTGGCCCCGGCATCGATCTGCTGCGCAGCGAAAATCCGAGCCGAAAGCAGGTCGAGAGCCTGATCGCGCAGGGCGTGCGCTTCGACGTGTGCCTGAACACCGTCGATACGATCGAGCGCGAGTCCGGACGGCGGCCCGACATCATGCCTGCCGCCACGCCGGTCCAGGTCGGGGTCGGGCAGATACTGCTATTGACCGAAAACGGATATACATTGGTCAGGCCGTGACCACCGGCGTCATTGCGAGTTGGGACCGGCGTGAAGGCGCCGACCGACGTTGGATGACACTTTGGATTGCTTCGCTTAGCCCGCAATGACGAGGTAGTATGCAAATAGGGAGGCGGGCTGGAGCTATGTCCGGCCCTGATGTGCTAGGATCGGGAATCTTTTCAGGTAATCCGACATGATCTTTCGCCAGCTTTTCGATAGCGTCTCCGGCACCTATTCCTATCTGCTCGCGAGCCGTCCCGGCGGCGAGGCGCTGATCCTCGATCCCGTGCTGGAGAAGGCGGAGCGCTATTGCAAATTGCTGCAGGAGCTTGATCTCAAGCTGGTGAAAGCGATCGACACGCATCTGCACGCCGACCATGTCACGGGTCTCGGCGAGCTGCGCGACCGCACCCATTGCATCACCATCATGGGCGAGCAGAGCAAGGCAGACGTCGTTTCGATGCGGGTTTCCGACGGCGACCGGGTGACGATCGAGGGCCTGGCGCTGGACGTACTATACACGCCCGGCCACACCGACAATTCCTACTCCTATCTGATGGGCGATCGCGTCTTCACCGGCGATACGCTGCTGATCCGCGGCACCGGCCGTACCGATTTCCAGAACGGCAGCGCGCGGGCGCAATATGATTCGATCTTCAACCGGCTCCTGAAGCTGCCGGAAGAGACGCTGGTTTTTCCCGCGCATGACTACAAGGGCGATACCGTCTCCACGATCGGCGAGGAGAAACGTCACAATCCGCGGCTGCAGGTGCATTCGATCGAGGAATATGTCGAGCTGATGGGCAATCTCAACCTGCCCAATCCAAAGCTGATGGATGTGGTGATCCCCGCCAACATGCATGTCGGGCTGCACCAGGACGAACTGGAGAAGCAGGGGCTATCGCTGAACGCACGCCAGGCGATCGAGAGCCTCGGACGCACCGACGTCTTGCTGGTCGACCTGCGCGAGAGCGGCGAGCGCATGAAATATGGCACGCTGTCTGGCGCGCTGCACGCGCCCTACCCTTCGATCGACGAGGGCCTCAAACCTGGCGGCATGCTGCGCGAGGTCGCGGCCGCGACCGGCCGCCGCATCGTATTCTTCTGTGCGTTCGGCGAGCGCTCGGCGATGGCGGTGAAAGCCGCCCGCGAGGCCGGGCTTGCCAACACCGCGCATATCGCCGGCGGCATCGATGCCTGGAAGAAGGCCGGCGGCCCGGTGCTGCCCGGCTAAAGGTTTACTGCTTAAGTTACGTCGTCAGGGGGAAACCGATGGGTAACATGGGCAAGAAGAGCGAGCCACCGAAGCAGGCGGACGACAAGCCGAAGAAGAAGCCGCCCAAGCCGCGCGCGGACGACGATGACTATGAGGATGGCGACATCGCCACCCCCAAGCGCGACCGCTACGGCAACGACGACGAACCGCTGTAGAACCCTCATCCGCGCTTATTTGGCGAGCACGGTGACGCAATCCATCCTTCTGGATGTTCATTCAGACGACCTTTTTCACACGAATCGATTGCGCCCGGCCCGCCAAAAGTTCAGTCAGTTCCGCAACGCCTGGGCAACCTGGCCGACCAGTTGCTCCGCGAGCATATGGTAGCCTTCCGGAGTCAAGTGCTGCCCATCCGGCTGGTGCGGCAGTCCTCTGAACATGCCGTTTGGGAGCATAACAACCTTGATCCCCATCGCACTCAGCCGGCTTTGGATTGCAGGCGTGTTGTCAGCCGACAACTTTCTTCGATCGTTTCCGCCAGGTTGCAGGATCACAACGCTGGTTCCCTTCGGAACGACACGATCGAGACGGGCTAACATTCCGCCTGTCGTATCACCGTTGACACCGGCGTTGATGACATGGACGCCAAGGCCTCGCGTCCGCAGAAGGGCCTCAAGCTGGGCCGGATATGCCTGGCCACGCGCGACACCCTTGCCAAATGTGTTGCTGGCTCCGAGGGCTACAACGGTCGCGGCATGAGCAACAGCAACCGTGGACGATACGAGTGCAACAACGGTGAGAGTGACGAAAAGCGAGCGGCGCATGATGATCCCCTGTCCCGAAAATCGGAAGCTTCCGACCTTTCCAGCTAATGTGCCATCAATACCGGCAGCCGCGCGTTCTGCATGATGTGGCTGGTGGCGCCGCCAAAGATCATTTGCCGCAGCCGGTTCCTTGTGAAGGCTCCCTTGATCAGGAGGTCGGCACCTTCCGCCTCGGCTGCGGCGAGAACGGCTTCGCCCGTGCTGCGGCCTTCCAGGTCAATGCTCAGCGGCTCGGCGGCAATGCCGCTATAGCGCAATTGCTTGCGTACCTGATCGGGCGAGGGACCCGGCACGTCCTGTCCACCGAGGACCGTCAACACCGTCACGCGTCGCGCCAGGCGCAGCAACGGCATGGCGAATGCGTTGGCGCGGGCCTGCTCGGTACTGCCGTTCCAGTGGATCATGATGTTGGTCGCGATCTGCTTGGGAGCGACCGGTGGCGACAACAGAACAGGCCGGCCGCTCTCGAACAGGGCCAACTCGATCGCCCGGTTATAGGGACCGGCGGTTTCAGCGTCCGGCCTGCCCATGACGATCACATCGAAGGTGCGGCCATGGCTGCCGACCAGGGATTCGCCGGGCGACACGGCGTCAAACCAGCCAAACCACGGTCGATCCGGGATTGTCTTGGTGGCAGGAACATCGTGCTCCCGCATGAAGGTCTCGAACAGCTTGCGCGCGCCGGCCGTCTCGTCTTCGCGCCGCGCCCGATACACCTCCATGGAAAAGCCGCTGGCAAGTTCCGCCACGACAAATTCGGGCGCGCCAAACCACAGCGGGATACCCTCGATATAGGCTCCGGTGCGCCGCGCCAGCAGCACCGCCGTCTCAAGCGTGGACGCCATCGCAGCGATATTCTGGGTTGGCACCAAGATCGTCTTCATCGCCGGCCTGCCCCGCTCGTTTGCAACTGAGCGATCGTCCCATGCAGCCAAAACGGTACTGACATCAGACAGGCTAAACCTTCCAGACAGGTCCGCCAAGAGTCCACGAAGACATTCGGCGAGATGTTCCCTCGCAACTTGGTCGAATGAGCGGGTGCAACATCGCCTGCTTGCCGCACTACGCTGCGCTAGCTGAACGTCTCGCCCTCGATCTGCCGGATAGTTTCACGACCGAGCAGATGCGCACCAAAGCCGCCGCGCGCAAGCCACTGGGCCGCACTCGGCCGCACCAGCAGCAAACCGCCCGTCAGGCCGAGCGGCACGGCGCTGAGCCAATCCGCTCGTACCGGCGTCATTTCTTCCTGACTTCCGTCATAGGGTTTGCGTCCTCGCGCCAGACGAAAACATTCGCGCAGGAGGTCGCGTCGCGTGCCGCCGCGCGAGGCGAGGCCGAGCAGCGCCTGCATGGCGAGATGCGTGCGCACGCCGGTACGGCTTTCCGGCCGTGGCGCGGGCGTTTCGCCCCAGGAGACCAGGAGCAGCAAGCCGACGAGATCGGTACCGGCAAGATAGGCGCTCATCGGCTCGACCAGCCGCGGGTTGCAGTCGATCAGGCGCGGCGTCGGATCGCGCTCCGGCACCAGATAGTCGATCGAGAGCGCGCCATGCCAGGCGAGCTTTTCGCCGATCGCTTCCAGCATGGTGCGGACCTTCGGCCTGCTGACGCTTTCCTTGATCGCCTCGCCGCCGCCAATGCCCGGCGCCACCTGCCGGTAGGCGTGGAAGCCGAGCAATTGCCCGCGGCAGAATACCGATTGCGCCTTCTCGACCGTGCCTGCGACAAATTCCTGCACCAGCACTTCGCCGGGAAAAGCCCCGCCCGCGGTCAACTCCTGTGCGGCCCGATCGAGATCGGCAGCCTCACGCACGATAAAGACCCCGCGGCTCGCGGTGCCGACCGAGGTCTTGATCACGGCGGGAAAGCGGATACTCGCGCGCACGGCGCTTTCGGACACAACAATCCTGGTCGCCGGCTGCGGCAACCTAAGTGTGGAAAGCAGCCGGCTGAAGCCAGCCTTGCTGTGCGCGGCGCGATAGCTGTCGAAAGCGGGCAGCGCGAGCCCCGCGTTACGCTTCAGTCGCTCCGCCACGCGCGCGAACAGAAATCCCTGCTCATGGGTCGGCAGCAGCACGTCGAACCGGTTCGACGCCAGCAGCTTCTCGACAAAGGCGAGATAACCCGCGGGATCATCGCGGAGCGGCGGGCAGCGGTGGAACTTTTTCACGAAACGCGAGAATCGCCCGAGGCACCAGGACGAGGGATCGCAGACCTCGACCATGTGGCCGGCGAGCCCAAGCACCGTAATGGCCTCGCGGGCCGAGGTGCTGGATCCTTCCGATAGGAGCACGCGGAGCGGCATCGGAACCTGCGTGACGAGCGATCGATCAAGGCGGGCCGGTCAAGCCGAAACTTCACCCGGCACCATGTCCGCCGTCGTATTGTGATCTGATTGCCTTGGCCGCGGCTAGTGTTTTCGGGATGAAGGTTTCGCGGTCGATTCCCGGCGCGCCGCCGAACCGAAGGCTTTCGGATTGCCCATGCGAAAGCGATCCAGGATCCGGCGAACCCGGTCGCGGTGCTTTGCCATGGAAACCGATGGTTTCATCGATGGATCATCCGATACGTCTGCGCGCCTGAATTTAGCATCCCGAATCGCCCAAATCCAACCATCAACTCGTCGAATACCAAGCAAAACGCTCATAAATTAATGATCCATCGCCCAGTTTCGTGTCGTCGGCGAGGGCTGCCATGCGCCTGCGTTCATGGACAAATAACCACCATCAGACGATATTGCGCTGCCTTTACCCGTGGAATTTCAGCAGAGATGGCCGACGTTCTCGCCGCATCGCAACAAGCCAGGGAACAGACGAAGGCCGAGAGCGAATTTCGCACGCTCGGGCTGATCTCGGTCGCCCATTGGGTCAGCCATTTTCATCTGCTCGTGCTGCCGATGCTGTTTCCGTTCCTCAAAGCGCAACTCGGTGTCGGCTATATCGAGCTCGGCTTTGCGCTGACCGTATTCGCCGTGGTTTCCGGCCTGACCCAGGCGCCGCTCGGCTATGTCGTCGACCATATCGGCGCCCGCATCATCCTGCTGCTCGGCCTCACCCTCGGCGGCCTGTCGTTCATCATGCTGGGGCTGCACCTGAGCTATTCCTGGCTGATCGCAAGCGCCGTGCTGCTCGGCATCGCCAACAGCGTCTATCATCCCGCCAACTATGCGATCCTGTCGGAACACATGGACTCGCAGCGGATGGGCCGCGCCTTTTCCATCCACACCTTTGCAGGCTTCCTCGGTGGCGCGGTCGCGCCCGCGATCACGGCAACCCTGGTCACGCTGGTCGGAGGTTTCGGCGCGCTGATCGCGGCCGGCGCAGTCGGTGTCGCCGTCGCATTGCTGCTCCTGATCGCGGGCATTCCCGATGCCGGCGGCGGGCATGCGCAGGCAGGCAGCGCCACGGCTCCGAAGAAAAGCATCCTGACGCCGGCGCTGATCGTGCTGACGGGTTTCTTCACGCTTCTTGGCCTTTCCAGCGCCGGCATCTCCAATTTCGGCGTGGTCGCGCTGATGGGCGGTTACGGCACCTCATTCTCGACCGCCAACCTCGCCTTGACCGTCTATCTCGGCTTCAGCGCCGTCGGCGTGCTCGCCGGAGGCTACCTCGCCGATCGTACCAACCGTCATGGTCAGGTCGCGGCGGCCTGCTTTGCCGCCAATACCGCGCTGGTGCTGCTGATCGCATGGGTAACGCTGCCTTCCGTTCTGCTCATCGCCGTGATGACAATCGCGGGCTTCCTGAGCGGAGTGATCGCCCCCTCGCGCGACATGCTGGTCCGCGAAGCCGCGCCTCCGGGAGCGGCCGGCCGCGCCTTCGGCATCGTCTCCACCGGTTTCAATTTCTCCGGGATTGCGAGCCCGCTGCTGTTCGGCTGGATCATGGACCAGAACATGCCGCATACGGTGTTCCTGGTCTCCGCCGGCTTCATGGCGATGACGGTGATCCTGGCATTTTTCACCGAGCGGAAATCGCCGGCCGCAAGCGGCAAGACCGACGCAGCCCTGAGCCCCGTTGCCGGCGGTTGACACCCAAGGGCTGTGGCCGATGATACGGCCAAATCACAACCCGGGATGAAACACCATGAGCGCCAATCCAGACCTCGTGATCCGCGGCGGCAACATCGCTGACGGACGCGGCGGCGATATCCTCGAAGGCGATGTCGCGATCAAGGACGGCCGCATCACCGAAGTCGGCAAGGTCCTGGGCAAGGGCAAGGAAGAGATCGACGCCAAAGGCAAGCTGGTGGCGCCCGGCTTCGTCGACGTCCATACCCATTACGACGGCCAGGTCACCTGGAGCCAGGACATGACGCCTTCCTCCCAGAACGGCGTGACCACCGCGATCATGGGCAATTGCGGCGTCGGCTTTGCGCCCTGCAAGCCTAGCGATCATCTCCGCCTGATCCAGCTGATGGAGGGCGTGGAGGATATTCCGGAGCCGGTGCTGAGCGCCGGCATTCCCTGGTCGTGGGAAAGTTTTCCGGACTACATGAACTGGCTGTCGAAGCGGAATTTCGACATCGACGTCGGCGCGCAACTGCCGCACGCTGCGCTCCGCGTCTATGTCATGGGCGAGCGCGGTGCGCGCCGCGATCCCTCAACGGCAGAAGACAACAAGACGATGGCACAGCTCGCGCGCGAGGCGGTACGATCAGGCGCGCTCGGCTTCTCCACCTCGCGCACCCTCAACCACCGCACCTCGACCGGCGACTTCACACCGACGCTGAAAGCGGGCGAGGACGAGCTCACCGCGATCGCGGCGGCGATGCATGGCGAGGGCCGGAGCGTGCTGCAATTCGTGCTCGACCTCTCGACCATCCATGAAGACCTGCCGATGATGCTGCGGGTGGCCGACAACACCAAATGCCCGATCACCTTCTCCATCACCCAGAACGACAAGGCGCCGGATCGCTGGCGCCAGACTTTTGCCGAGATCAACGCCGCCGCCGCGCGCGGGCTTTCGATCACTGCGCAGATCGCCGCCCGCCCGGTCGGCCTGCTGCTCGGGCTCGAGCTGTCGCGCAATCCGTTCCAGACCCATCCGAGCTACAAGGCAATCGCGCATCTGCCGCTCGCCGAGCGGCTCAAGCGCCTGCATCAACCCGAAGTGCGCGCGGCTATCTTGAGCGAGACCGCCAGCGCCACTGACGATCCGCTATTCTTCCGGCCGAACTACGACAAGATGTATCTGCTCGGCAATCCGCCGGACTATGAGCAACCGAAGGAGAACGCGCTCGGCCCGCAGGCTCGCCGCCTCGGCAAGAAGCCGGAGGAGCTCGCTTATGACGCGATGCTGTCGGATGAAGGCCGCGGCATGCTCTACGTGCCGTTCCTCAATTATGTCGACGGCAATCTCGATGCGACGCGCGAGATGCTGTGCGATCCGCGCTCGGTGCCGGGCCTGAGCGACGGCGGCGCCCATTGCGGCATCATCTGCGACGCGAGCTTCCCGACCTATCTGCTGACGCACTGGACCCGCGACCGCAGCCGCGGCGAAAAGCTGTCGATCCCGTTCGTGGTGGCGGCGCAGTCGCGCAAGACCGCGCTCTCGGTCGGCCTCTACGACCGTGGCCTGCTGGCGCCCGGCTTCAAGGGTGACATCAACGTGATCGATTACGACCGACTGCATCTTCATCCGCCGAAGGTGCATTACGACCTGCCGGTCGGCGGACGGCGGCTGCTGCAGCAGGTCGACGGCTATGACGCCACCATCGTGTCCGGTGTCGTGACCCAGCGCGAAGGCCGCGCTACCGGCGCACGCCCGGGCAGACTGGTGCGGGGCTCGCAAGGCACCGCGGCGAGCCTGGACGCGGCAGCGAGCTGATCACGTGCCGTTCATCATGTCGTAGGCCAGGAGATCGGCGCCTGTTCCCGCCGCATCCACGATCCGCTTGCCGATGAGATCGCGGAGTGTCTCGGTAGTTCCCCCGCCGAGCGTGCCGTAGCGCGCGCCCCGATAGAGACGCGATACCGCGTATTCGTCGGTGAAGCCGAAACCGCCGTGCAACTGGATCGCCTCGCTGGTGACCCGGTTGGCCATCTCGTTGCACGTGATCTTGGCCACCGCCGCCATGAAAGGATCGGGAAACGGATTGGCGGTCACGCAGGCACGATAGAGGATGCTGCGGGCCGTCTCGATCTCGCGGTACATCTCCGCGAGCTTCCAGCGCGCGCCCTGATAGTTTGCGACCGGCTTTCCGAACACCGTCCAATTCCTGACATAGCCGCACGCTTCGTCAAAAGCCCCCTCGGCCAACCCGAGCGAGATGCTCGGGTTGAGGCAGCGCTGCGTGTTGAACGCGGACAAGAGCTTCCTGAATCCGTCTTCACGAATGACGAGATTCTCCAACGGCAATTCGCAATTGTTGAATTGGATCTCGTGGAGGTTTTCGCCGCCCATGGTGTGGTAGGTCCCGGTGACCTCGAAACCCGGCGTGTCGGGCTCCAGCAGGACGCAGCCGATACCCTCGCGGCCTCCCTTGCCGTCGATCCGCGTGAAGATGACGAACATGCCGGCTTCCCTGGCTCGGCTGATCAGCGTCTTGGTGCCATTAAGAATGACGCGGTCACCCCTGATGACGGCGTTGGTCTTGTAATTCGCCACGTCGGTGCCGGCGTGCGGCTCGGTCATGCAGACGGCCAGGATGCAGTCGCCGGAGACGACTTTCGGCAGGATTCGCTCGCGAATGGAGCTGGGCGCGTAGGTTGCGATCACGCGGGTCTGAACACCGGCCTCGCCGAGGGTCGCCATGGCGGTCACATAGCAGCTCTTCGCGATCTCCTCGAGCAGCAGCGCCGTGTCGAACACCGGCAAGCCAAGGCCACCATATTCCTCGGGTACCGACATCCCAAGCACGCCGATGTCGGCCAGCTTCTTCATGTTCTCCCAGGGAAACGTGCCATCCATGTATTTCTGCGCGTTTGCCTTGAATTCTCCCTGCGCCAGCTCGCGCACCGTGGCCACCATCCGCCGCTGCTGTCCGGTGAGTTGGAAATCCATTGCCTGTCCTTGACGTGAAAATCGCACGACCGTCAAAATGTAGGTCGCGGATGCGATGATTACAGGTCACCATAACATCAGGCGCCGGGAGAAACCTATCATGATCAGGATTGGAGCTTTGCTTGCCGCAGCACTTGCACTGACAGGTCCACCCGCGCACGCGCAAACCTATCCGGCAAAGCAGATCACGCTGATCGTTCCGTTCGCGGCCGGCGGCTCGAACGACATGATCGCCCGCGTCATCGGCAAGAAGCTCAGCGAAGTGTGGCGGCAGCCAGTCGTGATCGACAACCGTGGCGGCGCGGGCGGGGTGATCGGCAGCCAAGCCGTCGCCGCGGCGGCACCGGACGGTTACACCCTGCTGCTGGTCTCGTCGACCTTCACGATCAACCCGGCGATCAAGAAAAGCATGCCGTTCGACACGATCAAGGACTTCACGCCGGTCGCCTTCATCGCCCGCTCGCCGCTCCTGCTCGTCGCGTCGGGCAGGCTCGCCGTGAAATCCGCCAGTGAATTGCTCGCGCTGGCGAGGAGCAAGCCCGCGCAGATCACCTACGCCTCGGCCGGTCCCGGCAGCATCAATCAGATTGCGGCCGAACTCATCGCGCTGTCGGCGGGAGTGAGTTTCACGCACGTTCCCTACAAGGGCGGCGCGCCGGCGCTCAACGATCTCCTCGGCGGCCATGTCGACATCTACGTATCAAGCCTTCCGCAGGTGCTGCAGCTGGCCCGGGATGGCCAGGCCAGGGCGCTGGCGGTGACAAGCACGAAGCGAACGGCGCTGCTGCCGGACGTGCCTACGCTTGCCGAGGCCGGTGTCGCCGGTTTCGACCTGCAGTCATGGTGGGGCATTGTCGGCCCGGCCGGGATGGCTGCAGATGTCGTTCATGCGCTCAACTCGGAGATCGGCAAGATGCTGACCTCGCCCGAACTCACCACAATCCTGGCAAATGAGGGCGCCCAAGCCGAAACCATGACGCCGCGGCAATTCGGAGATCTGATGCGTCTGGAAACGGCGCGCTGGACCAAGGTCGCGCACGAGGCCAACATCTCGATCGATTGAACCGCTACGCGAATTTCGGCTGTTGCGCAGCCTCCTTGCCCATCAGCCGTGCGCGCTCGGTGTTGGGCCAGAGCAGCGCGAGCCCGAGCAGGCCCGAGGCGACCATGATGGCTGCATTGATGGTGAAGCCGGTCATGTAGCCGTCCGTCGTACCACCCGCGCTCTGGATCACGTTGCCCATGACAAAGGGCGCGAGGATGCCGGCGAGCGTGTAGAGCGCGCCATAGATGGCGATGATGGCACCGCGCTGCGAGACCGGCGTGAACTCGCCGAGCATCGGCGGACAGACGACGTAGACCGAGCCGCACAGGCCGGCGCCAACGACGAGAAACGCGATCTGCAGGCCCGCGCCGCTGACATGAGGCATGATGGCCAGGATCGCGCCGCCGACCACCAGCGGCGCCGAGCCCAGCACGCCGCGGGCGCCGCGGGTGGAGACGCCGCGTGCCATCAGAACCTGCGATATCCAGCCGGTGAGGATCACGATGGTAGCGCCGAAGATCCACGGCAGGATGGAAACATAGCCCGCCTGCTGCTGCGAGAAGCCGAGCCCCTGCACGATGAAGGAGGTGAACCAGGTCAACCCCAGCGACAGCGCCCAATAGGCGCCGAAGGAGGCAGCGACGCAGCCGATGAACGTGCGCGACGTCAGGAGCGCGAAATAGGGGATTCTGGTCTCTTGCGCAGCCGACGCAGCGGAGTGAACCAGCGGTCCTTCCTTGCCCCAGATCAGCCACGCCACCACCCACATGAGACCGACGACGCCGAGCCCGCCGAAGGCATAGTGCCAGCTGTGATTGACGATCAACCAGTTCAGCGCCGGCACCGCGACGATCACGCCGAACGCCGAGCCCTGCGACAGGATCGCGGTCGGCAGCGTGCGCTTCTCGTCCGGAAACCATTTGTAGATCGCATGCGCTGCGACGGAAAAGGCCGGTCCCTCGCCGGCGCCGAGGATGATGCGGCAGATCAGGAGCGTGGTGAGGCCGATCGTGCCCACCATCGGAAACTGCGCCAGCGCCCAAACGAAGGCGAGCACCAGCAGCACCCAGCGCGTCGGCACGCGGTTGACGATGAAGCCGACGACAATGGCCGAGATCGAAAACAGGAAAAAGAAGGAGGAGCCGAGCAGGCCAAATTCCTTCGGCTCAAGCTTCAACTCGGTCATGATGGGTACTGCGGCGAGACCGACGACGATCTTGTCCGCGAAATTCACCAGCATGAACAGAAACAGCAGAAATGTGATGGTCCATGCGCCCTTCGGCGTTTCCTTGACCGGCGCTTGCGCAGCCATGAATCTTCCCCGTCTTATGATTTTTGCCCCGCCAGCGATGCTACGCATGCCTTTCCCGTCAAGGCAACCCGCCAGTTTTACCGGGCCGCGTGCGGTGCAAGGCGCCCCCAAAGATACCGTCTGACGCTGATTTGAACGCGCGCTGCGCCCATCACGATCGCGTCGTCACACCACTGAAAACGTGATCTGCGACCAGGGCACTGGTATCCTGTGCAAAACACCAAGGGAGAGATCATGACCAAGCTTGCTCGCCTCGCCGCCATCGGCCTCTTCGCGCTGGTGATGCTCGTGCCCGCCGTCGCGGGCGCCCAGGATTACGCGGCAATCGTTGCCGCGTCCGACCGCAGCGACGCCGACAGGAAGACCGACGTGCGCCGTCAGCCCGCCAAGATGCTGGCCTTCACCGGCGTCAAGGAAGGCATGAAGGTGCTCGATATGGAAGCCAATGCCGGCTATTCGACCGAGCTGTTGGCACGCGCGGTCGGCCCGACCGGTCGGGTCTGGGCGCAGGACCCGGCCGCAATCATCGAGCGCTTTGTGAAAGACAAGTTCGACAACCGCGCCAGGAATCCTGCGATGAAGAACGTCGTGCATGTCGTCAGGGATTTCGACGATCCGATTCCGCCCGATGTCTCGAACCTCGACATGATCACGTTTTTCTATGCCTATCACGACGTGACCTATATGCCGGTCGATCGCGCCAGGATGAATGCGAAGATGTATGCGGCGCTCAAGCCCGGCGGCATTCTCATCATCGCCGATCATTCGGCCAAGCAGGGCGAAGGCACCAGCGTCGCTAAAACGCTGCACCGGATCGAGGAGGCGACGCTGCGACAGGAGATCGAGGCGGCCGGCTTCAAGTTCGTCGCCGAAGGCGATTTCCTGCACCATCCCGAAGATCCACGTGATGCGCCCGTCTTCAAGCCGGCCGTGCCCGTGGACGAGTTCGTGCTGAAATACCAGAAACCCCAGTGAAACCTCTGTGAGGCCTTGCAACGCACGGCACGGCGGATAACTAAGACATCGTGCTGAGCGTTCGCAACCTGACCAAGACCTACCGCGCGGCCGGCGAGGAGATCGCCGTGCTGCGCGGGGTCGATCTCGACATATCAGCCGGCGAGCGCGTGGCGCTGACCGGCGAATCCGGCTCGGGCAAGAGCACGCTGTTGCATCTGATCGCGGGACTGGATGCCGCCGACGGCGGCGAGATCCGGTTGAATGGCGAGAGCGTCACCGATCTCTCCGATGCCGGCCGCGCGGCGCTGCGGCGCGACCGGCTCGGACTGGTGTTCCAGCAGTTCAACCTGATCCCGAGCCTCTCGATCGAGGACAATCTCGCATTTCAGTCGCGCATCGCCGGCAAGCACGATGCCAAATGGCAGGTCGAGCTCATCGAGCGGCTGGGCTTGAGCGCGCTCCTGAAACGCTATCCCGAGCAATTGTCCGGCGGACAGCAGCAACGCGTCGCGATCGGCCGCGCGCTCGCGACCAGGCCGGCACTGCTCCTCGCCGACGAGCCGACCGGCAATCTCGATGAGGATACCGCCGACGGCGTGCTGGCGCTGGCGCGCGACCTCGTGACGCGAACCGGCTGCGGCTTCCTGATGGTGACCCACAGCACGCGGCTGGCCGCGACGCTGGACCGGCAGGTCACGCTGCATGCGGGACGCGTCACATGAGCCGCGCGGTCTGGATCCTCGCCGTGCTCCTGAGCCATTGGCGGCGGCATCCGATGCAGCTTGCGACCCTGCTGATCGGCCTGATCTCGGCGACGGCACTGTGGAGCGGCGTGCAGGCGCTGAACCAGCAGGCGCGCGAATCCTATGATCGGGCTGCCGCGATCTTTGGCGGCGCGCGGACGCCGACGCTGGTGGCGCGCAATGGCGCGACGTTTCCGCAAGGATTGTTCGTGAAACTGCGCCGCGCCGGCTGGCCGGTCTCGCCGGTGCTGGAGGGCCGCGTGCAGATCGGCGGACACTCCTATCGCCTGCTCGGCATCGAGCCGGTGACGCTGCCGGCCGAAGTCGGCGATGCGCCGACGATTGGACGAACGGGCCTGCGAACCTTCATGACGCCGCCGGGACAGACGCTGGTCGCACCGGAAACGCTTGGCGATCTGCACCTCGCCGAAGGCACTTCGCCGACGGCAAGCAACGGAACGCCGCTGCCGCCGCTCGCGGCGCAGGCACAGCTCGTGCCCGATGTCCTGGTGGTCGATATCGGCATCGCGCAAAGGCTGTTGAACAAGCCGGACCAGATCTCGCGGCTCTTGGTGGGTAAATCAAAAGGCCCGCGCGAAGCGCTGGAAAAGGTCACCGGCGATACGCTGCGTCTGATCGAACCCGATGCCGAAAGCGATCTCGAACGCCTGACCGACAGCTTTCACCTCAACCTCACCGCCTTCGGTCTGCTGTCGTTCTTTGTCGGGCTGTTCATCGTCAACTCCGCGATCGGCCTCGCCTATGAGCAGCGGCTGCCGATGCTGCGCACGCTGCGCGCCTGCGGCGTCTCGGCGCGGCTGATGAACACCGTGCTGGTGTTCGAGCTGGTGTCGCTGGCGCTGCTCGCGGGCGTCGCCGGCCTTGTCTGCGGTTACTTCATCGCGGCCCAACTGTTGCCCGATGTCGCCGCCAGCCTGCGCGGTCTCTACGGCGCGCCGATCCCGGGCGAGCTGACTTTGAAGCCGGAATGGTGGATCGCGGGGCTCGTCATCAGCGTCGCCGGTGCGCTGATCGCGGCCGCAACAAGTCTGGCCAGGGCCATCCGGCTGCCCGTACTGGCGGCCGCGCAGCCGCAGGCCTGGCAACAGGCGCAGCGCCGCTGGCTGATCGTGCAGAGTGCGGCGGCGCTCGCCGCCTTCGGCGCCGCGGGATGGCTGCTCTGGGCCGGTAATTCGCTGATCGCGGGGTTTGCCGTGCTCGCGGCGCTGTTGTTCGGCACGGCGCTGATCCTGCCGGCAATCCTCGAGCTCGTGCTCTCGCTCGGCGAACGCGGCGCGAACGGCGCGCTCGCAACCTGGTTCTGGGCCGACAGCCGCCAGCAGCTTTCGGGATTGTCGCTGGCGCTGATGGCGCTGTTGCTGGCGCTTGCGGTCAATGTCGGCGTCGCCACCATGGTCGAGACCTTCAGCCGCACCTTCCTGACCTGGCTGGACGGACGGCTCGCCGCCGATGTCTACATCAGCGCAGTCGACAACGCGCAGGCGGACGCCATCAAGACCTGGCTGCGCGGGCGAAGCGAGGTCAAGGCCGTGCTGTCGGGCGGCCGTGCCGAGACGCAAGCGGATGGCGCACCGGTGGAGGTGCTCGGCTTGCCCGACGATACGACCTATCGCGATCACTGGCCGCTGCTGCAATCCGACGCCGATGCGTGGACAAAACTGCCGCACGGCAAGACCGCCTTCATCAGCGAGCAATTGTCGCGGCGGATGTCACTTTCCCACGGCGACCACATTGTGCTGCCGACGCCTGACGGCGACTGGCCGCTCGAAGTTGTCGGCATCTATGCCGATTACGGCAATCCAAAAAGCCAGATCGCGGTCAACGCCGCGGCGCTATTCCGGCATTTTCCCGGCACACCGCAGACGCGGCTCGCGCTGCGCGTCGAGCCTTCGAAAATCCCCACCCTGATCACGGCGTTGTCGGAGCAATTCGGGCTCGACGGCCGCAATCTGCTGGATCAGGCCGCGCTGAAAGCGGAATCGACGCGTATCTTCAACCGCACCTTTGCGGTGACCGCCGCACTCAACACCTTCACGCTCGGCGTCGCCGGCGTCGCGCTGCTGACCAGCCTTCTCACGCTCGCCAATTCGCGCCTCCCGCAACTGGCACCACTCTGGGCGATCGGCGTGACGCGGCGGAAGCTGGCGGCGATCGAGCTGACCAAGACGCTCTCGGTCGCAGCCATTACCGCGCTGCTGGCGTTGCCGCTCGGCCTGCTCGTCGCGTGGTGCCTGATCGCCATCGTCAATGTGAAAGCATTCGGCTGGCGGCTGCCGTTCCATGTCTTCCCGCTGCAGCTGATAAAATTGCTCGGCGTTGCCATGGCGGCGTCGCTGCTGGCGTCGCTGTTGCCGGTCGCACGGCTGGCGCGAATGCAGCCGGCCGACCTGGTCAAGGTCTTTGCCAATGAGCGCTGACCCAAAAATCTCGCGACGTGTGTTCGCAGGTGGCCTTGCGCTGCTCGGCCTCGGCAGGTCGGCATTCGCGCAGGGCTTTGCCGGCCTCGGCACGCAGGCAGATGGCTACACCAGGGTCACGCCCGGAAAAGTCTTCGCGTTTCCCGCCGATCACGGCCCGCATCCGGATTTCCGCATCGAATGGTGGTACGTCACCGCGAATCTCACCGACACCAGCGGCGCCGCCTATGGCGCGCAATGGACGCTGTTCCGCCTGGCGCTGGCGCCCGGCGCGCAGCAGGAAGGCTGGGCCAACCAGCAGATCTGGATGGCCCATGCCGCGGTGACACGCGCCGACACGCACCGAACGTCGGAGACGTTCGCGCGCGGCGGCATCGGCCAGGCCGGAGTCAGCCTCGAACCGTTCCAGACCTGGATCAATTCCTGGGCCATGCGTGGCTCGGCGCAGACGAATGCGAAGACCATATCCCCGCTCGACCTCACGGCTTCCGGAAAGGATTTTGCCTATTCTTTTCATCTCGAAGCGGACCGTCCGCTGGTGCTGCAGGGCGACGGCGGCTACAGCAAAAAGAGCGAGCGCGAGCAGGCGTCCTATTACTACAGCCAACCCTTCTTTGAGGTGAGCGGCCGCCTCACCATCGACGACAAGCAAGTCGACGTGACGGGACAGGCCTGGATGGATCGCGAATGGAGCAGCCAGCCGCTGGCATCGGACCAGAGCGGCTGGGACTGGTTCGCGCTGCATTTTGCCGGCGGCGAGAAGCTGATGCTGTATCGGATGCGCGAGACCAGCGGCCACGACTACGCTTCCGGCACCTGGATCCTGCCTGACGCTTCGACGCGCACGCTCGCGTCCGCCGACATCAGGATGACACCGAAATCGCCGATCGATATCGAGGGCCACAAGCTGCCGGTGCAGTGGAGCGTGGCGATCCCCTCACTGTCGCTTGCGATCGAGACCACGCCGCTCAATCCCAGGGCGTGGATGGGGACGAGCTTTGCCTATTGGGAGGGCCCGATCCGTTTTTCAGGAAGCCACGGCGGCGTTGGCTATCTGGAGATGACGGGCTATTGATCCGCCCTGCGGTCCCGGCTTAGGTATTCGCGTTCTCGAATGCGGCCGTGAACTGCCAGGTTCCGCGCCGCAGACCGACGGCTTTGGAGGCACACATGCAAACGGCGCGAGTTCATCGCTCTGCTCGGCGGGATGGCGGTGGCCGCGCCGATAGCGGCAAGGGCCGAGACGCCGGAAAAGGTGTTTCGGCTTGCGGTGGTCAGTCCGATGGGACTGATGCCCGAGGCCAATCCGAACGCAAGAGTGCTGCTCGGCGCGCTGAACGGGCTTGGCCACAAGCTCGGTCAAAACCTGATCTTCGAGGGACCCGCCGGGCCGCCCGGACGGCCGCTGCCGCCGGAAAAGATCATCGAACAGGTGAAGGCGAAGAAGGTCGATCTCATCGTCGCCTGGGGTTTCCCGGTGGTGGCTGCAGCCAAGGCCGCCGGCATTCCGACCGTGGTCGCGTTCGGGGTCGGAGATCCCGTGGCGACCGGCCTTGTGCAAAACCTGGCGCAGCCGGGCGGCGTCGTCACGGGTATCTCCGACGTGGCGACGACGCTGAGCACCAAACGCCTGGGGCTGCTCAAGGAGCTACTGCCGAAACTCAACCGCGTCGCGATGCTCTGGAACAAGGACGACCTCGGCATGTCGCTCCGCTATGAGGCGTCCGCCAAGGCGGCGCAGGCGATCGGCGCCGATGTCGAGGCGGTCGGCGTGCGCGAGCCCGACGATTTCAACGAGGCGTTCACGGTGATGGACAAAGAGGCGCCCGACGCCATCCTGATGGTTTCGGACTCGCTGACCATGCTCAACCGCGAGCGCGTGTTCGATTATGCGGCGGCACACCGCCTGCCTGCGATCTACGAATTCGATTCGCTGGTGCATGAGGGCGGGCTGATGTCCTATGGTGCGGACTTGAAGGAATCGCTCGAGCGCGCGGCTGCGATGGTCGATCGCATCGTCAAGGGCGCCAAGCCGGGCGACCTGCCGTTCGAGCAGCCGACGCGCTATCTTCTGGTCATCAATCTGAAGACCGCGAAATCGATCGGGCTGGAAATTCCCCCAACCCTGCTCGCGCTCGCCGACGAAGTGATCGAATAGACGATTCGAGAGAGACCCTTCGATGTAGCACTACACCGCTCGTCACGACCGCGCTGCTGCGTGTCACTTCGTCAGCGGACAGCCGCTTTCCTTGGCGGTGAAGAATGCCTTGTCGCCGGGGACGACCGAAATCTGCTTGTAATAGTCCCACGGCTTCTTGGACTCGGACGGCTTCTTGACCTCGAACAGATAGAGGTCATGCACCATGCGGCCGTTCTCCAGCACCTTGCCTTGCGCAAAGGCGTCGTCGACAGGCAATTCCTTCAGCTTCCTGGCGACGGCTTCCGAATCCTTGGTGCCGGCCGCCTTCACTGCCTTCAGATAGCTCAGCGTCGCCGAATAGGTGCCGGCATGGATCATGCTGGGCATCCGGTTGGTGCGCTTGAAGAAGCGCTCGGAGAAGGCGCGCGTCTTGTCGTCGTGGTCCCAGTAGAAGCCCTCGGTGAGGATCAGGCCCTGCGCCGCCTCGAGGCCGAGGCCGTTCACTTCGGTGATGGTCATCAGGAGAGCCGCGAGCTTCTGGCCGCCCTTGACGATGCCGAACTCGGCCGCCTGCTTGATCGAGTTGGTGGTATCGAGGCCGGCATTGGCAAGGCCCACGATCTTGGCCTTCGAACTCTGCGCCTGCAGCAGGAAGGATGAGAAATCCGATGAGTTCAGTGGCACACGCACCGAGCCCACCACCCGGCCGCCATTGGCGGTGACGATGTCGCTGGTGTCCTTTTCCAGCGCATAGCCGAAGGCGTAATCGGCGGTGAGGAAGAACCAGGTGTCGCCGCCCGATTTCACCAGCGCGCCGCCGGTGCCGACCGCGAGCGCGCGGGTGTCATAGGCCCAGTGGAAGCTGTACGGCGTGCAGGCGTCGCCGGTGATGCGTGAGCTCGCGGCCCCCACCACGATGTCGATCTTCTTCTTTTCCTTGGAAAGCTCCTGCACCGCGAGCGCGACCGACGAGGTCGTGAGCTCGGTGATCATGTCGACGCCTTCGGTATCGTACCAGCGCCGCGCGATCGCAGTGGCAAGGTCGGGCTTGTTCTGGTGGTCGGCGGTGACCATCTCGATCTTGTGGCCGAGCACCTCGCCGCCGAAATCCTCGATCGCCATCTTGGCGGCTTCGACCGAATATTTGCCGCCATAGTCGGCATAAACGCCGGACTGATCGTTCAGAATGCCGATTTTCACGCCCTGCGCCGACGCGGGCGCGGCCAGCAGCAGGCTGCCGATAGCTGCCGCCACCATCCACATTGACTTCATTGTCGCCTCCGAGCGGTTTCCTTCATCCTTTATATTTTATAACCCTGCCAAAGCCCATCTATTTCAAATAGCCCAATGGCATTGAGGGGTTGCGGCGGAAAGCCGCTGCGCTCAGGCGGCGGCTGCCGCTTCCTTCCGGGGGGCGCGGTCGGCGAGATTGCGCACCACCATGTAGAAGATCGGCGTGAAGAGCAGCCCGAACAGGGTGACGCCGAGCATGCCGAAGAACACGGCGACACCGACCGCCTGACGCATCTCCGAGCCCGAGCCGCTCGATATCACGAGCGGCAGCACACCGAGGATGAAGGCAAAGGACGTCATCAGGATCGGCCGCAGCCGCAATCGGCAGGCTTCGATCACGGCCTCAAGCCGCGGCTTGCCTTCGAGCTCGATGTCGCGCGCGAACTCGACGATCAGGATCGCGTTCTTCGCTGCCAGTCCGACCAGCACCACGAAGCCGATTTGCGTCAGGATATTGACGTCCTGGCCCATGATGCGCACGCCGATCGTGGCGGCGAGCAGGCACATCGGCACTATCAGGATGACGGCAAACGGCAAGGTCCAGCTGCCATATTGCGCGGCCAGCACCAGATAGACGAACAGCACGCAGATCGGAAACACGAACAAACCCGCATTGCCGCCCGTAACCTGCTGATAGGACAGATCCGTCCATTCAAACGAGAAGCCGCTCGGCAGCGTCTCGTCCGCGAGCTGCTTCATCGTATTGATGGCGGTCGCCGAGCTGACGCCGGGCAATCCCTCGCCCTGCAATTCGGCGGCCGGATAGAGATTATACCGCGCGACGCGATCGGGGCCGGAGATATCCTTGAAGTCCACGACGCTGCCAAGCATCACCATGTCGCCATTGGCGTTGCGGGTGCGCAGCCGCGCCAGGTCGGCGCGTTCCTTCCGGAACGGCAGGTCGGCTTGCGCGGTGACGTGATAGGTACGGCCGAACAGGTTGAAGTCGTTGACATAGGCCGAGCCGAAATAGGTCTCGATGGTGTCGGTGATGTTGGCGATGGGAACGCCGAGCTTCTGCGCCTTGACGCGGTCGATGTCGACGAACACCTGCGGCGTGTTCGCAGAGAACGGCGAAAACACAGACGTCAGCCCCGGTGCCTTGCGCGCCGCGTTCACCAGCTCGTCGGTCGCTGCCGCCAGCAATTCGGGACCGCGGCCCTGCCGGTCCTGGACGCGCATCGTAAAACCGCCGCCGGTGCCGATGCCGGGGATCGGCGGCGGGGGAATGACGATAATAAAGGCGCCTTCGATCGCCGAAAGCCGCTTGCGCAGGTCGGCCGTAATGACCGCCGCCGTCAGGCCCTTCTTCAGGCGCACCTCCGGTTCCTCGAATACCGGAAACAGCGCGGCCGAGTTGCTGGCCTGGGTGCGGGTCGCCCCGGACAGGCCTGCGAACGCGGCAACGCGAACGATGCCGGGCGTGTCGAGCGCGGTGCTCTCGATCCTGCGGACGATTTCGGTGGTTCGCGCCAGCGACGCCGCGCCCGGCAATTGCGCCGACACGATGACGTAGCCGCGGTCCTGGGCCGGAATGTAGCCTTGCGGCGTTGTCGCAAGCAACCAGCCCGCGCTGCCGATCAGCACGACATAGATCAGCAGCATCGCCACGCGATGCCGGATCACAACACCGGCGAGGTCGGCGTAACCATGCGACAGGCGGTCGAAGCCCCGGTTGAAGATGCCGGTGAACCATTCCCAGCCGCGTGCAATCAGGTTCCACGCCGCGGGCCTGCGCTTCTCCTCGTGGGGAACGAGAATTTGCGAAGCCAGCGCTGGCGACAGCGTCAGCGAGCAGAAGCAGGAGATCGCGGTCGCGACCGCAATCGTCACCGCGAATTGCTGGAAGAACTGGCCGGAAATACCGCCCAGGAACGCCGTCGGCACGAACACCGCGCACAGCACCAGCGCAATCGAGACCAGCGCGCCGCCGACCTCTTCCATGGTCTTCAGCGCGGCGTCGCGCCGGCTCATGCCATGCCCGAGATGCCGCTCGACATTCTCGACCACGACGATGGCGTCGTCGACCACGATGCCGACCGCCAGCACGAGGCCGAACAGGGTGAGGTTGTTGATGCCGTAACCAAGGGCTGCCATCGCCGCGAAGGTGCCGACCAGCGATACCGGGATCGCCGCGATCGGAATGATCGCGGGCCGCCAGCCCTGCAGGAACACCAGCACCACGATGACGACCAGCAGCATCGCCTCATAGATGGTCTTGATCAGCTCGTGGATCGACTGGGCAATGAACTCGGTCGGGTTATAGCCGATGTTGTAGTCGAGCCCCTTCGGGAAGCTCGCCTTCAACTTCGTCATCGTGTCGGAGATGCCCTTGGCAGTGGCGAGCGCATTCGACCCCGGGCGCTGCGTCACCAGCATCGCAACCGCGGTCTTCCGCAACAGGAAACTGTTGGTGGAATAATCGAGCGCGCCAAGCTCGATCCGCGCCACGTCGCGCAGCCGCACGATGCGGCCGTCCTGGCCTGCCTTGACGACGATATCCTCGAACTGGGATGAATCCTTCAGGCGTCCGGTGAAGGTCAGGTTGGGCTGGAACGCCCGGTCAGCGATCGGCGGGCCGGCAAGCTGGCCGCCGGTGATCTGGAGGTTCTGGGCGCGGATCGCGGCGAGCACGTCGTCCGCGGTCATGCCGAGGTTCGAGATCTTGTCGGGATCGAGCCACAGCCGCATGGAATAGTCGCGCGCGCCGAAGATCTGGATGTCGCCGATGCCGTCGAGCCGCAGCAATTGGTCGCGGATCTGCAACAGCGCATAGTTGGAGATATAGAGCTGGTCGAACGTGTTGTCCGGCGACAGCATGAACACGACCATCAGGATGTCGGGGCTGTTCTTGCGCGTGACAACGCCGTTGCGCTGCACCTCTTCAGGCAGCTGCGGCTGCGCGATGGCGACGCGGTTCTGGACCAGCACCTGCGCCTTGTCGAGATCGGTGCCGAGCTTGAAGGTGACGGTGATGGTGAGCTGGCCGTTCGAGGTCGCCTGGCTGTAGAGATACAGCATGTCATCGACGCCGTTGATCTGCTGCTCGATCGGCGCGGCCACCGTGTCGGAAATGGTCTGCGCCGAGGCGCCCGGATATTGCGCGGTGACGACCACGGTCGGCGGCACCACTTGCGGATATTCGGCCACCGGCAGCGTGGTGTAGGCGATCGCGCCGACAATCAGCAGCACGATCGACAGCACCATCGCCAGGATGGGCTGGTTGATGGAAAGACGCCCCAGATTCATGTCTTGCCGCCGCCGCTTGCCGCCATATGCGGGGTCACCTTGGCGCCGACGCGGGCGCGCTGGATACCGTCGACAATGACCTTGTCCTCCGGCTTCAGGCCCTCGCGGATCACGCGCAGGCCAGCGTCGATCGGGCCGAGCACCACGGCGCGCGCTTCCACGGTGTCGTTGTCCCTGACCACGAACACGATCTTGCGCGACTGGTCGGTCGCGATCGCGGTATCCGGCAAGAGCAGCGCCTCATAGGGCGAGCTGCCGACCAGCCGCACCCGGCCGAACTGTCCCGGCAGGATCGAGAGATCATGGTTCGGGATGATCGCGCGGCTGCGCAGTGTGCCCGTCGAGACGTCCAGGCGGTTGTCGATGAAATCCATATGACCCTCATGCGAGGGCTTGGTCTCGCCGGTCAGCGTCACCTGCACCGGATTGGGCGTGTCGCGCGAGCTCGCCCGCTTGCCCTCGAACCAGAGCTTGTTGTTCTTCAGATAGGTCGCCTCGTCCACGTCGAAATAGATATAGATCGGATCCATCGAGACGATGCTCGTGAGCAGGGTCGACGCGCCGTTGTCGCTGCCGCTCACGAGGTTCCCGACACTGACGAGATGGCGGCTGACGCGGCCGGTGATCGGCGCCATCACGTGCGTGAACTCGACGTTGAGCTGGGCCGCCTTGAGTGCGCCTTCGGCGACAGTCTCGGCGGCGTGCGCGGCCTGCAAAGCCTGTCGGCGCTGGTCGACAACCTGCTCGGAGACTGCACTGGTCTGGACAAGGTTCAATCCGCGATCGAGCTCGCGCTTGGCAAGCTCCGTCTTCGCCCGGGCGTCGGCAAGCTGGCCGTCGGCTTGCTCAGCCACCGCCTCGAACGGCCTGGGGTCGATGATGTAGAGAAGATCGCCGGCATGCACCATGTCGCCGTCCTTGAACTCGACATTGTTGACAAAACCGCCGACCCGGGCGCGCACCTGAACCTCTTCAATCGCCTCGAAGCGGCCGGTGAACTCGTCCCAATCGGTGACGGTGCGCTTGGTCGGCTGCGCGACAGTCACCGGCGGCGCAGCCGCGGCCGCTGGCGGCTGCGGCCTCCGATCGCAGCCGGCCAGTACCAGCGCCAGAAGGATGATTGGCGCGATGCAGCCGGGGACGCGGGACGCAGTATTATTCTTGTTATTGGGCTCCGATAGGTCCGTCGCGCTCAAGAATGTCTCCCTGCACAAGGCCGCGGCTTTGCGGCAGGCGTCAAAGATGCGGTCTTGCCGCACCGCATTCAAGGGCAGCGTGGGTCCGCCCCTGTTCCATATATCGCGTTTGTGGCGCAAATTTTTTGCCCCGCACATGGCGATGATGGAATAATCGTTCGAATGTGAAAACTGCCTCGATGGGCAGGCTGCGCGACGGTCGCCGCGCCTCAGATGACACGAGGTCCGCCATGGATGCCATTTCCAGTCGCCCGCCATTCGCGACAGACAGCGAACGCGGTCCCGATTACCTCGCACCCGACGGTGCGGGACAGAATTTTTATGCGATCGATCGCGGATTGCGCGATCTCCTGCCGCTTTATTTGGCAGCGGAGGATTTCCGCGGACTGGAACCGCATTTCGATCGATTGGGCGAGCTTGCCGGCGGCCGGCTCGACGAGCTTGCGCGCATCGCCGACCGGCACCCGCCGGTGCTGCACCCACGCGACCGCTTCGGCCGGGACGAGGACTGGATCGACTATCATTCGTCCTACCGCGAGATGGAACAGATCGCCTTTGGCGATTTCGGCTTTCATGCCATGAGTCATCGCGCGGGCGCGCTCGGTATGGACCGCCCGCTGCCGGCTGTCGCCAAATACGCGCTGCAATACCTGTTCGTGCAGGCCGAGTTCGGCCTGATGTGCCCGATCAGCGTGACCGATACGTCGATCCATCTGATCCGCAAATTCGCCTGCCAGGAACTGCAGGATTATCTGCTGCCGAAAATGCTCTCGGGCGATGTCGCTGCGATGTGGAAGGGCACGCAGTTCATGACCGAGCGCGCCGGCGGCTCCGATGTCGGTGCCATCGAGACCACCGCACGCCTGGAGCATGGCGAGTGGCGGCTTTACGGCGACAAATGGTTCTGCTCGCATGCCGACGCCGATGTCGCGCTGATGCTGGCGCGACCCGAAGGCGCAGCTGATGGCACCAAGGGGTTGGCGCTATTCGCATTGCCGCGCCGGCTGAAGAACGGCCGCCGCAACGCCTATCGCATCGTGCGGTTGAAGGACAAGCTCGGCACCCGATCGATGGCGAGCGGCGAGATCCGGCTCGAAGGCGCGGTCGCCTATCTCGTCGGCGATATCGATGCCGGGCTGAAGCAGATGATGGAGCAGGTCAATCTGTCGCGGCTGTCGCATGGCGTGCGTGCGGCCGCGATGATGCGGCGCTGCCTGAACGAGGCGATGGCCTGCGCGCACGGCAGAAAAGCCTTCGGCCACACCATCATCGACTATCCGCTGCTGCGACGTCAGTTGCTGAAGATCACGCTGCCGGTCGAGCAGTCGCTGTCGATGTTCCTGTTTGCCGCACGCGCGATGGACCGCGCCAATGCCGGCGAGGCGGATGCTACCGAGATCCTGCGCATCCTGACGCCGCTGCTGAAATTCCGCGCCTGCCGCGACAATATTCCGGTCGCGACCGGCGCCATGGAGGTGCGCGGTGGCAACGGCTATATCGAGGAATGGGTCAACGCGCGGCTGGTGCGCGACGCCCATATCGGCGTGCTCTGGGAAGGCACCAGCAACATCAACGCGCTCGACATCATCATGCGCGCCGTCGGCAAGGGCGGCGCGCACCGCGCTCTCGGTGCGGCGCTCGGCAAACTGCTGGATGAAGCGACCGCGATTCCCGTTGCCTTCCGCGACCGTTTGCGCGCGACACTCGGCCGCGCGCTCGATTTCGCCGAGCGTGTCGCGGCAGCGCCAGCGCTGGAGGCCAATGCACGGGCGGCGGCGAGCGGACTCTATCACATCACAAGCGCCGTACTGATGGCTTGGGAGGCGAGCCGGCCCGGCGTCGATGCGCGACGCGCGCTGCTGGCGCGGCTTGTCCTCGACCATCGACTGAGCGCGCAGGATCCGCTGGAGCCGGCCGCCTTTGAGTGGGAGGACGACGCCGCAGAGCTCATGTTTTCTGAGCGAAAAATTTCGCTGTCGGACGTGGCCGCATTGCTTGCGACATGGCCCGTCATTCCGGAAGGCTCACGAAGCGGGCAGCCCTGGAATGACAACGGATAGTGACGACGCCTATCCGGTCCGCTAACATCCGTCCAAGAAAAACAAAATGGTCCCGGGAGGACAAGCGCGTGCACAGAGGCCGTGTCGTATTCGGCGCGATGGACGAGGTCGTATTCGGCGAGCCGGCCGCGGAAGCGGTCGCGGCCCAGATGGACCGCCTGCAGAAATCCCGCGCCTTCCTGATGGTTTCCGGCACGCTTCGCCGTGAAACCGACGCGATCGAAAGAATGCAGCAGGCGCTCGGCAGCCGCTGCGCCGCGATTTTCGACGCGATGCCGCAGCACACCCCGCGCGAGGCCGTGATCGCAGCAAGCGAGCAGGCGCGCGCCGCGGAAGCCGATCTCATCGTCACTGTCGGCGGGGGCTCGATCACCGATGGCGCCAAGGCGGTGCAGCTTTGCCTCGCCAACAACGTCCGCACCATCGACGGCATCGACGCGATCCGCGCTGTCAGGGGCGCGGTGCCGCCGATGATGCCGCCCGGCGTGCGCCAGATCAGCGTGCCGACGACGATCGCCGGCGGCGAATTCTCCGCGATCGCCGGTGTCACCAATGTGGCGACGAAGGTGAAGGAGATGCTGCGGCACCAGCTTGCCATGCCGCGCGCGGTGATCCTCGATCCCGCGCTCTCCGTGCACACGCCGGAATGGCTGTTCCTCTCGACCGGGATCCGCGCGGTCGATCATTGCGTCGAGGGTATCTGCTCGCGGGAGGCGCACCCCTACGCCGACGCGCAGGCGCTGAAGGGACTATCGATGCTGGCCTCGGGCCTGCCGCGGGTGAAGCAAAACCCACGCGATCTCGATGCGCGGATGGATTGCCAGATCGGCACCTGGCTTTCGACCGGGCCGCTTACCTCAGGCGTGCCGATGGGGGCGAGCCACGGCATCGGCTATGTGCTGGGCGCCGCCTACGGTGTGCCGCATGGCTACACTTCCTGTGTGATGCTGCCGTTCGTGATGCGTTGGAACAGGACAGCCAATGCGGAGCGCCAGGCGCTGGTGGCGGAGGCCATGGGCCAGCCCGGCAGGGACGCCGGCGACGTGCTGGACAACTTCATCCGTAACCTCGGCATGCCGCGCAGCCTGCACGAGGTGAATGTCGGAAAAGAACACTTCGACGCGATCGCGCAAGCGGCGATGGCAACGCCGTGGGTGCCGCGCAACCCGCGCAAGATCGGCGGCCCCGCCGAGGTGCGCGAAATCCTGGATATGGCGGCGTAGGGATTGAAATAGAATGTACACCGGCAAGCACGCTCATTCGCGTCCGCTGCAGCCCGCCTTCATCATGGCGAGCAGCGGCGAGACGGTGACCTACGGGGAGCTGGACGCGCGCTCGAATCGGCTCGCGCATTTGTTCCGCCAGCGCGGGCTGAAGCGGCTCGACCACTATTCGATCTTCATGGAGAACAACAGCCGCTACCTCGAATCCTGCGGCGCCGGCGAACGTTCCGGGCTCTATTTCACCTGCGTCAATTCCTTTCTGACGGCAGGCGAACTGGCTTATATCCTCAATAACAGCTGCTCGCGCATATTGATCACCTCCGTGGCCAAACTCGACATCGCACGGGAAGCGATCGAGGAATGCCCCGGGATCGAGCTGTGCATCGTCGCCGACGGACCGGGCGAGAGCGAACGCATCGTCTGCCTCGAGGCGGCGACAGCCGGCCTGCCCGCCACGCCGATCGCCGATGAGTTCGTGGGCACCGCGATGCTGTATTCGTCGGGCACCACGGGGCGGCCGAAAGGCATCGTGCGGCCACTGCCGCAGCAGGCGCCGTCGCAACAACTGGCCCTGTTCGATTTCCTGCAAAATCTCTGGCAGTACCGCGAGGGCATGATCTATCTCTCGCCAGCGCCGCTCTATCATTCGGCGCCACAGGCCGCGGTCAATCTGACCATCCGCATGGGCGGCACGGCGATCATCATGGAAAAATTCGACCCTGAGTTTTACCTCTCGCTGGTCGAGAAATGGAGCGTCACTCACAGCCAGCTGGTGCCGACCATGTTCTCGCGCCTGTTGAAGCTGCCCGAGGAGGTACGCGATCGCCACGACCTGTCATCTCTGGAGATCGCGATCCACGCCGCCGCGCCCTGCCCGGCGCTGGTCAAGGACGACATGATCAAATGGTGGGGGCCGATCGTCCACGAATATTACGGCGCCACCGAAGGTCTCGGCTTCACTGCCTGCAACAGCGAGGAATGGCTCGCCCATCGCGGCACCGTCGGCAAGGTGCTGCTCGGCGATCTGCATATCCTCGACGAGAACATGCAGGCGTGTCCGGTCGGCACGCCGGGCACGGTGTGGTTCAAGACCGCGTCCGCCTTCGAATATTTCAACGACCCGGCGCGCACGCTGGAGGCGCGCTCGGCGGACGGCAGCATGAGCACGGTCGGCGATGTCGGCTATATCGACGCCGACCGCTATCTTTATCTGACTGACCGCGCGACCTTCATGATCATCTCCGGCGGCGTGAACATCTATCCGCAGGAATGCGAGAATCTCCTGATCACTCATCCCAAGATCGCGGATGCCGCCGTGTTCGGAGTACCCAATCCCGATCTCGGAGAGGAGGTGAAGGCCGTGGTGCAGCCGATGCCGGGCATCGAGCCGTGCGAAGCGCTGGCCGAAGAGCTGATCGCGTTCTGCAGCCAGTCGCTGTCGCGCCAGAAGGTGCCGCGCTCGATCGATTTCGAGGCCGGGCTGCCGCGGCTGCCGACCGGGAAGCTCTACAAACGGCTGCTGCGTGACCGCTATTGGGGCAACAAGACCTCGCGGATCGTCTGACGCTTAGGCCCGGCTTGGCGCGCTGGAGCGGTGACCGAAGAACAGCAGCACGCAATTGCCGGCGACCAGGCCGAGCACGGCAACGCCGCTCGCCAGTTCAAAGCCGTGGCCGGAACGGCCGAGCAGGCTCACCATCAGCGGACCCGCGATCTGACCGGCGCCGAACGCCGCCGTCATCACGCCGACCACAAGCGAGGCCGGCTCACCCCCGAGCCGCATGGCTTCCTTGAGGCCGGCCATGGTGATCACCACGAAGGTACCGCCGACGCACACCGCCGAGAGCAGCAGCGTCATCACATTGACCTCCAGCGCCGGCGCGAGCACGCCGCCGGCCAGCACCCATTTTGCCCGCGTCCATAATTGCCGGGGCGCAAGACCGCGGCCAAGCCAGCCGCTGGCGAAAGTGGAGAGGGCGGCGGCCGCGCCGAACACCGGCCAGATCAGGCCGAACATCGCGGGATTGTCGATGTAGCCTTTCGCCAGCGCCGGCAGGAATGTCGCCGGGATGATATAGCCGAAGCCGAAGGCGCCGTAGCAGGCAGCCGTGATGATCGCTGGCCGCGGCAGCGAACGCAGTGAGGGTGTTTGCGTCTGCGCGACCGGCGCAGGGCCTTGTCCGAGAGGCCGCCACAGCAGTGCGGCGAGCGCTACCGCGACCGCGCCGAGCACGATCCAGGTGATACTCGAGCTCCAGGCATCGATGCCGGCAACCAGGCCGAACAGTCCGGCAAAGGCAATCCCGATGCCGACACCGGAGAACACGTGAGCGGACCAATCCTCCTTGCCGTGAGCTTTGAGGATCGGCATCGCCCAGGCGGAGGTGCCGACCAGGACATAGGCGCTGGCGATACCGGCGAGGAAGCGCAGCGCCAGCCACAGCGGCGGCCATTCGGCAAATCCCATCAGAAGCGTCGTGACGCCGACGCCGGCCAGGCCCCAGCGGATCGCGAAGGCCGGGCGCGGCGCCAGCGCGATGCAGAGCAGCGCGCCCAGGAGATAGCCGATGTAATTGCCGGTCGCGAGCCAGCCGCCGACGGTGAGCGTCAGATGCGCATCCTGCTGCATCAGGGGCAGGAGCGGCGTCAGCGAGAAGCGCCCGATTCCCATCGCGCTCGCCAGCGCCAACAGCCCGATCGAGGCGGCGGCGGTGGCGGATATTTCGAGTTTCCCGTTCATTTTCCTGCTCCTGGGCTCTGGGATAGCCCATCCGAACATTCTATTATATTGAAAAGCTTGGACAGATATATTCTCCAAATTCGAATGGAGTCCCAACCGTGAATTTCGCCGACCTGCAGGTGTTCAAAAGCGTCGTGGACGAGGGCGGCGTGATCCGCGCCGCGAGCAAGCTGCATCGCGTGCCGTCGGCGGTAACGACCCGGATCAAGCAGCTCGAGGCGTCGATGGGCGTGAAACTGTTCCATCGCGACAAACAGCGGCTGCATCTTTCGCCCGCCGGCGAATTGCTGCTGGGCTATGCCGAGCGGTTGATCCAATTGTCGGACGAAGCGCGCGATGTCGTCTCCGGCACCACGCCGCGCGGCACATTCAAGCTCGGCGCACTGGAGAGCACGACCGCGAGCCGGCTGCCGCCGATCCTCGCCGGCTTTCACAGCCGCCATCCGGACGTGCGACTTGAGCTGTCCACCGGGACCAATGACGCGCTGCTTGGCCAGCTCAACGAGCGCAAGCTCGATGCCGCCTTCATCGCCGAGCCGCCCGGTGGACAGGCGCTCGAGTATATTCCGGTGTTTTCCGAACGGCTGACCTTGATCTCGAGCGCGGATCAGCCGCCGATCAAGCGGCCGCGCGGTATCGAGGGCCTGTCGCTGATCGCGTTCCCGGAAGGCTGCGCCTACCGCCGCGTGCTGCAGCGCTGGCTCGGCGTGGACAGCCTGGTTTCGTTCCGGGTGCTGGAACTATCGTCCTATCACGCGATCGTCGCCTGCGTGACCGCGGGTACCGGCATCGCGCTGATGCCGGAATCGGTGATCGCGGCCATGCCACATGTGAAAGTGCGCCAGCATCCGATCCCGAAAGCGCAAAGCCAGATCACGACGCCGCTGGTCTGGCGCCGTGGCGAGATTTCTCCTGCCGTGCTCGCGCTGCGCACGCTGCTTTCGAGCCTACCGAAACAGAAAACCGCCGCCTGAGAAGCAAAACGGCCGGACAGAGGTCCGGCCGCCGTTCAAATCCATACGGGCGAATCAGTTGGGCCAGCAGCGGCGGCCTTCGGGTCCGATGTGAAAGCCGGGAGGGCAGAGACGACCGGGGCCGGCCATCGGGTGACAAACACCATGCGGACCGCGCCAAAATCCCGGGCCGCAACCTTCCGCAACCTTGATCGTCAGATCGGACGGAGATCCAACCGGCATTGGCATGATGGCCGCATTGGACGCCGTCGCCAGGCTGAAAGCCAACACTGCACCAAGAGCAATTGTACGCATCATCGATTGCTTCCTTATCTTTATCTTTCCCGGTTACCCGCCCCACCGACTCAAAATCGGAGCAGCGGGAACCTACCATCGAAGATATCCAACACAATGACAGAATGTCGCACCCCCTATTCGTCCCGGGCATGGTGCGCTGCAAACCGAACTCGTACGTTTCTTCGGCGGTGGCGGCGCCGAGAACCAATTGCATGTCCAAAGTTTGACGCGACGAAAAGTGCGAGCGTCTTCATCCAATTGCCAATGCGCTTGCCAGCCCTGAGCGGTTGCCTCGCCATTTTGCGATAGCTATCGTCCCCCGCCAACTGGCCTGACTACAAGGCCGAATTTCTTCGAAGGGAGACATCAATGCCGAGGGTGCGCGCGTTCGCCGCCATGGTTCTGTCGTTGCTGGCGGTCTCAACCGTCGCGCAGGCGGCCGATCAGCCGAAATCAGGTGGCATCCTGCGGATGTACCACCGCGACAGCCCCGGCAGTGCTTCGATCCATGAAGGCGCGACCTATTCGCTCAACGTTCCCTTCATGCCGATCTTCAACAACCTCGTCATCTATGACCAGCACATCGCGCAGAACAGCCTGGACGATATCCGCCCCGAGCTTGCGGAGAGCTGGGCCTGGAGCACCGACAAGAAGACGCTGACCTTCAAGCTGCGGCAAGGCGTGAAATGGCACGACGGCAAGCCATTCACCTCGGCCGACGTCAAATGCACCTTCGACTTGCTGATGGGCAAGTCGCAGCAGAAGTTCCGCCAGAACCCGCGCAAGTCCTGGTACGAGCAGGTGGACGAAGTCGTGACCAATGGCGATTTCGAGGCCTCCTTCAAGCTGAAGCGGCCGCAGCCCTCGCTGCTCGCCCTGCTCGCTTCCGGCTACACGCCGATCTATCCCTGTCACGTTACTCCGGCGGAGATGCGCACCCATCCGATCGGCACCGGCCCGTTCAAATTCGTCGAGTTCAAGGCCAACGAGTCGATCAAGCTGACGAAGAATCCCGACTACTGGAAGAAGGGCCTGCCCTATCTCGACGGCATCGAATACACCATCATTCCGAACCGCTCGACCGCGATCCTCGCTTTCGTCGCCGGCAAGTTCGACATCACCTTCCCGACCGAAGTCACGATCCCCCTGCTCAAGGACGTCAAGCAGCAGGCGCCGAACGCCGTCTGCGTGACCGCGCCGCTCAACGTCTCCACCAACATCATCGTCAATTCGAGCGCGCCGCCCTTCGACAATATCGACATCCGCCGCGCGCTCGCGCTTTCGCTCGACCGCAAGGCATTCATCGATATCCTGTTCGAGGGCCAGGCCGATATCGGCGGCACCATGCTGCCGGCCCCCGACGGGCTGTGGGCGATGCCGAAGGAGATGCTGGAGAAGATCCCGGGCTATGGCCCCGACATCAACGCCAACCGCGAGGAAGCGAAGAAGCTGATGGCAAAGGCCGGCTACGGTCCGGACAAGCATCTCGCAGTGAAGGTCTCGACCCGCAATATTCCGGTCTACCGCGACCCCGCCGTAATCCTGATCGATCAGCTCAAGAGCATCTATATCGACGGCGAGCTCGACGTGGTCGATACCGCGCAATGGTTCCCGAAGATCGCGCGCAAGGACTATGCGCTAGGTCTCAATCTCACCGGCAACGCGGTCGACGATCCCGACCAGTCGTTCTACGAGAATTATTCCTGCGGCTCGGAGCGCAACTACACCAACTACTGCAACAAGGACATCGAAAAGCTGTTCGACGCGCAGTCTCAGGAAACCGATCTCGCGAAGCGCAAGAAGCTGGTCTGGGACATCGACAAGAAGCTGCAGGAAGACGTGGCGCGTCCCATCATCTTCCACGGCCGCGAGGCGACCTGCTGGCAACCCTATGTCAAGGGCATAACTGTCATGGTGAACAGCTCCTATAACGGTTATCGTTACGAGGACGTCTGGATGGACAAGTAAGCTCCATCGCTTGAAACCAGCCTGCCGGCCAAGAGGAGAAGGCTCACGTGTTTGGCTATATCGTGCGCCGCCTTTTCCTGATGATCATAACCCTGATCGGGATATCGATCATCATCTTCTTCCTGCTGCGCATCGTGCCCGGCAACATCGTCGATATTCTTTTTGACGCGGCGGGGTTCGTCGATCCCGCCGACAAGGCCAGTATCGAGAAGCAGCTCGGCATCGACCAGCCGCTGGCGCTGCAATACCTGAAATGGATCTACGGCCTCCTGCACGGCGACCTCGGCTATTCCTATGTCTCGGAAAAGCCGGCGCTGGAGGAAATCCTGCCGCGGATTCCGATCACGGCGCGGCTCGCTGCGCTGGCGCTGCTGTTTTCCGCTTCCATCGGCATTCCCCTGGGGGTCCTGAGCGCGGTCAATCAGGGCTCGAAGCTCGACTACGCGCTGCGCGTGGTCAGTCTCAGCGGCCTGTCGCTGCCCTCATTCTGGCTCGGCCTTCTGATCCTGATGGCGGGTGTCGCCATGTTCGGGACCATCCCGATCTTCAACCCGAACCCGCAAACCCTGGGCGAGATGTTTTCCACCTATTGCCTGCCCTCGCTGGCGGTGGCCTTCCGCAGCTCGGCGCTGACCATGCGCATCACGCGCTCATCGATGCTGGAAATCTTGCGGCAGGACTATATCCGCACTGCGCGCGCCAAGGGTGCGTCCGAAGCCTCGGTCAATTTCCATCACGCGCTGAAGAATGCCATCCTCCCCGTCATCACCGTGGTCGGCATCGAGGCGGCGTTCCTGATCGGCGGCCTGATCGTCACCGAAACCGTATTCAACGTTCCCGGTGTCGCGCGTTTCCTTGGTCGAGGCGATCCGCTGGCGCGATTATCCGATCGTGCAAAACCTCGTGATGCTCATCGCCGTGGTGGTGGTGACCGTCAATTTCATCGTCGACATGCTCTACGCGGTATTCGATCCGCGCATCCGCTTTACGGACTGAAGAGGCCCGCTTGGTCACGATCAACTACGATAGCGAACTGCGGCGCGCCGGCGCCAACGCCAACACCTTCTGGCGGCGCGTGCGGTTTTTCGCGCGGCGCCATGTGCTCGGCACCGTCGGCCTCGTCATCATGATACTATTCGTATTCGCCGCGCTGTTTGCCAACCTGATCTGCATCTATAGCCCGCTCACGGTCGATTCCGCCCATGCGCTTGCCCCACCGAGCGCACAGCACTGGATGGGCACCGATTCCTTCGGCCGCGACGTCTGGGCCAGAATCATTCATGGCGCGCGGATTTCGCTCGCGGTCGGCATCGGCTCAACCACGCTGGGCGCGACCTTCGGCGTGATCATCGGGCTCACCTCCGGCTATCTCTCCGGCTGGGTCGACCTCGTGTTCCAGCGCGTCACCGACATCCTGCAGGCGCTGCCGCTGCTGGTGCTGGCGCTGGTGATGACGGCGGCGCTCGGGCCTTCGCTGCCGAATGTCATCCTCGCGATCGCCATTCCCCTGATTCCGATCGTCGCGCGCGTGATCCGCGCCAACACGCTGGCGCTGCGCGAGCAGCCCTTTATCGAGGCCGCCAAATCGATCGGCATGAGCGAGACGCGGATCGCGTTGCGCCATGTGCTGCCGAATACGCTGGCGCCGCTGATCGTGCTTGCCACCGCGCAACTCGGCTCGACCATCCTCACCGAAGCCTCGCTGTCGTTCCTCGGGCTCGGCATTCCCGAGCCCTACCCGTCCTGGGGACGCATGCTCTCGGAATCGGCGGCCGAATATGTCCGCACCGCACCATGGCTCGTGATCTTCCCGGGGGTCGCAATAAGCCTCGCGGTGTTCGGTACCAATCTGTTCGGCGACGCCTTGCGCGACATCCTCGACCCGAGGCAGCGCGGTTGATGAGTGCTGCATCAGCCGAGACCAACGTCCTGGACGTGAAGGGCCTGCAAACGGTGTTCTTCACCAATTCCGGCCTGTTCCGCGCGGTCGACGACGTTTCCTTCCACGTCAAGCGCGGCGAGACGCTGGCGATCGTCGGCGAATCCGGTTGCGGCAAGAGCGTCAGCGCGCTGTCGGTGATGCGGCTGGTGCCGGACCCGCCCGGCCGGATCGTCGGCGGCGAGATTTTGCTCGATGGCACCGACCTCCTGCAGCTTGATGAAGCTGACATGCGCGCGATCAGGGGCAACCGCATCTCCATGATCTTCCAGGAGCCCATGACTTCGCTCAATCCGGTGATCCGGATCGGCGACCAGATCAGCGAGGCGGTGCGGCTGCATCGCGACATGAGTGCGAAGGAAGCCCGCGACAAGGCGGTCGATATGCTGCGCCTGGTGCGAATCCCCGAGCCGGCGCGGCGGGCGCAGGAATATCCGCATCAACTCTCCGGCGGCATGCGCCAGCGCGCCATGATCGCAATGGCGCTGGCCTGCCGCCCGGCGCTGTTGATCGCGGACGAGCCGACCACCGCGCTCGACGTTACCATCCAGGCCCAGATCCTCGCCCTGATGGTCGACCTGCAGAAGGAACTGGGCATGGGGCTGATCCTGATCACCCATGATCTCGGCGTCGTCGCGCAGACCGCGCAGCGCGTCATCGTGATGTATGCCGGCAGGAAGGTCGAGGAGGCCGACGTCGAAACGCTGTTCGCCAACCCACGGCACCCCTATACGCGCGGCCTGATGGCCTCGATCCCGGCGGTGCCGACAGCACAAACCGAAGGCAGCGAACGGCTGGCGGAAATTCCGGGCACCGTGCCGGCACTGACACGCCTGCCCCAGGGCTGCGCCTTCGCGCCGCGCTGCAACCTTGCGATCGATCGCTGCCGCCAGGAATACCCGCCGCTCGCGGAATTCGACGGCAACCATCTCGCGGCCTGCTGGCGCGCGGCGGAAACGGTGGCGCTGGCATGACCGAGACGCGCCGCCCTGCTCGAGGTCGCCGATCTCGTCAAGCATTACCCGGTGCGGGCCGGCGTGCTTCGCCGCAGGGTCGGCACCGTGCATGCGGTCGACGGCGTGAGCTTCGCGCTCGGCGTCGGCGAGACGCTCGGTCTCGTCGGTAAATCCGGCTGCGGCAAGTCGACGGTGGCGCGCACCGTGCTCCGGCTGGTCGAGCCGACGTCGGGCGCGATCCGGATCGACGGGCAGGACATCGCCCATCTCAGCAAGACGGAACTGCGGCCGGTGCGCCGCTCGATGCAGATCGTGTTCCAGGACCCGTTCGCCTCGCTCAATCCGCGCATGACCGCGGGCGATATTGTCGGCGAACCGCTCAGCGTGCATGGGCTTGCTTCCGGCAGCGAGAAGCAGGATCGGGTCGCCAAACTGTTTCAGCAGGTAGGGTTACGGCCCGACCAGATGCGCAATTTCCCGCATCAATTCTCCGGCGGCCAGCGCCAGCGCATCTGCATCGCGCGCGCGCTCGCGCTCGGACCACGGCTGATCGTGTGCGACGAGCCGGTCTCGGCGCTCGATGTCTCGATCCAGGCGCAGGTGATCAACCTCCTGATCGACCTGCAGCGCGAGCACGGCTTCTCCTACCTCTTCATCGCGCATGATCTCGCCGTCGTTTCCCACATCAGCCATCGCGTTGCGGTGATGTATCTCGGCCGCATCGTCGAGATCGCCGACAAGACCGAGCTGTTCAAAAATCCTCGCCATCCCTATAGCCAGGCGCTGCTCGCCTCGGTGCCGGTCGCGAACCCGAAGATGAAGCGGCTGAAGCCCCTGGTCGATGGCGACGTGCCGAGCCCGGTCAACCCACCGTCGGGCTGCGCGTTCCACACCCGCTGCCGCTACGCCATCGACCGCTGCAAGGTCGAGCGGCCGGCGTTGAAGGAAGCGGGGTCCAGGCATCAGGTCGCCTGTCTACTGAATGATGGGACGGGGCGGGACGCAGGGGCTTGAGGCGGGCACAAAATCGTCCGATCATCGGCCTGGAGAATTGTGACCTGCCCATCGTGGAGCTACTCAATGCATTATTTCAGGAAGTTAGCTAGGCCTCGATCTCGACGACGGTCCTTCCCATCGCCACTTGCTCGCCTTCGGCCACGTCGATCGCGGCGACCGTGCCTGCAATCTCCGCCCGGTGCACATGCTCCATCTTCATGGCTTCCAGCGTCATCACCGGCTGACCTACCGCGACGCGCTCACCCGGCTTCACCAGCAGCGCCACGACACGACCGTTCATGGCAGCGCGAACCTTGCCGTCGCCGCCGTTGGTCGCGACGGCTTCCGGCGCGGCGAGGGTGAGATCGCGCACCGCATGCGTGAGGCCGCGATGCTGGAGATAGAGTCGATTGCCATCGCGGTAGAATTTGACACGCTCCATCACGCCGCCGGCGCGGAGGCGGATACTGTCACTGGATAGTTCCTCGATCTCGAAACGCTGCTCGCCGCCATCGCGGATCACGAGGATGCCACCCTCGCGCTCGCGGATGATTTCGAGCTCTTGCGCCGCGCCGTCAATCTCGATCCGCATCGGCGCGGCGAATGCCGCGGCCAGCGATCTCCCGCTCCGCCACGACCGTGCATCGGGATGGCTCACATGAAGCACCAGCGCGGCCAGCGCGACATCGGAGCCGCCGTCCTTGCGCGATAGCTCGCTGCGATGCCGGCTGATGAAGGCTGTGGTCGCCTCGCCCTTCGCAAAGGCCGGATGCCGCAGGCAGGACATCAAGAAGGCCTGGTTGGTTGTCACGCCAAAGGCAATGGTCTGCTCCAGCGCGCAGATCAGCTTGCCGCGCGCCTCGTCCCTGTTGGCACCATGGCTGATGATCTTGGCGATCATCGAATCGTAGAACGGCGGAATTTCCGAGCCCGATTGCAGCGCGTGCTCGACGCGAATGCCGTCGGGCATCTGCCATCGTGCCATCCAGCCCGACTGCGGCATGAAATCATGGCCCGCATCTTCCGAGCACAGCCGCACCTCGATGGCGTGGCCGGAGAATTCGATTTGATCCTGGACGAGGCCGAGCGGCTCGCCGCTTGCGATGCGCAACTGCAACTCGACGAGATCGAGCCCGGTGATGGCTTCGGTGACGGGATGCTCGACCTGCAGCCGGGTATTCATTTCCATGAAATGGAATTCGCCGCTTTCGTCGAGCAGGAACTCGAGCGTCCCCGCGCCCTCGTAGCGCAGCGACCGCACCGCGGCGACCGCGACATCGCCCATCCGCTGCCGCAGCCGCGGCGAGACGGCGGGCGAAGGCGCCTCCTCGATCAGCTTCTGGTGCCGCCGCTGCACCGAGCAATCGCGCTCGCCGAGATGGATCGCGTTGCCGTAGCGGTCGCCGAAGACCTGGATTTCGATATGGCGCGGATTCTGGATCGCGCGCTCCAGGATCACGGTGCCGTCGCCGAATGCGGCCTTGGCTTCCGAGCGAGCACTACGCAAGGCGTCCGGAAACGCGGCCGCATCCGCGACCAGCCGCATGCCGCGGCCGCCGCCGCCGGCAACCGCCTTGATCATCACGGGAAAGCCGATCTTGTTCGCCTCGGCAAGCATCGCGGCGTCGCTCTGGTCGGCGCCCTGATAGCCGGGCACGACAGGTACACCGGCCTTGCGCATGATTTCCTTGGCGCCAGCCTTGTTGCCCATGGCCCTGATCGCTTCCGGCGACGGACCGATGAAGACGAGGCCGGCGTCGTGGCAGGCCTGGGCAAAACCCTCGTTCTCGGCGAGGAACCCGTAGCCGGGATGCACCGCGCCGGCGCCGCTCGCTTTCGCGGCCGCGATGATCGCGCCAATATCGAGATAGGATTGCGCCGGCAGCGCCTCGCCGATCCGTACCGCTGAATCCGCCTCACGCACATGCATCGCGTCGCGGTCGGCGTCCGAATAGACAGCGACCACGCCGTAACCAAGCCGCCGCGCGGTGCGCATGATGCGCAGCGCGATCTCGCCGCGGTTGGCGATCAGTATCTTGAAGAACGGCGTTCGTTTCATCATACCGTTCATGGCCGCGCCACCGAGAACTGCATGCGCTGCGGCGCGCGCGCTTCGGACTCGCGGCAGATCGCGAGCACCTCGGCGAGCACGGCGCGCGTGTCGCGCGGATCGATCACACCGTCGTCGAGCACGCGGGCCGAGGTCGAGAACACATCCATCTGGCCGTCGAACACGCCTGTGATCTCGGCCTTCATCGCATCGAGCTTTTCCCTGGGGATCGGCTTGCCGCGCCGCACAGCAGCAGCCTCGGTTACGATCGCCATGGTCTCGGCGGCCTGCTCGCCGCCCATCACTGCCGTTTTTGCGTTCGGCCAGGAGAAGCAGAAACGCGGATGGAAGCCACGGCCACACATGCCGTAATTGCCGGCGCCGAACGACGCGCCGCAATAGATCGTGATCTGCGGCACCGTCGCCGAGGTCACGGCCTGGATCATCTTCGAGCCATGCTTGATCATTCCGGCCTCCTCATAGGCGCGGCCGACCATGTAGCCGGTGGTGTTGTTCATGTAGAGCAGCGGCGTCCGGGTCTGGCAGCAGGCCTGGATGAAATGCGTTGCCTTGTTGGCGCCGGGCACGTCCAGCGGGCCGTTATTGGTGACGATGCCGATCGCATGGCCCTCGATGCGGGCATGGCCGCAGACGGTGGCGGGACCGTAGCTCGGTGAAAATTCAGTGAAGTCGGAATCGTCGACGAACCGCGCGATCGCCTGACGCATGTCCACAGGGCGCTTGTGGTCCATCGGCATGATGCCGAGCAACTCCTCGGCGTCGTAGCGCGGTGGCTTGTGGGACGCGCGGCCAGGATTCGGTCGGTCCCATTCGAGCGCTGCCATGATTTCGCGCGCGATCCGCAAGGCATCGCGGTCGTCTTCCGCGAGATAGTCGCCGAGGCCGGAAATCGAGGTGTGCATCTCGGCGCCGCCAAGCTCTTCCTCGGTCGCGATCTCGCCGGTGGCGGCCTTGAGCAGCGGCGGACCGGCGAGGAAGGCGCGGGTGCGGCCGCGCACCATCACGATGTAATCGGACAGGCCCGTCTGGTAGGCGCCGCCAGCGGTCGACGAGCCGTGGGTCACGGTGACCACGGGGAGGCCGGCAGCCGACAGCCGCGCCAGATTGCGAAAGATGTTGCCGCCGCGGACAAAATCCTCGACGCGATAGCGCAGCAGGTTGGCGCCGGCGCTTTCAACCAGCTGCACATAGGGCAACTTGTTCTCGAGCGCCAGTTCCTGCACCCGCAGCGTCTTGTCGAGGCCGAAAGGTTGTAGCGCACCGGCATCGATGCCGGCGTCGTTGGCGCTGACCATGCAGCGGATGCCCGAGACGAAACCGATGCCCGCGATGACGCCGCCGCCGGGCACGCTTTTGGCGGCGTCTGATACGTCGAACATGTAGCCGGCCAGCGTCGACAGCTCGATGAAGGGCGAGCCGGGATCAAGCACCAGCGCGACGCGCTCGCGCGGCAAGAGCTGCCCGCGCTTGTGGAAGCGATCCTTCGCCGCGGCCGACGCCATGCGCGTACGCTGTTCCAGCGCCCGCATCCGCGCGATCAGCGCCAGCATGCCGTCGCGATTGGCCTTGAAGGCTTCGCCGGAGGTCGCGATGGTGTTCTCGATGGCCGCCATCGCCTATGCGCTCTTCGCCGCAAAATAATCGCCGTACGCCTGGCGCAGTTCGACCTTGCGCAGCTTGCCGGTCGCGGTCATCGGCATGTCGTCGAGGATGCGGATCATTTTCGGCACCTGGAAGCCGCCGAGGGATTTTCGGCAATGCTCCGAAATCTCCGCCTCGCTCGCCTGCGCGCCCGGCTTCAGCTTGACGAAGGCGGAGACCGCCTCGCCCCATTGCGGATGCGGCAGGCCGACCACGGCGGCGTTCTGCACGGCGGGATGCGCCAGCAGCGTCTCCTCGATCTTGACGGAGGCGACATTCTCGCCGCCGGACTTGATCATGTCCTTCTTGCGATCGAGGAACAGCACCTCGCCATTGTCATCGATCAGCGCGAGGTCGCCGGTGTGATGCCAACCGAATTTGCGCGCCTCCTCGGTCGACTTCGGGTCCTTGTAATAGCCCAGCATCACATTCGGGCCGCGATGCACGAGCTCGCCGATCCCGCCACGGGGCAACAGATTGCCATTATCGTCCATGATCGCGGTCTCGTTGACGATCAGCGACTCGCCCCAGTAATTGCCGAATCGATCGAGCTGCACCTCCGGCCGCGACATCGTGGTCGCCGGATACATTTCGGTCTGCCCGCTGGAGAGCACGAAGTTCGGACAGAGATCGGCCATGGCGCGCTCCAGCAGCGGCCGGCCCATCGGGGCCATGGTATAGATGCAGCAGCGCAGGCTCGAGAGGTCGTATTCCCTGCGCCGCGGGTGGTCGAGGATCGCCTGGTACATCAGCGACAATCCGACGAACACCGTGAGCTTGTCGCGCACGATCGCTTCCATGCAGGCGGCGGGATCGAAACCGCGCATCAGCGCCATGCGGCCGCCGACCGAGAGATAGCTCAAGAGCAGCACATGGCCGGCGCAATGGAAGATCGGGAACTGCCCCGTGATCCCGTCGTCACGCGACAAGCCCATCTCGATGCAGTTGCTCATGACCGCCATCACCACGGCGAGATGGCAGTGCATCGCCCCCTTCGGCCGTGAGGTCGTGCCCGACGTATAAATGATCATTGCGAGATCGCGGTCGCCGATCTCGATTTCGGGCTCGACGTCGGATTGATTCTTGAGGAGATCGTTGAACTCCTCGAGACCGGCTGCTTTCGCGGTGCCCGCCAGATCGATCGCGATCAGGCCGACGCCGCGCCTCTCGAGCGCGGCGCGCCGATCGGCCTGGCCATGGAGATTGTCGTCGATCAGGGCAAAGCGCACTTCGGCGTGGCCGAGGATGTAGTCCATGTCGGAGGGGCCGAGCATGGTATTGATGGGAACCCAGACCAGGCCCGCGCGATGAATGCCGAACAGCGCTTTGACGAGCTCGACCGAGTTGTTGCAGATGGTCGAAATCTTGTCGCCGGGCCTCAGGCCGCGCGCGACGAGATGATTGGCGAAGCGGTTGGCGTCGCGCTCGATCTCGGTGAAGGTCACCTTCCGCGCACCGTCCGTGACTGCGACGTGATCCGGAAAGCGCCGCGCCGCGCGCTTGAGCAGATCGCCGATCGCTACGCGCCCGATGCGGCCCGGTCCCGGCACGCCGCCGGTTGCTGCGAGGTCAGTCATGCGCGTCCTCCCAACTAACAGCCGTGATTGCGAGCCAACGGGTCCGCGCGAATGCGCGGCCCGATGACAGGCTCCGCGAAGCAATCCATAGCGCTGCAAGCGGATAAGTGGATTGCTTCGTCGCTTCGCTCCTCGCAATGACGGCGGGCCACTAATGTCTCGTCCCAAAGATCTTCCGCGCTTCCGCCGGAGACGCGATCTCGCGCCCCGCACGCTTCGCACAAGCCGCGAGGGCCTCGACCAATTGCCCGTTCGACGTCACCTTGGTGCCGTCGCCGAGGTAGAACGTATCTTCGAGTCCCGAGCGCAAATGCCCGCCGAGATCGGCGCAGCGCTGGTGCAGCGGCCAGATCTCCGCGCGTCCGATCGCGGTGACCTGCCAATGCGCTTCCGACGCCTTCAATTTTATCAGGATCGGCAAAAGCTCGGAATCGGCCGGCATGCCCGAGGCGACGCCCATCACGAAATTATATTCAAGCGGCCCGGAATACATTCCGGTCTGCCGGTACATGCCGACGCAGCGCACGATGCCGACGTCGAAGCACTCGAACTCCGGGATGGTGTCGACTTTCTTCATGACGTCGAGATAGTCCTGGACCTTCTCGACCGCGTTGTCGAACAGCATCGGCGGCCAGGCCCATGTATTGTCCGCCTTCACCTTCAGATAATTCAGCGAGCCGGCGTTGCAGGCGGCGATCTCGGGCCTGGTCTCGCGCACGCAGTTCAGCGCGCCCTGATAATTCGGCCCTGACGTGCCCGTGGTGTGGTTGATGATGACGCCGGGGCAGGCCTCGCGGATCGCCTGCTGGATATCTCTGGAAACGCCGACCTCCCAGGAAGGCAGGTGGCCCTTGTTCGGCTCCTGCTGGCGCAGATGGATGTGCATGATGCTGGCGCCGGCGTTGAAGGCAGCCCTGGCTTCGCGCGCCATCTCTTCCGGCGTAACCGGCACATGATGTTGCCTGGGATCGGTGAGCACGCCGTTCAGCGCGCAGGTGATGACGGCCTTGTCGCTCATGACACTCATTTCGCTTGCCTACGCAGAGTTTTGCATGATGCCGGCCAATTCGTCACGCCTTCTTGCGTTCACTGGCTAAACCCTTCGCGGGGCCAATGGCTACACCGCTGCGATGCCCTGCGAATGCGGCACGCATCGCGGAAAACGCGCATCAGCATTCCCACGGCATGATTTGCCCGAGTCTTGCTTGAATTCATCACCCTCTTAAAAGACAAGGGCGCAGGGAGCACCGGATGCACCAGTCGCACCCGCGGCTCGCACGCAAAAGAAACGCCACAGGTACGCCGAAACACCGGCACTCCCTGCGCAATGGTTTACGGCTTATACGTGGCCTCCTCGGTGTACCGGGCTTGTTAGCCACCGTCCCCCCGGGCTCATGCCCCGGGGGTTGATCCCAGCGTCGGGGGATCGGGACAACACGACTTCGCTCGTCCGCGAACCGCATCGCTCGTCAGTTGATGCGGACGCGTCCATCGCATCCCGCCCACGTTCGTGACGATCGGCCGAAACGCCCCTGTTGCCGGGCCGGGATACGCGAAGACAATCATCTTTTTCTGAAAAACGAAAGAGGAATATTTTTCATGGAGGGGCTTGACAACGCCTCGAGTTGCTTCTGATAAAACGAAACGATTTGTCCGTCGGGCAACCGGTCATGGATTGGTTTGTGGGCGTGCAAAGCCTGCGGATCACAGGCTACCGGCTAAGCTCAATGGTACGCTGTCGAGCGATGCGGAGATCAACCAGCCGATAACCCGAGCTGAATCAGCCGAAAATGACCCTTAGCCGACACCGAGGGCAACTTGGGCTATGGTATCAGCAAATGTGTCGCGCAGCTCAGGGAGTGTTAACATGCCTTGGAGGATCGAACGGAAACATGACCACGTTGCTGTCGTGACCATGAACACAAACAAGGTCAATGCGCAAAATCCCGCGTTCTTCTCTGATCTCCATGCGGCCTTTGATCTTCTTGAAACCGAATTCGATGATTGTGCCGTCGTTCTCACGGGGACGGGCAAGGTGTTCTCAGCGGGATTAGACCTCGATCATCACTTCGCGATGTTCGCACGCCGAAACACCAAAGAAATCGACGATTGGTTCGCTGCCTATCGTGCGACCAATCTTCGCTTGTTCACCTATCCCCGGCCTACCGTCGCGGCCATCAATGGCCATACCTATGCGGGCGGCTTCATTACGGCAATCGATTGCGACTATCGGATCGCGTCGGAAGACGCGTCGCAGTTTTCATTGAATGAGGTAGTGATCGGAATTCCGATGCCTGCGGTTTATTGTGAGATAATCAAATATGCCATCGGAACGCAGGCCGCGTCCGAATTCACGCTCTTCGGACAGATTTACGATCTGGAGGCAGCAAGCCGGATGGGCGTCGTGCAGAAGACCGTGGCACCGGACCGGCTTTTGGATGCCGCTGTCGCCTGGGCCGCTCACGTAACGCCTGACTGCTATCCGGCCTATTCATTTTCCAAACGCGCCTTACAGGCAGCGACGATAGCTGCGATTGATACAGCGGCGCGACTTGATCTGGATTGGCTGTCGCGGGGCATGTCGGACCCCAAAAGTCTGCGCGCGAATGCACGTCGCTACCGGGAGCTCAAGGGTAAGGAGATCACTTGGCCACTGCCCGCGTAATGGGTTGGGCTATGTCTGGTTGGGCCGCAAAGCTGTAGTCAGCTTCCGGCCATGGCGGCATGTTGCATAGCCGCACGACCTCGGTCGCTTCGTGAGTAAATCCGACATCAGCGTCGTCACCGCACGCCAGCAGGCGAGTACAGGGCTAGCTCAGCGCCGCCTCTTCGGTGCCCTGCCCGCTGCGATAGATCGCAAGATCGCGCGAGCCTGAGAAGATCGCGCGCGGCTTCAACCCATAGAACCTGCGGATCGAATGGCTGAAATGCGTCGAATCGGGATAGCCGATGTCCTGCGCGAGATGCGCGAGGTTGAGATCCTGATTGGCGAAGTGCAGCAGATGCCGCGCCCGCTTCCAGGCGCGGAACGAGCGGAAGGAGATGCCGGTCTCCTGCTTGAACAGATGCAGGAAACGCGAAGCGGAAAGACCGGCTTCCGTGGCGCAGGCCGCCGCCGTCACCGGCTCGCCGGAGAATTTGCCGATGCGCGCGATCGAGCGAACCACGCGGGAATCAAGGGGACGTTGCGGCAGGGCCTCGCCAAAACACATGCAGTCGAATGCGGTGTTGTCGATATCGCCGCGGCATTTTTGCGTGAGCAGCGTCTCGTAGGCGAGGCGAATGCGATGGGCGAAGAAATCGCGCTCCGCGCCCTGCAGGCGCTTCTCCCATTGCTCGAAGGTGCCGTCTGGTACGCTCTCCGGCTCGATCACGAGGCAGATCGCGGAGCGGTAATCGCTCGCGATGGTGTGCCGCAGGTTCGGCGCGGTGGCGACCAGCTCGCCATAGGCCTCGCGGCCCTCGGCGGTGGTGAGCCACAAGCCGCCGCGCATCGCAACATAGACTTGGAATGCGCCGGGACAGCGCTCGCGCGGCCGGCCAAGCAGCCCGGCGTAAAACACCCGCTCCGGTGTGATCAGCATCAGGTGGCCTGACGCATTGGCCCTGTTGTCCATGGCTGTCCTCCCCGCGCGGCTCTTCGGACCGCTGCGACGGGTAGCACCTTAGCGCAAATTCGACGCCTGTCACCCGCCGTCAGGCCAGCACCCTTGGTGCGACATTCTGCTCGAGCCCGGCCTTTTTCTCGGCCGCGATCGCGCGCTGGTATGCCTCGCGCTTTTGCAGGCGCCCCCAATAAGCGGCGACGTTGGGACCAAAATCCTTGGCCAGCCCGATCGTGCTGGCGAGCCGCAACGCATAGCCGATCACGATATCCGCTGCGGTGAACCGGCCGGCGCACAGTGTCTCGCCATTCGCCGCCGCGGCCTCGACCGCGCGCAGCCGGCCGAGGAACCACTTTGCGTAATCAGTCGCGACCTGGGGGTTGCGGCGCTCCTCCGGCTCGAGCTGGCTGTAGCGGAGCACCAGCGTCTGCGGAAAGGTCAGCGTGGCGTCGGAAAAATACATCCAGTTCAGGAACGCGCCATAGGCAGCATCGTGCTCGCCGACCATCAGCGGCGTCGGGCCGTATCTGGTTCCGAGATAATGGCAGATGCCGGAAGACTCCGTCATCTTCGTTTCGCCATCGACCATGAAGGGAATGGTACCGAGCGGATTGAGGGCCAGATATTCCTTGGCAAAGACCCGCGGCGGGAACGGCAGCATCTTCAGCTCGTATGCGAGCCCCATCTCCTCCAGCATCCAGAGCGGCCGGAACGAGCGCGCACCGTGGCAGTGATACAGCGTGATCATCTCCCGCTCCCCTTCTTCATGTCAGGCAATATGCCCATCATCTTGCATAAGACCATCAGCATCACCTCGTCGGCGCCACCGCCGATCGAGGTCAGCCGGCTGTCGCGATAGGCCCGGCTGACCGGCGTCTCGTTCATAAAGCCCATGCCGCCCCAGAACTGCAAGCAGGCGTCGGTCAGCTCGCGCCCGAGCCGGCCGGCTTTCAGCTTCGCCATCGTAGCGAGCCTGGTCACGTCCTCGCCGGCAACGAGCTGCTCGCCGGCGCGATAGATCAGCGAGCGCAGCAGCTCGACCTCGGTCTGCATCTCCGCGAGCTTGAAATGCACCACCTGGTTGTCGAGGATCGAGCCGCCGAAGGCTTTCCGGTTGCGGGTGTAATCGATGGTCTCGTTGATGATGAACTCGTGCGCCTTGAGGCAGGCCGCCGCGCCCCAGAGCCGCTCCTCCTGGAACTGGATCATCTGATAGGCAAAGCCCTGGCCTTCCCCGCCGATGCGGTTGCGTTTGGGCACGCGGACATTGTCGAAGAAGATCTGCGCGGTGTCGGAAGAGCGCATCCCCATCTTGTCGAGTTTTCGCGCGATGGTGACGCCCTCGCTCTTCATGGGAACGCAGATCAGCGACTTGTTGCGATGAACCTGGCCGTCGCTGGTGTTGGCGAGCAGGCAAATCCAGTCCGCCTGTGTACCGTTGGTGATCCACATCTTGCCGCCGTTGATGACGTAGTCGTCGCCGTCGGAGCGAGCACTGGTCTTGATCGAGGCGACATCGGAGCCCGCGCCGGGCTCCGATACGCCGATGCAGGCCACCTGATCGCCTGAAATCGCCGGCGCAAGGAATTCGCGCCGAACCTCGTCGGAGCCGAAGCGCGCCAGCGCTGGTGTCGCCATGTCCGTCTGCACGTCGATCGCCATCGGCACGCCGCCGCATTTGATGGCGCCGAGCTCTTCCGCCATCATCAGCGCGTAGGAGTAATCGAGCCCCTGGCCGCCGAATGCTTCCGGCTTGTTCAGGCCGAGAAAGCCGAGATTGCCGAGTTTCTTGAACAGCTCATGCGCGGGAAAGATGTCCGCCTCTTCCCATTCATCGACGTGAGGATTGATCTCGCTCGCGATGAATTTTTGCAAGCTGCGGCGGACTTCGTCGTGGTCGGCAGTAAACAGCATTTTGTGTTTCATTCTCCTATCTCAACACCGTCATGGCCGCGTGACGAGGAGGCATCACAGCCCCATCTGCCTCGAGGCGAGGTCCTTCATGATTTCCTCCGTGCCGCCGCCGATCGCGTTGACCTTGACCTCACGGTAGATGCGCTCGACCTTGACGCCGCGCATGAAGCCGGCGCCGCCGAAAATCTGAACCGCCTCCGACGCGCAGTAAGCCATCGTCTGCGTCGCCTGGTTCTTCATCATGCAAATTTCGGCGACCGGGCTTTCGCCCTGCCCGAGCCGCCATGCCAGGAGTTCCAGCATCGCTTGCGAGGCCGCGACCTTCTGCGCCATGTCGACGATCTTGTGGCGGATCACCTGATGTTGCGCGATCGGCTTGCCAAAGGTCTTGCGTTCTTTGGCATAGGCGATCGCCTCATCAACGCAGACGCGGGCATAGGCTGTGCAGCTCGCCGCCATGCCCATCCGCTCGCTGTTGAAATTGCGCATGATCAGCTTGAAACCCTGCCCCTCCTCGCCGATCAGGTTTTCGACCGGCACGCGGCAATCGTCGAAATGCAGGGTCGCGGTATCCGACGCCCACCAGCCCATCTTCTTCAGTTTGGTGCGCGACAGGCCCGGCGTGTTGCCTTCGATCAGGAGCAGGCTGACGCCGCCGCCGCCCTCGCCGCCGGTGCGCACAGCGACCGTGAGATAATCGGCCCGCATGCCCGAGGTGATGAACGTCTTCTCGCCGTTGACGATGTAATGGTCGCCGTCGCGGCGCGCGCGAGTGCGGAGATTGGCGACATCGGAGCCGCCGCTTGGTTCGGTGATCGCCAGCGCCGAGATCTTCTGGCCCGACAGCACTTCCGCCAACACCCGCGCCTTCACTTCCGGACGCGCGGCGAGCGCGATCGGCGGCGAGCCAATGGTGTGGCTCATCAGGCTCGCGCTGACCCCGCCCGCGCCGGCGCGCGCGAGCTCCTGGCTCGCCACGAGCTTCATGAACTGATCGGCGGGCATGCCGCCAAACTCTTCCGGAAAGCCGAGACCGAGCAGGCCGATCCCGGCAGCCTTGGCATAGAGCGCGCGCGGAAACTCGCCGGCCTCATCCCATTCATGCGCGTAAGGCTCGATCTCCTTCTCGACAAAACGGCGCATCACCGCGCGAAACGCTTCGTGCTCGGCGGTGTAGAACGGGCTCTTCATGACTGGTTTCCGTCAGCAGTTAGTCCCACGATGGCGGTAACTCGCTGCGCCAAACTTGCGTCCACTGGCTGACGCCCGCAATGATATTCCGCGGTGCGGGCAAAGCATCGGATCATGCCCAAAAAGTCCTGCTAGCCGGACCAGTCGGAGTTGGGCATGGTGCGGCCATAACAAGCCCAATCAAGGGTTCTGGTGGCAACCGCCGCCGCTCACGGAGGAAGTTTTGGCAGTTCGCTACCCACGACTGGATCGCACATTTCGGCCGTCGCATATCAAGCAAGCCGTCGTCGATCTCGGCAGCGAAGTCAGCTCCACCGGCAATATTCACCTGCGCCAGAATTTTCAGTACCCGCGGCGACTGACCTCGCCGCGGCCATAGCGTCGCAAGTCTCAACTCCAACCATCAGAAAAACAGGAATGCTCTCTATGAATAATAAGAAACTCCAACTCTTTGCGGCCGCAGCCGCTTTCTCGCTGCTGGCCACCCAGGGCGCGTTTGCCCAGAAGAAATACGATACTGGCGCCACCGACACCGAAATCAAGATCGGCAATGTCGAGGCCTATTCGGGCCCGGCGTCCGCCTACGGCGTCATCGGCAAGACCGAGGAAGCCTATTTCAAGATGATCAACGATCAGGGCGGCATCAACGGCCGCAAGATCAACTGGATTTCCTATGATGACGGCTACAGCCCGCCGAAGACCGTGGAGCAGATCCGCAAGCTGATCGAAAGCGACGAGGTGTTTCTGGTGTTCAACGCGCTGGGCACGCCGACCCAGACCGCCGTGCAGAAATATCAAAACACCAAGAAGGTGCCGCAACTCTTCCTCGCCACCGGCGCCAGCAAGTGGAACGACCCGAAGGATTTTCCGTGGACCATGGGCTTCCAGCCGAGCTACCGCGTCGAGGCCCGGATCTTCGCGAAGTACATCCTGAAAGAGAAGCCGAACGCCAAGGTCGCGATCTTCTACCAGAATGACGACTTCGGCAAAGACTACGTCGCCGGCTTCAAGGAGATCTTCGGCGCGAAGGCTTCGAGCATGATCGTGGCCGAAGAGAGCTACGAGACCACCGAGCCATCCGTCGACAGCCATATCGTCAAGCTGAAGGGCACCGGCGCCGACGTCTTCGTCAACATCTCCACGCCGAAATTCGCAGCCCAGGCCATCAAGAAGATGGCGGAGCTCCAGTGGAAGCCGATGCACCTGATGACCGACGTGTCGATCTCGATCGGCGCGGTCATGAAGCCGGCCGGCTTCGAGGCCGGCCAGGGCATCCTGTCGGCGGGCTATCTCAAGGACGCCTCCGATCCGCAGTGGAAGGGCGACGACGGCATGAAGAAATTCATGGCCTTCGTCGACAAATACATGCCGGGCGCCAACATCTCCGACGCCAACCTGGTCTATGGCTTCGCAGCAGCCCAGACCATGGTGCAGGTGCTCAAGCAGTGCGGCGACAACCTAACCCGCGAGAACGTGATGAAGCAGGCCGCATCCTTGAAGGACTTCACGCCGGATACCCTGATCCCCGGCATCAAGATCAATACCAGCGCGACCGACTTTGCCCCGATCGAGCAGCTCAAGATGATGCAGTTCAAGGGCGAGAAGTGGGACTTCTTTGGCGACATCATCAGCGCCGAGACCAACGGCTGAGCCAGGCCGCCTTTTCGGGAAAGCACGAAATCGCCCCGTTTCGGGGCGATTTCTTTTTTTGCAGCTCGGCTGCCATATATATCGTTTCAGTGTCCCGTGGGATGATGGACCCGATCGAGCGAGGCTGAACGCCGATGATGAATTCCCAGATGCACTATCTGCCGCTGACGCCAGCGCTGTTCGCGCTGCTCGCGTTTTTGTTCGGCGTGCTGATCATTCTGATCCAGCTCCGCATCCTCCGCTACGCCTATATGAAGCTCGGCGTCGGTCCGGGCGTGGCGCTGCTGCTGTTGTTCGGGTCCCTGATCGGCAGCTATTTCAACATCCCGATCACGGTTCTGCCGGGCCACTCCATCCACAGCGGCGAGGTCGTCGATTTCTACGGAATGCGTTACGTCGTGCCGCTGGTGACGTCGTGGCCGGGCACGGTGCTGGCGGTCAATGTCGGCGGCGCCGTGATCCCGACGTTGATGTCGGCCTATCTGGTGCTGCGCTACCAGCTCTGGCTGAGAGCCCCTATCGCCGTCGTGGTGATCGCCGCGGTGATCCACTCGATGGCCACTCCGGTGCAGGGCGTCGGCATTGCCGTGCCGGTATTCGTGCCGGTCGTGGCGACCGCCATTCTCGCTTTCATCCTGTCGCGGGAATATGCGGCACCGCTCGCCTATATCGGCGGCTCCATGGGAACGTTGATCGGCGCCGATCTTACCAACCTCGACAAGATCACCGGACTCGGCGCGCCGGTGGCTTCGATCGGCGGCGCCGGCACGTTCGACGGCATCTTCCTCACCGGCATCCTCGCCGTGCTGCTTGCCGGCATTGCCTCGCCCTCGCGCCCGCGTCCGATCTGGTAGGCGGCCGCATCGGTTGCCACCCCGGCGAACTCTCAATAATAAGGGACAAAAGCGGTGGCGGCGGCGTCCGCCATACGGGAAAAACTCGAAGGGTCAGGATACTCCGATGGAAGCTCAGGTCAGTCACGCGTCCGCCACTGCCAAATGGTCGCCTGCGCCCGACGCGAGCCACATCGTCAAAAGCATCCATGCGATGCTGCACCCGCGCAACATCGTGCTGGTCGGCGCCACCGACAAGCCCGGCAATTATGCCGAGCGCATCTGGAACAATCTGATCAAGTACGAATACGCGGGTGGTCTGTTCCCGATCAACGCCAGGCGCGAAACCATCTGGGGCGTGCCCTGCTACAAGGATTTTGCCAGCCTTCCCGAAAAGCCCGACCATGTGCTGGTGCTGGTGCCGGCGCGCTTTGCCGTGCAGGTGATCCGCGATGCCGCGGCGGCCGGCGCGCGCTCGGCGACCATCGTCACCTCGGGCTTCTCCGAGCTGCAGGACGAAGACAGCCAGCGGCTCGCCGGCGAACTGCAGCAGGCCGTGCGCGAGACCGGCATGGCCGTCACCGGCCCGAACTGCCTCGGCAATTTGAGCGCCGGCGAAAACCTGTTCACCAACATCGACGATCGCATTGTCACCATGGAGCCTGGCGCGGTGGCGGTCGCCGGCCAATCCGGCGCGATCGTGATGGCAATCCGCCAGGCGCTGGAAGATCGCGGCGTCGGCGTCGGCTACATGGTCACGACCGGCAACGAGGCGGGCCTCGAAACGCCGGACCTGATGGCCTATTTCGCGGCCGATCCATCGATCCGCGTCATCGTGGTGTATCTCGAGGGCGTGCGGAACACCAAGGCGTTCCGCGACGCCTGCAAAGCCGCGCGCGCCGCCGGCAAGCCTGTGATCGCGCTGAAGCTCGGCGCATCCGAAGGCGGCCGCGCCGCGGCGATGGCGCATACCGGCGCGCTCGCCGGCTCGATCGAGACGTTTGACGCGATTTCGACCCGCGAGGGCGTGATCCGCGTGCGCGGCCTCGACGAGCTCATCGAAACCGCCGAGTGCTTTGCGCATGCCGCCGTGCCGAAAGGCGACCGGCTCGCCGCGGTGACGCTGTCCGGCGGCAAACGCGGGCTATTGCTTGATGCATTCTTCTCGGCCGGCCTGAATTTCGCACCGCTGAAGAAGGACGCCAGCGACAAGCTCGCGAAGATGCTCGGCCCGGGCTCGATCGTCGGCAACCCGCTCGACGCCGGCTTTGCCGCGGTGGTCGATCCCTCCGTCTACATGCAGTCGATCAAAATCATGATCGACGACACCGACACCGACATCGTCATCATCGATGCGGAATTGCCCAAGGCGCCGCATGAATTGCGCGAGCGCAATCTGCGTATCGTCAACGACATGGCGGGCGATGGCGGCAAGCCCGTGATCTATATCAGCGCGATGTCGATTGGCTTTACGGAGTTCACCAAGGCGTTGCGCAAGTCGCTGTCCAACATCACGGTCATGCAGGGCATGGACCGCGCGGTGACGGCGATCAAGTCGCTGATCGACTATGCGAAGCTGCGGAAAGAGGTGCCCGACCTCGTCTCCAGCTCCAAATCATCCGCCCGCGCGGTGCTGGAGAAGACGCTGAAGAGCGCCAGGGGCGCCGCGCTCGACGAGGTTGCCTCGAAGAATCTGCTGAAAGCCTATGGCATTCCGATCTCCAGGGAAGCGATTGCGCAAACCGCTTTCGAAGCGGTCAAGATCGCGAAGAAGATCGGCTTCCCCGTCGTCGCCAAAGTCGTCAGCGCGGAGATCCTGCACAAATCCGACATCGGCGGCGTGGTGCTCAATCTGAACAGCGCGGCCGACGTGAAGAAGGCGTTCAACGACATCACCGCGCGAGTGAAGAAGCTGAAGGGCAAACCCAGGCTCGAAGGCATCCTGATCGCGCAGCAGGTCAAGGCCGATCTCGAGCTCGTGGTCGGCGCTTCGCTCGATGCCGAGATGGGGCCGGTGGTGCTGTTCGGCACCGGCGGCGTGGATATCGAGCTCTTGAAGGACGTCGCGCTCGCCGGCGCGCCGCTCGACGCGGCGGAGGCGAAGGCCCTGATTGCCCGCACCAAGGCCGGTGTCAAGATCAAGGGCTACCGCGGCAAGCCGGCCCTGCACGAGGCTTCCGCCGTGAAGGCGCTGGTCGGCTTGTCCAACCTGATCGCGGATGCCGGCAACCGCATCGCCTCGATCGACGTCAATCCGTTCCTGATCAACCCCAAGACCGGGGTCGCGGTCGATGCCCTGATCGTCCTCAACAACGAGGCCGCCAGGAAGGCCGCGGCCACTAACGGGGACCTTGACGCCCTTTTTGATTGAACGCCCCTCATCCGAAGGTCGCAACGACCTCTATTGGCAAAACCAGATCGGAAAGTTACGCTGACCCAATAAGGCATTGAACAATGTCGTCAAAACAGAACACAATCACCTTCCGGGAGGATATTATGGCTATCTCGCGACGGCGCTGGTCGGTCAATCGGCGGACGCTTTTGAAATCCGGCGCCGTTATTGCTGCGGCGCAAATGACATCCCCGTTCATCATCAAGGCCAGAGGCGAAACACCGGTTCGGATCGGAATGGTCGATCCGCTGACCGGCGTTTACGCCGCACTCGCGCAGAACGAGGTGGTCGGCGCCAAATATGCCGTCGAGCAAATCAACAAGAAGGGCGGCATTCTGGGCCGGCCGGCCGAGCTTCTGGTCGAGGACTCTGCCAACGACGTCGGCACCGGCGTGCAGAAAACGCGCAAGCTGATCGAGCGCGACCAGGCCAGCTTCATCATCGGCGACGTCAATTCCGGCATCGCGATCGCGATGGCGCAGGTCACCAGCGAGAAGAAGGTGCTGCACATCGTCTCCGGCGGACATAGCGACGTGGTCACCGGCCCAAGCTGTTCGTGGAATGTCTACCGCGTCTGCAATTCCACCACGATGGATTCGGCTGCGATCGCCCAGACATTGATCGAGAAGTTCGGCAAGAAGTGGTATTTCATCACACCGGATTACGCCTACGGCCATTCGGTACAGGCGGGATTCGAGAAGATCCTGAAAGCCGCGGGCGGAACGTCCGCGGGCTCGCTGGTGCCGCTCAGCACGCCTGATTATTCGTCCTATTTGATTCAGGCAAAAGCCTACAACCCGCAGGTGCTGATCAACGTGATGGGCGGCGGCGATCAGGTTGCGAGCATCAAGCAGTTTGTGCAGTTCGGCCTCGACAAGCAGATGGCGATCGGCGGCGCCCTGTTCGAGCTGGAGAGCCTCCGCGCCGTTCCGGACAACGCCCGCATCGGGTGGTGGACGATGGAATGGTGGTGGGATCAGCCGGGCGTTCCGCATGTCGCGGAGTTCAACGCCGCCATGAAGAAGATTACCGGTGGCGCGGCCACCGCCCGCAACTGGTTCGGCTATGCCTCCGTGCAGACGCTGGCATTGATCGCCAACCAGGAGAAGACGCTGGATGCGCCGACGCTCGCGAAGGCGCTCTCCGGCTTCAAGCTGCCGCCCGAGATCGCGATGCAGCCGGGCGCGCCGGAATATCGCGCGGGCGACCACGAATTGATGAGCACCGTGTTCGTCGGCGAGGCGCATCCGCCGAAGGGCGATCCCGACAATATGTTCACAGTGAGGAATCCGGTGCCCGGCGAGAAGGCCGCCGGGACCGTTGAATCGACCGGCTGCAAGATCCAGTGGCCGGCCTGACCCCAGATTTCGCCTGGCGCGCCAAACGCGCCAGGCGAAATCATTTTTAGAGAAGAAACGCAACGAGCGAGGGAGAAAACTCATGACGACGCATTTGTTCAATTCGAAATTCGATCGTCGCACCCTTCTGAAAGGCGCAGCGGCGCTCGGCGCATTTCAGGTGACGTCGCCCTTCATCATCCCCGCGCGCGGCGAGACGCCGATCCGGATGGGCATGATCGATCCTCTCACCGGCGTCTATGCGGCGCCGGCCGGCAACGAGGTGATGGGCGCCAAGCTCGCGGTCGCGCGGATCAACGCCCAGGGCGGCATTTTGGGACGTCAGGTCGAATTGCTGGTGGAGGATTCCGCCAACGATGTCGGCACCGGCGTGCAAAAGGCGCGCAAGCTGATCGAACGGGATCAGGTCAATTTCATCATCGGCGACGTCAACTCCGGCATCGCCGCCGCAATCGCCCAGGTGACCGCGGAAAAGAAAATCCTGCATATCGTGTCCGGCGGCCACACCAATTCGATCACCGGCAAGGATTGCAAGTGGAACGTGTTCCGCGTCTGCAACACGACGCGGATGGAAGCCAATTCGGTGTCGAACGTGCTGTTCAACAAGTACGGCAAGAAATGGCACTTCATCACACCCGATTACGCCTTCGGTCACACGCTCTATGACGCCTGTACCGATGATTTGAAGAAGCTTGGCGGCACCGTCACCGGCAACGAGCTGACGCCGCTCGGCACCACGGATTTCTCCGCCTATCTGATCAAGGCGCGCGCGGCAAATCCCGACGTTATGATCCTGTTGGTGCAAGGCTCCGACATGATCAACTGCCTGAAGCAGGTCGTGCAGTTCGGCCTCAACAAGCAGATCCATGTCGCGGGAACGCAGCAGGAGCTGGAATCGCTGGCAGCCCTGCCGCCGGAAGCGCGCATCGGCGTCTGGATGTTCGAATGGTATTGGAAACAGCCGGGAGTTCCCGGCGTCGAAAAATTCGTCGCCGATGTCAGGAAGGTCAACAACGGCAACGTGCCGACCGCGCGGCACTGGTTCGGCTACACCTCGGCGATGACGTTCGCGCTGGTCGCCAACCGGGAAAAGACCACCGACGCCGTCAAGCTTGCCACGGCGCTTGAAAATTTCGAGCTGCCCGACGACGTCAAGCTGCAACCGAACAAGGTCTATTACCGCAAGGGCGATCATCAATTGATGACGTCGGCATTCGTCGGCGAGGCGCAGTCCAAGGGCAAGGACGATCCGGAAGACCTCTACCGCGTCGACGAAGTCGTTCCCGGCGACAAGACCGCGCCCGCGGTGAGCGAAACCGGTTGTAAAGTTCAATGGCCATCCTAGGATGATCCGCCATTTTCCCGATCCGGGCGACGCCTCCCGGATCGGGCCCTTGGCTTCCTTAACCGGTGAATGATGACGCAGCTTCTCCTGTTCAACGTTACCAACGGGCTCATCATCGGCGCGTTCTATGTGCTGATGGCCCTCGGCCTCTCGCTGATCCTCAATTTGAGCAACGTCATCAATTTCGCCCATGGCGGCTTCCTCGTCATCGGCGGCTATATTGCCTACGCGCTCTCGCCCTATGTCGGCTTCTGGGGCGCGCTGCTGCTGGCACCGCCGCTGACCGCCATCATCGGGCTCGCCGTCGAGCGCGTGCTGATCCGCCCGCTCTACGGCCGCGATCCGCTTTACAGCCTGCTCCTGACCTTCGGGCTCGCGTTCATGATCGAGGACGGCACCCGCTTCATCTTCGGCCCGCAGGGCAAGCCGTTCGCGATCCCGCCGTTCCTGGCGCAGCCGCTCAGTAACGACCTGTTCTTCATTACCGGCTATCGCCTGTTCATGGTCGCGGTGGTCGTCATCGCAATCGCGCTGCTGTTCCTGCTGCTGCGCTATACCAGGCTCGGCATCCGCATCCGCGCCGGCACGCTCGACCTCGAAACCGTCGCCGCGCTCGGCATCAACGTCCGCATGCTGCGCTCGCTCAATTTCGCGGTGGGCATCTTCCTCGCCGGCCTGTCCGGCGTGCTCGCCGCGGGCCAGCTCGGCCTCGAGCCTACCATGGGCACGGGTCTGTTGATGCCGAGTTTCATCGCCATCATCGTCGGCGGCATCGGCAGCCTGCCGGGAACGCTGGCGGGCGGACTTTTGATCGGCGTCGCCTCCGGCGTCACCGCGGTGTTCTTCCCGGCGGCGAGCGAGGCCGTCATCTATGTCCTGATGGCGGTGATCCTGCTCGCCCGCCCGCGCGGCCTGTTCGGCGAAGAAGGAATGCTGACTTGACCGCCGAACAATCCCGCAAGCTGATCGTCCTCGCGGCGATCTGGGCCGCGCTGCTGTTCGCGCCCTACTGGATGGCGCCGCTCGGCGGCTATACCGCGCTCGCCACCCGCGTGCTGGTGCTGGGGCTGGCCGCGATGTCGCTCAATTTCCTGCTCGGCTTCACCGGCGTGCTCTCCTTCGGGCACGCCGCCTGGTTCGGGCTCGGCGCCTATGGCGCGGGGATGTCGCTGAAATACCTCGCGGCGAGCACGCCGCTCGCCGTCCTTTGCGGTATCCTGCTCGGTGGCATCTGCGGCGCGATCCTCGGTACCCTGATCGTGCGGCGGCGCGGCGTCTATTTCGCCATGGTCACGATCGCCTTCGGTCAGGTGTTCTATTACATCGCCTTCCAGTGGAGCTCGGTGACCGGCGGCGACGACGGCCTGCGCGGATTTGCGCGCGCGCCGATCGATCTCGGCTTCTTCAAGCTCGACATCCTGACCAGCGCGAACGTCTTCTACTATTTCGTGCTGTTCTGCTTTGCACTCGCAGTCGGCGCGATGGCGTTCATCCTGCGCTCGCCCTTCGGCCGCACCATGATTGCGATCCGCGAGAACGAGCGCCGCGCGCGCTTCCTCGGCATTCCGATCGAGCGCCACATCTGGATCGCGTTCTCGCTGTCCTGCTTCTTCATGGGCTTTGCCGGCGCGCTCTATGCGCTTGTCAACAATTTCGCCGATCCGCGCGGCCTGCATTACAGCCAGTCGGGCGACTTCGTCATGATGGCCGTGATGGGCGGCATGCGCAGCTTCTGGGGCCCGCTGCTCGGAGCGGCCGTGTTCGTGGTGCTGCAGGATTACCTCTCCAGCGTGACCGTGAACTGGATGTCGTTCGTGGGACTTCTATTCGTCCTGGTGGTGCTGTTCTTCCCGCGCGGACTGCTCGGCTTCTTCCACAGGAGCAAGGCATGAACGTGCTCGAGATCAACAACGTCACCAAGCGCTTCGGCAACCTGGTCGCCGTGCGCGACGTCTCGTTGAACGTCGCCAAAGGCGAGCTCTGCGCCATCATCGGTCCGAACGGCGCCGGCAAGACCACCTTCTTCAATCTGATCAGCGGCTATTTTCCGCCGACCGCGGGCACCATCGTCTTCGACGGTCAGGACATCACCAGACTTGCGACCGATCAGCGCGTCGTCCGCGGCATGGCGCGAACTTTCCAGATCACCGAGATCTTTCCGGAACTGACGGTGTTCGAGAACGTCCGCATCGCCGCCGAAGTATCCAGCGGCTACCGCCTGCGCCCCTGGATCAACCGCGCCGAGGCCGCCAAGGTCCACGCGCATGTCGAGGACACGCTGAAGCTGGTCTCGCTGGAGAACAAGGCCTATCGCCTGGTCGGCGAGCTTTCCCATGGCGACCAGCGCGCCGCCGAGATCGCCATGGCGCTGGCGCTGAAGCCGCATCTTCTGCTGCTCGACGAGCCGACCGCCGGCATGGGCGACCAGGAGACGTTCCAGATCACCCAGCTGATCCGGAAACTGCACCGCGACAGCAACTACACCATCGTTCTGATCGAGCATGACATGCGCGTGGTGTTTCATCTCGCCGACCGCATCTGCGTGCTCGACCAGGGCCGCATGCTGGCACAGGGCACGCCCAAGGAGATCGCCGCCAACGAGGCCGTTCAGGCCGCCTATCTGGGCAACGCCGCATGACCGCAGCACTGAAAGCCGAGGGCCTGCACACCTATTACGGCAAGAGCCACATCCTGCATGGCGTGAGCCTCGAAGTCGTCGAGGGCCGGATCACCGCGCTGTTGGGGCGCAACGGCGCCGGCAAGACCACCACCTTGCGCAGCCTGATGGGGCTGACGCCGGCGCGCGAGGGCAAGATCACGATCCTTGGCGAAGACACCACGCGCTGGCCGACCTTCCGCATCGCCTCGCTGGGCGTCGGCTATGTTCCGGAAGGACGGCGCATCTTCGCCAATCTCAGCGTCGAGGAAAATCTCAAGGTCCCGCTGGATCGCGGCGGCCCCTGGACCATCGAGCGCATCTTCAAGCTCTTCCCTCGCCTCGAAGAGCGCAAACAGAACCGCGGCCGCCAGCTCTCCGGCGGCGAGCAGGAGATGTTGTCGATCGCCCGCGCGCTCCTGATCAATCCACGGCTCCTGATCCTCGATGAGCCGTCGCAAGGCCTGGCGCCGCTGATCGTGCGCGAAGTGTTCCGGATCGTGCAGCAGATGAAGGACGAGGGCATCTCGGTGCTGCTGGTCGAGCAGAATGCGCGGATGAGCCTGGAGATCGCCGACGACGCCTATGTGCTCGACGACGGCGCCGTCGTGTATTCCGGCTCGGCGCGCGAGCTCGCGGCCGATGACGCGCGGGTCCGCGCGCTCGCCGGCGCCAGCGCCGAGGAGTGGACGCTGGCCTGAGGCCTCGCTTGCCTTTCTGATTTGAATGTCAAACATCAAACTCACTGACCCATCACGCGAAATGAGTTTTTCACCGCACGCGTTTTTGGCCGGCTTTGGCACGGCGCGGAGCGATGAACGGACGGGAATCGATCGACACTGGTTTGCCCGTCGGGTGCCGGGCGATCACTCGCGCTTCTCCTGGCCTCTCAGAGCTTCCAGAAGCTCTTCGACCAAGAAGGGCTTGATCAGGACAGAGACACCTTGCGCGAAAATCGAGTCCACCGTTTGCAATCTGGTGTCGCCGGTCATCACGGCTGCCGGTACGTTCCGGCCAAGGGCGGCACGCAGGTGCCTGATGGTCTCGATACCATCCGGTGAGCCACGCAGATTATAGTCACACAGCAGCACATCCGGACGCAGGCCCTGCTCTCTGACCAGGGTCAGAGCTTCTGCCGCCGTCGCAACAACGGTGGCGTGAACCCCTCTCGACTTCAACAGTCTCTCGAGCGCCGAGCGCACGGACGCCTCATCCTCGATCGCGAGAACGCGGCCCAGGAAGGCATCATTTTGAGGATGCACCGGCGGCGCTGCCTGGGGAATCCTGACACCGGATCGGCCGCGCGGAACCTCGATGAAAAACCGTGTACCCTTCCCGGGGATTGAGCGCACCTCGACCCTGTGATGCAGGATTATTCCGAGCCGCTTCACGATTGCAAGGCCCAACCCAAAGCCGCCCTGCTCCGCACCGCCGGTCCCCTGATAGTATTCATCGAATATGTGCGGGAGCTGGTCTTCGGCGATACCGATGCCACTGTCCCAGACTTCGATGCGAACATTGTCGCCAGCTCGCCGGCATCCAAGCAGAATTCGTCCCCTGTCAGTGTATCGGACCGCATTCGACAGCAGGTTGCGGATCATCTCCGCGAGCATGCGCCTGTCGCTGCGGATGATGAGCTCGGAACGGACGATGCGGAGTCGGAGCCCTCGTTCCTGCACAAGCGCGGCGAAGTCTCCAGCGAGCGGCTCGAAGATTTCGATCAGCGAAAAGTCGCTCACGGATGGACGCAGCTTTCCGGATTCCATCCTGTTCACGTCGAGCAGGCTCGACACGATGCCGGTCATGGTGTCCAGCGACTGTCCGATTCCAGCGACAAGCTCGCGTGCCTCGCCGCTTGCCTGGTGCGGCTCAAGCGCTGCCTGCAGGAATTTCAGGGCCTGCAATGGCTGTCGCAAGTCATGGCTTGCGGCGGCAAGAAAGCTCGATTTGGCGCGATCGGCCATTTCCGCTGTTTTCCGCGCGAGCGAGAGCTCCTCATCAAGACGTTTGCGCTCGGTAACATCCGCCGTGAGACCATTGATGCGCGCACGCTTTCCGGCAGAATCGAACTGGACGATCGCAATCTGCTCCAGCCAGACTTCACCACCATCCGGCCGCCGGTAGCGGAATGCGAGCGAATGCGAGGGCTGGTCCGGACCAGCACGCTCCAACGAGGATACCACCCGCTGCCGGTCTTCATGGTGGACTTGTTTTATCCATTCAGTCCCGCGGAGAACCTGTTGCGAGTTGAGGCCGAGGATCTCGGTTGCATTTTGGCTGAACCGTATTTCGTCGGCAGACACGTCCCAATCGAAGGCCATGACGCTGCCGGCCCGCAGTGCCTCCTGGAGGCGGGTCTCCCTCTCCAGAATCGCGCTTTCGTGCAGCCTCCGCTCGCTGAACAAGGCCGCAAGAACCAGAGCGCCCAGTGAGATCGCCAGAATGGTAGCTTGGGCCCCCAGCACACGCTGTTCGATCGCCAGGTGCGGGTCCCCGAAAATGCCGATTGCAAAGATTGTCGTCCAGACAATCGTGATCGCAACGATGAACGTGGCAACCGCGGTGAACGCCGGACGAAGGCGAGCTGCGATCCAGAGCAGAAGTGGGCTGAGCGCGCCGATCGCCAGTTCCGCGGTCCAGGGCTCATTGGGCAACAAAACCAGCAAGGCGCTTACGAGGCACACCACAGCAAGCGCCAAAACGCCTTCCGCGATCTCGTGCCGCGGCGGGAGGTTGCGCATCAACGATGCCAACCCGATCGCAAGCGGCGCCACCGCAATGATCCCGAGTGCGTCAGATGAGAACCAGTGAAGCCAGATCACCGGCGGGGACGCGGTTGACGCGTGAAACAGCACAAAGCCCATCGTACCCACAACGCCGGAGAGGCTTGTTCCAACGATGGCCGCGGCGAATAGTGCCAGCACGCTTCGCACTTCGTTCAGCTCGAATGGGGAGCCACAAAAACGGTGGATCAGGCCTGCGACGATGGCGGCCTCACCCGCGTTTGCGACAGCAGAGAATACCGAGCTCCAGATGTTGCGATCGCCGAGCAAATTGGCTGCGATCGTTGCAGCTATCACCCCGACGGCGACAGGCCACCGAGCCGCAGAACCGAGAACAATCAAAATCCCCGAGGCTACTCCTGCGGCGGGCCAGAATACGGCAACGCCATCGATCGGCTCCAGCAAGGCAAGGCTCAACCGCGCGGCGACAAAATAGGCCAGCGCCACTCCGACGGCCGAAACCACACTTGCCCCGCTTGCGAACGGCAGGCGGGCCGGCATGACCGTCTTTTTTTCGGCAATGCTCAGTGTCCCCTCCACTCGTCTGGGCCAATATCCCTGACGCGCAAAGCCCTGCACAGTCGCCGCAACATCGCCGATGCGGCGGCTTTGGCGACTATAGGACCGCATTTCCGCTCAAGCCACCATGTTGCGGTGCACCAGCCTCCCTGTGAGCTGCCAATTTTTTCTCGTGAGCCGGGTCGTGCGTCCGTATCTAACCCCAAGTGTCCCAAGCTGAATTTTGAAGCATCCTTGCTCGGCGCTGGAACGTTGTTCACACGCGTTATTGACCCACTGTCCGCTCTCTAGCGGAGCGGCAGTATATGTAAGAGATGCAGAGAATTCGACGCTAGGCCACCTCAATTCTTTCGGATTCACTTAGGTTATTTCCGCGCTTCCCACCTGTTTAGCTTTTTGACTGTTACAGCCCGGATCGTGGCTTTTATCTGTGATGTGAGAACGCCATCACGCGCTCCGGTGTCAACCGCCCTTTGCTGCGAGGACCGCCAGGATGATCTCACCATCCGTGAGATAATGGTTGACGTGTTCGGCAAGGAGCTTTTCGCCGGCTTGATACACGCGCTCGGCCCCGATGAAGCGACTTTTTCTCAACTCGCCGATAATATAGTCGCGCTCCAAATTCGTGTCGGACTCCGTGGCATGGGTGATCTGAAACGAAAGGCGAGTTAACGATAGGCCGGTATCCCGCGTGCCGGCTCCTATCCAAAGAACACTTTCATCATCCGGCGGACGTTCAGTATTCAGCCAAAACGCCGCTGTGCCCCAACTCTGCTGCGCGCGCATCCGGCTCAATCCCCAAAATCGCACGTGATGGCGTTTGCGCGGGCTATTGTCGATCGCCCGTTGAAAGCCGATGTCCTGGCCGCGTCCGAAAAGATAGAGAATGCTGAACGGCGCCGTGGGATATGGAGAATTGAGCACGAAGGCGCGAACCATGCCCCACGAGCTGGCGAGGCTGAGCCGATCAGCCTCCGACCAGCCAACAGCCGCAAACGCCGCGCGAAGCTGCTGCAGCGTGCCCAGAAGCGCGACGTTCACCGGGTCTCCGGGCAATCCGTCGCCCGTGATCGTGTAGCTCGGCACGCGCTTGTGCTGGAGGATTTTCAGACCCAGGCGAATGGCACGCGGCAGAATGAGGTAGGCGGCAATGCCATAGGTCGCGGCTACGGCAAGGATCCAGGGAAGTCTGCGGTCCGCCGTTTCAAAGACAACAAAGACAACAAGCCAGACGCAGAAGATCCCCAATCCAACGATCAGCAAACGCTGCGCAAGACGTATGAGTGATCTCATGATCTTACACGGTTCGATTAGAGGAACGCACTCAGGCGATCAGCTTCTCGACGTTGGCCTGATCCACCAGAAATATATGCTCGCAATGGTGTCGGAGCAAATTGGCCGAATCGATCAATTCCGGTTTGCCCGTCGGTTCACCATCATTTCGAAGCAGTCCCGCCAGAAATAATCAGTTCGACTTCAGCTTCACATACCGTCCGGGCGCAGTCTCAATGACCTGATATGTCGCATTGCCCGGTTGGGTCGGGGCCGAAACAGTACCGATCGAGTAACGTTTCATCCAGGTATCCCAATCGGGCCACCAGCTTCCCGGCTTTTCCTGCGCCTTTTCCAGCCAGTCGGTCGCATCACCATTCAGGTCGTCATGGGTCCAGTAGCTGCGCTTCTTCTTCGCCGGCGGGTTGATCACACCGGCGACGTGGCCACTCGCGGCAAGCACAAAGCGCGGATCCTTGCCGATGAGTCCCTTCGAGCGGTATGCGCTCTGCCAGGGCACGATATGGTCTTCGCGCGAGGCCAATACATAAAGCGGAACCCTGGCCCTGGAGAGATCGATACGCATACCGCATTGCGTGGTAGCGCCGGGATCCTTGATCTTGTTCTCGAGGTAGGCGTTGCGCGTGTACCAGCAATACATCGGGCCTGGCAGGCTGACGCTGTCGGAATCCCAGTACAGCAAGTCAAACGCATCCGGGGTCGCGCCCTTCATGTAACTGTCGACGACGTAGCGCCAGATCAGATCGTTGGCCCGCAAGGTCCCGAAGGTAAAGGCCAGTTCCTTGCCGGGCAGAATGCCGCCCCTTCCAATCGTTGCCTCGCGCAACGTCACCGCCGCATGGTCGATCAGAAGACCTATTTCACCGGGATCGACGAAATCGATCATCGTCGTGAGAAGTGTCAAGGTCGCGAGCTTGTCCTCTCCACGGGCAGCCAGCACGCCCGCGGCGCAGCTCATGATGGTGCCGCCGACGCAAAATCCCAGGGCGTGAATCTGGTCGACCCCGGCAATGTCGCGCACGACATCGACGGCCTTCAACGGTCCCAGAGCGAGGTAGTCGTCCCAGGTCAGATATTGCGTGTCGGCAACCGCGCTGCGCCACGAAATCAGGAAGACCTGATGACCCTGGGCGACGGCATATTCGACGAACGAGTTTCCCGCGCCGAGGTCGAGCAGATAGTACTTGTTGATGCAGGGCGGGACGATCAGGAGCGGCGTTTTCTCGACCTCGGCCGCCTGCGGCGAATATTGAATGAGCTGGATCAGTTCGTTCTCGAACACGACCGCTCCAGGGGTTGAGGCCAGATTGCGGCCGATCTCGAAAGCGGTTTCGTCCACCCGCGTGATACGCCCTTTCTGCAGATCCTCGATCAGGTTCTGCATTCCGGCTGCCAGGCTCGCGGCGCGTGTCTGGATTGCCGTCCGAATAACATCGGGATTTGTCGCGGGAAAGTTCGACGGGCTCATCGCGTCGATGAATTGCCGCGCATAGAACCGAAGCTGAAGCCTTGATTTGTCGTCGACCTGTGCCTGATCGACGAGCTCCGACAATTGTTTCGAGTTCAATAGATAGGATTGCTTGAGAAGCTCGTAGTAAGGCGAGTAACTCCAGGCCTCGTCCTTGAAACGCCGGTCGCCTCGCGGCGCTCGCGCAGCTGAACCCAATCCTGGCGCGGATTTCTCGTTGAAGAACCCCCGCCAGAAATCGAGAACCGGCGACCAATATTGCTGCTGCAGATTTGCCGCGACCGCAAACGGCGACGCGCGCTCATCCTTGGCAGGTCTGCCCTCAACGCCCATGGCGGCGGCGAGCGCATCATCGAATTGTTTGGCGGCCTGCTGGCCGGCCTGCATCAGGCTTTCGAGATAGTCGGAGGGACCGCTTGGTGAGGACGGATGATCCATATGCACCTCCCACGAAAGGCGTTACTGATCGATCTTACTTCCGGTTGCAAACCCTCGCAGCGCCTTTTTTTACGCGGGGTCGCGCTCACGCAGGCAGGGCGCGAGGGACAAGCTCTCGCCTCACGCCCGATACGCCGTCTTCCCCGTGCCGCGATAGAGCACCTTCACCTGCTCTTCCGAGACCATCTTGTGGAATTCCAGCGCCTCGGGCTCGAGATCGCGCCGGGGCACATGGGCGGGCTCGAAATGGCGGTAGGTGTCCTTGCCGCGCACGAGGGTGGCCCAGTCGCGGGAGCCGACGGCCTGCTTCAGATGCGTCGGAATATAGCGGATCGCGAGCCCGATGCGCCGCTCGTCGGACTGGTTCGGCTCCGAGCCGTGGAACAGCAGCACATGATGCAGCGAGGCCTGGCCCGGCTTCAGCTCGACATGCACGGCATCTTTCTCGTTCACCTCGACCGCGATCTCCTGCCCCCGCGTCAGCAAATTATTCCTGTCAAACGTATCCTCGTGCACGACCTGCTTTAAGTGCGTGCGGGCGACGAACTTCATGCAGCCGGAAACCCTGTTGGCCGGCGACATCGCGACCCAGGCAGTCGCGACATCGGAAGACGAGAGGCCCCAATAGGTCGCGTCCTGATGCCAGGACACGAAACCGGGATCGCGCGCTTCCTTGATGAAGAAGCTGGTGTTCCAGCACAGGATGTCCGGCCCCAGCACGTCCTCGACAGCATCGAGGATCCTGGGATGCCGGATCATCTCGTCGATCCAGGCAAACAGCACGTGGCTGCGGTGGCGCATTTCGCCGCTGATCGGCCCGCCACTTGCGGCCTCATAATCCTCGAGCTTGCTGCGAAAGTCAGCGACTTCGCTCGCCGAGAGCGCGTCGACCGGAAAATGATAACCATTGTCACGATAGGAGACGACTTCGGCCTCGCTCAGCACCTTGGGCATGCGCTTCCTTCCAAATTCCTGTTTTTTCGTTGGATCGAGCGTGGCGCTGGCTCCGGACGCTGTCAAGCAGGGGCAAATCCAGCATGATACGGAAAAAGCCTGCCCCGCGCTTGATGCGAGGTGGAGACCGGCTTTCCCTCGCGGCAAAACGTGTAGCGTTTGCGCAGTTGGCAACAGCCGAGCCACTCACTCCCGACCCCCTCGGCGGTCCTCCTTTCTGTCCGAAGCAGGTCCGCGCCGGAGCACTGTCCGCAGGATGCCAACGAAGAGCAATGCTGCGACTGGCCAATGAAACCAGATACGGTGCACACCAGTGAAAACATTGATTAGAATCAGAAAGCCCGAAACTGTGAGGGTTACTGCAATGGGGCGAGGCAGGTTCGCTGACCAATCCGAGATGGAGCTCATCCATATGAATGGCTCGTGTCGGTTGCGAATTTGCCGAGCACCAGCTTCCGAGGCTGCAAGTGGTCCAGTTTGGTGAGTAGAGCTTTCGTCAACGGGGAAGTTCTCTCGCCCGACGGCTCGGCCGCCCGTCGTCACTCGATAGCTGACTACGGGAGCAACGTTCTTCATTTGTCGCTGGCCGAGACAATCAAAGCCAAGAGACAGCTTGTTGTGCACCTGATCGTAGACGGAAGCGGAGATCACGACACCACCGGGCTCGGCGAGCTCTTGCAGCCGCGCCGCGATGTTGACCCCGTCGCCAAAGATGTCGGAACCGTCCACCATCACATCTCCCAGATTGATGCCGATGCGAAATCGCATCTGGTGCGCGCGGGGTGGGTCCAAATCCTGATCGAAGATTTCCTGCTGTATCTCGACCGCGCACTGCACGGCCTCGACAACGCTGGCGAACTCGGCGATCACGGCATCGCCCCAAGTATTCACGATCCGTCCGTCATGGCGCTCCACCAATCCTGCGATGGTGCTGCGGTAGCGGCGCAGGGTCCCCAGCGTTCCCGCTTCGTCTGCTCCCATGAGGCGAGAATAGCCGTGCACATCCGCACACAGGACAGTGGTCAGTCGCCGTTTCACCTTGTCGTCGGTCATGGACCACATGGTAGCCTCACTGGCCGCCAAATGCATCAGGTGGCGTTGACCCCGGACGCTGTCAAACAGGGGCAAACAGGCCCGTCATTTACCTTTTGTTGGCCGGCGTTTGCCCATAAAATGAACCCATGCGGGCCACCAACCTTGTGATCGGGACCACGACGCTTGCCGTGATCGGCGCCGCGTTTGCAGGCTTTCTCGTTTATCAAAAAATTCACGGCGCCCGTAACCAGGGTGCGCTCCGCATCGTCTTCAACGGCTCCGCCAGCGGCCTGCGCAAGGGCGGCAGCGTCACCTTCGACGGCGTCCCGGCCGGTGTCATCCGTTCGATCAAGCTGGAAAACCCGCGCAAGATCGTGGCCAACGTCCTGTTGGACAACAGCGCGCCGCTTCGGAAAGACACCGCCGTCGGCATCGAATTCCAGGGCTTGACCGGCGTCGCCGCTATCGCGCTGGTGGGCGGCGCGCCGAGCGCCCCGCCAGTGCCGCTGGACCGGGATGGCATCCCCGTGCTCACCGCCGACTGGAGCGAGCAGCAGTCGATCACGGACACCCTGCACAACGTCGACCACTTCCTGATCGACAACCGCCAGACGATCAAGGACTCGATGCTCTCCTTCGAGACCTACACGGCGTCGTTGAAGAGCAAGGGCGATGCGATCGACAGCATCCTGTCCAGGGCCGACGACGCCTTTGCCGGCTTCGACACCACCATGGCCAAGATCGGGGGCGTGCTGCCGGGCCTGGGCGATGGCAAGACCGAAGAGCTGTTCGAGAAGCTGAAATCGCTGCGTGAACTTGCCGATACCTACAAGCAGAAGTCCGCCACCTTCATGGAGGAAGGCCGGCGCACGCTGTCCGACGTCAGCGATGGCGCCAACAATTTTGCTCGCAAGATCGATCCGCAGTCCGTACCCGCCGCGGCGCCGCGCCGTCCGGCGCCAAGTCCCGCGCCGAGACGGCAATAAAGCGTTCCCGCCCGGGAACAAAAATTGGACATTCCGGATTAACCAATCTCGCCCGCTTCCCTCGAGGCAGCCAAAGGCTGCGCGCGATTTCCCGATTCGCAGCGGAACCAACCGGCCGAAGCGACGTTGTTTTGGCTAGGCCGAATCAAGCGGGTTCCATGCCTGCGTCACACATTGCTTCTCGCTTGGCTTCTAGCTTGATCCAAAGCCCGGTCGAGGCTTTGGTCGTTCGCGCTAATCTGGATTCGACCGGCTCCTGCTGGGGGGAATGTCATGAGTGATCTCGATTCCGTCGCGTCGTCGACGCGCCGGCGCACCAAGACCAAGCCCCACACCAAAGCCAAACCCTATGCCAACGGCAAAGCCGATGCATCGCAGGAACTACTGCACGCGCTGCAGGCGATGCGTGCCGGCGATTTCTCGGTGCGGATGACCGGCGACCATCTGGGGATCGACGGCAAGATCGCCGACACGTTCAACGAGATCGTCGCGGCCAACCAGCGCATGGCGCAGCAGCTCGAGCGCGTCGGCCAGGTCGTCGGCCGCGAAGGCAAGACCCGGCAGCGCGTCAAGTTCGGTCTCGCCTCCGGCTCGTGGGCCGACATGGAAGGCTCGGTCAACACCCTGATCGACGACCTGCTCTGGCCGACCCGCGAAGTCACCCGCGCCGTCGCCGCCGTGGCGCAAGGCGACCTGCTGCAAACCGTGAAGCTCGATGTCGACGGCCGCCCGCTGGGCGGCGAATTCCTGCAGTCGGCCAACATCGTCAACACCATGATCAAGCAGCTTTCCGTGTTCACTTCTGAAGTGACACGCGTGGCGCGCGAGGTCGGCACCGAGGGCAAGCTCGGCGGCCAGGCACAGGTGCCGGAAGTGACCGGCGTCTGGAAGGACCTGACCGAGAGCGTCAACTCGATGGCCAACAATCTGACCGGCCAGGTCCGCAACATCGCCGAAGTGACCATCGCGGTCGCCAACGGCGACTTGTCGAAGAAGATCACGGTCGACGTGCGCGGCGAGATCCTGCAGCTGAAGGAAGCCATCAACACGATGGTGGACCAGTTGCGCTCGTTCGCTTCCGAAGTGACGCGCGTGGCACGCGAGGTAGGCACCGACGGCAAGCTCGGGGGACAAGCGATCGTGCCCGGCGTCGCCGGCACCTGGAAGGATCTCACCGACTCCGTGAACGCGATGTGCGGCAACCTCACCGCGCAGGTCCGCAACATCGCTAACGTCACCACCGCCGTGGCGCGCGGCGACTTGTCGCGCAAGATCACGGTCGACGTGCGCGGCGAAATCCTGGAGCTCAAGGACACCATCAACACCATGGTGGACCAGCTCAATTCGTTTGCGTCGGAAGTGACCCGCGTCGCGCGCGAGGTCGGCACCGAAGGCAAGCTCGGCGGCCAGGCGCAGGTGCCCGGCGTTGCCGGCACCTGGAAGGATTTGACCGACAACGTCAACTTCATGGCGTCGAACCTGACCGCGCAGGTTCGCAACATCGCCGACGTCGCGACCGCGATCGCGGGCGGCGACCTGTCCAAGAAGATTACCGTGAACGTGTCGGGTGAGATCCTTCAGCTGAAGGAAACGCTGAACACCATGGTCGACCAGCTCAATGCCTTCGCCGGCGAAGTGACGCGCGTCGCCCGCGAGGTCGGCACCGACGGACGGCTGGGCGGCCAGGCCAACGTGCTCGGCGTCGCGGGCACCTGGAAGGACCTCACCGAGAGCGTCAACTCGATGGCGTCGAACCTGACCGCGCAGGTCCGCAACATCGCGGAGGTGACGACCGCGGTCGCCAACGGCGACCTGTCGAAGAAGATCACCGTCGACGTGCGCGGCGAAATCCTGGAGCTGAAGGACACCATCAACACCATGGTGGACCAGCTCAATGCGTTCGCGGGTGAAGTGACCCGCGTCGCCCGCGAGGTCGGCACTGAAGGCAAGCTCGGTGGCCAGGCGCAGGTGCGCGGCGTCGCGGGTACGTGGAAGGATCTGACCGACAGCGTCAACTCGATGGCGTCGAACCTGACCGGCCAGGTCCGCAACATCGCCGAAGTCGCAACCGCGGTCGCCAAGGGCGACCTGTCGAAGAAGATCACCGTGAACGTGTCGGGCGAAATCCTTCAGCTGAAGGAAACGCTGAACACCATGGTCGACCAGCTCAATGCGTTTGCCGGCGAAGTCACCCGCGTGGCCCGCGAGGTCGGCACCGACGGCAAGCTCGGTGGCCAGGCCGAAGTGCCCGGCGTCGCCGGCACCTGGAAGGACCTGACCGACAGTGTGAACTCGATGGCCGGCAACCTCACCGCACAGGTCCGCAACATCGCCGAAGTCGCGACCGCGATCGCGGGCGGCGACCTCTCGCGCAAGATCACGGTCGACGTGCGCGGCGAAATCCTGCAGCTCAAGGAAACGCTCAACACCATGGTCGACCAGCTCAACCGCTTCGCCGGTGAGGTGACGCGCGTCGCGCGCGAGGTCGGCACCGAAGGCCGTCTCGGCGGTCAGGCCAACGTGCCCGGCGTCGCCGGCACCTGGAAGGACCTCACCGATTCCGTGAACTCCATGGCGGGCAACCTCACCGCCCAGGTCCGCAACATCGCCGAAGTCACCACCGCCGTGGCACGCGGCGACCTCTCGCGCAAGATCACGGTCGACGTGCGCGGCGAAATCCTGGAGCTGAAGAACACCATCAACACCATGGTGGACCAGCTCAATGCGTTTGCCTCCGAAGTGACGCGCGTGGCGCGCGAGGTCGGCACCGAAGGCAAGCTCGGGGGTCAGGCCGAAGTGCCCGAGGTCGCCGGCACCTGGAAGGACCTGACCGACAACGTCAACTTCATGGCCTCGAACCTGACCGCACAGGTCCGCAACATCGCCGAGGTCGCGACCGCGATTGCCGGCGGCGACCTGTCGAAGAAGATCACGGTCGACGTGCGTGGCGAGATCCTGCTGCTCAAGGACACCCTGAACACCATGGTCGAGCAGCTGCGCTCGTTCGCGGCCGAAGTGACCCGCGTCGCGCGCGAAGTCGGCACCGAGGGCCGGCTCGGCGGCCAGGCCGTCGTGCCCGGCGTCGGCGGCACCTGGAAGGATCTGACCGACAACGTCAACCTCTTGGCCGCGAACCTCACCACGCAGGTCCGCAACATCGCCGAAGTCACGACTGCCGTGGCGCGCGGCGACCTCTCGCGCAAGATCACGGTCGACGTGAAGGGCGAAATCCTGGAGCTGAAGAACACTATCAATACCATGGTGGACCAGCTCAACGCCTTCGCCGGCGAAGTGACGCGCGTGGCGCGCGAGGTCGGCACCGAGGGCAAGCTCGGCGGCCAGGCGCAGGTGCCAGGCGTCGCCGGCACCTGGAAGGACCTGACCGACACCGTGAACTTCATGGCCGCCAACCTGACCGAGCAGGTGCGCGGCATCGTCAAGGTCGTGACCGCGGTCGCCAACGGCGATCTGAAGCAGAACCTGACGGTGAAATCGAAAGGCGAGGTTGCGGCGCTCGCCGACACCATCAACAACATGACCGAGACGCTCGCGACCTTCGCCGACCAGGTCACATCGGTGGCGCGCGAAGTCGGCGTCGAAGGCCGGCTCGGCGGTCAGGCCAACGTGCCCGGTGCTGCCGGCACCTGGAAGGACCTGACCGGCAACGTCAACCTGCTGGCGGCGAACCTGACCTCGCAGGTGCGGGCGATCGCGGAAGTCGCGACCGCGGTGACCAAGGGCGACCTCACCCGATCGATCCAGGTCGATGCGCGCGGCGAGGTCGCCGAGCTCAAAGACAACATCAACACGATGATCGGCAATCTGCGTCTCACCACCGACGTCAACACCGAGCAGGACTGGCTGAAGACCAACCTCGCCCGCTTCACCAACATGCTGCAGGGCCAACGCGACCTCACCACCGTCGGCCGGCTGCTGCTCACCGAGCTGACGCCGCTGGTGAACGCGCAGATGGGCGTGATCTACCAGGTAGACAGCGAGGAAATCCCGCAGCTGCGCCTGCTCGCGGCGTATGCCGGCGACGGCACTTATCCGCATCAGCAGACCGTGCAGTTCGGCCATGGCCTGGTCGGGCAATGCGCGATGGACAAGCGGCAGCGGCTGGTTTCGGACATCCCGTCCGACTCCGTTCCGGTCAGCTCGACCTTGCTGCGCGTGGTGCCGAAGAATCTCGTCGTGCTGCCGGTGCTGTTCGAGAACCAGGCCAAGGCCGTGATCGAATTGGCGTCGCTGAGCTCGTTCACGACCTCGCAGATGACCTTCCTCGAGCAGCTCACCGATTCGATCGGCATCGTGCTTAACTCGATCGAAGCGACGATGCAGACCGAAGGTCTCTTGAAGCAATCGCAGCAGCTTGCCGGCGAATTGCAGGCGCAGCAGCGCGAATTGCAGCAGACCAACGAGCAGCTCGAGCAGAAGGCGCAGCAGCTCGCCGAGCGCAACGTCGAAGTCGAAGCCAAGAACCAGGAAATCGAGCAGGCGCGGCGCGCGCTGGAGGAAAAGGCGACCGAGCTGTCGCTCACCTCGAAGTATAAGTCCGAATTCCTCGCCAACATGAGCCACGAGTTGCGCACGCCGCTCAACTCGATCCTGATCCTCGGCCAGCAGCTTACCGAGAATCCGGACGGCAATCTCTCGCCGAAGCAGGTCGAGTTCGCCCGCACCATCCACGGCGCCGGCACCGACCTGCTCAACCTCATCAGCGACATCCTCGATCTCTCCAAGATCGAATCCGGCACCGTCACCGTCGATGCCGAGGAGATCCTCACCTCCAACCTGCTGGAGACGGTCGGCCGGCCCTTCCGGCACGAGGCGGACAACCGTCAGCTCTCCTTCAATATCGATCTCGATCCGACCCTCGGGCGCAGCATCGTGACCGATTCCAAGCGTCTGCAGCAGGTGCTGAAGAACCTGCTGTCGAACGCCTTCAAGTTCACCGCCGAAGGCGGCGTGCGCCTGAATGTTTCGGCGGCACTCGGCGGCTGGAGCGCCGATCATCCCGTGCTGAACACCGCGCCGGCCGTGATCGCTTTCGAGGTGTCCGACTCCGGCATCGGCATTCCCCTGGAGAAGCAGAAGCTGATCTTCGAGGCATTTCAGCAGGCCGACGCCGGCACCAGCCGCAAATATGGCGGCACCGGTCTGGGCCTGGCGATCAGCCGCGAGCTCGCGAGCCTGCTCGGCGGCGAAATCCATCTCAGAAGCGCGCCCGGCAAGGGTTCGACCTTCACGCTCTATCTGCCGCTGAAATATTCCGGGCCGACGATCGCGTCGCGTTCGAGCGGCGCGCCGCAATATGCGTCTGCGCCTTCCCTGCAGGCCGCGGTCCAGGAACCGCGCGTCATCGAGCAATTGCCCGACGACCGGCTCAATCTCGAGCCCGGCGATACCATCCTCCTGATCGTCGAGGACGACCCGCATTACGCGCGGGTGCTGATCGATCTCGCCCGCGACAAGGGATTCAAGGTGCTGGTCGCCACCCGTGGCTCCGAAGCGCTCGATCTCGCCAAGCAGTACCAGCCGGCCGCGGTTTCGCTCGACGTGTTCCTGCCGGACATGCTGGGCTGGACGGTGCTGAGCCAGCTCAAGCACAATCCGCTCACGCGGCATATACCGGTGCAGATCATCACGCTCGACGAGGACCGCCAGCATGCGCTGGCCCGCGGCGCGTTCTCCTTTGTCAACAAGCCGACCACGACCGAGGGCGTGTCCGCCGCGCTCTCGCAGATCAAGGAATACGCCAGGCCGCGCCGCAAGCGGCTTCTCATCGTCGAGGACAATGAAGCGGAGCAGATGTCCATCCGCGAGCTCCTGCATCATGACGATATCGAGATCGTCTCCACCGACACAGGCGCCGGCGCGCTTTCGGAATTGCGCGAGACCCCCTGCGACTGCATGGTGCTGGACTTGCGCCTGCCCGACATGAGCGGCTTTGAAGTGCTCGAGCATATCCGCAGTGATTCGGAACTCTCGGGAGTTCCCGTCGTGGTCTTCACCGGGCGGGAACTATCTGCCGAAGAGGATGCGGAACTCCACACCATGGCGCGCAGTATCGTGGTGAAAGGTGTGGAATCGCCGGAACGATTGCTGGACGAAACGTCACTGTTCTTGCACCGTGTCATCACGGAATTGCCGATCGAGAAGCAGCGAATGCTGGAGAAGCTCAACAGCTCCGACGAGGACCTGGTGGGCAAGACCGCGCTGCTCGTCGACGACGACGCCCGCAACATCTTCGCGCTTTCGAGTGTGCTGGAGCGACGCGGCATGAAGGTGCTGACCGCGACCACCGGCAGCGAAGCGGTGGCGCTGGTCGAATCGAATCCGGCGATCGCGATCGTATTGATGGACATCATGATGCCGCAAATGGACGGATACCAGACCATCGGCGTGATCAGGGAAAATCCGGCCTTCGGCCGCCTGCCCATCATTGCGCTGACCGCGAAGGCGATGAAGGGAGACCGCGAGAAATGCCTGGAGGCCGGCGCCTCCGATTATCTAGCCAAACCCGTGAACACTGAACAATTGCTGCTCGCCATTCGCATGTGGCTGCACCGCTGATGTCCGGGGCAATGATGGAGCACGAGAAAGTAAATATCCTTCTGGTGGACGATCAGCCGGCCAAGCTGCTCGCCTATGAAGTCATCCTGAAGGAGCTGAACGAAAACCTCGCCGTCGCCACTTCGGGGCGCCAAGCGCTCGAATATCTGCTCAAGAACGAAGTCGCCGTTGTCCTGGTCGACGTCTGCATGCCCGAGCTCGACGGATTCGAGCTCGCCGCCATGATCCGCGAGCATCCGCGCTTCCAGAAGACGGCGATGATCTTCATCTCGGCGATCCAGGTCTCCGATCTCGACCGGCTGCGCGGCTACGAGATGGGCGCGGTCGACTATGTTCCGGTGCCCGTCGTGCCGGAAGTGCTCCGCGCCAAGATCAAGGTGTTTGCCGAGCTCTACCGCAAGACACGGCAGCTCGAGCGGCTCAACACCGAGCTCGAGGATCGCGTGCGCGCGCGCACGGCGGAGCTGGAGAAATCCACCTTCCAGCTCGTCGAAAGCGAGCGGCGGCGCAGCATGGCGATCGCCGCCGGCAAGATGGGCTCCTGGGACTGGGACTGGATCAACGGCGACTGGATGTGGGACGCCGGGCAATACCGCATCTTCGGCGTCGACCCGAAGACCTTCAAGGTGACGTCGGACAATATCGAGGCGCTGCTGCATCCCGATGAAATCAGCGACCTGCGCAAGGTGATCGCACATTTCGAAAAGGGCGGACGGTCGTTCGAAGCCGAATTTCGCATCAACCGGCCGGACGGCGAGGTGCGCTGGTGCGTCGGCACCGCCGCCGCCACCCTCGACAGGGGCGGCCGCGTGGTGCGGCTTTCCGGCGTCACCGTCGATATCACCGAGCGCAAGCGCGCCGAAGAGCGGCAGAACCTGCTGGCGCGCGAGGTCGATCACCGCGCCAAGAACGCGCTGGCGCTGGCACAATCGATCGTTCGATTGACGCGCGCGAGCGACGTCAAGGATTACGTCCAGGCGGTCGAGGGCCGGATCAGCGCGCTGGCCCGCGTGCACACCACTCTCTCGCTGTCGAACTGGGAGGGCGCCGAGATCGGACGATTGGTGGAAGCGGAAATCGCGCCCTATTCCAGCGGCGACCAGATCGAGCTCTCTGGCTCCGAGTTGCAACTGCAGTCCGCCACCGCGCAGACACTGACTTTGGCGCTGCATGAGCTCGTTACCAACTCGGCGAAATATGGTGCGCTGTCGGCGATGTCGGGCCGGCTCAAGATAAGATGGGAAGTGGGCGGCGAGGCGCTGCAACTGGTGTGGGAGGAACGTGGCGGGCCGCCGGTCGAAAAGCCGATCTCGCGCGGCTTTGGGACGCGCAGCGTCATCGCCAGCATCGAGACCCAGCTCGGCGGCACGGCCGAATTCGACTGGAAGGCCGAAGGCCTGGTCTGCTGCCTCACGGTGCCGCTTTGCAACGCTGCATCAGCACGCGAGGCCGGCCATCGCACGAGTCATGTTCGCGCCGTCGAGCAGGCGCTAAGGACGGCTTGAACCGATCGCCCGCAGTTGACTTCCTTCCCTTCTGCCGCTGTGGGAGAAGGGCACCGTCGGTGGTTACCCATACACAAACGCCTTGTCGTCGAGATCGATGCCCGGAAACTGGCGCTGCTCGATCCAGTACTCCTGGCTGTGCTGCCATTCCGGCTTGTCGCCGCGCCTCGGCAGGCGGTGCATGTCGCGCATCAAATAGTTCGGATTGAAATTCTCCGGATCGATCCAGGACAACAGCGGCATGTTGTGGTCCTCGGGCCGCAGCGCCGGCACGACTTTTCGCACGCCCTTCTTTTTCATATGCGTGAGCAATCGGCAAACGAACTCCGCCACGAGATCGGTGCGCAGCGTCCAGCTGGCGCGGAAATAGCCGAACACCCAAGCCATGTTCGGAATGCCCGTGAACATCATGCCGCGATAGGTGACGGTGTCGGCGAAATCGAGCGGCCGGCCGTCGATCGCGAAATCAATGTCGCCGAGGATGCTGAGATTGAAGCCCGTAGCGGTGACGATGATGTCGGCCGGCAACGTCTTGCCTGACTTCAGCAGGATGCCGTTCTCGACAAAACGCTCGATCTCGTCGGTGACGACGGAGGCCTTGCCGTCCTTGACGCTGTGGAAGAAGTCGGCGTCGGGCACGAAGGCGATGCGCTGCCGCCACGGGCGGTAGTGCGGCGTGAAATGCGTAGCGACGTCATAGTCGGGACCGAGCACGGCGCTGATCTGGCCGATCAGCTCCTTCTTCACCTGCTCCGGCTCGGCGATGCAGCGGCGCGTGAACGCGTCCTGCTCGTAGACGATCTTGCGGCGCACGATCTCGTGGATCCATTCTTCGTCGACCTGCAGCTTCCGCAGCTCCTCGACGATTTCGATCGCGTTGCGGCCGAGCCGGAAAAAGGTCGGCGAGCGCTGCAGCATGGTGACATGCGCGCATTGGTCGGCGATGTTGGGGATCAGCGTCGCCGCCGTCGCGCCAGAGCCGATCACCACGACCTGCTTGCCGTCAAGGCCGACGTCATCGGGCCAGACCTGCGGATGCACGATACGGCCCTTGAAGTCGCTCATGCCTTCCCATTCGGGCGTATAGCCTTCGCAATGGCGATAATAGCCTTGGCACATCCAGAGGAAATTCGCTGAAATCACGACCTTTTCGCCGCTATCGGTCTTCTCGGCTTCGATGGTCCAGAGATTTTCCTCGCTCGACCAGCTCGCGTTCAAAATGCGATGCCTGTAGCGAATGTGTTTTTCGAGATCGTTCTCTTCGATCACCTCGCCCATATAGGCGCGGATTTCCGCGGCGGTCGCGATCGGCGGCCCAACCCAGGGCTTGAAGCTGTAGCCGAAGGTGTGGAGATCAGAGTCAGAGCGGATGCCCGGATATTTGTGCGTCCACCAGGTGCCGCCAAAGGTCTCCTGGGCTTCGAGGATCACGAAACTCGTGCCGGGCATCCTTGTCCGTAGATGATAGGCGCTTCCGATGCCGGAAATCCCCGCGCCGACGATCAGCACATCGAAATGTTCTGATGCTTGCGAGGCGGAAGCAAAAGTCTTGCGGGCGGCTTCTACGTTCATCGTTCCGTCTTTGGCTTTTGGGGTTGGCGCAGGCTGAACTCAATTAGCCGCTGCGGTCAAGGTCGCGTTCACGCAAGGCAGCAAATCAAACAGCGTTTGATATTTCACAGCGCGAAGCCCCATTGCCGCGCCGTTCGCAGAATCCAGTCGCGGTAAAGCGTTAGCGGCGTGACGCCGGTCAGCCCGCCGCAGCCCGCGCTGCCATTCGGCCCGGTCGACCACGAGACGACACCGACGATCGCCGGGCCGCTCTGCTGGTCTTCGAACACCGGCGCGCCGGAATCGCCGGTGCAGGCGCCGAGTCCAGCCTGCGTGCCCTGCCCCGCGGGATCGACCAGCCGGATTTGCAAAGTGCCGGGCTTACCGGTCGCAATCAGCCCGGCAGTGCGCGTGATGCCGGCGCTCTTGCCGTCGCCGCGGACGGTGACGCCGACGCCGGCGACGGTGAATGCATTGCCCGGTGCCAGGGGCGGCTGCGGCACGCCCAGTCGCGCCGGAGCTTTTCCTTTCGCCGCAATAGCGAGCCGTAGCAGGGCGACATCGGCGGTGGCGCGATGCGCCAGCATCTCCTGCATCTTGAAGGCAGGATGAATGGCGACGCTCCTGACGTCCTGCAATTCCGGCTTCCGCTCCGCGTCATACTGCACGATCTTGTATTCCGAGCCAGGCTGCACGCAATGCGCGACCGTCAGCACCAGCGAAGGCGCGATCAGGCTGCCGGTGCAGAAATTGCCGCGCGAGCCGACGATGGTAACGACCGAGCGACCGAATCTATCTGCCGCAAGCGGCGCACCGCCAACGATGGCGCTGGCGGGGGCATTGAACAGCAATGTCATGGCGGCAGTGAATACCGGCAGGAGTTTCATGAAATGAGCCATAACCCGAGCGGCGCTCAACGCCAAGCCATGACGGGCTGGCATCGGTCAGTCCAGCATGTTAGCCGGTTCCTCGTTCATGTAACGGCGGTTTGAGGGATTGATGATCGAGGCGGTGATCTGGGATTTCGGCGGGGTTCTCACCACCTCGCCGTTCGAGGCCTTTGCGCGGTTCGAAAAGGAGCGCGGATTTCCCGTCGACATCATCCGCCGCACCAACGCCGCCAATCATCTGGAAAACGCCTGGGCGAAATTCGAGCGCGCCGAAGTCGACGTGGAGACCTTCGACAAGCTGTTTGCCGAGGAGTCGCGCGCGCTCGGCGCGGAAGTCCGCGGCAAGGAGGTGCTGCCGCTGCTGCAGGGCGATCTGCGCCCCGAGATGGTGGAAGCGCTCAAGCGCGTGAAGGCGAACTGCAAGACCGGCTGCATCACCAACAATTTGCCGGCCAATGCCATGGGCAGCACTTCCGGCCGCACGCTGTATGTGGCGGAAGTGATGGTGCTGTTCGATCATGTGATCGAATCCGCCAGGATCGGGCTGCGCAAACCCGATGCGCGCATCTACCGGATGATGGTCGAGGCGCTTAAGGTCGACCCGAAAAAGTGCGTCTATCTCGACGATCTCGGTGTCAATTTGAAGCCAGCGCGCGAAATGGGCATGACCACGATCAAGGTGGTCAGCGCGCCGCAGGCGCTGACGGAACTGGAAGCCGCGACTGGGATGAAGCTTCGCTAAATATTACTCGTCAAGCCCGTCCATGACGACGGAGAGAAAGGCGCGCTCTACTCCGCCGCCGTCGCGATCCGCTCTGGAAACGCCGCCGACAGCGCCGCTCGATCCGCCTTCAGCACGCCGCGTTCGGTGATCAGCCCGGTCACCAGCCGCGCCGGCGTGACATCGAAGGCATAGTTCGCGACCGGCGATCCCTCGGGCACGATGCGTACCGTCTCGATGCGGCCGTCGGCGCTGCGGCCGGTCATGTGGCTGACCTCTTCTCCGCTACGCTGCTCGATCGGGATCTGCGCGATGCCGTCGACCACGGTGAAATCGATGGTCGGAGACGGCAGCGCGACATAGAACGGCACGCCATTGTCGTGGGCGGCGAGCGCCTTCAGATAAGTGCCGATCTTGTTGCAGACGTCGCCGTTGGCGGCGACGCGATCGGTGCCGACGATCGCAAGGTCGACCTTGCCATGCTGCATCAGATGACCGCCGGTATTGTCGGGGATCACGGTATGCGCCACGCCGTGATGGCCGAGCTCCCAGGCCGTCAGTGAAGCGCCCTGATTGCGCGGGCGGGTCTCGTCGACCCAGACATGGACCTTGATGCCGCGATCATGCGCCAGATAGATCGGCGCGGTCGCCGTGCCCCAGTCGACAGTCGCAAGCCAGCCGGCGTTGCAATGGGTCAGCACGTTGACCGGCTCGCCCGCCTTCTTCGCGGCAATCGCCTCGATCAGCGTCAGACCATTTTTCGCGATGCCCTGGTTGATGCCGACATCTTCCTCGGCGATATCGTCGGCGCGGGCGTAGGCGGCGTCGCTGCGCGTCGACGGCAGCAGCGGCCGCAGCATGCGGCGCATTTCGTCGAGCGCCCATTTCAGGTTGATCGCGGTCGGCCGCGTCGCGATCAGCATCCGATAGGCGCTATCGATCGCGGCATCCGACGGGTCGTCCCTCATCGCCAGCGCCATCCCATAGGCCGCGGTGGCACCGATCAGCGGCGCGCCGCGCACCAGCATCGAGCGGATCGCCTCTGCCGCTTCTGCGCAATCACCTAGCCGCGCGACCACGAATTCATGCGGCAGCCGGCGCTGGTCGATCGCGCTAACGGACCGGCCGCCCGGCTCGCGCCAGATGCTGCGGAAATGCTTGCCGTCGACCTTCATGGCACGCCGATCTCCGTTGCCACCTCGAGCCCAAGCACGCGGCCCGCCACCGCGTCGAGCTTTTTCAACAGTTCCGGATCGCGCGCCTCGGGCGCGGTGATCAACGCGGTATCGAGCGCACGATCCGAGCCGATCGGGCACGCCTCATGCTCGCGCGGAAAATCCCTGGCGAGCCGAGCTACCAGCGCTTTCGCCTTGTCGGCATTCGAGGTCAGCACCCGGATGATGTCCTGCACCGTCACCGCGTCATGGTCCGGATGCCAGCAATCGAAATCCGTCACCATCGCCACCGTGGCGTAGCAGATTTCGGCTTCGCGCGCGAGTTTCGCTTCGGGCATGTTGGTCATCCCGATCACGGAATAGCCCGACATCTTGTAGGTCATGCTCTCGGCCAGCGTCGAGAATTGCGGCCCTTCCATGCAGACATAGGTGCCGCCGCGCGCGATCGCGAGGCCTTCGGCTTCGGCGGCCGCAGTAAGATGGATGCGCAGCCGGGGCGAGACCGGATGCGCCATCGAGACATGGGCGACGCAGCCCTTGCCGAAGAACGAGCTCTCGCGCTTGTAGGTACGATCGACGAATTGATCCACCAGCACGAACGTGCCGGGCGACAATTCCTCCTTGAACGAACCACATGCCGACAGCGAAATCAGGTCGGTGACACCGGCGCGCTTCAGCACGTCGATATTGGCGCGGTAATTGATGTCGGAGGGCGAGAGCCGATGCCCCTTGTCGTGCCGCGGCAGGAACACGGTCGGCAAGCCCGCGATCGTGCCGTGGCGCACCGGCGCCGAGGGTTCGCCCCAGGGACTTTTGATCGCTTCTTCGCGCGCGTTTTGCAGGCCCGGCAAGTCGTAAATGCCGGAGCCGCCGATGATGCCAAGAACCGCTTTTGCCATGCTCACTCCACTGGACGTGAGTGAGCTATGCCAGTTTTAGGACGAATTTGGAACAGTGCCGCCGCATTTCTCTCCGCTGTCAAGCCCCGCTTCCCGTCTTCGCTGACGCTTCGCCGGACTCGCGATGTTCAGGCCGGCGAAGCGTCAGCGAAGACGGCAAGCGGGGCATCCAGTACGCCGCGGCCCATCAACTCACGCACTGACGTCTCTGGAATAGCGGATCGCCCGCCTTCGCGGGCGATGACACGACTGCGCGTTAAGCCGCCGCGCGCAGCTGGGATGCGACCAGGCGCTCCAGCGTTGCCACCGACTGGAAATTTTCCGGCGTGATCTGGTCCTGCGGGATCATGAAATCGAACTCGGCTTCGACGCCGAGCATGTCCATCGAGGTCAGGCCGATGTCGACCAGCCGCGTGTCGGGCGCGACAGCGACCGTAATGGCGTTCTGATCGAGGATCGATTTGACCAGGCCCGTGATCCGGCCCTGAATGTCGTTTGCGGCGTACATGCCAAAACCTTCCAGTCACTTACGTTCATTCGCGACGCGTCCAGCCACCGCTTGTCCTATAGCGCGTGCGATGTTGAAAAGCTCCGTCTCAACTCAGCGTAAATCCTGCTTCTATTTTTAACGCTAAGGCGATCGATGAAAAGCGCCCTGTCGAGGCACGAAGGGTTAACCGTCGCTTTTGAATTGAGGCCGTTTACCCTGAAATTTCATCGACGCATTTGAATTAAATCCATAGCCTCGGGTTTCAAAGGGAACGTCAGACGATCGATGCGGCATCGCGCAAAAGCTCAATGCGCGAGCGAACGCGTCGGCAAAGTCGGAGCGCGGCAGCCATGAATATCCAGGAAGCGAATTTTCGTATCGGCAATGAAGGCAGCGGTACCGCGCTGCTTGATCGCGGCCCTTCCTTCACTGAGCGCGCGGCAACTGTTGCCGCAGCGGCCGCCGCCGAAGCTGAAGAGGTCGATCAGCAGGGACGCTTCCCGAAAGCCGCAATCGATGCGGCACGCGACCGCAAGCTTCTCGGCGCGCAGATCCCGGTGGAGTTCGGCGGCTTCGGCGCCTCGATCTACGATATCACCGAGATGTGCTACACGCTGGGCCGCGCCTGCTCGTCGGCCGCGATGATTTTCGCCATGCATCAGACCAAGGTGGCCTGCCTGGTCCGGCACGGCGGTGGCAGCAAATATCACGAGACGCTGATGCGCCGCGTCGCTTCGGAGCAATTGCTGCTGGCGTCGTCGACGACGGAAGGAAACAACGGCGGCAACATCCGCTCCTCCGCCGCCGCGGTCGAATGCAATGACGCCGAAATCACGCTCAACCGCAACGCCACCGTGATTTCCTACGGCGCCGAGGCCGACGGCATCGTCACCATCGCCCGCCGCAACAGCGACGCCGCCTCCTCCGATCAGGTCTTGCTTGCGCTGACGAAGGAAAACTACACGCTCGAGCGCAGCCTCGCCTGGGAGACGCTCGGCATGCGCGGCACCTGCAGCGCCGGCTTCGCGCTGAAGGCAACCGCCTCGGCCGAGCAGATTTTCCCGGAGGCCTATGAGAAGATCCACGCCCAGACCATGACGCCGGTCGCCCATCTCTGCTGGTCCTCGGTCTGGGCCGGCATTGCGGCGGCTGCAGTCGACCGCGCGCAGCGCTTCATCCGCAAGGCGGCGCGTGGCGCCAATGGCCAGATGCCGCCCGGCGCGGCGCATTTCACCGCGGCCAAGATGTCGCTGGCGAAACTGCGCGCCATCATCACCGCCAATCTCGACAATTACGCCGACCGCGAGCACGACAACCGCGCGCTGTCGGCCATCGATTTCCAGTCCTCGATCAACCTGCTCAAGGTCGAGGCCTCCGAATTAGCGGTGCAGACGGTGATGAGCGCAATGCGCGCCTGCGGCCTCGCCGGCTATCGCAATGATGGCGAGTTCACGGTCGGCCGGCTGCTGCGCGACGTGCTGTCGTCGCCGCTGATGATCAACAACGAACGGATCCTCTCCAATATAGCCACATCGAGCCTGATGGCCGGCGTGCCCACTTCCCTGCGCGACTAAGAACAACGGAAAAAGCCGGAAAGACCAGCGATGAACGCTCCGATCAGAATCGAATATCCCGCACTCGCGCCGCAATCGGCCGACCCGCTCGATCATCTCGCCGACCGGCTGTTCCACAAGATGGGAACCGACGGCGTCTATGCGCGCACCGCGCTCTACGAGGACATCGTCGAGCGGCTGGCAGCGCTGATCACGCGCAATCGCGAGCCGAATACCGAGATGATGCGCTTTCCGCCGGTGATGAATCGCGCGCAACTGGAAAAATCCGGCTACCTGAAGAGCTTCTCGAACCTGCTCGGCTGCGTCTGCGGCCTGCATGGCAGCGAGCGCGAGATCAACGCCGCGGTGAGCCGTTTCGAGGCCGGCGGCGACTGGACCACGTCGCTGTCGCCGGCCGACCTCGTGCTCTCTCCGGCGGCCTGCTATCCCGTTTATCCCATCGCCGCCGCCCGCGGCCCACTTCCAAAAGGCGGCCTTCGCTTCAACGTCGCCGCCGATTGCTTCCGCCGCGAGCCCTCGCGCCACCTCGACCGCCTGCAGTCGTTCCGGATGCGCGAATATGTCTGCATCGGCACGCCCGACGACGTCTCCGACTTCCGTGAGCGCTGGATGGTGAAGGCGCAGGCGATCGCGCGCGATCTCGGCCTCGCCTTCCGTGTCGACTATGCCAGCGATCCCTTCTTCGGCCGGGTCGGTCAGATGAAGGCGGTGAGCCAGAAACAGCTGTCGCTGAAATTCGAGCTGCTGGTGCCGCTGCGCTCGGAAGAGAAGCCGACCGCCTGCATGAGCTTCAACTATCACCAAGCGCATTTCGGCACGACCTGGGGCATCCAGGATGCCAATGGCGAGGCGGCACATACCGGCTGCGTCGCCTTCGGGATGGATCGGCTGGCGGTGGCGATGTTCCATACCCATGGCACCGAGCTTGATGCGTGGCCGGCGAAGATCCGTGAATTGCTCGGCATGTCCGCGCATATGGCAGCCCATGGTGAAGGCTGGCGTTGAAGCCGCCACAGGCAAGATCGTGAACGCATCAAGACCGCAAATCCGGTGCCGGGAAATCAGCGAGGCCGATCTCGGGCGCATCGCTGACCTCCTCACGCGCGGCTTTGCCGGCCGTTCGCGCGACTATTGGATGCAGGGTCTCAAGCGCCAGGCCGCGCGCGACGTGCCGCAAGGTTATCCGCGCTTCGGCTACATGCTCGACCATGAAGGCATGCCGGTTGGCGTGCTGCTGCTGCTCTATACGCTGCGTCCCTGCGACGGCGAGCTCGCGATCCACTGCAATCTCTCGAGCTGGTATGTCGAGCCGGCGTTCCGCAATTATGCGCCGATGCTGACCAAGATCGCGCAGCGCCACAATGAAGTCACCTATTTCAACATCAGCCCGGCGACCTGGACCTGGCCGATCATCGAAGCCCAGGGCTTTCGTGCCTATTGCAAGGGTTTGCTCTTCTCGTTTCCGCTGCTGTCGCGCCCTGCTCATGGCATGACGGTCGAAATCGTCTCGCCGGAAGCGACCGAGATCGGCGGCCTCGATGCGAACGATGTGGAATTGCTGACGCGGCATGCGGCCTATGGCTGCCTCAGCCTGGTGTGCCGCACGGCGGACAAGGTCATGCCGTTCGTGTTGCTGCCGATGCGCATCCGCCGCGGCTGGATCTCACCGCCCGCGATGCAGTTGATCTATTGCCGCGATGTCGCCGACTACCTCGCCTGCGCCGGCACGATCGGCAAGGCTCTGCTGCGACAACGCAAGATTGCGGTCCTGCTTGACGCAAACGGCCCCGTGGAAGGCCTCCCCGGCTTTTACACGGAGAAGCGCGGCCGCAAATATTTCAAGGGACCGCACCGGCCGCAGCTCGCCAACCTCAGCGACACCGAGCTGGTGCTGTACGGGCCTTAGAATGATTAGTCGTCATTCCGGGATGGTCTGAAGGACCAGACCCGGAATCTGGAGATTCTCAGGTGCGCAATTGCGCACCATAGTTCGATGCCTTGCATCGCCCCGGAATGACGGGTCAAATCACGCCGCCAACCTGCGGCGGCAATTGTCCAGCCGCGCATGACTGCGTCAATTCCTTCATCGATTTCATTCCAAGCCGGGACAGTCGCTGGTTCACCTGACATCGGCGACCATGATAAGCTTGCTTTGGTTAACCGGAACCGTCATGCCGCTCGATCCCATCGCCAAACGATTTCTGACCATGATGGCTGTTGCCGCTCCCGGCGAGCGGACGCGGCCGAGCACGGCCGAACGCCGCCAGTCGCTCGCCAAGCTGATGCAGTTTGCGCGTGCCGAGGCGGCCGATGTGACGGCGACCGATGGCGCATTGCCGGGACCTGCCGGCAACATTCCCTATCGCCTCTATGCGCCCACCAGCTGCGCCGACGTACGCCTGCCCGGCTTCGTCTTCTTCCATGGCGGCGGCATGGTGGCCGGCAGCATCCAAACTCACGACCGCGTCGCCGCGGCGCTCGCCGAGGCCACCGGCTGCCGCTTGATGTCGGTCGATTATCGCCTCGCGCCGGAGCACAAGTTTCCGGCCGCGGTGGAAGACGCGATCGCCACCACTGAATTTGTCGCGCGCAGCGCCGATACACTCGGCATCGATCCGGAAAGGCTTGTGGTTGGCGGGGATTCTGCCGGCGCCACGCTCGCGGCCGTGGTCTGCCAGCAAGCGCTGCTCCACGCGGGACCTGCGATTTCAGCACAGTGCCTGATCTGCCCGGTGCTCGATTTCGAGGAGACCTCGCCCTCGCGCGACGCGTTTGCCGAGGACCATTTGATCGGCCGCGCGACGCTGGCAGCGGATCTTGCCGATTATCTGCCTGAAGGAGCCGACACCGCAGATGTCAGGATTTCTCCGCTGCGCGCGATACACCTGAAGGGTCTGCCACCGGCGATCATCCACACCGCCGAATTCGATCCGATGCGCGACGAGGGTAATGCCTACGCGCGCAAACTGCTGGCGGCCGGTGTTGCGGTCGAGCACGCCTGCCACGACGGCATGATCCACAATTTCCACGCCATGGGCGTCGTATTGCCGCAGGCGCGGCTGGTGCTTTCACAGATCGGTGAGCAGGTTCGGCGCGCGGTCGGCATGTGATGATCGTTTGATCCGAATTTTAATTAATGATCTGAAATTCGTTAGGGTTATTTCGTCAATCTTGCTGCGAATTATTGCTCGTTTTACGCGCCGCCACTAATCAACAGGAGGGACAGAACGCATCGCAAAACAGATGCGATTGACCTTCCGCAGAGGTGGACGATGCGCAACGAAACGATCGCAATTCACGCCGGCTACGAGCCCGATCCGACCACCAAATCCGTCGCCGTCCCCATCTATCAGACCGTCGCCTATGCGTTCGACAGCGCCGACCACGGCGCCGCGCTCTTCAATCTCGAAGCCGACGGCTTCCGCTACAGCCGCATCGCCAATCCCACGACCGCCGTGCTCGAGAAACGCATCGCCGAGCTCGAAGGCGGCGTCGGCGCGCTCGCGGTCGCGACCGGCCAGGCCGCGTTGCATTTTGCCTTCATCAATGTCGCCGACGGCGGCGGCAACATCGTCTCGGTGCCGCAGCTCTACGGCACGACGCACACGCTGCTCGGCCACATCCTGCCGCGCCAGGGCATCACCGGCCGCTTCGCCGGGAGCGACCAGCCCGACGCGATCGAGAAGCTGATCGACGAGAACACCAAGGCGGTGTTCGCCGAGACCATCGGCAATCCCGCCGGCAACATCTGCGATATCGAGGCAGTGGCAAAGGTCGCGCACCGCCATGGCGTGCCGCTGATCGTCGACAACACGGTGGCGACGCCAATCCTGCTGAAGCCGTTCGATTACGGCGCCGACATCTCCGTTCATTCGCTGACCAAGTTCCTTGGCGGCCACGGCACCACGCTGGGCGGCGCGATCGTCAACTCCGGCCGCTTTTCCTGGAAGAACCACGCCGACCGGTTCCCCACCTTCAACAATCCGGACGCGTCCTATCACGGTCTCGTCTATGCCGAACGCTTCGGGCCAAAGGCCTATATCGAGCGCGCGCGCAGCGTTTATCAGCGCACCATGGGCTCGGTGCTGTCGCCCTTCAACGCCTTCATGCTGCTGCAGGGCATCGAGACCGTGGCGCTGCGCATCGAGCGTCATGTCGAGAACGCCCGCAAGGTCGCGGAATTCCTGCGCAACGATCCGCGCGTGGCCTGGGTCAATTATGCCGGATTCCCCGACAGCCCCTACTACGCGCTGGCGCAGAAGTACCTCAATGGCAGCTCGTCCTCGCTGTTCACCTTTGGCATCAAGGGCGGCATGGAAGCGGGCAAGACTTTCTACGATCGGCTGAAGCTGATCACGCGTCTGGTCAATATCGGCGATGCCAAATCGCTCGCCTGCCACCCCGCGTCGACCACGCATCGCCAGATGTCGGCGGAACAGCAGCGCGTGGCCGGCGTGCTGCCGGAGACCATTCGGCTGTCGATCGGCATCGAGCACATTGCTGACATCATCGAGGACATCGACCAGGCGCTGGCCGCGGCCTGCGCACGTCCATCGCTCCAGGCGGCAGAATAGACCCGCGAGGCCGAACATGGGGCTTCCGATCGACAGGCAGCGGCCGATACCAAGTCCCGCTCTGGCGCCGGCCGCCAGCGAATTCGAGCGCACCGACGAGGCCGGGCTCACCATCGCGTTGATCAACAACATGCCCGACAGCGCCTTGAAGGCGACCGAGCGGCAGTTCATGCGGCTGGTGCAGATCGCAGCCGGCGAGCGGCGCGTCCGCTTTCATTGTTTCGCGCTGCCGTCGGTCACGCGCTCGAAGCAGGCCAAAGAGCATATCGACAAGGATTACACCGATATCAGCGAGATCGATCGCCTGCAGATCGATGGCCTGATCGTCACCGGCGCCGAGCCGATCGTACCCACGCTGCCGGAAGAGCGCTACTGGCGCGAGTTCACCGGTCTCGTCGAGTGGGCAAAGACCAACACGCGCTCGACCATCTGGTCCTGCCTTGCGGCGCACGCCGCCGTGCTGCATCTCGACGGCATCGAGCGGCAGCGGCTGGCGCAGAAATGTTCGGGTATCTATGACTGCGCCAGGGTCGCGGCTGACTGGCTGACCAGCGGCCTGTCTCGCTCGATCAAGGTCTCGCATTCGCGCCTCAACGAAGTCCGCGAGAACGATCTTGGCCCGCGCGGCTACCGGATCCTGACCCGCTCGGAACAAGCTGGCGTTGATATCTTCGCCCGCGATTTCGAAAGCCGCTTCATCTTCTTCCAGGGTCATCCCGAATATGACGACCACTCGCTGCAGCGAGAATATATGCGCGACATCGCGCGCTTCCTCACCGGTGAGCGGGAGCAATATCCGGCCGTGCCTGCCTCCTATTTCGACGCCGAGACCGAGGAAGTTCTTGCGAACTTCGAGCAGCACGCCCGCACCGAACGCAAGCCGGAAATCGCCGCGGAGCTCCCCGGTCTGACGCTTCGTCCAGACGTCCCCTCCGGCGGCACGGCGACGACGATCTTCCGGAACTGGCTCGACTTCCTCGGCGCGGATGCGCGCGCTCTCTCGTCCGAAACGGTTCGCAGGTGATAGCCCGCATGCAGAGCCGGTGGTCAGCATTGCAGGGGCGTGTCTCCAATCGCCTCTGCCGGCATCTGCTGGCAACGCCGATTGTGTTGTCCGGCAAGCATCCGATGGTGAGCTTCACCTTCGACGACATTCCGGACGCCGAGCCCCTACGGCTGCAGCCCAAAACTCTTGCGTCAGGCGCTGAAGGCCGCGGAAAGGCGGCAACTGCCGATCGTGAGTGTGGCGGAAGCATTGCGCCGCGCGGAACCTTAGTCCTTAGCCCCCTCATCCTGCGGAGCGGCGCCAGCCGCGTCTCGAAGGATGAGGCCACGTCGGGGCTCATAGCGCAGCAGGTTGAGACAACCGCGTTGTCAAGCTGGCGGCTCGGCGACAAGCCCATGAACAGGATCAGGCTGGTGCTGTTCGGGAACGGTGTGATTCAATCACGATGGCATGGCCGAACGCGACCATCCGTCCTATATTGGCGGCTCCCGCCGATCCCAATTCACAGACTTTACAGACCGCATCCATCAATGTCCGTTCCCGCCAGCGCGCCCACTCCGAAGGTCGGAGCCGACACGCCCGACGCGCTCTCCCTGCTCAATTCCGTGTTCGGGCTGCCCGCTTTCCGCGGCGCGCAGGAGGAGATCGTCGATCATGTGGCAAAGGGCGGCAATTGCCTGGTGCTGATGCCGACCGGCGGCGGCAAGTCGCTGTGCTACCAATTGCCGGCGCTGCTGCGCGATGGCTGCGGCATCGTCGTCTCGCCGCTGATCGCGCTGATGCGCGACCAGGTCGCGGGCCTGATCGAGGCCGGGGTCAACGCAGCGGCGCTGAACTCGACGCTGACGCCACAGGAGGCGTCCGAGGTCGAGCGGCGGCTGATCGCGGGCGATCTCGACCTGCTCTATGTGGCGCCCGAGCGCCTTGTCACGCCGCGCTGCCTCTCGCTGCTGGCGCAAGCGAAGGTCTCGGTGTTTGCGATCGACGAGGCGCATTGCGTCTCGCAATGGGGCCATGACTTCCGTCCCGAATATGTCGCGCTGTCGGTCATCGCCGAGCGGTTTCCGGACGTTCCCCGCATCGCGCTGACCGCGACCGCCGACGCGCTGACGCGCAAGGAGATCGTCGAGCGGCTGCAGCTAAAGGACGCGCCGCAATTCGTCTCGAGTTTCGACCGGCCGAACATCCGCTACGAGATTGTCGACAAGCGCAATTCGGTGGCACAGCTCAAGGAATTCATCGCCGATCGCCACGCCGGCGAGGCCGGTATCGTGTACTGCCTGTCGCGCGCCAGGGTCGAAGATACGGCCGCCGCACTCAGCGAGGCCGGGATTCCTGCCCTGCCCTATCACGCGGGGCTCGACGCAGGCACCCGCGCCCGTCATCAGGACCGTTTCATCAATGAGGACGGCCTCGTCATCGTGGCCACGATCGCGTTCGGCATGGGTATCGACAAGCCGGACGTGCGCTTCGTCGCGCATCTCGACCTGCCGAAGAGCATCGAGGCCTACTACCAGGAGACCGGCCGCGCGGGACGTGACGGCAAACCCTCCACCGCATGGATGGCCTATGGCCTCTCCGATATCGTGCAGCAGCGCCGGATGATCGAGGAATCGGAGGCATCCGAGACCTTCAAGCGCGCATCGATGGGCAAGCTGGACGCCCTGGTCGGGCTCGCAGAAGCCGCGCACTGCCGGCGCGGCCGCCTGCTGACCTATTTCGGCGAGACTCTGAACGGCGATAATTGCAGTAATTGCGACAATTGCATCTCACCACCGCGCCTGCGCGACGGAAAGATTTTGGCGCAAAAACTACTCTCCTGCGCCTATCGCACCGGGCAGCGTTTTGGCGCGATGCATCTGATCGACGTGCTGGTCGGCCGCCTGACCGAGCGCGTGACGCAATTCGGACATGACAAGCTCTCGGTGTTCGGCATCGGCCGCGAGCTCAACGAAAAGCAATGGCGCACGGTGATCCGGCAGCTGATTGCGATGGGCCATCTTCGCTCCGACAGCGAAGCCTTCGGCGCGTTGAAGCTGACCGAGAGTGCGCGTGGCGTGCTGAAGGGCGAGACCGAAGTGATGCTGCGCGAGGAGACCCCTGGCACGCGCATCCGCGCCAAATCGCGCCGCCGCGATCTTGCCCCGGCGAACGCCGGCCCGCAAGGAGATGTCGATCCCGAATTGCGCACGCGATTGCGGGCATGGCGCTCAGACGTCGCGCGCCAGCGCGGCGTGCCGGCCTATGTCGTGCTGCACGATGCGACCATCGACGGCATCGTGCGCGCATGGCCGACGACGCTCGACGAGCTGCGCAACGTGCCGGGGATCGGCGACAAGAAGCTCGAGCATTACGGCGAGGAGCTGTTGCGGCTGATGCGAACGCGGGGCTGAGCGCGCCGCGCGCGCGATCAATAATCAACTTTTATTCGCGAGGCAGCATTTCTTCGCCTTCTTGCCGCTGCCGCAGGGGCAGGGATCGTTGCGGCCGACGTTGCGCCAGGGATTCCGGACGGGTTCAGTGGGCGTCCACAGCGGCTCGGGATTTTCCCGCTCGAAGACTTCATCGTCGAACGATTCGTCGAACACATCAGTATCGGTGACGTCGCTCCACGCGAGCGCTTCGGTCACGTCCTCGATATAGCCGAGGTCGAATTCTTCAAAGCGCGAGGCATCGTCCGGCTTCTGCTCAGCCTTGGACAGAATCTCCTCAAAATCCTCGGGCAGCATGTCCCAATCGCCAACGAAGGCCTCCTCCCGGGCGCGCTCGACCGGCGGAACCATATCGCGCAGACCAAGCAACGCGATCGCGTTCATCCAACCTGCCCAGACGACACCGTCATCAACGGCAAGCCTCCGCTCGAAGAAATCCTGGAGAAGCCGCTTCATTCGATCTCGTGCGATGCTGCCCTTCCACGTCAGGAAGGTTGCAGCGCCCAGCAAGGCGTCACGCACGAATGGGTCGACGGAACCGTCGAGGATAAGCTCGGACAGTGCATCGACGTCGCCGTCAAACACCCCGGCGACGATGCGCGCCATGCCCTCCGTCACGGCATCGCCGAGAAGGTCATCAACTTCGGGCCTGCGCAGCAGGCGCAGCAGGGACTGGCAGGACGGAGTGTCCCGCGCACCGCCGAGGATGTAAACGCCGCGAAACAGCAGCATACTCTCGTCATCGGTCAAATACTCGCCGGCGGCAGCCCTCGCCAGCAGCGCACGCAGGGGAGGAGCCGCCTCCTCCATTCGCAAAAGGCACATCCCGATCGCGAGCGCGGGCACGCGCTCTTCAATCGCGACCTCTTCCAGATAAGGTTCGATCGGGCCGAGCTCGCGATCATCGAAGATCGCTTCGACTTCTTCTCTTTTCACGCCATCCTCCTGCGTCCGCGCGTACGATCCGCAGGTTAATCCAGCCGTCGCTTCCAGGAAATGGCCGTGATTGCTGCCAACCGTTGCATGGAACCACGTGCGACATGACCATTGAACGGGATGTGCGACGCAAACTACCCGTTCCGGAACGCATAGGCATAGCCGTTGATCGCCGGCGCGCCGCCGAGATGGGCGTAGAGCACTTTCGATCTGGCGGGGAAATATCCTTTTTGGGCGAGGTCGATCAGCCCCTGCATTGACTTCCCCTCATAGACGGGATCGGTGATCATACCTTCCAGCCGTGCACAGGGCCGGATGGCTTCCTTGGTTTCTACCGACGGCACGCCGTAGGCCGGATACGCATAGTCCTCGATCAGCACCACATCGTCCCCGACGATCGACCAGCTTTGTCGTGTTTTGCGCGATCGAGAGCACCTGCGCCCTGGTCGGCGCGGGCGCCCGCAAGCAACGCCAACGGCGCGCCGACAGGTATGGACTTTCGGGGGCAATGTCCCTATCGCAACAGGGCGCCTCGTTTTAGGAGAGGCCAGCACAAACAACAACATACCGGAGCACAAATCCGTGCCTGACCCCCGGCCTTTGGCAGCAATCGAAGCGGTCGAGAGCGGCCTTGCTTCGCAGGGCTATATCGCGAGCCGCCAGATCGCGACCGCGGTCTATCTGTCGGAACAGATCGCCAAGCCGATCCTGGTCGAAGGGCCGGCAGGCGTCGGCAAGACCGAGCTTGCAAAAGCGATCGCCGGCTGGCGCGGCCTGAAGATGATCCGCATGCAGTGCTACGAGGGGCTGGACGAGGCCAAGGCGCTCTACGAATGGAAATACGCCAAGCAGCTACTCTACACCCAGATCCTGAAGGACAAGCTCGGCGAGGTGCTGGGCGGCGCCGAGAGCCTGCATGCCGCGCTCGATCAGCTGCATGATTTTGGCGACGTATTCTTCTCCAAGGAATTCGTCGAGCCGCGGCCGCTGCTGCAGGCGCTGGAGCAGCCCAAGGGCTGCGTGCTCCTGATCGACGAAATCGACAAGTCCGACGCCGAGTTCGAATCGCTGCTGTTGGAAATCCTCTCGGATTTCCAGGTCAGCATCCCCGAGCTTGGCACGATCGCAGCCGTGGTGCCGCCGACGGTGATCCTGACCTCCAACAGCGAACGCAATCTCGGCGACGCGCTGAAGCGGCGCTGCCTGCATCTGCATATCGGCTTCCCCGAACAGAAGCTGGAGGAGCGCATTGTCGAGAGCCGCGTGCCCGGCATCTCGCACACCCTGCGCAAGCAGCTCGTGGGCTTCATCCATTCGCTCCGCACACTCGACCTGAAGAAGCAGCCCTCGGTCAGCGAGACCATCGACTGGGCGCGCGTGCTGGTGCTGCTGCAGGCCGGCGAGCTCGGCCACGAGATGGTCAGGGACACCCTCAACGTGCTCCTGAAATACGAATCCGATGTCGAGGCGGCGCTGCCGCATGTCACCACCTTCGTCGCCAGCGCCTCGCGACAGAACGCGTTCGGCTAGAGCATGATCCGGAAAAGTGTGCAGCGGTTTTCCCTCGCGACAAACGCGTAGCGTTTGCGCGGAGATCATGCACAATCAGGAATCGTCATGAGAGAGAACCTGCATCGCTTCTTTCGCGCCGCGCGGGGCGCAGGAGTGCATGTCTCTCCGGCCGAAAGCATCGATGCGATGCGGGCGGTCTCCAGGGTGGGATTCGAAGAGCGCAGCATCCTGCGCGACACGCTGCTGTTGACGCTGGCCAAGAGCGAGGACGAGAAGAAGGCGCTCGGCGCGTGCTTTGATCTATTCTTCTCGCAGCCGGAGCCGTCGCAGAAGAGCGACGCCAGGGACGAGGATCGCGCGGCCAGCGAAAATCAGGCCGCGGAAAATCAGGCCGCGCCGGGTGGAGGCGGTCAGTCGCAAAATCTCGGGCCACTGGCGCAGATGCTGCTGTCGCAGGACCAGACCGAGATCGCCGCCGCGATCGCCAATGCCGCCAGCGCGACCAGCCTGTCCGATATCCGCTTCTTCACCCAGCGCGGCCTGTTTTCAAGCCGCATGCTGGATCAGATGGGCATCCAGCGCCTCAACGACGATCTCGACACTCTGACCGCGACCAACCCGGCGCTCGCCGAGCGCCTGACGAATGCGACCGATGGTTTGCGCGAAATGGTCCGAGACCGCGTTGCCCAGGCGCTTCTGCTGTACGGCCGCGAGGAATTGGAAAACCTGCGCAATGAAATCCTGCGCAACGCGCCGCTCGCTAGAATCGAGCCGCGGCAGATCGAGCAGATGCGCGCGCTGATCCGGCAGATGGCGCGGCGCCTGCGCGAGCGGTTCTCCAAGCCGCGCAAGCGGCAACGGCGCGGCCATCTCGACGTGCGCCGCACGCTGCGCCGGAACGCGGCCTGGGGCAGCGTGCCCTTCCTCACCGCCTGGAAGCGCAAGCATCGCGACAAGCCGAAGATCATCGCCCTCTGCGACGTCTCGGGCTCGGTGGCTCGGGTGTCGGATTTCTTCCTGCTGTTGATCCACAGCCTGCACGAGGTCGTGTCCGACGTACGCTCATTCGCGTTTTCCGGTCACCTGATCGAGGTCAGCGACATCCTTGAATCCAAAAGCGCGGAAGAAGCGATGCAGGACATCATGTCCAGGGTCGGCTTCGGCTCATCCGACTATGGCTCTTCGCTCGCGGATTTCGAGCGGCAATGGATGGAGAGCGTGACGCCGCAGACCACCGTGATCGTACTCGGCGACGCCCGCAGCAACAATCTCGATCCCGGCGCTGACATCCTGCGCCGCATTTCCGAGCGCTCGAAGCGGCTGGTCTGGCTCAACCCCGAGGGACGCCTGACCTGGGGCTTTGGCGATTCCGAGATGCCGCGCTATGCGACCTTCTGCAACATCGTGCGCCAATGTGCCACCGCGCAGCAGCTCGAGCGCGCGGTGTCCGACATCGTCGCGACGTACAACTGACGAATCAAGGTAGATGCACTTGCGCCGTCATTGCGAGGAGCGAAGCGACGAAGCAATCCAGAGTCTCGGCGTGAGCGATGGATCGCTTCGCTTGCGCTCGCGATGACGACGAAAATTACCGCCGCGTGAAGTCCGGCTCGCGGAGGCTACTTCGCCTGCGAGACGTCCTTCTTGGCGGCGGCGACGAGTGGGCAGCCGCCGGCCTCCAGCGGCCGATAGGCCTTGTCGCCGGGCACGGTCTGCACGATGCGGAGGTAATCCCACGGCCCTTTCAATTCTTCGGGCTTCTTGACCTGGAGCAGGTACATGTCGCGCAGCACGCGGCCGTCGATCCGCAACTGGCCATTATGGGTCATGAAGTCGTTGATCGGCGTTTCCCGCATTTTCTCCATAACCTTGAGCGGCTCCTTGCTGCCGAGCGCCTTGACCGCCTTCAGATAGTGGATGGTCGCGCTGTAGACACCGGCCTGTACCATGGTCGGCATATGGCCGACCTGCTTGATGAAACGCTGGGAGAAGGCGCGGGTCTCGTCATTCTGGTCCCAGTAGAAGGCCGAGGTGAATTGAAGCCCCTGCGCTGTCTCCAGTCCAAGCGCATGGACATCGGTGATGAACATCAGGAGCGCCGCAAACTTCTGACCGCCTCGCACGATCCCGAACTCACTGCCCTGCTTGATCGAATTGGTGGTATCGCCGCCGGCATTGGCGAGGCCGACGATGCTGGCCTTGGACGCCTGGGCCTGCAGCAGGAAGGAGGAGAAATCCGATGTATTGATCGGCGCGTATACCGCGCCCAGCACCTTGCCGCCTTCAGCCTCGACGACCTCGGCGGTATCGCGCTCGAGCGCATGCCCGAACGCATAATCGGCACCGATGAAGAACCACGACTTGCCACCGGCCTTCACGACGGCGGAGCCGGTAACATGAGAAAGCGCATAGGTGTCGTAGTTCCAATGTGCGGCATAAGGCGAGCAGCTCTTGCCGGTGATATCGGAACTGGCCGGCCCGTTGAAAAGCACGAGCTTTTGCTTTTGCCGGGAAACTTCCTCGACCGCGAGGGCGACCGCGGAAGACCCGCCGTCGGTGATCATGTCGACGCCTTCGTTATCGTACCAGTTGCGCGCGATGTTGGTCGCGACATCCGCCTTGTTCTGGTGATCGGCCGTTACGATTTCGACCGGCTTGCCAAGGACCGGACCGAAATCCTCGGCCGCCATGCGTGCTGCGACGCCGGTGCCCTTCCCCGTGATGTCGGCATAGAGCGAGTTCATGTCGCTGAGCACGCCGATCTTCACTTGCGCCGCCGCAGGCGTCGCAGCCATGGCCAACACAACGGCAGACAGCAGCAGGTTTCTCCGGCCCATCCCTTCCTCCCTCTTATGTTGTTTTGTGCCGATTATTGTCGTTGGGAGCATTTTGAGGCTCCGAGGGATATTGAATACCCCTCGACCGGGCCCAGCAAGGAAAACGGCCGCGCGAATTCGTTGAAGGGAATGTTATTTAGTCTGGGGTATTTCCGTCCGGCGGCATTGCCGAGCCCGACCGGAAAAAGCCGCAATAACCCGCGCTCACCGCCCTTTGAAATCGGGCTTGCGGCGCTCATTGAAGGCGCGCACGCCTTCGCGGCGGTCTTCGGTCGGCACCAGGCGGTTATAGGCTTCGATCTCGAAGGTGAGGCCGTCGGCGAGCGACATCTGCAGGCCGCGATGGATCGCCTGCTTGGCCTGGCGCACCGAGATCGGCCCGTTGCCGGCGATGCGCCCGGCGATGGCGAAGACTGCCTCCATCAGCTCGTCCTCGGGCAGCACACGGTTGACCAGGCCCCAGGCTTCCGCCTCAGTAGCGGTGAACGGCAGGCCGGACAGGATCAGCTCCTTCGCCCGACGTTCGCCGACCGCGCGCGGCAGGTTCTGCGTGCCGCCGGCGCCGGGCATGATGCCGAGCGTCACCTCCGTCAGCGCAAAGCGCGCATTGTCCGAGGCGTAGATGAAGTCGGCCGCCGCCGCGATCTCGCAACCGCCGCCATAGGCCGCGCCGTTGACCGCCGCGATCACCGGGATGGGACAGGCCAGCATCGCGCGCAGCATGCGCTCGAAGATGAGATGCTGCGCCTGCCAGGCTTCATCCGTCATGCCGTTGCGCTGCTTGAGGTCGCCGCCCGCGCAGAATGCTTTCGATCCTGCGCCGGTGAGGATCGCGATGCGGAGGCCTCCGAGGTCGACCGAAAGCCCCTCGAACAGTTCCATGAGGTCGAGCCCCATCTGCGTATTCAGGGCATTGGCCGCCTCCGGCCGGTTCAGCGTGACCAGCAAAATGCCGTCGTCACGCCGCTCGGTCGTGATCGTCTCAAAATGGCTGCGCATCGTCTTCTGCTTCTCTCGCCTGTGCCGGAAGATCGGCACCATAGGCGCGCAGCGGCGAGGCCAGCAAGGCCCGTCGCCGCCTGTTCATGCCGGCGGAGCTACCCGATGAAAAGTCAGGAGGCCCAGGCGCGCGCCAGCGCGGTCGGCGATCGGAATTCCACGGCGTCCGCGAAAATTGTCCAGTCGTGGACGTGCTTCTGCCGGCAGAAATCGGCTTCCGCGCGCTGCACCGCCTCGGCCAGCGACGATGCATCCACGGTGAAGGCGGCCTGGCAGGCGCGATGCTCGTGGCCGGTGTCGTCGCAAACGGTCTTGATGAAGCGCACATCGAATGAAGGCATGGCGATCTCCCATTTTCGCCTGCACTGTCCTGCAGGTCAGGCGACGGCGCCTTGACCGAAATCAAAATAGACGGCGCTTCGGAAGATTAGTTGCCTTCTTTGCTGAATTGAAAGAGGCGGTCTTTTGGACCGCCTCCCTTTGTCGCTCGTATGCTTACTGGCAAACGTAATCTATTCCGTCCCCGCCGTGGACGATGGTGCCGGGCGTGCAACCAATGCCATTGCTCGCCGCATAGTCGGACCATCCGGCGTAGGAATACGGCACACCACTGCCGCCTACCCCGGACCAGGGACCGCCCTGGTAGTAGGCACGCACGGCGTACCACGACAACGAGGGATCAACCCTGTAGGGATCATAGGGGTGGTAGTAGTAGCCCGAGGTTACATAGAGCCGCGCCCTCGCCTGAGCGTTGTCGACCGACCAGCCAGCGGAAAACAGCGTCGCGAGAGCGACGGTCGTGGTCGCGATTGCAAATTTCTTCAAACGCAGATGCTTCATGATCTCCTCCTATACTGCCTCGTCCCCCTGACATACCGATGCACGTCCACCGTGCCGACCCTTGCGAAAGATCAAAGGAGTTGCCCTGCCCGATATGGCAGGAGTTATGACGCATTGCCGGGTGCAGGATCACGACCCAACACGTAGTGCGCATCGAATGGTGCACAGTGCCACCCTCGCGCCATAGTTGAAAAACCGTGTGTTGTATTGAGGTTACGGGCCCCCCGCAGATTCGGCGTTAGGCTCTGCGTCGGATGGGGACTGAACTGACAAGAGGGGACGACAATGAAGAAATTCTGGATGGGCATCGCTGGGTTGGCGGCATTGGGAGCGGCCGCGCCTGCGTCGGCTGCCGACATGGCCGTCAAGGCGCCGCCGCCTGCGCCGCTTCCCATGATCTACAGCTGGAGCGGCTTCTACATCGGTGCCAACGGTGGTTGGGGACAAAGCCGCAATTGCTGGGACTTCGTTCCGGTGGGCGGAGCGATCATACCGAACGGCTGCACGGATCAGTCGGGCGGCGTGGTTGGTGGACAGATCGGCTATCGCTGGCAAGCCAATCAATTCGTGTTCGGGCTGGAAGCACAGGGCGATTGGGCGGACATCAACTCTACGCATGTCAGCTTTCTCTTTCCCGCCTTCGCGACCCACGTCAAGGTCGATGGCATCGGCCTCTTCACCGGCCAGATCGGCTACGCCTGGAACAATGCACTGCTTTACGTGAAAGGCGGCGCGGCGGTGACGGACAACCGCTTTGACATTCTCACCGCGGTGGGCGGCGCCAACCTAGCGTCGGCAAGTTCGACGCGCTGGGGCGGCACCGTGGGCGTCGGATTCGAGTACGGCTTTGCGCCGAACTGGTCAGTCGGTGTCGAGTACGATCATCTCTTCATGGGCCACTCGAACAACACGTTCTCGGTCGTAAATCCGATTGTCGCGGGCGCGGCCAACCGTATCAGTCAGGATGTGGACATGGTCACCGCACGGGTGAATTATCACTTCAACTGGTGGGGCGCACCGCCGGTCGCGGCCCGTTACTGACCTTTCTCCCGAGCCTCAGGCTAACCTGGCCCCGGCATCGTCCGGGGCCTTTTGCTGCGCTCAACTGGCGCCAATGAGGAGGCGGCATGACGCTTTGGAATGCGCGTCTCGTCGCAATAATGCTGGCGGGCTTTCAGGCGCCGTGAGCGCGCAGGTGACTGCAACGCTGTTCGCCCCGGAGGCGGAGCGCACTGACATTAACCATGTGAAGGGATCGCGCATTAAGGCCCCCCGACGGTTAGCGCGCCTTTAACATTTTTGCACAAGAGATAGATCCAGCGCGGAGATCAATACGCAAAGCGAATGACGACGGACATTCATCCTCCAGGAGGATTGTTTGAGGACGCTTCTCGTGATCGCGCTCGCTACGACCTTGGTCGGCTGCAGCCGTCAACCATCGCACCAAGCGGCTACGGAACCATGCATTGGCAAACAGCGGTTCGCCTGTCTGCCCAGAACGGCCGCTTATCAGCCGATCGAACTCGCGTCGTTGAAGACCGATCCGCCGAGAGAAACCAAGCTCAAAAGCGAAAAGCCGTCGCCTCTTCGGGTCCGTGACAGGGCTGCCCGTTTCATCACCAAGAAAGCAGAACCTGCAAGCGTCAGAGCAAAAACTGAGGCAACTCGCATTCCGCTCCCGTCTCCCTCGTTGAGGACGCAACTCGAGCCGAAAAGCAAAGCCGCTGCCGCCGATTTGGATACGATAGGGCAAGCCACTGTGGTTCCCTCTTCGAATTCCAAGAGCGGAACCATGCAGGAGCAGGTGGCGGCAGCGACCGGAGTCGCGGAGCGAGTGACGGTTGCAGCTTTGGCGGTTGCGCGTGACAATGTCGAACCCATCAAGGGTGAAGCGCCCGGCAAAACGGTCCCCCTGGTTGCCGTTGTAATGGCTCGTCCGGAGATCAAGTCGGTAACCGATCTTGCGGGTAAAAGTGTTGCCATGGATGAAAGGTATTCTGCATCCAGCGTTGATGTTCGGATCGGGTTTGTGGTGGCAGGAGCGGTCTCAGTCGAAGTGAGTGCAGGACACACGGCGGCGATCGATCGGCTCAGCAATGGCGAGGTGACGGCTGCTGTGCTGACCCTCGTGTCTGCGGACGCCGCGGACGGATTTCCTGAAATCGCCGGCTACAGGATTTTTCGCGTCCCGCTTTGGCCACCTGCTTTGAAGCGTCGGCCTTAGCCAGAGGCCTTGCCGTCAGTCAGGGCGAGAGGCAAGCAATCCTGCTGTTGAAAATACGCGCATCCGCCCCGCGCGAGGGATTAGCTCTGGCGACGGAACGCCGGTACTTGCGCGGCAAAGGCGGCGCAATCTACGCCACCTTCGAAATCTACGGCACCGTTCCCCTCAGATCTGCGAGGGTAGTATCGGCTGTAACTTGGCCGCCCTTGTCAGTCGTTGCGGCACTTCTAACGAGGATCGTGCCGAGCGAAAGTAGCGCGCCTATGCCTATGATCAACGTAGCATTCATTATCAGGTTGGACCCAGAGCGCATCATTGTTGCACCTATGCGCATCCCCCGACCGCAGCAACTTCGTCGTTGAGTCGTCCGGCAATTTGGTGGCGCGGCGGCGGCGTTTGCGGGTCGAAGGAACGGCCGGAAATAGCGGGTCCCGATCCGAGATTTTTCCTCTTCCGGGGAGGAGTTAAGAATGCCTGGATTTCCAGAAAACGTTTCGCTCCACTCTCCGCACTCCAGCGCGTTCAAGGACGTTGCTGACAGGCTTTCGCGTGCCACTGCCCGCCGCGCCGTCGCGGCACCTCCCGGCATGCAAGGTTTAACCATCCGTTAATCATAGCTATTCATGATGGTGCTCGTGTGTGTTCGCGACGAGTTTGAACTACATGGCGCAGCGTAATTCCAGAGCGTCAGTTGGAGGGGATGAGGACTTTCCCTCGCCGCTGGCACCGGACCAGGGAGCAACAGCCCTCGATCTGGTATATCAAGCGGCCGACGTATTCCGCGGGATGGAGAAGCACGCCCGCGAGACCGAAGCCCGCGCCCGGTCACTTTGCACGAGCACCTTGGAAAGATTGCGGCTCGCCGAAATGCGCACGGAAGCCGCCGAGCGGGCACAACGTGAACTCATCGTCACCGCCGAACGTAATCTGCAACATGCGTGCCGAGCGCTCGAACAAGCCCAGCGCTTTATTGAAGCTCAGAAAGATAAATTGACGGTCGTGGAGCTTCGTGCCGAAGTCGCTGAAGCCGAAGCGCGACAAGCCACGGAAGCGCTCGCGCTCGTCGAAGAGGCCATTCGCAAGCGTTTGCTTTGCGCAAACCTGCATGCCGATGGCAGGTTGACAGCGGTAGTCTGATCCATTTCGATTGCCATGGCTCACTGCGCGCTACCGTAAGCACGCGCGGCGTAACCCGCGCGCCAATTCAAAATGACAGAGCCAAGCGATAACCAACTATTAACCAAGCTGGATTATGTGCAGAGTTGGGCACTCGGGGCGCGTGTGCTGGCTTGCGGGCCAGCCGGTAGTGTAGGCGTGGACCCATGATGTTTGACCCCGAAGAGTTCGTCACCCTGACAGATCACGGCTCGATGAAGCTGCGCGCGGCAGTGTTGCGCGCAATGACGTTGCTGCCCAAGGAACGCAAGCGGACAACGATCGTCCGTGAGGGTGAACCCACGATTTTGAATTTCGATCAGATCAAGAAACTTGCGGCGCAGTGGGACGAACGGCTCGTGCCAATCGACTAGAGCCTGTCATCAATTGAGCCAGATGATAGCAGCCGCGAGGTGGATTGCGGCGAGGAAATTTCTGGCGGTTTTGTCGTAGCGGGTGGCGATGGCGCGGTATTGCTTGAGCTTGCAGAAGAAATTCTCGATGAGATGACGTGCCTTGTAGGCGTCTCTGTCGAAATCGCGTTGGACCTTGCGGTTTCTCTTGGGCGGGATCACGAACGACTTCCCTCGTGCCCGTAGCGGCTCGATCACCCGCTCGTCGGCATCGAAGGCCTTGTCTGCCAGCAAAGTCTCGGCAGCCATATCCGGCAACAGCGCGTCGGCCCCTTCCAGATCATGGGCTTGGCCCGGCGTCAGGATAAAGTCCAGCGGATTGCCCAAGGCATCGACGAGCGCATGAATCTTGGTGCTCAGCCCGCCTTTACTGCGCCCGATCGCCTGGTCTTCGCCGTCTTTTTTTGGGCGCCGGCACTGTGCTGATGCGCCCGTACGATCGTACTGTCGATCATGGCGTACTCATTGTCCGCATCGCTCGCCAGCATCTCAAACAGCTTCTTCCACACCCCGCTTTTGGCCCAGCGCGAGAAGCGCGTATGTATCTTGATCGGATCGCCAAAGCGTTCAGGCAAGTCCCGCCAAGGGATTCCGGCCCGATAACGGTAGATCACCGCCTCTACAAACAGTCGGTTGTCCTTGGCCGTTACCCCCACATGCCCTTCGCGTCCGGGCAAAATATCCTTGATCCTGTCCCATTGATCGTCCCGAAGGGCGTAGCGGCGCATATGTCAGCTCCGAATCAGCTGACTGCCTATGAATCACGCGATAATATGCTTGGGAATCCTCTAATTGAGGACAGGCTCTAGTCGGTCGCTTCAATTAATTTGAACGGACAAAGGTTCTGTGATGCGATTCCGTCGCAACGGAGGCGATCATGACCGGGCATCGTTCGCAATAAGAGGGTAGCGCACATCAAAGCGTGACGGCCCCGGCGCTGGGTTTTGGGGGGCGGGCGCCGGGGCCATCCGCTCCGCCGACCGCTCGTGTGGGGTGCTCAAATGGTCGTCGGCGGAATGTAAGCGAGCAGCATGATCGCCCATCAACCATTGATTTAGATCAATGCTTTTGGATGCTGCGCGACGGTCCAGCGTTACTTGTGACTGGTAGCAGGCATTCGCTTCACCAAGAACTTCGATCCAACTTTAATTGGACAGCCATGCCGCTTGTTGGCGTGCCTGCTGCAAAGTTATCTCGATTGCGCGGTTCGACGGGACCGGGAATTGAAGCAAAGAGGCTTTCGGGGAATCCTTGTCATGATCGAAAGGTCAACGGAACGGCGCGCTCTGCTGCGCGAGGTCGTCAACCTGCCCGCGTTGCTTTCCTTCGATGGAATTAGTGGAGTCCATCCTTGTGTCGTGCACGACATCAACGCCTTTGGCGCGCGCCTTTCCACACCCTATTACACGTTTGCCAGCGGCTTTGATCTGTCGTTCAACGGTTTTCGCAGGACGTTTGCCTGTCGAGTGGCGTGGAGGCGCGCCACCCTTTGCGGCGTCGTGTTCGTCATGCGCCGCGGCGCGCCGAAATCGGTGAGCGCAAAGCTAGAGCTTGCAAGCATCATTCGGCTAAATCTGCCGTTGCACTCTCGCCGTTACGGTCCGTCGAGCTCGACGCGCGCCTGAAAAAATAGCGGGTCCCAAATCGCAGCTTTTCCGGCCTGGGCGCGGCGGAAAGCATCTTGCGCGAGACGATCAAGGCTCGCCGACCTCGGAGGTGCCGGGCGGCTGTTTACCTTTCCCTTGCGTGCGCGCTCGACGCATAACTGTCCCGCCATAGACGCGAGCGGCCAGTTCAGCTTGCTGCGCTCATTCCCGGAGGGAGATCAGTTCTGACATCTTCCTGAAAAGCACATCTTCAGAGATGTGCCCGAGCGGCTTGGATCGGTCGAGGCTTTGGTAAGGGCAGTGCCCGGGCTTTTTGCACGCTCGGTGCTTGGGCACCCTGTGCCGGCTGGGGCGGCCGGACCTGTGCTTGCGCGTCTTCCTCAGCCGCCCAGGCCCGGAATTGATCGAACGAGGCTTCGGCTCTTGGCTGATCGACTTCGGCCTTATTCTCAAGGGCAGATTGAAAAGCGGCAAGCAGTTCATCGCCCGGCGGGGTCCTCGGCAAGGCCTCAACACTGGCTGTTGATTGAACCGCGGGGATCGAGCGACGGCTGGCGTCCTGAGGCGCCGCCGTGGCGACCTGGGAAGCCGTGACGCTCGCAAAGAGGATTACATTTCCAACCGATACGACCGCGAACACGACCGCTGCAGCTGCGAAAATCAAAACAGCTTTCCTGAAGACTTCCGACGATACAACTTTCCTGATCCCTGATTGCTCGGGCTCTTCCGCGAGATTGGAAAGAAAGAGAGGAACACGATCGTCACGAGGGAAGCGATCCTTCACCATGGGTTGATGCCTCCAGCTAGGGAGTAGACCCTAGTCCGCGGCGGGGAGCTACTCAAGCACATAGCGTTGCGCGCTCCTGTGGATATCTATCTCGCCGGCAGCCACCCTCATGCTTCAGGCCGGGCGGCTTTGGCGGCATCCCGCGGTGAGCGGATCAATGCGCGCCGCCGCCGTTAAGATCGATGTTGTCGTCGTTTACAAGATCGACCGGCTTCCGCGCCTTTGCGCCGGCACCAGTGTCATCTTCTTCGATAGAGTCCGCGGGAGCGATGGCGTCGCATGCGCAGTGTTGGCAGAGCACGATGCAACCACATCCAATCCGAGCAAGTCACCGATCAGATGGAAATTAGGAGGTAATCCCACGTTGCGAGTGAGCCAGAGCTCGGGCGAGCCTACAGTTGGGTCATGGCGTAACAGGCAGTCACTGTTCACTTGATGCCGCGCTCGCTTCCGCGTGCGGCAGCAAGCTCAGTCGTTCCTGGGAGGTCAGTATCATGGCAACCATCATCGGCACTGAGCTTGACGACGCCAATCTCAATGGCACGGCGGGAGACGATACCATTTCGGGGCTCGGCGGGCGCGATCACCTTTACGGTGGCGCCGGCAACGATACGCTGCTGGGCGGCGCCGGTGACGACGCCATGCACGGTGATGCTGGCGCCGACATCATGTTCGGCGGGGCCGGCAACGACGACTATTACGTCGACGATGTGAACGACGTCGTCAGTGAGACGACAGTGGCTGGAATCGACGACGGCGGCAATGACAGGGTTTACAGCACCGTGAGCTATACCCTGAGCCCGTTCCTCGAGCGATTGGTACTGCTCGAATCCGCGGTCGCCATCAGCGCTACCGGCAACGCTCAGGTCAATTCGATCGTTGGCAACTCCAACGCCAACATCATCAATGGCGGCGGCGGCAAGGATACGCTTACCGGCGGCGCGGGCGCCGATACCTTCGTGCTCGGCCCGGCCAATTCCGCCAACACCGTCACCATCACAGATTTCGCCGCCGAGGACAGATTCGGCATCACCGCCAGCGATTACGGACTGACCGAGGGCCGCGGCCTCGTCGACAATGGCTCCGGCACACTCGTGCTGGACCCGGCCTGGTTCGCCACCGTGACCGGAACTCAGGGCACGGTCGCCGGCCACGGCCAATTTCTGTACAACACCACTACCCGCTCGATGATGTGGGACGCGGACGGCGCCGGTCCCGTCGCCGGCATTGCACTGGCGACACTGCAAACGGGTGCTGTGGTCAACGCCGACAACTTCGCAATTTCCGGAGCCGCCAGCAGCCCGGTCGCCGGCAACATCTCGATCAACGACGTAACGATCACCGAGGGCAATGCCGGGACCTCGATTGCCACATTCACGGTTACCCGGAGCGGCGGAACCGCGGCCTTCGACCTCAACTACGCCACGGCGGACGGCACGGCAACGGCCGGCAGCGACTATGTCGCGCAGCCGACCAGCACCTTGAGCTTCGCCGCCGGCGATCTCACCAAGACCGTCTCGGTAACCATCAACGGCGACACCACCGTCGAACCGAACGAGACGTTTCTGGTCAATCTGTCGAACGCGACCAATGGCGGCACCATCACCAGGACCCAGGGCACCGGCACCATCACCAATGACGACAGCGCCGCGGTCGTCGGCAACATCTCGATCAACGACGTAACGATCACCGAGGGCAATGCCGGGACCTCGATTGCCACATTCACGGTTACCCGGAGCGGCGGAACCGCGGCCTTCGACCTCAACTATGCCACGGCGGACGGCACGGCAACGGCCGGCAGCGACTATGTCGCGCAGCCGACCAGCACCTTGAGCTTCGCCGCCGGCGATCTCACCAAGACCATCTCGGTAACCATCAACGGCGACACCACCGTCGAGCCGAACGAGACGTTTCTGGTCAATCTGTCGAACGCGACCAATGGCGGCACCATCACCAGGACCCAGGGCACCGGCACCATCACCAACGACGACAGCGCCGCGGTCGTCGGCAACATCTCGATCAACGACGTAACGATCACCGAGGGCAATGCCGGGACCTCGATTGCCACATTCACGGTTACCCGGAGCGGCGGAACCGCGGCCTTCGACCTCAACTATGCCACGGCGGACGGCACGGCAACGGCCGGCAGCGACTATGTCGCGCAGCCGACCAGCACCTTGAGCTTCGCCGCCGGCGATCTCACCAAGACCATCTCGGTAACCATCAACGGCGACACCACCGTCGAACCGAACGAGACGTTTCTGGTCAATCTGTCGAACGCGACCAATGGCGGCACCATCACCAGGACCCAGGGCACCGGCACCATCACCAATGACGACAGCGCCGCGGTCGTCGGCGCAACCATCATCGGCACTGAGCTTGACGACGCCAATCTCAATGGCACGGCGGGAGACGATACCATTTCGGGGCTCGGCGGGCGCGATCACCTTTACGGTGGCGCCGGCAACGATACGCTGCTGGGCGGCGCCGGTGACGACGCCATGCACGGTGATGCTGGCGCCGACATCATGTTCGGCGGGGCCGGCAACGACGACTATTACGTCGACGATGTGAACGACGTCGTCAGTGAGACGACAGTGGCTGGAATCGACGACGGCGGCAATGACAGGGTTTACAGCACCGTGAGCTATACCCTGAGCCCGTTCCTCGAGCGATTGGTACTGCTCGAATCCGCGGTCGCCATCAGCGCTACCGGCAACGCTCAGGTCAATTCGATCGTTGGCAACTCCAACGCCAACATCATCAATGGCGGCGGCGGCAAGGATACGCTTACCGGCGGCGCGGGCGCCGATACCTTCGTGCTCGGCCCGGCCAATTCCGCCAACACCGTCACCATCACAGATTTCGCCGCCGAGGACAGATTCGGCATCACCGCCAGCGATTACGGACTGACCGAGGGCCGCGGCCTCGTCGACAATGGCTCCGGCACACTCGTGCTGGACCCGGCCTGGTTCGCCACCGTGACCGGGACTCAGGGCACGGTCGCCGGCCACGGCCAATTTCTGTACAACACCACTACCCGCTCGATGATGTGGGACGCGGACGGCGCCGGTCCCGTCGCCGGCATTGCACTGGCGACACTGCAAACGGGTGCTGTGGTCAACGCCGACAACTTCGCAATTTCCGGAGCCGCCAGCAGCCCGGTCGCCGGCAACATCTCGATCAACGACGTAACGATCACCGAGGGCAATGCCGGGACCTCGATTGCCACATTCACGGTTACCCGGAGCGGCGGAACCGCGGCCTTCGACCTCAACTACGCCACGGCGGACGGCACGGCAACGGCCGGCAGCGACTATGTCGCGCAGCCGACCAGCACCTTGAGCTTCGCCGCCGGCGATCTCACCAAGACCGTCTCGGTAACCATCAACGGCGACACCACCGTCGAACCGAACGAGACGTTTCTGGTCAATCTGTCGAACGCGACCAACGGCGGCACCATCACCAGGAGCCAGGGCACCGGCACCATCACCAACGACGACAGCGCCGCGGTCGTCGGCAACATCTCGATCAACGACGTAACGATCACCGAGGGCAATGCCGGGACCTCGATTGCCACCTTCACGGTTACCCGGAGCGGCGGAACCGCGGCCTTCGACCTCAACTATGCCACGGCGGACGGCACGGCAACGGCCGGCAGCGACTATGTCGCGCAGCCGACCAGCACGTTGAGCTTCGCCGCCGGCGATCTCACCAAGACCATCTCGGTGACCGTCAACGGCGACACCACCGTCGAACCGAACGAGACGTTTCTGGTCAATCTGTCGAACGCGACCAACGGCGGCACCATCACCAGAAACCAGGGCACCGGCACCATCACCAACGACGACAGCGCCGCGGGCGTCGGCAACATCTCGATCAACGACGTCAGCATCACCGAGGGCGACTCCGGGACCAAGGTCGCCACCTTCACGGTCAGCCACACCGGCAGCGCAGGCTTTTCCGTCAACTACGCCACCGCGAACAGCACGGCGACGGCCGGCACCACCGGCGCTGCCGACTACGTGGCGGCCTCGGGCACGCTCAACTTCGCTGACGGCACCTCGACACAGACGGTGTCGGTGACGATCAGAGGCGACACGATCTACGAGCCCAACGAGACATTCTTTGTCAATCTGACCGGTGCGACCAACGGCGGCACCATCACCGAGAGCGCGGGTCTCGGTACCATCACCAACGATGACACGGCACCAGCCGGACCGGCCGTCGTCGCGGTTCACGACCTAAGCGCGATCGCCAGCGGAATCGGCAGTTGGGATCCATCGGGGCTCGCATACGACCCCGCAACTGGAACCCTCTATGTTGTCGACTCAGAGGTCGACGAGGTCACCCCGAAGGGTCCGTTCAACATGTGGGCGCTGAACCTCGATGGCACGCTCAAGCCGAACGGATCGTTCAGCCTCTATGGCTACACGACCGAGCCGACGGGCATCGCGTTCGACCCGTCCACCGGAAAGATGTACGTCTCCGATGACGATGTGTTCACGGTGTCCGTCGCCAACCTGGCCGACCCGTCAGTCAAACTCGCGCAATTCGCGACCACACCGCTTGGCGGCGACGATCCCGAGGACATCTCGTTCAACCCGGTCAATGGCCATTTGTACATCGCCAACGGCGCCGACATCGCTCATCCCATGATCATCGAGATCGACAGCAGCGGCACGCAGGTTATCAGGACCATCCCGGTGCCGTCGGTCATCAAGGATCCAGAGGCAGTCTACTACGATGCCGCTCATGACGTGTTCTTTGTCGGCATCGAGAACGGCCACGACATCTGGATGCTCGACCACAACGGAAACATGTTGAACGACATCAACATCTTCGCCAACTACCGCAATCCCGTCAACAACGGCAGCGTCAATCTCAAGGGACTGACCATTGCTCCGAGCAGCGACCCCAACGACGATCCGTCGGTGATGAGCCTTTACGCTACCGACTATGGGGTTCCGCACGCCAATGATGGCCGACTGTTCGAGATTTCGAATCCATTCTTTTGGAACCATGCGGCGCCGGTCATCTCGACCAACAATTTGACCGTTGTTCGAAATCCGGACGGATCAATGACACTGTCGGGTGTGCAGGTTACTGATTCCGATACACTTTCCTCATCGCAACCTTTCAGTCTTACGGAGACTACCGGAGTTGCCGGAACCAGCATAACGCCGTCGACGAGCTCGGGCTCATTGACCAGCATCAATAGTGTCCTCGCGACCGGCATGACCTATCAGCCGGGGGTTACGCCACCGTCGACTGACAAGGTGACGCTTACCGTCACGGACAATTTCGGGGCGACCGACACCGAAAGCTTTGTCTTCGCTCAGGTTGGGGCGGGGCCCAACATCACGCTGCAAGGCACCTCCGGCAAGGACCTGATCCTGGCGACCAGTGGTCCGGACGTGCTTTCCGGCGGCGCCGCGCAGGACCAGTTCATGTTCGCGCCGACTTCTTCAGGTCCTTCGGTGCAGCACACCATAACCGACTTCCAGGTCGGCGTGGACAAGATCGATGCCCGGCTGTTCAGCAATATTTCAGCCTCGGCTCTTCCAGCCGAAACCCAGCAGGGCAGCGATACGCTGCTCACGCTCGATGGTAGCGACACACTATTATTGAAAAACGTCCTTGCCACAAACCTGCACGGCAGCGATTTCATCGTCCATGCTTAAAATCATCCAGAGCGCAATGCGTAGATGTGGGGCCGATGAGAAGTCAGAGTCAGGGCGGACAAAGGTGACATCAGGACGCGCCGATTCATTCCGTACCGAAGGCGTGCGGCGTGATGTTGCGATCCAAGCTAATCCAAAATGGGTAGCCACGGGTAATCCATGCGAGGAATAGAATTCGCGGATCGGTCAATTGTACGATGAACCCCCACTAGAATAGGCCATCTCACGATGCGACAGGTGATTGTGGATGCGTCGGGCAAGAATGCAAGAATTGTCATTCTCCACGATCGCATGAAAAAAGCCCGCGGAACGGTCGGCTCGTGCATCGAGTTGGACGCGAAGCGCTTTGCCCGGAAATCAACGAGATTCCTGCCCGCGCGGCGGCGAGCCGCGTGCCTGTGGATCACTGCGGCGTTGCTCGCCACGACGTGGGCGTCGGAAACGCAGGCCTTTGCTGAAGCAGGGCACGCACGGGCGGATGCGCTCGCCAGCACACAGCTCGCGATCGCCGCGAGCAACGTTGCGTTTGGCGGTACGGCGGGCGATCGCGACGTGGGGACGGTGCAAGCGAGCCGGCTCGGCAGGAAATCGGTGCTGGTTGCGCAAGCAACTGCGGGCGATACGGAGGAGTTGCGGAAGGCGCTGGAACAGGAACACCGCAGGGCGGAGTTGATCGAGAGATTGCTGACGCTGCACAAGGGCTCTGCCGAATCGGCCCCGTTGAACCAGGCACCGGAGAGTGACCATGCCGATTTGCGAAGTTCTCTGCAGCAGGTGCGCGGCCAGCTGAAGCAGAGCTCGGAGAGCGGCGCCGCAGGGCTGTGCAAACCATTGCAAGGCGACCAGGCCAACGGCGTGCTGGAGCAGGATCTCGCGGCGGCCAGGCGCGATACCGAGGCGCAGAAGGCATTGGCGGCGAAGGCGAACGCCGACGCGAGCCAAGTGAAGCAGGCAGCCGAAAGCGGAACGGCGGAGCTGCGGAAATCCCTGCAACAGGAACAGGAGCGCGCGGGGCGGCTGGAGCAGGATCTCGCGGCGACGCGCCGCGACGTCGAGGCGCAGAAGGCGCTGGCGGCCAAGGCGAGCGACAACGCGAGCCAAGTGAAACAGGCAGCCGAAAGCGGGGCGGCGAAGCTGCGGAAATCCCTGCAACAGGAACAGGAGCGCGCGGGACGACTGGAGCAGGATCTCGCGGCGGCCAGCCGCGATATCGAGGCGCAGAAGGCGCTGGCGGCCAAGGCGAGCGACAACGCAAGCCAGGTGAAACAGGCCGCCGAAAGCGGGGCGGCGGAGCTGCGGAAATCCCTGCAACAGGAACAGGAGCGCACAGGGCGGCTGGAGCAGGATCTCGCGGCGGCGCGCCGCGATGTCGAGGCGCAGACCGCGCTGGCGGCCAAGGCGAACGCCGATGCGACCCAGCTGAAGCAGACAGCAGGCGACACGACGGAGTTGAAAGCGGCCCTACAGCGGGAACGGGAGCGTGCCGAGCGGCTGGAGCAGGGTCTCGCGGCGGCCAGGCGCGATGCTGAGACGCAGACGGCGCTTGCAGCCAAGGCGAGTGAGAAAGCCGGCCAGCTGAAGCAGACGGCAGAGAATGGAACGGCCGAGTTGCGCAAGTCCCTGCAGGAGGCACGGGAGCGCGCAGCGCAGTTGGAGCAGGATCTTGCGGTTACCCGACGCGACGTCAAGATCCAGACGGCGCTGGCAACCCAAGCGAGCGACGAGGCGACCCAGCTGAAGCAGGGCGCGGAGAACTGCTGCGCGGAGCTGAAACGATCGCTGCAAAAGGAGCACGACAGGGCCGAGGCGCTGGCGCAGGACCTCTCGATGGTGCACACCGCGATCTACGCCTACGAGGCTCAAACCGGTAGGGCCAGCGATCTGGCTGCAGGCGTCAAGCAGGCGGCGGAAAGCAGCGCGGCAGAGCTGCGAAATTCCCTGGTGCGGGAGTGGGAGCGCGCAGCGCGGCTGCACCAGTCTCTCGCGGTGACGCGGGGCGATGTCGCGACACAGACCGCGCTGGCAATCAGGGTGCGCGCCGAAGCTGGCCGGCCGAAGGACGTCACAGAGGATAACTGCGTGGAGCTCCTCAGAGCATTGCAGCAGGAGCGCGACAAGACAGCGCGGCTGCAGCGGGAGCTTGTGTCCGAGCGCAGGACGAAAGATGCGCACTCCGCTTGTCGGGTCGCAACCACGGGTCAGGTCATGCCGGACAAGCAAGTCGAGCCGAGCGAGACCAGACCGGTCGCAAAGGACCAGGCAACGGTTGCGGAAGCTCGAGGCCATGCCCCGCCCAATCGCGAGGATGCTGCGGAGGTCGCAAAGTTGGTAGCGCGGGCGGGCGTGCTGCTCGGTCAGGGCGACGTCGGCTCAGCGCGGATTGTGCTCGAGCGCGCTGCCGAGACGGGAAATGCTCAGGCGAGCTTCAATCTCGCCGAAACCTATGACCCGCTCGTCCTCGCCAAATGGCGAACATATGGGACGCGCGGCGACGCGACCAGGGCACGTGGTCTCTACGCAAGGGCCCAAGCCGGCGGAATCAAGGAGGCGACGGAGCGGCTTGACGCGCTGCGTCGCTGAGGCTCCCGGCCAAACAGACGCGGCGAGGACAGCAAGCGAAGGTCGGCAGAAAAGGAGGTCGGTGATGAACAGATTTCTCGGAACGCGCCCGCTGCATTTGCTCGCGGCTTTGGCCCCGGTGCTCCTGCTCGTTCAGTCTTCCTGGGTGGATGCGCGGACGAAAAATGGGGATGCGTTGACAAATGCGCGGACCCAAAGCGTTCGGCCGACGCGGGCCGCGCCGGCGCCGCAAGCGACGATGAATGCCTGGACCGTTGGTCTGGCCGGAGGCCTCATCGAGGGCACACCTATCCGCCTTGCAGCGGAGATTGCCCGCGTGGTCGACGACGGAGACAATTTGCATGTTCTGCCGGTCGTGACGCGAGGGGCCACCGAAAACGTAAATTCGCTGCTCTATCTGCGTGGCATCGACGCGGCAATCATCAATTCCGACGTGCTCGACGAGTACAAGCGCCAAGTGCCGGACGTCCAGCAGCGGCTGGCCTACGTGCTCAATCTATTCCCATCGGAGCTGCATGTCTTCGTCCGACCGGAAATTCAGAGCCTGCACGACCTCGTCGGCAAGAAGGTGAATTTCAATACCCAGGGCACTGCCGCAGCCTATTCGGGACCCCTGATCTTCAGCCGTCTGGGTCTGGATATTGAAATGATGTTCATCCCGCATCAGGTCGCGCTGGAGCAGATGCGCAAAGGCGAGATCGCGGCGGTCGTGTTCATTACGTCGAAGCCGGTTGACGCTTTCGTGCGCGGGCGATGGGAGCCGGGGTTTAAGTTCCTGCCGGTTCCCTACGAAAGCAAGCTGGAGGACTACTATCTTCCGGCGGCTCTCGATGCGAGCGATTACCCTGGCCTGATCAAGCAGGGCGAACGCGTGGAGACGATAGCCGTGCCGACCGCGCTGGTTGCCTATAATTGGCCGACGAATACGAACCGCTTTGAGCGCGTTGCGCGTTTTGTCGACCACCTGTTCTCGCGGATCGACAAGTTGCAGGCACCGGGTTTCGACCCGAAATGGAAATCAATCAATCTTGCCGCGACAGTTCCCGGACTCGTGCGCTTCTCCGCGGCGCAGGCATGGCTCGATGGCCGCTCGCGCGCAACGCAGGCCTCACAATGAAACGCGCGACCCTCCTGTTCGCGGCCGTGCTCTCGTTTGTGCGAGCGGTTGCGCTGGCGCAAGGGGCGGACGGCTGGGTCATTAGCCAGACGAGCTCGCCCGTGGACTATGCCCCGATCGCCACCGCCACCATCGCATCTCGCGGGGAGGTGAGCGGATCCACGATGCAACTGTCGATCCGCTGCCGCGGCGGACGCGCTGAACTCGCGGTTGCCGGACCTGCCATCTCCGGTCGCGGCGAGGACTATGCCATTTCCTACCGCATCAATGGCGGTCAGCCGGTGCAAATGGCGGCGAGCGTCGCGGCCTTTGGCGCCGGCGTTGCGCTTAAGGGCGATGCGGCTGGCTTGCTATGGTCGCTTCCGAGCGAGGGCGAGCTCGCCGTGCACCTTTCGCCCCGGGTGGGAATTGCCCTGGATGGAAAATTTCCTCTGGTTGGGCTGGAGACGGTGCGCGCGAAGATTGCTGTGGCATGCAAATGGCCGCATGCCATCGCGAAGCCCACAACTGACAGTAAGCGGCGGGATCTTTCCATGGGAGACGGACGATGAGCAAGTTTCGCCATATTGCGAGGGCGGCCACGATGGCGGGCATCGCGGTCCTGGTGGCTACGTCGCTATCTGCGGCGCAGGAGGTTTGGCAATCGCCGCCCCCGGTACCGAAGCACTCTGCCGCACCGCAGAAGCGGAGCACCCACGGCACAATGCCTGCAAAGCCGTCGGCCACCGCGCAGATGCCGAACCAATCGGCTCTTGCACGCATGGCTTCATCCACGGCGGACCAGGAGCATCGTTTGATCCTGCAGGTGAATACCAACGATCCTGCGGCGATGAATCTCGCCCTCAACAACGCAATGAACGTCACGCAACATTACAAGGAGCTCGGCGAAAAGGTGGAAATCGAGGTGATTACATTCGGGCCGGGACTGCACATGCTGCGCGACGATACCTCGCCGGTGAAGGCACGAATCGAGACAATGGCGCTGAGTACGCCGGAGATTTCGTTCAAAGCCTGTGGCAATACCCAGGAGAACATGCACAAGGCCGAGAACAAAGACATACCGATCGTTCCCCAGGCGCAAGTCGTCAAATCCGGCGTCGTGCGCATATTGGAATTGGAAGAGCAGGGGTGGACCTACGTCAAACCGTAGGATGTCGGTCGTCGCGGACCAAGGTCCGACCGAACGCAAAATCCGCCGCCGGTAGCCCGTTTTGAGTACCCTCCCTTGCGGCCTTGACTGAACGCACGCTGATTTGCCAGGGAAAGACGTGTACGAGGTGATCAATGTCGAGCGAAAAAATCGGTACAGCCGAATGGGACGGCAATGTGTTGGCTGGATGGATCACGATCAACGGAGTGCCAACCAGGGTTACAGCGGATAGAGACACCATCCATCGTTACGCTCCAGGTTTTGGCGATGCCCTCACCTGGGAGATCAAGGCTCACCCGGCGGAAATCCTCGAGAAGATGAAGCCATTTTTCCTGGGAACCGAACGGAGTACTGAGCGTTCTTGAAATGGCAAAGACCATTGGTAAGAGGGGAGTACCCTTCTTTAACCATTGAACCGATTACTGGAGCGTCTAATTTGTGAATTAATGCCGAGACTACAAGCGGTCTGGGTTTGAAGATGCAAAGCGTCGATCTAAAATCAATGTCCGTGGATGAGCTATGGAACCTTCATGAAGAGGTGGTTGCCGAATTGAGCCGCAAAATAGCGGCCGAAAAAAGCAGGCTTGATGAGCGCCTTCATAAACTTGCCCCCGGTTCTGACAAGCTGAAGCACGAGCGTCGCCCTTACCCGAAGGTTCTTCCTAAATATCGAAATCCGAAAAATCCTGCGGAGACCTGGGCCGGCCGTGGCAAACAACCTCGCTGGCTGAGGACGCAGCTCCGATCCGGTAAAAGGCTGGACGACTTTCGGATAGAGCGATTAGCTGCCGGATAATTCAAGGGACGTGGCTGATCAGCGCTTTGGTGCTTGCCAGGGTGCGCTCTCGCCTATGCGGCAAGATCGGCGGGACGATTTTGCCGCATAGAGCAACCGCTTCAACCATGCGGTGCCGGCGTAAAGCAGGGCTTATCGTCGGATTGCTGAGTACTCCCGCTGGAGTACCCAGCGTCTGCTTCCAATAGCTCCTATTCGTCTTGCCGAATCCATGTGCGGCCTTGTTTGGCGTTTGCGAAAAATGCCCACATGCTGGCATGAGGATAACGGGTAGGAGTGTATCGTGAAAAAACGAATTCAGATGTCGGAAGGCGCAGCCTTGCTTGGCGCACGTCCATGCTCGCCATTGCTCACGCAGGAATGCGAGAAGGAGGAAGGGAGGGCTATTCGGTCCTCAGGACGCAGAAGATCGGCAAGGGCCGCAGCGGCGCGGACTCTCCCCATTACCGCCGTTCTTGTCGGGGCAAATGTCCTGCTGAGGGAAGGCCTGGCTCGGATTTTGAGTGCGGCCGATTTTTCCATCATTGCTTCGGCGTCCTGCGCGGACGATCAGGTCCTGAGCACGCTCGTGCAAGAGCAACCCATCTTGCTCGTGATCGAAGCAAGCGATGATTTCGACGCGGGACTGAGACAGATCGAGACGTTCAAACAACGGTGTCCAGCCGGGCGTGTCGCCGTGCTGACCCAGCAGCATCAACTGACCGAGATGGTGTCGGCGTTTCGAGCAGGCGCCAACGCGTATCTGACCAAGATCGCTTCGTGCGAGACACTTATCAAATCCCTCGAATTGGTGATGCTCGGGGTGACATTCTTGCCTGCAGAACTTTTGACTCTCATCTCCAACCCGCAAGCTCCCCACCGCAGCGGCCGCGCAGCTGACGAGGTACACGCGGATGACGATGGCGGTGAAGACGTTGAAATGACTGGGGCTGACGCTGGAACGAACAATTGGGTAGCACCAGCCGAGAGCACCTATGCGTCGCGGCTGTCCGCTCGTCAACAATCCATCTTGCGCTGCCTCGTTCAGGGTGATTCCAACAAGACCATCGCGCGCAAGATGACAATGGCAGAGGCTACCGTGAAGGTTCACGTCAAAGCCATCCTCCGCAAGATTGGGGTTCACAACCGCACACAGGCCGCGATTTGGGCGATGAGTAATGGCTCATTCATCGCGGCAAAGGACGACGCTTCGCCTGCATTGGATGAGCCGCTGGTCGAGCCGTTCCCCAATTTGCATATCGCACCAGTCCCGACCGCAGGCCACACGAACGGGGTAACATCATTGTCGATGCTCAAGCTCAAAGGAGCGGGCCACGTCGCAATGCCTGGTAGCCTGCATCTCGTCGGCAGGAACGGTTGATCTGTTGCTCCGCTAATCCAGGCAGCTGGATTGGGTGTTGAGAACCTGCACTGACGACTGTTCGGGGACCGCCGTGCATCAGCACCCGGGTGACCTGCAACTGGGCCATGCCGACCCCGTCGGGACCATGTTGTGCGGCCGGGAAGTATCTTGGCAGTGTCCTGGCAACCTGCCGGAGGAGAGAGGACGTGGCGACGAAGATCGTGAAGCTGACTCGCATGGGAGCCTGGCTGGCGGTGGTTACCATCGTAATTCTGTCGGTGGTGCCAGGCGGCATGCGGCCCGACATATTAGGGAATGATTATGCCGAGCATTTCACCGCGTATTTCATTGCCGGCGGCCTGTTCGCCATTGGATATCAACTCTCCATGTTGTCGAGTGGCGCATTGCTCACCGCGTCCGCCGGCTCACTGGAGTTGGTTCAATTGTGGGTCCCAGGCCGGTTCGCGAGCGTCCGCGATATCGCTGCCAGCGCGATTGGTGCGTGGATCGGTCTCATGGTCATAGTCGTCGTCAGAAAGGCGTATGAACGCATGTTTGCTCTCTCGTAGAGGTGAACACACGCTGCTGTGCTGCCCGGTGGTGGCCTTGCATTCATCGTTTCAGGTCAAAGGGCTGCTCAACTGCATCATGAGTTTCGAGCTGAGCTGGGCAATTGCGAGAGCCACACTCGGTGCAATCCTGGAAGAAACGGCAACACTGCTCCTCAAGCGATGAAGTCCCCCTGCCGGCGGACCTGCTTCTCGGAAAAGCGGCAACGCCACCATTCAACCGTCCTTTGCAGCCCCTCCCGCAGCTTGACCTTCGGTGACCATCCGGTGGCTCGCGTAAAGCGGGTGCTATCGGCGAGTAGCGCTCGCACCTCCGAATTCGGTGGTCGCAGGCGTTTGTTGTCCTGGGCCACGGACTTGCGGCTGGATGTCAGTTCGACGATCAAGTCGATCAGGTCGCCGACCATGATCGCCCGCTGACTGCCGACGTTATATGCTTGGCCGTATTCCAGGTTTTCGGACAGCCCGGCAGCCGCGAATGCCGCCGCGGTGTCGGTGACGAAGGTGAGATCGCGCACGGTCGTCGCGTCGCCGACCATGATCGCCGGGCAGGCAGGATCGAGCGCCTGACGGATAATGGTGCCTACGATCGCCCTTTCACTCTGTCGCGGTCCGAACGTATTGAATGGCCTCAGGATGACGACCGGGAGGCCGAACGACCTGGCAAATGCTTCCGCCATCATGTCCGCAGCTATCTTGGAAGCCGAGTATGGCGATTGCCCCCGCAGCGGGTGGGTTTCATCGATCGGCATCGTCAGTGCTGTGCCATAGACCTCGCTCGTCGACGTATGCACGACCCGCTCGGTGCCATGCTGGCGCGCCGCTTCCAGAATGTTCAAGGTGCCGAGCACGTTCGTCTCCACATAGGATTGCGGTGCGACGTACGAATACGGTATCGCGATCAGCGCGGCGAGATGAAATACGATTTGGTGGCCGTGCACGAGGCGATTGATGAAAGGGGCATCGCGGACGTCGCCACGGACGAGATTGACCCTCTGCCGGATCGGCTCGGGTAGATCGTCCAGCCAGCCATGGCTGTCGAAGGAATTATACTGGGCAAGAGCCGTTACCTCGGCTTCGGCGGAAGCAAGAGCTTCGGTCAGGTGCGAACCAATGAAGCCGTCCGCTCCCGTCACGAGTATCTTTGTACCAACATAACTCGTGGCCATGATGCTCGCCTCATTTTCCGGTTTGGTTCGGTTGGCCGAAACGGCGCGATTCCACACCTGCCCCCGCGACGATTACCCAAGCTGCTCGAAGCATCCAGCCGAGATCGGAAACAAGCGTCCGGCGCGAGAAATACGCGAGGTCGATTTCCGCCTTCGCAGGGAACAGAACCTGCCGATAGAACTCCACAGCGGGAACCCCGGCCGGGTAGAGCCTGCTTTCATTCCTGAACAGGACCTGACACGGCCCAAACAGTCCGGGCTTGTGCTCGTGAATCTTCTCGAACCCGTTGCGGAAGCAGTCGGCCAAAGCCAGCGACTCTGGCCGTGGTCCCACGAGCGACATGTCACCTCGCAGAACGTTCCAGAGTTGGGGCAACTCGTCGAATTTGGTATCGGCAAGGATGTGGCCAATCCTTGTCAGGCGGTCGTCGTTCTCCATGGTGAGTGGACAGCCGTGATTGCCGCAATCTGGCCTGAACTTGCGGAATTTGTACATCAGGAAGGGCCGTCCATTCTGTCCAAGACGAAGCTGGGAGAACAGAATGGGCCTGCCGCCTTCGATCCAGATTGCGAGCGAGACGAGCAGCGCGAGGGGCGTGAGAAAGACCATCGCTGCACAGGAACACACGATATCGAGAGCGCGCCGCAAACGCAGATCGAGAGTGCGGCGCAATTCAACATGCATTCCGAGAAGAGAGCCGGAGAGCTCATGCATAGTCATGCGATCGCCTTCATCGGCACCTCTGCGCTCAGTGCGGCCGCTAGCGAGTCTACGACGAACTCGACATTGGCCGGCGTCATCCGCGGATGGAGCGGCAGCGTGAGCTCCCGCCGGGCAAATTCCTCGGTTTGCGCCAGGCTGCAATTCAGGCAGATGTCATTGTAAAACGTCAGTCGATGCACGGGTGGATAGTGGATGGTGGTCTGAACACCGTCCCTGCGCAGCCCATCGATCACGGCCTGACGGCTTATCGCGGGTGGAAGCACGACCGGCATCAGATGATGCGCCGATGGCCGGGGATCAGCGAACGGCACCATCGCCGAGGGGCAGCGCTCCGCAATCAGCTGGCGATAGTGCAGCGACAAGCGCCACCTGATCTCATTCCAGCCCGTCAATCTCTCGAGCTGGGCGAGACCAACGGCAGCCCGCAATTCGTCCATCCGGTAATTGAACCCCAGGACTGTAACGTCGTATTCCGGACTGCGGCTGTCCAGGCGCTGCCGCGTGCCGCTTGTCATGCCGTGCGACCGCGCCAACCTGATGGTCTCTCTCAACGAGCGGTCGCGAGCAATGATTGCGCCGCCTTCGGCGGTAGTCATGTTCTTGTTGCCGTAGAAGCTGAATGCCGCCGCCTCGCCAAAAGTCCCTGCCTCTGGCAGCCCCGGCGCATGCGCGGCATCCTCGATCAGGAGCAAGCCCCTGCGGCGGGCGAAGGACTGCCAGGCTGCACGATCGGCGAGATAGCCGCCAAAGTGCACGAGAATGATCGCCTTGGTTCTGGCGGTGAGTTTGGCTTCAGCGTCGTCGAGTGACATCAAGGGAATCTCCGGCGACTCGATGTCGACGAAGATCGGCCGCGCGCCCACATACAACACGCTGTTGGCGGTAGCGACGAAGGTCAGAGATGGCACAAGGACTTCGTCGCCCGGTCCGACGCCTAGCGCGTGCAGGATCAAATGGAGGGCGGCAGTGCACGAACCGACGGCGATCGAATCCTCGGCTTCGTGAAGCCGAGCGAAGGCCTGTTCGAATTCCCGGACCCGGTCTCCCATCGTGATCCAGCCGCTCTCGATCACGGCGGCTAGAGCTGCCTTCTCCTCCATCCCCAGGACCGGCTCCGATACCAATAGCATAGGTCAGTCTCCAATCAGGCTCGGCCGAAGACGTGGTTGGCGAGAGCAGGCACCGCCGCCTCAAGCGGCAACCGTTCCTGCGAACGCTGGCGACTGCTCGTCCCATGGAGTGTCCTGGGCCTTGAGGAAATCCTCGACCCGTCCGATATCGAGCCACAGACCGCTGTGCTTAAATACGTGAACGGCTGCTTCCTGCTCCAGCATCTGGAACATCAAGTCGTCGAACCCAAATGGAACACCGGACGGGATGCGTTCGAGCACTGCGGGATCCATGCAGTAGATGCCCATGCTTACGAGACTCGGCAGCTCAGGCTTCTCGCGAAATCCGGTGACACGTCCGTCGGTCTCGTCGATCACGCCAAACTCCATTTTCGTGATGCGGGTGGCAGTGGCGATGGAGACCGTCGCGTGATGCCGCCGATGAGAGCCCACGAAATGGTTGAGATTGAGATCCGTAAGCACGTCGCCGTTAAGAACCAAAAACGGTTCGTTTAGCTCCTCCCGCACGAGCGACAACGGGCCGATCGTCCCAAGCGGCTCGACCTCCTGCGTGTAGGTGATCCGCATATTCCATTGGTTGCCGTCGCCGCAAACGCTTCGAATGAGGTGCCCGAGATATCCAGTGGTGATGAAAACGTCTTTAATCCCGTTTCGTCTAAGCCATTTGAGCACGAGCTCGAGCACGGGTCGCGCTCCGATTGGCATAAGTGGCTTTGGCAGAATGGAGGTGTGCGGGCGCAAACGTGTACCTTTTCCGCCGCATTGGATGACAGCTTTCATTCGCTCCTCCCGATTTCACAAAATCCGCATTTACGCTCGCGCGTCCATGGCCTCAAGACGGCGTCTCGCAATCGGTGCGTCGTTGCACAGTCTACTCGCGGCAGCATCTGTGGCCATGACTAAGCCGGCTTATGTGAGCATGCCCAAGAGTGGGTAGCCGCCGCAGACCGATATCGGCGCGAATCGCCCGGAGTGGGTAGGGTCACCCTATGTCCAGATGCAATCGGCAACTGTCGGAGGCGATCGGTCGATCAGCCGGAATACATTGCGAGCTGGGTCGATCGAATTCGCCACCGCCAGCCGGGAAGTCCAAGCCAAGGTGCAATGGCATCGGGTCACGTCACCGTCGCGCCTTAGATTGTTGATTGCGCATGATCGTTTCGGAAAACCGGTGCGCCATTTTCCGGGTCACGCGCCAGCAGCTCCGCATACAGTGCGATATGACGAGCCACAATGGTCCGCAGGTCGAATTTCTGCGCAATCTGTTCTTCGGCGCGACCGGCCATTATTCCCGCCGTCTTCCGGTCACGAAGCAGGTCGAGAATCCTCGTAGCCAAATGGTCGGGCGCGTGCGGCGAGACCAGGAAGCCGGTCCAGCCGTCACGCAGCACCTCGCAACAACCTGGCATACTCGTGGATACGATCGGGACGCCGGCAAGCGCCGCCTCGAGCAGCACGCGAGGAACGCCCTCGCCATGCGCCGTCGGGAACGCGAAGACGTCGGCGAGACGGAGCAGCGCTGGCACATCGGAGCGAGGCCCGGTTGCGATGACATAGGCGGCATGCTGGTCGATCTCGGCTTGCGTGATGGCAAGCGGCCCCTCGCTTTCGCGCGGTCCGACGAGAAGGAAACGAACATCCGGTCGAACTTGATGGACCAGTGCCGCGGCCTTGAGCAGCGTCGGAATACCTTTTCCGCGCGTCATACGCGTGACGGTGATGACGACCGGAGACGTGCCGAGCCCGAGCTCTTCACGAAGCCGCCCTGCAGGAGGAGATTTGGCCAAGGCCCGTCTGAATCCTTCGACATCGACCCCGCCGCCGCCGGCCGGGATCACGAGGCCGTTTTTCCCGGTCATTCGGTGGCGTTCGAAATAGACCTGATCGGCATGTATTTCGAACACGGTGGCAGCGGTCGATTGGGCCGCTGCACGGCTGAGCACGCGCAATACGGGACGAATAGACAAGGCCAGGGGAGAACTCGATGAATAGACCCAACCCACTCCGGTAATGGTGCGCACAACTCTGACGTGACTCACGGCTCTGGCAGCCAGGGGAAGCAGCAGATTCGGCTTGGTATCAAAACTCTGCGCAAGGTCAGGCTGGAGGTCATGGAGCATCATCGAGAGCGACTTGACCGCGGTCCAATCGGCCAAGGGACTCACGTAGCGATCGAAGTGGAACGGACGGAAATCGAGGCCAGCCTGCGTGAAAGGAGTGGAATCCCCACTCCCGGCCGCGGTTACCCGAAAGCCGCAATCACGCATGGAGAGCAAGAAGGGAATTCGCAGATGATGGTCTTCGCCTCCGACGTAAAGCAGATGCGGACTCAATTGAGTGCCCTCCTCACTGGTTGAATGAGCGGGAGATAGTTACGATAGACGAAGGCCCGGCCTCGACCCAAATCGGCTGCGATCCGCAGATAGAGAATGACTTCTCGCCAACGGCTCAGCCAGACCGCCACGAACCGTGGGTTCAGGGACTTTGACAGCGGCAGCACCTCGCAATCGAAGAGATCGTTCAGCTCGCTGAAGTACGTCACTATTCTTTTGTCTTCGTTCTTCACACGAAAACGAGCGCGCTTCGAAATTCCCAAACTGCTCCAGTTCACTTGCTTGACACACATGGTGAAAACGTTGGCGCTGGCGTGAATCTGGATAGGGTTATCTCGATCATTCCAGGTCTCGAGCTTGCGCCACTTTCTTTGATGGATGTCTATTTCGTAAGCCGTATCGCCCGCCTTACTATGCGCAACCAGGGTTATAGGCTTTCCTCGAAACAGCCGCCGCAGGAAGAACGGCGTTCCGGACAGGAGGCCCGAGGCATAAGAGGCTACGATGTCCTCCGTCAGCACAGTCCCTGCCTCCTCTTGTTCCGATTTCTTCAAAGTGTCGGACATTGCTTCCTTATAGCGCTTCAGGTGCTCATCGAGATTGGTGTACCAGTCCTTATCGGCGAGCGAGAAACCAATATCGTCGTCCCACCCATCGCCCGGTGCGCAGACAACGCACTTGGGATGGGTAATGCCGTGCGCCTCGAAATAGCGTTTCACGTCAATTCCGAGGTTTAGGTATCGATTGAATTGCTCGGTGTCCGGGTGCAGGTAACAATTGTTGCTGGCAAAAGGAATGGCGTACTCGGCCCCGACCGCACGCGCGAAGTCTGCGAACTCGGTGCTGTACTTCTGCGGATCGTCTATGTGGGCTCCGCCCCGATCGATGATCTCGAAACAGAGCCGGGCGTTCGCGGAGCTGTGGCTTCGCAATACGAAATCGATCTTTGGATGGCGCTGCAGGATCTGCTGGAGCGGGAGGCCCATTGTCTTGCAGTCATTGGCGTTCAGGATGGTCTTGCCGTTGGCCTCGATCACCAACACCGAGTCGGGGAAGTGTCCAAATTGATAGCTCGTAATCTGGAAGTCGGCACCGACCTGGTAGGGCTTGCCATGGACCAACTCCGTGACCCAGGTGCATCCCATGGCTTTGAGGTCGTCATAGATCCGGCGGTCAGGGGTCTTGGGCACAAGGATATGCCGGTCGAGCCCGAGCCGGCGAAGGGTTGGGCCGTGAAAGTGGTCCCAGTGCATGTGCGTGAGATAAATGAAGTCTGGGTTGAGCGTCTCAACAAGCCCATCTGGAACGGGCGGGTAATTCCACCAGGAGCGCCAGTAGGCGGAGCCGACCAGCCAGGGATCACACAACAGCTGCTTGCCACTACTGCTGACCTCGAGACACGCGTGACCTAGAATCCGGAACTTCATTGCACCCTCCGTTACCGTACGGCTAACGATCAGAGCCGCTCTCAAAAGTGCTTTCTGACTTTGCCGCGGCTTGCTCTACCCGGTCGCTTTTTCAATTGTGTCGGAAGCCAGTGAACTCCGGCGAAGTGGTCGCTGCATGATGCTCTCACAGCGCAGACCAGACGGCTCCGACGACGCTTCGGACCGTTTCATCCAGCGGCCGGCTCGTATCGATCCGGATCGCTGGCGTCCCGGAAGAATCCGGCCGGCTCTCCAATTCCCAACGTCGCCGCAGCGCCGCGGCATCCGGGCCGCCCCGCTTCAGCCGCCGCGCGTCCCTTTCGATCGTCGTCTCGATGGGGGCCTCCAGGCAAAGGAGGAGGCTTGGCTTGGGCAAGCCCTGATAGAGGGCGCGCTCCCGGTTCATGAGCCAGCGGCTCAGCGCAGAGCTGCAGTTCGCCACCGCCGCTTCGTCAAAGCAGCTGCTGTCGATGGCACCCACGGTTTCGGTGGGATACCGGTCCGAGATGACGACGGAGCCCGCGGTCGCAGCTCGCAGCGCACGGCGAAGCAGCTTGCGGCGATCATAGGCGAGGAGGGTCATCCGGAGGACGTACAGCAGCGAATATCGCTTCTCGCGGCGGCGTTCAGACTTCTCGTACTCTCCGGAGCGCTCTTTCGAGAACAGGAGGCGCGCCGCGGGCACAAGAAGGCGAGGTAACAGGGTCAGCGCAGTCGCGGGCGGCTTGCCGGCGTGAATGCGGAGGACGTCGAGATGCAGGCCCAGCCGAGTTGCCAGCACATGACTGATGGTGGATTTGCCGGTCGCCTTCGGGCCGACGAGCGCAACGATTATGCCGCCCGTCTGCCGCACCATGTCTCCGCGACGCCGGAACCGCTTGGCAAGCAAGGACAGCACCTGCCAGAGCCGGGAAGCCGCTCCATGCATCGGGCTCAGCCTCCGCAATCCGCGCAGCCGCCAGGCAACGCGCCAGCCAAGGACGACGCGTCGGGCTACCACGCGCTCGGCCTCGATAGCGTCCAACAGCTTTCTAAACAGCGGTGGGTCGATGCTCGGAAACCAGGCCGCGCAGAGCGCTTCGGCTCGCTCGGCATTTGCTGCCTCGCGGAGCCAGCCCAACTCTCTCGAGACCTCTCGATAGTGGCGATTGACCATGAGGATCTCGATAGGACCCGTGTGCTTGAGCGCGATCCGAAGCGCGAATACCACGAGCTCCGCTTCGGGCACGGGGACCCTCACACCATGCAAGTAGCGCGTCTGCTCCAGAATGGCTCTTTCGATCGGCAGCCGGTAGCTCTTGACCAGGCTGTCGCCGCTGACGATCTGAAAATAGGCGTGCACATGCACCAGTTCGGCGCTCGCCTCGTCGAGCCCCAATGTGTGGAAGACGCCTGGATGCCCAATGCCGCTGCGCGATTGCGTCAGCTTGAAGCCATTCTCCAGCAAGGCTGCGTGGAAGAGTCCGGCATCGCGTTGGTCGACGAGGAGATCGATGTCCTCTGCGGCCGCAAGCGACTCTTCGAGGCGGATATTGCTTTTCCAGTGACAGTAGCGGACACCCTTCCGTTCCAGAGAGCTGAAGAGACCGCGGATCGCTGCCTTGCTGGAAACAGCCGATCCCACGTTGTACGATTGAACCGATGCGGCTTCTCTCGCCCAATTCGGGGGAACCATATCGTCCATCTCGACAGATCCCAACTCGTGACGCATCGCAGAACCTCCGGCAAAATCAGATCCCACAGTCAGCGCGCTTTCGCCCCCGGCATGGTTTTGAATGAAACGACCAGGCCCGGCATGAGGTGTAGGCCTCTGTGGATAAAGATGCCCATCGCCACGTTCCAGCCGACAAGAGTCGTGGTCATCGCGAAGGCGGCTCCCGTCATCCCGAACAAATCGATCATTGCCACGCAGCCGATGAAGCTCGACGCGGCGCATACTGCGAGAATCGCCGCGCCGGCGCGCTCGTGTCCGGTCATCGTGATGAGGTGCTGTTGAGGCCCGCATGCGGCAGCGAATACGTGGCCGAGAACGAGGATGGTGACGATTGGGACACCCGCCACGAAATCACGACCAAACCACGAGAGAAGAGGCCGCGCGAGCAGCAGGAGCGCGACGGCGGCGCACGCCGAGCCGAGAAGCGACAGGCAAGTCGCCTTGGCGCTGAGCGATTGCAGGCCGGCCCGATCCCCCTTGGCGAACAACGCCGAGACGGTGGGCGCGAACGCGGTGGCAACCGCCATCCGCGGCAGCGATATCAAGGCCGCCATGTTGAACGCCAGCGCGAAGATACCGGCGTCCCGCGTATGACCCACCAAGCCCAGCGCGATGATGGCGGAGCAACTCATCAGGTTGTCCGCGATCATCATCACGGTGAGTGGTAGCGTTGGCCGCCACCAGTCGCCAGCCGTATATTTCGCCTTCGCATGCTCGAGGGCCGGCGGACGCAGCCGGCGCAGGAAGATGCGGTCCAGGCCGAGCACGACGATCCAGCTGAGGAGCGTCGCCCCCATCGCCAGGGTGGCGTCGAGGCGATAGAAGTTGCCCCAGAAGACGGCCGCGACGATCGCCAGCAACAGACCGTCGCGGACAATTCGTTCCGGCGCGAGAGCCGCTATGATTCCGCCGAGGGCACGAATGACCGAAGCGCCGATGAGATGCAGCGTAAGAAATGGTACAGATGCGATTCCGAGGAGGAACGTAAGAGCGAGCTCGGGGCGCAACGAGCCGCGCAGGGCGACAATCCCGCAGAAGCCGATCAGGACGATGGTGACTGCGATTCCCATTGCGCCGCGCTGCGAGTACTGAATCACGCCGCGCACAAGCGCCCATTCCTCCCTGGCCTGGTAGGCTGGCACGAAGCGCAGCAGGGAGACGTGGAAGCCCAATGTCGAGAGATACCCCAGCAGCGTTACCCAGGCGAGCGCATAGGCGTAGACGCCATAGCTGTCCGGACCGATGATCCGGGCGATCACGAGCTGCGCCACACAGCTTAGCCCGGCGCCGACAACGAACACGGCGAGTGCCGCAATGCTGGCGCGCCCGAGCGGCTGGCCGCGTCCGTCTCCCGCAAATATCGCCTTGACGGGCGCCGCTCCCATGGCCGGCGCGAGCGCCTCTCTGGTCGCCGCGGCATCGATTCTGACAAGACGTAAGTCAGAATTGCGCGTCATCTGGCGCCCCGGATGATGGGCGGTGTCTCAACAACGGATCGATCGACCGGATCGATCCACTCGTCCCAGGACTTCGTCTCTCGCACGATCCGATCGACCGCGTTTTCCAGCAGGCTGCGGTCGAGGGAGCTCACATGCATCATGCGGCAGCCCTGCTCCTGAAGTATTTGCGCTACCTCATTGGTCGTCTCGATTTGCTGTAGATTTGTTTGCAGATCGAATTCGAACAATCGCTCGGCCACGCCTTGGCGGCCTAGCCGCACGCGCAAGCGAGCCTCCAGCGTTTCCCGCGGCGCATCGAGGCGAATGAGAAGGTTCGGGCGCGGGGTCAACGCCAGCCCGCGCACAATGGCGCTTCGATCGACGCACCGGGCCAGGAGTGCCATCGAGCACAGCGCCGTCAGAAAGCCCTGGTCGAAGATGACAATTCGATCAGATGTGCTGGCCATCTTCCAGGAGCGGGACAGCAAGGAAAGAAACCGGCGAAAGCGAACCGACCACAAGAGAGTGCGAGGCGGCAGGAGGTCCATCAAGCTCGCGGTGAGCTCGTCGCTGCTCGCGTCCAGCAGAATAGGCGCGGCACTGACCAGCTTGGCCGCCCTGCTCAGAGGCGCGGCCAACGTAGTTCTGTACCACGATGAGGCTGGAGCGCTATCGAGCTCGATCGAGCCACCTTCCGCCGGTCGCGAACTCGCGATCAACTGAACGTCGCAGCCATTCCTCTCGAGCGCCGTCGCCAATGCGTGCGCGAGAGTGGTTTTTCCTGCTGCAGGTGGGCCAAACAACTCAATGATCATCGGTCGAACCTTGTTGGCACGTCGGATATGCGCGCAACGCAATGGGCCTCGTCACAGCAGCCGATGGCCCGCTATGCGTACAGCAGCCCGTTATGGAGATTGATCTCGATCAGCCGCCCGTCGTTGGTGTCAACAAGCCCCTGGTCGGCGACATAAAGGTCCGTGCGGGTCGGATCGTCGCTGGCCGGCGCCAATGTCAATCCCTGGATATCGACCCCTATGTTGCCGGTGGGGTTGCGATAGCCGGCGAGAGTCGTGATGTCATCCAGGACCGTGCCGCTCCGGTTGACGACCTTGATGTCGTAATTGTTGCCAGCGATATAGAACACGTCATGGGCAGGATCGTAGACCGTCGCCTCGGGACTGCCGATGGGCTGCCCCTTGACCGCTGCCGTGAGGTCAATGACGGAGAAGATTTGCGAGCCGGTGCCGTCGGTTTCAACGATCTTGGGGTGTCCGAAGTCTCCGCCATTCACGACGAAGACGTGACCGTTGTTTGGGTTCACCGTCACGTCTTCCGTGTCGTCGCAGCCCAATGCCGTGAGTGAAAAGTGCCCAACCTCCACGGTGGGATTGGCCGGGTTGACGATTTGCATCTCCAACCTTTCGTCGTCGGATATGTACATCAGGCCGGTCGAGGGGTCGTACGCCAGACCCGCCGGCTTGGTGCTGAAGGTCAGCGGGAGCGCGTCGCCGGACTGCAGTGTGCCGTCAAGGTTCAACCCGAACAGGGTGTCCACGCCGGACAAATGCTGCACCCTTGTTAGTTCAAGCTGTGGGTCGGCCAGGAAGAGAGTGCCCAGGCTGGGCACATAGGCCAACCCCATCGGGTCAGGGCTGCCGAACGTCGTCGTGTCGGTGATTGCGACAACTCCGGGGGGCAGCGGCGCGAGGGAGCCGCTCGCCGTGCTGCCGGCAATGGAGAACGCCGTGCTGCTGGTCACGCCCACGGCCGACTCGAGTTGGAGGCTGAAGGAATTGACCTGTGACGGATTACCATCTAGCGCGTTGACAAGGACGGTGGCGCTGGTGCTGCCGGCAGGAATCGCCACCTGGCCATGGGAGACGCCGACGAAGTCGCTGCCGGCGTGGGCCGTGCCGTCCACCGTCGAGTAGGTCAGTAGCACGTCCTCGTTCCATGGCGCAGACAGGTCGATCGTGAAGCCGACGTTTGCGTCCGCGCGCTCGTCTATCGGACCCGGACCGCTATGCACCGTCACGGTCGGTGGCGTGTTGAAGACCGTGAAGTCGGCGGCGCTCGGGGTGGCGTCCAGGTTGAAGGTGGCGAGCGCGGTGCCATGCGTGGGCCCCGCGCCGTCCGGATCCCACATCAAAGTATGAGTCGAAGCCGTGGACGAGAATACGAACTGCCCATGGCCGGACGCCGTGCCCTGCACGGTGCCCGCCGAGCCAGCCACAGCCACGAAGTAGGCGGGGTCGAGCACCAGATTGCCGGAGCCGTCATTGACCAGACCGTGGCCGAGGCTGAGCCCATAGTCGCTGGCATAAACCCCGATATGGTCATGATCCGTCGCTGAGAAGTCCTTGACCTTGTCGGTGCTGGTCGCGTCGGCAAAATTGAACACGAACGTGTCCGAACCCGCGCCGCCCGTAAGCGTGTCATGTCCGGCCCCACCGATCAGGGTGTCGTTACCCGCTCCACCCGTCAAAGTGTCGTCACCAGCCCTTCCGCTCAACACGTCGCCCGCATCGTTCGCGACGAGTTTGTTGTTGAGGTCATTGCCTGTGCCATTGATCGCCGCTGTCCCCATCAGGTTTAGCTGCGCGACCAATTGAGGCAGCGTGTAGGTGATCCAGCTCTGCACGGCATCGTTGCCGCCGGGGGTCTGCTCGCTCACGACATCGCCGATGTTCTCGACCCGGAAGACATCGTTGCCAACGCCGCCATACATGATGTCGGCGCCCGGTCCGCCGTCCAGCAGGCTGCCTCCAGGCCCGGCATAAAGTATGTCATCGCCGCCCTGGCCGTAGAGCCGTTCGCCGCTGCCAAAGCCAGTGATCAGATCGCGCATGCCGGTGCCAATGAGAGTCTGACCATCGGCGGTGCCGTTTATCGTGTTGAATTGTGAGATTCTCATGGGCGCAGCTCTTTCCGAGAACAGGATTTTCCCCTGCGCCAGAAGTTACATCTGGGCTGGAGGCGGAGCTGTTAGCTATTCTGGGGTATGTGATCTCTCTTCAGGGTTAGAGTCGTCCCGCCGCGCGGCTCTCGGAGGTTGACGAGGTGGCGCCGCGTCCGCAACCGATGGTGCGCTACGCCATGAGGAGCCCGCCATGGAGATCGATCTCGATCAAGCGCCCGTCGCTGACGTGCGAATTCCCGTAGTCGGCGACAAAGAGGTTTAGCTTGCCCGGATCATCGTTCGGATCGCTGCTCGGCGCGAGCTCCAGGTCCTTGACGGCTGCCGACGTGGGGCCAGTCGGATTGCGGAAGCCGGCGAGGACATCGATGGTTTGCAGAATCGTGCCGCTGTGGTCGACAACCCAGATGTTTGGGCTGAAGCCGCCGCCCACATAGAAGACGTCGTGACTGGCGTCGTAGCACAGCGCCTCGGGATCCTTGACTTCCTCCGGGAGAACGATGGTCGAGAAGACTTGCGTGCCGGTGTTGTTGACCTCGACGATCGAGCGCGATGTCGGACCTGCGACCTGATCCCCGTTGCAGATGAACAGATGGCCGTTGTTCGGATTGACCGCCACGTCCTCCGGATCGTTGCAGCCGAGGGGTTTGGTATCAAATTGCCCCAGCTTGACGGTGGGATTGCTCGGATCGACCCAGAAGATCTTGAATTTGTCGTCGTCGGAGATGTACATGCGCCCCGTGCCGGAGTCGAAGGCCAGGCCTGTCGGCTCATTAGTGAAGTTCAAGAGGCTGTGCGATTGGGCAAGGGTGCCGTCGGGTTGCAGCTTCCACAGGTTCGTGGTGCGCAAGAACGGGCCTTCCTCAACTTCCGAGTCGCTGACAAAGAGACCCTGTCCGGGCACATAGGCGATTGCGGACGGATCCGTGCTGCCGTACGCCGTCATGTCGGTACTCGCGACAACTTCGGGGGCCATCGGCGCGATGGAGCCGGCGGCCGTGCTGCCGGCAATGGAGAATGCCGCGCTGCTGGTCACGCCCACGGCTGAATCGAGGCGGAGCTGGAAGAGCTCGACGGGCTCCGACCCGTCCTGGGCGAGCACTGGGATCAAGACGGTGGCGCTGGTGCTGCCGGCGGGAATCGTCACCTGGCCATGGGAGACGCCGGCGAAGTCGCTGCCGGCGTGGGCCGTGCCGTCAACCGTCGAGTAGGTCAGCAGCACGTCCTCGTTCCATGGCGCAGACAGATCGATCGTGAAGCCGACGTTTGCGTCCGCGCGCTGGGGTGCCACGTCCGGCGAGCCATGTACCGTTACGGTCGGTGGCGTGTTGAGGACGATGAAGTCGGCGGCGCTCGGGGTGGCGTCCAGATTGAAGGTGGCGAGCGCGGTGCCATGCGTGGGCCCGGCGCCGTCGGGATCCCACATCAACGTGTAAGTCGAGGCCGTGGACGAGAACACGAGCTGCCCGTGACCGGACGCCGTGCCCTGCACGGTGCCCGCCGAGCCGGCCACGGCCACGAAGTAGGAGAGGTCGAGCGCCAGCTTGCCGGTGCCGTCATCGACCAGACCGTGGCCGAGGCTGAGCCCGTAGTCGCTGGCATAGATCCCGATATGGTCATGATCCGAGGCTGAGAAATCCTTGACCTTGTCGGTGCTGGTCGCGTCGGCAAAGTTGAACACGAACGTGTCCGCGCCGGAGCCGCCCCAGAGCTCGTCCTTTCCCGCCCCGCCGATCAGGATGTCGTCGCCCCCGTTGCCATAGACGACGTCGTCACCGGCCCTTCCGCTCAACACGTTGTTCGCGTCGTTTCCGGCAAGCCTGTTGGCGAGTTCATTGCCCGTGCCGTTGATCGCCGCCGTGCCCTTCAGAGTCAGCTTCTCGACGAACATGGGCAGTGCGTAAGTGATCGTGCTCTCCACCGTGTCGATGCCGCCGTCGTCGACGCCGGGAGTGATCTGCTCGCTCACGACATCGGCGATGTTGTCGACCCGATAGAGCTCGTCGCCAGCCCCGCCATACATGATGTCGGCACCCGTTCCGCCGTCCATGACGTCGTTTCCCGTCCCGCCATGGAGTACGTCATCGCCCGCCATTCCGTAGAGCTTGTCATTGCCGTCATAGCCGTAGATCTGATCGCGTCCGCTGATGCCAATGAGCGTCTCGACAGCGTCAGTTCCAAGTCTTTGATTAAATGCGGGGACTCTCATCGGCGCATCTCTATCGGTGATAAATGCTTACACCAAGCTTACATGAAGCTTACATGAGACTTACACTTGAGCCGGATGCGAGGCCGATTGCTATTCCGGGTAAAGAGATGCCCTTAAGGCGTACACGTCCAGATTTTGGTGAGAGAGCCGTGCACAATCATCGCGGCAGCGCCGCGCGGCATTTCGGGCTCGGGGCCAGCAACAATCACGGGAGGCTGCAGGGAGTGGCGTCTATTGCGCGGCGATATCGACGCCTTCAGGACGCAAGGTGACCTCGATCACGTCTCCCGGCTGGAGCTCGGTATCGGCGTCGGCAGTGTGGTGTTCTTTCCCGTTTACGCCGCTCCTGAACAAGGTGATATCGGCCTTGTTCGACTCGCCCGAAGGCCGGGGCGGCCTGAGGCCAGCCATTTGGAGCTTTTCGTCCACACTCCGCAGCTTCGCGCGCTCGCCGGTAAGCTTCACAGTGGCGTCCTGCAATTCCGCCAGCAAACGTATCCGGCGCTCATCATCGATCTTCTCGAGCTCTCTTGCGAACTCGGCGCGCGATTTCTGCACTTGCATGAGTTGGTTGGTCGTCTGCAGTTGGCGGGTTGCGGAGTACAGCACGGATCTGCGGAACTCGGCCACGCGGAAGCTGGGCAGGCTGCCATTGCCAAAGGCGTTCCTTGCCTTCTGGAGATCCTGCTCGTCTGCACGAACTCCTTCTTCGTCGCCCTGCTTCTGCTCCGTCAAGACCTGAGTCTGCTTGTCCGCTTCCGCGACGGAGCGCCGAAGATAATCTTTTTGCCGTTCAAGGTCTGCAGAACTTGCCTTGCGGTACTCCGTTTCGAGGTTCACGATTTGCGACAGCACCTCATCTGGAACCGGCGCCGGCGGAATGGCTTTTTGATCGAGCTCGATATTTTCCCCGAGCTCTGTCTTGATGCGCCAAATGCGCACGTGCTCTCGCGCCAAGCTCAACCAGACCGTGATATATTCACTCCGCAGACCGGCCGCATCGAGCGACGTCGCGTTGGCGCGGGCCAGTGCGGAAAATCCGCCGGCAGATGCCAAGGCCTGGCGCACGGTCATGCGAGGGCGGAACGTCTGCTCGCCAGGGCGGGTCACGTCACCGGCGATGAAGACCGGCCGGTATTCCACGATCGTCGCCGCGACTTCGTCCCGCTCGAACATCCGTGAGAGCTCCCGCCCGTCCGGTGTCCGGATCCGAAATATCTTGCTGGCAATGGCGGACTGGATTTTGCCTCGGACTTCGGACAATTCGACGCCTTCGACCATGAAGGTGCCGACGACAGGGAAGGTGATGCTGCCGTCGAGTTGGACCGGGGCACGCTGCCTGAGCTCGGGAACGCCGGACACCGATATCTCGATTACGTCTCCGCCCTGCAGGCGGTATTCGGCTCGTGCCGGGTTCAGCGAACAGCACAGCATGGCCGCGAGCAGGCCAGCATCGAGGAAAATTAAAGCCATAGGGCGTCGGAGGTGCATCATGACCGACAAGAAACCACCGTTAGCACGTCCGGGTCAAATGACATCACGTCGCCGACGTCGAACCATGCGGAGTACTCCCTGGGACTCCATGCGGAGTACCTACTCATTGAGAGACCGCCGCTTGCAGCAAGCCGCGCCGGCCGTGACTGTCGAGTGAACCGCAAGAATGCTGCGAACTTCGCCGCGGCGGCGCGAGCATGCCCGCCAGATCCGAGCCGATTACCCAGAATGGGGCATAATACGGAGTCGCCGCTCACACCGTGATTTGGCTCCTTTACAAGTCATGCATCGAATTGCGACTCTCCATTGCTGGACGGCGTTGAGCGTCGACGAGCCAGACGGAATGGGTGTCGAGGGTAAGGCGGTTTCAAACTGCAGGACGCGCAGTGCAGCTCGTCTTACTGCGTTCGCATCGCCTGTTGAAAGGCCTGGAGAATGAGCATCATTGTACAGCAAAATTGGCGCAATGATCGTGGCCGCGACACCGTGCACTCAGCTCGCAGCCCAGAGACTCCGGGGTCGTTCCGTGACTCGATGGCTCCGCCGATTGCGGGGGCAATCCCATGATGATTCTGGATTCGCTGCTCGCGTTAGGGCTGGTTTTGTCCACCGCAACTCAGTTGCGCTTCGGCGACACGCCGTTCGGGCCGGGCGAAATGTGCCTCGTCCTATGGCTCGGTCTGCTCCTGTGCCTTCAGCCTCGCAGGCCGGCGCCAACATCGAATGTCGCGTTCGTCCATGTGGCCGCTTTCTGGCTGATCCTGTTCGTCGCCGAAAGTGTCGGCGCCATCGTGGGGTTCGCAACCGAGCCGTTCTTCGACGCCACCCATACCATTCACGACGTCATCGCCTTTTCTTTCACGCTTTGCGTAGCCTGCACCATGGCGCTCGAGCTGGCGAACGAGCGCCGCCACCGAGTGACGTGGCTCGTCGTGTTGTTCGGCGCCGCGTCTCTGAGCTTGCAGGTGGCTCAAGCGTACGGCTTGATCGGTCTCCCGCTCCCGGTCGATCTTTGGTTCTACGATCGCTTGAAAGGCTGGTCGCAGGACGCAAATCAACTCGGCCTTGTGAGTGCATTGCTCACAGTGATCTCAATTCATGTGGTGGGCACGGCGACCGGCCGTTCAAAGGGAAAGATGATCGTCGCGACTGCCTGCGCCGTGGTCGCCTTCTCCGTCGGCGTGCTTAGCAAGAGCAATTCCTTCACGGTGGGCATGTTGGCCGCGGGCGCTGTCTTTCTCGCGGTTCAGTGCTCGGCGTGGCTGGCAACGCTCAAACGAGGCGTGACCTTTCGGGCGACATTGGCAAGCCTCGCGCTGCTCGGGGTGCCGGTGCTCGCGGTCGGTGCCATTCCGCTTGCCCCCGTAGCGGTCGATCGTGTGGAAGCCAAATCCGACGCGCTCTATAACGAGGATAGCCAGGGGGACCTGCGGTTCGCCCTCTGGGCAGAAGCCTACGATAAAGGCATGGCCGCCGGGATGCTGGGACTCGGGCCGGGGCCGCACTTGACCAAGACGAAGTCCTGGAAGCTTCCGCCCCCCGCCAAATTTGAAGTTCACAACACGCCCCTCGATCTGTTCGTGCAGGGCGGGCTGTTGGCGCTCCTTGATATCGCCTTGCTCTATGCGTCGCTGCTTCTCGCGACCATGAGAGCCCGGCTACCGGCTCTGGCGGCACTCTCTTGCGCCTTCGCCGTATTCAGCATGTTCCACTTCATCATCCGCCATCCAATCTTCTGGTTCGGAGTCGTCCTCTGCTTCCTGGAGGCTGCCTCCGTCTCCAAGCTCTCGGTTGGCGGAAAACACCCGGAAGTAGCTCGGCCATGACAATCGAAACCAGTGACGGAAACGAAGCCATCAATGCACGGCAAACGACGGGAATCCACCTGCGCCAGCTCATCAACCTCCTCCGTCGCCGATGGAGGTTGATCACCGTGGCGGTCACCGTTGCGGCGGGACTGGCCGGGACCATCGGACTGGTCTTCCCACCCCGGTATACGGCGACCGCCGCGGCCATCGTCGATCCGCCGAAAGGCAACAACGGCGGCGCGGAGGCCAGTATTGCCGGGGTGTTTGATGATTCCGCAGTTCAGACCCATGTCTCGGCAGTTCTTTCGCAAGATCATCTCCAGCACGTATTCGACAGCATCGTCGCAGAGCGAGGACCTGGTCCGAAGGAGACAGGAGGGGTGCTTCGAGGGCTGCTTGGCCTCGAGGAGTTCTCGATCGACAACTTCACGAAGCGCATCAACGCGTTCAAGGATGCTCACTCGCGGATGATCGGGATCACATACATATCTACTGACCCAGCCTTCGCCGCAGCGGTCGCGAACCGGAGCCTCGAGCTCTACATGACAACCCTCAGAGACCGGAACCTCGCCGACCGCAATGACGCTCTGCGCAGCTTGAGCAAGCGGATTCCACTGGTCCGAGCCGAGATCGTGCGAGCCGAGGAAGCACTGCAAAGCTACCGGATCAAGCACGGCTTCACCGAGGCGAGCCGGACGGATATGGTCGACCAGCAACTCGTCGATCTAAACCGCCAGCTGGCCCTCGCGAGATCGGATCTCGCCGAGCTGCACGCGCGGCCGACGAGCTTGACCATCCATCAAGCCGGCCAGAACCAATTGGCCGAGGAAAGCAGCACTCTGGAGACACGGGTGCAGCAATTGGAGCGGCGGGTGGCCGTCTTGCGGGACGCCAGCACCGAGGTGCGAGAGCCCGAGGGGCGGCTGCGGGAGCTGCAACGTGAGGCAGCAACCTACGCTCAACTTTATGATGGCCTTGTTCAGCGAGAAAAGGCAATTCTCGAGGAGGGGAACGTTCAGCCGGATGTGCGCGTATTGTCGTCCGCATATGTCCCAACTCTCCCGAGCTCGCTCAATCCGCTCCTGTTTATTCCACCTGCCATGGTGCTCGCCTTGATCGGCGCCGGTCTGCTGGCGGTCCTGCTCGAGCAACTCGACGGGACATTGCGCACCGAGCGGGACGTGACCGATATCCTTGGCATCTCCTGCATCGGGGGCATTCCGCAGCTCGCCCGCGGAGGGAAGCTCCGGCCGCATCAACTGATTCCGAAGGACGCACGGTATACTGAGGCTATCCGAGCCGTTGTTGTCGCAGCGCTGCAGCTGGCGAAGCCACAAAAATCACCCAAGACCTTCCTCGTCACCTCCAGCGTGCCTGGCGAGGGAAAGACGACGCTCGCAATCAGCTTCGCGGTTTACGCTGCGCGGATTCAGCGCCGCGTTCTATTGATCGATCTCTCTTTCGGGCACCCGTCAATCGCGAGCGAGCTTGGAGGACCCGCCGGCGGCGGAGTCCTGCATGTCCTGCAAGGACAGTCGCCGGCTGAGCTGATAAGAGCCGCCCCAGGCTTGGGTTTCGATTATCTGTCGCTGCCGGGCGACCCGGCAGATCCCGTCACGGTCCTTGCAGGTGAACGCGTGCCAAGGCTTCTGCGCCAATTGGAAGGTAACTATGACTGCGTGGTGATCGACAGCGCGCCGCTGCTCAGTGCGACAGAGGCGAGGCTGCTCGCCTCGATGGTCGATAGAGTCCTTTTCGCCGTCAGGTGGGGAAGCACGCCGCAAGAGGTCGTACAGAATGCGCTGCAACTATTGCGTTCCGCCAGGGAGGACGACATGCGAGACGCCATCGCTGCGGTAATCACCCGGGTCGACCTAAAGAGGCATGCCCGTTATCGGTACGGGGACTTCAGTGAAAATCTTCTGCACGTGAAGCCCCATCCCGCATGAGGTTGGTTCCGACCGGCGGCTCGTGAAGCGAGAGGGACAGGGAACGAGGACCAATCAGCATTGACGGCACCGGGGTGGTTTCGGAGCAGAAAGCAATGATAAATGATCCGACTGGTAGAAGGGCTTTCGACGCCGCAACCACGGCCGCTGTTGGTGGCCGCGCCCTAAGGTGGGTGGGTTTGCTCGTGACAGCAGTTGCGCTCGGGGGCGTGGCCCAGGCAATTGCAGCCGAGCCGCGCGAGCATTTGCATTTCGCCGTCAACTTGCGCGGCGACTACACCGGGGCTGCTTCGGCTGGGTTCAATCTTGCCGATGTGAGCACGCAGTCAGCACTAAGAGCGTTGCCGGAAGGGATGAAGGGGATCTACTGGCTGGGCAATGGTTACAATCTTCACTGCTCGTGGCAGCTTAGTGACAGGCAGGTCACCGATGCCGTCATGGCGGTCAAGGATAACCCGAAGTTCAGTGGCATCTACTACATCTCGGATGAGCCGCATCCTGCGCTGTGCCTGGATGCGCCGCCGCGGTTGGCGGAGCGCACTGCTCTAATCCATTCCCTCGATCCCCGCGGTAAGACGTTCGTGGTGGTCCTGAACGGCTCCGCCGCCCCGACCGAGTTCGCGCAGTTGAAGGACGCGGCCGACTACATCGGCGTCGATCCGTATCCTTGCAATGTCAGGAACGAACTTGCCGGATGCAACTACGCCGCGCTCCGCGAGCGCATTGACCAGGCGCTAAGGGCTGGCGTCCCCAGCACCCGTGTCGTGCCGGTATTCCAGACATTCGGGCAAGCCTGCACAAGCTCTGCCCGCAACTACTCCCCCTACTACCGGTTGCCCACGGTGGCTGAGACGGAAACCATGCTGGCTATCTGGGACGAGAAGGTCCCGGTGAAAGACCGACCCTTCGACATGGCATACTCGTGGGGAAAACAGCCGACCGTGGCATGTCCCACGCTGCAGATGGCGGAAGGTAGCTCGCAGCCGAACCTGCGCTCGTTCTACACGAATTATTTCGCGCGTATGAAGGGTGCCCTCTCTCCTCGCTGACACTTCAGAGGAATCGGCAGCTATTCTTGGAGCCGGACCGCGCTCTTGCGGATAAGCTGGTCGAGGCGAGGAATCACGGCGTGATTTGCTGCGCGTTCGATCGCACCCGGTCGTATTGATTCACCGGTTTGCCTGATTTCACAGGTCGGCTCGATCGGAGGCGAAACCCGCTTGGTCTGTCCGGAGGACAGTAGCGGGGAGTCCGTGTTTCTTGTTGGCGCCAGCGATCCGCTATTATTCATGCCCCAAATCGCCGCCTGCGTCCGGTTATGGACCCGGATCTTGCGGAGGATCGCCTTGACATGAACCTTTACGGTCAATTCGGCGATATCGATTTTTCGCGCGATGGATTTGTTGGAATCGCCTTCGATCAGGCACTGGAGAATCGATCGCTCCCGCGGCGAAAGCTGCCGAGCGGTTTCATCCTCTGCTGGGACGAGGGACGCCTGGCTGTCGTCTACGGTTACTCCCTCCAGGTGACTCGCTTCGGGTTCGAGGGCGAACGACAGCAGGGCGGGCGGGAAAACCGTCGAACCCATCATCACCAATTCAATGGATTTAAGGAATGCGCCGCTGCTCATGGCATAGACGAGGTAGCCGCTGGCGCCTGCTCGAAATGCTGAAACCAGCTCGTTTGGCCGATAGTGATCGGCCACGACCGCAAGGCGTGCGTCTGGGTGACGGTCCCTTAGAATTCCGACCTGCTCGACCGTGGCACAAAAATCATCGCCGGTATGGACGACGAGAAACAGCGCCGGGTGAACTGGGATTCTGCTCGTTGGCAAGTCATCCGCGCATGGAACGGACGCCAGAATGCGAAAGTGTGCCGAGCGTAGGATGCCCGCAAGACCTTCCCTAAGTAAGCTACTTCGTCCAATAAGCGTGGTTCCGAAACAACATCGCCGGCTCATGGTCGTACTCCACCGGAACTAACTCAAAATCGCTATTGACCCCGACTTCCTCGTTCATGGTTTCTCGCCAGGTCGAAAAAATCGGCGGTCGTGAAACTATTAAAGGATTGGTCTGTTCAATTCGGTTAGGAATGCGTTCTCATCAGAATACTCGTAGAAGATCGGAAGGCATTTCGTGAAGGTTTTATGAAGGTTAAATGAGAAATTCCGATTTAACTATATACCTTTAGGTATATGCACGAAGATGCACTTCGATGCCCCAGCCCGCATTATTGCGGCACCCTCCGCGCAGGCGTTTCAGGACATCAGCCTGATGGTCCAGGTCCTGCGCAGACGAGCAGAAACTCTGCGTTGTGTGCTGCGACAACAAATCCCAGAGAAATATCCTCATGATTGGAGTATATTAAATAGGACGGATGGGCGCGAAAGGTTACCGGGTTACTAGGGGGGTGCCGAGGTACCAACCATGCGTTGTGTTCGCGCGTTGATCGCAGACCGTCATCCAGTGATGCTTCAAGGTTTGAGCCATGTGCTCGGCGCGGAACGTGACTTCAGTGTTGTTGCACGTTGCGTTGATGGCGCGAGCTGCATCGAAGCGATCCGGATACTCGTGCCCGATATCGCCGTTTTGGATATCGCCATGCCTGACATTCCCAGGCAGGAGATCCTCGGCCTCGCAAACTCCAGGGGTCTTGCGACGCGGCTGGTCTTTTTCACTGCATTCGTCGAAGACCACGATCTGAAGACGCTGGCTGCAGCCGGCGCCTGCGACGTCATCTCTAAAGACGTCGGACTGCGGGATCTGGTTCAGACTTTGCGGCAGATCGCCGGATCGCGAATCCTGACGCTGCGCTCACCCAATGAGGCCATCCGCCTGGCGCAAAGCGCAACGGCGGACAAGACCCTGATGGCGCTGACACAGCGTGAGCGCCAGATCATGCGGCTGGTCTCCGAGGGATTGTCGAACAAGGAAATTGGCCGGCGGCTAAACATTACTGACGGCACCATCAAGGTCCATCTTCATCACGTGTTCCAGAAGCTTGAGATCAGCAACCGGACGGTGCTCGCTGCAGTCGCCTTGTCGAGCAGCCCCTGAGGTTTTTCTCTGGAGCGAGTTGGAGTCCAGAATGGCGAAGGACGAGCTGACGAAGCGAGGACGGTTTACAGAAGAGCTGCTCATTGCGATGCAAAAGGAATACAAGGCCAAGCCCGAGCCCCGACTGAGCTGTGCAGTTGCGGTTCTGTCCGGGACATGATCCCTTTCGCCAGGGTTACGATCAGCTACCCCATAGATGCCGTCTTCAAAGAGGTGGCGGACGAGATTTCTCCGGTATCGGGATGGATGCGATACACGAAACTTCCTTGAGCAACGGCAATCAGATTGGCCCGTGTCTTGGCGTAGGGATGATGCATTCCGAAAGCACAGAAGAATGGACGGCAGGGAAAAGGCCGGCTGGGCGTTGGGCGGATGTCTCTGAAGAGATTCAGATTTTTGGCCTCCCGCTGAACACCCCCGCTGGCGCTTTCGCCAGAAAGATCAATGATGTCAGTGATTCGAGCGTCATCCGCGTGGTGTTCAAGCCGATAAAATAAAGGGGACTCAGGGAAAGGCTGGTTAAATCCCACAGCCTTCCCGCACAAAGGTGCGGCAACATCGCGAGCGTCTGCGCACGCAGGGTCTGCGCCCGATCCAGATTTGGGTGCCCGACGTGCGCGCGCCGTCCTTCCGGTCGGAGGCGCATCGCCAATCATTGGCCGTGGCCACGAGCGCGCACGCCTATGAGGATCAGGCGTTCATCGACGCGGTATCGGATTGGGGCAATGAATGAAGCGCGGCGACATCTGGACCGTCGCCTGCGGCAAGGACTATGCCGGGAAGCCACGTCCTGCTGTCATCATTCAGGACGACAGCTTCGACGCAACCGACTCGATCACTGTCTGCGCCTTCACGACTGACGAAACGGACGCGCCCCTGTCCGCCTGCCGGTCGAACCGAACGAGCGCAACGGCTTGCGCACGGCGTGCTGCCTGATGGTGGATAAGATCACCACCGTCCCCAAGGCCAAGGTTGGCGCACGCATCGGCAGGTTGGATGACGAGGGATATCCTGAGACTCAATCAGGCCGTGCTCGTGTTTCTCGGACTGGCCGTCTCGCCGAGGACTAAGCAGGGGCCGAAGCGTACCGTATCGCCGGCTATGGCATCATAGCGCTATGGCGAAGGAATATTACCCATCTTCATCGGCCGTGGCGCGCCACTTCGGGGTACGCGATTGACGCCGCACGCCGCCGTCCTGCCGATGCAAGCCGTCGAAATGCATCCGCCGACCACGTCTCTCGCAATCTCAATGTATCGCGCTGACGGGTTAGGTGCACTGTCAACGCAATTTGCGACGGCTTAGCTGGCCGCGTCCTTGATCGCGGTTTCGAAGCTCTTCGCGTCGAAGCCCGGCATACTTTGGACCCGCCCCAGACCTTGGGTCGCGTACCAGACGGAGAACGCGAGCACCGCCTCCGGATTCGGGGCATCCACGATGTCGACGAAATCGTAGTAACCCTGCGTGTAGTGAATCGACTCGATCTTGACGCCTAGTAGCTTGTCGAGCTTTGCCTTAGGACTGAGATTTACCAAGGAGCACATATTTTCATGGCTACCTCCACATGAGTTGATCATGTTGCACGAGGGACCGTGAAATTATACGCCTTTCGGCGACCCAAGCGATCCCTAACGTGGGCGCCGCGCAAGGTTCAAGTTCCGGGCCTTGTCCAGATTGCGGGTCCCGGCCAGCACGGCCGCGCTCGGCAAAAGGGCCGACGCGAGGTCGGTCCCGGTGAAATCGGCGCCGGCGAGATTGGCGCCGGACAAGTCGGCTCCCGCAAGGTCGGCGTGGCTGAGATTGCAATTCGCCAGATTGGCGTTCTGCAGCTTCGCGAATTCGAGATCGGCGCGCGAGAGATTGGCGCCGCTCAGATCCGCATTCCTGAGATCGGCGGATTTGAGTACGCCACGCATCAGGCCCATCGATTGGTTGCGCATATCAGCGCTCAAATCGGCGCCCGCGAGCTTGGCCCCGATCAGGCTGGCACCGGAAAGATCGGCGGTGATGCGAGCGCCGCTCAAATCGGCGCCGCCAAGCCTGGCGCGCTGCATCTGTGTGCCGAGCAGCGATGCCTTTACGAGGGACGCGTCCGTCAAATCCGCGTCGATTAGCCAGGCCTGGTTCAGGATGGCCCGATCGAAGCGCGCGCCTTTCAGGCTGGTCCGGTTGAGCTTTACGAGGCGAAGATTGCCGGCGGAGAAGTCGAGGCCCGAGAGATCGAGGTGCGACAGCCGCTTTCCCTGCAAATCTGCAGAGCTTTGGCCCGCAGCGTCTTGAGGCGCCGCCTTGAGAAGCGCCTCGACCTCGGCGCGCGTCATCGCCGGTGTCGACATTTCGGGACTGTTGAGGTCGACGCTGCGCAGCATGTCCTGCGACACGGCATCGATCGGATCAACCAGCAGCGCCATTATCGACACAAGAGCAAATGCGAGACGAAACAGCATCGCTGTCTCTCCGCTATCCAGCGTCGGCTGCGGCAGGAGAACCCGGCGTTGTCTCTTGCACTGTTTCGGGTTCGTCGCACCGTCAGATTGGCTGGTCGAGGTGCGCCTCCAGCTCACGCCAGAGTATGAAACCGGATCCTGATCCTGGCAATGCCCGTGACTGACCCCTGCGAGGGAAAGTTGCCCGCGAGGGCGAAAGGCCGGATCGCGGTCTATCGCAGTCCTGGCGATCGGAGCGCGCAACCAGGCCGCTGCATCATAGCGCCACAGCGAAGTAATATTGCCTATCTTCATCGGTCGTGGCGCGCCATTTCGGAATACGCCGTTGGCGCCGAAACTCGCCGTTCTTCCGATGCAAGCCGTCGAGTTGCATCCGGCCGGCCGCGCGTCTCACGCTCTCGATGTATTGCGACGGCGAATTAAGTGGCACTGTCCCCGTAATACGGAGTTGCGTCAGGCCCGCTTCCTTTGGACGCTTGCGCAGATGCTCTCGCGCACGGCAATCATGATCGCTTGGCAGCAAAGGGCCGGCTCGTCGGGAGCCGGTCAAGGCCGTGAAGCCGGTGGAGCCGGTCGCGCAGAGCGCGAGCCTTGGCCGGCTGACACCGGGCCGGCAGAGCTCGCCCAAGCGATCATGGCTTGGACTGACCGAACTGGTCCGCTACGGTAGCAAGCCTGAGGAGCGCGCTGCGTCGGGCCACCCCCAAGGGAGAAGGGTTAGATGGTTGGGCTAGGAGCCCTGCTATCGATTTTGGGTAAGCAGGGCGCGAGGGGAATGAGCATTGCCCTGTGCGTCGGCGCATTTGTTCCGGTGATTTACCCGGGATTGGGCGCGGCGCTCAGGCCGGGTCTCCCGCTAATGATAGCGGTTTTCCTCGTAAATGCGTTTGCACAGCTCGACCTGAGCCACGCAAAGCGAAACGTCTCCCGGCCTTTAAGACTGCTGTCAGCGACGTGCTGGGCGACGCTTGTTATTCCTATTCTCTTCTGGACAATACTGACGATCATAGGTCGAGATCGGCTCGATCCTAGTCTCGTCTTGGCACTGAGCCTGCAGGCCGGGGCCGCACCTATTATGGCGACCCCGGCGGTGGCGCTGGTGCTCGGCATGGAGGTGACCTCCTCGGTTCTGCTTTTGCTGGCCACGATGACCGTTCAACCGTTCACCGCTCCTATTTTGGTAAGTTGGGTTGCTGGGACTGTAGTCCCCATTGATAGCTTTGTTCTTGGCCGCAACCTGTTCGCTATGATCGGCGGTTCGGCGCTGCTCGCAGCGGTTTTGAGAGTGTGGCTCGGTCACGCGCGTCTCTACGCCTATCGCCATGAACTCGCAGGCATCAACCTTTTGGTCTTTGCGTTGTTTGGTCTCGCCATGTTCGACGGAGTCGTTTTGAGGATCTTTGCGGAGCCACTCCTGCTGCTTGGCCTTTCCGCCGTCACTTTTATCGTCGCACTCGGCAGTATTGGAATCGCCATGATTGTGCTTCGGGCCATGGGTGCTGACGAAGCCTTTATAACTGGTTTTGCGACCGGCCATCGCAATGTTGGACTTATGGCTGCCGCCCAATCCGGATCATTCCTACCAGACCTAACATGGCTATACTTCGCGCTGGTCCAGCTGCCAGTAGTGCCCATCTTCTCGGCCGTGGCGCGCCATTCCTCTCGATGGAAAGTGAATCGACTTCTTCGCTTGGATTGATTTGCGATAGACGGCGCGGCCTCCTGCATCGGCGGCGGAACGAGAAAGTCGTTCAGTTCGGGCCAGGGGTCCGCGACATCGCGATACCCGCCATCGTTGACGCCCTGCTCTCTTATCGGCACGAAATCTAACTCGAAAAGATTCGTCTCGACAGGAGAGCTGCCGTTCGCGCGTAATCCGGCGCCGTACTAACGCCGGCTCAGAAGCACGTTGCGATGCTGCATGTCTCGCACACGATCTTCGGGCATACCGAGTTCCTTCAAGATATCTTCGTTGTGCTCGCCCTGAAAGGCGGGCACTCCCGGTGCCGGCAATTCCGCGCGACTAAATATCCACGGATTGCCTGGCATGCGCAGCGTGCCACCGTTGCGATCGTCGACATCAACAACGGCTTGCCATTCCCTGGCCCAGTCCGATTTTGCGAATTCGTTGACGGTACGCACACGGCCCACCGCAAGACCCGCCTCACTCACCTGCGCCTGCAACTGCTCGAGATTGTTGAACGTCGCAAGCCAGGCCCGAACCTCAGCCAGCAGCGATCCCAGATTTTTCCGCCGCAATTTCGCCGTCGCGTAGCGAGGATCAGCGAGAAGATCGTTCCGCCGCATCATGGCGCAATAGCGCGTGAACATCGGCGAATAGATCGGACTTGACGCGATGGTCAGTTGGGTGCCGTCGGCCATCTCGTAAATGTGCAACTCGTTGGCCGACAGCGCGATCGGCTCGCCATCGGTGTCGATCTCCGACAGAATCGCACCCGCGCGCTCATTTACCGACAGCATGGTCGCGGCCATCGATACGTCCACATGCTGGCCCTCGCCGGTCCGATTGCGGTGCTGCAAGGCCGCAAGGACGGCGATGACGCCCTGTAAGCCGGTATAGACGTCCGCGTGACTGCACGAATCGCCCCTTCGCTCCGACAGCGCCTCGCCGAAATGGTCCTGGACGATCGCGGTCAGCCCGGTCTCGGCTTGCACGGTCGGCGCAAACGCCGGGCGATTTTTCCAGGAGGTCGCTTGTCCATATCCGCTGAGTGAAACGTAGATGACGCCCGGATTGAGCTTCTTGACGTCGTCGTAGCCGAGGCCGAAACGTGCAAGCGTGCCGGGACGGAAGTTCTCGACAATGACATCGGCATCTCGGCAGAGTTGCGTAACGATCTCCCGGGCCTCAACGTAGTTTAGATCGATGCTGATGTTCCTCTTTCCGGCATTCTGCTGCACGTAATAGAGGCCGATGCCGTTGACATGCGGCAGGCCGAAGCGCCCGATGTCGCCTGACGGTGGCTCGATCTTGGTGACGTTGGCGCCGAGGTCACGCAGCGCCTTGGTGCAGTGAGGACCTGCGAGCACGCGAGTGAAATCGACCACCCGCAATCCTTCCAGCGGAGCTGCAGACATGCTCAATCTCCCTGAAACATGGCGGTCGCCGGGCCTGACGCGAAGAAGGCATCAGCGCCGCGCTGCCGGTCCTTCGCCTTCCAGATCATGTCGTTAATTTCGACCTGCCGCGCATCGGCGGCGGCAATGCCACCGCGCGCCTCGAGATTGGCCTGCATCTTGATGCCCCTGATGACCTGGGTCGGCCCAGCGGCGAGCTGACGTGCCCAGGTCATCGACGCCGAGCCCAGCTCGGATTCCGGCACGACGAGATTGATGATACCCCACCGCTCGAACGCCTCGGGCGTGTGGCGGCGGCCGAGCATTGCAATCTCCTTGGCTCGAGCCACGCCGGCGCGCTGCGCGAGCCGCTGTGTGCCGCCCAGCAAGGGCAGCAGACCGACCGTGACCTCGACCTGACCGAAGAAGGCGGTGTCGGCGGCAATGATCATGTCGCAGGTCAGGGCTACCTCGAGCCCCCCTCCCAGCGCTCCGCCATTGACGGCCGCCACCGTGGGCACGGACGCGTCTTCGAGCGTCTTCAGCATTGCCTCGAACTTTGGCTGATCGGTGTGGATCGTCGTGCCCGTCCCCCAGGACGCCATCTCGGCGCCGGCGCAGAAATGCCGCATCGAGCTGCGCAGCAGGATTGCGCGACAGCCACCGGCGATCACCGCTTCATAGGCGGCGACGAGGTCGCCGATCAGCCTGTCATCAAGCAGGTTGTGCGGCGGTTTTGCGAGCGTGACCACACCGACCTTGCCGTCGATTTCGTGGGTGACTGTCGTCATGAGCATCTCTCGTTTCGTCAAAAACGGTCGAGCGCCCGAATGCGGGCATGTCGTGGTTGCCGACCGACGTTTCCTCGTTGCCGCCGGCCCTGTCTGGCTTCCGGCCGTTGGTTGCGCTCCGGATATTGGCGCATGAAAAGATGATGACAACGTCAAGCTCTGCCAATTATAATGTCGAAGGCTGCCAAAGTGCCAGGAATGACCTTATTGGGCATGTCAATCTGTGCCAGCAGGCCAGGGAGGATCGATGAAGCCCGTCAAGGTCGTGACACCCGTGCTGGGTGATCCCGATGCGCCGACCCAGAATCTCGTGGGTGTCGGAGCGCTTGCGGCGGAGCTCGCCGCGCAAGGAATTTCGGTCCGCGACCTCTTTGCCCGAACCGGCGTCGACGCCGGGCAGCTCGAAGACGTGCATGGCCGTATCTCGCATCGGCAACGTCTGGCGATCTACCGGAACGCCAGGCGAATAGCCAAACGTTCCGACATCGGGTTGTTGGCCGGTGCGCGGCAGCGGATCAGCGACTATGGCATCTACGGATATGCGATGGTCTCGAGCCGTACCTTCGGCGACGCGCTCTTGTTCTCGCTCGATCACGTCACCATGGCGGGCCCCGCTGTGCGGCAGATCAGTTTCCGGATCGAGGGCGGAACGATGGCGATCCTGCGCAGTCACGGTCTCGATACGCTGGGCGACCTCCTGCCGTTCGCAGCGGAGTTCTGGCGAAGCTCGACGACCGCGCTGTTCAGCCGCGTGCTGGAAGCTCCCTTTCCCAGCAAGCGAATGGTTTTCCCGTTCCCTGCGCCGGTGCACTGGCGCAACTATGAGCGAATGTTCAACTGTCCGGTCGACTTCGATGCCGACCGCATGGAATGGCATTTCGACGCGAGCGTGCTCGAATTGCCCTGCCCGAACGCTAACCCGATCACCGCGAAGATCTGCCAGCAGGTGTGCGAGGTGGTCTTGACCGAGCATCCGGATGACTCCGGGCTCGTGCGCAAGATCCGCGCCGCCTGCCTCAACAATCCCAATCGTTTTCCGGTCGCCGCGGATATCGCATCCGAGCTCGGCCTCTCGCTGCGGACCTTTCATCGCAGGCTGGCCGAGGAAGGAATGTCCTATCAATCGATCGTCGACGGCATGCGCCGGTCGCTTGCGACCGAACTGCTCGAGAACACGCATATGAGTATCGATCAGGTGGCCGAGCGCATCGGCTTTGCCGATGCGACCAGCTTTCGCAAAGCGTTCAAGAAGTGGACCAATCGTTCGCCTACCGATTTCCGGCATCCGGACCGCGGCCGGCAGGCCCAGGCCACGGCTTGCGAACAGCAAGGCGTATAGCTGCGGACGGGAGCAGCGCCGAGGCAGCGGCCAGCATGGTCAGAAGCTGGCCATAGCGCACCTCGCGCGGATCGAGCTCGGGCACGAGAAGTTGTGCGTAAATGATCGACGCCCGGCAGTCCATCTCTCCGCTACTTGCCGCCCGTCAGGCGACCTGCTGTTCCGCGCCGTTCAGAAATGAGCGGCCTCAATTCTGCCGGTGCATGATCCAAAGCCGATCGAGACATAGCCATTTGTTCGATGAACCGTTCGGGATTCCCGCTCCGCGCATCAGTTTACCGGTCGGCCCGTTGACGGCCGCCGACGATCGGCGAAACGGCTAAGCGGCGTTCGGTCGATGAATGCCACCGCATTGATGAGGCACGTGACGATCGCCATTCCTATTCGCTGAAGGGCCGCGCACGAAGTGCGTATGAGGAACATCTCCTTATTGTTGAAGCGATTATGACGCGCGACCCCAACGGCGCGGATCGTGCAGCGCGCGCATATTGCGAAGGCGAGACAGGTACGGCTTGAGATAATTGATGCCCAATGACGAAGGGTTTCGAACCGCATCTTGTCGAGAATCGCGAGTGCAGGTTCGGAAAGCGGCACCACGTGATCTTGATGCATTTTCATGCGTTCGCCGGGGATCTTCCACGTCGATGAGGGGCGATCAATCTCGGACCAGCGGGCCTCTGTCACTTCGTTAGTGCGGCAGGCTGTGCTGTCGACTCGAATAATCGGATACAGCGGGCGGCAACATCGGCACCTGAGGCAACAAAACTTAGATCGTGTTCCTTTATCCGCCCTTTCGGGGGCACGGTTCCCCTTCGTGAGTTGCGGCCTCGTGCGATCTGTCTGCGCACCGAGAAAGTGCCTCGGCCGCGCGCTCTTCGATTTTTGCCGCGTTCGCTTGTGCTCAGCCAACGCTCTCCGCCGCGTCGATACCCAGCCGCGCGAGCACACGCGCGTACGTTTCCGCCGGCCGCGTGACATCGAACCACTCGGCTTGCATACCCGCGGCGAGTGCACCAGCGATATTGCGCGGCTGGTCATCGACCATCAGGCAGCGTTCAATTGGCGCACCGAGCGCGTCCGCCGCAGCGTGATATGCGCGCCGGTCAGGCTTCAGTATGCCGGTATACGTGGCATCTACGATTGCGTGCATAAGCTTCAGGATAAATAGTTTGGCGCCGAAGCCGGGACCGTTGAACAGGTCAAGCTCGTTCGACAACACGCCGACTTTCCGCCCGGCGTCACGGACGGCGCGCACCGTCGCGAGCGCCTCGGGGCGCGTCGTGGCGTCGATCGGATCGTTCGGCGCAGGTGCCATCATCATGCGCGGACTGGTCCACTCCTCGCCGACCAGACGACCGACTTCAGCGGCGCGCCGGTGCCAATATTCCCGCTCGCTAATCCGGTCGGCGAGCATGTCGCGCCATAGCTCGTCGTTGTCGGGATCAAACGGACCGCGCCAGCGCAAGATGCCGGGTGCGAGGCCGAGCTTGCGCTCGATTTGAGGCTGACGTTCAAAGGTGGTTCGGCAGATGACGCCACCGTAGTCAAGTACAAGCGCTATCGGTACTTCAGGCGAAGTCATTGACACAATCCTGGGCGAGCACGGTTACTGAGCAAGCTCGAATGCCGCTGGCGCGGGTTTCTGCTCGTCTGGGTGCGCCTCCTCATCGAGCAGCCGCTGGATCAGCCGCCGCGCCAGCACCAAAGCCTGGTCATGCGCAATGTTCATCGGCTGGAAGGGCCGGCCGCTCTGCAGCGCCTTCTGCTGCACTTCGATGATGTCCTTGTCCTCCTTGAAGGCGCGGCTCACGCCGTCGAACACGATGTCGATCGCTTCCGAGGTTTCCGTCTTGAAGTTCGCCGCATGCGTGAACCAGTAATGGGTGCTGGTCGACGTTTCCGGTGTCTGGACCGAGCAGTGCCGGTACTGCATGGCCTCGGGTACCAGCCGCCCCTCATGTGCGCCGGTGCCGGCGGGCGCAGAGCCGGTGTACAAGCGCACAAACGACGGCGCGAACCATTCGTAGATTTGCCAACGGTCGGCCGGCCCCTGGAACGTGGCGATGCTGCTTCGGTTTGCCTGGATCTGGTCGTTGTAATATCGGCGCGTGATCTTGAGGCCGCCTTCGATCGGCTCGACCTGCGCACGCGTCGACGCCGTGCTGGGCGTTCCGATCGTCGTGCTGTGGACATAGGTCAGGTGCGAGAAGTCGAGCAAATTGTCGACGATGAGCGTATACGGGGCATGATAATGCAAGTAGGAGCGCTTCTTGCGCCATGCCGGATCGGTGTGCCACTCAAAGCGGATGATTCCGTCGGGGTCGGCCTTCGCCGGTTCGCCCATCCAAATCCAGATCAATTCGTCACGCTCGATCACCTGATAGCTGCGCACGCAAGCGCGCTGCGGAATCATTTCCTGTCCCGGGATTTCGGTACATTGGCCCTCCGCGTTGAAGAGCATACCGTGATAAGGGCAGCGCAGGCTGTCACCCTCCCGTCGACCTGCGTGCAACGGCGCGCCACGGTGACAACAGCGATTCTCAAGCGCAACGATCCGGCCATCCGCTGCGCGATAGAAAACGATCAACTCGCCGAGCAGCGTTCGCTCAAGGACATTGTCGGCTGAAATCTCATCCGCCCAACCGGCAACATACCAGCAATTGCGGACGAAGCGGTCGACGTGAGTCTCGATCTGCATCATGGAAGAATCCTCCTTATTAGATGAATTGCTTGCCACCGTCGACGACAAGCGTTTGCCCGGTGACGAACGCGGCTAGGGGCGAAGCGAGGTACAGTGCTGCGCCGACCACGTCGTCGGGCATGGCCGCTCGCCGGATCGCGCCACGCTGCGCGCCGTAATTCGCCGCATCCGGGATCAAGCCAAGACTGGCATCCGTGAGCGTAATTCCCGGCGCGATCGCGTTGACGGTGATGCCGTGGGGGCCGAGCTCGGTGGCGAGTACGCGCGTCAAGGCGATCACGCCGCCCTTACTGGCGACGTAATGTGCCCACAGTTGCGTGCCGCTAAAGACCGTGGCCGACGCGAGGTTGAGGATATGCCCGCCTGACTTGAGCATCCATGGCCGCACCGCGCGAGCCATTAGAAAAGGCCCCTTCAGGTTCACCATCATCACGCGGTCCCATTCCGCCGGGTCGAGTTCGTGGAAGCCGGCACGGGTTAACCCGGCGTAAATCGCCGCATTGTTGACGAGCACGTCGATACGCTCGCGGCCGGACACCGCATGCGCGGCCTCTTGGGCAAATCGCTTGGTGGTTTCCTCCTGCGTCACATCGAGCGGCAAGCCGACGATGCGCTGCTCGCGATAGCGGTTCGCCAGGCCGTCAGCGGCGCCCTTCACCGCATCCGCGGCGATATCCCCGAGCACAAGGTCCGCCCCCGCCGCTGCAAATGCTTCCGCGAACGCCAGCCCAAGCCCACCCGCGGCGCCGGTGATCAGGATCGTACGGCCGTGAAAATCAAGCGCTGGGACGGCGGCATTCATCACAGTTCTCTACTCAGTTCGCCAGCACTTCGACCGTGCCGGCGGTGCCATCGACCCGGAGTTTTTGGCCGGTTTTGATCACCGCGCTCGCCGAGCCGGTCGCAGTGACGGCGGGAAGTCCATATTCGCGGCACACAATGGCCGCGTGCGACATCATCCCGCCGATGTCGGTTACGGTGGCGCTGATCTTGCTGAAAACCGGGGCCCAACTGGGCGCCGTGACTGGTGCGACAAGAATCTCGCCGTCCTGGATCTGATCGAGTTCGTCGGGCGAGCGAATAACGCGCGCCAGACCTTCAACGACCCCAGGCGACGCCCCCATTCCCTCAAGCCGCGAGCTATCGGTCGGACCTTTCAACCAGACGGAAATGCGGTCGGTGGTGATGCCCCACAGCATGATTGTGAAAGGCTCGGTCACGACCTCAGGCGGCTCGTTGAGAGCCGGTTCGGGCCGATGTTGGGCCAGGGCATCCATGGTCTTTCTCCGCTGCGCGATCCGCTGCGGCCAAAATTGGGGTCCAGTCGGGGCGCCTCCCACCGCCCAGGCGGAGCAGTAGTCCCACAGCGCGACCCGGACTTCGTTGCGGCTTAGAAAGAACAGCCCTTCCGGGTCCGACCAAAAGCCGGCCGTGATGAAGAGCCGGTTCAGCTCCCGCATCTTTCGCCAGAATACGCCAAGCGACCAATGCTCGATGTAAAAGTTGTGATTTTCGACGTAAGGGAAAACCGTGCGTGCAAGGCCGAGCTTCTGTTCGAAAACCGGCCGCACCTCATTGTTCAAAAGCTCCGCATATTCCTTCGTAATACGCTCGCGCTCGGCGGCCACTTGCGCCGTCGGTCGCTCGATCGTGATGCCTTTCCTGAGTTGAACGATGTAGTTCCGCAAGTACCCGAGCGGAATATCAAGATGCTCGATCCAATATTTGTCGGATGAGTAGAAGCCGTTCCCCGAGGTAAAGTTGAACCACGGATTCTGCGCAGCGGTCCAGGCTTCAAGCCACTCTTTGCCCTTGGGGAGTGCGGCGACCGCACCAAGAGCCTGTTCGACCGAGCCGCTCATCAGCGCAGTGTCAACGCCGGTTTCGATAGCCAAATGGGCAAGCTTCTTCAGTTCGTCGTCGGGCCGAAACAGATCGACGTCGATGCCCTGGACCATCCGGGCGATGGCTTGATCCGGAATACTGGGGAATTGCTCTTTGCAGAAACCAAAGAAATCAAGATAAGCCGCGTAACCCAGATTGAGAAACTCGAAATGATACTGCCAGGCCTTGTAACAAAGCTGCAACGCGGATTCGTAATTTTCCATCAGGTAGTACGTGTTGTCGAGGCCACGCCCTTCAAACACCCATTCTTTCGGGACCATGTCCGGCAATTGTTCATATCGGAGTGCTTCCAACGCATCGATGACGCCGCGCACCTTGACGTGCCAGTTATCCAGCAGCTTGTTCCAGTTCTGAAAATAGAAGCCCGCGCGTTCCAGAAAATGCGGTACGCGTTCGGGAATCTTCTCGGGCGCGACCGCGATCGGGCTCAAATAGAGATAACCATTGTGTATCCGGTAGTCGACGCCATTGGCCGGAGGCACAAGGAGGTGACGCGTGTTGTATTGACCCAGGCACTTGACCGCATAGTCCGTCATGATGGTGTCGAACGGCCGGAATGGCGTCGGCCAGTGCTGGGCGTCGCAGAACCAAAACTGCCTTTCGTCGGCCTCCCTCCGTTCCTCCTGAAACAACGCGTAATACGGATAGAGATCACGCCAACCCTCGGCGCCTTTTGGCGCCTTGAGCTCGTAAGGACTCGGGAATTTTGCCTGCGCGTTCATGTTGTCTCCCCCCGTTTATTTATGATCATTGTTTCCGCGATGCCAAAGGCGCCATCAAGGTGCTCAGCACACCCTCAATTCCGGGCGCGTAGCTTTTGGACAGGACCGGGCTACATACTTTTTGGCTCCACACTGTCTCCGGTCGACACTGAAGCAGGACGACGCCTTCATCTTCGGTCCTTTGCGGATTGATTGCCCATTCGACATCCTGCGGCGCACCGAAGGACCGATCGACCGCTTTGACGACACGTGCGACGGCACGGATTTGCGCTTCGGTGAGGCTCGCCACGTTCCGCCGGGCTTCCTCCACCTCACGCAAGACAGTCGTTTGATTGGCGATATCGGCCACGAGTTCAGTGGGCTTGCTGGCAACGACCCGCTTGATGGGCTCCAGCAAGACCTTGTCCACGATGAAGTAATCCGGCGTTGCCAGGCCAGAGACCAGTGGCTCGCCCAATCCCCAGACAGATTCGATGACAATCTTGGACCGGTCGCCATTCGAGGGGTCGAGACTTATGGCGACGCCAGCAGCGCGGGCGTCGACCATTTGCTGAACCCCCACGGCCATGGCCTGATCGAGATGGACGAGGTTACGTTTGTCGCGATACGCCATCGCGCGCGCAGTGAACAAGCTCGCCCAACAGTCCCGCACCCGATCGATGACGGCGTTTGCACCAACCGTCCATAAATAAGTGTCGCCCTGGCCCGCGAAACTGGCGTCAGGCATGTCTTCGGAGGTGCCGGAAGAGCGCACAGCCACCGGCAAATCGCAGCCGGCCCGGGCGCAGAGCTTGTCATAGCCAAATCGAATTGCGTCGGTGATGCGATCGGAAATTGCTTCCGACCTGATCAGTTCCCGGATTTCGCTCGCGATCTTGGCTTGCGCTCCGACGTCGTTCGAGGGGGCCGCTTCGACACGCGTTTGAATCTCGCATCCGAGGCTACGCGCGGCCAGCGTTTCAAGGTAAGCCCGGGTTGTCACTGCAAAACCAGGCGGTACTGTCGCGCCAGCTGCTATAAGTGAAGCAAGCCCGGCGCACTTTCCACCGATGAGAGAAACGTCGCGGTTTGACGCCTGCTCGAATGCGATCACGTATTGGTCGCTGTCTTGGACACCCATCTTGACGCGCTTCCGGCCGGTTTTTGTCTCGTTAGGGTGACTCTTACACCTTTCAGAACGCTTGTTTGGTTGACTTTACCTCTGTTTCACCTGGTGAAACCGTGTTATCTGGGGTAAAGGGCTCAGGCCCAAACACGGGCTTTGCGGCGGGTAGCGCGCGGCGTGCGGCGGCAACCAGCGCCGTCCCCACCAGGAGATTCGGCTTTCACTGGGGCAAACATTTCGGCCTACCGCATGAGCACAAAAGCGATACGCGCCTTGGATCGAGGGTTAGACGTCCTGCGAATCATTCAAGAGTCGAAGGCTGTAAGCCTAAGTGATCTGCATCTGGCTACGAGGCTGTCAAAGGCGACATTGCTGCGAATTCTCAAAACACTGATCGGGAGTGATCTGATTTGGCGGCGGATCGCTGATGGCGCTTATGTCCCGAGCTATACATTTTCAAAGCGAGCTAGAGTATTTGACGAGGAAACCCATCTTGCAGAAGTCGCGGCACCGATTTTGGCGGACCTCTGCAAGCGTGTGCGCTGGCCATCAGCTTTGCTGAGTCCGCGGCTCGATCATATGGTGACTATTGAATCCAACCGACCTATGTCCGATTTTGACTATATTATCTCTCCAAACCCGGTTGGCTCGTTCAACGTGAACATGTTGCGCTCAGCCTCGGGGCGATGCTACCTCGCGTTTTGTTCGCCGAAGGAAAGAGCTGCAATTCTTGCGCGTTTGCGGAATAGTGGCCGTCCAGGTGATGCGCTGGCGCACAACGCGGCCAAGCTTGACAAGGT